>CAVTII010000015.1:0-536949 GCA_963734705.1 uncultured Acidobacteriota bacterium | reverse complement strand
GCCGGCCTCCTCGATGAACTCGTCCTTCTCCCGCTCTACCCGCACTACTCGTATGCCACCACGTTGAGCAGCCTGAAAGAATGGCGCCGCGTCTATGGCGAACCCCGAAACGATTTGCCGGAGCGCTCCATCGAACATTTCTTTGATCACCCGTCCTATATTCAGGCCCTGGTCACCAACATCGGCAAATGCCTGCGTCAGTTTCCGGATAGTTCGCGCATCCATCTGGTCTTCAGCGCCCACGGCTTGCCCATGAGTTTGGTGGAAAAAGGCGATCCTTACCCCCGGCACATCAAAGAGACCGTTCGCCTGGTAACCGAAAACGGCGCGAAGCAATTCGCCAACTGGCCGCGCACGCACATGCTCTGTTTCCAGAGCAAGGTTGGCCCGGCCAAGTGGCTGGAGCCGTCCTTCGTCGCCAGCCTCGAAAAGCTTGGCCACGAAGGCGTAAAAGAAATGCTCGTCGTTCCCATTTCCTTCGTCACCGAACACATCGAAACTCTGCACGAAATCAATATCGAGGGCCGCGCCGATGCCAAGAAATCCGGCATCCAGCGTTACCGCATGATGCCCGCCGTCGGCGATTCCCCCCACTTCATCGAATGCCTGAAACAACTAGTCCTCCGCGCCGTAGAAATCCAGCCCCAATCTACCCAGACCTCCACGTCAGCCAGTTCCATGTAGGGCAGGCTTTAGCCTGTCCAGCCATCCCTCCCTCCAAACCCGACAGGCTAATGCCCGCCCTACCGCTTGCCTCCCCATCCCTTCCATACTAAAATCCCCTCGGTTCAGAGTCGCCGTCAAAACTCTTCCGCGATCCATGCGCTATAATCTGTCTTTCGGGATGGGGCCCGAAATTCATGAAAGCGACGTACCACTCTTCTGTCCACAAGTTTGCTCTGTTCGTAGTTGCCTGGGCCGTCCTGCTCCTCTCCGCCGGCGCCCTGGTTACCTCGGAAGACGCCGCGCTCGCCGTCCCTGATTGGCCGCTCTCCTATGGCAGCATCACGCCTCCAATGGTCGGTGGCATCGCCTTTGAACACACCCACCGCGTCATCGCCGCCATCCTCGGCCTGTTCATCATCATTCTTTCCGTCATGCTGTGGCGTAAAGAGGAGCGCCCTTGGGTCAAGTGGCTCGGCGTTGCGGCCGTCGCGGGCGTGATCATTCAAGGACTCCTCGGAGGCCTCACCGTCCTGAAACTCCTCCACTATTGGCTCCCGGTGATGCATGCCTGCATGGCGCAACTCATGTTCGCCGCGCTCGTCACCATCGCCGTGGTCACCAGTCGCTGGTGGGTGGCCAATCAGCCGCAATTTGAAGACAAAGCCACCCCCGCGATTCACACCATCGTGGTCCTCAACGCCGGAGCCATCTTCCTGCAGATCGCCCTGGGCGCGGCCTTTCGACACAATTACGCTCCAGTCACGCCGCACGTGGCTTGGGCCCTGGGTGTTCTGTGGATTGCCTCCTGGACCGCGCGTGAACTGCGCAAGCGTTTTGCGGGTTCGCGGGAAATTTCCCGCGTCCGCGCGCTCCTTCACGGCATCGTAGGCTTGCAGGTTCTGCTCGGAATCGGTGCCTTGTGGACGCGCTTGCGTTCCGCCGGCGACCCGCAGCCGATGGCCGCAATGGTGGCGACAACAGTGGTGCACACGGTGTTTGGTGCGATATTATTTGCCACGGCGATTCTTGTGGTGCTGCTGTGCTATCGCTTGATACCCCGGAGAAGGGAAGTGCTGCTTGCCACAACCAAAGGTGAGGTGCCCGCGTAATGAGTGAAGCTCGCGCCACCGCTCTCGCACAATCGAACCGGTCCGCCGTTGCGGGCAAACTCGGCGCGTATATCACGCTGACCAAGCCCGATGTCTCTTTTCTGGTGCTGATGACCACTGGCGCCGGCTATTACATGGGCGCGCGCGGCCCCGTAGCCTGGCTGCACATGATCCACGTGATTGTCGCGACAATGCTGATCGCCGCCGGAACCGCCGCGTTGAACCACTACATTGAGCGCGAATCGGATCGCTACATGCGCCGCACCGCGTCGCGTCCGCTGCCCACGGGCGTGCTCACTCCCGCTGAGGCACTGCGCTTTGGCATCGTGCTTTCTCTTGCCGGGGCGTTGGATCTTTATATCACCGCGGGTTTCTGGCCCTGCTTCCTGGGTGTCTTCACCTGCTTGAGCTATCTGCTCGGCTACACACCTCTGAAAAAGCGCACCGTTTGGGCTACGTTTATCGGCGCCATCCCCGGCGCGATTCCGCCGATGATCGGCTGGACCGCCGCCACCGGAACGTTGGACTCCGGCGCCTGGCTGCTCTTCGCCATTCTCTTCGTCTGGCAATTCCCGCATTTCCACGCTATCGCCTGGATGTACCGGGAAGATTACGCGCGCGCCGGCATCCTGATGCTTCCTGTTGTGGACAAGGAAGGGAAGCGCACCTTCCGGGAAATTATTCTTTATGCCGCCGCGCTTGTGGCTGTCAGCCTGCTGCCCGCGATGATGGGCTTCGCCGGAGTGCTCTATTTCTTCGGCGCGCTGGTCACTTGCACAGGCCTCGTCCAGGTCTGCCTGTGGGCCGCCCATGCCAAAACCAACACCCGCGCCAAGTGGCTGATGCACGCCACCGTGCTGCACATCCCAATCCTGCTCGGCCTGATGATGTACGACAAGCTTCCGAGGTAGTAAGCGAGCAGCGATCAGATAGCACCGATCAGGAATCAGCAAAATGGGATCACCGCAACCTGCGTGTAGGGACGACTTCTTGCTTGTGTAGTGGCAGGTCTTTAGACCGGCCAGCAATTGGCAGTGGCGTCAGCCCGCACCTCGTGTTTCCTGTTCGCCGTTCGCTGCTATCTGTTATCTCGTAATCATCGCCGCACCAGAAAGGTCCGCCCAAACCATGTTCTCCCAACCCGCACTCAACGCCGCGCGCCGTGGCACAGGCACTCCTGCCTGTGCATTCGATCCAACTGCACCCCACAAGCTGTGGTCCGCAAGCAAAGCCGAAGGGAGCCACTGAGATGTTCTCCCAACCCGCGCTGAACGCCACCCTCAACGGCATCTCCGCGATTCTCCTCACCTGTGGATACAACGCCATTCGCAACGGCAAACGCGAACTCCACAAGAAATTCATGGTCTCCGCTTTTTTCGTGTCCTGCGCCTTCCTCGTTTCCTACGTGATCTACCACATCCGCATCCACCAGGTGATTCACTTCCAGGGCCAGGGCTGGATCCGTCCGGTCTATTTCACGCTGCTGCTCTCCCACACCATTCTCGCTGTCGTCATCGTGCCGCTGATATTCATCACCCTTCGTCGCGCCTGGCTCCAAAAATTCGACCAGCACCGCCTCATCGCCCGCTGGACACTTCCCCTTTGGCTCTACGTCTCCGTCACCGGTGTAATCGTCTACTTCATGGTCTACCAAATCTACCTGCCACAGTGACCCCTGTGGGGCTCGCCTTCCGAGGTGCCGGATTTTTTTTCGAATATTCCAAATAGTGTTATCCTCGCTCCCGGTTCTTTGATCATCCCAACCGCTGGAAGGAGAAGCCACCATGCTTCGCAAACTCATGGCCACGACGGACGACTACGCTATAACAATTCTCCGACTCCTGTTCGGCATCGTTTTTTTCGCCCATGGCGCGCAGAAGGCTCTCGGCTGGTTTGGCGGCTACGGTTTTTCCGGCACGATGGGTTTCTTTACGAAGGGGCTGGGAGTTCCCGCGCCGTTCGCGGTTCTTGCCATCGCCGCGGAGTTCCTTGGCGGCATGGGCTTGCTGGTCGGCCTTCTCAGCCGTGTCGCGGCTTTTGGCATCGCCTGCAACATGATCATCGCCGTGGCCATGATCCATATTCATTACGGCTTCTTCGCGAATTGGTTTGGCACGCAAAAGGGCGAAGGTTTCGAGTTTCATATCCTGGCAGTAGCCATCGCCATAGTCATCATGATCAAAGGCTCCGGCGCCCTCTCTCTCGATCGCGCGCTCAGCAAATCGTAGCCCGGTGCCACCGCCACGCTCGCGCGATTCGTGTAGACTCTTCCGTGATGAAAGTCCTCCTCTTCGGTGCAACCGGTTCCGTCGGCGCGGCCGTGCTGGATGCCTGCCTCTCTGCGTCCATCGTCGACGAAGTTCGCGCCATCACCCGCAAGCCACTGCTGCACACCGGCCCGAAGCTCCGTACTTTCGTCCACAAAGATTTTCTGAATTACGCTGTCGTCGAAGAAGCCTTCCGCTCCGTCGACGCCTGCTTCTTTTGCCTGGGAATCTCCTCCACGCAGGTTTCCGCGGAAGACTATCGCGCCATAAGTTATTCCTACCCCCTTGCCGCCGCCAACATGCTCAAAGCCGTCAACCCCGGCGCGGCATTCCATTTCATCAGCGGGAAGGGAACTCGCGCCGATAGCCGCATGCTCTGGGCGCGCGTGAAAGCGCAAACCGAGCATGACCTGATCGATCTGATCAGCGCCGATTGCTGGCGCCCCGGATTTATTGACGCCAAGCCCTCTCCCAGCTTGCCGAAGATTTACGCCCTTCTCTATCCACTAGGCGGCCTCTTCAAACCGTTCCCTGGCCTCTACGTACATGGTCTGGATCTCGGCCGCGCCATGCTGCAGGCCACCCGCGAGGACCTCCGCAGCCGCATCATCGAAAACCCTGAAATTCGCCAAATCGCCGCCCGGGCCAAATTTTAGTGGCCTGGAGCTTCCGTTCAACTCGATGATGTACCTTTTCCAGTAAGCGAAACGTCGTACTTGGCAGAAGTCCCCTTTTCCGATATGTTTCTCTGCGGGGAAGGGGGCACGCTTGAAGTACGTTCTTAAATCCAGTCTTCTGGCGGCCTTGTTGCTGGCCTGCGGCACAACGCTCCCTGCTCAGCGCTTCATTTCCGGCGGATCGTTTACCTCGTTTAATTATGGCGGTGGCTACGGCGGATACGGCTATTCCAACTATGGCTGGGGCGGTGGTTACGGTGGTTGGGGATACTACGATTTTTCCGTGCACCATGCCGAAGAGCGCGCGCCTTTCGAAGTAGGCATCGCGCATGGCGATCCCGACTTTGTGCCTAGCACGTATATGGATTACAACAAGGCGCTGGAGCTTGGTGAGAAGATTCTCGCTGAGCAGGCCGCGCCAGCGCCGTCGCTAGGGGAAGTCGCGCGCCGTCTTCGTAAGCGCACCAGGAACTACGTTCCGCCGCCCGCCCCGGCACCCACCTCGAAAGCCACGCCACTCCCAAGTCCCGAGAAATTTATCGTCCTGCAAGACAGCGACGGACGCCCCATCCTCTGCCGCAGTTCCGATCCCGCCTGCCGCAACGCCGCCTAATCACACACTCGGTTTCAAATATTCCCGTGACGTGTCATCCTGAGCCCGCCGCGGGCGAAGGATCTCAACTTCAGCCTCACCACAATACCTCTGGCCCCATCGAGCCGGTTTTACAACCACCCGCGCTCCCGATACGCCTTCGTCCCCGCCACCAACGCCGCCTCAATATCCCTCTTCAACCCATCATCCAGCTTCTTCACATGGAAACACGTCTTGCCCTTCAGCAACTTCAGCAGCGTCGGCGAAATCTCTTTCTTCGCCTTCCCATTCATGTAAATGCACATCAAATAAAACCCCACATAGCCCTTCTGCAGAATCACCGCCGCCATTTGCACATTAACAGGCTTCCCACCGTAAGCCCCTGGAATCGCCACAGGTTTAGTCACCACCAGTTGCGCGCTCAATTTATTTCGTACGCTCATACCGCAGAGCTTGAACGGCGGCGCATGCCGCGCAAGAATCTTTTTCAGTTCAACGTAAACCCCCTCCAGCGATCCATCGCCGGAGGATTCGGGCAACTTGCCGGTTTTCTTGGAAGACTTTGCAGGTTTCTTCATCCGGGAAATCCTATGATAATTCCCCGCGAATTCTCAACCATTACCGGCACGCTAACCTTCGAGCGCCCGGCTCAAAATCGCCGAGTTAGCTCACATCCGTTTCCTGTTCGCTGCTATCTGCTATCCGTTATCTAACCCCTCGGCAACGCCGCGATCACCGCATCCGTAAACTCCAGCGTCCCAGCTTGCCCGCCCACGTCCTTCGTGACATGCTTGCTCTCTTTATAGACCTTGATCAGCGCCGCCTGTATTCGCTCCGCCGCCGCTCCCTCGCCCAGGTGGTGCAGCATCAGGATCGAGCTCATCAGCAGCGCCGTGGGATTTGCCAGGCCCTTGCCGGCAATGTCCGGCGCCGTGCCGTGCACCGCCTCAAAAATCGCGCATTCTTCGCCGATATTTCCGCTAGGCACCACGCCCAATCCGCCTACCAACCCCGCCGCAAGATCGCTCATCACGTCGCCATATAAATTCGGCAGCAGTAATACGTCAAACTGGTCCGGGTTGATCACGATCTGCATGCAGGCGTTGTCCACAATCAATTCCTTGTACTCGATATCCGGATATTTCTCTGCAACCGCGCGCACTGACCGCAGAAATAGCCCGTCGCTCATCTTCATGATGTTCGCTTTATGGATTGCGTGAATCTTTTTTCGGCCCATCTTCACCGCGTATTCAAAAGCAAACTTCGCAATCCGTGTGGACGCCTTCTCCGTGATGATCTTCAGGCTCTCCACCACCCCGGGTACCACCTCGTGCTCCAGCCCGGAATACAAATCCTCCGTGTTTTCCCGCACGATCACCACATCCACGCCTTCAAAATGCGACTTCACTCCCGGCAGATTTCGTACCGGGCGCAGGTTGGCGTAAAGTTCCAGGCTCTTGCGCAGAGCCACGTTCACGCTGCGCGCCCCGCCGGCAATCGCCGTTGCCATCGGCCCTTTCAGGGCCACGCGATTCCGCCGCACCGATTCAATCGCCGCCGCGTTCAGCACTTCGCCGCCAATCGTTGCCTTGTCGGTGTTCTCGGCGCGCGCGCCCAGAATCTCCCAATCAATGTGCACGCCAGAAGCGTCCAGCACGCGCTGTGCAGCCGCGGAAACCTCAGGTCCAATTCCTTCGCCAGGCAGTAACGTAACCGTGTGTCTCATAAGTGCATCTATTTTAAGGGATGCCGTGTGGATTGTGGGGAAGTATGTGTGGTGGGTGAATATAAGATAGCAGCGAACAGATAACAGCGAGCAGGAAGCAAAACTGTCTGCGGCACAATGTAAGCTGGCTGGGCGCTGTTGATTTCTGTTATCTGCTCGCTGCTAGCTGCTATCCGCTTCAAAAACCGGGCTGCCCGATTCGGCACCCACAGATGCATCAGCACCATCCATGCTATAATCAAACCAGCCGCGGGGAATTCCGCGAGCGGAGGCCATAACTACAATGATTAATCTCACTCCTGTTGCCGCCGTAAAGGTGAAGGAAATTATGTCGCTGCAATCGCCTGTTCCGGTGGCGTTGCGCGTTGCCGTTGTCGGCGGCGGGTGTTCTGGTTTCCAGTACCACATGGCGTTTGAAAACCAGACCAACGATACCGATGAAGTGCTCGATTTTAACGGCCTGAAAGTCGCCGTGGACCAGATGAGCTCCATGTATCTCGAGGGCGTGGAAATCGACTACGTCGAAACCCTCGAAGGCGCTGGCTTCAAGTTCAACAATCCGAACGTGAAGAGCACCTGCGGCTGCGGCAGCTCCTTCAGCGTCTAACCCTGTAGCGGCCGCCTTCCGAGGCGGGCGCATTTTTCTCCAAATCTTCAAGGCTCTTACCCTGTAGGAGCCTTTTTCTATTTACCGATTCCGCGCCTTCGCGAAACAAAATGTAGTGGCCAGTCTTTAGACTGGCCACCACAATCTTTCGCCCAACTTTCGCGGCCCACCAAAAAAACGTACCGCTTTACCTCCACCCCACATCTGATTCACTATACCCCGCAAGGTGGTGCCCTATGCCCGTCCACAAACAAGTCGTTCTGATCACCGGCGCCAGCACCGGTTTCGGCCGCCTGATCGCCGAAACCCTCGCGCGCCGCGGCCACACCATTTTCGCCACGATGCGCGATCCCCAGAGCAAAAACGCCAAGAATGCCGGGGAACTTCTGGCGCTGGCCGAAAGGGAATCGCTCGCCATCCACACGCTGGAGATAGATGTCACCAGCGAAGCCTCCGTCGAAAACGCCGTGCGTTCCGTGATCGCGCAAGCTGGGCACATCGACGTGGCCATCAACAACGCCGGCTATGCCATCCTGGGCCTGGCCGAAGTGACCACCACGCAGCAAGCCCAGCAAATTTTCGATACGAATTTCTTCGGGTGCCAGCGCGTGAATCGCGCGGTGCTGCCGCACATGCGCCGCCAGCGCAGCGGACTGCTGATGCACGTCAGCAGCGGCGCGGGACGCATGATCGTCCCCGCGTTTGCTTTTTATTGCGCCACAAAATTCGCCATGGAAGCGCTTGCCGAAGGCTATCACTATGAGCTTGCGCCACAGGGCATTGAGTCCGTCATCGTCGAACCCGGCGCTTACAAGACTCCCGTGTTCGGCAATATGGTCACCGCCAGCGACGCGGTCCGCACTGAAACCTATGGTGCCGCCAACGCCATCCCTCCGAAAGTGGACGCGCTCTTGTCTGGCACCAGCGCCGATCCTCAGGAAGTTGCCGATGCGGTTCTGCAAATCATCGAAACGCCAGTCGGCCAGAAAAAACTCCGCTACCGCGTAAGCCCAGCCGATCTCGGGATCGATGAAATCAATGCCGTCTCTGCGACCGTCCAGGAGCGCATGCTGAAGGCCTTCGGCATAGTCGAAGAAACCACGTTCATCCAGCAAAAAGCCGCAGCAGCAGATTAACCGCCTCTAGCTTGACAGTTCAGGGACTAGGGCAATCCGGCCTGGAGCCCGCTCATGGTTGACTTCCTCGATTGAAACAAACTACACTATTGTAGCTACACATTGGGAGTTACACTTGTTTTCCTGGGATCCGGACAAAAACCGGACGAACCAGAAAAAGCACGGTGTCAGCCTTGAAGCAGCGTCTATGGTCTTCGATGATCCGTTCCAGTTAAGCCGGCTGGAACGCATAGTGGATGGCGAGGAACGCTGGCAGACGATCGGGCGCGCCGGTGATGTACTTTTACTCCTGGTCGTCCACACGTATCCGGAAACTGGTGCGGGCGACCCGGACATCAGACTTATCTCCGCTCGTCGCGCGAATCGGAAGGAAAGGGAAATTTATGAAGAAGGTGCCGAAAGCCATCCGTAAGGAACTCCGGGCCCTTGCCAAACGGCCGGAGAGCGAGATCGATTATTCCGATATTCCCGCCACCACCAGCAAAGAATGGGCTGGTGCTGTCCGTGGCAAGTTCTATCGCCCAATCAAACGGCAGTTGACGGTGCGGATCGATGCTGATGTGATTGCCTGGCTCCGAAGTCATGGCAAAGGTTATCAGAGCCGCTTGAACGCCATACTCCGCTCTGCGATGCTCGGGAAAATGCGGCCTCACAAGACCGATTAGACAAGTTGCCTCCCGAAGCCTTATCCTAATCTTCTAGCCGAATGAAGATAGCCCTCGCTCAATTCAATCCCACTGTTGGCGACTTTGAAGGGAATGCCTCGTGCATTCTCGCCCTGGCGCAGCAGGCCAAGAAGCGCGGCGCCGAACTTGCCGTCTTCTCTGAGCTCTGCATCTGCGGCTATCCCCCCCTCGACCTCCTCGAACGCCCCGCCTTCATCCAGCGCAATCTCGACACGCTGAAAGACATTGCCTACCACATGCCTCTACCCGCCGTCGTAGGCTACGCCGGCCGCTTCGATCACTCCCGTACCGGGCATTCCATCGCCAACAAAGCGGCGCTCATTCAGGACGGCCGCGTCGTTTTCGAGCAAGCCAAGGCCCTGCTTCCCACCTACGATGTCTTCGACGAGTCCCGCTATTTTCATCCGGGCGAAAAACATTCCGTCTACGGCCTCGACCGCGAACAACTGGGCATCACCATCTGCGAAGACGTCTGGAACGACAAGAATTTCTGGGCCAAGCCTCGCTACGCTCGCGACCCCGTCACGGAACTCATCCAGCAGGGAACCAGCATCCTTTTGAATATCTCTGCTTCGCCCTACACCATCGACAAGCGTTCCCTGCGCATCGAAATGCTTCGCTCCATCGCGCAGCAACATCGCCGCCCGATCATTTACGTCAATCAAGTCGGTGGCGACGACTCCCTGATCTTCGATGGCGCCAGCATGGCCCTGACTCCCGACGGAAGAGTGGCCGCCCAGGCCAAAGCTTTTGAAGAAGACCTCGTGCTCTTCGACACCGTCACCGGCGAAGGCGAAATTCATTCGCAAGCCAAGGGCGAAATCGCCTACGCCCACCAGGCACTCGTCACAGGCACGCGCGACTACGTGCGCAAATGTAAATTTAGCAGGACCATCGTCGGCCTCAGCGGCGGCGTGGACTCCGCCGTTGTCGCATCGATCGCCGTCGAGGCTCTCGGCAAGGAAAACGTCATGGGCGTCTCCATGCCCGGGCCGTACTCTTCCGAAGGCAGCAAGACCGACGCGCAATGCCTGGCCCACAATCTCGGCATCGAATTTCTCACCATTCCGGTCACCCCGGTTTTCGACTCCTACCTCCAAACGCTGAAGCCCGTCTTCGCCAATCGCCCCATGGACGCCACCGAAGAAAACATTCAGGCGCGCATCCGCGGCAACTACCTGATGGCACTCTCCAATAAATTCAGCTCCATGGTTCTCAGCACCGGAAACAAATCCGAATTTGCCGTAGGATATTGCACGCTCTATGGAGATATGGCCGGCGGCCTCGCCGTGATTTCCGACGTACCGAAATTGATGGTCTACGAGCTGGCCGAATACATTAACCGTGAAAGGGAACTGATTCCCCGCTCCACGATCGAAAAGCCTCCCAGTGCCGAACTGCGCCCCAATCAGAAGGACACGGACTCCCTGCCGCCCTACGAAGTGCTCGACCGCATTCTGAAGTCTTATCTCGAAGAAGTGAAAACGCCCGCGGAGATTGCCGAGGAGTTCGGCTTTGACCTGCAATTGGTTCGAAACATCGCCCTGCTGGTGGATCGCAACGAATACAAACGCAAACAGGCCGCGCCGGGTCTCAAAGTCACCTCACGCGCCTTCGGCTTCGGCCGTCCATTCCCCATCGCCCAACGATTTATACCGTAACCGGTAGCGCCTGCATCTTGCAGGCGAGCATGCCGGCGAATCTGCGAGCCGCCCTCTTTCCGGCAGCCAACTGGGCAGGCGGGCTTGTAACAACAAACTTCCGACCGCTTGCCTGCAAGATGCAGGCGCTACCAACAACTTATGCGAAACTAATACAGGCGATTCAAACCGCCGTCTTGCAAGCAACCAACTCCGAAGCAAAGGAACATGTCTACGTGAAACCAATCCGCCGCCTGGCCGTTTCCGCGTTCGCCCTGCTCTGGGCCACCCTCGCCGCCGCGCAGTCCGCGCCCCCGGCCGCTCCGCAAACTCCCCTCCAAAAAAGTATCGAGGTCTATCTTCGC
The DNA here is from genome assembly GCA_963734705.1 of uncultured Acidobacteriota bacterium. Classification (GTDB taxonomy): domain Bacteria; phylum Acidobacteriota; class Terriglobia; order Acidiferrales; family UBA7541; genus Acidiferrum. Next base: position 525,478 of record CAVTII010000015.1, on the reverse strand, counting down.
AATGCCTTCGCGCTCGGACCAGACGTCCAAGTCGCCGTCGGCCCACTCACCGAAGTAGGGAACTCCGGCCTGCTCGAAACCAGCATCGACGTGAAAACCGATCAGGGCTCCGACAAGGTCAAAATGTATGTCACCAAGGATGGCCACTACCTCATCCGCGGCGAAATCTCCGACCTCACCAAGAATCCTCTCACGGAAAATCTCTCCAAAATGGACCTGAAGGGCGCCCCCGTGCTCGGCAATCCTAACGCTCCCATCACCATTATCGAATACGGCGACTTCGAATGCCCCGTTTGTCGTAATCTCCACGACGCGCTCCGTGGCATGCTGCCCAACTATCCTCAGGTCAAGCTCGTCTTCAAGGATTTCCCGCTCGACTCGGTTCATCCCTGGGCACGCACCGCCGCCCTCGCCGGACGCTGCGTCTACCAGCAGAACCCGCAAACCTTTTGGAAGTATTTCGATTATGTCTACGACCAGCAGGACCTGATCTCTGCAACCAATGTCTATGACAAGGTTGTGGACTTCGCCGGCCAGAACGGGCTCAACGCCGATACCCTCAAGGCTTGCCTCGCCAGTCCCCAGGCCGCCAGCGAGGTGGACGCCAGCATCGCCAACGGCAACCTGCTCGAAGTCCGCAGCACACCGACGCTCTTCGTCAATGGCCGCCGCGTCGTCGGCGCCGACCCCCACGCTATCCAGCAATACATCGACTATGAAATCGCCCAATCCAAATCCACCAAGAAGTAACGTTAGCGCCGGCGCTGGCGGGCAATCGTAAAATAGTCCCATGGTGTTCCCGAGCGCAATTCCGTCGGAATCAAGATCGAATTTGAATAAAGGGGAAGTACCAATCTGGAAAAGTGGGTCGCAAGATATAGGGGCCACACCCTTGCGCTAACCGGATTTTGTAGTTAACATAATATAGCTTATAGGACCCACTGTCAAGCCCTTTCTTCGGCTTTTCCTCGCTTTTCTTTGTCTTTCCGCTCTTCTCTTAAGGTACTTCCCGACTGGCGCGGGGGGTGCGTCAGTCGGGCCATTTCGGGTTATGAGGACTTCCTGAGGCTATGAGGTGGGCCGTGGCACAGCGATTCCTCGCTGTGCTTTTCTTGAAGAGCGAACAACAAACAATCAAAATTCACCGTGCCACCTTCACCGCGATCGCCCCCGCCGCTGCTCCGATGGCAAACCACTTCGCCGCCCGCGCCACTCCGCGCTGCATCGGCCGGATCATCGCCTTCCATCTTGCGTACATCTTCCACGCGGCGCTCATCGTGGATCAGCAGCGGCAAACACTCAATCAATCGCGGACATTTCGACGAAATCACCCACGCATCCTGCTCCAGCAACTGGTACATCAACTGCCACCCACCAATCCGGTCGTCATTCGCCGGAACCGGCCGCGGCAATCCGTTCTGCTCCAGCACATCCCCCAATTGCTCGGCAGTCGACGCTTCGCTCGTGCGTTGCGCAAACGCGTCCGGCGACAAATAAATCTCCCGTATCCTCTCTAGCTTCGTCTGCTCCACAATCGCCTGTCCCAACATCCGCGGCGAAAGTGAATTCTGCACATACTCCCGATACGTCACAATCTGTGACCCGTGACCCGTGCTCCGTGTTCCGCCAGATTCATTTCCGGCTCGGTCCTGCTCATCCCCAACGCCAACGGACGGGTCCTGGGTGCCGGGATTTCCTCCCCTGCTTCGGGTCACGGGCCACGTCACTCACCCCATGCCAATACACCGCACTCGGATGCCGGAACCCCCAGTCAATCGAAATCCATCGCGGAGCCCATTCCTCGATCCGCAACTCCTCCGCCCGCGCCGTGTGCCGGCCAATCTCGAACAAATCAAAGTATTGCCTCGCGAAAAAACTCCAATCCCCTTCCAGGAACGCCCGCCGCAACCGGTCCGGCAATGCCGACAATGTTTTTTTGTAATTCACATCCCGCGCGTAAATCGGGTTGTCCTCGATCCGCGCACGGATAAAATCGTAATCGCTCGCGTCGTAAAGCTCCGGCCGCTCAAAACCCGCCGGTGCCACCTTATCCACCCACAGCGCCTTCACCCACGCGTGCCCAACATTTCCAGGGTTGGTCGCGCCTGCCATGCTTGGCACAACATCTTTCCCCTGGCTATTCCCCGATGTGTATCGCGGCACCGGGCACCGGTTCCGCGAAGTCAGAAATTGCCACTGCTTCAATGTGAAATGCGTCAGCTCATCAATGCCGATGAACAAAAACTCCGCGCCCTGATACTGGTAAACGTCGTTCTCGTTCCGGCAATTGACAATGGCGAGGTCTGGATAGCCATCGCCGTTAAAGTCGGCGGAATTGATCGCGACAGGGCCGGTCGCGGTGGCAGGTAGGGCGAAGGGAGAGGTCCCGTGGCACATCCCGCCGGAAGTACGTCAGCACTGACGATTCCAGTTCCGGAAACGTCCGCCGCAGCAGCAGCGTGTCGCTCCCATCCACTTCCAACGCTTGCTGGATCGTCTCTGCCAGCAACGCCTTCGTCTTTCCCGGCCCCGCCGCTCCGCCAAACAACCGGTACTTCTTCTTCGACTGGTGGAACTCCTGTTGCCTCGGGAACGCCCTATACCAATCCCCAATACTCATGTGTACTGCATCATTCGTTGTGGCACAGACACTCTTGCCTGTGCATCCGATCCGGAGGCGATCTCCCAGAGCCGAAATCAAATCTTCGTGGAATCCAGCTTTCTCTGTGTACTCTCTGCTCCGCTCTGTGTCCTCTGTGCTAAATCTTTTCTCCTACGCCCCCCGCAATCCGCCCCATCACCACCACTTCCCCTCTCCCATTCTCCCCTTTTTTCTCTCTTGACATCTCCATCCCCGACGCGCACCTTCAAACTGTAGCAGCGCCCGCCCTAGAAAGTGGCAAGACATGTCCTACTTTTGCCATCAAGTCAGTTACACCACAGACGCCCGCAAACGCCTGCTCAACGATCCCCACGATCGCTATGAAGCCATTCGTGACCCCATCGAAAAGCTCGGCGGCCACCTAAAGTCCTCTTTCTTCACCCTCGGTCCATTCGATGTGCTCGTAATCTCTGAATTCCCTCAGCATGTCTCCCCCGCGGACATCTCCATCGCCTTTTCCCAGGGAGGAGCCATCGCCAACATCCACACCTATCCCCTGCTTTCGCTTCCGGAAGCCTCCGAACCCGATCCCGAACCCGATACGCCGCATCACTCTTCGCGCCATTATTCAGCCCTGGCCACATCCAACGGCCGTTAGACAATTCCCATTTTTGAATCGGAGGTTGCTTTCATTCAGTTCTGCTCCCCTTTTGGAATTCGGGGAGCGCAAACGCCGGGTCCAGCCAGACCCCGCGCGGCGAATTTCCCGTGCGAATGTTTTCGTCTGGCCGGGTAGCGGTCTCTATCGCTTTACCGCGCCCGATAGCATCTCTCCCCAATGGACCCGGCGTTCGGGGGGCGCATCCGCCTGGTCAGCACAATAGCTTCGCGCTGCGCCCCCATCTCTATCCACAAGCACCAATCTCCACCCGCAGGTGCCGCCGATCCGTCCGCCAAGGGACCGCCACCTTTTCACCAACCCGCGAACTATGCGGGTTGAATCTCCAGATTGGCGAGTCTTGACTCAGCCAATTAAGTTTCCCAGCCCAATCCTTACTTCGTTACATCGTTCCCTCTTTACCTCATCCTCTTTGCTAAACTCTTTTCATGTCCTCTCCGCAAGCGGCCCCAGTCCTCGTCAACATCCGCCTCCACCCCATCAAATCCCTCGATCCAATCTCCGTCCCCGAAGCACGCATCTGCCGGTCCGGCGGCCTCGAACTCGACCGCGCTTGGGCCCTCTATTCCGTAGACGGCAAATGGGTAAACGGCAAGCGCACTCCCGCCATCCATCTCATCCGCGCCAACTATTCCCCGGACCTCCGCAGCGTCACGCTCTCCGTGCCCGGCGATCGCCGCGAAATTCCGACGCGCACCTTCGCCTTCCCCGGGGGCCACGAAGACGCTGCCGAATGGTTCAGCGTCTTCTTCGAGCAGCAGATCATAGTACGCTATTCCGAAGACGGCTTCCCCGACGAAACTGTCGCCAGCGGCCCCACCATCGTCTCCACTGCTTCGCTGCAAACTGTGTCCGAGTGGTTTCCTGCGACGCCCCAGGGCTTTCCCGGCATCGCCGTTGATGAAGTCCGCGAACGCTTCCGCGCCACGCTCGAAATCAATGGCGTCCCCGCCTTTTGGGAAGATCAACTCTTCGCCCAGGAAGAACGCAGCGTCGTCCGCTTCAAAATCGGCGAAGTAAATTTTGAAGGCAGCCATCCCTGCGCCCGCTGCCCCGTTCCCCCGCGCAATCCCCGCACCGGCGAAATCCTCGAAGGCTTCCAAAAACATTTCACCCAACTCCGCCAGTCCACCCTGCCCCCGTGGTCTCCCCGCGATCGCTTCGACCACTTCTACCGCCTCTCCACCAACACCCGCGTCCCCCCCTCCGAAACCGGCAAACTCCTCCGCCTCAGCGACCCGCTCATCCTCGCCTAGTCGCACGTAGGGCGGCTTTAGGCCGCCCTCTTGGATAATTTGTTCCAACGCCGATCCACAATTATTCTTGAGGGTGCCACATCCTTCGCGCCTTTTGCGAAGTGTGGGCTCTTACGACCGAAAAGCAATCCGTCTCCGTTCTTCAAGGCTAAATTCACCAAGCTCAGGCGATATGTTTCCACCCATTCGCCTCAAGGAACGAATTCTTTCTCATCGGTGTCTAAGGGAAAGGCCATGCATCTCCCTAATCCCGACCTTCATGTTCGTGGCTTGTGGACCGAGCAAGTGCCGTTGTTCAAAATTTATGCCTGTTACCTCTCGGTCGTCAGCATCTACACAGTTTTCTCTCTAGCTCGAACGATTGTTCGCATGGATTCTCATAAAAAGGAGACTGCTCCGGGAGATCACGAGTCCAGGCGTGCACTAATTGTGTCCTTGCAAAACAAATCCAATAACCTGTTCCATCTAACGTATTTATCTGTTTTGTTGTTCGGCGCAGCTTGTTTCATGCAATTCCCGGCAACTTTTCGCAACCTCGAAGATTCCAACCTTACCGGTTGGGCGTTCATTAGCGATAGTCTGGCCACCTACTCTGATTTCGCCGCTTGTGTTTTCCTTGTCTTGCTGATCCTTCACGTAGCGGAATGGTACGTCTCGGCCCGCCTCCGCCGCCTCGCTTGCCCCCACTAAAATACCGCCGCGCCTAAAGCAACCACTTGGGATCATCCGCTCAACTCGACGCCCCTTACAAATCCATCGCAATCCGAAGCGCGGTCTCTATCAACTGCATCTTGCCGGCAGATATTCGCCCAACTCTTTTCGCCAGCCTGTCTTTGGATATCGTCCGCACTTGTTCGCAAAGAACCACCGAGACCTTTGCCAGTCCTCCCTCACCTGCTTCTAGCTCGCAATGCGTAGGGTAAAGTTGTCTCTTATGCTCCCGTCCAGTGATCGGTGCCACGATTACGATGGGAGAATGCAAGTTCAGGGCGTCACGACTCACGATCAGCACCGGCCGGATTCCGCCCTGCTGTGATCCGCTCGCCGGACTCAGATTCGCCAGGTAAATCTCCCCGCGAATCATTTACAATTCCGCCAAATCGCGCTCCGTCAATCGCAGGCTCTCCGCATCGCTCGCGGAGAATTGCGCCGCGATCTTGAGAGCTTCTTTGCGGTAAGCCGTGTCGGCCGCCATCGGCTCAAAAGCTTGATCAATCGCCTTGCGCTCCAGCGCGCGAAGATACGCCGTCAGTGCCCGTACCAATAGTTCATTGATACTGCCGGTCTTGCCGGCATCCACCGCTTTCTTGGCTCGCTCATACAAACTCTCAGGCAATCGCAAGCTCGTCTGGGTGTTTCCCGCCTTCCCATTTTGCTTGCCGGTGCGTTTAATGTGCTTTCGTTGAGTGTTGCTCATACCGCTATCATATCCCATAGCATAATTGCTAGCAATCGCAGGGACCAGCCTGGTGCTGACTTCGTTCCCTCGCTTAACGCCTCACAGCCCGCTTCCTGCTAGCTGTTCGCTTTCTTCCCGTTCGCTGATTATTGATCGGCGCTTACTGCTCTCCACCAAAATACCTCCGCGGCGGAAACATCTCCCGCCTAAGAATCTCCGCCCCGCACTTCCTCCGGATCTCCTCCGACCAATTCACCCACCCGCGCTCGCTCAATCCCAAAAAATGCCGCGCCCGGTCATAAGGCGCCAGCCCCAGGTAATACAACCGGAACATCACCATCCGCGATGCGCACTCCGGCGCCTCCAGCGCCGATTGCCCCGCCAAAGCAAAATCCGCCACCCAATCTTTCATCTTCGGCCGCACATCCGGCCGCCACGAATACTTCGTCTCCATCTCCATATTCAGCGCGCCAATCCCCCGCTTCGACTCCATCACCTCCCGCGCCCCCTGATAAACCTCCCAGCAAACATCAAACGCCATCTCCGGCTTCACGCTCATCGTATCCTCCGTTTCTTGTCCTCTACCTCCTTTACTTCCTCTACCTCCTCAACCTCCGAGTCTGTATTCCCACACCAGCTCCTCCTCCACCCACTTCCTCCGCCTCCTCTCCACCGTCCATCCTCCGTACCGCGCCTTTCGCAAATGCCGCAACTGCGCCGAAATACTCGCCGGCGAAAACTTTGTCTTTCCCGCCAACTCCTCCAGCGTCACCCAGGTCTCGTACTGCGCCGCGATTCGCAGCACCTCCAGCAAAATTTCCCGCTGCGGCCTCCGTTGCCGCTTCATTTGCTTCGTATGGATCTCCTCCAGCGGCGATTCTGCCGAGCCCTCATGCATCGCTTCCTGGCTCATCGCCCGCCTCCTCCGCCTCTTCCTCTTCGAACTCTCCCTCCCACGCCGTCCGGTCCGGGTCCTCGTAATCGCCGGCGCACCCGCTGCACGCCACCACTACGTTTTCCTCGATTTCCACAGATTTCCACAGGGTGTATACTTCACGATTACTAGTAACCATGGAATTCTCAGTGGTACTATACACACGCAATACGTTACTACCAACATACTGGAGACGGACGTGATCAATCAGCGCACCCAGCCGCCCTGGGAGTTCCTCCTCACCGCTTCCCGCAACACCCTGCAGTCGTACGAGCTCTCTCGCCTCGCCCACGCCTCCAATCTCCGCAAGGAAATTTCTTCCCTGCTCGATCAGTGGCTCGACGAGAACGCCAACGCCATGGTCGCGCGCTGGCTGATCGAGCAGCGCGAGCGCAGCGTTCGCGCTGCCGCCGCTGCCGAAGTCGCAACGGAACCGCAACCCGCGGTCGTGTCTCCTCCGGAGAATGGCCACTCTGTGTCCGATAACTTTTTGGCCGAGCGTCTCGTCCGCCCGCACGCCGCACGCAACCGCGGGTGAAGTTTCACTTTGTGTTCGCCGCGCGCGAACCCTGTTTTCGTTGATTTTGCCCGGCGCCCCGCATCCCGGCCCCGGGCGGAAAGGTGTGCCCGCAACACTCTTCGTGATGAGCTCAATGCCCCTTGCCCTCAGCAGCCCCCACGCTGCCTCGCTCCCATTGCCAGTTCCTCCAAGACTCCTTTGCTCTTCGCCATCCCACTCCCAGCAAAGTTCTGTCTTGGACCCTGTATATTTCTTAGAGGACTCTGTCCTCCCACATCCCGTGGCACAGGCACTCCTGCCTGTGCTCTTGGCCCTCGCGCCTCCTCTCCGTAACCTCCGAACTCTTCATCAACGCCTCTGTCTTAAATGCTTCCATCCCAAAATCGGCATAGGGGGAGCGGTCGCCCGCTCTCCCCTGCCACACCACCCGACATGCGGGCGCCGTTCGAGCTCTTGGTCGAGTTCGTCGAGTACGATGTTCGATAGAAGCGGGGAAAGTGGACCACCTTGTGGTGTCCCTTCCTCCGCCGGACTCACCAGCCCGTTCTCCAGCACACCCACTTTCAAGAACGCTCCGATTAACCGGAGCACTCTCTTGTCGGTCACCCGCCGTGCGATCGCATGCATCAGTTTGTCGTGATTGACCCGATCAAAGAATTTCTCGAGATCGAGGTCTACCACCCAGCGATGGCCTGCGGCGATGTATTGCTGCGCCTTGGCCACTGCTTGATGCGCCGAGCGTTTCGGTCGGAACCCGTGACTGTGTTCAGAGAAGGTCGGGTCCCATCTGCGTTGCAGAACCTGCATTACCGCTTGCTGGATCAGGCGATCCAGCACCGTCGGGATACCAAGCTTTCGCACCCCGCCGTCCGGCTTCGGGATTTCCACCCTTCTTACCGGTTGTGGTTGGTAGGTTCCGTTTAACAGCTGTTCCCGTATGGAGGGCCCGTGCTGCTTCCGGTAGCCCGAAAGATCTCCGACTTTCATGCCGTCGATTCCCGGACTTCCTTTGTTCGCCTTGACTCGCTTGTAAGCCTGCCAGCAGTTTTTCCGCTCACAGACTTCTTCCATCCATTGCTCGTGACGAGCTGGACGTTCGGTTTCGCATTTCGCCGTAAGCGATTCGGTCCCTTCCTGAGAAGTCCTCGGAGCTTCACTCCTCCCCTCCTCAGTAAAGGCCAGCACTAGCTGGTTTTTCTGCCGCTTGTCGCTCATCGAGTCCTGCGTCCTACTTGTCGCTCCCTACTGTTTGGGCCTTCATCGCTTTCGCGACTACTACGCCCGCTGCTGACTTCTGCTGCACGGTCAGGGTGAATCGCTCCACCCTCAGTCACGATTCCGTGACATGCAGCAGATCTCCCGAGGTAAGTCCGATCGCCTTCCACGCACAACCGCTGGATTTACCACCAGTGCCTTTGATGGATGTGGGCTTCGCGATCAGTTGCCCGCTCGCCCGGCACCGTAGGCCTCAAATCCAGTTCTTGTCCATCGGCTCGCGTGTTTGCTCCACGCTTCTTTCAGACCTTGCCTCGCGGCTCAGCCCTTGCGCTTTGCTATCACTTCGCCTCCATCGGGCTGTGAAGAGGACTTTCACCTCCAAGCTATCGAACATGCTCGGCACACAACAAAAAGCGCCCCGATCTCTCGGAGCGCCTCTTCCCAATTTCAATTTTCTATTTTCTATTTTCTATTCCCTAAACCTTCTGGATCGCCGGCATCTCCCCGCCCACCTTCTCCAGCATCTGCTCTTTCCGGTAGACCAGCGAATTGATGTCATACGTTGCCAACTCAAATCCATGCCCGTGCGTGATCGCGTCGGTTGGGCAAGCCTCCACGCAATATCCGCAAAAAATGCACCGCGAATAATCAATGTTATAAACCTTCGCGTAGCGCTCGCCTGCGGAAATCCGGTTCACATCCGTATTCTCCGCCGCCTCAATGTAAATGCAATTCGCCGGGCAAGCCGCCGCGCACAAAAAGCATCCCACGCACTTCTCAAGCCCGGTCTCATCGCGGTGCAGCACATGAATCCCGCGATACCTCGGCTGAAAATGCACCGGCTCGTGTGGGTAATTCTCCGTCACCGTCTTCCGGAACATATTCTTCCAGGTGACCGCGAACCCCTTCACCAGCGCAACCGTTGTCTCCGCCACTTCTCCAATTAAATTAGCCATGTGTCCCTATTTCCCAATCCATCCAGTGGCCGAACTTCAGATCGGCCCCACGTAGCACGGGCTTCAGCCTATGCCACCCAACCCTAAACGCAATCCAAGCCCAGCCAGTCTACCAAACCACCTCACTGCTTCCAAACCCTGGAAATCCCTTCCTCACTCGTTCCCGCCACGCCCATCTTCAACTCGACCGCGAGCAGCCGGATCTCCCCGTTTCCCACGTTCTCCACGGAGTGCGGCCCCAAGGGCTCCGACCAGATCGACGTCCCTTGGTCCAGTCCCGCCTCTCCACGCGTATCCAGCAGCACATTCCCTTCGGCGTCGCGCCGCACAAAATCGCTCCAGCTCAGAACGTAAAATACGCACGGCCAACGGTGCGTGTGTACCGGCACGGTATGCCCAGCGGGAATTCGCGTCTCCAGCACCCGCACTTGCTCATTTTCCATTTGAAGGAAATGATACGCCGCTGCTGCCTGCAACGCGTCCAGTTCTTCGAGCCATTCCTGCCCCATCATCCCCTCCGCCCCTTCTCCTCCGACCTCTGCGTCTCAGCGCCTCTGCGTTATCTTTTTCCCCGCCCTCACTTCATTCCATCAATAATCTGCTTCCCATGAAACCGCCCATTCTCAATAAAAATCTCCCCCGTATACTTCCCCGCAATCACCACCCCCGCCAGATAAATCCCGCGGACATTGCTCTCCAGCGTCACCGGATCAATCTCCGGCCTCCGGCTCTCGCGATCCAGCCGCACGCCCAGCGCCTCAATAAATTCATAATCCGGGTGATACCCCGTCAGCGCAAACACCTGCCGCGCTTTCAACTCCTGCACCCCGGCATCGTTCTCCACCACAATCCCCTCGCGCACCATCTCCTTCACGCGAATCCCAAACAGCGCCTGAATCTGCCCCGCCTTGATTCGGTTCTCAATATCCGGTTTCACCCAATATTTCAGCGAAGTCCCCAATTCTTTCCCGCGCACCAGCAGCGTCACCCGCGCGCCATTCCTGTATAAATCCAGCGCTGATTCCACCGCCGAATTCTTTCCCCCAATCACCACCACGTCCTGATTCCAGAATGGATGCGGCTCCGTGTAGTAGTGATTCACGTGCGGCAAATGCTCGCCTGGCACGCCCATCTCATTCGGCAAATCATAATATCCCGTCGCTACCACAATCTTTTTCCCGTGATAGCGCTCCTCGCGCCCGCTCGCCGTCTCCGTCAGCACCGTGAACGCTCCGTCCTGCCCATCCACCCGCAGCACCTTCTCATAGAGCCGCAGCTCCAGCCCGTAATGCTCCGCGCCCTTCCGGTAATATTTCAGCGCCTCCAGCCGCGTCGGCTTGTCTCCGTTCGACACCATCGGCAGCCCGCCGATCTCCAGCAACTCCGGCGTGGTAAAAAACACCATATTCACCGGGTAGTTGTAAATCGAATTGCACAAGCATCCCTTATCAATCACCAGCGCCCGCATCCCAGCCCGCTTCGCCTCCATAGCGCAAGCCAGGCCGGTCGGCCCCGCCCCAACACAAACAATGTCGTAGTTCGTCATGTCTATTGGAGCTCCTCGCTTCCGTCTCGGTTATACTTCCACTTGCCCGGGAAAACAGATTCCGATGCCACAACGCCGCGGTCCAGCGCAACGACCAAGACTATGCGAGTAGCTCAAAACCTCTTTCTGGCAGTCCTACTACTTATCGCGGCATTTTCTCCTGGCTGTGCTGCTCAAGAGGCCGCCACGCTCAACGTCACTGTGCAAGATGTGACGGGTGCCGTCGTTTCTGGGGCGTCATTGACCTTGGTTTCCCCGCAATCCTCCCGAAACGCCAAAACTGCCGAAAACGGTGTGGCCTCCATCCAATCCTTGCCGCCGGGAAAATTTAGCTTGGAAGTCGCATCCCCCGGTTTCACAAAGTACGTGATGCAGAACATTGTGCTGCATAACAAAGAGTCTCGCGATCTCTCTGTCACTCTGCAGGTTTCTTCCTTGGGGTCATGCGGAACTTTCCAGCCCGCTATTTCCTACGAATCACAAGCCGAGAACGTGAGCCTCTCGGGAAAATTTAATGATATCTGGGACGAGTCTGTTGGCGGCGCAGTCTTCGAGGTAACAATCTCCGGCCAGGGCAAGGTCCTGCATACAACTTCTTCGAAGGATGGAACTTTCCAATTTACGGACCTCCTGCCGGGCAAATACAGCTTGGTCTCCAAAAGCAAAGCCTATTATCCGTTACCCAAAAGCGAAATCTTAATCACTCACGGCAAACTTACGCGCATCATCTTCCCAGTCGTTCGCAAGCATGAAACTCGCACAACTCTTTGCCTATAACGTTTTTCGCATGGATCATCCTTCTCGGCCTTCCAAAATCCCCACCACCTCCGCCCGAAACCCTTCCAACTCCCGCAACCGCTCCTCCGTCGCCTCCAACTCCTTGCCCTTCCAAACAAACACTTCGCCATTCCCCCGCTTCACCTTCACACTCAAATTCCCATCAATCAAAAACGTCACCGGCACCAGCAATTGCAGCCCGCCACGCTCCACCGGCCCCAGCATCGCCACGCACTCACCCTTCCCCAGAATCAGAGCCCGCTCATAATGCGCCATCGCGATAGGCCGAAACCCCGCCCCCACCAACCGCTCCACCATCCCCATCTGCCTCTCTGTCAGTTCCATTCAACCATTGTACTCGGATGGGCCGGCTTGGTTGCCTTGAGTCAATCCAAGGACGCGGCCTGTTCTTGGGTCTTGTCTTTTTCCAACCTCCGTCATCCCGACCGGAGTGGCCGGCCTTTTCTCGCGCGCCGCATTCTGGCGTGCCGGCCACGCAGCGGAGGGACCATGGCAATATTTAAGCCAGGCCCCAATAGTCGGAGTAGTTCTAATCGCGCTGCCAACAATCTTCGCTGCCAAAACAAAAAAGGCAGCGCAACCCACGCGCCGCCTCTTCCCGATTCCTGTTATCCGTTATCTGCTAGCTGTTCTCTTCCCACTCACGCCGCCGAATGCGCCTCTTCCTCCGCCCCCTCCAACTGCTCCAAAATCTCCCGCAGCGTCCGGATCAACTCATCCCGCGAAACATGGCTCTTCTTAAACTGCAGCCGAAACTTAAACTTCTCATCCTCCGGCTCAAACTGAAACACAAACGGCGTCGGCCTCGGCGCCAGTCCCTTATCTTCATTCCGGTCCTGTCGCGCCGCATCCCGCGTCAATCCGCCCTGCAAGATCTTCGCAAACATCTCCAGCATCTTCTTTTCGCTCGGCTGCCGCGCAATCTGCAGCAACACGCTTTTGCTGGTCACGCCCGCATCCGTGCACTTCTTCCGCAGCGCCTCAGGAATACTCAGCAGCGCCAGCGTTTCCGACACCGAGGCCCGCGACTTCCCAATCTTCTTCGCCAAATCCTCATGCCGATATTCAAATTGAGTAGCCAACCGCTGCAGCCCATCCGCCTCCTCAAACGGAGTCAAGTCCTTGCGCTGCATGTTCTCAATCAGCGCAATTTCCAGCGTCTCCGCGTCGTCTGCCATTTTTTCGATGGCCGGCACTTCGCGCAACCCCGCCGCTCGCGACGCATGATACCGCCGTTCGCCCGAAATAATGTGGTAGCAATCCTCGCGCGGCACAAACCGCACCAGCAACGGCTCCAGCACGCCCTTCTCTTTAATGGAGTCGGTCAATTCGCGCAGGTCGCCTAGCGCCTTTCGTGGCTGGTCCGGATTCGGCCGGATCTGATCCACCGGGATCATCCGCCCCACCGCCGCCCCACTATAACTTGTCAGTGACTCTACGTAGTGCGCGTCATGCCGCATCTTCAGCGTGACGGGCAACCCGGCTTTCTTCAACACGTTGGAGAACCTCCGCTGCTAGCTTTTTGTATTCCACCGCCCCGGGTGATTTCGGAGCAAAAGTCAAAATCGTTTCCTTGTACGCCGGACTCTCTTCCAGCCGCACATTTTTCCCGATCTTCGTCTTGAACAGCACTTCGCCGAACACCGCGCGGATCTGCCCGTGTGTGTCCTTGGAAATATTCGTGCGCTTGTCGTAAAGCGTGATCACCACGCCCAGCATCTTCAATTGCGGATTGGGTCTCGCGCGAATCCGTTCGTACGTTTCCAGCAGATCGTCCGTGCCTTCAATCGCAAAATACGCCGCCTGAATCGGCACCAGCAAGTGCGTCGAAGCCACCAGCGCGTTCACCGTCAAAATTCCCAGCGAAGGCGGCGTGTCAATCACCACATAATCGTAATCCTTCAGCACCGGCGCCAGCGCATCCTTCAATCGGTAAGGAGCGTCGAACTGTCCCGCCAGCACCGTCTCCAATTTCGCCAGTGCCAGCCGCCCGCTGCCCACGCTCAGCATCGGATCGCTCGTCGGCTTGATCATCTCCGCCATTGGCGTGCGCGCGTCGCCCAGCACGTCGAACATCGACGACTTCACTTCTCCCATATTGAAAAACGCAATGGTCGAATTGGCTTGCGGGTCCAGGTCAATCAGCAGCGTCCGCCGCCCCTTCGCCGCAATCGCCGCGGACAGATTGATCGCCGTCGTCGTCTTTCCGACGCCACCCTTCTGATTCGCAACCGTAATAATGGCAGTCATCTACCTTCTGCCTCCACAGCCATGCTGTCCACCCATCCGCCGTAGCCGCGCTTTTCGCGGCGAAGGCGGACACACCAATCCCCATTGAGAGGCACCGCTTCATCACAAAAATACATGCTGCTTATTTCGGCAGGCAAGCCCCAAGCCATAGGCCCACTCTACTTTCCGTCCCTGCAAATCGCAAGCCAAAATTAATTTCCGCCCCCACCCCCAGTGGAAATCCCAATCCCAACCCCAGCAACGCCCTGTAGGGCCCGCCTTCCGAGGCGGGCCGCTCTGCTCCCCTCTTCATCTCTTCCTTCCTACCCGTAGCGCTGGTCTTTCAAGCCAGCCTCTCTTCTCTCCGCTCCCTCTGCGGCCCCTCTGCTACCTCTGCGGTAAATCTTTCTCTTCCTCCCCAAAAACAAAAACGGCGCGAACCCACTCGCGCCGCCCATTCGCTGCTATCTGCTATCTCTCCCCTAAAACTCCACTCCCCAAAAGTCCTCCGCCCCGCTCTCCAACTCCAACCCCAATTCCCAACCCTTGCGCCCCTCGTGTCCTCTCCAGATAATCCGCGCCTGCGCCGAATTTCCATTCGCCCCATTCAACAGACGCAATCTCTGCCCGATCAAAAGTCCCTGCTCCACAATAGCCAGGCACCCTTTCGGACTAATATCCACGGTATATCCCGACGCGGACAACGTCCGTCCACCTTCGCTCCACTCCACGGTCAACTCCACCCGGGAATTCAGCCGGATCCCCGCCCGAATCTGTTTCTTCCGCGCCTCTTCCGCCAACGAATCAGCCCAAGCCACAGTGAACTCCCCGCGCCCGGCAGACCATCCAAGGCCGCACAAGCGTCCAATCTCAAAGTTTCAAGCACACCCTGCTCTCCCTCCAACCTATCCACCCCCCGCACCACCGTCAATGGAACTCCCCGCCCCGCATCTCCAACAAGTAACACCGAGACCAGTTGTTCAGGGACGGCGGCTTGGCTCAAAACCATTCCCCACATCGCTTCCGCCACGAACTCAATCGTGCAACTGCTCCCCACCCCCATTTTCTAATTTCCATTTTCCAATTTCTGTCTCCCTGTATTCACTTTACCTTCGCCCAATCCAACCGATAAACTGACCAATGCTCTCCTGGTCCACCCTCCGCTCTGAGCTCCGCCCCACCCTCCACCTCGCCCTTCCCCTTGTCCTCGCCGAAATCGGCTGGATCAGCATGGCCATTGTGGACACCATGATGGTCGGCCGCCTCCCCAACTCCGCCCAATCCATTGCTGCCGTAAGCATCAGCTCAAGCCTGTTCCTAGTCTTCGTCTTCTTCGGTGAAGGCCTCCTCATCGGCCTCGATACCCTCGTCTCCCAGGCTTTCGGCGCCGGCCAACGCATCGACTGCTATCACTCCCTCGTCAACGGCATCTATCTCAGCTTGATTCTCTTGCCACTCCTGATCGTTCCCATCTGGCTCCTCCCCCGCTTTTTCCCGCTCTTCGGCGTCACCCCAGACGTCGCCGTCCTCGCCCGCCCTTACATGTACACGCTCGCCCTCGGCCTCTTGCCCCTGCTTCTTTACTTCACCTTTCGCCGCGCCCTCCAGGGCATGAACATCGTCCGCCCCATCGCGTTCGCTCTCATCACCTCGAACATCATCAACTTCCTCGGCAACTACGCCCTCGTCTTCGGCCACTTCGGCTTTCCACAACTCGGTGTCGTCGGCTCCGGCATCTCCACCGTCATCTCCCGCGCCTATCTGGCCTCCGTCCTCATCCTTTATCTCTTCTGGTACGATGCGCACAATCATCCCGGCCTGCGCGAAGTGAAACTCACTCCGGATCTCACACGCGTCCGCCGCCTCGTCGGCCTCGGTCTCCCCGCCGGCATCCAGCTCACCGCCGAAGTCAGCGTCTTCGCCGCCGTCGCCTCGCTCATCGCGCGTCTCGGCGCTGTTCCCCTGGCCAGCCATCAGATCGCGCTCAACACCGTCGCCTTCACCTACATGGTTCCCCTCGGTATCTCTTCCGCCGCCGCAGTCCGTGTAGGCCAGGCCATCGGCCGCCGCGATCTTCCTGGCGCGCGCAATGCCGGAAACACAGCCATCCTTCTGGGCGCCGCCTTCATGTCCTGCATGAGCGTCGTTCTTCTCGTTTTTCCGAAATACATCGCGCGCATTTACACCGACGACCCCATTCTCATCCACACCGCCGTCGTCCTTCTCGCCGCCGGCGCCGCATTCCAACTCTTCGACGGCATCCAGACCGTCGCCACGGGAGCCCTCCGTGGCACCGGCGATACGCGTACGCCCATGCTCTGCCACTTCTGCGCCTACTGGCTGATGGGACTTCCGTTCGGCGCATGGCTCTGCTTCCGCCGCCACTGGGGACCCCTCGGCCTCTGGGTCGGCCTAAGCGCCTCCCTCATCCTCATCGGCCTCCTACTCCTCCTCTTCTGGCACCGCCGCCTAACCCACCTAGCAACTCAACCCAATCCCTCATAGCCGCTCCAAATCCGCCGTAGCCGCCCTTCGGCGAAGGCGGACCCTCTGCGAATCTCTGCGCCCTCAGCGCCTCTGCGTTATCTTTGATTCTTCGTTCCCAAAAAATAAAAACAGCGCGAAACCATTTCGCGCCGCCCCTTGCTTCCTGCTATCTGCTAGCTGTTATCTGTTATCTTCCGACCTCACATCTTGTATCTCCCCAAATCCTCATCACTCAACCCTTCCAAATAATTCCTCAACTGTTCATTTGAACTTCTCTCCGCCAGCGCCGTCGCCACCTTCGAATTCTTCAACACCGTCTCATCCACAAAGATCGGGCAATCCACCCGCAACGCCAGCGCCAGCGCATCGCTTGGCCGCGAATCAATACTCATCAATTCGCCGTCCCGCTCCACCCAGATCAATGCGAAAAACGTGTCATCCCGCAAATCATTCACCACAATCTTCTGCACATGCACATCCAGCCCCAGCAGCACGTTCTTCAGCAGATCATGCGTCATCGGACGCGGCGTCGCCACTTTCTCAATTTCCAGCGCAATCGCGTTCGCCTCGTACGCCCCCACCCAGATCGGCAGCACCGATTGCCCTTGCACATCCTTCAGCACCACAATCGGCATCTGCGTCACCGGATCCATCATCAGGCCGCGTATCTTCATCTCCACTTCCATCGCGCCCCCCTGTCCCTCATGCCGATCTCAGTCCCAACCGTATCCTCAACTCTTGTAGGGACGGCTTTAGGCCGCCTTCTTCTCCGCTCCGCTCTTCCTTCTTCTAATCTTCTCCGTGTCCTATGCGACCTCTGTGGTGAACTCTTCCTCTTTCTTCACCGGCCACAGGTCACTGGTCACGGGACACGTTCTTCCACCATCTCCCCCACCAAACAATTCGGCGTCGCTCCCGTCACCCTCACCTGCACGTAGTCTCCCAGAATGTTTTCCGCCTGGGAAGTAAAATTCATCACCCGATTCGAACTCGTATGCCCCGTCCACTGCTTCTCTTTCTTCGACTTCCCATCCGCCAGCACTTCTCGAACTTTTCCAATCAATTTCTCGAAGTTCGGCCGCTGAATCTCCCGCTGCCGCTCCAGCAAAATCCCCAGCCGCCGGGACTTCTCCTCCTCCGAAATCTCATCCTCCATCTTCAAGGAAGGCGTGTTCGGCCGCGGCGAATACTTGAAACAAAACGCCCCGTCATACTGCACCTCTTCCATCAACGAAAGCGTCTCCTCAAAATCGCGTTCCGTCTCTCCCGGGAACCCCACAATGATATCCGTCGTAACGCTGATCTCCCGCTTCGACGCCTTAATCAGCGCAATCTTTTCCAGATACTCTTCCCGCGTATACGTCCGCGCCATTGCCCGCAGCACCGCGCTCGATCCGCTCTGCACCGGCAGGTGCACATGTTCGCAGATCACCGGGTACGCTTCGATCGCTTCCACAATATCCTTCCCAAAATCCCGCGGGTGCGAAGTCGTGAATCGCACGCGCCGAATCCCGCGCACTTCCGCCACCGCCACCAGCAATTCCGAAAATCGCATCTTCCGCGCGCTCGGGTCCGCGTAGGAATTCACCGTCTGCCCCAGGAGCTGCACTTCGCTATAGCCCATCTCCGCCAGTTGCCGCACTTCCGTCAAAATGGAAGCACTCGCGCGGCTCCGCTCTGGCCCGCGGGTAAACGGCACCACGCAATACGAACAAGCCTTGTCGCAGCCTTCGATGATCGTCAGGTACGCGCGAAACGGATTGTCCCGCCTGGTTATCTCCGTCTCAAATGTTTCGTCCGTGTCCGTATCCAATCCCATCACGCGGCGATTCCCCGCCTCCAGCTCCGCAATCAGCTGCGGCAGCTTCCGGTAACTCGCCGACCCGCACACCAGGCTCACCCACGGCGCCCGCTCAAAAATCCCCTCACCCTCCTGCTGCGCCACACACCCCAACACCCCAATAATCTTCCCCCCGCCCGCATTCACCAGTTTCCTCAGTTCAGGATTGCCGGAGCGAGAGACCGCCTGCGAACCACCGACATTTTGGCGCGATTCTCGATTCGAATTTTTCGAAGGCAACGCATCAGACCCCTTGCCCGGTTCCTGCTCGCTGTTCGCTGCTCGCTGCTCGCTCTCAATCGGCCGCAACTCTCCCAAACGCGAAAAAACCTTCTGCGCCGCCTTCTCCCGTATCGAACAGGTGTTATACAAAATCACCTTGGCCGCCTCCGGCGTCTCCACCTGCCGATACCCCCGCGCCAGCAACACCCCCGCCACCTTCTCCGAATCATGCTCATTCATCTGGCACCCAAACGTCTCCAGATAAAACGTCCCGGCGCTACCTTCCTCCGGACTTCGCTCGCCATTTCCGCCAGGCACACCCGTCCCCACCAATCTCTCCAACCCAATATCAAAACTCTTCCCCATACCCCTCACTTTACCACACGCCTTTTCCGAACCTCTTTTCCTTTACCTCCTCAACCTCCTTTACCTCCCGTCCTCACCCACGCGATCACAAACAACACGCCCAATAGCAAATCCGTCGCCGCAAACACCAAATCCCTTGGATTCGTCCTCCCCTCCATCACCAACACCACCACCGCCGTGCAATACGTAAACTTCTCCACCATCGACGGCACCATCATCGGCCGCATCCGCACTGGATTCGCTCCAATAATCAAAAACGCAATCTGCCACGCCAGCGCGCACCCCACAAACCCATAATAAAATCCCGGATGCGTAATCGCCGGCGGATCTTTCTGCCCAATCACATCAAACAAAAAATAAAGCGGCGTGATCACCAGCAGCCCCCAAATTCCCGCCACCCAGAACACCACCTTCGCAAATTTCATCCCATCCCCCTCTCTCCCCTCAGTGTCCTCCGTGCCCTCTGTGGTGCAGCCCCCTCTTCTCCTTACTTCGCTACCTCATTACCTCATTGCTTCCTTCCCCTTGCATCCTCATTCGCCACATTCGCGTCTAATCGTTTTGACCGTGCCCCACCCCTGTGCTACGTTGATTTTGTCTTTAAAATTTAGCTTTTTTAAGGAGACAGTCATCCCTTTTCTCCTCTCCGCCGTTTACATCGGCAACATCTTCGAAATTCTCGCGCAAACTGGCTGGGTCGCCCGCGGCGTTCTTGTCATGCTGCTATTCGCCTCGCTCGTCTCCTGGGCGCTCATTTTTCAGAAGTCCGGCCTCTTTGGCCGCATCCGTCGCGAAAGCGACCAGTTCCTGAAAATCTTCCGCGCCACCAAGGGTGTCGCCAATCCCCAAGGACTCGTCTCCGCCGGCTCTCCCTTCGCCAACGTATATGCCGCCGGCTACCGCGAACTGCAATCCCAGGTCAGCGCCGCCGCTCCTCCCGCGCCTCCAAGACTCAAGTCCATGCAGGCCGTCACCGTTGCCATGCAACTTGCCTCCTCCGAAGAAGTTCGTCGCGCCGAAAAAGGAATGTCCTGGCTCGCCACCACCGCCGGCGTCACTCCCTTCATCGGCCTCTTCGGCACCGTCTGGGGCATCATTGACGCCTTCTCCGGCCTCGGCACGTCCGGCTCTTCCAGCCTCCGCGCCGTCGCCCCCGGCATCGCCGAAGCCCTCGTCACCACCGCTGCGGGACTCTTCGCCGCCATCCCCGCCCTCATCGCTTACAACTATTTCCTCCAGGACATCCGCGACCTCGCCCAGCGCCTTGACACATTCGCCCTGGAGTTCGCCGCCCAAATCGAGAAAACTTTCTCCTGATATGACCTCTTTAGCGCAATCAACCGTGTTCACAAACGGCACCCAACCCCGCCCTTGTCATCCTGAGCGCGCCTTTCGCGCGAAGGATCTCAACCAACCCGTTCGCAAAATTGTCTCCGTCAACTCCGCGCTTCCTGCTCGCTGCTCGCTGCTATCTGCCATCCCCCAGCCCCCGCAAAACCTCCCCGCGGAGCGTCCATGCCACAAGTAACCAAATCAACGCAATCCTCCCTCTCCGAAATCAACATGGTCCCCTTCATCGACGTGGTCCTCGTCCTCCTGATCATTTTCATGATCACCGCGCCCATCCTCGAATCCGGCATTGAAGTCGACGTCCCCAAAGTCCACACAGTCAAAGAAAACAACGAAGACCGCCTCGTCGTCACGATGGACAAAAACCAGCTAGTCTATCTCGGCAACGAACCCGTCAACATTCACCAGCTCGCCGACAAAATCAGAAAGCGCCAGAAGCACTCTGGCGATTCCGTTTACCTCCGCGCCGACGAAACCATTCCCTTCGGCGCCTTCTGCTCCGTCATCGACACCCTCCGCCAATCCGGCATCACCAACATCAGCATCGTCACCCAACCCATAACCGACCGGAGCCGCTAATGCCGCTCGCCCCTCAACAATTTCAACCTCATCGCCCTTCGGGCGGGATTGTCATCCCGACCGAAGGCCCGCGCCTATTGCGGGCCGCAGCGGAGCGACCTGCTTTTTCCATGGTAGCGCCCGCATCTTGCGGGCAAGCGAAAGCGACCGCCTTCCGGAGCGCTCCGACTCTTCTCCGCTCCAATCATCCCGTATCGCACATACCTGTCATCCCGACCGGAGGCCCGCGCCCTTTGCGGGCCGCAGCGGAGGGATCCGCTTTTTCCTTCTCCTCCGATCTCTGCGCCTCAGCGCCTCTGTGTTATCCCTCCTCCCCTCTTTCCGATTACCGATTACTGATATCTGCTAACTCCCCCGCAAGCCCCACCAACCCAACCGTTCTAAAATCATGACCACCGAAACCTACCCCGAACTCTCCCTCCGCCGCTATCTGGGCTATTCCGCCTGGCTCCATATCGGCATTGCCCTCGCCCTTCTCGCCGGCATCTATCTCAACGTCCGCGGCGCCGGTTGGGGCGGCATCGGCGGCGGCTCACCCGGCACCTCCACCAAAGTCAATCTCGTCTCCAGCGCCGGCATTCCCATGCCGCAGCCCGTCGTTCCCACTCCCAGCGCGACCGTTGACCCCACCAAGGGTCTCCACAAAGAAGAAGAAAAGCCCAAGGAAGAGCCCAAACCCGACGCCCCCAAAATTCCCAAATTCGAAAAAGAAAAACCGCCTCCCCCTTCCAAAAAATCCAAAGTCTTCGAAAACAAACAGCCCACCCCCGACAACGCGATCAACTACGGCAAGGGCGGCCAGATGAACGTTCCCACCGGCTACAACGATACTCCCGGCGCCTATTCCAGCGGCGTTGCCGTGCAAGGGCCCGGCGGCGGTGATTTCTCCTCGCGCTATGGCTGGTATGTCGAATCCGTCCGCCGTGCCATCAGCCAGAATTGGATTCAAACCACCATCGATCCCGCCGTCCGTTCCGCGCGCCGCGCCAAAACCACCGTCTCCTTCCGCATCTTCCGCAATGGCACCATCAACAACATTCGCCTCGAAACCTCCAGCGGCAATCGTTCCATGGACGACTCCGCCACCCGCGCCCTCCTCGGCATCGATAAACTCCCAGCCCTCCCCTCCGACTACTCCGGCGCCTACGTCGACGTAACCTTCGACTTCGACCTCTCCCTAACCAAGTAGCACACGCTTCAGCCTATCCTCTTCTCCGCCCTCTTCTCTGTCATCCCGACCGAAGCGGCCCGATTTTTCCCTCGCGCGGTTTTTGCGCGTCGGGCCGCGCAGTGGAGGGACCGTGGCAACCACTCGGCTTTATCGCAAATTCGTGGGACAAAGATCCTCTTCTCCGTTCCCTCTGCGGCCCCTCTGCTACCTCTGCGGTAAACTCTTCTCTTTACTCCTGTAGACTAATCGCCATCCTCCTCCCCCAAATTTCTCCGCACACAAAATATTTTTGTCCTAAACTATCTCTTCAGCCCAATCTTCTCCGGAGGCCGCTTTGCCGAAAATTTTCCGTCTCGCCACTCGCCACTCGCCACTCGCCACTTTCCTCCTCATTCTGCTCTTCTCCCCCATCTCCCAAGCTCAAGACTGGTTCCGCACCGGCACCGGCATGGGCGTTGAGAAACCCCGCATCGCCGTTGCCGACTTCGCTCCTCGCGTCGAACCCGCCAAATCCCACGCCGGCCTCTTCACGCAAACCGTGCGCGACGACCTCGCCTTCTCCGGCGTCATCGAACTCGTCTCCCCCAGCTTTTATCCCGTTCAAGTCCCCACGCAACCTGGCGAACTCCAGAAACTCACCTGGACCGATCCACCCCTCAACTCCAATTTTGTCGCCTTCGGAAATCTCACCGAAACCGGCACCGAAGTCGCCATCTCCGCCTGGTGCTACGACGTACGCAGCCCCTCGAACGAAGCCGTCGTCGGCAAAATTTATCGCGGCGAACCTACGGATGCGCAGGTCCGCAAATTCGCCCACCAGTTCGCCGATGAAATTATCTCCAAACTTTCCGGCGGCTTCCCTGGAGTCGGCGGCACGCAAATCGCTTTCATCAGCGCGCGCTCCGGCAAAAAGGAATTGTGGGTAATGGATTACGACGGCGCCAACCAGCGCCAGCTCACGCACCTCGGTTCCATCTCGCTCACCCCGCGCTGGGCTCCCGACGCATCCCGCATCGCCTTCACCTGTTTCGCGCCCACCAACGGCGTCGTCAGCGCGCAAATTTGCATGTATTCCTTCGACGCTGGCAAACTCGTCTCCTTCGCCCGCTACAAAGGCACCAACGATTCCCCCACCTGGTCTCCTGACGGCGCACAAGTCATGTTCTCTTCTTCAATGCAGGGCACGCCCGCGCTCTACGTTTCCGATTCCAGCGGCAATCGTCCCAAGCGCATCACCTATTCCGGCAGCGGCGCGGACACTTCTCCCGCCTGGAATCCCCGCACCGGACAAACCGTCGCCTTCGTCAGCGATCGCGGCGGCGTTCCCATGCTCTACATGATGAATTCCGACGGCACCAACACCCAGAAAATCGATCTACCCGACATGGGCTACGTCATCGATCCTTCGTGGTCCCCCAACGGCCAGCTCCTCGCTTTTTCCTGGCGCCGCCCCTCCGGCAATTACGATCTCTATCTCATGGACGTCGCCTCGCACAACATCCGCGAACTCACTCGCGATCAAGGCCGCAACGAACGCCCCAGCTGGGCTCCCGATGGACGCCACCTCGTCTTCGAATCCACTCGCTCCGGCACCCGCCAAATCTGGACCATGCTCGCCGACGGCTCCCAGCCTCACCAGCTCACCCTCTCCGGCCACAACGAATCCCCCAACTGGTCCTCCAAATAAGCGAATGGGGTCAGTCGGCCCAATTAATCCATCCACAAGCGTAATGGCGGCAAAAGTTTATCTCTTTGCCGCCATTACTCTGATGGGTGTCTCGTCAGCCCTCTGGTTCGACGCGTACCGTCGACTCAGAAAACTGCGTGTCAAAAATCTGGTCAACTTTCAGGTCTGGCCTGCATTCAGGGACCACCGAGCCGAGCAAGGCTGGTCGTGGTGGCCGCAACACCTCTGCTGGGTGTTTCGCATTCTCTCGGTAATTCTGCTTCTCAAAGGAATTTTTCTACTCGAAAGGCAGTAGCTGGGTTTGTGGCACAGGCACTCCTGCCTGTGCTCTTCGATTTCCCGTTAGGTCGCCCAACAAATAAACTTGAGGGTGCCCTATCCTTCGCGATTTCTGCGAAGGGTGGGCTCTTGCGATCGAACACCCCAAACTCTCCGCTCTTCCTCTTCTCCGTTCTCTTCTCTGTCTTCTTCTCTGTCATCCCGACCGAAGCGGCCCGATTTTTTCCCCGCGCGTTTTTTGCGCGTCGGGCCGCGCAGTGGAGGGACCGTGGCAACCAACCAATTTCTCCACAACTCCCTGGGGCGACGATGATGTTCTCTTTATCCTCCCCGTCCCTCTGCTACCTCAGCGGTAAACTCTTCTCTTCCTGCCCGCCCTACGCACGGCCCAATTTCTGCTATCCTCTAAAATTCAGCCATCAGCGCTCCTGCTTCCTGTTATCCGCTCGCTGCTAGCTGTTATCCGTCAGATTCATCAATCCACCGAGGCCCTACAAACTTGACCACCCCGATCAACCGAGTCCTAAGCGGCATGCGCCCCACCGGCCGTCTCCACATCGGCCACTATTTCGGCGCCCTCCAGAACTGGGTCCGCCTGCAATCCGATCCTGCTTACGAATGCTTCTACTTCGTCGCCGACTGGCACGCCCTCACCTCCGACTACGCCGACACCTCCGCCATCGCCGAAAACTCCCTCCAAATCACCATCGATTTCCTAGCCGCCGGTCTCGACCCATCCAAATCCACAATCTTCCTGCAATCCTTCGTCCCCGAACACGCCGAACTTCATCTCCTCCTAAGCATGGTCACCCCCCTCGGTTGGCTCGAACGCATCCCCACCTACAAAGAACAAATCGAAAACGTCACCAACAAAGACCTCCACACCTACGGCTTCCTCGGCTATCCCACCCTCCAAACCGCCGACATCGTCATGTATTCCGATCCTGCGCCAGCAGGATCGCCCGCCGAAGCCGGGTCTTATGCGGTGAAGGCGGGCAAAGGTCTCCTCGTTCCCGTCGGCGAAGACCAGGTCTCCCACGTGGAATTCTCCCGCGAAATCGTCCGCCGATTCGTTCTCTACTACGGCTTCAATGTGGACCAGGATCTTTATTCCATCGCGAACCGCAAACTCGGCCGCTCGCTTCTTTTGAAAATCCTAGAAATCCCAGCCGCGGAGCCCATCGTCCCCGCGAACGCAGAGCTGACCCCGGAACAAAAAACCGTCGTCACCGGACTCATCCGTCAACGTGTGCACGAAATCGGCATCAGCAATTTCTTCGAAAAGCTACCCACCGACGCAAAAAAATTCTTTTCCTTCCAGCATGTCCTCACCGAACCCGAGGCCCTGCTCACTCCCACGCCCCGCATCCCCGGCCTCGATGGCCGCAAGATGTCCAAGTCCTACGGCAACGCCATCACCCTCTCCGAATCCGACGACGACATCCGCAAAAAAACCAAAGTCATGGTCACCGACCCCGCCCGCAAACGCCGCACCGACCCCGGCAATCCCGACGTCTGCCCCGTCTTCGACTGGCACAAACTCTTCTCTACCGAAGACCGCGACCCCGGTCGCCTGCAATGGGTTCGCGAAGGCTGCACCACCGCCGGCATCGGCTGCATCGACTGCAAATCCGCCATGGCCGAAAACCTGATCAAATGGATCGCCCCAGTCCGCGAACGCCGCGTCCACTACGAAACCAATCAAGAGGGTGTCCTAAAAATCCTAGACGAAGGCAGCGCCAAAGCCCGCGAGTCAGCAAAGCTGACAATGGCCCGAGTCCGCGACTCCATCTTTCACTGGCCCCAAAAACGCACCCTGTAGGGACACGATAATTCGTGCCCTCTTCCGATTCCCCTCTTCCCTCTTCTCTGTCATCCCGACCGAAGCGGCCCGATTTTTCCCTCGCGCGGTTTTTGCGCGTCGGGCCGCGCAGTGGAGGGACCGATGCAATCACCCTCCCCGCTTTTTTCCTCTTCTCCGCGCCCTCGGTGCCCTCTGTGCTCCCTCTCTGCGTCCTCTGTGTTAATCCCTTTCTTTTTTTTCTCCCACTCGCCACTGGTCACTCGCCACTGGTAAACTATCTCCACCAATGGCCTCTCCCTACAAAATCAACATCCCCCTCTTCGAGGGTCCCCTCGACCTCCTGCTCGACCTCATCAAGAAGCAGGAAATGAACATCCACGACATCCAGATTTCCAAAATCACCTCGCAATACCTCGACTACCTCCACCAACTGGAAGTCCAGAACGTCGACGTCTCCGCCGAATTCATCTACATGGCCGCCACGCTCATCTATATCAAATCCAAAATGCTGCTCCCGCCGGACCCCTTCGCCTCCCCCGAAGAACAATCCGCCGACCCGCGCGAAGAACTCGTCCAGCGCCTCATCGAGCACGAAAAATTCAAAAACGCCGCGCAGCTCCTCTACCAGAAGCAGCAGATCGAAGAGCACGTCTGGTCCAAGCCCGACAAATCCCTCTACAACGACGAAGGCACCGAAGGCGATCTCGTCGTCTCGCTCGTCGATCTCGTCCGCGTCTTTCAGCAGGTCCTCGAACGCAAAAGAGAAGTCGTGCGCATCGAACTCCAGCACGATACCTTCACCGTCGCCCAGATGATCGCGCAACTCCGCAGCCAGATCCTCGCCAGCGACACGGGCACCGTCAGCCTCATCGACTTCTTCGAAGCCTGCCCCTCCCGCCACGCCATGATCGTCGCCTTCTTAGCCGTCTTAGAAATGGTGAAACTCCAAGCCGTAGCCCTGGCCCAGGAAAAACCCTTCTCCGACATCCACGTAAAAAAAGCCAAAGCCTTCGACGTAGCCTTCGACGCCAACGGCGCCATCCTAACCATCGACGCCGAATACCAGTAATCGGGAGAACCCTCCTCATGGGTTGGGATCAGGTCCGTCAAAATTCTAGGTGGTTGATACTTCTATGGGCCGCCGTGGCGTTCTGGCTCTCCATGAGCGGATATAGGCACTTGGCTTCGGTCTTCTTCCTTCTCATTCCCCTCACGATCATGTTTGCATCCCTGGGGTCTTTTCGCACTCAGAAGGTGCTGGATACAAGCCGTAGGCTTACATCCATAGGTGCGATCGCGTTTGGATTGCTGTCAGTTTTGATTTTTGTGAGGAGAGGCGATAGCCCCTTGGTTATTTTGATAGCCATGCTGGCGGTAATTCTTTTGATGTTTTTTCTCGTACTCCGAAGGTCGCAAGTACAAGAGACAAAGCACACCTCATAGACTCGGCCTGAGGTTGCCCCACCCTTGGTTTTGAAGGGTGGGCTCTTAAGATCTAACGCCACAACTCTTCCTCTCTTCCCCTTCTCTGCTCCGTCATCCCGACCGAAGCGGCCCGCCAATCGCGCGCCGCCGAGGTCAAACCATTTTCAATTTTCCAATTTCTATTTTCGAATTCTCTCCACTTCCTCCCCCGCCACCCTCCTCGCCTCCAAATCCGCCGCCAACACGTCCTCCATGCTCCCAAATCGAACCCGCGGCGTCCGCTCCAAAACCCTCTCAATCACCTCCGCAATCCCCAAAAACGCCAACCGCCCCTCCAAAAACGCCGCCACCGCCACCTCATCTGCCGCATTCAACGCGCACGGCGACGCCCCGCCCTTCTTCATCGCCTCCCGCGCCAATCGCAAACAAGGAAACCTCCGCGTAGACGCCTTCTCAAAATCCAGCCGCTTCAATTTTCCCCAATCCAGCCGCACCTCCGCCGTCTTCACCCGCGCCGGATACGTCAGCGCATACTGAATCGGCATCCGCATATCCGTCGGCCCCAATTGCGCCAGCACCGACCCGTCCACATACTCGACCATCGAATGAATCGTAGACTGCGGATGAATCACCACGTCAATCTGGTCCGGCCGCACGCCAAACAGCCACCGCGCCTCAATCACCTCAAATCCCTTGTTCATCATCGTCGCCGAATCAATCGTGATTCGGTTCCCCATCCGCCAATTGGGATGAGCCAGCGCCTGCTCCGTCGTCACACTCGCCAGATCCTTCAGCTGAGTCTTCCGGAACGGCCCGCCCGAAGCCGTCAAAACAATCCGCAGCACCTCTCCATGCGTCCCGCCGCGCAAACACTGGTGCACCGCGTTGTGCTCGCTATCCACCGGCAGCAATTCTTTCCCCGCCTTCGCAACCGCCGCCATCACCAGTTCGCCCGCCGCCACCAGCACCTCTTTATTCGAAAGCGCAATCACCTTCCCCAGCTTAATCGCCTCATACGTAGCCTCCAGCCCCACCACGCCCACCGCCGCGGACACCACGATCTCCGCGCTCACGTGCGTCCCAACCGCCAGCATCCCCTCACGCCCATGATGAATCGCCGGTAGCGGAGAAATATTCTTCTCGTGCAGCCGCGAAGCCAGCTCGCCTGCGAGCGCAGCCGTGCCCACCGACACTACTTCCGGCCGGTGCCGTTCAATCTGGCCCACCAACTCCTCAACATTCGACCCCGCCGCCAGCCCCACAACACAAAACTCTCCAGCCAACGCCTCCACCACAGCCAAAGTCTGCCGCCCAATCGATCCCGTACATCCAAGTATGGAAATCTTCTTCATAATCTTTTCTACGTAAGCGACCGTCCCCCCCAAATAGTCTGTCACGCAAAGGCTCTGTCACGGCAAATAGCTTGCCCCGCAAGCACTCTGTCATCCTGAACCCGCGCACTCTGCGGATGAAGGATCTCAATCCTCGCGTCTTGCTTACCCTGAACCTCGAAGGGCCCAAAATCCTCCCTTCCCTCTGCCTGCCCGCCGTAGCCGCGTTTTCTGCGGCGAAGGAGGGCGTCCCCTCTGCTACCTCTGCGGTGAACTCTTCCTCTTTCTCCCCTCTTCTCTGTCATCCCGATCGAAGCGGCCCGATTTTCCTTCCGCGCGGTTTTTGCGCGTCGGGCCGCGCAGTGGAGGGACCCTGGCAACCACCTCGCCGTTCCACATCTCACCGGCATCACCATCCTCTTCTCTGTGTCCTCTGCGTTGAAATTTTTCTCTTCTTCCCCTCCCGAAGCTCATGGCCTCCAGCTAATAGCTTAGGGCTCTCCCTACCTCATCCCCGGCCCCACCAAAACCACGTAATACCAAATCACCGGTATACACAAAATCAACGCATCAATCCGATCCAACACTCCGCCATGCCCCGGCAACAACCCTCCCGAATCCTTAACCCCCGCCGACCTCTTATACGCCGACTCCAGCAAATCCCCCATCTGTCCCGCCACATTTCCAATCACCGCCATCACCACCAAATGCCGAATCGGAATCAAAAGCCAATAACTAAATCCCCAAGCCACCACCAACGACCCCACCATACTCCCAACCGCCCCCTCCCAAGTCTTTTTCGGCGAAATGTGCGGCGCCAGCGGATGCTTCCCAATCGCCCTGCCCACAAAATAAGCCGTAGTATCCGCCGCCCAAGTTATCACCAGCGCAAACAGCAGCAGCCGCGGCCCGACTCCGCGAATTCCCTGTAGTCTTACGGCAAAAGAGAGTGGCATCGCCACAAGAAGGAGCGCACTGGCACTGATTCCAGCCGACGGAAGAACTTCAACAAGCGGGCGCCTAGTTGCAAGAACAATTACGGCAAATCCCAGGGCAAACAACATGGGCACTGACTGCAGAAGTTGTCCGCCATCGAATAGGATCGGAGAGTAGTCCCTGTCCACGCCCTCGTTCACCGCATAGATCACATACTGGGCATAGACAAGCAGGACTGCACTAAACAGGGTCCAAATCTTAAACGCCCGGTGCCCAATCGCATCCCCCAACGCAAAATACTCCCGCAACGCCAACACCGTAATCCCCGCCGTAGCCAGCGCCACCACCCACGTCGGCGTAAACAACACAATCCCCACCACCGCCGGGATCAACACCAACGCCGTCAACACCCGTTTCCAAGTCATCCAAACAGTCCTTTTCCCCAACCCACCCGCAACCACCCAAGATTAAATATGGATTCCCTCCCGAATTATACCGTCACCGCCCCACAGAGCGTAGTGCCCCATCCGCAAAGCGCCGTAGGCGCGCCACAAACCTAGACTAGCCCAGGGCGTGAGAGTCTGTGTCGCAACTAACGGTTGCAAGGGAGCGAGAGTTTTGGCAAGAAGGGATATGCCAACCTATCAACCGTATTCTCCGGATCAAGCTGAGTTGTTGCCTGCCCATGGGAAGGATGTCTTGGGGGCCGATCATCTTTGTTTTCTGGTGCACGAAGTGGTGGAAGCGTGCGACCTGAGCGTTTTCGAGAAGCAAGAGGAGGACGCGGGTGGGCAGCGGCCGTACGATCCGCGAATGATGCTGAAGATTTGGCTGTACGGGTTCGGGGTGAATGTACGCACGACGCGCAAGCTCGAGCAACGCATTCGCGAGGACTTGGGCTTCCGATACCTGGCCGGCGGGGCAACGCCGGACCACAAGACGCTAAGCGAGTTCCATCGCCGGCATCGTGTTGCGATCAGGTCGATGTTCACCGAGGTGCTGCTGTTTTTACGGCGGGCGGGGATGGCACGGCTGGGCACGGTGGCGATTGACTCGACGCGGGTAAAGGGGTCGGCGTCCCCCGACCGGTTACTGCGTCGGGAGCAGATTGAGCGGGAGTTGCGCAAGAAAGTCACACGCTGGCAGAAGGAATTGGACGATGATCCAGATCGTGATCCGGGAACGCGTGTGGGGCAGGAACCGATCGCGGAACTGCGCAAGCAACTGAAACATCTGCGCGCGAGCGGCGAGGACAAGCTGTCGGCGACCGATCCGGACACCCGTTTTTTGCGGGAACGCGGGGGTTTCGTGCTGGGCTACACAGCGGAGATCGCAGTGAGCGAGGACCATTTCATCGTGGCGCAGCGGGTAACGCAGAACAAGAACGATAACCGTGCTTTGGTGCCGATGGTGGAGGAAGTGGAACGACAATGTGGAGAGCGTCCGCAGCGGGTGTTGGCCGACTGCGGTTTTTTCTCGAACCAGAATTTGCGCGAACTGGAACAACGCGGCATCGAAGGCTACCTTCCCGACCCGAATTTGGCGCGCGAGCTGAATACGGGTAAAACCGCACCAGGAGTCGGCCGGATGACCGTGAGCGATCCGCATCTGCTGCGCGCACGCAAGCGGTTGCGAACCGTCCGTGGCCGCGCTTGGTACAAGAAACGCAAGGGGATGGTCGAGCCAGTGATCGGGACTTTGCAGGAACAGCGTGGGATGCGGCAGTTCCAGCGCCGAGGACAGCCAGCAACCGCGGTCGAATGGACCCTGGCATCGATCGCCTACAACTTGATCCACTACCGAAACCTGTGCCGCAAAATTTAGCAGGCCAAAGCGCGCAATTCCGGAACTGGAAACGAGAACGGCGCGCCGGAAAACTGGTTGGAGTGCGGCGGTAGCTAAAAACCAGAGCAGTATCCAAGTTGCGACACAGACTCGTCAGCCCTGGGTTCACATCCCAAAACTCCCCAAGCGCCGTAGGTGCGACATCTCTTCTTATAATCTGGAAGGCACTACCTTGAACCACTCAATCTCTTCTCCGCTACCTCTGCGGTCCCTCTGCGAACTCTGCGGTGAACTCTTCTCTTCCTGATTACCGATTGCCGATAACTTTCCTATCTCGCCACGCTCTTCCTTCCATCAATCCCGCCGTATCTCCGCTCTCTCCCCTGAAAATCCACCAACGCCTCCAACAACTTCGCCCGGTTAAAATCCGGCCACAACGTCTCCGTCACAAAAATTTCCGCATACGCAATCTGCCACAATAAAAAATTGCTGACCCGCATCTCCCCGCTCGTCCGGATCAACAAATCCGGATCCGGCAGATTCGCCGTATAGAGATGCTGCGAAAGCTCGTCTTCCGTAATCACAGACCCCGGTCCATGCCCATTCCGCTCCGCCAGAATCGCATTCATCGCGTCCACAATCTCCGCCCGCCCGCCATAATTCAACGCAATCGAAAGCACCATCCCGGTATTTCCCGCGGTTGCCTCCGTCGCCTCCCGCGTATCCTTCCGCACGCCTTCCGGCAACTCATCCGTCCGCCCCAAAAACCGCATGCGGATATTATTCCTCTGAATCAGCGGCATCTCTTTCCGTAAATATTCCCGCAGCAGTTGCATCAAGAATTCGATCTCCGCCTTTGGCCGCCGCCAGTTCTCCACCGAAAACGCGTAGAGAGTCAGCGCCTCCACCTTCAGCCGCGCGCAAGTCTCAATCGTCGTCCGTGCCGACTGCGTCCCCGAACGATGCCCCGCCACGCGCGGCAAATGACGCTTCTGCGCCCAGCGCCCGTTCCCATCCATGATCACCGCAATGTGCCGCGGCAACCGTTCCAGATCCAGTTTTTCCAGGAATTGCGACTCTTCCGCGGTCACCGGACCGAGCGAGCCAGCCAAAAATGCGCGAGATTGATTCACGTCAGTTTCCGTGCCATCTTCCTTTATGCCGCAAAGTTAACACACCGCTTCGCACCCGCGCAACGCGCTTTTCGCCTATCAGTAATCCAACCGGTAGCACTCCGATCTGTCATCCCGACCGAAGCGGCCCGATTTTTCCTTTCGCGCGGTTTTCGCGCGTCGGGCCGCGCAGTGGAGGGACCGTGGCAACCACCAAACCCGACCGCAACTCCCCGCGAGAACAATCCGCTTCTCCGTTAACTCTGCGGCACCTCGGTTACCTCTGCGGTGAAATCTTCTCTTCCGAAACCGGTCACCGATTGCTTGCGATCAAACGCCCCAAACTTTCCGTTCTTCTCTTCCTGGCCTTTCATTACTTCTTTACTTCTTTCCTTCATTGCTTCCATCTCTCAGCCACCCGGCACCCCCCTCCACCACTGCACCACCCCCTGCCCCACCAACACAAACGTCAAAATAATCATCGCCACCGCCGTAATCCACGCGATCACATTAAACGTTACCGTATTCGTATACTCCCCCATCAAATCCTTCCGGTTCACCAGCAGCAAAATGAATATCGTCACAATCGGCAGCCAGATCCCGTTCCCCACCTGCGAAAAAATAAATATCTTCCACAGCGGCGCGTTCGGCAGCAGCACGATGCCCCCGCCCACCACAATCAAAATCGTATACAGCCAGTAAAACGCCGGCGCCTCGCGGAACTTGTGGTCAATCCCCGCCTCAAATCCCAGCCCTTCGCAAATCACGTGCGCCGTCGAAAGCGGCAAAATCGTCGCCGCAAACAGCGAGGCGTTCAGCAATCCAAACGCAAACGTAAACGCCGCCCACTTCCCCGCCAGTGGAATCAACGCCTTCGCCGCTTCCCCCGCGTCCGTAATATTCGTCAGCCCGGAAGCATGCAGCGTCGCCGCGGTGCAAATAATGATGAAGAACACGATCACCATGCAACTGATGCTGCCAAACAACACATCCAGCCGCGCCTGCGGATATTGCCGCGGCCCCACCTTCTTCTCCACGAACCCCGCCTGCAAATAAAAAAACTGCCACGGAGCAATCGTCGTTCCCACCAGCGCCGTCAGCGTCACCAGGTAACCGGTATCCATATGAATGGAAGGAATCAGCGTCATCCGCCCCGCCAGCAGCCAGTCCGGATGCGAAAACACCGCCGAAAACAGATACGTCAGGTAAAACACGCACGCCACCAGAAACACCACTTCCACCTGCCGGTACGTTCCCTTCAGCACCAGCACCCACACAATCAGCGCGGCAATCGGCACTGCCACATACTTGCTGATCCCGAATATCTGCGCCGCGGCTGCCACTCCTGCGAACTCCGCCACCACGTTCCCTAAATCCACCAGAAAGCCCACAATCATCACAAAAAACGTGGACCGGAACCCGAACTCCTCGCGAATCAGATCCGACAATCCCTTGCCGGTAATTACCCCCATCCGCGCGCACATCTCCATCGTCACGTAGAGCGCAATCGTCATCGGGATCAGCGACCACAGCAGCGTGTACCCGTACGCGCTCCCCGCCTGCGTGTACGTCGCGATTCCGCCCGCATCGTTATCCACATTCGAGGTAATAATTCCCGGTCCGATCACCGCCAGAAATAGCGCCGCCCTTCGCCACGCCTGATTGCCCATGGAAAAAAACGACAGGATCCGCCCGCGAATCCGGTCAATCAGGTTGTTGATCGCTGTCAGGTTCATGCGTTCACAAGGCGAGACACCACGTCATCCACGGTCACCGTCCCAATCGGCCGGTTCTCCTCGTCGATCACTGTCAGCATCCGCAGATTGTATTTATCAAACAGTTCAAAAACGTCTTTCTCGTTCGCATCCGGCGTGATGCTCACCAGCGGATCCGTCTTCAGGTCCTTCATCAACTGTTCGGCCACGGCCAGCAGCATCCGCGCCACCGGCACCGTTCCCGAAAACTTGGCGGCTGCGTCCACCAGCACAATGGTGTCCAGTTGCTCCAGGTTGAATTCCTGTTTCCGCAGCCACTCCAGCACTTCTTCCCGTGAAGACGCCTCGCTCACATACGCAAACTGCGTGTTCATCATTCCGCCCGCCGTCGCCGGGTCGTAACTCAGCAGCTCGCGAACCTCGTCCGCTTCCATATTCGGCATCTCTTCCAGCAATTCTTCCGAGGTCTCCTTCGGCAAATCCGCCAGCAAGTCCGCCGCCGCGTCCGGTGCCATTTCCTCCAGAATGTCCGCCGCCTTCTCCGGATCCAGTTTCTCCACGATCTGTGTCGTCAGCCGTTCATCCAGCTCCGCCAGCACCTTCGCCGCCGTCTCTTCATCCAGCGAGGCGATAATCCCCTGCCGCTCCGCCGCAGAAAGTTCTTCCATCATTTCCGCCAGGTCCGCCGGATGCAGGTCCTCCAGCTTTTCATGCGTGATCCGCAGCTTCACCCGCCGCAATGGATCCGACTCAATCAAGTTCACAAACTCCCAGCGAATCGAACGCTGCGGCAATTTCCCCTGGAGCTTGTGCAGAAAGGCCGCCGGTGCAATCCCCTGCAGCAATCTCCGCATCGCCCCCGGCAAGCCCACATCCACTTGGGAAATCCGCAGCTCCACGTGCTCATTCGAACGCATCTCCGCCAGGTCCACGTCATTCACGCGCACCACTTTCCGCCCTTCGGTATCAATGATCTGTTGGTCCAGCAAATCCTTCTGCACCGCCAGCCAGCCTTCGTTCGGCTTGTAGGCATCCAGCGCCCGCTCGCTCACATTCAAATCAATCCGCCCCGCCGCCACTTTCGACACCTGGTCGTACTTCGCCACCAGCGGTTGAAATCGCCCGCGCGAAATCAAGAAATGCGAAATCCGGTTCGGCTGTTCCGCGGGCTCCACAAAAAACTCCCGCACCCGCCCCACAAAATGATTCTGCGAGTCATAAGCCGCCGCCCCCACCAACTCCGTAGCAAACAGCATCCCCCACCTCCTCTCCCACCAAGTAGCCCACGCTCCATCCAGCCCTTTCCCCTCTTCTCCGTGCCCTCCGTGTCCCCTGTGGTGAATTCTCCCTTCTCTTCTAAAACAAAAAACCCGCCAACCGTCTCCGGCCGCGGGCAAATGCAAACACGCACCTGATCGCCCTTCAGCCAGTCGTGAACCCTCCCCGATTCGCACGCCCCACCCGAACCTCCGCCCCGGCGCACCACACCTCTGGCGCCGGAAAAGCGGTCAACTGGCTGCACCTCGCCCGGGGACAACTAGGGTGAGGCTCGAGTTCCCTCGACGCGCTCATACGTGGAAAATTCACTCCGAAGTTAGAGATAAGCCCGCACTTACCCAAAGTCAAGAAAGAAATGCCATTTCCCCAATTTTCCCTCAAATAAAAACTCCCGGCCCCCGTGGCACAAGCAGTCTTGCCTGTGCTCTTGAGTTCTTCGCTCTGTCATCCCGACCGAAGCGACCCGATTTTTCTGTCGCGCGGTTTTCGCGCGTCGGGTCGCGCAGCGGAGGGACCCTGGCAACCACCCAGCCTGCCCTCAACTTTTTGTGACATCAATCCCAGTGTCCGCTACCTCTGCGACCTCTCCGCTACCTCAGCGGTAACCTCTTCTCTCTCCTTCTCCCCTCCGAAACTGATTACCGATTACTGATAACCGTTCACTCCCTACCCAAACACCATATGCGTAGGCGCCTTCCCCTCTCTCTTGCACTCGTCCAAATAGAGCACCAAATAATTCTTCACCACATAATCCCGCGGCGAATACCCCAACTCTTTCGCCGCCCGGTCAATCGCCTCCCCCGGCCCTTCCAGCTCCACAAATGTCCCAATCGGCGTCTCATCCAGTTCAATCAGCAATCCCTTCGCCCACGCGTGCCTCCCCGGCAGCACATACGTCGTCCGGTATTTCTCATACCGGAACCACCCCCGCAGTCCAAGTCCCTCGAAGATCCGCTGCAGCGTCGCCCCATCCACCAACTCCGTCTCAATCTCCTCCCGCACCTTGTGCCGGCGGTCCCCGCTCGGCCACACCTTCCCCATCGCCAGTTCCTCCGGCGGCGATTTGAACGTCAGCAGCGTCCGCAACGCCGCCTTCCCCTTCTTCGAGCCCTTCTTCTCATCCCCTGGCGTCTCCCTCCGGATCCGCAGCAACTGCCCGTGCTTCGCCAATCCCCCGTCCGGCGTATCAAAAATCAAATTCATCTCATGCACCCGCGGACACTTCGCATCCCGCGCCTTCGCCCCCAGCCGCTTCAACCCGCGCAGCAACCTCTTCCTATCCTTAATCACCAACTTAATCTCAATCTCCCTAGCCACAATCCCTCCCGCATACGCCAACCTATTCGTCGGTACCCTCTGCGATCCTCAGCGCCCTCTGCGCCGCCGCGTTATCTTCCCTCTTCTCTTTTTCCCTGCCTCAACCATCTTTTGCTTCCCGCCCAACTTCACGATACCCTAACGTCTATCCCGGACGGCTTTTCAACGCCCATGACTTCCGAATTCAACTCGGCTGCCGCCTATCTCTCCCCCGATCCCGGGGAGCACGACGCCCCTTCCCCCGCTAAGTCCGGCCCCGCCAACCTGCAGCCTGCCCTCGCCCTTCGCGAACCCGTCGAGCACGTCATCCACAACGACCGCCGCGTCGACCACTACGCATGGCTCCGCGACAAACAAGATCCCCGCGTCCTCTCCTATCTCACCGCGGAAAACAACTACGCCGCCGCCTACTTGCAATCCACCGAAGCCTTCCAGGAAAAGCTCTATCACGAAATGCTCGGCCGCATCCTGCAAACCGACCTCAGCGTACCCTACACCCTTCGCGGCTTTGAATACTACACGCGCACCGTCGAAGGCCAGCAATACTCCATCTATTGCCGCAAATCTCCGCAAAATCCCGGCGAACAAATCCTCCTCGATCTCAACGCCCTCGCCGAAGGCCATTCCTTCCTCGGCCTCGGCATCTTCGAAGTAAGCGACGACAACCACCTCCTCGCCTACGCCACGGACGACACCGGCTTCCGCCAGTACACCTTCGCAATCAAAAACCTCCTCACCAACGAGCCCCTCCCTCTCCGCGTCGAGCGCGTCACCTCCGCCGCCTGGTCCTCCGACAATCGCACCCTCTTCTACG
The DNA here is from genome assembly GCA_963734705.1 of uncultured Acidobacteriota bacterium. Lineage (GTDB taxonomy): Bacteria > Acidobacteriota > Terriglobia > Acidiferrales > UBA7541 > Acidiferrum. The sequence continues at coordinate 487,843 of CAVTII010000015.1, read as the reverse complement.
TCGTCGAGGACGAAGTCACCAAGCGCTCCCACCAACTCTTCCGCCACGTCATCGGCTCCAACGGACCCGACACGCTTCTCTACGAGGAAAAAGACGAACGCTTCCGCATCGATGTCGAACGCAGCCGCAGCGGCGCCTATCTCTTCCTCATCTCCAACAGCCATACCACCAGCGAAATCCACTATCTCCGCGCAGATCACCCCTCCGGCCAGTTCAATCTCATTCACGCCCGCCAGGACGAACACGAATATTACGTCGACCACCATCCCGGCAGCGCCGGCGATCCCGCGGGCGGCATCTTCTTCATTCGCACCAACGACAATGGCCGCACCTTCCGCTTGATGACCGCGCCCGCCGTCGATCCCGTTCGTCTCCGCTGGCACGAAGTCATTCCCAATCGCCCCGGCGTCATGCTCTCCGGCATCGCCGCCTTTCGTTCTCATCTCGTCCTCGTCGAACGCGAAGCCGGCCTTCCCCATCTCCGCATCGTGGATCTCACCTGCGAAGCCACTTCCGCTCTCGAAGCCTCGCGCCGCATCTCCTTCGCAGAGCCCGCCTACAACGCTTCCCTCGGCGCCAATCCCGAGTTCGACACCAACTTCGTTCGCTTCACCTACGAATCTTTCATCACGCCGCGCTCCGTCTACGATCTCGATATCGAAACCGATGCGCGCACCCTTCGCAAACAGCAACCCGTCCTCGGCGGCTACGATTCCTCGCTCTACGGTTGCGAACGCGTTCACGCCACCTCCTCCGACGGCACTAAAATTCCCGTCTCCGTCGTCTATCGCCACGACACTCCCCGCGATGGCAGCGCCCCTCTCCTCCTTTACGGCTATGGCAGCTACGGCCTTTCGATGCCGGTTTCTTTCAGCTCCAATCGCCTCAGCCTTCTCGACCGCGGCATGATTTTCGCTATCGCCCACATTCGTGGCGGCGGCGAACTTGGCAAGCCCTGGCACGATGCTGGCCGCATGCACCACAAGCTGAACACTTTCACGGATTTCATCGCCGTTGTCGAAGATCTAATCGCCTGGGGCTTTGCCGCAAAAAATAAAGTGATCGTCGAAGGCGGCAGCGCCGGCGGTCTGCTCATGGGCGCTATCACCAATCTCCGGCCCGATCTTTTCCGCGCCGTCGTTTCCCACGTTCCGTTCCTGGATGTCCTCAACACCATGCTGGATCCTTCGCTCCCCCTCACCGTTGGAGAGTACGAAGAGTGGGGCAATCCCCATCGCGCGGAAGATTATTTCTACATCAAATCCTATTGCCCCTATACGCGCCTCGAGCGCAAAGATTATCCCGCCATGCTCGTCAAGACCGGCCTCAACGACAGTCAGGTCATGTACTGGGAACCCGCCAAATACGTCGCCAAACTCCGCACCCTCAAAACCGACGGCAACGTCCTCCTCCTCAAAACCAACATGGGCGCCGGCCACGGCGGTGCGAGCGGCCGCTACGACTACCTCCGCGAAATCGCCTTCGACTACGCCTTCGTCCTCTCCGAACTAGGCATCTCCCAATGACGGACAGCCAATGACGAACATCTCCCATGCCCAACCCAACGACATTGTCATCCTGAGTGCTGCGCCTTTTGCAGCACTCAGGATCTCAACCTCAACCCCACGCGCAACCTTTCCTGAGAGGCAAATGCTCCCGTGGCACAGGCACTCCTGCCTGTGCTCTTGGGTCGCTCCTCATTCGCAGTCAGGCGCGCCGGCTGCGCAGTTGAGGGATCTCGGCAAACAACCAAATTTCTCCCCAATCACAAATGCCACCACCGCCCGCCCCCTGCTATCTGCGATCAACTCGCTGCTAGCCTCTTTCCGATTACTGATTACCAATTACTGATTACTTCCCATGCCCGACACCACCACCCCCCTGATGCAGCAATACAACGCCGTAAAGGCCCGCTACCCGCACGCCCTCCTCCTCTTCCGCCTCGGCGATTTCTACGAACTCTTCTACGAAGACGCCATCATCGCCGCCCGCGAACTCCAGATCACCCTTACCTCCCGCAATCGCGAAAAAGGCCAGCCCATCCCCATGTGCGGCGTCCCGTATCACGCCGCCGACGGCTACATCGCCCGCCTCATCCGCGCCGGCTTCAAAGTCGCCATCTGCGAACAGATGGAGCAGCCCGGCCCCGGCAAAAAGCTCGTCCGCCGCGAAGTCTCCCGCGTCATCACCCCCGGCACCGCCACCGATGTCGCCGTCCTCGACGCCCGCGAAAATAATTTCCTCGCCTCCGTTTCCCAGAACTCCGCTGCCAATCTCATCGGCCTCGCCCTCGTGGATCTTTCCACCGGCGAATTTATGGCCACCGAATTTTCCGGCCCTGCCGCGCAGGAATCTCTTCGCGACGAACTCCAACTCCTCCGCCCGCGCGAAACGCTTCTTCCTCGGCCACAGCAACTCTTCGAAACCGCCAAAGTTTCGCTTCTCGATGGCGCCGGCGGCGTCGAATCCCGCGTCGAAGACTGGGTCTTTCATCCCGATTACGCCGAGCGCATCCTTCGCGAACAGTTCGGCGTCTCCGAACTCACGTCCTTCGGCCTCGACGAGCATCCGCAAGCCATGTCCGCTGCCGGCGCCGTCGTCCACTATCTCCGCGAAAATGCCGCGCGTGGCGACGAAGCCCCCAGCGTCGAAGCCCTCCAGCATCTGGATCGCATCCGCTATTACGAGCAGCAGGACGCCCTCGTTCTCGATCCCGTCTCCGTTCGCAACCTCGAACTGGTCTCCCCCATCTTCACCGAGGAGTCCAAATCCGCCGGCCCCACCACCCTCGTCGCCGCTCTCGATTCCACCGTCACCGGCATGGGCGCGCGCCTTCTCCGTTCCTGGATGCTTCGCCCGCTCATCGATCTGCAATCCATCGAAGGCCGCCACGGCGCCGTCGCGCATCTTCTCCAGCAAACTGTCGTCCGCGGCGAAATCCGCAAGGAACTTCGCGGCATTCAGGATCTCGAGCGCCTCACCAGCCGGATCACCCTCGGTCTCGCAACTCCTCGCGAACTCCTTGCCCTCCGCAAATCCCTCGCGCAACTCCCGGTCCTCAAGAATTTCCTCACGCCTCCGCAATCCGGCGGTAGCGATCTCCTCCGCGATCTATACGACGAAATCGATGAACTAACCGACATCCGCGAAAAACTCGAAAAAGCCATCTCCGACGAGCCGCCCGCCACCGCAAGCGAACCCGGCATGATCCGCTCCGGCTATCACACAGAGCTCGACGAACTTCGCGACCTCAGCCAGCACAGCAAGCAGATCATCGCCTCCATGGAAGAGCGCGAACGCAAACGCACCGGCATCAACTCCCTGAAGATCCGCTTCAATCAGGTCTTCGGCTACTACATCGAAATTTCCAAGCCCAATCTGCCCAACGCGCCTGCCGATTACGAGCGCAAACAAACCCTCGTCAATGCCGAGCGTTTCACCTCTCCGGAATTAAAAGAGTACGAACGTAAAATTCTCGCCGCCGACGAGCGCATCCTCGAAATCGAACGCCAACTTTTTTTTGATCTCCGCGCGGGCGTCGCTTCCCAGGCCTCGCGCCTTCGTCGCACCGCCTCCGCCGTCGCCAAACTCGACGTTCTCGCCTCTTTCGCCAAACTTGCTGCGGACCGCAGCTACATCCGCCCAGAGTTCAATAACGCCGGCGAACTCCTCATCGTCGGCGGCCGCCATCCCGTCATCGAAGAACTCCTCCGCCAAAAGGGCGAGCGCTTCGTTCCCAACGATCTCTGCTTCGAGCCCGGCCGCCAGCAACTCCTTCTGATCACCGGACCCAACATGGGCGGCAAGTCCACCTATCTTCGCCAGGCTGCGCTCATCGTCCTGATGGCCCAGATGGGCTCGTTCGTGCCCGCGCGCAGCGCCAAACTCCCGCTCACTGATCGCATCTTCACCCGCATCGGGGCCAGCGACAACCTCGCCCGCGGCCGCTCCACATTCCTCGTCGAAATGAGCGAAGTCGCCGCCATCCTCCACCACGCCACGCCTGCCAGCCTCGTGCTCCTCGACGAAGTTGGCCGCGGCACCGCCACCTTCGACGGTCTCTCCATCGCCTGGGCCGTCGTCGAACATCTCCAGAAGCACACGCGCTCGCGCACTCTATTCGCCACCCACTATCACGAACTCACCGAACTCGCCGATCTTTTGCCGGCCGTCAAAAATGTTCACGTCAGCGTCAAGGAAACTCCCAACGAAATCATCTTCCTTCGCCGCGTTGAACCCGGCAGCGCCAACAAAAGCTACGGCATCGAAGTCGCCCGCCTCGCCGGCCTCCCCAAATCCGTCGTCGAACGCGCCCGCGAAGTCCTGAAAAAACATGAACAATCTGAGCACGAACTCTCCGAAACCCTCACCCCCGGCGCCCACAGCAACGCCAACGGCAATCACGCCCAAAACGTCCTCTTCACCGCCCTCGACCGCGCCGTCCTCGACAAGCTCCGCAACGCCGACCTCGACAACCTCAAGCCTCTCGACGCCCTAAACCTCCTCTCCGATCTAAAAAAACAAATCAAATAACCAACCAAGTAGACTGATGTTTTGTCCTGTATTGGGTCCCTCTTGTCTGTCATCCCGACCGGAGCGGCCGGTTTTTTTCTTTCTCGCCGAGGTTTGGCGCGCCGGCCGCGAACTGGAGGGACCGCGGCAAAACCCTAGCTTCCTCCTCAATCACTCTGACGTTCTCCCTCCTCTGCGGACCCTCTGTGTTCTTCCTCTGTGCCCGCTGTGTTAAATCTTTTTCCCCTCTTTGCATGTTTGCTTCATTACTTCTCAACTTCCTTGCTTCATCACTTCCTTCCCTGTTACAAACAGCTCATGCTCAAAAATTCCCTCCTCATCCTCGGTCTCATGTCCGGCACCTCCGCCGACGGCATTGAAGCCGCCCTAGTCCGCGTCAGCGGTTTACCCCCGAAAGGGGGCGCCCCTCCCAATCTAAACTCCAAACTCCTCAACCACACCACTCTCGCCATGCCCCAACCCATCCGCAAAAAAATCCTCCAAATCGCCGAAGGCACGCCCTTCCCCGCCGCCGAAATCAGCCAACTAAATTTCCGTCTCGGCCAACTCTTCGCCGAAGCCGCCCTCGCCGCCTGCAAAAAATTCCGCATCTCTCCCAACCGCCTCGATCTCATCGCCTCCCACGGCCAAACCATCTTTCATCAGGGCCAACCAGTTCCGTTTTTGGGCAAGCCAACAAGGTCCACTCTCCAAATCGCAGACGGCTCCATCATCGCCAACCTCACCGGCGTCACCACCATCTCCGACTTCCGCCCCGCCGACGTGGCCGTTGGAGGCCAGGGCGCACCGCTCGTCCCCTTCGCCGACTATCTTCTCTACCGCCACGAAAAACTCGGCCGCGTCGCTCTCAATCTCGGCGGCATCGCCAACGTCACCGTCATCCCCGCCCGCGCGAGACCGCAAGACGTCTTCGCCTTCGACACCGGCCCCGCCAACATCCTCCTCGACGCCCTCGTCTCCCACTTCACCCGCGGCCGCCAGCGCTTCGACAAAAACGCCGCCCTCGCGCGTCGCGGCCACCTCAACAACGCCCTAATTTATCGCCTCATGAAAGATCCCTATCTCAAGCTCCGCCCGCCCAAATCCACCGGTCGCGAACTCTTCGGCGCGCGTTACGTCAAAGACCTGCTCACCTTCGCCCGCAAACACGATATTCGCCCTGCCGAACTCCTCTACACCGTCACCTATTTCACCGCAGAATCCGTCGTCGACGCCCTTCGCCGCTTCGTCCTTCCCAAACACAAAATCTCCCAACTCATCGTCTCCGGCGGCGGCGCACACAACCCTCTTTTGATGTCTCAACTCAAAACACTTCTCAAAATGGATTCTTCCTCTCCCACTCGCCACTTGCCTGCCCTGAGCAAAGCCGAAGGGCCACTCGTCACTCGCCACTTTTCAAGTTCCATTGAGGTTCTGCCTTCCTCCCAACTCAGCATCCCCACCGAAGCCAAAGAAGCCCTTGCCTTCGCCCTCCTAGCCCACGAAACCTTCCACCACCGCCCCTCCAACCTCCCTTCCGCCACCGGCGCCCACCGCCCCGCCATCCTAGGAAAAATCTCCTACGCGTAATCCAGTTCTCGTCACCTGTAGCGATCGCCTTTCGAGGCGGGCGCCTTTTTCGCACAGCCACTCCTGCCTGCCCTGAAAGGGCCTGCCTCCCGCTCGTGTTCTTCCTCCGACTCTTGCTCGGCTCCGACTCTTGATTGGCTCTTGCTTGACTCTTGCCTTTCTCCGTCATCCCGACCGGAGCAGCCGGTTGTTTCCCCGCGCCGCAGTTCGGCGCGCCGGCTGCGCAGTGGAGGGACCATGCCAATACCGAAGCGAATCCCCCAACGGGATCATCTCCCTCCCCGACCACGCGCGCTTTTTTTCACTCCGCTCTTACGATCGAACGCCGCCCACTTTCCGCTCCCCTCTTCTCCGCCACCGCCCCCCGGTAGCGCCTGCTTCCAGCAGGCAAGCCAAAGCGACTGCCTTTCGGAGCGCTCCCCAAAAACAAAAAAAAGCCCAAAAGCAAAAAAGTTCATATTTCGAACTCTTCAACCTTTAGACTTTTAAACTTCCAAAATTCTAAATTCCTGCAACCGGCCCGCCCCAATCTTTACATCTTTACTTCCTTACCTCATTACTTCTTCCTCTTCACGCCGGCACAGCGTCATCCCCCTCCAGCGCCTCCTCGATCAACTCCGCCGGTATTGCTCCCTCTCTCCCAATACACCAATGCTCCCCGCGCAATTCCACAATCGTCGACGGCATAAACTCCCCCGCCTCGCCCGCATCCACGATCAACGGAATCCGATCGCCTAACTGCTCCATCACTTCCCGCGAACTCGAACACGTCGTCGACCCGGTCAGATTCGCGCTCGTGCCCGTCAGCGGCACCCCCAACTCCTCAATCAAATGGCTCACAATTTTATTTCTTGGCCACCGCAGCGCAATCCGCCGCGTGTTCCCCGTTACCTTCAACGGCAACCGGTTCGACGCTTCCACCACCATCGTCAACGGCCCCGGCCAGCACGCATTCGCCAGCCGGTAAAAATTCGTCGGCAAATCCCGCGAAAGCATTCTCGCCTGCGCCAATGAATTGATCAGGATCGGCAGCGCACGCGATTCCGGCCGCCCCTTCACTTTGAAAATCTCTTCCACCGCCGCCAGATTCACCGGATCGGCCGCCAGCGCATACAAAGTATCCGTGGGAATAGCCACCACCGCGCCTCGCCGCAGCCAGGACACAGCATACCGCACACCTTGTTGATCGGGATTCCGCGGGTCGAGTTTCAACACTTCCGCTGACAAAGTGTAAACTCCATCATTCCATGTAGGCGCCAGGCTTCTGCCCGGCCGCCATGTTGCTCACTGATTCGCGCGGCCCACCGCCCCACTCGCCGCTTGCCCCAGACGCTACCACACCCCTCCACCCCACGCAATATTACCCATCACAGAAGCGCCATTTCACAGAATGGCGCGCGTAATCTCCTCGCCACCATGTGGCACCCGCTCCAAATGATCTTGAGGGTTTACCCCGGGCCGCGAAGGGTACCGCACCCTTGCCTTCCAAGGGTGCGCTCTTCCGATCCAACGCCACAACTCTTCCGCTCTTCCTCTTCTCTGCCCTCCGCTCTGTCATCCCGACCAAAGCGGCCCGATTTTTCCCTCGCGCGGTCTTCGCGCGTCGGGCCGCGAAGTGGAGGGACCATGGCAACCACCCATCTCCGTCGCAAATTCGTGTGACAAAGATCGATTCTCTCCTCTGTGCCTCTGTGGTGAAATTCTTCCTCTTCTCTTCACCGTCCACCGGTCGCTGGCCACTTGTCGCTCTCTCTTCCCACCCCTCCCCGCCCTCTGCTACGCTTCCTCCAATGGCTACTCCTTCCAAATCCTCCTCATCCGCCCTCCTCTCCAGCCGAGACAACCGCTGGCTCAAACTTTTTCGCATCGCCCTTCGCGGCGGCCTCCCCACAGAATCCGGAAGCGTGGGCGTCGAAGGGCTCCGCCTCGTCGAAGAAGCCCTCTCCTCCGGCTGCCGCATCGAAGCCGTGCTCTTCTCCGAATCTGGCGAACGCCATCGCGCCAAACTTGCGCCGCTCATCTCCCGACCCGAAATCGCCATTCCGATTTTCACCACCACGGATCGCCTCTTCGAAGGCATCGCCGACACCGAACATCCGCAAGGCGTCGCCGCCCTCGTCGTTCCCCGCACCACCCAACTCGAAGATCTTTTCTCCACTCCCCGTGGTGCCTGTTCACCACTCATCGTCCTCCTCGCGGGAGTCCAGGATCCCGGCAACGTCGGCACCATTCTCCGCACCGCCTCGGCCTTCGGCGCCACCGGAGCCGTCACCTCCGCCACCGGCCAGAGCGGCACCGCCAGCCCCTTCTCTCCCAAAGCCCTTCGCGCTTCCGCGGGAGCAGCCCTCCATCTTCCAGTCGTCGCCGGAGCCGCCCTCGGCATCCTCCTCACACAATTCAAACTCAACGCCATCTCCACCATCGCCACCTGCGCCCACGAATCCACCGGCGTGGACGCTCCATCCGCCCCCTGGGAAATCGATTGGTGCCAGCCCATCGCCCTTCTCGTCGGCAACGAAGGCGCCGGCCTCCCTGAAGACATCGTCCACTCCGCCGACGCCCGCATCCAAATCCCCATGCAGCGCCAGGTCGAATCCCTCAACGCCGCCGCCGCGGCCGCCGTCCTCTTCTACGAAGCCTCCCGCCAGCGCCAACGCAAATAACGCCATGGTAGCGCCTGCATCTTGTTCACCCTGAGCAACGAAGGGCAGGCGACCAACGGCCCAGCCTTCCCAGGCAGCCGTGCTTCTCTTCTCCTTATTTCTACACTTTAATTTTGACACCCACCCAACCGTCTTCTAAACTCGCCTCATGGTCGTAAAACTCACCCCCGAGACCGAATCCCGCCTTCAGCAGCTCGCCGCCACCACCGGCCGCGAACCCTCGGACCTAGTCGAAGACGCCATTGCCGGTTACCTAACCGAATTATCAGAAGTCCGCGCCACCCTCGACACGCGCTACGGTGAAATCAAGGCCGGCACAGCAAAACCAATCGCTGGCGACGCAGCGTTTGAATCCCTCCTCCGCAAAAGTGAAGACCGCCGCCGCAAATGAGCGGCTTTGTACTTCATCCCGCCGCCCTTAACGATCTCAACGAAATCTGGGAATTTATTGCCGCCGACAGCCTCGGCGCCGCGGATCGCATCATTGCCGAGATTCGGGAATCAATTCTCAAGCTCGCGGATTATCCAAACATGGGCTTCCGACGCGAAGAGCTTTCTTCCGCACCTCTTCGCTTCCATCCGGTTCGCGACTTCCTGATCGCTTACGCTCCCGACGAAACACCGCTATTGGTACTCGCCATCCTCAGCGCCCGCCGCAATCCCAAAATCCTCGCCGCTGCCCTCCGCTATCGCCGGTAGCGCCTGCATCTTGTTTACCCCGAGCAACGAAGGGCAGGCGACCGGCGAGCTAGGCTTCCGAGGCGGCCGCTCTTTATCCTGTTCTCTTTTCTTTTTTCTTTTCTCTTCTCGCTTCCCTTTCTCTCCTCCTTTTTCTCCCCCCTCCGAAAAAAAAACGGCCGGACCCTTTCCCGGCCGTTCCCCGCTTCCATTTTCCAATTTCTATTTGCTAATTCGCCCCCGCTGCTATCATCATCGGCGCGGACACCACCGACGCCTCCGCATTCGGCAACTTCGTTCGTCCCGGACTCTTCTCCATGTTTGCATTTCCATCCAACTCTGCCGAAATCACGAACACGTATGTATTCCCTGCCGCCAGCAACGGAACATCCATCGAAGTCTTCGTCGTCCCATACTGCGCAACCTGGCCGTACTCAGAAGCCATTCCCGGCTGCAAGACCTTCGGAGTGAGCACCCGCACAAAATATCCATAGGGCTGACCCGTTGCGGGCGGGCTCCAGCTAAGAGTGACGTTAGTTGACGTCAAACTTGCCTCCGCAAACAGACTGTTTCCGTTCAACGTGGGACTTTGCACCGACGTCAAAATTGGTGCCACCGGTCCGCTCGGCAAGGGGACTTCCTCCCGGTTTACCACGATGAATGAACTGGTTGCCGATGAGTTCGGCAGTGGGAGATTGACGACCGATGCTTGGCAATACTCAAAGAAGCGCGGCCAGTCCATCGGAAACGGGTCTCCATAGCTCAAACTTCCATAATCTACGTCGGTTAAAATGAGCGGCGCCCCAAATTGCAGGCCCGACCGCGGCACCGGAAATCCAATACTGTCGCAAAGCAATCCGGGTTCGCTCAACCCCGCGCCTTGATGTGGTTGCAGCAGCGCAAATGCCCCCAGTGGCGGCGTATCGAAGGGAAGGGGCACGAATCCGTTTGTTAGATATGGCTGCGCAACCACCGCATAGTCCGAGAACAGCGGTACCGCCGCCCCTGGTCCGATTCCCTGCATCGCGTTGGCCCATTCGCTTCCCTTTATGCTCAGTGCAATCGCCGATGTGGGGCTCGGATTCAACGTCGCGGTGAGGTTATTCGTGCCACCATCAACCAGTGACACATCCGTCTGCGTATACTCGGACCCCATCACGATTCACTGGAAGTCTCCGGAGTTGAGAAATTCGAATTCCACGTAATACAGCGTGTCGATTGCAGACCAGTCAATGGACGCGGGTATCGACCAACTGGAATTCACCGTCGTCGAGTCGCCCGCGGGGAACAAAATTGCCGGCAACAGGAAAAGATTATCGGCATCTGTAAAGGTTATGAGATATTCGCCTGAGACCGACGGAGCTATCCCTGAAATTGCGTAATCGAAGGTAGTCGTCGTGAGTGCGCTTGTAGAATTGATGCGGCCTCCCACGATGTTTTCTCCAGCGTCGAAGTCACTCGTGGCCGTCCAATACGTTAGGCCTGAGTCCAGCGCCAGCCAGAAGTATCCTCCGGGCACATTCGCAATGCTGAATGAGGAATCCGCATTCTGCGTCCCTGTTAGCTTCAGCAGGGATCCATCTGTTTGCGGCACTAATGCCGAGGGGAACGGCCCGTTCGTCGGCCAAAGCCTCGGCATATCCATCCGTCCCTTCGCAGTCCAATAAGTAATCACCGCCGTAATATTCACCGTCCCATTCGGCGTCACGCCCCACGTCTGCGTAGCGCGGCCCCCACTCGCCGTCGTCGCTGTCACTGTAAACGAATCCGCCACCCTCGACTCCCCATGCGTCGGCGTCCACGAAATCGTATTTCCCGCCAGCGTCGCCCCCATCGGCCCCGACGTCAGCGCAAATGTCACCGCACTCCCAGCGGAGTCGTGCTGCTACTCCCTCCGCCGCCGCAACCAATTAAGAAAATGCCACTGAGCAACAAAAGAGCACACGAGACAAATTTCCACCGCAAAAGTGTCATGAGAGGGATCCTCGGCAACCACCAGCGCCCGTAGCCTATCCCACACGTCCAATAAACTATAAGCCCGGTAGCGCCTGCATCTTGCAGGCCAGCCAAGGCCCCGCCTTCCGAAGCGGCCGCTTTCTTTCTTCTACCTCCCAAAACTCTTCTACCCAACCCTCCACTCTCTCTGCGTCCCCTCTGCTGCCTCTGTGGTGAAATCTTCCTCCCCTCTTTCCCCGACTATCCACCCACCCCAATCCCCGCTAAACTAAATCCGCAATGAGCCTCTTCCACTCCCTCCCCGAACCCGAAACCTCCTCCTCCCTGCAACCGCTCGCCGAACGCATGCGCCCCCGCACCCTCGACGAATTCATCGGACAGGAAAAACTCCTCGCCCCCGGCAAACCCCTCCGCGTGCAGATCGAAACCGACAATCTCTCCTCCATGCTTTTCTGGGGACCTCCCGGTTGCGGCAAAACCACCCTCGCCCGCCTAATCGCCCGCCTCACCAAAAGCGAATTCATACCCTTCAGCGCCGTCACCTCCGGCATCAAAGAAATTAAAGAAGTTATGGCCGACGCCGAACGCAAATCCCGCTCCGGCCAGCGCACCATCGTTTTCGTCGACGAAGTCCACCGCTTCAACAAATCCCAGCAGGACGCCTTCCTCCCTCACGTCGAAGCCGGGCACATCCTCTTCATCGGCGCCACCACCGAAAATCCTTCCTTCGAAGTCATCGCCCCGCTGCTCTCGCGCACCAAGGTCTACGTCCTCGAAGCCCACACCACTCCGCAAATCGTGCAACTCCTCCACCGCGCCCTCGCCGATAAAGAGCACGGACTCGGCAACGAAAATATTTCTGCCAGCGAAGACGTCCTCTTCCGCATCGCCTCCTTCGCCAACGGCGACGCCCGTTCTGCCTATAACACGATAGAACTCGCCGCAAAAAGCCTGCCCGCCGAAGCTGCGCATTCCGCAGCGAAGGCGGGAGCCGCGATCGCCATCACCCTCGCCCTCCTCGAATCTCTCCTCCAGCGCAAAATGCTCCGCTACGATAAATCCGGCGAAGAGCATTTCAATCTCATCTCCGCCCTCCACAAATCCGTTCGCAATTCCGATCCAGACGCCGCTCTCTATTGGCTCGCTCGCATGTTGGAATCCGGCGAAGAACCGCTCTATCTCGCGCGCCGCCTCGTGCGCATGGCCAGCGAAGATATCGGCCTCGCCGAACCCGGAGCCCTCGCCGTCACCCTCGCCGCCAAAGACGCCTTCGACTTCCTCGGCGCTCCCGAAGGCTTTCTCGCCCTCGCGCAAGCCGCGGTCTATCTTTCCCTCGCGCCAAAATCCAACGCCCTCTACACCGGCTATGGCGAAGTCCTCGAAGACGTCCACAAAACCGAAGCCGATCCCGTGCCCCTTCATCTCCGCAACGCCGTCACCGGCCTCATGAAAAATATCGGCTACGCGGAAGGCTACAAATACGCCCACAACTTCGAAAACAAACTCACCGACATGACCTGCCTCCCCGACAACCTCTCCACCCGCACCTACTACAAACCAACCGACCAGGGCTTCGAACAACGCCTCCGCTCCCGCCTCTCCGAAATCCGCAAAATCAAACCCACCCGGTAGCGCCTGCATCTTGTTTACCCTGAGCATCGAAGGGCAGGCAAGCGCCACGACGGGCGCCGGCCTGAGTGCTCTTCTCTTTTGTTCCCTCTTTCTCCGCTCCTGCCCCCGCCAAAAAAAATGCGCGCCCTCCCCCGACACCAAAAAGCCGTCTTCCCGAACCCGCGCCTTTTGCGGGTGAGGGCCCTGCTTTTCCCCTGCCCCATCGCAACTCCCGTCTTCCCCTTTTTCCAATTCCCTTTTTCCGCTAATCTCTAACCGATGCAATTCCCACTCGTATACAAACTCCTCCTCGTCACCCTCGTCTCGATCTTCGCCCTACCATCTCCCCCCGCCGACTCCAACCGCCCCCAAATCCTCAACATCGCCTACGTCAAATTCAAATCCACCGATCTCCCCAAAGCCAAGGAATTTTATGGCACCCTCCTCGGCCTCTCAATCCACGGCAGCAGTTGCACCGGCGTCCCCCAACCTTGTTTCGCCGTCAACGATCAACAACACATCGAACTCGTCTCCGCCGCGCCCGCCACGCCCGGCCCCTACCTCGTCGAAATCGCCTTCGCCGTAAATAATCTCAATCACATGGCGTCCTTCTTAACCGCGAATCATTACCCAACATCCGAAATTCTCGCTCGCCCCGACGGCTCTCCCTATCTCGAACTTTTTGATCCCGAACACAACAAAATCGTCTTCGTCCCCGCTCAAAGCAAAACAAATTCCGGCGGCTCCGATTCCGCCATCAGCCACAAAATCATCCACGCCGGCTTCGTCGCCCACGACATCAATCTCGAAAACAAATTCTATGAATACCTCCTCGGTTTCCACCTGTATTGGAAAGGCGGCCGCACCGACACCGAAGTAGACTGGTTCATGAATCAGGTCCCGAACGGCGACAATTGGATCGAATACATGCTCAACATTCCCGCCAACGCCGATCACCGCGAACTTGGCATCCAGTATCACGTCTCCCTCGGCGTTCCGAATATCGATGAAACCGCCAAGCTCCTGAAATCCCGCGGCGCCACTTTCCGCACTCCCATCACTGGCCGCGATGGCAAACGCCAGCTCACCCTCCTCGATCCCGATCAAACCCGCATCGAAGTCATGGAATTCACCCCCGTCGAAAAACCCTGCTGCTCCGACTACACCGGACCCCACCCCCAACCATGATTACTCTCTTTTCTTGCTGTCATCCCGACCGCAGCGGCCGGTTTTTTCCTTCGCGCCGTTGTTTTGCGTGGCGGCCGCGAAGTGGAGGGACCCAGGCTATCAAGCTAGATATGTTCTCGTGTCTGCTCGCCACTCTGTTCCTAGTCCTTGCCTTCAGCCCAATCGCCCTCGCCCAATCCCGTCCTCCCATCACCGGTATCGCCTCCGTCCGCCTCTTCTCCGCCGACATCCACGCCTCTTCCGTTTTCTACGGCCAACTCCTCGGCTTCCCCACCGGTCACAACACCTGTCTCGGGGCGGCCCGCCCGTGCTTCTCCGTCAACGGCCGCCAGCGCATCGAACTCCAACAAATCACCGGCGGCGCGCCAGACAATCTCCTCGCCGAAATCGCCTTTTCCACGCCGGACGTCTCCCGCATGCGCGACTTTCTTCTCGCCCACAAAATCGAAGCCGGCCCCCTCTCCAAAGACGCCCGGGGCGCTTTGTTCTTTTCCCTCAACGACCCCGAAGGTCACCCGCTCGCCTTCGTCCAGCAAACCTCCGAAGGCTTCTTCACTCCAGACGATCGCCAGATCAGCGTACGCATCCTTCACGCCGGTTTTATCGTCAAAGATTTAGCGAAAGAAAAAGCCTTCTATCAGGGCCTGCTCGGGTTCCGACTTTACTGGCAAGGCGGCTTTGAAGATAACGGGTTAGACTGGTATGAGATTCAAGTCCCTGACGGCGAGGAGTGGATCGAATTCATGCTCAATATTCCGGCGAACGCGAATCGTCAGGAACGCGGCGTCCAGAATCATTTTTCTCTCGGCGTCGCCAACGCCAATAACGCCGCTGCCCGCCTCCGCTCGTTCGGCGCCAAAAAATTCGACGGCCCCGAAGTCGGCCGCGATGGCAAAAATTCTCTCGACATCTACGATCCCGATCTAACTCGCGTCGAAATCATGGACTTCAAACCCACGCAGCCACCGTGCTGCCATCCCTATTCCGCCCCCCACCCCAAACCATGATCCGCTCTCATCTTCTCACCCAACCGCGACCTGTCATCCTGAGGCTATCCGACGAGGATAGCCGAAGGATCTCAACCCCTCCGTCTCCACAAATCACAAATGCGACCCGCAAACACTCCCGCCATCCCTTCCTCTACCTCCTCTACCTCCTTTGCTTCCTTTACTTCCCCCTCCCCGCCTCCGCCCAAAATCTCGACAAACCCACCATCAACGTCGACGAAGACATCACCGCCTTCTCCTACGCCCCCGATGGCCGCGTCATCTTCTCCGTCCGCCGCATGTTCAAAAATAAAAAATACGATCTCCAGCGCGACGACATCTGGATTTTGGAACCCGGCGGCAAGCGCAAACGCATTCTCGAAGGCCAGAAATTCACCAACGATCAGAAACTCTTCACGTATCAGGTGGAATCCTTCTCCTGGTCTCCCAATGGCCACATCATCGCCGTCCAGCTCTTCACCACTTCCATGGATCCCGACGCCGGCTCCCGCGAAGACGCCCCCGCTCTCCTGCTCCTCGAGGACACCGGCCGCGAACTCCGCCCCAATGGCAAGGATCCCCTGGTGATGAACGCGGAATTTCCCCTCTGGCTGCGCGACAACGTCACCTTCGTCTATCTCACTGGCGCCGATAATCCGCAGGGACTTTTCTCTCTCGCGTATTTCAATATTTCCAGCGGCCCGGCGGGAAAAGCCTTTGAAGGCCGCACCTTTCAAGGCGCTTCACGGATCTCCGGCACCAACGCCGCCCTCGCCGTCGAAGAGAGTCCCCGCTTCGATGGCCCCGCGCGTCTCCAGCGCCTCGAACTCCTCTCCCAGGAAGACAAGGAAGTCGCCACGCTTGACGCCTACGCCGGCGGCATCTCCGTTTCACCGGGCGGAAATTTCGTCGCCTATTTTCTCGACAAGGAAGTCCTGGAAGTCCGCGATCTCAGCGCGCCGGTCCGCATCGCCCGCCTTCGTGTTGGCATCGGCGTTCTCCAGTGGTCTGCCGACGAGTCGCGCCTCTATCTGAAACGCACCATCGAAAAAAAATCAGCGGACCTGGTCTCCTTCCGTATTCCCCAGCTTCGCGCCTATCCCGCCCACTCCGAAATTCCCGTCATCGAGCCCGATCCCCAAATCCTTCTCCACGGCCTCACCATTCGCGAATACTCTCTCTCCCCCGACGGCCGCTCCCTCGCCGTAATCCTCCCCGGCAAACGCAACCTCCAAATCTTCCCCTTCTAGGGTACGCCCCGCCTTCCGCCTGTCCGGTAGAGAAGGCAGCCCGTGCCGCTGGTAGCGCCCGCATCTTGCGGGCAAGCAAGGGCCCGCCCGCCGTAGCCGCGCCTTTCGCGGCGAAGGCGGGCGCCCTCTTTTGCTTCCTCTCGTCATCCTGAGCCCGCGTTCTTCGCGGGCGAAGGATCTCAACCCTCGCGTCTTGACTCCCACCAAAAAAAATAGCGCCGACCCCTCCGGCGCAACCCGACTTTCCAAGTTCTATTTTCTCCTCCTCACCGCCTCCTCTTCCGCTCCACCAACAAACACGCATTCTCCACCACCACCAATCCCGCCGCCCGCGCCTTCTCCGCCGCCTCCGCATTCTCAATCCCCAACTGCATCCACAACACCTTCGCCCCAATCCGGATCGCAGACTCCGCCACCCCCGGCAAATTCTCGCTCCGCCGGAACACATCCACAATATCCACCGCCACCGGCACATCCTTCAGCCGCGCGTACGCCTTCTCTCCCAAAACCTCCGTCTCGTTCGGATTCACTGGAATAATCCGGTATCCCACGCCCTGCAGATAAGCGGCGACCTCATGCGAAGCCCGCATTGCGTTCGACGACAATCCCACCACGGCAATCGTCTTCGCCTCCCGCAATATCTGCGCCACCACATCCCCGCTCTGCCCGTACCCGTCCGGCAAATGAATCTTCATCCCCGTTCGATGTCCCCCCGCTCTCAGTCGCACAGGCACTCTTGCCTGTGCACCGTCCACTTCAAGCACCATCTATCACCACACCCGTAGGGCCCGCCTCCCGAGGCGGGCCGTCGAAGCGCCACTTGACGTTATATCTCTCCGCTCTCACGATCGAAAGCCACTAACCTTCCGTTCCTAACTCTTCTCTGTATCCTCCACCCGCCGTAGCCGCGCCCACTGCCGCGAAGGCGGTCGGCCCCCTCTTGCCTTATCCCGTCATCCTGAGCCCGCGCTTTCGGCGGGCGAAGGATCTCACCCGATGCGTCTTGCCTCGCAACTCTGCGCGTTCATTCGCGTGTGGCCCCTCCGCCACCTCCGCGTCAAACTCGTTTTTCTCCGAAACTTTAAACTTATGTCTTAAAACTTATGGCTTACAGCTTGTGGCTTATGCCTTCCAGTTTCTCACTCCTCACACCGGCCGATTCGAAAACTCAGCCTCATGCTCCCCCAACACCCGCGCCCCCGCCGGCCGCGCCAGCGCATGCTCCAGCGCTCCCAACAATTTCGTATTCTCCGCCGTACTCCCCACCGAAATCCGGATCGCCTCCGGAAATCCCATCCATCCCAGCGGCCGGATGATCACGCCCTCATGCAGCAACTCATCGCAAAGAGTCTTCGCTCGCGGTCCGATTGGCACAAACACAAAATTCGTCTCGCTCTCCACGGGAGTCAATCCCATCTTCCTCAGCCCCTCCTGCAATCGCCGCCGCTCCCCGCGATTGATCTCCACAGACCGCGTCACATGCTCTTCATCGTCCAGTGCCGCCAGCGCCGCCGCCTGGCCCACGCTCGTCACATTGAACGGCGTCCGCAGCTTGTTCATCTCCGCCACCAGCGTCGGATGCCCGATCCCATACCCAATCCGCAGCCCTGCCAGCCCGTACACCTTCGAAAACGTGCGCAGCGTCAGAATATTGTTGTACTCGTGGAACAGCTTCATGGACTCCGGCAAATCTTTCCGGTCCGCATACTCCCGGTACGCCTCATCCAATACAATCAATACGTCCCCTGGCACGCGCTTCAGAAACGCGCTGAATTCCGCCGCCCCAAACGCCGTCCCCGTCGGATTATTCGGATTCGCCACATAAATGATCCGCGTCTGCGGAGTCACCGCCCGCGCAATCGCGTCCAGATCAAATCCAAAATTCTTCTGCGGAATCAGAATCAGTTTCCCGCCGCTCGCCCGGATGGCAATCGAAAACAGCGCAAACGATCCCTCGCTCGTAATCCCTTCGCATCCTGGCCGCAGCAGCACCCGCGACGCCAGATCAATAATTTCGCTCGATCCCAGCCCCACAAAAATCTCATCGGACCGCACACCAAAGCGCGCCGCTAGCACTTCCCGCAGTCGCTTGCTTCCCCCGTCCGGATACCAGTTCGCATCTCCCAACATTCGCCGCGCCGCCTCCATCGCCTTCGGTGAAGGCCCCAGCGGATTCTCGTTCGACGCCAGCTTCACGGCATGAATCTTCAGCTCCTGCTCCACCTCCTCCACGGGCTTCCCCGCCACATACGTCGGCAGCCCCTGAATGTAATCCGGGATCAACTCTTCCAGTGTGTGCGTCATAACCAAAGTTTATAACCATCATCACCATTTGCGAAGTCCCCTCGCCCCAATCCGTCATCATCCCCAAGTAGAACGCGCATCAGCCTGGTCACCACTCGCCGCTGTCTCCGCCAAAATTCCCTCCACCATCCCACCCGTTGGAACACCCTTAACACTTTCGACTCACCCTCTTTCACCCGCCCCCATTCACCGTGTTATCCTTTCCCCAGCCACCCTGCGCGCCATATACGTTATCGTTACAATATATCGTGCAGCGATATATTCCCGGATCCCAGCCTCCGGCGGTACAATAGCTCTTCCGGTGGATTTCGCGCTCAACTAATTTGCTGGTGTCTTAGGAGGACACGCATGATTCAATCTCGCCGCCCGTTCCACAGAGCTTTGCTGATTCTCGCTTCCGCTTCGCTTCTCTTCGTTGTCGGTTGCAAAAAACCACCCAAGGCCGCCCCTCCGCCGCCTCCTCCGCCGCCTCCGGCTGCGAAGCCCTCGGTCACCTTCTCCGCGGATCCCTCGTCCATCAACAAGGGTCAGTCCGCCAAGCTCACTTGGACCTCCACCGACGCCAATAACGTCTCCATCTCTCCCGAAGTCGGCGCCGTCACTCTACAGGGTTCCACCACCGTCACTCCCGCGGACTCTACCACCTACACCATCACCGCCAGCGGTCCCGGCGGCAGCGCGGATGCCACGGCGCGCGTCACTGTCAACGTTCCCGCTCCGCCACCCGAACCGGTCAAAACTTCCTCCTTCGATGAACTCTTCACCCAGGAAGTCAAAGACGCCTATTTCGATCTCGACAAGGCCGACGTTCGCGCAGACGCCCAGCAGGCGCTCCGCAACGATGCCGACTTCTTCAAAAAATATCCGCAAGCTCACATCACCATCGAGGGACACTGCGACGAACGCGGCTCCACCGAATACAACCTCGCCCTCGGCGATCGCCGTGCCAATGCCGTCAAGCAATACCTCGTCAATCTCGGCATTCCTGCCGCCAACATCAACACCGTCAGTTACGGCAAGGAAAAGCCCTTCTGCATGGAGTCCAACGAGACCTGCTGGCAGCAAAACCGCCGCGGCCACCTGACCCCGGCCCAGCAATAACCAACCGCCACATCCCGAGGGGCCGCGCGCAAGCGCAGCCCCTCTTTTTTTTGCCTCGCCCTTTCTTGCCTTATCCTTTCTCCGCGCTGTCATCCTGAGCCAGCCTTTTCCCGGCGAAGGATCTCAACCCCAGCGTCTTGCCTCCCACCACTGGGCGTGAGCCCCCACTTCCCGAATTTCGAATTTTCATTTTCGAATTTCCCCCTCCAATCCCCTTGCTCCCCAATCAATCTCCCGCTACATTTAAAGATTGGGGACCCACTCGCTCTCTTCCCCAGAAATCCCTGGCCGTGCCCATCTTTCGGAGGTTTTAAATATGCGTGTCCGCAACATGCTCTACTTCTCTGGCGCCATGCTCGCCAGCGCCATCGCCGGTAGCCTTATCGGCCCCAAGCCCGTCATGGCCGTGGCCCGCGAAATTATCGAGCTCCAGCGCGACGTCACCACCCTGCTCCAAGGTCAAAAAGACATTCAGACCCAGATGACCCAGGACCACACGGTCCAGAAAACCCTCATCGAGCAGTCCTCCGACACCGTCAACAAGCTCAACACCACCATGTCCAGCCTCCAAAAATCCGTGCAGGACGTGCAAGCCAACTCCGGCACACGCCTCGACACCATGTCCACCCAGGTCCAGGGACTCTCCGACAATCTCGAAGAAATCAAATCCCGCCTCGGCAAAGTCAATCAGCAGTTAGTGGATTTGCAGAACTCCGTGCAGAATATTGACGCGCGCCTCGCCGGCGGCAATCCCACCGGAGCTCCCGGTGGTGCTCCCTCCGGTGGCGGCGGTTCTCCTTCCCCCGCGCCCGGGGCCGCTTCCGCTCCCATCGGCCCGCCGCCTTCCGCCGACACGCTCTATAACAACGGTCTCCGCGACATTACCAGCGGCAAATATGATCTAGCCCGCTCTGAATTTGTGGACTACTTGAAGTTCTATAGCGACACCGACCTCGCCTCCAACGCGCAGTTCTATCTTGGCGAAATCGCCTACTCCCAGCGCCAGTACGAGCAAGCCGTCTCCGAATACGACAAGGTCATCAGCAACTTCCCCAAAAGTTTCAAGCTCGCCCCTGCGCATCTCAAAAAGGGCATGGCCCTCCTCGAACTCAACCAGAAAACCGCCGGCGTCCGCGAACTCCGCGACGTCGTCAAAAAATATCCCGGCACCGAAGAAGAACGCCGCGCCCGCGCCAAACTCAAAGACCTAGGCGTCTCCGTCTCCGCCTCCACCGCCCACTAATCCGCCTCCCTGTAGCGCCTGCATCTTGTTTACCCTGAGCATCGAAGGGCAGGCCAGCCTGGGCCAGTCCGCCGCAGCCGCACCTTCCGCGGCGAAGGAGGACGCCCTCCTCTCCGGCTCCTTTCTCCGAATCTCTCTTCTCCTCTCTTCCGATTCCCTCTCTTCCGATTCCCTCTCTTCCACCTCTCCGGCTGTGCTTCCCTCGTATCCCCAGTGATCTACCCTAAGGGAGCGCCACTCTCCAGATTGGCCAGCCATCCGGTAGCGCATTCCCTCCCCCTCCGATACCTCTCTCCAAATCCCTCCCCTCCTAGGGAATTTCCTAGTCGACACTTCCGCCCACAAGAACTATCATCTCCCAAACGAAAATCATCCGAATCTGACTGCGCCTTTCAAGCAAACGCGCATCTTGAAAGAACAGCAAATCGGCCACAACGGAGAGAACCCGATGACCCACAAGAATCCAGCCAAACGCAATTTCCGCAAATTCGGCTACGGGGCAGCCCTCCTCGCAACACTTGTTCTAATTGCAGTCACTCTCGCCCTCGCAGCGGAAAAGCGCGAAGTCGAGACCATCGACGCCATCGCCATGGGCACCAGCACCCAACTCGGCAAAACCGTCAACGTAAAGATTCACATTTATGATTATTCAAGCGACGCGGACAGGGAAATCCTCATCGATGCCTACAAGAAGGGCCAGAACCAGGGGCTGGTGAACGCGCTAACCAAAATGGAGTCGGTTGGTCGTATTGCCATCACCGGCACAATTGGCTATGACCTGAGTTTTATTCGCCTCGTGCCAACTCCCACCGGCCGCAAGATTCGCTTCGTCACCAACCGGCAGCTCCGCTTTGGCGAGTCCTACTACGCCACGCAAACCACCGCGTACAACTTGACCGCGGGCGAGATCGAAATTAACGACGCCGATACGAAAAAGAGCTCCGGCGTACTCTTCCCGGCGGCGCAACTTGTAATCAACAAAGAGGGACAACTCGAATTCCAGCTCAACCAGAACGCCTGGAAGCTCACCAACATCATCGACTGGAACAAAGCCGGCACGCCCAAATAAAATGCGCCAAACCGACTGAATGCAAATTGCAATTGACACTTTTCCGTCCGAGGTTATATAGCAATCCTGTGTAACGCTCCAGAATTCGGCAATTCATCTCGGCGAAGTGAGGCACTCTATGAAGATCTACCGCTATCTAGCCGCTCTTTCTTGTCTCTTTGTCCTACCGCTCGTGATCTCCAATTTCACAGTCGGCAAGGACACCAAAAAGAAAATCAAGAACGACGTCTGTTCGGCTTCCAATCCCGCCAGCATTTGCGCCGAAGCAAACACCTGCGGTTCCGCAACTACACCCTGCTCCATCGACATCCGGCGCAGCCAGGGCACCTCCGCCACCGCCACCCCAAGCATCACCGGCGCCAAATCCAACAAGGCCTTTTGCATTAAGACCGGCACAACCGTCACCTTCACGGGTGGTTCGAAAAACACCGGCTTCGTCATCGACTTTGGCGACGCCAATCCCTTCGACCACGATGGTGCCATCATTGGCGGCGCGGATCGCCCCATCACCGTCACCGCAAAACATCCCGGCTGTTACACCTATTCGATTGGAGCCTGCACCGCCGGCACGGTCTATGGCATGTGCGGCAACTCCGACACCCAACTAATCATCTCCCCAAATTAAATAGTTGCGGCTCCATGCTGCATCCTCTCTTTCCTGTGTAGTGGCCGGTCTTTAGACCGGCCACTCGGGGTTTTCTTGCCGTCGTAATTCCCAACATTTACCCAGCCTCCAGACCCGTCCTCAGCCAAATAACCACGCCCCCTGTTGCCGAAATCTTTCCCCGTTTTGATCTTAGCCCGGGCTTCGCAATGTGCTAGATTCCTCACGTGGCCGGAGCAGCGGCCGCCCCGCGATTTTGACCCCTCATTTTTCGTGCCCTCTCCGGCCCCCGCCCTATCGCCGCATTTTGTCTCGGATGGAAGACCTCAAGTCAGCTCACAATCGCCGTCGCGGCACTACCTCGATTTATCTGGCTTAGAACGTTACCGCGGCCGAAATCTGGAGTGTGTATCCCTGGTAGGTAGATTTGCACTCGAATTCGTGGAAATACTTAACACCTAAACTTACCTTCCGCTCCGGTAATAGGGCGTTGGCGGCAAACCCCAACGCGTTGACCTTGTAGCGCGCGGCCGCCTCTTCCGGCGTAATGTTTGGGGCTTCCTTAGCGGTAGTCTGCCATTGGCCATAGCCCACCAATCCGAGCTGAAGGCGCAAGGCACCATTCAGGGGGAAGGTATGGGTCAGCGAATAATCCAAATTAAGCGTCTGGCCGGGGTGGACCATTGTGCCCTCTTGGGTGCCATGAAATTCGTACATCTGAAAAACGGACAGCGCAGTGGTTTTGGCCGAATCGAGATAGATCGTCTGGCCACTCGCAACCACGTTGGTCCAGTAACCCGAACCGACATTCGTATTGGCACCCGCACTGAATCTTCCCGTGGGGGCCAAAAACCCGTAGATTGCCCGAACGGCAACGCGCTGCTTGCGCCAGCCTAAAATAACTGGTTGATAGTAAGAATCCGCAAACCCACCACCACCGCTGATGGAACCCTGGATATCCGAAGTGAGAGAGTTGTTTGCAATTGGAAGCGTTGCGGATGCCGAAAACACTGCTCCGCCCAGAAATCCGATCTCCTTTTTGCTTACCCAGACAAAAGTGTTCAGATCCATCAATATCGAGTTCTGGCCGGTTGCCACTATTTCCCCGTCAGGGCCCTTTTCTTCATCACGGGAGAAAAAGACAAATAGGTTTGAATAGGTGATTCCCGCTTCAGGTGTCACTCCAGAATTGGTGGCATTCATGCCTACGGGGTAAACGCCTCTGACTTGCGCTTTCACGGGAATCAAGAAAATGAAGTTGGCGGCTATAACGGAAGTAATCAGAGTGAAGAAACGGAATGCCAAGGCCGGTCTCATGCAGTCCTGTTGGCCTAAGCCGGACTTTCCGCACTCCGGCTCCCAAGCACGCGAGCCAGCGGCATCAGAATAAGCAGCCCGACGACGGCAACCACCACAATCATAACCAGCACCTTCGGGTCGTCGAAATCCTTCCCACCAACGACAAGCGCAGCGGCAATATTGCGTTGTGCAGTAGCGAGGGCCAGCACTCCCTTGGTTCCCGAGCCCGGACCGCCCAGAAGCCATCCAACCCCAGCACCGACAAATAGAAATAGAATGCTCGCCAGAATGCCGCGTGTTCCGAATAAGGAGACGAGATTCTGAACGTTCGTCACCAGCATGAGCAGAATCAGGAATACCAGGCTTAGAGTGGAGGTCCGGCCAAGCGGCGCGCGCAATTTTTCCGCGACTCTTACGAACCAGGCGTTCACGGCAAGTCCCGCACCCAGCGGAAGCATCATGAGCAGAACCAGAGAGCGCGCTATTTTCATCGGGTCTACCGAAACGCCTTCAAGAAGCAACGGCAGGACAAGAGGCATGTAGGCCACCGTCAGCACCATGAGTAGCACCATCAACCCGACGGCAAATGCAACGTTCCCTTTCGCGATCCCTGCCAGCTTGGGAAGGAACGGCGCCCCAGCAGCTGTGCCCAGCAAAAGCAGTGCGACGCCGAGCGGTTGGTCTAGCCGGAGAAGTCTGGCAATGCCTAACGCCGCCGCCGGCATCAGCGCAAAATTCGCAAGCAACGCGAAGAAAACAAGCTTGCCATTGCGCAGTGGCGCCACGATCTGCCCGATGGTGAGACTCAAACCAACCGCCAGCATGCTTGAAACCACGAAGGCGAGCATCGCGATCGGCACTGCCTTAGTCAGGAGTTCCATACGACCTTTCCTCGTGCAGTGCCTACGCGCCCCGAGTTCCGGATCAGGCGATGGCCTGGCTTTTCCCCGCTTGCGACCCGCTTGCCAATGGCATCATCGCCAGGTTTTTCCAAAAGGTTTCCAAAGATTCCACGCCACCAAACAAGGTAGTAAAGATCGTGGAATCTGCCAGCAGGATGTCTCCCGCGCGTTGTGTGTTCGGAGGCATCCATATAAAAGAGTTGAACTCGGTGTTGCCCGCCTGGGTGAAAGGATGGGGCCGGTCAAGATCAATCGGTTGGCGCGTAAGCACGTGGACCGATTTTGTGTCATCGGCGGTCAGCGCGTAATGTGGCAGATGCGGATGGAAATTAAATGTGCGAACTCCGTTGAGGAGGCCGAGCTTATCCAGGTCCTTGTTGATTGTGAGCGGCGCAATTTGGCTAGTGCCCTTGACGACGGCCGGGCGAAGTCCAAATTGATTTATCACCGGCACACCAAGTGCCTTGATCAGCGAACGCGTATATTGCCCGAAACGCTGCTGGCGAGGTACAAGGGCATCTCCGTGGTGGGTATATTCCATTTGGCGCTGCTTCAGGTCTTCGGTAAATCCCACATCGTGATGAGGGCCAAGCAACAGGCAAGTTCCTTCTCGTTTCAGCCACTCGCGAATCGCCTCGATCTCCCCAGAGGCCGCCTCTTGTTCGGAAACCAGGTGGTCGAGACCGAACACCATTAGCGTATCGGTGTCCGCCAGGATCCGCTCGTCGATCGGAAGCTTGTACCCGGCTTGGTCGATTCTTTGGAATACCGCAACCGAATGCCCGGTGACTTCACCCACCACCTTCTGAAACGCGAGCGTGGAGCGGTGAAACAGTTCCAGAGTCCCGGCGATTCCCTGCAGGAAATGCATTTCATCCCATTCCACTCCTTCATACGCGGGCCAGGCAACTCTCCGCACTTCGGTCATGCTGGAGAAGCGATTGTCTAATTCAGCGGGGTTCCGGTTGGCTTCCCACGGATAACTCCAGGTCCAGTAAATGGAAACTCTCCGCTTGCCCGGAGTGTACTTGCGGGCTGCATGATTCTGATTGTACGTACGCGGCGGTTGAGGAGTGGAACTCATGATTGCCTGCCTTTCTGAACTTTCCAACAACCTTTCATTTAAAGGCCATCGCTCAGCGACGCCAGGTATCGCAGTGCCTTTATACCCGGTAAAAAGAAGTAAGCGCCGCCTCGAATCGTGGTGAAGGCTGGCAGGCCCTTAATTTTTTTCCGAACCGGCCGCTTCGGGATGGTCATGTCAAAGCTGCCGTCTTGTGTACCGAAAATCGGATCGCGCTCGTTGCCCAACTCGTGAAAGTTTGGATCGTTCGCCCACACATTCATCGCAAATTCAAATTGACGGACAAGGCTTGCACAGCCGACGAACGCGGCGATCCCCCGCTCGATTCCATCCTCGGGAGTGCCCTCCGGCAACTCCGGCCCGTAGGTTCCCCCGCGCCGGATCATCTTCCGTCGATTCATGTTCACGGCGGTATCGCGCGGGTTCATCCGCCGGATATGCGCTCCCATCGGGCAGCCATAGCCGTAAGGGTCCATTTTTGCGTAGTTGAAATCATTGTTGCGCTGAGAGTCGGCACCGAGCCCTGGATCATCCTGATCCGGCGTAAGGACCAGCGGAGCGCCGCTCCGCCATCGCCCCATCAATTTTGCCGCTATCAACTCCTGCTGCTCCGGCGTTTCGCCATGGGCGCGGAGAAAATCGCGAAATGCGCCTACATGCTCTTGCATTCTCAGATAGGCAACATAGCTGCCGTTGCGTGAGAGAATCTCCGGCTGCGGCATTCCGGCGGCAGGACCTTCTTCGTCCGAATATCCGAGAAAAAACTCGCCTGGTTTCAGCGCTGGGCCAGATCCTGGTGTGGGCTCCACTCCCGTTCCCTCGATGACCGGCTGCGAAAGTCGATCGCGGTAGCCAAAGTGTTCGTGGGCGTAGTCGAAGGGGGGAATGGCCTCCAGATCGAGGGCAGAAAGAAGTTCTACTCCGTCACACTGCTTCAGATAGCTTGCATGCTCCACTGCGCATCGCTCGCGCTCGGCCACATCGCGGGCGAATAATATGGCAATGGCATGCAGGTTCGGAGTTGCCATCCCTCCAACCCAAAGATTCGGCTGGTTACCGCCCGTTAATCCAAGGATATCGGCCCGGGCAGCCATACCTTGACGGAACTCATCCGGGAAAGAAGCCAACGATGCTTCTGTCGCTCCAAGCGCCCTAAGGCCGCTCCAAGTGAACCCGACGGTTACCCATCGGGAGTCCAGCGCACTGGATCCAACGGCCTTCGCGGTGCCCACCTTGTCGAGTAGGCCCGCCAGCCACGCACGTCCACCGGTCGCGCGCCTAAACGACAAAAACTCGTATCGTGCAGCCCGCGCGGGTGGCCTCGTCATTAAGAAATGTTGAATATCCTCGAACTCAAGCAAATCTCGTTCTTCCGTTCGTCCGGCTGGTTCAGCGGAAATCCCATGCAATCGTTGCAAGATGCCCACGGCTCCTCTCCGTCACGCGTGAAAAATAATTTGCTATTGCATCAGGTCGAGCATGCCGGTGAAGGCCGCCTTGAGCTTAAGGGCTTTCTTGATTTCGTCCGCCGTCACGTATGGATATTCCCCGTATTCCAGGAAGCTTGGACATTGATGTTCACGAACGAACTTGACGAACGCTGGTACGTTGGTCTTCCAGTCTTCCGGAAAACCTTCCAGGTTCTCAAAAGTCGTGTTCACTCCTAACTTTGTGAACAGGGCTACGGCGTCCTCCGTGTACTTGTCGAAATCTGTGTCAAAGATCCCCTGGTACATGAAATATGTTTCTTTCCCGATGTCGAACAGAACCCAACGAAGGTAGTGGAGCTTAAGCGTCGCCAGGGCATCAGGAATATCTGCGATCGCCTTTTCGATGGTCTTGCCATACGCACGGATGGTCTCTTCCCTGCCTGGTTTGATTTTCGCGATGAGGGTAAATCCATAGCAGGCTGGAGTTCGTGGATATACTGGGCCATACCTCCCGTTTTGAAGTTGGAAGTAGCCCTCTTTCGGTATCGCCATCGCCTTTGGTTTCGTCCAATCTTGTTCTTCTGGCACGGACGGTGTCGCCTTCGCAACTGTTGCCATGTCACTCTCCCGGGTGGTGAGATTCCTACTTATTTTCAGGTTCACATGCATCCGAGACTGATTTTCCCGCCTCGGATAATCCATTCACGCCTGTAAATGCTAGAGTCGCCCCTTCGTGGGAACAACTAGGGGAATCCCCAACCCAATGATTTTAAGTTTGTTCCGTGGCTATCTCGCGGAGAATAATCCATAGCCACCATCTTTGTCCGGCGGGCGCGGGGTGATCGCGCACATCGCCTCTCTGGGTACGGGAACGAACTTGCCCGGCCACCCAGCATAGCAAGTGTCGTCCCCAACTTCCGCTACATTCTTTCCCCGATAGAAAGCTTTCATAAAGCGGGTACACTTCAGGCGCCATCACAATACCCGCGTTGAAATTTTAGTCCTTCGCTTCGGCGAGGCAGGCCGGCGATTGGTCGGGAGGACCGCATGTCAACAAATACCGTGGCCGCAAGAATTCCAGGCAGGAACTGGGGTGCCTTAGCGTCATTGTGGATAGTTTACGGAATCCTCCGTCTGGCTGTGGCGATTGTGCTAGTTCTCTACAGTGGAACCGCCACCGTAATGTTTGGCGCACTCCTCACCCGCGTGCCCGATTACATACCCTTGATGAGTCTCTTCCACTTCTTTTATGCCGTCGCCATACTCATCACCATCCTCTCCGGACTCTTCGGCATCCTCGCAGGATTAACCCTCCTCGCCGGAAAGTCTTCAGCACGCTCCCTGTCAATCGTCGCCGGCCTGCTCTCCGTGTCCGACATCCCCCTCGGCACAACTTTGGGAATCTACACCCTGATCTTTTTCCTCCGCTGACCCGCCAAGCGCCCGCCACCCGCAGCCGTCCGCCCTCAAGGGAGCGCCACCTCCCCTTCAGCCCGATCCACTCTGGGGAGCACCGATCTCCAGATTGGCCAGCCTTCCCGTCAATCCTGGTGTTAGTTCGGAAGCAAACCGCCGAAATCGCCACGAAGTAAAATATTTCCGTCTACCCCACTCTTCCGCACTTCACCGCACTAGTTGTGTATGATTCATGCGACCACACACTCTTGCAAAGTGGATTGCTCCGCCAATAAGGGATACACACATGTCGACGCTCACACGCCGCACTCTGATCCGTAACGCCAGCCTCACCGCCTCGCTGGCCACTCTTCTCCCCGCCAGCCTGCCCGCGGGCGACGAAGCCTCCGGAACTGTCTTTCACGTATTCGCATTTCAGTGGAAGCCCGGTACTTCGGACGCACAAAAAGAAAAAGCCGCGAAAGACATCGCTGCCTTCCAGGGGCAAATCCCCGGGCTTCTCCAAACCCACGTCGGCCCAAACATTTCCCCTCGCGGAAAGGGCTACACCTTCGGCGGCATCATGCAGTTCAAGGATCAGGCCGCCCTCGACGCCTACGTCCAGCACCCCACCCACCAAGCCCTTCTCAAGTGGCTAGTCCCCCTGATCGACGCCATCGAACTAGACCTGCGCGCGTGACCAGGCGCAGCGTGGAGCAACAATCGATGAAAAGCAGGCGCGAATGCAATTGTCCGTGCCACCGCGGCGGAGTCGCGGTGCATATTGTCCCGTGTTGTAAGGGAGTGCTTGCAAGTCTCTCTAAAAAGCGCAGCCTCAAGAAAACAACGGAATCTTCGCTTCCACCAAAGTCCCCGGCTCACAATTAGAAACTGTCAGTTCCCCGCCCAATTGCCGCACACGTTCCCGCATTCCCGCAATACCCACACTGTTCTTGGGCGAAGGCGTTGCGCCGTCAACGTCCCGCGCCAACCCCTTCCCGTAATCGCGAATACGTATGGATATCCACTCGGCCCGCTTATCGAGTTCCACCCGGGCCTTGGCCGCGTTTGCGTGACGGTAAACGTTCGTCAGCGATTCCTGAACCACTCGAAAAATTGCTGTTTTCAGTTCCATCGTCAGCCGCGGAAAGCTCACCGGGTTCAGGTTCAGCTCGATTTCAATCCCGCTTCTCTTCGCCAAGCCCTCTACAAACCAATGCAGCGCCGCGTGCAAACCCGTTTCATCCAGCAGCGGTGGGTGGAGCAGATACGACAAATTGCGCACCGTGTTTATCGCCGAGTCCACGATTTCGCCGGCCTCATTGTCCGGATTCGTGTCCAGAATCATTTTCAGCACCGCAAGCTGCTGCCCAAGGTCATCATGCAGGTCGCGCGCCACCCGCCGGCGTTCCTCATCCTGAATGCTAAGAACCCGTGCCGATAGTCTCTGGAATTCCAGCGGCCTCAATTCCACAACTCGCTGGGATTCATTCAATTGCGTAATGCGGTTGCGCAATTCCCGGTTCAGATTCTGGATGCGCTCTTCCGCTTCACGCCGCTCGGTCATATCCTGCGTAACCTTGGCAAATCCCGTCAGCTTCCCATCCTCGCACCGCAATGCTGTGATCACAACGGAAACCCAAAAAGACGAGCCATCCTTTCGGACCCGCCACCCCTCATCCTCGAATCGCCCTTCTTTATCCGCAAGTAACAATTCCCGCGTGGGCCACCCGGTTTGCACCGCCTCTGGCGGATAAAAAACAGAAAAGTGTTTCCCTATGATTTCTTCTTTCGCATATCCCTTCAATGCCTGCGCCCCAAGATTCCATGTCAGTACATGGCCGTCCAGGCTGATCACAAAAATTGCGTAATCCTTCACGCTCTCCACCAGCAGGCGGAACAGTTCGTTGTTCTGGCTAACCTTCTTGTCCCCAACCGGCTGTTGAATTGGACTTGTCTGCGTCATTGGCTTCCTGTATTAAGGGAACCAATACCGCTCGGAGCCCCACGCACTGCTCCCCACATTCGCTAACAAAAGCGGCTAGCTACCGTCGTTAACATAGCCCCCGAACCCCCACCCATCAATACACCCGCCTCTAACCCGCAGACTGTTTACCCTCACCGATCTACGCGAAGCAGCCTCTTTGCCTCACCCGCACCTCCCGAAGGAGCGCCCCCTCCCCTTCATCCCGCGCTTTTCGCGGGATGAATCTCCAGATTGGCCAGCCTTCCAACCCCTCCTTCTCCGACGCTTGTCGCCCACTGCACACAAGGCATCGCCAATTGGAAAAATCCGCACTCGCCCGTGCTAGCATTCCTCCCATGCATCGCCGCAACATCCGGCTTCCCGTCCCAGCATTCCTCGCCATACTCCTCTCCGCCCCATTCAACCTTGCCCAAGACGAATCCCCAGACGCCTGCGAACACACCGCACAGATGCAGGTGTACTCGGATGCCCGTTATGTCGAAGAAGCCGGTGATGTCGTTGGAGATGAACTGGCCGTAAAGCGCCATGAAGGCAATTTGATCGACGGGCAACTCTATTTTTATCAAGGCGAACCCAACAAGGACGGCATCTCCCTTTCAGGCCACATCGTCGGCAAAAAACTGACAATGGAAGGCGAATGGGTACCGCACATCGTCGAATACCCTTCAAACGAACAAATCGTCGAAACCCACCACGTCACAGTCAACGGAACACTAGAAGTTATCTCATAAACACTTTCAGGTCATTGGAAGCTTGTGAGTTATGCAAACTAGCGTAAATCAAGAGCATGGACCTCACCGACGCCCAGTGGGCGGTGCTCGAAACACTGTTTCGTCCGAAACGCAGGGACGATGGGCGTGGCCGTCCGTGGCAAGATACGCGAGCGGTGCTGAACGGAGTTTTTTGGGTCTTGCGCACCGGCGCTCCTTGGCACGATCTGCCGCGTCGTTATCCTCCCTACCAAACCTGTCATCGTCGCTTCCAGCAGTGGCAGCGGTCCGGGTTGCTCACTCGGCTGCTGCAGAAACTGGCGGAAGACTTACGCGATCGAGGGAAGCTGGACCTGAGCGAATCGTTCATCGATGCCACCTTCAGTTCGGCGAAAAAGGGGGCTCTGCTGTCGGCCCTACTCGGCGCGGCAAAGGCAGCAAAATCATGGCGATCAGCGACGGCCATGGTCTTCCTCTCGCCGTACACGTGGCCAGCGCTTCGCCTCATGAAACAAAACTCGTCGAGCCCACGCTCCAGCGATGCTTCCTTGCGGAAACTCCCGAACGCTTGATCGGCGACCGCGCCTACGACAGCGATCCTTTGGATGCGCAGATTCGCGAACGCTTCGGCGTCGAGTTGGTTGCGCCGCACAACTCCACACGCAGCCGGAAGGCCACCCAAGATGGGCGCGTGCTGCGCCGCTACCGTCGGCGGTGGAAAATTGAGCGTTTGTTCGCCTGGCTTCATAATTTTCGTCGTGTGGTCATTCGCTGGGAATACTACCCAGAGAATTTCCTCGGGATGGTGCAGTTGGCTTGCGCCATCATCCTCCTGAGGTATTTATGAGATGGCTTCTAGACTCAACCTGGTTCCGAGCCAGCATAAGCCTTGGGAACCGCGCCGGCCCCAACATGAAGCTGCACCACGTGTCCCACATCTGGATGTGCAACGGCGCGAACCCCGCCTCTGGGAGAACCCCTAGATGTACAAATCCAAAATAAAATTCCGGCTCGCTTGCGTGGGATATAGAGGTATTTCGATTCTCGCGGCCAGAGTGTCGGGCCTCGCAGGACAGGAAAAGGCTCAAGCACCCACCAAACAAGCTCCCGCGCGTATCGAATTTCAGAACATTGTAATGGGAGAATTACTCGATGAGAACAAGGTTCATCTCGGTTTCACAAACTTCAAAGGCTCGGACGGAAGCGCGCTGACGGTCTTGTACGACGATTTCCCCGACTTTGCCGATGCTCAGGATTATTTTGACAAACAGATACTCAAAGCAGCCAAGGTCATCAAACGAGAGAAGAAACTGGACCCCAAGGGAAAGATTATCGGTGACAGGGCCGAAATTCTGTTGCGCGTCCATTACGGGAAAACAATCCCCGCCATCCTCCGGATTGATGGTCCCCGATTTCACGAGTTTTACTCGTCATCCCGGGAGAGCATGCTTCAACTAGAGAAGCAATACATGGGGAGTACTTAGCCACATAAATCTTGACCGATTCAGTTGGCCGCGCTCTTCGCTGGATGCCGCGGCGAAAAATCCTCGTCGATGTTAAATGTAATGACTTTCAAATTTCCCGGACTTATCTCATCGAACCACACTTCGCCGTCCCCAACCATGAATCCCTGCCAATTCGCGAACAGGCATTTGGACGACACCTCGTTAGCAAGAGTGGCTTTCACTTTCGAGGTAACTATGGGCTCGTAGTTGTACAAAAATTCTTCGCGGTCCTTGATTTGCAAACGTCTCTTGGGCGTGCCCACCGGTACCGGAAATCGGATCATGTTCGCAACTTTCGACCGTTGGTCCAGTTCTACGGCAGTTTTAAGTTCAGAGAGAAAAGTCCGCGCGAGCTTCGCCTTCTCCGGCCCCAGTGTGTCTACCGTGGTTCCTCCGCCACACTCCGAAGCAGCGCTCGCTTCGTTTGACTGCGCGAACGCCGGACCAAAACAACCTGCAGAAAGGTATGCCGCCAGAAAAAAGCATACGCGCAAGTAGCGTGCACTATTTCGAGACAGTCGGATCATCGCTTTTTTCAGTCCTTGCTCACCTGTAGTCTGGCGTCCAAGATTACCTCAGTCCCAAACTCCTGCTATACCCGATCAAAGCCCTTCCCGAGCCAGCAGCCTGAACCAGCACACTCAATGAATCGTACAGCCTGCTGGCACTGGCATTGTAACCGCCCCGTGTTTGTCCCCATGCTAAAGTGGCCCGCCATCCTCTGCCCAATCAACCTCTGAGGCGAAATTAAAATGACCACCCAACTTGCATCCGCAACGGATCAACTCCGCGATCGCTGGCCGTACCTCTCCCACGCCCAGCGTTTGAAACAATTTCGTGAATTGCACACCGGCGAGCGGGCGGATTTTTTCCTCGCCCTCAGCGCTCATGACCAGGTCTACTTGCTCCTGGGGCTCCCAGAAGACCAGCGCCACGTCTGGATCCGCCTGCTCGCGCCAGACGATGCTGCCGACGCTATCCAGGAAGCCGGCCCCGCGCAGCGCGAAAAGCTCCTCGCCCTTCTCGACGAACCCACGCGCAAAGAAGTAATTGCCCTGCTCGCCTATCAAGAAGATGAAGCCGGCGGCCTGATGAACCCGCGGTTCGCGCGGTTGCGCCCAGACTCAACCGTGGACGTCGCCATCTCTTATCTGCGCAAAGAGGCCCCGACGGTCGCCCAAATGTATTACGCGTACGTCTTGGACCAGGAGCAACACCTGCTCGGTGTAGTCTCCCTGCGCCAACTCTTCACCGCGGATCCCGGCAGCATCGTTCAACAAATCATGACCACGAAAGACCTGGTCTCCGTCACGCCGCAGACCGACGAGGAAGAAGTCTCCCGGATCGTCCGCGAAGGCCGCCTGCTTGCCGTTCCTGTCCTCGAGGCGGATCGTCGCATGGTCGGCATCGTCACCGTCGACGACATCGTCGACGTAGTCGAAGAACAGGCCAGCCGCGACATCCAGAACATCGGCGGCATGGAAGCGCTCGACACTCCCTACCTGCACACTTCCCTGCTCGAGATGGTTCGCAAACGCGCGGGATGGCTTGCCATCCTCTTCGTCGGAGAAATGTTCACCGCCACGGCGATGGGCTTCTTCGAAGAAGAGATCGCCAAAGCCGTTGTCCTGGCCCTCTTTCTCCCCCTGATTATCAGCAGCGGCGGAAATTCCGGTTCGCAGGCCACCTCTCTCATCATTCAAGCCATGGCGATGGGAGACGTGAAGCTCCGCGACTGGTTCCGCGTCATCCGCAGGGAATTAATTTCCGGCCTCGCCCTGGGCGTCATTCTCGGCATCATCGGGCTCACGCGCATCTTTGTCTGGCAAAAACTCTTCGGCACCTATGGCGCACGAACAGCCATTCTGGCGCTGACTATTTTCTGTGCCCTCATCGGCGTCGTCGCCTTCGGCACCCTCGCCGGCTCCATGTTGCCCTTCATCCTCCGCCGCCTCGGCCTAAACCCCGCCAGTGCCTCCGCCCCCTTCGTCGCCACCCTCGTCGATGTAACCGGCCTGGTCATCTATTTCACAATCGCCCGCGTCATCATGCTGAGGCCTTAAGCCGATCAGTCGAATAGGAATCAACCACCTTCGGCCCGTGGTATTCTCCGAATCGAAAAGGAGACTATGTATGTCAGAAATCACGAACATTGCCGAAGCATTCTTCGCAGCCTGCGAGACCGGCAAAGGGTGGGAAGTTTGCCGAGCCTACTGCGCACCCAACGCCACGTTTTCCGCACAAGCCGAGCCTCTGCTTGAAGTCAAAACTCTTGAAAAGTACACCGATTGGATGAAAGGGATAATGACCGTTCTTCCAGACGCCAGGTATGAGGTGAAGTCTTTCGCCACCGATGCAGCTCGCCACAACGTGTCGGCCTATGGCGTCTTCCACGCAACCCACACAGGTGCAGGTGGCCCGGTTCCCCCAACGGGACGAACCACCAGCACCGACTATGTTTACGTCATGCAGTTTGATGGCGACAAAATTGTCCACATGACAAAAATCTGGCATGCCGGTCTGGCCCTGAAAGAGCTCGGCTGGATGTAGACGGATCTGGCTGCCGTTATATCTTGGCCGCTAAATCTGCGCACTCTCGTTTTTCGTGAAAATAAACTGCTGGAGAAAATGTCGTGACGCAAGAAGAAGCCCGGAAGCTCGCCGAACATTGGATCGCCGCCTGGAACGCCCATGATCTGGACTTGATCATGACCCACTATCAAGATGCAGTTGAATTGACCTCGCCAGTTGCCGCGCAACTCCTGGGAACGCCCACTGGAAAAGTAATCGGCAAGCAAAATGTGCGAGCCTACTTCCAGAGAGGCCTCCAGGCGTATCCCGACCTGCGCTTCCACCTGGAAAACATATTCGTAGGTATCAGCAGCATGGTGCTCTTATACAAAAATCACAAAGGCATACTCGCAGCAGAGTTCATGGAGCTATCCGAAAACCAGAAGGTTACGCGGGTTGTCGCCAACTACGCTGCCTAGCCGCGCGAGCCTTCCATACAAAAGATCTCGCAATCCCGCATCTCTCAATTGCACACCGCTCTGAAACAAGTTCACTGCGAAAGCACCACCCGTGCAAAATCCCCCTCGCGACCATACAAAAAAAGGAGGCCCCAAGGCCTCCCCACAAACCGCTTCCTGATATCTGTTATCTGCTAGCTGCTACCTCTCTTCTACCACGTCCCAATCCGCAACACCGCTCCCGTCGTCACCTTGATCGCATTCTGCGCGTGAATCATATCCACGTCCGGAATCCACGTGTGCGTATACTCCACGTTCACCACCCGCCAAGCGAACGCCCGCGTGAACACCACGTCCACGCCGCTTCCGGCCAGCAGTGCCAACCCATTCGCCTGCCGCTCCACGGACCAGTCAAATCGCGTCGGATAATGCGGCAGCGTTCCCTTGCCGTCGTTCCACTCTTTCATCAACTCCGTCCGCAGTTCCGTGTTATCAATTTCGTGGGTCACCCTGCGCCCGCCAATCATCACCTCCGCGAACGGCGAAATCTTCTCCGAAGCTCGCGGAGTCCACCGCGGTCCCGCACCATAGAACAGTGAATCGCCGCTCAAATTGCTCGCCGGCATGTGCATCACCAGGCAGCCGCTCACCTCGGTCACAATCTGCCATTGCGGATTGATCCGCGCCGCGCCCTGCCCGCCTCCGCCAACGCAACTCCCGCCACCCAGGAAACTCTCGTAGTAGGAAAACGCCTCCAGTTCAATCGGCGCTTCCCGCGGAAAATCCTTTTTGAAATCCACGCCATAATCCACTGGCGTCCGCTTGATGAACTCAAACGGCTTCCCGCCGCCCTCTTCCTTGTACTCGCGCACCAGTTCTTTCCGCAGTTCGTAGCTCTCGCCGCCCAAATTCATTCGCGTGTCTCTCACCCAGGGCGGACGGAACGCCATCATGTTCGCCATGCTTCGTCCCGGATTCAGAAAGCTCCGCGCCAGAATAATCGCCGCCCGGTTGCTGGTGTGATTCTCAAGTCCCATGATCCAATACCGGTCCGCGGCGTCTTCCGCCAGCATGGTGATCGCCCCCAGCGTTGGCGTGTCCACCAGCGTGATGAATCCCGGTGAGGCGTGTAGCATCACATTTCCCAGCGACGCCTCGCTGACCGGTCCGATCTTCCACTGCGTATGCCACACCGCCGAATACGCCATCGAGCGCAGCAGGCTCACGTAATAATCCCGCCCGTCCCCGAACTGCACCGTTTTATATTTCGGATCGTTCTGCCGGAAAATGTACCCGAACACAGACCCTTCGATCGGGTGCCCCACATAGGGAGCCATGAAGGTGTCGCTGTCGCTCCAGCCACGCAATTCAGAAACCGAACTTGCGTAATGTTGCAGCCAATGCCCGTTTAGCGTGTCCCGCGTTCCCGGCTGCTGCGAAAGATTGAATGCGTGCATCGTCCCTGTGTAGAGCAGGGCTTCCATCAGCGCAGGTCCCCAATGCACCTTCGTGTCTTCTTCGGCTGGTTTTACCGGCTTGATGCTGGACTCAGAAGAGGAACTGGATCCGGAACTCGAATTCTTCCCGCCGAACGGGGTTTTCTTCGCAGCGCTCGCCGGCTCATCACCCGGCAGCAAAATAGGATCGGTCATCGGCAAATCCAGGCGCGGCGGCAGCACCAGACGCACGTCGGGTGCATAGCCGTCGTCCGTAAACGTCGTCTTCAGCCATTCAGACTGCGCATAGAGCGCAT
Organism: uncultured Acidobacteriota bacterium; assembly: GCA_963734705.1. Classification (GTDB taxonomy): domain Bacteria; phylum Acidobacteriota; class Terriglobia; order Acidiferrales; family UBA7541; genus Acidiferrum. Next base: position 450,054 of record CAVTII010000015.1, on the reverse strand, counting down.
CCCTCTGGCTATTGCTTGCTGGTACCTTTTGTTGTGCGGGCGCGCTCGCTGCGAATACAGCAAAAGCCACGGCGCCCAAGACACCGAGTCTTCGGTTCACTTTTTTCTACCAGTTTTTTCCCGTGGCCAGGCGGTGGCTGGGATTTGCCTTCACTTCAGTTTCTTGGCGTGATCTTCCTTTTTCTGGAGCGGTCGACCCACATTGGGCTTAATTTAGTCTTACCTACTCTAATGCACAAAGTTCCCGGGTTCCAACATTTTCTATTTTCCCAAGGACTCCGTCTGTGATCTTCAACCAGGGCTTCCCGCTTCTACTAACTCCTCGTTACTTGCCATTTTTCGTACTTTGGTTACATCCTGCTCTCACCGGGATGCCCGCTCCTTCGTTCACCGATTTCTTTGTCCATAACTGTTAGGCCCAATCCGCCGCCAAATCGCCCCTCATGTACTTCCCGGGACGCACGCCTCCGTCCGCATTTCCCATTCAGGTCGTCCACGACCTCGCAACACTATCCGCCCCAACACCCGCCGGGACCATTGTCAGAAGTATCAGTCACCGTCCACATTTTATTTTTCTTCGCCACCGTGTTATCCTCCCTCCTTCAGGGGAAGCTCGTGTGCTGGTAATTTCCCTGGCGATCCCGCGAGGACCCCTGGCCCCAGGAGCATCGTGACGCATCATCTCGTCCACCGCTCCCCGCCTGAACAGGAGAAATTTGCATGTCCGTCAATAAAGTCATCCTCGTCGGCCGCCTTGGCCGCGATCCCGAAACCCGCTTCACCTCCGGCGGCCAGGCCGTCGCCAATTTCTCCGTCGCCACCGATGAATCCTATAAAGATCGTAACGGCGAACGCCAGAAGCGCACCGAATGGCACAAGATCGTTGTCTGGGGCAAACAAGCGGAAATTGCGCAGCAATATCTGAAAAAAGGCTCGCTCGTCTTTATCGAGGGCCGCATCCAGTCCCGCGAATGGCAGGATAAGGAAGGCCAGAAGCGCACCAGCTTCGAAATCGTAGCCACCAATTTTCGCATGCTCGGCGGCCGCGGCGATGGCATGGCCGCGGGAGCCGGCGCAGGTGCCGCCGCTGGCGCAGCCCGCAGCAGCGGCGGCGGCGACGACTTCGGCCACGAAGCCCCCTCCGAAGAATTCGGCCCCAATTCCGCCCCGGAAATCTCCGACGAAGATATCCCCTTCTAAACCATTTCGCGATAGCCCAGCCGCTAGTAGGGCCCGCCGACCGTGGCGGGCCGCCCGCATTGGTAGCACCTGCAACTTGCAGGCAAGCCAAAGCAAAGCCTTCCCAGGCGAGCCCACCTCTTATTCATCGTGCGTCCTCCACAAACAAAAAGCGGAGAAGCGCCATCGCCCCTCCGCCCAAACTCTTCTCCGAAATCCGAAAACTGTCAGCTGTCGACTGTGGACTGTCGGCTATCTCCTCTCGATCACTCCATCGTCAACACCACCCGAAACTCAGCCTTCCCCGACATCATCCGCTCGTACGCCTCTTTCACCTTCGCCAGCGGATATTTCTCAATCATCGCCCGCACTCCGGTCATCTCCGAAAACTGCAGCGTATCTTCCGAATCCATCGCCGTTCCCGAGGGCCATCCTTGAATCCGCCTCTTCCCCATAATCAGCGGCGCCAGCGAAACCTCCAGCGGCTCCCCGGAGACACCTATGGTCAGCAGCTCGCCGCCCGCCTTCAATCCGCCCACAAGTTCAGACATCGCCTTCGCGCTCGGCGCCGTTGCCAGGATCACCTGCGCCCCTCCCAACTTCTGCAACTCCTCCGCCGCATTCGAATTCTTGCTGTCGATGTAAACCGAAGCGCCCAGTTTCTTCGCCAGCGCTCCATTCTCTGGCCCGCGCCCGATCCCCACCACGCGATACCCGAACTTCGCCGCGAACTGAATTCCTAGATGCCCCAGCCCACCGATTCCCTGCACTGCCACCAGATCTCCGGGCCCCGCGCCGCTGTGTCGCAGCGCATTAAACGTGGTGATCCCCGCGCACAGCAGCGGCCCCGCCTCCGCCGCATTCATGGACTCCGGCAGCCGCGCCACCGCCTCATGCCGCGCGATCATGTATTGCCCGTATCCGCCGTCCCGCGTCACACCATTGATCTGCTCGTTCTTGCAGGTCACAAACTCTCCGCGCCGGCAAGACTCGCACACAAAACAATGTCCGCCGTGCCAGCCTGCCCCTACCCGATCCCCCTTCTTCCATTCCGTCACGCCCGCGCCCACTTCGTCCACAATCCCCGCCACCTCATGCCCCGGCACGCGCGGGAATGTGATAAATGGAAACATCCCTTCCTTCGTTGCCTGATCGCTGTGACACACTCCGCAAGCCAGCACCTTGATCCGGATCTCTCCCGCCCCCGGCACCGGCATATCCCGCTCCACCAACTCAAACTCCCCGCCCGCCTTACCAACCTGCGCCACCAAATTCTTCGCCATCTCAGTCTCTCCTATTTGCTTTCTCGATCCTCAACCGTCCAAATTCAACCCAACAAAACCATCTAGCGCCAACTCCCAAATCTCGGTTAACTTTGCGGACCTCCGCTACCTCTGTGGTGAACTCTTCCCCGCCGCTTCTGTCCCCACCAACGAATTATGCAAATTCAAAACATACCACTTCCCCGCCGTCCGCCTGCACATAGACATCCCGTGCCCCACCACATGCTCCTTCGGCGCCGTAATCTCATAATCGTACGAATACCAAAGCGCATCCCCAAAACTCTGCACATCCTTCAATACCATCGAGTACGAAAGATTGGGCGCATACTTCATATACCGCGCCTGCAAATACTCCACCGCCTGCTTGCGCCCGCGATACTCCCCATCCGGCGTATAAAGCACAATCTCCGGATCAAAGCATTCTTCCAGCTCCTTCGCCTTCCCTTGTTCAAACGCATCGGTACACTGATGCATCTGCGACTCCATCAGCCCATACATCGCCCGAGCACCCGCCGGCTCCGTCCCTATCGAAGCCACCTGCCTCTTCAAATCGATCGTCACTCCCATTCTGTCCAGCAAATCCACGCCAAGAATCCCGTCAATTTTTCCGCCGCACGCTTTCCCAATCGGACTTAAATCAATCGCCGGCAATTTCAAATCCTTCAACCGGTGGCTTCCCAACGCAAGTTCCGGCAACCGTACTTCCCGCGCGCTCGTCGCCGCTGTCCCGCTCCAAGAACTCACCTGAATCTCCTTCGACCGCCCGGAAGTAAACGAACCCAAATTCAGAATCGTCGTTGCTCCCGTATCCACCAGAAACCGCATTTCACTCCCATCCACCGTCACCTGCACCACCGGCAGCACGTCGCACTTCTCCAGCGGTATCTCCTCCGAACCTCCGCCTCCCCCCTCATCCCCTCGAGTCTGCGCCTCAACACACAACGCTCCTCCCAACCACAGCAATCCCGCCAACACTCCCGCCGCCGGGCCCACCCACCTTGCCTTCCATCCCCAATTTTTCATTACCGCCCACCTCATCCACATCATTAACTCTCCGATGCCTCCGAAACCCCTCCGTTACCTCCCTTTACCCAATTTTCAACCAACCCCTCAGCCCCCCGCAGGGCCTGCCTTCCGCTTGCCCGCCGCAGCCGTTTTCGCGAAGGCGGGAGGCGGCCGTTCCTCATGGGAGCGCCACCTCTTCACCAACCCGCGAAGTCTGCGGGTTGAATCTCCAGATTGGCCAGCCCAGGCCCCCATCCCAAGGCCCCGATCCCTCCTTCCGATTACTGACAACTCTTCCCCGTGGTGTACACTGAACTCGTATCTTCCCCAGTTGGCTCGGCTCGCCGTCCGTGCCAGGAGAGGTCAGCTTGCTACCCTCTGGCAAGTTTCCTCGTTTTGCCCTATTCGCCGCCATCACCGCGGCTCTCCTCCTCATTTACGATCTCGAGTTCGTACAATCCCGCTTCGCCCGCCTCCTGCTTTCCAACGCACTGGACACCTTCGTCCTCCTTCTCGCCGCCGCCGTCTGTTACTACGTCGCTGTTCGTGCCTCCGGCTACGTTCGCCAGATCTGGCTCCTGCTCGGCATAGCATTCTCCCTGGAATCCTGCGGCATGATTCTCAGCACCTATTATCAGAGCTTCGTCCCAGGCTCTACGATGAACGCGGAACCCTCGGATATCTTCATGTTCGTCTGGGCCGCCCCGGTAATCATGATCCTGCTTCCCCGCTCTGAGGAGCAGACTGCCGGACTCGATTTCCTCCGCGTCTTGGACTTCGTGCAAATCGCCATCGTCGCACTCGCCGCCTATCTCTATTTCTTCTATTTCACGGCACGCTGGGAATCAGACCAGATCGCCCTCGTCCGCGGCATCCTGTTCGTCTATATCGTCCGCGATCTGTTGATTGCCTTCGCGTTCCTGTTCCGCTCGCGCGGCGCGTCTCCCCACTGGTTTCGCATCTTCTCGCTCGTCCTCGCCCTCACCTTCCTGGCCTCGGTCGCCGCCGATTCCACCTATCTGATCACCCTCGCCGCCGCCACCGGCGATGCCACCTGGGGCGATCTGTTGTGGATGCTCCCCTACGTGCTGATCATTTGCCTCGCCGCATCTTGGAAAGAGCGCGACCCCGCCCCATTTCCGGCTTCTCCCACGCGCGTGGACCGCTTCCTCGGCTCACAGTTATTTCCCATCGTGATGCCCTTGCTTGTCATCCTCCTGGCTGGCGCCGTTGCCCGCGAGCACGGCTTTCTCGCCTGGCCCATCGTTGCCGCCTCGGTCCTTTGTTCCTCTATCCGGCTCATCCTCACCAATCGCCGCCAGCGCCGCATCTCCGATAATCTCCTCGCCACCGAACGGGCCCTGCACCGCTCCGAGCAGATATTTTTCACCGCCTTCCGCAATAGTCCAGACGGCTTCTCCATCAGCACGTTTCCCGAGGGAAATTATCTCGAAGTCAACGACGGTTATACGCAACTCACTGGCTATTCCCGCGAGGAAGTTCTCAACAAAAATCCTGTCGACCTCGGCCTCTGGGTCTCGGCGCCCGCCCGCCAGCAATTCCTTCAAGACCTCCGGCAACACGGCGAAGTCCACAATCTGGAATTTATTTTCCGTACAAAATCCGGGCAGAACCGCACCGGACAGCTTTCCGGCTCACTGATCACTCTTGACCGCCAGCAGTGCTCGCTTATCGTCGTCCGCGATATCACCGATCGCAAGGCCGCTGAAGACCTGATCCGCAATAGCGAAGAGCGCTTCCGCACCCTCGTCAACGACGTTCACGTTGGCATCGTCACGTGTGACGCCAACGCAAAAATTCTCTTCGCCAATCAAGCCATCCTCAGTCTCATCGGCGTTCCCAAGGATCAACTCGTCGGCAAATCCATCTATGATCTTGGCCTCAACGCCTTTCGCGAGGACGGCACTCCGATCCCGGAATCCGAACGTCCTGTTGCCACCGTTCTGCGTACCGGCAAAGCTTCGCTCAATCAAATCGTCGGCTATCGGCGGAAGGGCCATACCGACTTTGGATGGACAGTGATTGACGTTGTCCCCCAGCACGGCCCCTCCGGCGAACTCCTGGGCATCCTGATTTCTCTCACCGATGTCACCGAACAGCGCCGCGCCACCGAAGCCTTGCGCGACAGTGAAAAGCGTTTCCGCTCCTTTGTCGAAAACCTCCACGTGGCCATCGTCTCCGCCAGCCCCAATGCCGAAATCGTCTACGCCAATCCGGCCGCGCTCGACATGTTCGGCTTGAAGCTCGAAGACGTTCTCTGGAAAACTCCGTTCGATCTGGGAATCGAACCCCTCAACGAGGACGGCTCCCTCCTCCCCGATTCCGAGGGCCTCATCCCCACTGTCGTCAGCTCCCGCCAGGCCATTCACAGTCGCGTCATCGGCTGGCGCTATCTGAAATCCCGCGAAATTGTCTGGACCCTTCTCGATGCCGTTCCGCAAATCAACGCCGCCGGCGAAGTAAACGCCATTCTTCTTTCCCTCACCAATCTCACCGAACAGCGCCGCGTGCTCGATGCCCTTCGTGAAAGCGAGGAACGTTTCCGCACGCTCGTCCGCGATCTCCACGTCGGTGTGGTGCTCCACAACCCGGATGCCACCATCCAGTTCGCCAACGAAGCCGCGCTTGCCATGTTCGACCTCACGCTCGAAATGATGCAGGGCCGCCACTCCATGGACACCGGTTTCACTCCCGTGGACCTCACCGGCCGCGTCATTGCCCCCGAAAATCTCCCCGCCCCCACTGTCTTACGCACCAAACTTCCCGTGCGCAACATCGTCATGGGCTGGCGCCGCCCGAAATCCCAGGACCCTTTCTGGATTTTTGGCAACGCCGTTCCCCAGTTCGGTCCCGGCGGCTCCATCCTCCGCGTGATCACTTCTTTTTCCGACATCACCGAGATGAAAAACGCGGAGCGCTCCATTCATCAACTCTCCACCGAACTCCTCAAACTCCAGGACGAAGAACGCCGCCGCATCGGCCGCGAACTGCACGACGGCATGGCGCAAACCGTTCTCGCCGTCAACCTCAGCCTCGCGCAACTCCGCCACTCCGGCCAGCCGCTCACGGATACCTCCAAGCGCGCCCTCGATAAAGCCCGCGAACTTCTCCAGCAGATGTCCCGCGAAATTCGCACCCTTTCCTATCTTTTACATCCACCGCTGCTGGACGATCTCGGCCTGGTCACCGCCCTCAAGGAATATGTCAACGGCTTCAGCGAGCGCAGCGGCATCGACACTTCGCTCGACCTGCCGCCTCGCTTCCGCCGCCTCCCGCAAATGGCCGAAACCGCTTTCTTCCGTATCACCCAGGAAAGCTTGTCCAACATCCAGCGCCACTCCGGCAGCAAAAAGGCAAAAGTTTCTCTCCAAGAAGACTCCGAAGCGGTTACTCTCGAAATCACCGACTACGGTCACGGCATGTCCATTCCTCACAACGGCGAACCTCCGCGTCCTCCCCGCTTGGGTGTTGGCATTCCCGGCATGCGCGAACGCATGGTACAGCTCGGTGGCTATCTCGAGATTGATTCCGATACCCGTGGCACCACCGTTCGCGCCCGCATTTTCCTCTCCGCCCCCGCCCTCAAGGACGCTTTCTATGAACCTTCTACGCCTTCTCATCGCGGATGATCACGCTGTGGTGCGCGCCGGCCTTCGTGCTTTACTTGAATCTCATAAAGGATGGGAAGTTTGTGCCGAAGCCTCGGACGGCCGCGAAGCGGTCGAAAAAGCCGCCAAGTTCAAGCCCGATATTCTGATCCTCGATATCGGCATGCCGCTTTTAAACGGCGTCGAAGCCGCCCGCCGCATTCACAAAGCCCTTCCGAATTGCGAAATCCTGATCCTCACCATGCACCAGTCCGATGAACTCGTTCAGCAGGTCGTCGAAGCAGGCGCCCGCGGCTACATCCTCAAGGACGAAGCCGACCGCGTGCTCCTCGCCGCCGTCGACGCTCTCCGCCAGCACAAACCCTATTTCTCCACGCGCGTCTCCGATGCCGCCGATGGCGCCGGCCCCTCCGATCCCGCCAAATCCTCGCGCTCCCGCCTGACCCCGCGCGAACGCGAAATCCTTCAACTCCTCGCCGAAGGCAAATCCAACAAAGAGGTCGCCAGCCTCCTCAACATCAGCGTCAACACCGCCGAAGCCCACCGCGCCAACATCATGCTAAAACTCGACTTCCACTCCCTAGCCGACCTGGTCATGTACGCCATCCGCAACAAAATCATCCACACCTAGCCGCAACGCAAGCCGCAAGCCCGCTCTTCGTAACGCCTGCATCTTGTGTACCCTGAGCGTCGAAGGGCAGGCAAGTCAGGGCCCCGCATTCCGCCTGCCCGCCGAAGGAGGGATGCGGCCCGCCGTTCTGTTCCGCTCTGTTTCCCCGCTGCTGAAGGCCAGAAGCAAAAAACTACCGTCCCAAAACTTAAAGCTCAGGGCTTTTGACTAATAGCTTACGGCTTAAAGCTTACGGCTATCTTCTAGTGCTTTTTCACTACGCAATCTCCCCAATTTCCCCAACCCCTCTTTTCCCCCACTATTAACACGCTTTAATAAATTCCGCCTCGGAGTAGCAATGTCGCCCGCCAGTCCCATTCGCGTCCTGATTGCCGATGATTCGCCCACGGCCCTCAGATCCGTCTGTGACTATCTGGAATTTGCGGGCGGCTTTGACGTGGTCTGCACTGCCAGCGACGGCATGAACGCCGTCCAAATGGCTTCGCGTCACCAGCCGGATCTCGCGCTTCTCGATTTCCGAATGCCGCGTCTCAACGGCCTGCAGGCGGCCCAAGAGCTTCGCCGTTCACTTCCGGCGTTGCGCGTCATCATCTATTCCGAAATCAACGGCCCCACTCTCGAAGAAGAGTGCCGTAGCCATGGCGCGGATTGTTTTATCGCCAAAAGCCGTCTTCCGGACGGCCTACTGCTGGAAATTCGCCGTTTGTTCCCGGAGTCCGTTTTGTAAGGTGTGTCCCCGACGATTTTGCGCGTGGTCTGCGCTCGGAATCTCCGCAGTTTGCTGGATGTGTATGCATCCCCGGCAATCGAGCGGGTCAAAGTTAGGAGTGGTCAGAACGAAAGATGTCAAACGCAAGTTCGCAAGTGCTGTTCCTGGGGGAGCTCCCATTTTGGCTCAAGCTTTCGCAAACCATCGTCGAGTCGCCCTCCGCGCCTTTTCAGATTCACCGATCTCCGTCTCTTCGCGACGCTCTACGTCGCTTAGATTCCGAGGAGTGGCAAGCTCTTTTGCTTGACCTCAGCCACCCGTCCGCGCAGGAGCTTCTGGCCGCCCGGAAGCTCCACGACGGGCTGGGTTCTGTTCCACTCATCGCTCTGCTCCCCATCGCCGATCCCCAATTCCAGTTCGCAGCCTCGCAAGCAGGCGCCGCCTGTTCCATTGTTCTCGCGGACGTCTCCGCCGCTTCCCTGCAGCACGCCGTCGTCACCGCGATCAACAGCGCCACGCTTCGACTGTCTTATCGAAAGGGCACGCACATGACACTTCCTCTTGAACAAACCGCCGCGGGAATGGACCGTCTTCCTTCTTCCAAGCTCGACGCCATCTCTCACGCCATCAATAATCTCCTCTGCGTCATCAACGCCAACGCAGACATACTCACCGATCAGCTTGACTCTGCCCACAACGGCGTCCGCAGCGTCTCCCAAATCAAAAAAGCCACCAAATCCGCCGCCGACCTGATGCGCCTCCTAAAAACCCCCTAACCCAAATCTGTAGTGGCACGATACATCGTGCCCTCTTCTCTTCTCCGTTCCTTTACCTTTTTGGTAGCGCCTGCATCTTGCAGGCAAGCAGGGGCCGCGCATTCCGATGCGGCCCCTCTTCTCCTCGCGAATTTCGAATTTTGAATTTCTAATCCCCTCCTTTACTTCCTCTCCCTCCTTCCCTACTCTTTCCCCATGCCCACCAACCGTCAATGGAAACTCTCCACCCGCCCAACCGGCCTCATCACTCCTGACGTCCTCCAACTCACCGAATCCCCCATCCCCACCGTCGCCGAAGGCCAAGCCCTCGCCAAAGTAAAATATCTCTCCATCGATCCCACCATGCGCGTTTGGATGACCGATTTCCCCCAGTACATGCCTCCCGTCCAGATCGGCGAAGTCATGCGTTCCTTCGGCCTCGCGGAAATCGTCGAATCCCGCCATCCCGACTACAAAAAGGGAGATAAAGTTTCCGGCCTCACCGGCCTTCAGGAATACGTTCTCATCACCGGCGCCGAGAAACGAAGCTTCCAAAAACTCCCCTCGATTCCATTTCTATCGGACACCAATTTCCTCAACCTTCTCGGCGTCAACGGCCTCACTGCCTACTTCGGCCTCATCGAAGTCGGCCAGCCCAAGTCCGGCGAAACGCTCGTCGTCTCCGCCGCCGCCGGAGCCACCGGCAGCATCGTCGGCCAGCTCGGCAAAATTCACGGCTGCCACGTCGTCGGCATTGCCGGCACCGATGAAAAATGTAAATGGATTAAAGACGATCTCGGCTTCGACGCCGCCATCAACTACAAGCATCCCGACTGGAAAGCCCAACTCGCCGCCGCAACCCCGAAAGGCGTGGACATCGACTTCGAAAACGTCGGCGGCGAAATCATGCAAGCCGTCCTCGACCGCATGAATCTCCACGGCCGCGTCGTTCTCTGCGGCCTCATTTCTGGCTACACCAAACACGATCCCGGTCTGGCCAGCTTTGGCCAGATCATCATCAAGCGCCTTCGCGTCGAAGGCTTCCTCATTCTCGATTACATTTCCCGCTTTATGGAAGTCGGCCAGAAACTCGGCATGTGGAAAATGACCGGCAAACTCAAAGACCGCCAAACCCTCGTTCACGGCCTCGAAAAAGCCCCCGAAGCCATCAACATGCTCTTCCGCGGCGAAAACATAGGCAAACTCATCGTCGAGCTCTAACGCTCCCCGCCGTAGCCGCGCCTTTCGCGACGAAGGCGGGCCGCTCCTCCCCAATCTACCCCTATCCGTCAATCCAGCCCCGCACGACTCAATGTAGCGCTAACATTCATGTCAGCTCCCCCGCCGGTAGCGCTTGCATCTTGCAGGCAATCTCGGCTCCAGCTCGCCCCGAGCGGGCCGCTCTTCCGTCTTTCCGTCTTTCCGTCTTTCCGCCTTTCCGCCCCTCCCCAGCGCCGGAGGCGCGCCACAATCTAGCCGCGGGCGCAAGCCCGGGGTAATCCCTCTCCAAACGCCGAAAGCGCCGTAGGCGCGCCACCTTCTCTCTCCAAACCACCCATAACCAACTGATAAAACACCACATACCGATAAATCAAAACTCTTCCCCCACCCCCGTGTTTAATCGAATGTAAGCAGCTTACCGGCACCAACCGGACAAGCTCTCCGGCCAGGATCAGCACCACTTAACCGGGACCGGAATCGAGGGACACCATGCGATACCTGAAATATGCAGCCTTGTTGGGAATTCTTCTCTTCGCCGCTGGAAACGCGAACGCCCAAGTTCGCGTCGGTGTTGGCATCGGAGTTGGTCCCGTTGGAGTCGCGGTTGGGGCCGCCCCTGCCTGCGCCTACGGTTACTACGGTTATTATCCTTACGCCTGCGCGCCCTACGGATATTACGGCGCCAACTACTTCGCGAATGGCGTCTTCATCGGCGCCGGTCCCTGGTATCACGGCTACTACGGCCATCCTTACTACGGAAACCGTTACTACGGCCGCCCCGTCTACGCGCCTCACGCGGTCTATCACGCCCCAGTAGCCCGCGGCTACGTCGGCGGCAACTACCACGCCAGCACCAATTTCCACGGCAACTCCGCCCACCACGGCGGCGCCTCGTACCACGGCGGCGGTCACCGTTAACGCTAGCGAACGCAAACAACCGATCCCACTCCTCCCAAACCAAAAAGGCGGCCAGATCAAGGGCCGCCTTTTTCCATTTCCGACCGCCCGACCCGCCAACCCAGACCGATCGGCCAAAATATAGCGCTGACTTTCATGTCAGCCTTTGGTGACCTACTCTCCGGCGAACGCGCGAACTCCACCGGCCCACGAACCACCACGGCTTTTCCACTCAATCTTTCTGTTGGAATCGCGCGCGGTCCGGGATTATTGTTTCCATGTTCGAACACCATGCTGCTTGATCCGAGGCGGGAATGAGAAACCTAATCTTCGCAATCAACATTACCCTGGATGGCTGCTGCGACCACACCATTACAAATGCCGATAAAGAATTACTCGAACACTTCACGCTGCTCCTGCGGGATACCGACCTGCTCGTCTATGGGCGTAAAACCTATCAATTGATGGTTCCTTATTGGCCGGATATCGCAAAAAACCAGTCTGGGACAAAAGCAGAGAACGAATTTGCCCGAACATTCGACTCCTTAAACAAAGTCGTTTTCTCGCAATCCTTAGAAACTGCCGAAGGAAATACAAGAATTGTTCGCGCGAAGCTGCAAGACGAGATGCTTAAATTGAAACAGCGGCCTGGCAAGAATATTTTGGTCGGCGGTGTAAGTATTCCTTCCCAACTGGTTGAGCTTGGTCTGGTTGATGAATTTCATTTTGTCGTTCAGCCAATAGTTGCAGGGAAAGGGAGACACCTGTTGGAGGGTAGTAGCCTGCCCGAGAAACTACAATTGAAACTTGTGGAGTCAAAGATTCTGAAGTCAGGTTGTGTTGCGCTTCATTACCGAAAGCAGTGACAGGAAAGCTTAGCCAACCCTCGCCCCTCCTACGCGACTCGTCGCCGTCCTCCTCGGCCGCCTGTACGAAGCACCTATACTCCCAAAACGTCCCCCGCTAGCCCCCCACTTCCCCCCCTGGCACCAGTAGCTCCCCAATCGCAATCCGCCCCTCGTGCAACCGCTGCCCCTCTCTATGTAGCGCTAGCTTTCATGCTAGCCGCCTTTTCCCCAGTACCCAGCCCGCTCCTCCGAGCCCCAACTCTTCGCCATCCCGCGAATTGTGCGGATTGAATCTCCAGATCGGCCAGCAACTCCTCCTTAAAGGAGCGCCAATCTCCAGATTGGCCAGCGAATCCCCTCTTCATCACCTACCTCCCGCCTTCCGTCGCGAACGCGTACCCTTTTCCGCTCCAGCTGCGGAGCCGCGCAAGAGTCTTGCCCAGCGCGCAGCCCTGGGTCATCACCCACCCAAATCCCAGCGCCGTAGGCGCGACACATTCTCACCCAGTCACGACCCAAGATTCTCGCTCCCCGCAAAAATATCCCCGCATCCCTCCTCTTTACTTCGTTCCCCTCTTCTTCCCTCTTCCACCAAACCCGCAAATCTCACATCCCTCCGCAATCCCGCCAAATCCGTATCCTCCCCCATCCCCGCCGCCACATCCGCCCCCAACCCGTTCTCCATCGCCTCCTGCAAATACGCCAGCGCCTCCTCCTTCTTCCCCGCACGCGCGGCAATGCACGCCATGTTGTACGTCGTCCCCGCCGTCCGCGCATCATCCATGCCCAATTTCTTCCTCTGAATCTCCCTTACCGCCCCCAGCATCCTCTGCGCATCCTCAAATCGTTTCTCATTCGCCAGCGTAAACGCGATCGACTGCATCTCACTTAAAGGCCTCGGATCTTCTGGCCCAAAATTCTTCTCCTCCACCACCAAAATCTCGCGCTGCTCCATCTCCACTTCTTTGTATTTGTGCAGCGGCGTATATTCCTCCACAAAATATTGCATCGTGTTCGGCGTGAACGGGTGCGCTGGCCCCAACACGCGTTGTGAGATTCCCAGCGTTTCCCGTGCCAGTTTGTCTCCCTCCGCCACCTTGCCCACTGCATTCAGCGTCACCGCGATATTCAGCATCGTCAGCAGCGTGTCTGGGTGTTCCGGCCCTAAGACGCGCTTTTCAATCTCCAGCGATTCCCGCTGCATTGCTTCCGCTTCCGCGTAGTGTCCGTCTCGCAGCAGCGTGTACGCCAGGTTGTCGATCGTTTCGGCGGTAAACGGATGGTCTGGACCCAACACGCGTCGCTCCGCCTCCAAAGTCTCGCGCTCCAGTTTCTCCGCGTCCGCGTATTTCTTCTCATGGCTCAGCGTGGTTGCCAGGTTGTCCATCACCTGCAAAGTCTCCGGCTGGTCCGCTCCATAGAGTTTCCGGTAGGCTTCCAGCAGCTCTCGCTGCAGTTTTTCCGCCTCCGGATATTTTTCTTCGGAAGACAGAATCACCGCCAGGTTGGCCTCCGCGGCAATCGTCAGCGGACTTTGCGCTCCAAACGCTTTCCGCGCCGCCACGCTGGACCCCAGCTCCACCTTCTCCGCCTCTGCCGGATGGCCTCCTCGGTGCAGTGTCCACCCCAGGTTGTTCATGGTCCGGATGGTTTGCGGGTCCGTCGCACCCATCGTGCGGTGCTCGGCCGCCAACACTTCCCGCTCCAGTTTTTCCGCTTCCGCGTACTCCCCTTCGTGATCCAGCGTCCATGCCAGATCCGATTCCGACTTCAGCGTCTCCTCCTTCTCCGGCCCAAGCGCCTGCTTCTGAATCTCCACGGCGCGCTCCAGCAGCGCCTGCGACCTGGAATACAATCCCAAATTCTGGTACACCGTCCCCGTCAAATCCATCAACTGCGTACGCACTCCCGGATCTTGCGTCAGTCCCTTGTCAATATTCGCCGCCGCCTTATCCAAAATCTCCCGCGCGGTCACCGTATTCCCTCTTGACTCGCTCGGGTCTGAAACACGAAACATGTTGGACATAAACTCCGCGATCCGGTTTGCCCGGTCACGCTCCCGCCGGATCCGCCGCAACTCCACAGTCTGCATCCCTGCGAAAACCACCAGCAATGCCGCCGCCCCCAGTCCAACCGCCACGCCCAGCCGGTGCCGCCGCACATATTTCTGCAGCCGGTACCCCGCGCTCGCCTTTCGCGCTGTCACCGGCTGGTTCGTCAGATACCGCTCGATGTCCGCCGCAAGCTCCGTCGGCTTTCCATACCGCCGCGTGCGGTCTTTCTCCACCGCCTTCATCGTGATCCAGTCCAGGTCCCCGCGCAGTTGGCTCACCAACTGCTCCTGGTCGCTGGATCGTTTCTCGGCGCTTTCCGTCGCTGTCTTCCGGTCGTCTCTCAGTTTCGCGCTTGGACTTGGCGGGTCTTCCTGCCGCAATTGCCGCAGCACTTCATCAATCGGCCGGTTGGTCCACTCTCTGTGGTCAGACGGCAAACAGCCCGTCAGCAGCACATAAAGAATCACTCCCAGTGAGTAAACGTCCGCGCGCGTATCCACGTCCTGCAAACCCGGATCCGCCTGTTCCGAGCTGATAAATCCTGGCGTCCCGATCAGCGCGCCCGCCCGCGTCATCTGCGCGCGCTCCTCATCTCCTTCGGCGATAATTGCTTTCGCGATTCCGAAATCAATAATCCGCGGCACCGGTTTGCCGTCCACCTCTTCCACCAGCACGTTCGATGGCTTCAGGTCTCGGTGAATGATCGCCTTCTGGTGCGCGTACTGCACGCCTTCGCAAACCTTCATAAACAATTCTAGCCGCTCGCGAATTTTAAACTTTTTATTGTCGCAATAACGCGTGATGGAAGGCCCATCCACGTACTCCATTACGAAATACGGCTGCCCATCCGCCGTTGAGCCCGCATCGAAAATCTTCGCGATCGTCGGGTGATTCATCACCGCCAGCGATTGGCGCTCGGCATCAAACCGCTGCATCACCCGGTTGTCGTAGAGTCCGCCCTTGATCAGCTTCAGCGCCACGCGCCGCTTCACCGGCGTAGTCTGTTCCGCCAGCCACACCTGTCCCATGCCGCCTTCGCCCAGTATGCGCAGCAGCGTGTAGGGTCCAATCGAGCGAGCGCCCAGCCCCGCGCCGCTAGGCGTTCGCCCTCCACCCTCCAGAGTGGTTTCATTCCCTCCAGCGGTGCGAGCCGTCCCTTCGAACGTCTCCTCCAGCTCTGGATTTGGCTGTGCGCTCTGCTGTTCGTTTGTCTCTTTGGAATTTGCGTCGCTTCTCTTGCCGGTTTCCGGATCAGGCCCAGGCTTGGCGTTTTCTTCCCCCATACGCTCCTCGCACCGGTAATTTGGCTGGACCTGCGAGCTTAGCACGCCCGCTCACCGCCATGCGTCGCCACTCCGCTGGATTTCAATTCACTTAAATTGTCCTGGATTTCACTTTAACAACGGTGGGACCATCCAACTTCTTCCTGAACTCCGAATTTCTCCGTGTGCTCTGTGCCCTCTGTGGTGAATTCCCTCTTCCGCTTTTTCTTTATTTCTTTACTTCATTACTCGTCAGCGGCGTCAGCAGTTGCAGCGCAACCCCCCACTGGCCTTCCCGGCTCATGTCCACCCGCAGCACCTGTCCCACGTACTCGTGGTTCCGCATGTCGTTCGGCCCGTGGTAGGGCAGCGTCACAAACAGCCGCATCCCCTCCAGGTACGCCTTCTTCTGCGTCAGAAAATAAATCCCCTCGCGGGACACATTTTTCGTGGTGCTGAAATCTTCAAACACCGCAACCTGCGGGTCTGTTGGGCGCAGCTTCAGCGGCTGTCCAATTTTCAGGCGTCGGCTCTGTCGCCGATCCTGCGGGCGTAATCCTTGCATACTTTAATCAAATCACAACCTCGCCCCACCCACCTCCACCTGTGTTCAATCCACCAGTGCCCCTTCCGCACAAAAAAAGACCGGGCCCACAACCAAGCCCGGCCCTCCTGCTTCCTGTTATCTGCTAGCTGCTATCTGTTCGCTTCCTATTTCCACGGCCGCACATTCACCGCCTTAATATACTGATTCCCGAAACTCTCAATCTCATACTTCCCGCTCTTCTTGTTAAATTTGATCTTCGCCGCCGCCATAATCTGCCCGGTTCCTTCGCCCTTTTCGTTCAGCTTCACCTGGATATACGCAAATGGATAGTCCTTGGACCGGCCCGAATTATAGAGCTCCACAAACGGCATATACCGCGCCGTCACAATCGTGATCACCGTCCCGTCGGCCACCTGGCGTTTCCGCGCCACCCCGATCTGCGTCCCCGTCGTCCCCACCGCGTTGATGCGCCCCTTGTCTTCCTTTTCCAGCGCCCGCCTCAGCGCATCCGTTCCCTGATCCTTCACCAGTTGCGCGAACTTCTGCACCTCATCGTCCGTCGTCCAGCTCGTCACCCGAAAATCAAATTGCACCGTCTTCCCGCCCACCGACCCGCCGGTGCCAACCGCCACTCCCGAGTACGCCTCCGGCGCCATCTTCTCCTGCGCCGCCGCGCACGTCACCAATCCAGCCGCCAACACCATCGCCCAAACAAATTTCCCCGCCCAATTCCGTCTCATGTCCTGCCTCCTGTCCCGCCCCATCCTATTTCAAATCCCACTCCCATTCCATCCCGGTGCTGCCGCGTCTCCGCAATCATCCGGTAGGGCCCGCCGACTGTAGCAGGCCGTCTTCTCCAATCCCGCCTTTTTCTTATCCCATTACTTCTTTATTTCATTACTTCTTTACTTCCTTATTTCCTTACTTCGTTTCTCCCCCTTCCGCCCAAGCCAATCCATCCGGATACTTCCCCGCATCGATCAACGCCTTCACCTTCCACTCGTGCAAATCCAGCACCGCCACCTTGCCATTTTCCGCGCCCATCTCGCACGAAATGTACGCCACTCTTCCATCCGGCGACATCAGCACCTCCTGCGGTTTCCCCGGCACATCAATCATCTGCGACACTTCCAGTATCCCCAGGTCCACCACCGCCACGGCATGATCCGTCGTCACCACCAGCCATTGCCCATCCAGCGTCGCCGCCGTTCCGTACGCCAGCGAAGGCAAATCGATCCGCCGCTTCACCGTGTCCGTCGCCGTATCAATCACCACCAGTTGCGGCTTCGTCTGGTCCGCCGTGAACGCCGTCCCTCCGCTGCGCGAAAGCGCGATCCGCTGCACCGTCTGTGAAACCGGAATCACCGCGATCGTTTTGCGTCCCGGAATATCCAGCACGGACACTGTCCCCGGCCCCACATTCGCTGTGTACCCCCGCTGCCCATCCGGCGAAATCGCCAGCATGTGAGACTCGGCCTGCCCCGTCGGGATTTCTCCCACAATCTTCAGCGTCTTCGGATCCACAATCGTCACGCTGTTCTTCAGCTCTGTGGTCACGTAAAGCATCTTGCTCACCGGGTCATACACCACGCAGTGCGGCCGCACGCCGCTCCCAAAATCCACGCGGCCGGTAATCTTCTTTTTCTTGATATCCATCACCAGCATTTCGTGCCCGTCAATGCCTGGCTTCCCCACACCGGTGCTTCCGTAAATCGGCACGTACGCCGTCTGCCCATCCGGCGAAGCCGCCACTTCGTGTCCGTGCACGTCCGTCAACTCCTCAGAAATCCCGCCCACCACCTTTTCCGCCACCGGATCCACTAGACTCAAATTCGCATCGCCCTGGTTCACCACCAGCAGCGTCGCCTTTCCCTCCCCGCTCCCCTTCGCCGCCGCCCCCAACATACTTCCCGTCACCAGCATCCCAATCACAAGCGCCACGGCCACCCAACCATTCCGCATATACCCCCCACCTATGTACATATTCCTCCTCTCCTTTCCTTGTAGGGGATGGGCTTGCCCATCCCTCTTCGATTTCAAGCATTCCTCAATCCCGAAACCTACCGCCGCTCCCAAAACTCGTCACCACTCCGACCCGCCCCAAAAAAAATCCCTCTTCTCTCACCGCACCGAAAAAAAACCTGTCATCCTGAGGCCCGCTCGCCCCAAGCGCTTTCGCGAAGGGCGCCCTAAGCGGGCCGAAGGATCTCAACCTATCACCGCAGCAATATCTCTCCTCCACCGCCCTCTGCCAACGCGCTACGACAAAAAACTCCCCCACTTTCCCGCCCAAAAAAACCTGTCATCCCGACCGAAGGCCAGCGTCTTTCGCTGGCAGAAGCGGAGGGATCCGCTTTTCCTCCCTCCGCTCCTCTACCTCCTTAACTTCCTTTACCTCAACCTCGCAAACAACTCCGCTTTCCACTCCTCATTTTTAATCTCCCAAACAATCTTCGCCTTCCTCCCCCTCTTCCTCGCCCACACCTCGCGATTCCGCTCATCCTCCGCAACATTCAACCGGTCAACCACCGTCATTCCCAGCGTCAGAGCGCTCTCCGTCTCCACATCCATCCAATGCTCTGATGCCGACGTCACAATCTCTTCCTTCAACGCCACTGCCATCGCCACCGGGTCCGGCAACGAAATTCCGTGCTCCCCGGTCTGCACAAAATACGCCTCCTTCGCCCGGCTGTTGCACTCAATCGCAAATTTCGCCAGCGGCGTCCCGAAGCCCAAAACTTTGTCAATATCCTGCGGATTCAACACCGCATCTCCGCGGCACAAATGCCATCCCACCAACTCCACCGGCAACCCGCTCCGCACCACGATTCGCGCCGCCTCCGGATCGCACCAGATGTTGTATTCCGCCGCCGGCGTCACATTCCCTTCGCAGCACGGCGCCCCGCCCATCACCACGCACCGGCCAACCTTCCGCGCAATCTCCGGCGCGCGCTGCAGCGCCAACGCCACATTCGTAAGCGGCCCCAGCGTTACCATCACCAATCCCGGATGCGCCTCCACCAACTCCACAATCGCATCCCACGCCGCCAACTTTTCCGACTCCCGCCGCGGCGCTGCATACCCGTGATCCCCCAACCCATCCTTCCCGTGGAACCAGTCCGCACTCTTATGCGCCCGCGTCAGCGGCTTCTCCGCCCCAGTAAACACCGGTACATTCGCGCCACAGAGTTCCGCCGTATACAACGCATTCCGGCTCGCCTGTCGCACCTCCACATTCCCCGCCACCGCAGTAATCCCAACCACCTCCACCTCCGGTGACCGCAGCGCCATAATCAGCGCCACCGCATCATCCGAAGCCGTATCCGTATCCACCAAAAATTTCCGCTTCATCCCTTTTCTCTCTCCGTAGCGCCCGCTTTCTGAAGCGGGCCGCGCCACCGGTAGGGCCTGCATCTTGTTTACCCTGAGCATCGAAGGGCAGGCACCCCGGGCCAGCCCGCCGTAGCCGCGCGCCTCACGCGGCGAAGGCGGGCGAAGGGGGGAGCATACCAAACCCCCACCCAACTCCCGGGAACTTTCTTCCCCTCATCCGGGAATACCCTACAGCAACCGAGCAATCCTGCAGGAGACATCAATGCAGTGGCCGGTCCCCGGACCGGCCACCCCCTCCCAACGCGAAATGACCCAACCCCCCGCACGCCCAAACTCTTCCGTTCGCCAAACATCGCGCACTCCCTCACATCCGTTCCTCTATCTCCTTTTCTTCCTTTTCCTCCTTAACCTCCCTCTCGTACTCGCCCAACAGTCCGCTCCCATCACTGTCAACGTCAATGCGGTCAATCTCCTCGCCACCGTTCGCGATAAACACGGCGCCCTCGTCAACAATCTCTCCAAAGACGACTTCGTCCTCACTCAGGACACCAAGCCACAAACCATCACCTATTTCGCCAAAGAATCCGATCTCCCCCTCACACTCGGCCTCCTCGTGGACACCAGCCTCAGCCAGCGCCGCGTCCTCGCTCAGGAACTTTCCGCCAGCCGCTCTTTTCTCGACCATCTTCTCCGTGAAGATAAAGACAAAGCCTTCGTCATCCATTTCGATTACGAAGTCGAACTCCTCCAGGACCTCACCTCCTCGCGCCAGAAACTCGAGGCTGCCATTGACCACTTCCATTCTCCGCAGTTCTCTCAAACATCCACTAGCGGAGGAAACTCCGGCGGTGGAAGCGGCGGCCACGGCTCCCATGGCCACAGCGGCGCCGGCACACTCCTCTATGACGCAGTCTATCTAGCCTCCGTCGAGCTCATGAAAAAACAACAAGGCCGCAAAGCCCTCATCATCCTCACCGATGGCGTGGACCGCGGCAGCAAGGAATCTCTCGATGAAGCCATCGAAACCGCGCAACGCGCCGACACGCTCGTCTACTGCATCCTCTTCGAAGACAAAGAAGGTTACGGCGGCGGTGGTGGCTACGGGGGGCCTCACATGGGCGGGGGCATGGGCGGCCATGGCGGCGGTATGGGCGGCGGGGGGATGGGCGGTCACGGCGGAGGCTATCCGCGTCGCACCGAAGAGTCACGCCCGGACGGCAAAAAAGTCCTGCAACAACTCGCAAAAACCTCCGGCGGCCGTTTCTTCGAAGTCTCCAAAAAAGAACCACTCGACAAAATTTACGCCGCCATCGATCAAGAACTCCGCAACCAATACGTCCTCGGCTACACTCCCGACAAGCCCGACGCCACGCCCGGCTACCACAAACTCTCCCTCGCCGTTAAACCCAAAGACCTCACCGTCCAAACCCGCGACGGCTTCTACCTCGACCACTAACCCACATGTCTCGTGTCCCGTGCTCCGCGTAGCTGCACGCCATGGTGGCGCCTGTATCTTGTTTACCCTGAGCAACGAAGGCCAGGCGAGCAAGGGCCAGCCCGCCGTAGCCGCGCCTTTTGCGGCGCAGGCGGTCGCCCTCTTCTCCCAACCTTCGATTCCGTAAGGGCTGCTTTATGTCGATTGCTTGGATTCTCGAGCCTTCCCGCTCTTTCTGCTGACACCTAAATTCGTCGCGAATACCAATCCCGCTCCCAAACAAGCGCCGTAAGCGCAAAACAATCTAGCCCAGCGCGTAAGCTGGGGAAAAAACCCCGAAACATCCCAAGCGCCGTAGGCGCGACACAACCCACCCACCTCACAACCCGGCACCGAATAAACCCGCCTCACCGACGTTCCACCAAAAAAAACGGGAGGCCCCAGGCCTCCCGTACTTTCTATTTTCCAATTTCTATTTTCTATCTTTCGATCAATGCCCCTGCCCCTCTTTCGTCCTCTTATGCTCCTCGTCCAATCGCTTCACATACTCCTCAAATTTCGCTTTCTGCTCCGGCGTCAAAAGCGTCCGCATTTCGTCCCGCGCCTTCATCCGCACCGCGTCCACTTCCGTTTCGCCCTTATCCCGGATCGAACGCATCTCTGCTTGTGCCCCGGTGATGATCGCGTCCACTTTCTTCGATTGCTCCGCGTCCAACCCAATCTCCCGCGTCATCTCGTCCACTTTCTTCGCCCGCCGCTCCGCATCATTCAGCACGGGCGCCTTTGTTGACGCATAACTCCGGTGTGCCAGGTTGAACCCAAACACTCCGCCCGTTGCCGCGCCCAGCACAAACACCAGCGCCAGCCAGAGCGCCGCCTTCTTTCTCACTTCACCCGTCACGGCCGTACCTCGTTCATGGTGTTCAATCCATCGTCATACCACGTCGGCGCCCCCGGCGAGTCAAACACCACGTCTCCGGTGCGCCGGTCCACGGTTGCCGTATCGTTGCTTTGCTGCTGCACCGCCCAGCTTCCTCCCAGAATCAGCAGCAGCGCGTTGAACGCCACCATCCGCGGCGCCAGTCTCCGCACGCTGATCCACACGCCATCACGAGTTTCCTCTTCGCGTTCACGAGCGTTAATCGCCGCCATCACCCGCGCCGTGAACCACGGCCCCGGCTGCGCCAGCGGCATACCCGCCACCAAATTCCGAGTCTCCGCAAACTCCTCCAGCGCCGTCAGGCACGCCGCGCACTCGGCGCCATGCCGCGCTTCCGCTTCCGGCAATTTCGCGCGCCATTCTCCGGCGCTTCTCCGCGGACTCTCACCCAACGGCAGCGCATCCAGCGCATCCCGGAACCGCCCGCAATTTTCATTTTCCCGCTGCAACAAGTTGCCCATGTTTCCGTTACCTCTTTTTCAGCCCGTATCCTGTTTGGCCCGCTTTTCTCTCTATCGTTGTGGTCCCCGTTTCCTTCTCGCTCGCTCCGTGATCTTCTGCCGCGCCCGGAACAACCTCACCTTCACCGTGTTCGCGTTAATCTCCATGATCTCCGCGATCTCTTCCACCGAAAACCCTTGCACTTCCTTCAGCACCAGCATTGTGCGGTCCCGCTCGTCCAGGCAGCTCATCATCTCTTCCACTTGTTCCTGGGTCGCCAGCCGCTCGCTCGTATCCGGCCGCCCGTCGGACTGCTCCGACGAGGCCTGGTACGTCTGCGCCTGCTCTTCGCTCAACTCCGCTTCAAACACCAGTGGCCGCACCTTCTTCTTCCGCAGCAAATCCCAGCATTCGTTCACCGTTATCTTATACAACCACGTGCTAAACGCCGCTCTTTGATCGAATCGCTTTATCGAAAAATAAGCCTTCAGGAATACCTGCTGCGCGATGTCTTCCACGTCCTCGCGGTTCCTTAGGATTCCTCCCGCAACCGCGAAAACCCGGCTTTGGTGGCGCATCACCAGGGCCTCAAACGCCTGCTTGTCCTCCTTCTGGGCCCGCCTGACCAGCTCCCTGTCCTCTTCGGCCCGGAGAGCCGCCCCAGCGCCCGCCGCCCGGGGTTTCCCCATCTCCGGCAGGGCCAAAGCCTCTGTTTTTGGGACGCGTGCCATATGTATTTGGTTACGCTATTTCCCTTTCCGTGTCCACCCCAGCGCCCACCCCTACTCCCCAGTTATCCACATTTCTTGCTAGTTTCGACTTGCTACCCGGTACTCTTTATGGAATACTCCACCCATGATTATCGGCGACCGTCTTCGCGCTCTGCGCGAAGAAAAGAAACTCTCCCAGGGTGATATCGAGAAGCGCACTGGTCTCCTTCGTTGTTATATCTCTCGTGTCGAGAACGGCCATACCGTTCCTGCCATTGAGACGTTGGAAAAACTGGCGCGCGCTCTCGAATGCCCACTTTATCAACTCTTCTACGACGGCGAAGAGCCTCCTCAACTCCCGAATCTCCCCAAGCGCAAGTCGTCTGACGACATCGCCTGGGGCACTTCCGGGAAAGAGGCTCGCTATCTCAACAAGCTTCGCCGCTTGCTGAGCAAGGCCGACGACGAGGATCGCAAGCTGCTGCTGTATATGGCGCAGAAAATGGCCAATCGCTAGCTTGCAGTCCACGCCCCGCCCGCGTAGAGACAACTAATCGCCCAAAGGAGCCGCTCCACTCCAGCCGTGAGCGGCTTTTCCTTTTTCTCTGCCCTGCAACATTAGAAACCTTTAATCCCGTGCTCGCGATTCCACTCCATATTCACTCTTCCCAGCCCCGCCAGTTCCCGCCTCTCGCCGACCCAAATCTCTCACTCAAATGAACTTGAGGGTGCCCCACCCTTTCCGCGCCTTCTGCGGAAAGGGTGGGCTCTTACGATCAAGCGCCCAACCTTTCGCTCCCCTCTTCTCTTAGCTATAATCTGTCAGCTGCAGACTGTCGACTTCCTCCCCCCTACTCCCACTCAATCGTACTAGGCGGCTTACTACTCACGTCATACACCACCCGCGTCACCCCACTCACCTCATTCACAATCCGTGTCGACATCCGCTCCAGCACATCCCCCGGCAACCTCACCCAGTCCGCCGTCATCGCGTCATCCGACTGCACTACGCGCACCGCCACCGTAAGTCCGTACGTCCGCCCATCTCCCATCACACCCACGCTGCGCACCGGCAGCAGCACCGCAAACGCCTGCCACACCTTTTCGTACAGTCCCGCCCGCCGGATCTCTTCCACCACAATCGCGTCCGCGTCCCGCAGCGTCTCCAGATCTTTTTTTGTGATCGCGCCAAGCAGCCGCACCGCCAGCCCCGGCCCCGGGAATGGGTGCTTCACCAGAATCTCTTCCGGCAATCCTAAGTCTTTTCCAATCCGCCGCACTTCATCCTTAAATAAATCCCGCAGCGGTTCCACCAGCGCGAACGGCATATTCTCCGGCAGTCCGCCCACATTGTGATGCGACTTGATTGTCGCCGACGGCCCCTTCACGGACACCGATTCGATCACATCCGGATACAGCGTCCCCTGCACCAGAAACTTGATATCCCCCGACGCGCTTTTCTGCAGCTTCTCCGCTTCTGCCGCAAAAATCGTGATGAATTCACGTCCAATAATCTTCCGCTTCTGCTCCGGGTCGCTCACGCCCTCCAGCTTCCCCAGGAAATGCTCCGTCGCGTCCACGCCGATCACCCGCAGCCCCAGTCGCTCGCGGTACATCTCCAGCGTGTGTTCAAACTCATTCTTGCGCAGCAGCCCGGTGTTCACGAAAATATTCGTCAGCCGGTCGCCCATCGCGCGATGCACCAGCACCGCCGCCACCGTTGAGTCCACCCCGCCGCTCAACCCGCAAATCGCGTGATGTGTTCCCACCTTCGCGCGGATCGCCTCCACCGTCTCTGCAATGAACGCCTTCCCACTCCACTTCGGCTCCGCGTTGCACACGCGAAACAGAAAATTCCGCAGGATCTCCGTTCCGTGATCCGTGTGATTCACTTCCGGATGGAATTGCACCGCGTACATCTTCCGCTTCGGATCTTCCGCCGATGCAATCGCGTTCGCCGTCTTCCCTGTCAAATGAAATCCCGGCGGAAGCGCCAGCACGTTGTCCCCGTGGCTCGCCCAGATCTTCAGAGTCTCCGGCAGCCCGCCCAGGATATGGCTCTCCGCCCTTTCCATATTGAATTGCGCCGGTCCGTACTCCCGCCGCTGCACCGGCTCAACTTTCCCGCCCAGATTCTTCGCCATCCACTGCATTCCATAACAAATCCCCAGGACAGGAATCCCCTGCGCCAACACTGCGGCATCGCACACCGGTGCGTCCTTGTCGTACACCGAACTCGGCCCACCCGACAGAATAATTCCCGCCGGCTCGTGCCTCCGAATCTCTTCCACCGAACTCGTGCACGGCAACACCGCGCTGAACACCTGCTGCTCCCGCACCCGCCGCGCAATCAATTGCGTATACTGCCCCCCAAAATCCAGCACCACAATCCCGCCCCGCTCCGTCTTCAGCATCCCCTTCGCCTCACTCTGCGCCATCTTCGACGTCCCTTCCATCCCCGCACCTCGCATCCCCACCGATTCTAACCACCCACTCCGCGCACCGGTTAACGCCATCCGCAAACATGTAGGGGCACGATAAATCGTGCCCCTCTTGGGTTACTCTTCCTCCGCTCCCCGCTTCTCCGTGCCCTCTGTGCTCCGCCCCTGTGTTCTCGGTGTTAATACTTTCTCTTCCAATCTTCTCCCCATCTGTCATCCCGACCGGAGAGTCGCGCCTTCTGCGACTCGCAGCGGAGGGACCGTGGCACCCAACCAACCCAGCCACAACACGCCGGCCGCTTCTCCCAACTCTCCGCTCCCTCCGCGGTAAAGGCGTTTCCTACCCCACCACCAAATTCAACATCTTATCCCCCACAAAAATCACCTTCCGCACCGTCTTCCCCGCCAAATACCCCTTCACCACCGCATCCGCCATCGCCTTCTCCATCACCACATCCTGCCCCGACCCCGCCGGCACCGTCAGCCGCGCCCGCACCTTTCCATTCACCTGCACCGGAATTTCCACCTCATCCTGTTTCGCCAAATCCGCATTAAACTCCGGCCATCCCACGGTCCACAACCCATTCGCATGCCCCAGCTTCTCCCACAACTCTTCCGCCAGATGCGGCGTCATCGGCGCCAGCATCAGCGTCACCAACTCCAGCACTTCCTTCCGTACCACCGCCCGCACGCCCTCTTCCAGCGGCTCCGCCGCATAAATCGCATTCACCAATTCCATAATCTGCGCAATCGCC
Source organism: uncultured Acidobacteriota bacterium (assembly GCA_963734705.1). Classification (GTDB taxonomy): domain Bacteria; phylum Acidobacteriota; class Terriglobia; order Acidiferrales; family UBA7541; genus Acidiferrum. Next base: position 423,979 of record CAVTII010000015.1, on the reverse strand, counting down.
GAATTAAAATGCCACCGCCCCTCAAAATCCTGCGTCACCCTCCGCAAAGTCTGGTGCGCCTTCCGCAGCAACCCCTTCTCCTTCTCCGTCCACTTCTCTTTCTCTGCGAACCTCTGCGCGCTCAGCGTCTCTGCGTTATCCTTTTTCTCTTCACTCGCCACCCGCCACTCGCCACTCGCCACTTCTCTCGCGGAGCCCGCATGCTTGTCGATAACTCGATATACCCGATTCAAAAACCTCCACGCACCCTCAATACTCTCTTCGCTCCACTCCAGATCCTTCTCCGGCGGCGCCGCAAACAGTGTATAAATTCTCCCCGTATCCGCCCCATACTTCTCCGCCATCTCTTCCGCGCCCACCACATTCCCGCGCGATTTCGACATCGCCACGCCGCCCTTTTGCACCATTCCCTGCGTAAACAGCCGCGCAATCGGCTCGTCGTGCTTCACCAATCCCAGATCTCGCATCACTTTGCACCAGAACCTCGAATAGAGCAGGTGCAGAATCGCGTGCGTGATCCCGCCGATATACTGGTCAATCGGAAACCAATATCCCGCTTTCGCCGGATCAAACGGCGCCCGATCGTTTTTCGCATCCGTGTACCGGTAGAAATACCACGACGAATCCACAAACGTGTCCATCGTATCCGCATCGCGCCGCGCCGGCCCGCCGCACTTCGGGCATTTCACATTCACAAAGTCCGGATCCGTTGCCAGCGGAGACTGCCCTTCCCCCGTCAACTTCGGATTCGCCGGCAGCACCACGGGCAACTGGTCATCCGGCACCGGCACCATCCCATCCTTGTCGCAATAAATCACCGGGATCGGCGTGCCCCAATATCTTTGCCGCGAAATTCCCCAATCCCGCAGACGAAAAATCGTCTCCTTCTTCCCAAATCCGCCGGCCTCCCCATCCGCCGCCATCCGCTCAATCGCCTCTTCCGACCGCAACCCCGAATACTTACCCGAATTCACGCTATACCCATACTCCGTAAACAAATGTGGCACAGGCACTCCTTCCTGTGCTCTTGGGGTTTCTTCCTCCGCGGAACTCTGTGCCCTCAGCGTCTCTGCGTTAGGTTTTCTGTTCTTCTCTTCTGCCACCACCACCGGAATCCGCAACCCAAAATTCACCGCAAACTCGTTATCCCGCTCATCATGCGCCGGCACCGCCATAATCGCCCCGGTCCCATACTCCATCAGCACAAAATTTCCCACCCAAATGGGCACCCGCTCCCGACTAAACGGATTGATCGCATACCGCCCCGTAAAAAACCCATCCTTCTCCGCAGTAGCAATATCCTCCGCCTTAACCGAAGACGCCTTCATCGCCCCCAACTTCGCAGCTCGCCCCTCCGAAGTGTAGTGGCCGACCTTCAGGTCGGCCTCCGGATCCGCCACTGCGGCCCCCACCAACCCCACCACCATCGGATGATTCGGCGCCAAAATAATCGCGCTAGCCCCATAAATCGTGTCAATCCGCGTAGTAAAAATCTCAATCCGCCTCTTCCCTTCCTTCTCTGTGCCCTCCGTGTCCTCTGTGATGAAACTCTTTTCCCCTTCTATCGCAAACCAAACCTTCGCCCCCACCGACTTCCCAATCCAATTCCTCTGCATCGCGATCACGCGATCCGGCCACGCACCCTCCAACTGCTTCAGATCCTCCAGCAACTGCTCCGCATACGCCGTGATCTTCAAAAACCACTGCTCAATCTCCCGCGCTTCCACGCGCGTATCTTCATGCCGCCAGCAATATCCCCCGTTCACCACCTGCTCGTTCGCCAGCACCGTGCAGCATTTCGGACACCAGTTCACCCGGCTCTTTTTCTTGTACGCAATCCCCCGCTCCAGCATGCGCAGGAAAAACCATTGGTTCCACCGGTAATATTCCGGCTCGCACGTGGAAATTTCCCGCCGCCAGTCATAACTGAACCCGAAGCGCCGCAGCACCCTCTGAAATTCCGCAATGTTTTTATTGGTCCACACACGCGGATGCGTGTGGTTCTTGATCGCCGCATTTTCTGCCGGCAGGCCAAACGCGTCCCACCCCATCGGGTGCAGCACGTTGTACCCGCGCATTCTCTTTACCCGCGCAACCACGTCCCCAATTGTGTAGTTGCGCATGTGCCCCATATGCAGCGTCCCCGAAGGATACGGCAGCATCTCCAGCACATAATATTTCCTCTTGGTAGCGCCTGCATCTTGTTTACCCTGAGCTACGAAGGGCCGGCCAGCCTGAGCCCCAGGTTCGCCTTTCGAACCGGGCTCCTCCGACCTCTTCTCCGCAGTCTTCTCCGAAATCTTGTCCGCACTCTCCCCGGCACCAGCCGCAGGCTGCCGCTCCCCCACTTCCGCTTCCGCCTCAAATACGCGGTTCTCTTCCCACCGCTTCTGCCACTTCGCCTCAATCTCCTGCGGCTTGTAGTCCCCCACGTCTCGTCCGCCTCCGCCTCTTAACGAAGTGGGGGCCTAAGCCCCCACCCAACCTGCCAAAATTCTTTCACGCCTCAGGCCCCCAACCCCGTCATCCCGACCGAAGCAGCCGGTCTTTTCTTGCGCGCCGCATTTCGGCGCGCCGGCTGCGGAGCGGAGGGACCGTGGCTACCAACGATCCCCCGAACAACTCATCGCATCACGAATTACGCGAACTGCGTGCAAACTCCTGCCATCTCCTTGCTTCCTTACTTCTTCTTTTTACTCTTCGCCGCCGGCAAATGCCGCGCACTCGCCTTCTTCCCCTTCGCAATCATCTTCTTCAGCCCCGGCGTCATCATCGAATATCCCTTCTCCGCCTCCGGCCCTTCCAGGCCCGCCAGTGCCCACAATTTCGCCACATTCTTCCGGTCGTCGCCCGGATCATCAATCGGCGTCTCCAGCAAGAACGCCCGACCCGCCAATCCCTCCGGCCCCGCGCTCCCCAGTCGCTTCGCCCGCAAGATCCGCGCAAACGCCTCCGCGCCGATCTTTCCATCCCCAATATTCTCGTGACGATCCACGCGCCCACCCAGCGGAATCTTCGAATCGTTCACGTGGAACACCGGTACATTCTCCAATCCCAATATCCGGTCAATCGTCTCCAGAGTCTGCTCGAACCCCGCCTCGCTCTTGATGTCATACCCCGCCGCAAACAAATGCGCCGTGTCCAAACAAGCCGCGTATTGTAGTGGCCGACCTTCAGGTCGGTTTTCCGTAGAATTCTGTTGTGCTGCCCCTTCCGCCGTCCCTTGGCCGCGATTCAATTCGTACAAAATCGCCGCCACCTCTTCCAGCCGCGACCCCACCGCCGTCCCCATCCCCGCGGTGTTCTCAATCAAAATCCGCATCTTCCCCAGCGGCACGCGCCGCGCCGCCTGCTTCACGCTGTCCACAATCGTCGAAATCGCCTGCTCGATGGTCGACTCTCCGCGCGCCCCCGGATGCACCACCACAAAGTCCGCGCCCAGTTCCCGCCCGCGCACCAACTCTTCATGAAACGCCTGGATCGACCGCGTCCGCAGCATCGGCTGTCCCGCCGCCAGATTGATCAGATAATTCGCGTGAATCACCAGCGGACCCAGCCCCAACTCTTCCCGCCGCGCCCGAAACGCCTTCACATCCGACTCTGGAATCCGCACGTTCGCTGTCTGCCACATCCGCGGGCTCGCCGAAAAAATCTGCAGCGCGTTCGCCCCCAGCTTCTTCGCCGATTCCAGCGCGTTCAGATAACTCCCAGAAATCGAAGTATGTATGCCGATCCGCAGGCTCCCGTCCATCCACGCAGGAGGCCCAGGCTCCACGTGCGGCACCGGAATATACTCATCCTCCGGCTCAAACTTCGTGTTCTCGATAATTGGAAATTCCGCCATCCCCGTCTCGCTCACCACAAATTCCTCTCTCTCATTAAACCCCCATTCTAACACACCCCTTTCACCCAAGTCCGAAGCCCACTCCGCCACCATCCAGCGCCGGCCGACGCTCAATCCGACGTAATGTAGCGCTGGCTTTCATGCCAGCCTCTTCGATTCCAAGTCCCAAACCACATCCACGTAGGGCCCGCCGACCGTGGCGGGCCGCTCCCCGTGGTTGTAGGCGTCCCCTCCCAATGTACTGGCCGACTTTTAAGTCGGCCATCCATCCGACTAACACGCAGTTTGGCCTCTCCAGCCTCCTTGACACTAATCTAAACTTCCCCCAAACTCACTCCCGATTCCGACTCAATCCAACCCGGAGCGATGTTGCCTTCACGTTTCTTCCTCGCAATTCCGCTGGTCATTTTCTTAGCAGTCGTTGCCCTTCATCCCACCATCGCGCAAGACCGCTCTCCCGTCGTCGAACGACTGTCCAAATCTATCAATTCCGCACATCTGAAAAGGATCTACGTCCCGGACTTTCCCGACGCTTCCGGCCAACCCTCCGGCGCGGGAGCCATGTTCGCGGCATCCTTTTCAAAGCTTCTCGCCACAAAATCCCATAAGTATTTCGTGCAGAATCGCGCGGACGCCCACGCGTTTCTATTGCAGAACAATTTGACCGATTATTCTCTGACTGACCCCGCCGCACTCTCCAAGTTCGCGGCGCAATTCCAACTGGATGCCGTTCTCTTCGGCACGGCTCAATCCACGAATTCCGACCAGGTCGTGTCGTTCAGCTTGAAAGATCTCTCGGGAAAAGAATTGTACAAGGACTCCTATTCTGAGCCGGAAAAATCCACGATTGGGGCGCTCCCCGCGGGTGCTGGGGCCTCTGGTTGGCCTTTCTATTTCATGGGTATGGATGGGATCTCTACACCGAAGTGCTATTTCATGCCGAATCCCCCTTATCCCCCCGAAATGCGAAATGCTCGCATTTCAGGGATCGTTATGGTCTCGGGTCTTATAACTCCGGAAGAGAAGGTCGTGAACGCTCGGATTGTCAAATCTCCCGATCCGAAATTCGACAGCAACTCGATGAACACCATTGGCGCATGGCGCTGAAAACCTGCACGGGATTCCAAGGGTGAACCTGTCCCCGTTCGCGTCGTGTTTGAAATCACTTTTGACTTGTATTAAGGATTTACACCAGGACTACTGCCAGCTACCTCGCTGGCCGCCGTACGCATACTTCGAAATCTTCCAAAGCTCCTACGCCCCTCACGGGCGTTTCTCGAGTTAAAACTTAAAACTTCTTTCTTCCCTCACTTCTTCCCCAGCGACCGCACATATTTCGCCACATCCGAAATCTGTTCCGCCTTCAACCGTCCCTCTTCCCCCATCATCTTCCCTTTGCCCTTATCAATCAGCTCATACATCTCTTTTTCACTCACATCCTTCAACACCGCCGGGTCGCGAAAATCCTTCAAACTCAACTTCATATCTACTGCTAGATCTCCGTCGCCCGCGCCTTCTTTCCCATGGCACATCAAACAGTCCGTCGAATAAATCTTCTTCCCGGACGCCAGCGAAGCCGGAGTCGCCTTCACGGCAACCGACCCGCCCGTAGTCTCCGCAGCGCTAGGCGCCTGCACCGCGGTTTTATCTTCAGTTGGTTTCTTCGTATCTGCGGAAGGTTGTTGCCACAGCAGAACCGCCACCACACACCCAAGTAACAATCGCATGGCCGATCTCCAATCCCGGCGCCACTCCGCGCCGACGGTTTATCGGGCCCACTTTCGCCTCAGTATAGTCCTCTCCCATTGTCCCTGTTCATTTATTCTTTAGTTTGTTCGATCATATGGTACAGGCAAAGATGCTCGGTTTGAGCACACTCGTGACGGGTTACGCGTTCGCTGCGCTTTCCGCGTTATGATAATTGCTGATGCGAAGAATTTTCCTCACTGCCTCAATCGCATTCTTTGGCCTCTTAACTCTGATCTTTCTCGTCCGTTCGTCCCGCCGCAAGCAGAAAGAGGAAATACGTAACGCTGGGTATCAGGCGATTCTAGCCACATATACTCGCGACTTAGCTCCTGGGATGACTCGCAAGCCCGTTGAGGAATACCTGAAATAGCGAGGAGTACAATTCCAGCAGGCTTCTCTGGGTGCCTGCGCGGCCTGGACAGACTGGGTCAAAATAGCGGAAGAGGACGCCCCTTGGGTCTGTAGCGAGCACAATATTTATATTGCTTTCGATTTTCAGGGGAAAAACTCTGGGCAGATCAATGACGCATCGCCAACCGACATTCTTACAAAAATCTATGTTAAAGGACGTTTGGAAGGTTGCTTGTAAGAACGCGATCTAAAGTGCTTAGCTACTCTCGCACTCTTAAAAATTGACACTATACCCCCACGTTTTTAAACTCCAATAAATGGCACTCGACTGGTCACAATGCGCAGCAGTGGAAAGCATACCCGGCAAACTTGGCGGGGCTTGGGTCTTTCACGGCACTCGCATTCCGGTTTCAGCTCTCTTTGATAATCTGCAAGATGGTCTTACGGTGGATGAAATCTTGGGTCTATATGAAGGCCTGACGGACGGGCACGTGCAGGGTGTCCTTGAATTCTTCAGCGACAGCCTGCGTGCTGAAAAAAATGTTTACTTCGCAATCCAGGCCGCGGAAGCGCTCCTCCCCGGCAAGCCCGCGCCTAAGGGCGAGACCGATCTCCGATGGCAAGCGATCATGAAAATCGAGGATTTTATCGAATCGCAACCTGAACCGGTCTGGCATTTTGCCCTAAAATGGGGTTCTGTGCCCGACGCGGAAGACCTGAGCCAGGCGATCGCAACGCTTCTGCTGGAGCACTTGCTGGAAATTCATTTCGATCTTATTTTCCCGCGAGTGCAAGAAGCAGTTCGCAGGAGCATCTCTTTCGCGAGCGCATTCTTGATCTGCTACAAGCTCGGACAGGCCGCGCAATCCCACCACGCCGAAGAATTCGATAAGTTGCGGGAAGAAATTCGCATCTCCAGAAAGTAAACGGCGAGCCGCCACCAACATCCATTCAACTCCGCCCTCGTCTTTTCTTCTCTGCGCTCTCTGTGGCCCCTCTGCTGCCTCTGCGGTAATCTTTATCCGACGCCTTTTCCTTACTTCCTTACCTCATTACCTCTTCACTTCCTTCTTTCTTCATTTCCTCCAAGCCAGCCCATCCGGATTCTTCCCCGCCGGAAACGACGTCGTCACCTCCAGCGTCTTCAAATCCACCACCGCCACCTTATCGTCCCCGCTAACCGCCACAAACGCCCGCGACCCATCCGGCAGCACCAAAATCCCCTCCGCGCTCTTCCCCAGCGGCAGCCGCTTCACCTGCTTCCGCGTCGCCGTATCCACAATCACCAGTTCCCCGCTGCCCATATCCGAAATCAGCGCCAGCTTTCCATCCGGCGTAAACTTCAACCGGTTCGAGTGCTTCGTCTGCACATCAATCTTCTCCACCACTTTTTTCTTTTTCACATCAATCACAGACACCGTTCCATCCCCCGAATTCGCCGCCCACACCTCCTTGTCATCCGGCGAAATATCTACCCCTTCCGGCCCTTTTCCCGTCCCAATATTCGATTGATCCCAGGACTTGCCGTCTTTCGTCGTCAGCACTGAAACGCTATTCGACTCCACATTCGACACAAAAATCGTGTGCCCATCCTTCGTCAGCACCAGCATGTGCGGACGCTTCTGCCCCTCCACAATCTGCTGGTCCAGCGTGTTGGCCACAAAATCAAACACCACCACCGTCTTGTCGCCCTCGTTCGTGAAATACGCCTTGTTCCCCTGAATCACAATCCCGTGCGGACCTTTGCATCCCGGATACGTCACGTGTCCCACTTCCTGCAGCTTGTCCAGATCAATCACAGACAGTGAATCTCCATCCGCGTGCGCCCCATAATTCGTCGTGATCGCCAGCTTCCCATCCTCCGTCACCGCCACCTCGTGCGGATACGCGCCTGTAGACTCATATCCCGCCACCTTGAACGTTTCCGGATCCAGCAGCAGCAACCGGCTCTCATCCTTGCTCAACACCACCAGCCCCGGCTGCGGCATCTTCTTCCCCTGGCCCCACGCCGCGCCCCCCACCAAAATCCCCGCCACTACCAACCCAATCGCCCTCACCAAAAATTTCTTCCCCAAGTCCGCCTCCCAATCCCCAATTAATTAACTCCCCGTCCGCCCACATCATAATTCCCCGCACCAAAAACGTCACCCCACATTCCAACCCCACACTCACACGTTCGGACTCCCCACTCACACCTTTAAAAATTGTAGGGGCACGATACATCGTGCCCTCTTGGGGTTCCCCCGGCCCCCTCCGAACTCCGCGCCCTCTGTGTCCTCCGTGGTGAAATCCCCTCCCAAATTTGCCCCTCCCAATTCCCTCTAGTACACTCCTCTCTTCGCACCCAAAGGAATCGCCCATGTTAGTCGTCATGCAATCTCACGCCACGGAAGCCGAAGTCCGTTCCGTCTGCGAAAAAATCGAATCCCTCGGCCTCAAAGCGCATCCGCTCCCCGGCGCCGGCCGCACCGCCATCGGCATCACCGGCAATAAAGATGCGCTCGACCTCGGCATTCTCGAATCCATGCCCGGCGTCGTCGAATGCATTCCCGTCACCAAGCCCTATAAACTCGTCTCCCTCGACGCTAAATCCGATTCCACCATCGTGCGCATCCCCACTCCGTCGGGTGACGTCCTCGTCGGCGGCCCGCATCTCGCCATGGTCGCCGGTCCCTGCGCCGTCGAAACCGAAGAGCAGTGCCTGCGCACCGCCGAACTCCTCAAGCCCACCGGCGTGCGCCTTTTCCGCGGCGGCGCCTACAAACCGCGCACCTCGCCCTACAGCTTCCAGGGACTCGGCCTCGCCGGCCTCAAAATCCTCGAAAAAGTCCGCAAACATTACGGCCTCGGCATCGTCACCGAAGCTATCGACAACGAATCGCTCGACCTCGTCGAGGAATACGCCGACGTCATCCAGATTGGCGCCCGCAACATGCAGAACTTCTCGCTCCTCAAACGCGCCGGCCGCGCCAAACTTCCCGTGCTTCTCAAACGCGGCATGGCTGCCACGCTCGATGAATTCCTGATGGCTGCCGAATACGTGATGAGCGAAGGCAATTACAACGTCATCCTCTGCGAACGCGGCGTGCGCACCTTCTCCGATTTTTCCCGCAACACCCTCGACCTCGCCGTCGTGCCCGCCGTCAAAAAACGCAGCCATCTTCCCATCATGGTCGATCCCAGCCACGGCACCGGCAAACGCCACAAAGTTCTCCCGCTCTCCCGCGCCGCCGTAGCCGTCGGCTGCGATGGCCTCCTCGTCGAAGTCCACCACCAGCCCGACAAAGCCCTCTCCGACGGCATTCAATCCATCCTCCCGAGCGAGTTCGCCGACCTCCAATTCGAAATCCAACAAATCGCCGCCGTCCTCCACCGCCAAGTCAACTAAGTGCCTTGTGTAGTGGCCGATCTTTAGAGTCCGTGTGAGGACTCTGTTTTTTATTTTTGTGGCGGGCGTGGTGCTGGGAAAAGACGGATTCTGCTTTGCAGGGCGCGGGGTGAGGATTGCTTTGCGCCGCGCAATGGCTAGCTACTGCGCCAGATGCGGGTAAGGTTGTAGGCGATGCTCGCCAGGGTCCACTCCACTTTGACTTTTTCGAGGCCCTTCATCCGAAAGCGCCGCATTCCTCGTTGTTCTTTTAGCACTCCGTTCACTGGTTCCACGATTGCCTTGCGTCGTGCATAGACTGCCCGGCCTGCCGGGTCGCGTAGCTTCCGTCGCATGCGTTGATGCGCCGGGTGCCTTGCAGGATGATGCAGTCGACCGCCGCGATTCAGCACCCGCGCCATATTGTTGTCCGGCACATAGCCGTCGATGCTCCGTTCTTCCAATGCTTCCAGGTTGGCGTGCGAGAAAAATCCGCTGTCGGCGCTCACTCGCTGCGGACATTCGCCGCATCGTCGTTGCACCTGATCGATCATCGGCAGCAGCGCTTCATTGTCGTTGGTCTCCTGACTCACCCGCTGCGCGACGATCAAATGATCCCCGCTCACCGCCAGCGTCCCGGTATAACCCAGCACGAATCCACCGCGCTCCCGCAAAAACCGGCTGTCCGGATCGCTCCGCGAAATCTTCTGCATCCCGCTTTTCTGCAGGCGTTGCAGCCGCACGGGTATTTCTCCCAACTGCCGCTCCAGCTCGCTAAGCGCTTCCCGACTTACCTGCACCCCGGCTCCTTCGTTCGGATCCTCCCCGTCACACTGCTTCTGCCAGCGGCGAATCTCCCGCCGCAAGCGTGCCCGTTCGTCACGCAGCGCCTGCTCGCTGTCGATTCGGTTCCGCGAAGCGTTTCCGGCAATGCGCGTCGAATCGATGGCCACATGCCCCAGTCGCGCCAGCCCGCTGGCTCGCGCCAACTCCACTACCTGCGTGAATAAATCGTTCAGCCCGCACCCGTGGCGGCGGCGAAATGCATTCAGCGTCCAATGATCCGGCGTCGCCCCACCCGCTAAATAACGAAACGCCAAATCCTCGCGGATGCGCTGCTCCAGCCGCCGCGAACTGGTCACCCCCAACGCATAGGCATACAGCCACACCGACGCCAGCATCTCCGGCGCGTAGGCCGGCCCGCCCTCGCTCCCATAGTCCTCGCGAAAACGGTCCAGGTTCATCCTGGCCATCACGCGCCTCAGAAAAAAACACAAATGCCCTTCGCCCAGCACATCCCGTACACTCGGCGGCAACAGATACGCCTGATCCGGGTGGTATTCCAAAAATTTGCTCATCGCCCCTCGCCTCCCCCGCAGTATAAATTACCAGTCAAGACGAGTTCTCACACGGACTCTGAAGGTCGGCCCTCCGACGCCTCGCGCAAACATATATCTATCAATACTATTTAATTTACGTTATATGTCCGTCTCATGCCGGTGCACCGAAAAGCGATCCGCCTCCCACTTCTGAGCTACGTGGGCACAAAGGCTCGTTTCGTAACTATCTGTTGTGATCGACGCTCGCCCTATCTCGAAAATCCTCCGACGGCAAGACGCGTCCTTTCAACTCTCTGTGAGTGCGCCGCCAAGCGGTTCTTCCTTCTCCATGCCTATTCCGCCATGCCAGACCACCTGCATTTCCTCGCCCATGGAACCCAGCCCACCTCGAATCTCTTCGAGCTCGTGCGGGTGTTCAAACTGCGCACGGCCTACGATTTCAAAAAAGAAAGCAACCGCCGTCTATGGGAAATGAGCTTTTACGATCACATCCTGCGGAAAGGAGATGAAATTGAGGGCGTCGCTTGCTACATCTGGGCCAACCCGGTTCGCAAGCAACTCTGCACGCGCCCGGAGGATTATCCGTTTTCCGGATCTCAGACAATCGAGTGGATCAAGAAATCGAGAACCGGCCAACAATTTTTTCCAGTTTGGAGGTCGACCCCGCCAGTCTAAAGACTGGCCACTACACAAACCTTCTATGCGCACACGCCTCTTGCCTTGTGTAGTGGCCGATCTTCAGATCGGCCAACCTCCCAGTAGCATAGGTTTCAGCCTGTCCACCCTTCTTTCCTGTATTACTTCCGTGCCTCTACGCCCCTGAATCAATATCCTCGGCAGAGATGGCCACCGCTGTAGGGGCACGATACATCGTGCCCTCTTGGGGTCCTCTTCTCTTCTCTTCTCTTCTCTTCTCTTCTCTTCTCTTTCTCTTCTCTTCTTTTTTCTTCTCTGTGACCTCTGTGGCCCCTCTGCTCCCTTTGTGATAAATCCTCTTCTTCGCTTTTAAAAACTTACCCCGCCTCCACCCAATTCTTCCGCTCAATAAACGTCGGCGGCTCATACGTCTTCCCCGCGGCCAATCTTCTCTCTTCCCTCCGCGCCGCCCACAATAAATAAGGCCCCGCCACCGCCGCCGTCGCCCGCGCGATCACCGGGAATTCCTTCTCCACCTCGCGCCGCAATCCGTGGATCCGCTCGCTCACGCCCTCATTCACTCTCCGAAACTCCTTCTCCATCGCCCACAGCGCCGCGTTATACCCGCTCCCCAGCTTCTTCACTTCGCGCGCGAACCGCTCGCGCACCCGCGCGTCCGGATAATCCTTGTATCTACGCCAGCCCTGCAGCATCGTTTGGCACATCCGGTAGAGGCTCGGCCCGTTCATCTCAAAATCCCGCCAAAATGCCCAATCCAGTAGCCGCTTGGACTCTTCCCGTGAAATCGCTGCGTGCCGGAAATTGAATTTGTCCTGCCCGTGAATGTCCGCCAGATTCACGCCCGGCAGCATCCGCCCCTGCGCCGTCATCTCCGCATGCAGCGGCGTGCCCGGCACTGGCGTGTACAACATGAACTGGTGATAATCCGTCTGGTAACTCACCGCGCGCTCAATCTCCCCGCCGATATTTTCCGGTGTGTGATGTTCCAGCCCGATGATCGTCGAACCCTGCACGCGGATCCCGTGCTCGCGCAATTCCCGCGTCAATTCGCCCGCGTTGGTGCCCTGCAGCTTTCCGTATTTTCCCTCCGGCGATTCCAGTCCCATCCATACCCACGAAATTCCCAGCTCCACCAGTTCCTGCATCGTGTACTTGCGAATCGCGTTCGCGGAAGCAAAGACCGAAAGCCCCCAGGTCTTTCCCGCCTCTTTCATCCGCTCCAGCAGCCGCATTGCCCGTTTCTTGTGCAGCAGAAAATTCTCGTCCATCACAAAAAACGTCTGCACTCCCAGTTCGCGTTCAGACTGGCTCATCACCTCAAACACTTCATCGCCGGTCTCGAAAAAATTCACAAACTTTCCTTTACCTCCAAAAAACGCCGACGTCGTGCAGAAATTGCACCCCATCGGGCAGCCCACCGAAGGAATAATCGTCGCCGCCGTCCCGCCCTTGCGCTCCGGCAGGCTCACGCCCATGATTCGCGTCTTCAACCCGGACACAATCGAAGGGTGCCGAATCGGCGCGCCATCGTCCTCGCCCAGATATCGCCGCATCCACGCAATCCCCTCGCCCTTTACGATGTAGTCCGCGTCCACCATCGTTTCAATCCCCGGCACCGCCGCCACGTGCCCGCCCAGCACAATCACGGACCCCGGCGAAATCTCTCGCACCATCCGGCACATTTCCCGCGCCTTGCCCACATTCACGATGATCGAGGAAATCCCCACAACGTCGTAGAGCTGCTCGCGCAATTCCCGCGCAAAGTCCTCCCGCGTCGGAAAATCCAGCACCGTGCACGGCGCCGCAATATTCGCCTGGATCAGCATGATCCCCCACGACCGGTGAAACATCCGCAGCGAAAAGCTCCCCTGCGCCCGCGTCACCTGGTTGTGATAAAGCTCCATCGGGTTCATCGCCCGGCTGCCAAATTCATCATCCTGTGCGTAAGGCCCAAAGACAGCGCTCAGCAGCACCCGCGCGCGCCTCCCCTTCGGATGCACCGGCACAACCGTCATCGACTCCTGCCCGATTTGTTCCCGTTGAATTTGCTGCAGTTCGGCCGTCTGTAGATTCGTAACTTCGATCTGTTCCCGCGTGGCGTCTTTCTCCCTCAGAATATCCCGTCCCAGTTGAATTGGCATATGCCTCCAGCCTGCATCATGCCCCAACACCACCCTTCCCTCTGTGACCCCCGATACATCCCCAAAAATAATCCCGCTCAGTCAAATCTCCGCTCCCTCTGCCTGCCCGCCGTAGCCGCGTTCTTTGCGGCGAAGGCGGGTGCCTCCTGCTATCTGCGAGCTTCTTTTCGCCGACCGTAAACTGCCGACTGTTGACAATTGTTTCCTTCCCCCCGCAAACCGCGCCAAAACCTCCTCCAACTCCCCCGGCTGAATCGGCTTCGACAAATAATCATCCATCCCCGCCGCCAGACATTTCTCGCGATCCCCCTTCATCGCATGCGCCGTCAACGCCACAATCGGCAGATGCGCCCCAGAGCGCCGCTCCCCCACGCGGATCATCGCCGTCGCCTCAAACCCGTCCATCTCCGGCATTTGCATATCCATCAGCACCAGATCGAAGCTCGCCCGCGCCGCCGCGTCCACCGCCTCGCGCCCATTGCCCGCCACCGTCACGCGATGCCCGCGCTTCTCCAGCAGCCGCACAATCAATTTCTGGTTCACCGCGTTATCTTCCGCCACCAGCACACGCAGAATGTCCGCCGCATCACGCTTCTCCGACGCTGGCTCTGCCACCGGTTCCTGCGCCTGGGCCGCCGCTTTCCCTTCACGCGCCCCCATCACCCGCACAATCGTGTCGCGCAATTCCGCCTGACGGATTGGCTTCAACAAATACGCGGCTACTCCCAGCTCCCGGCTCCGCTCTCGGTCGCCGCTGCCTCCCGCCGAACTCAGCATCACAATCGTCGCCGCATTCCATCCGGGAGTTTCCCGGATGCGCTCCACAAGCTCAAAACCATTCATCTCCGGCATCTGCATGTCGGTCAGAATAATTGGAAAAGCCTCACCCGCCTCCGCAGCCGCTTGCAGCTTCGCCAGCGCCTGCTCTCCGCTTTCCGCGCATGCCGGCTACATAAACCAATTCCTCAGCATCCCATCCAGAATTCGCCGGTTCGTGGGATTGTCGTCCACCACCAGCACGCGCAGCCCGCGCAATTGCTCCACAGCCGTGTTCCAGATTGCCTGGCTTTCCTTGCTCCCGCTCACCTCCAGTTTCACTGTGAAGTGGAACTGGCTCCCGCGCCCCAATTCGCTCTCCACCCAGATTTTCCCGTCCATCATTTCCACCAGCCGCGCGGAAATCGTCAGCCCCAGTCCCGTCCCGCCGTATTTCCGCGTCGTGGAAGTGTCCGCCTGCGAAAACGGATCGAAAATCAACTTCAGCTTGCTCGCCAGTATCCCCACTCCCGTATCCGCCACCGTAAACCGCAACGAAAGTTCCTGCCCCGCGTGTGCGCCCGCGTCCTTCTCCACTCGCAGTGCCACTTCGCCGTGTTCCGTAAATTTGATCGCGTTGCCCGTCAGGTTCGTCAGCACCTGCCGTATTCGCACCGCATCCCCACGCACCATCTCCGGCACATCCGCCGCAATCTCGCACAATAATTCCAGTTTCTTTTCGCCTGCGCGCATCGCAAGCGTCTTCAGAGTGCTCTCCACCACGTCGCGCAGCTCAAACTCCGCGCACTCCAGGTCCAGTTTGCCGGCTTCGATCTTCGAAAAATCCAGAATGTCGTTGATCACCGTCAGCAGCGAGTCCGAAGAACTCTTCACTGTCTCCAGGTAATCCCGCTGCTCCTGCGTCAATTGCGTATCCAACGCCAAATCCGTCATGCCCATGATGCCGTTCAGCGGCGTCCGGATTTCATGGCTCATGTTCGCCAGAAACTCGCTCTTCGCCCGGCTCGCCTGTTCCGCCACATCTTTTGACCCGCGCAACTCCTCTTCGATGCGCTTCAGGTTGGTGATGTCCATTCGGATTGCAATATATTGGAAGGGCCTGCCATCCGCGCCGCGGAACGGAACAATCGTCGTGTCCACCCACCTCCATGTCTGTCCGCTGGAGATGGTTCTCCACAGCTCATCGAAAAATTCCTTCGAGTGATGCCGCGAATTCACAATCTTGTGCGTTTGCCCGATCAGTTCCTCCGGCGCATATTTTGAGACGGTGCAGAACTTTTCATTCACCGACGTGATCACGCCTCGGGCATCCGTTCTCGCCACAATGCAGTGCTGGTCCAGCGCGAACTTCAGGTCTTCCAGTTCCTTCAGCGATTTCTGCAACTTCTCTTCCGCTTGAATTCGTTCCCGCACCTCATGCTGTAATTCCGCCGTCCGCGCTTCCACGCGGCGCTCCAGATCGTCTTTTGCTTCCTGCAGCGTGGTGTCGCTTCGCTCCGAAAAAACATGGTTCCACCGGCCAAGAATATTTCCGCCGGATAAACTTTCCAGCCGAATTAGGCTCACATTGTCCGGCGGCGTAAATTCCGAATGAACAATCGTCGCCCCCGCCTCACCGGTGTAGATATCGCCCTGCGTCGTCAGCGTGTCCTTCGCGCCCAGTTTTGAATCCTCGCGGAAGCCACCGTGCGCCAGGTGCCAGCCGTCATTCGCATCCAGCCCCGCCGCATCCAGATAATGGTCCGTGCTCTGATAACTCCCGAATACGCGATAGCTCGTGTCCTGTTTGATCCTTCCGCCGTACTGCACGGTCCCGAACGACTGCGTCACCGTTCCGCCGCCGCCCGTCAATAAAACTCCCTGCGTGTCCGCCGCCTGCCTGGTGATCACGTTGATCACCCCTTTCACCGCGTTCGCTCCCCAGATCGTTCCGCCCGGCCCGCGAATCACTTCAATCCGCTCGATATCTTCCAGCGGCACATCCTTCGTGTCCCAGTTCACTCCTCCAAACAACGGCGTGTAGACCGCCCGCCCATCAATCAGCACCAGCAACTTGTTCGAAAATTGTAAATTGAAACCCCGCGCCGAAATCGCCCACCTGCTCGCGTCAATCTGCGCCACATCCAGCCCCGGCACCATCCTCAGCAAGTCCGGAATGTTCCTCGCCCCGGATCGCCGGATATCCTCCGGCGTAATCACGTAAATCGCCGCCGCCACTTCCGAAAGCTTCTGCTCCTTCTTTGAGACCGATGTCACTTCCACGTTCATCAGGTCTTCCAGGCTCGTGCTGGTCAGGTCCTTTGGCGGCGTTTGCGCGCCTTGCCCCCAAACACCCGGCGCACCCAGCGCGCACACCAGCAGCAACCGGCGCCACACGGCCCCGCCGTCTCCGTTTCGCCATCGCCAGAAATATCTGTCCATGCGCGCAACTCCCCTGTGGAGTCACGCATCTCACCCGCCAAATCCCCTGCTACTAACCCCGTTAACCTGCTTGCCTTGAGCGCATTGACATTTGGCCTGCGGCCCCATTGCAAAACTCTTGTGCCGCCCAGACACCCCTGTTCCAACTGTCGCTATTTCTTCGCGCTGGTCACCTTTTCCTGCATTAGAAAATTCATACCCTCGCCTTTCTTCCACTCTCCTGTAAAATCATTTTCAGCAATGCCCCATTCCCGAAATTTCCGCGTCTACTTTCTGCTCACCGTCCTGCTCCTTTTCTCCATCGTTATTCTTCTTGGCGAGCATCGCCCCTCCTTCCTTCGCCCCGGCCTGCACCTCAACGCCTACGTCGCCACCTCGGACGGCTCTCTCTCCGTTGTGGATCTCGCCTCGCTCCGCGTGATCAACAAAATTGCCGCAGGCCCCGGCATCTCCGATCTTCGCGAGCACGCCCTCCGCCCCGAAGTCTGGGGCGTCAGCAGCGCAGGCGGCTATCTCTTCGTGCTCGACACGCGCTCCAACGAACTCGCCAAAATTCCCGTCGGCCCATCGCCCCTCGAGCTCGATTTCTCTGCCGACGGCAAGCGCGTCTTCACCACCTCCGCCGCATCCGACCAGCTCATCGCCATCAATACCGCCTCGCGCTCCATCGCCGGCCGCGCGCGCGCCGGCTCTGAACCCGTGCAAGCGCGCATCACGCCGGATCAAAAAACCATCGTGGTCGTGAATCGCGGCAGCGCCACGCTCACGCTCCACGATCCCGCCACTCTACAGATGCGCGCCTCCATCCCCGTTGTTGCGCAGCCCGATGAAGTCGCAATTCTCCCCACCAGCTCCCTCGCTTTCGTCATGAGCCGCTCGCAAAATCGTTTGTCTGTGGTGGATTTACAGCGCGGTGTACTGCTCACCAATCTCGAACTTGCCGGCCGCCCTTCCCAGATGCTCCTCAAACCCGATGGCGGCGAACTTTACGTCCTCTCGCCCGAAGCCCACGTCGTGCAGGCCATCAATATCTGGACGCACGAAGTCGGCGATACAGTTCTCGTCGGCGATGCCCCCGCCAGCGCCATCCTCACCGAAGACGCCTCCGAAATGTATATCGCGGATCGCGCTGCCTCTCGCATCTTTCCCGTCGATATCGTCAATCGCCGCGTCGGCAAACCCATCAACGTCGGCGCCTCCCCCGGCGTCATGCGATTCGACTCTTCCGATCCCGCCGCCAAGCCCACCATGCTCCTCGTCGCCGACGACTCCTCCGGCGACCTCGCCATCCTCCGCCTCCGCACCGACTCCCTCCTGACCCTAATCCCCATCACCTCCAACCCCCAGCGCCTAGCCGTCAAACTCTTCTAATCCCCCAGTGGCACAGGCACTCCTGCCTGTGCTCCTGGGTTCCGACGCTCTAAGGTCGGCTTCAGGCCGCCTTCTTGAGTTTCCTTCACTTCTACTTCAGCCCGAAATGAACTTGAGGGCGCCCCACCCTTGCCTTCTAAGGGTGGGCTCTTACGATCTAACGTCACAAATCTTCTTCTCCTTCTTCTTCCTCCCATCCACCCCCTACCGCGCCACCACCGCATCCAACACTTCTCTCACCTTCTTCACCAGACTCCCCGGCGTAAACGGCTTCTGCAGATACGCAATCCCTTTTTCTCGAATCTCCTGCCGCACCACCGAATCATCGATGTATCCGGACATGAACAGCACCCGCATCCCCGCGCGCCCTTCCACCAGCCGCTTCGCCAGCCCCGGCCCGCTCATCTCTGGCAGAATCACGTCCGTCAGCAGCAGATCAATTCCCTGTCCATGCTCCCGGCAAATCGTTTCCGCCTCCTGCGGACGCCGCGCCGCCAGCACCGTATAACCCTGCTTTGTCAGCACCGCGCGCACCAGTTCGCAAACCGAGGCGTCGTCCTCCACCAGCAGCACCGTCTCTCCGCCGTGCAATCGCCCGCTGCCTTCTTCCGCGAATTCCGGTTTCTTCGCAGCCGAATAATCGCGCGGCAGAAAAACGTGAAAGCTCGTCCCCGCTCCAGGCTCGCTCTCAAACGTCACGTAGCCGCCCGCCTCCTGCACGATCCCATACACCGTCGAAAGCCCCAGCCCGGTCCCTTTTCCCGCCGGCTTTGTGGTGAAAAATGGTTCGAAGACGTGCGCCCGCACCGCCGCGCCCATCCCCACGCCCGTATCTCGAATCGTCAACTCCACGTATTCCCCGGGCTTCACCCCATTCGGCCCTTGCGCCGAGCCATATCCCAAAAGCGTGTTTCGCGTTTCGATGAACAACTGCCCGCCGTCCGGCATCGCATCCCGCGCGTTAACCGCCAGATTCAGAATCACCTGCTCCAGTTGGCCCGCATCGGCCATTACCATTCCCAGGCTCATCTGCAATTGCGTCGAAATGGCAATGTGCTCGCCAATCAACCGATGCAGCAATTTTTCAATCCCCGCCACCACGTCGTTCACATTCAGCGGCGCCGGCTGGATCGTCTCTTTCCGGCTGAACGCCAGCAATTGCCGCGTCAGCGAAGCCGCGCGCTCCCCCGCCTTCTGGATCTGTTCCACGTGCCCGTGCAGCTTCGCATTGGTCCGCAGTGCTTCCGCCAGCACGGAGCTGTACCCGCCAATCACCATCAAAATATTATTGAAGTCGTGCGCCACGCCGCCCGCCAGCGTGCCAATCGCCTCCATCTTCTGCGACTGCCGCAGCCGGTCTTCAATTCCCTTGTACTGCGTGATGTCCCGCGACACGCCGATCACGCCGATAATCGCGCCGCTGGGATCGCGGTAAGGCGCCCGGGTCACCAGGAAATGCCGTGGCGTTCCTTCCTGTAGCAATTGAAAATCAACCGTATTGCTCCCCCCGGTCTCCAGAATCTTGTCGTCATACTTCGTCAGGTTCCGCGCGGATTCCGCATCTGTCAGTTCAAACGCCGTCTTTCCGATAATTTCCTCAATCGGCCTCTCGAAGAACGCCGCCACCTGCTTGTTCACAATCAAATACCGGCCCCCCGCATCCTTCACGAAAACGGCGTCACCAGTGCCTTCAAACACCGATTTCAGCAGCGCGTTCCGCTCCCCCAGCGCCGCATCCGAACGCACCTGTTGCCGCTCGGTCAGCACAATCCTTGCGCTGGAACATGCAAATGATGCCAGCACTGCAATCACCGCGATCGCAAATTGCTGCTCGGCGATATGCGCCGCCATCAGAAGTACCGCCATCGGGAAGAACAGCGGCACCAGCTTCAAGGCCGCCCGCGCATACAACCGTTCGCGTTTCTTGGCCCGCGGCGCTTCCTCCCGCGCCACGATATCGGCGGGACTCGACGCAAATATCAGCACGGTCCCCAACGCCATCGATATCGTCCAGGGCAGATCCCAGAACGAAGCCACCCGCAGCCTCTCGAACACCTGAAGGTAGAGATACGAGCATTCCGCCAGGCTGAACGCCCCCAGAAAAAGCGCCATCCTCCCGAAAAGCGATTTTGCCTGCTTCTCCCGCGCACGGTTCGACCGCCAGGCGAACAAGGCCACCAGTCCAACATTGCGAATGCACGTGGCCACAAACTCCAGTCTCTCGAACGAAAATCCCTGGATGTTCCAGTGCTCCGGCACCTCAAACGCAAACACGTGCAGCGACACCACCAGGATTCCCACTTGCGCGAAATCCAGCCAGCGCACCCATTCGATTCGTTGTGATTTTGCTTTTTCGTTCAGAAAGAGGGAAAGAAACGCCGGTGTCATCCACAGGAAAAACAGCAGATCGCTAGGCCAGGGCTGATCCAGCGGTTTGTGCAGGATGCTGTCATAAACCGTTGCCAGTCCCTGCGCCGCCGTGTACAAAAACAATCCGCACGCCTGGAACATCCAGAACATGCGCACAAATCCATTCGCTCGCCGCGCCGCCCATGCCGCCGTGCATGCCACCACCAGGCCACTGATGGTGCACAAAACGTCGCTCCCCAAGCCGCGCCATGCCGGGGCAGCCGCCAACACCGCCACGTGCGCAAAAACCACCGCCGCGGCCAATGCTGGATAGACACTCCCTCGCCATCGGGAAGACTCTTTTCTTTCCACGAGCTGAGCCTCACGTACAGGTTCCCAAATGCCGGATTCTCCTATCCTCCTCGCTTCCCAATAAAACTCAACTATTCCTTTCCCAAACGTTCTTTATCCGGAAAGTACACCGCTGCACATTATAGTATTTCGGTAAATGCGAATGGCGCGCGAGCGTCGGAAAGGTAGAACAGGCTTAAGCCTGTTCTACTCGGATTCCGGAAACTGTCGACTGCAGACTGTCGACTTTAAACTTTCTGTTGTATCATCCCGCCGTTCCCACATCCGATCCGCCAGGAGCCACCATGAACCTCTCCCGTACCCTCATCGCCGCCACTCTCCTAACCTCTTCCGCCCTCTACGCCACCTCTCGCCCCGCGCCGCCTCAAGACGTCATCCAGGTCGCCGGCGATTCCCATCGCGTCATCTTCGAAAACGAACACGTCCGCGTTCTCGCCGTGGACATCAAGCCTGGCCAAGTCGCTCCCATGCATTCGCACCCCGAAAATGTTTCCTATTTCCTGACCGATGGAAAACTGAAGATCACTCTGCCCAGCGGCAAATCCATGGAACGCGTCGTCAAAGCGGGCACCGCCGGCTGGAGCGACGCCACCACCCACGAAGCTCAAAACATTGGCCCCTCCGACTTCCAGCAAGTCCAAGTCGAGCTTAAGCCCCCCGTAGCCAAAGTAGTCCCCACAAACTAAGCGCCCAGCCGTAAGCCATATGCCGTAAGCCCTAAGCCGTAAGTTCTAATCCGTCTCCGTAGGGCCCGCCTTCTGCTTGCCCTCGTAGAGGGAGGCGGGCCGCTCCCCTCCCGTAGGACAGGCTTTCGCCTGTCCAGCCATCCGCAATCCCCAAAATGCTTTCCTTCAACTCCAAATGTACTGGCCGACCTTCAGGTCGGCTCTTCCCGAATCTCGAAGCGACCCACAATCAAGGACATTCAAACATCCGACACCACTTCTTCTTAGCTTTGAAATTTGTTTCGGAAGACGGGAAGTTTCATCGGCCAAGAACCAGGCAAGTCCCCGGTCCATATTCAATGAATCGTTCTACCATCAATCGGGAAGCACTCAACACCTAGGCTACTTCTGCGCTCCTGCAATTCAGCATTCGGAGCCAAATCACCTTCGGTGGAGGCCCCCACAATATGCTTCTCTCTTGAAAATCGAAGGCCTTCGACACGATGGTGTAGCCATTGGCTTTCGCATACTCCCACACTTCCGTGTCGGTTGCAGACTTTAAACCGCAGTCGCGGACGTGAAGAGAGTCTGGGTAAGATTTCGCTAGTAATTGGGGAAGTCGAGGAGAGAGATTCTCGTCGAACAGCAGTTTCACGCCTTAAGCAATTCCACTCGGCGTTCCCGATCGGCAGCATAACTGAGGCACGCGAGGATATCCTGTTCCGTCAAATCAGGAAAATCCTGGATCACTTCCGCGTGGGACATTCCGCTCGCCAACAATTCCAACACTTCATAGACCGTAATGCGCAAGCCACGCACGCAGGGCTTGCCCCCGCGTTTTCCCGGCTCGATAGTAATAATTCCCTCGTACTTCATAGCCTCACTTTAGGCCAAATCCAAGACTCTGGCAATCCGCGTCACGCGGCGCCTCTTTCCGATTACTAATTACCGATTACTGATAACTTTATTCCCCTACGGATCAAACCAAAACTTCACCGTCACCACCACCTTCGACGCCACTGCCTTGCCTCCCTGCGTCGCCGGTGCATACTCATACTGCTTCAGCGCGTCCTTTGCCGCCTGCCGCAGCGCCTCGGGCCCCACCAAAATTTTCATCGCGCCCACATGCCCCGCTGCGTCCACTTCTGCTTCAAGCCGCACATCGCCCGTGATGTAGCCGCGCATTGCGTCCGGCGGGTAGACCGGCGAAACCGAGTGCAACAATTTCGCCGGCTCAATCGGCGCGTCGCTCACGTCATCCACCACGGCCGGCTTTGGCTTCGACTCCGTACTCGTCTCCGCCTTCCCATGATTCTTCGCTGCGGCTTTCTTGTTCGAAGCCTTCGCCGCAGACGCAGATTCCTTCTTGCTATCCGTCTTCTCCGCCGGCTTTTCTTCTGCTACAACCGCTTCCACAGCTTTCTCCGCGGGCAGCTCAGCCTTCACGTCGCTGCCAGTCCCAGGCTTGCTCTCAACCGCCGCCAGTGGAGTCCCCGCCGCACTCGGCGTAGCCGCAGTCGCGGCGTTTCCACCAGGCTGTGCGTTCGCTGCGCCACCGTTTGGGTTACCAGGCGCCTTCGCCGTGTTCGCAACCGCAGCCGGTTTCGCAACCGGCGCGTTCTTCGGCAAGGTTGGCATCGCCGGCACGCGATGATGCAAAAACGGCAGCCAATTCTGATACCACGCGAATCCTCCGCCGCCGATCAGCAGCAGCACCACAACGAGCGCGGCCACAATCTCCGCCAGCCCCGCCTTTTTCCGCAGCGGCTTGTAAATGTTGTAAGGATCGTTCGGATCCAATCCTTTCGGCGCGTGGGAAAAATCCAGCGCCGGCTTGGGCAGCAAATCTTCCAGCGGATCCACCGCATCCTTGCCACCAGCTTGCGTCGCAACCGGCGCGGCATCCACGGGTGCCGAAGGCGCCCCGCTCGGCAACCTCATCCCAATCGTTGGCGGGCGCGGACTCTCTTCCTTCTCCCGCTCAGCACGTTCGCGTTCCGCCTCTTCGCGTTCCTTCTTTTCCTTGTCCGCCCGCTTTCGTTCCCGCTCCCTCTCGATCGACTCCTCTTCCCATTTCCGGGCTTCTTCCGCGGCACGTCTCGTCTCTTCGTCGGCCATCAGCGTCTTTTGCCGCGCCTCTTCCGCCAGATGTTCCGCCTTCGCCCGCGCTTCCCCTTCCGCTGCCGCCCTTGCCGCTGCTTCCGCCTCGGCCAGTCGCCTCGCCTGCTCTTCGCGCTCTTCCAGCGCCTTCTTTTCTTCCGCGGCTTGCTTTTCCTGCAGTTCGCGCAATTGCGCGCGCAGAGTCTCCACTTCATCCTTCAACTGCGCCACATCTTCCGTCTTCGGCGCAGCCACCGGCTCGCTTCGGTCGTCTTCCGTGGTCTCTTCGGCTTCCACCGCTTCGGCCGTGCGCGGAACCTCGTCGCTCTCCTCTTTATCCGGAAACGAGACGCCCCAGAAATTGTCCACCTCTTCGGTGAACTCCAATTCCACATAACAACTCGTCGGCCGGTGGCTTCGCTTGTGCACCACCTGGCAAACCACTTCGCGCTTGGATCGCTTGTCCGTCAGGAACAGCAGTTGTCCCACGGTGATTGCCGCTGATAGCTGAATCACCGCGCCATCTTTAAATACCAGCACCGTTGTGGTGTCTTCGCTGAAGAGCTCGCGCTTCTCTTGCGCCGTGGCCGGGCGCGCTCCCGCCACACTCACCGGCGCCTCCAGCGCAACCGGGTTCGGACGCCGGGTCTTCGCTTCACCCTTGCCGGCTTCCTCCGCTCCCTTTTTCACGTTTATGTCCGTCGCCGATGACACTTCGCTTGTCCTCAGATCCCGCTCCGCCAACTCCGCGAAACTTCGCAGCCGTGGCCCATCCGTCGGCACACCGCCGCAGCGTTACATTGCCACAACGTCACGCCACAGGCAGACTCCTCCGCCCGCACCTGCTTCGCGCCTCCCTAAGTTTTTCAGCCCCCCGCTCGGTCCATCCATAGTACCCACGTACAGGCGTGACCAATCCGCCCATACCCAACCCGCCTCCGCCATGCGCCCCTGCAATGGCCGAACATCAGATCGGCCAGCTCCAATCCCCGGCTCCGATCATTTCCCCGCCGCCCACGCCGAATGCTCTTCGCCCAAATGCACATCAAAAAATCCCTCGGCCGGCAAAACATCAATTGGCAATCCCCCGTGCCACAGCGCCACGCCCACAGTGAACTTCCCCAATCCATCCAGGTCCAGCGCCTCGCGCTTCACCGCCACTTCCAGCGTCCGCTGAAACGCCACCTCCGCTAAATCGCACGGATTCAGTAAACACACTCGACTCTTCTCCACCGCATATTCCTTCACCCGGCCGCGTTCCAGATTCACCACCACCGTCAACTCTTCCTTCCCGCCAATCACAACCCGGAATTCCGGATCTTCCAGTTCTCCCAGGCTCTCCGTAAAACATTCCACGCGCAGCACAAAACGTTCTTCCTCGAATCCATAGCGCAGCTCTTTCAGATAAAACACCCGCCCGTGCATCGAGCCGCCCCGCCGCTCCGGCGAATAAACCCCGGCGCCCAGCCATTCGAAGTAACTCGAATCCATCCCATCCACTTTCACATTCAGAAACGTCGACGGGAAAATTTGATACGCCCGCTCGGGCATCCGCTTGATCGGCTTAGCCAATTCCTCCGGCGCCACCAGTCCCAGCGCCAGATAAACGCCCGTCAAATGCTTGCGGTAAAGCGCATCAAATTCCGCGTCGTTCGCCGTGCTGTGCTCCGGACCGTACCACCAGCACCAGTCGCTGCCCTCCGCCGCCAGCAGCGATTCCTTCGCCTCCGCCAGCCCTTCTTTCGTTGGCGCGCCCTCACGTCCTTTTTCCGACGCCGTCTCCGCTTTGGCAAACGCTTCGCGCGCATCCCACAACAAATCCCACGCGGCCACGTCTTCCTGGGCGCCGATCCACACATCAAAATTCGCGTTGATCCACGAAGCCGGAAAAATTGTATTCGTCACGGAAATCCCGTCGGCCGCGGCAATTGCTTCGCTCGCCGTCATGGCCTGAATATCGTTGTCGGCCGCCACCCGTTTGTAAAACTGCCGCAAAAAATCGCGCCCGTTCCCCGGGTAATATTCCCACGCGTTCTCGCCGTCCAGAAAAATGCACACCGTCAGCGGCTTGTCGCTTTTCACCGACTCGCCGATATGCCGCAGCCTGCCGTGCAGGTCCGCTGCCGCAGCCACGCTGTCCATCCGGCTGTAGACGAATCCCACCAGATCCGAAATGTGATGATCGCGAAACAGCCCGCTGATTCCCGTCGTCGCCATTTGCAGCCGCCACGGTTGATACAAGCGATCCGCATTCGCCGCAATTCCCGTCGAGTCGCGGAAAAATCCCACGTTCAGCGTGCGCCCCAGCACGCCTTCGTCTGTGCCGAACCACTGGAATCCCTCTTCCGCCGCGATCGCCAGCGTCTGGTCAGACACCGAGCCTTCGCTGGGCCACAATCCCACCGGCTTCGCGCCAAACACGCGCTCGTGATATTCCTTCGCCCGCCGCAATTGCTCCCGCGCATCTTCCGGGCGCCGGAATGCCCGCCTCGGCAGCGGCGTTCCGGGATTCGCCACGCGCGCCACGTCCGAATCGCACAGCAGCGGCAGGATCGGGTGGTAGAACGGCGTGGTGCTGATTTCGATCTGTCCGCGCGCCGCCGCTTCCCGGTATGCCGGCAGCACCATCCTAATAATCTCAAGTTGCTTCAGCTGCAGATCCGCTTTGTCTTTGGCCGTGAAATCTTTCCCGCGATTTGCCAACCGGCTGATCACCGGGTCGCTCGTGAACCATGCCTCGTCCATCCACGCCAGTTGCGAGAGCACCTGCAAATCCCGCCAGTCGCGCGCGCGAAACGTGATCAGCGCCTGCGCGCCGCCGGCCGCCCGCGACCAGTCGTACAGTTCCAGGAATCTCGGCCATCGCGTCAGCAGTCGCTCATGATTCACCTGGAACGCCCGCGCAAGTATCTCCGCCTTGTCCTCGCGCGTCAGTGCATCCGCGTCCTTAAAAACCAGATCAAACCACGGCTCCTTGAATTGCCCGCCGGAATATTCTTCCAGTTGCATGCACAGCGACGGCACCATATTGAACGTCGCATGGAAGCTCGGCACCTCTTCCATCAGCTTCACCATGCCGTAGTAATCCTTTGTGGCATGCAGCCGCGTCCACGGCAGCACATATTGCCCCGTCTCTGGATCGCGATATTGCGGCTGGTGCATGTGCCACAGCACCACCAAATGAATCCGATTCATTCCCTGTCCGTCTCCTCATTGCTCATGGGCCGTCGGCCAACCGCGACATCTCCGTGATCTCTGTGGTCCTCTGCGGCCTCTGTGGTAAATCCTTCCTTCTCTTGCTTCCTGCTATCTGCTATCTGCTATCTGCTCGCTATTCGCTGCTATCTGCTATCTATCCTCCGCTATCTCCCCCAACCCACGTGTCCCGTCTCCACCATGTTACACTCACGATTCGCATCATGCGCATCCTCGATCGCTACATTGTTCGGGAAATTGTACGCCACGCTCTCCTGGGCCTCCTCATTTTTACCTTCGTGCTGTTCGTCCCCAAACTTGTTCGCCTCATGGAGCTGTTCGTCCGCCACAGTGGCTCCGGGTCGCAAATCCTCACCCTCTTCCTCTGCATCATTCCCGGCCTGCTCGTCTTCACCATTCCCATGGCCGTCCTCATTGGCGTCCTGCTTGGCTTGGGCCGCATGTCCATGGACAGCGAAATCATCGCCCTCACCGCGCTGGGAATCAGCCGCAAACGCATCCTGCTTCCCGTCGGCGTTCTCGCCGTAATCGGCGCGGCTCTTACTTTGCTAATGTCGCTGGTCCTCGCGCCCCGCAGCCTGCGCAGGTTCCGCGACATCGAAACTTCCCTGATCGCTTCTCAGATTTCCTTTCAAGTTCAACCGCGCGTCTTCGACGAGCGATTCCCTCATCTGGTTCTCTATCTCAACGATGTCTCCGCCAGTGGCACCCACTGGCACGGCGTTTTTCTCTTCGAGACCGGCGGCGAATCTGGCTCCCGCATTACCCTTGCCGAAGATGCCATCGTCATTGCCGAACCCGGGCTCGGAAAGCTGGAGTTGCATCTCAATTCAGGCACAACCCACGAATTCCAGCGCGAGCGCCCGGATCAATATTCCGTCACCGGATTTGCGCGCAGCGACTGGCCCATCGAATTCAATTCCCTTGCCTCCGCCAAGGAACGCACGCTCAGCATCCCGGAACGCACGCTCGCGGATCTGTTCCACGATCGCGGCCCGCGCTGGCGCGAAGCCCGCGTGGAAATCTATCAGCGGTTCGCATTCCCGTTTGCGTGTTTCGCATTCGCGCTGATCGCGGTGCCCCTTGGCGCGCAACCCCGCCGTGGTGGCCGCGCTGCCGGTTCGCTGCTCTCCGTTCTGATCATCGCCGGCTACTATCTGCTCTTCATCGTCGGCGCCGGCATGGCTCGCCAGGGAGTGCTCCCGCCCTTCCTTGGCATGTGGGCTGCCAATTTCATCCTCGTCCTGGTCGGCCTCGCTCTCCTGCCGCGCATGGAGCGTTATTGGAGCGAGCCTTCTCCGCTGACATTCCTCTCTCGGTTCATCGCCTGGCGCCGCCTGGTGCGCCGCCGCCGTCAGCTCAGCAAAGCCCGCACGCAACCCCCCGAAAATGGCGAAGCCGCGGGAGAAATCTTCCCGCGCACCGCTTCCAATTTTCCAACCATCATCGATCTCTATGTGCTCCGCCGCTTCTTCTATTATTTCCTGCTCATCCTCGGCGCGTTCATCCTGCTCTTTGAAACCTTCACCTTCTTCGAGCTCCTCGACGACATTGCCCGCCACCGCATTCCCTTTCTGATCGTGGTCAGCTATTTCCGTTTTCTGATTCCGTATCTCGTCTACCAACTTTCTCCGCTCACCGCGCTGGTCGCCACGCTCGTCACGCTTGGGGTCCTCAGCAAAAACAACGAAATCGTCGCGTTCAAGGCCAGCGGCATCAGCCTTTATCGCTTGGCCCTCCCATTGCTGCTTTCTGGCGTGGTCCTCGCCGGCGCGCTGCTTCTCCTTGACGACACCTATCTTCCCTACGCCAACCAGCGCCAGGACGCCCTTCGCAACCAGATCAAAGGCAAGCCGGCGCAAACCTACACCCGCCCGCAACGCTGGATCTTTGGCGAAAATTCCAAGGTCTATAATTACGATATCTTCGATTCCACGCAGAAACTCTTCGGCGGCCTCAGCGTCATCGAACTCGATCCCGTCACCTTTCAGATGAAGCGCCGCATCTTCGCCAATCGCGCGCAGTGGCTCGACAATGAAAAAACCTGGGCCCTCGAATCCGGCTGGATCCGTGATTTCTCCGACGGCACCGTCGTCAATTACGCGCCCTTCAAGGTCACTTCGCTGCCGGAACTTGTCGAGCCGCCCAGCTATTTCAATCGCGAAGTTATTCAAGCCTTCCAGATGAGCTGGCGAGATCTTCGCCACTATATTGCCGGTCTGCGTCTTGCCGGCTTCGACGTGTCGTCTCTCACCGTGCAGTGGCACAAAAAAATCGCGTACCCGCTCATCGCGCCCATCAGCATGTTGCTGGCGATTCCCTTCGCCATCCTGGTCGGCAGCCGCGGCGCCATTGGCGGTATCGCCCTCGGCGTCGGCATCGGCATCACCTATTGGGCCATCGCGGCGCTTCTGGAAGCCATGGGCGGCATCGGCCAACTCCCTCCGATGCTCGCCGCCTGGTCCCCCGACCTGATCTTCTTCTTCGTCGGCCTCTACTTCTTCCTCAAAATGCCCACCTGATAAAATTTTTCAATTCGGCGCACCTTCCCAAAAAAATTTAGTACTTCAAAAGTACTTCTTCCTATCGAATAAGTACTTGCTTTTTCCCAGCGCGGAGTTATCCTTCGCATCCCTTCACAGAAAGTTTATCCGTGTCGGCCTCTCCGAACGGACAAGGAGAAACACATGTCCAATCTGGAGAAGCGTTCTGACACACGTCACCCTGTGGAAATTTCATTATGGTTTCATATTTTGTTGCAACCGAATCCGGCTGAGGAGATTCGCTCGGAAACTTTTAATGTTTCTCGCACCGGAATTCTGATGCGCAGTCCCTTGCCGCTCAAGGTCGGTTCCCCTATCTCTTTGAAGCTCCGCATACCCACCCACATTTCAGGCAGCGCTCGAACATTCTTTCGTTTGTACGGGCACGTGGTTCACGAAGTACTTTTCGGCGAAGGCCAACTCAGCTACGGCATCCAGTTGGTCCGCCCTCTACTCGCGGATCACAGCGCCTTACCGCGCACTCCTGGCTACGCGGCAGTGGGGCGTCCTGAAATCCTTGCCCCGCCTCTCAATCTCCACCGCACAAACTCCCAATTAGAAACGGCGGTCCACCACCCCCCCAATTCCCGTGCCGCTCCCACTCCGGTAGCGCCGCCATCCTGCTTGCCCTGAGCTCCGAAGGGCTTGCCCTGATCCGCGAAGGGCCGGCAAGCGTGCGAGTCCCCGAACCTCCACTCCCGAAACCAACAATCCTCTCCGCAACCAGCGCCAGCGGCGCGAAATAATCTTGCCCAGGGTGCCGGCCCTGGGACCCAACCCCAAAAAAAACAAGCGCCGTAGGCGCGACACTCCCCTACCGTGAGCAATCCTTTCTCTCATCTCGCAACTTTCAATCTCCTCCAACGACCCCGCAATTTCCGCCTCGCGCTTTCTTCGTCCATCTTTTCTCCGCAGCCTCTGTGCTCCTCCTCTGCCCCTCTGTGATAAATCTTTCTTGCCCTCCCCTCCACCTTAAAAATTTCCAATCGCATTGGTACTTGACATTCCCCCGCGCGGGCGCATCCTTCAATTCCCTACCGAATTTTAATTTTCTTCGCAGCGGCCTCTCCGTTCGCGCCAGGAGACGCTCATGCAGAAACTCGAGAAACGCACCACCCCACGTCAAGCGCTGCAAATTGCGGTTCGCTTTCATTCCGGCGACATGGAAGCGGCCGATCCCGATATCACCTCGGAAACTTCCAATATTTCCCGCAGCGGTCTGTTCATGCGCAGCCCGTTGCGCCTGAGGCCCGGAGAGATGCTCGCCCTCACTCTCCGTGTCCCAACCTATCTTTCCGGCAGCGCCCGCGCAGACGTCCAATGCGTCGGCCACGTCATTCACGAACGCCGCCTCTCCACCGGCGAACTCGGATACTGCATCCACTTCGAGCAACTCCTCAACTTCCAGCACAACTTCGCCTCGACCTCCGCCGCGCCGCCCTCCCCCACCTGAAACCTGTTAACCCGAGTGGTAGCGCCGGTATCCTACCGGCAAGCAGGCGAGTCGGCGAGCCTCTTCTTCCGAAAGCGCTCATGGTTTTAAGTCATAAGCCCTAAGCCATAAGCCGTAAGGGGTAACCCGAAAATCTGTGCGCTTCGGTTACCTTGGATTTTGGGTTGGCGAATCGGAGTAAGGAAATTTGAAGAGTACACAACAAGCACGAAGCAACAACTAACGCTCCAAGCTTAAGGCTTAAGGCTTATGGCTAAAGGCTTACGGCTTAAGACTCACGGCTAGCTTCCTTCCTCCTCCCCCATCTTCCACAACATCTTCCTCACCATCCCCAAAAACACTTCCGCGTCCGCCGCTTCCATCGAAAATCTCCGCAACATCCGCCGCAATTTCTCCTCGGCAAGTTCCTGCCCTCGCGGCGCCGCGTACCCGCTCTTCACCAGCGCCTCCAGCAACGCCTCCCCAATCCGCTCCACCGTCTCCATCTCCGCAAATCTCTCCCCCCTGCGTTTCCCCGCCTTCAACTCACCATGGCCTAGAACGAATTCCGTTCCTTTACTTCCTTTCCCTCCCTTACCTCCTTTATCTCCTCTACTGCCTCTACCTCCCAGCTCATAAACCACCACCGCCGCCGCCTGCCCCAGATTCATCGACCGGTGTTCCACCCGCGTCGGGATCCGCACCAGCCAGTGGCAATAACTCAAATCCTCGTTCGACAATCCCACTTTCTCCGACCCAAACAGCACCGCCACGCGCCCCGTCTTCATCCGCTTCTTCAACAGCGGCGCCGCCTCCACCAGATCCCGCAGCGGGTGCTTCAACTCGCGATTCCCCACCGACGTCGTTCCCACCACCAGCGAACAATCCGCCACCGCCGCCTTCACCTCCGCGAACTCCTTCGCCCTTGCCATCACCTGCCCGGCGCCCACCGCGGACCGCGCCTCGCGCCACGCCTTCTCGTAAGGACGCACCGCGCGCAGCTCCATCGCTCCGAAATTGCTCATCGCGCGCGCCACCGCGCCAAGGTTCAGCGGATTCCGCGTCCCCACCAACACCACGCATAAGTTTTTCAAGGTTTCGCTCACGGCTCCGCAGTGTATGCCAACTCGCCCGTCGGCACCACACAGCCGCGCGCCGTGTCAAACGTCCAGCATGGTTCGGAAAAACGGCAGGGTCTGACACTGCTGTGCCAACTTCTGCACCTGTTCTTCGGCCAATCCCACAAACTCGAAACCGTACATCTTCCCATTCATGTGCCGCAAGACCGCGTCCATTTGGTATCCCAGGATGGGACTCAGTTCCACACTCTCGCCCAATCGCAATTCCGCACTCGGAAATACCGCGGACATTCCGCTCTCGCTGATCTCGAAACTCGTGCCCTCAAACATCTTCCCATTCGCCAGACGCACCACCACGCGCTTCACCCACTGGTGCCGCGTATGCTTCCGCCGATCCTCGGTTTTTTCGGATTCTGGAGCCTGCACCGCCTGCTGCATCGCATCCGCCTCCTGCACGTAAACATACTCGAGCAAGTCGCGCGCCGCATCCGCCCCACCCGCGCGGGCAAAGTCGTTTAGTTACTTAAGCTTTTGAGATTGATCCCGAAACAAAGGAGAGTTCTATGCGTGAAAGCTACCGATGCTGAACGCCTGATTCATTGCGGAACATAACGATGTCCGAAAGCAGTTAGCTGTGGACTGTGGACTGTAGACTTTCCTTCCTACCGCGCCAAAACCGTCTTCGCCACAAACACCCGCTTCAGCGGCTTCGCGCCCGCCGTGGGAAACGCCATACTCCAGAAATTCGTCTCCGCGCACAGCAGCTCAAACGCGCCGAGCATCTTGCCTTCTTTTCCAGAGCGCACCGATACGATCCGGCAAGCCGCTTTCTTACGGTTGAATTCGTTCACCATGTGGAATTTCTGCCCCACTGGCAGCGGCGCCTCCAGCAGAATGACTCCGCCGTTCGCGCTTACAGAAACCGTCTTGGTCAGGAACTGGAACTTGTGTTTCTCGTCATCCAACCCGGTTACCACCATTTCAATGGTTACCACCGCGCGCGCCGTCCGCCGCCGCTCGATACTCCGACAATGCAAGATTGCCATACGAACTTCCTCCGTCTACGATTTGGAGCGCGCTAACCTGCTAGCTTGAAACCGTCGCATCTTTCCAGGCCTGGGCGCGCGCCGCTATCCACCCGAAGCGGGCGAATCCCAGCGCCGACGCCGCGAACACAAACCAGTTCCACACTGCCTCCATACTAGCCCCCCTCCCTCCGCTTGCGAATAGAGGGCCCGTACCCATTTGACCCCCGGGTTTCTAGTACTCCTCTCCTAGCACCTCAGCTTCCTGCCCTTCTGGTTCCTCCATTTTCTTTAGTAATTCTTTAGTATAATATACCGGTCATATCTAATTCCTCGAGAGTTCGTGACTCCAGGCTCCCCAACCACTTGTATTGACACTCCACGCCACCTGGCCTACCTTCATCCCCGCGACTCTTATGCCTTCCCCGCAGCACTTCGACGCGATCGTTATCGGCTCCGGCCAGGGTGGTACACCGCTCTGCCAGGCACTTGCCGACGCCGGCCTGCGCACCGCGCTCGTGGAGAAAATTCATGTCGGCGGCACTTGCGTCAATGAAGGCTGCACGCCCACCAAGACCATAGTTGCCAGCGGCCGCGTCGCTTATCTCGCCCGCCGCGGTCCCGAGTACGGCGTCCAAACCGGCACGATGCGCATTTCCATGGAGCGCGTCCGCAAACGAAAGCGCGACATCGTGATCTCTTTCCGCTCCGGCAACGAGCGCCGCATCGCCCAGACCAAGAATCTCGATCTGATTTACGGAGAGGCTTCGTTCACTGGCGCCAAATCCATGGTCGTCCGCACCGCCAAACGCGGCGAACTGCCCCTCACGGCCGACCGTTATTTTCTCAACGCCGGCTGCCGCCCCGGCATTCCCGAGATCGCTGGCCTCGCCGGTGTGCCCTACCTCACCAGCACATCCATCATGGAGCTCGCCAAGGTCCCGCAGCATCTCCTCGTCCTCGGCGGCGGCTACGTCGGCCTCGAATTCGCCCAGCTCTTTCGCCGACTCGGCAGCCGCGTCACCGTCATTCATCGCGCCGCGCAACTCCTCCACGGCGAAGATCAGGACATCACCGAAGCCGTCGCCGAAATTCTCCGCCAAGACGGCCTCCAGCTTCATCTCAACTCCGCCGTCGAAAAGGTTTCCGGTTCCCAAAATCACGTCAGCGCAAAATTCCGCACCGCCGGAAAAGTCCGCTCTGTCGAAGGCACGCACATTCTTGTCGCCACCGGGCGCGTCCCCAATTCCGACACGCTGAATCTCCCCGCCGCCGCAATCTCGACCGATGCCCGCGGCTTCATCCGCGTCAACGAAAAGCTGGAAACCTCCGCGAAAGACATTTACGCGCTCGGCGATATCAAAGGCGGCCCCGCCTTCACGCATATTTCCTATGACGATTTCCGCATCCTGCGCGCCAACATCCTCGAAAAAGGCAACGCCTCCACCACCAATCGCCTGGTTCCCTACACCGTTTTTATTGACCCGCAGCTCGCCCGCATCGGCCTGAATGAAACCGAGGCCCGCGCGCAGAACCGCGCCGTCCGCGTCGCCAAAATGCCGATGAATTATGTAGCTCGCGCGCTGGAAATGGACGAATCCCGCGGCTTTATGAAAGCGATCGTCGATCCCGCAACCAATCAAATCCTGGGCGCCGCCGTGCTGGGCATCGAAGGCGGTGAAATCATGGCCCAACTCCAACTCGCCATGATGGGCCATCTCCCCTACACGGCCCTGCGCGACGCCGTCTTCGCCCACCCCACCCTGGCCGAATCCCTGAACAACCTCTTCACCAAATTCCAGAATTAATCGTGGCACAGGCACTCCCGCCTGTGCTCTTGGGTCAACCTATTCTTTCTGTGTGCCCTCTGTGTCATCTGTGGTGAATCCTTCTTCTCTCTCTTACCAGATCCGCACCCGCTCCTCCGCCGAAAGATAAAGCTTCTCTCCGGCCTGCACCTGAAACGCCGGATACCACGCATCAATATTCCTCACCGCATCCGTCCTGTATTCCGAGGGCGAGTGCGAATCCGTCAGCACCTGCTGTCGCAGCGCTCCTTCGCGCGGCTTGGTTGCGCGCGTCTGCCCGTACGCCAGAAAAAACTGCTGCTCGCCCGTGAAGCCTGCCTGTTCCGGCGCCGTTTTTCCAGCCAGTTCCGCGTGATAGCCGTCGTAAGATGCCGCAAGCCCCGCCACGTCCGCGATATTTTCCGCTAGCGTCTGCTTGCCGTTCAGCGCCAGATCCGGAAATGGCCGGTACGCGTCATACTGCTCCGCCAGTTTCTGTGTCGAAGCCTCAAAATGCGCCAGGTCCGCGGGAGTCCACCAGTTCCGCACCCGCCCCTTCGAGTCAAACGCCGCGCCTTCGGTATCGAATGTGTGGCTCACCTCGTGCCCGATCACGGACCCGATCCCGCCATAATTAAACGCGTCCGGCGCCAGCGGATCGAAAAACGGCGGCTCCAGAATCGCCGCCGGGAAATTCAGCGCGTTCTGCAGCGGCAGGTTCACGGCGTTCACCGTCTGCGGCGTCATGGACCATTCCTTGCGATTCACCGGTTTCCCCAGCAATTCCACGTTCTCGTGGCAGAGAAACATTCCACCGCGCCACACGTTTCCAAACACGTCGTCAGCCTTCACATCGTAGTGCGCATAGTTCTTCCAGTGATCGGTATAGCCAATGCCCACATACAGCGTGTTGAGTTTCGCCTGTGCCTCCGCTTTCGTCGCCGGGTCCATCCACGTCAGCGCTTCCACGCGCGCGCGAAACGCCGCCACGATATTCGCCACCATTTTTTCCACGCGAGCCTTCGCTTCCGGCGGGAAATATTGCTTCGCGTAGATCTGCCCGATGGCGTCGCCCAGCTCCGCATTCTCCAGCGACATCGCCCGCTGCCAGCGCGGCCGCTCTTCTGTAGCTCCGGTCAGGGCTTTCCCGAAAAACGCGAAGCGCTCTGCCGCAAATGCCTTAGGCAAAACTCCCGCGTAGGCTTCGATCATGTGAAAGGCCAGCCAGTCTTTCCAGACGTCCAGAGGCTCGCTGGCCACCAGCGCGGATTCACCCGCAAACGCCGTCGGCTGCCAAACGATGAACGCCTCGCGTTTCTCCAATCCAGCGCCGCGGAAATATTCCGCCCAATCCAATCCCGGCGCCTTGGCCGCAAACTCGCCGCGTTTCCACGGGTTGTTGGCCTTGTGAATATCCTCGTTATCCGCCAGGCTCAGGTGTTTTTCCGCGATCGCGTGCTCCAGTTCCACAATCTTCGTCGCGCGCGCCTCTGGCTCTGAAAATCCCGCCAACTTCAGCATCGCTGTCACATGCCGCTGGTATTCCGTGCGGAGATTCTTCATCCGCTCGCTTTGGCCCAGATAATATTCCCGGTCCGGCAACTGGACTCCGCCCTGCATAAGGTACGCCGCGTAATGTTCCGAATCGTTAAAGTCCGGCGCCACCCACATCCCGAAAAGATTTGGCGTGTGAAAGTTTGTGTTGTTCAGCGCGTCCACGTCGGAGCGCAGCGTCTTCCCCAGGGCGAACGCCAGCGCCTTTTTATCTTTGATCGCCGCGATTTCATCC
This sequence comes from uncultured Acidobacteriota bacterium, assembly GCA_963734705.1. Taxonomy (GTDB): domain Bacteria; phylum Acidobacteriota; class Terriglobia; order Acidiferrales; family UBA7541; genus Acidiferrum. Next base: position 387,604 of record CAVTII010000015.1, on the reverse strand, counting down.
AGATGCGGTTTCAGCGGCGCGGTTCCCTTCGCTTCGATCCCCGATTCGTCCATGAACGATTGATAGAGGTCCGCGATTTTCCTCGAGTCGCTGCCCGCGGCCGCGTTCGCTTTCACCGCTTCTTCAATGATTCCTTTCACCCGCTGGTCGCTTTTGTCCCGCAAAATCAGGAACGCGCCCACGCTCGCGCGATCCGCGGGAATTTCCGTCCGTGCGATCCAGCCGCCGTTGCAATACCGGAAAAAATCGTCGCCCGGCTTCACCGCCGGATCCATGTTCGCCCGCACCACGCCGTGCGTCGCCTCAGCGCCCTCCCGCGCTGTTGTACGCCACCCTCCAAGCCAGGTCAGCGTCGCCACTATTCCGAATCCCGCCGCCAGCCGTTTCGCAGTCAACGCTTTCGCCGCATTCCTCATCAGAGCTCTCCTGTAGGGCCCGCCTTCGGAGGCGGGCCGTCGATACGCATACCACGATCTCAACCCAAACGGCCGGCCTCGGAAGGCCAGCCCTACTAGACTCCTGCAATTCGCCTGACGTTAGCAGCCTCAGTCTAATGGCACCTGGCCACAACGGGAAATCCCTCGCACGCAAATCTCCCCGCTCCAGTCAAGCCGGTACCAGTACCAACTCGATTTTATTTTAGAAGTTTACCCTCTGTGCACTAGAGTCGGCTCCGCCTTTGGATTAGAATCCGCCTCGCACTTCGGAAGTGCGCAGGCACGCCCATGGCTTCCATATCTTTCCATCAGCCCATCCGCAAATCCCTCACCTTGAGCCTCACCTGGCTCCTCACTGCGATCGTGTTTGTCATCACCGTGGAAAACGTCTGGATTGATCCGTGGATTCGCAGGTACTGGCCCGATTTTCCGTCCCTCGCGCCCGAACCACCCAGCCCTTTATGGCTGGCGATTTTCGCCGCCCTCGGCATTGTGTGCGTGGTCCTGGTAGTTGGTCAGGTTCTGCTGATGCGCCGCGCAGGTGTCTCCCGCCGCTCCAAAATCATGGCCGGCATCTCCGTCGCCGCGACTCTCCTCCTCTCCGTCCTCTGGTTCTGCGTCACCAGCGGCATCGCCCATCCCCCGCGCTTCTAGCCATCGCGATCATCTCCGAGTTGTAGGGCCCGTCCTTCCGAGGCGGGCCGCTATTCAACCCATTCCTGTTCTTCATGTATGGGCGGGTTTATGCGGCCTTCGATCCGCGCGGCACACAATCACTCCATGGGAGCAATTCAAGAAGGCGGCATAAAGCCGCCCCTACTAGGCCCAACCGCTGCGGTTCCAATCCTTAAAGTTTTACTTGAAGGTTTGCTTTGCGGTGCCAGAGCGTTTCTTTCATTGAGAATTGTCGGCGCGCCGACATTTAAAGTTTTATCTGAAGGTTTGCAATCGGGGGTTCACGGGCGTTGCGCGGATGTTGTGGCGCCTTGGCAGCGCCGGCATCTTGCCGGCCAGTAAGCGAGTCGGCGAGCGTGCTGGCATTTGCCGCGCCAAGGCCGAACGGCTCAACTCAATTGCGCCATGATCAGCTTCTCCAACAGGTCCCTCTCCTCGGGTTTAATCAGTAAACCGTGAGTCACCAGAATGCTTCGCAAATTCTCTGCCTGCTGAGTCGTCGGTCGAACGAAACTGCGATTTCATCTTTGCCAGAGCCTTCTCTTGTAAAGCTGCGCTTGTTCCGACACCTTTGGCTCTGGGTCACCCATCGCAATTAGCAGGTACCCAAGGCTCTCCCATTTGCTCAAACGAGCCATAAGAAAAAGTACGCGGCACTTCGCCCTGCAGGTCCGGCAGCGGAAAATTCCTCCCAGAGCCTTTTCCCGCCGATGGCGTTCGCCCGTCTTTGCAGTGCGGCCACGGCCTCCCGCCCAACTCGTCGGTTCTTGTCGCAGAGCGCGCCAAGAAATATTTTGGGGTCGTGGTTTCGATTTAGTTTGCCTATAGCCCGCAACGCAGCTGCCCGGACAGGAGAGTTCGGGACAGCGACAAACTGCTCAAGTGTCCGAATATCTTCCTTTGTTCCTGTTTCACCTAGACCAGCAATGCCAGCGACCAGTTCCCCTCCCATTGCTGAGCCAATCTGCTCCAGATAGAATTTGCGTGGCTCGAACTTGGGCTTGGCCATGTAAAATTGCGCCGCTTCTCGAACGGAGATGTTCCCATCCATCAATGCTTTCTTCAGTCCGGGTCCCGCGACCTCTGGATATTTCTCAGCAAGGGCGCCCAGTGCGTGATATCGAACTCGAGCGTGTCGGCTGCGAAGGGCATCTTCGAGTAGTTCTCGATTCCTATCGCTTTTGGGTTCGTGCCCGAATGTGCGAGCAGCGATCACTCGAACGCGTGGGTCAGTTTGCGCTAATGCTCGTCTAACGAATTCCTCATTCTCTGGATTTTGTGCACCGAGAAGTATTTCGTAACACTATCTTCTATCCAGGAGGTCTTGCGAATCACGGCGAGCCACCACCAGAGAGCGCATCTCTTCGGCCTCGAGCATGGACGTGATCCGATCTACAATCTCGCCCGGTTGCCCTCGCTGAGTCGCTCGAAGCCGCAATACAAGAGGCAGCCAGCGCAAGAAAAGTGCGGTCGATTCGGGTTTGATCCGGGCAATTAGAAGCTCCCGGGCACATTCCCTCACAATTCCTACCCAGTCATTGGAACGGATCAGCAGGTATGGCAATTCCTCTCCGGTGTGGGTCTTGCCCAGTTCCCGCACGGCAACTTCCCGAATGTATCCACTTCCGTAAGAACTAAGCACTCCCAAGACAAAAACTGCTCCTTCAGGCAACCGGGCGGCACGCTCAACGTCATGAACCCTGAGATCGCTCCACGTTTCTTGTCGCCGTTGCCAATCAATGTCTGCTTTCCGGACAAACTCATCAGAGTGCACATAATCGGCAGGCCCCAGCATCTGCAGTAGCCGCTCGATTGTCCGGACGGCTTCGCGCGCGATCTCCTTGTTGCTGTCGAGGGCGAAGGGGAGGAGATTGGGAACGACCGCGATTTCACCGCTAGCGCCAATCGTACGGATGATGTCTGCGCGTGGGTCGGCGCTGAAAAATTTGCCGAACGCTCCTGGCCGCTGGCGGAGCATCTCGAGGAGCCTTCTCGTGTCGGGGCTGAGAGGTTTTTGAGTTGGCCGAATCGCCATCGCTGTTCTCGGTAAATCGTCCCCTTATATCATTTTTCGGCCCATCTATCGTCGCCCCAAAAACCGCAAGCGGCCGGTGAATGCCCGGCCTTGGCCGCCCTCAAATGTCAGAAACGCCGGGGTGACGCCGACGGCGTCAATATTGTTCACCACTACATCTGGATTCTGCCGCCCGGTGAGGTTGATCACCGATCCGCGGACTGCAAACAGATACTTCCTGAAGCGAAATTTCTTTTCCAGGCTGATGTTCAGGCTGGCGTAGTCCGGAAAGCGCATCGAATTCGGCGCGCCAATCAGGAATTGCTGCTGGTTGATCACGCTGAACGGATACCCGGTGCGATATTCAAATAGGTAGGAAAAATCGATGCTCCAGACGTGCGTGGGAAAGGTTCCCCAGGAAAGCGCGCGATTCGGCGCGTCCCAGGAAAGCGGCCCGCCCTGCTGCGGCGCGAAATACAATTGGCCAAGCACGGGGTCCAGGTCCTGATCGGTATTGGCCTTCGAGCGCGTATAGCTGCCAAAGAGCACCGCTCCGTTTCCAAAGGTGTGCCGCGCGGTCACAGTGGCGCTGCGATATTTGTCGCGCCGCGAAGTCTGCAACAGAAATTCGCTGCCGATCTGCCCGGGGCTAATCGTTTCGTAGACCAGCCCGTGATGCTCGTTGCGCGCCAGCAATTCCACGCTGACTACCGTGTTGCCGCCGAAGCGCTGCTGCCAGCCCGCGCTGGTGATATCGAAATAGGGCTGTTGCAATCCCCCGCTTGGCAATACAAACGAACTCGCCGCAGGACCCGCCGTGATTGCGCCGGTAGCGGCGTTATAAAGCGTATCCACCTGCCGCTGGTCCTGCGTCTGTCCCAAGACAGAAAGATTTAGCGGTATGTTGTAGATGCCCCAGCCGAGTGAAAACTTCGCGCGGTCGTCCGAAAACGGCAGGTAATTCGCGGACACGCGCGGCTCCGCCATCGCCGCGTGCACAAATTGATCCCAGTCCCCGCGAATCCCGGCCTGCAGCACCCAGTGTGCATTCAGTTTCCAAGTATCCTGCAAAAATCCGCCCGCCAGGCGATTGCTGACATCGAACTGCGGATTCCCCGCAAACGCAGTGTGCCGCACCAGAGCCTGCGTGGCATCCAGCGCCTGGATTTCCCCGCGGGCGGCATTCTGTGAAAGCTCCACCATCGAAAAATTCACACCGCCAGAAATTGTGTGCGTGCCGTGCCACTTCCCACCCGGATGAATCGCGTCGGCAAAAAACTGGTGCCGGTGGCTGTCCTGCTGAAGCGTCTGGTAATAATTCCCCGTTGCACCATTCACCAGCAGCACATAGGGCTGGCTTCCCTGCGGCGTGAAATCCTGATCCGTGCGGTCTTCCGAGAACCCCGCTTCCACCAACGTGTGCCGCACCCACCATTGATTTTTCACCGAGCCAAACAACCGGTTGCCGGTAACGTCCAGCGTGGTGGACTGCGGGTGCAGCGCATCGAGACCCGCGTTCGTGTCGCTCTCCGTGTTGTAAAGAAAACTGAAATGCAGGCTGTCGTTCTCCGAAACATGCCAAAGCAGGCGCGAGAACGAATTGCCGCCCCATTGCTCGGATGTATTCGGTCCGGACGTTATGCCGCGTTCCACGGAGAGCGTGTGGTCTACGCTGAACGACTGCAGAAACCACAGCTTCTCCGTCACGATCGGCCCGGAAAAAGTGAACCGGGGATAGTAGTTCCCCAGGTGCACGCCTTCCTGCACATTGATACCGGGAATGAAATCCGTGGCATTGAAGCGCCAATGATCGTCGCCCTCCGGGGTTTCAATGCGCAACAACGCGGCGCCCGGGTGCGCATATTCGGCGCCGAAACGCCCGGTTTCGATTTCAGCGGAGCGAACCGCGTCCACGATCAGCCGCGCGGTCAGCGAATTGTTCACCGGACTGCCGATTTCGAAGTCATCCATCAGGTATTGCGTTTCCGTGGTGCGTGCACCGGCCACGTGGAGAACGTCCTGCGCGTCGCGAAGCACCTGCGGCAGTGCCACCAGGCTTTCCTGCAAGTCGTGCGAACTGGGGATGGGGATATAGAAGATTTCCGCGGAGGTGAGCGTGGCGGATTGCTGCGTTTCGCCGGGCTCGATGCGGTTAGGATCCGCCAGCACGTCCACCGTTTCGCGCACTTCCTGCGCGTGATTCAGCGTGAAGGAAAATTCCGTGGAGTCGGCTGCCAACTCGATGGTTTGGCCGCGCAACAGGAAGAAGCTTATCTTCTCCAGTTGCACGGAATAAGATCCCGGCGCGAGATTTGAGATGGAGAAATAGCCGGCATCGTCGGTGGAAGCGGTGAAAATTGCCTTTTGCAAACCTTCAAGTTTTACTTGAACGTTGGCAACCGGCAGTCCGTGCTCATCTACCACTCTTCCGTGCAAGGTGAGAGGCGTGTCCGCAGCCCCAGCGCCGCCGCAAGCCAACAGGCATGCAAATGCTGCAGCCACCAAAGTGAGAGTTCTTCCCACCGGAGCACAACCCTTAGCGGCGTCTTTATGCCGCCTTCGATCTGCTAGGCAAACCTTCCAACCAAGAAGGCGGGCTAAACCCGCCCCCACGAGCGGAAAATGTCGGCGCGCCGACATTTAAAGTAAAGTCTGAAGGTTTTGCACCGCGTAAGGGCGGACTTACGCCGCCATCGATCCGCCGGGCAAACCTTCAAACTAAGAAGTCGGGCTAAACCCGCCCCGACAATCGGATGGGAAGCGCCTACTTGCGCTTGCCCTTCGCGGACTTCTCCTTGGCCTTCGCTTCCACAACCGCCTGCGCTGCCGCCAATCGCGAGATGGGCACGCGGAACGGTGAAGCGCTCACGTAGTCCATGCCAATCTCGTGGCAGAACTTCACGCTGTCCGCATCGCCGCCGTGTTCGCCGCAGATGCCAACCTTCAGTTTAGGACGCGTCTCGCGGCCCTTTTCGATGCCCCAGCGCATCAGCATTCCCACGCCCTTGATATCCAGCGTCTGGAACGGATCGCCGCCGAAGACACCAGCCTTCTTCTCGTCCACGTAGTCGGGCAGGAAGCGGCCCGCATCGTCGCGGGAAAGCCCCATGGTGGTCTGCGTCAAATCATTGGTGCCGAAACTGAAAAATTCCGCAACCTCGGCGATTTCATTCGCCAGCAGCGCGGCGCGCGGCAGCTCAATCATCGTGCCCACCAGATAAGGCAGCTTCACTCCAGCCTTCTTGATCAGGTCATCCGCAACGCGGCGCGTGGCCTGCTCCAGAATCCACAGCTCCTTTTTATCCAGGGTCAGCGGAATCATGATTTCCGGCAGCACTTTCACCTTCGACTTCTGGCACTCGATGGCCGCCTCAATGATGGCGCGCACCTGCATCTCCAGAATTTCCGGATAGGTGATGGAGAGACGGCAGCCGCGATGGCCCAACATCGGGTTGGCTTCGTGCAATTGCTCCACGCGCCGAGCCACGGTTTCCGAGGAGATGCCCAATTCCTTGGCAAGCTCTGCCTGCTTGGCCGGCTCGTGCGGCACAAACTCATGCAGCGGCGGGTCGATCAAGCGGATGGTTACCGGGAAGCCGTCCATGGCCTTGAAGATGCCGATGAAGTCGCGCCGCTGAAACGGCAGCAACTTGTCCAGCGCCTTCACGCGCGCTTCGCGGTCTTCTGCAACGATCATTTCCTGAATCGCGCGCTGCCGTTCGTGGCTCTTCTCCGGGTGCTCGAAGTCGGTGAAGAACATGTGCTCTGTGCGGCACAAGCCGATGCCCTCCGCGCCGAACTCAATGGCTTTGCGCGCGTCCTGCGGCGTGTCCGCATTGGTGCGCACGCGCAAGCGGCGGATTTCGTCGGCCCACTTCATGATGGTCTGATAGGCCTTCGGGAATTCCGGCGTCACCAACGGCAACTGGTCGGCGTAGACCACGCCTTCGCTGCCATCCAGCGTAAGCCATTCGCCTTCCTTCACCACCTTGCCGCTCTTGCCGTCCTTCATCTGTTTGGACTTGTAATCAATGTCCAGGGTCTCCGCGCCAACGATGCAGCACTTCCCCCACCCGCGCGCAACCACCGCGGCGTGCGAAGTCTTGCCACCCGTCGCGGTCAGAATGCCTTGCGCAACGGCCATGCCGCCCACGTCTTCGGGGCTCGTTTCGCGGCGAACCAAGATCACCTTCTCGCCCTTCTTGGCCCACTCCTCCGCTTCGGCTGCGGAGAAGCACACCTTGCCCACAGCCGCTCCCGGCACCGCGTCAATGCCGTGCGCCAGGATTTTACTGGTCAGCGCTTTCTTGTCCACCTTGGAATCGATCACTGGATAGAAGAGCCGCTCGATGTCTTCCGGCTTGATGCGCAGCACCGCTTCTTCCTTGTTGATCAGTTTCTCGTTGGCCATATCCATGGCGATTTTGAACGCGGCGGCCGGGGTGCGCTTGCCGGTGCGCGTCTGCAGCATGTAGAGCTTCCCCTCCTCGATGGTGAACTCCATGTCCTGCATGTCTTTATAGTGACCTTCAAGTTTTACTCGAACCTTTTCGAGCTGCGCGTAAGCCTTCGGCATAATCTTCTTGAGTTCGGTGAGATGTACCGGAGTGCGGATTCCGGCCACCACGTCTTCGCCCTGCGCGTTGGTCAGGTAGTCGCCATAGAATATCTTTTCGCCGGAGCTCGGGTCGCGCGTAAAGCAGACGCCCGTGCCGGAGTTGTCCCCCGTGTTGCCAAAGACCATCTGCACCACGTTGACGGCCGTGCCCAGCAGACCCGTAATTTTTTCCACGCGGCGATAGGTGACGGCCTTCTCCGCCATCCACGAACCAAACACCGCACCGATTGCGCCCCAGAGCTGCTCCATCGGATCGTCAGGGAATGCTTCGCCGGACTTCTCTTTGAAGTACGCTTTATATTCGGAAACCAATTCTTTCCAGCCGCTGGCGGGAACCGCGGTGTCTTCCTTCACGCCGATGCGCTGCTTCATCGCGCGCAGGCGATGTTCCAGATCTTCCTTGGACATGCCCATTACAACGGTGGAATACATCTGCACAAAGCGGCGATAGCCGTCGTAGGCGAAGCGCTCATTCCCGGTTGCGCCCGCAAGCCCGGCCACGGACTTGTCATTCAGGCCCAGGTTAAGAATGGTTTCCATCATGCCCGGCATGGAGCGGGCCGAGCCGGAGCGCACGCTGACCAGCAGCGGGCTCTTGGGGTCGCCCAGCTTCTTGCCGGTGACCTTTTCCAGTTTCTTGACATTATCAATCACCTGCTTCTTCAGCTCGGCGGGATATTTCTTGCCGTTCTTGTAGAAGTAGTCGCACGTTTCCGTGGAAATGGTGAAACCCGCCGGGACCGGGAGACCGATCTTGGTCATCTCCGCCAGACCCGCACCCTTACCGCCCAGGACTTCGCGCCATGCAGCGTCGCCCTCGGCCTTGCCTGCTCCAAAAAAATAGACCCACTTTTTCACGTTACGCCTCGCTTGAGTTGTGACCGCATTTGCTGGCGGCCGGGATTGCGCTCGATTGAGTTTGGAGCGCAGCGCCCGTCGCGCCGAAAAAGTCTAATCCGTGTGGCACAGTCACTCTTGACTGTGCGGCGTTTACTGCAAGCACTCAAGGCTGCATAGGCAAGAGTGCCTGTGCCACAAAAACTGCCTTGCCATCCAAAATGTCGGCGCGCCGACATTTAAAGTAAAGTCTTAAGGTTTGTTTCCGGTGTAGGGGCGGCTTTATGCCGCCTTCGATCCGTTCGACAAAACCCTAAACCCAACCAGACGGGCTAAACCCGCCCCTACAAACCCAGAAATGTCGGCGCGCCGACATTTAAAGTAAAACCTTAGGGTTTTGCGGATCGCCCGCTCCTGAATCATTTCCCGACCGCCCGCAGTGTCATGGAGCCAATGCCCACTCCTACGAGGAGCGAAATAATAATCCATAGTCCCAGTCCGAGATAGGCGAATCGCGCCCACCACGCCTGTGCTGAATCGGAGTACTTTTTCGATTGCTGATACGCCGCATAACCTGCTCGGTGCACCGTCCAAATGTTAAATACTCCCAAGAGGAGCGCCGGTACTAACACGAAAACCTCTCCGAGAACACCAACTCGACGAGCCTTGGCCTCCCCAAAAGCGGCACTTGGGATCGCTACACCGCACATAACTTCCAGAAGCCGCCAAAGCGTCAAATGAGATCCCACTATGGCCGGTGCACGCAAACTCGTCTCCTACGCTTCCCCGCCCAATTCGGAAAAGTCCGCGATGGTGGTGAACTCCCTTAGCAACTCCGCCAGAAGCGCCAGGCGGTTTTTACGCACCGCTTCGTTTTCGTCCATCACCATCACTTCCTCAAAGAAGCTATCCACCGCTTTGCGCAGCCCGGCGATTTCATCGAGCGCTTCCTGATACTTCCCCGCCCGCTTGTTCACACTAACACTGGCCGCGGCCTTGCGCACCGCCCCGTGGAGATTTTTCTCGGCGTCCTTGGCAAACAGTTGCGGGTTGACGGTCTGCAACTCCTCCGCGGAAAGATTGGCCTTCTCCAGAATCTTGCGGATGCGCTTGAAGGAGACTGCCAGCGGCTCGAAATTGCGCGTCTTGCGGATGGCCTTCAGCGCTTTCAGGCGCTTCTCCACATCCACCAGGTTGTCGGCACCAGTGCGGAATACCGCCGCTACCTCGTCGTAGGCGTAGCCCGACCTTTCCTTCAGCACAAACTTGGCGCGGTCCTGCAAGAACTCCAGCACCTGCTGCTCCTGCTGTGGAGTCACGGTCTTCTTGGGAGCGTTGGTAAGCAGTGCGCGGGCCGAAGCGCTAACGGCGAGCGAGAGCGAGACGGGCAGCTTTTGATCGAGGATGATTTTCACAATGCCCAACGCGGCGCGGCGCAACGCATAAGGATCGCTGGAGCCTGTGGGTACAACTCCCACCGTGAAGCAGCCAACGATGGAGTCAAACTTATCGGCCAGCGCCACGGCGCAGCCGATCAGGTTGCGCGGGATGGGATCGTCGAGACCGACCGGGCGATAGTGATCGTAGACCGCCTCGGCAATCACTTCGGGTTCGCCCTGGGCGCGGGCGTAGAGACCGCCAACGATGCCCTGCAGTTCGGTGAACTCGCGAACCATTTCCGTGGCTAGGTCGCACTTGGCAAGTTCCGCGGCGCGATCCGCATCGGCCACGTGCGCCTGCATCATGCCGAGGTTGTACCACTGCTCGGTGAGCCAGCGGGCGATGGCGCGCATGCGCTCGACCTTGGCGTGGTAGCTGCCGAGGCGCGACTCGTAGGTGATCTTGTCGAGCTTGGGAAGAATGTCCGCGAGGCGCACCTTCTGGTCCGACTCCCAGAAGAAGCGTGCATCGGCGAAGCGCGCGCGCAGGACGCGTTCGTGCCCGGCGCGGATCAGTCCTTGCGAATCTTTGGCCAGATTGATCACCGCCAGAAAGTGCGGCGCCAGTTCGCCGCTTGCACTGAGTCGCGAACTGCCCCGTTTTTCGACGGCGAAATATTTCTGGTGGCCGCGCATCACGGTGATCAGGATCTCGTCCGGCAATTCGAGGAACGATGGGTCGAAGCCGCCTTCGATGACGTGCGGAAATTCGTTTAGATAGGTGACCAGTTGCAGAAGGTCTGCGTCCGGGTGGACGTGGTGGCCGGTGCGCTTGACGTACGCGGCCAGTTCGCGCTCGATCTTTTCGCGGCGCTCTGCGGGGCGCACAATCACGCCGTTGGCGCGGAGCTTCTTTTCGTAGTCGGCGAAATTCTTGACGGCAATCTTAGCCACACCGAGGAAACGGTGGCCGACCGTAGTGTCCCCAGCCGTGAGACCGCCGAAAGTAAACTTCAGGGGCTTGCCGTCCAGCACGCCGAGGAGCCAGCGGATCGGGCGGATGAAGCGTGCGCCCTCTAGTCCGGTCCATGTCATGGTGCGCGGCCACGGGAGATCATGAATCACGCGGGGAAGGATTTCGAGCAGCAGGTCGTGAGCGCTGCGGCCCCGCTTGGTGACTTTCGCGGCGAGGTATTCGCCCTTGGGCGTCTGCACCAGGTACACCTCGTGCAGCGGGAGACCCTGGCGCTCGGCGAAGCTGACGGCTGCACGGGTGGGCGCGCCGGTGGCATCGTAGGCGACGGTCTTCGGCGGGCCGGTAACTTCGTTTTCGACGTCGGCCTGCTTGGCGATCAGTCCGCGAACGCAGGCGGTGAGGCGGCGAGGGCCGCCGAAGGTTTCGATGGTGACGCCTTCGTGGTAATTCTCCGCAGCGAGGTGACGCTCGAGGATGGATTTCAGTTCGGCGATGGCCTTGGGCAGCATGCCCGCCGGAATTTCTTCGGCGCCGATCTCAAAGAGGAGCTCAACGCGGCGATCAGGCTTAGCGGCAGTCTTTGCAGCTTTCGTCTTGGTCATAGATTTCTTTGCCGGAGTCATCGGGACACCGCCGGGGAGATCTGGTTTGTGTAGTGGCCGGTCTTTAGACCGGCCAGCGGGGCGGGGCGGCAATCCGTCGAAGCGCCGAGCTGAAGGTCGGCCAGTACAAAAGACGCGAACGGAGAAGAAGGGGGCCTTAAGCCGCCCCTACCCGAGTTGGAGTGCGAAAATGTCGGCGCGCCGACATTTAAAGTAAAGTCTGAAGGTTTGGGATTTACGAATTCCGAGCCTACGCCATCGTCGCTCGCCCAAAATGTCGGCGCGCCGACATTTAAAGTTTTACTTGAAGGTTGTTCGAACGTTGCTTCCCGATTTGGAACGGCTGGCAATTTCATGCGCGCACCCCCGCCTTCGGGGCTACGCCCGTTTGCTGCTCCAGATACGCCGCCGCGGCCCGGCATGCCAGGGTGCGGACACGCTGCATCAGCGCCGCGCGCTCCGTGGTGGAGATGACGCCGCGCGCGTCCATCAGGTTGAACAGGTGCGAGCACTTCAGGCAGTGGTCATAGGCGGCCAGGATCGGGTAGCGCTTCAGCGCGGTCGCCGAGCCGCCAACGGTCTCCCCGCGATTCTTCCAGCCATCGAGGAGTTCCTTGGCTTCCTTCTCGTGCAGCTCAAATTCGGCGCGCAGGGCCTTGGCGTCGCTCTTATCGAAACTGTATTCGGAAAGTTGCTGCTCTTCCGCCAAGCGGATATCGCCGTAGGATTTGTCGCGCGTCCAGCGAATGTCGTAGACGCTCTCGACGTCCTGCAGGAAGGCGCAGATGCGCTCCAGACCGTAGGTGATTTCGACCGAGATGGGGTCGAGATCAATCCCGCCGCTCTGCTGGAAGTAGGTGAACTGCGTGATTTCCAGGCCGTCTAGCAGGACTTGCCAGCCGATGCCCCAGGCGCCCAGCGTGGGCGATTCCCAGTTGTCTTCCTCGAAGCGAATGTCGTGCGCGCGGAGATCAATGCCGATGGCGCCGAGGCTGCGCAGGTACATGTCTTGAATGTCGGCGGGTGAAGGCTTCAAGATCACCTGATATTGAAAGTGCTTGTAGAGGCGGTTGGGATTTTCGCCGTAGCGGCCGTCGGCAGGGCGGCGCGAAGGCTGCACGTATGCAACGCGATAGGGATTGGGGCCGAGGACGCGAAGGAACGTTTCGGGGTGCATGGTGCCGGCGCCGACTTCGGTGTCGAAGGGCTGCTGCAGGACGCAGCCTTCGCTGCCCCAGAAGTGCATGAGCTTGAGGATCAGTTCCTGAAAGAGGAGGCCTTTGGGCTTGGCCATTGGCTTTGTCGCAGTGGTCATGCGGGCACCGTGTAGTGACGGAAGTTTAGATTCGATGGCTTCTGGTTCTGGATATTTGGCGGAATCGAAGAAAGAGTGCACCGGCTGAAGCCCCTGCTACTTGCTGGCGGCCGAACTGAAGGTCGGCCAGTACATTTGCTGTGCGGCTTCACGAGTTCTCCAAGAGTTCGCGTGTTGCGAGCTTGCGCTCGGTGTGATGCTCAATCCAGTTTAGCGCGGCTTCGCGCAATTCCCTCGCCCACGGTTGCGATTCCAGCGCGGCGTCGAGTTTGTCCAAACCCTCGCGCGAGAAAATTTCCGCCAGATGCCGCGCTTCCTTTGAAACCGGCTTCATGCCCGAGCGGCGATGCTCTTCACAGAGCAGGCCGGGATGCCAGGAGGCCTGAAACGCCGGGCGGTCGCCAAACGGCTTGCCGCATTCGGCGCAGACATCGAAGCGCGGCAGCCAGCCCGCCAGGCGCACTGTCCAAAAAGCGAAATAGCTGAGCGGGAGAATGCCGTTCCCGCGGCGTTCCACTTCGCGCACCGTCAGCAGGATGAGCCGGAACATTGGCTCGGATGCTTCATGCTCGGGCAGAACCAGCTCGACGGTTTCGCTGACAAGCGCAAGACTGGTCGAAAGCTCGTAATCGCTCTGCGCCTTGTTGAATGACTCGAGCAGCTCGGCCTGTTGGATGCGGACCAGGTCGCGCGTTTCGCGTTCAACGTACCAAAGCTGCACGTGCGCGAGCAGTTGCAGCGTGGAGCCGTAGCGGTTTTTGATGCGGCGCGCGCCGGCGGCTACTCCCCGCATGCGACCCGAACTGCGACCAAGGAAACTAACCAGGCGGTCGGCCTCGCCCAGCGGGAAGGTCTTCAAGATGATGGCTTCCGTTTCGCGGGCAGGCATGAAATGTCGGCGCGATCGCTTGGAAGGAGAAAGGCGAGTCTCTGTGCAAGCGGGACGCACATGCAGGACTAAATTAAATAGCATAGATGGGAAAGTAGAGCAATGCGCGCGTGGAGGAGTTGTGGAAAGAAAGAGAAAGATAATGCAGGGACGCGGAGGCGCGGAGATCGGAGAAGAAGCAAATCTGAAGGGACCCTGAGACGGGAATGGAGTGGTTCCGAAATGGAATTTGGGGAAAGGGAGATTCGAAGAACCTTCAAGTAAAACTTTAAATGTCGGCGCGCCGACATTTTTCAGGCCCTTCGCCGTTGGGACAGCTGAATCCAGTAGCCGTTGGTAGCGCCGGCATCCTGCCGGCAAGCGGGGGAGTCTGCGAGTCGACCTAGTCTGTCGCTCTGAATTCCAGACCAACGCGGCCTGATCTCCGTCCGAACAACCTTCAAGTAGAACTTTAACTGTCGGCGCGCCGACATATTTCAGGCCCTTCCCCGCGGGGGCGCCTTCGAGACCCTGGAGAGTGACGGACCCGGCTGCGCCGCCAACTTGCCTGCGAGACGCAGGCACTACCAAGACGTTGCTGAATGTTCGAACAACCTTCAAGTTTTACTTTAAATGTCGGCGCGCCGACATTTTCTCCCCGTTACCTGCAGCGGCGGCTCCGGGTAGCGGTGGTTGGTAGCGCCGGCACTTGTTTACCCGGATCTTCGAAGGGCCGGCAGGCGCGTGAGTCTGCGAGCCGGCCCTTCGGGGAGTGGGAATGCTCCCGGACCGTCTAAGCTTCATTTCCCGGAGAAGTGATTTGTCGCGATTGAAAGTCGGCCATTCGAGGCGGCCGGTGTTTTGTCGCCGAAAATGCCGCCCGTAGATTCTGTTTACCAGGATTTTTTGATGGGGAAATTATAGGACGCTGGGGTGTGGGAGTTGCTGCGTGGACTTGTGCTTCCCTGCCCTGGCATTTTGCGGAGGGAGAGCGGAGGGCGGGCTCGCTATTCTTGCCTGCCCTTCGAAGATCAGGGTAAACAAGAAGCAGGCGCCGCCCAGGCGGGGAAGGCGGCGACGCGTGTCTAAGTCGGGCTGGCATAATAGCCAGCGCTACAATTGGGGGAGCGATTCGCGGCGGAGCGGGTCGACTGGGGGCGCTATGGAAAGCAAGTCTGGTATGCTGGCGATTGCCCCATGATTCCGCTGAAGGACATGAATCCGACCCGGACGTTTCCGTTCGTCAACATTTTATTGATTGCGGCCAACGTGGTGGTGTTCGTCTATCAGGTGACGCTGCCGCTGCACGCCCAGAAGGCGTTTATGCTGGCCCATGCCACGGTGCCGACGAGGTTCCCTGCACTGCTGGCCGGGCATGAGCCGGCGAGCCTGGCGCTCTATCCTTTAATTACGAGCATGTTTCTGCACAACGGGTTGATGCACTTGCTGGGCAACATGCTCTTCCTTTATAACTTTGGGGACAACGTGGAGGATGTGTTCGGGCATATCGGATATTTCTTTTTCTACGTGTTTTGCGGGATCGGGTCTGGGCTGATCCATGTGCTATTCAACTTGCATTCAGCGATCCCGGCGCTGGGGGCGAGCGGGGCGATCAGCGGTGTGATGGGGGCGTACGCGGTGTATTTTCCGCAGCACCGGATTTTGACGTTCTTTTTTATTTTCCTGATTCCGATTCCGGCGATTTTTATTTTGGGTTATTGGTTTGTGCTGCAGTTTCTGGACGGCGTCAACGGACTGGGAATGGCGCAGGCGGGCGGCGTAGCGTTCTGGGCGCATATTGGGGGATTCGTGATTGGGGTGCTGGTGGCGTTGCTGGTGAAGAAGAAGTAGGAAAAGCGGATTGGGCGGGGATTTGGATTTCTACGAACCTTCAGGAAGCACTTGAAGGTTGGCCGACCTGAAGAGTCCGTGTGAGGACTCTGTTTTTTATTTTTGTGGCGGGCGTGGTGCTGGGAAAAGACGGATTCTGCTTTGCAGGGCGCGGGGTGAGGATTGCTTTGCGCCGCGCAATGGCTAGCTACTGCGCCAGATGCGGGTAAGGTTGTAGGCGATGCTCGCCAGGGTCCACTCCACTTTGACTTTTTCGAGGCCCTTCATCCGAAAGCGCCGCATTCCTCGTTGTTCTTTTAGCACTCCGTTCACTGGTTCCACGATTGCCTTGCGTCGTGCATAGACTGCCCGGCCTGCCGGGTCGCGTAGCTTCCGTCGCATGCGTTGATGCGCCGGGTGCCTTGCAGGATGATGCAGTCGACCGCCGCGATTCAGCACCCGCGCCATATTGTTGTCCGGCACATAGCCGTCGATGCTCCGTTCTTCCAATGCTTCCAGGTTGGCGTGCGAGAAAAATCCGCTGTCGGCGCTCACTCGCTGCGGACATTCGCCGCATCGTCGTTGCACCTGATCGATCATCGGCAGCAGCGCTTCATTGTCGTTGGTCTCCTGACTCACCCGCTGCGCGACGATCAAATGATCCCCGCTCACCGCCAGCGTCCCGGTATAACCCAGCACGAATCCACCGCGCTCCCGCAAAAACCGGCTGTCCGGATCGCTCCGCGAAATCTTCGGCATCCCGCTTTTCTGCAGGCGTTGCAGCCGCACGGGTATTTCTCCCAACTGCCGCTCCAGCTCGCTAAGCGCTTCCCGACTTACCTGCACCCCGGCTCCTTCGTTCGGATCCTCCCCGTCACACTGCTTCTGCCAGCGGCGAATCTCCCGCCGCAAGCGTGCCCGTTCGTCACGCAGCGCCTGCTCGCTGTCGATTCGGTTCCGCGAAGCGTTTCCGGCAATGCGCGTCGAATCGATGGCCACATGCCCCAGTCGCGCCAGCCCGCTGGCTCGCGCCAACTCCACTACCTGCGTGAATAAATCGTTCAGCCCGCACCCGTGGCGGCGGCGAAATGCATTCAGCGTCCAATGATCCGGCGTCGCCCCACCCGCTAAATAACGAAACGCCAAATCCTCGCGGATGCGCTGCTCCAGCCGCCGCGAACTGGTCACCCCCAACGCATAGGCATACAGCCACACCGACGCCAGCATCTCCGGCGCGTAGGCCGGCCCGCCCTCGCTCCCATAGTCCTCGCGAAAACGGTCCAGGTTCATCCTGGCCATCACGCGCCTCAGAAAAAAACACAAATGCCCTTCGCCCAGCACATCCCGTACACTCGGCGGCAACAGATACGCCTGATCCGGGTGGTATTCCAAAAATTTGCTCATCGCCCCTCGCCTCCCCCGCAGTATAAATTACCAGTCAAGACGAGTTCTCACACGGACTCTGAAGGTCGGCCAGTACATCCGGCGGGGATCGCTTGAGGACTCGCTTGCTTGCCTGCCCTTCGAGGCTCAGGGTAAACAGGATGCAGGCGCCACCAGTTCCCCGCCCAATCTGCGCATGGTTTGAAGGTCGGGTTGGAGTTCAGGCGTGTTTGGTTAAGTGGTTTAGTAGATAGTCGGAGACTTGGGCGGTGGTGTGGGAGCCGGCTAAGTCGGGGGTGGTGGCGTTGTCGTTGAGAGCGGACTTTACGGATTGTTTCAGGGCGTGAGCTTCTTCGTTCCAGCCTAGAAATTCCATTAACAGGCCAGCGGTTAGGACGGAGCCAAAGGGGTTGGCAATTCCCTTCCCGGCGATGTTGGGGGCGGAGCCATGGACGGGCTCGAAGAGCGAGGTGCGTCCGGGGTGGATGTTGGCGGAGGGAGCGAGGCCGAGTCCGCCGGCGAGCTGCGCGGCGAGGTCGGAGATAATGTCGCCAAAGAGATTGTTGGTAACGATGACATCGAACTGGCGAGGGTCGCGGACGATCTCCATGGCGAGTGTGTCTATATAAAGGTGGCGGGAGTCGATTTCGGGGTATTCGGCGCGGACGATCTTGAAGACGCGCTGCCAGAGATCGCCGGCGAAGGTCATGGCGTTGGACTTGTCGGACATGCAAAGCCGCTTGAGTTTGTGGGTGCGGGCGTAGTCGAAGGCGTGGCGGATTATGCGCTCGACACCCTTGCGGGAGTTGACGTCTTCCTGGATGGCGATCTCGTCGGGGGTGTCTTTTTTGTAGAAGCCGCCAACGCCGACGTAGAGGCCTTCGGTGTTTTCGCGGAAGACCATCAGCCGGATGTCGTTGGGGGTGATGTCGCGGAGCGGGGTGAAGCGCTGGTGGAGGAGTTCCGTGGGGCGGGCGTTGACAAAGAGGTCGAGCTTGAAGCGCAGGCCGAGAAGGATGTCCGCGGCGTGCTGATTGGAGGGCACGCGGGGATCGCCGAGAGCGCCGAAGAGGATGGCGTCGAATTCATCGCGAAGCATTTCCACGGCACCGGGGGGAAGGGTGATGCTTTCACGAAGGAATTTGTCGGCGCCCCAATCGAACTCGACGAACTCGATGGGGCGGTGGCGCTTGGCGGTGACGGCTTTGATGCATTGGACAGCGACGGGCGTGACTTCTGTGCCGATGCCGTCGCCGGGGATGACGGCGATGCGCGCGTTGGGTCCGCCGTTGCGGTGTGGGATGTTGGACACTTGTTGGCTCCGGTGAGGGGTGACGTCGGTAACGTTAGCATAGCTGGAAAAAGTTATCAGTAATCAGTGATCAGGAGGCAGATAGCAGATAGCAGTTAGCAGCGAGCGGATAGCAGGAGGCAGGATTCGCGCTGCGGCGTTGCGGCAGGGGCGGTTTCAACAGAAAGTGGAGCGCGGACGCGCTGGGGTCGCAGAGAGTTAGAAAAAATTTGCGGGGGATGAATAGGTTGGGGTTTGAGAGTGTAGAATGTGCGCCATGATTGCGGATACACAGAGGATATTGCGGGCGGCTTGGAGTTCGTATGCGAACGGGTTTCCGACCAGGTTTGCGCCGGTGCATTCGGAGATGGAGTTTTCGTGTGCCGGGATTGGGGTGCCGCTGTTTAATCTGGCGTACCCAAAGACGGAGGGGCGGATCGACGGCGAACAACTGGAGAGGCTGTTTGAAGAATTTCGTGGCGTGCTTGCGCCGCGGGGAGTTCCGGGATTGTTGATTGCGCGGACGGACCGTTTGGAGGGCGCGGGGGCAGGAGCGCTGTTTCTGATGCCTGGGATGGTGGCGGAGGAATTTTTGCCGGCAAAGCGGGAGTTGCCACGGGAAGAGATTCGCGAAGTGCGCGGGGCGCAGATGGCGGCAGAGATTGCGAAGCTGAACGCGGAGGCGCACGAACTGACTCCGCGCGATGCGGCGCAGATGAGTTGCGATGGGATTTGGCGGGCGCCGAATCATGGATTTTTGTTGTACAAGGATGGGGTGGCGGTGTCTGGGGGCGCGGTGTCGTTTGTGGAAGGCGCTTCGTACGTGGGATGGATGGCGACGGATGCGGGTCATCGAGGACACGGGTATGCGGAGACGGTGCTGCGACGCACGGACGCGTTCATGCGGAAGCAATATGGAGTAAAAGAATCGGTTTTACATGCGACTGAAATGGGGCGGCCGATTTATGAACGCGTGGGCTATCGAACGGTGGATGAGTATGCCGCGTATTTGTGCGCTGCAAAAACTGCCGCGGATGGCGCGACGGCAGGGACTGGGCACGATTGAGTATTACAGGGATAGCGAAAACGGGAGGGACGATGAATCGAGCGATGCGAGTGGGGAGTTTACTTTTTGTGATGGCGCTTTGCTTTGCGGGGTGCGCGCAGGCGCAGGGCACGCCGGTTGCGGGGTCGGTGAGCGTGACCGGAAAGCTGGTGAAGGTGATGGCGATTGGCGCGGAGACTTCGGGATGGACGATTGACCTGGACACTGAGGGATCCTTCGGCGGGAATCCGATGAAGTCGATTGACGTGGAGGGCAAGACGAAAAAGTTTGAGAAGCTGGAGAATTTGAAGGTGACCGCGAGCGGAACGATTGTGCACAAACAAGGTGTGGAAACGAAGGACCGGATTGTGCTGCAGGTTGCAAAGATCAAGGAATGGAAGCCGAAGAGCGTGCCGCAGAATTAAGCGACTGCATCGGAAGAAAGTTCTGGGAGATTTTGCGCGCCTGTGAGTAGAATCGCCGCAACCGCTGAGCGGACCAGGAGGACGGGATGAGAAAGATCGCAACCGTTGGGATGTTGGTGGGGGTGGTGATGCTGTGCGTGGGGATGTTAGCGGCGGCGCAAAAGCCAGAGACGGTGGATGTGACGGGGATTCTGGTGAAAGTGTCCACGATGGGGGCGGAGACGACGGGATGGGAACTGCGCATGCCGAACGAGGTGAACATCGGCGGGAAGATGACCAAAACTGTGGAGTTGGACGGCGACGTACACAAATTTCAGAAGCTGGAGAATTTGCGGATCGGGGTGAAGGGGACGGTGTCGTATCCCTCAGCGAGCCGGATTGTGATTAAGGTGCAGAAGATTAAAGAGAATATGTAAGGGGCGGGGATTGGAGATTGGCGCAAGGGCAGGTCTTTGAGTGCGAGCTGGTAATTAGAATTCCCACAAAATTGAAAACCTAGATAGGCGCGTCGTCATTCAAGTGGAAGACCTTCGGCGATGAAGATGTGGCTTTTGGCGGAGCTTTGGCGGATGGGACGGATGGCGGAGTAGGCGGGGGAGTCTTCCCAGGCTTTGGCTTGCTCGGCGCTGTCGAAGGCGATCAGGGCGACGCGGCCAGGGGCGAGGCCTTCGACGGGGAGGACTTTGCCGCCGCGGGCGAGGAAGTGGCCGCCGTAGGGCGCAAGTGTTGGGGCGACTTGCTGCGCGTATTTCTGGAATGTGGCGGGATCGGTGATTTCTACTTCGGAGATGACGTAGGCAGGGAGAGACTTTGGCTGTTGGGCACGAAGGGCGTTGGTGGCGGCTGCGCCGAGGGCGGCTCCGGCGAGGAGGGCGAGGGTCAGTTTGCGGTTGGGGGTCATGGGAATCCTTTCGGGTTTTTTGGGCGCGGGGATTCGCGCGGGTTTGAACGATAGGATACGAACATAGGTTGGGGGGAGATGTCTAGGAGGGGATTTCGGAATAGGGAGGGGCCGGCTCGCGGACTCGCTTGCTGGCCCGCAGGATGCCGGCGCTACCAAGGCGGGTGGTTTGACTTGGATTTTGGTGGGACCTAAGATTGGCGGAGAATGACGGAATCGTTCTCGCCTGCAGGACAGGACGTTGCACATTATCGCGTCCACGAAAAACTGGGAGACGGCGGCATGGGCGTGGTCTACCAGGCCACGGACACCAGGCTACAGCGTTTTGTGGCGCTGAAATTTCTTTCGGACGGATTCGCAAAAAATTCCGAGGCGCTGAGCCGTTTTTACCGCGAGGCTCGCGCCGCCTCCGCACTGAACCATCCCAACATCTGCACCATTTACGAAATCGGCGAGCACAACGGCCATCCATTTCTGGCGATGGAATTTCTGGAGGGGCAGACGCTGAGGCAGTTGCTGCACGGCCAGCCGTTGCCGCTGGAGCAGGTGCTGGGATGGGGAATCGAAATCGCGGAGGCCCTGGAGGCGGCGCACGCCGAAGGGATCATTCATCGCGATATCAAGCCCGCGAATATTTTTGTGACCAGGCGCGGACACGCGAAGGTGCTTGATTTTGGACTTGCGAAGATGCGGACGGCTGCGAGAACGGGCGAGAATCCGGACAGCACGGTGACGGAAGATCTGGAAACCGAAGCGTTGACGAGTTCCGGAAATATTCTGGGGACGGTGGCGTACATGTCTCCGGAGCAGGCGCGGGCCAGGGATTTGGATGCGCGGAGCGATCTGTTTGCGTTTGGAGCGGTGCTCTATGAAATGTCCACGGGGCAGCCGCCATTTCGCGGGGAGAGCACGGCGGAAATTTTTGACGCGATACTGAATCGGGATCCGGTTGCTCCGATGCGATTAAATCCCGATCTGCCCGCGGAGATGGAGCGAATCCTGAACAAGGCGCTGGAGAAGGATCCCGCGCTGCGTTACCAGCACGCTTCGGAGGTGGCCGCGGATTTGCGGCGACTGAAACGGGATACGGACCCGGCGCAGCGGGAGGCTGCGAGTTCGAGCAGGACGGCGACGGAAAGCGGATCGAGTTCGCGGAAGAAAATACTTTGGGGCTCGCTGGCGGCACTGCTGGTGCTTGGCGCGGTGTTCGGCGGACTTTACGTGAGGACGCACCGCAGGGCTCTGGTTGCGAAGATCGCGCCGCTGACGGAAAAAGACAGCGTGTTGCTGGCGGATTTTGAGAACAAAACGGGTGATCCGGTGTTTGACGACGCGTTGAAGCAGGCGCTGACAATCCAGTTGAGCCAATCGCCGTTCCTGAATATTGTTTCCGATCGGAAAGCGGAAGAGACGCTGCGGCTGATGGGGCAACCGGGGCAGCACGTAACCCCGGAATTGGCACGGGAGATCTGCGTGCGGACCGGCAGCAAGGCTATCGTACTGGGATCGATTTCCAATCTGGACACGCAGTACGTCATCGGGCTGAGCGCTGTTGGCTGCGGGAGTGGAGATACGCTGGCGACAGAGCAGGGGCAGGCCGCAAGCAAGCCGGCGGTGCTGAAGACGCTCAGCAAAATGGCGACGGATCTGCGTGAGGAACTGGGTGAATCGCTGCAGACGGTGGAGAAATTTGATGTGCCGCTGGAAGCGACGACGCCATCTCTGGAAGCGCTGAAGGCGTACACCATAGCAGGCAGGACACGGAGAAAGAGTGGGGATGCGGAGTCAATTCCCTTCTTTAAACGCGCGATTGAACTGGACCCGAAATTTGCGCTGGCCTATGCCGGGCTGGCCGGTGCGTATTTCAATTTGAATCAGGCCGGACTGGCGGCGGATAACGCGACGAAGGCGTTTGAGCTGCGGGATCGCGTGAGCGAACGCGAGCGATACCGGATTTCGTCCACTTATTATCACGCGGTGACGGGCGAGCTGGAAAAAGCGGCGGAGGTATACCAGTTGTGGTCGAAGAGCTACCCGCGGGACGACACACCGAGCCTGAATCTGGGAGTGGTGTATCAACAACTGGGGCAATACGAAAAAGCGGTGGTGGAAACAGAGAAGGCGGTGAAGCTGGCGCCTTCGGCGACCGCTTACGGGAATCTTGCGTTCGAGTACATTGCATTGAATCGGACGGAGGATGCGCAGAAGGTGCTGCAGCAGTCGCAGGCCAGCGGCTTTGACGGGATGGATATTCACGGCAATTTGTATCTGTTGGGCTTTTTGCGAGGAGACGTGAAGGCAATGGAGCAACAACTCGCGTGGGCGACGGGGCGTCCGGGAGACGAAGACGCAATGCTCTCCGGGCAAGCGGACACGGAGGGCTTTTACGGGCGGCAGAAACTGGCGCGGGATTATACGCGCCGCGCGGCGGAGGCGGCGGTGCGCGCCAACTCAAAAGAGACGGCGGCGCTTTGGCGGGCGGCGGGAGGATTGCGAGAGGCGGAGTTCGGAAACGCGGCGGCGGCGAAGCAAAATGTGGCGGCGGCACTGGCACTCTCTTCGGAGCGCGAGGTGAAGCTGCTGGCCGCGCTGGCGTTGGCACGAGCGGGAGATGGCGCAGGCGCGAAGAAGTTGGTGGCGCCGCTGGAGAATCCGGCGCCGACGGACACGATGCTGAAACTTTTTTGCTTGCCGACGATTGATGCGGCGATTGCGATTAACGCGGGAAATCCCGCAGAGGCCGTGCAAGTTTTGGAAGCGACGATGCCATATGAGTTGGGAGGTCCGCTGGGATTTCCTTATCTTTACCCTGCTTGGTTGCGGGGGCAGGCGTATCTGGCTTTACACAATGGGGCGGCGGCCGCGGTGGAATTTCAGAAGGTGCTTGATCATCACGGAATCGGATTGAATGAGCCGATGGGTGCATTGGCGCGGCTTGAATTAGGTCGGGCGTATGCGATGGCGGGGGAGACGGAGAAGGCGAAGAAGGCGTACGGAGATTTTTTTGAGATTTGGAACGGGGCGGATGGGGAGATTCCGATAATGATGGGGGCAAGGAGGGAGTTTGCGGGGTTGCGGTGAGGGGGAGGGGGAGACCCAAGAGCCGGTCTGAAGACCGGCCAGTACACGGGCAAGAGAAGTAGGAAGAGAAGTAGGAAGAGAAGAGGCAAGAGAAAGGGCAGGAGAAGAGTGCACAGGCTAAAGCGTGTGCTACTGGGATGGATATTCGGGCGGCGAGGTTGGGGGACTGATAGACTTGGGGCCTGTCTAACTAGCATTCCTCTGCCCAGCATCGAGGCAGTTCCTTGCGAATCTGACAAATCGTTCGCACAGGAAACTGCCGATGGTCCGCGCAAAAGCCTCACGCTCAAAGAAAGTCTCGAAATTTCCCGGCCGTAGTGCGAATGGACGTCAAGTCCTGAATAAGATTCTGCTGGATCTGCCAAATGAAGAGTGTGCCGCAGTTTGCGCGAAGCTGGAATTTCTGGATTTGCCCACTCGGACGGTGTTGAACGAAGCCGGGCTGCCAATCAAATATGGATATTTTTTGAATGAGGGGCTGGGTTCGATATTGACGAAGGCTGGTGAGGGAAAGCGCGTGGAAGTGGGGCTGTGCGGAAAGGAGGGGTATGTGGGTGTGCCGCTGGCAGCGGGATTCCGGAGCAGCCCGGCGCGCGTGATTATGCAGGTGGCCGGGAGTGGATTTCGGATAAATGCGAACGATATTGGCGGCGTGTTGCGGGCGTGTCCGAACCTGGGGATGGCTTTGCAGCGCTTTGGACTGGAGATGGCGGTGCAATCGGCGCAGGTGGCGGCATGCAACCGGCTGCATGAAGTGGAAGAGCGGCTGGCGCGATGGCTGCTGATGTCGCAGGACCGGCCGGGAGGCGACTTCGTGCCGCTGACGCAGGAATTTCTGGCGCACATGCTGGGAACACGCAGGGCCAGCGTGACGGTGGCCGCGGGAATTTTGCAAAAAGCCGGGCTGATTGATTACGCGCGGGGGAACGTGAGAATCAAGAGCCGGGCGAAATTGGAAGAAGCGTCCTGCGAATGTTACGGAATGATGACGGAGCAGATCGAGAAGTGGAGGATCGAGCTTACCTAGGCAGCAACAAGACTAATCGAGCACGGCGAAACCACCTCTCTGATAATTCACGCCAGGGTGAATTCTACGGCAACCCAGAGTAAATCCCGCAGTGGTTGTACATATCCCGCGGATAATTCTTGATTGCGCA
Source organism: uncultured Acidobacteriota bacterium (assembly GCA_963734705.1). Classification (GTDB taxonomy): domain Bacteria; phylum Acidobacteriota; class Terriglobia; order Acidiferrales; family UBA7541; genus Acidiferrum. The sequence goes on along the minus strand of CAVTII010000015.1, from coordinate 362,770 downwards.
TGAATGTACGTTGGCGTACCGTAGGAATCAGGAAGAGATTTTCGATGAAAAGAAAATCCACAACGACCACGAAGCCGCAGTGGGCGCAAGCCATCCAGGCCTTACGTTTGCGATCAAAACTTAACCAGGCGGAATTTGGCGCAAGGACGGGCTTCTCTGCGATGGCTGTTTCGCGCTGGGAGCGCGGAGCTCAGGAGCCGCCTTCCCACGGCTACATCGCGCTGGGAAATCTGGCGAGGGATGAAAGCTGCTGGTACTTCTGGGAACGCGCGGGCCTGCGCAGCGAACATATCCTTCGGGTGCTGCCGACGATCGGAAAAAGCATCCGGGCGTCTGAACTGGAACACGTGGAAATTGTAAACGCGGGAAGCGGCCTGCGAAACCGGGCGGAAAAGATCCAACTGGTGGCCGTGCCGTTGCTAGATGCGGTGGCCGGATCGCACGGCGAAAAAGGCGACGACGTGCACATGCTGAGCAAGGCTCCCATCGAGAGCATGATGGCGGCGCCGAAAGACTGGTGCCCAAATCCTTCGTATACGACCTGTTTGCGGGTGCGGGGCAATTCCATGGCTCCGCTGATATTGAATGGATACATTGTGGCGATTGATTCCTCGCAAATTAATCTGAACGAGATGGACGGAAAGATTGTGATTGCATGGCACAAGGATCGGGGCTTAACGGTTTCGCGGTTTCGCCGCTATGACCACACGGAAGTTCTGGTGCCAGAGAACACGGGATACGACTCGGTGACCATCACACCCAAGCAGCCTTGGAAAATTGTGGCCACGGTGCTGTGGTGGATCGGCAAAGCGCCGTAAACAAGGCAATCATGCTGACGAGGAAGTGCGTTCGCGCGGGGAACGCAGGTCGCAGAAGGATCTAACCCGGTTAAAAAGAATCGCGGAGCGGCAGGTCGGGATGACGCCTGTTCCATTCGACGCGCGCCTGGCTTAGCTGGAGCTCGAGGTCATCGGGTTCGGAAGGCGGAGACCACTCCGCGCTGGAAGCTTTGTATTTTGCGGCCACGCCGAAACGGAGCAGTTCGCAATCGGACATTCTGGAGAATTGCAGGTGGATGAACTTGCGTTGCTGATTACAAACAATTTTGGGTGCAGATTTTTCAAGGCGCGGCATTGCTCCACTCCTTCCCGCGTAGGGGCGCGGTTACCATTAACAGCTAGCCGCTCCCGTTAGGAGATTTTAACGCCAGGCAATTCGCGGAATCAAGCGGGATATTTTCAGGGAAATTGTTGAATGCGGGGCGGGCGTGGCACGGTTAATTATGTGCCGGCGCGATAACAGATTGGGATTGCGGCGAGATGCGGGTCGGTTCGCGTTGAGTCCTGACATTACAAACAACTTTGGCGGCTGGCCAGTCTAAAGACTGGCCACTACACAAAACTCCTTTTGCGAGGCGGCGGGTGGGTCGGGGTGTGCGCGGAGGCGGATGGGAATGTTGCGGTGGGGGACGGAATTCCGGACTACAATGACGGCGCTTTGCAAAAGGAGATTCGCGATGAAAAAGATCATTGGAGTGCTGGGCGTGCTGCTGATGCTGGCAGGCGGGAAATTTGCGGCGGCGCAGGCGATGAAGGCGGAGGAACCGCACACGATCGCGCAGGTGCTGAGCCAGGGCGTGGGGATCGTGGAGAAGGAGTTTGTGCCCGCGGTGGAGGCGATGCCGGAGGACAAATTTTCGTTTGTGCCGACGGGCGGTGAGTTTAAAGGCGTGCGCACGTTCGCGGAACAGGCGAAGCATGTGGCGACGGTGAATTATCTGATTGGAGCGGCAATTCTGGGAGAGAAGGCTCCGGTGGACGTGAGCAGCGAGAACGGTCCTGCGGCGATCAAGAGCAAGGCGGAGATTGTGAAGTTTCTGAAGGAGTCGTTTGCGTATGCAGAGAAGGCGGCGGAGAGCGTGAACGAGGGCAATCTGCTGGCGCCCATCAAGAGTCCGTTTGGGGAGGGAAAGGTGACACGGTTGGGGATGGGGACGCTGGTGGTGGGGCATTGTTTCGATCACTACGGGCAGATGGTTGTTTATTTGCGGATGAATGGGATTGTGCCGCCGGCTAGCCGGTAGGAGCGGAGAAGAGAAGAAAGGAATTTTACCGCTGAGGTAGCAGAGGGGCCGCCCCCCCTACGCCGCCGAAGGCGCGGCTGCGGCGGGCAGGCAGAGGTAGCGGAGAGTTCGGAGGGGAGCGCTCGCCTTGGAAGGCTTGCTCTGGCTTGCCTGCGAGACGCAGGCGCCACCGGGGTGGGGAAATTTGACGGCGGGCGGTATTAGGAGGAGCGGGCGGATTCGGTTAGGGAGAGGCCGAAGAGGGCGAGGGCGGCGCCGAGGAGTTCGAGCCAGGAGGCGGGTTCGTTGAGGAAGAGAATGCCGAGGATGGTGGCGGCGACGGGAAGGAAATAGGTGAAGGCGCTGAGTTGGGAGGCTTGCAGGTAGCGGAGGAGCCAAAAGTAGAAGAGATAGGCGAGCGTGGAGCTGAAGACAGCGGTGAAAAGGAAGCAGGCCCAGGCTTGCCAGGGAATGGCGAGCCAGTTGGGAAGCGGGCCGAGCGCGATGGCTTGGTGAATGGCGATGGGAAGAACGATGACGGCGCCGAGGAGATAGTTCCAGGTGGTCATCGTGAGCGCGTCGTACTTCCCTGCTACGCGTTTGCCGAGGACGACGTAGAGAGCGAAGGCGACGGAGCCGCAGAGGGTGATGAAATCGCCGAGGAGCGTGGGCGAGTGGCGGTGAACTCCGCCGGAGCCGGAGGCGAGGATGGCGACGCCGGAAAACGAGACGGCCATGCCGAAGGCTTTGGACCAGGTGAGATTTTCGAGGCGGAAAAGGACGGCGAGAATGAGGGCGTAGATGGGTCCCATGCCGAGGATGATAGAAGAGTGAGCGACGCTGGTGTAACGCAGACCTACCGTGAAGCACATCTGATTTAACGAGACACAGAAAAAACCGAGGTAGGCGAAGGTGAAGAGGTCGCTTAGGGTGCGTTTTTGTTTGTGGGCTTTGAGGTCGGCGGAAAATGCTGGAAGACGCGCGGCGATGGGATAGACGAGGAGCATAAAGGTGGCGGCGGTGACGACGCGGAAGGAGGCCATGGTGAGGGGCGCGAAGAAGCGGAGGGCGTATTTGGTGGTGAGGTAATTGATGCTCCAGATGAGCATGATGAGGGTGATGCAGGAGTAGAGGATGGAATTAGAAGGACGGTGGCCGTCGGCGGTGGTTATGCGCACGGGAGTGGGAGGGGCGAGGGCATTTTAGGGATTATACGTGGGAGAGAGAAAAAAGAATTTACTGCAGAGGTCGCAGAGGGCGCTGAGATCGCGTGCCAAGAATGTTGTGGGAGCCGCGAGTTGCGATTCAAGGGTAACTTTGGGGGCGCGCAGTAAGCACGGAATGGGAAAAAGTGTGCAAATGATTGGAGATTTGCGGGAGAGGGGCGTTCGTAAGTGATTTATTTGCAATGGGAGACTATGGAATTCAGGTTGCAGTGTATCCGATTGGAAAAGCCTGTATTAGCCCGCCTTAGTACTTGCCGCCCACCATTGTCCCGTCGTTTGTTATTGAAAATTTATGTGGAAGGACGCGATCGTGAAAACAATTCTGGGTGTTCTGGGCATGGCGGTGATTGCCGCGGGATTAAGTGTTTCGCCGGTTTACGGAGACGCTAGCGAGAATGGTTGCGAGCACAGCCAAGGGCGGGCTGCCGGATGCTCCAACGACCCCAATAAACCGACTGCAAATGTGCCGGAACCGGGGACGCTGGCTCTGGTGGTGGCAGGGATCATTGGGCTTGGCGGAGCGGCTTATCTGCTGACTCGCAAGCGTATGCTTCAAAACTAAATTTTTATTGTTCAACTTCCCTTTTGGAAAGATTGATTGAAGGAGTGCGCGCGTTCGCCAGCTAGACGTGCCAGCGTATTGGTGTGTTCCGAGAAGATTCCATGCGAAGTGACCAGTGCTGGTCTCGTGGTGTGGGCGGAAAATGGCGAGTGCATGTGGATTGCGGTGAATGGAGCGGCCATCCGGTGCTTGAGGAAAAGCGGCCGCCCGGGGCGGGCTGGGCCGCGGTTTGCCTGCCCTTCGAAGCTCAGGGTGAACAAGATGCAGGCGCTACCGGGGAGGCGGGGAGCGACGGGGACGAAACGCGACGGAAAGAAGACGGCGTAAAGCTGCCCCTACTCGGATTTGCGGAGAGGTGAAGTGCGCTTGATTTCGTCGGTTAGGAGGATGGCTTCGGCTACTTCGCGGAGGGATTTGCGGCGCTGGCGGCTTTGGCGCTGGAGGGTGAGGTAGGCATCTTCTTCGCTAATCTGGAGATCGCGCTGGAGGATTCCTTTGGCGCGTTCCATGGCTTTGCGCGTGTCGAGCTGTTCGGAGAGTTCGGAGTATGCGCCTTCGAGGCGGGCGAGTTCGATTTCCGCGCCGACGAGGAAACCGATGGTGGAGATAAGGCGCATTTCGCGCTGACTATAAATGTGCGGCTGGCGGCGCTGGAGATTGATGACGCCGACCAGTTTGTCTCGGCTGAGAACGGGCACGGAGAGAAAGGCTTCGAAGCGATCCTCCGGGAGTTCGCTGAAGGAGAGGAAACGCGGATCTTTGAAGGCGTTGCTGCCGATGGCGACGGGAAGTTTGTGTTCGGCGACCCATCCGGTAATGCCGTGGCCGACTTGCAGTTTGAGGCGGTCAACCACTTCGGCGTGCGGATTTTTCGAGGAGCGGAGAACGAGTTCGTTTTCTTCGAGGACGTAGATGAAGCAGGAATCGAATTTAGTGACGATGGAGATGAAGTCGATGACTTTGCGGAGGACTTCGTGGAGCGGATCGGCGGCGGCGAGGCGGCTGCCGATTTCGTGGAGAAGATCCACCTCCCGGGTGTCGCGGTCCAGTATGGAGTTGCTATTAGTCATAAATCAAACGTAGCGGGTTGGGAGAGTGAAGTCCAATGCAAGATTGTGGTGGGGGGAATCGGAAAAATTACGAAAAAGGAAGTGGCCAGTGGCCGGCGACCAGTGGCCGGTGAAGAGGGGAAAGATTTTAACGCAGAGGTAGCAGAGGAGCCGCTGAGTTCGCAGAGAGAAGAAGGAAAAGAGGGCGGCTGGTGGCCGCCCTCTTTTTGTTGGGATCGCGTTGGATGGTGCACGGGTTAGTTAGTGGCGTTGGCTGAGATTACGGCGGAAGAGGGTTGGGTGACGCGGGCGCTCACGGTTCCTTTGGAATTGGATTCGTAGAATTCGACAACCAGGCCGAGGGAGTCGAGGGAAATGGCGTGGATGGAGAGGCTGTTCCCTTCCGGCAGGAGGTCGATCATTTTGGGAGCGTTGGGGCCAGGACGCGAGACCAGGGCGAGGGCGCTGGCGAGCGGGGCGTCTTTGGTGGTGCCCATCAACAGGACAGCGACGCGACTGGAGACGAGTTGCACGCCCTCCATGGAACGCGTGGGGCCGAGAAGGTGAACGTAGAATTTATATTCGCCAGGGGGCAAGGACGTGTTTCCAAGTTTGGCGGCGACGGGAAGAGTGAGCGTGCCTTGGACGGATTCCTGGCCGAAGGCGAGCGGGCCAGTTCCGGCGAGGAGGGCGAAGAGCAAGAGGGCGTAGACCGAGAGTGAACGCAGAGACAGCTTCTGAATGGTTTTCATTTGTTTCTCCTAAATTAATTTTTTGAGATAGGCGCAGTGGGAGTGCCAGCAGCGCCGCGCTGCTTTTTCTTTATTTGAAACGAAACGAATTGGACCTGGAGCAAGACGGGTTGCCCAGGAAGGCTAAGGAAGGAACTACGAGGTTCGTTACCGTGCGGCTACGGGGCCGACAACTAGAATACAGATGGAGAATGCCGGAAGAGGGTGCGGGAGTCCAACGCAAAGAATTGGTTGGGTGGATGCGTGGGGGGAATGATTGGGGGGTTAGAAAATGGAAATTGGAAAATGGGAAGAGAGGATTTAGTTCTCCGAGGGCGCGGACAATTTGGGAAGGGTTCGGGAGAGGGCGGCAGTCGCGCGATAGAAATTAGCCCAGCGCGTGAGCGCTGGGAACGAAGCCGAATGGATTGATAGCCCCGGAGGGGCGGCAGATTGCGCGTGATGGGAAGAGCGTGTCGCCCCTACGGGGCTTACTTTGTTTTTTGGTTTTCCCAGGGCTTACGAGTCTGTGTCGCAACTTGGGTACTGCTCTGGTTTTTAGCTACCGCCGCACTCCAACCAGTTTTCCGGCGCGCCGTTCTCGTTTCCAGTTCCGGAATTGCGCGCTTTGGCCTGCTAAATTTTGCGGCACAGGTTTCGGTAGTGGATCAAGTTGTAGGCGATCGATGCCAGGGTCCATTCGACCGCGGTTGCTGGCTGTCCTCGGCGCTGGAACTGCCGCATCCCACGCTGTTCCTGCAAAGTCCCGATCACTGGCTCGACCATCCCCTTGCGTTTCTTGTACCAAGCGCGGCCACGGACGGTTCGCAACCGCTTGCGTGCGCGCAGCAGATGCGGATCGCTCACGGTCATCCGGCCGACTCCTCGTGCGGTTTTACCCGTATTCAGCTCGCGCGCCAAATTCGGGTCGGGAAGGTAGCCTTCGATGCCGCGTTGTTCCAGTTCGCGCAAATTCTGGTTCGAGAAAAAACCGCAGTCGGCCAACACCCGCTGCGGACGCTCTCCACATTGTCGTTCCACTTCCTCCACCATCGGCACCAAAGCACGGTTATCGTTCTTGTTCTGCGTTACCCGCTGCGCCACGATGAAATGGTCCTCGCTCACTGCGATCTCCGCTGTGTAGCCCAGCACGAAACCCCCGCGTTCCCGCAAAAAACGGGTGTCCGGATCGGTCGCCGACAGCTTGTCCTCGCCGCTCGCGCGCAGATGTTTCAGTTGCTTGCGCAGTTCCGCGATCGGTTCCTGCCCCACACGCGTTCCCGGATCACGATCTGGATCATCGTCCAATTCCTTCTGCCAGCGTGTGACTTTCTTGCGCAACTCCCGCTCAATCTGCTCCCGACGCAGTAACCGGTCGGGGGACGCCGACCCCTTTACCCGCGTCGAGTCAATCGCCACCGTGCCCAGCCGTGCCATCCCCGCCCGCCGTAAAAACAGCAGCACCTCGGTGAACATCGACCTGATCGCAACACGATGCCGGCGATGGAACTCGCTTAGCGTCTTGTGGTCCGGCGTTGCCCCGCCGGCCAGGTATCGGAAGCCCAAGTCCTCGCGAATGCGTTGCTCGAGCTTGCGCGTCGTGCGTACATTCACCCCGAACCCGTACAGCCAAATCTTCAGCATCATTCGCGGATCGTACGGCCGCTGCCCACCCGCGTCCTCCTCTTGCTTCTCGAAAACGCTCAGGTCGCACGCTTCCACCACTTCGTGCACCAGAAAACAAAGATGATCGGCCCCCAAGACATCCTTCCCATGGGCAGGCAACAACTCACCTTGATCCGGAGAATACGGTTGATAGGTTGGCATATCCCTTCTTGCCAAAACTCTCGCTCCCTTGCAACCGTTAGTTGCGACACAGACTCTTACGTCCTGGGCAAGACTCTGGCGCGCCTACGGCGCTGGTGCGGTAGTGGCGGAGCGCCTCCTGCTTGCGCGAAAACGGCCTCGGCGGGCAAGCGGAAGGCGGGCCCTATGCAGACGGAGAGACCAGCGAGCACAGACAGGAGTGTCTGTGCCACGGGCCTAAGTGAGGTGGAGTTTGCGGGTGGTTAGGGTGTCGATGCGTTTTAGGACTGGGAGGAAGCCGATGCCGGGGGTGGTGGGAACGTGGATGGTGCCTTCGGGGGTGACGGTGACTTCGGGATTGATTATGTCGCGTTCCCAGTAGCGGGCGCTGGCGGAAACGTCGCCGGGTAAGGAAAAATTGGGTTGCGTGGACATGGCGATGTTGTGGGCGCGGCCGATGCCGGATTCCAACATGCCGCCGCACCAGACGGGAATGGAATTTTTCTGGCAAAGATCGTGGATGCGTTTCGCCTGGAGGTGGCCGCCGACGCGGCCGAGCTTGATGTTGATGATTTTGCAGGCGCCGAGAGAGATGGCGGCTTCGGCTTGTTCGTAGGTGTGGATGCACTCGTCGAGGCAGATGGGCGTTTGAAGATTTTTTTGGATGGGGACGTGGCCGAAGAGGTCGTCCCAGCCGAGGGGCTGCTCGATCATCATCAGAAAGAAAGCGTCGAGTTGCTGGAGGTGCGGGAGATCCTCGGCGCGATAGGTGGAGTTGGCGTCCACCGAGAGCTTGATGCGCGGATAGAGATTGCGAATGTATTGGACGGGAGCGATGTCTTTGCCAGGCTTGATTTTTAATTTGATGCGCTGGTAGCCGGCGTCGAGTTCTTTTCTGACGGTGGCGGCGAGCTCTTCGACGGTTTCCTTGATGCCGATGGAGACGCCGCAAGGAATTTCTTCACGCTGGCCACCGAGCAATTTCCAGAGTGGAAGACCTTTGAGTTTGGCTTCAGCGTCCCACGCGGCGGTTTCCAGCGTGGCCTTGGCCATGGTGTGTCCGCGGACGTGCTCGAGGAGAGGCCAGACATCGGCGGCAGAGGCGACGGTCTTCCCTTTCAGCTTGGGCCAGAGATATTTGGTGATGACGTGCCATGCGGTGTCCGTGTCTTCGGGAGAGTAGAAGGGATTTTCGCCTGCAGTGCATTCGCCCCAGCCGATGGTGCCTTCGACGTTGAGTTCGGCAAGGAGGATGCGGCGGTCTGTGACGCGATCCATGGAAGTTTCGAATGGAGCGAGGAGCTTGAGATGGATTTCGCGCAGAGTGAGAGAACGGATTTGCATGGGAAGAGAGAGAAGCTCCTGACTTGGGCGCTGACTATGGTTTCGCAGTAACGGGGAAAAAACAAGGGGGGGAAGAAAAAGATAACTTAGAGGCGCTGAGGCGCAGAGATCGGAAGAGGGGGAAGATTGGGATAAGTGGGCTGCGCGAGTGAAGAAAAAGCAGATCCCTCACGCGCAAAGGGCGCGCGTTCGGGATGACCGTTTGGGGAGTGGGCGCGTTGGTGTGTGGTGAGGCTGGGTTAGAAGTCGGACCAAGGGTGGAGGAGATAGTCGGCGCCGGAGGGGGTTAGGCGGACGGAGGTGGCGGCGTAGTTTTTGGAGAAGTGGAGGAGGAATTGGGAGCGGATTTGGGATTGTTGGTCGGGAGTGAAGGAGGAGGAAAAAGGAGGAGAGTTAAGAGAAGCGGAAGAGGGGGATTCGGAGGGGAGAGGAGCGCTCGGGGACTCGCTTTTCGCTTGCCTGCTAGAAGCAGGCGCTACCGGTGGCGCTACCAGGGTTGGGATGTGGATTATGGCTGGCGAGTCTGTGGGATCGGGAGAGAGATCGTTGATGGCGGCGATTACGCGGGGGGAGTCTAGCTGCCACTCGGCGAGGAGGCGGTCGGTGGGGAGATTGCGGTGGAGGGGGCTGGTGGTGACGCCGTAGAAATTGGGGATGTAGGTGCGGGCGATGGCGCCGAGGCGATTGAGATTGAAGTGGGCGTTGCGGGTTTCGAGGGGATCGAAGGTCCATTCGATGAAGCGAATGTCTCGAGAGAGGGCTTCTTCGCGTTGGAAGAGTTTGAGGGAACGGCCGACTTTGCGATCGCGGTATTCGGGGAGGACGCCGGTCATGTGGGAATGGAGATAGGGAATTTTGTTGCGAATGCCAACGATGGCCATGGTGAAGCCGATCATGGTGTCTCCATCGAAGGCGCCGAGGACCTGGCCGCCGGTTTGATTGGCGACGACGAAGGTGACGTAGGGTTCGGTTTCGAGATCGGATTCGCCCCAGATGGCGCGCTGGAGTTGGACGCAGCGGTGGAAGTCTGGGAGGGTGGTGCATTTGCGGATTTGGATTTGGGTGGGCATGGGGAGTTTGCAGTCGACAGTTTACAGGGAACGGCTTAGAGAAGAGAAGCCGAGGGGCGATATTGGCTTGGACTTGACGTTGAGATCCTTCACCCGCGGAAGGCGCGGGTTCAGGATGACCGGCGCGCGGGGGAAGCTGAGGTGGGGGGAGGGGAGAGTTCGCTTTGTTTGGATTGTTCCCAGAGGGATTCGAGTTGGGGGCGGGGGATTTCGGAAAGGGTGGTTCCCTGCTCGCGGGCGATGCGCTCCATTTCGCGGAAGCGGCGGGAAAATTTGGCGCTGGCTTTTTTCATGGCGATTTCGGGGTCGACGTGGAGGAAGCGGGAGAGATTGACGGCGACGAAGAGGATGTCGCCGAGTTCGGATTCGACCCGGTCGGGTGATTCTTTTCTGCGCAGGGCTTCGCGGAGTTCGTCGGATTCTTCGCGGAGTTTGTCGAACACGCCGTCGACGTTTTCCCAGTCGAAGCCGATGCGGGCGGCTTTGCGGGTGAGTTGGAAACCCTCGAGGAGGGCGGGAAGGGTGGGGATTACGCCGTCCAGGAGGGAGGGGGTTGTCGGATTCGAAGTCGGAATCGGATTCGGAAGCGGATTCGGAGGAAGAGGAAGAGCGCTCGCGGATTCGCTTTTGGCTTGCCTGCTAAAAGCAGGCGCTACCGGGGGGATCGAAGAGGGCCGGGCGAGCCCGGCCCGTACAAGGGGTGCGGAGGAGTTCGGGTGCGTGGGGGATTTGGATTGGCGTTCTTGTTGTTTCAGGAGTTCCCAGTTGCGGAGGACTTGGGCGGAGGTTTTGGCTTTGACTTTGCCGAAGACGTGAGGGTGGCGGCGAACCATTTTGTCGTGAATTTCGCGGATGACGTCGTGGATGGAGAAGCGGTGCTGTTCAGCGGCGATTTGCGCGTGGAAGAGGACTTGAAGGAGGAGGTCGCCGAGTTCCTCGGCGAATTTGGAGTCGTCGCGGGAGTCGAGGGCGTCGAGGACTTCGTAGGCCTCTTCGATGAGGTAGGTGCGGAGGGAGGAGTGGGTTTGTTCGCGGTCCCAGGGGCAGCCGCCGGGGGCACGGAGACGGGCCATGAGCGCGGCGAGTTTGGCGAAGGCGGGGCCGGGATTTTTCGCACGGGAAGATTTTTTGATGGCGCGAGACTTAATTTTGGATTTTTTGCGGGGGCGGGGGAGTTTTTTCGGAGGCATGCGAGATTTTTTCCTGATGAGATTGACGGGAAAAGCTTACCACAGAGGTAGCAGAGGGGCCGCAGAGGTAACGGAGAGTTTGTCGAGTGGCTCGGTGGAAGAGAAGGAGATGGAAGAGAATTCGGAGAGAAACGCTGAGGCGGCGGACGGAGATTTAGGGAAGACAGGAGTAAGGGGAGGGAGTTGGAGGGGGGAGCGCTCGCGGATTCGCTTCCGCTTGCCTGCCCTTGGAAGCTCAGGGTGAACGAGACGCAGGCGCTACAAGGTGGAGGCACAGGCTGAAGCCCGTGCTACATACGGCGTAGCGTTTAGTGGCGGTATTTGGATAGGAGTTGTTGGAATTGGGGGTTGGGGCGGAGGGTGGCGAAGTAGGGGGTAGAGTCGACGGCGGGAAAATCGCGGTAGCCGAGGTCGAAGGCTTGCTGGAGGGCGGCGAGGGCTTTGGCGTTGTCGCCTTTGCCGGCGTAGGCGGCGGCGTACCAGTATTGGTTGATGGCGTTTCTTTTTGCGCCGGTTTTGTCGAGATAGATCAGCGCCTGATCGTACTTTCCTTGAAGGACGTAAGCTTGGGCGCGGCCGCCGTTTGCCAGGCCACCGTTGCCACCAAGGAGTTGTTCGCAGCGATCGAAGGCGGCCATGGCTTCCGGAAAGCGGCCCTGATACATAAGCGCGCGGCCGAGATGATATTGCGCACCGGGCATGCTGGGGCGAAGACGGATTGTTTCGCGCGCGGCTTTTTCGGCTTCGGCGGCTTGCGGAGGCTGCAGGTAGGCGAGGGCCCAGGAAAGCATATCCCAGCCGTTGGGACTTTCCGGATCGAGTTCAACGCCGCGGCGAATTTCGCGAATAGCGCCCACGTAGTCATATTCCGCGCCGAGATTTCGGCCGACAGCCATGTGTCCCTCGGGGAGGTTGGGATCGATAACGAGAGCGCGTCTGGCGAGATCTATGGAGCGCTGGTGAGAGGCGGGATCGGAATTGATGTCGCGATAGTAGTAGCCCTCGACGGCGGAAAGTCCGATGAGCGCGGGAGCGTAATTGGGATCCAATTGCAGGGCCTGCTGAAAATATTTTCGCGCGGCTTCGAGTTTTTCGGGCTGGTCTTCCTGTTCGAGGAAAACGCGGCCCATCATGTAGGCCTCATAGGCCTGGGGATTCTCGGTGTACCGGCGCTTGACGGCTTGCTGCTCCTGGGGCGTGAGGCGGAGATTGAGGGCTTCGGCGATTTTCAGGGCGAGCTGTTCCTGGAGCGAGAAAACGTCTTGATCGCTGCCGGTGAAATCGTCAGCCCAGGTCTGGAAGCCGGTAGTGGAATCGATTAACTGGACGTTGATGCGAATTTGATCACCGGCCCTACGGATGCCGCCTTCGAGGAGATAGCGAACCCCGAGCTGGCGGCCTAGATCGGCGGGAGATACGCCGGCAGTCTTGAGGGAGGCAACGGCGGAGTGGGGAGCGACGTCGATGCCCTGCAATTTGGAGAGCTTGGTGGAAATTTCGTCGGACATTCCGGCGGAGAAATAAGCGCTGTCTGGGCCGGAACTGAGATTTTCGAGATTGAGAACTGCGATGGAAGGACGAGCGGCAGATCCGGCAGAATGCGCGCCGGAAGAGTTGCGATACCAGAGGAGTGCGGCGACGGCGAGAAGTGCGAGGAGCGCGGCACCGGCGATGTAGCCGAGCTTGCCACTGAATTTCGGCGGTGCGGCAACGGGAATTTTAGTGGAGACGGATTGCGAGCCGGAGTCGCGTTTCAGACGAGAGAGATCCGCACGCATTTCGGCTGCGGATTGATATCGGAGGTTGCGATCTTTTTCGAGGCCTTTGTCGAGGACGTCCTGAAACTTGGGGGAGAGATCGGGATTGAGGCGAATGGCGGGAACTGGAGCGCGTTCGAGAATGGAATTGAAAATTAGAGCGGATGTGTCGCCGCGGAACGGAAGCTGGCCGGTGGCCATTTCATAGAGGACGCAGCCGAAGGAGAAGAGGTCAGTGCGGGCGTCCAATTCCCTGCCCTGGACTTGTTCGGGCGACATGTACGCAACGGTGCCGAGCGTGGTGCCGGGACTGGTGAGCAGCGGATCGAGCGTGGCGGCGGAATGTTGCGAAGAAGAAATTGCGGGAGAAACTTTGGCGAGGCCGAAATCGAGAATTTTAATGTGGCCGCGGGAGGTGGCGAAGATGTTGGCGGGCTTGATGTCTCGATGGACGATGCCCTTGGAGTGTGCGGTGTCGAGGCCCTCGGCAATTTGCACGGCGAGGTCGAGGAGTTGCTCGAATGGAAGCGCCTTGCCGGAAATCAGGTGCTTGAGGGTTTGGCCTTCGAGGCACTCCATGGCGATGAAGGTTACGTTTTCGTGTTTGCCGATTTCGTAGATGGTGCAGATGTTGGGATGGTTGAGGGCGGAGGCGGCGCGGGCTTCGCGGCGGAAGCGTTCGAGTGCGACGGGATCCTGCGCGAGGGATTCGGGGAGAAATTTCAGGGCGACGGGGCGGCCGAGTTCGAGGTCTTCGGCGCGATAGACGACGCCCATGCCTCCACCGCCGAGTTGTTCGACGATGCGGTAATGGGAGATGGTTTGTCCGAGGAGTGAGCCGGGCTCGTCCATTGCTAAGGGATATTAGGTTGGGTGGGGGGAGGAGTCAAACGGGGGCGGTGGGGAGAGTGGCTAGTGAAGAGGATTTTGAGACACAGATCGTTGGGCGACGCTTCGAATCTCAGGATAGACAAGACGCAGTGGTTGAGATCCTTCGGCTATCCTCGTCGGATAGCCTCAGGATGACGGATTTTTGGTAATTTTTAAGAGCGGAGGTGGTGGCGATACCCAGATTAGGGGCGAAGACGGAGAAGTAGGAGGCCTACTAGGCCGGAGGCGAGGAACAGGAGCGAGCCGGGCTCTGGCGCGCCAACGGGAGAGGTGGTGACGGTGCCGGGCATCAAAGTGGATCGGATTATGGGGAGCATACAATTGGCGTCAGTGCAGAAGACTTCGAAGACGCTGACTTGATCCGTACCACCCGCGTTGGTGAGCGGATCGTTGAAGAAGAGCTCGAGTACGGATTGGCCAGCAAGATTGCCATCAAAAAACGGATTTTGGCCGAGACCGAGAACCGTGCTGCCGGATAGGATCGCGTCGGTGACGGTGGAATACGAGGTACCGCCTAAGAAAAGGCCAGCGGTGGAAGTAACGTTAACCGCGGAATAGGTATTGGTGGTGGCGTTGTAGTTGAAGGAGCCGGTGACTGTGCCGCCGTCAATAAAAAAGTTGACGCCACTGATGTTCCAGGTGATGCCGTCGGCCGAGGCCAGCGAAGGAAGAAGCAAAGCCGCCAAAACAAATGCAGCGACGATAAACAGGCGCGATGTACGCATCACAAGGAATCCTCTCGTGGACGGAGGGCAGTGGAGACGCAAAGAAGTGTGCCATATTGTGGTGGGTGGTCAAGTAACAATCAGAGGTACTGGAAGTACTAAATTATTGAATGGATGCTGGTTATGGTAGTAATGGGAGGAGGTGGCGGGTTGCCGCAACGCAGCCCGCCTAAGAAGGCGGGCCCTACGGGGAAGGCGAGATAAGCCAAAGCCTGTGCTACGAGGGAGAGAGGAGGCCGAGTCGCCGGGGAGTTCCCTTCCCGTGGTAAACTGTGGCGGATTATTCCAGTTAAAGGATGAATACCGTGTCTGAACACAAGCAGGACGAAGGCTTCAAGGTGATTGACCGGCGGCCGTTTACGGCCGAGGGCGAGATCCGCAAGGAAGTGGTGGAAGAGCAGGAGCGCGAGGCACAGCGGGAAGAGGTGAAGGAAAAGGCGGTGCAAGCGGCCGCGGAGAAGGCGGCGGCGCCGGCGGTGGAGACTCCGAAGAAGCTAGAAGCGTTTGTGAACCTGGTGCGGATGATCGGAAGTAACGCCGCAATGGTGCTTGGGGGTTATGCCGATCCGCGGACGGGCGAGCCGGTGATTGATCCAGACGCGGCACGAGAGTTGATCGATATGCTGGACGCGTTGCACGTGAAGACTAAGGGAAACCTGGCGCCGGAAGAGGATTCGATGCTGCTGGATCTGCTGGGGAAGTTGAAGATGACGTATCTGGAGATTAATAAGGCGATGGCGGCGCAGATGGCGCAAGTGCAGGGGGCAATGAAGGGGAAGAAGTAGAAGATAGAAACTGGAAAATTGAAAATTGGCAGGGCGGCGCGGATGGTTTCGCGCCGTTTTTTTTGGAGAGCAGGGGGGCCGTGTTCAGGAGCGGGGGTGAAGGATGACGTGGGTGCCGATAGGTGGGTGACCCTTCGAAGCTCAGGATAAACAAGACGCGGTGGTTGAGATCCTTCGGCTATCCTCGTCGGATAGCCTCAGGATGACGGGTTTGTGGAAGGGGGGACAGTGGAGAAGGATTCAGCACGGAGGGCACGGAGAAGATTCGGACAAGAGGGGAAAGAGATTGGGTAGCGTTAGGGTGTAAGAATCGAAGAAAGAGGAAAGATCGGAGCGGAGGCGCTCGCCCGCGCCGCAAAACGCGCGGCTACGGCTGGCATGCCTTGGCTTGCCTGCAAGATGCAGGCGCTACCAAACAAATGGAGGAGGCATAAAGGCGCGGCTAGATTGGCTTGGAGGTGTGGGACAATTGCGCGGGATGAGGCCGGAACGCGGGACGAAGCGATAGGCGGAATGAAAGACGGAATGCGAGACGAGGCGATACGGGTTACGGTGCTGGGGTCGGGAACGTCGATGGGCGTGCCGACGCTGGGATGCCACTGCGCGGTGTGCAGTTCGACAGACGCGCGGGATAAAAGGCTGCGGCCTTCGCTGCTGCTTTCACGCAACGGGAAGAATGTGGTGATTGATACGACGCCGGATTTCCGGACACAGGCGCTGCGTGTGGGATTGGATCGACTGGATGCGGTGCTGCTAACGCACGGCCATTCGGATCACATTATGGGATTTGACGATTTGCGGCCTTATAACTTCCGGCAACGGACGGCGATTCCGGTGTATGGAACTGCGGAGACATTTCAGGTTGTGCGGCGGGTGTTTGCGTACGCGTTTGACGAGAAGCCGACGCTGAGCAGCATTCCGAGCGTGGAATTGCATGAGGTAAAAGGGCCGTTTGAATTGATGGGCGTGCGGTTTATTCCGGTGCCGCTGGTTCATGGAGATATGGAAGTGCTGGGATACCGGTTCGGGAAGGCGGCGTATCTGACGGATTTCAGCAAGCTGCCGGAGACCAGCGCGGCGCTGCTGGAGGGGTTGGATGATTTGATCGTGGATGCGCTGCGGGATGTGCCGCATCCGATGCACATGACGGTGGGGCAATCGCTGGAGTTGATTGAGCGCTTGAAACCGAAGCGGGCGTGGTTCACCCATATTGCGCATGAATTGGGGCATGCGGCGACGGAGGAGCGATTGAGGAAGGCGGGATATCCGCAGGTGGGATTGGCGTATGACGGAATGGAGATCGAAGTGGCGAGTGACCAGTGGCGAGTGGCGAGTGAAGAGAAACCGCTCGCGCGGTTTGGGCCTGGACGAAGGATGGAGGATTTTCGGTCGGCGGAGGAGTGGGCCAGGATGTTTGGTGCTGGGCGAACAGTCGAAGAGCAGAGAGAGGAAGCTGGCCGCAGCGATGCAGAGAAGGCAGAGGGGAAAGGAGCGTTGGACAACCCAAGAGCACAGGCAGGAGTGCCTGTGCCACGGGAGTTGCTGAGGAGACGGGGGAGCGTGATAGCGATTGGCAATTTTGATGGGATACACCTGGGGCACCAGAAGGTGCTGGAATATTGCATTGGGGCGGCGGGGAGGACCGGAGCGGTGGCGACGGCGTTGACGTTTGAACCACCGCCGCTGAAGGTGCTGCGGCCTGAGACGGCGCCGTTGCGGATTTCGACGAACGAGCAGAGGATGAACTGGTTTGAGGCGCTGGGAATGGAAGCGGCGGTGGTGCTGCCGTTCACGCTGGAGTTGTCTCGCGTGTCGGCGGAAGATTTTGTGAATGAAATTCTGGTGGGGCAACTGCACGTGAAAACTGTGGTGGTGGGAGAAGATTTCCGGTTCGGGCACAAGCAGTCTGGAAACGTGAAACTGCTGCGGGAATGGGGAATGCGGGATGGATTTGAAGTGGTGGTGCACGAACCGGTGATGGTTCGCGGAGAGATTGTTTCGAGTACGCGCGTGAGGCGACTGATTGCAGAAGGAAAGGTGACGCAGGCGGGACGGCTGCTGGGGCGGCCGTTTGCATTGACAGGTGAAGTGGTGGCGGGAACGGGGACGGGGAGCAAGTTCACGTTTCCGACGCTGAATTTGCGGGCGGAGCAGGAATTATTGCCGGCGAAGGGCGTTTACGTGACGCGGACGGTGCTGGACGGGGATTTGCGAGGGCACCGGAGCGTGACGAATGTGGGAATGCGGCCGACGTTTGATGGAACGTCGCTGACGGTGGAGACGCACCTGCTGAATTATTCGGGGACCACCTCGCCGAAGCGGATTGAGGTGCGCTTCTGGAAGAAATTGCGGGAGGAGAAGAAGTTTGCGGGGGCGGAGGAGTTGCGGGCACAGATTGAGAAGGATATTGCGCGGGCGGAGACGCTGTTTCGGAGATTGCGAAGGGCGAGAGAAATGGAAAACAGAAAATTGGAAATGGAAAATGGGAAGAGTTAACGCGAAAAGATGAAGAGTTCACCGCAAAGGTAGCAGAGGAGCCGAAGAGGGTACGGAGAGTTGGGAGGCGGAAGATTTGGGATACGGGAAAACCCAGGAGAGGCCGGTCTGAAGACCGGCCAGTACACAGGCAATGGCAAGAGGGAAAGGCGCCCGCCTCGGAAGGCGGCCGCTACAAGGGCCTGCCCTTCGAGGCTTAGGGTGAACAAGATGCAGGCGCTACCGGGGGTTTACTTTTTGGCGGCGGAGAGGCAGTCGTTGCAGATGCCGCCGACTTCGGTGCGGGAGACGGTGACTTGCATTTCGAAGTCGCGGGCGATTTGTTCCTTGAGTTGCTCGTAGAGGCGGGATTCGAATTCGCGGACTTTGCCACAGCGGAGACAGGCGACATGGATGTGGTCGCGGGGGCCGTGGGTTTCGTAGTAGTGACGATCGCCGCGAAGGTGGAGAAGATCGAGCTCGTCGATGAGGCCTTCTTTTTTGAGGAGGTCGATGGTGCGATAGACGGTGACGAGATGGACGGCGGGATCAATTTTCTGGGCGCGGGCGAGGATTTGATCGACGTCGAGATGCTGCTCGGCGGTGTCCATGACTTCCAGGATGACGCGGCGCTGGCGCGTGAGGCGAATTCCCTTTTCACGTAGGGTTTGCTGGAGATGGCCGGTGGGATCGGCGGCGTTGATGCGTTCGCCGGAAGAGACGCGATGGGTGGGGGTAGCAGCCATTGCAAGGGATAGTTTAGCAGAGTTGAATGGATTGGATAAGCGCGGGAAGAAAGAGAAAAGATAACGCGGAGACGCGGAGATCGGAGGAGAAGAGGGGGATTTCACCACGGAGAGCACAGAGGACACGGAGAGATCGGAATTAAAAGAGTTCACCGCAGAGTTAGCCGAGGGGCCGCAGAGGTAGCGGAGAGTTGCTGGCCAATCTGAAGATTCAACCCGCGCAATTCGCGGGTTGAGGCAGAGGGGGCGCTCCCACTAGACCAGAATCATCAGGAGTGGGGTGGGAGGAGGCGGACTACGTCGTTGTACATGACGTAGGCGAATAGGACGAGGAGGAAGACCAGGCCGACCTGGATGAAGCGTTCTTTGAAGGCCAGGCTGAAATCGCGCCGGCGGATGCCTTCGAGGGCGAGGAGGAGGATGTTGCCTCCATCGAGGATGGGAATGGGAAGAAGATTGAGGATGCCGAGATTGACGCTGATGAGGGCCATGAGCGAGATGACGGTGAAGGGTCCTTCGGAAACGGCTTCGCCCGCGGCGCGGGAGATGCCGACGACGCTCTGGAGTTGTTTGACGGAGACGCGTCCGCTGAAGAGTTTACCGAAGACGCCGATGGTGTCCTGAACGATTTCGTAAGTGCGGGAACTGGCTTCGGTGACGGCGAGCGAGAGTCCGGCGTGTTTGTAAGCGAGGGAAGGTTCGGGAGCAACGCCGATTTGATATTTAGTGTCTGCGCTGTCTGAGATGCCCTGCTTGGGAGTTACGGGAAGCGTGAGGGTCTGGCCATCGCGCTGAACTTCGAGCTGCAGCGTTTTGCCGCCAGAGCCGCGGACGAGGTCCACGAACTGATCCCAGTAAGAAATCTTCTGGCCGTCGATGGCGAGTACCGTATCGCCGACGCGGAGGCCGGCACGATTTGCGGGCGTGCCGGGAGCGAC
Source organism: uncultured Acidobacteriota bacterium (assembly GCA_963734705.1). Lineage (GTDB taxonomy): Bacteria > Acidobacteriota > Terriglobia > Acidiferrales > UBA7541 > Acidiferrum. The sequence goes on along the minus strand of CAVTII010000015.1, from coordinate 343,413 downwards.
TTCACTGATGCGCGCGGGAATGGGGTAATAGCCGAAGGGCCGCGCGGTGGGATCGTTCTTGAGGGGCAGATCCACGGTGCGGGCGACGCCGTTGTTTTCGACCTGGACGTTCAGCGTGGATCCCGGAGCGAGATGCGCAGTGAGGGATTGCACCTGTTCCCAGGTGGGATTTTTCAGGTTGTTGACGGAAAGGACGTGATCGCCGTTTTGCAGAGTATGCGGGGGGGCGGATTGTTGCGAAGGCGGCGCGGCGACGACGATGGGCTTGTTGAGAAACGCAGCGTAGGGAATACCGGCGATCAGATAATAGGCGCCGAGAAGAATTACGGGAAAGATGAGATTGACGGCGGGGCCGGCAAAGGTGATGAGGGCACGCTGCCAGCGGGGCTTGGACATGAGTTCATCGGGCGCGCCGGTGGGCTTCTGGTCGCCAGAATCGATTTCGGTAAGGTCTTGGCCGGCCATGCGGACGTAGCCGCCGAGAGGGACGGCGCTGAGTCGCCAATCGGTCTGGCCCCACTTGAAACCGAAAAGGCGAGGACCGAAGCCGATAGAGAAGACGTCGACGCGAACGCGGAAGAGGCGGGCGATGATGAAATGTCCCCACTCGTGAACGAGAATGATGACGCCGAGAACGAGAACGATACCGATTGCGGTGTTCATGCCGAAGCGAATCCCTTTCGTGACATTTTATCATTTTCGCATAAATGGGGATGGAATGCTTTAGTGGGAAAGGGTTAAGGAGAACAAAGGGTAAGAGGCATAGAGAGTTGGATGCGGGGACGGGCGGGTGGGTTAGGCGGCCTGCCTTCGCCGCGAAAGGGCAGCTACGGCGGGTTTATTGCCAGGGTCCCTCCGCTGCGTGGCCGACGCGCCAAAGGCCGGCGCGGAAGAGAGGATCGGCCACTCCGGTCGGGATGACAAAGAAGAGAGTGCGGATACAATGCGGACGCAACCAAAAGGAAGAGCGACGCTCCCAGACTCCAAAGGGGATGGTGTATGATTTGGAGTCCCGGGAAGCGCAGGAAATTGGAAAAAGATGACAAACGAAGAACGCAAGGCGGCACTGGAAGCGATTATTTACGCGGCGGATGAGCCGGCGACGATTGACCAATTGGCGACGGCGCTCGGCGAAGAAAAGCTGGCGGTGCAATCGGCGCTGGATGAACTGGTGGCCGGGTATGCGGCGGAAGATCGCGGCGTGGAGATTCGCGCGGTGGCGGGCGGGTACAAGATGTACACGAAGCCGCAGCACCATGACGTGGTGCGGAGATTTATCAAGTCGCTGCGGCCTCCTTTGCGGCTTTCGATGCCGGCGCTGGAGACGCTGGCGGTGATTGCGTACAAACAGCCGGTGACGGCGCCGGAGATTTCGGATATTCGCGGGGTGAATACTTCGGGAGTGATTTCGACGCTGCTCGACAAGAAATTGATTACAACGGCGGGGCGGAAAGAAGTGATGGGGCGGCCGATTCTGTATAAGACGTCGAAGGAATTTATGATGCGGTTCGGGTTGAGTGCTCTGGATGAACTGCCGAGCTTGAAGGAATTTGAGGCGCTGGCGCGCGAGGCGCTGGGGGCGGATGAAGGGCTCTCCGCGGGGGATGTGACGGAAGAGCAGATGGGGGAGTTGCATCCAGAGGTGGATGCGATGCATGCGGCATCGGCTAGGGAGCATTCTCACGCGACGACGGCAGAGACGATTGCGCATGTGAAGGAAGAGCTGGGCGAGGCGGAAGAGTTTCGGGAGCATGAGGCGCTGGCTACGGCGGAGGGGATGCCGAGCGGGGAGTTGGATGAGGATGCGCCACCGCCGAATGCGAAGGGGACGTCGGCGGGGGAGTAGGGACGTTTCCTCAGGGGCTGAAGCCCCATTTCCTGGCACGGATTTAAGTCGGACATGAAGGTCCGACCCCCTAAGAGCACAGGTTTGTGATTGCTGCTTATCCTGAAGATGAGGTCTCCGACATAGTCTGTGCAGACGGGATGGATTTGGGATTGGGCGGAAATCATGCCAGGGTCCCTCCACTACGCGGCCCGACGCGCAAAGACCGCGCGACGGAAAATCGGGCCGCTCCGGTCGGGATGACAGAAAAGAAGGTGCACAGGCTGAAGCTTGGGCTAGTGGGACGGATTAGGAGCGGCCCGCCTCAGAAGGCGGGCACTACGGGAATTGAGTGGCGCGGTGGCGCCGGTACGGGAGACGAATGATAGAGAGATTGCAGAAGATTATTGCGCGGGCGGGGATTGCTTCGCGGAGGCATGCGGAGGAGTTGATTGTTTCGGGACAGGTGCGGGTGAACGGGAAACTGGTGACGGAGCTGGGGAGCAAGGCGGATCCCGAGAAAGACAAGATTGAGGCTGCGGGTCGAACGATTTCCGGAGAGAAGCGGCGGAACGTTTATATGGTGCTGCACAAGCCGGCGGAGATTGTGTCGTCGATGGCGGATCCCGAGGGGCGCAAATCGCTGCGGAATTTGCTGCGCGGATTTCCGGAGCGAGTTTACCCGGTGGGCAATCTGGAGTATTCGGCGACGGGGCTGGTGTTTCTGACGAACGATGGCGACCTGGCGGCGAAGATGTTGAAGCAGTGGGATAGGTTGGAACAGGTGTATCACGTGAAGCTGAAGGGGATGCTGACGCTGGCGGATCTGGATCGGCTGGGAAAAGAGATTGGCGTGAAGCTGCAGACGCTGCGGCAGCCGGATGCGAGCCGGGGTCACGTGGCGAATTATTGGTATGAACTGCGGACGCGGGGAGCAAAGCTGGAGCAATTGCGGAATTTGATGTTTCGGGAGCACCATCCGGTGGAGAAGGTGATGCGGGTGGGGTTGGGGTCGTTGACGGTGGAGGGAGTGCCGAGGGGAAGGTATCGGTTGTTGAAGGAGAAGGAGGTGGAGGAGTTAAAGGCGGAGAAGAAGAAGGTCGAGAAAAGAAAACGGAAATAGGGGAATCTGAGGAATTCGTGGCTTCGTTGGATAGGCTGGGCGCAGGTACAGGCGCACAGGCAGGAGTGCCTGTGCCAGACGAATTTTGGATGACTCTTATGGTTACCTTAGGATAAATTACTTTCTGAGGTTACTAGCCTTGATTACCGGGTCGCCGGCGGCTTTTTATACACGAAATTTGCCGCATTGGCATCCCGGCAACGGGTTTGTTTTCCTGACCTGGAGGCTTTACGGAACCCTACCATGTGGCACAGGCACTCCTGCCTGTGCGACCGATCCGAACAAGTCAATTGAAACAGCTGGCCAGCGATTCACGCGTCTGGATTCCCTTTTAGATCGAACCAAGTCAGGGCCACGTTGGCCGGGAGACCCGCGCATAGCCTCCTGTGTTGAGGCCGCGATTATCAGGGGCGATGGAGAATTGCAGCAGTATGAACTGCATACCTACGTTCTGATGCTGAATCATGTTCACATGCTCATTCGCCCTTGGCTGGAGCTGAAGCGAATCACAAAAGGGATTAAGGGAGTCAGCGCTTGCGAAGCGAATCGGGTATTGGGGCGGCGCGGCAAACCGTTTTGGCAGGATGAAACGTTTGACCATTGGGTTCGGAATGAGCGAGAGTACGGGAAAATTCGCTTCTATATTGAATATAATCCAGTGGCAGCGGGACTGGTAAAAAGGCCAGAGGAGTGGAGGTGGAGAGCAGGTGGTTCCAGGGGAGTGGGCTGGGCATGGATACAGGTGCACAGGCAGGAGTGCCTGTGCCACATATGAGGGATAAGATAAAGCGGACCGGGTGAGGTGGAAGAAAAAATGGATTTTGGGTTGAAGGATCATCAGAGGTTGGTGCGAGAGACGGTGCGGGCGTTTATGGAGGCGGAGGTGCGCCCGAACGTGAAGGAGTGGGAGCGGACGGAGCAGTTCCCTGCCGAGGCGATTGAAAAGCTGGCGCTGCTGGGATGCTGCGGGATGTTGATGCCGGAGGAGTGGGGCGGTACCGGGCTGGATACGATTTCGTATGTGCTGATGATGGAAGAGGTGGCGCGGGTGCATGTGGCGATGTCCACGGCGCTGGGAGTGACGAATTCGGCGGTGCAAGGGCCGCTGCTGGAATTTGGGAATGCAGAACAGAAGAAGAAATATTTGAAGCGGCTGGCGGCGGGAGAAATTCTGGGCGCGTTTTGTCTGACGGAGCCGGCGGCGGGATCGGATGCGGCGGGAATTCAGACGTCGGCGAAACGCGATGGAGAAAATTACCGGATCAATGGAACGAAGACCTGGGTGACGAACGGGTCTGTGGCGGGCGTTTACATTGTGTTTGCAAAGACGGATCCGGCGGCGGGTGGAAAAGGGATGAGCGCGTTTCTGGTGGAACCGGGAACGCCGGGATTTACCGTGGGGCGGCACGAAGAAAAGATGGGGCAGAGGTCGTCGCCGTCGGTGGAATTGCTTTTTGCGGATTGCGTGGTGCCGGTGAGCTCGCGCGTGGGCGAAGAGGGGCAGGGATTGAAGATTGCATTGAGCGCGCTGGATGGCGGGCGCATCGGGATTGCGGCGCAGGCGGTGGGATTGGCGCAGGGTGCGCTGGATGAGTCCGTGAAATTTGCGAAGGCGCGGAAGGCGTTTGGAAAAGCGATTGGCGAGTTTCAGGCGATCCAATGGATGCTGGCGGATATGCATACGGAGATTGAGGCGGCGCGAGGGTTGGTGTACCAGGCGGCGTATTTGAAGGATTCGGGCGGGAAGATGGGCGCGACGGCTTCGAAGGCGAAACTGTATGCGAGCGAAATGGTGAACCGCGTGGTGGCGAAGGCGGTGCAGGTGCATGGGAGCCAGGGATATTCGAGGGAGTCGGATGTGGAGCGAATGTATCGGGATGCGCGGGTGATTACGATTTATGAGGGGACGAGCGAGGTGCAGAGGATGATTATTGGGCGGGAGGTTTTGGGGTAGGAGAGGCGAGAATTCGAAAATAGAAAATTGGAAGAAGGGATTGCGCTGAGCGTGCGTAGTTCGCGTGGGCGCTAGCAAGAGAAAAAAACTGCGGATAGGTGCGTTGGGTGCCGCGGTCCCTCCGCTCCGTGGCCGGCGCGCCACAGTACGGCGCGGAAGAAAATGCCGGCCACTCCGGTCGGGATGACAGCGCAAGAAAAGCGACCGACCTAAAGGTCAGCCAGTACAAGGGCATCGGAAAAAGCAGGTCCCGCACCCGCAGACTGCGCGGGTTCGGGATGACAAATTGTGACGGTAACGATACAGCTGGTGGCAAGACGCGGTGGTTGAGATCCTTCGGCTATCCTCGTCGGATAGCCTCAGGATGACAAATTTCTGCAACAATTGATGCCGAGGTGATGATTCGGAACTAATTGCCGACCTGAAGAGGTCGGTTTTTTTATTTTTTGGGGACGAAGTGTTTTAGTTGGGCTACTTCGCGGATGGTTAGGGAGCGGAATTGGCCGGTGGGGACGTCGAGATTGAGGGGGCCGAGTTTGATGCGTTTGATTTTTTCGACTAGGAAGCCTACGGATTGGAACATGCGGCGGATTTGACGGTTGCGTCCTTCGATGAGGGTGACAGCGTACCACGGGTTGGGTGCATCTTCGTGGAGATGGATTTTGGCGGGTGAGGTTTTGACGCGGCGATCGTCTTCGAGAGTGATGTGGACGCCGCTGCGGAGGCGGTCGAGGGATTTTTCATCGGGGCGGCCATTGATTTTGACCAGATAGGTTTTGGGGACGTGCGAGGCGGCTTTGGTGAGTTGCTGGGCGAGGGCGCCATCGTTGGTGAGGAGCAGGAGGCCTTCGGAGGCGTAGTCGAGGCGGCCGACGGGATAGACGCGGGTGGAGAGGTTGCCGAGGAGTTGTATGACGGTGGGGCGCCCCTCGGGATCGCTGACGGTGGTGACGTAACCTTTCGGTTTGTTCAGCATGAGATAGACGGGGCGTTGGGCGGACTGGATGGGGCGGCCGTCGACGGTAATGGTGTCTGTGTCGGGATCGGCTTTGGTGCCGAGTTCGGTGACGACTTTGCCGTTGAGGGTGACGCGGCCGGAGGCGATGAGTTCTTCGGACTTGCGGCGGGAGGCGATGCCGGCGGAGGCGAGGAGTTTTTGGAGGCGCTGCTGCATGGGAAGAGGATAACAGCGAACAGATAGCAGAGAACAGGAGGCGGGTTAGCGTTCACGGGAACAATTTGCGATGCGTTTGATTGAGAGGAGAGAAAAGATAACGCGGAGGCGCTGAGGGCGCAGAGATGGCGCAGAGAAGAGGGAGCCAAGAGCGCAGCCGGGAATGGCTGGGGCAAGGGCGAGAGTCTATCAATTGGTAGTGGTGCGTGAAGTGTGCGTTGTGATCCTTCAGCCATCCTGGTCGGATGGCTTCAGGATGACGGGTTGCTTGTCGTTTAGGGCTAGATTGAAGTTGGATATTGGCTCAGTTGCGGCGGCGGAATTTGCGGTGAAGCCAGAGGGCGGCGAAGAGGATGGTGGGGATGGCGAAATAGCTGGGTGTGCTGGTGGCGGGAATAAGATAACGCCACGCGAAGAAAATTCCGGCGCCCAGGGCAAAGTAGAAGAAGAGGAAAACGATGTCTTCGGGTGCGAGTGTGCGGGGAGGGGGCTCATTGGGCGGGGGATTTGGTTTTTGTTTGGAGGGATCGAAGAGATCGAGCATGGGATGGAGGTAGTGTAAACCGGAAGTTGCCACTTGCAAGCGCGCCTCGGGGAGAATACGCGGGGATGATTGGTTGCCTTGGTCCCTCCACTGCGCGGCCCGACGCGCGAAGATCGCGCGGGGAAAAAATCGGGCCGTTCCGGTCGGGATGACAGGCTGTTGCTTGTGGTTAGGACATTGATTGAAGTTGAATCTAGACCTGCACATGGGAAGGCGCAGGGGGGCAGCACCCGGATACTCTAAGTCAGGGCCGGTGCAGCACGTAGAGTCCCAGGAATACGGTCGAAAGAACTACCAGGTACACACCGAGAGCGCGAAGAACGTAGAAGGTGGTCTTGTAGTTCCGGTCGGTGCCGGCAAGATATGACCGCGGTAACGCCTTGAGTCTGGGGAAGAATTCATAGAGCTTCACGGAGGCACGATTCAGGAGTGAGGCCAGTTCCCTGCTAAAGACAAATAGTAGAGCACCCATCGCAATTCCCATGAATTGTTCAATTATCCTGCTCAATACCATGCGCGCATAACTAGAGTTTGAAGAGTTCGCGGAGGCGTTTGGTTTGTTGGCGGGAGACGGGGATTTCGGAAGATTTTTTGTCGTTCATTTTGAGCATGAAGCTGGATTTGAACCAGGGGACGACTTCTTTGATGTGGTGGATGTTGACGAGAAAGGAGCGGTGGGGACGCCAGAAAGAGTCGGAGTCGAGGGTGGCGTGGAGTTCCTCGAGGGTGCGGTAGTTGGAGGAACCTTCGAGTTCCTTGGCGGTGACGGAGATGAGGCCGCCTTCGATGGAAGCGAAGATGAGGTCTTCGGCGTCGACGAGCAGCATGCGCTGCTGGGAGCGGATGAGGATTTTGGAGGGTTGTGTGGAGGCGGGCTTGGGAGCGGAAAGCTGGGAGACGAGTTGCTCGAGGCGCTCGGCGGGGCTGGTGTGGGCTTCGATTTCGCGTTTGGCTTTCTGAATGGCTTTGGAGATGCGGGCCTTGTCGAACGGCTTTAATACGTAATCCACGGCGTTGACGTCGAAGGCCTGGACGGCGTAGTGGTCGAAGGCGGTTGCGAAGACGACGTGGGGGACTTTGAGTTTGCGCTCGACGAGCTTCTGAAGGACGCCGAAGCCGTCGAGGCCGGGCATCTGGACGTCGAGGAAGACGAGATCGGGGGCATGCTCTTTGATGAGGGTGACGGCTTCAAGGCCGTTTTTGCCCTGGCCGATGAGGGAGATTTCGGGGAAGGCTTTGAGGAGGAAGGCGAGTTCCTCGCGGGCGGGTTTTTCGTCGTCGACAATGATGGTGTTGATGGGCATGGGGAAGGGGAAGTATACAGTGGCCGGTGGCCAGCGACCAGTGAAGAGGGAGAATGGGGAGGGAGAAAAAGAGATTTCACCACGGAGGACACAGAGGGCACGGAGAAGAGGAAGAAGGGATTTTACCGCAGAGATAACAGAGGAGCCACCCGCCTTCGCCGCATCGACCGCGGCTTCGGCGGGCAGGCATTGGTAGCGGAGGATTTGGGAGGCCCTTCGAAGCTCAGGGTAAACAAGACGCGGGGGTTGAGGTCCTTCGGCTATCCTTATCGGATAGCCTCAGGATGACGGAGGGTGGTGGAGGCGTTTGGATTAAATAGAGCGGGCGAGATCGAATGGGAGGAGATGGTGGCTACTAAGAGGAAGAGTGGGAAGGCGACAAAGACGGCTAAGAAGGTGAAAGCGGCTAAGACGGGGAAGATTTTGGGGAGTGAGGTGATTTATGAAGGGCCGGTGTTTGGGTTGCGGCGGGATGAGGTGCTGGAGCCGAGCGGGGTGCGGGCGCGGCGAGAGGTGATCACGCATCCGGGGTCGGTGGTGGTGCTGCCCGTACTGCCGGATGGGAAGATTGTGATGATCCGGCAGTACCGCCATGCGACGCGGCAATACATGTGGGAGCTGGTGGCGGGGCGGAAGGAGCCGGAGGAGACGCCGGAGGAAGGGGCGGCTCGAGAGCTGCTGGAGGAGACCGGTTACCGGGCGAAACGGTTCAAGGTGTTCCTGGATGTGTTCCCTACCCCGGGTTTTTTGGAGGAGCGGATGTTTATTTTGCTGGCGGAGGGGTTGAAGGCGGGAAAAGCCGAGCCGGAAGAGGATGAAAAAATCGAAGTAAAAGCATACAAAACGAAAAAGCTCGAACAAATGATGAAAACGGGGGAGTTAAAGGACGCAAAATCGATCGCGGGGATCCTTTATTACCTTACTTTTTTGCGGTAGAGCTGGAGGGATGCGTGGTTGAAACGATTCAAAAATGCATAAGTATGCACAAGGATGTAAGAAAGTTGTTAAGGGTCCCTTGACTAGAATTCCCGATTTGATACACTCCGCGCCATTCGTGCTCATGGCGGCGTCTTGCAGTACCGCCCCAGAGTCACCGTCCAAAGGAGACACGAAGTGCTAGGAACAGTGAAATGGTTCAACAATTCGAAAGGGTACGGATTCATAGGCCGCGATGATGGGCCGGATGTCTTCGTACACTACTCGGCAATAACCGGGGATGGTTACCGGACGTTGCAAGAGGGTGATCCGGTCGAATTCGAAATAGTGCAAGGACCCAAAGGACCGCAGGCGGCCGAAGTTAAAAAGAACGCTTGAGAGAATTTGGATCTAAAGGAACCGGCGGAGGCGAGAGCTTCCGCCGGTTTTTTATTGGGTGACAAGAAGATTGGTGGGTTGCTGGGGTGGGGAGATAGCAGAGAGCAGCTAGCGGAGAGCAGGAAGCGAAGAGTGAGGTGCGGGAGTGTCGTGGGGATGAGGAAGGGATTTCACCACAGAGGGGCACGGAGAATGGAATGAGCGGAGGGTGATGGCCAATCTGGAGATTGGCGCTCCGCAGGGCGCGACGACCCCAAGGGCACAGGCAGGAGTGCCTGTGCCACAAGACCGCGGCCACACGCGGATGAGGCGAATCAGGAATATAATTGGCCGGTTGCGGGTGGCGCGTTGCTGGTGGTTGCGCTGTGGATTCGCGGCGGGATTAGGAGCGGAACGGGATATGGACAATAAACAGATTGCGCGGATATTGCGGGAGACGGCTTCGCTTTTGCAGATTGACGGGGCGATTATCGGGCGCTACCGGAGTTATGAAAAGGCGGCGGAGTTGATTGATAGCTTGCCGGAGTCTGTGGCGCAACTGGTGGCGACGCCGGAGAAGTTGACGGAACTGCCGGGGATTGGCGACCGGATGGTGGAGCACCTGGCGGAGATTGTGAAGACGGGCGATTACGCGCTGCGGAAGAAGCTGCTGAAGAAATATCCGGAGACGATTCTGCAGCTGCTGGATTTGCAGTCGCTGGGGCCGAAGAAGGTGGCGTTTTTGTGGAGCGAGTTCAAGGCCGGCAGCGTGGAGGATGTGGAGAAGCTGGCGAAGTCCGGGAAGCTGCGGGACCTGGCGGGGTTTGGAGAGAAGAGCGAGCAGAATATTTTGAAGGCGGTGGAGGTATTTAAGAAGTCGTCGGGGAGATTTTTGATCAGCCGGGGAGAGGAAGCGGCGCGGGTGATTGGGGCGTACATCGAGAAGTTTGGGAAGGCGGTGGAATCGGTGACGCCGGCGGGGTCGTTACGCAGGGGCAGGGAGACGGTGGGGGATTTGGATTTGTTGGTTACGTTGACGGAGGGTGGCGAGAAGAAGAAAGAGAAGAAAGAGAACCCCAAGAGCACCGGCAAGAGTGCCGGTGCCACACGGCAGGAGATGGTGGACGAGTTGGCGGAATATATTTTGAAGTTTCCGGGGATTGATCAGACGTTGGCGCACGGGGAGAACAAGGTTAGTTTTACGCTGCAGGATGGGTTGCAGGTGGATGTGCGGATGTTGGAGAAGGAGAATTTTGGGGCGGCGTTGCTTTATTTTACGGGGTCGAAGGAACACAACGTGGCGTTGCGCGGCAGGGCGAATGAGATGGGATGGACGTTGAACGAGTATGAGTTGGCGGTGTTGGCGGAGAGTGGCGAGTTGCGAGTGGCGAGTGGCGAGAAGAAGAAAGAGGGGAAAGAGAAACCCAAGAGCACCGGCAAGAGTGCCGGTGCCACAAAGGAGACGAAGGGCGGGAGGCGGATCGCGGGGCGGACGGAGGAGGAGATTTACGGGAAGTTGAAGATGGAGTATGTGCCGCCGGAGTTGCGGGAGAACACGGGAGAGATTGCGGCGGCGGAACAGCACAAGCTGCCGAAGCTGATTGAGCTGCGGGACATCAAGGGCGACCTGCAGATGCATACGACGGCGAGCGACGGAAAGAATTCGATCGAGGAGATGGCGGAAGCGGCGCGGAAACTGGGGCATGAGTACATCGCGATCACGGACCATTCGAAAGCGGTGACCGTGGCGAATGGGCTGAGCGAAAAACGGATGGAGGAGCACATCCAGCGGTTGCGGGCGGCGGACAAGAAGGGATTGGGGATCCGGGTGCTGGTGGGATCGGAAGTGGATATTTTGAAGGACGGATCGCTGGATTATTCGGATGAGATTCTGGAGCAACTGGATGTGGTGGTGTGCTCTGTACATTCATATTTCAATCTGGAGCGGGCGGCGATGACGGAGCGGATGCTGGCGGCGATTGAGAATCCTTACACGCAGATTATCGGGCATCCGACGGGGCGGGTGCTCTTGCGGCGGGACCCGATTGATTACGACATGGAGAAAGTGCTGGATGCGTGCGCGAAACATGGAGTGGCGATGGAGTGCAATTCGTATCCGGACCGGTTGGATTTGAAGGAGGTGTATCTGCGGATGTGCAAGGAACGCGGGGTGAAGGTGGTGATCTCGACGGATTCGCATGTGGCTGGAAATCTGGCGTTCATTAAATATGGGGTGACGATGGCGCGAAGAGGGTGGTTGGAGAAGAAGGATGTGATTAATACGCTGGGGTGCGAGGAGTTTTTGGGAGCGTTGCGGGGAAAGAGGAAGAGGGCGGCGAAGGGATAGGAAGAGGAAGAAAAGAAATTCACCACCGGCCTTCGCCGCGAAGGACGCAGCTACGGCGGGCAGGCATAGGTCGCAGCAGGTAGTGAAAAGCAGGCGCTCCTCCCAGGGCGCGGGAACAAGACGCGTAGGTTGAGATCCTTCGCGCTGAAGGCGCGCTCAGGATGACGAGCAGCGAGAAAGGCAAGAAGGCGCATAAAGCCGCCCCTACAAAGGAACGGACCGCCTCCTGCCTTCGCGAAGACAGCTTCGGCGGGCAAGCGGGGGTAGGGCCCACACGGGCGGTGCGTTGCGGAACATTTTGGGGCGCGGATGCGTTTATGGGGGTAGGACGGATTGCGGAGGCTACGGATGAGGATGGGATGGATTGGGATGGCGGGCGTAGGGCTGGCTGTGGTGGCGCTGGCGGTTCCGGCGGGAGCGCGGGCGGATGAGGTCACGAAGACCTTCACGGTGACGGGGCACGCGCGGGTGCAGGTGACGACGGATGACGGGGCGGTGCGGGTGTCCACGGGAGATGTGAAGCAGGTGGAGATTCGCGTGGAGTACACGGGATACAAGCTGGACCGGGATTTGCGCGTGACCACATCGCAAAATGGCGACTCGGTGGAAGTGACGGCCAAGACTGGCAGCGACTGGGGGATGCATTTTGGAGTGGGTCATCGAAATCTGCGCTTGGAAGTGCATATGCCCAAGGATGCGGACCTGGACGTGAACACGGGCGATGGATCGGTGGAGGCGGATTCGATCAACGGGAATCTGAACGTGCGAACGGGCGACGGGCACATCACGGTGCAGGGGGCGAAGGGGAATATCCAGTTGCGGACGGGAGACGGACACATTGAAGGAAACGGTCTGGACGGGCGCGCGGACATTACAACCGGCGACGGACACGTGAATATCGAAGGGCGGTTTGATTCGCTGAACATCCGGACGGGGGATGGCAGCGTGACGGCGCGGGCGGGCAAGGGGTCAACGGTGGCAGCACCGTGGAATATTCATACCGGCGACGGCAGCGTGGATCTGGAGTTGCCAGGGGAAATGCAGGCGAACCTGGATGCAAGCACGCATGATGGAAGGATCAGCCTGGGGATACCGGTGATGGTGGAGGGGACGTTCAGTTCAACGAAGATTTTCGGGAAGATGAATGGCGGCGGGCAGCCGATTGTGGTGCGGACAGGGGATGGGTCGATACGGTTGAATAAGGGGTGAGTGGCGAAGTGATTCGTTATTGGTAATCGGACGGAAGGGGCGAGCAGATAGCAGCTAGCAGATAACAGGAAGCGAAGAGGAGTTGGCGGCGCGACTTTGGTTGCGCTGCTTTTTTTGGGGGCCAGAAGAGAAGAGGGGAGTTTACCGCAGAGTTAGCAAAGGGGCCCCAGAGGTAGCGGAGAGATTGAGGCGCTTAGGGGCTTGGAGTAAGCAAGACGCGGTGGTTGAGATCCTTCAGTCGCGAACTGCGCGGCTTCAGGATGACAGGTTGCTCGATAGGTCTAGTCTTCGGGATGACAGGCTGGTGGATTTTTTGGGCGGTTGACGGTGGGCGAAACTGCGCGAGTTGGGGTTTAGTGAGTAATGGGAAATTGGTATTAGGACGAAATTGCGGGTGATGGGATTCGATGGCAGTTGTGTAGTTTGTGGGCTACAGGGATGGGCGTAGAGGCGTGGGAAGTTATTGAAAAGGAAGGACGAAAGAGTGGAAGCGGGGTTGCTAGGTAAGTAGGTGTTTGGAGGGCGACTCCTGTGACGGTAATGACGACGGTGATGGCATTGGGTTTTGCGGTGTTTGTGTTGTTTGTGTTTTCGGTGTTGAGTGGGTATCTGGCGGAACGGCGCCGGTCCTGACGCCGTTTTTTCCTTAGGAGAAATCTAGGTCAGTTCCCTGCCCTGGTGTTTGGGGGGCGGCGGATGGGTGTGTGCGCTTTACGGTTTTTTGACAGAGAGGACACAGAGGTCGGAAAACGCAAGGCGCAGAGAAGAGAGAGGAAGACAAGTAGGAGGCGCAAAGCCGCCACTTCGGGGAGAGCGAAGAGCAGAGTTGCGCGACTCAGAAGGCTGCCGCATGTTTGCCTGCCCTTCGAGGCTCAGGGTGAACTAGAAGCAGGCGCTACCGGGAGGCTTCGGGCAGGACGAAGGTGAGGAGGAGGGCGCCGGAGGAGATCGAGAGGTACTGGCGGCCGTTGAGTTCGTAAGTGATGGGGGCGGCGTAAATGGCGGCGCCGGTCTGGATGTGCCAGAGGGGCTTGCCAGTGTCTGCATCAAGGGCGATGAGATTACCTTCGAGATCGCCGGTGAAGACTAGATGTCCGGCGGTGGAAAGATTGCCGGCCCAGGTGGCGGAGAATTCCTTGTACTCCCAGCGGATATCACCGGTGGTGGGATCGATGGCGCGGACGGCGCCGGAATCTTTTTCTTTTGATGCGGGCATATAGGTGCTGCCGAGAAAGAGCCGGCCAGTGACGAATTGCTGGGGATGCGCGTAAAAAATATCGCACTGTTCGCGGACCGAAACGTAGAACAACCTGGTTTGTGGACTGTAAGTGGGCGCCATCCAGTTGGTGGCTCCGGCAGCACCAGGGCAGGTTCGTATGCCAGTCTCCGTGGGAGTAGCAGTGGGCAGAAGAACCGGTTTGCCCGAAGGGTCGATTGACTTGGCCCAGGTTTGCGTGGCGAAGGGCTTGGCGAAAAGAAATTTGCCATTGGTGCGATCGAGAACGTAGAAAAAGCCGTTGCGATTGGCCTGTAGGAGGAGCTTGCGGGGGTGGCCATCGAGATCCGCGTCGAGGAGCATGGGAACTTCAGTAGCGTCCCAATCGTGAAGATCAAAGGGCGTGAACTGGAAATGCCACTGGAGTTTTCCAGTATCGGGGTCGAGAGCGAGGATGCAATTGGAGTAGAGGTTATCGCCTTTGCGGCCGGAGCCGTCGTCGGAGGGTGAGGGGTTGCCGGTGGGCCAATAGAGAAGATTGAGTTGGGGATCGTAGGTGCCGGTGACCCAGGCGGGAGCGCCGCCATGTGCGGCGGCTTCAGGAGTCAACCAGGTTTCGCTGCCGGGTTCACCTGGAGCAGGAACGGTGTAGAAGCGCCAGGCGCGCTTGCCCGTGGCGGTATCGTAGGCGTCGATGAATCCGCGGATGCCGTATTCGCCGCCCGAGATGCCGACGATGACTTTGTCTTTGACGATTAAGGGAGCGACGGTGAAGGCATAGCCCTGCGCGTAATCGGCAGCCTGAATATCCCAAAGAACATTGCCGGTGGCGGCGTCGAGAGCGACGACGTGGGCATCGAGGGTAGCGAGAAATAGTCGCGAACCGAGGATGGCGAAGCCGCGATTGGTGTGTCCACAGCACGCGCGAAGTTTTTCCGGCAGCGTGCGCTTGTAAGACCAGATGCGCCGGCCGGTGCGGGCGTCAAGGGCGAAGGCGAGATCTTCGGGAGCGGTAACGTACATGATGCCGTTGACTACGAGCGGCGTGTTTTCAAAATAGCCGGGGAGAGGAGTCTGGAAAACCCACTGGGATGTGAGTTGGGCAACGTTTTCGCGATTGATTTGGGAGAGCAAGCTGAAGCGGTGTGCATCGTAAGAACCGGAATACTCGAGCCAGTCGGCGGGAGTGTCTGCAGATTTGAGCAGCTGATCGTTGGTGACCTGGGCGAAGGCAATCGATGGAAGAGTGATGAAACAAAAGAGGGAGACTAGTAAGCAAGCAAAAGAATTTAACGCAGAGGCGCGAAGGACGCTGAGGGACGCGGAGATGAAGGAGACAAGATGCACTGGTTGCACAGGCAGGAGTGCCTGTGCCACACAGAGAGGAGGTGAAGGATAGTGGCGGGTCACTTGGACTCTCCATGGAGAGAGGTGAGAAACGCGATCAAGTCGTTGAGCTGGGAGTCGGAGAGTTGTTGTTGGGTGTAGGCCGGCATCGGAGAGCGTTTTTCGTGGACGACGGATTTGAGATCGGAGGAGGACCAGGAATGGAATTGTTCGTGATCGTCCATGAACTGGATGGAGAAGGAATCCTGATTGAGGATGACGCCGGAGAAGACAGTTCCCTGCCGGGTGGTGACGGTGACGAGTTCATAGGTGGTGGCGGTGTTGCCAAAATCGAGCGGGACGTAACGCTCGGTGATTTCCGCCTCGGGATTGCGGATCGATTCGACGAGATAGTCGCGTGAGCGCGAGGCGCCGACGCGAGAGAGATCGGGGCCAAGGCGGCCGCCCTCCCCTTGCACCATGTGACACTGGGAGCAAAAGGCTTCACCAAAGAAAAGTTTGCGGCCGGTTTCGGGATTGCCGGAGACAGGAACGGGGGCGGGTTTCTGGAGGCTGCGAAGATAGGCGATGACGTCGCGAGCTTCGGATTCTTCGATATCGTTGGCGGGCATGGCAGTGCCGGGGATGCCGTGGAGGATGTTGTTGAGCATGGCCGCATCGGTCTCGCCGTGAGAGAGATGACCGGAGATGAGGCTGGGAGCACGGAAGCCGCCGTCGGCATTGATGCCGTGGCAGTAGGAGCAGGCAGCGCGGAAAGTGGATTTGCCGTTGGCGATGGATTGGGCATCAGGCGGTCTGGCGGGAGCAGATTTTGCGTGGGAATAAAGGGGCGAAGAGAGTTCGAGCACAAGCAGTAAGAGAAAAGAAAAAACAGGTCTCAGCAACGGCTTCGCCTCCGTGGAATCGATGCAGAGTATATCGTCTTTTTTAGTGGAGGGGGATTGGGCATGTGCCGCGCCTACAGCGCTCCCTCGGTCGAGGTTTGGGGACCCAGCGCTTGCGAGTCTGTGTCGCAACTAACGGTTGCAAGGGAGCGAGAGTTTTGGCAAGAAGGGATATGCCAACCTATCAACCGTATTCTCCGGATCAAGGTGAGTTGTTGCCTGCCCATGGGAAGGATGTCTTGGGGGCCGATCATCTTTGTTTTCTGGTGCACGAAGTGGTGGAAGCGTGCGACCTGAGCGTTTTCGAGAAGCAAGAGGAGGACGCGGGTGGGCAGCGGCCGTACGATCCGCGAATGATGCTGAAGATTTGGCTGTACGGGTTCGGGGTGAATGTACGCACGACGCGCAAGCTCGAGCAACGCATTCGCGAGGACTTGGGCTTCCGATACCTGGCCGGCGGGGCAACGCCGGACCACAAGACGCTAAGCGAGTTCCATCGCCGGCATCGTGTTGCGATCAGGTCGATGTTCACCGAGGTGCTGCTGTTTTTACGGCGGGCGGGGATGGCACGGCTGGGCACGGTGGCGATTGACTCGACGCGGGTAAAGGGGTCGGCGTCCCCCGACCGGTTACTGCGTCGGGAGCAGATTGAGCGGGAGTTGCGCAAGAAAGTCACACGCTGGCAGAAGGAATTGGACGATGATCCAGATCGTGATCCGGGAACGCGTGTGGGGCAGGAACCGATCGCGGAACTGCGCAAGCAACTGAAACATCTGCGCGCGAGCGGCGAGGACAAGCTGTCGGCGACCGATCCGGACACCCGTTTTTTGCGGGAACGCGGGGGTTTCGTGCTGGGCTACACAGCGGAGATCGCAGTGAGCGAGGACCATTTCATCGTGGCGCAGCGGGTAACGCAGAACAAGAACGATAACCGTGCTTTGGTGCCGATGGTGGAGGAAGTGGAACGACAATGTGGAGAGCGTCCGCAGCGGGTGTTGGCCGACTGCGGTTTTTTCTCGAACCAGAATTTGCGCGAACTGGAACAACGCGGCATCGAAGGCTACATTCCCGACCCGAATTTGGCGCGCGAGCTGAATACGGGTAAAACCGCACGAGGAGTCGGCCGGATGACCGTGAGCGATCCGCATCTGCTGCGCGCACGCAAGCGGTTGCGAACCGTCCGTGGCCGCGCTTGGTACAAGAAACGCAAGGGGATGGTCGAGCCAGTGATCGGGACTTTGCAGGAACAGCGTGGGATGCGGCAATTCCAGCGCCGAGGACAGCCAGCAACCGCGGTCGAATGGACCCTGGCATCGATCGCCTACAACTTGATCCACTACCGAAACCTGTGCCGCAAAATTTAGCAGGCCAAAGCGCGCAATTCCGGAACTGGAAACGAGAACGGCGCGCCGGAAAACTGGTTGGAGTGCGGCGGTAGCTAAAAACCAGAGCAGTACCCAAGTTGCGACACAGACTCCTACGCGCTGGGCTAAATTGTGCTGCGCCTACGGCGCGTTATTTGGGAGTGGAGTGGGCTTCGACGGAGTCCATGGCGCGGAGGGAATAGATCAGTGCGGCGCCGGCATTCATGGCCATGGCGACACCGAGAGCTTCGGCGATTTCTTCCTTGGAGGCGCCGGCTTTGAGGGCCGCGTCGGTGTGAAAAGTGATGCAACCGTCGCAACGGGTGGTGACGGCGACGGCGATGGAAATCAGTTGGCGGGTTTTTTCGCCGAGGAGGGAGTTGGTTTTGTTCGCGTCGGAGAGGGTCTTGTAGCCTTTGAGGGAATCGGGGGTGAGTTTGGCGAAGCCGGGGATGGATTTAGAGAGTTCGGCTTGATAGGCGTTCCAGTCGAAAAGCATTGAGCCTCCGTGGGAAGTGGGATTCAAACGCACATAGGTAAATACGATGCCCGAGAGGGAGGAGATGGTGCAAGTGTGCGGGTTGAGTGGAAGAAGGAAAAGGATTCACCGCAGAGGTAGCAGAGGGGCCACCCTTTTTCGCCGCGGAAAACGCGGCTTCGGCGGGCTGGCAGAGGGAACGGAGAGTTTTGCGTTGGATTGGATCGTTGAACGAGGTGGAGAAGGCGCCCGCCTCGGAAGGCGGCCGCTACAGGGGCGGGAGGGGGAGAGACATTAGGAGTTCGTCGAAGTAGAGGCCGTTGTGTTTGAGGGCGTTTTTTTCGAGGGCGTATTGTTGGAAGCCGAAGGATTCATAGAGGCGGATGGCGGGTAGGTTGGTGCTGACGACGGCGAGGAGGATTTGTTCTACTTTGGGGCGGGCGGCGTCGAGAACGGCTTGCACGAGGAGGCGAGAGGCGCCGGTGCGGCGATGGGAGGGGCGGACGTACATGGCCCGGAGCCAGCCTTTGTGGGAGTCTTTACGGCCGGTGTAGATGCCGAGGGCGACGATGCCGACGAGTTGGGAATCGTCGAAGGCGCCGAAGAATTGGGAGTTGACGATCCAGGAGGAATATTTTTCGATGGGCGCGGATTCTTCGTCTTCGATGGTGCTGCCGAAGGCTTCGGGGTTGAGGCGGAGGCTTTCGTGGCGAATTTCGCGGAGGGAGGCGACGTCGTTGGCGGCGAGTTGGCGAACGGTGAGGGGCATGATTGGAAATATTTTAGATGAGGGAATACGGGGAATGAAGAGGGGATTTTTGGTGGGAGAGGGTGTGTGATATTGTTTTGGGTTCGGTGGGATGGGGAAAATCAAAGAGTAAGGATAACGCAGAGACGCAGAGGGTGCGGAGATGGGTTATCGGGGATAAGTGTGGGACGCGGAAAGCGCAGAGAAGAGGTTTTCTGGCTTTCGTTCGTAGGAGCCCACCCTTAGAAGGCAAGGGTGGGGCACCCTCAAGTTCTTGTGTTTGGATGGCGTAACTGAGGATCGAAGAGCACAGGCAGGAGTGCCTGTGCCACTGTTGGAGAACAGGGGACAACGATGAAGAGTGCGTATAACGGGGTGGCGGTGCCGGGGGATGGGAAGGCGATCGGGTATGAAGGCGGGAAGCTGCAGGTGCCGGACAATCCGATTATTCCGTTCATTGAGGGTGATGGAACGGGAAGAGACATCTGGAAGGCGTCGCGGCGAGTGTTTGATGCGGCGGTGGAGAAGGCGTACGGCGGGAAGCGGCGCGTGGTGTGGTTTGAAATTTTTGCGGGAGAAAAGGCGTTCAATACGTTCAAGGAGTGGCTGCCGAACGACACGGTGGACGCGGCGCGAGATTTTCGAATTTCGCTGAAGGGGCCGCTGACAACTCCGGTGGGCGGAGGGATTCGTTCGCTGAACGTGGCGCTGCGGCAGATTCTGGATTTGTATGCGTGCGTGCGGCCGGTGAGGTATTTCACGGGAGTTCCCTCCCCTGTTCGCGAGCCGGAGAAAATGGATGTGGTGATTTTCCGGGAGAACACGGAAGACGTGTACGCGGGGATTGAGTGGAAGAGCGGAACGCCGGAAGCCAAGAAGGTGCTGGAATTTTTGAACAACGAGATGTTGAAGGGCGGGAAGAAACAGATCCGGTGGGATTCGGGCGTGGGGATCAAGCCGATTTCGCCGACGGGCACGAAGAGGCTGGTGCGGCGGGCGATCCAGTTTGCGCTGGAACACAAGCGGCCGCTGGTGACGCTGGTGCACAAGGGCAACATCATGAAGTTCACGGAGGGTGCGTTCCGAGACTGGGGCTATGAACTGGGGCGCGAGGAATTTCGCGCGGAGACGGTGACCGAGCGGGAGAGCTGGATCCTGGACAACCTGGAGAAGAATCCGGGGCTGACGATCGAGCAGAACGCGGCGATGATCGAGCCGGGGCTGGAGCAGGCGACGGAGGAGTTCAAGAAGGCGATTTACGCCGAGGTGAAAGGCACGCTGGACGCAATTGGGGCTTCGCATGGAAAGGGGCAGTGGAAGAAGAAGTTGATGATCAATGACCGGATCGCGGATTCCGTGTTTCAGCAGATGTTGCTGCGGCCGAATGAGTACAGCGTGCTGGCGACGCCGAACTTGAATGGAGATTACTTGAGCGATGCGTGTGCGGCGCAGGTGGGCGGATTGGGAATTGCGCCGGGGTCGAACATCGGGGATGGATATGGAACGTTTGAGGCGACGCATGGAACGGCGCCGAAGTACGCGGACAAGGATGTGATTAATCCGAGTTCGGTGATGCTGAGCGGCGCGATGATGTTTGAATTTTTGGGGTGGACAGAGGCGGCGAAGCTGATTGAGGAAGGGATTGCGAAGACGATCCAGCAGAAGCGGGTGACGTATGATCTGGAGAGGTTGATGACGGGCGGAACGAAGCTGGGGACAAGCGCGTTTGCGGGGGCGATTATTGAGAATATGGGGGCGGGGCGGAAGTAATGAGGTAAGGAAGTAATGAGGTAACGAAAAGCGGGTGGTATTTCAGTTGGGGCGGGGTAGGGTTGAAGGATTCACCACAGAGGGCACAGAGGTCACGGAGACGGAAGCAGAGAAGGCGAAAGATTGCAGCGAGGAGAGAAAGATGGGACGGAAGAAGGTAACGGTGGTGGGTGGCGGGTTTGTGGGGTCGACTACGGCGCAGCGGATTGTGGATCTGGAGCTGGCGGATGTGGTGTTGACGGATATTCTCGATGGGCCGCCGGCGGGAAAGGCGCTGGACATGATGGAGTCTTCGCCGATTACGGGGACGGATTCGATTGCGCACGGGATTTCGACGGCGAGCGGAGACTACAGCGCGACGGCGGGAAGCGACGTGGTGGTGATCACGGCGGGATTTCCGCGGAAGCCGGGGATGAGCCGCGACGACCTGCTGAAGGCGAACTACGACGTGGTGAAGGCGGTGGTGGAGCAGATCGTGAAGCATTCGCCGAACTGCATCATCATTGTGGTGACGAATCCGCTGGATGCGATGGCGCAGGCGGCGTTTCGCGTGAGCGGATTTCCGAAGAGCCGCGTGTTGGGGATGGCGGGCGTGCTGGACTCGGCGCGCATGAGTTCATTTGTGGCGATGGAATGCAACGTGAGCGTGGAGAACGTGCACTCCTTTGTGCTCGGCGGGCATGGCGATGACATGGTGCCGCTGCCACGGTACTCGACCGTGGCGGGGATCCCGCTGCCGGACTTGCTGCCGAAGGAAAAGATTGACGCGATTGTGGACCGCACGCGGAAGGGCGGCGCGGAGATCGTGAACCTGCTGAAGACGGGGTCGGCGTATTATGCGCCGTCGGCGGCGGCGGTGGAAATGGTGGAAGCGATTCTGAAGGATAAGAAGAAGATTCTGCCGTGCGCGGTTTATCTGGAAGGCGAGTATGGGATCAAGGGATTGTTTGTGGGCGTGCCGGTGAAGCTGGGGTCGCGGGGGGCGGAAGAGATTATTCAGATTAAGCTGACGGCGGAAGAGAATGCGGCGCTGCAGAAGAGTGCGGGGAGCGTGAAAGAGTTGGTGGGAGTGCTCGGGATTTGAGGAGAAGTAATGAAGTAAAGATGTAATGAGGTAATGAGGAAGAGAAGAGGGTTCGAGGGTTGAAGAGTTCAGAGAACGTGCTATGAAATGTAAACTGGGCCGAATATTTGCGGTATCCCTTTGCGGGCTTTTATTTTTGGCGCTGAGCAGCGCGGTGCCGGCGGGGGAGACGTATAAGCAGGATGGGCAGGGGCTGGAGAAGGAGTTTGATGCGTTTTTGAAGACGTATCACAAGCGGGCGGATGAGGAACTGGATGGAGCGTTTTCGGTTTTCCGGATTCCGAATGCGGCGCAGTGGTTTGCGGAGAATTTTTCGGCGGAGGATGCGGCGCGATTGAGCAAGGTGTATGGCCAGCAGGTGAGCGACGCGGCAAATTCGCTGGCGGAAGATATGAATATGGCGGACCCGGGCGGGAAGTTTCGGGTGCATTGTGAGCCGCGGGGAGATATCAAGACAGGTGCGGCGAAGGATGGAAGCGATGTGGCGGTGCCGGTGAAACCGGTTCGCGTGGAGCAGTTTGTGATGCAGTTTGAATCCACGGGAAACGGAAGGAAGTTTTTGTTCATGGCGAATTTTGTGTATTTGGATGGGGCGTACCGGTATGTAGGAGGCGGCGGGACGGCGTTTTGGGCGAAGCCGGGGTTGGGGGCGCAGTAGGAGAGGGAGTTCACCACAGAGGGCACAGAGAACACAGAGGATTTTAGGAGAAGGTGGAGAGGGGCACGCCCGATAGTGTGCCCCTCTTTTTTTGTATGGCCGGTTTGGTGGCGCGCCGGCCTACAAAAGCGAAGAATTCACAGGCTAAAGCCCGTGCTACCTGAAGCCTCTGCTACAGGTGGAAGAGGCGGTCGGCGCCGATTACCAGGGCTAGGGTGAAGGTGGCGATGGCGATTTCGCCTACGAAGCCCACGATGAAGGGGCGGAGGCCTTGCTGGCGCATTTGGCGGAAGTTGGTGCGGAGGCCGACGCCGGCGAAGGTGAGGAGGAAAGCCCAGCGGGAGAGGTTGGCCACCGCAGTTCCCTGCTCTTTGGTGAAGAAACCTGCCGTGGCGAAGACAGAGACGAGCAAAAATCCAAGAACGAATTTCGGGAATTTCTGCCAGAGGAAGGCCGCTTTGTTGGTGACGACTTGCGCCTCGCCGCGGCTGGCCCAATAGATGGCGTAGGCCAGGACGACGAAACCGATGAGGGCGTTGCGGCAGGTTTTGACGAGGACCGCGAGTTTGGCGGCGGAGTCCGAGAAGAGCGCGCCGGCGGCAGTGGCTTCGGCAGTGTTGTCGACGGCGAGGCCGGCCCAGGCTCCATAGGCATGATCGCTGAGATGCAGTGCGTGGCCGATGAGCGGGAAGGTGAAGAGCGAAATGGCGCCGAGCGCGAGAATGGCGGCGATGGCGAAGGAGGAGTCTTCTTCTTCGGCGTCAATGGCGCCCTGCGTGGCGATGATGGCGCTGACACCGCAGACAGCGGAGCCGACGGCGAGGAGCGTGGTGAGTTTGGGGCGCAGGCCGAAGAGACGGCCGAGGAAGGTCATGAAGGCGAGCGAGCCGGCGATCTCGATGAAGACAAGGAGAAGGCTGACGCCGCCGAGTTTCGCGACATCGCCGAGGAGGAAGCGAGAGCCGAGGAGAACGATGCCGGCTTTGAGCCAGAATTCGTAGGTGGCGATGCCGGACTTGAAGATTTCGGCGACACCGACGGTGTTGGAGATGACCAGGCCGATGAGGATGGCCCAGAGAACGTATTCGATGTTGGGGAAAGTCCAGTGGTGGGATTTGGCGTAGAGGTTGATGTTGCGTTCGAGGAATTTTCCGGCGAGGCCTATGGCGGCGAGGAGGGCTACGCCGGGGAGCAGGCGGAGGAATTTTGACGAGATGGAGAGGGAGGGAGATTGGGTTTGGGGGAGAGCGATGGAGTCGGCCATTTGAATGAGTTCCCTTCTGGTTTGGAAATTCGAAAATCGAAATTGGAAAATTGTTGCCCATTACGTGGTCAGTGGTAATGCTCAAGCCTTGCAATGGTCCCTCCACTACGGCCCGACAAAAAGGCGTCGGGCCTCCGGTCGGGATGACAGCGTGAAGGACAAACCCAAAAGCGGGTCGGGCAAGCCCGGCTGCTACAGGGGTGAGAGGGCGCTTGCCTGCTGAAAGCGGGCGCTACCACGGGATGTGATGGATCAGGCCGAAGCGGATTAGGGCTGCGGCGGCTAGAGCTAGCAGGACGGCCCAGGTGTCCAGGGAGATGCGCGGGGTTGGTTTGGCGACGGTCGTGATTTGGTTTGGCATGTTTTTCCTTTTTTGAGTTTCGATTTTTTTTGATTTCAATTTAGATTTTGGATTTTTTGTTTCGCAGGCTGTGGCCTGTGATACGGGAGCCGGCCTGAAGGTCGGCCAGTACAGGAGGAGGCTGGCATGAAAGACCAGCGCTACATTTTGTCGGATCGAGGGGTGCCCGACACGGAGGCCAGCCCCACCTCAACCCGCGTCGGGCGATATCGGGGTACATCGTACGTTGGAGACTGTTAGAGGATGGTGGTTAGGAGGCGTGGGCATTGGTGGCGGCTCCGTCGAGAGAGGTTAGGAGAAAATCGTTGGTGGTGCGGGCGTCTTGGGCAGAGGCGGCTACGCGGCCTACTAGGAGGAGGGCTGGGGCTGGGAGTGGGGGGAGTTGGGCTAGGCCGGCGACGGTGGTGGGGTGTTGGGATTGATCGGGTTGCGAGGCTTTGGAAATTACCAGGACGGGAGTGTCGGAGGAGACGGCGGCGTCCTGCAGCCAGGTGGAGACTTCAGCGTAATCGGGTCCGGGCATATAGACGACGACTGTGGTTTCGGGGGTTAGGCCGATGCCGGGAAGGAAACGGGATTCGGGCGCGCGGGAGAATGTGGTGAAGAGAACGTGGGAGGCGAGGCGGCGATCGGTGAGAGAAATTTTCGCCGCGGCGGCTGCGCCGAACGCGGCACTGATGCCGGGAACGATTTCGAATGGGATATTGGCTTCGCGAAGGGCCTGGAGTTCTTCGGCGGCGCGGCCGAAGAGAAGCGGGTCGCCTCCTTTGAGGCGGACGACGATTTTGTGTTTGGCGGCGTTGGCGAGGAGGAGCGAATTGATGTCTTGCTGTGTTAGGAGCCGGAAGCCGGCGCGTTTGCCGACGTCGATGCGTTCGGCGGTGGGGGGAATGAGATTCAGGATTTCGGGGCCGATGAGGGAGTCGTGGAGGACGACGTCGGCGGATTGCAGGACGCGGAGGGCTTTGAGGGTGAGGAGTTCGGGGTCGCCGGGGCCTGCGCCGAGGAGGAAGACTTTTGAGGAGAAGTGGCGAGTGGCGAGTGACGGGTGGCGAGTTTCGGAGGAGGAAAAATTGGGGCGCGCATGGTGAGGGGCACGGGATGCGGAAACCGGCGAGGCAGAGTTGGCGCTCGGGGGGTTGGGCTGGCCGATTGAGGGAGTGGTGTTTTGGGATTGTGGGATCGACGGAGCACAGGCAGGAGTGCCCGTGCCACCGGAGCCGACCGGAAGGTCGGCCAGTACATTTTCAGAGGAAGAATCTGAGGCGGCCCGGACATTTTTCGGCGAGGGCATTAGGAGGCTCCTGCGGAGTTTTGGGAGGTGGCTTGGTGGAGGAAGCGTTCGAACATGGGCTTGCTGGCCAGAGAGTGCAGCCAGCGCTTGGTGGCTTCGGGGTCTTGCGATTGGGCGCGGAGGGCTTCGCGGGCGGCGCCGAGCCATTCGAGCCAGATTTCGTATTCGGAGCCGAACTGGGCTTCGAGTTCCTTGCGGAGGCGTTGGGCGAGCGCGGGGCTTTTGCCATTTGTGGAGATGGCGATCTGCAGATCGCCGCGCTGAACGATGGAGCCGTAATAGAAGTGGCAGTTCTCGATGTCGTCGACGGCGTTGCAGAGGATGTTGCGGTCGTCGGCTTCGCGATAGACCTGGGCGTTGAGTTCGCGGAGCGAAGTGGCGGCGATGACGAGGAGGGCGCCCAGGAGGTCGTCTGGTTCGAATGGTTTGGGGGACCAATCGATTTGGCCGGTGCGGACCAGTTCGGTGACGGCGGGGTTGAGTTTGGGAGAGATGACGTGGACGAGGGCTCCGGCTTCGAGAAGGCCAGGAATTTTTTGGGCGGCGATGGCGCCGCCACCGACGACGAGGACGCGGCGGTTGGTGAGTTTCAGGAATGCGGGGAAGAGTGGCATTTTAGTGGGACCTCGGTTGGGCGATGGAATTGGAAGAGTGGTTAGTGGAGGCGGAAGAGGGATTAACGCAGAGACGCTGAGATGACACAGAGGGAGGAAAAATAGGTCTTGTTGCTTTTGATCGGGATTGGGTTAGCGGGTTGCCATGGTCCCTCCACTGCGCGGCCCGACGCGCCGGGCTGCGGCGCGCAGCAAAAAATCGGGCCGCTCCGGTCGGGATGACAGAAACGGCAAGTGCAAGAAGGCGGCCTACGGTTCGACGGCGCTCATGGCAAGAAGCTCCTCCTACAAGGGCAGCAAAACGCAAGGGCGCAGAGAGTGGAGCACAGAGTGAACGGAGGTGCGTGGGAGATTGATGGAGGGTCATGGGCGGTCCTCGACGGAGTGGGGGATGGGGGCGACGGGGAGATCGCGGAGGGAGATTTCGGTTTGGGCGGCTGGCTGGCCGGAGAGAATGGAGCGCAAGTGATCGGTGGAGTGGCGGGCCAGGAAATTTTGCAGGGGCTCGGCGGTGCGGCGCTCCGCATGGAAGTTGGCCAGCAGGCGCGT
Source organism: uncultured Acidobacteriota bacterium (assembly GCA_963734705.1). Taxonomy (GTDB): domain Bacteria; phylum Acidobacteriota; class Terriglobia; order Acidiferrales; family UBA7541; genus Acidiferrum. The sequence continues at coordinate 317,009 of CAVTII010000015.1, read as the reverse complement.
GATGGCGCTGGGGACATCGGTGGCGGCGCAACGATAGCCGACCGGGCGGGCGATGGAAGCAACCTGGCCGACGCTGCCGCCGACGCAGAAGTAGTAGGCGTCCACCATTTTGCCGTCCACCTTAATTTTTTTGCCTTCGAGGCCGATGTCCGCGATCCAGTGCTGGCCGCAAGAGTTGGGGCAGCCGGTGATGTGCAGCTTGATGTCTTCCTGATAGCCGGGGAAACGCTCGTCGAGCTGTTCGGTGAGCCAGCGCGCGTAAGATTTGGTTTCGGTTAGCGCGAGCTTGCAGAATTCGGAGCCGGTGCAGGCGACGGTACCGCGGACGAAGGCGTTGGTGAGAACGGGAAGGCCCGCGTCGTTGAGGGATTGGACGACGGCGGAGGTATGCAGGCCGGGGATGTTGATGAGCAAAAGATTTTGCATCGGGGTGGCGCGGAGGTGGCCGTCGCCATATTGATCGACGAGATCGGCGGCGAGGCGGATTTGCGCGGGAGTGATGCGGCCGCGAATGACGGAGGCGCCGATGGTGAAGTGGCTGGGCTGCTTTTGCGGAATGACGCCGAGATGATCGCGATGGAAGTTGGCGGGGAGGAGTTCGGGTTCGGCAGGATCGAGCTGATAGCCGAGTTTGGATTCGATGGCGGCGAGGAAAGATTCGGGAGTCCAGCCGTGCTGAAGGAAGAGATATTTGAGGCGGGCTTTATCGCGGGACTGGCGGAGGACTTCGCTTTCGCGGAAGACGTCGGTGATGGCGCGGACGACGGGAATCACGTGGTGCCACTGGATGAAGGCGTTTAGTTTGACGGCGAGGTGCGGTTCGGTGGAGAGTCCGCCGGCGACACGGAGCGAGAAACCGATTTCTTCGCCGGCATCGCGGGTGCGACGCGTGGCGGTGAGACCGATGTCGTTAATTTCGGGATAAGAGCACCAGTCCGGGCAGCCAGTGACGGTGATTTTGAATTTGCGCGGGAGATTGTAGAACTCCGGATTGCCGCCGAGCTCTTTATCGAGCGCTAGGACAAGCGGCGCGACGTTGGCGATTTCGTGGGCGTGGATGCCAGCGAGCGGGCAGCCGGTGATGTTTCGCGTGACGTCACCGCAGGCGCCGGTGGTGCGGAGGCCGACGGCATAGAGGCGTTCGAGAAGATCGGGAAGATTTTCGATGGCGACCCAGTGGAGTTGGACGTTCTGGCGAACGGTGATGTCGGCGACGCTGTTGCCAAATTGTTCGGAGAGATCGGCGATGGTGCGGGCTTGCTGGCTGGTGAGGAGACCGTTGGGGATGCGGATGCGAACCATGAAATAGGGGACGGCCTTCCCTTCCCCGTTTTGGCCGCCGGTTACGCCGGCGCCGTCGCCTTGGGTGTAAATTCCCCAGGGGCGGAAATAGGTGCCGAGCCATTCCGGAGGAATGGAGCTGAATCCCTGCCGGGCGAATTCGCGAATTTCGTCGAGGTGCTCCCAGGGATTCTTGGCGCGTTTGAGGCGCTCGATGCGCTGGGCTTTGGTTTCTTTGATTTCGGGCATTGGAGCGGGTCCCGGGAGATAGATAACAGCGAGCGGGTAATAGATAACAGGAAGCCGGAGTTTGTTTAGGACTTCGGGATTTCTGTTTTTGGCTCGGTGTTTCGGGAGCTGCCTTTCTGGCGGGTAATTTCCCGTCATTTTTGAAACCGTGGGCTGGCATGAAAGCCAGCGCTACATCCTGAACATTCGGCCGAGAAGGCGATTAAGCCTGGGCGGCCGAAGAGCCGACCTGAAGGTCGGCCAGTACAGTTCAAACGGCGCCCGCCTCGGAAGGCGGCCGCTACAAGCGGAAAAAGAAAAAGCCCACGGGCCGGATGATCTGGCACGTGGGCTTCGAAACTTGAAATTCAGTTACCGCTTAAGTTCGAATGCTCCTCTGGCCAGAACGGGTCTGCCGACAGCAACAGCAGGCCATCGCTTGACAACAACAGATCTGGCAAGAGTTCCGCATATCGTTAGGAGGCTACGTGGGATGGACGGTCATGTCAATCCGGGTAGCGACGCAAATATTCGATGCGGGGGATGTGGGATTTGGATACATGGGGTGGGGGCGAGCGGAGAGCGAATAGCGGTGAACAGGAGGCTGATCGTGAGTTGAGGGCGAGTGGGGATATTGCCGTGGTCCCTCCGCTTCGTGGCCCGACGCGCCAAAATGCGGCGCGCAGGAAAAATCTGGCCACTTCGGTCGGGATGACAGCCAGGGGAGTAACCCAAGAGGGCCGGGCCCTTCGGCCGACTCAGGGCAAGCAAGCCCGGCCCATACATGGGGATTATTGCGGCTTCGGGGTGGTGGTGGCTGGCTTCGCGGCGGGCTTGGCGGCGGGCTTTGCGGTGGTGGCGGGTTTGGCTGGGGCGGTGGCGGCGGCGCCGATCAGGGTGGCGGATTTGATGGTGTCTAGTTTGGGCCAGTGGGCGGCGATGTATTTTTCGCCTTGCTTGGTGATGTTTTCCTGGTCCATGCCGGCGGATTCGCCGTACTGGTCATAGAGCATTTCGACGATGTTCATGCCATTGCCGTCGACGACGCCGAAGGGTGTGAAGCCCTGGGAGTCGAGGGAGGCGTTGTCTTTCAAGTTGATGAAGAGTTGCGTGGTGCGGGTATTGGGACCGGCGGTGGCGAAGACGAGCGTGCCGCGGGCGTTGCTGTGAGAGTGCGGATCGTCTTTGATAGTTGCTTTATCCCAGGCGGCGTTGACGGCGGGATTGGCGTTAAGACCGAATTGCACGACGAAATTCGGGAGGACGCGGAAGAAGCGAGCGTTATCGAAAAAGTGGTGGCGGACGAGAGTGTAGAAGCGGTCGGCGCCGATGGGAGACCAGGCGCGGGTGACGGTGACGGTGAATTCGCCGCGGGTGGTGTCGAATTTAACTTGATAGGTGTCGGGAGCTTTGGCGGTGAGTGTGGCGGGTTTGAGGAGGGCGTGGTCGTAGGTGGCGGCGGTGGCGGGTTTCGCGGCGGTCGAGGTGGTGGATTTTGGTTTGGCGGCGGGAGCGGGGGTTTGCGTGGGAGAAGGGATGGAGAAGGAAAGGAGCGCGAGAATTAGGGCGCAGGATTTCAAGTGCATGGTTGAGCGGCCTCCGGAAATTTTCGGTTGATTGATGCGACAGGGGTAGTTTTGCATATTTTGGGGGGAAGAGGAAGAAGAGGGGAGTGCACCACAGAGGACACGGAGAGCACGGAGAGAAAAGAGTTCACCGCAGAGGTAGCAGAGGTGAACAGAGGTAACGGAGAGAAAGCGACCCTTCGGTGCTCAGGGTGAACAAGACGCGGTGCTTGAGATCCTTCGCGCGAACGGCGCGCTCAGGATGACGACGGTTTTGAATGGAGGCTCGGGTTTGGGGATGCGCGGATGGCGACGAGACGTGGTGGTGATGCTGGTTGCCGGGGTTCCTCCGCTGCGCGGCCCGACGCGCAAAAAGGGCGCGACGGAAAAATCGGGCCGCTCCGGTCGGGATGACAGAGGAAGAAAAGAGCGGCCCGTTTCAGAAGGCGGGCCCTACAACTGGATTATTTGTTGAGTTCGTTGGCGATGCGTTGGGAATCGGAGAGGAGGCGGAGGGTGTTTTCGCCGAGGATTTTGCGGATGTCGGATTCGGAGTAGCCTTTTTTGAGGAGGGCGTCGGTGATTTGCGGGATGTGGGTGACGTCCTGCATGCCGAGGGGCATGACGGCGCCGTCGAAGTCGGAGCCGAGGCCGACATGGTCGATACCGGCAACTTTCACGGCGTGATCGATGTGGTCGATGATGACGGTCCAATCCACTTTGGGTAGTTTGCCGGCTTCCATGAAATCGCGAACGACCTGATCGCCGGTGGTGAGTTTGCAGGCCTCGTTGTCGCCGCAACGTTTTTTGACTTCCGCCTCAACTTCTTTTTCGACTTCGGGATGGGCCTTTTCGAAATCGCGATATTCCTGGCTGAGGAAGCCGACGTGATAGTTGATCTGGATGACGCCGCCGTGTTTGGCGAGATCGCGCATCATGTCGTCGGTCATATTGCGCGGTGCCTGGCAGATGGCGCGACAGGAGGAGTGGGAGGCGAGCAGAGGCGCTTTGCTGACGGCGAGGGCGTCTTCGAAGGTTTTGTCGGAGACATGGGAGATGTCCACCAGGATGCCGAGGCGATTCATTTCGAGGACAACCTGTTTGCCGAAATCGGTAAGGCCGTTGTGTGCGGGCTTATCGGTGGAGGAATCGGCCCACTCGGTGTTGTCCATGTGGGTGAGGGTCATGTAGCGGACGCCGAGCGCAGCGAAGGTACGAAGGACAGCGAGATCGTTGCCCATCATGTGGCCGCCTTCGACGCCCATGAGGACGGCGATTTTGTGCTGCTTTTTGGCTTCGCGAATGTCGGCGGCGGAAGTGGCGAGCATCAGGTCTTTAGGATTTTTGCGGACGGTTTCGCGGACGGCGCCGATCTGATCGAGGGCCTGCTTGACGGCATCGGGGCCGAGGATTTTGGAGGAGATCCAGATGGAAAAAAAGATGGCGGAGAGGCCGCCTTCGCGCATGCGGGGAATATCGATGTTGCCGTCGGAGTGGCGGACGGAGAGGTCGAAGGACGGATCAAGGAGGCGCTGGGTGGTGTCGTCGTGAGTGTCAATGACGATGGAGGAGGATTGGAGCTTTTTGGCTTGATCGGAGACGGATTGGGCGGCAGCGGGGCTGGGCATGATTAAGAGTAGCAGAAGACAGAGGGACGGCGTGGCGAGCGCGCGATACATGAAATCCTCCTTGGGTAGAGCGTTGGTAGATTAGCAGAAGAGGGGAGGTTCACCACAGAGGACACGGAGAGCACCGAGGAAGAGAGCAGACGACGATTTCACCGCAGAGGTGGCGGAGGGTCACTCGCTACAACTCTCGCTCATAATCCTTGACCAAGTGAAAGCCACCGTCCGTCAGCGGAATTGTGACTCGATTTAGGTTCGAACGAGTCTGAGCATAGATGGTGGTGTACCCGTCGTGGTCAGAAAGGATCGCAATCGATTTAGGTTCGGGAACAAAAATGATTTCAAGGTAGTCACCCAGGGCCGCGATCAAGAGCGCCGCAATCTCCACTTTACTCTCGGCTATGATGGAAACCCCTTTTTCGTATCGCGGTGAAATCGCGTTCGCCTTGAGTAGTTCAATCACGTTCGTCGGATCGAACACAACTTGTTCGAGAGTTACGCTGGCAGATTTCCAGGGATCCCCCGCCTGACAAATTGCAGAGACAAAAGGGGGCAGACTCTTAAGCGGGGTTTCAAACGTTTGTTGGAACCTCCATGCGAACTTGCGGAATTTTTTTAGTGCTGGAAGATTTGCGGTCAACCTCATTTCTCAGTCCCTAGATACCACGGAAAATCCGAGTCAAGATCACGTGTAGTCGGCGTAAAGCCGCTCCTAGATCCGGAGACACAGGCTGAAGCCTGTGCTACTGGGAGGTTAGCCGGCGCCTAGGGAGGTGGATTCGGGGCGCTCGGTCAGGGCGGCTTTTAGGTAGTCGTGGTTGGTGCGGGCGATTACTTCGAGTTTGATGTCTTTGGGGCAGACGGCTTCGCATTCGCCGATGTTGGTGCAGCTGGCGAATCCTTCGGCGTTCATCTGGCGAACCATGGAGAGGGCGCGGCGGTCTCGTTCGACCTGGCCCTGCGGGAGATGGCCGAGGTGGGAGATCTTTGCGCCGACGAAAAGCGCGGCGGCGGCATTGGGGCATGCCGCGACGCAGGCGCCGCAGCCGATGCAGGCGGCGGCGTCCATGGCGAGATCGGCGTCTGGCTTGGGAACGGGAATGGCGTTGCCATCGGGAGCGGTGCCGGTGGGGACGGAGATGAAGCCGCCGGCGGCGATGATGCGATCGAAAGAGCCGCGGTCGACGACGAGATCTTTCACGACGGGAAACGGGGAGGCGCGCCAGGGCTCGATGTAGAGTTCGTCCCCGTCTTTAAATTTGCGCATGTGGAGCTGGCAGACGGTGGTGCGCGGGAAGCCGCCGTGGGCTTTGCCGTTGATCATGAATCCGCACATGCCGCAAATGCCTTCGCGGCAATCGTGATCGAAGGCGATGGGGTCTTCGCCTTTGGCGATCAGTTGTTCGTTAAGGACGTCGAGCATTTCGAGGAAGGACATGTGTTCGCTGACGTTGGGATGTTCGTAGCGGACGAGGCGACCTTTGTCGGTGGGATTTTTTTGGCGCCAGACGTGGAGAGTGAGTTTCATGTGAGGTGAAGCTCCGTAAAAAAGTAGGTCGGATCGAGCGAGGAGCGATTCCTCCGCTCCATGGACCGTCGCGCAAAAAACGCGCGGAAGAGAAAAGACGGGCCACTCCGGTCGGAATGACAGAGAGTTGGAGTGGAGCGGGGGGTCATTTGTAGCTCCGTTGGGAGGGGTGGACGTAGTTGAAGGAGAGGGGTTCTTTGTTGAGGGCGGGAGAGTGGCCTTCGCCCTGGTATTGCCAGGCGGCGACGTAGGAATAGTTGGCGTCGTCGCGAAGGGCTTCGCCTTCGGGGGTCTGGTATTCCTCGCGGAAATGGCCGCCGCAGGATTCGCGGCGATCCAGGGCGTCCATGCACATCACTTCGGCGAGTTCGATGAAGTCGGCGACGCGGCCGGCTTTTTCGAGGGACTGATTGAATTCTTCGTTGGTTCCGAGGACGCTGACGTTTTTCCAGAACTGTTCGCGAAGATCGGAAATTTGGCCAAGGGCGTTCTTGAGGCCGGCTTCGTTGCGGGCCATGCCGCAGTGGTCCCAGACGATCTTGCCGAGTTCGCGGTGGAAAGAATCCACGGTGCGATTGCCGGAGCCGTTGAGAAGTTTATTGGTGATCGCGGTGACGCTGGCGACAGATTCTTTCGCCGCGGGAATATCGGCGGAGAGTTTGGGGAGCTTGGCGCCAGCGAGATAGTTGCCGATGGTATAGGGAATGACGAAGTAGCCGTCGGCGAGTCCCTGCATGAGGGCGCTGGCGCCGAGGCGATTGGCGCCGTGATCGGAAAAGTTTGCTTCGCCGAGAACGAAGAGGCCGGGGATCGTGGACAGGAGGTTGTAGTCCACCCAGAGGCCGCCCATGGTGTAGTGAATCGCCGGATAGATGCGCATGGGGACTTCGTAGGGATTTTCGCCGGTGATGCGGTCGTACATGTCGAAAAGATTGCCGTAGCGCTCGGAGATTTTCTTTACGCCGAGGCGCTTGATGCAGTCCGTGAAATCGAGATAGACGCCGAGTCCGGTTTCGCCGACACCATGGCCGGAATCGCATTCGGCTTTGGCGGCGCGGGAAGCGACGTCGCGCGGGACGAGATTGCCGAAGCTGGGATAGCGGCGCTCGAGGTAGTAGTCGCGCTCCGAATCAGGGATGGAGGCCGGCGGGCGTTTATCGCCGGGAGTCTTGGGAACCCAGATGCGGCCATCGTTGCGGAGAGATTCGGACATCAGGGTGAGCTTGGACTGATAGTCGCCGGAGACGGGGATGCACGTTGGGTGGATTTGCGTGAAGCAGGGATTGGCAAAGAGTGCGCCGCGCTTATAGGCGCGCCAACTGGCCGTGACGTTGCAGCCCTTGGCATTGGTGGAAAGATAAAAGACGTTGCCGTAGCCACCGCTGGCAAGAACGACGGCGTCGCCGATGTAGACTTCGATTTTTCCGTCGAGGAGATCGCGAGTGACGATGCCGCGAGCCTGACCGTCGACGACGATGAGGTCGAGCATTTCGGTGCGCGGATACATTTTGACCGCGCCGAGACCGATTTGGCGCTCGACTGCCTGGTACGCGCCGAGGAGCAGCTGCTGGCCGGTCTGGCCGCGGGCATAAAAGGTGCGGGAAACCTGCGCGCCGCCGAAGGAGCGATTGTCGAGGAGGCCGCCATACTCGCGGGCGAAGGGGACGCCCTGGGCGACGCACTGATCGATGATGTTTACGCTGACTTGCGCGAGGCGGTAGACGTTGGCTTCGCGGGAGCGGAAATCGCCGCCTTTTACGGTGTCGTAGAAGAGGCGATACACGGAGTCGCCATCGTTGTGATAGTTCTTCGCGGCGTTGATGCCGCCCTGCGCGGCGATGGAGTGGGCGCGGCGGGGAGAATCCTGAAAGCAGAAGCAGTCTACGTTGTAGCCGAGTTCGCCGAGGCTGGCGGAAGCGGCGGCGCCCGCGAGACCGGAACCTACGACGAGGATTTTGTATTTGCGTTTGTTGGCGGGATTGACGAGCTTGAGCTGGAATTTGTGATCGCTCCAGGAATTTTCGATGGGGCCCGTAGGGGCGTTGGATTTTAGTTCCATTGGCGGGGGTTCCGGGAGATTGGGAGACGAGATGAATTCGGAATGGAGGAGGACGGAAAGAATTTGCTTGAAGTTGAACGTGCACAGGCAGGAGTGCCTGTACCACAGGGGGAGGGTATGAAGCCGCCCGTGCGGGCCAATCCGGAGATTGGCGCTCCCTTGTGCGCTGAAAGGGTGGGAGTGAAAAGCAGATTCCTCACTTCGCGGACTCCGTTCGGAATGACAATTTTTTCGCGTTTGAACATTTTATGTGGAGGTTTAAACATTTTGTTAGACCGGTTTGATCAGGCCGGATAGGACGGCGACGGGGATGGAGATGTTGCCGGCGGCGATGAGGATGGCGACGATTTTGGCGGCGGTGCGGAGGATTGGGGTGTAGACGGGATGGCTGAAGCCGAGGGTTTGGAAGATGCTCCACAGGCCGTGATAGAGGTGATAGCAAAGCATGACCATGGCGATGATGTAGAAGAGCGAGACGGGCCAGGATTGGAAGCCGGTGACGACGTTGTTGTAGACGTCGTGTTCGATGAATGGGCCGCCGGGGTGAATGAGGCCGAAGGTGAAGTGGAGCAGGTGGAAGATGACGAAGGCGAGGATGATGGGGCCGCTCCAGACCATGGTGCGGGAGGCGTAGGTGGAATGCTCGTTGACTTTTTTAATGTAGGCGATGGGGCGGGCGGCGCGTTGAAGGAGCCAAAGCTGCCAGGAGGCCCAGATGTGGAGGAAGACGGAGACGAGCAGGGTGATGCGGGCTCCCCAGAGAAGCGCCGGCATGGAATGGAGCGCGGCGGAATAGTGATTAATCTTTTCGGGTGGCAGATAAATCTGGAGATTGCCGAGGAGATGGGCGACGACGAAACCGAAAAGGATAAGGCCGGTGATGGCCATGACGGCTTTTTTGCCGATGGTGGTCTGCCAGACGCGCAGATTGGCGGGAGGAAAATTGACGGCGGTGGCACTCATAGGATGGATGAATCCTTGTGGCTGCTGAAAAAATTAGGGTGAAGGTGGAAGTGAGAACCGTCGGGCTGCGTTGCCGTGGAAGACATGCCCTCTCCGCCGCGAGAGTCCCAGGGAATTTGGTGGAACGAAACTGAAATGGCGCGGTGGGATCGCAGCAAGAACAAGTATAGGGAGTTGGGGGAGGAGTGGCAAGGGGAGGTAGCCGGTGACCAGCGACCGGTGGCCAGTGAAGAGAAGAAGGAAAAATGCTTACCGCAGAGGTAGCAGAGGCCACGCCCGCCTTCGCCGGGAACGGAGCGGCTACGGCGGGCAGGCAGAGGCAACGGAGAAAGGGCCACTGTAGTTTGGGAAGGCACAGGAGACGGAAAGTAGGTTGCAGGGAATGGGAATCGCGTTGAAGATAAGGATAACGTGGGCGCAAGACATGCGGGTCCTCGCAAACCACCTGCAGACGGACAGGAAACTACTTTATGAGCTCGAGTCTGGTGAAGGAATTGGAACGCCTGGCGGCAGCGCTGGAAGCGGATGGCGCGCCGGCCGATGGAATTCCACTGGAAGCAATGGCGGCGAAGATCGCGAAGGGCCTGGGCGTGCGGACGGATGAAGTGGCGATCCTGGGAGTCTCGACGCGGTGGAGACATTTGCATTTTCTGGTGCCGCAGGCGCTGAAGAACGTGGGCTTCATTCCGCTTACGAGCAATTCGGCACTGGCGGCGCGGACGGTGCGGGACAACAAGCCGGAGATTAACAACAATTTTCCCGGGGTGCGGCATGCGACGGTATTTGAGGGAGTGAAAGGGGCGACGACGAGCGGGGAATCCATTCAGAAAATTATCAGCGCGCCGATTTTGTGGGAGGGAAAAGTGGTGGGTGTGATGCAAGTGAGCCGGAAGGGCGCGTCAGCGACGGAAGCGGGAGCGGATTTTTCGGCGGATGATTTGGGGAAAGTGCTGGCGTTGTGCCGGCCGTTGGGGAGATTGGTGGGACATTTGGCGGGGGAGTGAGGGAAAAGTGGGCGGCGACCAGCGACCGGTGGCCAACGACCGGCGACTGGTGGCCAGTGAAGAAAGTGAAGAAAAGATTTACCGCAGAGTTCGCAGAGGGGCCGCAGAGATCGCGGAGGTTACGGGGATCGGTTGATTCGCTGCGGGTCGGAGTGGGCCGCGAAGTAAATTCCAGGACATTTTGTGGTTAGTTCCCTTCCCTGAAATGGTGCATCGGACCGCTGCGCGGTTTGCTTGCCCGCCCTTCGAAGCTCAGGGTAAACAAGGATGCGGGCGCTACCGGTTGCGATAAAACTTTTGTGGGACAGAGTTAGGAATGGATTGACAGTGGGTGGATAGCTTGTTACTTTTCAACAAGCCGCAAATTTTTTGAACAAAATAAATTAGGGACGGTGACGAAGCACTATGGCGTTTGTCGCAAAAAAGATTTTCCTGACCAAGGGCGTGGGAAAACACCGCGAGCGGCTATCGAGTTTTGAGCTTGCACTGCGGAACGCCGGAATTGCCGCATGCAACATTGTGCGCGTGTCTTCGATTTTTCCGCCGAACTGCAAATTGATTTCGCGGAGCGAGGGATTGAAGCTGATCAAGCCGGGGCAAGTGGCGTTCACCGTGATCAGCGAGAATTCGACGAAGGAACCACACCGGTTGATCGCGTCGAGCATCGGACTGGCGCTGCCGAGCGACCGGCCGATGTATGGATATTTGAGCGAGCACCATTCGTTTGGAGAAACGGAAGAGGTTGCGGGCGAGTACGCGGAAGAGTTGGCGGCGGAAATGCTGGCGACGACGCTGAACGTGGAATTTGATCCGGATTTGTCGTGGGACGAGAAGAAAGAGGTTTACCGGATCTCGAATAAGATTGTGCGGACGATGAATATCACGCAGTCTGCGGTGGGCGATAAGCGGGGATTGTGGACGACGGTGCTGACGGCGGCGTTTTTGATTGGGGATGATGATTAGAGAAAGCCATAAGCCTTAAGCCGTAAGCTTAAAGCTTTGGGAGAAGAGATTTGGCGGGCGCTTCGGGATTCCGGGGCGCCTTTTTTGTTTTGTATGGACGAAAGAAGGGATTACCACAGAGGGCACGGAGAATTGGGAGGTTGCTTAGAAGTGGGGCGTGGGTGAAATTGGTTGCCGGGGTCCCTCCACTGCGCGACCCGACGTGCTGGAATGCGCGCGAAGAAAAAATCGGGCCGCTCCGGTCGGGATGACGGAGTTCGGAAAAGAGGACCCAGGAGAGTTCCAAGAAAATTGACAAGAGCACACGAGGAGAACTTCAAGAGAGTAACAAAAGCAGTGCATGTGCCCCATTTATTTATTTTGCTAGTTGTAGGCGGGGAGGGTGTAGGAGAGGTCGTAGGAGTGGTGACCGTCTTTGATGATGATTTGCATGGAGCCGTCGAGGCCGACGAGTTGGCCGGTGGCGGAATCGGGGATGACGATTACGTTTAGGTGGAAGACGCCGTTTTGCATGGTGCCGTTGTGCTGGAGGAGGAAAGCGCCGGTGCGGCCGGCAAGGGTGCCAGTGACGCGCTCGATGGCGACATAGCCGCCGGAGCCTTTGATGATGCCCATGCCGGAGAGCATCTCGCCCTTGCTGGTGGCGTCGAGATCGCCGTGGAATTGCTTGTCGATGGAGAAGCGACCGATGGAGTTGTCGTCGGATTTGAAGGCGGGATCGAGGGGGAGCAGCTTGACGTCGAAGGAGCCGGTGGCGTGTTGGGTCATGGGGTTGTCCTTTTGTTGGGTGGGGATGGTGAAGAGGAGAGCGAAGATGGCCAGGGCGAGTTTCATGGGGGTTCCTCGGGGAAATTATAGTACGGGAGAAGAAAAGTTTAACGCAGAGGCGCGGAGGGCGCAGAGAATAGGGGAGGATTCAAAGCGGGCGGGATTTGGATAAGGACAATGGTTGGTTGCCGGGGTCCCTCCACTGCGCGGCCCGACGCGCTGGAATGCGCGAAGAAAAGGTCGAGCCGTTCCGGTCGGGATGACGGAATTCGGAGAAGAGAAATCCAAAAAGACTGCGCTAAGCCGCCCCTAAGGGCGAAGAATTGCGCCTGAAGTTGACGGTGGCACAGGCAGGAGTGCCTGTGCCACTGGAGGAATTAGCGTTTGAAATATTTTAGGCGTTCCAGGACGGCGCCTACTACCAGGGGGAGGGCGACCGTGGCGTCTTCGAGCACTTCGGCTAGTTTGCCGCCTTCTTCGGGGGGAACGAATTTGCCCCAGCTTACGGCTTCGGTGTAGGTGCTGCCGCTGAGGCCGCCCCAGTGGACCGGCTCGGGGCAGATGCGGACTCCATAGGAATAGCGCTTGAGGGGAAGTTTTTTGTAGCCGCGGCGGGCCATGAGTTCGGCATAGACGCCGAATTGCTGGGACCAGTTGCGCGGAACGCCGCCGCCAACGGTGAAGATGCCCATTTTTTTGGTGGCCATCATGATGTCGGCAAACTTTTCGAAGTCTTCGAAGGGATCGAAGCGGAGGAGCGGGCGTTTGTCGCGCTGGCGTCCGTATTTGTTGAGGGCGAAGTCGAGGCCGAGCTCGGAATCGGAAAATGCGGGAACGAAGACGGGAACTTTGCATTCGTAGGCGGAGCGGAGAATGCCCCGGCCCTTGGTGTGTTTGGTGAGATATTCGCCGATGCGTTGATGGAGTTTCCAACTGCAGACGACTTCCGCGGGATCCCATTTTTCGAGAATGCCGTCGACGACTTCTTCGACGTGATCGAGATTGGTTTCGGGTTCGAGAGAATCGTAGACGCGGTTGTAGCCGGCTAGGAAAAGTTCGTTGTCGTCCATTTTGGAGGGATCGTAACGGAAGTGGGAGTGGCCGGTGGCTTCGACGAGGCCGTGAGCCATGAGGGCGCCAGTGGAGACGATGGCTTTGACGATGCCGGATTCGATGAGGTCGCAGAAGACGAGTCCCATTTTGCCGACGGTGAGGGCGCCGGCGAGGGTCATGACGACGAAGCAATCTTTGTCGCGGGCCATGGCTTCGAGGACGTCGGCGGCGTCGCCGACCTGGCGCGCGGTGTACGCGGTGTCGCCCATGGCGCGGACGAGGTCGTCGATGGTTTTGATTTTGGAGAGGTCGAGGGGAAAGATGGGGCGGAGCTTGTCCTTGACGGGATCGTGGAGGACGCGGCCGGTGACGGTTTTGGATGGGTGCTTGGGCATCAGCTCTCCTGAAAGAAGAAAATGAATAGAGTGTTACAACACTTCAGAAAAAAACATCGAATGCAGGCGGAATGAATTGTAAGGCCTGGAGAATTGATAGTACAAACAAAGTGAGAAGGAAAGTAGAATCCTTTCGGAGAAAGAGTTCACCACGGAGGACACGGAGGGCACAGAGGAAGAGGAATCGTGGTGGGCGCTTCGAGGCTGAGGATAGCCAAGACGCGATGGTTGAGATCCTTCACCCGCGAAAGGCGCGGGTTCAGGATGACAAATATTTTTTTCGAGGGGATATGGAGTTGAATCGGAAACTGAGAAGAGGGATTTGGGAATGACGGATAAATTTGCCGTGGGACTGGTGCAGATGCGGTGCACGACGAATAAGGAAGCGAATTTGACGCGTGCGGCGGAGAAGGTGCGCGAAGCGGCGGCGCGCGGGGCACAGGTGATCTGCCTGCATGAATTATTTGCGGGCGAATATTTCTGCCGGACGGAAGATGCGGAATTGTTTGATCTGGCGGAAGCGGTGCCGGGGCCGACGACGGAGCGACTGGCGGCGGTGGCGAAGGAGAAAAAGGTGGCGCTGGTGGTGTCTGTATTTGAGCGGCGGGCGGCGGGGGTTTATCACAATACGTGCGCAGTTCTGGATGCGGACGGGGCGTATTTGGGGAAATACCGGAAGATGCACATTCCGGATGACCCGCTCTATTATGAGAAATTTTATTTCACGCCGGGGGATCTGGGATTTTTGAATTTTGATACGAAGTTTGCTCGGGTGGGCGTGCAGATCTGCTGGGACCAGTGGTATCCGGAGGGGTCGCGGCTGACGGCGATGCTGGGCGCGAACGTGATTTTTTATCCGACGAGCATCGGGTGGCACCCGCATGAGAAGGCGGCGGTGGGCGCGGCGCAACTGGATTCCTGGAAGACGATCCAGCGGGCGCACGCGATTGCGAATGGATGTTATGTGGCGGTGGTGAACCGTGTTGGGTATGAGGGAAAGCCGGAGAAGGGCGATCCGGGGATTGAGTTCTGGGGGAATTCGTTTGTGGCGGATCCAACTGGGCAGGTGGTGGCGGAGGCGTCGAACGATAAGGAAGAGATTTTGGTGGTGGAGTGCGACGCGAGGAAGAGCGAGGAGCAGCGGAGGAACTGGCCGTTTTTCAGGGATAGGAGGATTGATGCGTTTGGGGGGTTGACGTCGAGATGGTTGGGGGAGAAGTGAGGGAATGAAGTAATGATGTAAAGAAGTAAAGAATTAAAGAATTAAAGAAGAAGAGAAGAGTTCACCACAGAGGGCACAGAGGACACCGAGTGAAGAACAAGAGAGAGGACGGGATGGGATGGCGCATGCCTGCGGAGTGGGAGCGGCATCAGGCTACGTGGCTGGGGTGGCCACATGAGTTGACGGATTGGCCGGGAAAGTTTGGGCCGATACCGTGGGCGTTTGCGGAGATGGTGCGGCTGCTTTCAGAAGTGGAGCGGATTTTTCTGTTGGTGCAAGATCGGGCGGCGGAGAAGCGGGTGCGGGGAATTTTGCGGAAGGCTGGGGCGAAGCTGGAGAACGTGGAGTTTTTTGCGGTGCCGACGGATCGCGGTTGGATGCGGGATTCCGGTCCGATCTGCGTGAAGAATACGGCGGGCGAGGTGGCGTACAACAATTTTGTTTTTAACGGGTGGGCAAAATACGCGAACCATAAGAAGGATGCGACGGCGGTGCGTAGGGCGAATACCCGATTGAAGAGGAAGGTATTTTTTCCAGAGCATAAAGGGCGGCGGGTGGTGCTGGAGGGCGGGTCGATTGACGTGAATGGGCGGGGGACGCTGCTGACGACGGAAGAGTGTTTGCAGAGCAAGGTGCAGGAGCGGAATCCGGGATTTACGAAGGAAGATTATGCGGAAGTGTTTCGGATATATCTGGGAGTGACGAATGTTTTGTGGCTGGGAAATGGGATTACGGGGGACGATACGCACGGGCACGTGGACGATCTGACGCGATTTGTGAATGAGACGACGGTGGTGACGATTGTGGAGGAGGATCGCGCGGACGCGAATTACGCGGCGCTGGAGGAGAATCTGCGGCGGTTGCGGGGGATGAAGGATCAGGACGGGAAGGCGCTGCAGGTGGAGACGCTGCCGATGCCGCGGCCGGTAATGTTTGATGGGCAGAGATTGCCGGCGAGTTATGCGAATTTTTATGTTGCGAATGGGATTGTGATCGTGCCGACGTTTAATGAGGCGAATGACCGAGTGGCGTTAAATACGCTGGAGAAATTGTTTCCGGGGCGAGAGGTGGTGGGAGTACACTGCCGGGATTTGGTGTTGGGATTGGGGACGTTGCATTGCATGACGCAGCAGGAGCCGGGGGCAGAAAGTTGACAGTCTACAGTTTCCAGTCGACAGTTTTCGGAGCCGGAGAAGGATAACGCAGAGGCGCTGAGTTCGCAGAGATTTCCCAGAGGAGAGGGGAGGAATAATGCTGACACAGATGGCGGTGATGTTGCAGGAGCGGGTGGTGGTGGTGGAGTGGAGGCGGGGGCTGATTGGATGGTTGTTGATTGGATTGATTGCGGGATGGCTGGCGGGAAAGATTTCGCGGGGCGAAGGATTCGGGTGTATCGGGGATATTTTGCTGGGGTTGATCGGGTCTGTGATTGGCGGATGGATTTTCACGCAGCTGGGGATTTTCCATTCGAATACGTTTTTGTTTTCGTTGGCCGCGGCAACGGTGGGAGCGGTGCTACTGGTGGCGGTGGCACATTTGTTTTTTGGGGGGAAGAGGTAGGAGGGATTTAAGGAAGAGGACCGAGTTTGCGCGGGAAAAGAGGGGCGGCTTGCGGCCGCCTTTTCTTTTTTGGGTTCGACTGCTGGTTTCATGTGGTTTGAGATGAGAGGAAGAGAAAGAAAGTTAGGAACGTTCGCAGATTCGCTTTTGCTTGCCTGCCCTTCGAGGCTCAGGGTGAACGAGAAGCAGGCGCTGCCAAGGAGAGGCGAATGCGGTTACGGGTGAGCGGTGGGGGAAAGGGCTAGAAGATGTTGGCGGGCCAGGGTGAGGGAGGGATTCAGGTCGAGGGCGCGCTGGTATTCGCGAGCGGCGGCGGCGGGGTCGCCGAATTTTTCGGCGTTGAGGCCGAGGGCGAGATGGACCTGATCGGCGTGTTCCCATTTAGGATTCATCTGAAGAATGTTTTGGAATTGAGCGGTGGATTCGGCGAGACGGTTGGAAGAGGCGAGCGCGCTGGCCAAACCTTGGCGGATGTACAGGGAATCGGGCTGCGCCTCCACGGCGCGTTGAAGAATCTCGATGGCGCGGGATGCGTCGCCGGTTCGCAGTAACGAAATTCCCCATTTATCGAGAACGGTGGCATTGGCGGGTTGCAGGGTGGCGGCGTGCTCGTAGGCTTCCGCCGCGCGCGGCCACTGGCCCGCCTGGGAGGAGGTGTCGCCGAGCTGAACCCAGCAGGCGAAATCGCGTGGATCGCGACTGGTGGCGGACTGGAGCGAGGCGAGAGCCGATTCGGATTTTTCATTAGCGGCGGCCACGGCAGCGAGTTGCTGGAAATGAGCGGATTTGGCGGGATTGACAGTCGCGGCATGATCGAGTGTTTCGCGGGCGTGCGGCCAATCGCGTTGGAGCGTGTAGACCTTGGCGAGATTAACCCAGGGCTGGAGAAATTCAGGATGAAGACGGATGGCCTCTTTCAGGTGAAGGATGGCCGCATCGTAATTCCCTTTGTCAGTTAGGTACCAAGCCGCATTGATGTGCCCGACTTCGTACGCGGGATTGATCTGCAAGGCGAGAAGGACATGTTCGAGGGCTCGATCGACATCGCCCCGTTCGTAGTACGCGTAGCCGAGTTGGCCTTGAACTGAATAGGAACGGGGAGAATTGCGGACCGTATCGGAGAGCAGGCTGAGGTTGTCGTGGAAGATCGCTATGCGGCGCTGCGTCTGCACGATGTAAAAAGCAAAAAGTGCGACAAGTGCGACGCCAAGCGCAACGCGCAGTGAGGATGCACGAGCTCTTTGATAGATGGCGAGGATGAGGCTTGCCGCGAGGATGGAAAAACCGAGAGATGGTATGTAGAGATAGCGCTCGGTGAAGAAATTGATGGCCACGGAATTAAGACTAAGGGCGGGAGCTAGCATGAAGGCGAACCAGCACAGGGCAAAAGAAAGCACTGCATGATTCTTCCGAAAATAGAAGAAAGCGGGGAGGAAGAGAAAGCTTAAAAGGAAGCCCTCCAATGCCCACACTGTAAAGCTGGTGGTGAGGGGAAAGTCGTAGAAATAATTCAGGTGGGTGGGGAGGAGTAGCTTGCCGACATAGCGAGCGAATACAGCGGGAATGGCAAGGAATAGCTGGATGGGAGAGAGTGGAGCGCGGTCCATATTAGGGAGAGGAGAAAATGCGCCAAGGGCAGAAATTCGCGCGACGAGGTAGACAAGAAGCGCGAGGAGGAAGGGGGAAAGACGGCTGGCGATGGAACGAAGGGCAAGTGGGTGAGTGCGCGGGAAAAGAAGCTCATAGCAAAGGAGGATGGCGGGAAACAAAATAGCGGGTTCCTTGCTGAACAGCGCAGCGAGAAAGAACACGACACTGAGAAGAAAAGTTGGGAGAGAAGACATCGCTGACCGGGAACGATGGTAGAAAAGCATGGCCAGGAGGAGAAAAAGAGCGCATTGGAGTTCGGGAAGTGCGGCGATCCAAGCGACGGGCTCCGCGTGCACGGGATGCAATGCGAAGAAGAGGGCTACCCAGAAGGCCAGCGGGGCCGTGGCAAGAGAACTAAAGAGCAGGTAGATGGCAGCGACGACGGCGGCGTTGAGGAGAATGTTGACGAGATGCCAGCCTACGGGATTCGGGCCAAATAGGCGGTACTCTGCAAAATAAACCAGTGGTTGCAGAGGCCGATAGTAGTTGCTGGTAGAACGAGAATTTTCGTCCGTCCTAAGGGCAAAGGCCCAGGCGTCGGTCGTGAAGGCTTGACCGAGCTCCTTGCCGTCCAGAACCATCGGATTCTGAAGGATTTGCACATTGTCGTCGGTGACGAAACCGTTGCGGAGGGTGGGGGCGTAGAGGGCGAGGGAGATAAGGATAAGGATGGCGAGGTGGAGGAAGGTGCCGGAGTTGGGGGGCGGAAAGGTTTGGGCCGGAGCGTGGGGGGAAGCCGGACGGGCGCACGGGCAAAACAGACTGAGGGGAATTTTTGCGTTTTCTGGACAAGGTGGAATTGATTTTAGCGCAGGGTTGGGGAGAAAGGAAAATCGGTGGCGTGGATTGCGAGAGAGAATCTGGAGCGGGCAGACCATTCAAGAAATTCTAATGGGATGCATCTGGTTTATTGATTCTGGCGGCGCGCGGGTATAGGCTTGGGGGCGAGTTCGACGGGCGGCGCGGAAGAGTGGAGAGTTTTGCAGTTGGGAGAGCGGGGCGGATGATTGGGAGAGCGGCCCGGCTCCCGCCTTCGCCGCAAGAGACGCGGCTACGGCGGGCAGGCGGAAGGCGGGCCCTACGGGAAGGCCGGAGGGGATGCGCTGGCAGGAATTGGGTTTGAAATTGTTTTGGAAGGCGCCCGCTTCAGAAAGCGGACGCTACATTGGATGGGAGGAAGAACATGGCAACGGCGACTAGTGTTATTGAACCTAAGGTGAAGATTTCCGCTACGAAGCTTCTGATTAATGGGAAATGGGTGGAGGCAGCGTCGGGGAAGACGTTTCCGACGATTAACCCGTCAACGGGCGAAGTGATTACGCAGGTGGCGGAGGCGGATGCGGCCGATGTGGACAAGGCGGTGGGAGCGGCGCGGACGGCTTTTGAGAAGGGTCCGTGGAGAAAAATGTCCGCAGCGGCGCGCGGCGTGCTGATGAACAAGCTGGCGGATTTGATTGAGAAGAATATTGAAGAGCTGGCGGAGCTGGAGTCACTGGACAACGGAAAGCCGTACCAGGTGGCGCTGGCGGCGGATTTGCCGCTGACGATTGCGTGTTACCGGTATTACGCGGGCTGGGCGGACAAGATTCAGGGGAAGACGATTCCGGTGCAGGGGCGGTATTTCACGTATACGAAGCACGAGCCGGTGGGCGTGGTGGGGCAGATTATTCCCTGGAATTTTCCATTGCTGATGCAGGCGTGGAAGCTGGGGCCGGCGCTGGCGGCGGGTTGCACCGTGGTGATGAAGCCGGCGGAGCAAACTCCGCTCTCGGCGCTGCGCGTGGGCCAGCTGATTCAGGAAGCGGGAATCCCGGATGGCGTGGTGAACATCCTGCCGGGATACGGGCCGACGGCGGGCGCTGCGATTGCGCGGAACATGGACGTGGACAAGGTGGCGTTCACGGGATCCACGGAAGTGGGACATTTGATTATGCGCGCGGCGGCGGATTCGAACCTGAAACGCGTAACGTTGGAATTGGGCGGCAAGAGCCCGAACATTGTGTTCGCGGATGCGGACATGGATCAGGCAATCGAGGGCGCGCACTTTGCGCTGTTCTTCAACCAGGGGCAGTGCTGCTGCGCGGGATCGCGGCTGTTCGTGGAGGAAAAGTGCTACGACGAGTTCGTGGAGAAGAGCGCGGCGCGCGCGAAACGGCGGACGGTGGGCAATCCGTTTGACAAGAACACGGAACAGGGCCCGCAGGTGGACCAGGAACAGTTTAATAAGGTGATGGGGTACATCGACGCCGGGAAGAAAGACAAGGCCAAGCTGGTGGCGGGCGGCAATCGCGTGGGCGACAAGGGATACTTCATCGAGCCGACGGTGTTTGCCGACGTGCAGGACAACATGACGATCGCGCAGGAAGAGATTTTCGGGCCGGTGATGTCGATCTTGAAGTTCAAGGACATCAACGAGGTGGTGGAACGCGCGAACAAGTCGCTTTATGGATTGGCGGCGGCAGTTTGGACGAAAGACATCACGAAGGCGCATGCGATTGCGGATGGCGTGCGGGCCGGGACGGTGTGGGTGAATTGCTACGACGTGTTCGATGCCGCGGCGCCGTTTGGCGGGTTTAAGCAGTCGGGGATCGGACGGGAGTTGGGAGAGTACGGATTGGCGAATTATACGGAAGTGAAGACGGTTACGGTGAAGTTGTAAGGGGAAGGATAGCTGTAAACTGTAAGCTGTCAGCCGTAAGCCGTAAGATTCAGACTAAGAAGGCGGCGTTGGGGCACCGTGTCAGTGTTTTGATAGATGGTGCTTGAAGTTGACGGGGCACAGGCAGGAGTGCCTGTGCCACAGGAAGGGGTCCAGCTTTGCTGGACCCTTTTTTTGTGGGCAGATAGGATGGGAGCCGGAGTTCAGAGCGCTCGCAGATTCGCTTTCGCTGGCCCGCCCTTCGAGGCTCAGGGTAAACCAGGGGCGGGCGCTACCACGGCGGCGGCATAGGCTGAGGCTACTATGGGGATTGTGGTGCGGGGATATGAGGGGAAGGATTTTGGGAGGCTGCATCGGCTGGACCAGGAGTGTTTTCCGCCGGGGATTTCGTATAGCAAGTGGTCGCTGCATTATTATTTGAGTTTGCCGGGGGCGGATTGTTTGGTGGCGGAAGAGGGGAAGACGCTGGCGGGATTTATTCTGGCGGAGGAGAATCCGCCGCTGGGACACATTATTACGCTGGATGTGGCGGAGGAGTTTCGGAGGAGGGGCGTGGGGACGATGTTGTTGCGGGAGATGGAGGAGCATTTTGAGTTTCGGGGGGTGGAGGCGGTGCTGCTGGAAACGTCGGTGGAGAATGAGAGCGGAATTGCGTTCTGGGAGAAGCATGGATATCGTACCGAGGCGGTGGTGAAGAAATATTATTTGGGGAAGATTGATGCGTTTGAGATGAGGAAGAAGTTGGAAATTCGAAAATAGAAGATTGAAATTCGCGAGAGCACGCGCGCAGAGAAGAAGTACTGATGGAACGTTGTTTGCCGCGGTCCCTCCACTGCGCGGCCCGACGCGCCGAACGACGGCGCAAAGAGAAAAATCGGGCCGCTCCGGTCGGGATGACGGATAGAAACAATTGCAAAAGGACGGCGTAAAGCCGCCCCTATCTTTATTTAGGAGAGGGCCTAGTGAGCGATTACTTGTTGAGTGTGATTTTGGGGATTGTGGAGGGGTTGACGGAGTTTTTGCCGGTGAGTTCGACGGCGCATCTGCGGATCGCGGAGGCGCTGATGCATATTGATATGGGCAGCGGGTACTGGAAAATGTACACGATCGTAATCCAATTGGGCGCGATTTTGACACTGCCGATTTATTTCCGGCACCGGATTGCGAAATTTTTGAGCACGTTTCCGAAGGGAGAGCGGGGCGACCGGACGATCCTGACGCACCCGCTGAGCCTGGTGTTGATCGCGTTTGTGGTGACGGCGATTCCGGCGTTTCTGATGACGAAGATTATCGGGAAGCATCTGGAGAGCTTGTACATCATCGGATGTTCCCTACTGATCGGGGGAATGGTGATGTGGTTTGTGGACGCGCGGAACGCGAAGGCGGAGGCAGCGGGCGAATCGGCGAAGGGCGGACTGATTCACACGTGGCATATGGAGGCGATGAGTCTGGGGCAGGCGGTGTGGATCGGCGCGTGCCAGATATTGTCGGCGGTATTTCCGGGGACGTCGCGGTCCATGTCGACGATTGCGGCGGGGCAACTGGCGGGGATGTCGCGGGCGTCGGCGCTGGAGTTTTCGTTTTTTCTATCGATACCGACGATGGTGGTGGCGACCTGTTATGACTTGATGAAATCGGTGTTCGGGAAACATGCGGAGGGGATCACCGTGGCGGGGATCGATACGCATGGGTGGGTGGTGCTGGGGATCGGATTTGTGGTGTCGTTTGTGGTGGCGTATGGATCGGTGGCATGGTTCATGGGGTATGTGAGGAAGCGGGGGTTTGCGCCGTTTGCGATTTATAGAATTATATTGGGGGTGGCGGTGCTTTATTTTGCGGGGCGGATGGGGTAGGAGAAAAGTGGCGAGTGGCGAGAAATACGGAAAAACCAAAGATAACGCAGAGACGCTGAGGGCGCAGAGGTGACGCAGAGTAAAGCGGAAGAGGGTTCACCACGGCGGACACTGAGGGCACGGAGAAGAGGCGGAGTAAGATTTCACCACAGCGGTAGCAGAGGGGCCGCCCTCCTACGCCGCGAACGGCGCGGCTACGGCGGGCAGGCAGAGTTAACGGAGACAAACATAATATGGGGGTGAGTTGCGCTATGAGGATTTGGCGATTGGGGATTGGTGTGGGCGTTGCGTTGGGGCTGATGGTGATTGTAATTGCCGGGACGATTGCAGCGGGGCAGGAATTGGATGCGCGGGTGGATGGGTTTGTGGTGGAGAAGATGAAGGAGCAGAAGGTGCCGGGGTTGGCGCTGGGAGTTTTGCGGGACGGAAAGATGGTGGAGGCGAAGGGATTTGGATTGGCGAATGTGGAGTTGGATGTTGCGGTGAAGCCGGAGACGGTGTTTCAGACGGGGTCGGTGGGGAAACAGTTTACGGCGACGGCGGTGATGATGCTGGTGGAAGAGGGGAAGGTCGGGCTGGACGACAAGATCAGTAAATATCTTGCGGGAACTCCGGCGGCGTGGAAAAGCGTGACGGTGCGGAATCTGCTGACACACACTTCGGGGATTGCGGACTACACGGATAAAGAAGAGGTGAAGCCCGGCGGGCTGATCAATCTGCGCGGGGATTACACGGAGGAGACGCTTTACCGGCAACTGGTAAAGCTGCCGATGGAATTTGCGCCGGGAGCGAAATGGAAGTACAGCAACACGAATTATGTGCTGCTGGGATTTTTGATTCACAAGGTGACCGGGAAATTCTATGGGGATTTTCTGCAGGAGCGGATTTTCCGGCCGCTGGGGATGAGCGCGACGCGGATCATCAGTGAGGCAGATATTGTGCCGAACCGGGCGAGCGGATATGAACTGGTGAAGGGCGAGATCAAGAATCAGGAATGGGTTTCACCGAGTCTGAATACTACGGCGGACGGGGCACTCTATACGAATGTTTTGGATTTGGGGAAATGGGACGCGGTGCTTTATACGGAGAAGCTGCTCAAGAAGTCGAGTTTGGAGCAGATGTGGACGCCGGTGAAGTTGAACGATGCGAAAACTTATGGGTATGGATTTGGATGGTTTGTGAGCACTGTGAACGGGCACCGATTGATTGAGCATGACGGGGCGTGGCAGGGGTTCACGATGAATATTTCGCGGTATGTCGATGAGAAGTTGACGGTGATTGTGATGACGAATCTGGATTCGGACCATTCGGAGCCGGATAAGGTGGCGCATGGGGTGGCGGGGATTTTGGAGGGGGAGTTGGGGGAGAAAGGCGCAAAGCATTAAGAGGAAGAGGGTTCACCACAGAGGACACGGAGGGCACGGAGAGGAAGCGAAGAAAGATGTTCATCGCAGAGTTAGCAGAGGGGCCGCCCTCCTTCGCCGTGAACAGAGCCTCCGCGCAGTCATCTTGGGGCTATCCGACACGGATAGACGAAGGAGCTCAACGTAAAATTTCACCGAAATGTGTAAAGGAAGGGCGACTCTCTACTGCTGCGGCGCAGGCGATGGCGTCGGCGGTTGCGTTCCTGCCGGCGGCCCATCCGGCGAACCCGCCTGTCCCGGCCCCGGATTTCCCGTCATCGTCCCGCCCGGCTGCTGCCCAAATCCGCTGTTACTGCCACCGTTCCCAAAAATCGAATTGCTGCCATTCTGCGGAATCTGTCCAGGGATGCCGACCACTCCCGCGTTCGCCCCGCCATTCACCGGCTCTTTCGAGGGATCCCAGATAAATTCAAACTGCCGGTAATTCTTGGCCTTGTCGTACCAGATGATCGATTTTTGATTGACCTTGCTGCCCACGCCGATGATGTTGCCGCCAACGATATCCGTGGTCACGTCCGCGGTCTGAATCGCCTGCGGCGTGGACATCTGATCGCCCGCAGCGTCGCCGCCATTCTGTGCATCCGTAGGCGCCCCCGCGACAGCGGTTTGCCCGGCGGGACCCGCCACACCTGCATTCCCGTTCGCACTGCCGTTGTTGAACGAGGAATTGCCGGAAGTGGAATTTCCGAACGAGGAGTTCCCGAAAGACGAACCCTGGCCCGTCGCATTGCCCGTTCCCGGTTGCGAATTGTTTCCGAATAGCGAACCGAACCCGCCGCCCGGCGTCCCAGTGCCCAGGGGTCGGCTCTTCAAGCTTCCGATCAGCTGCCCATTCGGCCCCACATAAATAAACCTCCAGCTCCCGTCTTTGGTATTAACCGGATCTTTGTACGCCTGGCGCATAAACCGGATGCCCACTTTGTTTTTCACCAGGTCGTCCATGGAAGTGGGGAATTTCGTCACGCCGCCGTGCATCTGGTTGTAGCGCACAAACTGCCGGATCCCGCGTACATACTGCTTCCCGCGCCAGATCATCTCTTCTTCTTTATCGCGACGCCCGTTCACCAGGATGTCCGGAGCCACGGCCGCGGTGGCAATCACCGCCAGCGCCAGCAGAAAAATTATCAGCACCAGTGCATAACCCTGCTGACCAGCACGTTTCCCGCGAATTGGACGCCCCTTCCTCATGCTGCCGGAGGCCCCTCCAGGTTTTTCGATCCCTTCAGTCCCGTGGTGGTGTCCTCAAACTCCAATCGCTCATTCCCGATGTGCAGAATGCGGAAGTGATTCAACATCACATCGCCTTCGCTGACGATGAACACATCATCGCCGTTCTCCTCTTTCAAAAACGCTTCCCGCGGTCCGCCCGAGGGCACCATGCCGTATCCAAAAAACACAAATGGCAGAACCGGAGCGGGTGGAGGAGGAGGCAATGTGGGGCCCACATTGCGAAAAGCCACTGCCACGGGGCCTTGCTTGGTTTGCTCAACAGGCATCGGCCCAATCACGAAAATATTCCGCCCCGAACTCTTGTATTCCGTGTTTTGCGCCTTCTCTAAACCCTTGAGCAGCACAACATAATCCTGCGCATTGATCTGTGTATAGCCTCCGCTCGCCGATATGCCCGAGCTTGGCTTTGCCGACCGGCCAAAATAGCCATACCAAAGCGAGGCCGCAATAACCAGCAGCACACCAAGCGCAATCAGCTCATTCTGTTGTTTCGTCCGCGCCATCACGCCTTCCGGAAATACGACCGCAAATGCAGCGAGACTCTCACCGAGCCTGGCGGCACTTGTCCGCCCGGGCCAGGTCCAGTTTCTGAATCCAGCCCCAAAGAATCCACGATGTAGGCATTCTTCGACCGCTGCAGCCGGTTCAAAAACTTCACGATTCCCGTGTAGTCCCCGCTCAACGTCGCCTGGATCTCCACCTCGTCGACATTCCTGCCCTTCACGTCCTGCTGCCGGAACTTCAAGTCCTGCAACTGCACATGGGCATCCTTGGAGACGTCGTCAAATTCCTGGCTGATCACCGAATATCCCTTGCCCACAGGGGGCAGCGTGGTTTCGAACTGGTCAAAATATTTCTGCACTTCCGGCATGTGCGACTTGATCTTTGCGGCGCGCTCCACGTCCGCTTTCAGCAGGCCCAGTTGCAGCGCCCGCAGCTTCAACGCCTGATCCGGATTTTCTTCCCGCGCCGCGGCCGTTGCGTTGTGATACGCCAACGCACCGTCCAGCAGGAACACCAGCGCCAGCCCCACAAGAATCAGATTTTTTTGGACCTTAAAGTCACTCATATTCAGCTGTTCGGATACTCCGCCTCAAATTCAATGGTCAAGGGATCTGTGCCGGGTTGCGACTGCGTGCGCTCTGAAATCAGTTCCACGCGTGAAAACGACGGCGAATTTTCGAACGCTTTCAGCATCTTGAGCTTGGCTTCCTGATTCGTCGCGCCCACAACGAAGTGCACCGAGACCACGCCCTTGTCCAACTTGGGCTCGATGTGCAGCACGTGGACTCCCGCAGGCAGCGTCTTTTCCAGGTCCATGAACATCTGGGTCCAATTGATGCTCCGCGACTGCAGCACACCGACCACAAACTTCGCGCGGTCCTGAAAACCCGCCGCTTGCTGCTGCGAAAAATACTCTTCCAACTGCTTTCGCTGCTCGCCGACCGCGGCCATCTCCTGCTGAATCTTGCCGCTGCGCATCCGGAAATTCTCTTCCGCCTTGCGCAAAACATAAAACCGCCAGCCCAGTCCGGTAAACAGCAGCAGGCCAATGATTCCCAATACGGCGGATCCCGCAAGGAAGGGCCGGTGGCTGATCAGCGGCTTGGTGGCGAGATTTAAACGGACATACATGGGTTCTGCGGTCCTGGCTCCTCTAATTCCGGTGCATCATCCAGCCAACCAATCCCTCGAGTTCCCGATCGGCCAACGGCCGCACATCTCCCGGCAAGCGCCCTTCGGAGATCGCCGAATTCAGCAGCGAGCCGACGTTGCATTGAAACTCATCCTGCAGCGGGCGCACAAATTCCGGCAATCGCCCGGCTAGCCCGGCAACGCGCACCGCTTGGATCCCTTCCTGCCAGGTATCCTGATAATACGCCGCCAGCGGAAAAACCTCTTCCAGAAGCATCTGCGGAGTCACCTGTGAAGCAGTGGTCGGCAGTTCCGTGCAGCGGTATCCGGCTAGAACGCCTTCTCTTACGATGGCCGTGGTCAGTGAAGTGCCGGAAAGCCGGGCCAGCAGCGTCGGCCGCGTATCTTCCAGCAGGGAGATCGCCGCCAGCGTCGAACTCAGCACCACGCCAGGCCGCACCGCAATCGCGTCCAGCAACTGCTCGTATTCTTTGATGATGCGCAGCCGCGCGATCGCCGTCACCACGTCCACGCCATCGCCGCGCGGTTGTTGCCGCATATAAGAAAGCAGCGTTTCATCCACTTCAAATGGCACGCTCTTTTTCAGCTTCCAGCGCAGCATCGGAATGGCTTCTTCCGTGGAGCGCGGAAAATCGTCGAAGTGCTGCACGAAAACACGAATGATGGGGTCGGGCAAAAGCAGCGCCGCATCCTCATCCTTCATCTTTAAAGTTTCCGCGAGATTGGAGACCGCCGATTTCACCGCGGTGGGATTCACAATATTCGTTTCAATCGCCGAGGGCACAATCGCCCCGGGCGGCAGCGCTTCCACCGCGAAGCCTTCCACGGCGCCGGCCCGCGAAAATCGCGCCGCGGAAACGCGCTCCGGCGTAAATTCAATTGCCAGTCCAGGGTGCGGCGTGGCGTCCACCCAGCGCATCAGCCGCCGGATGGCGCTTACTTTATAAATCCCGCTCTGGTATGCGGTCACACTACTCAACGAAGGTCACCTTGTTAATTTCTTTCAGCGTGGTCATTCCGTTCTTTACCTTGGAAAGACCGCTCTCACGCAGCGTTATCATACCTTCCTCAATCGCCGCGCGCTTGATTTCCGAGGTCGGCCGCCGGCTCACGATCATTTCCCGGATATGGTCGCTCAGGTCCAGCAGTTCGCAAATCGCCGTCCGCCCGTGATACCCGGTTCCGGAGCATTCCAGGCAACCCGCGCCCTCCAGAAAAATAAACTCCGAGACTGTTCCGGGATCGATCCCCGACTCGCGCAATTCTTCCGCCGTATACTTCTTTGGGCGCTTGCAGTTGTTGCAGATCAGGCGCACCAGGCGCTGCGCCATGATGCAGTTCAGCGCGGAAACGAAATTGTAAGGTTCCACACCCATGTTGATGAAGCGCCCGATCACGTCGGTAACGTTATTCGCGTGCACCGTGGTGAACACCAGGTGCCCGGTCAGCGCGGACTGAATCGCGATCTGCGCCGTTTCCTGGTCGCGGATTTCGCCCACCATGATCTTGTCCGGGTCGTGCCGCAAAATAGACCGCAACCCGCGCGCAAACGTCAGCCCCTTCTTCTCATTCACGGGAATCTGCGTGATGCCGCGGAGTTGGTATTCCACCGGGTCTTCAATGGTCACAATTTTGTCTTCGTCGGTCTTAATCTCATTAATCGCCGCGTAAAGCGTCGTCGTCTTGCCGGACCCCGTCGGCCCGGTCACCAGCACCATGCCGTATGGCTCGTGAATATACCGCCGGAAGCGCTTCACCTCATCCTGAGAGAAGCCCACCACGTCCAGGCTCAACTTCTGGAATTTTTCCGACAGCGTTTCCTTGTCCAGCACGCGCAGCACGGCATCTTCCCCGTGATTCGCCGGCATGATCGAGACGCGCAGGTCAATGTAGCGGCCCTTGTACTTCACGCGGAAGCGCCCGTCCTGCGGCACGCGCCGTTCGGCAATGTCCAGTTCGCTCAGCACCTTGATGCGCGAAAGCACCGTCGAGTGCCACTCCTTGGCGATCGGCTGCATGGCATGCTGCAGCACGCCGTCAATGCGGTACTTCACCGCCACTTCCGTATCCCGCGCCTCGATGTGAATATCGCTCGCTCGCCGCTCCAGAGCAGTGAAGATAATTGTTTCCACCAGGCGCACCACCGGGCTGACTGTGGTATCCCGGGTCAGGCGATCGCCGGAGATCGTCTCATCGCCCTCTTCGTCATCCTTCACAACCTGCAGCGTGAACGCTTCCGTGGCCTGCTCCAGCACGCGCTGCGACTGCTCCGTGCGCTTCAGCAGGTCGCCGATTTGCCGCGCCGTGGCCACCTTGTATGCCAGCTTCTTCCCCAGCAGCAGCGGCAGTTCGTCGCTCAGAATCACCATGCCGGGATCCGCCACCGCGATCACCAGTGTGTTGTTATTGGCAATCAGCGGCACAAAGTTGTAACGGAACATCAGGTCCGCCGGAATCGTCCGGAAAAGTTCCGGATCAATGCGCTGTTCGGTCAGGTCAATAAACCCGCAGCGGTAGCGTTCCGCGAGCTTGCGCGCTACCTCCCGTTCCTGGGCGGCATCGGTCGGGCCGCCCGGAAGGTTCGGATCGTGCAAATTCGAATCTGGCGTTGCCATTTTCACTT
The DNA here is from genome assembly GCA_963734705.1 of uncultured Acidobacteriota bacterium. Taxonomy (GTDB): domain Bacteria; phylum Acidobacteriota; class Terriglobia; order Acidiferrales; family UBA7541; genus Acidiferrum. The sequence continues at coordinate 287,700 of CAVTII010000015.1, read as the reverse complement.
TTCCGCCTTATGTCCCCGCCGTATTGCCGTTGATCGAAAACGAGAAGATCGGCAAATAGAGCGATATCAGAATGAAGGCTACCAGCAGGCCCATGAATATAAGAATAACGGGCTCAATCAGGGAGACCATGGCTCCCAGTCGCAGGCTCACCTCTTCTTCGTAAAATTCCGCCACGCTGTTCAACATCGGCGCCAGCGCGCCGCTCGATTCGCCCACTTCGATCATGTCCAGCGCCAGTTCCGGCATCACGCGTCCGGAGGCCAGCGCGGCGTGCAGCGATTCGCCTTCGCGCACCATCTGCGTCGCGTTGTTCACAGATCCGCGAACCAGGCGGCTGGTAATGGCATCCGCAGCGGTGCCAAGCGCCGCCACCAGCGGCGTTCCCCCGGTCAGCAGCGTGGCCAGAGTGCGGCAGAATTGCGAAGCCTGAAATTTCAGCAGCGTATCGCCCAGAATCGGCACGCGGAACAGCATGCGGTCAAACGACACGCCGCCCTCATCGCTGCGCGACCACAAAAATATCCCCACGACGGACAACAGGAACAGCGCCAGCGCCCCAAAAATATAATTCCGGTAATCCACCGTAACCGTAATCAGCGCCTGCGTCGGTCCCGGCAGCGGCACCCCCAGGTCCCGGTAGAGCAACGCAAATTTCGGCACCACCGCCGTCACCAGATAGCTGACGATGGATATCGCCACAATCACCAGCAACGTCGGGTATACCAGCGACGCCACAATCTTTTTCCTTACACCGGTGCTCACCTTCTGATACGCAATGTAATAATCCAGCACCCCGGAAAGATTGCCGCTCTTTTCACCGGCCAGAATCGCCGTGGAGTACACCTTGGAAAAAACGCCTGCCTCTTCCACGGCTTCCGAGAGCGACTTCCCTTCCCGCACGCGGTCCCGAATCTGCGAGATGATTGGCCGAAGCTTGGGGGCGGTGGCCCGGGTGGCCAGCAGATCCAGCGCCTTCAGGATGGGCAGCCCGGCTTTGATCAGCGTATTAAATTGTTGATTGAGGATCAGGAAGTCGTTGCCGCCGATTTTGCGCTCTTTGCGCACACCTAGCATCCCGCTCACCAGGCTGTTTCGCGACTCGACGGAATATATGTACAGTCCGCGATCGGTCAGCTTCTGGCGGGCTTCATCCAGGGTTGCCGCCGCTTCCACGTGCGAGAAGACTCGCCCGTTGGCGTCGGCGACGCGGCATACAAACTCGCCCATAGGTCTTTAGTTTACCTCATCCGGAGAGTACCCCAAAAAGAGTCCGTGGCTGGTGGGTTTGTGAGTCAACTGCAAGCTGCTCTTGGGGATAGCCCGCTGTTCCTACACCCTTACTGACGCATCCCGGGAGCCTCGGGTAGCACGCCGTCTACGATTACCGTGCTGGGCGATGGCTCAAATGCAAACAGCGACTTCGCCAGCACCGGGTTCCAAACCCAATTCTTGAACAAGAACTCAATCTGCATTCCGCCCTCTTGCGGAATCACGATCCGCGCCAATTCATTCTGTGGCGTCACTTCAAACAGCACTCTCTGCGCCTTCCCCTCTGGCTCGCTGTCCGCCCCCCGCAGCACGCAACGATAAACCTGATCACCCGGCGCACGATCTGCTGGCGAACGATCTGTAGGGGCACGATACATCGTGCCCTTCTGGGTTATTTCCGACGCCTTCTCGTCCCCAATCGCCTCCACGCTCGAACAGATCCGCGACAACTTCATCCCCGTTGTTAGAAACGCGATCGGTGTCCGCCAGTCCTCGCTCTTCTTTGCGGGCATCCGCGTAGCAGTGTGGTCTGCAGGCGCGTAAAACCATACATACTTCCCGTCCACCAGGAACAAGCTCTTTTCCGGTTGCTCGTACTCCCACCGCATCTTCCCCGGCCTCAAAAAATACGCCGTTCCCGATTCCACCTTCACCTGTACCCCATTTTCCGAATACCGCTCCATAAATGTAGCCTGCAGCGTTCCCGCCTTCCGATACCTCTCCTCCAACCCGCTCAGCGCCGCCGGCGCGGCCCCGGCCACACCAACCAAAATCACCAGCAAGGCCAACGCCAGCCCCCTTGGTAGCGCCGGCATCTTGCCTGCAACCAAGCGCAGCAGAAGGCAAGCGCTCTTCCTCTGCTCCGTTCCCCTCCGTTCTTCTTCCATCCCCAAAGTATACCCCTCCCCTCCATTACCATCTCGCAAACGCCAATCCGGGATTCCCGTGCTTTTCACGCCCATTTCCCTACACTAGGAACCGTGGCCACCGCCATCGCCAACTCCGCTCCCTCCGGAGCCTCTCCGGACGCGCCCTCCCCTGCCCGCGCCTCCGCGCGTGACAGATGGATCGCACCTCTCCTCTTCCTCTTCTCCCTCGCCTGCTACGCCACCACCCTCCTGAACGGCTTCGTCTACGACGACGAACTCCAAATCCTCGCGAATCCCTACGTAAAAAGCTGGAGCTACCTCCCGCAAATCTTCGGCACTACGGTCTGGTCCTTCATCGGCGCCGCCGGCGAATCCAATTACTACCGTCCAATGATGACCTTCACGTATCTCCTGTTATGGAAGGCCTTCGGCGATCTCCCCTTCGGCTATCACCTGTTCAATATTCTGCTCAACGCCCTGGTTGTAGTGGTCGTCTACCTGGCCGGCAAGGAATTATTCAAAAGCGTTCCCGTGGGTGCCGTCGCTGCCGCGCTGTTTGCGCTGCATCCGATCCACACGGAGCCTGTCAATTGGATCGCCGCCGTCCCGGATCTGGAAGCCACGCTGTTTTTCCTGGTGGCATTCCTCGTCTATATCCGCCGGCCGCGGCTTGATTGGAAATCGCAGTTGGGCGTCGTGGCCCTCTTTCTTGCCGCCATGATGGCCAAAGAGCCGGCTCTTCTGCTTGCGCCATTGCTGGTCTGTTACGAACATTTCGTCCGCCCGGGCCATGCGCAAACACCCTTTCGCGAGAAGCTTCGCCAGTATCTGCCCGTGTGCCTCGCCGGAATCGGTTATCTCACCCTGCGCAGAGCACTCTTCGGGAACCTGGCGCCTGTCCTCCAGCATCCGCAAGTTAACGTTCGCGACGGAGTCTATTCCGCCTTCGCCCTGATAAACACCTACGCTCGCCTGCTCTTCTGGCCCTCGCATCTCTCAGCGTTCCACACCTTCCACGCCAGCGAGAGCTTCTTTGCCCCGGGTGTTCACGATGGAATCGCCATCGTCATTGCCTGCCTGCTTTTTCTCTTCGCCTTCTACAAAAAACAGCCGGAGCTCGCCTTTTCTGTTCTCTGGATCGGACTCACCCTCGGCCCGGTGCTGAATGTGCGTTGGATGGCGGCCAACGTTCTCACCGAACGATATCTTTATCTTCCCTCAGTGGCATTTTGCTGGCTGGTGGGCCAAGCCGCCGTTACCCTCTGGGCCGCGTGGCCGCGTGAGCCAAGAATTTCCGCGGCGTGGAGAGCTTTGCTCGCCGCCGCTGCGCTGTTTCTTTCGTTCCATGCCATCGGCAACATTCTTCACCGCAATGGCGAATGGCGCGACGACCTCACGCTCTATCTCACCACGCTTAAGACCGACCCCGACGCCTACGTCATGCATTTGAACCTCGGTACCACCTATTACTCCATGCACGATTTTCCTGCCGCGGAACGCCAACTGCAGATCGCCTTGCAACTCCGCCCGGGCAGTCCAAACGTCTTGAATGCCCTTGGCTGCGTCTATCTCGAACAAGGCCATCTCGACAAAGCGGAGAAAGCCTTCCAGGAAGCCATCGCTGCCAAACCCCGCTGGACCGACCCGCACTTCAATTACGGCCGCCTGCTAAAGAAGCTTGGGAACGATGACGCTGCCCTGGCGGAATTTCGCACCGCCGTCGAAACCGGTCCGCTGAACGCCAGCGCACATCTTTATCTCGGCCAGGAACTAGCCGACCAAGGCCAAACCGCGGAAGCAGAGGCACAGCTGAAAGAATCCATTCAGCTCCTGCCCACACTCTCCGCGCAACAGCAATTGGTGGACCTGCTCCTGAAAGCCGGGCGAGTTGTCGAGGCCAAAGCCCTGCTGCAGAAAATGGCCGTCGAATATACCTACGATGGACCAACGCACTTGAAGTTGGGACGTTTACTGGACAACGAGGGGAAGACGAAGGAAGCCTTGAAGGAATATCAGCAAACCCTGGATGTGGATCCCGCCAACAACGAGGCGCGCGCTGCGGTCGCACGCCTGCAAAACCCAGCAAACCCCAGGAAAACGAAGTGAACTCCTCCGCCGGCTATTGAAGAGCAGAGCTCAGACTCGACGGCGCCGTTCCATTCATTGTGTATCGAACCACGTCGGTCTGATCCGTATAGAATCCGCGTTGTCCGGTCACGCCAACGACTCCGGGAAGTGCGGTAATCGTGTAGGCGGTGTACAAGCCTCCTGATTGCGTGCCCGCATAATTGAAGGTGTAGCCGCTTTTCGTCGAAGGATCCGCCCCGCCGAGGACGTCGTCAATGATGTTTTTGCCGCTCAAGCAGGTAGCCCCCGTGTTGAGCTCTTTCAAAGAGGACGAAAATCCGACATCCGGGCAACTCGCCGCATACGTGGTCTCGCCGGTGTCAATCGTGCGAAGCGATTCCACCGCGGACGCTTCATTGGCCGTCATTTTTGCCTTCAATAAGTTCGGGATGGCGATGGCCGCAATGATCAGGATGATGGCCACAACGATCAGCAGCTCGATAAGGGAGAACCCTTTGGTGGCCTTGGGTCTCAGTGTCTTTCGATTCCGATTTTCGGCACTGGTCTTCATGAGAGTCCTCGTTTAAAAAAAAGGGGGAAGTCGCGGGACTTCCCCCAGTAAATTTACTACCAATTAAATGCAGCTTACCGTTACTGCAACGCGGAACTAGCGTTCGTCGGGGCGGAGCCGTTGAGAGTGTAGCGGATGACGCCCGTCTGGTCACTGAAAAACCCGCGCTGGCCGGTGGTGCCGACAACTCCAGGCAGAGCCGTCAGCGTGTAGGTGTTCACCAGGCCGGTGGCGTCCGCAATGCCAGTATATTGGAACGTATAGCCGCTCTTCGAGCCGAGCGACAGAACGTTGTCAATGATGTTCAAGCCGGCCGCGCAGAGCGCGCCCGAATTGAGTTCCGTGAGCGTCGAGCTGTAGCCAGCGTTCGGGCAACCTGCCGCGTACGTCACTTCACCGGTGTTGATCGTGCGAACCGAACCGACTGCAGACGATTCGTTCGCCGCCATCTTGGACTTCAAGAGGTTCGGGATGGCGATAGCCGCGATGATCAGAATGATCGCCACGACGATCAGCAACTCGATAAGAGAGAAACCCTTTTGCTTCTTCATGAGATCTCCTTGAGAGAGTGTAAATAGTGCCAGAGCACGCTGGGTAAATGTGCAACTGAAATGCCAACCTGGAGCAACTTGGCCTGTGTGCCACGAGCGCCTGCTAACTACTTCATTTGCAAGGGATTAGTGCCGTACCGAACACCAAATTCGCGATTCGGGAGCCCTTTCCCACCCTCGACCGCTTGCAGAAGAACACTTTGCGACATCCGATTCCGACAAAAAATGTCATTTGGGAGGAGAGCCTTCTTTTAGAAAAATTGTCGCCCTCGTCTCCTTCAACTTGGTCAATTCATCCGACCGGCTCACCATCTCGCCATTCACGCCGTAGTGTTCAGCTACTTGCTCGCCCGCGAATTCCCGAGGCCGGGAATGAAGCGGGGAGGTCCCATTGGACCTCCCCTCCCTCATTTCAATACCGATTCAAACTACTTTACGATTTACTGCAATGCGGAACTAGCGTTCGTCGGGGCGGAGCCGTTGAGAGTGTAACGGATGACGCCCGTCTGGTCGCTGAAAAACCCGCGCTGGCCGGTGGTGCCAACAACGCCGGGCAGAGCCGTCAGCGTGTAGGTGTTCACGAGGCCGGTGGCGTCCGCAATGCCAGTATATTGGAACGTATAGCCGCTCTTTGCGCCGAGTGACAGAACATTGTCAATGATGTTCAAGCCGGCCGCGCAGAGCGCGCCCGAATTGAGTTCCGTGAGCGTCGAGCTGTAGCCAGCATTCGGGCAACCCGCCGCGTACGTCACTTCACCGGTGTTGATCGTGCGAACCGAACCGACTGCAGACGATTCGTTCGCCGCCATCTTCGACTTCAAGAGGTTCGGGATGGCGATAGCCGCGATGATCAGAATGATCGCCACGACGATCAGCAACTCGATAAGAGAGAAACCCTTCTGCTTCTTCATGAGATCTCCTTGAGAGACGGTAGTTATCTAGTGCCAGAGCACGCCAGGTATAAAGGCACGAGGAAGGCCAATGTTGAATAAAAGGAAATTGTAATTTCCTCATGTTCTATGTCGATGATTCGATAATGGTTGGAGATTTTTGGGTCACCCGTCAGATGAAACGATTTACAAAAAGCAACGCAAATAGACATTAATAGTCAATTAACTATGACATTTCAGTGGTATTTGGTCACTCCGCCTTGAATTGCATGTACCCGAACGACGCTCCCCGCGAATCATCCCTCTCCAACCCACCGCTCCGGGCCAGCCCTTTCCGTAATCCTTAGGTCACCCGCACTCTCACCTTCCGCCATTATTCCTCACAACTGCGTACCATTTAAGGTGACCTGCTATCCGCGGCCAAATACTTTCAACGCATGACGAATCTGAAGCCCTTTCCTGTACTCAGAACATTCGCCACCGTGTCCCTCATAGCGGGCGCATTCGCGTTTGGCCTCAGCCATTATTTTTACGCAGTGATCCACTTCACGCTGTTTCCCTGGATTGCCTTTCTTGGCTGCACGATCATCCAGCTTCGCTACCGCTTTCGCCTTGTAGAGTTCGCCTGCACCCTGGCTTTCGCGGCAGTTTGCCTGGCGACCGTCTTTCTGTGGTGGCATGTCCCATTAAGCGTGGACTTTATCGGCGCCTACGCTGGCCTTGGCAGTTTGCTGGTGCTCTCCGTCGTAGCAATCTGGGCCAGCGAAGAAACCCGTCCCGGATACCTCGCCGCCGTTATCCCGGCCATTGTCCTGGTGGGCTCGGAGTGGCTCACGCCTCCCCTGCTACAGTGGACGCAAGCCCACTATCCGCGGACTCTCGACCTTTATCTGTTGGTGTTCGATTCCACGCTCGGCTTTCAACCGAGCTTCCTGATGGGCCGCCTCTTCAAGGGCGTCACCGTGCTTCGCTATCCATCGGTATTCATCTATGTCGGATTGCCTCTGCTGATCGCACTGGTGTATGTCGAACAGTTGCGTCTCAATCAGAAACGCGCACTGGTCACCCTTGCGATCTTTTTTTTCGCGGCCATTCTCGGCGCTGCCGCCTATAACCTCTATCCCGCTTGCGGTCCCCACACTTTGCTGGCCAATAATTTCCCCACTATGGATCTTCCCTCTTCCCAAGCTGCACACATCCTGCTGGAGCCGGTGCCGATCTCCGGCCCACGCAACGCCATGCCATCCATGCACATGAGTTGGGTGCTGCTGGCGTGGTGGCTATCGAAAAATCTAAGCAAACCGGTGAAGTTCGTGGGAATCTGCTATCTGGTTTTTACGTTTACAGCCACGCTGGGCACGGGCGAGCACTATTTCATTGACCTGATCGTCGCGCTGCCGTTCAGCCTTTGCATGTACGCCCTGTTTTCGCTGGATTTGCCGCTGCAGCAAAGGGAACGTCTGCTCGCATTTGTGGGCGGCTTACTTGGATTTCTTCTGTGGATTGTCCTGCTGCGCTACGAAATTCCCCTGTTCCTTCGTATCAAGGGCTTTTCTTGGCTCCTGATCGTGCTGACTATCGCCCTAGTCACTCTCTCCCAACGCGCCCTAACAAAAGCCCGCGCCCTTGCCGCCACTTAGTGCGCCCCATCAAACGCCAACAACTTCAAACTCCCACACGATCCAACCCGCCACCCTCAGCCCACAGCGGCCGCATCAACCACCAGCACCCAACCACCGTAACCCCACAAGCCGTCCACGAAATCACTGGCGACACGCGAAACACTTGCGTTCCATACCGCAGCGCCCAGAACCACACCAGCGTCAATCCGAGCCCGCCAAGCATCGGTGCCCAATACGCCTGCTTCCATTTTCTGCAAAGCCCCTGCGTCACCGCCAGGATCAACAGCGCGAATGGCGCGGCCACCACCAGATCAATAAAATAATGCTCGCCCGTGCCCAGCGTCCCGCACAGCGTAAAGAAAACAAAAATGATCGCCGCAATTCTTTCAACCATCGAAAGCCGCCAGGAGAACCATACCACCAGAAAGATCCACGCCGCATGCAACGAAGGAATCGCATTGCGCGGCCCTGCTACCACGATTGGTTCCAGCGCTAATCGCCTGGCCTGCTCCATCGTCAACGAATGCCACGGAAAACTCCCGTGGAGGATGTGCGCCGGACCCAGCGCCGGAAACATGGTGTAAAAGCAGGCTCCAATCGGCCCAGTAATCAAAAACGCCACCACCGCCGCGGCCGCCTTGTTGCTTGCCCTTACCATGCACCCGGCGAAAGCCAGTCCCATGGCCACGGGCAGCGCTAGATAGACTATCTGGCTGGTGGCAGCAAACCAGGGAAATTTAGCGAACAACTGTCCCAGCAGCACCGCCGGTTGCACACCCAGACTCGCGTCAAATGCATAGAGATAAAGATCCAGAACCTTTGGCCGCGCCAGCTCTCCCCAAGCCAGAAAATAGCCCGCGCACCATTCCGAAGCCACGAACAAGAACGCGGCGCTTACCGTCAAGACCGCCGATGCTCGCTCGGTCTCCACTGCCCAGATCGCACGAAGTGCCAGCACCGCGAGTGCCGCAATGCCAACACACGAAATCGCTACCGGCCAGCGATATGGAAAACCGAGAAGCCGAATATCCAGCCAATAGATCAGTCCTGCTCCGGCCGCGACCCCGGCGATTTCTTTCCACGAAAATCGCGTGCGCACCAGAATCAGAAAAATACTGAACAGAGCCACGCTCAAAAATACGGAGGAGATCGAATCATCAAAAAATGTCTTGCGGCTGGCCACCCACGCAATTGCCAAAACGGCCAGCAAGCTGAGCGCCCAGCGCCACATCGCGAAAGCTCCGCGAGCCTCCTGCGGCGCCACGCTTTCCACTTGGGTGATTGGGTTCGTCGTCATCTGTAGCGCTGGCTCCCATGCCCGCCCAACTTACCCGGCATGCTTGGTTCTTGCACTCGCAATTTCACAGATTGTGTTTCTTGGCGTAGTGCCGGAAAGACCGGTAGCTGATCTTCAAGATATCCGCCGCTTTCGTCCGCACGCCGTCGGCCTTGGCCAACGCCGCCTGCAGATATCTGCGTTCGGTCCCGGCCACCACCTGCTCGAAATCGATGCCCTCTTCAGGAATCTGCACACCATCAGCCTGGTCCAGCGACGCCGCCACCGCCGAACTCACGCCATTCATCCTCTCGGGCAGTACCCGCGCGCTGATTTCCGGGCCGGTCTCCAGCGCCACGGCGCGCTCGATGGTGTTTTCCAGTTCCCGGACGTTTCCCGGCCAGTCGTACGATTCCAGCAAAACCATTGCTTCCGGCGAAATTCCCTTCACCGGTTTCTCCATCTCCTTGCGGAAGCGCTCGAGAAAATGCCGTGCCAACAGCGGGATATCTTCGCGCCGCTCGCGCAGCGAGGGCACGTGAATCGGGATCACGCTCAACCGGTAAAAAAGATCTTCGCGGAATTCCCCAGCGGCAATCGCTTTCTCCAGGTCCTTGTTCGTCGCCGCAATCACCCGCACATCCACGTCAATCTCTTCCGTGCTTCCGAGCGGCCGCACCTTCCCTTCCTGCAGCACGCGGTAGAGCTTTACCTGCATGGCCTGGTTCATGTTGCCGATCTCGTCCATGAACAACGTGCCGCCGTGGGACGCCTGAAACAGCCCCCGCCGGTTTTCATTCGCGCCGGTGAAAGCGCCCTTCACGTAGCCAAACAACTCCGATTCCAGCAGCGTCTCCGGGAACGCCCCGCAATTGATGGTAATAAACGGGGTCTGCGACCTCGCGCTGTTTTCATGAATCGCCCGCGCCACCAATTCCTTACCCGTTCCGCTCTCCCCGGTGATCAGCACGCGGCTGTTCTGGGGCGCCACCGTCTGGATCAGGTCGAAAATCGCTTTCATCTTCGGACTTTGCCCGATGATATTGTCCAGCCCCGTCAAGCGGCGTAGTTCCCTTCGCAGGTAGCCTGCTTCTTTTCTCCATTTCAGGCTTTCCGTAACTTCCGCCACGGCTCGCCGCAACTGGTCCACGTAGTTGTGGTCCTTGATCACGAAACGGTCCGCACCGGAATTCAGCGCGTCCACGGCGGTATCCAGATCCGGCAGTGCGGTCATCAGCAGGAAAAACGAATCCGGCGCGATTTCCTTCGCAAAATGCAGCAAGTCGAGCCCGCTGCCCCCGGGCATGCGGATATCGGAAATCACGATGTCGAAGAGCGAGCCCTCCAGCTTCCGCCGGCCGGCATCCACATTATTCGCCAGTTCCACGCGGTGACCTTCCTTGCGGAAAGTGATTTCCAGTAGTTCGCACAGAGACTTCTCGTCATCCACCACCAGGATGTGCGCTGCTTCCCTCTTGGACTCACGTGTCGCCGTTTTCGTAGCCTGCATAGCGCCTCATTCATTGCGCGGTAAATCAATCACGAACTCCGCGCCCTTCTCTTTTTCGCTGTAGACGGTGATGCGCCCGTTATGTGCCTGCACAATCTGGTAAACGATAGCCAGCCCCAACCCGGTTCCCCCTTCAAAATTGGATTGCAGCGGTTCGAAAATCTTTGCGCGCTGCTGCGGGTCCAGCCCGATGCCGGTGTCGCGAAAGGAAATCCGCAGCCAGTCCGTAACGTGCTCGATGCCCACCGTCAGCGTACCGCCATTGGGCATTGCCCTCACCGCGTTATCGCAAAGGTTCCAGAACACCTGCTTGATCTTGTTGGGGTCCACGCGAGCAACAGACGCCTCTCCGTTAAACGCCCGCACAATCTGCAATTGCTGCGCCGACCCCGGCTTCCGCTCCAGCAGCATCAGCGTTTCATCCAGCAGCGGCCGCACGTCCGCCTCTTGAAACACAAACGACTTCTCGCGTGAAAAATTCAAAAAGTCCGTAATAATCTGGTTCAGCCGCTCCGATTCCCGGCTCACGATGTTCACCAGGTGCTTTTCGTCCTCTTCCAGCGGCACCAGCCTTGCCAGTTCCTTCACCGCGCCGGCCATGGCCGTCAAAGGTTGGCGGATTTCGTGCGCAATCGCTGCGGAAAGCCGCCCCACGGCCGCCATGCGCTCTTTCGTCGCCACTTCCTGTTCCAGCCGCCGCAGTTCTGTCAAATCCTGAAAATTGAATACGTACCCGCTGCGCGGCGTGTCCCGCGTTCGCAGCGGAGAAACTGAGATGCCCAGAAACCTCTTGTTCCCGCCCGGGATGCGCACTTCGATCTCCCGCCGCAGCGAAAGCTTTTCCGGCAGTGCGGACATATTCGGTTGCCAGAAGTCCGGGCTGATCTCCACAATCTGTCGCCCACGCAACTCCGAAAACGTGCGATTCAGAATCTCTTCCCCCGTGCGGTTCAGCAGCACGATGCGCCCATCCAGGTCCGTGGTCACCAGCCCCCCGCGCATCGAATGAATGATGTCCGCGGTGAAGTCCTGCAATTCCAGCAACTCTTCGCGCTTCTCCTCAAGTTCCGTGCTCTTGGAGCGCAGCGACTGCGCCAGCAAGCTGGAAAGATACGCAATCGCCAGAAATCCGAACGAGTTGCTCAGAAACCACATGCGCAGGCTTTCCAGGCTTGGCGGGGCCAGCGAAGTCTGGGGAATTTTTCCCAGGTGCACCAGGTCAATCAGAATCGCCAGCGACGCCAGGCACGCCGCCGCGGTAACAAACGCCGCTTCCCTGCTGAATAAAATACTGGCAACGATGATCACTAGCAAAAAGAGCAAAGTGAAATTGCTATCCTGAAGCCCCGTCGCGTAGACGATCCCGCTGATCATCACCACGTCGCAGGTAACCTGCAGGCTGCCCAGCCACGTAGCGTCTGGCAGCAACCGCACTAGGATCAGATGAAGAATCCCGATGGTGATCCACAGAATAACGATGGGTAGGAAATAACGCGGCGAAGCTTGCGTGGGAACATACTGCGGCCAAGCCACCCCGACTCCCAAAATCAGGGCGATCAACAGCAGGCGGACACGCGTGAGCCAGTCCACCCATTCGCGGCGATTTAGCGACTGTTCCATGCGCCGAGCGGCAGCCCCACTCCCTGCCCGCTCTTCCCCAGTTCCATCTTAAGCAAAAATGGAGGACAGGTCTTTTCTCCCTGTCCTCCATTTCCTGAGTTGCAATCTTTCTAGTGTCCCGACAGCTTGCCGATAAGGGAGAACAGCGGCAAGTACATCGAAATAACCACGCCGCCGACGACCAACCCCAGGAACACGATCATGATCGGTTCCAGGGCCGTCAAAAGGTCCTTCACGGCCGCGTCCACTTCGTCTTCGTAAAAGTCCGCGATCTTCTGCAACATCGCGTCCATCGCACCAGTCTGTTCACCGACTGCAAATCATCTGCGTCACCATGCCCGGGAATACCGCCGATTCCTTCAACGGATCGGTCAGCGATTTACCTTCTTCCAGGGCCTTGCGTACTTGAAACAGCGCCCGCTCCACCACTGCGTTGCCCGATGTCTTTGCGGTGATATCCAGGCCTTCCAGAATCGGCACGCCGGAGGAGATCAGCGTTCCCAAGGTTCGCGTGAACCGGGCCACCGCGATCTTCCGCATCAGGATTCCCAGCACCGGCAGCTTTAAAGTCAGGCTGTCCAGCGCGTAGCGTCCTTGCGGCGTCCCATACCAGACCTTAAGGCCGAAGATGATTGCGCCGAAGCCCACCAGAATCAGTAATCCAAATATACTGCCCATAAAGTTGCTTAACCCAATCACGATCTTGGTCGGCAGCGGCAAGTCCACGCCCAACCCCGCGAACAACGTGCCGAAAATCGGAACCACCTTCCACAGCAAAAGGATGATCACGGCTGCGGCGATGGACAACACGCCAATCGGATAAATCAACGCCGATTTCACGGCCGCCTTCAACTTCACGTTCTTTTCGATGTACGTCGAAAGGCGCTGCAAAATGGTGTCGAGAATACCGCCCGTCTCGCCAGCTTCCACCATGTTGCTGTAGAGCGGATCGAATACCTTCGGGTAGAGCTTCATGGCCGCCGAAAGCGTGCTGCCGCCTTCAACCGCGGCGCGCGTTCCCGTCAGCACCTTCTGGAATAGTCTTGTTCTCCTGCTGGCCGGCCAGAATTTCCAGGCACTGCACCAGCGGCAAGACCGGCGTCGATCATCACCGAGAACTGGCGCGTGAACACCGCGAGTTCCTTCGCCGATGACGCCGCCGCCGAACGTGGGCAGGTTGAACTCCTTGCCCTTTTCGGACATCTTCGTCGGCGTGATCTGCTGCCGCCGCAACAGGGTCTGCAGCTCCGTCTTGCTGGTAGCTGTCATTTCCCCCGCCACGGACCCACCCGCGCGATTCGTTCCTCGATAAGTAAAGACCGGCATAACTGTTCCTCCTCAGCGGTCGAAAATCGGTTTACCGTTCCGACTCCTGAACTCTTTCCCTAGTGCTTCGCTCCCGCCGGAGTGCGTCCGGCTGGCGCTTTCCCGCCCCCACCTTGCGTTGCAACTCCGCGGTTGATCATGTCCTGCAACTCATCCGGGTTCGAAGACCGCGCAATGGCCACATCCAGGGTGATCATCTTCTGGAAATAAGCGTTCGCCAGGCCCTGGTTGAACGTCTGCATACCCGTTTGCCCAGTGCCCGTCTGCATCGCCGAATAAATCTGGTGGATTTTGTCTTCGCGAACCAGGTTGCGAATGGCCGGCGTGGGGATCAGCACTTCCATGATCATCGCGCGGCCCGCGTCCATCCGACCGTGGCAGCAGCGCCTGGCAAAGGATCCCTTCCATCACCATGGAAAGCTGCGCGCGAATCTGCGGCTGCTGGTGAGCCGGAAAAACGTCGATAATACGGTTGATCGTGGAGGCGGCGGAGTTCGTGTGCAGCGTCGCAAAGGTCAAGTGGCCGGTTTCCGCGATGCGCAGCGCCGATTCAATGGTTTCCAGGTCGCGCATTTCGCCGATCAGCACTACGTCGGGATCTTCGCGCAAAGCCGCGCGCAGTGAATTCGCAAACGAATGCGTATCAGCGTGGACTTCGCGCTGGTTCACCAGGCACTTCTTGTGGTTGTGCAGGAACTCGATCGGGTCCTCGATCGTGATCATGTGCTCTTCGCGCTCGGCGTTGATCTTGTCCAGCATCGCCGCCAGCGTCGTGGACTTGCCCGAACCCGTCGGACCCGTCACCAGCACCAGGCCGCGCGGCTTGTCGCACAATCCGCGCACCACAGCCGGCAATCCCAAAGCGTCAAATCCCTTGATTTCCCAGGGAATGGTACGAAACACGGCGCCCACCGCGCCGCGCTGGTTGAACACGTTGCCGCGGAAGCGCGCCAGATTCTTCAAGCCGAAGGAAAAGTCCAGTTCCAGATTTTCTTCAAAACGGTGCTTCTGCGCGTCCGTCAACACGCTATATGCCAGCGACTTCGTGTCCGCAGCCGTCAAGGGCGGCATGTCCAGCGGCCGCAAGTGGCCGTGCACGCGCACGCGCGGCGCGCTGTTCGTGGTGATGTGGAGGTCGCTGCCTCCCATCTCGATCATTTTTTTGAGCAATTCGCTCAGTGTTATACCTGCCATCGCTGCACCCTTTCCGGCCTACAATACCGTTTCGCGCAAAACCTCTTCCATCGTCGTCTGCCCCAGCGCCACCTTGATCAGTCCGCTGCGACGAAGCGTGATCATGCCCTGCTCGATAGCCTTCTTCTTCAATTCCAGCGCCGAAGCGCCCACCAGAATCAGTTCGCGCAGTTCGTCGTTAATTTCCATCACTTCGTACAAACCGGTACGGCCCTTGTACCCACCCTTGTTGCAGGTGGAGCAGCCCTTGCCGTGATAAATTTTCGTGGTCTTCACTTCTTCCGGCGTGTAGCCCGCGTCGATCAACGCCTGCTCCGGCACTTCCAGCTCTTCCTTGCAGTTCGACACAGATCCGGCGCACCAGACGCTGCGCGCAAATCAGGTTCACCGAAGTGGCCACCAGGAACGGCTCAATACCCATGTTCATCAAACGGCTGATCGTGGAGGGCGCATCGTTCGTGTGCAGCGTGGAAAGCACCAAGTGGCCCGTCAACGCAGCTTTCACCGCGATTTCCGCCGTTTCGAAGTCGCGAATTTCTCCGACCAGAATGATGTTCGGGTCTTGCCGCAAGAAAGCGCGCAACGCCGCGGCGAAGTTCAACCCGATCTGCTCTTTCATCTGCACCTGGTTGATGCCCGCCAACTGGAACTCGACGGGGTCTTCCGCGGTCATAATGTTCGTGTCCACCTGGTTCAACCGCGCAACCGACGAATAAAGCGTGTTCGTTTTTCCCGAGCCCGTCGGCCCTGTGACCAGCACCATGCCGTAGGGCTTCAAAATGTTCCGCTCGAATTTCTTCAGCGATTCCTGTTCGAAACCCAGCTTGGTCATGTCCAGCCGCAGGTTTTCTTTGTCCAGCAACCGAAGCACGATTTTTTCGCCGTAGAGCGTCGGCACCGTTGAGACGCGGAAGTCCAGTTCCTTCTTCTTCCCGTCGGCCTTGTACTTGATCATGATGCGGCCGTCTTGCGGCAAGCGCTTTTCAGCGATGTCCAGCTTGGCCATGATCTTCATGCGGCTGGTAATCGCGTCGCTGCAGCTTCAGCGGCGGATTCATCACCGTCTGCAGCACGCCGTCCACGCGGAACCTGCACGCGCATTTCGGTCTCGTAAGGCTCCACGTGAATATCGCTCGCGCCCCGCTTCACCGAGTCCGTCAAAATCAGGTTCACCAGCTTGATGATCGGCGCTTCTTCCGCGGCCTTTTCCAGCGAAGCCGTGTCCATCTCCTGCTTCTTCCGCCGCCAGCTCCAGTTCCTGGTCGTCATCAACCAGGTCCTTCATCAGGTTGCTTAGCTCTTCGTGGCTCGAAGCCCCGCCGCCGTAGAATCTCGCAATCGCTTCCGCCAATCGCCGATTCCGAAGCCACCACCGGCTCCACGTTGAAGCCGGTCATGAACTTGATGTCGTCCATCGCGAAGACGTTGGTCGGGTCCGTCATCGCGATCGTCAGCACGGATCCAACGCGCGAGAGCGGAACCACCTGGTATCGCAGCGCCGTATCTTGCGGGATCAGCTTGATTACGTTGGGATCGATTTCGTAATACTTCAGATTGATGGAGGGAACGCCGTACTGCCGCGAAAGCACACCGGTGATGTCATCATCGGTGATAAAGCCCATCTTCGTCAGGCAACTTCCCAGCTTTCCACCATTCGAACGCTGAAACTCCAGCGCCTTATCCAGCTGGTCCTGGGTGATGAGGCTTTCCTTTAATAGAATTTCGCCTAAACGGACAGACATCCGCAGCACTCCCTAGAAATCGTGCACCCAACGCTCAACATAGCAAAGAGCCTGTTACGGCGGTGCCAGTTTTTGCTCACCAGTTGTGAATTCGCTAATACCTGCACTCTAGAACAGGTTCTAGGACGCGCGGTCAGTAGCGCTTTCTTGACTTGCCGCCGGACCGTGGTTATCTTGCGAATGAGATGTCTACGTCGCTTCCCTTGCCCGATTCCCCGCACTCCGGCACGTCTGTCCGCAAAGCTCAACGCTCCCGCAAAACCCTCCGCGCACCCACGCCGGAGCGCCTCCCCGTTCTCCAAAAATATTTTGATGCGCTGATTCTGGCCAATGGCGAGCAGCGTTGGTGGCCCAGTCGCGCTCCCTTCGAAGTCATCGTCGGCGCCATCCTGGTCCAGAACACCGCCTGGAAAAATGCCCAGCTCGCGATCACGAACCTGCGCGAGGCCGGCCTGCTCTCCCCGGCCGAGGTCGAAATAACCACTCTGCCCCGGTTGGCACGCCTGATCCGCTCGTCGGGTTACTATCGCCAGAAGGCCCGCAAGCTCAAAGCCTTCGTCATTTTTTTGCGCAAAACGCACGGCGGTTCGCTTGAGGCGATGTTCCGCACACCCACCGCCCAGTTGCGGGAGCAACTCCTGCAAGTGCACGGCATCGGCCCAGAAACGGCCGATTGCATCCTTCTTTACGCAGGGCACCGCCCCGTCTTTGTTGTGGACGCCTACGCGCGGCGAATTCTGAGTCGTCATGGGCTCGCACATGGCACGGAGTCCTATGAAAAAGTGCGAGGGCTGTTCGAGAAAAGTCTACCCAACGACCCCACCCTCTTCAACGAATTTCATGCCCTGATCGTGCGCACCGGCAAGGACCATTGCCGCAACCGCGCGCCAGTCTGCTCCACCTGCGCCTTGCGGCCTTTCTTGCCTCAACCTGCTGGAGGGTTCCCGGTGAGCCCCGCCAACGACAAACTGCGCCTCCAGTTGACGCTCGGCGGCGTCCTTCTCACCCTGCTCCTTGCCGCCGTTTTCACCATGGGATCGCTCGACGTTCCCTTCGAACCGCGATCCTGGCGCGAAGTCATTGCACTCTTCGCCGTCAACAGTTTCATCACCGCAGCCGCGCTCATCTTTGGCCTCATCCTGGTTCGCGGTTTCGTTCGCCTGCGCATGGAGCAGAGCAAAGAGCAACTCGGCTCGCGCTTCAAAACCAAGATGGTGCTTGGCGCCATGGCCATTTCTCTGCTGCCCATTATCTTTATGTTCTTCGTCAGCTATTCCCTGCTCAATCGCACACTGGGCCGCTGGTTTCCGCGTCCTTTGGAAATTGCTTCCGATGAAACGCAAAAGCTCCTGGGTGAACTTGGCCAGCGCACAGGTCCGCGCTTGCGCACGCTTGGATATCAAGCCTCGCTGCACCTCTCCGATCCCGATGGTCCATTCCTCGAGCACGCACTATCCCTCGGTCTCGACGCGCTCTGGGTCTTTGACTCCCACGGCAACCTTATAAAAGGTGGCGTGGCCTGCGACGACCAACCCGAGGATCGTTCCCACGACATCTGCGCCATCGCCGGCGAACGCGGCGTGCTGCAGACCACCCTCCCCAGCGGCGTGGAAATCTGGCAATCCAAGGGGCAAAGCTACTTTGCCGCCGAGATTCCCCTCGCTTTGAGTCCCACCGAAAAAGGTACCCTCGTCGCCGCTTATCGCACGGGTCCCGATTTCCTGAAACGCTGGCAAGTGATCCAAACCCAGACGCAGGAATATGAATACGTGAAGCAGAATCTGCGCGCCGTAAAAAGCCAGATGCTGCTGATCCTTTTCTTTTTCACCCTGCTGGTGCTCTCCGCCGCCATGTGGGTGGCGCTCTTCCTCGCCAAGCAGGTCACCCTGCCGATTCAAGCTCTCGCCGAAGGCACCCGCGAAGTCTCCAGCGGCAATTTCGATTACCAGGTTGCCGAGCAGGTGCAGGACGAACTCGGCGTCCTGGTCCGCTCCTTCAACACCATGACCACGCAGCTTCGCGACAGCCGCTCCCAGATTGATGAGTTCACCCGCAATCTCCAGCTCGCCGTGCAGGAACTCGAACGCCGCCGCCAGTTGATGGAAACCGTCCTTGAAAATATTCCCGCCGGTGTCATTTCGCTGAATGCGGAGGGCACCATTCAGCGCACCAACGCCGCCCTGGGACGCATGTTCAATCTCGGCGAGAAAAACGTAGACTCGCTCGAAAACTTGCTCGGCGTCGAACCCCATCGCACTGTGCAGGACCTGATGCGCCGCGCCCTGCGCATGGGCGTGGTCTCCCGCGAAATCGAGGTCATCGTCAACGGCCGCTTGCGGCACCTCGCCGTCACCGTAAGCTCCCTCGGCCCGCGCCGCGCCAACATGGGCTTCGTGCTGGTTTTTGACGACCTCACCGAAGTGCTGCACACGCAAAAATCCGCCGCCTGGCAGGAAGTCGCTCGCCGCATTGCCCACGAAATCAAGAATCCGCTCACCCCGATTCAACTCTCCGCCCAGCGCCTCACGCTTCATCTCGAACGTCGCGCCGAATCGCAGGAAGCTCCCAAAGATCCGGACCTCATGCGCCTCACTCAGGAATGCGCCGGCCTGATCGTCCGCGAAGTTTCCACGCTCTCTTCGCTGGTGAACGAATTCTCGCAGTTCGTCCGCTTCCCCACCGTCCAAACTCGCTGCCCACGGATGCCAACACCACCGTCCACGAAGCGCTGCAACTCTTCTCTGGCCGCCTGGATGGCGTCAGCTCAAAACCGTGCTGGAGCGGAATCTTCCCGCCATCCGCGCCGACGGCCAACTTCTCCGCAGCGTGATCGTCAATCTGATCGACAACGCCGCCGAAGCCCTCGAAGGCGAACATTTCCGGGAAATCAGTGTAGCCACGCATTTGCGCCCGGAATCCGATACTATTGAAATTTCCGTTTCCGATACCGGCAAGGGCATTTCGCCGGAAGACAAGGACAAATTGTTTCTGCCTCACTTCTCCACCAAGGATCGCGGCACCGGCCTGGGCCTGGCGATCGCCGCGCGCATTATTGCCGAACATGGCGGTTCGCTGCGCATGGAAGACAACCTGCCCCGCGGCTCCCGCTTTGTGATTGAGCTGCCCGTGGCAGAGCAACCCGCCGCCGCTGCCGTGGAACGCGCCGGAGCCGACACCGATCGATGACCACCAGCCCGAAAATTCTCGTCGTGGATGACGAAGCCGGCATCCGCGAATCCCTCGCCTCCATCCTGCGCGACGAGCACTACACCGTCGACGCCGTGGAGTCCGCCGAGCTCGCCCTCGAACGCATCGCCGCCGACAGTTTCGCCGTGGTTCTTCTCGACGTCTGGCTTCCCGGCATGGATGGCATGGAAGCCCTCAGCCGTATCCAGAGCTTCGCGCAACCTCCCCTGGTGATCATTATTTCCGGCCACGGCACGATTGAGACCGCCGTGCGCGCCACCAAGCTGGGCGCATTCGACTTTATTGAGAAGCCTCTATCCCTCGAAAAAGTGATCGTTCTGGTGCGCAACGCCATTCAGCAG
This sequence comes from uncultured Acidobacteriota bacterium, assembly GCA_963734705.1. Lineage (GTDB taxonomy): Bacteria > Acidobacteriota > Terriglobia > Acidiferrales > UBA7541 > Acidiferrum. Next base: position 267,644 of record CAVTII010000015.1, on the reverse strand, counting down.
CGCCGCCTGCAGGAAGAAAATCAGCTTCTCCGCTCCGAACTTGGCCACCGTTATCGCATCGTCGGAGACAGCGTTCCCATGAAAGCCCTGCGCCAGCAGATCGCCGTCACTGGCCCCACCAATGGCCGCGTTTTGATCTTCGGCGAAAGCGGCACCGGCAAGGAACTCGTCGCCCGTTCGCTGCACGCAACGGGCCTCCGCAACAAGGGTCCTTTTGTGGAAGTGAATTGCGCCGCCATCCCCGAAGAGCTGATCGAATCGGAATTGTTCGGCCACGTGAAAGGCAGTTTCACCGGCGCCAGCGAAGACAAAATCGGCAAATTCGCTAAAGCCGATGGCGGCACGCTGTTTCTCGATGAAGTTGGAGACATGAGCCTGCGCACGCAGTCCAAGGTGCTACGCGTTCTGGAAGAACAGCGCTTCGAACGCGTCGGCTCAAATCAGACCACCCACGTGGATGTGCGCGTGATCGCCGCCACCAATAAAAATCTCGAACAGGAAATCGCCCGCGGCGCTTTTCGTCAGGACCTCTTCTATCGCCTGAACGTAATTCCCTTCTTCGTTCCGCCGCTCCGCGATCGTAAGGAAGATATTCCCGTTCTCGCGCGCTATTTCCTGGCGGAATTCAGCGCCGAATACGGCAAAAAAACGCGCGAGCTCACCGACGGCGCGATGGAAATCCTCCTTCGCTACCCTTGGCCCGGCAATGTGCGTGAATTAAGAAACCTGGTGGAACGCCTGGTAATCGTCTGCCCGCAAGCCCGTATCGAGCCGCATCATTTGCCGCCCGAACTCTTCCGCGGCGTCGCCGAAAGCCCGCAACAGCCCTATTCCACGCTGCACGAAGCCCGCAGCGCCTACGAGCGCGAATTCATCCTCCGCAAACTCCAGGAGCACCGCTGGAACATGACCCAAACCGCCAGCGCCCTAGGCCTCGAGCGCTCCCATCTCTACCGCAAAATGAAATCCCTCGGCATCGCCGCCCCGGAATAGTCATGCCCAACGAAGTCAAAATTGAAGAAGTTGCCAGAGGCGCTCATGGGGTCTTTGGCCGCCTGAGCGGTCGGGGAGAAGCATTCGGCTACGACCGCGATTCCCTTGCTTGGGTCGAGAACTATCTCGAATCCAACCGCGGAAAACTCACGGAGCCAGAATTTAATAGCTTGATTCAATTAACCGGAGCATATCTAGGCGAATGCGTCCGTCAAGCATATGGTGGACAGTGGCTTCAAAAGGACGGTGCTTGGGGCATCTTTTTCGAGCGCAACAATGCAGCTTTTCCCTTCGCTAAGGCCCAAAAATTCATGGAAAGCGGGTTGGCTGCGGGTGATTCCATCACTGGCTTCTTCGATGTTGTTCCTTTAATCCTCAACAAGGCACTGTAGGCGGCACTCTGCCCAGTGCCGCATCTTACGGTTTCAGGGCGCAGATTTCGCGCATGATTCCGTTAGGGTCACAGCTGCGAGGAACCTGTCCTCCTGAGCCCGCGCCGTTCGCGGGCGAAGGATCTCAACCGTTGCGTCTTGCCTCCCAATCCTCCGCTCCCTCTGTTTCCCTCTGCTAACTCTGTGGTGAAATCCTCTCTTCTCTGCGTCCCTGCGTATCCCCTTCCTTCCCTTCTCCCGCCCCATCGCTCTTCCGCCAGCGCCTCTGCGTGCCCTGGCATCCCGCTATTCACTGATTACGTAATTCATGATAAAACTGTCGCTTCGTTTCAAACTCGGAGGCATCCGCCCATGGCCACATGCAACTTTTGCGGGACCACGATTTTGTTCGGAGGTCCTCGTGATGGGGAGATCCGCTACTGCAACGCACGCTGTCAACAATCCGGTCGGCTGCTGACAGTTTCCAACCAAATCCCGCAAGAGCAACTGCAGGAACATCTATGGAAAACTCATCAAGGCACCTGCCCCAAATGTGGTGGCAGCGGCCCGATCGACGTTCATAAAAGTTACCGCGTGTGGTCGGCCCTGGTCATGACGCAGTGGAGTAGTTCGATGCAGGTGTCGTGTCGCCCATGCGAGCTAAAAAAGCAAATGGCGGATGCCGGATTTTCTTTTTTTCTTGGATGGTGGGGATTTCCCTGGGGCTTGTTCGTCACGCCCGTCCAGGTCACTCGAAATATCTGGAGCACGGCAAAGCCCCCGGATCCTTCCAAACCTTCCCCGCAGTTAGAGCGGGCACTTCGGCTCGCGATCGCAAGGCAAGCGGTCAGTGCATCTCCACCGAAGACCTGATCGTTATTCTTGGCCCTTATCAGCCTGATCCTCTGCCAGCGCCTCCAACTGCGCGTGCCAATCCAACTCCCTCACCTTGTTCGGATTTTCTCTCCAATCCGCAACCACCTTCACAAACATCTCCAGATAAATTTTCGTCCCCAGCAGCTTCTCCAGTTCCTTCCGCGCCTCGGTCCCCACCTTCTTCAGCATGTCGCCCTTGTGCCCGATTAAAATCTTCTTCTGCGAATCCCGCTCCACGTGCAGCGTCGCATGAATCCGCAGCAGCTTCGGCCCCTCTTCATACTTATCCACGATCACCGCCAGCGCGTGCGGCACCTCGTGATACGTCAAATCAATCGCCTTCTCGCGGATAATCTCTCCCACCAGGAAGCGCTCCGGCTGGTCCGTGATCTGGTCTTCCGCAAAGTAGGGCTCTCCCTCCGGCAATTGCTTCAGAATCTCATTCACCAGCGCGTCGCAGCCGTCGCCCTTCAGCGCCGAAATCGGCACCAGCGCCGCAAACGGAAACGCTTTGCTGAACGCATCTAGCAGCGGCAGCAACTTCGGCCGCGGTACGCGATCCACCTTATTCAGCGCCAGTATGGTCTTGTTCGGAAATCGCGTTGCCCTGTCGAGCAGCAACGCATCGGCATGCGGCAGCGTCCGGCTTGCGTCCAGCATCAGCAGCAGCACGTCGATCCCTTCCAGCGCCGCCGCCACTTCCCGCATCATTTGCCGGTTTAGCGCCGTGCTCCCCTCATGCAATCCCGGTGTATCAATAAAAACGATCTGCCCCTCGGGGCGCGTCACAATTCCCTGAATCCGGTTCCTCGTGGTCTGCGGCTTCGAGGTAACAATCGCAATCTTCTGCCCCACCAGCCGGTTCACCAGCGTGGACTTTCCGGCATTCGGCCGCCCCACGATGGCCACAAATCCCGACCGGAATTTCTTCTTCGTTTCCGCCTTTTTTTGTCCCATACCCTCGCTCATCGTTTCTCCGCAAACTCCGCCGCGCACAGGCACCTTTCGCCGCGTGCGAATCGAAGCCGCCTTGTTAATAGTATCGCGGGAAACTCCAAACACCCACGGAAACTCGCGACCAACTGAATTGTCGGCCGGTGTTTGATTCAGGATGGAGGCAAATGCCGTCGGGCTCGTCTTTCCTAAAAGTTGGTGGAGAGCCGCAGCGCAAAACTCCGCGAAGGCCCGATCGCATTGCCAGAAAAGAGCCCGCCGAAGTCGATAACGTTCAGCACATTGGTTAGGTTTTGTCCGTCGGCCTGAAATCGCACACTCAGCCGATCGGATTTGTAAATCAGCGCCCCGGCGGAAGCGTTGATCTGGAAAGTCGGGTCAATGCGCCCGCGCTCAAAATTCACCCGGCTGATCACTTCCGGTCCGTATTGCGCAAGCGCATCCGCGGGATCGCCCTGAAATTCGAACGGCAGTCCCGAGTCATACTGCACGCCAAACGCAAGCCAGAAGCGAGGTTTCACCTGATAACGCACACGGCCACGGACTGTATTCCGTTGATCTTGCGAAATCGGAAAATGTCCGGTCGTCCGGCTCGTTGCAGCCGTGGCATCGTCGCCCAGGAAGAGCCCACCGGTAACCGGATACCACGCATTCCCCACCATATAGGAGTAGCTGGCAAGCCCCGAGAATCCGTGCCAATCCGGGATATAAACCTTTCCCTCTGCCCCATAAATAATCGCCTTGTGAAATGCGATAGGAAAACTGATCGTAGTGTTCGAAATCTGATCGTCGTCGGCATAATTATTCACGTAGCGCCGGTAATAGTTAATGTCCAGCTTCAACTTGCTCCAGAACGATTTCGACATCCCAATCTCGAAATAGTTTCCTTGCGAGGGCAAAACTGGCAGCCGCAGGAAATTCGTCGGATCCAGTGACAAAATTTCGCTCGAATTGGAAAGCAAAATATTCTCAAACGAAGGAGTCTGAAATATGCGGTCGTAGGAGAAATGGATCACCGTTTCCGCTGACGGAAAGTAGCGCGATACTGCAACCCGCGGCGACACAGCCTGATTATTCGTCTCCAACTGATAGTGATCCCACCTTAATCCCACATTGAGGGTCCACTTCCCCAAATGAATCAAATCCTGCACAAATGCGGATTGCTCCAAATCCGGCTTGTTTCCCTGAAACGCAAACGTCAGCGGCGTATCCTCATCAAATTGACTCGGGTCCGTTATGTTGTAGCCGAAATTCTCGTTCAAAAACGTATTGTCTGATTCCACGCCGAATTTCCATTCCTGCCGTCCATGGTTCACCGTCACCATGCCCTTGAAATATCCCTCGCGAAACCAGTTGTTCTGAAAAACTTGAATCGGCGTCGACTGCTCGTTCGAATGAAAATCGTTGGAGTTATCCCGAATCATTCCCCGGAAATCCGCAACCACGTTGGACGAAAACGTGTGCTGATAAGATGCGATCCCCATGGTCTCCACATTGTCCGCATTCTGCCGCTGCCCCGCGGCCTGCTGCACCAGTTCGTTAGGAATGTCGTACCGCGACACTTCATGCCGCACGATCAACCTCAGCCGGTCCTTCGGCGTCAGATCGCGCTCATAATTGACCGAAAAATCCCCCAGCGTGCCGGTGTTGGAGTAGTTCTCCGGCACCACAGGGTTCAGATAGTGGTCCGTCATGCTCCCACTCGCGCTCGCGCCCAGAATATTCTTCCCCCAGCTGTATTGGCCCTCCACAAATGCCGCCGCGGAGTCATAACTCCCGCCAGACAACACGCCCTGCCCATGAAAGCCCGGTTGCGCATCCGGCGTGGTGTTCACTTCAATCACCCCGCCCATTTTCCTGCCGTATTCCGCCGGAAATCCCGCGGTATATAAACTTAAAGACTCCACATCGTCCGCTTCGATCTGCGGCCCAAAACTCGGCGATCGATTATCCGTAAGGGGAATTCCATCCACCACGAATTGCGTTTGATATTCCGATCCCCTCGGATGCAAAACCGCATTCCCTTCGTAGATCCATCCGGGTTGCGCGATCACCAGTTCTTGCACCGATCGCCCAGGAACCGAGGTCAACCGGTGCTCAATTTGATCCGGCCCGATTTGATTGACTGACCCAGCCTGGTCAGGGTCGACGAGCGTATCCACAGGATTAACGATCACCGACTGGTTGACGACCGTCAGTCTAAGTTGCATGGTGTGCTCGATCGCGATCGAAGAGTTGATTTCGACGGTGTCCGATGCCGCAGCAAAGCCAGGATGTTCCACCACAAACTGATAAATCCCGTAAGGCATGCGGCGCAGGTCCAGCAATCCATGCTCATCGGTGCTGAGAGTGGCCTCATAGCCGTTGGCCTCGCTCTTTATCTGCACAGAGACCTTCACGCCCGCCCCGTTGGGGTCAACGATCTGCAGGCGCAGCTCCCCGCGGTTGGTTTGCGCCGCGCCTGCAGAAACGCACATCAGAAACAGAATTCCCAATCTTTTCATAGCAATGCGTTTCGCATTCTCCAACCGGCCCGTTGCGGCCTCAAGTTCCTGTTTGCCCTCACCACGGATATCCCAAAATAGCGGCTTCGGTACATAGCTTTTTGGCAGGTCTGGACAACCCATTGCTTAGTGGTTACTGCCCGCCACGGCTCCCCTGCACCCATTTTAGCGCACGGATTCAGCGATGCCTTGTTCCGCCGACTTCGCTTATACTCCGGCAATGCGACGAAGAATCTTGATCGTGTCCTTTTTCTCAATCCTCGCCCTGGCCGCTGCGGGCACTGCGTTCGCCCAGCCGGACCCCGAATGGACCGGGCCGTTCCCACCTTTCCGCATCGCCGGCAATCTGTATTACGTCGGAAGCAAAGGGCTCGCCAGTTATCTGATCACCACCCCGCAAGGAAATATTCTGATTAACAGCGATATGGAAGCGAATGTGCCCTTGCTCCAGGCGAGTATCCAGAAACTCGGGTTTCACTTCCAGGACACGAAGATCCTTCTGATCAGCCATGCGCATTGGGATCACGACGCTGGCAGCGCCATGATTATTCGCATGACCAGCGCGAGGTACATGGTCATGGACGCCGACGTGCCAGTCGTCGAATCCGGTGGCAAGGCAGATTTTCAGTACGGCAACAATCCTGCAAATCTATACCCACCCGCGAAAGTGGATCGCGTCTTGCACGGCGGCGACGAAGTAAAACTTGGCGGCACGACGCTCGTTGCGCACCTGACTCCAGGCCATACCAAAGGCTGCACAACCTGGACCATGAAAGTAGCCGAGGGCGGCAAGACCTACGATGTCGTGATCGTCGGCAGTCCCAATGTCAATCCGGGCTATCAGCTCGTCAACAACAAGAACTATCCCCAGATCGCCGCGGACTACGAGCGCATGTGGGTGGTATTAAAGTCTCTCCCCTGCGATATTTTTCTCGGCGCCCATGGCGCCTACTTCGGCCTGGATGAAAAATATCCGCACCTCAAAGATGGCGGTGCGAATCCCTTCATCGATCCCGCGGGCTACAAAACCTTCGTCGCTGCGAAAGAACAAGAGTTCCGCACAGAACTGGCAAAGCAAAAACTTTCCGCCAAATAGCAGCTAGTGTGCTGTCCCGTAAATACCTTTACATAGTCGTTCGACTTTGGCGAAGATCGAATCCGCTGTGGCGGTCCAGGTGAACGGCTGTGCATGGCGGTTGGAATTCTTGACGTACTGATCGATTTTCCTGACCAGTTCCTTCACGCTGCTAAACGTTCCCCGACGAAGAGCTTGTTGCGTGATGCGGTTGAACCAGATTTCCACCTGGTTGAGCCAGGAGGCATAGGTCGGAGTGAAGTGTACGTGGAACCGTGGCCGTGTGGCGAACCAGCGTCTCACTCGCAGATGTTTGTGCGTGGCGTAATTATCCACGATGATGTGCACTGCTAAGTTCTTCGGAACGCTCTTTTCAATCTCCCGGAGAAAACTCAGATATTCCTGATGCCGGTGGCGCTGTCGACATTTCGTGAGCACTTTGCCGTTTGCCGTGTCCAGCGCGGCAAACAGCGTGGTAGTTCCGTGACGCCGATAATCGTGAGTCACTCCTTCCACATAACCCAATCCCAGCGGCAACATCGGCTGGGTGCGTTCCAATGCTTGAATTCCGCTCTTCTCATCTACGCACAGAACTACAGCATTTTCAGGGGGATTCAAATACAGCCCTACAATATCCCGTACTTTTTCTACAAAAAATGGATCGTTCGAAAGCTTGAAATGTTTTTGTCGATGCGGCTGCAAGCCAAACGCCTGCCAGATGCGGTGCGCTGTCGATTTCGATATTCCCGTCTCGCCGGCAATTTGACGGATACTCCAGTGCGTTGCGGCTTTGGGTTTCGATTTCAGCGTCTTGCGAACTAATTGGGCAACTCGCTCGTCGCTAATCGGGCGGGGGCGGCCTGGACGTAACTCGTCGTAGAGTCCTGACACCCCCTGTGCCAGGAACCGTCGTCGCCACAGGCCTACCGTATTCCTGCTCGTCTCCAGTTGTGGGGCAATCTCTCGGTCGTTCTTCCCAGAGGCGCTCAACAAGATAATCTTGGCTCGACGCACCAGGTCGGCTGGAAGAGAACGTGAGTTGGCCAAGCCTTCCAGCTGTTCGCGCAGCTCCGAATCCAAAACCAAGATCGCTTTAGGTCGTCCCATCGCCATAGGCACCTCCATTGTGCACGGGAGATGCCTGTATCCCCAGCAATACTAAGACCAGTTATTTATGGGACAGAACACTAGCTTGAGACGATTCTTTACCTTTTCTCAAACGGAAACCACGTCAAATCAATCCCCGTATCCACAACCTCCTGCGTCCGCCGCGCATACTCCGAGAGCGGCCATTCCGCATAGACCGTCGCCACCCAGGATCGCTTCTTTCCAAACGCCCGGCTCACTCCACCCTTCAACATCGGCGCGAACCGGTTCGTGATGCAGTCCAGATACGAATCCGATTCCAGAAACAAAGTGGACTTCTTCACCCGCATGTTCAACGTCAGGTCAGGCTCAAACTGTTTAATCGGCCCGAGCCTCGTTTCATGCACCGACTGCTTGTAGCTGAAAAATCCCGTGAACTCGAACCGGCTGGACATCACCCACGCCATCGCCCAGGTGCCCTTCAGGTTCGTGCTCGCTCCTCCAATCAAGTTCTCGCTCGACGTCTGCGGCACCACCTGCCCCAATATTCCCGTGCGGAATTTCTCATTCGCATACGCCACCCATCCCGCCGTGATTTCCATGTCCCCGGAGCCGAACGCAAACTGCGTCGGGGTGCTCATCCACACCACCGGCACCAGCACAGACACCGCCATATTCTGGTGTGGCCCGAAAGCATAAGAAAGTTTCAAGCGCGTCCGATTAATCGTCACGTCGTCAACCAGCTCTTTGTAATCGTACTGAAAGACCGCCCGCGTCCTTATGTACGTCAGATCGCGATCACTGGTTTCTTCCTGTAACTCGCTATTGTCGGATTGTGCCTGCGCCGTGGCGCCCATGGCCGTGGCAGTACCCGCACTCTGCCCCCAAACCGGCACACCACCCGCCAGCAACAGCGCAACGCACAACAACCCTCCCGTTTTGCCTGGCATTTTCCTCATGAACCCTCTTCGCAAAGCGAGCGCCCTGACCGCCCGTGTTTCAGCACGCGAAATCCTAACTCAAAATCACCGTAAGTTGGGTGTTCATAAGGAATTGAGGCAACAGTAGCCGCCAAGCCAGGGTCTAGCCTCCTTAGCGGGAGTGAATTGCCGCTTTATTCGCAGCGAACCTGGGCTTATGATGATTCTCTCCAGCAGATAGGAGCTCACGTGACCCGCAAACTTTCGATTCTCGTGGCGCTCGTTTTTTTCCTCACAGCTTCCGTATCTCTCTCCAAGAAAAAAGAGAAACCGCTTTTGCCGGAGGTCTTGCTCAAGGCCCAGACCGTTGTCGTCATCATCCAACCCGACACAGGCGAACCAACGAACGACCCAACCGCAAACAGCAAAGCGCGGGAAGCAGTTGAGAAAGCCCTGATGAATTGGGGGCGCTTTCGATTGGTCCAGGAAACCTATGATGCGGACGTGGTGATCACCGTAAAAAAGGGCCTGGAAAAGCCCGTCACTCCCGAAATCAGCGGTGGGCCCGTGGATCGCCGCCCGGTCACGGTCCAGTCCACGGACACCCAGATACGCATCGGCGCAAAGCAGGGCACTCCGACCGACGGCTCTTATGACCCGGATTTGGGGCCACCCAACGGCACCGCGCATCCCAGCATGGAAGTTGCCTCACCGGAGGACAGCTTCATCGTCTACCTGGGCGGGCAAAACTATACGCCCCACAACGCGTCGCTTTGGTCTTTCCGCGCAAAAAACGCTCTCCGCCCGCCGGATGTCCCCGCAGTTCAGGCATTTCATCAAGCAATTACCGACACCGAACAAGCCGCAGCCCAAAAACAGAAGAAGCAGCCCCCGCAACCAAAAACTCCGTAAAATCCCCTAAAATCCTGTCCAACCTTCAAATCCACGAACACCCAAGGCAGTTCGGATACCGCGTTCTCCACGCCGTATAAAACGCGGCATGGTCCTTTTAGGTCACTTGTATTTGACTGAACAGTCGCTAGGATTCGATACCGTCCCGCGGCTCAGCAGGCTGGATTCGCCACTCTCGCCTAAAGTCCGGCTCCGCTTTCACGCGCTGGGAGGTCCCGCCATGAACGCAAATTCAACCTTCCCAACACAGGCGCGCAAGAACGTTAGCCTTACGAAGACTGGCTGTATTCTCTCGAGCTTCCCGCAAAGATTAGCTCCCCTTCTGGCGGCTTGCGGCTGCGCAGTGCTCTGGACGATGGCCTGCCCAATCACGAGCCTTGGTAACGTGATTTTCGTTACGAAGACCAACGACGTGATTGACGGCATGGAAGGTTGCTCCTTATCAGAAGCAATCTACGCGTCCCGGTTGCGAGCCAGTCTGGCGATCACTCACAGCGCTCTCACTGGCGCAACCACTCTGATTGTCACTCAATGCATGCCAGGCAGTGGCGACGACACGATCGTGCTTCCCACCGGCGGCACACTCACGCTCAACGCCGCGGGACGTGCCGAGGCGAAAATCCCTGACGACTCCAATATCAGTGGGCCAACTGCCACTCCACAAATCACCACCACGATAACGTTGGAAGGCTTCGGGGCAACGTCGCGTTTTCAAAACTGCGTGGACAACCTTTGCAGCAGCCGCGCATTTTCGGTAGCCAGCGGAGGGCACCTAACCGTTCTGGACACCACGATCACCGGATTCCACGCAACAGGTGGTTCCGGTGGGGATGGCGCTGGCGGCGGCAAGGGAGCCGGCGGAGCCATTTATGTGCAACCTGGCGGCAGCCTCTTGGTTGAAAATTGCACGTTTTCCGGGAACTCAGCCGTAGGCGGTTCCGGCTCGGGGCCCTTTCAACCCAACTCGGGCGGCGGAGGCGGGGGAGGAATCGGCGGCCCCGGCGGCGGTGGGGCGATAGGCGAAGGCGGCAGCGCCGACCCCTTTTCTGCCAGCGATCTGGGAATCGGTGCAGGAGGTGGCGGAACGCTGACCGATGGCGGATTCCCTCCAATTCCCGGAATCAGCTGCGGGGGCGCAGGGGGAAATGGTGGATTCAACTCGCTTGCCAGTGCTGGCTCTGACGCCACTTGCCCTGGCGGAGGAGGCGGCGGGGGCGGAAACGGACTTGCGGCCGGAGTGGGGAGCGATGACGGAGGAAACGGAAGCTATGGAGGCGGTGGCGGTGGCGGGTCCGATGGCGGTGGAAACGGCGGGAACGGCGGGTTTGGTGGAGGAGGCGGAGCCGGCTGGTCCGGTGAGTTTGGCGGCACGAAAGGTGGTCAAGGTGGCTTCGGAGGGGGCGGCGGCTCGGCTGCCGATGGAGGAATCGTGGGTTCGTCTCACCCGGGAAACGGCGGCATGTTCGGAGGCGACGCAAACTCACTGAACGGCGGTGGCGGCGGCAGTGGTGGAGGCCTTGGTGACCTGGCCGTTACGATCAGCGATAACGGCGGTAACGGAAATCACGGAGGAGGCGGAGGCCGGCGGGAACGGTGGCAATCGTGGTAACGGCGGCTTCGGCGGCGGTGGCGGCGCCGCAAACGAAGCTGGCAACATCACAATTGGACCTTTTGGTGGCAACGGTGGTTTCGGAGGCGGCGGCGGAAGCGGCGCTAAGGGCGGAGGCGCGGGAGGCCTCTATGGCGGTTTGGGCAGCAGCGCCTATGGCGGCGGAGGCGGTGCGCTCGGCGGGGCCATTTTCAGCACCGGCGGTACACTCGTCGTTCAAAACAGCACTTTCTTTAACAACTCCGTGGACCGGGGCACTGCTGGAGGAGCGCCCGCGGACAACGGTGCCGACGCGGGTGGCACGATTTTCAGTTTCAATGGCCGTGTCACCATCCAGGATTCCACCATCAGTGGGAATCAGAGCACGGGTTCCGGCGCCGGGGTCGTCGCAGTCGAGACAGACGGAACTCTGGCTACTGTCTTTATCCTGAACAACACCATCATCTTCAACAACGGAACCACGGACGCCAATGGTAATCCGGCGGGCACCGCGGCCGAATGTTCCGGCTTCCGCAAGACACTCAGTGGCGCAGGCAATCTGATTCAAAACAATCTGGGATGTCCCGGCGTGGTTTCGACCGGCGATCCGCACCTGGGCCCGTTACAACTCAACCGCGGGTTCACTCCAACGATGGCAATCGGTCCGGCCTCTGCGGCATTCAACACCGCGGACGCTGCCACTTCCCTTTCTTCGGACCAGCGCGGCAGCCATCGTCCAGAGCAGGGCGGATTCGATATTGGTGCCTACGAATCTTGCGACGTGGTGCGCAACGAAAGCTGCAACATCGTTGGCGTGGAGCAAACTGAACCCTTGATGATCGTTGTATCACCGCAAGTCGGCGGAACCACCACACCGGGGCCTGGCACCACTCTGGAAATCCAAAACACCGTAGCCGCCGTAGCCGCTACGGCAGTTCCCGGCTACCAGTTCTCAAACTGGCTGGGCAACGTCACCGCCCCCAACCGCGCCACCACCACGGTGATCATGAATCAGGCGCAAACCATCACCGCAATCTTCGTTTCTTGCGGCTGCGCGGCAGACGTGACTACTTCGATTACGGTCACGCGCGGCGGCTTCGTCCTGAATCCAGTGACTGGCCGTTACGCAGAGACGGTCACACTCACCAACACCTCTGCAAACACGATCATGGGGCCACTTGCACTGGTGTTGGATGGTTTGAGCGCGAATGCAACGCTGTTCAACGCCACTGGCACAACCGATACTTTGGAATTGCCGGCAGGCAGCCCGTACCTGAATTCCGGCGCGACCCCGGCGCCCGGACAAAACACTTCATTTGCTTTGCAGTTCACGAATCCCACCCGTGCGGCCATCACCTATATCCCGCGCGTGTTGGCCGGCCCGGGAGCAAGATAGAAACAACAGGAGAAAAAGGAATGCGACTCAATAGATTTCTGCATGTTTTCACCTTGACGGTCGGGGCTGCTCTGCTCGCAGTCGTCCCCGTCAGAGCGGAGACTGCTTCGTTTGAGGTCACTCTCAATACCTCGGCGCTCTCCGGCACGCAAACGCTTGCGTTCGGGTTCACCGATGGAGACGGCGCGATGGACAACAACCTCACCCTGTCCGGCTTCAATTTCGGCGGCGGCGGTGCCCTCGGGACTCCTACTTACATTGGAGCCGGCGCCAGCGGCGATCTGACCGCCGGAGTTGTTCTAAACGACAGCGACTTCAGTTCGTTGTTCATCCAGCAATTCACCGCGGGTTCCGCTTTGTCGTTTCTCATGACTACAACCAACAACTTTGCAGGGGGAACCCCCGATGCCTTTGCCATGTATGCCTGCGATGCGGCGCTGGACCTTTGCTATTCCGATGATCAGGGCACTGGGGCCATGCTCGCGCTGAATCTGGCGGGAACCGCGCTCGTTCCCTCAAGTTTCAGGTTGAATGGTGCCAGCGACCAGAATCTTCCCGCTCCCGTCGTGACTTCGCCTTCCGCAAACGTCCCAGAACCCGCCAGCTTGCCGCTGTTGGCCATCGGCCTGGCACTTGTTTGCCTGCTAGCGTCGCGCGCGCGCAATCTCTCTTCACCGCTCGGGTCTAGCTGATTTCGGCGGGAACTCACATCGTTCTAGACCGGCGAATCGCCCCGCTTTGTTTTCACAAAAGCGAACAATTGCCTTTTGTCACCAGGTCAAATCGATCAGTGACAGTCCCTGCACTGGTTGCGGGAAGGCAATTTCAACGGCGTTCCCTTCTGCCGTAACCCATCGCGGAGATTCGCGAAGTTGCAACTGTCCCGCGGCCTTAAGACGCCCATATTCCATCGCCGAAGGATTTTGCGGGGCTCCCATCGTCTGCCATGCGGTGTAGGAATTGCTGTGCTCCCGATCCACAGTCCAGTGCTCCAGCAACATGCGGGACACGCCGTGCGGCAGTCCCTCGATTTTCACGCGAATCTCCGCCGGAACAGCTTGACTCGCTTCGTCGTGATAGCTCCAAACCAGCACGTTAACTCGGTCGCCCTCGCGCGTGGCGATTGCATTCACGTCCGATTCCGTCCGTACACTCGACTCCAAAACATTTTCAATCTTCAGCGCTCCCGTGCTCTCCGCTTCAACGCGGTCTCCCCGCATCAGCCCGAACATCCGGAACGCATTCATCACGGGCAGATCGATATCCTTCGTCGTGAAAGCGCGAAATCCCGCAAACATCGGCTGGCCCGGAAATGTGAATGCCCAGGCGATCGTGCCTTCCACATGAATGTGATGGCGCTGCGCAAGCGCCAGCGTTCCTTGCAAAAGCTCCGCCTCATAACTCGCATATTGCGAAGTCAATCGATACTCGTTCTCCGGATGCGAAGTCGCGTCGCACGCCGCGCAGCCCTCTGGATCGGATTCGCTGAGTACCACCGGCAGTCCGCCAAATCCGGGAAACGACTCAATAATCGCGAAACCCCGGTCAATATCGCGCAGATTATTTCCGATATTTAATTCGACATGGCCGTCCACGAACTTTGTTTTTCCCTTCGCATGAAACGAGATGAAGTCCAGCGGCGCGCCCTTTTTCCCTGTCGCATAGTTCTGCCCGCTGGCGCAATGCTCCAGGAAAGCGCCCAGGAAAGCGGCCGCCTTCTGGTCCCCTGGCCCGGTGGTGGCGGGCCCACCCATTCGTGCATTCGGCAAGGCCCGCCGTACCGCCGCAACGGTGTAATCATAAAATTTGTTGTAATCGTCCACGGTCCCGTGCCAGTAGAAAATATCCGGCTCGTTCCAGACTTCCCACTCCCACTTCGCAACCTGCTCCGTTCCATAGCGCTCTGCCATATGCCGGACCCAGGCGTAGATAAGGTCGGACCATTCCTGATAGTTATTTGGCGGATAGGACCAGCCCGTGTCAAAGTCCCGCGGCCAGTGGTGCTGGTATGGCTCCGGATGCGGAGAAAGCGCTTCGGGCATAAATCCAATCTCCACAAAAGGGGTCACGCCCGTCGCTTGATAGGTATCGAAAATTTTGTCGATGATGGTCCATCTATAAACCGGCTTCCCAGACGAATCCCGCGTGAACGCATTCGTCGAACCCCACTTCAACGCCGCGGTGCCATCGCCCGTGGTCAATAAATTGTGCGTGCGGTCATACACCGGGCCGGGACTCAACTGTGCGAGCTTTTTAAGTAGTTCGCGCCCTTCCTCGCTGTACGTATAGTTCGGTTCGTCGTGCCCCACCCATGCCCACACGGGTTCGAAGCGCCCGATCGATTTCGACACATCAACCTTGATCGTGACGCGTTGTTGCCCCGGCAGCGCGACGCCTGCCAGCAGCGCAAGCGGAAGGGTCCAACTCATCTTCCGCGCCAGGTTTCGCCGGATTGAAGTAATCAGGTGCAATTGGAAAGAGGAAGGTTTAGCACAGAAATGCACGCGAAGAAACGGTCAACTCCGCGAAAAGTTTATATGATTAACTTCAGATCCGGCTCCTATCCGCGGATCATCCGCCGGCAAAACACTATCGGCACCATCATCAACAGCAGCACCAGGGTCCCCGGTTCGGACACACCCGCGACAGGCCCGTTAATCTGGAATTTCCCGCCGCTGAAACTCTCAATCGGCACATTATTGGCAAGGTCATCTGCAAGACTGGTGCCTGGAAATCCAACTATATCGATACTGACAATTTCCGTTGGCGCCGTCGGGGATACATCAAACAAGACATGGCCAAGCCCCACGGTCGCCCCTGGTCCCAGAGTAATCTGGTCCACAACATCCAGATCGCTCGCACCCAGGTCCGTAGTTCCCCCTCCAAATCCCGTAATGTCCGGCCCAAACAAAGAATCCGCGCCAAAAATGTAGGGCGTTGCCGTCGCGCTGGCGTCCTCGCTTCTTCCGTTGCGATACTTCTCCTTTTGCTTGCTCTCGTCGGCACGTTGTACGAAGCCCGCGTCGCCCGCCAGCAGCGCATTCGCGCAGAGCAGCGCTTCAACGACGTCCGCAAAGTCGCCAACTCGCTGATCTTTGAAGTCCATGACTCCATCCGAAACCTCGCGGGCGCCACCGATGCTCGAAAGCTCATCCTCCAGGACGCGCAGATCTATCTGGATAGCCTCGCCAGCGAGTCGCGCTCCGACCCTGCGCTGCTCCGCGAACTCGCCGCCGCCTATGGCAAGCTCGCCGGAGTTCAAGGTGATCCCCGCGACGTGAATCTTGGCGATTCCAAGAAGGCGCTGCAAAATTCTCGCAAAGCGAACGAACTTCTACTGGCCGCCTCCTCCTGCTACCTTCCGATCGGGACCTCAGCCAGGAGCTGGCCATGAGCTACCTAAATCTTGCACCTACTCTCGCCAGGGCTGGGGATCAGGATGGTGGCCGCAAATGCCTTCAGAAGGGGCTGGACATCCTGGAACCCTTGGCCGCCGCAAATCCCGATCACCCAAAAATTCAAAGAGCGCTTGGCAAGGCGTATGAGCTCCGCGGGGGCACCTTGTGGATCAGAAGGATTTTCCTGGCGGACTGGAAAACTATCGGCGGGAGCAAGCTGTATTTGAACGTCTCTCGAAGTCCGATTCGAAGAACGATTACTACCTGAGAGAAGTCTCCTTCGCGCACAAGCACATCGCTGGCGCACTCCTGGCGATGAACGACTTGCCTGCCGCTCTGGAACAAGAACGGGCAGCACTCGCGATCGATGAAGACCTGCTGGCTCGCAATCCCAAAAACGTCCAGGATCGCTACAACATCACGTACACATACAACGACACCGGGCTGATCCTCAGCAAGCAGAGCGATTACGACGCCGCGCAGCGTAGCTTCGAAAACGCGCTGGAAATCCGTACCGCGCTCGCCGCCGCGGATCCCCAGGACCGCCGAACGCCATTCGGCATGGCCACCAGCCTGCGTTACATCACCGGCAACTCCCTCAAAAGGGGCGACTATCCCGGCTCTATCGAGGCCGCAAAGAAGGCCCTGGTGATTCTGCAATCCCTTGCACATCTTGATCCCGCGAACAGCACCAATACCGAAACGATCGCGGAAACCGACGGCCGAATCTCCGAAGCCTACGCCATGATTGCTTTTCATTCCCGTGCAGGGGATTTGGAGCCAATCAAATTTTGCCGCCTGTACCAGGATTGGGAAGAAAAAGGCGGCCAGGCTTTGGCCAAACAAAGGGCAAAGGCAAGTCCGCAGGAATCTGACTTCACCGCTGTTCGTGTCAAAGCGAACATCGACAATTGTCAGCGCCTTCTGGCCGGAACGCCTCGTGCCGCCAGTTCGCCCACCCCGTAGCAATCCCCGCATGCAGTCGTATTCCGCGATGCGAATAAGTGACACTTCCGTGACATCTCCCGCGGCCAATCTGAATAATGTTTTGAGAGTCTGCCAGGCAGGTGCGCTTCACTCCAAACCCGCACGCGGTGGACGGCCAAATGGTGACCATCGAACGCAGCGTCCACGGGATCCTTCGCTACCGCAAGTTCTGGTTTCCCGGCCGCGAAGAGGCCGCCGAAATCAGCAATTCCTTGCGGCCAAACGACGTCGTGCGCCTTTTCGCTGTTTCCCCTGCCATCCATTCCTTGTCGCACCTCGTTGAGCAATACAGAATGCGCACCGTTTGCATCAATCTTTCGGCAGGCCTCGACTCCGTCCTCAAAGGCATGAAACCCACAAGTTGCCGCTACCGGATTCGCCGCGCCGAAAAAATGCTGGATCGCGTAGTGATTGAATCCGGTTCGGAGAAGGCCAACCGCGAATTTTTGACCGTTTACAACAACTTCAGCCGCGTGAAGGGTCTTCCGGAACTTACCGCTGGCTGGATTCACGAAAACTCCACCCACTGTGAAACGCTGGTGCTCTACCTGGACGGCGAAGCCCTCTGCACCCACCTGCTGCTTTGCGATCCACAAACCAGCGTCGTGCGCCTCCTCTATTCTGGAAGCAGGCGCTTGGAGTCTCCCGAACTCGCGGACGCATGCGGCGCGCTGAATCGCTATCTGCACTGGCATGAGATGCAGCGCTACGCCTCGCAAGGATTCGCGAATTACGACTTCGGAGGCATCGGCGACACCGACGACCCCATCACCCGCTTCAAACTATCTTTCGGCGGCACCGTGGTGCCACAATATTTTTACCTCTTAAGCGGCCTGCCCTGGGTCGCCAAACTCGGCAAACTCCTCTATCAAAAAATCCTCCGCCGCCGATCCTTTCAACCAACAGCCAGCCCGTCCGCTGAAAATCCAAATGCCTCCGGCCAATTTCTCGATGCCGGGCCTCGGCCGGGCAATCCCCTTCTCAGCTGAATTCTTCGAAGGACCGTCACACCGCCTCCCGGTAGCGCCCGCATCTTGTTTACCCTGAGCATCGAAGGGCAGGCAAGCAAGGGCCAGCCCGCCGTAGCCGCGCGCCTTTAGCGGCGAAGTCGGGTGCCTTTTCTCCCTCTCCCGCTCCTCTCCTCCTCCCATCCCCACCCCCGTGATACGATGCCACCCTCCCGCGAACGCATCCCAGGAGGCTCCTCCGTGAACGAATCCAATCGCTGGCCCGCGCTGCCGTTAGCCGAATGGAAAGACACCTACGCCACGCTCCACATGTGGATGCAAATCGTCGGCAAAGTCCGTCTGGCGCTTTCTCCCAACGTAAATCACTGGTGGGGAACTACCTTCTATGTCAACGCGCGCGGCCTGACCACTTCCGCCATGCCCTACGAACATGGAATCTTCGAAGTAAACTTCGATTTCATCAGCCACTCCCTCGAAATTCAGACCAGCCTTGGCGAAACCCGTTCCTTCCGTCTCGAGCCTCACACCGTCGCCGAGTTCTACGATCACTTCATGGGCGCCCTGAAATCGCTCGGCATTAACGTAAAAATTTGGTCCATGCCCGTGGAGATTCCCCGCCCTGTTCGATTCACCCTCGACGAAGCTCATTCGGCCTACGACAGTGAATACGCGAACCGCTTCTGGCGAGTCCTCGCCGCCATCACTCCCGTGCTCCAGAAACATCGTGCAGGATTCATCGGCAAATCCAGCCCGGTCCATTTCTTCTGGGGAAGTTTCGATCTAGCTCTCACGCGTTTCTCCGGAAAGCGCGCGCCGGTTCGTCCGGATGCCGACGTCATTACGAAAGAAGCGTACTCGCACGAGGTAATCAGCGTCGGATTCTGGCCGGGTGATGGAGAAATCGTAAAAGACGCCGCCTTCTATGCCTACACCGCGCCGGAACCCGCCGGTCTCAAGCAGAGTGCAGTTCGGCCCGCGAAAGCGTTCTACAGCCTGGAGAAGAGCGAATTCTTTCTGATGTACGACGACGTTCGCCTCTCCAGCAACCCCGAACAAGCCCTTCTCGATTTTTGCCAAAGCACCTACGAAGTCGGCGCCAACCTGGCCCACTGGCCCCGCCCCGACCTCGAAAATACATAACCATGTAGTGGCCGAACTTCAGGTCGGCCACCTTCCCTTTCCAAGTGAACCGACCAACCTGCAGGTCGTCCACCGTTCCGACTCCAAACCTACTGGCCGATTTTTAAATCGACCAGTCCTCTCCGCGTCCAACGATAAAACAATCCCCACGCTCAACCACCGCTTGTGCTCCCCGTCCTCCTTCAAGCTATACTTCCCCGTCACGCAATCCGAAAATTCAATCCAGGTGAACACCGCATGAGCCCTCAGCCGCAAACTCCTCCGCCGCACGTCGGCATCCTCCAGATCATGAATGGCGTTCACGTCGGAGGCGCCGTTGCTTGCCTCGCCCAGCTCGGTATCCCGGACCTCGTCGAAGACACTCCCAAATCCGCCACCGAACTGGCCGCCCAGATCGGCGCGGATCCGCAAGCGCTCTATCGCCTGATGCGCGCCACCGCTTGCGTTGGCGTGCTCGCGGAAGGTCCCGACGGAAAATTTTCGCAAACACCGATGTCCGCGGTCCTGCACTCCAACGCCACCCCCAGCCTGCGATCCTTCGCCATCATGGGCGGCCGGGAATGGCACTCGCGCGCCTGGTCTCATCTGGACTATTGCGTCCGCACGGGAAAACAAGCCCTCGACAAACTCTACGGGGCGCATGTCTTCGACTTTCTGAAACAAAATCCCGCCGAGGGCGAGATTTTCAACGGGGCGATGACCGGGCTTTCCATGATCGACGGCCCGGCCATTGCCGAGGCTTACAATTTTGAGGGCATCCATTCCATCGTGGACGTGGCTGGCGGCCACGGATTTCTGCTGGCCACTATCCTGGAGAAAAATCCTCAGTTGCGAGGCACGCTATTTGAGGCGCCCCACGTTATTGAGGGAGCTAAGAACGGACCGTTAAAACCAGTGCTGGATCGCTGCACCTTTGCCTCCGGCGATATGTTCTCCTCGGTTCCCGCCGGGGCCGATGCCTACCTGATGAAACACATCATTCACGATTGGCCCGATGATCGCTGCATCCAACTCCTCAAAGCCTGCCGTAAAACCGTCAATCCCAGCGGCAAACTCCTTGTCGTAGACGCCGTCATTCAGCCAGGCAATGATTTCTCGCCCGCCAAATTCCTCGACCTCCAGATGCTGATTTTCCCCAGCGGCTGCGAACGCACGGAAAAACAGTTTCGCGAACTATTTGCCACTTCCGGCTGGCAGTTGCGCCGCGTCATCCCCACCTCAGCCGTGGACTTCATTGTCGAGGGCGTCCCGGCCTAACTCAAATGCGCGCCCTTAGGAGCGCCACCTCCGCCCCAACCCGCGAATTATACGGGCTGAGTCTCCAGATTGGCGTGGCCTCTTAATCACCAACCCCCACGCGCTTCCTTCGCCGTCGCAATCATTGGCCCGAGGGCTCATCACCCAGTCCTGTGCCTGTTACTTTTGACAATTCCCCGCCGAGCGCAGTTCCGGCAGCATCCACCCGTATTTATTGGTGTGCCGCCTCCATACCAAGTCCTTTACAAATTTTTTTCCGTCGCTCTTCACATGTGGTCTGCCTCGCGAGAGTCCCAAGCTGAGCCTCGGAACCAATGAATTGGAAAGAGGAGGAACCGTATGACTTGGATCGGACGAATCAACATAGCTTTGGCCTCGGTTGTGGCCCTGTTTGGTGCAGCGGCCACCCCTTCCGCCAAAGCCCAGGAAAAGAAACCCAATATCGTCTTCATTATGGGAGACGACATCGGGTGGATGCAGCCCAGCATCTACCACCAGGGCCTGATGGTTGGCGAAACGCCGAACATCGATCGCATCGGCTACGAAGGAGCCAAGTTCCTCACGTACTATGCCGAGCAAAGCTGTACTGCGGGACGCAATGCCTTCTTCACTGGCATGCATCCCCTTCGCACCGGCATGATCCCGCCGCAACTTCCTGGCAGCCCTTCCTACCTACGCCCCGGCACTCCCGCGCTCGCAAAGTTCCTCTACGACCTCGGCTATAACACCGGGGAATTCGGCAAGAACCACCTCGGCGACCACGTCGAAGCGCTGCCCACGGCCCACGGCTTCCAGGAATATTGGGGTTGGCTGTATCACCTCGATGCCATGCAGGGTGTCAGTTTCCCCGATATCAACAAAACCCCGACGGACCAAACCATCGTTCCGCCGTGCATGAACACTCCCGTCCCCGGCCTCACCGAAGTCCCCGGCGCCGTGGATCCAAGAAAAGCGGTATGCCTCACGCCGCCTCGCCCCATCATCTGGTGCCATTCTTCCGACGGGACGCAAGCGAACCAGACCTGCAAGGACGAAGGTCCCCTGACTCTGGAGCGCAGCAAGACAGTCGACGAAGAAACCTCCGCCAAGGTCGTCGATTTTCTTGATCGCAACGATCCCAAGAAAACGCACAAGCCCTTCTTCGTCTGGTATAACCCCGCCCGCATGCACATCACCACCGTCCTCTCGCCGAAGTACATGGCCATGGTCGGCGAACCCGGTGGCAAGGACTGGGGCGTCAACGAAGCCGGCATGAAGCAGATGGACGACAACATCGGCTATGTGATCAAAAAGCTCGAAGACATGGGCGAACTCGACAACACCATCCTGGTCTTCACCACCGACAATGGCGCCGAAGTCATCACCTATCCCGACGGCGGCAACACTCCCTTCAAGGGCGGCAAGCTGACCACCTGGGAAGGTGGCATGCGCGCTCCTCTGGTCGTTCGCTGGCCCGGACACATCAAGCCCGGCACCATCAAGGCCGACATTTTTGCTTCTCTTGACTGGCTCCCCACTTTCGTGGACCTCGCGGGTGGACCAAAGGGCGACGGCCTGAAGGAACAGATCGAAGCCGGAAAATATCCCGGCATCGTGAAGACCACCCTCGACGGCGTGGACCAGCGCGACTACCTCGAAGGCAAGTCCGAAAAATCCGCTCGCGAAACCTTCTTCTATTACACAGGACCCACACCTTCCGCAGTTCGCTACAAGAACTGGAAGATCTACTTCTCCATGGCCGGCGCCTGCGCAAGCTGCGGTCTGGCCGGAGTTGAAACCTACAAATGGCCGATGGTCGACAACATCAAGCGCGACCCCTTCGAAGGCTCTGTCGGCGACGAAATGAAAACGCTTCTGGGGCAGGGTGGCGCACTGGCTGGACCGGTGACCGCTTACCTCTACGACTGGAACATCATTCCCCTTGGCCAGATCCTTTGGCTCAAGGAACTGGAATCCTACAGCAAGTTTCCGCCGATGCAGGATCCGGAATCCTACAACTTGACCCAGGTTCTGCAGCAGATCAAAAACCAGCATACGGCGAGTCACGCCGGAGAGTAGCTGGCAAGTCAATCGAAACCGCGGGCGCCCCTGATCGGGGCGCCCGCAATTCGTGTATCACCGAATTTCAATCAGCGGGAGCGGCCCAATGAATTACAAGGTTTCTCAGCAGATCTTTTCGGTTGTTCTCAGCATGGTCTTCACACTCTCCTCCCCGCTTTTGTATGGAGCCCAGGGTGATATTCCATCCTCGGCCGCAGAAACGGGAAATCCCACGGAACCGGCTCCGCAGAGCGCCGCTGCACTCCAAGCCTTGGTTGCGCCGATTGCTCTCTATCCGGATTCGCTGGTCGCTCAAATTCTCACCGCGTCCACATTTCCTGACCAGGTGGCCATCGCGGAATACTGGCTGCAAGAAAACAAAAGCCTCACCGGCAGCACCCTGATGCAAGCAGTGGATGGGCAGTCCTGGGATCCCAGCGTGAAGGCCCTCACGGAATTCCCCTCCGTTCTGGACAACATGTCCAAGAACCTTACCTGGACTTCTTCACTCGGCGAGGCTTACCACGATCAGCAAGCCGATGTAATGACCGCGATACAAACCCTGCGCGCGCAGGCAAAAGCCAAGGGCAACCTGCAATCCAGCGCGCAAATCAAAGTGGTGCAGCAATCGCCGCAGGTAATCGTGATTCAGCCTGCCAATCCTCAAATCGTCTACATCCCCCAATACAACCCCACGATCATTTACGGCACGCCTTACGTGATCCCCGGATACGTGGCCCCTGTTTATTCCACGGGCGATGTGGTTGCCGCCGGTCTGCTTGGCTTCGGCGCGGGTATCGCGGTCGGCGCGATGATGAGCGGAGGGTGCTGCGGCTGGGGCTACAGCAGTTGGAGTTGCGGCTGGCACGGCACAGCGGTCGTCTATCACGGCGGTGGCTATTACGGTAATTCCGCATGGCACGGCGGCTATTACAATGGCGGCTATCACAATAATTACGGCTACAGCAATTCCTACAACCACTACAATTCCACAAATTCCTACCACAACAACGGCAACACCTATAACCGCAACGTCAGCGGAAACACGGTCAACGTGAACAAACAAAGCGCGCAGAACTTCGGCGCCGATCATTCCTCCGCTTCAGATTCCTGGGCGCAGCACAACGATTCCGGCAGCCCTAACGCCTTTAGCGGCGGCGGCTGGGGCGGCGGCGGTTCCAATGGCTGGTCTTCTCGTGCCGACAGCAGTCGCGGCTGGGGCAGCATGCACTCCAGCGGATTCAGCGGTGGCCGCTTCGGCGGCGGTGGTGGTTTTGGCGGAGGCGGTTTCCGCCGGTAATGTCAGCTCGTGCGATGCAAGAAAAATAATCCAATAACAGAATTGGAGAAATACATATGTCGCATGTGATTGGGTATCAACGAATTCGGAACGGACGATTCTTTAAACATGCTGCCATTCTTGCCTTTGCGGGCATGCTCACCGCTTGCCAGCAACCAGAAGCCCCGCCCAAACCCGTCCAAAAAACTTTCGCTTCCCCTGACGACGCCGGCGCCGCCTTCTATCAAGCAGCCAAGGCAGTCGACATCCCCGCGCTGCTCGCGATCTTCGGGGCCGATTCCCAGAGTGTCCTGCTCTCCGGCGATGCCGTGAAGGACAAAAACACGCTCATGGGCTTCGTCGGCTCCTATGACGTCATGCACCGCTGGCGGGATATCAAAGCCGGCGGCAAGTTTCTCTACGTCGGCACAGACAACTATGCCTTTCCGATTCCCCTTGGCCAAAATCCCTCCGGCCAGTGGTATTTCGACACCGCCGCGGGTAAGGATGAAATTCTTGCGCGCCGGATCGGCAAAGACGAACTGACCGCAATCGCCGCATGCGTTGCCATCGCCAATGCCCAGAACGAATACTTTAGCAAGTCTCGCAACGGCGACGCCGCCAAACAATACGCGCAAAAATTTATCAGTGATGAGGGCAAGCAAAACGGTTTGTACTGGGCGGTCTCCGCAGGCCAGTCTCCCAGTCCATTCGAAGCGGTGCGCGACTTTGCCAAAACCGCCGGCTACACCAACGCCGGCGAAAAACCTCAACCCTTCGATGGCTACTTGTACCGCCTCCTGACCAAACAAGGCGCAGGCGCCAAGGGCGGCGTGAAAGACTACCTCGTCAACGGCAAACTCACCGGCGGCTTTGCCGCAGTGGCCTACCCGTCCGAGTACAGAAATTCCGGCATCATGACTTTCATCATCGCCAAAGACGGCATCGTCTACCAAAAAGACCTGGGCGAAAAAACCACCGCCGTAGCCGAATCCATGACCGACTACGACCCCGCAGACGGCTGGAAACCCGACATCCAACCCTAACCCCCGCAGGCGCGGCCCAAGTTCATTTTGTCGCGATCACTCCGAGTCGCGCGCCCCACACACACTGTCATCCGGAACCCACACCCCCATAACAAAAAGCATCGCACAATGTCATCCCGAACCCGCGCATTTGCGGATGAGGGATCCGCTTTTCGCTTTTCGCTTTTCGCTTTTCGCTTTTCGCTTTTTCCCACCGGCAATCAAAAACTCAAAATATCCGCCCGCCGACTCTTACTGCGGAACACTCTGCGTGGCCGTCGGAAAATGCCGCGCCCTAAGCCGCAACACCTTCCGCTGGTTCGCCTCCAAGACCTCGAACCGATACCCCTCGATGTCCACCTTATCCCCGGGCGCCGGCACTTTCCCCGACACATGGCTCAGCAATCCCGCAATCGTCGTCACCGTCTCGTCCGAATTGTCTCCAAACTGCACGCCCAGCAACTCTTCCACATCCCCAATCCCCATGCTTCCGCGCAGCACCAGGCTGCCATCGGCTTCGCGCACCGCGTCCGGCAACGGCTTAAATTCCTTTTCGCCGCGCTCGCCAACAATTTCTTCCAGCAGATCCTCCACAGTCGCGATACCCGCCACCGTTCCATACTCATCAATCACCACGGCCAGCGACTGGCTCTTCTGCCGCATCTCCTTCAGCAATTCCGATCCCAGCTTCGTCTCCGGTACAAATAGAACCGCCCGCATTAATTCCCGCACCTTGCGTTTTGGCAAATCCGTGTCGGCAATCTGCAGCAGGTCCTGCGCGTGCACCACGCCCTGGATATCGTCCAACGATTTGCCGTACACCGGCATCTTCGCGAATTTGGTCTCTACAAACCGCGCGTGCATCTCTTCCAGCGTCGCGTCCGCCTGCATCGCCACCACGTCCGGCCGCGGCGTCATCACCTCGCGCACTCGCTTGTCGCTAAACTCCACCACCTGCTCGATCAAATCCGCCTGCGCCGGCTCGATAATGCCCTCTTCCTCTGCCGCCTCCACCAGAGCCCCGATTCCCTCCTCCGTGCGCTGTTCCTGTGTACGCTCTGGGTCCTGCTCAGAAATCCGTGCCAGCGATTCGGCGCCTTCCAGAAATACCCGGACTGGCCAAACCAGTAGCATCGCGATCCGGATTAGTGGCAGCAATGGCACCAGCCACCGCCCGGACGTTCGGTACAGCAGCATGTCCGGAATAAAATGCATCGCAATCACAACTTCCAGCGAAAGAAAAACCAGAAATTGCAATCCCGCTTCCCATCGGTTCGGCACTAAGTACACTACCGCTCGCGTCGTCTCCAGTACCACAAACGCCAGCCAGAAATGCCCCAGAATGCGGAACGTCCGCCCTCCGCTTTTCCGGTTAATTTTTAGTTTGGGTTCGATTTCCGCTTCGAAGATTTCCAGATGTTCGTGGACGCGCCCTGTGCTCATGCGCCCCAGTTCACGATAAATCAGCGTCAGGTACGAAAAAATCGGCAAGCCCAGGGCCAGCACCAGCACGCTGCCGACAAAGGCCCACGTTTCCCAGATTCCCTGCATCAGGCAATTCCCAAACGTCGCCGCAATCGCGCTTCAATGCGTTCCATTTCCCCTCGGTCAGTCTCATGATCGTAACCCAAAAGGTGCAGCACGCCATGCAGAATTAGCACCCGCAACTCATCCGGGAACGATCGCTCCAGCCGCTTCGCGTTTTTCCTCGCCACCGCCGGCGCAATCGCAATGTCTCCCAGATATTTTCCGCCCGCGCGCTTCACCTGCCGCGCCAATCCGCCCGCCTTCCCTGTTTTCACCACGGGGAAAGACAGCACGTCAGTAGGCCCTTTCTTCTTGCGATACGTTTCATTCAGCCGCGCCATCTCCCCATCGCCAATCAAACGTACCCCTACGCACTCGGGCCCCAGCCCGATCTCCATCCTCACTTGTTCCAGGAACTCTTCCAACGGCGACAATCTCACCTGCACGGCTCGCTGCCGATTTTCAACCGAACCACGTGGCACAGGCACTCTTGCCTGTGCTCTTTCCCCCGCTCTTCTCCGCAACCTCTGCGTCTCTGCGTTCAGCTCTCTTCGCTCCCTCAAGTAGCACCGGCTCTAGCCTGCGCTCCCCACCGCGTTAAGCTCTCTTACTCCGCCGTCTCCTGTTTCACCGGCTCTTTGCCAGCCACCGCCGCCTTCCCGCCCCGCTGCGGATGCGCCACATCATGCTCCTCATACGCCCGAATAATCTGCTGCACCAGGTTGTGCCGCACCACATCCTTCTCCCCAAATTGCACCGTGCTGATCCCCGGAATCTTCCCGCAGATCTCCATGGACTCGATCAGCCCGGACTTCTTCCCGGTCGGCAGATCAATCTGCGTAATGTCTCCCGTAATCACCGCCTTCGAATTGAAACCCAGCCGCGTCAAAAACATTTTCATCTGCTCGCTGGTGGTGTTCTGCGCCTCGTCCAGAATCACGAACGAATCATTCAGCGTGCGCCCGCGCATAAACGCCAGCGGCGCAACCTCAATAATTCCCTTCTCCAGAAACCGCTCCAGTTTGTCCGCGTCCAGCATGTCGTAAAGCGCGTCATAAAGCGGCCGCATATAAGGATCAATCTTCTGCTGCAGCGTCCCCGGCAAAAACCCCAGCCGCTCGCCCGCTTCCACCGCCGGACGCGCCAGAATAATCCTGTTCATCTGTTTGGTCAGCAGCGCGCTTACCGCCATCGCCACCGCCAGATACGTCTTCCCCGTTCCGCCCGGGCCGATTCCGAACGTCATATCGTGCGACTCAATCTCTTCCATGTACTTCCGCTGCGTCGCGGTCTTCGGCGTCACCACTTTTTTCCCGAACGAACGCGCCCGCCCCGGCTCAAACATCCCGCGCGGAGATTCGTGCGGCTCATCCACAGCCACGCGCATCAACGCCTTCACCTCCGCGCTGGCCAACTCGCGCCCGTGCCGCGTCAGGTGGTTGTACTCCTCCACAATGCGCACGGCCTGGTCCACGTTTTCCTGCTCGCCCTCCACGGTCAACCGTGTGTCATGGAGATGCGTCCGCACGTGGAGAAACTCCTCCAGCGAACGAATGTTCTCGTCCAGGGTGCCGTAGAAAGGTTCAATTTTTCCGGTGATGTGTATGGTGCGCTTCATCCACTTGGCAGGTGCTGCTGACGAACGGATCGGGTGGCCGATGGGATTCCTCCTGCGAAATTCCGGCTCAACGCCCAGCCTGAATAATACGGAGAAACTACAAACACCGTAACCCACCCCCGCCCCCGGGTCAAGTTACACCCCCGTGAAATTCTCTCGCTCCTTGGCCGCGCCCCTTGGTAGCGCCCGCCTCTTGGTAGCGCCTGCATCTTGTTCACCCTGAGCCTCGAAGGGCAGGCAAGCCAGCACCAGCGCAGTCCAGCGTGCCTCCGACTCTTCTCCGCTCCGCTCTTCTCTCCTCGGCTCTCCTCCCTCCGCCTAAATCCTTCCGACCCTCGCGCCAAAAGCGCCAACTCCCGCACCCTGCTCGCCGCTCGCTGCTATCTGCTCGCTCTCTCCACCATTAACCACCCCCTAACCTGTCCCCATTTACCGCCAAGCCAACTGTCCTTTAGTACCCCAGACCCATAGACGCAAACGCCCTCATCCGCAAAACTTCCCTCATCGCAAGCTCTGAATTCAAACGCACTCAGGGAGGTTGGGCCATGTCTCTGTCCGCAAAACACGCTCTCCTGGGTTCCGCGCTGCTCCTCGCGGGCTTGCCACTCTGCGCCGACGAACCTCCCAGCGAGCCCGCGGTCGCCTCCGCTCCGCGCTACTTCGTGAAATGCCCCGGCATCAGCAATGTCCCCATCACCTCTGACGCCGAGCAGGCCTTGCCCCTCGCCCAAATAGCAACGCTTTCCTGTGGCGAATCCGTGACCCTCCTGTCGGACCGCGAAGGCTACACCGCCATGGTCCGCACCGCCGACGGCAAAGAGGGCTACGTCGCGCGCATGTACCTCACCAACGCCGCGCCGGCTTCCAAGCCACGCCCGGATGCGCCCGCCGTCCCTGTAAATGCCAATATTCAAAATGGAGTCGTCCGCTGGTACGCCAACGCACCCGGCTGCGATCAATTTCTCAGCAATGGACGCAACGTGGAAACCGTCACCGCCAATGGCATCACCGTCCAGGTAGCCCTGCAGGACACTGGCTGGAAACTTCTCGCCACCATCGCAGTCTCAAACCAAAGTGGAACCAGCGTCTACGTGCTTCCCAATCTCATCACGCTCGACGAGCTGAAGCCCAGCCTGCGCAATCTGCGCGAACAAAATCCCGCGAAGCTCGCGCACAATGAAGTGAACCATCAACTCCTGCGTGGCGCCGCCAACGCCCAACCCCCGCACGGCGGAATCTCCTCGCGCTCCGGCTCCTCCGTGGCGCTTTCCAGCATTTCCTATCGCGACGCGTCGACCCAGGATTACCTAGGCTCCAGCTCCGAAGCCAGCTCTCCCCAAGCCATCGCCCTGAAGGACGTCAATCTCGCCTCCGGCCAAAAAACCGCCGGCGTCCTCTGGTTCGCCCGCGCCCCCAATGCACAAGACCTCTCCATGCGCCTCTCCATAGGCGACCTGATCTTCGACTTCCCCTTCTCCTTCCAACCCAAAAAATAAACCACTCCGGTAGCGCCTGCATCTTGCAGGCGAATCCCACACCAGCGTCTTTCAGCGTGGGGTCTTCTCCTCCGTCTCGATTTTCGATTTCCCCAATCAATCCGCCGCCACCGCCCGACTCCTCGCCCAATTCCGTATCCCCGTAATCTCCTCCGCCCGCGTAACACTCAACGGCTGCGTCGCCTGTATCTCCGCAACCAAAACCTCCGTCGTCAACGCCTGCTTCAAACTGAACGCCGTATACAACCCCGCCACAATCACCTGCTCAATCTCCGCCCCGGAAAATCCCTCGCTCGCCTGGGCCAGCTTCAACAAATCAAATCCGCGCCACATCCCTTCCTCGCTTCCGGATGTGCAACCCAAACAGCGCCACGCGCGCCACCGCATTCGGCAAGTCCACAAAAAATATTTCGTCGAACCTTCCCTTGCGCAGCATCTCCGGCGGCAGAATCGTAATATTATTCGACGTCGCCGCCAGGAACACCCCGCTCTCCCGGTCTTGCATCCACGTCAGCAGCGTGGCCAGCAATCTCTGCGACAATCCCGCGTCCGCATCTCCGCTCGACCCCGCCGACGCAAACGCCTTCTCAATCTCGTCAATCCACAGCACCACCGGCGAAAGCTTCTGCGCCACATCCAACGCCTTCCGCAGCCGCCGCTCGCTCTCGCCCACATACTTGTCGTAGAGCGCCCCGGCATCCAGTCGCGCCAATTCATACCCCCACTCGCCCGCCACCGCACGCGCCGCCAGACTTTTCCCGCAACCCTGCACGCCCGTGATCAGCAACCCCTTCGGTGGCACCAAACCAAATCGCATTCCCTCCGGAGTCAACGCGCTCTTCCTCTTCCTAATCCAATCGCGCAATTTCTGCAATCCCGCCACATCCGCAAACGAAGCATCGCGCTTCACCGTTTCCAGTAAGCCATCCGTATGCATGGCCTGCCGCTTCGCCTCCAGCACTTCCTCCGCCAGCCTCGCGTCCGCCTTTCCCCGGGACAACGCACACTGCCGCAAGCACACGCATCGCCTCATCCGCTGGACAGTCCCGCCAGATTCTTCGCCAGTTGTCCCACCCCAACAGCGTCTACCGAAGTGGCAATCCCCTGCGTGCGGTTCAGATCCGCGAGCGTCGCCTTCACTCCACCCACCAGTTCGTCCACCGTCGGCAGCCCAAGTTGAAATTCCACCGCATCCGCCGCAAGCTCCGCCGGCAATTGAATGGACGCACCCAAAATCACAATCGAACGCCTCGCCGTGCGAAACCCGTCCGCAAGATCCCGCAGTCGCCGGCTGACGCGGTCGTTGTCGCAATACCTGCCAAAATCCTTCAGCAGGAAAATCCCATCGCCCTGCACCGTGGTGATGTTCGTCAGCACCTGCTCCGGCTGGTCGGAGTTATACAAAGCCGCGCCCCCCGCCCGCGCCAGCCCCGTCGTGACGCTCCAGACATACAGCGGAATACCCAACTCCGTTGCCGCGCGCTCCAGCAGCTCCATAAATCGCTGCTCTTCGCTCGATTCCACGGTGATAATCGGATTGCGCGAATTGATCAGCAGTTCCAGTTCGTCGCGCTTCGTGCGTGGCGCTCCTGCAACTCGAGCTGGAACGCCCGTAGGCCCGCCAACAGGCATGCCCGTGCTCGTCAGCGGCCTTAACGGTGGTTTTGCTTCGTTTGACAAAGCGGTATCCTTCGCCTCAGACTATTAGTTTGAGTTAAATGCTTAAGGAGCAATAGATGGCTCAAGGTCAGGCTACCAAAGTAAAGAAGAAGAAGAAGTCGGTTTTAAAGCGTGCGGCACAATCTCGTCAACGCGCTGAAGTAAACCGCAACAACCGCACCCGCGTCCGCACGGCTATGCGCCGTTTGCGTACCGCGATTACCGCCGGCGATGTCACGGCCGCCACCAATCTCCTGCATCCCACGCTTTCCGCAATCGATCAGGCGATCACCAAGGGCGTGCTGCACGAAAACACCGCCAACCGCTACAAATCGCGCCTAACCCTGGCCTTCAACCAAGCCAAGGCCAAGTCCGCAAAGTAATCTCGCTCCGCAATTCCGTGCGTCCAATCAAGAACTGTAGCGCTGGCTTTCATGCCAGCGCTTTTTTCTTCCTTCCCCGGTAGCGCCCGCCTCTGGCGGGCAAGCAAGCACCATCGAAATCCAGCGTGCCTCCGATTCCCCTCCCCTCTTCTCTGTGTCCTCCGTGTCCTCAGTGGTGAAAAAACCGTATCGCCGCCCCCCAGCAATCCGCGAAACGCCATCCCCCGTACCACATTGGCTCTTCCCCCGAATCCCCTCATTAGTTCATTCTTCCTTCGCATCAACCGAGGCCCAAAATGTCCACCACCACAACCACCACCATCCCCATCACTCGCATCCCAAAATCCCGCCTAACCGAAGACCTCCGCGAGAACTCCCCCTTCGGCACCAACTACAGCGATCACATGTTCCTCGTCGATTGGCACGACGGCGAATGGCACGAACCCCGCATCGTCCCCTTCGGCCCAATGGAACTTTCCCCCGCCCTCACCGCATTTCACTACGGCCAATCCTTCTTCGAAGGCTTCAAAGCGCATCGCACCGCCGATGGCCGCGTCGCGCTCTTCCGTCCCATGGCCAATCACGCCCGCTTGAATCGCACCGCAGCGAGACTCGCCATGCCGGAACTTCCCGAATCGCTCTTTCGCGACGCCCTCGTCGAGCTGATCCGTCTGGATCGCGACTGGGTGCCCCATCGCGAAGGCGGCTCGCTCTACGTCCGCCCTGTCTATTTCGGCACCGATGATTCGCTGATGGTTCGCCCCGCTGGCCGCTACCGCTTCGTCATCTTCACTTCGCCCGGTGGACCCTATTTCGCGCAACCCATCCGCCTGCTCGCAGAGAATACCTACGTCCGCGCCTTCCCCGGCGGCACCGGAGACGCAAAAACCGCCGGCAATTATGGCGGCGGCCTGCTTGCCGCAAAACTCGCGCAAGCCAAGGGCTATCACAATGTGTTGTGGCTCGATGGCAAGGAACGCCGCTTTCTCGAAGAATCCGGCGTCATGAACATCATGGTGAACATCAACGGCGTAGCCATCACTCCGCCGCTCGCCGGCACCATTCTCCCCGGCGTAACCCGCGACTCCGTCCTAACCATCCTGCGTGAATCCGGCGCCAAACTAGAAGAGCGCCCCGTCTCCATAGACGAAGTCCTCGCCGCGCACGCAGCCGGCACCCTGCGCGAAGCCTTCGGCATCGGCACCGCCGCCATCATCGCCCCCATCGCCTGCATCGGCTATCAAGGCAAAGACTACGAAATCCCCACCAACTCCCCCACCGGCTTGGCCAAATCATCTCTACACCACCCTGACCTCCATCCAAACCGGCCGCGCCCCCGACACCCGCAACTGGCTCCTCCACATCTAAATCCCCGTCAAGCATTCCTGATCAATTCCCTTGTAAGGGCGGGCCTCGCCCCGCCCTCTTGGGGTTTCCCCGTGTAGGAGCGGCCTCATGCCGCCTTCCCGGGTCTCTGATCCTCAAACTAGGTGTCACCTTCCCAGGCTAGCGCCTTCTTACTCGAGCTCGCTGTAGGGACACGGCATGCCGTGCCCTCTTGGGTTCTCTAAAGTACGGGCAGCTTCCCGCCGTCTTCCTGGTTCGCTCCGATTATTTCTTCACGCCGCCATCCCGACCGGAGTGGTCGGCTTTTTCTTCCGCGCCGTCGTTCGGCGCGCCGGCCACGGAGCGGAGGGACCGTGGCAACACGTAATGTCGTACATCGCTCGACGGGACTTACCCCAACTCCTTCATCGCCGAAGTCCCCGAACTTCCCGGCTGCCCCGCCGACGGAAAGACCTACAATGAAGCCTTGTCAAACGTAGAAATCATCATCCAGGAATGGATCGACACTGCCAATCAACTCGGCCGCCCCGTCCCCCCGCGCGGACTCCTCACTTTCGCTTAATAATTCCGACATTTGGTCGTCCGTTTGGCGGCGAGAGCTCCGCGGATAGGAAGAGCTACAAGTGACCTCTCGGCGTCGAACTTATCAGTCCGCAATATTTCGTGGATTGTCTAATCTCTGCGAAATCTCCGCGTCCTCTGCGCCTCTGCGTTAGACTTTTTTGCTTCTTCCCTATTTTCGATTTTCCAATTTCTATCTTCTAACTCCCCGCTCCACTCAACTCCCAAACCAAAAACTCCATCACCGAATGCGGATCCTTCGCCCCGCCCTTCAGCCGGCTATCCGCTTCGCGCAGCGCCTTCATCCCCTCCAGCAGCCGTTCCTTGGAAATCTTCCGCGCGCACTGCAGCGCCAGCTCCGCCTGCTCCGGCCTCATCGCCAGCGCCCGCGCGGCTTGGAAACCGTTCGCCGCGCGCACTTCCGTTGCCTCAATCAATTTCCGGTACATCCACGCCATCGCGCCCAGCATGGCCACCGGCTCTTCGCCTTCGCGCAGCAATCGTTCAAAAAATTCCAGCGCCTTCCGCGGCTGCCGTGAAGCAAGAAAGTCCGCCACTTCCCAGATCGTCGCGCTCTTCTCGGAAACCACCAGCAGCGCCACATCCTGCCGCCGCACACTCTTCCGCTCTCCCGCGTACGTCGCCAGCTTTTCCACTTCCGTCTTCAAGCGCATCAGATCGCCGCTCACAAACTCCGCTAAATCCTCCGCCGCGCCTTTCTCAAACTCAATTCCCTGCTCCTTCGCCAGCGCCTTCGCAAGCACCGCGGCCGCGGCCACGCGTTCGTCCGCGTTGTCGCCTAGCCCCACCTCCACCACCAGCGCTTTTTCCTGCAGCAATTTTGCCAGCCGCATTCTTTGGTCCAACCCCGCCGCCTCAATCACCAGCACCGTAAACGGCGCGGGATTTTCCAGGTACGCCTCCAGCGTCTTCACCGCCTCATCGCGCGCCTTTTCGCCCAACTTCTCGATTGTCTCCGCATCCTCCAGAAACACCACCTGCTGTGGCGAAAGCATCGGCAAGAGTCTGCGCCTGGTCCACCGCCGCCTGCGTCTCGCCATTGTCCGCGGAAAATCGAGAGATCGCCCACGTCCGCGCCGCCTCCAGCACATATTTCTCAATCAACTGTTTCCGGCACTCATCGCGCAAATAAGGCTCATCGCCCAGCAGCAAAACCGCAGGCACCGGCTTCCCTTTCTGCAGCCGCTCCAGAAATTCGTCTGTGCTCAGCTTGGCCATCAGTAGTTCTCAGTCACCGCCGCCACCAGCTTCTGCGCAAAATCCTTCGCCATGCGGTCCACGGCCGGGTCGCCTTCCTGAAAAAAATTCCGCACGTCGGTGGAGAGCTCATATTCATTCCGGAACACAAAATTATCGTTGTGATAGAGCACTTTGTCCGTCGCGCGATCCGTCAGCGTCACTTCACACTTCATCGTCACCAGCATCGCCGTCGCCTGCGCCGTGGAGGTGGACTGCGTCGTGGTCGTCTGGAAAATCAGCGGCACCGCTTCCATGCTCAGCACTTTTCCCGTCAACACCGCGTCGCCGCCGTTCGCGTCCGGGATCACCTTGTAATTCGTCTTCGCCAGAAATTCGTGAATCGTCGCCGCTGTCAATTTCTGCTCAATACGATACTTCGTCGTCTTGTTTTCCATCGTCGGCACGGCGATCACGTGAATGCTCTTCGGCAGCGTATTGAAGTGCCCCGCCGTGTGATACCCACACCCCGCAACGCCCAGCGCCATCCCTAGCAAGCAGCACGCCCCGAACAACGCGCCACAGCCTCATCCTTCCAGCCATTCCGCCAGCTTTACTCCTCCGGCCGCCGGCATTCGCAGGTTGTCCCCCGCGCCCCAGAACCACCATGCCCCCGCGCGCGACAAATCCGCCCGCGGCTCGCTCACGAACAGTTGACTTTCCCCCGCCACGCTCACGTTGCTCGGCCCCGCATCGGCGCCGCCCGCCACGCCCCAGCCGGCTTCCTTCAACGCGCGCACTCAATTTCGCCATGTCCGCGCCTTCGCCCAGATCCGCGCACGCGCTGAACGTCAACCCATAAAACACCGGCGCGTGAATCAGGCTCAACGAAACTTTCGCGTCCTCGTTCACGTCAGCCCAGCGCCGCCGCCAGTTCCGCGCGAATCTCCGTCTCCTCGCGCCGCAAATCGTCTTTGCCATCCGCCCCAAATCGCGGCAGCAGATGTAAACGCCGCCTGCGTCCCAAACACCACGCTGCCCACGCTCTGGAACGACAACAATTGCGACGTCTGCGTCTCCAATTCTTCGATGCCGTTCCGGCCGCTCTCCGAAACCGGGCGAAACTCGTCATCACCAGCCGCTGCAATCCAAATCGCTGCAGCACCAGCGCCAGATTCGCCGCCGCCGCGCCGCCAGCCGAAAACACGCTGAATGTCTTCGCGTTTTTCGCGACGCGTCTTGCCCGTTAACGCTTCAATCTTCGGAAACCACGGCGTTGCATCCGGGATCAGACAGCGTCGCGTGCGTAAAATCAATAATCGTAGCCCCGGATTCGCGTGCCTGCGGCAAGCAAATCTTCCCAAATCCCGCCGAGCCCGCCAGAAACGCGTATCGCGCCCCGCGAAACGTTCCTTCTTCCAGTCGTTGGATCAGCGCCGCTTCTCCGCCCGCCTCGGTCAGCGTCCCCGCCGCAACGTCTTCATCCACCAGCCGCAAATCCCATCCCGCAAAACGGCTCTCTTCCAATACCGTTTTCAATTCGCCGCCCAGCAGCGACGACGCACCCGCAATCACAATTCTTTCGGAATTTCGGTCCGCGGACATGCGTCAGGCCGTCCTCGGCGCAACCCTGTGCCGCAGGAACCTCACCACATGCAAAACAATCCCCGTAATCGCATATACCAACGCAATGATCAACAGCACCGTTTCGGAAAATTTCCAGACAATCGCCGCCAGCAGGAACAACAAAATAATCATCACCGAAGGCTGCTTCCGGCTCCACGGAATATCCTTGAAGCTGTAATACCGCACCGTGCTGATCATCAGTCCGCCCAGTGCCAACAGCAGCCCAAACCATACAAACGTCCAACTTTTGTCCGTAAGCGGCTGCGAATAATGCCGCGAGTGCACGATCGCAGCCACCACCCCCGCCGCCGCCGGAGTCGGCATGCCCACGAAATTTTTGTTCCCGCCGGGCTCCATGCCCTTCACGTTGAATCGCGCCAGCCGCCATGCGGAACAGACGAGGAACGTCAGGCATGCCACCCACGCAAATTCGCCCAACTGGTGATAATCATTGTTTCTGCCAAACACAAAATGGTAGCCCCACGCGTACGCCAGAATCGCCGGCGCAATTCCAAAACTCACCACGTCGGCCAGCGAATCAAACTGCACGCCAAACTCCGTGTTCGTGCCGGTCATCCGCGCGATTCGCCCGTCCATGGAGTCGAATAAAATCGCCAGCCCGATGGCCTTCGCAGCGTGGTCAAAATCTTCCGCACCTCCGGCCAGCGCGGCGATCGACGCATAATACCCGCACAACAGATTCGCCACCGTAAACAAACTGGGGATCAGAAAAATCCCGCGCCGCAGCCGCGCGCGATTCAGCCGCTTGTTCTCAAACGGCATCTCGTGTTGTTCAAATTCCGCCATATTTCCCTTAGCTCCAGACCCAACCAATTCCCGCATCACAAAAATCCCCAGCGTCCTCCCATCTCGCGAAACGCCGCAGGCGCGTCAGAGTCTTGCCCAGGGCGCAAGCCCTGGGTGTCCTCTCAACCGCGACACAAAGTGCCGGAGGTGCGACACAACCGAACCCCAGACCGCAACCCCGGGTGCCCGCTCAAACTCAATCTAAGCGCCAGAGGCGCGCCAGAGTCTTGCCCAAGGCGTAAGCCCTGGGTGTCCTCTGAACCGCGACACAAAGCGCCGGAGGTGCGGCAGAATCTTGCCAAATGCTTACCCCGGGTGCCCATTCAAATTCAATCTAAAGCGTCGAAGGCGCGACACAACTCCCTGCGACCCCGCATCACTCTACTACGCGCCGCCACCCGATTCCTTTATTTTCTCTCGCGCGATTTGCGCCTGCGTCCCACTCTTTGGCACCGCTACCCCCGCCCCCATCCTCGCCACCACGCTCGATCCACCCTTCACATTCTCGCCCACCTTCACAACAACCTCCGCCCCTTCCGGCAACCAAAGATCCACGCGCGATCCAAACCTCACCAGCCCCACCAACTCCCCGCGCCCCACCATCTCTCCGCTCTTTTTCCAGGACACCACACGTCGCGCCACCCATCCCGCAATCTGCTTGAAAACAATTTCCCCGTACTCGCTCGACAACGTAAAAACATTCTGTTCATTTTCCAGCGAAGCCTTCTCCGCCCACGCCGCCAAAAACTTCCCCGGTTTGTACTCCAGCTTCGTAATCGTTCCCGCCGCCGGTGAACGGTTCACATGCACATTCCAGATCGCCAGGAAAATACTGATCCGCTTTCCCGGGCGCCCCGCATTCGCTTCATCCTTAACCACCACCACGCGGCCATCCGCCGGAGACACCACCACGCCCGGCTCCATCGGTATCTTGCGATTTGGATTGCGGAAGAAATAAAAGATAAACAGCGCCAGGAAAACCAACAGCCCGCCAGCAGCCAGTGAAATGGGCGCACTAAACGTCAGCAATAGCAGTCCCACCACCAGCGGCGGCAGGCCAAACCAATACCCTTCCTTGACCATAGTCTCCCCGACCCCATCGCGAACGCCGTTCGCGGGAGCACCATGGTCATTCTACGACATCTTTTCCGGTGGGAGGAATTCCTGACGGGCTACTGCGAATGTCTTGCGCGCGCACTGTGAACGCGTGCGGCAATGCGTTCCATTTCATCCTTCACGTGGAGCTTTAACTTTTTCAACTGGATTTCTTCGATCAGGTCTTCACTGCTGTGGTAGGGAGAGTGGGTCAACTGCAGAAGTTTTGTTTCGTATTGCCGGTGCTGCTCTGCCAGACGCTGATACTCGGCGTCTGTTTCACCAATTACGTCCCGAGGGCTCCGCTGCGCTGTGGCCATGCGTTCCTCCTCTTTCTCTTGAGTTGTGAGTGGGATGTGAATACTGCATGAGGGCAGGGTAGCACCGGGAACCGCCGAGTCAAGAGAGAGTTCGTACTATTCTGTGGATTTTCCAAGCTGCAACTCCATCACCAGCGCGGCCTCCTGCGGCGCCTGGTAATAGTCCCTGCGCGTGCCAACATGGACGAACCCCTGGCGCTGGTAGAACCCGATCCCCACCATGTTCGACTCCCGAACCTCCAGAAACACACGCTTTACGCCGGCGAGCTCATAATCCTTCAACATACGTTCCAGCAGCTTTCGGCCTTCGCCTTTCCCTCGTTTTTCCTTCTTCACTGCCAGGTTCAGTACCTCCGCTTCGTCCAGTACTTTCCTCCCGATCACTATTCCGGAAATCTCGCCGCACTCGAGACTGACGTATGCACCCACCCCGGACAGTTCGCCAATGCGGGACAATTCATCCGAAGACCAGGGAGTTGCACCCCTGGCTTCACTTAGAATCTGTGCCACCCCATCCGAGTCCTCATCGGCCCGAAATTCCCGCACAAATGCTGGTGACCGCGCTTCCGCTTCAGCGCCCATGGCTCCCCGGGTCCTTCCAGAAAATCTCAGCGTCGGATCGCCGCACGTAGTTTGCATCCAACTGCAGTGCGTCCGAAAGCCTGCCCTGCCTGGCTCGTTCTTCGCCCAACGCCGCGATTCCAGCGGCCAATTCGGACGGGCAGTGAATCAACGTACTCCCGCGGTCCGCATATTCTTTCCATTCAGGCAGCCCTTCAAAGATCTGTGGGTCCAACGTGACCCAGCGGACCGCAAGTCCCCCAGTCCGCTCGCTAACCCACTTCACAAACTCGCCCGGTCCAATCACCATTTCCTGCTCGATCAGATCCAGCGCTTCAGGGGAAGCCACCTTATACAACCCGCCAAAAACCTGGCCTCGTTGCGCATCAAAGCTCGCCGCCACATATCCAAACTGAGCTCCCCCAGTCCTTGCCATCACTTCCAACCGAGACACCCCGACCACCGGCTTCCCATAAAGCTCCGACCAGGCCTTCACCGTCGTCAGCCCAACCCGCAGCCCAGTAAACGACCCCGGTCCCGTAGCGACCGCCAGCAAGTTCACGTCCTCCAGCGCGGCCCCTGCGGTCAGCAGACATCTGCGAACCGCCGGAAGCAGCCACGTCGAGTAATCCTCCGTGGTTTCATGCGCTTCCAGTGAAACTAATGTTCCACCTTTGAGTAACGCCACGCTTCCGCGCGCCTCGCAAGTATCAATTCCCAAAGTAATCAATCCGCGCTCCCACCCACATCCATGAAACCCTGCGATCCCCGATACTGCGTGACTCGTTCAAACAAAAAGGGTTGTGCCCTCTTTCCACGCGCATTCTATCTTGCAAAACCTACGCGAACCTAATTTCCAATTCGGTCACAGCCTCGAAAAGCCCAACCCACTGAGCAATTTCGATGCCAAATTGGAACGCCCGCTTCCCTATCTTCCTGATTCCACAGGATATACCTTGACTCTTGCAGCACACTACCCTAAACTCCGTTTATCTCCTAGGGGGTCATCCGAAGCTATGGACTATAAGATTGGCGACAAAGTCGTTTATCCGAACCACGGCGTTGGAATCATCGAACAAATCAGTTATGGCATCCTAAATGGCAGAACCGAACGGTATTACATGATCCGCGTAGTTGTCAGTGGTTTGCGAGTCATGGTCCCGCAGTCGAACGCAGCAACCGTTGGTCTTCGCTCCGTCATTCGCTCCACAGACACGATGAAAGTCCTGGGATTCCTCGAAAAGGGCAAACTCAATTCACATCACGACTGGAAACACCGCTTCAAGGAAAATTCGGAGCGCATGCGCACCGGTTCCCTCCTCGAAGTCGCCGTCGTCCTGAAAAGCCTCGTTTCCCTCAGCCGCAGCAAGCCTCTCTCCTTCCGCGAAAAGAAAATGCTCGAACGCGCCAAGTATCTCCTGGTCAGTGAAATGGCCACCGCGCGCAACCTCACCGCGGAAAACGCCGAGGGCCTCGTCGTCAAGTCCCTGGCAAAAGCAAAACTTCAATTCCCGCAATTGCAGGAAGCCTTCGACGCCTAGTTTCCAACCAGATCGCATTTTCCGGGCAGCCACCAGGCTGCCCATTTTTTTTGACCGATGAAGCATCGCGCTTCCGCTTTTACACCCAAACGATTTCGCCAAAGTAATCCGCCGCCCCAGGTCGCAGCCCAGCACCCTCCGAATCCTTTACCTCATTTACTTCCTTAACCTCTTTTACCTCCTACCCCAGCGGCATACTCGCCTTCGCATTCAACGAAACGTCGGCAAACTTCCCCTCCCGAAATCCAGCGTACGCAGCCGCCGCGATCATCGCCGCATTGTCCGTGGACAACTCTCGATCCGGAAAATACACTCGCACTCCCCGTTCCCGAACCCGCCCCTCAAACGTAGCGCGCAACTGGCTGTTCGCTGCCACGCCGCCCGACACGAGAATCGTTTCCACGTTGCACAGGTCCACCGCGGACATTGCCCGCTCCACCAGGTCTCGCACCACAGCATTCTGAAATTCCCGCACCAATCCCAGCGTTGTCGCGTCGCAAAGAGGCAGCAACTCCGCAAAACTGCGATGCCCCTCGCGCAGCGCCTCTTCCCTCAATCGAATGCCCTCGGTGTATTCCGAATGTTCCCGCAAATGGTAAAGCACCGCCGTCTTCAACCCGCTGAAGCTGAAATCCAGCGCAT
Organism: uncultured Acidobacteriota bacterium; assembly: GCA_963734705.1. Classification (GTDB taxonomy): domain Bacteria; phylum Acidobacteriota; class Terriglobia; order Acidiferrales; family UBA7541; genus Acidiferrum. Next base: position 226,495 of record CAVTII010000015.1, on the reverse strand, counting down.
TGCCGCGCGTCTTGGTCGGCCCAAATTTCACCGGCGCAGGCACGCTTCCCTCCGCTGCCGCCAGTCGGTCCAGAATCGGCCCGCCCGGGTACCCCAGCCCCAGAAGCTTCGCCACTTTGTCGTACGCCTCGCCTGCCGCATCGTCCCGCGTCCCGCCAAGCTTGCGATACGCAAACGTCCCCGCCCCATTTTGTTCCGCGGACTTCACTTCATATAAAAGTGTGTGGCCTCCCGAAACAATCAGGCACACAGCGGGAAGCTTCGGCTCTTCGCTCCGCTGAAACGCCTCCAGAAAAACCGCGTGCACATGTCCTTCCAGATGATTCACCGCGATCAACGGCTTTCCCATCGCCTCCGCCAGAGTCTTCCCGTACGTGATCCCCACCAGCAGCGATCCCACCAGCCCTGGCCCCTGCGTCACACCAATCGCATCCAGTTCCGCGAACCGCAAATTCGCCTGCTCCATCGCCTCGCGCACCACCGGCACAATCTGCCGCAGATGTTCCCGCGAAGCCAGTTCCGGCACCACGCCCCCATATTTTCGGTGAACATCAATCTGCGAAGCCACCACGCTCGACAATATCCGCCGTCCGTCCTCCACCACCGCCGCCGCCGTCTCGTCACACGACGACTCAATCCCCAATATCCTCACTCCGCCTTCGTCCCTTGCCCTGTTCATCTCGCTCCCTCAATCCTGCGCATTTGTAGCGGCCGCCTTCCGAGGCGGGCGCCTTTATCCCGCGCCATGTAGCGGCCGAACTTCAGATCGGCCACTCTTAGGTTCCACTCTGGTAGCGCCTGCATCTTGTTTACCCTGAGCTGCGAAGAGCAGGCGAGACCGCCGCAAAGCGGCAACACATTCGCTCACCAGTTAAACACGCTAAATTTCATGCAGCCGCATCTCCACTAATTTCGAATATCGATCAAAATCCGGATCCGTACTGAATATCTCCCAGTCGCGCCTTTTTGCAACTGCGCATAGCAGCATATCGACCAGCGATGTCGAAATTCCTTTAGCGCGGCACGCATTCCCCAGTTTTGCGGCTTCTGTGTAGTCGGCAGTCGTGACGTCCACATCCGCAAACGATCCCAGATTTACTCTTAGATTTTCAAATTGATGGCCCGTTCTAATTCCGGACAGCAGTTCCTGACGAACCACCCCCGGAATTCTGGCCCGGTCGCTCTCTATGAGCGCATGTAGCTCCTTAACAACTGCTTTTTCCTCGTCGTTTAGGTCCTCCCTACGTCGTCTTAAAGCCAACGACCAAACAGAGGTATCCACCAGCACGTTCACGCGCGTTTCCTTTTCCTCTCGCTCTTGTAGTCGTAGTTTTCGTCGTAGTCTACCGTCCCGAACAACCTCACAATTTCCATCTGCTTTCGCCGCCGCACATATTCGTCCAGCGCCGCGTTAACGGCTTCTTTCTTCGTTCGATGCCGTCCCAATTTCTTCGCCTGAGTGATCAAGCGGTCGTCAATCGCCAAATTTGTAGGCATATTCCACCTCACACATATTGTTACACATAACTCTGTGTGAATCTACGGCCTTGGCCCGTTGGTCCCCTTTTAATGACCGAACAGCCCACGCCACGCTCGGCCAGGCAGCGCCTGCGTCCCGCAGGCAAGCGCGCCGCAAAGCGGCAATTCTTCGCCCCACCAAAAAAAGCGCGCGAAGAAAACTCACCATCTCCGGACAGCCTCGCAGACGCGGCCCGCTAGCCGGCAGGATGCCGGCGCTACCCAAAACCAACCCACCCGCCCTTTCGAACAGTTTAACCCTCCCACACAGTCCTATTGCTCCCCACGCCCCGGCCCACCACTCTGCCCAAAGGACGCACCACCATGCCCATCACCATCACCGACACCACCAACGCTTCCCCGATGATGCAGCGCATGCTGGGCAGCGGCCCCGGCCTGCCTCCCGCCTTGCCCAATTACCCCGCGCGAAGCGTTACCGCCATTGACGGACCCGCCGCCGCGCTTTTCGGCCTTCCCTTTCTCGCCGCCGGAATTTTCATCGGCCTCACGGCATTCAACGTCAGCAAAGCAAGAACGCATGGCCCCACCTGGCTGATCGCCAGCATCGGCGCCATGTTTTTCTTCGCCGGGCTTTTTCTCTTTGTTCATGGCATCCACGGCATGATCCGCAAGGCCATCTATAAGCACGAATCGGCGCAAACTCCCGGCCAGCCATGGCTCTTCGATCATCACTGGGGGCCAGTAGGCATTCGCTTCTCCGCCTTCAACGCCATGCTGAACCGCTTGCTCGCCGCCCTCGTCTGGCATGGCTTCCTGGTTCCCTTCTTCTGGATCGGTTATACCCAGCGTGGCGCATGGCTCTTCTTCGTCATAGCCAGCTTGTTCGCCTTGATCGGCATATTTTTCTGGGTGCGCTGGTTCCAGATGCTCACCGACCTGCTTCGCTATGGCAACAGTTTCCTCGCCTATGACAGCTTTCCGTATTTTCTTGGCAACACCCTGCGCGCGCGTCTCCGCGCTCCTCGCCATCTCGCAATGCTCAATTCCCTCACGCTCACGCTCCGTTGCATTCAAGAGCGCTACGTCACCTCCGGCGTTGGCAACGATCGCTCCACGCGCGTGGTCTGCTACGAACTCTACAGCGACGTTTTGGAGCTCGACCAGCAGCGCCTCGCCAATTTCGTCGGTGCGGAAATCCCCGTGGAATTTCGTCTCCCCGCCGACAAACTTCCCACCACGCTCGCCGAAACACCGCCGACGTACTGGGCCATCGAAGCACGCGGCAGCGCTCCCGGCCCAGATTACGAAGCCTATTTCCTCGTCCCTGTATATAAACAACCTTGACTCGCTCCGTCCTCCACTTTCGCTCCCGTCATTTTGTATAACCTTTGCCCCGCAAATCGCATCCATCAATTCGAGCTTCGTTTCCCGCCCGCGATGCGCCGCTTGTGTTACGTTGTTAGCCCGGCTCTCCGATATATTTTCGGCCCATGCGCCAAAGGGACCCCGACCATGGCTAAACCAGTTTTGCTGACGGTGGATGACGACCTCGATGTGCTGCAAGCCATCGAGCGCGATCTCCGCAGCCGCTACTCCGAGCGTTATCGAATTCTCCGCGCCACTTCCGCCAATGAAGCCCTCGATACGCTCCACCGCCTGAAATCCCGCAACGATGCGGTCGCTCTGCTCCTCGCAGACCAGCGCATGCCGGAACTCGACGGCGTCAATTTCCTTGCCCAGGCCACCGAACTCTATCCATCCGCCAAACGCGCCCTGCTCACCGCATACGCCGATACCAACGCCGCCATCGAAGCCATCAACTCCGCACGCGTGCATTATTTCCTGCTGAAACCCTGGGATCCTCCCGAGCAGAATCTTTATCCGCCTCTCGACGATATGCTCAACGAATGGATGGATTCCTACCATCCTCCTTACGAAGGCATCCAGCTCTTCGGCACGCGCTGGTCCCCCAAATCCTACGAGCTTCGAGTATTCCTCGCGCAAAATCATCTTCCCTATCAATGGGTGGACGTGGAACAAACCGCCGCGCAGGAAAATATTCCGCTGCTCAAAAAATCCGATGGCACCCCGGAAACTTTGCCCCTGCTGGTCTTCCCCGACGGCACGAAAATTTCCGAGCCCACCACCGCCACCATCGCCCAGAAAATCGGCCTCCGCACGCGCACCGACGTGGAATTTTATGACCTCGCCATCATCGGTGGCGGCCCCGCCGGACTCGCCGCTGCCGTCTATGGCGCCTCGGAAGGCCTCCGCACCGTGATGATCGAACGCGAAGCTCCCGGCGGCCAGGCCGGTCTCAGCTCGCGCATCGAAAATTATCTTGGCTTCCCCGCCGGTCTCAGTGGGCGCGACCTCGCCCGCCGCGCCGTGGTGCAAGCTACGCGATTCGGTGTGGAGATTCTTTCGCCCCAGGAAGCCGCCAGCGTCCGCATTGAAGGACCCTATCGCATCATCGAAATGGCCGATGGCAGTCGCGTCTCCTGCCATGCGCTGCTGCTTGCCATGGGCGTCCAGTGGCGCAATCTCGGCGTTCCCGGGGAAGAGCGCCTCCGCGGTGCCGGTGTCTACTACGGCGGCGGCATGACCGAGGCGCTCTCTTGCAAAGGCGAAACCGTTTACGTCGTCGGCGGCGCAAACTCCGCCGGACAGGCCGCCATCAATTTCGCCTCGCAAGCCGAAAAAGTCATCATGCTGATTCGCCGCGAATCCCTTGCCGCCACGATGTCGCAATATCTGATCGATCAGATCAAAAAAACGCCCAATATCGAAGTCTGGCCGCACACGGAAGTGGTTGAAGTTCACGGCGAGCAGCATCTCGAGGAACTTTCCGTTCTCTGCTCCACTTCCAACGAAACCACCCGCGTCCCAGCAAAAAGTATTTACATTTACATCGGCGCGCTCCCACGCACCGATTGGCTCGGCGACCTGGTCCTCCGTGACGACCGCGGCTTCATTCTCTCCGGCCAGGATCTCCTTCGCGACGGCAAGCGCCCCCAGGGCTGGACGCTCGACCGCAATCCATTGCTTCTCGAAACCAACGTGCCAGGCATCTTCGTCGTCGGCGATGTCCGTCACGGCTCGGTGAAACGCGTAGCCTCCGGAGTCGGCGAGGGAGCCGTTGCCATCCAGTTTGTTCACCAATATCTAGCCAAGGTCTCCTGACGCCCCATGCCTCCCTTTCCCCAATTCCACAGCACCCAATCGCCGCACAACCACCCCTGTAATCCTGACGTGCGCGCCATCTTCGCCGCGAAGGACTTCAACGTAAAGTCCAACTCAAGTCCGGTCGAGCAGTCCCACTCCGCACCATCGCACCACCTTTTCAAAGCACCTGCCATCAGGAGTCACACGTGACGCCAACCGCCATTTCCGAACTCGTCGATGAATTAAGAAAAGTCGCCGTCTTCATCGACCTCCCGCAAGAGCACCTCGAGTGGTTCGTCTCCAATTGCCAGGAACTTCGCATCCCGGCCGGCGAACTCGTTTTCAAAGAAGGCACTCCAGCCGAATTCATGTCCGTCTTTCTCGAAGGCCGCGTCTATGCGCGCCGCGAAGCGGAAGGCGCCAACAGCCCGATCTTCATCATCAAAGCGGGCAACGTCAGCGGCCTGCTGCCTTTTTCCCGCATGACGCACATCACTGTAACCGGTCGCGCCGAAGAGCCCGTGCGCGTCTTGCTATTCCGTGGTGCGCTCTTTCAGGAAATGCTGCACCGCATGCCACTGCTGGGCCAACGCCTGGTCGGCATCCTCACGGATCGCGTCCGCGAAACCACTCGTGGCGAGCAGCAGCGCGACAAACTCGCAGCCCTTGGCAAACTTTCCGCCGGACTCGCCCACGAACTTAATAATCCTGCCGCTGCCGCCACTCGTTCCGCCGATGCCCTTCTCGATTGCCTCGCGCGTCTCCGCCAGTTGGAGGCGCAGCCCTACGCCTCCGAAGCGAACTGCGTGGACGTCGCGAAAATCGAAGCCGAACTTCGCGCCGAACTCCAGCCCGCCGTTTACAAAGATCAGTTGGAACGCAGCGATCGCGAAGAATCCATCACCGGTTGGCTGGAATCCTACAAAGTTCCCGAAGCCTGGAAGCTCAGCCCGCTGCTGGTGGACGCCAATCTAACCACCGAGCAGCTGGAACGTTTTCGCTCCGCCGCTGGCCCTTCTTTGTCCATGGCCCTCGCGCGTTTCGCCACCATGCTGGAAATTGAGCGCATCATCGGCCAGATTTCTCACAGCACGCACCGCATCTCCACGCTCGTCAAAGCCATCAAGGAATATTCCTATATGGACCAGTCGCCCGTGCAGGAAGTGGACATAGTTCGCGGCCTGGAAACCACGCTTTCCATCCTTGAGCACAAACTCCGCAAAGGCATCACCGTGGTTCGTGATTTTGCGCCGGATCTTCCCAAAGTCACCGCCAATGGCGGCGAGCTCAATCAGATCTGGACCAACTTGATTGACAACGCCGCCGACGCCATGAAAAACAAAGGCCAGTTGAGCCTGCGCGCCGTTCGCGAGGGAGAAGATGTTCTCGTCGAAATTGGAGACAACGGCTCCGGCATTCCCAAGGAAGTGCAATCGCGCATCTTCGAACCCTTCTTCACGACGAAAGGTGTCGGCGACGGCACCGGCCTCGGCCTTGACTCCGTCCATCGCATCGTCCGCAAAATGCGCGGCAACATCACCTTCACCTCGGTCCCTGGCGACACGCGTTTCCAGGTCCGCATCCCCATCCACCAACCTCTGTAGCGAGCGTGTAGGACAGGCTTTAGCCTGTCACTCCGCTCCTAACCTCTTCCCGCCAACCACCCATCCACTGAATACCGATCATGCCGCCGAAAAAATAACAGCAGAAAAAACGCGATACAGTAAATTACTTGCATGCCCGCGCCGCCCCATTCCTGTTTCACCACCAGTCCCCACATCAGCGCCATCATCGCCAACCCACCTACCACCAGCGCCGGCCGCGTCCACCATCCCACGATCAGCAGCACGCCCACCACCAACTCTTCCACGGTCAAGCAATATGCAAATGGCCGCACCATCCACGCAGGCAAAATCGTCCCGTTCATGTTCTGCACCATCCAGTCCGCAAATCCTCCCACTCCACCCAGAATGCGCACCAGCGCATGCCCAAACAAATTAACCCCAATCGCCATCCGAAATATTCCATAAGCCAGCCCCTGATCCTTCTGTTCCCCTTGCTCATCCACCATCTCCCGCATTTCTCCCTCCCTGATAGTTTCAAATTCACCAAAGCTGGCGACTCCGTTTTGTTTAACCTGAGCTCCGAAGGGCGGATAAGGAGTTCGACTCTGAATTCGGTCCCCCTACAATAGCCCTATTTCCTCCTAAGCAGTGCCTCTGCTGGCCAGCCGCCAATTGTTCAAATTCCCACCCCCAGTCCGCTGCGAGCCACAGATCGCTTCCACAATTCATTGCGCAGTTTCCTCGACCTCTCCGTCTCAGCGTTACCTTCTCCCCCCATTGATTTTTATCTCTTGGCATCCATTCATTTCTGTGTAAAATCGCCTTCATGAATCGTCGAACCTTTATCGAATCGTCTCTCGCCACCGCAGCTCTCACTTCTCTTCCCATAAGCACGCTCGCCGCTGAGCACCGCGTTAACCCCGTAGGCCTGGAACTCTACACCGTCCGGGCCATGATGAAGACCGACGTGCCGGGCACGCTTTCAAAAGTCGCCTCGATCGGCTACAAGGAAGTCGAGTTCGCCGGCTACTTCGACAAATCCCCGAAAGACCTTCGCGCCATGCTCGATAAGGACGGCCTCAAGGCGCCCGCCTGCCACGTCTCCTACGATGTGGTGCAGAATCACTGGCAGGAAGCCATCGACGCCGGCCACATCCTCGGCCACAAATACATTGTCTGCCCATGGATTGACGACGCGCAGCGCCAGAGTCCTGACGGCTACAAAAAAGCCGCCGAACTTTTCGACAAGGCCGGCGAAATCAGCCGCAAACAAGGCATCCAATTCGCCTATCACAATCACTACTGGGAATTTCTCCCTTCGTCCCAGCTCGGTGGCAAGCTTGCCTACGATTTTCTGCTGGAATCCACCAACGCCGAAAACGTCAAGATGGAGCTGGACCTGTGCTGGATCAGCGTCGCCGGAAAAGATCCCCTCGCTTACTTCAAGAAGTATCCCGGCCGCTTTGTGCTGGCGCACGTGAAGGATCTCAGCAAGCTGCCGAAACTCGACACCAGCCGGGATTCCAAGGCCATGATCACCGAGATCGCGGATAGTTTCACACCCATCGGCGGGGGCGTGATCGACTGGAAAGTTTTGCTTCCGGCCGCACAAAACGCCGGCGTGAAGCATTTCTTCGTGGAGAACGACGAACCAAAAGACGCCATCGCCAACATCACGGCCAGCTACGAATACCTCGACAAACTACGCTACTGACACAAAACGGAACGCATTCCAATCATTTTGCGTGGCTCATACCCGCAATTCCGCCAAAGTGCATTTGCACAAAATCAGTTAATTTTACCCGTAAGTACTATTATCATAAATGACCTGCAACGTTCGAACAACCTTCAAGTAAAACTTTAAATGTCGGTGCGCCGACATTTTCCCTCAATCTCCCGAACGGACGACGGAGACCAACTTTCTACCTCCTCAGTTCACGGAAGGCAGAAGATCGCTTGCCGGCAGGGTGCCGGCGCTACCAGCCGCTCTAGTACCGTTCTCCCATGTTTCCTGTAAGCGTATGGTTTGATTGACAAAACTCCCACCCGGCGGCTACTGTGCTTACGACGCCAAAAACTGCCCAGACTGAGCGAAAAAACCTCGACATGACGACAGACACGACGCAGTCCCCGCGAACGTCCGCCGCCCATCCCAAAGTCCGCAAAGCGGTGCTGCCCGCCGCCGGCCTGGGAACCCGTTTCCTGCCCGCCACCAAAGCGCAGCCCAAGGAAATGCTCGCGGTCGTGGACAAGCCCCAGATCCAATACGTCGTGGAAGAGTGTGTTGCCTCCGGGATCGAGCACATCATCATCGTCACTGGCAAGGGCAAAAACTCCATCGAAGATCACTTCGATAATTCTCCGCTGCTGGAACGCTTCCTGGAAGAAAAAGGCAAGCACGATCAGGCGGAGATGGTTCGCCGTATCAGCAATATGGTGCAGGTGAGCTATACGCGGCAGAAAGAACCGCTCGGTCTTGGACATGCCGTGCTGGTTGCACGGGATCTGGTGGGCGATGAACCCTTCGCGGTTTTATTGGGAGACGTGCTGATTCCTGGCGAGAACCCCGCCACGCGCCAGTTGATCGATGTCTATGAAGCCACCGGCCTCGGCGCAATTGCCGTGGAAGAAGTGCCCCGCGACAAAACGCATCTCTACGGCATCTTTGCCGGAGAACCAGCGCCGCAGCCGCCGTTTGGCGAGCGCCTGTTGCGCATCCGCGACCTGGTTGAAAAACCGAAAAACGAAGAAGCGCCTTCCAATCTCGCGATTACCGGACGCTATGTATTACCGCCCGCTATTTTCGAGTGCCTGGAGCGCACTAAGCCCGGCGCCGGGGGAGAAATCCAGCTTACCGATGCGCTCCGCCTGCTCGCGAAGGAGCAGGGCCTGTGGGCATATATTTATGAGGGAATTTCCTACGATGCCGGAGAAAAACTCGGCTTCCTGAAAGCTACCGTTGAACTCGCCCTGCAGAATCCCGAATTAGGCGACAAATTCCGCGCCTACCTGAAAACTCTGAAACTCTAACACCTGGCTCCATCCGGCCGTTTGTACTGGCCGACCTTCAGGTCGGCCACTCTTCAATCCTTCTTCTTCCCTGTTTTCTTTTCTTTGCTCTCTTTGGACTCTTTGCTTTCTTTGCTGTCTTTACTCTCTTTGCTGCCGGAATCTTTAGCGCCGGACTCTTTGGAATCCCCGCCTTCCGACTTCGCCGCCGGCGCGGCGTCGCTGCCGCTTTTCTTTCCCGCGTAATCGGTCACGTACCAGCCGCTTCCCTTGAACTGAATCGCCGGCGCCGTCAGCAACTGCTCCACTTTGCCGCCGCAGTGCGGACACTTTTTCAAGTGCGGCCCGTTCATGCTCTCGATCTTTTCCGTCTTGCGCTTACACTTCGTGCACTGGTATTCGTACAGTGGCACTGTTACCCCTCCTGCTCGTTCTCTAAACTTCTAATTATATCATGCGGCCTCAAGCCCCCAACGCCGCGTGCTAGACTCTATTTTACGCTTCCCATGAAGACCGACCCGCATGCCGATGCCACGGTTTCGCCGCTCCGCGGCTGCCTCTACCTGGTGGCCACACCGATCGGCAATCTGGAAGACATTACGCTGCGCGCCCTGCGCATCCTGAAAGAAGTGGACCAGATCGCCTGTGAAGATACGCGACACACGCTGAAGCTGCTGAATCACTTCGATATTCACAAGCCGCTGGTCAGCTACCATGAGCACAACGAAATCACGCGCGCGCCGGAACTGGTTCACGCGATGGAGCAAGGCGCCAGCGTCGCGCTGGTGAGCGACGCCGGGATGCCGCTGGTTTCCGATCCCGGGCACCGCCTGGTTTCCCTCGCAATTCGTCACCAGATTCCCGTGGTGCCGATTCCCGGGCCTTCGGCGCTGCTGACAGCGCTGGCGGCCTCTGGCCTGCCAAACGAAAAATTTCTGTTCCTGGGATTTTTGCCCTCGCGTTCCAGCGAGCGCCGCCGCGCGCTGGAGCACCTGCGCATTGAAAATCGCACGATCATTCTCTACGAAGCGCCGCATCGCATCGCGGACACGCTAGCGGATTCGCTGGCGATTCTGGGCGATCGGCCGGCTTGCCTGGCGCGCGAGGTGACGAAGCTGCACGAAGAGTTTCGCCGTGGCACTTTGTTCGAGCTGGTGCAATCGCTGGAAGAGCATCCCGTGCGCGGGGAAATCACTTTACTGATTGGCGCGCCAGAAGCGGGTACGCCTGGAGCGCAAATTGACACCGCGCAATCATTGGCAGCGCGCGTGGATGAATTGATCCATCAGGCAAAATTGGACCGCAAAGAAGCGTTGAAACTGGCCGCCAAAGAACGCGGCATCACCCGCCGCGATGCCTACCGCCAATTACTGGATGAAAATTCCGCGGAGCCGGAAGACCCGCCGGTCTGACTCAATACGAAAATGGTGTTAGGCGGCGGCTGGCGCTCGTTGCTTGCGCTTGTGCCAGTAACCCAAGGCCGCGAACAGAAGGACCGCAGGCACACCGGTCAGTCCGCAAGCGATAAAGAAAATGCCGTAGGCGTGAATGAGACCGTGCGTGGTGCTCAGACTGTTCGACCGCGGCGCCGGAAAATCCCTTCAAGATCTTTCCCAGCCAGGCGTAGGTTGAACTCAAGAGCGCATACTGAGTGGCCGTGTATCCCAGACTGGTGAGGCTCGACATATAGGCGACCAGCGCAACGCCGGCAAAGCTGATGCCGAAGTTGTCACCCACCATGACGAGGGCGAAGAGAGGAATGCTCGCGCCCGCGAACGCGAGAGTCGCATAAGCGGCAATCGCGGCCGCCTGCACAATGCCCCCGATGACGAGCGCGCGCATGTAGCCAAGCTTCAGCGAGCAGAATCCGCCCGCCGCGATGCCTGCAAACGTAGCGATGAGCCCGATGGAGCCGCGCACCGCTCCGACCGTTTGCTTCGTAAGACCGAGGTCGTGGTAGTAGGGATTCGACATCGGACCCATGATGAAGTCTGGCAACCGGTAGAGGCTGATTGCCGCTAACATCACAAGCGCGAGCCAGCCATGTGTGCGGAAGAAAGCGATGAACGGTCCCACAACCGCGTCGAAGAAACCGCGCGGCGTCCAAAGACGCGCTTCGCGCTTCTTTTTCATCCAGCACTGCATCCGCGCGCTCCGGTTCTTTCGCAAACCAGGTGGCGATCATTCCAATGGCCATACACGCGCCATAGATACCGTAGGACATGCGCCAGCCCACGGCCGCCGCCACGATTAGGATAAGGGAATCCGTAGTCAGGAGCGCCAGGCGGTAGCTGAACTGATAGGCAGACGCGAGTAGGCCTTGTTCATCCTCCGTCGTCTGCCGATTCAATTCGCCAGGCATCGACCACAATGTCCTGTGTCGATGAGGCAAAGGCGACGACGAGCGCAAAAGCGCCCAGCCGGCCGAGCCCGGCTTTCGTGCCCAGTTCCGCCCATGGCGGCCAGCGCCAGCCCGACGACGATCTGTGAGAACATCATCCATCCGCGCCGATGTCCGAGCCGCTTAAAAAACGGCAAGTCGACGCGATCCATCAAGGGCGCCCACAGAAACTTCAGCGAATAGGCGATGCCCACCCAGGAAAGAAACCCGATCGCCGTCAGGGAGGTGTGTTCATCGCGCAGCCAGTAACCGAACGTATTGCCAACCAGAAAAAAGGGCAAGGCCGGATGAAAACCCCAGCAACAACATCGTCAGCGTTTTTGGTTGCAGGTAATCGGCGATCCGGTGCTTGTGAGGACTCACGCGTTCATTGTCTATGGGAGCCTCAAGAAACTCAACGCTCATGCTATCGAATCTTGTCCATGCCTACACTCCACTGAGTGTCGCCAACCACTTTGATTAGATTTGCGCATTTCCTGGCAAGCGAATTCAGCGTTCTTTTTCCTCGGATTGGCCTTGGACGCAGCGACGGGCGCTGCTGCCGCGGCGGCGCCGGCTTTTTTCTCTTCAATTTCGTGCAGGCGCTGGATTTTGACGCGCGCCACGCGGCGGCCATCCATCTCCACAACGGTAAAGCGATAGCCGCCGTACTCAAAACTTTCGCCGCCGCGCGGAATGAAGCCAAGCTGGTCCATCACGAAGCCGCCGACCGTGGCGTAGGCAGGATCTTCGGGCAGCGTGATGTTGTACTGCGAATCCAGGTCGCGGACGTTCAGTCCGGCGTCGAAAATCACCGCGCCATCGGCAAGTGTCAGTGGCTTTTCGACCACGTCGAACTCGTCGTGGATCTCGCCGACGAGCTGTTCCAGCAGGTCTTCCTTGGTCACTAGTCCCAGGATGCTGCCGAATTCGTCCACCACCATGGCCATACCGACGTGGCGCGCGCGCAAGCTCCATCAAGCAATTCGCTGGCGGGTTTGGTTTCCGGGACGATCAGAATTTCGCGCAGCACGCGGCGCAGGTCGAACGGCGGACCCGCGGGAAGTTTCTCTTCCAGGCGGCGCTCGCGATCCAGCAGCACCCACATCATGTCTTTCAGATGGACGAAGCCGAGGACGTGATCAACCGTGCCGCGGTAGACAGGAATGCGGGAGCGTTGCGTGGTGGCGAAAATTTTCATCACTTCGTCGAGTGATGCTTCCACCGGCAGAGTATGCATGTCCGGCCGCGAAACCATGATTTCACGGACCTGTAACTGGCTCAGCTCAATCGCGCTGAGAATGAATTTTTCCTCGCCCGGCGCAAGCAATCCCCTTTCGCGGGCCTGCTGAATCTGGATTTGCAGCTCCTCGGTGGAATGGGCCACGCCGTGGCCGCCGGGCTGCAAAAGACCGAGAGCGCGAACGATGGCGCCGGAGACGCCGTCCAGAAGATCAATGGCCCAGCGGAAGGCGTTGAGGAACCAGGCGAACGGGCGCGCGATCATCAGCGCCACGCGTTCGGCGCGCGCCAGGCTGATGCTTTTGGGGACGAGTTCACCGAAGACTACGTGGATCGCGCTGAGGAAGACGAAAGAAATGGCGAGCGCAATGGCGTGCGCAAGGATCAGCGAACGCATGCTGCCGGACGCCGGAAGGACGTCGCGCACAATATTCGCGAGGGTCGCTTCGCCCAGCGCGCCGATGGCCAAGCTGCAGAGCGTGATGCCCAGTTGAACGCCGGAGACCACGCGGTGGAGATCGCCGAGGAGCTGCTCGACAATTTTTGCGCCGGCACTGCCCTTTGCCACTAACTGGCGCACGCGAGACATGCGCACGGCAACCAGCGAGAATTCGACGGCGGCAAAGAATCCGTTCAGTGCGACGAGCACGAACACGCCAATGAGGCGAATCATCAACATGCAGGCGAGAAGGCCCTCCAGTCGCATTGTAACAGTAGATTTGGGGAGGTGGAGGAAGGGCCGCCGCGGATGTGCGTTTAGAGAATATTGGATGGATAAGCGGGGTTTGTAGGGACGGCCTTCTGAGGCCGTCCGCTGCAAAGTTACACAGCGCGCTCCTACGAGGCACAACGCGCGGCTCGCCTCCCTTCGAGGCTCAGGGCAAGCGGAAGACGGGCCCCACGTTTGCCTTCTGCGTTTGGCGAGACGTGTTGCATCTGTGATGCGCTTGGTTGCGCGGGGTGGCGGGGTCCACTAAACTTGAGATTCGCCTTTCGAAGAAGGCGGCCTGAAGCCGCCCCTACACGATTCGGAAAACAGGCGGCGGATTGCCCCTTGCGGTTGATGAGCTTCACGAGGTGAAACTCGCTTTGCGCACTGTCCTGCGTCTGCTTTTATCCGTACTTGCCATTGCTCTAGTCCTTTTTGCCACCGCCGTGTGGTGGCTGGTGTACCGGCCGTTGCCGCAACTCGACGGCAAAGCCAAGCTGCCAGGCTTGCAGGCCGAGGTTACGGTTGAGCGGGACAATTGGGGAGTGCCGCATATTCGCGCCGACTCGCTGGAAGATGCCGTTGAGGCCCAGGGTTACGTGGTGGCGCAGGATCGCCTTTGGCAGATGGACATCCTGCGGCGCGCCTCCCGCGGCCAGCTTTCGGAAATTCTCGGCAAGGCCACACTGAAAATTGATAGGGACTTCCGCAACCTGAATTTCGGGCGGGCTGCCGAGCGCGATCTGCAACTCATGAGCCCGGAATCGCGGCGCCTTTTGGAAGCCTACGCGCGCGGAGTGAACCAATTTATCGCGCAGCACCAGGAAACCCTGCCGATGGAATTTGCGCTGCTGAAGTACAAGCCGCAGCCGTGGCAGCCGACGGATTCGCTGGTGCTGACGGGTTACATGTACCGCACGCTGACGGATACGCGGGAACGCGAGATTGAACGCGCGATTGTCACGGCGAAGGTCGGCCCGGAGCTGGCGAAGGATTTATATAGTGACGAATCATCAATGGATCATTTCATGGTCGGCGATCCAAGCGTGAAAGAGAAAGCAACTGTCGATTCGGACTCCGATGAGAATGACGACGACGATGACCAGATGGACCCGGAGGACGTGCTAAAAGCCAGCCTGACGCATCCGGATCTGCAGGGCGCGATGTCGCAGCCGGACCTGACCGCGTACTTTGCGGCGCAAGTGAAGCAGTGGCTGGATGCAAGCCAGCACGATATCCGCGGCACGCTGGGAAGCAACAACTGGGTGGTCAGCGGAGCGCACACGGCAACTGGAAAACCGCTGCTGGCCAACGACACGCATCTGGAACTGACCATTCCGCCGATCTGGTATGAGCTGCATATGACGGCGCCGGGTTGGAACGTCAAGGGCATCACATTTCCCGGAGCGCCGCTGATTATCATCGGACACAACGACCGCATCGCGTGGGGCTTCACCAACAACGGCGCGGACGTGCTGGACCTTTATATCGAGACGATGAATCCGGCCAATCCGGACGAATATCGCGTCAATGGCAAATGGCAGAAAGCGGAAGTTTTCGACGAAGTGATTCGCGTGAAGGGTGCGCCGGACGAGCACATGCGGCTGGTGGTGACGCGGCACGGTCCGGTTCTCTGGCGAGAGAAGACGGATAAATCGTACGCCGTGAAATGGACCGCGCTGGAGCCGGGCGGGCTGGCGAATAGCTACAACTGGCTGGGCCATGCCAAAAACTGGAAGCAGTTTCGCGAGTTGATGAAACAAGTGTGGGGCCCGGCGCAAAATGCGGTGTACGCGGATGTGGACGGCAATATCGGTTACATCGTGGCAGCGCGCATCCCGGTGCGAAAAAAGGGCCGCGGCGAAGTGCCGGTGCCGGGCGACACGGACGACTACGAATGGACCGGCTACATTCCGTTCGACCAGTTGCCCCAGAGTTACAATCCGGAGAGCGGCTTCATCGGGACAGCAAATGCGCGCATGGCGGGGCCGAACTACAAACCGTATCTGACGGACCGATGGGAAGAGCCCTACCGCACGGCGCGAATTTACGACCTGCTGCACGACAAACACGATCTGCGGCCAGAGGACATGCTGAAGGTGCAGACCGACACTTATAGTTACCCCCACCTTTTCATGGCGGAACAATTGGTGGCCGCGGCAAAGATCGCACTGCCCAAGGATGCACGTGCGCAAAAGCTGATTCAGCAGGCTAGAGATTGGAATGGAATTGCGGACAGCAATTCGTCCGTGGTGAGTTTTCTGGACGCCGCGCTTTATGAATCGCTGGATTTGATCCTGGAGCCGCACCTGGGCACGGACACGAAGCTTTATTCCTGGCGGAAGATTGCCTTTCTGCAACGGATACTGACGGAGCGCCCTTCCCGATGGCTGCCTGCAAATTACAAAAATTATGATGAGCTGTTGAGCGCGGCCGCGGACAATGCCGCGCGGCGCCTGGAAAAAGAGACGGGCAGCGCCAGCCCAGACGATTGGGCGTGGCGGCGCTTCAATTATCTGGACATGCTGCATCCGATCGGCCGCGAGGGAATTCTGAAGAGACTGCTGAGCAAGACGGATGAGCCACAATCGGGCACGCTTTTCAGCCCGCGAGCCGCTTCGCGGCGACATGGTCCGTCGGAGCGCTTTGTGGCGAACCTGGCGGATTGGGAACAATCCATCCTACTGCTTCCCGCGGGAGAATCCGGGCAGCCTGGCAGCGAACACTATTCGGATCAATTTTCCTACTGGTTGAACGGCAAAGCGATTTACGCACCCTTCAGCGATACTGCCGAATCTAAAGTAACGAAGCACCGGCTAGCACTGCAGCCGGCCAATTGAGCGA
Organism: uncultured Acidobacteriota bacterium; assembly: GCA_963734705.1. Classification (GTDB taxonomy): domain Bacteria; phylum Acidobacteriota; class Terriglobia; order Acidiferrales; family UBA7541; genus Acidiferrum. The sequence continues at coordinate 210,102 of CAVTII010000015.1, read as the reverse complement.
GCTCCCTTTCCATGCCGGAACTGCCTGAAGTCGAAGCCGTTGCGCGAGCGTTGCGCCCGCTTGTTAAGGGGCAGCGCATTCGCTGCCTGCACGTGTTTCATCCGATCGCGCTGAGACCGCAAAATCCCGTGGAAGCGGCGCGTTTGGTGGAAGGCCGCCGCATTCTGGACGTATTCCGGCGAGGCAAATATCTGTTCCTGGCGCTGGACCACGGCGTGGTGGAGATGCACTTTCGATTCGATGGGCAATTGCTGTGGTTTTCAAGCGCGAAGGAATTATTGGCGAAGGTTAATGCCGGCGAAGAGGGTGTGCACGTGGATCTGGCGTTTGAGTTTGCCAAAGGCTTATTGGGTTTCGTAGACCAGCGCCATTTCGGCCGCATGCATGCCTGGGAATCAGCCGCCGCTTGCGGACCGCTGCGGCGGCTGGGCGTGGATGCCTTTGACGGCGAGTTTACGCCAAAGCTGCTCCACTATCGCGCGTCGCGATCGAAGCGCCCCTTGAAGGAATTTCTGCTGGACCAGACGCGTATCGCGGGAATCGGAAATATTTATTCCAGTGAAGCGCTGTGGCACGCGAAACTTGATCCCTGGCGGCGCGCCGACTTGCTGAGCAAGCGGCAAGCGGGGGAACTTCATAAAGCGATTGTGCACGTTCTCCGGCGTGCTCTAGAATGTTGTCAGGACCCGTCGCCCAACTTTCGCGATCCGAAGTGGTGGTTCCAGGGGATCGACAAAATTTTGCGCGTCTACCAGCGGGAAGGTTTGCCGTGCCGCAGGTGCCGCCGACCGATCCAGCGCGGTGAACAAGGTGGACGTTCGACATATTTTTGCGGTTATTGCCAGAAGTAGGCTTGTGGCAGGAAGTTCCGGGCCAAATCAAATTTGCGAAGTTGACAGGCGGATGGCGTGAATCAACCTGCTCCGAAAAAACCCGAAGCGCAGAAGAAGCCGGATTTCGAACGCTCGCTGGCCCGGCTGGAAGAAGTGGTGCGGCGGCTGGAGAGCCCGCAGCTTTCTCTCGACGAGGCCATGAAGCTGTTTGAAGAAGGCGTGGGGTTGTCTCACGAATGCCAGAAGCAACTGGAAGAGGCCGAAGGGCGTGTGGAAATCCTGCTGAAGAAGGCGGACGGCAAGATGGTCGCCGAGCCGTTTGAGAGCGAAGGCGAGAGCGAATTGTGAATGTCCGGCCGCGCCGCTCGCTGAAACTTTTCCCACCACGATGAACCTTCCTCCCTTTTTTGAAGAAGACCGGCAGGCGGTGGACGAACAGCTCGAAAAGCTGTTGCCCGGCGAAACCGTGCAGCCTCCCTCCATTCACACGGCGATGCGTTATTCCGTTTTCGCGGGGGGCAAACGCGTGCGCCCCATTCTTTGCCTGGAAACGGCGCGCATCTTCACGGCCGACATTTCGCCGGCACTGTATCCCGGCTGCGCGATTGAATTCATTCATACCTATTCGCTGATTCACGACGATTTGCCCGCTCTGGATAACGACGACCTGCGGCGCGGCAAGCCGACTTGCCACAAGAAATTTGGCGACGCCACGGCGATTCTGGCCGGAGATGCGCTGTTGACGCTGGCGTTCGAGACCATCGCAGCTGCCCCGGTTTCCGCGGAGCGCTGCGTGGCCATGGTGACGGAAATTGCCAGCGCTGCGGGAACCATCAAGGGCATGGTCGGCGGCCAGGTGGCGGATCTGGAAGCGGAAGGCAAACCCGTGGGACCGGAAATGCTCGAATACATTCACCGCTCGAAAACGGCGGCGCTGATTCGCGCTTCCATCACCGCGGGTGCGCTCTGCGCAGGCGCCCAGCCCGAAGACGTGGCGCGGCTCCGCGGATTTGGCGACACCATCGGCTGGGCGTTTCAAGTGACCGACGATATTTTGGACGTCGAAGAATCTTCCGCCGCGCTCGGCAAAACCGCGGGCAAAGACATCGCGCAGCAAAAAGCCACGTATCCGGCCGTCTTCGGGCTGGAGCGTTCGCATCAGATCGCCAAGGAACTGGCAGACAGGGCCATCGCGGAACTGGAAACCTATGGCGAACGCGCGGATAGATTACGCACCATCGCCGAATTTCTGGTGCTTCGCCGCGCCTGATCGCCACCCCCATGAATGCAAAAGCCGAACGCAAGCGCCTGGATCTGCTCCTTGTGGAACGCGGGCTTGCTGAGTCTCGCCACAAAGCGCAAGCCATGATTCTGGCCGGCGAAGTGGAAGTGGACCGGCAGCGTGCCGCCAAAGCGGGATTGCTTTTGCCAGCGACAGCGCATATCGAGGTACACAGCCGCCTGCAAAAATACGCCAGCCGCGGCGGCGTGAAGCTGGAAGGCGCGTTGGCGGATTTTCGCGTGGATCCCGCCGGCAAGGTTTGCCTGGATCTCGGAGCTTCGACCGGCGGCTTCACGGATTGCCTGCTGCAGTCCGGCGCGACGCGCGTTCACGCGGTGGACGTGAACACCGACCAACTGAGCTGGAAGCTGCGAGAAGACAAGCGCGTGCTGCGCATCGAAAAGAACGCGCGCGATCTTCGAGCAGAGGATTTGCCGGAAGCGGTGGACCTGGTGGTGGCCGACGTCTCGTTTATTTCGATCACCAAGATCCTGCCCGGCGCAATCACCTGCGCCAAGCCCGGCGCGGAATTCCTGATCCTGGTGAAGCCGCAATTTGAGCTGCAACGCGAAGACGTGGGCAAAGGCGGAATCGTCCGCGAAAAGGCTTTGCATGAGAAGGCTATCGCCAGTGTCAGGCGTGCCGCCGAGGTCCTGCACCTGAGCATTTCGGGCGTTGCGCCCAGCCATCTGCCCGGCGCGGAGGGCAACCAGGAGTATTTCCTTCACGCACGAAAACCCGCTGGGGTAGAATCGCTGTAATCCATGAGCGTCGAAGCCACCTTCAAAAGAATCGGCATCATCTCTCGCCCGCGGCGCTCGAATATTGCCGAGGTGGTGCCCCCTCTGCTGCGCTGGCTAGAAGAGCGCGGCCTGCAAGCGGCCTATGACATTGAAACGGCTACCGTGCTGAAGGGTAATTCCGTTGGGAAAACGCGGCATCAGGTAGCGCAGGAGTCCGACCTGCTGCTGGTGCTGGGCGGCGACGGCACGATTCTGGCAGCTTCCCGCGAAGCCGCGCATCACAACATTCCGATTCTGCCGATCAATATGGGGAGCCTGGGATTTTTGACCAGCTTCACCGTGGAGGAACTCTATCCGGCGCTGGAAAGCACGCTGGCGGGACACGCGAAAACTGAAGAACGCGTGCTGCTGGCCGTGGAGCGCACGCATAACGGCGAATTGCTGACGCAGCAGCAGGTCTTGAACGACGCTGTGGTGCACAAGGGCACGCTGGCGCGCATGATTGAGGTGGAACTGCACATCAACGGCGCGTTCGTGTGCAGGTATCGCGCCGATGGTTTGATTGTGGCGTCGCCGACCGGCTCGACGGCCTATTCCCTTTCCGCGGGTGGACCAATCGTGCAGCCGGGCGTGGCTGCAATCCTGGTGACGCCGATTTGCCCACACACGCTCAGTGACCGCCCTGTGGTGATACAGGATAGTTCGAAGGTGGATTTAATTCTTTCGCAGAGTTCCGACTCCGTTTTTCTTACGCTGGATGGCCAGACCGGCGTGCCCATGCAGATCGGGGATCGCGTGCGGATTGAACGTTCAGCCGAAAAATTGAAACTGATTCAGCCGCCGAACAAGACGTACTTCGAGATTTTGCGGAATAAATTGAAGTGGGGCGAGGCGTAGAGATCAGCCGAGGACGTCGGTACGACGCAAGTCGCGATGCGTTTCCCGGCGCCGGATTATCTTTGCAGTGTTCCCGCTGACCAGCACTTCGGCGGCGCGGGGGCGGGCATTATAGTTGGAGGACTGCGCGAAGCCATAGGCTCCCGCAAGCCAGATCGCCACCAAGTCTCCCTGACACACGGTTCCGATCGGCCAATCGAGAAGGAACGTGTCTCCCGTTTCGCAAACGGGTCCGACAATATCCGCGCGTTTTGCACGATGCGCTTTTTCGGCCGATCTCTGTGCGACCCGCGTGATGGGATGCGGCGCATCGTAGAGCACGGGGCGCATCAAATCATTCATCGCGGCATCGAGGATTACAAAGGTTTTGCGGGAATTGGATTTGGTATAGAGCACGCGCGAGAGCAGCACACAGGACTCCGCCACGATCGAGCGGCCCGGCTCCAGCAGAACATGAACACCGAGAGGGCGCGCAATCTCCGCGATCATTCGCGCATACTCCCGGCGCGAGGCTGGATGTTCGTTGGTGTAACGGATGCCCAGGCCGCCGCCGACATCCAGATATTTCAGCGGGATTCCCTGCTTGCGAAGGTCCAGCAGATACCCGGCTAGGTGCTGCAGGGCGCGGCGAAACGGCTCCAGTCCAACAATCTGCGAACCGATGTGCGCGCTGACTCCCTGCCAGCGAATCGCTTTCGATTGGCGCTGCGCAAGGTACATCTTCCGAGCCTCAGGCCAAGCAACGCCGAATTTGTGCTCCTGCAAGCCCGTGGCGATGTGCGGGTGGCCGCCGGCTTTCACATCTGGATTCACGCGGATGGAAACGCCCGGCGCCTTTGCGGAACCGCTTGCCAGCCGTGAAGATTCCTCGATTAGCGTTTTTAGTTCGCCAGTGGATTCAACGTTGAACTGAAGTATGCCGGGCGCGCCGCGGCGATTCGCGCGGTAGCGCAGCGCCGCGCGAATTTCTTCACGGCTTTTCCCCACGCCGGAAAACACGATGCGCTCGCCGGGGATGCCCAGATGGCCGAGGTGCTCCAGTTCGCCGCCGGATACGATATCGAAACCGCTGCCTTGTCCGGCCAGAAGCTTCAGAAGCGAAAGATTGCCATTGGCCTTCACGGCAAAACAAACCAGATGCGGCACTCTGGCCAAGCCGTGATCTAGCTCCTGGAATGCATCCGTGATGGCTTGCTGGCTATAAACATAGCTGGGCGTTGCAAACCTACGGGCAATTTCAGACAGGGCTACCTGCTCGCAATAAACTTCGCGTCCCGATGCTTCAGTTTTTTTCCAGGAAAACTGCGGAAGTTGCTTCGCGGGATCCACGTACGGCAGACCGCGCCGGGCCTTGACGTGCGCGCTCATTTTACTTTCATCACCACCAGCGTGCGGTCGTCGGAAAGCGGCGCGCTTTGCGAGAACCAGTCCACTTCGTTCAGAACGCGATCGGCCATTTCCGCCGCGGTGATTTCGTGATGCTGCTCGATCAGTTTGCGTAGGCGCTCAGTGCCGAAAAATTGGCCTTCGCTATTCAAGGTCTCGGCGATGCCGTCGGAATGGAACACCAGAATATCGCCGGATTCCAGCGTGACGCTCCACTCGTCGTAGGTCACGTCTTCAAAAATGCCCAGGGGGAAGCCGGAAAGTTCAATGCGGTCGCAGCGGCCTCCTTTATAAAGCAATGGCTGCGATTGGCCGGCGTTGGCGACGCGAAGTTTCTGCCGGCCTTTCTGCCAGGTGGCAAAGCACGCGGTCATAAAGCGGCCTTCAATGCGGCGTTCGCCAACCAATTGGTTCATCTGTCGCAACATTTCCGCGGGCTGCAGTTTTTGCGGCGCCAAGCTGCGCATGATACCGATGGAGACGGCGCCAAAAAGCGCCGCGGCCGTTCCTTTTCCGCTGACATCGCCCAGCGCAATGCCCAACTGCTGTGGGCCATAGCGCAGAAAATCGTAGAGGTCGCCGCAGACTTCGCGCGCCGATAGATATCGGGCGGCCACATCCAGGCCGTAATCGTCGGCGGGAACAGGACGCAGCAGCGCGCCCTGGATACGCTTGGCAGCTTGCAGTTCCCGCTCCATGCGGGCTTCGTCGCGCGCAACCTGTTCATAGAGGCGCGCGTTTTCAAGGGATACCGCCAGATTCGCCGCCAGAATGGTCAGCGTTTGCACGTGCCCCTCGGTAAAATAATTCAGTTGCGGGCTTTCCAGGTCCAGCACGCCAATCACCTTGCTTTTATAAATCATCGGGATGGCCAGTTCCGAACGCGTTTCGGGATTCACCATCAAGTAGCGCGGGTCCGTGGTGACATCGGGGACCAGCACGGGCTCACGCAGCGTCGCGGCGGCTCCCACGATGCCTTCAGTGGCTGCCACGCGAAGCTTTCCCTGCACACGCTGGCCATGCTTCACGTCCAGGCGGTGGCGGAAGATTTTCTGCTCTTCGTCGTAAAGCATGATGCTGATGATCTGATAATCGATCACGCGCTTGACAAGCTCCGCGGCGCGGCGCAGCAGCTCTTCCACATCCAGAATCGAGCCGATCTCGCGGCTGACCTCGTTTAAGACGAGCAGCGTCTCCGCCTGGGCGCTAACTTTCTGGAACAACCGCGCATTTTCGATGGCCACTGCAAGGCGGCTGGCGAGCAGTGTAATGATCTTCTGCTGGTCGTCGGTGAAGTAGTCCACGTGGCGGCTCTGAATGTCCAGAACGCCAACGCATTTCCCGCGGAACATCAGCGGCACGGCCAGTTCGGATTTCACACTTTCGATGGCATTGATGTAGCGGGAATCCTTGGAGACGTCGTTCACATGCACAGGCTGCCCCGTCGCCGCCGCCGTCCCGGTAATTCCCTGCCCCACGGGAATGCGCAGGTTTTCCGCAAGGCCTGGTGGATAGCCAATCGCGAACCGGTGCTTCAGAAAGGATCCCGACTCGTCGATCATCAGTACGCCGAACAATTCGTAGTCAATATAGCGTTTGATCAGAACGGCGGTGTGCGCCAGCACTTCGTCCAGATCGAGCGAAGCGTTGACCTCTTCGCCGATCTCCGCGAGCGTGGCAAGAACCTCCGCGGAAGCCTGCAGTTGCTGATTGGTTGTTTGTACTTCTGGATTCGATCCGGTAGCGTCCATGAATATAAATAGTATAGCAAACGAAATTCGCCCTTAAGCCCGCGGGCGCGGGATTTCAGGCTTCCACTTTGGTCTTGCCGCGCGGCCCCAGGCGCACCACGCAAACGTCGGGAAGATTGCGGTAACGCTCGTCGTAGTCGAGCCCGTAGCCGACCACAAATTCATTGGGAATCACGAAACCCGCGTAATCGGCCTTCACGTCGGCGATGCGCCGCTCCACCTTATCCAGCAGCACAGCCACGCGCAGATGCTTCGGTTTGCGCTCTTCGAAGAGGCGCAACAGGTATTTCAGCGTCAAACCGGTGTCGAGGATGTCTTCGACGACCAGGACGGAGCGCCCTTCCATGCTGACGTCGAGGTCCTTGATCATTTTCACTTCGCCGGTGGAGTCCATACCTTTGCCGTAGCTTGAAACGGAAATGAAGTCGAACGAAACTTCGCCGCCCAACTCTCGGGCCAGATCCGCCAGAAACAGCACGGAGCCCTTCAGCACGCCGACCAGATGGATCGGTTCGTTGGGAAAATCGCGGCGAATTTCCGCGGCCATCTCGCGGACGCGCTCGCGGATGCGCTTGTGGGAGATCAGCACGCGCAAGGTCTCCTCTGCGCGCTGGCCGGGTTTTAGTTTCGGACTTCGCTTACGGGCCTTGGTGGGCAAGGGGGCAATCCTCCTTCGATTGAACGCGGCTAGATTCTACTCGACCCAATCCGCCAGGAAAATATTCGTTTCGTGGGGCGCCTTGCCATTGCGATTCGAAGCCCACACCAGGCGCTTGCCATCGGAAGTAAACATGGGGAACGCGTCGAAGTCCGGGTGAAACGTGACGCGATCCTGGCCAGTGCCATCTTCGTTGATCAGATAAAGATCAAAATCACGTCCGTTTTTTGGGTCCGCCTGGTTGGAGGCGAAAATGATGCGCTTCCCGTCGGGAAACCAATAGGGCGCGAAATTCGCCGCTCCGTTGTGCGTGACCTGGTGTTTGTTGCTGCCGTCGGCATTCATCACCCAGATTTCCAGGTTACCGGGGCGGATCAACCCTTTTGCGAATAGATCCTTGTAATCCTTTATCTCTTCGGCAGTTTTCGGATGCTCCGCGCGATAAACAATTTTTGTGCCGTCGTACGACCAGAAAGGGCCGCCGTCGTAGCCGAGTTCATGAGTAAGTTGTTTGACGTTGGAGCCGTCGGCATCCATGGAGTAGATGTCCAGGTCGCCGTTGCGCGTGGAAGTGAAAACGATGTGCTTGCCGTCCCGCGTGATGGTGGCTTCCGCGTTGTAGCCGGGCGCGTTGGTGAGCAGTTTCAGATCCGAGCCATCGGGCTTCGCCGTATAAATCTTATAGGTGTCATAAATCGGCCAGACGTAGCCGTGGGAATAATCGGGTTTTGGCGGACAGTCGGGACTCGCGGCATGCGTCGAAGAAAAAAGAATCTTGTTCCCGGACGGAAAGAAATAGCTGCATGTGGTGCGGCCCTTGCCGGTGCTCAGGAGCTTGGGAACCGCGGGCTTGCCGTCGGGCGGATCCACCAGCATGGAATAGATCTGATCGCAGGGAACGCTTTCGCCCTGGTGCTGGAAGATAAGTTGTTTGTCGTCCGCGGAAAAATATGCTTCGGCATTCTGGCCGCCAAAGGTGAGCTGCCGCGGGTTCTTGAGATGCTTTTGCTCCGGCGGCAACAGGATTTCGGTGTCCGCCTTCGCAAAGATCAGCAACGGCGAATACCGATTGCCATACAAGATGCCGAGGGCGAGGGCAGCTCCCAGTGAGAAACTCAGAATTTGTCGAACACGCACGATTTGCAGACTCCGATCAATCAGGCTTGCGGCTGATCATTTTCGTTGCTCCAATTTTACGTCCGCTTTCACTTCCTTGCCATCACGCAGGACAATCACCGGAACCACATCGCCCACCTTGCTGCGGCGCAGCGCATCGGTAAAATCGTAAAGGTTCTTGATGGGCTTGTCGCCAAACTGGATCAAGATGTCTCCCGCCTTGAATCCAGCCTTGGCCGCCGGCGAACCGGGCTTCACGTCGGAAAAACGGACACCATTTTCAGTTTCGCCAAAATCGGGGATAGAACCGAAATACGGCCCGTACCCACCGCCCCCGCCGGGAACGCCACCCGCGTGGGGGTTCGCGTCGCCAAGGTTGATAAATTGCGGGCGCTCCGGCGCATCATCAATCTCCAGCGTCGTCGCAGCGACTACATCCAGCAGGCGAGCCGCCGCCTGGGGATCGATTTTCTCCCAGGTGTCCGAAGGTTTGTGATAATCGCCGTGCAATCCGGAAAAGAAAAACAGCACTGGAATTTTCTGCGAGACAAACGAGGTGTGATCGCTGGCGGCGTATCCGGTTTGCGAATACTCGAATTTCAGGTGCGAGTCATCGTGCGCCCGGTCCAGAACTTTCTGAAACGTGGAGCCCGTGCCCACGCCCCCGATATACACCTTGTCGTCCTTGATGCGTCCGATCATGTCCATATTGAGCATGGCCACGGCCTTGCCAAGCGGCTTCGTTGGCGCCTTCACCCAGGCTTCGGAGCCTAGCAGTCCCAATTCTTCTCCCGCGAACGAGGCGAAAAGAATGCCGCGTTGCAACTGGCCCTTCATCGGTGAGAGTAGCCGCGCAAGCTCAAGAAGGCCGGCGGTGCCGGAAGCATTGTCATCCGCGCCGGGATGAATCTGCCCAATCTGCGAGGGCGCCAACGAATCGAAATTGCCGCGACCCAAATGATCGTAATGCGCGCCAAGAATAATGTACTCGTCGGTCTTACCGGAAAGATACGCAAGCACGTTGTTGACCGTGGCGCGCGTGGTTTCGATGTCGATCGCCACCGACGCGCGCAGCGACTCTGGATACGCAAAGGAAGCGGGCCGGCTGCTGGAATTGATTTGTTCTTGCACAGCGTTCAGCGACTTCCCTGCCGCCTGGAACCAACCGGCCGCGACGCTGTTTTTCACCTGCGCAAAGAGAATGCCGACATTTTCCGGGCCGCTGACGCTGCCGAACCGCGTCAGCAGGTCCTCTTCTCCATCACCCAGCTTTCCATTCAGCAGAATCAATCCCTTCGCGCCATGATTCCGCGCGTTAATCGCCTTGGTGAAAAATTGCGAGTGGTGGGTGAGGCCTTGATTGCCGGACTTGGCGGCAAAGCTGCTTGGTTCGTACCGTAGAACAAGAACAATTTTGTCCTTCACATCCAATCCGGCGTAATCGTCGTAGCCAAACTCTCCTGCGGTTACTCCGTAGCCCGCAAACACCAGGGGCGCACTAGCCGTTCCAGATTCGGAAAAACTGAACGGGACGTAATCGTCATTCAACTTCAGTTCGGTTTTCGTTTCTCCATTCAGCAGTTGAAAATGATTTTTCCCTTTGATTTTTGCCCCGGTCGTTACTGTAAAGGGTTGCAGAAATCCCTTGGTTCCCGCCGGCTCCAGTCCCAGGCTTTTGTAACGCGCTTCCAGAAAATGCTCCGCACGCACCAGTCCCTTGGTGCCGTCGCCACGGCCTTCCATTTTGTCTTGCGTCAGGGTTTTTATATCGTTCAGATAGCGCTGGCTGTCGGCCGGGCCGATCGCGGCGGGCACCGCAAAGGCCACGCTGGCCGCCAGAAGAAAGACTGCTGCGGAGCGGAGGGGTGACGCGTGCGGTTTCATCGTGGAGGTGTCCTCTGGCCGCAAGGAAAGGGTTGTATCTTTGCGGGAAGTTTTCCATCCTATGTGCTGCCGTTTGGCCTGTCAATTCACATGCGCGAATTCCTGAAAGTTTCTTCATGAGCGATAGCAAACCAATCGCTGCAGAGCCCTGGCTGCGCGGAACGCACATCGAAGTGACACCCATTGCGCGCGGAGTGCTGCATGCCCTGGAGCTCGCAAGCGAAGACTTGCACCGGTGGTGCGGTGCGCTGTCCAGTGAACAGCTGTACGCCACTCCCGAAGGGCTGCCGTCGGTGGCGTTTCATTTGCGCCACATTGCGGGCAGTTTGGATCGACTGCTGACTTATGCGGAAGGCAACGCGCTCAGCGATTTCCAATTGCAGGCGCTGAAACTGGAGTCCGAGCCAAAGGGCGTCACAAGAGAAATCCTGGAGGAACTGGACCGCGCGATCTCACGCGGCGGTGAACGTGTCCGTGTACTTGCATCACAGGATTATTCCTCGCCCAGGGTCGTTGGTAAAAAGCAGTTACCCACGACGCTTGGCGGACTGTTGGTGCACATTGCCGACCACACCCAGCGCCACGTGGGCCAGGCCATCACCACGGCAAAACTCGTTTCGGCTTCAAACGCATTGTAGATATACTTTCCCTGCCCCATGGCGCAAATCATCAAATCCACATTGCTGATACTTACGGCGTTATTCCCGATCGTGAATCCGCTGGGAAGCGCGCCGCTGTTTCTTTCCTTGACGCGCTATTATTCCGGCGAGCAGCGGAAAATGCTTTCCTGGCGCATCGCCCTCAACAGTATTTTTCTGATTGTTGGCTCCTATTTTATCGGGACGCACATCCTGGCGTTTTTCGGGATTTCGCTGCCGGTGGTGCAGGTGGGCGGGGGCCTAGTGCTGGTCTCCACCGGGTGGGCCATGCTGAAACAGAAGGATGACGATGAGACGAAAGCGGATGTGCACCGCACCGTGGATACAAACGACCTGTTCCAGAAGGCCTTTTATCCGCTGACACTTCCCCTGACGGTTGGCCCTGGCTCCATTTCCGTGGCGATCACATTGGGAGCGAACGAACCGCATCGCGAGATCTTGTTTTCCATGATCGGCGCGGTGATTGGGTCCCTTCTCGTCGCGGCCAGCGTCTATCTTTGTTATGCGTTTTCCGATCGACTGGCGCGCGTGCTCGGTGCAACGTCCATGAGCGTGATCATGCGGCTGTCTTCATTTTTGCTAGTGTGCATCGGCACGCAGATCATCTGGAACGGCGTTTCCGCGTTGCTAAAAACACTGCCGGCCTTCGGTCATCCGGGCTAACTCGCGGGGCACGTCCGCCGCCCCACTTCTTCTTTTTGCTTATTTCCAGTTTGGCAGATCGCGCCTTCCCAGCAGCGCCTCCGCGGCCCACGCGCCGAGATAGACGGATTGCGCCACGCCGTGACCGGAAAATCCCCCCAGCACGATGGCATTCCGATTTTTTGGGTGGCGCTCGAAAATTGGACGCCAGCCTTCCGTGATGCAGATAGGTCCGCCCCAGCGATGCGTAAACATTACGTCCCGCAGTTTGGGATGCAACCCGCGAATGCGCTTTTCCAGTCGCGCAAAAAGTTCGGCCGCTTCACCGCGCGTGATGTCCAGCACGTGCACTTCGCGCCAGTCGGCGAAATGAACCAGGCCGCTGCCGAAGATAATCTGCTTCCCCAGCAGGCGGCCCCAAAGATACGGCAAATCCACTGTATAGAAGGGCTTTCCATCGCCCAGGCCGATTTCCCGCAGAACCGCATCGTCGAATTCCTGCGTAGCAATCGCAAGCGTGAAGCAAGACTCCGCCCTTTTCGTCCAGCCGGTTAGTTCGAATGCGAAGGCATTTGTAGCGAACAAGATTTTGCCCGCCCGGAGCGAGCCATTCGTCGTACACAACGCTATCGGGTCGCCAAATTCGCAGTCTTCAACGTTTACGTTTTCAAATAGCAGCACTCCTGCGCGTTCCGCTGCCGCAGCCAATCCGCTGACGACTTTAACCGGATTGATGCTGCCTCCAGGAACTTCGTTGACGGCGCACAGTTCGCCGGAATCGCTCCAGCGGATCGGCGAATTGCTCAGAGGTTTGCTGCGGCCGAGTTCGTGAACGCCGGGAAGGTGAATATCGGAATCCACGCGCAATTCAGCGAGAATTTTTTCATAACCCGCCAGAACATCGCCGAGACCCGGCAAATCGCCCACGGCGGATTCCGAGAGGGCCATGCCTCCGGTGTGGCCGCTTGCGCCGTCGCCGAAATTGCCGGCTTCGAAAAGCGCGACTGAACTTTCCGGAGCGAACCGCTTCAGACAGGCCGCGGCCGCGAGTCCCGTGAAGCCACCGCCAACCACGGCAAAATCCACCGAAGGCACAAGGGGCTGCGATTTGGCATGAAATTCAATGGTCCAGGGACGATTGCCCCAGTTCTTGGTGGCCATGGATTAAGTGGTCCGTGAAAGCGCGGCAATTCAGCGCCAAAAATCCTTCGCTCATTTTATGGGATGCTCGAGCGACGACATGGTCACACGCATCATGGTAGCGCCGGCATCTTGCCGGCAAGAGATGCGACTAGAATGCTTGCAGGCCCTTCGAAGCTCAAGGTGAACCGAGTCGGGCGATACCCGCTAGAAAAGCGCGGTCGGGCGGCGAGTCCAGCTCTTGCCCTTGGCCTTGGCGATTTCTTCCACATCCTTCACGTATGCGCCCGCCTGCGTCAGGACGTGGTGCAGATCGTTGCCAACACTGATAAACGGGAAGCCTTTCTCCAGGAACTCTCCAACGCGCGAAGTGCCGAACAGGAACAATCCCAAAATCACGTTATTCTTGCGCGCCGCGGCCACCAGTTTTTCCGTTGCTGCGCCAAGTTCCGGCGAAGTGTACATGTGCGGGAACTCATACTTTTCATACAAGCCCATGGACATGCACAAATCATTTTGGCCAAGAAAGAGCAAGTCCACGCCGGGCACGGCCGCGATTTCATCAATGTTCTTGATGCAATCGGCAGTCTCCACCTGAAGCGCGACGATTATGTTCTTGTTCGCGCCGCCTGCGTAGCCCAGCAGCCCTTCCTTGTTCATGCTGCGCTGCGGGAAATAGACCGAGCGCGTGCCGGCCGTCGGATACCGCATGCAACTCACCGCCTGGCGCACCTCTTCGGCGGTATTGATGTAGGGGACCAGAACGCCATCCGCGCCCAGATCCAGCGATTGCTGAATGCCGGGGCGATCGCTGTAGCCACCTACGCGCACCAGCGATTTTGCGCCGCCATTCGAGATGCCGCAGAGCATCGCGGAAAGTTTCTCGTAGCCCATTGGCCCGTGCTGCGAATCCACCAGTAGCCAATCATAGCCGCTGTGCGCCAACTGTTCGGCGACGGTGGGGCTGTGCGAGTTCAAAAATAGACCGAGTTTCGGGGTTCCTGCGCGGAGTTGCTGCTTAAATTCCGCGCCAGTCAGAGTACCTGCTGCCATGAGACGTGCTCCTTAGAACGAAAGATGAGTGCAAATAGAGTCGCGTAAGTGTACTAGAGAAGCGAAGCAGGAGGAAGCGAAGGGACGGTTACAAATATTTGATCAAGACGACTTCGTTGCGGGCTTCGTTGTAGACCAGTTCGTCCACAAGTTGCTGCGTCAGCATCAGCCCCAGGCCGCCCGGGCGCAGACCTTTCTGTTCGCGAATGGTCATGTGCGCCATGGGATCGTCTTCTGGATTGCTGACCGCCGCGTGCTTCAGATCTTCCAACTTGAAGCCGGGGCCGGGGTCATCCAGGCGATACATCAACAATTTCTTGGTGCGAATGTAGGAGATGCGCACCTTCAGATTGGGATCCAGGCGCCCGCCCCATTCGATGGCATTATTCAGCAGCTCCCGAAAGGCGTAACCCACTTTTTCGATCACTTCGGGAGGCAGATCCGTCTCCAGCCGGGAAAGAAAACTCTGCACGCGGCTGACCACCGAACGTTCGCAGGGCACCAGCAGCTCCACCCAGTGCTTGTTCGCGGAAAGCACTTCGATGGGAGGCACCGTGGGATCCTCGGAAAGCGCATTATCAACTACGGTCACTAAATTGTGGGCGTCAATCGGCTTGGCCAGAAATTGATAGACCTGCCCGCGCAGGGATCGCAGCACCGTGTCGGACGCCTTGTCCGAGGTCATGACGATAATTTTTGGAATGTGGGGTTCGCCGTGAAGCGTGCCGATCAAGCCCAGCCCGGTCATTTTCGGCATCCAAATGTCCAGCAGGAGGAGCTCGAAATTTTTCTTTTTCAGGGCTCGCAGCGCGGCCATGCCGTCGCTGACCGTGCTGACCGTGTAGCCGTGCTTTTTCAGAATGCCGCCAATCATTTCTCGTGTTGTGGCGTCATCCTCGGCTACAAGAATATTGGGCATGCTGGGGCTCCCGATGGTTGAACTGGAACTTGCCGCGCGAAATGCTCATCGCCGGCGCTTGCTCCGTATCCGGGAAGGCCCTGGCCGCTTGTTCGAATTCGGCGCAGACCCGGCGGAGGATTGTTGTGCGTATCCTCTCAGGTTTTCGAGCAAGTTCGCAATCTCTTCGTTTAGGGGCGCCAGCAACTGCCGGGCCGTGGCGAGGTCGCCATCCCGCGCGTGTTCCTGCAGCTCCTGCGAATAATTGCGCGCCGCTTCCGCGCCAAAGATGCTGATCGAGCCCTTCAGGGCGTGCGCCAGCGTGGCCACGTCTGCCGCGGATTTTTTTCGCAGGGCCGTAGCGAGCTCCGCGAGCCGCTTCGGGGTGTCGCGGAGAAATGTGGAAATCATGCGTTTCAAGAGCTTCTCATCGCCATCCACGCTTGCAAGTAGCCGGGCAAAATCCATCTTCTGGCGGGCCGCGGGCTTGCTGGCTTCGCGCGCCGTTCCTTTGTCCGCACCGGCGGATTGTAAAAGGGCATGCAGATCTTCCAGACGGAATGGCTTGCCGAGCACACTGTCGAATCCCGCGGCTTTCAACCGGCGGATATCTTCCGCTCCGTTGTTTCCAGTGGAGGCCACAAGATATGTTCTCGATTTTTTTCCATTTTCGGCTTTGCGGATGGCGCGCGCCACTTCGTCTCCGGTCATGCCCGGCATTTCCTGATCCAGCAGCACGGCATCGAATTTTCCTGAACGAAAGCGTTGCAGCGCTTCCTTGCCATTTTTGGCGGAGACGACCTTGTGGCCGCTGCGCTTCAGCTGATAGGTCGTCAGCGTGCGAATGTCTTTCTGATCGTCGGCAAACAAAATGCGCAACGGGCGTTGCGGAGGAAGATGTCTTGGCTCTCGCGCTTCCGGACTCCCGGTGGGGCCGGAAATCGTTGACGTTGTGGCGACCAGGGCATGCGGCAAACGAAACCAGAAGCGCGAGCCCTTTATCGGCAGGCTGACGCAGCCGATGTTGCCGCCCCAGCGCTCCACCGTAATGCGGCAAAAATAGAGGCCCAGACCGGCCTTGCCGCCACTCTGCTTCCCTTTCAGGAACAGCCCGAAAATTTGTTCCGGCCGCAAATCACTGGGAAGCCCGGGGCCCTCGTCGTCCACGTAGGCCTTCAGGAAGCCGCCTTCGTCTTCCATGCCGACCGTGACGCGCCCTCGCGCTGGGGTGTACCGCAAGGCATTTTCCAGCAAGTTTGAAAAAATGCGGCGCAGGCGAGAATCTTCGGCACGCACGGGCCAACTTGAAGCAGCATCCAATGCCGGGGCTAGCGCAAGGGAGACGCCTTTGGCTTCAAAGGTCGGCCCAAGCGCCGTCATGCTCTGTCGCGCGCAACCCAGCAGATCGGCGGCAGCGCTCTCCTCAGTTCCGGCATCCAGCGAGGCGCGCAAGTCCGAAGAAAACGTATGCAGGATGTCGCGGATCATCGTCTCCTGCTGATCGCTGGCGAGCTTTCCAAGAGTGAGGAATTGCTTCGAGCGTTCACTGATCGCGTCAGTCGCCAGGCATTCCATGGCCACGTGCATCACGCTGAGGGGTTGCGATAAATCGTGCACGATGCAATGCAGCAGAATCTCTTTCTTCTGGATTTCGTGCGCTAGCCGCTCGTGATCCAATAACGCGTTTCGCGCGGTTTGCAGGGTCTTCACCTGCTCGCGGAATTCCGCGTCGGGATTGAAGATCAGCAGCGCCCTCCGGCCCTCCAGCAGCAGCGCCCTCGCCTGCAAGGCAATTTCGTGCCCGTCCGGCGATTTCTCCACCCAGGTTTCCGATTGGCAGGCGCGCTCGGCAGGTGATTCCCAAAAGGCTTCGGCTTCATAGAGAAAATTTTCGAGGAACGGAGATTTTTCCAGAAGCGCCAGCGGAGCCGTGAGTCCGGTTTCCGCACCCCAAACCTGCGGGAACCACGGCGGGAGCGGAGCTACTGGGAAAAATTCGCCATCGCCCCGATATTCCAGCAGGGCGAATCCCATTGCGGCGCGAAATTTCTCCAGCAGGTCTCCCATATTTATTCCAGCATTTTCCGCGCAAGCAGCGAAAAGGCCTCTTCCACGTTTTGCCCCGATTTGGCGCTGGAGCGCAGAACGTTCCATTTATCCGCAAGAATCTGCGCTTCGTTTTCCGGCTCGAATTCCCAGTCCTGCTCCAGATCGCTTTTGTTGACCACAAACACGAACGGGATACCGCCGACTTCCTCGCGTACACGCTTCTCAAGGTCGTAAGCTTTGGCCAGCGTGCTTTTTCGCGTGCCGTCGGCGACCAGCAAGTAGCCGGAAGCGCCGCGCAGATAGCTCCAGCGCATTTTCTGGTAGTCGTCCTCTCCGTAGATGTCCCAGAGCACCAGGGAAACCTCGGCGCCATTCACCTGAACGCCCTTTTTGTCGACTTTCACGCCCACGGTCGTCTGATAGACGTCGGAATAAATGCTCTCGACGAACCGGCGGACCAGACTGGTCTTGCCGACCGCAAACGATCCAAGCATGCAGATTTTTTTCTGGAGCATGGCCGGGTGTCAGGGGTTTTGGATTTTCACAAGAATGCTGGTGCTGCGGTTGAACTCGCGGTTCGCATCTGAATCTTCGCTGCGGATAGGTTGCGTGGTGCCCACGCCGGTGGCCTGCAGCAATTTGTCCGGAACGCCGTTCTGAATCAGCTCATAGGCAACGCGGTCCGCCCGCCGCTGGCTGAGATTCAGATTGGACGTTTCGGCGCCGGTGGAGTCCGTGTGGCCCACCACCGTGAAATTCACAGTTTGGTGCAGCGATTGCGCCGCCGCCAAAAGCGTTTTCATTTCCTCCGCCATTTTGCGCAGCGCCTGGCGTTCCCCGCTCGAAAGCGCCGCTGTAGCTACGGGGAATTTCACCACCGTCTTCTCAATATCCGTTTTTGATTGCGCGAAGGCCAACCGGTCCGGCTCCAATTCCGGCGCGAATTCTACTGCGCGAACGCCGGGGACCAGCAACGCCTTGGCCCGCACATCTTTCACCCATCCCAGGCCGGCCGCACCGGAAACCTGCAAAACACCATTCTTCACGGCGAGTATAGCCCCCGCGGGAGGAGCCAGCAGTGAAATGGCCCGCTGCTGCACTATGGCGTCGTCCAGCGCATAGTAGCCGGCCCAATGAAATTGCTTGGCAGAGGCCTTCATGTCCGACCCATTGATAACCTGCTGAGGATCTGCCGCTAACGGATCGCGCATGCCACGCACCACAAACTCACCGTGCTCGCGCCCAAACGATGTGACCACGTAGCCCGGTTGCTCGCGAAAGGAATTCACCAGTCGCTCCCAGCGCGAATATTGCACCGCGCGCCAGCCAATCCATCCAGCCGCCAATAACAAGATCAACGCGGCCGCGGCATACGCGAACCCATACCCGCGCGGTTTCGCCTCCTCGCGATAACGCAGTTCCAGGCAGCGCGCCAGTTCCGTGTTCACCTTAACGAACGGAGCCGTGTCGCCGTCAAAGGTGTCAAGCTGCGGCGCATACTCGCGATGAACATTTTCGAGAACTTCCGCCATGCGATCCCGCAGTTCCCGTGGAGCGATTCCCCGAATCACGCAAGCGAGAATGGCGTAGGGCCCTTGCTCGATCCAGACGTCCAGGTCGCCCACATTCATGCGATTGATGCCCTGCTCCTGCCCGGTGTGAAACGAATCGCGCACAAAATCCTGAATCGCCGAGAGCATTCCAGAGACCAGGCTGGGATCCTGCATCGCCACCGCGGGAGCCACGGCGTGGCCCAGCGAGAGCCCGGTCTTCTTGTGAATCAGGAAAACTTGTTCAACCCGGAAGACCAAGCTGTGCAGCAGCGCAACTTCGGTGAACGTGCGCCCGGTGCGCAGCGCTTCCACGCGCCATTTCAGCCCCTGGATCGAAAGGCTCTGGTCCAACACTTGATTGAAGGATTCGAGAAATGAACGCAGCGTTTCCAGGATGGAGCGCCGGATGGCTGGCCCCATCACGGGAAAAAGCGCATCGGCCATCGTGCCCGGATCTTTGCGGACGGATTCGCGCAGCGCGGTTTCAATGGTGGGAGAAAGGGCGGCGCTCAAGGCTTCATCGCCACCCTGCTGGCGCCGCAACTGAATCGCTTCGGCAACCACGCTGCCGACGTCTTCCGTGCGGGAAACAGGGTCGTCCACTCGCTGGTGCAGCTTCTCCAACGCCTCCTGCTCCGGAGCCAGGATGAGCTCGCGCAGTTCCTGATAAATCTGCTCGGGATCTTCGCGTGGAAGCGCTTCGGGTTCCGGCGCTGTCGAACTTGGCGGCGTCTCGGCCATTTTGGGTCGAAATTCAAGCGGGTCGCGTGAATGCTTTGGGGCCATGCCCATACGTGATGAACCTGCCTATTTCTCGGGGAGCTCCAATTCATCTTTCAAGCGCAGGGACATTTCCGTGAAAAGGTCGGCGAGCATGGCACGGTCCGTCTTGTCCGCGCGCAGAGTCTCTGCTTCGTGTTCCAGCGAGGTTTCCAGATCGTCCTTGGACTTCTGTATCTGGCTGCTGAGAGCCTTGGACTGCTCGAGAATCTTGGTACGCAATTCTGTGTGCGCGGCATCGAGTTGCTCTTCGAGCTGCGAAAGCTTCTTTTCCAGGGCCTTGGCGGCGTCGCGGCTTTCGCGCGTCAACTCTTTCAAGCCTTCGGCGCGCTCCGATTTCTCGGTCTTCAAACGAGTTCCCAAGGATTCCAGTTCCTCGCGGACGTAGGATTCCAGGGAATCGAAGCGTTTCTTGAGGTCGTCGCGCAGAGCCTCAGACGATTTCGTTAGGCGCTCTTCCAGGCGGGCGAAGCGCTTTTCATACTCCCGCATGTTGTTGCCAAATAAAATGTCACGGATTTTGTCAACATTCGCGCCTTCGCGCAGCTCTCCGTTGGTGGCGTTTTTCTCTTCATGATCGGCTGGCATGGTCTTACGGCCCCCTTTAGTGCGTAACTTCGGCTTCTTGGCCATGCGGGGACACTACTACGGGAGTGTGTGCTTCGGCAATATGGGGTTTTGCCAGTGGGCGCCCGGCCGGGAAGGGCAAAGCCGGGAGGTTCCTTTGCCGCCCTATGTCAGACCCAGTACCCGCCCTGGTAGCGCCTGCATCCTGCCGGCCTGCGAGCCGAGGCTGCGAGGCTTTCCGCCTTTCTGGAGTGCACAAGTCCCTTCGAGTTCTTATTTGGAGAGCTGAGGCTTTGCCGCTTCGCGGCGCGCTTGCCTGCAAGATGCAGGCGCTACCAAGCGATCGCTCGCCAGTGCCTGCACGCCCCCCTATTTCGACTCTTCAATCTTCCGGCCGTTGGTTGGCTGGATCGGACGCGCGTTCATCGGGTAGTGTTTGGCGAAATCTGCGAGTTCCCCTGCCGAAAGCGTTTCATGCGATTTCAGCACGTACCAGGTAACACCCTCGCTGCACGGCGGAGTCGTCAGCGAACCCATATATGTGTAATACCCCAGGCTGCTGGGGAGCAGGTCCGCGACGTTCACCGTGACGCCGGGGACATCCATCGCCTCCTCTTTTTCCGCGGGGACGTCTTTCCAGAGGGTGTCGAGCAGCGGGTTCGCCGCGCCCTCATTGAACAGAATTGCCACGACAGCCAGGTGACCCTCCGCGTCTGCATGCACCAGATGCGCGACCAGCGGAAACTTCTTGCCGGCCACGTGTTCTTCGCCTGGATGGTGAAAATGAAACTGCTTCAGGGTATAAACCTTGTCACCGACGGTCAGCGTGCTTCCCGGCGCGTAATTCACCTGGATGGTGTGGCCGTTATCAATGATATTCAGCGGCACAGCCTTGTAATCCATCTTCAGCGCCGGCAGGTCCGCCGGCGTTGCGCCCTTGATATCAATCGGAGATTCCGTGGTTCCGGTGGCACAAACGGCGTATGTCGGATCCAGTTTGCTCCAGTGTTTCGGATCGCCCTCTCCTTTGTCGTAGGACCAGTGAGATTTGGCCTCTTGCGCGGCCGCATGCCCGGGAATCAGAAAAAAACAGGCCGCCGAGGCAAAGAAAAAGAGTTTGCGGATAATCGAGTTGCTCAAGGGAAGAACTCCTTTTGTAGACGTTAAGCCGGGGATTCCTGCTACGTCTGAGGCGGGGTAAGCAGCGCGCTAAGTATAGCGAGATAAATCCGACGCACGCCAATCAAAAATAATTAATATGCCGGTGCCGTTCGAGGGCATTCCTTTATTTAGCAGGGGTTGAAAGGACCGCCACACCATATCGGGCCAACGTGACGGAAGATTTTGTGCCGCCTTCCAGAACGTCGCTCATCGCCGCGGGCAAGTTGATGGTTTGCGTGTCCTTCGAAAGATTCACCAGGATATAGACCACTCCCCGCTCGCCTTGCCGGACGGATACTTCGACGCCTTCGGGAACGTTCGGCAGTGGGGTGTTCACTCCGCTGACAGAGGCCATCCACTTCGCCGCGCTTTCCATCATTTTTGGGTCGAGCCACGCGCCGATGTAGCTGATGCGCCCTTTGCCCACTTTGCGGGAGATGGCCGCGGGCTGCCCGTCGAGCCACCCGTTGCTTTTGCCATAGCGCATCAGCACCTCGGTGTCTTTCTCCTTGGCGCTCAGCAACTCCGCCCACAGCGGAGACTCGCCCGTGCCCCACTGGCCCTCGATGGGGACGGGCTCTAGGAGGGCGTAATACTGGTCAACGCGCCCGCCGAGAAGCTCGCCCAGTGGACCGGGCTGGCGATCCGGTTGCAAGCCGTTGTCTTCATCTTTCATGGCTGAGCGTTGGCCCAGCACCAGATGTCCTCCGCCGCGCACGTATTCCGCAAGGTTTTTCGCCGCCGCGTCGGAAAGCACGTTCAGGCCGGGAGCGATGACCAACTTATAAGAAGAAAGATTCGCCGTTGGAGGAAGCACATCCACCGATTGCGCAATCGGCCGGATGCCGCCGTAGTAGTAGCCGATCTCATAGTTCACGTCGAAATTTTTATTGTGGCGCTGCCAATTGATGGCCCAGCGGCTGTCATAGGAGTGCAGAATCGCCACTTCGGATTTGATGGTGGTGCCGGCCAAAACCGGCCCGGCTTTTTGAAACTCTTTTCCCACTTGCGCGACCTCGGGATAGAGCGGCACGGGCGTGCCATCGGCGCCCAGCAACGTGCCGTGATATTGCTCCTGCCCATTCAGCGCGCTACGCCACTGCCAGTAACTGACCACGTCGGCGCCGTGCCCAACGTCATGCCATGCCATGGCGCGGACTTCTCCCTTATCCAGCGAATTGTTGACGTCCGCCCAGTTGACGTTGCCCGGCTGCGTCTCCATCACCCAGAAATTTTTCTGTTTGAAGCCTCGGGTCAGGTCGTGCGGGAAGCCGTTTTTCACGGCGTTCAGATGGCCTTCCCCGACGTAGTCGTCCCACGCCGCCAGATCGAGATCCTGCTCCACCACGTAGTGATCGAAGCCGTCGTACCAGCCCATGGTGTTAGTGGTGATGAATTTGCCGGGATCGGAATTGGCGCGCAGCACGTCCAGTTGATTTTTCTGATAGCTGCGCCAGGTATCGCTGACAAATCGCATCCAGGCGAGCAGCAGACCGGGATTTCCATAGCCGGTCTGAATCGGAATCTGATCCCAGGCGGTATAAGTTTCGCTCCAATAAGAAGTGGTCCAGCGAGTATTGAGATTATCGAGCGTGGAATAGCGCGCCTTCAGCCACTGCTGAAATTGCGCGCGGGTTTCCGGATCGTAGGACACTTCGGAATATTCATTGTCGATCTGCCAGCCGAGGACGTACGGATTGTGGCCAAAGCGATTGCCAAGCTGTTCGGCAATCGCGCGCGCCAGTTCGCGATATTTGGGATTCGCCCAATTAAATTGCTCCCGGTTACCATGCTGGTCGCGGCGCCCGTCGTCCTTCAGGCGCAGCGTCTCCGGATATTTTTGCGTCAGCCAGGCAGGTGGGGCAGCGGTCGGCGTGCCGACGACGGTATAAATATTATGGCGGGCGGCGGCGGTAATCGCGCGATCCAGCCAGTCGAGATCATACTTCCCTTCCTCGGGTTCCATGCGGCTCCAGGCAAATTCGCCCACACGCACCATGTGAATGCCCGCCTGCTGCATCAGGGCAAGATCCGCGTCCCAACGCGATTCCGGCCACTGCTCCGGATACCAGGCCGTGCCCAGCAGCAACGGCGGAGGGGGCGCAAGAGAAGGCGCCTGGCCCTCGGAGCGCGCCGAAAGTCCGAATCCCAACAGCAACGCAATTGAACCAAGTCGCAATAATTTTCTGGTTCCGCTTCGCATGGATACTCCTCTCAACCGAATGGGGCGCGCGGCAACTGCTTTGCCCATCGAGATCCGCCGGCCCCCAAGCAGAAATGCGAGTCTATCGCATTCGTACGCGGCCAGCGAACGCCCGCGAAATATTGCTTTACAACGAACGTAACGCTATGTTGGATGTCGTTTAGAGAGTGGAAATCACGCAGCTGTCAAGCTGTGAGCCACCGTACGCCAACGGGAGAGCTGAATCCATGAAGGTCCGCCTTTTCCAAACACACTTTTACCGCCTTGCAGGAATAGCTCTCGCTCTAGCCGGTAGCTGCTCTTCACATGCGCAAGATTACGTCCGGGAATCGTTGCCCAAGCTTTTCAGCTACGATGAATTGGTCGAACTGAATAAAGACCAGGAACTCCCTCCGGCGCTGGCCGAAAAGCTCCATACGTTGGCGACAACTCCTTTTATCAATAATGAGGCTTATCTCGGCGGCGCGCGCGCCAAGCCGCTGGAAGTGAAGGAACTAGGGCTTTCCCTGCGCGTGGCGCTGTGGAACATCGAGCGTGGCCTGGAACTCGACCACATCAAACTGTGCCTGACCGATCCCAAAGCATTCATGGCTAAAGTGGAAGAGGAGCGCAAAAAGGCCAAGGAGGAAAAGAAAACCATTCGAAATGTGGACCTGGAAAAAATTCCAGGCGAAATCGAACTGTTGAAATCCGCGGACGTCTGGATCCTGAACGAAGTGGATTGGGGAGTAAAGCGGACGGAATATCGCGAAGTGATTCGCGAGCTGGGCAAAGCGTTGAACATGAACTGGGCTTACGGCATGGAATTCCTGGAAATCGATTCCAAACAGCTCGGGATTGATGAGTTTGATGACGGGGAGACTCCAGACCAGCAGAAGCAACTCCAAGAAGTCTTTGATGTGGATAAGAACCGTGTGCGCGCGCTGCATGGCAATGCGGTGCTCTCGCGATATCCCATCCGCAGCGCCCGGCTGGTTCCCTTCACTATTGGTTATGACTGGTTCCAGGAAAGCAAAATCCATCCGTTGGAAAAAGGAAAAAGAAAAGCGGCTATTTTGATTGGGGAGGACTTGCTGCGGGAAGTCCGCCGCGGCCAGCGCTCCACGTTGTACGTGGATCTGGATGTTCCCGATGCACCGGGCCAGCGCGTAACCATCGCCTCAACACATCTTGAGAATCGCGCCAAACCCAAGGTCCGCCGCCAGCAACTTCAGGAACTGCTGCAAGGGGTGAGCGAGATTTCCAATCCGGTGATTATTGCCGGAGACATGAACACCACCGGCTCCGACGCCACACCCACCAATGTGCAGAATATGCTCTACAAACGCTATGGCAGTCTGGATTTTTGGACCACCAAGGGCATCCAGTGGTCCACCGGCGTGGGAATCCTGTACAGCGGCAGCAAAGCGTTCCTGAAAGTTGCAGCAATCCAATATCGCGTGGACCCCACCTCCGCCAACATCCCTGGAGCCTCGCCAAACCTGGAGCGCGGGTTCTTCAGCACCCTGGAGGATTACCGCACCGCCGGCGGCAAGGCCTTCGATTTTCGCGGAATTCCAGAGCGCACCAGCAATGGCAACGGTGGCACACTTGCCGACTCCAATCAGCGAAATGGCAAGGGATTCACGCCAACCTTCGTGGCCGAATTAATCTGGGGAAAAGCGCAGGTTGCAAAATACAAACTGGATTGGATCTTCGTGAAGTCCGATCTTGATAAACCGCGAGACCCGAACGGTTCCTTTGTCTTTGCTCCCCATTTTGCAAGAAGTATGGGGGACTTGAACAATTGTCCGCCGGAGCCGATCTCCGACCACAGCCCCATGACCGTGGATTTGCCGTTCCACGAACCTGCGAACATGACCGTTGAAAAGAAATAGCGTCGCTCTGCCGCGGGCAAATGGAAGGATCGCAATCGCTCTCCCCCCAGCTTCGCTGCAAATTAAAGGCTGGCCTGCCTGCGCCGGGAGGTGCCGAGGCCCTGACGGTCTTCCGTCGAAGCGTCCAACTTGTCTTCCGGGTCGGTAAAGCTTCGCTGCACGCTGGAATGGAGTCTCTGTTTCCAATATTCGAGCGCCGCTTTGCGCTCGTCTGGCAGCACAATTACCAACTCGCTGATCAGCGCGTGCATCCGGCGCATCACCTGGACGCTGGTGGCTCCGCAATAGCGAATCTCGTCAAAGGCCAGGCGCAGGTAATCCTCCCAGTCCGGAAAATCGATCAGCAGCCGCAGGTGTCCCGCGGCATCGCGAAATGCGCCGATTTCCAATCGCCGCCGGCCCAGGCGAATCAGCAGGTCCTCGATCTGGTCCAGCGCCTGCACCGCGGTCGTCGGATCATTCACAGCGGGGGAGAGCGCCTTGATGGCAATATCCACCAGCAAGCGCAATGCGTATTTGGGATCCTGCTCGAAGGTGCGTTCCGAGCCAATCTCGATCAATTTTCGCAGTTCCTGTTCTGGCAGAGGTCCCGTCCCTCCCCAAACTCGCAAGATCGTTGTGGTGTCCAGCAGCGAATCGCCCACGGCGGCGGTGAAATCAATTAAGCAGCCAGAACGTGCTGCCAGTGCAACCAACCCCTCGATCTCAATCGCGCGCACAAATTGCGGACGTCCGCGATGATAGAGCTGCTGCACGCATGCGGTTTGGGAAATCTCCGCGGGGATGACCGCGTGCGGCGTCTCAATCGGCGGGTAAAGGCTTTCGATCACGGCGCGGCCCTGATCCCCGGTAAAAATCAACATGCGGGTAACCTGCAGCATGCCCACGCGCTGAATCAAGCTGATGAACATAATCACGCTGACAATCAGCAGCACGGCCACGATGATGATCCCGACCAGCGGAACCCTTCCAGAACTCTCCCGGTCTACCCAGGCCAAAGAGGCGAGAGCGTAAAGAAATGTAGCTGTGA
The DNA here is from genome assembly GCA_963734705.1 of uncultured Acidobacteriota bacterium. Classification (GTDB taxonomy): domain Bacteria; phylum Acidobacteriota; class Terriglobia; order Acidiferrales; family UBA7541; genus Acidiferrum. The sequence continues at coordinate 183,940 of CAVTII010000015.1, read as the reverse complement.
ACACGCCAATGGCATGGGACATCACCGGGTCGCTGGCAATCCACAGCACCAGCCGCGGTGAATAGGCGGTGGCGCTGAATTGAACCATCACGAAGGTGAGTGAAAAAACGATCCCGGTGAGCGAAATCATTCCGGAAGCGATGGCGGAGTAAATTCCAATTGCGGAATTCACACTGATGGTGGAAGCAAATTTTGGCATAAAATCAAAGGCCAGACGCGGAACGGTGAAAGCCACTAGTAATGCTCCGATGGCATAACACAGCGGAATCAGCCAGGCACTTTTCGCGGTGTTGCGGTGTCGTCGAGCCATCCTGATCCTGGACTGGTGAAGTCGAATCCCGTTCCCCGGCTTCAAAGGAACGTGGAATGAACACGTTTTAGTACAATCACAGCTTATCTACAAGAGTTCGCCGAAATACTTTTGTCAAGAAACTCGCACGGCAGGCAACGGCCTCAGTGTGAAACCTTTGGCCATCCAACCCAACCGTACTGCCAACTCACCGAAACGTTTTTGTAATTCCCGCCGTAGCTGATGTACGCGCCATCATTGAAGCTGACTTTCACCGATTGATGCTTGGTTAGGGGAATGGATGCGGTAACGCCGACCCGGGAACTCTTCTGCTCCGTCAATACATTTCCCACACCGTTCAGGTTGGTTTCTCCGCCAAACCAGTAATTTCCATCCAGGGAGACCCAAAGCCGCGGTCGAAAATCGTAGCTCAGATGACCTTCAAACGCGACGATCGGCGCTTGCGATTGCGTCTGTAGCCCGGGGAAATAGGCGTTATAGGAGAAAAATTCCTGGTTGGTGGTGAAAAACCAGGCGGCCGCGTAACCGTCGAGCACCCAATGGCCCCAGCGCTGGGAATATCCCAACTCAGGTTTAAATGCCCAGCGATTATTGCCCCAATTGACGAGCCGGGTTCCGTCATACTGGCCCGTGGGAGCAACAACTTTCAAGCTCGCTCCTACCAAAACCTTTTGCCGCCATTTCCTGAATTCCGGGACTTCCATCGCCCGGCCACCATACAGGTTCACAGAAAACCGGTAAAAAGAATCCAGCATGCCAGAGCGGTAAAGGTGTTTCGGGACGTTCACCAGCGTGCCGTCAAAGTTTCCGACGCCATAGGGAATGGCAAACGTGAAATTGGCCGTGCGGCCAAAAAAATTCATCACATGGTAGTAGCTGAAGACCGGCGTGCTGATACTCGCCGTCGCGCCGGCGATCGGCACGGCCCCGTCGAACTCCAACGCTCCGCTTGAGTAGGAATATATCAGATTGATCGCGTTGCTATGAGTGGGCAAGATCAGATACGCGCGCGGCGAGAGATCTTGGCCGGCGATCGCCCCGCCCGTGCAGACCGCGGCGAACAACAACGCTAGCCCGCGAATGGCGGCAATTCGTTGAAAAGCTTTAATGGCATTCCGTTTGGCGAACAGTGAGGCCCTCCGCTTCACTCGTTGATTCTTCCTACAAATTTCCTGGTCAAGGTCCCTCGGCGGAATCCCATCTTCTACGCCTTCTGAAAGAATGTACACGTCTATCCTCGACGCCCGGCGCAGGAGCAGCACTTGAATTCGGAACGCACTCCCCATTCTTCGGAGCAAACCAACCGCCAACACCTTATCGAGCTTCGCCAACCATTCTGAGACAACCTGAATACATCAAATCTGTGACGGGCGACACTTTATTCGCTTTGCCGAAGCTTGTAAACCCAGGCCGGAGATTTGGGCATGCCAGGCGGATTTGACTAGAAGTTATCTCATAAACACTTTCAGGTCATTGGAAGCTTGTGAGTTATGCAAACTAGCGTAAATCAAGAGCATGGACCTCACCGACGCCCAGTGGGCGGTGCTCGAAACACTGTTTCGTCCGAAACGCAGGGACGATGGGCGTGGCCGTCCGTGGCAAGATACGCGAGCGGTGCTGAACGGAGTTTTTTGGGTCTTGCGCACCGGCGCTCCTTGGCACGATCTGCCGCGTCGTTATCCTCCCTACCAAACCTGTCATCGTCGCTTCCAGCAGTGGCAGCGGTCCGGGTTGCTCACTCGGCTGCTGCAGAAACTGGCGGAAGACTTACGCGATCGAGGGAAGCTGGACCTGAGCGAATCGTTCATCGATGCCACCTTCAGTTCGGCGAAAAAGGGGGCTCTGCTGTCGGCCCTACTCGGCGCGGCAAAGGCAGCAAAATCATGGCGATCAGCGACGGCCATGGTCTTCCTCTCGCCGTACACGTGGCCAGCGCTTCGCCTCATGAAACAAAACTCGTCGAGCCCACGCTCCAGCGACGCTTCCTTGCGGAAACTCCCGAACGCTTGATCGGCGACCGCGCCTACGACAGCGATCCTTTGGATGCGCAGATTCGCGAACGCTTCGGCGTCGAGTTGGTTGCGCCGCACAACTCCACACGCAGCCGGAAGGCCACCCAAGATGGGCGCGTGCTGCGCCGCTACCGTCGGCGGTGGAAAATTGAGCGTTTGTTCGCCTGGCTTCATAATTTTCGTCGTGTGGTCATTCGCTGGGAATACTACCCAGAGAATTTCCTCGGGATGGTGCAGTTGGCTTGCGCCATCATCCTCCTGAGGTATTTATGAGATGGCTTCTACTCGTTCGATCTCGTTTCCGAAACCTTTTCACCGCGCAACTGCTTCTGCAGGTTGGCGAAATCCAATTCGCCCTCCCAACGACTCACCGCAATGGTCGCAACCCCATTGCCGATGACGTTGGTAAGCGCGCGGCACTCGCTCATCAATTTGTCCACGCCCAACAGCAGAGCCAGCGACGCGATGGGAATTCCGGGCACCACGCTGATCATCGCCGCCACCTTTACAAACGCGCCTCCGGGCACCCCTGCGCCGCCGGTGGAAGCCACCATCGCCACCAGCAGGATGCGCAATTCCTGGGCAAATGTGAAATGCGCGCCATTCGCCTGCGCCAGGAAGAAGATCGCCAGGGTCATATAAATATTCGCGCCGGCATTGTTAAAGCTATAGCCCATCGGGAACACCAGCCCAACGGTAGAGCCGGGCGAGCCCAGATTTTCCAGCTTACGGATCATGTCGGGAATCACCGTCTCTGAGGAACTGGTTCCCAGCACAATCAGCAATTCGTCTTTGATATAGGCGATGAAACGAAACAGCGAAAAGCCGCACAACCGCGCAACCATTCCCAAAACGATCACCACGAACGCAATGCTGGCCACGTAAAAGGTGACGACAAGTTCCGCCAGATTGGATAACGAACTTAAATCATATTGGCCGACCGTGAACGCTATGGCGCCAAACGCTCCAACAGGCGCAAGCTTCACGATGAAACGCACAATGGCGAAAGAGATCTTGGTGGCAATCTCCACCGCTCGTCCCGCTCGCTTGCCGTCCTCGCCCAGCTGCACCATGGCAAACCCACAAAGCAGCGCCAGCAAAACCACCTGCAACACATTGGTGTGTACAAACGCCCCGACAAATGTTTTGGGGATAATTTCCAGCAACCAGCTGGCCAGGTCCTGGTCCTTGGCTTTGGCTGCGAAACCGGTGGCCTGTTGGGCATTTAAAACCGAGCCATGATCGCTGAGCCCAACACCGGGGTGCCCGATTTGCGCGGCGAGCATTCCCACAATCAGGGTGATTGCGGACAGAATTGCAAAGTAGGCGAGGGTCTTTAGTCCCACGCGGCCCAGCTTCTTCATGTCCGTCATGGAAGCGATACCCTGCACCAGCACCCCAAAGATAACGGGGCCAATCATCATCTGGATTAAGGAAATGAAAGCGTCGCCAAGGGGCTTCAGGGCCACGCCTGTTTTTGGAAAGAAATGCCCAACCAATATTCCTAACGCTATGCCTGCCAGTACCTGCCCATACGGGCTGCCGTACCAGGCGCGACGCTTCACGGATGCGCTTTTTCGCCTTGCTTTTCAGCGAGCACCGCCGCCAGCTCGCCTTTTTTCGTGCTCAATGTCTTCAGCCAGCGCTGTCCGCCGGAAATGAACCCAATCCAGTAGCCGATTTCCACCAACTGCGGCTCCGTGAATTCCGCGTGCAATCGCTCCCACAGAGCGTCATCGGCGCGTTCTGGCGCCCAGATAATCGTATCGGCGTAGGCCAAGGCTACTTTTTCGCGTGGAGTGAAGCGCTGGGAATCTTCGTGACGCGTTACTTCCGACATCCGGTCTTCTTTTGACTGCGCACCCTGCGCAGTTCCCTGGTTCGCTCAATAACCGCACGACATGCTTATGGCGATGTACGCTCGAAGGAGTTCCTTAAGATCCCACTCCACGGTTCCCTTGCCAGGCTTGAATAACATGTCAAAGGTGGACGTGAACGAACGCATTACGTCTGGTTGGTGAGCTCGGATGGCTTGATTTTCTGGCCCCGGGCGGCCAAGCGCAATCGCGTCGAGCAGCCACTGGCGGGCTTGGGGATCGGAGACGTCATCGGGAGTAAGATAGCTGATGCGAGCCATGAAGCACCTCGGAAATGGAGAGGGCTAAACAAGAGTCCGTACCATATTCTCGTAATACGGTCAGGCCTCCACTCAAAATTATACTTCGTGAATCACCCTGTCAACTGAATTGTTACATGGTCGTGATTAGCGCTTAATTCCCTGCCAGCGGGGCACCGAGTTGTGCGGATGTGCGAGTCCAATTTGCGAATCAGCTCGCTGCGGCGGCCTCTCGGCTTTTTTTCACGATCTCCACATATTTACCGGCAAGATCGCGGAGTTTCTGTTTATCGCGAGCCTTCAGCGCGTCTTTCAAAATCAACTCGCCGCCTACTCCCAGTGCCGCCGCACCGGCACGCAGGAAATCCTGCGCGGTCTCCAGATTCACGCCGCCCGTGGGCACCAGCGGAATATCCGGAAAGGGGCCTTTCAGCGCACGCAGGTAACTCGGTCCTCCAACGTTGGAGCATGGAAAGACTTTCACAAAATCCGCCCCCGCTTCCCAGGCCGCCATAATTTCGGTGGGCGTCAGTGCCCCCGCGATGATCAAGACTTTGTGATGTACGGCATGTTCCACCGTTTTCAGATGAAGGCCCGGGCTGACCAGAAATTGCGCGCCCGCCTCCAGGCACCGCCGCGCGCTTTCGGCGTTCAGCACCGTGCCCGCGCCAATCAGCACGCCCGGCACATTGCGCGCCAAATCAGAGATCACGTCCAATGCTCCCGGCACGGTCATGGTGATCTCCGCGACGGAAATGCCGCCCTCGTAAATCGCATCCGCTGCGAAACGCGCTTCCTCGGGAGAGCCCGCGCGAATCACCGGGACAAGTCCAACCTCTTCGATGCGCTTTCTAACGACCGCTTTATCCATAGAAGTCCTTAATCGTTCCGATTTTGCTTCTGTCGCGCAGTGCTTTCGGTTCCAGAGAGTTTACACACAGTTTAGCTGGAACACACTTGCGACAACGTGAAGGGCGATTCAGCAGAACGATTAGGGCAGCCTTTGCCCCACGAAACGCTCAAAATTGCCGCGAAACAGCCGGATTACATCGCGGCGAATCTCTTCCGCGGAGACGCGCCGTCCATCATCGGCCAGCAACTGGTAGAACTCCGCCAGCACCCTCGAAAGGAGCGAGCGCGTGTTGCGCCACTTGTAAATCATCTGTTCCAGCACGCGCGAGTCTGAGTGCTGCGGAATAAAACTTGTTCCCAGCATTTCCAGCCGCTCGCGGGTAATCTCTTCCACAATCGAATGATTGTTCAGAAACCACCAGCAGCCGAACGGCAGCATGTTGCTGAATTTTCTGGCGTAGACGCACAGTTCATGCTGGTTCTCGCGGCTCAGAACGCTCACCAGGAAACGGTTGTCCGGGAACTGACGGCACACATTTTCCAGAGCGCGTAGATCGGCGCGCCCAACGGCATCGCCCGCGAGGCGCAGCGCCGGATTCACCTGCCGGCGCACGCCGATCATCAGCGACATCGGCAAGCGAAATTCGCGGCAAGCCGGCAAGACCGCCTCGTTAAGAATCTTGCTCATGCAAGTGTCGTCCGGGAATTGAAACGTGTCTTCCAGCGAAACGGCCATGTAGAGCGGACGCATTCGCGCGCACCAGTCCGCAAGAAATCGGCGAATCTCGCTGATGCATTTTCCGTCTAGAGCAGCCTGCACCGCGTACCCTTGTTGCGCGAGACGCTGCCAGTTGTCCGGCCAAAAGCGCAAAATTCGATCGAGCCGCAAGACGCCGTGAAATTGCGCGTGCGCCGGTCCTCCGTTTTGCCACACGGGAATCTCGTCGGGGTCCAGCGGATCGTTGGTCATCACCACGGAACTTATCCCCGCCAACTGCAACACCTTCTGAATATGCGGCTCAACCGATTGCGAATTGAAAAATGCGCGCGCTTCGGAAAGGTCTGAAGAGTCTGTCGGCAAGCCGAAGGCATTCAGAACCGCAACAACGCCGCGAGTGGCCTCCGATATTGGGCTGTCTTTGAGGAACAGATGCCGCCAGATGGCGTCCGCCTTCTCCGTTTTAGAAAGCTGCCAGTAGTCCCCCGGCTGCAAATCGGACGAGCGGAATAGCTCCGCTTCCAGATAGTGATACGTCAAAAGTTCATCGATGCCCCAAAGCCCGCTCTTCCCGAATGCGGGAGAGAAAAGGTGCGTGTGGATATCGATGAAAGGCGTGGAGGCAACGATTTCGTAGACGGTAGCCGGGATTTCTTCACGAGTAAGAAGGATTTTTTGCAGCGGTGGACCTGCGGCGGAAGAATCGTTGAGGGAAGCTTTTTGCATACGTGCAATCCAGGAACCGATTTCCAGTTACGGCATTTGCGAATATAGAAGCAGCCCTCCAGCCAAGTCAAACCGAAAAGCACTTCCGAGCATTCGGCGTACTGTTCTTGGAAAGTCCTGGCATCACAGAGGCGCAAATTGGCATACCATAGGCGTGTTTTGGCCAGCAGCCCACCCGCGGAATCGCACGAGGGGCGAGCTGGATCTAACCGGTCGAATATTCCGCAAAACGCGGAACCTTTGGAGGGGCTATGTGCGCTAAAAACGTTTCGCGCCGCGAATTTCTGGAAGTCGCCGGCGCCGGCCTGGCTGGCACCACCCTGACCACGGCAGCATCGAGCTACGCGCGAATCATGGGCGCCAACGATCGAATTGGCGTGGGAATCGTGGGATTCTCCGATCGCACGCGCACCAGCCTGATCCCCGCTTTTCAGAAAATCGCCGGCGAACTGAATTGCGAAATTGTGGGCCTCTCCGACATCTGGAGCCGCCGCCGTGAAGCGGGCGCCGCTTATATTGAGAAGCTTGCCCACAAACAAGTCGCGCTGGCCAGAAATAACGAAGAACTGTATGGGAATAAGAATGTGGAGGCGGTAATCGTGGCCACCGCCGATTTTCAGCATGCGTACCACGGCGTGGAAGCAATCCAGGCGGGCCGGGACGCCTACGTGGAAAAACCGCTCGCCCACACGATGGAAGATGCGCGAGCCATCCGCACCGCTGTGAAGGGCAGCGACCGGGTGTTCGCCGTGGGCACGCAACGCCGGAGTTCTCCCGTTTACCAGCGAGCGTGCGAGTTCGTGCAATCCGGAAAATTCGGCGACATCGTTTCCGTGGAGATGACCTGGAACGTGAACCAGCCCGGCCGCTGGCGTCGGCCGAAAGCGGTTGCCGAATTGAAAGAAGCGGACACGGACTGGAAGCGCTATCTGATCAACCATCCTTATCAGCCATTCGACGCGCGTAAATATCTGGAGTTCCGTTTGTTCTGGCCGTTCTCCTCGGGGATCCCCGACCAGTGGCTGGTCCATCAGATTGACACTGTGCACTGGTTCACAGGTCTGCCGCGACCGCGCAGCGTGGTGGCCAACGGCGGAATTTACGCCTGGCACGACGGGCGAGAAAATTGGGACACCATGACGGCGGTATTCGACTACGGCCCGCTGGATAATCCAGCGAAGGGATTCCAGGTGGTCTATTCCTCGCGCATGACGAACTCCGCCGGCGGCGTTAAGGAACTTTACTACTCCAATGGCGGCACAATGGATCTGGACAAAGATCGCGTGAACTCTGACGGCGGACTGACCGAAAACTTCGCCGCCGAAATGGGGATGAAGGCAAACCTGCTTCCCAATGCGTCGCTTGGCGAATCCGCGTCCGCCGTTTCCAACACGGCGGACACGGGCGACGATGCCATGACGGTGGCCAACGTGCGCAACTGGCTGGAATGTGTGCGAAGCCGCAAAACCACGAACGCCAACATTGAAGCCGGCTACAGCCACGCGATCGCGCTTTGCATGACTATCGCCGCAATTCAGTCCGGCGAGCGCGTTACGTTTGACGACGCGAAGCAGGCCGTGGTGATTGGGAGTAAAGCTTAGCCATGCGCGCATTTTTTTTCAGAGCAATCTCTTGGCTCACGGTGGTGGCCATGATTCTGACAACTGTGGTTGCGGCCGGGTCGCGCCCGGACGACCGCGTCACGCTTAAAGTAGACGAGGCCGCGCGGCGCGTGGATATTTCCATAGACGGCAAACCGTTCACTTCTTACATCTGGCCTACCACGCTGAAGAAGCCTGTTCTCTACCCTCTCCGCACGGCCGATGGAACCATCATTACCCGAGGTTTTCCGCTGGAGGAGCGGCCCGGCGAGCGCGTGGACCATCCGCATCACGCGGGCATGTGGTTCAACTACGAAAACGTGAACGGTATCGATTTCTGGAACCATTCCGACGCCATCAAGCCAGAAAATGCTCCGAAGATGGGCACCATCGTCCAGACAGCTATTCTCTCGGCAAAAAGCGGCGCTTCCGAAGGAGAATTGGAAGTCACGGCGGATTGGGTGACTTTCCAGAAAAAGATCTTGCTGAAGGAGCGCACTCGCTTCGTGTTCCGCGGCGGCCCGGGATTCCGCAGCGTGGATCGCATCACGACTTTGACCGCTCAGGACGAAAAAGTGATTTTTCAGGACGCGAAGGATGGCCTGCTGGGAATCCGCGTAGTGCGCGCGCTGGAGATTCCTTCGGACAAGCCGGAGGTTTATAGCGACGCGAGCGGACATACCACGACCGTCGCCAAGCTCGATAATACCGGCGTCAACGGAACCTACCTCACCAGCGAAGGCAAAACGGGAGATGCTGCTTGGGGAACCCGTGGAACCTGGTGCAATTTAAGTGGAAAAGTGGGAGACGAACCGGTGACCATCACCATTTTCGATCATCCCGGAAATCCCGGGTTTCCCACGTACTGGCACGCGCGCGGCTACGGCCTGTTCGCGGCCAATCCTTTAGGCGAGAAAATTTTCAGCGAAGGTAAGCAGGAGTTGAACTTGACGTTGGCTCCCCTTGCGAGCGTGACGTTCCGTTACCGGGTTTTGATCCGCTCCACGATTGCCAATGCCGAATCCACCGCTGCCGCTTACAAGGAATTTCTTTCCACTTATCCCTGATTCGAGCTTGCCATGGACTTTGCGATTGGATTGACCGGCGGCGGCAACATCACGGAGACACATGCGCGCGCAGTGTGCGCAATTCCGAGGGCGCGTATCTCCGCGATTCATGGCACGAATCAAGAGAAGATCGCGAAGCTGTGTCGCGAATATGGCGGCACTCCCTACACGGAGTTTGAACTTTTCCTGCAACATCGTCCTTTAGACATGCTGATACTCGGCAGCCCCTCCGGTCTGCACGCCGAACAAGGCATCGCCGCCACGCAGCGTGGCTTGCACGTGCTTACGGAAAAGCCGATGGACATCAGCGCGGCGCACGCCGACCGGCTGATCGAAGCGGCGCGCAGGGCCAACGTGAAGCTGGGCGTGATCTTTCAGGACCGCCTGAAGCCAGAAATCCAGCAACTTAAAAAATGGATTGCCGATGGAGTCCTCGGCACTCCGCTTTTTGTTGACGCGCGCGTGAAGTGGTACCGCCCGCCGGAGTATTACGCGAATTCCCGCTGGCGCGGCACGCTGGCGCTGGATGGAGGCGGCGCGTTGATCAATCAGGGCATCCATACAGTGGATCTCCTACTGTGGCTTCTGGGCGATGTGAAGCACGTGCAAGCGTGGACCGGCAGGCTCCTTCACAAGCTCGAAGGCGAAGACACAGCCACGGCGCTGCTCGAATTTGCAAGCGGTGCTCGCGGCGTTCTTTCGGTCACCACGGCCGCGTATCCGGGATATCCTCGTCGCGTGGAGATCACCGGCACACTGGGAACGGTATGTCTGGAGCAAGATCGCATCATCGCCGCCGATCTGCGAGACGCTTCACCACTCTCGGCACAAATCGTTCCATCCAGCGAAGACCAGCGCTCGTCCTCCCCGGTCGTCAGCAACATCCGCGGCCATCAAGCTGTGATTGAAGATTTCCTTCACGCGATTCGTGACAATCGACAGCCAGTGTGCGACGGCGGAGAAGGCCGGCGAAGCATCGCGCTAGTGCAAGCGATCTACATGGCCGCGCGCCAAATGTAGGGCCCGCCTTCCGCTTGCCCTGAGCCTAGAAGGGAAGCGGGCCGCAGCCGATCCCAATGCCATAACCGTGCTCCAACGGACGGCCTCGGAAGGCCGTCCCTACGGCCCCCTGCGATACAACGCACCCAAGCCATTACGCACAAAAAACCGTCATCCTGAGGGCGCGGCGTTTGCGCCCGAAGGATCTCAACGTAATGGCCAAGCTGACTTGAATCCAACGTTGAGATCCTGAGGCTATCCTTATCGGATAGCCTCAGGATGACAATTGGCAGTGCCTTTTTCTTGCGCCTCAGTAGGGCCCGCCCTCTGAGCACTCCGCGGTACAATGTGGTTCGAACTAGAAACGGAGAAAACCATGGTGATCTCGCGACGCGATCTTTGTTCCCTTCTGCCAGCGATGGCGCTGCCGGCAATCATGCCCGCTGCATCTGCCGTCGACCAGGAAGAAATCCTGCCCTCCGCTTTCTATCCTTTTGATAAATTACCGGTGAAAACTTCAAACCATGCGCAGTTTCGCGCGGTGCTGCAAGGCATGCTCACCACCGGCGAAGCCGTTGAGGTCCATGAAACCACGTTGCCGCCGGGTGGAGCTCCCCACCCTCCCCACCATCATGTGCACACGGAAATGTGGCTGATCCGCGAAGGGAGCGTGGAGCTGACGTTAAACGGCAAAACTCAACAGCTGGGGCCCGGCTCGGTGGGATTCGTCCATTCCAACGAAGAGCACGGCATCAAAAATCTTGGCGACACTCCCGCTAGCTATTTTGTGGTTGCGATCGGACCCGGCGCCGCCGGCTGAAGCAAATGCCTGCGGGCGATTCCCGCGTCAATTCGTTTAATACCCTTTCACCTTCACCACAAAGTATTCAAATTCGGGCGCGCCACCCAACAAAAGCTGATGTGGCATCCCCGGCGGTATCCGTACCACATCCCCGGTGGCGAGTTTTTGCCGCACGCCGCCCTGAATCGTGCCATTGCGGAATTCGTGTGCGGCAGTTTTCTCTCCGTCAACCAGTTTTCCTCCAACCAGGAGCGTCGCGGAACCCGAAAGCACAACGAACACGTCCGCTTCCGTCTCGTGAAGCTCAGGTACGCCATCCCCTTCGCGAAGCGCCAGCAGGAAATATTCGTTGGGAAATTCCTTCAGCTTGTGCGCGGAGGCATGATGTGGATCCGTGGCCGCCTCCTTGCCCATGGACTTGCTCAGCTGACTCAGCGAGTCCGCCGACAAATACGCGACGCCTTCGGGCAAAGGCTCGTCGGATCGCGCCAACAGAATGGGCAGTCCCAGCAGACAGAAAAGTGCAAAAGCTTTTGTCATCGCGCACCTCCAGCAAATTTGCTTTCCCTAGTAAAGCAAAAGCCAGGCCTGCTGAACAGGGCTGCGCCCGCAGCCAGCGCAATTGCATCGGCACCCAGCGCGCACAACCCCTGCGAATCTTGTGCCGCAAACAGACAAAGTAGTGCACGATATTCTCCGGTCACGCAGTTTCCTCCGAGTGAGGCTCAATGCCCGATTCACCCGTTGAATCAGTACTCGCTCGCAGCGTTCCAAAGCAGATCGCATGGCGGCTGCTACCCTTCTTATTCCTGCTCTACATCATCGCGTTTCTGGATCGGATGAACGTTAGCGCCGCGGCCTTGCAGATGCCCGGCGACCTGGGCTTCAACGATCGTGTAGTCGGGCTAGGCGCGGGGATGTTTTTCCTGGGATACGTAATACTTGAAATCCCCGGCGCGCTGATTGCGGAGCGCTGGAGCGCGCGCAAATGGATCGCGCGGATCATGATCTCCTGGGGAATCGTCACGGTGGTGATGGCCTTCGTGCAGACCACGCGGGAATTTTATCTCGCGCGCTTCCTCGTCGGTGCGGCCGAAGCGGGATTCTTCCCCGCCGTGATTGTTTACCTCACCCACTGGTTCCGTTATCAGGACCGTTCGAAGGCTGTCGGCGTGTTTTTCGCGGCCAACCCGCTTTCGTTCGTCGTCGGGTCACCGGTTGCCGGCGTCCTGCTGGGAATTTTCTGGTTCGGGCTGCGCGGCTGGCGCTGGCTGTTTATTATCGAAGGAGTTCTCGCCGTCGTGTTCGGCGTGATCGCGGCATTTTATTTGACGGACTGGCCGCACCAGGCGCGCTGGCTCAATGAAGAGGGCCGGAATTGGATTACCAGCCAGTTGGAGCAGGAGAAGCTCGCCAAGCAGCAAGCGCGCTCCTACAGCATCTGGCAGGCGCTTCGGGATCGCGATGTGATGGTGCTCACGCTTTGCTATTTCTGCGCCACCACTGGCGGTTATGGCATCGCTTTCTGGCTGCCCACCATCCTGAAGCGGCTATCCGGACAATCGGACCTCCACGTGACACTGTTCGCTTCCCTGCCCTATCTTGCCGGATTTATCGCGCAACAAATCAACAGTTGGCATTCGGACCAAGTTCGCGAGCGCCGCTGGCACGCAGCCGTCCCGATATTTCTATGCGGCTTAAGTTTGCTGCTGGCGGTGGTCTTCGGAACCAGCATTGTGCCCGCGGTCGCGCTCTTCTGCCTGGTTTGCAGTTGTTACTTTTCGTTTCACCCGTCGTTTTGGGCCGTGCCCACGGCGTTCCTCAGCGAATCGGCAGCGGCCGCTTCTATCGGACTGATCAATTCGCTGGGAAATTTAGGAGGCTTCGTCGGCCCGCTCGTCGTCGGCTACCTGGTTCACCGCACCCACTCTTTTCAAACCGGACTTCTCTACCTGGTCTGCAATCTCTGCCTCTCCGGGATTCTCATGCTCTCAGTCAGGCGCAAACCACCCCAACTCCAAAGCTCGTAACTCCATTGGCGCAGACGCGCGCCAAGTAGCACGGGCTTTAACCGGTGTTCTCCTCTCCGCTCTTTCTGCGAGTCCTAATGCTCAATGTATCTCCGGTTCAGGAATTGGCGCCGTGCCTTCCAGAAAATCAAAATCGCATCCCTCGTCGGCCTGTTTGATGTGCTGCATGAAAAGCTTCCCGTACCCGCGGGGGTAGATTCCCTCTTTCGGCTTCCATGCCGCGCGTCGACGCCCCAATTCCTCATCGCTCACGCGCATGTTCAACTGCCGGCCGGGCACATCCAGTTCCACGATGTCGCTTTCCTTCAGCAGAGCTAGCGGTCCTCCCACAAACGATTCCGGTGAAACGTGCAGTACGCATGCGCCGTAATTCGTGCCGCTCATCCGCGCATCCGAAATCCGCACCATGTCCCGCACGCCGGCCTTCAAAAGCTTCTGCGGTATCGGGAGGTTGCCCCACTCCGGCATTCCCGGCGCGCCCTTGGGCCCGGCGTTGCGCAACACCAACACACTGTTCGCATCCACATCCAGCGCCGGATCGTCTATCCGCGCATTCATTTCGTTGTAGCTGTCGAAGACAACGGCGCGTCCCGCATGTTTCAGCAAATGCGGCTCGGCGGCCGAAGCCTTGATCACCGCGCCGTTCGGCGCCAGATTTCCATGCAAAATCGCCAGGCCGCCGTGATCCAGCACCGGATTATCCAGGCTGCGGATCACGTCGGCATTATAAATTTCAGCTCCCGAGATGGCTTCGCCAAGCGTTTGACCGGTGACCGTCGCGCAGCCCAGGTCCAGGTGAGGCGAAAGCGCGCGCAGCAAGGCCGGCAATCCGCCCGCATAATAAAAATCCTCCATCAGGTATTTCCCGCTTGGCCGGATGTTCGCCAGCAGCGGCGTCTTTCGAGAAAGTTCGTCAAACCGCGCCAGCGCTAGGGGAATGCCGGCCCGGCCAGCCATCGCAATCAGATGAATCACCGCGTTTGTGGACCCGCCCAGGGCAAAAACGGCCGCCACCGCGTTATCGAAAGATGCGGGGCGCAAAATATCGCGAGGCTTTCTGTCTTCCCAAACCATTTTCACGATTTCCCGTCCCGCGCGATCGGCCATTTTCGGATGGTTCGCGTCCACTGCGGGGATCGAACTTGCACCGGGAAGACAAAAGCCGAGGACTTCCGCGAGACTCGTCATTGTGGAAGCCGTCCCCATCGTCATGCAGGTGCCCGCGGACCGCGCGATGCCGTCTTCAATTTCCAACCACGCCTTTTGATCGATATTTCCCGCGCGCCGCTCTGCCCAATATTTCATCACGTCGGAGCCGCTTCCGAGGATCTGCCCGCGCCAATTGCCGCGCAGCATGGGTCCCGCGGGCACATAAATCGCGGGCAAATTCATGCTGATCGCGCCCATCAGCAGCGCTGGGGTGGTTTTGTCGCACCCGCCCATCAGCACGCAGCCATCCGCAGGATAAGAGCGCAGCATCTCCTCGGTTTCCATCGCCAGCAAGTTGCGGTACATCATCGTGGTCGGCTTTTGAAAGGTTTCACCCAGCGTGAACGACGGCATTTCCACCGGAAATCCGCCGGCCTGCCAGATGCCGCGCTTCACATCGTTGGCGCGCTCGCGCAGGTGGCTGTGGCAGGGATTGATGTCGCTCCACGTGTTCAGGATCGCGATCACCGGCTTCCCCGCATAGTCGGCCTGCGTACAACCCATTGACGCCGCGCGTGACCGATGCCCGAACGAGCGCAAGTCGTCCGGTCCGTACCAGCGGTAGCTTCTCAGCGATTTGGCATCTTTTGGCGGCATGGATTCCCTTTCGCGTCAGGGGTCGTGGTCCACTAAACGTAGAGCCAGACGGCTATTCGGTCAACCGGAATTGCCGAGTAGCAAAACCGTGCATTGTGGGAGCGTTGGAGCTTCAGCCTCGACCTTCGCGAGCTAAGTGTTAATTTGATTTTTCGTGGCGTTGTTATTAATGAGGCAGCTTGGTCGTCAAAACAGCACACGCTGAAAGTCGCTGGTGCTGCACTTGCCTGCTAGAAGCAGGCGCTACCGGTTGTGCGGGATTCATCGCTCACAATTCGCCTGGACTGTGGTGTAATGCTCATCCCGGTTTTCGCGCCTATGAAAAAAGATACCATCCTGATTCTTGCCGTAACCAATGATGTTCCGCTGGCGCTTCTGGAACCGCTGCGCGCGGATGCGGAAATCGTTATTGGCGGGTCAGTCGGAGCCTTCGCGAACTACGCCGCCGATGCCACCGTTCTTTTCAATTGGGCTGGCCCGCTGGACCTTTTCCGCGCCGTCTTCGCCATGTGCCCAAATTTGCGCTGGGTGCATTCACGCTCTGTTGGCCTTGAACGCAGTTTATTTCCAGAGTTGGTCGCCAGCCCGTTGCCGCTTACCAATGGCATCGGCGCCTTCAGCTCTTCCCTCGGTGAATTTGTTCTTGCAGCGATTTTGTATTTCGCCAAGGATTTCCGCCGCATGATCCGTAATCAGCAGCGCGGCCTCTGGGAACAATTCAACGTGCTGTGCGTTTCCGGAAAAGTGGTGGGCATCATCGGTTACGGTGACATCGGGCGCGCCGTTGCCGAACGCGTGCGGCCGCTGGGCATGCGGGTGCTCGCACTGCGGCGTAACACCTCGCAAGTTAAGGAACGCGATGCGCTGGTCGAAAAAGTTTACGCTCCCGAAGAGCGCAAGGAGTTGCTTTCGCTTTCCGATTACGTCGTGATCGCCACGCCGCTCACCCCGGAAACCCGCGGCTTGATCGGCGAAGCCGAGTTCGCCGCCATGAAGCCCACTGCCGTGGTGATTAATGTCGGTCGCGGCACAGTGATCCAGGAACCCGCGCTGCTGCAAGCCCTCACCACAAATCGCATCAAAGGCGCGGCCCTGGATGTTTTCGACCAGGAACCACTCCCGACGGGCCACCCATTCTATCGTCTGGAAAATGTCCTGCTCTCGCCCCACTGCGCGGACAACACGCCCGATTGGCTCGACGACGCCATGAAACTCTTCCTCACCCAATTCGAAAGATTCCGCGCGGGCCAGCCACTTCTCAACCAGGTGGACAAGCACCGCGGCTACTGACAGTGCAGCGCCTCGCGTGGTCCCGTTCGCTGCTTCGCCGGCCTTCCCGATTGCGGTGCTCAAGGGCACTCATTGGGCGGAAGTTGGTTGCGGACGTTTGCGCCATTGAGGCCGCAGCTCCTCCGGATGTTCGCGTAAATACGCAAGAAGATAACGACGTTTTTCCTTTCCCCTCTCGGACGTCCCACCATCCGCCGAAGAACTCCCGGGAAAAACGTCTGCCAGGCGAGAAGCGACCCTTTTATAAATCGATCGCCAAGTTTTCTTAAAAGTAGAAATGGAAACACCTAGATGGGAAGAAAGCTCCTGATCAATCGTTCCATTCAGCGCAGAGCTCAGCAGTTCCCGCTCAGCGGGGCTAAAACCGCAACGCGGCGGTGTGTACTCAAAAAGTGCACCAACCCATGTGCCTGGCCGCCTAGTTTCAGTCTCGCGTGACACGCCGACAACGGCGGATTTCTTACGAACTCGCGAGGGTCTTTTGCAATTTTACTGACGTAGCGCGCCGACACTGGATTCCATATCAATGCGCCCACCTCAAGAGTCCATCGCAGCCGTTCAGCACTATCCATTTGATTGGCGATGGCCTCATTCAGAAAAAGACCGCGGTGCTCAGCTATAAGAGCGTTTGGAAGCTTGCGTCGAAGTTCGGAGTTTTCTTCAAAATCAGTCCGCACGATACCTTCCCAAGTAACGTGGTTCAATCCGGTCGTCGAGTTTGCCTTCCGAAATTGTTTGTCCGAGAGCACCGGAGAACTGCCGCTCATGATCCGCTTCGCAAGTTCTGGCCCGATCCAAAATGGCCGTTTCTTAAGTTCGTGCAGAAACTCGTCATGAACGAAGACGGCGACTCCGGTGCCACAAATCACTTTAAAGGGTCCCTTTAGTTCCTCGAAAACCACCATGATGGATGCTTCGGAGCCGAGAAGGCTAGACCAAGCGGGGCGGAGTTTCGGAAGCATGGCTCCATAACGAGGGCCGATTACGGGATGCGCCGCCACGATCTCGGCGCATTCACGAACGTCTTTTGGCTGCATGAGTCGCCAGCGGATAGCCATGGTAAATTCCTACAAGAATCGTTCAAATCTTTTTATGGCCTTGGTGAAGGAAGCTGTATGTAGCACGATTTTCGCTGCCATTGCAAGATCACCCTGAATTGAATATCGCTAGCTGCATGAGTGTGGCTAAACTGCATTGGAAAGGCCTGCTCGAACTAGCCGCAGAATCTGCACAACTGCCTATAATCAACGCACCGGCCACCTGTTCGTGGCTCACGTTCCAGTGCAACAAGGATTTCTAAATTGATTGGGACTTCAGCGGATGGCCTTGTAGGTGTCGTCTTCAGCCGGCAGGCGCGCTTTTCGGCTGGCTTCTTCGCCTTGGCGGCGGGCGCGATTGATGCTGCCAACCGGCGTGCTGTCCGGCGTGGCGTTGCTGGTCACATCGAAATAGGTGGTTTCGCCTGACTTCCCCGGAAATTGCGAGTTGGCAAGCAGCATCAGGCGCCCGATGGTGTGAAATGGGGCTTCGGCCTCATCCCAATGGAGACTGGCGTTTTCGGTCCAGAAATTCGCGTCGTAGTGATTGCCCCAATATGTCATTCGAGGCGCATCCAGAAACTGGATGCCAAAATCGAAACTGCTCATCCGGCCATCTTCCTTCAGGTGCCGCACGAGTTCGTCCTGCAGCGCGTTCGGATTGCTCTTTTGTGGAGCGCGGCCCGGATTATCCGCCAGCGGCGTGGCCGAATGCTTCACCACCTCGGTGGGCCCGTGGCGAAACGGGACATTGCTCCAATACCGCAAGTGTTGATACGGCCGAATTTTCTGGTGCGACTGCACCTGCACGATCGCAAGAATCCGCAGCACCCGGAGTTTGTCCTCAAACGGCAGCGACAACAATCCCGCCGCGGGATTCGACGCCGTCAACACCTTCATGATCGCCGCAAATCCCCGCGCGTCGTTGATCGGCAGCGTGGTCGTGTTCTGAAGCGAGAAGTCTTGACGGTCCGCCCCAAATTCGGGGGCCACGGTTCCGTCGCAAGTGAGGTCCACCGAAAACGAGAGCGATCGCACGTCGGGCTTGAAATCGGAATTCACTTTCGAATCCGCATTTCCGAATCGCACAATCGCTGGATAGGTACCGGGCTTGGCGAATATCCCCTTCGCCAGCCGTTTGGCCATGGCGGCATCGCGGCCGGTTGCAACGTCAAACACCTGAAATTGCGCCCGGGCAGATGTGCCCTTCGCGTGCGTTCCACGGCCCAGCGGCCGGCGTTGCTCGGAAGCGGCCTTCGCCTGCATCAGCAAAACTTTTTCGGTGATCTCCGCAATGCAGGCCTTCTCCACATTCAGGTCGCGCTCGAGGTCGTTCACGGTCACACCGAAGTATTTCGTTAGATACAGCATGTGGGTACCCCTGACTTCAGCGGGTTCACAGCGTTGTGCCCCAGTTGGCAATGAACTTGAGTGCGGTGGCGCTGGGCAAAAAACAATACGCGGCCGCGCGGGTTTTGACGAAGCTCGAGAAACCCGTCAGCTTGATCGGCGGCTCGCCGTTCGCCTGCGGAATCACGAAAATGCTTTCCGCAGGGTCTTGCGTGGCAATCAACGGATCCTTGGCCTTTGGATTCAGCCGCACGGCACCGGCGAATTCGCTGTCGTTCACCCAATGGCCAAGGACGAATTCGTATTGGTTCTCAATGTTGGAATTGATGAAATAGCCGAGCAGCCCGCGCTCGATTCCGTCGTAGAGCAATTTTGAATCGTAGGCCGGGCCGTACGGCAGGCCGCGGCGAATCAACCGGTGCGTATTGTTACTGCCGCCGGGTTCGCCCTGCCCGGTCACGGGCTGGCCGCGCGGATTGATCCGCCGCATGTGCGCGCCCACGGGGCACCGCAATCCCTTTGGATCGCCCGAGCCGTCCGCATTCACATATTCAAAATTGTTCATCTGTTCGGGGGCGATGCCACCGGCGGGGCTGTCCGTCTCCGGCGAGAGCGCCAGGGGAACGCCGTTGCGCCAGCGCCCGCAGATTTTCGCTGCCAGCAATTCGGGGTCAATCCTGTCTTTTTGCGATTGCAGGAAATTCTCGAAGCCTACAACATCAGTCTCGATCATTTTGAAAACCGCAAAGCTTCCGTTCAGCCCAAGTTGCCGCGGCTCCGGCACGAAATAGTTTTCTGCCTCATCTTGCAGAACAAACAGCCAGGAATCGCAAGGCTGCTGGTGATCCGGCGTGTAGCGCTCCGGGCCGCCGCGGATGGTGGTCATACTGATCCCGTCGGTATACCCGAAGTGCACCCTCGCCGTCGGCACCGGCTGGCCGTTTTGCATCTCGATCAACGCGGCCCCGTCCTGACGCCAGATTTCCCGAAACGCGTTGCCTTCTGAAAACAGAACGGTGAGGCGTTCGGTGTAACTTTTCATTGCGTCGGGGCTGAGGGCGTGCAGCGTGACCATCACGTGCCCCACGCCGTCCCTGAAGGGCTCGATCCAGTTTTCCGGCCCGCTCGGCCCCGTGTCGCCCACCAACTTCGCGCGTTGCGCGGCGCCTGCCGTGAATGCGCCAAAGGACTTGAAGGAAACATCGGGGGCAAATTGCCTGGTCTCCAGAGCGATCAGCCCTGGCCAGGTGATGCCCACGTTCAAGCAATAGTCGGGCTTCCGCCGCGGAGCTTCCGCCGCATCGTCCCCCGGGCCGGGCGCGAACCCCACGTGCCAGTCCACGGCGGTTGTGATCTGGGGGGCGTCCGATTCGTTGCCGCTGACTAATCTGCCCAGCACCTTGCGGGCCTGCGCGGGCGCAACCACCGTCAGCAAGAAATGCCGGACCATCGGCATCCGGTATCCGCGCAGGATGAATCCCTGAATGTCCGCCAAATCCAATATGCTTTTTTTGTGCGACCCGCCAGAACCGTCCGTGGCCGTCGCCGCATGGCCGCCGATTCCCAGCACGCGCCGGAACAATGCTCCACCTTCTTTTGGCGGTGCCGGCTGTGGCTTGCTGTCCTGGCTCAATGCGGGTCTCCACATGATTGCCGGGGCTCGAAAGATTCCCCGGCACCGAAAAAGGCGCGACGCGTTATCCAGCGGCTGCGGTTTGTGAATTGCGATCCGCGATCAAGGCGTGGATGTCCTGCACGCTCAGCCCCGGGTAGGCCTGGTAGAAGCCGATCGGCGTGCGGTTGGCTCCCGCCGCGAAGTCAATAAACTCCTGAAGATATTTGCGGCAAGGCGAAGGCGGCGCGCCCTTGGTGAACTTGAAGAGCAGGTCGAAAACCTGCCCAATATTCTTCGTGAAATCGGCGATGTATTTTTCGAACGACCCGTCGTAAACGGTGAAGAAACCAATCTGGTTGTCTTCCAGCTTCACGAACTGGGCAAAATGGGGCGTTCCCACTTTGTCGAGGTCCTTCGTGGTGCCGCTGCCCCTCGCACGCAGGATTAATTCCACCTCAATGAACGCCAACTTTGATTTCATTGGCAAGATCACCAGGAAGGGATGCAATTCACCTGCACCCGTAACATCCGCCGCAGCCGCCAGTGCTTTAATCTCTTTCGCGGTCACCTCCGGATAGGCGGTGTAGAGATTCACTGCCTGCACCAGATGCCCCGCGGCCCAGTCCACGAACGCCTCGCCATTCGTGGCCACCGGGGATGGCGGCGGATTTTCCACATGCCGGAAGATGGCGTCAAACACCGGCCCAGCCAGCCGAGCAAGCGCAGCCATCAATTCCGCGAATTCGCCGTCGAAGTCGCCAAGGAAAAGCAGAGTCTTCTCACTCAGCACGGTGAATCGCGAATAGTGAATCGTGCCGATAGCGTCCTGCGCCTTGAAGATCGCGGTCATCAATGGCGGGAGTTCCGCCTCAATTGCCTTTGCGTCCGCGGCCGCCTTCAGCGGGAAACCAATCGTGAAATGGCTCTGGCTCATCGCGCACTCTCCTTGGCATGACAACGCCCAGCTAGTCTTTAGCGGCCGCTAGCTTTTTCGCGGCGTCCTCTTTGTCCTCCGCCGATAACTGCTCGGGTCCGAGGTGGTAAGTCAGTTTGTTGATCGTGCCCGTGAAGTGGAATGGCACCTCGTATTCGAAATGGTCCACGGGAGTGCGGGTGTCGCTGCCAATGTCGAACGTCTCGTCGATCGACATCAGCAAGGGCACGGTATGCGGAATGGTCTTGCGGTCCACTTCCTTGCCATCCACGGAGAGCACGCCCGTGCCACCTTTGGCAGGCCCGGGGCCATCGTATTTGAAATCGAATTCAATCGTGTGCTTGCCTGCGCTCAGGGCACTTCCCTGCCACTTGAACCGCTCCAGGTCGAGAAAGTTATAGAGGAACACCGGTTTGCCGCTGCCGATTCCGAGCGCTCCGGTAACGAAGACCAGAAATACCCCGAGCAGCCCGAGCAAAGAGAGGCCGTAACCCAGCCGCATTTTTCCGCTGGACCATTTCCTGAGCTGTCCGAACCAGATCAGCAGCAGCCCAAAGAAGAAAACCGCCCAACCAATTCTGCGGAAAAACCTCTCGTGGAACCACCAGTTAAAACTGCGGCTCAGGTAGAAGCCGTATCCGGCGAACCGTCCGCCCAGCGTGGCGATCATTCCCTGCGCTCCGCCCTCCGGTATGGTCACATCCGCCGTGATCTTATAGTCGCGGTCCAGAATGCTGGGAGCGTTGCCGACCGGGATTCCGGTGTTCTCTCCCGTGTAAGTGAAAACCGTACGTCCGGCGATGGCGCTTGGTTTCGGCGCAAGCAGGCGCACGAAGCCGGAATTGTCTAGCGGGAACACGTTGTATTTCGCCGCTTCGGTCAGGAACATGGCCTGCAATTGCTTCAACTTTTCCGGCTGCTGCGCTGCCAGATCGTTGTACTCCGAATAGTCCTGCGTGATGTTGTAAAGCTCCCATTTATATTCATTCAGCGGCGGCATTTTCGCCGTGCCCAAAAGCCAGGGAGGAGCGGGCGGAGTGGTCGCGGCAATCCAGCCATCGTGATAGATCGCGCGGTTGCCAACCATCTCGAAATATTGCGTGTCGCGCTTGGAAGGGGCGCCGGCATTTGCTTTGTCAAATGTGTAGCCCATGCTCACGCCTTCAATCGGCCGCTGCTTGATACCGTTGACGGTTTCCGGCGCCTGAACGCCGGCGGCCTCCAGAATCGTCGGCACGATATCAATCACGTGATGAAACTGCGTGCGGATTGCGCCCACGTCCTTGATATGGCCGGGCCAGGAAATCGCCAGTCCCTGCCGGGTTCCGCCAAAATGCGATGCCACCTGTTTGGTCCACTTAAACGGCGTGTCAAACGCCCAGGCCCAGGCCACGGACATGTGCGGATAAGTCTTATCCGAGCCCCAAGCTTTGTAATGCAACAACTGCAGGGGCATAGGCACGTCCATGACACCGTTGTAAGCGGTCAACTGGTTGTACGTACCGGAAAGCGTTCCTTCTGGACTGGTCCCGTTGTCGCCATCAATGTAGATGATGAGCGTGTTGTCCAGCTTGCCCATATCCTGAACCTGCTGAATCACGCGTCCAATCTCGAAATCCGTGTAGGCGGTATAAGCGGCATACACCTCCGCCTCGTGCGCAAAAAGTTTCTTCTGCTCTATGGAAAGCGAATCCCACTTTGGCAAGTCATCTGGCCAAGGCGTCAATTGCGTGTTTGCTGGAATCACGCCCAGCCGCTTCTGGTTTGCGAAGATCTGCTCGCGCATGGCGTTCCAGCCCATGTCGAACTTGCCCTTGAATTTGTCGATCCACTCCTGCGTTGGCTGGTGCGGCGAGTGGCTTCCCCCGGGAACATAGTAAAGAAAGAAAGGTTTGTCCGGAGCGGCCGCGTTCAGGTCGCTGAGGTACTTGATCGCATCGTCGGCCATGTCAGTGGTCAGGTTGTAATTCTTCTTCCCGATCCAGGGGAAGACCTGCGTGTGATCGCGGAAAAGATAGGGCTGCCACTGGTCCGTTTCACCGCCCATAAAGCCGTAGAAGTATTGAAATCCCATGCCCGATGGCCATTGCTCGAAAGGGCCGGCCGTGCTGCTGTATTGGAATCCGGGGGTGTTATGGTTTTTGCCGAACCACGAAGTGGCGTAACCATTCTCCTTGAGGATTTCGCCGATGGTCGCGTTCTCAGGACCAATCACGGAGTCATAGCCCGGGTAGCCCGTGGACAATTCCCCGATCACGCCGAATCCCACCGAGTGATGGTTGCGGCCAGTGATGAGCGCCGCGCGCGTGGGAGAACAGAGCGCCGTGGAGTGGAATTGCGTGTACCGCAACCCCGCGTTGGCAATCCGGTCCAGTGAGGGCGTGGGGATCACGCCGCCAAATGTGCTTGGCACACCGTAGCCCTGATCGTCTGTCATGATCAGCAGCACGTTGGGGGCTCCTTTGGGAGGCACCACGCGCGGCGGCCACCAGGGTTTGGAATCCGTGGCGCTTTCCTTAATTACTCCTCCGAATTTCGAGGGCGGCGGCGGGATCTGCTTCCCACCAATCGTAGTTGTGGCGCTGGGCGAGCCCGGCTCACCGGTTGTCTGCTGCGCTCCGGCTGGCAAACTGAAAATCAGTCCGAAAAGCGCAATACATGCTGCAAGACCAAGGATGGTCTTCTCAGTCCGTCGCATGAATTCTCCCGTTACCTGACCTGACAAAAAGCGTGGGTGCCTGCGGTTCACCTGAACAACGTGGGGCGAACTTTTGATGGCAGATATTGCTCTGGAAGCGCGATGGGGGTAATTGTCAAAAGTAACAAGCGCCGGAGGGGTGATCGGTGCTCAGCGCAGCGCCCAGCCAAGCATCAGCAGGCCGCTGGCGGCAATCCAACTGCCGGCCACACGCACCACGATCAGGGCCCAGTGGCGGCGAAGGGGTATGACGAACGACGAGAAGATTGCGACGACCACAAAGACGGCGAGAGTGAGCCCCAAAAGGAAGTAAGCGCCGTCGTTGAACCGGTTGACGCCCGATCCATTCAAGAATCCGTGGAACAGGCCAAGCGCCGCCGCCAACGCGGTGGTGAATGATAAAGAGAGTTTCGCATTCGCAGCGATCAGGCCGCCAAGCACGAGAAACGAAACACACGTCAGGGTGCTGCTTCGCGGGATCCCGAGGAACATACCGGTCAGGCCACCTGCCAGCCACGCGACGGGGAGTACCCAAAGGACTCGGCGCGAAGTTCCTGTTCCTTTTTGCCCCGCCAGCAGCGCGAGTGCGATCACCGGAATCAAATCTTCAGGGCTCAGGAACAAGTGAAAAACGCCATCGTAGACCGGACCGAGACCGATGCTGGGCAGATGGGCTTCCGCGCGCACGGGCAGAAGCAAAGACGAAAGAGCAATCGCGAAAAGGATCGCGCGAACGTGCTTGCGAGCGGGTGTCACGCAAACACCTTCCACATAAAAAATACTCCCGCGAGGGCAATCGCGGCACCCGCCATTCGCAGAGTGCGTTGGCCCCAACTCCACCGGTGCACCAGCCCGATGGAAATCCCCACGGCATGCAGGCAGCCCGTGGCCATCACGAATCCTATGCTATAGAGCAGACCGCTCTGGCCAGGCGGCAATTCGCTTCCGTGGGCGTAACCGTGGAAAATGGCGAAGAATCCCACCAGCGCAGCCGCGAATCCAATCGGTGGACGGAGTTCCATCATCACGGCTGCCCCCAGAAGAATTGCCGACGCCGCGATTCCAATCTCGATGCCCGGAAGAGGAACGCCAAGCAGCCCCAACATCCCTCCGAAAGCCATCACCATCGGAAACGCCACAGGGAGCACCCAAATAGCGGGAGCGCCGAGTTGCGCGCCCCAAAGCCCAACGGCAATCATGGCCACCACGTGGTCCAGCCCGGAAATCGGGTGCTTCAGGCCGCTGAGGAAACCGACAGCTTCTCCTTTATTAACGTGCGCTTGGACCGCCTCGGCATACAGCAAGAATGTGGTCAGGATTATTACTAAACGCCGGGTCATTTCATTGAGTGCCTTCATTGCGCGCCGCCGAGCAGGATCAGAACCCGCTGGATCGTCCAGAACGCCCCGAGCGATCCCACCGTGTAGCCAGGCAGCGCCTGCGCCCAGTGCGGCCAGCGAATTTCCAGTATGCGAAATGCGCGTTCCAGCAGAAGCACCAGCAGCACAAATCCGATCTGTCCAATTTCCACGCCAATGTTAAAGCTCAGCAGCGCCAGTGGCAGCTCCGCATGCGGCAGACCCGCACTGGTCAAAGCGCTGGCAAATCCAAAGCCGTGCAGCAAGCCGAATGCGAAAGCGACCACCCACGGATGACGAATCGTAAAACTGGTTTGCCCGCGCCACACCCGCACAATTTCCGGCCCAAGAAAAAGAATGCTCAACGCAATTGCCGCGTTCAGCGGCACAACGGGAGCATTTACGTACCCCAGCGTCGCAAGAGCCAAAGTAATGCTGTGCGCTACCGTGAACGCACTGACCGTTTTGATGAGCATCCAGCGGTCTTTCACGATCAGAAGCAGACCCAGCAGAAACAGAAGATGGTCCGCGCCCAGCGAGATGTGGCGAATCCCATGAACGATGTACGCGCTCATTACCGCAAGATGGCCTTGCGGCGCGGCAATCTCGATATACGGCTGCGACGAATGCACGATCGTGGACCACGAACGCCCATCGAGCAGTTCTACGCGCACCAAAACGTCCGTGATCGTGAATTGCAGTCCGGGAAAGTCAATTCGTTTGCCCGCCAGACCGTTCGGCCCCGCGTCAATCCAGCGGCGCTCCACCTGGGAGTCGATCAGTTCCTGTTCGTCCGGAGCCTTGAGCTCCTTTACGTCCGCAGGAAGGGCAAGCGTAACCGGGACGCGCATCCCCGCAAGCACCGGCGTGCGCCACAACACCGCGAATTGCCCCGGCGAGGTTTCCTTGATCTCCAGATAGCACGGGCGCGCCTCATGCGCCGAAGCGATTGAAACCGTGAGCAGCAGACCGGCTGCAAGCAACGCAAAACGGGCGCGGAGCAAGTTCACAATCCCCCCTCACCAGTTGGCGAAGGAACCTGCTTCTTTGCAGGAGCCGCCAGCACTTGCGGCGCTTCCTTTTCGGCGGGACCCGGGAACAACACGCTGTACTTGGAGCGCATCTCCGCGTACGCTTTTTCCCAGGCAGCCGCCTTTTGCTCGGCCAACCATGCGGTCTTTACATCCGGTTCAATCTCTTCCAGTGCCGGGATGCGGCCCGGAACAACCGAATCCACGAACACCAGGTGCCACCCGTATCCAGACTCAATCGGGCCCTGCCACGAACCTGGTTTCACTTTCTCTATCGCAACCGCAAATTGCGGCCCGAACTCCTTGGCCAGGGCTTCCGGCGTGCGGTCGGCATAATAATCCTGGAACATGAACG
This sequence comes from uncultured Acidobacteriota bacterium, assembly GCA_963734705.1. Classification (GTDB taxonomy): domain Bacteria; phylum Acidobacteriota; class Terriglobia; order Acidiferrales; family UBA7541; genus Acidiferrum. Next base: position 157,233 of record CAVTII010000015.1, on the reverse strand, counting down.
TATCGGCCAGCGAAATCGCGAGTTTCGAATCTTCCGGCTGTCCGGCGATCCTGGTTAGCGCGTTTGCAGCGTTCTCCTCGGCAGCCTTTCCGCGTTTGTCCACGGAAAAATAGAGATGGCGAAAGCTGTAACGACCGGGCAGCGCGAATTTCTGAGTATTCTTCGTGAACCAGGCGCGCAACTCCGCCGTGGAAGGCTCGTGCGCAGCCGCGACGTCTTCAGCAATGAACTGCATCTTCTGCGCCATGCGCCGCTTCACGATTGTGTCGTCTTTATCGAGGCCCATCGCCAGGCCCTCGCGGTAAAGGACTTCCTCGCGAATTTTGTCTTCCACCATGGCCTGAAACTCCGCCGGCGTCGGCTGGCGATGCCACTGCGAATAGAAATAGGTTTCCATCTGCTGGAGTTCATCCAGACTCACAACAATCTGCCGCGACGATTCCACTCCTCCGCGCCCGCGGTGCATATACGAGTACACCGCGAAAAGCGCCATCCCGATCAACAGGAAATGGAGCAGCGGTTCACGCAACCAGCGTTTTAACATTGGAAGGAAGGAATGCCGCAGTTTATCGAAGCACACCGCCCAAAGACTGCCTCGCCTGCCAGCGGCGAGTTCCACGGATACCTCATTCATGCAAAAAAACTCCCGGACCTTTGCGGCGATTCATCTTAGGCCGAACCAACCGCGAAATAACAACGCGGGTTCCTAGGTGATCGAACTCTTCGGTTGCCTCAAGGCCGCCCCTAGCAGAATACACAGAATGACATGAACGCCGACGGCCGGCCACAACAGTACGCCGCCTCCCTCACCGCGCAAGCCAACTGCGCCGAGGCACAGCATTGCCAGAATGCTGTAAGCCAACATCCCATAAAGCGGCTGGCATGAAGACTTGCCAGGCCAGCAGGCCACGCCCAATCCGATCAGGCTCGCGCCGAGAATCCGACTAACAAAAATGCCCGGCCCGTTGACCTCCGCTCCATACAACAGCCGCACTGGCGTAACTGGATTGACCAGCAGAAGCAGACCTGCCCCTGCTTCTCCCGCTGCCGCCAATCTAAGAACAATACTTCTCATCGCCCTCCGGCTTTACATCTTCTTCTTGATTTCGCCTTCCGCTTTCTGCATCGCCTTGCTTCCCAACTCCTCGGCCAACTTTTTGCGATTCTCTTCGCGGATGGCTTGGAACTTCTGCTGTTGCTGCGGATCCAGAAGCGGCGTGATTTTGGCTTCGGCGGAGCCGGTGATCTGCTTCAATTGCTCCACTTTCCGCAAACCGCTCAGCCCTGTGTTTTTCTTCAACCCCTCCAGTTGGGTCGCTTCTTCCTTAAGGATGGGAACAATTTGCTGTTTCTGCTGTTCCGTCAGTCCCAGCTCAATTGAAAACTGCAGGATCATCGCCGTCAGCGGATTGCTTACGATCTGCGGAGTCGGAATCATCTCGTAGTTGGCATAGCCGAATTCGTTGCTGCGCGCCATGTAATAGGTGTCGCCCAGTTTATAAACCGTGACCGCAAAAGGATCCTGGGAAATATTCGTTACGATTTTGCCGTTCTCAATCTTATACAGCGTGGTGGCTCCCTGATAGCCGTCGCGCATGGGGTTGCCAACGCTGCTGGGAAGAGTGGACTTATTTCCAACGTGCCAGATGTTGCTTTGACCCGCGGATGTATAACTGACGCTGAATTGGTCCCCGGTCACGTTATTGCGAATCCAGAACGCTTTGCCCACCACGAACGCCTTTAGTTGCGCGTCGCCGAGTGCCGCTGCGCCCTTCTTCTGAAGGTCGGTCACGGTCATGCCGGCGGGCGCATTCTTGCGCGCCTCTGTGCTCGGCGTGTACCAGATCGGCGAACTCCAAGCGCGTTCCTGGCCGGTGAGGGGCACCACATCGGGCGGCGGCACTCCGGCTTTCACTGCCTGAATCAGCGTCCAACGCGGCGTGGGAATTTCCAGCACGCGCGCGTAATAGAATGCATGCAGGCTGGCATCAAACTCCGGGTCGGTCCACACAGTTTTAAGTTCCGTCGAGCCAACCGAGTTGGTGTACGTGGCCTTTTCCAGATCCACGGTGCTCTGGATTGCCGGAACCCGGCTCGTCCACTTGTTGATCTTGCGGTCGCCGGACCATACCACGTCGAAAATCTTCTCGAAGCTCTGGCCGTCTTTTGTCCAGCCCTTGATGATCTGAATGCGGTCGAGATTTGCAGAGGTCGGGTCTTTCACCGCCCAGACCACAAACGCCGGCGCCGTGCCCTTCATCGGGGGCAGGTCAGCGCCCATAGGGACTCCGCTAGCGTAGGACTGATGCACCCAGTCCTTCGCATTCAAGACGTCGTTGTTGTAGTTCCAACCGCCAAAGAAGCGCACCTTGATGTGCGGACCGCTGACGCCGAACGTCTCCTTGCGATACATCGCATCCCAGATGGAAGCCCTGGTATTTTCCTCGGCCCATACTCCGGTCAGTCCGCCGGGATTTTCCAGGCGAACATCAACGGTGCTCCCCAGCATCACTCCGGCCAGGCGCCTCTCAACGGTTCCATCCGCCTGGCCATGACCACCATAAAAATTGTCCTGACGGTAAGAACTGCCGGTGTCGTGCGAGTCGGAGCCACCAGCCATGCCGAATTTGTAGGGGTTGTAACCGCGGGTGTCCTGCATGGCGATGCCATCTTTCAAGGCTTGCCGCGCAAAGCTCCCGTGAATATGGTCAATGCGTCCGTTGTCTGGGGGAAGACCCAGCAGTCCGCTGAAAAGCTCGTAGCTCGAGTATTCGTCCGTCGGAGACAACAAAGGATGCGTTTCAGATTGTCCCTTGATTTGCTTGATTTCCACCAGCCGCTCATTACGGTCGCGCGAAGACGCCCACGCCGCATCTATCGGTCTTCCGAAGCTGTCGAGGTCCACCGGATACATCCAGCCGTCGCTCAAATTGGCGTTATGTGAAATCGCCAGCAACTCGTTGCCCGCCTTGCGCTGTGTGTCCATCCAGTTCCACAGGTCTTCCGGATGCCAGGAGTCCAGCATGCTGAATGGCATCGCTGGCACCTTGGCGCAATCGCGGAAGAAGATGTTGCGGTGCAGATTGCGATTGTCATACTGCGAAGTGTACTCGTACGAGCAGAATGCGGTGAACTTGCCGGGATGGTTGTTTTCGTCCGCGATCTTTACATTTTCCTGCCAGATGGTGCCCGCCACTTCTGGGCTCATAAAAGCTTTGATTGGCGGCTTACTGGTGAGCGACAGCAGATATAGGAAGACTTTCTGCAGCTCCGCGGAGTTGTTGGGGTCTTTAAGAATCAAGGGCTGCGCCTCGGGAAGCTTGCTGATGGCCGAACCCGGGGTGTTCGCTTGCTTCGTTACGCCGACGTACTCGGAGTGATCGGTCACGCCCATGAAGTCCATTGGCGTGTCGATCTTGATGTCGTACCCCATGGGATGCTTAATAGTTTGGCCCTGCGCATATTTGAGGGCGTCATCCGGTCCGGTGAGCCGGTTGCCCATTACCCAGGCGTCCACCGACCAACTGGTGTGAATGTGTTCCTCACCAAAATAGGCGTTGCGATCCGGGTTCGGCGCCGGCTGACGCTCATTTGAAGACTGTGTGGTCTGGCCGCTCGACTGTCCCGGTTGTGGAGCCTCCGATTTGTTGCACGATACCAGCGTGGTGATACCCAGAAGAAGCAGCAGCAAACTTGTCGCGACTGCAGATCTCGTTTTCATAAATCCCTCCGTCTTCCAAAGCGCGCGAGTCCCCGTACTGAACGGCTTCGACTGAATCAAAGCTGTCATCCAGATACAAATCGAGACAATTCACGATTGCGCTTCCTGACCGGGGAGCGATTCCGGAGACAAACCTGGGCGAAGTGACCGGGCAGACTAACCCTATTCTTGCCGCCATACTATACGAATTGATCCAATCCTGTAATTGGCAAAAATACCAATTACCTACTTCGGTTTCTATAAGCTCAAGCACCTGATTAATCGCAAAAACATTCCCTGATCGATTCCAACTTCACATCTTCAACTTGTTATTTGAATGCGGCTGCAAATTCTGATTGAATAGCGCCACCGGAGAGCAACTTGAAAATCTACAATTTCATCGGCTGTCTGATTATTTTTCTTTACCTCTTGGCTTGCCTGTATTTCGCCCCAGCTCATTTTGGTCCCTGGATTGGAATGCTGATAGGCGGCATCTATTTTGTCTCCTGCTGGTTCCTTGCCGGGTTGTATCTGGCCGACGTGCTGCACATGGGAATCGCGCATCGCGCGCTTGACTATAAAGAGTGGTTCATAAAAGCCGTCACGGTGGTGAATAATTTTTTCGGCATTTACGTGGATCCGATCGCCTGGGTGAATCGCCACCGTTTGCACCACAAACATGCGGACCACGATGGAGATCCCAATAAGCTTTCCGGCGATGGGTTTTGGCGGACTCTGTATCTTTGTGTGATGCCTTACCGGTGCAACGACAATTTGGGAGTCGACCCGATTTTAAAATCCCGGACCTTCCGCGTGGTTGCGAACCCGCTGTTTGCGATCGTGGCGCAAACCATCAGCTTCTATCTCTTATGGAAGCTGGTTGGAGACCTGAGGTTTACCGTGGTGATGTGGGTGGGGATGCGAATTTTTGCGCTATGGGTGAATATGATTCAGAACTATTGGACCCATACCCGGACGTTCGGCTACCGGCGCTATCACGAGGATGACGACAACGCCATGAATATTGGCGAATGGCTGCCGGTAACGGCCACGTTCAGCGCCTGCCTGCAGAATAATCATCACCATTACCCGGGACTATTGCGCCTGAGCCACGACGAGACGGAATACGACTTTGGATTTGCCACCGTAAAAGTTATGAAATCGTTGGGGCTGGTGGAGGCCACCACCAGGGGCGCGGAGTTGCCCAAGGACGTGCCATTGAGCGCGCTGAATTTTTAGGCGCTCTTTCGCCGCTTCATGAATGGCTCAATCGTTTGCCCCAGAAAGGTGGGCGGAATTTCCTCGCCATCCAGTCCATACTTCTCCGGCCAGGTTTCCGGATAATAGTAAGTTCCAAAAATCCGATCGATCCACGGAAAATGAATCGCGAAATTCTTGTCGATGCCCTCTTTTTGGGAGGTATGGTGCCAGTGATGGTATCTGGGCATAACCAGAAACTTTTCCAGCCATTTGGCATTGGGGCCGAAATTGCAATGCGTCCAGGTGGCGTGCAGCGTGACGAATATCAGATAAGCCAGGATGATCGTTTGCGAAAATCCAAGCATCATCGGAACCAGGATAAATCCCCGCACCAGCGTGTCGTCCACAAAATGCGAGCGTGAGCCCGCGATCCAGTCCAATGCCTTCGATGAATGGTGAATGGAGTGGAAGCGCCATAGAAATGGCACTTTGTGCAGAGCCAGATGGATGAAATATTCCGCGATGTCCGCAACCACCACGGCAAGAAAAAACTGGATGAGCCAGGGCAGGCGGGCGATCGATTGCTGAAGAACCGGAACGCCCAGATATTTGGTGGCCTGCGTGGCCGGCAATAAAACCAGAAAAGACAAAATTTGCAGCGGCAGGTGCGTGGACATGAAATAAACCACGTCCAGCGTCCACTGATTCCGGAATGTTCCCTGCTCCGGATATTGCGGCCAAAGTCTTTCTAGCGGCACGTAAATCAGCGCCATCAAAAACAGATCCAGCAATAACCAGTCCAGGCCGATGGCCAGTCCACCGTGCACATCGTCGTTCAGCGGGACGCTAGACCCGCCGAGGGCCGTTGCCGCGATGGCCAGCAGCATTCCCGTAAATGCCAGAACCTTCTTCTTGCGCAGAATCGAGGAAATAACCCCGAATAGAATGGCTGCCACGATCAGGCATTGGATTAATACCCGCATCGTGTGCATGGGATAATGGGGGCGCAGATCCGGAGAGCTCAGCAACCGGGGAAAATGCAGACACAACACTCCACCAAACGAAAGAAATCCAAAAAAGACAGACAATATCCCGCTCCACCAGCCCGTTCCGAAGCCGGTGGACTCGGCATCTCCGAAGAATTCGTTGATTTTCTGCTCGATCAAGGTGGCTCCAGTTTACGTTCCTGGATGCATGCAAGCGTTCAGAAGGAGTTCCTAACCCGGATAGGAATAGCATCTCAGGAAGCGCCATCCCTGGCGATGGGAATAAAAAGACCTGAGACGAAAATACAACCCGCTCAACCCAATTTTGCTATAACTAGAAGCTACTGTATAACGTCTACGGAATTGGACTACAGCGGCGCGAGCACGTTTCTTTCTTGACTCTTTCGTAATCGCGCCTAAAGTATTGCGTGGGCATTAGGATAGGGATCGCCCTAATGCGTTGCCAGAACGGAGTCTATCCGCATCATGATGAATAACAAAACCGGTTTGAGACTCTTTCGAAGTGTGGCGCGCTGCAGCGCTGCCTTTCTTTGCTCGTTTCTATTGCTGCCCGGCGACGGGCTTTGGGCTACGGCGGACCGGTCAAGCTCGCAAGAGAAACAACTCCCGGACACTCCAGCTCCGAATGCTCAAAATGATCAGGATCAAGCGGCCCCTAAGCTGCCGGCGGACCAACTCGACTCGCTCGTGGCGCCGATTGCTCTTTATCCAGACCCGATGCTCGCGCAAGTGCTTGCGGCGTCCACCTACCCGCTAGAAATCATTCAGCTCCAGCAGTGGCTTGCCAAAAATCCGAAATTGAAGGACAAGGCGCTCGCGGACGCCGTAGCCAAACAGCCCTGGGACCCTAGCGTTCAGGGAATGGCCGCGATGCCAGAGGTTGTGAAACGTCTCGCCGACGACATTCAATGGACTACGGATCTTGGCAACGCATTCCTGGCGCAACAGAACGACGTAATGGAAGCGGTCCAGCGCATGAGAAAGAAAGCCCAGGGCGCCGGAAATCTGAAATCCACGGAACAGCAGAAAGTGGAAACCAAGGTCGTCGAAACCAAGGAAGTGATCATCATCCAACAGGCCGATCCGCAAGTCGTCTACGTTCCAACTTACAACCCAGTTGTGGTGTACGGCCCTCCCGTCTATCCCTATCCGCCGATCTACTATCCCCCGGTCGGATATTACGCGGCGGGCGTGGCGATTTCCTTTGGCGTGGGATTGGCGATGGGCGCGGCATGGGGCGGCGGCTGGGGCTACGGCTGCGGCTGGGGCGGGAACAACGACATCACCATCAACAATAATAATAATTTCAACCGCAACACGAACGTCAACGGCGGCAACCGCGTTAACCACAACGGCAGCCGCGGAGGCAATGGCAGCGGCAATTGGCAGCACAATCCCAGCCACCGCGGAGGAACTCCGTACTCCGACAGGTCCACGGCCAACAAATATGGCGGCACGAGCCGAGGCTCATCCGTATCGGATCGCCAGTCCAATGCTCGCCAGAATCAAGGGAACGCGGGGAACAGAGGCCAATCCGGCGCCCGCCCAAGCCAGGGGAATGTAGGCGGCGGGGATAGGGGCGGCAATCGTCCTTCCGCTGGGACCTCGGATCTCGGCGGAAATCGTGGCGGATCTTCTGGTGCGAGCAATAGAGGCAGCAGCACCGCGCTCGGCGGCGGTTCCAGTGGCAGAAGCGGGAGCTCGGCCCGTGCTAGCAGTTCACGCGGTTCGTCCAGCATGTCCCGTAGTGGTGGTGGCAGTCGTGGTGGTGGTGGCGGTGGCGGGCGGCGGAGGTAAGGAAAAACCATGACAAACGAAAAAATGATGTTTTCAAACAAACGGAATTCCACCTTCGCGGTTTCACGCACACTCCTGCTGTTTTCTCTCTCCTCGCTTCTAGCGCTGGTCATGTCCAGGCCGGGATTTGGCCAGGATAAGGCCCCAGCCGCCGCAAGCCCTGCACAAGAGACATTCGCAACTCCAAAGGCAGCGGTGGACGCATTGGTCGCGGCGGCAGGAAGTTATGATCTGACAGAGATGCGTAAAATCCTTGGCCCGAAGGGCGAGACGCTTGTCGCGACGGAAGACTCCGTCCAGGACAAAAACATCGCCATTGCCTTTGCCGCGGAAGCGAAAGAGAAAAACTCCATCGCCATCGACCGGAAAACGCCGGACCGCGCCATCCTGATTGTCGGCGAGCGGAATTGGCCCATGCCCATCCCCATCGTGAAACGAAACGGGAAGTGGGTTTTCGATACAGTCGCTGGGCGTCAGGAACTGCAATACCGGCGTATTGGGGCCAACGAACTGGACGCCATCCAGACTTGCCGCAATTATGTGCAAGCCCAGATCGAGTATTCCTGGAGCATCCACGATGGTTCCAGCGTCAACCAGTACGCGCAACAAATCATCAGCTCGCCCGGGAAAAAGAATGGCCTGGTGTGGCGCAATCCTGACGGGACTCTCGAAGGTCCAATCGCCGAAGAACTTGCGGATGCCTTGGTGGAGGGCTATACGGACAAATCGAAACCCTTTCACGGGTATTACTTCAAGGTCCTGAAAGGCCAGGGCCCTGCCGCGCCGCTCGGCAAGATGAATTTCGTTGTCGAGGGGGCGATGATTGGCGGATTCGCCTTGGTGGCCGCGCCCGCCGAATATCGCGTCACGGGTGTTACAACCTTCATCGTGAGTTATGAGGGCATTATTTATCAGAAGGATCTCGGACCGGACACGCTGAAAATTTTCAAGGATATGGAACTCTACAATCCGGATAAAACCTGGCAGAAGACGGACGCCAGTTGGCCGCCAGATTCAACAGACTGATTCGCCCGCAGCGAGGCACGATCTCAGGGGATCATCTTCGTTGCCGTCATCCAATACGGCCCGCAGTTCGAACGATTCGTAACCCAAATTTCTCCGCTCTCGCGCCATCCGCCCAGAAACAACGAATGGCGCAGCATCCGATGCACGGGCACGATAATTCGTGCCCTCTTACGAGCGAGCAATCCAAGTCGCGACGCATACGATCTCGGCAAAAGCTCCAACGGCGCGTTGAGTCTCTGAAAAGGAGTGGCTCTCCATGGCAAAGAAAAATGGCAAACACGAAGACAAATCCCTGAAACGCAAAAAATATGAAAAAGAGCTCCGGCACCTTCAGGCGGAACTCTGCAAATTGCAGGACTGGGTGAAACACAAAGGCCTCCGCGTGATCGTGGTCTTTGAAGGCCGCGACGCCGCCGGAAAGGGCGGCACGATCCGCGCCCTCACCGAGAGAGTCAGCCCACGGGTATTTCGCTTGAACGCATTGCCCGCGCCTTCCGACCGCGAAAAGAGCCAGATGTACGTCCAGCGCTATATGCAGCATTTTCCAAGCGCCGGCGAGATCATCATCTTCGATCGCAGTTGGTACAACCGCGCCGGCGTCGAATGGGTCATGGGTTTTTGCAGCAAAGAACAGTACCAGACTTTTCTGGACATCTGCCCCGTGTTTGAAAAATATATCGTCGATGCGGGAATCATTTTGGTCAAGTATTGGCTGGAAGTGGGACAGGACGAGCAGCAACGCCGCTTCGAGGCTCGCATCAAAGATCCTCTCCGCCAGTGGAAGTTGAGCCCCATGGATCTGGGATCATTCGGGCGTTGGTATGACTATTCCCGCGCTCGCGACAAGATGCTTCAGGCCACGGACTCGAAGCACGCTCCTTGGCACCTGGTGCGGTCAGACGACAAACGAAAGGCCCGGCTGAATTGCATCTCTCATTTTCTCAGCCTGATTCCTTACAAAAAAGTGCCGCACGAGAAAATCAAATTGCCAAAACGCTCCGGAAAACACAGCTACGACGACCAGCAAGCTCTAAAACGCCACAAGTTCGTTCCCGAGAAATACTGACCGTCAAGCGGCTCCATCGAAAATAGAAGAGTTGAGTGGAGATGCGAATTGTCCTCCGAGGCTCACAGCCACGATAAATCTTCGGTAATGGGCTGGATGTCTGGCTATCCGTCGGATTGGCTGCGTCCAGATATTGTCGCTGGTCTCACCACCGCCGCGGTCGTGATTCCCAAAGCCATGGCCTATGCCACCGTCGCCGGGCTTCCCGTGCAGGTCGGACTTTACACCGCGTTTGTTCCCATGATCATTTACGCGGTGCTGGGAACTTCCCGGCCGCTCAGTGTCAGCACAACCACCACGCTCGCGATTCTGGCCGCCGCCGAACTCGGTCAGGTGGCTCCAAACGGCGACGCTGCTTCCCTGTTGCAAGCTTCGGCGACACTCGCGCTGTTGGTGGGAGCAATGCTTGTGCTGGCTTCAATCCTAAGACTGGGTTTCGTCGCCAACTTCATCTCGGAACCAGTGTTGGTTGGATTCAAAGCCGGGATCGGCACGGTGATCGTGCTGGATCAAATTCCCAAAATGCTTGGCATTCATTTCGCCAAAGGCACATTTTTTCAAAACCTTTTCGCAATCTTCAAGGGACTTCCAGCATCATCCCTCCCGACGCTAGCGGTCGCGGCTGTCATGATTGCTTTGCTCATCGGCTTCGAACATTTTATTCCGCGCGCGCCGGCTCCGCTAATAGCCGTGGCGGCGGGAATTCTCGCAGCATATTTTATGAACTTGCAGGCTCACGGCGTGGAGCTGATCGGCACGATTCCCCGTGGGCTGCCCAGTCTGAGTCTGCCGAATTTGTCCCTCGTTGCCGCGCTTTGGCCGGGTGCTTTGGGAATTGCGCTGATGAGTTTTACGGAGACAATTGCCGCTGGCCGCGCTTTTGCGAAGAGCGATGAGCCCACTCCGAAGGCAAATCGCGAATTACTGGCGACTGGCCTGGCAAATATCGGCGGCGCGTTTTTCGGCTCCATGCCCGCAGGGGGCGGGACAAGTCAGACGGCGGTCAATCGGCTTGCTGGCGCGCGCAGCCAGGTTGCGGAACTTGTCACCGCTGCGGCGACTTTAGCGACCATGCTTTTTCTTGCGCCCTTTCTTTCCCTGATGCCGCAGGCCACCCTCGCCGCCGTCGTGATCATCTATTCCATCGGACTGATCAAACCCGCCGAGTTCAGCGCCATCCTCAAAATCCGGCGAACCGAGTTTACCTGGGCGCTGGCAGCCTTCGCGGGAGTCATCGCCCTTGGCACATTGAAAGGCATCCTCGTCGCCATAATCCTGTCTCTCTTCGGCCTCGCATACCAGGTGGCAGACCCACCCGTTTATGTATTGGGCCGCAAGCCCGGCACCAACGTTTTTCGTCCTCGCTCGGAGGAGCATCCCGAGGACGAGACTTTTTCGGGCCTCCTTCTGCTCCGTGTCGAAGGGCGCCTCTTTTTCGCCAACGCCGAGCACATCGCGGAGAAGATGCGCCGCCTGATCGAAGAAGCAAAGCCAAACGTTGTGGCCCTGGACCTGAGCGGCGTGCCCGATCTGGAGTACACCGCCCTGAAAGCTCTGAGCGAAGCAGAAAAGCGCCAGCGCGCTCGCAACGTTTCCGTCTGGCTTGTTGGCTTGAATCCGGGAGTATTGCAAGTCGTCCAGAAATCCCCGCTGGGTGAGGTCCTGGGGCGCGAGTCCATGCATTTTAATCTGGAGACGGCCGTGCAGAAACATCTCCAGCGCCGCAACCCGCAAGAATCCTAAATACACGCATCCATAGGGCTGATCCCGCAGGAATCCGTCAGTCGCCTGACGGCCAGAGAAGACCTGTCCGAGCGCTTCTCCCCTAGTTGATGGTTGGGAGGTCTTGATTCTCAGCTGGCCCTTTTCCGCGGCACCTTAGCGCCTTTCTTGCGTGCTTCGGAAAGCCCAATGGCGATGGCTTGCTTTCTGCTCGTCACGCGGCCGCCCTTGCCGCCTTTTCCGGAGCGCAAGGTTCCTCTTTTCTCGCGATGCATCGCACTCTTCACTGACCGGCTTGCCGCCTTGCCATATCTCGCCATGGCATCCTCCCCATTCCTTCGGATTCAAGTTGACTAAGCATTTGACCAAGCAGAAGTCGCTGATATTTCTCCCGCCTGTGAAAGCATCCCAAGCTACCACTTTCGAAAAGGAATTTGCGATGAGTGCCTTTGTGTAGAACCCACGGGAAAAAGCGGTATTTTCCGCTAATGAACGTTTTGCCAGATCGAGCTGGCCACGAAGAAAACCGAAGCGAGGAGCATCACCGCAGTGGCGGCCCAACCCATTATCCGGAGATACGAAGGCAGGCGAAATTGCCGGACAATGGCCGCATTCGTGGACATCCACATGATTAGAAACATCAGCGGGACGGCCACGATTCCGTTCACAACCGCCGACCAGAACAGCGCCCGGATGGGGTCGATTCCAATGAAATTGAGACCGACTCCCGCGATTGTTGCGACCACCAGGACACCATAGAATTTCGGAGCCTTCCCCGGCTGGCGTTCCAGGCTGGCGCGCCAGTGAAACAACTCCGCCACCGCATACGCCGCCGAACCAGCCAGTACCGGCACCGCCAGCATCCCGGTTCCCACAATTCCCATAGCGAACAGCAGGAATGCCGATTTTCCCGCCAGCGGTTCCAATGCCTTCGCGGCATCCGCCGAAGAATGCACGGCGGTCATGGCTCCCGTGGTATGGAGCGTTGCCGCCGTGGTAAGGATTATGAAATACGCGACTAAATTCGAGAATCCCATGCCCACGCGCGTATCCAGAGCGATCCGGCGAAACTGCCTCACCGCTTGCCACGGTTTTTTCCTGAGTGGCGATTCCTCCGCTCGAACACGAATTTCTTCGGCTTCCTGCGACGTCTGCCAGAAAAACAGGTAGGGGCTGATCGTCGTGCCCAATACCCCTACAAGAGCCATCAAGTACTTCGCATCGAAGGATATGGAAGGAATCAAAGTTGACCGGAGAGCCGTCCGCCAGGGTACGTGAATCAGAAAGGCGGTTATCACGTAGGCGAAAAGACTCCAGGTTAGCCAACGCAGATAGCCAACATATTTTCGATATGGAATAAATACTTGCAGCAGCAAGGACAGCAGTCCGAAACCCAGCGCGTACACAGCTGCAAAACCATGCAACACCAGTTGAGCGGCCGCGGCCATCGCCGAAATGTCCGCGCCCAGATTGAACAGGTTGGCAACACACAATAAAAACACCACGGAATAGGAAACATAGCTTGGGTAGAACTTTTTCAGGTTGGCTGCTATTCCAACTCCCGTGATCCGTCCCAATCGCGCACAAATCTCCTGCATCGCAGCCATCAGCGGGAAGCTGAACAGCATGGTCCAAAGCATCGCGAAACCGAATTCCGCGCCCACTTGGGAATACGTCGCTATCCCGCTCGGGTCGTCATCGGCCGCCCCGGTTATCAATCCGGGACCCAATCGCCCAAGCACGCCCGCTGGCCTGGCTTTTTCTTTCATGCAATTTTGGGAGACTTCTTCTTGCTTGCGGGTCGCTTTGCGCTTGCTTTCTGCCGGGTTTTCGTTTGCGGATCTCCTGTCGAGGCTTTCGCGACATCTCCTCCTTCTTCACTCGCGATCTGGGCAAGGAGGCGGAGGCTAATCACGGAGCGCGGCTTTTGCAGTGTTATGTCGTTGGTGGAAGCGAAACGATCTCGATGCTTGATCAGCAACCAGGATTTGTCAGGCCTGCTGCCGAATCCCCGGGTGCGCACCAAGACCCAGGAACCGTGCAACTTTTCGCCTTGCAACGCAAATTTAAGGTCACCCTTCGCAAGCGCCGCTTCGATATCGTCGCTCTCGGGCGTCCACGTGCCTTTGTCCCAAATCATCACCGTTCCGCCACCGTACTCGCCCTCGGGAATCACGCCCTCGAATTTGGCATATTCAATCGGGTGGTCCTCCACCTGCATCGCCAACCGCTTGGTGGATGGATCCAGCGACGGCCCCTTTGGCACCGCCCACGACAGCAAAACGCCGCGGAATTCCAGCCGGAAGTCATAATGGAGCTGCGTAGCGCGATGTTTCTGAATCACAAAAATCCGTGTGCGTTTTTCGGCTTTCTTCGCTTTCGCGCTGCCCGCGGGTTCCTTGGTCCGGCTGAAGTCACGCTTCTCTCGATATTTTCCTAGAGGCACAAATTCTCCTTTCAACGGCTACTAGAGTCTCTCCAATTCCTTTTCCGCTGCCTTCAGATTTTGGCGGCTGGCAAAAAACTGCTTCCAGGGATCGCTCCGCTTCCGCCGATTCTTGAAATTGCCGATATTGAAGTCCGCGGGATCAAGCGAAGTCTTCACTTCGGACCATGCCAGCGGCGTGGACACAGGCGCGTGCGGTTTCCGGCGCACAGAGTAAGGACTGACTACTGTTTGCACCGATCCATTGCGAAACGGATCCAGATAGACGCGATTTCCGCGCGCCGCGATCGAGTGCTCCACAGTCAGGAACTTCGGATTCGCCAAAGCCAGCTTCCCCACTACCCTCTCTGCAAACTTCAGGACTTCCTCCGCGGTGGGGCCCAGGCGGATTGGAACAAACACATGCAACCCCCGGCTCCCGGAAGTTTTCGGGAACGACGTTAATTTCAGCTCATCCAAGACCTCTTTCAGGAGAATTCCCGCCTCCGCGGTATCACGGAATTTTCCGGAGCCGGGATCAAGGTCAAAGCACACCCAATCTGGCTTCGGAAATGTATTGGCCCGGCTGCCAGTGACGTGGATCGGAATGCATCCAAGGTTAACAAGCGCTAACTGCGTTTCAAGGGAACCGCCAACCACATAATTCGTCGCTCCTCGTTTACTGCTCTTACTCGCGATTTTTTTCGTCGGCGTCCCTTCCGGCATGCTCTCCGGTTTTTCCTTTTGAAAAAAGCACTGGCCCTGTAAGCCATCCGGGCACCGCTCGAGCGTCAGAATCCGGTCCTTCACATAAGGTTCCAGAAGATCAAACACCTCGAGATAGAAATTCGCCAGGTCGAGTTTCGTGTAGCCCTCTTCCGGCCAGAACACTTTCGTTGGGTTGCTTATTTTGGCCTCGCGTACCTTTGCTTTCGTTGCCATTCGGACTCCTCTATTGCCGAACTTCGTGGGCGGCCTTGTCGTCTCGAAGCCCCAGATATACGGGGTGCCGCAATTTGCCTTCCTTAGTACGTTCCGTAAACGCGATCTGCGCCACCAATTTCGGTGAAATGAACGTCGCGTTCTTTTCACCGGTGGGCGAAGAAAAAGGAGAAGCCGCTCGTTCCAGCGATTTCATTTTCTTGTAGAGAGAGTCGAGACTCTCTTGATTGAACCCGGTTCCCACCTTGCCCGCGTATTTAAGTTGCCGCCCGCGAAACGCTCCCAGCAGCAGCGCCCCAAAATGATGTCGGTTGCCTTCTGGCGCTGTGAATCCTCCGATCACAAATTCGTCCTCTTGATGGATTTTGACTTTCAGCCACGCCGTAGACCGGCCTTCCTGATAACCGGCCGAGGAGTCTTTTCCAATCACGCCCTCAAGTCCAAGCCGCTTCGCTGTTTCGAAAGCCTCAATGCCCTCGTCGCTCAGGCGCTTGGCAATGTTTAGGACTGCGCCAGGTTTCAGCGCCTTTTCCAAGGCCCTTCGCCGGAGAGCCAGCGGTTCGCGCCGCAGATCCTCTCCATTCTCATACAGACAATCGAAAACGGCATACTTCGCACGGCCTTCGCTCTGCTGCAAGAGCTGGAATCGCGATACCTTGTGGGAATCGAACACTACGATTTCTCCATCGAGCAACAGCGTTTTCGCTTTCAATTTTGCCAGTGCCGCGGCTATGACGGGATAGCGATTGGATCGATCAATTCCATTGCGGGAAATAAGCGAAACCTTCGGGCCCTCTTTGTAAGCCAGCATTCGCACGCCGTCATATTTCTCTTCGAATACCCAGCCATCCCTCGAAAAAGGTTCATCGACCAGGGTGGCCAGCATGGGAGAAACACGAAAAGGGATTTTATCCATATTCTCTCTCCACAAACGACTCGGCCGCTTCCAGTAAGTATCAGATCCGTTTACTCTTGCGGCCACTCACTCGCGCGACGCTATACGCAAGCTCCCGGTTTTCTCTTACGCATCGCAACAAAAGACCGCCGCGGCTCATATCCCCGCGTCCCATAAACGCGGTGGGAAATAACAAACGCGCTCCAAACACTTCGGCCAGGGGAACCACGTACTTCTCTGTGGCTACGCTACCCAGCAGAACCACCTGGCAGTTCGGCGGTAACGTCTGCTCTAACGCCACTGCCGCGCATCGCAATGGAATTCGATAGCGATCATCTTCCAGATCGATGTCGCCTCCTGAAGCCAAGGCCGTTGCTTCCTCAAGGTTCACAACGGTTTCCGGACTCAACAATCCCCGCGTAGATGTGATTATGTAACAAGCCTCGATGTCCGCGGGAGCCTTCGCAAAATAACGCGCATAGGCCAGCTTCCCCCGAAAGTAGAGCGAGCTTGTGTAGCTGAACAGCTCCGCCAGAGAGGCGCCCTCCGCGCACAACCGCTTCCCCAGTTCCGAATCGCTTGGAGTATTCAGCAGTCTTTGCCCTCGAACTCCTTTCAGTTTCGCCGGCGACACCAAAAAGATCCGATGAATTCCGTCGCGAAGATCCACTCTCAGGCCCGGCAAAGCCGGTGAGTTTCCGATAAAACTCACCCTCTTTTCCATCGGCGCATCCTCACGTTCTTCTATTCCGGGGCACGCCACTCCCGAATCGCACTTGCCCGCCCTCTTCACATCTTTTGAATCCTGTGTTTTAGCATCTCATCTCGTCACGCTGTAACATGCTGGTAGACACTGTCAACCAGCGTGCCATCCAAGTCGAAAATAATTCCCGGTTCTCTCATAGATGGCACGCCAGTCGGAGTAGATTAGTGTCGCCCGGCGCCAGCCGCGCGCGACTTTGCGGGACCCGCGTCGGCCATGGCCTGTTGATTGATCGCTTCCGAAAGTTCGGTGAGCTTTTTGTCGGTCTCTTTTTCCTCAGACAAGGTCTGTTCGAGCAAAGCTTCGGCTTCGGAATCGCCAAGAAGTCCCGCCCAGGTTTTCACGCAGCCGTAAGCGGCCATTTCATAGTGTTCCACTCGTTGCGCGGCGGAGATCAGGGCCGCGTCCTTCACGGCGTCCTCGTAATCTTCGCCCATCAACTCGTCTCCTTCCTGGATCAACCCGACCATCGCCGCGCATTTCTGGCGCTTTGCTTCCTCGCCCATTTGTTCGAAGATTTTTTCCAGGCGCGCAGCGTGTTGTTTTGTCTGTTCAAGGTGGCCCTCAAATCCCTGTCGAAGGTCGGCCGAGTCGGCTGCTTTCGCCATTTTCGGTAGCGCCTTGATCAAACGATTTTCGGCATCGTACAAATCCTTCAATTCCTCGAGGTACAGATCTCTGAGGGTAAGGGTGCTCATAAAATTCCTCCATGGTGGACTCGACTGGAGTGGTAAGACTAGGAATCACCGACATATTTGTACATACCCAAATGGCTTGATTTCTCGCGCAAATTCTCACGTTTTTTTTTCAACGCGGCCGTGCCAACTTTATTTGCGGTCCCAGTTCAAATCCAGCACCCTTTTCGTTGGATCCATGGGGCAGCGTTTCCAGCCAAATAGCGCTCCAACGCCCGGAATTCGACTCGCTACAAGGTTAAATCCCGGCTTCTACCTCTTTCCCTGTATGGCAGGAACCCCCGGCAGGCGTTAATCGTACTTGCAGGATTTTTCTCGCGCGCACCGTGGAACTTTATCTGCTGAAACCTCCGTGCGGAGCAACGTCAGGCGAGCATTCCAGGATTTTTCTAGATCGGGGAGAATAACTGTGAAAACTGCAAAAGACGGAAATACAGAGCATTCGACAGGTCAGATTTCACGCGAGGAATTAATCGCGCATTTGAATGAAGACCTCTCGGGTGAGTACCAGGCCATCATCTCTTATGTGGTTTATTCCCAGGTTTTGAAGGGCGCAGAATATATGAACATAGCCGGCGAACTGGAAAAGCACGCGGCCGAGGAATTGAGCCACGCGCTTATCATCTCCAACCAGATCGATTACCTGGGGGGCATGCCGGCGATCCAGCCAAAGCCGGTTCGAACCTCGGGAAAAGCCAGGGAAATGCTCCAGTTTGATCTGGAAAACGAAATGGCCACCATCCAGCGTTACCGCGAACGCGTCCGCCAGTGCGAGAGTTTGGGCGAATATGCCATGGCCGAACACATCCGCGAGATTTTAAAGGATGAGCAGGACCATCTGATCTCCCTGGCCACCGCCCTCGGAGAAGATGTCCCCCTGCTGAAGAAGGCCTCGGCCGCCCACGCGAGCAAGTAATGTCGTTGGGTATCGGCCGCTTTCAGTTCCCCTTGGGCCGCGAAGAGCAGGCAAGCGTAAGCAGCAGCAAAGTTCAACAGGCGGTCCTGCGACGCGCGGCACGCGTATCCGATAGATAAAATCGTTATAGCCGGAGGCCGCCGATAACTACAATAAGGCGAAGACCCTACTTTTGTTCGCGGAAAGCAGGAATGGTTTGCGATTAAGTCGAACAAGCATGGGAACGCAATTTTCTAACTTAGATTGCTCCAACACCACCAAATATCAATGATTCACCGTATTGCCACAAAACCGAAGGCTGACTAGGATAACCAAGCGTAGACAGACCGGAGACTTTGAGTGCGTTTTCTGGGCGGAAACCGCAGCGGAGTCTCCGGTCGACCAAACGCCATCGTCGTATAACACCGCTGGCCGAAAAGGCGCGTGGGCGCCTCCATAGAGCAACTAGGCTTCGCATTTTCGATTCACTTGCCTCCCTCGGTATGAGGCCCTGAGGCAAACTGTCACTCCTCTTACTTCCAGGCTATGGCATATTTTAAGCTGTCCTGCAGCCATCCAGCCTTCCTGAGCTCACACTGCCCCGCCCGGTGCTGCTCGTTGATTCACTCTCGATAACAGCAACGGAATACTGTCCATATCGCTGCAGCCAAAAAGGATGGCCACCATGACTTCTCTCTCATTTTCTTTTCCCAGATGGACAGGGCTCCTGTTCCTTTTGTCATTTGCCTGTTCCGGCTGCTCTTTGCAACATGGAACGAAAGAGGGGGCAGCCAGATTTGCTAAGGATGCCGCCGCTGGGGGCATGGCCGAGGTGAAATTAGGCGAGTTGGCCCAGCAGCGAGGAAACAGCCTGGCCGTCAAAGAATTTGGGGCTCGCATGGTCGCCGACCACAGCGCAGCTCAGCGCAAATTGCAGTTCGCGGCAGAGCAAGAAAATATTTCACTGCCAACGCAGATGAACTCCGAAGACCGTTCTCTCTACGCGAAGCTTTCCGGTCTGAATGGCTCTGCTTTTGATCAGGCATACGTGAACGCCATGGTGGACGACCATAAGGCAGACGTGGCTGAGTTTGAAAAAGAATCCATGGAAGGACAACCCGGTCAAATCCGGCAGTTTGCAACGGACACCTTGCCGACTATCAAAAATCATCTCGACAAAGCCGAACAACTTCAAAAGTCGATATTGTCCGCCAAAAACTTATCGGCAGAGTAGCAGGCGAGTCTCAAACGCTCGCGCTCCGATGCGCTTCGCCACCGCGTGAGATCCGGATGAGGATCATCTCGACGTCAGTCGCATGACACGGGCAACGAATCACGTCAAATGCCCCTTTTGCCAGTGCTTGAAAATATAGATCCCATTCACCATGCCGGGAGGTCACGATGATTCGAGGTACGCGGGCATCCAGGTGCTCAGCGTGGATCAGGTCGGAATAGGGGCCATCTGGAAGAAGCTCGTCGCAAAATACGGCATCAAACGACGTTCTGGAAAGGATCTCTTCTGCTTCCGTCAGCCGGCTGCAGACCACAACGTCCGCTCCGAGCCCGCCGAGGATGCGCACCAACGGCCTGCGGTTTTCAAGTTCGCTGGAAACCACCAGTGAGCGGATTTGATGCTGCACTCCAGCTTCAAGAATCGGGTCAGTGCGGAACGCTTGGACCCGCGTTGCAGGTAAACCCATGGCGGTGTACCTCATTCCCACTCTCAGTTGATCCGGGGTGGCTTTTGTAGGTGATCCGTGCGAACTAGTCAATACATGGATTCCCTTAGAACTTAGGGACGCATTCCACGATCAATCAAAAGTACCGTTCCAATGGTACTGTCGGTTTATTTCTAAAGCCCATCGACGCCCGGTAGGCTTCCATTACTGTGACATTCAAGGGGCCATGGCTGCAGCTGGAGCAGCGCTGCCGGACCGTCGCGGAGTTTCTGCGGCAAGGGCAGGCGAGCTTTCGCTTGCGAACCAAGCTTCTGTTTTCCTTCGTGTTTCTCACCGCCGCTCTCACCAGCGTTACTCTCCTGGTTGTCCGCCGCAATGCCCAGGAGCAGGTAGAGCGCCAGATCGAATCAGACTCGCGCAACGCAGTTCTCACCATTCAAGCTGTGACACGAAATCAGCAAACAGCCTTGGGCCGAAAGGCGGACTTGTTGGCGTGGTCCGCTTTCCTGCGAGATGGAGATCCCACGGCGATCCAGGACGCCAGCGAAGACCCCTGGCAGTCCGATGATTGCAACCTGTTCGTTCTTGCGGACAAAGCCGCCAGAATTGTTGCCCTGCACTCCAGAACACCTCAGTTTTCCACCGCCGCCGCTCAAGCACTGATTTCCCGCTCCGTGGCCCGTGGTGAGAATTCCGGATGGTGGTTCAGCGGCGGGGGACTCTATCAAGTGGCTTTGTATCCCTTTTATGACAGCTTGCCAAAGAAGAATCTGCTGGGCAGGGTTGTTGTGGGACGCTTGATGGATGAACGGGCGGTCGCTGACCTTGGGCGAATCACTTCCAACGACATCGCCTTTATCCAGGATGGCAAGGTCGCCATCAGCACTCTGCCACCGCTCAAGGAAGTAGACCTCGGGCGAAAGCTTCTTGATCCAGCAACCAAAGAACTGAAACTGGGCAACGAGCACTACCACGTGACTGCGGTGGACCTCTCCCCTGGCCATCAGCCAATGGCACAAATGCTCGTCCTGAAATCACATTCCGAAGCCGAAGCGTATCTACAGCGACTCAACCAACTCCTGCTCGGTCTGGGATTCGTGGCGATTCTTGTGGGAGCGGCCCTGATTTTCCTCATTTCGGACACTGTCACCCAACCTCTGGCTTACCTTCTCGAAGGCGTCCACGCATTGGAACGCGGCGACATGAGTCATTCCTTGCAAGCCAGTGGTCAGGACGAATTGTCGGAGTTGACGCGCGCATTCGATGGCATGCGCTGCACCTTGCGCAAGAATGAAGAGCAGCGGGAGCAACTCGAAAGTCAGCTCCGCCAGGGCCAGAAGATGGAGGCCTTGGGGCGGATGGCGGGCGGCGTGGCTCACGACTTCAACAACCTGCTCACCGTAATTCGCGGACACAGTGATTTGATGCTCGACCGATTGAAGCCGGAGGATGCGTTCTACCGCAACTCGCAGCAGATACGCAAAACCGCGGACCGCGCCGCATCCTTAACCCGCCAGATGCTGGCTTTCAGCAGAATGCAAGTGCTGCAACCCAAGGTCCTCAATCTGAACGAGCAAATTGTCGAGATGGGAACCCTGCTGCGCCGTCTGGTTCGCGAGGACATTGAGTTCAACCTCCGGCTTGCCGACTCCTTGGCTCGAGTGAAAGCGGATCCGGGGCAACTCGAACAGGTGTTGCTCAACCTGACGGTGAATGCCAGCGACGCGATGCCTTTGGGCGGCAAGCTGACCATCGAGACGAAAACAGTGGAAGTGACCCAGAGTTTTGCGCAAACACGGCCAACCGTGGAACCCGGCGCCTACGTAGTAATGACTGTCTCCGACACGGGCGAAGGAATGGACGCCGCCACCAAGGCGCGAATCTTCGAGCCCTTCTTCACCACCAAAAAGCCCGGTAAAGGCACCGGCCTGGGGCTGGCAACCGTCTACGGGATTGTGAAACAGAGCGGTGGCTTCATATGGATCGAATCGAGTCCAGGCAACGGATCGAAATTCGAAATCTACCTGCCGCAATCTTTTGAAGAACCAGAGCCGGCGCGCGTGATTACCGAAACCACGGCGGCAATTGCCAACAGGAAAACTGTGCTGGTGGTAGAAGACGAGGCGGACGTGCGGGAGCTTGCCTGCGAATATCTGAGGGCCGCCGGATACCAGGTGGTTACGGCTCAGGACGGATTGGAAGCGCTGGAAACCGTGCAGAGACTGGGAAAATCAGTTCATGCCGTTTTGACCGACATCGTGATGCCGAATATGAGGGGACCGGCCCTCGCCAAGCAGCTCAATTCCCTCTTTCCCAAAATCAGGATCGTGTATATGACCGGTTATCTGGATCAAAATAGCGAAGCAGACTCTCTGCAGAACGCTTTCTTCCTGCAGAAACCTTTTTCCCGTGAAAGTTTGTTGGATAAGGTCAGCGAAGTCCTGCAAAAAAGCCCGCAGGCAAAGTGCGTGGAGCAGACCACGCCCGTTTAACACGACCGGACGCAATTCAGATTGTCTCCGAAGTACACCCTCAAGTTTCTTCCGCTAGGCAAATCCCGGTATTGACCAATAAACCGAGATCTCGAATAGTGTCACCCTCATGCTTCGAGCTACTAACCGAATCGAGGACACAGGGGACGCCGAAATGCCTGCAACGATGCCAGAAAGCGCGCCTCATCGGTTGGAGTCAGCAGCAATCGCTCCTAAGCCTGGATATCAGGAAGAGCTCGCCGTTTTGGTCGTCTCCGCAAATCTGGAGAGCCGCCGCGAAGTCTGCAAAATTCTGGAAGCACTTTGCGTGCAGGTAATTCCCTGCTGCTCCCTGGCTCAAGCCGCACAAGTGCTTTCGCTCCTGCGCCCTAACCTGGTCTTCTGTGACGAGCAGTTGCCTGATGGCAGCTACGCGGACGTTTTGGAATGGAAGCATTCCGCCAGCCCTCTGCCGCCGGTTGTCGTGCTCACGCGAAATGGCGAATGGGAGTTCTACATAAATGCCACGCAGCGCGGAGCCTTTGATGTGATTCGCAGCCCGTGGTGCCCCACCGATATCGAGCTCAGCTTCATTCGCGGCATCCGCGAGGGAAAGTACAGGGTCGCCGCCGCTCGCTAGCAGGAAAAGACGAAGCACCGGCCCGTAATTTACCCGCCTTTCTACAGTCCTTACCGGATGTGCACGGACAAATCCGTTCTTAACAATGAGTAGAGGAGTTCCTTTATGCCTGCTTCCGTTTGGAGAGGCTCCATCGTCCTCAGCTTGCTTTCGATTCCAGTGCAGCTCTATGCCGCTGCTCGAAGCGAGCGCACGTACCTTCACCAGATTCACAAGGAGTGCAATTCCCGTGTGCGGCAGCCATTGTTCTGTCCCACTTGCAACCGCTTCGTGGAACGCTCCGAAATCGTAAAAGGCTATGAATTTGACGAGGGACAGTACGTCCTCATGGAGGACAAGGAAATCAAAAAGCTTGCGGCCGGCTCCTCCCGCACACTCGAGATTCTTGCGTTTACGAAACTCAGCGAGATTGACCCCATCTTCTTCGATTCTTCCTATTTCTGCATCGCGGATGAGACTGGGAAAAAAGCCTATCAGTTGCTCGTCAAGGCACTGGAAGACACCCAAACCGTCGGGATCGGCAAGCTGCTCATGCACCAGCGGGACTACACCGTATTCCTGCGCCCGTACGAACACGGCCTCCTGCTGCACACCATGTATTTTGCAAACGAGATTCGCCAGCTTCCCCAATTCGGCGTCTTTGAAGCCGTCGAGTTGAAGCCCCAGGAAGTAAAACTAACCGAGCAGCTCATCAAATCCCTGACCGAGCCTTTCAAACCGGCCAAATATCACGACGAATTCCAAGCCAAACTGCGCAAGCTGATCGAGTCCAAGCAGGACGGCAAGACTGCCGAAATTGGCAAAGAACCCCGCCGCCCCGCGGTTATCGATATTCAGAGTGCGTTAAGAAAAAGCCTCGCCGCTTCCTCTTCCGCCTCCAAAGAAAAGAAAAAGAGTAACGGCAAGGCCAGGAAGGCCGGCCACACCGTGCGCAAGGCAAGTTAGCGGTCCAATCCGCGATCCCCAAAAAGTGAAATACCCATTCATCCTTAATAAGTACTGGGAATTCCACATCCAGCGCGGCATGGAACAGCAAGCCAAGGCGAAACAATCCACCATTTATCGCCCTATAATCGGGATAGGGGGAGCAGTCACCTGCTCGCCCCTCCCACACCACCGTACAAGCGGGTCCGCATACGGCGGTTCAGTAAGTTGAGCCCTTGCGGGCCGGAGGTGCGAGTCGTCGTTCGCCACAAGGGCTTCGCCGCTCTGCAGGTTTCCGTTTCGGCTTCACCGTCTTCTGAACCTGCAAAACTCAGCCGAAGCTGATTGGCTGGCGCAGTGCCACCCGTGAGTTCGACGTTCTACTACTCGCTCTCACTGTTTGGGCCTTCCTCACTTCCGTGAGTACTACGCCCGCTGCTGACTTCTGCTACAGGGTCAGAGTGAATTGCTTCACCCTCAGTCACGAATCCGAGACGTGCAGCAGATCTCCCGCGATAAGCTCGACTGCTTTCGATACGCGACCGCCGGATTTACCACCAGCGTCCTTGATGGATACGGACTTCGCGATCACTTGCTCGCTCGTCCGGCGCCGTAGGCCTCAAATCCGGTTCTTGTCCATCGGCCCGTATCTTTGCTCCACGCTTCCTTTAGACCTCACCTCACGGTGACGCCCTTGCGCTTCGCTACCCTTCACCTCCATCAGGTTGGGACGGGACTTTCACCCGCAAGCTGCCGAACATGCACGGCGTACAAAGAAAACGGCTCAGATTGCTCTGAGCCGCGTCTAGAAAGATGTTACCCGCCCAAGAGTCAGCATCTTTCGAAAGGGATATTCGCTAATCTCTTAAGAAGGCACAATCAGGTATTTCCTGTAATATTCGCTGGTCGAAACTGTAGGCAACTAGAACTGGCCGTTCACTTCGCCGCTGCCCGCGAATAGGCTTTTGGCCAAGCCAAGCTGATTTACAAATCGACAACCACATCCCCGGTCGGCTGCGAGCAGCAGATCAGGACGTTCCCATCGGCCGGCTTGTCGAGTGGCTCCGGTGCGTAGGCGACCGTCCCCGATACCAAACCACTCTCGCAGTTGTGACAGACACCGGTTCGACACGCCCATCGCACCGGGACGTCGCACGCCTCGGCCAGCTCCAGGATGCTCCCATACCGCGACGCGTTCCAGTGGGCGGAAATGCCGCTCCGCGCGAAGGATAGCAGCGGACCAGTATCGGCCCCTTCCTCGGGCGGATGCGGAGTCCGCGCCACAGCGCCCACCACGCCCGGGGTCATGATCTCGCCGCCGTTAAAGATCTCGATGTGAATGCGCTCGGCCGCCACGCCGAAGGCCGCCAGCGCCTCTCTCATGTCCGCCATGAACCCGTTCGGCCCGCAAAGATAGACATCCGCATCTCGCGGAAGTCCGAGCTCCTCGAAAATGGTTTGAGAGAAGCGGCCCGTCGCGTCGAAATCCTCGCCCGTCTTGTCGCTCGAGTCCGGTCTGGTGAAACAAACGTAGCTGCGGCCGTTCGCAAGCGCTTGCATAAGACGGCGGACTTCGCCGGCGAACGGATGATGGTGCGCGTCACGCGCGGTGTGCAACCACAAGACCTGGCGAGTCGAATGCTCCGCCGCGAGTGCATGTAGCATTGCCAGAACGGGAGTCGCGCCGATCCCGGCGCTCAGCAGCACGATTGGTTTTTCTCCCGGCTCCAGAACGAAATTTCCGCGCGGCGAGCTCACATCGACACGATCACCCGCCCGGAGATGTTTGCCTAGGTAGTTTCCAGCCGCTCCGTCCGGCTCGATCTTCACACTAATTCGATAACGCTCCGTTGAGAGTGGGCCCGAGAGTGAATAGCTGCGAAAAAGCGTCGGGCCGCTGCCAGTGGGCATCAGACGCACAACCACGTACTGGCCCGGCAGCGCCATGGGAAGCGGCTGGCCATCAGACTTCTGCATGGTCAGCGAGAGGACGTCCGCGGACTCGTGATCAATGGAGGCCACGACGAGCGATTGAAATCCGGGCGAGGCCGCATGAGCCGCCGCGGCGGGCGCCAGTCCCGCGTTCCCCGTTTGCCCCCCATTGTTTTGGCTCCGGAGTAGCTCCTCGAACGAGCCACGCCATCCCGGCGGAAGCGCTTCGATCCGCAACGCGCGCTCCAGAAGGTCGCGCGCATGATTGGGCAAATAGAGCAGCGCGTTGATCTCAGCGACGGTCATGCGCTCTCCCGCCTCGCCAATCTTGATGATCTCGTCGCCCGCACCCACCTCGCCTTCCCGTACCACCCGGAAATAGAATCCCGGCCGCCCGCTGGACGTCAGCAATGCAGCCATCCGCGGTTCGTTCATCCGAATGCCAACACGAAAGCAGGTGACGCGGGGTTGCGTGACCTCGAAAAGCGCGGTGCCCACCTGAAATCGGTCGCCGATGCACACGGCATTGTCAGCCAATCCTTGGATCGTAAAGTTTTCACCGAATTGGCCGTAAACGAAATCGTTCCTCTTCAGTTGCTCCTGCCAGTAGCGATAGGATTCAATCTGGTAAACGAAGACCGCGCGATGCTCGCCGCCGTGCCCGGCCAGGTCACCTTGACCGTCTCCCGCAATGTTCAATCGGCCCACGCGACATCGATCGCCCTCCGGTTGCTTCCAGATCCCGGTGTGTACCGTGCGTCCCTTCCACGCGATATCGCGCGGGAGTCCAACGTTCACCGATAGCAGCCGAGCCATAGGGTCAGGAGTCCTCCCGCATGAATCATCCTACCGCCGAAGGGATGCGATGCTAACTCTTGGGAGCGCCATCCACTCGTCAAATTACATTATTTATCTGTGTGCTGTTCGCGGCAATCCAGTGTCAGTCGAATGGCGCCGCCGGAGGTAAAGGATCGCGTCGAGCGTTCGCAGGTGCCATCAAGTCGCGGGCGAATAAGTCCGAATCAGGAAATCAGCAACGTGACTCCGGCAGTCGCGATCAGCGCCACTGCCCAGACCAAATCCAGGTTCAGCCAGGCCTTTCGCAGCAAGGAAAGCCCCACCCATTTGTAGACCACCCAGGCGATGGTTCCGGTAAGCACCAGGTACCCGAGTGTATGGACGGCAATCGCAAAAAACTCTGCGCCGATCCCAGGCGCGCCTATCGCATGCATCTCGTGTCCGCCACCCATCGCCGCCATGCCCAGCAGAACCGGCAGGAGCATGAAACCCGCGCCGTGCGCCGAAGCCATAAGAAACGACCAGATCGTCAGGTCGCGAAATCCAACTTGCATCCCTCCCCAGCGCGGATGGCTTTTGCCAACGATACGGTAAACTCCAAAACCGATTAAGACCACCACAACGCAAATTTTTATTACGCTAACCGGCAGAACCGCGCCAGCAAGCACGGCAACGAAAATGACCAGCCCAATGGCCAGCATGTGTCCCGTCGCAATCGGCAGCAGCGACTTCCAGACCGCGCGGCCGCTCTGCTTTTGCAGCCCCAAGGCGACCGCGAAGAGCCAGCCCATCGCGGGATTCATTCCGTGGTACGCGCCCAGAAGAAACAGCGTCGCCCAGGCCCATGACGGTCCGTGAATCATGAGTAGCAATACGAATCAGACGAAGCGTCTCCGCCCTCGAGATGCACTTGATGGCTGCGGAGGCCGTCGAACTCCAGGAAGAAATTCGGGTCGAGCGCCATTCCGCCGGCGGGTTTTGCGTCGACCTTCACCATCCAACTGCGAATGCCATCGGGATAAAACTGCTCGTCCCAAGGGGCGTAGAGCGAATTTGTAAAATAGATGCGCTTCCCGTCGCGGCTCACCTCTACCATTTGTGGACCGCCGTTCAAAGCCGCCGCTGGTTTTCGCGGATGCGCGGCGCGCCGCACAATTCCCCCCAGGTGCAAAGAGCCAGTGAGCTTTGGGTGGAACGGGTCAGACACATCGTATTGCTGAAATTCACCCGTGCCCCAGCAGGACACGTAGAGAAAACGATCGTCCAGCGAAAGATTGATATCCGTCACTAGCGGTGGCACCGCTTTAAATCCTTGCAGGAGTGGAGGCAGCTTCTCCGGATCGGCCGGCTCGGCTGGAATTTCGATCACTTTCTTGATCGCCCATTTGCCGTTGTCTCGATACCAGAGCCAAATCGAAGCGGACAAATCCTTCAGTGACACAACCACGCCGACAAATCCGTAGGCCTTCGCCGGATCGTGCGCGGGACGCAATTCCAGCACCATTTGCTGCTCTGCGCCAAGATCAAGAGCCTGCACGTGACGTCGTTTCCGCAAATCCCAAACGTGCAGCGAGTGGCCGTAGCCGCCCTTCAGGAGGATTTCTGGATTCACACCGGACTCCACCATGCGCGGCGTGCCCCATTCGCTGGAAATCAGTGTGTCATGGCCCAGGTGCCACCAGAAGTCGTATCCGAAATACTGGGGACCACGGTCAATCTCCCATTTTCCCAGCACCTCGAAACTTTCCGGGTCCAGGATGAAAATGCCGCCCGGACCTTCCCCGTCCGGAGCACCCAGCGCGCTGACGAAGATTCCGGTCGGGCCGCAGTGAACCGTGTGCGGGCGGCTGTAGCCCGTGCGAGCCGCGATGGTCTCCGCCTCAATGACCTTGACGATCTTCGGTTTGCGCGGATCCGGTTTGGTATCAATGATGTGAATTCTCGACGAGCGTATGCCCGGCACGACCAGATAACGCCGCTCGGTATGCGGGTGCGGAGCGTAAGGGCATAGGCAAGCGCTGCAGGCGTTCCAGCCGAAATGATGCAGTTCATCGCCGACGTTGGGCATATCCACCTGTCCAACCAGCTTCCCGTAGCCGGAAGACGTCGGGTCGACATCCACCACACCGATGGCATCCGCGGCGCCCGCGTATTTGGGGTTTAACAGGGCCACAAACGCCACTTTTTCTGCTGGCGCCGCGCTCGCCAGTTTCGGTGAAGGATAAAACGTTGGATCCGGCCGCCAAAGTTCCATACAGAAGCCTCCCTCGCCAGTTCACGACAAATCGTTCCGCCACTATAAAAAAGACTTCTGCATTTGACAATCCGCGCTTAGCTATCTACCAGTGCTTAGAAGATTGGAGGCGCGAGGCGGAATCGAACCGCCGATAAAGGTTTTGCAGACCTTTGCCTTACCACTTGGCGACCGCGCCCCAGTTTGCTGCACAAAAACTTGCCCGGCAGGGACTTGTCTCGACGCTGTCCCTGCCGTCCCCTGCATACAGGAGTTACACGCTCCGGCAAATTGCCTTTGCCTTCGCGGGCACCGCACTCAGATCCACAATCATGGCCCCAAAACAGAAAACCCACCTGCCAGATCAACTGGTGGTGGGCCGGTCCTTCGAAATCCCGATAGAGCTAGTGTCTAGTCTCTATGCCTCCCCACACCAGTAGCGGCACATGCGCAACAGCAACAACAAATCTGTGCTCGCAAAGAGATGTGGATCAACATGGCACCAGCTTAAACTCCCGTCCCTAGTTTGCCAAACGCAAATTTCTCATTCATCGCATCGGTCCCTTGGCACGCTGCCAACGGTTCAGTAACCCAAATGGTCCCCCGCTTTGCATTCCGTGATTGCGCTCGAGCAAGTTCAAGGTTGAGTGCGGGCAACGACATAATCAATTTCGGATGGGAGGATTATTCGGGAGCAACCAAATTGCTCTTCCGCCCGGAAAGTGCAACGAGAATACCAGGAAATGAAAGACCGCAAGTTTCGCATGAAGAGCAGTATGAAAACCAAAGCCACGTTCAACGATGTCCGCGAACGCATCGACTTGATGGACAAGGACACGGATCTGAAGCTGCAAACGCTCGCCAACATCTTTGCAGGAACCAAGGATTATCCGGAAGAGTTTCATCAGCTCTATGTCCAGCCTTTGCTTGACTCCGGCCTCAGTTTGGAGGCCTCGCTGGAGATGCTGGTCGAAGGCGTGATCTGGCCGAACTGATTTACCCCGAATCCGGCGGCAAGCTTGAAAGCTCGCAATCCCAAAGGCCAACTTTAAGATCGACCGCGTGTGCCAGCAGTATCCCTTTCGCCGTGTGATCAATGCGGTGCCCTCTTGTGTCGAGGTGCTTTCTATGGCACCTTTTTGTGGCGCATATTCAGAGTTAAACCGCAGAAAACATATTTCTTCTCACAACCACCCGCCCGGGAGGTTCCATGAAGCGAGTCACAGGCATTGGCGGCATCTTTTTTAAAGCCAAGGACGCTCCGGCTTTGCACGCCTGGTACAAGCGGCACTTGGGAATCGACGTCCAGGAATGGGGCGGCGCGGCGTTCACCTGGGCTGACGGTGAGGGTAATCCCGTTGCTGGAACAACCGTATGGTCTGTCGTGCCGGCAGAGAGCGCCCAGTTCGCTCCCGGTCCCGCTTCCTTCATGGTCAACTACAGGGTGGAAGACCTTCACGGCTTGGTTAAAGTTTTGCGGGAAGAAGGTTGCAACGTGCTCGACAAGATCGACGAATCCGACTATGGAAAGTTTGCCTGGGTCCTCGATCCAGAAGGAAACAAAGTCGAGCTCTGGCAGCCCCCCGCCGGCCAATAAGCAACCTGCAGCCCGCCGCATTTCGCTCGTCATAAAAATCGAAAATTCAAGGCTCCCCCTTGACCCCGGCAAAAGAAGCGCTCGAAAGTCTTTTGTGAATCAGAATTTGGCAGGAACGGAAGACACGGCTTCACTCGTAGGTCGAATCAGCAACTCACAAACCGAGATGCATCTGAGTTTTTTCTGGCGCCTGTACTGCTTCAACTGGTTGCACACTTCTTTCGCTTGAGCGTTTTGCGCACGGCGGCGCGATGCTGCTTGCAGGTAACGCCGGGCGGAGCAAGCTCCGCCCGTACAAGTTTGTGCGTTGTCAGCCGGCGGTAAGTTATTCGAACGCAATAAACTCCCGTACTTCGATTTCGATTTCCTGGTCCGGACTCTTCGGCGACCCCGGAGCTCGCTTCGCCCACTCGATCGCTTCCGCGAGCGACTTCACTTCGATAATCCAGTAGCCGCCGACCAGCTCCTTCGACTCGGTGAATGGTCCATCGGTCACCGTTTTCTTTCCGCCGGTCGCGGCCCGAACTCGCGCGCCTCTGGAACTGGGGTACAGACCCGCCGCATCGATCAGAATTCCCGCCTTGGCCTGTTCCTGGTTGTACTTCACCATCGCGGCAATCGATTCCTCGCTCGGCATCTTGCCGGCTTCGGAGTCTTTGTTCGCTTTTAGAATCAACATGAATCGCATCGTCGTTTCTCCTGTTATTTGACCCGCGGCTGGTGTTGTTCAGGGCAGTGCCGGCGCAATCCAGCCTCTACTGTAGCGTCGAACCAGGAACGTCGAAATCGACACGCTCCACATGCTATCGAGGATATTTTTGACGGTCCGTAAACCGCTCAAAATGAAAGGCTACGCGCTGAGAGGGCGCGTTGTCCCGGGTTGAACGTGGAAATCCGTCGACAGGAGAACCGCCGAGCGCATATCACCGCCGCCGCCCGAATCCAACTGGAGCCTTTTGGATCCTTGTGGTCGGCCCCCGGGCCAGCCTGCGTTGCCAATGCTCGATGTGCTAGAGTAACGCCTTCAAGACAATTCACCGGAGGGATCGCCATGAAAATTGCGACGACGATTTGTCGCATCTTACTGGGTCTGATCTTCGTTGTTTTCGGCGCCAACGGCCTGCATCCGTTCTTGCCCACGCCGCCGCCGATGTCCGGGCCCGCGGGGCAATTCGTCACTGCCATCTCTGTTTCCCACTACGCGATCGTTCCGTTTCTCTGTCAACTCGTCGGCGGGCTTCTCCTGCTCGCGAACCTTTACGTTCCCTTGGGCCTCGCCATTCTTGGGCCGGTGCTCGTCAACATCCTCTGTTTCCACGGCTTCATGCAGCCCAAAGGCCTGCCAATGGCCATGGTCGTGGCCCTCGTTTGGTTCTTCCTTTTCTATGTCTACCGCAAATCCTTTGCCGGACTGTTCGAGAAAAAACCTGCAATCTAATGTATTGCGCAAAGAAGGGTGGCCCGGGTTTGATTTGGGAACCTGGGTCTTGGGTTCGCAATTTCTTTCCTGGATTTGCCTTCACTTTCCATTTTTCCAGTTGAAGTCACCAGAAAGCGGCAGGGCCTTGACAGGATATAGTGAATTCACTATATTACAACAATGACTGAGGAGCCGCCCCTAAAGCAAGTTGTTTGGGTGGGTTCGAGCCGCAAGGATTTGCGGAAATTCCCTGATCCTGTTCAACATCAAGTGGGCTACGCGATTTATGTTGCGCAACGCAGAGGCAAGCATCGCGACGCCAAAGTGCTGACTGGTTTTGGTGGGGCAGGGGTACTGGAAGTGGTTGAGGATTTTCGCGGCGATACATTCCGCGCCGTGTACACCTTGAAGTACTCGGATAGCATTTATGTGTTGCATGCGTTTCAAAAGAAATCGAAAAGCGGGCGTGAGACACCCCGCCGGGACATGGAGCTTATCGAGCAACGGCTGCGAGAGGCCGAACAGATAGCCAAGAGGAGAAAGCTATGAGCAAGAAATCTTACGAGATCGGGAGCGGAAACGTATTCAAGGATCTTGGGATTCCAAATGCCCAACAGCATTTGGTCAAGGCCCAGCTCGTCTTCAAAATTGACTCGATCATGAAGGATCGTGACCTTAAGCAGGCCGAAGCCGCCGATCTTTTGGGTATCAAACAGCCCGACGTCTCTAAGATGCTGCGGGGCGAGTTCAAGCAGTTTTCAGTTGAGCGGTTGCTGCGCTTTCTGGTGGCGCTTAACCAAGATGTCAAGATCGTGGTGACACCACACCGTGGCCGAGGCGATACTGCGGCGCTGCATGTATCTTGAACTTATTGGCTTTTGCTTAATGCTTCGAAGGGAAGGCCTGTTGCGCATGGGGACTTGGAGATGAAGGAAAAACTAACGGGAGAAGTCAACGGCGAAGAGGCGCCTACCCTTTCCAAAACCAAAACCGAAAGGGTAGTCCACCCAAGAGGTTCTTGCCCAGCAAGCATGCGTCACCGGCCCGGCCATTTTCAGCTGCCACGCCTCGGCCTGATCGTCCACCAACCTACTCTCGTACCAACAGAAACGTATAAAACCATTATTACGCCGAATATGGGCATTGGATAATTTGCCACAAAATTTCGGCAATTAAGCTCTGCACGGTTGACATAGATAGTTCCTCCGTATTGAGCCGGTATCGGAAAAAGTCGTCCTGTTTCTGGTTGCGGAGCTCGGGGCATGACGGCAGCATAATGGAAGGGAACATACAAGTTGGCCCCAACTGCAATAACACCAGTGCATATGACAAGGATTTGAAATCCTAATTTCAATGCTTTGTTTTGTCTCAATTGCTGAGTTTCAAACACTACCTACCCTCCGATTCCATCAGTGGCGGGTGGCGCATCCATTTTTCAATTTTAGCACTTTGAGTTAGCAGCCACTTGTCGGTAGTAGGCAATCAATCATAGACTCCCATTCCTGGGTGGCCTGCCCTTTCGGTTTTGGTTTTGGAAAGGGTGGGCGACCCAAGAGGTCCTGGCGCAGCATGCATGCGCCACCCGCCAGAAAAGTCTTCTGTTTATCGGAATTTGGTAGGGGCGGTGGGGATCGAACCATCAGGTCCGTTGCAAACACGCAAGTTATTGATTCCTCGTTCAGTCAAAAACATTAAAAACGGCAGAAACGCCGAACAGAGCTACACCGCAGGTACATGGACACTTCATTGACGACTTCAAGGTTCCTACTTTGCTGCGGTTTCGCGCATCCTCTTGAGCTTGGCTGCGTAGTCCTTCTGGGCTTCGCCCATTGCTTCGGCAAGTTTATCTGGCGACGGCATGTTCCCCGACCGAATGAGTTGTTGGGCGATGGATCTCAGTTCAGAAGGTGTCAGTTTTTGGTCAGCCATGATGTCCTTCGACGTGCAGATTTTATTCCTCAAGGGCTTAGTAAAGCTCTTAATGCATTCGGATAACTGGGATCCAGTTTAAGTAGCTTCAATGTGGAGACAATAGAACTTTGGTTTGCAGTTTGTTATTCCGTTGGAACATATTGTTCGTGGCCATAATCGCAAGGACCAATTCAAAGGACAGCGGCATGAAGCGAACAAGGTCGGCTAAACCAAAAGTGAGGATTAATAGCGTGAAGAGATTGGTCCAGTCAGGTATCTGCACGCCGGGGCAATCGCGCTTCCTGTTAGCTTTCATGGCAACCAGGAATAAAGCTCTCGCAGCGAGGCACGCAGGATACAAAGGGGACTATGCACAAGCTGGCTATCAGGCTTTCAAGGCGATAGCAGCAAAAGCCCCGGAAGTTATTCTCAACATGGGAATTACGATTGAAAGCGTTATAGAGAATCATTTATTGCCAAAGTTGAGTGCTCGGCAAACGAAACTCGCCCAACACAATGGAAGGTTCACGGATCGCATAGAGGTCGATGATCATCGGATCCAGCTTTATGCCCTTCGCACCATGCTCGAACTAATGAATGCCTTCCCGC
The DNA here is from genome assembly GCA_963734705.1 of uncultured Acidobacteriota bacterium. GTDB lineage: Bacteria > Acidobacteriota > Terriglobia > Acidiferrales > UBA7541 > Acidiferrum. The sequence continues at coordinate 122,886 of CAVTII010000015.1, read as the reverse complement.
CCAAAGAACATGAACAGAGCGCGGAAACAGGCCCAAAGGTCATCGTTGTAGACGTGCCGCGACCGGATTTTAGTATGGTGAACGTCACGCCCCGGAGTTGTCCAAGGCCAGCGGCCTCTTCACCAGGCAAGATATACGGGCCGAAGGACCAATCTGAGGATTCAAGGCCAAAAGATTGAAACCGTCGGTAAGATGACGGTTTCGATCCTTTATCAGGGAAGCGGCCCAATGAGGGTACCAGGCCGCTCCAGAGAAATGTACCACTCGCTCTTGGTAACATCCCCCCACACATCCGGCAAACTTCCCGGCGGATCCGCCATTTCAGGCGCGAGCATGAGGTACCTCAGCCAGCAACGCCATTTTCGTCTCTGCCAACCCAGTCGCGAATTTCGCTGGAACTTGGGACTTCCACTCCCTCGTTGCGCAAAACCTTGCCCAGTGAATCCTCGCCGGCCTTGCCTTTGTCGTCTAAGACAATTTCCCTGAGATCCGGCCTCCGCGCCAACGCCTCGGGCTGGGAAAGCCATTCCTGCAAGTTGGTGCGCGCGCAGTCATACCCCGCATCCACGATCTTGGATGCCAAATGGAAATCGGTTCGTTTGAACTTCAGCATTTCCGGGTACATGTAAATATTCGCGTATTTGACCCGCAACCCTTTGTACGAAACGCCCGTGTATTCCAGTGTGCGAATCATAACCAGAAGAATGCTCGGCGTGTAAATCGAGTTCTTGGAGAATGGATTCAAACGTTTCCAGAACGCCTGCCAGCCGGAGATGTAGTCTCCATAATTGTGTATTGGATGGAGCTCGTGCGGCGGAGAAACGTCAACCCCGACGATAATCCCCTCGTTTGAAAAATCTTTCATGATATCGACGGGCACATTATTAATCACGCCGCCATCCACGTGTAGCTCTCCTTCATACACAATCGGCGGAAATAATCCCGGCGCCCGAGTGGTGCAGAGCACGGCCGTGGCCAGTGAGCCCCGATTATGAATTTTGAGTTCCGATCGGTTCAAATTGGCGGATATGCAGAAATACGGAATCCAAAGATCTTCAATTTGCATGTCGCCAAAAACCCCGCGTATGAGCTCGCTAGTGGACTTGCCGGTCTTAAACGCTATAAAGGGAAATGTAAGGTCGCCAAAATACGGGTTCGAGCAACCCTCTGAGACCTCCCTGACAATCCTTTCGTCGTCCCAGTTCATCGCAAGCAGGGCGCCCACCAGCGCGCCCATACTCGTGCCTCCAATCGCGTCAACCGCGACGCCGAGATTGGCGAACGCCCGAAAAACGCCAACGTGAGCCAGCGCCCGCGCAAAGCCGCCGCCCATGGTTAAACCCACCGCACGGCCTGTCAAAAATCGTGCGATCCGCTGAAACCCCTCGCTTTGGCTCAGGCGCACGTGGAAATGCCGCTCCACACTGCGGGCATCCAGCCAGCGTTTTGTACCGGAGGGACTCTCTTCTCCATGAATGAGAACCATCCAGGTGCGCCTGCAATCGTGTCCATCGCGCGAGCCCAGGAGTTCAGTTTCGATCTCGCCAGGCAGGGGATCTGCCTTGGCATCACCCACAACCAGCACATGATCCGCTTGCCGCACGCAACGTTCGGTCCAGGGGGAAAGGAATGGATCCGCTTCGTAAATCATGTAGTCGTTCGCCAGTTCCAGCTCACTGAGCCATTCCACTACTCGAATATTGTTGCCGCTGCGCTCATACGTCTGCGCGATGCCCTCCCGCCCCAGGCGCCGGTCGACCGCGGGGCTGCTCACATGCACCGTTTTCCCGAATTGTGCCAGCGCCTGCCGCATGGCTTCACAAAACTTGGACAAAGGCGCATCAGCATGCGAGGGAACAACGGCGATGCAAGATACGGTTCGTTTTCGGCGCACGCTGGGCGCCGATCGATCCGTCAGGCGTTGCGTCAGCGTCCGGGTGAAGGTCTTCACGGCGGCGCTCGGGTGCTTCCGGAGAAACTTCTCGAAGCCGGTTCGGGTGAGCTTGGCCAGTTGGGTATCGCGGATCGCGTCGACCGTGTCCGGCCGTGGTTCGCCGGTAATCACGCCAATGTCGCCGACGACTTCCCCCGATCCGAATTCGCCCACCGTAACCTCTTCTCCACTGGCCTCGCGAACTCGGACGCGAACCCGGCCCCGCACCACGAGGCACAGAAAATCCCCGGGATCCCCTCGCCGGAACAGGACCTCGCCTCCGTAGAGGGTGAACATCTCAAGTTCCTCGCCCAGTTCGCGTAAGGCATCCCCGTCGAGGCTGTCCGTCAGATTGCTCTGATGCAAGTAGATCGATAGTTGACATCTTTGCAATCGTCCACTCAGCACCTCCATTACCTGCAGCGCCTCTTTCGGATATTTAACTGAGAAACTTTCGAACGCGGCTTTCGGGATCGACAGCACGGTTGATTCACCATCCGAGAGAATGGATGTGGAGGCTGGGTCGTCCGAAAGGATGGACATCTCGCCGGCGCTTTCGCCCGGGATGACGGCAAACAGCAGTTGGGGCTCATTTCGCCGGTTGCGCACGGTCACGTGCAGGCGTCCGCCCATCAATAGATAAAGGTTGTCATCCTGATCCCCTTGCGATACCAGAGCCTGTCCATTGGCGAGCTCTAGGATCCGCAATTGAGGAACCAGTTCTTCGACGGTCAGGGGATCGACGCAACGAAAGAGTTCATTGGATCGCAAAAAGGAAGCAAGTTTCTCTGTCATAACAAACGCACAAGCCGGCACCCGCGAACAGGCGCTGCTATTTCCTCCGATGTCGCCAAAACTACATCCGCAACAAAAGAGGTGCGGTTCTCGGTGATGAAATCCCGAGCACCCTCGGCCTTGCTTCGACGCAGTGCATATATACCACAGGCAACAAAGTGCGCAAAGCAAGATGCCCGGCTTCACACAGCGAAGTAAATCTGTTCTCATGGGCCACGCCTATGCTATAAGTGCTCTCTCTTTGCCTGGATTTTTGAATAAAATAACGACTCGGATGCGCCTGGCGACAGCTGACTAAATTCCAGAACAATTGTTCGACGATTGTTGTTGAAGAGTTGTCTCCAGCGAGCGAATGAATGGCCAATGGGGCTATGCGTGCGGGGACTTCCGCTTCGCAAACCTGACTTTGCCACGTGAGGGGGTAAAGACCGAAGCACGATCCTTCACGGATGATGAGGTACGCAAGATTATCGCCAACGCACCAGAACCACTCGGCACAATCGTCGCGGTTACGGCTGTGCTCGGGTTGCGGATCGGTGAGACTCTTGCGCTTCGCAAGATGGACCTGGACTTCGCAAACAACGTCATCCGCGTTCGACAGAGTGTGGACGCCGCTACGCGCACAGTTGGTGCGGTGAAGTCACGTGCCAGCAACGCGGACCTGCCAATGCCGAAAGAACTAGAACAGCGTTTACGTGCTCGTCTGAAAATGGATGACGGAAACGGTGAATTGCTGTTCACGAATCGACGTGGCAGGCCGTTCTCAGCGAACAAGCTACGGGAGAAGCAACTGCATCCATTGCTGGAGAGGTTCGGAATTGAGCGCGGCGGCTTTCATTCTATGAGGCACGGCGTGGCCAGTTCCCTCCTCGCAGACGGCGCAACCCCGGCACAGCGATGCACGAATCACCTTGGGAATCTACGGTCATGTTGTCGGCAATGAGCAACGCAACGCGGTTCAGAATCGGTCGAAAAGACTGGTGAACTGAATCCAATTGTTAGAAAGCGGAGTTTTGTTAGAAATTGCGGTCGCAACTAGCAGAAAACAAATTGGTTTGGTAGGGGCGGTGGGGATCGAAAATTATCCTACTCCTATAAAGCCCTGTAAACAGTGGTGTTGCAGCCACTCCCGCTAGGACAACCACTACAAACACTACAACCGGCCAGTTCGATGGCTACCTTACTTTGCGCCGACCCAAGCGTTGAATCGCCGCTTGAGTTCCGCTGAGTTCTTACCACCGAGTCGCGAGTCGATCGGGAGAAGGACTTGGTACAAAGCAGAATTCGCGGATTGCATTGCCTTTGCCGCTTCGGCGTATGTCGGCTTTCGCTTGATCCAGACCTCTTCACCTTTTTCTTCAAGGTGGTCGGCAAGAGACCTGGCCGTACCGTGCGTGTATCCGCTGGCATAGCGCCAGAGGGTGTTCACGAGCCACAGAAAGTCTGTGCGCTTCTCTTTCGCTTGGTTGCTGACTGCCGCATCGACCTTTGCGGCTCGCTTGTACAGCGCATCGTCCGCGCACCATTTGTCGCCCCGTTTGTCGTCAAAACGGCCTTGGATTTTTTCAAAGCGCAAGCGTGCCTTTTCCTCCTCCTCTGCCGAAACCAACTGGCGCAGCATCGGCTCATCGGTGCCTTTTAGGTCGAGCAACACCTTGTAGGCGAGGTAGTCCTGATAGTCGTTGAAATTGTCCGCGGTCGCCGAATCGGCGACGTAGAGCATGTACACAGCGTTCACAGCATATTCGACCAGTGATCGCACCAGCACCCACACGTCGTCTATCAGGGACCGCTTAACTACCAGCTCAGCAGCCTCGTGAGTTTGTAAACAGCGGTTGAACAGCGCGAACGCGATGTAGTCCTTCCGTTCAAAATTGCCATGGTGTTTCTCCTCGGCTATGGAATATGCGAACTCCCGCAGCCGAGCAGCTTCTTCCAAATGGCGGTGGAACTCCTTCTTGTCATCTTCAGTTTGCATAGAAGCCACGACAGCTTTCTTTTTTGATCGCATCCCTAGAAAGAGAGCGGCGACAGCAACACCAGCCAAAGAACCAGCAAGGGTCGTCCAGCTTCGAAGCCTCGGCATTGCTCGCGTCTCTCCGTGCGCTATCGAGCTGCCGCAATGCTCGCACACTCACCTGATTCAAGTAAACAACCCCGCAGTCGGAAGCTCATCCTCTCAACTCCCATCCACGACCACTTTGGGTGCCGTCGCAGAGGAGCTAAGGGACTGACACTCGCGTACCGATACGAGCGTATCGGTCCTTCCGGCGCGAGAGTATCGGAGCTTTTTCCACGGGTTGTTGGGACTGTAGTTCCCAGGGCAACAAGCCCCAAGGAGCTACGGCAATGGCAAAATCAAAAGCTGCGAAACCTAGTAAGGAACCGAAGGCGAAGCAGGATCGCGTTCTCAAGTATGATCCGAACCGCATTCTCAAGCTCTGGGAAGCTGGCAAATCGATACGAGAAATCGCGGACGTGATGAAACCAATTTCAAGGGTCTTTGTGCACCGTACCCTGACCACGAAGTTTAACAGCCAGTACGAGGCCGGGCAGAAGGAACGTGCGGCTGCCCGAGAGGATGCGAAGAAGGTGAAAGCTTAGCCAATCCCCCAAATCGAGCAGACCATTCAAAGGAGGCACAAATTTATGCTTACAGTTCAGGAGTGGCAGTGGTTGTTGAGGACGGCTACGACCCCCAGGACGGTCTCGTTACAAAGCTAGCCAGGGTATCTCACATTCCCCACAGCGGGACCGCTTGGAGGAACTTAAGCTATGTGCCGAGCGAGCCCAACTGGCAGAATGAGTTCCGAGTACGTTAATCGGACGTTGAGGCTGCTCGCCTATCGATCCACATTATCCAGCACCCAAATACCACCCGACACTTCCTCCATCGTCAGCACCAGCTTTTCCTGGTTGAGAGAGAGATCGACTGCCGGTATCCATCGTGGAATCGTCAAGCCGTATCCACCAAAGGTGGAAACGCGGAACGGTTCTCCGACTGGCTTTCCTTCGGCCGGGTCAAAGTGAATGCCCCACACATTGAAAAAACCGCCACGTTCCGAAACAAAATAGATCGTTTTTCCGTCCGGCGACCAGCGAGGTTTATCGTCCCAATGCTTGCCGTCGGTAATCCGTGTCCACACTCCACCACCCGCAGCGGGTACCACGTAAAGGGCTGATTCCGCGATCGTCGGCGAGTTTGCCTCGGCCTCAAAGACAATCCATCGTCCGTTAGGCGAGAAGTGTGGTTGCCAAAGATCGTACTGCGGATCAGAAATAATCTTTCGCGCCGCGCTTTCCGCATGTGGTGCCGCGGCCACCGGCAGCAGCCAGACCTCCGTCCTGCTGGTAGTGCCGATGTTCTGGGACACCAGCAGCCACCCGCCGTCCGCCGACCAGTCATACGGGGACCAGCGGGTTTCGTCGAGCATTGTGGTAAGCGGCTCTTCACTATGGGTTTGGCTGGACCAAATCATCAGCTGTTGCGGCGTTGACGCAATGGATTTGTCGCGGATGTACACGAGCTGGCTGCCATCGGGAGACCACAATCCGACTGCGCGACTATGTTTGTCGGCGATAATCGGAGCCTCGCGTCCATCCACGAGTGATTTCTCCCACACTTCCCAGGCCCCGGCGTAGAGCACGGAAAACGCCACGCGCTTGCCGTCGCGCGACAGGTTTGGCATGAAGGCGTTCCTCCCGGCCGCCGTTATGGCCTGACCTTTATCCGTGATACGGCCTTTCCGGGCATCGAACGGGAACAGCCAATTCCGAGTCTGCTGTGATTTCGCGGTGAATGCGAGTCGTCGCCCGTCGCTTGAAACCGCCAGACTTCCGTCAGGCCCCGGTCCGGTGGTCAGCCGCTCTACCGCGATTGCCCGTAATGTCTCTGGTTCGATGGTCATCTTCCAGATGTTGATCGCGCCGCGGTAGCCGCTCTCGAAATACAGAGCCTTGCCCGAAGGCGACCAGGCAAAGGACAACTCTCCTTGGTGTTCCCCACCCACGTTTCCGTTCGCCACCTCCAGCAGTTCTTTCTGGATTGCCGGGGCGATCTCCATCTCGATTGCCGGCCCCCCTGAAATCGGCACCGTCCAGATCTTGGGGCTGGGCACGGCATCCGAGCTGAGTGACTGGGCTGCGGCCAGCGTCGTGACCCAGACTGACACTCTCTTTCCGTCTGGATGCCAAACGGCTGCGGCTGGCCACAGTTTGTGCTGTGCTAGGAACTCGGCTAAAACCTCCCTCGGCGGGCCTCCATCAAGAGGAGCCACGTAGAACTTATTTACGATAGAAATCGGTGCAAAATGAGTCTGAAACAATATTTGGGAACTGTCTGGCGACCAGCGTGGAAAATATCCAAACGATGAAATCTTGCGTTCGAGTCCTGCTCCGCCCAACGCAGGCACGATATATAGCCCTCCTTCGCCCTCCTCGGAACGATAGGCAATGTATTTTCCATCCGGTGACCAGTCCGGTTGCCAATGGTGACCTGGCCCTTTTGTGATTTGAACAGGATCGCTGCCGCTGACCTGCTGCACCCAGATGTCGAATTTTCCCTCGCGATCGGAGCTATAGGCGATGAAACGTCCATCGGGGGACCACGTGGCACCGATCTGCAGGCCGTCGCCAAACGTGACGCGTGTCAGAGTTCGCTGCCTCGGCGACGCGGGAGCATGCCGTCCCTTGTAGATAAAAAATCCTGTACTGGCCAACAGCGTCAATGCGCCGAACAGAAGTGACGCGCCCAGAATCCGCCATCGTCGTGGCGCAGCGGTATCGGTCGTGGTGATCGTGGCCGGCTTGGCACCATTGCCGTCACTGTCCACCGGCGCGATGAAGCGGTAACCGCGGCGGGGTAGCGTCTCGACGAAACGAGGGCTTTCCGGGGAATCACCGAGCACCTCGCGAATCTTGTTTATGGCGGTATTCAGGTTGTGATCAACATCGACAAAAGTGTCCGGCCATAGCCGCTTATGCAATTCCTCCCGAGTCACGATCGTGCCGGGCTGCTCCAGCAGGATCGCGAGAACCTGAAACGGCTGCCCGCTTAGTTTCAGCTTTACCCCACACTTCTTCAACTCTCCGGCAGGAAGGTCTACCTCATAGTTCCCGAACCGGACTAACCGCTGCGAATCAACGACTTCTGCCACTAGCATCCGCCTCAATTGCCGCCAGTCTAGCACCGCTTCCCGATTAAACAAGTAGCAACTTGTGTCCTGGACATCCGACTCGTACTACAGCCCCTTTAGTTCCAGAGAGTTAGCTACTGACTTTCTTTCGACCTACCCCTGACCTGAATAGAGTTCCCATGCATTGAGGTAGCCATACCAGAAGCCCAGCGTCGCCTTCACCGCGCAACTCGCGGAGGAGGACGACATGAGAATAATAAGGACCGCGGGCCAGCATCCAGCGCTCGGCGATTTCTTCTGCTATCAACAGCTTCCTTGGTTCCGGCTGAGCATCATGGCGTTAGCAGGCTTGGTTGGCGTAATAAGCTTCGCCTTCCCAGAGACCATCTTCGCCAGCGGGGCGGACTCAAATCCCACGATCAGGATTCGGGTTAACAACTACACGCAAGCCTCGCCCGCCATGTTAGCCGGAGCCGAACGCGAAGCCGGCCGAATCCTCGGCAAAGCTGGTTTGCAGACAGTCTGGTTAGACTGCCCCGCGGGGCATTCCAGCGTTGATTCGCTAGATCCCTGTAGGAAGCCGCTCGAGGCTACCGACATCGTGTTGCGCGTACTCTCCCAGTCCACCCAGAATAAGTTCCAAGACACTCTCTTTGGTTTTGCAGTAGTCCCGGTTCTCGCCAGTGTCTACTACGATTATGCGGCGCATCTTGCAAGGAGTGACAACGCCGAGTTTGAAATCCCTATCATTCTCGGTTGCGTCATAGCCCACGAAGTCGGACATCTGCTTCTCGGCTCGAACAGTCACTCGGGCTCAGGAATTATGCAGGGACAGTGGGAACGCGGACAGATCCGGAAGGCAATGACGGGCACCCTGCAATTCACGCCCGAACAAGCGAAGCTCATTCAAGCAGAGACGCAATCGCGAATGAGGTTACAGACGGCAAGCCTCAGAGAGCGTGCAATGTGAGCGGGGAAGGTCACGGAAACCTCCCATGTCCAGCGTCCAATGTAACGGCCAAAGACAGCAATAGCCCAGAGCGTCTTGCTCCGGGCCAGTGCCTTTAGTTTCGGTTGAGGTTATCAGCTGTGGTTGCGGATCTGAACGAACGGGCACGGGCTAGACGTATCAGTCCAAAGCACATTCGAGTCCGCACGCAGGAAGGTCCGGAGTGCAACCTTGCCGTTTTCCGCCAAGCCTGGCGCTTCGGTAAAGGTCTTGATGCCAGTGGAATCGTCGGTGATGATACGGGTTGCAAAATAACTGAAGTCCCCGAGGACCACAGGAATTTGCGACGGACCAACGCTCGGCATTCCACGGGCGGCCACGTCCAAACGGCTTTACCGGACGCGCGCAGAACTCCTCGCCACCGCTCACTCCTCACCGAGAACGCGCATCCGGTAAAGCACTAGCGTTAATCAGGAGCTGACGCTGAAAGTCGTGAATGAAACCGGCCCGGAAGCGGGTCGAGGAGAAGAATTAATAACAAAAATACTGCTTCCCGGAGGTCTATTCCATTTTGCCGGAGGCGGGGCCCACGGCGGTTGCCTGCTTGGTCTTGGGGTCGATGGCGATCAGCGCCACCCCGCCTACTCCGCTGCGGCTTACGGAAACCAGATGGCCACGATTCCTCAGGTCAGCCAGCACTCCTTCGGGCAAGGAGTTGGAGACAGAGAGGCTGCCCAGGCTGGCGCGGTCCTGACCGAAGGAGCTGATGAAATGCGTTGTGGAGAAGCGTGGTGCCTTAAACGCCTCCTCGGGACTCATGCCGAATTCCACATAGTTCAAGATGACCTGAATGGCTGCCTGATCCTGTTGATCGCCGCCTGCTACCGAGATCGCCATCACGGGGTAGTTGTCATGGAAAAGGAGCGTGGGGCTTAAGGTGATCCGCGGCCGCTTGCCCGACTGAATGACGTTGGGAGTTCCCGCAAACGTGTTCAGGCTGCTGAGCCTGCTTCCATGAATAATGCCCGTGTGTCCGGCCACGCCGGCTGTACTCGACAGGCCGCTGGGAGTTGCCGCGATGACGTTCCCAAACTTATCAGTCACGCACAGGACGGTGGTCCCGCCATGCCAAGGGCCAGTGATGGTTGGCGGCTTTGTGGGTTTCATATTGTAAGGGTCGCCTGGCCGGAGCTCGAGAGAAGCCTTTTTCGGGTCGATCAGCTCGCGCCGCATTTTGGTGTACTGATCAGATAGCAACTGCTGCATCGGCACTTTCACGAAGTTCGGATCGCCATAATACTCATCGCGATCCGCCAGTGCCAGTTTCTCCGCTTCAATCACAGTGTGGATGTAGTCCGCCGAATTGAAACCCATCTTTCTTAGGTCGAACGCTTCCAGTAGGCGCAGCGTTTGTGAAAGATAAGGACCCTGCGTCAGCGGGCCGGCCTTATAGACCGTGTAGCCCCGGTACGTCGTTTTGAGCGGATCCACCACGGAAGTTTTGTGCGCGGCCAAATCCGCCTTGCGAAGGAAACCGCCCTTCTCGATATACCAGGCTTCCAGGGCATCGGCGATGTCACCGCGATAGAAGCGGTCGGAGACGGCTTGTAGTTTCTGCTGCCGCGTACCTTCCGCGGCCCTTTCAGACTCCACCAATTTGCGAAAGGTCACGGCCAGATCAGCCTGCCAGTTCACGCCGGTGTCGATCCTCTCCCCGCTCCCGGTATCGATATACCAAGTGGGACCGCCGGCATCCAGAATCGCCAGCGTTGGTTTTACGACCTCCTCGAAGCTTTTGGTTCCGTAAAGTTTCAACAGGGTGACGACGGCATCTAGGGTGCCAGGCACGGCGGCTGCCTTGACGTCACCGTCAGGGATTCCGTTTTCCATGTACCAGGCGATCGCTTTGGGGTCGCGAGGGGCCTCGCCTTGTCCCTCGAGCAGCTTCACGCTTTTCTGGTCGGCACTGTAAACCAGAATGGGGATCTCTCCTCCCACACAGAACGCTCCTACATAGGTTACGGAAAGCGCCAGCAGAGTGGCGGCGCCTGCATCAGCGGCGTTTCCGCCCTGTTCCAGAATCTTGATGCCGGCCGCAGTGGCGGCGGGCTTGCCGGAAACAATCACTCCGTGACTTCCGGCGGCGACACTCGGTTCCTGCGGCCAAGCCAAGGGCACGAGAAAAAAGACGGAAGCGGCCGATATCAAAATGATCTTGCGCATAATAGTTCAACTCCGTCTCAGCGGCTGGCATCTATTGCCCGCATGTAATCAATGGTATATCAACTCTTTTATCTCCCACTGATTCCGTCACCGAGCACGATTGAGCCTGCAGCTGGTCATGTCAATTATGGATCTAAGGACCGTGCTTGAGTAACGGGCTACCCGGAAGTTGATCGTACATGCCTGGTAGATCAGGTTACCGCTAACTTGGGGCCAGCACCCACGAGGACGGTTAGCGTTAATCAGGAGTTGCAATTGCTTCATTTCAGTTTTTCGACGTCTCCTGGGACCCAGATCTTGTTAGTTGCCGCTTCCGTGGGACCGTAGAGGCGAAAGACAACGAAGTAGCCTTTGCCCGCCGGCGTTGCCATCCAGTTACTCTCCTTGCCCGCGGGCGCTTTCTGCCCGAGGTAGATGTTGGTGGTTCCGTCGGGGTTCTGCGCGGGCTTATCACGGGAACCGAGAGAGGGGAGGGTTGGCCGTTGGCGAGGCCGGATGCGGTTTCAGCTTCCTAGAGGGTGACGGACCAGAAGTTGGCCGCAGGAATGTTTGCAGGCAAATTGATGCGGTAGTTGTTGTCGCCGGTGAGGGGATTGTCGCTGTCGACAAAACCGACTCCGTATTTGACGCCTTTCCCGGGATCTGCGAAAAATAAAATCGTCGTTTCGCCATCTAGCAGAAAGTTCAACTAAATCCCTTTGCCAGCTGGAAGATAACGTCACTTTCTATTTTCTGGATTCGCTCTGTTTTTGTTCGGTTTGCGCGGCTTATAGTGACAATTTGCTGACAGTCGAGCGGTTAAACCAATTGCGTACATGAGTGTCACACGCTCAGCAAATTGTGCATCAAGCAGCTTACCTTAGTGGTCGAAAGTCAGCTCTATACGGCAGGCTCCCTTGTGAGTTTTGATGCGTACACGATCGGCAAACTTCCGAATCATAAAGGTCGATAGAAGTGCGACACCCTCAGGGGTGCCCAGGCTTTCAAATGAAGGAACCGATTCCGCAAGCTGTATTGGGACTCCTTCATATTCTAAATCCGCAGCCAGCTTGAATTCGTCGAACTCTATGCTGACTTGCACTCGTTCGAGTCCGGGATTGAAGGCTAACGCGCTATTTACTGTCTCATGGACGGCCTGCACCGCGGATAAGACGACTTCCCGGCGCATTCCCCAAGCGGCGCCTTGTTCTTCCATCATGGAATCGATTTTCTCCATGTCCTCGCCAGGCACCACCTCTAAGCTAACTCGTCTTGCTATTCCCACACGGAAAAGCAAGCTGAGAGAGACTACCAGAACCGTCGCAAGCGCGGTCGATGAGCTAAAGAGCGGGCGCAACCCTTCCGGAACATGTCGATAAAGTTCCGGCGCCATATCCACGCTCAAACCAAAGAGCAGCGAAATGCCCACGGCAAAAATGCGCCGGGAGTCCAACATGCGCGAAGTCAAAAGTTGCATGCCTCCTAGCACGATGAAACATGCCGAGTAAAGAAGAATGGCTCCAACAACAGGCGCCGGCATCACCGCCAAAACGGCCGCTAGCTTCGGAAAAAACGCCAGAGCAGCAATCATGATTCCGGTCGGAATCGCAAGGCTGCGGCTGGTCGTTCCCGTTGCCAGAGAAAGCCCGATGCAGCTGGACACGGTGGTTTGAGCTAGACCGCCGGAAAGCCCCGAAAGCAGCGTGCTCAGACCGCTCGTGAGAAGGCCGCCACTCGCCGACTTCATGTCCGTTCGCTTCCAATCCGCATCGTTAATTTTTTGACAAAGAGTCAAGTCTCCGACCATTTTCAACCCGGCAGTGAGAGACGCGATCAGGAACGGGGCGAGAAGAGAAAATCGGAAACTCAATCCGGAAACTACCCGATGAGGGAAATTAATCCATGGCTCATTCAGTTCGCGCACAAATTGCGCCCACGGCAGGACACCCGAACCAAGCGCCAGAATGTATCCAGCCGACAGACCCAACAACATGGGCAAAGCATGCAGCTTTCCTTTATTCCAAACCGTCGCGCCCACCATCACAAGCAGAGTTACCGCTCCAACCAGAAATGGGCGCAACTCCGGAACACTTCCCTGCCCGGTATAGCCGACGAACCTTGGACATCCCAAGCGGATTAACTGCAGCCCCGCCATGGCCACCATTAGCCCGGTTACTTCGGGAGGAAACAAAACCCTGGCCCGGTCCAAAACCCGGGACAACAAAATCAACAAAATTCCTGCTACAGCGACCATGCCGAACAGCACCGGAAATCCACCTGCTTGCACCGCAAGGATAGAAGTTGGCAAGAAGATCAAACTGCTGGTAAGCGGGGCAAAATAGCCGCTGCCAAGGGCGCCCCGAGTGGACTGCAAAATGGTAGCGAGTCCGCCCGCGATCATGGAGATTCGAATGATCGACGCCGCCTGCGCTTCTGTTCCCCCGATCGAATTTACGATGACCACAACGTAAAGCCATCCCACCGACAAGAGGAATACGTGTTGGAACGAAACACCGAGCCTCACCAACAACGGAGGTGTTTCATCCACGTCGTAAAGAAGATTGGAGGGCCGTTTGCGAACCACACCGGCGCTATCAGCATCTCCACTTGGCGGAAAGAATGCCGATAGCATTTTGCGGAGGGTAATCAAACGAGGGTTTAGGAGTCCTTGTGAAGACATTCTTCGATCTCAGTGTCGGAAACGATTCAATCCCAGTCAGCCGGATTTCCGCCAAGTAACGACCGCGAATTATAGTCGGAGCGGTGCTGCAAGACCGGGATCACTGAGGAGGACCGGTCTCCTTCACTTTCGCCAACGGGATCTGCGAAAACAATTGCAGGTCGATGATCATATTCAGCCGCCGGTCCAACTGAAAAAACGTTGCCGCCTTCTTTCCTGGCAGCACCTGGTTCACCACCGGTACGTACTTCACCCGCAACGCCTGCACCTCCTCATCCACTTCCAGCCAGTGCCGCACATAAATCACCGCGTCCTGGTCCGTCATCGTTGACCACATGTGTGCGTACTGCTTCAACAAGTCATACTTCTGGTTGTTCACTACCTGCAGGTCCTTGACGTAATGGTTGTAGATCGGCCAGAACTTTTCCGCCTCGCCATCGGAAAGAGACAAATTCTGCCCAATGACCTGCATTTTCTTTGCTCGCAAATCTTGTCGCAGCATAGCGATGTCCTCGTCCGTAATCGACGGGTTGATAATGTTCGGCACGACAACTTGCTGCCCAGGGTCCGCCTCCGGCTGTATTTTCGACCTCGCCGAAGCCCATCCGAACAAGGCTGACGTCATCACCATCCCCGCAACAAACGGCCCAACCAATCGAACCGTTCCCCTCAGTTTGCTCTTCATACCTGTTCTCCTTACCCAAGACTCCACATCTGCCGTCCGCTGTCGCGAAAATCTGCTCGCACAAGATACCTCATTGGAGGCCAGTTCATGGCACATTTCCTTGATTCTTACGACTGCACCGGGCTTGGCTGCTCAGCCTCCTTGGCTTTCCCAGTTGACCTAAACTCGGAAGCCCTGACTGACTAATTCTGAAGGGTTCATTACATCTCGTACTAGTAGCCACTTCTCCGGTAAGCGTTTATCGGGACTTAGTGCCTACCTTGCCTTGTACAGTCTTGCGGTAAGGGGCTAATGTGGCTCACACTTTTGGGGGCGTTGCGGACCTGCGGGATCGAGGTCGATTATTAGCCCTCGTAAGAAATCGGCGCGCAATTCCACGACATTCTGAAAGGCAGACGTGGCCTCTTTGACCATAAATCAGCGGCAAGTCGGTCCCGTCACCATCTTGGACCTTCGCGGGGATATTGGTGTCGGAGCAGCGAGTCTGATGCTTCGTCGGGCCATTCGCGATTTGATGGAATGCGGCAGTACGAAGATCGTCCTCAATTTCTCTCAGGTCGATTGGATGGACAGCGCAGGAGTTGGGGAACTTGCCGGTGCTTACTTGCCCATGAAGACCAAGGGCGGCGAGATAAAGTTTTTGAATCCGACGAAACACGTACAACGGGTATTGCAGCTCACTCAGTTGGACAGGGTCTTTGAGGTGCACACCGACGAACAAATGGCCATCCGGAGTTTCTCGTAACTCGATCGGAGACTGGCCAACCCACCCAAGTTAGGAACCCTGAAAATCGATCACCAGCAAGGTTATGTCATCCTCTAGTCCGATTGCCCGTTTATCGGGCGGTGAGTCCCATTCTCCCGAAGGGATAGGCATACGTACTTTTACCAATAGCACTGCTCATTTTTGAACCTCAGTATTTTTGCTGTTACAAACGCTCCTGCGCCGTGCCCTGACGACCCAGTTCAGTCGTCTTTCATGACGCATAGAAGAAGAGGAGAATCCATTTAAGGAGGTCAGATGTGTCCGTATGACGATAATCATTCAAGACTGGTGGTTTGACATAGTTCAAGAAAGCTTGTGAACGAATGCCGCTCGAAGAGAAAGAGTCGAGATTTTCAAAATCATCGCCATCGGAGCGAGTGCCCGAATTCAGGGAGGCCCTCGACGACGAAATGTCGATGATGGCGCGCGTCGCCCCGTTAACGGGTCGCGATACCGAGGTCAATCTTCTAAAAGATCGTTGGGAGCAGGCAACTGAAGGCATGGGCCAGGTTGTATTGCTCATCGGCGAGGCCGGCCTGGGCAAATCGCGTCTAGTGCACACGCTGAAGGAGCATGTCCTGGGGCAGATGGTCGAAGGGGAGGTGGATTCGCCTGTCATCGAGTGGCGGTGCTCGCCCCACTTTCAGAACACAGGGCTGCACCCGGCCATTGATTTTTACGAGCGAGCCCTTGACTTCGGCCTCGAGAAATCGGCTCAGGCGCAGTTCGATCGCCTCTTCAGTCGCCTGGAGGCCTACGACCTTGCCCGGCCGGAAACCTTGTCTCTGTGGGCGTCGCTGCTGGGATTGCCAATCCCAGACCGCTTCCCACCGCTTTCTTTGTCCCCGACCCGGCTTAGAGAAGAAACGTTCCGGATTATGCGGGAATGGCTGCACACCCGTGCGTTTCGGAGGCCGGTTCTTTTCGTCATTGAGGACCTGCACTGGGTGGATGCGTCCACTCTGGAATTCCTGGGCCAGTTCATCACGGAAGGCCTGCACGACCGGATCCTCACGGTGCTCACATTCCGTCCCGAGTTCAAGACACCCTGGCCCGCCGTCGCACACCAGACCAGTCTCGCATTGAATCGCCTGACACGGCGCCAAGTGGGAGAGCTGTTGGGGAAGAGCGCCGCGGCCTCGTTGCCGCAGCAACTGATTGATCAGATTCACGAACGGACCGGTGGGGTGCCCCTTTTCGTTGAAGAACTCGCGAGGCTAGTGCGAGAACCGAAGCGGCTTCACCAGGCGGGGGAAGAGAAGACGCCATGCGACCTGCTCGACCATGGGCTCCCCAGCACGCTCCGAGACCTGGTGGTGGCTCGGCTGGACGGCATGACGAGGAATCCTGAGGTCGCGCAAATCGCCGCGACACTCGGGCGCGAGTTCGCTTACGAGGTCCTCGCCGCCGTCACGACGGTGAGTGAGGCAACGCTCAAGATCGAACTGGCGACTTTGGTGCGTTCGGAGATCCTTTATCAGAAGGGCAGCCCGCCCCGTTCCACTTACATGTTCAAGCACGCCCTCCTCGAAGGCGCGTTGCACGATGCG
Organism: uncultured Acidobacteriota bacterium; assembly: GCA_963734705.1. Taxonomy (GTDB): domain Bacteria; phylum Acidobacteriota; class Terriglobia; order Acidiferrales; family UBA7541; genus Acidiferrum. The sequence continues at coordinate 106,191 of CAVTII010000015.1, read as the reverse complement.
CTGGCCACGGAAAAACGACAGCAGTTCCACCGGCAGATCGCAGATGCGCTTGAATCGCGGTTCCCGGAAACCTCCCAAACGCTGCCGGAGTTGCTCGCTCATCACTTCACCGAAGCGGGCATGGTGGAAGAGGGGGTGAGCTATTGGTTGAAGGCGGGTTTGCGTTGCCTGGAGCGGTCGGCAAACGTCGAGGCTATTGGCCACCTGACAAAAGGGCTTGCGCTTGTTCGTGCTTTACCAGAATCGCCAGAACGTGATGCCCAAGAGTTGCAGTTTCTTAATCCGTTGGGCACCACCTATATCGCTGCGCGAGGTTACGCGTCACCAGAGGTCGGCCCCGTTTTCAGGCGGGCGCGCGAACTGGCTGACCGGATTGGGCAGCCGGCGCAGCGGTTTGTGGTGATGCGGGGCAACTTTGCGTGGCATGTGGTGCGCGGCGACTTCAAGTTGTGCGTGGACCTGGCAGCCGAAGCGATCCAGTTTGTTGGGACACTCAACGACCCCGGCATGATGATGGAAGCGCTGTTCCTGCAGGGTTTGACAAAGTTCTACCGTGGGGATTTCGCTGGCGCCCGTGATCACTGCGCGCTAGCAGTGGCCGACTTCGATGATCGCAACCGCACAAAGTTCTGGGCCACCCACACTGGCGAAGACTCCGGTGCCACGCACCGTTGCTATCTGGCGCTGGTTCTATGGCATTTGGGTTACCCGGACCGGGCGCTACAACTCAGTCGAGAGACCATCGCGTTGGCGCGCTCCATCGGCCACCCGTTTACCATGGAGTATGCATTGCACCATGCGGGTTGGCTTCGACAACACTGCCAGCTCGGCGACGAGGCGCAATCGGCAGCCGATGAACAGATCGAGATCGCGGCCGAACAGGGCTTTGTTTTCTGGAATGCCTCGGGCATGCTCTACCGAGCCGGCGGGTTGCTGTTGCAAGGAAACCTTTCGGTAGGGCTTCCGCTGCTCGTTGCGGGACTTGAGTCTTATCGGGCCACCGGCGCTGAACTTGCACTTCCTTATTATCTCAGTCTTCTTGGCGACGGCTACACCCGGGCGGGCCGGTTCGAGGATGCGCACCGCGCCTTGGCCGAGGGGCTGGACCTCGCTGATAAGAATGAGGACCGATTCCAGGAGGCCGAGTTGCACCGCCTCTTGGGCGAGTTGCACTTAGCGGAGACCGACGACCAAGCCGCCGCTAAAGAGTGCTTTCGCAACGCCATCGAAACCGCACGGCGCCAGCAGAGCAGGGCTTGGGAGCTTCGCGCAACAATGAGCCTCGCCCGGCTCTGGCAGCGCCAAGGCTGCCGCAACGAGGCCCACGACGCGCTTGCGGCTGTCTACGGTACGTACACGGAAGGGTTCACGACGCCAGACCTCGTGGACGCCAAAACGCTGCTGGAGACACTCGGAAACGAGCGCATGCGTGACGATTTTGCGGCGGGCCTAAAATATGTCCTCGACGGTATCCCGCCGCCAATGGATGGACCCGTCTCGGTTGACTGGCGCTACGTCCCCTCATCAAACCTCGGCGGCGACAGTATCGGCTATCATTGGATCGACGATGACCACTTGGCCCTATACCTGATCGACGTGATGGGGCACGGTCTGGACTCCGCGCTCCTATCCGTCACCATCACAAACGGCTTGCGATGCGGTTCGCTCATGGGGGCGGATATGAGGCGGCCGGATCAGGTGCTAGCGAACCTAAACGACGCTTTCCCAAGTGCGCGGCACGGCCAAAAGTTCTTCACGGCATGGTATGGCGTATATAAGCGCTCCACCGGATTGCTGACCTGGTCGGGCGGCGGCCATCATCCTTCGATTCTCCTCGCACCAGGCGCGCGTGATCCAATCCTCTTGCCGTCCTCCGGCATGGTGATTGGGATGCTGAGCGGACAGGAATACCCAGCCGAATCGTGCGAAGTAGCAGCCGGGACACGACTGCTGATTTTTAGTGACGGGGTTTTCGAGATTCTCCGCGATGGGCGGCTTGTCTGGGACATGGACGAATGTATCGAATACCTGGCAAGTCGGGATTCGCGCGGAGGAGCCCTCATGGATGAACTACTTGCTCATGTGCGGACACTCCACGGTTCGCACGAGCTCGCGGACGACTTTTCCATCCTAGAGGCTTGCTTCCCTCAGGATGTCATGATCTGAACGCCCGTCACGGCCGGTAAACTGTGCGATCCGAACGGCCTCGTGCCAAAAGATTGCTCGCCTTTACTTGGTAATCCTTGCTCACGTAATTGAGGTCAGGCGTATCGCCTGTCTTGGCGATCGTCGTGCCCGTCTCTGTATCAAGATTTATTCTGAAGAGTCCCAATCTCGAGAGGAGACACTTGATGTTCTTGGGGTGGCTATAGGAGGGATAAGTGACAGCCCCGCCGATGACGACAGCAATGGGAAAAAAATGTGGGGGCAAGAGCCATGGTTCTCGAAAGAGATTTTGTCATTGTTCGCCCACTCGCGAATGTCTACTGCATGAAGTTGGCTATGTCCCGATTGGGTTACCGGCAAGTTCCTCCCAGTACCACTCTTATGGTTGCCCAGTTATCATGTTTTGATTCCGTTTTCACCTTTTTCAGCTAGAATCCATCCAACTTTTCTCGGAACCATTGCAGTGGGGCCACCGAAATTCAGGAAGGAGAAACACCTAATGTTGGAGGATAACAAGGCTATCGTATGCCGTTCGATTGAAGAACTGTGGACGGAAGGAAACTTGTCGTTGGCGGATGAGCTTTTTTCTGAAGATTACATTCATCACGACCCCGCGACACCCGATTTTGGTCGGGGCCCGGAAGGTGAAAAAAAGAGGGTGGCCTTGTACCGCGCGGCATTCCCTGACCTTCAGTTTGCGATCGAGGACATATCGGCGGAAGGCGACAAAGTAACTTGCCGCTGGTCTAGCACAGGTACGCATCAAGGGCCGCTCAGCGTCATTGCTCCCACCGGAAAAAGAGTCACTGTCTCCGGGATGACTTTGAGTCGAATTGCTGGAGCAAAGATCGTAGAGAGCTGGGTATATTGGGACACTTTTGGTTTGCTTCAACAACTCGGGGTAGTTCCCACTATTTTCAAGGAACTGCCCGGCGACGAAAAGCTCCGCGCTGAATGGAAGACCGCCTAAGGCCTCCTCGCTCAAGTCCTGATAAGTGGAATTAGCGGACCTATTCGATCCGGCACCCACTTCTCCGGCAAGAGTGCAAATCGGGGCTCGGTCGAAAGATTTGGACTTGGCTTTTTCTGCCTCGTTTGAGGAGTCCTGTTTTTTAACATTTTGGGAAGTTACAGCACTGGCCAAAGGCTAACTCGCAACAAGAGATGATCCATGGCATCACGAGAGGCTCCCAAGAACGTTGTGTTGACGATTCTGAAGAGTCAGCAGGTAAATCGACGTCTTCTGTTTTTCTCAGCAATCGTTGTTGCAACACTCACAGCGGTCGGGATTTGGTTAGCCTTCTCGCTGTTGCGCCCGACGCCCCCGCACTCGGTAATGATGGCCGTAGGCCCAGAAGGCAGTTTCGATAAGGAAGTCGGGGAACAATATAGAAAGTTTTTCGCTCGAGATGGGATCGATTTAAGACTGGTGCCATCAGCTGGAGCTGTCGACAGTATTGCCCGACTGCACGATCCAAAGTCGGGCATCAGCTTTGCCATTATTCCGGGCGGCATCACCAACCAGGAGGACTCCCCACGGCTGGTCTCGCTCGGAACATTGTTTTACGAACCACTCTGGCTGTTCTCCCACAACCAACATCTCGAAACGCACGAGCAACTCCGCAACCTCCGTATTTCCATTGGCCCTGAAGGCAGCGCCAGCCATAAGCTAGCTCCCGAACTCTTCGCGAGCGTTGGCGTGTTCGACCAGAAGTCCGCGACACTGCTTTCTCTCACGCCACAAGAATCTTCCGCAAAGCTCCTGAATGGCGACCTTGACGTAGCAGTGCTCATGGGCGCTTGGGAAACTCCAACTGTGCGCCAGCTTCTCGTAGCCAAAGGGATAGACTTGGTGCCTATTCGGAGGGCCGATGCCTTCGTCGCCTTGTACCCGTTCCTGAACAAGCTGGTGTTACCTGCCGGTGTAGCGAGCCTGGAAGATAACCGACCGCCCACGGACGTCTTGCTGATCGCCTCTAAGGCTAACTTGGTCGTGCGCGACGACCTTCATCCCGCCATCCAATACCTGCTGCTGGAAGCTGCATCACATATTCATTTCGGACCTGGCATATTCCAGAAGGAGGGCCAGTTCCCCGCTCCCGAAGCAGTAGACCTGCCGCTCAGTAATTATGCGCGTCAGTTCTACAAGACGGGTTCGCCGTTCCTCCAGCGAAATCTTCCGTTCTGGTTGGCAGTGCTGGTCCAACAATTTCTCGTGCTGCTCCTCCCTGTGGTGGGGGTGCTCTACCCCTTGCTCCGAGTCACACCAGGATTGTTCATGTCGATCCAAAGCCGCCGGGTGTACGGGCTCTATTCCGAACTGAGACTCCTTGAAAAAGAGTTGGATTCTGCGGGATCGGCCGAGCGCCATCAGGATTTCATCGAACGATTGGACCGACTGGAAGATCGAGCCAGCGACTTGTGGGTGCCACCCTCCCTGAGACCACACCTCTATAATCTGCGGTTACATATCCGCTTAGTGCGCGAGGGGACTAAGCAGTGAACAACATCCGATGTAGCTGACGGCGGCTTCTCGGAGTACCAAGGAGTGCCACTCCCTACGATTACTCCTGGTTAGTTTGAATGTATAGGTCAAGGAGGAGCGCTTGGTGTAGAAAAGCTGAACTCAGCGCCACGCTGATTCAGAAACACCAAGGAGGCTCCTCATGCAACCTATGTATTACATCGGCCTAGATGTTCACAAGCAGAAGATCAGCTACTGCGTGAAGGACAGCAGTGGCAAGATCTATGCCGAAGGATGGATTCCCGCCACACGTTTTGATTTAGATCGCTGGATGAAGACGCTGCCACAGCCGTGGAGCGCAGCGTTGGAAGCCACGATGTTCTCCGGCTGGATCTACGATCACCTAAAGCCACACGCTGCTGAGTTGAAAGTAGCCCATCCCTTGATGCTGCGGGCCATCGCCGCCGCGAAAAAGAAAAACGATCGCATCGACGCCAACAAGATTTGCGACTGTTTGCGCTGTGATTTTCTGCCGGAATGCTACATGGCTCCGACGGCGATTCGCGAACGGCGACGCACCCTGCGCTATCGCAACTTACTGGTGCGTCAGATGGTGCAGATGAAAATCAAGATCAGCACGCTGCTGATGGAAGCGGGAGTGAGCTACAACAAGCAGAAGCTCCACAAAGCCGGCTACTTCCGCGAACTATTGGCCAGCAACCCGGACATCGACGAAAGCTTGCGCTCGCTGCTCGGTCAGTGCCGGGAAATGGTGGTGCGGCTAGGCAAAATGGAAAGTGCTCTGATCCACTCCCTGCAGCAAGACGGCCTGCTGGTAGAACGTGTCGAGCGCCTGATGAGCATTCCGGCGATTGGGCCGATCACGGCGCTGACGTGGGCATTGGAAATCGGTGAGGTGCAGCGGATTTCGTCGACCTTTACGCCGAAGTGCGCTGCTTCCTTCGGATCGCGCGGCGCGTAAGATCCGTGCAGCAGGAGTGCCATATCGAGCGCCCTGATCTGCGTTTCTAAGGCGTCTACCGTGCGTTTGTCCGTGAACTTCCCGTCTTTCTGCGCGAAGATCGTGCGCTGGGCGGTGAGTTGACGGCGTAAATGTTTATCAATTAACTCTCGCTCCGAGATTCCGAGTTGATCCAGCAGATCTGGAACTCTTCCTCGCATCTGTTGAAGTGCCTGGTGGGCAGACTGGGCTGCATTCTTAATGGGGTAGCCTGCTTTTACTGCGGCCTCGGCATGGCTCTTGGAGGTGGGGATATTCTTGATGAGTTTCTTCTGCCGCTCAGTCCAGGCTTGGCCGTTTTTCCCGAGTGGGGCTTTGCCCGATTTCTTTGACGCCATAATTGGGTAGTCTACTACGGTTTCTTTGACCTCCTTCAATCCCCTGCAATTACGTCTTGAACCACATTATGTGCTCAAGTCCGAGGCGTAATCCCGTACTTGGGAAGTATGGGAGGGGAGGTGGAAATTCCCGGAGAACCAGATATTGGACAATGCCGCTGTAGCCCGACTTTAGAACTGTAGACACCGGGATTTTGATCTTACGCTTTTGCCCCTGGCGGCGCTTTGTCCTTCACTTGGGTATCTATAAAAACCTTGAAGGACTCCGCATAGATACCGCGAGCAGTAAATTCGACCCAGGCAGTTTTCGCAAATTCGTTCGCGTGGAAGAAGTCGCGCATATAGTTCACCCACGCAACCCATTCCTCTCTTTTGCGATCGCCATCAAGGCCGAATTGTTCTGGAGGACCAAGATACCGCCCGACAAGGGATGCATGGACGAAATCAAACATATTGAAGTAGCGCGTGACCAAGGCGAGCTGCTTTAGCTGCCGGAGCGTATATCTTTGGTCGGACTTTCGGGAAGCAGTTGGTGGTTGGCTGACGCAGGTATGAATAACTTCAATTAGATCGTCATACCCTCCCTTCTTCTTAAGCTCCTCGAGTAATTTCTCAAGTGAGTTTTCTGATTCAGGAACAGGACGGTATCGTTCGCCATGGACAATCCAAAGCGAAGGGTCTTTTATGAGCTCGGAGTCAATTTCGAGCACCATCTTTATTTGCTCTTGTGCGACTTGCCCTGCGCGAATCGCCTTGCTCAACGCGTACGTCCTAAAGGCAATAATGGCTGTCGCAATGATCGCTATGAAACTGAAAAGAGCAGAATACGCGGCGGGCTCCCCTTGTAAAAGGTGCGCCCACAGACCTGTGGCAGCTCCGCTTTGACCGTCAGAGGACGAACTTGGAGTGGTAGAGGCGGCTCGAGTAGCGCTCTCAGGGGGGCTTTGTCCCCTCAATGCGAAAGTCCCGCCAATCAAAAGTGCGCCTACGAGAACTGTGGCGCCGCATACGAGTATGATTCTGCGACGTGGACCAGCACTATTTGTTTGTTTGGGCATTGCTGATACTCCCCGCGGAAATGATTGCGAGCGGCTCGTGGCGATGAAGAAGAGTAGGAGAATGCCGCCCCGACGGAAAACTGCTTAGAACATAACTCAAGGTTGCGTAAAATCGGACACTATTTCGGGGCCCCCTTAGTCTGGGGTGGATACCGGCAACGGCTTAACGTTTTCTTTCTCAGTTGCCCCAGGCGCAAGAAGCTCCAGATCAATTCGGCGACACCTCTAACTCCTGATTAAACGCGCTTACCGGAAAAGTCCGCCGTGCTATGATTGCCCCGGATTCGAGGTGTTAGGTTAACGACAGGCTCTAATCCGCTTCATCGGTGACTTTCCTGCGGATTCTCGGATCTCCGTTCTTCCCCACATTTATCTCTTCCTATCAATGTAGAGTCGGTGTATAAGCGTGCAGGCCACTAAATGGCTTCCAAACGGACCCATGTCCGGAATCTTCTCACCCCAGCACTGCTCTTCCTGGTTTTATCTGTAATTGTGTGCGCCGAAATTCCTGAACTCCTGACATTGACGGAAAACACCACAAATGACTTTACAGTACGAACGACAACTCCAGTAGATGCTCACGTTTTCCTGAAGGCCAACAATTTTGTTGGAATTGCTGGAGCGGATTCCCCATCTGCTTCTGGGCTTCTTTTTCCGCCTCCGACGCCAATCGAGAAAGTTTCCTTGGTTCCTTTAAAACTCTTCCTCCTTAACTCCGACCTCCGTAGGTAGCCTCAGTAGTAGTTGATCCCGGCGAAATTCAGCCAATAGTTTCCCCCATTCTCGAGGTACGAACACAACGCGCTGCAATCGCCGGGCACGGTGACTTTTTTGTCCCATTCCCAAGGAATTTGCCCACCGGGTAGTCCATGATTCTTCGAATTGAAAGGAAACAATCTTATGAAGTCATGTGCCGCAGTGAGGCCAGTGTCTTATTTAAAATCTCTGCTTCTGTTCTTGTATCTCATAAATGTCGGATGCGGAGGAAGCAGCTATTCACCTTCACCTAATCCCTCACCCGGGCCTTCGCCCATTCCGAGTCCAGATGTCGTGAAGGGGTCCTGGAACATCTACTTTGCTTCTGCTGTTATCCCCAATAGTTATACGGTGATGGAAGCGAATCTTACTCAGACCGATACAAAAGTCTTTGCCGGAGCAGAGAGTGCACTCGTCTACCAGGGCACAACCCTCCAGACCACAATTCCGCTGACGAGTCTTGGCAGCAAGTGTGACAGTGGAGAAGTGGGCCCGGTAACCTTCGATGGCACACTCACCGACAACCAAAGCGCGAGTCAAACGCTAACATTTTCGCTCACTGAAAACGGCGCTGTGGGGACTGTAGTCTTAACCGGTTCGGCCTCAACAAGCGGTACCCAGATCCTCACTGGAACCTATAGCGTCCCTGCCGCCTGTGGATTCCCAGAGGATCACGGGACTTTGCAGGGTTTTCACGATTCCGTCAGATTTGCGAATGACATTACCTTCCATGGAACTGTAAAAGGCGAGGCTGTCACTGTGCAGCTCGTTTCTGATAATGGATTCGGACTATCCGCCACCGGAACATATAACGGAACGCCTTTTAATCTGACCGGGACAGCTACTGGGTTTTTCCTTACCTTGACGGGGGAAATCTCTGGTCAGCCAGTAACTTGGTACGGGTTGTACGACTCGTTGTACGTCCAGATTCAACTCTACGGTCTGGACGGAAAACCAATTGGCAACCTTAGCGGGAGCAGTCCTTGGGACTATTGATAGAACAATTGTTTTGCGCGTCTGATCCAATCCTGTGCTGCAGAACAATCAATAATTTTCCAAATTCCAAACTCATTGAATCGAAAGAGAAAAATAAATGAAGCAACGCGCAACAGTTATTACATTCATTCTGTTGGTAGCCATGGGCGTGGCTGGGCGGTGCGTGCAAGCAGCAAATCTAAACGTGAATTGCGACAAAAGAGAAAGTATCCGTGAAGCCCTGAAATTCTTAGCAGCGGTCAGCCCACAAGGACCGAATACGGTATCGGTAGTTGGTAGTTGTAAAGAGAACATTTTGATTCAAGGCATGGACCGCCTGGCCTTGCTGACCAAAAGAGGTGCATCTATCACGGACCGTTCGAGCGGAAGTTCACCGGTCATAGACATTGAGGACTCGCACAGCGTGACCCTCAAAGGTTTCACTATTAATGGCACTGTTTCCTGCGGTGCTTCCAGTATCTGCTACCTGACAAGCAACACAATTCAGGATTCGGCAGGAGATGGTATAGATGTAACGGATGGTTCGCACGCCTCTCTTGAAAGCAATGTTATCCAGAACAATGGAGGCCGTGGTTCAACAGTGAGTCAAGGTTCGCAAATATTAAGCAGCAATGACATCTTCCAAGATAATGCCGCTCAGGGAATTGTAGTCCTGGGAGGATCTTACTTCCAGGAAACCAATTCCAGCTTCCTCAATAACGCAGTTGGCGTAGAAGGAAGCCTCAACTCCACGCTTCTTTTCCGTGGTGGTGTCGTTACTGGGAGCATCGGTAATGGCGTGACACTCCTTGGCAGCGCCACGGTGGCATTTCAAGGTGGCACGACGATAACCGGAAATGGCGGGAGCGGCATCCACCTGGAAGACGGCTCCTTCGCGGGTTTCCTCGGTGCCAACATAATGGGTAACTCCAGTGGAATTGACGTAGAGTGTGCTCCGCAATTTCCCATCACTCGCTTCGTGGAACGGACCGGCGGCGTTACAAACTGCGTGGAGTCTGACAGCATTGCACCGGCAGCACGCGTGAAATAGCATTGGCCGTCACTCGCGAAATCGTCCCACACTGGCAATCTCTTCAATGTGCAACCAATACGGGTCGAACGATCAATATAAAGATTCAAGGCCAAAACTTTGAAACCGTTCGGTAAGCCGATATGCTCGATCCAGCGCCCACTTTTCCGGGAAGCGCTGCCGGGCCGGCTTCGGTATAGCGAGTTCCCGAAGAGCGACACTGATGATCCAGTTTCTCCGCGTTTACTCCTTGGAGAGCACCCATTCGAGTGCTTCATTGAGATCACGGAATACGCGAACACCCTTCTCGCCCGAAATCGCGCGAAACGCTTCGTACATTCGGGACAATCCAAATACTAAATCGCTGCTCACCAGGATTGCGCGGCGCGAAGTGGCAGAGAAGCTGGACTTCTGTGCAAGCCGGCGGACATCTGATGAGCTGAACTCCAGATTGGTGACTTGGGTCAAATCTACCAGTTGTGAAAAACCGGGGTCAAAATCCGGGTCCTTTGAAATTCTTTCCTGATGTGCCAAAGCGTCTGCCAGTGTCAGCACGCCGGAACCTGTGCTCATCACCAAACTGCGTTCTTTATCAATTTTGAAGAAAGTGGGCATGAGGTCGACCTGTGGAGCCCCTATTGTAGCCAATCCCCCGGCCTCTGCTTGCTAAGATTCCCCGATCCTCTCCTTCCCCGGTATTCCTTCCCACAGAAAACTCTGTAGGTGGACGCATTGTAGGACCAGTCAGCGCATGGAGGCGCTAAGGATTTTTCGGAGCTTCGATTTGCTCTTGGATTTGGACCGAGGAGAGGACGAAATTTGTGAAGGTGTGGTAGACGATCGTGCGATGGTCGTCGAACTCGCAGTAAGCGTCGACAGCCTGGGGGAGCCACATCGTCACATTTCTGGACCGGAATTGAACCGGCGCATAGCTGACGGACAGATACCAGCGCCGCACATTCGCCGCTGGTATTTCTTCCAAAAGGCCGGTTTCCAAATGCAAGACCTCGCCTGAATCGGCAGCGACCCATGCTCGCCCTTTTAATCTTGCAGGATAGACTCCGGAGGGGCCGCGAAATGAAAGCGTGCGGCCGGCCTTTTCATTGCGCTGGTGAAAATGGACAACCCAGGCGGCCTGGTGATGCCACTCCGCTGTGGCTTCGCACTTAAAGTCGTAATCATCTTGCTTTTCCGGAAGAAAAATCAGGGAGATTACTGATAGGCCCACGTCCTGCGTAATGACTGGAGACAGGTTACTTCCGCGCCTTGGATTGCGAGCTTCGTCAACAACCAATCCGAGCGATGTCTGCTTGAAGTCGACCACATAATCGAATGCGCCTGTGCCGCTCTCGATGGTATCTCCCAAGCGAGCGGTGGACTGGTAAGAGATATATTCCAGTGCCGCAAACTGCTGCAAATTGTCAGCCAATGCGAGAGTCCGCGCAGAAGCCTTTTCAAGAACATTTGGCAGTAAGCATGGTGCCGAGATGCTGGTGGAGCGGACGGGCGTTTCAATCATCGGAGGGCCCCAGTGTAGGTTGCGATTTATCAGGGCCTTCTCGTCCTTGTCGGACTTTTGAGGTGCGATCGAGCTGGGCGTTGCCAGAATTGATGTTGCGAGAAACCACACGAGCATAGCGCAGGGAGCGGCGAAGGGTTGCCGAACCATGCATCCGTACATCCTATTTTTCACTTTTCGCTGGCTTTGCGGCAAAATAGCCTCGTCGTGCCTGCAACTGCAAGCCGCTCTGGTCAATTTTTACTTTCAAACGATGATATTTATTGTCGAGTTTTACCTGGTCGAGAGAGAATGCCAACACGTAGGAGTATTCCGGAACGATTGTCAAACTGCGGAGTCCACCTTCGAGATCATTACTGTTATGAAAATAGGTGCCGCCGGTTCCGTCCGCCAATTCAGACAGGACATTCTCGCTAAATGCCATCGAATCCGAACGATTCTGGGAGGTCGATCCCATCATGAGGTCGCTTGCAGAGCTTCCCCCACGTTCACTGGCACCGACGTTGGTTGTATACAACCCTCGTGCATCGAGGGAGCTGATGATCACGTTGGATTGAGCGGCGATGTCCATAATCTGCGATTTTTCGCGCATCTCTTCCGATGTCAACGTCAAGAACCCCGGCGAAATGAATATAAGGATCCGCTGTCCCTGAAGAGTGGCCATCCGATGAACGCATTCGCGGACAATATCCAGAGTCACATGAGTATCCTGTTCGCCGATCGCCATCGCTCGCCTGGCAGCGGATCTGACCATACGTTCCGCTTCGTCGTGCATGGTCTGCGGATCGAGGTGGGCACAGGTGAGTGCCTCTCGGGTCGCGGACTCGATTGCGCCAGCATCATTCTTGTTTTCGATGAGATCCGCCCGGTAATAATCGATGTTGGGGCACTCCTGAACTCCACCGTGAAAGAGATGGACCGCTGCCAGCTTTTCGATGAAGTCCTGCAGCTTCTTGTGATCCCGGGTCAAGCCGCTGTTTTTACCCGATGTGGATACCATGGCAACCTGGTCCGTATCGGGGAGAGAGTCCACGAGGGTTGCCGTTACTGCCTTTTGCGCTGCCAGCAGGTTGCCGGAGTCCAAATGCATGTCGTCGAATAAGTAGACGATGAAACGCTCAGGGGAATTGGGGAGTTTCAGGGACGGGGTAGCTGACTCGGTGGCGTTCGAAAAGGATTGAATTGATGGGTGATCCTCGATAGTAAAACCCGAAATATCGCGCAACTTGCCTTCGTCGAAGAGTTGAAAATCTTCTTTTTTCAGGTGGCCAATCGCATGCCCTTTGGCATCACGGACCAGCACGGGTACAAGCACATTGTTGACGTTCACGACGATCTTGGGGGCGCTTGTCGGGCTGGTTTCTTGCGAGGGGCTCTGCCCTCGCAGGTCGGCGCAGGGATGGAACGCCAGAAAGAAGAACATCAGAGATAGGAGAGGTCTCATGCGGATGCTTAGGAACCGATGTCAAACCTGAACCAAATGAGTTTACACCACGACATCCTTGAGGGTGGGTTGCGCTTGCCACAAACCGCTGAATGCAATCTCCCGTGCAATATGTTTCATTCAACTCGCTTTGTGCAAGCCGTTGAGCGTAGTCCGCGATTGACGAGTTTTATCTAAGAAGTGAGGAACGGTACCGGAGATAACCCCTCACCTCGGATCAGCTGCCCAGAAACAAGTGAGTCTGTTGAAAAACAGACCAACGGCAAAAGTTGGTCTTGCGGCGATAATGCGCTTTCAGTGCTTTTGATACTTCCTCAAAACTTAAACCGTCGCAAAACCATTCCTTCCTGGAGCTTTCAAGTCGTGCTCAGACCTGGTGATTGCTTTTGAGCAAGATGCCGTACCAACCTCTTCAGGTTTTGGGCTGTGGCGGCCAGGTAGAACTGCTCGGCAACGTTCCACAGTCGTCGCAAGCGTAACTTACGCAGCTTAATCTGTTGCTTGAGTTCGGCGAACAGGGCTTCGACCTTGTAACGCGCTCGTTGGGAGCGTTTGTAATCAGGCGTACTCGACAGCGCGCGAACTGTTTGTCGCGCTGGCTCGTCCCAATGAACAAATAGTTTCCGATTGGGACCTGAGGTGCAAAGCTTCTTTTGTGGACACCCGAGGCATTGAACTTCTGTCGAACGATAGACATTACCCCGACTGCCGCGTGCCTGACCGCGATAGCGCAGTGCTTTTCCTTCAGGGCAGTAGTAGGCATTCTCTTTTGGCTCGTAGCGAAAGTGCTCTCGTGTGAAATGCCCTTGGGTCTGGTGACGGCGATCGATAACCGGAATGTGCGGTTGAATGTTTCGTGCCAGGAGCCAAGCCAGAAACTCTCCACTTCCATAGGCCTTATCGGCTGCCAGATTCTGTGGCTGAATTCCGAACTGACCAACATGCTCAACCATACGTCGAGCGGCCAATGTTTCTTGACTGAATAGGGCCGGTGTCGCATCGACCGACAAAATGACTCGGCTGGTGGTGTCCACCAGATAGTTGTCGTAGTAGCCCAGCACCGCCGGCCCACTTTTGACAGCCCAGGTAGCATCTGGATCGGTCGTCGAAACCTTCTCTTGAAGTTTCATGTTCCCCTCTGAATCCGCCACAGGGTTCTGGCGCTCTAGTTCGGTCAGATACTCCTGAACCGTTCGGGAGAGCTTCGCCGCCTCCACTAATCTCTCCCTGGGAACTCGGCTTTGTTGGCTGGCATTGGCTCCCACGAGTGTGCCATCTACTGCCACATTCCGCCCCTCAACGAAACCCGCCTCTAAACAACGGCGCACGATCTCCTCAAATACTTTCCGAAACACACCGGACTGCCGAAATCGACCGTGGCGGTTTTTGGAGAACGTCGAGTGGTCGGGAACTTCTTGGTCAAAACCAAGGCGAGTGAACCAACGATAGGCCAGATGCATGCGTACCTCATCCATTAAACGGCGCTCGCTGGTGATCCCATAGAGATAGCCGACCAGCAACAGCCGCAATAGAACCTCGGGATCGATCGAGGGTCGGCCCGTGGGGCTATAAAGGTCTTTCAGCTGTTCTCGCACGAAGCTGAAATCGACGCGGTCGTCAATCATTCGCAGCAAGTGATCGGTAGGAATCTGTTCTTCCAACCGGAAATAATAAAACAACGACTCTGTCCGTCTCTGCTGACCCATCATCGGCGGTGTTCCTCCCTGCAGTACTCCGTAGCACGACAGGGGATAGTCACGGCAAATAAAATCTGTTCCGAGCCGAGTTTTTCAACAGACTCAAGTGATTCTGGGCATTCGAAATCTCGCAAAAATGAATGCGTGGATTCAATAAGTTACGAATCGACGAAAATTAGGGTTTTTGGGCATTCGGTCACAGTCGGTTAAGGTCGCCCCGTTCCGCAGATACCGGCAATCGGTTACACTCTCGAACGGTCAGCGTAGTTCAGTAACTGCGTCGACTACAGCGGAATTTCACACTCAGTCTTGAGAGTGTTGAAGAGTGTAACTTCGCCGCTTGTCGCGGGGACGAACCGATCTATAACAAATTCGTCGTCGTTTAGCTTAATGCGCTGAAATATCTTGGCAAATTCCGCACTACTGGGAACACCGCCCGGCGCCGTTAGGTATAAATACGCAGGCTTGAGGAATCTCATGAGGCCCCGGAAGCCATTAGTCTTGTTGAGAATCAGCCCCTGTCCGGTCGCGGCCCAAGCTCCTGGCCATCTCGATCGCACGGCGTCAAAGTAATTCCAAATTACGTCTACGATCTGTAAGTCTCGATTCTCGATCATCATGTTACGAAAGATCAGTTGCTTCGACTGAGCTGCTCCAGTCTTTGCAGGAACTTTCCCACGCATATAGAAATCTCTATCCTGGACGGGGTTGTTAGAGAGGTAAGGGAGCAATGATTCGACGAACGTAGCTTGCGTAAGGGTTTCGTCAAACCTCCCTTGAGTTGCTACCCCCAAGCGTTTGATTCTGCGATAAAACGGGCTCTGATCGTTCTGATCTAACGCGACTGCGACGTTATGACATACTTTTTGGGGACTTCGCGACTTGGCAAGGTCAAAAAGATCATACGCGAGACTTCTGTTGACTTTCGTTTGCGCAAGATTGACCGTCGAAAAAATGTATCCCTCTTGAGAAATATCTATATCGATAAAAAAGCAAACGTTCACATGAAAATCAGCGCCGGAGTATTCAGTCAGGCCAGCAATCCGGTGTTGTCCGTCAATTACTTACGCAAAAAACGGGTACGCCAGTTCGTAGCGTTCTGCCGGACTTTGTCCTCCGAGAATTGGAAGCAGCCCCAAAGTCCAGCGAGGGTTATTTCTTCTGGACAGGGAAATCGAAGCTGCACAGCGCGATTGGAAAGTGGCAGCGGCGACGACAAAGGTTATTCGAGTTAGCAGGCATCAAGGGAGGACACGCACATCGGTTCCGCGACACATTTTCGATTGCCCTCTTGCAGGCCGGAGTACCGCTCGACCGCGTGAGCGTGTTGCTCGGCCACCGCAACGTGAGGATCACGGAGAAGCATTACTCGGCATGGGTGCGGGAAAGGCAAGAACAGCTGGAATCTGATCTGCAACGTGCCTGGAACGAGGACCCGGTTTTGCTCATCCAAGGTACAAAGCAGGTACACGGGAAGGGGGAACGCCCCAATTGATTTATTTTGAGTCGGTTAGATTGGTAGGGGCGGTGGGGATCGAACCCACGACCTTCGGCTTAAAAGGCCGCTGCTCTACCACTGAGCTACGCCCCTAACTTGTTATTAAACAACAACTTGCCCTGCAGCTACCGCGACACCCTTTTGAATGGTGTCACTTGTGGTGTCACTTGCTCCGAGCAAGGATACCACCGCATGCAGCTTGTTCGGACCCAGATGAGCGTACCTTCTAGTCATGGTCAGACTCTTGTGCCCCAGCAGATCTGCAATATCTTCCAGCGGAGCACCCTTCATTCGCAGGCGGCTCGCAAATGTATGCCGCAAGTCGTGCCAACGAAAGTTCTTGATCTCCGCTTCCACCACCGCGTCGTCAAACCAGTGTCGTCCGTTTTCGAGCGGTTCACCCGTCTTGGCCGACTGGAACACACGCCCCCTGGCCTCGCCCCGGTCTTGCACTACCCTGAGGGCGGCCACCGCAGCATCATTTAATGGGACGTGTATCGGTTCTTCGTTCTTCGTCCGCGGAACGCTCAACATCCTACTCTTAAAGTCTATCATGTCCCAAGTAAGTCCGTACTGACTGCCCTTTCGCAGACCCGTGTTGATCGCCAAATCGAACTCAGGCATGTGAGTGGCCCACTTGGCCTCGATGACTTTGCGCAGTTTTTTCTCCTCCTCCATTGTCAAAAACCGAATCCGATTGTTATCCTCGCGGCGATGCGTCACGGACTGCACAGGATTTACTGTGACCTTTCGATTCAGGATCCCCAGGCGATAACTCAGAGACATCAGCGACCTATAGTGATTGAACGTTGATGGCGCCCACTTTTCCTGCTCTGCCACTTTCGCAAGTCTGTATTCAATCTCTTTTGGGGTCAGCTCCTCTGCAGGTTGTGCGCCGAACCATTCTTTCAGACTGGCAAAACGAGGGACATCCGTCTTATAAGACCGCTTGTTGCGATTTGAATATGCCAAGGCATCATCAGTCAACTGACCAAAATTTACCGATGGCTTTCGAAATATCTCGGGCAGCTTCTTTCCTTCAAGCACCTGTTGCTTTCGCTTCCCGTAAAGCTTGATCGCGACGCTTTTCGTGCCGGCTTTTTCACGCCGTTTCTTGCCAAACTGATCGAAGTAACGAATCCACCAGATTCCCGAACCTGGTTGCTTTTCGAAGATCCCCCGTTGCTTCATCGGTCCTCCTTCCTAAATTTCGGAGGGCGTCCTGCACCCGATTCCTTGGACCATTTGCGGAAGGTATTTGTATCGTATTTTTTAGCCCGAGCCTCCCCGCCCTTCCTCCCTATCTTGCGGAGGAATTCCAGCACGTCACCGCCCGGGAGGTCTTTCTTTGACACACCGGAAGTTTACAATCTAGCAGCTAGATTATCAAGCCACTTGCGTCGGATGATCTGCCCTGAGAAGGCTTTGAAGGCTGTTGCGAGGAATTAGGACTCGCCGTCCCAGGCGGCGAACCTGCAAGTGTTTCAGGGCAATGAGCCGATCGACCGTCCGAAGACTCACGCCGAGCATTCGAGCTGCTTCCAATTTGCTCAAAGCCAGCGCTTCCGGCGTTCGTGCCAGAATTGACGTTTCTGTAGCCATCGTAGTTCCCCTTTTGTCCGTTGGCGGTCGCCGGTCTAATCTCCCCGCTACTGGAGGCTGTAGGAGACTAGAGTGGGCAGAACAACATGAGGGAAACTAGCTGGATTCGCTCCCCCGAGTCCAATACTTAGTCGGCCGCGACTTATAACCGGCCGCTATTGGATGCCTGAAACCACGAATATATATCTCATTACAATAAAATAGCTATATTTGACGAAAGACCTCTGGCATAATTACCGAACTTTCCTTCTCACTCCCCGCAAGAAGTGAACATATCCAAGAACCAAAGTGTTTCGGTCCCGGAAAGGGTTGTATGTACCCCGGTATTGAACTTCGGCTTTATCGGTACGTTTCCGTGCTCGCAGAGGAATTAAATTTCACACAGGCCGCCTCGCGCCTGCATGTTTCACAGCCTACGCTTAGCACCCAGATCCGCGATCTCGAAAGAGAACTCGATGTGAGGTTGTTCGAGAGGACAAAGGGTGGGCAGCAAGTGGTGCTGACAAGTTCCGGCGAAGCATTCGCGGCACAGGCGCGCCTCGCACTCGTCCATGCGGATCGTGCAATTCAAGAAGCGCGCGCCGCTCACGGGCAACGATCCGCAGCGTTGAGCTTAGGTTATTCACCGCTGATCGATTTCCGCGTTGTATCGAAGGTGCGACGCTTCTTATCCGACGCGCATCCTGCTGCAGACGTTCGTTTTGTAAGTGGCCACAGTGCGGAGCATGTGGATGGCCTGATTCGTGGACGGATAGATGCGGGCCTTGTGATGTTGCCGGTGATTGAAAACCGCGTCACATTCAAAGTCTTGCACCGGGAGCGCTTACTCCTGGCGCTACCTAATCAGCATTCTCTTACAAAGAAAAAGCATATTGAAGTCACCGACTTGCATCAATTACCGCTGGTGAAAATACGGGGCGATATCGAACCTCGTTTTGGCAACAGCCTAAAACGACTTTTCTCTGTCATTCGAGTAAGGCCACAGATATTTCATGAAGTGACGACCCAATCGGAGGCTCTTGAAATCGTGTCGCAGGAGGGTATCGCGGCAATCACTACACCAGCAGCCTTGTCTCCAGCAAGCGATAGAATCGTATTTCGGAAATTTCTTGATGAGATTCTGACCGTGGAAACGGGGCTTGCCTATTTCGGAGAGCCAGCTTCTCCCATTCTGAAATCTCTGCGGACATTTCTGTCCGAGACATTCGAGCCGCTTGCTGCAGGGCCGATTGGCCCAGGACATGCCCACCAACTTATCTTGTTTTGAGGGCGGCAAACAGCTTGAACACAGCTAACGGCTCCCTCCAGATCGAATCGTATCGATCCAGAAATACGAGAGGCAAGCACTTAGGGTGCTGACATCTCGATGCCTCTTGGAGTCATCCCTAAACCCGTTTGTCAGATGGCGGCGAGGATATGATCTGTGCTCTTGAATTTCAGGGTGTCAACGAGTTTCATTATTTAGCCCTCGGCATTCGCTCCCAATCAGTCCAAACGGTCGCTAAGATTCTTTGCAGCATCCAATACTTGTTTCAGCCGCTCCATGGCCCCGCGTCTATTACATTCAAACCACGGAACGAAACCACTGGCACTAGGCCTCCACTAGCGCACGACTCCGCCAGAAACAACGATCTGGCAGGCTCGTCGCAATCCGTTTCGGCCTCTAAAGACACATCTTGTCCTTCCGGTGAATCGATTCCGGTTTGGCTCCTCTTCCTGTGTGAAGGAGCCAACCTTCATACACCGAAAGGACAATAAAATGAATTCTGAAAACATCAAGCAAGTTACAAATCAAGCGATCGAGCAGCTCGTAGAAGATCTAAACCAAGGTCACAGCGAGGCGTTGACGCGATATCTCGGAGCCATGGCGAGGTTTAGAGCCTACTCCTTTCTGAACGTGCTTCTCATCCTGAAACAGTGTCCGAATGCCGGACGCGTGGCCGGTTACAAAACTTGGCAGTCTTTTGGACGCCAAGTCAAGAAAGGCGAAAAAGGCATCATGATTCTCGCCCCGATGTATCGCAAACAATCAGAAAAGAAAGAGCAATCTGGTGAAGTGGAGGAATCTCGTCATGTGGCTGGTTTCCGCGCGGTTTACGTCTGGGATGAACAACAGACCGCAGGCGACGACCTGCCCCAGATCGGCAGCGTTACGGGCGACCCAGATGTATATCTCGAACGGCTCGAAGAGTTCGTTCGGAAAAATGGAGTGGAGCTCAGTTACTCTGACGCCATTGCCCCAGCCAAAGGAAGGGCCGAGAAAGGCAAGATCACTCTATTACCCTCCGAGAGTCCCGCTGAAACCTTCGCGACGTTAGTTCATGAAGTCGCGCACTCCGACATGCACTTTGGAGATCGCCGAGCCGACACGGACAAGCGCATCCGCGAAACCGAAGCAGAGTCCGTGGCTTACGTGGTTTGCAGCGCGATCGGGATGAATCCGGGCACCTCCAGTCGTGACTACATCGGTCTCTATGGTGGAGATGCGAAGTTGCTTTTGGCGAGTCTCGAACAGGTTCAGGCGACAGCCTCCATCATCCTGGCTGCACTCGAAGCAGTACCACAGCAGAAGGCCGCATAACCCATATTTTTGCGCGCCTCGGCGTCACCGCCGAGGCGCTTTTTCGTTCAGGCCCAGGTCAAAAGAGTCTTTCGCAACCCGCCAATTCCCTTCGTTTATAGACAGGAGTTATAGCCATCACCGAACGAAGTATTGGACGACAACCGCACTGTCCCGGTACCTTCCGGCGCATGCCAGATGTATTGCAATCAATACAAAAGGAAGGAGCACTAGAACAACCGTGCGAAGACTCAATGTTAGGCAGCATTCACATCTCTTTGGGGCAATCCAGCGGTGGCCGATTACCCTTGGAACAATTCTTACAATGGCCGGCACGGCCCGAGCGCAAGGCAATTCTCCCTGGGAAAACGCGGTAAATGTACTTCAGCAGTCGTTCACTGGACCCATCGCGAAGGGGCTTGCACTCATTGCCCTCGTGATCGGCGGACTCACGTTCGCCTTTGGTGAAGGCGGAGCAAAACGAACTTTTGCCGGAATCGTTTTCGGTATCGGAATGGCCGTCCTCGCTGTCAACTTTCTCACCTGGTTGTTCGGAGTCTGACCTATTCCAAGGCAAATGAGCATGATCCGCAATCCCATTTTTCGGTCATTGAATCGCCCCCTCACCATCATGGGAGCAGAGCGGAAGCTGTTCTTCTTTGCTCTCGTGCTTGGTGCGTGCGTGTTCAATCTATTGAACAGCCTAATCGGGGCCATGGGTATGTTCACTGTCCTGTATCTGTTCGCCCGATGGGCGACGCAAACGGACCCGCAGATCCTGCGGTTCTTGCTGAATTCAACAAAAATCAAAACCCAATATGACCCCATGAAGTTTGAGCCAATCGCGGTACGGAGGATCAATCATGTTTAGGCTCAAGCAGATTACAAAGGAATTTGACGCGGCCGGCTCGTTGTGCAGCCAAGTCAATCTCTTCGGCTTCATCGACGACGAGATATTTCTCACCAAATCAGGCGATCTCGGAATCATCTTGGCTATTGACGGCGTGGACTATGAATGCCTCGACACAAACACGATCGAAAATCTCACCGGAAGGCTAACCGCCGCATTTCGGCTCTTTGATGAGAACTGCCGCGTCTATCAGTACCTCTTTAAACGAAACGGTGAACGCATCCCGTTCAAGACATACGAAAATCCAGTCGTCAACGCCGCGATTCACAACCGCATCAACTATTTGGACGCCAAAGCTGACTTCTTTGTACTCGATCGAAATCTGCTTTGTAATCCTCTTACGAGGGCTTTCGACACAAGGCATCGATTCTGAATTGCCTGGCTGCGCTGCCATCCAACCCCGCCAAGGCCATCCGTGAGTTGCTTGCAATGCTCTCGACTCGAAAACAGCTCCTACTTATCCAGAGTGAGCTCGACAGGTCAAGAAAGGCGCTTCGAGCGAAGGCTCGCAACTTCTGTGCTCAGGTTCTCGACTTCGTGGGCATCAGGACGCTGCCTAAAACCCAGGCGTTCCGCGTGCTCAAGCAGATTCTGAATTTCTCGCCACTGAAGATCGAGAACGCACGATTGAAACACGACACGTTTCTGGACTACTACCTCTGCGAATCTCATCTCGAATGCCATCGTGGTTTTCTTCGTGTGGACGATTTTTACGTCAAAGTACTCACTCTGAAGGAACCCTCGGCACACAGCTTTCCGCTCATTTTCAAAGGGCTCTTGGCAGTCGAAGCCAACTACTTCATTTGCACAGAGTGGAAGAAGCAGGAACCCCTCAAAAGCCGCTCTTTGATTCACTCCAGGCGACGGCACTTTCACAATACCAAGCGCTCCGTCACGAGCTACGTAACCACATCTGACCAACCTCAGCGGAGTGAGGACATCTTGATTGACGAGTCCAAGGAAGCGCAAGTCCATGACCTTGGGGAGGCATTGAAGGAACTCGAGATCAAGGGCAACTACTTTGGCCAATATTCGCTCACTGTAGTTCTCTTCGACAAAGACCTCTCCAGAATCGAAGCGGCGTGCGCGGAGTTTTACAAACACTTCAGTGTTCATGATGCGCAGCTCTACGAAGAAAGTTACAACCTGTTTAACTCCTACCTCGCGACAGTGCCTGGCAATTACGCATTCAATCTCCGATCACTCCTGATTCTGAATACAAACTACGCCGACTACTCCTTTCTCTTTACGCTGCACTCAGGAAACAAATTCAACACCCACCTTAAGCAGGAATACCTCGCCGTTCTGGAGACCAATCACCGCACGCCGTATTACTTGAATCTCCATTACAAGGACACCGCGCACAGTGTCATTCTCGGGCGGACCGGCTCTGGCAAGTCGTTCCTATTAAACTTTCTGATCACTAACCTGCAAAAATATGCTCCGTACACATTCATTTTCGATCTCGGCGGCAGCTTCGAACACCTGACACGCCTCTTTCATGGAACCTACGTCAAAGTCGGACCTCACACCGCTGGATTCACGACCAACCCCTTCTGCTTGCCGAACAACAAACAAAACCTCGACTTCCTAGCCCTATTTGTCAAGGTGCTCGCTGACAGCCATTCGGGCGATGCAGTTTCGATGGAGGAAGAGCAAGAGCTGTATCAACAAATCGAAAACCTCTACAGCGTGGAGCCAGAACTACGGACTCTCGGAGTCCTCGTGAATACCCTTCCTCGCGCTCTTTCATTGAAGTTGCAGAAATGGACCGCCGGGGGACAGTTCGGTTTCCTTTTCGACAACGTCCAAGACACCGTCACCTTTTCACGCTTCCAGTGCTTTGATTTTCAGGGCATGCAGCAGTATCCGCAAATTCTCGAACCTCTTCTCTTCTACATCCTGCACCGAGCCAATCAGGTCATTACCAATCGCGATATTTCCCATGTCTTCAAGGCATTTCTCATCGACGAAGCGTGGATCTTCTTCAAGAATTCTCGAATACGCTCCTACATCATCGAGGCACTCAAGACTTGGCGGAAACAGAATGCAGCCATGATTCTTTCCACTCAGTCGCTTGATGAGTTGCGGAAGTCCGACATCGTTGACGTGGTCATTGAAACATGCGCGACCAAGATCTTTCTGGCCAACCCGGATATGGACCGAGAGCTGTATCGCAACCAATTCCATCTCAACGACAAAGAAATTGACCTCATTTCGACTCTGGTACCCAAACGGCAGTTTCTGATCAAGAACCACGACATTGCGAAAATCGCGAATCTTGAAGTGGATCCCAAGAGCTACTGGCTGTACACCAACGACCCCTTCGACAACAGGAAGCGCTCGGAAGCATTCGAGAAACATGGATTTGAGCGAGGACTTGAGATCCTTGCAGGGGAACCTCGATGAGCGAACTGACATTCCAACTCGATTCCCCGGGGTTTGTTAACTCTTTAGGAGGCAATAATGCATAGCAAAGCCAGTTTGCCGTTTTCGGTTGTAGTTCTGACTCTCCTTCTCACCTGTGGTACGGCCGTCATCTGGTCACCGGGCGCCCATGCTGAAACAGGGGCACGAACGGTTCAGTACGCCGAGACCGACATTGTCCAAATTCGAGCAAAGATACGTTTCTCTACCCTAATCGTGCTTCCCGCAAGCGAGGAGATCCTTGATGCCACCACCGGTGATAAGGAATTTTGGATCATAAACGGGGCGCACAACCTGTGTTACCTGCATCCGGCACAAGCCGGTATTCGAAGCAATCTGAATCTCATCACTTCCAGCGGCCACGTCTATTCTTTCCTTTTGACCGAAGTCAGTAGCGATTCTTCTGCTGAGCCCGATCTGAAGGTATTTGTCCAGCGCAAAGAAGAATCAACCATCGGAGGAACCGCATCGGTCCCCCCTCTAGCGCGAGCGTCCGAAGTGCAGGCATACAAGACCGCCGTTGATGCGGCGCGGCTTGAGGCGTCTCAAGCGGTTCAAGCGGCTGAGGACCGAGCACAAAGGGAAATTAGCCAGTACAAGGAGCAGTACGCGGGCAAGCTCCAGTTCGATTACATCTATGAACCAAAGGCCACGAAAGCACCCTTCACGGTCACGGCCATCTATCACGACGACAAATTCACTTACATCAAGTCCTCTGCCCAAGAAAAACCCACCCTCTACGAAATCAAAGACGGTAAGCCGAACTTGATCAATTTCGATCTGAGTAACGGCGTCTACGTGATACCGAAAATCGTGGACAAAGGCTACCTGGCACTCGGGAAAAAGAAGTTGCCGTTCGAACGGCATGCTAGTTAAAGCGGTAAGAAACTGAGAATGGAGACCGCAATGCCAGAAACAACCGAACGTGCAAGGGATACAGAGAGCACTTCTCAAACTCGGGCTACTGTCGAGAAGAAGGCGCTGAAACCAACCGGTCTACTGCCCAAGAATACTCAGCAACTTGTCATTCTTGGCGTGGCGGTAGTCATGGTGCTCATTATGTGGCTCACGGGAAATGGCAAACGAGCCACTTCGGCAACGGCCAGTACGCCCACACCACGCGTGGAGGCACCGGACCCAGCAACCGTGCAAGACTTCAAGCAATCCATTCAAAAAGACCAAGCCGCGACGCGGCAACCAATCTCGCAGGCTGACTTGGGAAGGCTGCAGGCAATGGGCTTGGCGGACAGGATTCCACCCGGGACCGTGTTACCTCCCGATGGCACACCTCCTCCATCCCCGTTGGCGGCAGGCGCAACGGCGGAAAATCAACCACCGCCGCCACCCGATCCAGTAAAGGAAGACAAGAAAAAACGGGAGTACCTGTCACTC
This sequence comes from uncultured Acidobacteriota bacterium, assembly GCA_963734705.1. Taxonomy (GTDB): domain Bacteria; phylum Acidobacteriota; class Terriglobia; order Acidiferrales; family UBA7541; genus Acidiferrum. Next base: position 81,334 of record CAVTII010000015.1, on the reverse strand, counting down.
TTCGCTCCCAACGTCGCGTTTACCTATCGTAGGGGCCAGGAAGCGGACCAGCTTGTTGGGCCACAAGGCAGAGCATTAACGGGCCCATCGCCAGCCGCAACTCACGAGGCTTTGACTCCAAACACCGAAGAACTCGAACAACAAGTTCAGCAGCTCCGGGGGCAACTCCCGACAGCGAATCGTGTTTCCGCTCAGGCCAATCGAGAGCTGCAGCCAAACGCTCAAGAGGCAGCGCTAGACCAGAAAGCTCCAAGCGGAACTATTCACAACCCGGACGGTTCCCATCCGGGAGCTTTCAATTCCTCGTCCGGCAAGCGTTATGTGCTGTTCGAGGGAACCGTCTTAGAAACACTTCTTATTAATCGGCTTAATGGCACCTTTTCCGGCCCCGTGAATTGCCTTGTGACCAATGACATTTATTCCCACGATGGCCAGCACGTTTTGATTCCAGCCGGAACAAAGGTTCTGGGCGAAGCAAAAAAGGTGGAGGCGTTTGGTCAGCAGCGTCTCGCTGTTTTCTTTCATCGGCTCATCATGCCCGATGGATTTTCGATAACACTCGACCAGTTCAAGGGGTTGAATCAAATTGGGGAAACTTCCCTGCGGGATAAAGTAAACAACCACTATCTCCAGATTTTCGGAGCATCCCTTGCCATCGGCGTTCTCGGTGGCATCGCTCAGGCAGGTACCGGGAACGTCTATACAAACTCCACATTCGACCAGGCACGCGCCGGTTTCGGTTCGAGCCTAGCGAACTCCTCTATGCAAATTCTCGACAAATTCCTCAATGTATTGCCAACCGTAACGATTCGAGAAGGAAACCGCGTCAAGGTCTACCTCGCGGGCGATCTCCTATTGCCGGACTACAGTCAGCACACCATGCAGCCCGACATCTAGGGGTTTCGGAAGTGAGAAAAACTCGTTGAAAGGAGAGTGTACAAAATGAAGTATCTGTCAAAGAACATCGTCGCTATTGGTCTCGTTGTGGCGGTGCTGATTATTCCAGCGGTGTCGTACGGGCAGTTCGGGGGGATTGTCTATGACCCCACGAACTATGCCAACGCGGTCCTTCGATACAACCAACTTGTGCAGCAGTTAGCACAACTCAGACAGACCTACCAGCAGGTCCTCAACCAGTACAACCTCGCACTCCAAATGTCGAGAAATCTCAGGAACATGCCTGCCCGATATCGAGCGATGTTCTCCCACTGGCGAAACTTTACAGCGAATGACCTCTATGGAAATACTAGCGCCTGGGTAGGGGCTGCGAACGGCGCGGGCGCACAAAGCGTCGGCCCGGCCTACCTACGCGCTACCATTCCGTTCCTCACCTACAACCAGGCTGACCTGAATGCCATTAATCCGACTGACGCCGAGAATCTGAAATCGGCCTACGCTTCCCTCGAACTCTCCGATGGAGCCAACGTTTCGGCTCTTACGACCGTTGGAAACGTTCGAGCGAACGCCGCAACCGTTCAGCAACAAATCAGCAATCTTGAACAAGACTCCCTATCTGGTGATCCGGCTCTCAACAGCGAAGTTAGCGTTTTAAACAAGATCAACGCTAGCAACGTCCTCACGCTCCGCACCCTGCAGGATGCCAACAACATCCGGCTGGCCACGCTCGAACAGCAGGTCCTGCAGGCGAAACGGCAGAGGGACATTGATGCTGCCAATCTCAATTTCGCAATCGAGATGCGTCAGCAGGCGACGCAAAACCTAGCTCCCTTCCATAACAACCTAACGCAAAGCCTCGGCGGTTACAGGCTTCCGTAAGCAGAGCGATGGCCCGGAAGAATCAGCGGAAGGAACAGTCATGAACTTCTTCGATCAAATGCTACAAGCCGTCAATACCCTGGTACAGCAGAATTTGGGTGTGTTCGACGGCATGGGCCAGAACCTCTTCCGGGCCTTCGCAACAATCTTGGTCGTCTGGTATGGCGTCAAAGCCGCTCTCGCCGCCGGCGATCACCGTGGCGGATTTCACTTCGCCAACTTCGTGAGCCTAATTCTCATGATCAGCTTTGGCTTCGCTATGGTGAACTACTATGACGCGCCAATTCCCGGCTTCCGGAGGGACTTTCATCACCTCATCACCGACGAGGCCGCTAACCTTTCGAACCAAATTGGCCAGGCGAACGCTCAACGAATTGCCGACGATACCGCTTATGTCTTAGGCAATCTCGATACGCCCAGCGTCACCCAGCCGGTAGCCATGTTCTTGTTTTTCCTGTTGATGCTCGGTGCCCTGGCAACTGAAGCACTTGCCCTAATCGTTGTGGCCTTCGGCATCGTCGCGACGGCGGTCTGTATCCTGTTAGGGCCTGTTTTCATCCCGTTTTTCATCGTGCCACAACTCGATTGGCTCTTCTGGGGATGGCTAAAGGCATTTATCCAATATTCGTTTTACCAGGTCATCGCGGCGGCTGTGCTTTACATTGTCAGCCAATTCACAACTGGAATCATCCACGCACAAATCACAGGGTTAATGTCAGCCACAGACCTCTTGAAGGCGTTCCCCGTGTTGCTCGTGACCTACCTCGCAGCGATCTACGCCATCTTGAAAGTTCCCGCTCTAACCAGCCACATCTTCAGTGGCACCTCGGGCGGTTCCGCTGTTGCGGTCTTTGAAAGCGTTGCCAGGGCGCTTGGAGCAGAGGCATGAAAGACACAACCTTTAACGAAGCCAAACAACTTTACCTTGAGCAATATGCCTCTGCGATCGTGACCAGCGGATACCTAAAGGTTGCAGTCACGCTCCTCTCACTTGTCGTCTTTTGTCTAGTCGTGATGAACCTGAAGATTGTCCGAACGCTTGAGAGTTTCAGACCCACCGTAATACGCATTGACGAGATTGGTCGGGCCCAGGCGGTTGCGTATGAAAACCTCGTTTACAAGCCCGAATACAAAGAAACGAAATATTTCCTCACCCATTTCTGTCGGCTTTATTACCGCCGAAATCGTTCCACGATCAACGATGACTTCAGCCAGGCGCTCTATTTTCTTGACGGCAAACTGGCCAGCGACACCATCCAGATTTTCAAAAAGAAGGCAGTCATTAAGACTTTTCTGACGGACAGCCTTGCCCCTGAAAAGGACATCGACGTTCAGCAGGTTGTCATCGAACCGATGGACAAACCGCCATTCAAAGCCACCGTTGATTTTTATGAAATCGAATACTCACCGGCAGATCATTCGGTCATGCGGAAGACGCTATACACCGCGAGTTTCCTGTTCAGTTTCAGGGATCACGTCCCGAATCAAGACATTCTCGTGAATCCGTTGGGGCTCACGATCACCTATTTTCGTGAAGATCAGGCGTTCCTCAAATGAACACGAGAACCCTTCAAATCATCGACGGCAAGGAGCATTCCGCATGATTCGCAGCGCCCTGTTTCTTTCTCTGACCGTGATGATTGTGATCGCGTTCGTCCTCTTCGACCGGCTGACTTTTCTGGCTCCGCAAAAGAAGCTTCTCTTCTCACACTGTGGCATGAGCATTGGCCTTTATCTCTCCATCCTCGCTTTGAACCTGTTCGCAGCAGCCCTCACGATCAATCGCAAACTTCTCCTCAAGGATACGGGCAGAAAGCTCTCGCACTTTGACAAACATCTTCAGGCAGCTAACTTGCCGGACAGTGTGAATCCCCTAGAGGAGGTACAGTAGGCGATGGGTAGATGGCGGATTCTCGACATCGAGCAGAACCGGAAAACAGCTTCTGACCGGACCAGCCCAGAAGCGCGTAAAGGACCGGATGAATCCGGTCAGACGGTAGGGCGCGGAACCACGAGTTCCTCCGACGAGGCCACCAAGTTGGTTCCGCAGCCAGTTGCGATGGCCCCTGCACGGTCGCCCGAACGGCGGACCCAACATAACGCCCAAGACCGCTCTTACTCCCTTCGTAGCTCAGAGATTCGAGCCATGTCGGACATCGGGAAGTTTCGAACTGTGGACATTAAAGACCTGGTCAGATTCGCCTACCAAGACGACGAGGCCAGAATGACTCAGGACATTCGCAGCCTCCGCTCGCAAGGCTTGATTCAGGAGAAATCGATCTATCGAGCGCATCGGCAGCCGCGACGAATCCTGACACTCACAGAGCAAGGGCAGCGCATTCTTCGCAAAGGCGGCCAGGTTCCGGACGACCAACGGCTTTACCACGGATTCGTAAAACCCAGAGAAATTGACCACGATGCCGACCTATATAAGGTCTATCAAAAGGAAGCAGCAGACATTGAAAGGCAAGGCGGCAAACCAATCAAAGTGAGGCTCGACTTTGAGTTGAAGGGTGCGGTGGGCCGTGACAGAGAGGCTGCGGGGAAACTGCCCGAAGCGCAAAGACAGGCTTGGCTCAAGGCAGTTTCTGAACAGCACGGACTTTCGATCAAAGGCGGAACGATCCAACTACCGGACATCCAGATCGAGTACGAAACTGCTGAAGGGACGCTTGCCCACGCAAACATTGAGTTGGTTTCCGAGAATTACCGGGGCGACGCCATACGCTCGAAAGCCGGTGCCGGATTCAAGGTCTACGCACGTGTAGGGGATACGAACCGCGTAAAACGGGCTCTGCAAGATACCGGCGCTGTCGAGGAGATTCTGTCTATATGAACTCCGCTGCCACGCACATCGAGACCCTTCTCGGCTTTGGTTATTCAAGCGAGGAAATAGCGTTCCTCGATATGGTGACCGCTCACTCCGGATACTTCGTGCCAAACCAATTCTTGGAGTTCATGGGCCAGAAGAAAGGCCGTGCCCTTAGGGAGTTTAGGGAACGGCTCAGTGCTCACCAACACGCCACGTTTCACACCTATCGCAATGGAGAAAGAGTTCATCACGTCTTCGCTCGCAAACTCTACCAGGCCTTCGGGCGCGACAATGTTCGCACGCGAAGGAGGCATGCGCTCGAATACATTCGAACGAGGCTCGTCACCTTGGATTTCGTGCTTGCGAATCAATCGTTTCAGTTCCTTGAAGGAGAAGTCCAAAAGGTTTCTTTTCTGAAGGAGAGATTCGGTATCAAAACCGAAGATCTTCCCTTCCGAACCTACTCAAATCCTCGCAACTCTAAATCGACCGTCCGGTATTTCGTGGATCGGTTTCCGATGTTTTGGAGTCGAAGTGGCAAATCCGATGAGTGCCTCGTAACTTTCACGTTTATCGATTCCGGCCAACCAACAATTCAGCCATTTGTGACACACCTCTCCTCATATCGGCCTCTTTTCTCCCGTTTGAAAGCATTTGAATTCATCTACGTGGCTCCCTCCTCTCGGCTGTTTGGACAAGCCCAGACAGTATTCCAACAGATAGTTCTCGGTAGGGCCGGAAGGAACCAAGAAGGCGACATTCTCCGCTATTTCCGGATTCGCCAGGCTTGGGAAGCCAACGAACGAGTGCCGGGTGCGGATGTTGTGTATCTCAAGGATTCGCGCCGCCGATTCGTCGGAAATGAAACTGAAACTCTATACAAACAATGGGCGTCAGGAGAGGTCAGGAATGATCAACTTACTGCGGTTTGGCGCAGCAAATTCTCTCTCCCCACTGTGGAATTCCGAACAGCGATTTACGGCCGCTCGCTATCCGTTTTCTCGGGAAATGCGCCTGAAGAGCTGGACCCCGAATCGGAAAGCGCCCGCAATGGGTCTTCCACAATAAGGTCCGCAATAAGGTCCGGGAGTTGACGATGCATTTCGATGATTCTAAGGGAGATGACGGCCGCAAAGACGGGGACGGAGTACGGAGCAAAGTAACGCGTTGGGGCGGTAGCGACCCCACTCCGTGCGGCTATCCAGCCGCCCAAACCTCACTTCGGGTTCGGGGGTCGCTACCGCCCGCGCGTTTTCAGATTTTCCACTCCGTCGCCGGCATTCTCGGATGCAGGTTCTGAAGCAGATTCAAATTGACCATTGAACAAGGAGAATCGGTAATGCCACTCATACCAAAAGTTGAAATGAAGCAAGCAAAGAAGATTGTGTCGGCTCGACTGGACGAGGAGACGCATTCGATGCTTCAGCGGTATGCACTCTTCCTTGGTGAGGCGACCCACGATTACATCATCTCAGAATCTTTGAAGCGTCTCTTCAAACGCGACCGCGAATTCAAGGACTGGCTCGACAAGAACAACTCCGAGTTCCCTGCTGAGCGGGAAGCGAAACAGCAAGAGCCGATGCCAGTGAAGACTACGGCCAAAGTTGCATGATCCAACGGATACTCAATTCGAAGAACTTCCTGGCCCTTGTCTTGGCATTGGTGACAGGCACGCTGCTGTACTTGAGGCTGCCGTGGCCAATGACAGACTCTCTGCATCCTTCGACGTGGAATGAATACTACTTGCGTCTGATTGCGGTGCACGATCCGTGGAGTTACGCGGCACTCAAAGCGGGCTATCGCGTCATGCTGTTCACCACGCCATATATAGGATACTCATTCCTTTTCTCGGCCCTATACATTTTCAGCCTTCGGCCTCGCAGGAAGGGTACCCCACAAGCGCTGCCACCGTTTCCGCCAGTTGAACAGCGCGAACATCTCTACCTGGTATTGGGTGAGGTCCACAATCCGCGTTTGCCTATTCCCGACGACAATCCCCGTTGGCTAACCATTCCAGCGCGAGGACTATTCACCGGAACTGTGATCATAGGCGCAATCGGTAGCGGAAAGACAAGCTGCTGCATGTACCCCTTTTCCGACCAGTTGCTTGGCTACAAAGCTTCGGATCGCGATGCAAATGCGGGTGGGCTCGTGCTGGAGGTTAAAGGGGATTTCTGTCAGAAGGTGCAGGCAATCCTGAATTCCCATGGCCGAGGCGAGGATTATCTGGAAATCAGTCTGGATTCTGAGTGGGCCTACAATCCTCTTTATAACGATCTCGACGGTTATGCACTGGCTTACGGAATAGCCTCCCTGCTGAACAATCTGTTTGGCAAAGGCAAGGAACCCTTCTGGCAGCAAGCGTACACGAACCTAGTCAAGTTCATCATCATCCTTCACAAAGTTGGATTTGGGTATGTGACCCTCTTCGATGTCTACGAATGTGCAATCTCGCCAGAAATCCTGGAACGCAAGATTCAAGAAGCGGAAGAAGCGATCACCGGCAAACACTTTGTTGCCGTGTCCAAAGTCGATTTCGAGGAATACGCAGAAGAACTTCATAAGGTAGGGTTTGAGCCTGACGACACAGGATTGATGTACAGAGCCTCGGACTCTCCTGATGTGCAATCAGTTTTGCACAAGAATTCTATTCAGGCGGACCTCCAGCACGAATCGAGCGGCGTCACGCCAGACCCCGACAAGAAAGAACAATTGGAAGCTGTCAAACGCTGGTACGAAAATGATTGGAAGCGGATCGACAAGAAGCTCCAGACGTCTATTATTGAAGGTATTTCGGTCTTTCTATCCCTCTTCGATGACAGTCCGTCTGTCAAACGGACATTCTGTCCCCCCGCTGGGTTGTACCAGGGGGAAGCTACATCTTCTGGTCGTCGCCCGCTTCCTCCGATGGCAACTCTACTGGAGCAAGGGAAAGTCATAGCTTTGAATTTTCCGGTTGGCATGAATCCCGGTCTGGCGCGGTCGATCGGCGTAATGCTGAAAATGGACTTTCAGCGAGCAGTTTTGAACCGAATTCCTCAGATTGTTTCCAATCCAGATAAAAAGTGGCGTCCGATCGTATTTATCTGCGACGAATACCAACACTTCGCCACCGTTGGCGAAAATGAACCGAGTGGTGACGAGAAGTTCTTCAGCCTGTCGAGGCAGGCTAAGTGCATACCCATAGTAGCAACACAGAGTATCAGCTCCCTTAAGTCCGCTCTGCCCGGCGAAACGTGGAGGACGTTGCTTCAAACCTTTCGAACCAAAATCTTCTTGGCACTCTCTGACGACTTTTCGGCCAAAACAGCGAGTGAAATGTGCGGGCAGGATGAAAAATGGCGGGTGAACTACAACATATCGGAAAGCGGCCATGACTCACGCGTCAGCTACCTTACAGGAAGACCCCTAGCGGACAAGGCCCACATAAGTACCTCGAAGACCTACAGCCAGCAAAGAGACTACCGCTTTGACACAAAAACCTTCATGGAACTGCGCAACGCTCAGAGCATCACGCTAGCCTATGACGGCCTGGACCCACTTCCTCCGACGTTTTGCTACCTCAAACCTTTCTACAACGACATCAATAAGTCGTACTTTCACCAACTAGCGGAAGGAGAACTCTGATGAATGGATTTGAATTGATTCTGCCCTTCTTAAGACCGATTCAGGACCTGATTCTCGATCCGGATGTCAGTGAAATCATGGTTAATGGCCCTGACCGGATTTTTGTAGAAAAAGACGGCTACATTCAAGCCGTGCCCAAAGTGCGACTCACCCCTGAATCACTTATGGTGGCAGTGAAAAACATAGCCAGACGGTTGGGCGATGACATCTCAGAAGCAAAGCCGCTACTTGATTCGCGGCTTCCTGACGGCAGCCGCGTCGCGGCGGTAATTCCACCCTGCAGCATTCAAGGTGTCACCCTCACAATCCGCAAATTCAATTCCCACAGATTCAGAATGGAAAACCTAATTGACGTTGGCACTCTTACTGCAAAAACAGCAAGGACTCTGACTCAAGGTGTGCTCGACCGAAAGAACATCTTGATTTGTGGTGGAACGGGTGGCGGAAAAACAACTTTGCTGAACACCCTGGCAGACTTCATCCCCGACAACGAGCGTATCGTATTGATTGAAGACACGGCAGAGATTCAGCTTCACAAACAGAATGTGGTTCGCTTCGAGGCAAGACGCGAGCAGCATGGACTCCCCGCCGTCACAATCCGCGACCTTCTCCGAACCACACTTCGCCATCGGCCCGACCGCATCATCTTAGGAGAAATCCGGGGCGGCGAAGCCTTTGATCTACTTCAACTCTTAAACACCGGCCACAGTGGCACGCTTTCGACGGTCCATGCAAATTCAGCAGCACAAGGGATATCGCGCTTCACTACATGCGTACTGCAGAGTGGCATCGAAATGCCATACCGGGCAATCAAGACCAATATCGCAGATTCACTAAATATCATTGTTCAAATCGAGCGCAGGCCGGGAATGCGGTTCGTATCTCAGGTTCTGGAAATCAACGGCTACAATACCGATACGGACCATTACGACTTCAGAGTTATTTACGAGCGTGAGGAAGGTTCATGCAGCCCGACGAAAACCGCAGCCTGAGACCGAGCGATGCCCCCAGAAATGCGAGTAGCAAGCGTCCTGTCGGAGCTGTCGAATATATTAAACTCAATTACCAACCATCCGATCGACTGGCGATTGTGGTGCGTAATCGCCCGACAGGTGAAACGACGCAACGACTCGCTTCGGCGGAGAAGATTGCCAGCAATGACTTTCAGGCATGGTTGAGACACAAGAACGCGCGAGGAGCAGATATCTACATCTCTCAAAATGTATTCCGTCCCGACGCACGTACTCGATCAAAGATCGATGTAGATAAAATTCGACATGTCTATCTTGATCTCGACAAGAATGGCGAAGATGCATTATCGAAGATTCGGGGCAGCTCGCTCGTTCCAGAACCTAGCTTTGTCATCAGCACCTCACCGCACAAGTATCAGGTGATTTGGAAGGTTGCAGACATGGCTCCAAACGAAGCTGAGGTACTACAGAAGGCAATGGTTACCGAGTTTGGTGGCGATCCGGCTGCTACAGATTCCAGCCGTGTTCTGAGGTTACCGGGTTTCCAGAACAAGAAGTACCAGCGGGACTACCCGGTTGAAGCATATCTGGGGAGCGACCAGACGTACTCGTTGCCTGATTTTAGAATCCCAGCCGATGACCGGCAGTCCGAAACGCGGACTCTTGATCAAACAAAGAACCACGGGCGCAGGACCACTGAGATAACCCAATCCGAACGGGATTGGGCTTACGTCAAACAACAACTTAGTCGCGGTGAAACCCCAGAGCGTTTAGTCGAAGCTTTAACGCATTTTCGGCAAGATAAGGCATCTCCTGACTATTACGCCCGGCAGACCGTTAGCCGTGCATACGCCTCGGTCGTCTTGGCGCGGGGTGACAAGTCGTCAGAAATCGAGCAGAAGCTGGTCCAGTTAGCCACCCACCAGCAATATCCGGAAACCTACGCCAAGCAGACAATCGCTGAGATGAAATCAGAAAAGAAACAAATAGTGAGGGAAATTGAGCAACCTGAAGGCGGAATTCGGGTCCCATAAGTTTAAGATGCCAGTTTTGCAAATTGGGCGTACCAATTAGTTGTGATTTAGTAGGGAGGGTTTGGAATGACCCCCTCCAGATGTACCAGCTGATATGAGAGTCTGATTGCCCGAGAGGGCAGGAGGACTCGATGAAAAGGAAGCGACACACGCCGCAGGAGGTCATTGCGAAGTTGCGTGAGGCGGAAGTGGACCTCAACCAGGGCGCGACGATCGAAACGGTATGCCGGAAGCAGGAGATCAGCGGGCAGACGTATCATCGCTGGCGGCATCTTTACGGCGGGATGAAGGGGCCGGAAATGGCACGGCTGAAAGAGCTGGAAAAAGAAAACGCGCGGTTGAAGAAGATCGTGGTGCAACAGGCCATAGACATCGACGCGCTGAAGGATCTCAGCCGAAAAACTGGTAAGCCCGGCGGCCAGGCGACGGGCAGTGGAGCATTTGCATGAGGAGTGGCGCTACACGGAGCGAAACGCTTGCCGGTTGTTAGCAGCCACGCTCGACGCAGGGATATGAAGCGCGCATCGACTACGAGGAGCGGAGGATTCGCAAGCAGTTGCAGGAGTTGGCGAAGAGGCATCCCGGCTCGGGCTACCGGCGAATGACCAGGCTGCTGCGGAGAGAGGGGATGAGGATCGACAAGAAGCGGGTGCAGCGGCTGTGGCGGGAGGAAGGCTTGCGGAACCCGCTGCGGAAGCGGCAAAAACACGCACGGGGCCACAGCGAGAACAGTTGTGCGATGAAAAAAGCGGAGTACAAGAACCACGTGTGGTGCTGGGATTTCACGATGGATGAAACGGTGGAGGGAAGAAGGCTGAAGTCGTTTTCGGTGCTGGACGAATTTACGCGAGAATGTCTGGCGCTGGAAGTAGAGCGGCGGATGACGGCGTGAGACGTGGTGGCGATTCTGACGTGGCTGGAAGCGAAGCATGGCGCGCCCGGAGCGGTTCGTTCGGACAACGGGCCGGAGTTCATCGCGCAAGCGGTGCAACGATGGCTGGCTGCACGGGAAGTCGGACCGTTGTATATTGCACCGGGCAATCCGTGGGAGAACGGCCACGGCGAATCGTTCAACAGCCGGATGAAGGCGGAGTTTGCGGACCGGGAGCTGTTCGGACCGCTGATGGAGGCAAAGGTTCTGGGAGCGGAATACAAGCGCTACTGGAATCAGGAGCGGTTGCACAGCGGGATCGGATATAAGACGCCAGCCGAATTCGCCGCCGAACTTGGGCCGGACTCCGCTACGCTCCATCCGCCCCAAGTTCGATCGCAACACCAAACGACTCTCATAAGCACTGGTACATAAAACGGGGTCAGGCCATTCATATTCGCACGCGAATTATCTGGTTTGGGTAGACCCGTTCCCTGGCGTGAAGCATCGAACGGCAGATCGAGTTGCTGCACATGATCCACCTGCGCATTCGGGAGCCGAACATCATACTCATTAATAACGATTAGCCTGCGGCTTCCGATTGATATTCAAGATCTTGAAGTCATCTTTTGGCTCGTGTCACGAAAACGGATATGGCAAGCCCGCTTATCACCAGCAGTAAGCTTCCCGGCTCCGGTGTTGGAGTTCCACCCCCTCCGCTTCCACTCGTTCCTGCGGTGACGGATGCGGAAGCCAGCGCCATATCGCCTTCGCTAATCAAATCCGTGTTTGGCTCGAATAAAGTGGAATTAGGATCCACGCTGAACAAGTCAAAGAACATTACGATGTTGCCGGTTATGGTTCCGGTGGATCCGGAATTGATCAAAAAGCTGCCAGTGCCAGTTTGCATCGCGTTACTGAACGTTTCTGTAGCTGGTGCTGGGCCCGCAACGATGAATTGCGATTGCGTGAAGTCGGTATAGCTGCCGAAGGAATTGCTGCATGGCGAAGAGACCGCTCCCGCGCAGAAATCCGAGCCGGTCACAATCGCAAAAGCGCTTCCAGCATCGAGCGTGAAACCCCATCCCACCAGGGATCCGGCGGGTCCAGTCAGCGCTCCGCCGGATGGGTTCAGGGTGAGCGTTACGGGATCGGCTTTCGCCGAAACTGTCAAGAAGGCAAGAACTGCTATCGCCATAAATAATTTGTTGCAAGTTTTCATGTTTCTTCTCCTGGATTCAAAATAATGTCTATGGAAACTGATTGGCGCGAACGACGGAGCCTGTAACTGTCCCAAAATTTGCGGAGTAGGTGAACGTAGCCATGAAGCGTGCAGTCACGGCGCAGCCGGTGAAATCGATTGTCACGTTCGTGAATCCAGTTTGCCCCGCGGATATGGTGGGAACTTGCAGGGGCAGCGCGCTGACCACATGCGGAGTACAAGCGGTTCCAAAGGTTTGCGCGAGGGTAAAGCTGGGCACGGAGATTGCCGCGCCCGCGGGCCCGTTATCCAGGAAGGACAAGGTCCAAACGCGGGCATTTTGTGGACCGGATTTCGCGGTGATATTCCCTAAAATCGTGGTGGTTAAGTTGGAGAAGGTCGCAGTTATGGTCCGGTCCTGGTCCATGATGACCGTAGTCAACGGAACGGTGGGGTCTGTAACGTTTCCCAGCCAGCCAAGGAAAGTGTTGCCAGGCGTGGGAGTGGCTTGGATCACCTGCACCGAGTACTGCAGCACCGGATGAAATCCGGGTAGCGGATTCGTAATTCCGCCGGTTAGTGGCGTGGCCAGCATCGTGAGATCCGCGATCGGGTCCGGGTTTATCACCACAGGAACATCACATGGCCGTGTGAACAAATTGGCTGGAACACAAACTTCGAACGCGCCGATGTCGTAGCCGCCTGCTTGCGGGCGATAAATATTGCGCTGATCGCGATTGGTAGCGTGATTGGGGTCTGCGGCGTTGAAAGCAGGACTGGTTTTCGCAATGGCCATCGTGGGAGTCAAGCCGCCATTATTTTTCAGCGGGCCCAAGTTCGGATCGCTGCCGCTGACGACTCCGGGACAGTTGCCATTTTCGAGAATCAGGTTGCCAGAACCGTCGGTAGTGATCGACGGCCCGTTGATCATGCACTCCGACGGCGCAGCGAATCCAGCCCCGTTGTTCGAGATGATGCTGTTGTAGATGCTGAGAGAAGTAGGTGCCTGCAGATTGGGGTCTTGATAAATATAAACTCCTCCCCCTCCGCCAGTGGTTTCGTTACCGCTAATGGTTACGTGCTGCAGAGTTGTGGAACCGTGATAGGAAAAAATCGCTGCCCCGGCGTCAGCACCATTGTCGCCCGAGCCTCCAGGTCCGGCGGTGTCACCGTTACCGCGCGTTGCGAAATTGCCATTGAAAGTTGAGTCTTGCACGAAGACAAATCCACTATCGTTGAAAATTGCGCCACCGAGACCAGCGCCACCACCGCCGTTAAATTTCCTGGCATCCCCTCCGAACGCCCCGCCCACACCTGGATGGCCGCCCCCAATCGTCCCGTCCTGAACGGCTCCGCCTCCGCCGCCAAAGCCCCCGCTACCACCACGAGTGCCACCGAAGAAACCCGTCCAACCTGCGCCACCGCCTCCGCCGAATCCTCCATCGCCTCCATTACCGCCGAGAGCGCCACCACCTCCGCCTCCACCACCGTAGGCGCCTTTACCGCCGTCGCCACTGCTGGTAAGCGTGTTAGCGCCGCCACCTCCGCCACCCCCAGGACAAGGCGCGTCCGAGCCGTTGGTATCGGGATGCACAGAGCTACCGCCTCCACCGCCCCCGCAAGCAAAACCCACTGTAGTGGAGTTTAAAGCGCCGAAAACGGTTCCGCCGCCATTGCCGACGCAGCTGCCGCCTCCGAAGCCTCGCGATCCTCCACCCCCGCCGCCGTTCCCCTCTTCACCTAACCCGAAGTTACACGACCCAGGTCCTCCCCAACCTGCCAATCCGGCGCCACCTCCACCAGGATCGTTATCCAGAGTCATGGCATCACCTCCAATGGCTCCATTGCCCGAGAACGTTGAGTTCGTCACTTCCAGGGTTCCGGCCCGGACGAATATAGCGCCACCGGCTCCCATTCCGGCTCCGCCGCCATCCCATCCCCCGTTTCCTCCGCGCACGAGAAACCCCTTGACGTTTGCATTGTCGAGCTTCAAATACCCGCTACTGGCAAGTGCGAAGAGACGCAGCGAATAGACGCAGGGATAAGCAACGGTAAAGAAATGGCACGGCGGTACGTTTAGATTGGGAGAATACTGAAGTGTCGAACCGGCCGCCTCAATGGTGATATGCGAAGTGATTATGGGAGTGGCTGCGGGCCCCGTGGGGTTGTCGGGATCATCCACTACGGTGTCCAACAGCAACGTTGCGCCAGTTGGGAGGACGATGGTGTCGTCCCCTTGTCCTTTGGCGCACTGCGTGGTGATCATATGCGGTGTGCCATCTATACCGTATTTATCGATCGCTAAGTTATTGTCGAGATTTGCAGAGAATATGGCTTCCTGCAGCGAGCATCCCCCCGTCTCGCTGATTTTGTCTTCCAGCGATGTGACGTAAATGATGCCCTGGGCATGGGAAGGATGGGCCCAGAGGAAAATGGCCGCAAATAAAATGCAAGCCCGTGAACTCATTATTAATTTCATTATTGGCTCTCGCTCACCCGGTAAAATTCAATCGCGCACAAGGCAGTACACTTTTGAAATCCGTCTTATTGAAATTGATTCGCACGTGTTACGGACCCCGTGACCTGTCCGCCATTGGCCGAGAAACCGAACTTCAGTGTGAACCGCGCAAGAGCTGCGCAGCCCGTGAAATCAATGGTGACGTTTGTGGAGCCGGTCTGCCCAGGCGCGAGGTTGGCAAAGATCAAAGGAATGTTTGACTTCAAAACCGGCCTGCAAGCCGGGCCGAATGTCTGCGTCAAGGTAAAGCTATTGACCTGCGTTTCACTGGCTCCGCCCGGTCCATTATTTTGGAAAGAAAGTGTCCAAGCTCTCGCGTTGCCGGGACCACTTTTACCAACCAGGTTTCCGAAAATTGTCGTGGGCAAAGCAATGAAGGTCGGAACTACGACCTGTGGTCCATCCATGATGACGTATGTTTGCGGACTGGTTGGATCAACAACCGGTCCAAACCAGCCGAAGAACGTATAGCCCGCCGCAGGGACCACGCTTACCGGAGTCACCGAGTCGGCAGGCTCATTTGTCGTGCCGGAGGGAGTTGAAGTACCGCCGCCAGGTGGATTGATGAGGACCGTGAGCGGAATCCCCGTCAAAGGCGTCGCAATCGAGGAAGCTACGAGTTCGCAATGGTGGTCGAATGGATTTAAAGGCACGCACAACTCAAACGCACCTATATCAGGAGCTCCGCCTTCGGGACGCGGCATGCCGCGCTGATCCGTTTCAAGCGCAGAGCCAAGATCCCCCGAATTGAACGCAGGGCTGCTCGTGCTCAACGCCATCGTGAGAGTCCTGCCAGGATAATTCAAAGCTAACGCGGCAAGTTGAGGATCGGAATTTGAAGTGACTCCTGGACAATTATCATTGGCCTGAATCAGATTGCCGATAGCGCTGCCTGTAATTTTCTGGCCAAATGCTCCGCACTCCAGTGGGCCATTGCCCGCGATGATCGTGTTTTCAATATGGACTGAAGTTGGCACAGGTGGAAATCCGACAGCCTGATAAATCACAATTCCGCCCCCTGCCCCGGTGCCTTCATTTCCGTCGATCGTGGAATTGAGTACAGTTACCGTGCCATGCAAGGAAAAAATCGCGCCCCCGGCGTCGCCACCGTTGCCGGCTGGGCGATTTGATTCTCCGCTCGCGCCACCCAGGCCGCGGTCCACAAAATTGCGATTGAAAGTGCTGTTGGTGACCGTGAGGGTTCCGCCGTCGTTGAAAATTGCTCCGCCCAGCGCGCCGCCTCCGCCACCGTTCTCGCATGTCCCGCCGCCACCGAATATTCCTCCGGCTCCCGGTCCGCCGGAAAGCTCGCCCTTCCCTCCCGCTCCTCCACCTCCCGCGAAACCTCCATCTCCGCCGCTGCTACCAAATCCATCACAGCCAGCGCCGGTCGCGAAAAAGGAACCGCCGCCTCCACCGCCGCCAACGCCTCCAGCTCCTCCATTGCCTGAGTCGTTGGGACCACCGCCACCACCACCGCCGCCGCCACCGTAATTGCCCTTACCTCCTGAACCGCTACCGGTCGCGACAATGCCCATCACAGTTTGGGTTTGGCCGCCGCCACCGCCGCCGCCGGCGCATGGTGCGTCGTGGCCGTCATTCCCCCCCAGCTGTGGCCCGGCGAAGGTTAGGCTGTACCCACTACCGCCGGCTCCGCCGCAAGTGTTGAGATTGCTTCCGGGTATTGTGCCCCCTCCCGCTCCCCCGATAAGCTCCAAGCCATCTTGCCCATCGCCGCCTGAGCCGCCTCCACCGCCGCCGTCTTGATAGCCGTTTTTGTTTTCGGTGACTCCGCCGTTGCCGCCAAGTCCACCTCCACCACCGGCATATCCATAGCTACCGTTTCCCCCAATCGCGCCGTTCCGGTAAAACGTACTTGAATCTACAATCAGAGTGCCGCTGCCTTTCACGTAAATAGCTCCGCCAAGTCCGGCTCCTCCGCCGCCACCTCCCCGCCCATTTCCGCCTTTGACGTTAAATCCCGTAACGTTCAGCTCGCGAATCGTCAAGAATCCGGTGCTACTGACCGCGAATGCCCGTGACGGCAACGTGCCGAAATACGCCAGGGTAGCTCCCGCACCCCGAATCGTGATTTCGCCGCGGATCATCGGCAGCGCGGTTGCTCCAAACGGGTTATCAATCTCGTAGAAAGAAGAGGTGAATACCAGAAAGGCGTTGGTTGGCAACACGATGGTGTCTGCACCACTCCCCGGAACGCAGCCAGTCACGATAGTGTTCGAGCCAATCAGCAAATTGCTGGTTTGCTGATTGGCCGCCAAGATTGCTGCGCGCAGGGAGCAGCCTGGGGCGTCCACCGCTTCGCTTGCGGTGGTTACGTAAAGAGTGTTCCCTAGCAGAAATTTGGGGCTGCAAGCAATTAACAGCGTCAGAACGAAGACACCGCAGACGCGATGGAAACCAGCTCGGAATGATTGGCCGCGTGAAGGTGATTTCGCCTTAACCGAGTTTCGGAAGAGTGGTGAGCACAAATTGGAATCCATGGGAATGCCTCCGTTGCCTCCACTCTCGCGGCAGATGCCGTTCGCGGAACGTGCGAAGAGTAGCTGTGAGTTAGTGAAGGCAAATCGCAGATGGTGCCCGACTTGTCAAGCGTGGATAAATAAGATTCAGCTAACGGCCACATATGCGGCCAACGCACTGATTTCAAGTAATTAAAGGAGCTCCTTCTCAGGGAAGGGAATGGAAAAGCGCCAGCTGTATGGGCGGTAGCTTGAAAAACTTAAGCGCATAACGGACACTACCTTGCAAGTTAGCCAGACCCTTTTATGCCAGCTCCGGGAATTGTCTACAAATTCGGGCCGTTCGAGTACCGTTCCCGCTCCAAAGAGCTATATAAGGACGATATAAAGCTCAAACTCCGCCCGCAAGCGTTGCGCATTCTCGAACTACTCGTGGAGCGCTCCGGGGACGTGGTAACCCGGGCAGAACTTCAGAAATTGTTGTGGACGGGAAAAGAATTCGGCGACTTTGAACAAGGGTTAAATAATACGGTCAGAGAATTGCGCAGTGCACTGGTCGATTCGGCCAGCGAACCGCGGTATGTCGAAACCCTGCCCAGGCTGGGATATCGAATCATCGTTCCAGTGGAAACGGTTCCGGGTCTGGACAATTTCAACGCTTCACCACTGATAAAACCTACCGAGCCGTCCGACTCTCCTGCCCAGAAATTGGGCACGGCTGAACGAAAACAGAAATGGCTATACGCCACCACTATTGCTGTTTTATTTATTGCAGTGATAACGGGATATGTTCGGTGGAAAGCTTCGCACCTTGCGCCGCAAGAACCGGCGAGGCGTCCCATGCTGGCAGTGCTTCCTTTCGACAATTTGACGGGCGACCCAGGGCAGGATTACTTCAGTGATGGATTTACGGAAGAAATGATCGCGCAACTTGGGCGGTTGGAACCCCAACGACTGGGAGTGATCGCGCGAACGTCCGTTATGCGATACAAGCACAATCAAGAAGGGATAGAAAATATCGGGCCGGAATTGGGTGTGCAGTATGTTTTGGAAGGCAGTGTCAGGCGGGACGGAGACAACGTCAGAATTTCCGCGGAACTGATTCAATTAAAGGATCACAGTCACATCTGGTCGCGCGAATACGATCGCAAGCTTAGCAATTTGTTAACACTGCAATCGGAAATCACGCACGAGATAGCGAGTGAAATTCTCCGTACGCTGAACAACAAGAATAGCAAGGAAGCCGTCCGGCAAACTCCAATCACTCCGGACTCCTACGAAGCTTACGATTTGTATTTGAAGGGACTATATTTTTGGAACAAGCGAAGTCCAGAAGGGCTCGAGAAAGCGGTTAATTACTTCCAGAAGGCCGTAAACAAAGATCCATGTAACGCACGTGCCTACGCGGGCTTGGCAGACTCTTACGCCTTGATAGGCGGCTATACGGGAGTGCCGCCAGTGGGTTTTGTCGAGAAAGCCCGAGCTGCTTCCCAGCGCGCCATCGAGCTGGACGACTCACTCGCGGAAGCGCACACCGCAAGGGCTGTTGTGGCTCAAAATTTGGATTGGGACTGGAAAACGGCAGAGCAGGAATACCGGAGAGCAATTGAACTGGACCCGAATTACGCGACGGCCCATCACTGGTTTGCGGAATATCTCGCGCTGATGGGACGCTTCGGCGAGGCCTCCGTCGAGATAGAGCACGCCCGCATACTCGATCCACTGTCGTTGATTATCGCCAGTGATCATGGAGTGATGTTGTATTACGCGCGCCAGTACGATCAGGCTATCGAACAGTTTCGCACCGTCTTGGAAATGGATCCAACCTACGCACGCGCCGGCACTATCGATCTCGTGTATCTCGAAAAAGGGATGTATCCGGAAGCCCAAGCCGATTTTGAAAAACGACGAAGCCTGTACAATGAAAATCCTTGGTACGTGGGTCTGTCGATCTATATAGACGCGCGTTCGGGGCGAACCGTGGAAGCCCGCAACTCGCTCGTCCGGTTACAACAAATGAATCGCAGACATCACATCGACCCACTGATTTTTACGTATGCATACATGGGATTCAACGACAAAACTCAGGCGTTGAATTTTTTGGAAAAAGCCTACGGGGAACATTCTGTCTCGTTGACCGCATTAAAGGTCGATCCGTTGTACGATCCAATTCGAAACGAGCCACGGTTCAGGAAATTGCTACTGCACATGGGTTTGGCTCCCTAGAGCAACTTCGGAAGATCGAATTTCTCGCCATGCGTAGCGAGGAGTGCGTCCCTGCCAGCGGGGGTACGATAGGGGGCGGTCCAGTCACCGTAGGGAAAATCGCCGTCATCTCCGGAGGTCTGGAGCACGCCATGCAGCGAGATATGTTCCATGATTTTGAGCTTTCTCATTTGAGTCTCCGTATTCCGAGGTTGGATTTTCTATTTTGTTTTGGAACTTCTACCGCGCTTACAAGGTATCGTCGGCAATACAATTCTCAACCCACAATCCAACCCACATTCGTATGGTCTTGTAGTGATCGTAGGAGATTGATTAGATGTTCGCCATCTCAACCTTACGTGCGGAGGTTCTTTTGGGCTTCTATGATGTTCCGGAAGATTGGTTTCCTGCCTCATAAGCACACGCGTGGGCCGATTTCGTCAGCTAATCACGGCTAGCGAGAGATGTTCATCGCACTATGCGACTGTCGTTGAAGTTTGAAAACGCAGGTGAAATCGCTCAAGTAAGGTCCTGAGGTTACTGGCGTCTTGCTCGGATGAAGCCACTGCGATATAGCCGTCGGGCCGCACAAGATAAAGCGAGTCCCGCTTGAGTCCGGTCTCTTTCATGCCTTCGTTCCACTGGAAAGAATGTAATGGAAGATTTAGCGCCCGGCATTCGGTTTCAAGATCCTTCTGTGCTTCGCCGTACACATGTGCCTGCCAATCAAGGGAACGCAACGTCTGGAAATTATCCGTTGCGGGAGGCCCTGTCCAAGGCAGTCGGTCGCCGCCATGTACGTTTCCCGCGACGCCTAGGCTGAGCAGGCTGTCGGAATAATGGACGCGAATTTGAGAAATTGTGCGGAAGATCGCGTGGCGGCCCAGACTGAAACGGGTAACGACGCCGAACACAAGCGGGGCGACGATCTTCCTCGTAAATTCGCCTACTGCTCCTTGCCCGACTAAGCCGGTAAAGGCGCGATCCGTGGTGGATACAAGCGACCGCGCAAAGGCAATGCGCTCGGGTTCGTAAGTGTCGAGAAGCGATGTGTCGGCACGGTTCTGGAGTACGTGTGCTATTTTCCAGCCGAGATTAACGGCATCGCCGATTCCTGTGTTCATGCCCTGACCGCCAGCGGGACTATGAATGTGGCCGGCATCGCCCACAAGAAAAGCGCGCCGCACCCGAAATTTGTCGGCAACGCGGTGATGGACGCGATAGGTGGAGAACCAATTCACGTCGGTCACTTTGATGTCGAGCAGCGGCTCAACTTGCGCGCGAATGTCTTCGAAGCCGAGTTTTTCCTTGTGAGACAGTTCAGGCGGTACGAGGCCGATCAAGCGCTGCATTCCGCTCGACCTCACAGGAAACATTAAAGTGAGGATGTGTTTACCGAGGTTAATGTACAAATCCCGAGAGAAGCCGCCCGCGATCTTCACGTCCGCCACGTAAAAGAGTTGGTCGTAGGTTCCGCCCGGAAAGCCGATTCCGAGAGTTTCACGCACGCAGCTTCGCGCGCCATCGCAGCCACAGATATATGTACTCTCTGCGTGCTCAACCTGGCTGGCATTTCGTTCGAGCGTGGCGCGAATGCCGTTTTCACCCTCCGTAAAGCCAGTTAACTTCGTGTTCCATTCGACTCGACACCCCACATCTTCGAGCTTCTCGATCAAGAACCGTTCGTGATCGTCCTGGGGATAAGCGAGGGCAAAGGGATATGGGCTGAGACCAGCGCCCATTTCCTTGAACCTGATTGAGAGAACTTCTCGACTACCGTCGGCTCCGCCTTCGCGCACATGGGCCGTTTCGGCGACCACACCTTGGTCAACGACTTCGCGCGCGAAGCCATATTGGCCGTAAAATTCGAGTGTCCGCGCCTGCACGACCATTGCACGTGATTCCTCGCCTGGGCCGTTGGCTTCAGAAATGATGCGGCATTGAACGTTGCGGCGGGTCAGAGCCAGCGCCAAATTTAGCCCGCTCGGACCAGAGCCAACTACGAGAACGGGGATCTCTGGCATGGTGTGAATACCATATCGTAGAGACGAGTTTCTATCCATACTCCAGAAAACGCTTAGTCACTCATTTGTCGAATCATCTGCCTCATCAACAGGCGCTCACGAATGACGCTTTCATACCTGTTGCAGTTTGTGGGCAGCGTCTTATCGGTGGTTCTGCACCTTCGGCCTACTCGCGATCGCTCGTTTCTGTTCTGTCTCTAGTTTCTCTACCGCCTTTCTTATCGCTCCTCGTCATGATTAGGTGCTCTTGCAGAAAAGGATTCTCCTGTCGAATTTAGCGGGGGCCAATGTCGACTCCTTATACATAATCAGAACGCAGTAAAAATGCTGGCATAAGCGAGAGCACGACTAGGTTTGATAAGATCGATTTCGGCAAGCGAAACGGTGCGCACTTCAGCTGAAAAGTACGGACGTTGATTGCAAGTGCAGAATAGTTTCTGTCAGGAGGGCATGTGCCAAAACGCGCGCTGAAAGATTTCACGAAGGGCGTGCCGATTAAATCGCTACGCGATGGCGAAATAATTGCCGGGCAAATCGGGAAAGACAAGGTGCTTCTCGTATGCCGCGGCGAAGATTTCTTTGCCGTCGGCAGCGAATGTACGCACTACCATGGCGATCTAACGCAGGGTCTGCTCGTCGGTGATGAAGTACGCTGCCCCTTGCATCATGCATGCTTCGACTTGCGTACTGGGGAAGCGTTGCGCGCGCCCGCGTTCGATCCCATTCCCTGTTGGCGCGTGGAACGGATAAATAACAAAATATTCGTGCGTGACAAAATCGATTTCGACAAAACAAATGCGAACGACCGCGAGCAGAAGCACTCAGACAATGCAGCAAAGAATAATCCATCGTCTGTCGTTATTATCGGCGGTGGCGCGGCTGGTTTTTCGGGGGCCGAGATGCTCCGGCGAAAAGGCTATTCCGGCCACATCACGATGGTCAGCGCTGATAAAACCGCGCCATATGATCGGCCGAATCTTTCGAAGGATTATCTGAGCGGCGACGCTCCTGACGAATGGATGCCTCTCCGCCCACGCAATTTCTATAAGCAGCACAAAATTGAGTTGATGCTAGATACGCGGGTAACTTCGGTTGACGCCAAGAAAAGAACCATCACACTTAAAAAAGGAAAGACGCTGGAATACGGTGCCCTACTATTGGCCACTGGAGCCGAACCAGTCAAGTTAGCACTGACCGGCGCTACGAAATCGCAGGTGATGTACCTGCGATCATACGCCGACAGCAAAGCCATCATTCAAAAGGCGCGAGCCGGCAAACGCGTAGTTATTCTCGGCGCGAGCTTTATCGCGCTCGAGGTCGCCGCATCGCTGTGCAAGCGTAAAGTGAATGTTCATGTTGTAGCGCCCGATCACGAACCGCTTGAACGCGTGATGGGCGCGCAGATTGGCGAATTCGTACGCCGCCTGCATGAATCCCATGGTGTCGTGTTTCATCTGGGCGAAACAATCACGCAGGTGAAAGGCCGTAAGGCCGTTTTGAAAAGCGGCAAAACGCTCGATGTCGATTTTCTCGTGCTCGGCGTCGGCGTGAAGCCTTCCACAAAACTCGCTGAAGACGCCGGCCTGAAGGTCGATAATGGAGTGCTCGTAAACGAATACCTCGAATCCAGCGAGCCTGGGATTTTTGCAGCAGGTGATATTGCCAATTGGCGGGACGCGTACTCGGGCGAGCGCCTACGCATTGAGCACTGGGTCGTTGCCGAGCGACAAGGCCAAGTGGCCGCCAAAAATATGTTGGGAATGCGCGAGCGCTACGATTTGGCGCCATTTTTCTGGACGGCACAGTTCGGCGTGGAAATCCGGTACGCGGGCCACGCAAAGAAGTGGTCGGCGGTGAAAATCGACGGCAGTCTGAGATCGAAGAAATGCGCCGTTACGTACCAGCAAAGCGGCCGCACGTTGGCTGTCGCCACTATCAATCGCGATCTGAAAAGTCTTGAAGTAGAGCGCGAGATGGAGATCGCGTCGCGAACATGATCCGACCCTATTCCCATTAAGAAATGAACTCTCGCGCTTTTGCCATCCTCTTCCGATTGAGCGCCTGCCTGGCGAGCAGGGGCGCACGTAACGAACATCCGGACTTACGCGCTAACGCTGCGCCTCGCATCTTGTTTGGCCGCTGGCTTCAGGACGACTTTGGTCCATCCATTCTCCCTTTTATCGAAATGCTCATAAGCATCGGCGGCCTGATCTAGTGGCAATTCGTGTGAAACCAGGAAGGAGGGCTTGGCCTTTCCGTCCGCGATCAAAGCGGAGAGGCGTCGGTTGTATTGCTTGACGTTGGTCTGTCCGGAACCCATCGTCAGGCCCTTTTCAAAAAACTTGCCGATGTCGAACGCGATTTGTCCTTTCTTGGCAAGCGAATCGCGACTCTTGGGATCTTCGGACGGAAAAACACCCACGACGCCGATGCGACCAGTGGGTCTAACGGATTCCACCAAATTGTTCATCGTAAGATTTGGATGTTCATGTCCCTGCGGATCATGGGCTTGATAGCCCACACATTCGCATCCTTTATCGGCTCCGTCTCCATCCGTAAGTTCGAGAATCTGGTCTACCGGAGATTCCTTGGAGTCATCTATCGGAATGGCTCCGATGGATTCCGCTAGCGCCAAGCGGTCCTTCAGCCGGTCAACTATCATTACCTTACTGGCTCCCTTGAGAATCGCGGAATACGCTGCGAACAATCCGACCGGCCCCCCTCCATAGATCGCGACAGATTCCCCGGGCAGCACACAGGCAAGTTCCGTGGCGTGGTACCCGGTGGGCCAGATATCCGCGAGCATCACGTAGTCGTTCTCCTTCTCTTCGGCTCCTTCAGGTAAGATCAGGCAGTTGAAATCAGCGAAAGGAACGCGCAGATATTCCGCTTGTCCCCCCTGGTACGGACCCATGCCAGCATAGCCATACGCGGCACCGGCGTTTCCTGGATTCATAGTCAGGCAAAACCCGGTATACCCACGTTCGCAGTTTTTGCAAAAACCGCAACTGATATTGAAGGGTAGGCAAACGCGATCGCCGACTTTCACAACTGACACGCTTTTTCCAACTTCTATGACTTCGCCGAGATTCTCATGGCCGAGAATCTTCCCCGTTTCGACATCCGTGCGCCCCTCATACATGTGCAAGTCGGAGCCACAAATATTTGTGGTGGTTAACCTAATCAGTGCGTCTGTAGGTTGCTCGATTTTGGCATCCGGCACACTCTTGACACTCACATCTTTCGGCCCGTTATAAACCAACGCTTTCACAGTGCCTCCCTGGCTCCTCCAAGTCGATAATCTTTGGCGAGCTTATTGGACACTGCGCTTTCTTAGTTCGTCGATAAATACCAAGGTTCCGCTAAAAAAAAACAAAAATACATGTACGACGGGCCGCCCGAGACCAGTCGGCGCGAATAGACGCTCGAACTCTTTTTTGTGATGTCTAAGATCGCGCCGCGAGATAGTGTAATGGAATGATGCAGCTTGTATTCCGATTTGTGGTCGGCGGGTTGGTGGTCTCGTTGTTCGCAGTGATAGGAGATGTCCTCAAACCCAAAAGTTTCGCCGGTCTCTTCGGCGCAGCTCCTTCTGTCGCGCTCGCCACACTGGCGCTGACAATCGCTACTGACGGCAAAACGTATGCAACATTGGAAGCACGCTCGATGATCGTAGGCGCCTGCGCCTTTTTCGTTTACGCCTGCTGCTGCATGTGGGTTATGACGAAGCACAAGGTGCGCGCGACGCCGGTCACGATTGCTGGTCTCGCCGTTTGGCTCGCCTGTGCGCTCGGCGGGTGGTTTCTTTTTCTGAGGTAGCGTCCGATGAGAATCAGTCTCGATTTTTCGACTCTGAAACGAACGCGATGGTACGACTATGCGCTGCGCTTCTTTTTTGGCGGTGCCATAACAGTCGCGACCGGACTGATCGCCATGCGGTACGGGCCAGTGTTTGGGGGATTGTTTCTTGCCTTTCCGGCCATTTTCCCCGCAAGCGCCACGCTGGTCGAAAAACACGAAACCGAAAAGAAACGCCAAGCGGGGATTATTGATAACTCCCGCGGTAGGAAAGCGGCGGCACTGGACGCGCGGGGAGCGGCTCTCGGTAGCCTGGGGTTGGCATGCTTCGCTATAGCGCTACGGCTGCTGTTGCCCACCTGGAGGGCCGGGTTGGCTCTGCCGGCGGCGTTGGCGATATGGCTGTTTTTCGTCGTCCTGTTTTGGTTTGTGCGCCGGATTCATTACGGAAAATGAGACACCTCTCATTCGAGTGAAAGGCCCACCTCGGGAAGATGATCCAACAAGTCCGCCGGGTCCTTATAAACGCGATACGCCCCCGCCTGCACTAGTTCCGCCTCGCCATAGCCGCCGCAGCGCAAGCCAACACCGAGGGCCTTGGCTCGACGGGCGCCCAGGAGATCCCAAATACTGTCTCCGACGACGATGCAGTCACTGAGGGCCACGCCGAGCGCTCGCGCGGCAATTAAAAATACGTCCGGATCAGGCTTGGCCTGTTCGACATGGTCGGCAGTAATGACCGGAATGGCGGTCGGAATGGGCAAGGACCGGATCATCCTCTGTACGATGTCCTTGTTGCCTCCGGTCGCAATCGCCCAGGGAATCTTCCGCAGTGACAAGGCTTTCAGGAGAGACTTGGAACCGGGCAAAGGTCGGACGGAAGACAGCGTATCTTTGAAATATCTCTTGTGTAGCATTTCGAGACGCTCTTTTGTCCTATCTCGAAACGTTCGGCCGGTTTCCTTGAGGGCTGCTTTGATGAGCAGTTCGCCGCGCATTCCGATGCAGCGATGAAGGAAGGCACTCGGAATCTCAAGGCCTTCGTGACGCAGCGCGAGTCGCCAGGCCAACACATGCTCATAGTTGCTATCCAGTAGGGTGCCGTCGAGATCGAAGAGG
Source organism: uncultured Acidobacteriota bacterium (assembly GCA_963734705.1). Lineage (GTDB taxonomy): Bacteria > Acidobacteriota > Terriglobia > Acidiferrales > UBA7541 > Acidiferrum. The sequence goes on along the minus strand of CAVTII010000015.1, from coordinate 54,898 downwards.
ATGGCGGGATTGCTGACTGGGTCCTGCTTGGGGTTCGTGATTCTTTCTCGCGCAGCGGTTGGTCGTCGCATAAGGCGGTCAGCTTTTCCGCTTTCCCACACTTTTCATTCCATCCGCAATGCGGCGCCGCGCTTCCGTCGGGCCTTTCACATCCAGAATTCTATATTTCTCGCCCTGCAGATCGTGATAGTTCACAAAGAATTCTTCCAGCTCCTTGACGAATTTCTTGCCAAGCTCTTGGACATGGTGGATATGGGCATAGCTGTGATTGGCTTCCTCGATGGCGATGATTCTGTCGTTGCGCTCGCCTTTTTTCTTCTTTCCCTGCTGACCTTCGATAACTCCGATGATGCGGCATTTAAGCAGGCAGCCTGGAAAGGCGGGCTCATCCATCAGCACGAGCACGTCCGTCGGATCACCGTCTTCGGCTTTGGTCGATGGGATGAAACCGAAGTCGTACGGGAAGGTCATGCCGGCAGGCAAGACCTTCTTCAGAGCGAAGACTCGCTGCTCTTCATCGAATGCGTATTTGTTTCGGCTGCCCTTGGGCGTTTCGATGATGACCTGGATCTTCCCTTTGTCGTCCGTCGGCGAAAGGCCCTGTGGATCTGCCAGCGATCCAGACCGGCTTTTCTTTTTCGTCATTTCAATTCGGCCCTTTCATCCTGGTACTGGCTACGCGCACATCACGAACCCAACCCAACAGTTCTTCCCGAGACATGAAATTTAAGATGCGTTCACGGACGATGCCTGCCCGCAGTGCGGAGGCCGCTGCGAAAGTCATAAACCGCAATTGGCTCGGCCCGTGAGCATCTGTCCCAAATGAAATCCGACAATCGGCGTCGCGCGCTAGCGCCAGCAGATCGGGGCTTAAATCCTGCCGATCCGGATAGGCGTCGATCTCGACCGCTTTATCGAGTTTGGCCGCGAGCGTAAAAACACGCGCCCAGTCAGCCGAAAGCCCAGCGCGGTAGTTATAAATGCGGCCGCGAGGATGGCCGAGGATCTGAATGTTCGGATTGCGCAGGGCTGCGAGGTACCGGACGGTCTGATCCTCCTTTCGTCGCAATGCCGAATGAAAGCAACCGATGACGATGTCGAGCTCTTCCAATGCCTGTGGCTCCATGTCGCCTTGCCCTACGGGATTCAGGTTCAGTTCGATCGAGCGCAAGACCCTGAGTTTGTGGCCGGCACCCTCCAATGACCGATTGACGGAGGCAATTTCGGCGGCTTGCTCGCGCAACTGCGCTTCGTCGATGCCTCCAGCGATCTTCAATCCCTTGGCGTGGTCGGTAATCGCGATGTACTCATAATCCAGGTCGACGGCAGCTGCGGCCATCTCAGCGATTGAAACCGAACCGTCGCTCCACTTACTGTGCATTTGGAGATCGCCCTTCAGTCCCGCCATCCATTCGGGCTGTGCGGCCAGAATTGCCTGTGCCTCGGTGAATGTAAGAAAGCCGGACCTGAGGTCGGTAGGCGAGAGTGCCAGGGGTGCGTCGTTAAACCATGTACGGACGACTTTTTCCAGGTAAGGGCCGATTCCCTGCAACTCGGTCAATGAACGACCGAGCTTCTGCAACGACGATGCTTCTTCAGGCCAAAGTAAGGCGCGCCGCGAGGCCCGTCGGAAGGCTCGGGTCAGCGGCGGGCGCGCCCTCTCCGCTTTCCTGGCAAGAAGTTCGGCGAGCTCGGCATTGCTAAGCTCGTGGCCGCTTGGGGTTTCGCCTATGCGCGCCCGTTTTCCTTGTCGTGCGGGGTTCCTATCGGGTTTGCGGCGATCGGCCGGTTGTTTCTTCCCAGTACGATTCGTATCCATAATGGTGATAGAGCCCGTGTTGGATCAGCCATGTCAGGCCAGCTGTCTTTTTCAAGACCCGGGCATTGCGAAGGCGGTCCTTGTCGATGCCCGCTACCGCGTCCCAGGGACGGGAAACGGATGACAAGCCCATCCCCGCCCCCAGCACTGCGATGATCAGGGTTAACGCGCTCACGGTGAAGGCTCCGCTAAATACAGCTGGCCATGAAACGCCAGCGCCGGTGGTTTCGTCCTTTGCCGAAACAACGCCGTAGTCCTGTCCAGACGTTGCCGCTCTGCTGCTGGCCATCATATGTCTCGTTTATCGTCGTGAACGATCAAGCCCGGGCAGCTTTCCCTTTTCTTTTCGACTCGCCACCCTCTTCTTCTTCGGCCTCGACGTTTATTTTCTCGGCCAGCTGGGTCAGCTTCTGATCGGTTTCCTTCTCTTCCTTGAGGGTCTGCTCCAACAACCCTGCGGCATCATCTTCGCCCAGGAGATTGGCATAGGTGCGCACGCAGCCGTATGCCGCGATCTCGTAGTGTTCGACCCGCTGCGCCGCGGAAATCAAGCCCGCATCGAGGGCCTCTCCTTCGAGTTCTTCCTCCTGGATCATCTCGTCGCCTTCCTCGACCAAACCTTCCATACCTTTGCACTTCTTGCCCGTCGGCTTTTCGCCAAGCTCCTTGAAAATTCGTTCCAGGCGCTCGACATGTCCCTTGGTCTGTTCGAGGTGTTCTTCGAAGCCAGCCCGCAACTCGTCAGACGTTGCCGCCTTGGCCATCTTGGGCAAAGCTTTGGTGAGTTGGTCCTCGGCGTTGTATATGTCGCGAAGCTCGTCAATATAAAGTTCTTTAAGCGCATTTTCCTTCATGGCTGCTCTCCACTTTTCAAGATGTCGAAACAACACCCGCACGCCAGTATGCGTTCGACATGCGCCCATTTCTGTACCGTTTTCCCAGTAAACACGGGAGCGAAAGCCATGAGAATGGCGAGGGACTCTTATCGAAAGAAAATACGAATGGCGAGAAACGAGATAGCGTCGGGAACTGGCGCGAGTTCAGCGAGCCGGGAAAACGGTGCAGGATGAGCAATGCATCGAATGAGAAGAAGTGAGCAAAAACTGAAAGCGTAAAGACTGCGCTAGTCCCTAAGTTTAGGAGGACGGCGCCCGCGTCGAATAGCGCCGAGAACAGGATCATATTCGAGGGGCGAACCCAGGGAACAACAGCGCAAGAGCAGCCCCCCGCGACTCATATTTCCGCGGCCGACAAAATCTCTCGGAAATAGCAATCGTTCCCCAAAGACTTCCAACAAAGGCAATACATACTTTGGAGTCGCGATACTGCCAAGCAAGACGACTTGCGTTTCGGCCTCCAGCAGATTCAGCAAACGGAGAGCATCACGATCCAGAGGCTTCCGATATTCGGGATTTTCGGGATTAAGATGAGTGGCGGAAATCGATTTGAGCCAGGGCAAATTGATCGGTTCCCCTGGCAAGAGAAGGCCCGCAGCACCGGTAATGATATATACTCCCGCGACTCCTGACGGGGGACTCTTGAATCTTTCTGCGTAGGTTAATTTGCCTCGAAAATATAGGCCGCTAATGAAGCTGAAGACCTCCCCAAGGGGCGCGCTGGAATTCCGGAGTCGGTGGGCAAGGTCGAACCGAGCATTGGGACTGAAAAGCATTCTCGCCCGAATCCCGCTGAAATTTTCCGGCGAGAGCACGAAGACTCTACCTGGCATAGAGTGGTCTCGTTTTCCCGGGGGCGGTGCATTTGACACCAGCGGATGTCGCTCGATCGTAATGTTTTTGTCCGCCAAGCTATAGCCCCGTTCTGGAAGTCTCTCCCTATCAATAGCACTTAGATATACATGATTCCACGTAAAGCAAATGCGCCACGCAAAGTATCTAATGGCCTTGAAAGTGTTTAATAGAACCGTAATGAGCAAAATTCCTTTTCGTATCTCTCCTATGCTTGCGACCTTGGTGGATCTTCCTTTCACGAGGCCAAATTGGGTATTTGAAGAGAAATACGACGGCGTGCGGATGCTTGCATACAAAGAAGGCAAGCAAGTGTCGCTGATGTCCAGGAATGGGATTGATCGAACATCTCGTTACCCGGAAATCGAAGCGGCAATTCAGAAACTTAAACCAAAGACGCTCCGTATCGACGGCGAAGTGGTTGTGTTCGATGCCAGAAACGTTTCACGTTTTCAGTTATTGCAACAAGGGAAAGACGTTCCTAAATATGCAATCTTCGATTGTCTCTACGCGGAAGGCAGCGATCTGAGAAACAAAGTATTGTCGCTGAGGCGAGCGGCAATCGAAAAATACGTAGAACCCTCCGGCCATCTCCTATTGTCATCCAAACTATCTCCCGACGGCCTGAAGGCGTTTCAAATTGCATCAAAGCGGGGGTTCGAAGGAGTAGTGTGCAAAAACCTCGCCTCTTTCTATATAGAAAGAAGATCTAGTGAGTGGCTCAAAGTAAAGGTTCACCAAGAAGATGAGTTCGTGATCGGGGGTTTTACCAGGCCCACCGGTTCGAGGCAATATTTCGGTGCTTTGCTCCTAGGAGTCTATTCTCGCAACAAACTCATCTACACTGGAAAAGTCGGAACAGGCTTCGATGAAAACACTCTCGCGTTTGTCTATCGAAAGTTTAGGCCACTCATTCGACTCAGCTCACCTTTTACATCAGAGGTCCACGAACGAAATGCGATCTTCTTATCCCCAAAGTTGGTGGCTCAACTGTCGTTCACCGAGTGGACAAAAGACGGAAAGCTACGTCATCCGGTTTACTTAGGGCTTCGGGATGATAAGAAACCTGCCGATGTTACTCGAAAGGAGTCTTGAATGCCTCCTACACCTAAGACTTTGCCAATTAAAGTGTCAAATCCCACAAAAGTATTTTGGCCCGAGGAAGGCTATACGAAATTGGACCTCGTCACGTTTTACGACGATGTTTTTTCTTCGCTCCGTCCCTACGTCAATGACCGCATTTTGACGCTCGAACGCTGCCCAGACGGCATGGGTGGGGCCTGTTTCTATCAAAAGCAGAGACCGGAAAGCATGCCGGCCCATACTCCTACGAAGCGTATCGCAAATGACAGGGGCTCTTCTTCTCGAAAAGCGACCGATTACGTTGTGGGCGGCTCGCTCGCAACGCAGCTCGCCCTGGCCAATCTCGGATGCATTCCTGTGCATATTACAGGAAGCAGGGCCAAGACTTTTCCAAAACCCGATTGGGTTTGTCTTGACCTGGATCCTCAGTCTGGAAAGTTTGCAGATGCCGCAAAGGCTGGTCTGCTTGCAAAAGCTATGCTCGATGAGCTCGATCTTGTTTCTTTTCCAAAGACATCCGGCAGCCGTGGGCTGCACATTTTTGTCCCAATCCGTGTCGGTCCCAGCGCCGACGAGGTGCTGAAGTTTGCTGAGGAATTTGTGGCCCGTCTAGCCGCGGCGCATCGGAAACAGTTGACTGTCGCGCATACGATTGCAGATAGGGGAGAGCGGGTCTATTTAGACGCCTTCAGGAACGGCTCGGTGCAAACAGTGGTAAGCCCCTATTCGGTTCGTCGAAAACCTCATGCACCTGTCTCGACACCGCTGGCCTGGTCGGAAGTTAAGCCAACTCTTAATTCGTCCAGCTTCAACATCGGCAATTTTGTTGGCGCTCGTCTTAAAAAGAAAGACCCTTGGAGCGACTTTTTTAACAGCCGACAGGCTCTGAAGCCGGCGATTACACGATTGAAACAGTTATAAAGAAGTTGTTGGATTCTCCCTTCGTTGGTGCGAGCGAGGGCCGAGGAGAAACGCTAGATGTCGCTCAACAAATATAAAGAGAAACGGAATTTCAAGGTTTCACCAGAACCTTCAGGAAAGTCACCTAATGCCGCGGGTTCGCAGCGCGATTTGCTTTACGTAATTCAGAAGCATCGCGCATCGCAATTGCATTACGACTTTCGTTTGGAGTTCAAAGGGGTATTGCTCTCCTGGGCGGTTCCGAAAGGACCTTCACTGGATCCATCCATCAAGCGATTGGCGATGCAAGTGGAGGACCATCCGCTCGAATATGGAAACTTTGAGGGCGTTATTCCGGAAGGCGAATATGGCGGCGGCACCGTAATGGTATGGGACAACGGTAAATGGATTCCGGAGAGTGACGATATCGGAACCGCTCTTCAAAAAGGAGATCTGAAATTTACTCTCGAAGGCAAGAAACGGCGCGGGTCCTGGGTCATAGTGCGAACGCATGGTTTTGGCAGCAAGCCAGATAAATCCTGGCTGTTGATCAAACACCGCGACAAATATGCATCAGATAAGGACATAACAACCTCGCAGCCACGTTCAGTTTTGAGCAAAAGATTGCTGGCAGAGATAGCTCGCGACAATGGCGGGGACGTTGAGAAAGCCGCCACCGGCGATCCGGGAAAAGTCGCAAAACCCAAAGTGCAAACGACCGCTAAGAGTCCGATCAGGAAGAAACGAGCAAAAATATGAAAACAGTGGCTGAACATTTGGTCGAAGCTTTGGTAGCGGCTGGGGTTCGCAGGATTTACGGCGTGGTCGGCGATTCCTTGAACAGCATTGTAGATGCTGTTCACCACAACAAAAGAATTGAATGGGTACACGTTCGACATGAGGAAGCCGGTGCCTTTGCAGCAAGCGCCGAGGCACAACTAACGGGCAATCTTGCCGTCTGCGCCGGTAGTTGCGGGCCCGGGAATCTTCATCTCATCAATGGCCTCTTTGATGCACACAAGACTCTCGCGCCAGTGCTGGCGATAGCAGCGCAAATTCCGTCCAGCGAAATTGGGACTGATTATTTTCAGGAAACTCATCCTGAGAGGTTGTTTCTCGATTGCAGCCACTTCTGCCAGCTTGTTGGCTCAGAAAAACAGATGCCGCGCCTGTTGCAGATCGCGATGCAGACTTCAATTTCTCTGGGAGGCGTCAGCGTGCTTGTATTGCCGGGGGATGTGGCCGCAGCCAAGATGACCTCCCAAGAGTTGGAGCATCCCCTCTTTAGACCGAGGCCGTCCAGTCAGCCATCGAGCGACGATCTTCGAAAGTTAGCCGATTTCCTGAATAAGGCGGACCGGGTGACCCTGTTCGGTGGCGCGGGTTGCGCCGGAGCGCAGGAAGAAGTTCTTCAGCTTGCCAATGTCCTCCAAGCTCCGATCGCATACAGTTTTCGAGGGAAAGAATTCCTCGAGAGCGAAAATCCTTATGCCATTGGAATGACCGGATTATTAGGGACTGAGAGCGGACATTATGCGCTCGAAAAAGCAGAAGCCGTGTTGCTCCTGGGCACGGACTTCCCCTATACGGCTTGGTATCCGAAGAATGCTCGCATCGCTCAGATCGATATTCGAGCTGAACACCTGGGCAGGAGGTCCAAGCTTGACCTCGGACTCATGGGAGACGTCAGGACCACAATCCAGGCCGTCTTGCCGCTGCTGAAAAGGAAAAAAAGCGACAAGCATCTGAAAGCCTGCCTCGAAAAATACCGTGAGACTGAAAAATCGTTGAGCCGCTTTGCGGAAAGAAGAAAAGACGGAGAGCCAATCCATCCGGAGTATGTAACTACCGTCCTGAGCCAAGTCGCGCAGAATGACGCAATATTTACCGTTGATACCGGAATGACCGCCGTATGGGCAGCGCGCTACGTGAAAATGGCGACGAAACGAAGACTCATTGGTTCGTTCAATCACGGCTCGATGGCCAATGCGATGCCGCAGGCGATTGGAGCGCAAATGGCATTTCCTCAACGCCAAGTCATTTCGATGAGTGGGGATGGCGGTTTCGCAATGCTCATGGGGGATCTCCTGACTCTGGCGCAATACGAATTGCCGATCAAGCTGATCATTTTTAACAACAGCACACTGGGCATGGTCAAGTTGGAGATGCGTGTTGCGGGATACGAAGATTTCGGAGTGGACGTAAAGAAAACGAATTTTGCGAAGATGGCGGAGGCCATCGGTATACGAGGAATTCGTGTAGAAACTTCCGGAGATTTGAAGAGGTCGCTAGAGGACGGCTTGCGGCACAAGGGACCCGTTCTTGTGGATGTGGTGACGGATCCCAATGCGTTGGCTATGCCACCGAAGATCGATGCCAAGGAAGTCGCCGGCTATGGCCTCTTTCTTGCCAAACAGACCTTGCATGGACGCTTATTCGAGTCAATTGACGAGTTAAAGGGGAATCTGCCATAGCGCAGAGTCAAGGAGCCTGTTTGAACCCCTCATTCTTCGCTTTGTCGTGGGTGGCATTCTGGTGTCTCTTTTTGCGGACTAAGACGGGGGACTGGCGGCCAGGGCAGCCTCCAATCGGTCAACCTGCAAAGGCCCGGTCGGGCTACCGTGTGCAGTCACTCCCACAGGGACAAGACCGCCAGGAACCCCATTTCGACCCAATGGTATTTGGTCTTCGGGCTGCTCCTCAATCGGTAGAAGACCCTAGAAATTTAGAACTGGAAATCGCGGTATTGATATGAAGATGTACCGTATATCCAGCTACACATCTTTAGCGCAGGTGTAAGGAATGAATATTCGCCATAACATACGTGACCCAGAAGATCGGGTTATCAACGAGCGCAGCGAGAAGCAAAGGAGGGAAAAGATGATGGATAAGACGCTTGCCGACAGCTTTCCTGCGAGCGATTCTCCGTCATCAGTGCCCAATCCGGAAGACGATTCCTTCGGTCCGGATTTCTCCTCGGTGATCTAGGCATAGCCTTAGACATGACTCACGCGGTCGGCGCCAAAATGAAAGCGACTGATCGAAGCGTCCGAATTGTAATCGCCGACGACCAACCGACAATAAGGATGATGGTCCGGTCCACGTTAGAAACAGTTCCGCATTTTGAGGTGTGCGCCGAAGCGGCAGATGGCGCTCAGGCAATCGAACAGGCGCAGAAATTAAAACCAGACGTCGTCGTCCTGAACGTAACCATGCCGGTCTTAAATGGATTTGACGCAGCTCGCGAAATCAAGGCCATTCTGCCGGAGACGGCAATCGTCATATTGTCTTCACACGCCGATCAGCGCTTTGTGGAAGCGGCCAAAAGGATTGGCGTTCGAGCATACGTCGCCAAGTCAAAAGCAGGGGACGCGCTAGTTAAGGCGATTGAAGCGGCTGTAAAGGGCGACGACTTCGTTTTAGTTGAGTAAAACTCCCGCAAAGCCTACCTTGAGCCTTGTGTCAGATGCCTCGCAAAATGGAGGGTAAATCTCGCCGCTGGCACTAGAATATTCCGAGGTTTCATCTGGAGGCAATATTTTTGAATGAAAACAAAGGAAATTCACGAGAAAATTGCTGTCCTCTATCCCCTGTCCTACATGTGGGGTGGCTGCCGGGAAGAGTTGTGTCATGCAATCAGGTGGCCTGCTCCAGCGATCGAGAGGATATCTATTCCAATCTCCATTCAGAGGAAATCTGGCCTCAATGCGGTTCATCCTCTTTCCAGCTGGAAAGTCGTATTGCTGTTGGCCACCAACACTATTGACCAAAAGCTGCAGATCTGTGGCGGGAGTGACTTCGTCCTGGGCGATGTCTCCCGCAAGCCGAAACCCGAGTCGTGCAGTCAACTCCTGACTGGCAGGATTCACGTTGGTCACCAGTACCGAGACAACGACGCGATTGGCCGCGGAGACTTCGTCGCGCAGCTGCAACGACCTCCGAGTACTCTCCGTAAATCCGCGCACCAGTACTGTCGTATACAGGGCAACGAGGCAGGCGACAAAAAGGATGCTCAGCTTGCTTGGTCTCTTCCACATCGCTCAACCCACACTTGAGATTTATGGCTTCCACACTGCCAATGCCTTGCCGCTGGCCATTTTTGACGAGCGTAACACTGTCGCAGCGCTGTTCACGCAAGGGCGACAGATAGCTGCTTCACTGTTTGAAGTTCGGCGGTGGGCCGCTGATTCTCTTGCCTCTTATGTCGACGATCGCTTCGACACGGTCCGCGATCTTTATGAACGGGATACCGCTGTTCATTCCATATTGTTTCCGGTCAAAGGCCATGGTGCCTTTTATCTCGCCCTCTCCGGTGCCCTTGCCGATGGACGTGAACGTCAACTTTTCGGGCTTAGATACTCCCCTGATGGTAAAGGTGCCCGAGACATCGAAGCTGTTTGGGCCGGTTTGCTCAATCTTGTTGGAGTGGAAGTTGATTTAAGGATTGTCCTTCACGTCGAAAAAATCTTTGCCTTTCAGCTTGCCGTTCATGCTGCTTCCAGTGTCTACACTGGCAGCGTCGATTTTGATGTCCAACACACCCGTCGAGAGTTCTCGCGAGGTGAACGTAAGGGTGGCATCCCACTTGTCGAACTTGCCTTCTATGGCTACCGAGGCCTCGACATCAAACTTCATGACACTGTTGACCGGTGTGATTTTGAAAACAGGAATGTCGCCTTGAGCTGAAATGAGCGTGGCAACAAACAAGAGTGATAATGCAACTCCCACGGTGGACACTAAGATCCAGAGAAGCCTTCGTTTCAGTGAACTCGCCCCTTTACTTAGGTCATATCAATTGATCCTCTGAATTCATATTCTTTTTATTGCGAGACCGAGGCGCCGTTCGGTGCCTGTCACTATCGCGGCGGCTACCGGCGGCGACCACCTCCTCCACTGACCCAAACTCGCCATTTTTGAGTTCCGTGCCGTTTCAAAAGGCAGCAAGGCGAGCAATAAGCCAGTAAGATGCCATGCTTCCGATCGCATAGGGCGGGACACGCGAGAACCATGCAGGCAAGGCGTCAAGCCACTTTCGGGCCGCGACGATTAATAACACGGCTGTCGCAACAAAGGAGAAATGTCCGACTTCGACTCCTGCGCTAAAAAACGCCAGAGCCAGCGGAATGTGCCCCGCGGGCAAACCCGCGGCGCTTAGCCCGCCTGCAAAACCAAGCCCATGCAGAAGCCCGAACGTAAAAGCCACCAGCCACGGTTTACGCTGTGCGATCCCGTCAGGATTTTTGTTTTTTCGAAGGACTTCGTAGGCCACGAACAGAATGCTCAGGGCAATGACAGCTTCCACCGGGGCGGGCGGCGCATGGACAAAACCCAATGTGGCTAGAGTCAACGTGACGGTATGTGACAGGGTGAAGGCACTAACCGTCATGAGCAGGCGCCTGAATCCTGTAACCAGAAGCAGTAGGCCCGAGACAAAAAGCAAATGGTCGATCCCGGTAAGGATATGTTCGATGCCGAGAGCGAGATAAGTTCGTGCCACCTCAAAGCGGCGGGGCGCAGCTTCCACGGTGAAGGAGGGAGCGGAAGAAGCTAGTCGAGTGACCTGAACGGAGCCGTCGAGGCGCTCTATCCGTACCAGGACATCGGTAAGCGTCGCGGTGAGTCCCGCAATTCGAATCGTGGAACCAGCTAGGCCTCCTGGACACCTGACGCTCCACTGTTCGGTGTAAGCACCTTCAGAGAAAAAACCCCGGGGCTGTGAGACGCTAGAGCATACGGCTGGGAGTTGCACGTAGAGACTGAGGCGCATGTTGTCGCCCAGGGCAGGCACTTTCCAAAAGACATCGAATGTGTCGGCAGTGGTCTGATGGAGTTGGAGGTAGGCCGGGCGCACTTCGTGGGCTGAGAGGTTGGCCGCAGCCGTGGATAGGAGAACGAAGCAAAGGAGGAGCCGCTGCATCAGCGCACCTGAGCGACTTTCTTTTCTTCGGGCGGTTCGATCTTCACGGTGTAATGACTAAGAAGCGCCTGGTAAAACCGGTTCGTGGCCTCGATATGCCTGGCATCGAACCATTCGCGGCGAACCTGGTCGCGTACCTCTGCCAGGACAGGCATATAACGGTCCGTGCGTTTCGACAGTAAGATCAAGTGCTCACCATAGCTAGAGCGAATAGGGCCTTGCCACTGACCAGTGGGCAGCGAAGAAAGACCGGAGGCGAACTGTTCGCCGAACGTTTTTTTCACATCCGCGAGGGTGATGTCTTGAAAGCTTGGTGGCAGAAGAAAGGGATCGCCTTCCGCCGCAGGGTCAGGCTGGCCCTTTTGCAAGGCATTCAGAAGGCGCGACTCGTCATGTTGGAGACTGGTTCCGTGAATTTGAGGATTGAGATAGATCTGGTTAAACGAGAACAACGCTTCCCTCTGAAACAACTCGGGGTGCGCCGCGAGGAACGTTTGCAGGTCTCTCTCGGAGGGCTCGGTTCGTGAGGCCAGATCGTCCGAGACAAATTCAAGCTTCTGGCGGAGGCGCCGGCGAAGGATCATATCGTCGCGATCGAGCCCCATCGCGAGGGCTTGACGATAGGCCGCTTCCTCGCGAATGTAATCTCGGATCAGCCCTCGGAGATCTTCCTCCGTAGGGGGGCGCTGCCAAGTACGGGTGAAACCCGTGACCAGATTTTCGATCGTCCCTTGTGTCACCACGATCTCGCCGGGTTTGTCCGTGCTGTGACGCCTCGCAAACCCGTAAATCGCAAAGATCGCCGCGCCTAGCATAAGAAAATGAAACAACGGATCGCGAATGATTCTCCTTAACATAACCACGTCATTTCCCCGGCGTATACCAGATCGGCGAAGTATACGCGCGCTCCTGGCCTTTCATGGGAACTTCGGGGGGCATGGTGATTCCGAAATACTTGGCATCGTAGGCTGTCCAGCGCGGTGTGGGGATTTCGAGCACGCGTACGTAATAAAACGCTCTCTGCGCGGGATCGAATTCCGGATCTTTCCATACCCTAATCAGCTCCGAAGCGCCGATGGTGTTTGTGTAAGTAGCATTCGGGACGTCCACCGTGTCGCCAACGGGCGAAAGTTCACCCGTCTTGGGATCAGGCTTGCGGTCGCCAGACCAAACGACGTCATAGACTTTTTCGTGCGTCTCGCCCTTGGAGTCGAGCCAGCCCTTGATGATCTGGATGCGGTCTAGGTTTGCGCCGATGGGGTCTTTGAGGGCGGCGACGAGAAAAGCCGGGGACTTGCCAGCCGGCGCATTCGAAAGGTCGCCGCCCATCGGAACTCCCTTATTGTAGCCGACGACTGCCGGATTGCGAGTCTGAGCATCGCTGTTTTCAAAATCCCAGCCCCCGAAGAAACGGACAATCATCCGAGGACCAGTGGTAGCGTACACCTCCTTGCGCTGCATAGCATCGAAGAGAGCTTCCCGCGTGTTGTCGGTGGCCCAGACGCCCGCATAACCGGAAGCCGTCTGCTCCCAACCCATGATGATGCCTTGGTCAGTCTTGACGAAAGGATGCGTCGCACGGGTCGGGCTCGGCTCCGAGGAAGAGACCTTGCCCCAGAAATTGTCTTCATCGACGGCGGCCAGGCCCGTGTGCGCGTCGGTAGACCCGATCATCCCGAATTTGTATGGATTGACGCCAAGCTCCTGTTCCAGTTTCAGGCCATTCCTCAAGGCCGCACGGGCGTACTCGAACTCCAGCATCTCTGGTTTCTTCTTTTCCGTGAGGTCCAAGTTTCCCTTGTCCCAGCGCTCGTAATTAGCAAATTCGTCATTCGGAGAGAGGAACGGATGCGTTTCGCCGTCGCCCTTAATCTGGGTGGCCTCGTAAATTCGCTCACGAAGAGCGCGTGTCTCGGCGTACTCCCGGTCGATGGGTTTGCCGGTGAACGACTCGATGAGTGGAAACATCCGGCCGTTGCTGAGATTGCCATTGTGAGCGATGGCCAAGACTTGACCACCGGTTTTCTGCTCATAGGCGCTCATCCACTTCCATAGGTCGCGTGGATTGTCGCTGCCGAGTGGCTTCTGCGTCGTGTATGGCTCAACCATGCTGGCCTTGGTACCGTTGTCCCGAAAAAGAATGTTTCGGTGCAGGTTGTTGCCTCCCGTATTGGAGGTCCATTCGAAGCCAATAAAAGCGGTGAAATGGCCCGGGTCATTGGCCTCCTCGGCTGCACTGATGATTTCTTGCCAGGCATTTTGAAAGCTGGTTGTTCCCGGCACCGGAAAGATCGCTTTTGAGATCGTCCCCTTCCCAAACGATGTAATGATGTCGATCGCAGCGGACACTCCCTGCCCGCTGCGAATCATGTCGTACCAGCGCCGACCTTGCGGATCGGCCAGGATTGTCGGGTCACCACTCATCAGCAGCGGAAAAAACCCAAAACCGTCCGAGTGGTCGGCGACTACAAGGAAGTCAAGTGGTCGCGCCAGTCGAGCTGGTTGGCCACTCGAAGCCGTGACCTCTTGGCCCTTCGCAAAGCGATAAGCCTCTCTGGGGCCGAGGCGGCAGCCGAAAGCGCCGGCATCCATCGAGAAGGACGTGTGTAGATGCGTATCGCCCCAATAAACCCGCTCGGGGAAGTGACGGCCTGCATAAGGAGAATACGGAGGTTTCTTGGGAAAGGACTTCTCAAGATCCTGAGCGGGTGGTGCTGGTTCCTGCGCCCCGGCATTGGGCACGCCTTGAACGGCAACGAAAATGGCCCCGAGTGCGAGAGGTATGATCCATCTGGGAAAATGAACTCGCTTCTGCACTGTGGTAATCATCTATCTGTCCTCCTGATCAATTCCTGCAGGTCCGAATTGTCCACTGCTACTTCAGCGGAATGACGGCGCCAATGACTACTCCGGTCTGAGCAAGATCGACGAAAGTTCTGTCGGTAGGATTTCTGTGAATCACCAGGTATCGCCATCCTCCCATAAACGTCACTTTTTTCACCTTGTAGCCCAGCAGCCCCGCTACCTGATAGTCCAGCCGCGCACCACCTCCACCCGCATCTCCCCCAATCGCAAGCACCACCTTTCGTGTCAGCATCCACTGGAATCGCGCGCCCTCTACACCATCGGCCCAGTTGGTTGCTCCGTAGCGGCCGTTGGCCAGTTGCGGCTGCAAGGTGAGCGTATTTCCCACATGCCAGAAGCGAATTCCGACCAAAGCATCGACCTTAAACCTTTCTTTACTCACCAGGCGGTAACCGACTTTGGGCGTGAAGATGTCTTCGTTGAGTTTCACGTGTAACGACGTCGTACCCTGACCGATGGGCAGACCATTCTCGTCCGTAAGCTTGACCCACATGAAATCCACCGGGATGACGATGCGGTTGTAACGAGCGTCTACTGCCCCCATGATTCCCAAATTGACGTTAGACAAGACGTCACCAGCGCTAACGTGTATGCTCGCTTGACGGCCCGCCGTTCCCACTGTTCCAGTAACACCCGCAAACCATATGTAGGGCGCGACATCGACATGCCAGCCCTGATCGGCTGGATCCGGTGTGTCGGGCTTTGCCGCCACGGCCGAGCTGGTCTGCGATTGTCCTCTCGCGGCTGGAACAAATCCCACTACCACAGCTACTGAGAAGCTGAGAAGCGCCCTTATTAAGCGCTTCCCTGAAAAGAGCATAAACCGCCTCCCTTTTGACACAAGAGCCGGATATTTTTCTGTAAATTTGCTTGAGGTCATTTGGATCACCAACGTCCTTCACGGGTGAATTAATCGTTGCGACCGACCGAAGAATACTCCGCGGTCTCGCAAGCAGGTGACCAAGCCGGAGCCGCCGATGCAACTGCTAGCGTCTGCTGAGCCGGTGTGGGAGCTTGCGCAAGGGCGAAGCCTGGCGCAAAAACCAATCCTAGAATGCAAACTAGATTTCTCATACGATTCGTCTTTTGCAGGTTCTCCCGTAAACCACACCAGAGCCAAATCGGCAGAATGGTCAACCCTAAGGCAGCCAACACCGAAGAGTTACGAGGCGGATCAGCGGGCACCAACTGTTCGGCGAGAACACGCAGATGATAGGCCAGACCCTAAATTGGGTCAACAAGCTCGGCCAGTTGCTCAGCCAGTCAGTGATTCTCTAGGTTGTCTTAAATGCAGGCGCATAAACTCAGTTCAGCAGCTTAGTTGTTTTTAGAAACACAAAGGGTGAGCGGGTCCAGGCGATCGCTTCGAAAATCCTGGCACGATAACCTCACAAGCTCGAAAACACGCTCGCTCAGTTTGATTGGGATATAGTTGCCTCGGTTTGAGAGAGAGGAGGAACTTGGCGTGAACTGCAAAACTCTCCTGTGGTGTGTCTTGCTAACGGTGTCCTCCCCGCTTTTGGCGCGTGAGAAAAGCGACCTGCTGGTTATGCGCAACGGAGACCGCTTGACCGGCGAAATCAAGCGCCTCGAATCTAATGTCATCTACATCAGGCTCGACTATGTTCTCGGTACTATCCCCGTCAATTGGTCTAAAGTGGATCACGTCGAGAGCAAACAACTCTTCCTAGTCAAAACGCAAGACGGCTCAGTCTACACGGGCGCACTGTCCACCGTAGCATCTTCCAACAGGCGCCCGGTTAAGATCGAGGTCTTGGAATCCCCTTCGAAGAAAGTAGAGTTAGAGCAGAGCCAAATCACCCAGATGGAGCAAACCGCAGAGAATTTCTTTCAGCGCTTTAACGGTCAAATCGGTCTCGGCTCAACCTATAATAGGGGAAATCAGACCGCTCAATACAACTTGAACGCCAACATGAATTATCCCCGCGAACGATGGTCTGCTTCGGCAGCTTACACTTCCAACTTAGCGTCAAGCAACGGTACCTCTACTTCGACTCGCAATGACATCCAGCTTTCGGCTTTACGGCTGTTGCGCTGGAACAGCTGGTACTATAGCGGGCTCACCGATTTCTTGCAGAGCACCCAGCAAGGGATTACGCTGCAATCCACGTTTGGGGGCGGCATTGGCCGTTACCTGAAAAACACCGATCGCGCATCGATTTCTGTGCTGGGAGGATTCGCCTGGCAGCAGATTAATTATCAGCAGAATTTGTTACCCTCCTCGACGCAACACGTCACCTCGGCTTTGCTCTCTACACAGCTGAACCTATTCTATTTCGATCGAACCAACGTCAATATCAGTGCAATGGTCCTGCCCGCTCTCTCCGACCCCGGTCGCGTCCACTTCAACCTGAACACCTCCTACTACATTAGGATATGGCGGAAGTTTGAGTGGAACTTCACATTTTACGGCAACTGGGACAATCATCCCCCTCCCGGCTTTTCCAGCGCGGACTACGGCACAAGCTCGGGTGTGACTTGGCGGTTTGGCAACCAATAGGTGCCGGAGAGGAGCTCCGAATCGCTGGACTCGTTCCGTGTCACGATAACGCACCTCTTCGCAGCCGTGCAGTAGGTTGAGCTTCCGGCTACTGGAATCTAACCCAACAATGATTTTGTCGCTTACTTTGGGAAGGTCCGCCCCGACCGAGAAGACCGTGCGCACGACGACGATTTTGGTCTTATTCTTGGCGCCACCCTTACCCTCCTAGGCCTGATTTATCGGCTTCACCTTCTCGATGGCCGTGAGCCGCTACGATCAGCATAAGAATTACGAAGAGGAGGAGGCCAACGCTATTGGGGCTGAATACCTTTGGCTGGATTTCCTAGCCGCCGCCGATGCCGCCAAGCGTTCGCGCGCAGAATCTAGAAAAACCTGGCTGACTCGCTTCGACCTGCCGCCCGTCCAACTCCAGGCTCGTAGTTGCTAACTGAGTCCCGACGAGACTCCAATATGTTGTGTTTACTCCAGAGCGCTTTAGATGCTGATTTTTCTCTGCGAGATCGCCCGAGAAATCTTCTTTCTACGTAGTTCACGAGCGACGCGGCCTCCTTTTCTTTTGGGAGGCGATTTGCTATAACTTCGCCTCGGCTGTTCGCCTCACGGTGAAATCAGCGACCGTGCGGGATGCCGCTTGAGGGAGGAAAATATTGTGAAATCGACACCGACACATAACTCGTGGATGGCCCGCACCTTTGGCCGCCGTAGTTTCTTCGGAACTGCCATTGGCGCTTGTGCCATCACTCCTATGATTCGGTTTCCCATGCAACTGGCTCCAGGGACCGGTTCGCTGACCAAAGAAGAGCGCGACCGGATGACTCCCGCACAAGTCATCGAGGAATTGAAAAAAGGAAATGAGCGGTTTCGAACGGGCAAGATGCTCCTCGAGACTATGTAGCAGAGAAACGCTCAAGTGCTGCAGGTCAGTATCCGGCGGCGGTGATCCTTGGATGCGTCGACTCACGAGTACCTGCCGAAATCGTCTTCGACGCCGGTATCGGCGATACGTTTAACGGACGCGTGGCTGGCAACGTGGTTAACGACGACCAGCTTGGCAGCATGGAGTTTGCCTGTGCTGTTTCTGGCGCAAAGCTGGTTCTGGTCTTGGGACATACGTCGTGTGGCGCGGTCAAGGGCGCAATCGATGACGTGGTTCTGGGTAATCTCACGGGACTTCTGGCGAGGATCAAACCGGCCATTCCGGAAACCAAGTTTGAGGGAGAGAAGTCCAGCAAGAATCCAGCTTACGTCGACGCGGTGGGCCGAACCAATGTCAGGTTAGCGCTCGAAAACATTCGGCGGCGAAGCCCGGTATTGAAGGATCTTGAGAAGAAAGGATCGATCCAGATCACCGGCGCCATGTACAACGTCGCTAACGGTATGGTGGACTTCGTGAGTTAGCCGATCTTCGGTGGTTGCTCTTCGGGGAGAAAACAGCATGAGAAACTGCAAGATGCTCCGGGCCCTTTTCGGTACGTTCTGTGTGCTTGCACTTAACGGACAGATTCTGGGTGCGCAAGAAAAAACTGCGTCGAGTGCAGCCCAAGTTCACGTAGTTATCACCGATACAGCTATGCGTAGCGACAGTGAGCTTCCTCGCCTGCGGCAAGATGAGGTGAAGGTCAAGCAAGGCAAAACATTCCTGCAGGTTACGCAACTAATTCCGGCGCAGGGAGAAAATGCCGCGCTCCAGCTAATCATTCTAATCGACGATACGCTCGATACTTCTTCAGCTGGAAATAATCTCAATGACATCAGAGAATTCATCAAGGCTCAGCCGTCCTCGACGGTGATTGGCGTGGGTTACATGTCAAACGCGGGTGTCAATATCGTGCAAAACTTCACGGCGGATCATGAGGCTGCCGTCAAGGCGGTGCGCCTGCCACGAGGTGCCTTTTCAACTATGGATAGCCCGTACTTATCGCTCATCAGCCTTGTGAAGGGCTAGAATCAACAGAACGTTCGGCGCGAGGTGTTGATGGTTAGCGATGGTATAGACCGGCTGCGTGGCGAAACGCCCAAACCCTCCCAGTTAGGACCTAATTTTGGATCTGTCTATCACACCATGCCCACTATTAGCGTGGATGCGACTTCGGCGAGTGAGATCAGTCAACGACACAATGTCCTCATAAACTCCATATACTCCCCGGGCGTTGGACGCGCTGGTCGAAGTTCCTGGGACCTACAGCTCGGACTTTCTGGACTTTCCAAGATTGCGGAAGAAACCGGAGGTGAATGTTACTCCCTGGGGACCTCAGCCCTGGTGAGCTTCAAGCCTTACCTCGAACGGTTTCAGAGGGCGCTGGACAATCAGTATTATCTGGTGTTTCTCGCGACTCGTGGTAAGAAGGCTGGTTTGCAACGCGTGAAGATCCAGACGGAAGTCTCAAACTCAGAGATTCTGGCACCAGATAACGTCTGGGTGCCTGCCGTCAAGTGAGTTCTCATTAGAATTCTTCCCAGAACTGCCTGATTTACGGTGGGGAGTTCGAAAGGATAACAAAATATGAAATTAGTTAATTACACTCTTCTGGCCATGCTGCTCATCTTGACGCTGGTCGTGGCCCCCCTTAGCTGGGCTCAAACGAAAACTCAAAAGGCCGAAAGCAATGTCGCGGCGGCTCCGCAGAGCGACGCGCAAAAGAATACGCAAGCTTACATTGACCTGATGCGTAGGGATGTGCGGCAGCAGAAAGCAGAGATGATGGGATCTGTCATGGTGCTGAGCGCACAAGATGCAGCCAAATTCTGGCCGATCTACAGCGACTATGACGCGCAGCTCGCCAAGCTGAACGATCAGCGAGTCGAGATTATTAGAGAATATGCCCGCTCGTACGACCAGATGACGGATGCTAAAGCGGACGAATTAATCAAAAAATCGATGGCTTATCAAAAGCAACGCGCGGAGTTGCTTGTGCAAACCTATGACAAGGTCAAAGAAGCTTTGGGGGCGGTGACAGCCGCTCGTTTTGCCATGGTCGAACACCAGTTGCTGTTAATCCTTGATCTGCAGATCGATTCCTCGCTGCCCGTCGTTGGACAGGGCTCGTAACTTCAGGAAAGGGAGACACCGACATGCGCAAGGCATTCGTTTGGACAACTACTCTTCTCTTGGGGGTCGCGATTGTCCCGGGGATTTTTGGAGAGGGCTCCGGTTCTGGGTCCAAGAGCCCAGCCGCGGCCAATACCGCCGCTCAAACCAAAAAAAGGATCACCGTTCCTGCGGGAACCCGAATCCTCATTCGAATGGTCGATTCAATCGATACAACCAAGCAGACGAAAGGATACCGCTTCACTGCCACCCTGGAAACCAACCTGCAAGCCGAAGATACAGTCGTTGCGCCACGGGGAACGACGTTGTACGGCCGACTGGTCGAGGCTTCGTCCGCTGGTAGGATGTCCGGAAGTTCCGAGTTAACACTGGAGCTGACCGATATCGTTATCAACGGCACAGCGTATCCGCTGCTGACAAGCACGTATGAGGTGAAGGGAAAAGGCGAGGGCGGGAACACGGCGAAGAAAGTTGTCGGTGGTGCGGGCTTGGGCGCTCTTATTGGCGGTATAGCGGGTGGTGGAAAAGGAGCGGGCATCGGCGCAGCCGCTGGTGCAGCTACTGGAACCGCGGTTGCGGGTGCCAAGAAGGGGCAGCAACTGCAAATTCCCAGTGAAACTTTGCTCGAATTTCGCCTTCAGCAACCCGTGTCGCTGCCTGTCGCCGGGTAGCGAGGACCCAGTGCGGCCCTGATCAGGGTATGATCCCTGTCAAGCTGCTGAACTTATCCGCCGGAGGAACCACGCTGTGCGTCGACCAATGTCCATGAGGACGAAGCCACTGACATCCTTAATGGGAGCTATCTTTATCGTGGCGTCTTCCTCATTTCTCATCTATCTCGACACCAGGGCGGTCGAGCTCGGGGAGACGCTCTCCCTGACCATTCTGACCCCAGAAGGAGATAAGCGCACATGAAAAAAACCGTCGGTCTCGTCGTTATTTTTGCTTTGAGCTCTTGGTGCGCTGGATGCCGCGCCGGTAAAGAGAGTGCAACGACGGAAACCAGCCAGCCGGTCGATAGGGCGGCGGATGAAGATCCCGGTTGGCCCCGGGAAATTACCAATCAGGGCAACACTCTTGTTTTGTACCAACCACAGGTTGACGATTGGAAGAACTTTCGGGAACTCGACTGGCGGATGGCGTTTTCTCTCACTCCCGCGGGCGGCCGAGAGGCGGTCGGCGTTGGTACTCTGCATTCGAATACAGAGATCGACAACGACAACAAGATCGTGTTGCTGACAGACTTGAAGATTGTGCACAGCAACTTTCCGTCATTGGATCCGCAGAGCGCTGCCAAGATGGGCGAATTGCTTCAGACGTTTCTCCCGCCGAGCGTCCACATTTCGCTGTATCGCTTGGTTGCTTCCGTTCCGGAAAACAAGCCCCCTTCCGAAGCGCCGCTGAAGAATGATCCGCCACAGATTTTCGTCAGTTATCGACCGGCGATTCTTCTCGAGGTCGGTGGGCAGCCCATCCGCACTCCCATCGAGAACATTAAGCTGGAGTACGTGTTGAACACCCACTGGCGGCTGTTCTTCGACAAATCGCAACATGCCTATTTTCTGCTAGTGGGGCAGTTGTGGTTGCGTTCGAACGACCTGCGCGGCCCTTGGTCAGCGGCCGCAACGCTGCCCCAAGAAATGGCCACACTTCCTGGACAACCTCAGTGGGAAGATTTGAAGGATGTCGTTCCCCCAGCTGCCGCGGACCCCAGCGCTATCATTCCTCAGGTCTTCTACAGCGAAAGACCCGCGGAGGTGATTCTCTTCAACGGGCAGCCGAAGTTTGTGCAAATCGCCGGAACACAGCTCAAGTATGCCGAAAACGCGTCGAGCTATGTTTTTCTGTACGCGCCGACGAAACATTTCTACTACCTGACGGCGGGACGATGGTTCGCTGCCAGCAGTCTTAGCGGGCCGTGGACCTTCGCGACACCCACTCTTCCCAGAGACTTCGCCAACATTCCTGCGGACAGCCCCGTGGGTGACGTACTTGCATCCGTTCCAGGAACCGGGGAAGCCAAAGACGCTGTTCTGTTAGCGCAGGTTCCCACCACCATGGTTGTGGACCCCAGTACCGCTGCGGCGCAAGCAAAAGTGACCTACAGTGGAGATCCGCAATTCAAACCTATTGAAGGAACTTCCCTGTCCTACGCGGCAAACACGCCGGACAAGGTAATCAAGGTTGGCGACGTGTATTACCTGTGCTTGCAGGGCGTGTGGTTCCTATCCAGTACTCCGCAACGGACCTTGGCAGACCGCGCCTTCTGTACCCCAGGTAATTTATACGATTCCCCCGAGTTCACCCGTGTATAACGTGACGTACGTAACCCAGACAACCACTTCCAGCGGAAAGGTCGAGTCAAGTTATACGGCGGGCTATTTGGGAGCCTTCGTGATGGGTGCTGCTGTTGGCGCCGTCATCGCCAACGGCACGGGATACCACTACCCGCCCTACGTCTACTATCCGCCGCGGTATGGCTATGGCTACCCGCCACCTGTTTACTACCCACGCCCTCCTACGTATGCTACGCCGTATTACAACACCACGACTGGCGCCTACGGTTGGGCACAAACAGCCTACGGCCCGTACGGATCAGCCACGCGAACGGCGTCGTATAACCCGTACACCGGGACTTCCACGCGAACCGTCAGCGGTTCCACGTACTACGGCAGTGGAGGTGCGGGGCAGGCTTACAACCCCTATACGGGGACCTATGCAGCTACCCGGCAAGGATCGAGTCCCACGGCGCAGTGGGGTCAATCCTACGTTTCGAACGGAAATAAATCCGCGTACACGCAGCACTACTCAACCGCGCAAGGAACCGTGGCATCCGCGCAGGGGTCGCAGGGGGGAAAGGCAGTCGGGACTTCCACCGCCTACGGCAATGCTGCGGTGGGCAAGACTTCAAACGGAGACATGTATGCTGGGAAGGACGGAAACGTCTACAAGAATACGGGCTCGGGCTGGCAAAAATATGACAACAGTTCCGGCTCCTGGAACACCGTGAATACGCCTCAAAACCAGCAGCAAGCCCAACAGAAAACCCAGCAACAAAAGCAGTCGTACCAGCAGCAGAATCCCAGCAGCCAGGCCAACGCACAACAAGCCCAGCAGCAGCGTCCTTCCAGCCTGCAACCTTACACCAGCACCCAACAACGGGCGCAGAATTCACAGCAAAGAAGTCCCGCGACCGCTCAAACCGGCACTCCACAGACTGCCCAGAATTATCAACAGCGCCCGCCAAACAGTCAGGTAACTTCTCCCACGGCTCAAACCCAGCCGCGGGCGCAGGCTTACCAGCCAGCAAACAGCGCGACTACACAGAGTGCAGCAGCGCAGCAACGCGCTCAGGGTAATCAGCAGCAGCGCCAACCAACCTCTAATCAGCAGGCTGGAAGCAGTCCAGTGCCAAGTCTGCAGCAGGAAGCTCAAAACAGGCAACGAGGCGCGAGAGAGACTCAGAGATTCCAGCAGGGTCAATCTAACCGCACTGGACGCCGCAACTAGGGCCCGCGCGTCGGGGTCGTCAGAGATGGGCATGCGGTTAACAACAACTTGAGTGAGCAACCGATCAAAAGGTCTTCCGGCGCGAAAGGCAACGGATGGTGGGTGTTTGGGGGTGTTTGGTCAATGCGTCTCTCTAGCCTCACTGGTCGTTCAGAACCTACCTGGCGCAAACTGCTGCTCGTCATCGCGGTGAGTTCTGTTGCTTTCCCGCAGACACCGTCGCGGATTCAGAGCCTCGTCTCTGCGGGAAGTCTTGAGAGCATGCGCTGGCCGAATTTTCGTGATTATCAACCGTCGCTCCAGAAGTTCTACGAGCCGCTCAACTATGCCCCGGCTTGGGTCCAGGGGAGCTCGCCCTCTTCGCAAGCCCTGGCCATGATCGAACTCTTCCGGAACGCCTGGAAGAAGGGGCTCGAACCTGAAGACT
This sequence comes from uncultured Acidobacteriota bacterium, assembly GCA_963734705.1. Classification (GTDB taxonomy): domain Bacteria; phylum Acidobacteriota; class Terriglobia; order Acidiferrales; family UBA7541; genus Acidiferrum. Next base: position 31,056 of record CAVTII010000015.1, on the reverse strand, counting down.
ACGACGCGTCCCAGTGGGATAGCCGCTTGCACGCGATGCAAGGTTCCGCTGCCAATCCGGCCGATTTCGAAGTTGCTCTTACTGTTTGCACTATGCGCTACATTTCCGACCTGCGCATCGGACGTATCAATCCGCAGCATTTCAAGTTCGGATTGAGCGTTGAGCAGAAGAAATACGACCTGGCCCAGTTCCTGCGCGAGCGGCTTTTGCCCGCGGCCGATGCGTCCGCTGTGGTGGACGGTGTGGAGCCTCCCTTCGCAGGATACCGCCGCACCGAGCAGGCGCTGGTGCGCTACATGGAACTCGGTCGGGCTGACGACGGTGAGAAACTTCCGGTTCCGGCGAAACCTGTCGATCCCGGACAAACCTACCCAGGTGCGGCGCGGCTCGCGCGTATTCTGCACCTTCTCGGCGATCTTCCAGCGGATACTGCCGAGCCCGCTGATTCTCAACTCTACGACAACACGCTGGCCGAAGCCGTTAAGCGTTTTCAGCGCCGTCACGGCCTCGACGCCGACAACCGTCTCGGCCCCGCGACTGTGAAGCAACTGAATGTGCCATTGACGGAGCGCGTCAAGCAGTTGCAGCTGACACTCGAGCGCTGGCGGTGGCTGCCAACCGGGTTCTCCGCGCCGCCGATCATCGTCAACATCCCCGACTTCCGTTTGCGCGCTCTGGACGAAAACAACAGAATCGCTCTCGAAATGCGTGTGGTCGTCGGCAAAGCCATGCGTTCGGAAACGCCCGTCTTCTCGCGCGATATGACATACATCGTACTTCGTCCCTACTGGAATGTTCCTCCCGGCATCCTCCGTAAAGACGTCATTCCCGCGATTAAGCGGGATCGTAGTCAGGTTGCCACCAAGAACTACGAAATCACGACTATCGACGGCAAAGTCGTCACCTCGGGAGCAGTTTCCGACGATGTGCTGGCAGAATTGCAGGCGGGCAAGCTGACGGTGCGTCAGAAGCCGGGTCCGAACAATGCGCTTGGCCTCGTCAAATTGATGTTCCCCAACGAGTACCACGTCTATCTGCATAGCACCCCCGCAACGGAGCTTTTCTCACGCACCCGCCGCGATTTTAGCGCTGGGTGCATTCGCGTCGAAAAGCCCGCCGAGCTCGCAGCGTGGGTGCTCCGCAACAATCCCGGCTGGACGCTCGAGCGCGTGCAGAAGGGGATGGAGAACGGCAAAGATAATGTCACCGTGAGTCTGGCTCGTCGGGTACCCGTTTTTATCATTTACGGAACTGCCATCGCCTATGAGAACAACGAAGTACATTTCTACGACGATATATACGGCCACGACGCAAAGCTCGCCGAAGCGTTGGCGAGGGGTTATCCGTATCCATAGAGAGGAACACCCGGTTAACCGGCTCTGTGAAAGGATTTTCTTGTGGGTCCACGCGATAACGTCAATAGGAAAGTTTGCTGTGGCCATGATGGTCCTTTCAGGAATGGGCCGCGACGAATTCCCGACAAACTGGTGGGAGACACGCTTTATCGTTTCGAATTGTTACTCGCAGATGAACGCTTAGAAAACGCGCCCTAACTGGAAAAACCACTTTCGATGCCCAGTATCGCCGACGGCGCCGCCCACAAATACCGGACCCAGGAAGGTGTTCGCAATTACGCCAGCCGTACCGTCTCCGGATAGCCGCGGGGCGCCAAAGGGATCCTCATACATTTTACCCACCTCCCCGTAACCGACGAGGTACACGCTTTTTCCCACGAAGGTAGGCAGCATCGCAATTTGGTGTAAGTAGCCGACACGCCCAACGAAGTACTGATCTCCGAGCAGTTCGTTCAGTCCATACGCCGTCAAGCGTCCCACGCCGCCTAAGAAGAACTGCGGATTGCCCGTGCCCCGATAACCGGCGCAGCCGCACGCGCGAATTTCGATTGCAAACAGTTTGGCAAGGAAATACTCAATGGCATCGAAGGAGCCTGCAAGGAAATTATTGATGGGAAGTTGCTCGACCAGTTTCAAGTCGATCTCCTGCAGGGTGGCGCGGGAACTTCGACGAACATGGCAGCAAACGAGGTAATCGCGAATCGTGCGCTCGAGCTCATGGGCTTTTCCAAGGGCCAATATCAACATTGCGACCCGCATAACCATTTAAACTGCGCGCAGTCGACGAACGACGCCTATCCAACGTCATTGCACGTAGCCATCTTCTTGCTGAACGAAAAATTGGTGGCGGAACTTCGCAGGCTGGTGGGAGCATTCCGCCAGAAAGGGAAAGAGTTTTACGACGTGATCAAAATGGGCCGCACCCAATTGCAGGATGCTGTCCCCATGACCCTTGGCCAGGAGTTCGGAGCTTTTGCCGAGAGTCTTGACAACGAAATATCTGCCTTAGAAAGAGTCGAGGCAGTCCTCTATGAAGTTAACATGGGGGGAACTGCCATTGGCACCGGACTGAACGCTCCCGCGGGCTACGCAAGGGCTTGCACGGAGCATCTCGCAAAAGTGACCGGAAAGCCGATCCAGTTGGCGTCTGATCTTGTCGAAGCAACACAAGACACGCAACCGTTTGTACTTTTCTCTTCGGTTCTGAAGAGCCTGGCTATCAAACTTTCCAAGATCTGCAACGATTTGCGACTTCTATCCTCCGGACCTCGAGCGGGACTTCAGGAAATCAACCTGCCGGCCATGCAGCCCGGATCCAGCATTATGCCAGGCAAGGTCAACCCCGTTATACCCGAGGTGGTGAATCAAGTCTGCTTCAAAGCCATTGGCAACGACTTGACAGTGACTCTCGCGGCCGAAGCTGGTCAGTTACAACTCAATGTTATGGAGCCCGTTATCGCCTATTGCATTCTCGAATCGCAGACGATGTTTATGAACGCCGCAAGCACGCTCAGGAAGTACTGCATTGATGGCATCACCGCAAATGCCGATGTGTGCCGTGAGTATGTCGAGCATAGCATCGGGGTCGTGACCGCGCTGAATCCATTGCTCGGCTACGAAAAGACCACCGAACTTGCTGCCGAGGCGCTGAAGACCGGCAAGGGCATAGTGCAACTCGTGAGAGAACAAAAATTGCTAACCGAAGAACAAATTCATACGGTCCTTAATCCCAAGGCGATGGCTGGAGGGGCGAGCAGATAGTAGGAGGAGGATGTCATGCTTTTGCTCGAACTAGTTGTCGTCCTGATTTGTATCTTTGCGGGCGCTCGGCTGGGGGGGATCGCACTCGGCACCTCCGCCGGCATCGGTCTCGTCATCCTTGTTTTCATTTTAGGCCTCCCTCCCGGGATGCCTCCGCGAACGGTGCTGGGGATGATCCTCGCAGTTGTCACCGCTGCCTCAACCATGCAAGCTGCGGGCGGTTTGGATTATCTCGTTACGCTTGCGGAACGGGCTCTCCGCATTTGGCCTGCGGGCATCACGATTGTTGCTCCAATTGTTGCCTACGTATTTACCTTCGCAGCGGGCACAGGGCATATCGTCTACGCGCTCCTGCCAGTTATTGCGGAAGTTTCGCGGAAGGCCGGCGTTCGCCCCGAGCGGCCATTGTCCATCGCGACGATTGCATCGCAACAGGCGATCACCGCCTCCCCCATCTCTGCGGCGACAGTGGCCCTGAGCTCAGTCAGAATCTGTTTTAAAGACGCGAATCCTGGACGAAAATCCAAGACACTCGCGTTCAGGGCGTTGAATAAGAGCAGACAAACTAGGTATCCGCACAACGAGAATCTATAGTGGCTAGGCGGAGCAGTGAAAGCCGGTTTCATGTGAAGCAACGGAGACCACGCAACACCGTTAGGGATCGATAGAAATCAATCCTTGCTTCAAGGCAAATAGAATCAGGTCGGCCTTGCTGTGAAGATTGAAAGATTCCTGGATGTGGTGTTTGTGGAACTCCACAGTTTTCTCACTTATATTCAAAACAGCGGCGATTTCCTTCACGGGCCGCCCCTCACCGTGTAACTGAACAATCTCTCTTTGCCGCCGGGTCATCTCTTTCGAGAATCGCTCAGCCCTAGTCTTCGTGGCCACCCAACTTTCGGCTCTCAACTTTGGCGTTATGTAGCCTTTCCCACGGAATACATGATCAATCGCTGTCAGCAGTTCCTCTGCTGTGGAGCTCTTCAAAACAAAACCGATTGGGCCAAGCTCAACGGCGCAGCGGCAAGATTTGGGTCTTCCAACATTGTCAGGAAGACGAACTTGATATTGGGAGCCAGTAGTTTGATTTTCCGTGCTCCGTCAAATCCATCCAAGAGAGGCATACTAATCCCCGCAACAATCACGTCCGGTCTGAGTCGCAAGGCCTCTGTCACCATGGCCCGACCGTCCAGCACCGTCCCCAGTACGACATTTGTCTTTTCCAGTAGAGCTCGGAGTGCTTCGACAAACATGGCATGGCGATCCGCGATTAGAAGGCGGGGCCCAGCCCCACAGGGGGTTACACGTTCCATTGGTGTTCCTCCTGCATCGTAACCGTTAGAACCCCAATTAAGTTCACCCGAACAGAGATGAACTGAACTCGGTGAACTACATGCCAAAAATCTGTTCCGTGGACACTAGGATTGCTACGTAGGGCAAGCAATGATCAAAAGTGGCATGTAGTTCCAACCACCTCGCAAATAGCTTATAAGTGCGTGCTGGCTAATTAAGTGACGCACGTCACGGAGAGAAAGAGACGGGAGTCAACTCCTGATTAATGCCGTACCAGACCGCTCCTCGAAGCTAGGGATTTTCCCAGTTGTTCTGCAATTTGGCTCTACTCAAAATGTATCTGTCTCAATAGAGGGTATTTAGAACACATGTCGGATTTTTCGCAAGAAAGATAGGCCCACGATGGCAAGTACAGTTCAAGCACCTTTGACTTTAAGCGCATTTGGAAAGGCCCGTTCAACGGTGTCCGGCGCCCCGTTGAGCGCGGAAGAGTTGCGAAAGACCGACGCCTTTTGGCGCGCTTGCAACTATCTCATGCTTGGCATGATCTACCTGCAAGACAATCCTCTACTTCGCGAACCCCTGAAGCCTGAACACATCAAGAATCGCCTTCTGGGTCACTGGGGATCCAGTCCAGGTCTGGCGTTTGCTTACATTCACCTGATGCGGCAGATCAAGAAATATGACCTGGAGATGATCTTTCTTGCTGGCCCTGGCCACGGCGCCCCTGGTGTTCTGGCGCCAGTCTATTTGGAGGGATCGTATTCCGAGATTTACCCCGAAAAAGGCGAGGATGAAGAGGGGCTGCGCGAATTTTTCAAACAGTTCTCCTTCCCGGGGGGAATCGGAAGTCATTGCACGCCCGAAACTCCCGGCTCGATTCATGAGGGCGGCGAACTTGGCTACGTGCTCTCTCATGCCTGTGGTGCTGCCTTTGATAATCCAGATCTAATTGTCGCTGCGGTAGTGGGTGACGGAGAAGCGGAAACGGGCCCGTTAGCGACTTCCTGGCACATCAATAAGTTTCTGAGCCCAATTCAGGATGGCGCAGTCCTGCCCATTCTCCATTTGAATGGCTACAAAATTAACAATCCGACGCTGCTGGCGCGGATCACCCGCGAGGAACTCGAGAGTCTTCTGCGCGGCTATGGCTGGACCCCTTACTTTGTCGAAGGTTCGGATCACGAGGGCATGCACCAAGCAATGGCCGCCACAACGGAGCATTGTGTACAGGAAATCAAGAAAATCCGGCAGCAGGCACGCACTTCCGGAGTCGCAGAGCGGCCACGTTGGCCAATGATCGTACTGCGCTCTCCGAAGGGCTGGACCGCTCCCGCTGAAGTCGATGGCCACAAACTGGAAGGATTTTGGCGTGCCCATCAAGTGCCGATGGCCGACGTGAAGAAAAATCCTAAGCGCCTGCATCAATTGGAAGCTTGGATGCGCAGCTACAAACCGGAGGAACTGTTTGACCAGAACGGCAAGCTGAACGACGAATTGAAGCAGATCGCTCCCACTGGCGCTCGTCGCATGGGATCAAATCCTCACGGGAATGGTGGGCAGTTAAAGCGCGATCTTCGCCTGCCAGACTTTCGCCAGTATGGAAACAAGCTGGAAAAGCCCGGCGTGATCCAGATGGAGAATACTCCTCCCCTCGGCGCCTTTCTCCGCGACGTCATGAAGGCGAACATGAATAATTTTCGCGTGTTCGGCCCAGATGAAAATACTTCCAACAAGCTGAACGCCATCTACGAGTGCAGCAAGAAATTCTGGAACGCCGCTTATTTTCCCGAGGACACGGATGGCGGAGAGCTCGCTCAAGACGGTCGAGTGATTGAAATGCTCAGCGAGCACACTCTCGAAGGTATGCTTGAAGGCTATCTGCTCACTGGTCGGCATGGGTTTTTCTCCTCGTACGAATCCTTTATCCACGTCATTGATTCCATGTTTAATCAGCATGCCAAATGGCTCGCCATCTGCAACCACCTGTCCTGGCGGGAAAATATTGCCTCGTTGAACCTGCTGATCACCTCGACAGTGTGGAGACAGGACCACAATGGCTTCACACATCAGGATCCTGGCTTTCTCGATGTGGTGGTGAATAAGAGCGCCGACGTTACCCGAATCTACTTGCCCCCCGACGTCAATTCCCTACTTTCGGTTGCCGATCACTGTCTCCGCAGCGAGAACTACGTCAACGTGATTGTTTGTGACAAGCAGATGCACCTTCAGTACATGAACATGGAAGAGGCCATCATTCATTGCACAAAAGGCATCGGCATCTGGGATAAGGCTTCAAACGATCAGGGGCACGAACCGGACCTGGTCATGGCGTCTGCCGGAGACATTCCAACGCAGGAAGCACTGGCTGCGATTGTGCTTTTGCGCGAGCAGTTTCCAGATCTCAAGATTCGCTACGTCAACGTGGTGGATCTATTCAAATTGCAGCCTGTCCAGGATCATCCGCATGGGCTTTCGGACCGCGACTTTGATTCTCTCTTTACGACTGACAAGCCAGTGATCTTCAATTTCCACGGATATCCATGGCTCATTCATCGCCTCGCATACCGCCGGAAAAACCATGAGGGGTTCCATGTGCGCGGCTACAAGGAGAAGGGCAACATCAATACCCCCATGGAGCTGGCCATCTCAAATGAAATCGACCGTTTCAGCCTGGCTATCGACGCCATTAATCGCGTTCCAAAGCTTCAAAAAATTGGCGGGCATGCCAAAGAGAAGTTCCGCAACCTGCAGATCCAGTGCGTGAATTACGCCCACGAACACGGTATTGACAAGCCGGACGTGGCGGGCTGGACGTGGCCTTACTAGAATCGGTAGAAACGCAGGCTTAATCCGCTCGTATCAAATGCTAAATGAACATCCTGGTACTAAATTCGGGAAGCTCCACCCTGAAGTTCCAGTTAATCGCGACCGATTTTGACAGGATTGCGGGGGACCGGGACGACCGGTTGTGCCGCGGACAGATCGAGCGGATTGGCGGAGAAGCGATCATCGTGGTTCACACGCGCAATGGCCCACCGAAGAAGTTTACAGCCTCACTTCCCGACCTTTCGGCGTCCTTGGAATACCTGGTGCGGTGGATAGTCTCCGGCACATCTGATATCCCTGAGATCCGGACGCTCGCCGATATTCATGCCGTAGGAAATCGGGTGGTTCACGGCGGGGAATTATTTGCAGAGTCCATCCTGATCAACGATGAGGTACTAAAAGGAATTGAAGAGTGCATTGATTTGGCGCCCCTGCACAACCCAAACAATATCAAGGGCATTCTGGCAGCTCGACAACTATTCGGTCCCAACCTACCTCAGGTTGCGGTTTTTGATACCGCTTTCCATCAGTCGATTCCTGAGCACGCGTTTCTATACGCGTTGCCTTATCACTTGTATCGTCGACATCACATTAGGCGTTATGGATTTCATGGCACGTCACACCGGTATGTCACAGACCGCTACAGGGCCCTGCGTGGATTGTCTAAAGAGCAGACCCATGTAATAACGCTCCACCTTGGAAATGGCTGTTCGGCGACAGCCATTCGGAATGGATGCTCGATAGACACTTCGATGGGAATGACTCCTCTTGAAGGGCTTGTGATGGGGACACGCTCCGGTGATATCGATCCTGCGATCGTGCACCTTACGGCAACGAAAGAAGGTCTCTCTATGCATGAAGTGGACGCACTTCTGAATACTCAATCGGGATTGCTGGGCATCTCGGGATTGACTAATGACATGCGCGCGCTATTGCAAGAACTGGAGAATCACGACGACCGCCGGGTCCGGCTTGCGATCGAAGTCTTTTGCTATCGGGCCAGAAAGTATATCGGAGCGTTTCTTGCGTGCATGGGTGGCGCAGATGCAATTATCTTCACCGGAGGGATTGGAGAGAATTCGCCGGCGATTCGTCAGCGGATTTGCCAAGGCCTTGAATGGGCTGGTTTGAAGTTAGACAAAGGTAGCAATGAGGCTGCACTCGGGCTAGAACGGCAGATCAATTCGGACGATTCCACGCTGCGTGCTTTCGTTATCCCAACCGACGAAGAACTTCTTATCGCACGCGATACTGTCCGCTGCATTTCGGGCAAATCTGGGGCCCATCAGGCGGCGGCCGCCGGGAGGTCGGGTGCGGGGGAGATGCCGCATTGAAAGACGATCTTCCCATAGCCTATTTGGCGAGACACGGTGAAACCTCATGGACCTTATCGGGCCAGCATACCGGTCTGACTGACCTTCCACTCACCGAACACGGTGAACGCACTGCTCGGCGACTCGGTGAACGTCTCAAAGGGCTGACTTTCGCAAGAGTGTTCACCAGTCCATTGCAACGCGCCCGCCAGACATGCGAGCTGGCAGGGTTTGGCCCAATAGCCGAGATCGACCCCGACCTCGTGGAGTGGGACTATGGCAGATACGAGGGCCGCACAGGCGCCGAATTCGGACGGAACGTCCGGACTGGAACCTGTTCCGCGACGGTTGCCCCGGAGGCGAAACGCCTCAGCAAGTCAGCGCCCGTTCGGACCGAGTCGTTGACAGACTACGTGCGATTCAGGGAGACGTGTTGGTTTTCACAAGCGGGCATTTCATGCGTGTATTGGCGTCGCGCTGGCTTGGGCTCGAACCGACGGCGAATAGCAGATATTTCATGCTGAGCACAGCGAGCCTCAGTGCCTTGGGCTACGAAAACGAGCTCTCCCGGCCAGTGATCCGATTCTGGAACGACACTCGCCATGTGGACACTGAGCCGGAAGCCGCGGCGCACGCGCATCCGTAAAGATCGTGACGCGGACCGATCCCGTCCAGATGGCAGGTCAGCTCCTGAAAGGAACACCCCGATATGCACACGGGCCACTGAGGCAAGCGGGCAAAAGCAACGCGGGAAAGGTCCATCCAGTTTTCTCAGACAACCATGCCCGGGCGATAACCCATTCTTGTAATGATTGGTGTCGGCACAGAGAAGCCGCAATATGACGATCGAAACTCAACCTATAACCCTTCCCCCTTCCCGCAAGATTATCGAGCTTCCGGTGTCTTGCTGCCCGTTACTTCCCTCCCATCTCCATACGGCATTGGCGATATGGGGCCGGCGGCATTTGCATGGATTGACCAGCTGGCCGAAGCCGGTCAAAGCTGGTGGCAGGGCTTGCCATTTGGTCCCACCGGCTATGGTGACTCTCCCTATCAAGCCCTGTCATCGTTTGCGAGCAACGGGTTGCTTATCAGTCCGGAACTACTGCTCAAAGATGGATTGCTACATGAGAGCGCATGCAGGGATTCACGATCTCAGTCAAGCGTTGTCGACTATGGGCATGTAATTCAGCTTAAACACCAATTGCTCGACCAGGTTTGGAATAACTTCAGGGTTGGCACCCGAAGAGACTTGCGTGCTCCGTACGAACGGTTTTGCTTCCAGCACGCGCACTGGCTGGAGGACTATGCTCTTTTCCGCGCGCTGAAAGAAAAGTACCGGGGCATCTCTTACTGTGAATGGCCGGCGGAATTACTTCAGCGAGATGATACGGCCATAACGAAAGCACGACGAGAGCTGTCGAAACTCGTGGATAAGGTCCGTTTCGCCCAATTCTTGATACGTCGTCAAGCGCAGCAACTCAAGGAATGTGCACATTCCCGGGGAGTTGGCCTGATCGGTGACCTTCCGTTCTTTGTTTCGCCTGATTCATGCGATGTGTGGGCGCACGCTGAATTGTTCATGCTCGACGATGGATTGCGTCCTCGATTCGTCGCCGGGGTGCCTCCTGACTATTTCAGCGAGAACGGTCAACTATGGGGCAACCCTGTTTACGATTGGAATGCCCTTCGTCGAACCGGCTTCCGGTTTTATATCGATCGTTTGCGTGCTCTCCTTGATTACGTGGATGTGATTCGATTGGATCATTTCCGAGCATTTGCTGCGGCGTGGCACGTACCTGCAGGCGCAAAAACGGCGCGAATAGGACACTGGGTGCCCGGTCCAGGCCAAGAATTTTTCCAGGCTGTTCGAAAGGAGCTAGGCGCTCTACCGTTCATCGCCGAAGATCTAGGCCTGATCACACCTGACGTTTGCGCACTACGCGATGAGTTCCATATTCCCGGAACGAAAGTGCTTCAATTCGCCTTTGATGGAAGTCCAGATAATCCTCATCTCCCCGGGAATTATTCAACGAATACAGTCGTGTACACGGGAACACATGATAACAACACAACTCGAGGATGGTTCGAGGCCCTTTCCAGAAACGGACAGGAAATTGTCCGGAGACATTTGAATCGACCCGACTGCGAAAGTACCGAGATCGCAGAAGAATTAATACGAATGGCATGGAGTTCTGCTGCTGCCTTGGCGATCACTCCGTTGCAAGATTTGCTGAACTTAGGATCCGAATCGCGAACCAATCTGCCGGGTTCTTCTACAGGAAACTGGAGTTGGCGGGTACCTGAGGACTTGCTGGATGGTTCTACCTCGAAGTGGCTTCGAAATTTAACTTCCACTTCCCGGCGTGGACACGGATCTCATGGTTCATTAGCGGCAAGAGCGGAGTCAGCAGGATCATGAAACCCAGGGAGGAGTTCACGACGAGTCTGGCAGGCCAACGATGAAATTAACCGCTCTCGTTCTTGATTTCAGCGAGGTCAATTTCAGGGCCTATACGAGCGGTACTCTTTTCTACTGGTGATCCATGCTTCGATCTCATGATGACAAGCAACAGATGTTTTCATCCGAAACGGATAGTTTCGCGCCGTCACCCCGCCAACCAGTCTACTTCCCTTCGGAAAAGATCGGACATAGCGCACCCTTGGGCGCCACAGTCTTTCCGCACGGCGTAAATTTCAGCATATACTCACGCAAAGCTTCAAGTGTGGAACTCCTGTTCTTTGATCGCGAGGATGACGCGCTGCCTTCCCGGGTGATCCCCCTAGATCCCGCAACGAACCGTACCTATCATTACTGGCACGTTTTCGTAGAATCGGCCCAACCTGGTCAAATTTACGGGTATCGAGTTCATGGGCCCTTTGATCCCAACAACGGCCTGCGGTTTGATTCAGGCAAGATTCTTCTCGATCCCTACGGCCGCGCGGTTATCGTTCCGAAGAACTATGATCGTGACGCTGCATCCAGGTGTGGTGATAACGCCGCGGTGGCCATGAAAAGCGTGATCGTCGACCCTCATTTATATGATTGGGAAGGCGACAAGCCCTTGATGCACCCGGCTTCCCAGACCATTGTCTACGAGTTGCATGTTAAGGGGTTTACTCGTCATCCCAGTTCGGAAGTACCTGAGGATACTCGGGGCACGTATTGCGGATTGATCGAAAAGATTCCATATCTCCGAGGTTTGGGAATCTCCGCGGTGGAACTCCTTCCCATCTTTCAGTTTGACGCCCAAGATTGCCCCCGGGCCCTCGTCAATTACTGGGGATATGCACCGGTCTCGTTTTTTGCCCCTCATCGGGCCTATAGCTCGCGCCAGGATGCCGTAGGACCGGTCGACGAGTTCCGCGATATGGTCAAAGCACTGCATCGATCCGGGATCGAAGTCATTCTGGACGTCGTGTTCAATCACACAGCCGAAGGAAACCATAGTGGGCCAACAGTGTGTTTTCGCGGATTTGATAACAGTGCATATTACGTGCTCGAAGAGGATCGCGCGCGTTACGCCAACTATAGCGGCACTGGGAACACGCTCAATGCCAATCATCCAATCGTCCGTCGCATGATCCTGGATAGTCTCCGGTATTGGGTAGAAGAGATGCACGTAGATGGATTTCGTTTCGATCTCGCATCAATTCTCGCCCGGGATTCCCGCGGCCAGGTGATGCAGAATCCTCCCGTTCTCTGGGATATTGAATCAGATCCGGTGCTTGCTGGGACAAAGATGATTGCTGAGGCTTGGGACGCAGCTGGACTCTATCAGGTTGGCAGATTTATCGGAGACAGTTGGAGAGAATGGAACGGAAAGTTTCGCGACGATGTTAGAAGTTTTTTTCGTGGGGACGAAGGCTCACTAGCACTCTTCGCTGATCGGTTGCTCGGTAGTCACGAGTTGTATCGCCACGAAGAACGTGAGGCGGAACAAAGCGTAAATTTTGTGACCTGCCACGACGGATTCACGCTTAACGACTTGGTTTCCTATAACCATAAGCATAACGAAGCAAATGGCGAAGACAACCGCGATGGCGAGAATGACAATCGGAGCTGGAACTGCGGCTTTGAGGGCTCGACGAATGATCCTGAGATTGAGAAACTTCGAAATCGTCAGGTGAAGAATTTCCTGGCAGTCACATTACTCTCTCTTGGTCTCCCGATGTTTATGATGGGGGACGAAGTCCGCCGAACTCAACATGGGAATAACAACGCCTACTGCCATGATAACCAGGCGAATTGGTTCGATTGGTCGCTGCTGAAGAAACATGCAGACTTACTTCGTTTTGTTAGCTTACTCAACTTGAGAAGATTGTTGAGAGACGCCGGCCCTGAGCGCAAGCGCACGTCGTTGAATCAACTGATTAATGGCGCGACCAAGCACTGGCATGGAGTAGAGCTCAATCAACCTGACTGGAGTAGTCAATCGCATAGTATTGCCCTGAGTGCCGAGTTGCGAGGGGAAGGCCTACTCGTCTACTTCGCCTTCAATGCTTATTGGGAACCTCTCAGCTTTGAACTTCCACGGATTGAAGGGGGACAGTCCTGGAAGCGGTGGATCGACACTTCTCTAGAAACGCCACAAGACATTGTTCCCTGGCAAGACGCGCTCCCTGTTCCTGATCACGTCTATCGTGCCGGGCCTCGATCTATCGTCGTCCTATGGTCGAATTTAAAAAACGGAGTCGATAACCCGACGAACGCACCGGCCTCACTGGGGTATACCAGATTTTGAAACGTAGATTTGACCCGCTCGAATCCCTTTTATCGCAGGTACCCAATGGCGGTGAATACTTAACTTGCGCACGTAGACCATCACCCCCGCCTCTAGGCAAGCCTCGAGGAACTCATTTTCCGAATCTAACGTAAGGAAAATAATTTTCGCTGGCATACCATTCAACTCCTGATCAATAGCAGATCGAAAAGGTGGTTCCCGGCACCCAAGTTACAGGTAGCCCGATTTGGCAGGACTTGACCACTAATCTGTTCCCCTGGCCAGCCCAGACCTATTGCCGCTCGCTGACAAGGGCAGTCACCCAGTGGTATAAGTGATTCCCAACGCTCCTCTGTTATCAGGTTCGTCCGTGGAAAAGTGATTAGAGCCGCTATGAGTGAATCGCCTTCCTCCGAAGCCACAGAGCCCGGTCGCATCATTCGCCCTGTAAAGCGCACCGGCTGGATGCCCTGGTTTCCAGGGTTGGACACGCTGCATCATTACAAGTCGTCTTGGCTGCGGCACGACGTTGGCGCGGGTCTGGTAATGACCACGATGCTCGTTCCTGTCGGCATCGCGTATGCTCAAGCATCCGGTGTGCCAGGTATCAACGGCCTTTACGCGACCATCATTCCGTTGCTCGCGTACGCTCTGTTTGGTCCAAGCCGCATTCTTGTCCTGGGCCCCGACTCTGCGCTTGCGCCAGTGATCCTCGCTGTCGTGATGCCCCTTTCGGCTGGACAACCACAACGTGCGGTGGCACTAGCGGGAATGTTGGCAATCATTTCTGGCGTCGTGTGCATTGTTGCGGGGCTGGCGCGTTTGGGTTTCGTCACAGAGCTGCTTTCAAAGCCTATTCGCTATGGCTATATGAACGGCATCGCACTGACAGTACTGCTGAGTCAAGTCCCAAAGCTCTTCGGCTTCTCTGTCACTGCAAAGGGACCGTTGCGACAAGTATGGGGAATCGTCGACAAAGTCCTCAAAGGGAACACAAACATTGCATCACTTGCGATCGGAGCCAGCGCGCTCGTTCTAATACTGTTGCTGAAGGGCAAACCGCGCGTTCCGGGGATTCTGATCGCGGTCGTCGCGGCCACGGTCGCAGTCGCGACCTTCGACCTTGCTACTCGTGCTGGCGTGTCCGTGCTTGGCCCCCTTCCGCGTGGATTGCCTTCACTGACGCTTCCCTTTGTCCACGTCGAAGACTGGGTATCGATCCTCATGGGCGGCATTGCCGTCGCGCTCGTTTCATTTGCCGACACGAGCGTCCTATCTCGAACTTACGCTGCGCGTCTGCGAACGCAAGTTGACCCGAACCAAGAGATGGTGGGTCTCGGCGTCGCCAACCTTGCCTCGGCTTTCTTTCAGGGGTTCCCGATCAGTAGCAGCTCATCGCGGACACCAGTGGCCGAGGCAGCAGGAGCTAAGACACAGTTGACTGGAGTCGTGGGTGCATTGGCCATTGCACTTCTTCTGGTCTTAGCGCCTGAGATTCTACAGGATCTGCCGCACCCCGCCCTCGCAGCCGTCGTCATCGCTGCGGCCATCGGTTTGTTCGAAGTGTCCGACTTGCGCCGCATCTATCGTATCCAGCGCTGGGAGTTCTGGCTTTCGATGACCTGTTTCGCGGGTGTGGCCGTGTTCGGTGCCATTCCGGGCATTGCCATCGCGATCGTGATTGCAGTGATTGAGTTCCTTTGGGATGGTTGGCGTCCACATTCGGCAGTGCTTGGCCGCGTCGAACGCGTGAAGGGCTATCACGACATCACCCGTTATCCCGAGGCACGGCAGATCCCCGGTCTCGTGCTGTTCCGGTGGGATGCGCCGCTCTTTTTCGCGAACGCCGAGCTGTTTCACGAACGCGTGCTGGATGCAGCTGCTAGGTCACCTACCCCCGTGCGCTGGGTGGTAATCGCGGCGGAACCGGTTACAAGTGTCGATGTGACTGCGGCAGATGCCGTCTCGGAGCTAGATGACACCTTGCACGCCGCCAGCATCGAATTGTGCTTTGCAGAGATGAAGGATCCGGTCAAGGACAAGCTGAGGCGCTTCGGACTTTTCACGCGCTTTGGCGAGCAAACCTTCTTTGCGACTCTCGGCGAAGCGGTGAATACTTACCTTGCGACGCACACTGTAGACTGGGTCGACTGGGAGGATCGCGCCAAGTCCTAATTAACGCGCTTACCGTCCATGTGGGTACTGAGACGAACTTTACCGGGAACGCGAATTATCTGACCGGTGCAGTGCAAGCGAGCCGGCAGATGCGTCTTCTTGCGCTGGTGTGCCGTGAATTTAGCTAAGGCTTAGATGGCCTCTTTTTGCCGAAGAACTTTTTCTCCAGATCAGGACCAAATTCATCCACCAAGTGGTCAATCACGCTATAGGGAATTCCCATCGCCCATCGGGAGAATGTTTTCCCCACCCCACGTTCTTCCACTGGGTAATAGGTGTTGGACAGGCCGCTCGACGCCAGGCTCCCCAGCAGGCCGGACCAATTGAACGCTTTCCCGCCTGAATCGTTGTCACTTCGCTCAGCAAAGAAGCCTGGTCTGCACAGAAACTCTATGAGCAGCTCTACTGCGCACGGGGAGAGATGGAAAACCGCATCAAGGAGCAGTTGAGCTTGTTCGCGGACCGGATGAGCACGGAGACGCTGCGGGCCAATCAGTTGCGGCTGTACTTCTCCTCGCTGGCCTATGTGCTGGTCGAGGCCTTGCGGCGGTTGGGCTTGGCGGGTACGGAGTGGGCGGAAGCCCAAGTCGATACCATCCGGCTGAAGCTGCTGAAAATCGCCGCGCAGGTGCGCATCACCGCACGCCGCATCTGGGTTCGCTACAGTTCCGCCTATCCTTGGCAGAATGTTTTCGTCGCAGCCTGGACAGCGCTGCGCTGCTGAAAAAGAAGAAAGAACAAAACCTTGTCTCGCACTTCCAGAAGCAGTCGAAGTCTGCCTGAAAAACGTTTACAAGAGGACTCGGAGCGACCGACAGTCCTCCAATAGGCAAAAAAACAATTCAACAGAGAAAACTGACCAACACAAAGCCTGAATTGCTTACTCAGCCTACCCCTCGTGAGAAAAGGCGGCTAGTGCCCAAGTTACTGCTAAGCCGTGTGGTCTCAATGGGTCGACGCAACACTGAGCATGAACCCACTACATTGAAATTAAAAGCTAAAACCCCTGGCGATGCGTAGATCGGTAAGGACCCTGCCCAGGGTAGATTTTGATCGAAGAAAGCCGCACAGATAGTTTCCGCTAGAAAACATTGTCGAGTCAGTGCAATGCAGGGTGTTGAATCGACCTGCTGAGCTGGCACGACTTACCAGGAGCTAGCACACGTTTGCTGGGAAGTGTGACCATCTCCCTTGCAGACGAGATTAATGGGATTCAACATCACAAGAGGAGCATTCCGTGTGGGACGGACTGAACACGAAATGATTTCGCTCATTATCTTTGCCGTTGTGGCCCTTGCGCTGGTCCTCAATTTCGGGGTCAAGCGTTTACGAGCGCGAAGCGCCGTTACTGCCAGCAAATCGGTCAATCGCGTTTTTTGGAAGCAGGTGTTCGGAATTAATCTCAAGAACCCAGATGGTAAGAGCCGCCAAGATGTTATCAATTGCTGCCAAAAAGCTGAGGAACTAGTCTTACTTCCGGAGCCGGACAATCATCATAACCCTGGTGCCGTGAAAGTCTGTCGCAGAAATGGTGAACAGCTAGGTTATTTGTCAGCGGATAGTGGTCGGATGGCGCACGACCTGGAAAGAGGCTGGACTTTTCGCACCACGGTCGATGATATTTATCCTTTCGAGGAGGATTCGAGGAAGCACGGTGTTCGCCTGCGTTTGGAAGCTTTGACCATGCGTCACGAAGTCGGAGCAACCAGAAATTGGTTGATCCAGCTTCTCTGTTTCGGGCCTTATAGAAAATCGTGCTATCCTTCCTGGCAATTCCTTCCGGCCCAGGTTGAGGTTCACATGTTCGTTCCTGATGACCCCAACGATCGTACTCACGATCGGTCTGATGGTTCGCAACCTACTACCCCCGACACCAAGGCCCCATCCCAAGGCCCCGATCCCGAGACGCTTCCCACCGTCGACTACTCCTCTCCCTTGCTCGCAGCATCCCCTCCCTCAGCCAGAACCATCGGGCCTTATCGTCTCGTCCGCAAGCTCGGTGAAGGCGGCATGGGCCAGGTGTGGCTCGCCGAACAGACCGCTCCCTTCCAGCGCCTAGTCGCCATAAAGCTCATCCGCGCCGGCGTATCTGACAATGTGCTGCTCGAGCGTTTCGAGTCCGAACGCCAAGCCCTTGCCCGCATGAATCACCCTGCCATCGCCAAAGTCTTCGACGCCGGCACTACCCCCGACGGCACTCCCTACTTCGTCATGGAATACGTCCCCGGCATTCCCATCACTCTCTACTGCGACCAAAAACGCTTTTCCATTTCGCAACGCCTCGAACTCTTCATCAAAGTTTGCGAAGGCGTGCAACACGCGCACCAAAAGGCGATCATTCATCGCGACCTGAAGCCCGCCAACATCCTCGTTACCGAACTCGAAGGTAAGTCCTCACCTCGCATCATCGATTTCGGCATCGCCAAAGCGGTCGCCTCCAGCGACCCGCTCGCCACTATGTTTACTCGCGACGGCCATTTCATCGGCACGCCCGCCTACATGAGCCCAGAACAAGCCGATCCCGAAGTCCGCGATGTGGACACGCGCTCCGACGTTTATTCCCTCGCCGTCATCCTCTACGAGCTCCTCACCGGCACGTTGCCCTTCGATCCAACGCAGTGGCGCAGCGCAGTCATACACCAGGCGCTCAAACGCCTGCGCGAGGAAGACCCTCCGCCTCCGAGCCTGCAATACCTAAATAAATCCACCACTGAGCGCGACACCGCCACGCAAACCGCGCGGCTCCGTTCGACCGAACCCCAGGATCTCTTAGGCCAACTGCGCGGCGATCTCGACTTGATCACGCTGAAAGCGCTCGAAAGAGACCGCGCCCGCCGCTACGGTTCTCCCAACGAATTGGCGAGCGATCTTCACAATTTTCTGAATCATCAACCGGTCACCGCGCGTCCAGCCAGCGCCGCGTATCGCTTCCGGAAATACGTTCGCCGCCACCGCCCGGGTGTTTCTGTCGCCGCCGCAGGCCTGCTGCTGCTCGTCGCCTTCTCCGTTCTACAGGCGGTCCAAATCCGCCTCATTACCGCCGAACGCGACCGCACTGCTCGCGAACGTGATCGCGCCAACCGCATCGCCGATTTCATGACCAAAATGTTCCGCGTCTCCGATCCGGGGGAAGCGCGCGGCAACTCCGTCACCGCACGCGAAGTCCTCGACAAAGCCTCCAAGGACATTGACACCGGCCTCGCGCAAGATCCTGAAATGCAAGCTCGCATGATGGACATCATGGGCACCGTCTACGACAATCTGGGCCTCTATCCCCGTGCCGAAGCGCTCGCCTATGGCTCTCTCGACATCCTTCGCAAAACCTCCGGCCCGGACGCCCCGGAAGCTCTCGGCCTCGAAAATAATCTTGCAAACATTTTATATGACGAAGGGAAATACAAAGACGCCGAGCAGCTCTATCGCCACGCCTACGAATCTTTCCGCACGAAGCTGGGTCCGGAAAATTTGAAGACGATTCAGGCATTAGACGGCCTCGCGAACTGCTACTACAGCCAGGGCCGTTACATCGAGGCGGAAAAACTCTATCGCGATGCCCTCGAGACCACACGCCGGTCCTATGGCGCCGATCATGACGAAACCCTGCGGCAGATGGGCAACCTCGTCAACAACTTGAACGCCCAGGGACAGTATGCCGAAGCCGAAGCCCTTTGCCGTCAGGTGCTCGACGCTCGGCGGCGCACTCTCGGTCCCGATCATCCACTCACCCTGCGTTCTATGAACGACCTGGGAACGACCTTGTTCTATGAACAAAAATACGCCGACGCTGAGGCCCTCTTTCGCCAGCTGTTCGAGCTCCGCCGGCACGTCCTCGGCCCCGACCACCCGGAAACACTTACAACCATTTACAACATCGGGAGCGCCGTCCAAAAACAAGGGCGTTTGCCGGAGTCTGAGAAACTCTATCGAGAGGCCTTTGAAGCAGAGACCAAGGTACTCGGTCCTGAGAATCCCTACACCCTTGCGACCATGGGTGATCTGGCCGACACTCTAGCGGACCAGGGCAAGTTCCCTGCGGCCATCCAGTTGACTCGCGATGCACTCGATACACTCCGCAAAAAGATGGGCCCGGATCATCCCCTCACGATGCGAACCCTCACCAATCTGGGCTGGACTCTTCGCCAGGCGGGGCAACTCCGCGCAGCGGAAGATGCCACCCGCGAAGCCTTTGAAGCCCAACGCCGCGTCCTCGGCTCCGAGCATCCCAACACCCTGGCCGCCATGGATAATCTCGCAAGCATTCTCTCGGCCGAGCGTCGCTACGCCGAAGCAGAATCGCTCGTTCGAGGGGCATTGGAGATTCGAAAGCGCGTCCTGGGTCCCGATCACCCGGACACCGCTGCAACCACTTACAATCTTGCTTGCCTCGCCGCTCTCCAGGACCACAACGACGAAGCGTTCACCCTGCTAAATCAGGCTATCGCCCAGGGCCTAAGTCCTACAGGCCTCGCAGGCGTCGAAAAAGATTCCGATTTGAAATCCCTGCACTCAGACCCTCGCTTCGCGACACTAGTTGCAAACGCCAACAAAGCCGGAGCGGCGACGAAGAAATAAAATCAGTCGGCTAGAATTCCTACTTTGTTTCACTTCTGCACGCGTCTTCTTCCATTCCTTCATGCAAGTTACCCTTTAGCTCCGGCTCGACACCCAAACTCATTCTGCCGAACGGCCCTAAGTCCCGGTAAGTCTTAGGGTTGTATCGGAAGCGCGAAGGGGCGAGGCGCATACACGAGCACGGTGAGTTCAGCGCTTTCGATACAACGACTTGAAGGAAGCCGCCCGCGTCCACCGCAACCACGGGCGGCCACGTCCAAACGGCTTTACCGGACGCGCGCAGAACTCCTCGCCACCGCTCACTCCTCACCGAGAACGCGCATCCGGTAAAGCACTAGCGTTAATCAGGACTTTCGGTGAGGCCTAACTACCCTACGAGCCTTCCTAGCGTATAATCGCGACCACATATGCCGCTCGCAGCGGGCGCCAAACTCGGGCCCTACGAAATCCTCGCGCCGCTGGGTACTGGCGGAATGGGTGAGGTGTACCGCGCGCGTGATACACGATTGGATCGCAGTGTCGCCATCAAGATTTTGCCCGCGCAGTTTTCTTCTGATCCCGTACACAAGCAGCGGTTCGAGCGCGAAGCGAAAACCATCTCCCAGTTGAATCATCCACACATATGCGTGTTGCATGACGTCGGTCATCAGGATGGAATCGACTACCTGGTGATGGAGTGCGTCGAGGGCGAAACGCTAGCCAAGCGTCTGGAGAAAGGACCGCTGGCGCTGGAGCAAGTGCTCAAGTTGGGTGCGCAGATTGCGGATGCATTGGATAAAGCGCATCGCAGCGGTGTGGTGCATCGCGATCTCAAGCCCGGCAACATAATGCTCACGCCGAGTGGAGCGAAGCTGCTGGATTTTGGCTTGGCGAAACTGGTGGCTCCGCTGGCCGATCTGGCTACGTTGACCGCGACAAAGCAGGAATCGCCAGTGACCGAGCGGGGGACGATTGTCGGGACGTTTCAGTACATGTCTCCGGAGCAGATCGAGGGGAGGGAGTTGGATGGAAGGAGCGATGTTTTTTCTCTCGGTGCTGTGCTGTATGAAATGACCACGGGAAAAAAAGCATTCGAGGGGAAAACTCAAGCAAGTGTGATCGCGGCGATATTGGAGCGAGAGCCGCCCTTGGTATCGAGTTTGCAGCCGATGGCGCCTGCGGTGTTCGATCGCATCGTGAAAACGTGCCTGGCAAAAGATGCCGACGAGCGCTGGCAAAACGCGCGGGACTTGGCGAGAGAACTAAAGTGGATCGCCGAAGAATCACGCGTAAGCAAAGCGCCTGACCTTGTACCACGTCGGCGCGAGGCATTTGCTTGGGGGCTCGCCGCGTTGTGCATCGCCTTGCTAATGTGGTTCGGCCTCACTCATTTGGGCAGCACGCGGCAACCGGAACGTCAGCATCTTCGCCTTTCTTTGCTGCCGCCGCAATTTACTTCTTTTGTTCCCTATAATTTCGCGATCTCGCCCGACGGCCGGCGGCTCGCCTTCGTGGCTGCTGGGTCGGATGGTGGAACGGCATTGTGGATCCGATCCTTGGCCTCCGGGACAGCGCAACAATTGACTGGCACAAAAGGCGCTTTCTATCCCTTCTGGTCGCCTGATAATCTGCAGGTTGGTTTCTTCGGTGACGGTAAGCTAAAGAGTGCTGATGCTAGCGGCAATGCTGTCCAGATCATATGCGACGCACCCGGAGCCGCCGGCGGAACCTGGAACGACCATGGCACGATCGTGTTCGCTGCGAGTACCTCGAACAGCTCCTCCCGCCTCATCGTTTCGAGGTTAATGAAGGTGCCTGCTTCGGGTGGCGAGCCGCAGCCCGCTGTAAAGTCAGATGAGCCGAACGCCACGACGATTTGGCCCTCGTTCCTCCCCGACGGAGATCACTTTCTATATTTCATTAACCTGTCGGGGGTTTATGTTGGCTCTTTGAAGTCCATGGAGAGCAAAATGATCTCCTCTGAGTTCGCTGGGAATACGCAGTTTACGTCCGGGCATCTCTTTTATGTTCGAGATCGCAGCCTCATGGAGCAACCGTTCGATCTCGAGCGGCTTCAGACCACTGGTCCACCCGGACCGGTTGCGCAACAGGAACTGGTACAGGAACCTGCCTTCTCCCGCGCAGGGTTTTCCGTCTCGGACAATGGCGTCGTGGTCTTTCAGTCTTCGAGCGACAATGTTACGCGGCTCTCATGGTTTGACCGCGAAGGCAGAGAGCTGAACGAAGTACCTACGATCGGCTATCGCGACCCGGACCTGTCCCGCGACGGCGGACTGCTCGCTGTCTCCTCGGACGATGAACGCAACGGGAAACACTACATCCGCATCTATGATTTTGCCCGTGGCACGAGCACCCGCGTCTCATCTGGAGGAACCGAAGTATTCCCTGTTTTATCACCTGACTCAAGATCCGTGGCGTATGTCGAGAATTGGGCTGAGTCCACTCAAAAAATTTACTTGGCGTCTACCGACGGTTCGGGCAAACCCGAACCTCTGGTGGAGAGCCAAGGTAGTATCCCCAACGACTGGTCGCTAGATGGCCGTTACCTTGTCTACATGGATCTTCAGAAAGGCCTACCTGAGCTGAATTACTATGACTTCCAGAAGCGTTCGCACTCGGTTTATGCCGATGGCGCCGAAGCTCAGTTCTCTTCAGACGGCAAGTGGATCGCTTTCACCGGTCCCTTGTCGACCGCCTACGAGGGTAGTGACATATTTGTCGCGCAGTTTCCCGAGCTACGGGGACGAATCCAGATCTCCAATCAGGGCGGCGCCCAGGCGCGCTGGCGAGCGGACGGTAAAGAACTTTTCTATATTAGCCCGGACAAGAAACTCATGGCCGTATCCATCGATACGTCCTCTGGCAAGCTGGTTGCCGGGGTCCCCCATTCTCTTTTCCAGACTCGAATCACGGCGCCGCGTATCGTGCTCTTCCAATATGCCGTCTCCCCAGACGGGAAGAGATTCCTAATCAATTCCCTGCCCTCAGTCGGAGCCACACCCCTGACTGTGCTGGTGAACTAATCGGACCGGTCAAGCACTTGCATCTTAATGGCACGGTATAGATGATTGCTTGAGCTTCGAATCTCTCCGACATTCGGTCTCGCCGTTCATCGGTGATATTGAATCCGAAGATTCTGGGCGAGTGGCAAACCGGAAGTAATCCTTGGCCCCGACAGACAACTCCCTCTAGGTCCCGATTAGTTTGAATGTATAGGTCAAGGAGGAGCGCTTGGTGTAGAAAAGCTGAACTCAGCGCCACGCTGATTCAGAAACACCAAGGAGGCTCCTCATGCAACCTATGTATTACATCGGCCTAGATGTTCACAAGCAGAAGATCAGCTACTGCGTGAAGGACAGCAGTGGCAAGATCTATGCCGAAGGATGGATTCCCGCCACACGTTTTGATTTAGATCGCTGGATGAAGACGCTGCCACAGCCGTGGAGCGCAGCGTTGGAAGCCACGATGTTCTCCGGCTGGATCTACGATCACCTAAAGCCCCACGCTGCTGAGTTGAAAGTAGCCCATCCCTTGATGCTGCGGGCCATCGCCGCCGCGAAAAAGAAAAACGATCGCATCGACGCCAACAAGATTTGCGACTGTTTGCGCTGTGATTTTCTGCCGGAATGCTACATGGCTCCGACGGCGATTCGCGAACGGCGACGCACCCTGCGCTATCGCAACTTACTGGTGCGTCAGATGGTGCAGATGAAAATCAAGATCAGCACGCTGCTGATGGAAGCGGGAGTGAGCTACAACAAGCAGAAGCTCCACAAAGCCGGCTACTTCCGCGAACTATTGGCCAGCAACCCGGACATCGACGAAAGCTTGCGCTCGCTGCTCGGTCAGTGCCGGGAAATGGTGGTGCGGCTAGGCAAAATGGAAAGTGCTCTGATCCACTCCCTGCAGCAAGACGGCCTGCTGGTAGAACGTGTCGAGCGCCTGATGAGCATTCCGGCGATTGGGCCGATCACGGCGCTGACGTGGGCATTGGAAATCGGTGAGGTGCAGCGGATTTCGTCGATTAAGAAAGCCATCAGCTACTGCGGCCTGTGCGGCGATGAGCAACGTTCAGCGAACACCGTGCAACGTACGCCGTTGTCGAAACAGCGCAACAAACATCTGCAGACCACGCTGATCGAAGCGGCCAAGATGGCCCCACGCTACAGCCCAACGCTGGCACTGCTCTATGACCGGGAAAAGCAAAAGGGCAACGCCAATCGCGCCACGCTGGCGGTGGCCAGAAAACTGGTGGCCTACTTGATGGCCGTGGATCGTGGGCAATGCCATTTCTTGGTGATCGACCAGGAGACCCGTACGGCTGCCTGAGACCGCACGGCGAAAATAAAGTTTTTTCAGCGCGAGGCCTGCCAGGTCTTGCCGTTAAACCGACTGGGCGCAGGGGCGTGAGCACCTGCTGCTCCCGTTGATTAGTTTCGAGACTGGCAGGAAAACACAAACTCAATCTTCTGGGCAGCCAGACGAGCTGCACCAGCAAATGGAAGTCTGGTTCTATCCTAGATAGAAACCGCGGCCGAGAGGCCAACACGACGCGCTGACGAAACCCAAGATCTTACACCCGCGCTCCTCCTGAGCGCGTCAGGAGAGCTTTTTGCCTCTTGACAAGGACCTATCATAGAAGTCGGGTAACCGGACATCTGGGTACTAAAACCCACTTGTCCGATTTGCGCGTTTACCAGATGGGATGAGAAGGCCGGTCTCCAGCGGGATGCGATACGCTCCCAATGTTTGACGTGCTCTAGGCACAAAAAAGGAGACCGGCGATGAAGAAGATTAGCACTATGCAGGCATTTAGTAATGAAATTTTGAAGGAGCAAAAGCTAACTATCGGTGTGGATCTAGGGGATCGTTGGTCGTTCTACTGTGTTTTGGATGAAGCTGGCAAAATCATTCTGGAACAGAAAGTAGCAACAACGCCGGAAGCGATGAAGCAGACATTTGGAAAGATACCGCAGAGTCTGATCGCCTTGGAGACAGGAACGCATTCGCCCTGGGTAAGCCGGCTGTTAACGGAGCTGGGACACGAAGTGATTGTGGCGCACGCACAAAAAGTGGAATTGATCACCAAGAGCAATCGAAAAGACGATCGACACGATGCGCGGACCCTGGCACGACTGGCGCGCATCGATCCCGAGTTGTTGGGGCCAGTACGGCATCGCAGTGCAAAGGCGCAAATCCACCTGACGGTGATCCGGGCGCGAGCGGAACTAGTCAGTGCTCGAACGGCCCTGGTGAATACAGCCCGTGGGTTGGGGAAGCCCTTTGGTGAACGGCTGCCCAAGTGTGGCACGCAGCAGGTGAGCCGGGAGCTAGGCGCTGGATTGAGCGCAGAGTTGCGGGATGTTCTGGAACCCTTGCTCAAAGAAATCGAATCGCTGAACGAACGCATCCAGGAATACGACGAACGCATGGAGAGCATCGCCAAGGAAGTGTACCCGGAAGTGTCCTTGCTCAAGCAAGTGAAGGGTGTAGGAACGCAGATCGCGCTGACCTATGTCCTCACGATAGAAGACCCGTAGCGGTTCCCGAAGAGTCGCGCGGTAGGTTGTTTTCTGGGGTTGCGACCTGGCCGGAGAAACTCGGGGAACAGCGAACCACAGAAGGGCATCAGCAAAGAAGGAGACCGATATCTGCGAACGATGATGGTGCAGGGAGCACACTACCTTCTGGGACCATTTGGAGAAGACCGTGATCTGCGGAGATGGGGACTGAAGCTTGCAGAGCGAGGAGGAAAAAATGCCAAGAAACGAGCGGTGGTTGCGGTGGCTCGAAAGTTGGCGATACTACTGCATCGCTTGTGGGTAAGCGGAGAGGTGTACGAACCATTGCGCAATAGCCAAAAAGCGATGCGCGCCGTGGCCTAGAGAGTTTCGATCCGAACAGCTGAGCGCAAACCGCCAAGTCTAGGTGACTGCGGCTAAGTCCTGGGACCCGACTCCCACCGAAAAGGTGAGACGAGAGGACGATTATCAGGTAGCAGCACCTACTGAACGAGAACACCCACCTTGCACCGAGCGAATATCGCTCACCAAAGAGTGCGGATGGAAGGATGGCGACAGAGGCGGCTTAGCTGAATGGGAATAGACTGAAAGAAAGAAGAAAGCAAAAGTGTGCCTTGACATCAACCGGCCTTCTCATGGAAGGACTTGAAGACTCGCACTTCCGCTCATACCATTATTGCCATCGATTCGCGGCACCGCTACCGGCTGAAACGGAGGATGGTTCTATGCAACAGGTCAAGCGGGAGTTCGGCAAGCTCAACCCTAATGCACCTGCAGAACTCTCTCGGTTCGCGTTTCTCATCGGAAATTGGCGCTTCGAAGCAAAAGTGAAGTTGCCCGACGGAAAATGGCACTTCTTTCAGGGAACGTGGGTCGGCCGCTACATCCTCGACGGTCACGCGATTGCGGACGAATACCGGATGACAGATATGTCCGGAAGGCTGGTTGTGCTCGGTTTGAATCTGCGAGCGTACGATGCAAACAAACAGACCTGGAACATTAAATGGCTAAACGGGCTGACTGGAACGTGGACGGACCTCACGCCGCCCGAGCTTGGTGGGGTCACGTACAACGGCCGATCAATCATCTATGCCTTCAAAGAGCTGGCGCCGATCGACTCCACACACGCGTATACTCGCGTCACTTACACCAACAATGCCAAAAGCCACTTCACTTGGAGAGGTGAAAAGTCGAGTGACCGGAATGCCTGGAGCGAATTCATGGTCGTTGAATGTCATCGCGGCAAGCAGTGAGAAGCAGGGCTTTTCTTGATTTCCTGTCGTTAGATGGGAAGCGAATTTGTCAACTCCTGGTTAGTTCTATAAAAGCAGAAGTCAAGAAAAAAGACTCCTGCACCGGCCGGACGTTTTCTTGCTTCGCAGCCCACTTGATGGAGCAGGATCTGTTCTGAGCTGCCGCGCCAGGTGCTCGGTTGCTGGACGCTTTGGCCCAGCGGTTTGGGTTTTCTCTACCAGCGGTTTTCATCGCTTCTTCGCAACGAAGCCTGTCAGTTCCGAAACCAGCAAAGCAGAATTGTGGCCAAATTTGGTGACCATAGTTCTATCCGGGACTCGTGGCCCATAGCTTCTTCTGGTTATCCGAGAGGGCCTAGGGTCGGCTGTGAGACTCGGTGCCCGAAGCACGCAGGGCCTAACTAATCAGCTGAGACTCGCTCTCGAACCAGAGTGTCTCGAGAACCCGACGGCCACCGCCAGAGAAATACCCAGAGATGGAGCGGACTCGATCAGAGACACTCAAGCTGTTTGTGGTTTCAGATGTTGGGCGTCGAAGCACACTCCTCTCTTCCACACGATCAGAACGATGGTGGCAATCTTCCTGGCTAGGGTCAGCCGCGCCATTTCCGGCCGCAGGCCCTTAGCCACTAATTCCGCATAGAACTCCGCGAAGGGACCAGGTTTGGTCGCCGCCACGATCGCTGCTCCCTTGAAAAGGTTTTTCAGATCGTGATTGTGATTTCTATTCAACCCGCGAACCTCGGCCTTCTTCTTCCGTTCCAGCTGTCCTTTCACAACGGGGTGATCCGCGCTGCTGCTGGTCTCGATGCCGACACCGCTATAAGTCCACAGCTGCCGTTTGGTACGGAACCGGTGCGGGGTCTGCAGAATGCCCAGTAACACCGCGGCCCGGATCGGACCAATTGAGGGAATTCCACAGAGTCGTTTCCAGGCTGGATGCTTCTTGCTCTCCGCCAGCAGATCCCGCCGCACTTGTTGGCGCAGGCATCGCAGCGCATCGAGTTGCTGATAGTAAAATTCCGCTCGCCGGTGCACTCCTGGTTCGTCGATTTTCGCAAGCCACTCGACGCGATGGTGCAGTGCATAGACCTGCTTGCCATTACAAGGGATGGCCCAACTGCGATAGATGGCCTTCACTCGGGTCATCACCCGGGTGAGATCTTGGGTGATGGTCAGATAACTGCCCACCAATTCTTTCAGGGTTCGCAGGCCGTGGTCTCCGTGATAGACCGAGCGCAGTTGGTTGTTGTGCAGCAGCTCGGCCAGCTTCCGGGCGTCAACGCGGTCATTCTGGTTGCCTTCCTGCAACAAGGCATTCCGACGCGGATCGCAGACCACCAATTTTGTGACGTGTGGTTTCAACAGGTCGTGCAACCAGGCAGCCCAGGTTCCTTCTTCAAACGTGACCTGTACGTTTCCACGCATTCCTCCGATAAACTGCAGAATCGTGCTCGCTTTCGTCTCAATGACACATTCCATCACGACCTTGCCGACAGCATTTCGGACCGCGATCGAAATGCTTTCCTTGTGGACGTCCATGCCGATATATTGAGTGTTAGTCATAAAAGGGTGTTCCTTTCTGGAGGGGTTCGAGCTGAACACTTAAAACCCTACTCCAAAAGGGGCGCCCTTTTATATTGCGTCGCGTTACCGGTAACTTGGGTACCGGGACCCACCTTTCGGATTTGCCCGTTTACCAGCCGCGGAGCTAGATTAAACTGACTCGCATGAGCATCGAGTTGGATCATGTGTTCGTGTGTGCAAGGCCAGGCGCTCCGGAGGCCAAGGACTTTATTCGGTTCGGCTTACACGAAGCACCTCCCAACGAACACTCCGGGCAAGGGACTTCATGTCGGCGTTTCAATTTTGCCAACGCCATGATTGAGTTACTTTGGGTCAGCAAACCGAGAGAGGCTCAGAGTGAAACTACGAGGCGCACTCTCCTTTGGGAAAGATGGTCGGCCGGCGAAGGCAGCACCTCACCATTTGGCGTCTGCGTGCGCCCCGTCAACCCTCTCCAGAGTGCAGTTTTGCCGTTTCCAGCGTGGGAATATCGACCTGTTTACATGCCAGATCCGCTCGTAATGCACCTCGCCGAAACCGGAGTCGAGGAGCCGATGTGGATTTACTTCGGCTTTCTGCGGCGAGCCGACCGCGCACGCTGGTTCACAGAGCACCCAGCAGGCATTCGTGAAATCACCGGCTTGAGCTTGACAAGCCGCATACCAGTTCGTTCTACAGCGTCACAAAGGATGATCGAGAATAAGATTCTCTCAATTCAAGAGGGAGCAAAGTCGCTCCTCGAAATTGAGTTCGACGGCAAGCAGCAAAATCGGTTGGTGGACTTTAGGCCAAATCTGCCAATTGTGTTTCGGCTGTGAATGTTCGTGGGACCGTGGCGCTAAGTCCCGATTGCGTCGGGTTTCCGGTAACTTGGGTACCGGAACCCACGGTTTGCGACGAGCGTTAGGACTTTGCATTAACGAAGATTGTGCGCAAACGTGCGGTTTTACAATCCAAAACAAAATGAGGCTGTTTGGCGGGGGCCGGAGAACGGCACGAATAGTGAGGGATCAAAATCGCGGGGCGGCCGCAGCTTCGGCCACGTCGAGAATCTAGCACATTGTGATGTTCGACTTTAGGTTCAATACGCGAAAAGACCTGTGTAACAGTGATGCCCACTTACTAAGCTGAAGCCGCGCTTTCTGCCGGGTGAGAGCGCTTGGACTCCCAGGCCTGGCGTATCTCCTCGCGTCGCGCGAGGACGTATTTCTTGGCATCCTCGAAGCTCTTGTAGACCCGGGTGCCTTTGATCATGTTGCACGGGCGGCAGCAGGCTACCAGGTTGGCCGGGTCCTTCTTACCTTTGCGAGCTCGCGGCATGACGAAATCAACGGACATGACTATCGCGTTTTCAAAGCTGGCCCTCCCATCCAATCCACAATACCTGCAACAGAACTGATCTCGCTCGAGAATTTTTAGACCTTCAGCTTGGCTCACGGGCATATCCACTCTCGATAGCGTCATGATGTTCAGCGGCATGGAACACCTCCAAATCGCGAATCCTACTGCATGGAAATGCGCGTGAGAAGAGAGAAATGGTAGCCAAACACCGGTTAGAGGACGGGAAGTCTGGCCTCGAGGAATCCATCTGGCACTGCCATTAACGCCCCTTGATTTGCTGGATCAAACCGCATGGACACTAGTCGACATCATCGGAGGAGTAGGTACTGGGACCCACGTTTCGGGTTATCGCTTTTAACTAAACTAGGGGCGATTGGGAAGATCAAGATATTTGACAAGCAACACATCGTTACCCTTCTCGTCGTAGATCAGCTCATCGACGAGCTTTTTCGCTAGCAGTATGCCGAAGCCGCCTGGTCTCAAACCCTGTTCTTCACGCACCGCCATATGGCCAAGCAAATCCTCCGGCGAGCTGCCGATGGCTGCGTGGCGAAGTTCTTCGAGCGAGAAACCTTTACCGGGATCCCTAACGCGGCAGGTTATCGCGCGACGGGAGCGGATGAACGAGATTTCCACATACTGATTGGGATTAAAATTTGCACCGTGCTCCATGGCATTGATTAAGATCTCCCTGAAGGCGGTAATCACTTGGTCTTTGTCAGCCTGCGGAATGTCTCCGACTCCGTGCAGGAATTGCACCAGGCGATCTGCGGTAGGTAGGTCACATCTGGCCGTCAATCGAATCCAGGTTGGGGTGGCGGAGAGGATTTCGATTCCGTCGTCCCAGTAGGGCTCGGCCATGGCTGAGCGCACCATTTCGGCAAGCGCAGAAGCCTCGAACGGAGCCGAGAAATAACTGAACGCGCCTTCGCGCATGGCAGCGATAATGTCTCCTGGAGTCCATTCATCGGTCAGAATAATCAGGCGCACGTGAGGGCGAACGCTTCGGATTTTTCGCAGAAGTTCAATATCCTCGGAGCCGCAGGTTTTCCGTCCAGTGATAATCATGTCGAACGTTTTCTCTCTTGAAAGAGAGAGCGCATCTTGATTATCAATAACGGGTTGAATGTTCCAACCCTCCTTGATCAAGATGCTCATGAGCAGTTCATCGACATCGCCGCCAGAAGAAACTACGAGCGCGGACTTTTGCGGAGTAAGAGCACCTGCACCGGTAGAGGCGTTTATCATACGGCCCCGACGAAGAAGAGTTGCCCAATGAGGACAGACTTTAGATTAATGCGAACCATGAACCGAATACAACGCCGATATCTGCGCGCCTTTAAGTGCCTGGT
>CAVTII010000014.1:0-41099 GCA_963734705.1 uncultured Acidobacteriota bacterium | reverse complement strand
TTCTTTTCGGGGGTCTTCGCCGGGTCAACAGCGGCCGATCCCGGCTGTCCCGAGGTCGTTGTGGCTCCGCCAGGCGTATTTGGGGGATTCGTCCCATTGGGCGGCGGAGGGCCCGAACCTCCGCCGAAAATGTCGAGACAGAAACGAGCCGGTGGCAGTGGCTGGCCCGTGGCCGCCATGGGCTTCGCAGAGTTGAGTAGGTTCGGAGCCAGCCACGAAGACCTCTTCGCGCGTGGCGGGACAACCGGGGGTGGCGACTTGCTGGGTATCCGCGTCAAGAATCACAGTGTCTACACCTTCCGGCTTTTCGAAGTCCTTCACATCGCGGTAGCCTGGCATGGTGGTTGCCTTCATCATGAAATCGGCCCAGATGGGCGCGGCAGTTGAACCGCCCGCCAGACCAAGGTCATGGTTGTCGTCGAAGCCGATCCAGATTACACAGACCAGGTTGCTGGTAAAGCCCGCGAACCAGCCGTCGCGCGATGTACCGGTTTTTCCTGCGGCCGGTAGTTTGAAACCTTTGGCGCGGACTTGGGCCCCGGTCCCCTTGTTCAGGACGTCCTCCAGGATGCTATCCACCAGATAAGCAACGCGGGGATCCAGCACCAACTTGTTCGTTGGCGTGACCTTTTCCAGTGAGTTTCCGTCCGCGCTGACGACCGTTTTGATGAAGAAAGGATCGGCGCGCGTGCCGATGGTGGCAAAGGCGGTGTACGCGCCGGCAACCTCCACCGGCGTCAATTCGTACGCGCCCAGCGCCACGGCGGGCGTGGGGCGAATGTTGGAGCCGAGTCCCATCTGGCGTGCGATCTGCACCACACGGCCATAGCCCACCATTTCGGCAACTTTTACGGTGGCCACGTTCAGCGAATTCGTAAGCGCCTGACGAACCGTGACTTTGCCCATAAAGCGTTCGCCGTAGTTATTCGGCGTGTATTCCTGGCCGTCAAATTCGAACACCGTCGGCTCATCGTCCACGGTGGTGGCCGGAGTGATCACCGGTTGCGCTCCATCCACGGCATTGTCGAAGGCCGCGGCATAGACAAAGGGCTTGAAGACGGAACCCGGCTGGCGATGGGCCAGGGCGTGATTCAACTGGCTTTGCCCGTATTCCCTGCCACCGATTAAGGCTTTAATTTCCCCGGTCCGCGGATCCAGAGCCACCAAAGCGGCCTGCACCTGCGGAAGCTGCTCCGGGGGCGCGTTTTTTCCCTTCAACTTGCGCGCTTTCGCGGCCTTCGCTTCGAGCATGGCGTCCACATTTTTCATTCCCGCGTCGAGGGCTACGGCCGCGGCGCGCTGCAATTGGGGGTCGAGCGTGGTGTAGACGCGGTAGTTGGAACTCAAGAGTTCTTGCCCAGTATATTTTTCAAGCAGGTGGTCTTTCACCATGTCCACGAAATAGGGCGCTTCACTGCCAGCAACCGAGGTGCGCACCAGCTTGAGAGGAACATTCTTGGCTTCCTGAAGCTCGTCTTGGGTGATGTATTTGTTTTCGAGCATCTGCGTCATCACGCGATCGCGGGCCTGGGCGGCGCGTTCGGGGTGGCGGTCCGCAACGGAATAATAATTGGGCGCGCGGATTAACCCCGCCAGATAGGCGCACTCCCCGAGGGTCAACTGGCGCATATCCTTGCCGAAATAGGCCACGCTGGCCTCTGCGAATCCGCGGATGCCGAAACTGCCCCGATTGCCCAGGTAGACTTCATTGGCATACATCTCGAAAATGCGCTGCTTGTTGAAACGCTGCTCCAGTTCGAAGGAGAGCATCGCTTCGGCGATTTTGCGCTTCCAGGTGCGATCCGTGGTGAGGAAATAGGTGCGGGCAACCTGCATGGTGATGGTGCTGGCACCCTGCATGAAATTGTGTGTATGGCGCAGATCGGCCCACGCGGCCCCGGCGATGCGGATGAAATCGAAGCCTGGATGTTCGAAGAAGCGCTTGTCCTCAGCGGAGAGAACAGACTGGACCAGGGTTGGCGGGAGATCTTCGTAGCGCACCGGGCGTCGCTTATCGCGCTGGCTGTCGAAGAGATTGGTAATGAGTTCCGGCTCGATTTCGGCGATGCCCATGTCCGGGCCGCCAGTGGCAGGACGTATGCTACGGATCACCCTGCCGTTGAATTGCACGGCCAGAGCATTGCCACCGTTGAAATAGGACAGCTTGGAAGGGCGAACCATGAGTGTGTTGCCATCCAGGACGTATTCGCCAAGAGAGTTCTCATCGGCCTCGGGACGATATCCGACGCGCTGCAGGTAGGTCACCAGGTCGTCCGGACCCCAGGCTTGACCATCGGAGATGTGCTCTGGTGCGGAAAAAATTTGAGTTGTATTTTGCAGGACGTGGCCGGAAAGCCGGAGGTCGATCATCCGGGAGTACTTCACGTAAAAGAAGGTAAACAAACTGGCGGCGGCCAGGAAACACAACCCCACGAATCCCAACATGCTGAGGCCAAGCGTGGAAGTCCAAAAGCCTTTTTGAATGCGCAATCGCAAACGAGTGCTCCCCGAGGGTGGGCGAAAGATTAAAGACTAGTGTCTCGCAAGATGAGAGCCAGGGAAACCGGGAGTATGGATTGGGAAAGTGGATCGCTCCCCGATGCAAGAACGAGCCGGCTCGCAGCTCACTTCATGATATCAATGCCTTCGCTGGAAGGCGCGAAATTGAGCTCGGTTTTGTAGAAGCCGAGGTCCACCGGCACGCTGTAGTTCACGCTGATCATCAGGCCGTGGTTGGTGGTCTCAACCTTGATGTCGTCGCGTTTTGCGGGAATGTCCAGATCCTGAATGACTTTGAAGATCACGTCCCTGACCTGATCTTCGGGGTAGCGATTTACCACCGCAAAGCGCGCCTGTTCAGCAATCTTGTCCTTCAGCTGATATTCGGCGACGTAGACGGGGACCACTTTAACAGCGACATAAACCGCCACCGCCAGCACAATGGTGTAAATGATGGCCTTGATTCGCCCTTCACCGCGCTGCGAGTGTTTTGAATTGAATTTTTGCCCGCTCACAAATGTGTCTCCCAAGGCCGTTTACGCAATACGGCATACTGCGTGCCTCTGTTTTACGCTAGCACCAGCCCGCTGGGCTGTCGAGTTTGCGGACGTACAGGTGTTCTTCAGATGCAACGCCCGGGGTCGGTTCGTCCGCACGCCCGGCGTTCCGGCAATCCTAGTAAGCCCGGCCAAAAATGGCGCGATCTTTCGCCGGCTTACCGCAATACACGCAAGCGCCGCCGCTCGCGACTTCCTTGCCAAGCACCGCCGCCTGATCTAATGGGATGCAGCGCATGGTGGCGCGGGTTTCCTCTTTGATTTTGGCTTCGCAGTCGCCGCTGCCGCACCATGGGGCGAAGGCAAAGCCGGTCTCGACGGCCTTTTTCAGGTCGTCATAAGTCGAAGTTTCGCGCGTATTGGAACGCCGGAAAGCCAGCGCTTTGTCGTGGAGCGACTGGTGAATCTCGAGTAGCAACTTTTCAATCGTCTCGGGAAGGCCGGCAAGCGAGGCGCTGACTTTTCCTTCGCGGCCGGGACGATCGCGGCGGGCCAACATGGCGGCCTGCTTTGCAACGTCCTTGGGACCAAGCTCCACGCGCAATGGTACGCCGCGCATTTCCCAGTCGTTGAATTTCCAGCCGGGGCTGAAGCCTTCGCGCTCGTCGAGATGGACGCGGAGATCTGCTTTGAGAAGTTGGGCCTTCAAATCCTTCGCGGCTTGCAGAACGCTAGCCTTCTCTTCGTCAGATTTGTAGATGGGCACGATCACGACCTGTATCGGGGCAATGCGAGGCGGAAGGATCAGTCCCTGGTCGTCACCGTGGACCATGATGATCGCGCCGATCATGCGGGTGGAAAGGCCCCAGGAGGTGGTCCAGCAGTGCTGTTGCACGCCGGTTTGATCCAGGTATTTCACTTCGAAGGCTTGCGCGAAATTCTGGCCGAGGAAATGCGAGGTGCCGGATTGCAGCGCCTTTCCATCGCCCATCATCGCTTCGATGGAGTAGGTGAGGTCGGCGCCAGCGAATTTTTCGGCGTCGGATTTGGCGCCGGGAATGACAGGGATGGCAGCCTCGTTCACGGCAAAATCGGTATAGACGTCGAGCATGCGGCGTGTTTCTTCGATTGCCTCTTCGCGGGTGGCGTGTGCGGTGTGGCCCTCCTGCCAGTAAAATTCCAGCGTGCGGAGGAAGAGCTTCGTGCGGAGTTCCCAGCGGATCACGCTGTTCCACTGGTTCATGAGCACCGGCAAATCGCGGTAGGACTGAATCCATTTCGACCACATGTGGCCGATGATGGTTTCGGAAGTGGGCCGCAGGATCAGTGGCTCGGCCAATTCTTCGCCGCCGCCGATTGTTACCACGGCGAGTTCCGGGGAAAAGCCTTCCACGTGATGCTTTTCTTTTTCAATAAAGCTTTTAGGGATCAGCAGCGGGAAGGCCACGTTCTGGTGACCGGTGGCTTTGAACCTTTTATCGAGCGCCGCTTGAATATTTTCCCAAAGCGCCCAGCCATAGGGACGCACGATCATGCAACCGCGCACCGGCGCGTAGTCGGCCAGCTGGGCCTTCAGCACCAGTTGGTTGTACCACTCGGAAAAATCCTCTGCCCTGGTTGGTAATTTCTCTTCAGCCATTCCGTCTATGGCCGGTCTTCGCTGCGGACCGGCTCCTCTCTGT
Organism: uncultured Acidobacteriota bacterium; assembly: GCA_963734705.1. Taxonomy (GTDB): domain Bacteria; phylum Acidobacteriota; class Terriglobia; order Acidiferrales; family UBA7541; genus Acidiferrum. The sequence continues at coordinate 36,421 of CAVTII010000014.1, read as the reverse complement.
GCTGCTCGCGCACAAACGTCAAGCCTTCGAGCGTAACGAAGAGGATCTGGTACTGTCAACGCAGTCTCCAGACCTAATTGGGAGTTACTTAGCCTTCGGGCATTAAGCAAGTCGTGCTTGCCGGCAGGATGCCGGCGCTACCGAGGCGCGGTGGCTAGATTGCGCTGCCGAGGAACCAGTCTTGATCGGTTTGGACGGCTTTGCTGCGGATGAGGAGTTCGGGGTCTTTCACGGTGACGCGGCTGTAGGGTTCAACGGAACGCGTCAGCCAGACGTTGCCGCCGATTATGCTATGGTGGCCGACGCGGGTGTCGCCGCCGAGAATCGTCGCTCCGGGATAAATTGTTACGTGGTCTTCAATGTCCGGGTGGCGCTTGTTGCTGAGTCCGCGCACTAATTCACCCCCATCACGCTTGCTGGTGGGATTGAAGGCGCCCAGGGTTACGCCGTGATATAGGGTGACGTGGTTGCCGACGGTGGCGGTTTCGCCGATGACCACGCCAGTACCATGGTCGATGAAGAAAGATTCACCGATGGTCGCGCCCGGATGAATGTCGATGCCGGTGCGGCTGTGGCCCACTTCGGTGATCATGCGCGAAAGATAGGGAATTTTGAGCAAGTAGAGTTCATGCGCGAGCCTTTGCGTGGTGATGGCTTCGACGCCGGGATAGCTCAGCAAAATTTCCTCGTAGCCGCTTGCAGCCGGATCGTTCTTCAACGCCGCCTGTAAATCTGTTGCCAGCAACTGCGCAAGTTTTGAGAGCTTGCCGTGCAGCGTGGTTACCAACTCGCTGGCATTATCCGAGAGGTTGGCGGGCACTGGTTTGCCGCAGCAATTCAGATCAAATCGAATGGCGTAAACAATTTGCTCCGCCAACTGAAGATCAAGCTGCGCAAGAAAACCGACAGCATCCGGATTGCTGGCCACTTCCTTGGAGAAGTACAGCGGAAACAGCGCGTCCAGATAGGAGCGGCAAAACGCGGCAACCTCATCCTTGGACGGCAAGCGGTATTCCCACATGCTGGCATCGGACAGCCGTGCTTCCAGCGCCAGGCGAAATTCGCGAGCCAGCGTCTCCAAATCGTTATTCGATTTCGTCATGGTAGATCGCATTTCTGTTGGATGCGCAAGGCCGCCAATGGGGCGCAGCAAGACTGCACCCCATTCGTCGCGGCATTTGTTTCCAGGCTCGTGCCAATTAGCCGATCCCCTCGAACAAGATCGTGGAGATATAGCGCTCACCGGAATCCGGCAGCACGGTGACGACGGTTTTGCCTGCGAATTCCGGAAGCTTCGCGAGACGAACGGCTGCGGCTACGGCTGCTCCACAAGAGATCCCGCTTAAAATCCCCTCTTCGCGGGCCAGCCGCCGCGCCATTTCCACGGATTCTTCGTTGGTCACCGCTTCCACGCGATCCACCATGGTCAGGTCCAGATTTTTGGGGACAAAGCCCCCGCCGAGACCCTGAATCTTGTGCGGTGCGGGTGTCAGTGGCTGCCCGGCCATCGTTTGCGCGATAACCGGACTCACATTGGGTTCCACTGCCACCGTGATGATCTTCTTGCCCTTCGCTTTTTTGATGAAGCGGCTGACACCCGTAAGTGTTCCGCCGGTGCCGACACCGGAAACGAACACATCCACGGCGCCATCCGTATCGTTCCAGATTTCTGGCCCGGTGGTGGCTTCATGAATGGCGGGATTCGCGGGATTATCGAACTGTTGCGGCAAAAAATAATGCTGCTTGTCCGATTCGAAAATTTCCGTGGCTTTTTTGATCGCGCCCTTCATGCCTTCAGGGCCGGGGGTAAGCACCAGGTTCGCGCCAAAGGCCGCCAGCACGCGGCGCCGTTCGAGCGACATGGTCTCCGGCATGGTCAATGTGATTTTGTAGCCCCGCGCAGCGGCCACAAAGGCCAGCGCTATTCCGGTGTTGCCGCTGGTCGGCTCCACGATTTCCTGCCCGGCTTTCAACGCGCCGCGCTTTTCCGCGTCCCAGATCATTGCCGCCCCGATGCGACACTTCACAGAGTACGCAGGGTTCCTACCCTCGATCTTCGCAAGCACGGTGGCTTTGGCGCCATCAGTGACGCGATTCAATTTGATCAAGGGAGTTCTTCCAATACTCAATGAATTGTCGGCATAGATATTTGCCATGATGATCCTCAGTAGAGTGAATTTGCTGTATCGGGACAGCAGGGTAAGTATAGGACCGGAAGCGCGGAAACACGACTGCCAGTAATATGAAAATCGGCAATCCGGCGGATACGTCTCCCTTATAGGCAGATGCGGTGCGTTGCGACCGGTTACACTCTTCGCTAGACTCGTGTGGTGGCCGGAGTCAAGTCCGGCCGAAGCATAGTCCCCGCTTTTACCCACTAGCCCGGAGATCAGAATGACGACCGAAGCCAACGCCCGCATGGAACGCCCACTCGATACCGTGGATCCGCAAATCGCCGCTCTTTTGCGCGAGGAGGCGGTCCGGCAGGCTACTGGACTGGAGCTGATCCCCTCGGAAAATCTGGTTTCTGAAGCGGTGCTGGAAGCGATGGGGTCCATCTTCACGAACAAATATGCGGAAGGCTATCCGGGCAAGCGCTATTACGGTGGCTGCGAATATGCCGACAAAGTGGAACAGCTGGCGATCGACCGCGCGAAACAGCTTTTTGGGGCAGAACACGCCAACGTGCAAGCTCATTCGGGCAGCTCCGCGAACGTGGCGGTCTATATGGCCACGCTGCAGCCCGGCGACACCGTGCTGGGGATGGCGCTGGCGCATGGCGGCCACTTGACGCACGGGCACCCTTTGAATTTTTCCGGGCGTATGTACAAATTCGTGGAATACCACGTGAAGCAGGACACGGAACAGATTGATTACGACGAAATCGAAAAGCTGGCGCAGGAGCACAAGCCGAAAATGATTGTGGCGGGAGCGAGCGCATACTCCCGCATCATCGATTTCGAGCGCATCGGGAAAGTAGCCAAGGCGGTTGGCGCGATCTTTTTTGTGGATATGGCGCACATCGCTGGATTGGTGGCGGCTGGTGTCCATCCGACACCGGTGCCGCATGCAGACATTGTTTCTTCGACCACCCACAAAACCCTGCGCGGCCCGCGTGGCGGCATCATTCTGAGCAAGGCGGCCTTCGCGAAGGAGATTGACAAGCTGACGTTCCCAGGCATGCAGGGCGGTCCGCTGGTGCATATCATCGCCGCGAAGGCGGTCTGCTTGAAAGAAGCGATGGAGCCTTCGTTCATCGAATATCAGAAGCAGGTGGCTGCGAACGCCAAGGCACTTGCCAATGCCATAACGCGGCACGGCTTCCGGGTGGTTTCCGGCGGCACGGACAATCACGTTTTCCTTGTGGAAGTGCACAAACGCGGCATCACCGGCACTGAAGCGGAAAAGGCACTGGACCGCGCCGGGATTACCGTGAACAAGAACTCCATCCCATTCGATCCTCTGCCACCGATGAAGGCCGGCGGCATTCGGCTGGGTAGTCCCTCTGTCACTACCCGCGGGATGAAGGAAGCGGAGACGGAGTTGATCGCCAACGGCATCGCCGAAGTGCTGACGCACATGGGCGATACAGCTATCGAACAAAAAGTTCGCAAGCAAGTCGCTGAACTTGCGGCGCGTTTTCCGATTTACGAATCCCGTACCCGCCCGGAAGCCAGCCACGCGAGTGTCTAGCTTCATGATTTCTCTGTCCCGGTAATTCACCCTTTCAAGGGTGAGATCTCCAATGCGCTGGAGAAGTCGTGCCAGTGCGAGGAAGCCCCAAGGCCCGAGTTAGCCGAAGGACGAGGCGGAGTCGAATGAGCAAACACAAGCGATCCCTGCCGGACATCGTTACAGCGACCGCGGAATTTGAAAAATGGGCCGCGCACCACGTGCACATGGTGCCTTCCGACGTAAGGCTGAAGCACCAATTGATGGCCAGATCCGTCTTCTCTTTTTTTCGAGCGACATTTTATCGCTGGGCTCAGTGGTGGCCGATCGTGTGTGCGGAGCTTTCCCGTGCTCCGCAGGTGTTGGCCGTCGGCGATCTCCACGTGGAAAATTTCGGCACCTGGCGTGATGTGGAAGGCCGCCTCATATGGGGTGTCAACGATTTCGACGAAGCCTGGCCTGCGTCTTATGCCGTGGACCTGGTCCGACTGGTCACCAGTTGCTACCTGGCGATTGAAGAGGAAGATCTTTCCATCACGCGGAAAGAGGCTTGCCGAGCGGTGGAGGCGGGCTACCGCGATTCCATGGACGCTGGCGGGCGTCCGCTGGTGCTCGCCGAACACCATCGCTGGCTCCGCCTGATTGCCCTGAACAAGCTGCGAGATCCGGTGCTGTTTTGGCAGAAGATCCTTGCGTGCCCTAAGCACAAGGGCAAGCTGCCCAAGGACGTCTGGAAGCTGGTTCACGCTTCCCTTCCACTGCGCACATTTAATTACGAGCTCAAATCGCGCATCGCGGGGCTTGGAAGCCTGGGCCACCCGCGCGTGTTGGCGCTGGCGGCATGGGATGGCGCGCACGTGGTGCGCGAGTCGAAGCAACTGACGCCCGCCGCATGGATATGGGCGAAGAAGCTGAATACGTCGAAGATTCTGAGCCGCAAACTGATAGAAACCGCCGTGCGCATTCGCGATCCACACGTGCATTTCGCCGATCATTGGGTGGTGAGCCGCCTGGCCCCGGATTGCTCCCACATCGAAATTGGCACGCTTCCGCGCAAGCGCGATGAAGAAAAGCTGCTCTATTATATGGGCTGGGAAACCGCGAATATCCACCAGGGCAGCCGCAAAGCCATGCCCGCTGTGCGGGGGGATTTGGCCAAGCAGAAGAGTCTGTGGCTCCACAAACCCGCAAAGGCGATGCTGGAGGTCACACTGAAGGACTGGAAACGCTGGCGCCGGCCGCGGCAGTTGAAGCAATAGCTCATTCCGGGGTGAGCCTGCTAGTGACATAGGCAATCTGCAATAACGCCAGGAAGCCCCTCAGACCGGGGAAGCCTGCGCGATTGGGCAATCTTGCTTTCCCTTAGAACGCAAAGACGTTGAACGAAGACTGTCCCACGGGTCAGTAGAATCCCGCTCCGCTTGCTCGTAGCGTAGTCCAGGACCGGCAAATGTCAACTTCTTCGGCCATCTCGCTCACCTTCGAACAACGGAAAGAAAAGCGCGTTCTCTCCCCCTTCTCGGGCGCTTTTTTCCTCGGCGGGATGTGCCCTAGACGGGCAACCGAGCTTGACAGCTTCCCGGGCAATCCTTGCCAATGACTGAGGTGGAACTATGATGGACACGGAAGCCTTCCGAGAGTTCAAGACTGGGCTTACGCTGCTGCGCGACAATTATGCGAATCGGGCCCTGAATCACATTCAGAAAGCCGCGGAACTGGAAAAGAACAATCCCTACTACATGTCCTACCTGGGCGTAGCCTTGGCGCGCACCCAACAGAAATGGGCCGACGCCGAGCGCCTTTGCGACAACGCGGTGCGCATGAAGCGCAACCAGGCGCAACTCTACCTGAATCTTGCCGAGGTTTACCTCTCCGCCGGGCGGAAGGAAGACGCGCGCGACGCTCTGCTGGCGGGCATGAAGTTCGCTCGTCGCGACGTGCGGTTGAGCATTGCCATGGCCAAGCTGACGCCGCGGCGCGCTCCGGTCTTCACCTTTCTGGAGCGCAAGCATCCGCTGAACCGCCACTTTGGCTTGCTGAGGCACAAGACGCTTACGGCAATCGGCAAAAGCTGAAGTGCGACGACTTTCCCCACCCCCAAACGCGAAAAGGGCGGATGGCCTCGGCCACCCGCCCTTTTCGTTTTCGAAGTCGTAAATTTGGCTTTGCCTACTTCTGGCTCATCGAATAGCTGTTGCCGAAGCTGGTCTGCAGTCCCATTTCCATCAGGATCTTGAATCCCACGCCGAAAAGACCGTTGGGCAGATGATCTCGCCGGACCACTTCCGCGAGATATTCGCGGCACATGGACGAAGGCTCTTTGGTGTAGGGCATGCTGATGAAGAGGCGCATCCCGACTTCGTAGGCGGTCTCACTGGAGTGGAAAAACACGCCGGTGCGAGAGACGCTCACCGAGCCGCGAATATCTTCAAAATGATCGCGTTCGGGATCTGAAGGACGAATGCGCATCAACTGTGTGATTTTGCAGCGCCGACAACCGCGGCGCTCGGATTGCTTGGGGCGGACCTGAGAAGTCCCACCCGGAGTATTGGTCTTGGTCATAAAGTCTAGCTGGGCCGCCATTAGAAGTCTGCCTTTCCCGAAAGAGCCTGCTCATCCCTTGCATAATCAAGATAGAAGCATAGCCCGGGAAAACCTATAGCGTGTCCGTACTCGTAAAAAAGTAACATTTCCGTGTATCGAAGGGTAGGACGAAAGTACCAAACTCGGCGATTATCCACAGCCGGTTGAGATTGATTTTCTTTTGCCAGCATTGGCTTCCGCTAATCAAGTATGCGATTCTCTACGTTCATTTTGCAGAGGTGCCTGCCTATATGTTGAAGCGTTTTAAGGACCTTACCGAACGAGAAATCCTCGCAGTGGCCATTTCGAATGAGGAAGAAGACGGGCGCATCTACGGGGAGTTTTCCGACGCCTTGCGAGAGTCGTATCCTGCCACCGCCAAAATCTTTGATGAGATGCGCGTGGAAGAGGCCGGCCACCGCGACCGGCTGCTGACAATGTTTCGCCAGCGTTTCGGCGATCACATCCCTCCCATTCGCCGCGAAGATGTGCGCGGCTTTCTGACTCGCCGTCCAGTCTGGATGGTGCGTCCCTTGGGCGTGAAGGTGGCGCGCCGGCAGGCTGAAATCATGGAAATGGAGGCCAGCCGCTTTTATTCGCGCGCCGCCAGCCGGACGAGCGATGCCTCCATGCGCGAATTGCTGAACAAGCTGGCAGACGAAGAGCGCGAGCATACGCGCGCAGCAGGTGCATTTGAGGAGAAGCATCTCACCGAACAAGCCAGGTCCGACGAATCGGAGTCCCACAAACGCCTGTTCATGCTGCAGTTCGTACAACCGGGCCTGGCGGGGCTGATGGATGGCTCGGTCTCCACTCTGGCGCCGCTATTTGCCGCCGCATTTGCAACTCATAAAAGCTGGGACGCGTTTCTGGTGGGCATGGCCGCAAGTCTTGGCGCAGGGATCTCCATGGGCTTCGCCGAATCGCTTTCCGATGATGGCTCTCTGACGGGCCGTGGTTCTCCCTGGATTCGCGGTACAGTGACCGGCCTGATGACCACTGCCGGCGGCTTGGGCCATACGCTGCCGTTTCTAATCGCGGACTTCCGTTTGGCGATCGGAATAGCCATCGCGGTGGTGGTGATAGAACTCGGCGTTATCAGCTTCATCCGGCACCGCTATATGGACACCCCGTTCCTACAGGCGGCTTTCCAGGTGATAGTTGGCGGCATCCTTGTGTTTCTGACCGGCTGGCTGATCGGCAGTTCGTAGGCTTCGTTACCAAAATGAATAGTAGCGACAACTTGGTAGCACAGACTTTTCGGCATTCACGAAAACTGGCACTGCTATTGCTGGCCCTCGCGGGCGCCCTAATTTTACCCCTACAAAATCTTCCACTCTACGCTCAGAGCCAGGCAAAGATTGATCGCATCGTCATCGAAAAGGGTCAGCGCACACTGGAGTTGATGGACGGGCCTCGCTTGGTGAAATCCTACAAAGTGGCGCTTGGCGAAAATCCAAAGGGAGCAAAGGATCGCCAGGGAGATCACAAAACCCCGGAGGGTTTGTATTCCGTGGACAGCAAGAATCCGAACAGTCAGTTTCATAAGGGGCTGCATATCTCCTATCCGAATCCAGCGGATCGCGAGCACGCGAAGAAAAGGGGCGTCAGCCCGGGCGGTGACGTGGAAATTCACGGACTGGGTGCGAATTGGGACTGGGTTGGAGCAGGACATCGGATTACCGACTGGACCGACGGCTGCATCGCGCTAACCAATGAAGAGATAGGCGAAATTTATCCCCTCGTAAAAGTGGGGACACCCGTCGAAATCCGGCCCTGAATGTAAGCGCATATCCTCTAGGTGCTAGCCTGGGGTTCCAGAAATGGCCAGAGCGTTCCAGGAGTGCTAGAATGGCGGCCTGCGAGAGTGCCCAGCTCTCGAACTACCCTTCAGCAGAGTGAGTGGAAAGAACGCCGGGTTCCCTGTCCCGCCTGGCGAGTGTTCACCTCCAAAATGTGTATTGATCTGGAGAAGCAGAATGAGATCTTCTTGGAAATCCGGAAAATTTCGATTGATCGTGCCGGCCTTGGGCGCTGTAGTCCTTGCAGGAATTGCAGGGGTGGTGGTGAGTTGCGGTGGAGGTTCTTCAAGCACCACAATGACGGGCACGAGTACGGGCACGATCAACGTGTCACTCAGCGACCCGCCCAGCTGCACGCCGCCCAACGGGCAGTTTACTCATGTTTACGTAACCATCCGCTCCGTGCAGGCCAACATTGATGGCAACGCCACCGGCGGCGGCTCCGGATGGCAGGAACTTGCTCCGCAGCTTACCAGCCAGCCCATGCAAATCGATCTCTTCTCCAAGCCACAGACTACCTGTGTGCTGGCGCAATTGGGTTCCGCAAGCTTACCCGTGGGAAAGTATCAGTAGATCCGGCTGTTACTGGTCCCGAATTCACCTTCCGCAAGCGACGCTCTTCCAGCCACGAATGCTTGCGCGGGCAATGGCTACAACTGCGTTGTTCTGGGCGATGCCACGATTCATGAGCTTGAGCTGAGCAGCGAGGCCAACACCGGCCTGAAAATTCCTCCGGGACAAGTCGTCGGCGGCCCCATTGAGGTGACCGAAGGGCAAAGTGTGGACCTCAACATTGACTTCAATGCGTGCGCATCGATCGTCCACGAAGGCAATGGGAAATTCCGGCTGAAGCCCACACTCACTGCGGGGCAGGTGGGCGCTAATGACACAGGCATCGGCGGCCACGTGGTGGATTCGCTCACAAACATGCCTATAAACGGGAGTGTGCAGGTAGCCATTGAACAGCAGGACTCGACTGGCGTAGATCGCATTCTGATGCAGACGGTCGCCGACAGCAACGGCAATTTCCGCTTCTGTCCACTTCCTACGGGGATGTTTGACCTTGTCGTGGTCGGCATCGGGCCCGCCAACGTGCCCTACAATGCCACCACGGTGCTGAGCGTGCCGAACGGGACCAACCTCGGGTCCGTTCCGTTGATCGCAGAAATCGGCGCCTTAGCTCCGGCAGTTTTCGAGGGCACAGTCACCGCTACCAATGGGGCGTCGCCGGGAACGATCGACGTGAGCCTTTCCGCTCTGCAAACCGTGACTTTTAACGGCTCTTCGACACTGCAAATCACCATTCCGCTGCAAACCATCCCTGCAACCAACTTGATGCCAGAGGTAGATTCAACCGGAACGATCTCCGTCGCTTCTAACAGCAGTTGCCCCGGAACCGCTCCCGCAAATTCGAACTGCGGAGGCTATACTCTGGTGGTCCCCAGCAGCAATCCCAGCGTCGGTGTTTTCTCGTCTTCGGGATTTACGTATTCAACGCCCACGCCTGGTGATGTCCTCTTCACCGTGGATGCACGGGCATGCAAGCCTCTGACGCTGAATGGCGGAACGCCAGACTGCACGAAATCCGAAATAACCGCGGCCAAGGATGCCGACGGGCAACCGCTGAAGGCGTTGCCTGCTACCACCACCAATGTCGCGGAAATTGACTTTGCCGGCTGCTCCTGAGTTCCGACAGATTTTCCGGCGAAAGCTTCCACACTGTACCGGGGTCCAGTTCCATAATGGGGCACACGTCAGTGCCCACACTTTGCGGCACCTCTCAGGACACAGTAGTGTTGAACGAAGCCCTTAATTCCCAAGGAGAGAATAATGAAGCCTGCGAAGTGGATGCTCGGCACATTGCTCGCGTGCTTTCTGGTTTCCGCGCACCCGGCATTGGCCCAGGGCAACAGCCAGGGACACGGTCACGGCAATGGTCACGACAAGCACGGCGAAGATGATGACCGCGATGATTACAACGCCTACTACCACGGGCACGACAACCAGATTCACGAGTGGTACTCCGCTCATCAACACGATCTGCCGCCTGGCTTGGCGAAAAAAGATCAACTACCACCCGGACTCGAAAAACAACTCGTGCGCCGGGGCACGCTGCCCCCCGGTTTGCAGAAGCGCATCGAGCCTTGTCCGCACGAACTCGTGCGCTACTTGCCCCCGCCGCCGCCAGATTGCTATCAAGTCCTGATCGGAGGCCACATTGTGTTGCTCAACCGCAAAACCAACGTCGTGGTCGACTTCGTGCACGTCGAACTTGATTAATCGAGAAGCCTTCGTCGTGTTTCAGTGCGCATAAAATGCGCACCGAAGGATTTCCAACTGAGCCATCGGCAAAACGCAAAAATCCCACATCCGGCCGCAAACCGTCTGAGCTCACTTCCGATTGTCAAGCCGTTAAGGATTTCAGTCGTCGGAGTGGGCTGGGACGGGCTTGATAGATGGGCTGCGGAAGGCATTGCGCAGAAAGAGCTGCAAGCGGTCCATATAGATATAAACGACCGGCGTCGTGAACAGTGTAAGCATCTGACTGAGAATCAATCCGCCAACAATCGTGATGCCCAGGGGCTTGCGGATTTCCGAGCCGGCGCCTGTGCCCAGCGCCAGCGGCAGCGCGCCGAACATTGCGGCCATGGTGGTCATCATGATGGGACGGAAGCGCATGAGCGCCGCCTTGTAGATCGCCTCGGTCGGCGCTAATTCTTCTTCGCGTTCCACCTGCACCGCAAAATCAATCATCAGAATGGCGTTCTTTTTCACGATACCAATCAGCAGCAGAATCCCGATGATGGCGATGATGCTCAAATCCATGTGCACAAGTTGCAGAGCCAGCAGCGCGCCGATCCCCGCGGAGGGAATGGTGGAAAGAATGGTGATCGGGTGAATGAAGCTCTCATAGAGAATGCCGAGAACAATGTAAACGGCGCCGAGTGCGGCAATAATCCATAACGGCAAATCCTTCAAGGAATCCTGGAAGGCCTGCGCAGTGCCCTGAAACGTGGCGTGGACTGTATTCGGCACGCCCAATTGGTGCATGGCCTGCTCAATATGCTCGACGGCGGGGCCCAGAGAAGCGCCCTGCGCCAGATTGAAAGAGAGCGTGATCGCCGGGAAAATTCCCTGGTGGTTCACGGAAAGCGCCGTATTGGAATGCTCATAATGCGAGAACGCGCTGAGCGGCACAAGTTTCCCGCTGCTGGAGGGCACGTAGATGTAGTTCAGGCCTTCGGGATTCTCCTGATAATCGGGGGCCACCTCGAGAACTACGTGATACTGGTTCAATCCCTTATAAATGTTGGATACCTGCCGCTGCCCGAAGGCGTCGTTGAGGGTGTTGTCAATATCCTGAACAGAAACGCCCAGTCTGCCGGCGGTGTCGCGGTCGATGGCCAGATAGGATTGCAGGCCCTTATCCTGCTGGTCAGAATTGATGTCGCGCAATTCCGGGATCTGATGCAGGCGGGCCATGATGATGGGCGCCCAGTGATAAAGATCGTCGAGATTGTCGGCTTGCAAGGTGTACTGATATTGCGCACCGGAAAAGCGCCCGCCGACGTTGACGTCCTGCACGGACTGCATGAAAAGAGAGGCGCCGGGGATTCCGGCGGACTTTTTCCGCAAACGTGATATCACCTGGTCGGAGTTCAGCTTGCGCTCTTCGATGGGTTTCAGTTGGGCGAACATGCGCGCGGTGCTGGTTCCGTTGCCGCCACCGGTGAAGGAGGTCACTGTGTCAATCGCCGGGTCGGCGATCACGATGTCGCTGAACGCGCGCATCTTTTTCGACATCTCGGCGAAAGAAGTGTCCTGATCCGCTTGGATGAAGCCATTGATGCGGCCAGTATCCTGCTGGGGGAAAAAACCCTTGTTGACGTGGGCGAACATGTACACGCTGAGGCCCGCGGTGGCAATGGTCAACAACAGCATGGCCGGCTGATGGCGGAGCAGGAACCGCAGGGTGTGATCATATCCCTTCAACATTCCGTTAAAAATGCCTTCGGAAATGCGATAGGCGATGCCATGTTTCTTGTTCACGTCGTGCCGCAGAAAGCGGGCGCAGAGCATCGGAGTGGTCGTCAGCGAGACGAACAGGGAGACCGCGATCGCCACACTGAGCGTCACCGCGAATTCCCGGAACAGCCGGCCCACGATCCCGCCCATCATCAGAATGGGGATGAACACGGCCACCAGCGACGCGCTCATAGACAGCACGGTAAATCCGATTTCGCTGGATCCCTGCATGGTGGCTTGATACGCACCCATTCCGGCTTCCATGTGGCGGGCAATGTTTTCGATCACCACGATGGCGTCGTCGACCACGAAGCCGGTGGAAATAGTCAGCGCCATCAGCGATAAATTGTCCAGGCTGTAGCCCAGCAGATACATGACCCCAAACGTGCCCACCAATGACAGCGGGACGGCCACGCTGGGGATCACCGTCGCCCAATAATTCCTGAGGAACGCAAACACCACAAGAATCACCAGGATTATGGAGATCACCATGGTGCGCTCGACTTCGTGCACCGACGCACGAATCACTGTTGTACGGTCGATCACCACGTCCAGTTTCAAGGAAGGCGAAATTGAGGCGCGCAGCCACGGCAGGGTGGCTTTCACCTGATCGGCGCAGTCGATCATGTTTGCGCCCGGTTGGCGGAAAATAGCGATAATCACGCCGGGTTTGCCACCGGTAAGTCCCAGGTTGCGAACGTCTTCCACCGAATCCACTACGTTGGCAACGTCCACCAGGCGCACCGTGCCGCCCGCGTGCCCGCCAACTACCAATGGCTCGTACTCGTAGGCTTTGAATAGCTGGTCGGTGTCGGAGAGCGCCCAGGTGCGATCGTTGTTGGAAAGAGCGCCCTTGGCAAGATTCGAATTCGCCGATTGCAGGGCCTTGCGCACCTGCTCAAGGCTGATGCCATAGCTATTCAATTGCTGTGGGTTCACCTGCACACGGACAGCGGGGCTGGATGACCCCCAGACAAACACCTGGCCAACGCCATTCACTTGAGCGATTTTCTGCGCGAGGATGGAGTTGGCAGCGTCATAAATCTGGCCAATCGGAATCGTTTCCGAAGTTAATGAAAGCAACAGGACGGGCGAATCCGCGGAGTTGACCTTGCGATAGGTGGGCTGGTTCGGAATATCGGCCGGGAGTTGGCTACGCGCCGCGTTAATCGCGGCTTCCACGTCGCGCGCCGCGGCATTGATGTCGCGGCTCAAATCGAATTGCAGAGAGATGCCGGTATTGCCGAGCGTGGAGCTGGATGTCATCTGCGTGACACCGGCGATGCGGCCGAATTGGCGTTCCAGCGGGGTGGCAACGGCCGAGGCCATGGTCTCTGGACTGGCGCCCGGGACACCTGCGCCAACGCTGATGGTGGGCAAATCCACCTTTGGCAGCGGCGCCACAGGTAAATACCGGAAGGCCAGAACTCCGGAAAGAAAAATCGCAATCGTGACCAGTGACGTGGCCACCGGCCGGCGGATGAATGGGGCGGAGAAATTGGACTGAAAATTCATGCCCTAGTCTCCGTGCGCGGGCTCATCGAGCGGATTGGTGAATCCCAGGTGCAGCCGATTGGCCAGCCAGTCAAACGCCAGATAGACCACGGGAGTGGTATAGAGCGTCAACAACTGGCTGAGGATCAAACCGCCAACGATGGTGATGCCCAAAGGCCGGCGCAACTCCGAGCCCACGCCTTGCCCAAGGGCCAATGGCAAGCCACCGAGCAGGGCCGCCATGGTGGTCATCATGATCGGCCGGAACCGCAAAAGACACGCTTCGTAAATCGCGTCCACGGGAGATTTGCCGTGCTCGCGTTCTGCTTCCAGCGCAAAGTCGATCATCATGATGGCGTTTTTCTTGACGATGCCGATCAGCAGGATAATGCCGATCAGCGAAATGATGCTGAACTCCGTCCGGCAGAGCATCAACGCCAGAATCGCGCCAACGCCGGCCGAAGGCAGCGTGGAAAGAATGGTGATCGGGTGGATATAGCTCTCGTACAAAACTCCGAGCACGATGTAGACGGTGATGAGCGCGGCCAAGATCAAGAGCGGCTCATTCGAAACCGAGCGCAAAAACGCGGCGGCGGTTCCCTGGAAGGTCGCCTGAACGCTGGGCGGCATACCAATCTCTTCGCGGGCCTTTTCGATCGCATCGGTGGCGCCGCCGAGCGAAGCCCCTGGCGCCAGGTTGAACGAAATCGTGACCACTGGAAACTGTCCCTGGTGATTGATGACCAGGGACGAAGTGCCCGGCTCAAACCGCGTGAAGGCGCTGAGAGGCACTTGCTGGCCAGTGGAAGAACGCACGTAGATATTTTTCAAAGCCTCAGGGTTTTGCTGAAAGTCCTGAGCAACTTCCAGCACCACGTGATACTGGTTGAGCTGCGTAAAGATCGTGGAGACCTGCCGCTGCCCAAAGGCGTCGTACAACGTGTTGTCAATGTCCGCGGGAAAAATGCCCAGGCGCGATGCGGTGTCCCGGTCAATGGTGAGCGTGGCCAGAAGTCCGTCGTTCAGCTGGTCCGTGGCGACGTCGCGCAGATCGGGCAGGGATTTCAGCTTTTCGACGAATTTCGGCGTCCAGTAGGCCAGCTCCTTCGGGTCCACATCTTCGAGCGAATATTGAAATTGCGTGCGCGAAACTCGGTCCTCGACGGTCAGGTCCTGCACGGGTTGCATGTACAGTGTAATGCCGTCGAGTTTAGCGATCTCCGGCTGCAGTCTGCGAATCACATCCGAAGCGCTGATCTTGCGGTCCGCCAGGGGTTTCAGGTTGATCTGAACACGACCGCTGTTCAGGGTCGTGTTCGTACCATCAATGCCGATGAACGAAGAAAGGCTTTCCACGGCCGGATCTTTCAGGATAACGCCCGCGAGCGTCTGTTGCCGCTGAGCCATGGCCGTAAAAGAAACATTCTGCGGCGCCTCGGAAATACCAAGAATTACACCGGTGTCCTGAACCGGGAAAAACCCTTTGGGCACGTAAATGTATAACAGAATGGTGCCGACCAGCGTGGCGAAGGTGATGATCAGCGTTGTGGTCCGGAAGCGCAGCACCACTTGCAGCGTCCGTCCATAAAACGCAATCACATCGTTGAAGACTTTTTCTGACTTCCGGAAGAACCATGTCTGTTCGTTTTCCGGCTCGTGGCGCAGCAGCTTGGCGCACATCATCGGCGTCAGCGTCAGTGAAACTACCGCGGACACCAGAATCGTCACCGCCAGGGTAACCGCAAACTCACGGAACAGCCGGCCGACAATATCGCCCATAAACAGCAGCGGAATCAGCACGGCGATCAGCGAAACAGTCAGCGATACGATCGTAAATCCGATCTGTTCGGATCCTTTGAGCGCAGCCTGCAGCGGCGAATCGCCGTGCTCCAGGTAGCGGCTGATGTTTTCGATCATAACGATGGCGTCGTCCACAACGAAGCCCGTGGAAATCGTCAAGGCCATCAGTGAGAGGTTGTTCAGCGAATAGCCGAGCAGGTACATCACGCCGAAGGTACCGATAATCGAAAGCGGCACCGCGATGCTGGGGATTACCGTGGCGCGCAGGCTCCGCAAGAACAGGAAAATCACCATGACCACAAGCCCGATGGTCAGCACCAGAGTGAATTGGACGTCCTCTACCGACGCGCGGATGGTATTGGTCCGGTCGGTAAGAATTTCCACGTGCACCGAAGCCGGCAGCGCTGCCTGCAACTGCGGCAAGATGGCCTTTACGCGGTCCACCACGCTGATAATATTTGCGCCAGGCTGGCGTTGAATATTCAGGATCACTGCAGGCTGTTTGTTGGCCCACGCCGCTTGCTTCACGTTCTCCGCGCTGTCGATCGCAGTAGCGACGTCCGAGAGCCTCACCGGCGCGCCGTTGCGGAACGCCACGATGATAGAGCGGTAACCCTCGCTGGAAAGCAGTTGGTCGTTGGCGCCGATGGTGTAGGCCTGGTGTTTACCCTCAAAAGTTCCCTTGGCCTGGTCGATATTCGCGTTTGCCAGCGCCGTGCGCAGATCCTCCAGGCTAAGTCCATAGGAAGCCAGTGCCGTGGGATTCGCCTGCACCCGCACGGCAGGCCGCTGACCACCACTTATGCTGACCAGGCCGACGCCGGAAAGCTGGGAGATTTTTTGTGCCAGTGTGGTGTCCGCCAGATCTTCCACCTTTACCAGCGGCAGAGTGGGAGAAGTGATCGCCAGCGTCAGAATCGGGGCATCGGCGGGATTGACCTTGCTGTAAATCGGGGGGTTGGGAAGCCCTTGGGGCAACAGGTTGGAGGCGGCATTGATTTCCGCCTGCACTTCCTGCTCCGCCACATCAATGCTCAGGTCCAAATTGAACTGCAGGGTGATTACGGAGCTCCCGAAAGAACTGGCCGAGGTCATCTGGAGCAGGCCGGGAATCTGACCGAAGTCGCGCTCCAACGGAGCGGTGACCGAGGAGCCCATCACTTCAGGGCTGGCTCCCGGATAAAATGTTTGGACCTGAATAGTGGGGTAGTCCACCTGCGGGAGTGCGGACACTGGCAACTGGCGATAGGCCACCAGTCCCACCAGAATCACACCCACCATCAGCAGCGTGGTTGCAACGGGCCGCAGGATAAACGGCCGCGAGGGGTTCATCGTGCGGGTCCCCCGGTAGGCGAAGCAAAGGGTGAGTTGGCGGAGGAAGCGGAGTTCTTATTGCCGTTTGCCGGGTTAGCATTTCCCTGCCGAGGCTGAACCTTGCTGCCGTCCTGCAATTTATCCTGGCCGTCGGTGACCACCACATCGCCGGCGTCCAATCCTGAGGAAATTCCCGTAATGCCACCGGTTGTCTCCGCCAGGGTGACATTGTGAATTTTGACGACATTGTCCGAGCCGACTGCGAACACGTAGGTTCCCTGCGGGCCACGCAGAATTGCCGTGGTGGGCACCAGCACAATGTTTTTCTTTGTATCCACCAGAAGATGAGTGTTCACAAATTGATTGGGAAACAGCTCGTTCTTGGAATTATCAAAAACCGCTTTCAGTTTGTACGTTCCGGTGGTGGTATCGATCTGGTTGTCGATGGTCAGCAATTTACCGGTGGCGAGTTTCGTGGTGTTATCGCGGTCAAAAGCTTCCACCACCAGTGGCGTCTTTTGTCGCATCCTGGACATCACTTGTTGCAATTGATCCTGCGGCAAGGTGAAGATCACGGCGATGGGCTGCAATTGCGTGATAACGACAAGGCCGGTGGTGTCCGTGGCATGCACCATGTTGCCGATGTCCACCAGGCGGAGTCCCACGCGGCCGGAGATCGGCGCGGTGATGTGTGAGTATTGAATCTGGAGTTTGGCGTTGTCGATTGTCGCCTGGTCTGCCTTGAGCGCGCCCTCGAATGTGCCCACTTGCGCTTGCTGGGTATCGAGCTGCTGCTTGGGGATCACCCCTTCCTTGAAGAGCAGTGTGTAGCGATCAAAATCCACCTGGACGTCGCGCAACTGCGCCTGGTCCTTCGCCAGTTGCCCTTCTGCCTGTTCAAGCTGCACCTGATAGGGCCGGGGATCGATCGCAATTAAAGCTTCGCCTTCCTTGACGTACTGCCCCTCCACAAAATTGATCTTGACGATCTGGCCGTCCACACGGGATCGCACCGTGACGGTGTTAAACGCCGTCACGTTTCCCAGACCGTTGAAGAAAACCGGAAGGTCTCCGCGGGTGGCCGTTGCGGCCACCACGGGCACAACAAAGTTCGCAGCCGCGTTCGCGCCAGCGGCGCCAGACCCCTTTCCGCCGACAGTCGTGGCGGTTCCCTGGCTGCTTCGGCCACGGTAGTACCAGTAACCCCCGCCAGCCAGCACGATCACCAGCAACCAAATCCACCACCGTCCACCTGTTGCATTTTGCGGGGTTCCGGAAACCGGTCTGCCTGGGGTCGGTGTGCGGGAATCACGCACTTCGACCGAATCTAAAGGGGTCATTCCGCAATACTCCTGTCTACACTATCTTGACTTTGACTTAACGCTGACGCCTGGACGTGGGCTCCTGCGGACATCAGGGGGCGACATCTCGCCACATAGCCTATAAGAATTCCCGACTTGCTTCTACATAGGACGCGACTCCCCGACAAATAGTTACGCTGGAGGCCGGGCGCATTTCGCCTGGCTTTCTCGGCCGATTCAGCCCGTTTGGGCCGCCAGGTTGCCCCGTGCAGAAAGAGCACAGTCGTCGTACACTAGGCGGGCGATTCGCGTTCGTTCCGAAATCCCGCAGTGATCCTATCAAAGGGGCTAGATTCAACATGCTAAAAGGCGTTGTGTTGGGCATTCTCCTTGGCTTTTTACTGGTATTTCTGGGCGTGTATTTTTTCTTCTCGACAGGCCGGGCCCCGGTGGCCACGAATTCACCCGAAATGCCGTTTGAACGGAAATTTGCGGGCATGGCCCTGCACGCCTATCTCGATAAAGTGCCGCACGTGAATTCGCCCGTTCCCGCCGATGAAGCCAATCTCCTGGCGGGCGCGAAACTTTACAAGAAGGATTGTTCCGTGTGCCACGGACTTTCCGGCGAGCCGCACAACGCGATTGGCAATGGCATGTTTCCCAAGCCACCGCTGCTGTTCCGGGGAATGGGTGTCACCGACGACGAGGCCTGGGAGTCCTACGCGAAGATTTCCGGCGGCATCCGTATGACGGGTATGCCTGGCTTCAAGGATTCCTTGAGCGACACCGAAATGTGGCAGATTGCCCAGTTGGTGAAAAATGCGGACAAGCTTCCCGACTCGGTGAAAGCGGAGATTTCAGCACCTCCGCCAGGAGTTCCACCTGCGGCGGCTCCCAGTGCCGCGCCGGCCAACTCTGGCAGCACGGACGAACACGACCACATTCACTAGAAGCCATCTCATAAATACCTCAGGAGGATGATGGCGCAAGCCAACTGCACCATCCCGAGGAAATTCTCTGGGTAGTATTCCCAGCGAATGACCACACGACGAAAATTATGAAGCCAGGCGAACAAACGCTCAATTTTCCACCGCCGACGGTAGCGGCGCAGCACGCGCCCATCTTGGGTGGCCTTCCGGCTGCGTGTGGAGTTGTGCGGCGCAACCAACTCGACGCCGAAGCGTTCGCGAATCTGCGCATCCAAAGGATCGCTGTCGTAGGCGCGGTCGCCGATCAAGCGTTCGGGAGTTTCCGCAAGGAAGCATCGCTGGAGCGTGGGCTCGACGAGTTTTGTTTCATGAGGCGAAGCGCTGGCCACGTGTACGGCGAGAGGAAGACCATGGCCGTCGCTGATCGCCATGATTTTGCTGCCTTTGCCGCGCCGAGTAGGGCCGACAGCAGAGCCCCCTTTTTCGCCGAACTGAAGGTGGCATCGATGAACGATTCGCTCAGGTCCAGCTTCCCTCGATCGCGTAAGTCTTCCGCCAGTTTCTGCAGCAGCCGAGTGAGCAACCCGGACCGCTGCCACTGCTGGAAGCGACGATGACAGGTTTGGTAGGGAGGATAACGACGCGGCAGATCGTGCCAAGGAGCGCCGGTGCGCAAGACCCAAAAAACTCCGTTCAGCACCGCTCGCGTATCTTGCCACGGACGGCCACGCCCATCGTCCCTGCGTTTCGGACGAAACAGTGTTTCGAGCACCGCCCACTGGGCGTCGGTGAGGTCCGTGCTCTTGATTTACGCTAGTTTGCATAACTCACAAGCTTCCAATGACCTGAAAGTGTTTATGAGATAACTTCTAGTCGAAACCTGATTCATCCAGCTTTTGTAGCTTTATAAGCGCTCGGGCAGGTTCGCATTGTTCGTTCGCAAGAGCGAATCGGCGCGCCGCAGTTCTGGAAACATCCATGCCCACAGCACGGTCACAAGTACTGCCCCTAAGCCGCCCAGCACCACCGCTGGCACCGCGCCGAACCACTGGGCCGCGAGACCGGATTCAAATTCGCCGAGTTCATTGGAAGCGCCAATGAAAATCATGTCCACGGCGTTCACGCGACCGCGCATTTCATCTGGCGTTTCCACTTGGATGAGCACACCGCGCACGACCACGCTGACCATATCCGCGGCCCCCACGAAGAAAAGCGAAATCATGGAAAGCACAATGCTGCGCGAAAATCCAAACACCATGGTGAACACGCCGAAGCCCGCCACGCACCATAGCATCGTGGCACCAGCGCGCCGCCGGATCGGTTTGTAGGCGATCAGCACCGCCATTACGGCTGCGCCGGCACCGGGCGCGGCTCGAAGAAGTCCGAGTCCCCACGGCCCGGTGACCAGAATTTCTTTCGCATAGACAGGCAGAAGCGCCACGGCACCGCCGAGCAGCACCGCAAACAGGTCCAGCGAAATCGAACCCAGCACCAACTTGTGCCCCCAAATGTAATGGAAGCCAGCGAAGACGGTCTCCACAGAGAAACGTTCGCGCGGACGCGGGGGAGATTCCAAATGAATTCGAGTGGTGGTGAGCATTGCAATCACGCCCGCCGCCACGGCGGTGGCATAGACCGCTGCCGGCCCGCGGAAAAATGCGTAGAGCATGCCACCCATCGCCGGCCCCAAAATTGTAGCGAACTGGAAGATGCTGGAATTCCACGCCACGGCCCCCTGGAAATGCTCTTCGGGCACCAGTTGCGGCAGCAGCGCGCGGCTTGCGGGCATGCTGAAGCAGCGCACCGCGCCCACCAGGCCCAATATCGCGAAGATGGGCGTTACGGACGCATTCAACTGCAGGGATTCCGCCTTCAGCACGGCCAGCAGCAGCAACGCCGACGACACAGCGAAGCCCGCGTAACAAATGGTGAGTAGATGCTTGCGATTGAAACGATCTGTGACGTGGCCCGCCAACAGAAAAAGCAATACGCCCGGCAAAAACTGCACCAACCCCGTGAGCCCCAGGTCCAGCGGCCGGTGCGTGATTTCGTAGACCTGCCAGCCGACGGCCACGGACTGCATCTCCGTGCAAAACACCATGCAGAACCGCGCAATCTGGTACAGCCGAAAACCTGAGAATTGGAACGCCGCAGTTCCTGCGGCAATGCGCTGGTCGCTTGTGGCCATGCTCATCTAGTCTGCCACAACATCCGGGAATCTCACGGGGTGCAGCCGCGGGCAACTTCACAAAATCGCCGCTACGTTGTAGAAGTAGAGTGTCTGCATCTTCACCGCTTCATTCGGGAGCCACAGGTTTTGTACTTTCGTCCCAGCTCGCTGCAAGACGCCTTGAACGTTCTAGCTGACACTCACGCCACGGTCCTTGCCGGCGGCACCGACGTTTTTCCCGCTTTGGGTGACCGCCCGCTCGCCGGTCCGGTGCTTGATATTTCCGCGCTCGAGGAAATCAAGAACATCCGGACGGACGCCGAGCACATCACACTCGGGGCTCGGACGACCTGGAGCGAACTTCTTGCCGCACCGCTTCCGCGCGGTTTCGACGGACTGAAAGCCGCCGCGCGTGAAATCGGCTCCGTGCAGATTCAAAATCAGGCCACTATCGCGGGCAATCTTTGCAATGCGTCGCCCGCGGCCGATGGAGTTGCGGCACTTCTGGCGCTTGACGCCGATGTGATTCTTGCTTCACGCGCGAAACAGCGCATTTTGCCCCTTGGTGAGTTTATTCTCGGCAATCGGAAAACCGCGCGGCGCCCGGAGGAGTTGCTCATTGCCATTCGAATTCCCCGCCGCGTGGAAAACGCAGTCTCCACTTTTTTGAAACTTGGGGCGCGGCGTTACCTGGTCATCTCGATTGTCATGGTCGCCGCGAACCTGGTGCTGGAGGACGACGGCTCGATAGGCGAAGCGTTGGTCTGCGTCGGCTCCTGTTCTCCGGTGGCTCGACGCTTGCCCGAACTGGAGAGCGAACTGGTTGGCGCACTCGCGCGACCCGGACTGGGCCGACGGGCCCACCCCGAGCACGTTGCGCAGCTTTCCCCCATTGACGATGTCCGCGCAACAGCTTCCTATCGCCGTGATGCCGCCCTCACACTTGTCGGGCGTGCACTGGAAGTTTGTGCGCAAAAGGCTTCGGCGTCATGACGCAAACTGTGAACACACAGGCGGCAACGCAGCTTTCTTTCTCGCTGAATGGCGAAGTCCGCGGCATTCACTCCGACCCATGCTCGCGGCTCTCCACTCTGCTTCGCGAAGAATTTCACCTCATCGGCACAAAAGTGGGCTGCGACGCCGGCGATTGCGGCGCGTGCACCGTACTCCTCAATGGCCTGCCCGTTTGCGCGTGCCTCACCGCCGTTGGTCAACTGAACGGAGCCAAGGTGGAAACAATTGAAGGTTTGCGAGATTCGTCCCGCGCATTCGACCGCTTGCAAGAATCATTTCTCCGGCACGGCGCAGCGCAATGCGGCATCTGCACTCCCGGCATGCTGATTTCTTCGGTTGCCTTGCTGAACGAAAATCCGCATCCCAGTGAAACGCAGGTCCTCGATGCGCTTGGTGGCGTGCTTTGCCGTTGCACTGGTTACCGCAAAATCGTCAGCGCCGTTCTGGCGGCGAATCAGGGTGCGCCCGAGCCTGTCGTGATGCCTGACGGCCACGGCCCAGTTGGCCAGCGGGTTGCGCGCCTCGACGGCCGCAAAAAAGTGCTCGGTCAGGAAATTTTTGGCGCTGACGAGTGGCCCGAGGATTCCTTATTCCTCCGCGTGGTGCGTTCGCCGTACCATCGCGCTGCATTCACGTTTGGCGATCTGCACGCATTCCAAAAAGAGCATCCGGGCGTCCAGGGTATCTTCACGGCACGAGACGTACCCGGCCTGAATTGCTTTGGCGTCATCCCCAAATTTGCCGATCAGCCGGTCTTCGCCGATTCCGAGGCTCGCTTTCTCGGCGAGGCTGTCGCCGCCGTCGTCGGAGATCGGGAAGCCATCGTCACGATGGACCTCAGCCAATTTCCAGTGAAATGGAACCCGCTCCCTGCCCTCTTGCTTCCCGAAGATGCGTTGAAACCCGGTGCGGCCGTCGTGCACTCTTCACGACCCGATAACATTCTGGTTGGTGGCCGCGTGGTGCATGGAGAAGTGGATGGTGCACTGCGTACCGCCGATGTGACCGTCGAAGGCGAATTCGAAACCGGCTTCATCGAGCATGCGTACATCGAACCGGAAGCCGGCTTTGCCCGCCGCGTCGGCGATCGCATCGAAGTCCAAGCCTGCACCCAGGCGCCTTACAGCGACCTCAAAGACACTGCCGCGATCCTAGGCATTCCCGAATCCAGCGTGCGCATAATTCCCACTGCAGTCGGCGGCGGCTTTGGCTCCAAGCTGGATCTTTCGCTGCAGCCGTTTCTTGTGGTTGCCGCCTGGCACTTGCACAGACCGGTGCGCATGGTTTATTCGCGGCCGGAGTCCATCCGCTCCACCACCAAGCGCCATCCATCGAAAATTTTCTGCCGTGCGGGCGCCACTGCCGACGGAAAGCTTGTGGCCATGGATTTCACTGCCGACTTCAACACCGGCGCTTATGCTTCGTGGGGTCCCACGGTCGCTGCGCGCGTTCCGATTCACGCCTCAGGCCCCTACAAAGTTCCGCACTTTCGCGCCATCACGCGCGCGATCCACACACATCTTTTGCCCGCTGGCGCGTTTCGCGGCTTTGGTGTTCCGCAGGGGACCATCGCACTGGAACAGCTGTACGACGCGCTTGCTGAAAAAATCGGGATGGACCGACTCGACTTTCGCTCCCTGAATGCGCTTGAGAGCGATAGCCCGACAGTTACGGGTCAGGTGCTCGGCAGCGGCGTTGGCATTCGCGCCTGCTTCGAAGCGCTGCGCCCGCGCTGGGGGCACGCTCGCAAGGAAGCCGCCGTATTCAATGCCGCCCCACAAAGCCCACTGCGGCGTGGCGTGGGCGTCGCCGGAATGTGGTATGGCTGCGGCAACACTTCCCTTCCCAATCCTTCCACTATGCGCATCGGCCTGAAACGCGATGGACGGGTTGCCATTCATATGGGCGCTGTGGACATTGGCCAGGGGTCCGCCACCGTCGTAACGCAAATCTGCGCCGAAGCCCTTGGTGTTCCACTGGATAAATTTGATCTGGTACCCGCCGATACCGACATCACGCCCGATTGCGGCAAAACCTCCGCTTCGCGCCAGACATTCGTCAGCGGCAAGGCAGCGTTTCTGGCGGGCGAACAATTGAAGAGAACGATTCTGAAGATGACTGAGGTGTGTGACTGCGCAAAATTCGAACTTCAGGACGGAACAATTGTTCTTCAGGACGCAGGCAAGCAAAAAAACGTTTGCCTGCGCGAACTGCCGCTTGACGCGCGCGGCTACGTTGCAAGCGCCGAGGCCACTTTCGATCCCGCCGTTTCGCCTCTCAATAGCGACGGCCAGGGTGTTCCCTACGCCGTATTCGGTTTCGGCGCGCACCTCGCTGAAATCGAGGTGGACACCGAACTTGGCACCATCAAAGTTCTGAAGATTACCGCGGCGCATGACGTGGGCCGCGCCATCAATCCGACGCTCGTTGAAGGCCAGATCGAAGGCGGCGCCGCGCAAGGCCTGGGCATGGCGCTGATGGAGGAATTCTTCCCCGGCAAAGGGGAAAATCTCCACGATTATCTGATTCCCACGATCGGCGACATGCCACCTGTTGAATCCATCCTGATTGAAGATCCTTCCCCCGCGGGTCCCTATGGTGCAAAAGGCATCGGGGAGCAGGCCTTGATTCCAACGGCGCCCGCGATTCTCAACGCGCTTTACGATGCCGTGGGCATTCGCATCCGTAAACTCCCGGCCACGCCCGACAAAGTGCGATCCGCGATTCTGGCGAAGGCTGCAGGTGATAGCTCCGGAAAAGGCGGCACTCATGCCTGACGTTTTTCCGCCCGATACCGTGCGCTGCGACGCCTGCCCGGTGCTCTGCTATATCAAGCGTGGCCACTCGGGCGCTTGTGATCGTTACGCAAACATGGACGGCCAACTCGTCCGGGTTGATCCGCATGTGCTGCTGGATCGCGCCAAATCCCAAGGCCTGCCGCTGGTGCCATTCCTGGAACGCGAGGGTGACTGGGACGGGAAAATCGTGAAGGGGCAGGAAACTTTTGTTACCGCGATTGGTGCGGGCACCACGTATCCCGATTACAAGCCCGCGCCGTTCATCGTTTCCAGCGAGGTCGAAGGCTTGGACATGGTCACCGTGGTGACTGAAGGCATCTTCAGCTACTGCGGCGTGAAATTGAAAATTGATACCGACCGGCATTTGGGCCCGGAGCGGAATTTTGTTCGCGCGCAAGGCGAGCCGGTGGGACACGTGACCACCGCCGAGTACGGCTCGCAAATGCTTTCGCTGGGCGGGGTGCGCCATCTCACCGGCGGCACAAAAAGCGAAGGCCGCATCACCTGCGAGACGCTGCTGGATCTTTGCAACGGCAAGGACGTGGAGCTTTCCGTGGACGAAGGCGCGACCATACGAGTAGCCGCCGGCCAACCGCCCGTGGTCAACGGCCAACGCGAAGAGCGGATGCGCGTCGGCTGCGGCTCCGCCACCATTGGCATGTTCGCTAAGCAGTGGTTCGGGAAGGTGGACGACGTGGTGGTTGTGGACGATCACATCACCGGCATTCTTTCGGAGCACCAGGCCGGCAAGCTTCTGGGTGTGCGCGAGACTGGCATTGCGATTCACGGCCGCCGCTCGACGCCTGGCCGCTATTTTCAGGTTGCGGAACCCGGCACGGGCTGGGGCGGCACAAATATTTCCGATCCATTGACGATTCTGAAACCGTTCAAACCAAAATTTGCGTGGCCGCATCTTCGCCTGCTTATGGTGAGCACCACCGGCGAGCAGTTTGCCTACTACGAACTTGACGAATCGCTGCGTCCACTGGAAAAGGAGCTACCCGAAACGTTGAAGGAATCCGTGGCGCGCATCCGCGAAAATTGCGAACCCGCTCTTACCACGGTGCTCTTCATGGGCGGCGCGGGAGGCTCGCTGCGCGCCGGCGTCACGGAAAATCCTGTGAGGCTCACCGAATCTGTGAAGCGGCGCCTGACGCGTGTCACCTGCGGCGGGGCGCCCGCTTACATCTGGCCCGGCGGCGGCATCACGTTTATGGTGGATGTAACGCGCATGCCGGAGAACGCCTTCGGTTACGTGCCCACGCCCGCGCTCGTTGCACCTATCGAATTTACGCTGAAAAGAGATGACTATGCTGTGCTTGGCGGCCATGTGGATTACGTCCGGCCGCTCAGCGAAGTGCTCGTGGAAAAAGAACGCCAGCGGCAGCTTACTTCCCTGCCGCAGAATCCCTGGCCGCTAAAACCATTTCATGAGGGCACGGAATCATGAGAGCGCCCGCCCTGATTCGCATGCTTCCTGATGGCCGCCGCCTGCATCTTCACGACGGCCCGATTGATTTGATTCTGGGCGCGGATGGATCGCGGGAAAACATTTCGGCTGCGTATGAAGCCGCGTCGCGGAGGTTTGTTTCCATCTTGGATGAACTTTGTTCGGAACTGACGCTGCTTCGCAGCCAGGTTCACAAAGGCTCTCCGATCCCCCAGGGGACCATCGCGCAAAGCATGTACCGCGCGGTTTTGCCGCACAGCGAGTGCAGCTTCATCACGGCGATGGCCGCCGTTGCCGGCGCCGTCGCGGAGGCCGTGCTTTCGGCAATGACTTCTGCCGCCGAGCTTGAGCGCGCGTACGTGAATAATGGCGGCGACATCGCGCTTCATCTTTCGCCGGGGGAGCGCTACGCGATCGGGATGGTCGAGCGTCCGGATCGGGCATCGCTTTTCGGCTCACTGGAGATTTCGGCGGCCGATGAAGTGCGAGGCATCGCCACCAGCGGCTGGCGCGGCCGCAGCTTTTCGCTCGGTATTGCGGACGCGGTTACGGTTCTCGCCGAAAGCGCCGCTGCGGCCGATGCCGCCGCCACGGTCATCGCCAATGCCGTGAATCTTCCCGGCCATCCAGCGATCGCGCGCGTCCCCGCCCGCGAAATTGCTCCCGACTCCGATCTCGGCCAGTTGCTCGTCACCCGTGATGTTGCCCCGCTGGCTTCAGCCGACATAACCGCCGCGCTCAATCCTGGCGCTCGCATGGCCGAGACACTTTGTCGCAAAGGACTCATCTATTCAGCCGCCCTCTGCCTTCAAAAGCAAACGCGCCTAGTGACGGGACACGCGGTGCAACTGCCCGAGCCTAGTAGAGCCCGCCTTCCGAGGCGGGCCGGTTGTGCATATCAAACTCAACTTGCCCATTCGGGAAGGAACTCCCATGCCTGAACCGCAACTCCGCAAACGCGTGATCATCGTCGAAGAAATTTTTCACGAAGGCGGCCCGGTCGCCACCACGCCGCTGCGCCGCGCCGCCGCGCTCGCCGTGATCCACAATCCCTTTGCCGGAAAATATGTGCAGGAAATCACAGGCTTCATGGAGGATTTGAATCCCCTGGGACTCGAAATGGCCAAGGCGCTGCTGGCCGCACTCGGCGGTGATCCCAAAATCGTCGAGGGCTACGGCAAGGGCGCAATCGTTGGCCAGGCTGGGGAACTTGAGCATGGCGCGCTCTGGCATGTCCCCGGCGGCTACGCAATGCGCGAAATACTTGGCAACGCCAAAGCCATCGTCGCTTCCACAAAAAAAGTGGGAGGGCCCGGCACACGCCTCGACGTGCCCATCACGCACATCAACGCTTCCTATGTGCGCAGCCACTTCGACGCCATGGAAGTCGGCATCGCCGATGCTCCCAAAGCTGACGAAATCCTGCTCGCACTGGTGATGACCACCGGCGCGCGCGTACACGCTCGCGTCGGCGGTCTTAAAGCCTCCGAGATCAAAGGTCAGGATGGCCTGCGATGAAGGCGCGCTCATGTAGCGGCCGTCTTCCGAGGCGGGCGCCTCTCGATCCTCATCTAACAGGCAGGCAAATATGAAATCCAAAATCCGTAAAATCGTCACTTTCGTGGAAGAAACTCGCACAGAAATGGACAAGCCGGTGAATCCGCCCACGCGACGCGCCGCCGCGGCCGCCATCATCGAAAATCCGTTTGCTGGAAAATATGTGGAGGATTTAAAAGAACTGATGGAAATCGGCGAGGAACTTGGCGCTCTGCTCACGGAGCGCGCCGTTGCCGCCCTCGGTATCCCGGGCGCGTCCGCGGAGAGTTACGGCAAAGCTGCGGCGGTTGGCGAAAACGGCGAACTCGAACACGCCGCCGCGATTCTCCATCCCAAACTCGGCACGCCCGTTCGCAAAACGCTCGGCAAGGGCGCTGCGCTGATTCCCTCTTCCAAAAAGCGCGGCGGCCCGGGAGTCGCGCTGGACATCCCACTCGGGCACAAGGACGCTGCATTCGTGCGCAGCCATTTCGACGGCATGGAAATTCGCGTGAACGACGCCCCGCGCGCGAACGAAATCTTAGTTGCGATTGCGGTGACTGATAGCGGACGACCTTTAGCGCGTGTGGGTGGTTTGACGAAAGACCAGATCAAAGGCGAAGACGGCCTGCGCTAGTAGAACAGTCTTAAGCCTGTTCTACCTATCTTTACCTCATTACTTCTTTACTTCATTACTTCACAATTTTCGGCAGCCTCGTGGCCGGTGGCGTATTTCGGCTCCGCTCGCACTTCACTTCGCCGTCAATCACCACCATTCCAATTCCCGGTAAATCGCCCAGTCCTACGCTTTCGAGCATCGTCTTCCCCGCCGAGTGCTGCGCCGCATCCATCAAGACAAAATCCGCCGCACGTCCCGCTTCAATCAATCCGCAGTCAAGTCCGCGCATCCGTGCCGTGTTGCCCGTGGCAAAACAAAACGCGATTTCCGCGGGAATTTCTCCCACCGACGAGAGTGCCGCGATCACGCGCAAAATTCCCAACGGCTGAACGCCCGAACCTGCCGGCGCGTCGGTCCCCAGAATCACGCGGTGCAATTGCTGCAACTCGTTCGCCGTGCGTAACGTGAATAAAGCCGCACGCTCGTTTCCGTTGTGCACGATCTCCAGCGCCCGCAGCGACTCTTCGCACAACGC
The DNA here is from genome assembly GCA_963734705.1 of uncultured Acidobacteriota bacterium. Lineage (GTDB taxonomy): Bacteria > Acidobacteriota > Terriglobia > Acidiferrales > UBA7541 > Acidiferrum. Next base: position 7,378 of record CAVTII010000014.1, on the reverse strand, counting down.
CCGAATCTGCGCATCTGGGAGCGCTGTGTGCCCTCCATTGATGTGACCGATCACGTCGGCATCCGCCGCCAGCACCACGTCCTTATCGATCAGGCTCGACCCGGGAATCGATGGCCCGCCGGTATGAATCGTGCTTTGCATCCCGTGCTTGCGAGCCCATCCCACCATTTGCCGCGCCGTTGGACCATCTTTCACACTGCCGAGTCCCACTTCGCCCAACAAGCGCACGCCGGCCTCCGCTAGCGAACGAAAATCCTCTTCCACCATCCCCTGTTCAATCACCGGCGCTCCTGCCAGCACTTTCACGCCGCTTGGTCGCAGTGCCGCGAACGCCCGCTGCGCCGTAATCGCCATTGCTTTCACGCCCACCACATCCTTCGGCCGGCCGGGCATGTGGACTTCGCCGGCGGAAATCATGGTGGTCACGCCGCCGTGCAGGCAACTGTCGATCCAGCCGATCTGGTTTTGCCGTGGTGTCCAATCGCCCGCCACTGGATGAACGTGGCTGTCAATCAGTCCCGGGGCCAGCGCGGAGCCGTTCGCGTCAATCACGCGCGTCGCGGCCCCCGTGTCCACTTCTTTCCCGCGCCCGATGGCAACGATTCGGCCATCGCGGACAACCACAGTGTCCGCTTCCAGAATTGGCCGGTTCAAATCACCGCTCAGGAGCAGGCCGATATTTCGGATAACCAATTTCACGCCTGCACTTGCTTTCGCCGTTTCCTCATGCGCCATCGCCTGGCCGCCTTTCTTCGCATCTCTTCGCATCTCGTCGCAAAAATCTTGCTCACCTTTTCTATACAAGCCACACCTCCGGCGCAACCCTTTTTGGGGAGCGCGAGCCCGGCTCCCGCTTTACGTGCTCCAAGCCGCCGCACTCCAAAGCTCGAAGCAATGCAATAATTCCTCATGCTCCTTCTCGTGATGGGCGTTGCCGGCTCCGGCAAAACCACAGTCGGCAAGCTGCTTGCCGAGAAACTTGGCTGGAGCTTCCTCGACGCCGATGAATTTCATTCCCCCGCCAATCGCGAGAAGATGCATCTCGGCATTCCGCTAACCGACGAAGACCGACTCCCGTGGCTCACGTCCATCCACGATGAAGCGCTGCGCCGCAGCGCCCGCGGTGAAAATGTAGTACTTGCCTGCTCCGCCCTGCGTCAATCGTATCGAGAAATTCTCTCCGCCGGGCTGCAGGTCACCCTGGTTTATCTACGCGCCAACGCGGAGCAGCTTCATCGCAACTTCTCTTTTCGCTCAGATCATTTCGTAGGAGAAAATCTCGTCCCCAGCCAACTCGCCACGCTCGAAGAGCCTTCTCTCGCGATCGTCGAGGACATTGACCGCACCCCGGAAGAAATTGTCGTCGACGTCTCCTCGCGCATCGTTCATTCCTAATTCCGCTCAGGCGCGCATCACGCCCTTCTGAGTTGAATATCTTTGGCCCCGATGCTAGTTATTAGACGGCACGCCGAACCGCTCCAGTCGGGTGCATCACAAAGGACAAACATACGACCCACATGGCACCCAACCAAAAAAAACTTCGCAGTCAATCCTGGTACGGCGGAACGGATCGCAACGCGTTCATCCATCGCGGCTGGATGAAAAATCAGGGTTACCCCGGCGACCTTTTCGACGGGCGCCCGGTCATCGGCATTTGCAACACCTGGTCTGAGCTCACTCCCTGTAACGCGCACTTCCGCGATCTTGCGGAATGGGTCAAGCGCGGAGTCTGGGAAGCCGGCGGCTTCCCGTTGGAATTTCCCGTGATGTCTCTTGGCGAAACACAATTGCGCCCAACGGCGATGCTCTTCCGCAATCTCGCCAGCATGGACGTGGAAGAATCCATCCGCGGCAATCCGATTGACGGCGTGGTGCTGATGATGGGCTGCGATAAGACAACGCCATCGCTGATTATGGGCGCGGCCTCCTGCAATCTGCCCACCATCGGGCTTTCCGGCGGCCCCATGCTCAACGGAACATTTCGCGGCAAGGAACTTGGGTCCGGCACGGGCGTGTGGCAAATGTCGGAGCAGGTGCGCGCCGGCGCCATGCCTCTTTGCGATTTTGTCGAAGCCGAATCCTGCATGAACCGCTCGAAGGGGCATTGCATGACGATGGGCACCGCTTCCACGATGGCGTGCATGGTGGAGGCGCTGGGAATCAGCCTGCCCGGTAACGCTGCAATCCCCGCCGTGGACGCGCGGCGCAACACCCTCGCTCAGCTTACGGGCCGCCGCATCGTCGAAATGGTGCGCGAGGATTTTCTTCTCTCTCGGATTCTCACGCGGGAAGCATTCGAAAACGCGATCTTTGCGAACGCGGCCATCGGCGGCTCAACCAACGCCGTGATTCACTTGCTCGCCATGGCCGGGCGCATCGGCGTACCGCTGGAACTCGCGGATTTCGACAAACTGGGTTCGCGATTGCCTTGCCTTCTGGATCTGCAGCCATCTGGCGCGCATCTGATGGAGGATTTCTTTTACGCGGGCGGCCTTCCCGTCATCCTGCACGATCTCGCCGAGTCCGGAGTTCTCCATCGAGATGCGCTCACCGCAAACGGAAAAACAATCGGCGAAAATGTGGCCGCGGCGGAATGCTGGAATCGCGAAGTTATCCGCACGTTCAGCGCTCCTTTCAAACCTCACGCGGGCATCGCCGTCCTTCGAGGTAATCTGGCTCCAGATGGCGCGGTCATCAAGCCTTCTGCTGCCAGCGAACGACTGTTGAAACATCGCGGCCGCGCCATCGTTTTCCAGAATGCAGACGAAATGCACGCCCGCGTGGAGGACGAAAATCTCGCGGCGGATGAAAATTCCGTGATGGTGTTGAAAAACTGTGGCCCGAAAGGCTATCCGGGGATGCCGGAAGTGGGAAACATGCCGATTCCGCGCGTGCTGCTGCGCAAAGGCATCTCGGATGTGGTGCGCATCTCCGACGCGCGCATGAGCGGCACGGCGTATGGCACTGTGGTGCTGCATGTTTCGCCGGAAGCCGCGGCCGGTGGCCCGCTTGCCGCTGTTCAAGAAGGTGATTGGATCGAACTCGATGTGCCCGCGCGGTCTCTGCGCCTGGACGTGGCGGAAAGTGAAATTCGCGCGCGCATGACGAAGTGGAAACCGTTTCCGCTTCCCGAGCGTGGGTGGAAAAAGCTCTATGTCGAGCACGTGATGCAGGCCAGCGTTGGCGCCGATTTTGATTTCTTAGTCGGATCCAGTGGCGCCGAAGTGCCGCCCGAGTCGCACTGACCGGAGGCGCCGGGATCCTGATTGCTCTGAGACCCGAAGGGCCGGGAAGCAAACGAACTGGCGGCGCAACTCACTTTCGACAGCCCCAGCCAAACTATTCAATGCCGAGGATCTTCCGGTTAGCGGCGGCATCCTTTCCACTCGCTGCAAAATCGTCAAACGCTTTCGTCGCCACCTGAATCATGTGCCGCTCGATAAACGGCGCGCCTTCCGCGGCGCCTTGTTCGGCGCTCTTGATGCAGCATTCCCACTCGATCACCGCCCAGCCCTGGTAACCATACTGCGCCAGCTTCGAAAACACGCCAAGAAAATCCACCTGACCATCGCCCGTGGATCGAAATCTCCCAGCACGCTGCTGCCAGGACTGATAGCCGCCGTAAACGCCCACGCGACCGGTGGGACGGAACTCCGCATCCTTTACGTGAAACATCTTGATACGATCGTGGTACAGATCCAGAAACTCCAGGTAGTCCAGTTGTTGCAAGACGAAATGGCTTGGGTCAAAAAGAATATTTGCCCGCCGGTGTCCGCCAACGCGTTCCAGGAACATTTCAAAGGTTGCGCCGTCGTGCAAATCCTCGCCGGGGTGAATCTCGAAACAGAGATTCACTCCCGCCCGGTCAAATTCATCCAGGATCGGCCGCCAGCGCCGCGCCAGTTCGTCGAATGCCTCTTCGATCAACCCGGCCGGCCGCTGTGGCCACGGATAAACATAGGGCCACGCTAAAGCGCCGGAGAAAGTGGCATGCGCCGTCAGGCCCAGATTTGCTGAAGCCCGCGCAGCCAGTCTCATTTGTTCCACGGCCCAGGCCTGTCGAGCTTTCGGCTGCCCCTGCAGTGTCGCGGGCGCGAAGCCGTCAAATAACGTGTCGTACGCCGAGTGCACTGCCACCAACTGCCCCTGCAAGTGAGTCGAAAGCTCCGAAATTGCCAATCCATGCTTCGCCGCGGTGCCGTGCAATTCCGCGCAGTAGGCTTTGCTCTCCGCCGCGCGTGCCAGATCCATCATCCGTGCATCCCAACTCGGCAGTTGAATTCCTTTGTAGCCAAGCTTCGCCGCCCACGCGCAAATATTTTCCAGAGTGTTAAAGGGAGCGGCATCGCCCGCAAACTGCGCCAGAAAAATTGCCGGACCTTTCATCAGTGCATTCCCCCGGAACTTAAATTCAGATTCAGGCACATCGCATCGCGTTTTCTCACGACCAACCCGCGTCCACCGTGAAGTCCTGCGCCGTGCACTTCGCCGAAGCATTCGAAGCTAAAAATAGAGCCAGATCCGCTACGTCCTCCGGCAGGACTTTCACCTTCAAGCACTGATTCGCATTCATTTTTGCTTCCATCTCCGGCGTGTACCACAGGCGGACCTGCCGTTCGGTCCACACCGCGCCGGGCGAAATGGTGTTCACCCGCACGCCGAACGCACCAAACTTCGGTGCCAGTGCTCGCGTCATTCCGTGGATCGCCGCCTTGCAGGTGGAATAAATCGGCGCATCGTCTTGCTTGATCCTCCAGATGATCGAGCTCAGATTGATGATCGAACCCGCCTGCAGCGCCTTCATCTGCGGCAAAACCGCCTGGCAAGCGAAGAAATAATGGCGCAGATTCAGCTGAATTCGCGCGTCCCAATATTCTTCGGTCACTTTGCTGAAATCGTGCCGGTCATCGTTTCCAGCGTTGTTGACCAGCACACTGATGCTGCCGGTCTCCTGGCCGACTTTATCAATCGCCGCACCCAGGGCGCCTGTATTTCGCAGGTCACAGCGAATAAATTTCGCCCTCCCGCGCCCGCCTGAGCTCACTTCCGCAGCCAGTTTCTGCGACTCTTCCTCGAGAATGTCGACAAACGAAACGTTGGCAGCCTGCCCGCAAAAAGCCCGTACCATCGCGGCGCCAATGCCCGTAGCGCCTCCAGTCAGGAAGACGGTTTTGCCGGCAAGATCTGGATAAGTTGCCCGATTATTCCCGCTCATATCGAAATATTGGAATCGCTCAGAGTTCGTTCTTTTTCATCAATGAAACCGCGTAATCGCAAGCCCTCGCTGTAAGCGCCATATATGTCAGCGAAGGATTGACACACGAAGACGAGGCCATACACGATCCGTCTGTGAGGAACAGATTCTTCACATCGTGCGCCTGATTGTGTTCGTTCAGAACAGAAGTCTTCGGGTCTCGCCCCATGCGCGCCGTGCCCATTTCATGAATGGCGAGTCCTGGCGGATTGTTTTGTCGCATTGGCCGGATGTCCCGTGCGCCGGCGACGGCCAGCATTTCCGAAGCTTCAATGGCCATGTCGTTCAGCAGCGCTTTTTCGTTGTCGCTCCACGCGCAATGAATCTTCAGCGACGGAACGCCCCATGCGTCCACCAGATTCTTGTCGATCTCCACATAATTTTCCGGCCGCGGCAGGCACTCCCCGAATCCGTGGAACGTCATTTTCCAGGGGCCGGGTTTGCGAAGCGAATTCTTCAAGCTGAGTCCAAACCCGCTCTCTTCAACTCCCCGTATCCATCCTTCGCGGACCGCGCTGCCTTGATACCCGTAGCCGCGCAAAAACTTTTTGTCCTTTGTGGTCACATTCTTGAATCGCGGAACGTAAATTCCGTTCGGCCGGTTGCCGAACTGCACGCGATCCGTGAACCCGGGGATGACTCCTTCCGCTCCGCCACCCATGATGTGGTCCATCAGATTCTGGCCCAGCACTCCGCTGCTGTTCGCCAGCCCGTTTGCAAATTCAGGCGTGGCCGAGTTCAGCAGAATGCGCGTGGACTCCAAGGTGGCGGCGCAGAGGAAAATAATCCGGGCCTGAAATTCGATCGATTTGCGCGTCTGGCTGTCAATCACGCGCACTCCGGTCACGCGCCGAGTCTGCGGATCAAAGATCAAGCTGTGGACCACGCTGTATGGCCGAAGCGTCATCCGCCCGGTCTTTTCCGCCACCGGCAGCGTCGCGTTGACGCTGCTGAAGTACGATCGCGTGATGCACCCGCGATGGCAAGGACCGCAATAGTGGCAGGCCGCTCGTCCATTGTGCGTCCGCGTGAGAATTGCAGCGCGCCCCATAGTGACGATGCGATCGCGCCCATATCGCTGTGCCACGGCATCTTTTACCACAACTTCCGCGCAGTTCATTTCCATCGGAGGCAGAAAATGCCCGTCGGGCAACTGCGAGAGCCCCTCGGCTTGACCTGTAATTCCCGCAAAGTCCTCTACGTAGTCGTACCACGGCGCAATATCTGCGTACCGGATCGGCCAATCCACACCGATTCCCTCTTTGAGATTCGCTTCAAAATCTAAGTCGCTCCAGCGGTAGGACTGACGGGCCCACATGATGGACTTCCCGCCCACTTGCCGCCCGCGAATCCACGCAAAGGGCTTTCCGGGATCGGTGGTATATGGATTCTCCAAATCATTCACGAAAAATTTCTGGGCCCACTCGTCGCACGCATAGCACATGCGCTGGACGGCTTGCGTCTTCATCTGCTCATTGCGGTCTGTCAGTCCGCGAAATTTCTTTTCGTAGACGGGCACATGCTCCACATAGTCCTGTTCGGGGACGGTGGGTCTTCCGGCCTCCAGCACCAGCACCTTCAGTCCTTTTTCTGTCAATTCCTTCGCCGCCCAGCCGCCTGTCATTCCTGAACCAATGATGATCGCGCCGTAACTCTCCGGTTTCTTTACCGTGTTCACTGCTTCACCTCGGGTTCCTCTGGCACACAACCGTGCAGCGCTCCCGGAATAATCTCCACCTTAAGCTCCTTTTCCTGCCCGATTGTCGAGGTGTAATAGCCTACCAGCGTCATGTAGCGCATCTGCTCGAAAAACGGGGCTACTTTCTTCAATTCCCAGAACGGGGTCCACTGGCGCGACACTCCCTGACGGTAGACGCTCAATTCCTCGTCGTATGCTTGCACTATTGCGGCTTGCTCCGCGGGTGATGCGGCCACGAATCCGTGGCCGAACAATTCCTTCGTTCTCCGGTCTGTTTCCGCCAATCCGGGGCCAGAAAAACGATTTTTTCTTCCGGTGGCCCAGTCGCTTAAAATCAGATCAAGTTGAAATTCGTTGACCTGGGCGCCCTTCGCTCCGGGGGTATCTGTCGCGGGGATTAACAATTCGCTCATCGCCACAACAAT
>CAVTII010000013.1:0-89541 GCA_963734705.1 uncultured Acidobacteriota bacterium | reverse complement strand
CGTTGGAATTTCCCGTGATGTCTCTTGGCGAAACACAATTGCGCCCAACGGCGATGCTCTTCCGCAATCTCGCCAGCATGGACGTGGAAGAATCCATCCGCGGCAATCCGATTGACGGCGTGGTGCTGATGATGGGCTGCGATAAGACAACGCCATCGCTGATTATGGGCGCGGCCTCCTGCAATCTGCCCACCATCGGGCTTTCCGGCGGCCCCATGCTCAACGGAAAATTTCGCGGCAAGGAACTTGGGTCCGGCACGGGCGTGTGGCAAATGTCGGAGCAGGTGCGCGCCGGCGCCATGCCTCTTTGCGATTTTGTCGAAGCCGAATCCTGCATGAACCGCTCGAAGGGGCATTGCATGACGATGGGCACCGCTTCCACGATGGCGTGCATGGTGGAGGCGCTGGGAATCAGCCCGCCCGGTAACGCTGCAATCCCCGCCGTGGACGCGCGGCGCAACACCCTCGCTCAGCTTACGGGCCGCCGCATCGTCGAAATGGTGCGCGAGGATTTTCTTCTCTCTCGGATTCTCACGCGGGAAGCATTCGAAAACGCGATCTTTGCGAACGCGGCCATCGGCGGCTCAACCAACGCCGTGATTCACTTGCTCGCCATGGCCGGGCGCATCGGCGTACCGCTGGAACTCGCGGATTTCGACAAACTGGGTTCGCGATTGCCTTGCCTTCTGGATCTGCAGCCATCTGGCGCGCATCTGATGGAGGATTTCTTTTACGCGGGCGGCCTTCCCGTCATCCTGCACGATCTCGCCGAGTCCGGAGTTCCATCGAGATGCGCTCACCGCAAACGGAAAAACAATCGGCGAAAATGTGGCCGCGGCGGAATGCTGGAATCGCGAAGTTATCCGCACGTTCAGCGCTCCTTTCAAACCTCACGCGGGCATCGCCGTCCTTCGAGGTAATCTGGCTCCAGATGGCGCGGTCATCAAGCCTTCTGCTGCCAGCGAACGACTGTTGAAACATCGCGGCCGCGCCATCGTTTTCCAGAATGCAGACGAAATGCACGCCCGCGTGGAGGACGAAAATCTCGCGGCGGATGAAAATTCCGTGATGGTGTTGAAAAACTGTGGCCCGAAAGGCTATCCGGGGATGCCGGAAGTGGGAAACATGCCGATTCCGCGCGTGCTGCTGCGCAAAGGCATCTCGGATGTGGTGCGCATCTCCGACGCGCGCATGAGCGGCACGGCGTATGGCACTGTGGTGCTGCATGTTTCGCCGGAAGCCGCGGCCGGTGGCCCGCTTGCCGCTGTTCAAGAAGGTGATTGGATCGAACTCGATGTGCCCGCGCGGTCTCTGCGCCGGACGTGGCGGAAAGTGAAATTCGCGCGCGCATGACGAAGTGGAAACCGTTTCCGCTTCCCAGCGTGGGTGGAAAAAGCTCTATGTCGAGCACGTGATGCAGGCCAGCGGGCGCCGATTTTGATTTCTTAGTCGGATCCAGTGGCGCCGAAGTGCCGCCCGAGTCGCACTGACCGGAGGCGCCGGGATCCTGATTGCTCTGAGACCCGAAGGGCCGGGAAGCAAACGAACTGGCGGCGCAACTCACTTTCGACAGCCCCAGCCAAACTATTCAATGCCGAGGATCTTCCGGTTAGCGGCGGCATCCTTTCCACTCGCTGCAAAATCGTCAAACGCTTTCGTCGCCACCTGAATCATGTGCCGCTCGATAAACGGCGCGCCTTCCGCGGCGCCTTGTTCGGCGCTCTTGATGCAGCATTCCCACTCGATCACCGCCCAGCCCTGGTAACCATACTGCGCCAGCTTCGAAAACACGCCAAGAAAATCCACCTGACCATCGCCCGTGGATCGAAATCTCCCAGCACGCTGCTGCCAGGACTGATAGCCGCCGTAAACGCCCACGCGACCGGTGGGACGGAACTCCGCATCCTTTACGTGAAACATCTTGATACGATCGTGGTACAGATCCAGAAACTCCAGGTAGTCCAGTTGTTGCAAGACGAAATGGCTTGGGTCAAAAAGAATATTTGCCCGCCGGTGTCCGCCAACGCGTTCCAGGAACATTTCAAAGGTTGCGCCGTCGTGCAAATCCTCGCCGGGGTGAATCTCGAAACAGAGATTCACTCCCGCCCGGTCAAATTCATCCAGGATCGGCCGCCAGCGCCGCGCCAGTTCGTCGAATGCCTCTTCGATCAACCCGGCCGGCCGCTGTGGCCACGGATAAACATAGGGCCACGCTAAAGCGCCGGAGAAAGTGGCATGCGCCGTCAGGCCCAGATTTGCTGAAGCCCGCGCAGCCAGTCTCATTTGTTCCACGGCCCAGGCCTGTCGAGCTTTCGGCTGCCCCTGCAGTGTCGCGGGCGCGAAGCCGTCAAATAACGTGTCGTACGCCGAGTGCACTGCCACCAACTGCCCCTGCAAGTGAGTCGAAAGCTCCGAAATTGCCAATCCATGCTTCGCCGCGGTGCCGTGCAATTCCGCGCAGTAGGCTTTGCTCTCCGCCGCGCGTGCCAGATCCATCATCCGTGCATCCCAACTCGGCAGTTGAATTCCTTTGTAGCCAAGCTTCGCCGCCCACGCGCAAATATTTTCCAGAGTGTTAAAGGGAGCGGCATCGCCCGCAAACTGCGCCAGAAAAATTGCCGGACCTTTCATCAGTGCATTCCCCCGGAACTTAAATTCAGATTCAGGCACATCGCATCGCGTTTTCTCACGACCAACCCGCGTCCACCGTGAAGTCCTGCGCCGTGCACTTCGCCGAAGCATTCGAAGCTAAAAATAGAGCCAGATCCGCTACGTCCTCCGGCAGGACTTTCACCTTCAAGCACTGATTCGCATTCATTTTTGCTTCCATCTCCGGCGTGTACCACAGGCGGACCTGCCGTTCGGTCCACACCGCGCCGGGCGAAATGGTGTTCACCCGCACGCCGAACGCACCAAACTTCGGTGCCAGTGCTCGCGTCATTCCGTGGATCGCCGCCTTGCAGGTGGAATAAATCGGCGCATCGTCTTGCTTGATCCTCCAGATGATCGAGCTCAGATTGATGATCGAACCCGCCTGCAGCGCCTTCATCTGCGGCAAAACCGCCTGGCAAGCGAAGAAATAATGGCGCAGATTCAGCTGAATTCGCGCGTCCCAATATTCTTCGGTCACTTTGCTGAAATCGTGCCGGTCATCGTTTCCAGCGTTGTTGACCAGCACACTGATGCTGCCGGTCTCCTGGCCGACTTTATCAATCGCCGCACCCAGGGCGCCTGTATTTCGCAGGTCACAGCGAATAAATTTCGCCCTCCCGCGCCCGCCTGAGCTCACTTCCGCAGCCAGTTTCTGCGACTCTTCCTCGAGAATGTCGACAAACGAAACGTTGGCAGCCTGCCCGCAAAAAGCCCGTACCATCGCGGCGCCAATGCCCGTAGCGCCTCCAGTCAGGAAGACGGTTTTGCCGGCAAGATCTGGATAAGTTGCCCGATTATTCCCGCTCATATCGAAATATTGGAATCGCTCAGAGTTCGTTCTTTTTCATCAATGAAACCGCGTAATCGCAAGCCCTCGCTGTAAGCGCCATATATGTCAGCGAAGGATTGACACACGAAGACGAGGCCATACACGATCCGTCTGTGAGGAACAGATTCTTCACATCGTGCGCCTGATTGTGTTCGTTCAGAACAGAAGTCTTCGGGTCTCGCCCCATGCGCGCCGTGCCCATTTCATGAATGGCGAGTCCTGGCGGATTGTTTTGTCGCATTGGCCGGATGTCCCGTGCGCCGGCGACGGCCAGCATTTCCGAAGCTTCAATGGCCATGTCGTTCAGCAGCGCTTTTTCGTTGTCGCTCCACGCGCAATGAATCTTCAGCGACGGAACGCCCCATGCGTCCACCAGATTCTTGTCGATCTCCACATAATTTTCCGGCCGCGGCAGGCACTCCCCGAATCCGTGGAACGTCATTTTCCAGGGGCCGGGTTTGCGAAGCGAATTCTTCAAGCTGACTCCAAACCCGCTCTCTTCAACTCCCCGTATCCATCCTTCGCGGACCGCGCTGCCTTGATACCCGTAGCCGCGCAAAAACTTTTTGTCCTTTGTGGTCACATTCTTGAATCGCGGAACGTAAATTCCGTTCGGCCGGTTGCCGAACTGCACGCGATCCGTGAACCCGGGGATGACTCCTTCCGCTCCGCCACCCATGATGTGGTCCATCAGATTCTGGCCCAGCACTCCGCTGCTGTTCGCCAGCCCGTTTGCAAATTCAGGCGTGGCCGAGTTCAGCAGAATGCGCGTGGACTCCAAGGTGGCGGCGCAGAGGAAAATAATCCGGGCCTGAAATTCGATCGATTTGCGCGTCTGGCTGTCAATCACGCGCACTCCGGTCACGCGCCGAGTCTGCGGATCAAAGATCAAGCTGTGGACCACGCTGTATGGCCGAAGCGTCATCCGCCCGGTCTTTTCCGCCACCGGCAGCGTCGCGTTGACGCTGCTGAAGTACGAACGCGTGATGCACCCGCGATGGCAAGGACCGCAATAGTGGCAGGCCGCTCGTCCATTGTGCGTCCGCGTGAGAATTGCAGCGCGCCCCATAGTGACGATGCGATCGCGCCCATATCGCTGTGCCACGGCATCTTTTACCACAACTTCCGCGCAGTTCATTTCCATCGGAGGCAGAAAATGCCCGTCGGGCAACTGCGAGAGCCCCTCGGCTTGACCTGTAATTCCCGCAAAGTCCTCTACGTAGTCGTACCACGGCGCAATATCTGCGTACCGGATCGGCCAATCCACACCGATTCCCTCTTTGAGATTCGCTTCAAAATCTAAGTCGCTCCAGCGGTAGGACTGACGGGCCCACATGATGGACTTCCCGCCCACTTGCCGCCCGCGAATCCACGCAAAGGGCTTTCCGGGATCGGTGGTATATGGATTCTCCAAATCATTCACGAAAAATTTCTGGGCCCACTCGTCGCACGCATAGCACATGCGCTGGACGGCTTGCGTCTTCATCTGCTCATTGCGGTCTGTCAGTCCGCGAAATTTCTTTTCGTAGACGGGCACATGCTCCACATAGTCCTGTTCGGGGACGGTGGGTCTTCCGGCCTCCAGCACCAGCACCTTCAGTCCTTTTTCTGTCAATTCCTTCGCCGCCCAGCCGCCTGTCATTCCTGAACCAATGATGATCGCGCCGTAACTCTCCGGTTTCTTTACCGTGTTCACTGCTTCACCTCGGGTTCCTCTGGCACACAACCGTGCAGCGCTCCCGGAATAATCTCCACCTTAAGCTCCTTTTCCTGCCCGATTGTCGAGGTGTAATAGCCTACCAGCGTCATGTAGCGCATCTGCTCGAAAAACGGGGCTACTTTCTTCAATTCCCAGAACGGGGTCCACTGGCGCGACACTCCCTGACGGTAGACGCTCAATTCCTCGTCGTATGCTTGCACTATTGCGGCTTGCTCCGCGGGCGATGCGGCCACGAATCCGTGGCCGAACAATTCCTTCGTTCTCCGGTCTGTTTCCGCCAATCCGGCCAGAAAAACGATTTTTTCTTCTTCGGTGGCCCAGTCGCTTAAAATCAGATCAATGAATTCGTTGACCTGGGCGCCCTTCGCTCCGGGGGTATCTGTCGCGGGGATTAACAATTCGCTCATCGCCACAACAATTTCGTTTTGTGGCGGCGTAAGCGTCTGCAAAGTCCCCGCGGACTTCTCGGCCACTTGTGCACGCAGCGTCGCTGCCATCCAGTCCGTGGATAATACGGAAAAAACACTAGCCCCTCCCAACAAACGAAGCACCTCACGACGCTGCATGATTCCCCCTCTGACATTTTGCAAAGCAATGCTGGTTGCAACTTAACGCTTCCGCGGCAGCCACTGCAACTGTCATCTTTCAGCCGTGTTTCAATCCGTAAGTCCCGCCTGGCGCGCAACACTCCACAATCCTGCAGCTGTGGCTCCTTCGATGACTTCCGGAACGGGCCAGTCTGCCTGCTCGCACGCATATTCGTACCTCTCGCAAAGGCCGCGATCGCCCGCAATCAGAATCCGCGAAAAATCCTTCAGAGCTCGCACGTCCCGCGCAAGGATTCTCTCCACTCCTGCTAGCTCTTCTCCGATGAGCAGTCCGGAAAGATAGTCAGGTTGTTCCTCCTCTTTTAGTTCGCCCAACACATGTTTGCTTCGCGTGCTGAAAATGGCTGTCAACAGACCGCCCGCCGCCTCTCCGTTGCGAGCTCGGGCCATCTGTAAGCCCAGCCGAAATGCCTCGCGATCCATGCGTTGGGATTTTTTCTGCATCTTCGCCACTACGGAGTAATTGGTTAGCAACGCATACAGCTCGCCCGTGACAAACGTGGAGAACGAAACGATTTGACGATCCTGCACGCGCACCCACTTGGAATGCGTCCCCGGCAATCCAATCAGAAGAGTTCCGCTTTTTGTTGAATTTTCAATTTTCGAAAGAACTCCGGCGACCTGCGTCTCCTCGCCCCGTAGAATCTCCGAAAAGCTTTTTCCCGGTTCCCCAGATGCGCAGATACCGGTCACAATCTGTACCGAACCCCCGCTGTCCCGGCTGACCTTCGTCAAGGCACTTGCAAGTGCACCGGTTCCAACCGGCGTCCTCAGATAGGCGGTCTCTCGCCACCCCACCGTGCTGCCCACCATACCGCAGGCAATCACCGGTAGATCCTTGCCATATTCCGCCAACCAATCCCCGCAAATATCCGCGAACGCGGATTCGAACAATCTCTCTCGCGCAATTCCGGGCTCGCCCGGGAGAATAAACGGTTCCAAATGCATGACTCCGGAAGCCGCCGATTTTTCCTGCAAAATGCGGCCGCCATCGCCATAGAGATAAGCGCGCAGCGAACTGGTGCCCCAATCCAAACCGATCAGCCGCGCTGGTTCCATCTGTTCCTTCGTGGAGCTAAGAGTTCCTGTCAGTTCGCAACAATCTGCGCCGCCCGGAATTATAGCTTCGCACGGCAAACCTTCCGTCACTTTTTTGTATTTGTTGAGATGGAAGTTTGAGCGAGTGGGAAAAACCCTGCATTCCCGCTGAGGACGCGAGAGCACAATTAATCAAAAAAATGGCGGATGAGCCTGTAAGCCGGATTCTGTGAGGTGCACTGCTTTGCAGCAGCGCGCCGCGACGATCATTCCTCTAGGCCGCACCTCGCGATGCGGCTCCAGCAACCTACCCGAGGGTTCTCAACTCAGCGCGACTTTCGCTATGCCGAATGGAGCGCGTTCCTTTGCAGAAACGCGGACTCAGCGGGCCGGGCCAGCCCTCCCCTCCTATTTGGTCTTGCACCACGCGGGGTTTGCCATGCCGGCGACATTACTGCCGCCGCGGTGGGCTCTTACCCCACCTTTTCACCCTTACCTGCGCGCGAACCATGAAGACATTCCGAAGGTTTTCCTTCGGTCTGCCACCGGGTTACGCACCGCCGGCGGTATATTCTCTGTGGCACTTTCCGTGAACCGTAGCACAGGCTTTAGCCTGCGCAGCCTTCCGTCTGCGATCTCTCGCGGCTCGCAAAATGCCCAACCGCAAAAACCCACAGACTAAAGTCTGTGCTACCGCTCCCCTGGCGTTACCAGGCGCGTTACCCTTCACTCCGAGCCACAAGCTCGAAGGGTTTGCCCTCGCGCCGCAGCCTCAAAGTTACTCCTTCACTCCCGTGAAGTGGTGTCCGGACTTTCCTCCCGCCAAGCCCGCTTGCGCAAACCCGGCCAGCGATCGTCCAGCTCATCCGCAAGTCCATTATAACAAATGTTTTGAGAGAAGAATCTCAGTTATCAATCCGGCGATTCGTTACAATAGCGGAAGGTACATCACAAGCGCATCGACGAATCCCAACTTGGGATGGTCGAAAACCTTCGGCAAACGGCCGACAATTTCAAAGCCCAGGCTAGCCCACAGCTTCACGGCGCGTTCGTTACTGCTCACCACAAAGTTGAACTGCATCGCGCGAAACCCGCGCTCCTTCGCGCGTTCCATCGAATGCAAGCACATCGCCCTCGCAATTCCCCGCCCCTGCGCTGCTTCAGACGTAACGTAGCCACAGTTCGCCACGTGTGCGCCTCCGCCTTGCTGGTTCGCTCTCAGGAAATAGGTCCCCAACACAGCGCCGTCTTCTTCCCACACAAACGGCTCTTTCTCCGCGCCAAACCAAAACGCGAAGGCCTGCTCCTTGTTCATATCGCGCGGCAGCGGATACGTCTCGCCGCGCCGAATCATAGGCTCCAGAATCGCCCAGATTGCCTCGCGATCGCGATCGGTGGCGGGATGAATAGTCAAGCGAAAATCCTTATTTCGAGCCGATCAGCTTTTCAAATTCGGCTTCGGTCAAGATAGTTACGCCAAGTTCTTTCGCCTTGTCGTATTTCGATCCGGGGTCGGCGCCGACAACCACGAAGTCCGTCTTCTTGCTCACCGAGCCACTGAGCTTCCCACCATGCTGCTGCACCAACTCCCCAGCTTCTTCCCGGCTCCGATGTTCCATCGCGCCGGTGAACACAAAACTCTTTCCCTCCAGCTTGTCGCTCTTCTTTTCGCGCTTTTCCGCGGTGGGCCGCACGCCCGCAGCCTGAAGTTTCTTGATCAGCTTGCGGTTCGCCGGTTCGCTGAAAAAATCCACGACGCTCGTAGAAACCTTGGGTCCCACTTCCTCCACTTTTTCCAGATCCTCCGCCTTCGCCTCCGCCAATTCCTCCAAAGACCCAAACTGTGCGGCCAGCAACTGCCCTGTACGCTCCCCCACAAACTGCATGCCTAGCGCGTAAATCACCCGCGATAGCGGCTGTTTCTTGCTCGCTTCGATTTCTTCCAGCAGATTCTGCGCGGACTTTTCCGCCATCCGCTCCAACTCTGCCACTTCCTTCAACTCCAGCGAATACAAATCCGCTGCGTCCTTCACCAATCCCTTGTCCACCAGTTGATCCACAATTTTGTCGCCCAGCCCATCAATATTCATCGCATGACGCCCGGCGAAATGTAGCAGCGCCTCTTTTCGCTGCGCCGGACAAGCCTTGTTCACGCAACGATACGCCACCTCGCCTTCGACCTTATGAATCGCGCTGCCACATTCCGGGCATTTCTTCGGCATGTGAAACGCCCGCCGGTTCTTCCCTTCCTTCACCACCTTAAGCACGTGGGGAATTACTTCGCCGGCGCGCTCAATCAGCACCGTATCGCCGATATGCAGGCCCAGACGCTCGATTTCGTCCATGTTGTGCAGCGTCGAGCGGCTCACGGTAACGCCGCCAACCTGCACCGGTTCCAGGATGGCCACAGGAGTGAGCGTTCCGGTGCGGCCCACCTGCACAATAATGTCGTTCACCACGGTGGTTTCCTGCCTTGCCGGATATTTGAACGCGATCGCCCAGCGTGGCGCTTTCGAGGTGAAACCCAGTTCGTTCTGCAGCGCAGTGGAATTGACCTTGATCACCACACCATCAATTTCGTAGGCCAGCTTTTCACGCTTCGAATCCCAGGATTCGCAATACTTGACGACGTCCTCAATCCCGTCGCATACCTTCCAGTCGTCGCTGGCGCGGAAATGCAGCCTCTTCAGGGCCTCCAGCGAATCTGAATGCTCTGCGAAGGGTGCCTTGCCGTCCACATAAAGGTAGTACGCAAAAAAATCCATCTTGCGTTGCGCCGTGATCGCCGGGTCCAGCACGCGAATCGAACCCGCCGCCGAATTCCGCGCGTTTACAAAAATCTTCCCGCCGCTCTGTTCCTGCTGGCGGTTCAACGCCTCAAACGCCTTGCGGGTCATCAGGATTTCCCCGCGTACCTCAAAACTTTTTCCCAGCTTCAATTTCTTGATCACCGCTTCGTTCAGCCGCAGCGGAATCGAACGCACCGTTCTCACATTCGGCGTAACGTCCTCTCCTGTCGATCCGTCCCCGCGTGTGACGCCCCGCACCAACACGCCATCTTCGTACTGCAGCGAAATGCTCAGCCCGTCGAATTTGTGCTCTGCAATATACTCGATCTCTTCCCGGCCGATTCCTTCGCGCACCCGGCGGTCCCAATCCCTCAGCGCATCAAAGGAAAACGCGTTATCCAGGCTTAGCATCGGCCGCGCATGCCGCACCTGGGCAAAACCCTCGCGCGGGGTACCGCCCACGCGCGTCGTCGGAGAATCCAGTGTCACCAAATCCGGATAGGCCGCCTCGATCTCCTTCAGCCGCACCGCCATCCGATCAAACTGCGCGTCGGAAATCTCCGGCTCATCCTGCACGTGGTAGAGATACTCGTGATGCCGGATCTTCTCCCGAAGCTCTTCCGCTTCTCTTCGCAGCGCCGCCTTGTCTTTTTTCGCCATTTCCGCTTTCGCCATGTGGCCCTCGCCCCGGCTGGACAAACCATCCGTATTATATAGGCGCAGAGTGGCCAAGCTGAAGTTAACCCTAAATGGTCCCGATTCGATGAACGGTCCGTTTAAATGGGCCGGTCGTCACACGGGCTTGTGACCGGGTGCGCTGAGTTTTCACTCGCTTGCGCGGATCATTTGAAGTAAGAGGCGAACTCCCATGCTGGCAAATCGATTGATCCAACTTATCGAAAACCATTCCAAGTCCCTGACCCGAGAGACCATGCACGACATATTGACCAACGAGAACACTCGAGGCTTTCGAAAGGTCTCCAAAGAGGAACTCGAGCCGCGGATTGCGTCTCTTTATCAGAATTTGGGAAAGTGGATTTGCAATCCAATCGAAGACGATATTCGGCAGGAATACGAAGACTGGGGACGCACACGCTTTCGCCAAGGTATTCAGTTCAGTGAAATTGTCTACGTGCTCATGCTGACGAAGAAACACCTGCGCCAGTTCATCCGCGATCACGGCTTGGTGTCGTTTTCCGGTGACCGCGTGACCCCGCAAGAGTTCGTGCCCATGGAGCTTTACGCGGTTCAGGAACTGAACTACCTGGTCGGAGACTTCTTCGACCGCGCGCTGTATCACCTGGTGCGTGGGTACGAAACCGCGGCTGCGGCCCATTTCGCCGCCGTTTAAGCAACAGCTCGTCCACAGTAGAGCTTTGGATTACCCGTATCAATCCAGGGCCCTGAGAAATCTTAACGATCCGCACCGGAATCCAGCCGAGAGCAACTTCGTTTCAGCCCCCCTCCATGCACAGCAAAGAAATGGCCGCCCCCGTGTTTTCCTGTTTCCAGTTAGAATACTTTGTCCAATCATGACGCTGCCCCATTTGAAGATCGGGCGCTACAGGTGCACGGGACCATGGAAATGCGATTTCAGAACGCCCTGCTGATTCACAACCCGAACGCCGGCAGCGGTGGGAACGCACGGCGCCGCAAGATTGATGAAGCGCGCACATTTCTTTCCACGCAAGGCATTCAGGCGGAGCTCGCCGAAACCACCGGTCCCGGCCATGCCACGGAGATCGCCCAGCAGGCCACCCGCGAAGGCCGCCAGCTCGTGATCGCCTGCGGAGGTGACGGCACGATCAACGAAGTCGTCAACGGTCTCGCTTCCGTCCAGAATGGCCATCGTGTTCCCCTGGCACTGCTTCCGGGTGGCACCGCAAATATCCTCGCAAAAGAACTGGACCTGCCGTGGGACATTCCGGGCGCCGCCAGACATCTCGTCAATGCCGACGTCCGTGAAATTGCCCTCGGCCTTGCCAAACCGCTCGAGCAGCCGGAAAAGGCGCGCTATTTTCTGAGCGTCTCGGGCTGCGGCCCGGACGGAATGATCGTCTACTCCGTGGATCTCGGCCTGAAAGCGCGCGTTGGCATCCTTGCCTATTGGTGGCAGGGCGCGCGCGAAGTTCTCCGCTACACCTTTCCCAAATTTCGAGTGCGCACCGGCGACCGCCAGTTGGAGGCGACACTTGTCGTTGTGGGCCGTACAAAAAATTATGGCGGCCCGTTCAAGATTACGGACCAGGCGGACCTCTTCGAAGACCAGTTCGAAGTAATGGCCCTGACTACGCAAAGTGGTTTTCGCTATCTCAGTTACTTGCCAACCCTGTGGATGGGAAATCTGCGCAAGGAAGAGAACGTCCACTTCTGGAAAGCGGAAACGCTGGTGTGCGAGCCGCTCGACGCGAATCCGGTCTACGCCCAGGTGGACGGCGAATCGCTTGCGCGTCTGCCCGTGGAATTTTCCATTGTGCCGCGTGCACTGAAATTGCTAGTGCCGCGCGATAAAGTCGGCAGCACGATTGTCGCCGATCTGAAGCCCTAGCCGTGGGTCCGGCAACCCATGCGCTTCTATCCCTCGTCCTGGCCCGCGGGTTTTTTCCACGGAAGCCATGGACGTTTTATTTTGCTGTTGTTCTGGCCGGAACCCTAGCCGATCTTGATCTGCTGACGCTCTTGTTTGGGCCGGGTGCGTATCTGGTGGGACGCTTCACTTGGACGCATTCGATTTTCGGGACGGTTGCGGTCATTTTGATTACAGCTGTATTCGGCCAGTGGCTTCAAAACAAGAACCGCCCGCTTCGGAAAACAGGCCTTACATCGACAACCACGCCAGTTCCTCAATTCGGCTCTATTTTACTGGCGATTTCCATCGCAGCTGTCGTGCATGTGGCGCTGGACCTGGCCACATCCGGCGGGGTCACCGCACTTTGGCCTTGGCGGCAGACGCGATTTGCATGGGATATCCTTCCTTCCACCGATCCATGGATCCTGGTGCTGCTGCTTGCCGCCCTTCTCTTACCCGAACTCTTCAGACTGGTGAGCACGGAAATCGGCGCCAAGGATAAGGCGCCTCGCGGACGCAACGGCGCTTTGATCGTTCTTGCTCTGGTTGTGCTTTACGTCGGCGCACGCGCGATTCAGCACGGCACTGCCAGTGTGCAACTCGACGCGCACGCTTACCGGAGCGAATCTCCCCGGCGGCATGCTGCCTTCCCGGATTCTGTTTCGATCTTCACCTGGCACGGCGTGGTGGAAACTGCATCGCAAATTTGCACTGTAGATGTCGCCACATCCGGCGCATCGCACTTTGACCCTGACAGCGCCGTGTGCGTTCACAAGCCGGATCCATCTCCCGCGCTTGCCGCCGCCCAACAAACGGACGCGGCGCGGCAATTTTTGCAGATTGCGCGATTCCCGAAGGCCAGCGTGGGAACCACGGAAGCAGGGACGGAAGTGGTGATACGCGACGTCCGCTACGCTGCGGAACAAAATCTTCGATTTGCCCTGGCCGCGCGGGTTCTGCTTACTCCAGCCGGTCAGTCCGCTAGCCAGAACATCGTCTGGGCCAGCGACGTTCACCTGCGTTGAAGCAGTTATTCAACAGTCTTTTTCGCCCCGCCTCGTTCGCGCAAAATCACCCGGGAGCCCAGATAGCTCAGCAACACGAACAACGCGAGCACCCCGACCGCTTCTAATTTGTGGTCCCTCAAGAAGGGCACCGCGTTGTTGCCGTAACGGATCGCAAGGGACCCAATTCCGAAGTAGCGAATCCCGCGGGCCAGTGCGATCGCCGTCGTAAAGCTCCATAGCGGCACTTCAAACACCCCCGCCGCAAACACAAAAATCTTGAATGGCGTCGGCGGGGGCAGCAACGCGGCAACCAGCATCCCCATGAAGCCGTTTTTTTCCACCCAGTGGCGAACAGCGGCTCCCCGCTCCCCGGCTTTGCGGTGAAAAAATGCTTCACCGCCCTTGCGCGCCAGGAAGTAGAGCAGCACACAACCCAGTACCGAACCGGTCCCCGCCATCAACGCATAGATTGGCATACGTGAAGGATGCTCTATCGAAAGTTCAATCAGTAGCAGATCGTTGATCACCGGAAACGTCAGCACGGAAGAATCCAGGAACGAAATCAGAAACAGCCCCGGCGCACCCAATGCGCCCGCAAACGCCACCACCTTGTGTTTCCACCCGCTCAAATTCCCAATCAAACATCCCCCAAAAACCCTCGTGCCGATTTGCCCGTATGTAGGGGCGGCTTTAGGCCGCCTTCTTCTCTTCGTGTATTGGCGGACCTTTAGGTCGGCCCCCGAGCCGTCAACGACTTACTCTCACATCACCGTCTGCAATGCCTCCGTAATCACGTCATAAACCCGATGCAATTGCTCAGGCTCAATCACATAAGGCGGTAAAACATAAACCACATTCCCAAGCGGCCGTAGCAAAACATTCCGCTCCAGAAAAAAATTGTAAAGCTTTGGCCGCAGCCCCGATAAATAGCCCGGATCATCCACGCGAAGCTCCAACGCCCCCATCGAGCCGATTTGCCGCGTCTCTCCCACTTGATGAAAATCTCGCAACTGCGCCAGCCGTTCTGAGTGAATATTCGCGATCGCGCGGATGCGATCGAACACCGGCTCATCCTCAAATATCTGCAGATTGGCATTGGCCGCCGCACAAGCCAGCGCATTCCCCGTATAAGAATGCCCGTGATAGAAAGAGTGCATCCGGTTTTCGCTTCGAAATGCGGACTCCACCCGGTCGGTGCACAACGTAACGCCCATAGTCATAAAACCACCGGTGATGCCCTTCGAAACGCACATCAGGTCCGGCGTAATATTGGCCACGTCGCACGCAAACATCTTTCCCGTACGCCCGAATCCCGTCAGCACCTCGTCCGCAATCAGAAAAACGTCGTGATTGGTGCACAGTGCCCGGATTTTTTGCAGGAATTCCACCGGGTGAACGATCATGCCCCCCGCACCCTGCAGCAGCGGTTCCACGATCACGGCCGCAATCTGACCGGCGCGCTCCGCCAGTAGTTGTTCCAACTGCTGCACGCATTCGATGTGGCAGGATTCGCGCTTCAAACCCACTGGGCAGCGGTAGCAATAAGCCGAATGCACGCGATGTACTGGATAGCGCATGGATTGGAACGGCTGCGTGAACGGCGACTCGTCGCTGACGGACATGGCTCCCGCCGTGTCACCGTGATAGCCGTGTGCCAGCGCCACGATTTCACGCTTCTCCGGCCGCGACAAATTCTGGAAATGCTGCACCGCCAGCTTCAGCGCCACTTCCACTGCCGTCGAACCATCGTCGGAGAAAAAAAGATGCGTCAGCTCTCGTGGAACCCATTTGCGAAGTCGCGCGGCCAACTCTTCGGCGGCGTCCTGCGTGAATCCCGCCAGAATCACGTGCTCCAATTTCCTTGCCTGCTCGGCAATCGCCGCGGCGATGCGCGGATTCGCATGACCGTGCAGATTCACCCACCAGGAAGAGATGGCGTCAATAAATTGCCTGCCGCCGGCAGTATGCAGCAAAACCCCTTCAGCCTTGCTGACGCGAATCGGCGGCGGATCCAGAACGGAATTGGAGAACGGGTGCCAGATGCGAAGCGAAGCGCTCATTGTGCAAAGGCTGAGCGGTCGAAATGGTTCAGGAAAACCTGCATCAACGCGGTGCGGTGAAGATTAGGGAGCTTGGGGATTTCACCGATCACGCGGACATGGCCGAACTTTTCGATGGTGTCGCGGTTCTCGCGATTCTGATCGCCGATGAGCACCACGCCATGCACCGGAAGTTCCGCCGCATGTAAAGCCGCGAGCGTCAACAACGTGTGATTGATGGTGCCCACGCCGCTGCGCGCCGCAAGGATTACAGGCAACTTGAATTTCACCATCATGTCCAGCATGAACTGTTTGGAATTAATCGGCACGAGCACACCGCCCGCGCCCTCCACCACCAGCCAGTCGTTCATCAGGCTCGGTGGAAGATTGATGCGGTTCAAGTCGATTTCCACACCAGCCCAGCGTGCAGCCAGATCCGGCGAAACCGGCGGCACAAATTTGTACACCTCATCGAGCGTGCGATCCGTGCCGATGCCGGCCAACCGCATCACCGTTACGCGATCCGAACCTTCCAGCGTGCCCGTCTGAATCGGCTTCCAATAAATGGCGTCCAGCGCCGCGCAGAGCAGCGCCGCCAGCGTCGTCTTTCCTACGCCCGTATCCGTGCCGGTGATGAAGAAATGCCGCCTCATGCGTGCCTCGCGGAAACGAACGACCCCTGATGCGAACGCCACGCGCCCAATGACGCCACTAGCCGCGTAAGCTCATGCTGCGGAATCCGCGCGGTCAGCGAGAGCCGTAAACGGGAACTACCTTGCGGCACTGTCGGGGGTCGGATTCCGCGAACCGCAAACCCTTCGCGCTGCAAATGCTCCGCCGCATCCAGTGTCGCCTCATTCGCTCCCAGCACTACGGGAACAATCTGGCTGTCGCTGGCCGCGGTATCGAAATCTTCTGCCCGCAAGGCCTTGCGGAAAACTCCAGCGCTCTTCAACAACGCTTCCCTTTCGCAGTCCATGCCTGCTGAAAGCTGCATTGCCGCCCCAATCTGCGCCGCGATGTATCCCGGCAATGCCGTAGAAAAAATAAAAGTTCGCGCGTGATTCACCAGGCACTCTTTCAACACCGCGGGACCACAAACAAACGCTCCTGCCGATGCCAGCGCCTTCCCGCAAGTATGAACAATCGCAAGAACACGTTCCGCCAGTCCCGCGCCAAAAGCCAGGCCGCGTCCACCCGGTCCGTGCACTGCGGTCGCGTGCGCCTCATCCAAAATCAGGACCGCATTATATTTTTCGGCGAGTTCGGCAATTTCAGGCAACGGGGCTAAATCTCCATCCATACTGAAAACGGTTTCCGTGACGATTAGTTTGCGCTGCACCGTGCTCGCTTCCTTCCGCAGCGCATCTTCCAGCGCATTCAGATTCAGATGAGGATAGATGAGTTTGCGCGCCCCGGACAAGCGCATCCCATCAATCAAGCTCGCATGGTTTCGCGCGTCGCTGAAGATCACGTCGTCCTTGCCCGCCAGCGCTGCCAGCAACCCCAGATTCGCCGCATACCCCGTAGTGAAATAAAGCGCGGACTCCGTACCCGCGAATTTTGCGAACCTCTCTTCCAGTTCGCGCCATTCTTCAGTTTGTCCTGAGAGCAGTCGCGAGCCGGTTCCACCAATTTTCCCCGCGCCACGAACAGATTCTGCAATGCGCTCGCGCAGCGTGGGATTTTCCGCAAGCCCCAGATAGTCGTTTGAGCAGAAATTCACGCCACGAATCTCCGCAAGATTCCGCCGCTGGCTGCGCTCTTCCAGTGAGCGCAGGCCTTCGTGCAGTCGTGCTTTCCACGTGGATAAGGCGTCAGACTGCATGCGGCTCGAGTGGCTTCATGCCCAGGTTCTGAAGCAGCAATTCGTCTTCATCCGCTCCGGGATTGGGCGTGGTAAGGAGTTTTTCACCAACAAAAATGGAATTGGCGCCGGCCACGAAGCACAGAGTCACTGCTTCCGACGAAAGTTGCTTGCGTCCAGCGGCCAGCCGCACGCGCGAGGCGGGCATCAGAATCCGTGCCGTGGCGATCGCGCGAACCATTTCCAGCGGATCCAGCGTCGGCACATCCGCTAGTGGCGTTCCTTCCACGCGCACCAGCATATTAATCGGCACGCTTTCCGGATGCGGATTCAGATTCGCTAATTGTTGCAGCAGTCCCACGCGGTCAGTTTCCTGCTCGCCCATCCCAAGAATGCCGCCGCAGCAAACCGTGATTCCCGCCTTGCGCACCGCGGCCAAGGTCCTCAGCCGTTCGTCATAAACGCGCGTGGTGATGATCGATCCATAAAATTCCGGCGAGGTATCCAGATTGTGATTGTAGGCATTCAGGCCCGCTTCTTTCAGGCGAACCGCCTGCTCGTCGTTCAACATGCCAAGCGTGCAGCATACTTCCAGGCCAAGCCCGGAAACGCCGCGCACCATTTCCAGTACCTTCTCAAAATCCCGTCCGTTTGGAGCTTCCCGCCAGGCCGCACCCATGCAAAAACGCGTCACCCCGCGCCCCGCCGCCTCCCGCGCCACGGAGATCACATGTTGAGGGTCAAGCAATCCCTGGCGCTCCACATCCGCGTCGTAATGCGCGCTCTGCGGGCAATAAGCACAATCCTCCGGGCAGCCGCCGGTCTTGATGGAAATCAACTGGCACGTTTGCACGCGATCCGGCGGGTGATACTGCCGGTGCACGCTTTGCGCGCGGAAAAGCAGGTCCGGCAGCGGGGTACGGTAGATCCCCTGCACTTCCGCCTTATTCCAATCGTGGCGGAAGGAAATTTCGCCCTTAAGCAGGGTGGCCATCCCGGTCGCTTCGCTAGTCATCAGTCGGTGTTCGCCTGGCACAAGAATAAAAGCAACGTCCTGGTAAGCCACAGATGTTACCACTGGTACCAAGCGGAAGCCATTTCGTTGCTGTTTCACGATTCTATCCCTTCTTCCTGCCCGCAAACCGCAATCTCTCCGTGGGATACGCCTTGGAAAGGCGTTTCCCTGCATAGCAAACAATTTGACCAGCTATTAGCGAAATGTTATAAAACATCGTTTCCATCTTCCCTAGTTGCGCGGCTTTAGGGGTAGCAAGGGGTGGTCCTGACCCGCCCAGGGTCTGAGGGGTGGTTGCGCAGAGGTTGGAAGAGTTCCCGTCCTGTTTGCTTCGCGGGGTTTCCAGGTCATTTCCGGAGACGTCTCGCGCAGATGCTGGTACGCTCCCGGGATCGGGAGCGCCACGCTCCGTCTTGGTTTGGACGGGTGTGTGAAGTCTTGCGGTAAAGCTCTCGCGGGCCCACAGCAGTCGAGGTCGAGCGCCACGCGAATAGAGATCAAATTCGGAGGAAAGTTCATGCGTATTACGATGGACACGGCCAAGTCCACCGGCCTGGTGTTATCCAAAAAGTTTGCCGCGGCGGCGGGATGGTTGCTGCTCGGCGCCGGCACTCTGCTGGCAAAGCCCGCGCAGGAAGCGGCGGGTGGCGAAGCCAATCTCAAGCTGCCGGATCTGTCGCAGGTAACGTTTCTCGGCATCGACGGACACCGCTTGCTGCTTTATGGCCTGGTGATCTGCGTCTTCGGCTTGCTCTTCGGCCTCACGATCTTCAACCGGCTCAAAAACATGCCGGTGCACCGATCGATGCGCGAGATTTCCGAGCTGATTTACGAGACTTGCAAAACGTATCTGGTCACGCAGGGTAAATTCCTGTTGTTACTGGAAATTTTCATCGCCGCGGTCATCGTTCTTTACTTCGGCGTGCTGCTGAAGATGGAAGCCGTCCGGGTGGCGATTATTATTGCATTCTCGCTGGTTGGCATCGCCGGAAGCTACGGCGTCGCCTGGTTCGGTATTCGCGTAAACACCTTTGCGAATTCCCGCACCGCTTTTGCCAGTTTGCGGGGCAAGCCCTATCCGATTTATCACACGCCGCTGGAAGCAGGCATGAGCATCGGCATGATGCTCATCAGCGTGGAATTGCTGATGATGCTCTTCATCCTGCTGTTTATTCCCGGCGATTATGCCGGGCCTTGCTTCATTGGTTTCGCCATCGGCGAATCCCTGGGCGCCGCGGCGCTGCGTATTGCCGGTGGCATCTTCACCAAGATCGCTGACATCGGCTCTGACTTGATGAAAATCGTCTTCAAGATCAAGGAAGACGACGCGCGCAATCCCGGCGTGATCGCGGACTGCACCGGCGACAACGCCGGCGATTCCGTCGGCCCCAGCGCGGACGGCTTTGAAACCTATGGCGTCACCGGCGTCGCGCTGATCACCTTCATCTTGCTCGCGGTCAAGAGCCCCACCTTGCAGGTGCAATTGCTGGTTTGGATCTTCGTCATGCGCCTGGTGATGCTTATCGCCAGCGCCGTGGCCTATTTCATCAACGGCATTATCGCCAAAGCGAAATATGGCAATGTCGATCAGATGAACTACGAAGCGCCGCTCACTTCCCTAGTGTGGATTACTTCTTTCGTCTCCATCGTGCTCACTTATTTCATCTCCAAGCTGATCATTCCTGAAATCGGCGGCGATCCAACACAATGGTGGAAGCTGGCCACGATTATTTCCTGCGGCACACTGGCGGGGGCAATCATTCCCGAACTCGTGAAGGCCTTCACCTCCACGGAATCGCGCCACGTGAGGGAAGTTGTCACATCGGCCGAAGAGGGCGGCGCATCTCTTGGAATTCTCTCGGGCTTTGTAGCTGGAAATTTTTCCGCGTACTACATCGGCCTGGCCATGGTGCTGCTGATGTCCGTGGGCTACCTGATCAGCAATTTGGGTCTTGGTGGCATGATGCTCGCACCGGCAGTCTTTGCGTTCGGCTTGGTCGCTTTCGGATTCCTGGGCATGGGACCGGTGACCATTGCCGTGGATTCCTACGGACCGGTCACGGACAACGCGCAATCGGTCTACGAACTTTCCCTGATCGAGCAGGTGCCCAACATTCAGGCGGAATTGAAAAAAGACTACAACATTGACGTGAATTTCGAGCGCGCCAAGGAAATGCTAGAAGCCAACGACGGCGCGGGCAACACCTTCAAAGCCACCGCCAAGCCGGTGCTAATCGGAACCGCGGTGGTCGGCGCCACCACCATGATTTTCTCCATCATCATGGCGCTCACCAACGGCCTCACCGAAAACGTCAACAACCTCTCCCTGCTGCACGCACCCTTCGTCCTCGGGCTCATCACCGGCGGCGCGATGATTTATTGGTTCACCGGAGCTTCCACGCAAGCTGTCACCACCGGTGCTTACCGCGCTGTGGAATTCATCAAAGCCAATATAAAGCTGGAAGGTGTCACCAAGGCCAGCGTTGAAGACAGCAAGAAGGTCGTCGAAATCTGTACCAAATACGCACAAAAGGGCATGTTGAATATCTTCATCGCGGTGTTCTTCGCTACACTCGCTTTCGCTTTTCTCGAACCGTTCTTCTTCATCGGCTACCTTTTTTCCATCGCCATCTTCGGCTTGTACCAGGCCATCTTCATGGCCAACGCCGGCGGCGCCTGGGACAACGCCAAGAAAATCGTCGAAGTGGAGATGAAGCAGAAAGGCACACCACTGCATGACGCAACGGTTGTCGGCGATACGGTCGGCGACCCTTTCAAGGACACCTCTTCCGTGGCCCTCAATCCGGTCATCAAGTTCACCACGCTCTTCGGGCTCCTGGCCGTTGAACTTGCCGTGCAACTCACCGCGACCTCTGGCGAAATGCTGACGCACATCCTCTCCGCCGTTTTCTTCATCGTCTCCTTCACCTTCGTTTACCGCTCGTTCTACAGCATGCGCATCCGCGGCTCCGCTGATTAAGGGCCGCTGTAGGCCGACATCCAAAAATGTAGTGGCCGGCCTTTAGACCGGCCACAGTGATCCTAGTCAAAAAAGTCCGCCGTTAATAATTAAATTTCAGGAAATAGACAGCGGAATTGTTGCGGGTACAGGGATCGAGAAGCGGGTGGGGGTGTTCTTGCGGCAGCAGAGCTGCGAGCAGGGTCCGTAGAAACGGGCACAAAAAAAGTTCCGTGCGTTTCAAAAAGCGGAGGAGTTGCCGGAGGTTGAAGCCGACGGCGGCCAGCAGTGCGTTGCAGCGATCGCCGGCGCGGCCTGCCAACCAGTTACGTCCGAGCAGTCCGTCGTTTTTAGCGTGGCCGATGACCGGTTCCACGACCGCGCGGCGTTTCAGCCATCGTTTGATTGTTTCCGTCACGCCGCGCCGCTGTCCGGTGAGGTACACCGCTGTGTGTGGCAGGGCGATGCGATGCCCCTTGTATCCTTGATCGACGGCCACGCGTTGCGGCACACGCCCCACGATCTTGCGAATATCTTCCAGTGCGGCCGCCAGGGTATGGCCGTCGTACGGATTTCCGTGCAGCGCCTGGGCATGCAATATAAAGTGCCCGCCCTTGGCCGGATGCAGATTGGTGGCCAGGGAAACTTTGCAGCCGAACTCGTACGGCGCGCGTGCTTTGCCTTTGCTGATACATTCCACTTCCGTGGCATGCCAGGAATAGAGATAACCCGCATCGCCGCGCCGCTGCTGCGCGATGCGCCAGGCCTTGGCCAGCGCCATCTCCAGCCGTTCCCTGTGCCGCTCTGCCATCGCCGCTGCTGACGCCATTTTGCGACGTATGTCGCGCTGCAAACGACGCAGTCGTACGCGCAGAAATTTCACCTGCTTGTTGGCGCGCTTCCTTTGCTGCGCGTGCAGGTAACGTCCTGTTTTCATCGCCGCACGCCGTGCCACCCGCACGTAAGACTGCCGCAAACGCAATCCGCTTTTCTTCGCTTGCGCGCCCAACTGCTCGATGGCCGTCAGCAGCAACCCGTGCTCGGTCGGATGGGCGATCGCTTTCTCCTGCACCGTGGTGTCCACCGCCACTGCTGCTGTCGCCTTCACGCTCAGCGCCCCACCGCGGTACGCCGCGGCCAGCGTTTCCTGCAGCAAAGTTTCCAGCGCCTGCTCGCCCACCCGATGGCGAAAGTGCGTCATGCCCGAACGCTCCAGCGGAAACGCATGCTGAAAATATTCCTCACCGCAAAAATATTGCATGTACGGATCGCGCTCCCAGCGCTCGCACACCGCTTCATCCGACAACCCCTCGATATGCTTCAGCAGATGCAACCCCACCACCAGCCGGATCGGCAACCCTGGTCGCCCGGCCACGCTGTAGTACGGCGCAAAATGCGCTTCCAGCCGCGCCCAATCGATCAAATCACCCAGTCGCACCAGTTCATGGCGCAGGTTGATTATGTTTCTCAACTTCGCTCGGAACAGTTCTTCCACTCCACTGTCCTGCGGTTTCACTCTCGGTTTCATCCGTTCCCCCAAAAATAAAATTGCCAGATTCCAGCGTTCCTCACGCTAAAACCTTGCAATTTCTTTCTTGGAAAATCCAATGATTTCACTATCAACTATTCATTGTTTAAGCTTTTTAACGGGAGACTAGAAGCCATCTCATAAATACCTCAGGAGGATGATGGCGCAAGCCAACTGCACCATCCCGAGGAAATTCTCTGGGTAGTATTCCCAGCGAATGACCACACGACGAAAATTATGAAGCCAGGCGAACAAACGCTCAATTTTCCACCGCCGACGGTAGCGGCGCAGCACGCGCCCATCTTGGGTGGCCTTCCGGCTGCGTGTGGAGTTGTGCGGCGCAACCAACTCGACGCCGAAGCGTTCGCGAATCTGCGCATCCAAAGGATCGCTGTCGTAGGCGCGGTCGCCGATCAAGCGTTCGGGAGTTTCCGCAAGGAAGCGTCGCTGGAGCGTGGGCTCGACGAGTTTTGTTTCATGAGGCGAAGCGCTGGCCACGTGTACGGCGAGAGGAAGACCATGGCCGTCGCTGATCGCCATGATTTTGCTGCCTTTGCCGCGCCGAGTAGGGCCGACAGCAGAGCCCCCTTTTTCGCCGAACTGAAGGTGGCATCGATGAACGATTCGCTCAGGTCCAGCTTCCCTCGATCGCGTAAGTCTTCCGCCAGTTTCTGCAGCAGCCGAGTGAGCAACCCGGACCGCTGCCACTGCTGGAAGCGACGATGACAGGTTTGGTAGGGAGGATAACGACGCGGCAGATCGTGCCAAGGAGCGCCGGTGCGCAAGACCCAAAAAACTCCGTTCAGCACCGCTCGCGTATCTTGCCACGGACGGCCACGCCCATCGTCCCTGCGTTTCGGACGAAACAGTGTTTCGAGCACCGCCCACTGGGCGTCGGTGAGGTCCATGCTCTTGATTTACGCTAGTTTGCATAACTCACAAGCTTCCAATGACCTGAAAGTGCTTATGAGATAACTTCTAGTCAAAAAAGCGCTGGCATGAGAGCCAGCGCTACATCCACTCGCCACCATTTTCTTAAACTCTACGCCCGCACCAATCCCGGAAACTTCGCAGCATTATTCTCGTAACCCGGAAAAACCGGTCCAAGATTCTTCACGCCCAAATGCTTCGTCAGAATTTCCCCGACCACCGCTCGAAAATCCGTCGTCAACGCTAAATCCCGCCCGTCATTCAACTGGTGATCGTTCAGCCCGGGCCACTTTCCATATACCTGCCCGCCCTTTACATCGCCGCCCATCACAAACATGCAGTTGGCATGCCCGTGGTCCGTGCCGCGATTCCCATTTTCCTTGGCGGTGCGCCCGAATTCACTCATCGTCACAGCCACAACGTCGCCCATGCGATCGCCCATATCCTGATAAAACGCCGCCAGCGACTGGCTCAAGTCGCGCAGCAGATTCGCCAACTGCCCCTGCGTGCTCCCTTCGTTGACGTGATTGTCCCAGCCACCGCAATCCAGAAACAGCACTTCCAATCCGATCTTCGCCTTGATCATAACCGCGACCTGCTGCAGCCGCTGGCCCACGAGCGATTTCGGATACTCCGCGCCATTTTCCGGTGGAAATTGCGACATATCGATCTTGCGCAGCATGTCGATCGCTTCGAATGTTTCGGCCCCAGTGCCATGCAGCGCATGATCCATCGATTGCGCGTACATTGCCTCGAACCCGCCCTCAGCCGCGCTGGCCATCGCAACTGATTGTGGCTGCACCTTGAACTGACGCAAATCCGGAATGGCAATGGCCCCGGTGCTGCCCTGCAACATGCGCGGAAGGTTCGGGCCCATCGCAACAGCCCGGAACGGGGAAGCGTTTTCTTCGGGGATTGTCCCGACCGCCCGGTCCAACCAGCCGTCTTCCGTGGCCTTCACGCCCGGCGTTCCGGACTCCATATAGTCCTGCGCGTCGAAATGCGAACGCGTGGGATCCGGCGAACCCGCGGCATGCACGATTGCGAGCTCATTTTTCTGGAACAATGGCGCAAAGGATGCGAGCGCCGGATGCAGTCCGAAAAATCCATCCAAATCAACGGCCGCGTCACTTCCGCCATGTCGCGGTTGCGGAATGGCGATACTCGGGCGCAAGCGATAATAGTTGGGCTCCGCAAACGGCACCACGATGTTCAGCCCATCCGCCGCGCCGCGCTGGAAAAGCACCACCAGTTGTTTCTTCCCGGCGGTGGGAGTTGCGGCAATCGCGCGCTGCAGAAACGCCGGCACAGTGCTCAGCCCGGCAAGCGCGACCCCGCCTTGCTTCATGAAAAAGCGGCGCGAGAATTTTGCTGGCCTGATTCCTTCGCAGCACTTGTAATTCATCGCAACCTCTCGAAAAGCTAACACCTTGATTTCGAACCGCCGTAGCTGCCCGCTTGTCATTCTGAGGGTCGCGTCTTTTGCGGCCCGAAGAATCTCAACCTTCACTTCCGCTTAGCCTGAAAGTACGTTGAGATCCTTCGCTTCGCTCAGGATGACAAGCTAAAAACTCCTCTATCGCCGCTGAAACTCCGGCGCCCCCAAGACCAAACCCGTCACCAATCCCAAATCCACCTGCTTCACGGGATCATCCAACTTCGCCTGCACAATTTCAGGATTCTCCAATTGCTTCTGAATCGTCCCGGCCGTATTCGCAGATATCTGCCCATCCAGTAAAACTTGCACCGCGCGATCCAGCGCTTCCTTCGGATCGACCGTGGAATCGGCTCCCAGCAAAGCGGCCACATCGCTCCGCGAACCGCGCACTTTATTTCCCGAAAGCGCCAGTGAAAAATTCAGCCGGTTCAGCAGAGCGCCCGTATTCACCCACGTTTCGCCTTTGTCCGAATATCCGGTGGGCGGCTGGCATTGATAAAGCGGCTCGCCGATCCGGCCAACCCAGCGCACCAGCGGCAGCGGCGTATCCACGTCCGTGCCCAATGCGCGGACCGAGCTGACCACAAGCTCGAATGGAGTCTTCACCTTCGCGCGATACGCTTCCCGGCTCCAGAATTCCGGCGAATAGATCATCGTGCGCATCACTTCCCGGATCTCGCCGTCGGATTTCTGAAAACTCTTGGCCATGCGATCCACCAGCGCCGGCGGAGGTGTGTCGGAAACAAAGCGCCGCGCAAGCTTCGTGGAAATAAACCGCGCTGTGTTGGGATTCTCGCTCAGCAGTGCCAGCACCTCTTCGCCGTCCTTCATCCCGCCGGCGTGAATCTTTTTTCCCAGCACCAATTTCGGATTAGGGTCATGCAGCCGCTCGTCAAATTTGAATTTGGCTTCCTCGCGCGGCTTTTCAATCGTCCATCCGGTGAAGCACCGCGCCACTTCCGTAACATCCTTCTGCGTGTACCCGCTCTCCACCCCCAGCGTGTGCAACTCCATCAACTCGCGCCCGTAGTTTTCATTCAGGCCCCGCTGCTGCTTCTTGTTCTGGCCTTGTTGAGCAGTGGGCCTGGGAGGATAGCCGAATGGCCGCTGCCGCATCTGCTGGCGCATGGCGCGCTCTTCGGCCTGACGTTGCGCCGCGTTGGGATCCGCGCTCAGGAAATTGTCGAGATAAAAAAGCATTGCCGGGCTTTGCGACGTCGCAGTCAGCAGGTCGTGGAATTTCCCCATCGCATGCGGCTCAATCACGTCACGTTGGTAGGACGTCAGGTACCAGCGTTCTTCCCCTTTATCGGCATACACATTGAAGTGGTTGAACCAGAAATCGTCCAGCACCTGCTGCAACTGCCGCTCGCTGTAAATCGCGCGCAGCGTCTTGGCCATCGCTAGTTCTTCCGTCACCCGCGCTGGGCGCTTGCTGTCCTCCGAAAGCGCGCGAGGCACGGCGTTTGGGTCCACACTAAGCGAATCTCTGCCTGCGCCGCGTGTGGCGGGATCCATTTTCATCGGCGATGGCGGGTTACTGCCTTCCGCAGCAATCCCCTGCCCTGAAACCGCGGAGGCGTTCGCGCTCGGGCTGGACGAATCCATCTCCTGCGCCATGCTGGCGATTGCGGCATCTGCATTCTGTGAGGCCTGCTGCACAGGATCCGCCGGCGCGGATTTCGCCTGCATATCCTGCGCGATCACCGCCGCAGCCGCATCGCCCGGCTTTTGATTTCGATTTTCTGCCCGCTGCTCCTGCTTGGTCGCCTGCTTTGGTCGCGGATAGTTCGCCAGCAATTGCGCGCTGGACATCTTCAGCGTCGGATACACACTCAAACGCGCCTCCACCGTGGAGTCGTCAATGGATTTGGGATTCAGCTGCTGGTCAATCCACTTCGCCAGCCCCATCTGCTTGATGCGTTCAATGTCCCCGGGGCGCGGTCCGTACGCCAACCGATTCAGCGCATGGAGAATGGCTTCGTCCGCAGAAAGTTCTGTGACTGGCAACCCCTTGAGAACGGGATCCTGCGTGGTTTTCTTTTTCCCCGCCGAAGCCGCGGCAATGGAAGTCAGATCAATCCCGAGGGAGAAAAATGTTGTAAGCGAAAGGGAAATTGCCAGGAACGCGCGCGGCATGGAATAGACGTGCGGAAGGTTCAGCTTTTTACCCAGCGAACAGTGCTCCAGCGGCTCCATAGTGACTAGATTAACCCCTGCAGGGCCCAAAAGTTGTGGCCTACAAGTACAACCGTTTCAAAACGATAGCTGGGACACCTTTAATTCGAAATGCTGAACGCCGCCTCTCGCGGAGCCGCCTGGTTTTTCGCCCCATCCACCGCCTGTAGCACGAGGCGATAGTTCCCTGGCGCCAGGTTCTTCACTTCCACGATCATTCCAAACGGAACCACGGCATTTCCCTTCTCCACGAACTCATCGAGCGCAACCGCCCCCGTGAAAAACACCTGTTTGTCCGACGAATCCAGAATGCTGTAGCCCGCGGCAACCTTCGGCGGCGTGGCCGAAGTCAGTAACGGTGCATAAATCTGCGAATAAATAACCACCTTGTCCGATTTCTTGAACGAATAATTTGCCGCAGGAGTAATCTGCATACCCTTGATGATCATCGGCGTGCGATCTTCCAGCAGCGTAGCGTCCACATCCGTGGAAATCTGGTCCACCGGTTGCACCGTATTGGAAAGCACCACGCCGCCAAGCGTAAACTTCTTCCCGTCGTAAGGATCAATGTGCAACGGTTTCTCAAACTTCGCGAAACTGTCGCCGCCAGAACTCAATACCACGGATAGCTTGTACGTTCCCGGCGCCGCGTCGAATTGATTCTGATATTGGTAGGGGCGCCCAGTAAATGCCTTCCACTCGTCCTTCTCCAGGTCGAAATTCAGCGTATCGTTGAATCGCGCGCCCACTGACCCGTCAGGCTTGTACGCAATTCCCAGCACATTCACGTTCGCGTGATACTTCCCTTTTTCCTTATTGAAGACCACCGAATCGCCGGGAATCTGCATTGCCAGACTCACCTGCGCAACATTTGGCGCCGAATAAAAGAACGGTGCCTGCAGCGATCCCTGAATACTGCCGGGCGCATTTCCAGAGGCCTGCAGTTCCATCTGCTTTTCGATCGGCTTGCCGTCCAACGGATTCACGGGGCGTACGTTGCAATAGCCGCTGCGCGAGCGCACCTGCATTCCTCCATGCTCCATCTTCACCTTGATCGTGTGGCAACTGCCGTCCGGGCTGGAGGGCGGCACATACCCCAGCACATAAAATTCATTTTGCTCGCGCGCAATCCGGTCCAGTCCGCCGAGCAAGTCATTTGTGTTCAGGATCGCGAAGCCGCCCGTGCCCTCTGCCAGCGACTGCAGGATTGCCTGATTCGTCGAAACCGAGGACGGAAACTGCGGAACAATCGACCGCGGAGCGTTGTTAGGATTGTTGTAATAGCTGTTGTAGGGTGAATTGATCGGGCGCGTTCCACCAGAAGTTCCGCCACCTCGTGTGCCGCCTCCAGTGCCTCCCGCCGTGCCGCCTTTTCCACCCGTCCCGCCCGTGCCACCAGGCGATCCACCTTTTCCTCCCGCCCCACCCGTGCCTCCTGTTCCCCCAGTTCCACCTGTGCCGCCAGGCGAACCGCCGCCGCCCGGATGCCCTCCACCTCCGCCCGCGCTACCACCACCTCCGCTGCTGCCACCACCGCCGCCTCCGGGTTTCTGCGGCACTGCTAACCCGGCCGGAGTGAAAGAAGCGAGCACAATTCTGGGCCGCACGGAGGGCGGAGCATGATAAGCAACGCTCGTCTTCGGCCGCGGCGTCGCTCGATGCAACTGCACCGCCGCGCCTGACCCATTAGGAGCCACCAACCCGCGCACATCCAACGAATAGATAGACACATTCGCCTTGTTGCACGCGTCAATCGTGGCCGTCAATTCGGAAATGCGCTCCGGATCATCAGACGGGAACCCCGCGGAAAAAAGAATCAGCATCTTGCGGCCCGGAACGCCGCGCAGGTTTTTCGCCAGACTGCGAACCGCCAGCAACATCGTCCGGGCGCCAAAGTCCGATTGCGCACTGCTCAATGAAGATAGCCCGTTGGAGGCGATCATGGCGGGCGCCATCGTGTCACTCGGCGTATTGGTTTCGATTTGCGCTTGTTTTACCCCCTTCACCGCGGCTGCCAGCAAATCCCCGTT
This sequence comes from uncultured Acidobacteriota bacterium, assembly GCA_963734705.1. Lineage (GTDB taxonomy): Bacteria > Acidobacteriota > Terriglobia > Acidiferrales > UBA7541 > Acidiferrum. The sequence goes on along the minus strand of CAVTII010000013.1, from coordinate 60,405 downwards.
GGCCGTAAAATTCTGGCGCACCAGCAGCGTGCCACCAAAATCCACCACCGCCATCAGGCGATCCGGCCCCGCGCTCTTGGCGATGAATTGTGTCGCCGCGGCGCGCGCCTGAATCTGGTCCGGCGCCGCCATGGAAGAGTTGTCAAAGAAAAGAATCATGTAATGCTTCTGCGCACTGACGGGCGAGGAAGGGTCGCTGCCGAAGGAAAAGCTGCTGATCGCTTGCTCTTTATTGTCCTCGAGAACCTTGAAATCTCCTTGCTTCAGGTCGTGGATGTAGTTCCCTTTCTTGTCCGTCACCACGGCATCCACCAGCACCACGCGCGATTCCGTATGGATCGTGGGCGCGGTCGCCACAGGTTGATCTTGGGGGGGTGCCTGAACAACCGGCTCTGGCGTTTTCGGAGCTTCTTGCCCCTGCGCGCAATACAACCCGGGAAAAACCGCCGCGAACAATAACGCCAGCGTCCCCAAAACTCGCTGCCAGTTGCATTTCGTTCGCTGTTTTCCCATCGCGGCCTCCCTAAAATGGAATCTCTACCGCGCCATTGCGCGCGGCCATCTGTGATCCTTCCGAATCGCGCACCACTTGGCGGACCAGGTAGCGCCCCGGCTTAACGGCAAAACTCGATTTAACAGTCAGGCCCGTGTGCGTCAATCGCTCGTAGGTTGGATCGCGTAATCGCATCTGCACGGTTTTCTCCCCGCCGGTGATGAAGTTTCCATTTTCATCAAAGATGGCCGTGGCCACCGTCAAGTCGTCGAAACTCCGTCCGTCGGCCTTCCGAAAGTGCACATTCTTCAGATCCAGGCGAGAGACCACGCTCAACCGCGCATCTTCCGGGTCGCTTTTGAAATATTGCGTCTGCAGATCCAGTGGCATCTCGTTGATTTCCTCCTGCGAAAAGATCGCTTCCTGGATTTCCTGGCGCGCCAGTTCGTGCGGATCCTCTGCGTTCCGGGGAGCGAAATACCCTCGCCGCGCCTGAATGGAATACTTGTTTTTACTCGCTAGCTTCACCGTCAGCACGTGATATTGCCCGTTCATCTTGCGATTCTGTGGGGAAAATCCCAACACGTAGGAAACGTCTGGCGCCAGCGCCGCCAACTTCAGCCCGCCCTTCAGGTCGTTCGAATTGTGAAAGAAGGTGCCGCCCGTGCCATACGCGAAATCGCTCAGCACAAACTGGTTCTCGTACTGCGAGTCCACCCGGTAGAGCGTCTTGTACCCACCCGTTCGAAACGTGTCGGCGTTGGGTTTGGAAATATCGCCACTCACGTCCGGTGTATAAAGTCCGCGCGCATCCAGTGTGTTCACCACCACGTTCGCCCGATTGGCCCGGTCAATGATTCCTGATTCATCCAGGTAGGAGTTGGCCAGAATAAATCCCGGCGACACCAGCACCATGATCCGTTCACCCGGCATCGCGGACATCCGCCGCAAAATATCCTCAAGATGCCGGTACGTGTAGTTGTTCTCCTGGTCGCCGGCGCTCAACATCCGCATTGCTGCGCTTTCCACGACCGTCGCCGCCTGCGACTGTTTGGATTCATCTCCCTGAAACTGGCACTGCACGGCCTCTTCAATCGCCACGCTGCGCGCCGTCGGATCATTCTTGTTCTCGATCTGGTCGGCCATGTAATACGTAATATCGGGGCAGTCCGCCCCCAGCGATCCAGGAAACAAAGGGTGCGGGATCACCCCCAAGATGGCCTTATGTAGCGCCGCCTTATCGGACGTGAACTCCACCGTGATCTGCCCCGACGTACTGAAAATCGCCACGCGGTCGTTCGGCCCGATTGAATCCAAAAACTGGTCCGCTTGTTGTCGCACGAACGTCGAATCTTGCAGCAACAGGTGGATGTCGTCGAAAACCAGCGCCACGAACCGCTCGGGCAACGTCGGCGTTTTTGCCGAGGAGTCCGGGCTATTGCCTTGAGTGTGCGCTGCGGCGGCGGCACGCTGCTGCCGGCTCTCTGGGGTTTCCACGGAAAAATTAGTTATGGTCTGCAGCTTGCCCTGATCGTAGAGCAAAAAATCCTGTCGCGTCAGGTTGCCAACCGCTTTGCCCGAGGATTCCCGCACGATCACGCGCACCTGCACCAGGTTCACGCGTACTTTAAACGTCGCTCCGGAATCCGTCTGCGAGATCTCGGAACCGTTCTCCGTTTTAAGCTTCACCGCGGATTCCGTGGGAGTATCCGCGCTGTTTTTATCGGCGGGCTGCGGGGTGGCCGGCTCAGCGGAGGGCGGGGCAGCGGGCTCCTGTGCGCGCAGCGCTCGGCCCGGCAACGTGAAGAAAATAGACAAAATTAGCCAAGTGACACAGCGGCGGTACGGGCTCCGATAACGCAAATGCGGACTCATCCCTTCCCTAGCCCCCATTCGCGTCCCGACTTTTCGTGGCTTGAAGAGACGCACTGCAGGGCGCCTCGCGCGGGTGGGATGCCCTGACTATACGCCGCGCGTTTTCACGCGTCAACGCGCCACGCGCTGGGATGCCACCCGGAGAAAAATCGCTTGCTCCCGGTTTCAAGCCACAAAGACAAATAGGAAAAGGAGTTAGTTCATGTCTCAAACGAGGGTTCCCGGCTGGCCTACAGCATTTCCCCCCGAAGTTTAAGACTGCTCCTTATTGCCCTCTGTATATCGCCTGTCAAACTAATGCTAGGCTTGAGAGCGAGGCGTTCATGCGTCATAAGAAAAGAAATGCCATCGCCTTACTGGTAATTTCACTGATTCTATTTTCGTTTGAAGCAGGAATCTGGGCCAGATCCACGAAGGATGCTCGCTCAGAAACCGATAAACAGAATATCCTCGGTCATCACCAACCGACCGAGATGCCAGCCATAACGGGTACCATTCTGCTGATTATGGCGGCGTTTGTGGCAGCCACTCCCCAATCACGAGATCGGCAACACGCAAAGGCCAGATAAGACCGGCGGGTAATAGTTGGGCGTTCCAGTCTGAGGTGTTTATGTCCATCCCGAAAAACCGGGCAGTCTTGACGGCTTGTTTTTGTCTGGTCGCGGCCCTATTGCTCATCAGTCTTGTCGCGGCGGGAAGCGGCCGCAACACGGTGCCACAAAGTGAAGAAGTTCAGCGCGGTAAATATTTAGTTGAAGAAGTGGCAAAATGTCCGGAGTGCCATACCCCACGCGACGCGAACGGAAATCTGGACCCGCAGGCGTGGTTGCAGGGCGCGCCAATCTGGATAATGCCGGTGCGGCACATCCAAAATTGGGCGGATAACGTTCCCGCCCTTGCTGGTCTTCTAAGCTTCACGGATCAGGAAATGGAGAGAGTTCTCGAAAAAGGAATCGGCCCGCAAGGCGAAGCGCTCCGCCCCCCGATGCACATCTATCACATGACTCCCGCGGATGGTAAAGCCATCATCGCCTACCTGAAATCCCTCCCAGCGAAAAAAAACTGAGCGAAATTACCGCACCAGGTCGCAATTGGTCGGTACAAAACTTTGCGGCAATCGGATCGTCGTTAATCAGCAGACGCGCTTTCCTTGCTTTTGGAATTGACGCGCGCAGCCACTTGCGGGATACGAGCACGGATTCTGGCTCCCTGAGAAGGTTCCGATTCAATGGAAAAATGTCCACCCACCAGGCGCAGCCGTTCTGCCATGCTGATCAGGCCAAGGCCGCCCTTTCCCCGCACAGAATCAGGATTGAATCCGGTTCCCCAGTCGGAGATACATACCTCAATTCCATCACCTTTACCGCTCAGCTCGACCGCCGCGTCCAACGCTCCGCTATGCTTCACAACGTTGCGCAGTGCCTCTTGAACAATCCGAAATACGCAAAGAGCCACATCCTCCCCTATCTCGCGGGGAACGTCATGGTGCACAAAATTAATTTTTACTCCATGTTGCTTGGAAAACTCCCGGCACAGGCTCGACATCGCCGCCACTAACCCCAAAAGATCCAACTTCACTGGGTGAAGTTGGTGAGACAGGTTGTGCAGATTGCTCGAAAGTTCCGAGGCTGCTTCCGTCACGTCACGCAGATGACGGCGGGCTGGAGGAGAAAGCTCGGACGTATCCTGCTCAAATTGTTCCAGACCGATTTGCAACAAAGCCATCTTTTGTCCCAAATCGTCGTGTAGTTCCCTTGCGATCCGGCTGCGCTCCTGCTCTTGCGCTTTAATCAGTCTGCGGCTCAAGCTGGAAAGAGTTTCTTCCGCCAATTTGCTTTCCGTGATGTCCGCCACCATGCCCACAATTCGCGTAATCTTTCCTTGCCCGTCGAACTGGGCACGGCTCGTCCTCCCCACCCATACCAGGCTGCCGTCAGGAAGAATCATCCGATAACTGATTTCGAGTTGCGGTTTCTCAGGACTGAGCCTGGCAATCGCGGCCATGAGTCGTTCTTGATCCTCTGGATAGACCCTGGAGAATATCTGCTGACCGGTATTGCATGTACCCTCGTCAATTCCAAGAATCTGTGCGCTCTGTTCTGACCGCACCAGCAGATCCGTCCTGGCATCCCACTCATACGCAAACATCTTTCCGGCCTGTGCCGCAAGACGAAATCGTTCCTCGCTTTTCCGAAGCTTCTCTTCGCCTTGCTGGCGCTCCTCTACAAGCGCTGCAAGAAACATGAACGGGGTCGCAGCGAATATCAAAAACAACTGCAACGACAACACATTGATGGACTCCCCAAGCTCAAGGAAAGGACCCTCGCCGTGAACCGCGCCCCAGATCGACAGAAACGCCAGCGCTAAAATCGAAGTGCTCACTCCGGTCGTTCCGAAACGCAAGGCAGTCCACAAGAGCAGCGGCACCAGAGAGTAGAGCAGCGCTGGGTGGCTGCCCCCTCCAGGTGCGGCGAAAGCAAGACTCCCCAGAGCCAACAAGGCAACGAACTGCGCGATTGCCTCCAGGTAATAGCCTCGGGGCTTTTGTCCCCGAGACAAAATTTCCCGCGTCCATCCCGATATGGCAGGCAGCAAAGCCAGGAATCCCAGTGCTTCCGAGAAGAAGGCCACCTTCCAATCCGTCCAATAGTTAGTCCTCGCGGAAAGCGCCCCCAGGAACGCTCCAACGAATGGAGCCAGGAACACTCCATAGAATGAGTATTTCGCCAGGGCTTTGACACTGTTCAACCGCGGCATGCCGCCGAAGGAAATGTGCAAACAAAAAGCGGCGATAATCACTTCCACGGCATTCGAGAGAATAAGCCAGATGAGAGAATGAATCGGAACCCGAGCCTGCAAATCGTAGAGGAAAAATCCTGTAAGACCCGCCGTCAGCAATACGGGCCACAATCTTCGCGGAACCAACAGCAGGACGGACACCAGAAGCACGTTTCCCAGCCACAGCGGCGACACCATCTGCGGCCGTAAGATCAGCGCTCCGCCGAGTCTGGCAGTAAGGTAGGAGAGAGCAATCCCAAGACACCCCACCAGTACCTGGCGGAGCAGAGAGTCCTGATTCGCAATGCCCAACGAGGAACGATCACGTTTGGCTTCGATGAATTGCCTCCGAAACGCCAGACCGGTCCACGGCCAAGAGCCGTAAAACGGCAGAAATATCCCAGTGATGTAACTTAGCTTTGAATCGGCCCAAAAGCAAAGGCCTGGCAGGCCACTCTCACTAGCTTGTGTGGTTTATCCAACTCAATGGATATGGGAAGCCAGGGACGGGAACATTGGAAAAATGGATTCGGAAATTGAAAAAACATTTAGAGCTCAGCCAGCCGCCTCTTTCCTTCCACTGCGGTCAGACTTTTATCCGAAAAAACTTAATCTAAGTGTAAAGCCAAGAACCTGACTACGATTCATCTATCAATTCGACCATAGATCCCGATTAAAGCCGGCGGCGTCTGGGGATGACTGGTTGCTTTCCGTTCACGGTCGTTCCAAACGCTGACCCTGAAGGAGTCTGTCGAGGTAATTGCCGTGCTGGTCGTCAGCGAGGCTACAGAATTCAGCTTAGCCGCAAAAATGCCCTTGCCACCAATCAATAGCTGCACTCATCAAGGGGAATTTCTTCGTATAGCCCCTAGGCAACCACCACTTCAACTTTGCTCTCGAAGCGATCGGGCACGCCGCCCGCACACCCCCCGGGCGGGCGTCTGCATTTTGGTTACCAGGAATTTCCTTTACATCCAGGCATTCATAGCGGGCGACTTACACGGAGGCCATTCACAGCGTTATTCCGCTGACTTCCAGAATTGATTGCAGAAACTTCCCTTTATGTGCAATCCCGTGGGTCGAAACATAGGGACTGAAACACAACGCCTTTCGCAGCACCGCAGCGCCAGCCAGTAATTGCCCACCAGACGCTGTTATCCTGAAACGTGCCTCCAATACCCGACACCCCCGCCAATCCTCCTCTTCGGCCTGTCTCCCTCCGCTCCGCTATTCAATGGCTTGTCATCGCCCTGGTTCTTCTTTGGTCGATCCCCGCGCTGATCCTTGTTGCGGCCCGGTGGATCGACCCGCCGACAACCGCAGTGCACATCCAGCGCCGCGTGCAGGCCTGGATTCACCACACCCCATATCGCGAACGCTACCATTTCATTCCGCTCAATCAAATCTCCGCCGATCTCCAGCACGCTGTAATCGCCGCGGAAGACTCGCGCTTCTACCAGCACCATGGACTCGATTGGCACGAGGTCCAAATCGCCGCTCAAGAGGATTTGGAAGGCGAACGCACTCGCGGGGCTTCCACCATTACGCAACAACTCGTAAAGAATCTCTTCTTCGGAACGGGTCGCTCTTTCCTCCGCAAAGGCGCGGAGGCCACACTGGTACCAGTCGCTGAATTCGTTCTTGGCAAACAACGCATTTTGGAGATCTACATAAACGTAGTCGAATGGGGACCCGGCATATTTGGCGCGGAACCTGCCTGCCGTTACTGGTACGATATGCCGGCCCGGAATATCGGACGGCAACCTGCCGCGCGCCTCGCCGCAATTCTGCCGGCGCCCCTGAAACGGCGGCCTGAGCGCATGAATAACTACAGCGCGATCATCCTGAAGCGCATGAGTCAGATGGGTTGGTAATCGTCTTCAGCTATTCGCGGTATAAGCAGGTGCTTTCGCGGCGACGACTTCGGCAGTAATCACGGTTCCCTCATTGGGAGCCGCTTTCACGGAAAGCTCTCCCCCGCAGAAACGCAATCGTTCCCGCATGGTGATTAGCCCAATGCCCCTGGATTGCATGGCGAGATCAAAACCCACTCCGAAATCCCTCACGGTCAGCCGCACCTTCTCGCCATCCTGAATTACCGCAACAATAGCCTTCTTCGTGCGACCGTGCTTTTGAATGTTCGCCAGGGCTTCCTGCGCAACGCGAAACAGGCAGAGCGAAACTTCGGGAGCCAGACTTGCATCCAGGTCTTCGGCTCGCAACTCGATCTCCAGACGATAATTATTCCAATACTTCCGGCACAGGTCTCTCAGGCCTACCTTAAGACCACAACACTGCAGGCTTGCGGAATGAAGTTCATGCGAAAGTTCATGTATATCTGTAGCGATCGCGGAAAGTTCCCCGTGAAGCTTCGAGAGCAGTTCGGCCGCCCGATCTTTCTGTTCCGCTGCGCTCTGGCTGCAAGCCAGATCAATTTCGCTGGCAAGCAGCGCAACGCGTTGCCCAATATCATCATGTAAATCACGGCTGATCCTGGCGCGCTCCTCTTCTTGCGCCTCGATCAATCGGCCCGCGAGCAGTTGAAGTTCTTTATCCCTCTGGAGCAGCGACGATTCCGCATGCTTCTGAGCAGTAATGTCGCAGACTATCCCGATCACGTGAGGAACGCTCCCTGGAACCGCGTTAAGAAGCGACACGCTCACATGCCCCCACATTTGCGAACCATCCTTGCGAAAGAAGCGCTTCTCCATGCTATAGCTGGCTCTTCTTCCCTGGCACAGCTCATCAAACAATACCTTTTCGATCTCTTCGTCTTCCGGATGGCTCAGGCGGGCACAACTCGAACTCTGCAGCTCTTCCCGGGAATATCCGATCATCGAGCAAAATGCCGGATTCACTTCAAGAATTTGGCCCGCCAAGGTCTCCAGAGCGATGCCAATCGAGGTCTGCGCGAATAGATACTTGAACCGTTCCTCGCTTTCACGAGTGGCTCTTTGCGTTTCTCTCCTCTGCAGCGCTGCCCCGATTACGTTGGCGGCGTTCGCCAGCTGATTGATAGTCTCTTCCGACCAGCGCCGTTCCACGGAGTACGATGACAATCCCAGGACACCCTTGTTCTGCTGGCTATATCTCGACGGGATCAACAGCAAAGACTTAACACCTAGTTGTTCGAGAAATTCCCGGTCGGTGCACCCTTCCAGGGGCAAATCTCTCGGACTTTCCAAAGCGACTACTTCATGCCGCCCAAGGCACTCTCCTAGAAACGGCATTTTGCCCACCGGAATCACCTTTGGCGATAGCGGCGCCTGACCGGCGCTCGCCGTATATTTGTGCAGCAATGCAACGGCTTCTTCATCTACCTCGTACCAACAAATGCGGTCACCCTCCACCAGTCCCACGATTCCTTCGAGGCCTTCGACAATGGTGGCCTCGACGTGCTCCGGCGCGCTCAAAGCAAGCCGTTCTCCGAGCTGAGAAATCTGCCTGCCTAACGCATGGAGGCCGGCTTGGGAGTTTTGCACTGGCGGATGCAATTTGAAGTTCCTTTCAGGAGTCCGGCGCCAAAATCCTCGACTTGTAGTTACCGTGTCCATTTGACCTGACTGGATTACACCTAATCTCAGTAGCTCCGTCCCCGTTGCCAGTACCCTACCCTTGCCCTCCCTAGCAGTCAAGTTACGTTTCCGATTCCATAAGGGGCTATTGTGCTACGGATTAATGTAGAGGTGCGGGTAAACTCCTTAATCGCTGACCTTGGGATCTGCTATTTTCTGCCGCTCGTCCACAGCAAAGAGCAAGTAGTCGGTATAGTTCATGCGCTGGTGAATGCGCCGCCCTCTAAAATCGGTATACAGTTCGGCGGTGTGGGGGAGCCAGATGTCGGTGCCCAGACTGTTCGAGTGCACCGGGCCATACTCGATGTCCGTATGGTCCACGGTAAGACGAATTTCGGGGATCGAATCGATCAAATCCGCCTGCAGCCGCATAATCTGATAGTTGTCCGCAACAAACCATGCCCGCCCCTTAAGAGCCACAGTATTCGAGGGGCCGTTCACTCCAACGGAGTAGGCCCGTATCCTGTTGGGCTTATCCGCCCGCTGGCGAAAATAAATCTGCCAGGTTCGTTTCCCATCCAGCTCAGCGAGCCCTTCGCATTTCATCGAAAATGTATCGGAATAATAGGGATGGAAAATCAGCATAAGGGCGGGCAATCCTTTTGTGACGAACCCTCCAGGATAACCCGCAGAATCGGCGCCATCATTCAGGTCTTCTTGCACACTCAGGATGCCCGGCCGGATTTCTCCGATCGAAACCAGATAGTCGTATTTGCGCTTTTCCGAACCGGAAACTCTTCCTGATTTGTTGATGGTTTCCTGCAACAGGGATTCTGTTGCTGTGAAATGTTCCAGGTTCGCCACCATTTCCTGAATTTGCGCGCCGGCTCCTCGTAGCACTCCCTCGAGATCACAAGCGGAGCCGGGTTCCACGGGGGAAATACTGGCGTCGACGTCGAGCGGGGACCAGCGCGTGGTGACTGGAGTTGACGTCACACTCCGGGTGTTCGCAGCTGTTTTGGTCTCGTCAGCCTTGGCCCCGAATTTTTCGGCCGTGCCGGCTTCCCCGGCCGTTCTCCCCTCCGGCGGTTGATTCACGCCGGAAGCATCTGCCGGCGGGTTCTTCGTGTGCACGAGTTCCTTCGTCTGCACAGTGAAAAGCTGGAAGTTCGCGAAACTGTGTTCGCTGATCATACGGCGCTTGTCGAAGTCCGTGTATGCGACTGCGAACTGCGGCAACCATATTTCGATATTTTGTGACTTGAATTTTACCGGGCCATAATCCACGGAAATCGCATTGGACTGCAAATCTATCGCGAGAACCCCATCCACCAGATTCGTTTCCAGATGCATCACCTGGCCCGAGTCTTTCGCGATCCAGGCGCGGCCCTTGATACTGAGCGGGTAGCTCCCCCGGGCGGTTTCCAATCGAAAGGTGCGGGGGCGATTCCCGCTCGTCTGCCGAAAATGAACCACCCAGGCGGCATGATCATTCCAAAGAGCGGAACCCTCGCAGCTGATCTCATAGTCGTTTTGCAAGGCAGGAGAAAAGATCAATGCCAGGACCGGCAATCCTTTACTGACAATCGCGGCAATACGCGGATCATCGGCGGTACTCACGGGCGTCCGAGTTTCATGCACATGGAGCACATCAGATTGTTCACCGTAATCAACCTGATAGTTGAAATTTGCCGTCACGCGCATCTCGGACAGCTCCAGCACGTCTTTTTCCGCGTAGGGCATCTGCGACTTGCCTACGGAACTCGTCGACCCACCCATGTCCAACCTGGCTGTCTGCACATATCGAATCTGCTCACGCGCCACAAACTCTTGTAAATGCCCTACCAGTTCTTGCGCGCGTTCGCCAGCATGCTTGAGAACATCGGGAAGCGAGCAAGCTGGCGCACCAGAGATGGAAGGAACGGGAGCATCTACGTTGGGCGGCTCCCAGTGCAACGCAGTCGGTTTTTTATCCGTGGAGAAGTGGACAGGTGGATCTTTTGCGGCCGCAATAGTCGCCAAGCTCGTGAAGGACCCCGCCGCGGACAGAAATGCAAGGGTCGTGAAGCAGAAGCGGGTTCGCGTATCAACCAGCCGAGGTAGAAGACAACGATTCATCTTGGTAGCAAAATGAGCTTTGACTGCCCTGACTCAGATTCCCAAATCACTGCGCAAAAGATTGCGGATATCTGGCATAGTAGCCCCAATTCGAACGATGTCAACCTCCCGCCCGGCGTTCCTCATTCGACCAGTACATTCAAAGTTACCAATCCTCAGGAATCGTTCCCTACCCGACGTTTCGACCGCCAAGCGCCACGAACTTGGACTATAATTCCGCAAGCTTTCCAGGTTCTTCACGTCAAATGGTGACTCGACTCATGAAAGTTCTGCCGGCGCTCGGCCTAAGCCTTGCCTGTTTCCTTTTGCTGTCTTGCCAGAACGAACCAGCGGATAACACAGTTCGCAAGTCGGAGGTCTCGCCGTCCGCCGTTGTCCGGTCTCCCGCCAATCCCTTGAAAAACGCCTACTTCGGCGACCTGCACTTACACACAAGCTACTCGATGGACGCCTTTGTATTCACCACCCGCACCACCCCGGAAGATTCCTTTCGTTATGCCATGGGCGAAACCGTTCAGTATATGGGCAGGTCGGAAAAGCGCCTCGTTCCTCTCGACTTTCTGGCAGTGACCGACCACGCCGAATATCTGGGCGCGATCCGCGAAGTCGTCAACCCCAATGGCCCGTTCGCCGGCACCGAATGGCAAAAAAATCTCTCTAGCACCGATCCCAAAGTAGCTGGCCAATCCTTCATGAAGCTCATCGCCTCCACCACGGCCAATAAACCTCTTCCCGAGTTCAACGATCAGAAGATTCTCCGCTCCGCTTGGGACGCCTACGCCGCCATGGCCGAGAAGTATTACAAACCCGGAACATTCACCACATTTGTCGGTTACGAGTGGACCTCCATGCCGGGCGGCCAGAATCTCCATCGTTGCGTGATCTTCGCGGACAAGGGTCCCGCCATGCCTTTCTCTTCGTTTGACTCCGATGATCCCGAAGCCCTCTGGAAAAATTTGGAAGCGCAACGCAAGCTCGGCCTGGACGTCATCGCCGTCCCGCACAACGGCAATATCAGCAACGGCCTGATGTTTGACACCAAAGACATGTCCGGCAAACCCATCACAGCCGATTACGCGCGCCGCCGCATGGCCAATGAACCCCTGGCCGAAATCGTTCAAGCCAAGGGCCAAACCGAAACCAGCCCCGCGTTGTCCCCCAGCGACGAATTTGCAAACTTTGAAATGTTCACCTCTCTCCTCAGTGGCGCCGGCGAAGCCAAATCCGCCACGGGAAGTTATCTCCGCCAGGCCTATGGCGTCGGTCAGGAACTTCAAGCCAAGCTCGGCGTCAATCCATTTAAATACGGCATTGAAGCAGGTACAGACTTCCACTCCGGTATTACCTCCACGGAAGCTAGCAACTATCCGGGTTCGCACGGCAATCAAGACAACGATCCTCGCACGGTCATCACCGCAACCAAGTCCGTGGTGGGTGAGCCTCCGATCGCGCTGAGCTCGGGCGGCCTGACCGGCGTTTGGGCCGAGGAAAATACCCGCGAATCCATCTTTGCCGCGTTTAAGCGTAAAGAGACTTTCGGCACTTCGGGCGTCCGACTGAAAGTGCGTATGTTTGCCGGTTGGGATTATCCGCAGGATTTGACGAAGCAATCAGGCTGGCTGAAGTCCGCGTACGAAAACGGCGTCCCGATGGGCGGCGATCTTGCGGTTCACGCCGCCGGGGGCAAGCCCACCTTTATCGTCCAGGCCGTCAAGGACCCCAACAGCGGCAACCTCGATCGCGTGCAAATCGTTAAAGTCTGGACGAAAAACGGAAAGTCCCACGAGAAAGAGTTCAATGTCGTCTGGGGAGGCGACCGGAAATTAGATCCAAAAACCGGCAAGCTTCCGCCAGTCGGCGACACCGTCGACGTCAAGACGGCCACGTTTACCAACACAATCGGCGCAACCGAACTGCTTGGAGAATGGACCGATTCTGAATTCGATCCTACCGCCAGCGCAACATACTACGCCCGGGTCCTGGAAATTCCGACTCCCCGCTGGTCCACCTATTGGGCGGCCAAGCTCGGCATTCCGCCCAATCCAAAAGCTCCGCCGTCTATTCAGCAAAGAGCGTGGACCTCTCCGATCTGGTACACACCTGCCGGGAATAATCCCTAGTCCGTCCAGCCGCTGCCGCAGGTACCGCTAGACATCGAAACGGACAAGCCCGCCCGGAGCGTGTCCGCCAAACTTTCTACCGATGACCGTCGTCGTGCCGGTCGCCGTCCCCCACTTTGCGAACCACGCCATGAATCGCCTGACTCCCGAAATGTTTTATTGCAGCTGGGCTCGTCTTCGTGAACGACATGCTCAAGTTCGAGTACTCCACCAGCGCTTCTCCGGTAACGCAGACCTGCAGGGTCGATGGTCCTAGAGCCTCGAATGAGGCCGGGTTTCCGTTCCCGCTAACGGTCGGCTGGCCTATGATCACCAATCGGACTATGGTGGCCGGATTGTCAGGCTGACACACGCTCGTGTCCGAACTGACCGTAGCATTTGTCATGGTGATGTGGTGGGTGTGCGGCATGCGCATCGCAGGAGTATCAACGTTTGCGGGAGCGGGGGGCACACCGGGGTTCGCCGCAATCCACGAATCCGGATGTTCCATCGTCATGATGGCAGTAAAATCCGCTTTACGTCCGTCATCCTTCAGCTTCAGCTCCCATGTCCCGTGCATCTCCCACGGTCCGGATATTCCCGTTGCCGGGGTATAATCGTTAAAGATCCCGCTAAAGTGCTCGGGCAGCCGCCCTTGAGCAAGAACTCCCGCCACTCCCGCTAACGCCAATACCGCAACGATACTCACCGTCCACCACATTCTTCTGCTTTTCATAGAATCTCCTAGTTGGAAGCTTGCGCCTGACTCACCGAAACCGATTCGGCCCGCGTGAACTGCCGGAGCTTCTTGTGGCCATTTCGGTTTCAGGAATCTCTTTTCAGCGGCCTCGCGTTTTGGGCGCGTGGCCACCATCGGACACGCGGGACTGTGCGTCAAACAGCAATACGCGGGAGAGCTATTTGCCGTCTAATGCAGTCTTTTGCGGCTGACCCTTAAGGGGTTACAATCGCGTAACTTGGCTTCCGGTCTCTAAGCCATCCAGGTAACTCCATGAACGAACCCCTCCCCAGCGTGAAGCTGCCCGAGAAAGCGTCCGAAGCGCGTCTGGACTCCTGGAAAGAAATCGCGGCTTACCTCAACCGCGACATCACAACCGCCCAGCGCTGGGAAAAGCGTGAAGGGATGCCCGTCCATCGCCACGTGCATGACAAGCGTGGCTCGGTTTACGCCGTAAGCACAGAGTTGGATGCCTGGCTGCAAGGCCGTAGAGAGTCGCTGGAATCGCTTGAAAAAGTGCCTGACCCATCTGCCCCAATGGTTGCCGAGGCGGACCACCGCCGAACAGCTACTCTTCGAACCCGTCGCTGGCTTGCCCTGGGGGGGTTAGCCGCGCTCGTCCTCATTGCTACCGTTTACCTGTTCATTCGGAAACGAGCAGCGGACACCGCCCAGCCAAAAATCAGCTCACTCGCTGTCCTGCCTCTCAAAAACCTATCAGGAGATTCATCCAAGAATTATCTCGCCGACGGCATGACCGAAGCCCTGATCGGGCGCCTGGCCAGTATCAAAGATCTCCGCGTCATATCCCATACCTCCGTCACCCGCTACGCTGATTCGGGGCTCTCGGTTCCAGACATTGCCAGGGCCCTCCATGTGGATGCCATTGTCGAAGGCTCGGTGATTCCAGAGGGCGACCGGATTCGCGTCACCGCCCAGTTAATCCGCGCTTCCACGGACACGCATATCTGGTCGGAAACCTACGATCGCGACCTGAAGGACGTGCTTGCCTTACAGAGTGACCTGGCGCAAACAATCGCAGCAAAAGTGGAAGCAACAGTCACCGGAGCAGAACACAAACGTCTCATGGCCGCGCGCCCCGTCGCCCCGGAAGTCTATGAGAGCTATCTGAAAGGCGAATTCGCCACGGACAACGGCAACACTCGCGCTGGTATCGAGCAACGAATCGGTTATTTTCAGGACGCCATCGAGAAAGACCCTACCTTTGCTCCAGCTTATGTCGGCCTCGCAGCGGCCAATCAAGAACTCGGCACTATCTTTATCGGCGATCCGCCCCAAGAATCGCGCCAGAAGGCAATGGCCCTCGCCCGCAAAGCACTGGAGCTCGATCCGGAACTGATGGAAGCTCACCTTCTGATCGCGGACGTGCAAATGCAACAGTGGCAATGGATCGAAGCAGAGGCAGAATATCGGCGCGCTATTGAGCTAAGCCCAAACAACGCCGTAGCCCACAGCGGCATGGCTTCTTGGTTCTTATGTCACGGTCGCACGGAAGAGGCCTTGGCTTGGGCGCGGCGTGCCCGCGAACTCGACCCTCTTTCGGTTCCGGGAAGTGAAATCGGGTGGATTCTTTTCCAATCCCGCCACTATGACGATGCCATTCGTGAGTACCGCAGCGATCTGGCGGTAGTGCCAGATGACGCCGGGACCCTTTGGTACCTCGGATTTGCTCTGATCGCTAGCAACCAAGCCGCGAAAGCCATTCCCGCGCTGGAAAAAGCTGTGGCGGGTTCGAACCGCAGCCCCGGCGTCATCGGTGTTCTAATCCGCGCCTACGCCCATGCAGGCCGCCGCGATGATGCCCTCCACCTGCTCGCCGAACTCAAAGCGCGCGCTAAAGAGGGTTACGTTCCTGCCGGCGCTTTTGTGAATGCCTATCTCGGCCTTGGCGACAACGAAGAGGCCTTCGTCTGGCTCGAGCGTGCCTATCAGGAAAAATCAAATATTCTTTCGTTCGTCAAAGTGCATCCCTACTTCGATCCCATCCGCAGCGATCCTCGCTTCGTAGACCTCGTCCGCCGCATCGGCCTCTGATAGCTTGGTCCACCCGCCTGCATTCGCGCTATCCTTCGCCAACCCCAACCGCCTCCAGATTGTTACTTTTAACAATTCACGTCAGGCTTCGGCAAAACTACCCTTCGCCCAGTCGCATTGCCCGGGATTGCATATCTGCACAGCCTAGGTCTCAAGAAGTTCGGTTCTCCCAGAAATCCAGCCGTCTGCCGAAGATTCAATGTTCGATTGCGGCCCGGGGAATGCCCGGCCTGCAAGCTCAAGGTAACGCCACGGCTACGAAATAGCGAAAGCGAGGTCGCGCATGGCATCTGAATTGACCGCAAATTGGGGCGTGGATTGGGCTTGGGGCTTGCTCCTCATCGTCCTGACCGTGGTCTTCCACGCCTACTGCTTGGGACTCCTTAATAAAGAAGTCGCCGTGAAGCTCACCGATTCCCGAACCTTCTGGCGTTTACCCACCGGTTCGATAGTTCTGATCGGAGGTGCCGCTCTCTCCACGAGCCTTTTTCACGGCACCGAGTGCCTGGCCTGGGCGATCACCTACCGCGGTCTCGGGGCCTTGTCGGATTTTAAGTCCGCCGTCTTATACTCCCTAAACGCCATGACCAGTTACGGTCACGCGAGTCTTCATCTGGAGCCACGCTGGCAATTGATGGGCGCCCTCGAAGCGTTGAACGGTTGGATCCTGTTCGGTTTAACTACCGCCTATCTGTTCACGGTGATGCAGAAAGTGTGGTCGCGCGGCTGACTCGTCCCTTCCAGAATTCGCTCTAATTTTCCCTGTGGTTGGCCGATTCCGCATTCCACGCCGCGCCCAGCAACACAATGGACGCGGAGATCTGCATCCAGATCAGCAGACCGATCACTGCCGCAAGTCCGCCGTACACCAGGCTGTAAGGCACCCGGCGCACGTAAAATCCAAAACCCACGTTGCTCAACCACCACAGCAGAGTCGCTAGCATCGCCCCCGGCAGCACCCGTGTAAACTTTTCTTCTTTCTTTGGTCGTGCCACCCAATAAATCACCGTCAGCGCCAGCATCGCCAGCACCATGGCCACCAATGGAAAAAAAATCACCCAGAGCCCGTTGACCATGGAATGGCTTCCCACCAGTCCCGTCACCCAGTGGCGCAGCGGCCGCCCAAACACTCCCAGGATTCCGGCAACCAGAATCGGCGCGATTGTAATCAGCAAAAGCAGCAAGCCACGGAGCTGCCGGTGCAGGAATCCCATGCGCTCCTCGTCGCCATAGATCAGGTGGATGCCTTCCATCAGCAACTTCATCACCTGCGATCCCACGATCAGCGTTCCCAGCCACCCCAGCACCGCAAACCTCAAGACTTCCGGCCCGTGTCGCCCCAGAAAATCCGCCACGATGCTCTGGCTTCCCGGCGGCAGGAATTCCGTGAAATCGCGAATCGTATCCAGTAGCGAAGTCTTGGTCCCGAGCCAGCTGGAAGCCAATCCCACCACTAGCAGTAGCGTGGGAAAAAACGCCAGAAATACGTTGTACGCAATGGCCTGCGAAATCATGCTGCAGCGTGGATAGACACGCGCAAAGGTACCCCACAGGCGCGAGATGAGTGGGCGGCGGTTTGGCATTGCTGGATAGTATAGCCGGAGAGGCAAATCTAATTTTTTTCTAATAACACTAAAGTTTCAATGCCGCCCGCCGATACCCCGCATAGACGCACCCGCGTCTCCTAAGGAGGCCCTTACCTGTGAGCGCCATCTCAACAGCCAACGGAGCAGACATCCTTCAACGGTTCCTCGAGCAGTCCGGTCAAACCACCGCCGCGGCACCAACGCAAAACACCGCCGCCACTCTGAAAATCGCCAAAGCCGAAGCCCAACTCAACGAGGCTTCCGTCATTGGAGGCGGGACTCCGGACACTGCCGGCACCCTGCTCAATACGTACGCCTGATATCCAACAATCTGCGCGGGCGCCTGGTCATTCCATGGGGCGCCCGCGCTTCTAACCATGCCCCGTCAGATCACGGCATCCTGCGTCGGCCTCGCCGTCGTATAGTCGCGCTCCGCTACGCTTTTCCAATTCCATGCCTGCGCGATGCAAATGGTGTGCAGCATCAGGAATAGCGGCACCAGGAAGGTCGGAATCAAGCTCAGCGGTAACTCCGTCATCGGCGCCATCGAAACGTCCTGCGGCCTCAGCAATCCCGCGGTGACGCCCAAGCTCACCGCCAGCACCAGGTCCGTGATCCCCAGCACCTGCCAGCCAATAAATGCAGTCCGATGGCTCGGGCCGCCCAACTTCCACGCCGCAAACGCGGCGGTCGCCCCAATCAGCATGTCCCCATATCCCGCCGGCAACGCAAACACCGCCGGCAACGCTCCCCGCGCTTCCATCAGTACAAACGTGAATCCAATAATCCTCCACGCCTGCGCGGCCGTCAGTGCCACCGGATCCAGCGACATCAAGAATTGCCGGAATCCCCGCGATCCCGCAAACCACGCGAAAAACAGCGCCATCGGTGTCAGCGCCGCAATCGCCACGGAAATTCCCAACCGGTTCCCATCATTCTCGAACAAGTTCATCGCCGAAGCCGTAAAGGCAATCATGAGCCAGACTGCAATCAACCCCGCGATTAACTTTCCGTAGTTCCTCATACCCTTCCTCCTTAATTGGTGACCACGCGGGTCACTTCATTCGTAAGTTGAAATAGCTGATTCCAGATTTGCTCCCCCAATTGGCGCCGCAGCCCCGTCTGCACCTGTTCCCAAACCGGCAAAACAAGCTTCAGCTCCTTGTCTCCACCCTCGGACATCCGCAGCAGCCGTTCCCGCCGATCCTTCCCCGGGCGCTCCAGAATCCAACCCTCTCGCCTCATGATCCGCAGCGTTCGCGTCAGACTCGTACTGTCCATCGCCAGGATTTTCCCCAATTTCCGCTGAGGCACTTCCCCAGTCCGCGAAAGTGCTTGCAGAATCGTGAGTTGTGTCGCCCGCAGCCCATAGGGCCGCAGTGCATCCTCATAGAATTGGGTAAGTGCCCGCGACGTCCGCCGAATGCTGCCGCACAGGCACGGCAAGGCGGGAAGGAATGGTTCGCTCATAATCAAATAGATGTATATGCATCTATTTTGGTTGCGCAAATTCTTTCCCAGACCCGACCACCCCCCTTCGCTCGCAGGGGACGGCTCCTTTACCTCCTTTACTTCCCTCTCCCCCCCTCACTACACTTCCTGTGAGCACCCCCGAGGATGCCCCGAATGAAAATCGCTTTGGCAGCAGGCGCAAGAGCCGCTCTGCTGCTGGTGCTTCTTCCCTGCTTCGCAAACGCGCAGAAGCAGCCGTCTCAACATCTCACCTGGAAATCCGTGGAATTCGCCATTGTTCGCTTCAACGAAGAGGCGCCCAACTCCTGGAACATCTATCATGGCGAGCGCAAAGGAATCCTTCTCGTGCGGCTCTGGAAGCGTTATCTGCTTGTTCGCATAGCCGATGAGGAGGTCTACGACATCGATCCCCAGAAAATCACCGTCCGCGACAATACCGTGGAATGGTCCGCAGCGGATGTCCCCGACAAACCGATTGACATTGAAGAATGGAAAGAGCGCAGCGTCGGTTCCATGGAACGCGTGCGTTTCCGTTTCGGCAAAAACGGCAAAGGCCACATTCTCGAACTCCAGATCCCGCTGGCCCTAAATGGCGACCCGTTGTATTGAGTGGAGGTAATAACTAGGTTGCAGAGCAACCGTGTCACATTCGCTCAGCAAAGTTTCCTGCTCGCTGCTCGCTGTTCGCCGCCCCTACTCCGACCGCCGGTACACCCCGTAAAACCACGGAATGCCGAGCGCCCCAGGAGCGACGCCAACATTAATCTTGTCTCCCGCGTGGAACCGGTCGTAGTCGTCCATATCCACCGCGAGCCGCTCAAGCCGCCGGTCTGGCCGCCAGGATGGCACAAACAGCCGCCGCGTTCCGCGAATCACGCCCTTCATCTGGTAGCGGCTCTCCACCACCGCTGGATGGAACACCACGTCCTTCGGCGAGTCCAGCTTGCCGTTCAAGAACAATGCGAGCGACAGAATAATGGGAATGGGAATCAAGCCCGTAAAGAGGTGCCGCAATACCTCAATTTCCTTCCGTGCTCGCGCGCGGCTCTCCAGAACAATCGCCAGCACCAGACCAAAAAAGAAAATCAGTCCAAAGAACACCAGCATCGCATCAATGTCCAGCGGCGGATAAATCTGGCTGATATAGGGAAACAGCAGTGAACTGGCAAGAAAGACCGCCATCTGCCGAATCAACCGGCGGCGAAACACCAGTTCCGCGGCGGCGGAAGTCAGGCCGCAAACCGGGCACTGATCACTGCTGCGCTGTGAGCCACAATCCAGACAGTGGGTCATGGAAAATAGTATAAGGCTTTACGGGTTCTGCGCGAGCTTCGCCAGAATTTCCTGAAACTGTTCCGTGCTCTGATTTTCAGGCAGTGCAACGGTGACTCCCATACCAAGCCCTGGCTCCACGCGTTTCACCGAGCATTCCATCCACACGGATCGCTCGGAAATCAGGCGCGCCCGAAATCCGGCTCCCACCCAAAGCACATCCTCCGATTCGATGAACATGCCGCCCACGCTGATGTCGCGTGTGCGCGCCTTCAGCCGAGCGGAGCCCCATTCGATTTCCAGGTGAGCTTGAAATGGATAGCGAGGCGCCCTGCGGCGTTCGGGACGGCGAGAACTGAGTTCCCCCGTGGACATAGAGGTGGCGCTCCTCTAGGAGAAGAATGGCACGCAAAGGTGGAACCCAAGCAGCGAGCCTACGCCCTGAAGATACGCTGAAAAGCCGCATCTTGTTTCGGACACCGGAAGGAGGTGTTTTGTTCCCGCCATTCTCCAGTTGAGCACAGTCAGGCGAGGAAGAATGGGACGCTTTACATTGCGGGTTGGAGGCGATATGTTCCGAGTGTTTTCCGGGCGATCGAGGAGGAAAGCTATGGGAAAAGCAGGCGCAAAGGGTAAAACGTTTTACCTGATTCTCACTGGATTGCTGTTTCTCCCAGCCCTCGCGGACGCGCAGACGCCGCGCGAATCCATGGCTCCCACTCCGCCCATGGGCTGGAACAGTTGGAACAAATTTGCCTGCAACGTCAGCGAGGACTTGATGAAATCCGTGGCGGACGCCCTCGTCACGACTGGAATGAAGGACGCTGGCTACGAATACGTGGTGATTGACGACTGCTGGCAGGTGGAACGCGACGCCGATTCCAACATTGTGCCGGATCCCAAGCGCTTCCCTTCCGGCATGAAAGCGCTCGGCGATTACATTCACTCCAAGGGTTTGAAGTTCGGAATTTATTCCGACGCCGGATGGGGAACCTGCGAAAAGCGGCCAGGAAGTCAGGGTCATGAATTTCAAGATGCGCTGATGTACGCGAAATGGGGCGTGGATTATCTGAAATTTGACTGGTGCAACGCTGGAACGCGAAACGCCGAAGAAGCGTACTCAACGATCAATCGGGCCCTTTTGTCCACGGGAAGACCGATCGTGCTGAGCATTTGCGAGTGGGGAAAGAACAAGCCGTGGCTGTGGGGCAAAGGCACCGGAAATCTCTGGCGCACCACGGACGACATCACCGACCGGTGGGCCGGCATACAGAAGTGGCCGAGCGGGAGTTGCTGCTCTTACGGCATGGTCGATATTGTGGATTTGCAGGTAGGCTTGGAGTCCTTTGCAGGCCCGGGCCATTGGAACGATCCGGACATGCTGGAAGTGGGCAACGGAGGCATGACCACCACGGAATACCAATCGCACTTCAGCTTGTGGGCCATCCTCGCTGCTCCGCTGATCGCCGGGAATGATATCCGCTCCATGACGCCGGAGATCAAAGAAATCCTGCTGAACAAGGAAGTGATTGCTGTCAATCAGGATCCGCTTGGACGGCAAGGGCGGCGAGTGAAGAAAGTTGGCGATTTAGAGGTCTGGAGCAAGGAGATGGGCGACGGCAGTCGCGCCGTCTTGATGCTGAATCGCGGGACCACGGAAAAAGAAATCAGTTTCCAGTGGGATGAAATTGGCTATCCGAATCACGTTCCGGCAAAGGTGCGGGATTTGTGGGAGCACAAGGATAAAGGCGAATTCAAGGGGAGCTACAAGGCCAGCGTGGCACCACATGGCGTGGTCGTGGTGCGCGTTTCACCGTGATGCAGGTTCGATGGAGTCAGAGATATACTTCCCTGCTGCACCAGCCAAAGCCCGTGCTACTTGATTCAGGGGCGGCGAAGGAGGGCACGCATGCAAGGGAGTGCGAGCGATTATCTGGCCGCAGAGCGCACGTTTCTGGCGTGGATCCGCACCGGAATCGCGCTGATGGGGCTGGGGTTTGTGCTGGCGCGATTTGGACTATTCCTGCGGGAATTCAATCGGATAGAACTCTCAACTCCGCCTAAATCCAATCCAATTTCCCTGGCGATTGGAATCGCGCTGATCCTATTGGGCGTGGCAACGTGCCTGTTGAGCATGCTGCGGCACCTGCGCATGCTGAAACAACTGCAAGCCGGGGAATCTCTTTTCACCCAACGGCCCCGAATGGCCGTCGGCGTAGCGGCGGCGCTGATTATTCTTGGCCTGATTATGGCGGGGTATCTGATTTTCGTGAATCCGGATGCGGCTGTACATGCGTCTTTTAACCGGGAGGAAACTATGGCTACTTCCATGGCGGCGAACGCGGAGAATGGGATCGTTCGCGTGCAGGGCAATCATTCGGTGGACGAGACGGTGGCGAAATTGCAGAGCATTCTGCAAGCAAAAGGCGTGAAGTTATTTGTGGTGGTGGATCATAGCGGCGAGGCCGCAAGCGCCGGATTAAAGATGCCAAATACTAAGCTGCTGATCTTTGGGAATCCGAAGGCGGGAACACCGCTGATGCTCGCCGCGCCGAGCGCGGCCCTGGATTTGCCGTTGAAAATTCTGGTGGCGGAAGATACGGCAGGAAAAACGTGGATTTCCTACAACTCACCTGCGTATTTGCAGGCGCGTCATCGTCTGCCGGCAGAATTGCTGCCCAATATCACGGTAATCGAAGCGTTAGTGGCGAAGGCCGCAGAGTAAATGTCAGCGCCAGAGGCGCGGAAGAAAATAGCCCACCGCGTAAGCGGTGGGCACCCGCACAAATAAAATTACCGAGCCCCGGCGGGGCGGCAGATGGAATGGAGCGATGAGGTCGAGTGCGAATCAGGTGGCGTAATGTCGCACCTACCGCGCATTCCCTCGACTTGGGATTAACCCCAGGACTTGCGTCCTGGGCTAGACGCTGATGCGCCCCTGGCGCTTACTTTTTTTCGCCTGCACTTTCATTCGCCGGTTGACTGGCCTGATTTCTGGCGGTCGCTTGGTCCAATTGTGCCAGCCAAGGCTCGAGGACTTCGGCGGCGGCCTGGCCGCCTGCTGGCGACCAGTGGCCGTCGCAACGAAGGAAGAAATTGCGCGGATTGCCTCCGGCGCGCGCGTCCATTTCCGGCAATAAATCTTTCACCGGCACGCCATTCGCCCGGCCCCACGTTTCGACGGCGGGCCCGACCCGGTTGTTATGCGACTGGCGATAGCGCAAAAAGTCCGTGTAAGTGGGAATCAGAAAGACGGCCATTTGAGCATGATGCGCCTCGGCAGTGGCCTTGATATCGGCTAGTGCGTGTTCCAGGCGCGCAAAATCCACATCATTGTAATCGTTGTAGCCGGAATACGGGGGAGCCGTGCGCCAGTACAAGCTCGAATAAAGAAACTGCCCAACGTGATAAGAGGCAAGATACGCGCGAAGATAAGCCTCGACGCGATCCCAGAAGCCTTCGCCGGCGCTCGGATCGAATTTCCCTGTGTAGACCACAGAAAAATCGTCAGCGTAATACGGACGATAGCGTCCGGCGTGGTGCGTCTTGCCCCATTCGAAGGACATATCCCGAAAATCGTTGTCAGGAAGCACTCCGACAAGCACGAGATTGTGGTCGAATTTCGCGGCGAGCGTTTTATAGAGCAACGCGTATTGCAACGGGCCAAAGTCACCGCCGGTGCCGAAATTCAGATATTCGCGCCCAGTCTGTTTTTCCAGGATGTTGGTGAGGCGATACTGGTCGGGGACACCGAGACCTTCCACGAAGGAATCGCCCAGGACGATAGTGCGCGGTTGCGCGGAATGGAGGCTGCGTTCAACGTCCCGCGCACCAATGCTATTCGTCGTGTACTGCACGTTGAAGCAGCCGCCCTGGTGATAGAAATGTCCATTGGGGCGATGCCAGACGCCGAACTCGGGATTAATGTCCGCCCAAAACGAATTGTAGTTCACGTGGTAGGTGGGCTTGCTTGAAGGCCAATTCGTGACATTGATGTAAATGAAGCTGCCCAACTCCGCAAGCACGGCAAAAATCAAGAAATTGATGCCTGCGATTTTGATAAAAGACACCACGGATTTGGACCGCAATGCTTTGCGGTTTTCACCCGAGGCAATTTCGCCAGGATTCATTCACGCTCCAAATCACAACCACTTCTCAAACTTAAAGGCTCTTCTGCTTCGCGGTCAAATCCCGCAAAGAACAGTTCGCAAAAGCGGAAAGGTGGATTCGCTGATTTTTGGGCCGTTCAAAGACTTAACCCAAGCCGGGATTGTAACTGGCGCCGGCCGTAGGGTGTGATGGAAAGGGCGCGGCTGTCCAGTTCTCGAAGCAGCCATCTCTTTTTCATTCCCAGGTCCAAAATTGCGGCAGCTAAGGCGCCACCGAGATGAGGTTTTCGCTCGCTCCAATCCAGACAGCCAAAGGCAAACCTGCGCCTCAACTTCCGGGTTCCCTCGACGTCGATCCCGAGGGATTGCAAGGCAGAAGCGCCAGATCGTGTTAGGTCGTACGAGTCGCCGCGCCTGGTTTCGCAGACGGCCACCCAACCAAGCGCTTTCAATCGATCATGCAACAAAACCCCAAGGGTTCCCGCGATGTGATCGTAGCAGGCGCGCGCGGCATGCAATCGATTGGGAGTGTTTGGGACGAATTGATCGCGGGCCCTTCCGGCCAGTACAGTTAGGCCTTCGAGCGCAGCGGCAACACTCCTGCCCGCAAGGCTGTAATAGCGATGCTTGCCCTGGACAAGCAACTTGACAAGCCTCGCTGCCTGCAAACGGTGAAGATGGACGCTGGCCGTGGAAGGGGAAATCCCTGCAACGATGGCGAGTTCGGTACTCGTGCGAGCGTGGCCGTCCATCAGGCAAAAAAGAATGCGGGTGCGAGCAGGCTCGCCAATGGCAACGGCAACGCGCGCGACCGCCATCTCCGATGGTTCATTGAATTCCATTGTTTGATGGTAGACGAAGTGTGACTGCAAGACAACCGGTACGCTTTTACTCGCTGAGACGCTCCAGCGATCACGAGGAGGAGGTAAAAGTAAAATGATTGCCTGTTTGATTCGGTATCAAATCGATCCATTTCAGCGGGAGGCATTCAAGAGATACGCGGAGAATTGGGGTCGCATCATCCCGCGGTGCGGGGGACACCTTGTCGGATATTTTCTACCCCACGAGGGGACGAATGACATCACGTGGGGGCTGATTGCGTTCGCAAATCTGGCCGCGTATGAACAATATCGCGAACGTTTGAAGTTGGACCCGGAAGGACGCGAAAACTTTGCCATGGCGGAGAAGCAGCGGCTGATCCTTCGCGAAGAGAGGAATTTTACGGAGGTAGTGGATGGTACGCTAGGAATTCCGGCGAGTCTTTCTTGAGGAGAGTAACCCCATGGCAACTCAGGCAGAAAAAGCAAAAGCATTTCGAGCGCTGCATGAACGGAAGCAGGCGTTCATTATCCCCAATCCTTGGGACATTGGCACGGCGCGAATGCTTGCACATCTGGGATTCGAGGCGCTGGCCACCACCAGCATGGGCTTTGCCCTTTCGATCGGCAAACAAGACAACGCTGCCGGACGCGACGCCGTGATGGCGCATGCCTCGGCGCTAACCTCGGCGACGGACCTGCCCATCAGCGCCGATCTCGAAAATGGTTTTGGCGATGCGCCAGAAACCGCGGCAGAAACGATTCGGCTCGCGGCCAAGGCAGGGCTGGTGGGCGGGTCGATAGAGGACGCGACCGGGCATGGGGACAATCCGATTTATGAACTGGCGCAAGCGGTCGAACGCGTCCGGGCCGCGGTCGAGGCCGCTCGTTCCCTGCCCTTCCATTTCACGCTGACGGCGCGCGGCGAGAATTATCTGCACGGACGTGCAGACCTGAAAGACACCATTCGCAGGCTGCAGGCCTATCAGGAGGCAGGTGCGGATGTTTTGTATGCACCTGGCCTGACAACGAAAGCAGAGATCACCGAAGTAGTGCAATCAGTGGATCGCCCTGTGAATGTGCTCATGGGATTGAAAGGCGTGAATTGGACGCTCCAGGAATTATCGGCGATGGGAGTGCGGCGCGTGAGCGTGGGCAGTGGGCTGTATCGCGTGGCATTAGCGAATTTCGTACGAGCGGCCCGGGAACTGAAGGAGTCGGGAACGTTCTCTGCTATGGCGAACGAGCCGATGTATGGAAGCGATATTGGGAAGCTCCTGGCCTGAAAGGTTTTGGTCAATGGGCCCGCGAACGACGCGCCGGGTTCAGCTATTTCATTCGGAGAAAAAGTTGTGTTGCGGGGTTTCGCGCGGGGTGTTAGCCTTAGCGAACAAAAGGCGAATTGGCACAGCTAATAATGCGGCTCTGATTTAGGAATTAGGTGCTACGGTTCGGCCTCAAAAGCGGGAGCGGGGCTCCCGCGCTCCGGAGGGGTGGCGATGGCTAGCAAGGCGCATTCATTGGCGCGGGCGGGGGAGAGTTCCGCGCTGGCGCGCGTGACACAGGTGCTGGATGGCTTTGTGGCGCGCGACCGCGAAGGCGAAATGCTCACCGCAGTGCGGCACTATCCCGCGCGAGAGGCCCAGTGGGCGGAGTTTCCGGAATGGGTCACCGGGGATCTGCGCACAGCTTACAACGCCAAGGGCATCAAGAAACTCTATACGCACCAGGCGGCGACTGCCGAGACAGTGCACGCGGGTAAGAATGTGGTGATAGTGACGCCAACGGCATCCGGGAAGACGCTTTGCTACAACCTCCCAGTCCTGAACGCGATTCTGCAGGATGACGATACGCGCGCGCTCTACCTTTTTCCCACCAAAGCGCTGGCTCAGGACCAGTTGGCGGAACTGCACGATTTAAACCAGCGGCTGGCAACTGTGGGCGAACAGGCAGAACTCGCTGGCCGATCTGCAGATCGGCGCTCCCAGGCGATTGGCGTGTTTACGTATGACGGAGACACGCCGAGCGACGCGCGAAAAGCGATCCGGGAGAAGAGTCATTTGGTCTTGACCAATCCGGATATGCTGCACACAGGAATTCTGCCGCACCACACGCGATGGACACGGATGTTTGAGAATTTGCGCTACATCGTGATTGATGAGCTGCATACCTATCGCGGCGTGTTTGGCAGCCACTTGTGCAACGTGCTGCGGCGGCTGCAACGCATCGCTCGATTTTATGGCAGCAAGCCGCAGTTCATCTGCTGCTCCGCGACGATCGCCAATCCGGGCGAACTTGCCTCGCGCCTGATCGAAGACGACGTGGAAGTGCTCGCGGAGAATGGCGCACCGGCGGCGGAGAAAACATTCGTGTTTTACAACCCCCCGGTCGTGAACCGCGCGCTGGGCATCCGACGCAGCTATATCAATGAAAGCTCGCGGGTGGCGCAGGAATTCCTGAAGCACGATCTGCAGACGATGGTGTTCGCGAACTCGCGCCTGCATACGGAAATTATTTTGACGTATCTGCAGCAGGCGAATCCGCAGCAGCCGGGCAAGCCGGAGGCGATTCGCGGATACCGCGGCGGATATTTACCGAACGAGCGGCGAGAAATTGAGCGCGGCTTGCGCGAGGGCCGGATTCGCGGCGTGGTGACCACATCGGCGATGGAGTTGGGAATTGATGTGGGCTCGCTGGATACCGTGGTGATGACGGGCTACCCGGGGACTATCGCGGCAACCTGGCAGCGCGCAGGACGCGCGGGGCGCCGCAGCGGGAGTTCCTGCGCGGTGCTGGTGGCTTCCTCGGCTCCGCTGGATCAGTTCATTGTGCGGCATCCGGACTATTTTTTCGGGAATACGCCGGAACACGCGTTCATCCAGCCGGACAATCTGGAGATTCTGATCAATCATCTCAAATGCGCAGCGTTTGAATTGCCCATCGGGCCGCGGGAGAAATTCGGCGAAGTGAACCTGCAGGATTTGTGCGCGCGGCTGGCGGAGGCGGGATATCTCCACCGGGCCGGGGAGAATTTTCACTGGACGCATGAGGCCTATCCGGCGGACACGGTGAGCCTGCGTTCGGTGACCAGCGATAATTTCGTGATCATTGATATTACCGGCGCTCCCCAGGTGATCGGCGAAGTGGATTTTCCGAGTGCGCTGACAACCGTGCACGAAAAGGCGATTTACCTCCACGGCGGGCTGCAATATCACGTCGAGCACCTCGATTTTAAGGAGCGGAAAGCGTACGTGAAGCAGGTTAGCGTGGACTATTACACGGATGCGATCCGGTATACGCAGGTGCGGGTTTTGGAGATCGCGGAGACGGCCACAAAAACGGGTTCGGAGGGGGACTCTCGCCAGCCCTTCGCAGCTCAGGGCAAACAAAACCCAGGCGCCACCTCGTCGCATGGAGATGTTTTGGTGAGGTCACAGGTAGTGGGATTCAAGAAGATCAAGTTTTTCACCAACGAAAATATTGGCGCGGGGCAACTGGAGCTGCCGGAAAACGAAATGCACACGACGTCTTACTGGATCACCCTGGAGCGGACGCTGTTGGAGTCTCTGCCGTACACAATCAGCGAACGGCAATCTGGAATGTTTGGGATGCTCTACGCGCTGGCATCGGTGGCAACACTGCTGCTGATGTGCGACGCGCGGGATTTAGGGACCGCGATTGGCGAGAGGCCGCCGGCGCCGGGCGCGGGAAGCGAAGAGTTTACGCCGATGCGCATGGAAGAGGCCGTGGGGCCGCAGCCAAAGGAATTCTTCGAGCCGAATTTGTATCTTTATGATGCGTATCCGGGAGGGATTGGATTTTCGGAGCCGTTGTTCCGGGTGCATGCGTTGTTAGTGGCGAAAACCCGGGAATTGATTCAGGCTTGCCCGTGCGATGCTGGGTGCCCTTCGTGCGTGGGTCCGGCTGGGGATTTGGCTCCAAAGGCCAAGGAAGCGGCGCTGGCGATTTTGGGTCGGTTGGATATGCCTCAACGAGAAGAGATTTAAGACAGAGGTCGGAGCGCAGAGGACACGGAGAGTCGGTGGATAAATATTCAAGGTTGGCGGCGTTGCAGCCTGCGCATGGTGGGGCGCACAGGCCTGCGGGATTGCGAGCACCGGATGAGGTGGATCCCCTGGCGCGACTGCTGGGTGCGGGGATCGCGCGGAATCATTATGGGGAACACCTGGCGATCCGAAATTGGTTTGGAACGCCGGAGTTTTGTGAGCCATCGCCGGTGGCGCTGCAGTTGTTGACCCGGACGGCGGGCGGGAAAAGAACCGATCTGAAGATCGGCCAGTACAAGAGCGGTAAGGCGTCCAGTTCGGAGAGCAGTCGCTGCAAGGAATTGGGAAACCCGGAAAAGTGGCTATTTCTGGATACAGAGACGACCGGCCTCTCGGGTGGAACAGGGACGTACGCGTTTCTGATCGGGCTGGCGTGGTGGGATTCTGGCGGCTTGCAGGTGGAGCAACTTTTTTTGCGGGATTTTTCCGAGGAGCATTCGCTGCTGCACGAACTGGCGGCACGCATCGCGGAGCGCCCCGTGCTCGTGACGTTCAACGGCAAAACGTTTGACTGGCCGCTGCTCGAGAGCCGCTTCACGATGACGCGGGCGATCCCGGTTCCAAAGCTTGCGGCGCATCTGGATTTGCTGCACCCGGCGCGGGCGCTCTGGAAATTGCGACTGGGGTCGGTCCGCCTGATGGACCTGGAGCGGCAAGTGCTGGACGCGGAGCGAATGGGTCTTCATCGTCACAACGACGTGGCTTCGGCGCTCATCCCGCAGTACTACTTCGATTATCTGCGCGGCGGGCGACCCGATCCGCTGGCGGACGTGGTGAAACACAACCAGATGGATTTGCGCGGACTGGCAGCGCTGTATGGAAAGATCAATTCCCTGCTTGATGAGCGCGGCTCGCTGGAGGAAGAAGAATCGCTGGACTTGTTCGGGTTGTCGCGTTATCTCGAGCGGCGCGGAGAGCGCGGACGCGCGCAAGCGGCATGTTCCCAGGCGCTGAGCGCTGGGCTGCCTGCGGAGTTCCGGCTGCGGGCGAGGAGCGAGCTTGCGCTGCTGGCAAAACGCGAAGGCAAGTGGGAAGATGCGGCGAAAATCTGGCAGGAGTTGGCCCGCGATCCCAAAGACGGCATCACGGCGTGTGAGCAATTGGCCATTTATTACGAGCGGCGCTTGAAGGATCACGAGCGCGCCCTGGAATTCGCGCAACTCGCGGTGATGAAACTGGAGCAGCAGGGATGGAATTTGAGGGATCCATTTTGGCAGGCGCGCCGCGCCCAGAGGGAAGAAAAGCTGATGTGCCGGGTGGTTCGATTAGGGCATCGGATAAACAGGAAAAAGGCAGGTCCGCTGCTAGTCAAAGCAGCGACAGAAGCTGGCGTTCCTTAACCCGGCGAAAAAGCTCCTGTTCCCTCTCAAGAGACTGCCGAATTTGGAGGCACAAAACGGATGGAATCCCAGGCGACCAAGCAGCAAACTGTCATTCGAGACGATATGGACACCACAACACAATCTTACTTTCAGATAGAGCTGGAGCGGCGGAAAACCAGCCTGCAGCAGGCAACAGTCGCAAACGTTTCGGACAGCTCGCTGCGGCAGCTGCTGGTGAGCGTGGATGAAGCGCTTTCGCGATTGAACGGTGGAACGTTTGGCATCTGCGAAGAGTGCCACCTTTCCATCGAAGCGGACCGTCTGATTTGCAATCCTTTGGTGCGATTCTGCCTGGACCACTTAACGGGTGAGGAACAGCGCGCTCTGGAACGGGATTTGATGCTGGCAGCGGGAATCCAGCGTGGATTGCTGCCGCGGGAAAACTGGACGGCGGGAAACTGGCAGGCCCGGTATCACTACGAACCCGCCAGCCAGGTGAGCGGCGATTATTTCGATCTGATTGAAGCGGAGGACAGTTTCTTGTTCCTGCTGGGCGACGTTTCGGGCAAAGGCGTGGCCGCATCCATGCTGATGAGCCATTTGCACGCAACGTTTCGCACGCTGGCGGCGCAGAATCTTCCCTTGCAGGATTTGATGGGCCGCGCGAACCGGTTGTTCTCCGAAAGCACCACCGCGGGACAGTATGTGACGCTGGTGGTGGGGCGCGCCTGGCACGACGGCAAGGTGGAATACGCCAGCGCGGGCCATCTGCCACTTTTGCACGTCGCGCGCAACGGAATTCAATCCCGTAAGGCGACGGGCGTGCCAATGGGAATGTTTTGCACCACGGAGTATCCCGTTTGCAAACTGCAACTGGAATCCGGCGATTCGTTGTTTCTTTATACTGACGGCTTGACGGAGATTTTTGACAAAAAGGGCGACGAATACGGGCTGGGCCGCGTGGAAACGCTGATCGCAAAGCACGCGCAGAAAACACCCGAACATATGCTTTCGGCTTGCCTCAGCGAGATTCGGGATTTTACCGCCGGGGCAAAGCGGACTGACGATTTGACACTGCTGGTGATGCGCCACGCAAACTGAAAATCTTTGCGAGTACTAGCGAAGCGAGAAGCTGGCTTCCTGCGCTCTGCCAGTGGGAGCAGAGTTATTGGTCTGTATATCCGCCGGGTCGGCTGTATGAGGAGATTTCGGCAGCAAGGGCCAGCCCAGCTTGGCAAGCCATTGTAGAAAAATACCCGATGTGCCGCCTTCCACGCTGATACATTCGTTTTCCTGGCACCGCAGATAGACCAGCCCTTCCCCCGAATCAAACGACAAATAATTCGCGCGCTCGGTCAACATCGTGCGATCGGGATACTTCTTCTCCAAAGCTTCGGAGTATTGATTGAAGAAATGGGCTGTGCCGTCCGAATCGGTCAGCCGGATGCGCGTGAAAAGCATCAGCCGCTTGGATTTTTTCTCTTCGAAAGTGGCGTAGGCATCGCCGTCCCAGGCCGCGGCGGTGTCTTCGGCGCGTGATTTATCCAGAAACTGTTTCAGCACTTCCTGCCAACCCAATTCGCCAAGGAGATCTTCCTCAAGCAGTGCCCAGCCCGCGCCGGGAACGGTTGCGGGCAAATCGAGCTTGATCGGAGCAGGGGTTTTGTTCTCGAAATAAAGCTTCGGATGCAGGATTTGCTGCGTGCTGACAGGTGGCCGCGCAAAAACGGAAGTGAAACCCGGCCACCCGGAATTCTTCAGCACAGCCATGGAAAATGTCAGACCACTAAAATACGGGAACATCAGGGAATCCTTGATAAACGGCGGCGCCTTCTTGAGAAGAGGCGTGTCCGCCAGATCGCCGACAAACACGGAAGGATCGAAATCCGGAAGGTCCTTCAGGTTCAGCCCCTTGTCCTTTAATTCGTACTCCAGCATGGCGGCCGTGGCACTGCCTTCCAGAACTGCTTCGCGGGCCATCTCCGCGTCGTCATTGGGGCGCGCGGCCTTCACCCACGGCTCAATCTGGAAGTGCTGGTCCTCCAGCGCGTGTGTCAATTCGTGGGACATCACCATTCGCTGTTCTTCGGCGGGAATCCAATCGGCGATGTAAAACTCATGCGCCTTGGGATCATAAAGGCCGGCGATCTGCTCCGTTAGGAGGTCGACCAGGAAAGAGTCGAGATTGAAGTCTTTGGGGATCAGGCCGAATGCTTCCGCGCTTTTTGCAGACGCGTAACGTTCCTTTGCGTCCTTCTCATCGTCCATCTGGCTAAGCACATAGGCGCGAATCTCGACGCGGGAGCGCAGCGATTTCTTCAGGGGTGTCTTGAGGTCCCAGCCGGTGATCTGGCTCATGTCTTTCAAGACTTCATCTGCGGTAGCCAGAAATTCCGGACTGTTGGCAATGACGGGGGCCGCGGGTTGCGCAGGGACAGGGCTGGCCTGTTGTGCTCGGACAGACGGTGTATGGGCCAGCGTCAGGGCGACAAACAATAAGGAGACAAACGAGAGCCGGGCCAGACGAGTGCCGAAAACCATAGAAATTCAGGATAACAGATTCCCGAAGGAGAGGCGGTGGAGTCGAAAGAGCGCAAAAAGAGGAAAAAGCTCGTTCCACGTTGAACCGCCCGCCGAATTAATTTCCACAGGTGGATATAATGTTTTGTATACTTAACGACTTGGTAATTTAATAGAGTGTGGGAACCGGGTAAATGATTCTCCGGGAGGCGTTCATGTATCCACCGGGATTGCGTTTGCGACAGACCAGAGAAGGGCTCGGACTGACCTATCGTGACGTCGAGCATGCCAGCTACGGAATTGCTGAGAAACGTGGTCGCCCGGAGTTCGTGCTGCACATCAGCCGGCTTGCGGATATTGAGAATCGCAACGTGGTGCCCAGCCTGCACAAGCTCTATTCCCTCTCCACGATTTATCACCTGAGTCCTCTGGAAATTTCCGGGTGGTACGAAGCGCCGTTTCGTCAAACATTCGACGACGGAGCGGCGTTTCCCGCGCCCGTTACCCACCTTTACGAATTTCCACGTTGTCCGTCCGCCGGGTCAAATGGCGAAATCATCCCCAGGCTCGGTTCCACGACCATATGGAACGCCTTGCCGGAAAGCACGGGACCATTCCCGGGAATGAAACAAGCAGAGTCGGAGCGCCTGTGTTATGGGTATATCGGCCTGGCTGACCGCCGAATGGCGCCGATCCTGCGGCCTGGCAGCATGGTATTGGTGGATACCGCGTTGCGCCGGATCGAAGACGCCGATTGGGCCAGCGAATACGATCGGCCGCTTTATTTTGTGGAAACGCGGGGCGGCTACCGGTGCGGATGGTTTCAAAAGTATAAGTCGCGGCTGATTATGCAGCCGCACACGCTTTCACGGTGCGCGCCGGAGGCATGGCGCACCCCTGAGGAAGCCGAGGTGGTGGGAAAAGTCGTGGGAGTGATCACTTACCTGAACGAGCCTTGGAGCTACTCTCGTGAAGCAACGCGCACAGGGACTGTAAATTGGCTCGAAACAGATCCTTGAGATAGTCCGGCATGGAAGGTGGAATCCAGGAGTCCAGTAATTCCCACTGGCCTGCAGTGTCATCCGGAAACCTTTGTCCGGATGTTCCTAAATATTTTCGAAGTTCTTCCTGTTGGCTCTCCAACGGCAGTTCCAGATAACGCTCAAAGAGCTCCTCATGACATATCGCCAAGGCATGCCCCACCGATTGACCGGGATACAACAACACTAGATCGGCATGTTCATAAGATCCCGTAGCCGGATTGCGTAAACCAGCCAGATAAACGAGCCGCGCAAGCGTATTCGGAAGCGCCTCGAGATAACGAACCCCGAGGTCAGAAATAATCTGGCGGTAAGTGCGAAGCGCTTCTTCCAACGATCGTCCCCAGTTCGAGCGTGTTCTGTAGCCGGAACTTTTTCCTCGTCAATTCAGCAACCGTTCACTTATGGGCCACTCTCCGCGGCGAGGAGGGTTCCCATGAAAAAAGCAGTTCTTATCCTGAACGGTTTGGCCTCAGTCAGCCTCATCGTACTGATGCTTGGAGTCTCGGTCAATCGCCAGGCGCAAGGAAAATTTGCGTCGCACGTGAAACAAAAGGTTGACGGAGTCCCGTTGCCCCCGCCCGTCAATCCGCCACCGAAGTTGAGCAGTGACCAGATGGCAGACGGCGTGCCCCTGCCGCCACCCGTCAATCCACCGCCCAAACTGAACAATCAGCAAGTCGCCGACGGAGTGCCGTTGCCCCCGCCGGTTAATCCTCCGCCAAAATTCATCCTAAGCTGATTGCGCACATTCGGAGATTCCCAAAACCTCCATTGACACACCAGCTGTTTCAACATGGAATATCATCCACACAGCCTCGGCCAACGCAACATTGGCGGAAGGATCAGGGGAGGAGTTCCCTCCCCTTTTATCCCATAAAATCTTGGCCGATCATGCCATTTACTGGCGCGTTAAGTTATGCTAATTTCAACGGCGAATGACCACGTTTGTCCCGCTTCTGAACGTCGCCTGGGCCGTTGCCACCGGACTCGAAGTGGTTTTACTGGCGTCACTAGTGCAGCGGAAAGCCGTCCAATATTACCCATATTTTACGGCGTACATTGTCGCGGCCCTGCTGCAAAGTGCGGGCATCGCCTTTCTTTACCGGATCGAGGGACTCAGTGAAGTAACCGTCTGGGGAATAGCCTGGGGCACGCAGGCGCTGGTGACCCTGATGAGATTTCTCGTCCTGGTGGAGCTTGCCGGAAAAATACTGACGGCATACGCGGGAATACGCATGCTGGCCCGTCGCCTGATGGCGGGAGTGGGGTTCGCGGTGCTGGGATACGTCTTGCTGTTTTCCCAAGGAAAGTGGGATTGGATGCTGATGAATGGAGTGCGCGGGCTGGAACTGGCAATGGCGGCGAGCATTGTGACGATGTTGCTCTTCGCGCGCTATTACCGTCTGCCCCTGCGGCGCCTTCCCGGCGCGCTGGCCGTCGGGCTGTGCCTGTATTCTTCTTTTTATGTAATTAATTATTCCTTGCTCGAAAAGGCCGTCAAGCGATACTCCGATTTCTGGAATTTTCTGGGTATCGTGACTTTCCTAGCCAGTCTGATGCTATGGGTGCGGGCAGCAATGCAGTATCGCGTCGAAGAGGAAGGGGCGCAGTCAGTCGGAATTTCGAAGGAGTTGTACGGAAAGCTCTCCTCCGAGGTAAATCTGCGCCTGTATCTGCTAAACCGGCAAGTAACCCAAATGCTCCGCTCCGGAGGGCCCCGGCCGTGAGCACCTCGGTTCTATTCCTCGTTCTCATCGCTGTCGCGTTGATCGTGTTGCTGGCGTGGGCAACGCGTCCTCCTAAGCCGAGAGTAATTCCAGACAAGGATATCTTCGAGTCGCTAGCACGGCACCGGCATTGCGAATGGCTGCCCTGTATTCTGCAGGCGCTGCGGCCGGAGGATACGGAATATTTGAAGACCAGCGGGCATACGGCGGTAATGCACGCTCTCCGCGGACAACGCCGGCGAATCGCTCTGAACTATCTCAACCAATTGCAGGAGGAGTTTGAAACGCTTCTGGAAATTTCGCGGGCGATCGCGGTGATGGCGCCGGGAGTTGCCGCTGTCGAAGAAATGGAGCGCTGGAAGCTGAGTTTGTTGTTCGCCCTGAATTGCATGATGCTTCGATGGCAATTGCGGCTGGGCCTGCGCCCCACGGTTCGATTCCGCGCGCTCTCTCGGATGGCAACCGGCATGCTGCGCCAGCTGGAGGCGGCCACGTCGACCATTGCGGAAGGTGCCATGCGGGGAGTGGAGTTTGCGGAACCGGACTCGGACCAATCCGAAGGCCACTAGGGTCTGTTTCAACAGCAAAGAGTTTCAGGAAAGAGCGGTACTCGCTTCGGGGACCTGTTGAGATTTCGCGTCAAATTGCGTAGGGAGTTCAATCCGAAAGCTGGCGCCACGCGGAGGACAATTCCTCACGCGAATCGTGCCGCCGTGTTCAGTAATGATTCCATAGCAGATGCTCAGCCCCAGCCCGGTGCCCTTCCCCACGGGTTTCGTGGTGTAAAAGGGATCGAACACGCGGCTGGGATCTTTCACGCCCGGCCCGCTGTCGGTCAGTTCGACGAACAAATTCTTTTCATCCACGCCCGAACTTACCCACAGCTCGCCTTGTTGGGAATGATCCAGAATGGCGTCCACGGCGTTGTTGATCAGGTTCAGGAACACCTGCTGCAACTGGTGAGGATCCGCGGGGATCAGCGGCAAATCCAGCGAAAGCTCCAGGTGCACGTGAATCTGATTCATCCGCAGGTCGTAATCGCGCAGGGCGAGCGTGTCTTCGATCAGGGTGTTGACCATCACGGGGATGCGCTCCGGCTTGTGCTGGCGGGCAAAGCTGAGCAAATTCTGGACGATGCGATGCGTGCGTTGCGCTTGCTTGTACATCTTCTCCGAATAGCTGAGCGCCAGCGGGCCAACCTGGCCGCTGGATTCGAGTAGTTGGCTGTAGCCAAGAATCGCCGTGAGGGGATTATTCAGCTCATGCGCCACGCCGGAGATCAACTGGCCGACGGCAGCCAACTTTTCGCTGTGCAACAACTGTTCCTGCGTGCGGCGAAGATTTTCGTAGGCCTGGCGGGTTTCCTCATACAATTGGCTGCGTTCGACGGCGCCGGCAACCTGACTTCCCACGGCAATCAACAGGCTGATGTCTGGAGCGGAGAATTCACGCTGCGCCCGGCTTCCTACAACCAGGCCGCCAACAATCTTATCTTTTGACCAGAGCGTGACGATGTACGCGGATTCAATCTGCTCTTTTTTCTTAAGGTCGGCTATCAAGGCCGGCAGCGGGAGCCCCTGCGCCGAAAGGAACGGCGCGCGGACGGCGCGAATCTGCTGGATCAGCTCCGGAGGTACGGAAACCACCGGAAAATTCTTCGAAGACTCGGAGCGATGCCCAACAACGGCCACGCGGCGCAGGGAAAGGCCGTCTCGTTCGAAGAGATAAAGCGAAGCCGCGTCCAGCGTGAAAAGTTCTAGAAGCTGGCGCATAGTGCGCTGCAAGGAGTCCTGCAGGTCAAGGGAAGAGACGAGCGTCTCTGCAATGGAATTGAGGACCAGCAGTTCGCGGTTGCGGCGGCGGATTTCCTGCTCTGCGCGGCGGCGTTCCGTGACGTCGAGGAGAAAACCCTGGTAGGCCGTGACGTTGCCGGAAGAATCGCGAATGGCCGTTGATGATTCGCTGACTGTCCGGATCTCGCCGTCTTTGCGCCGGACTTCGAACTCGAAATCGTTGACCGCGCCATGCTCCTGGAGGAGTTTCTTAAGGCGTTCGCGCTCCTGCGGATTCACATAGAGAGCTTGTCCGATTTCCACCTGCATCAACTCATCGCGATTTTCGTAGCCCACGATACGCATCAGGGCATCATTAAAATCTAGAAAACGGCCTTGCACCGTGGTGATGAACACGCCTTCCTGAACACTGGCCACCAGGTTGCGATATTTTTCTTCCGCGCGTTTCCGCTCCGTGATGTCTTTCAATACGTGAATGGTGCCGAGCTGGCGTCCGGCAGGGTCGGAAAAAACGGAGTTGGAGGCCAGAAAGAATCCCTGGAGCCAGGGGTCGGGCGAGTCCGCGTCGCCGGAAGTGCCTTCACAATAGGGACAGACCTTGAAGGATCCCGCGCGCGCGCTGAAAAGATCGCTGACAGAACGCCCCACAACGGAAACGAAATCTTTGCCCAGAAGATTGGCTAGGCGCAAATTGCCGCGCATGATGCGGCCTTCATTGTCGTGCACCAGAATCGGATCGCCGATCGAATCGAAAGTGTAGACCCATTGCTGCTGCACGGTCTTGATCTGCTCGAACAGGTTTACATTTTCGACCGTGGTGCCCAGGAAGCTGGCGACATTCGCCAGATAGGTCAGCTCATCCTCATGGAAGCGTTTGCCGGGCAGCGCGCCGATATTCAAAATGCCGACCACCCCTTTTTTCCCGCGCAGCGGCACGCTGATTAATTGCGTGATGCCCGCATCGGCCATGGCCCGGCGAATTTTGGGATCCTTCTCATCTTCAAAGCGGGAGACGCGGTAAAGCTCCTGAATGACGGATTGTACCCAGGGTGAAGAGGCAGCCAGCCGGTCCATCTGTTTCAAATAATTTTCAGAATAACCCACCGAGGCCCGGCAAACGAATTCGGCGGCGTCGCCCTCACCTTCCCTAAGTCGCACGATGCCATGAGTGACGCCGATGCTGCCGGTGAGCTGCCCCAGGACTTTTTGCAACAGAACGGGCAAAGATACGGATTGGCTGCTGGAAGCGGTCAGCAGCGTGAACTGCCGCATTTTTTCACTGATTTCCAGGGAGCGCGTCCGGGCCGCTTCCAGCAACAGGACGATCATGCCGATGCCAAGGCTGGCAGTCAGAAAATGGTCAAAGGCAAATCGCAACAGGTGCATCTCGCCCGAAGTCCACTGTGGCCGGTCAATATTGTTCAGGGCGAGAAGTGTAAAGGCTCCTGCCAGCAGCTTTGTCCCGTGGCCGCGATTCGCATTAGAAACCCGCCAAAGAAGCCACCCTGCGGTGATGCAGACCACACTCTGAAGAATGGTGCTCTCCCACCGCGCATGTCCCCAGGGCCCGACTTTGGCCTCGTAATAACCAGCAGTGAGGGCTAAAAGGCCGGAAAGCCAAACCATAGGTAGGAAGAACCGATTTTGCCCCAAAGTGAATTGCACGATCGAAGCGAGGAACAGGGCCAAGGCGGCCGTGCCAGAAACGGCGGACAAAACATGAAGGGAGTTGGCGAGGTTGAAAAAGAAGCCCAGTTCACTGAAGGACGAGACCGTCAGCGAGACCCAGCCCAAAATCCAGAGTTTATAGAAAATGCCGGGGTTATCGCGCTGCAGATGAACGAACAAGACCAGCAGCGTCAGGCAAGCCGTGGCTTCGAAGAAAGCAATGCCTTGGATGCCTTGCGTCGCGATCACGAGGGCCCCTCCCCGGGGTCAAACCAGGAATGAAGAGAAGAGGTGCCGCGTCTCTTGGGACGTGCGAAGCGACGACACCGCGCTAAATTGACGCTAACACGCTATTTTCTGACTGGGCAAGGGCACCCCATTCGGCGTGTGCTGTCCCGTATAATGCTGCTTGGGAGATAACCAACGTGGACGCGGAACATATCCTGGTAGTGGACGACGAAGAAGCGATTCGCGAGGTGGTCTCGACGATGTTGGAGTCCCGGGGCTACAGCTGCACGGCGGTCAGCAACGGCCGTGCGGCACAGGAGTGTGTAAAACGGCAAACGCCGGACCTGGTGCTGAGCGACATGATCATGCCGGAAATGGACGGCATCAAACTGCTCGACTGGCTCCGCAATCACGACCCGGAAGTCCCGGTGATCATGGTGACGGCGATCCACGATATTTCCACGGCGCTGGAGGCGATCCGGCGCGGCGCTTACGACTACATTCTGAAGCCATTTGAGAAGGACCAGCTTTTCCTCGGGGTCGGCCGTGCTTTGCAACACCGCCGCTTGGTGCTGGAAAACAAAAGCTACCAGCTGAATTTGCAGCAGCAGGTGGATGAACGCACGCAACAACTCACCGTTGCTTTGACGCAGTTGGAGCAGTCGTACGACGACACATTGGAAGCGCTGGGCAGTGCGCTGGACTTGAAGGACGCGGAAACCGAGGGGCACTGCCAGCGCGTGACCGCTTTCACAATCTCCATTGCCAAGGCTGTTCCCGTGCCGCTGGGTTTTCTGCCGATTCTGGCGCGCGCCGCATTCCTGCACGACATCGGGAAGATGGCCATACCGGATTCGATCTTGCGAAAGCCCGGCCCGCTGGACCAGGACGAAAAGACCATCATGCGGACGCACTGCGACATCGGCTACGGCATGTTGACGAAGATTCCCTTCTTGCGAGATGCCGCGGAAATTGTGCTTGCGCACCAGGAGTTTTTCGACGGCACGGGTTACCCGCGCGGCTTGCGCGGTGAACAAATTCCCCTAGGAGCGCGCATATTTTCGATTGCAGACGCCATGGACGCGATGATCAGCGATCGTCCTTACCGCAAAGCCCTGCCGATGTCCCATGCCCAGCAGGAGATCCGGCGCTGCGCGGGAACGCAGTTTGATCCGAAGATCGTGGAAGTCTTCTTATCGATTCCGGACCAGCATTGGGTGGAATTGCGGGAAAATCTGGGATCGCCGTTCCGGCTTGCCCATTTGAAGAATTTCAACAATTAAACCAACGAACTTTCGACTGGGCCGCACGCCAGCATCGCGCTGGCGTGTTCTCGTTTGTGGGAACCTGTGGCGCTATTTGCCCAGATACAGAAGAGCCAGCAGGAAGAGCCACAGCGCATCCATGAAATGCCAATAAAAGGATGTGACTTCAGTCGCGACACTACGCGTCACTTGCGCCTGATCGAAATTGCGCCTGGCAACGTAGAGCAATGCAGCGACCCCGCCGAGGAGATGAAGCGCGTGGAGTCCGGTAAAAATATAGAAGAAACTGCTGGCTGGATTGCTGGTCAGGTAGATACCCTCCGAAACCAGAATTCGCCATGCCAACACTTGGCCGATCAGGAAGAGTACGCCGAGCACGGTGGTAACGAGCCAGAGATTCTTGTACGCCCTGAGTTGCCCTTTGGCCAGGCGATGGCGAGCCATCTCCAGCGTGGCGCTGCTGGCCAGCAGCACGACGGTGTTCACCCACATCAGCATCGGAATGTGCACAGGGACCCAATTCCCAGTGCCGCGGCGAACAAGAAACGCGCTGGCCAGCGCCATGAAGAACATCAGAATGGAAACAATCCCCAGCGCCATGCCAGTGTAGTAACGCTTGGGCGAGGGCTTTCCTGGGTTCGGGCGCTTGCCGTCGTCGCCACCGCCGTTGCGACCCACGGGTGGCAAATTGCCGCCACCGCCGTCGATGGGCTTTTTCTCGATGACCAATTCGATCTCTGGCGTCGTCGTTGAACCCGGCATGATGCTGCTTCCCTTCAATCAGCGCGATGTTGCATCAGCAACTCAGGTGCGAGATGCTGCGGAGCAAAATCGTTGGCGTTCCCAGCGTGGAATTCGTACGCTCCGCGGTAAACCGTCGGTTTTCCCCCGGCGAAATTCACTTCCGGAGCCGGGGAGGCCACACTCCATTCCAGTGTTGTGGCGCGCCATGGATTAGCTTCTTGTGCCGCGCCGCGGCGGATCAGTGCCTGAACAAAATTGACGACAAACAAAACTTGCGCGGCCACCGTGCAGATGGTGGCGACGGTGACCAGCGTTCGGATGGAGGCTCCAGCCGAGGCGAGACTGGCGCGTGATGCCTCCGGCAAAAGATTCGACTGTGTGAGCAGGCCCAACCAATGTAATGGCATGAAAATCAGGTAAACGCCGGCAAAAGTCGCCCAGAAATGGACTTTGCCCAGAGATTCATTTAACCGGCTGCCAAACATTTTCGGAAACCAGAAAAACAGGGCGGCGAGAATGGCAAACGTGGCCGCCACGCCCATCACCAGGTGAAAATGCCCGATGACAAAATCCTCG
Source organism: uncultured Acidobacteriota bacterium (assembly GCA_963734705.1). Lineage (GTDB taxonomy): Bacteria > Acidobacteriota > Terriglobia > Acidiferrales > UBA7541 > Acidiferrum. The sequence continues at coordinate 18,522 of CAVTII010000013.1, read as the reverse complement.
CTGACGGCGGCGCTGCGCAAATCGTGCCGCGCGAGAAATATCCCGGATAGGCCGCCCGCGATGAACAAGGAAATAAAACCAATCGAAAACAGCATCGCACAGGAAAGTTGCAGCCGCGCTTCCCAGAGCGTGCCCAGCCAACTGGCCAGCAGGAAAGCCGCGGGAACGCCAAGCGAGGAGGCCAGAACCGCGAAAACCAGCGGCGCAAATGGATTCATTCCGGTGGCAAACATGTGATAGCCCCAGACGCAAAAGCCCATCAACCCCACACCACATAAGGCCAGGACGACGAGGCGTTCTTTCCACACCGGCTTGCGGGAAAACGTAGCGACCAGGTGCGTGACGATGCCGAAACACGGCAGCATTGCGACATACACTTCGGCCTGCGCGAAATACCAGAACAATCTCTGCCACAACACCGGAAGGCTGCCCTGGCGCACCAGATTTTGCGGCTGCCCCGCGAGAAACAAATCGAAAGAAAAAAACTGCGAGCCTAGCAGGCGGTCCGAAAGCAGCGCGGCGCAGCCAGCAAGCAACACGCTGAAGATCAACATGCTGAGGAGCGCATTGAGAAACCACGCCCAGACCGTGATTGGGAGCCGCGTCAAGGTCATTCCCTCGGCGCGGAGATCAATCGTCGTGGTAGCAAAGTTAAGCGCGCTGAGCAGCGCCGCCAGCGAAAACAAGGTGGCGCTGGCCAGCCACAGATTGATCCCCGATTCCGGCGGATAGAAAAACGAAGTGGTCATGCCTGCAAGCGACCCCACCGTCATCCAGAACGAAAACAGGTTCAGCGTCGGAAAGGCCATTTCACGAGCCCCAATTTGCAAGGGCAACAGAAAATTGCCGAAACCAAGCTGCGGCGCTGCCGTAAGCACAAAGAAAACCATCAACGAGCCATGCAACAGGCGAATGGCAGCGTAATGTCCGGGGGTGTTTTCTACACTGGCCAGAAATGGGATGGCGGCATCTGGCCAGGAGCTGTGGACACGCAGTAACGTCGACAAAATCATGCCAACCAATACGCTGGCCAGGGCGAGCCAGAGGTACTGCAAGCCGATGGTCTTATGGTGCACGGAAAAGAGATAGCGTCCGAGGAAGGACGCGGGGGCCGGATGCGGCGAGCCGTCGTCGTAAGTAACCATTATCTATGAAGTTCCGCCGTCTGCGGCGCTCTGAACCTGAATTCGTATCTTACCGCCTGTGCCGCAAATTGCAAGAATGCGCGTTGCGCGAAAATCGCGGCAGAGTGGGCTAAAATGGCAGGAGGAATCAGAGGGGTTACGAATTATGGCCGCCGATAAATGGGCGAATCCGCAAGCAATGTGGGACGAACGGTTCCGTGTGGAGGAGCCCGTCTATGGGACTCGGCCGAACCTATATTTGGAGAGACATGCCCCACGTCTGAAATCAGGAAGCAAGGTGTTGGTACCAGGAGACGGCTATGGGCGCAATGGACAATGGCTGGCGCTACAGGGATTTGCAGTTCACACGGTGGACCTGTCCCCTGTCGGCGTAGAACGTTCGCGAAAAGCAGCGGAAGCGGCCGGGCTGGCAATGACGATTGAACAAGCTGATCTCTCGGAGTGGAAGTGGCCGGTAGGCGAATTTGATGCCGTTGCGGCGATATTTCTACACTTGCCGAGAGAATTGAGCAAAAAGATCAACCCCGCGATGCTTCGCGCCTTGAGGCCCGGAGGAATTCTGATCTTCGAGGCGTTTACGCCGGAACAGATCAAGTTTCAGACTGGCGGACCCAAGGACCCGGATCTGCTGTACACCGCGAATCTGCTACGGCGCGATTTTGCCGGCGCCGAAGTTCTGGATTTGGAAGAAATCGAATTGCACATGGATGAAGGTGTGAAGCACAGCGGAATGTCCGCGGTGGTGCATGGAGTGTTTCGAGCGCAGTGATGGGCCTGCAATTACTGAAATTGCTTCTGAAACGCGGCGAATTGCCCGCGCAAAGTTTCCAATTCCCTTCTCAGCTCCAGAATTTCCGATTCCAATTGCGCGATGCGCTGGCCATCGGCCTCTCCGACCGTCGCGCGGGGCGACTCGCTTTCGAGCGTGGAGTCCGTCTCGCTCTCGGGCAGCGTGTCGCCAGAGAACAGATGCATGTAGCGCGATTCCTTAGTGCCGGGCTGGCGGGGCAAGACTTTCGCGAGCGGCGGCTCCCGGCGTATCAGGTGATGCAGCGCAGAGTGCACCGCCTCCAGATCCTCGAAGGAGTACATGCGCTCCGTGCGGGTGCGCAACTCGCCTGGCGTCTGGGGCCCGCGCAGCAGTAATACACAAAGCACGGCGATTTCGTGGCGATGAAAATTATAGAGTTCGTTGAGCCGGTGTTCGAACTTAGCGACGCGGGAATCGCCGCCAGCGGAGCGAACCATGGCCTGGTCGGTCAAGGACCGCAAAGCGCGGCGAACCGCCTCTTCGTCAAGGGTCATCACCGGATCGCGATTGGATTTCTGGTTACAGGCGTTGACGAGCGCATTGAGTGAGAGCGGGTAATACTCCGGCGTGGTGGTTTCCTTTTCCACTAACGCGCCAAGGACGCGGGCTTCTACATCCGAGAGTTGCAGGGCCATAGCCAAATAATAGCAGGTGGCACAGGCTGCTCGAAGCGGGCGGAATTCTCAAAAACCAAACTGCAATCCACAACACAATAAACCGAGAGCCTCTCGAATAGGAAGAACGGGAGTCACTTAGGCTGGTTGTTCCTCGACGTTGTGCACCTACATCGTTTAACTCTCGTTGAACTAACTTAACGTAAAGTTGGGTAATAAATTTTGAGACTTGTGAACAGCCAACGAACGAAAAATACGGTTCTCTTTTTATCCGGCGTTATCCTAATTTTCTGCACGACAATTGCGATCATGCTCTACGTAATGCAGTAAAGCGAACACAAACTCCGAATTCTGACACCAAGTCCTGATTAACGCCGAAACCGGAGAAGTCCTATAAGAGGGAATGTCCAGAGAAAACAGCTCCCCTTCGGCTCAATGCCGATTCTTGTCTCGGTATTCAGCCCAACCGTTTGAAGAGTGGTCTTCCTCAGGCCGTAAGGCCGTTGTCTTTGCGTGCGAGGCGGAGACGCGGTTCTTCTTTCCTGTGGTTTCATTTCGCTGTTGTGACGCCAATGGTTTTCTGAAACGACAAGCCTGACGATTGTCCACTCCAAGAGTGGCAATGCATGGTCCTATCGGAGACTCATGGCCTAATGGCTTTCTTCGATTGTCCGAGGGGGCATAGGGTGGGTCCGGAGACTCGCGTGTTTTAGCACGGGCCTGACTTTTCCGATTGATACTTCCCCCGAATCGAACGTCTCAAGAAGCCGATGGCCACCGCCAGGAATGGTCCCAGGGGTGGAACGGACTCTCTGCCAGAGACGCTCAAGCTGCTTGTGGTTTCAAATAGTTGGCGTCGAAACGAACCTCCTTCTTCCAGACGATCAACGTGATCGCGGCAATCTTTCTCGCCAGAGTCAGGCGCGCCATTGTGGGCTTCCTCCCCTTCGCCAACAAAGCCTGGTAAAAATCGTGGAGCGGCCCAGCAGCGTTACTGGCTCTCATCGCCGCACCCTTGAAAATATCTTTGAGGTCGTGGTTGTGGTCCTTATTGAGACCCCGAACCGTCGCGGGTTTCTTGGAACGTTCGAGCTGTCCTTCGGCAACGCGGTACTGTGCGCTGTCATGCGTTTCTAATGCCAGGCCGCTGTAGGTCCACAGGTTTCGCTTGGTGCGGAAGCGGTGCGGCGTCTGCATCAGCGCCATCACCAGGGCTGCTCGAATCGGACCAATCCCCGGAATCAAGCGCAGCAATTTCCAGGCCTTGTGTTTCTTGGCTTCTTGCAACAAATCCCGGCGTACTTCCTGGCGCAGGAGGCGCAACACATCCAGTTGCTGGTAGTAGTGTTCGGCGCGTCGCCGCACCCCGGCTTCGCTGATCTTGCCGAGCCATTCCGCGCGGTGCCGTGGCGCATACACTTCTTTGCCGGCACACGGAATGCCCCAACTGCGATACAAGGCCTTCAGCCGATTCATGACCCGGGTGAGATCTTTGGTAATCGTCAGATAACTGCGCGCCAGCTCCTTCAACGTTCGCAAGCCGTGCTCACCGTGATAGACCGACTTGATGTTGTTCATATACAACTGTTCGGACAGCTTGCGGGCATCAATCCGGTCACTCTTACTGCCGTTTCTCGAGGCATTTTTTCGTGTATTGCACACCAGCACCTCCGTGACGTGTGGCTTCAGCAAGTCATACAGCCAGGTCGCCCAGGTCCCTTCCTCAAATGTGACGCGCAAATCCCCACACAGCCCGTTGATGAACTGCAGAATCGTGCTCGCTTTGGTCTCGATGACACACTCCATCACCATCTTGCCAATCGAGTTCCTCACGGCAATCGAAATACTTTCTGTGTGCACATCCATACCGATATATTTAGTGCTGGTCATAAAAGGGTGCTCCTTTCTGGAGAAGTTTGAGCAAGGCACTCAAAACGTACTCCAAAGGGGCGCCCTCTTATAATGCGTAGGTCCCAGTACTCCACACTTGCCAATCCAATCCTCAGTGACACGACGCATCGTCGCTGAATTGTCCACTTGCTGCCATAGCTCCCGGGGCGGGTCGATACGCATCAAGTGGACCTCTCGTCCGTGCTCCCGCGTCAGAGAGATAAGCTGGGTGCGAACGCGTGCTAGGAACGCGTCATACGGGTCGGTGTACACGTCGGTCGGGTCGTGTACCAGCGCGCCAGCTACGCCGACCGCTGCGACACCACCGACCAGCTTGAAAAATTGTCGACGCTTCATTTCTTCCCCAATCTGCCGACTGGTTTCCGCACAATCCGCATGACCTCCTCGAATGCCAACCGCTGGTCCGGCCTCAATGTCTTGCCCGCCTCCACCAGTCGCTGGATGCACTCGTCCAGCGTCACCAATTTCTCTTCACTCTTCATCACGTCTCCTTGTCGCCTGCCGGATCAGTTCGTCCGCATTTTCCGTGGGAACCGCAATCTCGTGAATGTTAGTGCGCGAGGTTTTGAAGATATAGGCGGAGGTGAGCGCGGTCTTCGTGAGTCGCTCCGCGCGCTCCTGAAATTGTGTTGCGCACTTCTCCGTGTAGACTCGCGGTGGCGGTGGTAGTGGCTGTTGCGATGATGTCGACCGGCCGGGAACTGGCTGGTCAGGTGGCTGCTGGCGAACCCGCTCGAACGCTTCCTTGATGCGCTGCTTGGTCGCTTCCAACCCTCGCCCCGTTTGAAGAGGGGCACCACTCGGCGAAAATGTAGGACTGGTTCCACTTTCAAATCCTGTCTTTGGCTTCATTTCGTCCCTCCCGTCTGGCGCGTCGAATCTGGTTCGCGTACTTCCGTCGTGCTTCCAACACCGCAGCGCACAATTCGTCCATCGTCGGCATCTTTCCCGACGCTTGCAGCCGAGCGATTTCCGCCAACATCTTCGCTTCCTCCGCTCGCGTCGGCCTATTCACGGGACACGACCAGTCCGTCATCCTGCAACCCGAGGAGGATGGACCAGATGCAGCGATGGTCTATCACGACGGCATTTCCGAAGGTAAAACGGTCTGGGGGCAGGTGCTGTTCAATCCAAGAGAACGCGGCGGGTGAGAGGGGGCGGAGAAGGAATACGGAGGTGTGGTTCGAGCAGGTAAAGTCGCGTGCAGCCGTGGGTGAAGTGCCGGATGTTTGGAATAGGTCCGTCATGGGTTTCCTTTCGGCTCATCGTTTTACCACCGTTTTCCGAAGGGATTCGGCTACGGTTGGTGCGTCCGGGACGCTCTTGATGATGTGAACATTATAACACGGGGTGCAAGCCGTCCCCGCAACTGGCATCACGAGGTCGGGCGGAGGCGGCAATCAGTCGTTTGGCGCAGAGAGGACCCGGGGGCGGTTGGACCCGGGTTGTCGGGGCTGTGTGGTCTCAATAGCACGTCAGAGATTGGGGCCTTGACACGCTGCCGAGTAGCGACATAGTTGCATCAACCCGGGACGTTGGCAACAGATATCTGCAAAAAGAAAAACCTCGGCCTGAGTCTTCTCCGCCTTCGCTTCGGTCCGCCTCGCTATTTATCAGGGCAGCCCCACGCTTCAATAAGCGCCGTGATAATTAATTGTGCCGCAGATTTAACCCGCTCGTTGGGATTCGCTTTCAGATATTTTATGACGACATACCTAGCATGCGTGGCAACTATGTGCTTCGGAAAGCAGACGCTGGTGTCTCTCCAGTAACCTTTTCCTTGAAAATCTACGGATGCTTCCAGCATACCTATTGTATCCACGACCCCTGTCACGTATCCGAGACAATTCCCCAAAGCCGACGTTTCTTGGTCTTCGCACGTCCGCAACAGGTCATTACCAGTTTTGATGGAGATATGGTCTGTGGTATCTCCCGGCACGTTATGCGGGATTTGCGCTGAAGCGCCCGATGAGAATGCTAAAGCTGCGAGGAAGACAAGCAGTAATTTCATCAGTTCTCCGGGGTGAGAATTCAATTGCAGGAAGTTATACCAACTAGGTTCGGGAATCACGGCACCAAAGGAAGCCATGTCGAGACGTTGGCAACAAATTTCGGGAAAAAGAGAAAGCGGGGCAAAATGAAGCCGAGGCGGGTGTCCGCCAAGAGTCCACCCCAGCTTCGATGTAGCGAGCTTGTTATCCCATTGTCTGGTGCGAGAATCTACTGTTAGAAGTGACAGGGGACTTGAGGTTGAATGTTCGGAACAAAATGAAGCCGAGGCGTACCCGCCCGAGCCCGCCCCGACTTCGTGGACCTGACTTACTTGTCTCATTGTTTGGAACGAGCGGCTATTGGTAAAAGTGACATAGAGGGTTACTGGCGGATCGGCGCAGGACGAGCACGGCGGGGTTTGACCGTGCAATTTTCCGACGACCGAGGCAGCAGCCTTCCTGCAAAGCACTGACGAGACTTTTAACACTAAAAATACAGGGATTTGAGTACATCTTTCCCTTCCGAAAGTTCCCATTGTAGGTGTAGTGAGGTGACATCGTGGCTGCTTGGCTTCTTAACTGTCGGAACTGCCATCAGCGTTTGGCACGGTTCAACATTGACGAAGCGGCTCGTGTCAACGAGTTTGAGACCAGTGTTCATGGAATTTAGTGAGTAATTTCATTTGAGTTGAGCGGTTTGTTGATCCAGACCTCGGTTGGGACCGCTGCTGGTTTGGGAGCTTGGCGGACGAAGCGTTCGGGATGGACGCGATAGGCGGCATCGAGAACGGTTTGGCGCTGCTCCAGAATGAGCGCAGTTTGGTTGTAGTGGACCATGGCCGGAGTAAGTAGTCCCAACCCGGAGTGGCGGTGTTCCTCGTTGTACCAGCGAAAAAATCCCTGCGAAAAAGCGCGACTGTCTTGAATGCATCCGAAACGGTCCGGGAACTCCGGCCGATATTTCATGGTGCGGAACTGGCTCTCCGAATAGGGATTGTCGTCGGAGACATGCGGCCGGCTATGTGTTTTGGTCACACCCAAGTCGGCCAGTAAGAACGCCACCGGCTTGGAACTCATCGATGTACCGCGATCGGCATGCAGTGTGAGTTGTCCGCGCTGAATATTTTGTTTCGCGCAACTTTCCTCGATCAGCCGCTTGGCCAGCTCTGCGCTTTCGCGCATCGCTACCATCCAGCCGGTGACGTAGCGGCTGAACACATCGAGGATCACGTAAAGATAAAAGTAGGTCCACTTGGCAGGCCCCAGCAGCTTGGTAATGTCCCAGCTCCAGAGCTGATTGGGAGCTGTAGCCAGGAGTTCCGGTTTCTTGTAGGGCGGATGGGTTAGCTGATCGCGGCGCTCCCGCGATTCGCCGTCCTGTTCGAGCATGCGATACATGGAGCGAATCGAACAGAGATACGTTCCTTCATCGAGCAACGTCGCATAAACAGCGGCGGGCGAGCGATCCTGGAAGCGTTCTCCGTGCAGATGCGCCAGGACCGTTTCGCGTTCCGCTGGAGCAAGAGCGCGTGGCGGCGAAGGCCGCGGATTATTCTTCGCCGGGCAGATCACCGCACGCCTTTGACGATAGTGGGAAGCTCTCGGCGCAAACAGCGCACGGCAAGCAGCGCGCGTGCCCACGGCGGTAGCCAGTTCGGTGACCGCGGCCATCAGGAGTTCTCCTCTGGGTCCGGTTCCGGAATCGGACGGCCCAACAGCGCCGCCACTTTTTTTTGGACGTCGATGATGATGTGGGCCTTACGCAGATCTTCGGTGAGGCGCGCATTCTGGCGTTGCAGCTTCAGATTTTCTTCTTGCAGTGGATTGCGCTTAGATTTCGGCCCGCGCCTCCGTGGAGTCAACGCTTCGAGAATGCCGTTGGCCCGCTCGCGCCGCCAATAGGCCAGCAGCGAGGAGTACAGTCCTTCGCGGCGGAGCAGAGCGCCAACGCCGCCGGGTGTGGCGGCAACCGCTTCGGCTTCTTGCAAGATACGTTGTTTGTACTCCGCAGTGAAGCTACGGCGCTTAGGTCTGGCAACTACTTCCGAATCAAGCGGCGCGACCGACCGTGAGCCGGCCGCCGCTTTGGCTGCCGCTGCACTGCGCTGCGGCTCGCTTCGCTCGCCTTCGCTCCGTTCCGCGCCAGCCAAAGCCTCAGAAAAAACAACACCAAGAGAAATACCGTTCATCTCTTCCTTTTTCTTTCTCGCCCTGCTCATTAATTAAGAGTACTAAAACGGTCTCAGGAATGTTGGCACGGAGGGATTGAGAGATTTCCATCCCAACGATTTCATCAACCGGAAGCAGGAGTTGGTCGTGGAAATCGCTAAAGTCCTCGGTGGTGACTACCAAGGCAAATCATTCAGTCGCGAACAAGGCTATGACGCATGCAATCGTTTGCAAGGATTCGGACTGGCTCACGAAATTGAGGTGGCTCACCGCCAAGTGCCTGTCGGAGACTACTGTTTTCGTCCTTCCATTCGCGGGTTGCTACTCCTCAAGCTCTTAGGCGAAGAAATTGCTAACGCGGACATCTACCGCTTGTAGCCAATTCCAATTCTCGGGTCTGCGGGTACGTCGACTTTGGTATCTCAGGACTGCGGCCATTTCTTATCAATTCTCTCCAAAATAAATGCCGTCTTCTCCACCGCCTTGTCCACCCAGTATTGCTCCGCGAAGTTCGGCTTGTCCGACTCCATCGTCTCAATCATTTTGCGGGCGCATAGCAGTGTGGCAGCGAACAGGATGGCGTGCTTACGTTCTTCGGTCATGGAGGTCTCGGTGCGTGAAGTGCAGAAGAAGGGGAAGGCAGCATACCTCGCTGCAACGGCAGGGTCAAACGTGATATGTCGAGTTCAGGGGTGACCGACCCAGACGCTATCGAGCTTTGAGGAACGATTCAACTTTTGTGCGGGCGGTACTCGAACGACGTAGCAGGTGACGGAGCCAATAAAGTTAACACCAGATTTAGAGTTGGCGGTGCGAAATTCATATCAAATGTGCAGTCTACGAAGTAGACGTTATCCATTATCACGGGGCCGCCGTGATAAGACACTCGGACGTGGTGGAAGATTACATTCCGCAATTGAATGCCATCCAGACCCGCTTAACCGCCTTCAAGAATTATCCATGCAAGTCCTGAGGCCATCCCCTTATTACGGTCTTCGCCTATGTATCCAGTTTGGGCGGCACTATCAGCCGGGGCCAAGCCTCTCAAAGTAGAAACTGGCGCAACGCCCCCAGTCGGAATGTAAATCACATACTTGTCCCTGAAGTCCTTTTCGTTTGTCGTGTCGGGTAGAAAAGGAGAGTAATTGTTGTTGAATGACTTGTAGTTTATGAACTCAAGTGCGGCATCCCATGTCGCTGGATGGGCTGAGGCAGAGGCATGAGCAAGTTTCACACCTACCTGCTCGATAACTTTAGGGTCAATTGAGACGCGCTGATTCTTGGCTACCGCGAGCAAATCTTTTAAGGCGGGAGCGCGTTGTATCAGGGACCGTGCTGGTAATTTTGAGATGTTTTCAAACTGATGAATGACCATGTCGTGGATATAAGGCTGTAGAGTCGTTAAGACCGTATTGGTTTCACTGGATGTCTTTTGAATTTCTGCGAGAGTCTTTTGCATTTCAGTGACAGTTGTTGAGGCCTTGACCCTCTCATCTACTGCCAAATTAAACGCATCGTGTTTGTGGTCTAGCCAATGTTGATAGTATCCAGTGACAAACCATCCCGCGACCAATAACACCAAGCCACCTAGGCCGGAGACCGTCTTATTGGTAGTTACCCACCGCCAGATATGGGACCAAGCACGAGCAAGTTTTGTTGGATTCGCCTTCAACTCTTGGAGGGCGCTCTCAACTCCGGAAAGGCGTCCGCTGACTTCATGCAGACGTTCACGGATTCTGTCTACCTGTTCTTGGAGGTTATTTTTCACGTCATCTCAGGCCCGCACTTCGGGGAAATATACTCTATACCTGACAGAAAACACGATGAAATAAGTGGAGCCGACTCCGAGGGTCGAACTCGGGACCTCGCGATTACAGGCATATGCAGTATCGAGCGCAGAAAACCAAGCAAATGCTGATTGGAAGAACCGTGACTAAAGCGCGCGTGAATCGGGAAGGAATAAGTGACCTAAATCTGTGTTGCCAGTGTGTTGCCAATGAGGGCGACTTTAGACTCCCAGCCGCTCCCAGAGACTCCCAGCCATTCCCTCGGAAAATGCTGTTTTATTGGGGAAAACGTCAATTTATGCAGTATTGCTGTACTTCTGAAAAAAGATGGTGCGGTCGAGTGGATTCGAACCACCACGGTATTGCTACCGCCAGCCCCTCAAGCTGGTGCGTCTGCCAGTTCCGCCACGACCGCACAGAGGTGAGAACTTCATTGTAGCCGCGCCGGGGAAAACGAGCAAGGCGCCGAGTGATGCAGTTGAGAGCGGCCCGCCTTGGAAGGCAGGCCCTACAATCGCCTAGTTACGGCTTCGCGGGAGCTGCAGGCGCGGGTTGCGCAGGGGCAGACGACTGTGGCACGGCCGGCGCCGGGGTCACTGGCGCGGGAGCCGGAGTTGCCTTCGGCGCAGACTTCGAAAACTTTTGCAGAATGGAGTTGCCTCCGCCACCCTGATCCACGGCGCGATCCACTTTCACAACCATGGCCAGCGCGCACACCATGAACATCACCGCGCACCAGGTGGTCGCCTGGGAAAGAATCGTCGCGGCGCCGCGCGGACCAAACGCGGTCTGGCTGCCCGCCCCACCAAACGCGCCGGCGAGATCAGCCGCTTTGCCGCTCTGCAACAGCACCACGATGATCAGCACCAGGCAATTGAGCACGAAAAAGGGCGTCAGAATGTATCCGCCCCAGGACAAGTGAAATCCAAGATAAATGATCGCAAAGCCGATTAGCAGCGCGATCGTCCATTTCATCCAACCAGGCATTTCTTGCACCTCAAACACTTAAATTCTCGAAATTCGAGTAACCCACGAACCACCATCAGCGAGGCCAATCTTTCACGATACACGCGAACGACTTTGAATCCAGGCTCGCACCACCAACCAGCACGCCGTCGAGCTCCACCTGCGCCATCAAACCCTGAATGTTGTCTGGCTTGACGCTGCCGCCGTAGAGAATCCGCAAGGCTGCCGCATGGCCGTCGTTGAACATCTCCGCCGCACAATGGCGCACGAACTTGTGCACAGCCGCAGCAATTTCCGGGGTCGCCGTACGGCCCGTTCCTATTGCCCACACAGGTTCGTAGGCTATCAGAATACGGGAGAATTCCTCGGCGGTCAACGCGCCGACGCTGCCGTGGAACTGCGTCTGGCAGATGCTTTCGGTGCGCCCGGCTTCGCGGTCGGCCAGCATTTCGCCGATGCAGACGATGGGCGTGAGTCCCGCTGCCAGCGCCGCTTTCGTCTTTTTGAATACCATTTCGTTGGTTTCGCCAAAAATGTGACGTCGTTCGGAGTGGCCAATGATCGTGTAGCGGCAACCAGCCTCCGCGAGCATGCCCGTGGAGATTTCCCCGGTGAAAGCGCCTTCTTTTTCCCAGTAAACGTTCTGGGAAGAGATGGCAATGTGCGTGCCCTTGATGGCTTCAACCGCCGCAGGAATACTGGTGAACGGCGGCGCGATGACGATATCGCAATCGGTGACGCCGGCGACCAGCGGATTAAACGCCGCGAAAAACGCGCGGGTGTCCGCCTGATTTTTGTACATCTTCCAATTGCCGGCCATGACGCGGCGACGCTTCGGATTGCTCATTTGTTGGTGAGGGCCTCCACGCCCGGAAGTTTACGGCCGCCGAGAAATTCCAGCGAGGCGCCGCCACCCGTTGAGATGTGCGAGATCTTGGCGGCCAGGCCGGATTGATGCACCGCGGCGACCGAATCTCCTCCGCCAACGATGGAAATCGCACCGGAGGTGGTGGCAGTCGCGACCGCTTGTGCAATCGCGAGCGTGCCTTTCGCAAAGGCCGGCATTTCAAAAACACCCATGGGGCCGTTCCAGACGATTGTTTTGGCCTTCGCAATTTCGGCGGAATAGGCAGCAATCGTTTTCGGCCCAATGTCCAGGCCCATCTGATCCGCGGGAATGGCGTTGACCTCGACGCTGGTTGCCGGCGCATCGGCTTTAAATTCAGGCGCGATGACGTTGTCGAGTGGTAAAAGGAACTTGAAGTTCTTCTGCTTGGTGTCGGCAAGAATTTTGCGCGCCAGATCGAGCTTGTCTTCTTCCACCAGAGACTTACCGATCGAAAGGCCCTGGGCCTTTAGAAAGGTATAGGCCATCCCGCCTCCAATCAGCATGGCGTCGGCAATTTTCATCAGGTTTTCGACCACTTCGATTTTATCGCTGACTTTCGCGCCGCCCAGAATGGCCACAAACGGCCGAGTGGGATTGCTGATGGCCTGGCCGATATAGGCAAGCTCCTTTTCCATCAGCAAGCCGGCCGCGGATTGCTTCACGAAGCGCGTGATGCCGACGACGCTGGCGTGGGCGCGGTGCGCGGAGCCGAAGGCGTCGCAAACAAATATGCCATCGCACAATGCGGCGAGCTGCTTGGAGAATGCTTCATCGTTCTTTTCTTCCTCGGGATGAAACCGTACGTTTTCGAGGAGAAGGACATCGCCGTCTTTCAATTCCTTGCTCTTCCCTTCCGCCTCGGCGCCAACACAATCCGAGGCAAACGCCACCGGCTTGCCGAGAAGCTCCTCGAGCTTTTTGGCGGCGGGCTTCAACGAATATTTCGGATCAGTGCCGCCCTTCGGCCGGCCGAGGTGCGAGGCCAGCACCAGACGTCCGCCCTTTTCGATCGCGAGTTTCAGCGTAGGCAGCGTTTCGCGTATCCGCGTATCGTCGGTAACCACGCCATCCTTCAGTGGGACGTTGAAGTCCACCCGGATGAAAACACGTTTGCCGCGGAGGTCGAGGTCTTGGATTGTCAGCTTCGTCATGGTTTTTCCGTAGGACAAAAATTGTTATGTTTCAATACGAGAGTAGATAACAGCTAGGAGCTGGCAGCGAGCAGAAACCTTTCGCAATCTATTTGGATGTTGCGGAGCGTGGGGCCGGTTCCTGTTATCTGCTAGCTGCTATCTTTATTCTCAGCCCACAGCAACCAGCCCCACTGCCCCTCAACTAAAACTTCGAAGCCAACAGCTTGATCAAATCGCGGCACCGGCAGGAGTACTCCCCACTCGTTGTCGTACCAGGCCAGCACTTTCACGCAGCGGTCGCCCACAACTTTGGTGTATTCCGAATCGACGATCGAGGAATTGGGGTTGCCGCGAAAATCTATGGAAACCAACTCTTCCTCGGTATAGCCAAGAATGCCCTTCATCGCGCCATTAGCGGCGGCCTTCAGCGCGGCATTCACAGCCTCTTTAGTCGCCGGCTTGTCCACGAACACAGTCAGGTCCACAACGCTGACGTTTGGCGTGGGAACCCGCATCGCGTAGCCGTCCAGCTTGCCTTTTAATTCCGGGATCACAAGGTGCAGCGCCTTGGCCGCTCCGGTGGAACTGGGAATCATGCTGAGGGCTGCGGCACGCGCACGGCGGAGATCCTTGTGTGGAAGGTCGAGGAGTTTTTGATCGTTGGTGTAAGAGTGAATCGTGGTCATCGTGCCGCTGTTGATGCCGAAGGTGTCATGCAGAACCTTGGCGACGGGTGCCAAGCAGTTGGTTGTGCAGGAAGCGTTCGAAACCACGTGATGGTTCGCAGGGATCGTAAGTCTTGTCGTTCACGCCAGGACGAACGTGGCATCCGGTCCATCAGCTCGCGCGGAGATGATCACTTTCTTCACCGGCGCGCGCAGATGCTTTTTGGCGTCTGGGCCCTTGGTGAAAAGGCGGGTCGATTCGACGACAATATCCGCGCCAACGCTGGCCCAGTTAATTTCCGCGGTCTTCACCTTGAACACTTTGATGGGCTTGCCCTCGATGCTGATGGAATCCTCGGTGTGGTGATCGTGTGCGGCAGATGCCGACGCCGGAGTCGTTACTTCAAGAGGTCGGGCGAGCGTTTTGGCATCGGTGATCACGTTGACGGCGACGAACTGAATGTCCTTGTCGTCAAGCGCAGTGCGCACGATGTTGCGACCAATGCGGCCGAAGCCGTTAATCCTACCTTAATTGGCATACTTCCTCCGGTGCGGTTACGTCGATTACGGCGTCACAACAGGTTCAAGACGCCGCGGGAAGAACAGAAATGCTCGTGGACTATCGTAAAAAGTCAACGTGGGACGAAACGTCATCCGTCACATGGCAGGGAAAGCACTTCATTGTGCCAATTACGAGCTAAACAGCCGAAAAAGAAGCGCCCAATTCCACGGGGACCTCTTTCGTATATGGACGAGCATTCAAAGTTCGACTCGTGTGCTTTCTTGCGCGAGTCCATCCTATTGCGGATATTTGTTGATGAGCTTACTTATTGTCCCGCGAATCCGCGAAGACTGTTTTTGTCGGGTCGAGTGGCCATCGATCCATCTTCGTGTCGTAGCCTTCCGCATCACGCTCGCGAACCTTATGATCGGGCTTCCGCCAGCGCGGCAACCACTCGTCGCGGTTCATCCCCAGCGCAGGGCGGCGATACCGTGATCGCCTTTCTTCATTTCCCGCGCGGCAGCGTGTCTATCCACTGCACAGCGGCGGAGTACACCCCCCCCAAAATCGAGAAATCGGCGAAAGCAGCTTCTTCAGATCGTCAGGTGAGAGGTCGAGAACATTCTTTGGAAGTTGCAGGAATAGATCGTTGCCACCAGCACCAGTCTGAATGCCTGGCGGCGCCGGATTATCGAGCATTTCCGTCGTGCTGGCTTGTGGCGAGACATCAGGGCCTCGTGCCAACCTGAATGTGTCCATCCAGTTGTGCTTTCAGGCGCCCGCCGCCGTTGAATATCCACAATAATGGTGTGTTCCTTGAATTCCAGTTTCGTGATATCGATAGGATCCCCCAGTCTTAATGGCCGCGCCATGCATGGAAGTCGTGCGATTCCGGAATCCAGATTCGGCGGCTTGTCCGTGTAGATGACGAAGCCGTACTGCCCTGGAATGGGCTTTCGGGCCTTCGGCAAAGTTCGCCGGAGCGTAGCGAATCGATCGGCTTCGAAGTTTCCGTTGACGTGGCGCTTGGAGAAGTCGAAGAGCTTGCGGCCGCCGGCCCGCTAGCGCATCGTTCGCAGCTCACGGGCGACGCTGCAATGGATTCACGCCCCCTCGAGGGTGCTGCCGAAGCAGGGCGCTCTCTGCAGGCGGCGACAATGTGGACTTGGGCAGGTCCACCGCGGCGAACGCCAAACCAGCAACGGTATGAAGCCAATTGGCATAACGAATGGCAAGGCCCACCCGGCGCCCGCCTATTTTATGATGCCGCCAAGGCGCTTGAGTAGTGGTGTGAGAAAAAATTTAAGGGAGACCACCGGTAACGCCCTGCCGGTCAATGTGCATCAGCAGCCGCGCTCCTCCGCATCCGGCGCCGCCTTTCCACGCGCTCCCGGGCGGCCGGCTCAACCAGCTGGACCGCGGCAACCCCCTCCGCCGGCTCCGCAAACCTTCCCTGCCAATGCGCCTTTGCGCGCGCACCCTGGATGGTGGCGTCGATCGTCTTCGTGGAAATCGTGGGCAAGTTCCGGCGGCGAAACGTACCGTCGGGCAATCATCAAGCGTCCGGTACTCTTTCCAATCGCCGCCTTCCAGGGCCACGCGCATCTTCTCGACGATCTGAGAGATATGCTGATATTGCTGCGCGCCTTCTTGCCGTCAATACGCGCCTAGAAGACTTCCCAATGTTGGTCCCCGATTGCCCGGGCTTGCCGGTGTAACGACCACGGCGCCGTCGCAGTTCGTCAAATTCACCCGCCATTCAATGCGGCGCCTCGCCGCCCGAACAATTCGATCGCGACGGCACCTCCAAACGCCGCGGATAGTGATCCTGCGTGCCTCGGCGCCCGAATACGATGCCTTCGGCGTCCCGGCTGATATGGATCCAATCCACCTTGCTCTTCCCTGCCCCGGTTAAGCGGATGCAGCGCGGGCGCCATGACCACGGCCGTGCGATTGGAACCGCCGATTCCTGCGCCGACCGACGCCTCGGAATCTGCTGGTCAGCGTGAAGCGCGCCCTCCGGCCGGAAAAACTTGACGAGTTCCGCACGGCGCGATCTGGAACACGACCGCTTCGCTTTGACAGCCCGGCGAAGAACAGAAAAGCTCGGATCGATTCGTCTCGACGAAACCAATTTGATGCGCGCATCGTTTGCGGCATATCTCTCGTCACGCGGCGCGCGTAACGCGAATGGCAGCGTTCAAGCATCGACTCCGGATGAAACCGTCAGCGGCCAGATATCGAGTGTGCCCCGGCAAGATCGACGCGTGTCGAGACTACTGATTCGATGCGCATGGTTGATGCTCTTGCACCGAGGCCGGCACATGCTAGATCACGAAACCCCAGCTTACTTGCCGCCGACATTTGCGGCGCGGTTCGAGGATCGGCCGACCCGGTGCGCCTCACGTGCGGCAATGGCCGGACGGCTCGAAGCAGCACGCCGACAACACGCTTCATAGGCGCCGCCTGCGCCGACTGCAACATCGTCGCTATCCACCAGTCGCTCGCGTACTGAACGGCGGGTTGCCCAGCGAACGCGGATCGGCCAGCAGCTTGGTGATTTCCTCGGCGATCGCCAGCAGCCGCGGCATAGGTTCGAACAGGGCGGCCGCGATAATCGGTGTCCAGGCCAGCTACGATCACGCGCTTGCCCAGATTGGCCAGCTTGGTACAAACGTCTGCCCTTCGTCGGCCCAGGAATTGCGCCTCGTCAACGCCGATGACTCCGTGCGCCGCTGCAGCTCTCTCCAGAATTTCCGAGGCCTTACTGACGTGTCCGAGAGATGTGCGCAGTCCGGAGTGCGAGAACGATACCATCGCCGCGTAGCGCCGATCAATGGCCGGCTCGAAGATCTGCACGCGCTGCCGCGCGATTCCGCGCGCGCAGGCGGCAATCAGCTCTTTCGCTCTTGCCCGGAGAACATCGGCCCCACCACCACTTCGATCCAGCCCATGTTGCCCCTTAACTATGTCCACGCATCGTCTCCTTCACGATCGAAGCCCATATTTCGAGCCTGCCGCCATCGCTGCCTGATACATCTTGGAATTATAGAACGAGAGCGAAGGCCATTCACCCCACGAGCCGAAATGATTCTTGTTCGCGAAACCAGATCGCCGGAAAGCACGCCCGGCGCCTTGCGCGTCGCGAATGCCAACGCGCTCGCGACACGATCAATCGCCACGCCCAGCTCACGCCGCGGCTCAAGACTCCTCACAAGCGCTTCTGGCGACTCGATGCTCCCCGACAGCCGAAATACCCGCAGACTCCATCGCTGGCGTATGCCCAACTCTCAGGACGCCTCCACGGCTGCCATTTTCAGCAAACAACATCCAGACCACCTCGAGACCCACCAAACTCCGCGCCAATAGCAGTTTCGTGAAGCTGTTCTGCAGCACTTCCGCGCGCTGGCGCACCCTGCGTCGACTCCTCGCGCGAAGCAGGCGTGTCGCTGACTCCCTTTCTACTTCATAACCTCAATTTATCCAGCACAGACACGTAAAAGCCGCGCCGCGAAAAGCGCCGCCGCTTCCTCAACCCGCCAGAAGCTAGGCCGCCGGTACTGCCCACGGCGATGCGACAAATATTCATGAATCAAAGGCCTGCGCGATCTACCAGAATACACAGCAACGTTCCACACGAATTGAAATGGCTGAGGAAAACGGAGGAAAATGGAGCAGCCTGTGAGTAATGAACTCACGCCTGAACCTTGGCAAGGCTCCGTACTTCCATCGTCTAGGCCGCTCAGACTATAACTTTCTAGCACGCTTTCCCCCCGAAACGACAGACGCTCCGAATAATCCAAAGAACGTGGAAACGAATCAGGAAACCTGCGTAACACACGATTCGATCGCGCGGCGAACGCCCTTGCCGTTCCGCAAATCGCGTCGCTTTTTCCTTATTCGTATACACGCGCCCGAACGTCTCTCCGTCCGCGTAAT
>CAVTII010000012.1:0-73634 GCA_963734705.1 uncultured Acidobacteriota bacterium | reverse complement strand
AGAGCCGACCTGAAGGTCGGCCAGTACATTCGGAGCGGAGAGGAAGAGCGGAGAGAAACGGAACGGCGAAAAGAGCGGAGAAGAGCAGAGCACAGAGAAGAGCTAAAGTGGAGATTCATCCCGCGAACACCGCGGGATCGGGTGGAGTTGGCGGTCCGCAAGGCGGAAGAGAAGAGTGGCTTTGCGTTGGGTTTGGGAAGGGGTTTTGGTTGAGATCCTTCGGCCGCAAGAACCGCGGCCCTCCCTTCTGCTGCGCTCACGGCAGGCAGGATGACGAACTCGGCTTGGGCGGGGCGGGGATTATTCGGAGCGGATGGCAAGGATTTGCTTGCCTTGGATTTTGATTTCGACGCCGAAGGGCGGGCGGATGTCGCTGCCCTGGACGATGGCGCCGCGAATCCAGATGTTGTCGGGTGGAAGGCTGACGGTGTTGAGCGGATCGAACAGAGTGCGACTGCAAGGATTGCCGACGAGGGGATGAGTGGGATGGCGGAAATCGTAATCGTCGCGGAGTCTTTTGAGATCGCTGACATATTCGAGCTGGCAAGTGCCGTAGGGCGCTTTGCGGGAGAAGGCCCAATAGCCCGGTGGGAAGGCTGGCGGAGCCGGAGGGCAGGCGTACGATGGTGGCGGGAATATTTTCGCCGGTAAGGTGGTTGCGAACGAAGAAGTCGGCGGAGGACCAGGGCTTGGAGAGATCGCTGACGTGGCGATAACGGGATCGGAATCGCTGGCATGGGGCAAAGCAGCGTTGGGGTCCGGAGGAGGTGGGGGAACTTCAATTTGAGGAGCCTGCTCGGCGACGGGCTGTTCGACGGGCTTGGGCCGAGAGAGCCAGCGGACGGCGAACAATCAGAACGAGGCCGACGGCGGCAAGGGCGATAATGAGAGGAGGCATAGGATTGGACGTGGAGCGGCGTGGGCCGTTGCCGCCAACGCCGGGAATCTGCGGCATCTCGGCTTTCAAGTGGGCCGGGGTTTGATTTTCAGCCATTCAGCCGGCGGGTCCTTTAGAACCCAAGTCGTCCTGGTAGGGAAGCCGGGATTGACCGGCAGCAAGCCCGGCCTGGGGAGATTGTACTGATGAGACGGGCAGAAGAGCAACCAGAGAATGAGACGATGGAAGCAAAGTATCGGAAATGATACTTATATTAGTGAGATGGCGACATCAGGGAGCGGAAGGCTTGTTTCCTGAGGGGTAGGCGGCCTAGTGTAGGAGTAAGGTAATACTGAGGGGAAATCCGCAGAAATGGCTGGAGATACACGACAGTCGGCCCGCGCGTTTGTTCGCAGCCTGAACATTTTGTTGAAGTTTGCGCGCTTGTATGAATTCGGGCACGTGCGGACGATGGCGCAGTTTGAAACGGCGTGGAAAGAATTGCGCTCTGCGCTGGATGAAAGCCGGCGACACGGGGCTGCTGCTGGGAGCTTCCGGCAATCAGATTCTGCTGGACGGAGTGCCGCTGGGCGCAGCGGCGGCGGAAAAAAGTTTCGCGTAACTGCTGACTTCCTCTGGAATCGCAAGCATTCACTTTGCACCCAATCTTGACGCAGCCGCAATTCGCGCGATTTGTGCGCGCGTTTCCCAGCGGAAACGCGAAGCCGAGTTCGCTTGCGGAGCAATTGAAGAGCGCGCTGGCGGGCGATCCAAGCATACGAATCAACGAAATTCGATTCGTGGCGGAAGACGGATCCATCGCGGGAATCAAGGTTGCGGCGCAATTGACTTCGAAGGTGCTGGGCGCGCAAGGCGACAAATTGCGCGATGTTTTTGAGGATCCGCAAAAATTGCTGCAACTGATTCTGGCGGCGGAAAGCAATCGCGGCGGGGGCGGCGGCGGTGGCGGAGTTGGGATTTGGGCCGGGAGGCGGATCGGGTCCCGGCGGAGCAGGCGGAAGCGGCGCAAGCTGGAGCGGCGGCACGGGTGGCGGGGGAAGTTTGTGGGAAGCCGGAAAGCCGGGGACGGTGACGGGTAGCGGCGGCGGGGGCGGCGGAACTGGTGGCCCGGGTGGCGCTGGAGGCGGCGGAGGATTTGGAATTGGCGGTGGTCCGGGCGGTGGAGGCAGCGGAGTTGGCGGAGGAACCGGCGACGGATCGGGCACTGGAACTGGAACGGGGAGTGGAAGCGGTACGGGCGCGGGTGCGGGCGGCGGTGCTGGGACGTGGTGGAGGACCGGCGGCGGATTTGGCGGCGGCGGAACTGGTGGAGCGGACTGGCGGTGGAACGGGCGGCGGCGGTGGAACAGGATCCGGTGGAGGGACTGGCGGTGGAACGGGCGGCGGCGGTGGAACAGGATCCGGCGGCGGGCCTGGCGGTGGCACTGGCAGCGGCAGCGGAGGTTCCAGTGAGCCAGGAAAATGGCTGACGGCGACGGAGATGTTCAAGGGCGGTGTGCTGGGCGGAGTGCCGGGGATGCCGGGCGGAGTGGCGGGCGGCGCGGGCGGCTATGCGGTAGCGGAAGACGATATTCGTTCGATGATTGGGCTGTTCGCGCAATTGGGGAAGGCGCGGAAGGAACCTGACGCGCGCATGGATGCGAACGCGTTTCAGTCGCGGCTTTCGACGCTGCCAGTGCGCGCGCAGGTGACACTGCAACAGGCGCTGGCGGGGTTGGCGGCGCAGGCTCCAAACGATAAGCCAGACAAGCCGATGCTCCTGAAGCTGGCGGAGCACGTGGCGATTCGGTTCGCGCTGGACAGCTACGAGCGCGGGGAATTGCGCGTGAACGCAGTGAAGCAACTGCTGGACCGGATGAACGCGGAGATTGAAGCGCTGCGAAAGATATTGGGGCAGCAAGAAGAGACGATGGCCAGCGCGGGGATCCAGGTGCAGTCGTACACGGAATTGCTGGACCAGGAATTCTGGCTGCAGGTGCCGGAAGAAAACAAGAAAGAAGTGCTGACATCGGACGAAGCGTGGTGCGTGCCGCCGCGGAACGTACGCGGATTTCTGGAAGAGATGCTGCGACGCGGCGAGCTGAAGACGGTAAATGAGATTCTGATCAAGTACGCGGCTTGCGTGAGCCTGGAAGCGCCGGAAGCGCGGCGCACGACGGCGATTGGGCTTTCCGACCTGGCGGAATTTTATGGCAGCGGAGACGGAAGCGCGCTGATTGACGTGATCCAGCGGCTGGGAAATCAGCTTTCGATTGAACGGGAATCGGACTTGCAGACGTTGATCGGCGCGGCGTTTGTGCGCATGAGCCAGGAGGCGGGAGCGAAGCGATTTTACCCGGCGATGCAGCAGGCGCTGGCTTCGCTGGACAGCGTGGAAACGCTGCGGCCGGGTTCGACGAACAATATCCGGCAAAGAATCGGAACTGAGGAGCGTGTGCCGGAGTTCGTGGAAGATGCGATGCGAACGGCAAATGTGCCGGACGGACTGCTGGATATTCTCGGGTTGATGCCCAAGGCTTCGCTGAACTACATGACCAACCGGTTTGCGAATTGCGGATTCCGCGAGGATTGCGAACTGCTGGGCGAGATGGTGCGCGGGCTGGGAGACGAAGCGGTCAGCCGGCTGACGGAGACGCTGCAAACCGCGCCGGCAGCGGAAGCGACGGAAGTGATTGGATTGCTGAGCCAGCTTTCGCCGGAAACGGTGGAGCACGCGCTGCCGCTTCGGCTGGCGCAATGGCCGAGGGCATCGCACGACCGCGCGGTGAGGCAATTGTCTTCGACGCCTGCGGAGCAGCGGGCGATGCTGCTGACGTCCATGTACGTATCGCTGGATCCACTGATCCGGCCACTGGCGCTGGATGAGATGGGGATGAGCGGGCGAACGGAATGCATTCCGGTGCTGCTGGATCTGATCCGGGATGACAGTACACCTGGGTTTATCCGCATCAAGGCCATCGAAGCGGCAGGGAGATTGCGGGCGAGCGCGGCGAGCGCGCTGCTGCAGCAATTGCTGGAAGCGAAACAAGTGTGGAGATGGGCGTACCACACGGAATTGCGAATCGCGGCGGCGCAGGCGCTGCAAAAAGTGGAGCCAACGCTGGCGATTGAAAAGATCATGGCGAGCGGCCTGGACCGCAAGGAACTGGTGCTGGAGCCGACCGATCCGGAGGCGAACGCATCGGTGATCCGGCAGCGCAGGTACGCAAGATTGAAATTGAGCAAGCATGTGCCGGCAGTGACCACGAACCTGCGGGAAAATATGCGGATTTCGATCGCTGAGCTGAATCTGGGAGGCGGGATTGGAGCCTCTGACAGGCATCTGGCGCCTGGGTCGCTGCTGGCGCTGAAATTGTCGCATGGGGTGCGCAACATTCGCGCGCAGGCGATCGTGCGCGGCGCGCGGCCACAGGCGATGGCGTTTGAATTTGTGGAGATGGAGTTGGACGAACGGAGCCGTTTGCGGAAGCTGTTGCTGGAATTGGGAGGGTTGCCGCAGCCCTCGAACGTGAATAACCGAAGCCGGCGATTGAGCCGGGTAGCGCTGAGCCGGTAACCCCACCGAAGCCCCAGCCGATAAGCTGAGCACACACAGCCCGCTTAAATTTCCATTTCCGCAGGTTCTGCGGCCCTGGGAGTGACTGTCTGCCCGCACAATTTTCCTTCGGCGTGCATCCATTGTGACGAAAATCACTGAAACGCGGGGAACGCAACTGTACCAAGGCGGGGAATAACCGACCGGGAGAGCAGTGAACGGAGCTGTACGAATGGCGGAATGACGGCCGAGTAACACAGGACCTCTGTACCATTGTGGCCGGAAAGCAAGGGTTCTACGGTACTAGTGAGCAGGTCCTACTTCTTAAGAGGTAACTAGGACTTGAGGACGGGACTCTACGGAGACGAATGAAGACGGATCCCAAAACGACGGCAGCCCGCGCATTTGTCCGCAGCCTGAATATTCTGCTGAAATTCGCGCGATTGTACGGGTATGACCACGCGCGGGTGGCGGGGCAGTTGCGGGTCGCCTGGGAAGAGCTGCGAACGGCAGTGCCCGCGGGAGCGGAAACGGGCCTGCTGCTGGGAGCGACCGGAACGCAATTGCTGCTGGATGGCGTGCCGCTGGATGGCTCCCCGGCGGAGAAGCAGTTCGCGCAATTGCTTTCGGCCGCGGGGCTGGCCAGCGTCCAATTCACACAGGAAGCAACGCAGGCCGAACTGGCGCGCTTCGTGAGCGCGTTTCCAACCGGGAAGGCCAAACCCGCCGAACTTGCACAACATTTGAAAAACGCGATCGCGGATGCGAAGGGAATCCGGGTGAACGAAGTGTGCTTCGTGGCCACCGATTCGCGGCTGAAAGAAGCGAGTATGGCGGCGCAGATCGCGGCCGCGTCCATGGGAGATCAGCAGGACCAGTTCCGGAGAATGTTGAACGATCCGCAGAAATTGCTGGAGCTGATTGCAGCGGCGGAGGGATCGAAATCGGGGACGGAAGGCGGCGAAGGTGGAGAGGGGCCTGGGTTGGGTCCGGGTTGGGGCGGAGGCAGCGGGGCTGGTAGTGGGGATGGCAGTGGCTCGGGAAGTGGAAGTGGCGCAGGAGTGGGAACGGGCGGAGTTGGATCTGGCGGAGCGGGAGTGGGTGGAGTGGGCTTGGGGAGCGGCACTCTGGTGGGAGCAGGCACGGGCACGGGATCGGGTTCCGGTTCTGGCAGCGTGTATAGCGGTGAAGGAATTAATGAGGTGCTGGTGGGCTCCGGAACTGGCGTAGTGGCCGGCGGGGACCTTGGCAAGAGCAAGGGTGGCGGCACGGGTAGCGGGATCGGTGGCGGCGGTGGCGTCGGAGTTGGAAGCGGCGGAGCGGGATTTGGGTACGGAAGCGGGAAGGGTGGAGCGGGACTTGGAACTGGATCCGGTTTAGGGCCGGGACTGGGCGGAGGAAGCGGAAAAGGTGCCGGCAAGGGCGGCGGAACGATAGGCGGACCCGACGAAGAAGGGATGTTCCGAATCCTGCGGGCGATCGCGACGTTTGGAAGCATCGGAACCAGCCAAAATCCCTCGGCAACGACGGTGGAATTTCAGGACCAGGTTTCACAGATGCCGGCGAACGCGCAAGACACGCTGCGGCAGGCGTTGGCGGGGCTTGCGGAACAAGGGAAAAACAAGAAGCTGGACGAGAGTGTCCTGGTTCAGCTCGCGGAACATCTCTCCATCAAGTTCGCCCTGGAACAATTCGAACGCGGAGAAGTGAAAGTGAACGCGGTGCGGCAGATGCTGGACCGCATGAACCAGGAGATCGAACAGCTGCGGAAACTCCTGGGGCAGCACGAAGACAAAATGGCGGAAGCGGGAATCCTGACGGAGTCGCACCGGGAGATGCTGGACCGGCAGTTCTGGGCATCGGTGCCGGAAAGCGCGAAGCGCGAGGTGCTGCTTTCGGACGAAGCATGGTGCATACCGCCGAAAAACGTGCAGTCGTATGTGGCGGAATTGATCGAGCACGGGGAAGTGGCGGAAGCGATCAGCATCCTGCAGAACTACGCAAAATGCGCGGACAGCGAAGAGCCGGATGCGAGGAAGCGCGCGGCTACGGGGCTTTCGGAGATGGCGACGCTTTACGCGCAAGCGGATCCGAGATTGCTTTCCGAAGCGCTGCGGCATATCGGATTGCGGTTGAGCGTGGAGCAGGATCAGGACCTGCAATCGCTGGTAAGCGCGGCGTTCGTGAGATTGAGCCAGGAAGCGGCGACGCGGCGGCATTATCCGGCGATGGCACAAGCGCTGAATCTGCTGGAAGGTGTGGAGTCCCAGCGGCCAGGAATTGGAAAGACGCTGCGGATGAAGATGGGCATTGAGGAGCGCGTGCCGGAGTTTGTGGAAGAGGCGCTGCGCGTGCGGGAAGTGGCCGCGGGACTTACCGGGGTGCTGAAGCATCTGCCACAGACGGCGATGGAGCAACTGGCGATGCGGTTTAACCGGTGCCAGTTCCGGAGCGATCTGGAAAACGTGGCAAGCCTG
Source organism: uncultured Acidobacteriota bacterium (assembly GCA_963734705.1). Lineage (GTDB taxonomy): Bacteria > Acidobacteriota > Terriglobia > Acidiferrales > UBA7541 > Acidiferrum. The sequence continues at coordinate 66,724 of CAVTII010000012.1, read as the reverse complement.
GCGCACGATCTGGGCGAAAGCGCGGTGCAGTATCTGCGGAGCACGGTGCGCGGGGGAGTGGCGGCGGACGCGGTGGAAATGGTGGGATTGCTGGCGAAGCTGGATCCGCAAGCCGCGGAAGTATTTTTGCCGGGCCGGCTGAAGGAATTTCCGCGCACGGCGCAGGACCGCGCGGTCCGGCAGGTCGCGTCGAGCGGGGCGCACGGAACTTGCAGGCTGCTGCTGGCGCTGCTGGATCATGTGGATCCGCTGGTGATGCCGCTGGTGATTGACGAGATCGGAATGACCGGCGACCGCGAGGGCCTTGGGAGATTGTTGACGATCGCCGACGGCGATTTGCCGGCGGGCGCGGCGCCTTACCTGCGAGTGAAGGCGCTGGAGGCGCTGGGGCGGATGCAAGCGCCGGAATCCATCCACACGCTGCGGCGAATCGTGGAATCGCGGAAGGTTTTCGGCTGGGCCAACCCGCAGGAGTTGCGGATCGCGGCGTTCCAAGCATTGACGAAAATGGATCCAGAGTGGGTGAGGTCCGCGCTGCCACATTGCGAAATCAAAGGGGACGAGCTGACACTGGAGCCGCTGGAGATTCCGGCGCAATCCAAATTTGTGAGGCAACGGAGACATGCTCGGGTGAAGCTGCGGAAGAGCGTGACGGCGGTGAGCACGAACCTGAAACAGAATTGCCGGCTGGAGATCAAGACGGCGAGTTTGAACGGCGGCTTGGCGACGACGAATATGCACCTGGCGCCGGGAACGCAGGTGCGCTTGAAGATGCAGGTGGGACTGCGAAACGTGCAGGCGACGGCGCTGATGAGGGATTACCGGGCGCAAGATATGTCCTTTGAAATCATAGACATGGAGCTAGAAGAGCGCGGCAGATTCCGGAAATTGTTGGTGGAGAGCCTGGACACGGGGAACGGTTAATCGCGCTCACAGCGGGCAAGTAATCGAGACGGCTGCGGAGACATAGACGGAGAGCGCGCAAGAAAGCAACAAGGCGGCCGTAAAGCCGCCCCCAGGGTTTGGATGGGATTGCGTATCCAACGAGTAACTATTCGCAAGTACTACAACACAGTACTTCGGATGCATTTACCCCGCCTGAAGTCCCCCGTAACCTGAAAGCATAAACGAGTCCGGCCAAGGTGCGCCCGTGTGGGCGAGAAAGCCTGTGTGCGAGGTGGTCGCAAGACGTGACTGAGGGAACGCCAATGCGGGTGTGTGCGCTGCTCTGCGTGCTTGCAGGGCTGGTTGCGGGAGCGCGCGGCGAACCAACGCCTCCGGATTTTCCAGACAATTCAAGATATTCCGTGCTGCGGTTTGAAGACCATCAGGGAATGGGAGCGGTGACGGCGACCGCGCTGGGACAGGACGCGCAAGGATTTTTGTGGATCGGAACGCAGACCGGGCTTTACCGATTCGACGGCACGCGATCGAAAAAAATGGCGGAAGCCGACAGCCTGATCGGCCACTACGTGGTGGATATGGTGATCGCACCGGATGGCACGCCGTGGTTTGCGGGTAACCGGGGAGTGGCGTTCTACAAGAACGGCGAGCTTCACCGGCTGCCGATTCCGGTGACTTCGATGGCGCTGCTGAACGGAGTGCAGATTTTCGCGGTAGATAGCCAGGGAACGGCATACGTGCTGATGTACAAACGCGGGCTGATGATCCTGGATCCGAAAAACAGCGGAATAACAGAAACGATTGCGCAGGGAATGAGCGACTGGGAAGCGCAGGCCGGAATTCTGCGGGCATCGGACGATTCCATCTGGTTCACGCTGGGGCAGAAGCTGGCGCACCTGAGCGCAGGATCGCGGAAGATCGAGATCGAGCCTGGCATTCGCTTGCCAAAAGAACGCGTGGTGGCGCTGGTGCAGGACGGGAACGGGAATTTGTGGGTGAGGACGGCGACGAAGCTGGCGCGAGTGGACCGGCACGCGCACCGGTTGATTGAAGAACAGGGCGTCACTGGCGCGGCGAACGAAGAAGAAGGAAAGCCGACAGTTGACGCGCAAGGAAAGCTGCTGGTGCCGACCTCTTCCGGACTTTACTGGCAGGCGAATGGAAAGTGGCGACTGATCACGACGCGACACGGGTTGGCGAGCAACCTGATTCAGTGCGCGATGGAAGATCGCGAAGGAACGTTGTGGGTGGGCGGATCCGGGACGGGGCTGGACCGGCTGCCGGGTGTGCGGGATTGGTCGGCGTGGACGACAGCGGAAGGTTTGCCGGACAATTCGACGTGGGCAACGCTGCGAGACGGCAGGGGACGCTTGTGGGTGAGCACGGCGCACGGAATCGCGATCTGGGACGGCCAAGCGCACCGTTGGGAGAACGTGCCGACGCTTTCTGAACATATGAATCGGGAAATCCGGCAGATGCAACTGGCGGGAGACGGCTCCGTGTGGGCGCAGACGATCACCGGGGCGATCGTGCGGATTGATCCGGAGACATTTGCGACGACGACGTACGCGAACTACCGGGGAAGAAATTTCATCAGCATGGCCGCGGGGCCAGACGGAAGCGTCTGGGCGACTGCGAGGACGCGGCTGGTGCATTTTGTGATTAAAGGCGGCCAAGTCCGGGAGGAAGAGGTCCCGGTTCCAGACATGCAAGACGCGGAGCTGGATTATCTGACGCTTTCGCCGGGCGGGGTGTTATGGGCGACAGGACCGGGGACGCTTTACCGGTACGACGGAAAGAACTGGAAGATTTTCACGGTGAAGGACGGACTGAAGGGCCAGACGATGACGAGCCTCGCGGCGCTGAACGACAACGAGGTTTGGGTCGGCTACAACGACGTGGTGGGCGTAACGCACGTGACCCTGCATCTCGATGGGAGTACGAGCTTCGATTTTCGAGATTGGGACCGGACGGTGGTGGGGCGCGATTCCAAAGCGCGGATGTGGTTCAACGGGACGGACGGAATCGTGATTTTGTGGCCGGACGGAAAAACGCAGAGGCTCAGCCGGGCGAATGGATTGATCTGGGATGATTTGAGTCCGTGGACGGGAACGCGAGAAGAAGCGGACGGAAGTTTTCTGATCGCGACATCGCGGGGATTGTCTCGCTATAAGGAAGTGGACGAAAAGAAACCGGAAGAGCCGACGCGCGTTGTGTTAACGACCGTGTTGCTGGGTGGAAAGGAACAGAAGCCGGACGAGAGCCCGTCGGTGGCGTCGGGGAACGGTTCGCTGACAGTGCAATTTTCGCCGGTGGTGCTGGATACACCGGAAGAAGTGTCTTGCCAATATCAATTGAAGGGGCTGGAGAAGTATCCGTCCGATACGGTGCAACGAGATGTGCAGTATGGCGGACTGCCAGCTGGGAATTACGAATTTTGGGTGCAGTGCAAGCAGCCCGATACGAATACTTATTCGGCGAAGACGAGTTTCCATTTCCGGGTGTTGCCAAATTTCTGGCAATCGAGTTGGGCGCGTGGCGGGATGGGATTGGTGCTGATAGCCGGAGTGTGGATATTTGTCTCGATGCGTACCCGGACGTTGCACCGGCGAAAGGGCGAGTTGGAGAAGGCGGTGGCGGAACGGAGCGCGGAGCTGCTGCAAAAGAACAAGGAGTTGCAAGATATTTCGCTTACCGATCCGCTGACCAGCACACGGAACCGGCGATATTTTTACGAGACGATTTCGAAAGATATTGCGCAGGCGCTGCGTTCGCATCAGAGGTCCAACGATTCACCGGTGCCCGTGACGCGGCAAGAGTTGATATTTGCGCTGGTGGACATTGACCGGTTCAAGCGCGTGAACGACGAATTGGGACACACGGCCGGGGACCGCTTGTTGCAGGAAGTGGCCAAGCGGATCGCGTCCGTGATGCGGAAGTCCGATGATCTGGTGCGTTGGGGCGGCGAGGAATTTTTGCTGGTGTGCCGGACTACGGATCGAGAGAACGCGAGCCTGCTGTGCACGCGCGTGCTGGAAGCGGTGCGGGAATTGCCGTTCGACGTGGGGAACGGAGTGGAAGTGCACAAAACGTGCTCAGTGGGATGGGCGCCGTTCCCGTGGATTCAGGGCGCAGGCGGAACGCTTTCGATTGAAAACGTATTGGAGTTGGCGGATAAGGCGCTCTACCTGGCGAAGCGCGAGGGGCGCAACCGGAGTTACGGGCTGGTGCCGGCACCGGCGGTGATGTTGTCGGAGAAGAGCGTGTCGATTGAGAATTTGCGCGATTGCCCGCCGGAGTTGGTGCAGATTGTTTGAGAAGAGGAAGCAACGAAGCAAGGAAATAACGAAGTAACGAAGCGAAGTTGCCGGGCACTACCAATCCTCAGCACATAAGACGATCAACTTGGAATGAGATCTGGGCGGCGCCTGATGACAACGGGTGCGGGTGAGTGATATTGTTCGCAGCAATCCATTGACTGCTTCGACCTCTAATGTGCTGGCTGCCGCGGAAGCCGCGATCCTGACGCGGAGCGCGGAATTACGAAAAGAACTGGGTTTGCGAGATTTGATCCTGGCACAGATTTTGCTGGTGATGGTGCCGGATTTTTTTGGGACGGCAGTGAAGGCCGGAGCGGCGCATGTGACGTTCTGGCTGCTGGCCATTGTGCTGTTTTTTATTCCGCAAGCGATGGTGGTGGCGCACCTGAACCGATTGATGCCGCTGGAGGGAGGGCTCTATGAATGGGCGCGGCTGGCGTTCAATGATGGCGTGGGATTTCTGGTGGCATGGAATTTGTGGCTGTTCGGCACGCTGTATACGGCAGTGATCGGGTTGATCGCGACTACGTTTCTGGCGTATGTGCTGGGAGCGCAGGCGGCGTGGTTGGAGACGAGCGTGCCGGCGATCATTGCGGCGCTGGCGATTTTTGTGGGGCTGCTGGTGATTGTGGCGCGATTTGGATTTCGCGTGGGCAAGTGGGTGAACAACGCGGGGTCTTTGTGCATCCTGGCAACGCTGGGTGTATTGATCGTGATGCCGTTTGCGGCGGTGTGGCGCGGGACGCTGGCGGAATATCACCCGCTGCGGCTGGTGACGCCGCCGATGACGATCTTCCACTGGAGCGTCTTCGGAAAGATGACATTTGGAGCGCTGGTGGGCCTGGAATATGCGGCGATTTTCGCGGGGGAATCGCATGAACCGGGGAAGATCTATTCGAAATCGATTCGCGTGGCGGCGCCGCTGATTGCGCTGCTCTACATTCTGGGGACAAGCGCGATTCTGGCCTTTGTTTCGCCGGATGGGATCGATGTGATCGGACCGATTCCGCAAGCTCTGAGCCGGGGAGCGGCAGCATTTGGGATAGGGAAATTTGTCGTACCAGCGGCGATCGGTCTGCTGTTCTTGAATTATCTTTCGAACTTCAACGTGAGCTTCGCGGGAAACGCGCGGCTGCCGATGGTGGCGGGTTGGAACCATCTGCTGCCGGAGTGGTTCACGCGGCTGCACGCGAAATACAAGACGCCGGAGCGGTCGATTCTGTTTGTGGGCGGAGTCGCGTTCGCGATGGGTGTGGCTGTGCTGATGAGCGCGGGGGTGGAAGAGGCGTATGAATTGTTGCTGACGTGGAGCTTTGCATTTTACGGATTCACGTACCTGGCGATGTTTGCGATACCACTGCTGGGGCGGAAGGAATTGGGATTGCGGCCGAGGTGGTGGTTGCGGCTTGCTGCGGCAAGCGGGTTCGGTGTGACTTTGTTGTTCCTGGCTTTGTCGGCGTTTCCGATTGTTCGGGTGAAGAGCCGGGGGGCGTACGAATTGAAGATGATTGGGATGCTGGTGGGGGCGAATGTGGTGGGGGTGGGGATTTATTGGACGAGGAGGAGAATTAGGGGGAATGAAGTAATGAGGTAAGGAAGTAAGGATGTAAAGAAGGCGCCGGTTGCTGGAATACAGGTAAATTGTGAGTTGAGATCCTTCGGTCCGTGGAGGACCTCAGGATGACAGTGCCCGAGAATATTGTTGGATATTGGCCGGATTGATTTGGGGGCGAGTAGGGAAGCGGAGGGAGGCGGGTTAGTGGGCGCGGGCGCCGATTAGGGTTATGTCGTCGTGTTGTTCGTGGGGGCTGTGGAGGCGGACGTCTTTGACGATGGCGGTGAGTAGTTCGCAGGGCGACAATGTGTGGTGGCGGCGGAGGGAGGCGACGAGGCGATCTTCGCCGAATTCTTCGTTGCGGGGATTGAAGGATTCGGTGACGCCGTCGGTATAAAGGACGAAGGTGTCGCCGGGTTGGAGCTGGCATTCGCCGACTTCGCAATCCCAATCGTGGAAGGCGCCGAGGATGGTGGCGGTGGCGCGGAGGCTTTCGATTGAAGAATCGCCGCGGAGAATCAGGCCGGAGAGATGGCCGCAGTTGACGTAGCGAATGCGCCGGGAAAATTCGTCGTATTCGGCGAAGAAAAGGGTGGCGAAAGAGCCGCTGGGCGTGTTTTCGCAGAAGAGTTGATTGACGGAACGGAGAAGGTGCTGCGGGTTGTCCCGCGAAACGGCGCACTGGCTGCGGAGATTGGCCTGCAAGTTGGCCATGAGCAAAGCCGCGGCGATGCCTTTGCCGGAGATGTCGCCGATGACGAGGCCTAAACGGTTGTTGCCGAGGCTGAGGAAGTCGTAATAATCGCCGCCGACCTGGCGGGCTTGATGGCAGATTCCGGCGTAATCCAGCGTGGAAAGCTTAGGGAGATTTTGCGGGAAGAGCCGCGCCTGGACGCGCGTGGCGATTTCGATTTCCTGCGCGGCGCGCTGCTCGGCTTCGAGGCGCTGTTGCTGGGCGTGGCGCTGGGCTTCAACGGCGTGGGTGACTTCGTCGAAGCTGACGAGAGAGAAGAGATTGCCATCGGGATCGCGGAAGCGGCTGAAGACGCCGCCCCAGATGGGGCCGGAAGTATCGTCCGGAGGTTCGGTATGCGCGGGATCGTGGGGTAGGACGCGGGCGCCATGCTGGAGGCGCTTGAGGCGGGGCGTGCCGGAGAAATTTACGCCGCGGGCGCGCCATTCGCGGAATTTGGCGGTGACATCTTCGGTGACAAAAGCGATGTGGGTGTGGCGGCCGATAAGTTTGTAGTCGGAGGAATCGGCGTCGGGGACGGTAAGGGTGAGATTCGCCTGACCATCCGGAGGAGCGACGACGGCCAAGCGGCGATCCGGTAGGGTGCGGGCGTCGTAGACGAGTTGGAAGCCGAGCTGATTGACGTAAAAATCGACGCTGCGGTCGAGATCGCGGACGAAAATGGAGATGGACTGGAGGCGGAGGAAGGGGGTGTGCCGGGGAGTGGCGCCGTTGGTTTCCGGCAGGCGGGACGCGTTAGCCATACGGCGTATTATAAACTGTAACGGGAACCAAGTTGTGCCGCGAATAATCGGCGCAGGAGAAGGGAAATGACACTGCAGAAGCGGTCGACGGCGCAGGAGAAGAAAGCCAAGTCCGGAATGGCGAAACGGAAGAAGCCCAAGCTGGGAACGTTGCGGGGTCTGATTCTTGTAGTGGACCCGAATTGGTGGAAGCCCATGACGGATGAGGAAGTGGATAAGATGTTTGGGACAAACTATTCCGACCGGCGCACCTAATCCTCTACAGACTGTCCATCGCGGAGGAATTTGAAAGAGTTGAGAGGTTTGCTTGCCTGCGGGCTTGAAATGCGCCACGCAACGATATGAAACTTGGACCGGTTGGCGGGGGCGGGGGGAAACCAGTTACAATTAGATGTTTGGGCGTGGAGGTCTACGGTTGTCTTGCGCCTATGCTTATACAATGTGGCTATAACTTTTGGAGATTGCCTGTAAAGGCGCCCGCCGCAGACGGCGGCCGCTACAAGAGCGGTTTGAATTAACCGTCAGGAGACGGCGAACCTTCCATGGATGTTACTAGAGTCGTAGACAACGTAATCGCGCGATTTATCGGGACGAAACACGAGCGCGACATCAAGAAACTGCAGCCCATGGTGGCGGCGACCAACACGCTGGAGCCGGAGGTGCAGGCGCTGAGCGACGAACAGCTGAAGGAGCGGTTCGCGACGATCAGGGCGCAGGTGCAGGAAGAGTTGAAGGACGCGGACCCGGCGGAGCCCACGTACAAGGAAGCGCTGCAGAAGGCACTGGAGCCCGTGATGGCGCCGGCATTTGCGCTGGTGCGCGAGGCGGGGCGGCGGTTTCTGAAGATGCGGCATTTCGACGTGCAGTTAATCGGCGGAATGGTGCTGAACGACGGCAAGATCGCGGAGATGAAGACGGGTGAAGGCAAGACGCTGGTGGCGACGCTGCCGGCGGCGCTGAACGCGCTGGCGGGGCGCGGCGTGCATATCGTGACCGTGAACGATTACCTGGCGCGACGCGACGCGGAGTGGATGAGCCCGCTCTACAAGGCGCTGGGACTGAGCGTGGGTGTGATTGTGCACGATCTGGACGACGCGCAGCGGCGCGCGGCTTACGGCGCGGATCTGACCTACGGAACGAACAACGAGTTTGGGTTCGATTACCTGCGCGACAACATGAAGTACGATCTGGCGAGTTGTGTGCAGCGCGGGCACCAGTTTGCGATTGTGGACGAAGTGGACTCGATCCTGATTGACGAAGCGCGGACGCCACTGATTATTTCGGGGCCGTCAGAAGAGTCCACGGACAAGTATTTCAAGATCGACAAGATCATTCCCAAGCTGATTCAGGACATTGACTACACTCTGGACGAAAAGCACCGCACGGCGACCTTGACGGAAGAAGGTGTGAGCAAGTGCGAGCGGCTGCTGAGCCTGGGGAATTTGTACGATCCGGCGCACATGGAGACGATCCACCACGTTTACCAGGGATTGCGCGCGCACACGCTTTACAAGCGCGACGTGGATTACGTGGTGAAAGACGGCGAAGTGATCATCGTGGACGAGTTCACCGGGCGGCAGATGCCGGGGCGGCGATGGTCAGACGGATTGCACCAGGCGGTGGAAGCGAAAGAGGGCGTGAAGATCGAGCGGGAAAACCAGACGCTGGCGACGATCACGTTTCAGAATTATTTCCGCATGTACAAGAAGTTGAGCGGCATGACGGGAACAGCGGAGACGGAAGCGCCAGAATTCGGCAAGATTTACAACCTGGATGTGGTGGCGATTCCGACGAACCGAACGCTGATCCGCAAGGAAAATCCGGACGTGGTTTACCGGACAGAAAAGGAAAAGTTCGAAGCGGTGGTGAACGGAATTCTGCAGGAAGACAATTCGCTGGCGAATGGCATCCGGCACTATCACGAGCGCGGGCAGCCAGTGCTGGTGGGCACGATTTCGATTGAGAAGTCCGAGGCGATTGCGGACATTCTGAAAAAGGCCGGGGTGCCGCACGCAGTTCTGAACGCGAAGCAGCACGAGCGGGAATCTCGGATCGTGGCGCAGGCGGGACGCAAGGGCGCGGTGACGGTGGCGACGAACATGGCCGGGCGCGGAACGGACATTCTGCTGGGCGGAAATCCGGAGTCCATGACACGCGAGCACTTTTTGAAGAACAAGCTGGCGATGCCGTATGCGGCGGCGCCCGCGGTGATTGCGGCGGAGAGTTCGAACGGAGATGAACCGGCGGCGGCAGCGGTGCAGATGGTGCTGTTCCAGCACGAAGGAAAGATTTTCCAGGTGCCGAAAGAGCAGTGGGATCCCGTGTTCCGGGAGTTCACGGAGCAGTGCAAGGCGGAGCACGACGAAGTGGTGGCGCTTGGCGGGTTGCACATTCTGGGGACGGAGCGGCACGAAGCGCGGCGCATTGACAACCAGTTGCGCGGGCGCGCGGGACGCCAGGGCGATCCGGGATCGTCGCGATTCTTTTTGTCGCTGGAAGACGATCTGATGCGGATTTTCGGCGGCGAGCGCGTGAAGCAGATGATGTTCCGGCTGGGAATGACGGAAGGCGTGCCGATCGAGTCCAAGCTGATTTCGAACCGCATCGAGAACGCGCAGAAATCGGTGGAAGCGCAGAACTTTGACGCGCGCAAACACCTGCTGGAATACGACGACGTAATGAACAAGCAGCGCGAGACGATTTATGCGATTCGCCGGTCCGCGCTCGAAGGGAAAGATCAACGCGATTACGTGCTGGGAATTGCGGAGGACGTGGCGCGGGAATTGGTGCATACCTATTGTCCGCGCGAGCAGCATCCGGGGCAGTGGAACACCACGCAATTGCTGGCGGAGGCGAACAGCCAGTTTGGGATTGACGCCAAGGCGATGGGGGCGGATCCGAGCGAGTTGGGCCACGACCAGTTGTCGGATGCGATGGCCGAGGCAGTGAAGACGCGGTACGAGGAGAAGGAGAAGCAGTTCAGTCCGGATTTGCTGCGCTGGCTGGAGCGGCGAATCATTCTGGACGTGGTGGACACGCAGTGGAAGGACCACTTGCTGTCACTGGATCACTTGAAGGAAGGGATCGGGCTGCGCGGATACGGGCAGAAGGATCCGCTGGTGGAGTTCAAGAAGGAAGCATTCGTGTTGTTTGAAGACATGATGACGCGGATTGACAACGAGACGGTGCGGTATTTGTTTCATGTGCAGATTCAGCAGAGCGAGGCGCCGCCGTCGCAGCAGGCTGCGCCGGTAGGAGCGGCGCCGCCACGGCAGCAAATGTCCAGTGCAGCGGCAGCGGTTGCCAGCGCGGCTGCGCGGGTGGAAGAAGCGACTCCACAGAAATTGCCGGATTTTGCGCGGGCGCTGGAGCGGAAGCAGGAGCGGCAGCAGAAGGATTTGCAGTTTCAGACAGGGGCGGGGCAGGCCGAAGCGCCGAAGCCGGTGCGGGCGGGAGCGAAGGTGGGACGGAATGATCCTTGTCCTTGCGGGTCTGGGAAGAAGTATAAGAAGTGCCATGGGGCGTGAGGAAGAAGGTAGGATTCCTTCTATATAGTTTCTTTTGGCAGGGCAATAGTGCAAAAGCAGATCCCTCCACTCCGGGCCGCAAACTAAGCGGCCCTTCGGTCGGGATGACAGTCGTAGCTTAAATCGTGTCAGAGTGCGGTAATTTTCTATGGAAGGATTCCCCCATGCCACCAGGAATGATGCCGGGACAACAGCAGCAATTACCGCAACGCCAGCCGATACCGGGAGTTAAGAACCTGGTGGCGGTGGCGAGCGGAAAAGGCGGCGTTGGAAAAACGACCGTGGCGGTGAATTTGTCGCTGGCGCTGGCAAAGATGGGAAACAAAGTAGGCTTGCTGGACGCGGACGTCTACGGGCCGAATGTGCCGATCATGCTGGGTTCGACGCAGGAGCCGATGGCGACCGCGCAACAACGGATTATTCCGGTGGAAGCGCAAGGCGTGAAGATGATTTCGATGGGGCTGCTGAATCCGGGCGACAAGCCGGTGATCTGGCGCGGGCCGATGCTGCATAGCGTGATCACGCAATTTTTGCGCAGCGTGGAATGGGGCGAGCTGGATTATCTGATAATTGATTTGCCGCCGGGAACGGGCGACGTGCAGTTGACGCTGATCCAGACGGTGGCGGTGACGGGCGCGGTGGTGGTGACGACGCCGTCCACGGTGGCCCTGGCGGATGTGCGCAAGGCGATTGAGATGTTCCGGCAGGTGAATGTGGAAGTGCTGGGCGTGGTGGAGAATATGAGCACGTTTGCTTGCCCGCATTGCGGGAAGGCCGTGGATATTTTCGGGCACGGCGAGGGGACGAAGACGGCGATTGAATATGGCGTGCCGGTTCTGGGAGAGATTGAGATTGATCCGCGGATCCGGCTGGGCGGAGATACGGGGAATCCCGTGGCGGCGCAGGGGGAGAGCGCGCCGGCGGCGCAGAGTTTGTATCGCGTGGCAAAGGCCGTGGTGGCGCGAGTGGAAGCGGTGGGGGCGACGTCGGGTGGGCCGGCAGTGGAGATTGATTAGAAGAGCTGAAGTAAAGATGTAATGAAGTAAGGAAGTAAAGAAATGCGATGTCCTGTGGTTGGAGTGTTGGGTTTTGAGTTTCATTTTTGCGGGGAGCCCGCGAACCTCTACGACCTCTGTGCCGTGCCTCCGACGCTCTTGATTTTCTTGTGGTGAACCCAGCCCTTGCGAGTCTGTGTCGCAACTAACGGTTGCAAGGGAGCGAGAGTTTTGGCAAGAAGGGATATGCCAACCTATCAACCGTATTCTCCGGATCAAGGTGAGTTGTTGCCTGCCCATGTGAAGGATGTCTTGGGGGTCGATCATCTTTGTTTTCTGGTGCACGAAGTGGTGGAAGCGTGCGACCTGAGCGTTTTCGAGAAGCAAGAGGAGGACGCGGGTGGGCAGCGGCCGTACGATCCGCGAATGATGCTGAAGATTTGGCTGTACGGGTTCGGGGTGAATGTACGCACGACGCGCAAGCTCGAGCAACGCATTCGCGAGGACTTGGGCTTCCGATACCTGGCCGGCGGGGCAACGCCGGACCACAAGACGCTAAGCGAGTTCCATCGCCGGCATCGTGTTGCGATCAGGTCGATGTTCACCGAGGTGCTGCTGTTTTTACGGCGGGCGGGGATGGCACGGCTGGGCACGGTGGCGATTGACTCGACGCGGGTAAAGGGGTCGGCGTCCCCCGACCGGTTACTGCGTCGGGAGCAGATTGAGCGGGAGTTGCGCAAGAAAGTCACACGCTGGCAGAAGGAATTGGACGATGATCCAGATCGTGATCCGGGAACGCGTGTGGGGCAGGAACCGATCGCGGAACTGCGCAAGCAACTGAAACATCTGCGCGCGAGCGGCGAGGACAAGCTGTCGGCGACCGATCCGGACACCCGTTTTTTGCGGGAACGCGGGGGTTTCGTGCTGGGCTACACAGCGGAGATCGCAGTGAGCGAGGACCATTTCATCGTGGCGCAGCGGGTAACGCAGAACAAGAACGATAACCGTGCTTTGGTGCCGATGGTGGAGGAAGTGGAACGACAATGTGGAGAGCGTCCGCAGCGGGTGTTGGCCGACTGCGGTTTTTTCTCGAACCAGAATTTGCGCGAACTGGAACAACGCGGCATCGAAGGCTACCTTCCCGACCCGAATTTGGCGCGCGAGCTGAATACGGGTAAAACCGCACGAGGAGTCGGCCGGATGACCGTGAGCGATCCGCATCTGCTGCGCGCACGCAAGCGGTTGCGAACCGTCCGTGGCCGCGCTTGGTACAAGAAACGCAAGGGGATGGTCGAGCCAGTGATCGGGACTTTGCAGGAACAGCGTGGGATGCGGCAGTTCCAGCGCCGAGGACAGCCAGCAACCGCGGTCGAATGGACCCTGGCATCGATCGCCTACAACTTGATCCACTACCGAAACCTGTGCCGCAAAATTTAGCAGGCCAAAGCGCGCAATTCCGGAACTGGAAACGAGAACGGCGCGCCGGAAAACTGGTTGGAGTGCGGCGGTAGCTAAAAACCAGAGCAGTACCCAAGTTGCGACACAGACTCGTACGCCCTGGGCAAGACTCTTTCGCGCCGCTGGCGCTGGTCATCGGGTAGAATTCTTCCGGAACAATTAGGGATTTGGGCGTTGATACCATTGGGGTGCGTGGATGGGTGTCTTTGCTAGTACTGAACGAAGGCGCCCGCCTCCCGCCTTCGCGAAAACGGCTACGGCGGGCAGGCGGAAGGCGGCCGCTACAAATGCGTGATTTTTTGAGGGAAGAACGGCGGGGGGATTGGGCGCTGCTTGGCGGGCTGGGGTTTTTGCTTTTTGCGGCGCACATGCTGGTTAGCGGGCGGTACGGGTATTTTGTGGATGAGTTGTACTACATCACTTGCAGCAAGCACCTGGCGTGGGGCTATGTGGACCAGCCGCCGCTGATTGCGGTGATTACCTGGCTGGAGCGAATGACGCTGGGAGAAACTTTGCTAGCGCTGCGATTTTTGCCGGCGGTGGCGGCGGGGCTGCGCGTGGTGTTGACGGGATTGCTTGCGCGGGAATTGGGAGCGCGGCGGTTTGGGATGGCTCTGGCGTGCGTGTGCGTGATGGTGGCGCCGATTTATCTGGGACTGGATTCGATCTTGACGATGAATGGGTTTGAGTCGAGCTTCTGGTTGGGCGCGGCGTTGATTGTGTTGAAGATTTTTGGCGGGACGGAAACGGAGGCGGGTCTAAAGACCCGCGAGTACATTTCGGATGGAGGCAGCCAGCGGTTGTGGTTGTTGTTTGGGGTGGTGTGCGGCGTGGGGTTGTTGAACAAGCATTCCGTTTTGTTTTTCGGGTTTGGATTGCTTGTGGGGCTACTGCTGACGAAGCAGCGGAAGCAGTTTTTGTCGCCGTGGATCTGGCTGGGCGGGATGATTGCCGCACTGATATTTTTGCCGAATCTTTTGTGGGAGGCGCATCGCGGGTTTCCGACGATTGAGTTGCTGCGGAATGTTCAGGCCAGCGGGCGGAATACGGAGATGGGGCCACTGAAGTTTCTGATGGTGCAGGCGATGATTCTGCAGCCGTTGACGGCGCCGGTTTGGATTGCGGGGCTGGCGGAATTGCTGAGGAACCGCGAAGGGAAGGGCGGGCGTGTGCTGGGGATCACGTACGTGGTGATCATGATTTGCATGCTGACGATGCACGGGCGGATGTATTATCCGGCGCCGGCGTACGGGATGCTGTTCGCGGCGGGGGGCGTGGCGTTTGAGCGGCGGTTTGCAATGGTGCGGACGGGAGCGTGGCTGCGGCCGGCGTACCTGGCGCTGCTGGTGGTGACTGGAATTGCGCTGGCGCCGTTCGCCTATTTCCCGATGCTGACGGTGGAGCAATACATCGCGTATTCGAAATTTCTGCATTTTGGGCCGCCGAAGCTTGAGAACCATGCCATGGGTCCGCTGCCGCAGATTTATGCGGACCAGTTTGGCTGGAAAGAGATGGCGCAGGTGGTGGCAGACGCTTATCACAAGCTGCCGGCGGAGGAGCAGAAGGGCTGCGCGATTTTCGGGCAGAATTATGGGCAGGCGGGGGCGATTGATTTTTTTGGCGCGAAGATGGGATTGCCGCCGGCGATTTCCGGGCATCAGAGTTATTTTTACTGGGGTCCGCGGGGATATTCGGGCGAGTGCATGATTGTGATGGATGATTCGGCGGAGCGGCTGGGCGAGTTGTATAGAGAGGTGGAAAAGGTGGGGACGGTTTATCATCCGTTGTCGATGCCTTATCAGCATTTTGATGTTTATTTGTGCCGGGGGGCGAAGTTTGGGACGTTGGAGAAGGTTTGGCCAGAGCTGAAGAGGTGGAATTGAGGTTGGGATTTGGATTCGGATTCGGATTCGGAGGGGCCGGTCTAAAGACCGGCCAGTACATTGGGAACGGAGGCCGACCTGAAGATCGTCGCGCAGCGGGTGAGTCAGGAGACCAACGACAATGAAGCGCTGCTGCCGATGATCGATCAGGTGCAACGACGATGCGGCGAATGTCCGCAGCGAGTGAGCGCCGACAGCGGATTTTTCTCGCACGCCAACCTGGAAGCATTGGAAGAACGGAGCATCGACGGCTATGTGCCGGACAACAATATGGCGCGGGTGCTGAATCGCGGCGGTCGACTGCATCATCCTGCAAGGCACCCGGCGCATCAACGCATGCGACGGAAGCTACGCGACCCGGCAGGCCGGGCAGTCTATGCACGACGCAAGGCAATCGTGGAACCAGTGAACGGAGTGCTAAAAGAACAACGAGGAATGCGGCGCTTTCGGATGAAGGGCCTCGAAAAAGTCAAAGTGGAGTGGACCCTGGCGAGCATCGCCTACAACCTTACCCGCATCTGGCGCAGTAGCTAGCCATTGCGCGGCGCAAAGCAATCCTCACCCCGCGCCCTGCAAAGCAGAATCCGTCTTTTCCCAGCACCACGCCCGCCACAAAAATAAAAAACAGAGTCCTCACACGGACTCTGAAGTTCGGCCACTACAGGATTGGGTTTGTCAGTCGCGCGGGTTTGATAGATTTGGATTTGCAGGGAGGCCGCTGGCGGAGGTTGCGCTGGCGGCTTTTATATTTTTGAGGAGGCACGGGCGGCAGAGGCAGCCGGTGGGTTTGGTTTCCGCGGGAAGCGGGATCGCGTGTGGAAGTTCGCCGCACCAGCAGTGGCCTTCGGGCTGGCAGGTCATGGGGGCGTTGCATTGGGAGCAGCGGGTTTCCACGGGAAGATTATGGCACCGTTTTTTGTGGGGCGACAGCGTGGGAGAGAGGCGCCCGGATTGATAGCAGCGGATGCGAACCGAGCCAAAGGCACCCGCTTAAGAAAGCGGCCGCTACAAAGGCAGGAGGGTTTGCGAAGGTGGTTTCGGTTTCCTTGTCAGCGAGTGGAGGCGGGTGATATGTTGGGATATTCGCTGGCGGGCGCTTGTTGGCGGCCCAGGCAGGCCGGCGGAATGGCGATGTATATCCAGTTCCTGCAATCACTTACGGGAAAATCAAAGAGTTGATGCGCACACCTGATATTCGTCCATTCAATGGCAAATTTCCGGAGATTGCGGTGTCGGCGTATATTGACCCGGCGGCGGTGGTGATCGGGGATGTGGTGATCGGCGAAGAGTCGAGCTTGTGGCCGATGACGGTGGTGCGCGGAGATGTGCACCATATCCGGATCGGGCGGCGGACGAATATCCAGGATGGCACCGTGCTGCATGTGATGAAGGATCAGTGGCCGCTGATTCTGGAGGACGAAGTGACCGTGGGGCATTCGGTGACGCTGCACGGGTGCACGGTCCATTCGCATGTGTTGATCGGGATGGGCTGCATTATTTTGAATGGCGCGGTGATTGGAGAGAATTCGATTATTGCCGCGGGGTCGTTGATTACGGAGCGGACGGTGATTCCAGCGGGGAGTCTGGTAATGGGTTCGCCGGGCAAGGTGAAACGGGAATTGACGGAGGCGGATCGGGAGTCGATTGGGAAATATGCGGAGAGGTACGCGGGATACCGCGAGGTGTATCGCGCGGAAGCGGCGGCGCGTGGCGAACGAATTGATTGGAGCAATTTGGCGAGTTTGTAGCTCAGGCCTTCAGGCCTGAGGGTTTTCGAGTGTATGGGCAGGGTTGGCGGCGCAAAGGAAAGCCTCACCCCTGAAGGGGTGAGCTACAGGTTGAGGCGACGGATCGAATGCACAGCCAGGAATGGCTGTGCCACAAGAGGGTGGCCTAAAGCCGCCCCTACACGAAGAGTTCCAGGGGATCATGGCGGAAAAGAAGAAATTTCAGGCGATTAAGGGGACGCGGGATTTGTTGCCGCCGGAGACGGAGTTGTGGAACCGGGTGGAGGCGACGGCGCGCGAGGTGTTTGGGACGTTCGGATTTGGGGAGATTCGGCCGCCGATTCTGGAAGAATATGCTTTGTTCTCGCGCTCGGTTGGCGAAGAATCCGATATCGTGGCGAAAGAGTTGCTGATTTCCTGGGATGCTCCGGTTGATCAATGGGATTTTACTCGGTCCAAGTTGTCAGGCTCATTGGAATTGCAACGCGCGCTGGAAATCAATTGGCACTTGTTTGCTGCCCAAACGGCAGATGCTGCAGTTAAGAATGCGGACTCTGCCTTTCTGGCCGAAGCTAAACGTTTCCAAGATCCGACCACAGGTGAAAAGGAGTTCGAACAATACCTTCGAGATAATTTGCGAAAGTGGATTGAGGGTTCAAACGAGTGGCGCAACATCAGGAATTACCTAGCGCACGTTTCACAGATAGATGAATGGACAAAAGTCGTGCTACGGCCGGAGGCTACGGCATCTGTGTGCAGAGCTTATATTGAGCATGGGATGCATGCTTGGGCGCAGCCGGTGAAGTTGTATTACATGGGGCCGATGTTTCGGAGGGAGCGGCCGCAGAAGGGAAGATACCGGCAGTTTTATCAGATTGGGGCGGAGGTGCTGGAGATGGTGCCCGCCTTCGCCGCAAAGACGGCGGCTACGGCGGGCGGCGCAGACTACGCGCCGAAGGACGCGGCGGTGGACGCGGGAGTTATCGAAATGGTGATGACGTTTTTCGCGCGGCTCAAGCTGGACGGCGTGCAGTTGGAGATTAATTCGATTGGGCACGCGGCAGAGAATTGCCGGCGCGGGTATGTGCAGAAGTTGAAGGCGGCGCTGGAGGCGGTGAAGGAGCGGTTGGGGCCGGACAGCCAGCGGCGCATTGAGACGAATCCACTGCGGGTGCTGGATTCGAAACTGGAGAACGAGCAGGTGATTATCGCGGAGTTGCCGAAGATTGGCGATTCGTTGTGCGATGAGTGCCGGGCTCAGTACGCCGAAGTGAAGCGGCAGCTGGATTTGCGCGGCGTTCAGTATAAAGAGAATTGGCGGCTGGTGCGCGGGCTGGACTACTACATGCGGACAACGTTTGAGATTACCGCGAAGGGATTGGGTTCGCAGAATGCGGTGTGCGGCGGCGGGCGGTATGATGGGCTGGTGGAATTGCTGGGCGGGCTGCCGACGAAGGGAATTGGGTTTGCGATTGGGGAGGACCGGTTGATCTTGTCGCTGCTGGAAGCGAGGAAAGAAGTGGCGAGCGGGAAGATTGGGTTCGATGTGTACGTTGCGTGGATGGGGAAGAGCGCGGAGGCGGCGGCGATTGGGGCGGCGCAGAGGTTGCGGGCGGCGGGGTTTCGGGTGGAGTTGCCACCGGTGGAGCAGAAGTTGGGGAAGGCGCTGGGACAGGCGGATAAGTTGGGCGCGCGGTATGCGTTGATTTTGGGCGAGGATGAGGTGGCGTCGGGGTTGTGGACGGTGAAGACTTTGACGGATGGGACGCAGGAGAAGATGGGGGAGGCAGAGTTTTTGGAAAGGTTGAAGAGGGGCAAGGCGTTGTCGTCCTGAGCGGGGCGAAGGATATCGAACGCGATGTGCTGTGGTGCACAGACTAAGGGCTGTGCTACTGGTGGGACACCTCGATTGAAGTTGAGATCCTTCAGCTATCCTCGTCGGATAGCTTCAGGATGACGGGATTCGGGGTTGGGAGAGCGGCCCGCCTCAGAAGGCGGGCCCTACGGAGATGAGAGCGTGCTGGACTTTTTGGGGAGTTTGAAGAGGACGCATTATTGCGGGGCGCTGCGGGCGACGGATGCGGGACGCGACGCGGTGGTGATGGGCTGGGTGGCGAGGCGGCGCGATCTGGGGAATTTGCTGTTTCTGGATGTGCGCGATCGTTCGGGGATCGTGCAGGTGGTGTTCAACAAGGAGACGCAGCCGGAGGCGCACGCGAAGGCGGAGCAGGCGCGGAGCGAGTTTGTGGTGGCGGTGGAAGGGAAAGTCACGCTGCGCGGGAAGGCGAATCCGGAGCTAGCCACGGGAGAAGTGGAGATTGTGGCTGCGCGGCTGCACATTTTGAACAACGCGAAGACGCCGCCATTTCCGATTGAAGAGGAGATTAACGCGGCAGAGGAGACGCGGCTGCGTTTCCGCTATCTGGATTTGCGGCGGCCGAAGCCGCACAGGAACCTGGCGCTGCGGCACAAAATTCTGCTGGAAATCCGGAAGACGATGGACGAGATGGGGTTCATCGAGGTGGAGACGCCGATGCTGACGCGCTCGACGCCGGAGGGCGCGCGCGATTACCTGGTGCCGAGCCGCGTCCATCACGGGAATTTTTATGCGCTGCCGCAATCGCCACAGATTTTCAAACAGATTCTGATGATTGGCGGGCTGGACCGGTATTTCCAGATTGTGAAGTGTTTCCGCGACGAGGATTTGCGCGCGGACCGGCAGCCGGAGTTCACGCAACTGGACCTGGAGATGTCTTTCCCGCGGCAGGAAGACATTTTCAATGTGATTGAAAATGTGATGGTGCGGGCTTGCGAGGTGGCGGGGGTGGCAGCGAAGGCGCCGTTTCCGCACATGCTCTATAAGGATGCGATCCGGAAATACGGGAGCGACAAGCCGGATATGCGGTTTGGGATGGAGCTGCATGAAGTGACCGCTTGTTTCCCGGAGGAGGCCAGGCAGAAGCTGCAGATTGGCGGGAACGTGTTTGCGTTTGCCGCGCCGGGTGCGGCGGGCTATTCGCGGAAACAGTTGGATGAGCTGACGGAGAAGGCGAAGGCGGTGGGCGCGCGCGGGGCCTATTTTGTGAAGCTGGCGGCGGAGGGAACGACGTCGACGGTGGAAAAGTTGATTGGCGCGGAGAATGTGAAGAAGTTGGCGGAGGCTTGCGGCGCGAAGACCGGTGATCTGGTGGTGGCGGTTTCGGCGAAGGAAGAGATCACCGGAACGGAAGCGGCGGCGCTGGTGGCGGGGCAGTTGCGCTTGCAATTGGGCGAAGCGCTGGGTGCGATCGACAAGACGCAGTGGAAATTTTTGTGGCTGACGGGGTTTCCGCTGTTTGAATGGAGCGAGTCCGACAAGACGTGGGTGAGCGCACAGCACCCGTTCACGGGAATTGTAGACGAGGATTTGGAGAAGTTGGAGACGGCGCCGTGGGAAGTGCGGTCCAAGGGCTATGATTTGGTTTTGAACGGCGTGGAGTTGGGCTCGGGAAGCATTCGAATTCACCGGCAGGATATTCAGGAGCGGTTGTTCCGCGCGTTGGGATTGAGCGAGGAGCAATTGCGGCGGCGATTCGGATTTTTCCTGGATGCGCTGACGTATGGGACGCCTCCGCATGGGGGGATTGCTTTGGGCATTGACCGCGTGGTGATGCTGCTGGCGGGGGAGAAGTCCATTCGCGAGGTGATTGCGTTTGCGAAGACGACGGCGGCGGTGGATTTGATGGCGGAGTCGCCGAGCGAGGTGGATGAGGCGCAGTTGGGGCAGTTGGGGATTCAGATTAAGGCGGGAAGCAACGAAGAAAAGAAGTAATGAGGTAAAGAAAGACGAAGAGGGGAAGGAATTCTAACGCAGAGGCGCTGAGGGCGCGGAGAAGGACGCAGAGAAGAGGGCAAAGGTTGGATGTCTAGGATTCGGATATTGGCGGAGGCGGTGGCGAACCGGATTGCGGCCGGGGAGGTGGTGGAGAGGCCTGCCTCGGTGGTGAAGGAATTGCTGGAGAATGCGCTGGACGCGGGCGCGAGTTCGGTGCGGATCGAGACGGAGATGGGCGGGAAGCGGATGATCCGCGTGATTGACGACGGGCACGGGATGATGCATGACGACGCGCTGCTGGCGTTTGAACGGCACGCGACGAGCAAGCTGCGGACGGCGGACGATCTGATGACGATTTCGACGCTGGGATTTCGCGGGGAGGCGCTGCCCTCGATCGCTTCGATATCGCGGCTGCTGCTGGAGACGCGCGACGCGAATGAAGCGGAAGGGACGCGGGTGGAGTTTTGCGGAGGAAAGCTGGTGGGCGTGAAGCCGGCGGGATTGCCGGCGGGGACGACGGTGAGTGTAGCGGATTTGTTTTACAACGTGCCGGCGCGAAGAAAATTTTTGAAGTCGGATACGACGGAGCTGGGGCATATCGCTTCACTGGTGACACATTACGCGCTGGCGAATCCGGGGAAGCAGTTTGTTTTGACGACCCCGACGCAGGAGATTGTGAATTGCCCGCCGGCGGAAAAGTTGGCGGATCGCGTGTATCAGCTGTTCGGACGGCAGGCGCTGGACGAATTGGTGGAAATCCCCAGTGTTTCCGCGGCGTTTCGTGCGGCGATCACCGAGCCGGAGATGGAAGTGGGAGAAGAGGCGGCGACGCTGACCGTGTCCGGCTTCACTTCGCGGCCGGATATCCAGCGGCCGAACCGGAACGGGATTTACGTGTTTGTGAACCGGCGGCTGGTGCGCGACCGGTTGATTCTTCATGCGATTCATGAAGCGTACCGGAATATTTTGCCGCCGACGGTGTTTCCGGCAACGCTGCTGTTTCTGGAGATGCCCTACGACGAAGTGGACGTGAACGTGCACCCGGCGAAAATTGAAGTGAGGTTCCGGAGGTCGCAGTTTGTGCACGACTTCACGCGCGATGCGATCCGGCAGGCGCTGATGGGCGCGCGGCCGATTGCGAGTTTCGCGACGGCGGCGGTGGCGGGGGGAGTGGCGCCGAATCCGATGGCGCCAGCGGGTACGTTTGCGGGAGGATTCGGGGAAGCGGCGGGAAACGGTGGAGTGCCCCGGGCAATGATCCCTGCGATGGAGGAGTTGGGAGTTGGATCAGGAGTGGGTTCGGATTATGCGGCCGGGAACGGATTTGATTTGTCGGCTGCGCCGGTGCAGCCTGTGTCACAGCGATTTCCGTTTGAGCCGGGAGCGCCGTTTTCGACGGGATTGACTCCGGGGGCGATGCCGGGGTTCACGCGCGGCGGGGAGCCGAACTGGGCGGAGAATTTTTCGCGCGCGGGCGGCGACATGCCGGCGACTTTGCCGCGGCCGGAACAGATTGCGGATTTGAAGCCGCTGGGGCAGGTGAGCGCGAGCTTCATTGTGGCGGTGAATGGCGAAGGACTGTGGATCGTGGACCAGCACGTGGCGCACGAGCGGGTGCTGTTTGAGCAGCACCTGGAAGCGCGTCGCGCAGGGAAGGTGGAAGCGCAACGGATGCTGATGCCGCTGGTGTTTGAGCTTTCGCCCCGGCAGATCGTGATTTACGAGAAGATTGCGGAGGAGCTGGCGGCCAACGGATTTGAAGTGGAGCCGATGGGGCCGAAGAGCGTGGCGATCCAGGCGGTGCCGGCGGGCGTCGCGACTACGGACGCGGAGCACTTGTTGACGGAGATTATTGACGGGATCGAGCGGGAGAACGCGGCGATTTCGATTGATACGCTGCAGGCGAAGATTGCGGCTTCGACGGCGTGCCATGCGGCGATCAAAATAAATATGCCGCTGGACCAGGTGAAGATGGAATGGCTGCTGGGGGCGCTGGCGAAGACGGATTGCCCGATGAGCTGTCCGCATGGGCGGCCGGTGGTTTTGCGGTATTCGGTGAAGGAGATTGAGCGGGCGTTTCAGAGGATTTGAGGTGGGGATCTTGCTTGGGGCGGAGGGTTATCAGTTATCGGGAATCAGTAATCGGACGGACGGGATAACAGCGAACAGAGAGCAGCGAGCAGGGGGCCGGACTTTCAAATTTAGTTTGGGAGTTGGGATTGGGGTTGAGATCCTTCAGCTATCCTGGTCGGATAGCTTCAGGATGACACGTTTGGGTGACGGGGTCGGGGTGGTTGCGCGGGGACGGCGAGTACAGCGGGGACGGAGAGTACGGCAGGCCTAGCGAGTATGGCGAGTACGGAGAGGGAGACGTGAGCGAAACGCAAAAGACGGCGGTGATATTTGGGTTGGCGAACAAACGGAGCATTGCGTGGGCGATTGCGCAGAAGATGAGCGAGGCCGGGTGGCGGCTGGCAATCACGTATCAGAACGAGCGACTGGAGCAGGAAGCGAAGGATTTGATCACGGATTTGGCGGGCGCGGAAGGGTTCATGTGCGACGTGACGTCGGACGAACAGATCGCGGCGCTGTTTGAGAAGTTGAAGGCGCGGTATGGCGTGCTGGACGGATTGGTGCACAGCGTGGCGTTTGCGCCGGCGGAGGAGTTGAAGGGCGAGTTCGTCAACACGTCGCGTGAGGGATTCCGGATGGCGCATGACATCAGCGTGTATTCGCTGATCGCGGTGGCGCGGGCGGCGGCTCCGCTGATGACGAATGGCGGCGGAATTGTGACGATGACGTATTACGGCGCGGAGAAGGTGGTGCCGAAGTACAACGTGATGGGCGTGGCGAAGGCGGCGCTGGAGGCGACGGTGCGGTACCTGGCGAATGATCTGGGGCCGAAGGGAATTCGCGTGAACGCGATTTCAGCGGGGCCGATCAAGACACTGGCGGCGCGGGGAATTTCGCAACTGGGAGAAATGCTGAAGGCTCATGCGGAGCGGGCGCCGCTGAAGCGGAATGTGGACCCGGCGGAAGTGGGAAGCACGGCGGTGTTTTTGCTTTCGCAAGTGGGGTCCGGGATTACGGGTGAGACGTTGTATGTGGATTGCGGGTATAACATTATGGGATTTTAGATGAGTGGTGGTGCGGTTTGACGTTATCAGTAATCGGTAATCGGACGGAAGGGATAGCAGCTAGCAGATAACAGCGAGCAGGAAGCGGGATTCGGTAGGCGAAACTCGAAATTCGAAACTCGAAATTCGCAAGAAGGAGCGGGGCACGAGGGATCGTGCCTCGTTGAGTTTTAGCGGGAGAAAAGAGGGGGCTTGGCGCGAAGATTGACGATTGCGATTGATGGACCGGCGGGGTCGGGGAAGAGCACGGTGGCGCGGCGCGTGGCGGCGATGCTGGGATATTTGTATCTGGACAGCGGAGCGATGTACCGAGCGGTGGCGCTGAAGGCGCTGGAGCGGAAGATGCCGCTGGGGAACGAGGAGGCGTTGGAAGAAGTGACGCGGGAGACGCATATCGAACTGAAAGCGCCGACGGCGGAGCAGGAGGCGGCCGGGTTGAAAAACCGCGTGTTCCTGGATGGGCGCGAAGTGACGACGGAGATTCGCATGGGAGAAGTGGCTCAGGCGGCCTCACGGCTGGCGACGATTGCGGGCGTGCGCGAATTGCTGGTGGCGGAGCAACAGAAGGCGGGCAAGGGCGGCGGCGTCGTGATGGAGGGGCGGGATATCGGGACGGTGGTTTTTCCCCGCGCGGAGTTGAAAATTTTTCTGGAGGCGTCGCCGGAAACGCGAGCACAGCGGCGCTGGATGGAGCACCAGGAAAAAGGCGAGATGCTTACGTTGGAGCAGGTGCTGGAGGAAGTGCACGAGAGGGACAAGCGCGATCGCGAACGAAAAGTTTCGCCGCTGGTGCGGGCGAGCGACGCGGTGCTGGTGGACAATACGGCGATGGGAATTGAAGAGACGGCGCGATTGATTGTGATGCTGGCGCGGGAGCGGGAAGAGGAATTGGTTCGCGTTTGAGAATGAGTGGAGCGGGGAGAGAAGAGGCTGACATAAAAGTCAGCGCGACATTTTGTACAGGACGTTTTGCCCGGCTAGTTACTTGAAACTTAACAAGTTAGGACGAAATCGCCTGTAAACATGCGGGTTTGCGAAAATAGTGCTTGACAGATTTTGCGGCTCCGTTTACTTTGCAGATACCTCAGAATTTTCTCGCGAAGAACTTGCGAGACCTCACTGAGCGTAGAAGGCAGACGATGGCACAAGACAAGCCGAGTCACGATCCAATGTGGACAAAGCGAAAGAGTCTTGAAGTCTGCTTATTTACGCGGCTTTAAGATAATCCGCTAAATTCAATCGATCCAGAGCAATCCATGCGGGAGAAGTGTTTCCCGGGATGGTGAAGTTCACGATTTCTTCTCAGGGCCCGTGGAGCTTATGCGGTTCTCGGGTTTAGGCGTGAACGAGGATTCCTCCCGGAATTGTTCGTAGTGAAGAGCTCGTATGCACAGGCTAAAGCCCGTGATACTTGGAAGCTGAGCGATTAGGGTTGGCGGATGGAACGGGATTGGTGCGTGCGGATTTTTGGAGTTTGCGGCGTGGTGCGGGCGCGAGATACATCGCTAAACCAACGGTCGCCGGTTCGAATCCGGCCGGCAGCGAAAGCTGACGTAGCTCAGGGGTAGAGCATTGGAAATGCTCGAGCCGAGAGTTCCCGCCGCAAAAGTTTCCGGTGTGGTGAAGGTGTGCGTTACTTCGACAAAGAAGAGCGCTCTGGCGAAAGCCGGAGAGATGCGGTTACGAAAAACCGTCTGCGACGAAAGAAGCAGTAGCTCAATTAAAACGCAGACCGATGGTTCCCACCGGAGAAAGATACCGGGATGGCGGGGGGCAGGGGTACTTCGACACCAATGGAGGCGTGGCTGTCAGCCGCGGACCCTGTTCGATGATTCCTCCCGGTTTGGATTGGGCGAAGAGCAGAGGCGGGAGTGGGTTTGCTTCGCGGGTGGCCGATCTGAAGTTCGGCCACTACATTCGGATACGGCGGCCGCCTCCTGCCTGCGCAAAAGCAGCTGTGGCGGGCTGGTGGAAGGCGCCTGCTACAGGCTGAGAAGGCGCCCGCCTCGGAAGGCGGCCGCTACAGGAAGAATTTGCCGAGGGGCAGAAGAAGTTGGACGTGGCGTAGGGCAGGGTTACTTCGCTGACACGCGGGGAATCGTGGGTTCGAATCCCACCGGCGAGATTATCGCCATGGCAGAGAGGCTCACTGCCCCTATAGTCCCTGACCGAAGGTTCCCGTCCAGCAGTTTTTAGAGGAAGGAGAGGAAAACAATGAGTGACGTTGTGAGCTTGGAAGGGTCGGTATCAAAAAGTGAATGGGCAGCTGATGCTGTTGATCCCACTCAATGAAGGAGGCGATGAGTTCGTTGAGTGCTCACAAGGAATCTCGGAGATTGAGAACGGTTTTCTCAAGATCGTGATTCCCGAATGGTTGGCAGGAATGATCCGGGTGGAGGAAGGCGACCTGGTGGTCATCAGCAATGCGAACGGGAAGTTTGGGATCTGGGCCTCGGAGCCGCGGCCAGTTCACTAGTGTCGCGACGAACGAGTTAAGTTTTGGAGAAAGGAGGAGAGGACAAGATGGCGAAGATGAATGTGTGGAAACGGATGTTCCCGGCGAAGACGTACGAGGGCGCGGTGGCGCAGAAGGTGAGCGCGAAGGCGGAACTGCGGCGCACGGTGCTGACGTGTCTGCTTTGGGAAGACACGTTCTACGAGAAGGGCAACGACACCGCTCTGCGCATTGCCGCACTGGTGCGCGCGAACAAGGCCGAGGATGTGGCGGCGCTGGCGCGCGAGGCGCGAAGCGAGATGCTGCTTCGGCACGTGCCGCTCTTCCTGGTGCGCGAACTGGCCCGGCGCAAAGGCGCGGGCCCGCTGGTGGCGGAAACGCTCGAGCAGGTGATCCAGCGCGCGGATGAACTGGGCGAGTTCGTTGCGCTCTACTGGAAAGAGAAAAAGCAGCCGCTGTCCGCAGGGGTAAAGCGCGGGCTGGCGCGGGCGTTCGTGAAGCTCGACGCCTACCAGTTGGCGAAATACGACCGCGAGTCTGTGGTGAAGCTGCGCGATGTGCTGTTTCTGTGCCACGCAAAACCTCGGGATGAGGAACAGGCGGCAGTGTGGAAACGGCTTGTTGCGGGAACGCTGGAGGCTCCGGATACGTGGGAAGTGGCTCTTTCGGCCCGCAAGGGTAAGAAAGAGACCTTCGAACGTCTGCTGGAGGAAGGGAAGCTTGGCGGGATGGCGGTGCTGCGGAACCTGCGGCTGATGACGGCCGCGGGCGTTTCGCCGAAGCTGATCCGCGAGCGACTCGACAAGGGCGTGGCGCGAGCGCTGCCGTTTCGATTCGTGACGGCGGCGCGGCATGCACCGAAGCTCGAAGACGCGCTGGAAGCGGCGATGCTGAAGGGCATCGCCGGGCTCAGCAAACTGAAGGGCTCGACGGGGCTGCTGGTGGACGTTTCCGGTTCGATGAACACCGCACTCTCCAAAAAGGGCGAAACCACGCGAATGGATGCAGCGGCGGGGCTTGCCATCCTGCTGCGGGAAAAGGCCGAAGAGTTTTCGATCGCGACCTTTTCCGATTCTTGCGTGGAGCTGCCGCCGCGGCGCGGGTTCGCGCTGCGCGACGCCATCGTGAAGTCGCAAGCGCACGCAAGCACGTATCTGAAGCGGGCGCTGACGCAACTGCACGAGAAGCGCGACTGGCTCGATCTCGACCGGCTGATCGTGGTAACGGACGAGCAGTCGCACGACGGCATTCTGCCGGCGTGGACGGCAAAGGCGTACGTGGTGAACGTGGCTCCCTACAAGAACGGGCTGAGCTACGGGAACGGATGGACGCACATCGACGGGTGGTCGGAACGGGTTGTGGACTATATGGCGGCGGTGGAGGCGGAAGGGGAAAGTCGTTAGTCGACAGTCTAGGACCGAGAGCTAAGAGCTAGCAGATAACAGATAACAGATAACAGGAAACTACTTCCAGGCGCCTCTGACCAGCGGGGGCGCCTGCTTTTTTTTGAGGAGGAGGCAATGAGGATTTGGAATTCGGTGCTGGAGAGTGGAAGGCGATTGAAATGCGGAACGGCGCGTGTCAACGAGTTTGAGACAGTGTTCATGGAATTTAGTGAGTAATTTCATTTGAGTTGAGCGGTTTGTTGATCCAGACCTCGGTTGGGACCGCTGCTGGTTTGGGAGCTTGGCGGACGAAGCGTTCGGGATGGACGCGATAGGCGGCATCGAGAACGGTTTGGCGCTGCTCCAGAATGAGCGCAGTTTGGTTGTAGTGGACCATGGCCGGAGTAAATAGTCCCAACCCGGAGTGGCGGTGTTCCTCGTTGTACCAGCGAAAAAATCCCTGCGAAAAAGCGCGACTGTCTTGAATGCATCCGAAACGGGCCGGGAACTCCGGCCGATATTTCATGGTGCGGAACTGGCTCTCGGAATAGGGATTGTCGTCGGAGACATGCGGCCGGCTATGTGTTTTGGTCACACCCAAGTCGGCCAGTAAGAACGCCACCGGCTTGGAACTCATCGATGTACCGCGATCGGCATGCAGTGTGAGTTGTCCGCGCTGAATATTTTGTTTCGCGCAACTTTCCTCGATCAGCCGCTTGGCCAGCTCTGCGCTTTCGCGCATCGCTACCATCCAGCCGGTGACGTAGCGGCTGAACACATCGAGGATCACGTAAAGATAAAAGTAGGTCCACTTGGCAGGCCCCAGCAGCTTGGTAATGTCCCAGCTCCCGAGCTGATTGGGAGCTGTAGCCAGGAGTTCCGGTTTCTTGTAGGGCGGATGGGTTACTGATCGCGGCGCTCCCGCGATTCGCCGTCCTGTTCGAGCATGCGATACATGGAGCGAATCGAACAGAGATACGTTCCTTCATCGAGCAACGTCGCATAAACAGCGGCGGGCGAGCGATCCTGGAAGCGTTCTCCGTGCAGATGCGCCAGGACCGTTTCGCGTTCCGCTGGAGCAAGAGCGCGTGGCGGCGAAGGCCGCGGATTATTCTTCGCCGGGCAGATCACCGCACGCCTTTGACGATAGTGGGAAGCTCTCGGCGCAAACAGCGCACGGCAAGCAGCGCGCGTGCCCACGGCGGTAGCCAGTTCGGTGACCGCGGCCATCAGGAGTTCTCCTCTGGGTCCGGTTCCGGAATCGGACGGCCCAACAGCGCCGCCACTTTTTTTTGGACGTCGATGATGATGTGGGCCTTACGCAGATCTTCGGTGAGGCGCGCATTCTGGCGTTGCAGCTTCAGATTTTCTTCTTGCAGTGGATTGCGCTTAGATTTCGGCCCGCGCCTCCGTGGAGTCAACGCTTCGAGAATGCCGTTGGCCCGCTCGCGCCGCCAATAGGCCAGCAGCGAGGAGTACAGTCCTTCGCGGCGGAGCAGAGCGCCAACGCCGCCGGGTGTGGCGGCAACCGCTTCGGCTTCTTGCAAGATACGTTGTTTGTACTCCGCAGTGAAGCTACGGCGCTTAGCTCTGGCAACTACTTCCGAATCAAGCGGCGCGACCGACCGTGAGCCGGCCGCCGCTTTGGTTGCCGCTGCACTGCGTTGCGGCTCGCTTCGCTCGCCTTCGCTCCGTTCCGCGCCAGCCAAAGCCTCAGAAAAAACAACACCAAGAGAAATACCGTTCATCTCTTCCTTTTTCTTTCTCGCCCTGCTCATTAATTAAGAGTACTAAAACGGTCTCAGGAATGTTGGCACGGAGGGGAATGGGGCCGATCTGAAGAGTCCGTGTGAGAACTCGTCTTGACTGGTAATTTATACTGCGGGGGAGGCGAGGGGCGATGAGCAAATTTTTGGAATACCACCCGGATCAGGCGTATCTGTTGCCGCCGAGTGTACGGGATGTGCTGGGCGAAGGGCATTTGTGTTTTTTTCTGAGGCGCGTGATGGCCAGGATGAACCTGGACCGTTTTCGCGAGGACTATGGGAGCGAGGGCGGGCCGGCCTACGCGCCGGAGATGCTGGCGTCGGTGTGGCTGTATGCCTATGCGTTGGGGGTGACCAGTTCGCGGCGGCTGGAGCAGCGCATCCGCGAGGATTTGGCGTTTCGTTATTTAGCGGGTGGGGCGACGCCGGATCATTGGACGCTGAATGCATTTCGCCGCCGCCACGGGTGCGGGCTGAACGATTTATTCACGCAGGTAGTGGAGTTGGCGCGAGCCAGCGGGCTGGCGCGACTGGGGCATGTGGCCATCGATTCGACGCGCATTGCCGGAAACGCTTCGCGGAACCGAATCGACAGCGAGCAGGCGCTGCGTGACGAACGGGCACGCTTGCGGCGGGAGATTCGCCGCTGGCAGAAGCAGTGTGACGGGGAGGATCCGAACGAAGGAGCCGGGGTGCAGGTAAGTCGGGAAGCGCTTAGCGAGCTGGAGCGGCAGTTGGGAGAAATACCCGTGCGGCTGCAACGCCTGCAGAAAAGCGGGATGCCGAAGATTTCGCGGAGCGATCCGGACAGCCGGTTTTTGCGGGAGCGCGGTGGATTCGTGCTGGGTTATACCGGGACGCTGGCGGTGAGCGGGGATCATTTGATCGTCGCGCAGCGGGTGAGTCAGGAGACCAACGACAATGAAGCGCTGCTGCCGATGATCGATCAGGTGCAACGACGATGCGGCGAATGTCCGCAGCGAGTGAGCGCCGACAGCGGATTTTTCTCGCACGCCAACCTGGAAGCATTGGAAGAACGGAGCATCGACGGCTATGTGCCGGACAACAATATGGCGCGGGTGCTGAATCGCGGCGGTCGACTGCATCATCCTGCAAGGCACCCGGCGCATCAACGCATGCGACGGAAGCTACGCGACCCGGCAGGCCGGGCAGTCTATGCACGACGCAAGGCAATCGTGGAACCAGTGAACGGAGTGCTAAAAGAACAACGAGGAATGCGGCGCTTTCGGATGAAGGGCCTCGAAAAAGTCAAAGTGGAGTGGACCCTGGCGAGCATCGCCTACAACCTTACCCGCATCTGGCGCAGTAGCTAGCCATTGCGCGGCGCAAAGCAATCCTCACCCCGCGCCCTGCAAAGCAGAATCCGTCTTTTCCCAGCACCACGCCCGCCACAAAAATAAAAAACAGAGTCCTCACACGGACTCTGAAGTTCGGCCACTACACTTGCATAAGGCGCCTGCGTCCCGCCTGCGCAAATGCAGCTACGGCGGGCAGCCGGAAGGCGGCCGCTAGAGGGATCAGGGGGAGACGAGGGAGGCTTTTTGGAGGGCGGATTGGTAGGAGACGGGGACGGAGTCTTCGGGGCAGCCGAGGCGGGTGGTGAAGGCGGAGAGCTTCGGCCATTCGGCGCGTTCGAGGGCGAGGAGGACTTCGTAGAGATCGCGATAACGGTTTTCACCGCCGCAGAGGGCGGATTTGATTTCGGAATCGATGGGCAGGGAACTGAGGACTTCCTTAATGGGCTTATCGAGGAGGGCGTCGGAGACGGAGAGAAGTCCCATGAGGAAGAGGACGGAACCTTTCTGGTGGAATCCGGCGGGGGCAGAAAATTCCTCGCAGAAATAGGCGCGGGTGAGCGCGGTGCGGATTAGTTCGGGAGGCTTGCCAGAGCTCATGGCGACGATGGCGAAGATGGAGACCCAGCGGCGGAATTCGGTTTCACCGAGCAGGGTGATGGCGTGGCGGATGCTGTGCACTTCAGAGCGCAGGCCGAGCGCGGGAGAGTTGAGATACCGGAGAAGACGATAGAGCAGGGAAGGCTCCTGCTTAAGAAGGGATTCGATGGCGTCGTAATCGAGATCGGGGGCAGCGACCGCGCTGATGAGCTGGAGCTGGATGAGCTTGTTGCCGGGGATGTCGCTGGTTTCGAGCATGGCGGGCTTGCAGAAGAAATAGCCCTGGAAATAGGAGAAGCCGAGATTGCGGGCTTCATCGAGGTCGGCCTGGGTTTCCACTTTTTCGGCGAGAAGGGCGACGCTGCTGCCGGAGAACTGTTCGGCGACGCGTCTGCGGCCGTCTGCGTCGAGCAGCGTGAAATCCACTTTCAGGTAGTTGGCGAGTTCGACGAGGGGCTGGAGAGTGGGGTCACCTAGATAATCGTCGAGGGCGAGGAGGTAGCCGTCCTGGCGGAGTTCGCGGCAGAGATTGACGATTTCGCTGGAAGGTTTCACGCTTTCGAGAATTTCGACGACGATGCGATCGGGCGGAAGCAGGCGTGGAGCGCCGAGGCGGAGCGCCATTTCGTCGATGTTGACGAAGGCGCGGGCAGATCCGGTGAGGGCTTGTAGATTGAAGAGCGTGAGGGAATCGGCGATGACGCTGGCGGAGGCGTGATTGCGCGGCTGGAAGAAATTTTGCGGGCCGCTGC
Source organism: uncultured Acidobacteriota bacterium (assembly GCA_963734705.1). Taxonomy (GTDB): domain Bacteria; phylum Acidobacteriota; class Terriglobia; order Acidiferrales; family UBA7541; genus Acidiferrum. The sequence goes on along the minus strand of CAVTII010000012.1, from coordinate 34,634 downwards.
GGAAGAGAAGTTCGTAGGCGTGGACCCGCAGGCGTTTGTCGAAGATGGGTTGGCGGGCGATGAATTTTTCGTGCATGGGCGGCACCTGGCCCGGCTGGCGGGCTGAGATTTAAACACAGGGCTGGTTGATCGGTCTCCGGCAATTTGTCGGAGGGCCGACCTGAAGGTAGGCCAGTACATTCGGACAAGATCGGCGAAATGTGTGTTGGCCGATCTGAAGTTCAGTCAGTACAGCCGGAAAAGGCTCCCGCCTCAGAAGGCGGCCGCTACAGGGAGCCGATCCCAAGAACGGCGGGGATGATTCTCAGGTTGGCGCGGACATGGAGTTGAGGAACTCCGCGTTGGCCTTGGTTTTCGAGAGGCGGCTGAGGAGAAGTTCCATGGCCTCGACCGTGGAAAGCGGACTCAAGACCTTGCGGAGAACCCAGACGCGGCTGAGCTCGTCGGGCGGAAGGAGGAGTTCATCCTTACGCGTGCCGGAGCGCTGGATATCAATGGCCGGGAAGACGCGCTTATCGGCGAGGCGGCGGTCGAGATAGATTTCCATGTTACCGGTGCCCTTGAACTCTTCGAAGATGACGTCGTCCATGCGGCTGCCGGTGTCGATGAGGGCGGTGGCGATGATGGTGAGCGAGCCGCCTTCTTCAACGTTGCGCGCGGCGGCGAAAAAGCGGCGTGGGCGCTGCAAAGCGTTGGCGTCGATACCGCCGGAGAGAACTTTTCCGGAGGGCGGGGTGACGGCGTTGTAGGCGCGCGCGAGACGCGTGATGGAGTCGAGAAGCACGACAACGTCGCGCTTGTGTTCCACAAGGCGCTTGGCTTTTTCGAGAACCATTTCGGCGACTTGAATATGGCGCTGGGGCGGCTCGTCGAAGGTGGAGCTGATGACTTCGCCCTTGACGGTGCGCTGCATGTCGGTGACTTCTTCGGGACGCTCGTCGATCAGCAGGACGATCAACGCGACTTCGGGATGATTGACGGTGATGGAATTGGCGACGGACTGCAGCATCATCGTTTTGCCGGTGCGCGGCGGTGCGTTGATCAAACCGCGCTGGCCCTTGCCGATGGGGCAGAGGAGATCCAGGACGCGGCCGGTGAGATTGTCCTTGTTGGTTTCCATCTTCAGGCGGCCCTGGGGATAGAGCGGCGTGAGATTGTCGAAGAAGATTTTGTTGCGGGCGACCTCGGGGTCTTCAAAGTTAACGGCTTCGACTTTGATGAGAGCGAAGTAGCGCTCGCCGTCCTTGGGAGGACGCACCTGGCCGGAGACGGTGTCGCCGGTGCGCAGGTCAAACTTGCGGATCTGCGATGGCGAGACGTAGATGTCGTCGGGGCCGGGGAGATAGTTGTATTCCGGGGCGCGGAGGAAGCCGAAGCCGTCGGGGAGGCATTCGAGGACGCCTTCCGAAAAGATCAGGCCGCTTTTTTCCGTCTGCGCGCGGAGAATCTGAAAGATCAGCTCCTGCTTGCGCATGCCGCTGGCGCCGGGAATGTTGAGTTCCTTGGCGATCTTGGCGAGATCGGTGATGTTCTTTTCTTTCAGCTCAGCCAAGCTGATACTGATTTGATTGTTTCCTTCTGTACTGGTTTCTTTTGCCATATATCCTAACTTTTAAGTTTTGGTTGATTGTTCCTTGACCTAGTAACCGGAACTGGACTGCGTGGTGGTATACCATCCGGCGAAAAGAACATTTCGCCATGGCGGGCAACCAAACTGTCTGCAACCGGAAGCAACTCCGGGCGGGAACTGGCCCAGCCTGCACGCGCAGACTGCCCCGAACTGAGCTGCTTAGTTGGTCAAACTCTTGTCTTTATCGGCGCCGGTGGTAAACGCTTCCGCAACGGGCGCAATCCCAGTGCCTACAAGCGGCACGATGGGCCGCTCCAGCGCAAACTGCAACACTTCATCCATGGTTTCTACGAAGTGTATCTTCAAGCTGGAGAGGATCTCCTGGGGGATTTCCGCTAGGTCCTTCTCATTATCCTTCGGAAGGATGATGGTACGCAAGCCCATTCGGTGGGCCGCGAGAAGCTTTTCCTTCACGCCACCGATTGGGAGAACTTTGCCGCGAAGAGTGATTTCGCCGGTCATAGCAACGTCGTGGCGCACGGGATTGCGCGTGAGGGCGCTGACGATGGAAGTGCAGATAGTGATTCCGGCGGAGGGGCCGTCTTTGGGGATGGCGCCTTCGGGCACGTGCACGTGAATATCGAGCGTGCGATAGAAATCTTTTTCCAGGCCGAGCGCAGCGGTACGCGAGCGAACATAGCTCATGGCGGCTTGCGCGGATTCCTGCATCACTTCACCGAGCTTGCCGGTGGGTGTGAGGCGGCCCTTGCCTTCCATGGTGGTGGCTTCGACGGCGAGCACGGAGCCGCCGACCTCCGTCCAGGCGAGGCCGGTGGTGAGGCCGATTTCGCTTTGTTTTTCCAGCCAGAGTTCGCGGTATTTCAGGACGCCGAGAAGTTCGTTGAGGTTTTCCGCGGTGACGTGGACGCTGGTTTCCGGGCCGTCGGTGACCACGCGACGAGCCATCTTGCGGGCGATATTCTGAATTTCGCGTTCGAGATTGCGGACGCCGGCTTCGTGCGTGTAATGGCGGATGATGTGCAACAGGCCTTCATCGGTGAAGGTGAGGTTCTTGTCGGTGAGACCGGTGGCTTCGCGGGCGCGCTTGACGAGAAAGCGCTTGGCGATTTCGAGTTTTTCCTGCTCCGTGTAGCCGGGGATGCGAAGGATTTCCATGCGATCCTGCAGCGGCTGCGGGATGGTGTGCATCACGTTAGCGGTGCAGACGAACATGACCTTGGAGAGGTCGTATTCGACGTCCAGGTAATGGTCGGTAAAGGCGCTGTTCAGTTCGGGATCGAGAACTTCCATGAGGGCGGCTGACGGATCGCCGCGGAAGTCGGTGGACATTTTGTCCACTTCGTCGAGAACGAAAATGGGATTGACGGTGCCGGCTTTCTTCATCATCTGGATGATCTGGCCGGGCAGAGCTCCGATATAGGTGCGGCGGTGGCCGCGGATTTCGGCTTCATCGCGCACGCCGCCGAGGGAGACACGGACGAACTTGCGGCCGGTGGCATGGCCGATGGACATGGCGAGAGAAGTTTTGCCAACGCCCGGAGGCCCGACGAAGCAGAGAATGGAGCCTTTGGGGTTTTTCACCAATTGACGGACGGCGAGAAATTCCAAGATGCGATCTTTGATCTTTTCGAGGCCGAAGTGCTCTGTATCGAGGATTTTTTCGGCGGCCTTGATGTCGCGAATTTCCTTGGAACGTTTTTTCCAGGGCACGGCGAGCAGCCAGTCGATGTAATTGCGGCTGACGGTGGATTCGGCGGACATGGGCGGCATGAGTTCCAGGCGTTTGAGTTCGGTGATGGCCTTTTCCTGGACGTCTTTCGACATGCCGGCCGATTCAATCTTTTTCTTTAATTCTTCAATTTCGTTCTTTTCGCCGCGGCCGAGTTCCTTCTGGATGGCCTTGAGTTTTTCGTTGAGGTAATACTCTTTCTGGGCGCGCTCCATCTGGCGCTTCACGCGGGTGTTGATGTTGCGGTCCACGTTGAGTTTCTCGAGCTCAATTTCAAGGATGTCGGAGACGCGATTGAGGCGCTCGAGCGGGTCAGCGGTTTCGAGCAGGTCCTGCTTTTCGTCGACGGGGAGCTGAAGGTTTGCCGCGATAGTGTCCGAGAGGCGCGAAGGATCGTCCACGCGGGCGGCAGCGATCATGGTGTCGTAATTCAGGCTTTGCGAGAGCTTGATGAACTGTTCGTAGAGGCCGGTGACTTTCTGGACGAGCTGCTCGACCTGCGGAGTGGCTTCGATTCTGGCTGCGAGCAGGCGAATGTTCGCGCGGAAGAAGCCTTCCTCGGCGCTGATGGAAAGGGAGCGTGCGCGCTCGACGCCTTCGACGAGGACCTTGATATTGCCGTCCGGGAGTTTGACGCTCTGGACAATGTTGGCGAGGGTGCCGACGGCGTAGATTTCCTCGGGCTTGGGATCGTCGATCGAAGCGTCATGCTGGGTGGACAAAAAGATTTTTTTGTCGCCGGCGAGCGCTTCTTCGAGCGCACGGACGCTGGCTTCGCGGCCGACGATGAATGGGGTCATCTGTTGCGGAAAGATGACCATATCGCGCACCGGCATCATGGGTACGCGTTTCATTTCCTGTTTCTCACGAGTGAACATGCAGGCCCCTGAACTTTAAGAGCGGCCCGCTTCCCGCCTCCGCAAAACAGCTACGGCGGGCAGGCAGAATGCTGCCGCTAAATTCCCCAAGACTCGAGAGGCGGCGATCAGCCGGCTTTCTCGAGCAAACTCCAATTGATTTCATGACCACGAACCATCTCGGCGGTAACCACAAAATCGCGCAACCGCTTCTGCATCGGCAGGTGGTACATCAACTCCAGCATGAGGTCTTCGAGGATCATACGCAAGCCGCGCGCGCCGACTTTGCGCTGAAGAGCCAACTCCGCAACGGTTTCCAGGGCGTCGTCGGTAAAGCGCAAGCGCACGTTTTCGAATTCAAAGAGGCGCTGGTACTGCTTGAGCAGCGCGTTTTTCGGCTCGGTCAAAATCTTCACCAGGGCGCCCTTGTCGAGGTCGCTCATGACGCCGGCAACCGGGAGACGGCCGACAAATTCAGGAATCAAGCCGTAGCGAATCAGATCGCCGGGTTGGACCTGCTCCAGCAATTCGGTGTTGCGGCGCTGCTGAGAACTGGCGCTGGCTTCGGTATGGAAGCCGAGCGAACGGCGGCCAACGCGCTTTTCGATCAGCTTTTCGAGGCCCACGAACGCGCCGCCACAAATGAAGAGGATGTTGGTGGTGTCCACCGGGGTGAATTCCTGGTGGGGATGTTTGCGGCCGCCCTGGGGAGGCACGTTGGCAACGGTGCCTTCGAGAATCTTGAGGAGCGCCTGCTGGACGCCTTCGCCGCTGACATCGCGCGTGATCGAGGGGTTTTCGTCCTTCTTGGCGATCTTATCGATTTCATCGATATAGATGATGCCTTGCTGGGCCTTCTGCACGTCGCCGTCGGCGGCCTGCAGCAGCTTCAAGATAATATTTTCGACGTCCTCGCCGACGTAGCCTGCTTCGGTGAGCGTGGTGGCGTCCACGATGGCGAAGGGAACGTCCAGCATGCGGGAGAGCGTCTGGGCCAGCAGGGTTTTGCCGGTGCCGGTGGGCCCGATGAGAAGAATATTGGACTTGCTGAGTTCGACTTCGCCGGGCTGCTTGTTCAGGAAGATGCGCTTGTAATGGTTGTAAACGGCGACAGCCAATTTTTTCTTGGTGCGATCCTGGCCAATGACGTAGCCGTCGAGAAACTGCTTAATTTCGGGAGGGCGAGGCAGGCGGCGCGCCGGCGCAGTGGCTTGCTCGCGCTTCTCGTCTTCCAGAATGGTCTGGCAGACGCCGACGCATTCGTTGCAAATATACGCCCGGGGATAATCGGAAGGCGAACTGATGAGCTTCTCGACCTGCTCCTGCGTCTTGTGACAGAAGGAACAGCGAAGGGGTTCGTCTGGACTATATTTTTTCACGTGTGTGAGGGCCTCTCCCCCGGCTCAGGTTCCGGAGATGCTGAATCCTATTCTAGGCCGATTTTTCTCCCTGGCGAAAGAGAAAGTATGGATATTGCTCTCAATTGGAAAACTTACCGGAAACGATTGGTGAACGCAAACTGGAAATCGTTAGTGCTTTCGGTTGGCCGGTCTAAAGACCGGCCACTACAAACTTCTCTTACGGCTTGCCGGTCTAAAGACCGGCCAGTACAAAAAACCGCTGACATAAGAGATTCGCTGGTGGACAGGCTAAAGCCCGTCCTACTCTTCTAGCGGTGTTTGTAAATGATTTCGTCGATCATGCCGTATTCCTTGGCCTGCTCGGGGTTCATGATGTAGTCGCGCTCGACGTCCCGTTCGATGCGTTCGACGGGCTGACCGGAATGCTTGGACAAAATCTGGTTGATGGTGGAGCGCATGCGCAGAATTTCCTTGGCGTGCAGGTCAATATCGGTGGCCTGGCCGCCAAGACCGCTCATCCAGGGCTGGTGAATCAGGATGCGGGCATTGGGCAACGCGAAGCGCTTCTTGGGCGCGCCGCCGACAAGCAATACCGCGGCGATGGAAGCGGCCTGGCCGACGCAGGTGGTGACCACGTCTGGCTTGACGAATTGCATGGTGTCGTAAATCGCGAAGCCCGCGGTGATGGAACCGCCGGGGGAATTGATGTACAGCTGGATATCTTTTTCGGGGTCCTCGGCCTGGAGGAAGAGCATCTGCGCGGTGGCCAGATTGGCAACGTGGTCGTCAATCGGTGTTCCAATAAAGATGATGTGCTCTTTCAGGAGGCGCGAATAGATGTCATAAGCGCGCTCGCCCCGGCTGGTCTGTTCGACCACCATCGGAACTAGAGTGGTGGCGTAATACGAAGGTTCAGAGTAGTTTTTCATGTGAGAACTTTGGCTCGCAGAAGCGGGGTTTGGATCACTTGGCGCTTGCCGCGGCGACGGTTTTGACGCTGGCATTTTGCGCCAACCAGTCGATGGTTTTGTCACTCCGCAGCTTCGCTTTCATCCTATCGAGCGCCTCCTGCTTTGTCAAACGAGCGCGCACGGCTTCAGCGGATTCACCGGAATGGCTGGCCAAGTGTTCGATCTCATGCTCGAGCTCTTCATCGGTGACTTCGATCTTTTCCTCGGTGGCGATACGGTCAATCACCAGTTCGGCCTTTACGTCTTCCTTGGCGCGCTCTTCCTGGCGGCGGCGAAGGCTGACCCAGTCCACGTTAACGGCCCGGGGATCCACGCCTTGCTGAGCCAGCGAGCGAACCACGCGCTCCAAGCGGACGTCCATTTGATGCTCGACGAGCGATTCCGGCACGGGGAAGTCGTGGAGCTTGACGAGTTCGCCGATGACCTTTTCGCGCTGCAACTCTTTCTGGCGGTGATTCTTTTCGTGTTCGAGGCTTTCGCGGATTTTGGTTTTGAGTTCGTCGAGCGTGGTGGCGTCACTGACGTCCTTGGCGAAGTCGTCGTTAAGTTCAGGGAGTTTCTTGGTCTTGATACCGAGAACGTCGACGGAATAATGGAAAAGCTTTCCGGCGAGTTTGGCGTCGGGATAGTCAGCGGGATAGTTGACGTCGAAATCCTTGTGGTCGCCGACGTTGGCGCCGCGCAGGTTTTCGTTGAACGGCTCCATGGTCTCTTCGGCGCCGACATGGCACAGAACACTTTCGGCCTGAAGTGGTTCGCCGCCGCCTTCGGTGGTGCCGTGGAGTTTAACCTGGACGAAGTCGTCGTTTTCAACGGCGCGGCCTTCCACGGGAGCAAAGGCGGCAGCACGCTGCTGCGTTTCGGCGAGGGCCTTGGTGACGTCCTCATCGGTGATGGTCATTTCGGGCATTTCGATTTCGAGGCTCTTGTAGCCGGCGAGGGTGAATTCGGGCAGGACGTCGAAGGAAGCGCGGAATTTCACGGGCTGACCTTCGTTGAATTCGAGTTTGTCTACTTGAGGCTGTGAAATGGGGCTGAGCTTCTGCTCGGCGACAGCCTTTTCGACCGTTTCCGGAACGAGATTTTGCAGGACTTCACTTTTGATTTCTTCGGCGAAGCGGCGCTTGATCAGCGAAATAGGCGCTTTGCCGGGACGAAAGCCGGGCACGCGCGCGACTTTGGCAAATTCCTTGGCAACTTTCTCCGAGGACTTGGAAACCTCTTCGACGGGAATTTCGAGCTCCAGCTCTCTCCGGCAACTTGCGTCCGCCATGCGTCTTCTCCCTTAACGATCGTAAAAAGTGGGCGTCGCGCAAAAGGCAGGCCGAGGACAAGCGGCCAAAAACACGCATCCAGGTTCGTTGCGATCCTCGCGCGCATCCTGCGGAAATTTCATGGATTACAGTGCGGAACCCAGCGGAAACCCTGCCGGCGACAACCAAGTATCAGTATAGGACAGGCGATTGCAGCGGTCAACGCAGGCAGTTGAAACGCGCGGGAAGCACGCCAATCAGAAAATCTGGAGCGCAGAGCAACCGGCGCCGCCGCGCGCAAAGCTTCCAGTGGCGCGATTTATGCAGCGTGCCGAGGAGTTTGCGCCGTGGGTCGGTTCGCATTCTGAGCCGAGCGAAAACGCAGATGGCGCTCGTCGCACTCTTCGCAACGATAGGGGCTCAGAAGCAAAGTGTGGTGGAGAACGGTTTCCAGAACGCTTTTGCGCCTGGAGCGATGAATCCACGAACTTCCACAAGCTGGGCAATGTCCCGGTTGATGTACTTCGAGCGTGAGCCTCATAACGCACCCTCCAAGTAGATGCACATCGTGTCTACCGCAGGTTCGAACGGGGCGGGTCAAGCGAACTGCGGGCTACCTCAGGCGGGAGCACTATCCTACTCGTCCTAGACTATTTAATGCAATAGGGGTGTTCTGGCGGGTAGGTTCGGAGGGCAGGACTGCTCGCACAGACGGTTCGCCAGCCACGAAGTCGCAAACAATGCAGAAACGAGCAGCGGTTCGAGGGAATAAGGGTGAATACCGGAGGGAATTACCGCTTCGGAGGGCGGTAGCTGAAAAGCTTGTGGCATTCGTCGCGGAGGAATCCACCTGTAACGGGGATGATGTGATTGCCGCGTTCGAAAACCAGCCGGCAGGAGATCAGGCAGGCACGCCACTTATATTCTTCGGTGCCGCGCTTTTGGCCATACGCGGCGATATCTTCCTGGGAGACGCCATAGACGACCGCGCCGATGCGGGACCATACACAGGCTCCCGCGCACATGGCGCAGGGTTCGTGGGTGGAATAGAGGATGAAGTCAGGAAGATATCGGCCGTAGCCGCTGCAGACGTATTTCAGGGTTTCCAGTTCAACGTGCTTGATGCTGGAGCCGGAGGTTTTGACGCGGTTGCCAGCGCTGGCGATCACCACTTCCCGCTTGCCCACCAGGCGCGTGATGACAGCGCCGATGGGATAGTCGCCGCGATCCCCGGCGCGCTTGGCTTCGTCAACGGCCAGCTTCATGAATTTTTTCTGGGGCTTGAAGGAGGCGGGGATCATGGGAGGGATTATAGCCGGATGTGGCCCTGGCGCGCGTAGCAAGTGGGGCTTAGCAGGGCGAGGCAACAGTGGACAGCGACCAGCGACCAGTGAAGAGAGTAAAGAGCGGAGAGTCCGTAGTGTTCGATCATAGGAGCCCACCCTTTGCACAAACCGCAAAGGATGGGGCACCCTCAAGATCATTTGGGCGGGGGGATTTGATCGCGGTACGCCTCCCTCTCCCGGGGGCAAGCAGATGGCGGCTGCTACAAAAGGTTAGAAGCGGTATTCGATTGTGGCGATCAGGACGTTTGCATTGTAGGAAGGCTGGTCCGCTCCTAGGAAGAGATAGCGGGAGGCAGAAGGATCGCCGACGACGAAGCCCGGGTAAAAGGGGCTGGCGGCGCCGAAGGTTGGGGTGGGAGATGTGGAGCTGTTGAGAATGGGGCTGGTGCAGCCCGCGACCGGAGCCGAAGGGGGAGGAGCACTGACGCAACCCATGTAGGGAGTCATGACCGTGGTCTGATAGTCGCGATTATCCCACTGCTGATAGCGGTATTCGATTTTGGGAGTGAGACGTTCGGTGAGCTTATATTTAAAGACGATGCCGACCTCGAGGTAGCGGTCGACGGTTTCGGGATAAGGCGTGGCAGCGTTGGTGCCGGTGAGGAGAATGGCATTCGGATTTGGCGCCCCCGTTGTACCTGTAATGGTGGGATCTCCAAGATATTCGGAATTTACATTGCCCTTGCCGGCGGAGAGCGAATAGTAGGCGGTGAGATACATTTTCTTGCGCAAGTAGATATCCACGCCTGCGGAGTAATCGTCGATGGGATCCTGGGTGGTGCTTTGCCAGTCGTTATTTGGCGTGTCGCAGTCGTTGCAGGTAAGGATGGTCTGCACGCCGGTGGTGGGGACGCGATAGCGGGTGATCATGCGGGTGTAATAGTGCTCGCGGGAATATTCGGCGTAAAGGGTGATCTGGTTGAGGAAGTTGAGCGGAGTGGGGCTGTTGACGCCGCCGGCGATATTGTAATTGTTCTGCAAGGTGCCGCCGAAGGCGGAAAGCGTGAGGCTGTCGAAGGGCGTGTACTGCACCAGGGCGTCGCCGCGATTCTGGATGCGGGCGGCTTCATCGAAGCGGCGGTGGCAACGCTGGTCGGCGGTGAAGGACACGTCGGTGGTGTCGTCGCAGGTGATGTCCGCGCCGGTGGTGGGGTTGCTCGCCTGGTCATCCTGATAGGCGTCGGGTGTGCGGTTGGAGTGGTTGTAGGCGATGCGGACGAGCAAATCGCGACGGGGATTCCAATCGCCGAAGATGAAGAAGGTGTTGTCGAGCGAGTGCTCGACGTCGCGGAAAGTGCGGTTCATCCATAGCGCGTCGTAACCGGCCTTGATGGAACTGTTTTTGCCGAAGAACCAGACGCCGCTGAGCACCAGATTCTTGCTGGTGTATTCGAACGGCGTGTTATCGGTTGCGGCCCCAGCCAAAGCGGCATCTCCCTGGACAGGGGTATAGGCGTTGACGGGCGTGTTGTCGTTATAGCTGTATTGGCGATAGTTGGCTTTGAAGGTGAGATTTTTCCAGGAGGTGGTGGCGGCATTGAAATTCATGGCCAGGGTCTGCGCGTCTCCGCCGAGATTGGAGGCAGGAAGCACCGCGGTGGTGTTGCAGGCTTGCGTTGCCGCGGCGCCGCAATTGGCGATCGCAGTGTTGGTGGTGTAAGGAAGAAAGGCCTGATCCTGGCGGAGACGTGAACGTATTTAGTGAGATCGGTGCCGGCGGCGAAATTGAGATAGTTGGCATGATTATCCGGATAGAGGGCCATGGCTCCGGTGGTTGGAGTGGTGACGCCGACGAGATTGAAATTGAAGGGATTGTCCCAAACCAGCTGGTGAAGATTGTTCTGGAAGAAAGGACCGGTGTATCCGCCCTGGATCGCCAGGCTGTGCATGCCGAACTCGAGGCCGGCGCGCACGAGATTGTTGTATTAATCGATGGGTTCAGGAAGCTCTTCGCCGTAGCCGGAGGTGGCGCTGGCGCTGGGACTGGAATTCATGATGGTCCCGATGGGACGTGTGCCCTTTTCGCTTTCGCGAAAATAGCTGGAGTAAATGCCCCAGTGCGGCGTCAGTTTATAGCCAAACGAAACGGTGCCGCCCTTACGCAGAATTTGTGGCGTGAGGAAGCCTGACTGCGGGACTACTTCGGTGTTGATGACGGATTGCAGGCTGTTGCCGACGGGCGGGGGAGCCTGCAATTGCTGGCGGATGAGCGTGGGAAAATTGTAGACGCCGGGCGAGGTTTGCACGTAGAGAGTGCGCGTGGTGTCGCTATAAATGTGCGGAATCTCGTCGTAGCGGAACTGGAGTTTGAATTTTCCGTAGTCGCCGAAGGTGGCGAGGTAACTCTGATCGCGATAGAGCGTGCTGGCGGATTGGAACGCGAAATAGTCGCGTGTGTGAAGGATGTTGTCGAAGTGGACGTCCACCGTTCGAATATAAAAGCCGTCGCGGACGTCCTGATACTCGTTGAACTCGGAGGTTTTCAGGGGAGGATTGAAAGGCAGTTCGGGGCGGCCATAGACGTCGCCGGTGGCGAAACGGACGCCAAATTCGACGCTGCCATTGTCCGGGTCTTTGTCTTGCGCAAGAAAGCGCTGCGGTGAGAGCAGAAGCGTCAGGAGTATGAAGATCGCGAGTTCAGCCGTTTTTCTCATGTGCGTGAGCTCTCTTTCGCTACCTTAGGAATGCGGAACCCGAGGGGTGGTTCGACCCGCGGATATAGGAGTGGCAGTTGGTGCAGCCGCGATTGAAATTCTTGATGGAACTGAGCGGCTGGGCCTGGGTGGGATGGCGGCTGGAATCATGGCAACTGTCGCAGACACGTGGCATGCGGACTTTGAGCAGTTGCGGATTGTTGCTGCCGTGTGGTTCGTGACAGTTGGCGCAATTTTCGAGAACTGGCGGGTGCTCCCAGAGGAAGGGACCGCGACGCTCGGTATGGCAGGAGAGACAGTTTTCATTGATGCTGCTCTGGATCAGCTGATAGGGATTCGCGGAGCCGTGGGGATTGTGGCAACTGGTGCAGGTAACTTTGCCTTCGCGATAGGGCATGTGCGAAGAGCGCTGCAACTGGGCGCGGCGCATCTGGTGGCATTGCAGGCAGAGCTCCGGCTGGCTCATTTTCAAGCCGTGATTGTCAGTTAACGGGGAGCTGTACCGCGTATCGGAAGAAAGTTTGGCATTGAGCACTTCCTTGACTTGATGGCAATCCACGCAGGCGATGCCGCGGGATTCGTGGGGACTGCCGCGCCAGAAGATATGCGTGCCGCGCGCGTGGCAATCCATGCAGACTGCATTTTGCTCTGCGACGGTGTTCGGAGAATCCTTGCCAAAGCGAATGGGAATGGTGTCCTTACCGCCGCCGGCCTCGACGTGAGCGCGGCCGGGACCGTGGCAAGACTCGCAACCACGAGCCTCTTCAGGAGAGTGTGGATTCCCGAGCATGACTTTGCCCATGATGGTGTTCTTGAAGCGGCGATTCTGATCTTCATGGCAGGTGATGCAGACGTCGCTTCCGACGTAGTCACCGTTGGAATCTTTCGGAGCGGGCGCTTTGGCTTGCGCGGATGCAGATTGCGGCGAAGCGGCGTCCGTGGAGCTTAGGTTTTGTACCGGGACGGCCGGGGAAGGGGGCGAATCAGGATTCTGACGGGCAAAGGCGTAATAGCCCGTGGATAAGAAAAGCAAAAGGTAGGTGAAAACGAGCCACACTGGGAGACGTGACGTAAAGCGTCTCATCGAACCTCCGTAGGACAACCCATCCGCTTGCCGAGGAAGCGACCCGGCTTTTCGTGAGAGGCAAGTCAGGTGCCAGAGTTTTGCGCGAGAAGGAACGTTGCAGATTGGTGCAGTGCGCACATACGCGGAAATTCCAATGAATGGAATTGGATGAACTGGTGGATGTGGGGGGAAGCGGACGAGACAATGTATCGTGAGAATTATAAAGGGCTAAGGAGAGAAGGATTCGAAAGAGCGGTCGTGGGGACACGAAAATCGCTAGAGGAATTCGCCGGTGAACGATGAAACGTAGGCAGAAATTGCCTCCTCTGGATTGCTGGATTGGACAAAAAGTGCGCTGCCAAAAAAGTTCTTATTTCCCGGATTGGCACCGAAGAATCCCGAGTTGCCTCTTATGTGGAGCCTGGGATAGGCCCGCGCAAGGAATCGCCGGATGGCTGGGCGGCGCGGGTAACGGCGATGAATTTTGTTACAAGGGACGCAAAGTTATGGATAATAGGCAGCACAAAGGACAACAGGAGGTCCGCAGCAATGAAAAGACTATTTACGTTTTTTGTACTGGCAGCATTTTTCGCATTGTCCGGGTGGGCGGCAGATGACGTGGTATCCGCGGTTCACGGAACGATTACGAAGCTGGACGCCGGGTCCAAAACCATTGTTGTGAAGACCAAGGATGGCACCGAGCACACCATTCATTTTGTGGACAAGACAACTGTATATGGTGCCGACGAAACGGCCGCGGGCGCGAAGGATACCTTTCACGGATTGAAAGAGGGATCCGAGGTGGTGGTGCATTACACTGAGAAGGGCACGGAGAAGAGTGCCGTGGAAGTGGACAAGGTTGGTAAAGATGGCATGAAGGCAGTGGACGGAACGGTGACCAAGGTGGGGAAAGATGGCAAGACGATTACCGTGAAGGCGGCGGATGGAACCGAGCAGACCTTTGACGTTTCCGGCCACGACACGAAAATAGCGGCTGAGGATGCGGGGAAGGGAACCGAGAAGGGCGCAAAGGTTACGGTGTATTACACCGAGAAGTCCGGAAAGAAAGTGGCGCACTTCTTCGAAAAGCTGTAAGCGGCAATGACGTGTCCGGGTGGGAGCCCGGTTGCGTGGAAGAAGAGAACTTGAAACGCAGCCCCGCGGGCGGAAACGCGCGCGGGGTTATTTTTTTGTGCCAGGCCTTCACGGAAATTCGAGTGGAATCAGTCTGCGGCCACAGGACGCGCCAGGGACCTGGTCATGTCTGCGTGAAGCAGGCGGTGGAAGAGGTGTTCGCCGGCTTCGCGGCGGACGGAGAGGCGTCCGGCAACATAGGCACGCGAAGCGAGGCCGCGCTGCACGGAATCGCAGATGGCCATGTCCTCGTCCTGCACCTTTTCGCTGACGGCGATGCTTTCCTGGTGATGCTTCGCGGCCGCGGGGCTGATATCGGAGAAGTAGTAGTCGAAAATGACGGCGCACTTGTCGACGCCTAGGGGAAGAACCAGGTTGGTGTCCATTACGCCGGAATAGGCGTTGATCATGAAGTTCGGGTAGATCCAGAGATAGAAGGCGTGTCCCTGGCGAGTGGCGCCGATGGAGGATTCGGACGCGGAGGAGGAATCGAGGGGGCTGGATTGCAGGCAGGAACGCTCGAAGTTTTCGATGGTGTACTTGGTGTATTCGACGACGCTGCTTAGGCCCTTGTGCGCATGGGGAACGTGGTAGCCGCCGTCGAGATAATTGTCCACGTAGACTTTCCAATTGCATTGCAGGGTATAGATGCGGCGATCGAAGTAGCACAGCTTTTCGGTGATCTGGAGCGGCGCGACGAGTTCCGGAACCTTGCCGAGAAAGTCGCGCAGAGGCGTGGCGTGCGCGTCCATATTGACGAAGATGAAATTTTCCCAGGTGTCCACGCGCACGGGAACCAGGCCGTTGTCGGCGCGATCGAAGTTGCAGACACCTTCAAATTCGACCATTCCTTTCAGGGCGCCATCGGTGCCGTAGGTCCAGCCGTGATAGGGGCAGCGAAAATTTTTCGCGCAGCCGGCTGCTTCGGGGACGACTGCGGCGGCGTGGTGACGGCAAACGTTGTAGAAGGCGCGGAGTTTGCCGTCTTCGCTGCGGACGACGACGAGCGGCTCTTTGTTGACATCGATGGTGAAGAACTGGCCGGTTTCCTTGACCTGATCAAGATGGCCGACGACCTGCCAACTGGCGGCGAAGACGGAGTCGCGCTCGAGTTGAGCGATACGCTCGTCAAAATACCAGGGTGCGGGGATGGTGGAGGCCTTCTCGAGAGGGTTGGCGGGATTATAGAGGTTGAGGACTTCACGGAGGGTGCGCTCGGGCATAAGAATAGACTCCAGGGATAAATTCTGAAGCGATGTGGAAACATTCTTATGCAAATGGGGGAATGGCGCAAGGAGGGGAAAGAAGGAAAGAAGCGGGATTCGGTTGGGCTGAGCGAAAATTCTATTGGGAAAAAGATGGTGCGGGAGAGAGGACTTGAACCTCCACGGGTGTAACCCCACAAGATCCTAAGTCTTGCGCGTCTGCCAGTTCCGCCACTCCCGCACGTGGAGCGAATCGGACATAGAAATGATACTTGGAATGGCGTGCCGTTGACCATAGGGCGCAGGGGGCGGAGTGCGGCCGGGTATCGAGCCAAACCGGCAGGACGCGGAATTGCAATCGGCTTGCCCGGAGGAGGATAATGTCCCCTCGCCCCTGATGGCTGGGGATGGGCAAAACTGATGATTATTCAGCAGAACAGCGACCCGATGGTGGTGATCCGGCAGACGGATCATGCTGTGCTTGCGGGCTTCTTTGCGCGAGAATTGGGGAACGAAGCGTTCTCTAAACCGGAGCCGTTCGCATCCTTCTGCATGGCGGCCGCGGAGCACGACAACGGCTGGCAGGAATGGGAGCTGGCACCGGGAGTGGACCCGAAGTCGTTCGCGCCCTATTCGTTCATGAGCGTGCCGACGGAAGAGCATGTGTCGCTCTACCAGCGGGGGATTGACCGGGTGGTGAAGACGGATTTATATGCGGGGCTGCTGGTGGCGATGCACTGTTCGGGGTTATACGACCGGGCCAAAGCCACGATGCCGGGCTACTCCGCGAAATACGTGAGAACACAGGAGCAGCATCACGCGAACGATTTTGTGCAGCGGCTGCGGTTGCAGCAACTGCGGCTGAAAGTGGACTTGCGCAACGCTCCCGCGACGAAAGAATTCACCGACGAAAAGCTGATCAAGGCCAATGCGGAGCGGATGGACGCGCTGGACCGATTGTCTCTTTTTTTCTGCCTTGGGGCGGATCACGACACGACCATTGAAGGCGTGCCGATGAATGATTCCGGGAACAGCGTCGATTGGGAGTTGCGCGGCGCCGGGGGGCATGAATTTACACTGAATCCTTATCCCTTTCGGCGGGACCCGCTGGAATTCGCAATTCTGGCGCGGCGCGTTCCGAAGCGGCGGTATCTGGACGACGCGGATTTTCAGAGCGTGCTGGCCGTGGCGCCCTTTTTCCAGATTCGCTACACTTTGCGACCGGGAATCGGCAAAGAACGCTCGTACGCCGTCGGTATGTGAGCAACGCCTTTCTTCCAATTTCGGAATCATCCTTTGCGCTTGACTTTCCTTCACAACACGTCCATCTTTTAGAGCTTTGTTCCTCTCGGCGGTGGTGGCCGGATAGAGGCGGGACAGTTTCCAATCCATGACGAAGGTTCGACTGTGTTTCCACGATCGCTGTTTTGATGGCACCGCTTCCGCAGCGGTGTTTTACCGCTTTTACCGGGAACGTTTCAACGCCAAGGCGGACTTTAATTTCACCGGCATGACGCACCGCGCCAAACATCCCTGGGAAGAGGGATTGTTTGATGGCGAGGAGAACGTAATCGTTGATTTCAAATATTCGAATTCGCCCAAGGTGACGTGGTGGTTCGACCATCACCAGAGCGCGTTCCTGACTCCGGCGGACGCGGAATATTTCAAGCGGTTCCCGGGCGAGCACATGTATTACGACCCGGAATATAAATCGTGCACGAAATTGATCGCAACGGTGACCAAGGAAAAATTCGGGTTTGATACCAAGCCGCTGGCGGACCTGATTCACTGGGGAGACATCATTGACGGCGCACAGTTTGCCACGGCGGAATCGGCCACGGAGCTGAAGGAGCCGGCGACGCAACTGGCGCTGGTGATTGAGGCGGCCCCGGATAACGGCGTGCCGGCGCAATTGATCACGGAGTTGGCGTATCGTCCGCTGGCGGAGATGGTGAAGCTGCCGGTGGTGGTGAAATATCTGGGACCGCTGCTGGAGCGGCACCAGAAGTCCATCGAGATTTTGCGAGAGCGCAGCGAATCGAAGGACGGCGTGGTGTTTTTTGACGTGAGCGATCTGGACCTGGAGGGCTACAACAAGTTTGTACCGTATTTGTTGCATCCTGAGAGCGTGTATTCGGTGAGCGTGAGCGCGTCGGCGACGCGGGCCAAGGTGTCGCTGGGGACTAATCCGTGGAATCAGGCGACGGCGGACAAAAACCTGGCTTCATTGGCTGAGAAATATGGCGGGGGCGGGCATCCGCGCGTGTCTGCGATTTCCTTTGATCCGCACGACCTGGCCAAGGCGAAGGAAGTGGCGCGGGAGCTGGCGTCGACTTTGCGCAGCAAATAAGATGCGCAAACCTTTGGGAGAGGGTAGAACGATCAGCTCGAGCGTATTCTTGCGTGGCTGGCGAGGTCGACAAGAAATTTTGGAATGTGTAAAATAAGAGTTTCCCCGTGGACCGGTAGCTCAATGGTAGAGCAGTTGACTCTTAATCAACGGGTTGGAGGTTCGAGTCCTCCCCGGTTCACCATTCTCTTCTAAAGACTTAGCTCACTCTCAAACATTCCCCAATTTCTCCGACTGTGGGGACTTTTGTGGGGACTCAATCCACGAAATGCCACCTTGCTCGCATGGGATTGGGGTATCCGTGTGGCGATCCTGGTCCAAGCGGAGAGCCCACGGACCTCAATCGTGTCCCCCCTTACCCGTTGGTTGTTCACCGTTTTCTCGAACCGTAGGCTTCGCGTCGTTCGTGGTATCTGTCGGCAGCTCGGGGATTGCCATCCCAGGCCAGATGTCAATCGGTGGACGCGGGACACCGCGAATGTCTTGAACGATCACCTTCACGCCGAACTGCGCTGCCTCCTTCGGATCACGCGGCGCATAGGATCCGTGTAACAGGAGGGCCATATCGAGCGCCCTGATCTGCGTTTCTAAGGCGTCTACCGTGCGCTTGTCCCGGAACTTCCCGTCTTTCTGCGCGAAGATCGTGCGCTGGGCGGTGAGCAGACGGCGTAAATGATTATCAATCAACTCACGCTCCGAGATTCCGAGCTGATCCATCAGATCTGGCACTCTTCCGCGCATCCGTTGAAGTGCCTGGTGGGCAGACTGAGCTGCATTCTTGATGGGATAGCCTGCTTTTACTGCGGCCTCAGCGTGGCTCTTTGATGTGGGGATATTCTTGATGAGCTTCTTCTGTCGCTCAGACCACGCTTGGCCGTTTTTCCCGAGTGGGCCCTTGATCGATTTCTTTGACGCCATGATTGGGTAGTCTACTCCGTTTTCTTAGACCTTCTTCAATCCCTTCACATAGGTCTTGAAACAAATTACGTTTTCAAGACGTGCGGGTGGCTCTGAGAGGGATTAATGGAAGCTTAGTTCGCGGTGTGCCTGCTCATGTCGAGCACGTAGTGCTTGCCGTTGGGGTGGAAGATGTGAACCTTGCCCTCCGCGTCGGGCTCATGGCCTTTGCAGCCGGGGATCCCGCAATTGCAAGGGGCATCTGGGTCAACCTTTGATCCGGGCTGCTTCATCTGTTTAACAGCGTCGGCCATGGTGGCCTCCAAATTAAGGCGTTCAGTCTTCACCTCATGCCATATTTTCAGCTTCTGGATAAGCGGCCAATAGTACGACCGTACTTTTGTTGGCTCGGAACTGCATAGAGGATGACAGTTGCTGTTATGAAACAAGGGAAACAGGTCACTACCAATAAATTTCTTGGGTTATGTTTTACACCATCTGTGATTGATCCCCGACTCCCGGACAAATGGGTCCCGATAACCCGACAAACCAGGAGTTGACTCGGCTCCGCTTATCGCTTGCGAGGATTTCGGTATAGAATCGCAGGAAATGCAGGAACTCCGATGAAACTCTACCGCATATTTCTCTTCATTGCCGTCGCTCTGGCTTTGACACGGAATCCGCGCGAAGCGTGGGCTCAGAGCAATATCGAGCCGCAAGCGCAAGCCGCTGCTGACAATTCCCATGGCCAACCGAAGATTATTAAAGCGCCCATTAGTCATTTTGTGGACGAGGCCGTGGAGAAAAAGATTGAAGGAAAAGTTGAATTGTCCGTCGTTGTAGATGGTAAAGGGCGAGTCACCGATGCCAAGGTTTTGAGCGGGCCTCCGGCCCTACATCAGGTGGCTATCGAGAGCGTGAAGCAATGGGAATTTGAACCGCCCGCCCATCCGCCTTTTGAAACCAGGGTCGAAATCAGTATCGATTATCCGAAGGAGTGTCCTGGCCCCATCTCAGACGCTGGTGGGGTGAGTTCAGGAGGCTGGCTCAAAAGCAAGAACGGCTTGGTCATTTCCGAGGACTTCGACAGTGCCAACCGGCATCCACCTTACTTCGATGAGGACCGCAAAGCTGGCATCGTCGGAACTATGATTCTCTCTGTTACCGTCATGCCAGACGGCAAGGTGAAGAACGTTCGCATCATCAAATCGTTGTCGCCCCGCTTGGATGAAGCTGCCCTGAAGACGATTAAACGATGGCGATTCAAACTAATAAAAGGCAGCCCAGACGGCCTGCCCGATGATTTTGAACTTCCGCTCATCTACGGCGCAAGCTGCTCTCCCCACATAGGAGCCTCAAGTCCTGAC
Organism: uncultured Acidobacteriota bacterium; assembly: GCA_963734705.1. GTDB lineage: Bacteria > Acidobacteriota > Terriglobia > Acidiferrales > UBA7541 > Acidiferrum. Next base: position 14,853 of record CAVTII010000012.1, on the reverse strand, counting down.
TAACGCGCTAAACGGAGAAACGCCGATACGCCAAGATGCAACCACAGGTGAAGAAAATCAGGAACAAGGCCCAGAAGATCGGTGAGTGCAGTGAAAGGGAGAAAGCCAACGTGTTTTGGCTCTGTGATCTCGTGGCAATTCGCAACACGAAGCCTACGAGAAAGAAAGTTACGTAGAATCCTCCAAGAACGAACGCCAGTCCAACGCAGATACTCTTGAGATAAATCATGAAATAGCGGTCCGCTGATCCTACATCAACTGTGGGGTTTAGTCTTGATTAACGCGCTTACCGTCCAAGTGGGTACTGGGACCGACGTGTCCGGTTACCCGGGACTTAGCCCCAGTGAAGTACGATTCGCCGTAGACTTCATCTCCCCAAAAAGGATTATAATCGGGCCGTTGGGAGGCATTTAGCATGGCGAAGGTAAACAAACAAATCCACCGGCTATTCCTGAGGTTGTTGAACTTCACGCCAGAGTTGCTCGCCAAAATTCAAACGGAAGCCGAACTCCAACACGCCAGCATTGATGTTCTCATATGCGACGCGGTGGAAAAGCACTTAAAAGACCTGCAAGTGGCGCGCGAGGAAGCGGAGATGAGAGAGTACGCGCACTTGGCATTGAGAGCGCACTTCGTAGAAGACCGCAACGAATGTCTGACTGAAAGCACCATCCGCCTGGTCGGCAAGAAATCGCTCGGTCTGAACTAAGGGTAATTCGCCACAATCCGCCGCGATTCTCAGAATCCCAGCCGCCTAATTAACGCTTACCAGTAAAGTCAGTCCTATTACCCCAATTACCGGTAACTCAACTAATTAGGAGTAATCCCTGATTCTATCCGTTTCCCGGAATTACCTTTGAAAATCTCAAGCGGCGAGGACGTAAGCGATTAATACGATTGATACAAACAACGAACAAAACAGAATCGTCATCTGCTTTTCCCAAGCAGGACTTTCTAGCTTCTCACTATCGAAATGTGTACGAAGAAAGATGCGGAATGCCATGATTCGCCAAAGAATCAATGAAGTTATGCCCGCTACCCAAACAGCGATAAACACCAACCACAGAGCTATCAGCAGATTCTTATGAAAGCCTTCGGTCAATCCCGATTTGTATTTCCGCCTAAAGCTCCTGAAAAGACCATGAGCACGAAAAGGCACACGACCAATCCGACTGCTCTAAGTTGCAGTCTGACCCAAGGCGTATCTTCCATCCACGGGTTCCTAACGCGGCGAATGTATTGTGATGGCCTCATAAGAACAGAGAGGCCAATTCCTCCAAACAAAAGCAGAACAAGAATTACCAAAATCCCGAAAGCAGTTTGTGGCATATGTGGAATTTAATCACGTCGAATTAGAATTTCACAGAAGCGAGTAGTATCCGAGCGCTTTCGGGCCCGGGTACCCGCAGTGCAAGGATGGCCAGTGGGTGGGAGAAAGACCTTACTGAAACGGCGACTGAGGCTCGAAGGTCCTGATAAACGCCGAAATCGGACAAGTGGGTTTTAGTACCCAGATGTCCGGTAAGGCGACATATCAGGAGTTGACCAAAATTCAGCTCCCTTAAGTGATGAGATTGCAAAAAACCATGGGCGGAAATATTGTAGGGCTGAGGCTCCATGAACGTGTATCACTGTCACTCAATTGTGGCACCAGCATTCCTGGCGGTTGTTTTTCTCGGTAGCGGACGGACACAGGATAATCTGGAGTCCGAATACATCCCGCAGCGTTTCCAAGACTCGATTCATGAATCGCCCAAACTTGCTTGGGTCTTGCCAGACGGCACCGTTGTTGCAGCCGTTCAATCGCCGAAAATCGTTATCTATTCACTGTCTTCTAGGTTGGAAAACGCACGACGCCGCGCTACGTTAACGATTACGGACAGCCTGCAGTTCGCCGCCAAGAACCATGTAGCCTGCAACACACGGCTCTCTGAGAAACCGCCGAGGCTCACGCTCTACGACTCAGTCCGGAAGCCCGGACAGAAAAATCACCAAGTACTTTATACAACTAAGGAGCCGCCGGGTTTGCGGGCCGGTTATACAAGTTCACGACTCGAAGATTCAATCGCCAAAGAAGTCTGGACTCGGATGCAGCCGAAATCCCCCCAGCAGCCTCGCTCGTCCACTACAATTCGGCGTGATGGAACGCCGTATTCCTATTTGTTAGTGGCTCTATACGACGGCCCTCAGAACGAAATTTCACGCACGGGCATTTTCTTGCTCGAAGGCAAAGGCCATATCATTGCAACCAAAATTGACGATATTAACGGGTGGTGCGATGGCTGCGCAGTCCCCACTTCCGATGGAGGAATCGCATCCGTATATTCCGTAGTGAATATGTTCACCGCTCCCCAGTTCCTTTACCCCCTGCTTATGCTCGATACCAGCACGCTAGAAGGCCGTTCGATCACGCTCGCCACTTTCACGCCGGAAAAGAAATATAGCGATTATCTACTTTACGAATACACCGTTGGGTGCGGCTAAAGACGCTCAGTGCCTGGTAAACGCGCTAATCGGAAAAGTCCTATAAGAGGGAATGTCCAGAGAAAACAGCTCCCCTTCGGCTCAATGCCGATTCTTGTCTCGGTATTCAGCCCAACCGTTTGAAGAGTGGTCTTCCTCAGGCCGTAAGGCCGTTGTCTTTGCGTGCGAGGCGGAGACGCGGTTCTTCTTTCCTGTGGTTTCATTTCGCTGTTGTGACGGCGCCAATGGTTTTCTGAAACGACAAGCCTGACGATTGTCCACTCCAAGAGTGGCAATGCATGGTCCTATCGGAGACTCATGGCCTAATGGCTTTCTTCGATTGTCCGAGGGGGCATAGGGTGGGTCCGGAGACTCGCGTGTTTTAGCACGGGCCTGACTTTTCCGATTGATACTTCCCCCGAATCGAACGTCTCAAGAAGCCGATGGCCACCGCCAGGAATGGTCCCAGGGGTGGAACGGACTCTCTGCCAGAGACGCTCAAGCTGCTTGTGGTTTCAAATAGTTGGCGTCGAAACGAACCTCCTTCTTCCAGACGATCAACGTGATCGCGGCAATCTTTCTCGCCAGAGTCAGGCGCGCCATTGTGGGCTTCCTCCCCTTCGCCAACAAAGCCTGGTAAAAATCGTGGAGCGGCCCAGCAGCGTTACTGGCTCTCATCGCCGCACCCTTGAAAATATCTTTGAGGTCGTGGTTGTGGTCCTTATTGAGACCCCGAACCGTCGCGGGTTTCTTGGAACGTTCGAGCTGTCCTTCGGCAACGCGGTACTGTGCGCTGTCATGCGTTTCTAATGCCAGGCCGCTGTAGGTCCACAGGTTTCGCTTGGTGCGGAAGCGGTGCGGCGTCTGCATCAGCGCCATCACCAGGGCTGCTCGAATCGGACCAATCCCCGGAATCAAGCGCAGCAATTTCCAGGCCTTGTGTTTCTTGGCTTCTTCCAACAAATCCCGGCGTACTTCCTGGCGCAGGAGGCGCAACACATCCAGTTGCTGGTAGTAGTGTTCGGCGCGTCGCCGCACCCCGGCTTCGCTGATCTTGCCGAGCCATTCCGCGCGGTGCCGTGGCGCATACACTTCTTTGCCGGCACACGGAATGCCCCAACTGCGATACAAGGCCTTCAGCCGATTCATGACCCGGGTGAGATCTTTGGTAATCGTCAGATAACTGCGCGCCAGCTCCTTCAACGTTCGCAAGCCGTGCTCACCGTGATAGACCGACTTGATGTTGTTCATATACAACTGTTCGGACAGCTTGCGGGCATCAATCCGGTCACTCTTACTGCCGTTTCTCGAGGCATTTTTTCGTGTATTGCACACCAGCACCTCCGTGACGTGTGGCTTCAGCAAGTCATACAGCCAGGTCGCCCAGGTCCCTTCCTCAAATGTGACGCGCAAATCCCCACACAGCCCGTTGATGAACTGCAGAATCGTGCTCGCTTTGGTCTCGATGACACACTCCATCACCATCTTGCCAATCGAGTTCCTCACGGCAATCGAAATACTTTCTGTGTGCACATCCATACCGATATATTTAGTGCTGGTCATAAAAGGGTGCTCCTTTCTGGAGAAGTTTGAGCAAGGCACTCAAAACGTACTCCAAAGGGGCGCCCTCTTAGTAAGCGTCAATCGCAGACCGTCTTGACAACGTGGCCGCCCTGCTGGAGCTTTTGCTGCACCTAAGCCAAGTCGGGTAGCTCGGCCCGCGAGATCAGCAAATGGATTGATCGGGCTTGCCCTGGCGTTCGCGCGATGAGCCCACGCGCTTCGAGTGTCAAGACCATCTGATGTACTGCGGGCGGAGAGACTCGAAAGTAGTGCTGCATTTCGGCCTCTGAGGGCGAGCATCCGTGAATTTTGCTGTAGTAGTGGATGAAAGCCAGGTACTGGCCCTGTTTATCAGTATATGTTTTCTTCATAGCCGCCACAGCCACAGCGACAATGTCGTTTAAGAATCGCCCATGCCAGGTCGTGAACTCCTATCAACGTGTTGAATCCACGGGCGAGTTGATTTCATCGGTAAAGACGCCTTCGTTGTTGGCCTTGGCGATGGCCTGATCGAGGCGAGTCAGCAGCTGCACTAAGCTCTCGCCCTTGCGGCGGCTAAGCATAGCCAAGGAGTTGTGCCCGTCGTGAGCAACGGCGATACAACCCATCGGAAACTTTTCGCCAACCGTGATTTCGCCATAAGCAATCAATTCCGAGATGTGACGCAGTGACAAGACAGCGCCAGTTTTCTTTTCTTTATTTGTTTTTTTCATACTGTGGGTTTCCCTGTGGCGGATATGTTTGCGATGATGTTCCAAGGCAGGAGTTCTTCGATGCGGTTGATGGGATGATCGGCGATGCGTGAGAGCACCTCGCGCAAGTACGCTTCAGGGTTGAGGCCGTTGAGTTTTGCTGTTCCGATCAGGCCATAGATCGCCGCTGCGCGTTCGCCGCCGGCGTCCGATCCACGAAATAAATAATTTTTCCGTCCCAAAACGACTGCGCGCAACGAGCGTTCCGCCGCATTATTGTCGATTTCCAGATGGCCATCGTCGCAGAAGCGCATCAACGCCTCCCACCGCCCCAGCGCGTAGCGAATGGCCTTCGTGGTATCGGATTTTGTCGATAGCTTGCCCAAGGTCTCTTCGAACCACTGCTTCAGCGATTCCAGCAACGGCCGGCTGCGCGCGTTCCGGATCTCGCGCCGTTCCTCGGCGGAACGGCCCCGGATCTCTTCCTCGATGACATACAGGGCCGCGATCCGCTCAAGCGCTTCTTTCGCCACCGCAGACTTGTGAGCCTCGTACAGATCGTAGAACGGCCTACGAACATGCGCCATGCATGCGACTTCTTTCACTCGTCCATCTTCATAAACCGCATCGTACCCCGCGTAACCATCCGCCTGCAGCTTGCCCGTGAACTCGCGCAAGTGAGCTATCACATGTTCGCCTTTGCGATCCGGCGTGTAGGCGAACCACACCGCTGGCGGGCTCTGATCTCCCCAAGGCCGGTCATCCCGCACGTAGGTCCACAGTCGCCCCGTTTTGGTTTTGCCCTTGCCTGGTGCCAGCACCGGCACCGGAGTGTCGTCGGCGTGCAACTTCTCGGCGCTCATCACGTGGCGTCGCAACGCTTCCACCAAGGGTTCCAGCAACCGGCTGCATCCCCCGACCCATTCCGCCATGGTCGAACGATCCAGCTCCACTCCGTCCCGCGCGTAGATCTCCGACTGCCGGTACAAAGGTAAATGGTCAGCGTATTTCGAAATCAACACATGGGCGAGAAGTCCCGGGCCCGCCATCCCGCGCGCGATCGGACGGCTCGCTGCTTCCGCTTGTACGATCTTGTCGCAACCCGCACAACTCAGCTTCGGCCGAACCTGCCGGATCACTTTGAAATGTTCCGGAACCCATTCCAGCATCTCGGAAACATCTTCACCAAAGGGCTTCAGTTTACCGCCGCAGTCGGGACAAGCTTCCTGTTTCGGCAAAACCTTGTGCGTCTCCCGTGGCAGATGCGCCGGCAGCGGCTTCCGCGCATGTTTTGCAGATCGATTCACGTCCGACGCGGCCGGCGGGGTTGGGGAAGCAGCCAACTGCTGCGCGCGGCTGGTCTCCAGTTCATCCAACCGCAACTCCAACTGCTCGATCTGCCGGTCCAACTTCTCCGACTTGCGCCCGAACTTCATGCGCCGCAGCTTGGCGATCAGCAGTTTCAGTCGGTCGATCTCTTCGTCTCGCGAGGCCAGTTGCTCTTCTTTGGAAACAAGTTGTTCGTGCTGCGCGACGATCAACGCTTTCAAAGCTTCGGGGTTTAGCGTATCGAGATCAGGAAGGGTCGCGCGATGTGTCATCGTGCGCGCAGTATGCCAGAAACTTTTTCCTGTGCAAGAAAAAAGTGCATCAAAACAAAAAATCAGTAAAGAAAATTGCGCAAGGTGAAACAGTCACGATTTACACGGCCAGCTGCGGAGTCTGCGTGCGCACCGGCCGGCGCCAGTCGATCCCTTCGAGTAACATCGACAGTTGTGCGGGCGTTAAGGACACCGTCCCGCTCGTCGCTTGCGGCCAGATAAATCTTCCTCGCTCGAGTCTTTTCGAAAAAAGACACAGCCCATCGCCATCGAACCACAACACTTTGATCAAATCACCGCGTCTCCCGCGAAAGATATACACTTGTCCCGAGAATGGACTCTCCTGAAGTGCCGTCTGCACCATCCCGCTCAACCCCGTAAATCCTCGCCGCATGTCCGTCACTCCCGCGACGATCCAAATCCGCGTCCCCGCCGCCAGCCCGATCATCGGAGCAAATGCTCCAGCACAATGCGCAGTGCTTCTCCATCGACACTGCCTGTGACGCAAACATGTCCCTGGGGAAATTCCACCTGGATCGTGCCTGCTACCGCCGCGGTCATTGGTGGGCTTCCCGATCGATACGCTTTGCCGCCCTGCGCCTCACTCACATGCACCGGCAGCAAGTTCACCGGCCCAGCATTCCTCTTACCCAGCAGACCTTGGCGATACTGCCGGCGCCAGCTAAATACCTGGTTGGCGTTTACTCCGTGCGCCAGCGCCACGCGTGCCACCGATGCGCCCGGCTTCAAAGTCTGTTCGACGATTCGGCACTTCTCTTCCACTGGCCAACGTCGCCTCTGCGACTCTCTCTTAACGACTGCCCGCTCCGAAGTGTCCATTTATTCCCCAAGTGGACACTCTCGTAAGTGTCCACATCGGGTCATCTTCCGCACCAACCCACACTTCGTCTAGGTGTGCTGACCGAACGCTTACCCCTCTTATAATGCGTAGGTCCCAGTACTCCACACTTGCCAATCCAATCCTCAGTGACACGACGCATCGTCGCTGAATTGTCCACTTGCTGCCATAGCTCCGAGGAAACGTCCGCAGGCAATGATGTGCTGGTTTAGCTGGTCATTCTCAAGCGCATCTGGGGCGATATAGGTTAGGTCGGCTCGCATTTTCACGTATTTATCACTGAGTTTAGCCATGTTCAGATACAAGTTGTTCAGCAGCTGGTAGGCATTGCGGTCGGCTGTCGTAGTTGCAGCGACGGAAGCTAAGTGTAGATTCGTGGTGGCTTGCGCTTGATAGGGCTGAAGCAGACCTGCAGAAAGCGGAATATTACTTTGAATCGCGGTCTGCAGCGCGGTGTGCCATTCGCGAAGAGTGGACATCTGTTCAATCCCGGCGTTCAAAAATTCCCGCGAAAATCCCGGATTGGAGGGAGCAGGTTCGGTTGGAGCGGGTGGTACCGGAGCCGCTGACGCCGTTGTTGGAGTTGGAGCGCGATTAGCGGAACTCGTGGGAAGACTGAGGGCAAATATGGCACCGGAAGAACTGACCGAACCATGGAGGGCATTTGCGAGAGCTTGTAGCCCAACATAAGGATGGCCACCTACGAAAATGACGGGCACTTCTGTGGATTCCCCATTGATGATGAGTGTGTGTCGGTCAGCTGCTCTCAAAGAGATTACGAACGCAAGAAGGATGAGAAACAGTGCTACGTTCGTCGAAGCGTTGAAAGGTCTTTTAGGCATGACGAGTCTCCTGTGATGGAGATATTGAATCTCTTCATGGACTTCGCTGCAATCTAATGACACTACCATTACTCAGGGCGTTAAACAGCGTTTTCCCGATGTCAATCAGTTCATGCAGCTTCCTCGCATCACCTCACCGCCCCAATCTTAGTTCACGACCACCTTCGGCACCTCTACCTGCGTCCCCGGTTCCACCTCTGTCTCTTTCGGCTTCGGCAATTCCCACAACACATCTCGCGTGAGAATCCGGGAGAGCGATTGCATGGTCGCGTTGAATCCGCCCAACTCCTCCGAGTCGCCCCAAAACAGGAAGCACGGGTTGACCAGTTCCCCCAACCGGAGGGGGGTAGCTCTTCCGGCTGGCAGCACAGGAACTTCGCGAGCCTCTTCTCCAGCCGTGCGCGTATTTTCTCCGCTGCAATTTTCGTATCCATCAATCTCTCCCCGATTCAGAAATCTCGTCCCATTGGAAGGAAACACGGTCAAGCAGGCTGCCGCCTGCAACAAGATGAACGCGGACGGTGCGTGTGTACCGCCCATCTTTCCGCAGTTGGGGCGGGTCGATACGCATCAAGTGGACCTCTCGTCCGTGCTCCCGCGTCAGAGAGATAAGCTGGGTGCGAACGCGTGCTAGGAACGCGTCATACGGGTCGGTGTACACGTCGGTCGGGTCGTGTACCAGCGCGCCAGCTACGCCGACCGCTGCGACACCACCGACCAGCTTGAAAAATTGTCGACGCTTCATTTCTTCCCCAATCTGCCGACTGGTTTCCGCACAATCCGCATGACCTCCTCGAATGCCAACCGCTGGTCCGGCCTCAATGTCTTGCCCGCCTCCACCAGTCGCTGGATGCACTCGTCCAGCGTCACCAATTTCTCTTCACTCTTCATCACGTCTCCTCGTCGCCTGCCGGATGAGTTCGTCCGCATTTTCCGTGGGAACCGCAATCTCGTGAATGTTAGTGCGCGAGGTTTTGAAGATGTAGGCGGAGGTGAGCGCGGTCTTCGTGAGTCGCTCCGCGCGCTCCTGAAATTGTGTTGCGCACTTCTCCGTGTAGACTCGCGGTGGCGGTGGTAGTGGCTGTTGCGATGATGTCGACCGGCCGGGAACTGGCTGGTCAGGTGGCTGCTGGCGAACCCGCTCGAACGCTTCCTTGATGCGCTGCTTGGTCGCTTCCAACCCTCGCCCCGTTTGAAGAGGGGCACCACTCGGCGAAAATGTAGGACTGGTTCCACTTTCAAATCCTGTCTTTGGCTTCATTTCGTCCCTCCCGTCTGGCGCGTCGAATCTGGTTCGCGTACTTCCGTCGTGCTTCCAACACCGCAGCGCACAATTCGTCCATCGTCGGCATCTTTCCCGACGCTTGCAGCCGAGCGATTTCCGCCAACATCTTCGCTTCCTCCGCTCGCGTCGGCCTATTCACGGGACACGACCAGTCCGTCATCCTGCAACCCGAGGAGGATGGACCAGATGCAGCGATGGTCTATCACGACGGCATTTCCGAAGGTAAAACGGTCTGGGGGCAGGTGCTGTTCAATCCAAGAGAACGCGGCGGGTGAGAGGGGGCGGAGGAGGAATACGGAGGTGTGGTTCGAGCAGGTAAAGTCGCGTGCAGCCGTGGGTGAAGTGCCGGATGTTTGGAATAGGTCCGTCATGGGTTTCCTTTCGGCTCATCGTTTTACCACCGTTTTCCGAAGGGATTCGGCTACGGTTGGCGCGTCCGGGACGCTCTTGATGATGTGAACATTATAACACGGGGTGCAAGCCGTCCCCGCAACTGGCATCACGAGGTCGGGCGGAGGCGGCAATCAGTCGTTTGGCGCAGAGAGGACCCGGGGGCGGTTGGACCCGGGTTGTCGGGGTTGTGTGGTCTCAACAGCACGTCAGAGATTGGGGCCTTGACACGCTGCCGAGTAGCGACATAGTTGCATCAACCCGGGACGTTGGCAACAGATATCTGCAAAAAGAAAAACCTCGGCCTGAGTCTTCTCCACCTTCGGTTCGGTCCGCCTCGCTATTTATCAGGGCAGCCCCACGCTTCAATAAGCGCCGTGATAATTAATTGTGCCGCAGATTTAACCCGCTCGTTGGGATTCGCTTTCAGATATTTTATGACGACATACCTAGCATGCGTGGCAACTATGTGCTTCGGAAAGCAGACGCTGGTGTCTCTCCAGTAACCTTTTCCTTGAAAATCTACGGATGCTTCCAGCATACCTATTGTATCCACGACCCCTGTCACGTATCCGAGACAATTCCCCAAAGCCGACGTTTCTTGGTCTTCGCACGTCCGCAACAGGTCATTACCAGTTTTGATGGAGATATGGTCTGTGGTATCTCCCGGCACGTTATGCGGGATTTGCGCTGAAGCGCCCGATGAGAATGCTAAAGCTGCGAGGAAGACAAGCAGTAATTTCATCAGTTCTCCGGGGTGAGAATTCAATTGCAGGAAGTTATACCAACTAGGTTCGGGAATCACGGCACCAAAGGAAGCCATGTCGAGACGTTGGCAACAAATTTCGGGAAAAAGAGAAAGCGGGGCAAAATGAAGCCGAGGCGGGTGTCCGCCAAGAGTCCACCCCAGCTTCGATGTAGCGAGCTTGTTATCCCATTGTCTGGTGCGAGAATCTACTGTTAGAAGTGACAGGGGACTTGAGGTTGAATGTTCGGAACAAAATGAAGCCGAGGCGTACCCGCCCGAGTCCGCCCCGACTTCGTGGACCTGACTTACTTGTCTCATTGTTTGGAACGAGCGGCTATTGGTAAAAGTGACATAGAGGGTTACTGGCGGATCGGCGCAGGACGAGCACGGCGGGGTTTGACCGTGCAATTTTCCGACGACCGAGGCAGCAGCCTTCCTGCAAAGCACTGACGAGACTTTTAACACTAAAAATACAGGGATTTGAGTACATCTTTCCCTTCCGAAAGTTCCCATTGTAGGTGTAGTGAGGTGACATCGTGGCTGCTTGGCTTCTTAACTGTCGGAACTGCCATCAGCGTTTGGCACGGTTCAACATTGACGATTGAGAGATTTCCATCCCAACGATTTCATCAACCGGAAGCAGGAGTTGGTCGTGGAAATTGCTAAAGTCCTCGGTGGTGACTACCAAGGCCAATCATTCAGTCGCGAACAAGGCTATGACGCATGCAATCGTTTGCAAGGATTCGGACTGGCTCACGAAATTGAGGTGGCTCACCGCCAAGTGCCTGTCGGAGACTACTGTTTTCGTCCTTCCATTCGCGGGTTGCTACTCCTCAAGCTCTTAGGCGAAGAAATTGCTAACGCGGACATCTACCGCTTGTAGCCAATTCCAATTCTCGGGTCTGCGGGTACGTCGACTTTGGTATCTCAGGACTGCGGCCATTTCTTATCGATTCTCTCCAAAATAAATGCCGCCTTCTCCACCGCCTTGTCCACCCAGTATTGCTCCGCGTAGTTCGGCTTGTCCGACTCCATCGTCTCAATCATTTTGCGGGCGCATAGCAGTGTGGCAGCGAACAGGATGGCGTGCTTACGTTCTTCGGTCATGGAGGTCTCGGTGCGTGAAGTGCAGAAGAAGGGGAAGGCAGCATACCTCGCTGCAACGGCAGGGTCAAACGTGATATGTCGAGTTCAGGGGTGACCGACCCAGACGCTATCGAGCTTTGAGGAACGATTCAACTTTTGTGCGGGCGGTACTCGAACGACGTAGCAGGTGACGGAGCCAATAAAGTTAACACCAGATTTAGAGTTGGCGGTGCGAAATTCATATCAAATGTGCAGTCTACGAAGTAGACGTTATCCATTATCACGGGGCCGCCGTGATAAGACACTCGGACGTGGTGGAAGATTACATTCCGCAATTGAATGCCATCCAGACCCGCTTAACCGCCTTCAAGAATTATCCATGCAAGTCCTGAGGCCATCCCCTTATTACGGTCTTCGCCTATGTATCCAGTTTGGGCGGCACTATCAGCCGGGGCCAAGCCTCTCAAAGTAGAAACTGGCGCAACGCCCCCAGTCGGAATGTAAATCACATACTTGTCCCTGAAGTCCTTTTCGTTTGTCGTGTCGGGTAGAAAAGGAGAGTAATTGTTGTTGAATGACTTGTAGTTTATGAACTCAAGTGCGGCATCCCATGTCGCTGGATGGGCTGAGGCAGAGGCATGAGCAAGTTTCACACCTACCTGCTCGATAACTTTAGGGTCAATTGAGACGCGCTGATTCTTGGCTACCGCGAGCAAATCTTTTAAGGCGGGAGCGCGTTGTATCAGGGACCGTGCTGGTAATTTTGAGATGTTTTCAAACTGATGAATGACCATGTCGTGGATATAAGGCTGTAGAGTCGTTAAGACCGTATTGGTTTCACTGGATGTCTTTTGAATTTCTGCGAGAGTCTTTTGCATTTCAGTGACAGTTGTTGAGGCCTTGACCCTCTCATCTACTGCCAAATTAAACGCATCGTGTTTGTGGTCTAGCCAATGTTGATAGTATCCAGTGACAAACCATCCCGCGACCAATAACACCAAGCCACCTAGGCCGGAGACAGTCTTATTGGTAGTTACCCACCGCCAGATATGGGACCAAGCACGAGCAAGTTTTGTTGGATTCGCCTTCAACTCTTGGAGGGCGCTCTCAACTCCGGAAAGGCGTCCGCCGACTTCATGCAGACGTTCACGGATTCTGTCTACCTGTTCTTGGAGGTTATTTTTCACGTCATCTCAGGCCCGCACTTCGGGGAAATATACTCTATACCTGACAGAAAACACGATGAAATAAGTGGAGCCGACTCCGAGGGTCGAACTCGGGACCTCGCGATTACAGGCATATGCAGTATCGAGCGCAGAAAACCAAGCAAATGCTGATTGGAAGAACCGTGACTAAAGCGCGCGTGAATCGGGAAGGAATAAGTGACCTAAATCTGTGTTGCCAGTGTGTTGCCAATGAGGGCGACTTTAGACTCCCAGCCGCTCCCAGAGACTCCCAGCCATTTCCTCGGAAAATACTATTTTATTGGGAAACCCTCAATTTATGCAGTATTGCTGTACTTCTGAAAAAAGAGACGTGCGGTCGAGTGGATTCGAACCACCACGGTATTGCTACCGCCAGCCCCTCAAGCTGGTGCGTCTGCCAGTTCCGCCACGACCGCACAGAGGAGTGAGAAACATCTGTCAAGCTGCGCCGAGGAAAGTCGACAAGCGCGCCGAAATGATGCATTGAGAGCAGCCCGCTTGCGAAGGCCAGCCTAAATCGCCGGCTACAGCTTCGGCGGGAGCGCCAGGCGCCGGTGGCGCAGCGGGCAGTCGGCTGCGGCACGGCCGGCGCCGGAGTCGCTGGCGCCGGCGCCGGAGTTGCTCGGCGCGGCTTCGAGAACTGTTCCAGCACCGAGTGGCCGCGCGCCCGATCCTCGTGGTCGTCGCACGTGCACGGCCAGCACCATCGAGGTGAACATGAACATCACCGCGCACCACGTGGTGGCCTGCGAAAGAAACGTCGCGGCGCCGCGCGGTCCGAACGCCGTCTGGCTGCCCGATCCGCCGAACGCGCCGGCCAAATCAGCCGCTTCGCCGCTCTGCAGCAGAATCACGATGATCAGCACCAGGCATCGACAAACGTGCAGAGTACGCCCCAGGACACGTAAAACTTCCAGCCGATAAATAATCAGCGCAACGCCGATCAGAAACGAGATCGGTCCATTTTACTTCGCGAGGCATTTCTGCTCCAAATCTCTTACGATTCTCGCTAGAATTCGCGCTCGAAACTCACGAACCACCATCAGCGTAGGCCAATATTCACGATAGCACGCGAACTGCTTTGCATCCAGACTCGCACCGCCACCAGGGCCCCGTCAATCTCGCCTGCGCCATCAACCCCTTCACGTTGTCGGGTTTGACGCTGCCGCCGTAGAGAATCCGCAAGGCTGCCGCTGGCCGCTCGTTCAACATCTCCGCCGCACATCCCGCACAAACCGGTGCGCGTCGGCCGCAATTTCCGGGGTCGCCGTGCGGCCCGTGCCGATTGCCCACACCAGGCTCGTAAGCTATCAGAATACGCAGAACTCCGCGGTCAACGCGCCGACGATTCGTGGAACTGCCTGCCAGATACCCTCGGTGCGGCCGGCTTCGCGGTCGGCCAACGTTTCACCAATACAGACAATCGGCATGAGTCCGGCTGCCAGCGCGGCTTTCATCTTTGTGGTTGCGTCACCTTGGTCTCGCCGAAAATGTGACGTCATTCAGAGTGGGCAATGATCGTGTACCCGCGGCAACCCGCCTCCACCAACATGCCCGTGGAGATACTCCCCGGTGAAAGCGCCTTCTTTCTCCCAGTACACGTCCTGAGCCGAAACGGCGATATTCGTGCCGCTCACCGCTTCGACCGAGGCCGGAATACCCGTGAACGGCGGCGCGACGACGATGTCGCAATGCGTGACGCCGGCGACCAGCGGATTGAACGCCGAGAAAAACGCGCGGGTGTCCGCTTGATTTTCTGCTACATCTTCCCAATTGCCGGCCATGACGCGGCGACGCTTCGGATTGCTCATTTGTTGGTCGGCCTCCACGCCCGGAAGTTTACGGCCGCCGAGAAATTCCAGCAGAGCGCGCCCACCCGTTGAGATGTGCGAAATCTTGGCGGCCAGGCCGGATTGATGCACCGCGGCGACCGAATCTCCTCCGCCAACGATGGAAATCGCACCGGAGGTGGTGGCAGTCGCGACCGCTTGTGCAATCGCGAGCGTGCCTTTCGCCAAAGGCCGCATCAAAAGCCCATGGGGCCGTTCCGACGATTGTTTGGCCTTCGCGATTTCAGCGGAATCGGCAGCAATCGTTTTCGGCCCAATGTCCAGGCCCA
>CAVTII010000011.1:0-105263 GCA_963734705.1 uncultured Acidobacteriota bacterium | reverse complement strand
GCCGCTGGCTTTGTCGTAGAGCCAGATGTGCTGCGTGCGCTTTTCACCGGTGAGCGGGTCTGTGACCACGAACGCCAAGCGGGAGCCGTCGGGAGAAAATTGCGGGTCGCGAAAGTTGCGCAACGCGAGAAACGCTTCGGGGTTGAGAGTTTTCTTCTGCTCCGCGGTGGGAGTCGTCGATGACTGTGTGGGCTTATCTTGCGCCGAGGCCGCGCCGAACGCGAACGCGCTTATCATCAGCGATGCTGCTACATACGTGTGCATCCGAGTTTCTCCCGAAGAAACGATTGGCGACGAACCCTTTGGACTGTATGCGCCGCCGCGCAGTGCTGTCAATCGCTGGCAGTTGGCGGGTTGCACGAGGCGGCGGTCAAGGATTTGTGAGCAATTGTGCGGGAAACCGGTATACGATGAATTCTCCACAGGAGGAAGCTCATGGCAAAGAAAGACAAGTTCACTGAAGTCAGCGAAAAAGTGGGAGCGGCGCTCGGCAAGGCGAATAAAGAGGCGCACCGCAGGGCAAAGAAGGTGTCCGCGGCGAGCAAGATGGCGAAGGAAGAGTTGCACGATATTTCGAAGCAGGTAGAGGCGCTGAAGAAGCAGTTGGAGAAGACTGCGAAGAGATTGAAGACGGCGCTGACGTAGTTTGGCGGGTATTCTGCATAGGCTGAAGCCTGTGCTACTTTTTGCCGGTCTAAAGACCGGCCACTACATTTTGGGACGCGTTGCGGCGATGGCGGAGGCTCGGCTACAATCGCTTATTTGCTTGACCACCGAAAGGGCTAGCCGAGACGCGATGCACGAAATTCAGCTGCACAACACCCTGTCTGGAAAAGTCGAATCGTTTGTGCCGCTGCAGCCCGGGCGCGTGGGCATGTACACCTGCGGGCCAACGGTTTACGACTACGCGCACATCGGCAATTACCGAACCTTTGTTTTCCAGGACATTCTGCGGCGGTTCCTGAAGTGGCGCGGCTTCCAGCTGAACCACGTGATGAACCTGACCGACGTGGACGACCGCATCATCGCCAACGCGGCGGCCGCCGGGTTGGGCATCCGCGAGTACACCGAGAAATTTGTGCAGGCGTTTTTCCAGGATTGCAAGACGCTGAGCATCGAATCGCCGGAGCACTGGATTCGCGCCACGGACCATATCGACGACATGGTGGCGCTGATCCAGAAGCTGCAGGGAAATACGTACACCTACCCGAGCGAAGGCTCGATTTATTACCGCATCACAAAATTCAAGGACTACGGAAAACTTTCCAAGGTGGACCTCTCCGGCATCCTGGCCGGCGCACGCGTGGACAACGACCGCTACGAAAAAGAGAGTGCGCGGGACTTCGCGCTGTGGAAGGCGCCAAAGCCGGGCGAACATTTCTGGGAGACGCCGATCGGCGCGGGACGGCCGGGCTGGCACATCGAATGCTCGGCGATGGCCATGAAATATCTGGGAGAAACGCTGGACATTCACACCGGCGGCATTGACCTGGCGTTTCCGCACCACGAAAACGAAATTGCGCAGAGCGAGGCGGCGACCGGGAAGCAGTTTGTCCGCTACTGGCTGCATGCGGAGCATTTGCTGGTGGAAGGCGAGAAGATGTCCAAATCGCTGGGGAACTGTTTCACCCTGCGCGATCTTTTCGCAAAAGGTTATAAGCCCTCGGCGCTGCGATTTGCGCTGGCCAGTGTGCCCTATCGGCGGCAGCTGAATTTCACGTTCGACGGCTTGCAGCAGGCGACGAGTTCAGTAGAGCGGCTGCGGAATTTTGCAGGGCGGCTGCGGAGCGAAAAGTTTCCCGCCGGCAATCAGCCCGGTATGGCGGAGCGCATCGCGAAGGCCGCTGACGATTTCGACGGCGGGCTCTCCGACGATCTGAACACGGCGCAGGCGCTGGCGGCGGTTTTCGATTTTGTGCGCGAAGCCAACATCGCGATGGATAAAGGCGAATTCCGCCAGGGCGATGTGGCCGCGGCGGAAACGTTCCTGGCCGGCTTCGATCAAGTATTTGCCGTGCTGGAAGATAATGACGCCGAAAAGCTGAAGGCGCTGGGAATGGGCGGCGATGATGCAGGAGTGAGCGACGCGGAGATCGAAAACCTGGTGCAGGAACGCCAGGCGGCGCGCGCGCGGCGCGACTTTGCGGCTTCCGATCGCATCCGAAATGAGCTCTCTGACCGTGGTATAATTCTGGAAGACACGAAGGACGGAAAGGTCCGCTGGAAACGCAAATGAAGTACTTCCACTTCCTCAAACATGACCGAGTTGCCGTGGGTCCTCGTGTGCCGCGCAAGTTTCGTCCCGCGAATCTGCGCCCGGGCCTTTATAGCGTTGATTAAGTAGCATTGCCGCAGGCTCCGGCGAATGATTGCCGGTCCACAAGCCTGAGGTCTCTCACCCTTTCGCATCACCCTTAACCTGCGAATCGTCCGCGAAACGCATATCTGGAGAGAACATGACGACTGCCACGGAAACGAAACTATCGAAATTGCCAAAGATTCATACCGCTTTGCCCGGACCGAAGGGCAAGGAAGTGATTGCGTACGACGCGAAGTACATGTCGCCGTCCCTGACTCGCGATTATCCGCTGGTGGCGGAGCGCGCCTATGGCGCAATCGTGGAAGATCCAGACGGAAATACGTTCCTGGATTTCGCCGCGGGCATTGCGGTCTGCTCAACAGGGCATTGCCACCCGCAGGTGGTGGCGGCGATTCAGAAGCAAGCCGCGGAAATGATCCACATCGCGGGAACAGATTTTTATCACCGGCACATGCCGGAGTTCGCGGAAAAACTTGTTTCCACAATGCCGAAAGGCCACACCTGGAAGGTGTTCTTTGGCAATTCGGGAACAGAGGCGGTGGAGGGCGCGATCAAGCTTGCGCGTTATCACACCAAGCGCGACAAGTTGATTGCGTTTTACGGATGCTTCCACGGGCGCACACTGGGTTCATTGTCGCTGACGGCGTCGAAGAGTACGCAGCGGAAATATTTCGGCACGCTGCTGGGCGGCGTGGAACACATTCCGTATCCCTACGCGTATCGCTGTGCGCTGGGACATACGCAGGAGACCTGCGGATCGGAAGTGATCGAATTGCTGGAGCAGCAGATCTTCAAGCGGCTCTTTGCGCCGGAAGAGGTCGCGGCGATTATTGTGGAGCCGGTGCAGGGCGAAGGGGGATTTATCCCGGCGCCGCTCTCTTTCCTGCAGGAACTACAGCGGATTTGCAACAAGCACGGGATCATGTTGATTCTCGATGAAGTGCAGGCCGGCATGGGCCGAACAGGGAAGTGGTGGGCGTACGACCACGCGGGAATTACGCCGGACATTGTGCTGACTGCGAAGGGCATCGCCAGCGGCATGCCGGTGGCGGCGTTCATCGCGAAAGATACGGTGATGGATTGGAAGGTCGGGTCTCATGGGACGACGTATGGCGGGAATCCCGTGTGCCTGGCGGCCGCATCCGCAACATTCGATTTGATCCAGGGCGGATTGATGGCCAATGCGGAGAAGGTGGGGAAATACATTTTCAGCAAGATCAGCGACTGGCCGAGCCGCTTCAAGATCGTTGGCGATGTGCGCGGGCGCGGATTGATGATCGGCGTAGAGATTGTGCGCGATCAACGCACGAAGGAAAAGGCCGCAGACTTGCGCGACGCGGTGGTGAATAACGCGTTCAAGCGTGGATTGCTGACGCTGGGCTCCGGCGAGAACTCGATTCGCGTTTCGCCTCCGCTGATTATTGACGAAGAGCAGGCCGATTGCGCGATCCGCATTTTGGAGGAGTCGATCGCCGAGGCGGAGAAGAACGCTAAATAGAAATTGGAAATCAGAAAATAGAAAATAGGAAAAAGGATTCCAATCCCGTGGCTGACGCGCTGTGCGTTGGCCGCGGGATTTTTGTTTATGATTAAGGTACGATACTCAGAAGGTAATTGAGCATGGGAATGCTGGTGCGGGTTGGATTTGCATGGGTGCGGTGGAAGTCGCGGCGCGGGTTGCGCGACGATGCCGCGGCTTTCCTGGACGAGCGGAAGCAGGAGGACCGGCGCGTGGGCGTGCGCGGCGAAACTTACGCGTACTGGTATTTGCGCAGGCAGGGCTATATCTTCATTGCGCGGAACTATGAGCCGGCGCGCGAAAAAGGTGAACTGGACCTGATTGGATACGACGGCGAGACGCTCGCCTTTGTGGAAGTTCGCACACGAGCACTGGTAAAAGGGCGACCCGCGCTTCCGGAATTGAGCATTAGCCGGGAAAAACACCATGTCCTGGTGCCCACGGCCCATGCCTTTCTGCGCGAGCGCCACGTGAAAGAGTGCCCGGTGCGGTTCGATGTGGTGGCGATTGATAACGTGCCGGGAAAGCCGCCGGTGTTGCGCCTTCGTAAGGATGCGTTAAGTCCGAGGACATAATCCCAGCGGTTTCCGCGCCTCCCCTTGATAACTCGCGGTACAATACGAATCGTGTTTGTGGCCCGGCGCGAGCGGGGCTACACGGAATTTCTTGGGAGGGGAAGCGTTGCCGGAGTTACGCAAGGATCCAATTACAGGGCGCTGGGTGATCATTTCCACGGACCGCGGCAAGCGGCCGAACGATTTTTTGCGCGAAAGCGTGTTTCCCAAGCCGCCGCAGAACTGCCCGTTCTGCCCAGGGAATGAAGCGAAGACCCCGCCGGAAATTCTGACCTACGGGCGCAATGGCACCGGAGCGAACACGCCCGGATGGAACATCCGCGTGGTGCCGAACCGCTTTCCAGCGCTGGGCATTGAGGGCGAGTTGGATCGCGAGGGCGAAGGCCTTTTCGACAAAATGAACGGCATCGGCGCGCATGAAGTGGTGATCGAAACGTCGCAGCACCAGACGACACTGGCGCAGTTGCCGCAGAAGGCGATTGAAGATGTGCTGTGGGCCTATCGCGACCGCATGCTGGACTTGAAGAATGACAAGCGCTTCCGCTATGTGCTGATTTTCAAGAATCACGGTGAGGCCGCCGGGGCTTCCGTGGAGCACCCGCACTCTCAGTTGATTGCCCTGCCGATTGTGCCGCGCCGCGTGCGCGAAGAAGTGGACAACTGCTGGCACTATTACGACGAAAAAGAGCGCTGCATTTTCTGCGACATCATCCGGCAGGAGCGCGACACCGGGGAGCGCGTGATCGGCGAAAACGATCACTTCATCACTTTGGCGCCTTACGCGCCGCGGTTCCCATTTGAGATGTGGTTGCTGCCGAAGGTGCACAGCTCTGCTTACGAAAATAATCAGAGCACCATGTACAGCGCGCTGGCGAACATGTTGAAAGACACGCTGATGCGCATGGACGCGGTGCTGGACCGCCCGCCGTTTAATTTCATGATTCACACCTCGCCCATCGGCGAAGAGATCAACGATCATTACCACTGGCACATCGAAATCATTCCCAAGCTCACCAAAGTGGCGGGATTTGAGTGGGGCACGGGGTTTTACATCAATCCCACTCCGCCGGAAGAATCGGCGCGTTTCCTGCGCGAGGCGCAGATCGAAGAACCCGCGAAGAAGTAAGATCCAACGAAGAGTGAGGACTATGAGACTCCTTCTGAGGGCGAGCGCGCTGGCGTGTCTGCTGGGAGCGGCGGCGATTGCCTCTGGGCAAAACCGTCCGCTGGCTGATCATATCTACGTGAACGGCAAAGTGTGGACCGCGGACGAGGCGAAATCTTTGGCGCAGGCGTTTGCGACGCAGGGCGAGCGAATTGTCGGCGTTGGCACGAATGAAGAAATGCGCGCGCTGGGTGGGGCGTCCACGGCCGTAGTGGATTTGCACGGCCATCTGGTGACGCCGGGATTCGACGACGCCCACTGGCATTTCTCTTCGTTGCGCGAGCTTGAGCTGGATACCGCAGCCTCGCTGCAAGAGCTTCAGCAGCGGCTGGCGAATTTTGCGGCAACGCATCCAGAAGAACCCTGGATTCTGGGGCACGGTTGGGGCTACGACATTTTTCCTAATCGCGTTCCCGACCGCAAATATCTGGATCAGGTTGTGCCCGATCGCCCTGTGGTTTTGTGGGAGCGCGACGGCCACATGGTCCTGGCGAATACCAAGGCCATGACATTGGCCGGCTTAACCCGAAACACGAAAGATCCAGCCGATGGCCGCATCGAACACCGCACCGATGGGGAACCCACGGGAGAAGTAAAGGAAGGAGCCATGGAACTCCTGAAGCGGAAAATTCCGCCGCCAACCGCGGAACAGCGCTACCAGGATTTGAAGGGATTGCTGGGGCGCGCGTCTTCGTATGGAATCACTTCCATTCAGGAAATGTCAGCGGGGCTTACGCCTGACCAGATGGAGGCGATGGAGCGTGTCCTGGCCGAAGGGCGGCTTACCGCGCGGTTTTATGTTTCCGTGCCGCTGAAAAATGATGCCACCGCGGCGGAGATGGCGGAGTTCAAGCGCCTGCAGGCGACCTATCGTGGGCCCCTGTTGAAATTCGGGGCCGCCAAGGGATTTGTGGACGGCACGGTGGATGCGGCGACGGCGGTGATGTTTCAGCCATACACCAATGGAAAAAATGGCATCCCGTTCTGGACGCAGGAGGATTTGAATCGCGCGGTCGCGTTATATGATCGCGAAGGGCTGCAGGTGATGCTGCACGCCATCGGCGACAAGGCGATTCACATGGCGCTGGAGGCTTACGCAAACGCGGCCAAGACGAATGGCACAAGCGGGCGGCGGCATCGCGTGGAGCACGCGGAAGTGCCATTGCCCGCGGATTATGCGCGTTTCAAGGAGCTTGGCGTGATCGCCACAACGCAACCCATGTTCGCGAACCCCGATGCCACCACATTGAGCAATTTCGCCGTGTTGCTGGGGCCCGCGCGCGCTTCCCACGCGGACGCGTTTCGACTATATGACGCCGCGGGAGCTGTGCAGGCGTTTGGAAGCGACAATCCTGTGTTCACCATGGAGGTGCTCCGGGAAATGTATTCCGCCGTCGCGCGCATGACTCCGGAGGGAACGCCTGCTGGCGGGTGGTATCCAGAGAATCGCATCACGGTGGAAACGGCTCTGCGCCATTTCACGAGAGATTCGGCCTATGCCAGCTTTGATGAAAAAGAAAAGGGAACGCTTGCGCCGGGCAAGCTGGCGGATTTTGTGGTGCTTTCGGACGACATTTTAACGGCACCGCCGGAACAGATTCTAAAGACCAGGGTCCTGCTGACAGTGATGGGCGGGCGGGAGACGTTTCGGGCGGCGGAATAACGGTCCACGGCTGAACTGACACGCCGCGACAATTTTCGCTATAATTGTAAGGTTGAGGCGCGGTACCCAAGTGGTAAGGGAGAGGTCTGCAAAACCTTTATGCGTGAGTTCGATTCTCACCCGCGCCTCCAACAAAATCCTTCAAATTTTGCTGAATTTCCTCAGCTTCCCACGAATGGGCGCCGTGAATGTGCGCTTACAAGAGGAAGTATAAGCAGAGAAAAATGACGAAGAGCGCGAAGAGAATGCCTACCACGATGTTTGGGGATCTTTGAGAGGACTTCAAAGGCTTCTTACACGGTTCCCGCGGAATTCGGTCCCCAAATCAGATTTGATTCCTATCCTGACCTCCGTCTACACCACATCGTGTGCGCGGTCTATTCGGGTTTCGCTGTATTTCCGTCGAGGTAATCGGGCTTTTTACAGTCAGAATCCAGCAAGATAGGCAACGTAGAGGAGCGCGAAAATGTTGTCCAGTGTTGCTATCGCGGTCATTACGCCGGTGCACTTCACTGGCCCAAAGAACACGAATATTCCCAACGCAAACTTCTCGATCGCGGCAGCAATCAGGATTGGGGCGCGAATGGCCGGCGCGTTGGCGCCATAAACGATGAGTGTGCCAAAGGCAACGATGAGCACTCCCCAGTGACGGGCAAAGAAGAGCGCCGGGCCGGTGGGATTTTCCACACCGAACCCAAATCGCAGAAAAAGAGCGGGAGAAAAAAGCGCAGCCACCCCACCGCCGATCGTGATGACCCCGGAAACGATGAGAATCCAGCCGATAGAAGATGCCAGCATTTAAACGTTCCAGTCTTGGTTATGAGAGTGCCAGAAGAAAAATATCATATTCGTTCCATGTTGCACGGGCAGGTGTACGGTGCATCAAGCCAAACGCAGGGAGATGCCGGCGCCTCGCTGGGGATGCTCTTGAGACGGTGATGCCAATGCGCTGGGAGCACAACTGATAGTCGAGCAAATTCCAGTTTGGCGACGGGCGGCCTCGCCGGGGGCGGAACGGAGTGTGCGCGGATTGTATACCAACTTGGCGGTTATTTGGTACCGACAAGAACGTGTTCGTGCACCCTATCGCGCAACGGTAAGACGAACGCAATTGCGGGCCATTTAATCGGTGCCACGGACCGCAAAACTTTCAGACTCCGCAGCCCGGCAATGCGCCGAACTGAATCTTTTGTGGCAGAAGTGTTTCGTTGTGAAACTGCCGCTCGACCGTAGAAAACTTTAACTTCGCAAGTTCTTCACTTTCCAAGGCTAACCGTTGGACGCAGCGGCGGAAGTGGCGTGCGCCGTGCAGATATGCCATCCGGGCCCTTCTGCGTGTGTCTATTTGCACGATTCGGGAAGCAGGTCTAGGCAAAGAATGTTGTGGGGAGGCTGGCATGGACGGCGATCTAAATAAGCCCGGGGGCACGCAGTTATTGTGCAGCGCCACCTCCAGCGTTGCAGCCGACCAAGGCACCGAGCATTTCATGGAATCGGCCGCAATTCCCGAATTCTCGCGCGAGGCCGCGTGGGATTTTGAGGAATTGATGCTAAGGCTGGACGGCGATCAGGAATTCCTGCGGGAGCTTCTGGTGATCTTCCAGCAGGATGCGTGGAGCAACGTGGAGAAGTCGTGCGATGCAATCTCTCGCGGGGATTTTGAGGCCCTTGCGCGGGCGGCGCACACGTTAAAGGGAATTCTGAGAAATCAGGCCATGGGGCGCGCCGCGGACGTGGCCGCGGCGCTGGAAGAGGCCGCGCGCAAGGCGCTGCCGGAAGCTTGGGCATTGTTGCTTCCGCAATTGCAGCAGGAACTCGAGGGACTCCTTCCCGAGGTGGAAGCGCAACTGGCGGAGGTGAAGCCATGAGAATCCTGATTGCCGAGGACGACGCTTTGTCCAGAACGCTGCTGGAGCGCACTCTCCAGCGCGCCGGGTACGATGTGACTGCCGTGGCCGATGGCGCAAGCGCGCTACTGGAACTGCTCCGACAAGATTCGCCGCGACTGGCGCTGCTCGATTGGGTAATGCCGGAAAAGGATGGCCTGGAGGTTTGCCGCGAAGTGCGGCACCGCACCGAGCAAGCCTACATCTACCTGATTCTGCTTTCTTCGCGCGAATCCAAGCAGGACATTGTGGCGGGCCTGGAGGCTGGAGCCGACGACTATCTCACCAAGCCCTTCGACCTGAACGAACTAAAAGCCCGGCTGCGCACGGGTGAACGTATTCTGGAGCTCGAAGACCGGCTGGTGGAAGCACGCGAAAGCCATGCGCTTCCAGGCCACGCACGACCTGCTGACCTCACTCTGGAACCGCGGCGTGATTATGGAGTTGGTGACGCGCGAGGTGCTGCGCTCTCGCCGGGAAGGCAGCTGCACGGCGGTGATGATGTGCGATCTTGACCATTTCAAGCGCATCAACGACGAGCATGGCCACGCCGTCGGAGATGAAGTTCTCCGCGAAGTGGCGCGGCGGCTGCAACTTTCCCTGCGCTCTTACGACATGGTGGGACGCTACGGCGGATAGGAATTCCTGGTGGCGCTGAATCGCTGCGATCCCGGCAGCGCCGTTTCGCGCGCGGAAAATCTCCGGGCCGTGATCGCCAACCGCCCGATCCAGACTGCCAATCACAAAATAGCAGTCACTATCAGCGTTGGCTTGGCGCTATCCAATGAATATGGCGAGTGTCCCGTGGACGATATTTTGCATTCATCGGATATGGCGCTCTACGCCGCAAAAGCAGCTGGGCGCAACTGCGTGCGGGTGGCGGCGCCGGGAAATGCCAGGCCGCCGGGCGCGGCGCAACCAAAGGAATCCCCAGTGCTGGCCCCGTAAGTCGAACCTCTTCACCAACGCCTCTTCAATCGCTTATTTCATTTTACTGCGGGAAAGCTCCATCATCTGGCGCATGGCCACGGACGAACCGGGGGCTCGGCGTTCGCGCCAGGACTCGAGGCGCTTGCAGGTTTCTTCAATGCCTGCGAACAGCGTGGGGTTCTTGAAAGCCGCGCGCCAGGTTGGCACGATCGAGCGCATGCGATCCCACACTACCCAGATTTCGCCATTGCTCTCAAAGAAAAGTTCGTCGTTGATCAGGCCGCGATTCACGATGCTGGACACCATGTCCCAGTAGCTGATCACCATGCGGATGTAAGTGTTTTCCTGGCTGCCCTGCGGATATTTCTGCATCACTTCTTCGGGCGAGCCGGCGTGAAAATGATCCACAAACCAGGCGCGCGCTTCGCGGAGCCGCGGCTCCCGGCGCAGATCATAGAGCCGCAGCATGAGATTGACTTCGTCGTAACTGATCTGGGACATGCGTGACTCTCCTTTAATTCTTTCTGCGGGGTTTTATGCCGCGGGAGGTGGGACGTCTTCTCCCGGAACAGTTTGAGCCGGTTTGAATTCCATTCGTTGCACGCCGCTTACGGGAATGCCCCGGCGCTGCATCTCTAATTGGATGCGGCGGCGCAGCTCGCGCGCTACATCGTCCTGGCGCGCCGGTGCGGTACGAATCTGCAGGCGCACCGTGGAAGAGTTTTGATCGAAACTCTGCAGGCCGAGGATGCGCGGGCCATCCACCAGCGCCTGCGACCAAGCGGGATCACCTCGAAGCTCTGCTGCGGCGGCGTCCAGCGCTTGCAATGCTTGCTCCTGAGGAATCTGGGGAGATAATGCCACGTCCACAAAGGTTTGGGACCAGTCGCGACTGAGGTTCGCCACCGTGCGGATCTCGCCGTTGGATAGTGTTACCAGGGCGCCGCGGGCGTCCCGAATCACGGTGCGGCGCAAGGTGATGTTTTCCACGCGGCCAAGAGTCTCGCCGATCTGGACGGTGTCGCCAGCCACGTATTGGTCTTCCAGGATGATGGCCAGCCCGTTGATGACGTCGCGCACCAGATTGTTCGCCCCAATTCCCAACGCCAGCGCAACCAAGCCCGCAAGCACCACCACCGGAAAAACATTAATGCCGATTTCCGCGGCCGCCGTCAGCAGCGCAACTCCCCAGATCAATTTGCTGCCCGCGCCATAAAGCACGTCGGCCGCCGTGCGCGTTTGCTGTTCGCGGGCTTTGGCGGTGCGCGCTTCGGAATCCGCGAGTTTAATCAGCAGATTGGTGGATGTGCGCAGCAGTCGGTTCAGCAAAAGCGCCACGCCGAAGATGATGATCAGGTGCAGCAGGGTTGTTGCGGTAAAGTCCGGCAAATGGAAGAGGAGACTAGACATGGGATTGGTTGACGGGCGAGTATAACATTGCTGGCCTTGCGAGCGAGAGTCCCTGAAGCGTGGCGGCCGGAGGTTGCGTACCGTGAAAACCAGAAGGACGTTTTTGACCTGCTTGCTGACCGCGGTAGCCATCGGCGGTCTGGCCGCGCAGCCCTCCTTGGGACAGAATCCCAGCTTGCCGAAAGACCAGGGGCCTCCGGGAGATTCCAACCCGGAAGCTCCGCCGACAATGCCCAGGGACAAGCGGCTTCTTGAAGAAAACCAGAAAGACATCAAGAAAAAAGTGCAGAAGCTCTATGACCTGGCATCGGAACTGAAGGCGCAAGTGGAGAAGACGGATTCCAGCAAAGTCCTGAGCCTGGATCAGGTGCGCAAAGCCGAAGAGATTGAGAAGCTGGCAAGAGATATAAAGAACCTGTCGAAAGGCTAGACTGCAGTTTCAAAAGTCAGCCCGTAGTGTTTTGTCGCGAATTCTCCTGTCACGGCGAGTTCTTGTGCCAATTGATCATTCGCCAAGGGTGAGCCGCGCTCCCTGCGGGTTGTCATCTTGAGGGGCGCGCCTTCCGCGCCTCGAAGGATCTCAATTTAGAGTCCGAGCAATTCCAGGGCTGGAAGCCTTCCCGGCCCGTCGGCCGCCGCAAGGACACCGCTAGCGGGGAATTCCAGGACACGATAAACTAAACAAGTTGCCTCGCACGCCGTTCCTGTGCGCCCGTAGCTCAGCTGGATAGAGCGCTTGCCTCCGAAGCAAGAGGTCGCGTGTTCGAATCACGCCGGGCGCACCATAATCCCAATAAAAACGCGATTTCCGGCAAGTCGGATTGATCGATGGCGTTCGGTTTTACCTCAGGGTTGCCAGTTCGGGGCCGGTTTCGCGGCTTCCAAGCTCCACAGGTTTCAACGACCGACCGGGGAAATACCGTCCGGCGCGGCGATCCCCCGGCTGAGTGCCCCTAGCGGCGGGCTTCTCGGTCCTAAGGCGGTCCGGTAGACGGTGTGCCGGTAGGGAGGCTAAAGTAAAAGGACAATGAAATTTAGCTGTCCCAAATGCGGTCGGGACGAAGAGATTATCCTCGACCGGAAACCGTGGTGCCGCCATTGTTTTGTACTGATGATTCCACCGTCCGACTATTCGCAATTGTGGATGAGCCCGTACATCGCGATTAGGCGGATGTCGTCGATTAGCGAAAAGCACGGCATCGAACGGGCGCGAAAGGATGGGCAATTCAAGAAGGAGCGAGAAGCTTGGACAACGGCGGTGCTCGCACTGGCCATTTCTAAATTACAGGACAAAGAATGGTGGGTAGAAATCGAAACTATCGAGAACACCCCCGACACCAAGTTACACCACATAGATCAAAGTTCCGGGCACAACGTCGATCAGATGATAAGTATCGAAGTAGTAGATTGGGAAGAGAACGTCCCTGACATCATGGAAGTAATCGAAAAAAAGTGTAAGCGCGCCTATCCTAGCCATTATCTTCTCGTGGTCCACGCACGCAATCCCGGAAAAGTACTCGACCTCGGTAAAGTCATCGATTCGTTAGAAAAAATACGCTCGCCATTCCTCGAGATTTGGGTGGTTGCCCCCATCAGTTCGAATCAACTGAAAGTCGTTCAACTGGCGCCACGCGGCCCGGAAATAGACTTGGATTTACGAACCGAGTTAGAGAAGGCCAGTCAACAACGGCAATTCCTGAAGAAAGGAATTCGGGGCACGAACATCGAATTCCAGGATCTTGGGACTGTGTATTTGTCCATCCCCTGAAATAGGTGCGTCTACGGCGTGGCGATCGGAAAATCGGTGGAGCGGATAGCGAATCTAAATCGAAGAGGTACTGAGGAAAACCAAACCCAACTTGGGGCGGAAGGACGTACTCGAATACGACTCCCTCCGCTACCGGTTCGACGAGGTGGAAGAACGCCCACCGTTCACCGTCACTGTCGGTGATATGAACGACCCGCAAAACCACGGGGCACCTCGCTTACGAATGGCACTGCAAAAGCCGGATCGGCAACGGGCTCGCCGCCGCCTTCGCCATACGTCCGTCCGGAGGAACGACTCCCACGTAATCTGCCTACTCGTCGCGTAGGGCTCGGTGTACGTGTTTACGCCCGCTTATCGATCCTCTCCAGAATGAACTCCACTTCCCGAATCGCCTTGTCGACTAAATATTCTTTTGCGAAATTTGGCTTCTCAGACTCAATTGTCTCGATCAACTTCCGCGCGCACAGGAGTGTGGCGGCAAAAAGAACCGCGTGCTTACGTTCTTCGGTCATGGGGGTCTCCGCGAGGGTTTGCGGCAGAGGAATGCGGGATTGAAGTTTACAACCGATTGCCGGACCCAATAGAGTCCCAGTACCCATTTTTCCGGTTAACAGTCTCGGCACGGCTTAACGCCGCTCCTTCCCACCATTGAATTTGCATAGGGCCCGCGTCCACCGCAACCACGGGCGGCCACGTCCAAACGGCTTTACCGGACGCGCGCAGAACTCCTCGCCACCGCTCACTCCTCACCGAGAACGCGCATCCGGTAAAGCACTAGCGTTAATCAGGAGTTGAGCACGCAATCCAGCCCGTCGTGGTAGATTACCGTTCTCATGAAGGAACCCTCGTGAGGCGACGGGTCGTAGTTCCCGCAATCGCTTGTCCGCGTTTTATGGATGTGTGCAATTTTGAACAGACAGTAAGGGCGCTCTCTGTCATTTATACGTTATGACTATGTGGGACGACTAAGGGTGTCTCAATTCCCATGGAACAAGGTGCGGTATGGTCTGTCTCTCGGGGGCCATCCGGGCAGTCAAAATAGAAATCCCAGGTAATTTCTCACGGAGTGCTTTGCGAGTCGCGGCAATATCGCGTTTCTTGCGGCATTCGGCTACTAAAAGAACCAGAAAGGAAAGCCCTATGACTCAGACCCACAGAGGCGTTTTCGGAGAACGCTGCAGTGCGATTAACATTCCGCTTATCTTCGGCTCGACGCTGCTACTGGCATTCTTGATAGGAGTTCCGCAGACGGCAAAAGCCTCGCAAACCTGGAATTTGAAGGTAGGAGCAGAGAGCCGCGATGAAGCCAATCAGGCCGTCGCATTCCTACCGAACGAGATTTGGATCTACGCGGGCGACAGCATACAGTGGACGTGGCAACCGAAGAATTTTCCGCACACAGTTACTTTCTTGAACTCCGGACAGACACGTCCAACGCCGCCACCACCCATAGGGCCGCCGTCCGGGCCGCCGATCGGGCCGCCTTTCTATTTCGGGAATCCAGGTCCGGGGCCATTTACTGAGTGTCCGAGCCCTAACCCCCACAACGGCGGCACAGCCACCTATGACGAGAGTGCGTGTGTTTCCAGCGCTGCATTGTATGGCGGCACGGCTCCCTCAACCTTTACGGTGACCTTCCCGAATCCAGGCAATTACAAGCTGGTATGTTTGATTCACACTGACATGAACGGAACCGTACACGTCCTTAGCACGGATTCGACGTCACCGTTCTATGCCGCATCTCTGCCGTACACTCAGTCAGACTACGACAGCCAGGCCCGGGACGAGGCGGAAGATATTCTGAAGGACACCGATAAACCTAAGGAAGAAGTAAGGGATTTTCCGCGATCCAAAAATGAAGTGCTCATGACCGGTGAAATGGTGGCTACGGGCGGAGGGCGGCAGTACTTGGCCATTGTTCGGTTTTTCCCGGAAACGATCTATATCAACCAGGGAGACACAGTTGAATTCACGAACGTGGATCCGACTGAGCCGCACACGGTAACGTCAGGAAATAGCGACACGTTGGTTAATAATATGGCGTTGGTCAACGCGAGTCCGGAAGCGGATGGGGCACTGGGTGCGACCGTAAACTCAGCCAGTAATTTTGGAAATGCCACCCCGACCACCGGTGTAAACTCCGGATTTCTGGAAGCGGCGCCGGAAGACGCGGCCGGACGTGGGCAATCGCCTCCTGGGACGACCCGCTTTCGCGTAACATTCAATATCGTCGGCACCTTCCCTTATCACTGTGCGCTGCATGATGTCGCCGGGATGTACGGCAAGGTGGTAGTGAAATAGCGCCCACGACGTTGGCAAGATCAATGGGCATTTCATGAGAGCCCAATTCTCAAAATGCTGCTTGTTCGGGCTCCTGCTATGGGCAGCGACGGTCACCGACGTCTCAGCTCAGGCGCCCTCAAAGGCGCCCGAGTCGGCGCGGGCCGCGCCCGGCAAAGCCGACTATCACGGGGGGTTGGTTTCTCCGCCGCTCCCCAAACCAAAATTCACGCTCACGGATACCTCGGGCACGGCGTTCGATTTTGACGCCAAAACCCGGGGATATGTGACGCTTCTGTTTTTCGGATACGCCCATTGCTCGGACATGTGTCCGCTGCAGATGTATATGATTGCGGATGCGCTGCGGAAATTGCCACCGGCTACGGCCGGCCAATTCAAGGTGGTTTTTGTCACCACCGATCCTGCACACGATACGCCGCAGGTATTGCGCATGTACCTCGATCGCTTTAATAAGCATTTCATTGGCCTCACGGGAAGCGAAGAAGCCATCGAGGCGGCACAAGTGGCTGCCAACCTTCCACCGGCTAAGAAAGGGACCGCGCGACCAGATGGCAACTACGAAGTGGGCCATTCGGCATTTGTCCTGGCCTACACCAAAGACAATCTGGCGCACGTGATCTATCCCGTGGGACTAAAATCGGAAGACTGGGTGCACGATCTGCCGTTTCTCGTGTCGGAAACCTGGACCAAGCCTTGAGGATTGACATTAAAGGCGCGGCCGGCGGCGATGCGGCCTTGTTCCACGTAGACTCCGAGGGCAGTCTCACCCATGCGGCTTCGTGCTAACTCCTGATTTGCGTCGCGTTACCGGACATCTCTAACAATGTCGGCCCTGTCAAATCCTTTTTGAGCGTACTGGTCCATCCACTCCGAAGAGTGGTCTTCCTTGTTCTTCTTCGACCTGTGCATCGGCGACCACGGCTCGTTTCGTAATCTCTCGGCCGGTTTCGGTCCGACCTAAACATCTCTTCGATCAATACTGCGACCACGATTACTTCTTCGGACTCCCTTCTTCAGGGAGCGGGATGCCCAATCAAGTGGACGGCGCCCTACTGCACACCATGTCCGGTACCGGGCTGTCCCACGTACGAACCGAACTCCAACGACGGCGAATACACACTGCCATTCCGCCACATCCAGTACAAGCGGACCGCCAGACGCCGTCCCATCGCTACCTTGGCAATGCTCCTGTGCCGACGCATCGCCAGGTGAATGTAGCGGCGTCTCCACTCCGGGTTGCTGCGGGCTGCCGCCTGGGCCGCCTCCACCAGCAGGAATCGCAACAACGAATTCCCCTGTTTGCTGATGTGTCCCAGCCGTTGCTTGCCGGCACTGGAGTCCTCACTCGGAACCATGCCCACGTACGTGCCGATCTGCTTGCCACAGTGAAACCGTGCCGGCGTTCCGATGATCAACACGTACGCGAGTGCCGTCAGCGGACCCACGCCAGGATGCGTCATCAGTCGCAAAACCTCGGGACGTTTCCTGGCTTCCTGCTCGGCAGCTCTCGTTAGTTCTTCGATGGTCGGATTCATCCCGTCCAGCAACTCCAACAACTCTTGCCGTCGACGGCTGGCCCAAGGAGCTAGCGACAGTTTTTCTAACTGCGCGCGCCCCAGTTCGCTGAACAGTTTTTTCTTCCAGCGATAGCCCTCGTTCATGGCCAACGCCTGAAGTTGGTTCATGATCCGCGTGCGCATCTGCACCAGCCGATGCCGATGCCACAGCAGTTGCCGCAGATCCCGGTTCTCTGGGCCCGGCACCCAGATCCGCGGAAAGTTATCCTCTCGCATCAACCGGAGCAGGAGTTGCGCATCCTTACGGTCGGTCTTCTGCTTCTTGACTCGCTTGGACTTGATCCCAGCGGGATCGCCGATCCAAAGTTCGAAACCAAGTTCTGCCAGCAGTCGCTCGAACCAGCGTGAATACCCGGTAGCCTCCATTCCTACACGTACGCAGATTCCTCGCTGCTGCAGGTCCCGATAGAATTTCTCCGCTTGTCCATCACTGTGGTTCAGTTCCTGCTCACCACACTCACCTGTCTCTTCCACAAAAAATGCAATCGTCTGAAAGCTCGGGTGGTAATCTACGCCTATTAACATCATGTTCGGCTCCTTTCTCCCGAGCCTGCGGTCGTCGATAAACCACAGTCTACTCGGGCCGAGGAGCCGACATTGTTATGCAATCAAGTGGAGGCTAATAGTCAATTGTCCGGTAAATCTCTCGCGCGGCTCAGCATCGTAAATCGATCTCAGGAGATGTGTTAACTTAGGACCTTCCGGTTCGGATCTCTCCAAATGCCGACTGCAAACTCAATGCGAACGCCGTGGTGGGGTTGGACATGGCCAGCCATGGCGCTAGTGATTTTAGGCGTTGACGCAGCAATTGGCCCAAGCGTTCCACTTGCCACAACCGAGGCCCTCGCTCTGATCGCCACCGTCTTTGCGGCAGTCTACCATGCCGAAGTCGTGGCGCATCGTGTCGGCGAGCCGTTCGGGACGCTCGTACTTGCCCTGGCTGTCACCATTATCGAGGTGGCGCTTGTCGTCTCCATGATGATTACAGGTGGGACCGACACCGCAGGGCTGGCGCGAGACACAGTTTTTGCCGCAGTCATGATCGTTTGTAATGGGATCATCGGCTTGTGCCTTCTCGCCGGTGGCGTTCGCCATCGCGAACAGGGTTTTCAGTTTCAAGGCGCGCAGGCTGCGCTCACTGTACTAATCGCGCTGACAACTCTGACTCTGATCTTTCCGAATGTCACGAGCACCGTGGCCGGACCGACATTCAGTTCCTCACAGCTCGTCTTTGCCACCATTGTTTCGCTGGTCCTATATGGTTCATTCCTGTTTGTGCAGACCGTTCGACATCGCGATTATTTTCTTCCTGCGGGGGATGGGGAAGAAACGCATGCGCTTCCCCCAACGAACAGGATCGCGCTTGTCAGCGCGGGGTTGCTCCTGGTCTCGCTAGTTGCGGTGGTGGCTTTGGCGAAGGCACTCACGCCAACACTGGAACGCGGCATCGCAATCGCCGGTGCGCCGAGAACTGTTGTGGGGATTGCAATCGCGGGATTGGTGCTTCTCCCCGAGGGATTGGCCGCGTATCGTGCTGCAACTGCAAACCGCCTGCAAACAAGCATGAACCTGGCTCTCGGATCGGCATTAGCCACTATCGGTCTGACAATCCCGTCAGTTGCCAGCGTCTCTATTCTTCTAGGAAGACCTCTAACTTTGGGCCTCGATGCCAAAGATCAATTGCTTCTCGCTGTCACCCTTGTCGTCTGTATCCTCACTCTAGGTACGGGGCGCACCACTGTGCTCCAAGGGATTGTGCACCTCGTTCTATTTGCCGTGTTTCTCTTCTTCGCAGCGGTGCCCTAAATTTAGAGCCGGGCCGGATAACTCCTGGTAAGTTCTATAAAAGGAGAAGTCAAGAAAAAACACGTCTGCGACGGCTGGACGTTTTCTTGCTTCGCAGCCCACTTGATTGAGCAGGATCTGTTCTGAACGGCCGCGCCATGTGCTCGGTTGCTGGATACTTTGGCCCAGCGGTTTGGGTTTCCTCTACTAGCGGTTTTCATCGCTTGTTCGCAACGAAACCTGTTTGTTCCGAAACCAGCACAGCAGAATGATGGTCAAATTTGGCGACCATGGTTCTATTTGGGACTCGTGGCCCATAGCTTTTTCTGGTTATCCGAGAGGGCCTAGGGTCGGGTGTGAGACTGGGTGCCTGAAGCACGCAGCGCCTAACTTACCAGCTGAGACTCGCTCTCGAACCAGAGTGTCTCAAGCACCTGACGGCCACCGCCAGAGAAATCCCCGCGATGGAGCGGAAGCACTCAGAGACACTCAAGCTGTTTGTGGTTTCAGATATTGGGCGTCGAAGCACACTCCTCTCTTCCACACGATCAAAACAATGGTGGCAATTTTTCTCGCCAAGGTCAGCCGTGCCATCTCTGGCCGCATGCCTTTGGACACCAGAGCCGCATAGAACTCTGCCAGCGGACCAGGCTTGATCGAAGCCACCACCGCCGCCCCCTTGAACAGGTTCTTCAGATCGTGATTGCAGTTCTCGTTCAGCCCGCGAATCTGTGCATGCTTCTTCTTTCGTCTCAGCTGGCCGTTGGCAAACTCGTGATCGGCGCTGGAACTGGTCTCCACACCCAGACCACAATAGGTCCACAGTTGCCGCTTGGTACGAAACCGATGTGGGGTCTGCAAAATGCCCAACAGTTCAGCGGCTCGAATCGGACCGATCGCTGGAATCTCGCACAAACGTTTCCATACCTTGTGCTTCTTGCTCTCCGCCAGCAGGTCTCTTCGCACTTCTTGGCGCAATGCTCTCAACGCATCCAGTTGCTGGTAGTACAACTCCGCGCGCCGGCGCACTCCCGGCTCATGGATCTTTGCCAGCCACTCGGCTCGATACCGCGAACCATAAACCTGCTTGCCGCTGCAGGGAATGGCCCAGCTGCGATAGATGGCCTTGACCCGGGTCATCACCCGACTCTGGTCGCGGGTGATGGTCAGATAACTCCGCCCCAGTTCCTTTAACGTCCGTAGGCCGTGGTCCCCGTGATAGACCGCGTTGAGCTTGTTCATATACAGAAGATCGGACAGCTTCCGTGCATCCACGCGATCATTCTGGTTGCCCTCCTGCAATAACGCGTTATGCCGAGGATCGCACACCACCAGCTTCGTAACATGAGGTTTCAGCAGGTCGTACAGCCAGGCAGCCCAGGTGCCCTCTTCAAACGTGACGTGCAAATCCCCGCGCAACCCATCAAAAAACTGCAGAATCATGGTGGCTTTGGTCTCGATGACGCATTCCATCACGATCTTGCCGACACCATTTCGTATCGCCATCGAAATGCTTTCCTTGTGCACGTCCATGCCGATATATTTAGTGCTGGTCATAAGGGCGTTCCTCCTCGGGAGCGGTTGAGCGAGCACTCAAACCTACTCCACAAAGGGCGCCCTTTTATATTGCGTCGGGTTACCGGTAACTTGGGTACCGGGACCCTCTTCTCCGGTAAGAACTGCGTTTCCACTTCTGGAAGTGATGCGGTCACCCACGACCGTGACCCACGTTCTTGTACCTGCCTGCTCAATACCGTAAGTACTTAACCGAAGGACGGAGAACGTGGATGAAGGGCGAACAATCATCGCCAATTTGAACTTTGGCCGCGGTTTCGGAACCACGCACAGTTACTTCCGTGTACAGACCTCCCAACTAAACCACTGGGGGATCGCACCGATCCAGTCTCAACAACAGCCAGTGGGTGGCTTCTCAGTGCTGCGTTCAGGACCAATTGTAAGAAGTCATGTTCAGATTTAGGAATCAAAGAAAATTGAAAAGGAGAACGACATGTTAGTGAAAAACCAGAAGGAACTTTTTGTGATGTTGCTTAGCGACGCACGGCAGAATGCCGAGCGCTCGACCAAGCTCTATCAGGAAATCAGCCTGGTGGCCCAGGATCCAGACATTAAAGAAGCGCTGGAATCGCGGGCCTGGATCACGGAAAAGGACTTGGCAGCCATTGATCGTTGCTTCCAGCTGATTGGCGAGCAACCCGTAAAACTCAGTGGGCGTCTCCAGG
The DNA here is from genome assembly GCA_963734705.1 of uncultured Acidobacteriota bacterium. GTDB lineage: Bacteria > Acidobacteriota > Terriglobia > Acidiferrales > UBA7541 > Acidiferrum. Next base: position 84,124 of record CAVTII010000011.1, on the reverse strand, counting down.
AAGTGTTCGTGGAAGACTTCCGCAGAGAACTTGCGGAGATTCAAAACCCGATCGCAAAACACCTCTTCGTATTAGCCAAGGCCACCCACCTGGTTCACCTGCGGATCGCCGAGTATGTCGCGCTGGTAGCAGCGGCAGACATCACCGGACACTATGCCGTTGGTGTACTCCTGGAGAGCTGCCTCGCCGACAAGGTCGCCTTTGTTGAGAGGACACGCCGCCTCATCAGGAACTTCGTTGCCACCAAGTTGGCAGCAAAGACTGCGGCCGCCTAAGTGTTTCGCATCCGCCCGCGAAATAAGTGGATGATGACTCGCTAGAAACGCAGACCACGTGGTCGCGAAAAGAAGTGGCTGTGTGGGTTGCGAAAGGCAAAAAGGGGCCCTTCCTGGCGACGGGGAGGGCCCCTTAGTTTCGAGTCTGCATCCCGCAATTTGTGGATTTCTACTTCTAAGTCCCGCTTAGTAGTGCCGGTTCAGACGGTTGATGCAACACCATCCGATGCGTTGATTCAGGGATATTTCCCAAGAAAACCTACCTGCTTGACGGTACTCACTCAAACCTAGTCAGGGCAGCGTTCCGGCTAATTTGATCAGTGCGATCGCTTTTAGCTTTTCAACTCATTCATTTCAGGAAATCAAAATTTACGTGTTTACGCTGCCCAAAATCAGATGAGTCTGTTGAAAAACAGACCAACGGCAAAAGTTGGTCTTGCGGCGATAATGCGCTTTCAGTGCTTTTGATACTTCCTCAAAACTTAAACCGTCGCAAAACCATTCCTTCCTGGAGCTTTCAAGTCGTGCTCAGACCTGGTGATTGCTTTTGAGCAAGATGCCGTACCAACCTCTTCAGGTTTTGGGCTGTGGCGGCCAGGTAGAACTGCTCGGCAACGTTCCACAGTCGTCGCAAGCGTAACTTACGCAGCTTAATCTGTTGCTTGAGTTCGGCGAACAGGGCTTCGACCTTGTAACGCGCTCGTTGGGAGCGTTTGTAATCAGGCGTACTCGACAGCGCGCGAACTGTTTGTCGCGCTGGCTCGTCCCAATGAACAAATAGTTTCCGATTGGGACCTGAGGTGCAAAGCTTCTTTTGTGGACACCCGAGGCATTGAACTTCTGTCGAACGATAGACATTACCCCGACTGCCGCGTGCCTGACCGCGATAGCGCAGTGCTTTTCCTTCAGGGCAGTAGTAGGCATTCTCTTTTGGCTCGTAGCGAAAGTGCTCTCGTGTGAAATGCCCTTGGGTCTGGTGACGGCGATCGATAACCGGAATGTGCGGTTGAATGTTTCGTGCCAGGAGCCAAGCCAGAAACTCTCCACTTCCATAGGCCTTATCGGCTGCCAGATTCTGTGGCTGAATTCCGAACTGACCAACATGCTCAACCATACGTCGAGCGGCCAATGTTTCTTGACTGAATAGGGCCGGTGTCGCATCGACCGACAAAATGACTCGGCTGGTGGTGTCCACCAGATAGTTGTCGTAGTAGCCCAGCACCGCCGGCCCACTTTTGACAGCCCAGGTAGCATCTGGATCGGTCGTCGAAACCTTCTCTTGAAGTTTCATGTTCCCCTCTGAATCCGCCACAGGGTTCTGGCGCTCTAGTTCGGTCAGATACTCCTGAACCGTTCGGGAGAGCTTCGCCGCCTCCACTAATCTCTCCCTGGGAACTCGGCTTTGTTGGCTGGCATTGGCTCCCACGAGTGTGCCATCTACTGCCACATTCCGCCCCTCAACGAAACCCGCCTCTAAACAACGGCGCACGATCTCCTCAAATACTTTCCGAAACACACCGGACTGCCGAAATCGACCGTGGCGGTTTTTGGAGAACGTCGAGTGGTCGGGAACTTCTTGGTCAAAACCAAGGCGAGTGAACCAACGATAGGCCAGATGCATGCGTACCTCATCCATTAAACGGCGCTCGCTGGTGATCCCATAGAGATAGCCGACCAGCAACAGCCGCAATAGAACCTCGGGATCGATCGAGGGTCGGCCCGTGGGGCTATAAAGGTCTTTCAGCTGTTCTCGCACGAAGCTGAAATCGACGCGGTCGTCAATCATTCGCAGCAAGTGATCGGTAGGAATCTGTTCTTCCAACCGGAAATAATAAAACAACGACTCTGTCCGTCTCTGCTGACCCATCATCGGCGGTGTTCCTCCCTGCAGTACTCCGTAGCACGACAGGGGATAGTCACGGCAAATAAAATCTGTTCCGAGCCGAGTTTTTCAACAGACTCAGATGTTTTTGGGCCAACGCGTGGAACTGATCAGTCCACAAACTTAGCACGGTCATTCCTGAGATGAGTGACGGCAGCGACCGAGCCCCCCGCCGCGACTTATTGAGATCTGCATGGGAGACGCCCTAAATACGGAGTCCAATGATAAGAATTTGTGACCGAATGGCTGTGGGAATGGGGCCGTGGGCGGGAAGCCCACGAATCGGCGCAAATGCCACCCTTGTGTATAAAATGATTTGGTATCTCATTTTGCCCGGCAGAGCCTGACTGCGCGGTTTGGAATTGCATTTGGTGGCGCCGAATAGGGCTAGAAGCTAGCCAGTTCGCACAACCTACGCTGCCTTTCTCAAATGCTTGCTATTCCTTGAAAACCAATGGGGGGCCGCTGACTCGCTTTGCCTGGAGGTTAACTGTCACCTCGACGCGGTCGGCAATCTTGATGAAGGGAATGCCGCTGTTCATACCGAATTCCTTACGGTCGAACGCCATTGTCCCTTTAACTTCCCCCTGGCCTGACCCTCTCTCGCCGGAAACCACTAGCGTCAGCGTTTCGGGCTTGGACACCCCGCGAATAGTAAACTTTCCGGGCATTTCAAAGGTGTTGGGGCCAGTCTGCACAATCTTGTCTGAGTGAAACGTGATGTACGGATCATCTTTGGCGTTGAAGAAGTCCTTGCTCTTCAGCTTGCCGTTCTTCATGTCGCTTCCGGTGTTCACGGAGTCGGCCTGGATCTTGATATCCATGACGCCGGTCGTCACGTCCGTGGATGGAAACGTTAGAGTCGCTTCCCACTTTTCGAATTTGCCTTCGATAGCCACTGATGCCTTGACATTGAAAAGAACCGTGCTTGTTTCTGGTGTTATGACGAACACAGGCCCCTGTGCCTGGGCAGAGCAAGGCAGAAGGAATAGAACTACAGAAAATAGGCTAGTCAGTCTCATGGGATCCTTTCATTGATTACTGGACTCGCAAAGCAGATATTTGACGCAAAATTCATGCTGCTCAAACCCGCAAGATACCGTAAAGCTCGCACCCTGGTTCCTGAACGGAATAATCTCCACGCTTTCGCAGTTCGAGCTTTCAGTAAGCGTTCGGTCAGCACACCTAGACGAAGTGTGGGCTGGTGCGGAAGATGACCCGATGTGGACACTTACGAGAGTGCCCACTTGGGGAATAAATGGACACTTCGGAGCGGGCAGTCGTTAAGAGAGAGTCGCAGAGGCGACGTTGGCCAGTGGAAGAGAAGTGCCGAATCGTCGAACAGACTTTAAAGCCGGGCGCATCGGTGGCACGCGTGGCGCTGGCGCACGGAGTAAACGCCAACCAGGTATTTAGCTGGCGCCGGCAGTATCGCCAAGGTCTGCTGGGTAAGAGAAATGCTGGGCCGGTGGACTTGCTGCCGGTACATGTGAGTGAGGCGCAGAGCGGCACAGCGTATCGATCAGGAAGCCCACCAATGACCGCGGCGGTAGCGGGCACGATCCAGGTGGAATTTCCCCAGGGACATGTTTGCGTCACTTATAGGTTGGCAACCAAATTTTCTCACAGACTAAAATCCGCAAGAATCTTACCGTGTGGCAAACTTGACACAAATGCTCCTAGAAAAGTTCTAAACTCGTCCCCTTGGGCGCACCATTTTTTCAAGAATTCAGAGGCTTAATAGTCAGAGGCACATCGGTCCGTCTCCGCACTTAGCTTCGTTTTCGTTCTCAGCGGGAACGCCACTGTTCAGAGCGGGGGTCGATCTCTTCCTTCCCCGATGGGGGCGCTGATCTTTCAGATTAGCTTGCCGCCAGCAGGCGGCCGCCTCTCTGCGTAACACGCTACCGGTCAATTTCTACGCGGTACTGATTGAACAAACATGCCTGCCTAAGTGTAGTTCTGCCGGGCGATTCCTTTCACACTGCGAAGGATGCCCGGAGAGCTTGGGAGGCTTGGGAATGGCACAAAGACATAGTTTCAGGGAGATGATCACGGAGCAGGCCAGACTGAGCGAAAGCTGGAAATCGGAAGGCCGCTTGAGTGAAGCGTGGGCCATCGCTGACCCGGAAATTGTTGAGATATTTTCCGCCGGAGTCGCCTTCGGCGTGGAAGCGGGACGCCGTGGCCGCAGCGACCCTGCCTATTCTCCGGATGAGTGGCGCAGAGCCTTGCGCGACGCCGTGGCAAAAGCGGCGGACATGGAAGAGAAGTTGGAAAAGGCCAGAGACGCCATGCAGAAGGGCTGAATCGCGGAATCTTAAGCACACTGATTTACGCGCGAAGCTCAGTTTGGCGGTGACTCGCCGCACGTCTCCAGGCCTTGCCGCAGTGTTGTCGCCGCCCCCATTCAAACGCCAACTGATTTCCTTCTGCTGATCCGGATCAATTGTTTTATCGTGTTGTCGAAGGTTCCGGTTCCGGTGGGTATGCCGGTGGATCTTAACGGTAAACCGTCGGCGGGATCGAATTGCAAAAGGAACTGAACTTTATGTTGCTTTTCGGGATTTCAGGTCTGCCGAGCGATAAAATCTGGGGCGTGGCGTACATTCTTTTCAGCGCTCTCCTTATTTCCGTGGGGTTCGTAAAAAAAGAAGTGTTCTACCCGATGTCAAGAATTCGAATGTCCGTACTCAGGGGCAAGGTCATTTCGGGAATGCTGGCCCTAGCCTTCCTATTTCTGGCCATCCTCTCGTTTCTCAGGTAGGTGTGACGGGACTAGCGCGCCAATACTTGATGTGACCGATAAGCTAAACCAAAAATCAATCAGGAACGCCAAAATTCTGCGCTTAGTTGCTGGCACGCCTTCGGCGACTGGGCTAGATTTCCTTGCCATCAAAACGGCAAATAACGCGAGTGCGACGACGGCCCAGACAAGTACGATTGGATCCGAGCCGGCCGAGATTGAAGTTTTCCCATTCTTCCACTCCATGGAATCTCCAATCTGGGCGCCGTCCAGGAATTGAAAGCGCACAAAACTGAGCGCCACCAAAAACGCAGAAAAAATTCGCAGGATTTTAGCCCTGTTCAGCACATACCAGGATTGGCTCTTCTCATCAACAATATGCTCAGGCAATTGATGGGCACCTTGGGCTGGCCGCCGGAAACGGGTTTGGCTGCGCTCCGCTTAGGCTGATGGTTGCTTCAAGATTTCCGCCAAGGCGTGCAGGCGGACTGTGTCGGCGGGAGTTTTCGCGGTGGCGGCGGTTTTTTCCACGGATGGGGCCAGATGCTGCAGCTTCGCAACCTGTTTCTTGTTCATGTGCGAATTTTCTGCGTTCTGGATAGCCTTCTGGAGATCCGCGATTTGTTTCGCCGGCAATGCCTGTGACCGGGAAATCTGGTCCAGATACGCTTTCGCCACTACCAGCTTCGACGGCCACTCGATCTTCTGCTGGTTCTGCACGTTCTGCCAGGGCACCTGCACCGTTTTTGCCGCGTCAATTTCGTTCTGTGTTAAAAGCTTGGTTGGTGTCAGTTCAAACACGTCGAGCCCGCGCGCGATCTCCGAGCCGTAGATGTAGCCGTCGTACCAATACGCCGACCACTCGCCGCCCAGGATCAGCATCTTCGGATCAATCGGGCCGCGATCGAAATACGCAATTTCAAACGGGTGCGCCGCGTCGGTAAAGTCCATCACGGAAACGCCGCCCTGATACCAGGCCTGCACTTCGATATCGCGGCCGGGCACCGGAATCAGCGAACCGTTGTGCGCCACGCAATTCTCCGTGTCTCCCTGCGCCGCCGGCAGCTTGTAATAGCTGGCCATGCTCAGCTTGTCGTCCTTCAGATGGAAGATGGCATCCGCGCCCCAGTGGTTCGGGTCGTTCGGACGGCACCGCGCGCCCAGGCCGCCGCCCCACTCGTCGGTAAAGACCACCTTCGATCCATCGTTTGAGAACGAAGCGGAATGCCAGTAGGAGTAATTCGGATCGTTCACCGCGTCCACACGCTTCGGATGAACGGGGTCCTTGATGTCCAGCAGAATGCCGTTGCCGGAGCAGGCCCCGGCCGCCAGCCCGATCGCGGAATAGACCGTGATGTCGTGGCACTGGTCGGTGTCGCGCGGCTTGTTCTCTTTCGTGTCGTGGCTGCCGCCGTTGCTCAAGCCGTTCATCGCTCCGGTGCGCGCATCCATGAATACCCGTGGGCTGGAGACGATCTTCGCATTCTGCGGCGCGGCCACCGGAACCTGGATCACGTCAATGCGAAACAGCGCCGTGTTGGGATCCTTGTCTGGCTTTTCCCCGGAGCACCCGGCCAGTTCTTCCGACTGGCGCACAAACGACGTGCCGGAGACGTAGATGTAGACATTGTCCTTGTCATTGGGATCCACCACCAGGGTGTGGGTATGCGAACCGCGGCAAGTCTGTACGGCCGCCACCTGCTTGGGATTCCGGATGTCGGAAATGTCAAAGATTCTCACGCCGCGAAATCGCTCCGCTTGCGCGGCGGGCAGGCGATGCTTTTTTTCCTTAATCTCCTCGGGCGTTGGCGGCGGCTCCGCCGGAAATCCCTGCGTGCTGCAATCCAGTCGCCCATTCGGCATTTCCACGGACATGAACATCAGGTTTTTGTAGACGGACACATCGCCCTGGCCGCCGGGACAGACCATCGAAGTCACCAGGGAGGTTTTGGCCGGGTCGGTGATGTCGAAAATATTCATGCCATAGAAATTTCCCATGAACAGATAGCTGCCTTCGAAGGCCATGTCGGAGTTCGAAAAGGCCAGCTGCGCGATCACCAGTTGCACCGGCTTTGGAATCTTCGCCAGGTTGCTGATGCCCAGTTGTAGGACCATTTTCTGCACCTTTGGATCATCGGGGTCGCTCACGCCAAGCTGAAACGCGTCGGGCTTCTTCACCAGCGTAAGATGCTTGATGCCCATGGCTGCTTCTCCCGCGTCGTAAAGCCCGGGCGTAAGTTTGTAGCGCGGATCGTTGACATCGGAGCCCGTCATCCCCGGAGGCAGCACCGGCGCAGGCTGCGGCGCAAATGGATTCTCTTCCTCCTCGTCTTCCTTTTTCGATGGCTCCTGTTTCGCCGCGTCGGGCTTGGCCTGGTCCTGTTTCGGCGGCTCCTGCGCCCGTACGCTTCCCAAACCTGCGCACAGGAAAATCACTGCCAAAATCATTCGAATCGCAATACGCGACAATCGGTTCATTGTTTCTCCTCTGAATTTTTTCCTGCCAGCATGGTCTGCATAATCTTGATTTCGGCGCGCTGCGTATTGTCGGCATCGTTGGCGAAGTCAAATATCTCCGCATCCTGGCCCGCGCCCGCGGTGTTGAATAAATCTTTCACCATAATTAAGGCGCCGTTGTGGTGCTGAATCATCCCCATCAAAAACAGATGATCGAACTCCGCGCCTTTTGCTTTGCGCAGTGCGTCCATCTGCTCCGCCGTCAGCATTCCCGGCATCAGCGCCATCGGATTGCCGGCGTGGTCCATATCCGGCATTCCCGGCATGGCCATGGAAATGGGTTCGCCGCGCGCCGCCAGCCAGCGCTTCATAAACCGGATTTCGTCGGATTGAGAGCTGCTGATGCGCGCGCCCAGTGCCCGTAAATTCGCGTTCTCCGTGTGCGAGTCAATCAGCGCCGTCATTTCCACCGCCTGCTGGTGATGCATGATCATGCCCTGCATGAACGCGACATCGGCGGGGGAGCGAGGTGGCAGCACGCCTTTCGTGGAATCCGGCAGCCGCTTGGTTGGCTCGCCCGGCGCACCTGGCTGCACCACCACGGGTGCCGCAGCTTCTTTCTGCTGGGGTGTTGCGAGGAAAGGGACGGAACCTGAATAAGCGGACGTGGCGAGCAGCACGCTGGCCAGCAAGACAGCGCTGGGGTAACATCTGTTGTAAATCTGATTAGACTTCCTATTTGGGTTACTACTATCCATTCGCAGTGCTGCTTTCACACTATCACCGGCGGCAAATCTCAGGCACAAAAACGCACCACGCGGATCACGGTTAGCTTGCAATTGAGCCAGCCGGTAAGTCGTTGGCCCACGCCCTGTATTAATTACGACCTATTATCCACAAAAGCTACCAGCAACAAAAGCGCCGCCTTTACAGGAAGAAGCGCTTCCACTAAGCTGCCCAACCGAGGCAAGACGCGCGCGGCCCTGAACCGGGGCGCGGCGGCTTACACGGCGAGCGAGTGGCGGAAAGGCAATCATGAAATTTGCAACCGGGATGTTGGCGCTGGCGATGTTGTTGGCAGGTGCAAGCAAGGCGGCGGAGGTGAAAAGCGGCGAGGCGCTGGTAAAAGCCATGCATGACCGCTACGCCGCCACGTGGTACAAATCCGTGACCTTCACACAGAAAAGCACCACCTACAATTCCGACGGCACCACCAAGGTCGAAACTTGGTACGAAGCGCTGCTGCTCCCCGGAAAACTCCGTATTGATATCGGTCCACAAAGCGATGGCAACGGTTACCTGCTGGTGAACGGCAACGTCACCATCTTCCGTGGTGGCGAAATCAAATCCAACCGCGCGCAACAAAATATGCTGCTGGTGCTGGGCTTTGACGTCTACGGGCAATCGCCGGAAGCCACGCTGTCGATCTGCAAGCAGGAAGGTTTCGACGCCACCAAATTTCATGAAGACATCTGGGAAGGGAAGCCGGCCTATGTTTTTGGCGCGGAAAAGGGTGATCTGAAATCCAAACAGTTCTGGGTGGAGAAAGACCGCATGCTGTTTGTCCGCTTGCTAGAGCCGGACGCGGCCGATCCCAACAAATCCCAGGACATTCGATTCACGGATTACCGCGCGCTGGGCGCTGGCTGGATTGCAGCCCGTGTGGAGGTTTATTCCGACGGCAAGAAAGTCTTCACTGAGGAATACACGGAAATCAAGAAGGACGTGCCACTCGACGCGGCTATCTTTGACCCCAAGCAGTTCACCACCACCCACTGGGAAAGGTGAAGCGGTCTGCCGATTTATTCCATCTCAAACGTCACATAGGTCAGTTTGCCCGCGCGCTCCACGAGCATTGCGGCGGCTTCGCCCGGCTGCAATTTTCCAAACGCCGTTCGAAGATCGTCCACACTGTTGATGGTGGTGCGGTTCAGCGAGTGCACAATGTCTCCCTCTTGCAGTCCCGAATCCACCGCCAGCCGGTTTGCGACGATGGACGCCACCAGCACGCCGCTCGGCATACGCAGTTCTCCGACAATATCTCCAACTTCCGTCGTCACCGTCACGCCCACGATCCCCAGCCGGGGAATCAAATCCTTCTTCGGGTCGCCCAAATCGGAAAGCCTGCTGGCATCGTTGCGAGGTTCGTAGATCGGAATCGTCAATTCCAGTTTCTTGTCGCCTCGCAAAACCTGCAGGTGCGCGCTGTCGCTGGTGTTCAACAGATAGAGCGCCAGCGTGAAAATCGGCACGTTCTCCACCGGATAACCATCGAGCGTGAGAATGACATCCTGGATTTTCAGCCCGGCGCGCTCCGCCGAACTTCCCGGAAAAATATCGGAAACAATCAAGCCGGCTTGCGTCCCCAGTCCAAGCCCCTGCGCCAGATCGGGAGTCACGGTTTGCAGGTCAGCGCCGATCGAGCGCCGCCGCACGCGTCCATACTTGCGAATCTGCTCGTAGGCGTAGCGCACGATTCCGCTGGGAATCGCGAAGCCGATCCCTTCGTTTCCGCCAGACTTGGTGTAGATAAAGGTATCAATGCCCACAACGTTTCCATCCACGTCCACCAGTGGGCCGCCGCTGTTGCCGGGATTGATGGCCGCGTCGGTCTGGATGTAGATCATCGGATCGTCGGGGTCAGGCTGCCGCAGCACGGAACTCACCAGGCCAAATGTGACGGAATTCTCCAATCCTTCCGGGCTGCCGAATGCCAGGACGATCTGGCCCTTTTGAATGTGGTCGTAACGGCCAAGCGGGAGCACTGGCAGGCCGGTGGCCTCCACTTTCAGAACCGCCAGGTCGATCATTTTGCTGTAGCCGACAACGCGCGCGGAAAGAATGCGGCCGCGCGACTTCAGCAGCGATGCGGCCTGCGAATCCTGCGTGGGCGCCGGAGTCAGAACCACGCGCACGCGATCCGCTGCTTTCACCACGTGATAATTCGTGACGATGTAGCCATCGGGATCCACGATCACGCCGGAGCCCAGGCTGCGTTCGCGTCCGATCGAACTTGGCGCGGAGCTGTCTTCGTCATCTTCGTCCGCCGCTCCGAACCCGGTTACCAATACTTCCACCACGGCCGGCGAAACGCGCTTCACCAGCGTCTGAAAGGAACTGTTCATCTGGTGCAGAATTTCCGGCGTTTTATCCGGAGCTTCGGCTGGAGCCTGCGCGGCCGCGGGCAGGGAGCAGGCCAACAAAATGCCGGCGAAAAATGCAAAGTCGCGGACCGCGGGGCGCCGCGATTTGGGGCCAACGGTGATCACGATGTTTCCTCTTTCCTGAGATGGCTATCGCCCTTGGGCATGTGGGGGAGTAGTCGGATTTCGTAGTTCCACGGAGGGCAATGCTCCGGGGCTTCGCCAGAGCAGCCACGGCGAACAATCATAATGGAAGTGGGAAAAGATAGTTGAACTTTCCGAAGCCGTGATGGATCCCGAATCCTAAGGTTCGATCAGGGCAGGCCGCTGTAGCCAGCGCGTCTTTTCGCAGTAGGTATAGAGCTCTTCGCGGAACTTCGGGTGGGCAATCTCGATCAGCGCTTCGGCGCGCTGCCGGATCGTCCGCCCATGCAGGTAGGCGACACCGTATTCCGTCACCACATAATGCACCGAGCCGCGCGAGGTGACTACGCCCGCGCCCGGATCCAGCATGGGCGCAATGCGCGAGATCTTTCCGCCCTTTGCCGTTGCCGGGATGGCGATGATCGGTTTCCCACCTTTACACCGCGAAGCGCCGCGGATGAAGTCCACCTGCCCGCCGATGCCGCTATAAAAATAGGTGCCGATGGAATCCGCGCAGACCTGCCCGGTGATATCCACCTGCAGCGCGGAATTGACCGCCACCATTTTGTGGTTCTGCGAAATCACGTAAGGATCATTGGTGAACGCATTGGGATGAAATTCGAACGCGGGATTGTTGTCCACGAAGTCGAAGAGTTTCTTCGTGCCCAGAATAAAACCGGTGACAATTTTCCCGCGCTTAAGCGTCTTGCAGTTACCGTTGATCACGCCCGATTCGATCAGCGGGATCACGCTGTCGCTCAACATTTCCGTATGTATGCCCAGGTCCTTATGATTCGTCAGTTGGCGCAGCACCGCGTCTGGAATACCTCCGATTCCCAACTGCAGCGTGGCTCCGTCCTCGATCAGCGAAGCCACATTCTTGCCAATCGCGCAGTGTACGTCGGTGATCGCGATGGGTTTCAGTTCGCAAAGCGGACGCGAGGCTTCCACCACGGCGTCAATATCGTTGACGTGGATAAAGCTGTCGCCAAATGTCCGCGGCATCTGGTCGTTCACCTGCGCCACCACAATTTTCGCGTGGCGCGCCGCGGTCAGCGTGGTGTCCACGCCCACGCCAAAGCTGCAAAAGCCGTGTGCGTCCGGCGGAGAAACCTGGATCAGCGCCACATCAATTGGCATCTGCCCAGACTCAAACAGGTTTTCAATCTGGCTCAGGAATACTGGCGTGTAATCGGCGCGGCCTTCGTTCACCGCTTGCCGGACGTTTCCGCCAATGAACATCGCGTTGTGGCGGAAGTGCCCCTCCATCTGCGGCAAAATGTAGTCGGCGCGGCCCAGCGTCAACAGGTGCACAATTTCCACGTTGCGCACGAAGGGAGCGCGAGCCATCAGCGCCTCCACCAGCGCTTCCGGTTCCGCGCAGCCAGGGTGAATATAAACGCGCATCTTGGATTGAATGCACGCCAGCGCTCCCTCCGGCCCAACCACTTTTCGGCGATAGTCTTCTTGCCAGCTCATCGGCGCTCCATGCAATTCCGCTGCGTGCGGGTATTCACGATAGAAGAAGCAATCGATATGCCAGTGGGCAGCTCGGATGGGATTTGTAAATTGCGGCAAATAAAAGAGTTGCCTGAGGGGAAGTGACGCCTGCACTTTTGCCTGTGACCTTTGACCCAGCTCGCACCGTGAAATCGCTCTGTCACTCGCCCAACCCAGCGAACGGGCGTTCCGCGGGTTACATTGCGGTTTCGGAGAGTTGCCCGACCCTTTACCGTTTTCTCCGGGGAAACGGCCTAAGCAGATTTCCTGACGGCCTTATCCCCGGCGTGTATCTTGGAAGTGAACCCGGATAATTGGCGGCCCCATGAGCAAGTTGCGAATCTTAATTTCACTCACCACCAACGATAACGACTACCAACTCGAACAAGCGAGCTCCGCCGAGCAGGCGGCCCGCAAAAGCGGCGTTCAATTGCAGCTTTCCTATGCCGGCAACGACGCCATCAATCAGAGCACGCAAATCCTGAAAATTATCCAGGCGCCGGAAGAGGACCGCCCCAACGCGATTATTTTTGAACCCGTAGGCGGAACTGCGTTGCCGCAGGTCGCCCGCGCCGCCGTTGACGCCGGCATCGCCTGGGTGGTTTTGAATCGCGAAGCGACCTACATCGCGGATCTTCGTAAGCTCGGCAAAGTTCCGGCGTTCACCGTCACCGTGGATCACGTGGACATCGGGCGTATTCAGTCGCGGCAGTGCGCGGCGCTGCTCCCGGCTGGCGGAACGATTCTTTATATCCAAGGCCCCTCGGAAAATTCTGCCGCGAAAGATCGACTCAAAGGCATGAATGAACTGAAGCCCGCGAATCTGCAACTGATCACTTTGAAAGCCCAGTGGACCGAAGAGAGCGCGATGCGCGCGGTGCGCTCCTGGCTGAAGCTGACCACTTCCAAAAAAGCGGCGGTGGATCTGGTGGCGGCGCAAGATGATTCCATGGCCATCGGCGCGCGCAAAGCGTTTCAGGAATTGCCGGCGGGGGTGGAACGCGAGCGCTGGCTCTCCGCGCCCTTCATCGGCATAGATGGCCTGCCGAAAACGGGGCAAGCCTGGGTCCGCAGCGGATTGTTGCGCGCCACGATTTTCAGCCCGCCGAATACCGGCCAGGCGATGGACATGCTGGTGGATGCCTTGCGCAATGGAAAGCCGCAGCCAGAGCGCGCGATTACACAGGCGGTCTCGATACCGGCACTGGAATCCCTCCGCCCGCAAAAGTAATAGGCAAATCGTCCTAAGTATCTTTACGACACGCGCTATTGCCAATCTGTTCCTGAACGAGCCACTATCTCTGCATAGCAGGAAACGGGTTGTCCCCCCGGTGAATTGCTGGTTCGACGCAGAAATGTCAGCGCACGAATTGGATAACCGGCTCATGCATTCCGTTTGTTACAGGCTGATCGTTCCGGTGCTTTGCTGCGCGGTCCTTGGGGCCGCACAGGCGCACGCGCAGGATGTGGCCGAAGCGGCCCGCCAAGCGCGCGAACGGAAGGCCGCGAAAGAAAACCCTTCCCAGCACGTTTATACCGACGACGAAATGCGGCGCGCGAAAATTCTGACGCCGGATGATAATTCACGCGCGGTTGCCGCCGGGAACGTTCCCGCTGCGCCGCAAGAGCAGGAGACAACGCAACCGCAGCAGGCGGAGCAATCGGCGCATGCGCCGTCGCTGGGAGAAGTGGCGCGCGCGTACCGCCAGGAAAAAGCTGCGCGCCATGCGGAGCAGCTTGCAAAAGAAACCGGCCGCTCGCACTATCCGATGGAACTCCCGACCGCAACGCTTGCGACGTCCAAACCTGAAGTTGGACCGGTTGTCGGATCTTTAAGAAGTGACGAACTGCTGGCCAGGCGGCCGCTTCCGGTTGCGCCGGTCGCGGGCGGCAATCTTCGGGTCTCTCCATTCACTCCGCGTCGTGCTGTTGCTCCCACGGTTCCATCATTGACTTCGCCGCTGGCGCCGATGGTGCATTTGCTGCGGAGAGAAAAGGTTCAGCCGGGCGACTCCTGGTGGAAACTGGCACGCCGCTATCTGGGCGATGGCGCGCGCTGGGCGGAACTGGTGCGGCTGAATCCGGGCCAGGATGCCAACCCGAATCAATTGCGCTCGGGAATTCTTGTGTTTGTGCCGGAAGCTCTGCGAACCGGGAAAGAGCCGCCGGGCCCCGACCTAGTCGTCCGCCCGGGCGACACCTTATGGTCCCTGGCCCGGGAGCATTTAGGGAGCGGTGGGGCGTGGCCCCAGCTAGCTGCCGCAAATCCAGAAATTACACAGTTCCACCAATTGCAAATCGGCACCAGACTCCGGCTCCTCGCCGCGCCAGCGCCCCCGTCTTCCCGCAAAGTGGTCGCCGCCGCCCGAAACTAGGAAGTTCCTTGCTCGATTAACGTTCCCTGTAAATTTTGCGACACACCATACACTAGAGGTGTCATCCCGAAATTCGTGGTTTTTTGCGAGGTGAGGATCCGCTTTGTTGATGCGGCTATAGTCGACTGATAAAAGGAGCGCGCTTAGAGTAAACAGGGAACTGCCGCTCAACACATCGGGCCCATTTTCTTTAATTTTTTATAGGCCGGGTCAGTTAGGCCGATTTGCTTTCGAATCTCCTTCTGCTCCTTCTTGAGAGCCGCCGACTTTAATTCACTGCAAATCATGGAGACCCAGACGTCACCGGTTCTTGGGTCGACTGCATAGTTTCCAACCACGGCATTCTCGCCTGGGTTTTGCCACAGTGCTTCAAAATAGTAAAAATTTGGGTACTCCGGGATCGGTGGCTCAGACTCAATTTGAAATCCCGGTAATTTTGTAGCGCCTCCCGGCTCCAGGGCGACACGAACCAATGCTCGCGCCTCCTCTTCGGTGAGTTTCCGCGCAGAGACTAATGTGGCTGGTTGTTGCGAGAACGATGGCGTTAGAAGAGAAATCGACATGAAAGCCATAAGGTACAACGTTGATCGCTGGGCAGTTTTCATCGATTCTTGCCAGTCCAGATCGGTTATTCGCTGTGATATGCGCAGATTATTCCGAAAAGCGTTCGCCGCACCGTTTCTATATCGAGTCTGACCGGGAAATTATGGTCGGGGCGCCCGGATTTGAACCGGGGGCCTCCTGCGCCCAAGGCAGGCGCGCTACCAGGCTGCGCTACGCCCCGACATGAAGTGCATTTGCAATTTTACGGTACTTTCCCCTTTTATGGTTAATGCGAAAGGCCAGGAGGCCAGCACAGAGCCCTCTTTGATAGGATGGTGCCAGAAGCCCACAGGAACATGAAACGGACGCCGAAGCAAGTTTTGCGAGAGAAGATTGCGCTGGTGGCCGGCGCGACACGCGGCGCCGGACGGGGCATCGCGATCGCGCTGGGCGAGGCGGGCACAACTGTTTATTGCACTGGGCGCAGCACGCGGAAACGCGGCGCCACGCGCGGGCGTCCGGAAACTATCGAGGAAACGGCCGAACTGGTGACCTCGGCTGGCGGGAAGGGAATTGCGCTCCGCGTGGATCACACCGATCCGGCACAAGTGAAAAAACTTGTTGCGCTGATTCGTCGGAGGCACAAGGGGCTGGATATTCTGGTCAACGATATTTGGGGCGGCGATGCGCTCACGGAATTCGGCAAGCCTTTCTGGAAAGTAAATCTGGAAAACGGCCTGAGCATGCTGAAGCAGGCTGTCCACTCGCACATTATCACCGCGCATTACGCAGCCCCGTTGATGCTGGGCCGCCGAGGAGCCACCATTTTCGAAATCACCGATGGCGATGCCTTTTACTACCGTGGAAATATTTTCTATGACCTGGTGAAAATATCGGTAATCCGCTTGGCGTTTGCGATGGCCCGGGAACTCCGCAAGCGCAAGATTGTCTCCATCGCATTGACGCCGGGATTCCTGCGGTCAGAGGCCGTTCTGGAGCACTTTGGCGTTACGGAAGCGAACTGGAAGGATGTGGGAAAGCGCAAGAACCCAGCTGCGAATTGCAAGGATCAGAATGATGCGCCCGAGGATTTTCTGATTTCCGAATCGCCCCGGTACGTTGGCCGCGCAGTAGTGGCCGTGGCCGCCGATCCGAAGGCAATGAGGAAAAGCGGGCGCGTTTTCAGTTCCTGGGCGCTGGCTCTAGAATACGGCTTTACGGATCTGGATGGCACGCAGCCGCACTGGGGCAACTACGCCACAAGGAAATACGGCAAGTACAAAATCTGCGATGAAAAATTCTATTCTTACTGGACGCCGGGGCTGATTGAACTTGTCTTTCCCGAGTGGTTCTGATCGCGATTATTTTTCGCGCGCAAATAAGGAGAGTTACTTTTATTGAGCCACCATGCAGTTCGATTCGCCTTCCGTGGGGTCATCCGCTACGATGTAACTAGCCTAATCCGTAATACAAGGACGCTTCAGCGAAAGGAAATCGGAATGAAACGCGGAATTCTCGCCACCCTGCTTGTCGCCGCATTGCTGTTTGCCGTCGCCTGTAAACCCAAAACCGACGAAAAGGAAAGCATCCGCGCCGGCGTCATCAAACATCTTGCCGCGCTGAACATGCTTAACATGAGCGCGATGGACGTCAAGGTTACCCAAGCCACAATCAATGGCAACCAGGCGCAGGCAGAGGTTGAGATTCGTTCGAAGGGTGGCGACCCCAACGCCGCTCCGATGCAGATTGGCTACTCGATGGAAAAGCGCGGCGAGGAATGGGTGGTGCTGAAAAGCACGGGCATGGGCAGCGGAATGCAGCATCCTGGCCCCGGTGAAGCGCCGCCGGCAGGCTCCGCGCCCGGCGCAATGCCCCCGGGGCATCCAAACGTTACAGGTGGCAGCGGACAGACGCCAGGGACGCACCCGGATTTCAACGCGATTATGAATTCCGCGCCGAACTCCTCGCAGCCCGCGCAGCCTCCGGCGCCGCAATCGCAGACGCCTCCTCCAGGCTACTCGAAGCCCTGAGCTTCAATAATCCTGAAGCGCTTCTGTTGGCAGAGCCACGCGAACTGCATTCAGCACAGCGAGCAAATCGATGACTTCCTGCCCGATGGCACCCCAGATCGGCGGCAGGTAGCCGAAGGCCGCCGCTACCATTCCAATCATGCTGGCGGCCATGCCGCCCAAAGCACTTTGCAACGCGATGCGGCGCATGCGCCTTCCGATGTGGATAAGCTCATCAATTTTGGCCAGTGCAGTTTCGAGCACCACCGCGTCGGCGGCTTCCGTGGTGATGTCATTCTGTGAGCCGAACGCCACGCCCACGGTGGCGGCCATCAGGGCGGGTGCGTCATTGATACCGTCACCTACAAAGAGCGTGGGGCCCTTTGCCGTCTCCTCCTTTACGATAGCCACTTTCTCTTCGGGAGTTTTGCCGGCGTAGACTTCGGAGATGCCCACGCTTTCGGCGAGATACTTCACTTCCGATTCGCGATCTCCTGAGACGAGCATTACCCGGGCCACGCCGTGCTTCGGTTGCAGGTGTTGAATGAAGGGTGCGGAATCCTTGCGCGGCGCGTCGTGAAAACGGACGGCCGCGGCGAGTTTATTGTCTACGAACACAACGCACTCCAGACCGCTGGCCGTTGGAGGAAGATGTGAGCTGGTCGTGGCCATTTTGTTTCGACCCGTGATGAACACCGTGTGCCCCGCGACGATGCCCCGCAGTCCCTGGCCGGGTCGTTCTCTGATCTGGTCCACAGGCAGAAGCGGTATTTTTTCCTGTTTTGCCGCAAAGACGATCGCGTCCGCGAGTGGATGTTTCGAATATTGCTCCGCGCTGGCGACCAGTTGCAGCACCTGTTCGCGGCGAAATGTTGACTCGCACAGGAATTGCGTTAGCTTCGGCCGACCGTAGGTGAGTGTGCCAGTTTTGTCAAAGATCAGTGTTTGGCACTTTTCAATCTGCTCCAGCACCGCGGGATTTTTGATGATGATGGCGCGGCGCGCCGCGCCGCGCCGCCAAGGAAATGGCCCCGATGATGGCGGTGGGGATGGCCAGCAGCAGCGGGCATGGTGTGGCAATTACCACGACGGAAAGAAAACGTTCAAAGTTTCCGCTGAGCAGCGCTGCCGCGATGGCTACGCCTAGTGCCAGCGGCGTGTACCATGCGCCCAATTGATCTCCGAGGCGGCGAAGTTGCGGGCGCTGCTGCTCGGTCTCTTGCATCACCTTCATGATGCGGGCGTAGCGGGAATCCTTAGCCAATTTTTCAGCGCGAATTGTCAACAAGGATTCACCGTTGGTAGCGCCGGAAATTACGGTGGAACCGGGCGCTTTGGAGACTTCGTAAGGCTCGCCCGTCAGATAGGCTTCATTCATCTCGCCGTGGCCATCCACTACGGTTCCGTCCACGGGGCAGATTTCGTGCGGCAGTACGCTGAGTTCATCGCCCTCGCGGATATCGGCGAGTTTTACTTCTACGAGAACGCCGGCCTGTTTGCGATGGGCAATGCTGGGCATGCGGCGCGCAAGCGCAGCGAGAACCGAAGATGCACGTGCCGTGGCAAACTCCTCGAGGGCCTCGCCTCCGGAGAGCATCAGTACCACAATCGTCGCCACGAGATATTCATTGAGGAGGATGGCGGTGATGATGGAAATGCCGGCAAGCAAATCGGAGCCGAACTGCCGCTTGGCGACCCGTTTGGCAAGTTCCCACAGCAGGGGGCTGCCTCCAGCCAACAATGCGGCATACAGGGGCAAGTTGTAGGTGAGCGGCGGGACCTGCAACGCGTGCTTCAAAATGACATGCAAGACTATTGCAACAAGCGTGAAAGCGGCAATGTACGTCTCTTTAGTGGCTGTGAATACGGGCTTCGCCGAAACCGCCATCGTGCTCCAACTTATCCCACCGGCACGGCGACCTGTCAAAGTCACACGTCACATTCGATTTAGTGGGGAAACAGCCGGACTAGACGGTTTTGTCCCTGGAATAACACAGCGATTCGAGGTTGCAGTCCGCGCATTTCGGTTTGCGAGCCACGCACACGCGCCGGCCATGCCAGATGAGCTGGTGGGAAAACTGGATCCATTTGTCTTGCGGGATGATCTGCATCAAGTCTTGCTCAATTTTCCTGGGCTCTTTGTTGCGAGTTAAGTCCAGGCGTTGCGATAAGCGCATCACGTGGGTATCCACCACTACGCCACTGGCGATGCCATAAGCGGTTCCGAGTACCACGTTTCCCGTTTTTCTGGCCACGCCTGGCAGCGTTAGAATTTCCTCCATCGTGCGTGGCACTTCGCCGTTGAATTTTTCCAGTATGCCCTTGCTCGCGCCCATGATGGACTTCGTCTTGTTACGGAAAAATCCCGTGGGGCGAATTTCTTTTTCCAGTTCCGCAGGAGAAGCGTAAGCGAAATCCTGCGGCGTCTTGTATTTCTTGAACAATTCCTTTGTGACCATATTAACGCGGACATCGGTGCACTGCGCCGAAAGAATCGTGGCGATCAGAAGCTGGAACGCATTCGAAAAATTCAGCTCGCAGGTCGCATTCGGGTAGGCCGCCTGCAGCCCTGCCAGAATCGCCGCAACCCGCTTCGGATCCGTTCCGGCCGAAGTGGCCCTCTTCTTAACACCGCGCGCCCTTCCCTTGGCCTTTTTCGCAACCTTTTTTTTCGTAGCCATCCGACCCTCTTCCCTCTGTGCTCTCCGTGTCCTCTGTGGTGAAACTCTTTCCTACAGCACTTCCATCAATCGCCGGAACGCCTTCCCGCGATGGCTATGCTCACTCTTCTCTTCCGCTCGCAACTCCGCGAAAGTCTTCCCAAGCGGCGGAAAGTGAAACACCGGATCATATCCGAAGCCCCCTGTCCCACGCGGAGCCTCCAGAATCTCGCCATTCACCTTTTCTGAAACCACCGCGAGCGCCCGTCCATTGCGCACCGCGGCAATTACGCATACAAAGTACGCGCTCCGCTGCGCCCCAGCAAAATCCTTCATCTCGCCCAACAACTTGTGAATGCGCGCTTCGTTGCTCGCCCCCGGCCCCGCGTAGCGCGCCGAGAGAACTCCCGGCGCTCCCCCCAGCGCAGGCACCACCAGCCCCGAATCATCCGCGAACACAATCCCAATGGCGTTGCGCGAATAGTAGAACGCTTTCCCCGCTGCGTTTTCCGCAAACGTCGGCGCGGACTCTTCAAATTCGGGCAGTCGCCCATAACCCGGCAAAAGATCCAGCCGCCAGGCGCGACCGGAAGCCTCCGCGAGCACGCGGAACTCTTTCAGCTTCCCCGCGTTGCCCGAGGCCAGATAGAGCGCCGGTTCATCTGCAATGTTCTGGTTCATAGTTAAATTGTGGCGTGCTGAAATTCCGTTAGCGCTTGCGGTTCAGGAAACTCGCCGGCAGCACTTCACGTTGCGCGTCATACAGCCGGCGAATACCGGCTGCCGCCAGCGCCAGCAGATCCTGCATCTCGCTTCCCGCAAATGGACGCCCTTCGGCAGTGGCCTGAATCTCCACGAAATCGCCGCTGCCGGTCATCACTACGTTCATATCCACTTCCGCCCGCGCGTCTTCTTCGTAACAAAGGTCCAGTAATGCAACGTCATCCACGATTCCCACACTGGTGGCTGCAACCGAATCGATCAGTGGCGAATTCTTCAACATCCCCGCCGCCACAATACGTTCAATGGCCAGTGCGAAAGCCACGAACGCGCCGGTGATTGAAGCGGTGCGCGTGCCGCCATCGGCTTCAATCACGTCGCAGTCCAGGAAAACAGTCCGTTCACCGAGCGCTTCCTGGTCGGTAATCGCCCGCAGCGATCGCCCGATCAGACGCTGAATTTCCAGAGTCCGCCCTGTCTGCTTGCCTCGCGCGGCCTCCCGCGGAGTGCGCTCTTCGGTGGCGCGGGGCAACATGCCGTACTCGCTGGTCACCCAACCCTTGCCGCTGCCTTTCAGGAAGCTGGGGACGCCATCATCCACCGTCGCGGTGCAGATCACGCGCGTCTTGCCCACTTCAATCAACACACTGCCTTCGGCCTGCGAAATAAAATCCGGCGTAATCTTGATGGTTCGCAACTGGTCGGCGTGCCGCCCGTCATTCCGCATTCGTTGCCTCTTTTCCTGCGCAAACTTCCATTCTCCACGAGCTATCGCCGCGTTGCGCGCCGCACTTTTTCTACGGCCTTCTCGATTGGCGCGGGCAATAGCGATCCGGGCGGCGTGGGGTAATCCAGCTTGATGCCGGTGACGTCCTTCGCGCTGACGCTGAACATCTGCGTTAAGTCCAGATGGCCCGCCAGCGTATCCACCTCTTGCCCGTGGATCAGAATCTTCAGCCGCAGCACCTGCGGCACGTTGGCCTCTAGCGTCCGCACAATCGATTCCACGGCCAACTGCTCGCTCTCAATACCAGAAGGGATGGAGGTGCGGAGTTCCTCGGAAAAATCCGCCACCGCGGTGCCGTCTGGCAATATATAAAAGGCCAGCAGCGCCGCGTCGGGCGGCAACGTGCGTGAGTCCGCGTTCACCGGGCCAGCCAACAGGGTGTTCAAAACCTGCTTTGCTCGCAAAACTGGCTCATTGGAGAGCGGCAACTCCACGGTCACCGGAGTCAACACGCCTTCCTGCCCACGCGATCCCCAAAACATCTGTACCTTCACCATCGGGTCGCCGCTATTCACCGGAGCCACGGGCAATAATTCGCGGCGCGCTTGCTCCGCGGTTTTTTCCGTCAGATTCTTGGCCTTGTTCACCTGCCGCCGCAAAGCGGGGAAGTAGAGCCCCGCGGCGATCACCGCGGCAACCAATATTCCCGTCAGCCAGACCGTCCATTTAGGGTTCACGGCTGGACTCTCCCGCCTGGGCCGCTTACGGTGGGCACCACGTACAACGGCCGAAATGCGGTGACGCCCCGCGCGATGGCTTCCCCCACTCCGGGCACCATGCTTTCCAGAGCCGCCCGACTTTGCACCGAGACGCTCGAAATCTCGACCGCGATGGCGGGAGCCGCCGTGGTGCGCAATTGCCGCACGGGCGCCGTCTGCAGCGTGTCCGGAGAGCCCTTGAAACGTTTCGCGAGTTCCTGCTGCACCAGGTCGCCAAGTTTTCTGCTCAAGCTGAGGAAGGGAAGTTGCGCTTGATCCCAGGGAATCAATCCAGTGATATTCGCGGTGGTGGGCGCCTCTGGCTCAACGTATACCCGTGTGGTGCCCGCCAGCCCTGTCGAAGCGATATGCAAGGTGATGAAGATGGCGCCGCGTTGCGCGTTGGCACGTGCAGACCGGTCGTCGAACGAAGGATTGTCGTTCGCCTCGCGCGTCTGAATCACTTGAAAGCCCTGAGCTTCGAGCGCTTTCTTCGTGGCGGCGGCAAATTGCAGAAGTTCGTCACTCTCCGTAATGCCTTCGGTGCCGCGCGCGCCCTGGTCCGTGCCGCCGTGAGCCGGATCGAGCACGACGATATTCAGCCCGGTCCGAGGTGTCACCGGAACTCCAGTGGACGGCGTTTGCTGCGGCGCGCTTGTTGCTGGCGAGGCATTGGTGGCAGTCGAACTCGAACCTGCTTGTCGCGGTGGCACAGCGCCCAGAAGCGCAATGGCGCTCATGGCGGCGGCCAGGAAGACACCTGCCCAAATTTGCATGGGATGCGAAAGGGATCTCACCTCCAGCAGGATATCAAATCTACGCGCCTTCCTCTTGGAAGAGAGAAAGCCACCGCATCGAATCAGAGACCCGGTGGAGTGCTGCAGCCCGGCTGCCGCACTCCAAAAAAAAGCCCGGCTCAGGCAAGCCGGGCCGCGAAGTTGAGTTAGAGAAGCAAGCTAGTCCGCCGCAACGCCTTGCGGAACTGGCTGCGCCGCGAACCGTGCGCGAATCTTGGACATGGCGAAATACATGCCAAAGCCCGCGAAGATGATCAGAAAGCCGAAAACCAGGCCGTTCATGCCCAGCATCGTCTCGTGGCCGCTCTCCACCAACGAAAGCAGCAGCAGCGCCAGCGGGAAGATCCCGCAGGTAACCGCTCCCGCCATGCCGCCGGGGACACGAAAGGTCCGCCGCAGCTTCGGCTCCCGCACCCGCAGAACCACCAAGGTGACAAACTCCAGCATCAGCGCCGCTCCATACAACATAATGTCCAGTGTCACCAGGCGCTGGAAGCCAAGCCCCAGGCACAACGCCCAGCAACTCGCCAGAACCACGATGGCCACCCACGGAGTTTCGTTCGCCTTCGTCACTTTACCGAAAACCTTCGGCATCATGCCGTCTTTCGCCATGGCCAGTGGCAGGCGTGAGTAGCTCATCACCAGCGCATTGAACATGCCGAAGGCGCTCATCATCCCGCCGACGGTTACCATGAAACGCAGCCACTCAAACCCCATCACTTTGCCGCCGAGTTGCCCGGCAATAGCTGCCCAGGATCCGTCTTCGGCAAACGACGAGGCCGGAATCCCCGTGAAATAGACCGCCACGAACGGCAAAATGTAGGTCAGTGAAACCAGCACCACCGCGGCAATCATCGCGCGGGGGTAGGTGCGCTGCGGCCGCTCGACTTCCTGCGCGATCGTCGAGGCGTTGTCCCAGCCCATGTAATTCCACATGGCCACCAGCACCGCGCCCAGCAATCCCACACTGGCTCCGGAGGCGGCTGTATGCGGTTCGCTTGCGAACGCGCCAAGGCGCATCGGCGTCATCAGCACAATCAATCCGAACGGCAGCGAAAGCAGGAAGAACAGCCACAGCGAGGTAATCCCCACCACTCGGATGCCCGCCAGATTCAGCGCCGCGCAGGTCACCACCACAAACAGCCCGGCATAAACCCCGTGGTGCCCCTCGCCAAACCAAGGAGACATCTGCTTCAGGTAAAACACAAAAAGCGTCGGGTAGATCGCCATGTCAAAAATACTGGCGGCCAGCGAAAGCCAGGCCTCCTGGAAACCCCAGAAATCGCCCAGCCCGCGGCGAACCCACGCGTAATAGCCGCCTTCTTGCGGCAACGCGCTCGACAGCTCCCCGATCATAAAAGCCGTCGGCAAGCACCAAAGCACCGGCAAAAACAATAAAACCAGAATTCCGCGGCCGTAGCCTGCGCCAGAGATGATCGCCTCGGTCCCGTACGTTCCGCCGGACACCATGAAGAACGTGGCGGCAACGAGAGGCCAGAGCGTCAGTTTTGCGACTCTCTTTTTCGCGATGCGAATTGCTTGGGAAGGAATTTGTGCAGGAAGGGATAAAGTGCTCAATTTTTACTCTCGTCCTCCTAAGGTGACTCTCGCTCTCAAATTTCTCGGAGCAAGCTCACTTTTTGAAGAATACAGTCTCTACATCTGCATGCAACAAAAAAATGATGTTTTGCAAAATTTTTTCAGAGCACCAACCGTACCGAAGTACTAGACGCGAAGGGCTAGCTTGCCCGTGCCCGCCTCTTGCATCCCGCTTGTGATAAACTCCGCGAAGTTTTTTCATTTCCTCATTTCCGGAGTCATACGCATGAAGCTACGCCTGTCCGCCCTGCTCACACTCTTTCTGTCCGCAAGTTCCATTACTCCCGCGCAGCAATCCCCTGCGCCGCGTCCGGTTACCGTGGACGATCTCTTCGGTGTGAAGGAGGCCCACGACCCGCAAATCACGCCTGATGGGCAGTTCATCGCCTTCACCGTGAACTCCACCTCCTTGAAGGAAGACAAGGCGGAATCGCGCATCTGGATGATTCCCACCGCCGGAGGCGACGCGATCCCGCTGACGGACGAAAACGCCTCTTCTTCACACCCGCGCTGGTCGCCCGACGGGAAATTTCTCCTGTTTCTCTCCTCGCGCAAGGATTCCGAAGGCGAAGACGGCAAAACGCAGGTCTACCTGCTGAATCGGCAGGGCGGCGAAGCGCAGCGCCTGACCGACACGGCGCAGGACGTCGACGACGTCGAATGGGCGCCGGACAGCAAGCAACTGGTCCTGATTCTCAAGGATGCCTCGCCCGAAGAGCTCGAAGCCGTCTCAAAGAAGAGCAAAGACGGCGACGCGACAGATAAAAAGTCCAAAGCCCAGCCCCCCTGGGTCATCGATCGCCTGCAGTTCAAGTCTGACAACACCGGTTACCTCGACCGCCGCCGCACCCATCTCTATGTCTTCGACCTCGCCACGAAATCCCAGCGTCAGGTAACCTCCGGCGATTTCGACGATTCGGCACCGGCCTGGTCACCCGATGGCAAACTACTCGCCTTTGAGAGCAATCGCACGATGCCGGACCCGGATCGCTCCTACAATTCCGACATCTGGGTGGTGGCCGCCGCCAACTCCGACCAGGGCGCGCATCCCACCCAGGTGACCAATATTCCCGGCTCGAAACACCACCCCGCCTGGTCTCCTGACAGCAAGTGGCTGACTTACGAAGCCACCACCGACATAAAACTCTTCTATTACGGCACCTACCACGTCGCGGTTTCTCCTGCCGCCGGCGGCGAAGCCAAGATCCTCACCAAGGCCTTCGACCGCATCGCCACTCTTCCGCGCGTCGCTCCGGACGGGAAGTCCATTTATTTCATCGCCGATGACGATGCCACCATGACGCTCGCTCGGGTGAATGTCGCCGACGGCAAGGTCACGCGCGCAATCGGCGGCCGCCTGGCGGTGGAGGGCTATTCCATCGCAAAAGACGGCACGCTGGCCGCGACCATTTCCACCACCGATCGGCCCTACGAACTGTTCACGATTCCGGGGGACAAGCTAACGCGCCTCTCCCATCTGAACGACGAATGGCTGTCCAATCACAAAGTAATTACGCCCGAGTACGCTTCCTTCAAGTCGAAAGACGGTACCGTAGTCCATGGCTGGCTATATAAGCCGGTGGACTATGTGGAAGGGAAGAAGTATCCGACCATTTTGCGGCCGCATGGAGGCCCCGTCGAAGCCTATGAAGCCGAATTTTTCGATATCCCGCAGCTTTTTGCCGCGAACGGCTATGCCGTGCTGTTGCCGAATCCCCGCGGGTCATCCGGCTACGGGCAGGAGTTCGCCGCCGCCATCTTTGCCGATTGGGGCAACAAAGACTTTCAGGACGACATGGCATTTGTGGACTACGCGCTTGCCCAAGGATTAGCAGACCCGGACAAGCTGGGCGTCGGAGGTTGGTCCTATGGCGGCATCTCCACGGACTTTATTATTGGCCAGACGAACCGCTTCAAGGCCGCCATTTCCGGTGCTGGGGCGGCCAATTTCACCAGTATGTGGGGTCACGATGAATACCAGCGCGAATACGTGATCGAATTGGGCTACCCGTGGGAGAACAAAGCGCTTTGGGACCGCATCGCTCCCTTTTATCGGGTTAAGGATATCCTGACGCCCACCTTGTTCGTTGGCGGCAACATTGATTGCAATGTCCCCATCCTGGGCGGCGAACAGATGTACCTCTCGTTAAAGGAACTCGGCCGCGAGACCATGTTGATCGTCTATCCAGACGAGTACCACGAGTTTAAGACGCCTTCCCATATAAAGGACCTGAACGAGCGGTATCTGGCCTGGTACGCGCACTATGTAAAGGCCGACGGAACCCCCGCCCGCCCGGACCAAAGCAAAGAAAAGAAAACCGGCGACTGATCAAAAAAAAGGCCAGCCCCTGGGGGCCGGCCTCTCGTATTCACTCTACAAACTTACTTGGTCATCTTTTGTCCGATGATTTCGCCGGAGACGATGATCTCTACGCGGCGGTTCAATTTGCGGCCTGCCGCCGTGGAATTGTCTGCCACCGGGTTCGCTTCCCCCATCCCTTTGGACGTGATGGTGTCCGCCGAAAGCCCCTGCGCAATCAGGAAGGTCCGCACGGCGTCGGCGCGTTGCTGGGAGAGCTTCAGGTTGAAATCTTCGGAGCCGGTGGTGTCTGTGTAACCTTCAATGGCCAGGTTGAGCCCGGGATGCGCTTGAATAATCCCGGAGAGCTTGGCCAACTTGAGCTGCGCGTCCTGGCTTAGGGCGTACTTTCCGGTCTCAAACAGCACGTCCGCCATGTTGACGACCAGTCCCCTCGGCGTGTCGGTGGTCTGCAACACATCGTTGAGCTGTTTCAAAAGTAGAGCGCGTAGAGCCTCCGTTTGGGCCTGAGCCCGGGCGGCTTCTTCCTTTGCGGCTTCTTCCTTTGCCTGCAGCGCGGCCTGTTCGGACGCGGCCTTATCCGCCGCAGCCTGTGCTGCCGCCTTTTGCTCGGCGGATTTGGCATCGGATTCCGCCTTCATCTGTGCTTCCTTCGCGGCGGTAAGTTCCCCTTGCTGCTTGGCTTCCTTTGCGGCCCTGGCATCCGCTTCTTGCTTGGCCGCCTCAGCTGCTGCTTCCTTTTCCTTCTGGATGCGTTCCGCACGCTGGCGTTGCGCCGAAAGGGCACGTGCGTCTTCGGCGAATTGGATGGTCTGTCTGGCCGTGGAAATTACCTGATTCTTGTCCGATTTCTGCGCCAGCGCATTTTCCGTCATCTGTAAGCTTGCCGAGGCCTTTGTGAAGATTTCCGGGGCATACTTTTCGGCTCCACGGTCCTTCGCGATCTGCACGGCGTTGCGTGCCTCATAAACATCCAGCGGAATGTTCTTCAGGTCCGGTGTGAGGGCGAGCGGATTTCCCGTCATTGCATATTCGGTCTTGAACATCAGCTTGTAGTTGGTGTCAGGAAAAACTTGCCCCTTCGTATTCTTCTTCCGCTCATTCTCCAAGATCACCAATTCGCTCGGAATGCGGACGGCATAGTAAGGCTCCGCGGTCACGATCAACGAAAACGTCTGGGAAGCAGTGGTTGCCGTATCCTTGCCTTCGCCATTCTTGTCGATCGGAATTTCGCCCAGATTGTTGGCTGTTCCATCCGGGGTCACAGCCCACAGGACGTAGGTGAGGAACTCCGGTCCAAGCGTGGTAGCGAGCGGCATGCCTTTGACTTTAACGTCAATGGTGGTACCCGATTTCTTGGCCTCGACCTTTGCTTCGCCACTGGCCCCACTGGCCGCGCTGGTTGCGACCAAATTGATCTTTGTTCCGCCGGCGCCTATCACGTAACCGATGGCCGGCACGGATTTGCTAGTAAGGTTTGCAGCGGGCTCCTCTTGTTTAGTCTGCGCGCGAAGCGTGCCGGCGCTCAGCAGCAGGCCTGCAACGGCCAATACTCCTAGCGGATTCACTTTCATCGTCTTCTCCCAGTCCTATACAGAAGTGTTGGTTCTTGTTCGATTTACGGAAAGATAGTCTATACCAATTCGATGATTTTCTCAGTGTTCCATCGCGGTGGTCTTCTGACTCTGCATCGCCTTTCTTCTCCGTCGGGAATAGAGGAACAGCCTGAGGATGAGCAAGTACTAATGGAAAATCCGCGCCTCTGGAACTCCTCCTGCATATCCACTCGGAGAATTTGCGCACCCCCGCGTGTTTCTCGAACTGGAACGATCGGAGTTCCCCATGGCTACGACCCAGGTTGTCAACGACATTAGCCGGCAAGCCGAAGCGCTGTATCAACTCGGAGATTTGCATGCCGCCGCTCAATTGTTATCCGATGGCATTGCGAATTGTCCCTCGGCGATTCTTTGGAGCGACTGGGCCGCGGTGCAGGCTTCGCTGGGTCAATTCCGGGACGCAGAGCGCGGATTTCGCGCCGCACTCCAGCTCGACCCTTGCTCAGTGGAGGCCGCGGAGAATCTCGGCGCACTTTTGTTCGCAAGAGGTTCTCATGCGGAGGCCGTTCCCTGGCTCCGAAAAGCTCTTCTCTGTGCCCCCTCAAAAAAGCAAGCGGTGATCGAAGAAATTCTGGCGCAGTGCGCAGCCACCGGAAGCGTTCCGCAGTCTCCCGCTTCTTTGCTTTCTGGTGAATCCATAACCTTTCCCCACGGCATCTCTGCGCCGACATCCGCGCCCGTGAAAATCTGGGACAGTTCACTCTCTTATGACGACTGGTGCCGTTCCGTTTTTCGGCAGCCGGTTCCCGTTCCAGGCGTACGCATTGCCGCCAGTTGGGCGGAAGATTCCGAATGGGGTCTGCGCGCCTATAACGCGCTCGCCTTACTCGAATGCGAATATGCCGCCAGGCTGTTGGCCGAAATTCGCGACAAAAACATCTCGGGAGACATCGTCGAATTCGGCATCTTTGAAGGTTGGTGGCTCAATTTTCTCCACCAAACCACCGAATCGCTTGGACTGCACCGCCGCATCTACGGTTTCGACAGTTTCGAAGGTCTCTCCGATCCCCACCCCGATCATGATCAGGCATTCTGGAAGAAAGGCCAGTACGCTTGCTCGCTCGAGCAGGTTTCCCGGAACGTTCAAGCAGCCGCTCGGCCGCGCTTGAGGCTCGTCAAAGGCTTTTTCGAAAAGAGCTTGCGCAGCCCGGAAGCGCAGGTAGCGGAAAAATTCGCCTACGTCCGCATTGATTGCGACATCTATCTGCCCGCGCTCGATTGCCTGCGCTATCTCGGACCGCGCCTCGCCGACGGAGCGATCCTGGTCTTCGACGATTGGCCCCATGTGCGCGGCTATGGTGAACAGCGCGCCTTCGAGGAATGGTTGCCCACCGTTCCGCAACTGGGATTTGAATTTCTTTTCTATGGCGCGATCGGTCATTTTTATACCCGCGTCCATCACAAAAAATAGAACGGCTTTCGGGATTAACGATTTACTCGCCCACAGCCTCGCGCTATCCTCCATTGTTTCCCGGAGGACCGGAATGTCTCGCTGTTTCAAATTAACTGCCCTTGCTTGTCTAGCCCTCCTCACTTTTTCGTTCGCGCCCGCTGACGCGCAACAATTCGATTCCCGGCTCTATTCCGAAATGCGCTGGCGCTGCATCGGACCCTTCCGGGCCGGCCGCACCGTGGCTATCAGCGGCGTTCCGCAGCAGCCCAATGTTTTTTATATGGCCGCGGTGAATGGCGGAGTCTGGAAAACCACGGACTTTGGAAACACCTGGCTCCCTATCTTCGATGAAGAGTCTTCCGGCTCGGTAGGCGCCCTGGCCGTTGCGCCTTCCAATCCGAATATTCTCTATGTCGGCAGCGGAGAAGGCTTGCAACGGCCCGATCTCGCCGTCGGCGATGGATTTTACAAATCTGTCGACGCTGGAAAAACCTGGACGCACCTGGGCTTGCGCGACGCCCAGCAAATCACTGCGATTGTCGTCGATCCCAAAAATCCAGACCGCGTTTTCGTCGCCGTGCAGGGGCACCCTTACGGCCCGAACCAGGAGCGCGGCGTTTTTCGCTCGATCGACGGCGGCAAGACATTCGAAAAAGTCCTCTATAAGGACGAAAACACCGGCGCCGCGGATCTCGTGATGGATCCTGGCAATCCGCAAATTCTTTTCGCCGCGCTTTGGGCCGCTCGCGTAGCACCCTGGGAAATCCGCAGCGGCGAGTCATTCGTGATTCAGGGTAGTGGACTTTTTAAATCCACCGACGGCGGCAGTACTTGGCGGCCCATCACCAACGGACTTCCTGGCTCGGACGACAAAATAGGCCGCATTGGCATCGCCATCGCTCCCAGCAACCCGAACCGCATGTACCTCACGCTCGAAGCGGAGAAGGAGCCCGGCATCTATCTTTCCGACGATGCCGGCGAGAGCTGGCAGCACGCCAACGAAGATCATCGCATCGGCGGCCGTGGACCCGGCGCGATGGGCATTGCCGTATCTCCCGATCATCCCGATACGATTTACGTTGCCAACACCACCACATGGAAATCCACCGATGCCGGCAAGACCTTCGTGGGCTTCAAGGGCGCGCCAGGTGGCGACGACTACCAGCGCATCTGGATCAATCCGGCAAATGCCCAGACCATCGCGCTTACCGCCGATCAGGGCGCGGTCGTCAGCGTAAACGGCGGGAAAACCTGGAGCAGTTGGTACAACCAGCCAACCGCGCAGTTTTATCACGTGACCACCGACAATCGCTTTCCTTATTGGGTTTATGGCGCGCAGCAGGAGAGCGGCGCGGCCGCCACGCAGAGTCGTAGCGACATGGGCGAAATCTCGTTCCGCGAGTGGAGCCTGCCGGGCATCGAGGAATATGGCTACATCGCGGTGGATCCGCGCGATTCGAACATTCTCTATGGCGGGCGCATCACGCGCACTAATCAGGAGCTCAACGAATACGCCAACATCGCGCCCGAGCCGATTCGCACCGGACAATATCGCTATAACCGCTCGCTGCCAATTGTCTTTTCCCCGTTCGATCCGGGGACGCTCTATTTCGCCGCCAATGTTTTGTTCAAAACCGCAGACGCCGGCCGCTCGTGGCAGGTGATCAGCCCGGACTTGACGCGTGAATCCCCGGAGATTCCCGCAAATCTTGGGGCATTCTCGGCGGGCGATCCGGAAAAAGGGAAACATCGCGGCACAATTTACGCGGTTGCTCCGTCGTTCAAGGAACCGGGAACGATCTGGGCGGGCACCGATGACGGCCTGATCCAGCTGACGCGCGATGCCGGAAAGAGCTGGAAAAATATCACTCCGCCGCAGCTCACCTCCTGGAGCAAAATCTCCATTCTCGAGGCTTCGCATTTCGAAGCCGGCACCGTTTATGCTGCCGTGAATTGCTTCCGCCTGGATGATCTCAAGCCGCACATCTATCGCACGCGCGATTTTGGCGCCAGCTGGCAGGAGATTGTCGCCGGGCTACCGGACAACGCACCGGTAAACGTCGTCCGCGAAGATCCCGCGCGCAAAGGATTGTTGTACGCCGGCTCGGAGAACGCTGTTTATGTTTCCTTTAACGACGGCGATTCCTGGCAATCCATACAGCTAAATCTGCCGCACACCTCGATGCGGGATCTGACCATACACGGCGACGACCTGATTGTCGGCACGCACGGCCGCTCGTTCTGGATACTCGATGACCTGGCGCCGCTGCGCCAACTCAACAACGAAATCGCGAAGTCTCCGGCTTATCTTTTTAAACCGCAGGAAGCGCTTCGCTGGCGCTGGAACCGCAATCCGGATACCCCGCTGCCTCCCGAAACTCCCGCAGGACAGAACCCGCCAGACGGCGCAATCCTCGACTACTATCTGGCTTCCGCCGCGCACGGTCCGGTCGTCCTGGAAATTCTGGACTCCACAGGCGCCTCGGTTCGGCGCTATTCGAGCACGGACGCGCCTTTGGACATCGACAAAATCGCCGGACAATACCCTATCCCAATGTACTGGGTGCGTCCTTCGCAGACTCTGTCGGCAGCCGTCGGGATGCATCGCTTCGTCTGGGATCTGCGTCATGCGCCGCCGAAAGCCCTCAATACGGAATTTCCTATCTCGGCGATTCTGCACAACACTCCGCTGCTGCCACTTGGAAGCTGGGTGTTGCCGGGGAACTACACCGCCAGGCTGACGGTCGATGGCAAGGAATTCACGCAAACGTTTGTCGTGAAAATGGACCCGCGCATCAAATCGAGCCTTGCGGATTTGCAGGCCCAGGCCAGTCTGGAGTCCGGCGCGGTTGCAGGTATGAATCAGAGCTACGATGCGCTCACCCAGGTTGCGTCAATCCGCGAACAGCTCAAAGATGTCGCCCTGAAAGCAAAAGGGAAGCTGGCGGAATCTTTGAAATCCTTGGACCAGCAATGTGCCCAGTTAGCGGGCGCGACCGTGAGCACCTTTTACGGGACGCCTGCGAGTGGCAAGGAGTCTGAGAATTTTTCCACCATAAATCAGCACTTTGGCCAGCTACTCGCAATCGCCGATTCCGCGGACGCGGCGCCGACCACACAGGCCAGCCAGGTATACGCAAGCCTCTCCGAGCAAATGAACGATCTGGCCAAGCGTTGGCAGGAGCTGGCACAAACCACCATTCCAGAGTCGAATCAGCAACTCCAGAAATATGGCCTCCCCCCACTTGACCTGAACAAGGCGCTCGAGCATGCCATCGGCGGTGCTGGCGACGGGGACGATGAACCTTAGACGGCGACCCCTTAACCAAGCGTAATTGATAGAAAACGCAGTTGTTACTAAAGTCTTGGTCATAGTCAGACTATAGTCCAACTATAGTCTGACCATAGTCAACATTTGTGTTACGCTGATCGAGGTTAGGAGCAATCCCATGGAAGAGATCGCTATTTCTAAGTTTAAAGCTACTTGCCTGGCTGTTCTTGAGCAGGTGAAACAGACTGGTCAGCCGATCCTCGTGACGCGCTTCGGGCATCCCGTCGCGCAGATTGTGCCTCCAGCTCCCAAGCACCCCCGCAAGCTCGGGACGGGTGTGGGTGTCTTCGATATTCTCGGCGACATCGTGGGCCCCATCACCGATATTTCCGATTGGGAGGCCGCGCAGGATCACGAAAAGGAAAAGTAATGCGGCTTCTGCTGGACACCCACATCTGGTTGTGGACGCTTCGCGAGCCACACAAACTCACCTCGCTGGTGCATCAGGCGATGTTTGCTCCTGAAAACGAACTTTACCTGCCGCCCATTAGCATCTGGGAGGTGACCGTCCTTCTTGAAAAACGAAAAATTAAAATGTACGAGACTTTGGGGTGTGGTTCGCGCGCACCGCGCAGGATCTGGAGCTGCAGGAGGCAAATCTCAACTGGCAAATAGCACACAACATGCGATTCATACTGCCGAACCACAAGGATCCCGCAGACCGCTTTCTCGTCGCCACCGCCATGGCCTTCGATCTGGTGTTGGTAACCGCCGACAGTAAACTGCTGGCGGTTCCTGGTCTCAAGGTTCTCGCCAACGTCTGAGCCGCACCTTCTAGCCGGGCCGCTTCATCTATTTCAGATATTTTCCGAAGAAGGCGTCATACCGCTGGCCCGCATCCGCTGCCGCCTCTGGCCTGTAACCCTGCTTGTTGTTTGGATTTTCAAACGCGTGGCCCGCGCCGTCGTAAATCTTGACGTCGGCGGTTTTTCCATCGGCCTTCATCGCCGTTTCGAACGCCTTCACATCCTTCGGCGGAATCCCCTGATCGTCGGCTCCGAAGTTCCCCAGCACGGGAGCCTTGATCTTGCCGATCAGCGCCGGGTCCGAGGGCAGCCACCCGTAATTCACCACGCAGGCCGCTAGTTTCGGCTGGTCCACGGCCAGCTTGATCGACCAGCTTCCCCCCATGCACCAGCCAATAGACCCGATCTTCGCCGCATTTACGTCCGGACGGGAGCTCAAATAAGCATAAGCGGCTTCCAGATCGCGCATCCCGCGGTCGTCGGGCAATCCACGCATCAGCACGTGCGCTTCATCGGGAGTCGCGGCCACCTTTCCCCGATAGAGATCCACCGCCAGCGCCACGTACCCCTGCTCCGCAAATTTCTGCGTCTGGTCCTTCACCCAGTCGTTCAGTCCCCACCATTCATGGATTACCACAATCGCCGGGTGCTTGCCGCCGCCGCTGGGCAAGGCCAGGTACCCACTCACGGTCTCGTCCCCGCTCTTGTAACTCACTGTTTCTGTCTTTGGCGCCCGTGCTTCCAGTGCGAGACCGAAAGCGAAAGCACCCAGAGCCAGCATCGGAAGAAAAATTCTGCGTTTCATGGCTTGTACCTCCAAAGAAAAAGGCTCCGAAACTTTAGCGTATCCCGGAGCCTGAAACCACATTCAATTTTTGCAGCGCCTCAGCCTGCCGATTTTTCAAGCTCATCCAGCGCGGCCAGCACCTCGTCGCTGTGCTTCTTCACATCCACGTCCATCCACTCCTTCCGCACCACGCCGTTTGGGTCAATCAGGAAGGTGTGCCGGGAAGAGAGCTTCGCAACGCCCAGATTCATCACCGAACCATACTTCTCCGACACTTCGTCTCTCGTGTCCGCCAGAAGTTTGAAAGTGAGGCTTTCTTTCGTGCAGAACCCCTGGTGCGATTTCTCATCTTGCACGCTCACACCAAGGATCACCGCGTTCTTCGCGTCATATTTCGCCAGGTCCCGCTGAAAATTGTGCGCCTCGACGGTGCAGCCGGGAGTCATATCCTTCGGATAAAAATAGAGCACCACCCACTTGCCCTTGAAATCATGCAGGCTCACGGGCTTGCCTTCCTGGGAATTCAAAGTGAAATCGGGCGCCGCCGTTCCCACCGCGGGCGCTTTGTCGCCCGCGCGCAGTTTCGTCAGCAGTAGGGAGACGAGAAGGATGCCCGCTACGAGGCCTGCTAAAGCCATCCACATCGATTTTTTCCTCATGGTGCCTCCCCCCGAAAGTAGCAGAGTCGGGCCGGTTTGACCCATAAGAAAAAGATGCGGCGCGGGCCGCCGAGGATGCGTCTAGCCAATGGAAGAAGTTGCGTTCCAAAAGGCTTTATTTTTTGGCCGGAGGAATTTTTGCTGGCACCTGGACGGGGCTAGGGCTGGACGAGAAACGCTTGGCCTCCGGACTCCGAGTGCTCCAGTCCGCCGGAGGGAACGAAACGCGCCAGAAGCGCGGATTCGGTTCCACAAATTCCACGCCCACTTCCGGCACCCCGTTCGCTCCCGGATTCAGGTCCACCACGGTGCAGTGCACCTCTTCGCCCGTGGTCATGTTCCGCAGGTTCAGCGGCTGCCCTTCGCGCACCGTTTCTTTCAGAGGGATCAGCGCGCCATGCGCGTTCACGATCAGCGTATTCACGTGCTCCACGAACGCGACGCCATTGGCTCGCTTGCCGGAAACGCGCAAGGGCACAGCCAGTAGGATCCGCTGGCTCCTCCGCTGGTTGGCCAATGCACTGGGACGGATGTTCGGTGTGCTCATCTGTTTGGCCTCTCTCTATGGATGTCGGCATGCAAGGCAAGAACCTTTAGCAAAGCTGCAAGGAAAAAGCTTGGAGAATTCACAGGAAATGCGATCCTCTCGCGGCGAATGCATGGGTTTCCGTGATCCCTCATCGGCCGCACAATCCATGCTCATCTCGCTGAACTGGAAAAGCTTTAGCGGCGTTTCCGTCACAAATCTTCCGCCTTCTCGGTTCAGACAAAAATTCTCCCGCATTTCTTGGGCCGCTATGGAAACAAAGAGGAATTTCATTCGCTTCGCAGACTGTTCGCATTTGATGCAATTTGTTTCAGTCTGGAATTTTTCTTCCTGCTCAAGAACGACACTCCCACCCTCGGCCGCACCATTCTCGACTCCCTTCCGCTCATGAACCTACGCCCCAAAATGCTTCTCGTCTTCGCCGCCACCGTCGCCGCCGGCATGGCCATTCTTTATTTTCTTTCGCGAGACTTGCTGCTTTCCAGTTTCCGCCAGCTGGAAACTGATCAAATGAAGCAAAACGTGGATTACGCCCTCACCGGATTGAATCAGGAATACACCGCTCTGGCGCGCACCACCAACGACTACGCCTACTGGGATCGCACCTATAACTTCATGCGCGCTCCACAGAATGCCGAGGACATTGGCAAGGAGTTCCAGGACGCGGAGATGGACGGGCTCGATCTCAACCTGATCGTCCTCCGCGACCTGCATGGAAAAATAATCTATGCCAAGGCCTACGACACGGATAAACACCAGCCAGTGCCCGTGCCCAGCGAATTCCTTGAACAACTCCTCCAGCGGCCACAGTTGAGCGTCGCGACGATCGCCCGGACTCCCTGCGACGGATTGATGGCCTTTCCTGACGGAGCTTATGTGGTTTCCTTCCGTTCGATCCTGAATTCCCAGCGGATGGGCGAATCGCAAGGCGTATTTCTTGCCGCGCGCAAATTCGACGACTATGGCGCCACGCGCATCAGCGATCCGACGCGCACCTCGCTCCAGTTCCGGCGGGTGGACTCCAAAGGCTTAACCGCAGACTTCCAGTTGGCCGCAAGCGAGCTGGCGGAAGATCCATTCGAAATTAGGGTTCATCCCCTCAACGAAGAGTTGATCGGTGGATACGCCCTGGTGACCGACCTGTTTGGCGAACCTTTGTTCGTGATGCGCGTGGATACCCCACGCCCGATTCACGAGCGCGGCAAGCTCAGCCAGTTTTACCTTTTTGGCACCGTCTTCGCAGGCACCATTCTTTTTTCCCTGGTCATTCTGTTCTTTCTGCAGAAATTTGTGTTTTCCCTTTAGGTGCTCTTAGCGGCGAAGTCGAGAGTATCGGCAAGCGCAAGGCCATTGCCGAACGCGTTCAAGTTACCGGCCGCGATGAGTTCTCCAATCTCGCCGGAAGCATCAACGGTATGCTCGGCGAACTGGAACGCAGCCAGCAGCAATTTCTTTTTTTTAACCGAAAATATCCACCAGATTTTCTGGATTAAAGACGCCAAGAAAGCGCGTTACGACTACATCAGCAGCGCCTTCGAACGCATTTCCGGGCGTCCCTCTTCGACCGTCGTGCAAAATCCCATCTCCTGGCTGGATTTTCTGCATCCCGAAGATCGCCCCGTTGTGGAGCGCATGTTTGCCACCCAGATGCTCGGCAAGCGCACCGAAGCCTATTACCGCATCATCTCCACCGACGGAACCACCCGTTGGCTTTGGGAGCGCTCCTTCCCGCGCTTCGGCCCGGACGGCCGTCACGAACAGATCACCGGGCTCACCGAGGACATCACCGATTTCAAACGTAATGAAGAAGCCCTGCTAACCGCGCAACTCGACCTCGAACAACGCGTCGCGGAACGCACCGCGGAACTCGCCGAGCGCAGCGAACTCGTCAATCTTCTTCTCGATTCCGCCCTGGGCGCGATGTACGGCATCGACGCGGAAGGAAACTGCACGTTCTGTAATCCTGCCGGACTCCGTCTGTTGGGCTATGAAAGTTCCGACGAAATTCTCGGCAAAAAATCCCATCAGACGGTCCATCACACCCGGCCCGATGGTTCCCCTTATCCAAAAGAGGACTGTCCCGTTTTTCGCAGTTTTCGGGACGGCCAGGACGCCCACGTCGAAGACGAGGTTTTCTGGCGCAAAGATGGCACCAGCTTTCCGGTTCAGTACAGCTCCCGGCAGATGCGCCGCGACGGCAGAATTCTCGGCGCCGTGGTCTCTTTCGAGGACATCACCAACCGTAAACGCCAGGATATGGAATTGCGCCACAGCCAGAAGCTCGAAGCCGTTGGCCGTTTGGCCGCGGGCGTCGCCCACGAAATTAATACGCCCATCCAGTTTGTTGGGGACAACACCCGCTTCCTGCAGAATTCCTTTCACGACGAACTTCAACTCGTCCACAAATACCAGGAACTCTATACGGCCGCGACCGCCGGCGAAATTCCGCCAGGGCTTCTCCAGGAACTTGCCGCGGTGCGCGAAAAGGCAGACTGGGATTACCTGGAGCAGGAAATTCCTCGTGCCATGGACCAGATGCTGGAGGGACTCAGCCGCGTTTCCACCATCGTCCGCGGAATGAAGGAATTCTCCCACGTGGATCGCACCAACGAGAAAACACCGGGCGATCTGAATCGCGCTCTCGAAAGCACTCTCATCGTCGCTCGCAACGAACTCAAGTACGTCGCCGACGTCGAAACGCAGTTCAGCGAACTTCCGCCGGTCCTCTGCCACCTCGGTGATCTCAATCAAGTATTTCTGAACCTGCTCGTCAACGCCGCTCACGCCATTGACGACGTCATCAAATCCAGGGGCGGAAAGGGCAAAATCACCGTCCGCACCCGCGTAGACGAGGATTGCGTCGAAATCGCCATCTCCGATACCGGCGGCGGCATTCCCGGGGAAATCCAGGAAAAAATCTTCGATCCATTCTTCACCACCAAGGGTGTGGGGAAGGGAACCGGGCAGGGGGCTGGCGCTGGCGCGCGCCATCGTCGTCGAAAAACACGGCGGAACCCTCACCTTTGAAACGCAACCCGGTAACGGCACCACGTTTCTGATTCGGCTTCCCTTATCGGGTGTCATGAAGCGCGAGGAGGCGCTGCAGCGATGAAACGCATTCTCTTTGTGGACGACGAAGTCAGCATCCTGGACGGATTAAAGCGCATGCTGCGCCCGATGCGCGGCGAATGGGACATGGCCTTTGCTCCTGGGGGCGAGGCCGCGCTCTCCCTTCTCGGAGCCGCCACCTTCGACGTTATCGTCACGGATATGCGCATGGACGGCGCCACACTGCTGGAAATTGTCCGCGAAAAATATCCCAGCCTTCTCCGCATCATTCTTTCCGGCTATACCGAACTGCAAGCCTCGCTCCGCGCCGTCCCCGTCGCTCACCAGTTCCTTCTGAAGCCGTGCGACCCGGAAATGTTACGTGCCGGAATTGCTCGCGCCACCAGCCTCGGTGAAGTGCTCGACAGCAAAATGCTCACCAGCCTTGTCGGCGCCCTGCGAGATCTTCCTTCGCTCCCGCGAGTGTTTTCCGAACTCAAAATCGCGCTGGCCCAGCCCAACATCTCGATCCAGCGCATCAGCCAGATCGTTGAGCAGGACGTGGCCCTCAGCGCAAAACTCCTGCAATTGGTCAACTCCGCGTTTTTCGGCCTCGCCCGTGATGTGACCGATGTTAAAACCGCCGTCAGTTGCCTGGGCATCAGCGTCCTACACGATCTGGTCCTCACCCTGGAAGTATTTCGCTCCTTCACTGCGAATGAGTTCGTCTCCGTCGAATATCTTGAGGAGTTCCACCACCACGCCCAGCTTTCCGCCCGTATCGCCGCGGGCATTGTCCAGAAAACTCAGGTTTCCCCCGCCGTGGTACTCGCCGCCCTGCTGCACGACGTCGGCAAACTCGTCATCGCCGAGCGCACCCCCGCGCATTTCGCGCGCGCCCTGGAACAGGCTCGCCAGGAAAACAGGCCTCTCTATGAAATCGAAGAGCGCCTGATTCACATTTCCCATGCCGAAGTCGGCGCGTATCTCCTTAGCCTCTGGGGCCTTCCATCTTCGGTTGTGGAAGCCGTTGCCCATCATCATCACCCGCGTCGCATCCCCGCCAATGGACTGGACATGGTCCTGCTCGTCTATGTTGCGAATTTGCTGGCCCACGAACGCGAAGCCCTGGAATACGGCATGACGCCGCCGGAGTTCGACATGGAACTTCTGGAAACCGCCGGACTCGACGTCCAACTGCCGGAGTGGCGAAAAATTGCGGAAGCCGCGCAAACTGCTCCCAGGCAACTCGTCGGATAAGTTTTCTCCCAATTCGTTTACAATTCACTGGTGAATCTTGCCCCTTCGTTCGCTTCGCCCGGCGAGTTTCACCACAATTGATGAATCCCGCCGCCCACATCTGGCTCTCCGAGCCATACGTGACCCTTTTGCTTGCGCTCGCCTTCCTGCTCCCCGCAGTGCTGGTTCCGCGTTCCTCGGAACGCCTTTTTCTTCATCTCGAAGGATTTGCCGCTCGGCTGGCAACTCGTAAAGTCTTCGTGGTTATGTTTCTCTTCCTGATCATCGTTGCTTTGCGCGTCGCCCTGCTGAACCAGCTTCTCCTTCCCAACCCGGGCATCCACGACGAATTCAGTTACCTCTTGATGGCGGACACTTTTGCGCATGGCCGCCTCGCAAATCCTCCGCATCCGCTCTGGAAAAGTTTCGAAACCTTTCATGTTCTTTTCTACCCCGCATACGCTTCCAAATATCCGGTCGCGCAGGGCGTCGTGCTGGCCATCGGCCAGCTTCTGGGCCATCCCTGGATCGGAGTCTTACTCAGCGCGGCGGCGATGGCCGCGGCCTTTGTCTGGATGTTGCAGGCGTGGATTCCCGCGCGGTGGGCGCTGCTGGCGGGCGTTTTGGCCGCGGCAAAACTTTGTGTCGCCTCGTATTGGATCAACAGCTATTGGGGCGGCGCCGTCGCCGCCATTGGGGGCGCGCTGGTTCTGGGCGCGTTCGGCCGCGCGAAACGCCGCGTAACGCTTTCGTCGGGAATTCTATTCGGCTTGGGAATCGCCATTCTTCTCAACAGCCGCCCCTATGAAGGCTTTTTTTTCTGCCTGCCGGTCGGGCTTGCTTTGCTGTTCTGGTTCGGGCGATGCCCGCCGGGTTCGCAGCTCCGCGCATTCCTGAAGCTCCTGATCGCCCCCACCGCCGCAATTCTCCTGGTCACGTTTGCGTTTATGTCTTTTTATAATTGGCGCGTCACCGGGAATCCCGGAGAGCCGCCGATTGCCTATGATCTGCGCCTGCACAACCACGCCGCCGTTTTTCTCTGGCAAACGCCACGGCCTCAGGTGCAATACGATATCGCTGAACTCGAATACTTCTTCAATCAATCGGACAGCAATCGTTACGATCGCTCCTGGCGCGCCTTCCAGGCCGTCTTCCACGAAAAACTCTGGCGGTGCACCACCGTCTTTCTTTGGCCGGCCTGCGCGTTCCTCTTGCCATCTGTATTTTTTCTCTACCGCGACGCGCGCCTTCGCTTGATTTTCCTGGCGCTACTTGCCACGGTCTTTGGCTATTCCCTGGTAGTTTGGCCCGGGCCGCATTATCTCGCGCCGGCGGCTGGCGCCTGGTTTGCCCTGCTCGTCCAATGCATTCGTCATCTGCGCACAATTCGTGTTTTCGGCCGCCCAGTAGGTGCGGCGCTCTCGCGTGTCGTGCTTCTGGCTCTTCTCCTCGATGTTTCTCAATTAGTCGCCCAGAAAATCAGCGATCCGCAGGGTTGGGGCGGCTGGGGCATCATTGATCGCGCGCAGCTAAAGGACCAGCTCGAAGCCACTCCCGGCAAACACGTGGTCCTGATTCGCTATGGCCAGGGCCACAGCGTTCACGAAGAATGGGTTTACAATGCCGCGGACATTGACGCATCCAAAGTGGTTTGGGCGCGCGATCTTCCCG
The DNA here is from genome assembly GCA_963734705.1 of uncultured Acidobacteriota bacterium. Classification (GTDB taxonomy): domain Bacteria; phylum Acidobacteriota; class Terriglobia; order Acidiferrales; family UBA7541; genus Acidiferrum. The sequence continues at coordinate 42,432 of CAVTII010000011.1, read as the reverse complement.
GTGAACGCAACGCCCACCTGTTCAACTATTATTGCGACCGCACCATCTGGCTGGTCGAGCCGGACGGCGATTCCGCCTCGCTGACGGTCTCGCTGTTGCGGCGACCCTGCCCGCGCCCGTGACTTACGCCGCGCCTCCCGCGGATTTGTGCTTTCCCGTTCCGCCAATGTCCAGCACGATTCGCCCATTCACTTTTCCCTGCTTCAGCCGTTCAAACACGTTGTTGATGGACTCCAGCGGCTGCGTCTCGATGGTTGCCTTCACTTTTCCTTCGGCCGCAAACGCCAGGGCCTCCACCAGATCCTTTCGAGTCCCCACGATCGAGCCGCGCAGCGTATGGCCATTCAGCACCATGTCGAATATGGAAACAGGAAACTCCCCTGGCGGCAAACCATTCAGCACGCACGTTCCTCCGCGCCGCAGCATTCCGATCGCCTGCTGGAACGCCTTGGTCGAAACCGCGGTCACCAGAACTCCATGCGCCCCGCCGATTTTCTTTTGTACCGTCTCCGCTGGATTTTGCGTCGCGGCATCAATCGTCAAATCCGCGCCCAGGCTCGTGGCCAGTTTCAATTTGTCCTGCCCCAGGTCCACGGCCACCACGTGCAAGCCCATCGCCTTCGCATATTGAATTGCCACGTGGCCCAGTCCGCCGACTCCAGAAATCACCACCCATTCTCCCGGGCGCGCTTTCGTCTCTTTCAATCCTTTATACGTAGTCACCCCGGCGCAAAGTATCGGCCCCGCCGCTGTGAACGAAAGCTGGTCCGGCAACTGCCCAACGTAATCCGCTTGTCCTAACGCGTATTCCGCAAACGTGCCGTTCACCGAATAGCCAGAATTTTGCTGATTCAGGCACAGCGTTTCCCACCCGGTCATGCAGAATTCGCAATGGCCGCAGGCGCTATGTAGCCATGCGATCCCGGCGCGGTCTCCCTCTTTCAAATGCCGCACGCCGCGTCCCACCGCCACCACTGTTCCGGCTCCTTCATGTCCCGGAACGAACGGCAGCGTCGGCTTGATCGGCCAATCTCCCTCCGCGGCATGTAAATCCGTGTGGCACACGCCGCTTGCCTCAATCTTCAAAAGTACTTGCCCTTCTCCCGGCTCGGGTACAGCCAATTCCTCCACTCGCAAGGGCTGGCCAAACTGGTGCACCGTCGCCGCTTTCATCAATTTTTTTGACATAACGCAAAACCTCTTCTGCAATCGAATCATTCGAATGCAGGAACAGGCTGACGCTTGGGAACGCCTGCTTCGGTGATGTACATCACACGTTAAGACATGTCTAATTTCCCGGTCTGCTTGTCCCCTGGCGTCTCTCGCCCTATACTCGCTGCTACCTTGATTCAGGGAGCCACCCCTTTGCCGAACCGCTCGATTTTTCTGGCCGTGATTCTCGCGCTTTCCAGCGCCGCTGCGCTCGCTCAGAACAAGCCCGCCGTGCAGAACGACCGCCAGGTCCTGCAAGAAATCCTGCAGCAAACCTATCAGCCTTCCCTAATTGGTAAGCAAGTGATGGGCCTTGGCAAGGAATCGGACATTCGCCGCGCCGGCACCATCGTCGTGATTCAGCGACCCGGCTTGTATGGCTCGCTGCTCCACAGCGAACCGGCGTCCAGCGCCATCACGGGTCTCAGTTCAAATCTTTTCCGCGGACACAAAGATTATGAAGTTCCCGTCGGCGAACGGTATTACGTCACCAGTGTCGCCGTTTCCTCCAGCACCGTCCTCGTCGGCTTGATCAGCGCTCGCAGCATTCCCACGCAAGCCGGAACCGGCCGCGTCTGGACCACGCTCTCCTTTAATTTCCCGGACCAGGTCCTCGCCGCTGCAGACAAAGAAACGGTCTTCCGGCAGATCGATCAATGGCTCATGCCGGAAGGACGCGGTGTCGCCGTAGCTCCTGCTCCCACGGTCGCTCCCGCGGCTACCCCAGTCGCCGCTCCGGTCGCCGCTCCAGTCGCCGCCGCACCTGCTGCCGCCGTCCCCGCGCAGCCCGTTGCCGCTCAGCAGCCAGCCCCGCCTCCCTCCGCCCCGGGCCCCGCGCAGGCCACGTCCCACGTGAAAATACAATCCGACCCGCCGGGCGCGGAAATTTATCTCGACGGCCAGATGGTGGGTTCCACTCCTTCCGTATTGATGATTCCTTCCGGCAATCACACCTTCCGCGTGCACGCCTCGGGGCATCCCGATTGGACGCGCCAAGTGAACATCCTCCCCGGCAGCGAAATCACGCTCTCCGCAAACCTCGATAAAGACTGACGCGGTATCCTCGGCCGTTTTGCTTTCCTCCCAGTGCCAAGCCGCGCCATACTAGCGGCCAACACCATGAGCGAACGCTTTTCATTTTCCAGCTTGCGCGAACTGCTAGCCAAGGCCAACGAGGAAAAGTCCGGCGATCAGCTCGCTGGCATCGCAGCCGCCTCCGGGCGAGAGCGCGTGGCGGCGAAGCAAGCTCTCGCGGATCTTCCACTCGTCGAATTCCTCAACGATCCACTTATTCCTCCCGAAACCGACGAAGTCTCCCGCCTCATTCTCGACACCCACGATTCTGCCGCCTTCCAGCCCATCCGCAGCATGACCGTTGGCGCATTCCGCGAATTCCTCCTCGATAACCAAACCACGTGCGAGCAGTTGAAATCTCTGCATTGGGGGATCACGCCGGAAATGGCCGCGGCCGTCGCGAAACTCATGGGCAACAAGGATCTCATCCTTGCGGCATCCAAAATTCGCAACGTCACCCGTTGCCGCAACACCATGGGCGGACACGGCGTGCTGGGCATTCGCCTTCAGCCCAATCATCCCTCCGATGATGTTGCGGGCATTTTGCTTTCGGCGTTCGATGGCCTGCTCTATGGCTGCGGGGATGCAGTCATCGGTGTGAACCCCGCCACGGAGTCCGTTGACACTGTCTCCGCGATCCTTCAGTCGCTGGATCGCCTGATCTCTGCCCTCGCTATTCCCACGCAAGCCTGCTGCCTCGCGCACATCACCACGCAATTGGCCTGCCTGCAACAGGGCGCGCCCATTGATCTTCTATTTCAATCCGTGGCTGGCACACAGGCTGCCAACACCAGCTTTGGAATTAATCTCTCCGTTTTGCGCGAGGGCCGCGAACTCATCCTCGAACACCATCGCGCCCGTGACGTTCCATGGGTCGGCGACAACGTAATGTATTTCGAAACCGGGCAGGGAAGCGCGCTCTCCGCCGAAGCGCACCACGGCATTGATCAACTCACTCTGGAAGCCCGCGCGTATGGAGTTGCCCGCTGCTTCGATCCATTTTTGGTCAACTCCGTCGTCGGCTTCATCGGCCCAGAATATCTTTACGATGAACCCCAGATCATCCGCGCCGGCCTCGAGGATCATTTCATGGGCAAATTGCTCGGCCTTCCCATGGGCTGCGACGTCTGTTACACCAATCACGCGATCGCCGATCAAAACTCCGCTGACAATCTCCTTCTCCTCCTCGCCGCCGCCGGCTGCAACTATTTCATGGGTGTTCCTGGCTCCGTTGATGTGATGCTCAACTATCAGTCCACCAGTTTTCATGACGCCCTAGCCGCGCGCAAACTCTTTGGTCTGCGCCCCGCTCCAGAGTTTCTCGGGTGGCTCGAGCGCACCGGCATCTATCGCAACGCTGAACCGCTGGCGCTGGACTCCGCGCACCGTCGCGCACTATTGCAGGGCCTCGAGCATGTCATCGAAAATCCCACGGAGCCGGTCTAAAACCCGCATGGACGACAAACGCAATCTCGCCCCGCCTTCCGATTGGCCGGAACTTCTCAACAAAATTCGTGCGCGAACTCCCGCGCGCATTTTTGTCCCCCGCGGGGCATCCTATTCCACCCAAATGCATCTGGACCTTCGCGCCGCGCACGCCAGTGCTGTTGACGCCGTCTGGGCGGAATTCAATTTACAAAAAGATTTGCCGCGGGAATTAATCGAACAGGAGAACATTTTTCAGGTTGCCAGCCGCGCGGAGTCGAAATCGCAGTTCCTGCTGCGCCCGGATCTCGGCCGCGCCCTCAGCGATCCCGCGAAACTTTCTATCGCGCAGCGTTGCCCCAAAGCGCCGGACGCCCAGATCGTTATCGGTGATGGCCTGTCCGTTGCCGCCGTCTCCGCGCAAGTGCCCGGCCTACTCCCTCTTCTTCGCAAAAAGCTCAGCGCCCGCGGTTGGTCACTTGGCCAGTCGTTCGCCGTCCGCTATTGTCGCGTCGGCATTATCAATTCCATCGGCGATCTCCTCGCCCCGCGCGTATTAATTTTGCTCATCGGCGAGCGTCCTGGCCTGGCCACCGCCGAAAGCCTCTCCGCTTATATGGCCTACTCCCCAAAGTCCGGCCACACCGATGCCGACCGCAACCTCATCTCCAATATCCACGCGCGCGGCGTTCCCATCCCCGAAGCCGCCACCCGCATCACCAATCTTGCCGCCAAAATGTTCGCCCTCCAGCGCAGCGGCACCCTCCTCAAGGAAGAAGCTCCGGGGCTTTTGGAGTAAATCGGGCAAGCTGAAGCCACTCCACGCGCAAGGTCGAACGAATAAAAATATTTCGCCCCTGGGCTAGCTTTGCGTGCGGAGAATCTGGCAACCGTATCCCGTCACTTGTGACGGCGATCGTTGTGTTCCTGGGAATGGCCGTTCGCGGCCAGCCATTTCAGAAGGCCGCGAATGCTGCCTTGGGCAAGAGCAATACAGGAATCCGCTGCTCCGTAGTAGAGATTGATCGTGTCGTTGTCTTTCCCGATGGTATACCCGCACGGGAAAACCACATCTTGAACATCACCATGGCGTTCATAATCGGCTTCGGGAGCAAAAATCCATTCGTCCCCGCGATTGATGCAGGCTTCTGGATTCTTCAGATCAAAGAGCGCCAGCCCCAAGCGATAAATTGAACTTGAGGGCGTTCGCCGCACGCCGTGATACAGCATCAGCCAGCCTTCTGGAGTTTCGATCGGCGGCGGTGACATCCCGATCTTATTTGCATCCCACCACGCGCCGCGGCGGGCCTCCAGCATAAGTTTGTGATTGCCCCAGTGGCGGAGATCGGGCGAGTAGGAAATCCAAACGTGCGCGCCGAGCGGTGTCATGGGGCGATGAATTAGCGCCCAGGAACCACCGATACGATGCGGCAGCAGCGCTGCGTCTTTGTCGTCGGGCGAGAGCACCACTCCCAGTCGTTCGAACGTTTTGAAATCTTTGGTCAGCGCCAGCGATACGCCAGGTCCCCCGCGAGAATACGAGGTGTAGACCACTGCATACTGCTTGAGTTCGGCGACGTAAGTGATGCGCGGGTCTTCGATGCCCCAGATCTCTTCGGGGAAATGCTCTGGGTCCGGCATGAGCGTGGGTTCTGAATCGATTTCCCAGCCGGTCACACCATCCTTGGAGCGGGCGGCGCAGAGATGCGACAACCCGCGGCGGTCCTCGACGCGGCACAGCAGCAGCGTCGTCCCGTCCTGCAGCAGCGTGACACCGGCATTGAACACGCTATTGACTGAATAGGGCCAGTCCTTTTTGCTAAGCAGAGGGTTTGCGGGATATCTTTGAAAAAGAGATTCGTATTGATTCATTTCACGCTCGGGGTGGATTTAAAAGAGTCGGACTTGCAGGCACATCGGTCGCTTCCAGTTTTTTCATTTCCAGCAGCGACATCAGGAAGGAAAGTGTCGATTCGGCGCCCTGGTTTTCGTTCGCGCGGTCCGGATGCAGTCCGTCGCGGCATCCGCCTGTTCCCGGATCATAGAGCGCGATCTGCAGGTCGTTGTCGCCAAGATACCAGTTGAAGGCGCACCATGCGCGTTTCCGCCAATGCGGTTTTCCCGTTGCCACGTAAGCTTGCAGGCAGGCGGAGATCTCCGCGCAGGCCTCCACGGGCTGCTGGTCAAAGCGCGCTTTGGGAGAGTTCCGGGAATAGAATCCCTGCGACCCGATCGGCACGAAATGGCCTTTCACTCCGCAGCGTTGTACCGTCGCCAGCCATTCCAGAGACTCCAGGCCGGCCTCGATCATTTCCTCATTTGAGTTCCGTAGACCATTGCGGATAAGCGCTTGCGGCAACCGGGCATTGCAATACGAAAGACTCTTCTCGAACCAGCACCAAACGAGCGATTTGTTCGACCGGTACAGTGCGAGAAGATGATTTGCCAGAACGTCGCACGCGTGCAGTACAGCGCGATCTCCCGGAAACGAATCCAGGTATTCTTGAAAACCCAAAAGAGCGTATGCACAGGCGCGCGGACTCTTGAATTCCAATGCGGAGGGGAGAGCCAACTCGAAAAGTCTCCCGGCCGCACCTCGTAATCCGGTATCCGTCGAGCGGCCGAGGACCGTGCCTAATCCCCAAAGCGCCCGCCCATGACTGTCTTCGGATCCCTCGGGTTCTTGCCATTGGCGTTCATAGCTCAGGCAGTTTCGGAAGCGCTTCGTTGTCGTGTCGAACGCGAACCACAGAAATGCCAGATAGCGAGATGCCAGGTCGGCTACCTCTTCCGGATTGCTCGCGCCCAATTCCTCCAACAGCACGCAGACGATCAGGGCGCGGGCGTTGTCGTCCGTGGAGTAACCCTCGGGGTAGTTTGGAATCCCGAACACAGCGTGTTCCACGATGCCGGTGGTGTCCGTCATGCGTTGCAAATGATTCAGCTTTATCAACGGCAGATTGTTCAAGGCCTTCTCTGTGTTGCGCGCGGAAAATGTGGCCCGCGGAGATTGCAGCCGTTCGTTATATACACGCTGGAAGCATGCCATGTATTGCTGCGCCACCCGTTTCCATACCATGTCCCGCGCGTAAAGATATGCGCGCTTCCTCATCGCATGGCGTTCCGTGGGATGGTCGAGCAGTTCGATCGTTTTTGCGGCGATGGCGGCCGGATCGTCGAATGGCACCAGTGCGCCCCGCTCGCAATCCAGCAGTTCCATGGCGTGCAGGTAGGGCGTGGAAATAATTGCCTTGCCGGCGCTCAAGGCATAAGCCAGCGTTCCGGACACCACCTGCCCTTTGTGTTTGTAGGGGGTCACATAGATGTCCGCGGCTCCAATCAGTTCTATGAGTTCTTCGGACGTGACGAAGCGGTTCCGGAATATGACATTGCTTTCGACACCGAGTTCCTTCGCCAGCCGTTTCAGTTCATTTCGATACGCGTCCCCTTCACGACGCAGGATGTGCGGATGCGTAACGCCGGAAATCATGTACACCACATTTCCATGCCGCTCGAGGATCGCCGGAAGCGCTTGAATCACATTTTCGACGCCCTTGTTTGGAGACAACAATCCAAACGTGAGCAAAACCATTTTCCCTTCGGTTCCAAATACGTCTTTGTGAAAATTCGGGTCGGTGAACGGCAGGTCGGGGATGCCGTGCGGAATCAAATCAATTTTTTCCGCCGGTACATGAAACGTTTCCTTCAGGATATCCACGGATTGCTGGCTCATCACGATCAGCCGGTCCGATAGCGTTGCGAGTTCCGCCATGACCGCGCGCTGGTCCGGATTCGGATCCCGCAGGACCGTATGCAGCGTGGTCACCACGGGCATATGCAGGCGGCGAAGAAGTTCCAGGATATACCCGCCCGCGGGTCCGCCAAAGATGCCGTACTCATGCTGCAGGCAGATCAGATCAATGTTGCTGAAGTTCAGGAAATCGGCGGCCTGCGTATAAGAGGCCAGATTATTTTCGGCGAGTTCAAACCGGACTCGCTTCGGATAGCTGTAGCCCTCTTCCGTGTCATTCATCGGCAGCGCCAACAGATCCGTCGAGCTGTATTCAGCATGGATCGCGTCGCAGAGATCCGTTGTGAACGTGGCGATTCCGCATTTGCGCGGCAGGTAGTTTCCTACAAACGCCACTCGGCCGGGCAGCACCGGGCGCGGGAAGACTGCCGGACGCTGGATTGTTTGCTCCTCCAAAATTAGGAGCGGCAAATCGAACTTGCCGGGAATTCCGGGTGGGGCATCTATTTTTGGCAGGGACATAGAAATTTCCTCAGGAACTTCACTTCCAGAAAACACACCCCGTTCCGGAAGACGCAGTAACGCCAATGTCTCCAGCGAGACGGGAACTCACCAGGCTAAAACGTAAAAGAATCGGGCCTGCAATCACGTGGACTACGCAATTTCAGGAGAGGGGCATCCGCAAGGGCTAAAACAAGATTTGCGAAGGCTGGGAGCGGGTCAGGTTGATAAGAACTGCAACTGCAGACTAACAGGCGGAACGTTTACTGTCCACTTAATAAAATAAATCTAAATACGTGATGCCGTATAAAACATGGAAATTTATTCAATTTTAGTAACATCTTTCTCGCAGATTGGGCAGCAAGAATGGGGTAATTCGGTGCGTCGAACCCGGTGCCGAAAAACGCCGCGCCACGAAGCTTCTCTGTACCCATAAATTCGTCCCGTCCTCAACTCGATTCTCAACGCGGTTCCGAACGGGCCAAAATCCCCAAAGTAAACGTTATCTTTTCCCTTGACTAACCATTCCTTCCAAGCGGATTCTCTCCCCGCGAGGATTTCCATGCCCAAGAGAAGTCGCAGGCAAGTACTGAAGACCGCGGCAGGCTGCGCCGGATTGTTGCTCCCCGACCGCAACACCGCCTTTTTGAATTCCATCCTCCCGCTTCCTGCCCCCGGGGAGATCGAAATTCAAATCACGCCCGTCAGCGACCTCACCTTTCGTCTCAGCACCCTTGCTGTCAACCGCGGCACCGCCGCCGAAATCCCCTGGAATGGCACACTCGCCCAAAAATCCTGGGGCCCTGCTGCGGCAAAGCTCACGGGAGCGTTCGCTGCACAAACCGTTCGCTGCGGAGATTTTTCGATCGCAGTCACTTCGCAACCGCTTGCCCTTCAGATCCACACGGCTAGCGGACAGATGATTCAGCAACTCAGCATCGATCGCCAGGCCGGCACACTCTCCTTTGACTCCGGCACCGCGCCCCTGCTGGGCCTCGGCGAAGGCGGCCCGCAATTCGATCGCCGCGGCTCAACGGACACCATGCTCAGTGGCCAGAGCGGCTATCACCTCGCCACCCACGGCGGCCGCGTCCCCATTCCTTGGATCATCGGCACGCGCGGCTGGGCCATGCTGATTCACCAACCGTTCGGCACTTTCGATTTCACTGGCGAACGTAGCGTGTTCCGCGCCGCTCCCGAAACTCTGTTGCCCCTGGATCTCTTTTTCGTCGCAGCCGCGCAACCCGCCCAGATCCTCGCGGAATACGCGCGCACCACCGGACTGCCGGAAATGTTGCCGCGCTGGGCACTCGGCTACCAGCAATCGCACCGCACCCTCGCCAGCCGCGAAGAGGTTCTGCAGGAAGCCAAAACCTTTCGCGAGAAAAAACTGCCCTGCGACGCGCTGATTTATCTTGGCACCGGCTTTTGCCCGTCCGGTTGGAACACCGCCAACGGCTCCTTCGCGTGGAACGCCCGCGTCTTTCCGGATCCCAAGCAGATCATTCAACAATTGCACGACGATCACTTCAACGTCGTCTTGCACTCCGTGATCCTCACCGATCGGCTGAGCGGCTCCGTAACGGATCCTTGCGAGGTATCGCGTTTTGATGAGCAGCAAGTAGGCTGCTACTGGGACGCGCACCGCGCCGACTTTGCCCTCGGCATTGACGGTTGGTGGCCCGACGAAGGCGATCCCCTGGACGTCGCCTCTCACGTCGCCCGCCACCGTATGTATTGGGAAGGCCCGCAAATGGATCGCCCCAACGTGCGCCCCTTCGCGCTCCATCGCAACGGCTTTGCTGGAATGCAGCGCTACGCCTCGGTCCTTTGGTCCGGCGATGTCGATTCGCGCTGGGAAACCCTCAAAACACAAGTGCCCATCGCTATCAACACGGCCCTAACCGGCATCCCCTATTGGGGCACAGACATTGGCGGCTTCGTCCCCACCAGCGAACTCACTGCCGAACTCTATCTCCGCTGGTTTCAATTCGGAGCATTTTGTCCGCTCTTCCGTAGCCATGGCCGCACCTGGAAATTGCGACTGCCCTGGGGCTGGAACACCGGCGATCCCGGCCCCGTCGAAATCCGGAATTATCAGGAGGGTGCCACGCCCGACGCTTCGCAATTGCACAATCTGCAAGTCGAAATCATTTGCCGCAAATATCTGGAACTTCGCTATCGCCTGCTTCCTTATCTTTATAGCCTGATCCGCGAAAGCGTGACCACCGGCATGCCGCCGATTCGTTCACTCTGGTTGCAGTATCCCGATGATCCCCAGGCAGTCGCCTGCGGCGATGCGTTTCTTCTGGGACCATCCCTGCTGGTAGCGCCGGTGGTGGAGAAAGCTGCCGTCTCGCGCAAAGTCTATCTCCCGCGCGGCACCTGGTTCGATTTCTGGACTGGCGAAACTTTGCAAGGGGGCAGGGAAGTCAGCCGCGCCGTGGACCTGGAAACCACGCCGCTTTTCGTTCGCGCGGGTGCGATCCTGCCGCTCGGCCCGGTCAAACAATACGCCGAGGAAAAGGTAGACGAGCCAACCGCCCTCCACATTTATCCCGGCGCCGATGCTTCCTTCCTTTTATACGAAGACGACGGCGTCTCGTTCAACTATCGCCGCGGCGAATGGATGGGCGTCCAGCTGAATTGGGACGATGCCCGCCGCACCCTCCACTGCCAGCTCGCCCCCGGCTCCAAAATGCTAGGCGAAAAAAGCACACATTTTGAAGTGAATCTCCAGAACGCATCCCGCTCCATCACCTTCGATGGCTCGCCCCGGGAAGTGAAGCTCTGAACGAGATCGCTCGCCGAGGATTTTCAGCGAGTGCCTTGAATCCCTCTGCTCATTAAACGTTTCTGGGCGAATGCCCGGCCAGATGCGCTTTTCAGGTATTTCTCAAATTTGCGCGCCCTCACTTCGTCCCGGAATGCCCCATAGAAGATCAATTCCCAAGGCATGAATTTCCGCGTGTACGTGGATTGCCCACAATTATGTTGATTGAGCCGCTGCCGTAAATCGCAGGTGAGCCCGGTGTAAGTCTCGGTAGGATTAGAAAGACTGCGGACCAGATACACGTAACACATAGAAGCCCGCCTTTGCGAGGTACTCTATGGTTATATAACGCAATTATAATAACCACAAGGGTGGAATTCGAGCACTAACCATCAGTGCTTCGGCGGACACTTCACCTTCGCTCGCCTCAAGGATGCTTGGTTGCCCTTAGACCGGTAAATACAGCCGAACCTGTTCGCCGTAGCTCGCGATAGCGAGCGAAGGCGAAGTGGAGGCGGGGGGAGTCGAACCCCCGTCCGAAAAGCGCTACGCCACGGAGCCTACATGCTTATCTCAGTTCGTTAGTTTCGCCCTCCGCGCTTGGAACGAGCAAGAAACGCAGCTGGCTAGTCCGATGGTTCTCGCCTAAGCCTTACGGACCGAAAGGCTCTGGCCAGCTCACTGTTTGACGCTTCTTGCCGGGCCCATGAGCAAAGCCCGGGGAAGCGTGCGCTTAATTAATTAAGCAGCAAGTGCCAAGTTGTTGTTGGCAGTTCTAGTTTCCAGCCGATTACGGGTGGTTGGCCCCCGGCATGCCTCCGGGACGCGACAGCTTCCGTCGAAACCGGGTCGCCCCCTCACCAGCTATTTTACCACGTTGGCCGCCGCAAGCCGCGCCGGGCTTCCGGAAGTGTTTGCCTAGCTTAAGATTCAGCCCGGCAAACCTTGCCCATCAACGCGATCCCCTTTCAACCTGCCTCGGCTAAAATCCTTGTCTCCAACAGGTTTCTGCATCACCCGTAATCGCAGCATTGGGGCTCTTCGTGCATTTCCTTGATCCGGGCCGGCTTCGCATCATCCAACCCGTCCCGCAGAAAAGGAGAAACGCATGTCCGTTCTCGCCAGCGCCAACAGCATCTTTTCTCAGTTCGATTCCCTCGCCGCTCACAGCAAATCCCAGCAGCTCAAACAAGGGTTCCAGCAACTCGGTCAAGACCTGCAGTCAGGCAACCTATCGCAAGCCCAAGGTGACTTCGCTTCGCTCCAACAATTCTTTCCCGGCGGCCAGCAATCCCCGTCCGTCACCTCCGCCGTCAGCACACAGAGCAGCAAGCCACTCGCCGCCGCTGTTTCCCAACTCGCCCAAGCCCTCAAATCCGGCAATCTCTCCGCCGCCCAATCCGACATCACCGCCGTCCAGCAAGACGTCCAGCATGACGCCCAGCAAGTCGGCCAGCAGCAAGGCGCCAACCAGGCCCACCACCACCATCACCACGGCGGCGGCTCCTCACAATCGTCCAGCCAGCAGGACCCCATCTCCACCCTCATCGGCCAACTGGGACAAGCCCTCCAATCCGGCAACGTCTCCGGTGCCCAGCAAGCCTACGCCTCCCTCCAGCAGGACTTCCAAAATTTCGCGCTCGACAACTCCTCCTCCTCCAACTCATCTCCAAGCGCCCAATCCAACAACTTCAGCGTCTCCGTCTAACGCCCGTTCAACCCAAATCTTAACCGCCAAATTGTAGCGCTGGCTTTCATGCCAGCCCTCTTTTTTCGCAGACTTAGCGTCCATGGTAGGCTTGATCAATCTCAATAAGTTCCACGAGATTTTCCACCAACTCTTCTCCCCAGCCATGTTCCACGCGCAGCGCCACGGCATAAGCACTGTATCGTTCAACCACTCTTGGCGTCGCCCCCGCCTGATTCTCCCGATTTAGGCGCACCGCATCCGCGCTGGAAAGAAATTCTCGGAAATTTCGCAGCTCAGCAAGAAAATGGCGCCCAGCGAGGGTGGGCGATTCCAGTCGGTGCCGAAAAATTGCATTCAGCAGCACGCCGGCCAGCACTAGGACGGCGAATTTCGTGGTGGTTAGCACCGAGAGGAACAGGAAGCCCATAAATGCCCCCGCCAAAAGGACCAGTGGGAATGCGTCGCTCGCGTTCAAAGGGCGGCTAGGCCGGTCATCCCAAGGAATATACGAGCTCAACTTGTGCAGCGTGGGCGGCCAGACCTGAACCGATGCGATCAAGCAGGACCCGCCGAGAAGAATCCAGATTCCCAGAAAGGCCACCGACGCCAATGAAACCCCGTTCTCAACGCCCAGGAGCGTCCCAGCCAATGGCACAATCGCTAGCACCGATACCAGCATTCCTACCCACCAGAAGTGCCTATGTGTGGAAATCAGATTAGGTTCCACGCTCTCTTCAAGCGATTCTTTGCACGCAGCATACGCTTGGCTGAGCCGCTCATATTCCAGAGAATCGAAAGGATAGCTGTGCTCGTGGGGGAAAAAAAGATGGCACAGCGCCGCGTACTCCTCGCGCGCGAGTTCAGCATCGGGCTCGCGCAACTTCTTGAAAACGAATTTGTCCTTGTTTTGCCCTAGTTCGAGATAACCCTTTGCTGCAAGCGAAACCAGCGCCGAGGCGAACGCACGTTCATAGTGGCCGCATTCCCATAAATGAGCGGCAACAGCTGGGGAGATCTCAGGCGGTGGATCGTAGCGTGTGACAATCGTCGTGCGCTGCCCCCGCAATCGCAGCACGCAAACGATCGCCACGTAATAAGCAAGAACAATTCCCAGGCCGCCCCAGGCCTGGAGATAGAGTGTCGCGGAAGCGTCTGGGGTGACTTGCATCAATCCATCTTTGCGTTAGCAAATTGTGGAGTAATTTCGCGAACCGAGCGTCTCTGAGTTTACAATCAAATCTACATCACGCGAATTGCCAGTTACATTGGATTGCTAAACACCAATGCCCCTCTCCATCACCCAATCCACCCCTTCCGATCTCGAAACCCTCCTCCTCCTGATGCGCCACATGCAACTTGACGACCCCTGGGAAGAACCCTTCCACGCACCAACCGTCCGCGCCAATCTCGCCGAACTTCTGCAAAATCCCGTTTACGGCATCGCATACATCGCGCGCGAAAATGACGCGCCCATCGCCTACCTCGTCCTCTGCTTCGATTACAGCCTCGAATACCGTGGCAAAGGCGCCTGGATCGATGAACTCTTCGTCGAGCCCTCCCACCGCGGAAAAGGAATCGGCACCCAACTCCTCGACCTAGCCGAAAGCGCCTCCCGCGATCACCACGCCAAAGTCCTCCACCTCGAAGTCAACCACGGCAACCCCGCCATCGACCTCTACCGCCGCCGCGGCTTCGCCGACCACCGCCGCTACCTAATGTCCAAGCCCCTCGACCCCTAAAGCCCCTCCCACCAAAGGATTCCTGCTCGCTGCTAGCTGTTCGCTGCTCGCCCCTCCGACCTTATGGCTTACAGCTAATAGCTTATGTCTGCCTTCTCCCCCAATCCCTCATAACTCAATTAGTCACACCCCCTCCCCCAACCCGTTGACGCTCCCCCTCCCACACCCCAAAATGGCAAAACGGGAGAAAACCGGGCAAAACGCCCCCTCATACCGGTATGTCACCTGAACCCAACGCTGTCGAACAAGCCGTCGCTCGCGCCCTGCGGGACAATCTCGAGCGCATTCAGCGCACGGGCGACGAGCTTCAGCAAGCCATCAACGACATTGTCGCCGCTTGTTCCAGCAGCAAGCCCACCAACGCCCTTCCGCCAATGCTTCGCGCCCAGACCGCGGCCGCCTCCCTCGCCGCCGCTCTCGAAGTTCTTTCGCGTTTCACCGCGCTCTCGCTGCAGCCCGGCCCCCGCAGCCTCCTCGAAGAAAAGATCACCGAGGCCATTGGCCGCGCTGTTCCAGATCCAACGCCAACATCCGCACCAACTCCAGCCGTCCGCCCGGTACCCGGCGTTCCCGAGCCCCGCGCCGCCGTGACCACTCCCACGCCCGCGCCCGCTCCGGCTCCTCGTGTTGAGCCGCCTCCACCCGCTCCCCAGGTCGTAGAAACCGAGCTTCACGTCACCGAAGTCGTCCCAGCCTCCGAAGCGGAATTCGATATCAACCAGTTGACTTCTGAGGAACAAGAGCTTCATCGCCGCGCGAATCGCGTTGCGAAAGTATCCATGCAGGATATTAAAATGTTAAGACCGGAACAGGTTAAACTGGGCCGCGAACATCGCGATATCTGCATCCGATTGAAAGATGACATTGAGAAAGCTCACCGAGAGTACGATCGTAGATTCAAACCCATCATGGACCACCCGGTGGATTACTTTTATCGCTGGATGGTGGAAATCCTCGCCGACGGCGACTCCGCTGCGCTCGGCGAATATCCTTACGCCACCGCCGGCAAATCCCGCTAGCTTGTGGCACAGGCACTCCTGCCTGTGCAGTCCATCTGGACACAAGAATCTCAGAGCGTACTCAGTTGCCCTGACGATCTTTCTTTCTCTCTTCGTGGTTCTTGATCTCTCCGCCCAAACCACCAGCAAAAAGAAAAAGAAGCCCGCGCATCCAAAATCTCCCGCCTGTGCCGCCGGCTGCAAACCGGAAACCACCGCGCCCGCTCTCGATGCCGCCACGCCCGATGATGCCGCTGCGCAAAAACAACTCGCCGGACTCGCCCGCGACCTGCATCGTGCCGTTCCCGGCTCCTACGATCAGCTCGCCGCCTTCGCAAATAAAAACAGTTCCAGCGTTTGGGGAGAACGCGCCGCACTGGCCCTCGGCTTTGAGGACTACTCCAAAAATCGCGCTCCGCAAGCCTTCGCCTGGCTGCAAAAAGCCAGGCCAGACGCGCTGCTTCTCGATTACACGCTTTTCTGGACCGCGCAATCCGAGCGCCAGCTTGGCAAAAACGCCGCCGCTGCTCAGGACTTCGCGCAAATTCTGAAAGACTATCCAAACACAGTAATCAAGGAACAGATTCTCGAAGCCTACGTTCCCACCGCCGTCTCCATCGGCCGACCGCAAGACGCTCTCGATGCTCTCGCCACCTATCCCGCCGCAGGCTCCAAGCCTGCATTACTTCTCGCGCGGGCACGCGCCTATGAAGCCGCGCACAAACCCGTTCCCGCCGCCAAAGATTATCAGGCCATCTATTACAAATATCCGCTCGCCGATGAGTCCAAAGACGCCGCCATCGCTCTTCCGCGCCTCAATAAACAGCTTCACAATGAATTTCCCTACGCCAAAGCCGAACTTCAGGACGATCGCGCGCAAATCTTCTTCGACGCGCACAAATGGCGCGAAGCTCGCGTGGAGTACGACAAACTCATCACCATGCTCAAGGATCCCGCCAATCCCACGCGCCAGCGCGCCATGGTCCGTTCCGTGGAATGCCGCCAGCATCCCAAAGCGGCGCCGAGTCTTTTCGTAAAGCTCAACGTGGACGATCCCGACGCCGACGCCGAACGCCTCTATCGCCTCTCACAGGCCTGGCGTTCCGACAAAAACGAAACGCAGATGCTGACCGCCGTTGAACAGGTCGCCCAGAAATATCCGCAGAGCCGCTGGGCCGAAGAAGCCATCATGTCCACGGGCAATTATTATTGGGTGCTTCTGGATCGCGCCAAAGCTGCCAACTACTATCAGCGCGTTCTGGATAATTATCCCGCAGGCAAGAATGCCTACAACGCCGAATGGCGCATCGCCTGGGTTGCCTTCATTCAGCGCCAGCCCTATGCCGGCGAAAAGATGACCACCTTCCTCCGCAAATACCCCATTACCGGCGGCGCCGTGAACGCTCTTTACTGGCTCGGCCGCGATGCCGAACGCAGCGGCAATCCCGCGCACGCCCGCGCCTACTATCAGAAGGCCATCGACCGTTATCCGACCACCTATTTCGCGAACGCCGCCGAAGTCCGCCTTGCGAAACTTCCCGCCGGCGAAGCCGATCCCGTTGACGCACTGATGCAGATTCCGCCGCCGCCTCCGCTGCGTCCCTTTGACGAGTCCATAACTCCGGCCGTCGAAGATCGCTGGAACCGCGCGCAAGCCCTGCGCACCATCGCGTTCGATTCGTCCGCGGAACTCGAGCTCAAGGCCGCTTACGCCGCCACTGCCTCTCCGCGATTCCTGGTCGAAGCCGCGCAAGCCGCTTTCGATCAGGGTCACTTCGCCAGCGGCATGAATTATGGACGTATGGCCGTTCCCAGTTTCGACTCTCGCAAATACAGCGAAGTGCCTGTGAGCGTCTGGAAAGTTCTGTTTCCATTCCCCTACGAGACCGTCATTCGCCGGGAAGCCGCCCGCAACGATTTTGATCCCATGTTCGCCGCCGGTCTGATCCGCCAGGAATCCACATTCCAGGCCGACGCGGTCTCTCACGCCAACGCCATCGGCTTGATGCAGATTCTTCCCAAGACCGCGCGCATCCTCGCCCGCCAATTAAAAATTCGCTACACCCGCGCGACTCTCTACGACCCCAACGCAAACATCGAAATCGGCATGCTGTATATCGCCAATCTCACGCGCGCCACCGGCAGCCCCGAATATGCCGCGGCGGCTTATAACGCTGGCGAAGATCGCATCGCCCTTTGGAAATCCGAACGCACCTACGACGAAATTCCCGAGCTCGTCGAATCCATCCCCTTCACCGAAACCCGCGAGTACGTCCAGATCGTCCTGCGCAATGCCGACATGTACCGCGCCCTCTACGGCGAAACCCCCAAATCCACAGTCTCCGCCGCCACTCCCAAACCTACCCCGCTCCTAGCCGCCCAATCCCACTAACCCGTCCGTCCTCCGCGCCCTCTGCGCATCCCGTCCGATCTCTGCGATAAATCCTTTCTCTTTCCGTTCCTACTCTTCTCTGCGCTCTCTGCGGCTCCTCTGCGTCCTCCGTGGTAAAGGCCTTTCTCTCCTCTTCCTCTTTGTTACAATCCCAAAATGTCTACCTCCGAATCCAACATGACCCACCTCGCCCGCCGCATGCTCTCCGCCAAGGCCGAACAATTCACCGAATCCGTCATCCGCGAAATGACGCGCCTCGCCATGAAGCACAACGCCGTAAATCTTTCCCAAGGCTTTCCCGATTTCGCCGCCCCCGAAGAAATCAAAGAAGCCGCCCGCCAGGCCATCTCTGACGACATCAATCAATACGCCATCACCTGGGGCGCCAAGCCGTTGCGCGACGCCGTCATCGAAAAATTCGCTCGCACCCAGAACGTCACCTACGATCCCGAGCGCGAAATCACCATCTGCTGCGGTTCCACTGAAGCCATGATGTCCGCCATGATGGCCATCATCAATCCCGGTGACGAAATCGTCGTCTTCGAACCCTTCTACGAAAATTACGGCCCCGACGCGATTCTCTCCGGCGCCACGCCGCGTTTCGTGAAAATGCGTCCGCCTGCCGACGAAAATTCCAATTGGTCTTTCGACGAAAGGGAACTGGCCGCCGCCTTCGGCCCGCACACAAAAGCGATTATCCTCAACACCCCAAACAATCCCACGGGAAAAGTGTTCACCAGGCAGGAACTCGAATTCATCCGCGATCTCTGCGTCCGCTGGAACGCCTTCTGCATCACCGATGAAATCTACGAACACATTCTTTACGACTCGACCGAACACATCTCCATGGCCCAGATCGCCGGCATGCGCGACCGCACCATCGTCATCAACGGCATGTCCAAAACCTACAGCGTCACTGGCTGGCGAGTCGGCTGGGCCCTCGCTCCTCCAGACACCACGCAAGCCATCCGCAAGGTCCACGATTTTCTAACCGTCGGCGCGGCCGCTCCCTTGCAGCAAGCCGGGGCCCTCGCCCTCAAATCCCCGCAATCCTATTACGACAAACTCGCCGCCTCCTATGTCACCAAACGCGAGCGCCTGCTTAAAATCCTCTCCGCCTCCGGCTTCACCGTCTACAAACCGCGCGGCGCCTACTACATCATGACCGACATCTCCCGTTTCCATTTCGACGAAGCCAAATATCCCGCCGGCTCCCGCGACGTCTCCTTCGCCAAATACCTCGTCGAAAAAATCGGCGTCGCCTGTGTCCCCGGCTCCAGCTTCTACAACAACGCCCAGGACGGCGCCTCCCAGGTCCGCTTCACCTTCTGCAAAAAAGAAGAAACCCTAGCCGCCGCCGCATCCCGCCTAGTCAACCTGCACTTGTAGCGGCCGCCTTCGGAGGCGGGCGCCTTCCTGCCCTGAGCCCGCGAAGGGTTCTCCAGCCCACTTGCCTTAACCAAACGATCTCCACCCCCACCACTGCGGAATTTATCGACCATTTAGGATTCATTTGCTATAAACCTGCAAAATGCGGGAGGATCTCTCCGTGAAACTTCCCAAAATTCTTATCATTCTCGCGGGAGCGCTTTTCCTCATTTTCGCTCTCTGCGCCATCTCCATCCTCCGCCACGGTTTCACCACCGCCCGCGCCCCTTCCCGCCTTGAAACCATCGTCGCCCGCGCCGCCCGCAATTTCGCCATCCCGCGAAAAGCACGTCTCGAACCCAACCCTTGGAAGCCCACTCCGGATGTCCTGAAGGAATCCCGCGATAGTTATTTCGCTCGCTGCGCCGTTTGCCACGCCCCCGACGGCTCCGGCCAAACCAACGTCGGCAGCAATCTTTACCCCAGAGTCCCCGACCTACGCGCGCCCCAAACGCAAAATCTT
The DNA here is from genome assembly GCA_963734705.1 of uncultured Acidobacteriota bacterium. Lineage (GTDB taxonomy): Bacteria > Acidobacteriota > Terriglobia > Acidiferrales > UBA7541 > Acidiferrum. The sequence continues at coordinate 22,986 of CAVTII010000011.1, read as the reverse complement.
ACCGACGGCCAACTCCGCTTCATCATCCGCAGCGGTGTTCCCCTCACCGGCATGCCTGGCTGGGCAAAACCCCACGATGAAGACTCTGACGACAGTTGGAAACTCGTCCTCTTTATTCGCAACCTCCAACCTTCAACCCCCGAAGAGCGCGCCCAACAGGCATCCACCATCACCTCCGCTCACTACACCGGCTCCGCGTCCTGCCAGAAATGTCACGCCCAAATTTACGACCACTGGCGCAAAACCCCCATGGCCAACGTCGTTCGCGATCCCCGCGAATTTCCCGACGCCATCATCCCAGACCTCTCCACCAATAAAATTGCCAAGTTCACCCGGGATCGAGTCGCGCTCGTCTATGGCAGTCTCTGGAAGCAGCGTTACTTCACGAAAATCGGCGACGACTATTTCCCTCAACCCGCCCAGTGGGACGTCACCCACAAAATGTGGCGCCCATATTTCGTCGCCAAAGGCACGGATTGGTGGGAGCCTTTCTATTCGCCAGACAACATGCAGCGCCCCACCGGCCCAACCTGCGATGGTTGCCACTCCGTCGGCTATGACGTCCACACGAAACAAGTTGCCGAATGGAACGTCGGCTGCGAACGTTGCCATGGCCCCGGCAGCGGGCACGTGCAGAACCCCACGCGGGAAAATATTCTCAACCCCTCGCGCATGGATTCCGTCCAGGCCAATGACACCTGCATCCAGTGCCACTCGCAGGGCCGTCCACTCACCAATCCCATCGAGGGCAGATATTACGATTGGCCCGTCGGCTATCAGGTCGGTACAAACTTGCGGGATTTTTGGAAGCTCGAGGACTTCACCTTGGGCGAAACCACATTCACGCACTTTCCCGACGGCACCGCCCACAAAAATCGCATGCAGGGCAACGATTTCGTCCAAAGCCTGATGTATCGCCGGGGAATCACCTGCTTCACCTGCCACGATGTGCACGGCACCGATAATTACGCGCAGCTTCGCAAGCCCGCCGATAAGCTTTGCCTCGATTGCCACAGGCCGCTCTCGCTAAACGGTCCCCATGTAGCGACTCTCGAGGCCCATACCCACCACAACCCAGGCACGCCCGGCAGCCAATGCGTCGCCTGCCACATGCCGCAAATCGAAACCACCATCGCGGACGTAAAAGTTCACGCTCACACCTTCGCGTTCATCCCTCCGTCCGCAACCGACAAATACAAAATTCCCAATCCTTGCACCACCTGCCATGCCGACAAATCCACCGCCTGGGCCACCGAGGCCCTCCGCCACTGGCCAGAAACTTCCCCGTGGCGCATGGACTAATCTCCCCAGTGCATCCAAGTGCCGCCCGCAGGGCGCACTCTGCACACGATTCCCAACTCTAAATTGTTAAAGGATTTCCAAACTGTAGGGGCCGAACTTCAGATCGGCCAGCCAAGCCCTAACAAACACAAAAATCTTCCATCCACTCTTGGGGGAATGAAGGGGCGAGAGACTGTTGGTCGGTTGCCCTGTGGTGGTCAATCTCCCGCCCCGCGAGTGGTCTTGTAGCTATAGACGAACCCTCACCCGTAAATGTTTCTTGGTTCATCGAAAATAAATAATTGTTTTTTGCCTCGAAGCCGCGGCCAAATTGGACGCCAGTTCGCACTCACTTCTACCGTTTTTCGTATTGCCCGTGCAATTTCTACATCCCCGGCCTGTCATTCCGACCGGAGCACCGCCGCCTTTTGGCGTCGCGTAGCGGAGGAACCGCGGCACAATCTAAGCCCTTTCAAAAACCAAAGATCCAACCTAAATTTCTACCGTATCCAAATACCGCGCCACGGCCGCCTTCCACTGGAACTTCTCCGTGATCGCCTGCTGCAGGGACTGCGCCGCTGCCGGTTCCCCATGCGTCAAATACACCTGCTTCGGCCCCACCTGCAATCCCGTCAACCACCGCAGCAATTCGCTCTTCCCCGCGTGCGCGGAAAACTGCCCCATCTCCACGATCTCCGCCCGCACCGGCACCGTCTGCCCAAACAGGCTCATCGTCTTCGCGCCTTCCTGCAACGCCCGCCCGCGCGTTCCTTCGGCCTGGAATCCGCCCAGGACCACGCAGTTCCGCTCGTCGCCCAGCCGCTGCGCCAAGTGGTGCAGCACGCGCCCGCCCGTCACCATCCCGCTCGCGGACACGATGATGCACGGCGTCTTCACATTATTAATGGCCTTCGAATCCTGCACGCTCCGCGTCAAATGAAACTGGTGCACGCTCAACGGATCTCCGCCGCCCTGCTCGTCCCGCGTGAATTCCAGGTCGTGATCTTCCTTGTACTTCAAATACAAATCCGTCGCGCTCAGCGCCATCGGACTGTCCACGTAAACCGGCAGCTTCGGGATGCGCTGCAGATTCTCCAGTTGCCGCAGGTAATACATGAACGTCTGCGTTCGCCCGATCGCAAACGCCGGAATCACAATCGAGCCGCCGCGCTTCGCCACCCGGTTCACAATGTCGCCCAGCAGTTGCAGCGGATCGCCCGTCTCGTGCTCTCGGTCGCCATACGTGGATTCGCACAGCAGCGCGTCAATCTGCTTCGTTGCCGGAGTCACCGGATCATTCAGAATCGGCTGGTCGTAACGCCCCACGTCCCCCGAAAATACCACCACCGTCTGCTTCCCGTTTTCCGTGATCGTCAATTCCAGGCTGGAAGATCCCAGAATGTGCCCCGCATCGTAGGACTCGAAATGAAACTCCGGCGATAAATCAAAGCCGCCTTTCCGCGGCATCGGTTTCAGCAATCCCAGTGCAGGCTCCACATCATCCGACGTGTAGAGCGCCCGCGGCTTCGCGTGCCTGCTCCACTTATTCTTGATCGCGTTCTGTGTCTCTTCTTCCTGCAGGTGCCCGGAATCCTTCAGCAGCAGCCCCGTCAATTCAATCGTCGCCGGATTCGCATAAATCGTTTTCCGATAGCCGTCGCGCACCAGCACTGGCAGCCATCCCGTGTGATCCAGATGCGCGTGCGTCAGCACCAGATAATCAATCGTCTTCGGGTCCACCGGCAGCGGACTCCAGTTCCGCTGCTTCAATTCGTCCGTCCCCTGAAACAACCCGCAATCCACCAGCAGTTTTTTCCCCGCCGCCTCCACCAGATATTTCGATCCCGTAACACAACCCGCCGCACCCAAAAATGTTAGTTTCGCCATAGACCCAGCATTCTACCTGAACTCCATGACGCACAGCGTGTAGCGGCCGCCTTCCGCTCGCCCAGACAAAGGAAGGGAGGCGGGCGCCTTTTCTTCGACGCCCGAAGTATTCCATTACGCGCCGATCCTCCGTTGCCTTTGTAGGGGATGGGCTCGCCCATCCCTCTTGGGTTCCCGTGCCAAACGGCGAAATAAATCATCCGAAATCGTCGTGACGTCCGTAAACAGGCCCGCATCGAATCAGCAGGCCACCTTCAAAGGCCGGCCAATCCTCCCGAGGTGATCCCATGCCCTACGGCCCCAAAGAATTCGCAAACGCTTTCCGCACCGTTCGCAAAAACACCATCCAGGTAGCCGAAGACATCCCCGAATCCAGCTACGGCTTTTCCGCCGCTGCCGACACCCGCACAGTCGGCCAGATGCTCGCGCACATCGCCGTCTCCACTCGAATTTTTGAGGAACTCAACAAAACCCCGCGCATTACCACCTTGGTTGGCTACGACTTCCTCGCCCTCCGCGACCGCATCGCCGCCGATGAAGCCAAGCTCCGCACCAAGTCTGAAATTCTGGATCACTTGCGCACCGAAGGCGATCGCTTCGCCTCCTGGATGGAAACCGTCACGCCCGAAATTCTCGCCGAAGAAGTCACCGACGCCGATGGCAAAACCGTCAAGACCCGCTTCGAACGCCTCCTCGGCGCCAAGGAACACGAAATGCACCACCGCGCCCAGCTCATGCTCATCGAGCGCCAACTCGGTATCGTCCCCCACGTCACCCGCCAGTTCAACGAACGCCTCGCCCAAATGCGCTCCGCCAAGGCCAACGCCTGACCAAAAATAAAACGGGGCGAACCCCATAGCCCGCCCCGCCTCTTGCTTCCTGTTATCTGATCGCTGCTATCAGCTTTCGCTGCTTCAGGCCACCAAATCGAAGCGGTCGTGATTCATCACTTTCGTCCACGCCGCCACGAAGTCCTTCACAAACTTCTCTTTCGAATCCGAGCAGCCATAAACCTCCGCGAAAGCCCGCAACTGGGCGTGTGATCCAAAGATCAAATCCACTCGCGTGCCAGTCCATTTCACTTCTTTCGTCTTGCGGTCCCGGCCTTCGTAAACGTCTCCGGATCCATTCGACGCGTTCGATGGTTGCCATTGCGTGCCCATGTCCATCAGGTTGACGAAGAAATCGTTCGTCAGCGTTTCAGGACGCTTGGTGAAAACGCCGTACTTCGAATTGCCGGTATTCGCACCGAGCACCCGCAAGCCGCCGACAAGCACAGTCATCTCTGGCGCCGTCAGCCTCAGCAACTGCGCCCGGTCCACCAACAGCGCTTCCGGCGAACCGTCGTGCTTGCCGTTCAGGTAATTGCGGAATCCATCTGCCTTCGGTTCCAGCGCTTCGAACGATTCCACATCCGTCTGCTGCTGCGACGCGTCCATCCGTCCTGGCGCGAACGGAACCTTCACGGTGACCCCGCCATCCTTCGCAGCCTTCTCCACCGCGGCTGCCCCGCCAAGAACAATCAGGTCCGCAAGCGAAATTTTCTTTCCGCCAGATGCCGAAGCGTTGAACTCCTTCTGAATCCCTTCCAACTTCTGCAACACCTTTGCCAGTTCCGCCGGTTGATTGATCGCCCAGTCTTTTTGCGGCGCCAGCCGAATGCGCGCACCGTTCGCTCCGCCGCGCTTGTCAGAGCCGCGGAACGTCGATGCGGATGCCCATGCCGTCGACACCAACTGCGAAATCGTCAGTCCGGATGCCAGGATTTTCGCCTTTAACGCGGCAATCTCCTGCTCCCCGATCAACGCATGGTTCACCGCAGGAATCGGATCCTGCCACAGCAGCGTCTCCTTCGGAACCAGCGGGCCAAGATATCGCACGACTGGACCCATGTCGCGGTGCGTCAGCTTGAACCACGCCCGCGCAAACGCGTCCGCAAACTGATCCGGATGCTCGTAAAACCGCCGCGAAATCTTCTCGTATGCGGGGTCGAAGCGCAGTGACAGGTCCGTCGTCAGCATCGCCGGCGCATGACGTTTCGAAGGATCGTGCGCATCCGGCATCTTCCCGGCGCCTGCGCCATTCTTCGGCGTCCACTGGTGCGCACCCGCCGGGCTCTTGGTCAGTTCCCATTCGTAGCCGAACAGGTTCGCGAAAAAATTGTTGCTCCACTTGGTTGGTGTCTCGCTCCAGATCACTTCCAGCCCGCTGGTGATCGTGTCGCCTCCGATGCCAGAGCGGAATTTGCTCCTCCAACCGAGGCCCTGTTCCTCAATCCCCGCACCCTCAGGCTCCACGCCAACATTTACCGCTTCCCCGGCGCCGTGAGTTTTTCCAAATGTATGCCCACCGGCAATCAGCGCAACCGTTTCTTCGTCGTTCATCGCCATCCGGCGAAACGTCTCGCGAATATCCTTGGCCGCCGCGATTGGATCCGGCTTTCCGTTCGGCCCTTCCGGATTCACGTAGATCAATCCCATCTGCACAGCGCCCAGCGGACCCTGAAGTTCGCGGTCACCGCTGTAGCGCTTGTCGCCCAGCCACGTGGCTTCAGGGCCCCAGTTCACTTCTTCCGGCTCCCACACATCCGCGCGTCCGCCGCCAAATCCAAATGTCTTGAAGCCCATGGATTCCAGCGCCACATTGCCCGCAAGAATCATCAGGTCGGCCCAAGAAATCTTGCGGCCATACTTCTGCTTGATCGGCCACAGCAATCGGCGCGCCTTATCGAGGCTCACGTTGTCCGGCCAGCTATTCAGGGGTGCGAATCGTTGTTGGCCCCCGCCAGCACCACCGCGGCCATCGGCAATGCGATAAGTCCCCGCGCTGTGCCACGCCATGCGAATAAAAAGTCCGCCATAATGCCCGTAGTCCGCCGGCCACCAATCCTGCGAATCCGTCATCAACGCATGTAGATCCTTCACCACGGCATTCAAATCCAGACTCTTGAATTCCTTCGCGTAGTCAAACTCCTCGCCCATCGGATCAGACAGGCTCGAGTTCGCGTGCAGACTCCGAACATCCAATTGGCTTGGCCACCACTCACGATTCGTTGGCGCGGGAGTCCCCGCGAATGGGCATTTCGATTCACTTGCCATGTTTCTCTCCAATCCTCTCGCGCGTTTGCGCGTTGCGTAGACTAAAAACCATCCTCAATCCAATTCCAACTCTTGGCCAGCCTCACACTGCCGAGGGGAGCGCCCTAGCCAACCCTCATCGTATTCTTTCTTAACCTATCGTTCAAATATCTACTTCGGATACAATAGATAGGCACAGCCTATAGCAGTCCAGGTTCCTGCTCACTGATATCTGCTATCTGTTATCCATGAAATCCATGCACCCAAACCCGATGAACTCATTCCGATTACTGATTACTGATTACTGATTACTGATAACAGGTCCTCCCAATGGAACTCCACCAACTCCGTTACTTCTGTGCCGTCGCCGACTCCGCCTCTTTTTCCCGCGCTGCGGAAAAATGCCACGTCTCCCAGCCCTCCCTCTCCCAACAAATCCTCAAACTCGAATCCGAACTCGGTGGCCGCCTCTTCGATCGACTCGGTCGCTCCGTCCGCCTCACCGAACTCGGCGCCGCATTTCTCCCACGCGCGCGTTCCGTTCTGCACGAACTCGCCACCGCCAAGGACGAAGTCTCCGAGCGCCTGCAATCCGAAACCGGCCCAGTGATCATCGGCGCCATTCCCACCGTCGCGCCCTACTGGCTGCCCCCGCGCCTCGCCAGCTTCTCCCGCAAATTTCCCAAAATCCATCTCACCATCGCCGAAGAAATCACTCCGGTCCTCCTCGATCGTCTCCGCGCCGGTTCCGTGGATCTCGCCATCCTGGCATTGCCCATCCGCGGCCACGAATTCGACGCCCATCCGCTCTTCACCGAACGCCTTTACGCCGCTCTCCCCAAAAAACACAAGCTCGCCCGCCGTCCGTCGCTGCAGCTCGCGGACCTCCGCCCCGATCCCTTCCTCTTTCTCCGCGATGGCCACTGCTTCCGCGAAACTGCCGTTGCTGCCTGCGATCGCGCCCGCCTCGATCCGCGCGTGGTCTTCGAAAGCGGACATCTCTTCAGCCTCCTCGCCATGGTCGGCGCAGGCATGGGTGTTTCCCTCGTCCCCCAAATGGCCGTGGACAAATCCAAACCCTGCCGCTTCGTCCGCCTCACCGACACCCAAGCCACCCGCACCATCGCCGCCGTGGTCCTCCGCGGCCGCACCCTCAACCGCTCCTCCCGCGCCCTCCTCGCCCACCTCCGCTAACCCTTCTCTTCCTTCTTCCATGTAGCACTGATCTTTTAAGTCAGCATTATCCGTCCTTCGTTTGCTCCTAACGTAAAGGCTCCTCCCGCGTACCCCAATGGTGTAGGGCCCGCCTGCCGCTTGGCCGCCGAAGCCGTTTTCGCGAAGGCGGGAGGCAGGCCGTTTCCGGACGCCAAAAAATCAAATATGCAAGCGCGTCTTCAGCCCGCCTTCTCCTCTGTCCTATGCTAAAATAATCTCGTCTGTTCGGTGGGGCCGTGGCGCAGCTGGGAGCGCGCCTCGATGGCATCGAGGAGGTCGTGGGTTCGAACCCCATCGGCTCCACCAAAAATCCCAAATAAAATGAGGCTTCTTGACAGTCACCCAGCAACGCGCAGGTATGGGTTTACCCCGGGTTTACCCTGGGGTTCATCGTCGGACGCTGCCGGACCCATGCTCCGTGAGTTGTTCGAGAGCTCTCACCGGAACGCGCGATTGCTTCCAGAGGTCTCTGCACAAAGAAGAGAGGAACAGGGAGCCAATCGCATCAATGAACCATTTCCAGCCGAAAATGGGTCTGATGATCCACAATAAGGCTTATGCGTCTTAGCGAAATTCGTGAGCGCGGCTCGTACTGTGCTCCCGATATCAACCACACGACCGTTACTGCTCAAGTGGCCTTCCTTGGCCCATCGTGTGTATCGCTCCAACTGGTCCACTGGATCGAAACAACGTTTTTCAAGTAAGCTCTCTGCCAGACAAAGCGCCATAGAAGTATCGTCAGCCCACTCACCGGCCGCGAGATGGAAAGGGCCCCCTCCCACCATGTCATGAACCTTCGCGAATGATCCAGGGGAGCTAAATTCGAGAGTGGTTCCGAGGGCGTCCCCGACTGCGAGGCCCAGCATCTGCGCGGGAGGCGGGGAAGAGTCTGGATGGAAAGTAAGCGTCATGAGGGAGGCTCCGATCCACAACAACTGTGTGCCCAAGAAAGACGCTCCCCTCGCGCCAACCTTTCAACGCCATCGAATTTTGTCCGGGATTTTTTCGGCAGGTCCTGATTAACGCACAAACCGGACAGGTGGGTACTAGCGTGCTGTCCCGTAAGAAACTGACAGCGGCAGCTAATGGGATTGCATTGATGTTGCATAATTTAGGCCGTAGAACTTAGCGAAACTATTTTCGGGACACTAAACTAGGATCAACATGTCCGGCCACCCGACGCAATATAAAAGGGTGCCCCTTTTGGAGTAGGGTTTTGAGTGTTCGGCTCGAACCCCTCCAGAAAGGAACACCCTCATGACTAGCACTAAATATATCGGCATGGATGTGCACAAGGAAAGTATTTCTATTGCGGTCAGGAATGATGCTGGAAAGATCATGATGGAATGCGTGATCGAGACCAAAGCGAACATCATTCTGGACTTTATCCACGGCCTGCGTGGAGAGTTACAAGTCACCTTTGAAGAAGGAACCTGGGCTACCTGGTTGTACGATCTGCTGAAACCGCATGTAGCGAAACTGGTGGTCTGCGATCCGCGAAAGAATAGCAGACAGGGGAACAAGAATGACCGGATCGATGCATGCGAACTGTCCGACCGGTTGTACATGAACAAGCTCAGCTCGGTCTATCACGGCGGAGCCGGCGTCCGCACACTGCGGGAACTGGCACGCAGCTATCTGACCATCAGCAAAGATCTCGCACGAGTCATGAGTCGGGTGAAGGCGATCTATCGCGGTTGGGGTATTCCTTGTGCTGGCAAGCAAGTCTACGCGCCGCGTCATCGTGCCGAGTGGCTGGCGAAGATCAACGAGGTGGGAGTGTTCCGCCGGGCCGAGTTTTATTACCAACAACTCGATGCCCTGAGGTCGTTACGCCAAGCAGTAAGGCGCGATCTGCTGGCCGAGAGTAAAAAGCACAAGGCGACGAAACTGCTCTGCCAGATCCCTGCGATCGGTCCGATCCGGGCGGCGCTGTTGATCGCGCTGATCCAGACACCGAACCGATTCCGCACAAAGCGACCGCTCTGGAAATACAGCGGTTTTGCCATCGAAATGCACAGCAGTGCCGATTACCGTAATGTCAAAGGACAGCTAATACGAACCAGGAAGCGCATCTCGGTTCGCGGACTCAACCGCGACTGCAATCACGATCTAAAGAACCTGTTTAAGAGTGCTGCCACTATCGCTTCCGTCAAACCGGGTCCGTTCCAGGAATTCTACGCGGCTTTGCTTGCCAAAGGGATGAGACCGGAGATGGCACGCCTGACCTTGGCGAGAAAGATTGCCACGATCGTTCTGATCGTGTGGAAGAAGGGAGTAAGCTTCGACGCCAAATATCTGAAACCACAAACAGCTTGAGTGTCTTTGATTGAGTCCGCTCCATCTCTGGGTATTTCTCTGGCGGTGGCCGTCGGGTTCTCGAGACACTTTGGTTCGAGAGCGAGTCTCAGCTGATTTGTTAGACGCTGCGTGCTTCGGGCACCAAGTCTCACACCCGACCCTAGGCCCTCTCGGATAACCAGAAAAAGCTATGGGCCGCGAGTCCCGGATAGAACCATGGTCGCCAAATTTGACCATCATTCTGCTTGCTGGTTTCGGAACTGACAGGCTTCGTTGCGAACAAGCAATGAAAACCGCTGGTAGAGGAAATCCCAACCGCTGGCCCATAGCGCCCAGCAACCGAGCACCTGGTGCGGATGGTCAGAACAGATCCTGCTCAATCAAGTGGGCTGAGAAGGAAGAACAATTTCGGCCGATGGAGGAGTGTTTTTCCTTGACTTCCCCTTTTATAGAACTTATCAGGAGCTGAACAATTCCGGCAGAATTTAGGGCGACTTTTGGGGTATCGTTTCGGGCATCGTGGGAATGGGCAACGGGAGGTCAACATGCTGCGGAAGATCTCAGTAGTCGCTTTGATGTTTTGCGGGTCACTTTTGCTCTCTAACGTATCGTTCGCTCAGGATACTGAGCAAGTCGCTCAGCCTGCAAAGCAAATCGCTCAGCCTGCTGCCAGCAGTGCAGGGCTAGATGAACAGATCGCATTGATGAGGTTGGACCTGCGATCCAACCGAAAGAAAGTTATCGCAGCCAATATGAAGTTGGCCCCAAACGAAGCGCGCTGGTTCTGGCCGATCTTCGAGGAGTATGTCAATGAGCTGGTGCAGATCAACAACGCCAAATATGATCTTATCAAAGAGTATCTGCAAAACGAAAACATGACGGACGAACAGGCCAATACAATGCCGAAAAGGTGGGAAGAAGTGGATGAATCCGTGGTCCAACTCCGGCTCAAATACATTCCTGTATTCCGTAAGGTCCTGTCTGCGAAAGGTGCGGCGATGTTTTTTCAACTCGACCGGCGCGTACAAATGATGATTGACCTTCAGCTGTTAAGCTCACTTCCGCTGGTTCAGCCTTGCAACCAGCTCGGCCCAACGAATTGCAATCAAGAATAATGTGCAACTTCGATTGCTGGCAACTCTTCTACGACACAGATTCAAATCATGGGTACTAGCCTCCACATGTCCGGTTATGCGACTTCTATGATAGGTCCTTGTCAAGAGGCAAAAAGCTCTCCTGACGCGCTCAGGAGGAGCGCGGGTGTAAGATCTTGGGTTTCGTCAGCGCGTCGTGTTGGCCTCTCGGCCGCGGTTTCTATCTAGGATAGAACCAGACTTCCATTTGCTGGTGCAGCTCGTCTGGCTGCCCAGAAGATTGAGTTTGTGTTTTCCTGCCAGTCTCGAAACTAATCAACGGGAGCAGCAGGTGCTCACGCCCCTGCGCCCAGTCGGTTTAACGGCAAGACCTGGCAGGCCTCGCGCTGAAAAAACTTTATTTTCGCCGTGCGGTCTCAGGCAGCCGTACGGGTCTCCTGGTCGATCACCAAGAAATGGCATTGCCCACGATCCACGGCCATCAAGTAGGCCACCAGTTTTCTGGCCACCGCCAGCGTGGCGCGATTGGCGTTGCCCTTTTGCTTTTCCCGGTCATAGAGCAGTGCCAGCGTTGGGCTGTAGCGTGGGGCCATCTTGGCCGCTTCGATCAGCGTGGTCTGCAGATGTTTGTTGCGCTGTTTCGACAACGGCGTACGTTGCACGGTGTTCGCTGAACGTTGCTCATCGCCGCACAGGCCGCAGTAGCTGATGGCTTTCTTAATCGACGAAATCCGCTGCACCTCACCGATTTCCAATGCCCACGTCAGCGCCGTGATCGGCCCAATCGCCGGAATGCTCATCAGGCGCTCGACACGTTCTACCAGCAGGCCGTCTTGCTGCAGGGAGTGGATCAGAGCACTTTCCATTTTGCCTAGCCGCACCACCATTTCCCGGCACTGACCGAGCAGCGAGCGCAAGCTTTCGTCGATGTCCGGGTTGCTGGCCAATAGTTCGCGGAAGTAGCCGGCTTTGTGGAGCTTCTGCTTGTTGTAGCTCACTCCCGCTTCCATCAGCAGCGTGCTGATCTTGATTTTCATCTGCACCATCTGACGCACCAGTAAGTTGCGATAGCGCAGGGTGCGTCGCCGTTCGCGAATCGCCGTCGGAGCCATGTAGCATTCCGGCAGAAAATCACAGCGCAAACAGTCGCAAATCTTGTTGGCGTCGATGCGATCGTTTTTCTTTTTCGCGGCGGCGATGGCCCGCAGCATCAAGGGATGGGCTACTTTCAACTCAGCAGCGTGGGGCTTTAGGTGATCGTAGATCCAGCCGGAGAACATCGTGGCTTCCAACGCTGCGCTCCACGGCTGTGGCAGCGTCTTCATCCAGCGATCTAAATCAAAACGTGTGGCGGGAATCCATCCTTCGGCATAGATCTTGCCACTGCTGTCCTTCACGCAGTAGCTGATCTTCTGCTTGTGAACATCTAGCCGCAATTTCTCATTCTAAATTGAAAAAGACTGTTGCTTCATGGCATAACTCTTTTGTCTAGAAAGAAATCCTGCCAAGGAGGAGCAACAGCCTTATGACCACAGAGTGTAACCAGATTGTCTTCGGATTTCATCCCCAAAAGCGACGCGAGATCCGCGCGCAGTTCGACGGTGGGGCGATCACCAGCGACGGCGGTGGTCTGCTGCTGCGGGAGGTCGAGAAGCGCATGGGGATCCTCCACCAATTTGCCGCCTGCTTCACCGATTATCGGAATCCCGATCTGATCGAACATCCGGTGAAGCAGTTGGTGGCCCAGAGAGTCTATGGGCTGGCCCTGGGATATGAAGATCTGAACGATCACGAGGAGTTGCGGAACGATCCTTTGCTGGCGGTGCTGGTTGAGAAGGAGGATCCCGATAAGGGAGCGCTAGCCGGAAAGAGCACCTTAAACCGGCTGGAACTGACCAAAGAGACGGCCAGTCGGAAGGAGCGCTACAAAAAGATCGTGCTGGATCACGGAGCCGTGGACCGCCTGCTGGTGGAGGTCTTCCTGCAGGCTCACCAGGAGGCGCCGCAAGAAATCATTTTGGATTTGGACGCCACCGACGATCCGCTGCACGGGCAGCAGGAAGGTCGTTTCTTCCATGGCTACTACGGACACTACTGCTACCTACCGTTGTACATTTTCTGTGGAGAGTTTCTGCTGTGTGCGCGATTGCGATCGTCGAACATCGATGCCTCAGCAGGAAGTGTAAAGGAGCTGCAGCGCATCGTAGGGCAGATTCGTTCCGCGTGGCCATTGGTGCGCATCGTGGTGCGCGGGGACTCCGGATTTTGCCGTGAGGAGTTGATGGCTTGGTGCGAAGCGAACCGCGTAGAGTACTTGCTGGGACTAGCGAAAAATGAACGCCTGAAAGCGGAGATCGCCAAGGAGATGGCGGAGGCGAAAGCGCAGTACCAACAGACCGGACGCGCGACTCGGCGGTTCAAAGAGTTCTTCTATCAAACGCTGAAAAGCTGGAGTCGTGTGCGACGGGTGGTGGCCAAGGCCGAGCATCTGGAAAAAGGAGAGAACCCGCGATTCGTAGTGACCTCGCTAAGCAGAGAAGCATGGCCGGCACAGGCCTTGTATGAGGAGCACTACTGCGCTCGTGGTGACATGGAGAATCGCATAAAAGAGCAACTGATGCTATTCAGCGACCGCACCAGCACGCACTACCTGCGCAGCAATCAACTGCGCTTGTACTTTTCTTCGATCGCCTATGTGTTGTTGCAGATGCTGCGGCGACTGGGACTGGCGGGAACGGAGTTGGCCCAGGCCCAGTGCAACACCATTCGGCTCAAGTTGCTGAAGATCGGCGCGCTGATCCGCATCACGGTGCGCAAGGTGTGGATCTCCTGGGCAGGTGGTTACCCCTACGTCGCGCTGTTCCAGCAAGTCCATGAAAAGCTGTGTGCCGTGCCGCTAAAGTATTGAAAAATAAAGATCCCGAACAACTTTTTTCTCGACACTGTCAACCGGTGGTGAGGTGTGCCCCGAAACCGCCTCGGAGAGAGAAAAACTCTCACGACAAGCGAAAAACGAATCAGCTACACAACCGTAGCTCGCGAAACTAGCTCGCAACTCCCGATTCGAACAATATTCATTCCTCTTCTAACAAGCCGTGAGAGATGACGGCTAGGCCGATGTAATACATAGGTTGCATGAGGAGCCTCCTTGGTGTTTCTGAATCAGCGTGGCGCTGAGTTCAGCTTTTCTACACCAAGCGCTCCTCCTTGACCTATACATTCAAACTTACCAGGAGTTTGCTTCAAAGGACTTATTTCGACCACACGTTGCTGCTTCGTTCCCGTAAACGTGCTTCACCTGTCAGTTATTTGGCGACGGCTTTTTCCAACAGCTCTCTCGCTTGTTCTTGCGTTCGCTCGATGTAGCGACCGGAATGGCTAGGGACATTCCCTTCTCTGCCCAGGTGACGAGCAGCAGAGCCTATTCCCCCAATCCGACTCGCCGCAATAGGGCCTGAAACCTCACATCATTGCGCACCGGGTCGCAAATAGGCTCAACTTTTAGCATTGCGATTCCACTCGAGTGCAGCTCGTACGCCTTCTCCAGCCATCGCAGTGCTTCCTCTCGATGCCCCATCCCCATGTGTGCCCAAGCCAGTGGCGCGGGATCCACGGGATGCTGCCTGTTCATTTCTTCCAGTGCTTGCAGCGCCTGGCGCGCCTGTTCCTGGTGTCCCCACTGGCCATACACCCGCGCTTTAGCCGACCAGTACCATGCACCTCTCCCCGCTCCTCGCTTGGCATTTTCAATGTCCGCAATCGCTTCTTTGTACATACCCTTCGCTGCGTACGCATTTTGAATCATGTGGCCGTGCGAGAAATCGGGATCCATTTCCAAAACTAGCCGCAACTGCTCAATCGCCCTGTCGTAATCCCGCGCATAATACAGTAGCACTCCGCGATCCGCCGCAATGATTAGCGACAGCGGGTCCAGTCTTTTCGCTTCGTCGCTCTCCTTAAACGCCTCTTCAAATCGTCCCCGAAATCCCAGATGCTCCGCGTACCAGTGATGTGCCGTCGCATAATTGGGGTTCAACTCAATCGCCCGTTTAAACTCCTTCTCTGCCGTGTGCCAGTCCCAGTCGTAATCTTGAATCACCAGCGCTAGCGCCGTGTGCGCCTCCGGCAGCTTGTCGTTTAGCTCCACCGCCCGCAACGCCGCGGCCCGCGCCTGCGGCATATAGCGCGATGAACGAGACATGCTGTAGCCGGTCATCAGCGTGTATGCATTCGCTAACCCCGCATACGCCGGTGCAAATCGCGGGTTTTTCTTGATCGCGCCTTGAAAACAGACAATCGCTTGCTCAAACCCGGAATTCGTTCGTTTATTCAACAGGTACAACCCCTTCAAATATTGGTCATACGCTTCATAAACCTCGCGCGACATCCCAGTCGCCACGACCGGCCCGCCGGCCTTTTTCGCGCCCAGCGTCTGCTGAATCTCGTCCGCGGTTTCCAGCGCAATATCGCTCTCTACCGTCAGCAGGCTTTGCACTTCGCGATCGAATTCCTTCGTCCACAGCTGCGTCTGGTCCTTCGCCCGGATCAGTTGCGCTGTAATCCGCACTCGCCCCGCCTCGCGCCGCACGCTTCCTTCGAGTACGTACTGCACGCCCAGTTCGCGCCCGATCTGGTCCGCATTCTCCTGCGTGCTCTTGTAATGCATCACCGACGTTCGCGCGATCACTCCAAAATGTTCCGGGTCCATCAACCCGAGTTGCGCGATCATCTCCTCCGTCAACCCGTCGCTGAAATATTCCTGTCCCACATCTCCTGTCAGATTCTGGAAGGGAAGCACTGCCAACATCACTTTTGCATTCCTTGTGGCTTCTAGCTTCACTGCCTCTCGTTTCGCAGCCTCACGCCCACGCACCCACCTGACTCCCATGCCGACCGCCGCCAACACCACCATCGCCAGCAGCACCCCCACAATCCACGGCGCCACACTTGTCCGCGGCTCCTCCACCTTCTCCCGCTTAACACCCGCCCACCGGCTCTCTCCACTCCAAACGAAATCCCGAATCGGCGGCGACGGCTCCTCCATCGCGATCACGGATTTCACTGCTCGCTCTGTATCCGTCTCCTCCACCCGTACTTTGATCCGGTATCCAACTTTCGGCAGCGTCTCGATGTACCGCGGATCGCTGGCGGTGTCGCTCAGCACTCCCCGCAACTCGCTGATCGCCGCATTCAGCCCATGCTCAAAATCAACAAACGTCTCCTTCGGCCACAGCAATTCACGCAACTCCTCCCGCGTCAACACGTCTCCGTGCCGCTCCAGCAGCGCCCTCAGCACCTGGAACGGCTGCGCACGCAGCTTCAGCTTCGTATCGTATTTATAGAGTTCCCGCGTCCGGCTGCGCAGTTCGTAGGGCCCAAACCGGTAATTGGCGATCTGTTCTTGCATACTTAAACCTGTGGACCTGCGGGGACGGTAGGCGCATCTTCCCTGTCCTTACCCTCCTCGCAAGTTAAATTTCCTGCAATCAGTTGCTTGGGCACTGACCTCAATCCCACCTTTTCCTGACCTTCGCTGCATTGACCCCTTCCTCACAATTTGCGATACCTGCCCCACATTTTGGCCGACTCCCCCCGCGGCGTCGCTCCATCTTCGAACTGCACTCGGTCGATCTCGGAGGCAGAATCATGAGTTCCATCCCCGGCAGCAGCCTATTGCGCCCCATTGCCCAATCTTTGAAATTCCGGTCAGACTTTGCCCTGCGAGCCCGGTTCCTGTCTGTGGTGCCTTCCGTGCTGCTTCTCGCCCTGCTCGCAACTCTCTGCGGAGCGGGACCCACCTCGGCCCAAGGATTCATTTTCGTTACGTCCCTTACAGATAAGATAAACCGTGCTCGGTGGGTGTTCGTTGCAGGAAGCCATCTACTCTGCGAACTTCGACGCCAACATCGCGGTTTCATCCTACGACGCCAACGGGTTACCAAACTTCGTGACAACCAATTGTCTGCCGGGTAATGGAAACGACAGGATTATCCTGCCCACGGAAGGAACTTTTACCCTCTCCACCATTGTGGACGACATCGAAAGTGTCCTTGGCCCAGCGGCAACTCCTAGCATTAGGTCAGTGATGACCATTGAGGGGAATGGCTCCACTCTGCAGTGGAACG
This sequence comes from uncultured Acidobacteriota bacterium, assembly GCA_963734705.1. Classification (GTDB taxonomy): domain Bacteria; phylum Acidobacteriota; class Terriglobia; order Acidiferrales; family UBA7541; genus Acidiferrum. The sequence goes on along the minus strand of CAVTII010000011.1, from coordinate 6,006 downwards.
GACCACAGCACGCCCGTGCCTTCTCGATTGCCGCAGGCGGAGATCTGACCATCCGAAATATGTATATCAAGGGATTCACCGCAAAAGGCGGCGATGGTGGAAGCGGCGGCGGAGGAGGATTGGGCGCAGGTGGCGCGATCTACGTCGAAGGAGGTCGACTCACCGTTGAGAACTCCACATTCGACTTCAACCGGGCGATTGGAGGAATCGGTTCCGTCCGCGCCTTGCTTCTAGGCGGTGGCGGCGGTGGTGGCGGGTTGGGAGGCAATGGCGGGACGACTATCCACGGAACCAACGGCGGCAACAGCGGAGGCGGTTCGCGCGGCAATGGCGTTAGCGGAGGTGGCGGCCCCGGAGCAGGCAGCGGTGGGGGTGGAACGCTGAGGGATGGAATCATGGGCGGGTCCATCGATTTAAGCACTGGAGGAGCCGGAGGAATTGCATGCGGTGGACGGGCGGAAACGCGGACGGCGGGGATGCATCAAGTGCAACCTGCCCCGGCGGCGGCGGGGGCGGTGGTGGCGGAGGATCGGACACCGGCAAGGGGGGAAATGGGAGCTATGGCGGTGGGGGCGGTGGCGGTGGCAATAGAACGTTCCTCGAGGATGCGGATGCAGGGATGGGTGGCTTCGGAGGCGGAGGCGGTGCCGGCGATCACGGCGGAGCCGGGGCCTATGGTGGTGGAGGCGGGGCGAGCACCGGATTTTCGTCTTAAGCTTAGATCCAGATCCAGGTGGTCAACCTGGAGATTCGGCGGCACGGGAGGGAATCCGTATGGCGGTGGCGGCGGCGCAGGGCTAGGGGGGGCCATCTTTAGCCACAATGGAAGGGTGGTCATCCAAAACAGCACCTTTACTACGAACTTCGCCTTTGGTGGTTCCAACGCTGTTGACAGCTGCGATGCCGTCAAATGCGTGTTGCCACCGCCGGCATTGGCGAAGGCGCGGCCATCTTTGCGGTAAATGGCAGCCTCACGGTGCAAAAATGTACGCTTGCCGGAAACGGCACTTCAGGAACCTCCTCTCTCCTGCCGGAGGGTCCCGGGATTGTTGTCGACCTTGAGTCCGGCGTGCCAACTTCATTTACGCTGGAAAACACGATTATTTTTTCAGTAGGTCAAGATCGTGCGTGCTTCTTCTCTCCCGGCGTACAGGCCAGCGGTTCAGGAAATCTGATTGGCAGCAATGCGGGATGCCCGGGAATGGTCAGTTTGGCGGTATCCTTTGCTCGGGCCATTGCAGCTCAATTCGCCGGGACTCACCCCGACGATGGCCATTACGGCTGCAAGCCCTGCCCTTGATGCTGCCGATCCGGTGACGTCCCTGGCTTCCGACCAACGCGGCTGGGACTGCCCACAGGGCAACGGTATTCGACATCGGGGCTTTCGAAAAGTGCCGCAGCCTGGGCCCAGTCCTCGCGACTTTTGCGATACCGTCGGTCCGATAAAGGAAGTTCCGCCTTAACCTCCCGATATTGATGATGCTTGTTTCGCCGCCGGGCAGCGGAACGACCGTTCCTACGACCAACTCCTACGCAGTGGGACTGAATACTCCCGTCGAGCAATCCCCAATCGAGGATGCATTTGCCAATTGGACAAGCCCAGTCACCGATCCAACTTCCATAACATCAACGGTGATCGGCGTCACGATCTGACGGTGATCGCCAATTTCATCCTCCTCAACGCCACCATGCTCGGCAACATCATCGCCGTACTGGTCTCCGAAGGCACGCGTCTGGACTGTCTCTTCCTCGACAACGGTCCTGTGTGGCGAACAGCGTGATGATTCATGATTTCACGTTGACGCAAACATTGCGGTGTGCGCTAATGTACGGCTGATCCTACCAATGTGGCGACATTCCCCTTGTCGCTTGGCAATCTGGTCACCGGCAGCAAGAACGAACACCGTCACACTCGACTTCACCGGCTGTGCGGCCTCCGCGCGGTTCACCGCGAACTTCACCGATTCCGCGACAATGGAGCCGTTTCCGGCTTCGTCACGCGCACCAACCAATTCCAATGATTAACACCGCACGCCAGGAGGTTGGTTCATCAAATCGGCTTGCCGCTGCATACTTAGTGGCGATTGTTCTGCTCTCCTGTGCCCCTCAGCCCGCGTATGCCCAGACCGGCCTCATCTTTGTCACCAGCCTCAAGATAAAATCAGTGACCACGACGGCTGCTCTCTTCAGGAAGCGATTTACTCCTCGAGATTTCATGCCAACATTGCCATCGCCAACTACGATCCCTTTACCAATTTTCCAAGTATCATCCGTACGCAGTGCGAAAATGGCACCGGCAACGATGTCATCGTGTTTCCGCGGGTGCCGTTTTCCAGCTTAGCAAGATCGTGGACGACGCTACGAATCCCTTCGACCAACCGCAACGCCTCTCATCATGACAAGCATCATCATCGAAGCCAACGGCTCAACATTTCAAATATTCCGGAACGGATCTGTTCCGCCTCTTTTCAGTAGGCAGCACCTGTTACCTCACTCTCATGAAGGCTACATCAAAGGCTTCATCGCAAAAGGTGGTGACGGATCTCCATCGGCGGCGGTGGTGGACTCGGCGCGGGCGGTGCAATTTTTGTCCACGCTGGCAGACTGACATCGACAAGAGTACCTTCGAACAAAACGGAGCAACCGGCGGCAATGCCATTGCCTACGCGGGAACCGCCGGAGGAGGAGGTGGTGGTGGCATTGGTGGCAATGGCTATCTGACCTGGGAGCTTCTCTATCTGTGAAGGTGGCGGAGGCGGGGGCGGTGCGCGAGGCAACGGTGAATACGTTCTGCGGCGGCGGCTCGGGCAACGGCCGCATCACAAGGTGCTGGCGGCGGTGGAACTATCAAAAACGGTCACGGCATAGGTCTCGGCGGATTCGATTGCGGTGGGGCAGGCGGCGATGGCGGGGATGCCCAGGGACGCACCATGTCCGGGCGGTGGTGGTGGCGGTGCGGGTCGTGTCCTCTTGTGTCCAGCGGTAGCGGCGGGAAAGGGAACTACGGCGGCGGCGGTGGTGGCGGCGCAATCGACGGCGGCAATGGTGGCGATGGAGGATTTGGTGGTGGTGGCGGCGCTGGTTGGACTGGCTTCTTCGGCGGGACTCGCGGCGGCAACGGTGGATTTGGCGGCGGCGGCGGTGCAGGGCAGGATGGCACCCTCGGTGGCGGCCATCCTGGTCACGGTGGAGCTTACGGTGGCAATGCCAATGCACTGAACGGCGGTGGCGGCGGCGCTTTGGGGGCGGGGCTGGTCTTCAACCATAGCGGTGCGGTCCTCATCACCAACAGCACCTTCTTCAATAATTTTGCCCTGCGCGGGCAAGGCGGAAACTATGGTAATCCTGGTGCGGCTGACAACGGTGCCGACGCCTGGCGGCGCAATCTTCTCTTTGTCGGCAAGGCTCGCTCCAACCGATAAAGAATTCCACCGTTTCTGGGAATCAGGGTACCGGCAAGTCTGGCCGGCGTTGCCGTTTCTGGGCGCGGATTCACTCTACAACACCATTATCTCCAACAATGGTTTGCAGGAATGCGGTATCGGCACCAGCTCTGCCGCCACCGGGGCAGGAAATCTGATTCAAACCAGTGTGGATTGTCCCGGCGTCGTCTCCACCGCCGATCCGTTACTTGGTCAACTCCAAAACAACAATGGGAAGACACCAACGATGGCGCTCCCCTCCACAAGTCCCGCGGTCGACGCTGCAGACGCGGGCACTTCGCTCAGTTCCGACCAGCGCGGCGTTGATCGTCCGCAACCTCTTGCACGCGCTTTCGACATCGGAGCCTACGAATTCTGTCCCGTCCGCCACATCTATCTGATTTTCTGCCGGCTTGCGAGAGCCGTCCAATAATCTGGGATCCGCAAGACGCAAATCCGCACGACGTCGCCTCTCCGCCTGCAGCTTGCATCCTCACTCCTCCCTGCTCCGGAACACGTCCGAATCAAGGATTCCGTCGTTTTGATCTCTGCCATCCCAATCCGGGTTACACCTTCGGTTCCTGGACCGGTGCCGCGACGCTCCCCTTCAATCCCTTAACCACTGTCATCATGTCCACAGACCAAACCATCACCGCAAACTTTGCGCCCATCTCCACCAACGTCACCAAGTCCGGTTGGCAATATTGTGACCAAGGCGGGCCCCTCCAACGCTCGCGTTCGGACTCTCTCCCTGACCGATACGGTCTCGGCCCCCGCGATCGGATCAACGATTAATACATTTTCCCTCTCCAAACCTCGTGGGCGCCTGTTCCTACTCCCGTGATCACCGTAGAATCCTCGCTGCATTCCCAGTGTTCCTCGGGGGATTTGGCTGTAACGCAAACCGCTACCCGCTAATACTACGATCGACTTTACCGGGTGTGTCGCAGCCGCCCGCTTCACGGCAACGTTCACTTTTTCTGCGAACGCGGGATTCGCTTCCGGAACGGCTACGCGTACCAATCAGTTTCAGTAGGCAGAAGTGTCACTCATCAAGGAGACGAATATGAAAATAATTCGAGTAATTCTGATCGCAATGCTTATCACGCTCGCGCTCAGTGGCTTTGCACTAGCCGATACCGCACCACTATCACCCTCGATCCTCTCAGCGGAGCCATCACCGGCGTTGCCGGTTCCACAGTCGGATGGGTCTCACGCTCGCCAATTTGGGCTCGACTTCTAATGTATCACAGGCTCGGATTTCTGCGTCGGCCCGATCACCTCGCCCTGCAGCAATCCCCTCGGCACCTACACTGATTTCGTCGGTCAGCAATTCTTTGTGCTCGGGCCGTCGCCGGAAAGCTCCTCCATTTCCCAATCTTTCGATCTCATGGCGCTTATGGGGTTGGTACCTTTTTCATCAATCCGCTTGCGCAGCCAGGAGATAAGGCCATCGGCCAGATCGTCCTCGAGCTCAACCACTCCTTCAACTCGTCGCCCAACGATCCAAATTTTTGATCCCGACCACTGACACCTTGTCCAACGGCAATTTTCTGATGGCGCCAGCTTCGGTCACTGTGAGCATACGCACGGGAGCACACCCCCTAACCAGGGAATCTTCTGCCTAGCCTGCAGTTTGTTTGGACTTCTCATTGCTGATTAAGCGAGACGATCTGACGAAGATCTTTTCCTATCGTCAGTCCAAGGCTTGTTGATCCTTACCCCGTCTCTTCGAAATATGATGCAAGTCTGGGTGTTCAGGTTTGCAATTTCACTGCCAGTTGGTGAAAACACCGAGTTGTCCAAGGCGATTCCAGAGACTGTTTGGTGTTAAGGAGGTTTCGTCAGAGCCGCTCATCAAAAATCGTCCCCATTAGTCAAGCATTTGCGGGTGCAGGCGACGACGATGGCTGGTCAAACCCCCTGAGCGGTCTGCAGGCTCGCTTGAGTTTTGCCCGGGGCCAGGCCCGCAATGGTATTCCCTTGATAGCGGCGTACCTTGAGCTTCTTAATGTGGCGAATGTCGCCAACGGTTTGGCAAGTGCTGCTTACTGAGAAGCAATTCAATTCGGAGGTTGTCGACGAACAAGACATTTCTTTGGCTCACGCGAGCCTGCCGAAGGATCAAGCCGCTCTGTTTGACCTAGGCGTTTTGTATGTTTGGGTCTGACTCTTCAGTGCACGCGATAAGCACTTCTATTACTTGCGCCGAAGGTTTTCCATCGAGCAGCGCAAAGACCGAATTTGGTCAAGAATGATTGAGATGACAAAAGTCAAAATCCCAACGGCAGAATAGATGTTTTCAGCCGGGTGTCCTTCCGAGAAAATCTCTGAATCCTGATTTTACGCGTCAACCGGGAGAAGTGGGTACGAGGATCGACATGTCCGGTTAAGAGCGACCAAATACGAGAGCGCACAGGAGACACAGTTGAGATGGAAAATGAAGCCGTGGTGTCCGCCCGAGTTCGCACCAGCTTCGTAGTACCAAGGCACTTTTGGCAGAGTATTGGGCGGAAGTCAAGTTGGCAACGTGAATAAGCGGTTACCCTGACTAGTCATACGGCCTCACTGGGGTATACCGGAC
>CAVTII010000010.1:0-673500 GCA_963734705.1 uncultured Acidobacteriota bacterium | reverse complement strand
ATCGGAACCTAGTTCCTCAGGCAAACCCCACTTCCCGCTTAGTTTGTAAGTTTCGCCTGCCGGCGTGGGTGCGAGTTCCCTCTTGCGCTTCAGTAATTCTGATTTGGCCGCACGAATCCCTTCTGCGGGTGCAGCCCCAACCGCGACAACTTTTTCCTTGTATCCCACGGCAGCCATAGGCTCTCAAAACAGGATAGAGTCTGTGAGTCGGTTCAAGTTGCCGCTCCGCTGAGGATAGATGTCCAACGCGCGCCAAGAGTCACTGGCTAACTTTGTCAAAAAGTACGCAGCGCATGGCGACGAGATTGCCGTGCGACAGCGGCGCGGATATCGCATGGAGAGCTGGAGCTATGGGCGAATTGCCTCGGAGGCAAATCGCGTGGCGCGCGAACTGGATTCCCGCGGCATAGGAAAGGGAGATGCGATTTTGCTGTGGGGGGAGAATTCCGCGGAGTGGATTATTGCTTTCCTCGGGTGCGTGCTTTGCGGCGTTGTGGTGGTGCCAATTGATCATGCTTCGACGATGGAGTTTGCGTGCCGGGTGGCGCAAGAAGTAAACGCGAAACTTATTTTTCGGTCTGCCACACAACCAGATTGCGCGAGCGTTCCTTCCCTTTCGCTGGAGTCGCTACTGGCGGCCATTGCGCGACACGAATCTTCCGCTTATCCCGCCCCAGAGCTCTCGAGTCAAGACACGCTGGAAATTATCTTTACTTCCGGAACCACGGCGGAGCCCCGCGGGGTTGTGATTTCGCATGGAAACGTTCTTGCGAATATCGAGCCGATCGAAACCGAAGTGCGGAGGTATCTTCGGTATGAAAAGCTGGTGCACCCGCTTCGTTTCCTGAACCTGCTTCCGCTGAGCCACGTATTCGGACAAATACTGGGGATTTTCATTCCCCCGATGCTGGCAGGGACGGTGGTTTTCCATGATTCGCTGAAGCCTTCGGATTTGATGGATACGATCCGGCGGGAACGCGTTTCGGTGCTCGTTGCTGTGCCGCGATTCATTGAATCGCTTCAGCGGGAAGTGGAGCGTCAGGAGGAGCGCCGCGGAAGTGCAGCCAAATTTCGGAGGGCCTTCGGGCAGTCGGAGAAAGAACATTTTCTACGGCGGTGGTGGCGGTTCCGGCGCGTCCACTCGCATCTGGGGTGGAAATTCTGGGCATTCATTTCTGGCGGTGCGGCGCTTCCGGAGCAGGTGGAAACATTTTGGAACCGGCTGGGGTACGCGGTGATTCAAGGCTACGGCATGACGGAGACAACTTCCCTGATCAGCCTGAATCATCCCTTTCATGCGTCCCGGGGATCGATTGGCAAGGTGTTTCCGGGGATGGAAGTGCGAGTGGATGAAAACGGGGAGATTCTGGTGCGCGGGGAGAATCTTGCAAAGGCTTACCAGCAGCGGGGCCAGATCCAGGCTGTGGCGGATAAGGATGGATGGTTTCGAACGGGAGACATCGCGGAGAAAGACGAGCAGGACCAGTTATTTTTTAAGGGCCGAAGAAATAATGTCATCGTTACGCCGGCGGGGATGAATGTGTACCCGGAGGATCTGGAGCGGGCCCTGCGCGCACAGGGCGATGTGCGGGATTGCGTGATTATCGGGATCGAGCGTGGCGGAAACGCGGAACCGTGCGCCGTACTCTTGATGAATGGAATTGCTCCGGATCCCGCTGCGGCCGTGCAACGAGCGAATCAATCGCTGGCGGAATATCAGAGAGTTCGCCAGTGGTTTGTTTGGCCGGAGCCGGATTTTCCGAGGACGCCGACCCAGAAGCCGATTCTTCCCCGGATACGCGAGGTAATGAAAGACTCCGCGAGTGCAGAACCACATCCTGTTTCGGGTGGCGAGAGCCTAGCGGGACTGATCACGCGAATCACGGGGCGTGCGGTCCCGCTGGGCGCAAAGGGGACAAACCTGGAGGCGCATTTGCAGCTTAGCTCGCTCGACCGGGTTGAATTGATGAATGTTTTGGAGGAGCGGTATCAGGTGGAGCTGAACGAAGCTCGGTTTGCGGACGTGACTACCGTCGAACAACTTCAGAAGCTGATCGCAGGTGGCGCGTCGCCGGCAACAGAGCATGTGTTCCCCACGTGGCCGCAAAATCGGTTCGTTACTGGGGTGCGGCTGGCCGTTTATTACCTGCTGGCGTGGCCCGCGACGTATCTGCTTGCCGCTCCGCGAATTCGCGGGCGCGAGAATCTCCGTGGAGTGCGCGGTCCGGTGCTCGTCATCTCCAATCACGTGACGTATCTGGACATCGCATGGATTTTGCCTGCGCTCCCGGCGCGATTGCGGAATCGGCTTGCTACAGCTATGGGGGGAGAGAGGCTGGCGAGAATGCGGCGTCCCGCGCAGAGTTTGCCACGACTTGAGCGATTTATGGAACGCCTGAGATATTTTCTGGCCTCCTGCCTGTTCAATGTTTTCCCGCTGCCGCAGGAATCGGGATTCCTGAAAAGCTTTAACTTTGCCGGAGATCTTGCGGACCGCGGCTGGAACATCCTGGTTTTTCCTGAGGGCCTGACAAGCGAGGACGGAAAGATGGCTACGTTTCGTTCAGGGATTGGCCTGCTGGCAAAGCAATTGGATATTCCGGTGGTAACCATGAAGCTCGAGGGGCTATTTGATTTGAAGCAGGAAAACCGCATGCACACGCGGCCGGGACACGTGCGAGTGACGATCGGGCAGCCAGTCCGCTTCTCGGCTGATCAGGAGATCACTGAGATTGCACGCGAGCTTGAGCGGCGGGTGACAGAGCTCTAAATTGTGGGCAACGGTTGGCATTTGGTTCGACAGTAGAACATTCCCGCACTGATATATCCGGTTGCCCTTGAATCTAAAATTGAACGCTCGTATGAAACGGAATCGTAATCTTTGCGTCAAATAACTGGGAAGGAAGCAATTTCTTCCTAATTCGGGGCATAAAGGCAAGACACTGGGGAAGTGAGTCTAATGCGATTGAAACAGTTTGCGGTATTGTTGTTATCGCTGTCTTCATTTGCCGCAATCTCTCATGGTCAGGCGCCGGCACTGCCAAAAATAGAACCTAAGCTGTTGCGTGAGGATCTTCAAATCGCACGGATGTCGCTTGAGGAAGGTCATTCAGGAATCTACCGATATACGCCGAAACCGGAGTTAGACAGGGCCTTCGACTCGGCAGCGGAAAAGCTAGATCATCCCATGAACGGACTGGAGTTTCTCAGGATATTGGCCCCGGTGGTTGCTGAAATAAAGTGCGGTCACACCTGGGTTCGCCCTCCCGCAGCTATAGGGGACGCACTCGACAAAACCATTCCCTTGTTCCCCCTGGACGTCGTCGTTTTAGACAACCAAGTCTATGTCACCAGGGAATATCTGCCAGGCGAACAGCACTTGCCGGGACTGAAAATCCGCGCCGTCAACGGAATCGCTATCGATAGCATTCTTACAACGATGCTTTCCGACAGTCCTGGCGATGCGGATTCGCGGACCGTTCGCCCGACTCGGGTCTCGGAAGGGTTCCCGTGGCTGCTCTACGACCTGATGGGCATAGAATCTCCATTTCAGCTGGATTTCGCGGATCCTAAAACCGGGAAAAAGACTAATCTGGAATTGAGTGGGGTCAACTTTCCCGAGCGCGAGAAGGTTGCAGCCGCCCGCTATCCGCAAGACAAAGAGCCTGAAGACAGCGCTAGTTTGAAATTTGAAGAGGATGGCAAGATTGCGATTCTGACGGTCCACGGATTTTATGGCACGGTGGAGAAAAAGGAACTGAGCGATTATTTTGACGTTGCGTTCCGGCAGATCCAACAACGCAAATCAGACAGCCTGATCATCGACCTTCGGGATTGCGGCGGCGGCAGGGATTTCCTGGGCAAGAAACTTTTGTCCTTTCTGCTCGACAAGCCTTTTTACTACTACGACGACCTCATCTACAACGGCCGTGAATTTGACTTTTTTCGCTACGCGGAAGATCCCAAACCTATTCCTGCTGATATGGCCGAAAAGCGGGCGGACGGCAAGTACCATGACATCCAACATCCAAATCTGGGGTTACAACCGCCGTCGCAGCCCTATTTTTCGGGTAAAGTGATCGCGCTGATGAATGGCGGCAGTGCCTCAACTACCAGCGAATTCCTTTCCAATCTGCACTACAACAGGCGCGCGACCTTTGTGGGGGAAGAGGCGGGTGGAGGTTACTACGGTAATACTTCTGGTCCGACGATTAGGGTGACGCTCCCGAATACAAAAGTGCGGTTGCTGGTGCCGCTCCGAACCTACTATCTCGCGGTAAAGGATGGAATCCCGAATCGGAGCGTTCTTCCGGACTACGAAGTAAAAGCCTCGATCGACGATCTCGTTTCGGGTAGAGACGTGGTGATGATCCGAGCCTTGGAGCGGGCCAAGCGGAATTAGAGGGCTCCTTGCGAGCCGCCTCCCGAATAGTTGGACATGCTCAGTCTTGTGGCCACTTTTCCGGTTGGAATAGAAGCATCAATTAGGACAATCGAGAATTGTAAGCTTTCTACTTTGGCTTCGTTCCGCCGCAAGCCCACTTCGTTTCGGCTGCTTGTTCTTCGGATAACGACTTCATCCCTTTTATCACGACAGCCACATTACTTGCCTTACTACCGATGAATTTGAATGGATATCCATTCAGGTGCCCGCAACCTCCGCATTTGATAAATGTGCCTTCAAGCGTCACGTTGACTGTCCCACTGCCATTTGGCGCGCCCTTCAACGCCTTTGTAGCGGAAGCATCTAATTCGAATGGGAACTCCAGCCAAACCTTGCCCTTTTCCAAACAATTTAGGCAGTAGAGGTACGACCACTCATAGCCATATTTATAAGTCGCCCGGACGATTACTTCTTTCATGTTGTAGCGATCTGGATTATTGAGCAGTTCGCAGAAGATCACCGTCTGGGAACTGCTTTCTTGCCCTATGCAAGAACAAGAAACAGCACACAAGAATGCAACACCCAGAAACCGCCGGTGAAGTAAATGCATCGCCGAGGAAACTTAGCATAGCGGTGGCTCAAAGGACGAGGGTATTGTGGCACTCGAGGGCAATGGGCTGAGCTACAGGGGTTAGTTGGGCTTGGGAGAGGAATCGTCTTTGGTGAAACGGGAGGATTGGAGGCGATAGCCGTTGCGGGTGCGGACGTGATATTTCTTCATGGCTTCGGGAGAGAGTTTTACGGTGATGCTGCGCCAGCCGCGATTGGGATTGGGTTGAGGATAATAGCTGAGGGAATAAAGGTGGGCGAGATCGTCGCGGATGGAGGCGAAGGCACGCTCCTCATCTTTCCAGTTTTTCGCAAAATAGGCTTTACCGCCGGTGGCCGCGGTCATGCGTTCGAAGACCGCGGTGGAGATCGGCTCCAGCTGCGCCTGGCGGGTGCAGACCATATAGATGGCAATCCCTGTGGATTGCGCGAGTTCGGCGACGTCTTCCGGAGGAACGACGCTGGCGTTATCCGGGCCATTGGAGAAGACGACGATGACTTTGCGGCCGACATATTGCGCCGCGTCTTTCACGGTGAGCAGCAGGCAGTTGTAGAGGGCAGCATTGTCTCCGGCGGCGGTGGCGCGGACACCGCGAAGGACTTGCGAGCGCTCGGTGGTGAGCCTGGTGGCGCGTGAAAGGTCGCGACTGTAGGAATAGAAGGCAATGCGATCCGCGTTATCGAGCGAGCGGATGAAATCGGAAATGGCGTCCTGCGCGAAGACGAACCCGCGATACATGTAATTGCTGGTGTCGAACAGGACGAAGACGTTTGCGCCGGCGACGAGGGAGCTGAGGTCGGCGGCTGAGACAACTGCTCCGTTGCCGGGTTGTTGGGGCGCGCCGACGGTGGCTGTATCCGGTGAGTTACTGTCAGGGTTCTCTAGCGCCTCGGCGAGCTTGCGTGCAGGTCCATTGCCCTCGCCGAAGGTGGCAACCGATTGCGGAATGCCGTCTTCCAGGACGGCGAAGTCGGTGGGCTTCAATCCGGTGACGTAGTTCCCTTTGCTATCCGTGACGGCGACGTTGAGCTGGACGAGATCGACCGCGACGTGAATGGGGTTTACCTGGGAGGGCGTTTGCGGACTGGAAGTCGCGCTGCGCTCCACGGCGAGGGACATGGCCAGCGCCAAGCTCGCAAGCGAGCTAAATATTTTTTTGAATTTCACCGGAGCTGTCAATTTATTCCCCGTGGCCATCAGCATTCCCCTTGTTACGAAATTGAAATTAATTCCGCGCCGCGATGGTTTCCGGCGGGATGGCGATTTTTCCTTCGCGGAACTCCGCTCCGGTTTCCTGCAGGGCGCGCAACATGGCGGACCAGTCCTCGACGTCGCTGGCGTAAATTCTTTCCACCATGCGGTGGGTTAACTGGGGCACAACGCGGTTGAGGACCACCGGGTCGTATCCCTTTTCGTCGGCAATGCGCGCCCAATAGAGATTGGCGGAATCCCAGCATTCGGCCATGAGCCGGCCATATTTGCCAGAGAGAGGAGGAAAGGGGCGCACGTTGACCAGGGCGAGGCCGTAAGAATTTTGCAAGACCGGATGAACGACGCCAAAGGCGAGAGACAAACGGGCTTCATCGACGCGATCCGGCGGGATGGATTTGAGTTCGCGGGCCGATTCACTTAGGGAGTCAAACTCCGCGGGATGTTTTTGGAGGAAGGCGGCCGCGAGATAGAAACTGTCGGCGGGCGCGATGCCGGACAGAATGCGGCTGGAATCCTGCGATAGGAGCGCTTGCTCCATCCAAGAAAGGCGTTCTGGATACATGCGGTCTGAGAGCAGAGAGAGGACCCGGGCGCGCAGTTTATCGTCGCGGGCCGCGGCGAGGAGAAGGTCGTCTCCGGCACGTTGATAAAGTGCAACGGCGTGAAGTTCGTCGCGAGAGACATTCCACCAACGCGGAACAACGGCGTTGCTGAGGGCACCGGGAACGAACTGCTGCCAGATAAGGGCCTGCACGTGATCGGGGGCGATGAAGTCCTGCTCCATTTCGGCGAGGACATACGGAAGATCGGCCAGGGAGCCGACCAGATGGGCGCCGCCGCCCGCCGGCGAGCCTTCGCCGAAGAGGCGAGGTTCCTGCCACAAGGACTCCATGCCGAGCAGGGTGTCTCCCGAAAAATCGTGAGAGCGGACAAAAAGTGGATTGTGGTGTAGGGCTTGCGATCCCGGCGGCTCGTAGTAGGCGTAGTTCATGCCGACAAGAGTGTCGCGGAGAAACGTGGCCAGTTGGCCGCGCGCGTCCTCAATTTGTTTGGGAGTGGCATGTGACTGAATAACCTTGGTGATGTCGGTCTTCATCTGAGTTTCGGTGTGGTCGTTGTTATAGGTGCCGACGGCCCACTTGGTTCGTTCATGGTTGGTAAAAATGGGTTGCGGCATTTCGAATTCGCGAAGTTCTGCAGCCAGGGAGACAAGCTGGTCCTTGTTTTCTCCAGACTGGCCATTCTTTTTCAGTCCGTCGTCGAGAGCGAAGAGCGAATCTATGGAAACCAGGCGCTGGTCCTGCATCACCTGGCGGATTTTGTTGGCAACTTCCTCGTGGACCTTAATTCCCTCCGAGGTTGATTGCCGATTCCCGGCGAGCAGATCGATCAAGGCGTCTTGCGAGAGGTTGGGTTTTCCGGTGGCGGCAAGGAAGACATGTTCGGCGGACGCGCGGCCGGCGGTGAGGAGCTGCGCGGCGCCGGTGAAACTGGTGAATGGCTTGATGACGGCGTTCCACGAAGGATTCAGCTGCGAACGTTCGATCTGTCCCTGGCGGGCGGCGATCTGCCATAGACCGATGTTTGCCTGAAACATGCCCATGGCATTGCCGCGCACGGCGTGATCGGCAATTTTATTCAGCGATTCGGCGGTGGTGAGAAAGCGGTAGATCGAATCGTCGGTCAATTCGGGGAATTCAAGGAAGATGGCGTATTGATCGCTGAAGTCCGGAAATTTTTTGGCAAGCAGCTGAACGGTGGAGTCACTGAGGCGCCGGGAGGGTCCGCGGCGAGAATCGAGTTCGCTGAGGCAAAGGTAGGTCGGCACTGGGCCGTAGGGCGACTCCATGCGGGAGAAGATGAACATGGACTCGGCAAGCTGCTCGGCGCCTTCGGCCGAATTCGCGTGCTTCGACCAGTTGCGCATGAACTTCGATTCCAGCCGGGAGTTGAGAATTTCTCCCCAGATCTGAAGATTGCCGGGGACGTAGGGATTGCCCTGGGCATCCCACTGCATGCGATCCACAAGGACGAAGACGGCGGAGGCCGGGCGATAGACTAGTTGGGCGGCGGAGTGCGCATTGCTTTTAGGCGAATGGAAGGCGGCGTAGTAGCGCTTGAGGCGCTCTTTTTCAGTGAAATGCGCCTGCTGGCTGGAGCTAGCGTGCGCCATGGCATCGTAATAAGCGGCGAGCCAGCCGTGGTCTTTTGTGAGAAGACTGTGGATGAATTCCGACGGTTTTTCGGGAGTCGCGCCGGCCAGGTCGCTCCATTCTTTTTCGGCGGCAAAGCCTCCGGGAACAACCATTTTGCCCTGGCGAATGCAGAGTTGGGTTCCATAGAAATCGAGGACGGGTCCAAGCGGCAGAAGTTTCGCGAGGCCAATCTGATTTTTCATGATCAGGCGAGTGTTCGGGTCGATACGCGAAAGGGCCCAATAAAGACGCGCGACGGAGTTTTGATTCAGTAGAACGTCGAGCGGATCGGAGCTTGCCTGCGAATTCGGATTGGCAAGCGCGGCCCAGTCCTGCGGAGCGAACAGGAGCGGGACGTTAGTCCCCGCGTAGGAATAGACGAACGGCGTATTGTGCTGCAGGGATTCCTCGAGGTCGACGAGGGGAAATCCGGAATCGGCGGTGAGAAATGCTTTTTCGGGATCGGCGGTGGCCAGGGACATCGCGGAGGTTCCGCATTCGCCCTGAATTTTATAGCCGAGGACTCGCAAAAGAGGTCCAGCGTCCTGGCAACTGTTGACACGGATCTCCGAGTGAGCGCCGGCGGCCAAGGAGTTAAGTTCGCGAGACTGATTGACGTAGCGACGGATGAGAAGCAGATATTCGGTTGGTTTGCCGAGCTGAAATCCCTGCAGATTAACGTTGCGGGCAACGAGAGGCAGCACTTCTTCGGGAGGAAGCTCAACATTGATGCCGGCCATGCGAAGAAAGGAGCGCATCGGGCCGAGAATGGTGATCGTAGACTGGGACGAAGCTGCCGCGGAGGGATGATCCTGGACGCGAGGGTCCGCAGAAGCGCCGAATGCTGGAGGGGCCGTGCCCTGCAAAAGCCCCACGAAACAAAAAGCCAAAAGACACGGGGAAAATCGCATGGAGCCCCCATTTGGCCCGGAAGCGCGCGGATGCTGGCGGGAATCTTCTAAGGGTGGGAGTCTACTCCGGGTTGGAGATTAATTCCAGACTCCTTTTTTGGGGGCTACTTTTCGAAGCCGGAAGGTTTACCGGGACGATGTGTTCGTTTACTTTTTGGGAATGAAACCGGGGACGCCGTTGGTGACTACTGGATTGAGTCGCTGCCTGGTCTGGATTCGATTGATTTCGTCGAGGGCGTCTTGGGGAAGCGGGGAGATGTCGAAATTTTCTCGGGCGCGGGCGGCACTTCGGGGAGTGGTGAGCAAGGCCGTACCGCGCTGCACGGCCCAGGCCAGCAGCACTTGTGCGGGCGTTTTGCCAACTCGCGCGGCGATCGCGGATATGACTGGATCTTCGAGCAGGCCCGGTTTCATTCCGTGGCCCAATGGCGCAAAGGCTAGCAACACAATTCCCTTCTGCTTGCAGAAATCCAGCAGCTCCGTTTCCGGGAGATATGGATGGGATTCCACCTGGACCACGGCTGGTTTGATTCTGGCGGATTCGTAGACGGGCAACAGGGCCTCGAGCGTGATGTCGGATAGTCCAATAGCGCGACATTTTCCGTGGTCCACGAGATTTTCCATGGCTTTCCAGGTGTCGAGCAGCGTGACGCCGCGATCGTAAATGACGTTGCCGTTTTCATCGCGCGGGTCCTGATTCTCCCCGGGTTGAAATGCAAATGGAGTGTGAATGAGATAGAGATCCAGATAGTTCAGACGGAGTCTGTCAAGACTGGCCAGGAACGCCGGTTCGACGCGCTCAGGCCGGTGATTGGAGTTCCAGAGTTTCGTGGTGACAAAAATGTCTTCGCGGGCGATGCCGCCAGCAGCGAGTCCTGCCTGCAACGCCGTGCCTACTTCGTGCTCGTTGCCGTAGCGTTCCGCGCAATCGAAGTGTCGAAAGCCGGCGTCCAGTGCGTCTCTGGTGGCAGAGATCGTCAGGGCGAGGTCGGGGATTAAAGTGCCAAAGCCGAGCGCGGGCATTTGGCCGGTTCCGTGGCGGATTGGAATTTTCGTCCGCCGGAACTCGGGAGAGTCCATCATGGTTGCACCTTCGAGCTATTGCGCGTCCGATCTGACTGATCGGATTCAAAGATCAGATGCCGGGCGCCGTAGACCGGGTGCCGGTGACTGACTCGTAGAGCGCAGATTTTGGGCAGAAACATCGTTGCATAGCCCCTGATGAGGGGGCAAACCGGAAGTTTGCGGTTCGTCCCTCGATTAGTGCTGGGGAAGTTCGCTCGTTTAGGGATTCAATTTCGCTGGTCAGAGTTGTTGTGTAAGAGGCGGATCAAGCACGGAGAAAACGCTTGCCCTGTGCCCGCAGATTTGCTATTAAAACGCTAACCGCCTGCCTGTTTATCTCTAAAGGAGGCGTGCCGTGCGTTCAACACCTGCTCTTCTAAGTGCCTTCATATCTCTTTTTCTTGTTGGTCCTGCTTGCGCTGACTCCCTCATCGTTAGTACTGGTAACCCGGACGGGTTGATGGCGATGGCCTCGCGTCCCGACAGTGCCGGCAAGATGGAAATCGAAGCGGCCGACGACTTCATTCTGACCGGTGCAACGGACGTTTCCAGCGGTTCCTTTGTCGGGCTATTGCCTTCGGGCGCTTCGCTCGCCAGCATCAGCCAGGTGGTTGTGGAGATTTATCGGGTCTTTCCCAATGACTCCACATTCCCGCCCTCTGGAAACGTGCTCACGCGCGTCAATTCGCCTTCCGACGTAGCGTTCGATTCGCGTGATTCGGCGACGGGTGGATTAAATTTTTCGTCGCAGGTGCTGCAGGCAAGTTTCACTGCCAATAATTCGGTGCTGAACGGAATCAACAAGTTCCCGAACCAGTTCACCGGCGGCGAGGGTGCCGTGACCGGCGAAGAGGTCGGATTTAACGTGAGCTTCACAACCCCGTTCGATCTTCCGGCTGATCACTACTTTTTCGTTCCGCAAGTATTGCTGAACAATGGGGACTTCTTCTGGCTATCCGCGCCGAAGCCGATCGTTCCGCCGGGCACACCGTTTCCCCCAGGCTTCACCGACTTGCAGACCTGGATTCGAAATAGCGATTTAGATCCAGACTGGTCCCGAGTGGGCACCGACATCACGCATCAGGGCCCGTTTAATGGGGCTTTTACGTTGAGTGGCTCGTCCGTCGTTCCGGAACCTTCCAGCCTGCTGTTGCTAGGCGCTGGACTGCTGGGGTTGGTGGTTTTTACGCTGAAGAAGACTATCGCGTAAGCCAAACAGCATTCATTTACTTTTGAACTTGACGCTAGGAGCGGGGCTTTGCTTTGACTGTCTGAGTTGGCAATGTTGATCAGTACTTGTCGAGTTTTTGCACTCGCCGGTGCAGGTTCCACTCCAGGAGAAATACGACTAGCGCCACGACAAGCGCCATGGTGAAAGTCATCGAGAACTCTCGAATAAGATAGACGGCCAATAGGCTTCCCACCCTGCCTTCATCGAGCAATTTGTTGCATAGTTCATAGAGACTTATGGAAGCAAAAATCCACCAGGCTCTCCACGGTTGATTTCAGAAGGACCAGGTATGCGGGGCTGTCCCTCCGTATCGCTTTCTGAAATGGCGGGGCGAAACGCCAAACCAGCAGCATTTTCACCAAAGCGACGAATAGAACGGCAAGCAAAAATAGAACGTAAATCTTAAAAACCGCATTAGGTTCGGCGGGCATTTCCCTTGGGTCCCAGGCGGTCGAGGAAGAATCCTGCAGCATCTGGGTCCTCCGCAAGCAAGCGAATGAAGCGAGAATATGCCGGGAAGCGGCTCCAGTCATTAGACACCAGATATTTGAATTCGGAGTAGGTGTGGGGTCTGGGAGGAGAGGGGGCGCTCGCCCTCGCCGCGAAAGGCGCGGCTACGGCGGGCGGGCCTTGGCTTGCCTGCTAGAGGCGGGCGCCACCGAGAGGGCGCTGCCGAGATCTACGGCGCTGCTCGCTCTGATTGATTATTTCGGTCAAATCCACGATGGGGCGGATCTCGATTGGCCCAAGTCCATACTTCAAGCCTGGAAGCTGGGAGACAAGCTGAATGGCGTGATTGAGATCGCGGGCCTCAATGATTTGCAGGCCGCCGAGTTGTTCCTTGGTTTCCGCATAGGGGCCGTCGGTGGTGGCGACTTTGTCGTTTTTCCAGTAGAGGGTCAGCGCGGTGTCGGCGGGCTGAAGCGGCACTTCGGCAACCAGATGTCCGTTGGCTCGGAGATGGTCGTTGTACTCAAAGCAATCGTCGAGCACGGAGTTTCGCTCGTCCTCGGTCATCCCTTCAAATTTTCCCGGCTCGAGATATCCCAAACAGATGAATTTCATTGCCCGTCTCCTCTCATTGCGGGCCAGCAGCGGAATCTTGGGTTCCGCCCGGCTTAACCTATAAACCCGCACTTGGCGAATATTTAGCGGGCTTCTGTTCCGTCTGACCAGCGTTGCACGGCAATCACGAACGTGGTCACGTGCTCCCGGGTGTCGGTTATACCAAGGACGGGTGAATCCGGCTGACCCGCGCCCCACACTGCAGGGTCGGTCTGCGGAAAATAAAACATGAGGTGGGCGGGCCAGTGTGCGACAGTGTCGCCTCCGTACCCTTGCTTCGACATCATGTAGCACATCGCCCCGAGCTCCATCCCAGGCAGTTCTTTTTTGTCGACGGCGGCCACGATGATCTCGTCCACCTGATCCTTCGTGCTTCCGGCCAAGATCAAGTAGGTCCTTTTAATGTTGCGGACAAGGACAGAGCGCGCGGCTGCCGCGTTGTAACAGATCGGGGTCCGCACTTTCGGATTCCAGAAGTCAGCATCGGGCGCGGAAGTCCACGAACGTTCCACGATACACACGAATCCGTTCTTGCCTTTCACGGCTGTCTCGAAACCATGTCGTCCAAGAACCTGTACTTCCGCATCGCGTGAAATAGATTCCGGGGCTGCGCTGCGCGCCAACGCTATTTCCGCCGCCTGGTCCGTCATCAGGTACTGCTCGATGGGGGCCATGTTTGGATAAGGCGTTTTGGCATCCTGTGCAATCGCCTGATACGCGGTACTTAGCACGACAAGTAGTGCGAAGTTTTTGAATGCGATTGCGCCGATCTTTATTTTCCGCATTGGTATCCTCCTGAACGTGGGCGAAGTCTGCCCCTTGGATTGCTTCTTCTTTGGATTTCAGCTTAATGGTGGAATGATCACCCGGTTGTTACTGCCATTGAGCAGCTTTAGTCGGGGACTCCAAACGGGCGCACTTCGACCGGCGCGCGACAGGCGATGACAGCCTTCCGTCCCCACGCCAATGCATCATCTAAAGTGGCGCATTCCAGCACCCAAAAACCGCCGATATGCTCCTTGGTCTCCAGATACGGCCCGTCCGTAATGAGCACCCTGCCACCGGGTTGCGCCCGCAGAGATCTGGCATCCTTAACGGGGGTGAGGCCACCAACGAAAACCACCACACGGGCAGCCGCCATCTCCTGGTTGAGCTTGTCGATATCGCGGACCGTCGCCTCGGTCTCCGAGGACGAGTCGAAGTCGTCGGGGTGGTGAATTGCAACCAAATACTGCGTCATGATTTCTCCATTCCGATGCAGCGGTCTTCGGGCGGGCCAGTCGCCCTTCTTTCACTATATAGTCGTTGGGGGAGACCGGAAATCGACAGCTACTCCATTTTTTATTTCAATTGCCGAATCCGCTCTTGGAGGAATTGCCGCTCTGGTTCCTGTTGGGTCAGGGCCAGGGCTTTCTCATAAGAGGAACGAGCTTCAGCTGCTCTGCCGAGTCTGCGATACATATCCGCACGGGCGGAATGCGCCAGATAGTAATCCGCTAGCTCGCCTTGCCCCAAGAGCGCGTCGATATTGGCGAGGCCGGCCTCTGGACCATCGCACATAGCAATGGCCACGGCACGATTGAGCTGGACAACCGGCGAAGGCTGGATTCTTAAAAGTTGGTCGTAGAGCGCAACAATCTGCCGCCAGTCGGTGGCAGCGACCGATTCCGCCTGCGCATGAACAGCGGCAATTGCAGCCTGTAGTGTGTAGGAGCCGAAGCGGCGGGAGTTCAAGGCTTTCTCGAGCAAGGTGACTCCCTCCGCGATCTGCGCTTGGTTCCAGAGCAAGCGGTCCTGGTTTTCGAGCAAAATCAGCTCTCCGGTGGGGGAGGTTCTGGCGGCGTGACGGGATTCGTGCAGCAACATCAGAGAAAGCAGCCCAAGCACTTCCGGCTCTGGCCGAAGTTCGGTGAGCAATCGGCCCAGCCGGATGGCCTCGCCGGTCAGTTCGGCGCGCATCACTTCCCTTCCCGCCGCGGCCGAATAGCCCTCGTTAAAGACGAGGTAGACGACCTGAAGCACGGCGCCGAGCCGCGCGGGCAATTCCTGGGGCGATGGTACTTCGTAGGGAATCGATGCCTCTCGAATCTTGGCCTTTGCGCGAACAATGCGCTGCGCCAGTGTGCGCGGAGTGGTGAGAAAGGCTTTTGCGATCTCCTCGGTTGTGAGCCCGCAAACTTCACGGAGCGTGAGCGCAACGTGCGCTTCCGGCGGCAAAGCGGGATGGCAGGAGGTGAAGATTAGGCGGAGCCGATCGTCTTCGATTTCCTCGTCGTCGTGAGGCGCATCGTTGCTGCGGGCCTCGAGATAGAGTGAGAGCTCTTTCTGTGCGCTGTTGAAGCGCGCTCGCCGGCGCATTCCATCTATCGCTTTGAAGCGCGCGGTGGAGATCAGCCAGGGGCGCGGTTTTTCCGGTACGCCGGTTTGTGGCCAAGTGTCCAGGGCAGCGGCAAACGCTTCGTGCATGGCCTCTTCGGCGACATCAAGATCTCCGAGCAGGCGAACGAGCGTGGCCAGAATCCTGCCCGATTCAGCGCGGTAGAGGGCCTCGATCGCGCGGCTGAGATTTTCGGGAAGCTGCGGCGGCATGCCAGTCAAGCTAGCAAACGGAGGTACTCCGCACAACTGCGCCGTGCTCTGTGACTATTCGCGACTCAGAAATGCGCTTAAGCAGAAGTCGAGCGTTCAATGCAAGTTTGCGGTTGTGCAAAGCCGCAAGCGTATAAAAACACCGGTTATTGGCCCTTGGATTCGTTCTTGGGCGATTTCGCGGTGAGTACCGCGAGCAGTTCCTTCGCCGAAGCGGGGGCAGGCCCGGCTTTGCCAGCAATGATCTCGGTGGCGGTGACTTTCTTGCCATACAAATCTGTGTTTGCATCGTCATCCGGTCCAAGCGACGATCCCTCCAGAGAAACGCCGGCAAACACACCCTGCGCTCTGGAATAGGAGAGCATCTGGGCGCTCATCGCCGCATTCGTGGAGGCTTCCGCTTCCCGCCCAACTGGACCGGCGGCGATACTGGCATCGGCGCCGAGCTTAGCCTTTCCATTCATCAGGGCTCGCGCTCCCTTATCATTCATAACTAGAATGACGAAGTCGCTCGATTGGCCGCCTGCCTGCAGACCAAAACTTCCGCCAGCCGACTGCATCATCGACGGGGCGCTCCACGGCCCGTCAAAATTCTCGCCTCCCCGGCACGTCATCACGCCCTTGCCATATTGGCCGGCAATAATGAATCCAGCCTTCTTTACGGACGGGAGAACGATCACGCACTCCGCCTTGTTCAACACACTTATGGGAACGCCGCTGGATGAAGAAACAAGCTCTTTCATCACATTTCCCGACTCTTTTACTCGCTCCACCTCATTCTTGTCGTCCGCCGCAATCGCAATGCCGGAAATACTCAGGCCCAGAACGCCAATAACCAGCAACGCGATTCCCGCTAACCCTCGATGTCGATTCAACATTTCTTCCTCCTTTGTCTTTGCCAGCTCAGACCTCTCAAATGGAAACTGGCCGAATTTCAGTTGTCCAAGAAGTTCTTATCGCCCGGGCATCTCCGACTGCCGGCTATTGCTGGTCGTATACGGCCGAGCTTTTGTATTTTTTGCCCTTTGCATCGGTTCCTCGTGTGGTCACCGTTCGGCTCTTACCATCGTCGGATGCGACAATTCTGCCGGTGGTCACAACCTTGGTGCCTTTTTTCACCCGGAAATCCAGCTCGTGAATGCCTTTCCTTGTGTAGGAACGCGAATCCTGATTGGCATCGCCCTTAACGGGATAATCTTTTCCGTCAAACTTGCCTGTCCACTCGGTATGGGTGGAATTACCAGAGCCGTCGACGCCATCTGTGGTGACCTTAAAATCGATGCCTTCCGTCTCATAGACCACCTTGTTGATTTTCGGCGACCCTGGTGGGAGGTTGGATTTGGCCTCATTCAGCTTCCAAGTACCCATAAAGGGGTTCTGGGCGAAGCACACGGAAACGCCCAGGAAACACAGGATCATACCCAGTACGACGGCTCTAGATTTCATGCACCCTCCTCGCGATTTTAGCTCGATTCGGGAACCTACAGCGTTGGAGCTCCCGCCGAAACTAGGGATTCTCCTAGTGCGGGAAAACGTCCCCACACAAGCATGGATCGGTTGTGAAGGATAATTGGCGCGTTACCGGCGCCGTGGATAGCGCTATCAGAGTTTTGGTTGTATACATAGAGATATGACCTTTCTACTTCCCGTGGTAAAGCTCACTCGTCCCTTCAAACTGAGCCAGCATTCAGTCACCAAATGGGCGAATTGCGCCCCGAGGACGCTTCGGGGGGCCATCGGGCTGCTCATGTTGTGCCTGCTGATGCAGCCATCGGGCGCCTTTGCGGCAAATTCTGACCAGGATCCCGGTCTAATTGGCTCGCGCGAGCGCATTGAGAAGATGGATTACCGCATGAGCGGGCGGCTCACACACATCGAAGGCACGGGCAAGCGCACGAACTATAAGTTTGTCGCCAAGGCGCACTGGTTTCCCGATGGTCTGCGCCTGCTATGCGAAATGACTGGCCCAGGCTCAGAGAAGACAATCTTTCTTTTGCATCTGACCGCGGCAGGGCATGTGACGATTGAGGCGCTGCTTCCCGGCGCGAAGACCGCTAGCGAGTTGCCATTTAATCGTTGGAACGACCCGCTCCTGGGAACGGATTTCTCCATTGAAGATATGGTGGAGAATCAATTCTTCTGGAAGGTTCAGGAGGCGCTGCCACCGGAAAAATGCGGCGCACGAGATTGCTTTGTCCTGAAGAGCAAGCCCGGCTCGCAAGACCAGACTTACTACGATTCCGTAACATCGTGGGTTGACCGGACCATTATGTATCCTGTGCATGTGGTAAAGACGATTCGCGGGAACGGACAACAGAAGGAATTTATTTATTACGGGCTGCGACAGGTCGGCGGCGTTTGGTCGGCGACTCAAGTGGAAGCGAAACTTCAGGGCAAGCCAGGTTCCTCGATTCTTGTGGTGGAAGGTGGCTCAGGAAAGGCCAAGCTGGGAGCCAAGGACTTTGATCTTAGCCAGTTCGTCGCTCAGGGCGACAAAGCGAAATAACTTGAAGCGCTTTCTTAAGATCTCCGTCGCGTAGTTGCATTGTCTCGCGTGGGCTTCGTCACGGCACAAGCTTCTTTTCGGCCTCTGGAGAAGCTCCATACAAGCCAAAAGGCCACCAATTCCAGTCGCCGGCAAGTTTCAAAAGCGCCGGCCCCACAATCATTCGCACCAGCGTAGCGTCAATGAATACAGCTACGGCGAGCGTGAAACCGAGCATTTGGACCACCAGGAAGCCGCCCATCGTGAATGCCGTGAATACCGCAATCATGATCGCCGCGGCGCTGGTGATCAATCCCGCCGTCCGCGCCAAACCCTCAACCACCGCGGATTTTTCGCACAGGCCGCGCCGCCGCTCTTCCAATACTCGGGCGACCAGGAAAACTTCATAGTCCATACTCAAACCGAACACGATGGCAAACGAAAGAATCGGCACGATAGGGTATACGGTTCCGGTTGGTCCGTCCAGCCCAAACAGTCTGCTGCCGTAGCCTTTCTGAAATACGACGACCAGCGCGCCGAACGAAGCGCCAACGGAAAGCAAATTGAGCAGAATGGCTTTGACGGCCGCGAACACAGAACGCAACCCGATCAGCAGCGCCAGCAAGCTGCCCAAAACCACACCAAGGACCACGCTGGGCATCCACTCTTTTACAACCGAGGCATAGTCTGCGTCGATTGCGGCAATGCCGCCAACGCGAACCACCGCGCCGGGCACGCCAGTGATCGCCGCAATATCGGAGGAACGCACTTCCCGCACCCATCGGATCTGTTCGTTGGGCACAAGAGTGGCGGTGGGCAGCAACTCAATCAATGTCGCCTGGCCATCGGTGCGAAGAAAACTTTTTCGGATCGCCTCTGGCACATCGCTCACGGCTTCCGGATTATCGGCCATGCCCGTCAGGGTCGGAAGTGATAGGACCTCTTCCGCTCTAGGGTCTTCCTGGAAGTGTTTCGTCAAACGGCTGACAGCCTCCCAGCCAGCCGGAGAGAGCGGCGCAGACTGCGGCGGCAGCTCCAGCACCACGCGGAGGGACTGCACAATTCCCGATCGCCCCATGCCCTGCAGCGTGTGCAGCGCCTGCACCGATTCGGCCGCGGCCGGAAGCGAGTTGTGGTCAGGAATGCCGGGTGAGATTTGCCACGCCTGGAATGCAAGGATCAGCAGCGGAATTCCCGCGATCAGGGCGGCCCATGGCCGGCTTGTTACGATGCTGCCCCAGCGCACCCATCGCGCACTCGCCTCGCATGAGGCTTCCCGCGTTTTCATTTTTTTCCATGGAAGCCGCATTCTGGCGGCGTTGATGCGGTGTCCGAGCAGACCTAGCACCCATGGGAGAATGAATGTACACAGCACGACGCTCAAAATGGTTACCAGCAAGCCAGCGATTCCGATGGAGCGCAGTTCGCTGATTGGCACAATCAGCAGCGCTGAAAATCCGATGGCCACGGTGGTGGCCGAGATGAGCAGGGTTTTCCCTGCTTGTTTGGCGGCAATATCGGCGGCCTGGCCGGGAGAATAGCGCTCCGCCAATGCTTCGCGAAAGCGGCTCACCATCAGCAGCGCATAGTCGATTCCCAGCCCCAGGCCCAGCATCGTCGCCAGGTTCTGCACCAGAATCGAGAGGTGCAGATAGTGCGCCAGCAGCGCGGCCGCACCCAACGCCATCGAGATGGAAAGTACGCCGATCCCCAGCGGCATGAACGCAGCCACCAGGCTGCCGAAAGCCAGCAACAGCAACAAGAGCGTTATCGGCATCGCTCTTTCTTCAGCATGACGAACGTCATCGGCGCTGACCTTGCGCAGATCGTAGGTGAGTGGCGTTTCGCCGGTAATCTCCAGATTGATATCGGGGTACTGCGATTTAAGCCGGCTTTCCATCCAGTCTGCTTTTGCCCGGAGTGTCGGGACCAACGACTCAAAATTTTCGTTCTTCGGGTCCAACCCTACCAGAATCAAACCCCCGCCATTGTTCCCGGTGAATAAAGGATCCGGCCAATCCAGGCTGGATGCGGCGCCAGAGACACCGGGCACGCTTCGCAATGTACTGGTTAGGAAGGTCAATGCATCAGCGTTTTCTGCGGAATCCAAATTGGGGATTCCGGAGATCACCAAAACCAGGCGGTGCGCGTAGGGAGATTGGAAGCGCTGCGCCAGTTCCAGCTCAACTTTTTCGGATTCTCCACCCTTGATGTGAGCAGCCGTCTCCAGGCGACGCTCAACTTTGTAGGAAAACGGCACCAGCAGAAGCGCCATCGCAAAACCCGACATCGCCAGCCAGAATCGGCGGCGAGCGGCACCACTTCCAGTTTGCAAGCTCGGCGTTACCATTGATGATCCGCTTTGCCTCTCAATCCGACCGGGCACAAGGAAACGAGTTCGCCGATCGGATAGACCATAATATAGGTTTGGATTAGATATTCACTGGTATTCGGCCATGTTGGTTAACGATCGTACAATCGAGGGGCGCAATTGCCGGAGACTTAGGTCTATCATTCCGCCAATCACAGATCATCAGACCGCAACGTTTCTGGCTGGCCTGGTTCTCTTCGCCAGAAAATCCAATCTTTGTTCGTGATTCATGGGTTCCCAAGGGACAAGTTTTTCGGCCAGCACATCCATTCTGCGGAGAAGCGTCAACTCAATGAAAAGTTCCATAAAGTCCAAATCGCGGAAGACGAGCGAGCTGGAGTTCGACATCTTGTCGCGAAGTCGCTCGAAGTGGGCGGGCATCTCGGTCCAGTGAAGGCCGGATCGATGGTGGTGGCACAGATGGTATCCCTCGTTCATGAAGTTCACTTCATCCACGACGGTCACGGTATTTACAAAATAATCTTCGGGTTGTTCCGGGTCACAGAATGCGTGTTGAACCCACGAAGTGATGGCCATGACGAAATTCATGCAAAGAAGAGGAACTAACGCAAACGCGATCCCAATTCTCCAGTCGTAAAGAAAGATGGCGCCGAAATAAATGGAATAGCGTGTTATTCCCCAAAACATGCGTTTTCGGTTCTTTTCATCGCCTCTTGCTTTGAAGTAGGCGTAAGGGGCAAACCCCAGGGCCGTCCAGATGTTGTCCGAAAGATACCAGAGAAAATGAAGCGGATTCGTCCGATCATAGGCCATGGTGGACGCATTGTCGTCGGGTCCACCGTTCTCTTTATGGTGGAGGCGGACATGGACGGTCCGACCCAGTTCGGGGAGGTCCCCATACATATATCCAAGAAAGAATTCAACGTAGCGCCCGAATAGCCTTTGGTATCGTCCTTTGAAATACCCATGGGGGCGATGCGCCTCCAGATGTTTGGCGCTGAACATCCTGACGGTCCGTTGAAACATGGGACCACATAGAGCTAGATAGAACGGCACAGCCAGCAAAATATGAGGTTTTCCGAGGACGAGCTGGACCACGAGAATTGGTAATGCGGTAAGGGTGAGGGAAATCATGATGCGTAACGCCGGCGTGTCTCGGGGGTCTTGTAGAACTTCCTGGCCTACACGGCTTACGAGCCGGTCGTAACTGCTGGAAAGAAGCTGATAGGTCTCGCGTACGGGGCGGATTTTTCCGAGGAGCTTGGCCGCCCAATAGGATGTGACGGAGACGGCGCCCTCAATCGACACGGCGGCAATGCTTGCCAAGGCAATGGGCACGGATATCCAGCGGACTAGGAATTTGCGCGTTTCGCTAAAATTGATCGTGGGTCCGTACGAATTGGAGCCAACGTGCTCTGGCACGTCTCTTAAGTCGGCTTTCGTTAACTTGCTGATGGACTGCATGTTTGTCGTTGTGCGAATTGAGCAGCTACGCCCAAGATCTCGCGCGAAAAGAATGTATACCCATCCCCAGGAAAATTCCAGCGCCGAACGGCCCTTGATTGCGGTTTGGAACGTTTTTGAAGGCGCTGCTCAAGGCCCTGGACTGAAAGCTTTTGCACTCGACAACACCTGCTCTTGAGGTAGAATACGCCTCTTGCCTGAGACGCCAAATATGGGAACCCTCGTGCAGTCCTCTGCGACCGTTGATCGTGTCAACGAGAAACGTAAAATCATTGAACACTACGATGTTGTAAGCCCTTACTATAACTCCCTCTGGGGGGAGCATATTCACCATGGGTACTGGCTTCGCGGCGACGAATCAAAAGAAACAGCCCAGATCCAGCTGATCGATCACCTTGCGCAGCTGGCGGACATAAAAACCGGTTCGCGTATTCTAGACATCGGCTGTGGCTTTGGCGGAACCAGCCTCCACCTCGCGAAAAAGTATGGCGCCAGCGTCACCGGCATCACGATTTCTCCGGTGCAGGTGCGGATGGCCAAGGAAGCGGCGGCCAAAACCAACGTGGACGCCAGTTTTTTGCTGATGGATGCGGAGGAGATGCAGTTTGAGCAACCCTTTGACGTGCTTTGGTCCGTCGAATCCATCTCCCACTATCACGATCCGCAAAAATTCTTCGCTTCGGCCGTGAAATTCCTGAAGCCGGGCTGCTGCTTCGCGCTCACGGACTGGTTCCAGAAGGAAAACCTGTCTGCCGCAACCAAAAAGAAATTTATCGCGCCCATCGAAAAAGGCATGATGGTGGAGCTTCGCGGGATGAATGAGTACAACGACTTCCTGGTTTCCAGCGGGCTGCAAATTATTCATCGCCAGGACCTGACGCTCGATTGCGCGAAAAGCTGGGACCTGGGTCTGGAAATTATCAAGGACAAATCCTTCTGGGCCCTGGCCGCCAAGCTTGGCGCAGAATTTGTCACTAACCTAAAATCGTTCTATGCCATGCGCGCCGGCTTCGCGTCGGGAAATTTCGTTTATGGCCTGTTTGTGGCGAAGAATCCGGAAAAACAGTAACAATCTCTCCTCATGCAGTTCGCAGCAGTCTGCGTGGCGAGTTTAAGTCCCGGTAAGTCTTGCCAGCTCAGCACCGCAACGCAACACCATCCGTCACATTCATCCTGGTTTGCCTCCCCAAAAATCGCATCTAATTTGCCGTGCTCACACATTACTCCCGCTGTCCTCTTGACAAGGAGTTACCGTATATTTATATTTAGTTTAGGTATATGTGTATGAAGATGGCCCCGTTGCCGAATTGAAATCATCCTCCCTGAAACCACCTCCTCCACCCCGTATCAATTCGGCTTACCGTTCCTATCCCCTGTATTTGCCTCACTTACAAACACAACTTCTCGTAACCCCCTGTATTTGCCTCACCTACAGAAAAACGCTCTTTTTCGTCTTACGCCGGTCGGCGGCCCGACAATAAGTAAGAACTTTCCGGGCCCCCGGAAATAAATGGATTGCTCAGTTAAATTTCGAGAATTCCGGCGATGGCCCGACTCCGGATAAGCCAGAGGTCGCTCTTTCTTGCCGAGCCGCGGAACAATCACGGATGGGAATGGCGCTGCTGCATGCGCGACCCCGATGGCTACCTGATCGAGGTTGGCCAATATACGCAAGTGGGACTTGAGGGCATGAGGAAGTCGGCGAGTGCCGCCGCAAACTAACACCGTACTCTGCCAAATAGCGAGGACGGCTCGGCTGGAATTTATGTGTCCATGCGCTCGACCAATTGAGCGCGCCAGGCGGGGGCCACGAACGGATCCGCAAAGTATTGCGTTTCGTGCGCGACTTTGTTGCCACGGAACTCCATGATGCTGACGGTGTAGGATGGCTTGCCATCATAGGTGAGAGTGAACTCGGTGACCCAGAGATCACCGCCTCCAAGGATCCTCCGGACAGCAAAACGCTTGTTGCTGGGCTGAGTGGAGCGCTGCTTCTGGATATTGCTGCGACCTCGGGTTCGTTCGCCGGACTGCGGGTAATCCAGGATCGCGTCCTCGTGATAGATGCGGTGCTCGGTTTCAAAATCGTTGGCATCGGATGCCGCCCAATGCTGGTCCAAGGCCGCACGGATCTCTTGGTCTCGCGCCGCGGCAGACGGTTGCTTTTGTTGATCATTCATCTTGAGACTCCTAACGCGGCCGAGCGTTTTACTTGATCAGGTGAGTGACTGCGAGACTTCCTCCACCGGTAGTGACGATAACCAGATTCATCAGGACAATCATGGTGTCGTAACTCCAGCCGTCAGTCTCTGATTTTCCCCAGAAGCCGGTGTGCCAGGTGAATATTTTCTTTTGAATGGCGCCGAACATGAGCAAGATCAAACCGATGGCGGCGAGTTGCGCGAGAACGCCTGTAAGTACTCCGAGGCCACCGGCTAGCTCTGCCGCGCCCAGGAAAATTGTGAAGCGCTCGCTCATCCCAATATCTTTGCTGCGAGTCGCCGGGTCTTTGAGATGTTTGTAGCCACTGGTGATGAAGATGAGACCAATCATCAAGCGCAGGAGCAGCAGAGCGATATCGGTGAATTGGGCCAATTGCGGAAAGGTCATTGAATTTCCTCCGAGTGGCTAACTGGATTGACGCGAGTTACACCGAAACGGTTCCATCCGATTCTAGGCTTCCTTGGTGCTTCACAAATCGACGACGATATCGCTGGACGGCTGCGAGCAACAAACCAGAAGGTTGCCATCGGCTGGTTTGTCGAGCGGTTCCGGCTTGTAGGCGACCGCGCCGGAAACCAAACCGCTTTCACAGTTGTGACAAACGCCGGTTCGGCACGCCCAACGGACAGGGACGTCGCATGCCTCGGCAAGTTCCAGGATGCTCTCGTAGCGCGACGCGTCCCAGTGCGCGGCAATGCCACTGCGCGCGAAGGATACCAGCGGACCCGTGCCCGCGTCGTTGGTGGGCGGATGCGGAACTCGGGCCGTTGCGCCGACCACACCCGGGGTCATGGATTCGCCGCCATTAAAGATTTCGATGTGAATCTGCTCCGGTGCCACGCCTAAGGCCGTGAAGGCAGCTTTCATGTCCGCCATGAATCGGTTTGGTCCGCAAAGGTAGATGTCCGCGCCAACTGGCAGCACGAGTTCATGCAGCAGCGCTTGCGAGAAGTGCCCTGTTGCGTTGAAGCTATCGCCTGTTTTGTCGTTTGAGTCTGGTTTGGTGTAACAGATATAGCTGCGGCCGTTGGCTAGGTCGGGCATGAGGCGCCGCACTTCGCTGGCAAACGGGTGGTGCTGCCCGTCGCGAGCAGTGTGCAACCACACGACTTGAAGAGCCGAATGCGCCGCCGCGAGCGCGTGCAGCATCGCCAGAACAGGGGTTGCGCCGATACCGGCGCTGAGCAGTACGACCGGCCGGTCTCCGGGCTGAAGAACAAAACTTCCCCGCGGCAAGCTGACGTCGAGCTGGCTTCCGACTCGAAGATTTTCCCGCAGGTATTTTCCAGCAGCTCCGTCCGGTTCGATCTTCACGCTGATGCGATAACGCTCCGTTGAGGGCGAACCGGAGAGCGAGTAGCTGCGAAAAAACGCCGGGGCTTCAGCGGGCGGCTTCAGACGCACAACGACGTACTGACCCGGCAGTGCCGAGGCCAGCTGGCGACTCTCGGCGCTTTGCAAGACAAACGACAGAACATCCACGGACTCGTGATCAATAGAGCTCACGACGAGTGACTGAAATCCAGAGGAGGCCGGACGGGCTGCGGCGGATGGAGCGAGTCCCGCGTTGCCCGATTCCGCTCCGTTTTCTTGACTCTGGAGCAGCACTTCAAACGAGGCGCGCCATCCGTGCGCGAGCGCATCGATCCGCAAGGCGCGCTCTAGACGATCGCGTGGGTGCGGAGGCAGATAGAGGAGCGCGTTAACCTCAGTGACGGTCATACGCTCCGCCGCCGTCCCAACCTTCACTATTTCGTCACCGGCACCAACCTCACCTTCGCGGAGAACTCGGAAATAGAAACCCGGCCGGCCACTGGAGGTGAGCAATGACGCCATGCGCGGTTCGTTCATGCGAATGCCGACGCGATAGCATGTCACTCGAGGCTGCGTGACCTCTAAAAGTGCGGTGCCGATTTGATAGCGGTCGCCGATGCAGACAGCATCATCGGGCAAGCCTTCGACGGTGAAGTTCTCGCCAAACTGTCCGTTGACGAAATCGGTCCTCTTTAATTGCTGCTGCCAATAGCGATAGGACTCAATCTGATAAACGAAGACTGCCCGGTGCTCGCCTCCATGGCCGGCCAGATCGCCTTGCCCGTCTCCCTGGAGATTCAAGCGGCCGACACGACGGCGGCCGGGGACAGACTGCTTCCAGACACCGGTGTGTACGGTGCGGCCCTTCCACGCGATGTCGCGGGGGAGACCGACGTTCACGGATAGCAGCCTGGGCATACAGTTGGGATTCCTCCCGCATGAAAGCTTGGATTCTGTGTGCCGCGGTCTGGGCGGCAACTCCTGCTTCGCGGAACGCAGGCTCTGGGCGGGGACATCGTTGCACAAATCTGGAATTGCGGGCAAACGTGAAGTTGTCGGATAGGTTTAGCAGCTTGTCTGAACTGGTAGTCAGGCAACAAGCCAGGCAATTTCAACGCGAGTTGAAATTCATGTAGATGAAAACGTATATTGAGTTCAGAAAATGTTTATGGTCCGCACTCATTGTACGATTGTCCTTGCGTGGGTCATTTGCGGGATTGTGTTCGCTCCCTTTGGTGCCGCACAGCAAGCACCCCAGAAAAAGCCCGAAGTGAAAGCGCCTTCGACGCAGGCCGAACAATGGACAGGCGATTTGGATGGGATGCTCCAGCGGCGCACGATCCGGGTCGTCGTGGCGTATTCCAAAACTCAATATTACGTGTTGAAGGGCATGCAGTACGGCATCTCCTATGAGGGCGGCACGGCATTCGAGAAATACATTAACCGGAAATATCCTTCCAAGACGAAAAACGTGAAGTTGCACGTGGTTTTCCGGCCGGTGCAGCGAGATGAGTTGCTTTCGCACCTTACCGATGGGACCGCGGACATTGCCATCGCTGGGCTGACGATTACGCCCGACCGCAAGAAGATCGTCGATTTTTCTGACCCCATGGCGTCGGGAATCAATGAAATCGCGGTTACCGGGCCTGACTCCCCGGCACTGAATTCTCTCGAGGACCTTTCCGGGCGGGATGTTGTTTTACGGAAATCTTCCAGCTATTGGACGCATGTCGAACTTTTGAACGAACGCTTCCAAAAGGAACAAAAGGCTCCTGTCAGACTCCACGCCGCGCCGGAAGATCTCGAAGACGAAGATTTACTGGAAATGGTGAACGCGGGCCTGATTTCCACGATCATTGTGGATGACAACGTTGCGAAGTTATGGAGCAATCTGCTCACCAAGCTGCAGCTCCACGAACAAATCACAGTGAATACGGGCGGCGAATATGCCTGGGCAGTCCGACAAAATACGCCAAAGCTGCTGGCGGCCATCAACGACTTTGCCAAGACGCATCGCCAGGGGACCACATTCGGCAACACGGTGATCCGAAGGTATACCGTTTCTTCGGAAAGATTGAAGCAGGCCACTTCGTCAGCGGCGATGAAGAGATTTGAGCAGACCGCCCAGATCTTTCGGAAGTATGGGAGCCAGTACGGCATCGATTACCTATTGATGGTGGCGCAAGCGTACCAGGAATCCGGCCTGAACCAGGATGCAAAGAGCCATGTGGGCGCCATCGGAATCATGCAGCTGATGCCCGCAACCGGCGCCGAGATGAAGGTCGGAGACATTCATCAGCTGGAACCCAATATTAATGCAGGAGTGAAATACATCCGGTTCATGGTGGATCAATACTTTGCAAACGAACCGATGGACGATCTGAACAAGATCCTGTTTGCTTTCGCAGCCTACAACGCTGGGCCTGGACGGGTGAGGCAACTTCGCAAAGAAGCGGCTTCGCAGGGTCTAAATCCCAACGTTTGGACCGAGAATGTGGAGATGGTTGCGGCGGCGCGGATGGGTCCAGAGACGGTGACTTACGTCTCCAACATTTATAAATATTACATTGCGTACAAGCTGCTCGCGGAACAGGAAACGGAACGCCAAAAAGCGCGCGAATCTCTCAAGCAGAAACCAACTTAAGAGACGATGCAGCCTTACCTGACCGAATCAGAGCCGGACCTCGGTGATTCTCTGCCCCCCAGCGATTCTCATACTAGGAATTCCCCCAGTTGCGTAGGGACTTCGTTAGGTCCGAACGTGGCTGTGCAAACGGTGGCCGGTTCGCCTCAAGGGGGAAGCAGCATGAAATTATCAGGCTATTTCACATTTGTAGTCCTTGCCTTCGGTTCAGTACTAAGTACAAGTGCACAGCAGAACCCGACGCAGGTGACCGTTTCGTCCGTGGTTACTTGTGTTTCCACGGGGGACCAGCGGCAGCACTGTTCGGCAAACACCAGTGCAGGCGTGGTGATGTTGCGGCAAAGCAGCGAAACCAATTGCCTGCTGGGCAGAAATTGGGGATACGACGCGCAGGGAGTCTGGGTGACGGAAGGGTGCGGGGGCGAATTCGCCACAGGCAGCACATCGCGTTCTGTCGCCGTCCCGGTCGAAGCAAATGCATACGTGGAGCCCGCGGATCAGAAGGCGGAGATGGCTACCGCCACAACCG
Organism: uncultured Acidobacteriota bacterium; assembly: GCA_963734705.1. Taxonomy (GTDB): domain Bacteria; phylum Acidobacteriota; class Terriglobia; order Acidiferrales; family UBA7541; genus Acidiferrum. Next base: position 645,247 of record CAVTII010000010.1, on the reverse strand, counting down.
GCGTCAATCCCAAGGTGCAGTATTTCGGCATGCTTAATCCTTATGGAAGTCTGCGTACCATCGTGGGCATTTCTGACGCTGGAGCACAGGTGCAGGACGATGCCAGCCGGATCGGCATCAATTTCACCACCTTCGGCGCGATCAAAGTGTTTGGAACGGCGGAGTGGGGGGTGAACCTGGTGCAAAGCGAAACTACGTTCAACGCAGGTGCCACCACCGCTTCGGGGTTCGGCGTGATCAATCAAGCGACGCAACCTGTTTTCGGCGCGCGCCTTGGTTTTGTTGGCGTGGACTTCGGAGCGTTTGGTCGAATTGCTTTCGGGAAACAGAACTCGACGCATTACGACATAACGGATTACACGACAGATCGCTTCAATGTCTTCGGCGGCCAGTCCACCGCAACGTATGTGGCCGGAACGGATGGCGGCCAATCCGGGACTGGACGCGCGGACCAGGTCATTCTCTACCACATTAAGTTCGCCAAGATTTTCGATTTTGGCGCGCAGGGACAGTTACGCTCGGGCGCCACCTCGCAGGCTTTCAATGGCTTCGGCTTCTCGTTGCAGGCAACCGTGCTTCCGGGGTTGAAGATTGGCGGCGCCTACAATAAAACCTATTTCAATCCTGAGTTTACGAGAGTGATTTTCAACGGTGGCGGCACGGATTACTGGACGATCGGCGCGAAAGGAGATTGGCGCAACCTGGAATGGGGCGCCGTTTACGTGCGGCAGAGCAATGGTGACATAGCGTTCGTTCCGGACCCGGCGGGTGGGCCAGAACCGATAGCCATCGGATTCTCCGCCGATGGAGTAGAGCTCTATTCCAGACTGAAGTTCGGGAAATTCGCAGCCGTCTTCGGCTTTGATGACTATATTCCGCGTGACCTCAGTCCGTTTATCAACTCCAACTTCAAAACCAGATACGGCATTCTCGGTGCCGAATGGCACTTCTCAAAGGCTGGTTACGCGTTCTTTGAAACGAGTCTCGGCGACTCCGTGGATGCGCAGGGAAAGAATGTATCCGATGCCGCGGCGCTGGGCTTCCGTTACGACTTTAGCTGGAAAACCCCGCATACCGAATAGACTGCGCCGCTTGAGCTGGCGCACACAATGGCCGGCGTTCTCAGATGCCGGCGTACCAGGCGTAGCCATCTTCTGCACCCAATTCGCCAGAGCCGAGGCCTTTGCCGAACTGTTTGAGGTTATCGGTGATGGTGAGGCGATTGATGTATTTGACGTTCTTGTAGCCGAGTTGGCGGGGAACGCGCATGCGAAGGGGTCCGCCGAAGGGCACGGGCAATTCGCCGCCGTTCATGCCGTGGCTGACGAGGGTCTGCGGGTGCAATGCTTCCGCCATGTCGATGCTGTCCCATGCATCGGGTTGGATCGAGTGGTAAACAACGTAGCGGGCGTCGGGCAGAGTCCCGACCAGTTGCAGGATGTGCGAGAGCGGAACGCCGGTCCATTCGGCGACATAGGTCCAGCCTTCTTCGCAGCCGATCATTGTGATTTGCGTGCTTGCGGGAAAGCTTTTGAGCTCAGCAACCGAGAAGGACGCAGGACGGGCGATCATCCCATCCACAACCAGGCGCCAGCCTGCGAATGCCGCGCTTTGAAAGCGCAGGAAGTCTTCGCCAAGGGGATCCACTGGATTTGCAAACGGATCTTTGGACACCTGACTCGGAGAAAATTCACGCGCCAGAGTGTGGCGCGTCAATACGCGCTGCGCGGCATAGGTGAGCGTTTCGCCGGGCCCGTAGATGCCTCCTGCGTCGGGCGGGATGAGTCCATGACGCGCGGCGAGCTTTGCCGCCACGGCCAGCCCGGAAACACCGGCGGTGGCAGCGATCCCGGTGGTGATGATTTGACGGCGAGAGAGCTTTTTCATACTGGCTCCTGAGGCTCCGCGACGCGGCCACTGATCATGGCGCGCATCCGATTTCGGAATCCCGCAAGAATAACCATCAGCACATGAACCAGAAGGAACAGCACCAGGAATCCGGTGACGAAGAAGTGGATGGTGCGGGCAGATTGGTGGCCGCCCAGAAGCGTGGCTGGCGGAGCCATGGACTCAAATGCCGGTGACATCGCCAGACCTGTCCAGATGATTAGGGGGAAGCACAGGAAAATGACTACGAGATAGGCCAGGCGCTGCAACACGTTATACGACCAGGCCTCTTGCGCACTGAGACGCTCGAAACGCAGGTGTTGCAGAATGGAAGTGCCCAGGCGCCTGGGCGAGAGATCCGACAGGGCAGGAAGCAGATTACGACGGAAATGGCCTGCGAAGAGTCCGAAGACCACGTAAAGCAGGCCGGTTCCAAGAACAATCCAGGCGGACTGGAAATGGAGATAGCGGCTCCAGCCATTCTGATCTGGCAGCACGTAACCATAACCGGTGGGAACACTGGAGCGCGAGGATGGAATCGGGATCGTGAATAAGGGGCGGGTATTTACGTTGCCGGATTCTCCCCAATAAAACCGCGGGTGGGAGATCAGAATTTCAACTCCGGTGACGAGCAGGGCCAAGAAAGCAACCACGGTAATCCAGTGGGTGATACGGACGAGGAGAGAGTGCCGAGGACTAATAGATTCCGCCATTCGCGGAAGTGTAACAATAGGGCACGCGTTGTGCACGGGATATTCACGAAACTCGCAGCGCAGCATTTTGCGGAGTTGGCAGAACTTGGCAAATTCGCTGGCCTTAATCTTCGGAGCGCTACGGTATCGTTCCTGTGGAATTTGCGGGGAAGACCGTATGGCTGCGGATGCGAATCGCTGGCAGGATAGGCGCAATCCAACTTACGTGACCTGACCAAGGGGGACGCTTTCGGGCGTCCCTCCCACCTAAAAAATTTAATTCTTAAGCGCGGTAATGGTACCCACTTACATTGAACTATGTACAAGGTTGCTTGCAAATTCTTCCATGTATGCGCGAGAGCGGATGGCGTGCGGCGAGAGGTTAATTTTCACTAAGCTACTGATCTTAAGATGCTTACGCTGGCCCTAAGGAAGTGGCACGGCCATTGCCTTCGAGTTGAGCATATACAGAGGGCGTTTGGAAAAATTGCTGAAGGAGGTAGAAACCATGAGTGCCAAGTTCGATATCTTCAGGCGACTACCGGATGGCAACCCGATGTGGATCAAGGCCGTGGAATCGCTGGAGGAAGCGAGAAGGCAATTGGTCCAGATGAGCGAGACGGATCCCGGGGATTATTTTATTTTTAACACGATAAACGGTCGGGTGCTGACGGGGTAGATTTGGCGTGTGGTGAGTTAAGAACCTCAGGGTAGCCTGGCCAGCCGCTAGAATGCAGTTCCAGAGAATTCAAACAATAAGCCTCGAAGTCTAATTCAACTTACAGTTGCTCCCGTTGAACGGCCTATCTATCCCTGCGGACGGGCTCTTCAGGAATCGGGATGAGTAGTTGGCTGCGAAGTCCAGCTGGTCGAAGGCGCCTGCCTCGGAAGGAGGCCGCTACGGGGAGGGATTCGGGCCCCTGCGGGGTTGCCGGCCGGCAGGATGCCGGCGCTACCTGTTACGTTGGGTCGACGGTGATTTTTTCGGGTGGGGGGTCGGCTGGATCGCACTCGTGGGTAGGCAAGGTGGCGCAGATGCGGGTGCCACTGGGGCCAGATTCGACGTGGAGGGTTCCGCCTAACTCCGCAAGTCTTTCGCGCATGCCGGCCAGGCCGATGCCGCCGGCTTCGCCAGCGCGGAATCCATCCAATACTTTTCTGGGGATGCCCTTGCCGTCGTCGCGCAAATTCAGAACCACATCATCATCCGTGCAGATTACTTCAATTTCCACGCAAGTGGCTTTGGCGTGGCGATGAACGTTGGTAAGCGATTCCTGCAGAACGCGGAAGAGCGCCAATTCGATCTGCCTCGGCAAGCGCTTGGTGATTTCGGTGAGCTTCAATTCCACCTTCACGCCGCTGCGCTGGGCGAATCCATCGGCGTACCACTGGGCCGCGGAATTAAATCCCAGTTCATCGAGAAGCGGCGGGTGCAAAAGGTGCGAGATGGTGCGGATTTCGCCAATCGCGCGATCCGCCAGATCCAGGGATTCGAGGACGCGCGGCTGCAAGGCAGGGTGCATGCCTGTTTCGCGGCGCTGCATCTGGCCGATATTGATCTTCAGGGCAGCGAGATATTGCCCGACGCTATCGTGAAGTTCGCGCGCGATCCTACGGCGCTCAACATCCTGCAGTTCGAGGATGCGGGCGCTTAACATCCGGTAAGACTCAGTATTTTTTCTTTCGATGAGTTCCTGTTTCTTGCGCAGCTCAATTTCGTCCATCAGCAAGCGGAGATTGTATACGAGCAGGACCAGTGCAAGGCTGAAGGAGCCCGCCAAAACAGCTACGAGACGGACAAACAAACGGTCCCAAGTTTTGAGCCGGGCCTGGAGCAGGCCATCCTCCATGTTCTCCATGGAACGCAGCAAATCGTACATGGTTCCGCGGCGTGCTGAGATTTCGGCCATGGAGTCGAGCTTGTTGGAAGTGCCAGGCTCCAGACATCTGGCGCCGGCAACGCAGGCGCGGAGTTGTGAGAAGTCCTGTTGCTGGATGGATGCGAATGCGGCCAATCGTTCCTGCTGGGTGGGATTGTCAACGATTAGCTGGTTGAGCTCCTGAACGGTGCGCGCTTGTTCTTGTGCCTGCTGTTCCAGCTGGACGGCCTCGGTGGGATTACGAGACAGCTGGTAGAGATCGAAAGTCGCGTGGCTTTCGCCGATATCGGCGCGCAGATCCTTCAACAAACCGCGCACTGCATAGGTGTGTAACACGAGGTTGCGGTTGTCTTTAACGCGGTGAACAGTGGCATAACCGATGATGCCGGTGGCGGCCAAAAGAAGCAGAGTCAATATGAGCGAGCCCCAGCGCGTTTTGGAAATCCAGACGCTGCTCATCCGTTTGCCAAATGAGGAATCGCGGCTGTAGACTGCACACATTTCGAAGGCCCGGAAAATGGAGAGTTGAACGCCACCTGCTCCTTATATACCACGGGCCAGTGTCCACACTGTCATAAGAAAATACGCTTTCACCAATTCGCGTAAAATGAACTTCCGCTTGGCCTTTGAGCAGCGGCCCTAATGGAGCGCTTATCGCTTCGCCCAGTACTTCCCAAACATCAGGAGCTGATTTCCTTGATCACCTGGTCCACAACCTGAGAATCGATTTTGGGGCTGATGTAGCTGCCGTCCCCGACCACCACGCGGAGCGCCTTGAGAAGTTCTTCCTCGGCGTCCGCTTTCAAAAGATAACCATTCGCGCCGGCGCGGAAGCCGCTGCGCAGCACTTCGACGGATTCGTGAAGCGTCAGCAAGACAATCTTTGTGTGCGAATTGGTGGCGCGAACCGCGCGCGTGGCCTGGATCCCATCCATACCCGGCATGGAGACGTCCATCAGGACGACATCGGGGTCGAGTTGCTCAACCAGCTTGATCGCTTCTCGTCCGTCGCTGGCCTGGCCGCAAAGCTCCCACTCCGGCAAGGACTCCAGGATGGACTGGACTCCGCGACGTACGAATGCGTGATCGTCGACAATCAAAACTCTTGGCATGGGTGGGGCCCTTTTGCGCTGGGGAAGGTCACGTGCATGTTGATAAATCAGAACCCAGCGGAACTCCTATTGTGGCTCTGAACGGATGGTTTCTCTCCTGGAGACAGCTATCGTGTTTCCTTCCCAAGAACACTCAAGCCTCAATGATTTGATTCTTGATTGCGTATCGCACGAGCTCACTGACGGAGTGAATTTCCAATTTGCGCATGATATTGGCACGATGCGTTTCTGCCGTTTTGACGCTGATTCCCAAGGACACGGCCACTTCCTTGCTGCTCTTCCCTTCGGCGAGCAATTGGACGATTTCACGCTCGCGCGCGGTCAGCCGGCTACGCGGCGGAAGTTTTGGCTCCACGTTGGAGGGTTGGAGAGTTTGACCGCCCAGGAGCATCTCCGAAGCGCGAGATGTAAAAAAGGTGCGGCGATTTGCGATGCAGTCCACGGCGGTGACCAGATCGCGGTCAGCGTCTGACTTCAAGATGTAGCCGCGAGCGCCAGCTTCGATGATTTCGCGGACGAGTTGATCGGAGAAATGCATGCTAAGGATCAGGATTCCGGTCTTGGGATAGGCCTTGTGGATCTGGCGTGAGGCTTCCAGGCCGTTCAGGTCCGGCATGCTGATGTCCATGACGACGATGTTGGGTTTAAGCTGCTCCGCAAGGGCAACAGCTTCCTTGCCGGTTTTAGCCTCGGCGCACACTTCCCAACCAGGGCGAGCGTTGAGGAGGTCCTTCAGGCCACGACGGATAATATCGTGGTCGTCGACGACGAGGATTTTAAGTCCACCCATGACGTGATTGCTCGAAGGTGATGGATTCACAGCGGTTTCCGCTCCCAAAGTGGATACTGTCATCTTAGCCCTGCTTTCACGGACGGTCTTGTGGAACAACCTTTATCAGTTGACCGCGTTCGCCGCACAACCTGAATACAGGTTTCCCTGTATTTCCGCGGGGGGAGCACCCGGCACCAAGAATAAGCGGCGCCGGGCGCTCCCATGGCGTTGCGGCTATGACTTAACGGTAATCAGATTCTTTACTTTGCCGGCGCCAGCTATTTCTTCCGCTTTCGCGCCGACGGATTTCTTTTCGTCTTCGGACTGCACGGGACCCTTCAGGACCACATTGCCATCGCGGACGATCACTTTGACGTTGTGAGCGTAGGTGGAGAGAGAGTTGTCGTCAACGATGGACTTGCGAATCTTCTGGGCGAGGTCGCGGTCTTCGGGGGTCTCCTTCTGTTTATCCGCGGTGGTGCTGCCCGGCTGAGTTTGTTGTTTGTTGTTGCTGGTGTTGTCTGGTTCCTGAAGGGTGGAAAAGGAGCCGGTGCCGGTGAGACGGCTGTGTGCATACGCAGGGCAAAGGGCAAGTGCTGCGAGGCCTGCTCCAAAGATCATGGTTTTGATTCCGAAACTTGATTTCATTGTTGCTTCCTCCTGGGAGATTGGGATACGGCAGTGGCCAGCGTATAGAAGCGGGGGAATCGGAAGAATCGGCGAGGGGCAGTAGATTGTGATCCGTGAAGCGGTAGAGGGACTGTAGATGGGATGGAGATGTGTTCGTTGTGTAGTGGTAGCGCCGGCATCCTGCCGGCAAGGGGCCGAGTCCGCGAGGCTTTCCGCAGAGTGGAGCTCACTTCGCGCTCTGCATCCTGGCCGGGATCTCAGGCATAACCCTTAGCTATCTGCAGCGCGACGTGTATTGGCTGCGTTGCGCGTCTCCTGCATTCTCAAGTCGCGCCGCACTGGCCGCGGAAAGAACACCGTGATTTTCGGATGAGCGTCTTTCGCCGGCACGCTGTAGCGACAAGAGTTGTTGCGAAAAGGAGATCCAAGCATGTCAAACAACAAATCGGTACTCGGCATTTATGCGACCCGGAGCGCGACGGAAGCCGCGATCGCAGCATTCCGCGACGCAAACTTCTCGAGGACGGATATTTCGCTGCTGTTGCCAGAGAATCTGGGTTCCAAGGAACTGGTAACCGAGAAAGAAACGAAGGCCCCGGAAGGCGCCAGCGTTGGCGCGGGTTCCGGTGCGGTGATTGGCGGAACGCTGGGATGGCTGGTGGGCATCGGAGCATTGGCAATTCCCGGCCTGGGCCCTTTCATCGCCGCCGGCCCGATCATGGCCGCACTCGCGGGCATCGGAGTTGGCGGCGCGGTTGGTGGTTTTTCGGGCGCGCTGGTTGGCCTCGGCCTGCCGGAATACGAAGCCAAGCGCTACGAAGGACGTTTGCAGAAGGGCGGCATCCTGCTATCCGTGCATTGCGACTCTGGCGAAGCGATCGATAGGGCCAAGCACATCATGGAGCGGACGGGAGCCGAGGATGTTTCCACGGTGAGCGAATCGTCGACGGGCAGCAAGTCGGCGGAAACTGCGGATGCGAAACGAGCCGGCAGCTACTAAGCACGTCGCTTCCCTTTTAACGATTGACTTACTCGCTCTTCCGCGGTCCCACGGGACTTGGAAGAGCGAGTTTTTATTTGGCTTGCCGCGACGCGCCGAAATCGGGATAGGGGGAGCAGTCACCTGCTCGCCCCTCCCACACCACCGTACAAGCGGGTCCGCATACGGCGGTTCAGCAAGTTGAGCCCTTGCGGGCCGGAGGTTCGAGTCGTCGTTCGCCACAAGGGCTTCGCCGCTCTGCAGGTTTCCGTTTCGGCTTCACCGTCTTCTGAACCTGCAAAACTCAGCCGAAGCTGATTGGCTGGCGCAGTGCCACCCGTGAGTTCGACGTTCTACTACTCGCTCTCACTGTTTGGGCCTTCCTCACTTCCGTGAGTACTACGCCCGCTGCTGACTTCTGCTACAGGGTCAGAGTGAATTGCTTCACCCTCAGTCACGAATCCGAGACGTGCAGCAGATCTCCCGCGATAAGCTCGACTGCTTTCGATACGCGACCGCCGGATTTACCACCAGCGTCCTTGATGGATACGGACTTCGCGATCACTTGCTCGCTCGTCCGGCGCCGTAGGCCTCAAATCCGGTTCTTGTCCATCGGCCCGTATCTTTGCTCCACGCTTCCTTTAGACCTCACCTCACGGTGACGCCCTTGCGCTTCGCTACCCTTCACCTCCATCAGGTTGGGACGGGACTTTCACCCGCAAGCTGCCGAACATGCACGGCGTACAAGAAAAAGGCGAAGCGGAAATCCGCTTCGCCCGTTACACTGCGATGGCAATTTAAATCTTAGGGTTTCAGTTGTGGGCTGGCCTTCTGCAAGCGGGCGACGAGATGCTTCCCCGCCTCAGGAGCCGCGAGTTTGGATTCGGTGATGATCTTCGCGGCGCTGGCATCATTGCCATACACGCGATGGTTGGCATCATCGTCTGGGCGAAGCGTTGAACCCTCCAGCGAGAGGCCTGCGAAGACGCCACGCGCGCGCGAATAGCTCAACATCTCCGAGCGCATGTAAGCATCGGTGTCCGCGGACGCCGTGCGTCCAACCGGACCGGCCGCCACGGAAGCATCGCCGCCAAGCTTCACCTTGCTGTGCAGCAGGCTATCCACGCCGCGGTCGTTCATGACGAGGATCACAAAATCCGTGGCCTCTCCGCCGATTTGGAGACCAAAACTTCCGCCTTCCAGCGCGTACATCGCCGGGGCTCCCCAGGAGCCGGTGAAGTTCTTGCCGGTGCGGCAAACCATCACGCCGCGACCGTAGCTTCCACCGGCGATAAAAGCCGCCTTGAGAACGGAGGGAAGAACGACGACGCAGCGCGCCTTGTCGAGCGTGTCTTGCGGGATATCGTCCGGGATATCCAGGATTTCCTGAATCACCTTCCCCGAGTTCTGCATGCGCTCCACTTCTTTGGCGTCGTCCGGCTTTGGCCCGGCGGCGGCCCAGGGGGCAAGAGTCAACAAACCGATCACTGCTGTTTTCCAACGTTTCATAGAGTCCTCTCTTTCGTGTTTGTAGAAATTATTTTCCGCGACGATCGGTAACCACCACCGCAAGTCCGCCAAGCAGCGCCAAGGCTCCCAGGATCGGGGGCAGCGGCACGTTATGCTTTTCCTGTTTGGTGACTTGAATCGGACCCAGGTCCACTTCCTTCTTTGGGACCGTGTAGGAAAATCCCTGGTAGGCAAGGGCAATAATGCCGAACACAATCAGGGCGATTCCAAACCATGTTCTTCCGCTCATTGGTAGTCCTCCTTGGTTTAAACGGCCGGACACCCGGCGTATTCTGCCGCGAGGCCGTTGCAACGGTGGTGACTTCGTGTTCTTGGGTTCTGGTCCGATCGTGGCTCGCAGATTTCGCGCAGCGCGTCACGATGGCATGTTTATAGCTGGGCCGGTTACGCTGTGAACATCCGCAATTCCCTGTATTTCACCGGCCCTTTCACCGCATGGCGAGCGCAAATGCAATGCCTGCAGTGCATCACGTTGCGATTCCGGGGGATTGCTGTATGTCCTGCGGCGCGCGGATGCGCTTTTATGGAATCGTCTGCCGCGAACCTCCCGAGCGGTCCGGCAGAACTTACGAGGAGGAATCCATGAACTGGGATCAAGTTGAAGGAAAGTGGAAAGAGTATTCGGGAAAGATCAAGGAAAAGTGGGGAAAGCTGACGGATGACGATTTGACGGTCATCAGCGGCAAGAAAGAACAACTGGTTGGCAAGCTGCAACAGCGCTACGGCATGGCCAAAGACCAGGCGGAGCAGCAGGTGGACGAATTCACCCGCACGCTGAATACCGGCGCGCCGAGTGATGCCTCCAAGGCGCAAACTTCCGGACGCTAAACGCGGGCCAACACCTGCGCAGGCGCGAGAGAGTGCGTAACTTCCGGGGTCCGCAAATCGCGGATCCCGGATTTTTTATTAGCGGGCCGGCCGGACGGGATACAAGAAGACAGGGTGGCGGCTACACGATTCGCTCGATATTAAAGATGGCTGGCAGGTCCTACGATGTGCGCGTTGCAAGCAAACCGCCCGAGCAACGGATAAACATCCTCAGCGCAGATTGGCATAGGAGAAAATCATGGACCTGCTGATGACCCTCGGTATTGTTCTTCTGATTTTGTGGCTTGTGGGATTGGTCACCTCGTACACTTTGGGTGGATTCATCCACATTTTGCTGGTGTTGGCGATCATCGTAATTCTGGTGCGGGTGATCCAGGGACGCAGACCGATTTAGACGACGGAAGATTAGTTTTGGGGCCCGGGCGAAGGCCAGCTATGGTGGTCGGAAGCTTTTTCTGCACCGCCAAAGACTGCGCTTCCCCGGGCCTTTGATTTAATTCTTCCCAGGCCTGGATTTAGAGATCCAAAGAATGACCGGCAGAAGAGCGCTTGCCAGCAGGATGCAGGCGCTACCAATGCGGTTTTGGTTTGCGTGGTTGGTATTTTTCTTGAGAGGCTCTACGAATGTCCCTGGCCGGCCGCGGGATACGAAAATGGTGGTGGACCGTTCCGGCTGTCGCTCTTCTGTTGATAGGCGCCGTCGCCGTTTATCTTTATTATTGGCCGGAAGCGATCCAGGCGCGCATTCGTCGGGGAATCACGCAGGATTTGCAGGCACGTTTTCACAGCGATGTGGAGCTGGCAGACTTGCAAATCAAACTTGTGCCGCAGTTGAACGTCACCGGTCGCAACCTGACGCTTCGTTACCACGGGCGTACGGACATCCCTCCGCTCATTCAGATTGCAAGCTTCTCCTTGTCCAGTGGCTATCTGGGGCTGCTGCGACCCGTGAAACACATTCCGCTGTTGCAGCTTGAAAATCTGCAGATCACGATTCCGCCGCGGGATCCTACTCACGTGGAACCGCCGCACAAGAATTCTCCGCTGCTAAGCCGGCTATCGAATGCGGTGATTGACCGCGTAGTTTGCGAGCAGGCGGTGATCCGCATTTTGCCGAAGCAAGCCGGCAAAATTCCGCTCGATTGGGATATTCACAATCTGACGCTTATATCCGCCAGTTCTTCCAAGCCATTTAAATTTGAGGGCAACCTGACTAACGGAAAGCCGATTGGCGAAATCGCAACCGATGGGATGTTCGGACCGTGGGACGCGGAAGATCCCGGCGGAACGCCGATCACCGGCGAGTACAAGTTTACAAATGCGAATCTGACTCCGCTGCCCGGAATCGGTGGGACGTTATCTTCGATCGGCAAATACGCGGGTGTGCTGGCGGAACTGGAAGTGGATGGCGAGACGGATACGCCAAACTTCTCGCTGGACGCGATTGGCACGCCGATGCCACTGCATACCGATTTCGAAGCAACAGTAAACGGAACGAATGGGGACACGCTGTTGCACCCGGTCACCGCGGTGCTGGGAAAATCCGTGATCATCGCGGAAGGAAAGGTTGTGCTGATTCGTGGGGCGGGGCACCTGATAACAATCGAGGCAAATGTCCCAAACGGGCGCATTCAGGATTTCTTGAAGCTGGCCACGCGCGCTGAAAAGCCGATATTGAGCGGACCGGTGAAGGTTAAGGCAAACCTGGTTCTTCCACCCGGTAAACAGCACGCATTGGACAAAATCTCGCTGGACGGCGAGTTCGGCGTGGAGGGCGGCAAATGGAACAACCCGGAGATGCGCGAAAAACTTGAATCGCTGAGCGCGCGAGCGCAGGGCAAGCCCGAAGCTCCGGACGCGGGAAGCGCCGTCACGGACCTGAGCGGCAGCTTTTCCGTGCGGAACGGAGTTCTGCATTTTAAGGAATTGCGCTTTCGTGTGGAGGGCGCGGATGTGACGCTCGCGGGCAACTACGCGCTTGCCAAAGGAGAGCTGGACCTGAGCGGGCACCTGACGCTGGAGGCCAAGCTTTCGCAAACGGTGAATGGTTCGAAATCATTTTTCCTGAAAGCGTTCGATCCCTTTTTTGAGAAAAAGGGCGCCGGCACGGTGTTGCCGATACACATTGGCGGCACGCGTGATAATCCGGTATTCAGCGTGAGCGTGTTTCACAAATCGATTGAAAAGCCACTGAAGTCCAACAACGCCAATTCTCGTTAATCATTTCGCCGCCTTTTCTACTCCAGTCTTTACCCCGCCAATCTACAGAAGCAACCCGATAGCTGAAATCGCGCCGCGAAGGCATGATGCCGCGTGCAACCGTGAATTGTGGATCCGCTCCTCGAATTGACACGGGCCTGAGTACACGGAGCGGCAAAGGCCAGGATAACGGCAAAACAAAATCTCTCGAGCAAAGGAACAAACATGCGAATGCTTCGATCAATTCGAACGATCCTCATTTTGACCGCTTTGCTTTATATCCCGGCAAGCAAAGCAGCGCAGGTCAGTGTCGGCGTAGCAGTGAATTTTGCGCCGCCGGAACTTCCGGTGTACGAACAGCCGGCCTGCCCCGGCGATGGATATATCTGGACACCCGGCTACTGGGGCTGGGACGGCGACGATTATTACTGGGTTCCGGGCACGTGGGTGATGGCGCCGGAAGTGGGCTTTCTGTGGACGCCAGGTTACTGGGGCTGGGGCGGATCCGGCTTCATTTTTCACGAAGGATTCTGGGGCCCGCAAGTGGGATTTTATGGCGGGATTAATTACGGGTTCGGATACACGGGCCACGGATACGAAGGCGGCCGCTGGGATCACGACCACTTTTATTACAACCGCAGCGTGAACAACGTCAATGTGACCGAGGTCCACAACGTCTACAACACGACGGTGGTCAACAACAACACAAACGTTACGAGGGCGAGCTACAACGGCGGAAATGGCGGGGTGAACGCACGGGCGAGTTCGCAGGAAGAAGCCGCGATGCGCGAACGCCACGTCGCGGCCACATCCGCGCAAAACCTGCAGGTGCAAGAAGCGCGCTCGAATCCTCAATTGAAAGCGTCGGAGAATCATGGCAAGCCGCCGATTGCGGCAACTCCCAAATCCGGAGCGTTCAACGATCACGCAGCCGTGCCGGCGCGCGAAGGCGGCCGGTATATTCCTCCCGCGGAAAACCACGAAGCCGCGCCCAATAACAGCGGCGCGCGGCCAGCACCGGCGAAAGCGGTTCATCCGAAGGACATTCCGCCAGCGGAGCGCCCCGTGGCCCCCAACACCGGAAACGCGAAGCAGGATCAGAAATATCAGCAGCAACAGGAAAAGATATACAAACAACAGGACCAGCAGCGGCAGAAGCTGCAGAAGCAGCAGGACGCGGAACACCAGAAGCTGCAAAAGCAGCAAGCGAACGAAGCCAAGCAGCAACAGACCGAACAGAAACATGCGCAGCAGACGCAGAAGCTGGAGCAGAAGCAGACGCAACAGCAACAACACATGCAGAGCCACCAGGCACCGCCAAAAAGCCACCAGGCGCCTCCGCCGCAGTCCCATCCGGCGCCGAGCAAACCGCCGGAGCCGCACCAAAATTAAGGGGAGAGAGCTGGGCATGCTGCGCCCGACGCGAGAGTTTTGTCGCGTCGGGCGCAGCGGCGTATACAGGGATGATTCGCGCTAATAGATTCGCGATAGATTTCCGAAGGAGATGCTTCGATCAGCCAGGCAGGGGCACTTCGGGTTGCGGAGGCGTGTAGCGGGTGGGCTTTTCCTTGCGCGAAGAACGATAGGACTCCAACTCGTCGGCGGTGATGACGAACTGCGTTTCCGGCGGGTGGTTGGCGTGGGCCGCCAATTCGGCCTGAAGCCGCTGCGAACAGACGCCCGGCGCGTCCTGATAGTTCACGCGGTGGGAGAGGAACGCTTCGTTGGGAATGTTCAGAGTGAATTCGCGTTCCACGCCAGCTTCGCGGACTTTAAAGGTGTATTCGCGGGCGAGCAGCGTGGCCTGGAATCCCAGATACTGAACAATCAGGGATTCGCTCATCGCGATCCGGGGACGAAAACACGGGAAGCGAGGACAGGCGCCGGCTTCTCGACTTTCACGCGCTTGGCACGGCGACGCTTGGGAGGGACGCCTTCCGCAAGTTCCACGGACATCAGGCTGGTGACAAACAGCTTGGGGCCATGCGTGTCGAAATCAATGGTGGTGCGCTCCGAATCGCGTTTCACGATGACGCCACAGCCGTATTGCGCGTGCTTGATGTATTGACCGGTTTCGAGAGTTGACAAAATTCCTCCTCAGATCGATTCAATGCAAAATTCCACGGAAAAAATGTGGCGCCAGGCGCCAATCACCTAGTAGCTGTCACGTCCGCCGCCGCGGCCTGAACGTCCGCCGGAATAGCCGCCACGTCCGCCACCGCCGCCCGAACGATTACCGCCACGATCACCACCGCGATCGCCACCACCGCCACGAAATTCCTGGGGGCGTGCTTCATTTACCTGGAGCTGGCGGCCCTCTACATCAAGGCCATTGAACTCTCCGATGGCTTTGGCAGCGTCATCTCCTTGCGCCAGTTCGACGAAACCGAAGCCACGGGAACGGCCGGTTTCCCGGTCTGTGATAATGCGCGCGGAGCCGACTTTGTAGCCCTTGCCAGTGAACAGCTCCAGGAGAATTTCATCGGTGACGCTGAACGCGAGATTGCCTACATAGAGTTTTGTCATATTTTTCCTTTAATCCGACCGATTCGCGCCACCATCAGACCACGGTAATGCGAAAAAGAGCGCGCCACTCGCGGTCAGCATACTCGCGAAGGTGCGGGGAAGAACGCCCGCTCAAGAAGCGGCTGCAAGAGCAATTTTCTGAAACGTAGAATTGCCGACCGTATAGGTATGGATGCGTACGGCGCCTTCGACCAAGCCCGTAAAGAGAGCGGTAACTTCCTTAAACCCCGTGCGGTCATAAGCGTCGGCAGCTTCGCTGGATTCCCAAAAGCTATAGGCGTAAATCTCTTTTCCACTCTGGGAAACGAGGGTGAGTTCGTCGAGAAACCCCTTTTGCTTGCGCAGGAGCGGGATAACTTCATTTTCCATTTTCTGGATGAACTGGTCAGCGGAGTCTGACTTCAGGCGGAGGGAAATCTTGCGAGCAAACATGGGACTCTCCTTAGGAAGACCAAGGGAGTCGTCAGGATGTCGCGGGAGGTCTGGAAGACCTGAAAGCCGCCTTGATCGCATTTCCAGAATGAACCTCTTTACCGATATTGTCAAGTTATGCCTATTCATGGCATACTGACTTTACTAAACTAGTTAATTGAACGGGAGGGCTCGTGGACGTCAGCGTGGTAATCCGGCAGCGGTTGAAGGAACTGGGACTGGAGCAGCGGGACCTGGCCACGGCGGCCCAGGTAACGGAGTCGTATATTTCGCAACTGCTGACCCGGAAGAAGACTCCTCCGGCGACGAATCGAACCGACATTTACGAGAAGATGGACACCTTGCTGAAACTGCCAAAGGGCCAGCTATCTGCAATGGCGGAAGATCAAAGGCGAGAAGATTTGAAGAAGATCCTGGACGAACCGCCCAGCCCCTTGCACCGGGAAGTGCGCGAAGTGGTGATTCGGAAGTGTTACGCAAAGCACCGGAAGCAAGTACGGGACATCTTCGAGAAACAGGCCTTCGGCGAACTAGAACGGATGGTGACGCAGAAACTGCTGGACGTGACGAAACGGATTGCGCGGGAAGAACTGGAAAAAGAGACCTGGCTGCGCAGTGTTGCGAGCATGCGGAAGCAGTCATACGAAGAGGCGCGCAGCGTGATACTGGATTTTCTGGACACGGACGTCTTCAACATTTCCGCGGAGCAATGCGCGGCATTCCTCATGCCGCTGATCGAGTCCTGGGACATTGATCTGGCAAATTTCTCGATAGACGTCTTTCTGGACCGGCAATTTTCCACCGTGAGGCAGGTGAACGTGCAGTTTGTGGAGCGAGAAGATACCGACGAAGTGGAACGCGGGTTCAAGGATTTTCTGAATTCGCCGGAATTACGGGGAGACGCGACGGGAGAGGAGATGGAGTTCTTGCGCAATCTGAGATTCAGGCGAAGGCGTCCAACGGCGGTGTATTACTACCGGGAACTGCAAAACCTGCGAGATCCGCTCCATTTCACCGAGAATTTGGGGCGCTCGCCGCAAAAGCGCGGCGATGCGAACAGCAGCGAGAAGCGAAGACAACTGAACTCCCGAAAGAAAGCCGTCCGGCGCTGGGCGACCAACAAGCCGGGTTTGCGGAAGGGAAACAAATAGCAGGGCGATTTGCTTGCAGCTTTTGTTTGCGAAAATCTGCGCGAGAAACCAAGTCTGGGGGCGTTCCGGCAATTCTTGGGCATGGGGTGTACACTAGAGAAGCGAATCTGGGATAACCGAATCCAGGAAACATCGTTCCGAGCGAAATTGCAGAGGCGGGGTCATCGCGAAGACCGGGCGCAACAGCCGGCGCAGGCGCGATTGCAGGCGTTCTTCCCTGCCCCGCGTGGTGATTGTGTACTTGAGTTGGTAGCCGGTGGGAAGCAATTGGCCGGCGAATTTTGGCACTGGGCCCAAGGGAGAAATCTTTGTCGAATCAGGATAATCAGAGTCCGGTGCGCGGCCTTTTGCAATCGGCCAGAGAGCGCGGATATCTGCTTGCAAACGAGTTGAACACAGCGCTGCCGGCTACGGATGGCGCCTCGGAAGAGCTGGACGAACTGTTCTCCGCGCTGGAACGGGACGGCATTCAAATTTATGAGGACGCCGCGGAAGCCATGGCGTCGCACGCGGGCGGTGCAGCGGGGCCCGCATTTGAATCGCATGTGGAGGAGAGTTCCACAGCAAGCGAGGCGACCCGGGAATATGCTCCGCAAGCAAACGATCTGGCGGGCGACCCGGTGCGCACCTATCTGCGCGAGATGGGAACGGTGCCGCTGCTGACGCGCGAGCTTGAGGTGGAAATCGCCAAGCGCATGGAACTGGGCAAGATTCTGATCATGAAGACGATGTCGCGCTCGCCGCTGATCGTGAAGGAAATGCTGGCGACCGGGGCGGGGCTGCGGAGCGGCACGGTGGCGATCAAGTCGATTCTTCATTTCGATGAAGAAGAGCTGACCGAAGCGAAGATTGAAGAGAAAACACGGCAGACGCTGAAGATCATCGACAAGATCGAAAAGCGGCGGGAAGCAGCCGTGGAACAAAGCGCGCGGATCAAACAGACGGCCAAAGGAAACCACCGGAGGCACCTGAAGCTATCGATGGAATTGGCACGGACAAGGGTAGAGATGTCGCGCCTGATCCGGTCCATCCATTTCCACGAGCGTGAGAAGATTCGGCTGATCGCGCTGCTTCGAAGCACGGCCAGAAAGCTGAGTGCGCAGGAGGAAGAGATTGTCCGGTTGAAGCGGCGGACGGGGTCCTCGGTGAGAGAAACCGCGGCAACGGTGCGCAGAGAGCTGCATGCGCGGCGCGCACAACGCGACCAACTGGAAGAGTCCATGGAGATGGGGCCGAGCGAGCTGAAACGCATGCTGGCGCTGATTTCCCGCGGTGAAGCGCTTGCGGAAAAGGCCAAGCGGGAACTGACGGAAGCCAATCTGCGGCTGGTGGTTTCGATTGCGAAAAAATATACGAATCGCGGCCTGCACTTTCTGGATTTGATCCAGGAAGGCAATATTGGCCTGATGCGCGGGACGGACAAGTTCGAATGGCGGCGGGGTTATAAATTTTCAACCTACGCGACGTGGTGGATTCGGCAAGCGATCACGAGGGCCATAGCCGACCAGGCGCGGACGATTCGCGTGCCGGTCCACATGATTGAATGCATCAACAAGCAGATGCGAACGAGCCGGCAACTGGTGCAGGAGCTCGGGCGTGAGCCGACGGTGGAAGAGATCGCCAAGCGCATGGATGTGCCGGTGGAGCAGGTGCGCAAGGCAAAGAAGATCGCGCAACTGCCTGTGTCGTTTGAGACGCCTGTGGGCGATGACGAAGAGGCGCGGTTGGCAGATTTCATCGAGGATAAGCATGTGGTATCTCCCTCTGATGCCGCCATCCACATGAACATGAAGGAGCAGCTTGGGCACGCGCTGAAAACACTGACGCCGCGTGAAGAAAAGATTATTCGGATGCGGTTTGGCATGGAAGACGGCAGCGAGCATACGTTGGAAGAGGTTGGGCAGACGTTTTCGGTGACGCGGGAGAGAATCCGGCAAATCGAAGCCAAAGCGCTTCGGAAGCTGAGGCATTCTTCTCGGTCGAGTAAGTTTCGGGTATTTGTCCAGGGTTCCTACTGATCGGAACGGATCCGCTCCAGAAGCACGGAAGCGCGTAGGGGCCCATTACAAGGAGGCAGGATGCCAATCACTTTTCAGAAGCGGCAAAAAGAGATGAAGCGGCTGGAAAAACAGAAGATGAAGGAAGAGCGCCGCGCGCAGAAGAAGCTGGAAAAGCGCGACAAGCCCCAAGGGACGGACGAGGGCGGGCCGCCCATCGAATATCTGGAGCCGGAGCCAGATCAAGAGGGGTAGTATCGCGGTATTGAGAAGGTCTTTCCGTTGGCGCGCGGTGGGGATTGCGCGGGCGGACACAGCGATTGCCATGCAGGCCTCGGGCTTATTACACGGGCCTCCCTGGTTAAATTTCCCAAAGCAGTCAAATTCGAAAGGTTGAAAGTTGCGCCTACCCGTGCGCAG
Organism: uncultured Acidobacteriota bacterium; assembly: GCA_963734705.1. Classification (GTDB taxonomy): domain Bacteria; phylum Acidobacteriota; class Terriglobia; order Acidiferrales; family UBA7541; genus Acidiferrum. Next base: position 626,212 of record CAVTII010000010.1, on the reverse strand, counting down.
TAGGGCTGGGGGTGTCTGCCTTGAGGAAAGTGGCTAGCTCCTGCCGGAATATTTTCCAGGCCGGTTCGGCAGCCACGAGTATGTGGTTGCCGCTGGTGAGAGGGACGAACTTGGCGCCAGGAATTTCGGCAGCGAGGATGCGGCCCTCTTCGGGAGGAGCAATGCGATCGCGATCACTGTGGAAAACGATAGTGGGAACGCAAACGCGCGGAAGAAGCGACCGAATGTTAATGTCGTCGCAGGCGCGCATGAATTTGACGAGATTTGCTGTCGTCACGGAGATGAGCTGGAGTTCTCGAAACCAGTCCTGTTCCTCAGGAGTAGTGTTTTCGGGGATGTATAGATTTGTGACCATCTGAAAAAAAGACGGATTGCTCTTCCCCCAATTCAGTTGAACGAGGGTCTCCAGCGCGCGGCGGACTTCCGCAGCGTCGAGACGATCGCGGAAATTTGCGCCGCGAGCATACGCCCCGCAGAGAATCAGGTGGCTGACCCGCTCAGGGTGTTTGACCGCGTAGGCGATAGCGACCGCGCCGCCCTGAGACTGTCCCATGAGCGCGAATTTATCTAGGGCGGCGGCGTCCACGACCGCTTCGAGATCGCGCACCCACTGATCAAAGCAGATGTCACCAATATTCCATTCGGACAGGCCATTGCCCCGTCCGTCGTAACGAAGAATGCTGTTGTCTGATGCAAGATCACGCACCCAGTGGTGCCAGATGGGGCTTTCCCATTCGAAGGCAAGGTGATTAAAACAGTTGGCGACCTTTACGATCGGAAACCCGTAGCCGACCTTGGCATAAGCAATGCGGACATTGTCCGGACTGACGCAGAAACGAATTTCCTGACGCACGGGAGGATACGTTCCAGTGTGAGGCGTGGGAGATGGGGAAACTTGGGCACCGGTAAATTCGGTGACCGAAGCAACGAAACGATAGCCAACACGAGGCACGGTTTCGATAAAGCGCGGGGAAGAGGATTTCTCCCCTAGAGCTTTGCGAAGCGTGGAGATACTGCGGTCAAGGTTGTTTTCCTCAACGGCGGTTTCCGGCCAGACCAAATTAAGCAAATCGTTCTTGGAAACAAGCTGGCCGTGCCGCTCAACGAGAACGCGGAGGGTTTCAAAGGCCTTGCCCGGGAGGGGGATAGGACGGTCGCCACGGATCAGGCGATGCTCCTTCACTTCCAAACGGAACGGGCCGAACTGATAGACACCGCTGGAATTGAGCGAGTTCATGGTTTCAGAAAAACGAAAGAAATATTTCAGAGAAAGCAAAGTACTTCAGGAGCCTGGCGGCGCGTAAATAGGCGGAGACGGGCTCCGAGTGCACAGCTAGGTAGATTGTAACGCAGACGCGGACCCGAGGAGGAGGAAGTATGGTCGGTCGAATATCGGCATTTGTCTATGGGATACTTTGTTACGTGCTGTTCCTGGTGTCATTTCTATATGCGATTGGCTTCCTGGGTGACTTCGGGGTTCCAAAGTCCATCGATTCCGGTGCAGAGAGTAGTTTCGGGCAGGCGTTGGCGATCAACGCTGCGCTGCTAGGGTTGTTTGCCTTGCAGCACAGCGTAATGGCGAGGCAGTGGTTCAAAAAGGCATGGACCCGAATTGTGCCGCCAGCGGTGGAAAGGAGCACGTATGTTCTGCTCTCGAGCGTGGCGCTGCTCGTGCTTTTCTGGAAGTGGGAGCCCATGGGAGGAGTGATCTGGAACGTGGAGAATGAGGCCGGCCGGATCGCACTCTGGATCTCGTACGGCGCCGGCTGGGCGCTCGTGCTGCTCGCGACATTTCTGATCAACCATTTTGATCTGTTTGGGCTAAGACAGGTGTGGTTCAAATTGCGCGGGAAAGAGTATCAAGCGCTGGGGTTCCGCACACCGTGGCTGTACCGATATGTGCGGCATCCGCTCTACGTTGGGTGGCTGCTGGTGTTCTGGTCTGCGGTGGAGATGACAGCGGCGCATCTGGTTTTTGCGATCGCGACGACGGCGTACATTCTGGTTGCGGTGCAGTTTGAGGAGCGCGATCTAATGAGGATGCACGCGGAGTATGCCGAATATCGCCGGAAGGTACCGATGATCCTGCCGGCAGCAAGCGACCGGGTCCCGGTAGATTTGCGCCGGCGAGCAACAAGCCAACCGAGTTAAAACAGCGAATTGAACGGGCCCAGGCGGAAGGGTGGGCTTTCGTCTGCGGCACGTGAATGGAAGGGGCGATGAGTTGGTTTGCCAGGAACCCCGAGGAAGCTGTGTTTGAAACAGCCAGCCGGAATACCGTGCGAGTCTATTAAGTTTCGCCTATTCGCGAGGATTACGAACGCGTTGTGAAATTGACGAGCGAGATGACGATCACGGAGGCGATGAGAATTGCGAGGCCGATACGCAGGCGAAGGCGGGCTTGTGACGGAGCGGAGTTCCATTCTCCCGCGCGGATTCCCCAGAAATTTCCGACGACGATGGACGTGCAGATGAAGAGCGGCCAGGCGAAGATGGTGCCGGCGGACCCGAGAAATGACGTGCCGATGCCGTAGAGGTAAAAGCTTCCGATCCACATAGCGGCCATAGAGAGGATCAGGATAAGGTTGCGCGGCGTTGCGTTGCGAGATAGGGCGGAGAAATTGCTTCCCTTCCCCATTTTCCAGAGGCAGTAAACCCCGTTGGCCAGGAATCCCATTCCAAAGAAAAGGACCCACACAGCGTTCGCGGCGCGCGCCGCAGGAACGCCGAAAGAAGCGCCTGCCTGGATGAGCGGGGCGGTAAGGGAGATGCCGAGATTCGGAAGACAAGAGAGCACACCGGCAAAGATGGCGATGAGGAGCCCCGAGAGAAGGCCAGATTTTTGATCGGAGCCCGAGGGAGGCGTTTGCTGGTCGCGAAGCGCTGCGGCGCGAGAGCAGAAGACAATGCCGACGATGGCGAGCGCAGTGCCGAGGAAATAAATTCCGCCGCGAGCTGAATAAATGTCGTGAGCATTCAAGAGCAGGAATGGGAGAAGGCCGCCGAGGACGGCGATGAGTCCCATGATGATGGGATAGCCAAGAGCCATGCCGAGCCGAGCCATGCCCAGGCCGAAAAGCACCGCGCCAATGCCCCATCCGAGGCCAAGCACACTCAAAAGCAGCAGGGTGGCGTGTGGGGTAGCGGAATAGATCCCCAGAAGCGAAGAAATCGTGGAGAAGCCGATGGCGGCGTTAAGCACGACCATTCCGAGTGCGGAAAACGTGAACCAGCTATGCTCCCACTTCCAATCGCGGGTGTGATTCATGGGCAGGATGAACGTGCCCTGGAGAATCGCCGCGAAAAGGACGGTGGCGAGACCGAAAACGAGAGTCATTGTGCGCTCCGGTAAAAGAGATGGGCGTTGGCGGCCATAGCTCAGGATATTTCGCGGACAAGTCCGGGAAGGCGAGATTCGACCGCGGGGCGGCGGGGGTAAGAAGCGAGCGTTTCGCGTTTTTCGGTGGATAGTGAGGCGGCGGCGACGCCGAGGGCAATGGAATGAATTGTGGACTGTTCTTCGGAGAGGCCGACGGCGAGGCCGGCGTTGAAGGCATCGCCGGCGCCAACGGTGTCCACGGGATTGACGCGCAACGCGGGAATCGAGCGCACACCTCGGCGGCAAGCCCAAAGAACGCCCTGGGCGCCGCGCGTGAGCATCACGTTTTCAGGGCCGAGGTCGAGCAGGGCGCGGGCGAGTTCGTCGTCGTTCGCGGGATCGTCGGACGGCAATCCGAGGCAGACGCGGGCTTCTGTTTCATTCGGCGTCAGGGCAAACACACAAGACAAATCGGATTTGCGAAGATCGCAAGCGGGCGCGGGATTCAGGATGGGTTTGACGCCATGCTGGTGGGCCAGGCGCGCGCCTGCGAGGGCGGTATCGAGAGGAATTTCGAGCGGGGAAACGATGACGGAGGAGGCGCGGATCACATCGGTGTGATCGGCCAGGTCGGCGGGGGAGAGCTGGTTATTCGCGCCGGGATCTATGGCAATGAGATTGGTGCCGATGGAATTGAACAGGATGATGCCGACGCCTGTGGGATGAGTTTCCGAGTAGAGAACTTTTTCGCGATGGACATTTTCGCGCTGCAACATGGCGACAAACTCCGCGGCGAAGGAATCGCGGCCGACTTTCCCGAGGAACCAGGTGTCCGCGCCGAGGCGGGCGGCGGCGACGGCGGCGTTGGAACCTTTGCCGCCGAAGGTGGTGTGGAAGTCGCGGCCGACGACGGTTTCGCCTTCGATGGGGAGGCGGTCCATGTCCATGACGAGGGCGACAATGTAACTGCCGATGATGGTAACGCGAGGGGGAGAGGGCACGGGGAGAGATTAAAGCATAAATCGGAAAAGAAAAATCTAGGATAACGCAGAGGCGCTGAGGGCGCTGAGAAAACGCGGACGGTTTGAGGCGAGTGACGGATCGGTGCACAGGCTGAAGCCCGTGCTACTTTGGGGCGAAGGTGCGGATGGCGTTTGCGGGGACTTGGATCAGTGGTTCGTAGTTGCCGTAGTCGCGTACGCGTTTGTAGGGCTGGTTGGCGACGGTGTTGTAGGAGGCGATGAAGTTCCAGCGGCGGTGCTCGGAGCGATTGGCATCGGAGCGGTGGAGCAAGTTGCAGTGAAAGAGCACGGCGTCGCCGGGGTCGAGTTCGAGATAGACGAGCGGAAAGCGGGCGCGCGCGGCTTCGACGTGCTCGGGATTGGCCATGGTCTGCTCGTTGATGCGGTCGTGATTGATGCGGCCCATGGTGTGAGAGCCGGACAAAATCTGGAGGCAGCCGTTCTCTTGCGTGGCGCGATCCACGGCGATGAGGCAGCTCAGCATGGTTGGAAGCAGGCAGCCGTAGTCGTACCAATAGCCATAATCCTGGTGCCATTCCCACGCGCCGCCCTCGCGGGCGTTTTTCATGATCATTTTGGCACTGTAGAGATAGGCTTCGCCGCCGAGCAATAGCTCCACATTTTTAACAACGCGTTCGTTGCGAGAGAACATGCCGTAGATGTCGTCTTGGGGGCGGTCCCACATAGCGAGGTCCACAGGATTGCCGGCGCGATCGGCTTTTTTCAGGAGGGAGGCGCCAGCGAGGTTGCGTTCGGCTTCGGCTTTCATGCAATTGATTTCGTCGGAGGCGAAGAGGCCGCGGGCGATGTGAAAGCCGTTTGTGTTGTAGGCGTCGAGGTCGTGAGCTTTGAGCCGAAGAAAATCTTGAGGAGTGCCCGGCTGGGGAAGAGAGGTTTCGGATTTGGTGGCCATGCGCCCCTCCGAGATCTGGGTGATGCGATTAGTTTATGCCGAGACGCGCTGCCGCGCAAAAGCTGCAGGGCGGAGTGAACAAGAGCATACGGCAGAAATATGGCAAGCGCGATTCCCTTCCTCCGATTTATTGAGGGAGAAAATTATATTGTGGAGGATGCCTGAGGCCGCTGAGAAAGCCCGGAGGTACGGCACGGCGCAACGTGGTATATCGCGTCAGGGTTTAAGCGAAGGCGTCAGGGCCTCGAGATTTTGCGGGCGGACGCGAATGATGCCGCCGCGAGGGCTGTCAATGTCCGCAATCAGAAGTAGGGCAATAGCGACGATGAGGGGGAGGACCAGATAGCGCCGCGCCTTGGTATCCACGCGGTGCGCGCTGAAGCCGATTAACAGGTTGCAGGCGATAGCGATGGTGAAGAGAAGCCCCCAGGCGGCGATGGGGATGCGGTTCCACCATGCGGCTTGGGAATAGCCCTGACGATTCAGGACATCGTTCATGCCGGACACGACCAGGGCGGCCACCGGAGTGGGATTGGGCCGCACGGAAGTTTCCACCATGTTCCACAGTTCGGACTGGACGCGGGCAGTGTCCGCATTCACCTGGGCGAGCGCGCTGCCCTGGCGCGAGTTATAAAAAGCGATGCGCAGGTCGAGGTAAGCGCGAAGAGTTTGTTGAATCTTTGCGGCATCCGCGGCGGGAAGAAGATTGGCGCGGAGATACTCCGTGCCGATGGCGTTGGCTTCCTCCTCTTCATAATTCTTGCGCTGGTCATAGCGAGAGGTGGCCATGGAAAAGGTGAAACCGATGATCAGGCCGAGCAACGTGAGAGCGGCGGCGACGATGATGTCGAAGTCGTTACGCTCGTCGGGCTCCATCGGTTTGCGATTCATCCGCAGGCGAACGCCCAGGAGCGCGGCGAGCCAGAGCAAAAACAAAGAGACGAGGGCAACGATTATCGGGAAGTTCATGAGATTCATATCTTATAGCCTCCCCGCTTGCAGCGGACAAAAAAGCGAGAGCGCGCAAACCGCAACAGCAGTTTGGGGAAATGACCATAACCCGAATTTGGATGGGATGACAACCGGGGGGGGATGGGGCAGTCTGGTGTTTGTGATTTTGGAGAATCGTGAGTTTGCGGCGGCTGGGAGGAGTGTGTCCCCCCTCCCGGGCTTGTTGCGTTTTGGGGTGGCGATCCCAGGCCTTACGAGTCTGTGTCGCAACTTGGGTACTGCTCTGGTTTTTAGCTACCGCCGCACTCCAACCAGTTTTCCGGCGCGCCGTTCTCGTTTCCAGTTCCGGAATTGCGCGCTTTGGCCTGCTAAATTTTGCGGCACAGGTTTCGGTAGTGGATCAAGTTGTAGGCGATCGATGCCAGGGTCCATTCGACCGCGGTTGCTGGCTGTCCTCGGCGCTGGAACTGCCGCATCCCACGCTGTTCCTGCAAAGTCCCGATCACTGGCTCGACCATCCCCTTGCGTTTCTTGTACCAAGCGCGGCCACGGACGGTTCGCAACCGCTTGCGTGCGCGCAGCAGATGCGGATCGCTCACGGTCATCCGGCCGACTCCTCGTGCGGTTTTACCCGTATTCAGCTCGCGCGCCAAATTCGGGTCGGGAATGTAGCCTTCGATGCCGCGTTGTTCCAGTTCGCGCAAATTCTGGTTCGAGAAAAAACCGCAGTCGGCCAACACCCGCTGCGGACGCTCTCCACATTGTCGTTCCACTTCCTCCACCATCGGCACCAAAGCACGGTTATCGTTCTTGTTCTGCGTTACCCGCTGCGCCACGATGAAATGGTCCTCGCTCACTGCGATCTCCGCTGTGTAGCCCAGCACGAAACCCCCGCGTTCCCGCAAAAAACGGGTGTCCGGATCGGTCGCCGACAGCTTGTCCTCGCCGCTCGCGCGCAGATGTTTCAGTTGCTTGCGCAGTTCCGCGATCGGTTCCTGCCCCACACGCGTTCCCGGATCACGATCTGGATCATCGTCCAATTCCTTCTGCCAGCGTGTGACTTTCTTGCGCAACTCCCGCTCAATCTGCTCCCGACGCAGTAACCGGTCGGGGGACGCCGACCCCTTTACCCGCGTCGAGTCAATCGCCACCGTGCCCAGCCGTGCCATCCCCGCCCGCCGTAAAAACAGCAGCACCTCGGTGAACATCGACCTGATCGCAACACGATGCCGGCGATGGAACTCGCTTAGCGTCTTGTGGTCCGGCGTTGCCCCGCCGGCCAGGTATCGGAAGCCCAAGTCCTCGCGAATGCGTTGCTCGAGCTTGCGCGTCGTGCGTACATTCACCCCGAACCCGTACAGCCAAATCTTCAGCATCATTCGCGGATCGTACGGCCGCTGCCCACCCGCGTCCTCCTCTTGCTTCTCGAAAACGCTCAGGTCGCACGCTTCCACCACTTCGTGCACCAGAAAACAAAGATGATCGGCCCCCAAGACATCCTTCCCATGGGCAGGCAACAACTCACCTTGATCCGGAGAATACGGTTGATAAGTTGGCATATCCCTTCTTGCCAAAACTCTCGCTCCCTTGCAACCGTTAGTTGCGACACAGACTCTCGCGTGCTGGGCAAGACTCTAGCGCCCCTACGGGGCTTATTGGGGAACGGCGGAGCAGCGGCCCGCCTCGGAAGGCGGGCCCTACGGGATGAGGAGGGGGAAACTAATCAGATCGGGGAGGATCCGGAGCGAGTTCGCCGGTGATTAGGCGGGCATTGCGGCTGAAGGAGAGGTAGAGAAAGCCCCACTGGATCATGACGAGAATGCGGCTCTGAAATTCGACGATGTAGAGCAGATGGATGAAAACCCAGGTGAACCAGGCGGGAAAACCGGAAATGTGGAAGCCGAAAATATTGGCGACGGCGGCGGCGCGCCCGATGACCGCCATGTCTCCCTTGTCAAAATATTTGAATGGAGGCGGAGTGCGGCCGGCGAGGCGAGCGATGATGGCCTTGCCGGCGTAGCGTCCACCCTGGATGGCCACTTGAGCGACGCCGGGGAGTTGATGACCCTTTTGGTTGAAAGAGAGCGCGAGGTCGCCTAGTGCGAAAATTTCCGGATGGTTGGGGAGGGTAAGATCCGAATTTACCTTGAAGCGGCCGGCGCGATCGGTTTCGGCATGGAGGCGTTCGGCAACTTTGCGCGCGAAGGGCGTGGCCGTCACGCCGCCAGCCCAGAGCACGGTGCGAGCGGCGATGCTTCCGGTGGCGTCGCCATGGCGGTACCTGACGCCGTTGCCGTCAATGCTGGTGGCCATGGCGCCGACCATGACTTCGACGCCGAGATGCTTCACGAGTTTTTCAGCTTTCGCGGAGAGATCTTCGGGGTAGGTGGACAAAACGCGGGGGCCACCTTCCATCAGGATGATGCGCGCTTCCTGTGGACGGATGCGGCGGAAATCGTGTTTAAGCGTCTGATGCGCGATTTCGGCCAGCGCACCGGCGAGTTCAAGGCCAGTGGCACCGGCTCCGACGATGACGAAATTTAGCCAGGCGCGGGCTTCGTCTTCGGATTCGGCGCGCTCGGCGCGTTCGAACGCGTAAAGCAACTTGTGGCGCATGGCGGTGGCTTCTTCGACGGACTTGAGGCTGGGGGCGTTTTCGCGCCAATCGTCCTTTCCGTAATAAGAGGTCTGGGAACCGGTGGCGATGACGAGCGTGTCATAAGGAAAAATCCCGCCATCGGCGAGCAGAACGCGTTTGCCTGCGGGGTCAATATCCACGGCTTCGCCGAGAAGGACTTCGACATTTTTCTGATGGCTGAGGACAGAACGTAGCGGCGCGGCAATTTCCGCAGGCGAGAGCGAGCCGGTGGCTACCTGATAGAGCAGTGGTTGGAAGAGATGGAAGTTGCGCTTGTCCAGAAGGGTGATCTGGACGTTAGCGCGCTTCAGGGTTTGCGCGGCAACCATGCCTGCGAAGCCGCCGCCGAGAATTAGGACACGGTGCTGTTCCGACATGGGACCTCCCTGCCCCGGAGAAGCGGCGAACCTAGGATTCTCACCGCCCTCGTTGTTACCATAAGAAACAGGATCCTATGGCGAACAACCAAAAAGAAACGGAACTTCAGCACGAACGCCAGGCGTTGCGCCTGCTGTGTTCGAATCTTATCCGGCCACTGACGCGGATGGAGCTGTGCAACCTGCTGGCTCCTTCCCTCTTCCAAGATACCTTGCATCGCGTGACGTTTGAAGAGATTCAAGCATCCGGAGCGGTGCCGGCAGCCAGATTGCGGGAGGCGCTGCCTGGACGAATTACGAACCGGGGATTTCCTGACTTTGAGCTGCTGGAATTTTTGGGGTCGGATACCGCAACGGAGACCGAGATTGAGGAGCTGTTCATGAGCGTGCTGCGAATGATCCGTTTGGGGCATGCGAACGACGAAGACGAGTTTGCAAATTGATGGCGAATCCTCGTGGATGGCGAATTTCCTGTTTAGTGGAAGCGCTGGCGTTCTCGGCCTTTGTGGGGATGTATATCTGGAAGTGGCAGACGGAGGCACCGCGAACCTGGTGGGTGATGGCAGTGTGGCTGATGCTGAGCGTTGTGCTGCGCAGAGACACGCCGAGAACGCTGGGATGGCGCGGAGATAATCTTTGGCCGGCGGCGCGACGAGCATTCCTGTTTTTTGCTCCGGCTTCGGTGGCAATCTGCTGTACGGGACTCTTTTGGGGGATGTTGCAACGCGCGCCGGTTCACCTGATCGAGCCACGCAGGTTCGGGGGGTATCTGGCGTTTTGCCTGTTGCAGCAGATAGCGTTGAATTCGTTTTTGACCAACCGGTTGCTTGGATATTTCGAGAGCCTGTGGCCGGCGGCAATTTTGTCAGGCGCGCTGTTTGGGACGCTGCACTGGCCGAATCCGGTGCTGGTGCCGTTGACGCTGGTGGGCGGCATCGCGATGGCGTGGCTCTTTGGACGGGAACGTAACATTTTGCCTCTGGCGCTGGGGCAGGCGATCCTGGGGGCACTGGTGTGGTGGGCATTTCCGATGGCGTGGCACCACTCGATGAGGGTGGGACCGGGGTACCGCGCTTTTCACCTGTAGCGAATACAATAAGATCGCAAAGCGACTTGGGCTGTCTCCGGAATGGAACCGGGGGCCAAACTGACACCGCGTCACAGTGAAAAGTGATGGATATCACACAGGCCTGCGGCATCCGACGCAGGAATACCGTCCGCTGGACGAGTCGAATCGGCACAACCTGTTTCATGCAGAAATTAAGTTCTTTTAACTAAACAGCTTACCGGAGTGTTGAGTTTTTCCGCGTTTCGCACGTAATTGGCACCCTGGATGCCTTTTCCTTTGGCGTTCGATGAGAAATGGTTGAACCGGATAAGCGAAAGGACGCCCAGCATGCCAAGCGCGATGATTGCCGAAAGACCACAGACCATGAGTTTCCGCACGCCAAGCCTGCCGACGCGGAGAGTGGGGGCAGTGCACGGTTTGACTGCGGGAGATTCCTGCGCGGCTTGCCGGATGAGGAACGAAGCGTTCTTCTGCCGGATGTCTGACCCAGCAGCGCGAGAGTGGGACCGGTTGAAGCACGTGACCTCCTATCCGGAAGGCGCTCTGATTTGCATGGAGGGAGAAGCGGCGCGGGGAGTCCATATCCTGTGCCAAGGCCGGGTGAAACTGCTGACCACAAACAGTGAAGGAAAGACATTTATTCTGAAGATCGCGAAGCCGGGCCAAGTGTTTGGTCTGAACTCGATCGTCACCGGACGCCCCCACGAAGTGACCATCGAAACGATGCAGCCTTCGCAATTTGCTTACGTGAGCAAAGACGATTTTCTGCGCTTTATCAAGGATAACGGAGAGGCCTGCCTGCGGGTGGTGCAGCAATTGGGGCAGGAGTGCCATTCAGCGTATGAAGTAATCCGTTCGCTAGGGCTGGCGAGCTCGGTGTCCGAAAAGCTGGCGAAATTCCTGGTGGGCTGGTCGGCAGAGGGCCGGGAGAGCGACGGCGCGGTGCGGGTGAAACTGGCGCTGACGCATGAGGAACTGGCTCAGCTGATTGGGTGTTCGCGGGAGAGCGTCACGCGGACTCTGAGCGATTTCAAACGGCAGAAGCTGGTGGAATTGAACGGCTCGACGCTGCTGGTATGGAATAGGACAGCGCTGGAAACGCTGGCGGCGGTTTAGCGCCGGTTGTCTTGATTGAGCTATTCGGTTGGTTGTTAGCTACGCTCACCTGGGGCTCGCCAGCCCCTGGTTTCTTTTTGCCTATAATTCCCCATTGGAACTTTTTGGACGGCGTCTCCGTACTTGGTGGGTAAGGAGATTCGCCATGACTAATTCTCGGGGGTTCCTCGGTTTGAGCTTTGTGGCTGCCCTGGCAGCCAGCACTTTCCTGCCTGCGGCCACACCGGCGCAAGATGCCACGTCCAACACAACCAACAAGGGAGAGCAGTGGATCCACGTGCGCGTGGAGAGCAAAGAGGATCACGGGGAAACTGTCCGCGTGAACGTGCCGGTGGAGATGGCGGCGAAGGTGTTGCCGGCGATTCATCAGGAAAACCTGCACGATGGGAAGGTGAGGATTGACTCCGCTCACGTGAACGACGTGGACCTGCGGGCGCTGCTGGAGGCGGTGCGCAGTTCGCGGGACGGCGAATACGTGACCGTGCAGAGCAACGAGAACAATGTGCGGGTGGCGAAGAGCGGGGGGTATTTGTACGTGCATGTGACGGACAAAGAGGATGGAGCCAAGGCGTCCGCGAAGTCCCGAAAGACGGGCGAAAAATCCGCATCCGGACACGAGACGAAGGTGGAGATCAAGGTGCCGATTAAGGTGGTGGACGCGCTGCTCTCTGCGGGGAAGGATGAACTGGACATTCTGGCGGCGCTGAAGGCGCTTTCGGCGCATGGGGATACGGAATTGGTCACCGTGAAGGATGCCGAAAATACGGTGCGGGTTTGGGTGGATTCGAAGAACGTGGCGGACTAAGAGATTGATGGAGAAGCGGTGGCGCTCGCAAAGGAGGAGGAATGCTGATATTGGCGAAGGTGGCTTTGGGGTTGGGGGCTACGGCGGCAACGGCTGGGGCTTATGTGTTTCATGAGGGAGTAATCCGGGTGGATGTGGACGAGCAGCGCGGGAACGGCTCGCACGTACATTTCTGGGTGCCGGCGACGGTGGTGGCTACGGGAATGCATTTTGTTACGGCGGAGAAGATGAGGGACGCTGAGCGCCAGGTGCGGCCTTACTTGCCGGTGCTGCGCGAGGTTTCGAAAGAGTTAGGGAAATACCCGGATATGGAACTGGTAGATGTTGCGGGACAGGACAACCACGTGCGTGTGGCGATGGTGGACGGGAAATTGCGGATTGATACGGTAAGTGAGGATGGGGACGTGGTACATGTGAGTGTGCCGGCGCGGGTGTTGCGGGATGTGGCGGATGAGTTGGAGGAGATGGGGCCGGGAGTTTGATTGAAAGATAGAAAATGGAAATTGGAAAATCGAAAATCGGAAGAGGCAGAGATTCGTGCCTTTCGATCGTAGGAGCCCACCCTTAGAAGGCAAGGTTGGGGCACCTTCAAGATCAGGTGGGCGCGGCGTTGGATCGATTGAAGACACAGGCTGAAGCCTGTGCTACTTACCGGCTAGGTGCCAGGAATAAAGTAGACTTCGTCCTGGAGGGCGTCTTTTTTCCAGCCGGCGCGTTGCAGGATGCCCTTGCCGGTTTCGACCATTCCGGGATGGCCGCAGAGATAGGCGGTCGTATCCTCGGGCCGTAGATTCCAGACTTCCAGATATTTCCGGATCAGGTCGTCTACGCGGCCGGACTCGCCATGCCAATCGGGATTTTCCCAGAGACGGCTAATGGTGGGAACATACTTGAGCCAGGGAACTTCAGCGGCAACTTTTTCCAATTCATCGCGATAGCCAAATTCATGGACGTGGCTTGAGCCCTGCACACAGAAGAGCCGGTGTTCGCCAGGCATGGGGCTCTCGTGATTTTTCCAATCCTGATACAACGTGCGGATGTAGCTGAGGTAAGGAGCAACGCCGGTGACGGTGGCAAGCAGCAGATGATTCTTGCGGCCGCTGCGAAGATCGAGGGTAAAGCGGCCCTTGGCAAAACGGCGGAGCAGCAGCGGCGTGCCGGGTTGCATTTCGTAGAGGCGCGGAGAGAGTTTGCCTCCGGGAACGCGTTCGACAAAAAATTCCAGCACGGGTTCATAGGGTGAGGAGACGATCGAATAGGCGCGCTCGAGTGGTTTGTCTTCGAGATCCACGCCGAGCGTGGCGTATTGACCCGCCAGGTAGGTATACGGAGCACCGGGATCAATTTTCAGGATAAAAAGGTCTTCGGCAATTTCGCGACGATCAAGAACACGAGCAGGATGAAATTTTTCCGGGTTGGCGACCAAGAAGGACCCCCACAGATAGGATGCGGTATCAACGAATTCAATACCGGCGGAGAGCCGAGGCGCTCCGAGTGTGCGAGAACTTGCATGGCGCTACGGAGAATCTTGCGATGACGGGCGCCAGGAGCGAAGAGCAGATCCCGCAACCTTGGCAAAACGCAAGGCTCGGGACGACGGAGCTATTATGCCACGCAACGGGAGGTGCGTGGCGAGGAATGACGAATTGATTGCGAAGCGCTTTAACAAGATTGTTAGTTGGCAGCTCAATTCCGGGGTTGCGAGCGCGGGATCAGGGCTGAGATCCCTGCTGACGGTGCTGCTGCATCTCCTGCATCATCTGTTGCATGTCGAATGGCTTGACGGGGCCGGTGATGCGGTCGGTGGCGTCGTCGAGAATGTTTACGAGGACATCCGTGCTGCCGCTGGCATTGACCGACTTCACCATGCCGAAGGGGGAGACCTTATCGCTGGTCCAGATGTCGCCCTTGGTTTTATCGTTGTGCCAGTGGTCGCAGGAAAAAGTGCCGGCGGGAACGGTGACGGATTCCGTGCCGACGGAATGCCATTCATTCGCTGATTCTTGCAGGTTTCCGCGATGAGCGGTGATCATTTGCGCGGGCATCTCCATGGCCTGTTGGCCGGCCTGCTGGAAGATGATGCGATGAAATTGCATGTCGTCGGGAGTGATGAGCGTTTTGCCCATCACCGTTTTCCCGTCGGATTCGGTGGAGACAAATTCCATCCAGAAGGCTTCCTTGCCGTCCACGGATTCTTTGCCAACGATGGAAATCTCCGATGTGCGGGACTTGGAATCTTTTCCCGTGTCCTGGTAAACGGAGCCTTTGCCGACGACGGGATGAAAGGCCTTGGCGATTGCCGGGCGCTTGAAAAGATCCATGCCCATCTGGGCGCGCACCGGAGCCGAGCAAGCGAACGAGAGTACCGCAAGGAACGCAAGGGCGGGAAAACCGCGGGTCATGAATTTCTCCTTAGCGAATTTCAAATGAACGGCCTGACGCGATGACGAGGGCCAATTTCTATCGTTGTTCATATCAGGTTCATTTGATGTAAGCAATTGCCTGGCTGTGGAGGATTGTGCAAAACGGAAAATGCTATTCGTAGGCGAGGGCTTCGACGGGGTCGACACTGGAGGCACGCAGCGCAGGAACGGCGGCGCCGAGGGCGGCGCCAATGAGCGCAAGTCCGATGGAGCCGATGACCCAGCCGGGAGTGAGAAGCACGGAGAGGCCGGGATTTGTCTCCTTGAGGATAGCTTTGGTGAGAAACGTGATGCCAATGCCGATGAGACTGCCGACGATGGTGAGGAATGCGGTTTCACCCAGGAACATTTTCACAACGTCAAGGCGCGAGAAACCGAGCGCTTTGAGGATGCCGATCTCGCGGGTGCGCTCCAGGATCATGGTGTGCATGTTCATCAGGACAACCAGAAAACTGATGACGATGCCAAGGCCCACCATAGTCCTGATGAAGGGTTTGAGCTCCGGGAGGTTGGAGGAGTTCATCAGGGAAACGTATTCGGCCATGGAGCGGACACGGTTTTGCGGGTCGAGCTTGAGGATTTCGGCGCGGGCGGCGTCGGTGTTGCCTTTACTGCGAACAAAAACCATGGAGATGTGGTTCTCAGCACCGATGATGTCCTGCCCGGTTTTAAGCGGGATGAAGAACCGCGCGCCTTTGCCGTGGGCCACGATACCGGAGATTTTGAAAAGATGATTGACCAGGTTTACGGTGTCGCCGACTTTGATGTGGCGGGTTTGCGCGATGATGTCGTCAGCGAGCGCGTCGTCTGGGCCTTGCATGGGGTGGCCGGAGCGGAAAATGAATCCCTGGCTTAGGGCGTTAAAGCGTTTGTAGTCGATACCGTAGATGATGATGAGCGTCTTGGGGTCGGAGACGATGAGCGTGGGAGCGGATTCATCTACATCTGGGAGCTTGGCGATTTCGTCGCCGAGGGATTCCGGCATCACGGCGCTGGAGAAAGCAAAGAAGATGGAGGAGTTGGGCGGCTGGACGAGGAGATCGGCGCCGACGCCTTCAACGCGCTTACCCCATTCAGCGATAACACCGCTGGTGAGACCCACAATCATGAGAACCAGAACAACTTGAATGGCGATGGCAAGAATGCTGAGGGCGCAACGCAAGGGGCGCGCGGCAAGATTTCCCCAGAACATACGGACAATCGAAAAAGGGCCTTCGTAGGATTCCTGCATAGAGCGTGATGCCAATGTAGCATCGAGGAATGGGAGCGGTCAAAAGAGAAGCGAGCGGCGTTGTAGCACGAACGAGACCGAACTGCAGCAGGAAAAATTTATTTCTGGTTAAGTTTTCAACACAAGTGTTGAAAACTTTGTGGAAAGACGAGCTGCGAGGGGAACTAACCCCGCATGATTCAACACGATGATACGGATTGCACTATTTTGGTGCAATCCGGCGACGGAGCTGCCGCGCGGGGGAAGTTTTTCTACCGTGGAGTGCGTTTGATCACGGATTGTGGTTTGAAAATCACAGAAGTCTTCGCGAAGGTGACGCGGAGAGAGAAAAGTTTTGCAGAGAAAGAGAAATTTTGGCGGAGAGGACGGAGGCGGCGTTCGTAAGGACCTTGCGGTGAGAGAAGAAAGAGAAAAGCAGATCCCTCATGGCGCAAAAGGCGCGCCGTTCGGGATGACACTGTGGGAGATGGCGTAGCGGGAGGTTGGATGTGCGGCATTTTGGAAGAGACGGTGAGAGGAAGTGACGGGAAAGGGATAGCGCGGCGAGCTGGGTGTCGAGTTTAGGTACGCTTCGGGAAACGGGTTAGTACCACTTCGGCGGGCGATCGAGATGAATCTTGACGACTTGTTTCGGATCGGTGACGTCGTACCACTTTCCGTAGGGCTTCCAGCCTTCTGCAACCACCTGAATGAGCACGCGGCCCAGAGGCGGCTGAGGGAGGTGTGCGATGCCGTCCTTGTTGGTCTTGACGTTCTGTTCCGTTTTTTTGTCTTTGATGAGGTGGTCTTCTTCGGTTTTGACGTAGACGCTGGCATTGTCAACGGGTTTGTCGGCATCGCCTCCAGTGACCTCGATGGTAAGGCGAGGGATAGGGGCGAGATTTTCTTTTGGAGGAGCGCCTTGCTGGGCGAAAACCAGCGTACCCGCGGCAGCGAAGAAAAAACCGATGGAGGCACAACGAAGGATCTGGAGAATTTGCATGGCGGATCAAAATTATCTTCGCTGGAAACGCGGCAGCGGTCAAGCACGGTGAATACGGAACCCCTGGCGGTGAGCAGAAGGGTAAGTTGTTGAGTTGAGCCGTGACGAGGAGAGCGCAGGAACAATTGACGGACTGCGCAGGGTCTTGTAAGTATGATGGGTTATTCACCGCAAGAAAAAGTAAGGAGAAGACATGGGATTCGCAACGAACGCGATACACGTGGGCCAGGAGCCCGACCCTTCGACGGGGGCGGTGGTCGCGCCGATCTATCAGACGTCCACCTATGTTTACGAGGAATTGGGCAAGGCCAAGGGCGGATTCGATTACGCGCGCACCAACCACCCGAACCGCAAGGCGCTGGAGCGCACGGTGGCAAAGCTGGAGGGCGGGCACGCGGCTTATGTGTTCACGTCGGGGATGGCGGGGATTGATGCGGTGTTCCGGCTGCTGCGGCCGGGCGACCACGTGGTTTTGTCGGAGGCGGTGTACGGCGGCGTCTACCGGATCAGCACGCAATTGCTGGTGCATTTCGGGATGGAGTTCAGCTTCGTGGATACGACGGACCCGGCCGTGGTGTTGGGCGCACTGCGGCCGAACACGAAAATGCTGTACATCGAGACGCCGACGAACCCAACGCTGCGGATCACAGACATTGCAGCGATGGCCAAGCTGGCGAACGAACGGCGGATTCTGCTGGTGGTGGACAGCACGTTCATGACGCCCTACCTGCAGCGGCCGATTGAACTTGGCGCGCACATCGTGGTGCATTCGATGACGAAGTATATGAACGGGCACAGCGACGCGACGGGCGGAGCGGTGGTACTGACACGGCCTGAGGACGCGGAGAAGATTTATTTTACGCAGAAGTCGGCGGGGGCGGGGCTGGCGCCGATGGATTGCTTTCTGGTGTCGCGCGGATTGAAAACGCTGGCGGTGCGCATGCTGCAGCACAACGCGAATGGACTGGCCGTGGCTCGGCATCTGGATGCGCACCCGAAAGTGCGGAAGGTGTTTTATCCGGGGCTGCCATCGAATCCGCAGTATGAGCTGGCGCGGAGGCAACAGAAGGGTCCCGGGGCGATGATTGCGTTTGATTTGGGAGATGAAGGAGCGGCGCGGCGATTCTTGAACCAGGTGAAAATCTGTTCGCTGGCGGAAAGTCTGGGCGGGGTAGAGACGCTGATCTCGCTTCCGGCGCAGATGACGCATGCTTCGATGCCCAAGGAAGTGCGCGACCGGGTGGGGATCACGGATAGCCTGGTGCGGTTGAGCGTGGGTATTGAGGATGTGGAGGATATTATTGCGGATTTGGATCAGGCGTTGCTTTATGTGTGAGGAATCGAGAGGCAATGAGGTAAAGATGTAATGAAGTAAGGAATTGAAGAGCGGACCGCCTCAGAAGGCGGTCCGTACTTTTTTGTGGGTTCGATCCAGAATTCGTTTCGACTTGGCCTGATAATTGGTGGCACGGGAACAGTCAAGAGGGAGCAGAGTGGTCGGCCAGGTGGTCAGCCATTATTTCTTGCAGGAATCTGAGAGCCAGCGAAGGTAGGCGCGAGAACCACTAGCAACGGAAAGTGCCAGAAATTCGGGGGTGTCGTAGGAGTGGAGGCGGAAGACTTCTCGTTCGAGGGATTTGAGGCGGCGGGCGGTGGTTTTGATCAGGAGGAGATGTTCGCGGGCGGTTTCGATTTCCTTTTTCCAGCGGTAAATGGATTCGACGGGAGCGGTTTGGATGTTTACGCAGCCGGCTAGGCGCTTTTGGATCAGAGAGCGGGAGATTTTGCGGGCTTCGGGGAGGGAGGCGCAGGTGACGAGGACGAGGCGGAATTGGGTGGGCATGATTTCATTGTAGCGAATTTGAGGAAAGAGGAACGATAACGCAGGGGCGTGGGGAGCCAGAGACCGCAGCAGAAGAGGGAAATTCACCACAGGGGACACGGAGGACGCAGAGAAGAGGGACAACGGGAAAACCCCAAGAAGGCGGCATAAAGCCGCCCTTACGTTTCGGAATGGGATCGAAGAGAAGGTGAATGGGGGTGGAGGGAGATGGTGGAGGCTTCGACACTTTGGAGAGGAAAAGAGGTATCGGTGAAGGATGGGGATGGAGCAGAATGCAAGTTCGGGGTAAGCTGAGAAGCGCGATGATCGAGCAGAAGAAAAAATTCACCGACACTTTGTTGCACTTTGCGCCGCTGCTGATGGTGATGTTCGTGGCGTTGCTGCTGGTGCACGACATTTTCGGGACGCACGGCTTTCTGGCGATGCGGCAGAAGCAGCAGGAAATTCAGAAGGTGCGGCACGAACTGGAAAAGCTCGACAAGGAAAACACGGATCTGCAACAGGACGTGCAGGATTTGAAGAGCGATCCGGAAACGATCCGGAAGATTGCCCGCGAAGAGTATGGACTGGCGGGCCGCGACGAGACGATTATCAAGTTGCCGGCGCCGAAGCCGGCTGCGGCACCTGCCGCGAAGCCCTGACCCTTCCCTTCTTATAGCGCGTACGTAGAATCGAAAGCGCGAGCATCGTCAGAAAAATCACCAATAAACCGAAAGTCGCTTTGGGAATGGAACAGCCGCGTTTGGGCAGGATGGAAAGTCCTCCATAGACGAAATCGATGTGCACCCAATAGACCAGCAGCGAAGTGGTGCCCAGTTGAATGATTGGGCTGAAGCCGAGTTGCGCAAAGCCCCAGCGGCACCAAGCGTAAGTGAGGGTCAGAATGATGAGCAGGACGCCGCAGCGCATCAGGAGAAAATTGGGATTAGAGTGCCAATAGTCGTAGACGGCGTAGAGCCGGAGCGGGGAGGCGTCGAACACTTGGGAGACGGCACACGCAGCCACCCCCGACAGACCGAGGAGGAGAACGAAGAGCGGTTCGCGGCGGCGGGCGAAGGAAGTGCAAAGAAGAAAGCCGACAGCCAGGCCGACAAAGGCAAACGCGGACCAGGGGAAGAGGGGAAAGAGCCAGCGCTGGGGTTCTTGAAAAACGTGGACGCCATTGATGTAGGACTCGAAGGGCCACGGAAGGAAGCGCGGGCGATGGGTGGTCCAAAGCGGCGGTGTGAGCATGGCGATTGCGATGGCGGTGAAGAGTCCCCCGACGATGGCGCGAATGCGGGCGGCGGCGATTTCGGGTGCCGAGGTGAGCCAACCGAGCAGCGCCATAAGGATCATGGACAGGCCGAGGATGTTGAGAATGTCCACGCGGAGCAGGTCACTCCACGGCGCGGTTTTAATACCCAATATAAATTCCTGAAGGCGGAAGAGGAGCCCGAGGGCAAAGATTTCCGCGCTGCGCAGGACGGTTTGTTTCAGGATGGCATTGGGAGCAATTCCCTTCTGGCGAAGCCGCTCTGTAATCAGCGCCATGGACACGCCCGCCAGGAAAATGAAGAGAGGGGCGGGAAGCGTTCCGCCGATCTGCGACCATTTGTAGACTGCGGAATCACGCAGGTCTGGCCGGAGCCAAGAGTCGTAGCAGTGGGTCTGGAACATCAGCAGGCACGCGAGGCCGCGCATCCAGTCGATATAGGTGAGGCGGGGCATGTTGGCGGTTAAGCGGTATCCGTGATCAGTAAGAGGATAACAGCGAAGGCGAGCAGCGAACAGGAGGCGGGAGGGGTTGTTGGTTGGGGAACAGATTGGCGGCGGAACGGGAGATTGGGTGGTGTAATTTTTAATTGAGATCCTTCGGACCGCATAATGCGCGGTCCTCAGGATGACAGCGCGCGGGACTTTAAGTTTTACGTTTTGAGTCCGAGTCTTGGTTTCCGGACCTTAGGGCGGACGGCTTTGCTGGGTGATCTGAGATCATTGAGAAGGGGTTGCTGGTTCCTGCTCGCTATTCGCTGTTTGCTAACTTCTGATTACTGACGACTAGCCAGGATCCAACTCCGATGGAGAAACGACGGGAATGAGGCAACTGAATATTTGGGCAGTGCTTGGGATTTGGGCCGGGTTGACGCTGGGTGGAGTGGTGTACGCGGCGTGGCTGGGATTCGGCGGACTGGCGTTTGCGGTGACGGTGGCGACGTTTGCGATTCTATTGATGGGGATGCTTCTGTTCGCTGCGCGCGGGGTTGCGGAAGGGTTTGCGGGGAGATTCGGTGCGGCCGGGGGATTCCTGTTTGGCGCGCTGGTGTTCGTAACGTTTGTGATGTATCTGGCGGGCACGGGAAGTTTCGGATTCCTGCGCGCCGCGGCGATGGCGGCATTTGTATTTGTGCCGCTGGGACTGGCGGTGTCTGCCAGTGGAGCGGCGGCAGGCGTGTGGCAGGATTTTGTGACGATTGCAGGAGTGTGGGTGTTCGTGAAATTTGGACCGCGGCTTTGGTTGTGGCCGTATCCGGGCGGGCGGCTGGCTTACGTGTTCACGGTGCTGATGGCGGTAAATGTGGCACTGGCAGCATTTCTGGTAGTGCGGCAGGCGAAAGGAGTTGGATATTCGATTGGCTGGGGAAAGTTGTGGGGAATCTATGTCGCGGGAAGTTTTGTGGCATTTGGGTGCGTGGCGATTCCGCTGGGAATTTCGATGAAGTTTATCGCGTTCGAGCCACATCAGGGCAACTTGGAGGGGATGTTGGCCGGGTCACTGGGGATATTATTTTTGACGGCGTGGCCGGAGGAACTGCTGTTTCGCGGGCTGTCGCAGAATTTTCTCGCGCGGGCCTCGAAGAGCGAATTTGCAGGTTGGTGGACAGCGTCGATGCTATTTGGATTGTCGCACATTACAAATCTGGGATTTCCGAACTGGCGGTATGTGATTCTGGCGGCGATTGCGGGATTGTTTTACGGGTGGACGTGGCAGAGGACGGGTTCGATTTTTGCGTCGGCGCTGGTGCATGCGGGTGTGGATGTGACTTGGCATTTTCTGTTTCGGACGATTTGAAGAATCAGGTAAAGAAGCAAAGAGGTAACGAAGTAACGAAAAGCGAAGAGGAAACATACTTCCTATCAAGCTCTCCGACCTATTCGGAAAACCAGGGGCTGCGGTAGGCGATCCACCAACTGATTGCGAGGATGGGGATCGTTACGACTAACGACCAGAGAAGGGGGAGAGCGAAATCGGCGACCAGGCCGAGCGAGGCGAAGAGCAGCCAGAAGATTTTTCGCTGCATGGATTGAGTTTAGCGCGGGTTCCTATGGAGTTGGACGGAATTGAGAGCGCGTGTGACGGAAGAGGAAGAGATAAAGGCTCAGGCGCGGAGATCGCAGAGGAATTGGAGTACGTGAAAGAACAGGCTGAAGCCCGTTCTACTTGGGGTGCTGGGCAAAACAGGGGAAATGAGGTACAACGCGTACCGCGATAGGTGGATTTGTGCGGATGGACGGAGGAACGGAATGATGGTTCAGGACGGAATGAGTTCGTCGCGGGGATTTCGCGTGCAGCGCAAAGAGACCGAAGACGGCTGGGTGGTGGAATGTTTTGGCCGGTTGACGAGCGACAATGTGCCGCTGCTGAAGGAAGAGATGCGGGAAGCGTGCGGAACGAAGGGGCGCATCGTGCTGGATTTGCGAGAAGTTCCGATGATGGACAGTTCGGGATTGGGGGCGGTCGTGACGCTGCATGTTTCGGCGCGAACTCGCGGATGCAAGCTGGAAGTGGTGAACGCGAGCAAGCAAATTCGCGATTTATTCAGCATGACGAATGTATTGGGATTGTTTGAGGCGACGGGACGGCATGGGGGAGGGATGATGTAGTGCGGAAGATGCGAAGAAAGGAAATAAAGAGGTAATGAGGTAACGAAAGAAAGTAGGCGGCCTAAAGCCCCCCTACGCGGAGAAGGATGGAGTTGGTGCAGGGGACGAATAGGCGACGGCTTTCGGGAGAAGAAGGTGAGCGAGGCGGAGCAGGAGTTGATGCGGGATCGTGTGGGATTTGCGTGGAAGAATTTCGACGACCAGCAGGCCATTATCAGGGCGGCGGATCTGAAGGCCGGCTACCTGGTGACCTTTCTTTTGTTTTTTGGGGCCAGCACGATTCCACTGGGGAAAGAAGTGTTGCCAAAGCTGCGCTGGCAATCTCCGGGGGAAATCTTTGCGAGCAGCTTGTACACCGTGACTTACTTGGTTTTTGCGCTGGGCTTTGTCTGGGCGCTTTACCTGATTTCACATGTACTGACGCCGCGGATGGCGCGGCATCATGCGAAACCGTCCGATGGGCGGGAGCTACTCTACTACGAGCACGTGGCGCGGTATGCGAACAGCGCGGCGTATTACGAGGTGATGTCCAAGGTGGGCACGGAGAAGATGCTGCGCAGCGTGACTGACCAGGTGTATGAACTGGCGATGATCTGCAAGGCGAAAGTGGACAGTTTGCGGGCGTTTTCGCAGGCGTTCAAGATTACGCTGGGGGCGTGGCTGGTGAGCACCGCGGTGGGATTTTGGATTATGACGTGGATGAAGTGACCGTGGAATCGAAAATAGAAAATGGAAATTGGAAAAATAGTGCAGAGTTGGCAATTGCTGGATGTTCGCGTTAGCGCTCTCGCCGCACGCGGCGACTGGCAAGAAGATCCAGTCTCGTAAATTGGCTCCCCGAAATGCCGAGGCGTTTGACGCTTTGCGTCAGTCAGCTTGTTTCAATTTTTCCAGGTAAGCGTTGTAGGTTGTCTTGACGCGCGCGGCCTCTGGGGCGGAATTGGCGTGCTCGATGAGCAGGCTGACGAAGGAGTCCATGGCCTTGTCGATTTCATCAAAGAGCGCTTTATTGGTTTTAGAGAGAGCCGTGTCCCCGCCGTAGTCTTCGGATTTATCCCAGGTGCGTTCGAGAACCTTGGCAAGCGTGGCGGCGGTGGCGTTGTCTCCTTTTTGCGAGGCAGTGAATGCAAGTTGCGCCAGTGCGCGGTAAGGGCCCATTTTATTGTTGTCCACACCTGCCGTTTGGGAACTCTTGGACTGCGGCACGGCGGGAATAGTTGTTAATAGAGTTGCGAAACAACCAAGAAGAACGATTCCCACAAATCTGGCATATGCTTTTTCCTTTGAGCGAGCGATCATAACGCGGCTTGCCTCCTCTTTGAATTCAGCCCCAGATGATTGGAAAACGCCGGACCACCGGCGGGCAACGGTTATAGAAAGCTTATAAGGAATGTCGTCGTATGTAAGCCGGCACGTCTGAAGAGTTAATACAAGGATGACGACACGCAGGGGTGTGCCAGGGCGGGGTCGAGCGCCTATTCCTGGTGAAGCAGAATAATCTTTCCTGAGACCTTGGCTTGTTCGAGCAATTGATTGGCGCGGGCTGCTTCGCGGAGAGGAAGTCTGGCGGCGATCACCGGCTGTATCTGGCGCGTGGCAAGAAGATCGAAGAGTTTGGACAAATCTTCGCGAAACTGATCCGGGTGCTCGTCGCGCAAAGTTTTGACGTTGTACCAGAGGGCGCGCTTTTGGCCTGGGAGAAGTTTCAGCAGGCCGAGAGTGGCAAAGCCCAGTCCGGCGGATAACTTCCCTTCCGCAACAGCAGCACTTGCGCCGTAACAGATTAGCGTGCCTCCCGAGCGCAAACAGCGGTAGGAAGCCAACCAGTTCTTCCCGCCGATGGGGTCGAGGACGCAATCCACACCGCCTGGCGCGAGTTCCGCGATGCGTTCGACAAAACTTCCGGCACGATAATCGATCGGCGTGGCGCCGAGCGAGGCGACAATCGAATGCTTCGCTTTGGAGGCCGTGCCGAACATCTCAAGGCCTGCGATTTTGCCAAGCTGTAGAGCGGCCGTGCCGACACCACCGGCAGCACCGTGAACC
The DNA here is from genome assembly GCA_963734705.1 of uncultured Acidobacteriota bacterium. Classification (GTDB taxonomy): domain Bacteria; phylum Acidobacteriota; class Terriglobia; order Acidiferrales; family UBA7541; genus Acidiferrum. The sequence goes on along the minus strand of CAVTII010000010.1, from coordinate 601,613 downwards.
AAAACGCGCTGGCCGGGGCGAAGTTTGGCGACGCGATGCAGCATCTGGAATGCTGTGACGTAATTGAGGACGAGGCTGACCGCTTCCGCGGGATCGATGTTTGCAGGGACAGGAACGAGATGCGCGGCGGGCACGATTGTGTAGCGGGCATAGCCGCCGATCATAGTGAGCGCGGCGACGCGCTGGCCGACGGAGAAATTCTCAACGCCGTCACCGAGTGCATCAATATCACCGACGATGTCGTAGCCGGGCGTAAAGGGGAACGGGGGCGTTTTCGGATAGAGGCCGTGGCGCATGAGCACGTCAGCGTAAGCAACACCGGAGGCGAGATTTTTCACGCGAACTTGGCCAGCGGCTGGCGTGGGGAGACCATCCTCGACGATGTTGAGGACCTCGGGGCCGCCTTGGCCAGTAATAATGGCACGGAGATTTGTTTGTTTCATGGAAAGCATTATGGCATCCGACAAGTGCGGCAAGCACTGAGAAGACTAAACTCAATCCAGGGCCCGGAGGTCGATTCGATGGCCAAAGCGCGTGTAGTCACGATGGGGAAAGACCAAGTGGTGCTGTTTCCGAAGAGCGTGCGAATTAGGACGAAAGAAGTGGAGATATTTCGGCGGGGGAACGACATTGTGATTCTGGAAAAACCGGCTAGGCCGATTGTCAGGAGGCAGAAGGCTTCAAGGTAGAAGAGGTTGTGCGTTTATTTTTGTACTCTCCTAAAGCTGTGCGGGTGGAATTGAAGTGCGATCGGAGTGACCGACCTGAAGGTCGGCCAGTACACACTGCCAGACGGCCCGCCTCGGAAGGCGGGCGCTACAACTCCAAAGAAAATTAGGGGAACGACCCTACGTCTTTAGCGGACGACGCCGGCCAGTGGGCTGGAGGCGGAGGCGTAGAGGCGCTTGGGCATGCGGCCGGCAAGGAAGGCTTTGCGTCCGGCGATTACGGCATCGCGCATGGCTTCGGCCATGAGCGGGGCATCGGCGGCTTCGGCGATAGCGGTATTCATCAGGAGTCCGTCGGCGCCAAGTTCCATGGCGATGGCGGCGTCTGAGGCGGTGCCTACGCCGGCGTCGACGATCATGGGGACTTCGGTGATGCGTTCGCGGAGGATGCGGAGATTTGCGGGATTCTGGATACCGAGGCCGGAACCGATGGGCGCGGCGAGGGGCATCACCGCGGAGGCGCCAGCGTCGATGAGCTTGCGGGCGGCGATGAGATCGTCGTTGGTGTACGGAAGAACGACAAAGCCTTCCTTCACCAGAACTTTGGTGGCCTGAATCAGGTGTTCGGTGTCGGGGAAGAGCGTTTTTTCGTCGCCAATCACTTCGAGTTTGATCCAGTTGGAGAGGCCCACTTCGCGGGCGAGACGCGCGGTGCGGATGGCCTCGTCGGCGGAATAGCATGCGGCGGTATTGGGCAGGATGAAGATTTTTTCGCGGTCGATGTAATCGAGCAGGGATTCCTTGGATTTATCGGTGAGATTGACCCGGCGGACGGCGACGGTGACCATGTCCGCGCCGGAGGCTGCGTGTGCGCGAGCCATTTCTGGGAAGCTACGGTATTTGCCGGTACCGACGATGAGGCGGGAGTTAAAGGCACGGCCGGCGATGACGAGTTGATCGGACATGGGGTGGTCTCCGAGGAGGATTGTAGAACGTGGGGAGGGTTTGGGACAAATGGGGGAGGGAGCGAATAGAGAATAGCGAATAGCGAGCAGCTAGCAGGTAACAGGAAGCTGGAGTTGGCGGCCGAGCGAGCGCGGTTCCCTCAAGGCTCGAGATTGTGGGGTAGGTCCAAGAAGGCGGCGTAAGACCGCACTTACGGGTATTTGTTGCGACGACTAGTGTTGGATTACGGGGCGGGGTTCGGCTACGTCGGCATAAAGCTTGTCGATGAGGTCGCGATATTGCTGCTCGACGACACGGCGCTTGAGTTTCATGGTGAAGGTGAGGCTGCCACCATCGAAAGTGAAGTCGTCGGCGAGAAGAGCGAAGCGTTTAATGGTTTCGTATTGCGCGAGATGGGCTGTGAGGCGAGCTACTTCCTTTTCGATCAGGGCGTAAGTGCGAGGATGAGCAGAGAGTTCAGCACCGGAAGAAAGGTGCACGCCTTCTTCGGCTAGTCTGGCGGAGACCGTTGGGTGGTTGGGAACAATCAAGGCGACAACAAATTTGCGCTGATCTCCAACAACCATGACGTTCAGAATGTAGGGGCTGGTCTTGAGGGTGTTTTCGATGGGCTGCGGGGCAACGAATTTTCCCGCGGCGGTTTTGAGCAAATCCTTTTTGCGATCGGTGATGAAGAGATAGTTGTCTTTATCGAGATAGCCGATGTCGCCCGTCTTGAACCAGCCGTCTTCTGAGAGGACTTCACGGGTGGCTTCGGGGGATTTGAAATAGCCCTGCATGACACATGGGCCTTTCGCGAGAATTTCGCCGTCGCCAGCGATGCGAAGCAGCACGTTGTGAATGGGGCGCCCGGAACTCCCGAAGCGATTTTTTGGGTAGTTACTGGTGAGGACGGGCGAGGTTTCCGTCAAGCCATACCCCTGATAAATAGGAATACCGATGGCGTAGAAAAATTCTGCCAGCTCTTTGGACAGCGGAGCGCCGCCGGAGAGAATGACGCGGAGTTTGCCGCCAGTGCCTGCGCGGATTTTTGAATAGACAAGTTTATCGGCGAGAGCCCACTTCATGCGAGTGACGAGTCCCGCGGATTTGTCGCCGCAGCGCCAAGCGGCGGATTCGCGCGCCGTTTGCATGGCATAATCAAAAATTTTGCGTTTCGCTCCGGAAGCTTTACTTCCCTGCTCCATCAAACGCGCGTAAATCTTTTCGAAGAAGCGTGGAACGGCAGCGAGGACTGTGGGGCGGACCTCCAAAAGCGCCTGCGCGACATTTTCGACGATCTCGACGTAGGCAATCGGGCAGCCGTTGAAGATGTAAAGATAATCGAGCATGCGGCCGTAAACGTGGGCGAGTGGGAGAAAGGAGACGGCCACATCCGTTTCCGGACGTAGAATCAGTTCGGAGCAGGAGTCGGTGACGTTGGAGCAGAAATTCGTGTGCGTCAGCATCACTCCCTTGGGCTCACCGGTGGTGCCGGATGTATAGATGAGCGAGGCAAGTTGACTGGGCAGGACTTTGGCGGCGCGCAAGCGGTATGCGGCGATTTCCGAAGGGCCGGTGGTGGCGATGAGTGTTTCGAATCGCAGAAAATCGACGGAAAGAGTTTCCTTCGAACCGGCGACGATAACGTGCTGGACGTCTTTGAGCGAATCCCGAATGGCGAGAAACTTCTCCAATTGCGCGGCTCCGGCAATGAAAAGGATCTGAGCCCCACAGTGATTGAGGATGTACGCCATACGATCGGGCGATTCGTTGAAGTAGACGGGAACGGTGACGCCGCCCGAACCGGTAATGGCGAAGTCGGCGGTGTGCCACTCCGGACAGTTGGGGGCGAATAGGCCGACGCGATCGCCGGACTTTACACCAAGTTCCACGAAGGCGTTAGCGAGACCCGCAACGCGACGAAGCATTTCCTGGGAGGAGATGGCTTCCCAACGCGCTGGACCGCGGAACATTTGCGCGCGTGAAGACGGGTGCTCTTCGACGGCAGTGAGGAAGCGCGAGGGGAGGGTGCCGTAGCTCATGGGAAAGGTGAATTTACCCTATGGGGAAAGTTCCTGCAACGGCGGGTGGGTGATTTGAGGAGAGAGTTGGCGGGCGGAATTCGAACGGACTGAACGTTGAGCGCTGCTGGAGCGGCCCGCCTGGGATGGCGGGCCCTACCAGTCGTCACCAACGGGCGTAGACGCGATGTGATACGCTTGCAACGCAATTTGCAAAGAAAAAGAAAAGGAAGAACTTGAGCAAATCGAAGGCAGCATTAACAGTGATCCCCTTTGGGGGACTAGGCGAATTCGGAATGAACATGATGGCATTCCGGTTCGGAGACGACATTCTGGTGGTGGATGCGGGAATGATGTTCCCGGAGTCCGAGTTGCTAGGCGTGGACCTGGTAATTCCAGACATCACCTATTTGAAACAGAATAAGCAACACGTTCGGGCCATCGTGCTGACGCACGGGCACGAAGATCATATCGGAGCGCTCCCCTACATTTTGCGCGATTTGAATGTGCCGATTTATGGCACGCGATTCACGCTGGCGCTGGTGAAGAAGCGGCTGGAAGAAGCTGGGCTGCTGGATTCGGCAAAGCTGTTTGAGACCGTGCCCGGCAGGCTTGTGGAGCTGGGGCCGTTTGAAGTGGAATTCATCGCGGTGACGCACAGCACCATTGATTGCGCGGCATTGGCGATCCGGACTCCCGTTGGCGTGGTGATTCACACCGGCGATTTCAAGATTGATCAGACCCCGGTAGATCACCACCAGTTCGATTTGCACACCTTTGCGCGCTATGGCAATGAGGGCGTACTGGCGCTCTTCAGCGATTCCACCAACGTGGAACGGCCAGGATTTACGCCGTCGGAGCGCGTGGTAGCACCGAGAATTGAAGAACTGACACGCTCGGCGCCGCGGCGCGTGGTGCTTTCCTGTTTTGCGTCTTCGATCCACCGCATCCAACAGGTGATTGATATTGCCGAGCGAGTGGGACGCAAGGTGGCGTTTGTCGGGCGCAGCATGGTGGACAACGTCGAAATTGCGCACAACCTGGGCTATTTGCGGATTCCGGACGGGATGGTGGTGAGGTCGCAGGACATCCGGAGTTATGAGGCGCGGAAACTGATTGTGATCGCGAGCGGGTCGCAGGCGGAGCCGATGTCTTCGATGTCGCGGATTGCGGTGGACAATCACCGCTTCGTGACGATCGATGAGAACGACACGGTGATTTTGTCGGCCCGGATCATTCCTGGAAATGAAAAAGCGATTTTCCGGATGTTGGATCACATGTTCCGGAGGCGGGCGCTGGTCTATTACGACAATTCGGCGGGTCCCATTCACGTTTCGGGTCATGCGAGCCAGGAAGAGCAGAAACTGCTGCTGCAACTGGTGAAGCCAAAATATTTTATTCCTGTCCATGGGGAGTACCGGCATTTGTTCCGCCACGCGGCCCTGGCACATCAACTGGGCGCGGTGAGCGGGGAGATTTTGCTGCTGGAAGACGGGAAATGCGTGGAGTTCACCGAAGATGGAGTGGTACGGCGGGATCCGGTGGCGACCGGGCGCGTGCTGGTGGATTCCGGTTCGCTGGAAGAGATTGAAGAGATCGTGGTGCGCGACAGGAAACATTTGTCGGAAGAAGGCGTGGTGATACCAATTGTCGCCATCGACAAGCACACCGGGCGCGTGGAAACGGCGCCGGAAATTGTGACCCGCGGATTGATGAGCGAAAACGGGAACGACATGCTGGCCGGAGCGCGCGAAGTGGTGGCCAGGACGGTGGAAATGTCCAACCTGGAAGAGCGGGCGGACTGGTCGGTGATTAAAGAGAAGATTCGCGTGGATTTGAAGAGGTACATCAACAAGCAGACATCGAAGCGGCCGCTGATTTTGCCGGTGATACTGGAAGTCTGACCGCAACTCCTGGCCGAGAATCGTGTTGCTTTACTTCTTCCGCTAAATCGGTAGATAAACGATTAAATTCCGCCACCCCTCAGGCTCGGAAGCCGCCCACATCAACAGTAAATCCTCCGCTACGAGCCTTACTGGCATTCTTTGGGGAACCACAATAATGCCCGGGGAGGACTTTTGACGAATGAAATTTCTCAAATGACCAGGCATGGTATTCCGATCGTGGGTCACGAGAATCCTGCCGGAATCCGCGGCAATACGAAGAACGTCAGGATCTGGTCGGCGGTCAAGGCCGGCGGATCTGTGGGTTTGGAAATCAACCGAAGCTTCAAGGCGTAGCAATCCCTCGACAATGGCCGCCGAAAGGTTCACGTGACCGAGAAACCTGAGTTTCATTTTTGTTTTTGAGCGTTGAGTTCTCGTTTGGCTTGTTCCAGCCTGCGGTAGAGAAGCGGATTTTCAGCCCGAGAAATCTCGCGCATCTTTTCCGCTTCGCGTTCGCCTTCGACGAAGTAAGCGTCGATTTCTTTTCGGTTGGCTAAATAGAATGCGAGCGAGCCATGGATTTGTTCCAACGTAAGTGTTGGATACGATTCGAGGATGCCTTCGGCGGAAAAGCCGTCGAGGAAACCATAAACGATGGAATCTAGAGAGACCCGGCTACCGACGAGATAGTAACCGACGCCACGCTTTTCGATGTAGTCCTTGGCCATGGTGCGTCCCTTTGCAGAGTTTAGCAGAATTCGAGGAGAGGGCCTGCGAGTAGGCTAGAATCAAACCTCTATGGAAGAGATGGGTTTAGCCAGTGGCAATGGAGGAGCCAGCTTGAATTCCGGGCCCTCCGCGAGCGCCACAAAAGCCACTTTTATCTTCATCGTGATTACCGTGACGCTGGATTTTCTGGCGTTTGGAATTATTGCGCCTGTTTTGCCAAACCTGATTATCCAGTTTGAAGGCGGCAACATGGCAAAGGCCGCGGCGATAACGGGATATTTTGGATTCGCGTGGAACCTGATGCAATTCTTGTTTCTGCCCGTGTTGGGGGCGTGGAGCGACCGGTTCGGGCGGCGCCCGGTAATTCTGATTTCGTGCCTGGGCCTGGGGCTGGATTATATTTTCATGGCGCTTGCGCCCTCGTTGAAGTGGCTTTTCGTCGGGAGATTGATCAGCGGGATCACGGCGTCCAATGTTTCAACTGCATTTGCCTATATAACCGACGTTACGGCTCCCGAAGAGCGCGCGAAGAAATTCGGATTGCTGGGCGCGGCATTCGGCTTGGGATTTGTGGTTGGCCCGGCCGTGGGCGGCCTTTTGGGTCAATACAACCTGCGAGCACCGTTCTGGGCGGCGGCGGTGCTGAGCTTGGCAAATTTCCTCTACGGATTATTGGTGCTGCCGGAGTCATTGCCAAAGGAAAAACGTGCAAAATCGGCCTGGCACATGGCCAATCCTCTGGGGTCGTTGGCGCTGCTGCGTTCGCATCCGGAGCTGGCTGGGTTGTCGCTCGTGGTGCTGCTGTATTACCTGGCACACCAGGCGCTGCAAAACGTGTTCGTCCTGTACACGGAATATCGCTACGCATGGAACACGAGAAGCGTTGGGATTTCGCTGGCGGTGGTGGGCGTGTGCGCGATGATAGTTTCTGGAGGGCTGGTGGGGCCCTATGTGAAGAAGTTCGGTGAGCGCCGAAGCCTGGTATCCGGACTGTTTTATGGCGCGCTGGGATTTGCCGGTTTCGCTCTGGCCTGGCGGGGATGGGCGGTGCTGGCGTCGATTCCATTCATCGCGCTATGGGGAGTGGCGGGGCCAGCGATGCAATCCTTGATGTCGCGGAGAGTGGACGCGAGTTCGCAGGGGAAATTGCAGGGAGCGGTGAATTCGTTGCGCGCGCTGACAGGTATGGTGGGACCGCTGCTGTTCACGCAGGTTTTTTCGGCGGCGATTTCGCCAACAGCACGGTTGCATTTACCGGGTGCGCCATACTATCTGGCGTCTGTGTTGTTGCTGGCGGCCATAGCAACGGCGATCGTGGTGACGAGGGGCGTGGCAGCGCAGAAATCCGAGCAGTTGGCGTAACGACCCGGCACGCGGTGCAAAGCCGCAATGCAGTGGGATAAAATGCTTGTGAAGGAGCCAGGGAGATGAGCGCACTGACACCGGTGATGAATGATCCAGCGACGAGCCGCGGTCCATTCCGAGCGCCGCGCGGCACGGAAATTTCCTGCAAAGGGTGGCAGCAGGAAGCAGCGCTGCGGATGCTCCTGAACAATCTGGATCCCGAGGTGGCCGAAAAGCCGGAAGACCTGGTGGTGTACGGCGGAACGGGAAAAGCCGCACGAAATTGGGAATGCTTCCACGCCATCGTGAAGTCGCTGCGAGCGCTGGAAAATGACGAAACGCTGCTGGTGCAATCAGGTAAGCCGGTTGCTGTTTTTCGGACCCACGAATACGCGCCGCGAGTGCTGCTGTGCAATTCCAATCTGGTGGGCCACTGGAACAATTGGGAAAAATTCAACGAGATGGATCGCGCCGGACTGATGATGTACGGCCAGATGACCGCGGGAAGCTGGATTTACATTGGGACGCAAGGAATTTTGCAGGGAACCTACGAGACCTTTGCGTCCGCGGCACAACTGCATTTCGGAGGAACGCTCAGCGGGAAGCTGGTGGTGACCGGAGGCATGGGCGGAATGGGCGGAGCGCAACCGCTGGCGGCGACGATGAATGGCGCGGCGTTCCTGGGAATTGACGTGGATCCGGAGCGAATCAAGCGGCGGGTAAAGACTGGTTATTGCGATGTGATGGTCAATTCGATGGATGAAGCGCTGCGGATTTTGAAGAACGCGGTGCGCAAGGGCGAGGCCACATCCGTGGGATTGGTGGGCAACTGCGCAGACCTGATCCCGGAATTGGCCAAGCGCGGCGTGGTACCAGATATATTGACGGACCAGACAAGCGCGCACGATCCAATCGGCGGCTATGTCCCTAACAAAATGACGCTCGACGAAGCGACGGCACTGCGGAAAACCAATCCAGCGGAATACCGGAAGCGTTCGATCGCCGCAATGGGCGAGCATGTGCGAGGAATGCTGGACCTGCAGAAACTCGGCTCCGTGACGTTTGATTACGGGAACAATATCCGAACATTTGCTTATGAGGCGGGAGTGAAGAACGCGTACGACTTTCCGGGGTTTGTGCCCGCGTATATCCGGCCACTGTTCTGTGAAGGAAAAGGACCATTCCGCTGGGCGGCACTTTCCGGCGAGGCTTCCGACATTGCGCGCACAGATCGGCTGGTCCTGGAAATGTTTCCGGAGAACGAGCATCTGAAGCGCTGGATCACCATGGCGCAAAAAAAAGTGAAGTTCCAGGGACTGCCTTCGCGGATTTGCTGGCTGGGCTACGGCGAACGGGACAAGTTCGGCCTGGCACTGAACGATCTGGTGGCCAAGGGCGAATTGAAGGCGCCGATCGTAATCGGACGCGATCATCTCGATTGCGGATCGGTGGCTTCGCCTTACCGCGAAACGGAAGCAATGAAAGACGGATCGGATGCGGTGGCCGATTGGGCGCTGCTGAACGCGCTGATTAACACGGCAAGCGGAGCGTCCTGGGTCTCCATTCACAATGGTGGCGGGGTGGGGATTGGTTATTCGCAGCACGCCGGGCAAGTGACGTGCGCGGACGGTACCAATGAGATGGCCAAACGCATCGAACGAGTGTTGACCAACGACCCTGGCATGGGCGTGGCGCGCCACGTGGACGCGGGTTACCCGGAAGCAATTGCCTTTGCGCGAAAGACTGGCGTAAAGCTGCCGATGCTGTAGGATAGCGGCACACGAGGAACCCGCGAGTCCCGGTGCAGGGACCGACGGTCGAGGAGCAGCTATCGATGTACACGATTTTGGGCGCTACTGGTAATATCGGTTCGATCATCACCAAAAAATTGCTGGAAAAAGGCGAAAAGGTACGAGCCGTTGGGCGCAGCGCGGCAAAGCTGCAGGTGTTTGTCCAGAAGGGCGCAGAGGCCTTCGTCGCGGATGTGACGGACGCGAACGCTTTGACGCGAGCGCTTGTGGGCTCGCGAGCGGCATTTCTGATGGTGCCGCCGAACCTGACATCTCCGGACTACAGCGTGGAACAGGAAGCGGCGTCCAACTCTATCTGTCTGGCGGTGAAACATGCGGGACTGGCGTATGCCGTCAACCTGAGCAGCATAGGCGCACAGGCCCCGGCAGGCACGGGACCCATCGCAGGCCTGCACCGGCACGAACAGCGCTTAAACGGCTTGGAGAGAGTGCATGTGCTGCACCTGCGGCCCGCGTATTTCATGGAGAATCATCTTGGCGGCGTGGGCATGATCCAGATGATGGGGATCTATGGCGGCGCGCTCAATCCAAATATGAAGATCCCGATGATTGCGACTCGAGATATCGGTGTATATGCCGCGGACCGGTTACTGAATCTCGATTTCAACGGCAAGCAGACGCAAGAATTGCTGGGCGAGCGCGACCTGAGCATGAGCGAAGTGGCAACGGCCATTGGCAAAGGGTTGAACAATCCAGAAGTGCGCTACGTCCAATTTTCCTACGAGCAAGTGGAGCAGACTTTGCTGCAGATGGGCGTGGGGCAGAAAACGGCGGCTTCGTTCAGCGAGATGTTTCGCGGGTTCAACGAAGGAATGGCTGTTGGCCAGGAGCCACGAAGCGCGGCGAACACAACGCCGACGACCATCGAAACGTTTGTGAAGGAAGTTTTTGTTCCCGCTTACCAAGGGATGGCGGTTGGGGCTTAGGTGCAATCGGTCCGCAGCTTGGTCATAATGCTTACGCTTTGAACGCCAGCCTTCTCATTACAGGCGCATCGCAGTTGGTGACCCTGCGGGGCAGCGGCCCGCGGCGCGGCAATTCCCTTTCCAAAATTGGATTGATTCGAGACGGCGCCGTGCTGGTGCGCGACGGGAAGATTGTCGCGGCTGGAGCGCGTACGCAAGTAGAACGCCGAGCCGAGGCCAAGCATACGGAAAGGCTGGACGTTGGCGGGCGCGTGGTGCTCCCGGGATTTGTGGATTCGCATACCCACCTGATTCATGCCGCTTCGCGCGCGGAAGAGTATGAACTGAAGATTCAGGGAGCGAGTTACGAGGAGATTGCGCGCAAGGGCGGCGGCATCCTGAATTCGGTGAAGAAATTGCGTGCGGCTACGAGTGAGGCGCTGAAGCGCCGGGCGCTCGCGGCACTGAGCGAGTTCGCGTCGTACGGAACGACCACAGTGGAAGCAAAAAGCGGGTACGGGCTGGACGTGGCCAGCGAGTTGAAGATTTTGAAACTGCATCAGGAATTGAATCGCGAGCAGCCCTTGGAGATTGTTTCGACATTCCTTGGGGCCCACGTTGTGCCGCAGGAGTATCGCGGGAAGACAGATTGGGCCGAGAAGTATCTGGCGCTGCTGATGGAAAAATTATTGCCGGAAGTGGTGCTGGGCGACCTGGCGGAATTTTGCGATGTATTCTGCGAGCGCGGAGCATTCACGGTGGGGCAATCGAAACAGCTGCTGACGAAGGCGAAGGAGCATGGGCTGCGCCCACGACTTCATGCGGAGCAATTGTCTAGAACCGGAGCGACACAACTTGCGGTGGAATTACAGGCTGCGAGCTGCGATCACCTGGAGCAAGTGAATAATGCGGACATGCGCGCATTGGCGAACTCAGAAACGGTGGCAACGCTGCTGCCGGGCTGCGATTTTCACTTGGGATTGCAGAAGTACGCTCCGGCGCGGAAATTGATCGAGGCCGGGGCGATAGTGGCGCTGGCGACGGATTACAATCCAGGGACGAGCCCAACGGTGAGCATGCCGATGATTCTATCGCTGGCGTGCTCGCAATTGCGGATGACGCCCGCGGAGGCGATTGCGGCGGCGACCATTAACGCGGCGTATGGGCTGGGACGCGAGAAGACCGTCGGATCATTGGAAACCGGGAAGCAGGCGGACCTGGCGGTTTGGGAAGTGGAGGATTACCGGGAAATTCCTTATTATTTTGGGATGGATGTTTGTTGGATGACGATGAAGCGCGGTGAAATTGTTTGGATGAAAGACTGAGCAGAAGAAGAATTTACCACGGAAAGCACAGAGGCCACCGAGAAGAGCGTCGAACGGAGAGCGATGAAACGACTGATTGAGTGTGTGCCGAATTTTTCGGAGGGGCAAGACCCGGCGAAGGTTGAGGCGCTGGTGCAGGTGATGAGCGGCGTGCCGGGCGTTTACGTGCTGGACCGCGAGATGGACGCGGACCACAACCGGTGCGTGATTACGCTGGCGGGCGAACCAGACGCTGTGGGCGAAGCGGCGATTCTGGGCGCAGGCAAGGCGCTGGATTTGATCGATATGACGGAGCACAAGGGCGCGCACCCGCGGGTGGGCGCAACCGACGTGGTGCCGTTCATCCCGGTGGAAGGCGTGTCGCTGGAAGATTGCGTGGCGCTGGCAAAGCGCGTGGGCAATGAGATCTGGAAACGCTACCGCATTCCCATTTTCTTTTACGAGGCGGCCGCGACGCGGCCAGACCGCGTGAATCTGGAAAATGTGCGCAGGGGACAGTTTGAGGGATTGCGCGAGGAGTTGAAGAAGAATCACGACCGCCAGCCGGACATCGGCGAGCCGAAGTTGCATCCGACTGCGGGCGTGACCGTGGTTGGCGCGAGAAAGTTTCTGGTGGCGTACAACGTCAACCTGAATACCTCCGACATTGGCGTGGCGAACAAGATCGCGCGCGCCATCCGCTTTTCGAACGGCGGATTTCGGTATGTGAAGTCCATGGGGGTGGAGTTGAAGGCGCGCAACCTGGCGCAGGTGTCCATTAATCTGACGGATTATGAGCAGACGCCGATGCATCGCGTGTACGAAGCTGTGAAACGCGAAGCAGAGCGCTATGGCGTGATGCCGGTTGGAAGCGAGATCGTCGGACTGGTGCCGAAGAAGGCGATTGAGATGGCCGCCGATTACTTCCTGCAGCTGGAGAACTTTTCGCCCGCGCAAGTGTTTGAAAACAAGCTGGCCGCGGCTTTGAGCGGCACGCCTTTAGAAGCGAAAGACGGCAAGCTGGCGCAACTCGCGCGTCCGTTTGTGGAAGCGGTGGCCGAGCCAACCGCTACGCCGGGCGGGGGAAGCGTGGCCGCATTCGTGGCCGCATTGGCCGCGGCGCTGGGGCAAATGGTGGCCGGACTTTCCCGCAAGAAAAAGTTGCAGGCGCCATTTGTGGACAAGCTTTCGGAGAATGTGGATGCGCTGCGAAAAATTGCCGACGAACTGACGGCGGCGATCGACCGCGATTCGAATTCGTACGATGCGGTGATGGCGGCCTTTAAATTGCCGCAGGGGAATCCCGAAGAATTGCAGGCGCGCGAGCATGCGATTCAGGCCGCGACCAAGGGCGCATCCGAAGTGCCTCTGGAAGTGGCGGAAAAGGCGGCGAACCTCGTGGAGCGCCTGGTGCAACTGGAAGCAATCTCGGCGTCATCCATGAAGTCAGACCTTCTGGTGGCGCGTCTAATGGGAGTGGCGGGAGCCAAGGGCGCATTGGCAAACGTGGAGATCAACCTGGATGGCTTGAAAGACGCGGCTTATGTGGCGCAAATGCGCGGCAAGGTTGACGAACTGCGCAAACGGCTCGGCTAAGCGCCGAGGAGTAGCGTAAACTAAAGTTTCCACCCCCAGCCCCCGAAAGGAGCATTGCATGAAGAAGTGGATGGTCTGGTCGATTAAATTTACGGCAGCGTGTGCGCTGCTGACCTTGGTGGCGGCCACGGCAAAGCCTGTGAAGGCACAGAGCCTGGGCGCGGATACGATCGCGCTTTTCCCCAAAGAAGTGGGCGAATTTGCGTACGCGGACCTGAAAAAGGCGCGGACCATGAAGTGGTATCCGGCTCTGGAGCAGCAGATGCTGCCGGAGCGGTTCCGGCAATTTGAAAAGTTTCTGGCCTCGGCGGGAATTGACACCAACTCGCAGGTGAATGAGTTGACTTGGGGATTGGTATCGCAGGCGGCGTTGAGCAAAGATCCATCCGTGGCAGCGAGCGCATCAACATCCGTGCCGCAAGGCGAAGAGATTGTCGGCGTGGCGCTGGGCAATTTCAGTCCGGATTCGACGGAAGCGTATTTCAAGACCCAGAAGTTGCCGACGGTGAAGTCGCACGGCTACAACTTGTTTGCGTTCGGGTCCGGCGTTGGAGCGGACGATCTGTTTTTCTTTTTTGTGGACTCGAACAAAGCCGCCTTTGGCCACCGGCAGTTACTGGAACAGATGATCGCGGTGCGTTATGGCGAACAAGACAGCCTGCTGCGCAACGACAAGCTCTTCAACCTGATTAACGAAGCGAATGGCACCGGCGTGGTCTGGGCGGTGCTGGGCCAGGGCTACACCAAGCTGGCGATGGGGCAACTTGCGCCGGAAGTGCAGCAATTTCCGGATGCCGCGAAGCTGGTGGGGCGTATGCAGGCGATGATCATCACGGCGACCGCGGACAGTGGCATGGCGGGCAAGTTTCAAGGCGTTTGCGGGTCCACGGAAGATGCGAATTCGTTGAGTCAATTGATCGCGGCTGGATTGATGTACAAGAAATATCAGACGGCGAAGGACAATCCAGATCTCGGGCAATTGCTGGACCAGGCGAGCGTGACGCCGTCGGGAGATCGCGTGGTGATTCGCGTGGCGGTGAGCGATGATCAGATGACCGATTTGATTAAAAAGAATACGTTTGCGTTGAAGATGTAAGAGTTGGGGATTGAAGAGTTCACAGGCTAAAGCCTGTGCTACAAGTAGCACGGGCTTTAGCCTGTGCGGGACTTCGGGAACCGCCTTTAGGGGCGGTTCTTTTTTTATTAGCGGGGGACGGAAAGAATAGGCGCTGGCCTGCGCTTCGAAACTCAGGGTGAATTGGAAGCAGGCTCTACCAAGAATTACGCTACAGCGGAGAGGTATTTGGTGAGGCGGAGAACGCCGGAGTTTTCGCGGTTTTCGCACTGAATGTCGTCCACGCCGGCCCAGGAGACTTGCGGCTTTTCTTCGGGGGCGGCGACGCCGGGGACACTGACTTCCACTTCGATGCGATCGTCGAGCCGCCGAAAACTTACCTGGCAGGGCGTGGTGGAATCCTGGTGAAAATCAAAACAGAGTTTGCAGGCGGAAACGACGGCGGTTTTGAGCTGCTCGATATTTTCATTTGGGAGCCCGGCCGCGTCGGCGAAGATGCGCATGGCGCCACCTGCTGCAGCGGCGAGTCGTTCGTCGTGGTCGAGCGAGAGACGAAGGTTGAGAGGGTTCTTCGGCACAGTTAGTGGCTGCCTGCCCAGGAAACGTCACAAGCCTCCCGGCAGTCTGGACAATAATATAACCCATCCACGGCCAGACGCACGTTTTGTTGGCCTTTGCAGATGGTGCAGTATTTATCGCAAGCGCAGTATTCCTCGGATTTGTCGCATTGCGAGCAGTGGACCTGTTGACGGGCGGCCATCGGTGCCTCCGGAAAAAACTGTACCTGAGGGATTCCCTTTGCGGCAAGGGGCGCGGCAGATGGCGTGGCGAAAGAAGAAAGAGCGGCCCGCCTCAGAAGGCGGTCCCTACCGTGGTTGGCGCGGTGTTTTGACGGGGTATGAGGTGCGTGGTAACATCGGTTTCCGCTTGAGCAAACGGAATGGACTCCGGAAACTCTCCTGCCAATTCAAGTCTTCGCAAAACGCCGCTGAACGCGCTGCATAAGCGCCTAGGCGCCAAAATGGTTAATTTTGGCGGCTGGGACATGCCGGTGGAATATCCCTGCAGCGGCAACCTGATGTGCGAGCACCGCGCGGTGCGCAACGGCGTGGGCATGTTTGACGTGAGCCACATGGGCGACATCCGCATTCATGGCGCGAAAAAGCCGGGAGGGGCGCTGGCGGCGGTGCAGCACCTGACGATGAATGACGCGTCGAAACTAGCGATCGGGCAGGCCCAATATTCCACGATGCTGTACCCGAGTGGAACGTTTGTGGACGACGTGATCGTGCACCGGCTTGGTGAAGACGACTACCTCCTGGTGATCAATGCCGGCACGCGGGAAAAGGATATCTCCTGGGTGTGCGAAAATACCAAGGGGACGGATTGCGTTGTTGAGGATTTGAGCGACGCGTACACGCAACTGGCGATTCAGGGG
This sequence comes from uncultured Acidobacteriota bacterium, assembly GCA_963734705.1. Taxonomy (GTDB): domain Bacteria; phylum Acidobacteriota; class Terriglobia; order Acidiferrales; family UBA7541; genus Acidiferrum. The sequence goes on along the minus strand of CAVTII010000010.1, from coordinate 585,888 downwards.
CCGCGGGCGGCGGAAGTTCTTCAGAAATTAACGGACGCGAAGCTGGAGCCGATTAAGAATTATTGGTTCACGCATGGAACCGTGTGTGGCCTTCCAAACACGCTGATTGCGCGGACGGGGTATACGGGCGAGGACGGGTTCGAGATTTACGTACCGTCGGATGTGGCGACGAGCGAACGCGTTTGGAACGCGGTGATGGATGCCGGGAAAGAGTTTGGAATTCTGGCGTGCGGACTGGGCGCGCGAAACACGCTGCGGCTGGAAGCTAAGATGGCGCTTTACGAGCATGAGATCAGCGACAAGATCAATGTATGGGAAGCAGGGCTGGACCGCTATTGCCATCTGGAAAAAGGTTCGTTTATCGGGAGCGAGGCGCTGAGCAAGTTGAAGGCGGCGGGATTGCAGCGCACCCTGGTAGGGCTGGAGATGGTGGAACGTGGGATTGCTCGGGACGGTTACCGATGCGTGGATGAGAATGGAAAAGAGATTGGGGTGGTGACGAGCGGGTCACCTTCGCCGACGCTTGGCAAGAATATTGCGCTGGCTTATGTGCCGCCCTCAATGACCGAGTTGGGGACGGCGGTGTACGTGGAGATTCGGACGCAACGGTGTAAGGCGGTGGTAGTGGCTACACCTTTTTATAAGCGAGTGCGAAAGGCGAGTGGGGTAAAGAGTTAAAGAGGGATAGAGGCAGAGGTTGTTGCCGTTCGATCCTAAGAGCCCACCCTTTGCCGAAACCGCAAAGGATGGGGCACCCTCAAGTTCATATGTTGGGCGGCTTCGGAGAGTCAGGGATTCAAGGAGCGGACGATGGGATATCCAACACAGTTCAAGTATTCGAAGGACCACGAGTGGATTGAGGTGAAGGGCGACATAGCGACGGTGGGGATCACCGACTACGCGCAGAGCGAACTTGGTGATGTGGTGTTTGTGGAGCTGCCGGCGACGGGCAAAGCGGTGACGGCGGGGAAGACATTCGGCTCGGTGGAATCGGTGAAAGCGGTGAGCGAGATTTATGCGCCGGCGACTGGCGAGGTGACGGAAGCGAACGGCGCATTGGTGCAAAAGCCGGAAGCGATCAATACGGATCCGCACGGGGCCGGCTGGCTGATCAAGATGAAGCTTGCGAACACGGCGGAGTTGAGCGGCTTGATGGATGCGGCGGCGTATGAAGCGTATATTGCGGAGAAGAAGAAAGAAGCTTCCGCCTGATGCGTTACCTCCCCAAGAGTCCTGCCGAGCGGCAGGAGATGTTGGCAAAGATTGGCGTCAAGTCTATAGAAGAGCTGTTTTCCTCCATCCCTGAAGCATACCGGTTGAAGAAACCTCTGAATCTGCCGGGACCTTACTCCGAACAGGAAGTGATCGAATATTTTCAGGCACGCGCCGCAGAGAATTCCGCCGGCTACACCAGTTTTCTGGGGGCGGGCGTCTACAACCATCTGCGATCCGTGGTGACGGATACGATTATCCAGCGCGGCGAATTTTTGACCTCCTACACACCGTACCAGGCGGAGATTACGCAGGGGACGCTTCAGGCGATTTTCGAATTCCAGACGCTGATGTGCCAATTGACAGGCCAGGAAGTGGCCAACGCCGGGATGTATGACGGATCGACTGCTACGACCGAAGCGGTGCTGATGGCGGAGCGCGTGACCGGACGCACTCGCGTTCTGGTGGGGCGCTCGGTGCATCCGGAGTACCGCGAAGTGTTGCGGACGTATGCGAAAAATTCCGGATTGCATGTGGAGGAGATTTCCTACACGGCAACGGGTGCGCTGGATGAGAAGGCGCTGCAGAGCGCGATTCGCGACGACGTTTGCGCGGTAGTGGTGCAGTCGCCGAACTTTTTCGGCGTGATTGAATCGCCCGCGTCGCTGGCGAAGATCGCGCAATCGGCTGGAGCGATGCTGGTGGTGGCAATTGCGGAAGGCGTGTCGCTGGGCGTGGTGAAACCGCCCGCAGAGGCAGACATTGTGGCGATGGAAGCGCAAAGTTTCGGACTGGCGCCGAGCTATGGCGGGCCCTACGCAGGAGTGGTGGCTTCACGTGAAAAATATGTGCGGCAGATGCCCGGTCGGTTGGCGGGGCAGACAACGGACAGCGACGGGCAGCGCGGCTTTGTGCTGACGCTAGCGACTCGCGAGCAACACATCCGGCGGGAGAAGGCCACCTCGAATATTTGCACGAATCAGGCGCTTTGCGCGCTGGCCGCGACGGTGCATTTGACGCTGCTCGGCAAAGAGGGCCTGCGCGAGCAGGCGGAGCAGAATCTGGCGAAGGCACAGTTTGCGGTAAGTGAATTGGAAAAGATTCCGGGAGTGAAGCGGACTTTCTCGGGGGCGTTTTTCAATGAGTTCTCCGTGGAATTTCCGAAGTCGGTGAAGCTGGTGAATGCGGAATTGGTGCGCGAGAAAATTGTGGGGCCGTTTGTGCTGGGGTCGGCATACCCGGAGCTTTCGAAGAATGCGCTGGTTTGCGTTACGGAGACGACTTCACGGAAAGATATTGAACGCTTTGCGGGGACGGTCCGGAAGGCTTTGGCTGGATGAGAGAGGAATAAAGAAAGATTTCACCACAGAGGGCACCGAGGGCACGGAGAAGAGTAGAGGAAGAAGGCGGCGTAAAGCCGCCCCTACAGGGATGAGGATGAGCGAGAAGATCAAGAAGGCGACACGGCATACGAATCAGAATGAAGGGTTGATTTTTGAGAAGTCGTCGCCGGGGAAGCGGGCGTTTGAATTGCCGCCGCTGGATGTGCCGGCGGTGGATGCCGCGAAGGCGCTGGGCGATGCGCACCGAAGAGGGGGCGTGGATGGATTTCCGGAGGTCAGCGAGATCGAGGTGATCCGGCATTTCACGCGACTTTCCACGTGGAATTTCGCGATTGACCTGGGCATGTATCCGCTGGGCTCCTGCACGATGAAGTACAACCCGCGCGTGAACGAATTTGTAGCGCGGCTCAACGGCTTGGCTACCGAACATCCCTACCAGCCGCAAGAGCTATCGCAAGGATGCCTGAAGATTCTGCAATTGCTGGAAAAATGCCTACTGGAAATAACGGGCATGGACTCGATCACGCTGCAACCGGCGGCGGGCGCGCAGGGTGAATTGACAGGACTGCTGTTGATCCGCGCGCACCACACAAAGAACGGCAATCCGCGCAAAAAGGTGCTGATTCCGGATTCCGCGCACGGAACAAATCCCGCCACCGCGGTGATTGCCGGATACGAAGTGGAAAACATCAAGTCCAACGCCGACGGGCAAGTCGACCTGGACAACTTGCGCGAACAGGTGACCCCCGACGTGGCCGCGCTGATGCTGACCAATCCCAGCACGCTGGGAATCTTCGAACAGCAGATTCCCGAGATTGCCGAGATTTTGCATGCAAAGGGCGCGCTGCTCTATATGGATGGCGCGAACATGAACGCGTTGACGGGCGTCACGCGGCCGGGCGAACTTGGCGTGGACGTAATGCACCTGAATCTACACAAGACGTTTTCGACGCCGCACGGCGGGGGCGGCCCGGGCGCGGGTCCCGTGGCGATGAAGAAAATCCTGGAGCCCTATTTGCCTGTGCCGGTGCTGGTGCAAAAAGAAGGCGGGCGGTTGGCGCTGGATTTTCAACGCAAAGAAACTATCGGCCGCGTGAAAGCGTTCGTGGGCAATTTTGGCGTGCTGGTGCGCGCGCTGGCATACATTCTGGCGTACGGGCCCGGTGTGCGGCAGGCCACGGAAGATGCGGTGACGAACGCGAATTATATTCGCAAGGGGCTGGAAGGCGTGTTCGACCTACCGTACACGAAGCCCTCCATGCACGAAGTGGTGTTCAGCGACGCCATTCAAAAAAAGAATGGGGTGGGTACGATGGATATCGCTAAGAGGCTGATTGATTATGGATTTCACCCGTACACCACCGCGTTCCCGTTGATTGTGCCAGGGGCGCTGATGATTGAGCCGACGGAATCGGAGTCTATCGAGGAATTGGATTTGTTTGTGGAGGCCATGAAATCGATTGCCAAAGAGGCGGCAGAGACGCCGGAGTTGGTAAAGACGGCGCCACATACTACGCGGGTGCGGAGATTGGATGAAGTGGGCGCGGCGCGGAAGCCGGTGTTGCGATGGAAATCGGGACACAAACGGAGCGAAGCGGCGGATTGAAGACGAGGCAAGCGAAGAAGGCGGCCTGAAGCCGCCCCTACATGGCACGGATCTGAATAAACGGGACAAGCCTTGGTGGCGTTGAGCGCACGGGTGTTTGCGCATCACAGAGTTCCCTTCCCCGGGGCTGATAGACTTGCAGAAGTGAGGACAGGAACGGGTTGGGAATTCGATGAGCGCTGCGATTGACGCGTGGTTACCGAAGTCGGTTCTACTCCTGCGCGGATACACCTTCGACAAATTTGTCGCTGACTCGATCGCCGGTGTCACCGTTGGTTTGGTGGCGCTCCCGCTGGCGATGGCGTTTGCGATTGCGTCGGGAGTTTCGCCGCAGGCGGGAATTTATTGCGCGATAGTCACCGGGTTTCTGATTTCGGCGCTGGGTGGGTCGAAAACGCAAATCGGCGGGCCCACGGGCGCGTTCGTCGTGGTGGTGATGGGGATTATCGCGCGGTATGGCCTGGATGGATTGTTCACATGCACGATGTTGGCCGGAGTGCTGCTAGTAGTGATGGGCGCAACGGGGCTTGGCGGCATGGTGAAATATTTTCCGCGGCCAGTGGTGGTGGGCTTCACCAATGGAATTGCGATTCTGATCGCCAGTACGCAAATTCGCGATTTGTTTGGCCTGCGGATGGAGCATATCCCCGGCGATTTCTTCCACCGCATGGGCGCAATCGCGGAAAACTTTCACACGCTGAACTGGGTGGCGACGACGCTGGGATTTGTTTCCCTGGCGATCATGATTTTCTGCGCCAGGTTTTTGAAGCGCGTGCCCGGCGCGATCCTGGTTTGCTTTGGCGCAACGGCCGCGGTGGCACTTTTTCACCTGCCAGTGGAAACGATTGGAACACGTTTCGGGGGAATCCCGAGCGGTTTGCCGCACCTGGCGGTGCCGCACTTGCAGCCGCAACTTCTTTTACATTTGCTTTCGCCGGCGGTAACCGTGGCGATGCTCGGCGCAATTGAGTCATTGTTTTCAGCCGTGGTTTCCGACCGCATGAGCGGTGACAAGCACAACCCCAACGTGGAATTGATTGCGCAGGGCGTTGCCAATATTGCTTCACCGTTGTTCGGCGGATTGCCGGCCACGGGCGCAATTGCGCGCACGGCGACGAACGTGCGCTCTGGAGCAAAGACGCCGGTGGCGGGAATGATTCACGCGTTGACGCTGCTGGCAATCATTTTGTTCGCCGCGCCACTGGTGAAAAATGTGCCGCTGGCGGCTCTGGCGGGAATTCTGTTCATGGTCGCCTACAACATGGGCGACTGGGCGGAAATTCCGGAGATCCTGAAACTCAGCAGGATGGACATCAGCGTGTGGCTGCTGACGCTGACGTTGACGGTGGTGGCGGATCTGACACTGGCGGTAGAAGTGGGCATGATCCTGGCGGCGTTCAGTTTTATTCGAAAGATTTCGATGACCACGACGGTTACGAAAGTCACCGACGAATACATCGAGGATGGCCGGGCGCACATTCTCCAAGACAAGGACATTCCTGAATACACCGCCGTTTACCGCATTCACGGGCCGTTTCTGTTTGGCGTCACCGACAAAATCGCGGAGATCACCGAGAACATTGGCAAGCTGCCGCCGATTGTTGTGATCCGCCTGCGGAACATGACGGCGATTGATGCCACGGGGATCGCCGCGCTGGAAGAACTTGCGGCGCAATTGCAGGCCAGCGGGCGAACCATGCTGATCTGCGGAGCGCGGCCACAGCCCGCGGTGCTGATGCGCGAATCGAGATTTGAGCGTCATATCGGCATAAAGAATATCTGCTCAAATATCGATGACGCCTTGAAGCGGGCTGAAGAAATCCACAATTTGCCAACGTCAACGCACGAATTTCGCCAGGTTTAGCAGTTCTGAACTCCAACCTGAAAATGTTTTCAGATTCAGTCCCCATCGCGGCGATTGGAGCCGGAAATTCTCTAACCAATTCGGATTTCTTCAGGATGCTCCTCGCTTTCATTGCGCCCACATGGGGCTGTGTTCTTGCTGTAACAATCGCCACCTAGTCTTCTTGCGCGCGGACCGCCAACCCGTGTTTTGACCGCACCAAAGACACAAAATCAAGGAGATTCAAATGAAGAAGCAGTTACTCGCAGCGGCTCTGTCGCTGGGCCTGCTGGGAACCACCCTACCCGCTCCAATCAGCGCGCATGATGATTGGGGAGGAAGCGGCAGATTCAAGCGTGTGTTGTTAATCAGCATAGATGGCATGCACGCGCTCGACGTCGCAAACTATGTGACGCGTCACCCCGGCTCGGCACTTGCGGAACTCAGCGAGCACGCAGTGACCTATTCGAATGCGCGCACTCCGGCGAATTCGGACTCCTTCCCCGGCCTCCTCGCGCTCGTCACCGGCGGGTCGCCCGTTAGCCACGGACTGTTCTATGACGTCAGCTACAACCGCAATATCTTTGCCCCGTCGAACACCACCTGTCAGGGACAGCCTGGGAACATGCAAGTGTTTGACGAGAGCATTGATGTTTACAATGCCCAGAATGTTTCCGAAAACAAAATCAATGTGGCTGCGCTGCCCCGCTATTTCGACGAGAACGGAAAGTGCTCACCTTTCTATCCGCACACCGCGATGGAGAGCAATACGATTTTCGAAGTTGTAAAAGCAAACGGCGGCAGGACAGCATGGGCGGACAAGCACCCGGCCTATGATCTGGTTAACGGTCCTTCGGGCAAAGGCGTGGATGATCTTTACACGCCGGAACTCACCAATGCCCCCGGATTTGACAACACAGTGAGCGTGGTATGCACCGCGAACAACGACGAGTTGAAGGTTCAAGCCATCCTGAACGAAATCAAGGGACTGAGGCACGATGGCCTCAAGCAGGTTGGCGTGCCGGAAGTGTTCGGCATGAACTTTCAGGCAGTCAGCGTCGGCCAAAAACTGGAAATTGACAATAAGGCGGGCGGATGCGCGGCCGACACCGATCCCACGATCAATGGGCAACCCGGCGGCTATAAGGATGGCCTCGGCACTCCGACGAAAGTTCTTTCCTACGGGCTGGACTACGTGGATGGAGCGCTGGGCCGCATGATCGAGGCGCTGAAGAACCAAGGCATTTACAACAGCACGCTGATCATCGTCGGATCCAAGCACGGGCAATCTCCGATCAATCCAGTGAAAACCAATAAGCCAGGGCACTTCGCGGACCTGGTGGCCGCGCTTCCCGATGCTTCCAGCGATCCCGGCGCGATTGCCATCGCCAACGCCAATAACTGCAGCATCGGCAATTGCGGTTTCGTGCAGGATGACGATATCGCGCTGATTTGGCTGGCGCCCGGAGATCAATTGAAGGCACGCGCAGCGGCTGCGTTCCTCAACAAGCACGCCAATGAACTGTTTATCGAAGAAGTGATGCAGGGCCCCGAGATGACGCTGAAGTTCCGGGATCCGCTTCACGATAGCCGGACCCCGGACATCCTGGTTCAGCCGGTCTATGGAACCATTTACACCACCTCTACTGCGAAGAACGCAGAACACGGCGGGTTCAGCTTCGGCGATACGAATGTGGGATTGATCGTGTCGAATCCGGAGATCGACGCTAAGGTCGTGAAGACGCCAGTCGCTACATCCCAGGTTGCCGCGACGATCCTGAAGTCGCTGGGGATCGATCCCAGCGAATTGGATGCCGTGCGCAAAGAAGGTACCAAGACGTTGCCATTCTCTCAGGGGAACGACGAGTAAAGTTAGTTGCGGATCGATTGATGCGGCGCCGGGCGAGAGTCCGGCGCCGCTTTTTTTGTGCGCCGTGAGATGCCGGAGGAGGGCTGTAGTGAAAATTGCCCAATGGTTTTCCACAGAGGGGATCGCGTTTGCGCGTGAACCGTTAAGGAGGCGCAACTCGGAAGGCCGGCTTGGGCTCGCCTGCAAGATGCAGGCGCTACCGGTGGTCGTGCAGAAATAAAGAAGCCTGGACGATTGCTCGTCCAGGCCTCCAGGGCGGAAGGCAAGAATTTTAGCGGGCGAAGCGCGGAGTGGGCTCCGGGGGAAGCGGCACGCCAGGGGCTTCGATGGGACGCCCCCCTTTGGCTTGCGTGGCTTTCGTGTTCGTTGCGGGCTCAGGGCGGCGCACGGGAATGGCGACGTTCTCACCCTCGCGCACAAAATGAAGATGATCTTCGGAAGGCTCCCAATCAATGCAAACCATATCGCCGAGTCGAACCTGGTCCGTGGCCAGCAGATTGGCCATGGGATAAACCACGTGGCGCTCAATGGCACGCTTCAGGTGGCGCGCGCCGTAACGCTGGTCGGTGCCTTCCTGCAAGAGGAAGTCGCGGCCGTTGGTGGTGACGCGGAAAAGGAATTGGCCCTTGGCGGTTTCCAAAACGCGCTGCTGCACCATTGCCAGCTCGATGTCGAGAACCTGCTCCAGTTGCTTGCGCTGAAGCGGGTGGAAGACCACGATCTTGTCCAGACGGTTCATGAATTCGGGAGAGAACTTGCGGCGCGCGGCTTCGACGGCCGTGCGTTCCACTTTTTCGTCGAGATTGGTCCTAGGCTTGTCGTCGGACTTGATGAAGCCGTAGCCGCCGCCCATGAGTTCGGTGATTTCCCCGCCACCGAGGTTGGAGGTGAGGAAGATGACGGTTTGCGAAAGATCCACGCGGCGGTTATCGCCCAGGGTCAGCGTGGCCTTATCTAGCATGCCAAGCAGCAACTGCCAGAGAGCGTCGCTGGCCTTTTCAATTTCGTCGAAGAGCAAGAAGGAGAGCTTCAGCTTTTCCGAGTGCGAGGCCGCCAGTGCTTCCTGGGTGATCAGCGGATGAGTCTCGCGATGGCCAAGATAGCCTGGGGGCGAACCGATCAATTTCGCAATTTCGTGGGAGTGCTGGAATTCGGCGCAGTCCACTTTGATAACCATGCGGGGATCGCCAAACAGAATTTCCGCGGCGGCTTCGACGATGCGGGTCTTACCTGAGCCCGTGGGACCCAGGAACAGAAGGTTACCGACCGGGCGCCCGGGAGAGTTAAGGCCGGCGCAGAAGACCTGATAGAGGTCTACTAGCGCCTGAACACCCTCTTCCTGGCCAACGATCTTTGCGCGCAGTGACTGGTGAAAGTCGCGGGTATCGTTGCTGCGGATTGTCGGGTCCAACTGCTGCTTTGCCGCTGCCTTCATGGTGCCTTCCTCGAACGATGAGGTCCCCTCACTTCACCGTTCTATCGGCAAGATTGAGAAAGATGTGAAATCTCACGCTTGCAGATAGCGAGTGAAGAGCATGGGAGATGCCAATGTGAGAAAGGGATTACCAATAGGAAAAAGACTGCAAGTTCAACGAGATAGAAGTGTTGCAGTTGTGGAAACCGTCTCACCGCGTGAGATGGTGTACCGAATGTGTCATAAATTGAGAGAGCTGAAACAAATTGTGTCAGGCATCACAGGCGCTGTGTATTCGGTCACAACACGGCCTTTAGGCGATGCACGGCCCCACTCCATGTCCTGTGGAAAACTTCCGGCAAAAGGTTTGGTGCAAAGGCAATCCGCGGTTCTAGCGATGGTCTTTTTTTCGACCTTGTAGAGACTGCCGGGCGACTGCCGGACTGGCAGCAGGCAAGGCGGGCAGCACCTTGGGTTCATCCGCGACCACTTCCGCTGGCGTGACTTGTCCAAGGCCGTCCTGAAGTGGAGCAGCGGCGGAGGCGAGCACTTCCTCGTCCGATTCCGGCGCCACGATCGCGCCTTCCTTCTCGCGAACGAAAGTAAGTTCCTTGTGCACGCCATCCCAATCCACTCGCACGAGATCACCCAGGTTCACCTGCTGGGTGGCCAGCAAGTTTGCCAGGGGATATACCAGGAATCGTTCGATGGCGCGCTTAAGGTGGCGGGCGCCGTAACGCTGGTCTGTTCCCTCCTGAAGCAGGAACTCGCGACCGGCGTCGGTGACGCGGAACAAAAATTTGTTTGTAGCGGTATCCAGCACACGCTTTTGGACCAAACCGAGCTCGATATCGAGGACGGATTCGAGCTCCGGCCGCTTGAGTTGGCGGAAAACCACCAGCTTATCCAGGCGGTTCATAAACTCCGGCGAGAATTTGCGGCGTGCGGCTTCCACAGCCGTGCGTTCCACCTTCTGGTCCATATCCGTTTGTGGCTTGTCTGTGGATTTGATGAAGCCGTAGCCGCCGTCCATCAGGTCGGTAATCTCATGAGCGCCAAGGTTCGAGGTCATGAAGATTACGGTTTGCGACAGGTCCACGCGGCGATTGTCTCCAAGGGTCAGGGTAGCCTTATCCAGCATGCCGAGCAGCAACTGCCAAAGGGCGTCGCTGGCCTTTTCAATCTCATCGAAAAGCAGGAAGGAGAGCTTGAGCTTCTCCGTGTGGTTCGCTGCCAGCGCCTCCTGGGTGATCAGGGGGTGCGTTTCGCGGTGGCCAAGATAGCCTGGGGGCGAGCCAATAATCTTGGCGATTTCGTGAGAATGCTGGAATTCGGCGCAGTCAATTTTGATGACGGCGCGCGGACTGCCAAAAAGTATTTCCGCTGCGGCTTCGACGATGCGCGTCTTGCCGGAACCCGTAGGGCCCAGAAACAGCAGATTGCCGACGGGACGGCCGGGAGAGTTCAGGCCGGCGGTGAAAACCTGGAACAGTTCGACGAGCGCTTGCACGCCATCGTCCTGCCCAACGATTTTTGCGCGCAAAGCGTTTTGAAATTCGACTGTGTCCGCGCTGCGCACATTTGGATTGAGAGAGACATCGCCTGTCGCCATGACCACCTCCCTAGCGTCCCCGGAATTCCGGAGACACCGAGCCGTACCTTCCGCCTGTCCGGTGCAGTCTCTTCAGCTGGTCCTTGCTTCCAAACTGATCGAGCTTTACCTGGATGGTGGAGTGGAGCAGCCGCAGCTGCAGCAGCAGTTCCCGTCCCACCGCGGGCGATTCGGAAAGCCGAAGCATCTGGGGAAACAGATCCGCCAGATCAAGATTGAGATTGCGGAGGGTCTGAACGAGCTTTTGAACAGCCGGGGATTCGGGGTCAGCGAGATCGATCTGGTTGTCCAGCTGGTCGCGCAGGGAGCGCCAGTTGAGATCGATGAAGGGATGTTTCTTGGAGACTTCCTTGACGACGTCATCGGTGATGCGGGCGCGATCACCAAGACGCGCTAGATGCAACTGGCGCACTTTTCCGCCGCGGCGCACATTGTGCACCAGGTAATAGGCATTTCCCTTGCGGCGAACAAAAGCCATGGCGTTTACCTGTGAAGCGTGTTGGGCGAGCGGTCGAAGGCTCGCTTGTGGTGTAGTGTAAGGCCGTTCCACTACACTTGGCAAGATTGCATGCGGCGAATGAGTTATCGTTGCCTGCCCCCTGATTGCAAGCATCTTGCGGCAAGTGGCCGCGAAATCTGTATCGGATTTTTCGCTGCGTTTCATCGAACTTTCCTTTACGCGCGCCATCCGTTGTTCTTTGCCATGCCATACACTCCATCTAACACGGGCCGCGCGGAAAGGTCGCTTGCGCCTGCAGCGCTTCCCCACTACCATTCTTTTTCGTTATGAGCTGGGATCCTGTTTACAAACTCGTGAAACAAATTCCGCGCGGCCGGGTTACTACCTATGGGACGCTTGCCAGGGTTTTGCATTTGCGCGGCGGGGCGAGGACCGCGGGCAGGGCCTTGGCAGCGACCCCTTCGGGAAGAGGAATTCCATGGCATCGCGTGGTGGGCGAGCGCGGAAAACTTCTGATTCCGGAGCCGTATGCCTCCCTGCAGAGAAAACTCCTGGAAAGCGAAGGCGTGAAGATTGTGGAATCGCGCGTGGATTGGGCCCGGCATGGGTGGGAACCGGGGAAGAAGAAGGCGGGGAACAAGAAAAAAGCGAAGAGTTTAAGAGCTAAGAAGCTGAAAAGTTGAAGAGTTTAGTGGACGACGAATAGTTTTACGTCATTCGGTTAGAGCGGGCGCCCGCGGCGGGCTGGCAGGATGCCGGCGCTACCTGGACACATCCAATATCCAATTCCCAAGACTGGGGCGACGGCGTTTCTCCGTGTGGGCCAGGTACGGTAACATAGAGAATTCACGCCCATGACAAGTCCCATCCTGCAGGTAGAGAACCTTATAAAGCGCTACGACGAAGTGGAGGCCGTGCGTGGAATCAGCTTTTCCGTGGAAGAGGGCGAAGTTTTCGGGTTGCTCGGCCCGAACGGAGCTGGAAAAACAAGCACCATCGAGGTGTTGGAAGGTTTGCGGGTGCCGGACGGAGGAACAATTTCAGTTTGCGGTCTGGACCCCCAGAAAAGCCCGATCGCGCTGAAAAGCGAGATTGGCGCCACGCTTCAGGCCACTTCCCTTCCCGATAAGCTACGAGTGATTGAAGCAATCCGGATGTTCGCTGGTTTCTACAAGCGGACACGAAATGTGGAAGACCTGCTCAATCGCTTTGGACTCCAGGAAAAGCGCAACGCATTTTATGGCCAGCTTTCCGGCGGGCAGAAACAACGCCTGGCGCTGGCGATGGCGCTGGTGAATGATCCCCGGCTGCTATTTCTGGACGAGCCAACCGCCGGGCTGGATCCGCAAGTGCGCAGGGAAATCTACGACATCATTGAGGAGCTGCGGCGGGAGAAGAAGACCATCGTGCTGACCACGCACTATATCGAAGAGGCGGAGCGGCTGTGCGACCGCGTGGCCATCGTTGACCACGGCAAGATGATTGCCCTGGGCACACCGCGGGAATTGAAGCAGAGATCGCAACACACTTCGCGCATCGAGGCGCGATTCGCGAAGCCGGCTTCGAACGGGTCGCTGAAGGACCTCGACGGGGTGAACGACGCGCGCGTTGTGGACGGCGCCTACGTGCTGCATTGCCAGCAAACCGCGCGGGCGATCGTCGCCTTGGTGAAACATTTGGAAGCGGAGAGCAACGAACTGGTGAGCCTGGAAATTTTCACGCCATCGCTGGAAGACGTGTTTATCGAACTGACCGGACGGAGACTACGCGATTGAAAACGATCCTGACCCTCGCCTGGATGCGTATTCGCATCACGCTGCGCAATAAAGCGTTCTTGTTTTTCAGCCTGTTCATGCCCATGGGCATTTTCTTCGCTTATTGCAGCCTCCTCGCCAAAGGCTCTCCGGACAGAATCAATTTCTGGATGGGTCCGATTCTTTCCTTCACGGTGATGGGCACCTTCTGGGGATTGAGCATGCAACTGGTGACCTGGCGCGAGCAAGGGATTCTTCGGCGGTTCCGGTTGGCGCCAATTTCTCCGGCGAGCATGATCGCCTCCAGCATCGTGGCCAACTATGCGTTGATCCTGCCCACGGTCCTTCTTGAACTTGGCCTGGCACGTTTCGTCTACCACGTGACCAACTTCGGTAACCTGTTCAGCGTGTTTCTTTTCGTGATTCTGGGAATCACTTCGTTCGGGGCGCTGGGCCTGATTGTGGCCAGCGTCACGAACACTACCCAGGAAACGCAAATCATCAATCAATTGCTATGGTTCGCGCTGATCTTTCTTTCCGGCGCCACAGTTCCGCTTGCGGTGATGCCCAAGGCGGTGCAGCGCGTTGGGCTCTTCCTGCCATCCACGTACCTGGTCAGCGGTTTGCAGCGCGCACTGGTATACGGCAAAGGCTTTTTGTCGCTGGGCGTCGAAATGTTTTCGTTGTTGGCCTGGGGAGCGCTCGCGTTTACTATCGCTTCCCTGCTCTTCCGCTGGGAGCCCGAAGCGAAAATGCCGCGGAACGCCAAACTTTGGGCAGTGGCTACAATTCTACCTTTCGTGCTTCTTGGCTTTTGGGAAAACCAAAATGGCCGATTGCTTTCGGAGGCCGCGGCCATGATCGAACACGAGACTCAGCAGAGCGCACCGCGTTTGCCGTCTGCAAATCCGTGAGTTGAGTCCAATTTGGTTGAGCTGCTGGAATTGACCGCTCCAAAATGGCTCAACTTTTTCTCTTATTGCGGCGTTGATTTCGTTGACGCTCTTGGGCCGCTCCTCTATCCTGAAACTGGAAGCTTCAGCGCGCACTTGCCACAAGGGAGAAACGCCCATGCCTGTACAGAAGAGCGAAAAAATCTGGCACAACGGAAAGTTCATCCTTTGGGATGACGCCAAGCTGCACGTTTTGTCGCACGTGGTCAGCTATGGCTCGGGCATTTTTGAGGGCATTCGCTGCTACGAAACTCCACAAGGCCCGGCGATATTCCGGCTGCGCGAGCACATGCAGAGGCTGATCAATTCCGGCCGCATTTACCGCATGGAGCTTCCCTACTCCGTGGACGAATTCAGCAATGCGGCCTGCGAACTGGTGCGCCTCAACAAGATGGGTGCATGTTACGTGAAGCCCATCGTGCTGCGCGGCTACGGCGAAGTCGGCGTTAACCCACTCAATTCGCCCATCGAACATTACATGGCGTGCTGGAACTGGGGTTCCTACCTGGGCCCGGAGGCGTTGACGAAGGGCGTGGATGTGTGCGTCAGCTCCTGGACGCGCATTGCGCCGAACACGCTGCCCGCAATGTCAAAGGCAGCGGCAAATTACATGAATTCACAACTGATCCGCATGGAAGCATCCTTGAATGGCTACGCCGAGGGAATTGCGCTCGATTCGCACGGCCATGTCAGCGAAGGCTCCGGGATGAACGTGTTTCTGGTGCAGGATGGCACGCTGTATACCCCGCCACTGGCCACCAGCATTCTTCCCGGCATCACGCGCGACGCGATTACGAAACTTGCCGCGGATCTGAATATCCCGGTGAAAGAATCGGCGATTCCACGTGAAATGTTGTACGTTGCAGACGAAGTTTTCTTCGCCGGCACAGCTGTGGAAGTGACGCCCATCAAGTCGGTCGACAAAATTGTTGTGGGCAAAGGCACAGTTGGACCGGTGACTCGCGCGATCCAGCAGGAGTTTTTCGCCGTGACCAGCGGCAAAACGCCCGACCGTCACGGCTGGCTGACGCTGGTAAATGCGCCGGTGGCGGCTGGTAGATAGGACCAGCGGGGAGGGAGAAGTAGTCCGATAACAGATAGCAGCGAGCAGCGAATAGGAAGCAAGAGTTCGGTCGCTCACAATTTTCTTCCAGTCAGTTCACACGCGCTCGACGCGGGAGTTTCTTCAAGATTCCTGTTATCTGCTAGCTGTTCGCTTTCTGTACCGCGCTGTTTGCGTACCACAGTTATTTGTTTCGCCCCGCCACTCCCCACCACAACTAGCACCCACACACGTTTCCAGCTAAAATCCGGGCGTCGCATCGAAAATTCCCCGACTTCCCCGGAGGCTTCTGGATGTACAACCTCACACAAAAATTGACTGCCGAATTCATTGGGACATTCGCGCTGGTCTTCTTCGGAGAGGGAGCGATTTGCGTGGACATGCAGTTCCGCAACAACGCCACCGGCGGAATCGGATTGCTGACCATCGCGCTGGCCCACGGGCTGGCGATTGCCATCATGGTTTCCGCCATGGGCCATATTTCCGGGGGACATTTCAATCCCGCGGTGACCATCGGATTTTGGGTGACCAAACGACTTTCCACGTTGGACACGTTGCTCTACTGGCTTCTGCAGGTTGCCGGCGCCACGGCAGCCGCGTTTTTGCTTCGCGCGCTGATCCCGGAAGAGATTTGGCGCAGCGTTGCGCTGGGCACGCCCGAATTGATGCGCGATTTTCCCAGCTGGGCTGGATT
This sequence comes from uncultured Acidobacteriota bacterium, assembly GCA_963734705.1. Taxonomy (GTDB): domain Bacteria; phylum Acidobacteriota; class Terriglobia; order Acidiferrales; family UBA7541; genus Acidiferrum. The sequence continues at coordinate 570,064 of CAVTII010000010.1, read as the reverse complement.
GGTAATGGAAGCCATCACGACGTTCTTTCTCGTGTTTGTCGTCTTTGCGACAGCGGTGGACGAGCGCGGCACGTTTCGCGCGATAGCGGGGTTTGGCATTGGCCTGACGATCGTGCTGGGGATTGTGGTCGCCGGGCCCTACACGGGCGGGGCGCTGAATCCTGCGCGGGCGTTTGGGCCGGCTCTGGCATCGCACCACTGGTTGAACCAGTTGATTTACTGGGTGGGGCCGCTGGGAGGGGGATTCTTGGCGGGATTGCTTTACGATTCGGTTTTCTTGAAGCCGAGCGAGGTTTAAGCGTTTGAATTTGTAGGGGCGGCCATCTGAGGCCGTCCGCGGTTGCGGCGTGAGATGCGTCGACACGGCCCGCCTCGGAAGGCGGGCCCTACCGTCTTCCCATCCGCAGCACTCCAAAACGCGTGGCTCGGAACGCGGATCGGTGGGAAGAAAGCGCGCCTCGGAAGGCTGGCGCTTGGCTTGCCCGCTGGAAGCAGGCGCTACCAGGGGCGGCCGCGGCCGGCGATTCTTACCTGTACGCAGGACTAGGTAACTAAGGGGCAACGGGTTGTTGCACCTTCCTTGTTGACCCCCTTCGCGAGTGCTAGGTTCGATAGGTAGCGGAATCCTGCGGGGTGTGCGCACATGGCTCTGAGCATTGACGATCTCCTGCGACGCGCAGTCGAGAATAAATCATCGGACTTGCACCTGAAGGTCGGCAACCACCCCTATCTCCGTGTTGACGGCCTGCTGACGCCCATGACCGACGTGCCGCGCATCACGCCGGAAGAAATGCTCTCCATGGCATTCAGCATGATGACCAACCGCCAGAAGCAAAAATTCAAGGAAACCGCAGAGTTGGACATGGCCTACGGCGTGGCGGGCCTGGGACGCTTCCGTGTGAACGTTTTCCAGCAGCGCGGTAACGTTGGAATGGTTTTGCGCGTTATTCCCACCAAAATTCGCACCGTGGAAGAACTGAACCTTCCCCCGGTGATCACCAAGATTTGCGAAGAGCAGCGCGGGCTGGTGCTGGTGACCGGAACAACGGGTTCCGGCAAGTCCACAACCCTGGCGGCCATGATTGACCGCATCAACGCGCAGCGCGCCGACCATCTGATCACCATCGAAGATCCCATCGAATTTCTGCACCGCGACAAGCGCAGCTTCATCAACCAGCGCGAAGTGGAAGTGGACACCGCGAACTTCTCCTCGGCGTTGCGCGCTGCCCTGCGTCAGGATCCGGACGTGATTCTGGTCGGCGAAATGCGCGACCTGGAAACCATTTCGACTGCGTTGCTGGCGGCGGAAACGGGCCACCTGGTTTTCTCTACCTTGCACACGTTGGACGCGACGGAAACGATTCAGCGTATTATCGCGGTCTTCCCTCCACCGGAGCAGAAGCAGATTCGCCTGCAGATGGCGGCAACGCTGAAAGCGGTGGTCTCGCAGCGCCTGGTGCGCCGCGCCGACGAAAAGGGCCGCGTGCCTGCCGTGGAAGTCATGGTTGCCACCGCGTACATCAAGGATTGCATCATCAATGCGGACAAGACGCGTTTGATTCACGACGCGATTGCCGCCGGCACTTCGCAATACGGAATGCAGACATTCGACCAGTCGCTCTTCGATCTCTACACCAAGGAACTGATCACGCTGGATGAAGCGTTGTCGCGCGCATCGAATGCCGACGAGTTCAAGCTGCGCATCCAGGGTATCCGCTCCGCCGCCGACGCGGCGCGCGAGGAAATGGCCTCGCAGATGGCGGATTTCGAGCGCTTCGCCCGAAAGTAACTTTCACTCACAAAATATTCCACATAAGCTGATGGGAGAGCTGTAGGCTTTCTTTCGCCGAGGGCTGACTGCTTAACCGGAACCATGCGCAAGAAACTTATTCTTTATTCCGTGCTTGGCGGCGTGTTCATCACGATTCTCGCGTTGGTGCTGCGAGCGGCGGGAATTTACCGTCCGGTTCCCTACCTGACGTATCCCGGCTCGTATTTGATGCAGGCGTTTGTGGACCAGATGCTGGGATGGATTCCTTGGGGACTGGGCGACAACCTGATTTCGGAACTCGTAGTTTTCTTTGCGCTGAACGTTGCTGGATATGCGTTCGTGATCTTTTTGATCCTGCGGATTTTCGTGCCGGATCGTTCTGGCAACCTGCCGCATCTTACCGGCGACGAGTAATCGCAAACGCCGTTCTTTACTTCCCGTGTGCCGGTGCCTATGCTGCTGGTGTGTTTGGAAAACCACGACAACTGGAAACCGAAACGCAGGTTTACGACGCGGCGATCAAGATTTTGATGCGGCGGGCGCACTCTGTGCACGAAATGAAGAAGGCGCTGGCGCGCCGCTGCGAGGATGAAAAGATCGTCAAAAGTGTGGTGGAGCGGCTGAAGCAGTCGAATCTGCTGGATGACGCGCGCTACGCGAAACAGTTCACCCGGTTGCGGACCGAATCGCGCAAACAGGGCGAATTCCGCATTGCTCGCGATCTACGGGCGCGCGGGATTCCAGACCGGCACATCGAGACGGCGATCAAGGATGCCGCAACCACAAGCGACCCCGCGACAATCATCCGCGGAAGGATTGAACGCAAGTTGCGGTTATTCCGCGGCGAGATCGACGAGAAAAAACTGGCTTCGCTCTACCGCTCGCTGCTCGGCGCTGGATTCCCCTCGGATTTAATTCGCAAGGAACTGCATCGCGTGACCCACGAAGAGATCCCCGAAGTCGAACCGCAGGACGAGACCAGCTAACCCTCGGCCTCTTTCATCGCGGAAGGAACGCCCTTGATAGCGCCTGCATCTTGTTCACCCTGAGCGTCGAAGGGCAGGCAAGCGAGAACCGGCCCGCCCCGGCGGGCCGGCCCCACCAGGGACATTGGAATCCTCGTGGTGACGGGGATTTTGCAATTGTAGAATAGCCACCCAGGCGGATCGAGTGGCCGGTCTAAAGACCGGCCACTACATTTTCAGGCGAGCGAAAAGCCGGCCCGCCTCAGGAGGCGGGCCCTACCTGTGCGATAATTTTGGTTTGGGTGGAGTGCTGGAGCCCAAGCTGGCGTGACTGCGAATGGCGGCGAGAAGATGATGACGGGGAACGAAATCCGCGAAAAGTTTCTGGAGTTTTTTGAAAGCAAAGGGCACCGGCGCGTGCGCTCGTCTTCACTGGTGCCGCACGGCGACGCCACGCTGCTCTTCACCAACGCGGGGATGAACCAGTTCAAAGACGTGTTTCTGGGCCTGGAAAAGCGCGATTACCTGCGTGCGACCACGGCGCAGAAATGCGTGCGGGCCGGCGGCAAGCACAATGATCTGGAAAATGTGGGTTTCACCAAGCGGCATCACACGTTTTTCGAGATGCTGGGGAATTTTTCGTTTGGTGATTATTTCAAAAAGGACGCAGTGGCGTTTGCTTGGGAGTTGATTACTTCGCCGGAGTGCTACGGCATTCCGAAGGACAAACTTTACGTGACTGTGTTCGGAGGCGCGGAAGTGGCGCCCGGGAACAAGCTGGGCGTGGATGAAGAAGCTAAGGGCTTCTGGTTGGCGCACGTGCCGGCCGACCGCATTTATGCGATTCCCGGGTTAAAAGATAATTTCTGGGCCATGGGCGATACGGGTCCGTGCGGGCCTTGCAGTGAAATTTTTTATGACATGGGGCCGATTGCGTCGGAAGAGGGCCACGCCGACTGCAAGTTTCCATGCGATTGCGGGCGGTATGTGGAGATCTGGAACCTGGTGTTCATGCAGTTCAACCGCGATGCGAGCGGGACGCTGACGCCGCTGCCGAAACCGTGCGTGGACACGGGCATGGGTCTGGAACGGGTGACGGCAGTGCTCCAGGGCGTGATTTCGAACTACGACACCGATTTATTTGTTCCGCTTCTGGATCGGGCCGCGCAACTGATTGGCGTGGATGAAACGAAAGAATTGCAAGCGGAGGAGCAGCGGCGCTCCGCGGCCTCCCTGCGCGTGATTGCGGATCACGCACGCGCCACCACATTTCTGATTACCGATGGAGTTTTGCCTTCGAACGAGGGGCGCGGCTACGTCCTTCGCAAAATTATGCGCCGCGCCATTCGTCATGGACGCCTGCTCGGCGCGCAGAATCCGTTTTTGTACGAGATGGTCCAGACCGTCCGTCAACTCATGAGCAAGGCCTACCCGGAACTGACCGATGCCAGCGCACCGCGCGTTCCAGAGATTGTGCTGGCGGAAGAAAAGCGCTTCCTCCAGACGCTGGACATCGGACTGCGAAAGCTCGAGGAATTACTCGCTTCTGCCAGGAATTCTGCGAAACAGGCCACGATGGAAGACTATTTGAAAACAGAGGGGTCAGGTGTCGATCGGGAGTTCGCGATGCGCGACCTTCAGCTCATGCTGCCTGATAAGCAACTCGACCCGAGACGCGTGCACGAAAATGAAATGGTCGTAGGGGCAGACTTCCTAAGAATGCAGGATTTTTTTACCAGGAACTACCATCCCCAACTGGCTGGCGAGGAAGCCTTCCGCCTTTATGACACATTTGGACTCCCCACCGATTTTATGATCGACGCCGCGCGCGATCTGGGCGTGAATTTCGATGAAGCGGGATTTGAAAAGGCAATGCTGGAGCAGCGGACGCGGGCGCGGGCTTCATGGAAGGGCGGGTCGGGGAAAGAGGCGGCGAATCCGGCGTTTGCGAAATTGGCGGAGACGTTTAAGACCGAGCCGGATTTTTATCACGCCACTTGCGCGAAGGATGCGCGCATTGAGGCGATTCTCACAAAGAATGGCCCAGTGAAGGAATTGAATGCGGGAGAATCGGGCGAGGTGGTGCTGGACCGCACAGTGATTTACGCGGAGTCCGGCGGACAGATGGCGGACACCGGCAAATTTTATGATGCGGCGGAATCGCAGGTGCTTGCGGAAATAAGCGGCGCATTCTACCCAGTCGCGGGACTGGTGGCCCATCGCGTCACGGCCAAGGAAACCTTGCGCGTGGGAGACCGCGTCACCGTGATTGCCGACGCCGAACGCCGCGCGCGCATTATGCGCAATCACACCGGGACGCACCTGGTGAACGCCGCGCTGCGCAATATTCTGGGCACGCACGTCAAACAGTCCGGCTCCCTGAACGCGCCGGAGCGCCTGCGCTTTGACTTCACGCACTTCGCGCCAGTGGACGCCGAAGAACTGCGCGACATTGAGCAGCAAGTGAATGACGAGATCCGCCACAACGCCCAGATTGAAACCGGCGTGATGTCTCTGGAAGAAGCGCTGCATTCGGGTGCGCTGGCCTTTTTCGGCGACAAATATCCGGAGAGCAACGTCCGCGTGGTGACCATTCCCGATTCGCGATCGCCGCGCGGCTTTTATTCCAAGGAACTTTGCGGCGGCACGCACGTGAAGCGCGCTGGAGATATCGGGGTGCTGAAAATTGTCGGCGAAGAATCGGTAGCCGCCGGCGTGCGACGCATCGAAGCCGTGACCGGCATGGGCGCTCTGGAGCATTACCAGCACCAGGCGCAAACCCTGCGAGACGTGGCCAGCCGCCTGAACGTGGGCGAAGATAATGTGCTTGCCTCGGTGGAAAAACTGACGGCAACTGCCCGCCAACTGGAGAAAGAACTGGAAGCGCAAAAGCGCAAAGGCGCCCTGAACCAACTCGACGATCTCTTCAACCAGGCGCAAACCATCAAAGGCGTAAAGGTGATTGTGGGCGAGGTCTCAAACGTCGACCGGGAAGGCCTGCGCCAGTTGGTGGATTCCCTGAGGCAGAAGCTGGGCTCGGGAGTTGTTGCGCTGGGCATGCCGGATGACGGAAAAGTGGCCCTGATCGCCGGGGTAACCAAGGATCTGACCGCTAAAGTCCATGCTGGCAAGCTGATACAGGCGCTGGCCAAACAGGTGGGCGGTTCGGGCGGCGGCCGGCCGGATTTGGCCGAGGCTGGCGGAAAAGACACATCCGCCCTAAAAAGTGCCCTGCAGAGTGTCCCTGGCCTCCTCGAACCCTTGCTATAATTCCCAGTAGCGTCAGAAGCGATGCCTCTCGCAAGTGCAGCATTTCGCTCTACTTGTTTGCAGGACAGGGCTTCGCAGAGCAACACCGCGGCAGCAAGTCGCCCCGTCTGGGGCAGCCCGCTACGCGAGGCGGATTCCTATACCTATGCCTTCCCCAAGGCGCATAAACGGCGACCGAATACCCATGAAACTGAGGCTCATCTTGACGTTTTCCATCACGCTCAGCGGTGGCCTGGCAACGGCTCAGCCTGCCAGCGCGCAAATTGCCAGCGTTACGGCCAACGATGGGCGGCGCATGTTCGTGAACGCGGAGCCCCCGGTTGTAGTGGCCAAGTTGAGCGCGACGCGTCCCGTAAACCGTGCAATTTATCTAGGCGGAGAGATTTCCTTCACCGGCCAGGATCGCCCGGCGATGTACCTGGATCGCGACGGAGCGGATAAATTGGTGCGTGAAGCCGCCGAGCGTCACAAAGTGGATCCGGCGCTGGTACGCGCAGTGATTGAGACCGAATCGAACTGGAATTCCACGGCGAAGTCCCGTAAAGGCGCGATGGGGCTGATGCAATTGATTCCTTCCACTGCCCAGCGGTTTGGGGTGAACGATGCCTTCAATCCGGGGCAGAATGTGGACGCCGGGGTACGCTATCTGAAGGTGCTTTTGCAACGCTACAATGGCAACCTGGATTTGGCCCTTGCGGCGTACAATGCTGGGGAGGGGGCGGTGGACCGCGCGGGCGGCGTTCCAGCCTTCCGGGAAACGCGCAATTACGTCCAGCGGGTGCAGGACGCCTATTTCCGGCCGGGTTCAGGTCGCATGGAAAACGCCTATACACGGAGCAGCCAGATCCACCGTCAGGTGGAATCCAGCGGCAGAATCGTCTTTACGAACGAGTAGAATTGCGCATCTAAGGGTTTGCAGTAGTTGGCAGAATGTTTGGGGAATACCGGGGAAGAATGCATAAGGGGCGGACAATTTTCCACAGGAGTTTCGCCGGCGCTTCGCTAGGTTTTGTGCTGCTGTCGGCTTGCGTAATTCTCCGCCCTGCCCAGGCTTCTTCCGCCACAGCCAACACGGCCGCCAAACGGGAATCCGCATCGGCGCAATATGCGAGGGCGGAAGAGATGCGCGCGGCGCTGAACGAAAAGCCCGCGGAGAAGCGCACACTCGCCGAGTACAAGAAAGTCGTCACCACCTACCAGCGGGTTTACCTGATTACGCCGCACGCCGCAGAAGTACCCGATTCACTCGTGGCCATGGGCGAACTCAACACAGAAATGGGCGATCATTTTGGCCGCAGCTACTATCAGGCTGCCGCGGATGCTTACGCTTTTTTGATCCGCGAATACCCCGGCAACAAATATGTGGCTGATTCCATGCTCCGGCTAGGCCAGCTGCAGAAATATCAGCTTGGTGATTTGAACGCGGCGACAAAAACTTACCAGGATTTCGAGAAGAAATTCCCCCGCTCGCCGCGCAAGCGCGAAGCGCAAGAAGCGCTGGCGGAACTGGCGCTGATGAAGAGCGCGGAAACGGGGAATCTGGAGGCGAAGGATTCGAAACCGGCGCCGGCCGCTCCCAGGGAAACCAGGAAAGAGACGCTGCAGCCAGTCGCGCGCACCCAGGAAGAAACGAGTGGCGGCGAAAAAGGCAGCACCGTGGAGGTTCCCAGAGTAGAGCGCATCCGCTCCAGCGTGACCTCTGACGGCGCGGAAGTGGTGATCGAACTGGAAGATTCCGTGCAATTCGTTTCTGGGCGCATCGCCAATCCCGACAGGATTTTCTTCGATCTGCAAAGCGCAAAGATTACGCCCGGCCTGGTGCGCAACAAAATTCAAGTTACCGGCGATCTGGTGAGCCAGGTTCGGGTAGCCCAGAATCAGGGTGGCGTGGTGCGCGTGGTCTTCGACGTTAACGGCGTGAAGGATTACGCGGCCACTCTGATGCATAAGCCTTCCCGGCTGGTGATTGAGCTCTATGGCGAAAATGGGCCGCATGCCGCCACGCAGGCCGCCAAGGCCTCCGCACCCGCACCAATAGCGACAAATACGAGAGGCAACACGCCAGAAAAGCCGGCCGTCGAACGCGCGACCGTTTCCAGCGAGGACTCCTCGGCTGACGGGGATCCGATCGTGGTGGCGGAGAGCAATCCGGCCTCGTCCAAGGTCCCCGCGGCTACACCGAAAATGGTGGTCACACATACCACCCGGATGGCCGTGCCAACGAAACCCGAATTGATTGCGCCGCCCGTGGCGCCGCAGCCCACCCGTGACGGCCAATCCACCTTGACGCGCGCGCTGGGCCTGAAGATTGGCCGCATCGTGATTGACGCCGGCCACGGCGGGCATGATACCGGCACCATCGGCCCCACCGGCCTGATGGAGAAAGATCTCTGCCTGGACGTTGCGCTGCGCCTGGGGAAAATCATGCAGCAAAAGCTTCCCGGCGCGGAGATCATCTACACCCGTTCCGACGACACGTTTATCCCGCTGGAAGACCGTACGCGCATCGCCAACGACGCCAAGGCGGATCTCTTCATCTCCATTCATGCCAATTCCAGCCCGGACCATGGCGCGCGCGGCATCGAAACCTACTATCTGAACCTGAAGGGTTCGCCCGACGCGATGGAAGTGGCCGCGCGCGAAAACGCTGCCTCGCAAGACAGCATTCACGATCTGGAAGACCTGGTAAAGAAAATTACTCGCACCGAGAAAATCGACGAGTCGAAGGAATTCGCCTCGGACGTACAAGACTCCCTCTCCAAGCGCATTCAGAAAACAGCCAAGCCGGTGAAGAACCGTGGAGTGCGCAAGGCCCCGTTTGTGGTGCTGATTGGCGCGGATATGCCCTCGATCCTTACGGAGATTTCCTTCCTGAGCAATCCCGCCGACGAGCAACTTTTGAAGAAGCCGGAACACCGCCAGCGCGTCGCCGAAGGTCTCTACTCCGGCGTCTCCGAGTATCTGCAAAGCCTGAACAGCGTGGCCATGAACCGGGCCTCGAAGCCTGCGCGGGTGACGCCAACCGCGGCCGTGGAGCAGTCCAGGAACCAACAGTAGGCCTCCGGCATCTAATATACTGAGCAGGTATGCACCGAACCCTCCTTGCCATTGTTCTGACCGCCGTCTTCTGCGCGCTCGGCGCTGCTGCCGATGCTCCGCTGCTTCCCGACCAGTTTGGCCCCTGGCAAGCGGAGGGACCGGCGAAAACGCTGAAGGTGCAAGACCTTGGATCCGGCTGGGCGGCATGGCCCGGCGGCGAGCGCGTATTGAAAGAGGCTGGACTGGATCACATCGAGCAGCGCACGTTTCGGAACGCGGGCGACGAAATTACACTGCGCACGTTTGTGCTGCGAGATCCCAGCAGTGCCTACGAGCTATATACGTTTCTGCTGACGCCGGGGCTGAAAGATGTGGGGGTGGGTAAGGATTCGGCCGGCAGTGAGAACGATGCGCGATTCTTGGTCGGCAACCTGGTGGTCCAGGCCAGCATTCCTGCCAACGTGAAGCCGGAAGCCCTTCAGAGCCTGTTGCTGGCGTTGCGGGAGAAAGCCGATCCCACACCGCTGCCACCACTTAAGACATATTTGCCGGAGCACTGGCGTGTATTTGGCACGGAAAAGTATGCGCTAGGGCCGGAGGCATTCCGCGCAGCGCTGGGTTCGCTCGGACTCGATGCCGCAAAAGGGTTGACCCACGAAGTGGGCTTCGAGAATGGAGTGGAGGCCATCTTCGCGAATTACAAAGGTGAACATGGCAGTGGCACTTTGGTGCTACTGGAGTACCCGACTCCACAATTGGCCGAGCAGCATCTCCATCACCTCCAGCAGGCGCTGCCAGACGCATTCAAACGCGCCGGGGTAAGCGTGGACCGCAAGGCCTCCCTGCTCTCGCTGGTCTTTACGGCGACCTCGCCGCAGCATGCCCAGGCAATTCGCGATGCGGTGAATTACGAGACCGAAGTTACCTGGAACGAGCCCCATCAGACGGCAACGGATCCTTCCATCTTCGCCGTGATGGTTAAGATTTTGTTATTCACAGGGCTATTTCTTGGAGTGGCGACGGGGCTCGGCGTGGCCTTTGGCGGCATTCGCGTGATCATCAAGCGCCTCTTTCCGGGTAAGGTTTTTGACCGGCCCGAGAATATCGAAGTCCTCCAGCTAGGGCTCAGCGGCAAGAAAATCGATCCCAGTGACATGTATTAGGCAGAGAGGTACGTGGAAACGCCCCTTTGGGTGGATATCTTTATCTTATTGCGTTAGGCGGCCCGCTTCGGAAGGCGGGCCCTACGAATACTCTTTGCTACGCGGGGCAAAAATCGCATAACGCACGCCTAAGTGCTGCATCCAAAGCACATGCAGGAATTGCGGCTCGACGGTGGCATATTCTATTTGGCAAGTGGCAGAGTCTGAACGTCTCACGATCGAAAATTTGCCACGTCTAACACTGGATGGCTTTTGCGTTCCGATTCCATCCCTAATGACGTAAAATAACGGGCTGTAATCCCGATGATTGCGCCAACAGGGGACCTACGCTTTGCGACACAGATTGCTGGATGGAAAGACTCTAAATTTCTGGGCGGTCGTGTGTTTGGCAGCGCTCGTCGCGGTGGGTTGCGGCACGAAAAGCGGCACCGTGAATGCTGGAGGAGACGCTTCCGCCGGCGGTGGCGGGGCGATGCCGGTGCAGGTGGAATTGGTCGCCTCCAAACCCATCGCACTGACCACCGAATACCTTTCGCTGCTCAAATCCCGGCATTCCGCGTCCATCAATCCGCAGGTGGAAGGCTACATTACCAAGATTTTTGTGAAGTCCGGCGACCGCGTCACCGCTGGCGCGCCCCTTTTGCAGATTGACCCACTCAAGCAAGAAGCCACCGTCAGCAGCCAGGAGGCTTCGCGGCTGGCGCAGGAATCCAGCGTAAACCTGGCGCGCATCAACCTGGACCGCGCAAAGAAGCTGTCGGATGCTGGAGTGATTGCCAAGTCTGACCTGGACAACGCGCAGACGACCTACGACACGGCCGTGGCGCAATTGAAATCGCTTGAACAGCAAGTGCAGCAGCAAGAGGTGGAGCTGCACTATTACAAAGTGAGCGCGCCGATGGACGGAATCGTCGGCGATATTCCCGTGCACCTGGGCGATCGCGTGACGGTTTCCACGCTGTTGACCACCGTGGACGAACCTGGCGCGTTGGAAGCTTACATTTACGTTCCGGCCGCGCGGGCGCACGATCTGCGGTTGGGCTTGCCTGTTCACCTTCTCGACGAGGCCGGAAATCCTTTGACGGATTCCCGGATCACTTTTATTTCGCCGCAAGTGGATTCAGACACCCAGACGGTGCTGGCGAAGGCTGCGATACCGAATACCAAGGCGAACCTGCGGATCGCGCAGCAGGTGCGCGCGCAAGTGGTCTGGAGCACGGCGCCGGGAGCGGTGGTGCCGGTGCTGGCGGTAACCCGCATCAACGGTCAGTTCTTTGTTTTCGTCGCGTCCAAAGAAGCCAAGGGCACTTTCGCGCGGCAGCGAGTGGTGAAGGTGGGAGACATCGTCGGCAATGACTACGCGGTTCTGGACGGTTTGAAAACCGGAGACCATCTGATCGTCTCTGGCACACAGTTCCTGCAGGATGGCGCGCCGGTCAGCGAACTGATAGCAGCGCCAGGAACAAGATCCCAGTCGGAGAGAGCGCCCAAGACCGGGAAATAATCCCCGTTTCCTTTTGAATTTCTGATTGAGCATTCGCCCTCAGCGAGGGAAAGGCAGGGAACGAGTTTGTTTGTAGATTTTTTCATTCAGCGGCCAGTGTTTGCCACCGTTTGCGCGATCCTGATCGTGCTGGGCGGCGCCATTGCCATTCCTACCCTGCCCATTGCGCAGTTCCCGGACCTGGCTCCGCCACAGGTGGTGGTCAGTAGCGCGTATATCGGCGCCAACGCGCAGGCAGTGGAAAGCGCGGTGACCATTCCGCTGGAACAGGCCATCAACGGCGTTCCAGGGATGAAGTACATTACGTCGACCAGCGGCAACGACGGCAGCAGCTCGATCACCGTTACGTTTGACGTTACGCGCGACGTAGATCTTGCATCCGTGGATGTGCAGAACCGCGTTAATCAAGCGCTGGGCCGCTTGCCGAACGCCGTCAAGAACACTGGCATTATCATCACCAAACAGACTTCAGGCTTCGTGTTCGGAGCGGGCGTGTACTCCGAAAACGGGCAGTACGACAGCCTGTTCCTGAGCAATTATCTGGATGTTTATGTGCGCGACGCACTGAAGCGCGTGAAAGGCGTGGGAGACGCGCAAATCTTTGGCGAGCGCAAATACGCCATGCGCGTGTGGCTGGATCCGGCACGCCTTGCGCAGCGCGGATTGACCGCCACGACAGTACTGGCGGCGCTGAACGAACAAAACGTCCAGGTGGCCGCGGGGCAACTGGGCCAGCCGCCCGCCAATCAGAATCAGAACTATCAGATCAGCGTGCGTGCAATTGGCCGGCTTTCCGACCCGAAAGAGTTCGAAAATATTATTTTGAAGACCGGGACCGACGGGACCCTGGTACGAATCCGGGATGTGGGCCGCGCGGAATTGGGCGCAGAGGATTACAGTTCCCTGCTGCGCTTCAACGGCCATGACGCTGTCGGCATTGCCGTCACGCAACTTCCGGGTGCCAACGCGCTGGATGTAGACCGCGCCGCTAAAGCGGAGCTTGCGCGCCTATCGCGGAATTTTCCCCCAGGGCTGAAGTACGCAGTGGCATTTGACACCACGGAGGTGATTGGCGAATCCATCCGCGATGTGCTCTACACGTTGCTCGAAGCCATTTTCCTGGTTGTGCTGGTAATTTACATTTTCCTGCAGGACTGGCGCAGCACCTTCATTCCCGCGATCACCATTCCCGTTTCGCTGATCGGCACGTTTATCTTCGTCAAACTGCTGGGCTTCTCCATCAATACCCTGACATTGTTTGGCATCACGCTGGCCACCGGACTGGTGGTGGACGATGCCATCGTGGTGATCGAAAACGTGGAGCGCCACATCACCGAAGGCATCTCGGAACCGCACAACGCCGCCAGCGTGGCGATGAAGGAAGTGGCCGGAGCGGTGGTGGCAACCTCGCTTGTGCTCGTCGCCGTCTTCGTACCCGTAGCGTTGTTCCCTGGCACCACTGGCATCTTGTTCCGGCAATTCGCCTTGACCATCGCGTTTTCCGTCTCCATTTCCGCGTTCAACGCGCTCACGCTGACCCCAGCGCTTTCCGCAATTCTACTTGGGCACCATCGCGAACGAGCCCAAGGCGCGGCGTTCCGATTGTTCAACCGGACCTTCGAGAAAGGTGCGTCCTTTTATCGGGAGACCGTGCGGCGCGTGGTGGAACACAAAATCCCCTCGTTGCTGGTGTTCAGCCTGGTACTGGCAGGCGCCATTCTGCTGTATCTGCGGATTCCGCAGGGCTTCATACCGGAAGACGATCAAGGCTACCTGATCGTGATCGTACAGGCCCCTCAGGGCGCTTCCCTCAGCTACACGCAGGAGATTTGCGCCAAGGTGGAAGAATCGGTATCGCATGTTCCGGAAGTCACCGGCGCATTTACCATCGTGGGCTTTAGTTTCAGCGGCGCCGCTTCCAACCGCGCCATGATTTTCCTGAACCTGGCGGACTTCAAGGATCGCAAGGGCGCGGGACATTCCGGGCCGGCGATTGTGGCGCGCATCCGCGGTCAACTGATGGCCACCCCTGGCGGGCTGGTGATTCCCTTCAATCCCCCGGCCGTGCAGGGACTTGGACAATTCGGCGGCTTTACCTTTCAACTGGAAGATCAGGGCCGCAACACGCTGCAGCAACTGGCCGACACCGCGAATCAACTTTCCGCCGCTGGAAATCAGAGCGGTAAGCTGGCCGGGCTCTTCACCAGTTTCACCGCCAACGATCCGCAAGTGCTGGTGAAAATCGACCGCGAGAAGGCTAAGAGCTTGCAGATTCCGTTCAGCCAGATTTCCGATGCGCTGGAAGTTTTCATGGGCTCGGTATACGTGAACGATTTCGACTTCAACAACCGGTCATACCGGGTCTATGTGCAGGCGGACCAGAAGTTTCGCGCCGAAGGCAAGGACATGCGCAGCTATTACCTGCGCTCAGACACGAACAAGATGATTCCTCTCGACAACGTGGTGGAGATCGAACAGACGGAAAATCCGCAGGTAATCTCGCACTTCAATTTGTTCCGCTCGGCGGAGATCGACGGTTCGGCTGCCCCGGGTCTGAGCTCAGGCCAGGCCATCGCGGAGATGGAAGCGCTGTCCAAGAAGGTGTTGCCACGCGGAATGAGTTACGAGTGGAGCGGACTTTCGCTGGAGGAAATCGAGTCCGGCGGAAAAGCGGTGATCCTGTTCGGATTAGGCATGGTATTCGTGTACCTGACGCTTGCCGCGCAGTATGAAAGTTACATCCTGCCTTTCATCATTCTGCTGGGCGTTCCCGTGGCGTTGCTGGGCGCGTTGGGGGCGCTTTGGTTGCGCGGGCTGACCAATGACGTCTATGCGCAGATCGGGCTGGTGATGCTGATTGGTTTGGCCAGCAAGAACGCAATTTTGATCGTGGAATTTGCCGAGCAGTTACAGGACGAGGGGCTCAGCACCATTGACGCTGCAGTGGAGGCCGCGCGGATTCGTTTGCGGCCGATTCTGATGACCTCGCTGGCGTTTATCCTTGGCGTGGTGCCCCTGGTGATTGCCACGGGCGCGGGCGCGGCCGGACGCGTTTCGGTGGGTACCACGGTTTTCGGCGGCATGATCGCCGCCACCTCGTTGAATCTTCTGTTTATTCCGATGCTGTACGTGGTCGTACGCACTCTGGTGCCGCGCAAGAAAACCGCGCACGCCACCGCATAAAGTTACCCAGGTCCACCAGGAGCTAATCGAGTGCCGTTCAATGCCTTAATGCCCTCGCGACTGGGTACCGCGACACGACACGCAGAACAGAACCGGCTGCTCTTCAAATCCACCCATTCCACGCCGTGGCTGGGCGACATCACGCACTCATAATTTTCGCAATGAGTCAGCGTAAGCGTGTGCCCCAGTTCGTGCACCGCCTCCTTTAATAAGCGCTCCCGAAACAGCGGCAGATTGGGCGGCAATCCATAAAACTCATCGCGCAATCTGTGCAGCGACATCACCGCCGCCGGGCCGCCCATCTGTGCTTCGCCAAAGACAAACGTCAGGATAGGAATGTAGAGATCCAGGGAGGTTATGCCCAACAATCGCCAGGTGTCCGGCGTACCGCGCTGCGCAAGAGAGGCAAGAATTTCAGTGGAAGAGTATTGCTGACGAGCCA
Source organism: uncultured Acidobacteriota bacterium (assembly GCA_963734705.1). GTDB lineage: Bacteria > Acidobacteriota > Terriglobia > Acidiferrales > UBA7541 > Acidiferrum. The sequence continues at coordinate 554,727 of CAVTII010000010.1, read as the reverse complement.
GGTTAAACGCAAACGAAGGCTCGCCGGCTCCCGTCAGGATTTCACAGGGGATCATAAATTCACGGGCGAGTCCTTCGGCGAGATCAGCAAGATATTCGGGAGGGACCGAACCCAACGGTAGCAGTTGAATGCGTTTCATGAAACATCCGCGGTCACTCGTTTCCAGCCATATTTCTTCAGCTTATTGTGCAGCGTCACACGGTCGATATCGAGCACTTCGGCAGCCACCGTCTGATTGCCCTTGCATTCTTCCAGAACTTCCAGAATGTGCGCCTTTTCGATGTCTTCCAGCGTGCGCGCGGCGTGTCCCGGCATAGGCATACGCAGGGCAAAGTCCTGCTCGCGCAGTTCGGGTTCCTGGCCGACAACCATCGCGCGTTCGATAGCATTCTCCAATTCGCGGATGTTGCCCGGCCACTGGTATCGCTCCAGCACGTTCACAGCAGCCGGAGAAATTCGAGTGATTTTCTTGTTCATGGACGCCGCAAATTTCTTCACGAAATGATCCGCGAGCAGGGGTATTTCTCCCTTGCGCTCCCGAAGTGGCGGAAGATGAATCGGAAACACATTCAGCCGGTAGAAAAGGTCCGGCCGGAATCTGCCCTCTTCCACAAGCTGGTGAAGATCTTTGCTGGTGGCGGCGATACACCGAAAATCAACATGGATGGGACGCGAACTACCCACACGGGTGATCTCATGCTCTTGAAGCACGCGCAACAGATCGCTCTGCGTCTTCAGGCTGATGTCGCCAATTTCGTCGAGAAAAACTGTGCCACCATCCGCCACCTCAAAGCTCCCTTTCTTGCGATACTGCGCTCCCGTGAAGGCCCCTTTTTCGTGACCAAACAGCTCGCTTTCCAGCAGCGTTTCAGCAAGCGCCCCGCAGTGAATCACCACCAGTGGGTTATAGTGCCGCGGGCTGGCCGCATGGATCGCGCGGGCGCACAGCTCCTTTCCCGTGCCGCTTTCGCCGGTGATCAGCGCGGTCGCGTCGGTCGGGCCTACACTCTGAATAGCTTCGAATACGCGAATCATCGCCGGGCTTTGGCCAATCATCTCCTGCGGACGAACCACGGATGCCACCGTTTCGCGAAGGCGCTCATTTTCCTTTTCCACACGCTTGTGGGCGAGGGCATTGTGAACCGTGTGCGCCATATCGTCGGGATCAAATGGCTTTGAAACGTAATCATAAGCGCCATTTTTCAACGCGGCCACCGCGGTCTCCACGGACGCATAGCCCGTCATGATAATTACCAGCATGTCGGGGTCAATCTCATGCATGCGCTTCTGGAGTTCCACGCCGTCCACGCCAGGCATCTTGATATCCACCAGCGCCAGGTCAAAGCGGCCCGTACCCATTTTGCTGAGCGCTTCCTGCGCGCAGTCCGCGACGCTAACGTCGTAACCCTCCTCACGGAACCACTTGTGTAGAGAGTCCCTCACGATCAATTCATCGTCTACTACCAACAATCTGGCGTTAGTGGCCATGGCATTTTCTCCTCATATGGCAACTACAGCAGGCCCCACAGCCTGCATGGCGCGCACTTGCACCGGCAGCGTGATGGTGAAGCGAGTTCCCCGCCATGGTGCGGATTCCACTTCAATCCGGCCTTGATGACGCTCCACAATTTGGCGGCTGATTGCCAGGCCGAGACCCAGGCCGCGCCCTCGCTCTTTGGTGGTGAAAAATGGCTCAAACATGTTTTTCAGAATTTCGGGCGGCATGCCCACGCCGTCGTCGCGAACTTCCACCTGGACGTCGGAGCCGGAGGACGCCTTGTGCGTTCCAAGCGTCAGCGTGCCGCCATTTGGCAGTGCGTCTATCGCATTCATCACCAGCGCCAGCAGCACCTGCTCAATCTGGCCAGGATCGCAGCGCACCGGAGGGAGATCCTTCGCGAGATTCAAATGCAGTTCGATGCTCTTCAATTCCAAATGGTGCTTCACCAGGCGGACGCACCGGTCAATCACGGAATTCAGATCCGCCGGCTCGTAGTTCATCGAGGACGGCCGACCGAACGTCATCAAATTACGGACAATCTCCCCGCACCGGCGGCTTTCGGACTCAATCAGATCCAGCATTTCTACATTTTCGCGATTGACCTCGGGCTCCTTCGAGGCTCGTTTCTTCAGAAGTTTCGCGTACGTGAGGATTCCCGCAAGCGGATTATTGATCTCATGCGCCACCACCGCCGCAAGTTTTCCGATCGACGCCATGCGCTCCACCCGGGACATTTCCTCGTGCGCGCCTGTCAATTCGCGAGTTTTCTCCTCCACGCGCGCTTCCAGTGTCTGCGTCCAGGCGTTGATTTCGTTGTGAGCATCCTTCAATTGACGGCTCATGGTATTAAACGAGCTGGCCAACTCCGTCAGTTCGCCTTGCTGCGAACCCAGGCGAATCTGGTAGCCAAGGTCGCCGGCTCCTAAGTGCTTTGTCCCTTTCATGAGATCCGTCAGCGGTCCGTGGAGCGTGTGGCGGACAAAAGCCGCGCTCAAAATCGCGACGCCAAAGATGGCAAGCATGGTGTACAGCCACACCAGTCTGCGGCTCTCGGCCATATTTTGATCCGTTGTCGCGAGGGAAACGTTCATATCCAGAAAGCCAAGCGTTTTGATCTCCGCTGGATGCGCGTGGCAATCTGCTCTAGAGCACTGCGGCGCGTTCTCTATAGGATTGACGACGGCAAGGGCCCGCTCGCCATTGGCGAGGCGATAGGTGCGAATCATCTGTCGCCCCGACGGCGAGGCGCTGTCCGGCGTCCCGACGCCCCGTGCAACGGCATCCGCATAAAATCTGCTGTCAACAACTTGGCCAATTTCGCCCGTTGTCGAGGAATAGCTGATGCGTCCGGCTTCGTTGATGATGCGGATACGCAAAACCGATGGCTCGTTCGCCAGGTCCGTGATGATGTGATACAGCGCGTCGCGCTGATTGCGCAGCATGTAATAGGAAGTGTTGCGCTCGATCACGCTGCTCATGCGCGCTGCTTCGGACTCCGCGGCGCGCTCCAGATGCCGGCGGTGCAGCTGAATATTCAGATAGCCCAGCAGGCCAAACACCAGCGCCATTGACAACCCGAGGAGCACCAGAATTTTTGCGCTAAGGGTGCCCCAGAGTTTTTTCCAGGTTCCGCTCCACCGAGGGTGAGCAATCGAATTGGCGTCAGGTTGTGACATGTGAAGGCTTGGGGATCTCCCCGCGAACGACCTTAGGTGTCCGCGCAGGTGCAGTCGTTGCCGAAGGTTCGAAGATCGGCAGATAGCGCACGCACACGGAAAAAATGAAGAAACCCATGGCGATGATGCTGACGGTGATCATCAGCTCCGTCCATTTGGGTACGAAATGATGGCCCGCCCAGGTTTCAAACCCCGTGATGCTCACATTCAGGCGGTTGGTGACGAAACCCAGAATAGTGCTGAGCGAGGCAAGATAAAGGCCCTTCGGCGAAAGTCGCACTCTCTTGAAACTCAGCATGGTGATGGGAATCAGGAAGGCCAAAGTGAGTTCCAGCCAGAGGAAATACGCTTCGTAGCTCGGCTGGATAATCTTCGTCAACATGCCGCGATGAAAATAATCCTCGAACCGCAACAGGGCGTTGACCCAGAGCGCCACCAGGAGCGCGCCACCCAGTTCAACAATCACTGGAAGTTCCAGATGCCGACCAAGGGCCTTGGCGCTTTGCGTGGATTCAAAAATGGTCATCGCCAATCCAACCGCGATCGCCGAACCAAAAAAGAAGAACGGCAACGCCGGCGAATACCAGAACGGGTGCAGCTTGCTCGGCATGATCAGATACAGGGAGCCAAGCGAACTTTGGTGCAACGTGGAGAGAAGTATTCCTGCCACCACCAGAACTGGCATGATGGCTTTGACGTACTTCATTGGAGCCTTCAGGTTGAATCGCTCGAGAACGTTTGGCAGGAATTCAAAAAACAGCACGGTTGTATAAGTCATCACGCACATCCCTACTTCAAACATCACGGAGTGCGGATTCATGTAGATGAGCTGGTGCCAGATGAACCACGGCCGGCCAAGATCAAACAGCAAGCCAACGATGAAAAGCGCGTAGCCGAGAAAAGCCGTCAAAACCACGGGCCGCACGATGCAATGCAGGCGTTCGATGTTGAAGAGATAAACCGCACCGGTAATGCAGAACCCGCCGGCTGCGAGCATGACGCCGCAAAGACAATCGAAGCCAATCCAGAGCCCCCAGGGAAACTGGTCGCTCATGTTGGACACGGCGCCGAGCCCCCGGAAATAACGAACATAAGTCGAGTAAGCGCCGAGGAGCATGATGGCGACAAACAGAACACGCCAGAAAGTTATTTTGATTTTCATGCCACACCCCCGTGCCTTTCGATGGATTCGGCCTCGGCAACTTCTTCCTTACGGTGTGCCAGCCAGTACACGCCGCCCAGGACCAGGGCCCAGAGGGGGATGAAATCGGGGACCTTGGACATGACGCGACCCGTCAATTCTGGCAACGCCTTGTCGCCGATCTTGGCAATGGGCGGGTAGCCGAATTGTTCGAAAGGCACGCCGGAAAGCAGCATGACGCACGTACCGCCGACCTCGTCCTGTCCGTAGATATGTGGCACATAGTTGGCAGGATTCTGGCGGATACGCTCTTGGGCTTCCTTGAGAAGTTCATCACGTTCGCCAAATTTCGTTGCGCCCGTGGGGCAGATTGCTGCGCAGGCCGTCGGTTGGCCGGCATTCAGCAAATCGGGGCACATGATGCATTTGCGAACACGAGGATTCAGCGAGCCCCATTCATATTTGGGCTGGGCGAACGCACAGGCCACCATGCAGTAACGGCAGCCAATGCATTTCCAGACGTCGTAAACAACCGGACCCGCGGAAGTCTTGTGGAACGCGCCGACGGGACAGACCGAAGCGCAAGCCGGCTCTTCGCAGTGCATGCACAGACGGCGCATGAATTTGTCGTTCTCAGTCAGGACGACCGTGAATTTGTGCTCTGATTGCTTGGATTCGGCGGCGATGGAATCGTCATACGCAAGGCCGTTATGTTCCGCGCAGGCCTTTTCGCACATTTTACAGCCGATACAGAGCGTTGCGTCGTACAAAATTCCCTTGCTCATATACGCTCCCTATCACGAGTAGTGGCCTCTCGCGGGTAGCTTCGCAACGGTTCGCGGATTCAAGTCGGAGCGCTTCTGCCAGGACTGGCTTGGATCGAATTTCGCCGTTCGATTCCGTGCCGCGAAAGGGTTTGCAGAGTGGCGCAATGCCATTCCGACATCAGGGCCGGGCGAACTTCTGTGATTTCGGAGAACTGTATAAAAGTTCAGCGAGGATAGCCGCGCCAGCTGGAAACCTTCTCCCGATTCGCCGGCCCGCAATGAGTATGCTGAAAAACACCGCGAATTCCCGTATGAGGGGTCACCTTTCAATGTGACCCCGGTCACCTGAAAATGCTTGATTTTTGAACTGTAGCAATTCCTCACAGTGTTGAATTCGAGCGGCAAAAACAAAAATCCCGGCTCGTTGAGGAGCTGGGATTTTTGCATGCATGTACCGCACCGGAGTTTTTACGTCTGGTCAGGTCAGGAAGAATTCGCGGGTGATTTCCTCCCAGTTCACATTCGGGATTTGTGGCGTCAGGTCGTGAACGGCCAGTCCGCCGTCCTGGGCAACCGCACCGGCCATCGCCGGCATACGCATCTGAAGTTGCTGCGCGGCGTCCATCATCCACTTGCGCGCCAGGTTACCGCTGAGCAGGTTGCGCAGGCTGATTTTCAGTTCGGGCGCAAGAACCGATACGAACCAGCCCTGCCCGTAGGGGTCTTTGTTGGCGGCGGCCGGATCGGTAAAGAGCTTCTCGTTTACCGCAGTCACTTCGCCTTCAACCGGGGAAACCAGGTCCACTTGCTGGCCGGCGCGTTGCAGCGTTGCGAACTTCTGGCCTTGACGGAGCCACTGCCCACGCTTCGGCAGCGTAATGGCATCTACTTTTCCAGCCAAGCGCGCGCCAAAATCATCGAGGCCCACGCGCGCCAGTGTTGGACTTTCCTGCAATGCCCAGGTGTGACCGGGGTGGTAGCTGCGGTTTTCAGCGAGTTCAAATCCAGCAACATATTTCGGCTGCAAACGAAGAGAAGCCGGGATGGCTTCCTCTCCGGCTTCTGTAATCTCGGCTCCTTCTTTGCCCTTCCGTAGATAATCAATGGCGAGGAATGTGGCGAACATAGCGAGCATCAGAATGACTGTCATAAGGCACCTCCGGTGTATTTTTTGTGCCGTGCTTTTCTTTTTCCTAACCTTCTTTTCGCTTCTGAACTTCGCCCTACTTAAAGGCAATCCATGCGCCAAACGCGGAACAAACGCGTGGAGCCGCGCAAGTTGCTGATTCGCAACGCAGTGTTTCTCTAAAAACCAGTTTGGTGGGATTTCGAAGCGGCGAGTGTCAGCAGTGAAACGATGAAAACTGCAACGGCGAAAATTGATGCCAAAGAAGAAGAGCTGGCTAAGTCCCAAAGAACAATCGAGTTGCAGATCAGCCAGTTGGCGATTGAAAATGCAACGGCACTGCTGCGAATTTCAGCGGGCGGATCCAAAACGCCTGTAAGTTCATAAAATGTTTTTCGAGAGCATTCCAACAAGGGGCGAATTAGCGGGCTGGTGAAGGATTGGCTCGGTGAAAGTCCGCGATCGCCTGGACCACGCGATCCTGGAGCGCATCCGGCAATTCCGGGTAGACGGGGAGCGAGAGCACTTCCCTGCTGGCTTTTTCGGATTCCGGAAACTCGCCCTCGGCATAGCCGAGATATTTGAACGCCTCCTGCAGGTGCAGGCAAAGCGGGTAGTAAATTTCAGAGGGCACGCCTGAGTCGTGGAGAAATGCTTTCAACTGGTCGCGGCGCGAGGAACGAATCGTAAATTGATTGTAGACATGCTCGTAGTTTGCGGGGGGCTGGGGCGGCGCCGTGATCAGGGAGGACAATCCCGCAGCCTCGAATAAGCGGCGGTAGCGATCAGCGCGGTTTTGTCTGCCCATCTGCCAATCGTCCAGATGGCGGAGTTTTACCCGCAGGACCACGGCCTGCAGCGCGTCCAGGCGGCTGTTCGTGCCCACCATTTCGTGAAAATACTTTTTCTTGCTGCCATGATTGCGCAGCATCTGCAGCAGTTCGGCGAGCTTTTCGTCATTTGTGGTGATCAAGCCGCCGTCACCCGCACCACCCAGATTCTTTGAAGGAAAAAAGCTGAAGCACCCGAATTCGCCAAACGTTCCGGTGAATTTTCCGGCGTAGCGCGAGCCGATGGCCTGCGCGGCATCCTCAATCACCACCAGATTGTTGGCCTTGGCAATCGCAAGGATTGGATCCAGATCAGCGGGGAGCCCGAAGAGGTGCACCGGCAGGATCCCGCTGGTACTGGGTGTGATTGTGGCTTCAAGCAACGCGGGGTTGATGTTGAACGTAACCGGATCGATGTCCACAAAAACCGGTAGCGCACCAACATAGGCGATTGATCCGGCAGTGGCGACGAAACTGAACGGCGTGGTGATTACTTCGTCGCCCGGCCCGATGCCGGCCGCGAGCAGCGACAAGATCAGCGCATCCGTGCCAGACGCGCAGGCTATGGCAAATTTGGCTCCAAGTTTCGCCGCGATTTCTTCTTCCAGCAGGTTTACTTCCGGGCCGAGGATGAAATATTGACTTTCGAAAACTTTCGAGACTGCTTCCATCACTTCATCGTGAATGGTGGCGAATTGCGCGCGCAAGTCCAGAAAATCGAATGGGGCGTTTGCGGAGGGCGCTTTCACAGCGGGATCGTTGCTTGTGGCTGGCGAGGGCATTAAGAGGACTCCTGTGATTATTCTACTGCGAGATGGGGGAGGGCGGGAAATTGGGGATTGCTCGCCGACCCCTTCTTGGTCGGGACAAGCAAGATGCTTGCGCTGCCGGAATGGCCGATCAGAAGTTCGGCCACTACACCGGCGCGGAGATGCCTTACATGGGCTTGCGGAGGTATTCCGTCAAGGCTTGCACGATGCCGTCCTGAACTTCTTGGACGCTTTGATGGACGTTCTTGTCCATGGCTAGCACCAGGTCGGTCACGCCCTTTCCGGAGCTTGGCTCATCGTGTTCGAAAGAGTGGCGCCAGACTGTTTTGCTCTGCCGTAGATCCAGCAATTGCACGTCATAGCGGAGACGGGCCATTACGGTATTCCCGGTCACTTCGCGAAAGGCGTAAAGCTGTCCGGTCAGGACGAAATCGAAATTTGCCTGGCTGCGAAGTGTGGTTACTGCACGGAAATGCCCGGAAGAACGCAATCCGCGGGCGAGGGCTTCCTGCAGAAGATCGGCAGGCGCTTGGGTCCACCGCTCGTTGGCGTAGAGCCCCATTTCCACCGAATCCGTCCCGTAAACGATGCGATCTTCGCGATACAAATGCGACGTCTGGAACAGACGCACCAGGATCGCCGCGTCCATCGGCGTTTGAGAAGCCGAAAGGCTCGAGGTGGGCGGATGTGTCAACTGGAAATAGTGGACTGGCTTCGGCGCGCCGCATCCGAGCAGCGCAGCGCAGGCCAGCGCAGCGGCGGCCGCCGCGCTCCAACGCAACCGGGGTGTGCGGTTCGGCACAAGCAGGGACTCCAATTGGCGATTTTTGGTTTCGCTGGCGCTCATGGCTTCTCTCCGGGTTTGTGTTCCTTCGGACTGCTGGAATGGATCAATTCAGAGGGATGCGTTTTGATGGTGTCGGTGAACTCCCTGAGGTTTTCGGAAACATCGCGGAGGTTCATCAAGAGTTCGTCGATGGTTTCGGTGTTGATATCCAGGGTCTGATCGATGCGCTTGGTGATGCTGGCCACATTGTTCAGCGATTCACGCAGTTTCTTGATGGAAGCGCGAAGATCCTCGCGGTTTTCACCGAGCATGGCGTCCAGCTTCTTAAGGGTCTCGTTGGCCTGATCCGAAGTTTTCTTCAAATCGTCGATCAGTGGGCTGATTTTCGCACTGGCGCCGTTCACGTTGTTCAGCGTGGACTTAACCATCGGCCGGTCTTCCTTCAACATGCCGTGGAGCTGGGCGAGGCTACCCGAGATGTTCGCGCGATTCTCGTCGTTCAGCACATCGTTCACGCGGCTGATCGTGACGCTCAGCTCCTTTACCCGCATATTGAGGTTGGCCATCAACTCCTGCGCCTGCGGAAGAACTTTATTGATCTGGTCGGTGAGTTCGTTGAAACCCACGTACTGGTCTGCGGGAAGTATCGAACCGTTTGGTGCGCGGGGTGCGGAGAGCGAACCCGCCTTGACCTCTAGGTGATTGTCGCCAAGCGGGCTGAAGCTGAGAATCGTAACGTGGCTGTCCGTCTTGATGGGCAGGTCGTCCTTCACGCTGAATTCCATGTCCATCAAGGTTGGATCTTTCGGATCGATCTTCACGTTCTCCACTCGCCCGATTTTGGGGCCGCCTTCATAGCGCACGCTCGAGCCGCGCTCAAGTCCCGCCGCGTTGTGAAATTTCGCATGAAAGCGGAGCGCGGGCCCCGCCAAAGCACCCGAAAGCGTAAAGACCGTCGCAATCAGCAGCGCCGTTGCGACAATCACGAAGAGTCCTACAAATACCTGCTCGCGTTTTGCTTCCATCTCTACCTGCTCTTCCCCTGACGCCCTTCCCCTGATTTTGTGGAGGGCTCCGTCAGCATCTGCAGATAATCCAGTTCCTGTGCCACCGCGGGTTCCGGAATGCGGTCCAGAAATTGCCGTACTTTCGGGTGCTTGCTGTTTTTCATCTCTTCCATCGTGCCCAGCGCCACAACGTCGCCTTTATTGATCAGCACCATCCGATCGGCAATCAGGAACGCGCTGGCCAGTTCGTGCGTGACCACGATAATGGTCATGTGAAACGCCTTCTTCAATTCCAGGATCAATTGATCGATTCCCGCCGCAATGATTGGATCCAGGCCCGCCGAAGGCTCGTCGAAAAACAAAATCTCCGGGTCCATCGCCAAGGCCCGTGCCACAGCTGCTCGTTTTTTCATGCCGCCGCTGAGCTGCGAGGGCAGAAAATCCGCAAACCCGGAAAGGCCCACTTGATCGAGTTTCAGCCGGACCATGATCTCGACCGTGGTGTCCTCTAATTTCGTATGCTCACGAAGAGGCAGCGCCACATTTTCGCCCACGGTCATGGAACCGAACAGCGCGCCGCCCTGAAACGACATGCCCAGGCGTTTGCGAATTTCATCGCGCTCGGCCTCGGAAATCGCGGAAAAGTTCTTGCCGCGGATCCACACTTCGCCGGACGTGGGATGCTCAAGTCCCACAAGGGTGCGCAACAGCGTGCTCTTGCCGGACCCGGAGCCGCCGAGAATCACTAGCGTTTCGCCGCGCTGCACGTCGAAATTGATGCCGTGCAGAATCTCGCGCCCGGTATAGCTGACACGCAGGTTCCGCAACGAGATCATCGGCCCTTCCAGCGGGTCCGGTGCGTCGAGCGTTTCCACAAAATCGCTCATGATTTCTAGTGTTCTCCCAAGAAATAGAACAGCATGGTAAAGACCAGGTCCACCAGAATCACAAGAAAAATGGACATGACCACCGCGCGCGTGGTGGAGCGGCCCACCTGCTCAGCGCCGCCGGTGGTGCGCAGGCCTTCCAGGCATCCAACGGCGGTAATGGTCACGCCAAACATAAAACTCTTGATCAGGCCAGTGACGACATCGCGCATGAAAAGCGCGTCCAGCGACGCCATGATGTAGCGGGGAAATGTAAAGTCCGCCTGGAGCACGCCAAACAGGGAGCCGCCCAGAATGCCCATGAAATTGGCCCAAATCGTGAGGCACGGCAACATCAGGATCATGGCCACAAATTTTGGCGCCACCAGAAAGCCCACAGGGTTGATGGCCATCGTTTCCAGCGCATCAATTTCCTCGGAAACCCGCATGGTGCCAAGTTCCGCGGCAAACGCCGAACCGGAACGCCCGATTACAATCACCGCGGTGATCAGCGGGCCTAACTCGCGCGTCATGGAAAGCGCGACCGCGCTGGCCACATAGCTGATGGCTCCAAACCGCCGCAATTCGTACGCGGCTTGCAGCGCAAGAATCAAGCCGATAAAAAAGGTGATCAGCGAAAGAATGGGAAGCGCGCGAACGCCGGCTTCCATGGCCTGCCCAACCGCGCGTTGAAAGCGCAGCGGCTTCCCCTGAAACGGGCCGATGAATGTGAAATACGCAGCCCTGCCAGCCAGCGTCGTCAACTCGCCCACATAGCCGAGCGCGTCTTCGACAGTGCCACCTATTTTTCCAAGAAATTCCACGTCGTCCGATTACCTTTGCGGGGAGCATTTACGCATCAGCGTCAGGAACCCAGCGCCTGAGCTTCACTATCGTGAATCTCAAAAATCTTCTGCAAGCGCGAGAGTTCCATCACTTCGCGGACGGATTTGCTCAGGCCGTAAAGGATGAGGCGAGACCCCTGGTCGCGGGAAGCCTTGAGGCCTTCCACCAGGGAGGCGATGCCAGAGCTGTCAATGTAACGGACTTTTTCGAGATTCAGGAAAACCTTGGGGGTTTTCTTCTCTTTGATTTCCAGAAGCAAGGCCTTGCGCACCGTGGGGGAATGCGCGAGGTCAATGTCCCCCGTGATATCGAGGATGGTTCCACCAGTTGCCGGACGAGCCGTGATCTGCACTTTCTATTCTCCTTGAGAACCAGCCTGCTGCGCCGCAGAGGACAAATACTTCACCATGCGCAGCTGATTCTTGCCTTTCTTTCGGCTAAATTCAACTACATCCATGCTCTGCCGGATGAAGTGAAGACCCAGGCCGCCGGGCCGGATCTCCTGCAACGGCCGGCCCTTGAACTTTCCCGGGTCTGCCGCCGTGCCCTCATCCTGCAGCACAATTTCAAGCCCGCCCGCTTTGCCGTCCTTCCGCCGCGCTTCCACTCTGTTGCAACGCACTTCAATCGGTAAGCCGGCCTTACCGCGATACGCATGGCGCATCACATTCGCTAGGGCTTCATCCACGGACCGCACAATTGCGCGTGCATCCGTATCGGGAAAATGCAACACCTCAGCGGCGCGTTCCACTGTCGCCCGCACCAGGCACAATGCCTCGGGATTGCTCTCCAACTCCAGCTTCAGAAGCAGTCCAGGGCGGCCCGCTCGCGTGCCGTGCCGTTTGCCGCAGTCCTTCGATGCCTCTTCGCCGCGCACTCGTACATCCGTTCTTGAATTGGTGAGTCGGAACTCCGTTTTGCCCCGGTTGCCCGGCGGGGAGACAATGCCATGTTCCCGGCAAACTGACAACCGAAAAATTTGCAACCTGCCACGCTCAAATCTCACGCTAACGTGTAGAATCGCTGGCGGCTAGGGACCCGTCGGGCTATTCCTGCGACAAGCAAAAACTGGCAAACCGCCTGGGGGTTCGGAATTGTCCAACTGTGGAGACGCAATGAAACGCACTTTACTGGTTTTGGGAATTGGCTTGCTATTAACAGGCACCGTCTTGGCACAGAATCCAGCGCCGGTGAATCCCTATCAATCCCTTGTCGACCGGCTGAATGCGATGGTTACGGTGCCGCTGGACTCCTGGAAATTTCACCCGGATATTCCGCATCCCGAAGCTGTCGCCGTAGATGACAACGATTGGCCTACGGTGAAGACCGGCGAAGACTGGAAGACCGGCCCGCGCGTACTTCGGAAGCTTATTGAAATTCCCGCAACAGTGAACGGCTACAAAACACAGGGCGCCCGGATTCGACTTCAACTCGGCGTGGACAGCCGTGATTTCGTGACCATCACGGTTTTCTCAAACGGCTCCATGGTTTCGCGCACCGACGGGGATACCTTGCAGCCTATCGTCCTGACCGAAAATGCGCAGCCCGGAGAGAAATTCCTGATTGCCATCCGTTTTCAGGCTGCGGAGGTCAACACCCAGATTCGCTCCAGCCAATTGCAGATTACTCCGCCTGTGGGCCGCCCCGACCCCGGAATATTTCGGGAAGAGATTCTGGCCGTGCAGCCCATGGTTGCCGCTTTCCCCGATGGCAAGGCGGAACACGAGGCGATTCTTGAGGCGTCGGCAAAGGCCGTGGATCTGAACGCGCTGGACCATGGCGATCAGGACGCATTCGACGCTTCCTTGCGGCAAGCGCAAAACAAGCTCGATACGCTGCGCCCCTGGCTTCAGCAATACACCATCCGCGCCGTCGGCAATTCGCACATTGATATGGCCTGGCTGTGGCCCTGGACGGAAACCGTGGAAGTAGTCCACAACACATTCCGCAGCGCACTGGACTTGATGCGCGAGTATCCGGAATTCAAATTCACGATGTCCTCCGCGCGCACTTACTCCTGGATGGAAGAAAAATACCCCGACATGTTCAAGGAGATCCAGCAGCGCGTGAAAGAGGGACGCTGGGAGATCGTTGGGGGCATGTGGGTGGAACCCGACCTGAATATGCCGGGCGGCGAATCGCTGGTGCGGCAGATTCTGGTGGGCAAGCGCTACTTTCAAGAAAAATTCGGCGTCGACGTGAAAATCGGCTGGAACCCGGATTCGTTCGGGTACAACTGGCAGTTGCCGCAAATCTATAAAAAGTCCGGGATCGATACATTTGTTACCCAGAAGCTGATGTGGGCACACGAGTTCACCGTGTTCCCCTACAAGATGTTCTGGTGGGAAGCGCCGGACGGTAGCCGCCTGCTAACATATTTCCCGCACGATTACGCGATGGGCATCGACCCGGTGCAGTTAGGAAAAGATGCATCCATTTGGCTGCCAGCGATTTACGGAACAAATCCACCTCCGAAGTCCGAGATGATGCACCTCTATGGCGTCGGCGATCACGGCGGAGGCCCCACGCGGACGATGCTGGATAATGCGACGCGTTGGATGAAACCCGACGTCGCGTTTCCCAACTTGGAGTTGAGTCGGGCGGACACATTCTTCAGCGATCTGCAACCCAAGCTGCCCAACATGCAGGTGCCGGTGTGGCGCAACGAACTCTACTTTGAATATCACCGGGGTGTTTTCACCACGCAGGCGGAGACCAAGAAGCGCATTCGGACCACGGAGGAACTGCTGTTGAATGCCGAGAAATTCTCTGCGTTCTCAACGCTGTTCGGCCGCGCGTATCCCTCCAGCGATTTTGACCGCAGCTGGAAGGACATGCTCTTTGATGATTTCCACGACATTTTCCCGGGGTCGGGAATTGCTGTGAACTATCTGGATGCCAAGCGAAATCTGGAAGACGTCCAGCGGGTCGGGCGCGGCATTCTCAACGGCTCTCTGGATGAGATCGCCTCAAATATCAATCTCAAGGGCGCGGGAGTTCCCGTGGTGCTGTTCAATTCCCTCTCGTGGCCGCGCAATGAACTAATTGAAGCCGAAGTGCGCTTGTCGGAACCCGTGAGCGCCGTGGAGGTGGTTGACGCGAGTGGAAAGCACGTGGTGTCGCAATTGATTTCGTCGGATCGCGCCACACGCACGACTCGCATCCTGATAAAAGTCAGCGTGCCCTCGCTCGGCTATGCGACCTACTATGTTGTTCCGCGTGCGAAAGCCCCGGAAACCGCCGCGGAAGTGAAAGCGTCCAGCGACACGCTGGAAAACGAATTTGTGCGCCTGAAAGTCGATCCAAAGACCGGGTGCATGACTAGTCTGTTCGACAAGCACACCAATATGGAGACACTCGCTCCTGCAGAGACCGATACCGGCGGTCCGAAAAACTCCATCTGCGGCAACCTGCTGCAAACCTTCCGCGATCTGCCGAAGGAGTATGACGCGTGGAACATTGATGCCGATTTTGAGAAGGAACACTGGGACATTGACAAAGCCGACGAAGTTACGCTCATCGAAGGCGGCCCGCTGCGTGCCGTGTTGCGCGTGAAGAACCATTTTCAGAGCTCCACATTTGTCCGCGACATTATCGTCAACGCCGGTTCTCCGCGCGTGGATGTGAAAATGACCGCCGACTGGCACGAAAAACACATCCTGCTCAAGGTGGCCATGCCCATGAGCGTCCACAGCAATGTGGCCACGTTCGAGATTCCCTATGGCAGCATCGAGCGCCCCACAACGCGCAACACGCGCGCCGAGCAAGGCAAGTTCGAAGTGCCGGGCTTGCACTGGGCCGACCTCTCCGACGATAAGCACGGATTGAGCCTGCTGAACGATTGCAAATACGGGTACGACGCGAAGGGCAACGTGCTGCGACTTTCGTTGCTGCGCTCCCCCGTTTGGCCCGATCCCCACGCGGACGAGGGCGCGCATGAATTCATTTATTCGCTCTACGCGCACGGCGGCACCTGGAAAGACGCGCTTTCCGTGCGTCGCGGTTTCGAACTGAACTATCCACTGCTGGCTCGCCAGGAAGAGAAACACACAGGCACTTTGCCGGAGCAACAATCGTTCCTCACGATTGCCGGAGATAACGTGGTTCTGACCGCCGTCAAAAAGGCGGAAGACAACGACGATCTGATCCTTCGTTATTACGAATGGGCTGGAAAAGAATTGGACGTTCAACTGCACCCATCCGCGGAAATCTCGAGCGCAGAAGAGACGGATCTGATGGAACGGCCCCTGCACCCGCTCACTGTGGCGAAGGGAGAAGTCGCGGTGCACACCAAACCGTTCGAGATTAAAACTGTGCGTGTGCAACTCGCAGCCGTGTCAGGGGCGCAGCCCAAGGCGGACCCCAAGCCGTGAACTCCAATCTCGCAAAGGCCGCAGTCGTCGGCGCCCTCGGCGGCCTGCTGTTTGGATTCGACACCGCCGTTATATCTGGCACCACGAACGCCCTCACTCAAGTTTATTCCCTCACGCCGGAGCAGCTCGGCCTGACCGTTTCCATGGCGCTGATCGGAACCGTTCTTGGTGCCATGACCGCGGGATTCCCCGGTCAGAAATATGGCGGCCGGGAAACGCTGAGGTTCCTGGCCCTTTGTTACGTCATATCCGCTTTGGGCTGCGCGTTCGCCTGGAACTGGTATGTTCTGCTGGGCGCGCGCTTCATCGGCGGCATTGGTATTGGCGGCTCATCCGTGCTCGGGCCGGTTTATATCGCCGAGCTCGCACCGGCCAAAATGCGTGGGCGGCTCGTCGGAATGTTTCAGATCAACATCGTGATCGGCATTTTGCTGGCGTATCTTTCGAACTTCATCATAGCCAGTCTAAATTTGGGAGCGCTCGAATGGCGCTGGCAGTTGGGAGTGGCGGCACTACCCGCGGTCCTATTTCTCGTTCTGCTCTTCGGAATTCCTCCCAGCTCGCGATGGTTGGTGACACAAAAACGCGTGGAGGAGGCACGAGGCGTCTTGCAATCCATGGGCGCCGATGATCCCGAGGGCGAACTGCGCGAGATCGTCGACTCCATCCACATCGATCAACTGCAGACCACCGAACATCTCTTTCAGTGGAAATACCGCCTGCCGATTTTTCTGGCGATCACCATCGGAATGTTCAACCAGCTTTCCGGCATCAACGCCATCCTCTATTACCTGAACGACATTTTTGCCGCCGCCGGTTACAGCAAACTTTCCGGCGGCCTGCAGGCCGTGGCCATCGGCAGCATGAACCTGCTGGCCACGCTTCTGGCGATGACTGTGATCGATAAGCTTGGCCGCAAAACACTGCTGCTCGTTGGCGCTGTCGGTACGGCGCTATGCCTTTTTGGCGTTGCGGATATCTTTTATACGAATAGCCATCAAGCCATGCTGCTTTGGCTGCTAGTTGGCTATATCGCGTTCTTCGCCATTTCACAGGGTGCGGTGATTTGGGTCTATATCAGCGAAGTTTTCCCGACTCGCGTCCGAGCAAAGGGTCAGAGCCTGGGAAGTTCCTCACACTGGATCATAAACGCGCTCATCGCCTTCATCTTTCCGCAGGTCGCAAAAACATCCGGCGGCGCGCCGTTCCTGCTGTTCGGCGCGATGATGGTTTTGCAATTCTTCGTGGTGCTGTTCGCCTATCCGGAAACGAAGGGCATCAGCCTGGAACAGTTGCAGCATAAGCTGGGCATCGACTGAGCCAGCCGTCCGCGCCAAGCACATACTTTCATTGCTCCATGTAGCCGCCGCTGTCATTCTGAGCACATCCGACGAGGATGCGCGAAGAATCTCAACCGATCAATATTCTAGGCGTCTACGTTGAGATGCTTCGGCCCGCCCAATTCGCGGCCCTCAGCATGGCAAGCTCCCCAGCGGCCCAGCCGAGCACGCAGTGCAGAACTACCTCGACAAAATCTTCATCCGTATTCCATGCTTCGGCCGCAGCGTAATCAGTGGCTCCGGCACCACCGGAAATCCCGGCTCCAAGCGAAACTGGAATTTCTGTGCCAGTGCCGCGACCACCAGCGCCGTTTCCAGCAGCGCGAACCCCTGCCCGATGCAGCGCCGCGGACCGTCGCCGAAGGGAAAATAAGCGCCCGCGGGCAGGCGCTCGGCCAGCCCATCGAGCCACCGTTCGGGCAAAAATTTTCCTGGCTGCTCGTAATAACGCGCGTCGCGCTGCATCACCCACTGCGAAGCAAGCACGGTGGTTCCAGGCGGAATCTCGTATTCACCCACACAAAAAGGTTCCGCATTCAGCCTCGCCATAATAAACGCGGGCGGGAAGAGCCGCAGCGATTCATGCACCACGGCGTTGAGGTACGGCAACTTTTCCAAGTCCCTGGTTTCGGCCGGCCGCCCGCCGAGCACATCTCGCAGCTCTTCGTGCAGGCGCGCCTCTGCCGCGGGATTTTCGCTCAACAGATACCAGGTCCACGATAGCGAAAGCGCGGTGGTCTCGTGTCCGGCCACAAACAGTGTCATGGTTTCATCGCGGAGTTGTTTCCCCGTCATTTGCGTACCATCTTCGTGCATCGAGGCCATCAGCAAGGTCAGCAAATCATTCCGCGGCTGCGTTTCCTTTTTGCGCTCGGAAATAATCCGGTAGACCATCGAATCCATATACTCCAATTCCCGTTTGGCGCGACGGTTCCCCGGAGTTGGCCAGGTTTCGGGAACTCGCCAGGGAGTGCGCGCGCGGCGAAGAAAGTGGCGCATCAGGAATGTCATCGCCCGGCCGATGCCCTCGGAATCCGACGCCAGGCTGGTGCCAAAGAGCGTGCGCACGGCCACTTCCAGCGTCAGCTTCATCATCTCTTCGGCGACGTTTCGCGTTTCGCCGGAATGCCACGGCTGTGCTTGCTGCAGCGCGCATTCCACCATCACCGGCGCATATTCGTTCGTGCGCGCACGATGAAACGCCGGCTGCATCAGCCGCCGCTGCCGCCTCCAAAAATCGCCTTCACTGATCAGCAGGCCTTGCCCTAAAAGTGGTCCCACCACCATTTTTGTAAGCGCGCTCTTGCGCAGCTTTGCGTGGTCCAGCACCAGCAATTGCTGGACGTATTCCGGGCGGTTCAGCAATACGCGCCGCATGCGCATCACGGGCATGGTGACCACGTCGCCATATTCACGCGCCAGTCGCTGTAGCGTGCCGAGCGGATCGTTGCGTAGCTCCAGCGCCAGACCCAGCACCGGAAGCCCCTTCGGCCCGGGTGGCATGTGATTCCCTTTCGCGGTCATCGTTTCCACGGTGCGATTATTTCATCCACGCGTAATAGGCCACATAAAACCAGCTGAAAATGCCGTGCAGAATCATCCACAAAATGGAATGGTGCACGCTCCAGGACAAAGTGATTGCCAACATGCTTCCAAAACCCCATACGCCGACGCCCGCCGAGCTTCCGCCTCCGCCGTGACTCATCGCGCCCTCCTCCATGCCGAAAAACCAGCAGCCAGTCTAACCCCGCACTCACGATTGCCGAGAGAGATTTCACACATCAGAGGCACTGTCCGGCCGATTATGGATTGGCTTTGTCTTGCAGCGTGTCCGATTTTACGGCAGCAGGATTTTCCAGGAAATTGGCGATGATTGGGCCAATGGAAATGCAGGTCAGGCTGCGATGGCCGCAAGAGGAGTTCAATCGGATCAGTGGAATATCCGCGGCGGTGGCGAATTCCGTGGCCGGCGCCGGATTAACCATGTGGTCCTGCGTGCAAACCACGATCAGCATTTTCGCGTGCACCATTTTCGCAAGTTGGGCCAGGGTCACGCCGAAGTCGCGAGGAAGATCCAAGTTAAAAATGGCCTGTCGTTGCCGAATCTGGTCGCTGACGATCCCGCCATCCGCTCTGGCATTTTTCTTCAGCCCCGAAACGTAGCCATCGAACGCTGCTGCGCTAGTGTGTGCCGCTCGATATGCGGGGGAGGTACTGTTCATCTCTTCGATTTCGACGGAAAGCGCAATCCCCTGCGATAGCGGTTTTGTCGGGTGTCCATGATTCCATGCGGGATCAGACTCCATCGCTTCAATTTCCGCGGTCCAGAGCAGCTTGTCGTAAGAAGTGGACTGCGGCGACCCCAGCATCGGGATAGCCAGGTCCATGAAATCCGGGTAGACCAACGCCCATGCAAACGCTTGCATCGCCCCAACAGAAATTCCCATCACCGCGTGAATGTGCTGCAGATGAAACACCTCGGTGGCCAGGCGGTGTTGAGACTCCACCATGTCGCGTATTGTGAATTCCGGAAAGGTCATAAGCGGCTGGCGCTTACTGTTGGATGGAGAAGACGAAACATGATTGCCGATCGCGTCCACCAGGATCACGAAGTACTTGCCCGAATCCACCACGTTATTTGGGCCAATGAACGGCAGCAGATCCTGCGTGGTGCCACCTAGCCAGGACGGCCAGAGAATTACGTTGGACCGTTCGGCATTCAGTTTTCCCAGAGTGCGGTACCCCAGACGAAAGTCGCGAATAGTGTTGCCGCTCTGCAGCTTAAAATCGCCCAACTCCGCGAATTGCTGCCCGCCTTCGGCCGGCGTAGCCTGCCCGCGCGTCTCCGCTGCATACGTCAGCGTTATCAACAGAGACACCAACACAACCCGGGTTTGAGACATTCGCATGTGCGCTTTTCTTACGACCACCGAAAGGAGAAGAAAATTCTGGAGCCGAGAGCGCGAGCCGAACTCCGGGCCGCACTCTCTCTGGCCATGACTTCATGCAGCTCATCAATTCTATAACTTGCTGAACTTCCAAGCAATCGGCAAGCAATTGGAATCTGCATTGAAAGGCGCTGGAGAAATGGAACAGGCCATCGCGTGCTGCCTTTTTTTCCGGTGGAACCGATGTGTCGAGCTGAGAGCGTGAAGCTTTTTTGTGGACGGCCGGAGAAAGATTGACTAGCGGCAAGGAGGAATTGCACGTTCTAGTACTAGGTGGATTGGGGCTGAATGCTTTTCCTCCTCCTTACTTCCTGAAATCACAGGAGTTGCGGCGCGACCCCGTTCGATTCAATAGGCCACGGGCTTGCACTCATCGAGTGCGTGTCGAAGACCATTCGCGCGCGAAAACGCCTTTTCCTGAGTGGAATTTAAGCCAATTCTTCGAGAGGAATTCATGGACGAGGATAGGGACAACAACGAAGTGACGCAGCAAGATAATCGGGATCGCTGGGCGGAAATTCGCGCCCAAGTGAATCGGCCGTTGCTCGTTGCGATTGCTGCTCTGCTGGTCATCGTGGGGATCACGGCTGCATACGGCATTCATCAGCAAGCGTTGGTAAAGCAACTATCGGCGCAGTCGACAACTTCGGCGGCAGCGACGAACCAACTACAGATCCAGGTGAACACTCTGAGCGCGCAGCTAAAAGCGATGAGTGAAGCCGCTCAGTCATCGAAGCAAACCACAGTGACTGGTATTCCCGAAGAGACGGAAGCCGAAGCTCCTGCGACTACTCCCGCCCCGGTGACCGTAGCCGAAGCACCAATTTCCTCGGCTCCCAAGCATGTGCCCGCAAAGCGGCACGCCGGAAAACACCAAACGGCGGCGGACAAACGCTACGCCGAACTGCAGGCACAGCTTGCCGAACAACAAAAAGAATTGAACGATACGCAGCAGCAGGTGCAAAAGAACCGTACCGACCTGGAAGGGAATATCAGTACGACCCGCGACGAACTATCCGGTTCGATTGCCAAGACGCATGACGAGCTGGTGGCGCTGGAGAAGCGCGGCGAGCGGAATTATTTCGAGTTTGAGCTATCTAAATCGAAGCAGTTCCAGCGCGTCGGTCCGCTTTCGATTTCCTTGCGCAAAGCGGACACCAAGCACAAGAGCTACGATCTTTCGATGATTGTGGATGACAACGAGCTAAGCAAGAAAAAGGTGAACCTCTATGAACCAGTCGCTATTCACACCGGCGCCGGATTCGAACCCGTCCAGATCGTGGTGAATCGCATCAGCAAGGATGTTGTGCACGGTTATGTGAGTGCTCCAAAATACACCGGGCCTGAACTTACACCGGCCACCGCATCTTCGGGATCTCCCGCTGCCGCGGCCGTCCCGCCAGGGCGAGACGCCGCCTCAAACACGCACCAACCGCAGTAACCGCTACGGGGCCCGCATTCGCATTGCAGCAGTGAGTCCGGCGACTAAACCCAGCTCCCGGATCTGCAACACGCACGTTCGAGTTTCTACGGCGAAATCCCAGTCATTTCGTCAGGATTGCTATTTTTCCTCCGTTTTCAGAAGAAGCTACAGCTAACACTGTATCGTGTTACGATATGTTTTAAGCTATTACGTATCCGGGGAATCCTGGCTCCCTGGGCACTGTGTAAGTGCTTACCTATGGCGAATTGTTGGACTAAATCGGGGTTTCCATGCGCATAACGCTCCGGCTGATTCTTTCGCTGATCGTGGGCGTCACGGTGGTTGCGTCCGTGTTCTCGTACCTGCAGGTTCGGCGTGAAGAACGGCGACTGAAGGATGAAACCCAACGCAAGGCATCCATTCTGGCCTTGAGCCTTCAGGAAACAGTTGAGCCGCTGCTCCAAGCTCGTTCCGAGAGAAAACTGCAAAACATCGTCGAACGTTTCGGCAACCGGGAACGCCTGAGTGGTGTAGCTGTGTACGACGCCAACGGTCACCCCGATGCGATCACACCCGGCTTATCGCGTGAATTCCTGGAATTGCCGGCACCCGCACTTCAAGCCTTGCGGTCCAATCAACCATCCGGGATGTTCCAGAGAATCGCAGGAACTCCCTTGTACATTTACGCGCTGCCTCTGCACCGCGAAGATGCGCTGGCCGGGGTGCTCGTAATTCTTTATGACGTGAGCCATATCGCAGCGGAGGCTACCCGTACGTGGCGGCTGAATTTTCTGAGCATTCTCGTGCAGACAATAATTATCACGCTCGTTACGATTCTTATTGTCCGCTGGAGCATTGCCGGCCCCATCGCGAAAACCGCGGATTGGATGAAGCGCTTGCGGGCGGGCGAAACGTCCACAACTGTGGCTCTGCCGCCAACCGACCTCTTCCGGCCGATTGCGCAGGAAGTTGTGCACCTTACCGAGAGCCTTTCCGCCGCGCGGGCCGCCGCGGAAGAGGAAGCCCGGCTGAGGGAAGCTTCGGAATCCGTCTGGACGCCGGAACGGCTGAAAGAACATGTGCGGCAAAAGTTGCAAGGCAGGCCGCTGACGGTAGTTTCGAATCGCGAGCCATATATTCACATGCGCAAGGGCAGAGAGATCGTCGTTACCGAACCCGCCAGCGGCCTGGTCACGGCGCTAGATCCGATTCTTCGCGCGTGCGGCGGTACATGGGTGGCACACGGCGCCGGCGATGCGGATATGGAGACCGTTGACGCGCAAAACAAAGTGATGGTGCCTCCGCGCGATCCGCGGTTCACGCTGAAACGCGTGTGGATCACAAAAGAAGAAGAAGAGGGCTACTACTTCGGATTCTCAAATGAGGGGCTCTGGCCGCTCTGTCACATTGCCCACACACGTCCCACTTTTCGCGCCGATGACTGGGCGGATTATCAGGCAGTGAACATTAAATTCGCCGAGTCCATCTTGGAGGAGCTGGAAGGTACTGAAGAACCTCTCGTTCTCATTCAGGATTATCATTTCGCGCTGCTGCCGCTGCTCATCAAACAGCATCGGCCGGATGCGCGCGTCGCCATTTTCTGGCACATCCCATGGCCAAATCCGGAGGCATTTCGTATTTGTCCGTGGCAGAAGGAATTGCTCGATGGCTTGCTGGGAGCGGACCTGATAGGGTTTCACACCCAATATCACTGCAACAATTTTTTGGAGACGGTGGATCGCGCACTGGAATCCCGGATTGACTGGGACCGGTTTGCCGTGAATCGCAATGGACACACGACTCTTGTAAAACCCTTTCCGATCAGTATTGCGTTCCCGCAGCACGAGTCGGGCTGGGAAGGTGAAGACTCTAAAACGGATTTGAAGTTCCGGTTATTCCGCGAATTGGGAGTGCAAGCCTGGTATCTGGGAGTGGGCGTCGACCGCATTGATTACACTAAAGGCATCGTCGAACGTTTCCAGGGAATTGAGCGATTTCTGGAGCGTTTTCCTGCATACCGGGAAAAGCTCACGTTCGTGGAGCTCGGCGCGCCCAGCCGAACGCATATCAAGAAGTATCACGACCTTGTAGCGGAAGTGGAATCAGAAGCCGACCGGATCAACTGGAAATTTCAGACCAAAACGTGGAAGCCAATCGTTTTCCGGAAAGCGCACCACACGCACGAAGACATCCGGCCATATTACCGCGCGGCGGATTTTTGCCTGGTCACTTCCCTGCACGACGGCATGAACCTGGTGGCCAAAGAATACGTCGGCGCATGTGAAGACGAGCAGGGCGCGCTGATCTTGAGCCTGTTCGCGGGAGCATCGCGCGAACTTGAGTCCGCGCTCATCGTCAATCCCTACGATACCGATCAGGTGGCGGACGCCATCCGCTATTCGCTCGAAATGCCGGCGGAAGAACGCCAAAGCCGCATGCACAAGATGCGCGCGACAGTGAAGGACGCCAACGTCTATGCCTGGGCCGCCAGCTTGATCAGCGAACTATGCCAGATACCGCAGGAAGTCGGCGAAGTCCCGCGCTGAGCATGGGGCGATATCTACCTTCGATCTGGAAAGAGTGGACACATTTGGGGGAAATATTGCGTGACAACAATCTGATTCTGCTCTGTGATTACGATGGCACGCTTACGCCCATCGCGGCCCGTCCCGCACTGGCCAAGTTGCCGGAGCGCACCAGGACGGCGCTGAAACTTTTGGCCGCAAAAAAACAAGTTCGCCTCGGAATAGTCAGCGGAAGGCCGCTTCGCGAGGTTCGCCAACTGGTCGGACTTAATAATGTTGCCTACGTTGGAAGTCACGGGTACGAGATGAAACTGGCGGGATGCAAGCTTCATGCCTTGCTTACACCCGATGAATCGTTAAAGTTAAAGGTCCTGGCCCGCGATCTGGAGAAACTCCTGAAAGACCTGCCAGGGATTTGGATTGAACGAAAAGTCGCGGGTGTGGCGGTCCACTATCGCCAGGCGGGCCCGAACGCGGCGCGGCGTGCCGCGGGCTTGTTGCGCCGCATTGTGCGGAACAGCAGAGGAACCTTCCGGATGCAGGCGGGGAAAATGCTGTTCGAGTTTGTGCCTGCAGGGAAGGTCAATAAAGGAACTGCGGTTCGAGATTTGTCAAGACTACTGCGCGCCAGCCCGCAAGATTTGCGCATTTATCTCGGCGACGATTTGACGGATGAATCCGCCTTCGCGAGCCTTCGCGCTAAGGACTTCCCTGTCCTTGTGGGTAAACCTCGCTCCAGCGCGGCGCGCCATTCCCTTCACTCGCCCAAAGACGTGACCAAATTTCTCTTTCAATTGGGAGGAATCACCCGATGAAAGTCGCCAAATCGCCGTTTCAATTTTGCGCCGCTTCCAGCCTGATCCGCGTCACCGGGCTGCAAGCCAATTCACTGGCCGATTTTCTGGAGAACATGCGCTACTGCAGCGACGCGTCTATTTTCAATCACACCTTTCAAAGCATGGAAGAGCATCATTTCCTGACGGAAGGCTTCTCCAACGATTTCGCCCAGTGGGTGCTCACAGCGTGCAACGAGCCCGGGCTCGCAGAACGTCTGACATCCATGGACATTCGGCAGTACCCACGTATTTCGGAACTTCGAGCTGATTTTGTGCGCGTGTTCGAGGAACATCTTGCCAAATCGCCAGAATCGGCCCAGCGCAAGGCCCTTGAGCCCTTTTATTTTTGCGAGGCCGTCACAACAGCGGTCTCGACGTCCTGGAGCGCTTCCACCCTGCCAGAATTTTGCGAGGCGCTTCGCCATGTGAGCATTCACACCGTGTACTACCATTTTGTGACCGCCCGCCTCCGCGAGCCCCTCGCCGTGAACGATTTTTCCCACTGGTTCGAATGCGGGCTGGAGTTGAAAGATCTTTCCGAACGCGTGGATCGCATTGATATTTACACGAACACCCTTGAGGGCGTTCGTGAACACATCCTCCAGAAGGCAGCCGCATGGCTACCAGCGTGACCCTGCCAAATTCCAGCTCGGTGCCCAAGATGGCCACACTCGAAGAATATTTCTCGGTCGTCGGGCATTCCGAAGTCGACGAAATTCACGCGCTGGCAGCAAAGCTTGCGGGCAAAACCGTCAAAATGGTGAATTCCACGGCGGTCGGCGGCGGTGTGGCAGAGATTCTCAACCGGCTGGTGCCGCTAATGGAAGAGGTCGGCTTGAAGTGCGAGTGGAGTGTGATGACCGGGGGCGAGGATTTCTTTGAAGTGACCAAGGAGTTCCACAACGCCCTGCACGGAGCCCCATACGACCCGCCGAAACGCGCTTTCGACGTTTTCCTGGCCACCACGGAACAGAACCTGCAGCACGTCAGCTTCGATTCGGATTTTGTCGTCATTCACGATCCGCAGCCCGCCGGCCTCATCAAAGCCCGCAAGCCAGGTGCGCAACGCTGGATCTGGCGGTGCCATATTGATGTCTCCAGCCCCAACCAGCAGGTTTGGAATTTTCTGATGCAGTTTGTGCCGCGTTATGACGGGATGCTGATCTCCTCCCCCAATTTTTCGCGGCCGATGCCCATACCGCAGTATATTTTTTATCCCTGTATTGATCCGCTTTCGCAAAAAAATCAGGAGCTTGCGCCTGAGTTCATTCAGAAAACCCTGGAAACTTTTTCAATCGACCCAAAACGCCCCATTGTCACGCAGATTTCGCGCTTCGATCGCCTCAAGGATCCTGTGGGTGTGATTCATGCCTACAAGCAGGCTCGGAAATATAAGGACTGCCAGTTGGTGTTGGCGGGAGGAGGAGCGGCCGACGATCCGGAAGGCGGCCAGGTGTTGCAGGAAGCGCGAGAAGCCGCGGGTAAAGATCCGGACATTCACATACTGGAATTGCCTCCTTGGAGCGCGTTGGAAATCAACGCGCTGCAACGGGCATCCACCATCATCGTCCAGAAATCTCTGCGCGAGGGGTTTGGACTAACGGTGACGGAAGCGCTTTGGAAAAAGAAGCCCGTAGTCGCAAGCGCCGTGGGCGGCATTCCACTGCAGATTATCCACAAATTTACCGGCCTTTTGACGCATTCCATCGAAGGCACGGCGTACCAGATCCGTTTTCTGCTATCGAACCCAGCGATTGCGGCCCGGCTTGCCAATAATGGCCACGAGCACGTGCGGGAAAACTTTCTGATTACCCGCAATCTGAAACGCTATTTGCTACTGCTGCCCACGCTAACGCAGTAACGCTGAACGAACCCCCTGAAAACGCACGTAAGTTGCAAAGCCGATTGCTGCTTTTCGCTCGGCTGCGCCCGGCATACAATGATGTGCCCTTTCCGCAGGTCCGTTGGGAAGGAGCGGTGCGTGATTCGACGGAGGAAGCATTGATGCATACACCCTGGTTCGGGGAATTCATGGGCACGCTGGTGTTAATCCTGTTCGGAGATGGCGTGGTTGGCGGGGTCTTGCTGAAAAAATCCAAGGCGGAAAATTCCGGATGGATCGTGATCACCACGGGATGGGGCCTGGCGGTGATGTGCGGAGTATTCACGGCGATTGCCTGCGGCAGTCCCGGTGCCTACCTCAATCCCGCCGTAACCCTGGGATTCGCGATTCGCAATGGCGACTACTCGAATGTGGTTCCTTTGATCCTGGCGCAGATGCTCGGCGCGATCGCGGGAGCAACGCTGGTGTGGCTGCATTATCTTCCGCACTGGAAGGAAACGCCGGACACCGGCGCAAAACTTGCCGTGTTCTGCAATTCTCCGGCAATTCGGGCATTTCCGATGAATTTCTTGAGCGAAGCAATCGCCACGTTTTCGTTAGTCTTCGTCGTATTTGCTATCTTTTCAAAAAATGTAGCCGCTGCGGGGCCTGTTGCGGGCCTGGGTCCATATCTTGTGGGAAGCCTGGTGTGGGGCGTGGGACTTTCTCTCGGCGGTCCGACCGGATACGCCATCAATCCCGCGCGCGATTTGGGGCCGCGCATCGCACATGCCATTTTGCCGATTGCCGGAAAAGGTCCGTCGGGTTGGGACTACGCCGCGATTCCCGTGTTTGGACCGCTCGCAGGCGGAGCCATTGCCGGTTTACTCGTAAAACTGCTCGCATTCTGATCGCCGGAGACTCTGATGACGAAAAAAGTGAAATGGGGAATATTGGGAGCCGCATCGATTGCGCGGCGCCGGGTTGTACCCGCGATGCTGAATTGCGAGCTCGCCGAAGTAGCCGCGGTCGGTTCGCGATCTCACGCCAAATCTCAGGAGTTCGCCAAGGAATTTGGCATTCCCAAGGCGTATGGATCCTACGAGGAGTTGCTCAACGATCCCGAGATCGAGGTCATCTATAATCCCCTGCCCAATCACCTGCATGTTGATTGGTCCATCCGTGCTGCCAGGCGCGGCAAGCACGTGCTTTGCGAGAAGCCCATTGCGCGAAACGTGGCGGAAGCGCGACGCCTGCTTGCAGCGCGCGACGAATACGGCGTGAAGATCGGCGAAGCATTTATGGTCAGTACGCATCCGCAATGGCTGCGCGCTCGAGAGGTGGTGCGAAGCGGCCGCATCGGAAAGCTTCGTTCAGCAGCGGGGCTCTTCAGTTATTTCAACATTGAGCCGGAAAATGTGCGTAATTCCACGGAATTTGCCGGCGGCGCACTGATGGATATCGGCTGCTACCCGGTGAGGATGTCGCGTTTCATTTTCGGCGAGGAACCCCTGCGCGTGACCGGCTGCATCGAACGGGATCCCAGTTTCCAGACGGATCGTTTAACCTCGGCGATTCTTGAATTCCCCTCCGGCCAGAGCATCTTTACGGTATCCACGCAAATGGTCTATTACCAGCGCATGCAATTTCTGGGAACCGAAGGCCGGGTGGACGTCGAGATCCCCTTCAACGCGCCCACTGATAACCCCTGCCGCATTTTTGTGGACGACGGAAAGAATTTGTACGGCGGGGCCAGCCAGGTGACCGAATCGTTTCCAATCTGCAACCAATTCACCATTCAAGCGGACCTCTTCTCGAAAGCGGTCCGCGAAAACGGGGCAGTCCCCAATTCCATGGAAGACGCCATTTGCAACACGGCAGTGATTGAAGCCTTGTTTCGCTCAACGCAAACAGGAAAATGGGAAGAGCCGGAAAAGTTGTAGCCGTCGCTGATGGCCACAACCCTAAAATGAGATCGTCATCCTGAGGACCGCTTGCCCTGAGTGTTCTTTGCGAAGGGCGCTGTTTGCGGTCCGAAGGATCTCAACCTATAAATCATTCGCACATTTCTGCGTTGAGATCCTGAGACTATCCTCGTCGGATAGCCTCAGGAGGACAGTTGCTGGAGATGTTGACGTGAATCGGCCCGCCTCAGAAGGCAGGCCCTACAAGGATTGACCTGGTCTAATCGTAGTATTCCTGGCCAAGGTGCGTGATGAGGTCTTCGCCGACCATCCAGCGCAGAGTATTCTTCAGCTTCATCAATTGGATGAAGAGATCGTGCTCCGGATAAAGTTCCGGCGCAGTCATTGGCGACTTGAAATAGAAGCTGAGCCATTCCTGAATGCCACGCAGGCCCGCGCGCTGCGCAAGATCAAGGAACAACACCAGGTCCAGAACGATGGGTGCCGCAAGAATGGAATCGCGGCAGAGAAAATCCACCTTGATCTGCATCGGATAGCCCAGCCACCCGAAAATATCAATATTATCCCAGCCCTCTTTGTTGTCCCCGCGCGGCGGGTAATAGTTGATGCGCACCTTGTGGTGGATCTTCTTGTAGAGCTCCGGATATAGGTGCGGCTGCAGAATAAATTCAAGCGCGCCCAGCTTCGATTCTTCCTTGGTCTTGAACGAGCCGGGATCCTCAAGAACTTCTCCGTCGCGGTTGCCGAGAATGTTGGTCGAGAACCAGCCATTCAAGCCCAGCATGCGGGCCTTGAATGCGGGGGCCAGCACGGTCTTGATCAGCGTCTGGCCGGTCTTGAAGTCTTTTCCCGCGATGGGCACATTGTGCTGCTGGGCCAACTGCTGCAGCGCAGGGAGGTCCACCGAAAGATTCGGCGCACCGTTGCCGTAAGCGATGCCACTAGTGATCGCAGCCCAGGCATATAACATGGAGGGCGCAATCGCCGGGTGATTCTCTTTCATGGCCTTTTCAAACTTCTCCGGCGTCGAATGCACATCCTCCGCGGTCAGGAAAATTTCCGTCGAGCCACACCACAACATCACCAGGCGCGAACAGCCGTGCCTTTTCTTGAAATTCGCTATGTCCTTCTTGATCTGCAAGGCGATTTCGTATTTGTTCTTTCCCTTCTTTACGTTTTTGCCATCCAGCATCTTGACGTATTCGCGGTCAAAGGCCGCAGGCATCGGCTTGATCTTGGAAAGGAATTTCTTGACCATCGCAAGATGATGCGGATCGAGTACGCCCGCTTTCGCGGCGGCTTCATAGGAACTGTCCGGGAAAATATCCCAGCCGCCGAAAACGATGTCCTCCAGCTTCGCCAGTTTCACCAGATCCTTGATCCGCGGCGAGCGCCCGTCGGTGCGCTTTCCCAAGCGAATCGTACCCATTTGCGTCAGCGAGCCCACCGGCTGCGCTTTTTTCGTGCGCACCAGTTCCACACCCGCCATGAATGTCGTTGCGACCGCGCCCATCCCCGGCAGCAGCACTCCCAGCTTCCCTTTTGGCGCGGCAATACTAGTTGGCTTTTCCATGTAGTTCCTCAGTTTGTTCGTTGGTAGATCACACCAGGCACAGCTGTCTGGCAGGAAAGCTGTGTCCCAAACTACTAATGATGGAGGAAGCGTGCAGGATATGCAAATAAAAAGCGGAAAAAACGCAATCGGTCCGGCCCTGCTTTCTGTGACGCGGGTCACCTACTTTTATTTTCCAGTGCTTTGCGTGCCCGCCATTTCCAATTCCACGTGGACCACCGGTTTCACTTTCAGCAGGAAGTTGCTGGGATCTTTAATGCCCCACTGGATATAAGGAACATCAAACTGCGCGGTTCCCTTCCAGTGATCTCCGCTGAATTCCGAATGAACCACCACCACCAGGTCATGATCACCGCCGTGCAGGTTCAGGATGCCCTTCAGCTTGAAATCCGAAGGAGCCGTGACGGAAACCTGGCCATCAATCTGCGTCGGGCGAAACGTGGCTTCCGGATATTTAGGAGTTTCCAGAATCTCTTTGTGCATGCGCTCGTCGCGCGAAGTGTTGCCGCTCTCTCCACTGGTGGCGTAGACAACGATGGCGCCATCCGCTTTTCCGGTCTGCGGATCAAATTGCAGCGTTCCACTCTTCAGATTGAACGTGCCGTGAACCATGTGCAGTGTGGTATCCACCGTGTATTGGACCTTCGTC
This sequence comes from uncultured Acidobacteriota bacterium, assembly GCA_963734705.1. Classification (GTDB taxonomy): domain Bacteria; phylum Acidobacteriota; class Terriglobia; order Acidiferrales; family UBA7541; genus Acidiferrum. Next base: position 523,996 of record CAVTII010000010.1, on the reverse strand, counting down.
AGCGCGGGATCAACCGTAAGCAAGACCGGATGCGTTGCGCCTTGTGCTGCGGCCGCGATTTGCGTGTTGCGCTGCACCTGCGGCGGCCCCGGCGCGGCCGATAGGAGCACCGTCAGACACAGGATCACGCCCACCGAAATGGTTGCGGATTTCCAGCCAGCTAGCCGCATGAATTCTCACTCTTTGGCATGGCCAGAAAATGCCATCCTAATTGCCCGGTTGCGAAAAGTAACTCTCCCCAGTTTCGTTCGCCGCTATGCATGGCAAGAAACCCATCGAAAATTCGCGGGCGTTGGGCCAGCATCTTGATGACGCGGACGCGAAGGCGGTCATTCTTCCCGAAGGCCAGCAACAAATCTCCCATGAGCAGTGCCTTGCGCGCCAGTTCGCCATGCGCACGCCCGTAGCGCCGGAGATCGCCCGTATGCATCGCCTCCGCCAAAGCAATCGCCTGGCGAAATGCCAAGCGCAGCCCGTCGCCGGTGACAGCATCCACACTGCCCGAAGCATCGCCGACCAGCGCAACATTGCCGCTATGGACCGCGAGAAGCGAGTGCATCAAAGTGACAGCGCCCCTTTCCCGGCTGGTAATTTCAGATTCGTCTAAACGTTCGCGCAGTTGCGGGCAGTCCCTCAGGAACTCAGCAAACTCAGCGTCGGCAACCGCTGCGGCCACGATCACCACGCAAATCTCGTCGTGGCTGACCGGCGTGACGTAAGCTTGCCCCCGCGTGCCCCAATAAATTTCCACATGTTCCGACCAGGGGCAAATTCGATAGTGGCGCCGCGTGGCGTACCTCTGTCGGCGCCTTCTGGCGCGATTCAACCCGCTCCACAGGCGTACGCGCGAACCGCTGCCATCCGCGCCGATAATCCATCGAGCAGGAATAAAACCACTTGGCAAGTGCACACCCACCGGTGAAATTCCCGCGACCGGCGTTTGCCATAGCAGGCGCACACCGCACTCTTCGGCGCGGCGGATCATCCACTCGTGCAGAATCGTTCGCCGAACTCCCAGTCCGTGTCCCTGCGAAAACTCTCCACATGCCCCTTGCTGGTTTGCCAGAAAACGGATTCCGCGAAAACGATAGCTTGCTTCTGGCTCGACGGTAATTCCCAGTTCGGCGAGTGCCGCCAGCGTTTCCGGAAGCAAGCCTTCGCCGCAGGCCTTGTCAATGGGTGGTTTGGTCCCGTCGGCCACGGTCACCGAAAAGCCGCGTTGCCGGGCGGCGATCGCTGCCGCCAGGCCCGCAGGCCCTCCACCAATTACAAATACGTCCGTTTTACCGTTGCAGGAGGCCATTCCTCTCCTCCCCTTCCCGCGCGGTGTGTTTTTTCAAATCCCAGCGAATCGGCGCCTTGGCGGCGAAAGGGCGCACGAAGCGGCTTGGCTCGCCGCGTCCTCTTTCAGATTCGCTAATATTAGAAGGCTCCAATTCGTGCCGCCGAGGGTCCGGGCAGCCTTTCTGAAGCCCCTCCACCAGCACTCTTACGATAGCAGGATGCTTGCAGCCGTACTTAGGTACGGAATCGACGGAGGGAAATTCAATCAGTGGACTCACGTGCTTTTTAAAGAAATCGGATTGGAGTTCAGTAAGGGCGACCTCTGAGGTCTGCGTAGCCATGGGTAATGGATGCATCTCGATTCCTTGGGGATGCCTTTTCGCCACAGACCAGGTTTGCGGTTCAAGTCTTGGGCCGGAGGCTACTGGAGCGGCGGCTAGTCCGAACGGATTCTAAAAGAAACTGTATAAGCTGTACTTAGGTTCCATAACATTTCTATTAATTTGACTCATTGCCCAGTTTTTAGCATTCTTGAATTTCACCGGGCGATCCCTGGGTTGGTTGCCGCTCATCTGGACCGTGCTCCGCTGCGCGCGATTCACCACCAAGTTTGGCGCGGCGCATCGCAGGCGGGGGATGACGGGCCGCTGAGAGAAACCGAGACGCTTTTCGGGGGCCATCATCCTGGCAGGGATGATGGCCGCTTCTGTGTCCGGCGATGGTTTGGTTTTTCGGGAGGAACGCGGCAGTGTCCGACAGCAAATTGAAACCTCGCAGTGCCACCCTCACCGATGGCGCACATCGCGCCCCGGCTCGCGCCATGTTGCGCGCCGCCGGGCTGAAGGACGAAGATTTCTCCAAGCCCTTGATCGGCATCGCGAACACCTGGATCGAAATCGGACCCTGCAACTATCACCTGCGCGAACTGGCAGTTCACGTTCGCGACGGCATCCGCGCCGCGGGCGGCACGCCACTGGAATTCAACACCGTTTCCATTTCCGACGGCATCACCATGGGCACGGAGGGCATGCGCGCCTCGCTGATCAGCCGTGAAGTGATTGCCGATTCGATTGAACTCGTCACTCGCGGCAACCTGTTGGATGGCCTGATTGTTCTCGTAGGCTGTGACAAAACAATTCCCGGCGGGGCCATGGCCCTGGCTCGCCTGAATATTCCCGGCTTGATTTTGTACGGCGGCTCGATCGCCCCGGGCCAATTCGAGGGACATTCCGTCACCATCCAGGACGTTTTTGAAGCCGTTGGCGCGCATGCCCGCGGAAAAATGACCGACGCGCAGCTCAAGGAACTCGAATGCGCCGCCTGCCCAGGGGCGGGCGCCTGCGGCGGACAATTCACCGCCAACACCATGGCGCTGGTCTGCGAATTTCTGGGCATCGCGCCCATGGGAATTTCCAGCGTTCCAGCCACCGATTCCGGAAAGGCGCACGCCGGAGAGCTAGCCGGAAGGCTCGTGCTCGACCTGCTGCGCAACAACCGCACGCCCTCTCAAATCATCACCAAGACCGCCATTGAAAATGCAATTGCCGGCGTGGCCGCCACTGGTGGTTCCACGAACGCCGTTCTGCATCTCCTGGCCATCGCGCGCGAAGCGGGCATCGCGCTTTCCATCGACGACTTCGATCGAATCAGCTCGCGCACGCCGATTCTGGCCGACCTCAAACCAGGTGGGCGCTTCGTCGCAACCGACCTTTACGCCGCTGGCGGCGTCCCTCTGATCGCAAAGCGCATGCTGGAAGCCGGCTTGCTCCAAGGGGGCTGCATCACCGTCACCGGCCGCACGCTGAGCGAGGAAGCCGCCGCAGCCAAGGAAAAGCCGGGGCAGGAAGTGGTCCGCACGAAAGGAAACCCGCTGAAAGAAACCGGTGGACTGGTGATTTTGAAGGGTAATCTTGCACCGGAGGGCTGCGTCATCAAAGTTGCGGGACACAAGACTCTGAACTTCCGCGGCCCGGCGCGTGTCTTCGACAGCGAAGAAGCCGCATTCGCCGCTGTCGATCAAGGAAAGATCAAAGCGGGCGACGTGGTGGTAATTCGCTACGAGGGACCGCGCGGTGGTCCCGGCATGCGCGAAATGCTCGCCGTAACTGCGGCCCTCGTGGGCGCTGGCTTGGGAGATAGCGTAGCGCTGCTCACGGATGGCCGTTTTTCCGGCGCGACGCACGGGCTGATGGCTGGCCACGTTGCTCCAGAAGCCGCCAGCGGCGGGCCGATTGCCGCGGTTTCCGACGGCGATGTCATTAACTTCGATTTGCCAAATCGCAAACTCAACGTAGACCTCACCGACGCGGAACTCCAGAAACGCATGGCGAACTGGAAGCCGCCAAAGCCGCGTTACACCCACGGCGTCTTCGCAAAATATGCGGCGCTGGTTTCTTCTTCTTCGCTCGGCGCAATCACCACTGTGCCGGCAGGTTTTGCATCGGACTCTGCGCCGATTTCCTCTGGGAGAACTCTATGAAGCTGACAGGTGCGGAAATACTTTGTGAAACGCTCACGCGCCTGGGCGTGAAGCACATATTTGGCTATCCGGGTGGCGCGATTCTTCCGGTCTACGACGCCTTGGGAAAATCCAAGCTCCACCATATTCTGGTGCGCCACGAACAGGGCGCCACGCACATGGCCGATGGCTACGCGCGCGCTACGGGTGGCGTGGGAGTGGCGATGGCCACCTCCGGCCCTGGCGCCACCAACATGGTCACCGGCATCGCCACGGCCATGCTCGATTCCTCGCCGGTCGTCTGCATCACCGGTCAGGTCAGCAGCAAGTTGCTCGGCTCCGACGCATTTCAGGAAGTGGACATCACCGGCATCACCATGCCGATCACCAAGCACAACGTGGTGGTCTCTAAGGTAGAAGACATTGCTCGCACCGTGCGCGAAGCGTTTGTTATCGCAAATTCGGGCCGGCCTGGCCCCGTCCTGGTGGATATCACCAAGGACGCGCAGCAAGCCACCGCCGAGTTCGACTGGGAAGCCAGCGAGCCGCAACTGCCCGTCAAGCGCGTGCGCAACAATCACGACCAGGAAGAGTTTGATCGCGCCGTGGAACTCCTGAACTCCGCCAAGCGCCCGGTGATTCTGGCTGGCCGCGGCATCATTCTTTCCGGCGCCATGCGCGCGTTTGAGAAGTTCGTCCACACCAGCAACATTCCCGTAGCCATGACGCTTCTTGGCATCGGCTGCTTCCCTGCTTCCGATCGGTTTGAACCTCGGCATGATGGGCATGCACGGCGAAGCCTGGGTCAATACCGCGATCCAGGAAGCGGACCTTCTGATCGCCGTCGGCATGCGCTTTGACGATCGCGTCACCGGAGACCTGCGTACCTATGCACGGAACGCGCGCAAGATTCACATCGAAGTAGACCGCGCGGAAATCAACAAAAACGTGAAGGTAGACGCCGCCATCATCGGCGACGCCGGCGAAACGCTCAACGCACTTCTGCCGCATGTTCACGAACGGGACCACAGTGCCTGGCTCACCCACATCACCGGGTTGAAGGGCGACTCCGCGGTTCGCGATATCCAGGCGCTGCCAGACAGCGGCCATCTCTACGCCGCGCACGTGATCAACGATCTTTGGAAAGTCACCGGCGGCAACGCTATCGTGGTCACCGACGTTGGCCAGCACCAGATGTGGGAGGCGCAGTATTACCACCACAATGCTCCGCGCACGCTGATAACTTCCGGCGGTCTCGGCACCATGGGCTTTGCTCTTCCCGCAGCCATTGGCGCAAAGATGGCGCGCCCGGATGCGGAAGTCTGGGTGGTGGTCGGCGACGGCGGCTTCCAGATGACCATGTGCGAGCTTGCCACCATCGTGCAGGAAAAAATCAACATCAACATCGCCATCATCAATAACGGTTTTCTCGGCATGGTGCGCCAGTGGCAGGAATTTTTCTACGACAAGCGCTACGTAGCCACGCCGCTGGTTGCGCCGGACTTTGCCGCTCTGGCAAACTCGTTTGGTATCCGCGGTGAGACGGTAACTGCGCGCAAAGACGTCGTGCCGACTATCGAATCCGCGCGCCAATCGAAGCAGACGGTGCTCATCGATTTCCGGGTGGAGCAGGAAGACTCGGTCTACCCGATGGTTCCGGCGGGCGCGGCGCTGCACGATATGATTCGCCGGCCGAATAATCCGCTGGTGGAAACGGCTACGGAACCGTAGGAATTGAGCGGCCGCAAGAAGGCAGCCTAAAGCCGCCCCTACGAGAAACTACTTACTGAGGAACGCATGCAAACGATCGTCGCTTATGTGCAGAACAAGCCTGGTGTGTTGAATCGCGTGGCCTCGCTGACCCGCCGCCTGGCCATCAACATTGACTCGCTGACCGTCGGGCCCACGGAAAATGTCGAGATCGCGCGCATGACGATCTGCGCGCATACCGATGAGCGCGGCGCACACCGCCTGGAAGCCAGCCTTGAAAAACTTGTAGACGTGCTGCTGGCCGAGAATATTTCCGATCGTCCGATGCTGGAGCGCGACCTGGCGCTGATTAAAGTTGCTGCGGATCATCTGAACCGCCCGCACCTGATGGAATTAGTGAAGGCATTTCGCGGGCGCGTTGTGGATGTTTCGCCGGAATCGGTGATCGTGGAAGTCTCCGACACCACCGACAAGATCGATGGGTTGCTGGAAGTGTTGCGTCCGTTTGGCGTCCTGGAAATGGGCCGGACCGGGCGAATCGCCATGACGCGGGGAAAAGATTTGCTGCGGCCACCGGCAGTTGAGGGGAAAAAAGGCGCGGACAGCAAAGCTCCGGCGGGGAAATAGGAAGCGGCCAATTTGACGGGCCCGGATTGCTTGCCGGCAGGATGCCGGCGCTACCAGTGATATTCCGGCCGCACAGCGGCCAATAACGAAAGGATCCAAATGGCAAACTTGTACTACGACAAAGACGCGGACCTCTCACTCATCCAGAGCAGAAAGGTCGCAATCATCGGTTACGGCTCCCAGGGCCACGCGCACGCGCTGAATCTTCGCGATTCGGGCGTCTCCGTGGTGGTTGGCTTGCCCGAAGGAAGCGCCTCGCGCTCCAAGGCGGAAAAAGATGGATTGACTGTGAAGTCTCCTGCCGAAGCCGCCGCGTGGGCCGACGTGATCATGATTCTGGCGCCGGACACGCGCCAGCCAAAGCTTTATAAAGACGCGATCGAGCCGAACCTCACGCCTGGCAAAACGCTGATGTTCGCGCACGGCTTCAACATCCGTTTTGGCGCCATCAAGCCTCCGAAAACTGTCGACGTTACCATGATCGCTCCGAAAGCGCCGGGTCACCGCGTTCGCGAAGTGTTCGTGGAAGGCGGCGGCACGCCCGCGCTGATCGCCGTCGAGCAAGACGCCACCGGCCACGCCAAAGCGCAAGCGCTAGCCTACGCAAAGGGATTGGGAACCACGCGCGCCGGAGTACTGGAAACCACCTTCACCGAAGAGACCGAAACCGATTTGTTCGGCGAGCAAGCCGTTTTGTGTGGCGGCGTCAGCGAATTGATCAAAGCGGGCTTTGAAACTCTGGTGGAAGCCGGCTACCAGCCCGAAGTGGCTTACTTCGAATGCCTGCACGAGCTGAAGCTCATCGTGGACCTGATTTATCGCGGCGGCCTCAGCTACATGCGCTATTCCATCAGCGACACCGCCGAGAACGGCGATTATCACGCCGGGAAGCGTATCGTGACGCTGCAGACTCGCGAGGATATGAAAAAACTCCTTGCCGGTATTCGTGATGGCAGCTTCGCCAAAGCCTGGATTGAAGAAAACGAAAAGGGCTGCCCGAACTTTCTGGCGCGCCGCAAAACCGAACAACAACAACCGATCGAACAGGTCGGCTTGAAACTGCGAGCAATGATGCCGTTCCTCAACCCGGTAGTTGCACCGGGATTGGAAACGGTCGCCAGCGCAAAAAAGTAAAAGTAAGAGGCTTGAGGGGCGCGGAGTGCCGCGCCCCTTTTTATTGCCTGTTTCGCATTTTCCGTGGCGGCGCCCGTTCGCATCATCCCATTTTTCAGATATGATTTCGCCCGTGCCTAGACTTTCCCGACTATCTCTCGCGGCAATCTTCCTAATCTGCTTCGGCTTTTTCCTCGCCCCGAATGCTGCATTCGCGCAATCCAGTGCCGCTACTTCGAAACCAATTCTGCCCGGCCCCATGCCGCCTGATGCACCTCTTGAGTGGAAGCAACTGGTGGGCATCTACCATCTTGCTGGAGCCAAAACCGCGGTGATCCTTCTGGAGCGGAAGGAACATTTATTTTTATCTCGCGCGCCCGGGAAGGAAGAAGAAATCCAGGAAAAAGATGGCATCCTGTTTCTGAACGCTGGCGACGGCCCCAGCGTGGGATACACAATTTGGCGTGACGAGAACGGCCATCAAAATTTCTCCTACCTCAACGAAATCTACTCGCGTGAGGATGCGGGCTCCGATCCGGCTCGCTTCTACCATCTCACCCCCGTGCAGTCCGTGGCTGAACTTCGCGAGAAGGCGTTGAAAGCCTCTCCACCGGAAGAGTCCGGTCCCTTCCGGAAACCCGATCTCGTGGAACTCGCCAAACTGGATCCCGCGATTCATCTCGACATTCGGTACGCCAGCGCAAACAATTTCCTGAGCACTCCGGTGTATACCCAAGCCCGCGCCTTCATGCAGCGCCCGGCCGCGGAAGCCCTGCTTCGCGCGCTGCACAAACTGCAGCCGCTGGGTTACGGCCTGCTGATTCACGACGCTTACCGCCCGTGGTACGTCACGAAAATCTTTTGGGACGCCACTCCCCCTGAAGGCAAAATCTTTGTTGCCGATCCGGAAAAAGGTTCCCGGCACAATCGCGGATGCGCCGTGGACCTTACCCTCTACGAACTCTCCTCCGGCCAGGCTGTGGAAATGACTGGCCTGTACGACGAAATGTCACCCCGCTCATTCCCCACCTTTCCCGGTGGCACTTCGCTGCAACGCTGGCACCGAGATCTGCTCCGCCGCGCCATGGAATCGGAGGGTTTCACGGTCAATGAAGACGAGTGGTGGCATTTCGATTACAAGGACTGGAAGCTGTATCCGATTTTGAATGTGCCGTTTGAGAAGGTGGAAGTGAGCGGCAAGCCGTGAGCCGTCAGCTTTAGGCTGTAAGCCAAAAGCCCTAAGCAAATTGTCTGTGGCCACAGGGGGATGCTATTTTGCGAATCGCACGCGCCCGTTTTCTGCTCTTGTTGGTGTGCTTCGCTGGCTGTGCCGCTTTTGCGAATGCGCAAACTTCAGACTCACTTGAGTCGCGCATCCAGAAAGTGATCTCGCGCCGGGAATTCGCTCGTTCGAATTTTGGAGTGGAGTTTTACGACCTGGAAACCGGGAAAGCGCTCTACTCCCTCAACGCCGACAAGTTTTTCGTCCCCGCATCCACCACAAAGCTTCTCACCGAAGGTACCGTCCTCGCCAAACTCGGCCCGGACTTTCGCTTTCACACCTTCATTTATCGCACTGGCCCGGTGGATAAACACGGCACATTGAAAGGCGACCTGATTCTGGTGGCCAGCGGCGATCCCAATCTCTCCAATCGCATCCAACCCGACGGCAAGCTGGCCTTCGTGGATGAAGATCACTCCTACAACGGCCCCGCTCTACCCGGCGATCCATTGGTGACGATAAAGGATTTCGCCGCGCAGGTTGCCGCCAAAGGCATCCACAAAATCGAGGGCAACGTCTACGTGGACGCTTCCCTGATGCCCGATGGCGATCGCGAAGGTGGCACCGGTGTCACGCTGTCTTCCATCATCGTCAACGACAACATCATCGATCTCACCGCCAATCCCGGCGCGAAGGCCTCCGACACCGTGGCACTCACTGTTTCCCCGCAGACTTCCTACATTCATTTTGAAAACAAGATTCTTACCGGGCCGGCCAACTCCAAGGTGAAGTTCGACGCCACGGATCCAATCAAACGCCCCGATGGCTCCCTGGAAGTCACCCTCTCCGGGAATATTCCCCTCGGTGGCGGCGTGCAGACCATCGCCTTTCCGATTCCCTCTCCCACGCAATTTGCGACCATCGCTCTTCGCGACGCGCTCCGCGAAAAAGGTATCGAGATCAAGCCAAAACGTGCCTCTGCGGAAATCACCGATTTTGCAACGCTGCAGCGCTTTTACAACCCCGAATATCAGATCGCCGAACACACTTCTCCGCCGCTCAGTGAAGACATCCGCTTCACACTGAAAGTCAGCCAGAATCTCCACGCAGGCATGGGCCCATATTTTCTGGGCCTGCTCGCGGCGAAAGATACAAAGGATCCTGTGCACGCGGGCTTCAAAATAGAGCGCGCATTCTTGACCGAAGCCAATCTCGACCTCAGCGGTGCTTCGCAGGGGGACGGGGAGGGCGGCGACTGGGCCGATCTCTTCACCCCGGATTTCATGTGCCACTATCTCGCGTACTGGAAAACGCGACCCGACTTCGAATATCTGTTCAAGGGGCTTCCCATTCTCGGCAAAGACGGCACGCTCGCCAAAATTCAGCAGGATAGCCCCGCCGTCGGCCACGTCTTCGCAAAGACTGGCACCTTCGGCTCGGAAGACAAACTCAACGCGCGCCTGATGCTCAATGGGAAGGGCCTCGCGGGCTACGTGCAGACAAAATCCGGCAAGACTTTGGCCTTTGCCGCTTACGTCAATCACACTGCGCTTCCAAACGATCCGGAAATTTCTCAAACGATTGCCGGGCAGGCGCTTGGTGAAATTGCCGCCGCGGCCTACGACGCGCCTCTTCCCTGAAACACTCACTCCTTCGCTCACCGCTTCCCATCAAGTCTTCCACTTGCAGTATCATGTCGCCCATGAGCGACAAAGCCGATCCCCTTTTGCGCCTCGGAACTTCTTCCTTTACCGCGGAAGGCTGGGAAAAAACTTTCTATCCCCAGGGCACGGAAGCGCGCGACTACCTCACCTACTACGCAACGCAATTTAACACTGTCGAGGTGGACGCCACCTACTATCGCATTCCCGCCCTTTCCACCGTAATGGGCTGGTACGCCAAGACTCCGCCTGGTTTTCTTTTTGCGTTGAAGACGCCGCAGGAGATCACTCGCGAGCGTGTCCTGGTGGACGCCGATGCCGTAATGACGGAATTCCTGCGCGTCACCGAACCACTCGGGGAAAAGCTTGGCGTCATCCTATTGCAATTCCCCTATTTCAATAAAAAGACCTTCAAGGCCCCGGCGGAATTTTTGAGCCGCCTCAAACCGTTTCTCGAAAAGCTTCCGTCCCAGCCACGGTTCGCGGTTGAAATCCGCAATAAGTATTGGCTCGGTCCCCCGCTTTTCGATCTGCTCCGCAAACACAATATCTCGCTGGCACTGATCGATCACCCGTGGATGCCGCGGCCGCGCGAGTGGTTCGCCAAGGGCGACCCGCTGACCACGGATTTCGCCTACATTCGCTGGCTGGGTGATCGCAAGGGCATCGAGGAAGTAACCAAGGTATGGGACAGAACGGTAGTGGACCGCACCAGTGATTTGGCGGAATGGGTGGAAGCCTGCCGCAAGTTCCTTAAACAAAAGATCCGCGTCTTCGCCTTCGCCAATAATCATTACGGCGGCCACGCGCCAGACACATTAAAGTTGTTTGAAAAATTAATGGAGGAAAAATAGCAGCAAGCGCGAACTGCTCAACCCAGCCTTGTTTTGCCCATTTCCGCGACGCGCCGCTCGTAAATCATCTCGCACGCGCCTTTTTTGCTGGTGAACCGGAAAACAATCTTATGTCCGGCTTCGATCTTCGCCCGCGACTTCAGCACCGCCCCGGTCAATTCCACCCAGTGCCCGCTCACCAGATATTCGCCCTCGCGCCCCTGCAATTCGAATTTCCCGTCGCTCTTCAACGAAAGCGGTGCGGCGCTGCATTGCACCGTTTTTCCCGCCACATGGGCTTCCGTGCAAACGTATTCGCCGGCCACATCATCGCTCTGCGCGCGCACGCTTGGCGCGGCCGCCAGGAGGCAAGCGCCCCCGAAAGCCAGCATTAGAAAATTCTTCGACAGTTTCGCGTACCGCACCATGGCAAGAAATCCTCCGGCTCGTAACCTCTGACAGAGCGAATGCAACTTGTAGTAGCGAATGGAGGTGCAACTGGCCCGCCAGCTGGCGAGCAACACACCGGATTGATAACACAGCACTTAGAGACAAGCCCAAAAAGCGTACTCGAACAAAATGGGAACACCGGTTCACCTTCCATGCCCCGTCAGGGAATCTTTTTGCCGTACTCCCCCAAACGTACCGGCTGAAAAGAGTACCGAGTCTATGTATATGTCAGTATATTAGTCAAGCGGTAATTCGGGAATGGCGGCCCCGTCTTTGCGCGGGTCCGATGCTCCGTAATTTACGCCCGCGGCGGAATCGCGCATCACCGCCTGCCCACCCCCGACGTCGGCGGAAAAGGTGCCCAATACTTTAATCTGGTGGCCTTTGGCTTCCAGTTCATCGCGTACCTTTTTGGGAATGCGATTTTCCATTTCCACGTCGCACCCGCCAAACGTCAGCTTGGTGAATCGCGCCGCCTCCAGCGCCGATTGGATATTCATTTTGAAGTCCACCAGATTGGCAATGAATTGTGCGTGCGCCTGGGACTGATTCCAACCTCCCATAATTCCGAACGCCACGCGCGTTTCGCCCTTCTGCGCGAACGCAGGAATAATCGTGTGCAACGGCCGCTTGTGGCCCGCCAGCAAATTGGGTGATTCCGGATCCAGGGAAAAAAGTGCGCCGCGGTTTTGCAGCGCGAATCCCGTACCGGGCGCAACAATCCCTGATCCAAACAGGCTGTAATTGCTCTGGATCAGCGAAACCATATTCCCCTCGCGGTCCACCACCGTGAGATATGTGGTGTCGTTCCCAACGCGGGCTTCGCCCCCCACATCACAATTGGCATGATCCGGATCGATCAGCTTGGCGCGATCCGCCGCATTGGATTTGGATAGCAATTCCGCCACTGGCAATTTCTGGCCGCGCGGGTCGCCGATATACCGCAGCAGGTCCGCGTAGGCCAACTTCTTCGCCTCAATCATCGTGTGCAGAGCCTTCGTGGAGGCGTAGCCGAAGTCTTTCTCCTGCCCCAGCGGAAAAGTCTCCATGATGTTGAGCATTTCCAGGGCAGCGATTCCCTGTCCGTTGGGCGGCAGTTCATAGACAGTCCATTCGCGGTACGTCGTGGAGATCGGCTCAACCCACTCGCTGGAATAATCCGCCAGGTCCCCTGCGGTCATCACCCCACCATGCCGTTTTATGGTCTCCAGAATCTTTCTGGAGATTTCCCCTTTGTAATACGCGTCGCGTCCGTGCGCCGCGATTTGTTGCAGCGACCACGCAAGATCGGGATTGCGGAATGCTTCACCGGTTTTGGGCGCGCGATCCTGCGGAAGGTACACCTTTGCGGCTTCTTCATCCACGCGCAAATAATCCACCTTGCCGGCCCAATACAAGGCTTCCCATTCGGTCACCGGGTAGCCATCGCGAGATGTTTGAATGGCGGCCGCCAGATCGTCAGCGAGTTTCTTGCGGCCGAATTTATCCGCCAGCTTCTGCCAGCCCTCCACCGCTCCCGGCACCGTGATCGTATTCACACCCGTATCCGGCATCGCGCGCAGGCCTTTTTTCTTCAGGAGTTCGGGCGTCAAGTTTTTGGCCGCCCAGCCGCTGGCGTTCAGTCCGTAAAGCTTGTTGGCCTTCGCGTCGTAAACGATCGCAAACAGGTCGCCGCCGATTCCGTTCATCATCGGCGCAACCACACCCATCATGGCGTTGGTGGCAATCGCGGCGTCCACGGCGTTACCGCCCTGCTCCAGGATGCGCACGCCCGCTTGCGCTGCCAGCGGAGATTCCGCCGCCACAATTCCCTTCTGCGAAATCACCATCGAACGCGCTTGTGATCGCTCTTGTCCTTCCGTTTGCACTCCCAATGCACTTCCCAGCATCGCCACCATCCCGATTCCCATCGCGAATTCACGCCTCACGCCTGCCCCCGTTTTCGAACATTTCAATCTCTGCGAACTCTCGCAAATTGTCCATCGACCCAGACTCTATCCTCCGCGCCGTCAGCTCGCAAGTCCGGCCGCCTGTGGAATTTATCGTTCTTTTGCGATCCCCCGTACCGTCCCATTGCGCTGATATCTCAGTGGCTTGCTGTATTGTCTGTGACCTCGCTCGATGCGAGTCTACAAGTGTTCGATCCGCCTGACGGAACGAACTTTGTACCAGCGAGAGCTAGTACTCACGGCGGCGGTTGAGGGAATGACTCGGGCGCGGAATCCTTCGGCCGCCGTTATTTAATGCCGTCCCCCACAACGCTGCTATCCCGCAACTTCATGCGCCTCTCTTGTTGGTCCCCTGCCCCGCTTCCGCTAGAATGGCCCCGTGCCTGAACTTACCCCTTCTGCGCCTAAACCCGCTGTCCGGGACCCTTTCCAATCGCGGGTCGACGCGCTCTTGGCCGCGCGCAATGCGGACCCCTTTGGGATCCTGGGCCCGCAACCCGCGGATTCACCACAAGGCCGACGCTGGTCAATTCGCGCCTTCCACCCACGCGCCGTCGAAGCCAATATCCTTCTGCAAAACCATGCCGACGCGATTCCCATGTCGCGGCTCCGCGATCAGGGATTCTTCGAAGCCACGCTTCCCGATACCTCCGACCACCCGCCGGCCCCTTCCAGTTACCGCCTTCGCTTTCGCAACGAATACGGGGACGTCTGGAAAACCTACGATACCTATGCCTTTCCATTTCTTCTCACGGAATTTGACCTCTATCTCATGGGCGAAGGCCGCCATTACGACGCTTACGAAAAGCTAGGCGCTCACGTAAAGACGCTCGAGGGCGTTGCCGGCGTGCATTTCTCCGTCTGGGCGCCAAACGCGCTGCGCGTCAGTGTCGTAGGGGATTTCAATGGCTGGGACGGCCGCGTCCATCCTATGCGTTCCCGCGGCACATCGGGTATCTGGGAACTATTCGTGCCCGAGTTGGGCGAAGGCACCGTATATAAATACGAACTCGTCGGCCCGAAAAATAATATTCTGCCGCTCAAGGCCGACCCCTACGGCTTCGCCGCCGAACTTCGTCCCAACAATGGCTCCGTCGTCGCGCGCATTGATAAGCATTCCTGGAGCGACGCGGAATGGATGAACCAGCGCGGTGCAAAGAACTGGCTGGAGCAGCCCATCACGGTCTATGAAGTGCATCTCGGCTCATGGCGCCGCATCCCGGAAGAAAATAATCGCTGGCTAAGCTACCGCGAACTCGCCGACCAGCTCATTCCCTACGTGAAAGAACTCGGCTACACGCATATCGAACTGCTGCCAATTATGGAGCATCCCTACGACGGCTCCTGGGGCTATCAAACGCTGGGATATTTCGCCGCCACCAGCCGCTTCGGTTCTCCCACGGAGTTCATGGAGTTCATCGATCGCTGCCATCAGGCGGGCCTCGGTGTTTTTCTGGACTGGACTCCCGCTCATTTCCCCCGCGACACACATGGCCTTGCCTTTTTCGACGGCACCCATCTTTTCGAGCACTCGGATCCCCGCCAGGGCTCGCATCCCGATTGGGGCACGCTTGTTTACAACTATGGCCGCAACGAAGTCCAGAATTTTCTGATCTCCAATGCCCTCTTCTGGCTCGACAAATACCACATTGACGGCTTGAGGGTGGACGCCGTTGCCTCCATGCTGTACCTCGATTACTCGCGCAAGGAAGGCGAGTGGGTGCCCAATCGCTATGGCGGCCGCGAAAATCTCGATGCCATCGATTTCTTCAAGCGCCTGAACGAAGTCGTCCACCTTCGCCTTCCCGGTGCGCTCACCATCGCCGAAGAGTCCACCTCCTGGCCCAGCGTCTCGCGCCCAACGTATCTCGGCGGCCTGGGCTTCAGCCTGAAATGGAACATGGGCTGGATGAACGACACGCTCGGCTATTTCTCCAAAGATCCCCTCTTCCGCCGCTATCAGCACAACAAACTGACTTTTTCGTTGCTCTATGCCTTCAGCGAAAATTTCATGCTTCCCTTTTCCCACGATGAAGTCGTCCACGGCAAAAACTCGCTCCTGCATAAAATGCCCGGCGACATGTGGCAGCAGTTCGCGAACCTTCGCATTCTCCTGGCCTATCAATACGCGCATCCTGGCAAAAAGCTACTGTTCATGGGGCAGGAGTTTGGCCAGCGGCGGGAATGGAGCGAAACACGCAGCCTCGATTGGCACCTTCTGCAGTATGAGTCCCACCGCGGCATCCAGCGCCTGGTCGGCGACCTCAACAAGCTGCTGAACAGCGAGGCCGCCCTACATCAAGTGGATTTCGACTGGCTCGGCTTCGAATGGATCGACGCCAACGACTCCGACAACAGCGTTTATTCCTTCATCCGGCGCGGCAAAAATCCGGACGATATGCTCATCGTGATCATCAATGCCACCCCCGTGGTCCGTTACGGTTATCACATCGGCGTGCCACGCGCCGGCCACTACGAAGAAGTGCTCAACACCGATGCCACGATCTATGGTGGGTCCAACGTCGGCAATCTGGGCGGCATGAATGCCGGTGAGCATGCCTGGCAGGGACGCCGCCACTCTTTGGCCCTCACCATTCCACCCCTCGCTGCGGTATTCTTGAAGTGGCACTCCACCTGACCTTTTCAATCAACCGCTCGTACAACCCCCGCGCTTGCGTTAAACTCTTATTTAAGACCGATTATTTGCCATTCGCGAGGTTCATTTGGAATTGCATACCACTCCGAAGAGTTTCACTGGCCGGGGAACCATCCTCCTCTTCGCGGCATTCTTGCTGGCCGCCGCCGCGCCTGCACAAGACCCCGGCCCGCTACCCAATCCGCCTTCTCCACGCACCCAGGCACCGCCGCCGCCCCGCCAGTCTCGTACCGACAATTCCCAGCAGCAGACCTATCACACGAGTGCTCCTCCGCAAGCAATTCACTCCCCGGGGGACAGTCCTATCACCAATGAGCCGCCTTCCTTGCCTGTGGACCAGATCATCAAGCGCTTCTCCGAGCGCGAGTCCGAATTCAAGTTGGAGCGCGGCAATTACACTTACTCCCAAACCTTTTCCATACAAACCATCGACGACGACGGCCGCCCCGACGGCGAGTACCGTCAGGACAGCGAAGTCGTCTTCACCCCAGACGGGAAGCGCCTACCCGATAAAGTCACCTTCGCCCCACAACCGAGCTTGCAGCGCATCCAACTTAGCGAGCAGGACCTCGACGATGTCCGCAATGTTCAGCCGTTTGTGTTAACCGCCGAAGACCTGCCCAAGTACAACGTCACCTATGTCGGCCGCCAACAAGTAGACGATCTGGCCTGCTACATTTTCGATGTCGCGCCCAAAGTCATCGAGAAAAAACAGCGCTATTTTCAGGGCCGCGTGTGGGTGGACAGCAAAGACCTGCAAATTGTCATGTCCGATGGAAAAGCCGTCCCGGATATCATCAACAAGAACAACGAAAACGTCTTTCCGCGATTTCGCACCTATCGCCAGAACATTGAGCAAGGCTTCTGGTTTCCGGTTTACACCCGCTCCGACGACTTCCTGCACTTCAGTTCAGGAGACGTGCACATTCGCATGACCATTCGCTATTCGAACTACAAACGTTATGGCAGCACCGTCAAAATGGGTAAAGCCACGGAAATCAAGGAACCCCATTAGACTTTTCGTTCGCGTGCATCGAAAAGTGCATTGCCAGTGTATTTCACCGCTCGGATACTCTGAATATCACTTTCAGGCTGTTTGCCTGGACTGAGCAATCGGGATCGTTCGCCAGTTGAAAGCTGGCCGCCTCTTCGCCCGAATTTCTCACCTGTCCTCCCAGCCAGTTGTGTCTTAGGCAATTAATTTCGAGGCCGAGGTTTGGTTGTGGGTCTCAGCCCGCACACTAAGGACTGGGGGCAGTTTGCAGGATAGGAAATTGGGGGAACTCGATTTTGTCCGATAACGCACTTCTACGAAACGGTCCACATGACCAGCTTTGGTTTCGTCGCGGCATTCGCCTCGTCTTTTGCGCTTTGCTTATCGCTTGCTCACTCCTATTCTCTGGGTCCGTTCGCGCGAACTGCGAGCACATCCCCGCCGGCCAATCCTTCTGGGTTCGCCTTCTCGACCCCGTAGCCTCATATAGCTCCAAGCCCGGCGCCACCGTGCGCGCTCTCCTGATTCAGTCCCCGGACTGCGACGGCGCGCCAGTTTTTCCCGCGGGCCTCGAAGTCGACGGGCATCTTTCCGCCGTGCGCAAAGTCGGCCTGGGTTTCACCCACGACACAGCGTCGCTGGAAATCATATTTGATCGCATCGTGGCTTCCGACGGCAGCCTTCTTCCCATCGCTTCGCAGGTAATGGAAGTGGACAACGCCCGGGAAACAGTGCACAACGGCAAGATTCGCGGAATCCGCGCCACCAATACTCCCCAGGGACGCATCACCAGTGGCCTGATCCACCTGCCCACTTTCAACCCGTATAGCGATATGGGCTTGATCGTCTACCGCATGTTCACCGTTCTGCCCGAACCGGAAATCTACCTTCCTCCCGGCACGGATATTCGTTTGCAATTGAACGTACCCCTCTACGTCGGCGACCAGCCCGTACTTCCCCGCGCTTCATTCCAAATGGATGAGTACGAGCGCGGCGATGTGGAAATGCTACTGGACGGGAGCACCACGCGCACATTCACCAGCAAAGGCAAAGACGCGGATGTAGTAGACGTCCTTTTCGTGGGCTCGCGCGAGGATATGGATTCCGCTTTCCGCGCAGCCGGTTGGCTCAACAACGATCACAACTCTCCGCACAGCGTATTGCGCCAGTTCCAGGCTTTTCTTACCCTGTCAAATTACCCCACGGCTCCCGTTTCCACGCAGTATCTCAACGGCCGCCCACAGGACGTCACCTGGCAGAAAAGCTTCAATAGCTACGGCAAGCGCGATCACGTCCGCCTCTGGCAGGAATCTGGCACCGTTCTTGGCCAGGAAGCATGGCTGGGCGCATATGTCCGCGAGACCAGCGCGGTGCTTTCCGTCACCAATCACAAGTTCATCCACCACGTGGACCGGAATATTGACGACGGCGTGAATATGCTCGTTCGCGATTTGTCACTCGCTGGCTGCGTGCAATCCGTACATTTGTTGCCTCGGCCCGAACTTCGCGAAACGTTTATGAATGCCACCGGCGACGAGATGCGCACCGATGGCACGCTCACTGTGGTGCAAATAGCGCATTGCGATCATCCCGCCGTAACGTTTACGCGCGCGAACCCGCTGATTCCCATCCGTCCGCGCTCTCGCGCTGCGCGTTATTTCCGCACCCAGGTCCTGCTCTATAAGAGCGACGTCGTTCGCGGCAACATCATTTACAGCGCTTACGATCTGACCCGCATAGGTATCCACGCCATCCGCTATCATCACCGCCACGGTCAGGACGACGATCCCGAGGACGGGCTCCCGCTCAGCCCGGTCTCCCCAGACACGCTCTTCCCGCAGATCACATTCGCCGGCACCACTGGCCGCTGAACGCTTTTACACAGGCAGTCGGCCCACAAAGTTCCACTTTCCCCAGGCAAACGTTTCCCGCTCCACTCGAAAATGGTTTCGCGCCAACGACGAAATCTCGTTCGGCCGTTTCAGCCAATTTTCATACGTTTCCCGTTCATGTTCGATCATCACCGCCAGCGCATCCAGCTTGGTTGAGAGGCGCCGTGCCGGCGGCAATTCCGTCAGCCCGTGCACCACGCGCAAAAACGGCGTCAGCCAGGGTTCGATAAACACCACCCGCCCACCGGGCCGCAGGACCCGCTGCAATTCCTTGAACACACGCGCAAGATCGCCCGGCAGCACCGGAAGATGATGCAAGCCTCCCTGAACAATCGCGGCATCCTTGCTTCTGTTTTCAAAGGGGAGCTCGCGGCAGTCCGCCGCATGGCATTTTGCAGGACCCTTGTATTCCGCCAGTAAATTGGGCAAGAGATCCACGCCTTCGATATTTCGAAATCCCAGCCGCGCCAGCGCGTGCAAACCGTTTCCGCGTCCGCAGAATAGCTCCACCACGTGAATGTCTCGCGGCAAGTCTTCCACGCCCAACCGCCGCAAGCGCTCCGTGAATTTCTGGATTTTTTCTTCGGGAGTTTCAAAACGCAGGTACGCCGCCTCCCACGGATCTTTCTGCTTTTGCGCTGCAACTTGCGGTACCTCGGGCATCGGCCTGATTTACTCTCCCTGAATCGCGTGTGCTACAGTTTTATCCGCAAGCTGCCACCATGCCATGTCCAACGCATTTGTTTCTTTCGCCATGGATGGGATTCCACTGTATCGAAGGATTACCTGAGCGGCAAATCGGATGACCTCTTCCCCACAATCATGGCCGCTTTCCTGGATCGCCAGAAGCCATCACGCCATGGTGTTTGGCCGCCGAACCCGTGTGATCGCCGAAGCGCTGGCCCCGATGCTCCCGCAATCGGCCACCGTGCTGGATATTGGCTGCGGCGACGGCACGATTGCCACTCTCCTCGCCAGCCATCGGCCGGATATCACGGTCGAAGGCGTTGAATTTGCTCCTCGCCCCACCTGCCGGATCCCATGCCGCGGCTTCGATGGCGCGCAACTCCCGTTTCCTGACAGCGCCTTCGATGTCTGCTTGTTCGTGGATGTTCTGCACCACACCACGGATGTAACCCAACTTCTTCGCGAAGCCGCTCGCGTCGCGCGCACCTGCGTCCTGCTCAAGGACCATCTCAGCGAAACTCCAACGGATCACGCGATTCTTCGCGCCATGGATTGGGTGGGCAACCGCCCTCATGGCGTCACGCTCACATACAATTATCAAAGTCTAGCGCAATGGCGGTCACACTTTGCCGCCTGCGGTCTGCGGCCATCGCAGATCAGCACCGCCCTGCCGCTCTATCCCTTCCCTTTTTCGCTGCTCTTCGGCCGCAAGCTGCACTTTGTTGCGCAACTCCAGAAAATCTAATTGTCTGAATATTTCTGCAAAACGGCGCCCTGGCGGAAGCTAGCTATCCCAAACGCCAGGAATCTTGGCCCCACATTTTGAACATGCGCCATTTTTTAGACGAGCTTCCAGCACTTTGTGCCACGAGCGCTTTATCAGCGTCTCTCCACATTGCGGGCAGTAGGTATTCGCCGCATCGCTGAAGATATTGCCTTCGTAAACGTAGTGAACTCCCGCCCCCCGCGCGATTTCCCGCGCGCGGTGCAGTGTTTCCGGCGGCGTGGCCGGCTTATCCCTCAGCTTGAAATCCGGGTGAAACGCCGTGAAATGCAGCGGCACATCCGGTCCCAGGTGCTCCACGATCCAATCCGCCAGTCTTCTCGTTTCCGCGGGATCGTCATTGAGCGTCGGGATCATCAGGTTGGTGATCTCAAACCACACCTGCGTCTCGTTCTTCAGCCACTCCAGCGTCTTCAGCACCGGCTCCAGATGCGTCAACGTGGTCTTTCCGTAGAACTCCTCTGTAAACGCCTTTAAATCCACATTCGCGGCATCCACGTGATCGTAAATATCGTGAAACGCCTCATAAGTGATATAGCCGTTCGTGACCATCACCGTTTTCAGCCCGGCTTGTCTGGCGGCCTTGCAGATATCCACCACGTACTCGCCCCAAATCGTCGGTTCATTGTAAGTAAACGCAATCGAATCGCAGCCGTGGTGCTGTGCCAACCCCGGCACATTCTCCGGGGGCACATCCATTGCATGAACCTGATCCTGATGAGACTTGGAGATGTCCCAGTTCTGGCAAAAGAAACAGCCCATGTTGCAGCCGGCCGTACCCATGCTGAACACACGCGTACCCGGCAAAAAATGATTCAATGGCTTTTTTTCGATGGGATCCACTTGCAGGGCCGCGGGAGCTCCATAGCCGAGGCTATATAGTTTCCCTCCCTGATTTACGCGGATAAAGCAGAAACCCGCTTGTCC
This sequence comes from uncultured Acidobacteriota bacterium, assembly GCA_963734705.1. Lineage (GTDB taxonomy): Bacteria > Acidobacteriota > Terriglobia > Acidiferrales > UBA7541 > Acidiferrum. The sequence goes on along the minus strand of CAVTII010000010.1, from coordinate 502,749 downwards.
AGGATGGATGTGGCAATGCCTGGGGCAAAGGTAACAATGGACCCGGCCATTCGCCTCCGGTTCCCACCACTGCGCCTCATGCGGCGCTTCCGTCTTCTGGAGGAGCCTCAACTCGCTCATGGTCCTCCTCCTGCCACTAGTATACTCCCGCTGAACACACCACGCCGTGAACGACAGCCGGATACCTCTTCAATTGTAGAGGGGCAGTTTTAGGCGTGATGCCGTTGCACTCGACGGCGTTCCGCAGACCAATCGGCAAATCGCTGCAATTGATCGCGATACTTCCAGCTCAACCGAAAAAATTTCTTTGCGTCCAGATTCGACGCTTCTTTTCCCAGAAACGTCTCAAACCGCCATTTCAGATAGGGGCTTTTCCAAGGTTGCAGTCTATACCCACGCGCCGCAGTCCAATAGAGCTCTAAGGTCTTCCACATCGGTCGTGCCTTTCCAAAGCTTATCCGCCAAGCGGTGCGGATAAATGTTCATGAACCAGAAGCCAGCTTTTCCCCTTCTTTTCCCAGATGCCGGTATACCGGATTGGAGAATCAATCGTTTTCCCATCCTTCATCTTCGCGGTGATGTGCATCGGCACGGTGGTCCACGCTATATTTCCGTGCCGGGTCACTTTCAATTCTTTGCCAGCCGTCAGCGAGATCGTATCCGCCTCGTCAAAAAAGTTTTTCTGCACCCCGGCCGCGTATTCCTTCCAGCCGGAATACGAAAACGGCGACACGTCGTAAAACACCAGCCCATCATCCTTCACGTAATATTTCGCCGCGTTATTCGGGTCTTTCGAACTCCACGCCGTACAGTAGCCGTCAATCAACTTGCGAAAGGTCGCATCATCCGTGGCCTTCTGTTGTGCCCGCGCACCAGCAAAAGTCAGCAGCCCCCCAAAAAACGCAAGAACCACATACAACACCCAGTGGTGACGCGGCCACATCGGTCGATGGGCGGTATCGGCCATTACAGGCATCAGTTTTTCTCCATTTGCTATCGTTTGCTGCTCAAACCTGGTCGTACGGCTGGTGTTCCAGTACCTTAGACACATTCGCTCAGGTTTTCAAGCAGGAATTGCCGAACAACTTGGATTACGCTGCCACCCGCCGCACCCAGATGCGCGTCGTTGCCGGCTTGCCCAAATGCATCGTGTGCCCCTCAGATCGCACAGTCATCGTCTCATCGTACTCGCGCTTCAGAACTTCCACTTTCGTCTCCGGCAGCAGGCCCAAGCCTTCCAGAAACTCCAGAAACCCTTCGTCTTTCTCATACACACAAAGAATCTCGGCATTCTCCTTCGCCTTTAATTCGGAAAGCAATACGGCGCCCCGTTTGCGGAGCTCCGCGATCCCACCACTCATCGGAACGCCGTGCGGGCACGTCTTCCGTGCGGAAAATTTCTTGAGTAGGAGCGCCTCGACCTCGGGCGAAATTGCATGTTCCATGCGCTCCGCCTCGGCGTGTGCCTTTGACCACGATAATCCGATTACCTCGGTCAGCAACATCTCCGCCAATTGGTGCCGCACCATCAGATGCTGCGCCATCTTCCGGCCTTTTCCGGTCAGGTGGATCTGCCCGCCGCGCTCGATTTTCACATGACCGTCGCGAGTCATCCGCTTCAGTGCCGCGGTCACCGCTGGGGGCGTCACGTTCAGCTCTTCCGCCAGCCGCGCGCTGATGGGCATCTGGTCTTCCTCCAGCATCTCCCAGATGGCCTTCAGATAATCTTCCTGCGATACACTGGTCTGCCCGCGTCGCACTTCGTCTCCTCTATTCCCCTTCGCCTTCGGCCCGGTGCCCGTTTCTCAGGCGCTGCGTCAACTCTGTTACGCGCCGCTGAATCTCCTGCAGGATTCTCTGATAAGTTGCCTCATCCCCGCCATAGGGATCTCCCACTTCCCATTCTTCCACATTTTCAAATTCCGCAAGCGCCACGGCATCATTCATGCCGCTCATGTTCAGCACCAGATCCACTTCATCCGGGTTGAACTCACTCAGCCCTTTCGATCCCAGGCCCTCCGCCGAATAGCCATTCTTCTCCAGGGTTGTGCGCGTCAATGCTGGAATCATCCCCAATGGAAAAATTCCCGCGCTGAACGCTTCCATCACATCAGCGCCATCTTTTCTGGCAATCGCTTCGCCCATCGGGCTCCGGCAAGCGTTTCCAATGCACACGAAGACTACCCTGAGTTTTCGGCTATTTCCCATGAATTCTGCGTTTGACCAATATTTGGATGCGGCTCAGCGCGCAGGTGCTGTCTGCGCCGCTCCCCTTGCCGCCATCTCCAGAAAGTGCTCGTGTACCGTTGTGTCGTTAGTCAATTCCGGATGAAAGGTCGCCGCCAGCACATTGTCCTTTTCCACCAGCGTTGCTTTGCCGTTGTGCCGGGCCAGCACGGAAATGCCTTTGCCCGCGTTTTCGATAATCGGCCCGCGGATGAACACCATCTCCAGCGGATCTTTCTTAAGTGTGGTCTCGCCGAAAAATACATCACTGGCCATTTGCCGTCCGTAGCCGTTCCGCAATACGGTCATATCCAGCAGGCCCAGCGACTCTTGCTCCGGGTTTCTAACTTGTGTCGCCAGCAAAATGGCACCGGCACACGTCCCGAAAATTGCTCCGCCCTGGCCCGAATACTTGCGAATCGCGTCAAACAGCCCTTCTTCCTTCAAGAACTGCAATTGCGTCGTGGACTCTCCACCCGGCAGCACGATGCCGTCGCAGCCTTCCAGGTCCTTCACCGTGCGCACTTCCACCGTTTCTGCGCCCAACCCCCGCAGCATCGCCGCATGCGCCGCAAAATCCCCCTGTATCGCCACAATCCCGATCTTCATTGCCTTCTTTTTCTTCTCCGCCCCAAGCAAATAACGCGGCCGGGCGCCGCCGGCTTTCGCCGCGCCACGCCCGGCCGTTCTTTTTTTCGATTTCTTGGGTTGACCGCTCTTCACGCTGCGTTTCAATCCTTACCAGCCGCGCGTCGAGAGCATTTCCTTCTCGTCCAATTGCCGCACGTCAATTCCCGGCATCGCTTCGCCAAGTTCCTCGCACGCTTCCAGAATCGCCTTCGGATCCTCAAAGTGCGTAGTGGCCTTCACAATGGCCTTCGCGCGCGCTTCCGGATCGCTGCTCTTGAATATCCCGGAGCCCACAAACACCGCCTCTGCGCCCAGTTGACGAACCAGCGCCGCGTCCGCCGGCGTGGCGATCCCGCCCGCCGAAAAATTGGGCACCGGCAATTTCCCGGCCTTCGCAATTTCGCGCATCAAATCCAGCGGCGCCCCGATCTCCTTCGCCACTCGCATGATTTCATCATCGCGCAGCGTGGTCAGCCGCTTCATCTCGGAAACAATCGTGCGCATGTGCCGCACCGCTTCCACCACGTTGCCAGAGCCTGCCTCACCCTTGGTCCGGATCATTGCCGCGCCTTCCGCAATGCGCCGCACCGCTTCGCCCAGGTTGCGCGCGCCGCAGACAAACGGCACGCGGTAGTCGTGCTTCCAGATATGATTCTCTTCGTCTGCCGGTGTCAGCACTTCGCTCTCATCGATAAAATCTACTTCCAGCGCCTGCAAAACTTCCGCTTCCGTAAAGTGGCCGATGCGCACCTTGGCCATCACCGGAATCGTCACCGTCTTCATGATTTCGCGGATCACCTTGATCGACGCCATACGCGCCACGCCGCCTTCCTTGCGGATGTCCGAAGGCACGCGTTCCAGAGCCATCACCGCGCAAGCGCCGGCTTTTTCCGCGATGCGCGCCTGCTCAGCGTTGGTGACGTCCATAATCACCCCGCCCTTTAACATCTCCGCGAGGCCGACCTTCACTCGCCATTCGTTCGAGCCCTTCGCCTTGCCGCTGTGTCCGTTGTTGCCGTTCGGTTTCTTTGCTTGCATGTTCCTTCTCCTCGTCGAAATTCGTTACCGCCCAAATTCGTTTATTGCCCCGCGTTTACCCGTTCGAAATGCTGTGCGTCAATAGCCACGAACCGCGCCGTCCCGCGTGCCAGCAAGTTGCCCTGCAAGTCGCGAATCTCTCCCACGCGAAATCGATTTCTTCCCTTCTCTTCTTCCTGCCAGCCTTCCACCACGATCTCTTTGTCCACCGGCACTGGTTTCCGGTAAACCACATTCAACTCCGCGGTCACTGCCTTTTCATCCGTCAACTTCGACAATTTCCCCATGGCCTCATCCAGCACCACGGCAATGATTCCGCCATGCGCAAAGCCCGCGCCACCCGCATAGTTCGTGCCCAGCACAAATCTCCCACGCGTCCGCCGTGCCTCGAAGTCCAGCTCAAACACCAATTTCATTCCCGCCGCATTATCGCCGCCACAGCCAAAACAGCGGTTCGTTTCCTGCGTCTCCAGCTTGACGATTTTTGTCATGGCTAGACCAGCGCCACGTGCGCGCGCTCAGCCCGACGTGTTCCCCGCTGCCGCTTGCGCATCTCCGTCTTCATGAGTTCCGCAAGAATGCCCACGCCGCGCACCAGTTCCTTCTCGTTCAAGCTCGCAAACCCAAGCCGCAGCGTATTCGGCATTGGCGATTGCACGTAAAAATACCTTCCCGGGGCAAACAGCACGCCACGTTCCCGAGCGTGAATCATCAACTCGCTGGCGTCAAATCCCGGCGGCAGTTCCAGCCACAAGCACATCCCGCCCTCCGGCTTCGCCCAGCGCACGCCTTCCGGCATCTGCCATCGCAGCGCCTCGTCCAGCACCCGCAAACGTTCCGCGTAAAGTTTCCGCATCTTCGCCAGGTGCTTCACGAACAGTCCGCGCCGCAGAAACTCCGCCAGCGTGGCTTGCGCCAGTTGGTCGGTGTGCAGGTCGGTCATCTGTTTCACCAGCCGCAACCGTTCAATCGCCGCCGCCGGAGCCACAATCCAGCCTACGCGCAATCCCGGGAACGCCACCTTCGCGAAGCTATCAATATGGATCACCAGGTTTCCGCGATCGAGCTGTTTCAGCGAAGGTATCCGCTCTTCCCGCGCCGTCAGCCGCGCATAGACATGATCCTCCACCACCGGTACCTGATAACGCGACGCCAGTTCCAACAGTTGCCGCCGCGACGCCAGCGGCATGGACGTTCCCGTCGGATTGTGAAAATCCGGCGTCAGCACCAGCAACTTCACGCGATTCGCCGCTAGCGTAGCTTCCAGCGCTTCCAGGTCCATTCCAAGCGTAGTCCCTGGCTCTGCATGGGTCCGCACCGGCACGCCCAGGCACCGCGCCCGCACACCATGAAATACCGCCGAAGCCCCCGGATAAGTTGGATTCTCCATCACCACGGTATCGCCGGCGCGCACAAATGCCTTGGCAATTAAATCCAACGCCTGCTGGCACCCGTCAGTCACCAGCAGTGTTTCGTCTTTCGCCGGAATCCCATCCTGCCGCAACATTTCCAGAAGCGCTTCTTTGAACGGCGCGTAACCATCGGATGCGCCAAGATTCAGGATGTCCTGTCCTTCGCGCCGCAAAGCCGTGTGCGAGCAGGTCTGCAACTCTTCCACTGGAAAAAATTTCGCGTCCGGTCGCGCCATTACGAACGACAGTGAATTCACCGGCGCCGCCGCGGTCAGGCGGCTCAAAATCTCTTCACTGCGCTCGTCGGCAAACAGCAATTCCCAGCGCAACCCGTCGCCATTCGCCAAATTCGGCGGGGCTGGCGGAGTTATCTTCAGCCCATTGCCATTGTTGCGGATAAACGTGCCGCGCCCCACGTGGCCCTGGATCAGCCCCTCCGACTCAAGTTCCGCGTAAGCGTTCGCCACCGTGGTGCGATGCACGCCCAGCATGTGCGCAAGCTCGCGGCTGGCAGGGATGCGGTCGCCGGGGCGCAAATCGCCGGCATGGACCAGCGAGCGCAGTTGGTCGCGCAATTGGATGTAAAGGGGAATGTGGCTTTCGGGCTGAAGGTGCAGTGGCAGCATTGTCTCTCACCCCTGCCTAATTCTAGCAGAAATTGGCCTAGTAAAAGAGCCAATTTGTCTTCCGCACAGGCCGCTTCACTCCGGCCGGTAACCTCCGGCGTCGTTCTTCTCTCCGGCCCTCAAATCCCGCACGCACAATTTCGTCCAGTCCGCCGCATTGCACTGGTAAATTTCCTTCAGCGGCAGATCCGCGTCCTGCACTTCGTAGGACCCGAACTGCATGTCTTCGCTGTCGTCCGGCGACGCCACCACAACAGGACTCCCTTCCCTCACGCGCACGCGAAACTGGCCTGTCGACGGCTCATAATTCGAGACCACAAAACAATGCCCCACGCATGCGCGATCCACCACATGCAGCGTCCCGATGCGAAAATCTCCCGGCTCCAGGATCGTGGCCAGTACTCGCGTCCCATACGGCAATTCCCGCGTGATTCGCTCCGCGTTCTCTTCCATCCGCTCCGCAATCGCGCTGCCCTGATAGGTGAACGCGAAAAACACCGCGGCGCACGCGCCCAGCGCTGCCAAATGCCAAACTCGCGGCCGCAGCGTCCCCAGCCATCCAAGCGCAAAAATCGCGCTGATCAGCGTCAGTCGCGAGACCAGCATTCCGATCCAGCCCTCTTCCGGTCGCGGCCGCAGGTTCTCTGGCAACAGTGACGTCAGACAAATAGCCACCAGATAAAATTCCAGAAATATCCGCCGCTCTTTCCAACTCTTCCCGTCTTTTTTCCAGGGAAACAAATCCATCAGGGTCGCCGCGAGCACAAACACCACCACAGCGATCTCCACATAGCGCGTTGCCGGGCCGAACACCCACAACTGGTCCGCGCCATTCCATTGCAGCAATGGCTTCTCCGGCCAGTCCGCTTGAAACTCCGGATGCCGCACCACTATCCATCGCACCATCAGTCCGATGGTCACCGCAGCGGCCGGAGGGACCCACTCCATCCAACCGCGCATGCGCGGCCACAACAACCGGTAAACTCCCACCAACGCCAGCAACAGAAATCCCAAAGGGTGCGCCAGCAGCGTCAACGGCAGCAGCACCGCCGCCGCTGCAATTCCCCGCCGGCTTCCATTCCACAACGCCGCCAGCCCAAAGCATGCCAAACCAATCGAGACGTAATAGTTCATGAATCCCATGTAAAACACATAGCCATACGCAAGCATTGCCAGTCCGGGCATGAGAAACCACGGGCGCCGCCGGGACTCCACACTCACCAGTGCAAACACGCCCCAGAAAAACACCAGCACGCACACGCTCACCGCCAGTTTTTCCGCCACTCCATAACCAAACAGTCTCGCCAAGTTCGCCAGCATCACGTCAAACAGCACATTCTTCCATTGCCACACCAGGTAAATCCCCGGCACCTTCCCCTCTCCCACTAAATTCGCCAGCCAGGCGTTGTAAGCGTGGCTCGCCACATCCCCAGCCTGAATGTGCCGGTGGCAATAACATGGAACCAGAATTACCGCAGACACCAGCAAGCCCAATCCAAGCTCCGTCTTCCTATTTAGTTTTGAAGTGGGAATCTCTTCGACCGTCTCAGCCGCCATACCCAACATTGTACCAACGCCCCGGTAACGCCCGCATCTCGCTTGCCCTGACGAAAGAAGGGCAGGCAAGCGAAAGCGCGGAAGCGGAGGCGAATTCTAAACAAATTTTCGAGATGAAAATAGGAGGAAAGCTAAAAACGCCTACCGAATCGGTTGAACATCTCCCAACTTCTTCAACCTATCCCGCAATTTCCTCTGCAACGGACTAGGCGTATTCGGATTGAACGCCACCAGGTACCACAACGGCTGCGTCTTGTCCTTGCTCAAATAAGTCAGCGTCGGCGCATCCGCGTTCGGATGCCGCGCCACATTTTCCCGGATCGCGCCATAGGGATGCTTCGCCAGCTTACCCAGCGTCTTCGCGTTCGTTCGCGGATGCTCGCTGATCAGCCGCAGCATGTAAAAATCTTCTTCCGGAGCCTGTTTTACCAGCTTTTCCAGCATTTCCGGCTTGGCTTCCGCGCTCAACACCAGGCCAATCTTTTCATCCCATGCCGTGTTGATCTGGTTCAACTCCCGCGTCCGCGCGTGAATCAATTCTTCCAGCGTCCGCCGCTCCTGCTGCATGCGCGCGATCGGCAGTGATGTGCCCTCCAGCGAATCCAGCACCCGCAACAAATGCTGGCGTTCCCCGAAAACGATCTGCGAGGTGCGATCAATCCGCCCGTTGTCTTTTTCTTTATGCTGTACGAGGTCCGAACGTCGCATGTTTGGATGCTCCCAATTGCCCCCGGGCCTGTCACCAAAAGGTACGAATTCTCTACCGGCCTGTTCTGGAAGGCTCATAATCTAGCGCTGCTTTCTGGCTCTGGCGGCGGCTCGTTTGGATTATCTTCCGCTCGCTCGACAGGGTAAAGATTCGCGCCACCTCCCTGTGCCCGATGTGCTACCCGCCGCAACCGCGCCGTTCGCGGCGAAGCCGGGCCGCCAAACCCGCCCGTAGGGCCCGCTTTCCGAAGCGGGCCGCTTCACGATCTCCGGCTCTACGCCGTGTACTCCTTGCTATCCTTATGAGCGCTTCTCCGCCTTCGGCACACGGATCACAGGCCACAAGTCACGGGTTACGTGTCACGGAACGTAGGTCACTAAAAAGGAGTTTCAATGTCCGCCTTTAATGAACACCGCGAGATCCTCGAACACTCCGAACAACGGTTCGGCCGCGATCGCGGCCGCCTCGCCGTGTCCCTCGATCGCATCACTAATGCCCTCGTCCTGGTCGGCCAGCACGGTGTCTATTGCACCAGCCAGCGCAATCCCGCGCTTCCCGCGATGGACATCCGCATGGTCACCCAAGAACTCACCCACGCGAAAGAACTGATCCAATCGGTAATGGAAGAACTCCGCAAATCCCGCGAAGCCTCCTAAAATGTAGTGGCCGAACTTCAGATCGGCCACGCCACTCTGTCCCAAAAATTAAGTTGGAAAATGCCACGAGGAGTGAACAACAACCGCGCACAACTTCCCTACTAGCCCACTACTTCAAAAACGGATTGGACTGTTTTTCTTCCCCGATCGTCGTTGTCAATCCGTGCCCCGGATGCACCATCGTCTCCTCCGGCAGCTGCATCAGCTTATCGTTCAGTGAAGCCATGATCTGCTCCATCGATCCGCCCCACAAATCCGTTCGCCCGATGCTGCCCGCAAACAGTGTGTCTCCCGCAAAAAGATGCGGCTGCGCCAGCTTCACCTTCCCGCAATCCTGCGGCACAAAAAGCGAAATACTGCCCGGCGTGTGCCCGGGCGTATGGATCACGCTGGCCCCAAAATTTCCCCACGGCAAAATGTCGCCTTCCTTCAGTAACTGGTCCACTTCCGCCATCTCCGGCGTCTGCATTCCCAAAAACGCGGCCTGCACATCCATCCCGTGATAAAGGGGCAAATCCTCGCTGTGCATCATCACCGGAGCGCCCGTGTATTGGTGCAGCTTGGCCAGCCCGCCTACATGATCAATGTGCGCATGCGTGCTGATGATCGCCTTCACGGTCAACTTGTAGCGCCCCAGCATGCTCAGGATGCGCTCCACCTCGTCGCCGGGGTCCACCACGATTGCCTCGTGTGTTTTCGGATCGCCAATGATCAGGCAATTGCATTGCAGCATTCCCACGGGAATGCGCATGTAGATCATTTCCGCGTTCCCGGCGTCCGGCGTCTGTGCCACCTTATGCGTCGCGTCCATACATTTTCAGTATATCTGCTTTCCCCTCGGCCGTTGTAGAGTGCACCCGTCGTAGCCGTGCATTTTGCGGCGAAGGCGGGCCCTACTCCGGAATGCGCCACTCAACTCCCGCCCTCCAAAACTCCTTGCTACACTTAACAATGATGGGCACCCCTTCCAACTCGCTCACAACCCCGCTCCCCACGCCTCTTGCGGACCTCCACCGCCAATCCGGCGCCACCATGGGAACCTGGTTCGCCTGCTCCCTCCCCGATCACTTCGGCGAATGGCTCGCCGAATACCGCCTCCTCCGCGAAAGCGTCGCCCTGCTCGACAAAAATTATCGCGCCTATCTCGACTTCACCGGCCCCGACCGCGTCCGCTATCTCAACGCCATCCTCACCAACAACATCAAAGACCTCCGCGACAATCACGGCGTCGTCTCGCTCTTTCTAAATCCGCAGGGCCACATCCCCGCCGAAATTGAAACCTACGGCTTGCCCGAAAAACTTTTCTGCGTCTCCTACGCCGCCATCCGCGAATCCCTCATCAGCGCGCTCGACAAATACATCATCATGGACGACGTCACCCTCACCGACCGCACCACGGATTTCGCAACCCTCGCTCTCGAAGGTCCCAAAGCCGCACTCGTCGCCGAAGAACTCACCGGCATAGATATCGCCGACCTCGCCGAACTCGAAACCCGCCTCGCCTCGGTTGGCAAAATTCCATGCCGCCTCGCCAAGCGTTCCCCCGGCGGCACCGCCAGTGCCGAATTTCTTGTGGATCGCTCGCACGCCGAATCGCTCTGGAATCATCTCCTCGCCGCCGCCCGCAAACACGGCGGGGGACCCGTGGGCTACACCGCGCTCAATTCTTTCCGCCTCGAACTCGGTGCTCCCTGGTTCTCCTATGACTTCGGCGAAAAACAAATCCCGCACGAAGCTGGCCTTCAGGACTCCCACATCAGCTACACGAAAGGCTGCTACACCGGTCAGGAAATCGTCGAACGCGTCCGCTCCCGCGGCCAGGTCAATCGCACTCGCGTCACTCTTAAATACGATACGCCGCAACCTCCCGCTCCCGGCACGCCGCTCCTCTCCGACGGCAAAGAAGCCGGCTACACCACCCGCTCCGGTTTTTCGCCACTGCTCAACGCCCCCATCGGCATGGGCTACCTCCGCCGCGAAAAATCCACGCCAGGCTCCGTCGTTGATCTTCCCGACGGCTGGCGCGCCACCGTACTCTCTACGCCAATTGCCTGAACTTCTATTTATGGCGTAGACTTGCCGAATCATGTTCGAGCGCTACACGGAAAAAGCCCGCCGCGTCGTATTTTATGCCCGCTATGAAGCAAGCCGATACGGCAGCCTGCGGATCGAAACCGAGCACATGCTCCTCGGCCTTCTGCGCGAAGACCATACCAATATCAATTCACTCCTCCCTGCCCCGCTTTCTGTGGAAGAAGTTCGAATCAGAGTCGAGAATGAAATAACCATTCGCGAACCCGTCTCCACTTCCGTTGAAATACCCTTTACTCCGGTAGGTAAGCGCGTTCTAAGTGTCGCGGCGATGGAAGCTGAAAGGTGCGGCGACCATCACATCGGAACGGAGCATATTCTCTTGAGTTTGTTGCGCGTCGAAGAGGGATTGGCTTATCAAATACTTCGTGAGCACGAACTGGATTTAGTCAAATTGGAAGAGCGTGTTCGCCAGATGTCTCCGCAAGTTTCCGGCGCGCCAAGGGCGGCTGGTTTCGATTTGAAAAGGCTCCCGGGGCGACAAAAGCCCTTTGATGGTCCAGAGTTGTTTTTGACGGACCTGCGTGCCAGCCGCTGGGAAGCTTTGCGAGAATTGTTTCAGGAAAGCGCCGTCCTTGTAGACGCGGACGGAAGGCGCTGGTCGGGACACGCAGAGATCTTCCCCCACATGCAGCAGTTGCTGGCTGCTTTCATCACCAAAAATGCAAAATATCAGATTGAAGCGGCCAACATCCAAAGCACGATGTTTTGGGTGGGAACCGTTCTCTGGGACCACATCCATCTGAAGCCCAACACGGATCCTGGTAGAGCACGCATGACGTTGGGGTTTACCAGGGATTCGATGCGCTGGACCCTTTCGCTCCTGCAAATCACCGCCGTCGCCTATCCCGAAGCCACCGCCAAAACCGCAACTAATTAGCTAGCAGCCAAGCTCAAATCCCGGATCTGCTTGACCAGCCGGCCCCGGTCCTCTGGCTCCATGGCGATAAACTGCACTGCGATCCCATAGTGCTCCTGATGTCTCCGCACCACGCCGCGCCCGCGCACCTGCCCTTGCGGCATATCCAGCAGGATCTGCACCAGACTCCGAATTGCCACCTTGCGCTTCGTACGCAGAAACACTCCACCCAGCCCCAGGCTCTCCACATAGGAAACGTCTCGCTGGACGCCGGAACGCCACGCTCCTAACACGGTTTTGGGTGGTTTTATTCTGGGATGTTGACGCTGTTCGGGGACACTCATACATCCATCCTTGCGGAGCAGGGTGAATCAACCATGGGCTGGGGACCCAAGCCCGTAAACTCTACGCCCGGAAGATGGCTGCGTCCAGAATTAGTTGGTTAAAATTCGCGGTTAGGAGGTGACTGCTCGGCGCCAACGCGACCGGTGGCGATATCCGCCTTGTAGTAATTCTCGCCCTTCACCGGCACGCCCGCCAGCCGCCGCAGGATGGCGATCTGTCCTACATGATTCAATGTATCCGCGACGGGCCCCTGAAATAACTTTTCGGGTGAAGCGTGCAGCGCGCCATCGCCCGCAAGATAATCGTCGAATCGCTGGAGCGCCCCAAAGAACCGCTCCACTTCCTGCTCCCAGGGCAGTGGCCGCGAATCGTTCCACGCCGGCTTCCCGCTGGCCATCGAATACGCCCAGTCCTGCAAATCGCCCATGTGCGCCAGTATCTGCTCCGGCGTCCTGGCATTCTCAGGCGGTTGGAATTTGGCGAAAGAGGGAGGAACGTCCCGCACCAGCTTCGCTGTCCGGTACGCAATCGTCGCAAGGCAATGCCGCAGCAAATCCCGCGCACTAACCGTCTCTGGAATAGCCGATGCCATGCAACCCCTGGTAGCGCCTGCATCTTGCAGGCCAGCAATCTTGCCGTTCGTTCAAACATCCCGGCAGCGCCCGCCTCTGGCGGGCCAGCAATCCTCCCCGCCGCAGGCGGGACCCACCACATCAATCCAAATTCAGCGCCCGCTTAAACGACCCCTTCTCACCATCAATCTTCTTCTGCAGCTGCAAAATCGCATACAGCACCGCTTCCGGCCTCGGCGGGCACCCCGGCACATAAACATCCACGGGAATCACCTGGTTGCATCCCTGCACAATCGCGTAATTATTGAACACGCCCCCCGACGTGGCGCACGCGCCCATCGAAATCACCCACTTCGGCTCCGGCATTTGATCGTAGAGCTGCCGGATCACCGGCGCCATCTTCTGCGAAAGCCGCCCCGCTACAATCATCAGGTCCGCTTGCCGCGGCGATGGACGAAACACTTCCGCGCCAAACCGCGCCACGTCAAACCGCGAAGCCGCCATGGACATCATCTCAATCGCGCAGCACGCCAGCCCAAATCCCAGCGGCCAGATGGAGCTTTTCCTCGCCCAGTTCACGGCCTTGTCCAGCTGCGTAAAAATAATCCCCTCATCCTGCAGCAGGTTCCCAAAGTCATCGGGTTTCGTCAGCGTAACGCTTTTTCCCAACGTCGTTTCCATGGTTCCCTCGGCCTACCCCCCAATTTTGGCACATCACCCCGCCCCTTACAATCGCCCCCCAGTAGCACGGGCTTGAGCTTGTCCCGAGCGAAGCGAACGGCTCGTGCTCCGTTCTTCTCTGCGCCCTCTGCGCGCCAACCTCTGTGGCCTCTGCGTTAAATCTTCCTCTTTCTGTTTCCTCACCAGAACACCAGAACTCAAAGTAACTTGACACCCCGGACACCCCACCCGCTACGATGGAATGTATTCATTCCCTCTCGGAGAACGCCGGGCCCATGCCTACTGACGAAACAAAGCGCGCCGCACAGGAATTCCTCGCCGCAAAACTCACCGAGGAAGTCCAGCTCCAAGAAGAAGCCCTGAATCGCGAAGCCGCCCTCCGCCTCGCTCCCAACGTCTGGAAGCAAGTCTCCGAAACGTTCTTTTCTCAATGCCAAGCCTGGAACGCCATCATCGGCGAGCAGGCCCTCAGTTGCAAAGAAACCATTCTCGGTGATCTCCGCGTTCGTTGCGCAGGAAAATCCAATCTGATCACCGTTCACTACGATTCCCGCAAACTGCAAGTCACCATCCGCAATACCGCGCGCCCCGAGCACGAGGGCGACTCAATCTTCTTCATTCAAGGCTGGGCCTCCGGCACGGAAGCCCATCTGTTTCGCAACAATCAACCCGCAAATCTCGAAGTCATCGTCCTGGGCGAACTTCGCGTCCTCGCCGGCATCGGCCGCACCGCCGCCCAGTAGCACAGCTCTGAATCTGTCTCCCCTTCTTCTCGGCGCCCTCTGCGCGCCGACCTCTGTGGCCTCTGCGTTAAATCTTTCCTTCCTTACTCCACCCGCAAAACCACTTTCCCAAACTGCTTCCCCGTCTCCAGATAATCGTGCGCGGCCATGCAATCCCTCAAGTCAAACACCTTGTCCACCGTTGGTTTCAACCTACCCTGCGCAACCAGCTTCAATACCGTCCGCAACTCATCTTTCGTTCCCATATACGAACCCATAATCGAAAGCTGCCGCGTGAACAAAAACCGCAAATCAAGTTTCGCGTCATATCCCGTAGTCGCCCCGCACGTCACCAATCGTCCCCCGGTCGTGAGACTTTTCACGCTATCTTCCCAAGTCGCGGTTCCCACATGCTCCACCACCACATCCACGCCGCGATTCTTCGTCAACCGCCTCACCTCCTTGGCGATGGGCGTGTTTCCGTGATGAATCACATCATCCGCGCCAATTTCCTTAGCCTTGGCCAGCTTTTCGTCATTTCCAGCCGTGGCAATCACCCGCGCTCCAAAGAACTTTGCCACCTGGATCGCCGCGCTTCCCACCCCGCTTCCAGCCGCCAGCACCAGCACGTCTTCTCCCGGCTGCAACTGGGCCCGATTCACCAGCATGTGCCACGCGGTTTGAAACACCAGCGGCACCGCCGCGGCATGAACCCAGTCCAGATTCTCCGGATACGGCATGCAGTTCACTTCCGGGCAGCGGACATACTCCGCGCAGCCCCCATCAATCATGTATCCCAGATTCGTAAACTCACGGCAACGATTGTCGTTTCCCGAAAGGCATGCGAGGCACTTTCCGCACGATATTCCCGGCGCCAGCACCACTTTTTGCCCAACGCCCACCATCGTCACGCCGGATCCAACCTTGGCCACCTCTCCGGCAATATCGCTTCCCAGAATATGCGGCAGCGGGAATGGCACACCAGGAATCCCCTTGCGTACCCACAGATCGAGGTGGTTTAGCGCACAAGCGCGGACACGCACCAGCACTTCTCGAGGCCCGATATGCGGCTCGGCCACCTCCATATATCGCAACACAGACGGATCGCCGTGCTGTTCAATCACAATTGCCTTCATGTTTGCCTCTCCGATTTTCGGATCGAACCGTTGTGCCGCCATTCTGGACTGGGGCGCGATTACCTGCAACACGCAGGTGCTGCCAGCCAGTACGTTGACACACTAGGTTTACCGCCGTAGCCTACACATAGCCAATCCCATGGACCTCTTCGAAGAAATCGTCCGCATGCGGCGCGCCGGACAGCGCGGCGCTCTCGCCACGATCGTCCACACCGACGGCTCCATCCCCAGCTACGAAAGCTCCCGGATGCTCGTCCGCGAGGATGGCTCCTCGCTCGGCACCATCGGCGGTGGCTGCGTCGAGGCCGACGTTTGGGCCGCGGCCCGCGAAGTGATGCGCAGCGAAGCCCCGCGGAAACTGGTCTTTCATCTCAACAATGAAGCCACTTACGATAATGGCCTCATCTGTGGCGGCACCGTCGAAATATTCCTGGAGCCAATCCTGCCTCAACCCATCGTGTATCTCTTCGGCGGCGGCCATGTTTCCACTGCGGTTGCCAAGGCCTCACAAGCTGTCGGCTTCGGCGTCTGCGTCATTGACGACCGCGAAGCCTTCGCCAACTCCCAGCGCTTTCCGATGGCCCAGGAAATCCACACCAGCTTTGACGATGCGTTTCAGAAACTTCGTCCCGGCTCTTCCTCTTACATCGTCATTGTCACCCGCGGTCACAAGGAAGACATGCGCGTACTGGCTTGGGCCGTGCGAACAGGCGCCCGTTACGTGGGAATGATCGGAAGCCGCCGCAAAGTCCTCAGCGTCTATAAGGCCCTCGAAAAAGAAGGCTACGCGATGGAGGAGTTCGAGCGCGTCTTCGCCCCCATGGGCCTTGATATCGGCGCTCTCTCACCCGAGGAAATTGCCGTAAGCATCGTCGCCGAACTCATCGCCGTCCGCCGTAATGTCGAATACGCCGCCCACAAGAAAATTAAACTCGCCGCTCCCAGCGCAGTCGAGACAAAATAACTCGCGAGGGTCTCTATGCTCGCCGCTGTCATTCTTTCCGGCGGGGCCTCTACCCGGATGGGTGCGCCAAAAGCGCTGCTTCCCTATCAGGGACGCCCGTTTCTCGACCATTTGCTCGAAGCCACGCGCCACCCTAAAATTTCCGCACGCCGCGTCGTCCTCGGCCCTCACGCAGAGCCCATCACCAAAGCCATCCATCTTGACGCGAATGAAATCGTGATAAACCCTGATTGGGAAAAGGGCCAGATCACTTCCATTCAGGCCGCCCTGAAAAGTTTGCCCCACGGTCTCGATGGCCTGCTGCTCTGCCTCGTGGACCACCCACTCATCAGCTCCGCATTAGTTCACGATCTCATCACAATTTTCTACGCTTCCCACCCGGCCGTAGTCCTTCCCACGTTTCTGGGGCGCCGTGGCCATCCGGTTATTTTTTCAGAGAAGCTTTTTGCGGAATTGCTGGTCGCGCCACTCGATGTCGGCGCCCGCGCAGTAGTCTGGGCTCACCGCGCCGAAGTCCATGAATTCCCCACCACCGAAGAAGGCTGCATCCTGAATCTCAATGATCCAGAAACCTTCGCCCGCGCCACCCGACCCATCGACTAGAAGTTATCTCATAAACACTTTCAGGTCATTGGAAGCTTGTGAGTTATGCAAACTAGCGTAAATCAAGAGCATGGACCTCACCGACGCCCAGTGGGCGGTGCTCGAAACACTGTTTCGTCCGAAACGCAGGGACGATGGGCGTGGCCGTCTGTGGCAAGATACGCGAGCGGTGCTGAACGGAGTTTTTTGGGTCTTGCGCACCGGCGCTCCTTGGCACGATCTGCCGCGTCGTTATCCTCCCTACCAAACCTGTCATCGTCGCTTCCAGCAGTGGCAGCGGTCCGGGTTGCTCACTCGGCTGCTGCAGAAACTGGCGGAAGACTTACGCGATCGAGGGAAGCTGGACCTGAGCGAATCGTTCATCGATGCCACCTTCAGTTCGGCGAAAAAGGGGGCTCTGCTGTCGGCCCTACTCGGCGCGGCAAAGGCAGCAAAATCATGGCGATCAGCGACGGCCATGGTCTTCCTCTCGCCGTACACGTGGCCAGCGCTTCGCCTCATGAAACAAAACTCGTCGAGCCCACGCTCCAGCGACGCTTCCTTGCGGAAACTCCCGAACGCTTGATCGGCGACCGCGCCTACGACAGCGATCCTTTGGATGCGCAGATTCGCGAACGCTTCGGCGTCGAGTTGGTTGCGCCGCACAACTCCACACGCAGCCGGAAGGCCACCCAAGATGGGCGCGTGCTGCGCCGCTACCGTCGGCGGTGGAAAATTGAGCGTTTGTTCGCCTGGCTTCATAATTTTCGTCGTGTGGTCATTCGCTGGGAATACTACCCAGAGAATTTCCTCGGGATGGTGCAGTTGGCTTGCGCCATCATCCTCCTGAGGTATTTATGAGATGGCTTCTAGTCAATAGACTTTCGATGTGCAAGCGCCGCGACCCCCAACCCGTCGCAGGCAACCTTCACCCGTTCGCCACCCGACCCCGTTTCAACCTGAGGTTATTCGGCCCCAAGCGCCTGTCATCCTGAGGCTATCCGATGAGGATAGCCGAAGGATCTCAACCTCAAATCCTTGCAGAAATCGAAATTCGATCACCATCGATCTGCAAACCGCGTGACTCTCAGAAAGCCAACTCTCGTCCTTGGTCTATCCGCCGAATAGCCCCTGGCTTCACCTGGTACTTCCCCTCAAATCTTCTCCGCAAGCGCCCTCACCGCATCCTCCGCCAATTGCGCCGCGTGAAACGACGCCGGAGGCAGCCCACCCAACTCCCCCGCGATCTCCTCCGCGCGCATCCCCCGCAGTGCCTCAACGCCGTGCCCTTTCATTTTCTCCGTCAGCACCGATCCGCTCGCAATTGCTGCCGTGCATCCTCGGCACAAAAACCGCGCCTCCCGCACCACGCCATCCTCAATAATCACCGCAAGCCGCAGCACATCCCCGCACACCGGGTTGCTCACCTCAACAACCGCCGTCGCCCCCGCCAACTCCCCCGCATTCCGCGGCCGCTGAAAATGCTCCAACAAAATTTCGCTAAACATCACAGGTTCCCGTTATCGCTTCCCTGGCAGGTATTTCTTCTCCACGCTCGCCACCACCACGTAATTCGGATCCACCATCTCCGTCAAATGCAGCTTCCCTACCTTCGAAAACAATTCATACGCGTCCAGTTCCGACAATCCGTAGTCCCGGTGCATCCACGCCACAATCTCCGTCACCGCAATCCGCACCGCATCATCCACCGGACGGTAAATCCCGGTAGTCATAATTTCATGCTCATTCTCCAGCCGCGGCCAGTCCGTGCTCTTCCCTTTCACCAACTCGAAACTGAACTTCGCCTTCATCGGCACTTCCACCGCGCTGCCAGCCACTTCGCCGTCGCCCATCGCCGCGTGTCCATCGCCAAAATAAAACAGCGCGCCCTTCACATTCACCGGCAAATACAATGTATTCCCCGGCGACACTTCCGGAGCGTCCATATTTCCGCCGAACTCCGCCGGCACAATCGAACTCCGCGCTTCTCCATGCGCCGGCGCCACGCCGATGCAGCCCAAGAACGGCTTCAGCGGAAATTGCACCTTGAAATCGGAATCCCCCGCCTGAAACGTAATCAACTTCTTCTCCGCGTCAATCGGGTAATACCACGCGCGCTCCGGCAATCCCTGCTTCTCCAGCATCGGCGTGTAATGCGTCGAATTGGCCGCGCCAAATCCCGGCGAAAATGTCCCCACGCCCTGCTTCCCATCCACTTGCAAATCCAGGATGTGTACCACCAGCGTATCGCCCGGCTCCGCGCCATCAATATAAAACGGCCCGGTCAGGGGGTTATCAAACTTGATAAGTGAAAATGGATCGCCCGGCTTCTGTAGCGCGTTTCCAAAACAGTCCAGCGAATTCGCGTGCAGTTCTCCGCCAGGCTTCACATGCGCCACAGGCTCGGCCGGCCCAAACGTCGGCTTCACGTTTTCCATCGTCGCCTTGAACTGCACCGCATCGCTGCTGCCAGTCTGCCCAAACGCGGGAATCGCAAAAAGCACCAGCCCAACCAGAACTCCACCTCGCATACCGGCCTCCATGCTTCGGATTTGTGGAATGCATTATACTCACTCGGTCTCGGAATCACCCAAAAGGACGTGCCAATGCGAAAACTCGCGATAGTTTTCCTGCTCACCGCGCTGGTCGGCCCCATCCTCGCCCAGGAATCAGCCTGGCCCCCGTTGCAGAAGGAAGTCTGGGATCGCGAGGAAACGTATTGGAAATTGGTCGCCGCCCACGATGCCGCCGGATACCTAGATCTTTGGGACGATGCGTTTTTCGGTTGGCCTGCACACGATAAATCCCCGGTGAGCAAACAAGCCTTTCGCGAGACGCCTTTTGGCATCACCACTCGCGCCGTCGCCAGCTATCAAATTGAACAGAAAGCGGTTCATCTCTACGGGGAAACGGCCATCACCCTTTTGCAAGTCCAAGTGACTTACGCCCCGGATGTGCAGCCAGCGAAACGCGTGCTGCGCCTCACGCACACCTGGCAGAAACATGACGGCCAGTGGCGCATTGTCGGCGGCATGTCCTGCCTCGTGAAGCCGGATGGCCTCTGCTGAACTATCATGGGATCTGAAGCGCACCGCTTATGATTCAAGTCGTCGCCGCAGTGATCGAACGTTCAGACCGGCGCTTGCTCATCGGCCAGCGCCGCCGCACTGACACTTCTCCCCTCAAATGGGAATTTCCCGGCGGTAAAGTGCGCAGCGGAGAATCCTTCCCGCAAGCGCTCTCCCGCGAACTCGCCGAGGAGCTTGGCGCCACCCTCACCAAGTCTGCGGAAATCGCCAGCATTCGCCATCAATACGCCACTTCCGCCGAGGAACTCGAAATCCATTTTTTCGCCGCGGAGATCACAGAAACCGACGTTACTCCACGCGCCTTCGAACAAATCGCCTGGGTCCTCCCCAAAGAACTCTCCCAATACGATTTTCTCGCCGCCAACCGCCACCTCATCGCCCACCTAGCCACGGGCCACATCAAACCCGCCGAAATCCTCTTCTCCCTGTAGCGGCCGCCTTCCGAGGCGGGCGCCTTTGGACTCATAAGCGGACGCGTACGGGCGGCTTCATGCCACCTTCTTCTCCTCCGGCCCTTAATAACACAACCCCAACAAAAAACGGGCGCGATCCCTCGCGCCCGTCTCTTCCCAATTTCCTATTTTCCAATTTCTATTTTCAAATTCTCAGGAAATCACCGGATTCGCCTTCTCCGGATTGATCCCCAGGTCCTTGATCGCGTTCTGCACCGTAGCCTCGCCCACCAATCCGTCCTGCGCAAGCTCATGCAGCGTAGCCAGCACCACAAATCGCGAATCCACCTCAAAGAATTCGCGCAGCGCCGTGCGTCCCTCGCTGCGTCCGAATCCATCGGTGCCCAGAACCGCCATGCGCTTCGGCAGCCACTTGGAAATCATCGAGGGAAGCGTCTTTAGATAATCGGAAGCCGCCACGAACACGCCTTGCTCGTCGCCCAGGCACTTCTTCACGTAAGGAACCCGCGGCGTCTCATCCGGATGCAACCGGTTCCACCGTTCTGTCTCAATCGCATCGGTGTAGAGGCACTTGTAGCTCGTCACGCTCCAAACATCCGCTGCCACACCGTAATTCTTCTCCAGTATTTCCTGCGCCTGCAGCACTTCATTCAGAATCGCGCCGCTGCCCATCAACTGCGCCCGCAATTTCGCTTTCTTGTTTGTGGACGCCTTCAATTTGTACATGCCCTTCAAAATACCGTCCTTCACGTCCGCCTGCATCGGTGGCATCACGTAAGGCTCGTTCATCACCGTAATGTAGTAAAAAATGCTTTCGCCGTTGACGTACATCCGCCGGATCCCGTCCTCGATGATCACCGCGATCTCATACGCGTAAGCGGGATCGTAGGCCATCAGGTTCGGCACTGGCAGCGCCAGCACGTGGCTGTTCCCGTCCTGGTGCTGCAAGCCTTCCCCGGCAAGCGTGGTACGTCCCGAAGTTCCGCCCAGCAGGAACCCGCGCGTGCGCATATCCGCTGCGGCCCAAATGAAGTCCGCGATCCGCTGCAATCCAAACATCGAATAATAAATAAAAAACGGAATGGTGTTGATTCCGTGCGTCGCGTACGCTGAACCCGCCGCGATGAACGACGCCATCGAACCCGCTTCCGTAATTCCCTCTTCCAGAATCTGCCCGTCTTGCGCTTCCTTGTAATAGAGCAGCGTGTTCACATCCACCGGTTCGTATTTCTGCCCAACGCTCGAATAAATGCCCACCGTCCGGAACAAAGACTCCATGCCAAACGTCCGCGCTTCGTCGGGCACGATCGGCACCACCAACTTCCCGATTTCGTGGTCCTTCAGCATCTTTCGCAGCATGGCCACAAACGCCATCGTTGTGGAGACCTCGCGCCCATCGCTGCCCTCGTAAAATTCCTTGAACATTTCCGAATGCCCGCCGGAAAGTGCCGCCGCCCGTGCCTTTCTCTGTGGCACGTATCCACCCAAAGTCTGCCGCCGCGCGCGCAAGTAGCGAATTTCCTCGCTCTCCTCCGCCGGCCGGTAAAACGGAATCTTGGCAATCTCTTCATCGCCCATGGGAATCCCAAAGCGAGATCGAAATTCCCGCAATTCCTCTTCGTTCAGTTTTTTCTGCTGGTGCGTGACGTTCTTCCCTTCGCCCGCCTCGCCCAGCCCATAACCCTTGATCGTGCGCGCCAGAATCACTGTCGGCCCGCCCTTGTGCTCTACAGCGGCCTTATACGCGGCGTATACCTTCCGCGGATCGTGTCCGCCCAGCCGTAAGCGCCTCAGCGCCTCATCCGGTAAGGGCTCCACCAGCTTCAGCAATCGCGGGTCGCTCCCAAAGAAAAATTGCCGCACATATTCGCCGCTGGAGACCACCAGCTTCTGGTACTCGCCGTCCACCATTTCGCCCATTCGCTTCACCAGCAGGCCTTCGGTGTCGCGCTCCAGAATCGGATCCCACTCGCTGCCCCACAGCACCTTGATGACGTTCCACCTTGCGCCGCGAAACGCCGATTCCAGCTCCTGAATAATTTGCCCGTTCCCGCGCACCGGACCATCCAGACGCTGCAGGTTGCAGTTGATCACGAAAATCAAATTGTCCAGTTTTTCGCGCGAAGCCAGCGTGATCGCTCCCAGCGATTCCGGCTCATCGGTTTCGCCGTCGCCCAGGAATGCCCACACTTTCGCGTCCGTCGCCTGCTTCAATCCGCGATTCTCCAGGTACCGGTTATATCGTGCCTGGTAAATCGCCATCAGTGGGCTCAAGCCCATCGAAACCGTCGGATATTCCCAGAAGTCCGGCATCAGCCAAGGATGAGGATACGAAGAAAGTCCCCCGCCCGGCTTCAACTCGCGGCGGAAATTTTCCAACTGCTCGACGCTCAGACGCCCCTCCAGGAATGCGCGCGCATAAATGCCCGGCGCTGCGTGCCCCTGGAAATAGACCGTGTCTCCTTCGAAACTTTCGTTGCGCGCCCGGAAAAAGTGGTTGAACCCCACTTCGTAGAGCGTCGCCGCCGACGCATATGTCGAAATGTGGCCGCCGATGTTGTGTTCCACACTTGTTTGCGCGCACCACCATCGCCAGCGCATTCCAGCGGATCAACGACTTGATCCGCCGCTCCAGTTGCTGATCGCCCGGAAACAGCGGCTCCAGCCGCGCGGGGATCGTGTTCGCATAGGGCGTGTTTGCCGTGAACGGCAGATCTATCCCGCTCACCGTGGCGTGCGCCCGCAAGCGCTCCAGAATTTCCCGGGCCACATCCGGCCCGCTCGACTCCAGCACGGAGTCCAGCGACTCCAGCCATTCCTGAATTTCCACATCTTCCATATGCCGCGGTACGTAAGTTTCCTGGTCCATGAGTGCGGTGGCCTTTCTCTTCTTCCCGCCGGGGCTCGTTCGCCGCCGGCACAGTAAATTTCTGCGCGTCCGTAACTTTCTAGAGTACACCCTCGCCCATCTGAAGTCCCACCCAAGCCATTAAAATTTTTCAAGTTTCAAAGTTGCACATTGCCTCAGCGCGCCGGTCAATTTCAAGCCGTAAGCTCAGAGCTGTCGGCTGTAGATTGTCGACTGCAGTCTCTCCTAAAGCGTCCTTCCCCCATCCACCACCAGAACCTGCCCCGTCACAAACTCCGCCCCAACCAAATACATCACCGCGTCCGCAATCTCCTCCGGCCTTCCTGTCCTCTTCATCGGCGCGCGCCGCACAAAATCCGCCTGCCACTCCGGCGGGTCTCCCGGCATTGTGATCGTCCCCGGAGCAATCGCGTTCACGCGTACGGCCGGTCCAAGTTCCTTCGCCAGAATCCGCGTCAACATGATCACTCCGGCCTTCGAGATCGAGTGCGGCAAGAACTCCGTCCACCCCAGCAACCCGCCAATATCCGCAAAATTGATAATCACTCCGCGCCCGCTCTTTGCCAGATGCGGCGCCGCGGCTTGCGAGCAAAAAAACGGCGCCTTCAGATTGGTATCCATCGAGGCATCCCAGGTCGCCTCGTTCGTCTCCCCAAATTTCGTCTCCAGAAAATTCGCCGCGCAATTCACCAGAATATCCAGCCGCGCAAATCGCGACGTCACGCTCTGCATCAACTTCTGAATCGCCGCCACGTCCGTCAGTTCCGCCGAAAACGCACCCGCTCGCCGGCCCAACTTCTCGATCTCTTCCAAAACCTCGCGCGCTTCCGCCTCCGACTTCCCGTAATGCACCGCCACATCCGCGCCCTCATTCGCCAATCGCAGCGCCACCGCCCGCCCCAGCCGCTTTCCCGCGCCGGTAACTAGCGCCACCCGTCCCGCCAATTTTTTCTCGTCGCCCATTCCGTCAACTTAACACACAACCATGTCAGCCCTCACTAGTCACCAATCACCTTCTCCGCTTACAATTCTTCCGCATCACCGAGGCGCTCATGAAACTAGATCTGCTCGCCATCGCCGCACACCCCGACGACGTTGAACTCACCTGCGGCGGCACGCTGCTGAAAATGGCCAACAAAGGTTATAAAACCGGCATCCTCGATCTCACCGCCGGTGAAATGGGCACCCGTGGCACTCCGGAAACTCGCGCAAAAGAGGCCGTGCTCGCCGCCAAAATCCTCAAAGTCGCATGGCGCGGCAATCTCGGCATTCCTGACTCCGACGTTCAGCCCTCCCGCCAGAACAAAATGCGCCTCGCCCAGATGATTCGAGATCTCCGTCCGCGAACCGTAATCCTTCCCTATTGGGAAGCCCGCCATCCCGACCACTATCACGCCTCCACACTCGGCTACGAAGCCTGCTTCCTCGCGGGACTCAAGCAACTGCCGCTCACCGGTGAACCGCACCGACCGTTCAAAATCCTCTACGCCACTTCCTTCGAGGGCATGCCTCCCAGTTTCGTCGTGGATATCACCAGGGAATACGCCCAGCGCCGCAAAGCCATCCTCGCCTATGGCTCCCAGTTCCGTCCCGCCAAAAGCGAACGCAAACAGCGCGTTTTTCTCGCCATCGACGAACTCGACCACCGCATGGACTTGCTCGCCCGCGCCAACGGCGCCCTCATCAACGTTAAATATGGCGAACCCTTCCTGCAAAAAGAACCCATGTCCACAGACGACGTCGTGGAACTTGCCGTCCGCTCCATCTGAGCCCCACTCTCCAGCTCTACAGACACACGGATCCCCGCAAGGCATTGCCCCACTCCTGCCTTTTCACTCCGCAAATTGTTCTTGGAATCTCACCAACCCAGCGGCACCGCGCGCGCCGCCCTCAAACCCGACCAACAAAAACTCCCCCAACCCACTTCCGAATCCTTTACCTCCTTTAACTCCCCATCTTTACATCGAATCATCCTCCACCGCCGGCACAAATCCCGGCAACCCCTGCCCCGCCGCGGTCCGTTCCGCCTTCACCCGCACCAGATTCTGTTCTTCCGCCCCGGACTTGCGCAGCACCACAATCGTGCTCAAGGCCTCGGTGTACACCCGGGTGACCAGATACGTGTCTCCGGTCCCGTCCTTCTTCCATAGCTGTCCAATCTGAATTTTTCGCTCGGCCATATACTAGCCATTGACTGTAGAGACCCTCTTCCCCACTGTCAACTGTCCTGTAATATCCGCCCTTCCCCGTTTCTTTGCCCCCACCCGGGAAACCTTCTCCTCCCCGCACTCATCCTAAACATTGACCTTTTCCCGCCTGTTTGGGGTGTATACTCGGGCTTGGATGTGGGAGGTAGGGACCATGCGCATTTCCTCGCAATTCCTGTCGGCCAGATTTTTAGCCGCTGCCCTCCTTTGTTTGCCCCCGGCGACCCCGGCTCAATCGGAGTCTGGACAGTCCCAGGATCCTAAGGCCCAGCAAACCAATCAGCAGGGCCAGGCGCAGACTCCAGACAATTCGCAGCAATCCACCCCCATCCCGATGATGCAGCCTCCTCCGCCGGCTCCTCCTCCCCCGGACCCAGCTGAGAAGGCACCCGCGCCGACCACTCAGGCGCCGGACTCCACCTCTCCCAGCACTACGCAGCAGCCAGCCGCGGACTCCACCACCGACCCAAGCAACCCCACGCATCCCAAGAAGTCCAAGGATGACGTAGATGCCGTTGGCAACCGCAGCGTCGGCAAAGGCGTGAATTTCTATTCCATCGAGCGCGAGATCGCCCTGGGCAAGTCTCTGGCACAGGAAGTGGAACGCAGCTCCAAAATGATTGACGATCCGGTCATCACCGAATACGTCAATCGCGTTGGGCAGAATCTGGTTCGCAACTCCGACGCGAAAGTTCCCTTCACCATCAAGGTCATCGACTCGGACGAAGTCAACGCCTTCGCTCTACCGGGTGGGTTTTTCTATGTAAACAGCGGCCTGATCCTTCGCGCGCAGGAGGAGGACGAACTTGCCGGTGTGATGGCCCATGAAATTTCGCACGTCGCAGCCCGCCACGGCACCAAGCAAGCCACCAAGGCCGAAATGATCCAACTCGGCTCCATGGCTGCGATGATCTTCATCCCCTACGGTTGGGCGGGATACGCCATATACGAGGGCATGAACCTCGCGATTCCTCTGACGTTCTTGAAGTTCTCGCGTGACGATGAGCGCGAAGCCGATTACCTCGGTATTCAGTACATGTACAAGGCCGGCTACGATCCCAACGCCTATGTAACCTTCTTTGAACGCATCCAGGCCGATGAAAAGCGCCGTCCGGGCAGCATTCCGAAGATGTTCTCCACGCATCCTCCTACGCCGGAGCGCATCGAGCAGGCCCAGAAAGAAATCGCCCGCATCCTTCCAGAGAAGGATGAATATATCGTTACCACTTCGGAATTCGACTCCGTGAAGTCTCGCCTCCGCAACGTCATGTTCGCCCGCAAGGTGCAGGACAATCAGCCCGGCAAGCCCAGCCTGCGCACCAAGACCGAGCAGGCTGGCCAGCAAACCAGCGGCGGCACCAACACAAGCGGCAGCACCACTACCACGGACTCTTCCGACGACGATCGCCCAACCCTGAAGCGTCGGCCAGACAACCCGTAGCGCAATTTTCCTCCCACATCCGCAGCCACTCAAAAATTCCGCTGACCCACTGGATTTTTGTCCGTACGTTACGCCCCGATATCCCTCTCTTTCTCGATTCTGCTAGTCTTCCATGCATGAAATACCTCCTGGCTGTTCTCGTTGCCGCTTCGCTTGCGGGCAGTGCGTTGCTGATTGCCACTCCTCGCGCCAATCCAAACGCCCGTGCCAACGAACTCATTCGCCTCCTGCACCTTTCGGTCCTTCCGAAAGAATCGGGCTATCTCGGAATCATCGGCGTCTCTGCCCAGAAAGTGAATGTCGGTGGCCGCTCTCTTGCCGTTCAATCACAGAACTACTACATGCTTACCCACGACCTGCCCGTCAATTATCTCCACTTCCTCGAACCCGACGACACGCACATCCTCATCGAGGGCGGCCCGGTTGACTACTTCATTTTTCACCCGGATGGCCTCGCGGAAAAAATCACCCTTGGCATGGATATCGCTGCGGGCCAAACGCCGGTGATTGCTGTGCCCGGCGGTTGCTGGAAAGCTCTGCGTTTGCGGGATGGTGCCAGTTACGCGCTGATGGCAAACGCGCTTTCACCGGAATTTACTCCAGACCGCGTGAAAATCGGCGCCGGGCCGGATTGGATCAAGCGTTTCCAGAACACGGCCCCTTGGGCGACGCCAGCGACCCTGCGCGAACTGATAGGCCCCAATTTTTCCGGGAAATAAAACAAGCGCCTAGGAAGTAGCTTCTGGTGTCGCGATCGCCGCGCCAGTCGAACTCATCGCGCCAGCCGCGATGATGCCCACGGCTGCATCCTGCATCCCTCGCCGTGCCAGCCAGCAGAAACCAATTGTCGCGGCGCAAGCGG
This sequence comes from uncultured Acidobacteriota bacterium, assembly GCA_963734705.1. Lineage (GTDB taxonomy): Bacteria > Acidobacteriota > Terriglobia > Acidiferrales > UBA7541 > Acidiferrum. The sequence continues at coordinate 475,062 of CAVTII010000010.1, read as the reverse complement.
CCCACGGAAGTACCGGCGAGATCCAAAAAACATGCACGGCAAAATGCAGCGTGGCCAGCCAGAGAAGAGTTGCGGAAACTCCCAGCAGCAAGGGCAGCCAGCGGCGCGAATCGCTCCACTGCAATCCGGTGACGCAGAGTGCCTGAATAAACAGCGCGAACGGAACAGCCACCACCAGATCAATGAAGTAGTGCTCGCCCGTACCCATCGTCGCAAAAATCGTGAACACCACAAACGCCATCGCCAGGCCGCGTTCCCAAACCGAAAGCCCCCGCGAGTACCACCACGCCAGAAGCGTCCAAGCCATATGTAGCGAAGGAATGGCGTTGCGCAGCCCTTCGATCGGGACGGGCTCGAGAAAGAGCCGTCGCGTGCTCTCCGCCGGAAGTGGGCTCCAGGGAAATCTGCTCGTGAAAAGATGGATAGGTCCCAGCGCGGGAAACAAATTGTAGAAAATCCCTCCGAGAGGCCCGGTGAGAAGGAACGCCACGACGATGGGAATGGCTTTATTCCGCAGGCGCGCCGCTTGTCCCGCGTACGCGAGTGCCACTGTGAACGGCAAACCAACATAAAACACCATGCTGATCGCACGAAACACTGGCCAGCGCGCGAACGCCTGGCCCAGCCAGAACACGATCGGAATTCTCAGACTGCTGTCGAACGAATAAAGATAAAGATCCAGCACCTTCGGATGCGCCTTCTGCGTCCACAAATGCAGATAGCCCGCAAAAAAATTTGAGCCCAGAATAAAAGCGCCGGGAATCAGCGCCAGCAAAATAGCTCTTCGATCCTCCCCCTCTTCCCAGATTGCCCGCAGGCTCATAACCAGCAGGCTTGCCATACCCAGGAAGGAAACCCACGCCGTCAACGTGATCCGGTGCGGATGAAGCACGAATACATCCAGCACAATGAACAGCACCCCGATCACCAGAATCCCCGCCACGTCCTTCCAGCGAAACGCCAGACGCAGATGCATGAACAGCACGCTGGCAAAAACGAGCGGATAAAACTCGGAGGCAATCGAGGAATCGTAGAAAAGATTGCTGGCAGCCAGCCTCAAAAGCACCGCAAGAACAAGCAACGATGCAAGCCGACGTAGCGTGGTCTGGAAAATCATCAGGTGAGGTTCCATCTGATTTCAGCACGCAACCAGGCGCCTCGCCAATGCGCCGCCCGGGAGATGTGCTCAGAAGGTGAACTTCTCCGCTTCCGTAAAATGCAAATTCCCGAGCCGCGTATCGAACGCGGCAAGCGCGGAAGCGAAATGGCGAGCGTCTCCGATGAACGCGTGACCCCTTTGCTGGACATGTTCAAGGATGGTGCCAACTGGCAACAGCCCGCGCGCTTGACACACTACATTTATGTCAAGTAGCATCCGCCTCACTCGCCTCCGATTCCGGCCGTAACCCGGGCGGTTCGGGAGGCGGGAGTCCGGCTTACGCCGTGCGAGTGGTATTCCTGGTCTCGGCCCGATTCGCGGCGCGTTGGTTCAACTCGGTTTCCGCCAAATAAGAAGTTCGAATCGCGCGCCCGCTGCGAGCCTTATCCCGGCACGTCACTTATTCACGCCACGGCTGGGCACTTCACTGCAATCGTTTAAGACAAATCGGGCGTTCCGTCCGAAAGTTAACTGGATTTCGCACACCCGCGCTGTTGCGATCGTCACACGCTCGACTGGTCAGGCAGATTCCCATCGGCAATATCTTCGACAGGTAAGGAGCGAAACCCATGTCTATTTCCAGTCTTCGAAACACCCTGGCAGTACTCTGCGGCGCACTGATGCTCTTAAGCCTTTCCCCCCGGGGCAAGGCCCAGGCACAGGACGTCGGCGAAGTGAACGTTAACCTCAATGCCGCTGACAAATCAGCGGCAACTCAAGCCAAAAACGTAGTTCGCCATGCCCAACCCACCAACACGCCACGAGCAAAGGACGCGCGCGGAGAGGGACTTCTAACGCAGCGTGCCGCTTCCTTTGCGGCCAAATCCAATAATTCCCCGGAGAATCAAACTCCAGGGACGCGCTTTCCCGGCGACCTGGGTAATCAGGGCGGCCCTGTGGTGGATGCGGCGGAGTCTCACGCCATTTATCTCCTCCCGAACGGCAAATGTCCGATTCCACAATGCTGGGGAAATCCGGAAAAATTCCTGAAGGATCTTTCGGACAGCCGTCTGATCCATCTGGTGGACCAATACATCGGTCTCGGCGCCAACGAGCGCTATACTCGCGGCAATCGGGCAAAACTGAGTTACGCGCCTCCCGGCACCCCATTCACGGACAACGACATGCTGGCCGTGGTCCATGCCGTAGCCGCCCTCACGGGGCAAACGGGCTATGGCCACATCTTTCACATTTTCCTTCCGCCGGGCCAGGATGAGTGCTTCGATTCCACCTTCTCCGTCTGCTATTCGCCGGACAATCCGAACAGCTTTTTCTTCTGCGCCTATCACGGTAGCGTGGATTTCTCCGACATCGGCCACGTGCTTTATTCCGTCGAGCCTTTTCAAAACGTGCCGGGCTGCCAGGTGCGGCCAGGGACGCCGAACGGACAACTGATCGATTCCACAAACAGCACTCTTTCGCATGAGCTGTTTGAGACCATCACCGACCCGGATATTGACGCGTGGCGGAATCTGACGTCCAACGCGCTCTTTCTTGAGGAAATTGGAGACGAGTGCGAGTTCGTCACCTTTATCTCCCAGAACGGGTACTTCGATCCGGATGTCTACTCGATCGGCGAGAAGCTCTATGCAACGCAACCGGAGTACTCCAATGCGCTGCATGGTTGCGCGGTCCATTGAGATGACCGACGGCAATTGACGGCTGCCGATGGGCACGTATCGAACAGCGGGCAGGAAATGAAGCGTTGAATCACAAGGAACCCGGGCTCTCTCTTTGCAGCAATACCTGCAGTAAGGGCTGCACTGCAAGGGGAAGCCCGGGGCCCCGGCGGAGTTCGCCAAGTCTCCGGTATTGAACCGGAGGTGATTTCCGGTTTTCAGTTGCCGGTGGGAATGATGCCGGCGTTTTCTACCATCAGCACTACTGTGCGCTGCGGGGCGCGGGTGCGGTGCAGGACACCTTTCGGAACCACGAAGCCCTGCCTCGGCTCCAGCGTCACGGCGCCCTTCCAGATCAATCAGCAGTTGGCCTTCTAGCACATAGAAAAACTCGTCGTCCTCGTCATGCTTGTGCCAGTGGTATTCGCCGGTGAATACACCCATCCGTACCACCGAGCCGTTCACCTGGCACAGCGTCTGGTTGTACCACGCAAATTTGCATTCGTCGGCCAGCTTTTTTTCTTCCACAATCTCCAGCGGCCCATAGAGAATATTCAATCGAGTTCCATAGGGGTAAGGCTGTGTCGCTCATGGATGGCCTCCCAATTTTTCTTCAGCGAGGGAACCGCTCAACGATTTTCCAACTTCAATAGTAGACGAGGAATACCGCGGTGGTAGAGGCATTTTGGATCCCTCCGTCCCAACCCATCCTGCTCGAAACGTGAGGAAACTTTAAGCGTGGCGCATCCCGAATGCGCGTAGACTGAAATTACTATGGAAAAGCCCACCTCATTTCAAGCCGTCGCCCGTGGACATGGATTCGTGGACGTGGAAGAAACTGAAGACGGAACCGTGCTGTGGATGCGGCGCCCGACCGCACTCGCGGAAGACCGCATGTGCGTTGACAGCTTGACGAAAAGCGCCACGGTGTTCTGGGCCACAACCCCCGGGAAAATTAATTCGAAAACGTTTCGGGTAGTCTCCGTGTTAGACGAGTGGTTTGTCTCGACAGCTGCGCAGGCCACGGCCGCAACCAAAACTCGCTAAAATCCGCGCGCATGCCCAACTGAACTCCGCGCGAGATCAATACTTCCAGGAGTGCAGATCCGCGCCAGCCGGGGCAGTCTGCTCGATATGACGAGTCATATTCCAAATAAATGTTTGGCTGAAATTCAGGCGATCCACCAGCGGCGCGTCCAGCCGAATTCCGCGATAGCAATGCGGCTGCAGCGGACCGTAATCGAATGTTGCATTCGCGGCCGGAGCTAATTTCGGATCGGTGAGCACGGATTCAGTGAGATGCACCGCATTGTTCAGATACCAAGTGTCCATATCCCCGACGGTAAAATGGAGTTTGCCGGCCAGCTTCGGTCCGAGCGTGGCCCAATCGCGTTTCATGATGTAACTAAGATCGGCGTGCTCCCGCCAATAAGCCGCAACCGAGCGATCTATCTCGCCCGTGCGCTTGTCCCAGATCGGTTTGGGGTAACCGTCCTCGCCAGCGGGGCTGAAGACGGCCTGCCAGATGTCCCACTGTTCGCCGGAGCGGCTGTGCGTTCCTAAAACCAATTCATAGCGATTTTCCTGCTCCATCGTCGAATCCAGAATCCCATTTGTCTTTCGCTTTTCCGGCAAAGGGACTTTTGAAAAAGGCCCTTGGCGGAAATAGGCGGAGCTGTCTTCATAGATGTTGACCGTCCCATATGCGCGAAAATCAATGGGATCTGGGCAGCCCACCCACGCTCCATTGATATCGTCAGGATAGAAGACCTGCTGCCCAAGCGCTTCCCAGCCACCCGTGGAACCTCCGAACACGGCACGCGCCCAGCCCTGCCCGATGCCGCGAAATTGTTTCTCGATCGCCGGCAAAAGCTCGTGCATCAACGCGTCGCCATAGGGGCCAAGATTGGCGGAGTTCACCGCATAGGAATCATCGAAATAAGGATTCGCGTGCTGCGGCATGATGATGATCACGCGCGGCATCCTTCCGCTGGTCCAATCCTGATACATTTTCCAGCCCGCTTGCTGCAGCTCCGATTCCGGGTTCGCGCGCGGCGTCCAGTCCTTCGCAGCGTCCCCGGGCCGCGTTGCGGCCTCCAGCTTGGGATCGGGCGGCGTGATGCGAAAGCTCGGAAAAAAATGCCGGTGGTAGTGATCCTCGGAAATCAGCACGGGGTAATGCGCGTCTGGGTGCTCGGCCCAGCCATCCGGCACCAGAACAACAGCGCCGATTTCCGTCGGGCGTCCCCAGAACTTCGTGAGCAAGTCGCTTTGCATGTGGATGTGCTTCACCCACTTGTTGTCCTCGCCCGAATCGGGCTGTGAAATCGGCCGCCAGTCGAGCACGGACTCCACATCGGCAAGTTCCTGATCAATCGCTGGAATCTTGTGATCAAAGGAAATGCGCACAGCGCCGGATGATTTGGGATCCAGATGCAGTTTGACGACCGGGCTCAGAAAGTTGCCGGGCTTGGTCTGCCAGTGCTGCCCTTCCCCGCGGTCAGGCGGAAGCTTCACGGTTTTTCCATTGGACAAATGAAATGTTTCGTAGACATTCAAAACCGCTTGCACGGAATAATCGCCCGCGGGCAGATTGTTCAGCGATTCAAGCGGGTAACCAAGCGTCGTCGCGTCCACACGCGCCGGCACACCCGATTGCCATCCGTCCACGTCAACGCCGAACATTTGTTGTGAGTCGACTTCCTCGGTAATCGTGAAGCGCGGCTCGCGTGTCGAATCCTGGGAGATAATCAACAATATGCGGCCGTCTACAGGACCCGCGGAGAGTTCTTTACCAAACGAAATCTCGAAAACCAGCGGTCCGGCAGGAGCGGCGAATATCGGCGCGGCGGCAAGAAGAAACAAAGCAAACAGGCGGATGCAGCGTTGCATTGGCAGGGTCTCCAGTGAATGCGTCGAGCTGTATGCGGTGAACGGAAAGGATTATACACGCGAAGTTGCCGGCAGCGGCCCCTATTGCTTCGGCTGGGGACCGGTTGGAATCGTCACCGCGGTGCTGGCCACGCACTGCCCAGTCCCGTCTTGTTTCACCCAGGTATCCACAAACGAAGACCGGTGCACCACGGGCTTCCCATTTTCGACGCTCTTCTCACGGTAAACGCCAGAGACTACCGCCGTATCGCCAAACGTGTGCACGCCGATTTTTTCGTGTGTCACCTGGCCCGGCTGGTAGTCCGGGGCCTTTATCCCAGCAAGGTAGGCGGCCTTGGTCATCAAGGTGCCGTCCGAATCGAGCGCGATCAAATTGTTGGCCAGCAGCATCTGCAGCGCGGCGGTGTCTTTCACTTCCAGCGCGTGATTCCACGCCGTTTCCAGAGCGACGATGTGGCCGGTTTCGTCAGAGGTACTGTTTTGGCCGTGGACAGCAAACGCGACGACAGCGAACGCAGACAGGCTTAGCGCAAGGAATTTCGTTTTCATCGGAAGTTTCCCCGAATCGAAAATGTTTTGTGACTCATCCAGATTAGAGGATTTTTCTGCAGAGGAATGCGGTGGCTTGTGGTTCGTGGACGAAAAAGATAATCGCGGATTAGCTCAAAGACGCAAAAAGCCGCAGCTAGCGGTGCCCGCCGTGGCCGGCTTTCTGGTGTTCCTCGGGTGCGGCGGCAATCCCCGCGCGGCGCAGTTCATCGGAATAATACTTGCGGAACATCACGTCCCACTCTTCGCTGCCTTCCAGGATCTCTTTTTTCTGCGAGGAAATCTTCTTCCGCACTTCCACTTCGATTTTCTCTTCCTCGCGCAGGATATTCGTCATGGTCTGCACCATGTGCTGGCGGATGGTGTCGCGGTCCTCGACGAACTCCACTTCATTGCTCTGCACCAGCAGGTCCACCAGCTGGTGCGAGATGCGCACAATCTTTTCCCGGGTCAATCGCATTCTGTTCGTTCGCCCCTATCTCTGTGCCACTGCAAATTCGTCAAAGCTTCAGCGCAAGATCAGTTTGCGGTCGCGCGCCAACTGGCCCTTCACCTTCTTGAACATTTCCTGGTAGGAAATTCCCACCCGGCGCATTTCATCCTGGTGCTGCGTCAGGATCGTGCGGACTTCTTCGTTAATCTTGTCCTCGATGGTGATCTCTTCGGTCATCCGGTTGCGCACCCGCAGGACCACTGGCTCCATGTCTTTTTCTTTGACGGCGATTTGCTCGTCTTCCACCAGTTTCTTGATCACCTGCGAGGCCATGTGGCCCACATAATCGCGGTTCAGCAGCATCTCTGGAGAGTTCCTTTAATAGATAGCAAGACATTGAGTTTACTGGCTGCGCCCCGTTTTCGCAACCGACGGTCACACCCGCCGCATTCCCGATGCCCCGCAAAACGCGTGAGCTTTCGCGTTTCGTTGACGCTCCGCAACACTTCCTGTACGATTAAAGCATGGGAGCAGAGGGCGGTTAGCTCAGTTGGTTAGAGCGCCTGCCTTACAAGCAGGAGGTCGCAGGTTCGAGCCCTGCACTGCCCACCATCCGCTAGTGACAGCACTACCCGCGGGGACGTAGTTCAGTTGGTTAGAACGCTGCCCTGTCACGGCAGAGGTCGCGAGTTCGAGTCTCGTCGTCCCCGCCATTCTTTTCACCAAGCACTTACGCAGATTTCGGCGAAACCATTTGTACTTGGCCCATCCTTCGTTTGAACTACCTTGCTGGCACTGCTTCCAGAGGGCGGACATCGCGTTCAACTTTATCAGCAATCTCATCTTCGGCGACTTCCAGGTCATAGCGCGTTTGGAGATTCATCCAGAACGTTGGACTATTGTTGAAGTAGCGCGCGAAACGCAGGGCTGTATCAGCAGTAATTGCGCGTTTCTCGTTGACAATATCGGCGATCCGCGTCACAGAGACGCGCAAGTCTATAGCAACTCTGTTCATACTCAGCCCAAGAGGGACAATAAACTCCTCGCGGAGAATTTCTCCTGGATGCACCGGCTTAATTTTCTTCGTCATCCTGTTGTCTCCTAGTGATAATCCACGATCTCAACTTCGTAGGCATGCCCATCGCGCCATTCAAAACAGACGCGCCATTGGTCATTGACACGAATGCTGTACTGCCCTTTCCGGTCCCCTGTCAGGCGCTCTAATCTGTTTCCTGGCAGCGTTGAGAGAGTCCGGATGTCCTGCGCAGCATCTAGCATGTCCAGCTTCCTAAGAGCCTGACGCTCGATAGCTTTAAACCGGCGGACAGACTCTCGATGAAATAGGCGCCCGGTATCGGCGCAGCGGAAGGACTGAATCACAATCCAAACACTATACTGCGTCGCGTTGAATGTCAAGCAGTACAGGAAGAATTTGACGTCTTAGGACCGACAAACCGGTTGATCAATCTGGGTACAATAAGGGGACGATAAGAAATGACATCCGGTACCTTGTGGTATTAAACGATGTCCGCCGACACCGTTTGATATCAATCGATTACATCACAACGCTGCGCTGTCACGGCAGAGGTCGCGAGTTCGAGTCTCGTCGTCCCCGCCATTGTTCTCGAATCCATCGTTGAGTCCCGCCGAATAACCTTCATCACCCAAGCATCGAAGTGGAACCTCCCAAGCAGTTCTCGATTTCTCTATTTCTCGCCTCTCTATTCCGCGCCGCCCATGTAGAGGCCGAACTTCAGATCGGCCGGGGATACCCCCCTGTTTTTGCGTAAGTAAGGGAAAGAAAGGAGTTGCGGGTGGAGTGCGCGTATGTAGGGGAAACAAAAGGGTTGCCGGAGCGGTTGGAAAATGGGACTGGAATGTCCCCCGCCCCCCGGGGTACACGCAAGGGTGGGAATAATTGGAGTTACGGGAGAATCGCGTGTATGTGCGGGAATGATTGGACTTAGGGGTTTTTAGGATCTGTGCGGAAGGCGGCGGGATGGAAACCAGGAGGAATCCCAGTGCGAACCCTTCGCCTTTGCTCAGGGTAAACCCTTCGATCTTTCTCAGGGCAAGCCCTTCGGCTCTGCTCAGAATAAACCTTTCGAGTTCCCTCAGGACAAACCCTTCGAGTTCTCTCAGGGCCAGCATGAATCATTTTCTCTCCAGTTATATATATCAGCAACAGTATTCTATAGTACTGGAACGACTTTGCGCGCAATGAGTAACGAGGGAAATCATGAGGCGAGTTGCTGGAGGGCCGGTAGCGACATGATTGGCCTTAGGGCAGCTTTCCCTCATTCTGTACCTTCGACCAGTATCTTTTTGCGGCACGAGACGCGAGCCTTGATGGCATAGGGGACAGAGAAACGCACGCCCGGTATGGGGTCGACACGACTCGCATCAACGGGAGAGCAATTACCAGAGGTTTCCTGAAACCTGCGGCCCGAACTTCATGGAAATTAAGTAGATTCCGGAATGAATAGAAAAACGATCCTGCTTTCAATAATCCTATGCCTGGTGGGCGTGGTGCCTGCGTCGTGGAGCCAGACGGCGCCGACCTTTTTCGGGATGAACACGGGGGCAGTGTCTGCTTCGCAGCCGTGGCCCTCTGTACCGTTGGGTACGATACGGCTATGGAACACCGGGACGACGTGGAACGACCTGGAACCTTCACGAAACGTCTATGACTGGACTAACCTCGACTATTACATTGCACTGGCCCAGGCGCACAATGCCGATCTGCTTTATACGTTTGGGGGAACGGCGCAATGGGCTGCTTCAGGTTCCAGCTCGCAGTGCAAATTTAATTCCGGGAGTTGCTATCCACCCGCAAACATCCAGGATTGGGATAATTTCGTAACCGCGCTGGTGGCCCATTCGGCAGGAAGAATCAAGCACTGGGAAATATGGAATGAGGCGAATTCGCCGCCCTACTGGACGGGCGACATTCCCACGCTTGTCTTGTTGGCGCAACATGCCTACCGGATCATCAAAGCCGCCGATCCAAGTTCTCAGGTGCTTTGCCCGTCGTCGACCGGAGCAGCGCTGATAGTCGAGGACTATCTTAATAGCTATTTCCAGGCGGGAGGAGCATCGGTAACCGATATCGTAGCCTTCCACGGGTATGTCGGACATATCCCCGAGGGGGTCGTGTATTGGGAAACAAAGATAAGGATCGCGATGGCCGCAAATGGACTCGCCGCGGCGCCGATCTGGGATACCGAGGGAAGTTGGGGTCCGGATACTACGCTGACGAATCCCAGCGACGAACCGGGCTACCTGGCGAGAGAATTATTACTGCAAGGCTCCAGCGGGGTGGCCCGAGTTTACTGGTACGAGTGGAACAGCCCAGACCACTGGGGAACTCTGTGGACAAGCAGCGGAATAACGCCAAGCGGTGTTGCCTATGGCCAAGTCTATCGTTGGATGGAGGGCGCAACGATAAACAATTCCTGCGTGATGGCCTCTGATTCTACCTGGACTTGTACCCTGACTCGCCCCGGAGGATATCAAGCACTGGCCATATGGAACGCCGCGACGACGAAGAGCTATGCACCGGCAAGCCCGTACAAGTCCTATCTCGATCTTGCAGGGAATTCACATGCTGTGAATGGGGCAGTCGAGATCGGGTATACGCCCATCTTGCTGGTGTCCTCGACAGCGCCCAGCGCGCCAACGTTTCTGAAGGCGGCCGTCCAGTAAAACCTCCAAGTTGCACTCCTGGGCGCCGCCACTCCAAACCGAACATGCTGCTTGCGCGCAATGAGTAACGCGAATGGAAGCGCGAGGTGCTCCAGCAGTGTATGGTCGCCAGTTCGAACGAAAAGCAAGTCAAACCCAAGCCCCAGATTCCCAAACCGAATCCAGGGCACTCTCCGTGTCTTTTTCGATTCGAACCGAAAATGAAGTTGAGTCTATCGATCGACCCTAAAAAACGAGACCAAATTGATTGCGGGCCACCCGCCAGAATCCCCGCCTCTGCCTCCGATTTCTCACGATTTCTCGCAAGGTATCGTCACCCGCCAAATTCAAGGGTGTGCCGCTCGTGAATTACGTTCGGCGTTCGCGACATATTTCTTAAGAAACTCAACAGTTGCGGAGGGGCCCTGATCGCGAAGCTTTTGCCGAACGTCGGCTAGCGTGGAGTAAAATTCGCTTGAATTGTCTGCTTTGGCCTCTTCTCGTTCAATCGCGGATCTCAAGCCCGTCTCTTTATCTTTGTCGAAAGCGCGCAAGAGGCTGTCAATTATCTCGATCATTTTTTTCCTTCGTGCAGACAAACCGCTGGCCCACTCGCATCCTCCGAAGGTTGTTCCATCAGAGAATTCAACGAAAGTGACCTTCACATCTGCCTTTGGAATGGGCGGGTGACCGATATCAGCGAGCGTTGATGGTGGGTGGCTCCAGTGAACCAGGCCCTGACTTGGCGGTACGTTAAGAGGCAAAGTGGAGTTGGGCATCAAAGCCTGCTTTGAGAAGAAATAATCATCGCGAGACACTGTGCGGTCACCTCCTCCGTAGCTTGTAAAGAGGTCCACCACGACTTCGAAGGCCATAATGAGCTTTGAGGATACGTTCTTAAGTTCTGCCGTTAATTCTGAGTTTGATTGAACACCCTCGCTGGTAACCGTGTTTGACAATACAGCGGTGCCAGTCGCGATGAGCGGAGCGTGCGGTTCGGAGCTATTTGTTACAGCAAGCTTATCCTCGTGCGACAAGCCCTGGGCGACACAATAGATAGGCAATAAGATTAGCAGGAACGCTAGTTTTAGCATGGCGGGTGGCCTGGGTTAAAACTCGAAATCTGTTGACATCTTAACGATTGAAAGAATATCACTGCTGCACGTCTCCCGGAAGTATAGAGAGACAGGGGGTGGGCCTCCGTGTTTCTTTCGTTGTGGTAATCACAGACGCCCGTCCCAGGTCGCTCCCATTATATGCCTTTACGCGTATATACGCGCTGCAGTATGCTCATCGCATGGAATCTGCCTTCCAAATCGTCGCGGAGCCGAACCGCCGCGCGATTTTGACTTTACTGCTCTCCTCGCAACAGTCGGTGGGAGAGATCGAGCGGCAACTTCGCATGACGCAGCCGGCCGTCTCCAAGCACCTGCGCGTGCTGCGCGAGGCGGGTTTCGTGGAGTCTACCGTGGACGCCCAGCGCCGCCTTTACCGGTTGCGACCGGAACCCCTGCAGGAAATGGACGCCTGGCTGGCTCCCTTCCGCAGGTTCTGGTCCGCGCACCTGGATGCTCTCGAACGCCACCTGGACCGCATGGCACAAGCAACACCGCCCAGAAAAAAGACCAGTAAAAAACGGCGCGGACCAAACCGCGAACGTGACCAGTCGGAGTAGGAATCATGATTACTCACAACCCCCTCCACGGATCCGGACGAGCGGTATTCCCGCATCCGGCTCTTGCCTTAGGTGATGACGCCCATGCGGCGCAGGGGATAGGGATGACAGACGGTAGGCAGAGGCAGCCAGCGAGTGATGAGGCGCCGCATGCGCTCCCAAAGGACGCGGCCGTTCTGGCTGCGCCGCGACAGCGCGCGATACCAGAGCCGCCCCACTTGGAATCGAAAAAGCGCCAGCGCCGAGTGGTTCATGGGCACGCCGTAATACCGGACGTGTCCACGTACCACCGCTTGCAACCACTTACCCAATTCGGGGATGGATTCGTGCATACGTTGCTGAAGCTCGGCTTTCACCTCGTTCAGCTTCGCCTGCAACCTTTTGCGTATCGTTTGCCGCAACACCGTATACATTCCATTGCTCCTCTTCTTCACGCAGATGTGCGTAAAGCCAAGAAGGTTGAACGTCTCCGGCTTCCCTTCTCCGCGCCTTTGCCGGTTATTGATCGCAAACGGACCAAACTCCAGCAGCCGCGTTTTCTCGGGATGCAGTTCCAAGTGGAACTTCCTCATTCGTTCCGTGAGTTCCGCCCGAAACTGATCGGCATCCGCTTTGCTGTGGAATCCCACCACGATGTCATCAGCGTATCGCACGACAATGACATCGCCGTGTGCCCGCTTTTGTCGCCATGTTTGGACCCACAGATCGAATACGTAATGAAGATAGACGTTCGCCAAAAGCGGCGAAGCACTTCCGCCCTGGGGCGTCCCTTCTTCCGTCCGTATCCGTTTCCCATCCTCCAGCACGCCGGCTCTCAACCATTTCTGTATGAGCCACACAACGCGCCGGTCCGCAACCCGGAGCTCGATGAACTTCACAAGCCATTCGTGCGAAATGCCATCGAAAAAACCTTTGATGTCCAGATCGAGCACCCAGTTCACTTTTCTCGTCAGCAGTCCCGTGTAGAGCGCATCCAGCGCTTGATGCTGGCTTCGGCCTGGTCGGAACCCGTACGAGAAGCCGAGAAAGTCCGTTTCATAGATAGCGTTCAGCACCTCAACCGCCGCGCGCTGAACGATTTTATCTTCCAGCGCCGTGACTCCGAGCGGTCTTTGCCGCCCGTCGGCCTTGGGGATGTACACCCTACGCACCGGCTTCGCTCGATACGCTCCTCGCTTCAGCCTTTCAACAAGATCCTGGAGATTTCTCTCCAGTTGCTCACCGTAGTGCTGCCACGTCTCCCCGTCCACGCCAGGAGCGGCTTCCTTCTTCAGTCGGAAGTAAGCCATCCGCAACGTCTCCAGGTTATAGATGTGGTGCAGGAGCGCCGTGAACCGCAACTTCTTATCCTTTCCTGCTGCTTGACGTACCCGCTCCAGCGCACTGGGCGCGTCTTTCCGGCTCGGTGTCCGGGACGCGTTTTGCTGTGGCAGGTTCCCTTTGGCCAGACCTCTTCCCTCCATCCCCTCCGCCGCCGGTTGTCCGGCTTTGTTCGGGGACTTCTCAGGTATTACAGGTCTGTCCGACTTCCCATGTCCGTTCGTCATCGGCGTACGTCCTTAGACTTCCCGATGCGGCCCAAGTCTACTGCTGCCTTGGACGGCCCTGGGATCTCCCGGTTCCCGCGCGAGGTGTTTCCGTACCTGCACAGGGTCTCTGACCGCGCGGGACTCTGGGGCACCTCGCGATATCGGTGCACCAGATGTTGCCTTCCGCTTGCTCCTACAGCGTCGGCGTCCCGGAGTAATTGTCTTACGCGGCTGAATACCTGGCCCGCACGTTCCCCTGTCAACGCTTCGACACCGCCCTTGCGAGCGGCTCCGCATGACTCGGGGCCGATGTGGGTCGCTACTTCACATTCGTATGACTTTTTCATTCACTACACCTCGCCGGTTTTAACCGGCGCACAGGAGCAAAGAAATGAAAATCAAAGTAATGAGCCTGTATGTGGACGACCAGAGCAAAGCCCTGCGCTTCTACACCGAGGTCCTGGGCTTCACGAAAAAAGTCGACTTCAGCCAGGGCCCTTATCGCTGGCTGACGGTGGCCTCGCCCGAAGATCCGGACGGCACCGAGCTGCAGCTGGCGCTGAACGAAAATCCCTCGGCCAAAACGTATCAGCAGGCACTCTTCCAGCAGGGCCAGCCCGCGGCCATGTTTTTCACCGACGACATTAAAGGCGACTATGAGCGGATCAAGGGGCGCGGCGCCGAATTCACCATGCCGCCCACCGACGTGACCGGCTCGACCATCGCGATGCTGAACGACACTTGCGGCAACCGCATTCAGCTGACGCAACTGGCGCGTTATTAAAGCCAAGGAGAAATAGCGTGAACGCTCCTGAGCAATACGTGCCGGGCCCAGCCAGCGGTGCGCAGGTGCAAAAAGACGGAGACAAGTGGACGCTGATTCTCACCAGAGAACTCCGCCACGCGCCCGAAAAGGTCTGGCAGGCGCTTACCGATCCAGCGCAACTGCGCGAGTGGGCTCCGTTTGAAGTCGATCACAGCCTGGCTGCCGCTGGAAACAAGGTGAAGCTCACAACATTAAAAACGCCCACGCCCCAGGTTTCAGAAACTACCGTGACGCGCGCCGACGCTCCCAAAGTTCTCGAATACAACTGGGGCGGCAACGACATGCGGTGGGAACTTGAAGCCTCTGGCAGCGGCACGCGCCTGACGCTGTGGCACAACATTGATCGCCGCTTTATTTCCTGGGGCGCCGCGGGCTGGCACATCTGCTTCGACGTGCTCGATCATTTCCTGAGCGGAACTCCCCTCGGCAGAATCGTTGGCGCCGACGCGATCAAGTTCGCCGGCTGGCAGCGCCTGAATGATGAGTACGCCCGGCAGTTCGGCATCACACCGCCCAACTGGCAACCCCCGGGCGCGCAAAACTCGTAAACGCTGATTTCTCGCCCCTGCAAAGCTTGCGCGTTTCGCTGAGCGAAGATAAAAATAAGATGGAGAGTTGGAGCTAGACATGAAAAATCCTGTCGCGGCGGAATCCGCCTCTGCATTCATCGACCAGAAAATCAAGGATCTCGGCGACTGGCGCGCGAAAACCTTTACGAAAGTGCGCGATGTTATCCACCAGGCGGACCCCGAGATCGTTGAAGAGGTGAAGTGGATGGGAACGCCGGTCTTTTCCCACGGCGGCATCGTCTGCACGGGAGAGACGTATAAAAGCGTCGTCAAGCTGACATTTGCCAAAGGCGCTACGTTGAAAGACCCTGCCGGTCTTTTCAACTCCAGCCTCGATGGCAATGTCCGCCGCGCCATCGACATTCGCGAAGACGAAAAGATCAACGAATCGGCCCTGAAGGAATTAATCCGCGGCGCTGTGGCGCTAAATCTCAAGCCCAAGAGCAAACCGAAGCCCGCGCGAGCAGCGAGCAAGCGCCGCCGCTAGTTCCGGTGTGAACCGCCACGGAGAAAGCCATTGAGCAAAGCGATTGAAATTCTGCAAGCCGCGCAGCAGCGCGCCATGGCCGGGCGACCAAAGGTCGGAGGGTTCCCCTACCTGGCGGAGACCCTGCGGCGAGCCGGCGTCACTCGAAATTTGTGGCAGTTGCCCGCGTGCCAGAGCCTGTATCTGACGAACGAAGGGCCGGTGCTAATGCAAGGCACGCCGCTGGTTTCTGGAACCGTAGACGTTCCGCCATTCGATCGAGAAGCTTTGATCAAAGCGTTGCGCACCGACCAGGCCGGCAACAGCACCTTCCCGGAATTTCTTGCGGCGACATGGCGCGCGGGGGTGATCCGCTACGATGTTGATTTTCTCGCCCGCAAGGTCGCCTACTACAGTTGTAATGGCGAGGAATACGTCGAGGACTATCCGGCTATTGAAGTGAAATAAACAAACGCGGCTGGCAGAGAACACAATTAGAAAGAAGCTTGCCGGCTGCCAACCGATTCCACAGGCAACGCATCCGGCGAGCGCAACGCCCGAATATCCCGCATCGGCGGTTGCCCGAAGAATCGGCTGTATTCCCGATTGAACTGGCTGGCGCTTTCGTAGCCCACTTCAAACGCCGCGCTGGCCGCATCCATGCCATCCACAAGCATGCGCTCCCGCGCCGCTTGCAAGCGCAGCAGCTTCTGATATTGCAGCGGGCTCATCGAAGTCAGCGCCCGAAAATGATGATGCAGCGTGGAGACGCCCATCCCCGCCATTTTGGCAAGTTCTTCCACGCGCAGCGGCTTCGCGAAGTTGGCCCTCACCCACGCGACGGCCTTCGCAGTGCGATGGCTCTGATCTCCCAGGGTCGCAATCGCCCGCAAGCGCGCGCCTTCCGGCCCGCGAAGAATTCGGTAGATGATTTCGCGTTGAATCAACCCGGAAAGAAACGGAATGTCTTGCGGCGTGTTCAGCAGGTCCACCAGCCGGCAGCAGGCAGCAAGCAACTCCGGCGTGGCTTCGCCGGTGGCCATCGCTGGATTGTCCGGCGGCGTCTGCGGCGCGTGAATTTCCTCACGGCTCAGCAGTTCCCGCACCACCGCCATTTCGAGTTTGAGCACGAAGCAAAGATAGGGCAGTTCTTCACTCGCCTCGATCACATTGCAGATCACCGGCAGATCGAGCGACGTCAGCAGGTATCGCGCTTCGTCGAAGATGAACGTGGTTCCACCCAGCGTTGCGCGTTTCCGTCCCTGTGCAACCACCGCCAGGCTCGGCTCATAGGTCGCCGAAATCGGCGCGGTGGGAGCGGTCCTGCGGCTCAGAAGCAGGCCGGGTACCTCGGTTATCAATCTCTCTCTGGCTCCGATAAAAGAGGCAATTTTAGCGGCCAGTTCCCTTCGCACTTCCCGGGTGCGTTCCGATGACAAAGTGGTGTTTATGCTGGTTTTTCTCATAGAAATGCCTCTCTTGCCACTCACATAGGATAGTCGCGTGCCGCTGCCCATGCCAAGGGCTCTTTTGTGAACAAGAGGAATAGGCAAGAACTCGGAAGGATCGGGCTACCACTTCCCCGCCATTTAGCACTACTCTCGGAATGCGAGAAACAGTTCGAGGAGACGCACAATGCAAAAGCGCAAACTTGGCAAAAGCAATCTGGAAGTTTCGGCCCTTGGGCTCGGCTGCATGGGCATGAGCTTTGGCTATGGCCCGGCCGGAGATAAGCAGGAAATGATTTCGGTGATTCGAGCGGCCGTGGAACGCGGCGTAACTTTCTTCGATACCGCGGAAATTTATGGCCCCTACACCAACGAAGAACTCGTCGGCGAAGCGCTCGCTCCATTCCGCAAGCAGGTGGTGATTGCCACCAAGTTCGCGTTCAAGATCGATCCGGCCACCGGCAAGCAGGCTGGACTCGATAGCCGTCCGGAGCATATTAAAGAAGTTGCCGAGGCCTCGCTCAAGCGCCTGCGAACCGATGTGATTGATCTCTTCTATCAGCATCGCGTGGACCCGAATGTGCCGATCGAAGACGTGGCCGGAGCCGTGAAGGACCTGATTCAGCAAGGCAAAGTGAAACACTTCGGACTTTCCGAAGCCGGCGTGCAGACCATTCGCCGCGCGCACAAAGTGCAGCCCGTCGCGGCGCTGCAGAGTGAATATTCGCTCTGGTGGAGAGAACCGGAGGCCGAAGTGATTCCGACGCTGGAAGAACTCGGCATCGGGTTCGTGCCCTTCAGCCCGCTGGGCAAGGGATTCCTGACCGGAAAAATCAGCGAAGAGACGCAGTTCGACAAAAGCGACTTCCGCAACATTGTTCCGCGCTTTTCGGCGGAAAACCGGAAGGCGAATCAGGCCATGGTTGATATGGTCGGAAAGTTCGCACACCAAAAGAAGGTGACGCCTGCGCAGATTGCACTCGCCTGGCTCCTGGCGCAAAAGCCCTGGATCGTTCCGATACCAGGCACGACGAAGCTGCATCGCCTGGAAGAAAATCTCGGCTCCGTCAATGTCCAACTCTCTCCCGAGGATCTTCGCGAACTCGACGCTGCGTCCGCAAATATTTCTGTCCAGGGAGCGCGTTACCCCGAAGAACTGCAAAAGATGGTCGGCCGCTAAACGCGAGTCGCTCTGTCGCCCCGAACACATTGGGGAGTAGAATAAAATTTGAATCCATATCCGTGGAGGGAGCTTTCCATGGCCACCATTACCGTGAACGGAATGCGGCATGAGGTTACTGCGCCCGGAGACACTCCGCTTCTCTATGTGCTGCGCAACGATCTACAACTCAGTGGTCCGCAGTTTGGCTGCGGGCTGGCGCAATGCGGAGCGTGCTCCGTCTTGGTTGACGGCAAGGAAGTGCGGTCTTGCGTCACGCCGGTCTCAACAGTAGCGAACCAGGAAATCACCACGCTTGAGGGACTCCCCGCCAGATGGGCGAAACAAAAAGGTCTCACCGGGGAAGCAGCGGAAAAGACGCTTCACCCGGTCCAGCAAGCTTGGATCGAAGAGCAGACTCCGCTGTGCGGATTTTGCCAGAGCGGCATGATGATCGTTGCCACCGAACTCCTCGAGCGCGTTCCGAACCCGACGGTGGCGCAAATCAAGGAAGCCTTCACCACTTCCGGCCCTTCAGCTCATCTGTGCCGCTGCGGAAGCTACGTGGCCATCATCGATGCCGTAATACATGCGGCCACAATTATGGCAAAGGGGAAATAAGCCATGACACCCATCACAGAAAATCCCAGCACAATTCGCGGAGCCACACTTTCCCGCCGTCAATTCGTCAAAACCGGCGGCGCCTTGGTTGTGGGAGTCACTTTGGTCGGCTCCGAAGCGCTGAAGCCCAACTCCGCGAGAGCCGCCGCTGCGACCAACACGCTGGATCCCACGCTCCCCAGCTCCTGGATTGAAATCCACCCCGACAACACCGTTTTGATTCGCACGGGTAAAAATGATTTTGGCCAAGGCACAACCTTCACCGCGTACCGGCAAATCGTGGCGGATGAATTGGGCGTCCCCTTCGCAGCCATCACCACTGTCGTGGCGGGGGACACCGACCGCACACCGGATGGCAGTGGAGCGTTTGATTTCCTTGGCCGGGGAACGCCGAATATTCGCAAGGCGGCTGCGTATACCTATCAGGCCATCCTGGATCTCGCGTCGGAACATCTCGGCGTCCCGAAAGACCAGCTTTCGGGCAAAGAGGGCGTCGTTTCCGGCGGTGGCAAAAGCATTTCCTATGGCGACCTGGTCAAAGATCAACAGTTGAAGCTGACGATTCCCGTCAGCGGAGATCTCACCAGCATTTTCGGACTCCGCGTGGAAGGCAATCCGCCGATGAAGCCGGTCAGCGAGTACACGGTGATCGGCAAGTCGCTGCCAAACTCCATCATCACTTCCAAGGTCAGCGCGAAGGAAACCTGGGCGACGGATATTCGTCTTCCGGGCATGTTGCATGCCCGCGTGGTGCATCCGAAGACGCTCGGATCCACGCTTGTATCCGCTGGCCAACTCGACAAAGCCAAATTCCCGAATTCGCAAGTCGTCGTGAAAGGCAATCTGGTTGGCGTTGTCGCGCCCACGGAATGGGAAGCGATCCAGGCCTCGCAACAGGTTGCGGCCGCCACAAAATGGACGGATTGGAAAGGCCTCCCGGGCAACGCGAAACTTTACGACTATCTCCGGAAGGAATCCGATTGGAACACCACTCCCGTGAGCAAAAGCGATGCTACAGCGGGTGACGTCGCGCCGGCCCTGGCTGCCGCGCACAAGAAACTTTCCGCCACGTATCACTTTTCTTACATGAAGCACGCGCCCATCGGCCCAACCATGGCGGTCGCCGATTACCAGACCAATGGCACGGTCCACATTCACACGCACAATCAGAATCCCCAGGCGTTGCGCGGAGAAATCGCCGTCATGCTTGGCACCTCGCCAGATCATGTGATCGTGCACACGCATCCCGGCGCTGGCCACTACGGTAGATCCAATGGCGGCAATGCCGGCGCGGAAGATGAGGCCGTGCTATTGTCGCAGGCCGTCGGCAAACCCGTGCGCGTGCAGTGGATGCGTGCCGAGGATCTACAGTGGTCCACTCAGTCTTCCGCCGCTTTCTCCGATGTTGAGATCGCACTCGACGATAAGGGAAGAATCTTGGGCTACCAAATCGACCATTTCATGCCTGCCATGCAGGATGATCGTCCCGTTGGAGCAGTCATCGCCGGATTGCCGACTATGCCCGCCCCACAGGTTGAGTCGAAGTCCGTGACCTCCACGGTTAACAGACTCTCGGATCCATGGCTGTACAAACAGGTCCCAAATGTCAGCGAGCGCGGCCACGGCACATTCCAGGTGGGACAAAAAGATTCGCCCATCGCGGTTGGGCTTCGCGATCACAGCATGCGCACCCCCGGGCAGTTTCAGCAGAACTATCCGCGCGAGCTGGCTTTCAGCGAGGCAGCGGCCCTTGCCGGTGCCGACGCAATTCAATTCCGCCTGGACCATGCAAAAGAGGAGCGCCTCATCGGCGTGCTCAAGTCCGTGCGTGACGCGTCGGGCTGGCAGACGCGTCCCTCGCCTCGCCATGATGCAGTCGCGAAAGGATCCACCCCGGTGCGGGGCCGCGGAGTTTCTGCGATGTTCCGCGCGGGAACCTATTGGGCCTGTGTCTGCGAAATTGCGGTCACTCCCAGCACCGGCGCAATCGTTGTCGAGAAATACACCATCGCCGTGGATCCCGGAATCGTGGTGAACCCGACGCAATTGAAACGGCAGGTAGAAGGCGGCGCGGCGATGGGAATCAGCCACGCCTTGCTGGAAGAAGCAATGTTTGACGAGAGCGGCATCACCTCGCGTGACTGGAACACCTATCCAATTCTGAAAATGGCGGACATTCCAGAGATCAAGGTCGTGCTGATCCACAATCCCAGTGTCGGAGCATATGGCGGTGGTTCGGAAGCGGCCAACGCGCTCGCGGCTCCCGCAATTGCCGCTGCCCTCTATGACGCCACCGGAAGAGTCTTGCGCAGGCTGCCGCTGAAGCGTGCTTACGTTCAGGCGCTTTTGAAAGCTTAACTGGCTCACAAGGAGATAGATGTGAAAAAGACGTTCTTCCTGAGCGTGGTGTCTTTGTGTGTCGGGTTGATCTCGCCGATGCTCGCCGGCAGCCCGATTCGCGTGGTTAGTCCGAACATGCAGGATCAGTTTGTCGGTGGATGGCGTTTAGTTTCGTTGGAGCAGGAAGGCCCGGATGGGAAACTTCATAAGGCTGACGCGACCGGACTGCTTGTCTTCACACCCGACGGCCACTTCTCGGTGCAGGTGATGGACAGAAATATGCCGCCTCAGGCCGCTCCAGGGTCAGCGCAATACTCGCAGGGAGGCTATGAAGCGTCCTTTGGCACCTACCAAGTCGATGAAAAGTCGCATACCTTCACCTTCAACGTTGAAGGTGCACTGGTCCGAAGTCTCATCGGCAAAGACCTGTCTCGCTCGTTCGAGTTTTTCGGTAAACAACTTTTCGTGAAGTCGACGCGCCCCGAAGAACACTGGAGAGTTACCTGGGAGCATTTCTAGGCGCCGCTACGACCAAACTTGTTGGAGCTATCACAATGACTGCATGGTCGAAAGACGAATTACGCAAGATGGCAGGAGCCGATGATCTGCACATTTCTCCGTTCCGTGACGATGGAAAGACCTACGGCACGCCGACGTGGATATGGTCCGTCGTAGTCGGCGACGCGATCTATGTGCGGCCGTACAACGGAAAGAATTCCAGCTGGTATAAGGCCGCGATGCGCCAGAAGTCCGGACGAATCACGGTTGCAGGCGCGACGCATGAAGTGACATTCGAGCCAGTCGATGGCCCCGTCAAAGACGTGATCGACGATGCCTATCGCGCGAAATACAAAGGCAGCCCATATCTGCCCCCGATGATCGCTCCAGCCATTCGAGCAACCACCGTCAAGATTCTCCCCCGCGAAACTAATTCTTGAACGAGTCGGCCGCTAGCGACAAATGTCCGACCTGTAGGGCCCGCCTTCCGAGGCGGGCCGTCCTCACCGTGGCCAAAAACGAGCGCAAAACATTGTTCATAGCCTCCAAATTCCTCATACTCGTAAGGGAGAAATCAACGAGTCCCGGGGACACACGCAGATCGTGAGCAAGGCCACCATCACTTCCACTCCACCAGAAAATTCCCGCACGGAAAGTTCCATGTCGCACGCGTGGCGCGCCTTGCGCCACAGCAACTTCCAACTCTTCTTTTTTGGTCAAAGCATCTCGATGATCGGCACCTGGATGACGCGCCTGGCCACCGGCTGGCTCGTTTACCGCCTAACTGATTCAGCTCTTCTCCTGGGAGTGGTAAGTTTCGCCGGCCAAATCGTTGCCTTCCTTGTCGGCCCCTTTGCCGGCGTCTGGGTGGAGCGCCTGAATCGCCGCAAGCTGCTGGTTTGGACGCAAGCCGCCGCGGCTGTCCAGTCCCTTGCCATGGCCGCGCTCACACTCGCCCACGTCATCACGCTTTGGGAAATCATCGCGCTCGCCGCGCTGCAAGGCCTGATCAACGCCTTTGACATGCCGGCGCGCCAATCCTTTCTCGTTCAGATGGTGGAGGATCGCAGTGATCTGGGCAACGCCATCGCCATCAACTCTTCGATGGCAAACGGCGCGCGCCTGATCGGTCCCGCAATCGCCGGCATGGTGATCAGCGGATTCGGCGAAGGCTGGTGCTTCCTGATCGACGGCGTCAGTTATTTCGCCGTCATCGCTTCCCTGCTGATGATGCGCATCCGCTACGCGGAGTTTCGCGGCAAGGCCAGAAGCATGATCGTGCAAATGCGCGAGGGATGGGACTACGTCCGGAATTTTCGCCCCATCCGCACCATCCTGATCCTTTTTGCGCTAACCAGCCTGATGGGCTTTCCGTATGGCGTGCTCCTGCCCGTTTTCGCCACAAAGGTGCTTCACGGCGGGGCGCACACGCTCGGCTGGCTCACGGGCGCTTCCGGAGTGGGCGCGCTGGCTTCCGCAATTTCGCTGGCGGTGCGTAGATCGGTCGTCGGGCTGACGCGTATGCTTCAGATGGCCACTGCGATGCTGGGAGTGGCACTGATTCTTTTTGGTTTGTCACACACACTATGGCTTTCTCTGGTGTTGATGGTCTTCGCCGGTTTCGGTTTGATCCAGAACGCTTCGGTTAGCAACACGATCATCCAAACCCTGGTCAGTGAAGACAAGCGCGCGCGGGTAATGAGCTACTACACGATGGCATTTTTCGGCGCTGCCCCGTTCGGCAGCCTGCTGGCCGGCACGCTGGCCCAGCAGATCGGCGCGCCGTACACCGTAATCCTCACCGGCGCGTGCTGCTTAGTGGGCGTAATCTGGTTCACATCCGAATTGCCAAAAGTTCGCGCCGTCATGCGCCCGATTTACCAGGAGATGGGACTGCTTCCCCGCCGCAGCATCAAACTGGCCGCAGCCCCTCCAGATATAAACGATTAGTGCTTCACGTTTTTCGAATTTAGGGAACGAAATTCTAGGGACGGCCTTCTGAGGCCGTTCGTGAAACCGCGGTCATCCCGTTGGCATCGGCCGTGGCCCGCCTCAGAAGGCGGGCCCTACCTCGAATTGAGCAAACCTCGCACATCCTGTTATCTGCTGGCTACTCGCTGCTCGCTTACTTCCGAGGCCGTCCGTGAAACCGCGGTCATCCCGTTGGCATCGGCCGCGGCACGCCTCAGAAGGCGGGCCCTACCTCGAATTCAGCAACCCTGCCGCATCCTGTTATCTGCTAGCTGTTCGCTGCTCGCTTACTCCGTCCACTACCAACTGTGCATCGTTCCATCTTCCTTTCGATTCACCGGCAGGTAAGCGCGATCGTATGGGAACTTCGCGGCCAGGCTTTCATCCAGATCCACGCCGAGGCCCGGAGCTCCGCCCGGATGCATCGCTCCATCCGAGAAACGATACGCGTGGGGAAACACCCGATCCGTTTCCTCGGAATGCCGCATATATTCCTGAATGCCGAAATTGTGGATGCTCAAATCAAAATGCAGTGCGGCTGCCATACACACCGGGCTCAAATCCGTTGCGCCGTGGCATCCGGTGCGCACCTGATAGAGCTCCGCAAGATGCGCGATTTTCCGCAGATGCGAAATTCCTCCGGCGTGCACCACCGTCGCGCGAATGTAGTCGATCAATTGCTCCTGAATCAGCTGCTGGCAATCAAAAATCGTGTTGAACACTTCGCCCACCGCCAGCGGCGTGGTGGTGTGCTGGCGAATCAGGCGAAATGCTTCCTGCAATTCCGCGGGCACGGGATCTTCCAGCCAAAACAGATGATAAGGCTCCAGCGATTTTCCCAGGCGCCCCGCCTCAATCGGTGCCAGGCGGTGATGCACATCGTGCAGCAGATGCAGCTCCGGCCCGAACTCCTTGCGCAAACGTTCGAACAGAGCAGGCACGAAATTCAAATAGCGCTCCGTGCTCCACAAATTTTCCGGCGACAATCCCTTTTCCGCGGGCTCGTAATAAAGTTTTCCCCGCCCAACACCATACGTGCTTGGCAGCCCCGGAACGCCGGACTGCGCCCGAATCGCGCGATAGCCCATCTTCTGGTATTCGGCGACAGCCTGAACGGTTTCCTCAATGTCCTTCCCGCTGGCGTGCCCATAGACCAGAACCGATTCCCGCGATGCGCCTCCCAACAACTGATACACTGGTAGATTCGCCGCCTTCCCCTTGATGTCCCAAAGCGCCATGTCCACGGCCGCAATCGCGCACATCGTCACCGGCCCGCGCCGCCAATACGCACCTTTATAGAGGTATTGCCAGATGTCCTCGATCCGCCGCGCGTCGCGCCCAATCAAGAGCGGAACCAAATGATCGGAAAGATAGCTCGCCACGGCGAGTTCTCGCCCGTTCAACGTGGCGTCGCCAAGGCCATACACGCCATCCTCGGTGATAATCTTCAGCGTTACAAAATTGCGTCCCGGGCTGCATACAATTACCTTTACATCGGTGATGCGCATCGCAGATAGCACCTCATCTACATCGAGCTAATTGTTCCGACCGGTAAAAAACTTGTCATTCTGAACCTATCCGGTAAGGATAGGTGAAGAATCTCAACTTTTACGTCAACCTCAACCTCGCACCGCCGCGCACACCGCCCCCGTAACCTCGCGCGTCGTCGCACTGCCCCCAAGATCCGGCGTCCGCAACCCCGACGCAGTCACCTCTTCCACCGCCCGCATCAGCCGCTGCGCCGCGTCCGCCTCGCCCAAATACTCCAACATTAACGCCGCGGTCCAAAGCGCCCCGATCGGATTCGCAATTCCCTTCCCAGTAATATCAAATGCCGCTCCATGAATCGGCTCAAACATCGAGGGGAACCGGCGCTCCGGGTCGAGATTGGCGGTCGGCGCGATCCCCAGGCTCCCGGCCAGTGCCGCCGCAAGATCCGACAAAATGTCTGCATGCAGATTCGACGCCACGATCGTGTCCAGGCTGGCGGGCTTCGCCACCATGCGCGTGGTCATGGCATCCACCAGTATTTTGTCCCAGCGCACGTCGGGAAATTCCTTCGCCACCTCCGCCGCAATTTCGTCCCACAACACCATTCCGTGCCGCTGCGCGTTGGATTTCGTCACCACGGTAAGCAACTTCCTTGGCCGGGTGCGGGCAAGCTGAAATGCGAAGCGCATGATTCGGGTAACGCCGTGGCGCGAGAAAATCGAAGTCTCCGTCGCCACTTCTTCGGGAAATCCGCGGTGCGCCCGCCCCCCCTGTCCGGAATATTCGCCCTCGGTATTTTCCCGCACGATCGCCCAATCCAGGTCGGCGGGTTTGCACTCGCGCAACGGTGAAGCCAGCCCTTTCAGGATGCGGGTTGGCCGCAGATTCACATATTGGTCAAAGCCCTGGCAAATCGCCAGCCGCAATCCCCAAAGCGTAACGTGGTCCGGAATGTCCGGCGCGCCGACGGCTCCAAAATAAATGGCCTGAAACGGGCGCAACTGTTCAAGACCGTCCGGCGGCATCATCACGCCATGTTTTCGGTAATAATCCGATCCCCACGGGAAATGCAGCACGTGCAGGCAAAAATCACCGGACTTCTGCTGCAACACTTGCAGCACTTCCAGTCCGGCCGCAATCACTTCTTTTCCGATGCCATCGCCCGGGATGGCCGCAATCCGATACTCGCGCATCGCCTCTCCTGCAGAAACTTCGGCTGCTAGGATAACAACAAATCGCCTTCCGCCCGCGCCTCGATTTTTCGTCAGCGGGTCCGTGCGGTCTGTTTGCAGCTAAGTTACAATCGCTCCGCCGCACTGGAGGCGAAAATGCTTCGTTGGTTCATCTTCATTGGCGCATTGTGCTTGGCCCCCGCTTGCTGGGCGCAGAAACCGGCCAAGCTAACCACAAAGTGGGAAGAACTGACCGCGGAGGAATTTCGCGAAGCCATAGCCAAATCGCAAGGCACCTGCCTGCTGCCCTTCGGCATTCTTGAAAAGCATGGGCCGCATCTTCCGATTGGAACCGACCTGCTCAACGTCCGCTATGTCAGCGAACACGCCGCACAGCAGGAATACGCCGTGATTTTTCCGCAGTATTACTTCGGCCAAATTTCCGAGGCCCGACACGAGCCCGGAACCATCGCATACAACGCCGATCTGCAGATGAAACTTTTGCAAGCCACCACCGACGAAATGGCTCGCAACGGCTGCAAGAAGGTGCTGATCGTCAATGGCCATGGCGGCAACGAAAACCTGCTGCCATTTTTTGCGCAGTCGCAGCTCGATTCTTTTCACGATTACGTGGTGTATGTCCAATGGGGCCATGACCCCACCAAGAAAGTGGGCGCCGAAAAAGAAGGGCCAGACTGGCATGCCGGCGAAACTGAAACCTCCAACACCATGGTCACGCGCCCGGATCTGGTGCATATCGACCGCGCCAAGGATGAATCCGGCGCCGACCAGAAGCGCGTGAAGCTCCCGGAGAATGTCTACACCGGTATCTGGTGGTATGCCCGCTTCCCGAACCATTATTCCGGCGACGGCTCCACGGCCACCAAAGAGCAGGGCGAAGCGGACGTCCAGAGTTGGGTCAACGCCGTGGTAAAGGCCATCCGCGCGGTGAAAGCCGACGATGAAAGCCTGAAATTGCAAAATGAATTTTACGAGAAAAGCAAACACCCGCTGGATACCGCGCAGTAAAAATTGAAAAGAATCGAAATAAAGAGCAACCAATAAGCGGGAAGTTCAGCGGGCGCGGCGCATCGCATCAATCCAGCCAGCAAGAATTTCGTTATTGGGCGGCTCCAGGTCAAAGAATTCGATGCCCATGCCGACGCGCGGCTTCACAATCCGCACAACCACTAGCCCATCCAGCGTCTGCCCCTTGCGAATAATCTTCATCCGCGCCCGCGCATTCACCCCAAGCGTTTTGCTGGTGCACACAAAGCATCCGCCCAGTGATATGTCCGACGTCACTCCTTCAACCTGCTTCCCGTTCTCGAGATCAATCAATTCGACGTCGGCGGCGAACGGAAACCGTATGGCATAGCGGCGATCCCGGACGCCGTGCACTCCGGAACCATTTCCGCTGCGATCTGGCATAGCTATGACCTTGCTCAATGGACACACCCTGGGAATCGTCGGAGCGGAAGAAGAAGCCTTGGGACAAATAAGGTCCCCACCAGCCCAGTCTGC
This sequence comes from uncultured Acidobacteriota bacterium, assembly GCA_963734705.1. Classification (GTDB taxonomy): domain Bacteria; phylum Acidobacteriota; class Terriglobia; order Acidiferrales; family UBA7541; genus Acidiferrum. Next base: position 447,437 of record CAVTII010000010.1, on the reverse strand, counting down.
CCGAACGTACGCCCATTGAAAATGCCTGTGTGGTAATTGGCTGCGAAAGGGTAACCCAGCCGCGCGCCGCGCCTCCCAACGTTATTAGTGGGTACGACATGCGCCCTGTCTCCCCGCGATTCCCGCATTTTTCGGCGTGTTACGCTCAACTGTCAGCAAATTTCCCAAAGAATCGAGCCATGCGCGCCGAAGGTATCCGTCAAAGCGACCGCGTTTCGCTGCGCCTGGAGGTGGAAGCCTCCTGGTATGGCAGCGACGGCGTTGCCATCAAAAAGACCGCGGAATCGCTGCTGGTCAGCCGCAATGGCGGCGTGATTCGCCTGCCGGAGAGACTTTTCGCCGGCCAGGAACTGACACTCAAGCGCACGATGGAGGGCGATGCCGTCAAATCCGTGCGCGCCAAGATCGTTGCGGAAATCGATCGCGAACTCGAAGGATTTCTCTACGCCATTTCGATCCTGGAGCCGCGCTCCGACTTCTGGGAGATCGATTTCCCGTCACCGCAGCAGGGCGAGGAAGCCCTGGCACGCATGTTGATGGAGTGCAGCTTCTGCCAGCGCCGCGAAGTGGTCTATTTGAATGAAATGGAATTGAAGTCGTTTGAGATTCGGCGCTGCGTCGCGCGCGTTTGCCGCCACTGCGCTGCGCCGTCGATCTGGGTTGAGGCGCAATCGGACGTCATCCTGCCGGATGCATCGCCATCGCGCGGGGCCGCGGAAGAGCGCGTGGTGCCCCGGCGGAATCGCACACGCGTTAAGGCCCGCGTCCTCGCCTGCATTCGGCAGCGTGGCTTTCAGGAAGAAGTGGCCGTCTGCGAGGATTTGTCAAAAGGCGGCATGAGCTTCCGCAGCCGCAATAAATATCCGGAAGGCACGCGCCTGGAAGTCGCCGTTCCCTACACTCCGGGAGCGGGCGCGATTTTTGTCCCCATACGAATTGTTTTTTCGCAGCCCATCGCTGCGGCAGGATTATTCCGCCACGGCGCGGCCTATCTGCGGCTGCCAGAATAATTCTTGCCGCCGGCTCAGCACTCTGTTTTTAATTTTTTGCGCCCGCCGAAAGAATCGCCTGCCAGTTGATAATCGCGTTCCACAGCATGCGTTGATCTCCGCGATTCATGTCGCGATGCAGCGGATTAAAATTAAACGTCACCACGTGGCCGCTCCCCACCGGCGAATCCAGAATCGCCGGCCGTCCCGTCAGGTTCGCCGCCCCCCAAATCTGGCCGCTCACCAGGATCGGCTCGCCCGCCGTGTCCCCCCACTCCAGAACCACGCTGCTCGTGTCCACCGGCCCGTCCAGGCATGTGGTGCAATAGGCCATCCGCAGCCAGCGCCGCGGCGTCGCGTACAGCGGGAAATTCTGCCGAAAAACGTAAGTGTGGGCGGAATATCCATACGCGATCGGATGCTCCGGACGGTCGAATGTGACTCGCAGGTGCGAACCCGGCGTGCGCGTAAACGATTGTTGCGCCGCGGCCGCCGCTTCGTTGCCGCCTCCTTGGGAGCTCCGTGGCACGCCCCCCGAATCGCGGCGCACTCCGCGCACCAGCCCCGCTTCCAAGGGGAGCATCGAGCCGCTTCCCAGCGTGATGAAAAGTCCGCCGCGCTCGATGAACTCCTGAATTTGTGCCAGCCCTTTGTAGCCGATCCCGCCCGTAATGTCGTCGGACTCCGCCGGAGTTCCCAGCGCGGGCGATTGCGCCGACTTCTTAAACGGCATCGGACTCCAGCGCTTCGGCAGCCCTTCGATCTGCTCGGGAAGCTCCAGATCCACGTTGCCGTAAAGCAGCACATCAATCTTCTCGTTGAGTTTGCCGGCGCGAATCTCTTCATCGCGCACGTAAATGTAGGGAACATTTCGCTGGTCGAGCGAATAGCGCACCCACCCGATCGAATCCGTATCCGCCCAGGGTACCCAAACCCCCAGGCGCGGCGCCTTCGCCGTGTGATTCGCCACTTCCGGTTGCGCTGCCGTCGAGGCAAAGCTTAAGCCGAGCTTCGACGACACTTGGTGCAGCGCTTCCGCGAGCCCCACTTGCGGAGGAAGAATCCATGAGCCTTCCGGATACGTCACACCACTGGAAACAAATTCCTTCTCAGCAATTTCAATGTTGAACGCCGCAAGCTGATAGCGCGCCGCGAGCAGCGATTCCTGTCCCGAATCTTTGAGCAAAAACACGGGTCCGCCGCCTGGCACTTCACCCAGAGGTTTCGGCGGCTCTGCGAGCGCAGTAAGCGCTGCGTTGCGCACAGCAGCATCCGCGGTCGGCAGCGCCTTCAGGTGATAGTGGGCCGGAAGCTGCCAGGAAACGTCGTCATAAGGTTCGGTTGCATCTTTTGGATAGACTTGCGGCGCCAGCAGATCCACCGCGTAATTGCGATAAGGCTGATCCAGCCGCACCACGTACGTTCCGGCGGGAAAGTTTCCTTCCTTCAATGTGAGCGGCGATTCGGCGCGGCTGACCTCAATATGCTGGCTCATAAGCCGCGCAACCATCTGATCCACTCGCGCGGGATCCCCTTGATCCGCCGGAATCAGGAACGCATAGGGCGCTTCGTGCACACCTTTCTCATACGAATGCAACCCCTTCTCGTAAAAGTGCTGCAGAAACTGGCGAGAATTCGCCGCCATATAATCCAGTGCCGCAAGAGCGCCAGTCTCGTTGTAATTCACGTTGTCGCGCGCAGACCAGGTGACTTTGTCTCCCTGCGGCGGCAGCACGCGATACCACTCGCGCGAAGTTTCTTCCGGCGAAAGCGCCCATTGCAGCGTTTCTGCCGTCCCATTCCCCATCGTTTCATAGCCTCGCCCGATGGAATTGTGGTTCATCGCCACGGAATCCAAAAACAACTCGGCAAAGCCCTCTCCAAAATCCCACGTCGAAACTCCCGGCATGCCCATCCCGGTCATCGTTTGCACTTCGTGGAAGCTCAACGCCAGAAATTCCGCAAACGTGATCGGATCCACGTCCGGGTTGTAAGGACCCGTACCGTTCCAGGTCATCAGATACGGCATGCCTTCATGCAGATCGTGAATCACCGTGGGATGCCACTCAAAAAACATGTGCGCCACGGCCTTGGTGCTTTCCTGCGTCAGTTGCTGCGCGTCCCGGTTGATATCCACGAACACGTATTTCCCCCAATAGGGAGGCGCTTGACGCGGCAGGTTGGCGCGATCCGTTTTGCCTTTCAGGTAGCGATAGAACCATTCCACCTGCTTGTCCCGTCCGTCCGGATTAGCAACCGGATTGATCAGTACGACAAGATTTTCGCGGACCCGCCGGATCATCGGCTGTTCGGAAACCGCCAGCCGGTAGGCAAGTTCCATCACGGATTCGGTGGATCCGGTTTCGTCTGAATGCAGCCCCGCGTTGAAATAGTAAATCGGCCGCGAAGTGGAAATAAGCTGCTCCGCGGCGCTGGCGTTGGGCGTCTTTCGTGGATCGGCCAGCGCAGCGGTCGCTGCTCTCAATTGTTCAAGGTTCGCAATTCCCTTTTCGTCGGCGATCGCCACCAGCAGGATGTCGCGCCCTTCTTCCGACTTTCCAATCGTGAACAACCGCACGCGCGGAGAGGCCGCCGCCAGCGCGCGGCAATACGCATAGGCCTGGCCGGAATCCACAAGTTCCCCCGGCGCCCCCATCACGCGCCCGAAAAACGCCCGCGGCGAAGGGACCTTTCCCGAAGCAGGCAGGTAAGACACCCAAGGCGAGAGAAATTGTGCCTCCGTCGTATCCTTGGCGATTTCCTCAATGGAACCAACCTCAGGAGTATCGGGCGAAGTCGCGGTTTGGGCTTGCAAATTTACGCAGGAACAAAGAAGCAGAAAAAACGAAAACGATGAGCGGAGCAAAATCTTCCTCCACACTGCACGGGCAGAGATTAAATTAGATCGAGGCGAGTTTACTACAAGACGAAAGAAACTTGCGCGACCTCAAAGCGTCGGCAGGAGCATCACGTTGGCATTGCCTGCTGCCTCAGCCAGTTCCACATCGCGCGTCGCGAGTGGATACCTGCGACGGATGGCCAACTCCAGATAACAGGCATCGTATATGGTTATCCGATGAAGGTCTGCGAGATGCAACGTCGCGGTCCAGGCCCGCGCGTCGGTCTCCGGGTCAATTTCGACTGGCATCTCGCTCAGCCTGCTTATAGCGGCGTCTCGATAAGCCGCGTCGATCCTTTTTCGTGTTATTCCTACCTGCAGAGCATTCGCGATTTCGAGGCGCCAAAGTGATGGAACTACGCAGCCGTCTCGTGAAATTTCCTGCAAGAGGTTCATGATCGTCGGTGTCTGCTCATCCTCAAAGAACCAACTGATGGCTACAGAAGCATCAATGACACAGCTCACATGCGACCTTCCTCAATCAATTCCCGAATGGCGATGCCACCTAGCTTCATTCCCTTGCTCATCTTTTGAATGGCCTCGGCAGCCTGACGGGCAGCCTGACGATCAAAAGTTTTCTGCAGGGGGCCCAGGCGCGCCACCTGCTTTCCGTGCCGCGTGATAATGATTTCTTCGCCCTTCTCCGCTAAGTCAAGGAGGTAGGCGAGCTTATTTTTAGCCTCAAAAGCGCCTATTTCTTTCATAACAAGCCCCTTAAATACATCTAGACGGCAGCTAGCTGTATTATCTTACCAGATTGCAAGGGGTTTTCCAAAACTCATTTTTCATAAAAGTGGAGAGCCTAGCGGGATGTCCCTTTGCGAATGAGCCGATCTTGTGATCACGAATTACTTGCTCGGTTTGGTTGCGCTCCGGCGGACTAATCCATCGCCGAAACAGTGGTGCGTTCCGTGCGCCGCCGATGAAGATAGTGCATCGCAATATTCAGATAGATCGTGCCACACGGGGTTTCCACGCAAAGCACCATCGCTTCCGTATCGATGCTGCCCGAGAGCCCTTCCTCGCTCATGTGAATTTCCGGCGGAAACACCTTGAACCGGAATCCCTGGTCATTCAGAAGGGTCACGCTGTTGCCGATTACCATGTTCGCCAGTTCGCAAACCGTCTCTCGAATCACCTGTTCGCTTTCGGGCAAGGCCGCGCCCGCAAGTTGGCTCGCAACACGCATCGCCACATCGGGAGCCAGGTCCAAGATCACGCGCCCCTCGATATCACCCTTAATGGCGATCAAGGCGGCCACGCCTTTGCGGCGATAGGTATCCTCATCCATCGAGAGGTCCGCGATCTGCGTCGGCGCTTGCAAGGCTTCCGCGAAAACCGCGTCGGCCGCATTGATAAACGGCTGAATCAGTTCCATTCTCATGCTTGATGCTCCCCCGCAAGCGCAACGGGCCCGCCCACGGCATTTGGATCGTCTCCCAGAACGTAACGCAGAATTTCATACAGCACTTCAGGCTTCACCGGCTTCTGCACAAAATGCTTCGCGCCTTTCTGCAGCGCGGCCAGAATGTTTTCCTGATAGCCCACCGAGGAAACCATCACGATGCGCGCGTCCGCGTGCTGCCGGACGATGCGCTCCACCGCCTCAATCCCTTCCATCTGCGGCATGGTGATATCCATCAGCACGATGTCTGGCTTGGTGCGGTTGAATTCGGCAATCGCGGTCAGCCCGTCTCCGGCCTCCCCGGCCACTTCCCCGCCGAACATCTCAATCATCTTCATGATGTTCTTGCGGGCGAAGACGGAGTCGTCCACCACAAGGTAGCGGACCGGGCGTTGGTCCTTGCGAAGTAACGGTGCGAACTGTGCCATATACATCTCCTTTTGCTCCGGGCCCCGTCAGGCTCGCGGAGTTGGAACTGGAACCTTCTCGTTCTTGTCGTTCTTATCCGATTTATCCTGCCCGTCGCTCTTTTCCGCACTTCCGCGATCGGAACCATAATTGCTAATCAAATAACCTGCCATCGCGTCCAGCGGCAGCACCTTCTGAATAAATCCTTTGAACATCGCCGCTCGCGGCATTCCGCTGACCACGCAAGTCTCTTCGCTCTGCGCAATGGTCATCCCGCCGGACGCTTTTATCGCTCCAATACCTTCCGCGCCGTCTTCCCCCATCCCCGTCATGATCAGGCCCACCGAAGTTAGCCCAAATTCCTGCGCCACCGAATGAAACAAGACATCGGCCGATGGGCGGTGGCCGTTGATCGGCGGCGTGTCGGACAAAACCACCATCTCTCCGCGCGGCATCCGCCGTACCATCATGTGGCGATTCCCGGGGCAAATCAGGACGCGGCCCGCAATCAATAAATCACCAGACTTGGCCTCGTGCACCTCAAGCGCGCAGCATTCGTCCAGCCGCCGCGCAAACATGTCCGTAAATCCTTCCGGCATATGCTGCACGATCACGAAAGTCGCCGGAAAATCCGCCGGAATCTGCGAGAGCAAATATTGCAGCGCGTTGGGTCCCCCGGTGGAAATACCAATCGCGATTACGCGATTCGGCGGGATCGCCGCGCGTGCCCGCTTCTTGGAATTGGCCGCTGTGGGCTCCACCACCGGCTTTGGAATCGCCTTGGGACCGCCCGCCCGCTTCGCCACCTTAATCTTGTCGGCCAGTTGTGACGCAACCGGTTCCAGATTCCCGGCCGCCGCATCTCTCGGCTTGGCCACAAAATCGATCGCGCCCAGGGCCAACGCCTTGAACGTGGAATACGCGCCTTCCTTGGAATGTGTGCTGAACACAATCACCGGAAGCGGCGCGCTGCGCATGATCGTCCGCAGCGTCTCCAGGCCGTCCATCCGCGGCATTTCAAGATCCAGCGTCACCACGTCAGGCTGCAATTCGGCAATTTTGCGCAGGGCGAACGCGCCGTCCATGGCCGTGCCCACCACTTCAATGTCCGGATCGCGCTCCAGAATCAATGGGATCAGCTTCCGCATCAGCGCGGAATCGTCCACCACCAGCACTCTCACGCGGTCTTTCATGCGATCGCTCCCAATGGCAAAGACCGCGCAAGCCGGGAGAGTATCGCCGGAACGTTCAGGATCAGAACCACCGTGCCGTCTCCCAGAATCGAAGCTCCGCTGACCAGATCGCTGGAAACAATCTCGCCAGGCAGCGCCTTGATGACCAGTTCTTCCTCGCCCACCAGGCTGTCCACCACCAGCCCGAACCGCTTTTCCGCCAGACCGATCACCACCACAAAATTCTTTCCCTTTTTGGATTGCGGTGTCTCTACCGGATGGATGCGATTCAGCTGATTCAGCCGCACTAGCGTCAGAATCTGTTCGCGCAGCCGTAGCACTTCCCTCTGGTCAACCTGGTGAATTTCCTGGTCCTGAATGCGTGTGATTTCCACCACCGCGGAAAGTGGCACCGCAAATAACCGGCCACCCACGCGGAACAGCAAAGTCTGGATGCTTGCCAGAGTCAGCGGCACCCGCAACTGAATGGAGGTGCCTTTATTCTTAGTCGAACTCAGCGAAACCGTGCCCTTCAGGCGATCCAGCACCGTGCGCACCACGTCCATCCCCACGCCGCGCCCGGAAACTTCCGTAATCTCCGCGGCCGTGCTGAACCCGGGTTCAAAAATCAGGTTCATCACGTCCGAGTCCGTCAAACGAGCGGCCGCATTTTCCTTCAACAGGCCATTGCGAACCGCGTGCTTCCGGATCAAATCCAGATCAATGCCGCGTCCATCGTCGGTGATTTCAATCACCACTTGCGTGCCCTGGTGATGCGCCTTCAACGAAATTGTTCCGCGCGCGGGTTTCCCGGCGCTCACTCGCTCGTCGGCCGGTTCAATGCCATGATCCACCGCGTTCCGTACCACATGCGTCAGTGGCTCAGACAACGCATCCAGAATTCCCTTATCCAAATCCGTGTGCTCGCCGGAAACTTCCAGTGCCACGTCCTTGCCGCAAAGCTTGGCGATGTCTCGCACCACCCGCGGAAATCTACGGAAGAGTTGCTCCACCGGCACCATGCGAATTTTCAACACGCACTTGTGCAGCTCATCCAGTACTCGAGACTGAAACGCCAGCGCCTCCGCCAGCTTCCCGCGAACGGGATCCCTCGCGTGATGCACATCAAACTCCGAAAGCGTGCGGTGCAGCATGGACTTGCCAATAATCAATTCGCCCACCAGGTTCATCACCGCATCAATCCGCGTTGCGTCCACGCGCAGCGAGCTTTCCGCAACCGTGGTTACGGCGGAGGAAGTAGCTCCCTGATTGCCGGACCCGGGATCTGCCGATTCCACTACCCGCGTGTTGATTTTCGAGGCCTGCGCTTCGATCAGATCGCCCAGCATGTCGTGGTCAGAGGATTCGGTTTGATCCGCCTCTTCAATGCGAACGTCAGAGACCACGGCAGGTATCCGGCACCGGTGCGCAATATGTTCAAGAGGGTGCTTGCTGGAAATCGAGGCTTCCACCACCTCAACCGCGGCGGCGGCAAGATTGTCCTCTGGACGCAGCGCAATCACCGTTCCGCAGGCGTGAAGCACATTGCGAATCAATTGAAATGCGGCGGCCCGCATGGCGCTGTTGGGGTCTACGCGCAGCGCAATGTTGTAAACGCGGTCGCCGCGAAGCTGCGCCTCGGAAATCATCAACTGTTCGTATTCGCTCCAGTCAAACCGCGCTGGAACGGATTTGTGTGCGGTCTTTGGCGAATGTTGCGCGTCTGGCGAATCGCTCAGCAAATCCTGAATCAGCGAACGCAAAGTCACCGGCGGTGGCGGCTCTTGTTGCTTCTGGTACGCGCTGAGCATGCTTTCGAACGTATCTACCGCCGAAAACACCACTTCCGCGAGCTTTGCCCCCTGCGCCAGCGCGATCTGCGGCGTAAGCACGTCTTCCAATTCGTGCGCGATTTCACTGAGCTTTGAGAATCCGCAAGCAGCGGAATCCCCTTTCAACGTGTGCACCGCCCGTCGCACGATACGAATCAGTTCCTCGTCCGCGGGACGTTTCTCGATCTGCAGACCGGCATCGTTGATGGTCTGCAACTGCTCCCCGGCGCTCTCAAAAAAGAGTGCCCGCAGCTCCGCGCCCCGGTCATCGGGAAGAAAGCTCAAGAACCCACCTCGATGCGCTTGTAAGCGGTGCCGTTGTTTTCGTGAACCATCCGGAATTTCTGCGTAAGGCCGAAAAGGCTCTCGGCGTGGCCCACAAACAGAAATCCACCGGGATTCAGGCAATGCCAGAACTTTTCGATCAGCCGCTTCTGCTCCGCTTCGTCGAAATAAATCATCACGTTGCGGCAAAGAATAATGTCGTTGCGGCGGGGAAGAAATTCAGTCTTCAGATTGTGGAAGTCGAACTGGACGATTTCCTTCAGCTGCGGCTTAATCGCGTACTTGTCTCCCGATTTCTCGAAGTAGCGCAGCCGCGTCGTGTAGTCCACCGGCTCCATCTGCAACTCGTTGTAGAGACCTTCTTGCGCAGTGCGCAGGCTGGCGTAGCTGATATCCGACGCCACAATTTCGAGCTTCCAGGGTGGCGGAATCAGCGGCTTTGGCGACGGCATCTCAAACGGCAGCGGATTCCGCAAATAGTAGTAAGCCAGCGCGTCGCAAATCAGCATGGCCACGGAATACGCTTCTTGACCCGTCGAGGATCCCGCGCTCCAAACTCGGATATTCCAGTCGCGACGCTCCTGCTTATGCTTCAGAATCTCTTCCAGCACGGATTTTTGCAGCAGATCCAGCTGCGGGCGATTGCGGAAAAAGCTGGTTTCGTTGACGGTCAGATTTTCCAGCAGCAGTGCAAGCTCGGCCCGCCCTTCGCGGCTGGTCAACAGGCGGTAATAGCCGTAAAACGAATCCATCTGGCATGCCTTCAAACGGCGTTGCAGGCGGTCTTTCAGGAAATGAGAGCGGCGCTCATCAAAAAACATGCCGCATTCCTGATAAACCAGCGTCTGCAGCAGCTTGAGTTCGGCTTCCGTAAGCTGAATCTGCGCGGTGATCGTACCCATATGGCGTAGTGCGGAATTCCGTGGCGAGGCAGCACAGCCTGGCGCTACCTTGCAAGCGCGACGGGTTCCGCGGCCTCCTCGAGCTTCCGAAATTCCGATTTGCGCAGCAGCCGGGCGATATCCAGAAGGATGATGAGGCGCCCCTTCAGTTTTCCCACTCCGGTGACATAGTTGGATTCCCCTTCGGCGAAGACGGAACCCGGGGCTTCGATCTCAGAGGGAGGAATTTTCAGCACCTCCGAAGCGGAGCTGACGATCAAGCCCACCAGCTTGTTTTCCAGCTCCACCACCAGAATGCGATTCTTTTTGTCGGGCTGCACGGTTGTGCTTCCGAAACGCTTCCGCAGGTCCATCACGGGAATAATCTTCCCGCGAAGATTGATCACGCCTTCCACCAGATCCGGAGCGCTGGGCACCGATGTAATTTCCGGCACCCGGACGATTTCGCGCACCGATCCAATGCGCACGCCATACGTCTCACTGCCGATGCGAAAGCCGACGATTTGGAGTTCTTTCTCCATGCAGGTCTCTCCGCCTCAGGAACGCGTCAGTTCGGCATATTCCAGCTCGCCGGATTCCGACGACACTGGGTGACCGTGACGTCGCGAAGAAGGAGTATCGCGGCGATGGCGCCCCTGGTTGGCGCGATCGATCACGAAGCGGTCCATGGTGTCCAGCAGGTTGCGCGAAAGTTTCAACATCTGCTCGGCAGCCGCGGAAAGCTCCGTTGAACTGGACGCCGACTGCTGCACCAGTTCGCGCATCTTGTCCATCGCGCGCACAACCGCTTGCGCGCCCGATGCCTGTTCCTCAACCGCGGAATTGATTTCCTGGGTAATTTCGGTCAGCCGGTTGGTCGCCTTGGCAATCTGCGCGGAGCCTACAGACTGCTCGTTCGTCGCCGCGCCGATTTCCTGCGAGAACTTGTAAACTTCCGTCACCACGTCCGAAATCTTGTGAAGAGCGGTGCCCAGATCGTTGCCGAGGTTCAAGCCCTCTTCCACGATCCGCGTGCTGTGCTCCATGTTTTCCACGGCTTGGCGCGCTTCGCGCTGAATGCTCTGAATCAGGTCGGCAATTTCCTTCGTGGACTGCGTGGACTTTTCCGCTAGCTTCCGGACTTCGTCCGCAACCACCGCAAAACCCAGCCCGTGCTCGCCGGCGCGCGCCGCTTCGATGGCTGCGTTTAACGCCAGCAGGTTGGTCTGTTCGGCCAGGTCATCAATCACCTCGATGATCTTGCCGATGTCGTCCGCGCGGTGGCCGAGAACATTGATGATTTCCGCTGAGGACTGAATCGCGCGGTTCGTGCGGTTCAGGCCGTCGGTGGTCTTCTCCATGGTCTGAATACCGGTTTGCACTTCCTCGCGTGAACGGTTGGCAATATCCAGCAAAACCTTCGCGGTATCCGCCACGCGCTGAATCGAAGTGACCATCTGGTCGATCGAAGCCGAAGTCTCCGCCACGCTCGAGGCCTGCACTTGCGTGTTCTTCACCACGTTCTGGACGTTGATGCTCATTTCATGCATCGTGCTGGTGACTTCTTCAATCGCCGAAGATGCCTGCACGCTCACCTTCGCCGATTCGTCGGCCGCGCCAGCAACCTGGTTGGACCCGGCGGAAACCTGCGAAGCGCTGTCGCGCGTGGAGCGCACAATTTCCTGCAAGCCGTGGGACATGCGCATGAACGCGTTGCCCAACGTGTCCCGCTTGGATCTCGGCGTCACTTCCACGGTCAGGTCGCCTTCGGCAACCGCCATGGAGACGCCAGCCATTTCCTTCAGGTAAGCCACCATATTGTTAAAGGTGGTGGCCAATGCCCCGATCTCGTCGTTTCGGTGAATATCAATGTTCTGGTCCAGATCACCGGAGTTCCCGATCTCCTGCGCCACCGTAATCAAGTGCTGCAGAGGTTCCGTGATGGATCGCGCCGTGCGAACAGCCTGGTACAATCCGAAACCAATCGCCAACACAGTTCCGATCACCACGATCAGGAAGCTGGCATTGCTGGCAAGGGACGCCGCCTTCTCTGACTGCAATCGCGCCTTGTTAATCTCCGTGCTGGACTGGTCCAGCACCGCCGAGGATTTTGCGAGCCACGAAGCCGGATCCTTCTGCAAATAGAAGATCTGCAAATCCGAGACCGTCGCGTCGCCGGAATCCACCTGGTGCCGTTTGGCCAAAAGCGGTTTCGCGAAGTTGTCCGCCCAACTGGCCTCCGTGCTTTCCACCTGGATCAAAGCGGTATGCAGGTGTTCATTCGCGGACTGCGACTCTCCGGACTTCACGGCGTCCGCCAGATCGTTGAAGCCCTTGTTCACCTTGTCTTCATCCCGGGGGTCGCCGCTCAAAAGAAAGTTATTCAGGTTCAAGCGGTTCTGCATGATCTGCGAACGCACCGCCTCAATCGTCTGCACGCTGTCCAGGGTGTTTTTCGCGTCCTCACCTGCGGCATGCGCTTTGTAGATCGCGCCAATGTCGACGATCAGCAAAATTCCGAGCGTCAACACCACCAGGCCGAAACTTTTGTAAAGTTGTCTTCCGATCGTCATTGCGTCACTTCCTCCCCACCCCAAATCAAAGCTTTGCCGGTGGCTTTTCCCCGGCCGATCTCCCCGAATTTATTTACTGCCTGAAGTCAAATTCGACCATCTGGGTCGTCTCTTCCGGCGCCGGCTCGAATTTCCAATCCTTCACCGAATCCAGGCACGTCTGGATCAGCACCGGGTGTCCTCCGACGGCTCTTGAAGTTTTCACGTGGCCGTCCGGCGCGATCACCACTTCGATCTTCACCTTGCCGGTAATGTTCATGCGCCGGGCCAGTTCCGGAACCGCGGGTGTGCTTTTTACCTTCACCTTGCGCTTGCCTTCTTCGATCGTTGTTTGCTGGGCGAACGAAAGCGTTCCGACAATCACCGTCGTGGCGGCGACGGCGAGCAGTTTCTTGCTCCAATTGAATTCCATTGAGACCACACCCTCCTCGAGTGGGAAATACCCCACACGAGAGAAGGCAAGTCCAGGGCCAAGATGACGCGCCCCCAATTTTTATTCGCGGGCCGCAAAATTTGCCCACTAACTTCCGCCAATTCAAATTGATAGAAGCTGCGCACGAAATATTGTTCGCTTCAGGCGCGCGACAAAATGTCTCATCCGACACCGCGAATCCTGCGATAGGTCTCACGCTGAGACGTAGGCTAGAATTTCCCGCGCACGCCGGGTAACCCATCCGCGTCACCCAGGGGAAGTCCCATTGACTCAGAATGAGATGGCTCGGTAGCGTGGAAGTGCGTGGCTTCTTAATTTGAGACGCGCAAAGCCCCTTAGCCCCTATGCGTGAACGAAAGCGTATTTCTGCGCGGCGTCCCTCCGCCGCCTCTGGCCGGAAAATTTCCGCACGCTCCAACCACGACTACTCCCAGGAACTCATGGAACTTTCCGTGGAAGCCGCGAACTCCCGCGTACTCCCGGAATTTCTGCGTAAGTTCGCGGGCCGCGCCTCCGAAATGTTGCAGGCAGATTGGGCCGCCGTCGCGGAAATCATCGGTTCGCGCCTGGAAGTCTATTCGCGAGACTCCGATTCACCGGTTACCGGCAAAGACCGCGATTGGCTGATGGAAAGCCTGGGGCAGAAGCGCCCCGGCCTTGAAATCATTTCCCTGCAGCGCGGAGGCCGCCACGCGGCGTTCTATCCGATTTACGCAAGCGACGGCGAATTGATGGGCACCCTGTGCCTGATCCGCAAGAAAGCGGCTTTCTCTCCCGCTGAAGAAAAATTGCTCTCCGCTCTGGCGAGTCACGCGGCCCTCTCGATGGAAAAGGTTCGGCGCTTCTCGCAACTCGAACGTTCGAAAAAGCAGTGGGTGGAAGATATCGACGCCATCAGCGACTACATTGCTGTCCACGATCAGGCCTGGAAGATTGTGCGCACCAACCGTTCCCTGGCCACGCAGATTGGAATTCCCCCGGCCGCTCTGGTGGGCGAACCCATCAATAGCTTGCGCCACATCGCGGAAACCGGCAGCGCGCTTCCCTGCCCCTTTTGCCGCGACACGCGCGAAGCCCGCGAAGAATATATCGCCACCAGCGCCGGCCGCACCTTTTTGGTCTCCACATCCCGCACGCGCGGCGCCACCGAAGAAGAAGCGCGCACCATTCACGTTCTGAAAGACATCACGGATCGCCGCGAAGCGGAACGCCGGTACCGCGAGTTATTCGATAACATTCAGGAAGGCCTCTTTTTCGCTACTCCCGAGGGCCAATTCCTCGATGTGAATGACGCGCTGGTGCGCATGCTCGGCTACGATTCCGCCGAAGAACTCCTGCGCGCCGATGTCAGTGCGCATCTTTATCCCACGCCCGCCGCCAAGGAACGCCTTGCCAATGCCATCGCCAAGCGCGGCGCGCTGCGCAATTACGAGGAAACCCTGCGGAAAAAAGATGGCGGCCTGCTCCACACCATGCAGAATATCAGCGCTGTTCGCGACGCCGCCGGCCAGGTGATGCAGATTCGCGGCCTGATGCTCGACGTCACTGAGCAAAAAATGTTTCAGTCGCAGTTGCAGCGTGAACGCGACTTCAACCAGAAAATTCTGAATACCACCCAGAGCATGATCCTGGTGCTCGATACCGCCGGCCTGATCAGTTATGCCAACCGCCGATGCTATGAAGCGGGCTACCGCAAGGACGAATTGATCGGCCACCGCCTGGTGGATTGGGTGGAGAGCTCTCACCGCACCGATTTCGAAGCCGCTTTGCAGACCACCGCTAACGGTCACCAGGTGGACAACCTCGAACTGCGCGCCCGCCGCGCCGATGGCTCTTTGGGCCACTTTTCCATCAGCCTAAGCCCCATGCGCGACGAAGCCAATCAGGTCAACAGCGTCGTCGTGGTTATGACCGATATCACCGACGCCGCGCTCCTCCAGGCCAAGCTATCGCACGCGGAGAAAATGGCCACCATCGGCAGGCTCGTTTCTGGCGTCGCTCACGAAGTAAACAATCCCCTCGCTGCAATCCTCGGCTTCACGGATCTGTTGCTGGAAAATCCCGACGTGCCGGTCTCCGCGCGCGAAGATCTCCAGATCATTCTCCAGGAAACGCAACGGACCAAGGAGATTGTCCAGGACTTGCTCAGCTTTGCCCGCCAGCGCCCAGCGCAAAAAGAGCCGGTGAACGTGAACGCAGTCCTCCGCCAGACCATCAAGCTGCGCAGCTACGATTTTTCCAGTCACGGTGTACAGGTCTCCGAGGAGTTCGATGAAAATCTTGGCCCCACACTGGGCGACGCGCAGCAATTGCAGCAAGTTTTCCTGAACATCCTCAATAACGCCTATGACGCCATCCAGGAATCCGGCAATCACGGCCGCATCCGCATTCGCACGCGTCGTGCGGAAGACGACATTGAAGTGGCATTCATTGATAACGGCACGGGCGTGACCGACCCTGAACGAATCTTCGATCCCTTCTTTACCACCAAGCAGGCCGGCAAAGGCACGGGCCTTGGCCTCAGCATTTGCTACGGCATTGTCCGCGCCCATGGCGGCGAAATTCTTTGCTGGAATAATGACGCCGAAGTTGGCAGCACCTTTGTCGTGCGCCTCCCGGCGGCCACCGAGACTTCTCTGACCGCGGCGGCGAAAGAGGCTGGACGATGAATGCCACCGCCGCTCCCCGAACCGCTGCTTCCATCCTGGTGATTGAGGATGAGCCCTCCGTGTGCGCCTTTGTCAAAGCAGCCTTACAGCGCCGCGGCTACAACGTAGTCGAAGCGTCTTCCGGCGAACTCGGAATCGCAAAACTTCAATCCGCCGCGTTTGCCGGCGTGATTTCGGATATTCGCATGCCCGGCAACCTCAATGGCGCGGATGTTCACGACTGGATTCGCAAGAACCGCCCCGAACTGGCCAATCGCATCATTTTAATCAGCGGCGACACGGCTAACAGCGAAACTCAGTCTCTACTCGCCTCCAGTCCTACCCCTTGCCTGGAAAAACCCTTTCGCGTTCAGAAATTGATTACTACCGTGGAGAAAACTTTCGGAAAACCATGAGCGACGATTTCAAAATTAAATTGCTGGTAGTTGACGACGAACAGAGCATCCGGCGGCTGTGCATGACCATCGGCACTTCACTGGGCTTCCTCTGTCAGGAAGCGGAGAGCGCCGAAGCCGGCGTCACCCGCCTCGAAACCGATCCTCCGGACCTCGTTCTCACCGACCTGAAACTCCCCAACCTCACCGGTGTCGAGTTCCTCAAGCAGATCAAAAGCGCCCTGCCGCGCACGGAAGTGGCCATCATGACCGGCCATGGCTCCATCGAATCCGCCGTGGATGCTATGAAATTGGGCGCCTACGACTACATCGAAAAACCTTTCCGTGTCGAAAAACTTCGCCTCTTGCTCCAACGCATGGCCGACAAAGTCCGCCTGGTCAACGAGAACGCTTTTCTTCGCGAGCGCGTCAACACGGAAGAAAATCTGGATGGCATCATCGGCAGTTCCGCCGGTATGCAGGATGTTCTGCGGATGATCTCTCGCCTCAAGGACACGCGCACACCCGTTCTGATCACCGGAGAAAGCGGCACGGGAAAAGAACTGGTCGCCCGCGCAATCCATTTCCGTGGCTCCCTTGCGAAAATGCCCTTCGTTGCCGTGGATTGCGGCGCGCTGGTGCCCACTCTGATGGAAAGCGAAATGTTTGGTTACGAGAAGGGCGCTTTCACCGGCGCCACCAAGACCAAAGCCGGCCTGTTCCAGGCCGCCAACGGTGGAACCATATTCCTCGACGAAATCGGCGAGCTGCCCTTGGAAATGCAGGCCAAGCTCCTCCGCGTCCTGCAGGAAAAAGAGGTTCGCCCCGTCGGCAGCAACGATCGCATCAATGTGGATGTACGCGTGATTGCAGCCACCAACCGCGACCTGGAATCCTCCTACCGCACGGGCACCTTCCGCAAAGACCTTTACTTCCGTCTGAACGTCGTCACCGTGCACATTCCTCCCCTGCGCGAACGCCGTTCCGACATTCCGACCCTGGTGCACCACTTTCTGAATCGCTATGCCCCCAGCGGTCATTTGCAAGTCACCGCGCCGGCCATGAAGAGCCTGCTGCAATACGAATGGCCGGGTAATGTCCGCGAACTCGAAAATTGCATTGCCCGCGCCGTAACACTCGGCGACCATGAAGTTATGGACGTGAAGGATTTGCCGCCGGCCATTCGCACCGAACAATCCGCGGGCAGCGATTTCGCTGAGAGCCCCGACGCGGCCTCCATCTCCACCACCGCGCTGGCCGAAATGGAGCGCATGACCATTCTGCGCGTCTTCGAACAAGCCCATGGCGACAAAGCCCTAGCCGGAAAAATGCTTGGCATCAGCCGCGCGACGCTCTATCGCAAACTCAAACGCTACAACATCGGTCTGCGCAACGACGAAAAGCCGGAGGCCATGGAAGCCGCCGCCGGCGATCTTTCTTCCTGAAACGTCTCAACCGGCCGGCTGCTCAGAAAACGAAACATGAGACGCGCGCGTTTCAGCGTGAGACATCTCTCTCTCGACCGTAAACCTGGAAATTTTTAAGCCTCCTCTTTTCTTCGTGTTGCAAAACCGAAAGGCGCAAACTCCTTTGGCGCTCGGCGTGCAATTCCCTGCTTGGGACATTGTGTCCTTCTCCGCCTCTGGGGTGTTTTCTCTCGCTCCGCTGGCGGCAAAAAGGGCGCAAAACTCGCAAGGCGACGGGGCAGATCTTACTAATGGCGCTGATCACGGACGAACTGAGCTGTGCGGAGCAGCTGGCTCGCTTTTTTCCAAAGCTTCCGCCGGCAAACATTTCCGTGCAGGTGGCGCCGCTGCGGCCCATCGCTTCGCCGGCCAGATTGGAAGAAACCGTGGCGGTGGACTTCGCCTCGGAAGAGTACGCGATTTTTGTAAGCACGCTGCCCCTGGAATTTGACGATCGCGTGCGCATCTCGCGGGAGGGAGGAAGACGTTCCGCGGAGGCCACCGTGATTGCGCTGCAATACCATGACGGGCGCAAGGCGGTCGCAGTTCGATTTCAGGACGGCCCCTGTGAATGGATGAGGCAACCGTGAATAAATCAATGACAACCTTGAATCTGCCCGCTCCGCCCAAGGCGGATAACGCAAAACAACTCCAATGGGACGAGCTTCGCTCCGTCTTTCCGATTTACGTCGCGCTGGCCAAACAGCTCCAGTTGGAAATCCCCATTCCGCAGAACAAGCGGATCCTGCCCGAAAAATTGGATCCCGAGCTTTTCGCCCAGATTCAAACCTGGCTGGACACCATGGACCAGCAGGTGATGGTTCACCAGTTGCGCCACCTGTTGCAAATGACCACCTTGAACGCAAGCGAAAGCGGCCTGCGCGCGCTGATCATGCGCCACCTGCGCAAAACGGCGAAAACCACCATTGACCGCGACAAAGCCGACTTCCTGCTCGTCCAATACTTCGCCTTGACCGCTCCCCCGAAGATCTATCACAAGCAGATCGAGCTCGGTGATGTCGCCAACGTGCTTCGCCCCGTCTTCGGAGATGTGGATTCCACTCCGCTGCCCTGGTGCGAGCCGCTGGAAAAGATGATCGTCTCGCTCCGCGGATTTAAAAGCGTGAAGGACCTGCTGAAAACCAATTTCATCGAGCAGGGCCGCCGCGTCAAGGAAGGCGCCGGAGGCATGTTTTACGATCCATCGGCCATGCTCGCGTTCATTCGCTTCAATTTCCTGCTGCGCCGCACGCTGATCGAATTAATGCACGCGGACCTGATCTTCATCCGCTCCGGCCTCACCCAGTTACAGAATTCCGGCGCGAAATCCGTGGACTGCCAGGCGGTCGGCCTTGGAAAAGGCGAACCCATCGAAAAACTCCAGCAGCTCGCCGACGAGTGGAAACAGCCCTTCCAGAAAGAATACACGGAACGCACGGTAAATCAGGCTTTCGACAAACTGTTGGGACTCCGCGCCGATATCGAGCGCGCCATGGAAAAAGTCCTTGGCAAATCCTCGATCGCTCCGGCGGCTGCCCCGATCCAGCAGGAGAAACCCGTCAAGAGCATTCCTGCTTCTGATTCTCCAGCCACAACTCCCGCGAAGTTAAAAGAAACCGCTGCGCCTTCCACGGGAGGGACTGCGGACGCTTCGGAGCTCGCACTCGATTTCGAAAATTGCATGGAACAGATCTGGGAGCAACTCATCTCCGCTCCCCCGTCGCGTGGCCGCTCGATGACCACCGTGAAAGTCGGTGGGGCAAGGCTGCTGATGTCCTCCTGGGAAGTCGCCGCCTTCGTCAGCGAAGATGGACCTTCGGCAGAAGACTTGCGCCGCGCCGTTGTGGCTCGCGCGCTGGTGACTTCGGGACTCGAACATGCCAAGGAAACCGGAAACGCCACGGGACTGGATCGCGCGCTGACCATCGCCCGCGTGGAAGTCTCTCGCCTGCAGGAACGCGTGGAAGTGGCCAAGCAGGCGAAAGACACCGAAGCGGCTGTAAATCTTGGCATCAGCACCAAGCGTTTGCTTTCGGCGCTGGACGAAGCCGAAAAATTGTAGTTCCCTGCCACGGCGCTGGCAGGCGGGAAAACGAGTCAGGGAGCATGGGGCCTTTGCGAAATACAAATGTGTTGATTCTCACGGACGACGCCGAATTTGCCCGGCTGCTTACCGCTTGCTGGCAGGTGGAGCGCCAGCTTCCCGGAATTTGCGTGGTCACCAGTGAGTTTTGGAAAGACGCGGACACCACTTCACCGGATTTGATCGTCATCGGCCCACTGAAAGACGGAAAGCTCAGCGATGTCCTGCGTTCCATGGAGCCGAACACCGCCCTGATTCTCTGCGCGCCCTCCGAACAAAGAGAATTAGGCCTGCTGCGCAACAAATATCCGAAACTCCTTCATGTGCCCTTGCGCGAAGACTGGACCCAGATGGTTCTCCTGCTCGCCGGAGAATCCCTGCGCCGCACCGAAGCCCTGAAGCTTGCGCGGCAAGCGGAACGCCACGCCGCCCAGTACGCCAACCAGGCCACGCTTGGCCGCTACATGTTCGACATGAAGCACAACGTCAACAATGCGCTCACTTCGCTTCTCGGAAATGCCGAACTTCTTCTGCTGGAGCCCGGCGGCCTTTCCGCGCAATCGCTTGCGCAAATCAAGACCATCCACACCATGGCCTTGCGCATCAACGAAATCGTGCAGCGATTCTCATCGCTCGCCAGCGAATTGCGAGAGGGTGAGACGCCTTCGCAAGTTGAGACGGAAGAAGTGAATTCCACCTCCTTCCCACGCCGCTGACGCTCTCTGCGGAAACGCTAAGCCCCGTATTTTCTTCCTCATAGAAAATTTGAGAATCCCCGCCAACTTGCCCCGCAAGGTGGCCGCCCACGTGCAATTTTCTGCTTTGGAGAACTCTGCGGAGCGAATGCCTGTGCAGAAAAAAGTACTGATCGTTGATGACTCGCCGGCCCAGGTGAAGCTGATCCAGGGGCTGCTCGAACCCGAGGGCTATTGGCCCGTGGGTTTGAACGACCCCAAGCGCATCGAAGAAGCCATTGCTATGGAGCGCCCCAGCGTGATTTTGCTCGACGTGGTCATGCCGGAGCGCAACGGTTTTCAAGTTTGCCGGGAGTTGAAGGGCCACGCGGAGTTTAATTCCATTCCCGTGATCCTGGTGACTTCCAAAGATACGGCCAGCGATCGCTATTGGGGCCAGCAGCAGGGGGCGGACGGCTACGTAACCAAGCCATTCACCCGCGAAGAACTTTTGCGAGCCGTTCGCCGGTTCGCCTAGGAGATTTGAGGCACAGCAACGCATGAACGAAGAATTCCAACTTGCGCCGATTCCACCCGATGCGGAATTGGGTGAGCTTCTCGAAGCGATGGAAGCGAGCGCGCTCCGCACGCCGGAATCGCAATACTGCGTATTCCGCAGCGGCCGCGAACGTTTCTGCTTGCCTGTGCTGGATGTGGAAGAGGTGCTGGAGTGGCCGCTGGTCACCAAGTTGCCCCTCGCCCCGGCTTACGTTCTTGGCATTTTCAATCTGCGCGGCGCGATCGTGCCGCTGATTGACATCGCCCTCACGGAAGGGCGCCGCACCGGCTTGCTTCCGAAGCACGTGGTGGTGGCTTCCTTGCGCGGCGATGCGCATCACGATGATCTTCGCCTGGGCATTGCCGCCGACGAAGTTGTCGGAACATTTTCCGTGAAAGATGCCGACGATCTGCTTTCGCAAGCGCCCGAAAATGTGCCCCATTGCGTGGGCATGTTGCGGCATGACGACCGCCTAGCGCTGGTGATCGATTTGCGGCGGTTGCTGGAAGTTTATCCGGGGCCCGGGATTTAACGATTTTTTGGAAAGACTTTTGGAGGCAGGAATGAAATCGCGACTAAGTAGCACAATTTGGATGCTGATTCTGGCAAACGCCGTCGCCTATGCCGTGGCGATCTGGCTGGCGTTCAGCGCCGGGAAACAGGCGGGCAGCGGCTCAACGGACACGGTGGGGGTCATGATCGCGGGAGGCCTCGCCCTCGCAATCACGGTCATCCTGATTTGGCGCCTCACCGCGATCCTGACGCCGCTCAATGAACTCGCGTCGTTTTCCGAACGCCTGGCTGCAGGAGACGGCAAGGCTCGCGCCGAGGTCCACACCAGCGACGAATTCGGCTTCATCGCGGAAAATCTCAACCGCGCGGTGGCCAAGGTCTCCAAGGCCTCCAGCAACCAGGAAGCCACGGACGCACTGCAGCGCAGCATCACCGACCTGCTCGCCGTCATCAACCAGGTTGCTCGCGGCGATTTGACCCTGCGCGGCAAGGTCACCAACGACGCGCTCGGCAACGTCTCCGACTCCATCAACTACATGCTCGACAATTTCACCAAGGTACTCGAGCGCGTCCGCAAGGCCGCCATGGAAGTCGCCGTCTGCTCCAACAACATTCTTCTCGCCGCCGACGAAATGCAGGCCGGCGCCACCCAGCAGGACCAGGAAATCACCAACACCTCCAGTGCCGTGGAAGAGCTCACCGTCTCCATGAAACAGGTGTCCAATAACGCCGAAGCCAGCGCCGAAGCCGCGCGCCGCGCGCTGGATGCCGCCGAACAGGGCAACCGCGCCGTCCGCGACACCCTCGAAGGCATGCAGCGCATCCGCGCTTCCGTGCAGGCCACCGCCAAGAAAATCAAATCGCTCGGCGATCGCTCCCTGGAAATTTCCGAAATTATCAACGTGATTAACGACATCACCGAACAGACCAACTTGCTGGCCTTGAACGCCGCCATCGAAGCCGCCCGCGCTGGTGAAGCTGGCCGCGGTTTCGCCGTCGTCGCCGACGAAGTCCGCAAGCTCGCCGAACACTCCCGCAGCGCCACAAAAGACATCGCCGCGCTCATTAAAGCCATCCAAGCCGAGACGAACGAAGCCGTCGTCGTCATGGAAGACGGCACCAAGGAAGTGGAAGGCGGCGCACAGCTTGCCGATCAGGCCGGCCGCGCGCTCGATGCGATCTCCAGCGTCGTTCGCCAATCCGCCGAACTCGTCCAGGAAATTTCCCTCGCTTCCAAACAGCAGGTGCGCGGCACGGAAGGTGTTGCCCACGCCATGCAGATTATTTCCGGCATTACCCGGCAGACTTCGCAAGGTACGCGCGGCACCGTGGCCACCGTGAGCCAACTGGTGAAATTGTCAGACCAGCTCAACGAAGCCCTGGCGCAATTCCGCGCGAATTCCAAGGCCGGCGCACTGGCCGAAGAAACAGACCGGCCGGTTCCCGTGGGAGCCGTTCGCTAGTGAGGAAGCTGCTTCCCGCGTGCAGTGCGGGGGCTGAGTGGATAAATCATGAGTGAACGCCACGGGGCGGGACACGGTTTGACGGAACACGAATTGAGCGAGATCCGCATGCTTATCGAGGAGCGGACAGGCATTCATTTCGATGCGTCGCGCGAGAGATTCTTCTCCACGCGAGTGCGCGAACACATGCACGCGCGCGGTTATGCGCGTGGCAATGATCTGCTTCGTGCCATTCGCAAAACCAACGTCGAATACGAATCCCTGCTCGAGGGCTTGCTCACTCAGGAGACTTCTTTCTTCCGTTACCCGGCCGTCTTCGAGGCGTTTGAAAAGCGCGTCCTTCCGGAACTCCACGTTTCCAAATTCTGGAAGAATCCGCGCACCATACGCGTGTGGAGCGCCGGCTGTTCCACTGGCGAAGAACCCTATTCCATCGCCATCACCATCGCCGATTCCCTTTCGTTTGCCGATGCCTGGAACGTGGAAATCCTCGCCACCGATGTGGGCCGTCATGCCCTGAAGCACGCCGAGACCGGCACGTACTCCGGACGTAGCCTCGCCAGCGTAAGCGCGAAACAGCTTGCGGCCCACTTCACCGGTACCGATGGCAAATATCACGTGAAGCCTCGGCTGCGCAAAATGATCTCATTCGCGCCCATGAACCTTGCCGCGCCCGTCTACGTTGGCCGCATGGACCTGATCTTCTGCATGAACGTTCTGATTTATTTCACCGAAGAGCGGCGCCGCGCCCTCGTCCAGCGTTTTTTTGACGCCCTGGAACCCGGCGGCTACCTGTTCCTGGGCCATTCCGAATCCATTTCGAAAATGCCGGTGAAATTTCAGGCCATCGTGCTGGGCGATTGCATCATGTACCGCAAGCCGACCGAGCAGGAAAAGCAAAAAGCCGAACTGGTTGCGGAGGGACGCGCGTGAGCACGCCGGACCGCGAAGCCGTGGAGATGTTCCTCCAGGAGGCCTCGGAGCACCTGCAATACCTGCGGGAATATGTGAGCGTGCTTCAAGAGCTTTCTCCACGCCGGGAAGATCTCGAGCGCCTCTATATTTCCGCGCATACGCTCAGCGGCACCTCGGCCAGCTACGGTTTTCCTCGATTCTCTGAAGTGGCCGCAAAGCTTGCGCACATCTTTCAGTACGCGCTCAACGCTTCGCTCGGCGAAGACTTGCACGGCCCGCTGACCGAATTTCTCTCCGACGGCATATCGCTCCTCGAAACCAGTCTGCTCGAAATCAGCGACACGGGCCAGGAAGCCGTCGAGGATGTCGCGAGCTTCAAGGACCGTTATCGCTTCGCTTTTCCGCCTGAACCGCCGCCCCTAAATCTGGGTATGCCCCAGGCTCCGCCACTCACGCAAGAGTCCGCCTCCTACTACGAGGAACCCGAAGCAGTAAACGTGGGCCAGACCGGCTCCTACTTTGACGCCCTTCCCGTTGACGACGAAGTGCCCGATGAAATCCTCGACTTCTTCCAGCCCGAAGCCGAGGAGCATCTGCAAATTGTCGGCGACTGCCTGCTTTCGCTCGAAGGCAACAACAATCCCGAAGAGATCAATCGCCTCTTCCGCGCGATTCACACCGTCAAAGGCTCTGCCGCGCAAGTCGGCTTGAAGCGCATCGGCGGCATCGCCCATCGTGTGGAAGATTTAATTGGTCGCCTGCGCGACGGTGAGCTCCAGCCTTCTCCCTCCATCGTGGATCTCTGCCTGGAATCCGTGGACGTGCTGAAGAAAACCCTGCACCGCCAGTGGGCGGATGAAGCCGAGATGCGCGAAGGCGTGGATTCTCTGCTCGGCCGAATCGCCGCGCTCGCGCCCCAGGAAATTGAAGAGGACGCTCCTGCCGGCCAGTTTGTGGAAGCGCAGGAAGAAGCTCCCACTCGTGCCGGCATCGAGAAAGCCGCGCCCAGAGCGCCGCTCACCGCCAAGCAAGCTGCCGCAAATAAGTCCGTGCGCATCGCCCTCGGCCGCCTTGACCGCATGATGAATACCGTCGGCGAACTGGTCATCAGCCGCACCAAGATGGTTGGCCGCGTCACCGAACTCGAAAAGTTGATCGACACCCTTGGCTTCTCGAAAGAACGCCTGCAGGGCAAAGTCAACGAATTCCAGGAAAAATACGAGTTCAACCGCATCCGCTCGCAGCTTTCCACGCCCTGGGCCAGCTCGCAAACGCAAAAGCTGCTCACCAGTGCCGCCGCCGGCGAGGGCCAGTATCTCGACGATTTCAGCGAACTCGAGATGGATCGCTACGACGACTTCAACATTCTCTCGCGCTCCATGACGGAAATCTCCGCCGACGTCAATGAAGTCCTCGCGCAACTCGAGAGCTATATCAATCGCGTCGAGGGCGACATTGACGAATTCACCAAGCTCGCGCACCACCTTCAGGACGAAATCACCGCCGCGCGCATGGTGCCCATTGGCACTCTCTATTCCCTGTTGTCCCGCGCTGTGCGCGATGCCGCCAAGTCCTCCCGGAAACAGGTGGAACTCGATTTCTCCGGCAGCGAAACGGAACTCGACAACAACATCATTCAGCAAATCTCCGATCCACTCGTCCATCTGGTCCGTAACTCCGTCGCCCACGGCATCGAACTTCCCGCGGCCCGCGCGGCCCAAGGCAAACCCGAAGAGGGCAAAGTCGCCCTCCGCGCCTATCATCGCGGCAACCACATCTATATCGAAGTTGAAGACGACGGCAACGGCATCAACTATGAGCGCGTGAAGCAGAGCGCGATCGAAAGCGGCCTGGTCTCCGCGGAAACCGCCGATCGCCTTACCGAACGCGACCTTCGCGAAATGCTTTTCCATCCGGGCTTTTCCACCGCCGCCGTAAAGACGGAACTGGCTGGCCGCGGCGTGGGCCTGGACGTTGTCCGCTCCAATCTCAACGCCCTCAACGGCGAAATCGAAGTGCAAAGCAATGCCGGCTCCGGCACCAAGTTCACCCTGAAAGTTCCGCTGACCCTGATCATCTCTCCAGCGCTCTTCGTGCGTTGCGGTTCGCACCATTTCGCCCTACCGCTCGCGGTCGTCGAGGAAATCCGCCGCCTCCGCGCCGACGAAATCGAAGACGTCGGCGGAAAACTTCTCACCAAGGTGCGGGACGTCGTCACCGAAGTCGTTCGTCTGGACTCCTATCTCGGCTTGCCTCCGCTTGAGCCCGTCAACGGCTACTTCCGCATGGTTGTCGCCAACGCCGGCAATCGCCAGGTGGGTGTGGTCGTCGAGGAAGTCCTCGGCAAAGACGAAATCGTCATCAAAAATCTCGGTGAATATCTCCGCCGCGTGAAGCTCTTCCCCGGCACCACCATCGCGCCCGATGGCAGCCTGATTCTTCTCATCGATCTCAACCGCATGGTCGCCTCTGAGCCGAACGAGCGCCGCGCCATCCAAGCCAGCGCCAGCGCCGCTCGCGTCTTCGCTCCGGGTTCCACGGCCATCGCTCGCGGCACCATTCCCAGCGACGCAATCGATCGCGTCGACCAGGAACGCGTCATCGTCATCGCCGACGACTCCATCAGCGTCCGCAAATTTGTCGGCCGCATGCTTGAAAAGAATGGCTATCGCGTGAAGCTCGCCGCCGACGGCCTGGAAGCCGCCGAGCTCGTCACCCAGCACGGCTGCCACCTCGTAATCACCGACCTCGAAATGCCGCGCATGACCGGTTATGAGCTCATGGCCCAACTGCGCCAGAGCCCGTCCACGAAACGAATTCCCGTGATGGTCGTAACGTCGCGCGCCGGAGCCAAGCATCGTGACCGCGCCATGAAGGAAGGCGCTTCCGCTTTCCTCACCAAGCCAGTCCAGGAGGATCAGCTCCTCGCCGCCGTCGAACAACTTATGGGAACGGAGGCGGCACGCCCGATCGTGCCGGTTACTTAGTCGAATTATGGTGACTGCGCCTGTCAAAAAATTTCGCGTGCTCGTGGTCGACGACTCCGCCTTCATGCGCAAGGTGCTGGAATCCATTTTCAGCGCCGATGATCAGTTGCAGGTCATCGGTCACGCCAAAGACGGCCGCGAAGCCATTGCCCTCGCTGAATCGCTGAAGCCAGACGTCATCACCATGGACTTGAACATGCCGCACATGGACGGCCTGCAAGCCACCGCGCAAATCATGACCACCAATCCGCGCCCCATCGTTGTAGTCAGTTCCGAAAGCAAGGAAGGCGCGTCGAGCACTCTGAAAGCTCTCGAATTGGGCGCCATCGATTTCGTCACCAAGCCCTCCTCCGGAATTGATCTGGATATGCAAAGCGTGAAGGACGAACTCCTTCGTAAAGTGCGCGTCGCTGCCAAGGTTCGCGTCGTCCGCACTGCTTCGCGCATCGCCGCCTCCATACAGGCGCCGCCCAGTGCCAAGCCATCCCCAGTCGCGCAACCTGTCGCCCGGCCCTCCGCAACTCCCGCCGTCCTTCCCGCGGACATGCGCTTTCCCGTGGTGGTTCTTGCAGCGTCCACCGGCGGCCCCGCCACCGTCATGCGCCTCGCTCCCGGCTTCACAAAAGACTTTCCCGCCGCCGTAATTCTGGTGCAGCACATGCCTGCCGCGTTCACTACGCAATACGCGTTGCAACTCGCCGAGTTCACCGGCATTCGCGTCAAAGAAGCGGAAGCCAACGAATCCGTTGTCCCTGGCACCTTTTACATTTGTCCCGGCGGCCAGCATCTTCGCGTTTCGCCCACGGGCCGCATGCAGCTCGACGCCGTCACCGGCCGCATCGAAGGCTACCTCCCGAATATTGACGTCACTATGGAATCGGTTGCCGCCTTCGCCGGCGCACTGAGCATCGGCGTCGTCCTCACTGGCATGGGCAGCGACGGCGCCCGCGGCGCTCGCCTCATCAAAAATGCCGGCGGCTTCGTACTCGCTCAAGATGAAGCCACCTCTGTAATCTTCGGCATGCCAGCGGAAGCTATCAAGAGCGGCGCCGTGGACCAGGTCTTAAGTATTGACGACATCTACTCCGCCATCGAAAAGCGTGTGCTGAGCCTCAGCCGACTCGCACCCGTGGGAGCGCGCTGATGCAACTCGCGTCTCCGCCAAAGGCTCCGCCCGTGCGCACGGAACAGATCATTTTGTTTCGCTGCAGCAGCCAGATCTTTGCCATTTCCTCGGCTTCCGTTCAGGAGGTTCGCAGCGTGGACAGCCTCGCCGGCTCGCCCCAGGAAATCCACGAGCCCAGCCTCCCGAAGGTCCGCCACATGTTCCGTCGCGGCGAGCGAAATCTTTATGTTGTGAACGCTGCGCTGCACTTCGGCTTGCGCCAATCGCCGGCCTCTCTGATTTTTCTCTTGCGCAAATCGCGCACCGCGCTGCTGATTGATGGCATTGAAAAAATGTCTACTATGACGCGACTTCAGGCTCTTCCGGTCGCGTTTTGTCATGAGGAACGTCTCTGGTATCGCGGCCTCACCGTGCTGGATCAAAGCGTCATCCCCGTTGTAAGTCCCGCGGGCTTTCTCACGCCCGACGAACTTTTTCTGCTCGATGCCACCGCCAGCCGCATGGTAGTCCCGGAACTTCCAGCGATCGGTGAAGTAGGCCTGCCCGTATGATTTCCGCGGAACAGCTCGATGCGCGATCTTGCGTCCTGCTTCGCCTGGGCGAGCGCCGCTTTGCGCTGACTGCCGAGCAGATCGCCGAACTTGTCGCCCCCAGCCGCGTTTTTCGTTTTGCGCACCGTACGCCGGAACTCGACGGCGTGATCCTGCGCCGCGGCCGCGTGGTCCCCGTTTGCGACGTCGCGGAGCAGCTCACGGGCAAGCGCCTCACTTCTCGCCGGTTTTATCTGGTGGCCACGCGCCGCCGCGGCGAAGCCCTCGATTGGATCGCGCTCCCCGTCAGTGGCGAATGTGAATTGATCACTGCGGACCTCACTCCCGCCAGCGAATCGGACTCGCCGCATGTCGCCGCGTGGATTTCCCACGATGGCGAAGTGATCGAAGTCCTCAATCTGGACGCACTCACGCCCGGCAACGCCGAAGACTCCGCGCTTGGGCAAACCGCGCAGCCGGAGGCACACGCATGATCGTGCCCGGCAAACCCGCGAAAATTCTGTTGATCGATAGCAATGTGCTCTTCTCCAAGCGCCTGGGCGACGCCCTGCGCCGCGAAGGTTTCGAAGTCACCACGGCCACGCAAGCCGCCTTCGCGCTCACCACGCTCGAGTACAACGTGCCCTCGGTGATCGTCTGCGCCACCAACATGCGCGAAATGGGCGCACTGGAAATGGCGAAAATTATTCACGCGGATCCAAAGAACGCTTCCTTGCCAATCGTTGCCATGGGCGATGGTAGCCAGCGCGCCCTGATGGAATCGTTTCAGGCTGGCTGCGACGACTATATTGATCGCCATCTTTCTCCCGCCGTGATTGCCAATCACATCAAAAACATCATCGTCAGCAAACTGGAAGGCTTCCAGCCCACCCAGATGCTCGGCCAAGCGGACACCAGCCTCAGCGGCAACCTTACGCATCACGACCTTACAGGCGTGATGCAAATGCTCTCGCAAGCGCGCCAGACCGGCGCCTTAACCATCAATGCCGGCGAAACCGACGCTGTCCTTTTCTACGACGCCGGCGAAATCACCCACGCGGAGTGCGGCGCCCTCTTTGGCGATGAAGCCGTCCTGCACATCCTGAAAAGCTGTGTGGAGTGCGGCTCCGGCGTTTACAAATTTATTTATGGCGCGGCGTCGGCGCAGCGCACGGTTCTGCGCTCGGCCACAGACCTGATGTTGGACGCCATGCGCAAATACGACGAAGCGGAAAATAACAGCTCGGACGAGCTGGCGGACAAGGAGGCACAATGAGCGACGCGATCGTTCTACCCCAGCCGGGTGAACCGGAAACCAAAAAGGTTCCCACGGTTTATTTTATTGACGACAGCGCCACCATGCGCGAGGTCATCAAGATTGCTTTCCGCCGCGAAAATATCCACGTCATCACCTGCGCCGACGCCGCTTCCGCCCTCGCGCAGTTTGAGGAGCACGTGCCAGACGTGGTCATCACCGACGTGATCATGCCCGACCAGGATGGCTATTCCGTCTGCAGCCAGGTGAAACAGAATCCCCAGTTCGCGAAAACGCCGGTGATCCTGATGTCCGGCGTGGTCAACAAAAGCGTTGCCGATCGCGCCGTTGCCGTCCAAGCCGATGAACTCGTCCGCAAACCCTTTCAGCCGCAGGAACTCATCACCCGCGTAAAAAATCTGATCGGCCACGCCACCTCCGGCCCAATCTTGCAGCAACCGTCCGAGCGCCTCATGGCCGTCCCATCACTCAGCAGCCTCTTCGCTCCGCCAGCCGCCCCTCGCCCAGTTCCCTCTCCGCTGGGAGCGCCACCATCACCCTTCGGAGCGCCATCGCCATTGGGAGCGCCAATCTCCAGATTGGCCAGCCCTCCGAATGAATTTTCCTCCTCCTCCTCCGAAACCCCGTGGTCCCGCGCCGTAACCGACGCCCTCGCGCAGCCACCCGCGCACCATCCCGCGCCCGTGCTCCAAACCGCCCCTCCGCGCCCCGCAGGCACCGCCACCGACATCCAAAAATTCCGCGTGGAAATTTCGCGCCTCGAACTCCTGATCAAAAAACTCCAAACCGAACTCCAAATCGAGCGCCAGTACAACCAAGCCCTCGAACTCCACGTCCGCACCTTAACCCAAGTCGACTAGCCATCTCAACCACCTCTCGTCGCCTTCACATCTCACTTCCAGCGAAAAACTCTTAGTCCCAAAGGCTATCCGACTGCTCCTCCAGAGATCGTGCGGGGACCAAGAGGCACGCGAGCTTGAATTCTTGTTCCGCCCTGGACGTTCGACTCTATGGAAAGCTGCCCGCCAACTAATTTTAGACGTTCCTTCATGCTAGTGAGACCGAGCCCCTGCCCCTTGAGGGCATCTTCTGGTTCAAACCCAATCCCAGAATCATGCACTGTGAGTTCTATCTCGTTTACTGTCCCTCTAAGCCAGACTTGGAAGTGTCGCGAGCCGCTATGCTTGATCGCATTCTGCAAGGCTTCTTGCAGAATGCGGAAGAGACAAATGGAGATCTCCTTTGGTAATCTTTTCGGGAAATTTTCGGAGTGGATGTCAATCTTCACACCCTGCCGCTCAGTGAGCTCCTTGCAAAAGCCAGTCGCAGCCGCCTCGAGCCCCAAGACATCCAGCTTCGAGGAATGTAGCCGGTGCGACAAGGCATGGACATCGCTCGCAAGGTCCTTAACCCGCTTACTTGCTGCCGCGAGCTCTCGCCGGAGTTCAGCCGCCGATGCAGGAAGATTGTCTTCCAGGCCATATAAATGCAGCCCCAGCATCGCGAGTTGCTGATTGATATCGTCGTGAAGTTCTCGCGCAATCCCTGTGCGTTCTTCCTCCTGCGCATGGATTAACCTTTGACTCAAAGTGGAAAGGGCCTCTTGGGCCAGCTTCTGTTCGGTGATGTCGACACATGAGCCAATGAAGCCACCGAGTGAACCGTCGACGTCAAGTCTCGGCACACCCTGATCCAACATCCAACGGTACTCTCCGTCATGCCGCCGAAGCCGATACTCCATATGGAAAGACTCGCCCCGATCGAACGATTGAGTATATGTTTGCATGCACCGCCGTAGATCTTCGGGATGGACGCCCTCCGCCCATCCATTCCCCAACTCTTCCTGGAGGGAACGGCCGGTAAATTCCAGCCAGGGCCGATTAAAGTAGTCGCACAACTTATCCGGCCCGGACATCCAGATCATCACGGGAGCCGTGTTTGCGACCGAGCGGAATCGCTGTTCGCTCTCACGTGCAGTATTCTCTGCCTGCTTCCGTTCGGTGATGTCGCTGAAGGTGACAACAAGATAGTCGGCGATGAAAGCAGCATAGAGTTCGCAAATGCGCTCAGAACCATCGCGGCATGTAACCCGGTATTCGCCGGTGTTGACGCCCCAAGGAGATTGATGGCGAGCAGTTTCCAGGGCAGGTTTCCAGCGGTCAACGACTTGGCGCCGGTAATCGGGATCTGGGTAAGCAATTTTATACCACTCCGAGGCGGTGGGCGCGGTGTGCCCGAACAGGGCCAGTGCGCTGCTGCTCCAGAAAAATATTCTGTCATCCTGCAAATCGACAAGTGCAACGGGGAACGGGGTGGCATCCAAGACGGCACTGAGTTTCTTCTCGATATCGCTCATTGCCACGTCCGCCGATTCGCGCTCCAACATATCGCTGTTTAACAAGCCCGTTTCACCACGAATTAAGAGCTGACTGATGTTCTGCGTAGAGTCTCTGAAAGATAGTATATGCCGCACGGTTCGGGCAGCTCGGAGTGAGTACCCGTTGATAATTCAATGGGCGGCAGGATAGCACGCAATTGTTGTCCAGATGGAATAACTCCTGATTAACGCTTACCGGTAAGGTTCGCACTGCGTCGAACATGTCCGGTAACCCGACGAATGAGGACTTAGGCGCTATCGCCGGATCCTAGTCATGTTCATGTACTGTTTCAGGACGGATTTCTCTGAAGAGATTCCCTGGCCTTGTCGCGCTGCTCTTGTTGTACGGCAATAAGTTTGTAAGCCACATAGTATTTGTAGATGTTCGAGACATAGTTTACGGTCTCCGCCCCAATTCGTGCTGCTGCGATTACTTCCACATTGTTAATCCATACGTTCGGGTCGAGCCCTTTTTTCGCGGCTTCGGCTCGCAGCTGCCTCACGCGATTTGGTCCACAGTTGTAGGACGCAAATGTGAACAAAATCTTGTTCAGGTCGTCCATAGGTTCGTCGCCATAGAGTTGCTTCATCATCTGGTAGAAATATTTCACGCCTGCATGGATATTCGGGTCTTGCTTATGAATATCGCCCACATTCATCTCTGCGCCGGTTGCGGGCATTAGTTGCATGACACCGATAGCACCCACTGGGCTCTTAGCCTCTTGATTCAAACCTGATTCCTGGTAACCCTTGGCCATCATCAACAGATAGTCGATGTCGTATTTCGCTCCATATTTGCGAAAGGTGTCCGCGGTCTTCTCGAAATTCTTCATGGCTGTTTCCGAAACCGCCTGTTTCAGCATGTACGTGGAGCCCGTGTATCTGGTCACCACTTCCTTTCCGAACGCGGTATCTCGGCCCTTTAGCTTCAAAAACGCGTTGATCGTCTCCAGCAATTCCGGCGAGTTCTTCCGCACGGCCCAGCCGAACGACTGGCCAGCAGCCACTGTCATGTTTTCATGGACCACTTCTTTCGTAAGCAATTTGCTCCAGAGTTTTGCTGTCCAGTCGTTCACAACTATTGCCGGCAACAACCCGGCGTTGACCATCTCCAGGAGGTCTTCGTCCCCAAGATCCTCAGGCACAGCCATCAGTTTCACTTGCGGCTTGTTTTCCTTCTTGAACCGCTCGTTCAATTCCTCCAGGTGCTCCCAATAGCTCGAGGTTTTCCGTGCAAACACTTGTTTACCAGCCAGGTCGTCAATCGTTGTCAACTGCGGAGAGCTAGGGCCAGTTACAACGACCTCGCTCACGTTCGACACTGTGGGGTCCGAAAAGTCAACCACCTTCTGCCGTTCTGGCGTTATCGTCAGACCCGCGATGAGAAGGTCGAGAGTGCCCTCGTTTAGTTTTTCGACCGCCTTTTCGCGAGGCGTCACAAAAAACATCAGATGAATCTTGATGTTCTTGTTACCCTGCGGATATTTTTTATTCAGATACTGTTCAAAGGCTTTGCCGCCTTCATATGCCACACCCCACTGCACCCCTTTGACCGTGTAGTAGAGAGTCTTGGAATAAGGCACTCCTACGCGAATGACCCGGTGCTTTAGGAGCGCGTCCAGGTCACCGGTCCATTTCTTGGTTTCTGTCGGGGCCTTAACAAGAGGAGTCCCTGATTTCGCGGATGGAGCCTGCGCAAGCGTCGCTGGAGTGAGAGTCACACTGGCGGTCAGAGTGAACAGAAGAAGAGATAAGCTTATTGGGCGTGGAATCACTGTGTTCCCTTCGGAAAGGAACCATGTACTCGCGTGAATTGTTTGCATTCCGGGGGCACGGCCTTTTTCTGCGCTTCGGTTCCGGTAAGCAGCAGGAGCAGCGTCGCAGTGTTAGTAGCCAATCTCATTAGTAATTAGACGCCAGATGCAGTATATCCCGGTCAACTCCCGACAAATCGGGACCTGAGGCCGACCGCTCCCCATCCTTGCATGTGCAATTCAGTTGTTATAGTTTACGTCAACGGATTCCAAGCCGCTTTAATGTTGAGCTACCTCCATCATGAAACTCCGCCCACCACCGGATTCCTCGACCGTTGAGTGTCCATTGAGTTATCGAACTGCCTTTTTGTCCTCTCTCGATACCAATGCCGCTCTTCTCGATAGACAGGGCAGTATTGTCGCCGTCAACGATGCCTGGAAGCACTTCGGCTGCGAGAACGGCGCTCTCCTTCCGTCTATCACCGTCGGCGTGAACTATGTCGAGGTCTGCCGCAGGGCCGCTGAGTTTTGCCCCGATGCGGTTCCGGTACTTGATGGCCTGCTCTCCGTGCTCACTGGTGCCTCGCCCATTTTCCGCTTGGAGTATCGATGTGACGCCCCGGAGATTTCCCGTTGGTTTCTTCTCACCGTTACCCCTTGGCACTCTCCCGAAGGTGGCGTCCTAGTTTCCCACATGGACATCTCGGAATATAAATTATCCGCAGAACTCCAACGCCGCACTCTCGATTCCGTTCGGGCTATCGTGTGGACTGCGGATGCTCCCACCTTCTGCACCAAATTTGTCTCTGGTCAGGTCGAGAGAATCCTCGGATTCCCGATGGACGCCTGGCTCAACGACAAGGACCTCTGGAAGAGGCACATTCATCCCGACGACCGTGACTGGGTTCTAAGCTACAGCAGCAAAGCTGTTGGGGAAGGCCGCGATTACGAATTGGACTACCGCATGCTCGCCGCCGATGGCCATACTGTTTGGCTCCATCAAGTCGTCAATATCGTTCGTCAGCCCCGTCGACCTACCTATCTTGTTGGCATTTCGATTGACGTAACCGAACTCCACCGTACCCGGGAAGAGTTGCGGATTCTCAGCGGCCGTCTCCTCGTAGCCCAGGACCAGGAACGTGCCCGCATCGCCAGGGAACTCCACGACAGCATCAGTCAGAGCCTCGCACTCCTCAAGATGCGTCTCAACACCCTCCAGGGAAAAACCCGCACGCTTGATGACCTCCGCATTCAGCTCCAGGAAACCGAGGACATGTGCGATGTTGTCTGCGATGAGGTCCGCACACTCTCTCACCGCCTCCATTCATCTAGACTTGATAGCCTCGGCCTCGCCAAAGCGGTCCGGAGCCTTTGCGAGGAAATGGGCGCTCAACAAAGTGTTCAGGTCGAAGTCACTATCAAGGACATCCCTGCTCGGTTGCCTTCTGAGCTATCTCTCTGCCTGTTTCGCGTCCTCCAGGAGGCTCTCCTCAACGCTGTAAAGCACAGTGGCGTGCGCCTGTTCCAGGTGGGCTTGCATTCCACTTCCTCGGAAATAAACCTCTCTATCCACGATTCTGGCGTAGGTTTTGATGTGACCGAAGCCATGCGTGGTTCCGGCCTTGGGTTGGTCAGTATGAGGGAACGTTTGCACTTGCTCGGCGGGAGACTGTCCATTCAATCCGGTTTGGGCCATGGCACTACGATTGAAGCTTGTGTACCGCTCTCCCGTGCCTAGAAACGTTCTGAGGACACGTTGCGAAGCAGATTCCCGCCCAATTAGGCTCAAGTCTCGATTAACGCGCTAACCGTCCATGTGGGTCCCGGTACCCAAGTTACCGGCTATCCGAATTACCGGGAGTTGAGAAGAAAATTGCGACTTCATTTCTGTTCTTCTTTTACCTGGTAATAATAAGCTTCTGTTGTTCGGTATTTTAGGGTTAAAAAATGACCCAGCGAAGGTTAATTATTGACCCGACTGACCAGGGCGTTCCTTCCTCCATTCCTGGAATAGGCTTAAGGCGAATGTTTGCTTGGCATTGCGCTCCGTGGAAACACGGCAGTTTTTGGACCCCCGATTGCACTATGGCCTATTGCCGGGAGAGGATTTCGGGAGCCTGGCCAGGCAAGAAGGCAATTGGCCGGCTCAGACGAGTTTGTTAGACTCCGACTTTCTCAGTCGGTATCACGGAAACTTGAATCCAATTCACTGGTCGATGCGCTAAATAGGCGCAGGCCAAAAGGAGATAGTGATGGCCAAGAAAGAAACGAAGAAACCCGCGAAGCCTCTGGCACTGGGGAAGATTCCCAAGCCCACGAGGGTCGTCAGCAAAGCTCGTCTTAAGTTTCAGTGATAGCGGTAATCTCCCTTTTGGGACAAAAAGTGTTTAACGGGGCCGGCGGAGTCATTCTCACCGGCCTCGATCCTTTTTGCAGCAGAGAAACGGAGCCATGAAAATCTCTGAAAAGCATACTCGTTTCCATCTGGAAACGCGCAATTCGCAAATTGACAGGATTGGTCTCTTCGTGCTGGATTCCATCCCAGCGCGGCGCAAGGTGATTGAGTATGCCGGCGAAAGGATTCCCATGCGCGAAGGCGTACGGCGGTTCTGGCGGATCGAGCGGACAAAGGGATCGAAGCGCATGTATCTTGCGAAACTCTCCCGCAGCTGGGTGATTGACGGCGCGGTGGGTGGTAACGGCTCCGAACTCATCAATCATTCCTGCGATCCGAATCTCTTCATCAAGCGGGAGCGCGGAAAAATCAACTATTACAGCAAGCGGCGCATTCGCCGCGGCGAAGAGCTCACGGTGGATTATCGCTATACCCCCGATTCGGCGCAGGTTCCATGCTGCTGCGGCTCAGCGAATTGTCGCGGCACCATTAATTTGACACGCTGAATGCGGTGTTTCCAGCAATCGCATAGAGCAGCAGCGGCAAGCCGAGGAGTATTTTTGCTGCTAGCCACAAGGTTTATTTGCTGATTTACAAGAAGATGCACTTTAAATCTCGCCGCAAGTCCTGATTAACGCCGAAATCGGACAAGTGGGTTTTAGTACCCAGATGTCCGGTTACGCGACTAACCAGGAGCTACATTACTACGGTGTTGGGGCGAGACTTGGTTCGGACTTTGTTCGCCACTTTCTATAAGAACCCAAGGAACCTGAACGAGAAACTCCACCGCGCAGATTTTTATATTTGTCGGTAGGCCAGCTGCGGGGAAGGAAGTCGTGAACCAGTAAGTGAAGGTTTCCGTCGCGTGTTTGGGCGGGATACCCACTCCCGCAACGAGTTCGCCAACAAACAGAAACCATCCACCATAGAGATGTTTGTTTGGGTTCCCGGAATCGAAATCATAGTCAAACACTTCCCGCTCCCTGAGGGGATTAATTCCGAGTTCCTTCAAGAATTGGAGAAACGCACCGGGATATACACTGCCGCGCTGGGACGCGAAATTCTTGCAAGCAGTGCAGCTGCACCTGTCACCACCGGCCACGGTATATGTGTCGAGATATAGGACAACAGTCGCCTCACAGTCGAACAGAATTTTCTGTTGCCCAAGCTGGAGTTCCCGTTCCATGTGGCTGATTCTATCGCTGAAAATTGGCAGTTGCGACTTCTTATGGGTGGGTCCCGGTACCCGAGTTACCGGTAACCCGACGCAATCGGGAGTTGGCACGTCCCGCGTGGTAAATTCTCTTTAGGTGCAACAATGGCGCGCATGTCGAGAATACCTTTCAAGGAATATGGCAAAGCGAATCTTGCTCCGCGCAACCTAATCGTGGTTCGAGTGGCCGCTTTCGCATTCAAATTCGAGAACGCTGAGCAATTACGTGCATGCCTGAAATACTACGAACAAAAAACGAGACCGAGTAGCCGAATTGCAGAAAAGGCCTTGGTGGCAGACCTCGGGGAAGATTGGAGGCAACTGCGGGGATGGGAGGTAGAACGTTGGTTTGAACGTCTTCCAATGTATCTGCTAGAAGAACCCAAACGCCAGAAGGTGCTCAAGGCGCTGTCCAAGACTTTGGCGCTGGTGGAAGCTGGAAAACTCAGATTCTCCGGGTAGGACCTCCGACGGTACTATGAGCCACTTTTCCGGTTACCCGACTTCCATGATAGGTCTTTGTCAAGAGGGCAAAAAGCTCTCCCGACGCGCTCGGAGGAGCGCGGGTGTAAGATTCTTTCTGATTTCTTCGCCGCGTGTGTTGGCCTCTCGGCCGTGGTTCCTATCTCGAGATAGAACCAGACTTCCATTTGCTGGCGCAGCTCGTCTGGCTGCCCAGAAGATTGAGTTTGTGTTTTCCTGCCAGTCTCGAAACTTATCAACGGGAGCATCGGGAGCTTGCGCTCCTTCGCCCAGTCGGTTTAACGGCAAGACCTGGCAGGCCACGCGCTGAAAAAATCTTTCTTTTCGCCGCTGCGGTCTACGCAGCGGTGCGGGTCTCCTGGTCGATCACCAGGAAATGCCGTTGCCCACGATCCACGGCCATCAAGTAGGCCACCAGCTTTCTGGCCACCGCCAGCGTGGCGCGATTGGCATTGCCCTTCTGCTTTTCCCGGTCGTAGAGCAGGGCCAGCGCCGGGCTGTTGCGTGGGGCCATCTTGGCCGCTTCGATCAACGTGGTCTGCAAATGTTTGTTGCGCTGTTTCGACAGCGGCGTGCGTTGCACCGTGTTCCCGGAACTCTTCTCCGCGCCGCACAGCCCGCAGTAGCTGATGGCTTTCTTGATCGACGAAAACCGCTGCACCTCACCCACTTCCAGCGCCCAGGTCAGCGCCGTGATCGGCCCAACCGCCGGAATGGTCATCAACCGCTCGACACGTTCCACCAGCAAGCGGATCTCGCTCCAGCGAGCGCACCAGGGCACTCTCCGTTTTGCCTCAGCCGCACCACCATCTCGCGGCACAGTCCGCAGCAGCGAGCGCAGCCCTTCATCGATGTCCGGGTTGCGTGGCCAGCAGTTCGCGGAAGTAGCCGGCCTTGTGCAGCCGCTGCTTGTTGTAGCTCACTCCGGCTTCCATCAGCAGCGTGCTGATCTTGATTTTCATCTGCACCATCTGCCGCACCAGCAGGTTGCGATAGCGCAGCGTGCGCCGCCGTTCGCGAATCGCCGTCGAGGCCATGTAGCACTCCGGCAGAAAATCACAGCGCAGACAGTCGCAAATCTTGCTGGCGTCGATGCGATCGTTCTTCT
Organism: uncultured Acidobacteriota bacterium; assembly: GCA_963734705.1. Lineage (GTDB taxonomy): Bacteria > Acidobacteriota > Terriglobia > Acidiferrales > UBA7541 > Acidiferrum. The sequence continues at coordinate 408,595 of CAVTII010000010.1, read as the reverse complement.
TTTTCGCGGCGGCAATGGCCCGCAGCATCAAGCGGATGCGCTACCTTCAGCGCGGCGGCATGCGGCTTCAGGTGATCGTAGATCCAGCCGGTGAACATCGTGGCTTCCATCGCCGCGCTCCACGGCTGCGGCAGCGTCTTCATCCAGCGATCCAGATCAAAACGTGTGGCGGGAATCGATCCTTCGGCATGAATCTTGCCACTGCCGTCCTTCACGCAGTAGCTGATCTTCCGCTTGTGAACATCCAGTCCGATGTAATACATAGGTTGCATGGGGGAGCCTCCTTGGTGTTTCTGAATCAGCGTCCGCTGAGTTCAGCTTTTCTACACCAAGCGCTCCTCCTTCGACCTATACATTCAAACTTACCAGGAGCTAGCGCCAAGATTATCAATTCGCGTCTGCTTTCATTGATTTGCAGTGGCACAGACTTCACAGTTGTTATATTTCCCGTGCAATGCCTTCAAAGTTTAGAACGTACTTGCTCGGGCTTCTCGCGTTGCTCTTATTCTTGGCGCTCGCCTGGAGTCTCAATCTTACGATTTTCAATTTGTGGGTGAGCGGTGGTCCACCGGTTGAGCATCCTGAAATCTATCGGCATCGAGCAAATGTGTTCTTCGCAATTAGTATCGGTTTTCTTGTGGCGTTCGTTATGGTGCTGTGGAGGTTGATTCGCAATCGGCGACGGCACCCCTCTGGAAGTTAGCCAAGAAGCCCCGATGGTTGAGGAGGGCGATTCAGGACTTGTCCGGTAACCCGACTTACCAGGAGTTGACCAATCGGTGCTCTATACTCATGCTACAGTTCGCATTATGACTACAAGGCTAATCGTTCCTTGCCTGGTTTTTGTTGCGATTTTGTTGGTTCTGTCCTACACGCCTTTCAGGTCATCCCGCGTTGTTGAGGCAGCCGACGAACAAGCAGTTATCGTCAAAATCAGGCTTACCTCCGGGGACATGGGCAATCCTGAGGAACGCAAACGAATTGCGGGGCTAGAGGAGCAACTCGCCGCTGCCATAAAGGAAGCTGGGGAAGGTGACTTCGATGGCGACGAATTTGGAAATGGGTTCTGCACGATATACATGTACAGTCCAAGCGCCGACCGCCTTTTCACAGTTGTGCAACCCGTTCTAAAAAAGTTTCAAGCTCCTACCGGTTCGTATCTCATAAAGCGCTACGGCAAGCCGGGAGCGAAACAGGACCGCGTTGAAATAGGCGATGCTGGAGAAACTAAATGAGCAATCTGTTCCGTGCTGACTGACTCACTGCCGATTAACGCGGAAATCGGACAAGTGGGTTTTAGTACCCAGATGTCCGGTTACGCGACTTACCGGGACTTGACGAGACTGCTACCAAGTCACTTCAATCACAGCACCATCCTGGTCGTAACTGCTGCCTTGAGCGTGGATAAAGTGGATGTGCCGGCCGATTCGAGCGGCGCGATGGTCGTGTCAACCGCAAGTGAACACGTGCTCGGCAAGGCCGTGCTTGTAACTCACTACGGACGCTGAAACTTCCGCAATTGCTCGAGCGCGCTTAACTCGAGCTGACGAATCGCATGGCCACAGAATTCATGCAGTAGCGCAAACCCGTGGGCGGCGGTCCGTCGTCAAAAACGTGGCCAAGATGGGCATCGCACAAGCGGCAGGAAACCGCGGTACGCATCATGCCCAAACTGCTGTCTGTGATTTCCAAAATGTTCTCTTTCGCAATGGGTGCCCAAAAGCTTGGCCAACCTGTTCCCGATGCAAATTTCGTATCTGCGTTGAATAATGCCGTGTCGCAACAGATGCAACGAAATATGCCTTTCGCGTGGTTATTGGGATTTTCGTTGGTATAAGGGCGTTCCGTGCCTGCGTGGCGCGTCACTTCAAATGAAGCCGGGGAAAGTTGCTTCCGCCACTCATCCTCAGCCTTTCTAATCTGCAGTACGGACTCCGTGGTTTTGCGTTTGCCCGCATCAGTGAACTCGACGATGTTGACCATCTTTGGAGGCACTGAAAAGGCCGCCTCCGCGTGTACCGGCTCGCGCCTGAGAATGAAGGACCTCAGCAGCACGATGGCCGCTGCACCGCCACCGAACAAAAACGCTCGTCTGGCGATCACGCCCGAAATCAGATTTTGTTCACCGTTCAATGAAAACATAAAACCTCCTGCCATACCCACTCAACCAAAAGTAAACGCAAACACCTGCAGGCCGGGATCGAGAAACTCAATCTCAAAAGTGCGGTCTTCCACTTTTCCTTTTTGCCGGACCAATTGATACAGCCGGTAATCCTTCACCACCCCGTCGCCCATTTCGTCGGTGTCTCCGCCGTGATCCTCGCCCGGGGCGCTTCCATCGATCCGTATTCGAAAACGCACCGGTTTCCCATTCTTTCCGGGCCCCAGGACAAGATGCAGGTCGCGCGCGTGAAACCGGAAAATCACTTTGCCAGGCGCGGCAACCAGCGCGGCATGTTCGTCGCTCACGTTCCAATTCCCGGCCAAGCCCCACTGGTTCACTGTCAGGCGCGACGGCGGCGCATAGTCCTGGGCGCCGTCCCGTCGGATTTTCTGCGGTGAAGCGTAGTTCTGTTGCCGGGAATAACCGATATAGGTTTCAGGCGAGGCGACATCGTTGAAATCAGGCGCGGCCTGAGATCCGGATGGGGCAACTTGCACCAGGCCTCCGGTCTGCAGTCCGGCGTTCTTCTCGCGAAGCAACTGCTGGATCACTTCTTCCGATTCCGCATATTTTCCTTCGCCGAAATGGTGGTAGCGAATCTCCCCCTTTGCGTCGATGAAATAATGCGCCGGCCAATATTGATTGTTGAAGGCTTTCCAGATGGCATAGTTGCTGTCAACGGCCACGGGGTATGTGATATTTAAATCCCCAAGAGATTTCGCAACGTTCGCAGGGTCCTTCTCAAAGGCAAATTCCGGTGTGTGTACCCCAATCACGACAAGTCCATCGTTCTTGTATTTTTCCGACCAGGCTTCCACATAGGGGACCGAGCGCAAGCAATTGATACACGAGTAGGTCCAGAAATCGATCAGCACCACTTTACCTTTGAGCTGTTCGCGCGTAAGCGGCGGGGAGTTCAACCACTTCACGGCGCCGTCCAGGCTGGGAAATTTTCCTTCGTGCCCTAGCTCCACAGCTTGTGGCGTGGCTGCGGGGGACGCATTTGCGTTTGCATACGCAACGGGATGAAAGCGATCGAGCAGCATTTGTTCGACGCCGGACGTGCTCGAAAGCGAGAGCCGCCTGAGAATGCCCGTGTCCCAACCGAAAGCAATCGCCACCACACCCACCAGTACGGCGGCTCCAAGCCCGCGACGAATCCATTCCTGCGCCCCAAGCGATTTCTTCAGCAGGCCAAATACTTTATTACCAGCTAGCAAGGCTACGGCCAAGGAAGTAGCGGCCCCGGCGGAAAAGGATAGAAGAAGAAATGTAGTGCGCGCGCTCGGCCCCTGGACTGCGGCTCCCGTCAAAATCAGACCCAGGATTGGCCCGGCGCACGGAGCCCAAAGCAATCCCGTGGACATCCCAAGCAGAAGGGAGCGGCCGATGCTTGGCGCTGCCGCGCTGTTGGGGTCCTGTGCCTTGCCGCCCAGGCGCACCAAAGGACGGGTAAGATAGTCCGAGATAGCAGGGAACAGCAAAGCCAGTCCGAGCAGTGCAAAAATCACGATCGCCAGAAACCGCCCGATTTGATTCGCACCCACCACCCAGGCGCCTGCAAACGTAGCCACGCCGGCGACCACGGCGAAGGTGGCTGCCATGCCAACGAGAAGCGGAAGCCCGCTGCGGCGGAAAGGCTGGTCGGCGCGGGAAAATACGAAGGGCAAGACTGGCAAGATACAAGGACTCACAATCGTCAGTACGCCGCCCGCAAACGCCAATAGGTAGAGAAACATGGCACCTGCCGTCCGTTACGTTAGAGTCATTGACGTGCCAAGGGTTACAGCTCGTGAGAGGCCTGATTAACGCGCTAACCTCCCAAGTATGTATCAGTACCCCACGGTTCTTTGGTTAGCCCCGGATGTCTAGTTCCATGCGTCAGACCGGCCGCCATCACCAACCAATTACAGCAATTTTGTACACAAGCAGAATGACTCCGGCCGCCAGCGCGACGCAGACGGACAGCGTGTAGCGTCGGAAGAAGTACAAGGTCACGCCTGCCCAGCAGAAGCATGCAGCTATTAAGGCGCCACCAATATACGGCGCAGCGACTGCGGCCGAGAAGCTCGTGCCATGGACGTGCCTGAGCCGGAAGAACTCACCTAGTGTCCTTACCACGATGAGGAATTGAGCCGCGATTCCTATCTGAGCCCAGCGTTCTCTAGTCACGGGGGGATATTCTACCTGGGCGGGCAACGCTTGGCGACAAATCGCCACTGCTCTCACTATGCTGGGCCAAGTCACTTCGTGGGTCGTCGGCAAACCGGAAATAATCGTCAAGGTCCTGATTAACGCGCTAGCCGTAGATGTGGGTACTGGGACCCACTTTTCCAGCTACCCGACTTACAAGGCATCTTCGATTTCTTCGGGTTGGTTCGTTATCGGGAGTGTGTCTGAGCAGGACGCAACGGATCGCCCGAGGATGGATGCCCCCTGGCGGCGATGTGATTGATCGCAAAGTCCGCCTGTTTTGGCGACCAGCGGGATCAATCGACAACTAATTTCACACGGACAGATAGCACTTCGAGGGCATCGCTTTCAAAAACGGCAAAAATAGGTTTACCGAATGCTCCCGGCGTAGAGGAATGCTCGGACAGAGCGGGAAATAGATACCCGACATAGGATTTGCCTTTCTCGAGCTTCCGCGCATCCTTACCCCAGGCCCGATCTGCATCGACTTCGTTGGTAGCTAGGAAGAGTTCTGCGGTTTCCTTAACCTTTGCCTGGAAAGACATCGGATACCCCCTCGCCGAAGAGGGACCATGCTATCACACGTGTATCTGCTAATAGACATCCCGGACAGGTGGGGTACCCTGCCCACCTTCAACAGGAGGTTCGGGATGAAGAATCCAATATGGGATAAAAGCGTTCCTATTAACTCAGGCTTTTTACGACAAGTCCCGGTAAACGCGCTAACCGCCCCTATGGGTACTAGGAGCCACTTTTCCGGTTACGCGACGCAATATAAAAGGGCGCCCCTTTTGGAGTAGGTTTTGAGTGTTCGGCTCAACCCCTACAAGGAGCGCCCTTATGGATAGCAAAAAGTATATCGGCATGGACGTGCACAAGGAAAGTATTTCGATCGCTGTCAGGAATTCCGCCGGTAAGGTGGTGATGGAATGCGTGATCGAAACAAAAGCGATCACGATTCTAGAGTTTATCCACGGACTGCGCGGAGAGTTGCATGTCACGTTTGAAGAAGGAACCTGGGCCACCTGGTTGTACGACCTGCTGAAACCTCACGTCACGAGACTGGTGGTGTGCGATCCGCGGAAGAATGCCAAACAGGGGAACAAGAATGACCAGATCGATGCACGCGAGCTGGCTGACCGGTTGTACATGAACAAGCTCAGCACGGTCTATCACGGCGAAGCAGGAGTCCGCACGCTGAAGGAATTGGCACGGAGTTATCTGACCATCAGCAAAGATCTGGCCAGGGTCATGACGCGGGTGAAGGCGATCTATCGCAGCTGGGGTATTCCTTGTGCTGGTAAGCAAGTCTATGCGCCGCGCCATCGCGCGGAGTGGCTCGCGAAGATTAGCGAACTGGGGGTGCATCGCCGGGCCGAGTTTTACTACCAACAACTCGATGCCCTGAGGTCGTTGCGCCAGCAGGTACGGGGCGATCTGTTAGCCGAGAGTAAGAAACACAAGGCAACGGAACTGCTCTGCCAGATCCCATCGATCGGTCCGATTCGCGCAGCTCTCATCATCGCGCTGATCCAGACGCCGCACCGCTTCCGCACCAAGCGACCGCTCTGGAAATACTGTGGTTTTGCCATCGAAACGCACAGCAGTGCCGATTACCGTAAGGTCGAGGGGCAGCTAGAACGAACCAAGAAGCGCATCTCGGTTCGTGGACTCAACCGAGACTGCAATCACGATCTGAAGAATCTGTTTAAGGGTGCGGCCGTCATCGCTTCGAGCAAGCCCGGCCCGTTCCAAGAGTTTTACGCTGCGATGGTTGCCAAAGGAATGAGGCCGGAGATGGCACGCCTCACCTTGGCGAGAAAGATTGCTGCGATCGTATTGATGGTATGGAAGAAAGGAGTACACTTCGACGCCAAATATTTGAAGCCACAAACAGCTTGAGTGTCTCTGAGCGAGTCCGCACCATCCCCTGGGATCTTCTCAGTGGTGGCCGATTGGATTCTTGAGACACTCGGGTTCGAGAGCGAGTCTCAGCCGATTAGTTAGGCAACTGCGTGCCTCGGGCACCCAGTCTCAGAGCCGACCCTAGGCCCTCTCGGACAACCCGAAAAAGCTATGGGCCACGAGTCCCAGATAGAACTATGGTTGACACCTAACGACCACGTTCCGCTTTGCTGGTTTCAGAACCGATTGGCTTCGTTGCGAAGAAGCGATGAAAACCGCTGGCAGGGAAATCCCAAACCGCTGGACCGCAGTGCCCAGCAACCGAGTCTATGAGGCGGCAGGCCAGAACAGATCCTGCTCAATCACGTGGGCTGCGAAGCAAGAAAAACTCCGGCCGTCGGAGAAGTGTTTTTTCTTGACTTCGACCTTTATAGAACTAATCGGGAGTTGGGTCCGACCGCTTACCGTTTGTAATGGCAGCCAGTGGTTATGGCGCGTAAACGTGAAACTGCCAGTAAAATAGAAACCATGCGCCTGACCATGTTAAGCAGCATTTTCATCTTAGTTGCCCTTTCTTCCGCGAGCGGTCAGAACGTCCAGCCTCCATCGACAACCTTTCATTGGCTTGATTCCAGCAAAGACGCGACTCTGTTCGGACACATAAGGGCGGCTTTCGCAGACGAATTGAAGCCCGATGATCCCGAAAAAGTAGCCCCTGTTGTAGCGCAGGAGTATAAGTGGATCAGCCGTATCGGGGTCTTTGAAGCATCTGCTCTTGTCCTTATCGGCGAACGCGAGACGCGAACCTCTACGTATGGCAACTATTTCGTCGCTTACAGCTACGATCTCAAGAGCGGTGGAAAAACATCATTGACGTCGTTGAACAAAGGCTTCACGAATTGGAAATTCAAGACATTCGTTCGATTCGATTCTTCAAGAACACCCGATATTGTCTTTACTTATCCTAGCTGCACCGAATGTGAGGCGGATTATCTTCTCGGTTCATTCCGTCTTGATTCGACCGATGCTAAATGGAAAGTTAGGATTTGGAGCGAAAAAAGCCCTGAAATTCTCATTGGCAGCGACTATTCCGCAGGTACTGAAGAAGACTCCAAGTACGACTGTCTTTTTAAGTTCGCTGATTTCAATGGAGATGGATTTGACGATCTGGCCGTTCGATGTCAAGCCGTTACAGAGCAAGGGAAAATTCTTGATGACACAATGACCATTTACACAGTCCAGCGTGGTCAACCGCAGGTGCTCATCGTAAAGGATTCCCAGCAGTTAGCCATGATACGGAATCAGCTTTGCGTTGATTCCAAGAAATCGAAAATGTGTCCGTCGAAATAGGCTACAGCTTGATTGATGGGTCAACTCCTGATTAACGCGGAAATCGGACAAGTGGGTTTTAGTACCCAGATGTCCGGTTACGCGACTTATCAGGAGCTGTCACACGTAGTCGCGTGAGACGAAGAACGCACGTCGTCCGGTCTTCGCTTGAAATTGTTCTACTTGACGAAGAACCGGAAGAATACCGAGACGGACCATGCTGATGTGCGCCCCAAAAAAGACGCAACTCAGTCTAATACAGGACCGATCCTGAGCGCGTCCGCGTGAAGCAAAAAAGCCAATCAACGCTGATGGGCCCCTGAGGTAACCGACCGCAGGTGTGCCGCGCGGCAGTTCGTCGCCTGCGTCGTGCCAAAACTCCCTGGATGCGAGTTGGGATATACTCCGTGTGTTTTCCGTTGTGGAACCCATCTGCATCTCCGAGGAGGTTTCATGAAAGTAAGGTTTGTAGTGATCTTAGCCTTGGGCGTGGTTGTGGCGAGCACACCTGCGTTGACGTTGGCGCAAGCTCTTCAGATTTCCAGTTTGGATCGCGAACGGGCCCAACAAATGCTGAAGACAACCGTCGAAGAAGTCCGGAAACACTACTACGACCCCAAATTTCACGGGGTCGATCTGGACAAAGAATATTCCGAGGCCAAACAGAGAATCGAAAAGGTTTCCACCATGAGTATGGCCATTGCCAATATCGCCAATCTCCTGGATGCCCTGGACGACTCGCACACATTCTTTCTGCCACCCGAGCGCCCCATGCGGTTTGATTATGGATGGCAATATCAGATGGTCGGAGACCGTTGTTTTGTTACGCGGGTGCGACCGAAGAGCGACGCGGACGCCAAGGGTGTCAAACCGGGCGATCAACTGCTCGCGATTAATGGGATCGCTCCCACCCGGGATCTTACGTGGAAGCTACAGTACATGTTTGAGGTGTTGCGGCCTCAAAGCGGCCTTAAGCTAGTCTTGCAATCTTCCGACGGCCGGCAGCGCTCTGTGGAGGCCGCTGCGTACATCAAAGAAACCAAGCGCCTGACCAATATTTCCGATCCTGACGGCTCCGACATTTGGAACCTCATTCACGATATCGAATCCGACGAACACAACGTACGCACCAGATATGCGGAGTTCGGCGAGAAGCTGATCGCGGTGAAACTCGCGGAATTCGCGTTTTCGCCAGGCGAAGTGGGCGAACTGATGGCCAAGGTTCGGAAGCACCAAGCACTGATCTTGGATTTGCGCGGCAATCCGGGCGGCAGCGTGGAGACATTGGAATATTTTGCGGGAAACCTTTTCGGCAAAGACACCAAGATCGCCGACCTAGTTGGGAAAAAAGAGCACAAGCCAATGGTCGCCAAGACGTCGAACGCCCCCTACAGTGGGAAGTTGATCGTTCTGACGGACAACAGGTCTGCTTCGGCTGCGGAGATATTGGCCCGCTTGGTTCAATTGCAAAAGCGCGGGGTTGTGGTCGGCGATCGCACCTCGGGAAGCGTGATGCAGTCCAGACAACTGAGTGAAAAGATGGGCGCGGATGTCAACGTCTTCTACGGTATATCGGTTAGCAATGCGGACGTTATTATGGGCGATGGTAAGAGTTTGGAACACGGGGGTGTAGCCCCCGACGAGTTGATTCTGCCCACGGCTGCGGATCTGGCCACGGGTCGCGACCCAGTGATGTCCCGAGCGGCCGAACTGGCGGGAGTCAGCCTTAACCCAGCAGATGCAGGCAAGATGTTTCCTTACGAATGGCCGCCATTATAGAAGAGGCTTCCACGGAATTGGCGCAGCGGAGCGGCAAGCCGGTTTTGCCATTGGCAAGCGGTCTCCGGCTGTTACGTTCTTGGCAAGCTATTAAGGGTGTTTGTGGACCGGAGTCACTTCCGAGTTAATCCAGAAGTAGCTATGGAAGGCTTTCAATCCGACTAATGCGTGTTCAAATCGGGGCAATGCCCTGAGTCCTGATTAACGCGCAAATCGGACAAGTGGGTTTTAGTACCCAGATGTCCGGTAACGCGACTTATCAGGAGCTAACCGCGAACCTCCTCTCGTCGATACGCCGCCGGCTTTCTTCCTATTCCACCGTCACATCCGCGTTAACAGTGTGCGAAATCGCCCCGGACCGCGCCGTATTCGAGCTTAGGGGCACGGTGGCATTGATGGATGTCCCATCGTCAGGTCTCGAATCAATTGTGAGCAAGCCATCGACCAACTTCATCCGTTCTTTCATGCTGGTTAGACCCAGTCCGTTCCCGCCGATTGCCTTATCCAAATCAAAACCAACGCCTGAATCACGCACGCTTAACTTGATCTCGTCGCGGGTACCCTTGAGCGACACTCGGAACTGTCCTACGCCACTGTATTTCACGCCATTCTGAAGTGCTTCCTGCAAGACTCGGAATAGGCAAAGGGAAATTTCCTTTGATAGATTCTTTGGGACGTTATCGGAGTCGAACTCGATCTCGACCTTCTGCCGTTCCGAAAGCTCGTGACAGAAACCGCGGCACGCCACTTCGAGTCCCAGATAATCTAGTTTCGAAGAATGTAAACGATGCGACAAGGCCTGAACGTCGTTGCCAAGGTCTTCGACTTGTTGTTGAGTCTCTTCGAGGAGACGCCGCGCTTCCACCTCCGAACCGGGAAGGGCTGGTTTTAAGCTTTCTAGAGTCGTCGACATCATAGCAATACGTTGGTTGATATCATCGTGTAATTCCCGCGCGATCCAAGTACGTTCCTTCTCTTGCGCCTCGATTAACCTGCGGCTCATGCTAGAAAGCACCTCTTCTGCCTGAATGCGTTCTGTGATGTCTGCAGCCACGGAAAGAGCGCAGGGCACACCACCAACCTCGATCAATTCTGCCGAAAGGAGGAGCTCGCGGGCCTCGCCGTCTTTTCTGCGAAGGCAAACTTCCATATCTCGCACACTACCTTTGGTCTGAAGTTCTTTTGCGAACTCGATTCGTTTATCGGCAACTACCCAAAGGTCGATATCGAGCGGGGTCCGACCAACGACCTCATTACGGTTCCACCCCATATGGCGCTCGAAGGTCTCATTGACTTCGAGGTAGCGAGAATTGTCCATTCTAGTGATGGTGACCAAAAGCGGACTTTGCCGAAACGATTTGGAAAACTTTTCCTCGGAGCTTTTGAGGTCCGCTTCGGCTCTTCGCTTCCGTGATCTTTGCCAAAATAATGCAAGAATCAAAAACGTCTGACCGAGGATCAACGCGATCCCGGCGATGAAGAATTTTCGGCCGCGCTCCCAGAGAGTCAGTTCACGGTTCAAGACCAAGGTGCCCGATGGTAAGGCTGACTCCGGAATATTCCATCGGCGAAGCTCCCGCCAATCCACGGAGACGTCAACTCGGGAGTTCTGCACAACGGGAATGCCGTCCGGTCGTTCACCAGACAGCACTCGCGCTGCTAATTCTCCGGCAATAGCTGCGTCAGTTGGGGGATCGTAGGACGCTCCGCCAATTCCCCCGTGGCCCAAAGTGACGTTCGGCAAAATGGTATAGGTCGGAAACCGCTGGGCGATCGCAGCCAGGAAATCCATGTTTCCGAAAGCCGGCTGGTTTGAATCTTGCGGATACAGCTGAAAGAGAATCACCGTATGAGGCGGGAGTTCGGCAACTTTCTCAAGCAACTCAGGACTTGCAGGTCCGAAGAAGTCGATCTCTCGCACCTTGTCTCGATGGCGAAGCAGTTCAAGATGTTGTGCTTGGAACCAATCGGAATCGGGCCATGATGCGTAGCTGATCAAAGCGACCACTTGAGTATCGGGGTGGAGACGGAGTGCCAGGTCGATCTCCTCGTGAGCTCCGGTAGCAGATATGACGCCAGTCACTCCTGGCCACATCTTCTCGGGAAGCGGATTGATGACTGACATAAATACAATGGGCACACCGGGAAACACCGTCTGACGATATCCCACCGCAAATTGGAGCGAATTGGTCCCGACGGCGATTACGAGATCGAGTTTCTCGGTGGAGTAAGCACCTTGAAGCGCTTCCGCCAAATTCAGCTGATAGGACTTCTGGCCGAATCGCGGGTTCTCAAGGTCGACGATAGAGAAGTTCACGGGCTCCGAAAAATGAGCCCGAAGCGAAGCCTCCATCTGATTGATCGAGACTCGCCCGCGCCCACCCGACAGGATTAACACGTTCTTTTGAGTCGCTTGCGCGCTAGTTGGAGGAAAAAGTGCGAGGAGCGAGAAAAGAAATGGCCCCATCGGGGTACGTCGCAACAAACGACTAAACCAAAAGACACCTGCTGGCTTGCCACCAACCAGCAGGTTCTTCGTCATCCTCTGCATGAGCATGGTCTACTCTAGAAGCCAAGGCGAAAGGCTAATTGTATCAGTCGCGGGCCCCGGTCCGCCGTGATCCTGCCTAGAGCGGAATTAACCTGATCTCCAGTCGAAGGATCAAAGAGAGCAGTGTTGTTCACGCTGGACCACTGTGGGTGGTTGAACGTATTATACATCTCGATCCGCAGTTGAGCGTCAACACGTTCTTTGAAACGAAAGTGTTTGGTCGCAGCGATGTCCCAGTTATTCACCCCAGGACCATAGAAAACTGCGCCATTCCATGCTGTCCCGATCTGGCCCGTGACTGGCAGCAGGAAAACATTGGGATTGAAATAATGGTCGAAGCCTCGCTGGTTCCTCGGTAGCACCGCGCTTCCGGTGAGGATCACTTGTGCGCCATCTCCTCCGCCCGTTATATTTTCATTGTTGGTTGTACTCAAATTGACATTCAGAGGCTCGCCCGAGAAAAACGAGGCTATTCCTGATGTTTCCCAGTCGTCCAGCGCCCAGCGGCTGAACCAGTTATCCCAGTGTGTGCTCATCTTGGGTAATTCCCACACCCAGCTCGGAGAGAGCCGGTGACGCATATCCGTGCTGCTCGGGCCATAGGTGAGAGAGTATGGTACGTAGGTCGTGCTTTTGCGATCATCCAGCGCCTTGGCGTATGTGTACGCGATACCGTAAGTCAATCCGTGCGACATTCGTCGGTTGAAAGTGACTTGCAAAGAATTGTAGTTGGCGTTGTCTCCCCATTCCGAATCGCTTATCGACGAATATCCCGGATAAGGGCGAAAGTAGTCGTCCGGAAGCGGCGTGCCCGTAGTCGGGTCTTGGTTCTGGGAAAGAAATTCAGCGCCATACGGAACTTCGTTTCGGTCAAAACTATAGGGACCATTTCGCGAAACGCTCCCCACGTAGGAGATGCTGAGAACGCTGTTAAAGCCAATGAACCGCTGAACTCCAAGCGACCACGAGTTAGAGTAGGGTAACTTTGCGTTGGGATTCGCATAATTCATCGATGGCGGACTCAGTAAGCCAGGCACAGCGGACAGATCAGCGATATTCCCATAATATGAGGTCGGGTAAAAAATCGACGGCGGGTTAATGATGTAGCCGAACATTGAACCCGAAAAAGTGCGCATGGCAACGAATCGCCCAACCCCGCCACGGATGGCGCTCTTGCCGTCACCGAACGGATCGTAAGCAAATCCAATTCTAGGTTCGACCAATACGTTCTGCGAATGGAATACTCCTTGCCAACCTTGCGAGCCCACGGAAACAGAGCCGGGTGCAATCGAGCCGCTTCCGGGAACGTAGTAGTTCAAATAGGCGGCCGGAAATGTCTCGCCAGTTAATGGATTCTCCGTCATCCTCTCACCATTGACCAACACAGGCTGAAAAAGTACCGGCGCGCCGGACGGGCTGTAGGCATCAAAATTCAGCACTGCACCCTGTCCTCCCGTAATTGCTTGAGGAATGTCATAGCTGAATCTCGCTCCGTAGTTGATGGACAACCTCGGAGTTACTTGCCAGTTGTCTTGTGCGTACCATTGCAGAGCTTTCGCGGTGTTCGAATCGGCTACGAGGTTTGTAACCTGAGTGTTGGTATCGAAATAACCGAGTAGTGCCTCGGCGAAAGAATAGCCTACGTTAAAGGGGTTGATGGGATTGGCGCCATTGAGATTGAATAGACCGCCGGGGTTTCCACTTCCAGCATGATGCGGCTGGTTCTGGTGTTCGTCATCGAAATAGATACCAAACTTAAATTGGTGCCTCCCATGGATGTATGTGAAATTATCGGCGACGGACAGGCCATAGTAATGGTTATTCATCGGGAAGCGGGGATCGTAACTGAAGTTTGGTCCACGAGACAGATCATTAAACCTAAAGCCTGGAAGCATGCCGAGCGGATTGGTTTCCGGAAACAGCTCCGGCAGGTTAATACCAGTTGCTGCCATTTGAAAGCCCTGAAGTGTTGAGATAGGAACCGAAGTTTGTTCGTGTTTACGTGTGTAGCCACCGGCGAGTTCGTTCGCCATTTGGGCGTTCAGGGTTGAAGTGAGATTGAGTTCAATTCGTTGGGAACTGTTGTCATACGATTGTGGACCGTTCCAACCTGCGTTGATTCCAGGTTCGTTAATACCAGTCGAGCCAAAGAATCCTCGCTGCCATCGGCCGAAGATGCGCCAATTGTCGTTAGGCGCATAATCGATACGCAATGATTCCTGATCGACAGGATTTTGAGCGACGGCGGGAAGAACGTAGTTGTAGAAGCCTTGGCTGACGGTGGTATCTGTGAAATTGGGTAGCGGGAACCAATTCAACAATTTCTGCATCGTCGGAACAATTTGATCCGGATTCACGATGTTTCCCGGATACTGCTGATGAGTGAGTGGGTCATACACCGGGATTTGCTGTGTCGTGCCGGGGAAATAGCTTTGGGAGTAATCTCCTGCTCGCTCCAATGCGGTTGGCATCCGGAGTTCATTCAGCCCCTGTGGCACAGTGTTCGGCTCATTGTCATAGGAGAAGAAGAAAAACAGCTTACTGCGCTGACGGTCGTAAAGGCGTGGAATAAAAAGCGGTCCGCCCAAAGTTCCAGTGATCGTGTTAAAACGATAGCGATCTCTGGGCTGGCCATTGAGCTTGTTGAAATAGTCGTTTGCATTCAGAGCTTCGTTTCGAAACGCGTACCATAGCGAGCCGTGAAAATCTTTGGTCCCGGATTTCGTAGTCACATTGAGAACAGCGCCCATGGCCTTTCCGTATTCGGGTTCGTAGTTGCTCACAAGAACTTTGACATCTTCGATGTTCGCTAGAACGGTGGGAGAGTCGTCCCAGCTGTAGTTGCTCCAACTTGAGAAGACACCGTTCGTGCTGACATAAGCGGCACTCGCTGGATTGATGCCCATGAAACCGGCTTGCGATGAATTAAGCCCCAGAGTGTTGTTCCCGTTGCCTAAATAAGTGGAACCGGGAATGGTCTTCGTGAGAGACATATAGTCATTTCCAATAACCGGCAGTGCTGCCATTGCTTCAGCGGAAATCACCGAAGATTGTTCTGAACTCGTTGTTTCGACGGGAGGATTCTCTGACGTGACCGTAACTACTTGACTTCCTGCCCCTATTTTCAAACTCAAAGTTCCCACAGAAAGTCGATCCGCTGTGAGAAGTACAATGTCTCTTTTTTCGAGTTTCTCGAACCCATGCTTTTCTACGGACAATGCATATTTGCCAGGCCCGAGTCCGCTGAAAGTGAAGTAGCCGTGTTCATCTGTCTGCGTGGTCTGGCTCGTTGTTTTGAGTTCATCGGATATCTGCACGGTTGCACCAGCTACGGTACCGTGCTGCTGGTCAACGATTGTCCCGCTAATTAGCCCATTGACGGACTGGGAGAACGCCGTTCCTGGCGGGAGAAATAGTGCCAGAAGGAAGGTAAGAAGAAGCTGAAAGGATTCGACTTTGCAGAGTCCATTTAAGGATCCTAGTGCTCGCCGCTGCGGAGCTCTTCCTCGGCTCATCGACTGCTCCAGACGCCAGGAACCTCCCGGCGATGATGGCCACGGTTGCGCGAACGCAGGACCAGGCGAAAAAGCATGAGTGGAGAACTAGGAGGAGCCACTTTGGAGGACCTGGACCCATGTACAAACACGGTCACGCTAAACCACACTCGTAATAGCAGAAAGATTAAATGCTTCCCACGCATCGTACACCCAGCTGCACAGTTTTTAGAAGGGGGGAGTCAAGAGCAACCAGGAGAATTATTGGAGAGTGCAACCGAGATCGCCGTTACCAGGTTGGCCCTAATTTTGAGACATAAGAGTTACCGGCAAGCGCCGCTAACATCGCAGGCACCAAATCTTGCCTCATGCGGGACTTTCGCACGTATCCCAATGCGCCAGCTTCCATGCATGCTTTAACGAATTCATTTTCCCGAAGTGCCGTCAGGAAGACAAATTGGGCCCCGGATCCGGACTCGCGGATTTTGCGAACGGCTTCAATCCCGTTCACAATCGGAAGACTGATATCAGTCACAATGACGTCAGGATGGAGGCTACGTGCATCCTCCACCAAGGCAGCACCATCGACTGCCGTCCCAACGACATCAAAATGGGCAGACACGATCGCGAACTCGGCTTCAATCATGCCTAGGTGGTCATCGGCTAATAACACCCGCGGGCGACTCACAGTTCACCCGTGCAGGCGTTTAGATTTAATCGTTCCTCATGAATTCTGGAAAACCTTATAGTCTCATCATGCATAATTGTTAAAGATAAGTCCCCGGCTGCGTGCCGCGCCACTAGGGAAATTCCTAGCTACGTTAACTTCCCAAAAAGGACCTAGAATTGGGCTTTACTTCTCACCGGCCATAGACGGCGGAGTGTTCCGCACAGATGCTTTGGAATACGTGCTCGTCTTTCTCGCTGTGAAAGTTATTTAAGTCATAGCTACAGAGGATATCCAGCCCAAAGGTCTTGCCTACGCCATTCCAGAGTTGTTCAAGCCGAATCGCGGCGTCGGGCTTACCTTGCTTCTGCAAAAGATCCACGGCTTCACCGAACGCGACCATCCGAGGGTGCTCTGATTTTGCTGCCTTGGCAGCTGCTTCAATCCAGCCACCGACGCTCCCGAAAAATCGGTCGGGATCCGGCAAATCATTCACCATTACGGTGGAGAGCACATCGGCAGCATCCAATGAAATGAAAGTGCCCTCTCGAACGGCGCCATCTGTATCTATACCCGCCGCCCGTAATTTCAAAAGAAGACTATCCCGGTGTGCTTTCGTGGCAAGTACAATAGCTGCGTTACCGGTGTCTAGGGCATTAGCGACAAAGCGGCCGAGGCGGTCTAGAAGAACTGTTTCGTCTGAATGGAACAAAACCTCATGGCGGTGAGTGGCTTCAAGTAAGGATGTGTCGGTGAACTGGTAGTCCTTTAAGCCGCGACTGACGAATTGCTTACCCCGAAGAGTTGCATCCATGGCCGGCAATAATTCACTGTGGACATCTGTCTTACAAACGTAACCCAAAGCACCTGTGCTCAGAGCCGCTCGAACGATATCGAGATCATTTTGCTGACTTAAGAAGACAATTCTGGAATTGAGAGAGTAGCGTCGTATCTGCCGGGCGGCTTCGATTCCATTCATCTTGGGGAGGCCGATGTCCAACAGAATTATCTCCGGTTTCAGTTCCTGGGCTTTCTGAACAGCTTCTAACCCATCTGACGCTTCGGAAATGACCTGCCATTCTGGCCGCGCCTCAAGCACCCGACGGACTTGTCGGCGCCATTCTTCGTAATCATCAGTTATGAGAATTCGGATTGACGACAACAGTTGCCCTGCCCCTGGGACCGAATCAAAATAGCTTTTACCATCTCATCACGCAACACCTTATTCCCGCAGAGTTCCACACTCGACGTCACCGCGAGCGCGGCCTAGATCCTGATTAACGCGCTAACCGGAGAAGTGGGTTTTAGTACGAACCTTTCCGGTTTCCCGCGCAAGAACTACTCCCGATTCTACCGCGCCAGATTAAGGAGCGGGTCTCAAACGAACATGAGTGTCGCCGCCCCCATCATCGGCGGATTCGGCAGATGATTCCTCAAAGATAATTTAAGGTAATCTTTAATTCCAGACGGCTGCCGGAGAAACGAAATGCAGCTGCGTCGAATTTGGGTGGCCCGAACTCGCCTTTTGCATTATTGGATGCCCCCACACCTTCGCGGGGAATTCCCATAAAGTTTGTGTCCAATTTGCCGTTGGAATTCTCGTCGTGGAATACTGAAATGGCATAAGTGCCTGCATTGAGGCTCGGAAACTCGCAGACTGCATGCCCAGCGGAGATCGAGGACTTGGCGTGCGCCACGGCCTTGTCTCCCTTCTTTGGAAATCCGTCAGCGGACGAATAGATCGCACACAGGACCTGCCCCTTGTCGTTGCGCAACCCACCGATTTCGACATGAATTAGATCTTCTGGGGGCTGCTGCGCATGCGTCAGCCCGCTACGCCTGAGCGCCGACGTCTTTTCGGAGGGCGTCTCGCCAGTAATGATGGCCAGCGTGTCGCCAACGTGGAGAGGAACGGCTGCCGAAGCCATTGCTAGAAGGAGAATCCTGGTAAACGTCATATACTCCCACGCACAAGCCTGCTGGCCTCTTTCATCACCATGTGGTTGCCCTCGGCCAAATGATACGCCTGAAGGAGGCTCAGGTCCTGGTAACGCGCTTACCGGACCGGTAGGTGCTAGTGTAGTGTCCAGAAAATAGTTGGGCTAGGTCGTCTCTGTCAATCGGCTGCAGGGATGCTACTTATTGCGTTCCGCGCAGCAAGGGAACTTACGGGACGGCACACTAGTAGCCAAATGTCCGGTAACCCGACTATGTCTACGGTCTAGATTGCCCCGGACTTCTGGAATGGCTTGAGATAAGCCAAAAGTTTATATTTCACAGGGAAATCTTGATCCATCTGATTATCTGGGGTCTCTTGAACGGCGAAAGTAAAGCGTTCTCTGCCCCCGTACATAATCAGATGGACTAACATCTCCTCCGACACGCGGATAAGAAAATCAATTATGGCAGGCATGTCATCGGTTATCTGTACCGGGGTCTCCCCCGAGAGATGCCAGGCTGGAGGACTCAACTTCCCATCAGGTAACAATCGAAAGTTGTTGATTACGGTTTTCTTCTCATTTGGGTGCTCCAAATAATTCCGCATTTCCACTAGCCGGGAAATGTCTCCTGCGGATGACTTTACAAACTTTGTAACAGCTTCGTTCTCGCCGATCTTCTTAGTGAGCCGTTCACCCAGATGATCAAAATTATTGTCCGCTCTCTCCAGTGGGACGAAAAGCGAAGGCAGACTGGATATCGCTTTGATCGCATGGTTAATCTCGACAAGAAAAGTGCTGCAATCCGCCTCCAGATTTTCAACGTGGGGGAACGGATTGATCACCCGGCCCCCTGCAGATGGGATATCTGCCAGTGTCATCTTTTCGGTAATAGCTCTAATCTTGGAGCACACTTCAATGGCTAGAGCTTCGCTGCGTAACAATCGTTCCTTACACTTATGAAGCTGTTTGCAGATTGCTGCCCTTTCGTTTTGGGTTGCACCGTTGAGATTTAGCATCTGATGACCCTGCAAAAGCACACGAGCGATAATCCGATTTGAGGTACCAACATTCTGAACCATCGAGACTGTAAAAGGTGCGTTTGGATTTGTTCTCTCTGGATCAATGGTCTCAGGGGTTGCGACTCGGAATGTCTTATCCACCTTGTAGATTTCTAGCAACTCTCCAGTTGAGACCATGGCCCGGATTGGCCCTGTGCCTTCAGTAATCTCGATTCTTCCGCCTGCATCACGAGGCATTGATTTACGCATCCAGCGATCTCCTTTGGAAAATGCAAAATGCCCCACCCTCTCAAAATACCCTGGCATCTCGCCAGACGTCCAGAACGGTGATACCTGGAGAGGCAGTCGGCCAGTCGAGTCGAGCCTGACTTTTAAATGTTTTTCTCTAACCCAGCTAATTATTACAATCCGCCGTCCCAGCGAGAGACCCCTACAGTAGAAAAAAACACAAGCCGATTTATTTCTGCGAGTTCCGCGCAAGTGCTCACAACGCGTTAGCGTTGTTCCGATGTTCCGTTGCGAAAAGTTTGCAACCATTTGAAACAAGCGAGCCTTCGTTTAAATGGAGTTTGCACGTGACGCGCAGAGAACTTGCAACTTGAATAGGGCACTTTCGCTCTAGCCTATCCCCTATCCCTCCGACCAGTTGACGCACTGAACTGAATCCAGTAGCCTCGGCTGACACTACGGCTGAACTCATTCTCGGCCCAGGGGAGCTTCTTGAATCAACCCGACAAAGGCGGTATCTCGCGAAGGCAGTTTGCGCGTCGCGCGGCTCTGCTTTCGGCGACAGCCACGATCGCTCCGGCGGCTTCTGTCTTTGCAGAACCCGCGCCAACACCGTCGCAAGAACCTCCTGCCGCCCATCCGAATCTTTCGCCCGAAAGCCAAGTAGAAGCCGACGCCCGCCTCCAGCAAATTCTCGCGCAATACGGCACCCGCTTCACCGACGACGACAAAAAGTTACTCCATCAATTGAACGGCGCCACCCAGGAAAGCCTCGACCACGTCCGTGCCTATACCCTCACCAACGGCGATAGCCCCGCGCTCTATCTGAAACCCCTGGTCGAACGCGAAAAGAAAAATTCCGAATCCCCCGCCGCCACTCCGGCAAAGAAGTCCTGAAGGGACCACGATGCTCAGCGAGTCGGTTCTCTACTCTTCGATCAGCGAACTCTCCAAACGCATCCAGTCCAAACAGCTTTCTCCCGTCGAACTCACCGAGAGCTACCTCGCCCGCAGCGAAGCGCTCGGCCCCAAACTAAACGCCTACGCCCGCCTCACTCCCGATCTCGCTCTGGATCAGGCCCACGCCGCCGAAAAAGATATCCAGCGCGGCCACTATCGCGGCCCGCTTCACGGCATTCCCTACGCCGCAAAAGATCTTCTCTCCGTGAAAGGCATTCCCACCACCTGGGGCGCAAAACCCTTCGCCGATCAGGTCTTCGACTATAACGCCACGGTCATCGATCATCTCCACAACGTTGGCGCCATCCTCCTCGGCAAAGCCGCCATGATCGAACTCGCCGGCGGCATGGGCTACATGTTCGCGTCGGCTTCCCTGCAAGGCGAAGCCAAAAATCCCTGGGATCAAACCTGCTGGACGTGCGGCTCGTCCTCCGGCTCGGGCGCCATCGTCGCCGCTGGACTCGCGGGCTTCGCCATCGGCACGGAAACCTGGGGCTCCATCGTTTGTCCTTCGGCATTCTGCGGTGTCAGCGGCTTGCGGCCCACGTATGGCCGCGTCAGCCGTTACGGCGCCATGGCGCTTTCCTACTCCATGGACAAAATCGGCCCGCTGGCTCGCTCCGCCGAGGATTGCACATTTATTTTCGCGGCGATCGCCGGGCACGACCCGCTGGATCGCAGCATGCTACCCGTCGATCGCGCTGCGTTCACCTATTCACCCGCCGCCGAGCTCAAGGGCCGCGCACTCCGCGTCGGCTGGCTCACCAACGCGTGGAAAAAATATGACGATGGCGTTGAGAAGCCGGTGGACGCTGCAAAAACCGTTCTTCGTCATCGCTTCCCCGCGTTTCATGATGCGGCGCTGCCCGAAGGTCCGTGGGAGGATGCGGCCAATCTGATCGTGTCGGTCGAAGGAAGTTCTGCGTTTGGCTCGCTCATCCGCTCCGGCCGCGTGAAAGAACTCAAGGATCCCATGGGACGCGTCGCCGGTTACCTCGGCCAGAGCGTCTCCGGCGCCGACTACAACAATGCGCTCCGCATCCGTGACATTCTCCAGCGCAAAATCAGCAATCTCTTCGAGTCTCACGACGTGCTCGTGACTGCCTCACAGCCCGTGACCGCCACTCCTTTGGACCTGAACCTCTTCACGGGACTTTCCTTCGCTGATCCTCTCGGCGCCATCGGCAACCTCTGCGGCCTGCCCGCAATTTCCGTTCCGTGCGGCTTCACCGCCAAAAATCTCCCCGTCGGCATCCAGTTCGTTGGCCGCGCCGGCGACGATGCTGCTGTGCTCCAAGCTGCCCGCGCCTTCCAACAATCCACCACCTGGCACCGCAAACATCCCAAACTCACCTAACCAAGAAATGTAAGAAGCAACCCCTGTCATCCTGAGGCTATCCGACGAGGATAGCCGAAGGATCTCAACGCAAACGCCTCCAAAAATGCAAACCAACTGCTCCATGCACCATCCCCGCGCCCGCCTTCCCATGAAATAATCCCCACCCAACCAAGCCCCGAAGGGGCGACACAAATTCGACCACCCAACTCCACGCCAAATTTCCAACCAACCTGCGAGCACACCAATCCCCAATCAGGAAAACTCTTGAATTGTTCTGGATTCTTCCCCGCCCGAGCTTACGCCTTCTTATGCGCCTGCAAAATCTCCCGCACCGTCCGCAAAATCGCCGACCGGCTGAATGGCTTGGTCATCAATCGCACCGACGGATCCGCATTCGCCATTTCCGTTGCCGCGTGTTCGCTGTACCCGGACATAAACACCACTGCCAGCCCCGGATACTCCCGCTGCAGCCTCACCGCCAGCTCCTGCCCGGTCATCCCCGGCATCACCATGTCCGTAACCAGCAGGTCAATCTTCTCCCCGTACTTCTCCGCAAGCTCAATCGCTTCTCTGCCATTCTTCGCTTCAATCACCGTGTAGCCGCCCGACTCCAGAAATTCCCGCGCGATTTCCCGCACGTCCTGTTCATCCTCGCTCAGCAGCACGGTCTCCGTGCCTACGGGCAATTCCGCCGCGGGCTTCGGCGTCTGAATCTGCACCTGCTTCGCATCCACAAGTGGGAGATAAATCTTGAACGAAGTTCCCTTTTTCAGCTCGCTGTACACCCAGATAAATCCGCCGCTCTGCTTCACTATGCCGTAAACCGTCGCCAGCCCCAGCCCCGTCCCCTTGCCCTTTTCCTTGGTCGTAAAAAACGGCTCGAAAATGTGCGCTTGCGTCTCCTCGTCCATTCCGGTGCCGGTATCCGTCACATCCAGCAAAATGTAAGACCCCGGCTTCATGAACGGGTGGCTGCTGATATAAGACTGCTCCAGCTCGCAGTTCCGCGTCTCGATCAGCAATTTTCCGCCGCTCGGCATCGCATCGCGCGCGTTCACCGCCAGATTCATGATCACCTGTTCCATCTGGCTGGCATCCGCGCGAATGCTGCCCAGTTTCTGATCCAGGCGGAGAATCAGTTCGATATCCTCGCCAATCAACCGCGGCAGAAGTTTCCCCATCTCTTCCACCACGGAATTCAGATTGATCACCTGCGGCTGCAGCACCTGCAACCGGCTGAACGCCAACAACTGCCGCGTCAAAGTCGTAGCGCGGTCCGCCGAACGATCAATCTGTTCAATTTTCCGCGCCATCGCATCCGTGGGCGACAGTGCGCCCAGCAGCAATTCCGTATGGCCCTTGATCACCATCAGCAAATTATTGAAATCGTGCGCCACGCCGCCGGCCAGCCTGCCAACCGCTTCCATCTTCTGCGCCTGACGCAACTGCAATTCCAGATGCCTCCGTTCGCTGATATCCTGCGCCACCACCAGCCGCACCCGCCGCCCGGCGTGGATCAACTCGTGCGAAATCATTTCCGCTTCAAACGTCTTCCCGTCCTTGCCCTGATGCAACCAGAAGCCATGCTCCTCGGTCTCCGTAGTCATTTCCTTCAGATAGCTTGCCAGCTTGTCGCGCTCACTCGCGGGTCGAATCTCCAGGATCGACATCCCCTCGAACTCTTCCTGGGAATAACCGTACTGGCCCACCGCGGCCTGATTCACGCGGATAAATTGCAACGACTCCAGGTCATAGAGCCAGGTCGGCAGCGGATTGTGTTCGAACAGCAGGCTGAGCATGGACTCGCTCTTGCGCAACTCTTCTTCCGCGCGACGCCTTTCGATCGCCAGCGCGATGTGCCCGCCAACCGAATCCAGAAACTCCAGATCGCGCTGGTCGTACGCATTTTCGTTCTGATAATGCTGCACCACCAGGACGCCAATCGTCGCCGTGGGCGTTTTCAACGGCACACCCAGCCACGCTGGTGACGGAGAACCAACCAGCTCCACTTCGTCCGAGGTCGCCAGCCGGTCAAACACCGATTGCGGTATCAGATTCGCCTTGCCCGTCCGAAACACATACGCCGTACAGCTCCGCCCAACCTTTTGCGGCGGCGGCGCACTGTCGAACTCATCGGCAAAAAATGCAAATTCAAACATGTCTCGCGCAGGGTCATGCAACGCCACAAAACAATTTTCAGCGGAAAGAACTCGTTTGAGCGCCTCGTGGATGCGCGTCAGCAGTTGGTCCAGATTTCCCGTCTGATTCAGCGCGTGAACAATGTCGGAGATAACCTGCCGTTCCGATTCCAGCCGGTGCAATTCCGTCACGTCCAGCCCGTGCACCAGAATGCCTTCCAACCCCGGATCGCTCAGCCGGCTGCGATACGTATTCTCAAACCAGCGCCACGAGCCGTCCCGGCTGCGAATCCGGCAGCGCCCCGTCACCGGCGGGCCATTCAGCGTGACCGCATGCTTCATGTTGCTGCGCACAAGAGCCACGTCCGCTGGATGCACCAGCACGTGAATGCTGCGTCCGATCAGT
This sequence comes from uncultured Acidobacteriota bacterium, assembly GCA_963734705.1. Taxonomy (GTDB): domain Bacteria; phylum Acidobacteriota; class Terriglobia; order Acidiferrales; family UBA7541; genus Acidiferrum. The sequence continues at coordinate 384,483 of CAVTII010000010.1, read as the reverse complement.
TCCTCGGATCGGTAACCCAGGCTGATTTGAAACGTCGAGTTCGCGAAATGCAGCGTCCCGTCGTTCGCAATCACTGCGATGATTTCTTTTGTGGAGTCCAGTAGGGAGGCAAGCTGCTTCTGCCCAAAGGCCAACCCGGGGTCCGTGACCGTTTTTTGTGCCATGTAGTTTGACGCTTCAATTGCCGCACGGGACACACCGCCGCCGGCAGGACGTTCGGAAGCCTCCAAAGGTCGAGCTACAAACACAATCTTCTTGCGGGAATGCTTACGTACTCTTCCTACAGTAGAGAAACTCCGCAGCCAGGTAAACCTGACCGCAAGGCCGCGTTCCCAATCAATGACTGTACGAAAGGACAGCCCGGCACCTGTCCTTTCATGCCGCCTTAAACGCCTCCATGTTTCCCTGCGTAATTCTAATATCTGGAAATGTGCCTGCGATGTGCGTCCCATGGCCAGCCCAGGGAGGATTTGCACTATGCAGGGGATTTGGAAGGAAATGTTCGCCAGGCCGGCACCGCTGTAGTGGCCGAACATCAGATCGGCCACCCACAATCTCATCCCCAAATCATCCCGCGCATTACCAAAAGTTTGTCATCCGGAGCGCTGCGCCTTTCGCAGCGCGAAGGATCTCAACTTCGACTCCAAGCAAAATTCTCTCTTCCCCACCCTACCCCGCCATCCCCTTCAAAACTTCCCCCGCCGCCCCAATCGTCCGCTCAATATCACCCGCGGTATGACTCGCGGAAACAAACGCTGCCTCAAACTGCGAAGGCGCCAGAAAAATCCCCCGATTCAGCATCTCCCGGAAATACCGCGCGTACATCTTCGTATCCGACCGCTTCGCTCCGTTGTAATCCGTCACCGGCTCGGCGGTAAAAAAGATCGTCGAGAGCGACCCGATACTGTTCACTTGCGCCGCAATTCCAGCACCGGCCAGCGCATTCTTCAATCCATGCACCAGCTTCCGCGCTTGCGCGCTGATCCCTTCGTAGACACCCGGCTTCGCCAGTTCCTTCAGCGTGGCGATCCCCGCGCTCATCGCCAGCGGATTCCCCGCCAGCGTCCCCGCCTGGTAGACCGGTCCCAACGGCGCCACATTGTTCATCAACTCCGCGCGCCCGCCATATGCGGCCACCGGCACGCCGCCTCCGATAATTTTCCCCATCGTGGTCAGATCGCCCTCGACGCCAAGCAGCGTCTGCGCCGATCCGTTCTGCAGACGAAATCCCGTGATCACCTCGTCGACGATCAGCAGCGCGCCATTTTTCCGCGTCAGCTCGCGCAGCCCCTGCAAAAACCCTTCCTTCGGCAGCACCACGCCCATATTTGCCGCCACCGGCTCCACAATCACCGCGGCAATCTTGTCTTTGTATTCCGCGAACAATTTTTCCACGCCCGCCAGATCGTTATACGGCACATTCAGCGTCAGCGCTGCAAGCGCCTGCGGCACTCCGGGACACTCCGCAATCCCCAGCGTCGCCAGTCCCGATCCTGCTTGCGACAAAAAGCTGTCCGCGTGCCCGTGATAGCAGCCCTCAAACTTGATTATCAGGTCGCGCTTGGTCACGCCGCGCGCCAGCCGCACCGCGCTCATCGTGGCTTCCGTGCCGCTCGAGACAAAGCGCACCTTCTCCAGAAATGGAACCGCTCGCGTGATCAGCGTCGCCAGTTCCAATTCCAGTTCGGTGGTCACGCCAAAGCTCGTTCCCCGCGCCGCTTGCGCCGCAATCGCCGCCGTCACCACCGGATGCGCGTGGCCCAGCAGCATCGCGCCCCACGAACAAACGTAATCCAGCAGTTCGTTTCCATCCGCGTCGTAAAGATGCTGCCCGCTTCCCTTCTCAATAATCAGCGGTTCGCCACCCACCGAACGGAACGCCCGCACCGGGCTGTTCACACCGCCCACCAGCACCTTTTCCGCTTTTTCGAATATTTCCCGCGAACGGCGTCGTTCGGGTTTCGCCTGCGCTTGTGTCGCACTCATCGCATCACCTTAATCCCCGGATTTCAGCCAGCGCGCCACATCTTTGGCGTGATAGGTCAGGATCATGTCCGCCCCCGCACGCTGAATTCCCGTCAGAATTTCCAGCACCACACGCTTCTCGTCGATCCAACCGTTTTGCGCCGCGGCCTTCACCATCGCGTATTCGCCGCTCACGTTATAGGCGCCCACCGGGACTTCGAACCGCTCGCGCACCGCGCGGATAATATCCAGATACGCCAGCGCCGGTTTCACCATGATCATGTCCGCGCCCTCTTCCAGATCCAGCGCAACCTCTTTCATGGCCTCCCGCGCATTCCCCGGATCCATCTGGTAGCTGCGCCGATCGCCCGTCTGCGGAGCAGATTGCGCCGCTTCGCGAAATGGCCCGTAAAATCCGGAACAATATTTCGCGGCATAGGCAAAGATCGGAATATTTTCAAATTTGTGCCCATCCAGCAGATTTCGAATCGCCAGCACCCGTCCGTCCATCATGTCCGAGGGAGCCACAATGTCCGCGCCGGCCCGCGCGTGCGAGAGCGCCTGCTGCGCCAGCAGTTCCAGCGTCGCGTCATTCACCACTTCGCCTTGCTCCACCACGCCGCAATGCCCGTGGTCTGTGTACTCGCAAAGGCAAACGTCCGTAATCACCAGCAATTTCAGCTTCGCGCCCTTGATCGCCTCAATCGCCCGCTGCACCACGCCCGTCTTCGCCAGCGAACTTGCGCCCTTCGGGTCTTTCGTCTCCGGCAACCCGAAAAGAATGACCGCGGGAATCCCCAGCGATTCCAATTCCCGGCACTCTTCCACAATCTGATCCACCGATTGCTGGTAGACGCCCGGCATTGAACTCACTTCCCTGCGCACGTTCGCGCCCGGGCAGACAAACATCGGGTAGATAAAACCCGCTGTGCTCAAGCGCGTTTCGCGCACCATGCCGCGCAATATTTCGTTGCCGCGCAATCGCCGCGGCCTCTGCACCGGGAAACTCATCGCAGTTTCGCTCCCGCAGGCTGAGCCTGCCCTGTTTTCAAGAAAAATTCCGTCAAGGCGGCAATCGTGGCCGCCACGGTCGTGTCCCTGGCCAGCAAAATTCTGCCCACGCGTTCCTCGCGCAGCGCCTTCTCGCTCACCGGGCCAATCGCAACGAACCCCGCCCTCTCGCCCAATTCACGAAAGCGTTCCGCTCCAAGCATTTCGCGAAGATGATGCACCGCCGACGGACTGAAAAACAGCACCGCATCAACGCCGCCCTTCGCCAGTAGTTCATCCGCCTTCCGCGAATCCACTTCGGGAGCCACCGTTTTGTAAGCCACCACCGGCTTCACCCGGGCGCCGAGCCGCAGCAACTCTTCAATCAAATCCAGATTCGCCCGGTCGCTGCGCGGCAAAAAAACACTTTTCCCGCGGACCTTCTCAGCAAGCTCTTGTGCCAGGGCCACGCCGTTGTGCACCTGCGAGATGTAGTCCACATTCAGCCCGGCAGCACCCGCCGCATCGGCAGTCGCCGGACCAACCGCGGCAATCTTCGCGCCTGAAAAACTCTGCCGCAGCGCAATCCCAATCGCCACGGCTCTTTCCTGCAGCGCGCGCACCGCATTCTGGCTGGTAAAAAATATCCAATCAAACCGACCCGTGCCCTTCAAACAATCATCCAGTTCGTCCAGATTGTCCGCCGCGGCAAACGCCACCAGCGGCAGTAACACCGCCCCCGCGCCCGCCTCATGCAGCGCCTCCACCACGGATTGGCACTGCTCCGCCGCGCGCGTCACCACCACGCGTTTGCCCGCCAGCGGCCTGGTGCCGGTTTCACCCACGCGCCCGTTGCACCTCTTCCAGAATATTCCGCGCGCCGCCTTCGGCCAGCACCCGCGCCACTTGTTCCCCAAGCTGCGCTGCCTGCTCGGGCGGCCCGCTGGCTTTCTCACGCACGTATTGCGTCCCGTCCACAGAGCACACCACCGCTTCCATCACCAGTTCCCCGCGCTCCAATCGCGCCCAGGCTCCCAGCGGCACCTGGCACCCGCCCTGCAACGCCGAAAGCAACGCGCGCTCCGCGATAATCGCTGTCCGCGTTTCCTGATCGTCCAACTTTCCCAGAATGTCCGCCACTTCCTGATCCTTCACGCGCGATTCGATCGCAATCGCGCCTTGCCCCACAGCCGGCAGAGAAATCTCCGTCGAAAGCGCCTCGGTAATCTTTTGCCCCCAACCCAGCCGGTCCAGTCCGGCCTTCGAAAGCACAATGGCGTCGTACTCCCCGCTCTCCACTTTCCGCAACCGCGTATCCACGTTGCCGCGAAGCTCGCGGAGGTCCAGATCTGCCCGATAGTGTCGCAACTGCGCCTGCCGCCGAAGGCTGCTGGTTCCCACTCGCGCGCCCTGCCGCAGCGCCGCCAGCGGCGTCCCGGTGTGGGAAATCAGGCAGTCCCGCACGTCGTCCCGCCGGCAAACCGCCGGGAAATGCAGCCGGCTCGGCGTATCCGTCGGAATATCCTTCACGCTGTGTACCGCCAGATCCACGCTCTCTTCCAGCAGCGCCTCTTCCAGTTCCTTGATGAAGATTCCTTTCCCGCCAATCTGCGTCAGCGGCGATTGCTGCATCTTGTCGCCAGACGTCTTGATGATGATGACTTCCGCTTCCACGCCGGTAAGCTGGAAAAGCTGCTTGCGCACAAATTCAGCCTGCCAGCGCGCCAGGATGCTGCCTCTTGAACCGATTCGCAGGTGCTTCACGATTTCTCCCGGTCAGACAAAAACAAATCCCGTATTGCTTCCACGTTCTGTATCTTTCGGCGCAATTCTTTTTCCGCCCGCAGCCGCTCCGCGGGGTGCAACAAAAGGGCCTCGATCATCTCGTCCATCAGCGCGCCAATTCGTTCGCGGTCCTCGCCGCTGAAGTGATTCATCCCCGCCAGCCGCTCCGTCAGGAAATTCGCCCGCCGCTCCTTCATTCTCCCCCGCAGCGTCTCCAGCACTCCGGTCAATTCCACGCTGGCCTGCCAGGAAATAAATTTGCCAACGTGGTCTTCCACCAGCGATTCCGCCTTCGGCACCTCGCTCTGCCGCGCGTCGCGATTCTGTTTCACAATCTCCGTCAAATCTTCCATCGAATAGAGATAAACGTTATAGATGTCCGCCGCCGCCGGGTCAACGTTTCGCGGCATCCCCAGGTCCATCAGGAACAGCGCGCGATTCCCGCGCACCGCCATGGCGCGTTCCACCATGGCCTTCGTCACCACGTACTCCTGCATGCCCACCGCCGACACGATCACGTCGGGAAATTTCAGCGAAGTGTCCCACTCCCCCCAGTTCAACACCTCGCCGCCATAGGTCTTCGCGAACTCCTCGGCCTTATCCCGCGAACGGTTCATCAAATAAAGATGTTTGATCTTGCGGTCCCGCAGTTGCGAAACCACCTGCTCACTGATCGTTCCCGCGCCCAACACCAACGCGCTGCGCTCCTGCAGCTTCCCGAAAATCCGCTCCGCCAACTTCATTCCTGCCGACGCCACACCCATCGGCCGCGTTCCCAATTCCGTCTCCGCTCGCACGCGCTTTCCGATTTCCAGCGCTGCCTGAAACAGTCGATTCAGCACCGGCCCGGTCACATGCGTCTCATGCGCCTTTAAATACGCTTCCCGCACCTGCCCAAGAATTTCCGCTTCGCCAAGCAGCATGGATTCCAGCCCGGCCGATACCCGGAAAAGGTGGCGCACCGCATCGTGGTCATAGTGGTGATACAAGGAAGGATTCAGCTGGTCCGGCAACACTTCGTGAAAATTGCTTAAAAAAGACGATAGCGCCCCCGCGGACTCGCGATTCCCATTGGCGTTCACGCCATAGACTTCGCTGCGGTTGCACGTGGAAAGCACCAGCGTCTCTTCCAAAATTCCCTGCGCCTTCAACCCTTCCGCCGCGCGTTGCGCCTGGTCGCCGGAAAACGACGCCCTCTCCCGCACCTCGACAGGCGCAGTCCGGTAGTTCAGGCCAACCAGTACAATCTCCATACCGCGCGATTCGCGCTCCTAGAAATACCTGTGGTGCGACGAAAAATACAGATTCACCACCGTGAAGCTCAACACCACCAGAATAAAATTGAACACGCAAAGCACCGACGCCCGCGCGCCTCTCCACGCCGCCGTACGCGCCAGCCGGAAATACACCACGTACAGCAGCACCACCACCAGCGTCACAATATATTTGGGATCGAAATACCAGTGTTGCCCCGCTTGCCGGTCCACCGCCACAAATCCCAGCGCTGTCCCTACGGCGATGGTAATCAGCCCCACCAGCACGCTCGTGTGGCTCATGCGCTCAAGCAGTTCCAGTGACGGCAAACGCCAGACCACCTCTCCCAGCTTCCGGATCCGCAGAAGCCGCTCCTCGCCCAAAAACATCAAGCTCAAGACACAGGAGAGCGCGAACCCCGCATACGCCAGGATGCTCAGCGTCACATGCAAGGCAAAAACCACCCCATGGGGCTGCGTCGTCGTGCTTGGATGGTCGGGAACCAGGTTGGCTGCCAGGAAGAACGCCAGAATGATTGGCACCACGAATGCGCCAACGGTCCGCTGCCGGTGATAAATCTCCAGGCACAGGTAGGTCACCGCCAGCAGCCACCCGAATAAAGACATCGAGCCTTGCAGGTCGTGATACGGCACCGAGTGCACGGCCTTCGCGCGCCCCAGCAAGGCCAGGTAATGCAGCGCTAACCCCATGAACAGCAATACGGTAGCCAGCCGTCCGGTAATCTCTTTCCCGGAGTAAAGAAAGCTCACGTAGAGCCCCAGGCTCAGCAGGTAGGCCAGCACGGTCAGCAATACGAATAGGTGAGTCATCGGCTCGGGTCCTTGCCGAGTTGCAATGCGGCGGATGCGCGCGAATTCCCCAGCCTGCGCGACCTCTCAGATATTTGCAGTATAGCGTAGTCGCTGGTATCTACCATCAGCTCAGCATTCCCAACCGTTCCTGAAGTCTACGTTCGGCACAACCTCGCTGCTGTGATGCACTTCACAAGTCCTTTCCCAGGCCGTACATCGGAATCTACCATCCATTCCATCAGGAATTTGCGTTGGACGCCCCCCACCGCGCGGCCTAGAGTCATTACCCGGTGGCGCGCCAGCCGCCTGCACGGGACTTGCCCGACCGCCGGTTAGCAGGATGATTGATGACTGCCACGGCTCTCTCAGCGCAATTTCGACTGCCCCCTTCTTTCGTGAACTATCAATTCGACACGGCGTATGACGAGATGTTTTCGACCGCTGGCGTTGCGCGCGACCACTATCGTGCCCTGCAGCAAACCCTTCTCGGTCTCCCTCCGGAAGAACTTCGCCGCAGCCAGCAAGCCGCCGATCTCGCTTTCCTCCACGAAGGCATCACCTTCACCGTCTATGGCAGCAAGGAAGGCACCGAGCGCATTTTCCCCAACGATCTTTTGCCGCGGATTATTCCCGCGCGCGAATGGGCCAAAGTGGAAAAAGGTCTCACGCAGCGTCTCACCGGGCTGAACCTTTTCCTGCGCGACATTTATCACGAAGGCCGCATCCTCGCCGACCACGTGGTTCCGCGCGATTTAATCTATAGCTGCAGGCATTTTCGCCGCGAAATGCGTGGCCTCAATGTTCCACGCGACATCTACGTCAGCATTTGCGGCACCGATCTCGTTCGCCTTCCCGATGGCAGCTTCGCCGTTCTCGAAGACAATCTTCGCGTCCCCAGCGGTGTTTCCTACATGCTGGCCAACCGCAAGGTTCTCAAGCGTGTTTTCCCCACACTTTTTCGTGATTATGGCGTCTGGCCGGTGGACCACTACCCGCGCGTGCTCCTGGCCACGCTCAAAAGCCTGGCGCCCGATAATTGTCCCTATCGCCACGACCCCACAACGGTTCTGCTGACTCCCGGCGTTTCCAACTCCGCCTACTTCGAGCACACCTTTCTTGCGCAGCAGATGGGCATCGAGCTCGTCGAAGGCCGCGACCTGCTGGTCCACGACAACGTCGTCTACATGCGCACCACCTCCGGCCTCCGCCGCGTGGACATCATCTACCGCCGCGTGGACGACGATTTCCTGGATCCCATCAGCTTCCGGCCCAATTCCAGGCTCGGCGTGCCCGGCCTCTTCAACGCCTACCGCGCCGGGAACGTCGCTCTAGCGAACGCCATCGGCACCGGAGTCGCCGACGACAAAGCCGTCTACGCCTACGTCCCCGAAATCATTCGCTATTACTTGAATGAAGATCCGATCCTGCAGAACGTCCCCACGTTCCTGATGTCCGACCAGACGCATCGCCAGCATGTGCTGCAAAATCTCGACAAAATGGTGGTCAAGGCCGTCGGTGAATCCGGCGGCTACGGAATGCTGATTGGCCCGCACAGCACGCATTATCAGCGCGAAGAATTCCGCGCCCGCATCGTGGCCGATCCCCGCAATTACATCGCTCAGCCGACTCTGGCCCTTTCCAGTGCGCCCTGCTTGATTGACGGCTCCGTCGAATCCCGCCACATCGATCTGCGTCCCTATATCCTGATGGGCGAGAAAGTCACATTAGTCCCCGGCGGTTTGACACGCGTCGCCCTCCGCAAAGGTTCTCTCGTCGTGAATTCTTCGCAAGGCGGCGGCAGCAAAGACACCTGGGTGCTTCGCGAAGGCGAATTGGGCGCCGACGTCTTCGACGAAGTTCGCGATGAACTCAACGTTCTCACCTCCGAACTCGGCCCCAAACGACTCGCTCCGGAGAAAACCTCTTGAGCACTCGCCCTCCGCGCAATTTCTTTGTCGAATCCTTCAGCCGCGACGTCGGCATGCTCTCCCGCGTCGCCGACAGCCTCTATTGGATGGGCCGCTATATCGAGCGCGCCGAACACACCGCGCGGCTCGTCAATGTCGAATTGCAGCTCTGGCTCGACCAGTCTCCCGAAATGGGCGCTGGCCGCTGGCGCTTTCTGCTCGAAGCGCTGAACGCGCCAAGCGCCGAGGGTCCCGTGGACCCGATGAAACTCGTCAACACCCTGGTCTTCAGTCGCGAAAACACTTCCTCAATCGTCTCCTGCATCTCGATTGCTCGCGAAAACCTCCGCCACGTCCGCGAACAGTGCAGCACGCGCATGTGGGAGCAGCTCAACCGACTCTATCTCGATGTAATGGAGATTCGCCCTGAAGAAGAATGGTTCCTGAAGTCCCACGATTTCTTCAGCCTCATCACCGAAGGCGCCTATCTTTTCCACGGCATCACCGATGCCACCATGAGCCATGGCGAAGGCTGGCAATTCATCCAACTCGGCCGCTACGTGGAACGCGCGGACACGCTCACCACGCTCCTCGAAACCCATTTCCGCCGCATGACCACCGATTTCGAGCGTCCCGTCGAAGGCGCCGAATATCTCGAATGGGTCGGCCTGCTGCGCGATTGTGTCGCCTTCGAAGCTTATTGCAAGAAGCACACCGCCGAAATTCGTCCCATGCGCGTCGCCGAATTCCTGATTTTGAACCCCGAATTTCCCCACTCCATCCGTTTCTCCGTGGATCGCGTCAACGCCGCTTTGCATTTAATCAGCGATCTCACGCAACGCGCCGCCAAACTCCCCACCCGGATCGCGGGCCGCCTGCGCGCCGAAATCAGCTACAGCCAGATCGAAGAAATCATCGCCGCCGGCGTCCACACCTACCTGCAAAACGTCCGCAAGGAATGTTCCGAAATTCACGGCGCCATCAACCAAATTTATTTCGATTACCCAATCGAAGCCGAAATTGCCAGCTGAACCGACTATGCCCACCATCTACTCCATTAAACACCTCACCAGTTTCCGCTACACCCCAGCGGTCGGCGAAACCTTAATGGAAGTCCGCCTTCAGCCGCGCAGCGACACGCAGCAGCGCTGCATCGCCTTTTCTCTCGATATCAATCCCCGCACCAGCGTCATGATTTATCGCGATTTTTACGGCAACGCCGTCCACCACTTCGATATTCCCGGGCGCCACGAACTCATTCAGGTTTTCACCGAATCCACCGTAGAAATGTTTCCGCGGCGCGACATCGCCAGTTTCCCCCAGAGCAATTGGGAAGGCCTCGATGAACTCGTCTCTCAAGGCGATTATTGGGAGATGCTTCTGCCCAGCCAGTTCGCCTGCAATACCGAAAAACTCGAACAGCTCCGCGCTGAACTCCATCTTGGGCGCACCGGCAAACCGCTCGCCTTGCTCCAGTGGTTGAATACCGCGCTTTATGAAGCCTTCGCGTACGTCCCCAACGCTACCCGCGTCGACTCCCCGATCGACGAAGCGCTCGAGGCCCGCGGCGGCGTCTGCCAGGATTTTGCGCATATCATGATCGCGCTCGTTCGCCAACTTCGCATCCCTTGCCGCTACGTCAGCGGTTATCTCTATCACGAAGATAAATGCCATGATCGTTCTCCCGCTGGCGCTTCGCACGCCTGGGTGGAGGCCTATCTCGGCGAAGCGGGCTGGATCGAATTCGATCCCACCAACAATCTTCTGGGCTGTGAACGCCACATCCGGGTCGCCGTTGGCCGTGATTACGCCGACGTTCCTCCAACGCGCGGCGTCCACCGCGGCGAATCCGAAAGCGAACTGACGGTCAAAGTCCACGTCTCCTCCGTGGATGCCCCCAAGCCGGAAGACCTCGCCCCCGCCATGGTCCTCCGCACCAAGCGGACCTCCGCCAACGGCTCCGCGGACCTCGACGCCACTCAACAAATGCAACAGCAACAGTAGGGCCCGCCTTCCAAGGCGGGCCGCCCTCACAATTACACTCACACCCGAATAGCAGAAGTAGCACAGGCTTCAGCCTGTGCACCCCGATCCCCCACACAAAATCCCCCCCAAAATCCCCTGTGACGTATAACCTTTCTCCCAACCACCGAACCTGCCAGATTTGCTATTCTGATACCACAGGACTTATGACAAACCAGGCCCCCTCACTCACCCGGAAAGAGCTTTTCCTTCGCGCCGCGCGCTGCGAACCCGTGCCGCGCCTGCCTGTCTGGATGATGCGCCAGGCCGGCCGCTATCTCCCTGAATATCGCGAAATCCGCAGCAAGCACTCCTTCCTGGAAGTTTGCAAAACGCCCGATCTCGCTGTCGAGGTCTCCATGCAGCCCTTCCGCCGGCTCGGTGTGGACGCCATCATCATCTTTTCGGACATCCTGATCCCCGCCGAAGCCATGGGCCTCCCCCTCGAACTCGAAGACAAAGGCCCCAATCTCCCCGAACCCGTTCGCACCGAAGCCGATGTCCGCAAGCTCCACATCTTTGATCCCGAAATTGAAACCGGCTTCCTGATGGAAGCCCTCCGCCGCACCGTCAAACAGGCCGGCCCCGATGTTCCGGTCCTTGGCTTCGCCGCTTCGCCCTGGACGCTCGCCTGTTACATGGTCGAAGGCCGCACCAAAGAGGGATTCGCAACAGTCAAAAATTTTCTCTACAGCGAACCAAGAGTCTTTCGCGAGCTCCTCCACAAAATCGCGCAAGCCACAATCCTCTACCTGAAAGCCCAAATCGCCGCGGGTGTTTCCGCCGTACAACTCTTCGACACCTGGTGCGGCGAACTCGATCTGCGAGACTACACCGAATTTGTCCTCCCCGCCGTCCTGGAAATCATTTCCGGTCTCGGCAACAAAGTCCCGGTCATCTATTACACCAAGGCCTCGCACCACCTGCTTTCTTCGGTTGTAAAAGCCGGCGCCGATGTCCTCAGCGTTGACTGGCGCATTCCGCTGGCCCAACTTCGCAAACTCGCCGGCCCACGTGTCGCTCTGCAAGGCAACCTGGACCCAGCGATCCTTTTTGCTTCCGCGGAAAAAATCCGCGCATCCACCGCAGACATCGCCGCCGAACTTTCCGGCCACGGACACATTTTGAATCTCGGCCACGGCATTCTGCAGCACACGCCCGTGGAAAACGCGCAGCTTTTCATTCACACCGGCCAGCAAGCCGCGCTTCCGCAGGCCCAGCCGGTGGCTCAGTCGCGCCCCTAAGCAAGGAGGTATGCGCAGTGTCGAGCACGAATCCAACTTTGCGGGAAATGCACGAGGGCCTCTCCGTCGGGGAAGACTTCGTCAACCGCTATAATCGCCCCGGCCCGCGTTACACAAGCTATCCCACCGCACCGGTCTGGACCGATGCTTACGGGCCCGCCGATTTTGAATCGGCCATGCAGAACGCGGAAACCAATCGCAGCCCCGTTTCCCTCTACATGCATCTTCCCTTCTGCGAAAGCCTCTGCCTCTTCTGCGCCTGCAACGTCATCATCCGAAAAGATAAAAGCGGCACGCCCGCTTACCTGAGCATCCTGAAAAAAGAAATCGATCACATCGCCGGCCGCGTTTCACGCGATCGCCAGGTGGCCCAATTCCACTGGGGTGGCGGCACACCCACCTATCTTTCGCCCGAACAGATCGAGGAACTCTTCACCTACACACGTGAACGCTTCACGTTCGCGCCGGATGCGGAAATCGGCATCGAAGTGGACCCGCGCGTCACTTCCTCCAAGCATCTCGAAGTCCTCCGTAAAATGGGTTTCAACCGCCTCAGCATGGGCGTCCAGGATTTCAAGGAAGAAGTTCAAAAGGCCATCCACCGCATTCAGCCTTATGAAGTCACGCGCGACCTCATCGCCAACGCGCGGCAGCTCGGCTTCGACAGCATCAACGTCGACCTGATCTACGGTTTGCCCTACCAGTCCGCCGAAAGCTTTTCGCATACCGTCGAGCAAATCGTCAGCCTCTCGCCGGACCGCATCGCCATGTTCAGCTACGCGCATGTGCCCTGGCTCAAAAAGCAGCAAGGCTCCTTCGTCGCACACCTTCCCGAAGGCATGAAAAAGTTCGACATTTTCCGCAACGGCCTGCTGAAGTTTCTCGAAGCCGGCTATCTCTATATCGGCATGGACCACTTCGCCAAGGAAAACGACGAACTTGCCGTCTCGCAGCGCAATCGCACGCTCCACCGCAACTTTCAGGGCTACACCACCAAAGCTGGCGCCGATCTTTACGGCATGGGCATCACCGCCATTAGCGGCATCCAGGATACTTACGCGCAGAATCATCGCGACATCCCTTCGTGGGAAAAAGCCGTCAACGAAAACGGTGTCGCTACCATGCGCGGCTACCGTCTCTCACAGGACGACCTCATCCGGCGCGAAGTGATCAGCCGTTTGCTGTGCCACACCGTCATCGTGAAGGACGAAATCTCCAAACAGTTTGGCATCGACTTCGACGAATACTTCGCCCGGGAACTCGAACGCCTAAAAATGCCTCAAGAAGACGGATTGGTTATTCTCAGCGACAATGAGATTCGCACCGCCTGGCTCGGACGCATCTTCATCCGCAACCTGGCCATGGTTTTCGATCCGTACCTGGAAAAGCAGCAGCTAGCCTCCAAGCCGCTCTTTTCCAAAACGCTGTAGATTTTTTGGCATCAATGCCCTCTTGGGGGTCGGAGCTTTAGCTCCGACATTTGAACTCGCTGATATTGGGCTTTAGCCCCTGAGGAATATGTTCCGCAACGGGCTAGCGCCGGAGGCTCGAAAGAACCTAGCCCAAGCCGTAAGGCCTGGGAAAAACCAGCGCCCAAACAATAAGCGCCGGAGGAGCGAAAGAATCTAGCCCAGGCCGCAAGGCCTGGGAAACCCGAACGCAAAGGAAAAGCGCCGGAGGCGCGGCATATCTACAACGCCCCCGGCTCTACCCGACCTCGATGCAAGGTCAAATTTGATGTCCAATCGCGTTGAAGCTCTCGTCGTTGGCGCGGGAATCTCCGGCCTCGCCACCGCCTACGGACTCCAAAAATCCGGCGTCGCCGTCCGAGTACTCGAAGCCTCCCCGCGTCCCGGCGGCGTCATTCAATCCATCCAGCGCGAAGGCTATCTCCTCGAACGCGGCCCGCAAAGCTTCAGCGGCAATGGCGTCATCACTTCCATCTGCAAAGACCTCGGCATCCTGGAAGAACGCGTTCTCGCCGATCCCAAGGCGTCGCGGTACGTTTTGATCAACGGCAAACTCCGCGCCGTTCCCATGGGTCCCGGCCTGCTTGCCTCCCCGTTTCTCGGTGGCGGCACGCGCGCCGCAATCCTTCGCGACATTTTCGGCAAAAGCGAATCGCCAGAGCCCGATGAATCCGTCGCCGCATTTATTCATCGCAAATTCTCGGACACGTTGCTCGACCGGCTGGTCGGCCCGTTCGTCTCAGGCATCTACGCCGGCGATCCTGAAAAGCTCAGCCTCCGCGCTGCGTTTCCGATCCTTTACGAAGCCGAAAAATCCGCCGGCAGCATCATTCGTGGTGCCTTCAAAATAGTGAAGCATCGCAAAGCCGCCCGTCGCGGAGCGCCGCAATCCTCGCGTGAAAAACCCACGCTGCAAACCTTCCGCAATGGCAATGAAACTCTGATCACTGCCATCGCCGGTAAATTGGGCGACCGCCTCACCTGCGGCACCGAAGTCACCCGCATCGAATCTCTCCCAGCCAGCCAGGAGCCACATTCCCCGCGCTTCCGCGTCACTATTCGCGGCCTCCGCGGCGAAGAAACTCTCGAAGTCGAGCGCTTGGTCCTCTCCGTGCCAACGGAAACCGCAAGCGAGCTCCTTAGCGATGTGGACGGCGGATTCTCCGAGCAACTTGGCCCCATCGCCTATTCCGGCGTGGTTGTGGTTTCGCTGGGATACGCAAAGCAGGACATCGAAAATCCTCTGGCAGGCTTTGGCTTTCTTGTGCCGCGCTCTTCTGGCCTAAGCATCCTTGGCAGTGTATGGAACTCGTCCCTCTTCCCCGGCCGCGCACCAGAGGGCCACGTCTTGCTCACCAGCTTCGTCGGCGGCGCCACCAACCCCGGCGCGATCCAGCAGACTCCTGAATCGCTCGCCGCGCAAGTCCATCACGAACTGAAGCCCATGCTCGGCATCCGCAAGGACCCCGCATTCACCAATGTCACCATCTGGCAACGGGCCATCCCGCAATATAACCTCGGCCACTCCGCCAGAATCGCCGCTGCGAACGCACTTCGCGCCCGCTACCCCGGCCTCTACTTCTCCGGCAACTACCTCACCGGCCCCGCCATCGGCACTTGCGTAGAACAAGCCCTAAAAGTAGCCGACGAAGTCCGCATCAGCTTCGCCAACTAATCCCTACCGCCCTTCCCTCTTCCTGTGCGCCAACCGAATCTCTCTCCGCTTCTCCGCTTCCCGCCACCGACGCTTCTCCTCCGGCGTCCGCAATATCAACGGCGGCACCGGCCGCGGCTTGCGCGTAATCTCATCAATCGCCACAAACGTTACATACGCCGACGTCGTCGGCTTGCGTTCCCCGGTCAAGAGATTCTCCGAAAATACTTCCACGCCCACCTCCAGCGACGTGTGAAACACGCGGTTTACCCGCGATTTCAACATCACAATCTCTCCCAGGCTCACCGGATTCTTGAAATCGATGTAGTCCACCGACGCCGTCACCATATAACTATTCGCGTGCCGGCTCGCCGCCATCGCCGCCACAATGTCCACCATGTGCATCACGTGCCCGCCAAGCAATTTTCCCAGCGGATTCGTCTGCGCCGGCAGCACCACCTCCGCCATCTCCGAAGCCGACGCGCTCACCGGTTTGGCCTTCAATTCCCAGCCGTCCACCACTGCCCTCTTCGCTTTGCCCTTCGCCCTCATCGCGCTCTCTCTTCCCGGCCGCTTTCGCCGCCCGCTGCTCTCCACGTATAATACGCAACAGTCTCATGACCACACAAAACAAAACCCGCCGTCAAAAATTGGAAGAATTTCTTGCGCAAAATCCCGCCGACGCCTTTTCGCGCTACGGGATCGCTCTGGAATGTCTCCGCGAAAACGACCTCGTCGCCGCCGAGGATCATTTCAAAGCCTTGTTGCGGGCCAATCCCGATTACGTGCCCGCCTATCAGATGTACGCGCAATCCCTGGCCCAGCAGAATCGCTCCGAAGAAGCCAAGGTGTTATTAAGCTCCGGCGTCGCCGCCGCTACCCGCCAGGGCAATCAGCATGCCCGCTCCGAAATGGAAGCACTGCTAGAGCAACTTGGTTAGCCACCTCTAATTGCGTTTGGCCCGCGCGTTCCGAACCGTATTGTATTCGCTTCTCCTCCGCACTGCCTACGAATAGGTCATGTATACGGCTGCCTCTACCCTCCGCGCTATGATTTGCTATCATCTGCCTAGGCAACCATGCGGCCGGATCGAATACCGCTGTTCCCTCTCAACGTCGTTCTTTTTCCCGGCGAACAGCTTCCCCTGCACATTTTCGAGCCGCGTTACCGTCGCATGGTCCGCGAATGCCTCGACGCCAAATCTCCTTTCGGCATGCTCCTGGCCGTGGACGACGGCATCACGCGGGTTGGTTGCACAGCCGAGATACTGGAAGTCATCAAAAATTATCCCGACGGCCGCATGGACATCATCACTGTCGGCCGCGACCCTTTCCGGATCGTTGAGCTCATAACCGAGGACGCCCTTTTGGAAGGTTGCATAGACTATCTCGAGGATCGCGAAGCACCGCTCGAACCGCGCTCCCTTCGCCAGTTGATCGAAATCTATGAAACCTGCCACACTCTGCTCTTCAATAGCCTGCCGCGCGAGGTCGAAGAAGTCCCCTGCGAGGAACTCACCTACGCAATTGCCTCCACGCTTCCCATCGATTTGTTGTGGAAGCAACAGATTCTTGAGCTTCGCACCGAAGCGGAACGCCAGGATCGCCTGCTCAGGTATCTTCGCGAGTGGGCCCCGCATCTACTGAAAGAGAAGGCGATGCGCCAGAGCGCCGGCGGCAATGGTCAAGTTTTGAATTAGCTGTACGCGGGCTACGGCGAGTGGTCCGCAGATAGAGGCCCAATGGCACCAAGCACTTCCATACATTCTGCCGGTCATCCGAAGCCGCGCACCCTCGGCGAACTGAAGCGCATCCCCGATTACGATGTCCGCTCGGCTGGCGTCTCGGTCAAAAACGAAATTCGCCGCAATCTCCTGCGAGCCATCGAGCGCAACGAACCCCTCTTCCCCGGCGTTCACGGCTATGAGGACACGGTCATCCCGCAGATCGTCAATGCCCTGCTCTCGCGCCACAACTTCATTCTTCTCGGGCTGCGCGGTCAGGCAAAAAGCCGCATCCTCCGCGGCCTGCTGCAATTCCTGGACCCGGAAATCCCCGTCGTCGTCGGTTGCGAGATCAACGACAATCCTCTGCAACCCATCTGCCGCGGTTGCCGCGAACGCATCGCCGCCGAAGGCGACAACACGCCCATCGCCTGGCTTTCCAGAGACCAGCGCTACGTCGAAAAGCTTGCTACCCCCGACGTCACCATCGCCGACATCATCGGTGACGTGGACCCTATCCGCGCAGCCCGCGGTGGCCGCGACCTCTCCGACGAACTCACCATTCACTACGGCCTATTGCCCCGCGCCAATCGCGGCATCTTCGCCATCAACGAACTCCCGGATCTCGCCGGCAAGATTCAGGTCGGCCTCTTCAACATCATGCAAGAGGGCGACATCCAGATTAAGGGCTACCCGCTCCGCCTGCCCCTGGATGTCCTACTCGTTTTCTCCGCGAATCCCGAAGACTACACTGCTCGCGGCAAGATCATCACTCCGCTGAAAGACCGCATCGGCTCCGAAATTCGCACCCACTATCCTTCCACCGTCGCGGAAGGCATCGCCATTACCACCCAGGAAGCCTGGACTGCCCGCGATTCCGGTATTCAGGTGGAAATCCCCAGCTACCTGCGCGAAGTGGTCGAAGAAATCGCCTTCCAGGCTCGCGAAGACAAGCGCGTGGACCGTCGCTCCGGCGTCAGCCAGCGTCTTCCGATCAGCACACTCGAAAGCCTGGTCAGCAGCGCCGAACAGCACGCCGCCCGTACCGGCGAAAAATCCGCCGTTGCGCGCGTCGCCGACCTTTACTCCGCCATGCCGTCCATCACCGGCAAGATGGAGCTCGAGTACGAAGGCGAACTAAAGGGCGCAGAAGTGATCGCCCGCGAACTCATCCGCACCTCCATTGGCCGCGTTTTCTCCAAGTATTTTGGCGAAGTCAGCTTTCAGCCCACCGTCCAGTGGTTTGAAACGGGCGGCGAACTGAAACTCCCCGAACTGATCGACACGGGCCACCGTTATCAGGAACTCGCCAAGGTTCAGGGATTGTTCGACAACGTCGCGAAACTTGGCGTCACCAGCCGCAAAGATGAAGCCCGCGCCGCTGCCGCCGCCGAAATGATTCTCGAAGGTCTTTGGGCGCACCGCCGCATCGGCCGCAGCGAAGAACGCGGCTTCTACGCCGAAAAGCAACGCCCCCCCGAGCCCCGCGAAACCGTCAGCCGCCCGCGCCGCAATTACAACTGACGACCCGACCAAGGGTCGTCATCCTGAAGCCCGCGCAGTTAGCGGGCGGAAGGACCTGAGCTCTAGGGAGAGATTCGTGGGGCCTCCTAGGGGTAGTAGGGGCTCCCGCCGGCGGCGGGCGGAACGCCAAGTGGAGTGGCCGACCTTCAGGTCGGCTCCGTCGCGGGTGCCGCAAAGTGTTGACATCCTGAGGAGCGTCCTCGCGACGAAGGATCTCAACCGAGCCCTAGGAAGCATGTTGTACGAGGAATGAACGCATGAAGATCACGAAATACAACAAATACACCGGCGAACCCGCCGACGCCATCGACCTAGACGAACTCATGAAACGCCTCGGCGATTTTCTCCTCCAAAGCGGCTTCGAATCCCAGTTCTACGGCCTCTCCGAAATGGACGCCTCCACTTCCATGGAAGCTCTCCGCGAAGCCATCCTTCGCGCCTTGCAGGAAGGAAATCTCCTCCCCGACGACGCCATGAGCGATGAACTTCGCGACCTGATGCAAGATCCCGGCGCGCTGAGCAGCGAAGAAATGCGCGACCTGATCGACAAGTTGATCCAACGCATGACACAGGAAGGCTTCATCAATCCGCAACAGCCGCCGCAAGTCACGCCTCCTCCTCAGAACACGCCCGGTGGACGCCTCGGCCAGGCGCAAGATTCTCACGCCGAAGCGCGCTTTGAAATCACGGACAAAGCCATCGATTTCCTGGGATTCAAAACTTTGCAGGATCTTCTCGGCTCGCTCGGCCGCAGCAGTTTCGGCCGTCACGATACGCGCGATCTTTCCACCGGAGTCGAATCCGGCGGCATCTCGCGCTCCTACGAATTCGGCGATGTCTTGAACCTCGACATCAGCGAAACGCTCTCCAACGCCATTCGCCGCGAAGGCGCGAAAGTTCCTCTGCAGATGGAATATCGCGACTTGATGGTCCACCAGTGCGAATACAAATCTTCCTGCGCCACGGTTCTGCTGCTCGATTGCAGCCACAGCATGATTTTGTATGGCGAAGACCGCTTCACTCCGGCCAAGCGCGTTGCCCTGGCCCTCTCCCACCTCGTTCGCACGCAGTATCCCGGCGATACCCTCAGCCTCGTCCTCTTCCACGACTCCGCAGAGGAAGTTCCCCTCAGCCAGCTCGCCCGCGTCCAGGTTGGCCCCTATTACACCAATACGCGCGAAGGCCTCCGCATGGCCCAGCGTATCCTGCTCCGCCAGCGCAAAGACATGCGCCAGATCGTCATGATCACCGACGGCAAGCCCTCCGCTCTTACGCTCGAAGATGGCCGCATCTACAAAAATGCTTTCGGCCTGGACCCCTTCGTCGTCGGCGAGACCATGGAGGAAGTCAACAAGTGCAAGCGCGCCGGCATTATGATCAACACTTTCATGCTCGCCACGGATTACAGCCTCGTCCAGTTCGTCCAGAAAATCACCCAGATGTGCAAAGGCAAAGCCTACTTCACCACCCCCTACAACCTCGGCCAATACCTCCTGATGGATTTCATGCAGCGCAAAACCAAAACCATCCACTAGCAGCCGGAACGGCCAGCTAGTGTAGGGGCACGATACATCGTGCCCTCCGTCCGCAACCCAACCCAGCTCCAAATTTCAAGTCGTCCAATCCTTCAACCGCCCAACCCACTGTCATCCTGAGGACGCGCCTTCTGCGTCCGAAGGATCTCAACTGACACATCTCCGCGAAACTCTCCCCTTCTCTGCTAAACTACGCCCCCATGAAAACTATTCTTCTTCGAACCCTCTGCCTCGCACTCTTCGCCGCCTCCCTCGCCTCCGCCCAAGACGTCATCCCTCTCTACCCCGGCACGCCCCCCGGCTCCACGTCCGAAACGTATCCAGAGAAAGAATACTTCTCCAGCGTCTGGAAAACCGAAGTCGTCACCAACGTCACCAAGCCAACTCTCACCGTCTTCAAACCCGCTCCCGGTACGGAAAATGGGACCGCCATCATCGTCTGCCCCGGCGGCGGCTTCATGGCCCTCTCCATCAACAGCGAAGGCATCGACGTTGCCAAATACCTCGCGGCGAAAGGCGTCACCGCATTTGTCCTGAAATACCGCATCGCCCACACCGGCGAAGACGCCACCCAGGAATTCATGGATCTGTATAAAGATCGCCCGAAGTTTCTGGAGACCATCCACAACATCGTTCCGCTTTCCATCGCCGATGGACTCGCCTCCCTCATCTACGTCCGCAAACACGCCTCCGAATGGGGAGTCTCTCCCGACCGTGTCGGCATCATTGGTTTTTCCGCCGGGGGTGCGGTTGCGGCTGGAGTCGCTTTTGAATACAAGCCGGAGGGCCGCCCCGCGTTTGTAGCCAGCATCTATCCCGGCGCAGGCCGGTTCAAAGATGCCACCGTCCCCGCCGATGCGCCCCCAATCTTCATCGCGGCAGCAACCGACGACAATCTCGGCCTCGCCCCAGACAGCATTCTGCTGTACGAAAAATGGACGGCCGCGCAAAAGCCCGCCGAGCTTCACATGTATGAAAAGGGCGGCCACGGCTTCGGTATGCACCAAAACAACATCCCCACCGACCACTGGATCGATCGCTTCGCCGACTGGCTAGAACTCAACGGCTGGCTCAAAAAACCAACTTAGTTCGTCTTTAGGCCGCGGAGGGCCCACCTTCAGCTTGGCGCGGCCCCATTCCCACTTGGCTAGTCATCCTGAGAAGCGCCTTTCGCGACGAAGGATCTCAACCTAAACCTCACGCACCAATCTCCCGCGGTAGACTAAGGCATGTCACTGAAACGAAAACTCGCGAATCTAATGGGTTGGGAGGCCCCTTTGACCACCATCAACGCCGGTAACACCGCGCCGACATTCACTCTGAAATCCCTCGACGCCAAAGACTACTCGCTCGCCAAACTCCTCGAAAAAGGCCCTGTCGTCGCCGCCTTCTTCAAAATTTCCTGCCCGGTCTGCCAGTTCACGCTTCCCTTCATCCAGCGGCTCGCCAATCGCTTCGCCGGCGATTCCGTCACTATCCTCAGCATTTCGCAGGACGACGCGGCCAGCACCAAATCCTTCAACAAAGAATACGGGATTACGCTCCCAACACTTCTCGACGCCCCCGGATACCCCGTCTCCAACGCCTACGGTCTCACCAGCGTCCCCACCATTTTCCTGATTGAGCCCGGCGGCAAAGTAAAAGTCAGCTGCGTCGGATTCGATAGAAGCGACCTCGAATCCATCGCCTCCGAACTCTCCACCCGTGCCAAAATCGCAGCCACCCCGCTCTTCCTCCCCACCGAAAAAGTCCCCGACCACAAACCCGGCTGAGGCTCCAAAAACTAGGTCCGGTCGGACC
The DNA here is from genome assembly GCA_963734705.1 of uncultured Acidobacteriota bacterium. Lineage (GTDB taxonomy): Bacteria > Acidobacteriota > Terriglobia > Acidiferrales > UBA7541 > Acidiferrum. The sequence goes on along the minus strand of CAVTII010000010.1, from coordinate 362,798 downwards.
TAGCAAAAAACATAAGGAGCGCCAACTCTTCACCATCCCGCGATTTCCGCGGGATGAATCTCCAGATTAGCCAGCAAATGTTGTCATCCTGAGGCACGCGCCTTCTGCGTGCCGAAGGATCTCAACCAAAACCTCCAGCGCCAAACTCTCTTACAATTGTCATGATTCCCGACGAAAGAACTTCGTCGTTCAAGGAAACGCCGTTAATCCACTTCCCCCAGCAAATCCACCCGATGCTTCTCCGCCTTCTTCCTCTTATCCGGAATCACCCGCGTCCCCGCCGGCGCCAACCCAGACTTCCGAGCAAGCCGCCGCACCTCCACTCCTTTATCGATTCCCTTTTTCTTCCGCTTCTTCATCTCAACCCTTCTTCGCCACGATCTCCGTCACCGCCCGCCATCCCTGATCAATCGCCTCATTCGTATACGCAAACATTCCCGCGTCTGAATTCGCAATATGAATATTGCCAAACGGCTGTCGCCCAATCTCATTCGGCGCCTGCCCCTTGGGCCATTCCGGATCATACAGTGACAAATATTCATACGAATATCCGTGCGGCCACCGGTTCACCGTAATCCCCTCAATATCCCGCGCCGGATCGAATCCGCCTTCTCCCAGCGCCCGTCCAAGCTGATCGCGAATCGCTCTCTCAAACGTAGCGAAGCTCGTCGCGTAAAGTTGCGCGCGGCCCGCCCGCTGCATTTCCCGCGCGTTCACACCCGGCCCCACCGGAACATGCTGCATGTGCAGCAAGCAGGGCTGTGCCGGATCCTGCGTGAACTCATACCCGCCCATGCTCACCGGAAAATCCATCTCGATGCCATAAAACATGGACCCCGGGCAGTGCACCGAATGCGTCTTCAATTTATCCAGCGCCGTCCAGTTGCGAATCTGCACGTTTGTATAAACCAGCGGCACCTTCACGTTGTACGCGAGCCCCTGCTTCTGCGCCTCCGGCATCTCCGGGCACATATACGGAATCACCATGTTCCAGCACGCCAGCAGGCACGCCTTCCCTTCCACGGCATGTGCTTCCCCGCCCCGCACATAGGTGACTTCCACACCCTTCGAATTCGCCGCGTCACCCAGATTCCGCGCGTGCACCACCGTGGAATTCAAGCGAATCCGCACCGCCGCGCTTTCCTGATCCAGTTTTGCGTAGTCGAATTTCGCCTGCACCACATCTTCCATCGTGTTTCCCGGCGCAATTCCCGGCACCAGGGATCGCACCAGCAGCCGTGCGATGGACGCGTTGCCATCCGGAAAGTGATAAATATACGGCTCGTCATCCTGCCGCGTAATTTCCAGGCTGATCCCCGGACCGTCGCGGTCCTCCATTCCAAGTCCCGCGAATCCCGGCAAAGACCCCAACCCTGCCATGTCTCCCGCCGGCACCGCATCAATGTAGACACCGAAAAGCCCGCACATGGATTTCTGGAAAAGAGGCACCAACTCCGGCGTCACCTTCACATTTTTCAGCAGGTAATCCTGATAACTGATCTTCGCCAGATAGGCCTTCTTGCCTGTGGCGTCCATGCCCGCCAGGTAATCCGTTTTCTCCGTGCACAGGCGCAGCAAATCCTTCTTCGCCGTTTCTGAAAGCGGCACCGCGCTCAGGAATTCCGGCGCCGGCGGCTGCGAGTAACCCTTGTAATTCTTTACCAGCCGGTCCGCCCCGAACGTCTCCTTATCAAAAAAAACCGCTTGGCCCATTCCCCGCCGCGAATAAAATTTCCGGTCGTTGTACTTCTCAAACCGCTGGACCTCGATGCCCAGTTCAGCAAACAGCCGTTTTGCCTCGGCGCTGTAAAGATTCGGTCCCGCAATCGACTGCGTCCCGCCATATCCGATCAGCCGGTTTCCACCGCTGGTAAATTCATTGCGCTTCGCGTGCCCGCCAAAATCATCATGATTATCCAGCACCAGAATCTTCGCGTTCTTCCCCGCCTGTTGCCGGTAAAAATAGGCCGCCGCCAGTCCGCTGATTCCCCCGCCCACAATAATCAGGTCGTAGGAATCTGCGTCCTTTTTCGCGCCCGTCCACGTCTTTCCGTCGCGCATCGCATGCGCCACCTCCCACGATCCATCGTGGTCCCCGCGCATCCCCATCTTCGCCGGCGGATAGTAGCCCGCTTCCGTTTGCGCCGCGGACCCTGCATCCGCTTTCCTCAGCATTTCGCCCAGCACCGTATTCGGCGCCACCAGCGAGGCTCCAACCGTCACCCCCACTCCATTCAAAAAATCCCGCCGCGCAATCTTGCGCCCCATCCCCAAGTCCCGATCCCGTTTCTCTTCACCCACGCGTCTTTTCCTCCCAGTGCTCATCACTCAAAATACACCACTCCCTAGAGCTTAGCCAAAATTCACCAAACTCCCCCGGTAGCGGCCGCCTTCCGAGGCGGGCGCCTTTTTTTGATATATTGCGATCCGCAGGCTTTAGCCCTTGAAGATGCGAATCAAGTGTGAGGCGCCTTCCGAGGCGGGCCGTTCCTAATGTACTGGCCGACCTTCCGGCCGGCCCTCCGTCGCTTTCCCCAATCCCTAAAAACTAAATACCGCCTGCAAATCAATTCGCCGATTCGAACTCGAATCACTGTACGGCCGCCCCGCCAATCCATTCGATTCGCCGAACAGCGGCGAACCCAAATTTCCCACCGGCATCGCCAGATTCACATTGTTAAAAATATTCCGCCCAATCACACTGAACGTAAGCGAATATCGCCGGTTGCTCGATCCCGCATCCATGCCTCGCCCAACGCCTCCTCCACCTCCGCCGCGACCCGGTCCACGCCCGAAAGTTCCGCCGCCCATTCCTCCGCCACCTCCTCCGCCAGCGGATTCCACGGCAGGGCCAAAACCAAACGTCTTGCTCACCCGCAAGCTCATACTGAACCGCCCCGGTCCATCCGCGTAGTAAATCGGAATCGGCGTGTACGTTCCCGGAGCGCTGCTGCTGAAACATCCATACTTCGTTTCTGTCGTCGGAGTGCACGGCCCGAACGCGGGCCTCGTGTTGTACAAATTATCCTGATAAAGATCGCTGCCCGTCGTGATGTTAAACGGAATCCCCGAACTCGCAATCACAAACGGACTCAAGCGGAATCCGCGCGGCAAGCCCCATGTTCCGCCAAGAAAGAGTCTGTGATGTATATCAAAACTCGCCCGGCCATAATCCAGCGAAAGATTATAAGGGTCCGAAGGAAAGCTCGAGGGACCGCTGGTGTCGCTATTCGCATGGTTGTAAGTGTAGTAGCCGAACACGGAAAGCTTCGCACCCATCTGAACCCGGCCGTTCACAATCAACTGGTTTTGCTTGAAATCGCCCGCCGATTGGTATTGCAGGATATTTCCTTCTCCCGGGATTGGCCGCACGCCCGTATCCAACTGAACCGCATTGATATTGTTGGTGTAAAACTGATGCTCGCCGCGGGAGTTCAAATATGTCACCGCGATATTCGCGTATTTCGTGATTTGCCGCTCCAAGGTCACCCCGGTCTGGATCGTGTAGGGCGCCCGCAAATTCGGGTTGTCCCGGTACAATGTCGAAACAATCGTGCTTGGCGGTAACGGATTTGGAATCACCGGGAAAAACGCGGGATTCTGGATCTGTATCTGGTTCTGGATGGGATTGCTCTCGTTGTAAAGCTGCTGTGTCTCCACAAGGTTGTAAGTAAAGCGGTCGTAGAACATCCCAAACCCCGCCCGGAGCACGGTCTTCGGCGGGTTCTTTGCACTTCCGCCGATACCCCAGGCAAGCCCCAGCCGCGGAGCAAAATCCGATTTATCATTGAACTCATTCTGAGTCTCAAATCGCAATCCATAACTCAACGTCAGATTCGGCCGGACTTTCCAGTCGTCCTGCGCGAACAGCCCCGCATCCACCACCGTCGTCGTCACCGGGATCACCTGCGTGCCGCCCGCCGTCTGAAACGTCTGCGTGTAATACGTCGCGCCACCTCCATTGGCCTGAATTGTCGAGAATGGCAAGCCTTCCGCGAGTCCTTCCACCGTGATCTGATAGGCCTGAATTGGCGTAATGAGACACGCGCCGTTCACCAGCGCGTTTGGACAATTTGCAATCGGTCCTTGCCGCGATCCGAACGAAAACGATCCGGTAAAGTCTGTGCTCGTCTGATTGCTATCGTTGATTGCGCGCAGCCTTCCGCCGAATTTCCAGCTGTGCTTGCCGTGATTCCAGAAGGTCGTGTTCTGGTATTCGTAATGCTTCTGGATATCCGAAGAGCCGAGCGCGCCGCTGCCGCTTCCATTGAACGCGCCGCCCACTCCCACTGCATAGAGAGTGCTTAGCGGTACGACCTCATCATCCTGATGAATAAACTGGAATCTCGATTCATTCACCACGTGCGCGCCAATCACCTGCGTATCGGTCGCCTGCAGAGTGTGCTCCACGCTCAGATCGTTCGTTCCCTGCGTTGGCAGAATGAATTCGCCCACACCATTATTCGTTTCGTTGTCTCGATAATACTGGTAGCGCACCGTCAGCGTATTGTTTGGTGTCAGCTGGTAATCCACGCGCGGGCTCAGATTCGTGCGCGTCTGCGGATTGCTGATCGCCTGGCTGTAACCGTTGAGAATGCTGAACGGCGCCGTCCCCGCCGGGCATGCGATATTCAGAATCGAATCGCCGCAAACCACGCTGGCGCTCACAATGTTCAGCGCCCCGATGTCTCTCCGGTCAATATTGAAGAAAAACGAGGCTTTCTTGTTGATCGGCCCGCCAATGTTTCCGCTATAAAGCTCCGTGTTGTAGTCCGGCGCCGACTCACCTTCCGGAAGATTCTGAAATGGATTTCTGGCATTGAACGCCGAAGTGTTTCCCTGCACCTGAATCTGCCCGTGATACTTTTCCGTTCCAGGCTTCGTGAAAATTTCCACTCGCCCGTAGCCCAGCTTGTCGTATTCCGATGAAAAGGGATTCTGATTGATGCGAATCTCTCGGATGGAAGCCTTCGGCGGCAATTGGCCCGCCGTGAATCCATCAATATAAATCTGACCGCCATTCGGACCCGCCGACGGCCCCGCAAGCGCCTGTAATTCCGACTGCAACTCATCCGGATCGTCTGAAAGCGCCTCCAGATCCTTCCCCTGCAGCGTGATGCTGTTCGCATTATTTTCCGGGCTGGTGTCCACCTGAGTGGAATTCGAGTTGACCACAACTTTTTCCTGTTGCACTTCCAGCGTTAATCCCAAATCCACCCGCAGTGTCTGACCTGCCGCCAGAGTCACGCCCGGCTTGTCCAGCAGCGCGAATCCCGCAGCAACTGCCTTCAATTCGTAGGTCCCCGCCGCAAGATTCTTGAATTCGTAGATGCCATCCTTGTTCGTCGTTGTGTCCATCGAATCGCCGGTGGGAGTCGTCAGCAGCACCGTTGCGCCAACCAATGCCGCGCCCGATGGATCCGTCACCTGTCCACGAATCACACCCGTTTGCGTTTGCGCTTGCGCCCAGCTCGGTCCCGCCGTCGCCAGCAGCAGGCAAAGTAGAAAAGCCGCCGCGCCGCAGATTCTTTTTCCCTCGATCTTTTTTTGCAATTTGAAATTCCATCCCTTTTGGATCGGATTCATCCCGCCCTATTGCGCCGCCGCGTCCGCGCCGCCGTTGCTCAGACTCCACGGCGTCAATATGCTGGCCGCCTGTTCTTGCGTGGTTTCCTGCAGCAACGGTTCTACGCCCCCCAAAATCGTAATCGCAGTCGCCGGGCCATCTTTTTGCGCTCCCGTCGCGACGATCATTACCGCTTCGCCCTTCTGAAAGTCTGCTAGTTTCGCGGCCGGCAAGCGATTCAATATCTGCTGAAAATCTCCACCGCCCCCGGCTCGCTGGCCGCCGCTTCCACCCGCTGGCGCACCAGTGCCGCCGTTCGCCGTGTTGTTCGCGGTCCCGCCACCGGCGTTTGCTCCCTCCGCGGCATTTCCTTTTAGACGCGCGGAAATCATCTTTGCCATTTGTTCCGGAAGCTTGCGTATTTGCGTATCCGCGCTGACTTTCACGACTTCCGTCTTCTTCGTTGCCATATCTGCAACGGAAATCGTCCCCGCGCCCGCATCCACCGCCGAAATTGTTCCGGAAATGTTGAGAAACGATCCCGTCACAATCTCGTCGGCCGTGAGGCTCGTCCCATCCGCGCCGCGCACACCGCGCGCCCGCAACTGATCGCCGGGTTGGATATCCGCCACGCTGCTCACCTTCGCGTCATCAAATTTCACAGAACCGGGCGCGTAGCGGCGCACGATTGTTCCCTTGCCCACCGCAACCGCCACTTCTTTTTTCCCCGCGGCCGTCACCGTGCTGATCGTGATGGTTCCCTGTGCCGCATCCACCTTCTGAACCAGGCCGCCAATCCCGCGCCTCCACGCCTCGCGTTCTTGCGTCTGCTTATCGGCAATGTCGCTCTTCTTCATCGCAATCAACGAGCTTGCTTCGCAGACCGGCGGGTCCCCCGCGCAGCGCAATCTCACCAGCACGCGGTCTCCCGCCTGAAATTCCGAAAGCGGAATCAACTCCGCCTGCGACAAATCTTTTGAGCCCGGCGGAACGCGCAGTAGCCGCGTCGCCGCGCTCACATTGACTTTTGTATCGGCACCGGCGTCCGTCGCCACCGTCATCGTCTCGCCCGCAATCGTTTTAATCGTTCCCAGAATCGGCGGAGTCTTCGGCGCGGCGGGCGCACCGCTCTGCGCCATGGACCAGCCGGCAAGCACCAGCACGACGGCCAACCCTGCTCCCACCCGCGCCACGCCCCATCGAGATACACGTTTTCTCGCCACAATTAGCCTTCCCATCGAACACTCCACAAGTTCCATGAATTATTGGGAGCACAGCCCGGCCTGGACCGCGAGCGCGCGAGCAGACCTTACCGTTTAGACGCCGCCAATACCTCTTCGCGTTTCACCAAATTCCCAACTTAGAGTTTGAGGTTAAATGAACTAAAACTAACTCTCAGCCGCCGTAAGTCCATAGCCATTGCAGAGCAATCCATAACCCGCCTAAGAAAAACCGCGACCTGTTATCTGCTCGCTGCTAACTGTTATCTTTCCACCGTTCGCTTCACCCACTAAACCCCAATGATCTCACCCGCCCCATCCACATCCACTTCCACGGCCCTCGAAACCTTTGGCAGTCCCGGCATCAGCATCATGCTTCCGGAAATCACCACCACGAATCCCGCTCCTGCCGACAACGAAGCATCCGTAACATTTAATTCCCAGCCTTTCGGCGCACCCATCGTCTTCGGATTGTCCGTAAAGGAATATTGCGTCTTCGCGATGCACACCGGCAACTTCCCATATCCCCACTTCGCAAACTCCTGCAACTTGCCTTTCGCCTTCTCGTTCAGCGTCACACCGCCGGCGCCATAAACCGTCCGCGTCACCTTCTCAATTTTTGCTTCCAGCGTCTCATCCGTTTCGTAAATATGCTTCGCGCGCACGCCGGGATTTTTTTCGATAATTTCCACCACTCGCCGCGCCAGTTCCTCGGTTCCCGCGCCGCCGTTCACAAAAGCGGTATGCCGCGCGCTCAGGGCACCATTTTCCTGGCACGCGCGTTCCAGCCGCTCCAGGTCCGCCTCCGTATCTTTCGGAAACCGGTTGATCGCCACCACGGTCGGCAAACCAAACGCCCGCAAAATGTGCAGGTGCTGCACCAGATTCGGAATTCCCTTTTCCAAATCGCCTTCCCCCTGATTTCGCAGGCTCTGCACCGTGGTCACCAGCACCGCTGCCGATGGACTGATTCCGGTCGTACGATACACAATGTCAATGTACTTCTCCGCCCCCAGATCCGCCGCGAATCCGCATTCATTCACCACATAGTCCGCCAGCCGCAGCCCCATCTCCTGCGACACAATACTGCTGGTTCCATGCGCAATATTTCCGAACGGCCCCCCATGCACAAACGCCGGAACGCCTTCCACCGTCTGCACCAGATTCGGCTCAATCACCTCGGTCAGCAGCGCCATCATCGCGCCTGTGGCCTGCAAATCCTTCGCGTGAACAGGCGTCCCTGTCCGCATAACGCCCACCACAATGCTTTCCAGCCGCTTCCGCAAGTCCGCGCGATCTTTCGAGAGCGCAATAATCGCCATAATCTCCGAAGCCGCGGTGATCACAAATCCCGTGCGCCGGGCAGCCCCTTCTTTCTTGCTACCCGCACTGACGATAATGTCCCGCAATGCCCTGTCGTTCATATCCATCGTGCGCGGCCACGTGATGCGTTCCGGGTCCAGGTTCAAATCGTTCCCGTGAAACAGGTGCGCGTCAATCAGCGCCGCCAGCAGATTGTGCGCCGCAGCGATCGCGTGAAAATCGCCGTGGAAATGCAGATTGATCTTTGCGGCCGGCTCGATCGTGGACGCCCCGCCGCCCGCCGCTCCGCCCTTCATTCCGAAGACGGGTCCCAGCGAAGGCTCCCGCGAAGTGATCATCACCCTCTTGCCGATTCGCGCCAGCCCCTGCGTCAATCCAATGGACGTGACCGTCTTGCCTTCCCCGCTAGCGGTGGGTGTCGTCGCGGTCACCAGGATCAATTTCCCGCGCCGGGGGAATGCTCCGTCGTTCAGCAGGTCCAGCCGCACTTTCCCGCCATACGGGCCGATCTGCTCAAAATATTCTTCCGGCAGTCCCAGCTTTTTTACGATTTCTTGAATTGGAAGCAGTGTTTTGCTCATGTTTTTCTGCAAGCCAGTGCGCAGGCTAGCTCCTCAGTTCGCTTTCTTTGGAATTCGAAGTCTCAGGAAGGGCGCTCTCCAAGCTGTACAACGCAATCTTCAGATTTGACGCCACCCAGAATAGCACTTTGACCGAACCCGCACCCCACCACGCCCTTCGCCTTTTCGGCAATCGCACAGGCCGTCCGGTGCCCACTCTCTGTTACCTCTGCGGCCCTCTGTTCCCTCTGCGGCGAACTCTTCTCTTTCCGTTCGTTCCCGCTAATCTCCATTTGCCTGGTTTCGCGGAATAGACCGCATGAAGCCCCCATTGTCCGAAAATGTGCCCGACTCTATTCTCTGGCAGTGGCCTTGAAAATCTTCAGTGTCTGATTGGATGCAGCCAGCAATGCTTTCCAGCGATTAAAGTCTCTAACATTTTCCGTAATCAGCGTGGCGCCCGCCTGCACAGCTTCCACAGCAATCAGCGCATCTCGGAAATGTCGCGCGAAATCTAGATGTCCGAAGCGATCGTGCGCGCGGCGCAGGAGGCTGCCTGCTTGAAGCCATGTCTCGGCGGTGGGAGTGGAGAAATGTCCCATCGCGCGATGAGCCCGGCAAAGCTCGTCCAGTGCCAGCTTTTCCGTCCGATCCCGAGTACCCGCATAAAGCTCCGCCGCTACGACGGCGGTCAGAACTGTGCGCTGGATGTTTTGCGTGCCTTGCAGGAGCCAGGAATAGCCCTCGCCACGGCTGTACCGAATGTAGATCCCGGTGTCCAGAAGCAGCAAGCCGCTCGGCAATTTCATTATTTTCTCTTCGCGCGAGCCCGGCCGAAAACATCTTCAAGGCCACCCCGCTTGCGTAACTCCTGCAGCGCCTGCAACGCGGATTCCGCAGCCAGCCGCTCGTCAATCACCAGCCGCACCGCCTCGGAATTGCTCCGTGACCGAAGCGCCCTGCGCAGCCGGCTCACCTTCTTCGTCTCCAAGAGCAGGTTTGTCCTAGTCAATGCTCGTTTATTCATGCCTCACTCCAGTGTGTAACTCTTAACCTCATTATACACAACTCGCAGACTTGCCTTAAAGCCACCTACGCCTCCTTGCGGCCTGAACAACAACACTCTAGTCACCCGACCGGCGCCAAATCGCCATCCTCATCGCGGTAGTTCGTACCCTCAGCCGCATCCCCGCTTCTCGATTAAGGAGTATTGCTAAAGTGCTACCATTCTTCCGGTATACCAACCCTGTCTCGATGAAGGCACATTGGACGCGCTCAATCCCAACATGGTCGAGAACACCAACCCATCTCCTGCCGCCATCGAATTCCAGGACGCAGGCTACGTGATCCAGGACAAGCCCCCGCGTCCGATCCTCAATGGAATTTCACTAAAAATCGCCGACGGTGAACTTGTGGCCATCCTCGGCCGCAGCGGTAGCGGCAAAACCTCCATGATCAAATTGATCAATCGCACGCGCCCCTTTACTTCAGGCAATATTCTCGTCTCCGGCAAATCCGTCGCGGAATGGGATCTAATCCGGTTGAGGCGGGGCATCGGTTACGTGATACAGGAGACAGGGCTGTTCCCCCATTTGACGGTCGAAGAAAACGTCAGCATCGTGCCGCAACTGGAGAAATGGCCTGCGGACCGCGCCCGCCGGCGTTTTCACGAAGTGATGGAATTAGTCGGACTGAACGCAAGCGAGTTTGGCCGCCGCCACCCGCGCGAACTCTCCGGGGGCCAGCGGCAGCGCGTGGGCATCGCTCGAGCGCTCGCCGTTGATCCAAGCATCCTCCTCATGGACGAGCCCTTCGGTGCCCTGGATCCCATCACCCGCGCCGAACTCCAGCAGGTATTCCTCGATCTGGCGCGCCGCGTGTCCAAAACAATCGTCTTGGTCACACACGACCTTCGCGAAGCGCTGCTGTTGGGCACCCGAATTGTCCTTATGAAAGAAGGACGCATCGTGGCATCGGCTCCGCCCGAAGAATTTTTGCGCCTGGATCAGCCCACAGTCCGCGAATTCGTGTCCGCTTCCGAACTGCGGCGGGGGCAGCCCGTATGACACTGTGGTCATTTTTCGCCAATCATCATGAGGAAATCCTGGCGGCGATTCGCCAGCATCTTGTTCTCGTCGGCCTTTCGATGGCCATCGCCATTGCCATCGCCGTTCCTTTGGGAGTGCTCATCGTCGCTCATCCGCGACTGCGCACTCTCGCCCTTGGCCTGGCCAATATCTTTCAGACTATTCCCAGCCTTGCTCTATTCGGTTTTTTGATTCCCCTTCCCTTCCTGGGAGGCATCGGAACGCGCACCGCCGTGATCGCGCTAGTCCTTTACGCGCTGCTTCCTATTCTTCGCAACACCTATGTGGGCCTCACAGGCATCGATCCGGCCATTCTGGAAGCCGCCGAGGCCATTGGTATGACGCAGAGCCAACTGATGCTTCGCGTGCGTCTGCCGCTGGCCACCAGTTATATTCTTGCGGGCATTCGCACCGCCACTGTGATCACCATCGGCATCGCCACCATTGCCGCCGCCATCGGCGCTGGCGGACTGGGGACTTTTATTTTTCGCGGCGTCGCCATGGTCAGCAACACCGTTATCCTGGCGGGCGCGATTCCCGCCGCTGCACTTGCTCTGCTTGCGGATTACCTGCTCGGGCTCCTCGAACGCAAACTGAGGGTGACCTAGAGTGCGCCGCGCCCTGCTGGCCGTTGCGATCCTCGCCTCACTGCTCGTTCAGTCCTGCTCGCGCTCGTCTTCCAAACCTCACCTGGTGATTGCTTCAAAGTTTTTTACCGAACAGATCGTTCTTGCCGAACTCCTCGCGCAACACATCGAAGCCCAGACCGGCATTCCCGTCCAGCGCAAATCAAATCTTGGCGGCACGCTGCTTGTGCAGCAGGCCATGCTCAGTGGAGACGTGGACCTCTACGTGGAATACACCGGAACCGCTCTCACCGCGGTGCTCGGTGAAAAACCGCAAGGCGATTCCGCCGCGGTTCTGCAGCGGGTGCGCGAGGAATACGCGCGCCGTTTTCACTTCGCGGTTACCGAACCGCTGGGCTTTGCAAATTCGTTCGCCATGGTGATTCGTGGCGCCGACGCCCGCCAGCGGAACATTTCCAAAATGTCGGACCTCGCGCCGGTCGCGCCACAATGGCGAGTTGGCGTCGGCTATGAATTCCTCGAGCGCCCGGATGGCTACCGCGGCTGGACGCAAAGCTACGGCCTGAAATTTGGCAAAGAGCCAAGCGTTCTGGATTTGGGTCTGCTCTACCGCGCACTCGCGGAACGAAAGGTTGACGTTGTCGCCGGAAATTCAACCGACGGCCTGATTGAGGCCCTCGGCTTCGTTCCTCTGCAGGACGATCGCCACTACTTTCCGCCATACGACGCGGTCCCGGTCGTTCGCGAAGCGTCCCTGGAACGCTTCCCTCAACTCCGCGCCGCGCTCAGCGACCTCGCCGGAAAAATCACCGAGGCCGATATGCGCAATCTCAATAAGCAGGTAGACGCCGACCAACGTGATGTCGTAACTGTAGTTCGCGAATTCCGCGCGGCCAAAGGCCTCTAACCGCTCCCGAAATTCCCGATTCGGCACCGAGCGTTCGAATAACCTTCAAGTAAAACTTTAAATGTCGGCGCGCCGACATTTTCTCCCGCACCAAAATTCATTCGCCCTCGCGCTTTTAGGACCTCAGCGCCAGCGCAAGCCAGCCGAGATCTCCCGGGTTCCCCTAACCTCTGCCTTTGCACCCCTCTAAAGAGCGACATTGGGCGACATCCCGCCCTTGTCGCCCCTCGCCGCTTGCGCAAAATCCCGCCCGGGGCGCAGACTAGCGGCAATTCGGGAGTCACGGAGAATCCGATGAAGCTCAAGTTCGCCCAGGCCCGACCAGGATTAACACTCCTCATTCTGTTTTCGCTGGCCCGCTGTGCCGGCGGGCAAGAGTTCCCCAATCTCCCGGCCCTGACGCCTGCGGAACTGGCCATGACGGACAATCCGAAGCAACCCGGTGCACCCGCGGTGATTCTCTACTACGCCATTGACACCGATAATCAAAAATCCATGGAAACTTATTCCATGCGGATCAAAGTCTTTCGCGACGAAGGAAAGAAATACGCCGACGTCGAGATTCCCTATCTCGAGCGCTACGCCTTGGTCGACGAAATCCACGCCCGGACGATCGGCAAGGACGGCAAGATCACTCCGTTTGAACAGGAAGTCTTCGACCGCGAACTCGTCAAGATCAAGAAATTCGGCTATCGCGCAAAAGTATTCACGCTCCCTAATGTCCAGGAAGGCAGCGTGCTCGAATACACCTATTGCATGCATTACAAAGAAAAGGTACCGGATGCATTCCAGCATCCAGATAAATACCTATTCTCTCGCGGAATAACGTATCCGGCGGCGGAATGGGATGTGCAGGGCAGCCTCTTTTTGATTCACGGGCGTTTTTCCCTGCGGCCAGTCAAAGGAGTGCGCGTGGAACGATTTGCCACCGGATTGTCGGACGCTCCTCTTCCGCAAGATGCCGACGGGAGAATGCAACTGGATGTGGAGAATCTTTCCGGATTCGATCCGGAAGAATTCGCTCCCCCCGAAACCGTACTCAAGGCAAAAATGAACCTCTATTACGCGGCCGGGTTCTACTGGCCAGACGCTTACTGGTCCGGGCTCGGAGAAGAACGGTCAAAAGAGTACGAAAAGTTTATCGGACTCAAGCGCTCAAAATCCATCGATGCCGAAGTGGCCCGCCTTGTGGCTCCCGGCGATAGCGACGAAATGAAACTCAGGAAACTTTACGACAGCGTTCAGCAGATTCGCGCCTTGAGTTTCGAGGATTCCAAAACAGATAAAGAGCTGAAGCGCCAGAACCTGAAGGAAAATCGCAGCGCGCAAGACGTCCTGGAACACCGTTATGCCGCCGCGAATGAAATCAACCTCTTCTTTATCGCCATGGCACGCTCAGCTGGATTTATCGCACATCCCGTCATGGTAAGTTCCCGAAGGGACGGCTTGTTCCAGGAAAATTATCCAAATCCGAATCAGCTGAATGCCATGGTGGTAAAGGTACAAACCAGTGCGAACACTTATTTCCTGGATCCGGCAACGCTCTACTGTCCATTTGGACTACTTCCTTGGAGCGAAACAGCGGCCGGTGGAATCACGCTGGACTCCAGCAGCTACCATGTAGGATTCACACCGAATCCTCAGAGCCGCGACGCCGTTACGCGTTACCAAGGCAACCTGCAACTCGACGCCACGGGAACGCTCAAGGGCGTTTTTAAAGTTCAGTACGAAGGGCAGGAAGCCCTGATTCAGCGTCTTTGGGCCAGTAAAACGGATGCGGCCAAGCGCGCGGAAGATCTCGAAGCAGGATTCAAAACGCGCTTTTCCGATGGAGCAATCGTAAAACTCAAGAGTTCGGATGGCTGGGAAAAAACGGAGGTTCCGCTAACCGTGGAATATGAAGTTGAACTGCCGAATTACGCAGCGCCCGCAGGCCGACGACTTGTATTTCCATTGGGAGTCCTGCACAACACGGAGAAAAATCCTTTCCCTTCGCCTCGGCGCGTCTACCCGATCTATTTCGAGTATCCCTATGAAGTGTATGAAGACATTCACATCGAATTGCCACCAGGCATCCAGATAGGGGGTCTGCCTCCCGAGAAGAAGGCTGAGCGGGGCGTTGTGAAATACTACTTCTCCGTGAAAAAAGACGGAGAAAATCTGGAGATCAAAAGAACCAAGCTGGTTCAGGCTGTGTTAATGGGAGTAGACCAATACCCGGCCCTCCGCGCCTACTTCGATCAAGTCCTGGCGGGAGATTCGCAACAAGTGACTTTGAAACAAATCGAAGTCGCGGAAATAAAACCGAATCCGTAATCGCGCGCTGAGAGTTCGTTCCAACTCTCTAGTCACGGTATTCGGCTCCGCACTCTCCGTAGGGGCGGCTTTACGCCGCCTTCCTGGTAGCGCCTGCATGCATCTTGCGGGCAAGGCTACGCCTCAAACCTTATGGGGTGGGACTTGAATACCAGCTTATGATTTGTGGCTTATGGCGTATGACTGCCGATAACTACGCAAAGCGCCGCGCAGAAAGCCTTTTATCAAACCGCGATCATCCGCCGTTTGAACGCCAGCAATCCAAGCAGACCGCAGCCAATTAACGGGAGCGTCGCGGGCTCCGGCGTCGTAGCGATGCTGCCAAACAGGCCGTGATCCTCCACCATGCCGTCGCCTGGAATCCCGGCTGTAAAATAGAGATCGCTCGGGCTTCCGCCGTTGCCGCCATTGCCAAACGTCAGATCCCACAAGCCGAGATTGATGAGAGGCTTGCCGTTGGATCCATCCAGAGTCGCAATCAGCGCGCCTGTTGCGGGATCGAACACATTAATGGTGCCGTCCCCGAAATTGCCAACGAGCAGGTCATTTCCAAAGCCGCCAAATCCCGTGGACGCGATGGCCATGCCCCAGGGTGAATTCAGCGTGCCACCTGTGATCAACCGCTTTTTGAAGTTCCCCTGGAGATCGAATACATCCACGATGCCATTCCCCGCACCAGCGACATCGTCGTGCTTCGCCCCGTCCTGCACAGCATAGGTCACATAGAGCAGGCCATTGATATTTTCAATATTGAAGGGCGCGTAGCCCGCGGGCAGATTCGGATCCGTGAACGTGCCAGGTAGGGCAGGCGCGCCGGTGCCCGGAAGCACGGTGATCTGGTTATTGTGAAAATCAGTCGCGTAGAGATAAGTTCCGGCGGTGGTCGTTCCAATCGCCAGCCCTTTATAGACTGCGCCCGAAGATGAATCGCTAAGAATTTCGGCGGTTGTGCCCAGCGCTCCTCGCCAGCCGGTAATCTGGCCACTCTCGCTGGCGAAGATAAAGAGATCGCTATTGAAATTTGTGGTGGGATTGAAAATCTGGCCGGTGGGAGCCGAAGTACCAATCGGCGGAATCGAGACCACCAATCCCAACCTGTCTCCGGCTCCGTCGTAGAGCGTTGCCAGCCCGCTGCCATTGTCGGAAACCCAGAATGGCGAGCTGCCGCTAAAAGATACGCCCCACGGATTGACCAGGTTTGGATCCGTGGTCTTCGCTACTCCTGGAATATCTGAAACCAGGTTAGTCTGCGTAAAATCATTCGCGCCATCGGCCAGCACGCGCTGCGCGCCGCCAGCGAATACAGCCACCGCTGCCAGGGCACATAAAACCCCATTCCGCTTCTGCGCTATCGTTTTCATTGATTCTTACCTCTTGCAATCTAGGCGGACGGCGATCATACGCAGATTCGTGGCGCCATGCAACCCCATAGAAGTAAATAATTTGTCTCCGGCAAAGAGGGTACTGTGTGTACCCCATCGCTCGTCGATTAGCCGCTATCAGAGAGACGACTCTGGTATCTCTGCGCGGCGATCCGTTGACCAAATTCTAGAAATCTTTCTATCGGGAGTGCTTAGTCAGGGACAGGCGGACTCGTCTAGTTTTGACTACGCGTTCTTCTATGCTTTCCACGAGACGAATTTCGATAGCGCCCAAACGCGCCACGCCGTGAGGGTTCTTGTTCTTGGATTTGGTCTTCGGCGCTACGTAGCGTTCCCATACCCACTGTGAAATCAGGTTTCCCGCAACCGTCATTCCGACCCCAATGGCGGCACCAGTTGCCGCTGCAAGCGTCGGGTCTACTGCTAATTTTTGCCTCGGTGCAAGGGGCCTCGGGTTAGATTTAAGCTTTTGTCGTCCTCGTCATCCCATCAAATAGACCGTGGCATATTTCGCTATAGTTTCGCCACGGTTTTCGGTGCGGCCTTCACCGCAATATTGCACGAAATATTTCGTCAACGAGCGCAGTCATCCCTAGAAGTTGCAGGACGAGCCGTTGCGCAGCCTCCAACACGCTGCCCCATTCATTAATTGCCTTGGTGAGTTGTTTCGGTCGGTTGGGTTGCAACGTGCTCCTCCATTGAACTGAAAGAGCATTCTTACACCCCGCGTCAGAAAAGAATCCCGCAGGAAGCGTCGAGCTGGGGTTCAACGTTACCAATCTCGAAAAATTTCATCAGGAGATGAGTACAAGAGGTTTGCAGTTCAGCATGCCTCCTACAAAACAGGATATCGGAGGTACCCTTGCACAATTCTTGGACTCGGAGGGTGGGCGTTGCAGCGTCTCCGAAGAGGCATCAACCTCCGCAAATCAGTACTAGCCTGAACTTGATTGCATAACAATGTCGGCTCCTCGACCCGAGTAGACTGTGGTTTATCGACGACCACAGGCTCGGGAGAAAGGAGCCGAACATGATGTTAATAGGCGTAGATTACCACCCGAGCTTTCAGACGATTGCATTTTTCATGGAAGAGACAGGTGAGTATGGTGAACAAGAACTGAACCACAGTGATGGACAAGCGGAGAAATTCTATCGGGACCTGCAGCAGCGAGGAATCTGCGTACGTGTAGGAATGGAGGCTACCGGGTATTCACGCTGGTTCGAGCGACTGCTGGCAGAACTTGGTTTCGAACTTTGGATCGGCGATCCCGCTGGGATCAAGTCCAAGCGAGTCAAGAAGCAGAAGACCGACCGTAAGGATGCGCAACTCCTGCTCCGGTTGATGCGAGAGGATAACTTTCCGCAGATCTGGGTGCCGGGCCCAGAGAACCGGGATCTGCGGCAACTGCTGTGGCATCGGCATCGGCTGGTGCAGATGCGCACGCGGATCATGAACCAACTTCAGGCGTTGGCCATGAACGAGGGCTATCGCTGGAAGAAAAAACTGTTCAGCGAACTGGGGCGAGCGCAGTTAGAAAAACTGTCGCTAGCTCCTTGGGCCAGCCGTCGACGGCAAGAGTTGTTGGAGTTGCTGGACGGGATGAATCCGACCATCGAAGAACTAACGAGAGCTGCCGAGCAGGAAGCCAGGAAACGTCCCGAGGTTTTGCGACTGATGACGCATCCTGGCGTGGGTCCGCTGACGGCACTGGCGTACGTGTTGATCATCGGAACGCCGGCACGGTTTCACTGTGGCAAGCAGATCGGCACGTATGTGGGCATGGTTCCGAGTGAGGACTCCAGTGCCGGCAAGCAACGGCTGGGACACATCAGCAAACAGGGGAATTCGTTGTTGCGATTCCTGCTGGTGGAGGCGGCCCAGGCGGCAGCCCGCAGCAACCCGGAGTGGAGACGCCGCTACATTCACCTGGCGATGCGTCGGCACAGGAGCATTGCCAAGGTAGCGATGGGACGGCGTCTGGCGGTCCGCTTGTACTGGATGTGGCGGAATGGCAGTGTGTATTCGCCGTCGTTGGAGTTCGGTTCGTACGTGGGACAGCCCGGTACCGGACATGGTGTGCAGTAGGGCGCCGTCCACTTGATTGGGCATCCCGCTCCCTGAAGAAGGGAGTCCGAAGAAGTAATCGTGGTCGCAGTATTGATCGAAGAGATGTTTAGGTCGGACCGAAACCGGCCGAGAGATTACGAAACGAGCCGTGGTCGCCGATGCACAGGTCGAAGAAGAACAAGGAAGACCACTCTTCGGAGTGGATGGACCAGTACGCTCAAAAAGGATTTGACAGGGCCGACATTGTTAGAGATGTCCGGTTAGGAGAAGATTCGCCATGTCGCACCATTTCGATACGCCTACCGCAAAAGAAGACCCCCGCATCAACATCTGCGACTTCTACTTGTTTCGCGGCCGGCCGGGCACAACGGTCATGGCTTTGACCGTGAATCCGAACGCCGGCGTCGGCGCGCCCGACACTTTCCGCGATGAAGGGCTCTACGCCTTTCGCTTCGACACGAATCGCGATCTTTGCGAAGACGTCACCTTCAAGGTCCAATTCGGCCCGCCGGCGCACGCCGATAGCGGCGAGCAGCGGCACGTTCAGACCTTCGAGGTCCGGCTTGCCACCGGAGCGGACGCTATGAAGGGTGCCGCGGGCGAACTCATCATTCCCGGGAATACAGGACGGGTCGTGAAAGCGGAACAGGGCTGCCTGGCGTACGCAGGGCTCGCGCCTGATCTGTTCGCCACCAATGGCGCCGGTTTCGGTGACTTCAGAAAAGCTCTGTGGTCCGAAAACCGGTTTGCCCCGGAGGCGTTCCAAAATGGCCAGAACTTCTTCGCCGGCAAGAATGTCAGCGCCATCGTTCTCGAGGTCCCCAGCAGCCTGATCGGCCGAGGTGTGGTGCATGCTTGGGCCACCGCATCGCTCTACGGGCACGCTCCGGAGGTGCAGGTATCGCGTTGGGGCCTGCCGATGATCACCCACATGCTGCTCTCCGATCCTTCGCTGCACGACGCATCGGAAAACTACAACCGGGCGGTCCCGGCGGACGAAGTGGCGCTGTTCTCCAAACCGATTCGCGACTTCGTGGAAAAAGTGACCGCGCTCGCCCACTCCGTGGCCGACTCATCTGCCTACGCTACGCAACTCCTCCCGCGCCTCTGCCCAGGGGTCTTGCCATATGAGCTGGACACGCCCGCCTCATACTCCTTTGCCGCCTTCAACGGCCGCGGCCTCAGCGATGACGTGATGGACGTGATTCTTACGCTGGTCACGAACACGGCCCTCGGCGATGGGGTGGCGCCCGACATGCGCCTGATGCGCCCGGATTTTCCCTATTTCGGCGAGCCGCACCCTACGGCGGCGAGTTCCGCAAAGCAGTGAGGGCGAAGAAGTGAGCGCACGGACAACACAGTGACGATCTGCGATTGCATGGAGCCAACAAGGTGTCCCGATCGTTTCGTGCTTCGCGGTTAGTTGGCTAACCAATTTCAATTTGTGTGCGGTTTACTGCAAAGCGGAGCTAGCGTTCGTCGGGGCAGAGCCATCCGAGGTGTAACGAATGACGCCCGTCTGGTCACTGAAAAACCCGCGCTGACCGGTGGTGCCGATGACGCCAGGAAGAGCCGTCACGGTGTAGGCGTTGATCAGCGTGCTCGCGTCGGGAGTGCCGGTGTATTGAAACGTATAGCCGCTCTTCTTGCCGGTGGCCAGAACGTTATCAATGAGGTTCAAGCCAGCCGCGCAGGTGGTGCCAACGTTCAGCTCGGTCAAGCTGGACGAATAGCCAACGTTCGGGCAACCCGCTGCGTACGTCACTTCACCGGTGTTGATCGTACGAATCGAACCGACTGCAGACGATTCGTTCGCCGCCATCTTGGACTTCAAGAGGTTCGGGATGGCGATGGCCGCGATGATCAGAATGATCGCCACGACGATCAGCAACTCGATGAGTGAGAAACCCTTCTGCTTCTTCATAAGATCGATCTCCTTGAGTGCATGGATATTGGGCGGGGGCCAGACAATTTGTCAATACGATGCGCATCAGGGCCCAAGCCTGAATAAACTCAATCAAAGGGTTCCAGAACCTGCATCGTGCCGATTCGTACAATGTTATACAAAGTGCGGCTGTTTCTCATAGAGTTTCAACCTCGGCCTGCGGCAGCGGCACGCTTTTTCATTTCTTCTGGCGATAGGTCTTCTTTATGGGTCGCGATATACCAAACGTGGCCAAACGGGTCTGTCACTCCACCGGTCCGGTCTCCGTAGAATTGGTCCGCTACCGGCCTCTGAACTGTCGCTCCCGCAGCGACCGCCTGAGTGAACATAGCGTCCACGTCCTTTACGTAGAGAAGAATGCTCACCGGTGAGCCCCCAAGCGACTGTGGGCTGCGCGCGCCCATGTCCGGGAACTCATCAGCAAGCATGATCGGTGAATCGCCAATTTTAATCTCTGCGTGCCCGATCCTCCCATCGGGTTGCGCCATACGCACCATCTCCTCGGCTCCGAATGCCTTCTTGTAAAACTCGATGGCCTTGGCCGCGCCCGTAACGATGAGATACGGCGTGGCTGTGTGGTACCCCTCGGGGATGGGTTTCACAGTGTTCGTCATAGTTGGCTCCTTTCCGCCGGGTTTCTATAGTGTTGGTAGTTGCTTCGAGCTTTGAATGTGCAGGACTATCCCTCGCCACCCTCATCGCCCGGTTCAAGGACGCAGTGGTGCCACACCTCATTCTCGGCGTGGATCGCGCAGAACCACTTTCCACAAACACCGCATTGGTAGCTAGCCAATGCGTCACAAGTCTCATCCATCGGAGACTCCGCTTGGCAAGTCCACTCGAGTTTCCGGGATTCTGTTTGATTCGTTTCTTGCAACATGGTCCCTCCTCGTCCGGGGATTCTACGCGCTTGGCGTGAGCTGGGGTACGGAAAAATCCGCGAGGGAAGGAGGAGTGCCGTAATTGCTGTGCCCAAGTCCTTCTCATCCCATCTGATTAACGCGCAAACAGCAGTGTGCAAACGGTGTGGTGAAATACCGTCAAAGCACATCCACATAAGCACAAAAGTTGAACAGGCCCGGTGAAAGACACCGCATCGCCCACCCCAACTCCCCGCCGTTCCCGCTGGGCAGTTTCAAGCGCTCTTCCTACCGTTAAATTCTTGTCACAATTCGCGTTTGCGTTGACGACTCCATCTGATGAGAATACGCTGCGGTTCTAATGGCAGACCTAACCGAATTGCGACTCGCCTACAAGAAGGCCGTTGATGATTGGGTCGAGGCGATTCGTGCCGAAGAGGCACTCGCGACGTCCGACCATTCTATGACCGCGATGGAGAAGTGGGACGCGGCACATTTCCGGGAGCAAGACACACAGACCAGAGCGACAGAAGCCCGGGAAGCGTATTTGGACGCACTTCGCAAAGTGAACTACGGCATCTAGACTCCGTTAGATATTCCTTCGAACCACACCCACCCCAACCTTTCGTTGTTCCCGATCCGGCAACTTCAGCCGCGCCTTCTCGGCCTCCGCCTTCGTCTTGAAAGGTTTCGATAAAGGCGTGAACTCGCCTTGCACGTACTTGTAGAGCAGCCATTGCTCGATGATTTGCATGGAATTTTTATACCACGAACAAGGCTTGCCCAGTTTCGCGTCAAAATGTAGTGAAGGAAGCGGCTCGATGAGGGGACCGGGCCGCTCCAGAGAAATGTACCGCTCGCTCTTGGTAGCATCTCCCCGTACTAATGCTGGCCGTTGAGTTGGAAGAGGGCAATCAGGTGTTCGGCGTAGAAAGGAAAACCCAGGGGCGGATTCCCGGGTACTCGGGGTCAACAGCGTCTCAGAGATTACGGCTCTGACACGTCGCCGAGTGACCGCATATTTGCACCAAGCGGAAGCGTTGGCAACCAAATTCTCTATTAGTCCGTCAGTTTGCAAATGTCGATGCCATGTTCGTTCGAATTCCCTTGCGGTAGGTACATTATGGCAGCGCCACCGCTGTACAGAATTCGTTCATGACTGTCTACGATGGTTACGTCTCCGTTTCCGAAGAGCACTTGGTAATCTGCCTGTTCTCGATTGAGGGTTGCGCGCCAATGGGGACAAAGAGGATGTTCGCCGAACTCTCTTGCCAATTGCAGCGCGTTTGCTGGAGTTTCATCATGTTTAGCGAAACCAAAATAAACAAGTTTGGTCTTGGGCTGTGATTTGCAGCCTACTAGCAGAAGAGTGAGCGCGAATATGGAAAGAGCACGCATGTGCACGGATGTAGAAAGAAGCGGCCCAAAGGTGAGTAAGGGCCGCCTCGGAGGGACGTGCTTTCGCCCACATATCCCTCTGCTCAATGTTCAGCTTTGAGTTGGAAGAAGACAATCAGATGTTATGCGTAGAGAGAACCCGGAGGGGGTTGGGGCCGGGTATCTCGTCGCGGAAATCACGGCTGTCCAAAAGTGAGCAGCGCGCGTGCGTGAGAGGCCGTAACATGCAGTAGTGGACGGCGGGATAGAGCGATTCTGCTCTCCGCTCTGGGCGGGGCGAGACGGTATCGTTCACCTTGCCGTCCTGTTCATGCAGGCTTGAATATCAGACGAGACTCCGACACCAAAAATACCGCGAACTGAGTACATCTTTCCGTTCCGAGAGTTCCCATTGTGGGTAGTGAGGCGACGATGTGTTAGCTTGGCTTCTTAATTGTTGGAAGTGCAATCACCGTTTGGCGCAGTTCAAAATTGACCCTGACGACTTTGCGAGTATGTATCTGGCCATCAAACCGACTTTGTTGAAAGGCGCAAAGGAATATGAATGCCCCAATTGTGGGCAGACCGCCACATACCATCAAGCCGATGTGTCCTATTTGCCTGAGTCGTGGAGTGCAAAATTGTGAATTTGCAGAATGGCTCGCGCTTGCCCTTCCTTTTCTCCGTGCTCACTCCGTGAAGAGTATCCAGTCGAGAGCTTCGTCGAGGTCGCGGAACACGCGGATTCCTTTTTCACCGGACATTCCGCGGAGCGATTCAAACACCCTTGCCGCTCCAAACGCATAATCGTTGTTCACCAAAATCGCTCTGCGGGAATCTGGTGAAAATACTTTCGCTTGGGCGAGCTTGCGCACATCACCGATGGTGACGTGAAAACTCTCAACTTGGGTTAGGTCCAGAAGCTGAGAGAAGCTCGGGTCGAAATCGGGGTCGTTAAGCAGTCCTGCTTGATGCGCCATTGCGTCGGCCATAGTGACCACGCCGGAACCTGTGCTCAGCACCAGTTTGCGTTCCTTATCAATGTTGAAGAAAGTGGGCATGGGGAGAAAAAGAAGCCGGGACGGGGGTCCGCCAAGACTCCACCCCGGCTTCGGTAAAGCGAGCCTTTTATCTCATTCTCTGGAACGAGAACCAACTGGTAGAAGTGACAGAGGATTACCGGAAGTCATTCCCGCGCTCGTGGTAGCATCTCCCGATGCCCGACCGCCGCTCCTCCAACAATCGTAAAGCGAAGAAGTCCTGCCGCTGCAAGCACGGTAGGAGTATTCATCACTTAAAGAAGACTTCGAAGGGCCGGACGCTTCCCTGTTACTATCCGGGCTGCGATTGTAAGGGCTATCGCCCGGTCAAAAAGTAGGTGCCTGATGCTTCGGAGCACGTCGGCCAGCACAGATGTATTCTCTGCACCGTGTTCGGTGTGCTTGAATATGCCGAGAAGTGTAAAATGAAAGTGAGTGGTGTGAAGCCTGCCGATATTGAGTACGGTACAAACACAGAGCGACCCGAACCTGCCTTCTTCACCAAAGAGCAGGTTTATGAAATCATTGGTGCCGCCAAAGAACCGTTCAAAACGCTCTTTGCCATCGCGTGGTACACGGGTATGCGTGCGGGTGAACTGCTCGCACTCACCGTTGACGACCTAGACTTTACGAACAAGACCATTCGCGTGAACAAATCCGCCGACGATAATACCCGCATCATTCGCCAGCCAAAGACGAAGAGCAGCAATGCCAAATTGCCGATGTCTGGTGCTTTAGAAGCGATTCTACGTTCGCACGTGATGCGGTTGACCCCAAACCCCGCCGGGTACATATTCCCGACCCGTGATGGTTCGCGACCACGTTCGCGCGACAACGTTGTGAAGAATGGTTTGCACCCGGTGCTGCGTAAGCTCGGTATGCCGACGCACGATGTTGGTCTCCACGCGTTTCGCCACGGTTTAGCCACAGAACTCTGCGACTCAAACGTGAACGTGAACGTGATTCAAAAGCAACTGCGCCACAGCGACGTTGCAACCACCCTGCGAATTTACACGCATGCCATCCCACAGTCTCAACGTGATGCGATGGAAAATGTTGCGCTCCAATCGGTATACACAAACGGTATAGTATTAAAATTCGCTTCTAAGTAACTGAAGCGCAAGGAAGTTGGCGGAGGCGTGTGGAAGTCGAATCCACCATTCGGCCCGCGAAGGGTCGAATCGCCGGCTTTGAAGGCCGGGAAGGTCACCGGACCCCATTCGCCTCCGCATCCAGAATAGCATCACTGCCAGGAAGTTCCGGGATCGCGGAAGCAGGCACGGAACTACGGCAGCGTGCACTCTTCCACTTTTGTGATTCTTTCCATGCGAATTTTGCGTGAGCCGCGGCGCGGCTGCGGGTATAGATTGGCGCCATCGGGCTACTTCTTAGCCAGCAAGAATTCTCCAGCTGCGAGGAGTTCACCATGCGCAAACCGGCAACGACCACTTGGCTAATTGCGATCCTCACCGTTTTGATTGCCACTGGGATACTGCTGACAACGGCGGCGGCGCAGAAAGCGTCTGTGCCGAAGACCCAGGATCGGCTTAATATGGGGGAAGACGATGTCCGGCATTTGCTCCTGCTGATGGAGCCAAACCGCACGGGCATGGTCTCCAAAGCGGAGTACATGAAATTTATGGAGGCGGAATTCGAGCGGCTGGATAAAAACAAGAAGGGGGAGTTGGACGTCCGGCAGCTTACGCAAAGCAATCTTTCTGCGAGCCATTTTGCCGGGAAGTAAAACTTTTTCAGGATGGGGCCGTTAGGCGCGGACGGTTTCCAAGCCAAGAGCTTGCGTGCGCTTCAGCGCTGTTGCCAGATCGTAAATCGCAGGACTGGTGCAAACTTCATAATAATGATGGTCGGAGGTCTTGCCGATCTTCCCGTCGGGGAGGAGTTCGCGAGCCATGCCTTCACGGACCACCAGCAGCTCGACGGATTCACCCATGGGAACTTCGCCGTAATAGAGGGCCACTTCCTGTTTGGCCCAGGGCATATCCAGCTTGGTGACCAGTTTCTCCAGCGAAATTTCTTCGGAGAGCTTCTGGAAGCCTTCATCGTTCAATTCGATTCCGTTCATATTGAAGCGCACCAGGAATTCGTCCAATTCTTCCGCGGAGGCGCCTTCGAGCGCGGTCAAAAACTGGAAAACAGAAAAGTGCGTCTTCTGGCCTGCCAACATGCGCTTGGCTAGTTTTGCGCAGCCGGATAAACGGTCGGAAAGATTCAGCGCCTTGGAAATCATGATGCGCGAATCGCCATCTACCCAGTAGGTTGGCGCGGAGCCTTGAAACGCCACGCCGATGCCGATTTCGAGGGCCGGGAGTTGCGTGGAAGCCGCTCCATCGTTATAGGAATTGCAGACAGCCAGGATTTGTTTGGAAAGAGCGCAGGCCTTGGCCACCGGGCGCGCGTCGCCTTGTGTTGCCTCGGTCTCAAAAATCGCCAGCACGATCGCGTCGCCCTCAATGAAAACTTTTTTTGCCGCATAGCGATCCAGCAGCTTTTTCACCGGTTCGTGCAGGTTCAAGCTGAAGTGCGACGCCGGGCTCAAACCTTGGGCCAGCAAATCCTGAGTCATTTTCGTGGAGCCGCGCACGTCCGCCTTGATAATCACATGCGAAACCACCTGGTCGTTCTCGCCCTTGGCTTCTTCCTTGAGCAAGCATTCGTAGAGGCGGTTATTCAGCCGGGAGAGTTCACGCAATTTCTCCGCGGTCACCAGGTTGATGCGCTCCATGCAGGCGGCCAGATGTTCCGCATCGCGCAGGTCCCGACGCAGGCGCAGAAAATCGATGGCGAAGCGCAGCACCGCGGCTTGAATTTCTTCGCGCGAGTAACGCCGGATGCGCCGCGATAGTTCCTCCAGAGGCTTCATGTTCAGCCGCCGCGCCGGCACTTGCTTCAAGATTTCCTCGACGCGCTTGGCTTCTTCCTTCGATACCAGCGCCTTGCGGAGTTGCTGCAAGTGGACCGGCGGGCAATAATCGCCAGCGATTGGACGGATTTCGTAGCCGGCCATTAGATGAGGGATCAATTCGTGCTGCTCCAGGCGAGCGGTCAATTGGCCAAGCAAGCGCGCGCGAATAGGGCGTTCCGTTTCGCTAGCGTTGGTAACATCGAAAAGCCTTCGCGCGTTTTCCGGCTCATTCAAGTAATCGCCCACTTTTCCTTCGTAATCTTTTTGCACAAATTCAGCCTGCTTCTTGGCGCGATCCAGCCGCGGGCCCATTTCTTCCAGCGTTTTCTGAAAATGCCGCAGGCGGTTTTCCACGTCGGAAAGCGAAGCTTTCACTTCGGCAGGGTCGCTGGAGGCAAGGAATTTGTTCAGCAGGCCGTCGCCTTTTTCCAATCGCTTGCGGAGATTGTCGCGCTGATCCTCCAGGCTGGCGATTTCGCCGCGCATGCGTTCGGCTTCAGCGAAGAGGGTCCGATATTCATGCGCGCCCTTCGAAGGAGAGCTGTCTGGCGCAACCTGGATGCCCGCTTCGCGGAGGAAGTCCTGGAAGATGGCGTCCATGGCTTCGAGGCGATCGGGATCCTTGGCGTAATTCCCCAGCAGGACGTAGTGCTCCAGAAAATAAAAATCATCGCGGCCGCCGTCGAGAAACACCAGGCGATTTTTCAACATTTCGTAATAGGGATATTCTTCGCCGAAAAGCGCGCGGCGGGCCTTGGCGATCAAATTTTCTTCAATGTCGACCAGGATCTGCGCCACCAATTGTCCGATGATGCGCAACACATCGCGCCGGGCCGATTGCATTTCAGAGAGCCGCGCCTTGATGACGTGCGCCTGCTGGCTGCGCTCAAAATATTCGCCGCGCTTCCGGACATATTCTTTTACCTCCAGAATCACGTTGCCGAACTGGCTGATGAGTTCGGCGGCGAGAAACTTCACGATGGCCAATCGGAAAAGCAGGTCAATTTCGATATTTTTCTGCTGCTTGGCTTTGGCCAGGGAGTTTTGCAGGAGTTCGGTGAGGAGTTTGCGGAAGGCGGTGGAATCGACGGACTTGGCGTTGCGGAATTCGATACCGGAGAGATACGTGCCGCTGGTGTTTTGGCGGATAAGGTCAAAGAGGTAGTCGCGCGCCACCTGCACGAATTTGGGGCTCAGAAAAACGTCGTGGTGGATGTTGTCCACACCGATGGAGAGCGAGCCCATCGGCAGCGTCAGGCTGTAGCTCTTGAGAGCGTCCCGCCCGCCTTCCATCATGCCCGGATTTGCCGGTTCATTCGCCATCGAGTCGCCACACCCCGCCAACCTTCAACCTAGCAGCGCGTGGCGCACGTCGCAAGGAACCCAAGGTACAGTCGTGGCGAGAGAGTTAGGGCAGCATTGCTGTTTAGGACACTTAAAGGCGGCTAATCTTTCGGGTGTCTCCGCCCTGATGTTCCAGGCGCAGGCGAATCTGCGGCCACTCGGTTTTCAGAAGGAATTTTTCAGACCATTCCAGTATCACAATGGCGGGTTTCGCAAAAACATCTTCCATGCCCAGGGTCTCAAAATCGTGGAAGCTCTCGACGCGGTAGAGATCTCCATGAAAGACTTTGCCGCCAGCGCCGTATTCATGGAGAAGTGTAAAGGTGGGGCTGGTGACTTCATCCTCTTCGGCGGCCTTTAACCCGGCCACAATTCCCTTCGTCAAGGTGGTTTTGCCGCTGCCCAATTCGCCGCTGAGCAGGACCAGCACCGGGGCCTTGAGTGTTTCCGCGAAGGCGCGCCCCCAAGCCACCGTTTCCTCGGCCGATTGGGTGATCAACTCTTCAGCCACGCGTCTGCAACTCCTGGAGTAATTTCTTTCGCGCCAGCGGCACCGCTTGTGCCACTTCGCCCGCCAAGGTGCCGGATTCTTCGCTCTTCGCGCTCACCAGTTCGGCGGCACGTCCGTGGAGGTACGCGCCGAGGGCGACCACTCGATACAGGTCCGAGGCGCCAAACTGTGCGATCAGCGCGGCGAGCAATCCGGTGAGCACATCGCCTGATCCACCTTTTGCCAAGCCGGCGTTGCCGGTGGTATTCACGAAGATGTCTCCGTTGGGGGCGGCGATCACGGTGTGGAATCCCTTCAGTAGAACGACGGCATTCCACTTCCCGGCAAACTCCGCAGCGATCCGGACGCGATCCGCCTGCACTTGAGGGGTCGTCATCCCACACAGGCGGGCCATCTCTCCCGGATGCGGGGTCAGCACCAGGTGCGGCGACTTGCGATTGGACAGCGTCTCGGCCTGGCCGGCAAAGGCGTTCAAGCCATCAGCATCCAGAACAATTGGCATATCCGCGTGGGCCACAACGCTGCGCACAAATTCCTGCGTTTCGGGATGCGTGCCGATTCCCGGCCCGATCCCGAGCACCGTCATGCCGTGCATGAGCGCGGCAAAGCCGCCCAGGCGAACGGCTTCTGAGGCGATGGTGCCGGATGCGGTGGCCGGCAGGGCTTCGGTCATGTATTCGGGTTGCGCCGCGGCGATGGTTTCCAGGGCGGGCTGCGGCGTCGCCACCGTGACGAGTCCCGCTCCACCGCGCAATGCCGCCTGCCCACAAAGCACCGCCGCGCCAGTCTTCCCTACGGAGCCGGCTACCAGGAGAACGTGCCCGTACAAACCCTTGTGCGAGTCCGCGGGCCGCTGCAGCGGCAGTTCGGAAAACTCCTGAGGACCCGCCCAGCGCAATTTTCCTTTGCCGACTTCCTCGACCAGAGCACTGGGTGTGCCGATATCGCGCACGACGAGAGCACCGCATGCCGACGCACTCGAAGAAACCAGTTGACCGATCTTGGGAGCGGTGAACGTTACTGTGAGATGTGCCCGCAAGACCGGGCCTTCTGCGGATTCTCCATCCGATGGCAGACCGGATGGTGTATCCACAGCTATAATCCACGCCGGCCAGGCGGCCTTGGCGTCCTGCGAAAAACGATTTATATTTTCGATCACCTGGGCCAGGAAGCCGCCGGCGCCGCCACGAATGCCCGTGCCCAGCAGCGCGTCCACGATCACTTCACTGCCGGCCACATCGGGCCACGCCCGGATCCAGTCCTCTTCACCGCGGATGACGGTGAGTGTCTCACCCAATTCGCGCCAGCGCGCGTAATTCGTTGCGGCGTCTCCCCGAAGATCATTCGGCTCGGCGAAAAGATAGACATTCAGCATTCCCACGCGGCGCTTCAAATGGCGCGCGACAACAAGACCATCGCCTCCATTGTTGCCTTTGCCGCAAAGCACACACACACGTCCGGGCGGTTTGCCATTTTTCCCAACATATAGTTCAAGGAAAACTTCGGCGATGCTTTTTCCCGCGACTTCCATCAATTGCTGGCCGGAAATGGCGAAGCGCTCCGTCGTCAGACGATCCACTTCCCGCATTTCCGCCGCTGTGAGGGCTTTCATTGCGAATCTCGCCGGGCGCGCGTCAGAGCATCCATCCGCCGCTAACGTTGAGCACCTGACCGGTAACGTACTCCGCTTCTTCGGACGCGAAAAACGCCACGGAGGCGGCCACGTCTTCGATTGTGGGCGGGCGGCCGATGGGATAACGCGCATCGCGAAGCTTGCGCGCTTCTTCCACGGTCAAATCTTTTTCGTCCATGCTGGAGGGATTCACCACGTTCACGGTGATTCCGTTTTTCGCTTCTTCGAGCGCCAGCGAGCGGGATAATGCCACCACCGCAGCCTTCGCCGCGGCATACGCGCTGATCTTCGCCTGACCGAAGGCGCGCTCCGCGCCCACCGCACCGAGATTGATGATTCTTCCCCAGCGTCCCTTGCGCATCACGGGAAGAGCGGTGCGGCACATCAAAAACACGCTCATCACGTTGGAATCGAAAATGCTTTTCCATTCTTCCACGGAGGATTCCGCGAGGGTATTCCAGCGGAAATCGCCCACGTTGTTCACCAGGATATCAATGCGGCCGAAGCGGTCCGCGACGGTCTTCACGAGTTGCTCGGCGCGCCCCGGCTCCGTGATATCGGTTTCCACGGCCACGCAATCCGCGCCCAGCGCTTGCATCCTGCGCAGCGCGGTTTGCGCCGCGGCTTTATTCGCGCGGTAGGCGAAGGCGATGCGCGTGCCTTCCTGCGCCAGACGCAGCGCGATTCCACGGCCGATTCCACGGCTTCCACCTGTTACCAACGCAACGCGGTTTCGCAGCGGCATTCGTCTCCTCTTGGAACACTTGACAACACAAAACTTCGCAATTCTTTGGCCCAGATGACGAATATTAATGCGTCATTGAGCTGCCCGCCTCGGAAAGCGGGCACTACGGGCGCTTCCGAGCATATCAAATCTTGGTCGGGCTATTTTAACTTGGCGACGATTACGGTCATATCGTCGGCCTGCTCCGGGCTGCCGGACCATTCTTCTGCCGCGGTCATCAAGGCGGTGGCGATTTTCTTCGGGTCTGCCTGGCGAACGCGTTGCGCGGCGGCTTCCAGTCGTGACACGCCAAACTCTTCGCCATAGGCGTTCTCGGGTTCCACCAAGCCGTCGCTATAGGCGATGAAGACGGCATCGCGCGGAACGTCCACCACGCCTTCCTGATAAGGATAGTCCTCCAGGATTCCCAGCACCATACCGCCCACGTCGAGATGAATGGATTTGCCGTCGGAAAGGCAAAAGCCGGGAAGGTGACCGGCGTTCGTGTATCGGAGTTTGCGTGTCGCGATGTCGTAAACCGCGACCAAAAACGTTGCGAAGCGATCCTCGCCGGTGTTTCGAGCCAGGTGCTTGTTCAAGCGGCCAACCAGTTCGGCGGTGCTCATCTGTTCGCTGCCGGGGGTGAGCAATTGGCTGCGCAACGCGGCTTGCAGGCTGGCCATCAGGAGCGCGGCGGAAATTCCCTTCCCCGAAATGTCGCCCAGAGCGATGGCCACGTGCGTGGGGTCGAGCTGGATGAAGTCGTAGTAATCGCCGCTGACTGAACGCGCGGCCTTGCAAATGGCTTCGATTTCGACGCCTTCCACGTGAGGAAAGGCGCGGGGGAAAAGCTGGTCCTGCACTTCGCGTGCGATGGAGATTTCGTTTTCCAGGCGCTGCAACTGCTTTTGTTCTTCCACCAGGCGATTGATGGAACTGGTCATGGTGTTAAAGGATTCGCCAAGCTCGCCAAGCTGATCGCTGCGGTCAATGGTGACGCGGTGGGAGAAATTCCCTTCCTGCACGAACTGCGTGGCGCGATAAAGTTCGGAGATGGTCCGGGTGATTTCCCGCGTCAGGACGATTCCAATCAGCAGTGCGGCCAATTCGATAATCAGAAAGACCACCGCCAGCAGTTGAATCTGAAAAATACGCGCACTACTGAACTCTCCCACGGAGGCAAAAATACGGCGATTTAATTGCGAGCGCCGCGCTTTGTAAAACGCGAAAACCGGATGCGCCCGTTCGACAGTCCCATCGGGCGAAACGTAGGTGGCCTCCAGCTTCGAAAAGCCGTCTACCACCGGATCCATCCAGGTTCCCGCGGGCGGCAATTCCCGCTTGTGCGTGACTATATGGCCGATCGCCCGGTAGTCCTTGCCGCCGATCCGCACGGAGCTGTTCGTCGAAGCTCCCTCCACCGTCTGCGCCAGGGTGATATCGATCGGTCCCAGATCCGGCGCCACATGTTCGAGCAAATCAATGTTGAACGGCGCGCTGACCTCCACAATTAACTTTCCGCCGCCATCCTCCATTTCCCGCATACTTACGAGGCGGAGCTGGTTGCCGCTCTGAATCATGCCCGCGAAGGAGTGGCCGGAAGGGCCCGCGACACGGCGCAGAAAGCCCGGCGAGACGCCAAAATCCACATGCAGGACTGCAAACTGCTTTCCCAGCGTGGTTTCCGCGTGCTCCGCCAGCTTTTTCTCACGCGCTTCCTCGCCGAGAGTGGTTGGAAGGTCGGCGCGCATCGCCGCCAGATCTGCAGCCTCTTCCGACAGCTTCACAATGCGATCTTCAATATCGTGATAGAGGAGATAGGCCCCAAGCTGCGAATAGAGGATCTGCGCGAGCAGGCTGGCCAGGACGAGCAGGAGCACCACCGGCACGACCGCGAGGAATACATAGGTGACGATAAGGCGGTTTCGCAGACTCCACATCAACTGGGCGCGCCAGCGGCTCCAATAGCGGTAGACCACGTAAAAGGCGGCGAGCAAGCCAAGCAGCCGCAGGAATCCGGAACCGGGCAAATTGTCGAAGGGATCCGTTACCGCGGCCAGGCCGAGGAGGCAGAAGCCCAGCGCAAGCCAGTCAAGTTTCGAGAGGCTTTTCCAGAAGGATTGCGGCTGATTTCCCGGTCGGCTCATGGTTCGAGAGGCAGAAGAAACACTTTACCCGATTCGGTGGGCCGGAACGAGAGTCTGATTTGCCGTGATCTCCGCAAGGGGAGAATATTCACGGGCGCGGGGCCGACACCTGCGCGGTTTATTGCCGAGCGGAGTTGCGTACTTTGCTGTGTTTCACGCTGTATGTGAAATAGATGACCATGCCGACGACGAGCCATACGATCAGCCGGATCCAGGTGATGGCTTTCAGTCCGGACATCAGGCCCAGGGCGATCAGCATTCCCATGATGGGCACAAAGGGAACCCAGGGGGTCTTGAACGGCCGGACTAACTCCGGGCGCCGCACACGCATGATCCACACACCGGCGCAGACAATCACGAATGCCAGCAGGGTTCCGATGCTGACCAATTGGCCCAAATCGCCAATCGGCACCGTGGCGCCAACGAAGGCCACAAGAATTCCCACGATCGCGGTGGACTTCCAAGGCGTGCGGAAACGCGGATGGATATCGCCCGCCCATTTCCAGAGGAGACCATCCTTGGCCATGGAATAAAACACGCGGGATTGCCCTAGGAGCATCACCAGCATCACGGTGCTGAGGCCGGCCAAGGCCCCGGCATTTACGACGTAGCTGCCCCACTTGACGCCAGTTTCGCGAATGGCCAAGGAGACTGGCGCGCCAATATTCAAACGCGAATAGTGAACGGTGGCGGTGAGCAAGCCGCAAACGATGATGTACAGCACGGTGCAAATCGCCAGCGACCCCAGAATGCCGATGGGCATATCTTTTTGCGGCTGGCGGGCTTCCTGCGCCGCGGTGGAAACGGCGTCGAACCCGATATAGGCGAAAAAGACCACGCCCGCGCCGCGCAAAATTCCGGACCAGCCGTAGGAACCAAACTCACCGGTGTTGGGTGGAATAAAGACTTTCCAGTTGGCGTGCGCTATGTCCGGATGTTTAAACACGAATGCGGCGGCTACGGCGATAAAGGTGACGACCGCGATCAGCTTGACGAAGACCACGCCGGTATTGAAATTCGCGGACTCTTTAATGCCGATAATCAATAGCGTGGTGACCGCCAGAATCGCGAGAAAGGCAATCAGGTTGAAACTGGTGGTGACGTGCTTCGCGGCGGCCAATTGAGTGGCGGAGAGATTCATGGTGGTCACGGGCGCCCAGCGGCCATCGAAAAAGACCCACACCGCGCCCGGCACGTCGCAGATTTGCGGCGGCAAATTAATGTTGTAGTCCTGCAGGAATGCCACCAGCGTGCTGCTCCAGCCGCTGGCCACCGTGGCGGCGCCGAACGCGTATTCCAGAATCAGATCCCAGCCGATGATCCAGGCGACGATTTCCCCGAGCGTGGCGTAGCCGTAAGTATAAGCGGAGCCGGCGATAGGGATCAGCGAAGCGAATTCCGCGTAGCAGAGCCCCGCGAACATGCAGCCCACACCCGCGAGGATGTAGGAGAGCATGATGGAAGGTCCCGCGTAGAGCGCCGCCGCGGAGCCCGTGAGCACGAAAATGCCCGCTCCAATGATGGCCCCGATACCCAACGCAATCAGGTTAATCGGACCCAGCGCGCGTTTCAGTCCATGCTCTCCCGTTTCCGATGCT
Organism: uncultured Acidobacteriota bacterium; assembly: GCA_963734705.1. GTDB lineage: Bacteria > Acidobacteriota > Terriglobia > Acidiferrales > UBA7541 > Acidiferrum. The sequence goes on along the minus strand of CAVTII010000010.1, from coordinate 328,680 downwards.
TCCTGCAGCAGCGAATCGAGAGGCTTGGTTGCAAACAAGGGGTTGCCCATGCAACTCCTCCTTTTGGAATCAAAATCCGAATGATCCTAGCCAAAATTGAACAGTTTAAGGCCGCCGCTGCGCGGCACGCTTGCCGGCTGGAAGCCGGCGCTACCAAGCGCGACTACATGGCACTTGTTGCGCGCTTATGGCGCGCCCAGAGCCAATACACTGGCAGTCCCAGCAACACGATGAGCATGCCCATTCCAGCCGTCTGGGTTTCATACAGCAGCAGCACGCCCATGATTCCGCTGGCTGCCACTATATACAACAGCGGCACCAACGGATACCCAAATGCCTTGTAGGGGCGAGCGAGTTCCGGACGGCGAACGCGGAGTACAAAGATGCCTACAATCGTCAGCACGTAGAAGAGGAGGGCGGCGAAGACAACGTAGTCGAGAAGATTGCTATAGAGGTTGCCGTAGGTCCCATCGGGCTTGCGGGTGCGCAGGAGAATCAGGACCACGATCCAGACGCCCTGATAGATCAAAGCCACGCCGGGAACTCCCTTGCTGTTCAACTTGCCGGTGGCGCGGAAGAATAGGCCGTCTTTGGCCATGGCATAGGCCACGCGCGAGCCCGCCAGAATTAATCCGTTGTTGCAGCCAAACGTGGAAACAATGATCGCAATGGCCATGATCAAGGCGCCTTTGGCTCCGAATACGGCCGAAAGCGCCGCCGTTGCTACCCGGTCATCCGGCGCGTTCTGAATTTGCGCCAGCGGCAACGCACAGAGATACGCCAAATTCGCCAGGCAATAGAGGCTGATGACGATTACGGTGCCGAATGCCATCGAAAGCGCCACATCGCGGCGTGGATTTTTCACTTCCGCGGCGGTAAATCCGATGTTGTTCCAGGCGTCGGCGGAAAACAGAGAGCCTACCTGGGCCACGGCCAGCGCAAGCAACATGCCGTACCAGCCGCTGCCCGCGGTGACTGTAGGCAGCAAGCCTTTCAGAAACCCCACTCCCGGTTCAATCGTGTTGGCATTGCGAATGGCCCAGAGGTGAGTGAAATTGTCCGCGATGGCCGCGGCATTACGGCCTACGAACACGCAGATCAAAATCAGTCCCAGCAACGAGAGCATCTTCGCCGAAGTGAAAATATTCTGGATCCACTTGCCCAGCTTCACGCCGCGCGTGTTCAGAAACGTGAGGAAAATGATCATCAGGACGGCCACCAATTGCTGGATGGAGAGGCTGATGGCGAATTTCGACGAGAAGTTAATCGGAGGAATCACCCAGGTCTGTGGAGAGATTGCGGGATAGAGGACGCCGAGGTAGCGCGCAAAACCAATGGCCACGGCCGCAATCGTGCCTGTTTGAATCACCAGGAACAGCGTCCAGCCATACAGAAATCCCCACAGCGGCGAAAAGGCTTCGCGGAGGTAAACGTACTGGCCGCCGGCATGAGGAAATAGCGCGGCAAGTTCGCCATAGGAGAGCGCGGCGGCGATGGTGAGGCAACCGGTCAAAATCCAGGTGAGCAGCAGGCCGCCCGCCGAACCGGTCTGGCGGGAGATATCGGAAGCCACGATGAAAATTCCAGAACCGATCATGGAACCGACGACGATCATCGTGCCGTCGAAGAGCCCAATGGCCTTTACGAATTCGTGCCCATCCCCGCCCGCTTGTTTGTTTGTTGCGTGGGTGACGTCAGCCATTCGCGTTGTGCCTCAGTGGCGCGCCGCGGGCTTCGCGGCTTGCAGCCGTTCGATAAATTCGCCCGCCCGCGTAGCCGGGTTTTTCGCCTTCAGAATGTCGCCGATCACGGCAACCGAATCGGCTCCGGATTCGAGCACTTCCGCGGCGCGATCCAGCGTGATGCCGCCAATCGCCACAATCGGCTTCGCCGTCAGCGGGCGGACACGCCGCAACAAGTCCAAACCCACTACAGGATCGGGATTCGCCTTGCTGACTGTCGGGTAGATTGGGCCCACGGCTATATAATCCGCCGAACTGGCAGCGGCCTGCTGAAATTGTTGGAGATTGTGCGTCGATACTCCAACCCAGCGTTCCGGACCCACCACCTCGCGGGCCTGGGAGACTTCGAGGTCTTCCTGGCCGACATGCACGCCGTCCGCGTTCGCGAGCCAAGCGACATCGGGCCGGTCGTTCACAAAAAAGGCGCAGTTTGCGGCTCGCGCGGCAGCGGCAATGATGCGGGAGCCGTTCAGGAGTTCACGCGCAGAGGCTTGCTTGTTGCGGTACTGAAGCAATCGCACGCCTGCCGCGATCAATTTTTGGGCTGTTTCCCCGGGGGATTCCGCTAGCATTGCTGCGTCTAATATCACATACAGGCGGGGCATCACAAGGCGCATGAACGGCTATTTTCCGTTGCCGTTCAGAATTTTTTCGATGAAGTGGGTATCCATTTTCCCGGCTTCAAAGTCCGGGTGGGCAATGATGCGGCGCTGCAGGGGAATGGAAGTCTTGATGCCCTCGATGACGAACATTTCCAGGGCGCGTTTCATCCGGCCGATGGCTTCGGCGCGATCTCGACCCTTGACGATGAGTTTGGCCACCAGCGAATCGTAGTAGGGAGGAATCACCGCGCCGGAATAAGCCGCGGAATCCACGCGCACGCCGGTGCCACCGGGCGCCTGAAAGGTGGTGATGCGGCCGGCGGAGGGCACAAATGTTTCGGGATCCTCGGCGTTGATGCGGCATTCGATGGAATGTCCCGAGAAGTGCATCTCGCCGACCGCATCTTCCATTTTTTCGCCGGCGGCGATGCGGATCTGCGACTTCACCAGGTCGACGCCGGTGATAAATTCGGTGACCGGATGTTCCACCTGGATGCGGGTGTTCATTTCGATGAAATAGATGGAGCCATCGGTATCCATCAGGAATTCCACGGTGCCGGCGTTGGTGTAGTCAATGGCCTGCAGCGCCTTCACGACTTTGGCGCCCAATTCTTTGCGGCGCCTGGCATCGATGGCGGGGGAAGGTGATTCTTCCACCAACTTCTGGTGCCGCCGCTGGATGGTGCACTCGCGTTCGCCAAGGTGGATGACTTTGCCGTGCTGGTCGCCCAGGACCTGAATTTCAATGTGGCGGGGATGCTCCAGAAATTTTTCCATGTAGACGTCTGGCGTGCCAAAGGCTTGTTGCGCTTCACTGCGCGCTGTCTGGTAAGCGGGCAGGAGCTCCTGTTTATTGCGCACCATGCGCATGCCGCGACCGCCGCCACCTGCCGCCGCTTTCAGGATCAAGGGGAACCCGATACGGGCTGCTTCGCTGGCCAACTGCTCTTCGCCCTCCACCACTCCATCGCTGCCGGGAATTGTGGGGAGCCCTTGGGACTTCATTTCGCGGCGGGCGCGATCTTTTTCGCCCATCATTTCGATCACTTCGGGCTTGGGGCCGATGAAGGTGATCTCTGAAGCTTCGCAGACCTTGGCAAAATTCGCGTTTTCGGAGAGGAAGCCGTAGCCGGGATGAATCGCATCCACATTGGTGATTTCCGCGGCGCTGATCACCTGCGGAATATTCAGATAACTTTCGCTGCTGCGGGGCGGCCCGATGCAGACAGCTTCATCGGCGAAGCGGACGTGGAGCGAATTGCGATCCGCCTCCGAATAGACGGCGACGGTCGCGATGCCCAGCTCTTTGCACGCGCAGATGACTCGCAGGGCGATTTCCCCGCGGTTAGCAACTAGGATTTTCTGGAACATAGTCAGGCAGGCCGCTTATCTCTTGCGGCTCGGGCGAATCCCGAACAGAGGCTGCCCGTATTCGACGGGCTGCCCGTTTTCCGCGAAGATGCGCAGCACTTCACCGCTGATTTCCGACTCAATTTCATTCATCAACTTCATCGCTTCCACGATGCAAAGCGTCTGGCCCTTGTCGACGTGCGAACCGACCTTGACGAAGGCCTCGGCTCCTGGACTCGGCGAACCATAAAAAGTGCCGACAATCGGCGAATTTATCAGGTGCAGGTCTTCCCCGCCACGGATGTCAGCCTGCGATTCCGCGCTTCTGAGCTCGGCCGGGTCCTGAGGAACCAGGGCCGAAGGCACAATAATTTCCGGCGCGGGCCGGTGCGCGGACGCCATCACCACGCTGGTGCCGGGTTTCTTCAGGCGGATGCGCAGGTCGCCCCGGGAATACTCAAATTCTTCCAGGTTGTGCTCGCTCATGAAGCGAAGCAGCTGCTCGATCCGCTCAATTTCGGGATTCGCAAACGACGGGTTTTCACTCGCTTTCGCGGTCTTTTTCCGTTTCATGCCTTTTCTTAGAGTTCGATGAGATCCCGCTTCACGCGGGTCAACACTTCACAGCTTCCTGCTCTTGCCACCACGTCATCCTCAATCCGGATCCCGCCAATGCCCTCCAGATATATCCCAGGTTCTATGGTAATCACATTTCCCGCTTCCAGTTGAACCGTCTGGCCGCGTGCCACCCGAGGCTCTTCATGCACCTCCAGGCCAAGACCATGCCCGGTGCTGTGCACAAAATACTGTTCGAGTCCGTTTTTCTTGAGAACTTCCCGCGCCGCGGCGTCCACATCGCCGCAAGTTACCCCCGCCTTCACGGCCGCTACAGCCGCTTCCAGCGCATCCTGAACCGACCGGTACCATCCTCGAACGCGCTTGCTGGCACGTCCCAGGTGCACGGTGCGCGTCATATCGCTGCAATAATGGCCGAGTATAGCACCCAGGTCCAGCACGACCAACTCATTTTTCCTCAGCCGTTTGGCGGTTGGACGGGCATGCGGCAATGCGCCACGCGGTCCGGAAGCCACGATGGTTTCGAACGACGCGCCACTGGCGCCGCGCTTTTTCATCTGGTACTCGATTTCGGCTCCGATCTCATTTTCCTGAACACCCGGCCGTACCAGCTTCAGGACGCCTTCCAGGACTTCGCTTGCCAGGATGGCTGCCTTTCGCATTACGGCGAGTTCCTGGGCATCTTTCTTCTTGCGTAGGCGCTCCACGAGCCCAGAGGTCGCAGTGCCGCGCCATTTGCTTCCAGCGGCTTTTTGGAGCGAAGCCAACTGGGCGACGGTCAACTGATTGGCATCGAATCCCAGGCGGTTCAGACGGTTCTTCTTCAGGTAGCCACCGACAGATGGGTACAAACTGCCTTGCTGGAGCTCAATCTTCACACCTTGGGTCTCTTCTGCTACCTGGACGGTGAACCTGCCATCGGTAATCAGCGTGACGCCACCGGATGTGACCAGCAGCGCGCCGGCTTCGCCTGTGAAACCCGTCAAGTAGTACCAGTTGGCGGGGTGGGTGACCAGCAAGCCATCGAGTTTGCGGGCCTTGAGTTCGGCGAGGAGCGCTTTTCGTCTTAAGTTGTGTGCGGGATGCATAAAAAAATCGAGGAGACTCACGCCTCCTCGATTTAAGTTTACCCGAATTTTTGTGACCGCGCTTCCGGTCCGGCGTGGATGGAGCTCATCCCAGCCGGAAAAACTTATCCGGGGATGATGCGCGGGGTGATGAAGAAGAGCAGTTCTTGCGACTGCACGGTGACGTTGGTGCGGCGGAAGAGATATCCGATCACCGGGAGGCTGCCAACGATGGGCACCTGGGTGATATCCGTCTGCTGCTGGGTGACGATGATGCCGCCGATTACCACGGTTCCGCCGTCTGCGACGGTGACCTTGGTCTGCGCGGCCTGGGTATCCAACGCCGGGATTCCTTGAACGCGGGGAATACCATTGTCGATCTGGGTGTTTTCCACCAGCACATCCATGAACACCGTGCCTTCCGCGGTGATTTGCGGGGTTACTTCGAGCTGCAGCACAGCGTCAATGTACTGGACTGAAATCGTATTGTTGATCGTCGTCTGAATTGGAATTTTCGTACCTTGTTTGACGATCGCCTTTTCGTTGTTCTGGGTGATGACCTTGGGCTTCGAGAGCAGTTTGCCGACGCCCTTGGACTCCGCCGCGGTGATGAAGAGGTCCACCGCGAAGTTAGGCGAACGATGGCCGATGTAGAAACCGCTGGTGGGCACGCCCGCACCAAGGTTGACGTTCAATGGGAGACCCGGCGTGCTGCTACCGGAGTTTGTACCTGGAGTGCCGATGAGCGGAGGAGCCGGAAGGCCCGAACCAGTCTGCACCGGGCTGACGCCGACGCTGGCTGGACCGCCGAAGATCGTACGGCCGCTGGTGGTGGTGCCTGCAAAGCCCCACTGCACGCCGATATCCTGTGCGAAGGAGCGCGATGCGGAAACCACGCGCGCTTCGATTTCCACCTGCTGCGACTTGCGGTCCAACTGGTGAATCAGGTTGTCAATCACCGGAATCACAGAAGGAATATCGCGAATGATCAGCTGGTTGGAGCGGTCATCGGAGAGGATGTCTCCGCGCGGCGAGAGAAACTTTTTGAGGGTGTCCTTCATCGTTGCGGCCTTGGCATAGCTGAGGACGCGGGTGATGGTGACCGGAGCGACGGCCTGGGCCTGGGCGATTGCCAGGTCGCGTTGCGTTTCGGCTTCGCGCTTGAGGGTTTCACGCGTGGCGATGCGCAGCACGTTGCCGGTCAATTGCTTATCGAGGCCGTTATTCTGCAGGACGATGTCCAGCGCCTGATCCCAAGGCACTTCGTCGAGAACGATGGTGAGGGTGCCCTTAACGTTGGGGTCCAGCACCACGTTCAAGCCGCTGATTTCGTGAATCAGGCGGAAGAAATCCTTCAGGTCCACGTCCTTCAAGTTCACGGAGATGGGTTCCCCGGTGTACCGTCCGGATTGCGTGGTTGCGGCAGCGGTGGAAGCCTGCTGCTGCGCCACGGTGGTGGCAGCGGTGGCCGCTTGCTGCATGGCCTGCTGCGAAGCCTGTTGGGTATCGCTATCAGGACGCCCGGGCTGATCGTTCTCGTGGAGGCTTGCCAAAACAACTGAGGGCTGGGTCAGTTCATTCGGCAGAGCGAACCGAGGAGCCGCTACGTTGGAAACTTTGGAGGTATGGACGCTGACCTTGGGAGACTTCGCGACATACACAATGGATTTGCTGGCGGGCGTGTTGGAGGTGGAGTTTACGGGCGCGGCCAAATTCGCATCGGGCAACACCTGCATCTGGAAGTACACCACTACCGAATCTCCTTCGTGGGAGATCTGGTAGGGCGTTTCCTGAGTCAAATCCACAACCACGCGGGCCACATCGGGGCGGAATTGCCCCATGCGAACGCCACGCACCGGCGCGGAAACGCCAGGGATCGACGTTTTCTGCACGTCGAGTCGGGCGCCGCTGAAATCCAATACGAGTCGCTCCGGATTCTGCATCCGTGAGGGATGGACGTCGAGACGTCCGGCGCCCTCTACGCGAATCGCGGCGCGCTGCGGCTCCTGCGTGATTGCAACGCTGGAGATCACCGCTGCGGTAGATGTCGCGCCTGCGGGCTCCTGAGCGCGAACTCCCGCCGGGCCCCCGCCCAGCACGATGCTCGCTAGTATCAGGCAGCTGCCCCGAAAGGCCGGCCAAGTCGTCTTCATTGCTGTTCTCCTGCACTGGAGTAAATTCTCTTATTCACTTGACGTTCCACAGGTTTCCCGAACGCATCTTTCCCGATTTCGTGGAACGACACGCCGTCCATCGCAATCTTTTCCACACGTCCGTCGTAAAGTTGGTCCCCTTCGCGCAGGAAATAAGTCCGCGCTTGCGGGTTGGTGACAACCGCGATCATGCCGTTCGGCGCTTTGACGATTCCATCCAGCCGCAGGGTGCCCACTTGCAGGCCCGCTTTACCCGGAGGGAGATTCGCACCGGCACGCGCAGCAGCTTCCTGGCGACTGGTGAGCGATTCGAACGGATCGCGGCGCGACACTTTGGATTCCTCGGGCGCGCCTTGCGAACCCGATGCCGCGGAAGAAGCGTCGGCGGCGGTTGCGGCCGCCGGCTTCTGTGCCGATTTGGTGGCGGATTTTTTCGCCGATTTCGAAGCTGGTGCGGGCGCCGTCTGGGCCAATAGATTGCTCCCGGCCGTCGCCAGCATAATCCCCGTTACTATTGTTATGGCTAGACGCATGGCTCGCTCATCCCTGCTCACGGTTTTCTCGCCGGCTGGCCCGCAGTTGCACCCTTGGGCCCGCTTGCGGAGGTGGTGTCAGCTGGCTTCGTGAAATAAGTCGTAACCGTAAAAATGCCCGTCACCGTCGTTCCCGGGCGCAACGGGTACTTGGTTTCCTTGCCGCCCGAAGTGCTCGGATCGTCAAACTGGATGTCGCCCACGTTGATGATGCGCGACAACCGGCTCAACCGGGAGAAGAAATCCAGCATATTGAAATAGGGCCCGTCTGCCTGCACCTCAAACGGCATCTCGTAGTGATATTCCTTGGGCACGATATTCTGCGATGTCAGCTTGCGCAAAGAGACGTTGGAAGCGGTTGCGGCACCCTGCAGCTGACGGATAAATTCGTCCACTTCTTTCTCTTCTGGAACGATGGTCTTCAAAGTGTCCAGTTGCTTATTGAGCGCGTCCATCTGCTGCTTCAGTTCTCCGTAGCGCTGCTTGTACACCTGAAGCTGTGTTACTTCCTGATTCAACTGGGTCCGTTGCTGCACGGCCTTGTCGTAGTCGGAACGTTCCTGCGCCACCGGTGAAAACGGAGCGTATAGGCCCGCCAAAACCAGGATCACGGCGATCGCGAGGGCTACCAGACCCTGCATAATCACGGACATATCTCGGAAAGGATTGGCCATGATGTTCCCCTATCCTTTCCTCGCCGGTGCGTTGGCGGGTGTACGCGGGGCGCCCGAAGTGCTTGCGGGCTTGGCTCCCGGTGCTGGCGTGGTCGGCCCCGTATTGGGAGCGATCTCCGCATTAATCGTGAAGAGGAAAGTCTGCACGTTCAGGCTGTGATCATCTTGCCTGGAATCCTTGATCTCCACCTTCTGGAAATATCCGGAGCGCTTGAGGGCCGTGATGAAGTTGGCCACGGAGTTCAGAGAAGCGGCCGCGCCATCCATTTGCAAAGCAGTGCCCTTTTTGCTCATCGAAATCAGCCACAGGTTTTCCGCGCGAGAAACGGTGTTGGCGACCTGATCGAGAAGTTCCTGACCGCCAGTGCGATCGCGCTGCAACTGTTCGATGGTGCCGACGCGCTGCTGCAGCACTTGTTTCTGCTTGTCGAAGGCTTCCACCTGCAGCTTGATCTGTTCGAGTTCCGTCTTCTGCGCCTGCAACTGCTGGATGCGCTTGTTCTCGTCATTCAACTGCGTCTGCCAGGAATGATAGAAGTAGAAGAGGAAGAGTCCCCCAAGCAGCACACCAGCACCGATAAACACCAGCGGCAGGGCCGCTCCCGTGTCCACCGGCCGGCGTGAGGCTTTGGGCCTCGTTTGTCCAAGTAAGTTTATGCGGATCATGGCTAGTCGAAGCTCCTCAGGGCCAGTCCCACCGCGACTACAAGTCTCGGCGCCAGTTCGCGGATCTGATCTTCACTGTGTTTCCCCGGATTGATCAGCACCTTCCGGAAGGGGTTGAGTTCTTCCACGGGCATGGCGAATTCTTCGCGGAGCAGGTCCACCAGGCCGGGTACACGCGCCGTGCCGCCTGCCACCATAATGCGTTGGATATTTTCTCCGCTGGCGGTGGCGCGGAAAAAGTCGAAGGTCTTCTGAATTTCGAGGGTCAGAATGTCGGAAACGCTGCGAAGAATCTGGCCTTTTTGCTCATCGGTGACGGTGGGGAGGGTGTCGCCTTTCTTGAGGCGTTCCGCGTCGTCGAAGCTAAGGTCGAGTTCTTTCTGCAGCGCGTCGGTGTACTGGTTGCCGCCCACGCTGACGTCGCGCGTAAACAGCGGGATTCCACCACGAACGATATTGATGTTCATGACGCTGGCGCCGATGTTGAGCAGGGCCACGGTTTGACCGGCATCTGGTTCGTAGTTCACTTCGAAACAGTTCTGCAGGCCAAAAGCGTCAATGTCCACAACCACCGGCGTCTTGCCCGCCTGGGCCAGCACGTTGGTGTGGTTCAGAATCTTATCTTTCTTCACGGCCACCAGCAGGACGTCCATTTGCGCGTCCATGGCTTCCAGCAACTGGTAGCTGAGGTTCACGTCCGCGATGTCGAACGGGATGTGCTGGCTGGCTTCCGAGGGAATGCGGTCGTAAAGCTCTTCCTCGGTCATGAGAGGCAGCGGCACTCTCTTGACGATGACGGAGTGTCCGGAAACCGACGTGGCGACGTTCTTGGTCTTGATCTTTTCGTTTTCGAAAATCCGGGTAATCGCGTTGGCCACTTGAGGCGCGTCCATGATTGCGCCGTCAACCACGGTATCCTGCGCCAGGGACTCCATCCCGAAGCTGACCAGTTCATACCCGGCCTTCGTCGATTTCAACTCAACAGCCTTGATGGAACTGGAGCCGATGTCCAGTCCGACCAGCTGTTTATTTTTTGCTCCCCCGAGTAACCACATATCGCGGCCTCTTTCCCTCACGCTCGGACAAACCTAGCGGCGCTTCGTCACCACTTGGCTCATCTTGCGTTCCATCCACCTGTCAAGGATCGTCTTCCTAAGTTTCCAACGATTTCCTAACTTGAATGCAGGTATTTCGCCCTCTGTGATGTACCGGTACAGAGTATCCGGGCTGATGCCCAGGTACTGGGACGCCTGCCGTACGTTCATCACTTCGCGCGATTCGCTCACGAGGAACGCCCACCTTATCCTTCACAAGCCACTCTCTTGCCAAGACTTTGCGGCACCCAATTTTCTAGCTGAACTGCAGGACACAGAAACCCCAGGTGCTGCTCGTGGAACCGTTATGGCATCCGCGTGTTGCGAGCGTCAAGGGATTCTCTCCCGGAGTTGTCCTAAGAATGCAGGTAATCTTAGGCAAATCGCCTGGTATTGTAGGCAGGTGGGGCCAGTAATAGTGCTGGTCTTCGCAGACACCCACAACCAATTGTGTTTTTTCAAAAATTCTGGCCTGTCCGAGAGTACGGTTATTCTTAGTTCGCAATTCGCGCGGGAAGTGACACGTAGTTTAGCTCGGCAATTACAGGAGCCGTCGGACATGTTCCTGGGTGACAACGGGCGAATCTGGAGGCAGGTCCACGACATGAAAGCCGTTTATTACGACAGTGCGCATGGGCGAACGTACGCCAAGTCCTTTGCGTACGAGTTCGGCAACGGCCTTTCCTATTGTTATTTTGCGACTGGCCGCAAATTTCTTAAGAGCGGGCACCAAATCATGATCCATCTCTATGGTCATTTTCATGGAGAGCTCTCACCTTCGCTTGAGTTGTTCAGCCGGAAGCCATTCAAATCCCGAGGCTTTTCCAGATGGCTTCGACGCGGGCTTTGGTTTTTTCGTCGACAAGCATTTCATCGGGCCACGGGCGGGAAAAGCCTTCGCTGGCCCATTTGCGCGTGGCGTCAATGCCCATTTTGGAGCCGAAATCCTGCATTCGAGCGGCGTGATCCAGGGTGTCGACCGGGCCCAGAGTGAACTGGACATCGCGCTCTGGATCGATGGCACACAGAGCTTTCCAGACGACTTCGCGGTAGTTGTGTACATCCACGTCGTGGTCCACCACTACGAGAACCTTTGTGAACATCGCTTGGCCCAGGGACCAGATCGCGTTCATCACTTTTCGGGCGTGGCCAGGATAGGATTTGCGGATCGAGACGATCATCAGATTGTGGACGATGCCTTCCGCGGGCATGGAGACGTCCACAATTTCCGCGTGAGTCAGTTTCATCAGCGGGAGAAAGACGCGTTCAATCGCGTGGCCCATATAGAAGTCTTCCTGCGGAGGTCGGCCGACCACGGTTGCAAGATAAATGGGATCTTTTCGGTGAGTGACGCACTCAACGTGGAAGACCGGATATTCGCCCTCAAGGGAGTAGAAGCCGGTGTGATCGCCGAAGGGGCCTTCGGTGCGCATTTCGCTCAGGTTGACGTAACCTTCGAGGATGATTTCCGCGTTTGCGGGGACGTCCAGGTCGTTGGTTTCGCACTTTACGAGTTCGACCGGCTCTCGCCGGAGGAAGCCGCTGAACATCATTTCGTCCAGGTCTGGAGGAATAGGGAGAATGCCGCCCAGTGTGGTGGCGGGATCCGCGCCGATGGCGACGCTTACGGGTATGCGGCCCTCGGGATTTTTCGCACGGGCGCGGCGGAAATGTTCGGCACCGTGTTTTTGCGTCTGCCAGTGCATGCCGGTAGTGCACTCGTCGTAAATCTGCATGCGGTACATGCCCACGTTGCGCTTGCCGGTATCTGGATTGCGCGTAAAGACCAAGGGAAAGGTGATGAAGCGGCCGCCATCCTGCGGCCAGCATTTCAGGATTGGAAAATCGAACAGATTGACGTCGTTTCCTTTGTGGATCACTTCCTTACAGGCGCCGTCTTTTACCTGTTTTGGCATGAAGGAACCGAGTTCGGCGAGCTTCGGCAGCATCTTTAATTTGTCGAAGAGACCTTGCGGGGTCTGCATATCCAGAAAGCCGCGAATGCGGGCTGCCACGTCGTCGAGTTTCTCGACTCCGAAGGCCAACTCCATACGGCGGGCGCTGCCAAATGCATTGATCAGGAGGGGATAGCGAGAGCCCTTGGGCTTTTCAAAGAGGAGCGCCATGCCACCCGGATGCCCGCCCGGGCCCGGCATCGCTTGCGCGCGCTGGACGACTTCGGTGACTTCCAGCACCGGGTCGACTTCCGTCTTCACCCGGCGCAACTCGCCTTCTTTCTCGAGGCGCTTCACGAATTCCCGCAAGTCCGCGTATCCCAATGCTTCCTCCGAAAAATCCTGTCAAAAGCCGGACGTCGACTGACGAACGGCCGCGCCAATCATACTCTGATTTGTGCGAGCTCAGCTTGCTGGACGGCTTAGACACGCACAACGCGGAGGCCCAATTCGCTTTCAAATGGATCAAAGTCGCGGTCGCGGTGGAGCAACTCGTGGCCTTCTCGAAGGCAGAAGGTTGCAATCCAGCAATCAACCAGCTTGCGGATGGTGAAGCCGCGTGCCCGCAGTTTTCGATAATTTGACGCGGCTCCCATTGCCATTTCCATACCGCCTGTGGGGAAAATTGAGTATTCCAGCAGCAGAGTCCTGACCTCCTCGAACTCTTTTTCCGTATGGAGGCCTTGCAATACCTCGCAGAAAATTAGGTCGATGAGACCAATGTCCTCGCGGCCGATGCGGGACTCGAGGAGCCGGGTCTCTTCGTTGTTCTTGCCGTTAAAGTAGTCCACCCAGACAGTGGAATCCACAATGACCATATTTGCTCCTGATCAGAATCGGCTCCCTCGCAACTCGTCGAGATTCCCTTCCCATTTTACTTTTCCGCGCAAGCGCCGGATGCCCTCCTGACGCTTCAAGCGGACGAGCATGCGCAAGGCGGCTTCGACGGTTGCGCGTTTAGTTTTGGTGTTGGCGCTGCGCATGGCTTCCTTCATCAATTTGTCGTCGATTTCGATGTTGGTCCGCATGGGGCACCTCGATGTGTAGAATATCATGATTTATGTGTATCGGCTCTCCGACCAGATCGAGCACCCTCCACTGGCCCACATGTTTCCAAGGAGAAACCCCAGTTTGCGCGATAGCCCGTGCGGCCACTGACTTTTTGGGTAGAATGAGAATTGCGCTCGGCTATACTTTTACTTTTCAGGAGCCCTTATGAAAAAGTCCCTTTTGATTCTGGCGATGATTTCCATCACCGTGGCGTCCGGTTTTGCGGGCACCCCGCCAAAGACCGGAACGGTTCTTTCGCAGACCTCGGTCGCCTGCGGCCAAAAGAAGTCCAAGAAGCAGGACCTGGATCTGATGTGCCATCAATATGTGATTCGGTCCGGATCCATCGACTACACTATCCAGCAGCCGAAGCCGGAAGACCAGACGCTGCTCACTTTGAACGCCACTGTTGAATTCAAGCTCGACAAGAGCAAGATGAAGCTGAAGGCGGACGGAAAATCGTACGAGTTCCTGGTTGTGTCACAGGCTGCGGCGCCTGCCGGAGCAGCTACCAGTCCGGCCATGCCGGGCCAACGATAGCGCCGCAATCATTTGATTGTGATGTCGTTTGAGCCGCGACGGGCCGATCCGCAGGGTCCTCAATGTTCGTATTTTTTCATCGCGATCGCGGCACCGGGCGATGTTGCGTGCGCCGATTTCCCGCTAAGTGGCAGCGTCGACTCGGTTTGCCACATTGCAGGATTGCTTCTATTCTGACCTTGGACACCTATGAAGCGGATTTATCTGGATCACAACGCCACGACTCCGGTTGACCCAGCCGTGGTTGAGGCTATGCTGCCTTATTTTTCGGGGGAGTTCGGCAATGCTTCGTCGATCCACACCTCTGGACAACGAGCGCGGGCGGCGGTGGAAACTGCGCGCGAACAAGTGGCTGCGCTGATTCATGCACGGGCGCCGGAGATCGTTTTCACCAGCGGGGGAACGGAGTCTGATAATCACGCAATTTTCGGCGTGGCGCAGGCGCTTTTGGCTGGGCGTGCGGGAATGCACATTATCACCACAGCGATTGAGCACGAAGCGGTTCTCAACAGCTGCCAGGCGCTGGAGAAACAAGGGGCCGCGGTCACTTATTTAAGGGTCAATCGCGACGGCCTGATTGATCCGGAAGAACTGCGCGCTGCGCTTCGGCCTGAGACTGCGCTGATCACGGTGATGCACGCGAATAATGAGATTGGGGCAGTTCAGCCGCTTGCGGAGATCGGGCGGATCGCTGCAGAGGCTGATGTTTATTTCCATAGCGACGCGGTGCAGTCCGCTGGAAAAATTCCGGTGGACGTGCAGGCGTTGCAAATTGATCTGCTTTCACTTTCCGGTCACAAGTTTTACGGTCCGAAGGGCGTTGGCGTGCTCTTCATCAAAAGTGGAACGCAACTCAAGCAATTTTTGTATGGCGGACATCACCAGCGGGGCCACCGGCCGGGTACGGAGAATGTTGCGGGAATTGTGGGGCTGGGCAAGGCGGCGGAACTTGCGCGGCTTGAGTTGGAGAAGGATGCGAACCGGATCGCTGGGCTTCGCGATGCATTGGAACAGGGCTTGCTCGCCAGGGTTGCTGATTGCAAGGTGAATGCGGCGCATGCACTACGCACTCCAAATACTTCCAACATGGTTTTTCCGGGAATCGAGGGCGAGGCGCTTCTGATTGCGCTGGACCTGAAGGGCGTGGCATGTTCGACGGGCGCGGCGTGTTCCTCTGGGGCTGTTGAACCGTCGCATGTGCTTACGGGGATCGGATTGGCGGCCGCTGAGGCGCGGGCCACGATTCGATTTAGCCTTGGACGCGGGACCACCGAGGCGGAAATCGCGGCTGCGCTGGAAATTGTGCCAGCGGCGGTTGCGCAACTGCGGAAAATTTCTCCTGCATATCAAAAGTAAGGATTGTACGGCCTGCCTTCCGCGACGAACCGAAAATTGCGATGGGCGGTGAAATGGATGTTGGGGTTTGCACCTCGAAAGCAGCAGCGGGCTGCCGCACGCCAAAGTCGGATCAAGCACGAATCGGCAACTCACGCTAAAATGGAAAGTGAATGAACGCGCAGATCCAGATTGATTCCCTGCCCACGGCGGCTGAGCCGCAGCTGGGGCTTGTGGCCGTAGCCATGTCCGGCGGCGTGGATTCCTCCACCGTGGCGGCCGTGCTTCTGCAGCAGGGGCACCCAATCGTTGGTTTGACGATGCAGTTGTGGAATCAGCGGCGGCTGCCGGAACTGCAGGGCGAAGGCCCGGCGCAGCACCGTTGCTGCTCGCTCGACGATGTCTATGACGCGAAGCGCGTGGCGCAGCACCTGAATTTTCCGCATTACGTGGTGAACTTCGAGGAACAGTTCGAAGCGAGCGTGGTGCGGCCGTTTGTGGAGCAATATCTTTCCGGACGCACGCCCATTGCCTGCACCAACTGCAATACAGATGTGAAATTCGAGCCGCTGCTGCGCATGGCGCGGCAAATTGGCGCGGAACGATTGGCCACGGGCCATTACGCACAGATCCGTAAGGATGCTGAAAGTGGGCGCTATGCTTTGCTGCGGGCGCGCGATGAGAGCAAGGATCAATCTTATTTTTTGTGGGGACTGACGCAGGAACAGCTTTCGCGCAGCGATTTTCCGCTGGGCGAACTGACCAAGGACGAAGTTCGCGACATTGCGCGACAGGTGAGCCTGCCCGTGGCGGAAAAACCGGAAAGCATGGAACTGTGCTTCGTTCCCAATGGGAATTACGTGCAGTTCATTCAGGCGTATTCGCGCGCCGAGGGAATTTCGCTGAACGAGCAGGAAGGCGACATCGTTACGGAAGACGGCGCCAAGATAGGCCGCCACACTGGCGTGCATAATTACACGATTGGGCAGCGGAAGGGCTTGGGCTTTGCTGCTGGGAAGCCGATCTACGTGCTGGCAATTGACACCGAAAAGAATCGCATCGTTGTGGGCGAAGACGACGCTTTGCGAACCACCTCACTGGAAATTGAGGGCGTGAACTGGATTTCCATCGCTGCGCCAGATGCTCCGGTGCGTGGCCAGGCCAAGATTCGTCACAAGCACGAACCTGCCGCCGCCACGATCGAGGCGCTTACCGACCATCGCGCGCGGATCACTTTTGATGCGGCTCAGCGCGCTATTACGCCGGGGCAGGCTGCGGTGTTCTATGACGGTGACGTGGTGGTGTGCGGCGGGTGGATCAAGTAATACGCGTGGGCGGGGCTGGATTAGACCCAAGAGGGCACGATTTATCGTGCCCCTACTCTCTGCAAAAAGCTGGAATATTTACTGATGCTTGTAATCGACGACCAGGAGAGTGATGTCGTCTTGTTGGCCGGGTTTGGCGGTCTGGTTTGACCAACGGGAGATTTCGGCGAGGAATGTCTGGGAAAACTGTTCCGCTGCCAGGTGCTTGTGGTCTTCGATGAAGCGCATGAAACGGGCCACGCCATACTCTCCATGTTCTGCGTTATCGGCCTCGAGGATTCCGTCCGTGTAGAGTACGTAACGGTCGCCGGGCTCAAGGGGAAACTCCAGCGCTTCGTAGGTAGCCTCTGCAACCATTCCAAGGACCAAACCATTTTCCATGATTTTGGCTGATTTGCCGGTGGACTGGCGCCATTGAAGCATGGGCGGGTGTCCAGCGCCGGCGTAACGCATGAGGTTTTTTTCGAGGTCCACGTAGATGTAGGTGGCGGTAACAAAATTCTGGGTGAATTTTCCGGACAGCGCGCGATTCAGACCCAGCAACACCTTTGCCGGCTCCGCGGCATGCGCGGCTTGTCCTGTGAGGGCCACTTGCAGCATGGAGGCGATGAGCGCGGAGGGAAGGCCGTGGCCGGAGACATCGGCGATCAGAATGCCGATGTGCTGGTCGTCAATCTGGATGAAATCGTAAAAATCACCGGCAACCGAAGTCATGGGGAGATAATTCGCTACGATATCCAGACCGGTTAATTTGGGGATGGAGTGCGGAAGGATGGAGAGCTGAATCTGGCGGGCCATCTCCAGCTCGTCGTTAAGGGCGAGGAGTTGAGTAGCCAGCTGAGCCCGAGCTTCGCGAAGGAGGATGTGGCTGCGGACACGAGCCTTCACTACGGCGGGTGAGAATGGCTTGTGGACGTAGTCCACGGCGCCGACTTCAAAGCCGCGCGTTTCGTCTTCGGCGCTGGTCTGTCCGGTGAGAAAGATGACGGGGATATCGCGGGTGGAGGGATCGGCTTTCAGGCGGGTGCAGACTTCGTAGCCATCCATGCCGGGCATCATGATGTCGAGGAGGATCAAATCGGGTTTGTCTTCGGCGGAAGCGAGGGCGAGGGCTTTTTCGCCGTTCGTAGCGACCTTAGTTTTGTAGGAATCTTTCAAGGCTCCAGAGATGACGCCGATATTGAGAGGCGTGTCGTCAACGACCAGGATTAGTTTCTGGGCGGAGGGTGCTAGTTGTGGCGCTGTGGACATCCGTTCACTCCAATCTAAGGGAAAGACGGCCAGCGATTTCGGAAACGGATCGAAGGGCGTCTGAATAGGCAAAATTACCGACATGCATGGAAAGCGAATCGATTTCCGCAGGCGTCAGAAACTGGCCGAGGACGGGCCGCGCATCAAGAAGGAAATCGGAGGCGTCGCCATCGTCGGTTTCCAGCAACTTCTTGAGCTGAGAGAGCGGTTGAACAAGAGTGGACGCATCGGCGTTTGGAGATGCGGCGGTGACGAGAGTTGGTTCGGCGGGGAGAGCAGCGCGAATGGAGCTAAGCGTTGCATTGAGCGAAAGGGAGAGTGAATCGAGAGCAGGCGCGAGCGGTTGATTGGAGTCGATAGCCGCTTCGGCGGCGGCGGCGGCTTGGGCGAGGGCGTTTGCGCCGAGATTGGCGGAGGCACCCTTGAGCGAATGGGCGAAACGTTGCGCGGTGGGGGCGTCTTTGGCGGCGATGGCGGCGCGAATGTCCTCAACTACGTGCGACTGGGAATCGGCAAACCGTTGGAGAAGAGATTCGTAGCGCTTGCGATTGCCACCGGTGCGTTTGAGGGCGGTGGCGGTATCGATGCCGGGAATCACCAGATCGCTGGAAGCGGGGAGAGGAATTGAAGCAGCAACTGGAGTGGATGCGGCAGTAGACGCGGAATTTGATGTGGCCGATGCGGAGGCCGAGGCGGCGCGCGGGCGAATCCACTGGAGCAGCGCGGCATACAGCTTATCGGGATCAATGGGCTTGGCGAGATGGGCGTTCATACCGGCGGTGAGGCACATTTCACGGTCGCGATCCATGGCATTGGCGGTCATGGCGAGAATGGGCAGAGACGCGAAGCGGGGATTGGAACGAATGGCCTTAGTTGCGGTGATGCCATCCATCACGGGCATCTGCATGTCCATCAGGACCAGGTCGTAGTCATGCCTCGAGAGTTGCTGCACGGCGACGGCGCCGTTTTCCGCTTGATCGATGGAGAGGCGCGCGTCTTCGAGGAGGCCGATGGCCACCTCACGATTCAGTTCGTTGTCTTCGACGAGCAAAACACGTGCGCCATAAATTGAAGAAAGATCCATTTGGGAACTGGCAACCTTTGATTCATGCGGAGTCTCCCGATCCTCGCTGAGGACCTGGACGACGGAATCAAAGAGCATCGAGGGAGTGACTGGTTTGATCAAAACATTTTCGAAGCGGGCCTGTTCGGCTTGGCGGAGGACTTCCTCGCGGCCATACGCCGTAACCATCACAAGATGAGGAGCGGTGGCGAGATCTGGAAGAGCACGGATAAGTTTTCCAGTCTCCACGCCATCAAGGCCGGGCATCTGCCAATCGACGAAGACAATTTCATAAGGCTCCCCGCGAGATGCTGCCAGCCGGACCAGTTCGACACCCTCCTGGCCCGTCGGCGCTTCATCGGCCACGAAGGCCATGCTGGTCAACATGCTGGAAAGGACTTCGCGGGCTTGGGCATTGTCGTCAATGATCAGGACGCGGCGGCCGCGGAGTTCGGGGCGCGTTGCGCGACGCGCGACGCCCTCTCCTTTGGTGAGGTAGGAGGTGAACCAGAAGGTGCTGCCTTTGCCGACTTCGCTGGAAACGCCCACATCGCCGCCCATGAGCTGGGCGAGTTTCTTGGAAATGGCCAGACCCAAACCAGTGCCGCCATGCTGGCGCGTGGTGGAAGCATCGGCTTGTTCGAATGCCTGGAAGAGACGGCCCATCTGTTCTTCGGTGAGGCCAATGCCTGTGTCGCTGACGGAAAAGCAAACCAGCTGGCCACGTTCGTCTTCTTCCTGCACGCGGGCTTTTACAACGATTTCGCCTTTTTCTGTGAACTTGACGGCGTTGTTGCAAAAATTGATCAGGATTTGTCCCAGGCGCAGCGGGTCTCCCTTCGGATGAGTCGAGACGGCGGGATCAATATCAAAAATAAGTTCCAAGCCTTTGGCGGTGGCTTTCTCGGAGATGAGGTTGCTGACGTTTTCCAAAACTTTTTCGAGATCGAAGTCGATGTCCTCGACGGTGAGTTTGCCGGCTTCGATCTTGGAAAAGTCGAGAATGTCGTTAATGATGCCGAGCAGGTGCTGGCCCGACTGCTGAATTTTGCGGACGTAGCCGCGCTGACGAGGATCGAGATCCGTTTTCAAGGCCAGATGAGACATCCCGATGATGGCGTTCATCGGAGTGCGAATTTCGTGGCTCATGTTGGCGAGGAATTCCGATTTGATCTTGGTGGCGTCTTCCGCGACTTCTTTTGCGCGCCGCAATTCCTCCTGGGAAGATTCCAGGGCGACGTTGCTGGCCTCCAGTTCCTCTTTGCGAGCAATGATCTGACGTTCCGACACCGCGAGCGATTCGGCTTGGGCGCGAGTTTTTGCAAGCAGGCTGCTGGTTTCCAGGTTGCGAGAGAGCAACTGGGCGTTCATGGCGACCAAGGGAAGAAGCGCGGTCAGAAAGGCCTGCTGGCGGTCCGAGAGAACGGAAACGGTAGCGAGTTCTATCACGCCAATCACAAGATCCTGATTGAGAACTGGGACGAAGAGAAGCTTGCCGGGAACGACCGAGCCAATGCCGGTGGAGACGCGGAGGGGATCACCATTTTCGGCGGAAAGGTCGAGCACTCGGCGTTCGAGGGCGGCCTGGCCAATAAGGCCTTCACCAAATGGGAATTCGGCGGAGTCTGTGGAATCGGCGACAGCAAAGGTGCCGGCGCGGCACAGCCGGGTGCGTGATTCGTCGGCCAGATAGAAGGAGCCATAGAGCAGGGGTATGCATTTGGAGATGCCGGAGAGCAGACTGGCGGAGAACGCAGAAAAGTCTTCGGCGGACTGAAGGCGCACAGCGGTTGCCGCGACTTCGGCTTGGACCCAGGACTGGGTTTCGCGGTCCTTGGCGCCGCCTTGAAGCGTTTTCAGGGAACGGCTGATCTCGCCGATTTCATTCGGACGACTTAGAAAAGGAATGGTTTGGTCCAGGTTGCCGGAGGCCAGAGATTGAATGCTGTCGCGCAAGGAAAAAAGTTCCTGGACGACATCCACATTCAGCACGTAGGAAGCGAGGGCAAATGTAAAAAGGAGACCGACTCCAATGACCAGCCAGGTTATCAGGATGGATTCACGTGTTCTGCGGGTGAGTTCGGCGGAGCGCTGATCTACCAGGCTCTGCAGATCGTCGGCAATCCGAATCACCTGGTCTGTGGTTTGTTGAAGTTCGGGATTGACCGTGGAACGTATCAGCGCGGCTGCTTTTGTACTGTCGTTGGCCAGGGCGGCGGCCCGCACGAGACGCGAATCCAGAACCACCTGATCAAACTTGGTTTCCGCAGAGGTGATTTCCGCAGAGCGGGAGGGAGCCAGATTGTTGGCCAGCGCGATTTGCGCTTTGTACTCGGAATAGGTGGTGTCGAGTTGTGCGTCAATGATCTGCCGCCGATCGGGATCAGGCTCGGCGATGAGATTGTAAAGATCAAAGCCAAAACGCCGATTGAGGGAACGCGCCATATCAATGTGATGGACGGCTTTTATCTGATTGTCGATGAGGTCGCTGTAGAAAGCATCGGTTCGATGGGACTGGAACGAAGAATACAAACCCGCGAGGATGGCCATGAAGGCCAGAGGAGACATGGCAATAAGCAGTTTTCGACGGAGTTTGAAGTTTGCGAGCAGGCCCATTGTTGAGTCGTTCCAACCGTGTCGGAGCTCTGGCGGCGAACTAGAGGCTCGGGAAGATTATGAATTGTTCAGAGGCATGTTATTCAGTTTGGTGGCAACGAACAAGCGGCAATTTAGAGGGATCGGGAAGATCGATGGTTGGGGACCGAGCTTGACTAACTATCTAAATTTCGAGATGGGGAAAGGATCTACAACATGGAGAGAGTCAGGGTTTGACTCTAAAACTCTTCACCATTTGTTGAAAGGTATTATAGTTAGCAAATTTTTCTAAAGCGAGACCGGGCTTCTCTCCGCTGAATTCGATAGAAAAAGTTCGGGAGCCGGAGATCAGATAAACTACTTCCATTTCTTCTCCACCGTTATAGGGATTCCGATAGCGGACACTCAGCGCCGGTAAGCCCTGCAACATAAAACTCTGTTCTCTTAAGCGCGGGTTGAGGTTGGCATTCCGTTTGACATCCGCGAACCATGCATCCACGCCTGTACCACTTGGCTTGTCAGCAAGATGCTCGATCATCACCCATCCCGAATCAGTGTCCGTCGGCGGAAAGAAATCGACGAAGACGTCTGGTGCGGTCGGATCTTTGCAAGACGTGCAACTGCCAACCGTCCAGTCGCTCGGGTAATCTATTCGCCACCCAGCGCGATTCGAGAAGACTTTCCAAGTGGGGCCTCCGCCAAAAGCAAAGGCACAACCCAGTAGCGACAAGAGCAATCCAAAGGATACGCACGCAAGCGGAACGGAACGCCACCGATGTGCGCGTCTATAAATTTGGTGCATGGCAGGAAAAAACTTCAAATGAAGAGTTCGTCTTCTTGTTCGACGGAGTTTTCGCGGGCAGGTGAGCTGGAGCTTGCGCGACGCGAGCGCAAAACATCCAGGCCGATTTTGATGCCCTGCACAATTGCGGACGCTTTATGCACCGGGCCCCAAAAGCTACGGCGCACTTGCGAGCCGGCGTCTTCGACGGCCTCGAGGGTGCCAGTGAGGATGCGATCCACGGTCACCAGCTGCCCGCGCAGACGATCCGTGGCTTCGGTGGCAATGCGGTCAAATTTTTGCGCTTGCGCGCGGGTGAGGTAGACAATGTGCGAAGCATCCTCGACGAGAGCAGAAATTTTAGGCTGTGTTTCGTCGAGCATGATCTGGGTGCGCGTGAGGATGGGACCCACTCGCGAATGCAGGTCGCCGACCATGCGGTTCACGGATTCGGTGGTCTTGCGGAGTTGAAAAAAAAGCAGGACGAGGATGCCGGCCTGCACTATTAGCGTAATCGCCGCTACGACGATGAAGATTTCCATCGTAAGTTGCATACACACCCTACCCTCTCCGCCAGGTCAGCGGAATAGCGCACTATCCCCGAGGCTCAGGACTTCGATTCGCGAAGAAATGCTTCCCTGCCCGCATCCACGGCGGCGGAAAGCGATTCCCGCTTCTTGGAGGCGACATCCTTGCCGCGTTCGATGAGCTCATCGGCACGTTCACGAAGTTCGCGGGCTTTTTTCTGGGCAAATTCGCGGCCGTCATCGGCGCGCTTGGAGAGATAGTCGCGGGTGTCTTCGCCGGACTTCGGTGCGAACAACACACCCATCAGGGCGCCTACGCCGAGCCCAACCAGAAAATAACTTACTTTGGAACCAACATTGTCAGCCATGGGAACCTCCACAAATAGAACGTAGCACAGGCTAGTGATGGTCGCAATACGGCCTAACCCCTAAATTGGCAACACACCGGTTAGTCCGTATCTTTGTGCTCTGCCATGTGTTGCACAATCTTTTCGGCTGTTTTGCGGGGAACCATGCGGCTAAGCTCATCTGCACCGGCCTTCTTTAAGTTGGCTACGCTGCCATAGCGTTGCAGCAGCCGCTGTGAGGTTTTCTCCCCGATCCCTGGGATATCCAGCAGCGAAGAATGGGTTTGGCGGGCGGCACGGCGCTGGCGGTGGAAACCGACGGCAAAGCGGTGGGTATCGTCGCGAATCTGCTGCATCAGGTGCAGGACTGGAGAGTGGCGCTCCAAGATGACCGGCTCATCTTCCTGGCCCAAGACGTACAGAATTTCTTCCTTCTTGGCGATGCTGGCAACGGGCTGATTGATGATCTGGAGGGAATCGAGCGCCTGCGCGGCAGCATGCAATTGGCCCAAGCCGCCGTCAATCAGAATCAGGCCGGGGAGCGGCTTTTTCTCTTCCTGCAGGCGGCGGTAACGGCGCAGCACTGCTTCATACATGCTGGCAAAGTCATCGTTTTGCGAGCGGATGCGCTCCGCGGGGGCTTCGTCACCGCGAATGATGAATTTGCGGTAGTCGGATTTTTTCAGGCGGCCATTTTCCCAGACGACCATGGAGGCAACCGTGTCTGTTCCCTGGATGTGGGAAATATCGAAACTTTCTATGCGCTTTGGTTCTTCAGGGAGATTCAACGCCGATTGCAGTGCTTCACTGATCGCGCGGGAAGTGGGCTTCATGACGCGGAAGCGCTGCTCAAAGGAATGCTTGGCGTTGCTTTCGACCAGATCCAGGAAAGCGCGCTTGCTGCCGCGTTGCGGTGTGAAAATTTCCACTTTATGGCCGGCGCGTTCGCCGAGCAGATCTTCGAGGAGCTCGCGATCCTCAAACTCCATGGGCACATGAATCATTTTTGGAAGGTATTCGGCTTCCAGGTACAGCTGCTTCAAAAGCGAGGGAACGAATTCATGGGGATCGAACTCCGCAAGATCTTCCCAGTAAAATTCGCGGCGATCCACGACGCGACCGGCGCGCAAGTGGAAGAGATTCGCGGCGACGAGCGGAGGTTCGGCGTAATAGGCAAGGACATCGGTATCGTCGCCCTGAGCGGAGGCGATGCGCTGGCGCTCTTCGATGTCGTCCAGGGTCCGGAGAAGATCGCGATAAGCGGCGGCTTCTTCGAAGCGCTCGCTTTCGGCGGCGGCCATCATGCGATCCTCGATGCTTTTCATCAGGTCCTGGCGGCGGCCTTCGAGGAACATGCGAGCATCGCGCACGGCTTCAGCGTAGCGCTCGTCGGTGGTCAAACCTGTGACGCAGGGCCCGAGGCAACGGTGAATATAATATTGCAGGCAGGCACGTGGATGACTTTTCGTGAGATCCACGAAGCAGGATGGGATCAGGAAGCGCTTGTGGATGAACTGCAGGATGCGGCGGGCAAGACTGACCGGGAAATACGGGCCAAAATAGAGCGAGCCGTCTTTTTTGACGCGGCGCGTGAAATAGACGCGGGGATATTTTTCATACATGGTCAGCTTGATGTACGGATAGGTTTTGTCGTCGCGCAGCAGGATGTTGAATTTGGGCTTGTATTGCTTGATGAGATTATTTTCGAGGGCCAGCGCTTCGCGCTCGTTTTCGACGACGATGGTTTCGAGATCGGCGATTTCGCGGGCAAGGGAGCCGGTTTTGGCGTCGGTCCAGCGCGATTCGAGAAAATAGGAGCGGACGCGGCTGCGAAGGGACCGGGCTTTGCCGACATAAACCACTTTTCCGCCGGCATCTTTGAAGAGATAAACACCTGGCGATTCGGGAAGCAGTATGGCTTTTTCGCGGGGTTCCATGGGTTTCGCGGGGAAGCGGCAGGCGAAGCTGCCATCTTCATCTTACGGCGGGAGAGCGCGGAAGGAAAACGCCCGCGCTGGCCACTTCGGCGGCCTGATTGTGCGAAAATCGGATAGCGGCCGTGGCTGGCGGTTTTGGACAACTCCCGCGATGGCAAATGGAATCGGAGACAGAGAGAGACAGCCGAAGTGATCCCCATGCAACCGCGCTACATCTTGCTCAGCCTGGCCGCGTGCCTATGCGCCGCACCCTTGTGGGGGCAGATTCCCCTGCATGATCAGCCGCCGCCCCCTCCACCGCCACCGGTCGAAAAACCGAAAACCAACACGGATAATTCGGTGCAAATCGTGCCCGACCAGCCGAAGTGGGATCCGCTGCGGGCGGATAAAGATATGAACGTTGGGAAGTACTACATGAGGAAGGGCGACGTGGATGCGGCGATTGACCGGTTTGAGGATGCGACGCTGGCGAAGCCGGGGTTCGCGTTGCCATATCTTTACCTGGGTGAGGCGTATGAAAAAAAAGGCAGGAAGAAGCCGGCGGTGAAGGCGTATCAGCGGTATCTGGATCTGGATCCGAAGGCGGAAGACGCGGAGAAGATTCGGAAGAGGATTGAGAAACTGAACGAGGAGATTGATAAGGAGAAGAAGGAGTTGTAGGGGAGGTGGGTGCTTGCAGCGGGCGAGGGGCTGGAAGGATTCGTTTTGCTTGGGGTTTAGGTTGAGATCCTTCAGCCCGCGGGACTGCGCTGGCTTCAGGATGACAGGGTTTCGTAGCGGTGCGTTGGAGAGCGTGGCCTGGAAGAACGAGGAAGCGGGTTAGCTAGCGGAATACGCTGTTGGCCGGACGGGCGCGGGTTAGCGGGCTAGGTGGTCGAGGAATTTGCGGGCGGAGTGGAAGTGTTCGTAGCGCTTTTCTTCGAGGCGGAATTCGGGCGAGTGGGAGATGAGGCTGCAGCCGGAGCGGCGGGAGGGATGCTTGACGTGAAGCATCTCGTGATAGAGAACGTATTCCACCACAAATTGGGGAACGCCGGGGCGGTCCATGCGGCGATTGAGAACGATCTGGTTGGGCCCGGGATCGTAGCTGCCGAATTGGCGGCGCCACCCACGGCTGCTCCAGGCAATGTGCGGCTTGCGCAGACTGCTGGCGAAATATTTTTCATTCAGGGCGTCAAATAGCGAGACTAGGTCGTGGCGCGCTCCTTGCGGTGAGGCGGACGCGGGGCGGACGCGGCGGCTGCGCAAACGGTGAATGCGATTTCGTGTGCGGTCGGAGCGCGCGTATTCGAGATAGGGCCGCACCAGGGCGCGTTGCGGACGGCGGCGATAAATTCGAGCGAGCAACAGGGCCGCCGCACCCTCCAGGACCGCCAAGGGAGCGCGGCGCAGCAGGTCTGAAAAGCGCACGTAGACCAGGTCCGCGCGGCGGCGCAGGGTAATCACAAGGCTGCTGTAGGGGAAAAATTCCACGTGGAATTGCGGGGGACGCCCTTCGCACCCGATGCGAGTAAACATACGCTGAAAAAGGGCGATACCGCCGGGTACCGGATTGGGAACTGCTGCGCGCGGACTCAAGGCTGAATGCTCAACTCTTGCGCCTCACAGGTGGCGGCGCGGCTTTCTTTTTGGCGGCTTCGGCTTCGCGGAGGGCATCTTCGGTGCCTTCGACGGCGTCGTCCAGATTGTCTTTATAGATTTCGAGTTCCGGGCCGTTGGTCTGATATTTTTTCAGGGCGGCGAGAAACCCGGGCGATTTCGAGGCCATCAAGTCGACAGACTGGCGGATGTTTTCCTGCTTTTCCAGGCCCAGCTGAATCAGGTCCGAGGCGTCATCAATGCAACCGATATAGGAGTTCATCAGGTAGTTGAGCATGTCGGGATGGCGCGTGGGCGAAGGATGTTCGAGTTCATATTTGAACTTGGTGAGGCGGTCTTCGGCAAAGGAGACAAAGAGCTTCACGCGATCGTTGGTGGATTCGGCGTCGCGGATCTTCGTGGCCTCAATATCGGAAAGATAATCTTTCTCTGGGCGCTGGCCGGCTGCGCGCGTGGGACAGCAGGCGAAGACAGCGAGGGCAGCGAAAAGGGCAAGAGCAGAAGATTGGCGAGTGAGGTTCATGGTTTGGCTTCGGGCGCCGGCGGAACTTTTTGAGGCTCGTTGGCGCGCCGGGGAAAGAGCAAGTTGATTAGAGCGTCGTCCATCTCAAGCAAGTCCTTCTGCACAATTTGCAGCGGGGGCTGCAGCGGCTGCGGGGCAATCAACAGGAAATCTTCCACTTCGCGCAAACCCTCGCGAAGACCAAGTTCGAGCTGACGGTAACCGCTCGAGTGCTTGTCGACATCGGGTTCCTGCTTCCTGAGAAGCTCGAAAGCAGCTCTAACGTTGTCCCGATATTTTTCGAAAATCAGGACCGCGGAGTCAAAGTGGCCGGTATTTGCTTCGCTATCCGCAGCGGCGAACTGCGCCTGACCCAACTTATCAAGCTCTTTAACCTTCTTTCCGGCGTGGGTTTCCCGGTCGAAGCCGTCCTGCAGCGATTTCAGTTTGTCCGCTCCGCACAAGCTGGAAGAAAAGAGGCAGGCCGCAATAAATACTAGAACCAGCCGCCGACTCCATGGCGGCGAGCCGCTACTTTTTCTTCTCGGCGCGTTTTTCCAGAACATGGATCCGTTGATTCGCCTGCCAGATCTGGTCGGAGTGCTGGTTATGGTCCAGATCCAGGAATTTTCTGTACGCATCGAGGGCGGCTTGAACCTGATCGAGTTTATCGTAACAGAGTGCGCGAATAAACCATTCCCCGGCGCCGGGCTGTTCGAACTTGTCGACGACATCGTATCCGTCGAGCGCGGAGGCGTAATTTCCGGCGAGATAAAAAGTGGAGGCGAGGTCTTTCCAATAGATCACGTTGCGCTGATCCAGCTGGATAGCGATTTTCAGTTCGCGCTCGGCGTCGGGAAAGGCGCGCTTCTGGAGGTAGAGGCGACCGAGGCCGCCATGGAGCTGGGGGTCGCGGGGAGCCAGGGTGATGGCCTGCTGCAGAGTTTTGATGGCGTCATCGAGTTTGTTCTGGCCGATTTGGATGTCGGCGCGGAGGCGGAGATCGTCGAGGGAGGGAGCTTGGGCGCCCACGGATTTATCGGAGACGGCGAGCGCTTCGTCAAACTGTTTGTTGGCGACGAGGAGATGGACGAATCGTGAGCGGACCTCGGCATCCTGGGGCGCGGCGGCCAGATAGTTGCGGTAGGCATCCACGGCTTCGGGTTTGCCTTGCGCGTCCAGGCTGAGGGCAAGTCCGCGCAGGGCAGGGGCGGATTTTGGATCGCGGCTGAGGACGAGGCGAAAGTTTTTTTCGGCCTCGGTGGGCTTTTTAAGCTGCAAATCGACGTCGCCGAGGTGCCGCAGTGCTTCGGTGTCGTTGGGATCCAGGCTCGCGGCCGCCGCAAATGCTTCGGCGGCACCGGCAAAATCGCCGGTGCGGTGAAGTGCGAGGCCCAACAGGAAGCGAGGACGGCTTTGGCCTGGGAGCAATTCCACGGCTTTGCGCAGAGAGATTGCCGCGGCAGCGGGATCCTTTTCGAGTAGCAGAATGCCGAGGTTTAGCTGGGCCGCGGACATTTTCGGGTCCAGGGAGATCGCTTTTTCGTATTCCGCGCGGGCTTCATCGGCTTGATGCAAACCTGTAAAGGCGTAGGCGAGTTGAAAATGGGCGTAAGCGACGTCTGGTTTTTCCGCTAGAAATTTCTGGAGTGGGAGAATTGCAGCGGCGAAATCGTCTTTATCGAGCGCGGCTTGCGCTTCGTCGAGGAGATCGTTCAGGGGATTCTGGACTTTTTGAGGCTTGCCTTGGCCGGGCTTCAACTGTGGATTTTGAGCGGCAAGACAGATTCTGCCGTCTGCCGCGGGGGCTAGAAAGAAGAACAGCGGCAGGCCAAAGCAAAAGAAACGACTTTTGCGATGATTGCGTGTTCCCATCACGGCACTCGTGAGTTTGTTTTCGGGCTTTCCAAGCGCACGTCGGAATGGCCGTTTGTGCCGGGGGTTCCATTAGCTGGACGCTTCGCGTTCCCGTTTGCGTTTCCGTTCGCCAGCACTTTCGCCAGGTAGCGGCCGGTGTGGGATTGCGGGTTGCGAGCCACCTGCTCCGGCGTGCCGGTGGCGATAATTTTGCCGCCCTGATCGCCGCCTTCGGGACCAAGGTCTACAAGCCAGTCGGCGGACTTGATTACGTCCAGATTGTGTTCAATGACGAGGAGGGACGCACCGGATTCCAGCAGTCGCCGAAACGCCGCCAAGAGTTTGGCGATGTCGTCAAAATGGAGACCGGTGGTTGGTTCGTCGAGGATATAAAGCACGCCGTTGTTTTCCGAACGCGTGAGATGCGCCGCCAGCTTTAAACGTTGCGCCTCGCCGCCGGAGAGCGTGGTGGCAGACTGGCCCAGACGCAGATAGCCGAGCCCGATTTCGTTCAACACTTTCAATTTGGAAACGACTTTGGGCACGTTGACGAAGAACGCCAGAGCCTCGCGCACGGTCATTTCCAGAATGTCGTGAACATTTTTGCCGTGATAGCGCACTTCGAGGATGCTGGATTTGAAGCGCTGGCCGCGGCATTCCTCGCAAATCAGTTCGACATCGGCAAGAAACTGCATTTCGACGGTGACGGTGCCGTCACCCTGGCAGGTTTCGCAGCGGCCACCGGGCACGTTGAAGGAGAAATGTCCGGCGGAATAGCCGCGGCGCTTGGCGTCTGGCGTGTCGGCAAAGACATCGCGGATGGCATCGAAGGCCTTCATGTAGGTGGCGGGATTGGAGCGCGGTGTGCGCCCCACGGGTGACTGATCCACGATGATGACTTCCTTGATGTTATCGTCGCCCTCGAGGCGGTCGCAGAATTCTTTGATGCTGGCGGAGTTGCGTTTGGCGAGCAGCGCGCGATAGAGAACGTTGTGGACGAGCGTGGATTTTCCAGAGCCGCTGACACCGGTGACGACGGTGAGCGTGCCGAGCGGAAGCATCAGGTCCACGTTTTGGAGATTGTGCAGCGTGGCGCCATAGAGGCGCAGAAATTTGCCCGCGGGCTTGTGGCGATTGGCCGGGACCGGGATGCGGGACTCACCGCTGAGATATTTTCCGGTGATGGACCTGGGGTCCTTGAGCATTTCGTCGTAGGTGCCGGAGAAAAGGAGTTTACCGCCAAGCTCGCCAGCGCCGGGGCCAAGATCAATTACGCGATCCGCGGCCTGAATGGTGTCCGGGTCGTGCTCGACTACGAGGACGGTGTTGCCGAGGTCGCGGAGGGATTTAAGGATGTCGATCAGGCGCTGGGTGTCGCGCGGGTGCAGGCCGATGGAGGGCTCGTCGAGTACGTACATGGCACCAACGAGATGGGAGCCGAGGGAAGTGGCCAACTGGATGCGCTGGGATTCGCCGCCGGAGAGCGTGGACGTGAGGCGATCGAGGGTGAGGTAATCGAGGCCAACTTCATCGAGATATTGCAGGCGGGTGCGAATTTCTTCGAGGATTCTGTCCGCGATTTTGCTCTGCGATTCGGTGAGTTTGAGTTCGGCGAAGAATTTCCGGGCATCTTTCACGGTGAGCTTGCAGAGATCGGTGATGGATTGTCCGGTGATGCGCACGGCGCGGGCCTCGGCGCGGAGACGAGTGCCGCCGCATTCCGAGCAGGTGGCGTATCCACGATAGCGGCTGAGGAAGACGCGGACGTGCAGCTTGTATTTCTTGCGCTCGAGCCAGGTGAAGAAGCCCTTTACTCCGTCAAAGTTGTTTTCCGGATCGCCTTCCAGAACCAGGCGGCGTTGTTCGGCGGTAAGCTGCCGCCAGGGCAAGTTGGTGGGAATGCCACGGGTTTTCGCCCACTTTTTTGCTTCCTGAAGAAGGAGGCGATAGCGCGGCTTGTTCCAGGGCTCAATGGCGCCATCGTCGAGCGATTTGCTGGGGTCCGGGACCACCAGATTCAGATCGAAATCGATGGTGTTGCCGAAGCCCTGGCAGCGCGGGCAGGCGCCGTACGGATTGTTGAAGGAAAAGAGCCGCGGCTCTGGCTCCTGATAGAGTGTGCCATCGTTTTTGCATTCGAAGCGTTCGTTGAAGGTGAGGCGCTCGGCGGCGTTCCCTGCGCTGTCCGTGACGAATTCCAGAATTGCTTCGCCGCCTTCGCGATAGCAAATCTCGATGGAGTCCACCAGGCGCGAACGGGATTCGGGATTCACCGTCAGGCGATCCACCAAAACATAGACGGGTTTCGTGAAATTGACGTCCAGAAGGGTTTCGGGCGAGGAGAATTCGTGAACGCGGCCATCTTGATAGAGGCGGTTGAAACCGCGCTTTTGCAGTTCGGAAAGCACGGGGCGAAGAGCCTCTTGCGGAGGCACGGAGGCTTTTTTCTTTGAGGCTTTCTTGGCGCCGGGCGCAGGTTCGGGCGCAGGCATGCGAAGCAAATACAACACGTAAAAGCGGCGGCCCGCTTTGAGCGCGAGGACGCGATCGGCAATTTCGTCTGGAGTGTCGCGGCGGACTTCGCTGCCGCACTTAATGCAAAAGGTCTGGCCGCAGCGGGCGAAAAGCAGGCGGAGGTAATCGTAGATTTCGGTGGAAGTGGCTACCGTGGAGCGGGGATTGCGCGTGGAATTTTTCTGCCGGATGGCCACGGCCGGGGCGATGCCGGAGATTTCGTCCACATCGGGCTTTTCCATGCGTTCCAGGAATTGGCGCGCGTAAGCGGACAGTGATTCGACGTAGCGGCGCTGCCCTTCGGCGTATACGGTGTCAAAGGCGAGCGAGGATTTGCCGGAACCGCTGACGCCGGTGACGACGGTGAGGGCGTTGTGAGGGATGTCCACGGTGACATTTTTGAGGTTGTGGACGCGGGCACCCCGCACGCGCAAGACTTCCTGCTGTTCGAGGATGGGAGGGATGGTTTCGTTCGTAGCCAAAGGGAAGCTCAGACAGCGCGCTTTCCGCACGATGCCTAAACTTCAAAGTATACGACTCCAGGCGAAGGCGAGCAAATCAAGGGGTAAAGGGGTTCGCGCCGGCAGGGTCAGTCGGCGTGAATAAGTTCGGCACGTTTCAGCTTCGGGAGGGACTTGATGGATTTACCGGCCTTCTCCCGGGCGATGCGTACTTCGTACTGCCTCTGTAAATTGAGCCAAAAATCGGGACTGGTTCCGAAGAAATGGGCCAAGCGCAGGGCCGTGTCACCGGTGATGGATCGCGCGCCGTTCAAGATTTGGGTGACGCGATTGGTTGGTACGTCCAGTTTTCGGGCAAGTTCGGCCGCGCTCATCTGGAGCGCTTCGAGTTCTTCGGCCAAGTGCTCGCCGGGGTGTATCACGATACGTGCCATGGAGATCTTCCTAGTGGTAGTCAAATTAGGTTGAATCCTTGCGTTACGTCAAGCGTAACGATGCCGAATGTCCACCACAGAGTAGTTGCACGGCCCGCCTCGGAAGGCGGGCCCTACGGCTGGCCGATTTAAAAATCGGCCAGTACATTTAGAGGGAAGTTATTCCTGCTGGAGTTTGATGGTGCCGATGCCGCCTTGGACGGTCAGGTGGATGGTGGTGGGGGATTTGCCGTAGGCTTCGTTGACGTAGTTGCCGTCTTCTTCCTTGAGGCCATGAGTGTCGATGGAGCCGAGGCCGCCGTGGACGGTGGCGACGACACCGACGGATTTCGGCAGGCGGACGGTTGCTTCACCTACGCCGCCTTGTATCTCCGCTTCCAGGTCTTTCGCGCGCTCGCCGGAGAGGTCCACTATGGCCTGGCCGGCGCCGATGTTGAGCTCCAGTCGAGTTAGATTCACTTTGGCGAAGCGAAATTCTCCGCGCCCGGCACCGAGGTCCACTTCGAGGTCGAGGGGAAGCGCGTCGTTCACTCTTAAGTTCCAGTTGTTGTCGGCCTTGAGCATCATCTGTCCGCCAGATTGCTGGCCAATCTCGAGTTCGCCCACGCCGTCGCTGACAGAATAATCCACCTGAGGAGCAAGCCAGCCGGAGCCAAACGCGAAATCGGCATCCAGCGCCTGGCCGGCGCCTCCGTCCATGCGAAGTTCGCCGGAGGGCATCTTCACGGACATTCGGACGGCCTTGGCGCCGTTAATAGCAATGGTCTGGCGATGGTGAACGAGGGAGCGGGAAACAAGGATGGTGTCGCTATAGACGGCCGGGCGGTGATGCCAAATCAAAGCGAAAAGAATAAGGAGGAACAGTACAGCGCCAATAGTCGAGCCGACGGGAAACCGCGCGGGTTGGTCGGGGGAGGCCGGGGGGCGGGAGCGGTCCCAAAACATTCCGGCGCCCACAAGGATAAGGAGCAACGGCCAAAAATGCCGAAAAACCGGCCAAGTATGAAAATCGGGAAAGGTACGCGCAAACAGGGCCATGATGCCAAAACCAATGAGGAGCAGCGGAAAGACCACCGGCCTGCTCCGGACACCGCGATTCTGGGCCATCACCGACCTCTCTCTATCTAGCTATACGCGGCGCGCGGGGGAAATGTTCCGGGAATGGCAGGCGGCGCGCCGCACGCATCGTATGTCTGGCGAGTGGAGAGGTCAATTCACAAGTGGGCAAAACGCTGTGCTACAGTGCGCAAGAAATGGGAGGAACGGCGGAATGGCGAAGTTTGACCGCGTGATCTGGATCGTGCTGGACAGCGTGGGCATCGGCGAATTGCCCGACGCGGCGGACTATGGCGACGTGGGACGCACCACGCTGGGCCATATCGCGGAATATCGCGCGCTGAAGATTCCGACGCTGGTGGAACTGGGGCTGGCCAATATCGCACCGCTGAAGAATCTTGCGCCAGCGGCAAATCCGAAGGCGTCGTTTGGAAAAGGGGCCACGCATTCACCGGGAAAAGATACGACTACGGGCCATTGGGAGATGGCCGGGGTGTGGCTGGACCAGGCGTTTCCTGTTTACCCAAACGGATTTCCTGGGGAGATTATTCGAGCGTTTGAAAATGAGGTTGGCCGAGGGACGCTGGGGAACAAGCCGGCTTCGGGAACCGAGATTATCAAGGAGCTTGGCGAGGAGCACGTGCGCACGGGGAAGCCGATTGTCTACACGTCTGGCGACAGCGTGTTTCAAATCGCGGCGCACGAGAGAGTAATTCCGATCGCGGAGCTTTATCGCATGTGCGAGATCGCACGGAGGCTGCTGGATGGCAAGCACCGGGTGGGACGCGTGATCGCGCGCCCCTTTGATGGCCAGGCGGGAAATTTCAAACGCACTTCGCGGCGGCATGATTATGCCGTAGATCCACCGAGGCCGATGCTGCTGGATGTGCTGGCGGAGAAGAAAGTGCCGGTCTTCGGCGTGGGGAAAATTCACGATATTTATAACGGGCGCGGGGTGGACGATTACGTCACCACGAAAACGAACTCCGATGGGATGGAGAAATTGACGGCCGCGCTGCGGGAGCGGCCGAGCGGGCTGGTCTTCTGCAATCTGGTAGATTTCGACATGCTTTATGGGCACCGGAAGGATATGGAGGGATTCGCGAGGTCGCTGGAGGAGTTTGACGCGCAGCTTGCGGCTTATTTGAAATTGCTTGGGGCGAAGGATCTTTTATTGATTACTGCGGATCATGGATGCGATCCGGATCCGCGGTGGGAGACGACGGATCATTCGCGGGAATATGTGCCGATTCTGGCGTATTCGGCGGCGAAGAATGTAGGGGCGAATTTGGGGACGCGGGCGACGTTGGCGGATATGGGGCAAACGGTGGCGGAGAATTTTGGGGCTGGGATTGAGCATGGGAAGAGTTTTTTGGGTATGTTGGGGGAGTGATGCGCGGGTTGTAAATCAATAAGAACGGAGAAAGGATAACGCAGAGACGCTGAGGACGCAGAGGAGCGCAGAGTTAAGAAAGAGAAAGGCGTCTGTCCGCAGGGCTCCCGCCTACGCCGCAAAGAGCGCGGCTACGGCGGGCAAGCGGAAAGTGGACCCAGCCGGGATTAGTTGTTCGCAAGGTGTTTTCGCTTGCCGGCCCTTCGAGGCTCAGGGCAAGCAGGATGCCGGCCCTACCCAGGTGCGCAACCGGTGGCGGTTAGCGGCCGGCGGAGGCTGAGGACGCGTTGGGGGCGTAGTAGCCGTTGCGGGTGCGGGCTACGAGTTTGCCGTGGCCGCGAGGGGGAATGACGTCCACATGAACGGCGCGAAAGGTGCCGTCGCGGGCGGCGTTCGACGGGTAATACGCCAGGGTGTACTGGTGGCGAATATCGCCGGCCACCGTCTCGCAAATGGCGTGAACGTCGTCCACATTTTCCGGGAAGAAGGCCAGACCGCCGGAAGCCTGGGCGATTTCCGTGAGCGCTTTCTTGGCGTTTTTGGCGCTGCGCTTATTTTCCTGGCTCAACAGGCCAATCGTATAGATGACCGTATCTGTTTTCTGAATCTCACGGATGGTTTTTTCCAGTGAATTGCGGCTGGTATTGTCTTCGCCGTCGGTGACGATCAGCAGGACTTTCTTTTCCTTTGCGCCTTTTTTCAAGTGATCCAGGGAACCGATGATGGCGTCATAGAGCGCGGTGCTGCCGCGGGAATCGATACGTTCGAGCGCTTCCTTTAATTCGGGAATGCTGCTACTGAAGTCCTTGTCGAGATCGAGATAGAAATCGTCGTTGAAATTGACGACAAAGGCCTCGTCCTGCGGATTGCTGGACTGAACGAGGGTGAGAGCGGCTTCGTTCACGCGCGGCCGTTTGTCTTTCATGCTGCCGCTGTTATCAATCACCAGGCCCATGCTGACGGGAATGTCTTCACGCTTGAAGATGGAAAGTTTCTGCTCGGCCTTGTCTTCATAGACGCGGAAATTTTCCTGGGTCAGTCCCTCGACAAATTTGCCGCGGTCGTCGAGAACAGTTGTGTGCAAGACCACCAGGTTGACGTCTACCTTGATCTTGCCGCCGGAAGGCGAAACGCCGCCTTCCTGGCCCGGAGGCGGAGGAGGCGGGGGTCCCTGGACGGGAATTTGCGCAAAGGAGGAGCTTGCCGCGAAAAGCAGCACGAGCAGCAGGGCGAGAACGCCGAAGCTGCGGATGAATGGAAAGGCTTCAGTGCGCTGGCGCGTAATATCCCGTTTTGGCGTAGACCGAGAGTGGCGGGAGTCCCTTCGGAGGGCGCAGCTTAACCTTGATTTTCCGCCACCGGGCGTCGTGGAGGTGATTGCTAGGTTTGTATCCCAGGACATATTGATTTCGCAGCTCCATGCCGATCTTCGACGCGATATCCGGCAGATCATTTAGACGCTCGACAGCGAATACGCGGCCACCGGTTAATTCGGTGATCTCGGAGAGCAAGGTCGGCCCGTTCAGCTCTTCCGGGGTGCGGTTGCGATAGCCAAGCGGGTCGAAAATGCCGATGGCATAGAGCTGGGTATCGGCTTCCTTGACCAGGCGCTTGATATCGTTTTCGTTGTACCTACTATGATTATCGCCTCCATCGGAAAGAATCAGCAAGGCACGCTTGGCGTTATGTGCACCCCTCATCTGGCTGAGGCCCAGATAGATGGCGTCGAGGAGGGCAGTGCGGCCCTTTGGTGCGGTGATCATCATGCGGCTTTGCAGGTCTTCCACGCTGTTGGTGAAGGTGCTGGTGAGTTCGGCGCGCTCGTTGAAGGTGACCAGGAAAAATTCGTCCTGGGGATTGGCGGTTTTGAAGAAATCGAGGGCCGCTTCGCGAGCCTTGTCGATTTTGTTGGACATGCTGCCGCTGAAATCGAAAATTACGCCGATGGAGATGGGCACGTCCTCGGAGGAAAAGGTGACGATTTCCTGCTCGATGTTGTCTTCGTAGACGCGGAAATTATCCTGATCGAGGCCGGTGACCAGACGGTTGAAGGGGTCCGTAACGGTGACGTTAACCAAGGCGAGGTCGACGTCCGTGCGGATTACTTTGCCAGGGCGAATGACAACGGCGGGCGTGTCGCGGGAGACTTCCTGGAGCTTGGCTGGCGCAGGCGGGGCCGGCGGTTGGATATCAATGGGGGGTTCCTGGGCCTGGGCGAGGGCGAGATTGCATAGCAAAAAGAGGAAGGCGCACGGGCAGACGGCACCGACCTGAGAAAGTACGCGAAACATGCCCCAATCGCGTTTCACGGCTGCTCCATCCTCCCGGCTCGCCGGGAGGGCCGCGCGGATGAGCCATCATAGCACCGCGCCGGGGGAAGGCAATAGAGGATCCCGGTTCCAGAAAAGCAGCTGTGTTAGCATCGGCGAGGCGAGGCCATCGCAAAGGAAAAAGATATGAGTTCGGACGAACCGAAGGTGGTGGTGGTGATTCCGGCGCGGTTTGCGTCCACGCGACTGCCGGGGAAGCCGCTGGTTTCGATGGGCGGGAAGCCCATGGTGCAGCGGGTGTACGAGCGGGCCAAGCAGGCGCAGACGGTCCATCGCGTGATTGTGGCCACGGACGACCAAAGGATCATGGATGCGGTGCACGGGTTTGGCGGAGAGGCGCGGATGACCCGCGCCGATCATCGCACCGGCACGGAGAGGATTGCGGAAGTGGCGGCGCATGAAGAAGGCGATGTGTTTGTGAACGTGCAGGGCGACGAGCCACTGGTGGACCCGGCGGCGATTGACACTGCGGTGGGCGCGCTGCTGGAAGAGCCGGCGGCGCAGATTTCCACGGTGGTTACGCCGGTTCGTCGCGCAACTGACATCATGGACCCGAATGTGGTGAAAGCAGTGCTGGACTTCGAGGACAACGCGCTCTATTTTTCGCGGGCGCCGATCCCGTGGGTGCGCGATACGCAGCAGAAGGTCCACGTGAAATATTGGAAGCATTTGGGGCTTTATGTTTTCCAGCGGGATGCGTTGCTGGAATACCCGACTTTGCCGCAGGGGGAGTTGGAAAAGATCGAGCAATTGGAGCAATTGAGATGGATGGAGAACGGGTGGAAGATCCGGGTGGCGGAGGTGGCGCACGATGCGGTAAGCGTGGATGTGCCGGAGGATGTGACGCGGGTGGAGAAATTGTTGCGGGAGGAAAAAAGCCAGCAGTGAGGATTGCAGGGGGAGGGCCTGCGTCACGCGTTCGCGAACGCAGTGGCAGACCACAACCCCAAGAGGGCCGGGCAAGCCCCAGGGCTGTCCAAATTAGGATGGCGGCGGTGTTAGGAACCTTGAAAAGATTGAGACTTTGAGTGCAGAGAGCATTAATTTGTGTTCAGGTTGGGTGCCTGCTGTCCTAAAGAGCCAGTTTAAATTCCAGAATCAACTGGCCGTCATGCAGGCCGTCCAAGGCCGGAGGGGCTGGGAACGGTTCATCCAGCCAGGTGTGCAAATCGCGGTAAACAAAGAGTTGTTGGCGCAGCAGCGCGACTAGATTGAATAGTGACCAGCCGTAGCGAGCCCGCAGTTGCAAGTATTTCAGCAGCAGTATGGCGATCAGTGCTGTCCAAATTTGGATGTGCAGTGCGTTGGCGCTGGTGCCCACGAAGGTTTTGATGCGTAGGTTCTGCTTCAAATAGCGGAAGAAGACTTCGATCCGCCAGCGTTCTCGATAGATTTGCGCGATGGTGCTGGAGCCAAAGCTCAAGTGGTTGCTCAGCAGTACCAGGACTTCCTGACGTTCCTCAATCCAAACTTCGACACGACGGAATCGCGCCGCTTGCCGGTAGTGGTGGCTGCCCAGCGATATGATTTCCTCTTTGAGGATGTGGCGATTTCTCGGAATAGGGCATTGTTCAAGAACACGGTAGTGCGCGTCGTGGCGCAGGCGAGTCACGAAGAACACGCCGCTATCGGTTAGCCGTTGCTACCACTGGTAGTCCACATAGCCGCGGTCAAAGACCAAGATCGTGCCTGGAGCAAACTGAAATTCACGCGCTACTTTCACCTCCGAGGCTTTTCCTTCGGTGATGACCGCATAGCACGGCAGATGTCCATCGTGGTCCAAAACCAAGTGCAGCTTCGCCGCGCCTTTGGTTTGCTGGTATTTTGCCCAATCCAACATGGTGGCGCAGAGTTCGATGATGGTGCCGTCGATGCTCAGCAGTGGATTGCGAAAACGGAAACCGTGTCGCGTGCCCGCCGCCTGCTGACAACGAGCAAACAAAATACCGAAGACCTTCTGATACAACTGCCAGGGTCGGTGCTCATTGGCATAGGCGAGCGTGGACTTGTTGGGCGCCTGAGGAACGCCGAGATGCTTCAACTTGCCTTCACAACCCGCGAGGCCGCCGCAAATCTCACGCAACGAACGGGCTGGCCCCAACTGGCAAAACAGCATCGCAACGAATTGGCCCCAGCAGGTAAATCCGCGAGCAGGACGCTCGGCGCGGGTCTCTCGAACAGCCTGTTCAAATTCCAGACGGGGAAAGAACTGCAATAACTGAGAAACTATGCTGCATACTCGGTTCAAGGCGGAATCTCCTGTCCTTAGCGTTGGTTCTTGTCACGGAACCCAACCTAAAGTAACAGGTCTTTCCGCCCTTCCTTGAAAACCTAATTTGGACAAGCCTGGGCAAGCCCGGCCCCTACAAAGTTGTAGGCACCCATGACATTGGGTTTGTTTTTTTGCTTGCCGGCCCTTCGAAGATCAGGGCAAGCAAGATTCCGGCGCTACCGGGCGGCACTGCCGGATTGGTGAGACCGGTGCAGGAGTTACTGGGTTTGTTGGGTCATTAGGCCGGAGGTGGTGCGATCGGTGTCGTAGCAAAGCACGAGGATGGTGGAATTGTTCGCTACGTAGGCCTTGTAATTGATGGTGAAGCCGCTGGAGCCGCCGACTGCGATCTTGTAGGTGTTGTCCTGGGTGCCATCGCCGTTCATGGTGAGCGTCCCGGAAATCGTGGAGTTTAGGGTGACGCCTGTGTTGGTGGAGTTCAGACCCAGTTCGACGTAATCGGCTAAGCCGCCAAAATTGTTGCTGGACGTGCTGGTTTGCGGAGCTTGCCCGACGAAGTCTTCGGCGAAGGGAGCCGGAGTCACTAGTTGGATGCCCGTCCAGCTGAAGATGTAATTGCCCGCGGTGCTGGAAGTTGTGAACGGCGCGCCGGTTTGCGCGAGCATGGTGCCGCCCGATACCACTCCGGCCGAGACATCTTGAACCACAGCTTGCGTGGGCGAATAAAAATAAAACACATAAGAAATCGTGCCGACCGAGGAGTTGTGGAAGGTGAATGTGCCGCGGCCACTGCCCGGATAGTTCGCATCCATGGAATACGTGGCGTCGGAAAGGTTGGAGCTTTCCGAGATATGCGTGTTGTTCCCGTCGTCGTTTTCGTCGAACGAGACCGCGCTGACGACGCCGGCTCCGTTGGCGCTCATGCGGCCGAGGCGCGAAATCGGGCCGAAGTTGCCGCTGGTAACCGAGCCTCCTGAGAGATACACAAAACTGCCGTTGAGTTCAGAATTCTGAGTGGGAATCGCGCCGGATTGGAGGATAGCTTCGCCTTCCGAGCCGCCGGAGGCATCTTCCTCGAGAAATTTAATGCGCGTATGGTCCACGATGTAGAAGGCGTAGGTCTTGGAGTTCACGGTCATCATGCCACGGCCGAAATTTGTGCCGTTGCCGTTGGTGTCGAGCTGGTAGGTGCCGGGTGGAAGCGCGATGGCGCCGGTGGGAGCAAACGAGCCGTCGTTCACATCAATGGTGCCGCTGGTGATGTTGCCATTACCATCGCCCACTAATTCGCCAATCGTAGAAATCACCGAGGGACTCGAGCCCGCGAAAGAGACCCCCGAAAAACTGAAAACATATTTGCCGTTGATGGAATCTTCGGCAAAGAGGGCGGGCGTTTGCAGATCCAGGGTGCCGGTGGTGGAGGCGGCGCCGTCCGATTGAATCACAAGCCCGTGAGCGTTGGAGTTGAGTGCAAAGCTGAGCTGCAGGGTGCCGCCGCCAGTTACGTACAGCGTCATCAACCCGCGACCGTTCGGCTGAATTTGATAGGTGCCGTTGGAAAAAGTGAGCAGTGATGGTGGGGCGCCAGTGGTGAGGTTCAAAACGTCCTCAAGTCCGGCTGTGATGTTGCCGTTGCCGTCGGCGGCGATGCTTCCTACCCGAGCCGTGTAGCCGCCGGTGACGGCCTCTATGCCACCCATAGAAAAAGCATATTGGCCATTCAGGCTGGCGTTGGAAAAATTGCCAGCGGGAGGCGGTGGAGTGACACTGGAGCCATTTCCTCCACAGGATGTGAGGAAACCGGCAAACAGCAGTGCGATCAATGAAGCGATGCGCTTCATACGGCGCCCTTGACGGTGGCGCTGGGATTCGTTGTGCGGGGAGCGACATAAGGAACCAGCAGGCCGCGCGAGGTTCGCACTGTAAGAGCCTGGGTTCCTTTCTGAATGATGCGAGCGACAAAGAATTGCGCCCCTTGCACGTTCACGGGCTCGCCGACGATGCGGAGGGCGTCGCCCGTGCGGATTGCGAAATGGTTGGCGGAAAGCAGGCGGGGATCGCCCAGATGGACTTCCACAACGCTGGCCGCGGTTTGCAGCGTGACGCGCGCACCGAAGGGCGCGGTTTTGGAATTTGCGTCGTAGGCCACGACGGTGCCGGCGAGATTCGATTCGCGCTGAACGGTATAGTGCGCGGTGTCCGCAGCGCGGGGCGCCTGGGATTCCTGGGCGTTGACGGTGCCGGAGATAACGATTGTGGCGACTGCCAGCAACAAAAGAACACAACTTCGCATAATGCCCTCTTAAGATGCGCGGATGAATTGCCTATGCACAAACCATACCGCATTTTTCGCGTCTGACGAACTCCTGCTTTCCTGAAAAACTAGGAACGGAGAATTTTTTTTGATTCTTGGCACCTAAGAGTTCCGATTGACACTGCGGCGGCTTCCGAACATAATTGTATGTACGTCAATCCTGCGGAGGTTCGACAAGCTCAAATCTGCGTGAGGCGGAAGCGAGCGACCCGGATGGCGCCAAAATATATTTTTGTAACCGGCGGTGTTGTTTCTTCTCTCGGTAAGGGCGTAGCGGCATCTTCCATCGGCTGTCTCCTCGAAAGTCGCGGCTTTAAAATCACCATTCAAAAATGTGACCCGTACCTGAATGTGGATCCAGGAACGATGAGTCCTTATCAGCACGGCGAAGTGTTTGTGACCGACGACGGCGCGGAGACGGATCTGGACCTGGGCCACTACGAGCGCTTCACGCACGTGAAGCTTTCGCGCGACAACAACTGGACCAGCGGCCGCATCTACGAAACCATTCTCTCCAAAGAGCGGCGGGGAGACTACCTGGGCAAGACCGTCCAGGTGATTCCGCACGTTACGGACGAAATTAAACGGTGCTTCAAACGCGTCGCCGAAGGTGTCGACGTAGTGATCGTGGAAATCGGCGGCACGGTTGGGGACATTGAATCGCTGCCGTTCCTGGAAGCCATTCGCCAGATGCGGCTGGAACTTGGCGCGGAGAACACGCTTTTCGTGCACGTGACGCTGGTGCCCTTTATCGCGGCGGCCGGCGAACTGAAGACCAAGCCAACGCAACATAGCGTGAAAGAGATGCTGGGAATCGGGATTCAGCCCGACGTGCTGCTGTGCCGCAGCGACCGGCACATTTCCGAGGATTTGAAGCGCAAGATCGCGCTGTTCTGCAACGTGGCGGAATCCTGCGTGATTTCCATGGAAGATGTGAAGACGATTTACGAAGTGCCCGTGGAACTGAGCAAGGAAGGACTGGACGCACAGATTATCCGACTGCTGAGGCTGGAAGAGCGTCCGGCGAACATGCAGCCATGGCTGGATATGCTGGAGAGCCTGCAGCACCCGAAGGGCGAAGTGCGCATCGGGATTGTCGGCAAATACGTGCAACTGGAAGACGCGTACAAGAGCCTGCGCGAAGCTTTACTGCATGGCGGACTGGCGCATCACCACAAAACAGTGATTGAGTGGATCGAGTCCGAGGAGATCGATTCGCTGGAGACTGCCGAGAAGCGATTGAAGGGCTATGACGGCATCCTGGTTCCCGGGGGATTCGGGAAGCGCGGAATTCAGGGGATGATTTACACGATTGAGT
Organism: uncultured Acidobacteriota bacterium; assembly: GCA_963734705.1. Classification (GTDB taxonomy): domain Bacteria; phylum Acidobacteriota; class Terriglobia; order Acidiferrales; family UBA7541; genus Acidiferrum. The sequence goes on along the minus strand of CAVTII010000010.1, from coordinate 285,506 downwards.
ATGCCCGCGAGCACAAGGTTCCCTACTTTGGGATTTGCCTTGGGATGCAGTGCGCGACGGTGGAATATGCGCGCGACGTTTCCGGGTTGGCCGACGCGGACACCACGGAGTGCAACCCGCAAACTCCGCATCGCGTGATTTATAAATTGCGCGAACTTCTGGGAGTGGAAGAGATGGGCGGGACGATGCGCCTGGGCGCGTGGCCATGCAAGCTGGAGCCTGGTTCGCTGGCGTTTAAGGCGTATGGAAAAGCGGAAATCAGCGAACGGCACCGGCACCGTTACGAATTCAATCGCGAGTACGAAAAGATTTTGACGTCGGCAGGTTTGCGGATCACTGGCCGCACACCGGACGACAATTACGTGGAAATCATTGAGGCGCCGAACCACCCGTGGTTCCTTGGCTGCCAGTTTCATCCGGAGTTCAAGTCCAAGCCGCTGGAGCCGCATCCGCTGTTTGCGGCATTCATTGGCGCTTCGATTGAGCAGAAGATCCAGAAATCGCGGCCAACGACGACTAACACTGCAGCTGAGGCGCAGCCACCTGCGCCGCCATTGCGCGCGACTCCACACGCAGCCGCTTAAACGGCGGCCAATTGCCTATGTAGTGCAAATGTAATACAATGTAGTGCATGAAGACACTGGTCTACAGCTGGCGACTGACGCCGAGCCGGAAGGATGATCTGGAGCGGGCCGCTCGCCGGCACAAGGTCAAGATTGCCCATGTGATCGACATGGCTGTGGATGCCTGGCTGGCCAAGCACGCGGGCGATATTGCCGACGACGAGGAGCAAAAGGAGCTGCACTCCATCGCCGAAAGATTCATTGGCGTAGTTAAGGGGAAAAACCCCAACCGATCCGCCAACGTTGGGAAACTGATGCGCCAGAGCCTGCGGCGCCGGTATGGCCGCTGAGGTTTTGATTGATACCGGAGCGATTCTTGCGCTCCTGGACGAGCGCGACCGTTGGCATCAGCAGTGTCAGAACACGCTCCGCAAACTTAGGCTCCCGCTACTGACTTCGGAGGCTGTCCTCACCGAAACATTTCATTTGATTCATCGATCGCGGACTGAGGTTGATGCGGTCTGGGGCCAGCTTTCGTCAGGAACAATTGCCATCGCCTCAATTGGCAACTCCGAGTTGCCACAAATCGCTGCCTTAATAGCTCGCTACAAGGACCGGCCCATGGATTTCGCCGATGCGACACTCGTTCATCTGGCTTGGCGCGAGTCCATTGAGGCCATTTTTACCGTCGACCAAAACGATTTTTCCACGTATCGCATCAGTGGCCGGCGCCGCTTTCATGTTCTTCCTGTGGAGCGCCCCTGATTGGCGTTGTGATATCTTCAATCCATAGATGACTACCAATCGCGAAATATCACTTGGGTCCTTGCGGCTGGGCGGCGGGAATGCGCTGTTCTTGATTGCGGGGCCTTGCGTGATTGAGTCGGAGGGGCACGCGCGGTCGATGGCGGAACGGGTGGCGAGGATCGCGGCCGATGCGCGTGTGCCGTATATTTTCAAGGCTTCGTATGACAAGGCGAACCGGTCTTCTGTGAAGGCGTTTCGCGGGCCGGGACTGGTTGAGGGGTTGCGGATACTCGGCAAAATCAAATCTGAGCTGGGCGTGCCGATACTGACGGACATTCACGAGGCATCGCAGGCGGCGCCGGTGGCGGAAGTGGCGGACATTTTGCAGATTCCGGCGTTCCTTTCGCGGCAGACGGATCTGCTGGTTGCCGCGGCAAAAACCGGGCGGATAGTGAACGTCAAGAAGGCGCAGTTTCTTTCGCCGTGGGAAATGGGCAATGTGGCGGAAAAAATCGCTGCTGCGGGCAACAATAAAATTATCCTGACGGAGCGCGGCGCCAGCTTTGGCTATAACAATCTGGTTGTGGACATGCGGACGTTTCCGGTGCTGGCAAAATTCGGCTACCCGGTTGTTTATGATGTGACGCACTCCGTGCAACTTCCCGGCGGGCAGGGACACGCGAGCGGAGGCCAGCCCGAATTTATCGAAACGCTGGCGCGAGCTGGAGTGGCCACGGGTGTTGACGGGATTTTTCTTGAGACGCACGACAATCCGGCGGCGGCGCTTTCCGATGGGCCCAATGCCCTTCCCCTGGCGCAACTTCCGCAACTGCTAGGGCGGCTAAAGGAACTTTCCATACTGGTTCGCCGGTGGGGTGGCACATGAGCCTAGACACCGCACGGCGGGTATTGCGGATCGAAGCGCAAGCCATACAGGACGTTCTGGCGCGACTGGACGGATCGTTTGAGCGGGCCGTTGAACTGCTGCTGGCTTGCAAGGGCCGTGTGGTGGTCAGTGGCATGGGAAAGTCCGGATTGGTGGGGCGCAAAATCTCCGCCACTTTTTCGAGTACCGGAACGCCTTCCTTCTTCCTGCATCCTGCCGAGGCGCTGCACGGGGATCTCGGAATGCTCGCGCGCGGGGATGCGCTGCTGGCGATCACCTATGGCGGGGAAACGCAGGAAATACTGAATTTGCTGGAGGCGCTGAGACGACTGGAAATTCCCGTCGTGACGCTGACGGGTAATCCAAAATCGACGCTTGCGGAAGCGAGCGAAGTGGTTCTGGACGTGAGTGTGAAGGAAGAGGCTTGCACGTTGAATCTTGCGCCGACGGCGAGCACCACGGTTGCGATGGCCGTGGGCGATGCGCTGGCCATTTCGTTACTGGAGCGACGCGGGTTTCAGCATGATGATTTCGCCGCACTGCATCCGGCGGGGCGGCTGGGGAAAAAACTTTTGCGCGTGGAACACCTGATGCATGGGGGCGAGGCGCTGCCGCGAGTCGCTCCGGAAACGCCGATGCCCGCGGTATTTCACGAAATGTCAGCGAAGAAGCTGGGGATGACGACGGTGACGACGACGGACGGCAGGCTGGCGGGGATTTTGACGGATGGAGATTTGCGGCGGTTAATGGAAAAACATGGTGGCGCGACGCTCTCGATGAGCGCGGGAGATTGCATGGTGCGGGGGGCGCAGACGATTGGGCCGAAGGTGCTGGCGAGCGAGGTGCTGAATCTTATGGAGAAGCGGAAGATTACTTCGGTTGTGGTGGTGGACGAGGCGCAGAAAGTGATTGGGGTGGTGCATTTGCATGATCTTTGGACGTTGGAGTTGATTTAGGAGGATTTGGCGCGGCAGGGCAGCATGCCGGGCAACACGTTCAGGCTTCAAAACGGAAGCTTTGTTTGCACTCACCAAGGCGCCCGCCTGGAAAGGCGGCCGCTACAGGGGAAAGAGTTCGGAGAGGAAGTCACGGATGTGTCGGGTGGAGCGGGCATCGGCTTGGGCGTGGTAGGCCACGCCGGGAAGGTTTGGGCCGCTATCGTGGGTGAAGCCGTGCATCGCACCGCTGTAGATGACTAACTGCCAGTCCGCGCCGGCGGTGTTCATTGCCTCGACGAATGCATCCACATGCGTCATTGGCACATGCGGGTCCAAGGCCCCGTGGCAGACGAGAATCTTTGCCAGGATTTTTCCGGGCTCGGCGGGAATCGTTGTAGCCAGGCTGCCGTGCACGCTCACGACGCCAGTGAGAGGCGCGCCGCTCCTTGCGAGTTCAAGCGCGGTGAGGCCGCCGAAACAGTAGCCCACGGCGGCGATTCGGCCGTCCACCAGCGGGTGCGTGCGCAACACATCGATTCCGGCGGAAGCGCGGGCGCAAAGCTTTGCGCGGTCATTGCGCAAGTCGTTGAGCACACTCCTCACGCGTTGGCGGTCGGCGGTCACGGCGTCGCCGTACATGTCACAGGCGAAAGCTACAAAGCCCATCTCGGCAAATTGCTTCGCGCGACCTCTGGTGTGCTCGTCCAGCCCGGGTCCGGCGTGAACGACCAGAATACCGGGGCGTTTTTGGCCAGCGGCATCGTTGCAGGCGAAAAATCCCGTCAATTGGGTGCTTCCTTCTGCATATTTCTTGGCTTCCGCTTGCATGCGCGCGATCTCCTCCAGTCGATACTGGCCTTCGCTGCTCCTGGGAGCTTCAGCGATGGATTTTCAAGAAGTCCCTTCATGTATTATACCACTACTTAACCATAAAAGTACAGCAAAATCTCTGCATATTCGGAGAAAAGGCCACACGCCGAGTTTAGGATTTAAGCTTTACTGATAGAATGCAGGCTTCCTGTTGCAGGAGGGTTCCGTGCCTCGCAGCCCGAAAATTTCTGCCGCACTGAAGAAGCGCGCGGCGCGAATCAAAGTAATCCTGATGGATGTGGATGGCACGATGACCGACGGCGGCGTAACACTGCTCTCGCAGCCGGACGGGAGCGCGCTGGAGATCAAGACCTTTGACGCGCACGACGGCCAGGGGCTGACGCTGGCGCATACCGCAGGCCTACGCACGGGCTGCATCACTGGCCGTGAAAGCGCGGCGCTGCTCCGGCGCGCGCACGAAATGAAGATGGAATTTATCTACATGAAGATCGCGCTGAAAATACCGGCGTATGAAGAGATTCTGGCGAAGGCGGGGGTGAGCGACGCGGAAGTTGCGTTCATCGGCGATGATTTGCCGGATATTCCGCTGCTAAGGCGGGTGGGACTGGCGGTGGCGGTCGGCGACGCAGTGGCGGATGTGAAGAAGGTTGCGCACTACACGACGCAGGCGCGAGCGGGAAGGGGCGCGGTCCGCGAAGCCATCGAAGTGATCCTGAGATCCCGGGGCAACTGGGAACAGCTGATCGAAAAAGCGCGAGCCTGAAGAAGTCATTGAGACTTTTGGCAGGACACGCGCCACTCGGGCAAATTTCGCCGGTGCAATTCCCGGTCCCCACGAAGTGCCTTGACAATCGCGCGGCTGGAAGAGGAAGCTTTGCTCGACATCGCGGCTGAATTGCACTTTGCAAGAGCCGCGGCGCGTTCCGGACGGGAGATACTGCTCATGAAAACGAATTACACGGCGGTGTTTGTTTCGGCGCTTGCCTACTGGCTGCTGGGAGCCGTGTGGTACGGCGCGCTGTTCAGCAAGCCGTGGATGGCGCTGGAAAACATTTCCATGGAGCAGGCCAAATCCATGAACCCGGTGCTTCCCTACGTGATTACGTTTGTGCTGAATCTGCTGATCGCCTATTCGCTGGCGCAGATCTGCATCTGGCGCAATGCGAATACGATCGGACGCGGCGCGTCGGTGGGAGTGCTGTTGTGGATTGGGTTTGTCGGCCCGATCACTTTCACAACGTATATGTACGAGATGCGGCCGAAGGAACTTTACGCGATCAATCAGTTTTATCCGCTGGCGGGCATGGTGCTGATGGGGGCGATCATCGGCGCCTGGACGAAGAAAACGCCTTAGCTTCACTCTTACGTTGGATGCACCACTCAGGCGATAATGGAAGGCAGTACAAGGAGAGAGGTGCCCCCGCGTGATGCATGCTTGGCATGATGTTTCCCCTGGTAAAGATTTGCCCCGCGATTTTCAAGCAGTGATTGAGATTCCCCTGGGATCGAATGTGAAGTATGAACTGGATAAGGCCACGGGGCTTTTGAAGGTGGATCGGATCATCCACTCTGCAGTTTTTTACCCCGCGAATTACGGATTTATTCCGCAGACTTATGCGGAAGACAATGACCCTCTGGATGTGCTGGTGCTTTGCCAGGAAGCGGTGCAGCCGCTGGCATTGATCAAAGCGCGTGCGATTGGCGTAATGACGATGATCGATTCCGGCGCGAGCGACGACAAGATCATCGCTGTGGCTACCAACGATCCCGAGTTCAGCGATTATCTGGAGGCACGCGACCTGCCGCCACACCGCTTGCTGGTGCTGAAACGTTTTTTTCAGGACTACAAGCAACTGGAAGGCAAGCAGGTGCAGGTGGAAGACATCCGGCCGGCTTATGCCGCGCTGAACATCATTGAAAAATCGTTGGCACGTTACAGCGCGCTGCGCGATGAACTGCGCGCCGCGCATTAATTCCGGGGACTGAGGATGAATCCTGTGCTTAAGTGGGGTTTGATTGGCGCTGTGGCGCTGCTGATTGCGGTGATCGCAGGGCTGAGCTATATGGCGGGCAGCCCGAAAGATGCGATTGGGATGGTCCGTTATGCACTGCCGCACATGCATCGCGGGAACCTGAAGGTTGGCGGCGAGGCACCGGATGCCACGCTGGTGGCGCTGGATGGCGAGACCCGGTTTCAAATACAGGAACGCATCGGAGGGAAGCCGCTGGTACTGGTCTTCGGGAGCTTTACCTGACCACCCTTTCGTCGCCAGGTTGGCGACATTCAGCAGATTTTTGAAGACTATAAAGGTCACGCCGATTTTCTGACGATCTATGTGCGCGAGGCGCACCCCACGGATGAATGGCAGATGAAATCGAATGAGAAGGACAAGGATAACGTCTGCTACGCACAGCCAAAGACGCTGGCGCAGCGGGTGGCGATTGCCAACGATTTTACGCAGCGCTTTAAATTTACCGTTCCTTTTGGAATCGATCAGATGAACAATGCCGCGAACGATGCGTATGCTGCGTGGCCGGAGCGGCTCTACATCGTGGATGAGCAGGGGCGCATCGCTTATAAGGGCGGGAACGGGCCGTTCAAGTATGATCCGAAGGAAGTTCGCGACTGGCTTGCGGCGCGATACGGCGAAGTGAAGCATCCGGAAGCGGCTGCCCCCATGGATAAGAAGAGTTAGCGACACGACTGCATTCCTGCCGTGAAACGCCCACACACATACAAATCACAGGGGAACAGTTCCGGCCGACGCAAAATCGGATTGGCGCGGGCGCTTTCGAAACTTGGCTATTGCTCCCGGCAGCAGGCGGCCGATTTGATTCGCGATGGAAAGGTGCGGCTGAATGGCGCGACGCCGCGGAACCCGGAGACTCCTGTCCGGATGGGAGTGGATCGCATAGATGTGCAAGGCCGGGGAGTGCAGGCGGCGGAGAAAATTTATTTGATGATGAACAAGCCGCGGGGGTTGGTGACTTCCGCGGCCGACGAAAGAGGCCGGGACACAGTTTATTCGATTCTGCCGGCGGACTCGAACTGGCTTGCGCCCGTCGGACGGCTCGACAAGGCCAGCGAAGGGTTGCTGCTTTTCACGAATGATTCGGAGTGGAGCGCGTGGGTTACGGACCCCGAATCACATCTGGACAAGACCTACCATGTGCAGATCGCGGCTGTAGCTTCCCAGGAATTACTGGAAGCGCTGGAAGGTGGTGTGAAGCGTGATGGCGGCGAACTGCTGCGTTGCAAGCGAGCTAGTATTTTGCGGAGTGGCGAAAAAAACTCCTGGATAGAGGTTTTGCTGGATGAAGGAAAAAACCGGCAGATTCGCCGGATGCTGGATGGGCAAGGAGTGGATGTGCTGCGGCTGATTCGCGTGGCGATCGGGCCGCTGCAACTGGGCGATTTAGGCAAGGGCGCGCACCGCCGGTTGAGCGCCGACGAAGTGGCGTCCTTGAACCGGGCGATGAGTTCCACGCGCCGGGCAGTCCCGGCGCTGCTAGACTAGAGCCGATGAAACAGCCGGAATTGCTGCAATGGGCGCAACGCCTGCAGGCCATCGCGCAAAATGGCCTGACTTTTTCGAAGGATCCCTTCGACGTGGAACGCTTCAACCAGGTTCGGCAAATCGCAGCCGAAATTCTGGCGGCGGGTTCGGCCGCGACCACACCGGAAGCGCTGGTGGAACTTTTCAAACGCAACTTTGGCTACGCTACCCCGAAAGTGGATGTGCGTGCGGCTGTTTTTCGGGAGAATCGCGTTCTGCTGGTGCAGGAACGGTCGGACGGCGCCTGGACTTTGCCAGGCGGCTGGGCCGATATCGGCGATGCGCCGAGCGTGGCGGCAGTTCGCGAGGTTCGCGAAGAATCCGGCTACGAAACCAAGGTCACAAAGCTTGCCGCAGTCTACGATCGCGAACTCCATGACCATCCGCCCTATCCGTTCCACGCCTACAAGCTGTTTTTCGTGTGCGAACTGGTGGGGGGTACGGCGCAGACCAGCATGGAAACCACCGCGGTGGAGTTCTTCGCCGAGGATGCCCTTCCGGCGCTCTCGCTTTCGCGAGTAACCCCGGTGCAGGTGCAGCATATGTTCGGGCACTGGCGGCATCCGGAGTGGCCGACTTCGTACGATTAGGGGAGCAATGCCGGGGAGCCTAAAGGGCCAGGAAGTCCTTACCAAAACGCGGTTTTTTGGGTTACAATCTAGGCGGTTAGCGAGAAGACGCAGGCGACAGGTGCTGCGAAGGCATTCCTGAAAAATAGGTCGCGGCCAGCCGATTCAGGGCAAGCCGCCAGGAAATTGCCGGACGATTACCGTGGTCTTCAGGCTGGCGGTCTCGCTGGGACATCCCAGGCGAGTTGGGGTGCGATATGACGGTTGCTCCAGATGTGGTTCATTCGCGGGTCCTACCAAATGGACAATCCGGCGAGTTGCTGAGCTTTTCCCGGCAGAGCGTCCAGTGGGAATGGATGAGCATGTCCGCGCGCAGACTGAATCCCGGCGAGGCCTATACGGCGGAAACGCGCGGCGAGGAAGCTGCGTTCGTCATTTTGAGCGGGAAGTGCTCCGCGGATTGGGGCGAAGGTTCGCACTCAATCGGGCAGCGCAAGAATGTTTTTGACGGTCTGCCGTATTGTGTTTACCTGCCCAGCGGGCATGCCGTCACCTTTAAGGCGACGACGACATGCGAGATTGCGGAGTGCCGCGCGCCCTCCGAAGCAAAGCTAAAGCCGCGATTGATCACGCCAGAGGACGTTTTTCCCAGCCTGCGGGGCGGTGGAAACGCGTCGCGGCAAATTGTGGATATCATTCGGCCGGATTTCGCCGCCGACAAACTGGTAGTGATTGAGGTTTATACGCCCGCGGGAAACTGGTCCAGCGTACCTCCGCACAAGCACGATGTGCACAATCCGCCGACGGAAGTGGATCTGGACGAGATTTATTACTATCGCATTGACCGGCCGAAGGAAGGTTTTGCGCTGCAGCGGCTCTATTCACCGGACCTTAGCCGCGACGTCACTGTTCGCGCGGCGGACGGAGACGCTGTGCTGGTGCGTTCGGGCTTTCACCCGGTGGTGGCCGGGCCTGGCTACAATGTTTACTATCTGAATTTTCTCGCGGGTACTTCACGCACGCTGGCGGTCACCGAAGACCCGAACCACGTTTGGCTGAAATCCACCTGGAAAGAGATTGATCCGCGATTGCCGATGGTCCGTTAGAGAAGTTCTCTGCCAAAAGAGGAGCGAAACGGAAAGATGGCCAACGGGAGTCCGAGAATCGAGCGCGGAGGAGATTTCGATAAGCGCTTAGACGACGGTTCGATTTCCCACTGGATTCCCTTCCCCGTTTTGTTCCATGCTGGTCGCCGGATCGCCCGATCAAGTCAAAGGAGTTTCTCGCCATGACCCGCCGACTTACCCTCGCGCAAGCCATCGTAGCTTTTCTGCAGGCGCAATATTCCAGCCGGGATGGCAAGGAACACCGGTTCATCGAAGGATGCTTCGGCATTTTTGGCCACGGGAATGTTTGCGGGATCGGGCAGGCGCTGGAACAGGATTCACGACTCCGCTACTACTTGTGCCGGAATGAGCAGGCTATGGTGCACACGGCCGCGGCGTTCGCCAAAACGGCGTTCCGGATGCGCACGCTGGCCTGCACAACCTCCATTGGCCCGGGAGCGACGAACATGATCACAGGCGCGGCAGCCGCGACCATCAATCGCGTTCCGGTGCTACTGCTGCCCGGGGATATTTTTGCGCGGAGAAATGTGGCGCCAGTGCTGCAGCAACTGGAATCGTCCTCGACGCAGGATATTTCGGTCAACGATTGCTTCAAGCCCGTTTCGCGGTATTGGGATCGCATCCAGCGTCCGGAGCAAATTCTGACTTCCCTGCCAGAAGCGATGCGGGTGCTGACATCGCCCGTGGAAACGGGCGCGGTGACGCTGGCCCTGCCGCAGGACGTGCAGGCAGAGGCGTATGACTTTCCCGAGGAGTTTTTCCGGAAGCGCGTGTGGAATATTCCACGGACTCGCTGCGACGCCGACAATTTGAAGCAAGCGGCGGATTGGATTCGGAAGGCAAAGCAGCCATTAATTGTCGCGGGCGGCGGCGTCCTTTATTCGGAGGCTTCCGGTGCGCTTGGGAATTTCGCCGCGGCCACGGGCATTCCAGTTTGTGAAACGCAAGCTGGCAAGGGTTCGCTGCCATTCGATCACGCGCAACAACTTGGAGCCGTGGGCGTCACAGGGACACCTGGTGCGAACATTCTCGCGCGCGAGGCGGACCTGGTGATTGGTATCGGCACACGCTATTCCGATTTCACCAGCGCATCGAAGACCGCGTTTCAGAATCCCGGGGTGCGTTTCATCAATATCAACGTCGCTGAATTTGACGCGGCTAAACATTTTGCGCTGCCGCTGACGGGCGATGCACGCGTGACACTGGAGGAGTTGCAACCCGCGGTTGCGGGCTACCGCGTGGATTCGGCTTACGCGTCGCGAATCGCGCAGTCTCAGGTGGAGTGGGAAAAAGAGGTCGACCGGATTTACGCAGTGCGCAGGGATCCGCCGCTCTCTCAGGGTGAAGTCGTTGGCGTGCTGAACTCATCCGTCGAGCCCTCCGCAATTCTGGTGAACGCGGCCGGAAGTTTGCCGGGAGATTTACACAAACTTTGGCGCACGAAACAGCCGGGCGGGTATCACATGGAGTACGGCTACTCTTGCATGGGTTACGAGATCGCTGGCGGGCTTGGCGCAAAAATGGCGAATCCGGAGCGCGAGGTCTACGTGATGGTTGGCGATGGTTCGTATTTGATGATGGCGCAGGAAATTGTTACGTCATTGCAGGAAGGCTGCAAGCTGAACATTATCCTGCTGGATAATCATGGTTTTTCGAGCATTGGCGGACTCAGCCGCGGCTCCGGTAACGATGGCATGGGGACGAATTACCGGTTTCGGCGTGGCGACAAATACGATGGCGAACTGTTGCCCGTGGACTTTGCGGCAAACGCGGCGAGTCTGGGCGCTTGCACGATGCGCGCGAAGACGCATGACGAATTTCGGAATGCGTTGAGCGCCGCACGCAAGCAGGAGCGCACTTCTGTGATCGTGGTGGAAACTTCGTATGAAGAGCGAGTGCCCGGATACGAATCGTGGTGGGATGTTCCGATCGCCGAAGTCTCCGAACGCGAATCGGTGGGCGCGGCGCGAGAAAAATACGAAAAAGCCCGACAGAAAGAGCGCGATTTCCTGTAAGAAATAATTTTTGAGAGTCCCGAGAATTACGAAGACGCCGGATTTGCTTCACCAAGAAAGAGGCAGCGTGGAAACAACGACGGGGGCACCTCCGGCGAGCGGATCCACGCCGCCACATCTGAAGCGGGTGCTCGGCCTGTGGGACCTGATTTATTACGGAATCATTCTGACTTCGCCGATCGCCGCGGTACCACTTTTCGGCGAGGCGCAGGTGCTTTCGCACGGCCACGCGGCGGCGACCATGCTGCTGGCAATGGTGGCGATGTCCGTTACCGCGATCAGTTTCGGCCGCATGGCGACAGTGTATCCCTCGAGCGGATCGGTCTACACGTACATCAGCAAAGGGATGAATCCGCACGTGGGCTTCGTGGTGGGCTGGGCGATGTTCCTGGAATATCTGTTTCAGCCGATTCAGAACGCACTCTATGCGGTGCTGGCCATTCAGCGGATGGCGCCGAAGATTCCCTTTGCGATTCTGGCGGCAATAGCTGTCGGCCTGATCACGTACATGACGGTTCAGGGAATTAAATTTACGGCGCGCACCAATGAGGTGCTGCTGGCGTTCATGGTGCTGGTGACGGGCGTCTTTCTGGTGGAGGCGTTTCGCTACATCGTGCTGCATCACCATATTGCAGGTCTTGTTTCGATGCAGCCGATCTATGACCCGCACACTTTTCAATTGCGGGCCGTGGCCGCAGGCACTTCGCTGGCCGCGCTAGTGTTCGTAGGGTTTGACGGCGTATCAATTCTCGCCGAAGAAGTGAAGAATCCGCGACGAAACGTCCTGCTCGCATCGGTGCTGGTGGTTGTTTTTACCGGATTGTTCAGCGGTTTTCAGGTGTATATGGCACAGCGGGTGTGGCCGGACTACACAACGCTGGCAAATCCGGAAACTGCGTTCATGGACGTAGCGCGTGTCGCCAGTGGGCCGTGGCTGTTCACGGCGTACGGCATCATGCTGCTGGTTTCGAGTATCGCATGCGGACTGGCGGGACACGTGGGCGCGGCGCGTTTGCTATACAGCATGGGGCGCGACGATGTGTTGCCCAAGAAAATCTTCGGATATATCAGTCCGAAAAAAGGCAATCCGATTTACAACGTATGGATTGTGGGAGTACTGGCGTACATCGGCGTGCTGACGATTCCGTGGGAGCTTGCGGCGGAGGTGGTGACGTTTGGCGCGCTGATCGCGTTTATGGGTGTGAATCTGGTCTCGATGCTGCATTTCTGGTTCGGTCCGGAGGCGCGGGGAAAACGAAATTTCTTTCTGGATGCGATTGTGCCTGGATTCGGGTTTGTTTTTTGCTTCGCGCTGCTGTTTAGTTTGCAGACCTGGACGAAATGGGCGGGGATTATCTGGCTGGTGGTGGGGATTATTTATGCCGCTTACAAGACGAAGGGGTTTACGTTGCGGCCGAAGCTTTTTGATTTTAGCGAGACTTGAGGTGGGTGAGGAGCGCCTGACTTCGGAGTGACCGGTCTAAAGACCGGCCACTCCATTTATTGGTCGGGGGTGTTGGAGACATGGAGGGCGAAGCCGCAGGACTCGCGGATTCTTAGTTCCGGCTGTAATTTGATCAGCAGCGGCTTGCTGGTGTCTCCGGTGATGCGCCGGATGAGGAGTTCGGCGGCTTCGCTGCCCAACTGGTGTTTCGGTAATTCCACGGTCGTAAGGCGCGGACGGAAAATCCCGAGCCACGGGTAGTCGTCAAAACTTACCAGCCCAAAATCTTCTGGGCAGCGCAAACCCATTTCGTCGGCGGCTTTCAGCAGACCAACGGTCATCAAATGGTTTGCGACATAAATGCCGTCGGGGCGCCGAGAAAACATGGAATGGCCCGCGCGATAACCGGACTCCAGGCGGTAATCGCCCTCAATCACTAAGTCTTGCTCAAACGGAAGGCCTTCGGCTTTCAGCGCGTCCTGAAATCCCGCCCAGCGTTCTTTTGCATTGCTGACTTTCAGCGGACCGCTGATCAGGCCGATGCGCTTGCGTCCGGCGCGCGCAAGATGCGAAACGGCCTCGTACGCGCCATGGTAGTCGTCGGTGATGACGGCATCTTTTGTCAGCTTCGGATAGGTACGCATCACGAGAACGAAAGGAATGTTCACTTCCTTGATCATCTGCTGCAGAGAAGGCCGAAAATCGTCTGCAGCTTTGGTGAGAAGAATTCCATCCACGCGCTTGGAAAGTAGTAACTCGACGGCTTTCTCTTCTTTGTCCAGGGAGTCGTCGCTGTTGCAGAGCAGCAAGTTGTAACCGTGCTTCTGAGCTGCGTCTTCCGCGCCGCGCACTACAATCGGAAAAAACGGATTGCCAATATCCGGCACAATCATACCGATGGTGTGCGTTTTCTGCTTCGCCAGGCTGCGGGCAATCAGATTCGGGCGATAGTTGAGTTTGCGGATCGCCGCTTCCACTTTTTCGCGCAGGGATTTGCCAACGTGCGCCTTGTTATTCACAACCGCGGAGACGGTGAACACAGAGACGCCAGACTCGCGCGCCACATCGTAGATGCTGGCGGCCTTGCCTGATCGCTTGCGGCGGCTTGTTTTCAAAGAATTCATTCAAAACTCTATCTGACGCACCTAATTGGAGGATTCAGTATTTTATGTCGACCCCTTGCGCTTTCCTTGCCGACTCGTAGATCGCTTCCAGGATAAGCATGTCGCGATGGCCCTGGCGTCCATCTGGTTCCACTGGCTTGCCGGAGTGGATGGCCCCGGCGAACGCATCGAGTTCCGGCGCGAATTCATCCACCAGCCTGAATTTTCGTTCGAACGATTTGCCTTTGATCTTGCCGGACAAGCGGCGTTCTTCGTCGAACGGAAATGCGGGCGTGAGGCAAACCCATCCTTTGGTGCCCTGGACGAATACGAACGAAGACATTACGGAACTATACGTGGTGCTGCCCTGAACCACCAAACCGCTGGCGAACTGGAAGCGGAAAGAGAGTCCTTCTTCGACATCGCGGAACCGTGCAGTGTCTTTCCGCCACGAGTGCGCGGCGACTTGGACTGGATCTTCATTTGCTAGCCAGCGGCAAGTGTTGACGCAATAGATTCCTAAATCCATGAGCGGGCCGCCGCCCGATACGCTGGCGTCCAGTAGCCACGGCAGCGAGCGGCCGGGGACATGCAATTCGCTGAAGGCGGTGTGGATCATGTCAAGCTTGCCCAACTTGCCGCTTTGGATCAGTTTTTTCAGGAAGAGCGCGGACGGCTCGTAATATTTGCGATAGGCGGTCATCAACTGAACGCCGCACTCCGCGCACACTTTCACCATTTCCGCCGATTGCGCGGAATTCAGGGCGAGAGGTTTTTCGCAGAGCACATGCTTCCCTGCTCGGGCTGCGGCAATCGTGGCGGCGAGGTGCTCGCTTTGGGGGGTGGCCAGGTAGACGGCGTCCACTTCCGGGTGGGACAGACAGGCGGCAAAGTCTTCGGCTCCAAAAAAGGCGGTGGCCTTGAACTTTCGCGCCAATTTTCCGGCTTTGCGTTTATCGCGACTGACCAGCGCCACGAGCTTTGCACGGCTAGCATGACGAAACGCCGGCAAGACGGAACCCTGCGCGATCGCGCCCAGTCCCACAACCGCGAAGCCAAGTTTTCTGAAAGGTTTCATATCCGCAGCGGTTCAGCTTTCGCGGTCCGCGCGGCCGAGCCTCTGATTGCGAATCGCTTTGTGATCCAGGCCGCGGAGCTCCTCGATATTCTCGAGGACTTTGTGAACCGCGTCGGCGATATCGTCCACATCCTTAGATGGGCCAAGAAAATGCTGGTGCGGAAACCAGACCGATTCCTGATAAGCGGCCTTTTCGGATTCAGGGCAGGAGTACATGCTGCGCAGATCCAGCGGCTTTTCACGGCCCCAGCTGAGAGCCGGGAAATCGGTCGGGTCCACGGGGAACAACGAGCTTTTGTACACGGGCTCGTAAAACAGTCCGTCGCAGTGTACGCCTTCGAGTTGCATCGCGGCAACGAATGCGGCGCGAGGAATGTCCTTCACTTTTTCCGCAAAATACTTCATCACATAGCCATAGGGCGCGAGGCTGGTGATGCGCGGATCCGGCTTGAGCAAACCGATGCCGGTAGTTTTTTGCAGCTTTGCTTCCAGGCGCTTCATGTTTTTGTGGCGAATGGCGCTCTCTTTGGGCAAGCGTTTCAGCTGCGCGCCCAAAACCGCGGCCTGGAACTCTCCCAGCCTGTAATTGAACCCGATGATGCGCTTTTTGTATTTATCGGTCATGCTTGCGCGGCCGGCGTTGATGTAGCTCTGGACCAGTTCCATGTATTCGAGGTTGTTGGTGATGACGAGTCCGCCTTCGCCCGAGGTGATGAGCTTACTGGTCTGAAAACTGAACGCGCCCATGTCTCCCATGGAGCCGGCGCCTTTGCCACGCCATTTTCCGCCGTGTGCGTGCGCGCAATCTTCCACTACTTTCAATTTGTGTTTCGCGGCAATGCGGAGGATTTCATCCATGTCCGCAAAGCGCATGCCGAGATGCACGGGCAGAATGGCTTTAGTTTGGGGGGTGATGGCCTTCTCGATGAGTTCCGCGTCCAGGCAATAGGTGTCTGGGTCCACATCCACGAAAACGGGGACCGCGTTGATCAGCAAAACCGGTCCAACCGTGCCTTCCCAGGTATACGCGGGAACAATCACTTCGTCGCCGGGCTTGATGCCAATGGCTTTTAGCGCGGCCTGGATCGCAACGGTGCCGGTGTTGACGCACTGACCATATTTCGCGGTATGGAGCGCCGCGAACTTTTCGGCGAAGGCGGCCGCATGCGTTCCGGGGAACGGCTGGCCGCCCCACCGGGTGCTCTCCAGGGCGTTTTTCAGCGCCGCCGCTTCCGTCTTTGTCGCGATCGGCCACTGCGTGAATGATTTCTTGCGAAGCGATTTGCCGCCGGTGATTGCCAGTTTACCCACGGGAGAGTTCCTCCAATCGAAAGGTCTGCTCGTTCAAAAAACAACGGCACTGATTTCCTGCGCGCGGCGCAGACACCTTTTGAGTGCCCGCATTCCGCCGACTAATCGCTCAGGCTGCATCTGGATTCGGCAGCATGCCATCGCGCACAAGCGCGTCGAGATCGTGGCACGCGGTGATGAATTGCCGGAGTGTGCGGCGAGTGGGCCCAAATGCGTCGAACTCTGGAATTGCCAAGCCGTTTTCTGTGTACGCACGGCGAAAATCGGGGAACTTCGCGATCATCTCTTCCACCATGTGAGGCTCGACAGGCTTGTCGATCCTTGAGACCACTTCGACATCGCTCTGGTTGAAGCGCACCTGCCACGAGTACGGCGGCGAAATCACCACTTCGCCGCCGATCAGTTCGCTCCAATGCATGTGATTGCGAAATGCGGCAGAGAGCAGGCGGATGCGATAGCCATGATCGCGAAACAGTTTGTATGTTTTCTTGAAGACGGCGACACCGGCCCACTCAAGATAACCCGGATCGATGGCTATATTGTCTTTTTCCACCAGAACTTTCAGCCAATCGTCCAGGCGGCCGACCATGATGGTGCAGACGGGACCCATGGCGGCGACGTCTTTGCCTTCATTTTCGCGGCGCTTCAGGCCGCGTTCGACGGCCTCCGCAACGGCGACACACTGCGGCAACGTGAAGCAGACGGTTGCATTGATGCTGATGCCGCGATAGGTGGCCTCTTCAATCGCGGGGATGCCCGCGGAGGTTACGGGGATTTTGACGATCATGTTGGCCGCGAGTTTATTGAACTCTTCCGCCTGCCCCACGATGGCCTTCGAATCCCGGTAGAGGCGCGGGTCTGTCTGGATCGAGAGTCGTCCATTTTTTCCGCGCTGCGCTTCATAAACCGGAAGCAGGGGGGCTGCTGCGCGGATGGACATCTCGCGGACGATTTTCCAGGCGATTTCGTCTTCGGTGGCAGAAGGAAATTCTTTCAGCAGAGATTCGATGCGGCTTTTCCAGCCGGCAATTTCTTTTTTCAGGACTCCGAGGACAATTACGGGATTGCAGGTTGCGCCGACGGCGCCGTGTTCGATGGAATAGGTTAATTCCTGGACAGAGGCCGAATCGTTCCAGAGGCAAGTCGGCGTCGTCTGGGTCATTTTATGCAGCGGACTTTTGAATCCGGCAGCGGTTGCCTGGGTCATAGATTCCTCCCTAGAACCGAAGGCCCGGCGGCACGGAGTCGAGCGGCCGTGCGGCACAAGCATTTCGAACTTCGTATCAGGTTGCGGCCGAACGTTCCAGCGTAACCTTCACCGGCTTGCCCTGCTTGTGCGAATTCTCCGCGGCGACGGCGTAGGCCAGAGCTTTCAAACCGTCGTCGCCGGTGACACGCACGGTCTTGTCTTGCAGCACGGCTTGCACGAAGTCCTGGAGTTCGGCCAAATACGCGTCGGCAAAACGAGTCAGGAAATGATCGGCGAGTGTTTGCGCGCTGCCGTTGGCGCTCAAAAAAACCGCGGGCGCTTGCTGGAGGGTGCCGACAAAAACTGCGCCCTTGGAACCGAGAACTTCGGTGCGGACGTCGTAGGCATAGACCGCCTGCACGTAGGATTCGATGTTGCCGATTCCGCCGTTGAGGTAGCGCAGGTTAACGGAACTCGCCACTACATCGCCGTACTGCGCGACTTCCGGCCGGATCGAGACGGTGGTGTAGGAATGCACTTCGGCAACTTCATCCCGCATCATCCAGCGGGCCAGATCGAAATCGTGAATGGTATTGTTATAGAGAATCATGCCGTTCACCCCGGACTGATAGGCGGCCATCGGGGGCTGATCTTTGTCGCGGCCGACGGACTTGAAAATCAGGGGGGTGCCAATCTCGCCAGCTTCGATGCGCTTCATCGCGGCGGCGTAAGCCGGGTCGTAGCGGCGCATGAAGCCAACCTGGAGGCGAACGCCGGCTTTCGCCACGGCATCGAGCGCGGCATAGGCATCGGGGAGCGATAGCGCAATCGGCTTCTCGCACAAGATATCCTTGCCGGCTTTGGCGGCCTGGATGACGCACTGGGCGTGAAATTTATCCGGCGTGGCAATCAGGACCGCGCGAATCTCTTTGCATTCCAGCATGGCTTCCAGACTGCCGAACGATTTCGCGATTTCTAGTTCCTCGGCGACCTGCTTGGCCCGGTCCGCGGCGACGTCTGCTACAGCGATAAGATCCGCACCCAGAACCAGGCGGCGTAGATTTTCCGCGTGGCGCTTGCCCATTTCGCCGACGCCCAGAACGCCAATTCCTATTTTTTTCATTCGTTTCTCTCCATGGGTTTACTCTGTCGCGCGCGCTCAGGCCTTGGCGGCAGAGCTCAACTGTTTCATCACGCCTTCCAAATAACGCAAGCTGGCGGCGACGCTATCTTTCGGCGGGATTTCCGTGGCGCCGAATTTGACGTCCTGTTCGATTACGGACCAGCCGGAGTAGCCGTTCTTGATCAGCGTGCAGAAAAACGCGGGAAAATCGATGTTGCCCTTGCCAATCACGGTGAACACTTTGTGTTCGATGGCTTCTTCGAAGGTCCAGTGCTTCTTGCGAGCTTCTGCGAGCACCGCGTTGTTGCAGTCTTTGATGTGGACGAAGCGGAGCTTGTCTTTATACTTCTCGGCTTCCTTCACGGAATCGCCATGGCCATAGACGCAATGGCCAGTGTCGAGGCAGAGACCAATCTTGGTGTGAGAAGTCGCGTCGTAAAAGCGCTCGCACTCTTCGGGCGTTTCGACGTAGGTGGCAACGTGCGGGTGAAAGACGAGGTCGAGGCCGAACTCCTGGGCGACTTTTTCCGCGTCGGCAACGATATTGCCGATGTGCTTCCATTGCGCGGCGGTCAGCGTGGGGCAGTCTTTGTCGTAGACCCGGCCTGAGAATGCGTTGCGTTCCGTTGATTGATCGTCGGCCATCACCAGGAAGGGTGCTTTCAGAGTGGCCAGCAGATCGCCGACTTTGCGAATACGCTCGATCACGGCTTTGCCCGCGGCGGGATCGGTCATCTTCACCGGGACGAAGGAGCCGAGCAATTTCAGTTTTCTTTTTTCGAGTTGCGGCTTGAGGACGGCGGGATCGGTGGGAAAGAACCCATAAGGACCAAGCTCCGTGCCCGTGTAGCCCGCTTCCACCATTTCATCGAGCATTTTTTCGTAGGACTGCTCCCACGACGGGCCGGGATAATCGAGCACGCCCCAACTGTCCGGCGCACATGCAAACAAAAACCGTTCTTTCAGTCCGCTCATCTCTTTCTCTCCGTCCTTGATTAGAATTGCGAATGCCCAGTAAATTTTTTCATTTCCACGGCTCGAAAACCACTTTCATGGATTCCGGCTCGATGGCCTTCTGCATTGCGGTGTGAACATCGCGCAGCGAATAACGGTGTGTGACAAACTCCCGCAACGGATAATGCTTCATGTAACGCACCATCTGCCGCATGCTTGGCCCGTATGCCGCGGGTTCTTCGCCGCCAACCGCCAGGATCCGGGCGTTTTTGGCGCAGAGATGGCGGTGCGGGCTAAGCGAAATTTCACCGAGATCGGAAAAGTTTCCTGCCTCCACCAACAGGCCGCTGACGCGCAACATTTCCAGGCCTTCCGGAACGGCTTGCGGCACGCCCGCACATTCAATCACCATGTCTGCCCCGCGGCCGTGCGTTAAATCCTTCACAAATTTCAGTCGATCGGCCTGGGGCATTTTGCCGGCGTTGACGACGTGATCCGCGCCCAACCGCTTCGCGAAATTCAGGCGGTAGTCCGATAAGTCCACGGCGATGATCGTGCCGGCGCCCAGCATGCGGGCCTTCATCAAGAAACACATGCCCAGCGGGCCAATGCCGAGGACGACCACCGTGTCGTCAAACCGGAACGACTCATTCGGAAACGCGGACATCTGCTTGGCGCGATCGAGACCTACGGATACCGCGAAAATTTCCGTGAGCACCGCCACTTCCGAGGGCAGATCGTCCGGCACCTTCACCAGAAAGCTGCCGGGGACAATATAAATGTATTGCGACCATCCGCCAAACAAATGCGGCGGATTTTTAGCGCTCAGATTGTTGCCGTAATCGGTGGTCTTCTCGCAGCAATAGTACGGAAAATCGTGGCGGCAGTAGTAGCACTCGCCGCAGGAAACATTTGCGCCAACCACCACCCGGTCGCCAACCTGAAGCGGCACGCCTTCAAAATCGGCGTAACGGCCATCGCCGCCAATCGCGGCAACCGTACCGACATTTTCATGGCCCTGGATAATCGGGAATTCCAGTTTGCGGTCGCCATATTGCGTGACGTAACCTTGGAAGGTGTGCTTGTCCGTGCCGCAAATTCCGGACATTTCCATTTTAACAAGAACGCAACCCGGCGTGGGTTCCGGCAACGCGTATTCCCGCAATTCGTATTTTCCGGGTTCGACCAGTGTTGCCGCTAGTACGCCGTGGGCCGACATTTCCGAGTCTCTTTCGCTTAGTGAAGGGCGGTTCGGGAAATCTGCCGTCACTCTTTGTAAGTTGCGGGGGAGCGTTTCATCAATGCCCCCCCGCTCGGGGTTATTGGGGGTACAAACTTGCCGTTCGCCTAAAAATTCAGTTTCAAGCCAAGCTGCGCCAGTCGCGGATCGCGAGCGGCAGTGACTTCGCCGAAGTTGGTGAGCGGAGAATCGGGCGTGCCCAACGGACCTGGGACCAACCCGCTGGGATTGATGAACTGTGCGTGATTCCACATGTTGAAGAGTTCCGCCCGGAATTCGAGCGACATTGCTTCGTGGATCGGGGTGATCTTCTTGATCGCCATGTTCCAATTGTTGAGGCCGGGACCATGAAAGAACCGGCGGTTGGCGGTTCCTTCCAAGCCGATGGCGCTCTGGCTGAAGTCGGAAATATTGAAGAAGAAGTGATTCGGGTTGTTCCGAGGATTGGTGATTCCCAGGGATTGGCCGTTGTAGTCGGGGGTATCCACCGGAAGCACGATGGGGCCGCCAAAACCGGTTCCGGTCAAAGCGTGATCGTCCGTTTCCACGACGGTAATTGGGAGGCCAGTCGAGAAGGTGGTGATGCCGCTGATTTCCCAACCGTGCGTGAGCAGTTTGGCCTTGTCGATCTTGTCGAACGGCAAGCGGTAGTTGTAGCTGACGACGAAATTATTGGTGCTATCGAATGCGGAGAGTCCGCGGCTGAGCCTTGGATTGTAGGGATTGATCTGCTCGCCGTATCCCGAGGAATCATCCAGGGATTTGCTGAAGGTGTAGCCGAGCAGGACCTGGAGGTCCTTTGCGGTGTGGCGCCAGTTGACCTGCAACGAGTTGTAAACGGAATTGCCGATAGTGGCGAAATAGGAATCGTTGCCGAAAGGCACGATGGCAGTGCCGCCGATGAAAACGGGATTGTTGCGATAGGGGGTGCTGAAGGGACCGCGCGTCCCGGCGACCTGGGTACCATCCGGCAGCACATAGACGTTGTTTTCGCCGCCCGGCCCGCAGGTAGGTGTGTTTAGCATGACAGCGCTGGGGTTGTTCAGGCTTAAGCAAAGCGAGGGAATGCCGGGATTGGCAGAGATCGAGGACAGCAGGCGGTGTCCCTGTGTGCCGACGTAGCTCACCGTCAAGAGGTCCGACGTAGTGAACTGACGCTGGATCGAGAATTCATAATTTTCCGCGTAGGGCAGCTTGTTGTTGTTGTTGAATGCTGGAGAACTGCCGATGGTGCCGAAAGCGGAGAAAAAATCCACCAGATTGTCATATGGGTAGCCGGTTCCGGGATTTCCGATCGAGAAATTTTTCGGCGGCGGCGCTACCGGGAAAGGATTCTGGACGAGGCTGCCGGAAGCGCGTTGGATAAACGGACTGGCAAAGCCGGGCTGGTTCTGTCCGCTGTAATTTCCGAAAGGCGCGTCACCGATTTCGTTAAAGTCGGTAGCACCTTCGAACGAGGTATAGAACATGCCCCAGCCGGCGCGGATGCTGGTTGTGCCAGGCTTTCCAAGAACCTTGCCCAAGGCGCCATCGTGATCGCCGAAGGAATAAGCGAGGCCGAGGCGAGGCGCAAAATTGTTCCAGCGAGTGGGTGCCAGACCGCGCGGAACTCCCGGATCGCCGGGGAACACCCAGCCGAGGGGAGAGCCCGGGAACACGAGAGATTGCTCGCCGGGAATCAGGGTCTGGATTTCGTTGTACTTTTCATGCCAGGGAGCACTGACGTCATAGCGCAAGCCGAAGTTGAAGGTGAGGTTCGACTTGATGCGCCAGCTGTCCTGTCCGAACAGGCCAAAGTAGAAATTGCGACCGTAGGAAGGATAAGACTGGCCTTGGACGTATTGGCTGGGAGCACCGAGGAGGAAGTCGACGAGGTCGCTTCCGGTCTCACTTGGCTGGCCGCTGAAATTGCTTCCGAAGAAGAAGTTACCGTTGGCAACGTTAAACAGATTCTCTTCGAGCTGATTGAAATGGTATTGGCCGCCGAACTTTAAAGTGTGCTTCCCATGGACCACGCTGTAATTGTCGAGAGCCTGGTAAATATTTTCGGTGATCCGGTTTGGACGGCTAGGAACGCCGATCACCCAGTTATTGAAGTCGATTTCGGGAATGCCTTCGACGGTGGGCGCGCCAACCGTAATGCCCGGCGCACCAGGGGAGCCACCCGCCGCAAATCCGAGACTTGCAAGTGTGGTTCCGGTGCCGCCGAGCGGCTGATTGAACTTTGCATCCAAGCGGAAATAGCCGAGGCGGAACTCGTTCACGGAGGCGGAAGAAAAAGTCTTCGTGCTGCCCAAATCGATTGTCTGGGTATGCCCGTTGCTGTCCACGCTAAAGCCCGGGTACAGCGGTGCGTTGGAGGCCCAATAGGGATCCACGCGATCGAATTTATCGAAATAGTAGTACGCGCTTAGCAGGCCATATGGGGAGTTGTAATCGCCCCGGACACTGAACTTATTGTCGTTGAGGTCGAGCTTCTGAGCGCTAGTCGAAAAGGTTCCATTAGCGTTGTTCGCCGGCAGGATGAAAGGCAAAAGTTTCGAGGAGATTGAATTGAAATTTGCCGGGTTCAGAGTAAGCGTGGGGAACACGCATTCCGCAGCCGTGGTACACGCGGAACCATATTGCATCGGAGTTCCGGCAGCAACGGACGAGGGCGTATAGTCCGTCGCCCGGTAGTAATAAGGAAGACCGTTAGTGACTGGATTCCCCGTGATACCGGCGACTTGCGTCGCCCAAGCATCGCCATTTACGGTGGTCGGAACGGGAATTGCCTGCCCGTTGTTGAAAGTGGGGACTACCGCGGATCTTGCAAATCCGCCGGCTGCGGCGATGCTGCTGAAATCACCTCCAAGCACATCTTCGCTCGGAGCACCGGAAATCACCTGGGTTTCTCCAACCACTTTGCGATTCCCCTGATAGTCAGCGAAGAAGAAGAGCTTGTCCTTGATGATGGGGCCGCCAATAGTGCCGCCGAACTGGTTCTGGTGGTAGGCGCCGCGCTGTCCTGCGTTGAAGAAGTTCGCGGTGTTCAGATCCGTGTTACGGAAAAACTCAAATAGATTGCCATGAAAATTGTTGGATCCTGATTTGGTGACCACGTTGATCTGGCCGCCGCTGTAGTTTCCGTATTCCGCGTCGAAGTTGTTGGTGAGAATGCGGAATTCCGCGATGGAATCCAGGTTGGGGATTGCGCCGGCGCCGGAAAAGCCGGACTCCTGCGCAAGAAGCCCATTCAAGATGAAACCGTTGGCTGCTTCGCGCATGCCATTGACCGACTGGGCGCCAGAATTCTGGTCACCGGAGATTTGAGGAAGAGCGAACCCCGCGGAGATGAAACTGCCCGCGTAGGCGCCGGTCATGCCGGAAGGTGTCTGGACGACACCGGGCTGCAAAGCCAGTAGATCGGTGTAGCTGCGGGTCAACAGGGGAACGTCGGTCATCTCCTTGCCTTCGATGACTTCACCCATCTGCGTGCTGGACGTCTCCACGTGGAGCGCCGAACTTTCTACTTCGACCGTCTCGGTTTTCTGCCCGACTTGCAAGGAGACGTCGACTACCAACGCGGCGTTCACTTCCAAAACTGCGCCGAGTTGTCTATAGGATTTAAAGCCGGCCTGCTGCACTTGAATGTTGTATTTTCCGAGCGGCAGAGACTGGAATGAGTAATAGCCCTGCGCGTTGGTGGTCTGCGTAACCGCGACGGAAGTATCCACGTTGGTCGCCGTGACCGTGGCTCCGGCGATGGCCGCGCCACTGGCATCCGTTACGGTTCCGGAAATGCTGGCGGTGACGCCGGCATATACCCGGGCGCCTAGTAGCACTGCAAATGCAAACAGCAATACACCCACAAAGCTGCGAAGTCTCGTGGCTTGCATCGTTATCCTCCGAGTGAACTCTTCAGATTCGAACCCCATCCAAGGCCTTCAGGCCTCCGGTAATTGGCGGCGCGCCCTTTCGCACCGAAAGGTCACCCGCAAGCCGCGCGAATCTAACCGGTTATCACGTTGCACGCCTTATAGTGCAGCGATGCCAGTTTGTCAAGAAGTTTCCCGGAATCTCGGCGTGGCCGCGAGGCGGAAGTGACAGTCGAACCGGTTCAACTGTCACCAGTTACCAGTACTTATGCACGAAATCACGTCACGGTGGTTGACGGTCACCAATACTTTCATGGGAGGCGAGAATTGGCGAGGATTCCGCATCGCTATAACCGATTAGAGAAATGCAGATTTTTGCTGCCTGGTGCTAGGCGCAATGCAAAACAGATTTTGTTAAAAATTCAGTCGCGGCGGGTGCTATTTGAGGAAGTCGAGAAGGGTTGGCGGGCTCAAGACCTTTGCGGTGGCGTTCAGCGTGGCCTGATTGGCAAGCTGCGCCTGGTCAAAATTGGTGGCGACGGCGGCGGGGTCGGCTCCGACCAGGCTGTTTTCCTGCTGGCTGAGATTCAACTGAGCTCTCCACAAGGAAATCCCGGACGATCTCGTCGCTCATCCCTTCGTCGAGCGGTTGTTCCGGTTGGGGACGCGGGGACTCCGGCTCGCTCGCATGTCCGTTTTCCTTGCGATTTTTCCCTTTGGTTGCCACACACACCGTCCCGGCTATGCCCAATCGTCCACAATCCCCGTGCAAGCAGCGTTCCAGCGTTTTCGGACCCTCGTCCGGTTTCCACCGCTACGTCCCAATCGCGGCATGCGTTCGTTTTCCTCAACATCTCTTCTCTTTTCTTCAATTCGTTTCGCACTCGAACGTCCAGCACCGCTTTCTCCCACGTTCCTGCGCCATTCATTGTCTGCGCCTCCTTTTCAACTCGGCAGCCCCGCTTCATTCCGGCACAATCTCCTTCGCATTTTCTAATTAGCAATGTCTAATCCCATGGCTTATGACTTTCGGCTTGTGGCTGTGGACTGCCTACTGGCAACGACCGGCTTCTTTGCTTCTTCCCCGCTTTTCCGCTACTGTTCCCCCTCCGGAGGCCTTCGCTTCTTGTCGAACTCTCCCGCCGAATCTCCCGCGGCACCCTCCCGCGTTATGGGTTTCCGCGACCTTTTCCTTTTTTACGTGGTCACCGGCGTCAGCCTGCGTTGGATCGCCACCGCCGCCGGTCACGGCCCTTCCTCGCTCGTTATCTGGCTTGCCGCATGGCTCTTCCTCTATATTCCCCTCGCGCTGTCGGTCATCCATCTTTCCTCGCGATTCCCCGCCGAGGGTGGCTTCTACATCTGGACCAAGAAAGCCTTCGGTGAACGCGCCGGCTTTTTATCCGCCTGGATGTATTGGGTCAGCAATCTTCCCTATTTCCCCGCGGTCCTCTATTTCGCCGCCAGCAATATTTTGTTTCTGCATCCCGCGCTGCAGCACTACTCGCAAAAGCCCGCCTACTTTGTGACTTTTTCCGTATTCATCCTCCTTGGCCTTACGCTGCTGAATATCCTCGGCCTGAATCTGGCCAAGTGGGCACACAATCTGGGCGCCATCGCGATGTGGATTCCCGCGCTGATCATCATCGTTCTGGGATTTGTGGCCTGGAGGCATTTCGGCTCCGCCACATCCTTTGCGCCGCGCAATTTTCTCCCCACGGCGCACGTGCAGGACATGCTGTTCTGGTCCATCATTATTTTTTCGTTTATTGGCTGCGAATCGGCCTCGCTGATGGCCGAAGAGATCAAGGATGCGGGCCGCAACATTCCCCGCGCCCTGCTGCTGGCGGGCATCACCATCGCGGTGTGCTATATGCTGGGCACGTTCTGCGTTCTGCTTGCCATTCCCAGCGCCGAATCATCCAATCTAGACGGCCTCGCGCAGGCCATTGACCACACCGCTTCACGCCTGCACATCGGCGGGATCACGCAACTCGGCGCGTTTCTAATCGCCATCAGCAATATCGGAGCCGCAGGGGCGTACCTCGCCGCCGCCGCCCGCTTGCCTTTCGTCGCCGGACTCGACGGCTATCTCCCCGCTGCGTTCGGCAAGCTCCATCCTCGCTACAAAACTCCGTGGGTTTCGGTTCTTGGCCAAGGACTTTTCGGCATTCTGTTCGTTTTTCTTGGTCAAGCTGGAGCCTCGGTCGGAGGCGCCTATAATATCCTCGTCTCCATCGCGGTCGTAATCACCATGGTCCCATTCCTGTTTCTCTTCGCCTCCATGATTCGCCTGCAGGACCGCTCGCGTTTCCCGAGTGCCGAAAATGCCGCTTCTGAACCGCCTGCTTCCTTCTGGTCCCTTGCTTCACTTACTTCGTTGACGCCGTTCTCCTCGCGAATCTTCGGCTCGATTGGTTTCGCCTCCGCCGGCTTCGCCACTTTCCTTTCCTTAATCCCGCCACCCGAGGAACCCCATCAATTCCTCTACCTGATCAAACTTCTCGGATCCACCGGCCTCTTAATTGTCCTCGGCCTCCTTCTCTTCCACTTCGGCAAACGGCGCAACCAACCGGGGAACGTCAACCTGGCCCCGTAGGGCCTGCCTTCCGAGGCGGGCCGCGCTTTACCCGTGACAGAGCCTGGCTGGCCGTCCCGCAGCCAACCCATTCCCCTCCTTCAAACTGTAAAGGTAAATTATCAACCGGCGAGCAACTCTTATTTCAACCGCTCCAGCACATACCGCCGTATATCCAGGCTCATATCTTCCATCGGGGCGTAATATCCAAATTCATGCACCCTCGCCTGCGTTCCCTGTTGTACGCGCTTGCAGATCGCCCAATCCTGGCGGTTCACCAGATCCCAGAACTCGATCGCGTCGCTGGGAACAAAATCCGATTTCTCTATCTCATCCGGATGAAACAGAAAGTCGCAGACCACCGTAGTGTGATTCGGCGATTTTGGCCACAACGTGAAAGCGGACACATGATCGCAAGCAAGGCTCAGCATCAAGTTGGGATAAATCAGTTCGCCCTTGTGTCGCACTTTTTCATTTTCATCTAGCCCGGGGAATGGCGAGCGATTCGTCTTGCCTGTCCAGGTGAACGTCACCGCTCCCTCTTTATGAGGGATGCCCTGCTCCCACTCGAGAGCCGCGTCGCCTTGCTGCTGGAATGCCGGCACCACGTCGCACAATTCTGGATGAACCGCGCCGCAGTGATAACACTCGTTGTAATTTTCCAGAATGATCTTCCAGTTAGCTTCCACTTCGTAGCAGATGCGTTTCACGGCCCGCAATTCGCCCAGCGGGTAGCGCTTGACGCGCTCCATGGCTTCTCCAAACGCGGCCTGCAGCGTTTTTTCCGAACCTGTCGCGTTGTCAGGCGTCAAATTCAGAAAGATGAATCCGTCCCAAAGTGCCACTCCAACGGGATAAAGCGAAAACTCCGCCTTGCAGAATCCTAGGCCCTCTTTCGTGTGCGGCGCGTTCAACAATTTCCCGTCGAGCGCGTACGTCCATAAATGATATGGACAGCGAATCCCGTTCGCGCCCAGCACCCCGCCCAGCAGCTTGATGCCTTCGGGAAGTTCGTCGCCGGGCTCCGGAAGCAGCCGCGAGCCGCGGTGCCGGCAGACATTGTAGTGCGCTTTAATCTCCCCGGTTTTGGTGCGCGCAACAATCACGCTTTCGCCCGCTATATTCAGCACCAGAACGTCGCCGGGCGCGGCAACCTGCTCTTCCCTCGCCGCGCAAAACCACTCGTGGCAGAAGATCTTTTCTTTCTCAAATGCAAAAATCTCATCCGAACGGTAATACGCGCTCGGCAGTGACTTCTGCATCCCCGAATTTTCTCCGGCGTTCACCGTCATAGCTTACTCTTCCTGCATTCTAATCTCGTCACTTTCCGCGCTTCTTGTCCCGGATTGCCTGCATCGCGGCGTTCCGCCCCGGCGCTCCGGTTACGCCGCCGCCTGGGTGCGCGCCGGCCCCGCACAAATACAAGCCGCGCAGCGGCATGCGGTATTGCGACCAGCCCGGCACGGGACGCATGAAGAACAACTGTTCAAGGTTCAGATCACCGTGAAAAATATTACCTTCGGTCAGCCCATAAGTGCGCTCCAGATCCAGTGGGGTTAACACTTGGCGCGCCACAATCGCGGGAGGCACGTTTGGCGCGTACTCCGCAATCTTGCGCACCACGCGATCTCCAAGGAGTTCGCGCTTCTCGTCCCAGTTCCCTTCTCGCAGCTTGAAGGGCACGTACTGCACAAAGCAGGTCATGATGTGTTTTCCCGGCGGCGCCAGCGAATCATCTGCATTGGAGGCCACCACGCAGTCCACCCACAACTCTTCCGGAATCTCCCCAAACTTGGCGATGTCGTAACAGCGCTCCGCGAAATCCAGCGATGGCACCAGCGTAAACAGGGACCGTTCCTGTGGCGTCGCGCCGGCCGGTGTTCCCGTAAATCGCGGCTCCTCGCTCAGCACCATGTTGACCTTTGCACAGGGTCCCGCCATCTTGATCCCGCGCACGGCCTCCACAAATTCCGCCGGCAGTTGCTTGGCATCCGTCAATTGCAGAAACGTGCGCTTCGGGTCCGCATTGGAAAGCACCACCTTGGCGCGAATCTCCGTTCCGTCCTCCAGTGTAACGCCGCCTATCTTTCCATCCAGTGCATCAATGCGCGCCACCGCTGCGCTGGTGCGAATTTCCGCGCCCAAATGCTTTGCAGACGCCGCCAGCGCCTGCGTGATCGAGCCCATTCCGCCCATCACGTGGCCGTAAAAGCCTTGCAGTTCGTGCTCTCCGCCGCTCAACAAATGGAAGAGCAGTCCAATCGCGGTGCCCGGCTGATAGGGGCCGCCATGTTTCCCATACACATTGTTCGCCAGAAACATGGTCTTCATTTTTTCGGATTCGTAATTTTTGTCCAGGAATTCCCCCAGGCTTCCGGTCAGAAACGCCACAAGCTGCGCCGCCTCTGCGTTGGTGATCCCTCGGAACCGTTTGCCGAGGCGCAGCAGGTCGCCCCATCCCTGCAGCGATCGCGTGTCCACTTCCGGCGGCGGCTCCATGAGGAATGGCTGCAGATAGCGAGCCAGTTTCTTTAACTGGTCGTCCACCTTTACAAAACGCTCCGCATCTTTGGGCGAAATCTTGCGGAATTCCGCCACGGCGCGATCCCGATTCGCCCACCACGGCACCACGTTGCCGTCGGGAAATGGCACCTGCAAACCCGGATCGCACGGCACCATGCGCAGCCCGTAATCTCCCAAACGCAATTCCCGGATCACCTCTGGCCGCAGCATGCTGGCAATATAAGACGTGGTGGACGCGCGGCAGCCCGGCGCAATCTCTTCTGTAACGCAGCATCCACCCACAATCTCTCGCCGCTCCAGAACGAGCGTCTTCCATCCCGCGCGAGCAAGATACGCCGCCGCGGTCAGCCCGTTGTGACCCGCACCGATAACAACCGCGTCGTAAGCTGCGTGTGGAGAGGCCATCAATTCATCGCCTTGGATGAGAACCCAGCAACAAAGTGCACATGTTTTATCACAATCGGTGTGGTAATCGAAAAATCAGAACAGCCCGGGAGTATCGAAGGGCAAACCGACATAGTTTTCGGCGAGCGTAGTGGAAGCCGCACGCGAACTCGTCACATACCCAAGCTCCGCCAGATGAATCTGGTGCGAAAAATCATCTTCTTGCGGAAAGCGGTGCAGCATCGAAGTCATCCACCCAGAAAAACGCTGCGCAAGCCACACCCGGCGCAAGCACCGCTCCGTGTATCGCGCCAATTCTTCCCTTTTTCCATGCCGATACAATTCCACCAGCCCGCGCGTCAGCACCCGTGCATCCGCCACTGCCAGGTTCAATCCCTTTGCGCCAGTTGGCGGCACGATGTGCGCCGCATCCCCCAACAGGAACAATTTCCCGAATTGCATCGGCGCTGCCACAAAGCTGCGCATCGGCGTGATGCCTTTCTGAACAATCGGCCCGTCACGCAGCACGAAGCCGTCAGCGGTCGCCATTCGGGTCCGCAGTTCTTCCCAAATGCGGTCGTCGGACCAGCTCTCGATTTGCTCCTCCGGCGCACACTGGAAGTACAAGCGCGAAATTTCCGGCGACCTCATGCTCAGCAGCGCGAAGCCCCGCTCATGATAGGTATAGATCAATTCGTGTGAAGCGGGCGCCACTTGCGCCAGGATTCCCAGCCACGCGAAGGGATAATCGCGTTCGTAAAAGCGGATTTGTTTGCCAGGCACCGCTGGGCGGCAGATCCCGTGGAACCCGTCGCACCCGGCAATGAAATCGCAGACTATTTCGTGTGAGATTCCCTGGTGCGCATAGTGAATCCGCGGCTGCGCATCAAAATCGCAAATGCGCATTGCTTCGGCTTCAAAAAAGAGCGGCGCATTGTAATCAAGGCGCGCGGCGATCAGGTCCTTCACCACTTCTTGCTGCGCATAGACGGTGATGGACTTCCCCACCAGATCCTGAAAATCAATACGGTGCCCTTCGCCAGCGAACCGAAGTTCCACGCCGCCGTGCTGCAGTCCCTCGCGCGTCATTCGCGCTCCGACGCCCGCATCGCGCAACATATCCACCGTGCCCTGCTCCAGCACGCCAGCGCGCACGCGGCCTTCCACGTAGTCGCGCGTGTGGCTTTCCAGCACCACGCTTTCGATTCCCTGCAAATGCAAAAGGTGTGCCAGCATCAGCCCGGCCGGGCCGGCGCCGATAATACCCACTTGTGTTCGGATGATGGCCATCGCAGGTAACTCAGAGAAATTTCTCGATCACTTCCTTGGGAATCGGCTGGCTCTTCGGTTTGAAAGGTTCCACGGCCTCCCGGACGGTCCAGACGCGTTTTTCGATTCCTTCAACTGCCAGCACATTGTCGCGGAACAGCTTGTGACTCAGCGAAAAGCTGCTCTTGCCCCATTGCGTGACGCACGATTCCACCGTGACGATATCCCCAAAGGACGAGGGCACCAGAAAGTTGCAACTGGCCTGCACCAACGGGATGCCCGCAATGCGGAACCGCCGCAGCATCTCCGCCTTTGGGTAGCCCAAAGCGCGATGAAACAATGCGTTCGTGCATGCATCAAAGTATTCGAAGTACCGCGGGAAGAAAACGATGCCAAAGGGGTCGCAGTCTCCCCACTCAATCTGGATTTCGCGGCGGTTGGTGAGCATGTCGGAAGTTTTATCCGGCCAATCCTTGCGGCCAATTGAGAGTCTACTCCACACAGCTTCGTTCGCGCATAGGGTTTGCGCTTCGCCTGTGGGTTTACGGTAGACTGAGAGCAAGGGAAAGAACTCCAAATCATGACTAATGCATATATTTGTGACGCCATTCGCACGCCCATCGGGCGTTATGCCGGAGCGCTCTCCAGCGTCAGAACTGACGATCTCGCCTCGCTTCCAATCGCGGAACTGATCCGCCGTAACCCCACCGTCGACTGGAACGCCCTCGATGACGTGATTTACGGCTGCGCGAATCAATCCGGCGAAGACAATCGCAATGTCGCTCGCATGGCTGTGCTGCTGGCCGGACTGCCGAAGGAAGTTTCCGCGACTACTGTGAATCGTCTTTGCGGCTCAAGCATGGATGCGGTAGCCATGGCCGCGCGCGGCATCAAGAGCGGCGAAGTGGACCTGCTGATTGCGGGGGGCGTGGAAAACATGTCTCGCGCGCCATTTGTCGTGGGCAAATCGGACGCCGCCTTCGCGCGCAACCTGAAACTGGAAGACACCACGCTGGGCTGGCGATTTGTGAATCCCGTGATGAAAGCAAAGTATGGAACCGACCTGATGCCGGAGACCGCGGAAATCGTGGCCGAGGAGTATCACGTTTCGCGCGCCGATCAGGACGCCTTTGCCCTGCGCAGCCAACAACGCACTGCGGCGGCTATGAAAGCAGGCCGCCTGGCGGAGGAGATTTTTCCCGTGCCCATCCCGCAGAAAAAAGGCGAACCAATGATGGTCTCCGT
Source organism: uncultured Acidobacteriota bacterium (assembly GCA_963734705.1). GTDB lineage: Bacteria > Acidobacteriota > Terriglobia > Acidiferrales > UBA7541 > Acidiferrum. The sequence continues at coordinate 252,975 of CAVTII010000010.1, read as the reverse complement.
AGATGAACACCCGCGCGCCGACACCACACTCGAAGCGCTGGCGAAATTGAAAGGCGTGGTGAGGCCTGACGGGACCGTGACTGCGGGAAACGCCTCCGGCATTAACGATGGCGCTTGCGCGATATTAATGGCCTCCGATACCGCGGTGAAAAAATATGGCCTCACGCCAAGGGCCCGGGTCATCGCCGCTGCAACGGCAGGCGTCGCCCCACGAGTGATGGGCATTGGCCCCGTGCCCGCCAGCAAAAAGGTTCTATCCAAGTCGGGCTTAAATATTTCGCAAATGGATGTGATCGAACTGAACGAAGCCTTCGCGTCTCAGGCACTGGCGGTCCTTCGCGAACTTGGCGTGCCCGACGACGCGGCGCACGTGAATCCGAACGGCGGCGCCATATCGATCGGCCATCCGCTAGGCGCAAGCGGTGCGCGATTGGTGACGACCGCTGTCTATCAGTTGCAACGGACAAAAGGCCGCTACGCGTTGTGCACCATGTGCATCGGCGTCGGCCAGGGGATCTCGGTGATCCTCGAGCGCGTCTAGCACAGCTCACCAACACCTCGGCAATTCACCCGTGATGCGCGGTATGCTAACAATGGAAGCCCGATGACCCGTTTTGATCGCTTTCTCCCGGAGACGATCGCGCCGATGAGACTGTTCGACAAATTGTTCCGCTACGAAGCGCTCGATCACATTTTCTCCGATCGCGAAACGGTCCAAAGTCTATTGCATTTTGAGGCCGCGCTCGCGCGTGCAGAAGCCCAGGCCGGCGTAATCCCGGAGCCCGACGCGCGCGCGATTGCCGCTGCTTGCCACTCCGAGCAGTTCAACCTGGATGAACTTGCCACTAAAGCCGCGCTCGCTGGAAATATCGCTATCCCCTTGGTCAAACAACTTACGGAACTTGTTGCCGCGAAGAATAAGGATGCCGCGCACTTCGTTCATTGGGGTGCTACCAGCCAGGACGCGATTGACACGGGCACCATGCTGCAATTGCGCCGCGCGCTGGAAGTGATGGATCAGGATCTGGCACGACTGATCACGACGCTGGCGGAACTTGCCGACAAACATCGAGCAACTCCCATCGTGGCGCGCACCTGGATGCAGCAGGCACTCCCCACTACATTTGGGTGTATTGTCGCCGGATGGCTAGATGCGCTGCTCCGCCATCGCACGCGACTTTTGGAGCTTCGCGCAAGCAACCTCGCGCTGCAATTTGGCGGCGCCGTCGGCACGCTTGCGGCCTTGGCAGGCCGCGGGCCCCAAGTAGCGAAAGCGCTCGCCGAGGAGCTACATCTTCCCTTGCCAACGCTTCCATGGCACACGCATCGTGACCGAATGGTGGAAATCGCAACAGCGCTTGGCATTTGCACCGGGACACTTGGGAAAATCGCGCGAGACATTTCTCTGCACGCGCAGACGGAAATCGGCGAACTTGCCGAACCCGGCGGCGAGGCTCGCGGTGGTTCTTCCACCATGCCGCACAAGCGCAATCCCGTAACCTGCGCCACCGTGCTCGCCGCTGAGGTGCGTATACCAGGCCTCGTCTCCACGATGATCTCCACTATGCAGCAGGAGCAGCAGCGCGCGCTCGGCGGTTGGCAGGCGGAATGGGAAACGCTTCCAGAACTGGTCTGTCTCGCCGGCGGCGCGCTGCACCACTTGACGGAAATGCTTCCCGGCCTACAAGTGGATGCATCGCGCATGCGAGAAAACCTGGAAGCCACGCGTGGACTGATATTCGCCGAAGCAGTGACCATGGCCCTGGCCAACCGCGTGGGAAAGTCTTCGGCCCATACACTTGTGGAAGCTGCATGCAGTAAAGCCCTAGTCGAAAAGCGCCACCTGAAAGATGTTTTGCGAGAAGACACGGCAATGCAGGGGTACTTTCAACCGGCGGACCTGGACGGCCTCTTCGAGGTGCGGAACTATCTTGGCAACGCGGATGAATTCGTGCGCGACGTTTTGGCCCGGGCAAATGGCGCCGCAGGCGCCCGCTGAAGAAAGGAAAAGCATCATGGCGTTCGCCAAACTAAAAGATGCACAGATTTTCTACCAGTTGGACGGGCCGGAAGGTGCGCCTGTTCTCGTTTTTTCTAATTCACTGGGCACCACGCATCGCATGTGGGACTCGCAAGTGGAAGCATTCAGCAAGGACTTCCGCATGCTGCGTTACGACAGCCGCGGCCATGGTGAATCGGCCGTGACACCGGGCCCATACAACATCGAACAGCTGGCCGGAGACGTTTTGCAACTGTTGGACTCCTTAAAGCTCAAGCGAGTTTACTTTTGCGGCTTATCCATCGGCGGAATGGTGGGCATGCATCTGGGCGCGAACGCGTCCGCGCGATTCCACAAGATTGTGCTTTGCAACACAGCGGCAAAGATTGGAACGCAAGACACCTGGAACGCGCGCATCACCGCGGTGCAACAGGGCGGAATGAAAGCGATCGCGGGGGGCGTGATTGACCGATGGTTGACGGCGGGCTACCGCGCATCCCACATCGGGCAAGCCGATAGCGTACGGGAAATGCTGGAGTCCATTGACGCAGCCGCCTACGCTTCCACATGCGCAGCCGTGCGCGATATGGACTACCGCGAAAAACTGGCCATGGTGCAGGCTCCTGTGCTGATCATTTCCGGGACGCACGACAGCGCAACAACTCCCGCCGATGGGCATTTCCTCGAAAGCAGCATTCGCGGCGCCAAGTATGCCGAACTTTCCGCGGCGCATCTTTCCAATATCGAAGCACGGGAAGATTTCGACCGCATAGTTTTGGGATTTCTGAAATCCCAGGGAGCGCACGGATGAACGACGCCAGCCGTTACAAAAAAGGGATGAAAGTGCGTAAGCAGGCGCTGGGCAAGGCCCACGTGGAACGCGCGGAAGCGCGCATGAATGAATTCAACGCGCCGTTTCAGAATCTGATCACGCGCTACGCCTGGGGCGAAATCTGGGCGCGCCCCGGCCTGCCGAAAAAGACCCGTAGCCTGATCACCATCGCCATGATGGTGGCGCTGAACCGTACCGAAGAGCTGCGCCTGCACCTGCGGGCTTCAGCGAATGCGGGAGTATCGCGGCAGGAAGTTCAAGAAGTCCTGCTGCAGACCGCCATTTATTGCGGCGTGCCTGCGGCCAACCATGCGTTTCAGATAGCTGAGGAAGTATTTGCGGAAACACAAAAGTAACTGGCCCATTCAGACTGCCACCGGAATTTCCGCGAGAATGTCGGAAACCCAGCGCACCGAACGCAAATAAAGGTCCGGCAAAAAGTTTTCATGAAGGCCCACGCGCCGGCAGGATTCCGCCAATTGTCCCCAGGTGCCGGACTCATAGTCGAGCACCACTTCGAAAATGGGGCGATAGCGGCTGTCGCGTCCCTGCAGCGCTTTGGCGATTTCTTCGTCCACTTTGATGTCCTGCAAAACCACAGCCATTGGGACGTTAAGCAGCGCGTCCATCACGGAAAGCAAGCCGAGCAGGAAAAGATCGTTGGCTTCGCGAGTCATCCCGACCTTTTGTCCGATCAATTCGCAAAACATCGCACGGAGCAATGGCAGACGCAGCAGACTGTCTGCAACCTCGTCGCCCAACGCCGCCACGCTGACCAGCGATATCCATTTCCGCATGGAATGCTCGCCAAGCAGGCTGAGCGCGTGCGGAATGGAATGAATTTCCGAACGAAATGCGAAGGCCGCGGAATTCAGGTAACGCAACAGCCGGTAGCTTAGCGATACGTCGCGCTTGAAGATCATCGAGATCTTGTGGAGATTGAAAGTCACCTCATTCGCCGCTTGCAGCAGTTCGAGATAAACGGTCTTATTGGCCGGGACGCTGCGCCGCCCAATAATCTGAGGCCGGCAGAAGAAGTATCCTTGAAAATAGTCGTAGCCCAATTCCAAACAGCTTTGGAACTGCGCGTGGGTTTCCACTTTTTCCGCAATTGTCGGGATGCGCAGGCGCTGGCACCGTTCCACAACGAGCTTCTGATCCGGGACGCTGGTCAACAGAATGTCAATCTTCACGAAATCGGCAAATTCGAGCAACGGTTGCATCGCCGGCAGGTCGCAGTAGTCGTCCAGAGCCAGCCGATATCCCTGGTCTTTCATCCTTTTGCATGCGCCGAGCACTTCCGCATCGGGCGGCACCGTCTCCAGAATTTCACCCACCACCAGGTCGCGAGGCATCAAGGTCAGAAAATCCTGAAGGAAGAATTCCCGCGTACAGTTCATGAACGCCGGCAACCCATCCGTCATGGTCCGGATGCCCATCAGGAAAAGTTCATCCATGGCATTCACAGATAGCGCCGAACCCGGCTTGGGGCGGCAATAGTTTTCCGGACCGTAGCGCGAAAGAATTTCGTAGCCAAACAGTTTCCGCTCGTTGGTCAGAATTGGCTGCCGCGCCAGGAAACGGTTGAAATTTTCGGTACTGGTCATGGTTGGCCGTGGACAACTCCCCAACGTACTCGAACAGCTTCGTGCACGAAGCGGGCCATTACCGCTTGCATGCAACAAGAGATCCGCAAGGGTATGCAATAGAAATCCTTACAAAACAATCGAGGAGCAGCGATTGCTCCTAACGGGAACTATCGCGCGTAGTCAAAGTTTGAGCAGTAAGTGGGCCAAGAAAGCAAGCGCTGTTCCGGTGTGGAACAGCGCTTCCAAGGAAAGCCATCCATTGTGTAACTTTTTCTGGACCACCGCGTGCTCACTTTTCCCTGGGCCTTCTCGCCGCACGCCCTGCAATTTCGAATGGCGTTTGCGTCAAGCTTCAAAAACAGAGCAACAAGGCGGGGCAGTGAATCAGGTCACTTACGACATCTTGACGCAGCGCATCAAGTTGCTCGGCAATTTGCCGGCCATGCCCGCCATTCTCGCGACGCTGTGCGAAGCGTTGAGCCGGAAAACCAGCCAGATCGACATGGAAAAAATTGTGCGGCAGATTTCCTACGACAAGTCGCTCGCCGCACAACGCCTGCGCATGGCTAACTCCGCTTTATTCCGGCAGCGCGGCGACGTATCCACGGTAAAAGACGCGGTGGTGGCACTAGGCCTCTGGCGTATCCGGGATCTGGTATTTTCCTGCAGCTTGCCGATGATGTTTGCCCACGTGAAGACCACGGTCGGAAAAGAAGTATTTTGGCGGCACTCACTGGGAACGGCTGCAGTTGCTCAGGGATTGGGATACGAACTCGGCGCGCAATTTCCAGAAGATGTCTATTTGGCGGGCCTTCTGCATGACATCGGCGTGCTCGTAAACGGCATGCTGTTCACCGAAGATTTTCGCGATGTGCTGGTGGAGGCGATGGAGACGCATCGCCCTCTGGAACTGGTAGAGCAGCGTATCTTGGGATTTACGCATGCGGAAAGCGGGCGAATCCTGGCGGAACTGTGGCGACTGCCGGTGGAATTGGCGGAGGTGATCGAACATCACACCGACCCGCAAAAGCAGAAAGCGCCGAACGACGTCACGGAATTGGTGCACGCCGCGGATCTGGCTTGCCTGAACCTGGACCTCGGCTATGGCTACCAACCGGATCCCCAAGAGGAAACTTCACTGCCGCACATCTGGAAAAATCTCGGAACGCGCTTTCCAATCGCGCGTTCACTACGCGAAGAGACATTCTCCGAACTGGTGGTCCATCTGATTTCCGAAGCGGAGAAGCTAGCGGATCATGTGTTCACGCCAGTGATGAGCACGCGCTGAAATTGCTCCATCGAAATGCGGCACTTGGAAATATTGGATCGCTAATCATTGAAGATATTGCCTCGGAGCGAATACGAGCTGAGCACCTTCATATAGTTGCCGCGCTCGAACGCCGTGGGATCGGCCACGGCACCGCGGCTCATGCTTCCGCACATCTGCTGGATCGAAACGTACTCGTGCTCGTCCAGCCAACGGTCCACCTCTCCAAGGACATGCCCCGCGTGTTGTACGCCATTGCGCAGCAGCGCGGAAGTCATGAACGCTACTTTGGCGCCTGCAAGAATGCATTTGACAACATCGCCCGCAGAGTGGACTCCCCCAGTGATCCCGATGTCCGCTTGCACGTTATTGTAAAGGAGCGCCGCCCAGTGCAGACGCATCAGCAACTCTTCGGGTCGGCTAAGCGTCAGGCTGGGAACCACCTCGAGTTGCTCGATATCGAAATCTGGTTGATAAAAGCGGTTGAAAAGCACCAGGCCGTTCACCCGCGCTTCATCGAACCGCACTCCCATATTTGCCGGAGCGCTGAAAAACGGTGATAGCTTCACGACCAGTGGAATGCGAATACTGCGTTTTAAGTGGCGCACTAGATCAACGTGTCCCTGCTCAACCTCGCTGCCACTCACGCTTGGATCGGTAAAAATAGAGTAGATGTTCAATTCGATGGCATCCGCGCCGGCCTCTTCCATCAACTTGGCATATTGCAGCCAGCCGCCGTCCGACACTCCGTTAAGACTGGCGATGATCGGTATATCCACGCTTTCTTTCGCATGGCGGATCAGGTCGAGATAGCCGTCCGGCCCGAGATTATACGTTCGCAAGTCCGGGAAGAAATTGCCGGATTCCGGAAAGCTTTCTGCACCTCGCGTCAGGTCGTAATCCACAGTCAAGCTTTCCAGTTCGAGCTGTTCCTCGAAAAGTGAAGGCAGAACCACAGCGCCGATTTGCTGGTCTTCCAGACGACGGATATTGTCCACGGATTCGCAGAGCGGCGAAGCTGACGCCAGCAACGGAGTTTTTAGAAGCAAGCCAAGATATTTTGTGCGCAGGTCGCTCATTGGTCTTCCCCCTTCTTCACCGGTTCGGGTGCGGTCTCCGCTTCAAGCGGGGAGATGGATGGAGATTCACCCCGGCCGGCCATCGCGGCGCGGTTGGAGTAAACGCGCCACTGTCGCTCCACATCATCCTGAGCCATCTTCAATAGTTCGCCAGCGGCTTCAGGATTACTGCGCGCCAGCATGGTGTAGCGCGCTTCCTGATAGGCGTATTGCTTCAGCGGGATGCTCGGCGCCTTGGAGTCCAACTGAAATGGGTTTTTTCCTTCTAGTCGAAGCGCGGGATTATAGCGCATCAGCGGCCAATAACCGGAGAGCACCGCTCTTTTCTGCTGCTCCAGCCCCATGGACATATCGTAGCCATGCGCAATGCAGTGACTATACGCGATGATCAGCGAAGGACCGTCGTGCGCTTCCGCTTCCTGAAACGCTTTCACGGTGTGCGTGTCCCCGGCGCCCATTGCCACACGCGCGACATAGACCGACCCATAGCTGATAGCCTCCATGGCCAGATCTTTTTTCCCTGTCTGCTTTCCGCCGCTGGCGAATTTCGCCACCGCGCCGCGCGGCGTGGCTTTGGACATCTGCCCACCCGTATTCGAATACACCTCGGTATCCAGCACCAGCACGTTAACGTTGCGGCCAGAACCCAGAACGTGATCCAGCCCGCCAAAACCAATGTCGTATGCCCAGCCGTCTCCTCCCACCAGCCACACGCTCTTGCGGACCAGCGCGTCCGCGATCGCCATCAGCGCCAACGACTCCGGCGTCGAAAGACCGCTGATTTTCTTTTTCAATTCCAGGACCCGAATTCGCTGCTCCTCGACGCCCGATTCTTTCGACTGGTCGGCTTCGAGCAGGCCTTTCACCAATTCGTCGCCGAGGAACCCGTTCAAGCGCGAGACAAGCTCGCGCGCGTACCGCGCCTGTTGATCCACCGCCAGCCTCATGCCTAGGCCAAACTCAGCGTTGTCTTCAAACAGCGAATTGGACCAGGCTGGGCCGCGCCCCTCTCCGTTCACCGCGTAAGGAGTAGTCGGCAAATTGCCGCCGTAAATGGAAGAGCAGCCAGTCGCGTTAGCAATCAACAAACGGTCGCCGAATAATTGCGTCAGCAATTTGATGTATGGCGTTTCGCCGCAACCCGCGCATGCGCCCGAAAATTCAAACAGCGGCTCCAACAACTGCGAATCCTTTACCTGGGAAAGCGAAAGCCTCTGACGGTCGAACTCCGGCAAAGACAGGAAAAACTCCCAATTGCGGCTTTCCGGCTCGCGAAGCGGCTGCTGTTCCTCCATGTTGATCGCTTTGTGTTTCACCTCACTCTTGCTCTTCGCCGGGCAGATCTCCACGCACAGCCGGCAGCCGGTGCAATCTTCAGGAGCGACTTGCAGCGTGTAGCGCATGGATTCGAATTCACGCCAACGCGGTTTTGTGGATTTGAACGTCTTTGGCGCTTTCTCCAGAAGCGTCGAATCATAAACCTTGGCGCGAATCACCGCGTGCGGGCAGACCAGGACGCACTTGCCGCACTGAATGCACAGGTCGGCGTCCCAAACCGGAATTTCATGAGCGATATTCCGCTTCTCCCATTTTGAAGTGCTGGTAGGAAAAGTGCCGTCAATAGGCATGGCGCTGACTGGCAGCGAATCGCCGTTGCCGGTCACGATCGTGCCGAGGACATTGCGAACAAAAAGCGGCGCATTGGGCGAAACCGCGGGTAGCATGTCAAACAAAGCCGTAACGCGCTCTGGCAATTTGATTTCCCGCAGGTGTGCGATGGTTTGATCCACGGCGTCGTTGTTTTTCCGCACCACTGCTTCGCCGCGCTTCCCATAGGTTTCCAGAATGGCTTTCTTGATGGCGGCAATCGCCTCGTCGCGAGGCAGCACTCCGCTGATGGCGAAAAAGCAGGTCTGCATGATGGTATTAATCCGGCTGCCCATGCCGGCTTCGCGGGCCACTTTGTAGGCGTCAATCGCGAAGAAGCGCAATTTCTTCTTCAGCAGCATTTCCTGGACCTGGCGGGGAATATGGTTCCAGATTTCGTCTGGATCATAGGGAGCATTCAGCAGAAACATCGCGCCCGGTTCGGCGGCGGAGAGCACATCAATGCGATCCAGAAACTGAAACTGGTGGCACGCCACAAAGCTCGCCCGGCTGATCAGGTAAGTGGAACGGATGCGGTCGGGGCCAAACCGCAGGTGAGAAACGGTAATCGCTCCTGCTTTTTTGGAATCATAGACGAAATAGGCCTGCGCGAAATTCTCCGTGCCCTTGCCTATGATCTTGATGGAATTCTTGTTCGCCCCCACGGTCCCGTCGGAGCCGAGGCCATAAAACAGCGCGCGCACCGTACGAGAATCTTCCGTGGAAAAATCGGGATCGTAGGCAAGGCTGGTGTGAGTCACATCATCCTGAATTCCAATCGTGAAATGGTTCCTCGGTTCCGGCTTGTTCAATTCATCGAACACCGCCTTCACCATGGCGGGCGTGAATTCCTTGGACGAAAGTCCGTAACGTCCTCCAATCACGCGCGGAATGCCCAGTGAACGATTTGCGGCGTATCGCTCCATATAAACGCTGACCAAATCCTGATAGAGCGGCTCGCCCAGGCTGCCAGGTTCTTTCGTTCGATCCAGCACCGCAATGGATTTCACGTTATCGGGAATGGCCGCCAGCAAAGCATCCGCCGCAAACGGCCGGAAAAGCCGGACCTTCAACAAGCCCACCTTCTCGCCGCGTTTCCGCAGCGCGTCCACGGTTTCCTCGGCTGCTCCCGCACCGGAGCCCATCAGGATGATCAGGCGCTCCGCGTCTGGCGGGCCGTAATAATCGAACAAGCGATATTGGCGGCCAGTGCGCTTCGCGAAGCGGTCCATCACCTCCTGCACAATTGTTGGGCAGGCGCGGTAGAAAGGATTGCAGGCTTCCCGAGCCTGAAAGAAAACGTCGGGATTCTGAGCTGTCCCCCGCAGGACCGGGCGGTCGGGAGTCAAAGCACGCTCGCGATGACGCCGCACAACTTTCTCGTCCACCACCGCGCGCAAATCATCGTCGCTTAGAGTTTCAATCATTCCGATTTCGTGCGAGGTGCGAAACCCGTCGAAAAAATGAAGAAAGGGGATGCGTGCTTCGAGCGTGGCGGCCTGCGCGATGCACGCCAGATCGTGAGCCTCCTGCACAGAGTTAGCGGCCAGCATCGCAAAACCCGTGGCGCGCGCAGCCATCACATCGCTGTGGTCGCCGAAAATGGAAAGCGCGTGCGTAGCCACCGTGCGCGCCGCAACGTGGATCACCGCGGAGGTCAACTCGCCAGCAATCTTGTACATATTGGGAATCATCAGGAGCAAACCCTGCGACGCCGTAAACGTTGTTGCCAGCGCTCCAGCCTGCAACGCTCCGTGAAGCGCGCCGGCCGCGCCCCCTTCACTCTGCATTTCAATCACATCAGGAATCGCGCCATAAATATTTTTCTTCTGTTCGGAGTTCCACTGGTCTGACCATTCGCCCATCGGTGACGACGGCGTAATCGGATAGATGGCAATCACTTCGTTCAGGCGGAAAGCCACCGACGCGGCGGCTTCATTACCGTCGAGAATAGACAGAACCGGCTTCATACGAAACTCCCTGGAGCGATTGTGAAAAGCCTAGGCCTGGGACTTGCGAAACGCAATGGGATGCGTCACGAATTTCGCGCGATGGAATTGCGTGTTTCGCGGTGTGACCCGCGTCACAGCGTAATGGTTATTTTCTCAGGTGCTTTCTTCTAGCTCAGCGTCCACCAGGGGGAGCGAATCCGTGTCTTTTGCCACCCAGGCAAACATCGTTGGCAGCAGGTAAATGCTGATGAACAGCGCAGCCAGCAGCCCGCCAACGATCACGATGGCGAAAGGACGTTGCGAGTCCGATCCGATGCCGCGCGAGAGCGCTGCCGGCAAAAGACCCAGGGTGGCAACGAGCATTGTCATCATGATCGGACGCAGCCGGAGAATCGCCCCCTCGATAGCCGCGTCTTCGATCGAGTATCCGCGCGCGCGAAGGTGGTTTATATATTCGATCATGATCACTCCCACCTGAACGGAAACCCCAAACAAAGCCAGAAAACCCACGCCGCTGGAAACGCTGAAATGCGTTCCGGTTAATAGCAGCGCCAAAATCCCGCCGATGGGAGCCATGGAAACATTCGCAAGGGTAAGGGCAGCCCATTTTGCCGATTTAAACATGGTGAATAGGATGATGTAGATGATCAGAATGGTGATGGGCAGAACCACCAGCAATCGGCGCTGTGAACGCTTCTGGCTTTCGTATTCTCCGGCCCAATCAATGTGGTAGCCGACTGGCAGCTTCACCTGTTGCTGCACCTTCTTCATCGCTTCCTCAACGGCCCCGCCCAGATCACGGCCGCGCACGCTGTACTTGATGGCGATATACCGCGAATTTGCCTCCCGGTAAATTTCCGAAGCGCCGTCTTCCACGCGAGTATCAGTGAGCTGCGCCAGAGACACCCGCTCTCCGCTGGGAGCGACGATACGAATATTCTCGATGGCTTCCTGCGTGCTCCGATAAGGAGGCAGGTAGCGCACCACCAGATCGAACCGTCTCTCCCCTTGCAAAACCTGCGTGACGGCCTTGCCGCCGATGGCGGTCTCCACCGCGTCCTGTACATCGGAAACATTTAATCCGTAACGCGCGGCCTTTTCGCGGTCCACGCTCAAATCCAAATTCGGTTGGCCGAGCACTCGAAACAGTCCCAGGTCTTGAATCCCGGCAACCTTGCGCATCACGTTGACCACTTCGTCGCCCTTCGCCTCCAATTGCTTCAGATCGTCCCCGTACATCTTTACAGCGAGCTCTCCCTTTACGCCGCTGACCGCTTCTTCCATATTGTCGGAAATCGGCTGCGAGAAATTCCAGAGCACGCCGGGTATCTGGCTTAACTGCGTGTCCATCGCGCCAATCAAGTCGTCCTTGTTCTCCTGGAAAACAGGGCGCCACTCGGATTTTGGTTTCAGGTCCACAAAATACTCCGTGTTGAAAAAACCGGCTGTGTCCGTGCCATCATCCGGGCGCCCCACCTGCGATACCACCTGTTTCACTTCGGGGAAAGACGCAAGAATAATTCGCGCCTGATTCATGATGCGCGTTCCTTCCGTCGGGCCGGTGCTGGGCGCCAACGTGCCGCGCACCCAGATCGCCCCTTCATCAAGGTGCGGAAGAAATTCAGAGCCAACAATGCCGCTTGCAAGTAGTGCAACAGTGGCCACCAGTACTGCAGCCGCAAATCCCAACGTGATTTTTCGATGCTGCAGCGCCCAATGCAGAGTAGACCGGTATTTCTTGCGAAGAAACTCCATCACCGGGTTGCGCCATTCCTTAACACCGGCATCAAACGCAATCTCCGCAAACACCGGCGCGATGGCCACAGAGAAAATCAGCGCACCCAGCAGCGCAAAAGAAACCGTCCACGCCATGGGCTTGAACAGACGACCTTCCACACTTTGCAGCGTAAAAATCGGAAGGTATGCAGTGATGATGATGGCGCGTGCAAAAAAGACGGGCCGCAGTACCTCAAACACCGCTCCGCGAATGCGCTCGAACGGAGATTTCCCCGCATTCGCAGGCAGATTAAAGTGCCGCACAATATTTTCGATTACCACCACGGAGCCGTCGACCACCATGCCGAAATCCAAAGCCCCCAAGGAAAGCAGGTTGGCAGGAATTTTGTTCAAGTCCAGGCAGACGGATGCAAACAGCAGTGAAAATGGAATCGTGAGCGCAACGATGAACGCCCCACGAAAATTGCCAAGAAAGAAAAACAAGATAATCGATACCAGAAGAATGCCTTCGGCCAGATTGTGAAGCACGGTGTGCGTGGTGTAATGCACCAGATCGCTACGATCCAGAAATGGAACAATCTTCACATCCGGCGGCAGGATGTGTTCATTCAGTTCCTTCACCTTCGCGTGAATGTCCTCCATCACCGTATCCGCATTCGCACCTTTGCGAAGCAAGACGACGCCCTCCACAACGTCCGGGGCATCCACAATCGTTCCGTCTTCCCGGCGAAAAGATTTGCCGATCTGCCCCAGGCGGATCCGCGGACCCTGCACCACTGTGCCGATATCCTTGATGCGGATGGGCGTGCCATTCTGCGCCTTGATTACTGTGTCCTCGATGTCCTGGACGGAGTTGATCAAGCCAAGGGCACGCACGTTAATTTGCTGTAAGCCAGACTCGATAAAGCTGCCCCCGGCGTTCACGTTATTATTGGCGAGCTGTTGCTCCACCTGCCCAATGGTGAGCCCGCGGGCCACCAGTTTGTCTGGATCCACGCGGACCTGATATTCCCGCGTGGTGCCTCCAAAACTCGAAACATCCACCACATTCGGGACGGACTTGAACTGTTTCTCCAGCACCCAATCCTGGATCGCTTTCAATTCCATCAAATCGTATTTCGGATTGTTGCTCTTCAGCGTGTACCAATAGATTTGGCCAACCGGACTATAATCCGGTCCGATGGTCGGTTGCAGATTATTCGGCAGCGTAACCTGCGCAAGCCGCTCCAGAACTTTTTGGCGATTCCAGTCATTATTGGAGTCGTCATCAAAAATCATCGTGATACTCGACAGGCCGAAGAGGGACGCGGAACGCAGATTCTGCAAATGCGGCAGACCGTTGAGCTGCACTTCGATAGGAATGGTGACTTGTTGTTCCACCTCTTCCGCCGCCCTGCCAGGCCATTGCGTAATCACCTGCACGTAGTTGTTGGCCACATCCGGATAAGCCTCGACGGGCAGGTTGTGAAACGAGATGGCCCCCCAGATCAGCAGCAACACGGTCAGGGCAATGACCATGAACCGGTTTTTCAGCGCGAACTCGACGAGCCCGGCAATCATGCGTTTTCCCCAGCGATACAATTGCGCGGCACTCTATTGCTCCGCCGTGTTCTGCAACACCAGCGCGGCATTCACCACTTCTTGCCCCGGCGCAATTCCAGAGAGCACCAACTGCATCTTGTCGGGCATGGTTGCCCCGGCTTTCACTTCCACGCGGCGAAAGGTTTTGCCTCCGGCGGGGATATAGACCCAATCGCGGTCGTGCAGATGGAGAATCGCCGAGGCGGGCACCACGGCGAGCCGCTCTTTCTTCTGCCCCTGAAATGTGGCGTTGACGAACATGCCGATCCGCATCAACCCGCCCGGATTGGCCACTTCCAGTCGCACCTTCGCCGCACGGATCGTGGGATCCAGGATCGCCCCAATGTTGCTGATTCTCCCGGTCAGCACTTTGTCCGGATAGGCCACCAGCCGGACTTCCGCGGTTTCGCCGAGGTGTACGTTCGCAAGATCGTTTTCATACACGTCGCAAAGAATCCACACCCGCGACAAATCGGAAATCGTGAAGGGATTGCTTCCCGCCAGCGCCTGTATCCCGGAAGCGCTGGTCACTTGCTGGTCGGTGATCACGCCGGAGACGGGAGCTTTAATATCCACAATCCCAGCGGGATGATCCTTGTCCACACCAAGCACGCGCAGATGTTCCTGCGTAGTTTCCAAATCTACTGTCGCCTTCGTTTTGGCATCTTCTGCCACCTGGAAGTCGTTTAGTGAGATCGCGCCTTTGTCGTAAAGCCCCTGCGCGCGATCAAATTGCTTGTTCGCCAGGGCTTCGTCCGCGATGGCTTTGCGATAGTCAGAGAATGCCGTTGCCACATCCGGGCTTTGCACGCGAAGCAGCACCTGCCCTTTTTGCACGTTGTCCCCAAGCCGCGTTCGAATTTCCACCACGCGGCCGCTGGCGAGCGAAATCACCGGCACCGTCCGGCTCACATCTGGACTGACCACACCGTTGACCGTAAGTGAAATCGCTTGAAGAGACTCGCTCGCCTTCACCACGGGAAATTGCTCGGGATGATCCACCTGCAGAATGTTCACATCGGTCTGCTCTTCAACCTTTGCGGGCGGGGGTGCCCCGCTGCCTGGCTCCGATTTTCCAGAGCAGCCACAAAGCAGAAAACCACCGCCGGCGAAAATGGCGCTCGACAGCACCGCCAGACGGGTGTGGTTGAATATATTCGGCATTCGAAAAACCTCATTAAAACCTCTACCGCAATGTTCGCAAGACCTGAGACGTGAAATGGATCAATCGCCCCTAGTCTCGGCAAGAACTTCTAACCAACACATCGGAGCCGGAAAGTTGAGAGTAAAGGGACCCGCGCCAGGAATGATTACAGCCGGGTTAATGAACCTTCGATGGGAATTACGCGGTGGGTGGAGCTCTGCCGGGCTTCAGCAAGACCAAGGAGTCAGCGAGAATCTGCACGGGCACCAGGGCCAGGGCGGAAGGATCCAAACGAGCGTGATTCCAATCGCCGGGCCGGACTTCCTCGCCGATTGGAGTACTGCTCTGCCCCACCGCGACTCGATAGCCGAAATAATCTGGGGGCGCGGTTATGCGGCTCTCTCCGCGCTTCCCTACCTGCGGGTAATCGGAACTCTCTGCGTGCGTGAAATTGCCCTTGCCATCATTCAGCAGAATGGCCACGAATTCCGAGTCCATTTGCGAAGTGATCACCAGATCCGCGAATTTGTCTCCATTGACGTCCTGCGGAGAAATCTCGAGTCCCCCAGCAGGCCCAAGCAGGCCAATCGATGGCCGCGGGCCCGAACTGAATTTGAGTTCCAGGGAATATTCGGTTTGCGGCGCGCCTTCGTGCGTGACTCGAATCATCGCCAGGTCGGGTTGCAGGTCACCATCGAAATCCGCGATCGCAAAATGGGTGGAGCCCTGCGCGAGCGCGCTACGAACAAGGAGGTTAGTTGGGCGATCCAGATCGCGGTGCGCGAACGGCAGCAGCGCCAACAGTAAAGTGGCGCAAAGGACGGCAAGCACGAGGGGAGCGAGCCGGAGAAGGGTGCGCGATGGCCGGATCATGCGGCAACAGTCTATCGCAAAGGGGCCTGTTCTTGGCAATCGTGAAGGGCGCCGCCGAGGCAATCTCGAATCAAAAGCAAAGCGCTCCCGAAAGCGCGAGCGGGGAGTCTTGTGACACAAGTCACAAATGGCTGTGACGAAAGACGCGGAACCCCGTGCCCGCAACCGCTAGCTTATATAAAGGTGAGGCGTTCAGCGGGGAAAGCCATCTGGTCGTAAGCCGTTTGTCTCCGCAAGACTTCTCCACCAATCTACTAACCTTTGTTATTACAATGTGTTAGGAATGCAGAGGTAGTCGGTAATCCAGCCCACAGGAGCCGTCCCCCGTGGTTGAGTCGCCAGCAAGAGCCGCAGAGGAGTCGCACAACTATGACCAATAACCCAACGCCGGAACCGGTTCCCGCTCAACCCCAAACCGGCTTACCCTCCTCGCGCGTCTACTCGCTTGCCGCCGCTGCATTTCTGGTCGGGTTGGCGCTCGGATATTTCTGGGTTGGAAAAAAGACGGCTCCCGCGCCCCCGGCTGCGAGCGCTACTTCACCTGCGGTTCATACAGGGATGCCTCCGGGCGGCCATCCAATGCCCACGATGGAGCAGATGAAAGCGATGGCCGATGTGAAAGCTGCGCCGCTTCTGGCCGCGCTGAAAGACAAGCCGAAAGATCCGAAACTGCTGGCCCAGGTTGCCGCGCTTTACGCCAGCACGCACCAGTTCAAGGATGCCGTGAACTATTATCAGCAGTCGCTGCAGGCGGACCCGAAGAATGTCAACACGCGTACCGAACTCGCCTCCAGCCTTTATTATTCTGGTGATGTGGACGGCGCGCTGCGCGAACTGCAAGAAGCCCTGAAAGCCAAGCCAAACGACGTCAACGCGCTTTTTAATCTGGGAATGATTCGCTACAAGGGCAAGGACGATTCCGCGGGCGCAATCGCGGCGTGGCAACAGCTTTTGAAGACTCACCCGGACCTGGATCGCAAGCAGGCAGTGGAACAATTGATCGCCCAGGCCCAGCAAACGCCGGCGGCAAAGAATTAATCTTATCTCGCATGGCGGAAGGAGCAATCCCCGTGGCGCAAACTTTGAAGACCACTTCGGCCGATACTTGGAGCGGCGCACAAGCTGCGGCGCTCGTTGTGATTTGCCTGCTGGCGGGTGCGGCAGGCGGCTGGCTGATTCGAAAGTCCATCGCCGCCCCGGCATCGGCATCGGCTCAGGCGGTAGCGATGTCCTCGCCCGCGCCCAACGCTGCGGCGGTTCAGGCCGCGCCGGCGAGTCTTGGGATGCCCGCGGGCGCGCCCTCCCCGCAGCAACTCCAGCAAGCGGCTGACGCACAGGTTGTGCCGATTCTGGGCCGGCTCAAGGCGGACCCGAAGAATGCGGCATTGCTGACAAGCGCCGCAAACATCTACTACGACGCGAAGCAATATCCGAAAGCCATCAACTATTACGAGCAGGCCCTGAAAATCCAGCCCGGCGATACTTCCGTACGAACGGATCTGGGCACCGCATATTGGTATACAGGCAATGCCGATGCCGCCATCCTGGAATTCAATAAGTCGCTGGCCATCGATCCCAATAAGGCCGATACCCTTTTCAACCTCGGCGTCGTAAAGTGGCAGGGGAAGAAGGATGGACCCGGCGCGATCGCCGCCTGGCAGAAGCTGTTGGAGAAAAATCCTGCTTACCCCAACAAGAGTGCCGTGGAGCAATTGATTGCGCAGGCCCAGCAACGTTAGCGAACAACGCTTCTCTGCAGCTCAACCCAGGCTCGCCGGATTCGCTGCTGCGCGGGAAAACCTTGCATGAGCGACTTTCTGTACAAGGCCATTATCGTTGGGGCGGGGCCCGCGGGACTCACAGCCGCTTATGAGCTCAGCAAAAAAGGCCAGCCGACGCTGGTGTTGGAAAGCGACACGCAATACGTTGGCGGCATCTCGCGCACCGTGGAGTATCACGGCTATCGCTTCGATATTGGTGGGCACCGTTTTTTCTCCAAATCGCAGGAAGTCGAAGATCTGTGGACAGAAATTCTGGGCGCGGATTTGTTGCAGCGGCCGCGCTCCTCGAAGATTTATTATCGCGGCGAGTTTTACACTTACCCGCTGAAAACCTTCGAGGCGCTCCGCAAACTGGGATTTCTGGAATCCACGCTTTGCGTGCATTCCTTCCTGAAAGCGCGGCTAACCCCAACGCGTCAGCCAAAATCGTTTGAAGACTGGGTGGTGAATCAGTTCGGCGAACGGCTATTCCGGATT
Organism: uncultured Acidobacteriota bacterium; assembly: GCA_963734705.1. Taxonomy (GTDB): domain Bacteria; phylum Acidobacteriota; class Terriglobia; order Acidiferrales; family UBA7541; genus Acidiferrum. Next base: position 235,017 of record CAVTII010000010.1, on the reverse strand, counting down.
TTCTTCAAAACGTACACAGAAAAAGTGTGGGGCATGAGCTGTAAGGACATTTCGGCGGATTGGGCCGCGCAGCGAATCAAGGGGTTGTCGTTGGGCTCAGCAATCAAAAACGGGATCCTGCCAAAGAAGCAAACAGGAGATCGGGCGCAGGTGGTGAAAACGCTGATCGACACCTTTCGGTATCCACGCCTTGGGCCCGGGATGATGTGGGAAACCTGCGCGGAAAAAGTGCGCAGCATGGGCGGCGAGATATCGCTCGGTCGAAACGTAACGGCTTGCCGCTGGGACGGGGCGTCACAAACATGGACCGTGACCGCGCGCACTCCCGAAGGCGCGTTGGAAAAGTATCGCGCGGAGCATGTGATCTCTTCCATGCCCATTCGCCACCTGGTTTCACAGATTGAGCCGCCGCTGCCCGAAGCCGCGCTCCAGGCCGCCCAAGCGCTGCGGTATCGGGATTTTCTTACGGTTGGTTTGATTCTTCGCGAAAAAAACCGCTTCAGCGACAACTGGATTTATATCTACGATCCCGCCGTGAAGGTGGGCCGCGTGCAGAACTACAAATCGTGGTCGCCCGAAATGGTGCCCGATCCTGCTTTCTGCTCCTATGGGCTGGAATATTTCTGCTTCGAAGGCGACGGATTGTGGACCATGCCGGACGAGGATTTGAAAACGTTGGCGAAAAAAGAGATCGAACAAGTTGGACTGGGCGCGGCGGCGGACGTGGTGGACAGTTGCGTGATACGCCAGGCAAAAGCCTACCCGGTCTACGACGATGATTACCGGCAACACATCGCCACGATTCGCGAAGCACTGGCCGCGCATTGCCCGAATCTGCATCTGGTAGGACGCAACGGGATGCACAAATACAACAATCAGGATCACGCGATGATCACCGCGATGCTGGCGGCGCGCAACATTATCGCCGGCGAACAAATATACGATCTCTGGGCCGTGAACGAAGACGCCGAGTATCACGAGTCCGGCCGCGCCAGCGAGCCATCGGGAAGCGTTGCGAACCGCATGGTCGCGTCCGCGAGCCGATGAATTTTCCTTGAGGGGTTCGCTGTCGCTTCCGAATTCAGAACCGGGGTGAGAGCGCCATCCGTTTAGAGCGGCGCTGAAACCCGGAGTAGCCAGCGATAGAATTTATGAGCGAGACGAGCAACAAAGCGGCAGCACGACCGAGGTCCGGCTGGAGATTCTGGGCGCCCCGCCTCGCATTTGCAATCGCGGCGCCGCTGATTCTTCTTGTCTTGACCGAAGGCGCGCTCCGCCTGCTGCATGTGGGCTATGCCACCACATTGATGGAACCCTGCACAATTCACGGCCAACGGTCCGACTGCTACAACCTGTTTTTCGCCGCGCCTTACTTCCCCCCTGGGATGATCAAAACACCCCAATTTTTTTCGATTGACCCCGTTAAGCCCAAGGGCACCTACCGCATCTTTGTCCTCGGTGAATCGGCGGCCATGGGCGATCCGGACTTCGCCTATGGTTTCAGCCGCTACCTGGAAGTCATGCTCCGCACCCGCTTTCCACAAACAAAGTTTGAAGTGGTCAACACCGGTATGGTGGCGATCAACTCGCATGTCAGCCTAGCGATCGCGCACGGCTTGGCCAAGTACCAGCCGGATTTTTACGTTGTTTATGCCGGCAGCAACGAAGTGGTGGGACCCTACGGGCCGGGCACGGTGTTGGCCGGAGGATCGCTGAGTATGCCGGTGATTCGCGCCAGCATTTTCGTGAAGTCGTCGCGCATCGGCCAGTTGCTGGCAGAAACCGGCCAGCCAAAACAGGAATGGCGCGGCATGGAAATGTTTTTGGACAAACAGGTCCGCGCCGACTCGCCGCGCATGGAGCCGGCGTACCGGAATTTCGCCAGCAATCTAAACGATATCGTGGAGGTAGCTCGCGAAGCGGGCGCGCACGTCCTTCTTAGCACGGTGGCGACTAATCTTCGGGATTCCGCGCCGTTTAGTTCACTGCATCACGTGGGGCTCTCGTCCGAAGGCCTGCACTCCTGGAACGCGTTGGTCCAGCAGGGCGCGCAATTGGAAGCGGCGCAATCGTATTCCGAGGCGCTGAAATATTATGCCTCAGCGACCCAACTCGATGATCAGTATGCGGAGCTGGAATTCAGGATGGCTCGCTGCGAATGGGCGATGGGCAATTTTGCGGCGACGAAAACTCATTACGCTCGTGCGCGTGATCTCGATACGTTGCGATTTCGCGCTGATTCTCGCATCAACGACATTATCCGCGCGACGGCGAAGGCGTCTGGCGAGCAAGCTCAGCTTCTGGATACGGATGCGCGCTTTGCAGATGCAAGCCGCGGCGGCGTGATGGGCGGAGAAATGTTCTATGACCACGTGCACTTGACTCCGCTGGGAAACTATCTGTTTGCCCAAGAGGTGTTCCAGCAAGTGGTGAAGGACTTGCCGCCGAAGGTGCGCAATTCGGCGCAAACCACGGAGCCGCTGACCCAGGGTGAGTGCGAACACTTCCTGGCGTTCACAGAACACGATCGGGCGCGCGTTGCCGCGGAGGTGGCCGATCGCCTGCAGAGGCCGCCCTTCACGCAGCAACTGAACCACAGCGAAGCGCTGCAAAGCATTATGCTACGCGCCGCTGGACCCCCAGAGGGTTTCCCGGATACGGTTGCGCAATATCAGTGGGCCATCGCACAAGCTCCCGCCGACCTGACCTTGCACTATAAATTCGGATTCTTCCTCTTTGACTTCGACCGCATGGCCGCCGCGCAACAACTGATACTCGCGCGGCCGAATGATGAGTTCCCCGTGTTTCTGCCAGACGGCACGCGCATTCAATAACGCCGTAAGGGACTTTCACCGCTGCCCGGTTCGAACACCAACAGTTCCCGCGGCGGGAAGGCGGAGTTTTTCAAAATTGCGAGTAGATGAACTGCGCGTTGTTTTCATTGAAGAGCAGAAACAACAGCAGGCCGAATCCATAAGCGATGGGACGTACAAGCACGCGAAAAGGAGATAAGCCTTCCCTCCCGGCCCGATCGTCGATCTCGAGAAGTCTCCCCATCACCCAGGGCTCCGCCACAGAAAATGCAATCACTGCCGCGATGAAGAAGTAAAATGCAGCGCTGAACTCCGTGCCAGTGCGGAACCTGTAGAACATGGATGCGAGAATTGCGCCGGACCTCTGCAACGATGGAGCGCGGAACGGCACCCAGGCTGCCGTGACCGCAACCAGCGTAAACACTCGCCACGCCGCGGCTGCGAATCTCGCACCTGCGAGCGTAGGTTTCGACTCCTTCCAACTTTCATAAACGCGATAGAGCACAAGATAAACGCCGTGCAGCGTGCCCCACAGGATAAAACCCCAGCCTGCGCCGTGCCATAAACCAACCAGCGTCATCACACCAACAAGGCTCAGATAAAGCCGTAGGGGCGACGCGGCGTGCTTCGCATTGATAGGAAAGAACAAATAATCTCGCACCCAACGGGAAAGAGTGATGTGCCAGCGAGCCCAGAAGTCCGGAGGCGTAGCTGCGTGATAAGGCTGGCGAAAGTTTTCGGGAAGCGTAATACCAAGCAGTCGCGCAGCCCCGATCGCCATGTTGGTATACCCGGCAAAGTCGAAATAAATCTGCAAAGCGAACGCAACGGCAAGCGCCCAGCCATCCAATGTAGATGGATTCCCGCGCGTGTTCAGCGCGAAGCCCGGGTCCACCCAGACGCCAAGCATATTTGCGATGACATTCTCCTGCACCAATCCCCAAATCAGACGGTCCATGCCTTCGAAACAGAATCTCGGCTCAAATGGCTTTTGAAAGCCAAGCTGTGGCATAAGTTCCCGCGCGCGAACAATCGGGCCGGAGAGAATGTTTGGCCAGAAATAGAAAAACAGACACAAACCCCCGAAACCCGACATTTTCACGCGGCGCTGCCGCAGGTCAATCAGATAACCGATCGCTTCGAACGTATAAAACGAGATTCCGATGGGAAATGCAATCGAGGTGACCAGCGACTGAGGATGCGCCACAGCAGTTAATCCCAACGCCTGCCAGCTGTCCGCCAGAAAGCCTCTATACTTGAAGAAAATCAGTAGGCAAAGAACGATGGAGACACCAAGCCCTGTCCAGTTTTTCGCGTGGGTAGGGTCCGCGGTGATCCGGCGCCCGATCAGGTAGACGATTGTCGCAACCAACAGAGGCAACCAAACAAAGACAAGTCCCCACGACGCGTAGAATACGATGCTGGCAAGAAGAACAAAACTCCGCCGAAAACGAGGCGGCAGCAGCCAGCAAAGAGCAACCGCTGCGCCAAGCAGGGCAAGATAAGGGACAGAATTAAACGTCATCAGAAAGCTCTTCCGCCTCTAGGCGCCTCCGGGAATTGGCGTCGCAACACGCTCCACAGTCTCCACGATTAGTTCCACGTCGTCGAAATCCTCTGGCTGCAGCGTTTCCGGAGGAATAACGACGCCCAGTTTTTTTTCGAGTAGCCCGATAAGCTTGAGAACGGAAAGTGAATCGATCAGGCCAGACGTCACCAGGCGCTGGTCCGGCTTTATATCGCGGCCGGTCAGTTGTGAGGCAGCCTCGGTGGCGGCGATGCGAATGGTTGCGGTGTCGGGAATCACGTCGTCTCCTTCTTCAAAGGTTAGCGGCTCTCTCGCGGAGAAACCGCTCTCGCGTCTCCCGGCGGGAAATCTTTCCTGCCGTGCTCTTAACGATCCAGCGCTGGGGCACGACGGCAACATACCGCGCGGCAGTGCCAATGGCAGTCAGGACCAGTTTGCGAATGGCCGCTTCCAATTGGGAGGCAGTATCCACGTTGAATTCACCCTTTATTTCTGCGACCACGCCAAGGCTCTGCGTGCCGAATTCCGCGTCTTCCACGCCAAAGGCTACCACGCGTCCTGCATGGACGCCCGTAATCGTATTCACAACCGCTTCCACGTCTTCCGGGAAAATATTGTTGCCTCCCACGATCACAATATCCCTGAAACGCCCAATCACAAAGAGTTCACCGCCCACTACAAATCCGAAATCGCCGGTCGCATGCCAGCCTGCCTTAAGCGAGTGATTCTGAAAGCCACTTGCGCCCCAATAACCGGAGAAGAGTGATGGCGTACGAACATATATTTCTCCCGCCGCAGCATCAGGGCACAACGATCCATCGGCCGCCACAATTTGGATCTGCGTCTCCGCCAGCGGTTTGCCGGAAGAGACGTACACGTCGTCCTTCAAGTCAAACGCGAGTGCTGAATCGGAATGATGTGCATGGCGCACCCGGTGGCGCGGGATCGTGAAAAGCTTTCTTTCGAACTCGGACTGGGAGATTGCAAAAACTGTTTCCGCCATGGCGTAAGAGCTCTGCACGCTTTCCTCGCGCACACCGCAATCCGCAAACGCATCGGCAAATTCCGAAATGGATTTCAGGCGGACGGGCTCGGAGCAATTGATCCAGGCGCGGACACTCGCCAAATCATGGACGGACATCTGTTCGCGGCGCTGGCAGAGATAAGAGAATGAAAAGTTTGGCAGCCAGCAAACAGTGGCGTGATACCGAGAAATGTATCGGAGCAGCAGCTCCGGGTTGAGCACCCAATCATTTGCGGCCATCTGCAATGAAGCTGCACCGTGCCAGAGCGGCATCCAATAGCAGGCGATCAGACCCATGTCGTGATAGAGCGGTAACCAGGAAACCACGGAATCCGCGGCGGAGAAGGCCAGGGCCTGCCCCAGTTGGCGGAATTGCGCGCGCAACATTTCGGAGGTAACCACGATCGCTTTCTGCGCGCCGGTGGTGCCGCCGGAAAATTGAAGGAAGAGCGCCGACGGATCCGGTCTTGAAGCTGGGGTTGAAAAACCGTTGGGTCTCAGACGTTCAACCACCGGTGCGGCGGGGAAAATCTTCTCGAATGCGGCCTGATTTTCAATCGACAATCCGGCGCAAGGATATAGCAAGTCGCGAGAAAAATTACCAGCAAGGCGTGGAAGCGTGATCAGCAGGTCCGCGGGCAAGTGGCTTAGCTGGTGCACCAGGTTGCGCTGATACTTCTCGGGATCCACACGGCTCGTAGGCCACGCGAGAATTGCAGGGATGTGCCCCTGCAAAACCAGGCCCAGTTGCAGAATAAAAAGTTCGGGAGAATGTGGCAGCAACAGCAGGACGACGGAGCGTTCACGCGGAAACGAAACAGACGAAGCCAGCTTATCGGCTTGCTCGAGAAGCGCTTTGCCCGTAAATTCGCGCGGCCGATCAAAATCCGGCGAAACCACCACGCGAAGAAGAACTTTTTCCGAATGTTCAAGCAGGCGCCAGCGAAGTTCAGAGGAAAATTCGGAGTGCGCGGCCACGAGCGGAGTCACTCCCCTGCCCGCGGCAGGGAAAGAACTGCGGCGCTTGGCACCGTTTGCCGGCAAAGGTCCGCGGCGATGGTCTCCGCAGCCACCCGGTGGCCGGTTTCGTTCCAGTGGCCCGCGCCAAGATTCGAGGGGCGGAACCCATTGAGATACGCCTGATTCGATTGCGCATAGCTGGAGAGCGCCGGCGCCAAATTCGTTATCGGAATGGAATGGAGCGCGGCGAATTCATCGATGCGATCGTCCGCATAAGAGAAATTCTTCACATCCAGTTCGCGCAGCAACTCAGCATGTTTGGCCGGATCGGGCATCACTTGCGGGCGCGTGGCCAGCGTGACAATCCGGAATTCCGCGCCATGCGCGCGCACATCATCCCGCATGGCTAGCAAGAGCGCTTCGGTGACACCCCAGGCCGTCTTCATTGCCGACGAGGAGGGCGGCGCATAAATTGCATACTCCAGATTATCCAGGCCGGATTGTTCAGCGCGTTCCTTTGCGGCGGCCATGGCCACCCTCATTTTCCCAAAACGCTGCAGCGTATCAATGGCCTGCGCCGTCTTGAAGTGATCGTCAAACCAATAGCCGGCCATCTGCAACCAGATTCCCCGCGGCTGAAGCGCGGGAAGCGTACGAAAGGAATCGTCGAGCGCAAGCTGATCGCCGCGCAAAACGAAGTACGGAGACCGCTCCGGGCTGGCGGCGTTGTTCAGTTCGCGAACATTATTGGTAACATCGCGGGCCGTATAGAGGGCCAGCACCACCAGATCCGGCTGATAGCTCCACACTTTCTGCTGAAGAAGCAGGAGTTCCTGCGCCGTGGAATAACCAGCCACGCCGAAATTCAGAACCTCCACGCGTTTTCCGGGGAAGCACTGCGCCTGACTCAATTTTGTCTGCAGGACCGACGTGTAAGTGTTCTCAAACGGAACTTGCAGCGCCTCAGTCCAGGAATTGCCAAGCACCGCGATCCGCACTGTGCCCGCCGGCTTCTGGTAGTTATGTTCCACATCCCGAAAACCGCGGCTGTTGATCTGGACAAACTGAGGCGTTTCCGTGGAAACCATGCCGTTCGCTCCGGCCCTCAGGCTCCAACCAAGCTCGCGATCCGGACCATAGAGCTGCGCGTCAAAAGAAACATGCGCCACGCGAAGCGTGATTTCCGCCAGCAGCGGAAGGCTCAGCAGCACCAGTGCGGCCAGGATCAATTCCTTTTTCGTCGGGGGCATGCCTCAACCCAATTGCACTCTGCAAGCAACACTCGTCTGGGACGACGTCGGATACATTTCCGAATCAGTCTTGGAAAGGTGCTCAAGCGCGTAAATGGCCACCAGCATCAAAAATAAAACTCCGAGCGGCAGCATCCACCACAGCCGGTGCCTCCATATCCCGCCCATCAAGCCCGCTCCAGCTCCCGAAGTTTGTGTACTTTGTCGCATGTTCTCCGGCAAATCCCGTAATACAAAAAACCGTCAAATTATTCGCAAAACCTGCATGCCGCGCCCTCAGCGCTTGGGAGCGGCAAGTGTCTGCGGCAGCGCCACCCCATTCACGGTGACCGAACCATCCGGATTGTGCGCGGCGTTATGGCACGTCAAGGTGCAAGTGTTCATCCCACGATTGTAAGAAATCGGCGCTGCATTATTCTGCTCCACCACCGCAATATCAAAATTAATCAGGCGCTCGCCGGAAATGCTGGCGTTCACAGCGCCCATCCCGTGCGACGTGTGGCACACCGAGCAGGAAAATCCATCCGCGGAAACGTGCCGGCTGTGCTGCGTCCAACTGATGTTCGCAAGAATAAGGTTCAGGTCGTGGCACTTCGCGCACATCGCGTAAGGTCCCTGCGGGCTCAAATCCGGCGTCGGATACGTGTTGTTGATAATCCCGCCGGGAACCGCCGCCTGTGAAAACTGATAGTTGCGTTCCAGAATGTGCGGATAGATCGAACCGTGCGGCCCATTCGGCCCAGTGCCGCCAAATTCACGATTGTCGTCGCTGGCATGGCAGTCGCTGCAGAAAATCTGCGTCCCCACCAGCCGCCCAGAAGCAGTGCCATTCTGATTGAGCATGTTGGTCAACAAGCTGGGCTGCGGCAGCGGACTGCTGCGCGCATGAACCACCGGGTGGCTCGATGTGGCATTTTGGCTGAACTGCGGAACCAGATTCAGCGCATCTCCTGTGAACACCAGTCGCGTGGGAAGGTATCCGTACTTGATCAGCGCCTGCTTCCCCACGCTGGTGCCGTGGCAGCGGAAGCAATTTTCATACTGATTCACGGCCGGGCTCACAAGCGTTGAGCCATCCGTCGCGCTCACTCCGTTAACACCGTTCTGCGGAGGACGTATCGCAGGCGGCTGAGCAAATACCGTAAGCGCGCCGCCGGAGTGCGGGTTGTGGCAGTCCACACAAGTAGCGTGGCGATTGTTGTTCAGTACCGCCGGCTCCGCCGCGTCATGCGAATTTGTACCCGCCGGCAGCAAATGCGAAATCTTCGCGAACTCTCCGTAAACATTCAGCGGCACCGGTGAAATATTCCCGGTTGTGCCGCCGTGGCAAGTAATGCAATCCTGCGTTGCCGGATCCACGCCCGGCGCCGCTGGTGTCGCGGGCCGCGTCAGGCGCGCAGACCCGTTGGGGTTGTGCTCCATGTGGCAGGAGGTGCAAGCATTCACCGCCACAGTCGGATAAGAGCCCACGTTCGCGGCAATAGCCACCTGATTGGTGGCAGTCTGATGAATACTCCCGTTCCATCCACTCAAAGGATTTGTCTGTGCGGTGACGATGCGCGCCGGATCGTGGCATGCCAGGCACATCTGCCCATTGGAGCTATCCCGCACCAGAAAATTCTGCGCCACGGAATCCGTTCCCTGCACGTGCGGATTGTGGCAACTCGTACACTCAACATTTCCATTCACCAGCTTCACCGCTCCGATGGGATCCGCGGTGACGCCCTGCGCCACCAATGACGCCGCCAGATCCGGCGAATCCTTAATCGGCAGCACCAGGCTGAATGGATGCGATCCGCCAAGATTCGTGCCCAGCACATCCATATTGTTCATCGTGCCCTGCATGGGAATTTTCCCGAACACCGCGGTTTGCCCAACGGCCACCGTGCCATCATGGCAGCTCAAACACAAGCTGCTGGTTACGCCGAGGATCGGCTGCATATTTCCTTGCTGTTTATAGGTGGAGCTGGTGTAGGGAGTGTAAGTCTGCGCAGACAGCGTCTGATTCCACAACGGGGTGACGCCGCCAAGCCCGCTGTGCGGCGCATGGCAAAATGTGCATCCCAGGCTGCCCTGCGTGGTCACGGAAGAACCGCTCCCGGCGGACAAATTGTGCATGCCCAGCGCGTCCCCAGTCGGCGGCGGAGTGGTTTGGGCAATCGCGATGCCGCAAGCAACAGTGCCCAGCATCAGCATCGCGCCGATGAAAGCTTTCGGCTTCATTGCTTCACTCCGCCAGCCGTGCCATTGGCGCCAAAATAGTGATATACCTGCACGCGCTTGTTAAACGAATCCACCACGTAAATCCGATCCTGCTGATCGATGCGCAATCCTGTCGGCAATTGAAAATCGCCCGGCGCCATGCCCAGTTTCCCGAAGTAGTAAAGCAACTGCCCTCCGCGATTGAACACCTGCACCACACTCCACATCCCATCAACGATGTAAAGATGCCCCTCGGAATCAAACGCCACGCCCTTGGGTCGAAACATCGAACCAACGTGGTCGCCGATTTTCCCGATGGAGTATTGAAACTCTCCGTTCTTATCCAGCACCTGCACGCGAAAGTTCATCGCGTCCACCACCGCCAGCGAATCGCCCTGCAGGCGAAGCTCGGTGGGATAATTGAACTCGCCATCGCCAGTTCCCGGCTTGCCGATCTTTTTCAGTACGCTGCCCTGCATGTCCATCAGGAATATCTGATTGCGCAGCGTGTCGCTAACGTAAATCCTGTGCGCGGCGGAATCAATCGCGATGCCGGTGGGACGCTTGAAAATGCCCTCGCCATATTTCAGCGCGCCGATCACCCGCTCCAGCTTCCCGCCGGCGCTGAAAACAAAAATCTTGCCCGAATCCGAATCGGTCACGTAGATGCGATCTTCAGAGTCCACGGCCACGCATTGCGGGGCAACCAGCGGATTCTTCCCCGTATCCTGGCGCGACAAAAATTTATACTTTTCCTTATCAAAATCGAAAATGTGCACGCCGTGTGCGCCGGGATCGGTGATGATGATGCGTCCCTTCGAATCCGTGGTCACGCTGTAAGGCCTCACCATGCTGTGATATTCGGGAGAGCCGATGACCACATCCACTACCTTCGTCCAGAAACCCTTCTTGGGTTTTACTTCCTGCTCCGAGCTGAACATCCGCTCAAAGCGTACCTTCCTGCCCCCATCCAGAAGCAACTCCGGAATATCAATGCGCGTCGGTTCGTTTTTCTTCTTGTCTTTGGCGGCCCCATGAGCATTGCCCATGAGCATCAGACCTGTCAGCAGACCGGCGAGTATCCTCATAAAAACCACGCGGTCAGGCCCGCTCAGAAAAAATTGAACCATCGAGTCACCCCGACGAAGTACGAATACTCGTTCCCCGTTGGAGTGCCCGCGGCGCTTATCCCCTGAGAGAACTTTGTAAATCCTCCGAGCAGGCTGATCTTTCTCATTCGATATTGAAATTGCCCGTAAAATATCTCGGTCTTGTTGTTCGAGAAGATGTCGTTGCTCAGCGTATCACTCATGGCGTGGGAATAGTTTCCAGAGATGGTCAGCCGGGGAATGGGTGTCATGGAAATTCCGGCGCCGTAGCTTTTGCCATTGTAGACAATAAGCCCTTCGGGCGACAGTCCTGGCGTCGGCGGGATCGGCTGAATTCCCGTGCTCGTCAGCAGCGACTGGCCTCGCGAATCTATATAGTTTGCGCTGAACGCCAAGCGCCGCAAGGCCAGGCTGGTGGAAAATCCCTGGCTGCGGTTTACCGAACCCACGTATTGGCTGAAACCTGTGTGCATGCCATTGAAGGCGCCAGTCCACTGCATGCCCCTTCCCAAACGCCGGTGTAGGTTCGCGTTGTAGTTGTAATAGGAAGTGGTATACGTCACCAGCAGGGTCTGCACGTTTTGCGCATAACTCAGTCCGCCGGACAGTTCCCATGAGCCCAGGCGCCGAAACCCATTTAAATTGCCCACGAAACCCAGCGAACTGTTTGCGAATTTATTCGAACTTTCAACAACGGATGCCGAAACAGTGAAGGTGTCAAAAATTCGTTTATTGTACCCAACTGTACCGGTCAGATAACTTCCGTCGTAACTGTTCCCTAAATACGCCTGGTGGAAATAGGTGACTTGCGCGGCCCCATAAATGTTTTTCGTAAACGTATAACTTGCGCCCCCGCTCAGCGTGGAGGCATACGACTCGGAATTGATCGGCACCAGCGGCACGCCGCCGCCATTATTGGAAACATTCTGATACAGGTAGCCATTCAAGTTGTCGATATAGGATTGGCTGACATAAAGCCCGAGCTTCGCGGTCGGATGAAAATTCGCGTTAGCGGTCTCGATGTTGGTCGTGTAATTCGTGAATTGCGTGGTCTGGTCCAGGTCGGAACCATAGTTGCCGGAGTACGTCGAGTGGTTAAACGTGATCGCCAGGTTGCCATTCCAGGGAAGCCGGTGTGTTCCATTAATCCCGAAGTTGTTCCCGCTGTAATTCGACGCATTCGTCCCCGTCGCTCCGCCTAAAAAGAAAGGAAAATCGGAATCGATTTTCAGATACGTATATTGGGCGTTTAAAAGCCATCCGGCCAGCGTATAGGTGGACCTCATATTCAGTGTATGTGTGGAGGAACTCGACTCTTCATTCGTTCCAAAAATGTTCCCCGTGCCGCTCCCTTGCGAATAACTCACTGAAAATGTCGGCCAATTTGGAATCAGCGCGCTCCAACCCACTCCAAATCCGTGGCCATCGCCGATCGTCGTAAAATTCGGACTCCCCGGCAAACCGAAGCTCCCGGTGCTGTTGCGCGTGTAGTCGAAGCTCGCATAAGCCGGAAAGCGGCTGCCGGAGAAGAGATTCACCGTGGCAGTCACGCCGCTGCTGTCCGTCAGGGACTGCACACTGGAGTTCGCCTGGGATTGATTAAAATAGGGATTAATGCTGAAGTTCAAAAAATTTGGATTGTAGTAGGAACCGTTGAATACCGCATCCCCGCCAAAATTCATCGCGTGATTGGATGGGATCTGATCGCCATAGCCTGCCGAATATCCAGCCAACAATTGCCCACTCAGGTTCATCCGGAGATCATCACCGACCTGAACTTGGGCGCGAGAGAGGTGCACGAGCGGCCCAAGAGCCAAAAGGGCGAAGAGGCCAGCGTATTGAATTGTGCGTTTCACTTCGCTTGCTCCCATTCCCACCGTGTTGCCCTGATGTGCCAGACTGAAACACTTCGCAGATTGTGATTGCACACCCGTTGCCGTGTACCCTCATCACAATATGTTTCCAATTCATTGATTCCTTTAGACTTACATTGATGGAGGCTGATTACGTGGCAGCGCTCCTCAGCTTCGCTGCGACTTCTCACGCACCTCAAAGTGCTGAATTCCTCAGCACTTTTTCGCCTCGCGGAGCTTGCATTTCCCGGCAATGCTTCCGATTTGCCGTTTTTGCAAGCTCCGTAGAGGGGTTCCGATTTCATGGGAGACGCTGCGTTATAGCACTTCCACCTTGGCGCTGGAGCGCAGCCGCTTGTCCAGCGCGACGCGGAGTTGTTCGTACTTGCTCTTCTGAAGATCGGTGCGCAGACCAGCTTTTACCTTCTCAAAGCTTTGCTTCCCAGCCGGGGTGTGCGCGTTCAGGCGGATGATCGTGTAAGCCTGGTCGATCTGAATCAGGTCACTCACCTGCCCGGGTTTCATGGCCTGAAGAGCCTTCACGACCTGCGGCGGAAGCTTGTCTTTATCAACAGCCTTGTGGTCGCCCATGTTCACGCGGAAATCATCCTCGGAAACTTTCTCCGCCAGCAACCCGAAATCCTGATAGCTCTTGGTGCCTTTCGCCTGCTTCAATTCGTCAATGGCGCGCTTCAGGGCTTCTTGCCTCTGGTCGGCTGTAGGTTTCTGCGGCGGCAGAATGGAGATGGTTTGAAAAGTGAAGGACTCAGGGATCTGAAATTTCGCAGCATTCTTGTCGTAGTACGCCCGCACTTCAGCCAACGTGACCACGCTCTTGTTCTCCACTTCCAGCTTAAGCACCTGCTCAATCAGCAGCGAACGCATAATCTTGTTCGTCACGTTCTGCTCGGAACCTCCCATTTCCACCTTCAGATACTGTTGATATTCCTGCGCGGAGCCAAACTGCTTCTTGAATTCCACTTCCGCCTGCTTCACCTGCTGGGGTGGGACCGTCAATTTGCGACGCAGCGCTTCCTGGTACACAAGTTCTTCGAAAATGATCATCTGCAGGGCGCCTTGCCGGATGGAAGCTTCCTGGGCCTTGGGGAAACCGCCGTGGGTGTTGGCGTAGGGGAAGATCTGCAGCATTTCGCGCAACAGGTCGCGGTCTGTCAGGAGTGCGCCGTTCACTTTGGCTACCGGCTTGTCGCTGACCTGGAACGCCGAATCGGTGGGTGCTGCGGATGTTGCGGGGCTTGCTGCTCCCGTGGGAGCGTGGGAAGAAACCTGAGCGGCTGCGTTCACTGCGACTCCTAGTAGTAGAGCGAAAACTACCAGTGACTTCATAAAATCCTCCATCCTCTGACTCTCTCTAAGAAAAAAAGGGGGAGAGTTTCCTCTCCCCCCTGGAGTGCTTAGTTCTACTGGAACTGGGTTCCGATGTTCATAGTGTGGTTGGCTTCGTTCGCTTCGCCAAAGTGGCACTGGCGGCAGAACTGGGTTGTGGAAGGTGCCGTCTTGCCCGTCGGGTCCGGGGTGATGTTCGGGTTGTACGGGCCATTCACGAAGAAGAAGGTGTTGTACCACTTGCCGCCGCCGTCGTTCGCGATCGGGCTGGCTGCGCTGGAGGTATAAATGGTCATGACGTGCTGGTTGTGGCAGGTAGTGCAGAGCACATAAGGCGTCCCAGCGGCGGTAACGCCGTAGGGGTTGCTCCACTTTCCGGGTGCCAGTGCTGGGTAGCCGTAGTTAGCAACAAACTGCGCGTACGGGGAGCCAGCGGTCACAACGAATCCGGTGCCTGCGCCGGTGCCGGGGACATACGTCACGCCCTGGCCTGCGCCCTGGATCGGATTACCGAAGCTGACCAGCGTGGCGAGCTGTCCCACCGGGTGGTCGTTGTTGTAGTTGCCGGCCGTGGTTCCATCATTGCCGAGCAACGTCGGGATCGGAGCTCCGCCGTAGGCCGTGTTCGTCAGAAGACCAATTTTCTGTTCATAAGACTGATTCGCCATCATGTTCTTGGGGGTCAGGTTGCCATCGTGGCAGCTGAGGCAGAGAAGAATGCCGCCGACTTCCTGAGAACCGCCGGTGATCGTGGTGGGTAGAACTTCCGTGTATTTACCGTTGTCGCCGAAAGCAATCGTCTTGCCGTAGAGTGGGCTGGCATCTTGTCCCCACAATGCATAGCTGCCTGCATCCGCGCCGCCGCCATGGCCCGAACCAAAGGACCCGCTGTGCGGTGCGTGGCATCCTGCGCAGCCGCGCCCGGCGTTATTGTGTGCGCCGAGGACGTCGACTGTGGATGATGCATTCTGACCCATCGCCAACCCCGCGCTGGCCAGTGAGAAAAGCGCTACTAGAATGACTTTTTTCATAACTTGTAAAACCTCCGTTTTTCTTGCGACGAAACCCGTTTGTGTTTCCCACTTCGTTTGGCCTATGCCTGGAGCGGGCCGGCCTGCGGTGTCCCAAAGTGCATCTGTTATGCCGAACTGATACAAAATGAGGATTCCCCGAGAGTTTCACTAACAACTGTATTTTCTGTTGGATACAGACTCAGCCCGAATCTTGCCGACCAATCGCATCCCGAATTCCGCGTCCGAACTGAGTGATTTGGCCCACTTGTGATGAGCAATCACACAGTGATTGCTTTAAGAATCAACAACATATGTATCCTGCGTCACAGCCGCATATCTACCCGCAAAACGAATTGGGAGTTTCAAGCCGGCAGAGAATTTGATCTCACGTATGAGGAGAGAAAATTCAGACGATGAAACGAGTCTGGCACCCTGAACGAAAATTCAGAGCGCCAGAAACTAAAGAAGAGATTGCTTAATTTGGTTTTTGTTGCGTGGCAGGCGTAGCCACCGGTTGCGACGCTGGAGCTGTGCGTTCTGCGATGGCCTTGGAGCGATCCGCAGCCCTCTTTTCACGTGCTTTTTCCGCTTCTGCGTCGGTCACATACTGAAATTGCTGGGCGCGCCCGGGAAAGATCTCGGTGGTGAATACGCGATTGCTTTTGTCGATGGTAATCGCAACCAGCCCCTGGAATTGACCCGGCAATACCCCATGGCCACCAAAGGAAATCAGCAATTGTCCATCTTTGTTGAACACATGCACGCGATCCTGCATTCCGTCGGCGACCCAGATGTGCCCGTCACTATCAATGGCGATTCCCTTGGGCCTGGCGAAATAGCCGGGACCATCGCCATTCTTCCCGAACGTGCTTACAAACTGACCATCGGCATCAAAAATTTCCACGCGATTGTTGTAGGTGTCAGCCACATAAAGATTGCCTTCGGCATCCACCGCCACGCCCGCTGGTTTTGAGAAATCCCCCGGCGAAGTAAGCTCGTGCTTGTGGCCGGTGGTGCCGATCTTGCGGAGGAGTTTCAAAGTGTCCGCGTCGTAAACCAGGATCTGATCCAACTCGATGTCGGCAACATAGAGCAAACGGTTTTGCGTGTCGATGGCCAAACCGCCCGGATCCACCATGCCATCGCTGATGACATCCTCTGGCTTATGGTCCTTATCGAAAATCAGGACATGCCGCAGCCCCGGGTCGGAAACGAAGAGCCGGTCATTATCGTCCATGGCCAGACCGATAATACGCACGAAATGGGCGTGCACTGAATTCTTTATCAGGTCAACGTCGCGTGAATCGGTGTTGAAAATGAAAATGGCGCCGACTTTCTGGTCGGCCACATAAAGATTGCCCTTTGAATCCACCGCCGTCCCATAAGGCTGAATCAATTCGAACGGCCTCGAAAACACTTCGTCATTGGACTGGGTTCCCGCCAATCGGTCCATCCACACAGATTTTTTCTGCTTATTTCCCTGAATACTGCGGGCTGCCTTATCCGACGAATACCAGTTGGTGTACTTGATCCGGGCGATTGCGGGGGGATTCGGCCACACGATATTGGAATAATTAATGGCCTTGATTTTTGCGTCCGTCTCGGCGTTTGCGTCCGCTTTGCTCTTTTTCTGCGCCAACGCCAGTGGCGCGGCCATGGCCATTACCGAGAGAAACGCCAGAAACAACAGAGACCGCTCAATCCACTTTACTTTTCCGCTGATTTTACACATCGCAATCTCTCCTGATTCCACCTTTTACCGTTTTGTCAGATCCTTATGGCACGTGGCGCAAAATTTGGTGTTGTTCTCCTGATCATTCACCAGCAAATCCGGGTGCAATGACGAATGCGGCTGGTGGCAGCTCAGACAGCTCATCTTCTGGATCAGTTTCGAGACGTTGCTCGGGTCGGTAACATCGGAAACCGGATGCCCAACCACTGGGTGCCCCTTACCGTATTTCAGCGGCAGAACGACAACTTTGTTTTTCTGGAAAAAATCGGCCGGCAACCGCACCGTGCCTCCAAAAATCTTCAGAAACTGCGCGTCCTTATCTTCCACGGGAGTGGCGTCTGGCCCGTGACATTCCAGACAGAGCGAGTTGCCCTGGGCGCGGAGCAGTTTTTCACGTTCGCCACCGTGCGGTTCGTGGCAGGTGCCGCAGCCCTGCGTGAACGCCGGTTGGTGGTGCACGGGCTTTTTCCCCAGGTCCGCAATATCGGTGTGGCAGCCCAAGCAGATGTCCACGGGATTCGTCTTCGGCAGCCCAATATATTTGCTCGCATGCGGATTGTGGCAATCCGTGCAATCGCCCAGCGCGCCGGGGTGCGGCACTTTGGCGCTTTCGATCTGTTTGGCTTTTTCGTCGTGGCACGTCACGCAAAGTGACTTCGCATCCGGCTGCGTCAGCACCACCTTTCCATCCTTCGCCGGAGCATGGCACACCTCGCACTGCCGATCCGCAAATGGTGGATGCGTATACTTGGCCATAAGCTTGGGCACGGCGGACTGGTGTGGATCGTGGCACTGCACACAATCGGCCGTGCCAAATGGCTGATTCTGGTGTGCCTTTTGCAATCCACTGTCCTTCGGATCGTGACAATCGATGCACAGCGCGGGCGTCGCCTTCGTCAAATGAAAATCGAATTCCTGTTTGCCGCGCTCGCCGGTCTTGTGTGTTACGTGGCACGTTGCGCAGCCCATATCCAGCGCCGCATGCCGGCTGCCCTTCTCCGGAACATTCACGCCGATGGTGTGGCAGCTGAGGCAAAGATTTTCCTTCACCCCACCTTCCTCCGGCTTCAGCAGCTGATATTTGTTGTCCGACTCGTGCGGATCATGGCACTTCAGGCAGTCGCGCCGCGCCGGCGCGTGCACAACTCCCTTGATGTCCGCAGGATTCTTGTCGGCATGGCAAGTGAAACACAACGAGGAGGGCGTGGTGGTGATCAGCTTCACCCGCGTAACCTCGCGGTTCACGCGAATTTCATGGCAGCTCAGGCAGCCCGTGGAAACCGCCGAGTGTACGAATTTTCCTTTCGCTTTGTCCGCGTGGCATTCCAGGCATTTCGCCGCGTCCGTATTTTTGTCCAACGGAACCGGGTGAATGTCCGCGCGCAACGGAAGGACCAGCAGAAATACAAAGGCCAGAAGACCAAGGCCGATTCCGCTGAATTTTCCGGAGAGTTGGGGAATTCTAGGCATCGCGATTACCCCACAGGCAAACGGAGCGCAGCGCAGAAACAGTGTTTGACTGTAGGGTACTCGACTTCGTTCCTTCGGAGCCTCGCTCGCCAGCCAGCACCAGGGCGGTGGTCAGGGCCACGGCAAAAACGAGCAGCACAACCATGTAGAGAACTCGGTGGGAGCGATTCGAGGTTTTCACCGTCATACCCATTCTCGCTGCGGGCTTTGGCCCAGGAGCGGCTTTCTGAATCCGGTCATTCCGAAGCACTGCAAGAGGCGGCGAATTCCCGCGTTGACCAGATTCGAAGGTTCGGTAACGCGCTGTATCCAAATGCACCCGCTGTGCCGAACTGAGGCAGGGGCATGCTCTCCTCGCCGGTCGGGGGAATAGCTTTATTATGAATAACCTACACCCACAGACACTGCACGTCGAGCGTCCCTAGCACGTGTCGGCCATCACTCGTCCTGCGTGATTTACCCCAAACGTGATGCCATATCACACAAACATTCGTTGAGAAATGCATCACTTCAGCTGGCGTAATCCATCCGATACCACTCTAAATCACCCTAATCCCGGATAACCTTGGTACTAGTCCCGCCATCTAAATAAAGATGAGAGGGTTCCGCCTGCGCGTTTGCGTCCCTATTTTCCTGCTTGCCTCGGTCCTCGCCATCGTTCCAATTCACGCGTCCAATTCTCCCCTATCCACGGTCGACTCTTCCCCATCTCTCGATCATCACCTTCGCCTCTATCACACGCATACCGGCGAGCGCATTGACATCGTCTACCGCCATGGAGACGCATTTCTGCCGGAGGCCGAGCAGCAACTGGATCATTTTCTCCGCGACCATCGCACCGGCGAAGTAAAGCACTACGATCCCCGCGTATTCGACATCCTTTCAGATCTCGCAGCCTCCGTCGGACATCCCGGCGCTGAGATCAACATCATTTGCGGCTACCGCTCTTCCTGGAGCAACGAATTTCTCCGCGCGCGTTCCTCGGGCGTGGCCAAGAACAGCCTGCACATGCAGGCGCACGCGATTGATATTCGCATCCCAGGTGTCAGCACGCTGGCCTTGCGCAACGCGGCCCTGGCTTTGGGGAGAGGCGGCGTAGGTTACTACCCGCGTTCGGAGTTCGTGCATGTGGACACCGGGCGTGTCCGCACCTGGTGTTATGGATGCGCGGCCAACGGCGCAGCGCGCGATTGAATCATTCCCTAAATTCCGCCGGAATCACGATCGCGAAGCATACGCCTGGCTGAAGGTCACGCTCAGCGCCTTATCGTGGCCGTAGATATCATCGAAAAAGTAAATCTTGCCGTCTTCCGGCGCCACCGCAGTTCCGTAAACGATCAACACCGGAATCTGGTCCGTGAGGTTGACCTGTTGTTCCTTCTCCGCTTTGAACGCGGCCGCCACGCGATCGGAGGTCCACCCTGGATTGTTGCGCAGAACCCAGTCCGCCAGTTTGGCCGGCTCCTTAACGCGGACGCAGCCGTGGCTGAAGTCTCTGCGCGTCTCCCCAAACGCGGCCTGCGAAGGCGTGGAATGCAAATAAACGTTGTTGCTATTCGGAAAAATAAACTTGATCAGCCCCAGTGCATTCTTGGGGCCTGGCTTCTGGCGGACCATCAGTTTTCCCGCGCGTAGTTGCGCCAGCACATCGTCGCTGATGACTCCGTCGGTCACCACCTGGCCGGAATACGTCGCCACTTCGAAATCGTTTTTCTGAATGTAGGCGCGGTCCTTGGTAATTTTCGGAACGATCTCATTACGCAAGATACTCGGCGGAACATTCCAGTAAGGCCAGAACACCACGTACTTCAAGTACTGTTCCATCACAGGCGTTTCCGTGCGCATCGCGCGCCCCACCACCACCGGCATGCTGAGCGCAACCGTGCCCTGGTTGTTGTACGCCCGCAGCAGGAATTCTGGAATGTTCACCAGCACCGGCGGCTGCGAAAAATTGTGCGGCAGCCAGCGCCAGCGCTCCAGCGTCAATCGCAACTGTTCCACGCGGTAGCTGAGCGGACGGTTGAGCTCCACAATGGTCTGCGGACCCAATTTCCCCTGCGGATCCAGCCCATGGCGAGCCTGAAAGCTCTTCACACCTTCCACCACATCTCCCCGATAAAGGTGCGGATCCGCGCTAAGCGTTGCGGTGGCTGGCAAATCTCCCAGAAATTTCAAACGCTCCGCCAATTGCGGCACTGCCGGATAAGGTTGACCGGGGGAAACAGGTTTAGTGACCGCGGGCAAGGGATCCAGTTTCTCCTCCGCGGACAACTTTTCATACTTCGCCAATGCCCCTAGCGTGCGCTGGTAGCCAAGATACGGAGGTTCCAGCTTTGCGAAGACTGCGCTGAGGTCGCTGCCGTTTGCCACGCGCTTCAGCAGAAAATCGCACAAATCATATTCATTCCGCTCCGGTTCGAAATCGGTGTGCAGCGTGCGCGGATCCACTTTTCCCAGATGCAGATCGGAAGCATAGCGCATCCCCGAAACCGTCATCGCCAGATCGAAATTCACGAGCGCGTTTTCATCTTTGGTGGCAGTTTCGTTCAGCGCCTTCAGGCGAGCCGCCCAGCGATCCCCATCGTAATCCTTGCTGTCCAGACCTTTATCTCCCGCCTGCTGCAGGATCCCAATCAGATCCAGGGCTTGCTGGGTGGGCTTCCCGCCGCGGCTCCATTCCAGGGCGTAGCCTGACTTTTCGTAAAACTCTTTGGTATGCGCGGTGTAATCGGAAAAATTGGGCCACTGCAACTCATCCAGGCGGCCTTTCTCAAGGAGCGCCCGCAATTGTGCCTGGCCGGCAGCGCTCAGGGAGTCCGCTGGCGAACTCGCCCCCGATGGAGATTGCTGCGTCGCAACCCGGACCGCTGGCGGGGCGCCGAACGAACATCCGGCCGCGCTCAATAGAATTACCGCACACAGAAATTTTGTTTTGCGAGTCGCGCTCATGTTTGCACCTTGCCGGTTGAGATTCTACGTGAAGCGGCGCTGCACACTCAACGGCGCCGTACTTTGGATGCGACCTTGGCGATTTCGGCGCAAAAGAATCGCGCGCGCAAGCGCTTCCCGGGCACACATCCCACAGGCGGGAAATTCGCCAAATGGATTAAGGCTGGATTCTATCGAAGCAGGTGTGCGATAGGAAACAGGCTTCCGTCCTAAGCCCTCCGTTCGCGTTTCCCCACACACCCAAAAGATGGCGGCCAACACACGTGTTAAAAAGAAGATACACAAGATCGTCGCGGAAGAAAAGCAAACTATTACCCTCAGGCCGCCTTATTGTTTTGGAACTGGGGGCCGCTTGCGCTAGTCTGGATGCTTCCCGGACGGAGGATTCTTGCGACCCCTTGGTGTGACGCTCGCCGCCTGCTTCGAATTTCTGCGCGCCGCGCTGCTCGCGTTGTTCGCCGGCGGCGTGCTGTTCGTGGGCAATGTGGCTGCCCGGATGGCTGGGATGGCGGCTGAGGGCAACCTGCTGCAAAACCTGCTGGCCGGATTTGGGAAATTTGTCGGCGCAGCCTTGCTGGTTTACTCCGCAATTCAGTTGATACTGGGAATCGGTTTGCTGCTGCGCCAGAATTGGGCGCGCGTGCTGGCGATTGTTTTCTCTGGCATTGGATTTCTGCTGCTCCTGCCGCGCCTGGTCCACCTGCGGCCAGTGTCCGCGCTGTTTGCCCTGGTGAATTTGGCGGTGATGATCTATCTCTTTCTGCCTGGCACTCGAGTTTATTTCCAAGAAAAGGGGACGTAACGCCGAAACCGGTCGGAAGCAGAACTCTTCTCACACACCGGGATTCGTAGCGACCAAGACATGCCCGAACTTTCGCCTGAAATGCTGATGATTGGTTTCATCTCCTACGTTGTGTTTCTTTTTTCCACCACTTGCCACGAAGCCTCCCACGCGCTGGTAGCAAAACTCGGCGGCGACAGCACCGCCGCACATGGCGGCCAGGTCAGCCTGAACCCCATTCCCCACATCATGCGCTCGCCCTTCGGCATGGTGGTTTTTCCTATCTTGAGCTTTTTCCTCTCGGGCGGCGGAATGATCGGCTGGGCCAGCGCCCCCTATGATCCCCTCTGGGAACGCCGCCACCCGCGCCGCGCGGGCTGGATGGCTCTGGCCGGACCAGCGGCGAATTTCACGCTGATGCTTCTGGCCGTGATCGCACTTCGTGCCGGCAGATATTTTCAGATCTTCCACCACGACCCGGTCACAGGAGCGCCCAGCTTGCTGGGAATCACTTTGACGGTAATCTTTTCCCTGAACCTTCTGCTCGGAACATTTAATCTTCTTCCTGTTCCTCCGCTCGATGGCAGCACGGGAATCATGGTGTTCATGAGCGAGAACACCGCGCAGAGCTATCTCGACAAGATTCGCGGCAGCAATTACGCCTTGGCGGGACTCCTGGTGGCGCTCTATGTTTTCCGTGAAATTTATCCGAAGGTGGAAGCCGTGGCCATGCGGCTCTTTTTCTAAGATTGAAAATCTCCTCAAGCCGTCGAGGATTGTGCATGAATGCAGGCAAGGTTCATGCGACACAAATCTACTGATAACAAATCGGAACTCGTTTGACGGTCCCGGGCGTAGTCTGGTCAGTTCATCCAATAGAGAGAATAATGGGCTCTGCTTTTTCGGTCTCCGTTGAGCGTCCTCAGCTGTGACTAGCCACCGTGTTCAGCTCGATGGCAGTCGACGCACAGAGTAATCAGGTTTTGTGCGCTGTCATCTCCCAACCTACTGCGGAATTTCTTGTGATGGACCTGCAAATCCAAGGACGCAGCGAGGCAAAGAGAATAGTAAGCGGAATGCTTTGAAGCACGGCATTTTCTCCAGCGCGGTTTTGCTAAAGGGTGAACCACAAGCCGAATTTGATTCTTTGCTGAGTGGACTTCGGAACGATTTTGCACCGGAAGGAACGCTGGAAGAACTTCTCGTCGATAAGCTAGCTGCAATCCTCTGGCGTCACCGTCGACTGATGAGTGTAATTGTGGAGGGAGAACGGCCCAAGAAAGGAATTGAGTCACTGCTCAAGGATGAGTTTAATGAAATTTGCCCAACGTCGCTAGATATTTCGGTAAGGTACGAATCCACTTTGGAGCGCGCCTTTGAGCGTGCTTTAAACCAACTCGAACGGCTGCAGCGCATCCGAAAGGGACAGCCCGTGCCCCCAACGCTCAACATGAACGTCTCCACCTGATCTGTCCTCCGGAGACGGAGCATCGCCTCCGTGAAAACAGAAGCTTCGAAAAGGACCCACCCGTGGTGGCTGCATAAGCGCTTCGCGCTGGCCGGTCTTGACTGAAGCTGTCCACTGACAGGGTGTAGCCAAGGGAATTGCAAAACGAACTCAGATAAGTTTTTTAGATTCTGGATTTTGACCTTTTTGAGGGGCAAGAATAATGCAAATCGGCAGCTAATCGAAGCGGCCGCCGCCCTCGGTAGCGGCCATTTCTCCTACCCGCCTCCACGGTTATCTCTCGAACCCGGTTTAAAGGACGCAGCTCCGTGTAGGGGGAATTGACCGGCCTCGTTGTTCACGCACAATTGCTGATTGCAACGATGATCACTGCCGTCATCAGCATCAATAACCGGCAGTCGAGCACAACACAATACCAAGCGGCACCGGCTGTACCAACGAGAAGGGTCAGACCTTTAACCCGAGGCCAAAACTTCGCGACCCAGCTTCGCACATAGGATAGCATCCCTGCGTTGACCTTCAAATCATCCACCGTTTTCGTTGCGCGGCTTCTCCCGGGCCACTGTTCTTCCCCGCTCGCCGCCTGTTACACTTTCCTTGCTTGCCAGTAAGCCACCTTCCACCCGTGGCATTGCCTCGCACCTTTCAAGGAGCGATCTGTTTGGACGTTTCCGTCATACTCCTTACGCGCAACACCTGCCAGCAGACTCGTGACGCCATTGAGTCCATTCTCTCCTCCGCAGACACGTTGAAGAAAGAGATTATTGTGATTGATAATGCCTCAAGCGACGAGACTTCCTCCGTTCTGCCCGCCGACTTCCCGCAGATTCACTACACCCGCATGGAACGCAACCTGGGTTTTGCACGCGCTGTCAACTTCGCGGCCCGCGAAACCACCGGCCAGTTTCTGCTTCTGCTGAATTCTGACGCTCGACTGAAACCGGATTCCCTGAATCTCGCAATCGACTGGATGCGGGTGCATCCCGAATGCGGTGTGTCAGGCGCTCAGTTGCTCCACCCCGATGGTCGGAAACAGAATTCCATCGCCAACTTCCCTTCCCTGGCGACCGAACTTTTGAACAAATACTTTCTCCGGCAGCTCTGGCCCAAGCGCTTTCCTGGGAAGGAACAAACATTCAGCGGACCCGTCGAAGTGGAATCGGTTTTAGGCGCATTCTTCCTGGTCCGCCGCACGCTCTGGGAAAAACTCGAGGGCATGGACGACCGCTTCTTCTTTTTTCTGGAAGAAACAGATTTTTGTCTGCGCACACGGGAGCACGGAGCAACAGTGATGCATCTACCGCACGTCGAGGTCTGGCACGCTCAGGGAGAGACAACAAAGAAGAATCTGGCGGCGGCCCGGATTGAGTACTGGCGCTCGCGCTATGCCTATTTTGCGAAGCACAATGGCATAGCTGTGCGCATCGTTCTTCACGCAGGCCTGCTCCTGCGACTGCTAGTGGATTCCACGGTGAGTGCTCTCTTCACCATACTTACCTTCGGCAAGTCATCGCGCTGGAGGGGAAAATTCGCGGTCCACCGTGCCCTACTCTTGTGGCATCTACAAGCCTGCCCGCCCGAATCTGGCCTGCCGCGCTGATTCCTTGACAGGAGTTCGGCGTGTGGTTTGAGAGAATTGCAAATCTTGTCGGTGCCCGCTAAGGAAGGTCGGCGAGCCAAATAATTTTTGCAATTGCACAAATCACAGCCGTTTCCGTGATTCCCGGAACAAACATCGATCGTTCCCGAGTTGCATTTTTGCTGGCGAGGTCAACAGCGCACGCGTGAATGGAATCAGCCGGCTTGCGCGGCTTTCTTGGCCTGTTCGGAATCGTAACTCTCTCCATAAATCGCGGGGACTTTGCCGCCCGACGCGCGCAAATAAGCGGAGAGCTGTCCGCGATGATGAATGGAGTGCCGCAAACTGAAATCCAGGAACGCCACAGCAGGCATCTGGAACACGCCGCGAAAATCCAGGACTTTGGCGGCCTGCTCGCCGGTCAGCCGCGAGAGCGCTTCAAAATTTTTGGCGAAGGACGCTTCGTACCACTTGGAAATATTTTCCGGCGTGATGCCGCCCTCGGGCCGCGGGATAGCGTTGAAGTCGAACGCGCCGGAAACAATGCCGCCGTAGAAACGATGCTCGGCGGCCGCGATGTGCCAGGCAAGCTCGGCGGCTGTTTTGGATTGTGGGTCCGGGCGATACTCGGCGTTGCCAGAGGGAATCGCGGCGATCACCGCGCTGGTCGCGCGGTACTCATTCTTCACGGAGGGCAACTGGTATTGCAGCAGGAATGCAGCTTGGTCCGGCGAAATTGTGCTCATGTGTGTGTCACCTCGTTGGAGCAAGAGTGTAGCCGAAAGTGGCGCGGCTGGTCCAATGGATGCGATCCGCCTCCAAAGGGTCGCTTTCAAGGGCGCGAAGGGTGCGCCTCCTCTTCCCAGGAGCTCCGTGGGTTGGGCATCGTTCGTGGATCTTATTTTGGGAGTCTTGTGAGGCGAGGGGGAATTTAGATTTCGGCGGTTGCGAAAGCGTGGGCCACCCAGGAGGTTCGATAACGTTCAGCTCAACACCATTTCGGCGTTTGATCTGTCAGGCAGCCGCCGGGATACTTAGGGCTTTCCCGGTTGAGGATGGCTCTGCGGAGGCGGCGCGCTCTGGTGAGGCTGCTGATGAGTCTGGACTTTCTCCTGCTGAGCAGCATGCTTTTGCTCAAGTTGCTGGGTCTGCTGAGTGTGCTTCTGCTCCATCTGCTGTTTTTGAGGTTCGGGAGTGTTCTTCTTTTCGGCTTGCTGGTGCTCTTTAACTTGCTGCTGCTGCAGCTTCTGATGCTGCTGATTTTGCGTAGCGGCCAACTGGTCTTGCTGCTGTTGATATTTCTGGTCCATTGCAGGCTTGCCGGAGGAGGGCGCCGCGTACTTGTGCGGCTGAACTTCGCTGGCGTGGTTGTTAGCATTGGCATGTGCCGCGTCGTTAGCTGCTGGACGCGCCTCATTGGCAGGCGCTGCGTGTTCGGGGGCCTTGGATGTGGCGGCGCGTGACGCCGGGTTGGAACGCGCTTGTTCCAAATGCTGGTTCTGGGCCGCAACTGGACCGGAGTGGTGCTCCTTGCTGTATGTCTCTTCTTCCGCCGTGGGGCGTGTATTGACGCCGCCGTTGCCGCCGTTATAGCTCACGCGGGTTTCCGAAATATTTTCGACGCGGGTGTTGTAGGTGTTGTGGATGCTTTCGTTGTTTATGCGATTTACCGACGTGTTGTAGTAAAAATGATTGTTTTCCCAGCGGCCGCCTTCATAGCCGCGGCCACCGTAGCCGTATCCGTAATTGATCCCGCCATAATATCCGACGTGCGGCCCCCAATATCCTTCATGGTACAGGTACGCATCGCCGCCCCAACCCCAATAACCCGGCGTCCACAGGAAACCAACTTCTGGAGATTGCACCCAGTTGCCATCCACCCAGTAATAGTTGTTCCCGTCCCAGGCCCAATAGCCGGGCGTCCAGATGTAGCCGTCGCCGGGACAGATCGGTTGCTCGTAAACGGGGAGAGCCGGCGGACCGAAGGAAACCGAAATACCGACTTGAGCGAAGGAGGCAGCGGAAAGACACATCAGCATAAGTGTAAAGAGCAACGAACGAATGAAACTGAGCTTGCGCATTGTGATTACTTCTTCCTGCCCAATGTTTGCCCGGCGATGCAAACAGCTGCGGAGCTCGGACATGAGTGACTTTCTTGAACTTGGACAGTTGAGTATCCCGCTTTATGAAATGCAATGCTGTTCGATAATGAACATCTCGCTGCATTGTCATCGCTCTTCAGGAGAGCGATTTTCGGGCACGATTGCTTGCCAATTGGGACGTTTTGCTACGACGAAGAGTGGCCAACCCTTTTTTGAAAGCGCAAGGTAGGCCACCCAAGAGGTTTTGAGAAGTTCAGCCCGCGAATCTCTTACTACTGGGGATACGGAGTGTTGTCGGGGTAGGTCGTATATTGGCTACTTATAATGCGGGTGGTGGAGTAACTGGAGTAGACGAAATCGCGGCCTTCATTTCCGCCGCCGAAAAACCAACTGGCGACTACAGGGGGATAGCCTTCTTCAGTACCGGACATGTCCAGGACGAAGTACGGATCTCCCGAAGGATTCGGATAGGAATCGCCAACCGTGATCAGAGTGGAGAGGAGGTAGGACTCATGCGCGGTCCAGATTTGCACGATGTTGCGGTTCGAGTTGTTGCGCATGAGCTTGAAGACGTACGTTCCGGCGGGCAAGACTTGCCCAGGAATCTCCACGTCCTGATCGAAGGTGACAATTGTTTTCTTATCCCACTCATCTGCTTTGGTGGCCGGGCACAACGACAAAGTCGTCAGCGTCGCCGCGAGTGCCAGCCCAACAATGGAAGGCTTTTTCATGATGATTGACCCCTCTTTAAGTTGGGGCGGGTCGCTATGGATTGAGCATCAGACGTGCCACTTTCGCTCAGGTTTCCGCTGTATCCCCCCAAGGTGTTCTTTACGGATGGTTTATTGTCGTGATTTATTTGGACGTTAAAGGGATGTCCCTGAAACGTGGGGAGATTTTCCATTGTTTTGGTCTTTTCTGCTTAAGCGGGGAAGAGTGGCGGGGCAGAGGTACGTCGCAAAGAACGAAGGGGAATCTCAGGGGTGAGACGAGTTCGGCGAGAAATGGGAGAGACGGCGGGGTGGCAGATCGGAGGAAGCGGCGGGAAGGGTTGGGATCCGCGAACAAGTCATGCATTTTCAATCTGTTATGGGCTAGTTAGATTCACGCTTGCCGTTGTGAGGTTTGCCGATCAGTGGAAAAGGGCTTGCAGCATTTTCAAAGCAAGACGAAGTATGCCGATAGCTGGGGTGGCCTGGGCGGCAAAGCTAGGAAGGTCGGCAGCAATGAAGAACACTGCGAAGCGGCTCCAGGGGATGCTGGCGGGAGCTGTGTTGATGGTGGCCAGCGCGGGATTGGCAGCGGGTCAGGCAATATCCACCAGTCGAAAAGTGGTGAAGTCGGTGGCGGCGCAATACCCATCGGTGCTGAAACGACGCGGGATTGGCGGGACGGTGAAGCTGCGGGTGCTGGTGAACGCAAGCGGCACGGTGAAGGATGTGCAGGTGCTGGGAGGGAATCCGATCCTTTCGGATTGCGCGGCGAAAGCGGTGAAGCAATGGGTGTTCGTGCCCGGGGATCGAGAAGAGAGCATCGAAATTTCGGTGGGATTTGATCCGAATACGCCGGATTGAGTTGGAAGGCGATGAGGAGTCAGCTGGGTCCATTGTTATTCTTGCACGAGCAGAAGAAGAAAAAGCAGATCCCTCACGCCGCAAAAGGCGCGGCATTCGGGATGACAGGATTGTGGTGGGGGCGCGGTTGAGGCAAAAAGTAATGGCGAGGCGTTGTGGGGACCGTTACGTGGCTCCACGCGACCGAAGTGCAGGTATAGGACTGTCCTGAAGGTGACCTCTTGGCGAGGTCGATGCTGCCCCTCCGTACCGTAGACAAAACCATTTCAGAAAACTAATGTTCGCAGCTGGAGGGGATCCACCAGCCAGCCGAAGGAACATTCGGTCTGCGCGGCGCTCGGGGAGAAGCAAACGAGTGGCGTCCGCGCGGAATCCTCCATCGGAAGTTCAAGACAAGAGCACAGCGAGAGGTGCCCGGGGCAAAAGAGGGCTACCGGGCGGGCGCAGGGGTGTGTCTTGCGCGGGGAATTCGCTGTGGAATGGGGCGAGTATGAAGCAGCTCTCAAAAATTCTGATGTGCGGGGCCGCGGTGTGGGGGATGTTTCTGGCGGGGCCAAGGTCAGCAGCGCAAGGACCGATCGTGACTGGCGTCGGCCCGGAGATCGAGGCGCATGGAGGATTTGAATATATCGGGATGCAGGTGCCGACGGCGTCGAGCGTGCCGATGTATGGCGCGGATTCTGGGTTAACCGTGGGCGTGACGCGTCATGTGGGAATACGGGTGGACCTGGGATACTCGCGAGCAAGCAATGTGTTTGACACGGGACATCACAGCGACGTTCTGACGTATATGGCGGGGCCTGTGTTTTATCCGGTGCGGACGAGAAAAACTTCGCCCTACGTGGAATTGCTGGTTGGTGGCGCACGAGTGACAGGGCCGATCCCGGACGGTGCGGGAGGATTTTACCGCGGGTATGCGAATGATTTCGCGTGGGCGGGCGGAGGCGGGTTGGAGTTCCGGACGGCGCCGGAGTTCGCGGTGCGCGTGGGAGTGGATTATCTGCATACGAAATATTTTGATTCCAATGGGTTGTTGGCGGGGCAGGGGAATCTTAGAGGAGTGGTGAGTTTTACGTATTATTTGGGGGGAAGGCGGAGATAGCAGAAAAAGCTAGCAGCGAACAGATAGCAGCTAGCAGGAAACTGGATGAGCGAGTTCGCAGGGGCGTGCGGGTAGGGGGAATGGCGGCGAAAAACCGCTGCTGGATTAGGAGGCGCGGTTCTTCGCAGATCATTTGGGTGCGATGGGTTTGCGGGTAAAAGCGGAAGCGGGGCTTCCGCGCTCCATTGAGTCTAGAAGAGGTTCCAGAGGAATTGGTTGTAGACCTCGTGGTGGTATTGGACTTCGGGCGCTTTGACGAAGGTGCCGAGGGCGCGGGGGCAGCGATCCGCGGAGGCGTGCTTGAGATCGGCATAGCGGCCTTTGACGTCGGCGCCGAGGAGCTTGGTGGTCCAAGCAGCTTTCTGGAAATGCTCGATAGCGGTATAGATGTTGTCCGGGAGATAGCGTTCGGCCTGGCGAAGGTTTTTGATTTTTGAGGTTTCGCCATCAATACCGGTTTTGAAGATTGAATACATAACGAGGTAGGGGTTGGAGTCCGGCGAAACGGAGCGGACTTCGACGCGCATGGATTTTTCGTTGCCGATGGGGATGCGGATCATGGAACCGCGATCCACGGGCGAGGCCTTGATCTGGTTGGGGGCTTCGAAGTGCGGGTCGAGGCGGCGATAGGCGTTCACGCTGGCGTTGAGAAGCAGGCAGATGTCGTTGCCGTGAGTAAGGATGCGATCCACGAAAGACCAGCCGAGCTTGCTTAGTTTTTCCTCACCCTTGGGATCCCAGAAAAGATTTTTGCCGTTTTCGCTGATGGAGACGTTGGTGTGCATGCCGCTGCCATTGACGCCGACGACGGGCTTGGGGAGAAAGGAAGCGGTGAGCCCCATTTTGTTGGCGACCTGGCGACAGATCAGTTTATAGAGTTGAATCTGGTCGGCGGCGTTGACGACTTCAGAATAGGTGTAGTTGATCTCGAATTGCGAGGGCGCGACTTCGGGGTGGTCCTTTTCATTCTGGAAACCCATGGCGCGCTGAACTTCGGCGGTCGTGTCGATGAAAGTGCGCAGCGGGTCGCCTGGGAGCGAGTGGTAATAACCGCCGGTATTGACGTATTCAAACTTTCCGTTTTCGTTGTAGTGGCGTTCGGCGTCGGGGCCCCTGAAGAGGAAGCCTTCGATTTCGTTAGCGGCGTTGAGCGTGTAACCTTCTTTTTTGAAAAGCGTTTCCGCATAGCCTTTCAGTACGCCACGAATGTCTGCGGAATAGGGCGAGCCGTCTTTGTCGATGACTTCGCCGAATACTAGAACTTTGCCGCTGCCGAAGAAGTCCGAGGGTCCCCAGTAAAACGAGCCCCAATCGATGCCGAGGCGAAGATCGCTCTCGCGTTGGGCGGTGAAACCACGGATGGACGAGCCGTCGAAGGTGAGGTTGTCCCAGCTCTTGAGGAGAAATTTTTTATCGTAATCGAGCATGTGGAGCCGGCCTTCAAGGTCGCTGAATAAAACGGTGACGGCCTTGATGCGCTTTTCGTTGGTGAGGTACTTGAGGCGCTCTTCCTGGATCTTGTGAATGGGAGTGCGATTCTTGCGCTGCTCTTTGGCCTTGAGATTGAGATCCTCGAGTTCGTCGTAGGTGAGAGCCAGAAAATTCCGTAGTTCAGTGGACATGAATCTCCTTGATATGGAGCGTACGGTGCCAGATTGGCAAATTGGGAGTGGACATCCCTAACGCATGTAAAGGTAGCGCGAGGAGAAATGCAGCGTCAAATAGAAAAAGGAATTTCCACAAGAGGAAAAATGGATAGGAAGGATTCAAAAAGTGGATAGGAGAACGTGGCTCGGGACGAGGGGAGAGCAGAGTGGAGAGGACAGACGATTGCCGCGTTGTTTCGGAGTGGGACACCGGTCTGGAGTTGATGCAGGAATGGAAAATGGGGCGAGAGGGTAAGGCGTGTGTTTGCAAGGAAGTTTGGGGATCGAAGAGTGGCACGCGTCCTGCATTAAGAGGGAAGGAAGTACGTTGTAGGCTTCAGAGAGCAATGGGCGGAGCAACAAATTGCACTTTGGAGCTTTGAGTCGACCCCAAGCATTCACCTCAGATTAGCCCGCCAGAATCCCCACGGGCGCCGCAAATTTACCCTGAAAAATTTGCGGCGCCCATTCCTCTTTTGAGGAGGCCTTTTATTTAATAGCGTTGGATTGGTTAGCGCTTGGGTGGAGTGTGGGCGTGCGATCGAAGTTAGGAGCGAGCAGCTATCAGTAAGCAGGAAGAGAAGAATGTTCACCACGGAGGGCACAGAGGACACGGAGAAAAACTGAGCGCCCGCTACTGTTTAGGTGGCGGGCGCAGAATCGTTTAGGTTGGCGGTTGTTGGGTTAGCGGGGGGTGTCGGTTGTCGACGGGGTTTCGTTGGCGGCGGAGATGTAGGGGACGGTGACGGTGCTGTCGAGGCGGGCGAGCATGCCGGTTTGGGCTGGCATGTCAACTTCCTTGCCTTTGCGGGCGACGACGTAGACGGCTCCGGCGGCGAGACCGATGCCCAGACCGCGGGTGACATTGCTAAAGAGAACGCCGACGAGGCTGCCTCCACCACCGCCGATGACCATGCCGAGTGCATCACCCTTATAGTCGTGCTTTTCCTGGACCACTTCGCCTTCGGTGATTTTGACGTCGCGGCGCGGCTGGCTGTAGGAGTCCACGCGCGGCTTGCCGATGGCGAGAATGCTCATCTGAACCGGAATGAGACGGCTATCGAGTTCGATGCTTTTAAAGGAAAGGCTCATATAGGCTTGACCGCGAAAAATGGAAAAGTTTTTGGATTGCTGGGTGGTGCCTACTACACCGTGAAAACGTGTGCCAGCGGGAAGAACGATGCGGCTATCCAGGCTGACGGGTTGCGCAAGGACGGCGATGAAGGGGTCGCCATCGTGGCTGGCGGAGCTGCTGACGGGAGTCAAAAGAGTGAGATGGATCTCCGTGCCCTGGATGACCTGGCGGGGTTCCGCAAAGGTGGGCAGAACGGCGGAAAACGCGAACGCAAAGACGAGAAGAAACGAAACTGCAACTTTCATGAAAATCCTCCAGCTGCACGTGCGTGCAGGCGTGATGTGCCCGTGACGTGGGAGAGCCGCCGGTGAGGCGGCCAAGCGCTGGCGCGCGGACCTGGCTTCCGCTGCGAGCAGAAGCAAGGCGGTTGAGGAGGAACTCCAACCTGGAGGAAAGCGTAGTGGAGGAGGAGAGTAGATGCAAAGAATTTGGAATGGATGGTGCGGGCGGAGTAAATAGGGGTTGGCGGGGGCCTGAGCGTGGACTGGCGAACGAAAGCAGATCCCTCACGGCGCAGAAGACGCGCCGTTCGGGATGACAAGGTTGAGAAGGGTCGTTGCGGTGGAGAGCTGGAGTTTTGCATTTCCGAATCGAGCGAGTACACTTTCAGGCACTATATAGAACGAAACAAAACCAGGCCCTGGGAGTTGCGATTGTTTCGACGCCATCGAATCAATACTTTGAGTCTAGTTCCCTTTCTGGTGCTGTTGATCCTGCCAAAGAGCAGTTTTCCGCAAAATATGCCAACCGACAACGCAGCGCAGGCTCCCGCTCTCAAAGTGCGGACCGAACTGGTAACGATTCCCACGGAAGTCACCGACTCGAATGGAAATCGAGTGACGGATATGTCGAAGGAAGATTTTGCGGTGTTTGAAAACGGCAAGCGGCAGGAGATCGCGCTGTTCGAACACGTCACGACAAAGCCGGAGGTGGCGGAGCCGGCGGCCGTGCCGGAGGGCGTATTCACGAATCGCGTAGAGCAAGGCGTGGGCCGGATCACAATTTTTGTGGTGGACCTGCTGAATTCCAGGATGGAGGAACAGAAAGAAGCGCGCAAACAGATGCTGGACTTTCTGTCCAAGATTGCCGACCAAAAGGAGCCGATCAGCCTGTTCGTTGTTAACGACCAGGGGGCGTGGCTGATTCATGGATTCACAAGCGACCCGAAGGAACTGGTGGAGGCGCTGAACAGGGTGAAGGTACAGCCGAGCGGCAATGACCGGCCGGCTAAGAATCCAGAGGAGCAGCTTTATAAGACGGTTGCGGGCTGGCATACGCACAACGTGGCGGAGAATGTGGCGTCCGAAGGAATGCGAATCGATATGCTGACGGCATCCGTGGGCTTTCAGGATATGGACGCGAATACCCGGATTCGCATGACGTTAATGTCGCTACTGGAAATTTCGGATGCCTGCGCCGGGATACCCGGGAGGAAATCTATGATCTGGGCCACGGCTGGATTCCCGTTTGCCGTGAACGAAGCGGCCACCTTTGGAAAGGCAGGGACATCGAGCGGCGGAGTGGAGCACGCTCTTCTGCCTTTATATGAACAAGCTTGGCGGGCGCTGGAGGCGGCGAACATTGCGGTGTATCCGCTGGATGTGAGCGAGTTGACGAATCCTGGATACGCCTCGGCTGGAATGGGCGAAGCGCAGCCGCAACACGTGATGATGGACACGCACGTGGCAAATCTGGAGAATTTCGCGGACGTGACAGGAGGAAAATTCTGCGACCGGAGCATGGACGCAAAGAAATGTTTTGAACAGGCGGCAAACGATTCGGCGGATTACTATCTGTTGGGAATTTACGACAAGAGCGGAACGGAAAAACCGGGCTGGAGATCTTTGAGCGTACGCTCGCCTCGGAGAGTGCAGATCCGGGCACGCAGCGGATACTACGTTACGGCGGCGGCGCACGACGCGCCCACGGACGAGCGTCTGATGGAGATGGCGCTCTATTCGCCGTTTGACTATACGGGGCTGCCGGTCAGCGTGCGGTTGTTGGGAACGCCGGCGGCCAGTACGCCAGACAAGAAATTGATCCGGTTCGAATACGCGATTCCGGGAGGGGCGATCCGGGTGGGCGAGGAAAATGAGAATCAATTTAACGTGGAGTTCGGCGCGGTGGCGCGAGACTCAACCGGAAAAGTGGCGGGGAGTTTCACGAAGGTGGTACAGGGGAGGATGAGCGAAGCGCAGCGGCTTCAGCTGAAAGAGAAGGGCTTGCTGTTTCGTGGCCAGATGGAATTGGGTCCGGGCGAGTACGTTTTGAGTTTTGCGGTAATTGATAAAGTGAACGAAAACTCGGGGAGCGTGTCGGCGCCGCTGAAAGTGGAGTGACGGGCGCGGGCGCTTGGACGATGACGCGGTTGTGCTAGACTGAAAAGGCATTCGCGAAATGGGCGAGTGACGAAGCGTGGAACTTCGGGCTTCGTGCAACGAGGTCCCGCGAACCCCGCCAGGCCCGGAAGGGAGCAACGGTACCGGGTAAGCCGAGTGTGCCGCGGAGATCCCGGAGTTCCTCGATTTGATTGGCAAGTTTTCAGTAATCGGTAATCAGTAGGAGGCTAGCAGATAGCAGCTAGCAGCTAGCAGATAACGGAAGCGGTTGGACGGTAGTTTTTCAGCGGTAAATCCCTCGAGAATTGGGTAGGAGTTGGTTTGAGCGAATTGATTTGCTCGCTGGCGCGTGGGTGTGTTTTCACGGAATGGCGGTCGGAGTTGGGTTAGAGAAGTTGCTTCCGGCAGAACCGATCGGCACATCCACGAATGGCTATGCTTCCAGGGTGTTAACGATGCCTTTGAAGGTTTTGACTTTTGCGGGGCGGGCGCTGAAAATGAGGCGACGCTTCGGAGAATTCGCAGGGGAAGAGGCAACCAGAGACGTATGAGCTACCAAGTGATTGCGAGGAAGTGGCGGCCGCAGACGTTTGCGGATCTGGTGGGGCAGGAGCACGTTACCGAGACGCTGGCGAATGCGATTCAGAAGGGTCGCGTGGCGCATGCTTATATCTTTTCGGGCGCGAGGGGCGTGGGGAAGACCACGGCAGCACGGATTCTTGCGAAGGCGCTGAATTGCGTGAACGGGCCGACGGCGGAGCCGTGCGGAGTTTGCGATTCGTGCAAGGAGATCGCGTCGGGAAGTTCGCTGGATGTGATTGAAATTGATGCGGCGTCGAACCGCGGCATTGACCAGATTCGGGAGTTGCGGGAAATGGTGCGTTATGCGCCGGCGGCCGCGCGCAGCAAAGTGGTGATCCTGGACGAAGCGCACATGCTGACGGGCGAAGCGTCCAATGCGCTGCTGAAAACTCTGGAAGAGCCGCCGGAGCGCGTAATTTTCGTGATGGCGACAACGCAGCCGGAGGATCTTGAGGATACGATCCGGTCGCGGTCACAGCATTTTCATTTTCGGGCATTGACGTTCAATGAGATTACGGACCGGCTGAAATATATCGCGTCGAAAGAAAATCTGAAAATTGAAGATGGCGCGCTGGCGGTGATTGCGCGGATGGCGGAAGGCAGCATGCGCGACGCGCTATCGCTGTTGGAGCAGGCGCGGGCATATTGCGGCGACGATATTCAGGATAAAGCGGTGCGTGATTTGCTGGGCGTGGTGCCAGAAGACGCGCTGAATGAACTGGTGCAGGCGATTGCGGAGCAGTCTGCGGAGCGCGCGCTGGGACTGGTGCACAGGTTTCAGAAAGAAGGGCGGAACCTGCAGCATTTTTGCCGCGAGGCGATCCGTCACATGCGGAATTTATTGATCGCGCGGGTGTGCGGAGCGGATTCGGATCTGCTGGCGGCGACGCCGGACCAGCGTCCGGGATTGGCGAAGGCGGCGGAGCTTTTCAGCGAAGAGGATCTGACGAGATATTTTCAAATTTTATTGCAGACGGATGATGCGCTGCGGCGGGCGATGGATCCGCGGGTGCATTTGGAGATGGGATTGTTGCGGCTGGTGAACGCGGCGAGGCTGGGTTCGCTGGAGGATTTGCTGGCGGAGGCGAAGGGCGCCGGTGGGAATTCGGGCGGAGGAGTTGCGGGACGCGGGGCCGGAGGCGGAGGGATTTCGGCGGCGTTGCCTACACGATCGGCATCGGCGGGGATTGCGGGATTTTCTGGGGCGAGTGGAGTGGTTGCGCAGAGGGCACCCGCTTCCCTTCCTTCGTCAGGGCAGGCGGAAAGCGGGCCCTACAAGAGTTTGGCTGTGAGTGGATCCGGAGCGGCGGTTGCGCCAGCTTTGGAGATGAGAGAGAGAGCCGCGGCTACGATCGATGATGGTGAGCTTGCCGAAGGCGCGACGTTGGATCCGAAAAGAGCACAGCCCCTTCAGATTCCTTCAGGGCAGGCAGGAATGGCTGTGCCACAGGTTGCGGCGGCTGCGCCTGTGACGGCGAAAAAGTTGGCGGAGGATGCTGCGAGCGGATTGGAAGCGGGGCAGGTGGCGGAAATCAAGGCGGGGATCCAGGCTCAGCAGAAATTTATCGGAGAGTTGTTGGAACATTCTTCGCGATGGGAGCTGGAAGGAATGGAATTGCGAATTTATTTTCCCGCGGAGAAGGGCACGTTCGCGGGATTGATCGAAGGACGCGAGACGCTGGAAAAAATCCGTGGCGTGTCGGGCAAGGTACTAGGGCGAGCGGTGCGCGTCTGTGCTAAGCTGGAAACTGGTGCGGCGAAGGATGCGAATGCATCACCCGCCGCAAGCAGCACGCAGGAAATTCGCGCGCAGTTCGAGAATGATCCGATCGTGAAATCGATGTTGCAACGGTTCGGCGGGAGAATTTCCGAAGTGCGGCGACCAGGCGAGGAATAGGCCACACGGAAAAGTGAGGCTGCCATGAACATGGAAGTGAACGCCCTACAACAAATGCTTTCGCGGTTGCGGCAGGTGCAGGAAGACTTGCAGCGGCAGGTGAATTCGGTTGCGGTGGAGGCGACGGCCGGCGGCGGCATGGTCAGCGTGAAGATGAACGGCCAGAAGCAGGTGCTGGAAGTAAAGATCGAGCAGGAAGTGTTTGCAAGCAAGGACCACGAGATGCTGCAGGACCTGGTGCGCGCGGCAGTGAACGAAGCGTCACGACGCGTGGACGATGAACTGGCGAACCAGATGAAAAGTTTGGCGGGTGGAATTCCCGGCATGGCGGGAATGAAGATTCCGGGATTGTTCTAGCTATTTCCCACAATTCTTTTTCAAACTGTATTTAGTCTTGTTTCCGAGCGCGTTGGATTCTGATTTTTCTGTCGGTCGCCACGACAAAACATCCCTTCCATTCCTCGACGTTTTCCCTTTCAAACAATTGAAGTATCCGGGAGAGTAAATCCAATCTACTTGGACTGCTCAGCCGAAGAAGTAGCACGCCATGAAGGCGGCCTGGGATAAATCTTCGTACATCCGAAAAATCCAGATCCTGTGTAAGCAGAAATCTTTCCTCGCGCTGCGCGGCATCCCAAATTTCCAAATCCGGGTGCCCCACCAAGCCTTCTTCGAAAACTGCGTGAACATCGTGCCCCAAGCGGCCGAGCGCAGAACTCAAACCACGAGGAAGATTCTCGTCCAACTCAAGTTTCATCGAATGCGGGGAGTTTCAGCCGTGGGCATGTCTTCTGCGGCAGAAGCTGCAGCAAAGACGATGGCGGCGTGTATGTCCTCTCGCTTGAGGCTGGGAAACGCGGCCAGAATTTCCTCGGGAGAATCGCCCTGAGCAAGACTTGCCAGGACCGTCCGGAGCGGGACCCGAGTGCCCGCAAACACAGCCTCGCCACCACAGATGGCGGGATTTCGAATGATTCTTTCGCGATGGTTCATGACGATTTCTTCCGCGGGCCGGATCGCAAAAGGGCACGCTGGAGAGCAGTTTATCATTTTTTGAGTTGGTTTTGCTGGAGAGGAGTCGGGCACGCGGTCGGAAAAAGCGCCCGCCCCGGAAGTCGACCGCTACAAAGGAGGAGCGGCCAAGTGGCCCGGCCCGAATAAACCCAAAATTGGTCCTGATTTGCGGAGATGGGCGGCTTGTGTTAACTAAGGAGCATGGCTGATTTTGCTGCTCCTGTGGAACGACTGATTGATGAACTGAAACACCTGCCCGGGATCGGGCAAAAGACTGCGCAGAGGCTGGCGTTTCACCTGCTGCGGATTGCTCCGGAGGACGCGTTGGCGCTGGCGGATGCGATTCGCGATGCGAAGGAGAAAATTCGCACCTGCTCGACCTGCCACAACCTCACCGATGCGGACCCTTGCCTGTATTGCACCGGCGCGAGCCGCAACAAGCGGACGATCTGCGTGGTGGAAGAGGCGCATAACATTCTGGCGATTGAGAAAACGCGAACGTTCAGCGGGATGTATCACGTCCTGGGAGGATCGCTTTCGCCTCTGCAGGGGCGCGGGCCGGAACAGTTGCATATCAAGAGTTTAATTGAGCGACTCAAGGGCGGCGGCGTGGAAGAAATTATTGTGGCCACGAATCCGACCGCGGAAGGCGAGGCTACCGCAATTTATATGTCGAAACTGTTGAAGCCGCTGGGAGTGCGGGTGACGCGGATTGGCGTGGGAATCCCGGTTGGCGCGGACCTGGAGTAT
The DNA here is from genome assembly GCA_963734705.1 of uncultured Acidobacteriota bacterium. Classification (GTDB taxonomy): domain Bacteria; phylum Acidobacteriota; class Terriglobia; order Acidiferrales; family UBA7541; genus Acidiferrum. The sequence continues at coordinate 195,798 of CAVTII010000010.1, read as the reverse complement.
GCGGATGAAGTGACGATGTTGAAGGCGATGGAGGGGCGAAGAGAGTTGTAGAAAATTAATCGCCGGAGCGAGAGTCGGGTCCCCGGAAGATTGTTCCGGGGATTTTGCTTGAAAGAAGAAGTAATGAGGTGAAGAGGTAGCGAAGCAAGGATGAAAAAGAAGGGGAATAAAAAAGGAGCGACGGATCCGCGAGTGGTGAGGGGCGAAAAGTTGAGATTCTTCGGGCATCCTGGTCGGATGCCCTCAGAATGACAAGTTGGGGCGCGTCCTTTGCAGGTTGGGAAGAGCAAAACTGGTGGGTCTGGAGAGCTAGTACGGCCAGAAAGATGAGCTAGTACGTACAGAATGATTGTCCCTCTAGGCAAGAAAACGGAATCAGGGTAGAGTGCAGGCCAGCGGTAAAACGTCCCCGCGAATCGCTGCTGGCTCCGAGAGGAACTGGAGTAGGAGGTGCTCAGATGGCCGGACTTGAGCACTATATGTCGCAGTATGACCACGAACATCATTCAGGCTGGAACAAGCTGCTGCACGGAATTGGAATCCCGCTGATTTTCGCGGGGCTGATTTTGCTGGTGATGCTACGCTGGCGGTGGGGCCTCGGATGCTTCGTGTCGGGCTGGGCGTTGTTGTTTCTGGGTCACCGTATCGAAGGCAATAAACCAGCTTTTTTTCAGGGACCTATTTACCTGCTGGTGGGGCCAATCTGGGTGGCCAAGGAATTGTGGGAAACGGTGACGGGAGCGCATGGCCGGCAAGAGGCGGCGCCAAAGAAACCGTAAGATATTCGAAATAAAAAAGATAAGAGCGACAAAGCAACCATGCAGAACGAACCGGGCGGCCCTGATTTGACGGACCAAGCGAGCGAAATGCCTACCGAAGGCTCGGCGAACACAAGCACAGAACTGAGGAAGCGGCGGAGCACGCGCATTGTGCAAGCGGTGCCGCTGCAAGTGACGGGTGTGGACGCGCTGGGACGACCCTTTGCGGAGCGCACCTCAACGTTGATCATTAATTGCCACGGCTGCCGCTATCAATCGAAACACTACGTGTTGAAAAACATGTGGGTGAACCTGGAAGTGCCGCACCCGGAGCAGGGTCACCCGCCGCGGCGAGTGCGCGGAAAAGTGGCTTGGATCCAAAGGCCGCGAACGGTGCGGCAGCTTTTTCAAGTGGCGCTGGAATTGGAAGACGCCGGCAACGCGTGGGGCATTGCGTTTCCACCGGATGATTGGTTTGCGTTTCCGGAAGAGAGCAAGTTCATGTCGAATCCGGCTTCGCCGATGGATTTGCCGACGAGCATCGGCATGCCCATGCAGGGTGAAGCGCCGCTGCCGCTGGTGGAAGCGGAACCGGGAGTGGCGACGCCGGATAATGTGCGGGTCTTCCCTGCCCCGGCGAGCGCGACGGATGCGTCTTTGCAACTGGCGCGGCAGGTGGCGCGATTGCTGGCCGATGCGAAACAGCAGATTCATGCGGCGGCCAAGGAAGCGGCTGCGCAATCTGTTGCCGCAGAGCGCCGGCTGAGCACGGATGAGTGGGAGCACAAGTACACGGCATTCCGGGAAGAGGTTGCGCGGGAGACGGCGCATGCCATTGGATCCATTCAGGAAGAGACCGAAGCACGGGCGAGGACGGCGCAGGCGGCTGCAGCGGAGTCACTGAAAAATGAGCTGCCGCGATGGCTGGCTCCCCAATTAGAGCAATTGACACACGAATTAACGGCGCACCTGGCCCGCGAGGGCGCAATCCAACGGGACCAGCACGAGAAACAATTGGCAACAGCCCACGAAACGCTGCAGACGCTTTGCGCGCAGGCCGAAGAAGCTGCGGCGAAGCTGCGGACACACGCGGAGCAAGTCGAAGCACAGGTGGCGGCGCGGCTGGAGGCGACCAAGCAGCAGGTGGAGGAAGAGGCGCGACGGCGCGAGGAATTGGCCGGGGCGCAGAAGGATTCGCTGGGCGTGGTGCTGAATGAAATTCAGCAGAAGGTGAGCGCGACGTTTGCGGAGGCGCAGAACGCGCTGCGCGATCAGATTACGCAAGAGCTGGGCGCGGCCCAGCAACAGGCGACCAATGCATTGCAGGAGCACGCGCAGAGTCTTCGTCAGGAACTAAAGAACGAGAGCGAGGCACAGCGATCCACAGCTGCGGAAGCGCTGGCCGAAAAAACGCGAGAACTGGAAGAGACACTGGCGCGGGCGAATCAAGCGACGGAACGCCTGGAGCAGTATGCGGCGCGGATCGAGACGGTGCAGCAGCAGGCCATCGGCGGTTTTCAGTCGCAACTGGACGACGTTTTGAGTTTGCACCGGAATGAATTGCACAGGCAGTCCGATAGCCTGTTTGATGATATTCACGGGCGGATTCGCAGCAGTTTTGAGGCGGCGAACACCGAAGCGCTGGAGAAATTTGAGCAGCACGTGGCTTCCATGGTGCAGCCGCACATCACAAAGACGGAAGAAGCGGTACACCGACTGGCGGGCGGGCGTTCGCTGCTGGACGCGGCCATGACCATGCAGCAGGATCGCATCCGGAATTCCGCGGACGAGGCGTTTGCGGAATCGCTGGGACGCTTCCGGGAAAACCTGGGAGGCGTGGAAGCGCTGCTGAACGAATCGGCGCAAGGAATCACTGCCCGGCACACGGAGGATCTGGAAAACAAGGCTGTGGACCTGAAGCACCACACGCTGGAGGAAATGTTCAAATCCGCGGAGTGGTATGAGAAGAAGGCCCAGACGCAGCTGCAGAATTCATCGGAAAAACTGCTGGAGAAGGCCGATACAACTCTGCGGGACAAGGCCGGAGAGATTTCAAGCCTGTTTGCGAGCGAATTGAGCCACGCGAGCCGGAGTTATGTGGAGCAGAGCCACCGGCAGCTGGAAGACACGGTACGAGACGCGTTTGAGAGAGTGCACGTGCTGTTTGCGGAGGCGGCAGATACTACGTCGGCCGCGTTCACGGATGAGATCCAGCGCAACGCGCGGCAGGAGCTGGAAGGCTTCATGGAGCTAATGCAGAAGACGGTGGAGCAATCGCGGGAACGCATGGATGCGGCGCGCGAGGAGTTGAGCTACAAGGTGACGATGCAGCAGGAGGATTTCCTGCGGCGATTCCAGGGCGGCTTGAACGAGGCGGTGGAGAAGGGCCTGCACGATTCGAAGGACAAGCTGCAGGACGAGTTTCAGGGGCTGTGGGATTCGTGGAAGAAGATGAACGAGACGCAGCGGGAAGAAGTCCGCAGCGGGTTCCACAAGCTGAGCGATGAAGCGGTGGTCGAGTTCCGCGGGCGGCTGGAGAACATCGCGAATTCGTGGATGGTCGCGACGGTGGCGACGTTGAATCACCAGTCGAAGGAAGTGATTGCGCAGATTGCGACGACGGCGGAGGAGAAGTTGCGCGAGGCGTCGTCGGAGGTGTTCGCAAAGTTTGGAGATACGCTGCGGGAAAGGCTGCAGCAGATTGCGGCTGGGTTTGAGAAGGGGCAGGGGGCGAAGGCGGGGGGGTAGTTGTTTGGCCTGGATGGCGGCGGTTTGGGGATTGTGGCGAGTGGGAAACTGGTCGGCGTAGGACGTGGGAAGTTCTTCCTACGATTGAACAAGCATATATTTTAGGTTGAGATTCTTCGGGCCGCGGAATGCGCGGCCCTCAGAATGACAGTATTAGTGTCGGCTTTGGTTTTGCCGAGCCGCTGTGGGAAGCCTCGCTGACCCGGCCAAAGCGGCAACTCGGGCTGCCGCAGTCCGATGGGGAACGGCCCGCCTCGGAAGGCGGGCCGTACAGCCACGGGATGACGCAAGAAGCTGTATAATCCACTGATTGACCATGGCCAACCGGGCTTATCTGCGCGTGTGGACGCGCGACTTCTCCGAAGAGACAATGATCGCGGAATTTGCGCGCTTTTTGACGACGGCGCCCGTCGCGGAAGCGCCGAATGGATTTCAGGTGCTTTCGGTGCAGCCGGTGGACTATTCAGAACCCGCCGAGGTGGAATGGGACCTACACGAGGCGAAATTCGGGCCGCCGGAAATTGCCGCGCTGGCGCTACAAAACCTGAACGCTGATACGGCGTTCATCGTGGAAGCGAGATGGAACCTGTGGAACTTTGACATGGAGGCGCTGAAGTGGGAGAACGCGCCCCAGCCACTAACGTTGATTTGCCAGGGAACGGCGTTCGACGAGGGGATCGCGGCCAGCGAGGGGCAGTTTGTGGCGGACCTGGGATTTGAACACCTGTTTACAGGGCATGGGGGATTGCTGGCGCCTGGAGCAGCGACAAACCCGTTCGCGAGTTCGGACCATCCGGTGGAGAGGCGATTCCGGGCATGGATGGGGAGCAGCGAGAATCTGAAGCAATATCACCAGCGGACGCGGGAAAACATCCAAACACTGTTTGGCTGGGTGGAGGCGGTGCAAGCAGCGCTACCCGTGGAACGAAGCATTTTGTGGAGCGAGGGCGAAGAGAATTTTGAGGCGCGGCTGGATGCGATTTTGGGGCAGCGGTAAGTTAGCAACGATCCGTAATCGGTAATCAGTTCGGAGAAGAGGGGAAGCAGGAATGCCATCTGGCAATTGTAGCGGCCGTTTTCTGAGGCGGGCGCTTTTGGGCGTGACGCTTGTGGCCACTCTGGCTGGAGCGCAAACGGCGACAAAGCCAGTAGCAAAGAAGGTTGCGGAGCAACGGGCGAACGAGTTGACACTCGCCGGATTACGGCCTGGGAAAGACGGACTGGAGCGAGCGCGGCAGCTTTACCGGGAGCCGAATTACCAAACCGAAAAAAGAGATTCGCAGGTGGTTTGGTTGTCGAACTGCGGCAAAGAGATGCTGACAGTCGATTACGATTCGGGAAATAAAATTCAGGTCCTTCGCGACACGGAGACCGATTCGCCTGCCGGTAAATGTGTATCGCCTCCGCCGGGTGTCTGGAAAACGGGTCTTGGACTCCACGTTGGCGAGCGAACCTCGAAAGTGGTGAAGCTTTATGGCTCGCCGGATTCGAAGAGTCCTAGCACGAAGGATGGGCAGCCGCTAGAATTGTGGTATTACGCGTTCGACTGGGCGGGGGAGAATGTGCCGCAGGTGATGGAAGTGCTTTGTACGCGGGAAGCGGATGGGAAGGCGGGGCGAGTGGTGGAGATTACGCTGGCGGCGCCGAGTTTGTAGCGCAAGTTGAGGCCCTTCGATGGTCAGGGGCGGCAAGACGCGGTGTTTGAGATCCTTCGCGCGGAGGGCGCGCTCAGGATGACAATGCGTCGGGATATTTTCCGACGGGGTTACGGAGTGGTGCGGCGCGCGTCTATTTTAGGAAGGAACGGGATGATTCGATTCGGGAGGAAGGTTCGGAAGGCGCCCGGCTCCCCAGCGGGGCAAGCAGAAGGCGGGCGGTACAACGGCAGGCCGACTCGATACTTTGGCTTGGCGCTGATTGCTGGAATGGCGGTGGCTGGATGTGGGGCAGAAGCACCCAAGGCTGCCGCGCCGGTAGAAACAAAGGCGGCGGAGCCTGCCGTTCCCGAGGAAATGACGGACGCGGCACATGCGCTGCTGGGCAGCGAGGCGCAGGTGCTGAGCTTCGGGGACCTGGCGAAGAATGGAACGAAGCAGATTCTGGCGGCGAACGTGGTGCCAAACACGCCGAAGAGCATTGTGGCCGGGACGGTGGTGACTCGAGCAGTGGTGGCGCAGCTGGAAGACGGCAAGTGGGTGGAACTGATGCGGGCGGACGAATACCTGAAGAATGAGAAGGGGTATCTGGGATTGACGCCGCTGCAATCGGTGACGGGCTGGAAATTGCAGTATGAGCAGAGCGCGGACAAAGGGCTGACGATGTATTTTACGCCGCTGAAGGAAGGAAGCACGGAGCGGACGTTGCCCATCGCGGTGGAATGGAATTCAACGGCAAAACGGTATCAATCCATGGACAGGACGTACGAACACTTCCTGAATGAAGCGCCGGCGCTGGAAAGCCCGAGGTCGCGGCTGAAATGAGCACTTCAGCGGCGGCTTTGCGGGCGGGCGGGCCAAAGAAACCCGGGGTGTCCACGTGGGAAAACCTTCGGGGACTGTGGCCCTATCTGGGGCGATATACGGGACCGATCGCGCTGGGAATGGTGGCGCTGGCGATCATGGGTTTGATCGGGGTGATCGTGCCCCTGGCGACGGGCATTATCACAGACACTCTTGCGGGGAGCGCGAGGCCGTTTGAGCAAGTGGCGCACGGGGCAACGGACATTGGGGCGCTGAATCGGCTGAGCAATCTGATTCCGCGTTATCTGCCAAATAGCCGGGGAACGCTAAGCTTTTATTGCCTGGTGATCGTGGTATGCATCGGGTTAAAGGGCCTGATGTCTTTCCTGACGCGCTGGGTGCTGATTGGAGTTTCGCGGGACATCGAGTTTGATATTCGCAGCGACCTGCTGGACCGACTGCTGATCATGGAGCCGGAGTTTTACGTGCGCAACCGCACCGGCGAATTGATGTCGCGCGCGACAAACGATCTCAACGCAGTGCGCATGGTGCTGGGACCGGGGATCATGTATACGGGAACCACGGTAGTAACGATGGTTCTCTCCATTTCGATCCTGGTGATCATTTCGCCTTCGCTGACGCTGTGGGTGCTGCTGCCCGTGCCGGTGGTGGCATTTGCGGTGCGGCATTTCGGGAAGGTGATTCACGAGCTCTACGAAAAGATTCAGGCTTCGCTGGCCACGCTGTCCGCAAAAGTGCAGGAAAACCTTTCCGGCGTGCGCGTGATTCGGGCATACGCACAGGAAACGGCAGAGGTACAGGGGTTCGATCAGCCGAACCGCGAATACGTGGCAAAAAATATGTTGCTGATCCGGACGTGGAGCATGTTCATGCCGTCCTTGACGGCGCTGATCGGGACGACATTTCTGATCGTGCTGTGGCAAGGGGGCTACCGGTATCTGCATGGGCAGATGTCGCTGGGCGCGCTGATTACCTTCAACACCTATCTTGGATTGCTGGTGTGGCCGATGATTGCGCTGGGATGGGTGACAAATATTTTCCAGCGTGGCGCGGCTTCCATGGGGCGCTTGAATTACATTCTGACGGCCAGGCCGCAGATTGATGACCGCTCGGCAAAAATCAGCCCGTCTACCAAGCTCGAAGGATCGATTGAATTTCGGAATTTGAATTTCACTTACCCGACCGCGGAAATCCACGCGGGCACGAACGGACACGGGCGCGCGGCCCAGGGAGTACTCAAGAATATCAATCTGACTATTCCGGCGGGCTCCACACTGGCAATCATTGGTCCGACGGGAAGCGGGAAAACCACGCTAGCGGCGCTGATTGCGCGGCTGTGGGATGCGCCGGAAGGAACAATCCTGATCGACGGGCGACCGATCCGCGAATGGCCGGTGGAAACTTTGCGGCGGGCAATTGGGTACGTGCCCCAGGATACCTATCTATTCAGCGATAGCGTGGGCGAGAATATCGCGTTTGGACTGGAAACGTTCGAACAGCGGCAAGTATGCGAAGCCGCGGCCATCGCGAGCCTGGACGGCGAAGTTCAGGATTTTCCAGGGCAATTCGAGACGTTGGTTGGCGAGCGCGGCGTTACGCTTTCTGGCGGGCAGAAACAGCGGACGGCGATTGCTCGCGCCGTGATTCGCGACCCGCGCATCCTGATTCTGGACGATTCCCTTTCGGCAGTGGACACGCAGACCGAAGAAAAGATTCTGGGACAACTTCGCGGCGTGATGCGCGGGCGGACGACCATCCTGATCGCGCATCGGACTTCGACGGTGCGGGATGCGGACCAGATCGTGGTGATTAAAGACGGTGGGATTGTGGAACGCGGCACGCATGACGAACTGCTAGCCCGCGGCGGCTACTACGCGGATTTGTACCAGAAACAGTTGCTGGAAGAAGAGCTCGAACGGGCATGAGCAACATTCACGAAGAAGAGGCGCTGGGCAAGGCATACGATTCGCGCCTGATGAAGCGCTTGCTGGACTACATGCGGCCATACCGGTGGCGGGTGATCTTCGCGCTGGCACTGGTGGCAATCGTGACGCCGCTGGAACTAGCGCCGCCACTTCTTTTCAAAAAAACAATTGACGATTACCTGGTTCCGGGATTTGAGGGCCGCCTGCCGCTCGCGGTGGCATGGCACGGCGTGCGGATGATCAGCCTGGTCTATCTTGGCGTCCTAGCCTTCGACTTTTTGGCGCAATACATCCAGATCCGCATAATGCAGCGGGTGGGGCAACAAACGATGTATGACATGCGGACGGAGATTTTCGGCCGGCTGCAGCGGCTCTCGATGAGCTATTTCGACCGCAATCCCGTGGGCCGCCTGATGACCCGGGTAACGACCGACGTGGACGCGCTGAACGACCTGTTTGCCGCCGGCGTTGTGACCATGATTAATGATTTTTTCCTGCTGGTGGTGATGGCGGTGTTGCTGTTCCGGATTGACGTCCGGCTTGCGCTAGATACGCTGGCCGTGCTGCCGGGAATTCTGGTGGTGACGCTGATCTTCCGGAGATACGTGCGCGATGCGAACCGGAAGATACGCACGGCCATCGCGCGGATCAATTCGTTTTTGCAGGAATACATTTCCGGGATGGCGGTGGTGCAACTTTTTAATCGCGAAACGAAAGCCCGGGAAGAGTTCGCCAAGCGGAATAAGGATAACATGCTGGCGTGGCGGGACGCCATTCTGGCGTACGCGGTTTTCTACCCGGCGGTGGAATTTCTGAGTTTTTCGACCATAGCGCTGATTTACTGGGCCGGGGGAAACCGCATTCTGGGCGGTTCGCTGAAAATCGGCGTGCTGATTGCGTTCACGATGTTCGCGCAAAGATTTTTCCGGCCGATTCAGGATTTGAGCGAAAAATTTAATATTTTGCAGTCGGCGATGGCGGCTTCGGAACGGATTTTCATGCTACTGGACGAGCCGATCACGATCGAGTCGCGCGCGGATGCGAAGCATCTGACTGCGGCGCGCGGCGAGATTGAGTTCCGAAATGTGTGGTTCAGCTACCGGGAGGTGGAACAGCCTGCCGAAGAGGACTGGGTGCTGCGTGATGTGTCGTTCAAGATGCAATCGGGGCAGACGTTTGCAATTGTGGGGCACACCGGCGCCGGGAAGACCACCCTGATATCGCTGCTGCTGCGTTTTTATGACATCCAACGCGGGCAAATTCTGCTGGATGGAGTGGACATCCGGCTGCTGAATTTGCAGGAATTGCGGAAACAGTTCGGGATCGTGCTGCAGGATCCGTTCCTGTTCACGGGGACGATCGAGAGCAATGTGCGGCTGGGCACGCCGGGGATTTCACGGAGCGACGTAGAAGGGGCGCTGGACGAAATCGGACTGGGCGATTTTATCAGATCGCTGCCACAGGGCGTGGAAACGGAAGTGAACGAGCGGGGTTCGACGCTGTCCGTTGGACAGCGACAGTTAATCAGCTTTGCCCGCGCGCTGGCGCACAATCCTCGGTTTTTAATCCTGGATGAAGCCACTTCGAGCGTGGATACGAAGACGGAATTGCTGATTCGCGAGGCGCTGGACCGGTTACTGAGTGGGCGGACGGCGTTGGTGATTGCGCACCGATTGAGCACGATTCAGCACGCGGACCGGATCCTGGTGTTCCACAAGGGTCGGCTGCGGGAAGAGGGTGCGCACCAGGAATTGTTGGCGCAGCGGGGAATTTATTACCGGCTGTATCAGTTGCAATACAAGGAGCAGGAGTTGCATGACGTGAATGGGGTAGACGCAGCCGCGAGGTCCGGTATTTTGCCGGCGCCGACTCCGGCTAGTGACTGAGGTTTGGGTGACTAGCGCAGTCCAAGGTGAGCGCTGCGGCGCAAAGTTTTAAGGCGCCCGCCTCGGAAGGCGGCGGCTACAGGATTTTTGGGAATTTTATAGATCACGCCTTTTGATGCCACCTATTTCATTGCTGCTTTCTGCTGGAGAAGCGTCCGGCGACATGTATGCTGCGCGACTAGCGACGGCGCTGCGGCAGCGCGTGGATGTGCAGCTTTTTGGGATGGGCGGGCCGCAGATGCGGTCGGCCGGCGTGGAGATCATCACCGATTATTCGGAAGTGGCAGTGGTGGGAATTACGGAGATTGTGAAGCACCTCCCTTCCCTGCTGCAGGCGATGGAGCGCCTTGTGGACGCCGCGGAAAAGCGGCAGCCGGCGCTGGCAATTCTTACGGACTTCCCTGGATTCCACCTGCGGCTGGCGCGAAAACTTAAACCCAGAGGGATTCGAAACGTCTATTACATCTGCCCGCAGTTCTGGGCCTGGCGGCCGTGGCGCGCAAACCTGGTGAGGCGGCGATTTGCAAAGGCACTCTGCATTTTCCCGTTCGAAGAGAAATTTTTCTGCGACGCCGGAGTGCCGACGAAGTTCATAGGGCACCCGCTGGTGGGTGCGGTAGAGGCCACGAAAGACCGGCGGGAATTTTGCCAGGAACATGGACTGGATGCGAGTCGAGCGATTGTGACGATTTTGCCGGGGAGCCGGACGGGCGAGTTGAATCATCATTTGCCAGTGCTGCAGGAGGCTTGCGCGCAGATCAGCGGAAAGGTGCCTGCGCAATTTGTGGTGGCCGCTGCGCGCCCACAGGACGTTGCACAGCTTAAGGCCGGGTGGGCGACGGGATTGACGGTGCGCGTGGCGGAAGGCGAGACCTACAACGCGCTGGCAGCCGCCAACTCCGCGATTGTTTCCAGCGGTACGGCGACGGTGGAAACGGCCCTGTTGAACGTGCCGATGGTGGTGATCTACCGCGTGTCGCCACTGACAGCTACTTTGGCTAAACCCTTGGTGAGGACGCCTTACTTCGCGATGGTGAACCTGATCGCCGAAAAACGCGTTGTCCCGGAGCTGGTCCAGGGGAACTTCACGCCGGAGCGAGTTGCCGCCGAAACGCTGAATCTTCTGCAGGAGCACAATGCACGCGAGGCGCAGCGGCGAGGGCTGGAGGAGGTCCGGAAACGGCTGGGACCGCCGGGGGCGGTGGAGCGAGCGGCGGAAGAGATTGCCGGGATGCTGAGAATTGCGGCTGGCAACGCTTTCTAGAGGATTGTTATCCTATCAGTAGCGTCCTTAGGTGCAAGATCTGAAAGGAACTCGATGAGGCGACGGGAAGCGGTCCGAGGTGCGCACTGGCTGAGTGCAATGCTGTTGCTGGCGACCTTTTGCTCCCCGCTGGCGGCGCAGGTAGGGAACGGCACAACATTTCTTGCAGAGAATTACGAGCTTTCCGCTTATCTGGACACCTCGGCGCAAACCATCAATTCCATCGTAAAAGTGCAATTTCGCGCAGTGGAAGCGTCGCAACTTGTGCGCGTGGAACTGCACGAAAATCTGGAAGTGCGCGAGGTAAAAGGGCCAGACGGCAAAACGCTGAGCTTTCAGCGGGAGAATGACAATCCGCTGCATTTGACGGTGAATTTACCGGCGCCAGTGGGCGCGGGAAGAACGGTGGTGCTGACCTTTGCCTATGGCGGCCTGCTGGCGAATGAAGAAAACAGCCCGGTACCGAACATCCGAGTAGCCTCAATTAACAAGGACTGGGCGTATCTGCTCCTGCCTTCGCGCTGGTTTCCGCTGACCAATTATCCTTCCAACCGGTATACCGGGACGTTTCGGCTGAATGTGCCGGACACAATGGCGATTGCGGGAACGGGAAAGGCCGACGCGCCGCAGCCCTTGCCGGCAAGATCGTCGGCGGAGGGCGCGCGTGTGATGTATACGTTTCATTGCGAACAGCACGCCCCGAATGGGTCGTTCGTGGCGGGGCCGCTGCAATTGAGCCCGAAGCAGGCAGAGGGCATCAACGTGGCCGTCTACGCGCCGCGCGCGGATTCTGCAAAGGTGCAGGAATTCGCGACAGAAGTGGCTCACCAGGAGATTATTTTCTCTGACATGTTCGGTTCCCTGCCGGATTCGGACCTGACGGTGATTGAGCTGCCGGATGGAACGCTGCGGGATTTCTCCGGGCCCGGCGTGGTGATGCTGAGCCACCGGATCTGGGAACCCAAATACAGCGATCGCACGCTTTCTGAACTGGTGGCCTCGCAATGGTGGGGGAATCAGGTGCTGCCCGCGAGCATGGGAGATGTGTGGATCAGCGACGGCCTGGCACGCTATTCGGAAGAGCTTTATGCGGAACAAGCGATAGGGCGCGAAGCGGGACTGCGGGTGCTGGATGAATTCGCGGTGGGCGCGCTGATGTACGACAATTCGGCGCCGGTGGCGCAATCGGCGCGACTGGCTCCTTACTCGAGCGAGTACCGCTCCGTGGTAATGAACAAGGGAGCGATGCTGTTTCACATGCTGCGGGCGCAGATGGGTGACGTGGAGTTTAAATCGCTGCTGCATTCGTTTTATGCCAAGTATCAGGGTAAAACCGCGACGATGACGGATTTCGAGAATATGGCCATCGGCATTGCCAATGCCGGCGCGAAGGGCGGCCAGGCGCCAAACCTGGGCGGATTTTTTGCGCAGTGGCTGAATTCCACGGGCGTGCCGGAATTTTCGCTGGAATACGTGGTTTACCGGACGCGCAAGGGATTCCGGATCGTGGGGAAAATCAAGCAGCCGCTGGATACGTTCAGCATGCCGGTGCAGATGCGCATTGATACCGAGGGAAATCCGGAAATGAAGACGGTGGACGTGGCGGGCACGGAATCGCCGTTCACGGAAGAAACCTTTGGGCGGCCGAAGCCGGGCGGGATCCGGATCGATCCAAATAATTTGATCCTGAAGAGCACGCCGAGCCTGAGGGCGCGGGCAGCGATCGCGCGCGGCGAAGAACTTGCAGAAGTCGGGAAATATTATGATGCGGTTGCGCAGTACCAGCGCGCGCTGAGCATCCAGCCGAACCGATCGTTGGCGAATTTCCGCATGGGCGAGGCATTTTTCTATCAGAAGAATTATCAAGCGTCGGCAAACGCGTTCCGTGAGGCGCTGGCGACGGTGCCGGAGCCGTCTGAAAAGTGGACCGAGGTCTGGAGCCATATTTATCTTGGGAAGATTTTTGACATCCTGGGGCAGAGAGAACGAGCGCTGAACGAATACAACAAGGCGCGGCAGTTGAACGACAACACTGGTGGGGCACAAGCAACGGTTGAGGCGCTGATCAAGAAGCCTTATACCGAAGGTGGTGCGCCTGCCGCGGTCCCCGCCGATGCCGGTACACCGGCAACACCGGCCAAGGGAAAGACGGCGGATATTCCGGCGCCCGCGGCAGGGGATAAGCCGACGCTGAAGAAACCGAATCCGTAGGGATAGGATTTGGTTAGTTGTAATCGATTTGCGCGGGAGAGCGAGTAAGAGTGTGTCGCACCTCCGGCGCTTCCAGATAATTTGACGAATTGTACCCAGCGCTTGCGCGCTGGGCTAGACTCTTTCGCGCCTACGGTGCTCGCGGCACTCGTGTAGGTATTCGGCAAAGAAGCTGGGTTCAAATCGACGAGGGATTTGGCGAGGATGAATTTCAAACGAGGTTAAGCCGAAGTCGCACCAGTGGAGGCTTCGCGGAGGAGCTTTTGGAAGGTGGAATGAAAAATCTCGCGCGAGGCGGCGTCGAAGAGGACGAAGTAGATGGTTTGGAGAGAGGTTTCACCGTTGAGATGTTGAAGGGCTTCGTTGAGCATGATCTGGGCGCACTCATCCATGAGAAAGCCGGAGACACCCGTGCCAACGGCGGGGAACGCGATAGTTTTGAGGTGATGCGAGGATGCAAGGCGCAGGGAGTGCGCGGTGGAAGTCCGCAACGTTTTCGCGGTGGTGCGCTGCCCGCCGAGGCTCATGCTGGCAGCGTGAATCACGTGGCGGGCTTTCAGCTTTCCGCCACCGGTGATCGCGGCGTAACCGACCGGGATGCTGCCGATTTCGTTGCACTCGCGCTGGATTTCCTCGCCTCCTTTGCGATGAATCGCGCCGGCGACACCGGCGCCGAGCATTAGGTCGTTGTTGGCGGCGTTGACGATGGCGTCGACGTCCATGTCAGTGAGATCGCCTTGCTGGATTTGGATGCGGTCCGCGAGTGAAGAGTCCATGGTTCGTATTTTAGAACATTTGCGGTTACGGAAGAAAAAGCTAAACGCAGAGGCCGCAGAGGGGTCACGGAGGCCTCCGCTTTAGGATTTGGAGCGCAGGGCTAGGATGCGATAGGCGGGTTCGTCGAAGCCGATAATAATGCGCGAGCCCTGAACCAGGAGAGGCCGCCTGATGAGATTTGGAGTTTTGGACATGAGCTTAATGGCTTCGGCGCGAGAAGGAGGCTTCTCTGCCATTTTGCGCTCACGGAAAAGTTCATTGCGCGCGTTGAGGAAGTTTTTGTAATCGCGCGTGCCAATAAGTTTATCGAGATCGAATTCGGAGAGCGGCTGTTTGTCGAGGTCGCGGGATTCAAAAGCAAGCTTGAGTTCGAGCAAGAGACCTCTTGCTTTGCGGCAGGTGGTTCAAGTGGGTTTTTGGAGAAAGAGGAGTTTGGTATTGGGCATTGTGGATCCTTATGTGCGCATATTTAAAGTTGAGATCCTTCGGCCCAAACGGCGGGCTTCAGGATGACAATTCAACGACAAACCGCGAAGGGTCGTGCAATTTTAATAGCGGGGGACTTTGGGATCGATTTCCATGGACCAGCGGTCAATGCCGCCGGCCAGGGATTTTGCGGTGGAGACGCCTTGCTGGCGAAGCCAGTTGGTAACGTCCATGCTGCGCATGCCGTGGTGGCAGTAGCAGACGACAGGTTCGTCGGTATCGAGCTTCTGCAAATTCGCCGGGATTGTGCCCATGGGGATGAGCACCGCGCCCTCGATCCGGCATTGCTGGTATTCCCAGGGCTCACGGACATCCACAAGAAGGATTCTTTCGCCGGCGTCGAGACGTTTCTTCAGGTCGGCGGCGGTAATTTCGAGATCACTCATTTTCCTCCGTTAAGCATTGTCGATGGCTACTGATCTCCCATCAGGATATTGCCGAGAATTACGAACATCATGAAGAGCATAACCACGACGACGAGGCCTCCAAAGAGGAGGCCCAAGAGTTTTCGGGGAGTGCGAGTCGGCACTTGCGGTTCTCTTTTACTACTTAAAGACGCCCGCCTCCCTTCCTCGATCAGGGCAGGCAGAAGGCGGCTGTTACAGGAATTCTAACCTATTATTGGATGGAGCCTTTGGAGGAGATCCATTGCTTTTCGACGGACTGGATTTCGCTGACCAGGGCGAGGTCTTCCGGCTGCGGCAGCATTACTTTCAGGTGTTCGGCGTAGGCGGATTCGCTGAGCAGTTCGCCGTGAACGCTGCAGGGCTTGCGGGCGTGCTCCCCGATGAAACGGTTGAATTTGAAGTCAGGAACGTAGAGCAAGGGCTGGCCCGCAGGCACGTTCTTATTGATCATCTCTACGAGCTTGATGCACTCCTGGTAGTAAAGTTCGCGGCTGTGTTCGTTTACGCGCTCGAGATTGACGGCGACATTGGCGGTGGGCTCGTCATAACGGGCTTTGAGGCCCCAAACGTAAAACCAGTGCGCGGAGCTGGAGCGATCAACACCGAAGAGGTCCAGGCTGACGGGAATCCATTTGTTGATGTATTTCTGAATGACCTGCGTGGGAACGACGCCGGCCTTTACGATGCGTTTGATGCCGTCCTGTCCGGTGCCAAGGTGAAAGGATTCTTCCTTGAGCATGGGAATCATGGATTGCGCGAGCGGCGCAAACCCAGAGTAGCTGAGCATGGTGAGCTGATATTTGCCGTCGCGATCCACAAAGTCGGTGTAGACGAAAAAGTCCAGCCAGTTATTGACGTCCTGATTGAAGGCACCGAGCAGGCGTTTCTGATCGAAGGCGCGGCGCTCCAACATTTTCTGGGCCTCCACCTTGCCGCCATAGCCAAAATGATTCATCAGCAGGTAGCACATTTGCCAGCCATGACGCATTTCCTCGGTGACCACGCGGCAAAGCGACTGGCGGTCGTGTTCGCTGGGTGAAGTTTCGAAGAGGCGGCGCTGCTGCTCAACGGAAGCGAATTCGGTATCGCCCTGATAGACAATGAGATTGAGAAGGGCGTCGCGCATGCGCTGGTCTGGAATGCTCACGACCTTTTCCCATTTGGGTCGGCCTTTATAGGCGCCGAATTCAATTTCGTTGGAGCGCGTGGGGCCGAACTTGGCTTCGAATTTGTAACCGGTAATTTCGGGGTAGTCCACGCCGATGTCCTTTTGCCAGACACGGAAGAGGTCAACCCAATCATCGAAAGTGGAAAGTCGCGTTGCCGGCATAAGAAAATCTCCTTATTCAAAACATTGTGGGCGGCGAAATTAACTGCCCTGGAACTTGGGCGGGCGCTTTTCCATGAAGGCGCGAATGCCTTCGAGGCAGTCTTGCGAATGGAAACACTTTAGCTGGGCGTCCACCTCGCGTTCGAGGGCCAGCGCCAAGGCTTCTTTTTCGCGATGAAAGATGGATTGTTTGACGGCGCGAATGGCGAGCTGCGGACCGTCGGCGATTTTTTTGGCGAAGGCCGCGACACCGGCTTCAAACTGGTCGGCAGGAAACAAATGATTGATGATACCGAGGCGGTGGGCAGTGGCAGCGTCAATCATATCGCCGGTATAAAACATTTCCGCTGCGACCGACGGCCCAACGAGTTGCGGCAAAAAGTAGGTGCCACCATAGTCCGGGAACAGCCCGACTTTTGCGAAATTCTGGCCGAAGGCGGAACCGTCCACCGCGAGGCGGATATCGGCAGCGAGCGCAAGATTCATCCCGGCGCCGGCGGCAGGCCCGTTGACCGCGGCGATCACCGGCTGGGGCATGGTGCGCAAATTCAGAACGGCCTGCATTCCGGAACGCAAGATGGGGGCAATTTCGGAGGCGTCGCCGCGCTCGCGGCCTTTGCCAATCGCGCCGAGATCGCCCCCGGCGCAGAACGCGCGCCCAGCCCCGGTAAGCACAACAACGTGCACCGTTGAATCGTTGGCGATGCGATGAAGCGCATCATTCAGCGCCGTGGAGAGTTCGTTGTTGAGGGCGTTAAGGCGATCCGGACGATTCATCACCAGCGTGGTGATGGAACCCTGGCGTGTCTCCTGCAAGACCGGAGAGTTGGATGCGATTTGCGGCGCATGGCTCATGGTGCCTCCTCTTGCCTGGACGCGTCCCGTTTCAACGGGGCTGCGATTCGCGGGTTTTCTCGGTCTGCTTGACCAGATCCGCAAGTTTCCGAAAATGTTTCAGCCGTTCGCTACGGCTTCGGGCAGCGGAGTCAATGGTGGTGGGGAGCACGTAGACGCGCGCGCCGTAGAGCAATTCCTTCTGTACACCATAGTTGCATTTGCGCTGAGCAAATTGTTCGTAGGGGAGCTTGCCGTTGAAGGCGACCACGCGCGGCAGGAATTCCTCGAGCTTGCGGGAGAGGACGAAGCGGCCTTCGGCATAATCCTCGCGCTTCAACTCCTCGATCGTCTTTGTGGGGCGCTTGACGAGATCGGTGAGGCCGATGCCGAATTCGATGATGCGGCGGTCGTCGGGGTAATCGAAAGGTTCGGGAACCACTCCGCTGTCATAGAGCAACGGCCAAAAAGGATTGCCGCGGCCGGCGTAATAATGACCGGCACGCACGGAGGATTCCGTGGGATTGGTGCCCACAATCACGAGCTTCATGCCTTTGCGAAGATAGTCAGGGAGCGTTTTCATGCGAGTGGCACTTTCCTGAGTGCACTATCAGTTTACTTCCCTTTGAAATTAGCGGCACGCTTTTCGACGTAAGCAGCAAGACCCTCCTTGGCGTCCTCGCTGGTGAAGAGGAGTTGTTGGAGTTCACGCTCAATCCCAAGAGCCTCGGCGAATGGAATTTCGATTCCGGTTACCACGGAGCGCTTGATGCGGCCAACGGCACGCGAGGCTTTGTTGGGAGGACAGAACTGTTTCGCGTAGGCGAGGACGTCCTCCCAAAAAGATTCTTTTTCGTAAAGATAGTTGATCAGGCCCATTTCGAGGGCTTCCTCGAAACTGAAGGTGCGGCCGGTGGCCATGAGTTCCAGAGCGCGGGAGCGCCCGATGGCGCGGGCGAAGCGTTGCGTGCCACCGGTGCCGGGGAGAACGCCGAGGTTCACTTCGGGTAGGCCGATCTTTCCGCCTTCTTTTTTGGCGATGCGAATGTCGCAAGCGAGAGCGATTTCGAGACCACCGCCGACGGTGTGGCCATTCAGTGCGGCAATGACGAGTTTGGGGGTCTGCTCCAGGCGGCTGAGCGTCTCATTTGCGTGCAGGCAGAAATAATATTTGAACTGCGGATCGGCCTTGGTGAGCATGGGGATGCTTGCGCCGGCGGAGAAGAATTTTTCTCCAGCGCCTCGAAGGACGATGACGTGGACGGATTCGTCCATCCGCGCTTTGAGAATGGCGGCATCGAGCTGCAGCATCATGTCGTAGGTGTAAGTATTTGCGGGCGCGTCGTCGAGTTCGAAGATGGCGACGCCCTCTTCGACGCGATACTTGATAAGTTCCTTTGTTCCTAAGGTTGTGGTCGTGGCCATGTTTTTCTCCAAATCTCTCCGCCTAGAATTGGTCCTGTCGCGAAATTCCTTTTAGTCTCGGGTGCGTGCTTCGACTCCCGCGGCCAGTGCGGGCCGTGAGTCCGGGCCCGGCAGAATGCCGTGCAAAAATATGCCTACAATGGCGGCGGTGAGCTCCTCTGCATCAGGATCCACGCCGACTTTGTGCCACTTATAGGGCCAGTTCATCATGCCAAACAGGCTGAGGACGGCCACACGGGGGTTGATGCCTGGGGCAAGCCCCTCCGTGGCGAGAGAATCGAAAATCTCGCGGGCCACGGAGAAGTAGCGGCGTTTAATGGCCTGGATCTTTTCGCGATACGGTTCGTTGAGTGCCTCTTCTTCGTGAGAGAGGACCTTCATCTCGTTGGGATGAGAGAGGAAATATTCTATGTGGTTTAAGACCAGGAGGCGGAGGTGCTCGGCCGGGTCTGAACTGGATTGCAGACGGGTTTTAAGTCGTTCTACAACAAATGTAAATGCTTCATTTTGAATAAGATAGAGAAGATGTTGTTTACCCTCGAAGTAGTAATAGAGGCCGGAAAGCGAAAGGCCAGTGGCCCGGCTTATATCGCGAATGGAAGTGGCCTCAAAGCCGTGCTGGGCAAAGATCTGGGCCGATACACGAAGGATGTGCTGGAGTTTAGCTTCGGAGTCGCGTGGAGTGGGAATGGAGGTGGCCATTTCGATCTCGAACGTTCGTTCGACAAATGTAGTGCGGCTGCATTCGCGTGTCAAGACCGGTTTATCCCGCCTGTTCGCTGCCGCGGGAAGTCTGTTAGCGCTTTCCAGCGTTTTTCGCGGCGGCCTTGAGGTCGAGATTGGCGACCAGGCGATGCAGGTAGTTCGGGTGGAGTCCCAGGAGTTTGGCGGCCTGGGTGAAGCTGCCTTGAGACTGCTCCAGAGCCCGGAGGATCAACTGCTTCTTGGCTGCGCGCACCGATTCGTGGAAGCTGGCGGCTCCTGCGGAGAAGTGAGCCGAAGTGTCGGCGAGGGCTTCGGGCAGGTCTTCCGGGAGGATGGACTCGGAGGAGCCGACCACGATGGCGCGTTCGATGGCGTTTTCAAGCTCACGGATATTTCCCGGCCAATCGTAGGCAGCCAAGGCGGCGCGGGCGGCAGCAGACAGACCGCGAACTTTGCGGTTAGCGCGCACGGAATAGCGGGCGATGAAGTGATCGGCGAGTAACGGAATATCTTCCGGGCGGTCGCGGAGCGCGGGCATGGAGAGCGCGACGACATTTAAGCGATAGAAAAGATCCAGCCGGAATTTTTCCTCACGAACAGCCTTTTGCAAATCCTTGTTCGTCGCAGCAATGAAACGAGCGTTGAGTTTAATGGAGCGCGTGCCACCGAGGCGGACGAACTCGCGTTCCTGAAGAACGCGCAAGAGCTTTGCCTGGATGGTAAGCGGCATTTCGGCGATCTCGTCCAGAAAAACGGTGCCGCCTTCCGCAACCTCCAGCAAACCTTTTTTCTGAGCGACGGCGCTGGTGAAGGCGCCGCGTTCGTGGCCGAACAGTTCGCTTTCCAAAAGCGTTTCGGTGAGAGCGGCACAATTCAAAGCCATGAAGGGGAAGGATTTTCTCGAGCTGTTTAAGTGAATAGCGCGGGAGGCGAGCTCTTTGCCTGTGCCACTTTCGCCCAGGATGAGCACGGTGGTGTCGGATGGCGCGACGCGTTCGATGAATTGATAGACCTGGCGCATGCGCGGCCCGCGGCCAATCATGTCGTGCTGGAGTTGGACCTGGGCGCGCAGTCGCTGGTTTTCGCTGCCGATGCGTTCAAACTGCCGGGCATTTTCGATGGCTACGGAGGCGAGGCCGGCGATCGCGGAAAGAAGTTGCAGGTCGTCGTTGGAGAAACGAGTGGCGGGGTTGCGGGTGTCCAGATAGATCAGGCCCAGGGACCGTGTGGGCGTCGCTAGAGGAACGCAGAGCAACGATAAGCCGGCGACTGGAATAGTTTCACTGGAAAGCGGCGCAGAGGAATCGCGGGAAGCATCGAAATCGAGGACCGCGACGCGCTGCTCGGTGACGCGTTGGGCGAGCGCACGGCTGAGATGCACGGGATGATCCGGTCCTGCGGCGCGGTCCCAGGCGACGGGAGCGGAAAATTCACCGGTGGATTCATCCAGCAAGAGAATGGCGCCGCGCTCGGCGGGAATAACGTCAAAAAGCATGGCGAGGAGTTGCCACTGCAAGCCGTCAATGTCTCTGAGTGAGCCGATGGCGGAGCTGATCTTGAGAAGCGTGGAGAGCGTGCGGGCCAAGCGAACCGCTGGCGGGAGAGCGGCAAGAGATTCGGGAGTGAGCTGGAAAATTTCGTCCGATTTGTGCTGCTGGGCGGAAAGGCTGAAAGCGGTGCTTTCGTCCAGTTGAACGGTGCTGCGTTCAGCGAGGGCGCTGGCTTCTGGAAGAAACAGAAATGCGGAGTCACCGATCGAAATTTGGTCGCCAAAGGCAAGGAGACGTTCGGTGACCGGGATGCCATTGACGAAGGTGCCGGCCGGAGTGTCAAGATCTCGAAGAAGGAAGCCGGAGGACTCCTCGGTAATCGAACAATGCTGGGGCGCCACAGATACGTCTTGCAAATAAACAAGGTTGGTTGGATCGCTGCCGATAGACAAAGGAGCAATCACGGGGAAATTGCTACCCTTCCAGGGGCCGCTGATAACAGAGAGTCTTTGGGGCACAGCAAGGCCTTTCGGTGGGAGGTCGGCCGGGAGACCGCCTAAAGGTCGGCATTTTACTCTGGCGAAAGCGGTTGCGCCACAGGAACCGGGTCTATCCAAACAATTAGGTAACTATCCAAACAGATAGAATGCAGGGTCTTTTGAACAAAGAGTAGTAGTCAGGGTTTGCCATCCCCATCAAACCTATATTTTACAAGCGCTTACAGAGTGCACCTAAATTCGAGTGGGTGGAACAAAGGGATGAATCCCGATCGTGATTCGCAAAATTCGAGGTGTATCTCTCGATTCGGATAGGAAATTAAAATGCCGAAGTGCGCTTGTCAGAAGGATGGAACCGCGAGTCCCGAGTCAACAAACAGGCTACGCCATTGAAACTCCGGGAGATACCGCGAGACCCCACCGTGTTGCCAGCGGAAACCAGACTTTGGCACGGACCGTGCATTTAACGAATGCGTCGGTCAGTTAAGAAAAAGAACAAACTGAGGTGGACAATGAACTTCACAAAAAATTTCAAGTGGCAGATGGTTTTGGTGGCTTTGGGAGCTTCGCTGGTTTTGACGGGCAAGGTTCAGTCGCAGGAGATCGTGAATACCGATTTTGATACTCCGTCGAGCTCGGTCGGCAGCAACTTTAATACAGCGGCACCCGCAGCGGTAAACACTGCCGCAGCCGATCCGCAAGCGGTTAGTTCCCCGGTGACCGGCGCCGCCATTCGCGCTACGAATGAGATGGAAACCTTGGGCCCAGCAAGCTTTTCGCTGACCGCCGGGCCGCTGCTGGCCATCGCTATTTTGCTGGCAGGGTGCCTGATTGTAAGGAAAGTAGCGGCGTATCGCGCAAATCAATCCAAGCGCAGCTGGAATTCTTTTTCGAACCGCAACAACACTTTCACAAACCGCAAACCCCACGTCCTCAATAGCTGAGAAAGCAGCGGTCCTCATTCCGGGAGCCCGACGATACCCCCGCTCCCGGAATGAGGAATATGGTTGTTTCCCGCAGTGAATCCCTCCCGGTTAGTTCCCCTCTCTTTTTTAATTCCTGGTAGAAACGGATATTCGGACCAAAGAGAAGTGAGGAGGCGCTTCACTTCCCTATTCTGCCGACCTGAATGTCGGCCGGTACACATGTGGCCGTGCCCCTCGCGGACGTGGCCGATCTGAAGTTCGGCAACTACAGCTAGAGGGGAAGCTCTCGGCCTAAGTTTTTTTGTTTAGCCAAGGTGTAGATTTTTTCGGCCACGGCGAGGTCCCAGGATGCGATGCCATTGGATTTGAAGAGGGTGATTTGTTTGTCGGAGGTACGGCCGGGGACCTGGCCTCCGACAAGTTGGTAGAGTTCGTGAACAGAGTCCCACTTTTTGGAGCTTTGCGCGAAGGGGATGATCAAGTCGCCGGCCTCGTGCTGGGACTGGGCGATGGAGTCCACGAAGATAACAGCGGTGCGGGAGATGGCGGTGTCGTCGAGTTCCCGCTTGTGGGCGTGATTAGCGCCGATGGCGTTGATGTGGGCGCCTTCAGTGATTTCGTTGCCATCGAGGACGGGCTTTGTAGAGGTGGTGGCCGTGTTAACGATGTCCGCGCCTCGAACAGCTTCGCCGGCGGAAGCGGCGGGCTGAACGGGAATACGGAGGCGGGCAGACATTTCGGCGCAAAAAGATTCCCGGCGTTGCGGTTCGCGGCCGAAGACGCGAACGGAATCCAGCTTGCGCGCCAGCGAGATTGCTTCCAATTGGGTCTTGGCCTGGCCGCCGGTGCCAAGGATGGCCGCGCTACTCGCATTCTGCCGCGCCAGATATTTGGTGGCCACGCCAGACGCCGCACCGGTGCGTTGCTGGCCCAGAAAGTCCGCTTCGATCAAGGCAAGAAGCGCGCCCGTGGAAATTTCATAAAGGGGAACCAGAAAGCGAAGAACACCTTTCACGTAGGTGTATTGCTTCATGGCGATGAAGCCCGCATCCGTATCCATCGCTGCCATGTAATGGAAAAAACCACCGCCTGCGGGCAGTTCAAACCGCCGGCGAGGATGGACGACCACCTGGCCCAAGGCCTGCTTGCGGGAGATTTCCTCCACAGCCTGCATGGCCATGGGCATGGTGAGAATCTGCCGGACTTCGGCTTCGTTAATGTGGAGGGTCATCGAATGGCTCCGAGCGCGGCGGAGGTTTTGACGCCCGGGTGGAATTCGACAAGCTTCAAGGTGGTATCGGCGACAGTGCCGTGATGGTGATATTCGTAGCTGAGAACCCCGATACCCGGAGCGAGTTCGTAACCCGTGTCGTCAGGACTGGTGACGTAGCGAAGGAGCGACACTTCCGCGGAGCGCGGGGAAACGCCGTGGATATCGTCGAGAGTGCGGATATGCTGCTCCGCCACGAACCAGCAATATTGCGAGTCGTCGCGCTTGACGCTTTCGGGATCCCCAAACTTCATGCCCTGCTTCAACGGCCAGCGGAATAGCAGATTGTCCGCGGCGAGAAGCTTGTCGAGAGACGCCGCGTCTTTCTCCAGCTTGGAATAATCGAAGTCCGGCGGAAGCGCATTCAGAAAGATCTCGTGATTCTTGGTTTCGATGAGGAGGGAGGGTTTCGGTTCGACCTGGCCGTTGGACCAATCGAGATCCGAAGGAAAGCCGGACATGACTGCGATGGTGAGCTCCGGCTTTTGATAAACCTTCACTACCTTCATGGTGATCGAAACGTTTTCGCTTATAGGCTTCTGAGTGTCTGAATCAAACCAGGTAACCGTTCCTGCATAATCCCACGAAGTTCCCGGCGTGAGTGGAAAGAAGAGCGCACTTGAATCCAGTTGCGGGACTGTGAGCGGGCTGGCGTCCAGGGGCCAGAGAAAGCAGACAGGGGCGAACGCTAGCGAGAACATGGCGATGACCAATGACCAATACCAGGCGCGGGGCTTCATTTTTTAGCTGCCGCCCCCTTCGGTTTGGCTTTTTCAGCCGAATGCTTTACCGATGGATTTTCATCTTTAATGCGGCGGACGACGGTCTGGATCAGGCGGTACGTGCGTTCGTCTTTGTCCCCCTTGATCCGGAAATGAAATTCGGGCTCGCCCTTGGGATCTTTGCCGAGGCGAATGGGAAACGCCCCGCAAAGATTGTTGTCGATGAACGCCGTCTCGTAGCGCGACTTTTTGGCATTCCAGGTATAGACGCGCGTGGTGGTGAAGTCGCAGGGCGCGCCTTCCGGGCCCTTTGTTCCAGCGACCAGATACTGCGGGTGCTGCCCTTCGGCGTCGGTGACCCGATTCAACTCGAACCAGGCTAGCGGGCGAATGTTGGCAGATTCGGTGCCCTCGCGAACCGGGTCGGGCAAATCAAGGGAGACGAAGCGGGCAACCACCCAGCCAGCGATAGGAATGCTCTGATCGCCCGGCTGCGTGGTGGTATTGATAGCGGAATTGCGCACAACGCCTTCACCGGGAGGGCGCGTGGCCGTGGCGCGAACCAGGAACCAGTCTTCTTTTTTCGTTTCGGCCGGCGCGCTATCGGTTTCTTTTTCGTCGGACACCTGCACCCAATCCGCGGTGGCCCGGCCCACAATTTCCACCGGAGTGTTGCGGGAAAACTGGTAGAGGCGCGGCTCGGTGCGGCCGGGTTCAACACGCAAATTGGTGGGCACCTTGGTGCGGCCGCGAGCCTGCACCGGGATTGCGTCGGCCTGCTGCAACAATTTCGCGCTGCGTTGCCACAGCTCCGGCTCCATCAGATAGCGGCCGTCCACCCAGCCCACCACGCCGGTAACGGTGCGTACTTTCACGTTTTCATTGCGGCGCGCGAGAACGTCCACGTGGTCTCCATAGAGCAAAACACCGAGTTGCTCGCGAACCTGGGCAACGCTGCTCCAGAGCGTGACGCTGCGTTCACTGACATAGGCTTCGCCAAGGGATTCGTGCTTGGGCCGGAAATACCAGGCGAGCAGTGCCACCACGCAAAGCAAAGGCACTGCCACCAGAAGTTTTCGCTTCATGCGGAATCTCCGAAGGTGGCGCCAACGGCGCGTGCCGCGTGCACAATTTCACTGCCGGCTTCGACGTACTTCATTTTTTCGAGGGCTTCGTCGAGGGAAACGGACTCCATTTTGCCGGACTTCAGACAGACCATGCGGCCGAACTGGTGCTTCGCGACGAGATCGGTGGCGGCAACGCCCAGTCGCGTGCCGAGGATGCGATCAAATGGGGTGGGCGAGCCGCCGCGCTGAACGTGGCCGAGAACAGTGACGCGCAGCTCCTTATGGAGCATCTCTCGAAGGGTGAAGGCGATGGTGTTGGCGACGCTGCCCGGGCCGGCCGGGGGGATGGGCTTCCCAAATGGATCTGTGGGAGGAAGCTTGACGCCTTCCGCGACCACAATCAGGCTGAAGCGCTTGCCGCGTAGCTCGCGGGCCCGCACAGCATCGCAAATATTATCAAATGTGAAGGGGATTTCGGGGATCAGGATAATATGTGCGCCCCCGGCGATTCCGGCGTGCAAAGCGATCCAGCCTGCATCGCGGCCCATGACTTCGATAAGCATGACGCGGTGATGGGATTCCGCCGTGGTATGCAGGCGATCAACAGCCTCGGTGGCAATGACCAGGGCGGTGTCGAAGCCGAAGGTGACTTCGGTAGCGTCCAGATCGTTATCAATGGTTTTGGGGACGCCGACAATATTCATGCCGCGGCGGAAAAAATCGCGGGCGATGTGCTGGGTGCCGTCTCCGCCTATGACGATGAGGGCGTCAATGCCAAGGCGCCGGGCATTGTCTATACAAAGCGAAGAGTGGTCGTGAATCTTCTCCACGCCATTCTCCAAAGATTTGTAAGCGAAGGGATTGCCGCGATTGGTGGTGCCAAGAATGGTGCCGCCACGGGGAAGAATGCCACTGACGGAATCCTCAGTCATTTCCTTGGCGCCTTCAGGCCAGATCAGGCCGTCAAAGCCGTTGCGGATACCGATAACGCGCATGCCGTGCTGGGAGATGGCGGTGCGAACCACGGCGCGAATCACCGCGTTCAGGCCAGGGGCGTCGCCGCCGCCGTTCACAATGCCGATTGTGCGAACAGCTTTCATATTTCCTCTAGAGTGATCTAGAAGATTGTACCCGAAACGAAGCGGTTGCCGAGGTGACACATGGAGTCGAATAACCGCTAGAATCAACACCGGGAGCTGAGTAGTTTCAGGCAGGGGGAAACGATGAAATTTCTAAATACCTTGCAGCCAATTGGGCTGCTGATCTTGCGCGTAAGCCTGGCGCTGATTTTTGTGTTCCATGGCTACCCGAAACTGGTGCGCGCGGACGCGGGGATGCGGGAGTTTTTCATGTCCCACGGATTTCCCGGATATTTCGTGGGGCTGGCGGGGATTCTGGAATGCCTTGGCGGGGGACTACTGGTGATTGGACTGTTTACGCGCCCGGTGGCGCTGCTGCTGGCGGCGGAAATGGCCGTGGTGATCTGGAAGGTGAAGTCTGCGCACGGATTGATGGGAGTGAATGATTACCAGTTTGAGTTGGCGCTCGGAGCGGCTTGCCTGGCGCTGGCCACGGTGGGAGCAGGGGTGGTTTCGATGGATCATTTGGTGTTCGGTGAGGGTGGGAAGGCACGAAGAACGGCGAAGAAGGAGAGGTGAGGGAGACGGGTGGGGGCATCTAAGCTTTGGGACGGGTACTTTGTTTTCGTAAAGCGGCAGATGGGCTGCCGCCATCAAAAATCGGCGACGATCTCGGAAGGCAGATCTGAAGTTCGGCCACTACATAGGCGCGGAAAGCCGCCCGCCTCCGAAGGCGGCCGCTACAGGGTCAGATTTGAGCGGGGGCGCCGGGGGCACTGGTGATTGCCGATGTGGCTGGGGCCAAGGGTAGGGCGATCCAGAGAATGAAATAAATCAGGATGCCCGTTCCCGCGCAAAACACGGCTAACAACCAGACTATGCGGACGATGGTCGGATCGAGATCAAAATAGTCTGCAAGGCCGGCGCAAACGCCGGCAATTTTCTTGTCGGTGCTGGAGCGCATCAGGC
Organism: uncultured Acidobacteriota bacterium; assembly: GCA_963734705.1. Taxonomy (GTDB): domain Bacteria; phylum Acidobacteriota; class Terriglobia; order Acidiferrales; family UBA7541; genus Acidiferrum. The sequence continues at coordinate 168,542 of CAVTII010000010.1, read as the reverse complement.
GTTTCCCAGGCGCGGCTGGGCCGGCCGCTGGCGCAGCGGCCTGGGAGGTAAGCTGGGCTCCGCAGTTGTAGCAGAATTTGGATCCTTCGGCGAGTTCCTTGGAACATTTTGGGCAAAACATGGTCACCCCCACAGAGCGAAGTCAGTTCGCATCCTGATCTGCATTCTAAACAATGATACGAGCAAGCGAGGAGGAAAGTTTCGAGTGAATGCGGGCTGGACTAGTACTCGAGAAGCTGCGTAACCGCCGAAGTGATGTCGTCGGTTTGCGGCAGGATAGCGTCTTCCAACTTGGGCTGGTAAGCACAGAAGGTGTCTGTGGCCGCGACGCGCTTCACCGGGGCGTCTAGCTCTTCAAACAATTCCTCGGCGATGCGGGCAGCGATTTCCGCCCCGTAGCCCCAGCTCATCATATCTTCGTAGGCGACGATGACTCGATGTGTCTTGCGAACCGTGGCCGCGATGGCTTCCCAATCATAAGGGGCGAGCGAACGGAGATCGATAATTTCGACGGATACTCCGGAACGTTCGAGCGCGGCCGCGGCCACTTCAGCGCGCCGCACCACAGCGCCGTAGGTGATGATGCTGACTTGCGAGCCTTCCTTAACGATCCGCGCTTTGCCGAACGGGACTGTGTAATCGGGACCAGGATATTCGGAGCGATTGTAAGGCTGACGGTAAAGGTGCTTGTGCTCCAGGAACATCACAGGGTCATCGCAGCGAATGGCGGTGCGTAGAAGTCCCGCCACGTCGAGCGCGGTGGAAGGCATCACCACGCGCAGGCCAGGGCAGTGCGCGAAAATCGATTCGCCGCTCTGGCTGTGATAGACGGCACCGCCAGTAAGATACCCGCCGATGGCAACGCGCATAACCACGGGACTCTTGAAGGCCCCATTCGAGCGCCAGCGCATCACGCAGAGTTCATCGCGAATCTGCATCATGGCCGGCCAGATGTAGTCAAAGAACTGTATTTCAGCGACGGGCTTGAGGCCGCGAGTAGCCATGCCGATCGCGCGACCGACGATTGCAGCTTCGGCGAGAGGCGTGTTAAAGACCCGGTCGGAACCATATTTGCGTTGCAGCCCGGCGGTGGCCTTGAAAACGCCGCCCTTCCCTTTCACATCCTTGAGAGTTTCTTCGCGGCTGGCGTCGGCGACGTCTTCACCGAAAACGGAGATGCGTTCGTCGCGAGCCATTTCATCCTGCAGCGTCGCGGCGACCATTTCGACCATGGTTTTGGGACCGCCATGGAACTTTGGCTCGGATTGAAAGGCGGAGGAGGTCGGATCAATGTCCGGCGAATAAACATTCGTATAGATCGAAGCTACCGACGGGGTCTCCGCAGCCAGGGCTTGATCGGCGGCGTCGCGGACCTCGCGATCCACCTCGGCCTCCAGGGCCTCAATTTCCTTCTGATCCATCAGGCCTTCGCGTATCAGAAAGAGAGAAAACTTGGAGAGCGGATCGCGACGGGCTTCGGCTTCGCGTTCTTCGTGGGTCTTGTAAAGCTTTTCGTCGTCAGAGAGTGAGTGCGAGTAGGGACGCGTGACATGCGCGTGAACCAGTGCGGGGCCGCGGCGATCGCGCACATACTGCATTGCTTCCTTACAGATGGCGTAGCTTTCCAATGGATCGGTGCCGTCGCATTCCGCAATATGCAGGCCGGGAAAGCCGCTGACGAGTTTGGAAATGCTGGAACCGGCGGTCTGTACTTCGACGGGCACGGAAATGGCGTAACCGTTGTCTTCAACTAGGTAAAAGAGCGGAAGCTTCTTGGCGCAGGCAGCGTTCAGCGATTCCCAGAATTCGCCTTCGCTGGTGGCGCCTTCGCCGGAAGAAACGAAGATGATCTCTTCCGGGTGGTGATCGAGCATTTCGCCCAGGGGAGCTTTTTGCGCTTGCAGCAGGGCTTTCGGGTGGCGTTCGTAGTAGAGCGTTGCTTCCGCCGCTCCCGCCGCCTGCACGAACTGCGTTCCGGTGCAGGAAGACTTGCTGACGATATTCCACTTGCGGTGGCCCCAGTGCGAAGGCATTTGGCGCCCGCCGGAGCTTGGGTCATCTTGAGCGCCAACAGCCTGGAGCAGCATGTCGAGGGGAGTTACGCCGGCCAGAAGGCAGAGGGCACGGTCGCGATAATAAGGGTAGAGCCAATCGATTCCGGGACGAAGAAGCAAGCCGGCCGCGGCAGAAACCGCTTCATGGCCGGCGCTGGAGATCTGAAAGAATATTTTATTCTGACGCTTGAGCTGAATTTCGCGATCGTCAAGACGGCGGGAGAGAAACATCGCGCGGTACAAACGGATGAGGGTGTCGCGATCCAGGCCCTGATGCCTGGGCGCTTCCAGCTTGGCTACTTTAACGCGCGTTTGTACTGCCATTCAGTCTGCCTCGCGTTGGAATCGGGAAGTCGCCTACGGGAGTTAATTATACCGGAGGTGCGGAGGGGCTGCCCAGTGGAACGTCAGAGTGGTTGTGAAAAACGGAAGTACTGGTAAGAGAAGCCGGGGGCAATTGCATTGGGAGAACCTGTAGGGCCCGCCTTCTCAGGCGGGCCGTGGTTCCCACGTCACAGCTTGCGCCGATGCGGCCGGCCTCGGAAGGCCGGCCCTACAGAACTGTGGCTACCAGCGCTTTGGTTCTTGCAACTCTTCGAATTCCTTCTCGGTATCCGCGAAATGGGCATCGCCGGGCTTGAGGACTTTTGGAGATGAAGCGAGGAACGGCTCTTCGGCGGGGATGCGATCCACCCAACGCTGTTCGGTGAGCTTCTCGTGATTGGAAAACGCGAGCCGGAGCAGAATCTCCACTGGCTCATTGGAAGCCTGCGTTTCCGCCGCGTCCTTGGCCTTCGCTTTGCCTTTGGATTTTTCGGCTTTGGCGGGGGCGGGCTCGGTGGCGGCATCGCCGTCAGCTGCGCGCGCTAGTACGTAAACCAGCTTTTTATCGAGGCGGAATGCCTGCTTCCAGGTTTCCAGTTTGTGGCGGGCGAGCTGTGCTTTTTCCTCGTCCTTGCCGAAGTCGAATCGCATGTATATGTGGGGCATGGAATTAGTTTGTGGCGTGCGCGGGCTGGGTGTCAAGCCAGCGCGGTTGGATGAGAACGCAGCGCTCGCGCACAAATAGAGTTTGCGAATGGGAAGGTGAGGAGTATTCTTGGTTTTCGGCACGATGCGATGAAAGCAACTGGCCACCTTTCCCACGCTCCAGGAATCAGGTTGCGGGCGTGTGTCTGCATGCTTGCGGTTCTGCTGCTGTGGGCGCCGGCTTGGGCCTCGGCGTTTCAGGCGTCGCAAGCGGCCTGTTGCACGACGGGAATGTGCCCACTGCATGAGCACGCGCCAAAGAAGGGTTCGAATCACACGGAGGCAGCGAAGAAATCGCCCGTCGCGACTTGCGAGCATCATGGAAGAAACGCCGGGATGGACTGCAGCATGGCTTGCTGCCATCCGGAACAGCCCGCGTTGACCGGGGCGGTTGTCTTTGTCTTGCCAGGCGCTGCTCTGCTGGCCGCGCCAAATCTTACCGGTACTTCCGTCCTGATATTGACGGCTTGGGCCAACTCATTTGCGTTTGATCCGGCCTCTCCTCCTCCGCGAGTCACTCTTTTCCCGTCATAGCTTCTCCCTCCTATCCGACTAACCCTGAGAGCGTGGGTGCTCGCGAGCGGCCATTGCCGCTGAACTACACATACTCGAGGAGAACAGTTGATGCTTCGACGTATAGGGATTTTGTTGAGCATTGCGCTGATGGGCGCGTGGATGGTGTTCGCCACGGTTTTTGCCACGGTACGAGGAATTGTGCATGACCAGCAGCACCGGCCGGTGAGCGACGCGCAAATCGTTCTGAAGGCAACGGATTCGGAATTCACGAAATCAACGCAGAGCAATGCGGACGGGGAATTTACCTTTGATTCGATTCCCGTGGGCCGATACCAGATCAAGGTGAGCAAAGCTGGATTCGGCCCTCAGGAGGAGGTCTTGACGGTGCTTTCCGGAAGCGCGCCCATCACCCATTTCGAATTGCTGGTTGCGAAAGAGACGCAGACCGTAACCGTGACTTCTGAAGCGCCACCGGCACAAGCTGAATCGGTGACTCCGACGACGCTCGTGACACGGCAAGAAATCGTGCAGACCCCGGGAGCAAGCCTGTCAAATAGCCTGGCCATGATCACAGACTATGTGCCGGGCTCCTACTATACCCATGACCAACTGCACATACGCGGCGGACATCAGGTGACCTGGTCGATTGATGGCGTATCCATTCCCAACACGAATATCGCCAGCAACCTGGGCCCGCAGATTGATCCGAAGGACATTGACGTGCTGGAGGTGATGCGGGGAAGCTATTCCGCCGATTACGGCGACCGCACCTATGGAATTTTCAACGTTTCCCCGAAAAGCGGCTTCGAACACAACAATGACGCCGAGCTAACCATCAGCGTGGGAAATTTCTGGCAAACGGACAACCAATTGAGCTTTGGCGGACATACCAACCGCTTTGCTTACTATGCAAGCTTGAACGGCAACCGCACGGATCTGGGACTACAGACACCCACATCGGCGGTGATCCATGATCAGGCCAATGGCTACGGCGGCTTCGGCTCGCTAACCTACAATGTGGATTCGCAGAATCAATTGCGGCTGGAGACCCAACTGCGGCAGGACTTCTACCAGATTCCATTCGACCCCAACGATCCCAACAATTCTCCCGGGGAATTTCTGAGCGATTCCAACAAGGAGCGGGACGGCTTTGTGCTCTTTTCGTGGCTGCATACGTTCAACCCCGGACTGGTCCTCACCGTATCGCCGTTCTACCACTACAACAATGTGAGGTATGCGAGCAACCCGTACGACGTGCCGAGTTCGGCGACGGAAAACCTCTCGTCCAACTACGAGGGAGGGCAAGCGAATATCTCCTGGATTGCCAAAACAAACAATCTGCGCGCGGGATTTTATGGCTTTGCCCAGCAGAGCAGCCAGTTGTTTGGCCTGGTGTGCAATTCCCCGGGAGACTGTGAGAATGTGCAGCCACCGGTGACCGCGAGCCCGGCAGGTGGGCTGGCTGCGGCCTACGTGGAAGATCAATGGAAGGTGACCTCCTGGCTGTCCGTGAATGCCGGCCTGCGGCAGACCCATTTTTCGGGCGACGTAGTGGAAAATGCGACCAGTCCCCGCGTTGGCGGTTCCCTGCGCATCCCCAAGCTGAATTGGGTGTTTCGTGCCTTTTATGGACATTTCTATCAAGCCCCGCCCCTGCTGACAGTTTCCGGCCCGCTGTTGGATGCCGCAAACAACCAGGATCTGGGTTTCATTCCCCTGCACGGCGAACGCGATGAGGAACACCAGTATGGGGTGACCATTCCCTTGTGGGGCTGGACCATTGACGCAGACAACTACCTTACCCTTGCGAAAAACTATTTCGATCACAACAATTTCAATAATTCGAATCTTTTCTTTCCCGTGACGATTCAGGGAGCAAGGATTAGCGGGTGGGAACTCACGCTCCGTTCCCCATGGATTTACAAACGCGCGCAAGTCTATGTGACCTACGCGAACCAACTCGCTCTCGGCTATGGCGATATCAACGGCGGCTTGACGGATTTCTCGTTTGGCGACGGCTATGGCTATTTGGACCACGACCAGCGCAATACCTTGCATGTAGGCGGCCAGCTAACCTTGCCGTGGAGAAGTTACGCTTCAACGGACGTTTATTATGGCTCCGGATTCACAAACGGAAATTCCCCGCCGGATCCGAATGACCACCTGCCCGGCCACACCACATTCGACCTGACACTCAGCAAGGAGTTCGGCGAGCGATTTTCGCTCTCCGTGACCGGGCTGAACGTGGCGAACCGGCGCGTGCTGCTGGACAACAGCTTTACGTTTGGCGGGACGCATTACAATAATCCGCGGGAGATTTATGCGCAGTTGCGTTATCGTTTTCACTATTGAGGAAAAAATGAGAAATAGCCTTGCCGCATTGCTGGTGTTCTGCGTTTGCGTCGCCGCAGGTTGCCAGTCTGCACCCGCGAAACATTATCCACTTCAAGGGACGGTTATTTCTGTGGACGCGGGTCAAAAAATGATCACCGTGAAGCACGGAGACATTGTGGGGCTTATGCCGGCAATGACCATGACCTATCAGGTTGCAGATCCCAAGGAGATTGCAATGTTGCGGCCAGGGGATACCATTTCCGGGGACTTGGTAGTCTCCGAAAATGTTGGCCGGCTCGAAAAGATTGTCCTGGTTAGCAAAGGAGACGGGAAGACTGCACCCGGTTCGACGCAGCGGATTCCTGCGAAGGGCGAGGAAGTTCCGGATTTTGCGCTAGTCAATCAGGACGGCAAATGGATCCACTTCCGCGATTTCCAGGGGAGAACCCTGCTCGTTACTTTCATTTATACGCGATGCCCGTTGCCGGACTATTGCCCGCGGATGAACGAGAATTTCCGCGCGGTGCAGAAATTGCTAGAAGCTACGCCGGATGCGGCGAAGAACGTGGCTTTCCTGAGCATCAGCTTCGACCCACAGCACGACACTCCCGCGGTACTGAAGCATTACAGCTCGATCTATAAGAAGAGCCAGGCGGGAGAGCAGTCTTTCGACTGGCAATTTGCCGCCCCATCGGAAAAAGATTTACCGGAGTTGGCGCAGTTTTTTGGGCTGGTCCACCAACCGCAAGAGGCACAGATTGTTCACTCTTTAAGCACGACGCTGATCGGGCCGGACGGCAAAGTTGTCGAATGGTATTCCGGCAACGATTGGAGTGCGTCGGAGGTTGCCCAGGCGATGCAAGCGACAATCCACCACGGATAGAGCTGCGCGTCTATTGCGAACTCGACAGGGGAGAAGTTAAACTGTACCGGAAATTTACGGCGATGGAGTTCGCCAAAACCGCCCCGGCTGCACGCGCCAGGGCTGATGACTCCTGGTGGCCTTTGGCACCAGGAGTTTTTTCTTCTGGACACGGTGGAGAGCCGGATCGGAGAGACTTTGCGTTTATTGCTGATTGGGGCGTTTGGTGCCGTGGGAACGCTTGCGCGCTACGGGCTGCAAGGCGTGGTTCAAATCAAAATGGGGAGCACGTTCCCCTACGGCACTCTGCTGATCAATCTGACCGGATGTTTTTTCCTGGGCTTGATCGGGCAACTACTATTGAATCGTGTGATTGTGCCGCCGGAGTGGCGCATGGCGATTGCCGTGGGATTCTTCGGTGGCTACACCACATTTTCAAGTTTTGGCTGGGAAACGGCGAAGATGCTGGAGTCTGGAGAATGGCTGCGCGCCACTACCTATGTCGCGGCAAGTGTGGTGATCGGATTACTGCTTTCGGTGGCCGGAATCCGCCTGGCCAATCAGTTCTAGGGAAATGCCATGACACATCAGAAATTTGAAGGCGAACGCACGCTGATGCGCATTCACATCGGCGAGTCGGATAAATGGCACGGGCGGCCGCTGCACGAGGCCATCGTAGAGATGTTGCGCAAGGACGGATTTTCCGGCGTGACCGTGCTGCGCGGCGTAGCCGGGTACGGTTCTTCCAGCGTCTACCATACGGATAAATTGTTGCGCCTTTCGCAAGACCTGCCGATCATTCTGGAAGTGATCGAGACGCAAGAGCGCATTGACCAAATTCTGCCCCGGATGGATGAAATGGTGGATGGTGGGCTGATCACGCTGGAAAAGGTGCGCGTAATTCTTTACAGACCCGCAAAACGATAAACGGTACACTATCGCGCGTGAGCTCGGAACCAGCTTCTCCAAACAAGTCTTCCACAAGTTGGCTTAACCGCACGGTGCTGGGCGTGGGTGTCACCAGTCTGTTCAGCGATTGGAGCCACGAAATCGCGACGGCCGTGCTTCCCGCGTTTCTGGCGACAATTGGCGCGGGCCCCGCGTGGCTGGGGGCGATCGAGGGAATCGCGGACGGAGTTTCGAGTTTTGCGAAGCTCGGGTCCGGGCACTACACGGATCAGCTGAAAAAACGGAAGCCGCTGGCGGTGTTCGGTTACGCATTCACCGCGCTGGCAACGGCTTCGTTCGCGTTCGCCACGCACGCCTACCAAGTGCTGATCGGACGGGCGGCCGCATGGCTGGGCCGCGGCGTGCGCTCTCCAGTGAAAAAGGCGTTGCTGGCGGCGGACGTCCCGCCGGGCGCATATGGCCGCGCGTTCGGGTTGGAACGCCTGATGGATACAGTTGGCGCGATTGCCGGGCCGCTTACGGCGCTATGGCTGCTCCAGGCAACGCACCACAATTATCGCGCGGTATTTTTGTGGACGCTGCTGCCGGGGATGATCGCGGTATTGAGTTTCTGGCTGCTGGTCCGCGAGCGTCCGTTTGAAGCCAGGAAAAAAGTTTCGTTTGTGCACGGATTGCGGACCTTACCGCGCAATTTTCGCGAATTTCTCCTGGGTGTGGGCGTTTTTGGCTCCGGGGATTTTTCGCACACACTTTTGATTTTGTACGCCAGCCGGATGCTGGCTCCCGTGCACGGAGCGGCGCGCGCGGCCAGCCTTGCTGTGGGGCTCTACACATTGCATAACGTTTTTTACGCGGGCTCGGCTTATGCGAGCGGGTGGGTGAGCGATCATGTGCCACATCGCAAAGCCATTCTGGCAGGCGGCTACGCGCTGGCGGGCGTGACGGCTATCTGGTTGACCACCACGCCGGCATCCCTGTGGCTTTTAGGCGGACTTTTTGTGCTGGCTGGAATCTACGTGGGGACGGAAGAAGCACTGGAGGATTCGCTGGCTGCGGAACTTGTTCCCAAGGAGCAGCATGGCATGGCGTTTGGGACGCTGGCGGCGGTAAACGCCGTGGGCGATTTTCTGTCCAGCATGATGGTGGGATTTTTGTGGTCGGCGGTATCGGCAAAGGCCGCGTTTTCTTTTTCCGCGGTGCTATTTTTCCTCGGAGCCTTCCTGATTCTTCGGTTGCGAAAGTAGTTCGCCGCGCAGCGATTGCGGCTCCGCTTCCCTTCTGGATGCCTGCATGCGTCGGTGCACCTCGGCCAGCAGATACTTGCGAAGATTTTCAGGCACCACGCCGGGGGCGGCTAGTTCGCGTAAATCCACAACCGTCAGTTCCGGCAAGAAGGCGAGCACCGTCGAAAGCGGCGTGGAATCATTGCGCACAAGCGCGAGTCGCACATTGTAAAACTGCGACCATTTGCGGTGATTGGCAATGGCAAGGACCACAGCTTGCGGCAATTTTTCGCGCGACAATACTTTCAATACTTGCGATTCGGTGAGACGGGGATTTTCCAGCGCGATTTCCAGGACTTGCGCGTGGCCCAGGGCCATCAAGGCTCCCACGATGCGCGCAGGACCGCGGCGCGCCAGGGCAATGCGCTGTCCAAGGGGAAGTTGCGGAAGGCGGGCGATTACGTATTCCTCCGCGTGGCGCTTCAGCTCCGCCGAAACAGTGGGCGACAAAGAATATTGCACCAGGTCCATCAAGTAGAGGTCGCGCAACAATCGCAGACCAACCAGTCGCGGCGCGCGCGGATGAAAGACCAGGGCCTTCTTCACCGCATAGCTCTTCAAAAACGACTTGGTTCCCGCCACACTTTCGATAATTTCGGCGGGCAGGTCTTTTCGGGAAAGCAGCAGGCCGAGTGAAGTTTCGTCCAGCGCGGGATTTTCCAGCAACGAGAGCAGCACCTCCGCAGACGGGTGAAAGAGGAGCGCCTGCAACTCCTCGCCAGTGGCGAGCCGTGCGCGTTCGCGTTGTTGTTCCAGTAGGCTCACGCTGGCTTCCTCATTGTGGGGGTAGGAGTCGCAGCGCAAGGTGCGCTGCCGCTTCTGCGGCAGACATTCGCAATTCACCGAACTGGCCGAAGGGGGCAGCTTTGCGGAGATGGCTGTCGAGGCGTTCGTCAAAATACTTGGAACGTCCCAGCATACCGCCGGTCCGTGCCAGCAGGAATTTCTGAGAATGTAGATGAAGGCGCTCGGCCAAATCTCTCACCAGGTCGGCGAGGGCGGTGGCGCAGTCGTCGAGGAGAGCACGCGCATCGGCATCGCCCAACTCCGCGGCCTGGATCACCACGGGAAAAAGGCGCGGAAATACATCGTCCGGCGAGCCATTGATGCGGGATTGCAGTTCGCCCCAGGCGGGCTCGCCGGTTTCCGCAAGAATGCGTTTGCCAAGGGGCGTGTCCGTGCCAGTGCGTTCAAAATGCCGCAATGCGCCACTCACGGCGCGCTGTCCAACGTGATACGCGCTGCCCTCGTCCCCCAGCAAATATCCGTGGCCTCCAACGCGTCCGGTGTGGCCTTGGGCGTCGCGGCCAACTGCGGCCGAGCCGGTGCCCGCGATCAGGACTATCGCGGCGCCCTCGCCGGTGCCCTCGAGGGTCAGATCGAGATCGGTGCACACGCGCACCAATTTTCCAGGAAATTCTTCCTCCAGGAGCCGCTTCATTTTCTGCGCGGCTTCCGCATGTGCGGTCCCGGCAAGGCCCGCGCAGAGTGATCGAATCTCAACGGCGGGAATACCGGCGCTTAGAATCGCAACCCGCGCCGCCTCGCACACGGAGGCAAGCGTGCCTCCAAAGCCTACGCGCATCGGATTCGATGGCCCACCACGGCTTTGGGCAACTACACGGCGGTCCTCGCTCATCAGGACGCACGCGGTCTTCGTGCCGCCGCCGTCAAATCCCAGCACATAGCGCATGGAAAAAGCATACGCGAGCCGGCGGAATTTGGCGCGGGGAAGGCTGGGGGCGTGCTGAAAGCGTCGCCCTTGTGCACGAAAGGCCCGCTCATTTCTTGACGGGCTGCGGCTCTGCCACTATTCTCGACACACTTCGCGGAGTCTGAGCCGGCGAAGTCCGGTCTACATGCATATTCATTTACTCGATCTCGCGATCGTCATCGTCTATCTCTTGGGCGTGACGCTGCTGGGCCTGCATTTCCGTGGAAAACAACACAACGTTCGAGACTACTTCCTCGGCGGACGGACGGCGCCGTGGTGGGCACTGGCGCTTTCCATCGTGGCAACGGAAACCTCCACTCTGACGATCATTGGGACCCCGGCGCTGGCTTACGCAGGAAATATGACGTTTCTGCAATTGGTGTTCGGCTATCTGGTGGGGCGCTTTCTGATCAGCCTGATATTTCTGCCGGGATATTTTCGCGGCGAGTTCTTGACTGCGTATGCGTTGATCGAAAAACAGTTCGGCCAACGAATGCGATCGGTGGCGGCGGTGACGTTTCTGGGAACGCGCACGCTGGCCGAGGGTGTACGCGTTGCGGCAATCGCGTTGGTGGTAAGCGTCGCGCTGGGCACTTCGCAACACCTCGCCGTCTTTATCGTGATTGCGCTGACCGTGCTCTATACGTTTGAGGGCGGGATGAAGGCGGTGATTTGGACCGACGTCGCGCAGTTTCTGCTCTATCTGGCCGGCAGCGTGCTCACCTTCGGGATGTTGCTGCATCGCATTCCTGGCGGGTGGAACGAAGTTGTGCGGGTTTCTGCTGCTCACGGAAACAAATTGCGGTTTCTGGATTTCAGTTGGAATTTGACGACGAAATACACCTTCTGGTCCGGCGTCATCGGCGGCGCGTTTCTGACCATGGCGAGCCACGGCACAGACCAGACGATTGTGCAGCGCCTGCTGGCCGCGAAAAACCAGCGAGACAGTCGCAGAGCGCTGCTCGCCAGCGGCTTCATTGTCCTCTTGCAATTCACGCTTTTTCTTCTGATCGGCGTCCTACTGTTTGTTTTCGCGCAGCATACTCCGCTGCTCGCGCCAGGAGATCGCGCGGATAGTATTCTGCCGGCCTTTCTGGTGCGGGAGATGCCCAAAGGTATCGCCGGAATACTTCTGGCTTCAATTCTGGCGATCGCCATGTCCAACGCCAGCGGTTCACTGAATTCACTGGCGGCCTCTAGCGTGATGGATTTCGCACGGCTGCGAGGGAAAGAAGGAGATGCAGCGGGTTTTTTGCGGCTATCGCGGCGGATGACGCTGGTGTGGGGCGTCGTGTTGATCGCGTTCGGGTTGCTGCCGTGGAGCCATCTGCTGGAAGCAGGCCTGACCGTTGCTTCGCTTCCCTTCGGCAGCTTGCTCGGGCTGTTCTTGCTGGGCACGTTTGATTCCCGGGCAAATGCGACCGGCTCTCTGGTGGGGATGTTTTGTGGACTGGCCAGCGTCCTGCTGGTGCTGGGCTTCACTCCCATTGTTTTCACCTGGTACGTGTTGATTGGATCGTGCGTGACGTTTGCCGTCGGCGCGCTGGTGAGCCGGATGGTTTCACAGGCGGCAACGACTTCGTGAACGATTGGGCCGCCGGTTGGGCTACACTTCCTTTCCACACACGGCCGGAGGGTTATGAGCGAACAGCGCCTGGAACTTGTGCGCGGCCTGGGTCCCTGGGCTTCGGTAGCGATCGTGGTGGGCACCATGATCGGCACGGGAATTTTCCTGAAGCCCGCGGAAATGGCGCGCGAGGGGCGTAGCGTATCCATCGTCTTCGCGGCCTGGATCGTGGGGGCGATCCTCTCGCTGTTTGGCGCTCTTTCCTTCGCGGAGCTTGGCGCGGCAATTCCTGAAGCTGGCGGCGAATATGCTTACCTGCGGCGCGGCTTCGGCCCGGCGTGGGGATTCTTATTCGGCTGGATGCATTCGATTGTAGGGCGGCCTTCGTCCGCAGCTTCTATCGCCGCCGGGATGATGCGCTTCATGGGATTTTTTCTTCCGGCGGTGGCCGCGCCGATCTTCACCTGGCATATCGCAATCCCCGGCCTGACAGGTTGGTTGAAACCCTATGATTTTGTTTTCACCTGGGCACAGCCCCTCGGCGTTTTCTGGCTGGTGTTGATGACTGGCGTCAATTATCTGGGTGTCCGCCTGGGCGGCGGCATACAAGTGTTCTTGACGGCCATCAAACTTGTCAGCGTGTTTTTGGTAATTGGAGTGGCGTTCGCCCTTCCAGTTTCCAGCGCTCATCCCGTGGATGCGATTTGGCCGGTGGCGGGATCCACCGGACTGCTTGGCGCGTTTCTGGCAGCCCTAGCTGCTGCGCTGTGGGCGTACGACGGTTGGGAGGACTTGAACCTGGTGGGTTCGGAAGTGCAAGACCCGCAGCGTAATCTGCCGCGCGCATTGGTTGGCGGTGTGGCTCTCGTTGCTGTGATTTATCTTTTATTCAGCGCCGCGTGCCTGAAGGTGCTGCCGTTCGCGAGCGTCGCAAGTTCAGCACATGTCGCCTCTGACGTGGTGGAGCGCGCCGTGGGCCACGGTGCAGCGGCCTGGGTGACGTTGGCGATGGTGATTTCGGCGCTGGGTTCGATGAATTCGTCGGTGCTCAGCGGAGCGCGGGTTCCTTACGCCATGGCGCGCGATGGAATCTTTTTCAAGATTGCCGACGGGATTCACCCGAAGTACCGGACGCCGGGCCGCGCGCTGATTTTCCAGTGTGTCCTGGCAAGTCTGATGGCACTAACCGGAACATTCGAAGAACTAACAAATCTATTTATTTTTGCCGGCTGGATATTTTATGGGCTTGCGGTGGTGGCATTGTTCCGGCTGCGACGAACCGAACCGGATATGCCGCGCCCATACCGTTGCTGGGGATATCCGTGGGTGCCGGGCCTGTTTGTGCTGGGAGCGCTGGCGCTGACGACGAACATCTGGCTGGACCGGCCCGGACGGTCTTCGATTGGATTGCTGCTGATTCTGGCGGGATTGCCATTTTACCGGTGGTGGTCGAAGAGAACGGGGCAGGTTGCGACTGAATAAAAAGGCGCCCGCTTCGGAAAGCGGCCGCTACAAAGGCTAAAACGACGGAGCGCCGGCGGCTGCGGAGCGATTGCGTGCGGAGTTGGAGGAGACGGCGATCATGCCGAACATCGCCTTCACGGGAACTTCCAGGCCGGGATGCATGGCCTTGGCCATGGATTCGATTCCTGTGACCAGTCGGCCGGCAGGGCGCGAAACGTGGCCGTTGGCATCGAGTGCGAAGATCCGACCGTCGCGCACTGCGGGAATGGCGTACCACTCTTCCGGAAAAGTCAGCGAGAGATATTCATCGCGCGCCTGCTCTGCATTATAGCCACAAGGCGCAATCAAGATTACCTCAGGCGCGGCGGCCGCAATTTCCTGCAGCGTCACGCGGCGAGACGGCACCTTGGCTCTACCGAGCACGTCAACTCCACCGGCATGCTGCACCATCTCCGGAACCCAGTGTCCGCCAACATAAAACGGCTGGAGCCATTCAAGCACCACAGCCTTTGGCCGTTCCGGATAGGCAGCGAGTTGCGAATCCAGGTGGCCAAGGCGCTCGCCGATTCGCGCCACAATCCGCTGCGCATGTGCGCGGCATCCGGTGACTTCGCCGATCCACAAAATATCGCGCCAGACGTCGCCGAGATCGTTGGGATCCAGGCTGATGATCTCCGGTCGCTTGGAAATAGTCGCCAGAGCAGCGGCCAGTTCATCGGGCGTGGCGGCGCAAACGTGACAAAGGTCCTGCGTAAAAATCAGGTCGGGGGCAAGTCGTTCCAGCAGATCGCGATTCACCGCGTAGATGGATTCACCGCGCTCCACGTGCTCGCGTACCAGGCGATCAATTTCCGCGGGAGCCGCGCCCTTGGGAAGCCGTGAAGAAACCACGGAAGTTTTTGTTTTCGCGCGAAGGGGGTAGTCGCACTCGTGGCTGACGCCGACGATTTCCTCGTCCAACCCGAGTGCGAAGAGCACCTCGGTGGCCGAAGGCAGCAATGAAACGATGCGCATATAGCGGACTCTAGCACAAATCCGTGTGAGCTGTGGATTCCGGCAAGAGCGCGAAGGGATACTTATTTGTAGAGGAAGTAGCGGCGCCTTACCTCGTCATACACGGCCAGATCCTTGCCCCAACTGGCGATGATTTCGTTCGGAGAAGTCCCGGCTTCCAGCTGCTGGACGGTGGAATCATTGCCGAGCAACAACAGAGTTTTTGCGAGATCCAGATGCTCGGGATATTTCTTGTGCAGTTCTGCAGCAATTTCCAGGCCAACGCGCATGGAGCGAACCGCGGCACGATCCGTCACGCGAATCCCGACTCCGCCGCACCGCTCCCCCGCATAGAGACCACTAACCGGGATGAAAGGCTGATTCACGAAATGAACCCCGGGCAGCGTTTTTTCGTTCAGCGCCTGCGCGATTTCTTCGCCATTGATCCACGGTGCGCCAAACTCCTCAAAAGGAGCTTCCGTGCCGCGGCCCACAGAGACACCTGCATTATTCAGAATTTCCAAGCCGGGATAAAGGATCGAACCTTTCAATGTGCGCAGATTCGGCGAAGGTGGAATCCACCGCAGTCCCGTGCTCTCAAAGAAATAATTGCGATGCCAGTTTTTCATCGGGATTACATGGAGTTGCGCGTTGATGTGATTCTCTGTATTGAAGAATTGCGCGAGCTCTCCGATCGTGAGCGCGTAGCGCACCGGCAGCGGATAATAGCCGACGAAGGAAGTCTTCTCCGGGTCGAGCATGGGACCTTCGACGATCTCCCCGTTCAACGGATTCGGCCGGTCCAATACATAGAAGTCGATTTTTCGTTTGGCGGCTTCCTCCATGCAATACGCCATCGTGGTGGTGTAAGTGTAAAAACGCACGCCCGCGTCTTGTACATCGAAGACCAGCGCATCAATTCCCTGCAGCATTTCGTCCGTCGGTCGCAGATGATCGCCGTAGAGACTGAAAATGGGCAATCCTGTTGACGCATCCTTGGAAGAGGGAAGCTTCTCGTCGGAGTGGCCCGCGATCCCATGCTCCGGGCTGAACAGGGCGACCAGCGTGACGCCGGACGCGTGCGCAAGCATGTCAATTGTGGACCTTCCTTGAAAATCCAGTCCGGTGTGATTAGTGATCAGGCCAACATGCTTCCCGCGGAGCGGCGCAAATTTCTCGGTTTCCAGCACATCAAGGCCGGTTTGCACCCCGCCCGCGTGTCCCCTGCTCTTCGAGGCGGCCGGGTGTTTCTGCGCTGCGGCGCGACTAACAGTGCTCAGCAATAGAATGCAAAGGAGTACGGATAATCTGTGCCGTGCGATATACGTTTTTCTGCACGCTCTAGAGCGATGTTTCATATGTTCCAATGATATTCTGGAACCAGTTTTCTGCACCTTCATTGTGAGTGGGAAGTGCGCGTGCTATATACAGTCAAGGCATGGGGCACGGCAGGGATTTTCCCAATATGAACAGGCGGACCGCCCGGATTTTGCTTTCGCCTCTGCTCCTTCTATTCCTTATGACACCGAAAGTTCGCAGCCAGTCGCACAAAGATAAATCCGCGAAATCGGGAACCTCGAAGACCGCGAATAAGAATTCCGCCCAAGCGCCGGCGGGCGCAGCGGACGCGTTGCAGAGCGATGCCCAGTGGGTGGAATCCACACTGAAGCAAATGAGCGTTGAAGAGAAAGTCGGGCAAGTTCTCTTCACGACGTATCACGGCAGCTTTACTTCCACGGATTCGCCGGCGTACGCGCAACTGCTGCACGATGTGGAAGATCTGCACGTCGGTGGCTTCATCAACGTTACCCAGGGCTCGCCGCTTGGTTTTCTGAAAAGCCAGGCATATCCGACGGCGGTGCTCAGCAATCAGTTGCAGGCCAAGTCCAAGTTGCCGCTGTTGATAGGCGCGGATTTCGAACGCGGAACCGCGATGCGGGTGGACGAAGGTACATCCTTTCCAACCGCAATGGCGTTGGCCGCCGCGGGAGAACCCAAAGACGCCTATACCATGGGCAAAATAACTGCTCTGGAGTCACGCGCTGTGGGCGTGCAATGGATCTACGCGCCGGACGCCGACGTCAACAGCAACCCGGGGAATCCCATCATCAACACGCGCTCGTTCGGGGAAGACCCGCAACGCGTCGCCGAGTTCGTGACGCAATTCATCCGCGGAGTGCAAGAGAACGGCGGGTTGGCCACTGCGAAACATTTTCCCGGCCACGGCGATACCACTGCGGATTCTCACATAGATTTGCCGGTGGTGAGCGCGGATCGCCAACGGCTGGATAAGCTGGAATTGGTGCCCTTTCGCGCGGCGATTGCGGCCGGAGTGGGCAGCATCATGACCGGTCATCTGAACGTCCCGGCCCTCGAACCGGATCCCAACACGCCAGCGACGTTATCTTCGCGCGTGCTGACCGATCTGCTTCGCAAACAGCTTGGATTTGAGGGCTTGATCGTCACCGACGCCATGGACATGGGAGGAATCACCGTGCGCTTTGCGCCGGGCGACGCCGCGGTACGCGCATTTCTGGCGGGCGCGGACGCGCTGCTGATGCCTCCGGTGCCAGACGCTGCATATGAAGCGCTGCTCGCGGCCGTGAACTCTGGCCAAGTTTCACAGGAACGATTGGACGCCAGTGTACGGCGGATCCTGCAGGCCAAGGCGCGGCTCGGGCTGGCAAAGAACCGCATGGTGGACATCGGCGTGCTGAACAGCAAATTCGGAAGCATCGCATGGCAAGCCGAGTCGCAGGAAATTTCCGATCGAGGAATCACGCTGCTGCGCGACGCACCGCACCGCTTGCCGCTTGATGGAACCAAGCCTGCGCGCGCTCTGCTGGTTAGCCTTTACGCTGACCCCGAACCCTATCCCGGCGAGGATCTGGAGCGGGAATTGCGCCAACGGTTTGACTCCGTTTTAACTTTGCGAGCGGACACGAAATTCGCCAAGGCGGAGAATCTGAAACTGCCGCCAACGGATAGTTACGACATAACGATTCTGGCGCTTTTCGTGCGAGTGAGTGACCGCAAGGGTGACGTGGACGTGCCCGCGGATCAATTCCCCCTGATTCAACAGATTTACAAAGCGGGCAAGCCTGTAATTTCCGTTGGCATGGGCAGCCCTTATCTGATCGAGCGGTTTCCCCAGGCGGAAACCTGGCTATCTGTTTTTGGCATCAGCGATGTGGCGCAGATTTCCGTTGCCCGCGCGCTTTTCGGTGAAATCCCGATTCGCGGCCGCCTGCCCGTCACCATCCCGGGCGTGGACTTGAAAGCCGGCTTCGGGATGCAGGTTCCCGCGAATCCGATGACTCTGCAGCCGATGGACTCCGTCGCCGATGCACAATTGAAACCGGCGTTTGATGTGATTGAAAAAGCCATCGGCGATAAGGCATTTCCCGGAGCCACAATGGCCGTGGGTTATCGCGGGAAGCTCAGCGTGCATGCCTTCGGAAATCTCAGTTATGCCGCAAAATCTCCGGCGGTTTCCCCGGATACGATGTACGACATCGCGTCGCTGACCAAAGTTGTGGTCACCACCACGCTGGTGGAGAAGTTAGTGGAGGGCGACTTCCCTTCCCCGCTGAATCTGGATGCGCCAATCGAGCGCTACCTGCCGGAATGGACAACCGGGCCGCAACCGGATTGGCGTCGCAAAGTGACCGTCCGCAATTTGATGACGCACACTTCCGGGCTTCCGCCATTTAAGGAATACTGGCGCACGTCCACCAGTAAACAGGAAACTTTACGCAGAATTTTTGCGGAGCCGCTGGAATACGAGCCGGGCACCATGGTGGTCTATTCAGACCTGGGAATTATCTTGATGGCGGAAATTATCCAACGGCAGACGGGCCAGCCGCTCGATCAGCTTGCCAACGAATACATTTTCGGGCCGCTGGGAATGCGGCATTCCATGTACAAGCCGCCAAAAGCTTTGTGGCCGGAAATTGCGCCAACCGAGATCGACAATCAATTGCGCCACCGTTTGGTGCAAGGGGAAGTGCACGACGAAAATGCTTATGCAATCGGTGGCGTCTCGGGCCATGCAGGCGTTTTCAGCACCTCACCCGATCTGTCGGCGTTTTGCCAGATGCTGCTGAATGGTGGCGTTTACGCGCACAAGCGGATCCTAAAGCGCGCGACCATCGCTGAATTTACGGCGCCGCAGCCACTGGCCAAAAGCCTGCGGACACTGGGCTGGGTGGTGCCGACCGAAGGAAGCTCCAGCGGTCATTATTTTTCAGCGCACAGTTATGGCCACACGGGCTTCACGGGAACAACCATCTGGATCGATCCAGACCGCCAGTTATTTGTAGTTCTGCTGACCAATCGCGTGAACCCCACGCGCGAGAATCATAAAATTGCCGAAGCCCGCCCCGCGGTGCACGACGCCATCATGAAGGCGCTCGGCCTTGCCCCAGAATCCGCCCCCGCTCGATAGAAACCCCGCGGATTTCTGTTAAAGGCTTTCGCCTTTTGCGGCTTGACCACGAGATAGAAAAGTTTTGGGAAAGGATCCCGCGCCGCAAATCTTAAACGAGCCAAAGTCCTTGTACCAATCACCCTCAGGCACATCGGGCTGTGCTTCGATCCAAAGGCGAAGCAGGTTGAGGTCGGAAAGGCTGATTTCCCGATCGCGCATTCTTTCGACCAAATGTTGCCGCACGTTTTTCGGAAGACTCTTCCAACCGAAAATTTTCGGCATTAGCTACCAAAAACGAGATGACCCAGCTTGTCGCCAAGACGCTTGGCTTCTTCTGGGTCGGCGGCATCACGAAATTTTCCGGCTAGTTCGAAAAATTCCTGTTCCCTGCGTTTTTCCGCGGCAAGGCCGTTTTCAATCAACTCAACCAGCACGCGGTTGGAGCTGACCTTGCGATACCTGGCCAAAGAGCGCACCTGGGAGGCAATCTTTGCGGGGAGACTTACACTTTGGCGAACCGTCTTATTTGCGGAGCTCATTGCACCAGTATGCACCAGAATGGTGTGCGGGTACAGGGGATGTAGCCAAGATTGTCGTGCTAACCAGCGGCAAGCTCGTTCTCGGCATGTCGAAGGTCGTCAAGCTTGCCCAGGTCGCGCCAGTGGTAGCCATCCGCACGAAACGCGAGAATCCTCTGGCCTTCCGCGGCCAGGCGAAGATAGGCATCGATGATCGAAAAGACCCCGTCCTCCGTGATTTGTGGCAGCAACCGCGGGGAAATTGCGTGAATGCCGGTGAATCCATACGCCACCAGGTTGGGGATGGATCGCACGAATTCGGGGTCCTGCCCGTTGATCCAGCGGCCGGAAAGTTCTCCCTCGGCGTCAAAAAGAAGTTGCCGAGAGCTGACTCGCGGCTGAACGGCAAGCGTGGCAAGCGCGCCATTGGCCGCTTGAGACTCGAGAAGTAGTCGCAGATCGATCGTGCTGATCACGTCGACATTGTGCAGCAGAAAAGGCTCATCCATCCGGTTGGGGTCGTTCAAAAAAAACCATCCGGCCTTTTTCAGGCCGCCGCCGGTGTCGAGCAAAGTTTCCTCAGGGGAAATTTCCACATGAAGCCCGAAGTTTTCGCGCGCCTTCAGATACTGGACGATTTGATCGGCAAAATGATGGACGTTGATGATGACGTCGCGAACACCAGACGACGCTAGCCGGGTAAGCGTAATCTCCAGAAGCGTACGCCCGCCGATCTCCACCAGCGCTTTCGGCCGATCATTGGTAAGCGGCTGCAAACGAGTGCCCAGTCCTGCCGCCAGCACCATCGCTCTCATCGTCCCATCTTCTCCAACTCCAGATGTCGCACAACCAGGTCCACACCCGCACGATCTCGCAAATGATTCGCCAGCTGTTCGGCAAGAAAGACTGAACGGTGCTGTCCCCCAGTGCAGCCGAAGCTGACCATCAGAGTCTTGAACCCGCGCTGCTCATAGCTGGAAATACTCGCCTCCACCAGCGCCTTGGCATTGGCCAGAAATTGTTGAACGCCTTCCTGCTGCGTCAAATAATCAATGACCGGCGCGTCTTTCCCTGTAAGCGGCTTGAAGCGATCTTCGCGTCCGGGATTCGGAAGGCTGCGTCCATCGAACACGAAACCGCCCCCGTTGCCGGACTCATCGCGAGGCAGTTCGCGATGAAAGGAAAAGCTGAAAATGCGCACTACGAGATTTTGCGATTGCGGCTGCGTCAGGGGTGAAAGGCTTTTCAATCTTTCCGAAGCCAGCATGCTTTGAAACGCGCTAAGCAATGTGGGCAGCTTTACCGGCAGCTCCACGTTGTGCAACAACCAGCGAAGATTCTTCAACGCGTAAGGCACGCTTTGCAGAAAATGTGGCTTGCGTTCATAGAAGCCGCGGAACCCGTATGCGCCCAACGCCTGCATGATGCGCACGTAAACGAAAGCATAATAGTGATGCAAAAATAGGGCGCGATCGAGATGAATATGTTCGCCAAGTGCGTCCAGATAAGCGTCTAGAAACTCCTGGCGCAAATTCGGCGGCAGATCGGCCTTGGCGTCGAACAGCAGCGATGCGGCGTCGTATTGCAACGCGCCCTTGCGGCCGCCTTGATAATCTACAAAATATGGCTGCGCGCCGGGCAGCAAAATGTTGCGCGACTGAAAATCCCGGTACAAAAAATAATCGCTCGGCGCTTCCAACAAAAAACTAGTCAGGCGCCCGAAATCGTCCTCCAGCGCCTGCTCATTGAAGGGAATAGCGGCCAGCCGCAAGAAATAATATTTAAAATAGTTGAGATCCCAGTTTATGGACTGGCGGTCAAAACTTCCCCGCGGGTAACACACCGAATAATCCAGGTCGCGGCCAGCCTCAATTTGAAAGCGCGGCAACTCCGCCACCACCCTGTGATAAATCTGGATTACGGGCTCGGCGATGATTTCTCCGGTGCGGTTGCGGGAGAGCAGATCAAAGAGGGTCTGATCGCCAAGATCTTCCTCTAAATAGGCACCTTGGTCGAGATCTTCGCCGTAAATTTCCGGTACTGGCAATCCGTGACGGCGGAAATGCCGCGAGAACGCCAGAAACGCGGCATTTTCCTCGCGCACCCCATACAGCACGCCAATCGCGGAATGCTTACCCGCGGAAAGTCGAATGATTTGCCGGCCGGAACCCCCAAGTTCGCCCTGCACGGGACGGACATGCTCCGCCGGCACCCGAAAATGATCTTTAAAAAGTTTGTTCAAAACGTCCATGAAAAGAGTTTTGGCCTCATTCCATCGAAAACGTTGACTCCTTCCCTTCTACCACAATTGCCTGCCCCGGCAGGGACTCAATTCCCGAAGCGTTGCCGTTCTTGGCGTTAGAAGAACCGAAACTTTCGCATGCCGCCCGTCACGAGAGCGGCGCCCCACCCTTATAATTCAGAAATGCCCTCCCTCCATATGCTGCGGAAATCCGGAGCCCGGCGAATCACCGAAGAGCGCAATGCCGCGTCGAGAAATCTCGACCGCATGTCCGCCCCGGAGATCGTGCGGCTGATGAATCGGGAAGACGCAAAGGTGGCTCGCGCTGTCGGCAGAGTGGTTCCCGCAATTTCCCGAGCCGTGGGCGCGATTGTGGAACGCATGAAAAAGGGGGGCCGGCTGATTTATATCGGGGCGGGGTCCAGCGGCCGAATCGGAGTGCTGGATGCTTCCGAGTGCCCGCCAACATTTGGAGTTTCGCCGAATCTCGTGCGTGCGCTGATCGCTGGGGGAAAGGTCGCAGTCACCCGATCAGTAGAAGGAGCGGAGGATCGTGCAGCAGATGCGGCTCACGATCTGCGCAAACTTCATCTGACGCGAGCGGACTCTGTGGTGGGAATCGCGGCCAGCGGCACGACGCCCTACGTTCTGGGTGCAATTTCCTACGCCAAAAAACGCGGCGCTCTCACCATTGGGGTAGCCGCAAATCGCCATTCTCCCCTGGTGAAAGCCGTACACATATCGATTGCGCCTGAAGTAGGCCCGGAGGTTCTGGCCGGCTCCACGCGCTTGAAAGCTGGCACCTCGCAGAAAATGGTTTTGAACATGCTCTCTACCGCAGTGATGGTTCGCCTCGGTCATGCGTACGACAATCTGATGATCGACATGGGCGAGGCGAATGAAAAGCTTAGGGAGCGCGCGCAATGGATTCTGCAAGAAGCCAGCGGCAAAAGCGTGTCCGCAGTTACACGCGCCTTGCGTCAAGCTGGACACGACCTTCGTTTGGCGTTGATACTCTTGAAAAGGGGAGTTTCCGCGGCACAAGCACGCCGGATATTGAAACAATCGGGCGGAAATCTTCGGAAAGCGCTGGGAGAATAGCCGGGCGTCTGGTCCGGGAAAATTTCGAAATGGATAAATTCCGAATACTCGGTGGAAAGCCGCTCCACGGCACGGTGAAAATCAGCGGCGCAAAGAACTCCGCGCTTCCGGCCATGGCTGCAGCGCTGCTGACGCCCGAACCGGTGACGCTGCACAACATCCCCAAGGTGCGCGACATCATCACCATGGGCAAGCTGCTGGCGTTTATGTCCGCAACCGTTTCCACGCACGAGTTTCCCGCGGAGAGCTACACGATCGAGGCAAAATCGCTGAACGATGCCGTTGCACCGTATGAACTGGTGAAAACCATGCGCGCCTCAATCTTGACGCTGGGCCCCGCGATTGCGCGCGCGGGCGTGGCGCATGTTTCTCTCCCAGGCGGCTGCGCAATCGGCGCGCGCCCAGTGGATCTGCATCTCACGGCGCTCGAGAAAATGGGCGCGGTAATTGCCACCGAACACGGCTACATCCAGGCCAGCGTTCCCAATGGCGGCCGGTTGAAAGGTGCGCACATCGTCTTTGAAAAAATCACCGTAACCGGCACGGAAAATATTCTGATGGCGGCAACCCTCGCCGAGGGGGAAACGATTTTGGAAAACGCCGCTCGCGAGCCGGAGATTACCGACCTCGTTCACCTGCTGCGTAAAATGGGCGCGGAAATTCATGGTGACGATACCTCCACGCTGCGTGTTCGCGGCGTCCCGAAACTTCACGGCGCGACCCATGCCGTGATTCCCGATCGTATCGAGGCAGGAACCTTCCTGATCGCCGGCGCAATCACCGGGGGTGATTTGACGATCGCCAATTGCCATCCCGGGCACCTCGGCGCCGTTCTCGCCAAGCTGGAGAAGACCGGAGTGAAAGTCGAAGCCGTGGACGCCAGCACGTTGCGTGTTCACCCCGCAAAACAACTGGTGGCCTCCGACGTGACCACCGAGGAGTATCCAGGATTCGCCACGGACATGCAGGCCCAATATATGGCCCTGGCTACGCAGGCCGAAGGCACTTCGGTAATCACCGAAACAATTTTCGAAAACCGTTTTCTTCATGCCAGCGAAATGATTCGCATGGGCGCGAACATATCCGTGGACGGTCGCCGCGCCGTGGTGCGCGGTCCCGCGGGTCTTTCTGGCACCACGGTACAGGCCTCCGATCTTCGCGCCAGCGCAGGTCTGGTCCTTGCCGCGCTGGTCGCGGAAGGCGAAACGATTATTGACCGCGTTTACCACATCGATCGCGGCTACGAATCCATCGTGGAAAAGCTGCAATCCCTGGGCGCCGGCATCGAACGCCTGCACGTCGCCACCTCCTGACTGGGGCACGGCAAAAAACGACGAACTCTGCTACAATCCCGCTTACCTTAGATTGGTTTTGTGTGCTCGCCAACTGGTTTGCGCGGGCCAAGTCACTGGAGGGACCGAGATGCAGAACACGGAACTCTTGAACAAGATTGACGCCGCGATTGCCGAGAAAAATCTTTTGAAGCATCCGTTTTATCAGGATTGGCAGGCCGGCAAATTGAGCCGCGAAGCCCTGCAACTTTATGCCGCGCAGTATTACCGGCACGTCGAGGCGTTTCCGAAACATCTGCGGGTGCTCGCAGCCCGCACCGAAGGACCCATTCGCGCCATCGTGCTGGAAAACCTGGAGGAAGAGGAAAATCCGTCCCGGCCGCATCCGAAACTTTGGCGTGACTTTGCGACGGCGGTGGGCGTAAGCGAAGAGGACATCACTTCCTGCCCGGCCCTGCCCGGAGCACAGGCGGCCGTCGGCACCTTCCGCGAGATTGTGGGCGACCGGACAGTGGCGGAAGCGGTTGCGGCGCTCTACGCTTACGAAGCGCAGGTACCGGAAATCGCTACCACCAAGATTGCGGGTTTGAAGAATTTTTACGGGGTGAACACGCCCGAGGGTCTAGCTTATTTTGAAGTGCACGAAGAAGCGGACAAGGCGCACCGCGCCTCCTGGCGCAATTGGCTGCTGGAGCATGCCGACGGCAGCGAGGAAGAAATTTTGGCGACCACGAACGAAGCGCTGGATGCGATGTGGGCGCTGCTCGACGCCGTGCACCGGAAGCAGGCAATACGGGCCGCAGCGAATTAGAGGCGGACCGTAAGTTGGCAGAGGGTTTTGGTTGAACGAAGACTTGACGGGTCTAAAGTCCCGCCACTACAAAATCAAAGGCCCCCGGAATCTCGGGGGACTTTCCATTTTCCAGGTCGCTTGTAAAGCAATGTCATCCCGAGGGCTGCGCAGTCCGCGGCCCGAAAGATCTCAACCGATGAAACCTGCAAGATCTGGTCTACGCGGGTTGAGATCCTTCGGCTATCCTCATCGGATAGCCTCAGGGTGACATCACGTTGATGAGGTTCAGTTGCCTTCGGCGCCTGCGGCAGCGGCCGGGGCCGGCGTGTTTCCGCCGTCCTTCTTGGCCTGCTTTTCACGGGCTTCCTTGATGAGGGCCTTGCGCGACAACCGGATCTTGTTGCCTTCGATCGCCAGCACCTTCACCAAAACCTGGTCGCCAAGCTTCAGTTCATCGCGGACGTCGCGGATGCGATGCTCGGAGATTTCGCTGATGTGCAGCAAACCGTCCGTGCCAGGGAAGAGTTCGACGAACGCGCCGAATTCCGCCAGGCGGACAACTTTGCCGAGATAGGTCTTGCCGATTTCGGCGCTGGCAGTCACGTCGCGAACCATCTGCAACGCCTGGTCGCCTCCAGCTCCGCTGGTCGAGAAAATGTGAACCGTCCCGTCTTCCAGCACGTCGATCTTCACGCCAGTCTGTTCGATGATGGACTTGATCTTCTTTCCGCCTGGCCCGATAAGGTCGCGGATCTTGTCGGTGGGGATGCTCAGCTTGTAGAGGCGCGGCGCGTAGAGCGAAATATTCTCGCGATGCGCGCTGAGCGTTTTTTCCATGATGTCCAGGATTTCCAGGCGCGCTTTCTTTGCCTGGGCCAGGGCTTCGCGCATCATGCCAATGCTGATGCTGGTGACCTTGATGTCCATCTGCAAGGCGGTGATGCCTTCGCGCGTTCCGGCAACCTTAAAGTCCATGTCGCCGTAGTGATCTTCGGCTCCAGCGATGTCCGTAAGGATGGAATAGTTACCGCCTTCCACCACCAGACCCATCGCGATGCCCGCACACGGGGCCTTCATCGGAACGCCGGCGTCCATCATGGCCAGCGAAGCGCCGCAAACGGTCGCCATCGAAGAAGAGCCGTTGGATTCCAGAATGTCGCTCACCACGCGCATGGCGTAGGGAAATTCGACTTCGGCAGGAAGCAAGTTGGCAATCGCGCGCTCGGCAAGAGCGCCGTGGCCGATTTCGCGGCGTCCAGCGCCACGCAAGGGCTTCACTTCGCCAACACTGAACGGCGGGAAATTGTAGTGCAGCATGAAGCGCTTGAAGGTGTCGTGTTCGAAGAGCAGGTCCAGGCGCTGCATGTCTTCCTTGGTGCCCAGGGTCAATGTGGCAAGAGCCTGCGTTTCACCGCGGGTGAACAAGGCCGAGCCGTGTACGCGAGGCAGCAAACCTGCTTCGCAGGTGATCTTGCGAATCTGGTCAAACGCCCGGCCATCGGGACGTCGCTTGGCCTTCAGAACTTCCTGGCGGAAGATGTCTTCGCGCATGCGTTCAAAGGCGCGCTTGGTCAGCGCGAGCTTCTCTTTGTCTTCTTCCGGAACGGTCTTTTGGATCTCCGCCTGGAGGTCGTCAACGAGGTGATAGCTTTCCTTCTTGGGATGCTTTTCGGTGTTCAGCGCATCCTGCAGCTTGGCGCCGTAGGTCTTCTTCATGCCGTCGTAAATGGACTGATCGAACGGCAGCGGAGCCACAACAACCTTCTTGGGCTTGATCTGGTCGTGGAGCTGCTTGATGGCGGCAACGATTTTCTTCACTTGGGCGTGGCCGAATTCGAGGGCTTCCACAACTTTCTCTTCGGAAACTTCGAACGCGCCGGACTCCACCATCACGATGCCGTCGGCAGTGCCAGCGACAACAATGTTGAGCTTGCTGGTCTTCTGTTCGGCAACCGTCGGATTGGCGACCAATTGGCCATCGAGAAGGCCCACGCGAACAGCAGCGATTGGATCGCTGAAGGGCAGATCGGAACAATATGCAGCGGCGGAAGCAGCGGTAACGGCGATAACATCGGGATCGTTATCGCTATCCGCGGAGAGCACCATGGCGATGATCTGGGTCTCGTTGCGCCAGGAATCGGGGAACAGCGGCCGCATCGGGCGGTCAATCAGCCGGGAAACTAGAATTTCTTTTTCGGTCGGGCGGCCTTCACGTTTGAAGAATCCTCCAGGGATCTTGCCGGCGGAATATGTATTTTCGCGATAATCAACGGTCAGCGGAAGAAAATCCCGGTCGTTCGGCTTATTGGCCATGCACGCGCTGACGAGCAGAACGGTGTCGCCATAGCGAGCGGTGATCGCACCGTTCGCTTGCTTGGCGATTTTACCGGTCTCAAGGATCAGGGGACGTCCCCCCACCTCGATGGATACCTGAAAGGGCGCTGGTGTGTGGTTATTCTCTGACATTTGTATTTTCCTTTGGCTCCGCATCTGCGGAGCGCTTCTGGCAGGCTCGGCCTGCTTGCATGTGGAAGAAAGAAAGGAAGCTCAGCCGGGGACAATCGGGCTGCGCGTCGAGCTACACCAATAGAAACGCCGGCAGGCCTGCCGAAGCAGACTTGCCATATTCACGTCCGGACAAAAAACGACCGGGCAACAGACTCCGTTGGGAATTTGTAGATTCGTGATGGCACAAGCAGTGACGCAATTCTCGCGGCAAACGGCTACTTGCGCAGGCTAAGGCGTTCAACAATCTGGTGATACCGATCCGGGTCCCGCCGGTTGAGATAGTCCAGCAACCGACGCCGTTTGTTGACCATCATGATCAGGCCCCGGCGCGATGCGTGGTCTTTAACGTGAGACTTGAGGTGCGTCGTCAAATAGTTGATCCGCTCGCTCAGCAGTGCAATCTGCACCTCTGGCGACCCTGTATCTTTAACATGTGCGCGGAATTGTTCAATCAACATAACTTTGGCGTCGCTCAAGTGCCCCCCACCGTCGTCCCTTGAAATTTCCTCTTTTCTTCGACTCATCTAAACTAGCACAGGAGTGTTCACAGTGTAAAGCGATTGAAACAGTCCGCATTGGATAACTTTTCGCCGGCGGAAAATACATTCGCGTCCGCCCAGGTGGCTATTCCGGAAGATTCGGGATCATCCAGACATTGCTGTCGGAATTGACGGCGCCATAGGCGAGATAATGGCCGTCGCGCGAAGGCGCCAATTGACTAACGTCCCACGCCGCCTGAAAGAGAACCTTGGATTCGCCGGTGGGCGTGACGTGCAGGATTAAAGAACCCTTCGACGAATTGCGAACCACGAAAAAATTGTGCCCATCCGCGGCCCAGGCAAGCGTCACCATTTCAGTGAGTCCCTTGAGGGGGATATCTTGCGACGCGCCCCCCGCAACCGGGACGACGCGGATGGTGGCCGCTTGTGTGTCAAACCAGGTGAACGCGATGTGCGACCCATCGGGAGAGAGCGACCACGCAGGCTCATCTGGCAATTCAATCGACGTTGGCGCACCTTTCTTGCCCTGCACCGGATCAAACGGAGTGATCGTTAGATGCTTTTTGTCTGAGTCGCCTTCCACAAATACGCACGATGCCGTGGTCACCCCTGGGCATTGGAATCCGGGCACTTGGCCAATGTTGCGGCCCACGTCGCCCGCGGGGCCCCAGGTAGCATATCCCTTCACCTCAAAGACCGGCTCTGGCGCGCCACCCAATACTGGCAGACGCATCAGGTGTCCCGCGGAAGGCTGCGCATCATTGGACATGCGCGGCCAGGAAAGGTAGAGGAACCATTTGCCGTCAGGACTCAACTGGGGAGTTCGCTTCTCTTCCGCCGCCGAACCGATGGTCTCCGCGGAACGCTCCGAAACCTTCTGCCGGTAAAGATCAAAATTCCCATTGCGATTCGAGTAAAAAAGAATTGTTTTGTTGTCCGGCAGCCAGCCTCCCAACCAATCGTTTTTTTCGCTGAGCGTCATTCGCACGGGATTTTTCAATTCGTTGCCGGTTTTATCGAGTTCGCCGACATACACATCGCCTTGGTCATGTTCATTCACAAAGGCCAGGCGCTTCCCGTCGGAGGTCGCGCTGAGGTGCCAAAACGCAAAGCCCGGCCAATCGGTGAGCTTTCGAGCTTTGCCGGTGGCCGCTCCCGATTTCGGGTCCACATGAATTTCCCATAAATTCATTTCATCGCGATGAGGCGAGGGCTCCAGGGCTGCATAGATAATGCGGTCACCAGGCAGCCAGCTTAAGCTGCGAATGTCTGCGCCTGCCACCAGCACCGAAGGGGAACCTCCGTTCGCATCGCGGCTTTCCAGCGAAACTTCGGGATCCTTGTCCGTACGGTGCGATTTGATATAAACGATGCGCTGCCCATCCGGCGACCAGGTGGGCTGAAAAATAGCATCTCCCTTGACGCGCGCAAGGATCGTGTGCGCCCCCTGCCCGTCGGCATTCATCACCATCAAATCGTGGCTCTGGCTGGCGATGAACAAAATGTGCGAGCTATCTGGTGAAATCGTTGCGCGCCAGGCATCGTCGCGCAGTTTGCGAATGGTCCCGCCAATCACGTTGATCACGTAGATGCCAACATGATCTTCGGCTCCAACCGGCCCGCTCACCATCAATTTGGTTCCATCCTGGAACCAGTCGAACCGCGCTCACCGAAAACAGAATTCGTTAGGAATCGGCAGCGATTGTGTGTCCCCGCTGCTTAACGCTCGAAGATGCAGCCCTCCAAGGTCCGCGAAAGCCAGATATTTTCCGTCAGGAGAAATTGCTGCGGTGTAGATCGGGTCCTCGGCGGAATTATTGGTAATCTGCGTCAGATTGAGCTCCGCTTGCGTGT
Source organism: uncultured Acidobacteriota bacterium (assembly GCA_963734705.1). Classification (GTDB taxonomy): domain Bacteria; phylum Acidobacteriota; class Terriglobia; order Acidiferrales; family UBA7541; genus Acidiferrum. The sequence continues at coordinate 138,580 of CAVTII010000010.1, read as the reverse complement.
AGGTTCGCTTGGGTTCCAACCATCCAGCCTTATATCCCGCGATGCCTACGGCAATCAGTGCCGCAGCAGCAATCGCGCCGGCTATCAATGGCAAGCGGCTCTTCGGAGCAGTGGGAGACAACTTGGCAGTGGCAACCGCAGCGGTCCGCGAAGATTCCGTGTCGCGCTTGAGTCGCTGCAGATCCGATTCCAGGTCCGAAGCCGTCTGGTATCGCAACTTGCGATCCTTCTCCAGCGACTTGTTAATAATGCGTTCCAGTTCGACGGGAAGCTCTGGATTCAAGCGAACCGGCGCAACTGGCGCTTTGTTGAGAATTGAATCGAACATTGCTGCAGACGTTGTGCCGGAGAACGCATTGCGGCCGGTGGCCATCTCGTAGATCACTACTCCCAAAGAGAACAGATCGGAGCGGGCATCCAGTTCCTCGCCGAGGGCCTGCTCCGGAGACATGTAGGCAACCGTTCCAAGCGCCAAGCCGGGGCTGGTGAGCATGTCTTCGCCACCGCCCAAGGTGTGCAATTGCGAAGCGGTATCCCCGCTCGGAGCGTGGGAGTTCGGACCGACCTTCGCCAGCCCGAAATCCAGAATTTTTGCCTGCCCGCGCTGCGTAACGAAAAGATTGGCGGGCTTGATGTCGCGATGAACTATCCCCTTGGCGTGCGCGGCGTTCAATGCGTCGGCCGCTTGAATGGCCAGATCCACCAGCACCGGCGTCTTCAGCGGTTTTCCGTCAATGCGCTCCCGCAGCGTCTGTCCTTCAAGGACTTCCATCACCAGAAACGGCTGGCCTTCGTAATCGTCAATGTCGTAAATCGTACAGATATTGGGGTGATTCAACGCGGAGGCCGCGCGCGCTTCGCGCTGGAAGCGATCAAGCGCCTGGCGGTCGCGGGTCAAATCCTGCGGCAAAAACTTAAGCGCGACGCTGCGTCCAAGACGCGCGTCCTCCGCGCGGTAGACGACGCCCATTCCGCCTCCGCCAAGTTTTTCCACAATGCGGTAATGGGAGACCGTGCGTCCAATAAAACTCAGTTCATCCATGTCCGGGAACTATAGCAGACATTTTCCAAACGTCAGAACTGCCGCGAATAATTCCGTGGGGGACTGTCACGAATCGTGAAACATCGCAGGGCTTCACTGCGCATCCCGCGCTCTGTGGTCGTTTCTGGATTGGGGCGGTATGCTAGAGTACCGGGGGAGGAATTCTTATGAACAAAAAGCTCGCAGTCGTAGCTTCGTTGGCGGTCCTACTGGTGACCGCGTTTGTGGTTCTTGGCCAACAGGATAAATCGAAGCGCCCAAGTCCGCCGGCGCAGGCCAAGTACGAACTGGGCGGCGGTCAGACGATTACTATTGATTATTCCAGCCCGCGTGCCAAGGGCCGCAAGATATATGGAGGCATCGTCCCATTCGGGCAAATCTGGCGCACCGGAGCAAATGAATCCACCACGTTCGTTACTACCGTCGACCTGAATGTCGGCGGCACAACAGTGCCTGCGGGCAACTACACGATCTTCACTGTCCCCAATGAAGACAAGTGGCAATTGGTGATCAGCAAGAAGACCGGCGAGTGGGGCACCGATTATCCAGGTCCATCGAACGATCTGGCGCGCGTGGACATGAAAGTTTCAAAGCTTCCCTCCCCCGTTGAAGATTTCACCATTTCGTTTGACAAGGCAGGGAGCGGCGCCAATCTGAACATCGACTGGGAAACCACCCGCGCCTCCGTAATGGTCTCCAAGAAGTAACGCGGTTTTGTAGCGGCCGCCTTCCGAGGCGGGCGCAGTTTCTGTTTCACCTAGCGGCGTCCGGCAAGTTATTCCGGCCGCCGCTATTTTTCTTCTGGGCGCGTCCCACCGCCCATCACGTAAATCACCGATTCCGAAATTCCGTCCAATTTCAGCAACACCTCAATCCGCGTGTCCGCAAACGCCATGGTGCAGAACGGCGCAAGACCCAGCCAGGTAGACGTAAGGCAAAACGTCTGACACAGGTGCCCGGCCTCAGCCAGTACCGCCCGATACGCCCTGGGATAATCATATTTCCATTGCGTGCGATGAAATACCGCCGCCAGAAATACAACGAACGCCGCATCGTGAAACCACCATTGCCCCGCTAGCAATTTTTGGATCTCCGCGGAATTTGCACCCCGGCGAATGCCCTGCAAGCGATGCCCGACAGCGTCGTAATGATAGACACCCCGCGCCATGCCGGCCACGTTGCGGACAAGCACATAGGCCTCCAGGGGATGCAAGCCGCCACCTGAAGGCGAAGTCTTCAACGCAAATCGTTCACCTTTTGGGATTCGTCCCCACCCTTGCACACCGAAGGAAAGGTGCAGCAGCCGGCCCAGCGCTTCCTTCGCGACCGGATGTCTTCCGAACTCCCGCCAGGTGCGGCGTTCTTGCAACACGCGGGGAAATTCTTCAGGGTACGTCTCTCTGGGAAACCGAACCACTCGCGCTCGAGGATAATTCTTGATTGGCGCCGGAACGCTCTCCCGCTGAAGCAACTCTTCCACGCGGCGAATCAGTTCTGGCGTGATCCGATCGCCATAAGTATCTTTTGTTTGAAAGTGGAAAAAACCCGCCGCGGGGTTCCACTCGCCCCACTTCGCAAGCAGTGATTCGCGCGCGTCCCGCTGAGGAATTCTGCCTTCCGTTTTTTGCAGGAAAGTTTCCGCGACCAAACGCCGGGACGCGACCCTCAGTGACCTTGGCGTGTACTCCGGCCAGCGCCGAAACATCGCGGCTTCCCGCTTCCAGCCGGAGAAAAAATCCAGCAACGCCGCGGTTTCCATTGAAGCCGCGATCTTTTTGTGTGTCAGGTAATTTTCAAAAAAGAGTTGCTCGCCTTGCCAGTAGGAAATCAGGAATGGAGCTCGCCGCAAAAACGGGCCTTGTGCCCTGCGCTGTTTTTTTTGCGGCCTTGGTACACGCGTCATCCGGGAGCCTTTAGTTCAGATACTCCCTGCGTAGCGAATCACCGCTCGGGACCCGCTTACTTGCTGGTGTAAAAAGCGGACATGTGCGTTTTGCCGCAGGCGGCGATAATCAGGTCAATCGCCTCAATCTGCGCGGCGATTTTTTTCTGATCACTCGAAATAACGTGCTTCTTGATTTTGTTCAGGTGATGCTTGGTGACTTTCAGCTTGGCATTGATCGTCTTGAACCCAACCTTGTATTTCTTTGCCATTGCGACCTCCCTGCGGCCAACCATCATTTGGATCCGATGGCGATACGGAGCCCGGGGCATTTTGATGCCTCAATCTGCGGAGTCTATTCGACGATGCGGAGCCCGTCAAGAAGTTCGCTGCCAAGGCACGGCTCAAGACTGACACAATCATCGGACTCCGGGCTTTAATTCACCGCTTCCGGGTTCGCCACACGCCACCGCGATACCAATTCCTGGAACGCTGGCTCCTTCCTCAAAAACGCGAATTGTGGATGCGCGCCCAGATTCACCAGGCGGCCGTTCAGCTCCTGATAGGCCTTCTGCAGCCAGTCCAGTGTTTCCTGTTTCTCTCCCAGACCTGAATAAGCCATGGCCCAATCGTATGCCGAAATATATTGCCCATCCTTCATCTTCGAAAAAGCGCTCAGGATTTCCTGCGCTTCCTTTTTTCGGCCGGCCCGTCCATAAGCGGCCGCGAGCTCCGCGCGTCGCGAGACATCCCCGGGAGCCAGCGAAACAAAATTTCGTCCGGCATCGATAGCCTCATTGAAGAGCCCCTTCTCCAGATAAGCCTGGCTCAAATAGCCATACGCTACGCCAAAGCTGGGATCCTGCCGCAGTGTTTCCTTTTCGGCCTCCAGAGCTTTGTCGTAATTTCCCGCCAGGTAGTAGCACCAGCCCACATTCGCATTGATGATCAGCGAACGCGGGTCAATCTCGCGCGCCAGCTTGATCTCCGTGATGGATTCTTCTTTCCGTCCCTCTGCCGCAAGAAACAGCGCGTACCAGTGCAAACCCTGCGCGTAGCCGGGATTCAAGGCGATCGCTTTCAGGAATTCGCTTTCGATGCCGCTGCGCTCCAGGCTATAGAAGCGGATAGCCGCCAGCGCCGCGTGCGCTTCCGCCAGCCGGTCATCCAACGCCAGAGATTTTTCCGCGGCTTGCAAGGCTTGCGGCATCACGTCCGCCGCTGGGCTCATTTGGTAATTGCTCAAGTTCATGTACGTCACGGCCAGTCCGGCATAGGCGGCCGCGAATGTCGGGTCCTTTGTCGTGGCTGCCTGGAAAAAAGAGAGTGCGGCGCGAAGCCCCTCTGGCGTGCGCTTAGCGCTCTCGTATCTCCCCTTCAAGTACGCTTCGTACGCTTCGGGAATCACCGTGCGGCTGCGCGCCAGCTCCGAAGCTTCCGGCTGGCTGAGTTCCACTTGAATGCCGCGCGCGATGGCCGTGGCCACATCACTCTGCAGGGCCAGCACGTCGGTGAATTTACGCTCGAAATTGTCCGCCCAAAGCGCCCCCTCCACGTTGGTCTGGTAAAGTTTCGCGGAAATGCGTACGCGGTCTCCGGAGCGTACCACTGAGCCTTCCACCACGGCATCCACGTTCAGTTCCTGTGCGATTTCCTGCAGGGATTTCTGCGTGTGCTTGTACTGCATCACGGAGGTTCGCGAAATCACGCGCAATTTCTTGATCTGCGAGAGCTCCGTGATCAGCGCGTCGGTCATGCCATCCGCAAAATAGTCCTGCGTAGGATCACCGGAAAGATTTTCCAGAGGCAGCACGGCGATGGACTGGATCGCGCCGACCATCACGTGTTTTCGTCTGGCGGCCGATTTGCCATAGAACCAATAGCCAGCCCCGCCAGCAACGATCACCGCCAGCATCAGGATAACCAGGTTGCGCGCCATGTGCTGCCGCAGCGCTTGTCCTTCGCGTTTCGCCAGCACGCTGAAATATTCATGAGTGCGTGAGCTGGTGGTTGCCGCTTCCAGGGCAGCCTTTACTTCTCCCGCGCTCTGGTAACGTTGACCGGGATCTTTGTCCAGGCAGCGGTCAATCACACTCTGGAGAATTGGCGGAAGCGGCGGCGTTATCATCGGGACGCGCTCGCGCAAAATCGCGGCGCTCAGTTCGAATGCCGTCGCTCCGCGGAACGGCCTGCGCCCGGACGCCATCTCGAAAAGCAGTACGCCCAGAGACCAGATGTCCGATCGCGCGTCTCCTTCTTCCCCCTTCAAGACTTCTGGCGCGACGTAAGGAAGAGTTCCCGTAAAGGTATGCTGCGATTCCCACGATTGATCGAATCGCGTGGTTTCATCGGTTCCCTTCCCCGGCTCCAGTCGCCGCGAGATTCCAAAATCCAGCACCTTCAAGCGTCCCTGCGGCGTGACAATCACGTTCGCTGATTTCAAATCGCGGTGAATGATTCCCCGGCTATGCGCGTGGCCCAGGGCGTCGGCAAGCTGCATGCCATAGCGTTCCACCTGCTCAAGCCCAATTCCGGTCGTCGGGATTTCCAGGCTCAAGGGGCGGCCATCGACAAATTCCATGGCGATGAACGGCCTGCCGTCAGTTTCTCCCACATCGTAAACGGTACAGATATTCGGATGATTCAGCGCGGAAATGGCGCGCGCTTCCTGCAGCACGCGCTCATGGCTGGCGGAGGATCCGGTGGGCAAAGCTTCCAGAAATTTCAGCGCAACATCGCGTTGAAGTTTTTCATCGCGCGCGCGGTACACCACGCCCATGCCACCTTCGCCGAGCTTTTGTTCGATTAGATATTGGCCGAATTTTTGACCTAGCATGGCGGATGTATCTAGCCAAAGTTCACCACAGCCTATGCCGGGTAGCAAGCAAAAGTAGCGTTATTTCTTAGGTTTGCGGGCTTCGGACTATTGCAGATGGTGCAGCTTGTTGGTACCGCGGTCAACCAGCACCACCGCGCCCACCACCATAACCGCCGCCAGGGCCACTCTCAGCGTGATGGTTTCGCCGCCGTAAAGCCATCCGAGGAGGACGGCAATCACCGGGTTCACATAGGTATGCGTCGCTACCAGCGTCGGCGAAAAGTGTTCCAGCAACCAGTTGTAGCAGGTAAAGGCGATTACCGAGCCGGGAAGCACAAGGTAGCCAAACGCCAGCCACGACTTGGTGGTCACCTGGGCAAGCGCGAAATGGCTTCCCTCACCCGCCAGTGTTCCCACCGTGATCAACATGACGGCCCCGGCCAGAAGGGAGAGCGCTGAAAGCAACAATGGATTTCCGAAAAGTTTCGACCTTCGGGAATAAATGATGCCCGCGGACCACGAAGTGGCTCCCACCAGAATCGCAAATGGGCCCCAAGCGCCCCAAGCCCCGGACGCCAGACCAGGCCCGCTCACCAGAATTCCCACGCCCGCCAGGCCCAGCAGGATTCCAGCCAACAACAGTCCGTTCATACGCCACACGCGAGCGGCCGCAGAGGACATCAGAAAAACGATGATGGGCTCCACGGCGATCAACAGCGAGGCCGTGCCGCTGGGCACGTAGAGCTCCGCCCAGTGCAGCGAACCGTGGCCGATTAAGAAAAAGAGAAATCCGATGACGACGCTGGCGCGAATCTGTGCCCATGTGGGACGAAGCCCCTTGGCGAGCGCCCACGCTAGCAGGATGGAGCCGGCAAATAGATGGCGGAATCCGGCGGTATAGAGCGGCGGAATCGTTTCGATGGCATAGCGAATGGCGAGATAGGTGGAACCCCAGATCAGGTAAATCGCGGCAAAGGCCAGAAACACGCGTACGCGCCAGGAGCCACCAGCGTCCTTGGCATTCAGGAGCGCTTGCGAGGCTGCGATGGTTTGTGTGGTGTCGCTCATCCCGCTTTTCCGTAATGAGATAAATGTGTTAAACTCATGTCCAACGGTATATTCGGCCGCGTAACGTGTCAAGGAGTTTTATTTCGTTACCATGCTCCCGGCTTCGCATCCTTTCCGGCTCCACAACTTTGGCGCGGCCGCTCCCTGGGTGGACCTGGCCAACAGCGAAATGTGGGACGGCTACGGCCTTCTCACCGACTTTCTCGACGACCCTCAGTGGCTCGGCGACTTCCAACAGTTCTGGCGCTTTCGCGTGCCGCTGCCTCGCCCCGCGGAAATGCGCGATCTCCGCAAGCTTCGCGCACTGCTCCGGGCTATGGTGCGAAAGGTTTCAGACGGCGTCGAAATTTCAGGCGGCGATTTGGCAAGCTTGAACTCATGGCTGAAGGTACCCGTTTTCCGCCGTCTGGTGGAGCGCCAAAATGGGTTGCAGATCGAATGGGAACCCGCACAAATTGGCTGGTCCGCAACGATTGCGCAGATCGCCGCTTCGCTCGCGGAATCGCTCGCGGAGCAGCCTCACAACAGGTTGAAGCTTTGCGCGAATCCGGGTTGCGCGTGGATTTTTGTGGATCGCACCAAGGGAAATGTCCGCCGCTGGTGCAACGACGCAACCTGCGGCAACCGCGACCGCGTCCGCCGTTCCCGCGCTGCAAACAAACGGTAGGTGTACGAGCCCCGCCCAGAACGGGCAGGCCTCCGTCAAGTTGCTCTGCCGCTAATCCCTCTTCGAGCGCACCAGCGAAAGGAATTCATCGCGGGTCTGCTTGTTGTGCCGGAAAGAGCCCAACATGGCGCTGGTGACGGCTTGGCCGTGCTGCTTCTCCACGCCGCGCATCTGCATGCACAAGTGGCGCGCTTCGATGATCACGCCCACGCCCTCCGGGCTGATCTTGTCGGATATAGCATCGGCGATCTGGCTGGTCATGCGCTCCTGAATTTGCAGCCGCCGCGCGTACATATTCACCAGGCGCGCGATTTTGCTCAGACCCAGGACACGCTTGCTGGGCAGGTAGGCCACGTGGGCCTTCCCGAAAAACGGCAGCAAGTGATGCTCGCACAGACTGAAAAATTCGATGTCCTTCACCACCACCATTTCGTCATAATGCACGCTGAACGTCGCACCGTTCAGCACGCTGTCCAGATTCTGGTTATAGCCGCTGGTGAGAAATTTCAGCGCCTTCTCAAAGCGCTCCGGCGTCTTCCGCAAGCCTTCGCGTTCCGGGTCCTCGCCCACCAGCGCAATCATCTTGCGCACCAGGTCGGCAATGTTTTCCTTGGACACGTCTACTTTTGGCTCTGTCAGCAAAATCTCCGTTGGTTTCGTCACTGTCAGTTCCCCTTTTGCCAGACCATCAGGCGATCCTAAAGTTCTTCCCCCGCGTATTCGAATGCATTGTTGGAGGTCTCTTCCACGCGCACGCGTTCCAGCTTCGCCTTCGGAAAATGTTTCAGGCGCTGAAAAATTTCCTTGCAGAGATTTTCGGTAGTTGGCACATCCCGCCGAAACGCTTCAACCTCTTCGTTCAGCAATTTGTGGTCGAAGGGTTCGATCACCTCCCGTTCCACAAAGCCGTCGAGATCAGCAAGATTCGCGATCATGCCCGTGGCGGGATCCACCGTGCCGGAGACGCGAACTTCCACCGTGTAGTTGTGCCCGTGTCCGTGCGGGTTGTTGCATTTCCCATAGACCCGCCGGTTTTCCTCTTCGCTCAGCGCTTCGCTGTGCAGGCGGTGCGACGCCGAAAACCGGTAGCGCCGCCCCAATTCGATTTTGAGTCCATCCGTCATGCGCCCTGCGCTCCGTTCCGAAAAACTTCCGCGAAAAGGTCCGGCGTCTCGTACAAACGGACTTTATGCAGCCGCCCGTTGTGAATCTGCGAATCCAGCAGATTCCAGATCACTCGCGCGATATTTTCGCACGTGGGAATCTGACCCTTCAATTCTGCGACTTCGTAATTCAGGAAGCGGTGATCCATGCGCTGCGTGATTTCCCGCTCCAGAATCTCTTTCAGCTCTTTCAGGTCCAGCACCATTCCGGTGGCCGGATCCGGTTCGCCCGCCACAGTCACTTCCAGCGTGTAGTTGTGCCCGTGTCCGTGCGGATTATTGCACTTTCCAAATACGCGCTTGTTCTCCTCGGCGCTGAACGCCGGGTTGTGATACAGGTGCGAAGCCGAAAACTCCAATTTTCGTGTCAAATAAACCATTTTTCTGTCTACCCTTTGGATGCGCCAGGGGTATCCGCTGGATACGCCCTGCCCTTCCATTCCAGGCGGCCCTGCCGATGGCTGCGGTAGGAAGCCCAAAGAATCGCTGCGAACAGGATCCGGCCGGGAATGCCAAAGATCAGCAAACCCGGCGAAAAACCATTGCGCTGGAGTTCCATACCGTAAGCGGAGAGAAGTCCCGCGAGGCCTGCCACCAAGACTCCGAATGCCCACAACACCGATCCCGATGCCAGCCAAACAATCAATGCTGCAAGAAGCGAGAGGAATAACGGAAGCAGCGCTCGTGCCGATTCGGATTTCACCGCCTGGGGCGTCCCGTCCATAAGTGCATAGAGGTTTTTCTTCCAGCCTTCCCACATCGCGGCGAATGTGCGGTACATCCGGACACGCACGATGCCTTTCCCGCTGCCAAACCAGATGCAGTGTCCCGCCTGTTTCACCCGCGTTGCCAGCGCCACGTCTTCCAGAACATTTGCCGCAACGCTGGCGTGCCCGCCCACCTCATCGTAAACGTCCCGCCGAATCAGAATAAATTGACCGTTCGCGGCCGCGGCGTTTGAATCGGGATCATTCACCTCCGCGAATCGAAAGCGGCTCCCCAACCGAAGATAAACGTAGGGAATCGTCGCCTTTTCGTACCAAGTTTCCATCATTTGTTCGGGTGAGAACGAGACCATCGCGGCCTCTTGTCTTCGCGCAATCTCCAAAGCCCTGGCTGCGGAATCGGATTCATGCACGGCATCCGCATCCGTGAAGAGCAGCCATTCTCCGTGTGACCCCCTTGCCCCGATCCATACCGCGTTGTTCTTGCCCACCCATCCAGCGGGCAATGCTCCCGCTTCCAGAAGTCTCACCTTGGAATTCTCGGCTGACAGCGCGCGCACAATTTCGCTGGTGCGGTCCGATGATTGATCGTCCACCACCAGAATTTCCAAAATCTCAGCCTGCGCGGCCAACGAGCGCACGCACCCCGCAATCACCGCCTCTTCGTTCCGCGCGGGGACAATGGCGCTAACAGGCTCGCTATTGGTTGGGCTGTGACGCATAACCTTGTGGATTTTTCCGTGTGATTCCAGGCTATTCGTTGAGGGCGCTGTACGTTATTATAACCGTGTATGAACACTTTACTTCGTAAAATCATGGCCTGGGGCAGCATGGGTTTTGCCTTCGCCGTCCTCGCCTTCTTCACCTTGCCCCACTATCGCCAGGGCGAATCCTCGATCGCCGGAAAAACCGCCGAGAATATTCCGCTGGAGATCAATGGCAAGGCGGAAAAACTCTCCGATTACCGCGGCAAGGTGGTGGTGCTGAATTTTTGGGCCACCTGGTGCCCCCCCTGCGTGGAAGAGACGCCCTCCCTGATTGAATTGAACAAGCGCCTCGCCAGCCGAAATGGCGTTGTCCTCGGGGTCAGCGTGGATGACGACGCGGCGGCTTATCAGAAATTCATAGCGGACCACGGCGTCAATTTTCCCACTTCGCGCGACGCCTCAAAGAAGTACGCCCAGGACTACGGCACAGTGATGTATCCGGAAACCTACATCATTGACCGTCATGGAAAAATCGCGCGCAAAGTCATCGGCCCCCAGGACTGGAACTCCGCGGAAATGGTCTCTTATTTCGACGCGCTTCTCGGCCAGAACTAAGCGCCTCTTCCATATTTTTGCTTCTGGATTTTAACGGCTCTCGGCAAGCCACGCCGAGAAAGGTTGCAGCTTAACGCCCGCCTGTTTGAGTTCCTGCAAAACCTTGGGCACATCTTTGTCTTGCACCGCGCGAATCAAATCCTCGAGCACCGTGGTTTCGAAATTTGCCTGCAGCGCATCCAGCGCCGTCGCGCGGACGCAGTAATCCGTGGCAATCCCGGCGACTCCCACATGCGAAATGCCCTTCTCCCGCAACTGTTGCTCCAGTGACGTTTCGTCGAACCCGGAATAACCCGCTCCCTGCACTCCTACGCCTTTATGAATTACCACATCTCGGGCTTCGGCCTTCAGTGGCGGCATCAACTCCGCGCCTGCCTTTTCCGCAACACAGTGCACCGGCCAAGGCCCTCCATTCGACTGAAAGGAACTGTGCGTTTCTGGATGCCAATCCTGCGTATATACGATCAATATTCCCAGGCGGCGGGCCTCATCAATAAACTTTTTCAAAGGAGACAGCAGTGACACGGTGTTCGCTGCGGCCAGCGCCCCGCCCTCGCAGAAATCCCGTTGCACATCCACCACCACCAAAGCCGCCTTCGCCATCCCATTCCCTTCCCTGTCAAGCAGGATCACTTTTAAAACCCAGCGCGCTCATTCATTCCGATTACTGATTACTGGTTACTGATTGCTGATGGCTGAAACTGATGACTGCCTTCCTCACGCCTCGTGATAATCCATCAAAATCAGCCCGACCAAAATAAAGCACACCGGCCACACCCACCCCAGGTACTTCCGCATATTGTTCTCCGCCGGCAGGCGCAACTCCAGCCAGCGCGACCAACCGGCAACGATGCCGACAATCGCCAGCGGTGTGTGGCTCAACTCGATCAGCATCTCATCTTTCACGTTGGTGATCGCGTGCATGTGCGTCAACAGCACGATCCCGCCGATGGCGCAAACCCCGGGAAACACCAGCGCGGCCGCGTACGACTTCACGCGATTCGTCTCGACCAGGTATTGAAAAACCGCGAACGCAATGATCAGCAGAACCGCCGCACGATGTTGCAGCACGTCTGCCTCTCCAAAGCTTTCCCAGAATCCATTCGGCCCCAGCGGCCAGTTTTCCGGGTCTGCCCGCAAAAACAAAAAGACCGCAAGTCCCAGGAACATCAATGGCCAGATTTTTGCCCAGGCAAAATATTTATTGCGTGAAAGCAGCGCCAGCACTCCCATCGCTAACACGATCAGGCCCGCCCAGTTGTGGTTGTACTCCGACCAGGCGATATCTCCCGGCAAATCCGGGTGAAAGTAAGATTGTCCGGGCAGAAACGCCGCCGGTAATCTGTTTCCCGCTGCGATCAATTTTTGGCGCGTCGCCTTTCCTGACGGCGAAATATCCTCCAGCGGCGGACTGGTGAACCGCGGCATCCGCGGCGCATAACGCACGGCTATTTCATGCAGCGTGACGCGGTCTTCCGTCAAATCCGCTCCCGGCGGCTGCGAGGTCAGCGAGGCAGCCGTTAAGATCACCGCCAATCCGAATCCCATTTCCACTTCGCCGAACCGGATCAAGCTGACCGTGCCCGATGTTGAAGTGGTGCGGGCGTTTTTCACAATGTAGTAGTTAGCCGCCCCCACGAGCACCAGGCAGCAAAAGAACACCACCTTCGTTCCAACCATGATTCCGTACGCCGTGCCATAGAACGCGCTCCACGAACCCACATAGACCAGGCTCATGCCAAACCCCGCCAGAAACAGCACCACCACGCTGATCTGCGCCATCCGCGAAAATCGCTGGCTGATTCTCAGCCGAATCCCCGGCTCCGTCACGCGTTTCATCGCCAACAATAAGTATGGCAGTCCGCCGATCCAGCTCGCGGTGGTCAGGTAATGTAATGACGTCAGCGTCACCAACATTGCTCGCCCATCCATCCGCGAAGCCGAGTGGCTGGTGATCACCGTTGCGGCCAACAACAATCCCGCGGGCAAAAGAACGAGCGGGTTCATGCTTTCCCGCATTGCCCTTGGCCAAAAGGCAATCGCCAACGAGGCTGCGATTGCCACCGTCCCCGCGATAGCAAAGTTCGCTCCCGAGGCGTCGCCCCAGCTCAGGTCGGCGGTGTTCATCAGAATCAGCGAATTGGTGATAACAAAGAAAAGATGCGATATGGCGAGTCCCACCGCACTCCAACGAATCAGCTTCCATGCCGGCCGCTTCAGCTCTGCCGGCCGCAAAGCGTCATTCGGTGTCGCAACGATGAGGAAGATCAAGCCACCGGCCACCATCGTCTGAAAACACAAAATCGCGGCGCGCAGTAAAACAACCAGGAAGCCAAAGATTCCGAGGAGTTGAGCCATGCAGAGGTCTCAGCCAGCCTTTACCGTGAACGGAACTTCGCCACGCGTGATGTGGCCGTCCGGCGCAAGCACTTGCCAGCGAATCGTGTACGCCCCCGGCACAAGTCCTTTGACGTTGCATCCCAACGTATCCGGCGAAGATTCCTTATCGAGAGGAAGGTCCGTGACGCTGTTGTCCGGATGCAGCAACTGGACCTTCGAACGGGCCGCATCCACCCGCACGTTGAATTTCAGAACTATGGGGACATCCGGGCCGCTCACTGTCGAATTAGCCGCCGGTGAACTGGTTTTCAAAATCGCGTGACCTTCGGCAATCCGACCGCAAAACAATAGCAGTGCCAGTGCAAAAATTCCGGCGCATCCTTGAACAAACCCATGCCTGCCACTCTTCATGGTCTTTCTCCCAGGAAAAAATTCCTACCGCGGAGAATTTTCTCCATAACCACTATAGCAGTGGGAGAGATTCGCCCCAACAGAATCTATCTTTTATGCGGTATTTTCTCTATGGGAACTGCTTTGCGATCACCCGGACGACCGGCTCGGCTCGCAGCTTTAAGGTCTGATTTCTTGGATGTCGGCTTTTGACTATCGGCTAACGGCTGCCTTCCTCATTCATACCGCAGCGCTTCAACGGGATCCAGTTTCGCCGCCTGCATCGCGGGCATCCATCCGCTGATCACACCCACCACAATCAAGATAAAACTCGAAAGCATCATCGTGGTCATCGAAAGCGTCAGATGAATATCCACCTTGCCCGACTCGTCTTCGTACGCCGGGCCCAGGAACGGCAACGTCCCAATCGCGGAAGTCAGCGCCGCCGAAATCAACATTCCGATCGCGCCCGCCGCCAGAGTCAGCACCAGTGCCTCCAACAGAAATTGCCAGCGGATGTGCCACTTTCTGGCGCCCAGTGCGCGGCGCAATCCGATCTCGCGCACGCGTTCTTCCACGGACACCAGCATGATGTTCATCACACCCACGCCGCCGATAGCCAGCGTCATGCTGCCGATGATAAACAGCAGCCCCTCAATGCCCAGCGTGATTCCATCGTAGACCGGCTTGAACTCCTGCCGGCCAAACATGGTGATAGCGCGCTTGTCCTGTCCCGAAAAATGCTGCCGCCCACCCACTGCGTCGCGAAACTGCTGCATGGCTTGCGCCTCAAACTGCGGTGCAATCGGTTCGAAAATCATTACGCTGGCGTAGCGCGCGTCCCAGATATCCGCCGCCGCGGGATAGGGGATAAACGCGGATTCGTCGTCGCAATTAAAGTAACAGCTGTCGCTGAATTTCATGTCCATCGCGCCGATCACGGTGAACCTCACGCCATCGATGCGCACGGTCTCACCGACTGCAGGCGTTCCGCTGAACAGTTTTTTCTTTAGCCGCGCCCCCAGGATCACCACGCGGCGCCTTTCCGAAATATCGTCCGCCGTAATCCACCGGCCCTCGGAAGGGACCTCATTCCGCATCTCGCCATATTCGGGATACACGCCGCGAATGGCGCTGTCCGAAAGCCGTTCGTCATGCGAAATTCCAAGAAATTTCACCGTCTCCAACGTAACGCGCTTGACCAATGGCGACTGCGCCTTCACCAGATCCGCGTCTTCCTGCTCAAACCGCACCTGCTTGCCGGCACGCTCGCCGCCTGCCTGCTCGCTTGTAGTTCCCGGCCAGCAAATCACCGCCCCTTTGCCAAATACTTCAAACGTGTAAAGCAACACGCTGCGAAATCCTGATCCGTAACTCAAAAGCAGCGTCACCGCCACGATGCCCCAGGAAATCCCAGTCATCGTAAGGAGACTTCGCACACGATTGCGGCCCAACGCGGCCCAAGCCTCTTTGAAGACCTCAATGATCATCATCCACCCGCCTCGAACCGCAATGCTTCGATGGGATCCACGGAGGCCGCACGGTTTGCTGGATACAGGGCTGAAAGCACGGCGATCAAACCCAATAGACCAATCGTTAGTGCTGCAAGCTGCCAACTCGCGTCCAGGCCGTCGAAGAACGGCATCTTCGGTAGCAGGTTCACCAATCCGCAAATACCGTAGGAGATGATCAACCCCGTTCCCCCGCTCAG
The DNA here is from genome assembly GCA_963734705.1 of uncultured Acidobacteriota bacterium. Taxonomy (GTDB): domain Bacteria; phylum Acidobacteriota; class Terriglobia; order Acidiferrales; family UBA7541; genus Acidiferrum. Next base: position 123,452 of record CAVTII010000010.1, on the reverse strand, counting down.
CACCACCACGATGATCGTCTCCAGAAAGAATTGCCGCAGGATCGATTCGCGCGTAGCCCCAAGCGCTTTACGCACTCCGATTTCCCGCGTTCGCTCCCGCACGCTGACCAGCATCACGTTCATCACACCGAGACCACCCAGAAATATCGTCGCCACGCCCACCGCGCCCATGAAAATTTCCATGCCCACAAAAATCATCCGGTTGGCCTGGGCGTTCTTCACCGTGTCCCAGATGCTCGCGGCTTCCTCGTCCCGCGGATCGAAGTTGTGCAGCCTGCCAAGCGTGCGCCGCACCTGCTTCACGCAATCCTTGTGCGTATCCAATGACCAGGGCGCCGCCAGTATACGGTCAATCGAGTCCGGCTCCGCCGGGGGCTTGTTGGGAAAATCACGCATCATGGTGTTGAAAGGAAGAAAAATCTTGCGAATATCCACGCCGTCGTAAGACGAATTCTGGTCTTTCGTCTTCATCACCCCGATCACCGTGTACGGAACTCCGTTCAGCTCGACGGTCTGCCCAACAGCCTCTCGCTCCGCAAACAACTGCTTCTTCGTGTCACTGCCCAGAAATGCCACGCGCCTGCCCAGGTCGTTATCCTCGTAGTTGTAGAAGCGCCCTTCGTCGACGGCCACGCTGCGAATTTCCGTGAATGGCGGCAGCGATCCAACTGTATCAATATCTCCGCTATTGAACGCGCTGTGCACCTTCACGTTGTTGCCGATTTCCGGAATCACGTACTTGCAGGAGGGGGACTCCTTGGCCACTTCCTTGTAATCATCCGCCGCCCAATGAATCACGCGGCCCGAGCGCGTGCCTCCAGCCTGCATGCTGGTGCGCCCGGAAAAGACAATCATCACGTCCTTGCCGAAATTTTCTTGCTGCTTCTGGATGCCACGCCCCAGGCCTTCCCCCGCGGCCACCATCAACGTGATGGAAATGATGCCCCAGGCAATGCCGAACATCGTCAGGAGCGTCCGCCGTTTGTGCGCCCACAGCGTTTCCAGCGTGTCGCGTAATAGGTCGCGAAAAGTCATCTTCGCCCCTCTATTGCAGGATCACTTGCTGTTTTTCGTTCAGTCCGGCCGTGATCTCTGTCTTCACGCCGTTGGAAATCCCCAACTGCACTGGTATTTTCTTTTTACCCTTATCCGCCTTCGGATCCGGAATCTCCACGGACGCTTTGCGGTCCTTGTCGTAAATCAAGGAAGCCTCCGGCACCATCAGCACGTTTTTCTTTTCTTCCAACACAATTTCCGCGTTCGCGGTCATATTGGCTTTTAACTCGCCGGAGAAGTTAGAAATGGAAACGCGCACCTCAAAGGTTGTGACGTTGTCCTTTTCCTTGCCCAATGGCGAAATTTTTGTCACCTTCCCGGTGAATTTCTTGTCCTTGAATGACTCCACCACAATCCGCGCCGCCTGCCCCAGATAGACCTTGCCGATGTCGGCTTCATCCACCTTGCCCTGCACGTAAACTTCGCTGATGTCGCCCAGCGTCATGATCAGCGTGGCTTGCGAACCCAACACCAGGATCGAGCTGACCGCATCGCCCACATTAACGTCGCGCGAAAGCACCAGCCCATCGATCGGGCTGACGATCGTAGCGTTGCGCAGATCCTCTTCCGCATTCTCCAGCGCCGCCTTGGCTTGCGCCTCCTGCGCCACCGCCTTGGCAATCTCCGCTCGGGAAACCTCCAGAGTTCTCATTGCGCTCACCTGTTTGTTCAAAGCCAGCTGGTAATTTTTCTCGGCATCTTCCACCAGACTTTTGGACATCACACCGTCCTTGTACATCTCTTGCGCACGTTCCATGTTCAGCTTCAGGAACGGCACGTCCGGTCCTTCCGCGTCCACTTTGTTCCGCTCCAGCGTGGCTTCCGCGGAAGTCTTCGCGGCCTGCGCCGCCTGGTAATTCGCCTGCGCCGCCCGCAAACTGGCTTCCAGTTGCACCTTATCGAGTTCCGCCAACAACTGGCCGGTCTTCACCTGGTCGCCGTAGTCCACATAAAGTTTTTTCACGATGCCGCTGGCTTTGGATTTCACTTCTACTTTGGAGAGAGGCTGAATCTTGCCCGTGGCCACCACCACCTTTGCCAGGTCGCCGCGTTCCGAAGTCACCAGTTTCGAAAGGTCAATCTCGTGACTCGGCCGCAACGCGGCAAATACGCCATACCCGCCGCCAACAACCAGCAAGGCCACGATGCTGGCAATAATAATTCTCCGACGGCGCTTCTTCGCCGCTTTTCCGTTTGTTAAGCCATTGGCACTACTGGACATAACCGACCCCCATGCAGGATTACCATCGCGCTTCTGTAGAGGAATACGCAGTTCCCCGCAGAATGTTCCAGCTTTCAGTTAGATAGACGAAGGAAGCCTGCCCGAGGTAGGTCATCCAGTAGCGGCAGACTTTAGTCTGCCCAGCATTCCGAAATCCCAAAGTCTGTCTGGTGGGAGGTCCCTAGAGCCGTTCTCTCCGCAACCGCAGCGCATTGCTGATCACCGAAACCGAACTAAAACTCATCGCCGCGCTGGCAATCATCGGGCTCAATAGCCAGTGGAACACCGGAAAAAACACCCCGGCAGCAATGGGAATCCCCACTAGGTTATAGACGAAGGCGAACGCCAGATTTTGCTTGATGTTCTTCACCGTGGCCCGCGAGAGCCGCCGCGCCCTCACGATCCCACGCAAATCGCCCTTGACCAGAGTAATCCCCGCGTTCTCCATGGCAATGTCCGTTCCCGTGCCCATGGCAATGCCAACGTCGGCCAACGCCAGCGCCGGCGCGTCGTTAATCCCATCCCCAGCCATAGCCACCACGCGCCCTTCTTTTCGCAGGCGCTCCACCACCGCCGCCTTCTGATCCGGGCGGACCTCCGCCTCAATCTCCGTCAGTCCCAATTGGTTCGCAATCATCGTTGCCGATCCGCGCCGGTCGCCAGTCAACATCACCAGCCGCAGGCCTTCAGCCCGTAATGCCTGAATCGCTTCAGGAGTGGAAGCCTTCAGCAAATCCGCAATCGCCAGGATTCCAACCAGCTTCCCTCCTACCGCGACGAAAACGTGACTCACCGCTGCCGCACGCTCTGTGCCGATATCCATTTTCAATTCCTGCCCAACCGGGCCGGTCTGTTCCCGGATTCCTCTTTCTTCTAGGAATCTAAACGTGCCAATCGCGACCCGGTCACCCTGTAGAACGGCTTCCACCCCTCCGCCGGGATACGCTCGAAATTCCGTCACTGCAGCCAATTCGACTCCTTTCCTCTTGGCCGCCTCCACGATCGCTCGCGCTAAGGGATGCTCGCTCGCTTGTTCAACGCTTCCGGCAATCCACAACAGACCATCCTTTGAAAGGCCGCTCTCGGCAAATACACCAACATTTGCAAGACGCGGCTTCCCTTCGGTCAACGTTCCCGTCTTGTCCAACACCAGCGTGTCCACGCGCGCGAGTGTCTCCAGCGCCTCCGCCTTGCGCACCAGCACTCCAGAGGTGGCTCCTCTTCCCACAGCCACCATGATGGACATGGGCGTTGCCAGTCCCAGCGCGCAGGGACACGCGATGATCAGCACGGAAACGGCCGCCACCAGTGCGTGCGCAAACCGCGGCTCCGGCCCAAAAAGTGCCCAGCCCGCAAAGGCCAGAATCGCTGCCGCCACCACGCCAGGGACGAAATAGCCCGCGACTTTATCCGCCAGCCTCTGCATCGGCGCGCGGCTGCGTTGCGCCTCGCTCACAAGCTTCACGATTCGCGCCAGAAGTGTCTCGCTTCCTACGCGCTCCGCCACCATCAAAAAACTTCCACTAGAGTTCAGTGTCCCGCCAGTCACCTCGTCGCCTGCCTGCTTCTCCGCCGGCAAAGGTTCACCGGTAACCATCGATTCGTCCACGGCGCTGGCGCCTTCGCGCACCGTGCCATCCACCGGCACTCGTTCGCCCGGACGCACACGCAGCAAGTCGCCTCGCTTGACATGCTCCAGAGGCACATCTCGATCGCCACCCGCTGCAACCACGTGGGCATTCTGCGGCGCCAAGTGCAGCAGTTCGCGGATCGCGCCGCTGGTCCGCTGGCGCGCTCGCAATTCCAGCACCTGCCCCAGCGCCACCAGTGTGACGATCACCGCCGCGGCTTCGAAGTAAACCGAAGCTTCGCCATGCATCCCGCGGAACGACGTGGGGAATACTTGCGGAAACAGCGTGGCGACCACGCTGTAGAGATATGCCGCCCCCGTGCCCAGCCCAATCAGCGTGAACATATTCGGGCTGCGATTCACCAACGAGCGCCAGAAACGCTGGAAAAATGGCCACCCGCACCATAGCACCACCGGCGAAGCCAGCAGAAGTTCCACTCCATTTTTCACACCAGGCTGTAGATGCAAGCCCAGTGCGCCGCCAAACATGGAGAGAACCAGGAGCGGCAAGGAGAGCGCCGTCCCCACCCACAACCGCTTGCGCATGGAATCGTATTCGGGATCGGCCTGCTCTTCGGCCACGATGTCCATCGGCTCCAGCGCCATCCCGCAGATCGGGCAGGTGCCCGGCCCGATCTGCACAATCTCCGGATCCATCGGGCAGGTATAACGAATTCCCTTCGCGGGCGCCGCTGCTATAGCCACCAGCTTCTGTGGAGGCGGCTCCATGCCCGCCGTTCCCGGCGCAGCTAGAAATTTCCCCGGTTCGAGCGCAAACCGCTCCCCGCATCGCGCAGAGCAAAAGTAATAGCTCTTTCCGCCATGCTCCACTTTCGCCCTGGCTTTTTCCGGATCCACACTCATCCCGCAAACCGGATCGCGTTCCATACCCACTCTCTCTTCCTGTAGCGGCCGTCGATCATGGCGCGCGCCCAATGTACTGGCCGACCTTCAGGTCGGCCTCCGCTCTTCGCCCTTGTAGGGGCCGGGCTCGCCCGGCCCTCTTTCCGTGCGCCGGTACGCCCACCTCACCGCAAATGCTTGTAAATCAACTCCAACAACTCGTCATACATCTCCCCCGCCTCTTTCGGCTTTCCACCGGCAATTGCCTTCGTCGCGCAATGCTGCAAATGGTTCTTCATCAAATTCCGCCCCACGCCGCGCAACGCCTCCTGCACAGACGCCATCTGCACCAGAATGTCCGCGCAATAACGATCTTCCTCCACCATCTTTTGCAAGCCCCGTACCTGCCCCTCAATCCGCCGCAACCGGTTAAGGCTCGCCGCCTTCAACCCCGCATCCACGCCAGTGGCCTTCCGCAATCGTGTCTTCATTCCAGATACCCCATAAGGGTATATATACCCCCATGCCCTATGCCGTGTCAATTCTCGGAACCATCCGCCAGATCCAAACTCCACTTCCATTTCTCTTCAAGATTTCCCCGCTTCGGGCGCTCGATTTCCCACTCGCCACTCGCCACTTCTCCATTCCCACTGGTATAATTCCCCGCATGACACTCCTCGAAATCACCTACGAACTCCATTCGACACTCAGCCACGAACAACTCCAGCACCTCGGCGAATTCGCCAATCTCTACGGCCTTCGCCGTTTCCACGTGGACGATTCCGGCAAGACTCTGACCTTTGAATACGACGCCTCGCGCCTGCGCGAAACCCAGGTCGCGCACGCCCTCGGTCAAGCAGGTATCCCGATCATCCAACGACAAGGCTCGGCAACATCGGCAGACCCGTTGCCAGTAGAAAAAGCCTCGCTGCCTCGCTAATTTCTATTCGTAACTGGAATTTTTGTGGTCCGAAAATAGAGCAGGAAAGTAGTAGCGACAAAACCTAAATATTGAGCGGTCGCAAACTCCTGTAGTGGCCGAACATAGTACCCACAGGCAAGGCAATTTTAGGTTGTGTTCCGGCGGCGCAGAGCGCGGTATCCTACTGTGCTAGGAAGAACATCGTTAGAATGCACAGCCAGAAAATTAACATCGCTAAGGCGAATTTGATACCGGAGAAGTCATCTTCACTGTGCAACTCCATGTCGGGCTGATCCAGCAAGAGAAGCGCAGATCGGAGCTCCGGCTGTGCCCATTTAGGCACGATACTGCTAGAGATGACCTGTCCTTGCGGGCAATTGCTCCGGCTTTTCTTCTGATTGAATACTAGCTCTAGTATGAAATCCACAATTACATTCGCACTTCTGGGTACCATGATCCTCGCGGGAACGGCTTCCGCGCAAAAACAATTCGAGTGGCAGCCCGGGACCGATGAGGCCGTCCGGCTGGACCCGGCCAACTACCACACTGGCAAGACCTATGCGGCAGGCGGCGACATTCAGGTGGATATTGAATCGCAGCAGCCAGTGACGATTTTCCTGACCGGCGAAGGCGAGTGGAACCACGCACTGCAGTATCCGGAAACGATGGGGTCGCTGAGAATGCTGTGCTTGCGTGAGCACGTAGTTAGGACCAGGTACGTTTGCGATTTGCCAGCGGAACCGATGACACTTGTGATTCGCGATGACCGAGGCAGCTCCCAGTCCGCCGCGTTCGCAGGATTGGGCGAGGTACTGAAGCGTGACGGAACCGTGCTTAATACACCAGTCGGTAATGCTGTTGGAGTGGGCGTCGGCGTGGCTGCTGTCTTGAAGGCGCAAACTTCGGCCAATCACCATTTCGTTTCGCCGAACGATGTGCACATCCAATATTTCCGCTGGACTTGTATCAGTAACTGCTTCCCACCCCAGTTTCAGTGGATCCAGCAGGCGAAGGAAAAATACGAATTGAGTTCTTTCCTGAAAGTTTATGGCGGATACGTGCCGGACCGCGATGGCGAAGTCGTGAGCATCAAGGTTAAGGCGCCGGTGCCGATGCTGGTGGCGATGGTGCCGTCGTCCGTCGCGAACCAGTTGCATGGCAAGCCGGAAATGCTGGAGCCCGCGCTGGAGAAGATTTCTTGTCAGCAGCGCGGAGTGCAGTCGCAGACATTCCAGTGCACATTTAACGCCGCGGATGGGCCGCAATCATTGATCGTGGCGCCGGAAGCTGGCGAGAAAGTTCCGCGCAAAAAGGCAGAAATTGAGTTTTTCGCCTCGAAGTGCATAGAGTATTGCGCGCTGCCACCAGCGAATGCGAACGCTTCGGCGGATAGGGCAAATCCTTAGGGGACCAAGAAAATGGATCCTATCCTCGCCGCTCCGTACCCCGCCCCTCGATTTCACGCAAAGCTTCGATCGACGACAACAGGGAAGCGGTCCAATGAGGGATTGGGCCGCCCCAAGGGAAATGCACCTTGGCGGTCGGCAACATATCCCCACGATAATGCTCCAAGTTGGTTTGCAAGAATGCAATCTGGTGTTCGGCGTAAGGAGAAACCCGGAGGCGGTTGGGACCGGGTTATCGAGGTTGTCGGAGCGCATCACCGTTGGGGTGGTAACACGTTGCCAAGAAGGGCATGTTTGCACCATGCCGGGTCGCTGGCAACATATATCTGAAAAAGCAAAAGCCCGGTCATGGGCACACAACCGGGCTTTATGGGTTGTGCCGCATCGCGTTCTGGGCGCGATACGGGAACAAACAGCGGCATTCTTGCACCATGGAACGAACGTGGCAACAGAGATTTCCAAAGGAAAAGCCCGGCTTGGGACCGGGCCTTAACAACCATTCGAGTATTGGAGTAAAACGACCATATCACGCTGCGCCTACACTTGCTATGCGGTACGCGAGATGAGCGTAAATCCTTCCGCAGAAGCCAACGGCGGTTCAACCGCACCGTCATCCCATCTAACGCTGATTTGGTCTATTCCGTTTTGCGCTGAGTGGAGTCTGATTACCGTGCCGGGTTGCTCGTACTCGTTTTTCACGTAGTCGCCCAATTTGGGAAGTTCGCCGCCAACATATGGCATGGTTGCCTCCGAACTGCATATTGGGCGGGTACACTTCGGGGAAAATACGAGCGAAGTTAGCGCATGGATTTTGGTGCTGTCAATGCTGTCCCACCCCGTCCTTGCCTGTTTATCTGGCGGTTCGATTCACTCTTACTCTTCAGCGTTCGCTCCGGTAAATTCAATCGGCTTAACTATTCGTCCGGGCCAAGACGTAATGAGGGAAGCGGCCCAATGAAGGGACCGGGCCGCTCCAGAGAAATGTACCACTCGCTCTTGGTAGCATCTCCCCACAAAAATGTTGGCCGTCGAGTTCGAAGAGGGCAATCAGGTGTTCGGCGTAGGAACCCGGGGGCGGATTCCCGGGTACTCGGGGTCAACAGCGTGTCAGAGATTACGGCTCTGACACGTCGTCGAGTGGCCGCATATTTGCACCAAGCGGAAGCGTTGGCAACAAATTTCGGAAAAAGAAAAGGTAGGAGAAAAGGAAGTCGGAGTGAGCATTCGCCCAGAACCTCACCCCGCCTTCGATGTTCCGAGAAAGCAGGTGCAGGTTTCCGCCAAGAGCCTACCCCCGCCTTCGATGAGCGAGGTTCTTATCGCATTGTTGGGAACAAGTGTCTATTGTTAGAAGTGACAGCGAAGACTTGATGTTAGAGATTCGAAACAAATGAAGCCGGGGCGTCTTCCGCCCACGTTCGCCCCAGCTTCGGGGTCCTGAGCTACTTCTGTCACGATGCTAAAAGCAGGTCAAGTAATACAGTGTAAACATTGTGTAACAGGAGGTTGGGGCGAAGCGCGAGCAGGGCGCGGTTTAACGAGTTCAACTTGGTCCACTCCCCGGCCAGATCCTGTCTGACTATCCCTCGGTGCGAGCCTTCAACAACAGTCTTTTTATTTCTTCTTGGACGGGGAAGATGGCAGCCCACTCTCTTCTTCGGTTCGAGCCATTCACGGGCACGAGGAATTAGCGTGAAACAGGTTATGCATGCGCGACAAATTAGTCGGGAACTGAGATCAGTTCTTGCTTGACGGCTAATAAAACCATGTGTGCGTCGTGTGGCGCTTGGGCTTGCATTTTCGACTTTGCTAAGCTTCTTCCCCTAACTAGGAGAATCCCTAGTATCGGCGGGGCCCCGAACGCGATAGGTTCCCGAATCGGACGGAATCAGATTGCAAGAAACTTAGCGATTTGCTGGGCGACTGAACTTCGGCGAGTTCCCATTTGAGAAGTCTGAGCGGGCAAGACCAAAGGAGGCGCAAATGTTGAATCGACACCGGGGGCTAACGGGTAAAGCGTTGCTGATCATCGGCGTTTTGGGCCTAAGTATTTCGAGCATTGCGATTGCGGCGGACGACAAGAATGAAGTGGAGCGAGTCAAAGAATCGGGCGATGTCATGAAGGAGCTGCTTTCTTCCTCCAGCGGCGTTCCCATCAGTGTGCTGAATAAGGCGGAGTGCGTCATCGTTCTCCCGTCCGTAAAGAAGGCTGGATTCATTATCGCGGGCCAATATGGCAAAGGTGTGATGACGTGTCGGGGAGGAGAGAATTTCGACGGGCCGTGGAGCGCTCCGACGATGATGCAATCGGCTGGCGGAAGTTTTGGTCTTCAGGCTGGCGGCCAATCTAGCGACTTCGTCATTCTGGTTATGAATGAAAAGGGAGCGCGGGCCCTGATGAACGGGAAGGCTAAACTCGGCGCCGATGCCAGCATCGCCGCCGGTCCAGTGGGGCGGGAGGCGGAAGCCTCCACGAATGCGGCGATGAGTGCACAGATGCTCTCCTATTCCAGAGCGCAGGGTGTGTTTGCCGGCGTTTCTCTGGAGGGATCGTCGCTCGGACCGGATGACGACGCAAATACGGATCTGTATGGCAAGAAAGTGACCGCCACCGAGATCATTGCCGGCAAAGCCGGACCAGTTCCCGCTTCGGCGAAGGAACTACTTGCGGTACTCACTGCGAAATCGCCCAAGAATGAATCAAAAGGACAATAATCGGCGTTTGTATACTCTTGGAGATATGCGCAGCCGTATACTGGCGTCGCGTCCTGAACTCCACAATCTCGTTTGGAAGCAAGCTACCTAGGCTGCTCTCCTAGCGGTAAAGTGCGAAACCTTGGCTAACCCAGTTCCACCTTCGCAGCGAAGCAAACGAGAGCGTAGCCTCTTTCCTATTATTGGGAAGCAAGACGCCGGGAGTGCAACGGCGCTAATAATTGCTGCAACTCCTGCAGATGCCGAATACTTCGCTCTTACCGAACTCGGTTTTGTGACCATTTCCATGACTGGCATGATAAGCGACTCCGTGCACGTCGGGCCTGTCGACACTGAGGGCTGAATCGCGGTGTGATGTTCAATGGTGGGTGCAAAAGCCATCTCAAGTCCTGATTTACGCGCTAACCGGAGAAGTGGGCACTAGGATCAAGATGTCCGGTTATCCGACAAATCTGGCACTACTTCAGGGCTGCCGTAATCCGGCCGGAATCGATGGTAAGTGGGAGATCACTTCCTACAAGCGGACTTATCAGGGCTGATCCCACCAACTTCCGCAGAGAACGGTTGCACGCGGCGGTCGCGAACTTGGTACACTGGCGTCCCGCGCCGAGTTTTTTATGTCTTCAGCTTTGTGAAACTTTGGCTTGCCTTCAGATGTCGTGCGCGGCAGCGGATTCGGCTACAGAAGCATGACCGCGCAGGCTCGTGTCGACGGACCCAGCCCTCGTTGAAGGTTGGTTACCTGAATTCTCTTCTTGAGGTATAAGCATTGACTCCACTACAAGGGGACTCTCGCCGGTTGTGGATGGTGGCCGGCGTTGCCGGGTTTATTCTGATCTTCGCCATTCACCTGGCGCTGATCTCACGCGCGAACACCATTAGCTGGGATGAGCCCGACCATATCTATTCAGGATACATGTTGTGGCGCGGCGACTTTGGCTTGAATCCCGAGCATCCGCCGCTGGTCAAATTCGTTGCCACTGTGCCTTTGCTTCTCATGCAACTGAACGTTCCAGAAATGCAAGATCGACCTTACCGGTTACAGGCGGTTCTCGGTGGAAGAGATTTCATCTTTCACAACGACGCCGACAAGATCGTGTTTCGCGCGCAGATGGCGGCCTCCATCTTCACGTTGCTGTTGCTGGTGATCGCGTTTTTCGCGACGCGAGAAATGTTCAACACCACCGCGGGCTTCCTTGTGCTTGGGCTTCTGCTGTTCGATCCGACCCTGCTCGCTCACGGCGCGCTGGTAACCACGGACGCGGCGCAATCCTGCTTTTTACTTGCATCGATTTATGCATTCTACCGCTATGTGCAATTGCCATCCGCGGGCCGGTTGATGATTCCCGGGGTTGCCGTCGGATTGGCGTTGGCGTCCAAGCACAGCGCGGTCCTTGTCTTCCCCATGCTCCTGATTCTCGCGGGAGTCGAGATATTCCGGCAAGAGCCAGCGAACAGCGGATCGCAACTTTCGGTCGGTAGACGCGCCACTCGCTACGCCACGGCCCTGGTGATCATCGGCCTCATGTCTGTCGCAATTCTGTGGGCCGCCTACGGATTCCGCTATCAGGCACGCGGGAACGGGTTGCAGTTGAATCCGCCAATGGAGGCGCAACTTGGCAAAGTTCCGAGTCCTACGCAAGCTAAAATACTTCACGAATTCGCCCGTTTCCACTTGCTCCCCGAGTCTTACATCTACGGCTTTGCGCACGTATTGTTCAGTGCCGACAGCTTCAACAGCTATCTCTTCGGCAAATCCTATCCGCATGCCGTCTGGTTCTACTTCCCGGTGGCCATGCTGGTGAAATCGAGCCTCACATTCCTGATCCTGCTGTCGATTAGCGTCTGGGTGATCGCGAGCACGCGCTTATGGATGAAGCGCGAACTGCTGTTTCTGTTGATCCCGCCGCTCGTCTATCTAGCTGTGTCCATGAAGGGCGGAATGAATATTGGCATTCGCCACATCCTGCCCGTCTACATCTTTCTCGCGATCCTGATCGCGGGCGCGGCCTCCGTGCTGATTAAGGACAGCCGCCGCTGGCGGTATGCGGTCGTGCTTCTGCTGGTCGTCCAGGCAATTTCAGTGACGCGCGCGTTCCCCAACTGCATTGGCTATGCGAACGAAGCCTTTGGTGGCCCAAAGAACGTTTGGAGGTATGTGAGCGATTCGAGCGCGGATTGGGCGCAGCAATTGCATGCGGTGAAGCGATACACCGACGAGCGTCACATCCAAAAGTGCTGGTTCGTTTATTTTGGAACCGGCGTCATCGACTATAACTATTACAAGATCCCCTGCAAGCTACTTCCGACCGTAGAATCAATTTGGCTGGGTACGCTCTCCGACGCTACTCCTGCGATCGACGGTCCGGTGTTCATCAGCGCAGTCAATCTCACGGGATTCGAATTCGGCCCACCTCCACTCAATCCATATGAGCAGTTCAAAACCTTGAAGGCTGCCGATGCAATCGATTCCAGTGTCTTTGTGTACGAAGGACGCTTCGAGATCCCGCTTGCGGCTGCATTGGCCCATGCACAAAAGGCAGGTGTGTTTCTCACCGGCAAGCGATTGCCGGAGGCACTGCAGGAAGCACAGCAAGCTGTAGCTCTCGCCCCAGACTCGGCCGAAGTGAACGCAGGGATGGGCAACGTGCTGGATGCGCTCGGCAGACGAGAAGAGGCTCGCCCTTATTACGCAATCGCGTTGCAACTAGCTCTTACCAAGCAGCCAAGTTTTCAGCACTCACTGGTAGCGCCACTCAAACAACGCCTCGCGGCAGAAGACGCCAGTGCACAAAAAGGGCATCCGTAAGCACCATGCCGCCTAGCTTCCCTCTCAGAGGCAGGTGGTAACGATTCGCCAATCCGGCAAGTAAGCCCCTTCCCCCTCACTTGCCAAACTGTGCGCCTCGTTTCTGAAACGCGCCCACGCTTCCCTCTAATGCACGGGAGACGCCAAGCCTGCCCTAGCAAGAAATTCTCATAACCCATTCATAAACTGAGAGTTAGCTGCTCCTTGCCGAGACACACCCAGTCCCATTATCGTCCTCTAGATTCATTACGGAACTCCGCTTCGACTTACTCACGAGTTTCTCCCTCCTCTCCATTTCGTACCATGACCCGGGTAACAAAACTCCCAGTAAGGCTGCGCTATCGGTTTTTTTCTGTTTCCGTTTGAAACTACTCCCGTATGACCTCTCCATTCCTTCGCCGTCTTCGCCGACTTGCTATCTGGGCAACACTCGACCTTGCACTCTTCACGGGCGCCTTGGCCTTTTCCACCTTCGCTGACACCTCCGGGCAATTTCGCAAGCCAACCGTCAGTGGCTGCTATTGCCATTGCGCGGGATCGAAAACCTCCGCGGGCTGCACCAAAATGTGTGAATTGCCGAAGTATGCTTCCCGGTGGTGGGCTGTGAGTTGCGCCAAGCCGCGCGCGCAGGCTCCCGCGGAAACTCCCGGTGCGGGCCCGCACTATCCACACACCCCGCGCGCCGAACGCGCCAGCAACTAATCCGCTGTCGAACTCGCGCCAATGTCTGCCTCAATCCAGATACGAAGCTCCATCTTCATCTGGTTTGTAGACGTTTTGTCACCTTGAGGGGTGCGCCCTATGCACCCCGAAAGATCTCAACGTAAAAAGTGTGCAACCCTGTTCCGAAGCGGCGATGGCGCCGAACAAGCCCCTCTAGTCTGCCCGGGGTGCCTCTCCCAAAAGCCGCGCAAAAATCTCCGGCACCTCAAAAACCGCCCGATTCTCCAGGCCTTCTACATTTCCCCGAAACTCTGCCAAAGCGCTAGGCGCTAGCATCTGCTGCACTCCGCCAACAATCTCATCAAAATTGTTGAGCACGATTCCGACTTGTTTCTCCTTCACCCACTCCGTGTTATAGCGTTCCTGTGGCAGCGTCCACGCATTGCATTCCAGAATCACGGGAAGCTTTCGCATCATCGCTTCCGCAACGCTTCCAGGACCCGGTTTTCCTACCAGAAAATCAGCCGCCCGCATCAAGCGATGCACTTCCTTCGTAAAGCCCACTACATGCAGGGGAATATTCCAAGTTCGCGCCCGCAGCGCCGCCGCCAGCTTTTGGTTCCGCCCGCAGATGACGATCAATTGCAGCGGCAATTTCGCGGCGTCCAGCTTCCCCACAATTCGCAACATCACACTCGATCCGAAACCACCGAATAGCAGCATGCCAGTGGTCAAATCGCCGCGAAGTCCCAACTCGCCGCGCAGCGCCACCGGGTCCACATTTTCCGACACATAAAAATCCGGCCGCAGGATCATCCCCGACGTTTGAAAAATATGCGCCGCATCTTTTCCGATCGCGCGCGCCTGCTCCACTGCCTTCTCTGAGCCGCAGATCACATATTGATTCTCCACCGGCTCAATCCAGAAATGCGGCGGCAAATCCGCGATATCCGTGATCAGCGTGACAAATGGTTTTTCCGGATGCACCCGTTTCCAGCCCTCTGCTATTTCGCGATTGAAGTGGGGAATCACCGTCACCAGCAGATCTGCATTACTCGTTCGGAAATACTTCTCCAGCAAGTTCACCAGCGGCGCGTGAAACAGCCAGATCGTTGCCTGCAGCACGCGCAGCAACTGCGTCGCCCCCAGGGTCCAGCCATTCCGCAGCAGCGTGTTGTATTGTTCCTGGATCCGAATGCCGGTCAGCCGTCGCAAAACGTCCAGATGGTCGGTAAGCTCCTGAAACTGGACGAGTTCCACTTCCCAGTCACGGTTTTGCTGGGTAATCACGGTTTGCAGCGCCACGGCGGCGTTGCGGTGCCCCCCGCCAGCATCGTGAAAAAGGACCTGAATTTTCTTCATCGGGGCAGCATTGTTCCACACGAATATGAACGCCCTGCAAAGTTTTGCGGGCACGCTACATGCCATGTGGAAAACGTTTAAAGTCGTTTGTGTTCAATCAGTTCCATCATAGATTTCATCGGCAATTCGCTCCTGTTTTATGCCCTGTTCATTTCCCGCATCTAACCTGATTGCATGCGTTGCGACCTTCATGTTCATTCGACTGCTTCTGGGATGTGCGACACCCCGGGATTGAGCCGGATCTGCAAGGAGTCCTACAACGACCCCGCCGAGGTCTACGACCGCTGCAAACACCTCGGCATGTCCATGGTCACGCTGACCGACCACGATTCCATTGACGCCGCGGAAGTCCTCCGCAAGTATCCCGACTTCTTTCTCAGTGAAGAGGCAACAGTCAAGATGCCCACGGGTACTTTGCTGCACTTGGGCATTTATGGAATCGCAGAAAAGGACCATGTGGAAATTCAGCG
This sequence comes from uncultured Acidobacteriota bacterium, assembly GCA_963734705.1. Lineage (GTDB taxonomy): Bacteria > Acidobacteriota > Terriglobia > Acidiferrales > UBA7541 > Acidiferrum. Next base: position 108,354 of record CAVTII010000010.1, on the reverse strand, counting down.
CCGCCGCGGCGATTTTGTCGCGCTGCTGATCTATCTCACCGAGCGCAAACTTTTCTTCAGCGCCAACCATCTATTCTCCAGCCTTACGGGCCGCCGCGATGCGGAAGACTTCGATTGGTTCGCCTCCTACGTTCCAGCCTACGAAGTGCGCAACGGACAGATGTGGAAGGAAGCAAATCGCCAGGCGCATCAGATGGCCGCCAAATTAAGTAAAGCTGGAGTTGCGGGCAGCGATTCCCACACGCTGGCCGGCGTCGCGCGGACCTTCACGGAAGTCCCAGGAGCGCGCACGGTTGAAGAATATTTCTCCGGCTTGCGCGCCGGGCGCGGCGTCATACACGGCCAGGACGGCAGCTTCCTGAAAATCACGCTCGATATATTCAGCTTTGTGGGCAGCGTGTTGAAGGATAGACCAGCGGCCGCTGCTTTGCTTCCCATGACAATTTTCATTCCCGCGGTCACCGGATTCCACTGGTTGAACGAAATCCGTTTTTGTAAGCAGTGGACTTCACGGCTGCAGGGGAAAAAGCAGGCTCCCCGCATGCTTTGGGACGTCGACTCGAGAGTCCAGGCCAACTGGGCAAGTTGAGGTGCGGCCATGGCATTAGCGAAAACTGTCTGGGGACACATCCAAAAGCGGGACCACCGCGTGATGCGCCGCGTCAATCGCTGGAAGGCGCCGCGCTGGATTCGTTACTGGATGATCGCGGCCACCCGCATCGGCGATGGCTGGCTCTGGTATAGCCTGGCCGGGATGTTGCTTCTCTTTGGCGGCCCGGCGCGTTTCGCGGCGGTCTGCGCAGCAGGCTCCGCGGCCATCGCGGGAGTCTTCGTATTCAAGGCGCTGAAAAAAATCAGCCACCGCCAGCGGCCGTGCCACCTGGAGCCGCACTGCTGGTCCCGGGTGCTGCCGCCAGACCAGTTTTCCTTCCCCTCGGGCCACACGATGACGGCGTTCGCCATTGCGCTGGTGCTGAGCTACTACTATCCAGGGTTAGAGGGCGCGCTCTATTTCCTGGCCGCCAGCATTGCCGTCTCCCGCGTGGTGCTCGGCATGCACTTCCTCAGCGACGTTTTGGCTGGCGCGGTTCTCGGCTCCGGATTAGGCGTGGCCTCCATCGTCGTGTTCGCTTCTTATGGCCTTGCCTGACGCGAAATCGCGTCTCAGAATACCGGCTTGGGGTGCTCCGCAAGCGCCTTGCGGAATGTCGCCAAATTCGACGCATCAATCACTGCCGTCCCAGTATCCACAAACGTCGGCAACGGAGCCGCCGGAGCCGTCGCCCAATCCTTGAACTCGTGCACCACGTTATGGTGCAAGTCGTCCAGGAACCTCACCCCGTAAAACGCCATCACATAAGGTTTTTGCGCGATGGTCGCGGTAATCCACCCACGCTCGATGGCATCCAGCGTCGCAGGCTCCTTGTCAAATGCCACGATTTTAATTTTGCCCGTTAGGTCCAGCAGGTGCAGCGCATCCGCCGCCCCCTGCCCGCCGGACGCCTCCAACGCGATGATTCCATCAATCTTTGTTTTTTTCTTCTGCAGAAGTTCCGTGACGGCGTCATCGGCATTCCGCGGATCGCCTTTATCGTCAATCGTCTCCACAATCTTGATTCCCGGATATTTCTTCAACACATCCTCGACACCGCGCCTACGCTCTTCCGTGTTCAATTGATTCGGCAGGGTAATCAGCGCCACGCTACCCGTGCCACCGAGAACTTTGGCCATGATCTTCCCGCTTTCTTGCCCAGCGCGGAAATTGTCCGTGCCGATAAAAAGTACCCGGCGCGAATCCGGCGAGTCCGCGTCCATGCAGATTACCGGAATCCCCTGCAGCACTGCCTTATCGATGGATTCCTTGAACAACGCGGCGTCACTGGCGGAAACAAGGATTCCCGCGGGGCGTTGCGCCACCACCTGGTCAAACGTCTTCAGCTCTTCACTCGGGGAAAAAGTGTTTGGCCCCTCCATGGATACTTTCACGCCGGCGGTTTTGGCGATGTCCGCCAAGCCTGCTTGCGCATCCTGCCAGTACGGCAAATTTTCGTTCGCCACCACCAGCACGTAGCGTTCATCCGGTTGGTGGTACGACTTTTCGCAGGCGACAAATGAAATCGCCATCGTGGCAACGCTTGATGCAAAAATATATTGGGGGATTTTCATACTCGGTCTCCTTTTCCAGATCCGCCCCTGAAGGACTCGCGGTGGGGTGAGACGCGCGACACCGGGAGCAGCCTAGCATAACCAGCCTGCCATAGGGATATCTCGACTCTATTTGCCGCCATCTAGGTCCCGTGCGCTAAACTGGACCCATGCAATTTCCTGAACTTGTGCGGCGACGTGCCCGCATTGCACTCGGTTGCATGCTCCTCGCCGCCAGTCCGCTACTCTCGCAGGAAAAGCCTGACACTCCGTCAAGCTCAGCGCCGAGGGCACAAACCGTGCCCGTTTCGTGTTGCTCCGACATCGGCCGGAGCATTTCTCTGCGCGAATTGCCCGGGAATTTACTCGCCGATCAGAAAGATATCTGGCTCTTCCCGGTAAAAATCGGCCATGGCAAACACATCTGGCCCACCGTCGGAGTTCTCGGCATAACCGCCGCGCTCCTTGCCACCGATGCGCATACGGCGCCGCCCTTCCGAAATACCGATAATTTCAACGGGTTCAACCGTGTTTTCAGCAGCACCAACACCGCCATTTTCATGGCCGCCGTTCCTGCCGCCATGTATGGCATCGGTTTCTACCGAAAGGATTCGTATGCGGAGGGGACCGCGCTTCTCGCAGGCGAGGCCGTCGCCGATGGATTTCTTCTGAGTATCCCGATGAAAGCCATCACCGGCCGGAGCCAGCCGCTCGACTACACGGGCAACGGTCCGTACACGGATAGCTTCTTCAATGGCAGCCATAATCCATTTCATTCCGGCGGTTTTTATTCCGATCACGCCATGGCCGCCATGGCCATCGCCACCGTAATCGCCCGCCGCTATCGCTCGCACCGCTGGGTCCCGTTTGTCGCTTACGGGCTTGCCGGAGCCATCTCCTTCTCTCGCATCACCCGCAGCGACCACTTCCCCGCCGATGTTTTCTTTGGCGGCGCGATGGGCTTCGTCATTGCGCGCTACGCCGTATTGCCGCAGCGACCGTCGTCTGACTGAACCAGCCATGCAAAAAGAAATTCTCCTGGAGGTTGCCGTTAGTTCCCTCGAACGCGCCATTGCCGCGGAGCGCGCCGGCGCGCATCGCCTGGAACTTTGCGAACATCTCGACCTTGGAGGTATAGCGCCAGCTATCACGCTGGTTCGCCGTGTGCATTCGGCCGTGCGGATTCCGATCCATGTGATGGTCCGGCCGCGATCCGGAGGCTTTGTTTACAACGCGGGTGAGTTCGCCCTGATGAAAGAGGAGATTGCCGCGATGCGCGGCGAAGGGGTGCTAGGCATCGTCACCGGCCTACTGCGGGACGACCACACCATCGACGTCGAGCGCACGCGTGAACTGGTGGAACTCGCGCGACCTCTGCCGGTCACCTTCCACCGCGCTTTCGACGCGGCCCCCAATTTGAGCGAAGCGCTGGAAGACGCGATCCGCACCGGCGCAACACGCATCCTCACTTCCGCGCGCGCAGCCTCCGCCGCGAATGCCACCGAAACATTGCGCAAACTCATCGAACAAGCCGGCTCGCGAATCACCCTCCTGCCCGGCGGCGGACTTCACGCCGGCAACATCGACACCGTCGCGCGCGTTCCCGGCGTGCGTGAACTCCACACCGGCCTAGGCAGAATCCTTCCCTATAACGACCCAGACCCCGCAAAATTCGAGGCCGCGGTTCGAGACGCACTCGCTGCCGTTGTAGCGGCCGCCTTCTGAGGCGGGCGACTTAACCAAAACGTGCCCGGCCGGTAGCGCCGCAATCTCGTTTACCCTGAGAAGCGAAGGCGCGCCGGACATGCTTGCCGGCAAGATGCCGGCGCTACCTAGAAAAAAGGGCGCGCCGTAGCGCGCCCGATAAAGCTAAATTGTAAATTGGTTTAGGCCTTCTGAGCCTGCCTCCGCAAAAACGTCGGCACATCCAGATCGTCCTTCGGAACTTCCGGCGCAACTTCACGCACATTCTGCGCCACCTGGTGCACCACGCTGGGCGGCGCTTCCGGCAGTTCCTGTTGCACCGCAATATCGCGCCCCGCTTTCCATGTCCTGGGCAGCACGGATTGCTTCTGCTGCGCCTTGTTCTTCGCCGTCTCCTTGAACCCCGCCGCAATCACCGTGATCTTGATGGAATCCTTCATGTTCTCGTCCATCACCGCGCCGAAAATAATATTCGCATTTTCGTGCGCCGCTTTCTGGATCACGCTGGAGGCCTCATGCACCTCATGCAGCGATAGCGAAGAGCTGCCACAAATATTGATGAGAATGCCCTGCGCTCCCTGGATGGAGTTATCTTCCAGCAGCGGACTTGCAATCGCGCGATTCGCCGCATCGATTGCGCGGCTCGCGCCGTTCGCCACCGCCGTACCCATCACCGCGTAGCCCTGCCCGTGCATAATGGCCTTAACGTCGGCAAAGTCGCGATTGATGATGCCCGGCACGGTGATGATGTCCGAAATTCCCTGCACCGCCTGACGCAGAATGTCGTCGGCAATTCGGAACGCATCGAAAAAGCTCGTGCCGCGCTCCACAGTTTCCATCAGCCGCTCGTTGGGGATCACGATCACAGTGTCCACCACCCCGACCAGATCCTGCAGCGCCTGCTCTGCCTGCAGCATTCGCCTCTTGCCCTCAAACGCGAACGGCTTGGTCACCACCGCCACGCTCAATGCGCCAAGTTCGCTGGCCAGCGAAGCCACCACGGGAGCCGCTCCACTCCCCGTGCCTCCACCGAGACCCGAGGTGATAAAAATCATGTCCGCGCCTTCCAGCGCCTCGATGATTTTGTCGGTATCTTCCAGCGCGGCCTTGCGCCCAACCTCCGGGTTCGCTCCCGCGCCCAATCCCTTGGTGAGCTTCGCGCCCAACTGCAATTTCAGCGGCGCTTGCGACATCTTCAATGCCTGCAGGTCCGTGTTGGCAGTGATAAATTCCACGCCTTCCACTTTGGCACGGATCATGCGATTGATCGCATTGCATCCGCCCCCGCCGACACCTATCACCTTAATCTTCGCGGGTTGTAGTTCCTCGCTGAAGCTCATCCGGATTCCTGCGTCTTTCGCTGTCATGCCTTCCCCCTGTCCGGCTGGTCCAAATCCTTTATAGAACTCGTATCCGCATGGTTCCACAGTGACTTTTCAGGGCCTGTGGAAAACCCCGACTCGGCGGTCTCGACTCACCCTTGCACGTGCTCTTTCCTGACTTCTGTAAGCAACTTCTAATCCCATATTGGCCCCAAGTTCAGGCCCCGGCAAACATCGCCTTCAACTTGGAAACAAAGTTGTTTCCTTTTTGCGCCGCCGTACGCCGGTTTTTCGCCGCGGCGAGCACCAACCCGACCACCGTCGCGTATTCCGGCTTGGTCACCGTGTCCGGCATGTCCAGCATGCCGCGCGGCTCCGCGATGCGTACCGGCAACTGAAAAGTCTGTTCCACAAGTTCCGCAAGTCCGTGGAGCCGGGCACCGCCGCCACTAAGTACAAATCCGGCGGGAATCTGGCGATCCATGCCCGCGCGCCGCAAATCATCGCCCACCAAGGCGAGCAATTCCTGCGCTCGTGGCTCAATAATGTCGGTGAGATTCCGCGCTAAAATGGTGCGCGGCGGACGGTCGCCCACACTCGCAATTTCGATGGCGCCGTCGTCGTGCAAGAATTCACTGCTGGCGCACCCGTGATGATGCTTGATCCTCTCTGCTTCAGGAATGGGAGTGCGCAAACCAACCGCAAGATCGTTGGTGAAGTGATCGCCCCCAATAGCGACAGTTCCTGAATGCCGGACAACTCCACCACCAAAAACCACCAGGTCCGTGGAACCACCGCCAATATCCAGCAGGCAGCTGCCCATTTCTTTTTCATCCTGCGTCAGGCAAGCCTCGGCGGAAGCCAGTGGCTCCAGCACGGTATCGCTAATTAAAAGGCCCGCTTTGTTGGCGGCGGTAACCAGGTTTTGAGTCGCTGCCATCGAGGAGGTCACCAGGTGCACGTTGACTTCCAGCCGTTGTCCGATCATGCCAATGGGGTCGCGAATGCCGTCCTGGGCGTCCACCAAGAATTCATGCGGCAAAATGTGAATCACGCCGCGATCTTCGGGCATGGCAATGTTTCTCGCGGTGTCGATCGCGCGGCGGACATCATCCCGCTCCACATCCCTCGCGCGATTCCCCAACGTGATCCCGCCGCGGCTGTTGACCCCGCGCACGTGACCACCAGCTACGCCAATCACAGCCGACTCGATCGGCACGTTGGCCACGCCCTCGGCCACTTCCACCGCGCGCCGGATCGAACTCACCGTCGAATCCAGGTTGACGATCAAACCCTTGCGCAGCCCCTTGGACTCCGCAGCGCCCAAGGCCAGGAATCGCAACTGCTCATTTTCATACTCCGCCAGCAACACGCACGTCTTCGTGCTCCCGATATCCAACCCGACCAGATACTTGTCTTTCTTTGCCAAGATGCTCTCCTGAGTTTTACTTCACTTTCCCAGCCGAAGTGCTGGTGTCGGGGTTCACCACCACTTGCCGGGAATATCGAAGATCGATTGCGTGGACGGGCCCTGCGCTGGCCTGCCATTGCGCGAAGTTGTCCACCAGAGTGCGGTATTTGCTTGTGAAATCGCTCTGCCCGAAATGCACGGTCACCGCCGGTATGGCGGCATCGTTGCCAAGTCCCGTAAGCACCGCTACCAAGTCGCGCGGATTTTCCAGGCTGACTTCGCTTACCCGGTCCGAGGAACCGAATTTCACCAGATCAAGATCCTTCATGAATTCCTGGTAGGCCTGCATGCGCTTCTCGCGTTCTTCACGGGGCAGGTTTTCGGACATTCCAGTGATGATTGGAAAATGGATATCCTCGCCATCCGGGCGGTCCAGCAGCACGCCGTGCGCGTCAATCAAGGTGAGTTCGCTGCCGTTCCGGAAAAACGCCACCGGAGTGCGCTCCGTTATTTCCACCCGCAGATGGTTGGGCAGGATGCGCTGCACACTCGCTTCTTCCACCCAGGGAATCGCCTGAATCTGATTGCGCCGGGTCTCCAGCGGAATGCGCAGCACGCTGTGGTTGCGGTCGCCAGCAAACAGTTTCTGGATCTCTTCGCGTGCCACGATATGATTGCCGCCAACGTCAATCTGGTCCGGCTTCAGCAGCAGCATCTGTGGCGAATAGAGCGCGTAACGCATGCAAAACACCGAAGCGGTGATGGCCGCCGCTCCCACCAAAGTCCACACAAACACCCGCCGGTAAAATGGCCAGCTGCGCCCGCTCAGCTTCTTGCGCCGGATCTCCACCGGCTTCTGCCTGCGAAGATACTTCGGCTCCTCGTCGGTCACCAGCTCCGGGCGGTAGGCTTCCTGGTCGGCCGCCGCGGCCGAAGCGTTGCGTTGCATCGGTTTCACGCGTTCCAAACCACCACCTCGTTTTCCAGAGTTACCCCGTAGGCCTGCTCCACACGCGTGCGCACGTCCGCGATCAGCGCCAGCATGTCCGCCGCCGAGGCTTTCCCCGTGTTGACGAAGAAATTCGCATGGCGATCGCTAACCCGCGCGTCACCATGCGCAAACCCCTTCAAGCCCAGATCATCAATCATCCGCCCGGCGGAGCCGCCCGGCGGATTTTTGAAAATGCACCCGGCGCTTTTCTGCCCCATGGGCTGGCTTGAACGCCGCTTTTCATTGCAGATACGAATGCCTTGGAGAATTTCAGGATACGCTTTGGAGGGAAGTTCCAGCTTCACTGCCAGCATCATATCATCCGGCGCAAAAGTAGTGTGCCGGTATTCAAAGGAAATCTGCTCGCCGCGCAGGACCTCAATCTTCCGTTCACCGGCGCGATAGACCTTCACTTCGCGCACGTAGCTCCCGATTTGCGTGCCGTAGGCGCCCGCGTTCATCCGCAGCGCGCCGCCAACCGTGCCAGGCACGCCGATCAACCCTTCCATGCCACCCAGATTATTTTTCGCGCAATACGTCACCGTGCGTCCCAGGTCCGCGGCTGCATCCACGCTGGCGATATTTCCATCGAACGAGATTTCCGGTTCTCCCTTCACGAGTTGCAGGACCACGAAGGGCAGCTCACCATCCACCACCAGCAGGTTCGAACCACCGCCGAGAAATTTGTAAGCCACGCCTTCCGCATCAAGCAGCTTCAATAATTCCGGGATCGCCTCGTGTTGCTTGATCCGCAACAAGTCCGTGGTTCCACCTATGCCCAGCGAGGTCATCTCCGCCAGCGAAACCCCGCGCCGGAGTTCCACGTCGAGCGCCGAAAGCGCCGCCAGAATCTTGTCGCCCTTAATCCGCATGCCGCAGCTTGTCCTCCACGCGAATTTCCGTGCCCAACAGCACCATCAACTCATTACTCGCCCGGCTGACGTTTCCCGCACCGATGGTCATCAGCGCATCGCCGGTCCTTGCCTCGCGCAGTAAAAACTCAATGGCGTCCTGCATCGAGCGGAAATAGTGCACATTTTTGTGGCCCGCTTCGCGAATACTGTTTGCCAAAGCCTCGCTGGTGACGCCTGCGATCGGCGACTCGCCAGCTGCGTAAATATCTACCAGCGCCAGCACGTCCGCGTCGTTAAACGCGCGCTCAAACTCTTCCCACAAATGCTGCGTGCGAGAGAAACGATGCGGCTGGAACAATGCGAGCACACGATTGAACTTGCAACCACGCGCCGCAAGCAGCGTGGCCCGAATCTCCGCCGGATGGTGGCCATAGTCGTCGACGACGGTAATGTCGTTGACCACACCCTTGATGTCGAAGCGCCGCCCCACACCCGCAAATTTCCCAAGCCCCTCGCGGATCAAGTCGCTGGCAACGTTGAGATAGAGCGCCACGGCCGCGGCCGCGGCGGCATTGCGCACGTTGTGAATTCCCGGCGGGTGCGGCAGAAGAAACATGCCCAGATCCTCGCCTTTGTAGGTCAGGCGGAATTCCGCGCCCAGGCCGCGCATCTCCACTTCGCTGATCACCAAGTCCGCCTGCGGCGAGGTTCCATAAGTAATGATCGGCCGCTTCACGTCCGGAATAATCGCCTGCACGTTCGGTTCATCCAGGCACAAAACCGCCGCGCCATAAAACGGCATGCGATTTACAAACTGCAGAAACGCACCCTGAATGTCCTCCAGCGACGAGTATTGATCCAAATGTTCGCGGTCGATCGACGTGACCACCGCAACGACCGGCGCGAACATCAGGAAGCTGCGGTCGCTTTCATCCGCCTCCACCACGAAATATTCGCCGCGGCCCACGCGTGCCGTTGTGCCCGCCTGGTTCACCTTTCCACCGATAACAAACGTCGGATCCAGATGAGCCGCGGCCAGAATCGAGGCCACCATCGAAGTGGTGGTCGTCTTTCCATGCGCGCCGGCTACCGCAATGCCATATTTCAGGCGCATCAATTCCGCCAGCATCTCCGCGCGTGGAATCACCGGAATCTTCCGCTTGTGCGCTTCCTGAACTTCCGGATTGTCCGGTTTGACTGCCGACGAAATCACCACCACGTGCGCGCCTTCAACATTGCCCGCCTGGTGTCCCTCATGAATATTTGCGCCCAGATCCTGCAGCCGTTCCGTGATCGTGGAAGGCTTCAGATCCGAACCAGAAACCGAATAACCCAACGTCAGCAGCACTTCGGCGATGCCGCTCATGCCAATGCCGCCGATGCCCACCAGATGAATCCGTTGAAAATTGCGAAACGATACCATCATGACTCGTTCTTCCTCATGTGGCACAGGCACTCCTGCCTGTGCAGCCGATCAAAACGCGAGATTCTCAATTCAAGCAATTCTGACTATATCTAGAATCTAAAACGCTCAGCCCGCCACCTTCCCCGCCTCTTCAATCAAATTCACAATGTCTCGCGCCGCTTGCGGATAGGCAAGGCTCCGCGCATTTCGGGAAAGCGTTTCAATCTCCCGGGGCTGGTCGAGGAGGGAGAAAATTTCGCGCGCCAATCGTTCGCCGGTCAGTTCCGATTCCGTGATTAGCCGCCCCGCGCCAGCGCTGCTCATCGCCTGCGCATTGCGCAACTGGTGGCTATCCGTGGCCTTGCCGAACGGGATGAAAATCGCCGCGCGGCCCGCTGCGGCAACTTCCGCAGCCGTGATCGCCCCGGCCCGGCAGACCAGCAGGTCAGCCCAGGCGAAGCGCTCTGCCATGTTGCTCAGAAAAGGAACCACCTCCGCCAGAATTTCGCGCCGCGCGTACGCAGTCCTTACCGCATTATAGTCGCGTTCCCCGGTCTGATGCACAATCTGCAACTCGCCTTTTCGCCCGGCCAACAAATCCATCGCATCCACAAACGCGCGATTCACCGGCAAAGCGCCCTGGCTTCCGCCGGTAATGAGCAGCCGCAACGGCTTTTCCGGAGTGCGCGGCTCAATCGCGAAAAATTCCGGCCGCACCGGGCATCCGGTCACCACCGCTTTTTCGCCCCAGGCTTTTGCCGCCACCTCATAGCCGGTGGCAATTCGCTTTGCGAAGCGCGCCACCACTCGATTTGTAAGGCCAGGCTCCGCGTTCGGCTCAAAAATCACGTTGGGGATCCCCTTTAGCCAAGTGGCCAGCAGCATCGGGCCCGCCGCGTACCCGCCGACGCCAAACGCCACGTCCGGCTTGTGCCGCTTCAGCACAGCGAATGCGTCCACGATTCCTGTTCCCAGCATGGCCACGTTTTTCAGCAGCGTTGTCCCGCCCTTCCCTTTCAATCCCGCCACGCGAATCGTCTCCAGCGGTAGCCCGGCCTGGGGCACGAGCTTCATCTCAATCCCGCGCTGTGTTCCAACCAGCACCACTTCCCGGTCCGCTCCTCGCGACATCCACTCCCTCGCAATGGCGATCGCCGGGAATACGTGCCCGCCCGTTCCGCCGCCGGCAATCAGAAGTTTCACGCCACCCGCCCTCAGGCCCGGAATCCCGAAGCGCTGCCCGCCTGCTGCGATATGTTCAAAAGCACGCCGGTTGCCAGCAGCATTACCAACAAGCTCGATCCTCCGTAGCTTACAAATGGCAGCGGAATTCCTTTCGTGGGCATCAGGCCCAGCACCACGGCGAAATTAATCAGGCACTGGAAAATCACCATGGAGGTGACGCCCAACGCAAGCATGGTTCCGAAGCGATCCGGGGCGTTAAACGCCGCGCGCAAGCCGCGCCATCCATAGGTCGCAAAAAGCGCAACGACGAACACCGCGCCCAAAAATCCCAGTTCCTCGCAGATCACCGCGTAAATAAAATCCGTGTGCGCTTCCGGCAAGTAAAACAGTTTCTGCTTGCCTTCCATCAATCCGAACCCGCTGAATCCTCCGGAGCCGACCGCGATCAGAGACTGCAGCAACTGGAATCCCGCTCCCTGTGGGTCCGAATCCGGATGCAGAAAAGCCATGATCCGCGCGTGCCGGTAGGAAACGAATGTAACCAGCGCGAAAAGCACCGGCAGCGCCGTCCCGGCTCCCACCGCCAGCCATTTCCAGGAAAGTCCCGCGGCAAAAAGGATCGCCGTCATGATCAAAACAATGTCCACGGAGGTGCCCAGGTCCGGCTGCATCACAATCAATCCCACGCACACCAGGATCGGCGCGACGGCCGGCAGAATCGTTTGCAGCAAATCCTGCTTGCTGAATTCCAGGCTTGTCGCCATCCGGCGCTTCAGATCCAGAAACCACGCCAGGTACAGGATCACCACCAGCTTGGTCATCTCTGAAGGCTGCAGGTTCACCGGGCCTACCTTGATCCAGCGGTGCGTTGCGTGCGATTTGTCCAGGAAAAACGTGGACATCAGCAGCACCGCCACCACGCACAGCGCCGTGTAGACCACCATCGGCTCCCGCAACCGGTGATAGTCCATCTTCATCAGGCCGAACATTCCCGCCAGTCCTGCAATCAGCCACACCACTTGCCGCAGCACGAATACATACGGATGTCCGTACATTTCCTGCGCCGTCATCGCCGACGCGCTGAAAATCATCACCGCGCCGGTCAGGCACAGCGCCAGCGTCACCATGAAAAGCCACCGGTCGGTTTCCGCTCTCCTCAATTCTCCTCCTGTGCAGGCCGCGAACTCGATTCCAATGCTCTCACCAATCCCTTAAACACACTTCCCCGCTCTTCATAATTCGCAAACTGATCAAAACTCGCACAGGCCGGCGCAAGTAAAACGACGTCACCTGGCCGCGCCGCCTGGGCCGCAATTTCCACCGCACGTGCAATCGTTCCCGCGCGCTCGATGGCCACACTGCCCGCAATCTGCGCTTCAATCTTGTCGGCTGAGGAGCCAATCAGCAGCGCCAGAACCGCCTTGTCGCGCAACGGCTTCTGCAGCACTGTGTAGTCGCTGCCCTTGTCCTTCCCGCCCAGCACAATCAAGATTCTTCCTGGAAACGCCTCCAGGGCCTTCAACGTGGCATCCACGTTCGTTGCTTTCGAATCGTTGTAGTACCGCACACCCGCAATCCCCGCCACAAATTCCAACCGGTGTTCCACGCCCGGAAAACTCTTCACAGCTTTTGCGATCGTGGCCGTATCCACTCCCGCCAGCCGCGCCATCAGCACCGCCGCCAGCACATTCTCCAGGTTGTGCCCTCCGGCCAGCGGAATTTCCGACGCTTTCATCACGCGCTCTTCCTTATCCCCTTTCACCACCGCAATCTCGTGCCCCAGCAAGCACGCTCCCTGCGCCACCCGCTTTTGCCGGCTGAACCAGAACACTTGCGGCTTTTTCGGGGCATATTTCGCTGAAGCCGCGTCGTCGGCATTCAATATCGCCGCGTCCAATTCCGTCTGGTTCGCAAAAATTTTTGCCTTTGCCGAGGCATACGCTTCCATCGTTTCGTGCCGGTCCAGATGATCCGGCGTCAAATTCAAGAGCGCCCCGATGTTCGGCCGGAATTTATCGATCAGTTCCAGCTGAAAGCTGCTCAATTCCGCGACAGCGACCGATCCCGCGTGCATCTTTTCCACTTCCCCAATCAGCGGCGTGCCTACATTCCCTGCCAAAAACGCCTTCACCGCACCGGCTTGCAGGATGTGGTGCACCAGCGTTGTGGTCGTCGTCTTCCCGTTCGATCCGGTAATGCCAATCAGCTTCCCTTCCAGAAAACGGTAGGCCAGCTCGATCTCGCTCCAAACCGTGATGCCTTTTGATCGCGCCAGCCTCAGAAACGGATCATTCGCCGGAACGCCCGGACTCGGAATAATCAAGTCCTGCGCCAGAAACATTTTTTCCGTGTGCCCGCCCAACTCCAGCGTCACGCCGGCTTTCCGCAATCTCGCCGGCGCATCGGCCAGGTCACTCTCGCCCCGCGTTTCCGTGGCGGATACCTCCGCATTGTGCCTGGCGCAAAACAATGCCGTGGCCACGCCCGTGCGCGCCAGTCCCACGACCAGCACCCGCATCTTCCGCAACTCGATCGAACCCGGCATCTCGCCCGCACCAAATTCTTCGCCGCAAATCTTCAGCGCAACTTCAACGTCGTCAGCGCGAAAAGCGCAAACACCAGCGCGGCAATCCAGAAGCGCACGATCACTTTGCTCTCGCTCCAACCCAGCAATTCAAAATGGTGGTGAATCGGCGCCATGCGGAAAATCCGTTTCCCGCGCAGCTTGAACGACCCCACTTGCAAGATCACCGACAGCGCTTCCAGCACAAACACACCGCCTACAAAAATCAGCAGCACTTCCTGCTTGATGATCACCGCAATCGTTCCCAGCGTTCCGCCCAGCGCCAGCGAGCCGACATCTCCCATGAAAATCTCCGCGGGATGCGCGTTGTACCAGAGAAAGCCCAACGACGCGCCCACCAGCGCTCCGCAAAACACCGTCAACTCCCCGACGCGCGGAATGTACTGAATTTCCAGATACGTCGCCCAGCGGTAGTTGCTGCTCACATAGGTCACCATGGTCATCGCGCCCGCCGCGATCACCGTGCATCCAATCGCCAGGCCGTCCAGGCCGTCGGTCAGGTTCACCGCGTTCGAACTTCCCGTGATCACCAGCGCGATAAATGCCAGGAACGGCAAAAACGCCAGCGGCCACAGGCCGCCCGAGTTCAGCAATCCGTGAATCACCAGGTCTGGCCGAAACCTCTTCAGGAACGGCACCACCAATTGCGTGGAATACGCGCTGTGCGTGGAAAGCACCAGCAGGGTGATGCCCACCACCAGGCTCACGCCGAATTGCAGTGTGAGCTTGCGCTTACCCGTCAATCCCAGATTCCGCCGCTTGGCCACCTTCGCATAGTCATCCACGAACCCGATCGCCGCGAATGCCAGCAGAGCAAACAGCGCCAGCAGCACAAACGGGTTCGAGAGATCCGCCCAAAGCAAAACCGGCACGGCGGTGGAAAGCACAATCAGCACGCCGCCCATCGTCGGTGTGCCGGCTTTTTTCTTGTGCTCCTGCGGCCCTTCCTCGCGAATGTATTGCCCGATCTGCAACTCGCGAAGCTTGCGGATCAGCCACGGTCCAAACACCAGCGCCAGAAACATCGCCGTCAAGCTCGCGTACGCCGTCCGCACCGTGATGTAGCGGAACACGTTCAGCGGGCTGAAGTATTTCTGCAGCGTGTGATACAGCAGGTAGTAGAGCATCCTAGTGGTCTGCTCCAACTCTCCGGCCCGCGTCCACCGGCGCAAATCTCCCCAGCAGCGCTTCCACGATGCGCTCCATCTTCACGCTGCGCGATCCTTTCACCAGCAGCAGGTCGCCCGGTTTCACAAAGCCCGCCAGAAATTCCGCGGCATTTTCTGGTGTACCAAAGAATTTCGTCTGCGCCCGCGGGACTCCCGCCGCAATCGCGCCCTCCACCAGTTGCAAAGCATCTCCCTGCACGCCGATCACAAAATCAATTTTCCCCGTTCGCGCGGCAAACTCTCCGCCTTCGCGGTGCAACTGGGCTGACAGCGGCCCTAACTCGCGCATCTCTCCCGCAGCCAGTATCCGCCGCTGAAATCCCGGCGTTGCCGCCAGCAGACTGCTCATCGCCTGCAGCGCCGCCGGGCTCGAGTTGTAAGCATCATTGATCAATGCGAATCCATTCGTGAACCGGATCAATTCCCCGCGCATAGCCGGTGTCCGCAGATTCGGCAGCACCCGCTGCGCATCTTCCACGCCAACGTTCCATTCGCTCGCCGCGGCAATCGCAGCCAATGCGTTCGCCACCACATGGCGCCCCGGCAGAGACATTTCTAGCCGCGTCCGCTGATTCCTGTGCACAAGCGTGAACGCCGACCCCAACGCCCCGCAATCTTCAATCTCCTCAGCGCGATATTCCGCCGGTTTCTCCACGCCGTAAAACATCACCCTTCCTGGTGCCACACCAGCCATAGCCGCCACCCGCGCATCATCCGCATTCAGCACCGCTAGCGAATTCTTCCCGTTCAGCCCTTCAACCAGCTCTCGTTTGGCCAGGGCGATTTCTTCCACCGAGGAAAAATTCATCAAATGCGCCGGCGCCACGCGCGTCTCAATCGCCACGTCGGGATTCGCAATCGCCGCCAAGCGCTTCAGCTCACCGGGAAAAGACATGCCCATTTCCAGCACCGCCGCGTCATGTGTCTCGTCCAGCCGGAAAATCGTCAACGGCAAGCCATACTCATTATTAAAATTTCCGTCGGTTTTCAGTACCCGCAACTTCGCGCCCAGCAGTGCCGCCAGGATCTCTTTGGTAGTGGTTTTCCCAACTGATCCCGTGATCCCGCAAATTTTCTTCCCCCATTGCTTGCGCACTGCCCGCGCCAGGCTGTGGAGCGCCCCAAGCGTGTCGGGCACGGTGATGCAGCGGTCCTGCAGCCATCCCGGATACCGCGAGACCACCGGCTCCGCCACCACTGCCGCCACCGCTCCGCTTTCCAGTACGTCGGCAACGTAGTCGTGTCCATCGTTACGCGGACCATGTATCGCGACGAACAGTTCTCCCCGACGTATCGTGCGAGAATCAATCGAGACACCGGCCATCCAGGCCATGGAGTCCAGTCCGGGCCCTGCTTTGCCTGCCACCGCTTCAACCACTTGTTTAAGCGTCCACCGCATAGTTGCCTCAATAGCTTGGCTTTCCCCAGGGTTCGAACGAAGCGTTCCCTTCTCCCGCAAGGCACTTCCCGTTGCGTTTTCAGAGTGACCCTCCCGTAGGGCCCGCTGTTTTGCCCCGCGCGAAGCCAAGGGCGAAGCGGGCCGCTAATCCCGCCTCAAGTTCCTCTCAAGCAACAAGCACCCAACAACCCACCTCCCTTCTTCCGAATTTCGATTCTTAAGTTTCACTCTCCGCATAGCCCCGCGCACCCAGCGCCTGACGCGCCTCTTCGCAATCGTCGAAATGAATCGTGCGATCCGCGAAAATCTGGTAGTCCTCGTGCCCCTTGCCGGCCAGCAGCACGATGTCCCCCGGCCGCGCTTCTTCAATCGCCAGGGAAATGGCCTTGGCGCGATCCGGCTCAATCAGATATTTTCCGCCGGACTTCTGGATTCCCACCACTACGTCGCTGATGATCTTCAGCGGATCTTCCTGCCGCGGATTGTCGCTCGTCAGAATGGTCAAATCGCTGAGCCTTCCTGAAGTTTCGCCCATGATCGGGCGTTTCGTGCGGTCGCGCGATCCGCCGCAGCCAAACAGCGTGATGATTCGCCCCTTGGTGATCAACTCCCGCGCGGTACGAATCAAATTCTGCAATGCGTCGTCCGTATGCGCATAGTCCACCACCACCAGAAACGGCTGCCCCAGATCAACGCGCTGAAATCTGCCGGCGACCGCGCGCAGATTGCGGATGCCAGCTTCGATCGTTTCGTTCGGGATTCCCAGACCGATCCCCGCGCCGATGGCCGCCAGAATGTTGTAGACGTTGATCCGCCCCACCAGCGGCGACTCCACCTGAATCGGACCCGCCGGCGTTTGTGCAGTGAAATTCAATCCGGTGAAGCTCAATTGGAATTTCTTGGCCTTCAAATCCGACCCGTTCCGTAATCCGTAGGTCAGCGTCTGTTTGCCTAGTCCAACCAGCTTTTTACCCCATTCATCATCGGTGTTGATCACCGCAACGTCCGGAGCGCCCGCGCCCGTGCCCTCAAACAGCTGCCGCTTCGCAGCGAAATAGTTCTCAAAGTTTTTGTGGAAATCGAGGTGGTCTCGCGTCAGGTTCGTAAAGACGGCTGCCGCGAAATGGCAGCCCCACAGACGGTCCAGCACCAGTGCATGCGAACTCGCCTCCATAGTTGCGTATGTTCCGCCGGCATCGCGAATCTCCGCAAAAAAACTTTGCAGGTCCACCGATTCCGGAGTCGTATTCGGCGCGGGATATTCGCCGCTCGGCGTGTGATAGCTGATCGTCCCGAATAACCCGGTCTTCGCGCCAGACGCATGCAAAATCGAATCGATCAGCGATGTCGTCGTGGTTTTCCCGTTTGTTCCTGTCACGCCAACCAGTTTCAGTGCGTCGGCCGGGCGTCCGAAGAAATTTGCCGCCGTCGTCGCCAGCGCCTTCCTCGCCTCCGCCACTTGCACCCACTCCACTTCTGCATTCCAACCCGCCGGCACAGGCGCTTCACTCAACACCGCAACCGCCCCATGCGCTGCCGCCTCTTTCGCAAAGAGCGTCCCGTCGGTGGCCACACCTGCAATCGCAACAAACAGCGCGCCCGGCTGCACCTTTCTGGAATCAAGCGTCACCTGCCGGATCTCAATCTCTTCTACTGGTCCGCGCGAACGCAGTTCCACACCCGCCAACAGTGCCGTCAGGCTCCGTCCCATCGAGTGTTTCAGTTCTGCCACACTCTGTCCTTGTTCGCCCTCTTCCGTAAGATGCAATTCTTCGCTCCTCTGCTTCCGCTAAGCCGTTTTCTCAGTGCGACTTGCCAGCCTTCACCGGCGCCATGTCGAACTCCACGGTCACTTTCGCCCCTCGCCGCACATTGCTTCCCGGCGCAGGCACTTGTTGAACTGCAAGGCTGCTGCCAACCAGCACCGGATTCAGCCCCAATCGGAAACAGATGTCGGTCACCTCACGCATCGTTTTACCCGTGAAATCCGGTACGGCAATGTCGCCGCCCTCGTCCACTGCCACGGTTACGTTTGGCGCCTGCGGCTCTTCCTGCACCTTCCCAGGCTGCTTCTCGCCCCCGGCGGGCGCTTCAATCTGTGCGGGAAAGTCTTCGGGTGTTTCCTCATCTACGGCTGCCGCCGCGTTCTCTCGGCCCTGGTGATAGGCGGTCTGTATCAGAGCCGGACTCAACGGCACGTCGCGCGGCACATCCAGGTACGCGAGAACCTGCTCGGCAATTCGCTTAAACGCCGGAGCCGCGACCGTACCTCCCTCGTGCGGCCAGCCTTGCGGCGAATCAATGGACACCAAAATCGCCACCGCCGGATTGTTAATGGGCGCAAATCCCGTGAACGACGCAATCACATTGGTCCTCGAATACCGCCGCGTCGCCGGGTCAATTTTCTGCGCAGTTCCGGTTTTTCCACCCGCCGTCCAGCCATCGAGTCTCGCGGATTTCCCGGTCCCGCGCAAAACCACGCCTTCCATCATCTGGCGCATGATGGCCGCTGTTTCAGGGCTGATTACGCGGTGAGCATCGGCGGGCGCAGAAGGCCCTTCCAGCGGAAGCACGTGCTCATCCCTTTTCATCTCTTCCACCACATGCGGTTTATAGAGCGAGCCCCCATTCGCGATGGCGGAGACTGCGTTCACCATCTGCAAGGGTGTCACACCGATTTCTTGTCCCATCGAAATTGAGCCAATGGAAAACGAACCCCAATGCGCCAGCCGATAAACCAACCCGCGGCTTTCTCCCGGCAAATCCACCCCTGTTGGAGACCCAAATCCAAATTTATGAATGTAATCGTCGAAGCGGGGTGGGCCAAGCCTCAACGCGATCTTGATAGCGCCAACGTCGCTGGAATTCGCCAGGATTTCCGCCACCGTCAAATCGCCGTACGCTTTGTGATCGTGAATCCTGTGACCGGCCACCACAATAGATCCGTGTTCGCAGTTAAAAACTTCGTCGGGACGAATCAGCCCCTGATCCAACCCCGCCGCCAGCGTCACCAGCTTAAACGTTGACCCGGGCTCGTAGATCGCGCTCACCGCCCGGTCCATCCGTGAATCCTTCGCCGCTTCCGGAGCCGCATTCGGGTTGTATTTTGGCCAGTTCGCCAGCGCCAGGATCGCTCCCGTGTTGGGGTCCTCCACAATCACGCTTCCCGCAGGTGCGTGATATTTTTCAATCACTGCCGCCAGTTCGCGTTCGGCAATGTACTGGATTTTCTCATCCAGAGTGAGCACCACGCTCGCGCCGTGCTGCTGCTGCGCCCGCCCGCCGTCATACCAGTGCTGCCGCGCATCCTTCATCACCACAATTTTTTCGGCGTGGCCACGGATCAGGTTGTCGTACTCATATTCGATCCCGCCCAGGCCGTGCTCATCCAGGTCCACAAAGCCCAGGACGTGCGAAGCCATATCCCTCATCGGGTAAAAGCGCTTGTTCTCCTGGAAAAAATAGACGCCCTTCAGGTTTAACTCGCGAACCGCGCCTTCTTCCTCCTGGGAGAGTTTGCGTTTGAGCCAAACAAAAGTTCCGCCTCCGTCCAGCTTTTCCCGGACGGCGCTTTGCGGCATCTGCAGCGCGCCAGAGAGCAGTCGCGCGGCCATCTCCTGATCCTTTATTTCGGTGGGAACCGCGAAGGCCGATTGCACCGGAACGCTCATCGCCAGCGGCCGCAAATTGCGGTCATAAATCGGCCCGCGCATCGGCAGAATATCGATGGTGTGTTGCTGCTGGCGCGCCGCCTGCTGCAGGTAAAATTTATGTTGGAATAACTGCAGGTAGGTCAGCCGGCCGAAGACCGCCGTCATCCAAAGAAGCGCCACGCCAGCCAGGATCAGCAATCGGACGTGAACTTTATCTTGCTCCATGGTTCCTGGATCTTGGCTCGCGCTCCGGACCGCTATTTACGTTTCAAAACTCTTTGCGTGGCGGCGCTGGCCTTCCGCTGCGGCGGGTCAGGGAACGCGATTCGGCCGCACCAACCGGGCCGATTCAGCCTGCGTGCCGTTGTAATCCGAAGATTCCAGCACCTGGGTGGGCGCCGGCTGCGCCAGGCCCAATTGCGCGGCAATGGCGTTGATTCTCCGAGGATTCCGCCACGATTCGATTTCCAACTTAAGCTGGCCGTTCAAGGCCTGCGCCTGTGTCTGCTTCGCCCGCAGATCTTCCAGTTGGAAACTCAAATCGATGCAGCGGAAATGCTGGTAGATGTACAGCATGAAGCACATCGCCACCATGCCGCCCAGCGCCGCGAGTTTGTAATGGGTCCTCAGCTTCACGGGTTCCACGTGGCGCACCAGCCGCGAATTATCAATTCGCTTCGCGGTGTGAAATTCCACCATCGCGGATTTCCGCGGCGCCAATCGGCCGCCAGCCCGCAATCCTATCTTCCCCGGCGCCGGCCTCAATCGTTGCGGAGCCTTGCCCTGCCCGCGCACCACGCGCGGTTCCCCCTGCAATTTTTCGCCGCCCGGTATTTCCTGCCATCGAAATGCTGTCGCCATCTCACACCTTCTCCGCGCACCGGAGCTTCGCGCTTCGCGATCTCGGGTTCGCTCTCTGCTCTTCCGTGCCGGGCACAATCACATGCTTGGTGAGCACTCTCAGCGTTCCGGCTTTTTCGCCTTCCTGAAACGCGCGCTTCACCGGACGGTCTTCCCGCGAGTGGTACGTCAACATCACCCATCGGCCGCCTGAATTTAATGTGGCAGGGGTCCGAAAAAGAAACTGCCCGAGTTCCTCCATCTCTCGATTCACCGCTATCCGCAGCGCCAGAAACGTTTTTGTTGCGGGATGCAGTCTCTGCCTTCCCCATTGCTTCCGGACGCCTGCCACAACCGTTGCCAGGTGCGCGGTGTCCCTGATGGGCCGCGCTTTCACTATTCCCCTGGCGATTCTTCTGGAATCGTGCTCTTCCGCTTCCTGATAGAGCAGGTCGGCCACTTCCTTTTCCGACCACCGATTCACAATCTCGTCTGCCGTCAGCGAATCTTCTTCCGCATCTCCGCTGCTCATGCGCATGTCCAAGGGCCCCGCCTCCCGGAACGAAAATCCGCGTTCCGGACGGTCAAGCTGCATGCTCGAAACTCCCAAGTCGGCCAAGACCCCGTCCACCTTCGCTATTCCCAACCCTTGTACGGCCTCCGCAATCTTCGAGAACGGCAAGTGGACGAAACTCACCAAACTCCCAAACTCGTTCAATCGCTCCCGCGCGATTTGCAGCGCCTGTGCGTCCCGGTCCAGGCTGATCAACCGCCCTTTTCCCGATGACAACCGCGCCGCGATGGCTGCTGAATGCCCGCCGGCCCCCGTTGTTGCGTCGACGTATATTCCGTCCGGCTTTATTTGCAGCCATTCCAGCACCTCGTCCAACAAAACCGGCGTATGTGGTGCACTCAATCTCGCCACTCGCTTGCCCCGAGCGAAGCCGAGGGGCCAATTCCTGACTAAATCCCCGCGTTCCCCAGAGCATCATCGTCCGCGTCGGTGTAAGGCTCGCCCTTCAACTGATCCAGGACCCGCGTGTGGTTCATCACCACCAGATGATCCAGGGCGCCAAGCACATCCACTTCGCCCTTCACCTGCGCCGATTCTCGCAGCACGCCCGGAATCAGCACCCTGCCCTGCCCATCAATCTCGACTGCCTGGCCGTAATAGCTGGTATGAAACAGAAACTTTTGCTTCGCTTTGTTCGTGCTCGGCATACCGGCCAGTCGGTCCTCGATCTCCCCCCAAACCTTCATGGGGTAGATTCGGGCCCGCTCACCGTTCGTGCTGGTGATGTAAAATTGGTTTCCGAACTCCTTGAGGTCCTCGAGAAACACGGCGGGTATCTTCAGACGGCCCTTCTCGTCCACCTTCGCTGGACAGTTTCCCCGGAGTTTCATGATTTCCACTTCGATGGAGGATCGGTTTGCCCAATTCCACCACAGCCCTCTATACCCTGCTACTTTGCTCTACTGAAGACCACTTTGCCCCACTTCTTGCCACATCCTAAGCCGAATTGAAAACAAGTCAAGGAAAATCCGCATGTTTTGTTAATAAACTGTGGAATTCAGCGCGACTTGATGCATAAAATGTGCGCGCGAGCTCATCACACTTTCGCTTGACTTTCGTCTTTCTTGGAAATTTCGCACCAGGTTTTTGGCGCGAAATTTGGATTCCGCTATTCCCTTCCGCATTCCCTTATGTTATTTTTTGGGGGTCGCGTATCTTCATTATTTCGGACCAAGGAGCTCCCGCTTATGGAATGGACCACACCGAAGCACGAAGAAATTCATTTGAACTGCGAAGTCAGTTCGTACGCTAACGCCGAACTCTAAACCGATTTTCAGGCCCGCCTTCTTACCCTGAGCAACGCGAAGGGTCAGGCGGGCGGTTTTGTGTCTGAAGTAGGTTTTGATCCTCCAGCCCCTGCTACACTAGTTCCCTTCGCCCTGGAGCATCTCTTCGTGAAAATAATAATCCTCGGCTCCGCAGCGGGCGGTGGCTTTCCGCAATGGAATTGCGCGTGCCACAACTGCGCTGGATTGCGCGCTGGCACATTGCGGGCGCGGCCGCGCTCGCAAACGCAGATCGCTTTTTCGCCGGACGATCGCGTGTGGTTTCTGATCGGTGCTTCACCGGATCTGCGCGCGCAGATTCTTTCCGCTCCCGAACTTTCGCCTCAGCCCGGTAAGCCCGGGCACACTCCTATCGGCGGGGTGTTTCTGCCTTCCGCTGATGTGGATGCGGTGATGGGCTTGCTGCACTTGCGTGAATTCCAGAGTTTTTTTGTATTTGCGAGCGCCGGTGTGCAGCGCGCCTTGCGCTCTGAAAATCGCATTTTCAAAGTGCTGGACCGCTCCGATCCACCCGTACAGTGGCAAGTGCTTTCCAGCAAAGGACGTCTCGGCTGCCATCTTTCGGAGAGTCCGGGTGAGTCTCCCACATTTGTCTGCAACACGATTCCGCTTAGCGGCGAGTTCCCCGATTACGTGAGCGAGGAATTCCGACGCTCCGCCTCTCCCGACGATGCCACTCTTGGCTTTCTGTTCGAGTGCGCCGACAAGAAAATATTCGTCGCTCCTTCGCTCTCGGGTCTCTCCGCCGAGTGGCAGAAATCCGCAGCCAGCGCGGACCTAGTTTTGCTTGACGGTACCTTCTGGTCCAACGATGAGCTGCAGCGCACCGGCCGCACAAAGAAAACCGCGAGAGAGATCGGCCACCTTCCGCTCTCTGGCGCCGACGGACTCCTGGCGCAATTCCCTGCCGGCGTGAAGGGACGCAAAATTCTGCTGCATATCAACAACACAAATCCGATTCTCGACGAGCATTCCGCGGAGCACGCCGCGGTACTGGAAGCGGGCTTTGAAATCGCCTACGATGGCTTAGATATCTGCTTATGAAAAGCGGCGCCAGCGAAAAACCTCTCAGCGAAAAAGAATTCATCGCCGGCTTTCACGCCATCGGCGAAGAACGCTACCACCACAAACATCCCTTCCACGTGTTGATGCACGAAGGAAAGTTGACCCGGGGCCAGTTGCAGGCCTGGGCGCTGAATCGCTACTACTACCAGTCGCACATTCCCATCAAAGACGCGGTGATTCTGGCGCGCAGCAAAGACCCTGCATTCCGCATCGCCTGGCGTAAACGCATCCTGGATCACGATGGCGATGGCAAACACCCCGGCGGCATTGAGAAATGGTTGAAGCTGGTCGAAGCCACAGGTTTGCCGCGCGAACAGGCAATCAACGGTGAAGGCATTCTGCCCGCGACCCGTTACGCCGTTCAGGCGTACGTTTTGCTGGTTTCGCGCACCTCACATCTTGAAGCTGTTGCCTCTTCGCTGACGGAACTATTCAGCCGCAATCTCATCGCTTTGCGCATGGACCGCATGCGGGAACACTATCCGTGGCTTGTGCCTGGCCTGGAATATTTCAAAGCCCGGCTGACGCAGGCTCCGGAAGATGCGGAATTCGCGCTTTCCTATTGCGTAAAACATGCGCAAACCCGCGATCAGCAGGAGTTGGCTCACGCCGCATTGCGGGCCAAATGCGATATTCTGTGGGCGCAACTCGATGCGCTTTATTTTTCATACGTGAATCCCGGCTGGCCGCCCCCCGGCGCGTTCCAGCCCGCGAAGGAAACCTGAGGTTTTCGATGAACGACGGATATCGCCACAGCATGTGCCGAGAGTGCTGGAACAAGAAGCGGCCGAATTCCAGTTCTGCAGGCCATGAAACGATGCCGTCCCGTCGCGTCCGGGAAACCTGCTGCTTTTGCCTGCGGAAACATAAATCGGGCATCCATGTCGCAAAGAACCCGCAGAGCAAAGAGTTGAGATGTGGTGGCGATCATTCCCGAGCTGATGTTGAAAAAACGAGGGTACGCAATGAGGCCTGAACTGACAGCAACGCCGCGTTTGGCGCCCGGCGTACGCCTGAATGAAAAAACGGAGCAGCCGCGGATGCTGTTAATGCCGGAGCGCGCATTGCGACTGATTGGTCCCAGTCTGGAAATCGTGCAACTTTGCGATGGCAAGCACACCGTCAATCAGATCGCGGAGAAGCTTCACGCGCTGTACTCCAAAGCGGAACCGCAGCGCATTACCGATGACCTGCTGGGCTACCTTGCGCTGCTCCACGACGAACGCGCCCTCGATTTTTAGCTGTACCTCACCCCTTCAGGGGTGAGGCCTTCCAGAACCCGCGCAATGTCGTAAAGTGGTAATGAAAACCCTCAGGCCTGAAGGCCTGAGCTACAAACATTTCATGACAAACACCGCACCCACACCGCTGGCTCTCGTCGCCGAACTCACTCACCGGTGTCCGCTGCATTGTGTCTATTGCTCGAATCCAATGGAGCTGACGAAACGCGAACGGGAACTTCCCACCGGCACATGGACACGCATCTTTGTCGAAGCCAAGAATCTCGGAATTCTGCAGGTGGACTTTACCGGTGGTGAACCGCTGGCGCGCCCGGACATCGTAGAACTTGTCAGATCCGCGCGCCAAAGCGGTCTCTACGCGAGCCTGATCAGCAGCGGGCTGCCGCTTGACGAAGCAAAGCTTGCCGCGTTGGTGGAAGCGGGCCTTGACCATTTCCAATTGAGTTTTCAGGGAGCCACGGAACAAACGGCGCGGGAAATTTCCAACACCACCTCGCACCCGCAGAAGCTTCGCGTGCTGCAGTGGCTGAAAAAACATCGCATCGGGCTGACGTTAAATTTCGTAATCCACCGCCAGAACATTCATGAACTCGAAGAGATGCTGGCGATCGTGGAAGAGCACCAGCCCGGCAGCGTGGAATTTGCCAGCGTGCAATATTACGGCTGGGGGCTGGCGAATCGGGATGCGCTGATGCCCACGCGCCAGCAACTCGATTCCTGCGTGGAAACGCTGAAACAGGCTGAAGAAAGATTAAAAGGCAAAACGCGCGTGGTTTTCGTGGTTCCCGATTATTACGCAAAATATCCGAAGCCCTGCGTTGGCGGATGGGGACGCAAGTTGATGCTGGTTGCTCCGGATGGCCGCGTGCTTCCCTGCCACGCCGCGAATGTGATTCCCGGGCTGCAGTTCGACAATGTAAACGAAAAATCATTGCGCGAGATCTGGGAGAATTCTGCGGCATTCTGCAAATTCCGCGGCGAAGCGTGGATGCAGGAGCCCTGTAAATCCTGTGATCGACGCCATCTGGATTTTGGCGGATGCCGCTGCCAGGCATTTCTTTTGACCGGCGACGCGGCGGCGACTGATCCGGTGTGCTCGCTTGCGCCAACACGCGCGAAAGTGGACGCAATCCTCGCAGCGGTGAATCAAACCAAGCCGGCCACCGTCGAGGAAGAACCGGCTTTCCTCTACCGTCTGAATCCTTCCTAAAACAGGGACTTTTGGAATCCTACCCGCTCGCGGATACTCCGACTGGTGTGCGCGCCACGCGGGTAACGACCCACCAAATGAAAACGAGGCAGCCCGCCAGCACTACCAAGCCGAAAAGCAGCACCGTATCCGGCGTCCCGATGCGCTTCCCCACTGCACCGGCAAGCAATGCGCCCAAAGGCTGCACGCCCATGAACATGGTGGCGTAAACGGCCATCAGGCGGCTGCGCAGTTCGTCGGGTACGCGCTCCTGAATGATTGTATTCGTAGCGGCCATCTGCGAGGTGGCGGCAAATCCAACGGCAAAGAGCAAAAGCACGCACAACCAAAAAACAGTTGCCTGGGACATCACGATCAGCCCTACGGCGCACACGGTGCAAGTGGCAGCAATCCATCGGGACAGGCCCCTGTAGTGCGTGCGCGCCGCGAATTGCAGCGCTCCGAGGACTGCGCCAATTCCCGCGGCACTCAACAGCCAACTGAAGGTTCTCGCGTTGCCGTGCAAAATGTCTCCGGCATAAATCGGCAGAAACACGGAATATTGCAAACCAAAGAAGCTCAGCAGGCAGAGCATGAACAAAGCTGAACGGATCGGCAGGTCGCGCATTGCAAATTTGAATCCCTGCACGAAACTACGCAGCGGTGATTCGGCCGACGGCTTTCGTGTGAACGGTTCGATGCGCATCATCAGCAGCGCGATCAGCACTGCTATGTAACTGATGCCATTGATCAGGAAGCAGCCACCTTCGTGAACCCGGATGATGACAATACCGGCGATTGCCGGGCCGACTACGCGCGCACCGTTGAAAATTGAGGAATTCAGGGCAATCGCGTTCGGCAAATCTTGCCTGCCCACCATCTGCACAAAAAACGCCTGACGAATGGGCACGTCAAACGCATTAACGATACCAACGAGAAATGCGATCAGAATCAAATGCCATTCGCGAATCAGGTGCGTCAACGTAAGGCCAGCCAGAACGAAAGCCAGCACCATCGAGCACGTTTGTGTGACAATCACGCCGCGGTGCCGATTGTAACGGTCGCCGACGTAGCCGCCCATCCAAGCAAACATCAACATGGGAATCTGACTCGCAAATCCAAATATCCCGAGAACGGCAACTGAGCCGGTCAAACGGTAGACGAGCCACTGCTGCGCGGTGGTCTGCATCCAGGTGCCGATCAGGGAGATGAGCTGTCCAATGATGAAAAGCTGGAAGTTGCGATGCTTCAGGGCGCGAAAGCGTGGAGAAAGCTGGGGAATGGAAGTCTCCGGGAAGATTGGATGAGCAAAGGTGTACTGCGTCACGATGACGCGAGAAGGAGGGGATTGTCAACGAGAGGAGAGGAGGGGCACGGTTCCATTTTGGAACGCAACGTGAAAAACGCGTTTTCTTGTAGGTGAGGCAAATACAGGGGCTTACGGGATCACTGATTTTCAAGTGTGGCATTCAAAGGACTTGTTAGTGGTATGCGCAAAAGACACGCAGAAAGCACCGTAACGTGCCGAATCGGCCACAACCTGCTGTAATTTTTCAAAGAGCGCACCGCCAAACCGGCTAAAGGCCTGGCGCTATGATAACTATGAGTATACAGCACTCATCGGATATCATCAAGGGAAATTGCATCCTGCGGATTCTGACCGGCTGCGCAAGCGCCCCGAAATCGTGGGGGCAGAAGGGCGAAGGCGATGAAATTACAAATAGTGCGGGGCGGCCGTCAGGTGTGCCCGGCGACTTTTACAAAATAATTGAGCAGGCTCGTACCAAAAATTCCGCAATTCCATCCAAATGGATGACATAGAAAATGATGGTGCCTGGCGCAAAGTAGACGGAGTTCATTAACCACACTTGATGCGCGGGTGGACTAGGTCGCGGGCACTTTCGAAAAACAAGCCAACTGATCAACCAAGGAGCAATATCATGTCCACGGGAAATGGAAGCAAGCGAGCAGCGCTGGTGACCGGCGGTTCGCGCGGCATTGGAGCCGCAATCGCAAAGCGACTGGCGGCGGATGGCGCCGATGTAGCCATCACGTACACGAAGGGCGCAGACGCGGCCACGGCGGTGGTAAAGGCGATCGAAGCGACGGGCCGAAAGGCGATCGCGATTCAGGCGGACGCCGCCGATGCCAAGGCGGTTCAAGCTGCGGTGGAGAAGACCGTCGCGACGTTTGGACGGCTGGACGTGCTGGTGAATAACGCCGGGACGGCAATTCCGAAGAGTTTCGCGGAGGCCACACTAGAAGAACTGGACCGCGTGATTGACATCAATGTGCGCGGCACATTTGTGGCCACACAGGCGGGACTGAAGCACATGAAGAACGGCGGCCGCATCATCATGATCGGCTCCTGCGTGGGCGAGCGAATGATGACGCCCGGCCTGGTGCCCTATTCGGCAACGAAGGGCGCCGTGAAGATGTTCACACAGGGATTGTCGCGCGAGGTGGGGAGCCGAGGCATCACGGTCAACAATATCCAGCCGGGGCCGATCGATACGGACTTAAATCCGGCGGCCGGCGATTGGGCGACTCCGCAAATAGCCGGCACCGCGCTCGGCCGCTATGGAACAGTGGACGAGGTGGCGGCGTTGGTTGCGTTCGTGGCCAGCCCGGCGGCGTCCTACATCACCGGAGCAAACTTGACCGTGGATGGCGGCACCAACGCATAAGGAGGCTTTTTGTTTCCAACGCGATCCGAGTCCGGGCGTATGCTTTTACGCGGCCGCTCCACCCATCAGATCGAAGCTGATAAGTGGGCGGCCGCGCTGCGGCTTGGAAAGACATTCCACACCAGACAGGAGAGAAATAATGAGCGCATATATGGTTTTCATTCGCGGGGAAATGGTGGATGAGATAGAGTTTGCGATTTATGCGAAAGAGGTTCCGGCTACGTTAGCGGGACACTCCGCGAAGGTTCTTGCGCTCTATGGCGCGCATGAAGAACTGGAAGGAGAACCGAACCAGGGCACGGTGATTCTGGAATTTCCAGACCGGGCGGCGGCAAAAGCCTGGTACGACGGCGAAGCGTATCGCAAAGTGCGTGAGCACCGTTTCAAAGCCGCGCCTTATCAAGTGACGCTGCTTGAGGGGAAGTAAGGAAGCAGGTCACCGGGTTACGGGTGCCGTGGCCTTAGTTCGGCAACCAGTCGATGGCGTAGACTTCCTGATCGCTGGCATCACGGGAAAGCAATAAGGAATCATCCGGAGCAAGACCGATCCATTCCCCCAGTTCGCCCCAATAGCGGCGAATACCGGCCAGACTCACGAGCCGCTCCACTTTGTGGTCGGACACGCGCATGCGGTAATAGGCGGGATCTCCGGAAAGGACCGATCCGAAATACAGAGCCTGGCCGTCGTGCGACCATGCGGGATAGCCGACAGGCATGTGAACTGTTTCGGTCCAGCGCTGCTTGGCCACGTCGAAGAGCATCAGGCTTTCCGAATCCGTGGTGATCCCCACAATGGTTTTGCCGTCCGGTGAAACTCGTGGAGAAAAAAGATTCGCTGCACCAGGAAGATCCGCAACTTTCCGGGTTGCCAAATCCACGATGGAGATTCCCTGCCCGGTGGGCCCCACGATACCCAGCGACAAAACGATGGATTTTCCGTCCGGAGTCCAATTGGGGTCCAGTCCGGCGCTGGCCGTTGGCACCAGATCTTCGTAGTTTCCTCCGTTTGCGGAGATCAGGTAGACGCGCCAGTTCGAAGAAACTGTGCGGCCCATGAATGCAAGTTGCTTCCCATCGGGTGACCAGCGAGGCAGGCCGGCCCAGATTTTACCGGGGTCGGTGAGTTGCAACCGTTCGCTGCCGTCCACCCGGCTGCGCCAGAGGGCTTTGTCGGGCACGGTGACATAGGTGACCCAATTTCCATCGGCGGAAAACGCGAGGTCGGTGATGGAGGCGCCACCGAAATACCCCTGGAATGCCGACTGACCGTCATATCGGATCATTTCCGAACGCAGATGGGAACCGACAACAAAGATTTTCTTGCCGTCGCGGCTCGGCAAGGGAAAGCCAAAATCCAAGGGACCATTGGTCAATTGGATGGCTTCAGGCTGGCGACCGAACCAGCGGGTTCGCAGCGGCAAACCCCAGACATTGATGTGACCATCGCGGTATCTCTGAAAAAGGAGATATCGGCCGTCGGGCGTCCACTGCGGAGCGGAATCGTGCGGAGCCGCCTGCGTCGTGGGAAAGACAGAATGCAGGTGGCTCCCGTCCGCATCGGCTTCCCAGAGCGCGCTGGTGGCCGTTCGAATATCGCTTAAGGCAAAACAGAATTTCTTGCCGTTCGGTGCGAGCGCCAGACCCGAGGGGATACCGTTGACGGAGAATAGCTGCCGGACTTGGCTTCCGTCAGCGGCAGCCGCATAGAGCGAATTCGCACTGGCGAATATAAGAGATTTCCCGTCCGGGGAAGGCGCCACGGACTCCGCGAGAATTTCGCCCACGCGACGCGGCCCGCCCGCTGGCAGGGGCAAAGACCAGAGCGAGGCTTGCTTCATCTTGTTGTGAGATTCGCCGACCAACAAGGCGGAACCATCCGGCGTGATGCCGCCCAGCAGGAGGTTGGTGAAGGGCGACGCAATAAACGAAGTTTCGCCACCGGAGGCAGAGACCTCTGCGACGGCAAAATGCCCAGAATCGTTTTCCTCGACATACAGACGGTCGCCATCCGTCGCGAGAACGTACTTTTGCAGTCGGTCGTGAGTGATCTGGCGGTAGCCGGTGACTCTAGGCGGCGAAGGTGGCCTGAGCGCGTAGCCGGCAAGAAGGCCGGCGGCCAGGATCAGGGGGAGAAAATAATAGAGCAGATGCTTCTTTGGAAGATTAGCTAGGGTGCCATGCACCTCAGACTCGGTCGGGAACGCACTGATATCTAAGCTCGCAAGCTGCCCGCGAGTTTCCTCTCCATTGGTATGCGAAGGTTTAGGGTTAACGAGCGTGGGCTGTAAATCCAAACCTTGGACGGGTGCAAGAAAACGGTAGCCTCGCCGGTAAAGAGTTTCCACAAATCGGGGGTTATCGGATTCATCGCCAAGGACTTGGCGGAGTTTCTTGACGGCGCTATTGAGTCCCAAATCGAAGTCAACAAAGGTATCGCCAGTCCAGAGACGCTTTTGGATCTCTTCACGAGTCACGATCTCGCCGGGCCGCTCCAGAAGCAGGGCCAGAATCTGAAACGGTTGTTCCTGGATCTTGATCTTAACGCCGGACTTACGGAGTTCCTGGGAGACCAGATCGATCTCATAGAGACCGAAGCGTATGACCTTCCGAATTGAGGCAAGTTCAGGCATGGTTCCCGCAATCAGCAAGGGGAGTATACACCTGAGGGCAGTGCA
The DNA here is from genome assembly GCA_963734705.1 of uncultured Acidobacteriota bacterium. Classification (GTDB taxonomy): domain Bacteria; phylum Acidobacteriota; class Terriglobia; order Acidiferrales; family UBA7541; genus Acidiferrum. The sequence continues at coordinate 76,975 of CAVTII010000010.1, read as the reverse complement.
AGTAGGACGTTTGAGAAGTCAGATTGTGGCTCATATTCCTTATTTTTCAGCGATATAGCTGGCCAGAATTGTTTCCCTTGCAGGCCCCAGCGCGACCATTGTCCTGCTTCCATTAGACGCAGAAACTGCGAGCCAGTTACCGCGATCTGCCGGAAGGTTTGGCAGACCCGAAACAAAGGAGAAACGATATGAACTGGAAATTGGCAGCCGCAACGCTTTGCTTTTCTCTGGGAGTTATTTCAGCACCGGCGCAGGGACTGAAGGTTAAGGTGCAGGTGCCGTTTGAGTTTGAAGCGGCGAACAAGGCAATGCCGGCGGGGGAATATGTGGTCTGGTCAGAAGGCAACGAGGTGCTCTTGCGCAACGCGGGCGGAGACATTGTCGCGATGCAGCAATCGAACCGCGTGGTTCGTTCTGGAGGCAAATCGGGACAGGTGGTGTTCCACTGCTACGAGGGGCATTGCTTTCTCTCGCAACTGTGGACACCGGATGCGGAGCAAGGCCGCGAGGTGCTGGAAACGAAAAGCGAACGGGAAATTGCGAAGTATCAGGAACCGCAGCAATTCGCGTTGCTGGGGAAAGGTCTGCAGCAGCGATCGGGGAAGTGAACTGGTTGGAGGCGAAGGCCAACGCATGGATCTGGGATGAATTGGCGCATTCATGCGTTGGCAAAAGGCGCCCACTTCGGAAAGTGGCCGCTACAGGGTTACTCGGTTGGGGAGTCGGGAGCGCCGACATGGGTGTGGCTCAGGTCCTGCAACATTGATTTCTCGTCGTCGCTCATGCCGCGGGTGAACTTCGGATCGTTCAGGCGATCGTTGCGAGCGGATTCCGGCATGTGCTGCAGCACGCTAAGCTTCTGCTTGATCACTTGCTGGCGATCCCAGGGAATCTCGCGCCACTTGGGCAGAACATCGTTCTTTAGGTGCTGTTGCTGGCCGGGCGTAAGATTTCTCCAGATCTGTTCTTTCTGACGCAAGTCGGACTGCTGCGTTGGGCTCATGCGATCCCACTGATTAAACTGCTGGCGGATTTTGGCCTGCTTGTCGGGAGAAAGATTCTGAAACGCTTTGCTGCCCTGCAGCACGCGATCGCGCTGTTGTGGAGAGAGGTCGCGCATCTGGTCAACCCAGGGACGCGCAGCGCCGATGCCCAATTCGCGGCGCGGCGTTGGATTGTAACCAGCGTCAGTGCCATTGCGCGCGCCGTTCGGATGGTTCCCGCCATTGTTGTAATTCTGGTTGGGATGCGGATTCTGATTCGGATGCGCTGACGAATAGTTATTCGCCGGCGGATGATTCGGGTTGGCCGGAGGCTGCTGCTTCGGGTGAGTCTGCTGCGGGTGTTGTGGAGGACGGTCTGGATGCGGATTCTGGGCAGCAGCGAGGCCAGGCAGGGCGAGGATGGCCCCCGCTGCCAGAAGCTGTAACCCGAATTGGAGTTTCATCCAACGCATAAATTCGCTCTGTAGTTCTCTTCTCTCCCGGTCTTGCTTTTCTCCCGCTTCGATGCCGAGCAAAAGCAGATTTCTCGCTTGGCTCGAAATGACAGCTCAACGCTACATCTGCTGCGGAGGCTGCACGTCGCTGGCGTCGTCAGCTTGCGCCGGCGCCGGCAACTCCTTCAGCGGCTCGAAATTCTGCAGAACGTCGTGATCCTCAAGCACCGACAAATCCTGCAACATGGCCTGGTCGTCGTTGGCCGCCAAGGGCTGCACGGGCGAGGAACGATAGCCCAGATACACCGCCATCACCAGCAACAACGACGCAACCAGGGCCACTCGAGGAGGAACGCGCAGCCATTCCCACCAACTGGCTTTCGGTTCCGGCTCGGCGGCCACCAGCGCGTGCACGCGGGTATCGAATTCGGGCGACGGTTCGAGCACCGGAAGCTCGTCCAGCAGACCAGTCACAGCGCGGAATTCCTCCACGCGCAGCCGGCACGGCGAACAAGTGGAGATATGCTTTTCCATCTCCACGCGTTCGCTTTCCTTCAGCCGTCCATCAACGAATCCGAGGATTCGATTTTCCATGCGTTCACAACTCATAACTTCCTGCCCTTCCCTGCCCTCAGTGCCTTACGTGCTGTGCCACAAGCGGGGCTAGTTCCACTCGCAGCGCCTCATATGCCCGGAAGAGGAGCGACTTCAGAGCGCTCTCCGAACAGCTGAGAATCTTGGCGATCTCGGCATAGTCCAGTTCTTCATACTTGTGCAGCAGCACGGCGGCTCGCTGCTTTTCCGGCAACTTGTCGATGGCATGGCGGATCATTTTCCGCCGTGCGTCTTCGACGAGATGCTGCTCGATATTCGGGTGCTTCTCCGGAACATCCAGCGTCCTCTCGTCTCCGTCCTCGGAATCCGCAGTTAACGGCGCGTCGATCGAGACTTCCAGCTTCTGGTACCGTGTGTCCCGCACGGAGTTCAAGGCGAGGTTAGTGGCAATGCGGAACAGCCAGGTGGTGAACTTCGCGCTGGGAACATAATCTTCCCGTGCACGGTACACTCGCAGAAAAACCTCTTGCGCGAGGTCTTCCGCCTGTTCGCGGTTGCGCACCATGCGATACAGGAAGTTGACCAGCGGCGTGCGATAGCGCTGGAGCAGGAGCTCGAAGGAGGTCCCGTCGCCAGCTTTCACATCCAACATGAGTTGGACGTCAGTTCTGACCATGGCCGCCACACTTTACCAAACACTTGTGTTCTCAAAAAGTTGCAGTTTGAGGCAGGGTGCGGTTGCGTGAGTACCGGAACGGGTCGGCGGGGCTTAGAGGTTGTATAACAGCTTGAGAATCAGCATAGTAGCCACGCCGACGAAGACAAGGAGGGCCATGCGCCAGTGCGGCTCCTTATTAACCTCGGGAAGCAGATCGGTGGCCGCCACATAGAGTGTGACACCGCCCGATAGCGGCAAGGCGTATTTCAGTTGGGCCTGAAGTTGACTGGTGAGGAGTACACCGGCGAGCGTGGCGGCACCGAGCAGGCCGGCGGCGCGGACGGCTTTGCGCTTGCTGCGGCCGCTGGCCATCACGACGGAGGCGACGGTGAAACCTTCCGGCAACTTATGCAAAAACACTGCGACGAAGATGAGTACACCCAGCCAGGTGGAGATGAGGAAGCCTGCGGCGATGGCCACGCCGTCGAAAAAGGTGTGGATCGCAAGACCGAGCATAATCGTACGGTGCGCGTGGCCGTGCATTTCCTCGGTGTGCGTTTCCTCGCCGAAATGAAAATGCGGGGCGATGGTGTGTTCGAAAAGATGCACGAGGAAAAAACCGGCCAGGACGTAGAGCAGAGCATTCGCTCCGCCGAGGCGGACAGACTCCGGGATCACTTCGACGAATGCGACAGAGAGCATATAGCCCGCGCCAAGGGCGAGAAAATATTGCAGGTAGCGGCGCGGCCATTCGCGATAGACCACGAAATAGCCGCCCAGCAGGTTGCCAGCGGCGGCGATCAGGCCGAGGACTGCGGCGAGGGCGATGCGGGTTGGAAGATCGTGGGTCATGGGGAAGCTGTTAGTCGTTGGTCCTGAAGCTTAAGTTTCAAGCCATAAGCTTTAAGCCATAAGCCGAAAAAAATGGCACGCGGGCCCGGCCGGCGCGGCTCGGGGACACGGCGACTCGTCTAGGCTTCCGAAACTTAGAACTTAGAACTAAAGACTGAGAACTGTCTCAACCGCTGTGGCGGAAGAGAATAACATCGCCTTCCTGGACAATGTACTCTTTCCCTTCGAGGCGAACCTGAGCCTTTTCTTTTGCGGCGGCGATGCTGCCGGCCGCGAGCAGGTCTTTGCAGCTGACCACTTCCGCGCGGATGAAACCTTTTTCGATGTCGCTGTGAATTTCGCCGGCGGCTTTCACGGCGTTATAGCCCTTGCGAATGGTCCAGGCGCGAACTTCCGGCTCTCCCGCAGTGAAATACTGAATGAGGCCCATCAAATCGTAGGTGGCGCGAATGAGGCGATTCAGGCCGGGTTCGTTCAGGCCGTAGGAAGCGAGCAGTTCGGCAGCTTCTTTTTCTTCCATTTCGGAGAGTTCGGCTTCAAGGCGTCCGCATACGGCGACGACCGCGGTGTTGGGGCGGCCGCGTAGAGCGCCCAGCTTATGTTTTTCTACGGCCTTGTCGAGCTCGGCGGCTTCGTCGTCACCAAGGTTCAGGACGTAGAGCATGGGGCGTTGCGAAAGAAATAGAAAACCGCCGATGGGTTTGCGCTCTTCGGTCGTAAGTTCCAGCTCCCGCAGCGGTTTTTCAGCTTCCAGATGCGCTTTGCACTTTTCAAGGACATTTTTCTCGAGCTCGAGGAGTGGGTCTTTTTTCTTCTTGAGGTCTTTTTCGACGCGTTCCAGACGCTTGGATACCTGGTCATGGTCCGAAAGGATGAGTTCGAGGTCCAGATTGGTGGCGTCGCGAAGGGGATCAATGCTGCCTTCGGAGTGAGGGACGCTCGGATCGTCGAAGACGCGGATCACGTGGGCGATGGCGTCGACATCGCGAAGAGTCGCCAGGCTCTCGCGCATGCGCTCTTTCTGAACGCCGGGAAGATCCACATATTGCACCGTGGCGTAGGTGATTTTTTTTGGGTTGTAGAGCTTGGCGAGTTCCACTAGGCGCGACTCCGGCACCTTGGCGACGCCGACGTGAGCGGTCTGGCTGCCCTTGGCGTCCACGTTGGCTTTCGTGAGGATGCGGAACAGCGTAGTTTTTCCAACCTGTGGTAGTCCAATAATTCCTGTTTGCATAAACTACAAATTCTATCACACGCCGCGACGGACACCCGGAATGGCGTTGGTAGCTTACCAAGGCAGATGGAACGTGCTATGGTTTTGCGCCGGATATGCGGATACAAAATCCACAAATGAAATTGGCGTTTGATCTTCAGACTGCTTTGGCGCATCTAGCGGAGCGCGATGACGTGCTGCGCGCGCTGATTCCTGAGATGGCCGCATTCGCAATTGACGCGGAGGCGGGACAATCCCCCTACGAAGTGCTGCTGGAGGCCATCGCCTATCAATCCATTTCCGGCAAAGCGGCGGCAACAATTTTCGGGAGGATCAAGGCGCTGGGCGAAAACGGGCGGGCCCCTTCACCGGAAAAAATGTTGAAGATTCCCGGACCGAAACTGCGCAAGGCCGGGCTTTCCGGCGCGAAAGTTCTGGCGATGAAGGATCTGGCGAAAAAAGCGCTGGCGGGAATCGTGCCAACCCATGATGAGGCGCTGAAGCTTTCCGATGAAGAGTTGGTCGAGCGACTGATCTCTGTGCGTGGGATCGGCGCATGGACCGTGGAAATGTTTTTGATTTTCCGGCTGGGGCGGCCGGACGTGCTGCCCATTCACGACCTGGGAGTGAAAAAAGGCTGGTCGGTGGCGTACGGCAAAAAGCACATGCCGAAGCCGAAGGAATTGCTGGATTTTGGAGAACGCTGGCGACCATATCGTTCGGTGGCCAGCTGGTATATGTGGCGCGCGTTTGAACGCGCCGGATATAAAGTGACGAATAAGATTCGTCCCAAACCGATTCCTAAAAAGAAAATGCATGCTAAGTCCGAAAAGCCTGGCCGCAAGCACAGATAGATCTACGTCCCAAAAAACATAGCGCGAGGGAACGTTATTCGAGCGGTTCAGCGCCCCGTTCTAAAAGCTTTCTAATCCAAGGAATAATTTACGGCAAGCGAAGTGCTGCTCCTTTCGGGAACCGCTGCGTTTCCAGAAAAAAGGAGGCAAGTCGAGCGTGGCCACCACTACTGAATCAGCGTTGCCGGTCGCGACTCCCGAAATGGGAACCGCTTCGGAAGCATTGCGCGATTCGGCACAGCAATCCGCGATTACAATCGCGAGCTGCAGTCACGCGATGAACCGGCTGGCCGGCACTTCCGGAACGATTGCCGAAGAGGCCAGCCAGGTGGCGCAACAGGCGAGCGAGATTCGCGATGCAGCGCAACTTACCTTGCGAGAAGCGCAAGAGGCGGAAAGCAAGGCGAATGAACTCCGCGAAGACGCGATCCGCGGCCAAAAATCGCTGGGAAGTATTGCTCAGCAAATGGCAGGCGCCGCGCAGCAAGCGGAACAGGCACAAACGACGATTCGCGCGCTGAATTCCGCGATTCAAGCGATCGAGGCCGCCGCGACGGCAATCGGGCAGATTGCCCCCCAGACGCGGCTGCTGGCGCTGAACGCCTCGATCGAAGCGGCGCGGGCGGGGAAGTCGGCAAGGGGTTCGCGGTGGTGGCGTCCGAGGTTCGGCAGTTGGCAAGTTCCAGCAGCGAGGCAGCGCGCAAAATCGCGGCAACCGTTACCAATGTGCGGGGAGAGGCGGAGCGCTCCTCCAAATCCATTGGGACCATGGGCGCGGAGGTGCAACGCTCCGCGGCATCGGTGCAACAAGTGGGAGACGAATTGAACTCGGTTCTGGAGGCGGCGATCGCCATGCACCAGCGCATCGGAAACATTCGCGCGAATGCAAATTCAAGCGCGATGTCCGCGGAATTGATTGCGAAAAATGCCGGGCAGAGCTCCGCGGAAACCACCAAGCTTGGCGAAGAGTTAAAAAGCGTCGCCAGCGAGATTGATGCCAGGAGCGAAGAGTCGTTTGAAAAAATGATCCTGGCGGGAGTGCCCTGCGTGCACGAAACGCTTTATCAAGGCGCGCTAGAGCTGAGCGCGCAAGTTTCCGCGGTGCTGGAAAGCGCGCTGCTGCGGCAGGAGTTACGCGAAGGGGCGCTATTCGCCAACCGGTACCAGGAAATTCCCGGCACAAATCCGAAAAAATATCGTACGGAATATGACTCGTTCACGGATCGCGCTGTCCGTCCCCTCCTTGAGGAGTTTTTGTCGCGCCACGGACAGGTCTCCTACGCTATCGCGGTGAATGTGGAAGGCTATTGCCCGACGCATAATCTGCGGTACAGCCATGAACCAACGGGAAATCTTCAAATTGATCTGGCGCAGAGCCGCAGCAAGCGGATCTTCAACGACCGGGTGGGACTGCGCAGCGCCTCGCATGATCGCAAGCTATTGCTGCAAACTTACCGGCGCGACACCGGCGAAATTCTGCACGACCTTTCCGTGCCCTTGTTTGTAAATCGCCGTCACTGGGGAGCGATCCGCCTGGGTTATCCCGCCGGCACATAAAATTTTCCGAAGCAAGAATAGGAACGAACCGATGCAGTAACGGGCGGGTAGACGCGGATTAATGCCTGCGTCGTCAGCGTGCAGTTGTCTCGCGGACGAGGAAAAACATTGCGCCGAGGCCGAGGAGCAGGACTGCACTTTCGAAGGCTACGGAACGGTGATGCAAGCGATTGAATTCCAGACGGCGCGGGTCGGTTTCCGGCGTGTTCTGCACGGAGACCATCTCTTTTTTCAGAGCTTCCATCCGGGTGCTGACCGTGAATTGTGATGTGGCGGTGAGCAACACCATGAGCACGATGCACAACGCGGCCGCGTTCGTAAAACTGCCGAAATCATGGGTGCGCGCCAGGCGGACGAGCAGGAAAATGAGTCCCAGAAAAATTCCAGCGAAATGCAGGCGCGCGAGCGAGTAGCCCACCATCAAGCCGGCGGCATCGCGGTTGCCAAGGATCGCAAACGCACCGGGGGCGACGACGAAACTGAGAAAGACGTCGGCGCCCAGCCAGAGGCTCAAACTTAAAAACTCAACGGTTCGAAAGAAAGTGGTCACGAAATTTTTCCTATTAGAAACTTCTGGAGCGAAAAGTGAAGGCCTAGCTAGGATATACAAGAATTGGAGAAGCAACTAGGGGGAGTGGTGTGAGCCTCACCACTCGATTCGCTGGATCCTAGCTACGCGATCAAAATGGTGATCTCTGCTTAGCAAAGGCAGGCAGTGTTGTCTGCACAGAGCCGCGATCCAAATGTCATTTGTCGGAATGGGTTTACCGATTTGTTGGAGTTCCAGTGCGATGTCTGCGTAGGTGTGAGTTGTAGACTCATCGATGTTTAAGACTCTAGAGGCAACGATGAATTCTTCCAGCCACCGTTGATACCGCAAGAAATTGCGGGATCGCGCAATCCCAGAGCGATATTCTCCAATCGCAATTACGGGGACGGCGATGCCGGTGGCTGCAGCGAGAACCTCCGTGATCCGGTCGCGATCATCGGCGATCGCCGAAAGAGCATTCGTATCCACGATCATGAGCAGAGAAACTTACTTCCACATATCTTCGTCGATGGTCTCAAATGCCTCTTCGATGAATTTGTCTATGCGTTTGGTTTCTTCGTGGAGGTCTTTCAGTTTGCCAATGTGCTTCATCCAGGGTTTTTCATCGGACGGCTTGGTTTCGCGCAATTTTTGTTCGACGGCTTCGGTGACGAATTGGCGCAGGGGAATGCCCTGCTCGGCGGCTTTGGACTTGGCCTGCCGGAAGATTTTGTCGGGGATCTCGAGGGTAGTCTTCATTTGCAGCATTCTCCCATATTTATGGGAGGCGCGGCAATCCCAGGTTTTCAAGCGGTGACTCTCTGACTGGCGCAAGCACAGACAGCGTTATTCCATTGAACAAATACGTTTTTAAGCACACCTTGGAGAGAGCAAATTGTCGCCAACGGCGAAAGTGGTGAGAGAATAAGAAAAGTGGTGGGCGATAAAGGATTTGAACCTTTGACCTCTCGCGTGTGAGGCGAGCGCTCTAACCGCTGAGCTAATCGCCCGTCCAAGAACGGGTGGCCCTTTGCAGGGAAACATCGTTGCCACCAGCGAAACGCGGGAGCAACAACGTTCATCTATTTAAGCAGGAACACCTGGGGTTTTCAACCGATGCCGATGACGACCGCCACCTCTCACGTGGTCACACAACTGCAGCGATCCATCGCCCGCGCGATCTACGGGAAGGAAGACGTGATCCAGCTTGCGCTGGTGACGCTGTTGGCACGCGGCCACCTGCTGATCGAGGACGTGCCGGGCACCGGGAAGACAACTTTAGCTCACGCGCTGGCGAAATCGTTTCAATGTACGTTTCAGCGCATCCAGTTCACTTCGGACCTGCTGCCCAGCGATGTGCTGGGCGTGAGCGTTTACAATCCAGAAACCCGGGAATTTGAGTTTCGCCAGGGGCCGATCTTCGCCAACGTGGTGCTGGCCGACGAAATCAACCGCACTACTCCGCGAACGCAATCGGCGCTGCTGGAAGCAATGAACGAAGCGCAAGTGACCGTAGACGGACGCACGCTGACGCTGCCGCAGCCATTCCTGGTGATCGCCACGCAGAATCCGGTGGAGCACCACGGCACTTACCCACTGCCGGAATCGCAACTCGACCGGTTCCTGATGCGCATTAAGATGGGTTATCCCTCGCACGAAACGGAAAAGGAAATTCTGCGCAGCCGCGCGACGGACGATCCGATTGCCTCGCTGGATCCGGTGGCGGATGTTTCCGACGTGCTCGCGATGCAACTGGCTGTCACGCGCGTGAAGGTGGATTCGAGTCTGCACGATTACGCGCTGGAAATTGTGAATCGCACGCGCAAATCGGATCAACTGGCGCTTGGCGTGAGCCCCCGCGGGACGCTGATGCTGCAACGCGCCGCGCAGGCCCGCGCTTTCCTGGAAGGCCGCGATTTCTGCCTGCCCGATGATTTCAAGCAATTGGCAGTGGCGGTGTTTTCGCATCGCGTGGTGGCCAGCGCGCGACACGCTTCCCTGCAGAAGAAGTCGGAAACCACGGAGAATGTGCTGCGGGAGATTGTGGATTCCGTGCGCGTGCCGTTATGAGAGAGCCAGCCTCACGAATCGGTGCGTAGGAGAGGGCCTGGAATCGCCTGCAAATTGTCATTCTGAGCGCCGACTCTTGTCAGCGCGAAGAATCTCAACGGAGAGTTTCGGCAAGCTTTTTAAGTTGATATCCTTCGAGCCGCAAACGGCGCCCTTCGCAAGAAACGCTTCGGGCAAGCGGCCCTCAGGATGACAGGCTCACAAAACAGTTGGGACAGTTGTAGAAAGCCATTCTAGAAGACAACATGGCGACAATCAACTCCACAATTCATGCGCTGCTGGCGAAATCGGACCGACCGGGAGTGCGCGCGTTTTTTCTGTCCATGGCGGCGCTAACGATTGCGCTAGTCCTTGCGCTTTATTCGAGTGCGGCTGCGCAACTCGGCAACCTATTTCTGGCGAGTGCTTCGGCGCTGACAGCGTTGGTGGTTGCGGGTTGGGTGGCGGTAACGCTGGTGCCCACACTGGCGAAGCGCACGCCGCTGCGCTGGATCGGCTATCGCATGGAGTACCGCATCACGCGCGAGGGCTGGATTTATATTCTGGGCATCGTGCTGGTGGCGCTGGCGGCGATCAATACCGGCAACAATCTTCTGTTTCTGGTTCTGGCCAGCCTGATTGCTTCCATTCTGATGTCTGGCATCTTGTCTTCCATCACGCTGGCGGGCGTGGAGCTGAAGTTGGATTTGCCGGAACACATTTTCGCGGGGCAAGCGGTGCGCGCTTCCGTGGAACTTCAAAACGAAAAACTGAGCCTTCCATCGTTTTCCCTGCGCGTGGAAGCCACGAAAAAGAAAAATCAGGCGGCGGTGGCGTTGCTGGAAACTCCGGTTTACTTCCCTTACCTGCCGCGGCAGCAAACGGTGAAGCAAAGCGTGCCGCTGCTGTTCCCGCAACGCGGGCTCTACCGGCAGGAAGCGTTCCGCATCGTGACGCGCTTTCCGTTTGGCTTTTTACAAAAAGCGCGGCGGCCGGATTTGGCGACCGAGGCGATGGTTTATCCGGCCGTGGCGGCTTCCTCGGAGTTCCTGGAAGTGCTCCCCGGCCTGCAAGGCGCGATGGAAAGCCATTCGAAAGGCCGGGGGCAGGACCTTTATGCGTTGCGCGGATACTTGCCGAACGACAGCGCGCGCCACGTGCACTGGAAAGCGTCGGCGCGATTCGGCGAGCTGATGGTACGGGAATTTGCGCGAGAGGACGATTGCCGCGTGCTCCTGGTCTTCGATCCCCAGAGTCCGGCGTCGCGCACACAAGCTGGCCCAGAGGAACGGGAACGCTTTGAGCGCGCAGTGACATTTTGCGCGGCGCTGGCCTGGAATTTCCACGAACGCAGCGCCATGATCGAGTTCCGAAGCGTGGGCGCATCGACGGCGCTCGGCCCGGCGTCCGAAAATATATTCGCGATCCTGCGGCATCTGGCGCTGGTGCAGCCAGTGGCGCCGAATTCACAGCCGGAGCTGCTGAGCCAGTTGGCCGCGGACCCGGAGTCTTTCAAGATTATCGTTACCTCGCAGCCTCGCGGCTCGATCCCCGCGGAATTGTGGAATACCTCGTATATCGTGTTCGCAAGCGATTTGAGCTCGTAAAGAACTAGCAGGCTGCCAAGGCGCAACCGCGGGAATGTGCGAAACTTGTGCGCATGTTGACCGGGCCGCCGTTGCTGCGTTTTAGAAATAACCTGCAGGCATGGTTTTCGCAATTCCAGCGCGATTTGCCCTGGCGCCGCACGAACGATCCCTATCGCATCTGGCTCTCCGAAATTATGCTGCAGCAAACGCGTGTTGCGGCGGTGATTCCCTACTACGAGCGGTTTCTCTCTCGATTCCCGACGATGCAAGCCCTTGCCGAGGCATCGGAAGAGGAAGTGCTGCGCTTGTGGTCTGGGCTGGGCTACTACTCGCGCGCGCGGAACTTGCAAGATGCAGCGCGGCAGATTGTGGGGAAGCATAACGCTGAATTTCCACGTGATCCAGAGGCAGCACTGGCGTTACCGGGAATTGGCGCGTATACGGCGGCGGCCATCCTGAGTATTGCTTATCAGGAAAAGCTGGCGGTGCTGGACGGCAATGTGGCGCGCGTCCTGGCGCGGCTGGGTGCGGTGCGTGAAGACCTGCGAGCAAACGGGACGTGGAAAAAACTCCAGCAAAGCGCGGATCACTTGCTCGACGATAAATCGCCGGGTGATTGGAACCAGGCGATGATGGAGCTTGGGGCGACCTTATGCACGCCGCGCTCTCCTCAATGCCTACTGTGCCCCGTCAGCGAATTCTGCGAAGCACGAAAGCAGGGCCTGACCGAGGCGATTCCCGCAAAGCGCGTGAAACGAAAGACGGTGGGGATCACATTGGCGGCGCTGGTGCTGCTGGATGCTAGCGGAAAAACGCTGCTGTTGCCACCGCCGAAGAAAATAAAACAAAACAAGGCCGCCGGCGATGTGGCGGCACTCCTATCGAAGATGTGGCATTTCCCGACCATCGCCGTGCGTCGCAACGCGCCCGAAGAACTTGTTGCATATGCCGAGGAGACCTTGTTTGGGCGCCGGAAATTCCGGGGAGTGCTGCTGCCATTGAAAAAAGTTCGCCATGCGGTGACTTATCGTTCGATTACGGTTCTGGCATTTCTGACTGAAGTGAAGAAATTGCCGAGGGTTGCGGGGGCAGAAATTCTGGAATTGGAGAAGGTTTCCGATTTGGCGGTGTCGAATTTGACGCGGAAGGTTGCGCGGGCGGCAGGGGAATTGGCATATCACGAAGTCGACGTAATCCTTCGGAGCTGAAATCGTAAATGCGAGTGGGGGGCAGTCACAGGTAAGCGACAGATGGCCGATCTGAAGTTGGTCACTACACAGGCGGGGACAAGGCGCCCGCCTCTGAAGGCGGCCGCTACGAGAATTGCCGCCCTTGATTGATAGGCGCGGAGGTACGGAAGAGGTGATGGCTGGATGGTATTCTAGGGATTCAAGTGATGGCCACTAATTCCTCAAGTCCGGCACAGGCGCTTCCCGCGGAGTCTTTTTTCCGGGCGGCGCTATTTTTTCTGGTGCTCACGGCTGTATTGACCCTGGTCAGCACGGGGAAGCTCGATCTTTTCACAACCGTGCTCGCGCCCCTGGCCGTTCTCTATAAAGGTTTTCGCTGGTGGCGTGGAGATGGGCCGGAATTGCAGCAAGGCACTGCTACGCGCCTGGTGATTGCGTTTTTGGTACTGTTCCCGCTGGACGCATTATTTATTTCGCGCAATCTGGTGGCGGGCACCGTGAATGTGGGCTTGTATGCCGCGTTGCTGGCCGCGGTGCATTTTCTTTTGATCGTCACCGTGCTGCGGCTTTACAGCGCCACCACGGACCGTGATGCGATGTTTCTGGCGATGCTTTCTTTTGCCTCGGTGCTGGCCTCTGCTGTCTTTACGGTGGATACCAACTTCTTCTTTCTATTTATCGCTTATTTGTTGTTTGCCGTAGCAACATTTCTGGGTCTGGAAATTCGCCGCAGCGCGTTCGGAGCGGTGTTCCCCCCGCTGCAGGCCGAGGCCGCGCGGGAGCGACGTTTTTACCGGGCCATCTCGCTGGCCGCGCTGAGCGTTGCGCTAGGCGCAATCTTTTTCGGTTCGCTGCTGTTTTTCTTTTTCCCTCGTGTGAGCGCGGGTTATTTCGCGCGCACCGGTTTTCAGCCCTCATTGATGACGGGATTCACGGACAGCGTGGAACTCGGCCAAATTGGCGAAATCAAAAGAGACAATACGGTGGTGATGCGGGTGCAAACCGGGCATCCCGTGGATTATCCCCTGCTCCGCTGGCGCGGCATCGCGCTGACCAACTTTGACGGCAGGCGATGGTTCGAGAAAGACAAGACGCGCGAACTGCTTTCATCCGGGCCGGGCGGCTGGGTTACGTTCGATTCTCCCTATGCCATGAAAGTACCCATTGCGGGCCAGTTGCGTTTCACAATCCTGCTGCAACCGATGGCCAGCGACGCCATTTTCGCTCCCGTGCAGGTGCTGCAGCTGCGCGGCAATTTCTCCAGCGACCCGAGCCGGTACAACGCCGAACCCCATTTCAGCGCGTTGGGCGTGGACGACACTGGCTCCATTTCCAACCCGTCGCGGAATTTCTCACAGATCCGCTACGAAGGGATTTCGCTTTTGCCCGCCGCGCGGCCCGCAAAAGCGCGCACCGCGGGAACGGACTATCCGCCGGAAATTCGCGAAACCTATCTGCAATTGCCGGAAAGACTCGACGCGCGCATTCCAGAACTTGCGAAAAAAATTACGGCCACCGCCAACAATCCGTTCGACAAAGCCATCGTGCTGGAGAACTACCTGCGGCACAGTTACGGCTACACGCTGAATCTTGCCGGGAAGCCAGGCGCCGACCCGCTGGCGCAATTTCTGTTTGTTACCAAAGCCGGACACTGCGAGTATTTCGCTTCAGCGATGGCGGTGATGCTGCGGACCATGGATATTCCTTCGCGGGAAGTGAATGGTTTTCTTCCGGGCGAGTTTAACGACGTGGCTGGGGATTACATTGTGCGCGCCAGCGACGCGCATAGCTGGGTGGAAGCCTATTTCCCGGGCAGCGGCTGGATTACGTTTGACCCGACTCCCGCATCGGACAGCACGCAGTACGGCCTGTTTTCAAGGCTGAATCTTTATCTGGACTGGATGCAACTGAACTGGAACGAGTGGGTGGTCAATTACGATTGGGCGCATCAATCGCTGCTTGCGCACAACGTGAAGCAGAATTCCACGGACTACAGTGGCTCGATTCGGCGCTGGTTCCGGCGAGAGCAGGATCGCGGCATGGCGGGATTGATTTCCTGGCAAAGCTCGCATTCCTATCTGCGCGCGCTGTTTCCGGTGGCACTGGTTTTGCTGCTGGTGGTGCTGCGCATGGACTGGATTCGGGCTTTTTTCCGGTGGCTGAGCTTGTCTGTCCAGATTCGGAAGCCCGTTGAGCGGCGAAACAATCCGCAACTGGCTTCGCGGCTTTATGCGGAAATGCTGCGGGTGCTGGAAAAGCGCGGGTTTTTGAGGAAAGAGACGCAGACACCCGGGGAATTTGCAGCGACCCTTGCGATGCAGCCTCCGCTTGCTTCGGCGGTCGGCGAGTTTACGGCGCTTTATACGGAAGCGCGATTTGGCGGAGCGGCTTGCGATGCGCCGCGGTTGCAGGCGCTGCTGGAGCGGATTCGAGAGACGCCTCGGGGTAGTGGAGTGGGAAGAGCGTAAGGAAAAGGCGCCCGCCTCCCTTCGAGGCTCAGGGCAAGCGGAAGGCGGCCGCCACACCGACGGATCCTGCCTAGTACATGCTGGCTTCGTGGTAAAATTGGTAGATTGGCGTAAAGGCGCCAATCTCACTGTATGCGTAAGGTTGGATTTGTGTCGCTGGGATGCCCCAAAAACCTCGTGGATAGCGAGGTGATGATGGGTATTCTTGCGCGCGATGGATACGAACTGACGCCACGCGCGGAGGACGCCGAAATTCTGGTGGTGAACACCTGCAGTTTCATCGAGTCGGCGCAAAAAGAATCTGTCGACGCGATCCTGGAAATGGCCGAGCACAAGAAGTTCGGCGCCGCAAAAAAGCTGATCGTGGCAGGCTGCCTGGTGGAGCGCTATCGCGAGCAGATTCTGGAGCAAATTCCGGAAGTCGACGCTGTGGTCGGCACCGGCGAAGTGGAACGCATCATCGAAGCCGTCGAAGGCGACCTAAGGGTTCTTCCCGCGCAACCGCCGGCATTCCTCTATCACGATTTCACGCCGCGCATGGTAACCACTCCGAAGCACCAGGCGTATATCAAAATCGCCGAAGGCTGCGACCATCCGTGCACGTTTTGCATTATTCCCGAGCTTCGTGGAGCATTCCGCAGCCGCCGCTTTGAATCCGTGGTGCGCGAGGCGGAAAATTTGGCTGCCGCCGGCGCCCGCGAAATCACTTTGATCGGGCAGGACACCACTTCCTACGGCGAGGATCTGGGATTGCGCGACGGCCTGGCCCAGTTGCTAGAGCGGCTGGCGCAGGTGGACGACTTGCTGTGGGTGCGCTTTCTTTACGCTTACCCGAATCGTGTGACGCAGAAAATGCTGGATACGCTGGCGGCCCATCCGCAACTAGCAAAATACGTGGATATGCCGCTGCAACACGCCAGTCGGAACGTTCTGGCGCGGATGAAGCGCGGCTCGCACGGCGATGCTTTCCTGAAACTGCTGGAGCGTATGCGGGCCACAATTCCCGGCGTGGCGCTGCGGACCAGCTTCATCGTGGGCTTTCCCGGCGAGACCGAGGCGGATTTCCAGGAGCTTTACGATTTTGTGGCCGCGGCCAAACTGGATTGGATGGGCGTATTTGAATATTCGGACGTGGACATCGCCGCGAGCTTTCCGATGGACGGCAAGGTGGATGCAGAAACGATCAGCGACCGCCGCAACCGCCTGATGGCGCTGCAGAAGAAAATCTCGCGCGAGAATCTGCGCAGGCTCAAGGGCCGCACGGAAACCGCGCTGATGGAGGGGCCTTCCAAGGACAATCCGCTGGTGTGGGAAGCGCGCCTGGAATCCATGGCGCCGGATATTGACGGGAAGCTCTATCTCACCGACATCGAGATGCCCAATGGCGAAACGGCGGCGACCGGCGATGTGGTGAAAGTGGAAATTACGAAGACGGACGCGTATGACTTGATTGGGCGGGTGGTGGAAATACAGGCGCAGACGGTGGTTCGGCCAATGGAGCGCGTTGCGGCTGCGCCGGTGGCGGCGGATAAATTGACGCGGATTGCTACCGGTGCGGCTTTGCGGGTTATTGGGTGACGCCGGTTTCTTGGAACCGGATCCGACTCCCAAGAACACTTGCCTGCTAGAAGCAGGCGCTACACCTCGCGCGCAAGAGGTGGTACAACTATTCCTTCGCGATGAAACACAAATGCCCAATTTGCAAGAGGCCTACGGATTCGGCGACAGACGCCGAATTTCCATTCTGCTCCGAGCGATGCCGCCTGCAGGACCTGGGCGCGTGGGCGGCAGAGAAATACGTGGTCTCTGACCCCATCTTCGACGAAGAAGATATTGCAGAAGAAGATCGGCGCGAGCCACGCGAAGACGAGCAAGAGCACAATGACACCATCCACTGAGCCGGCCGGGGCATTTGCCGCATCGCCCACCGCGAGACCGCGGTTTGCGTATGCGATTGCGACGGTATTCGGCACCGGTTATCTGAAGCCTGCGCCGGGCACGTGGGGCTCGCTCGTAGGGCTGCTGGTCGCGGTAGTTTCTCACCCCTTCACGTGGTTTATCGTTTTAAGCAGAAGTTTGGGAACCGGGCTTGGAGTCGACCTGCAACTGCGCTCCGGCGCCCTCGGCCTCGCCGTGATCCTGGTGCCCTCGGTTGCGATTTGGGTATTCGTGGCATTGCTTGGAGTGCGGACCAGCCAGCAAGTGTCAGAGTTCGCTGGTGTGAAGGATCCCCAGTACGTGGTGATCGACGAAGTTTCTGGAGTGCAGTTGGCGCTGATCCTGGGACTTACTCCGCTCGCCCCCCTGAGCCTGCTCAATTCGGAGGAGGCGGCGACTTTCGCGCTCTACACGGGCATGAGCATTCTCAACTGGAAATTCCTGCTGGCCGGCTTCCTCTTATTCCGCCTCTTTGATATCACCAAGCCCTTTCCCTGCCGGCGGCTGGAAAAGCTCCCCGGCGGATGGGGCATCATGGCGGACGACTGGATGGCGGGGGTCTACGCTGCCATTTGCCTGCGTCTCGCGTTACACTTTCACTGGCTGTAAATCACGGGCAAATGTAATGAAATTCGGGTTTGGCACCACCACAGAGAAGAACGGGATTCCCCACATCGAACGGATTGCGCCCGCAGCCGCCATTCCGGGTGGTGAAATCGCGATCTTCGGCAGCGGGTTCACGTCGCGGCACGGCGCGCGGCCGCTGGTGCGTTTCGGCGAAGCCGAAGCTCCGCTGGCTTTAGCCAGCAGCAATCGCCTGATCGCGCGCGTCCCTGAGGACGCCAGCGGCAGCAACCTCAAGATCGTAAATGCGGAGAGCGAGAGCCAGCCGTTTCCCGTGGCTCTTGGATTTCAGATCGCGGACAATCTCCATCCCGTCAGCAGCCCCGCCGTAGATTCCGAAGGCAACATTTACGTGACGTTCAGCGGGCCGCGCGGGCAACGTGTGCCCGTTTCCCTTTATAAAATCAGCTCGAGTTATACGGTGAAGCCCTTCGTGACTTCGCTGATCAATCCCACTGGTCTTGCGCTTGGGCCCCGCGGCGACCTATTTGTCTCCTGCCGGCACGACGGAACAATTCATCGCGTCACTCCAGACGGCCGGAGTGAGCAATGGATCGAGGGCATGGGCATCGCGACCGGGTTGGCGTTTGATGGGCGGGGGAATTTGTTTGTCGGCGATCGCAGCGGCACGATTTTCAAGATCAGTCCGGAGCGCGAAATTTTTGTGTTCGCCACCCTGGAGCCTTCCGTTGCGGCATATCACCTGGCGTTTCATCCCAGCGGCGAACTTTATGTGAGCGGTCCGACCACTTCGAGCTACGACCGCGTCTATCGCATCACGCAAAACGGCGAAGTGCATGTCTTTTATCGCGGACTGGGCCGGCCGCAGGGGTTGGCCTTTGACCAGGCGGAGAATCTTTACGTAGTCGCGTCGCTCGGCGGGCGTCGCGGCATTGTGCGCATTTCGCCGCAAGGGCACGCAGAGCATGCGCTGAGCGGCCCGGCGCTGGTCGGGCTAGCGCTGCTGCCCAGCGGGCGCGGGATACTGGCGGCGAATAGCGCGCTGTTTACGATTGATTGGAATGTGCGCGGACTGCCCTTGCTGGGATAAGTTCATGGCCAACGATCCGTTGAAAAAGATAAAGGAGGGTTGCACCCTCTTAGATCCCATTCTCAATCAACATGGATTCCAGCTGCGATCGGTGGAATCTGGTAAGGGCAGTGGAGGTTGCTTCGCTCGGGCGGAATACCAAAACGGGGACAGAACACTGGAATTGCACTACCGTTTTTCCCTGGGGCTCGTCACCTATCACTTCGGCAAAATGAGTTTGCCACATCAGATCTACATGAGGGTGAATTTGGGAACGGGCGGAGGAAATAGATATCCCGGATTTTCTGACACGCCGCTTGATTCGTTTGTAGATCTTAAGCACGACCTAGAACACTCTGCGGGCGCATTTTTGACGGGGGATAGGCCGGAATTCGATAGATGCACGAAGTTGGCGCGCGAATTTGAAGCACTATCTGGTATCGCTAGGCTGCCATGAGTTGACCAAACTATGAGAGATAGCCCTGCCATTGAACACGCAAAAGGCGTCGCGGGCTGTTGGATTGAATGGCTGAGCCGACGAGCTTTTTCCCGTCGCCGCTGAGCTACAATCATTGACATGAAAGCGGAAATCATCGCGGTTGGGTCGGAACTGCTCACGCCGGATCGCCTGGACACGAATTCCCTGTTTCTCACCGAGGAGTTGAACAAACTCGGCATTGAAGTCCTGCGGAAGACCATCGTCGGCGATAACCGGGAACTGCTGGCCGAGGCATTTCGCGACGCATTGAATCGCGTCCCGGTGGTAATTTCCAGCGGCGGGCTGGGTCCCACCGAAGACGACCTGACGCGCGAGACGGTTGCGGAACTTCTCGGACGGCGTTTGCAGCGCAACGAAGAGGTGGTGCGCGCGATTGAAGCGCGATTCCGCAGTTTCAAACGTGAAATGCCCGAGGTGAACCTGCGCCAGGCGATGGTGCCGGATGGCGCCGAAGTGCTGGACAATCCGCGCGGCACCGCGCCGGGGCTGTGGATCGAGGACAAGGGCCGCCTGATTGCCCTGCTTCCTGGGCCACCACGCGAATTGAAGCCGCTTTTCCTGGAGCAGGTTCAACCGCGGCTGAAACGCCACGTTTCCGGCGTGCGCATGTTTGAACGCGAGCTGCGCGTTACGGGCATGGGCGAATCGCACGTTGAGGAACGCATCCGGCCCATTTACACGCGCTATAAACAAGTGAACACCACGATTCTGGCGGCGCCAGGAGAAATTCAGATCCACTTGCGCATGTGGACCGACGACGGAACGCAGGCTGAAACCACGCTCGAAGAAATTGTCCGCAGCTTTGAACTGGCGCTCGGCGACCGGATTTTCGCGCACAAGGGCGTGCCACTCGAAGAGGTCGTCGCGGAGCTTCTGACGACGAATCGCTCCACGATCGCCACGGCCGAAAGTTGCACGGGCGGCTTGCTAGCGGAGCGCCTGACGCGGATTCCCGGAAGCTCAACGTATTTCCTGGGCGGCGTGGTCTCTTACAGTAACGAACGAAAAACCGCGTGGACCGAAGTTCCGGCGGAATTGATCGCCGCAAAGGGCGCGGTCAGCGCCGAAGTGGCCATCGCGCTTGCCGAGGGCATCCGGCGCAGCGTGGGCAGCACATTTGGCGTGGGCGTCACCGGCATCGCCGGACCGGGCGGCGGCAGCGAAGAGAAACCCGTTGGCACGGTGCACATAGCGCTGGCAGGCCCCGCGGGAACCAAGGAGCGCCTGGTGCATTTGTCCGGCGACCGGGAAATGATCCGCTTTCACGCTTCGCAACTCGCGCTGGACATGGTGCGCGTCTATTTCCTCTACGACGGCAAGGCGCAACCGCGCCGCGTGCCCTCCGGCGATTGAGCAGCCTCCGCGTGCGACTCTTCATCGCCATTGCGATTCCAGAGGAGATTCGCGCCGCATTCGCCGCGCAGCTCAAAGAGTTCCGCGGCGTCGCGCCGCAGGCAAAATGGGTGCGCGCCGAAAATCTGCATATCACACTGAAATTTCTGGGCGAGACGCCGCCCGAAAAACTGGGCGCCCTTCAAAACGTACTGGCTTCCGTGCATTCGCCGCAGCCCGTGCAACTGGATTTTCGCGGTCTGGGCCTTTTCCCCAATGAAAAGCGGCCACGCGTTTTCTGGGCGGGGATGGAAGCACCCGAAAAACTAAAAACCTTAGCGGCGGACGTGGATCAAGCCACCCATCGCCTTGGTTTTCCGCAAGAGGAGCGCCCGTTCACTGCGCACCTGACGCTGGCGCGCTTTCAGCCGCCTGGCATTCCACCAAAATTACTGGAAACAGTCCGCGCACGGAACTCGCAGAGTTTCGGCATGATGGAAGCCGCCCAGTTCCACGTGATCGAAAGCAAGCTGAAACCCACCGGAGCGGAGTACACTACCGTGCAAACATTTCGGTTTGCGCCGGAGGGCTAGCGCCGCATGTCGTTTCTCACGCCGATGAATCTGGGACTGCTGGCGGTTGCTTATCTGATCGGCTCGATTCCGTTCGGCCTGCTGCTGGCTAAGATTTTGGCCGGGCGAGACATCCGCAAATCCGGTAGCGGCAACATCGGCGCAACCAACGTAGCTCGCGTGGTGGGACCAGCAGCAGGCGTGCTGACGTTGGTGCTGGACGCAGCCAAAGGAGCCTTCGCCGTCTGGCTGGTGGGACACTTTACCGATCACCGCGCCACGCCCATGATGCTCGCGGGCGTGACCGCGCTTCTGGGCCATTGCTATCCCGTGTGGCTGAAATTCAAGGGTGGTAAGGGCGTGGCCCCCGCGCTGGGAATTTTTCTGGCGCTGGCGCCCCTGGCCGCGGTGTGCGACCTGACGGTTTTCCTATTGGTGGTACTGGTGTGGCGTTACGTTTCGCTGGGTTCAGTCTCCGCAGCCGCGGCGATGCCGCTGCTGGTCTATTTCCTGTGGGCGCCAGGGCACGCGCCGCCGCTAGTGGTCACCTTCGGCACTTTATTTGCCGCCGCGCTGGTTATCTTCAAACACGACGCAAACCTGCAGCGGCTGGTGGATGGCAGGGAACCCAAATTTTCGTTTGGCAATTCCAAGGGAGACGCCGCTTGAGCCGCATCGCGATCCTTGGCGGAGGAAGCTGGGGCACCGGACTTGCCGTTGTGCTGGCGAACTGCCGCCGCAAGCACCAAATTCGGCTGTGGGTGCGCGATGTGGCACTCGCCGACTCCATCGAAACAGGCCGCGAAAATGCGAAATATCTGCCGGGAATCGCCATCCCTGCCTGTGTTCACGCTTCCGCGAAGCTTGAGGAAGTTCTTCCGGACGCGCAGATCGTGGTCTGCGCGGTGCCTTCCGCACACACCCGCGGTGTGCTGGTGGAGGCGCTTCACGATTTTCCGCGAGACGTCTCGATAGTGAGCGCCACGAAGGGGCTCGAGCCCGCAACGCATTTTCGAATGTCCCAGGTCATCTCGCAAGCCATCAACGCGCGGTTTATTCCGAATCTCGCGGTACTTTCCGGGCCGTCTTTCGCTGCGGAGGCCGCCGCGGGACAGCCGACCGCAGTGGTGCTTGCTTCGCATGATGCGGGGCTCTCCGCATTTTTGCAGGAGGAGTTTTCCGGGCCGAGTTTCCGGCTTTATACCAACGACGACGTTGTGGGAGTGGAGCTTGCCGGCGCGATGAAAAATGTGATGGCACTTGCCGCCGGCGCGTGCCAGGGACTTGGGCTCGGCGCGAATTCATTGGCCGCCCTGATCACGCGCGGCTTGGCGGAGATGACGCGCCTGGCCATGGCAATGGGCGGCAAACCCGAGACACTTGGCGGCCTGGCGGGAATGGGCGATTTGATCCTCACCTGCTATGGAGAGTTGAGTCGCAACCGTCGCGTGGGGTTCGAACTCGGGCAAGGCCGCCCATTGCAGGAAATTCTTTCGGGCATGAGCATGATTGCCGAGGGCGTGGGCACCACCGCTGCACTGCTGGCGCTGGCTCGTGAAAACCATATCGAACTGCCGATCACGCAACAGGTACATAGCATCCTGCATCTGGGAAATCCGCCACGCGAGGCGATTCGGGCGATTATGGAACGGCCGTTGCGGAGAGAGTAAGGAGGCGAGTTTGGAAGTCGTAAGTTGTAATTGGAAAGTTGTAAGCCGTAAGCCATAAGTTAGGAGGAGAAAGTTGGGTGGGCTTGGATATCAGGGCTTTGCAGTGGGACGCCGTGCCCGAGGTATCGACAGAACGCTGGCCGGCTGGAAGCCGGCGCTACCAAGGCCACTGCAGGGTGGCAAGTGTTTCCGAAACTGATTGCCGATTACGGATTACTGAAAACTTTCCCCTAGTACTGCCGGCCTAGTTGCACTTCCGCGTCGCCTGTCCTTTAGGCCAGCCTGCTTACCACAGACCCAGCCCCTAAAATTAATGTGTTGCGATGGCGGATACCGCTCCATCGTTTTTGACGCGCCTCCGTTCGGGCCGGGTGCGCATCCTATGGCTTGTGCTCGGTGCGCTGCTGCTTGTCAGCGCGCTGCCGATTGGCTTGTATCATCGTCAGGTTCTGGAGCTTAGCCAGGAAAAGCTGGTGGATACCGAGCGCGTGCAGCAGACCGAGCTGACGCGTTCCCTTGCGCAGGAAGTGCAATATTTCGAGTTCAACCTGACCCAGCAACTGATCAGCCAGCGGCAAATTCTGGCGCTGACCGGGCTGATTGACAACGTCACCGATCCCGTGAACGAGCCGAAGGTGACACGGCTGCTGGAAAATTTCGTGGATTCCAACCGCGACTCGTTCGTGTATCTGACCGCCGTGGGCCGCGATGGCAAAGGCACCAGCGCTTCGCAGGGAAATTTTCGCGCGGAGCAGGATCCCTTTGTGGCCAAGGCGCTGCAACGCGCGTTTGCCAGTTGTGTGCAATCCGTGAAATTTCGCAGCGACCCCCTGGCGCTGGCTCCCGACAATCGCCCGGCATTCGTGATCGCGGTGCCACTGAAAGACGCCAACGACAATTTCACCGGGATGCTGGCGGCCGTGGTGTCGCTAGACCCGATTCTCCGGCGCCTGCAGGATGCCAGCGTGCGCGGCCGAACCATTTTCGTCGTGGATCACTATGGCCATTTGGTGGCGCATCCAGACACAAAACATTTTGTTCCTGGCGAGGATTTGACTGACAAATTCCACCTAGTGGCCCAGATCAAAGCCCTGCCCAAGGATTTGCGCAACACCGCGACGCTCCGTTTCACCGATACCGAACAAAATCACGTGATTGAAATGGTCGGGACCTACAGCACTTTTCCGGAAGTGAACTGGGCGGTGATTGCGCAGCGAAGCTTGAATGAGGCGCGCGCGGACGCCGGCGTGACCGAATTGAACCGTCAGGCGCTGGCGTTCGTCAGCGTGGTCGTTCTGGTGGCCATCCTGTTCGGTTATTTCTTCGCCGTCGGCATCAGCACCCCGATTCGCTCGCTTGCGGCATCCACTCGCGCGATCAGCCGCGGCGAGTTTCACCAGCGCACGCCCGTTGGCGGGGCCGCGGAAATCAGCGAACTAGCCGAAAACTTCAACCTGATGGCCAGCGACATCGAGGAGTACATCGAGCGGCTGAAGCAGGCCGCAGAAGAAAATCGCGAGCTGTTCATCGGCTCCATCCGCATGCTCGCGGCCGCGATCGACGAAAAGGATCCGTACACGCGAGGCCATTCCGGGCGCGTGGCGAAATATTCCACTGTGATTGCCCAGGAAATGAAGCTGACTCCCGAGGATCTGGACAAACTGAGGATTGCCGCCCTACTCCACGACGTCGGAAAAATCGGTGTGGACGATCGCGTATTGAAAAAGCCGGGGTCGCTGACGCCGGAAGAGTTCGAAATCATGAAGACGCACACGACCAAGGGCGCCAACATCATGCGCCCGGTCTCGCAGCTGAAAGAGATGCTGCCCGGCATTGAGTTGCACCACGAGCACATGGATGGGCGCGGCTACCCCTATGGGTTGACGGGGCCGCAGATTCCGCGCATGGCGCGCATTATCGCGGTAGCCGATACGCTGGACGCGATGACCACCAATCGGCCGTATCAGACGGCAATGGATTTGGAGTACGCGCTGGGGCGGATCAAGGCGCTGTCTGGGTCGAAGTTTGATGAAGCGATTGTGCTGGCACTGGAATCCGCCGTGAAGGCTGGGAAGTTGCGGCTGACTGGCGTCGAAGTCCACGTGTAAATCCCGCATCACAAATGTGCTAAATCTGAATTTGAAGTACACTATCGCGCGTCGCACTATGTGGCGCCTGATTCTCAATTTTTATCGCGGTTTTCTCCTATCCGGGATTTTCTTGAATGCCGTCGCGGTCTACATTTTTCATGATGTGGACAAGGAGCTGATTGGGAAATGGAACATCGCATTTAGAGATCTCCTCGGCGAACTTTTGCTTTTTGGGCTTTTCGCGGCGATTGGACAGCGGCTCTAACCCAACTGGGCAGATTGGTCGCGAGGCTCCGCCCGGCGGTCCCCACTCCAAAGCTTGGCCTCATCGTGGGCGTTTGTGTTGCACTCGCGCAATACCTTGTTGAATTCCTGGTGAGAAAGATCGCCCCTGGCCATTACGAATTCGGACTCTACTCGTATATTTTCCTCTCGATTCTCATCCCCTCGATTGTGTTCATCGTAGCCTGTCGTAAGCAGCAGCGATCCACCTCTCCTCTACCAGATTCCTTTCCTACCTGATCAATCTGTTACACTTTTCTTTCGCGCCTTTTCACGTGCGCGAACCAATCTGATGATTACGCTCTTCGGAAAACCCGAGCCAACGCTGCTGGAGCGCCTGAAGGAGTCCGTCGGCAAGACGAAGGAGGCGCTTGCCGATACGCTGGACACGATTACGCAGGGCGGCCGGCAGATCGATCCTTCCGTGCTCAAGGAAGTGGAGACCGCGCTGCTCACCGCCGACCTGGGCGTGAAAACCACGAAAGAAATCTTGGACTCCGTGAAGGAGCAGATCTCGCGCAACGCGCTGAATAATGGCGAGCAGTTGAAGCGCGAAATCAAAACGCACGTGTTTCGCGCGTTGAATGTTTACGGAAACACGCCCAAGCTGGCTGGCGCGGCAAACGGCGACGATCCGCGTGTGATTTTTATCGTTGGCGTGAACGGCGCGGGGAAAACCACCAGCATCGGCAAACTGGCGAATCGCCTGCGGCAGGAAGGCCGCAGCGTGGTGCTCTGCGCGGCGGATACGTTTCGCGCCGCGGCAATCGAGCAACTTGCGATTTGGGCGCAACGCAATGGCGTGGAAATGATCAAGCAGAAGTCCGGCTCGGATCCAGCTGCGGTCGTGTTTGACGCCATGGCGGCGGCAAAATCGCGTGGCGCGGATGCCGTGATCGTGGATACCGCCGGGCGCCTGCACACCAAATCCAACCTGATGCAGGAGCTGGAAAAAATGAAGCGCACCGCGGCGAAAGTGATTCCCGGCGCGCCGCACGATATTTTGCTGGTGATGGACGCCACCACCGGGCAAAACGGGCTGGCGCAGGCACGGGAATTTACTTCCGCCGTTGGCGTGACCGGAATTATCCTCACGAAACTCGACGGCACCGCCAAGGGCGGAATTGTCGTGGCGATTTCGCGCGAACTCGGCCTGCCCATCCGCTTCGTCGGCACCGGCGAGCAGATCAATGATCTGGTTCCGTTCGACGCGCAAACCTACGCCGATTCGCTGTTCAACTGACACTGTGAATTCCCACGATCAACGATTCATGGAACATGCGCTGGAACTGGCGCGCAAGGGCGTTGGACTGGCCAGCCCGAATCCGACGGTGGGCTGCGTGATCGTGAAGGATGGCGCGATCGTTGGGGAAGGCTTTCATCAATACGACTGGCGCGATCACGCGGAAATTATCGCGCTGAAGCAAGCGGGTGAGCGGGCTCGTGGCGCAACGGTCTACGTGACGCTGGAACCGTGCAATCACACCGGCCGCACCGGCCCGTGCACGGAAGCAATTCTGACCGCGGGTGTCTCGCGAGTGGTTGCTGCGATGGAAGATCCCAATCCGAAAATCAGCGGCGGCGGATTCGAACGCTTACGCGAGGCCGGCGTGGAAGTGCAAACCGGGTTGCTCGAAAGCGAAGCGCAACTGCTCAATGAAGCGTTCTCCCACTGGATTCGCGCGCGCAGACCATTCGTGACGTTGAAATCAGCGCTGACCCTGGACGGCCAACTGGCAATGCCGAAGCCCCGCAAGGGAAAAAAGCGCGAATGGATCACCAGCGAGGAATCGCGCGCGGAAGTGCACCGCATGCGGCATGCTTCCGACGCTTTGCTCACTGGCATCGGCACCATTCTCGCGGATGATCCTTTTCTCACCGACCGTAGCGGACTGGAGCGCCGTCGGCGATTGCTCCGCGTCGTGCTGGATACGAACCTCCGCCTTTCCCCCGATTCGCGGATCGTGAAGACCGCTGATGATGATCTCCTGGTTTTCACCGCTGCGCCGCTGAAATCGCCTAAAGCGCGCAAACTACAGAACCTGGGCGTGGAATTGGTTCACGTGAAGAAAACTCGCAAGGGCCTGGATCTCAATGCCGTCCTGAAGGAATTGGGCCGCCGGGAAATTCTTAGCCTTCTGCTGGAAGCCGGACCGCAACTAAATGGCGCTGCGTTAGAAGCGGGCGCGGTCAATAAGGCTGTGCTGTTCTATGCGCCGAAAATCGCCGGGAGTTTGCATGTGCCATTCGCGAGGGGCGGCTCATTCTATAGCTCACGCTTGCACGTGCGAAATGTTCGGCAGTTCGGGCCGGATGTGGCGATGGAATTGCTCCTCCGAGTGTAGGGGCCGACTTCCGAGGCGGACATCTTTCTGCTCGAACCTGAAAAAGGCGCCTGCTTCAGAAAGCAGCCGCTACAACTTCCGTACGGACAGGAAAAAAATTTCTGTCCAAACACATCTTGGTTTGCGACGATTCTTAGCGAATCACTCCATTTCCAATCCCTTCGGAGGTCTTGCCCGCTTGAGCGAAGCTCCCCGGTCCTGGCGCGTCGGCTTCTGGAGCCTGATTGCCACGCAGTTCCAGGGCGCCTTCAACGACAACGCGCTGAAATACCTGGTGATCTTCCTGATCATCGGCACGAATCTCACTCCCGATGAAGAAGAAGTCAAAGTCCTGCTGGTTGGCTCGCTGTTCGCGCTGCCCTTCATTCTTTTTTCGATGACCGGTGGATATTTTGCCGATCGCTACAGCAAGCGCAGCGTCACCATCTGGACCAAGGTATTTGAAATTGCGGTGATGCTCTTCGCCATTGCCGGATTCGCGGCTCACAGCATGACCATGTCCATGGCCGCGGTGTTCCTGGCCAGCACGCAGGGCGCGCTCTTCGGCCCCTCCAAATATGGCTTGTTGCCGGAAATTTTGCCGGAAAAACGCCTCTCCTGGGGCAATGGCGTAATCGAACTCGGCACCTTTCTTGCGGCCATCCTCGGCACCGTGGCCGGGGCAAAATTATCCGAACTCTTCGCCGGCCGCGAATATTATTCAGGGATTTTCTTCCTGGCGTGCGCCGTCATCGGCCTGGGCACCAGTTTCGGCATTTCCCAGGTGCCGGCGGCGGATCCCGCGAAAAAATTCCGCGCGAATTTTCTTGGCGATCTTCTCTCGCAGGGAAAACTGATCGGCCAGGACCGCGTCCTGTGGCTCGCCGTCCTTGGGAACACCTATTTTTTCTTCCTCGGCGCGCTGCTGCAGTTCGACATTGTTTTCTATGCCCGCGACGTCCTGCACGTCACCGCCACCCGGGGCAGTTTTCTGCAAGCCTCCATCGCCATCGGCATCGGACTGGGCAGCCTTTCGGCGGGCTATCTCTCCGGTGGAAAAATTGAATACGGATTGATTCCCCTTGGTGCGGTGGGCATCACGGTTTTTGGCTTCCTGCTGGCCGCGCCCGGTGTGCCGTTCACCTCTGTCCTGTTCTTGCTGGCCGCGCTCGGCTTTTCCGGCGGGTTTTTCATCGTGCCGATCAGCGCACTGATCCAGCATCGTCCGGAGGAGCAGCATCGCGGCGGAGTGCTGGCAGCCGCGAATCTCTATTCGTTCGTGGGCATCCTCGGCGCGTCGGGCGCGTTCTATCTGCTGAAGCACTACTTGCATCTTGGCCCGGCGGGAATATTCTTCTGGGTTTCCGCGCTTACTTTAGCAGCACTCGCATACATCCTATGGCTGCTGCCGGACGCGCTGCTGCGATTGCTGTTGTGGATCGCCGCGCACACGCTTTATCGACTAGATCTGAAGGGCGAGGAAAATATTCCCGCGCGCGGCGGAGCGCTGCTGACGCCGAATCATTCCTCCTGGATCGATGCGATCCTGCTGATTTCCACCACCGACCGGCCTATTCGATTCCTGATGTTCAAAGGCATTTACGATCACCCGCTGATCAAGCCGTTCGCCAAGATCCTGCAGATTATTCCCATCGCCTCCGACCAAGGCCCGCGCGAGATGATTCATTCGCTGCGCGAAGCCTCTGACGCGTTGCGCAACGGCGAAGTGGTGTGCATTTTTCCGGAGGGAGAAATCACCCGCATCGGGCAACTGCTGCCCTTTCGCCGCGGTTTCGAACGCATCGTGAAAGGCATCGACGTTCCCATCATCCCGGTGAATATCGACGGGTTGTGGGGCTCGATTTTCAGTTTTTCCGGCGGACGCTTCCTTTGGAAATTGCCGCGCCACATTCCTTATCCCGTGCGCGTCACCTTCGGCAAGCCCCTGCCTTCGACGGCCAGCACCACGGATGTGCGCATGGCGGTGCAGGAGTTGAGCGTGGACGCGTTCCAGCGGCGACGGCGTTATATGAAGCCGTTGACGCGCTCGTTCATCAAGATGGCGCGGCGGCATGCGGGCCGCTTCGCCATGGCCGACGGGCGCACACCGAAAGTCACTTTCGGCGAAGCGCTGACGAAGACCGTTTTCCTGGCGCGGCGCCTGCGGCCGCTCTGGAAAGATCAGAATATGGTCGGCGTACTGCTGCCGCCTTCAATTCCCGGAGCGCTGGTGAATTGGGCCGCGCTGCTGCAAGGCAAAGTGCCCATCAATCTGAATTACACGACGTCGAATGAATCGCTGGCGTCGTGCGCGCGGCAATGCGAACTGCAGACTGTCGTCACCTCCAAACTCTTCCTGGAAAAGGTTCACATCGAACCGCCGGGCAGAGTGATCTTTGTCGAGGACCTCGTCGAAAATCCGCGCCTTTCGGAAAAAATTGGTGCCCTGCTCTCTGCCAAGCTGCTTCCGGCACGATGGCTTGAACGCTCGCTCGGTTTCTCTCGGAAACCGTCTCTCGACGACACCGCGACCGTCATCTTTTCCAGCGGTTCCACCGGCGAGCCGAAAGGCGTGGTGCTTTCACATTTCAATCTCGCCTCCAACGTCGAGCAACTCGAACAAGTTTTTCACCTTCACAAGGGCGACAGCATCCTCGGCATTCTTCCCTTCTTCCACTCCTTTGGATTCACCGGAACGCTTTGCCTGCCAGCGCTGGCGGGCATTGGCGCGGTGTTTCATCCCAGCCCGCTCGACGCCCAAGCCATCGCCGCGCTGATCAGCAAATATTCCGTGAGCATGCTGCTTTCTACGCCGACGTTCCTGAACTCCTACACACGCCGCTGCCCACCGGAATCCTTCGGCAGCTTGCGCATCGTGATGGCCGGCGCCGAAAAATTGCCGGAGCGCATCGCGCAAGGCTTTGAAGACCACTTCGGCCTGCGCCCGCTGGAGGGCTATGGCTGCACGGAATGCTCTCCGGTGGTGGCCGTGAATACCTACGATTTTCGCGCGGCTTATTTCCGTCAGGTGGGCGCGAAACGCGGCACCATCGGCCACCCGCTCCCCGGCATTGGCGTGCGCATCATTGATCCGGACACCGGTGAATCGCTGCCCGTGGATAAGCCCGGCCTGCTGCTGGTTCGCGGACCGAACGTGATGGTGGGCTATCTGAATCGCCCGGAAAAAACCGCCGAAGTTCTGAAAGACGGCTGGTACAACACCGGCGACATCGCCACGCAGGATGAAGATGGCTTTCTGCGCATCACCGATCGCCTGAGCCGGTTCAGCAAAATCGGCGGCGAAATGGTGCCGCACATCAAAGTGGAGGAGAAGCTTCACGAACTGCTGGAAGCCGACGGGCAACTGCTGGCGGTCACCGCCATCCCGGACGAAAAAAAGGGCGAGCGCCTCGTCGTGGTGCACACCTTGAAGGAAGATGTCCTTAAGGATTGCCTGGAGAAGCTTTCGAAAAGCGATTTACCGGCGCTGTGGAAGCCGCGGCCCGATCAATTCATCCACGTGGAGCAGTTGCCTTATCTTGGAACCGGGAAATTGGATCTGCGCCGTCTTCGCGAGATTGCGATGGCGCAGGGGAATGCGGGTGCGTGAACTGTGCGCGCAGAGAGCGCGCACGCCGGGCGGAAAGAGGCGGAGAAAGGCGCCCGCCTCGGAAGGCGGCCGCTACAGGGGAACTATTCGTCGAATTCGTGCAGGAGGCAGGTCATCCCGCACTTTACTTTCCCGTTGGGCAGCAATGAACACTCGATTACTGTCCAGTCCGCGTCTTCCACGCCCTGAAATTTGGCTGCGGCGACCTGGGCAATCTTTTCCTTGTTCGGACATTCCAGATTGCGGAAGCGATAACTGCAGGTTTGCAGGATTCGGTCGAGGATTTCGGGATCGGACATGCGCCACCTCCAGGGACCAGGAGCGTGGCCGCAGGTGTATTCTTCCTTCCGGTTCCGGATTCGTCAAGGATTTCCGCGCATAAAAACGCTATCCTGGAGCTTCCCCGAAGATGTGTGATGGAGAACACAGAAAATGTTCACGGGAATTATCGAGCACCTGGGAACGGTCGAATCGCTTACGGCATCCCCCGAAGGCGGCCGCCTGGCGATTCACGCGCCAACCGTGACCGAAGGGCTCGCCGTCTCCAACAGTATCGCGGTGAACGGCTGCTGCCTGACCGTGGTTGCACTGGACAAGGATCGGTTCTCCGCGGATCTTTCCGGTGAAACGCTGCGCAAGACTTCGATTGGCGAATGGAAAGCCGGTGTGCGCGTCAATCTCGAGCAACCGCTTACCGCGGGCAAGGAGTTCGGTGGGCACTTCGTGCTTGGGCACGTGGATACGGTTGGGCGGGTAGTGCGGCTTGAACCGGAGGGTGAAAACTGGTGGTATGGCGTGGAAGTTCCCGAATCGTTTGCGCGTTACATCGTTCCGCAAGGCTCGATTACGATTGACGGGATCAGCCTCACCGTTGCGCGCTGGCAAGCCCGCATCGCGGAAGTCGCGGTCATCCCGTTCACGTACCAGCACACCAACATTCGCGGCAAGAAAATCGGCGACGCCGTAAACCTTGAAGGCGATGTTCTCGGCAAATATGTTGAGCGTTACCTGGAAGCACGCCGTGGCGAAAAATCTGCGTCAACTCTCAGCATCAGTCAACTCATCAACCAGGGCTTCTAGTTAAGCGTCATCCTGAGGGGCGCGCTTTTTGCGAACCGAAGGATCTCAACGTTCACACTTTGCATGATTCTTACGTTGAGATTCTTCGCCTATCCTTGTCGGATAGGCTCAGAATGACAGGTCTCGCCTGCTCGAAGGGATGCGGGGTTCAGAATGACAGGTTTTGCCCTTGCCTTCTCGAAGGGATGCGCGGCTTATCTTTCGGCGCGCTTTGTGCGCGCGCCGCGCCAATATAGCCACAGTCCAATGCTTAGTGCGCCGATCACCCAGGCAAGCAAGCGCAATTGAAATTTCAGGCGGTCACTTGCATCACCCGGCGGGTACACCGAAAATCCGATGGACAGCAACGTCACGCAAAACGCAATACCGCTGGCGATCCAAACACCGGGAATTCCTCCGGGAATCAGCACTGCGTGTGGATCGGAAGCTCGATTTTTTCGATAACTCAGCTTGATCGCGGCAAGAAACATGTACAGGAACGGAATGAAATACAGAATGATCGCGGCGTCAATCAACTGCTGATAGGAATCGCGCGTGGACTGATTGATCTGGCTGATCAAAAGCACTGCGCCGGAAAGCCCGGCCTGCACCAGAATAGAAATATACGGCGTCTTCCATTTGGGATGAATCTTGCCAAACGCCGCCGGCAAATAGCGGTCAATCCCCACAACGAAGGGAACGCGCGCGATGCCCGCAACTGTGCTGCCCACTCCGCCGGCATTCCCCACCGTAACCAGCATCGCCGCGATCACGCCTAGAATTCCAACCCTGAGCAGAGTCGAGCCAACAGTCAGCGCGTGAAACACGCCGCTCTTTGGATCCAGATCCGCGGCCGGCACCAACGCAAGAATGGCAAACGTGCCAACGACGTACATGAAGGCGATCATCGCCCCCGCTCCAAACACCGCGCGCGGCAGCGTGCGCCGCGGATCACGGATTTCTTCGCTCATGGCGGAGACGAGTTCCAGACCCGTGAATGCAAACGCAATCTGCGACCAGAAATTCACCGTGTCGAGATCCACGTGTGGCATCATGTTGTGCCACGTGAACTGCGTCGCCGATCCATGGCGCCAGTAAGCTGCCAGCGCGATCAGGACGAGCATCGTCAACGGCACATACGTGCCTACCCCGCCGGCATTCTGAAGCCACTTCCCGATGTTCAATCCGATGATGTTCAGCAGCACCGCCACCAGCAGCAGCGCAAGCGAAACGATCAGCAAAAATGTGGTGTCCTGCGAAAGCTTCGCCCCTTTTTCTCCCAGGATGTAAGCGCTCATGGATGCGCTGGCCAGCAGAAGGCCCGGAAAATAAAAAATCGTATACACCCAATACGTCCATCCGGCCACAAAGCCGTGAAAGTCGCCGAACGCTTCTTTGGCCCAGACGTAGAGCCCGCCCTCCTCCGGAAAGCGCGAAGACAATTCATTGATGACGAACGCGCCGGGAACGAAGAAGAATATCGCGGCAATCAACCACAGACTGATGGACGAGGTGCCATTGTGTCCCGCCGCGGCGATCCAGCGCGGTCCAAGGACCGTAGCGATGTTAAACAGCAGCACATCCCAGAAGCCCATCGTTTTGCGAAGTTGCGATTTGGGGTCGGAAGGAACCGGAACGGCACTGCTCACAGGGTCACGTCCAGCGCGGGGATCAACTCATCCTGCAACAGGAAATCGCGCAGAAAGGGATCCTTGGAGCTTTCAAATTCGGCCCACGACGAAAATACCTGCGAGCGGCCGTCTTGCAGAAAGACCACGGTGTCCGCCAGGCGCTTGGCCAGATGTGTGTCGTGCGTAACCACAATCGAAGTCTTGTGAAACGCTTCCTTCAGTCGCAGGATCAGATCGCCCATGTGGCCGGCCATGATCGGATCCACCATCGTCGTGGGCTCATCGTAAAGTATCGCTTCAGGATTCTGCGCCAGTGCGCGGGCAATAGCCACGGCGCGTTTCGTTCCCGTGGATAGTTCGCTGGGCAATTTTTCCAGCATGTCGTCCACTTCCAGCATGTGCGATAGCTTCGCGACGTAGGCGTCCACATCTTCAGAGGTCAGGCCGGGCTGTCCCTCCAGCGGGAACGCAATGTTCTCGCCCACCGTAAGCGAATCAAACAGCGCGCCGGACTGAAACACCATCGTAATTTTCCGGCGAATTTCTTCGAACTGGGATTCCTGAAAATGCGTGATGTCCACACCGTCAATCAGAATCTGCCCGGAATCCGCCCGCAGAAATCCCATGATGTGCTTCAGCGATACCGATTTGCCCACACCGCTACGCCCCATGATCACGCAGGTATCGCCGCGCTTCACTTTGAAGCTGACCTTATTCAGAACCACGCGCTCGTCGAACGCCTTGCAGACGTCGCGAAATTCAAAATAGACTTCCGCGGCGCTACTCTTGCCCTCGTCCGTCAGTCCCGCCGTTTTGAATTCTTCACTCATCGAACGATTATCGTCTCGCGCATTTTCTCGCCGTCGACCCGGCCCTCGCCGATTGTCATCCTGAGGGTCGTTTGCCCTGAGCGTTTTTCGCGAAGGGCGCTTTTTGCGGGCCGAAGAATCTCAACTTACAGTTTTGCTTGGACTTTACGTTGAGATTCTTCGCCTATCCTTATCGGATAGGCTCAGAATGACAACACGCGCGGGTGCTTAGAACTTTCCGGATTTTTGTTCGAAAATTCTACGCGCTTCCTGATAATCCGCGGGCTTATTCATG
Source organism: uncultured Acidobacteriota bacterium (assembly GCA_963734705.1). Lineage (GTDB taxonomy): Bacteria > Acidobacteriota > Terriglobia > Acidiferrales > UBA7541 > Acidiferrum. The sequence goes on along the minus strand of CAVTII010000010.1, from coordinate 42,258 downwards.
TTCCAAAACAATCGCCCATCGCTATCAAATCGTTTCCAGACCGACTCGTCAAGCACTTCCATGCGCAGGCGTTTCATCGCCTCGGTCACTCGCCGCACTCCGCTTTGAAACGCCCGTAGGAGCGCGGGCGCCGCGTCCGTTCGCCAGCACGCGCACAGCGGCTCCAATCCGTTTTGCGATTTCGCCACAATCACTTCGGCTTTGCTGACGGCCGCGCGATCGCAGAGGTAAACCAGCCATTCGCGCGTGAGAAACGGCATGTCGCAACCGAGGATCAGCGCAAAAGCATGAGCTTCTTGACTTGCCGCGAGCGTGCCTTGCAGCGCGCGAGCAAGCCCGTCGGCGTGCGGCAGCGCTGTCAGGATGCCGCCCAGTGGCCCCTCGCCGGGCCACTTGTCGGCAACCACGGGCGCCGGAGCGTTCGGGTAGCGATCCACGGGCGCGACGATGCGCACGGTCTTGCAGAGCGGAGCGGCCAGTTCGCATGTTCGCTGCAGCAGCGTCTTTCCGCCCAACTCCGCCTGCGATTTATCCGTTCCAAACCGCGTGCTGCCGCCGCCCGCTTGGACATAACCAAAAACGCTCATTCCTCTTCCTCCGGAATTTCCTGGCCCGGGCGACGTACGCCCAACTCGCGCAGCCGCTCCTGTAGGCTCTGGCGGTGCAGCCCGATGGTCGCCGCGGTCCGCGAAATGTTCCAGCGATGCGCGCCCAGCTGCCGCAACAAATAAGCCACTTCAAACTTCCGCTTGGCCTCGCGAAAATCCTTTTCCCGCAGGCCAAACTCTTCGCCATCGCCCGCGGCTTTGGGGAGAATCGCCACGCCGTGGCGCACTTCTTCGGGCAGATCGCTCTCACCCAATTCTTCGTCGCGCGAAAGGACCAGTGCGCGTTCGATGGCATTCTTCAATTCGCGCACGTTGCCCGGCCAGTCGTAACGCTCCAGCGCCTTCATTGCTTCCTTGGAAATGCGCGGCGTGCGTCCCAGCCTGGCGCCGTGGAGTCGCACAAAAGACTCCGCGAGCACGGCTATGTCTTCCTTGTGGGCCCGCAGCGGCGGCAATTCCAGCGTCACCACGCGCAACCGGTAAAAAAGGTCCTCGCGGAACTGGCCGTCGCGAATCGCCAGCGGCAGATTGCGATGCGTCGCGCTGATCACCCGCACGTCCACGGGAATCGTTTGCGTGCCGCCAAGCCGCTCCACAGTGCGATTTTCCAAAGCGCGCAGCACCTTCGACTGCGTCACCGGATTCATATCGCCAATTTCATCCAGAAATAAGGTTCCGCTGTGCGCCTGCTCGAAGCGTCCCTTCTTCTGCTGCGCCGCGCCGGTGAACGCGCCGCGCTCGTAACCGAACAATTCCGATTCGATCAGCGTCTCCGGCAGCGCCGCGCAGTTCACGGCCACGTACGCCTTGCCATTGCGCCTCGAACGCGCGTGAATCTCCTGCGCCAGCAAATCCTTTCCCGTGCCGCTCTCGCCCAGTATCAGCACGGTGGAATCGGTCACCGCAACGCGATCCGCCATCTCAAACGTCTTGCGCATCGCAGCGGCCCGCCCGATCATCTGTCCGAACTGGCCTTCCCCCGCCACGCGACGCCGCAAAACATCGTTTTCCTGTTCCAGCCCAACCAGCTTTAGAAGATTCGCCACGCGCTGCCGCAATTCTTCCAACTCAAAGCCCTTCACCAGATAGTCCGCCGCGCCCAATTGCAACGCTTCCACCGCCGTCTTCGCCGTGTCCAGGGCAGAGACCATCAGCACCGGCAAATCGTGCCCTTCCTGGCGCAGCCATTTCAGAAAGGCAAGGCCGTCTTCGCCCGGCATCACCACATCCAGAAGCAGAAGGTCGGGATTCTCCGTCGCCAGCGCGGATCGCGCCGCGGCAGCCGAATCCGTCTCCACAATGCGATAGCGGCTTTCCAAGGCCCGCCGTAATGAGTATCGCGAGGCTGGTTCGTCGTCCACAATCAGTACGGTCTTCATCCGGCCCGCTCCTTATTAAACCAGTTCCTCAGGGGCTGAAGCCCCGTTTCCGCCGCAATATGATGTCGGAGCTGAAGCTCCGACCCCTTCTGCATGAACTATCCACTTGCCTCGATTGGGAAGTGCAAACGAATTTCCGTGCCGCGGCCGTCGGCGGCCGGGCTGTGGATGACTAACGAGCCGCCGGCTTCCTGCAATCGGCGGTCGACAATCGCCAAACCCAGCCCAGTGCCGCGCGCTTTCGTGGTGAAAAACGGCTTCAACACTTTTTCCTGGTCGGCCGGGGGAATTCCCGGTCCATCATCCACCACTGTGACGGTGCAAAATTTCTCCGAAGCTTGCAACGATACACACACATTGCCAGCCTCTGGCGCGGCTTCGATGGCGTTCAGCAACACGTTCGAAAGGATGTCGTTGGCCGCCTCCTCGCCAATTGCCGTGCGCGCTTCGCCATTCGCATGGGCCACTTGCAGCGAAATATTACGTTCTTGGGCAGCGGGACGAAGCATATTCGCGACGGTTTTTGTTACCTGCACCAGGTCGCAGAACCTCGCCGCTCCCGCGCGTACGCCGGGGCGACTGAACTGCAGCAATTGATTCAGTCGCGCAGACAAGCGGTTGATCTCATCGAGGACCATCTGTGTTTCTTGCCGCAACTTCTCCGGCAGCTCCATGCTTTCCAACTGCACCTGCAGGATGGTCTTGATCGAGCCCAGCGGATTTTTCAGGTTGTGTGAAATGCTGGCGGCCATCTGCCCCACCAATGCCATGCGCTCGCGCTCCGCCAATTCCCTTTCGAGTTGCAATTTTTCGTGGATCAACTTGCTAAGGATAAACGCCGCCGGCAATTGGTCGCGGAGCATCTCCAGCGCGGCGTGCGTTTCGCCGGAAACCATGGCGCCAAGCGGACGCACACGCATTTCCCACAAGCCAGCCCGGCGGATACGGAACGTTTCCCATCCAATCTCCGGCGCCCGCTCGTAAATTGCGGAATCGAATAAAATGCGCACCTCGGCCAGCTGCAATTCTTCGGCGATCATCTGCTCGCTTAGATTTTTTAATTCTTCCCGGTTGTATCTGCCCGCGTGATCGTTGATCGGTCCCATCAGCTTCTGAGCTCGGTCCACTTCGATCTGCGCGGTCTGCCACAGTAAACGCCGAATCATGCGTTGCAGCGGTTCGAAAAACACGACGGGCAGGAACAGCAGCAGCGCCGCGGAGGCTGCGGGCGGCAGGTATGGCTCCAGCCATAAACCGGCGCGGCGTACCAGGCTCAGGTACAGCAACGCGATAAAAACGCCCAACACGGCGTAGATGAGATTTCGCTGCCGGCCAATCTGCAGGAAATTGAATTCACCCACGCCTATCAGCAATTTCCAGAACGGCGCAAGAACGAATAGAAAAGCGAGCTGCGTATAAATTGTGGAACCCATCGGGGGAAAGAAAAATATGCCCAGCATCCAGAGCGACAGAATTCCGAAATCCCACTTCAGCCCGGCATGAAACGATTTTTCCACCTGGTCGGGAGCCACCGACGAAAACCGAAATTGCCAGTACGCTGCCAGAACAATCGCAGCGACTAAATAGGATTGATAAACCAAGCCCAGGAGATGCGTTGGCCGGTCAAAATCCATTGGCGCCGCCCAATGCAGGGCCGCCAGCAGTTTTGGAGCTAGCAGGATGGCCGGAAGATAGGCTAGGAACACCTGCGTCTGGTGGGCCCGCCCTGGAGGGAGGATGCCGCGCAAAGCCGCATACTCAACGTGCAGATGGATCACCAGCGGGGGAACAAACCACAGCCCGAGGCACAGGAAGATCCAGGAAAACCGCAGCAATCCAGGCGGTGGCGCGTCGTAGTAAAGAGTGGCGTTCAGCGCCAGCAGGCTGCTGCCGATAAAACAGGTCAACGCCAGGCAGAGGAAGAAGAAGATGCGCTCAAAGTTGCGCTGGCGGCGGTGGCCGAGGATGACCACCATCCAGAAGAACGGCAGCAGCGTTCCCGCCGTCAGCAGCATCAACCGAAGATAGAGAAGCCAGCTCATGGGCCTCCAGGCGGGAGTGTATAGCTGACAGGAAAGCAGGGCAATAACCAAGTGCAAGGAAAATCTGGCAGTACTAAGCAGCTGATAATACACACTTTACAAGGAAGCGAATTGGGTTGGACGCCGTCGACCTGTCCGAACGTGCAAGGTTTTAACTTGACACGATAGGAATTCTTGTTATATTAGCAGTCGGTTGCGAGGAGTGCTAATTTCCTTTCCGCCTTCCTCCGCCAAGCTTCTCAGTCTTACCGTTAGATCACCTATGGAGGTTTTTCCAAGATGGCAGTCAATCTTACCCCGCTGCACGACCGTGTGATCGTGAAGCGCATTGAAGAGAAAGAAACCGTCAAGGGCGGCATCATCATCCCCGACTCCGCGAAAGAAAAGCCGCAAGAGGGCGAAGTTATTGCCGTCGGCGCGGGCAAGCGTGAGAAGGGCGAGCGCATCCCCCTGGACGTCAACGTTGGCGACCGTGTGCTGTTCGGCAAGTACAGCGGCAGCGAAATCAAAATCGAAGGCGAAGAACTGCTGATCCTCCGCGAAGAAGAAATTCTCGCAAAGCTCGGCGGCGCGGCAAAGGCAGCGAAGAAGTAAGGGAGCAGAAAGCGAACAGCTAGCAGCGAGCAGATAACAGGAACTAGAGCGTACTCATCGCTTCCTGTTCGCTGATATCTGATCGCTGATCGCTCTCCCCCAGTTCCAGGAAACAAAAATAGATTCACAGAATCATGTAGCACCGATGGACACAAATCAGGAGGAAAGTACCAATGGCGAAGCAGATTGTTACCGGAGAGGCATCGCGCCAAGCGATTCTTCGTGGCGTGAATGCCCTCGCGGATGCGGTTAAGATCACCCTCGGCCCCAAGGGCCGCAATGCGGTGATCGAAAAGAAGTTCGGCGCGCCGATCATCACCAAGGACGGCGTGACCGTTGCAAAAGAAATCGAACTCCGCGACCCGCTCGAGAACATGGGCGCGCAGATGGTTCGCGAAGTCGCCAGCAAGACCAGCGACGTTGCGGGTGACGGCACTACCACCGCCACCGTTCTGGCGCAAGCTATCTTCCGCGAAGGCGTGAAGACGGTTGCCGCCGGCGCAAGCCCCACAGCGCTCAAGCGCGGCATCGACAAGGCCGTCGAGGTCGCGATCGAAGAAATCAAGAAGCTCCACAAAGACGTCAAGGGCGACATGATCGCCCAGGTTGGCACCATTTCCGCCAACAACGACAAGCAGATCGGCGGCATCATCGCCGAAGCCATGAAGAAGGTCGGTAAGGACGGCGTCATCACCGTGGAAGAGTCCCGCACCATGGACACCACGCTGGAAGTCGTCGAAGGCATGCAGTTCGACCGCGGCTACCTCTCGCCCTACTTCATCACTGATCCCGAGCGCATGGAATGCATCCTGGAAAACGCGCTGATCCTCATCCATGAGAAGAAGATCAGTTCGATGAAGGACCTGCTTCCCTTGCTCGAGCAGATTGCCAAGCTCGGCAAGCCGCTGATGATCATCGCTGAGGACATCGAAGGCGAAGCGCTCGCCACCCTCGTGGTGAACAAACTCCGCGGCACCCTGCAGTGCGCTGCCGTCAAGGCTCCCGGCTTTGGCGACCGCCGCAAGGCAATGCTGGAAGACATCGCCGTTCTGACCGGCGGCAAGGCTATCACTGAAGACCTCGGCATCAAGATCGAAAACGTCAAGATCGAGGACCTCGGTAAGGCCAAGAAGATCACGATTGACAAGGACAACACCACCATCGTCGAAGGCGGCGGCAAGGCCGGCGAAATTGAAGGCCGTGTGAAACAGATCCGCCAGCAGGTGGAAATCACCACCAGCGATTACGACCGCGAGAAGCTCCAGGAACGCCTGGCGAAGCTCGTCGGCGGCGTCGCGGTGATCAAAGTGGGCGCGGCAACCGAAACCGAGCTGAAGGAAAAGAAGGCTCGTGTTGAGGACGCCATGCACGCAACGCGCGCGGCTGTCGAGGAAGGTATCGTTCCCGGCGGCGGTGCGGCTCTGTTGCGCTGCTTGAACGCAATTGACAAGCTGAAGCTGCACGACGACGAAGCAGTCGGCGTGGGCATCGTGAAGCGGGCGCTCGAAGAGCCCTGCCGTCAGATCGCCCTCAACGCCGGCTTCGAAGGCGCCGTGGTCATCGGCAAGATCCGCGAATCCAAGGACGAGAACTACGGCTTCAACGCGGACACCGGTGAATACGTTGACCTCGTCAAGGCTGGCGTCATTGACCCGGCCAAGGTTACTCGCCTCGCACTGCAGAACGCCGCTTCTATCGCCGGCCTGATGCTCACCACCGAAGCTCTGGTGGCCGAACTGAAGGAAGACGACAAGAAGGGCGCGGCTGCCGGCGGCGGTCCGGGTGGCCCGGGCGGCATGGGCGGCATGTACTAAATCGCAGGGCCCGTCCTTCTGAGGCGCGTCCTCAGCGCCCCGAAGGGTTCTACGGGACGGGCCACTTATCAATACGCAAAAGGGGCGGTCGCGAAAGTGGCCGCCCTTTTTTTTGCCCCTCATGGCGCTACGCCCTTCCTTCAATAATTTCTTGCTGCCACCACTCGGTGTGCTATTTTTCCGCTCGCATCGACCGCCAGTCTTGCATTCCCCGCAAGTCATCGATCCCGGTGAGGCTCAATATGAAGATACGTCTCGCAGCGCTCGGCTTGCTCTTGCTTGCTGCATCTTTTCCCACGCTCGGCGACACCATCAGCGGAAGCGTCACTGGCGGCACCGCACTGACTGCAGACGGAATATTCGTGAAATTGACCCTGCCGCTCGAGAATCCATTTGGTCCTCCGAACAGCGTGGGCAACGATAATTTCCAGAGTCCTAATCTTTTCGCATTTGACGAAGCCCAGAACATTGTGCTGACCGCTTCATTAACCGTGGACGTCGGCACCTCCCCTATCGCCGCACGCACGGTAGTTTCGAGCCAGTACGTTTTCTTCGATCCCGGCCCAACCCAGCACATGATTGGAATCGTTAATTTTGATGCCAACATACTCGGCATCATCACCACGACAGCGGACCTGGCCAGCAGTGACTTCCTCGCCGCCGCTGGCGTCAACTATCTGAATCCCGCCAACCGCGGATTGGAAGCCGGCGACTCCCCGACGATCAGCGGATCAAAGCAGATTCTCTTCGATGTGTCTGCCAGCTCGCCGGGCGACTACATCCGCGTGATCACCGCGGCCTCTCCCACAACGAATCCGATGCCGGAACCCAGCAGCCTCGCTTTGTTGACGGCCGCACTGCTACTGTTTGCGTTCCTGTTCGCAATTCGTTTCAGAGATCACGTGAGACTCGGCTAGCCTGGCAGCGCGCTAGAAAAATCCTTTCACAGGATTCCGAGAACTCCGGTCCAGCTGCGAGGTTTTGTATCCACAACGTGCGCTCAGCTGCAATCGCCGTTGCCCATCTATCCATCTCGCAGCCTGTACCTCGACCTGTACCGAATAGTTGTTGACGCTTGCGTCTCCCGTGCATAGAGTCCACGCCAACCTTCCTGGCTAAAATTAATTTGAGGGGCAGCAATCGTCCTCTCGACGACTCTAGCTCTCAATGCACTCTCTGTTCCTGTAGAACGAGTGTCCGCCGCGCGCCAGTCCGCCTGCGCGCGCGTTTGTAATGCCTGTCGGGAAGGAGGGCCCGGCCGCCAACTATTCATCCATTCGTGAGTGGCCAATAGCTCAGGTCCCGTAGCATAGCCTCCAGCTCCAGGTGCAGCCATAAATCACATCTTCAGTGCCGCCGGTTCACGGCGCTTGGGTGGGGTGTGCCTTTCCGACTTCTGAACGATTCATGCAGCGGGCAACAGTGTCCTTTTACGGAGGAATCCGGGATCCGCAGTCCAGCGTAGTTCCCATCGCGTAATCCCCGTCAGTCAACCCTGCTCCCGCCAGCGCTACGGGTGTGTCCACACGTCTCGCAGGCGGCAAATCGAAAGGAATATCCCGCGATGAAATCGAAAAAACCAGCAGTTCTGTGTGCGGCGTTTGTCCTGTTCAGTTGCTTGTGTATCGCCGTGATGGTTGACGCGCAGCAGGCCGCCCCTGCTTCCGCGAGCGCTAGCAATTCCAACTTCGGGGCTCACGATCCGGGCGTCCGGGCGGGCAGTGTCGGTTCCGGCCAGCCGGTTTCCGGCTTGACGTCCAACGAGACGCTCTATTTCCAGGACGGCCAGACGCGTTTCCAGGAAACAGACCAGGTAGCCAACGGCCTGGGTCCCACATACAACTCCACAAGTTGCAGCGGTTGCCACGGCCAGCCGGCCATTGGCGGCACCAGCCCCTCCGCGGAACAATATCCGAACATCGGGCCTAATCCGCAGATCGAAGCGGCTTCCGCCGGCGGCGCCACCAACACCGTGCCGGACTTCATCACCGCAGACGGCCCGGTGCGTGAAGCGCGATTCCCGTTCGTGGTGAACTCGGATGGCTCGATCAGCCGCACTCCGGATGGCGGCGTCCACGCGCTCTTCACCATCGCTGGACGCTCGGACGCCGGTTCCTGCTCCCTCAAACAGCCCAACTTTCAGCAGATGGAACAAGCCAACAACATCATCTTCCGCATTCCGACGCCGGTCTTCGGCGCTGGCATGATCGAAGCCATTCCGGACACCACGATCCTTGCGAACATGAAGGCCAACAGCAGCCTCAAACAACATCTCGGCATTTCCGGCCATCCCAACACCAGCGGCAATGATGGCTCCATCACCCGCTTCGGCTGGAAAGCCCAGAATAAATCGCTCGAAGTCTTCACCGGCGAAGCCTACAACGTGGAAATGGGCGTCACCAACGAACTGTTTCCCAACGAGCGCGGCAATCCACCGGCCAACTGCCTTCTGAATCCGACTCCGGAAGACACCACCAATTACGACCAGACCAGTTACTCCATACCGAGCGACGCCGTGCAGTTCTCCACCTTCATGCGATTCCTCGCGCCGCCCGCCTCGTCGTCGCAGGGAATTCCCGGCAATCCTCCATCCTCCTCCATTCAGAATGGCAAGTCGGTCTTCAGCCAGATTCATTGCGATATGTGCCACACGCCGGTTATGCAGACCGGCGTATCGAAGCTGGCGTCCGCGCTGAGCAATCAGAGCGCCGCGCTGTACTCCGATCTGCTGGTGCACGCAATGGGATCCGGCCTGGCAGACCGCGTGAGCCAGGGTGGAGCAGGACCTTCTGAATTCCGCACTGCGCCGCTTTGGGGACTGGGCCAGCGCATCTTCTTCCTGCACGACGGCCGCGCCACGCCGGCGAACGGCGGTCTGGTGCAGGCCATCCAACAGCACTCCAGCAACGGCTCCGAAGCCAACGCCGTTATTTCCATGTTTAATTCCTTGAGCACCCAGCAGAAACAGGATCTGCTCAACTTCCTGCGTTCTTTGTAAACGCGGCGCGCAATACAAAAGGAAGCGCGCCGGTGACTCCTGGGCCGGCGCGCTTTCTTGTTTGGTCGAATTAACGGTTTCAGGCGGAGTGCCGAAACAAACCGCGGACGCTGAACAGCGCGAGTAGCATCGCAATGATCGCATTGAGGAATGGCCGAAAATCCAGCATGTTTCCAATCAGCCGCCCGAACCAGATCGCGAAGCCAGCCTGCATCAGGCATCCAAGCACACAAATCCATGCGAGAGCTGAATCTCCGATTCGCCAGGTACGCAGCAAATTCAGCGAAGCGAGTAAGAACAGAGCGAAGGAAGCGGATAACGCCCACAACAGCTCCATCGGAAACTTCCCGTAAGCCAGGTAGGAGCCAAAACCGTGTCCGATTCCGGCTAGAAACATCACTGCGCCAAGAAAGCGATCCACGGTCTTCATTGGTTCTTCCCTTCCTGCGCCCTGCCGCCGGCGGCCGCGATGAAAAGATCCAAAATAACGGGCCAGCCGCCATCGGAGCCGACCTTCTCGCGCATCGTTTCCCATCCCGCGCCGTGGCGTTCCAGGTGGCGATGTGCGAATTTTACGCGCGTCTTTTCGGGGCCTTCGGCAACAAAGTCCAGCGCAACCTCGCTGGCCCTTGCGAGGTCAGGGTTGAACGACCAGTCCGGCTGCAAATGCCAGGACAACACGACTTTCTTCGGCGGTTCCCATGAGAGCACGCTGCCCCAGACGCACTCCTCTCCCTTCACATTGATCTCGTACCAGCGGCCGCCCGCGCGCGGATCGATCAAAATATCCTTGAAGGGCGTGGTGCCGACGTGATGCGTCTGTGGCCACCATGCACCCATTTTTTCCGTAAATACCTTGAACGCGTGTTCAATGGGTACGCTTACGCTCATGGTTCTTTTGTACGCGGCTTCCGGAGCGGTTTCGGGCTTCATGCTTCTTCTCCTTTTCATATTCAGCTTCGGCAAACTTTTTGAACGCCAGAAGGCTCGCGTCCCACAACTTTGCAAAATGGTCGCGCAGCATGGCGAGCCCCTGGGGATTCAGTTCGTAGATGCGGCGGGTGCCTTCGCGGCGGTCGCACACCAGTCGCGCGTCCTTCAGAACGCGAAGATGCTGGGATACGGCTGGGCGAGACACGGGCATGCCGGCGGCCAGTTCGTTCACGGCGCGGGGGGAGGCGCCCAGCATTTCGAAGATGGCCAGGCGGGTGGGGTCGCCCAGGGCCGCGAGTCCGTTTTGTATGTAAGTGTTCACTTACGGTAAGTTACCGCTTACCGATTAGGGTGTCAAGATCTTTTTGAACGGACGGCTCCAGGTCCGAAACCAGTGGTGCGCGGATGTAGGCGCGGCTTTAGGCCGCCTTCTTCGTTCGTAAGGATATCGGCCGCAGTTAGTGGTGGCTGGCCATTTCCGCTTCAATCTCTTCCGCCGTGTAAGGCACGCCCGGCGTCATCACAGTCGCGCCATCTTTGCGGATCAGATACATATCCTCGAGGTAGTAACCCTGTCCGCCAATCGAAGCGATGGGCTCAAAATCAATGACCATGCCTGCGCGCAGCGCTCCTTCGACGTAGCCGGCGTCCAGATTCATGGTGTGCCATTGCCAGTAAGGAATGTTTTTTCGATCCGACCATGCGGCGATGGCCTTTTGCGCTAGTTCGCTTTTCGCGGACTCGCGATTTCGAAGAAGTTCGCCCTTCCAAATGGCAAACGCCTGGTCTTCGGTCAAACCCGCTTGCAACTCGCGCACCACCGCTTGATACGCGGCCACAAAAACATTCCACACTTCACGCTGCTCGTCGGTATAGTGCCCGGACACCGGAACCGTGCGCCCGAGGTCTCCCTGATAGTGTTGCCATTCGCAACCCACATCCAGGCGCACCAGATCGCCTGCCTGCATCGTAGAATTCAGATGGTCATACCGCGAGATCGATTCAAACGGTTTGGGAAAGACGCTGTTCGCACCGACCATCGCCCAAGGCCAGAACGAAACTCCGCGTGCTTCCTTCCAGCATGTGTCTACGACGACGAGTTCCACCTCGCGCTGCGTGACACCGGGATGAATCGCCTTCTCGCCTGCAAGAAATGCTTTCACGGTTGCAAGCGCGGCGATCTTCGAAGCCTCCTGTTCCACCGGGCTTTCGCCAGCCATCAGGGTAAATAGTTTCATCCCTACGGACTGGAAATCCGCCTTCGGCCATTTCTCCTGCAATACCTGGATCCACGCGGGCGCGCGAATGTCTTTCGTTGCGGAAAGATTCGCCGGCAGCAGCGGAGTTTCTGGCTTGTAGTAGATCTTTGCACCCGCCTCAACGTGCCGCGAAAGAAAATCCTCCAGTTTTCCCCATTCCATCACATGCTCGATGCCCAACTTTCGTTGCGCCGCATCGCCGGGCTGGACTTCGGAAGCACTGCCGGGTGGATTGTCGGGGAGAAAAAGCCAGGTCTCACCACTTTTTCCGTCAATCGCCAAAATGTTGCCGGGCGAATTCTCCAGCCCGGTCAAATAGTAAAAAGCCGCCTCTTCACGAAAGCCATCGGACAGGTAATCCCCGACGATTCTCGAGTGCACCAGCAGCACGCCATCAGCGAACGCCGCTGCGGCGCGCTGGCGCCGTTCCTTCAGTTCTTTGACATCCGCTCCCCAAACCGTCACAGCCGACGCAAACACCGCAAGCATCGACATCAACCGAAAACCCATTGTTCTCATGGCCGCTTACGCTAGCACGTTGCCAGCAACTGCCACAACGGTTACCCTTCCTTGCCCCCATTCCACCGGTTCGCTACACTTCCCCTGCCACTTTCCGGCTCCTCAGGGGGGAGCAGGTCACATGCCAGGATTCTTGCAGCGGTTTATGCCGCGCGACGGGGATTTTTTTGTCCTGTTCCGCAAACAGGCAGAAAATATCGTCGCCGGAGCCAACGCTTTCACCAACCTGCTGGAGCACTTCACGGGCGTGCCCGAGCAGGTCCAGATCGTGAAGGCCATTGAACACCAGGGCGATGAGATCACCCACCAGATTTTCCGCAAGCTCAATCAAACCTTCATAACCCCCTTCGACCGCGAAGACATGCACGAACTCTGCGGCACCATGGACGACGTAATTGACCTGATTGACGCCGCCGCCAGCCGCTTTGTGCTCTACCGCGTGGATCGTGTTCGACCGGGCACATTGGAACTTGCCAAAGTGCTGGCCGCCGCCACCAAGGAACTTTCCGTTGCCGTCCATGCCATGGAAGATCCGGACAAGGCCCTGAAACACGTCATTGAAATCAACCGCCTGGAAAACGAGAGTGACCGCATGTGCCGCACTTTGATCGCGCAACTTTTCGAGGAAGAAAGAGATCCCGTCCAGATCATCAAGTGGAAAGAGATTTTTGAAGTCATTGAAACCGCCGTCGACAAGTGTGAAGACGTCTCGAACGTCATCGAGAGCGTCATCTTGAAGAACGCCTGAGCCCGTGAGCCCCTTCGCAATCGTATGGGTTACTGTTTTTCTGACCCTGGCCTTTGAATTTTCCAACGGCTGGCACGACGCCGCCAATTCCATCGCCACGGTGGTTTCCACTCGCGTGCTTACGCCCTTCCGGGCGGTCCTGTGGGCCGCTTTCTGGAATTTCTTTGCCGCATTTGTCTTCGGCACCGCTGTGGCCAAAACCATCGGCAGCGGCATGGTGCACATCGAACTGGTCAACGAAAAGGTTCTGCTGGCCGGGCTGCTGGGCGCGATTTCCTGGAACTTGATTACACTTACCCTCGGCTTGCCCACCAGTTCTTCCCATGCGCTCATGGGAGGCTACGGCGGCGCGGCCGTAGCCTATGCGGGCTTCCACGCTTTGATCCTCGGCGGTTGGACCAAGCCGGTACTGTTCATTTTTTTGTCGCCGGTGATCGGCATGGTGCTTGCAATCCTAATTACGCTGCTGACCAGTTGGATTGTCCGCCGCCAACGTCCCTATAAAGTGGACCAATGGTTCCGGCGCTTGCAGTTATTTTCCGCGGCCCTCTTTAGCCTGGGGCACGGCACCAACGATTCGCAGAAAGGCATGGGCATTATCACCACCGTGCTGGTTGCCGGAGGCCTGCTGAAAAACTTCTCCGTTCCCTTCTGGGTGATCATCTGTTGCCACCTGGCGATGGCCGGCGGCACCATGGCCGGTGGCTGGCGCATTATCAAGACCATGGGCCAGCGCATTACGAAGCTCACGCCGTTTGGCGGCTTTGCCGCGGAGACCGCTGGGGGCATCACGATCGTCGCTAATGCGATTTTTGGCATCCCCGTCAGCACCACGCACACCATCACCGGCGCGATTGTCGGCGTGGGAGCCTCCCACCGGCTGACCGCCGTGCGGTGGGGAATCACCCGGCACATCGTTTGGGCCTGGCTGCTGACCATCCCTGGTGCAGCGTTACTGGGCGCGGGCATCTTCCATTTTGTCGTTCCCCTGATCACGCGAATTCCTCTGCGCTAACAAAACTAGTAGTACGTACAGCCTAGCCTGTACGCTCCTTGACCCCTGCAAGCACGTTGCTTAGTATCAATCAGCTATGTCGGATCGCGAATCGCGGGTCGGTCAGACCCTTTCCCACTACAAAATCACGCGCAAGATTGCCAGCGGTGGCATGGGCGTAGTTTATGAAGGCGAAGACACGCGCCTGGGGCGCCGCGTGGCTCTGAAATTCCTACCGGAACAAATGGCGCAAAATTCGCAGCTATCCGAACGCTTCCAGCGGGAAGCCCGCGCCGCCTCGGCGCTGAATCATCCCAACATTTGCACCATTCACGCCATTGAGATGGTGGACGGTCAAAATTTTCTGGTCATGGAACTTCTCGAGGGCCAGACCCTCGCCCAAATGCTGGGCCGCATCACTTTTTCGATGGACCGGCTGCTGCCCATCGCCACGCAAATGGCCGACGCACTGGAATCCGCACACGCCAAAGGCATCGTGCACCGCGACATCAAGCCCGCGAACATTTTTCTGACCGATCGTGGCCAGGTGAAAATCCTCGATTTTGGCCTGGTGAAAATTGAGCCCGAGGAATTGCAGGGCAACGAGCAGCATTCCACCAAGATTGAGCCGCAACACGAACTGACTTCTCCCGGCGTTGCGATGGGCACCGCTTCGTACATGTCGCCGGAGCAAGCGCGCGGGCAACTGGTGGATGCGCGCACGGATCTTTTTTCTCTCGGAACGGTTCTCTATCAAATGGCCGGCGGCGCTTTGCCGTTTGCCGGAGATACCAGTGCCGTGATTTTCGACGCCATCCTGAATCGCGACCCGGAGCCGGTGGAACTCTTGAACCCGGCGATCCCCGCGGAGTTCGGCCGCATCCTTTCAAAGCTGCTGGAAAAAGATCGCACCCTGCGCTGCCAATCGGCCACCGAACTCAAGACCGACTTCAATCGCCTGAAACGTAATCTCGATTCCGGTGGCAAGCGTGCCGCGGAGCTCTCCGAATCAAAATCCGGCATTCCCAAGATGTCCGCCAAATCCGTCGCCGTCCTTTACTTTGAGAATCTTAGCGGCGTGAAGGAAGACGAATACCTTCGCGACGGCATCACCGAGGACATCATCACGGAGCTCTCCAAGATCCGCGGCCTGAACACCTTCTCGCGCCCCACGGTCCTTGCCTTTCGCGACAAGCCTGCCACGCCTTCGCAGATCGGCAATGTCCTCAACGCCGCTTACGTGCTCACCGGTTCGCTCCGCCGCGCCGGCACGCGCCTGCGCATCACCACGCAATTGGTGGACACGCAAACTGATTTCCCCTTGTGGTCGGAACGCTACGACCGCGAAATGAAAGACGTCTTCGAGGTTCAGGACGAAATCGCGCGCAAAATCGCCGAAGCCCTGCGCATCACGCTTTCGCCCCAGGAACTCGAGGATCTGGCACTGAAGCCCACCGAAAATCTCCAGGCTTACGATCTTTTTCTCCGAGGCAAGCGTTATGCCCGCCGCCAGACGCGCCAGGACCTGGAATTCGCACTGCAGATGTTTGAGAACGCCGTCGCGATTGATCCAAGTTTCGCGCTCGCTTACGCCGCCTGCGCCAACGCCTGCGCCATGTTTTATTGCAACTATAGCCGCGACGCCATCTGGGTGGAGCGCGCGCGCAATGCCTCTGGCAAAGCCGTGGCCCTGCGTTGGGATTTGCCCGAAGTGATGGTCAGCCAGGCCTGGGTGCTTTATGCCACGGAACTTCACGACGAAGCGGTGCGCATGGTGCAAAAAGCCGTGGAGCGCAAACGCGACTGCGAAGGCGCTTACTATCTCCTCTGCCGCGCGCTGTTTTCCGCCGGCCGCTATCAGGAAGTTGTGGACGTGATGGAAGTCGCCCTGGAAGTCAGCGGCGAAGACTATAACGTCTACGTGCCCGTGGTGAATTCCCTTGGCGCCCTGGGCAAGAAGGATGCCCACCGCAATCTTTTGCTACGCCGCATCGGCGCGCTGGAAAACCATTTGCAGCAAGTCCCCGAAGACGCCCGCGCGCGCGTCTTGATGGCCACCGACTACGCCGAACTTGGCCGCGTGGAAGACGCCATCCGCGAATTAAATATGGCCATCACGCTGCGTGCCAACGAAGCTTCTATTCTCTACAACGCCGCATGCACCTATGCGATTTTGCATCGCAAGCGTGAGGCGATGGAGACCATCAAGAAAGCCTGGGAGGCAGGGTTCAAGGACTCCATCTGGGCCCGCCGCGATCCCGATCTCGCCTTGTTGCACGACGACCCGGAATTCTTGCGTCTTTACCCGATTGCGGCAGACTCCGATTCCGCCGCAGCCGCCACGCCCTCCTGAAAAGCAACTCCCCAAGCCAACGAGGGTATCCTTGCTTGCCTTGAGTCTCGCACGATTACCTCGAGCATCGTCCGCCCAGTATCCGTCATCCTGAGGGTCGCGAATTCTTCGACCCGAAGGATCTCAACCAATCCGCCTAGCAGAGCGCTAGCCTTGCTATCTCTCGCGCATCCATACCGCATGCACCCAAACGGGCACTCCGAATAATTTGGCGCCCCCTAAAAAGAGCGAAGCCCGGGAATCGGCCCGGGCTTCGTCTGGTTCAGGGGTCCCAGTGCCGGCGCCGGAATCGCACGCTAGACCGGGTGGTGGGTTTTAGCACGTGGTTGTGGGGTGGGATTCGACGGGGGGCACTACGGAGACCGTTCGATTCGCCTGCGAAGCAGCACGCCTCAACAAGCGGCACAATAACCGGCGCTGGCTATAAGGACGCATCTTCAAATCGCGCAGCGCCGCACGCATGTCTGTCGTCGTAGCAAAACGCCAGCGGTTCCATTCTTCTCCGGCAACTCCAAAACTGGAAAATTGCAGCCGGCTTCGCGGATCGTTCGGGGTAACCATGATCGTGCCTCGCTCTTTTCTTTCGCCAGCAAGCCGCATTTCCTATTGCCTGGCTGGTTGACGCTGGGCACTTTCTCGCATCCCAGGGGAAAGCGCAATGCCCGGCAGGTGAACTCCAGATGGACTTTCGATGAACTGCTACAATCTCGTAACCAGCTGAAATAACAATGGTTACTAGACCTTGGAAATTCTTCCGGCAATTGCCAATGCTTGTTTCTCCGCACCATGCTCGGCTGTTTTTTTGGTGCGCAGTTCCCGCGGGGTCTGCTATAGTCCGGAAATTCAAGACTTTATGACCGCTTCATCCAAGTCCGACGCAAATGGCCGGCTGAGTTTTGGCCTCTTTTCCGTGGACCTGCGCGCCGGCGAACTTTACAGGGGCAAACGGAAAATCAAGGTGCAGCAACTGCCGCTGCAAGTGCTTGGCGCGCTGTTGGAAAATCCCGGAGAAGTTGTGGAGCGCGAAGCACTAAAGTCCCGCCTGTGGTCAGGCGACATGTTCGTGGATTTCGAGCACGGGCTGAATACCGCCATCAAAAAACTTCGACAAGCGCTGGGAGACAGCTCCGCAAAGCCCCGCTATATTCAAACGCTTCCCAAAAAGGGTTATCGTTTCACCGGAAAATTGCAGGGGACAATAGAAAAGTCTCCGGCGAAGCGCGCGCAAACTGCCGGGGTCGTCGGGAAAATTCTCAGAGTGTACTCAGAGGAAGCCATCGAATGCGTGGTCGCGCCCGTTGATGAAAAGTCCCGTGCGGAGTGGCAACGGCTCCTGGAGCTCAGCGACGACGTTGGCGTTTCCATGATGATTGCGCAAAATCGCCTGCTGCTGCTGGAAGTGGGGAAACTCGTGCGCGTATTATCCGCCGACGGCCCGCAAGGCTGGTGCGAGACCCGCGTCCTCGACGGCGAACACTACGGCAAAACCGCCCTGCTCCGCCGCACTTCCTTGAAGATGGCCACCCAGTAGCACAGGCTTCAGCCTGTGACTCTTCCAAATACCACAATCTACTTCGACCTCGCCGCCGCCGTCGTACTCTTCGCCGCCTCCGACAACTTGATCACCAGCACCTGCCCATCCGAATGAAATGTCCCGCCAGTCGCCGTCCTGGCCTCCTGCAGCGGATTCTTCGGCAAAAAGTGCGTGAACTGCGCCACATACCCCGTGCTGCAGAGCGTCTTCTCCACAAAATTTTTCTCCAGGTCAATGTCCGGATCAATTTTGTGCGTCAGGCTGTTGTTGCGCTGGTCCTTTTCGAAGCCGATGTCATGCGTAGCCGCGCCCACCCAAAGCATCTGCCCGTTCACGGCGAAGGGCGCCTTCCAGATCCGCAAATGGTTCCGCGAAGCCACCACGGTAATCGGCTCCGCATGGGCCCAGCCATAATCCTGCGCCCGTCCAAACAGATAAAGCTGGCTCATCGGCATAGTCAGGTACGATTCCTTGGACATGCTGGCAATGAAACCCGCCAGCACCGTGCTGTTCACGTCCGCGTCCACCTTCACCCAGCCCGCGGTGGTGAACACTTTTCGCATCTGAACCTCGTCACCCAGAATCAGGAAGTTCACCATGTCTCCGGGATTGCCATCCTTGTCCCCGATGCGCCGGGGAATTTGGGCGAACAGGCTGTTGTCAATCCCCGGCAAGCTGAGGACTTCCTTGGCAATATCGCGCGGCGTCAAGTCGTCGGCCTCGTAGACCTCCACCTTTAACTTGTACGAGCCCGTTCCCGTATCCACCTCCGATTGATTGATCCCGACATTCAATTTGCCGGAGATCGGTGCGATTATTTCCTTCCTTGCGCCGATCACAAATGGCTGCGCGATGTCCGGGTCCCCGATCTTTCCCACCACCGCCCCGCGTCCCGCGCTGTTATCCGGCAAAATGCGAATCAGGTCTTTGAACCCGCGCGTCAATCCTTCCGGCCCGTTATCCACTTTGGCGTCGGAATAGCGCAGTGTACCTTCCGCCGTCGCCACGACGTGTTGCCCCGGCAGCAGGCTGATGCCCGTGTCCGTCCATATCTTGTCGCCATCCAGCGTGAAATTCTTGGTCTGCAGTAACTTTCCTGGTTTCGCAGCAATGGCGCTCTGTACCGGCACGGAGGTCTGCGAACCGTTTGAGCTGCCCACTCCTTGCGGTGCTTGGGCGCCGCCATCTCCGGATGCTTGCGCCCAGGCAGGGATTCCCGAAGAAAGAAAAAACGCCATCGCCGCCGTCAACGGCGCGCCAAAACGCAAATTGCTCTTCATGCTGGATTCCTTCCCGGGCGAGAACTCCCTCATTCGTAGCAGATGCCATTGCCGTTGTGCAAGCGCCCGCGTCAGACAACGATTCCCCGCCTTTCGCTCATCTATCTACAGATGCTGTCCCGGCCTTTGGCGGAGGCCCCATTTCCTTGACTCTCCGGGGGAGCGCTTGTACATTGACAAAAGGCTGCGTCACCGCGATTCGTGTATGTCCGTATCCGCTTTGGATACCGCCATCCAAGACTCATGAGCCGGCCACACCCAGCCGCATAGGGGAAGTCGCTCCCAGGCGGCGCTACCAAATGAGCCGAAAGCTTTTAGAAAAACTCAGCACTTGCTTGCTCGCCCTGCTGCTCTGGGCCTCCGTGGCTCGCTCGCAGACGAAACAGGCGCCCCCACCTCGGCCACCATCGCAGCGCACCGTCGCGCCCGCCAGCAGCATCACCGTGGACGGCAACGAAGCCATGTTCACCACCATGTGCGCTTTGTACGCCGCGGGCTTCGAAAGCGAAGTCAGCTCCGATAACTGGTCCACCTTCCGTTCCCAGATGCGCGAAACCCTGCGCCACCAGCAGGGACCCGCGGTGGACGCGGTCCGCGAGTTCTACCACCAGCACCAGTCCCTCGACACCGGCGAAATGCTCTCGCGCTACATCTGGTTCGGCATCATTTCCGGCCCGGCGCCAAAATTTCAGCCGGTCTTGCGCCGCGACGAACTTCCCCCCGACGTTCTGACCCTCGAGGGCTTCAGCGAAATTCTCTCCAGTTACTACAGCGAACAGAAAATCGGGCAACTCTGGCGCCAGGTGCAGCCCATTTATAACCAGGAGATTGAACGCCTCCACGATCCCATTTCCCAGATCGTCCTGGTCTCCACCGCGTATCTCCGGCAGCTTTCCGACCCCGCCCAGTCACGCACCTTCGCGATTATCGTCGAACCTCTTGTGGGCCGCATCACCAACGTCCGCAACTACGGCGACCACTATTCAATCGTCCTCAGCGGCAGCAACGATATTCCCACCGACGTGGTGCGTCACGCGTTTCTCCATTTTCTGCTCGACCCCCTCCCGCTGATGTATCTCCACGTGATCGCGGTTAAGGAGCCTATCTATCTGGTGGCGGCCAAGGCTCCGCGCCTCGCGCCGGATCTGAAGGACGATTATCCTTCCTGGTTCGCTGAGTGCACCGTGCGCGCCGTGGAGCTCAAGCTTCGCCGCCTTTCACCCGGCGAAATCGCAGTCGCTTTGAACACCAATGACGACGACGGCTACGTGATGGTGCGCCCACTTTTCGAGGCTTTGTCCGGCTTTGAAAAGAGCGAGCCGTCCATGCGCAACTATTTTCCCGATATGGTTCGCGGCATTGATTTGAAGGCGCAACTCGCCCGGGTTAGTGCGTTAAAGTTTCCTCCGGTACCCACAGCGCAGCAGACCGCTCAACTCACGGAGGAAAGCATCACCCGCAAACGCCGCGCCGCGCCCGCGGATCTTCCCAACGATCCCGAGGCGATTGCTGAACTTACCGCCGGTGAGCGCTTCATTTCGGACCGCAACCCGCGCGCCGCGGAAGCCGCGTTCAAAGCTGTGCTTGCGAAATATCCGGATCAGGACCGCGCCTGGTATGGCCTGGGACTGGTGGCGCTGCTGGATCACGATGGCGAACGCGCCAAGGATATTTTCGGCAAGCTCACCAGCACGGATCATGGCGCAAGCCAGGACCCAATGATTCTTTCCTGGTCCCACGTTTTTCTGGCCAGAGTTTTGGATGGAGAAGGTCAACTCGCCCAATCTAAATCTCAGTATGAAGCGGCGCTCGCCGTGCCCGGCGCCCCCGTCAAAGCCCAGCAGGCGGCTCAAAAAGAGCTGGGTGACTTAAATCTCAGGAAGCCCTCGGAACGTCCATAAAGAGAGGAATGCACGAACATGACAAAGTTGACGCGCATGGCAATGTTGGTCTTGACGGGAGGAGCGCTGGTTTGCGGCGCGATGATTTCCGCCCAGGACGCTCCACCGACGCTGGATCCCTCCAAGAAACAGCAGCAACCGCAGCAACAGACGCCGGCGACGAAGCCCGATGTGACGCCGCTAACCCTCGATAGCGCGCCGCCTCCCGTGAACGCCGAAGAAGATGCCGCCATCAAGCAATTCCGCGAAGCCCCCGTCACCGACATCGCCAAGAAAGACCAGATGGGTGAGGCCTTCGTCGCCAAATATCCGCAGAGCCGCTATCGCAGCGAAATCTATATCTGGCTGGTACGGGGTTACCTGGCGGAAGGCAAAGTGGAGAAAATGGAGGAGGTCGGTGACAAGGAGCTTCAGCTGAACCCCGACGATCCGCAAACCCTTGCCATCATGGGTTCCACGCTTCCGCGCGCGATGAACGCCAGCACACCGAATCCCGCGCAGCGCCTGGACAAAGCGGAAGCATATTGCAAGAAAGCGCTCGAACTCTTGCCCACTCTTCCAAAACCGCCGGAACTAACCGATGAAAACTTCATGAAGGCCAAGGACCAGACCTCCTCGCTCGCCTATGGCGGCCTCGGACTGGTGGCTATCCGCCGCCAGAAATACGCGGAGGCCATTCCAAATTTCGAACAGGCCATCAAGCTGGACCCCAATCCGGATGCCGTGAATTATTATCTGCTGGGCGTCGCCAACGAAAAGACTTCGCATTTTGACGAAGCGGTCGCCGCATTCACCAAGTGCGCCGCGATTCCCGGCGGCTTGCAGGCGGGCTGCAAATCCGGCATTGATGAAGCCAAGAAATTGGCCGCAACGCAAATGAGCGCGCCAAAGTAATTCCTCCGCGCAGCGCCGCGGAGAAAGCATCTTATGACCCGCGAGGGCGATGATCGCTTGATGGAACGACTCGGGTACGTGTTTCGCGACCCGCTCCTGCTGGACCGCGCCCTGACGCACAGTTCTTCTGTCCCCGAACTCCGCACCGCGCGCGGCGAGGATATCGCCTTCACCGGTTCCGCCGTGCAAGATAATGAACGCCTGGAATTTCTTGGCGACGCCGTGCTGGAACTTCTCACCAGCGAACATCTGCTGCGAAAATACCCCGATTGGTCCGAGGGCCAGCTCTCCAAAAGCCGCGCCCGCATTGTGAATGCCCATTCGCTGGAACTGGCCGCGCGCCGCTTGCAGCTTGGCGAGCATCTTCGCCTCGGCCGCGGCGAAGAAAAAACCGGCGGGCGCGATAAGCCGGCGCTGCTGGCCGACGCGTTCGAAGCCGTGGTTGCCGCCATGTATCTCGATGGGGGGCTTCCCCCCGTCCGTGAACTGCTGACGCGCTCTGTATTCGAGCAGGTGCTGGAGGATGGCGACCGCATTTCCGAATCGGATCGCAAAAGCGCGCTGCAGGAATTTCTTCAGGCTCGCGGCGAACAACCGGCGGAGTACCGTCTGGCGGGAGAAACCGGTCCCGATCATCAGAAGACCTTTCGCGTGGAAGTCTGGGTAAAGGGAGAATGTTTATCCGGCGCCGAAGGCACCACAAAAAAAGAAGCGGAGCAGAAGGCCGCCCGCAGCGCGCTGGAGAAACTTCAATTGACCGGCGAAGATATGGGAGAAGAGGTTGGACCGAATGCCGGATGAACTGATCGCCCCTGATTCACTTGCCGCCCCGCCGGAAATTGCTCAAGCTATCCCAGAAGCGGAACCCACGCACGAAAACTCCACCACGCTTTCCGAATATCTAGAATCGCTCCTGGTCACCGTGATCCTGGCGCTCTTCGGAACCACCTTCATCGTGCAGGCCTTCAAGATTCCTTCGCCGTCCATGGAAAACACGCTGCTCGTCGGCGATCACCTGCTGGTGAATAAGTTCATTTTCGGCGGACGCGGCCACTGGTACGACAAATTGCTTCCCTATCGCGATCTGCAGCGCGGCGACATCATCGTCTTCAAATACCCTTATCAGGACCACCCGCACTTTGTGAAACGCGTCATCGGCCTGCCGGGAGATCGCCTGAAACTTGTGGACCAGCAGGTCTATATCAACGACCAGCCGCTCAACGAACCATACGTTGTCCACGACCCCGCCTCCGGCTACGACCCGTTGAACTACACGTTCCCTCCACCGGGTAATCAACTCTTCGTTCCTCCCGTGCAACCCGAATGGGCGCGCGAAATCCGAAAGTACATCCAGGGCGACGAACTGGTTATTCCTAAGGGAAAGTATTTCGCCATGGGCGATAATCGCGATCACAGTTCCGACAGCCGCTATTGGGGCTTCGTAGACCGCGACGCCATCATGGGCCGCCCCTTTCTCATCTACTGGTCCGTGAACGCCAACACCAGCGATTACAGCGACTCCAGTTTTGCGCAGCGCATCCTGGCCATCTTCGACACCCTGCTGCATCTTCCTTCGCGGACGCGCTGGAATCGCATGCTGCACACGGTCCATTAGGTTTTCCTCCTTCCCCATGGCCCTGTCATTTCCAGGTTGGTTTTGAGAAACTTCAACGGCATGTCTCGCGTCCGCACTTACGGAAAATGGATTGTCGCGGTGGTGATCGTGCTCTTTCTAGCGCAATCCGCCTCGCCGTTCCTTTTTCGCAGCCCGCGCATGCGCGCTTATGTTCTGGGCCATCTGGAAAAATCCTTTGGCAGACCCGTGGAAGCGCGCGGATTTTCCATGAACATTCTTCCCTTTCCGCAAATGGAGGTGGATGGAGTCAGCGTTGGCGAAGATCCCGCCTTCGGGCGCGAATATTTCCTGCGCGCAGACCGCATGACGGCCGGAGTGCACTGGCTCGGTCTGCTGCGCGGCCACTTTGATTTCGGAACCATTTCCCTTTCACGTCCCAGCCTGATTCTGGTTCGCAACTCGCAAGGGCGATGGAATCTAGAGGGCTGGCTTCCTCCGGCCGCGCAAAGCGCAGCCACCGCCGCTTACGGCCCGCAGCGCGCTGCGGAGCCTTCCAATCACTTGGAAAAAATCGAATTTGACGACGGCCGCATTAATTTCAAAACCGGCGACGAGAAACGTCCGTTCGCCTTCACCGGAGTTTCCGGCAGCGTCCAGCAGATGGGCCCCGGCCGTTGGCAATTGCGTCTGGAAGCGCAACCCTGGCGCAGCGGCGTCCCGCTGCAATCCACCGGCACGCTACAGGTGCGCGGCCAGGTCGCCGGAACTTCCGCCCGCTTGCAGCCGGCGGAAATTCAGCTGCACTGGGACAACGCCTCCATCGCCGACCTTTTTCGCATGATCACCGGCAACGATTCCGGCGTTCGCGGCGAATTCGCCGTTGACGCCAGCGCCAGTATTGGCAAGCCCGAACCCGGCGCGCCCGCAAGGCCCGGCAATTGGAAATTCTTCATCCACGCCCGGGCCATGCGCATCCACCGCTGGGACCTGACCGAACGCAGTGACAATCCATCGCTCAGCCTGAACCTGAATGGTGTCTGGAACGTCCTTGCCGGCGAAGCTCATGCCGACACGGCGGTGCTCGATCTTCCTCACTCGCAATTCGTGGGCACCGCTTCGCTGAAAACCGCTGGCATGTCCGAATGGCATCTTCGCGTGGAAAATTCAGGAATCGAAGCGCAGGACTTTCTCGCGTGGTATCGCGCCTTTCAACCCGATGTCGCGGACTCCATTACCGCCAAACAGTTTTTCAAGGCGCGTTTCGCGCTCCACGGCCGCCCGCTGCTCTGGGAAGATGCGGAAGTCTCCAGCGAAGGCGGCGAACTTAGCCTGCCGGGCTTTGCCAAACCCTTGCGAATCGGCCCGGTGCAAGGCAGCACCGCAAAAAACAAATTTCAACTTCTGCCCGTTCTCGTCACCTTTGATAGCGCCGAAAAAGGAATCCCTGTTTCCACAAAAATCGCGAAAACTAAATCTTCCACGGAAAATACAACCGTGTCCCAGAACCAGCTTGAGCTTCGCTTCCTTCAAGATTTTCCGGGGCATCGCCGCTCTGTCTGGGTAAGCGGCAAAATCAACGATGTTTCCAGTGTTTTTAAAGCGGCCGCCGCTTTTGGCAAAACGCTCAATCACGGCTGGGAACTCAGCGGGGGCGCCTCCGGCGCATTTCAGCGTGAGTGGAGCGCAGACGTGCAATCCAGCCGCTGGAGCGGAGCCCTCACGCTCACCAACGCGCAACTCCAGGCCGCGGGCCTGAACCTCCCTCTCAAACTCCAGGACGTACGCGCCGATTGGAACACCGGTGGACGCAGCGTTAACATTCAACGCGCCGACGCCTTTGGCGCCAACTGGTCTGGCACGGCCAACGAACTTCGCGCGCCCGATGACTCCTCCGCAGCCGTCTGGAACTTTCAACTGCACGCCGACCACCTTGACGCCAGGGACCTCGACCTGTGGTTCGGCCCTCGCGCCCGCCCCAACTGGTTGCAGCGCCTGCTATCTTCCCTGCTCGCCAAATCCGATTCAAACGCGAAGCCCAGCGAACTCCTGCGCCGCATCTCCGCCGAAGGAGATTTGACCGCGGACTCGATCACCATCGAAAAAGTGAAACTCGCTCATCCGCGCGCGCATGTCCTTTTCCACGAATTGCATCTCGATGTAAAAGATGCCTCAGCTGAGTGGGCGGGAGGAACAGTTCGCGGCAACGTGGCCGCCGTCTTTTCCCTGCCTCCCAAATATGAAATTTCCGCGGAAGTGGATCGCGCCGATCTCGCGCAGTTTCCCTGGTCTGCACACTGGGCGGATCGCTGGAACGCCACGGCTTCCGGAAAATTCCGCGTCACCACTTCCGGCGTGGGACGCGATGCGCTGATTTCGCAGCTTGCAGGCACCGGCGAAATTCAGCTCAAATCTCCGGAACTTCGCGGCTGGGACGTCGCCGCCAGCCTCGACGCGGGCGCCCCGCACACCGGCGTTTCCCGCTGGACCTCCGGCACAGGTGACTTCGCGATTGCCGACCGTTCCGTGCAGTTCGATGCGCTCGAATTGAACAATCCACATGAAAAGATGCGGCTCTCCGGCAGCGTCCACTTTTCGCAAGGGCTTGACCTGACTTTCGGCTCTATCCCCGCGGAAAAATACTCCGCAAAAAATAACGCCCCGCGCCTGTTTGAATTGCACGGGCCGCTGGAAACGCCTGTGGCCACCGTTCAAACCGCGCCATCAGCACAGGCAAAAAAGCAGGAATGAAGCTGCGTCCGCCAATCTCCGCGTTTACTCGCTGGAATCTCTCCGCACATCGCGCGCTTCTCTATCTTGCGATTTTCCTTTTTTCCAGTTTTGCACTTCGCGGCGATTCCCGCGCCAGCTTTCTGCCGCAATTGCAGCGCGGCCAGATCCTTTTGTATGAAATCCACGGCCGCCTGGATCGCAACGTGAAAACCGAAAGTGGCATTTCCAGCTCGCGCGGCCCTCAGCAGATGAAGGCCGATCTGGGCAGCCACATCCACCTCTCCATTCTGGATGTCCACGCGGCGAAGCCGCAGCCCTACATCTCCGCGCAAGTCGAGCTTCAACCGGGGGAGGGATTGCCGAAACTAGAGCCGGGCTCCCCCGCTCCCAAAATCACATTCGATATTCTCAGCCGCGGCCAACTCGGCCGCATCCATGGCCTGGACGATCTCTCTCCCGAGCAACGTCTGCTCTGGCAATTCTGGGTAGCCCGCTTCGCCTTTGCTTGGACCCTCCCCGAGGGCGGCATGAAGCTCGGCGAAAAATGGAAATACGACGATCCCGAACTCGATAATTCCCTGATCGCCAATCTGGTCTGGGAGCGCGAAATCACTTACGTCCGCACGGATACCTGCCCCGTGCTTCCCGCAGAAACCTGCGCCGTCTTTCTGACGCACTCCACGCTGAAACAAAAATCTTCAACCAAGGACTCCACGCCGGAAGACTTCCGCCTTCACGAACTGAAGACCTTCGGCACCGCGCATGGCGAAAATCAGGCCATCACCTACGTCTCGCTGAAAACCGGCCTGGTCCTGCGCGCCAATGAAGACGTCCTGCAATCCATGGACGTCACCGTAATGAAAACCGACGGCACCAACGGCGTCCACTACACCATCGACGCCTCCAGCCATTTCGAAACTCTCTTCGTCTCCCACTCGGCTCCGCCTCCTTCGGCATCTCCAACCTCGCATTAACCCCAAAATTGTCATCCTGAGCCTATCCGACCAGGATAGGCGAAGGATCTCATCCTAACGTCCTTCCTCCATCGCTGCCGTGAAGTCTCCCCGCCCACCACCCCCCTTCCCACTCGCGCTATAATTAAAGTTTCGGCACCGCCCCCCAAACTCGCAGGAGACCCCGACGATGAATTTCAAGCTGCGCAGCAACTATCAGCCCCGCGGCGATCAACCCGCGGCCATCGACCAGCTCACCCGCGGCCTGGAAGCCGGCGACAAGCACCAGGTCCTGCTCGGCGTCACCGGCTCCGGCAAAACCTTCACCATGGCCAAAGTAATCGCCGCTGCCAATCGCCCCGCGCTCGTTTTGGCGCACAATAAAACGCTTGCCGCGCAGCTCTATCACGAGTTCAAAGGCTTCTTTCCGGAAAACGCCGTCGAATATTTCGTCAGCTATTACGATTACTACCAGCCCGAAGCCTACGTTCCCGCCGCGGACATCTACATCGAAAAAGAAGCCACCATCAACGATGAGCTCGACAAGCTGCGCATGAGCGCCACCCGCTCGCTCTTTGAACGCCGCGACGTCATCGTCGTTGCCTCCGTCTCCTGCATCTACGGCATCGGCTCGCCAGAGGCCTACTACGGCATGTTGGTGATGCTCGAACCCGGCCAGCAGACCTCCCGCGAAGCCCTCCTGCGCCGCTTCGTGGAAATTCTCTACGAACGCAGCGAAGACCTGCGCCGCGGCACCTTTCGCGTTCGCGGCGACATCCTGGAAATTTATCCGACCTACGAAGATAACGCCTATCGCATCGAAATGTGGGGCGACCAGATCGACAAGCTCCGCCAGATCGACCCGCTCACCGGCGAAATTCGCGCCGGCCAGGAAGACCTGAAGCGCGTTCCCATCTATCCGAAAACGCACTACGTAATGCCGCAGGAGCAGCGCGACCGCGCCATCGTCAGCATTCAGGATGAGCTCGACTGGTGGAAGAAAGAAATGGAAAAGCAGGGGAAATTCGTAGAGGCGCAGCGCCTGGTTCAACGCACCATGTTCGACATCGAAATGATGCGCACCATCGGCTATTGCCACGGCGTCGAAAATTATTCCCGCCATCTCAGCGGACGTCTACCCGGCGAAGCGCCGCCAACGCTCCTCGATTACGTCCCGCAGGATTATCTGCTCTTCGTGGATGAATGCCACGTCACTGTGCCGCAGGTTCGCGGCATGTTCCATGGAGACCGCTCGCGCAAGCAGACCCTGGTGGACTACGGCTTCCGCATGCCTTCCGCCCTCGACAATCGCCCGCTCACCTTTGAAGAGTTCGAGCACCGCGTAAATCAAGCCATCTATGTTTCCGCGACCCCCGGCCCTTATGAATTGACGAAATCCGGCGGCATTTACGTCGAACAGGTGATTCGTCCCACCGGCCTGGTTGATCCCGAAGTGGAAATTCGCCCCGTGAAGGGCCAGGTGGACGATCTGCTGGAGCAGATTCGCATCCGCGCGGAGAAGAACGAACGCGTGCTGGTCACCACGCTCACCAAGCGCATGGCCGAAGACCTCAGCGAATATTTTTCAGAAATCGGCGTGCGCTGCCGCTATTTGCATTCGGAAGTGGAAACGCTGGACCGCATCAAGATTCTGCGCGATTTGCGCCGCGGAGAATTCGACGTCCTGATCGGCATCAACCTGCTGCGCGAAGGCCTCGATTTACCTGAAGTTTCGCTGGTGGCGATTCTCGATGCCGATAAAGAAGGGTTTCTGCGCAGCACCACCTCGTTGATCCAGACCATGGGTCGCTGCGCGCGCCACATCGAGGGTCGCGCCATTCTTTACGCCGATCGCTGCACGGACTCGATGAACGCCGCCATCAGCGAAACCAATCGCCGCCGCGAGAAGCAGTTCGCCTACAACCTGGAGAACAACATCACGCCGCAATCCATCATCAAGGGCGTGGACATGGAACTCGCCCACATCGTCGAAGCCGATTACGTCACCGTCCCGCTCGACACCGCGGAACTCGATGCCGCGGCCGCCAACGTCAAATCCGAAGCGCAACTCGCCGATCTCCTTAAACAACTCGAAACCCAGATGCGCGAAGCCGCCAAAAAATTCGAATTCGAAAAAGCCGCCCAACTCCGCGATCGCATCCGCTCCCTAAAACAACAAGACCTCTCCGGCCTCTTCGGCAAATCCGATGAAGCCCCACTCGCAGATGCAACTAAATGACCCCCGATCAGCCTCACCCTCTCCGAAAGAAGATCCGCCTCTCCACCGAATCCTACAAGCAACGCTGCGCTTATTTCGTTACGATTTGCACCCACGAAAAGCAATGCCTTTTAAGCGCTGTGGACGGCCAATCCGTCAAACTAACAAAATTCGGCGAGATCGTGCGCGCAGCTTTGGTGCAATTTCAAGAACGTTTTCCCGGCCTAGCGCTCGATGAATACATCCTAATGCCCAACCATCTCCACGCCATCCTAATTTGGACAGCCCTGGAGCAAGCTCCGCCCCTACAAAGCGAATCCCCTGACGCCGCTCACACCATTCCCCGCCGCAATTCTTCGAGCTTATAAAACGTCCCCCGCCAATAAATCCCGCCCTGCTGCAACGTCACCGCCGTCGAGCGCAACAAAATATACGCAAACACCACCGCCCCCAACGGCAACGTCAGGCAATACCAGGGTGCTACCCGCATCACAATGTCCCCGCCCAAATGAAAACACAACGCTACCACCACCGAAACCGCCGCCAGCGCGCGAATCCATCCACTCCCAAATATCAATCCGCAAAACGGCGCCACATTAAACAACAGCAGGCTGGCCACCTGCATCGCCGCAACCCATCCGCTGAATTGCGCGGCCGCAAAAAAATTCTTCTCCAATCCCTTCACCAGGTTTCCCAATCCCAAATGCCACTCCACGGAAACTGCGTCCTGCGCCACGGCCACGCCGGAGCGAAATCCCCCTCGCTTCACCATCTTCCCCAGCTTCATATCGTCAATCACTTCCATCGCCAGCCGCCGGTGCGTGCCGCAAGCCTCATAAGCCCCGCGTTTCACCATCTGAAACGCGCCCACACCCACATACGCCCGCGAATTCGGATTGCTCACCTGATACAAATCCACCGCCAGCTGAAATCCCATCCCAAAAAACGTGATCAGCACGGTATCCCAAAATCCGCTGCGTTCCACATCGCCCAGCAGCGCCAGATGATCCATCCCCCGCTCGCGCAAAAGCGTTGCCACTCTGCGCAATACATCACGATGAAACCGCACGTCCGCATCGGTGAACACCAGCCACTCGCCGCTCGAATCCTCATACGCCTTCTGCAACGCGTGCGGTTTCCCCAGCCAGCCCGCCGGAAGCTCTTTCACATGGACCACGCGAAGCTGCGGATGCTCCGCCGCAAACTCATCCAGAATCTTCCCCGTGGCGTCGCAAGACCGGTCGTCCACGGCAACAATTTCCAGATTCGGATAATCCTGCGCCACCATCGTGGCCAGCGCCCGCGGCAGCTTTTCCTCTTCATCCCGCGCCGCAAACAACAGCGAAATCCGTGGGCAATCCGCGTCCGCTGCCGGCGCATAGTCCTTCAACCACGGCAAACGCGCCGCGCCATAAGCCACTTTCAAGCCGTAAGTCATCCAGAAAATTGCGATCAGTCCGAAGAGAGCGAGCCCGAGGAGATGCATGTGGATTGGAGTCGAATGCCAGCCTCAGGGTATCCTAGCATGGATGCAAAAGAGCCTCGCCATTCTGGGTGCCGGCCGTGTTGGGCGTGCGTTGGGACGCGCGCTGCACGAACGTGGCTGGAAAATTCTTGCCGTCGCCACGCGCTCCGAAGCCGGCGCGCGGAAAGCCGTGAAATTCATCCGCGGCGGACGCCCTTTCGCCGGACTTCCGCATCAGGCCCTGGCCGCCAAAATCATTCTGATCACCGTTCCTGATGACGCAATTCCAGAAACCGCCGCGGAGCTTGCACGCGTCGGCGGCCAACTCTTGCGCCACAAAATCGTCCTGCACACCAGCGGCGCATGCAGCGCGTCAGCGTTGCAAGCCGTCCGCGCGTGCGGCGCGTTCACTGCGTCCATGCACCCGTTGCAGACCTTCAACGGCCTCAGCGTCCCTCCCCTGGAAGGGAAAGTCTTCGGTATTGAAGGCGATGCCCCCGCGGTTCGCGCCGCGCGTTCCATCGCCCGCGCGCTTGGCGGCGTTCCCGTAAATATTTTGCAGGAAAATAAAGTTGCCTATCACGCAGCCGGCGCCTTTGCCTCTGGCCTTCTCCTCTCGCTCGAAGAAGCCGGAGTCCAGATCCTCCAGAATGCCGGCCTCCCCCGCCGCGAAGCCATGAGCGCGCTGCTCTCCCTTTCCCGGCAGGTGCTCGACCACTACGAAAAGCTTGGCCCAAACAAAGCATGGACCGGCCCGCTCTCTCGCGGTGATTATGGCGTCGTCGCCGCGCACGAAGAGGCCATCGCCCACCTCCATCCCGAATTTCTGGAAGCTTACCAGGCCGCAAGCCGTCTCTCCGCGCATGTGCTGGCCACACAACCAGCCGCGGTTCTTCAAAATCTCGATTCGCTTCCAGGGCATTCCGCACCGCTCGTCAAATCCAAAGGGGGCTTCGTTTGAGTTCACCGCAAATTCCCATCCAGCACGGAAAATTAAAAAATGGCTTGCGCGTCGTGATCGCGCCGGACGCCAGCGCTCCCGTGGTCACCGTCGGCGTTTATTACAAAATCGGTTTTCGCCGGGAGCCCCAGGGCCGCAGCGGCTTCGCGCATCTTTTCGAACACATGATGTTTCAAGGCTCCGAAAACGCACCCAAAATGCAGCACATCAAACTGATCAATTCCAGCGGCGGCGTGCTGAACGGCTCCACCATGTACGACGTCACCAATTATTACGAAGCCGTGCCCTCCAACGGCCTGGAGCGCGTCCTGTGGCTCGAAGCCGACCGCATGCGCGCCCTGAAAGTCGACGAGGAAAATCTGCGCAACCAGCGCGACGTCGTAAAAGAAGAAGTCCGCGTCAACGTTTTGAATCAGCCCTACGGCGGCTTTCCCTGGCTCGATATGCCTCCGGTCGCCTTTCGCAATTGGGCCAACGCCCACAATTTTTACGGCGATTTTCACGACCTTGACGCCGCGAATCTTGCCGACGTTCAGAAATTTTTCAAAACGTACTACCTACCGAACAACGCCGTGCTGCTGATGCTAGGCGACGTCACGCCGCAGGACGGCATGGCCTTCGCCGAAAAATATTTCGGCCCTATTGCCGCCGGCCCGCAGCCTCCCTTCGCCGACCCCACCGAGCCGCCGCAAACCGAAGAACGCCGCGGCCGCGTGGAAGAAAAATTCGGCACCCTGCCGGCCATGGCGATTGCTTACGTCATGCCCGCTCGCCGCACGCCAGACTGGTACGCCATGGCCCTGCTCGATCAGGCGCTGCATGGAGGACGCGCCGGCCGCGTCCATCGCGAACTTGTCCTCGAAAAACAGATCGCCGTCGAAGCCGAAGGCGGCATTGACGACATTTTCGGCTACGACGGCCCCACGCAAATGACCACCCGCATCCTGCACAAGCCGGAAATCACGGACGAAGCCACCCTGGCCGCGTTCGACGCCGTCCTTCGCGACGTCCAGCAGAACGGCATCAGTGAGGACGAATTGCAGCCCATCAAGGTGAAATGGCGCTCCGACTACTACTCCACGCTCGAAGGCGGCCGCGGCGGTTACATGCCGCGCTATGGTCTGATGCACCTGCTCGCATGCTTCACGCTCTTCGACAACGACCCGCAACTCGTCAATTCAATCCTCGACGGCTTCCTGGCCGTGAAGCGCGAAGACATCCAGCGCGTGGCGAAAAAATATTTAGTCCCGGAAAATCGCGCCATCGTCTTCCGCGCGCCGGTGGCTACTGGCGCGCCCGCTGACGCGGGCAAAAAGGAGGCGGCATAATGGCTTCCCGCGCACCCGAAGTTGCCGTCGGAGTTCCCGCGCTCACCGCCGAGCGCCCCGTCACCTGGCCCAAGCGCACCCGCGCCCGCCTCGCGAACGGCCTCGAAGTGGTCCTCGCCGAAGCGCACGCCATTCCCAAATTTCACGGTGAACTCTATTTCCGCGCCGGAAACGCGCTGGTCTCCGATCGCTCCACCGGCCTCGCGGAAATGACCGCCACCCTCGTTCGCACCGGCACCACGCACCGCGCCAGTCGCCGCATCGAAGAAGACCTGCGCCGCCTGGGCGCCGATCTCGGCACCAACGCCGGGCAAGACACCAGCGCCATCAGTTTCGCCGGCCTCAGCGAATTTGCCGAACCGCTCCTCCAACTGGTGAACGAACTCGCCCGCGAAGCCTCTTTCCCCGAAGGCGAATTCGAACGCGAACGCCGTCAGAAACTCGAGGAGGTCAAACTCGAGCGCACCTCTCCCGGCTTCCTCGCCGGCGAACGCCTGCGCAAGATTCTGTTCGGTGCGCATCCCTACGCGCGCGTTTCTCCAAGCGAAGCGCAAGTTGCCGCCTACCAGCGCGAGGACCTGCAATCCGTCTATCGAGAAATTTATTCACCGGAAAATGCGTTGCTGCTTCTGGTCGGCGATTCCGATCCGCAAGCGATGCTCAAGCTGATTGAAAAAATCTTCGGCAATTGGTCCGGCAAGAAATCACCCGTGAAAGAATTCCCTGCCCCGCCGAAGCCGCAGGGCCGCCACGTGTATCTGGTCCACAACCCAGGTTCCGTGCAGACGCAAATCCTCGCCGGCTGCCACTCCATCACCCGGAAGCACCCGGACTGGATTCGCCTCGGCCTCACCAACAGCCTCTACGGCGGCGCTTTCAATTCGCGCCTGGTGATGAACATTCGCGAAGACAAGGGCTACACCTATAGCCCGCGCAGCGGCGTCCATCCCCTGCGCCAGCACGGCTATTTTTCCGTTTCCGCCGCGGTGCGCAATGAAGTCGTCGCCGCGTCGCTCACCGAAATTTTCTATGAAATCGACAAACTACGATCCGTCCCGGTTCCCGATCCCGAACTCGCCGACGCGCAAAATTATCTGACCGGCATTTTTTCTCTCGGCCTCGCCACGCAGGACGGTCTCCTCTCCCAGTTCTCCACCGTCGAACTCAACGAACTCCCGTCCGACTATCTCGAAACCTATCGCGACAACATCCGCGCCGTCACTTCCGACGTCCTGCTCTCGACCGCCCGTAAATATTTCGACTCCGCCAACATGCAAATCGTACTAGTCGGCGACCGCGCCCAAATCGAAGACCAAGCCGCCCTCTTCGGCGACTTAACCCTCTTCGACATCCAGGGCAACCAACTCTAGCCACCGCCTCTAGCGACCACGTCAACACCATCAGCCCCGCCACACCTCTGCCGAGACACCACCACCGCGCCGCGACGCGCCACGCCATGGTAGCGCCTGCCTCTGGCAGGCAAGCCAAAGCCAGCCCGCCGTAGCCGCGCCTTCCGTGGCGAAGGCGGGCGCGCTCCACCTCTTGCTCCTCCGAGGTAGCTCCGTCCTCTCGCCCTGAGCTTCGCGAAGGTCACGTCGCCTCTTACTCCCTTCTGTCGTAGGGGCGGCTTTAGGCCGCCTTCTTTCCGTGACTTGCAAAATGGCTTCGATCGTAGTGCCCGCTCGCCGGCAGGATGCCGGCGCTACCGTAGGGCCCGCCTTCCGAGGCGGGCCGCTGTTCACCACGCCGCCATTTACCAAGTTATTGCATCGTTAACGTTATTCTGCCATTATTATCCAATGTTCGGGCGCCGTCATCCCGCCGCAAGCTTTCTCTCCGCCGTTTTTTTCCTAACACTCGCCATCATCCCGGCCCTCGCCAAGAAAAAGCCCCCCTCCCATCCCATCAATCTAAATACCGCCACCGCCGACCAACTCGAAGAAGTCCCCGGCATCGGCCCCGCCACCGCCCCAAAAATCCTCGACACCCGCAAATCCTACGGCGCCTTCAAAAGCGTCGACGACCTCCTCTCCATCAAAGGCATCGGCCAAAAGCGCCTAGACAAAATGCGCAAATACCTCACCGTGGAAACCACCCACGCCGAACATCACACCACTCCCCCAACAACCTCCGCCACGCAGCCCGCCACGCCACCCACGAAATCCCCGCCAAAACAACCAGCCACACCCCCAGCAAGCGAAGACGAAGAACCATAGCGCAAGTCGCATTCTCGACGCGTAGAACGAGCCTCGACAATCACTCCCAACGAATGCACCCAGCAGCGCGTGTCATTTCGCAACGAGGGCATCTGACGGCGCGCGTCACTTCGTAACTTAGGCAGCCAGAACCACCTGTCATCATGAGGGCTGCGCCGTTTGCAGCCCGAAGGATCTCAACGAAAAATGCGTGCACCATGTCAGCGCTGAGATCCTTCGCCCATCCTAATCGGATGGTCTCAGGAGGACAGCATCGCTGCCCCAGCCTCCTGCTCGCTGCTCGCTGCTATCCCGACCGAAGGACTCGATCGACAAACCGCCCACTACAACCTCTGATGCGTCGGCTTCCCCGTGCTCAAATTCAACGGCACCTGATCCGCAATCCGAATTCCGTACCCCTCCAGCGCCACAACCTTCTTCGGATGATTCGTTACCACACGAATATCCTTCAATCCCAGATCAATCAAAATCTGGGCGCCAATTCCGCTCTCATGCTGCACCATGCGTTGGCGTGCCGGTTCGCGATCCAGCTGCCCACGCGAGTGAAAATGAATCTGCGGCAGCTTCCCCGGAGCCTCCGGCGCATCAATCGAAAAGCCGCGCCCCGTGTGGTGCAAATACAAAAACACTCCGCGATCTTCCTCCGCGATTTTCTCCAGCGATTTGGCGATCAGATCCGGGCAATCGCAGGTCGTCGACCCGAACACATCCCCCGTCAAACAGTGCGAGTGCACGCGCACCAGCGGCGGCGGCGCCCCCTCCAGGTCCCCGCGCACCAGCGCCACGTGCTGGTCGTGGTCCACGTCGCTCGCATACGCAATCATCCGGAAATCACCGTAACGCGTGGGCAGCGTCGCCTCGCCCACCCGCCGCACATACCGCTCGTGCTGCATCCGGTAGCGGATCAAATCCGCCACCGTCAGCATCTTCATTCCGTGCTCCCGGCAAAACTCAATCAACTGCGGCACGCGGGACATCGTCCCGTCTTCATTCATGATTTCGCAGATCACTCCGGAAGGATTCAGCCCCGCGATGCGCGACAAATCCACGCTCGCCTCCGTCTGCCCCGCGCGAACCAGCACGCCGCCATTCCGCGCGCGCAACGGGAACATATGCCCAGGCCGCGCCAGGTCCTGCGGACGCGTGTTCGCATCAATCGCCGTCAAAATCGTAATCGCACGGTCGGACGCGCTGATGCCCGTGGTCACACCCAGCTTGGCGTCAATCGCCTCGCAAAACGCCGTCCCGTGCACCGACGTATTAATCGGAGACATCAGCGGCAGGTTCAGCTCTTCGCAACGCTGCTCACTCAGCGCCAGGCAAATCAGCCCGCGCCCGAATTTCGCCATGAAGTTGATCGCGTCCGGCGTGATCTTCTCCGCCGCCATCGTCAGATCGCCTTCATTCTCGCGGTCTTCGTCGTCCACCAGGACGATCATCCGCCCCTGGCGAATCTCCTCCACCGCTTCTTCCACCGTTGCAAATCCAAACCGTGCGTCGCTCATACCCAAAGCATAGAAGCTTCCCGCCCACCATGTAAAGCCGCTCGCGGTAGCGCCCACCGTAGCCGCGCCCTTCGCGGCGAAGGCGGGCCGCCGTTCCTCCTACTCTTCTCCGCGTCCTCTGTGCTCCGACCTCTGTGGCCTCTGTGGTAATCCTTTTCCTCTTTTCTCCTACGTCAACGCCCACCCCACCAACGTCATCGCCACAAACATCGCCAAAACTCCCAAACTCACCAACGACAACGTCTTCCCTCTTCCCAACAACAAATTCCGCGTCTCCGCCTTGCAACACAACACCGTGGCCACAATCAAAATCGCGCCCCACGAAATCGCGCACGGCAATCCCGGGTACCGCGCAATCACCGCCATCGTCTTTTCCGAGGGCTGCCCCGCCGGGATCCACCACGGCAAAATTGGCGCGAACCCCGCCGCCAGCACAAACGTCAAAATCTTCCGGCTCACCCAACTCCGCACCTTCGTCACCGGCTTGGCCCTGCGGATTTTCCGCCACACATAAAATTCCCACGCCAGCAGCCCCGCCGCCAGCGGCATCCATCCGTAGACGCTCATCTCCCGGTCCGCCCACAGCCAGCCGCGAAAGAAAAGCCCCGTCGGATGCGTCGCCGCCAGTTTCGGCAGCAGCAGCCATCCCGTCACGCCATTGCCAATCGCCGCCAGCAGCAGCACCACCAGGCTCG
Organism: uncultured Acidobacteriota bacterium; assembly: GCA_963734705.1. Lineage (GTDB taxonomy): Bacteria > Acidobacteriota > Terriglobia > Acidiferrales > UBA7541 > Acidiferrum. The sequence continues at coordinate 4,761 of CAVTII010000010.1, read as the reverse complement.
TCAATTGGATCCACTCATGCGCCGGCGTGATCCCACATCGCGTGCACACAGGCCGCTCCGGCAAAATCTTCAATCCGCAATGCTCGCAATACAAGGCGACCTCGCTTGTCTCCCCCAGAGAGACACCACCCAGTCGCCCAAAGCCTACCCCCGCGCACACCCCAATCCTACTGGTCCAACGTGCAGCCCAGTCCAAACTCAGGGTCAATGAACGATGGTCGGGGAAAAGTGAAAAGCAGCGTGGACACACTACAACCAGCGAACGCCTTCTACACGAAGTGAGCCGTGTTAGGAGGAAGCCGGCTCAGGCCCCGGCGGCCCGTGCCTTGGGTCGCGCGGTCTTCGCCTCCCAGACCTTGCGCAACTCCTCGCGGCGCTTCAAAACATCCGCCTTCGCCGCATCAAAGCTGGGATAAACCCGCGTTCCTTTGATCGAGTTGCACGGCGAGCAGCAGGCAACCAGATTGCCGGGATCCTTCTTCCCTTTGCGCGCGCGTGGCACAACAAAATCCACCCGCATCGCCAGCGCGTTTTCAAAACTCGCACGTCCATCCAAACCGCAATACTGGCATACGTAATTATCCCGTTCCAGAATCTTGCGTCCTTCTTCCATCGTTACCGGCGCATCCACTAGAGAGAGTGACAGCAGGCTGATCGGCATGAGGACCCTCCTTGGGGCAATCGTCGACTTCAGCGGAAAGGAGAGGGCAAATTCCTCTTCCCGCGGCCCTGACCCTATTCCCCAGTAATGCCCCTGTCAAGCCACCTCAAAGCCGCGTTGGCAAGGGCACCAGAAAGAGCGCGGCGCTTTCAAGCCGCATGCATGTAAACTCTCCAGCAATTCTCAAATGTGATACTATCCCGCCTTAACGGAGGGCCCGGGCCATGAAAACTCTTCTCGTAGTTGTGTTTGCTCTCGTCTTCGCGAGTGCCGCGGCAGCATGGAATGGCGAGGGCCACGAAGTGGTGGCGTATATCGCCTACCAGCATTTGGACGCCGCCACCCGCGCCAAGGTCGACGCCCTTCTCGAAAAAAATCCCTGCTTCAACGAATGGAAGACCGCGGCAATGGCCGTCCCCGCGGCGCAGCGCTCCGCGGCAATTTTCATGCAAGCAGCCACCTGGCCGGACATGATCAAGTCCGACTCCTACGACTGCCAGCCCGGCCACACATTCGTCTCCGACGGCACCGGAGGCGGCGACATCGCGCCATCAGGTCCCGAAGCCTCGCAAAATATCGGCTATAGCGACCCCGCGCGCCACAAATATTGGCATTTCATCGACACGCCATTTTCCACCGACGGCACGCCCACCAATCCTCCCGGCCATCCAAACGCGCTGGACCAGATCGTTGCCCTCACCGCCACCCTTGCCTCCAGCGAAACTCAGGATCTTCAGTCCTATGACCTCGTTTGGATCGAGCACCTCGTCGGCGACGTTCACCAGCCGCTGCACGACACCAGCCGCTTCACCAGGAACCATCCCAACGGTGATCAGGGCGGCAACCTGGTTTTAATTTGCACCAAGCCCGGCTGCACCGCCGAACTTCACGCCTATTGGGACTCCATTCTCGGCGCGCAGAATTTGAAGAACGCATTAAAGACCGGCAAAAAGTTGGACGCGCTGCCAAAACCCACCGGAGCCGACACTTCCGACCCCAGCGTGTGGGTCGCCGCAGGCTTCCAACTCGCCAAAACCGCCGCCTACATTCCCCCCATCAGCGACGACGAACCCGGCAGCTCCCCCGCCAAACCAAACTCCGCCTACCACACCAACACCAAAAACGTAGCCCAAGCCCAAGTCCTCCTAGCCGGCTACCGCCTAGCCAACCTCCTAAACACAGCCCTGGCCACCCACTGATCTACCTTGGGCCTCGCCAGTCGAATTCCCGTTGTTAGGTCTCACCAAGTCCCCAAATCAAATCCGAGGCAACCTCGGGTACCATTCGTTGCTGGAAAATGGAGGTCACGGCTTAAGATCCTTCCGCATGAGAGGCACCTAACCCTCTTCTCTAGGCGACTCGTCCGGGTATCTCTTTGTCCCCGGTTAACGTGCTGTGTTAATCGTAACCAAACGCCTCGGACGGACATTCCAGAAGTCCGGGCTGATTTGTCGTCTCCGTTGGAGACATCGTAGGCGGCAAATAGATAAGCCATTTCGCGTTGGCGGTAAATCGACTCATCACTTCCAGTGCCGCTAGCGCATTCTCTTCCCTCACCTTCACGTTGTGATGAAGGCGTGTCGTCACAATCCGCTTTCCAATCACATCGTCGATATCCAGCAGATCATCGTGTAGTTGCTGTGAAGTTAACTGCTCGGTTTCCTCCGCGGGCAAAACCATTGGCCGGACGGGTTTCGCGTAAGTGGCCCGGGCGCGAACAGAAACCAGCTCTTGCTCGGGATAGCGAAGCGCTGTCAGGCCCCCGCCAAAGACGCACCCCGTATCTATGTTAATCGTGCGATTCAGCCACTCGGGTTGCGGGACTGGAGTATGGCCGTAGATATCCATGGCTCTTCCCCGATATTCTGCTGCCCAGTTGTAACGCACAGGCAATCCAAACTCATCCGTCTCTCCGGTCGTCTCGCCAAACAACGCAAAATCCCGCACTTTTCCGGACCCGCGCCCCTGCATCTCTTCCTTCATGCCAGCGTGAGCGACAACCAGTTTTCCGTCATCCAGCACATAGTGGCTGACCAGTTCATCCAGGAAATCCCCAGCCTGTTTTTGAAATTCAGGCGATTCCTTCTCAAGTTGTTCCAGTGAGTCGGCAAGGCCATGTGTGATTTGCACGTCTTTCCCGCGCAACTTCCGCATCAGCTTGATGTCATGGTTCCCCGGAACGCACAACGCCGTCCCGGCTTGCACCATGCCGATCACCAAGCGCAAAACTTCCGGTATCTTCGGGCCGCGGTCAACAAGGTCTCCAAGAAACACGGCCTTGCGGCGTTCAGGAGGCTTCACAGAAAAGGCCAGGTTCTCTCCCCCGTTTGCATCCTTTTCGATCGAATATCCTAATTGGATCAGCAATTCTGAAAGTTCATCGAAGCATCCATGCACATCGCCAATGATGTCGAATGGCCCGCGTTCGTGTTTGAGATTGTTCCACAGTGGCTCCCGGTGAATTTCCGCCGCATCCACTTCCTCAGCGGAGCGTAGAACGTGCACACGGCGAAAGCCTTCACGCTCCAGGTTTCGCAGCGATCGCCGCAGTTGCTGCGATTGCTGCCGGACCACATGTGGCCCAAAGGTTCGGTCAGGTCGCGTCCGATTACGTTCGTGACAAAGTTTTTTCGGCAGGTCAAAAACAATTGCCACTGGAATGCAAAGATATCGCCGTGCAAGCTCCACGATCGGTTTCCGTGCCTCAGACTGGACATTGGTGGCATCGATTACTACGAGCTTCCCCACCGCCAGCCGTTTGGAAGCAACAAAATGCAGCACTTCGAACGCATCTTTCGTCGTCGCTTGACCGTTTTCATCGTCGGAGACAAGCCCGCGGCAGAAATCCGAAGAGAGAACTTCTGTGGAACGAAATTGCTTTTTGGCAAAGCTCGACTTGCCGGCCCCCGAAGGTCCGACTAGTGCCACCACTGCCAGTTCTGGAATGGTCAGTTTCATTCGCGGGCAAAGATTCCCATCTGCGTCGGACTCCCAAGAACAGCATCTTCCGGTCCGACGGGCACAAATCGAACAATGTACCCGAATCGTTCTGCAACTCGATTGGCCCACTCCCGAAATTCGTCACGTGTCCATTCAAAGCGATGATCTTTGTGGCGGAATTTCCCTGCCGGCAGAGTCTCAAACTTCACGTTGTATTCAACGTTGGGAGTGCTGACCACAACGAATTGCGGACGCGCAAATTCAAAAAGCACTCGCTCGAACGCTGCAAGGCGGTGGGTCCTGATGCTCGATCACCTCCACCACAGTCGCGGCATCGTAGCCCTCCAGGCGCTTGTCCCTGTAGGTCAACGACCCGTGAATCAGCTGGATGCGCTCGCGTTGCATCGCCGGCAAATTCTCCAATCGTAGTCTGCGGGCCGCGGCTTCCAAAGCACGGTGGGATACATCCATTCCTACAATTTCGGAGAACTCCTTGTCCTTCAAAAGCTCGCGAAGCAGTCGCCCTTCGCCGCATCCCAGATCAAGAACCCGCTTCGCACCACAACTCCGTAAGGCGGCCAGCACACTGCCAATTCTCTGTTCCGCAAGACTGATAGGCTTTTCAATCTCCTCTTCCAGGGTAGCCGTCTTCTCTGCCGTCTCGTCCCCCTCTACGTCCTCCTCTTCAATCAAGCGAGCCAGCGCGGCTTCTGCCAACTGCCGGCGGTGCTTCAGATATCGGTTGGCGATCAGCTCGCGCTCGGGGTGCTCTTTCAGCCAGCCTTCGCCGTGCCGCAATAATTTCTCCACCTCCGCATCACCAACCCAGTAGTGTTTGTCGTTGTCCATCACGGGAATCAATACATAAAGATGTGCAGCAGAAATTACCGCAGCCGCACGTTGGCCTTCAGACCGACGGTGAAGTAGGAACTGGATCCCCATTCGGGAAATTTCTCGTCCAATGCGTGTTGCATCGCCGTGATTTCATAGCCGAGCGGCACAAATAATCGCCGCAACATCTCTTCTCCTCCTCGGCAAGGAAGCACGGAAATCTTCGCTTCCAGGGCCAATGGCAATTCGGCCAGAGCCTGGCGCTCTTTGCTTCGGCCAGTCATCGCGGTCCCAAATGTGCGCGCAATTGCCACGCTCAAAAAAGAAGA
>CAVTII010000009.1:0-1296568 GCA_963734705.1 uncultured Acidobacteriota bacterium | reverse complement strand
TTCAGATTGACCAGCATCTGGTCCATTTGGGTGTTGCCCACTCGCTCGCCGATTCCGCAAGCGGTAGCGTGTACCACCTCTGCACCCGCAACCAAGGCGGCCATGGAGTTGGCTACGGCGAGCCCGCGGTCGCAGTGTCCATGCCACTCCACCCGAATGTCCCGGCCGGAAGGCTTTACCACCTCGCTCACCACGAACTGCATCAGGGCCACTGTCCCCATTGGCGTAGCGTGTCCAGCGGTATCGCAGATCACGATGGCATGCGCCCCACAATTGATTGCGGTCGAATACAGGCGTTTTATGGTCTCGGGATCGCAGCGAGTCGTGTCCTCGGTAACGTACATGACCTCGAGGCCCAGCGACACCGCAAACTTCACCGCTTTTTCGGTGGTGCGCAACAGGAAGTCGTCGGTCCAGTCTTCTGTGTAACGGCGAATAGGGCTCGACCCGATAAAGGTTGCGGCCTCGATGGGCACACCGGTTCGTTGCACGATCTCCGCAATCGGCCGGATGTCGTTCTCATGGGTGCGGGCAGCGCAGTTGGGTTTGATCTTCAGATTCGCACGCGCAATTTCCCGCGCCAGCGCCTCGCAGTGTGCCACAGCTCGCGGCCCCGCTCCGGGCAGGCCAATGTCCAGCATGTCGATGCCGACGGCCTCCATCAGGTGGAGGATCTCGATTTTCTGCTCGATCGAAGGATCGCGGACGGACGGAGACTGCAAACCGTCGCGCAGGGATTCATCATTCAACAGGACTCGCCCGGCCGGTTTCATCGACCGCGCGTAAACCTTGTTCCAGTCGTAGATCAGATCAGAAACTTCTGCCGACACAGTCCCCTGCCGAATCTGGAGTGCCGCTTTGAAAGGCCCGGCTTCAGCCGTGCCGAATCAGCGCTTTTTAGTGTTTCCTGCGGACTCTAGTCCGCTTCCGGCGCCCCACAGCACCGAAATGATCATCCATCCCCACAGATGAAACAAAACTCTGTTGCGTTGCAAACCTCATGCGGAAGGTTACTCTTTGCCTTCTGCTTCCGCCGGCGAACCCGCTGCAGGCGGCGTCTTTGGAGCTACGGTCACGCCAAAGACCGACAGCATGCCAACCCCCGCTACGTTCTTCCCCCGCGGCTCTTCGACGCTGGGAAGATAAAGGGTTTTGCAATGCTCACAACGATAAACTTCACCCTGGTCCCCGTAGGCTTGTCGAACGTCGCCACAACCCTGTTCCAGCACGTCAGCCATATAGAACCATCGTTTCAGGTGACCGCCACAGAACTTTCCCTTGGCATCCTTTTCGTTGCAGGACCGCTGGAGCGGCTTTTTGTATTTCACCTTATGGTTCGGCAACTGGGCAGGAGCTTCGTCTTGTGGATCAGGCATGATGGCGGCGGATACCTCGAAGCTACCTTTGCTGGCGCACTACGCTAGGAGACAAGGCACTCGAGCACATAGTCCCGAGGCACATTGTAACCCAGCCTCGCCGGTGCTTTCCGACACCCGGTGCGTCGGGAGGGAGCAGATCAAATCCTATTTCGTCGCCGCAATGCTCCCATCGCCCCTATCGTTCCCTTCATTCGCGCTACCAGGCTGCTTCCGAAAAGCATGTCAATAAATGCCGACATTTGCCGCTGGAAGCTTGCGCCATAGCCATACCACCACACCTTTGGCATGCGGGGCAGCAGGTCCACGTCGACGTACTTCACCTGCACCATTTCAGCGAGACCCAGCCTCCCGTGGGTGCGGCCGATGCCGCTCTGCTTGAACCCACCATGCGGGGCCTCAGCGATCCCAAATCCCGAAATCGCGTCGTTGATCATTACGGTTCCGGCCTTGATGCGCGCCGCGAGAACTTCGCCTCGCTTCCGATTGCCAGTCCATACACTGGCCGCCAATCCGAACTCACTGTCGTTGGCCAAGCGCACTGCATCGTCATCGGTATCGAAGGCAGCGACCGGGAGTGCCGGGCCAAAGGTCTCCTCGCGCATGATCCGCATCTCGTGGGTAACATCGGCGAGTAGCGTGGGAGCGTAGAAATTCGGGCCCAGATCCGTCATCCGGCGACCGCCTGCCAGCAATCTCGCTCCGCGCGCGATGGCGTCGTCAACCTGCTCTTCCACGGTGCGCACTTGCCGTTCGTGGATCAGTGGCCCCATCTCGACCTCGGAACCCAGCCCCTCTCCCACCCGCAGCTTCTCGATTTTCTGACGGCACAGGTCGAGGAACCTCTCGTAGACGCTGCGCTGTACGTAGCAGCGCTCGACTGACAGGCAGGTCTGGCCGGCGTTCACCATGGATGCCCAGACCGCACCGCTCGATGCCACCTCGAGATCGGCGTCTTCCAGCACGATCATTGGGTCCTTGCCGCCGAGTTCCAACACGACCGGCAGGAGCCTTCGTGCCGCACTTTCCGCCACGCGCTTTCCGGTGGCGACGCTCCCAGTGAAGATCACCTTGTCGACGTCCGACTCCATCAGGGCACCGCCAACTGGGCCAGTGCCGATGAGAACCTGCATTAAGTTGGGATCGAGTCCAGCCGCAAAAAGCAGTCCCTGCAGTTCCAGCCCAATGAGTGGTGTCAATTCCGAGGGCTTGAGGACGACAGCATTGCCCATCACCAAAGCCCCTAAGGTCTCGGTAGCCGGAATTGAAAACGGATAGTTCCACGGCGCGATAATTCCGATCACGCCATAAGGCTCGCGCACCAATTTGCCGCGCTTGGTCTTCATGGCGAGGTTGCTATGTGGCAATGGCTCGTCGCGCAGAAAATTGTGCGCGGTGCGAATGCAGAATTCCGCCGCATCCAACACCACGAGAATCTCAGTGGTTAGTGCCTCCGCTGTGGGTTTGCCAGCCTCGCGGGAGATCAAGGTCGCCACCTGTTCGCGCTGCTCGCTCAACTTGCGCTGGAAGCGCTTCAGCACAGCGACGCGCTCTCTTACTGGAAGCGCCTGCCATTCCGGCTGCGCCTGTCGGGCGCGCTTCACCGCGTCATGTACTGCTTCTGGCGTGGCACATGGCAATTCGGCAAGCTTCTCGCCGGTTGCCGGATTCGTGCTAATGATCGTCAGTCCGGTCGCGACTTGCGTGATTGTGCTCATAACTTTCCGTATTCCACGCTGACGAGATACAGACCGCAGGCCGGTGCAGTCGCTCCGGCAGCACTTCGGGCTCTTGGCTGCGAGGATGGCCGAAACGTCTTCCGGTTTCAGGGCGCCTTTGCCTACCTGCAGAAAGGTCCCTACCAGGTTGCGCACCATGTGGTGCAGAAATCCGTTGCCGCGAACGGTGTAACTGAACTCTTCGTCCGTTCTCGCCCACAGCGACGAGTGCACTGTGCGTACGTTTCCCATCTTCTGGGTTAGGACATCGGATCCGTTGTCTTCATAGATTTCCAGACTCTCGGTCCCGATTTTGGCTAGCACTTCGTCGATCTCCTCGCGCGATACCGCCATCGCGCCAGCACCAGGACGCTTCCCGCGGTCGGCCTGCGATCGCGCTATGCGAGCGGTACGTTCCGGATCGGAGGCCGCGAATGAGGTGAAGTCAAACGTCCCAACAACCCGTTCCGAAGCCACAATCATGGCCTCCTCATCCAGCGGATAGGGGTCGTGGTACACATAACGCGACAAGAACGGAGGACATATTTCGTTTCTGTAAATGCGATAGCGATAGGTCTTGGCTGACGCCAAATGACGCGCGTGAAAACTGTCTCCGACTATTTCTACACCTGTCACACGTATGGCCGGAGGAAGAATATCGTTCAACGCGATCAGTAAGTTCCGTTCTGGGATAGGAGCGTCGATGGGCACCGACGCGACCTGTGCCAGCGCATGCACTCCAGCGTCGGTCCGTCCGGAACCCTGGGGCAAAACGCTTTCGCCGGTAATCCGTCCAAGACACTCAGCGAGAACGCCTTGCACGGTCGGAAATCCGGGCTGAATCTGCCACCCGTGGAACTCGGCTCCGTCGTAGGCCAAAGTGATCTTCAGGTTCTGACTCAACTGGCCGTCCTTGCTGTGTACGCGCGCATGCAGCCGAATGTTAAGACGTGTAAATCTGGTGTCGGCGCGTACCGCTAACCTGCCTACGTCAGCTATACTAAGCCATTACTGCAACTTACGAGGCTTAAATCCATAGGACACGCTCTTGCCGCCAGCTCGAATTTGAACCTTTACCGCGATTGGACCGTATTACACAGAGGCGACAGGAATTCACCCTTAGGACACTGAGTTCACATGCACTTTTCTGGAGAAGAGGGAATGCCCGTTTTTCGTTTCGTGAATGTAGCGGTCCGCCAAGTTCTTGCTCTCGGCCTAATTGGGGTTCTGATGACGGCGAGTTTTGCCCAGGAGCCGGCGCAGAAACCAGCCCAGCCCGCCGCTCCCGATCAAGTCACGCAAGCCCACCGATACCGTTACCCCAGGCGCCCAAACCGCAAGGCAACGCTTATCAAAACTATTCGGATCAGAACTATGCCAAGGGCCAGAAACAGTTCCCCAAGTTCTGGTCTGTCTGGGACGTTCGCCCGGTTGCGCAGCCCAATTTCACTAATTCGCCACTTATCGACAGGGTCATTCGCGACGGCAAGATGTATTTGTCGATGGACGATGCGGTCAGCCTCGCGCTCGAAAACAACCTCGACATTGCTATTCAGCGCTATAACCTCATCACCGCCGATACGGACATCCTGCGTACCTCCTCAGGATCTGCCGCCCTCGGTGTGAATACCGGACTGGTTCAGGGAACTCCTGGCGGAACGCTCAACAAGCTCGGGCGGAACCGGCACCGCCGCTACAGGCTCCACGGGGGCGGGGCCGGAGGTACCAGCATCGGCGCAGGCGGCGCGGCAGCGGGCGCAGCGGGTATTGTGGCCTCGACCCAGGGCGAAGGAGCCCCGATTGACAACTTCGACCCGGTCCTGACCGGCACCGGTGAGGAGCAACACGCCATTTCTCCGCACCACCAACATATTCGCTGGTGCTACGGCGCTGAACCAGGCCACGACGACCGCCAACCTGCTCTACACCCAGGGCTTTCCCACCGGTACACTGATGACGGTCGGGTATAACAACACCCGCATCGGCACCAATTCGAGTTTCAATACGGTGAATCCGAGCACCGCCGCCAACTTCCAGTTCCAATTGCGACAGCATCTGTTGCAAGGATTCGGTTTCAACTCGAACCTGCGCTGGATTCGCATTGCCCGCAATGATAAGGCGATTATGGATGCCGCCTTCCAGAACCAGATCATGCAGACGGTCTCGCAGATTGAGAACATTTACTGGGACCTGGTAAACGCCTACGAAAACGTGAAGGTGCAACAACGCGCACTCGAATTGGCTGACAAAACGCTCTCCGACACCCAGAAGCAGGTGGACATCGGCACCCTCGCGCCAATTACGGTGGTCCAGGCCCAAAGTTCGGTTGCGACAGCCAGGCAGAACCTGATCGTTGCGCAGACCAATCTGCAGCTTCAGCAGTTGCTGATGAAGAATGCCATCACTAAGAACAATACCGACCCCATATTGGCGAATGCGCCGGTCATACCGACCGATACACTCCAGATCAACGAGCCGTTTGACGTGCCGCCGGTGGAGCAGTTCGTCGAATCGGCGCTCAAACACCGCCCGGAAATCGTCCAGTCGCGCATCAACTTGACCAACCGCGAGGTCGGTCTGAAGGCCATCAAGAACCTGCAACTGCCAACCTTGGACGTTTATGCGTTTTACGGCGCGGCGGGCCTTGCCGGCAACCAGAACTTCTACAACACCTGCGGCAACCCCGGGGCGCCCCCTACCAATTGCGTACCTCCGGGGACCATTCCGGCCACCGGATATGGCCACTCTTTCGGCAACCTATTCAACAGCTCCGCGCCTGATAAGGGTGTAGGTGTGAACTTCAATATTCCCCTCCGCAACCGCCAGAACCAGGCCGACCAGGTGCGTTCGGTGATCGAGTACCGCCAGGCACAGATGTCAGCCCAGCAGCAGGAGAACACGATCACCCTGCAGGTGCGCAATGCGCAGTTCACTTTGCAGCAGAATTACGCTGCCCTGCGGTCCGCAGTAGCAGCCCGCGACTACGCCAGTCAAAACCTCGATGCAGAGCAGAAAAAGTACTCGCTTGGTGCTTCGACTTCAACGCTGGTGTTGCAGGCCTCCAGCGCATTGACGCAGGCCGAATCGAACGTTCTCGCGGCTGCCTCCAACTACGAGAAGTCTCGGGTACAGCTCGACCTCTTCACCGCCGATACGCTGGCGAAGATGGGTATCGATATCGGCGAAGCGGAATCGGGCAAGGTGCAGAAGACGCCCAAGGTTCCCGGTGCCATACCGGCGACCGATGTGTCCCCCGCCGCACCGCAGCAACCCCCTCCCCAGCCTAAGCAATAAGGCGTAAGTCTTTAGCCATTCGTCGCATGCCGTCCCACAGGACTGCATGTTTGTTGGTTCCTACGGACTCGGCTGCGCGGGTGGCCGCTTTTATTATCGGCATTTGGCGATAGCGTGCGACCCAATCTTTCTATTCACCAGACAGGGCTCCGGCAGTTAGCATGGGACTGCTTGAGTCTCTCCGTCGTCATCATCACGTTCAACGAAGAAGCCAACCTGGCGCGCACGCTGGCAAGTGTTGCGTGGGCCGACGAGATCATCGTGCTGGATTCCGGATCGACGGACCGCACGCGAGAGGTAGCTGAGTCCTTTCACGCAAAATTCTTCGCCGAGCCGTGGAAGGGATTCGCAGCACAAAAGAACTCCGCACTGACCAAGGCCTCAGTTGACTGGATTCTCTCGCTCGATGCCGACGAGGAAGTCGAACCGGCGCTGGCTGAAGAAATTCGCTCTGTTCTGGCCGCGAATCCATCAGTTGCGGGCTTTCGGATCCCCCGCAAGAACTTCTTCCTGGGTCGCTGGATCAAGCACGGTGGCTTTTATCCCGATCCCAAGCTGCGGCTGTTCCGTCGCGGTGCCGGCGAGTTCGATGACCGGCTCGTACACGAAGACGTAAAGCTGAAAGGCGATACTTCGAGTCTTCAGAATCACCTGCTCCATCACGCCTATCCGACGCTCGAGAGCTACCTTGAGCACATGAACCGATACTCATCCCTCGGCTCAGAAATGGCGATCTCAAAACAGCCGAGAGGTTTCAGCTTGACCGACATCGTGGTGAGACCTCGGCTGACGTTCTTCTACAACTATTTCCTGCGTCTCGGCTTCCTCGATGGCCGCGAGGGACTGCTGCTGCACCTGTATCATGCGCAATATGTGAGCTGGAAGTATGCGAAGGCTTGGGCGCGGAGCCGCAAGAAGGCTGCGCAGTAGCTATCTACTCAGCTTTGCCCCTATACCTCCCGAGGAGTCAGGTGTGGGGGAGCGTCGCCGTTGGCTCTTGAATTGCGATTCGCCCGCTCTGAGCGGATGCCTCGAGGATTACTGGTCGGGCGCGATTGGCGGGTCTGACCTCTCACGCAACCGCAGGTCTTCGAAATGCACGTCATACGAGAGTCCGCAGTTCCCGCACGCGACGCGGTACACCATCTTCTCATTATCCCCAAACGGGCGATGCGCCGCGCCAAGGTCCACGGCGATCTCGCAGTGGCATTCCGGACAATCGCAACAATAGACGCTTTGGCTCATAGCAGTAGGGAGTGCCCTTTGCGCGGCCTCTCGACGTTCGCCGTCGCCTAGCTTACAGGATGTTTCGAAGCTCTGACCTCACCCGGCACATGCGCAGGCGTTCTGAATTCGATACGCTCCCTTGCTTGCTCTGATGGCATCAACTAAACTGCAGCGTTCGCTTTCAGCGCGGAATTGTGGGGTAGTTCATGTCCGATAGCACCAAACCAAGCGGGAAGTCCCTGGCCGAATCGCCCGCCACCGATCTTTTCGCCGACGGCCGCCATCCCTCCGACTCCGAGAAGCAATGGGCCGAAAAGACGCTGGCTCCATCGCTTGAAAGATCTCCCGAGAAGCCGATCGGCGCGTCAACCGGCGTCAACATCGATCAGCACGGCCAGGCGCGGTTCACGACGGTTTCAGGCATGCCAATACGGCGGCTGTGCACGGCGGCTGATCTGCCCGAGGACTGGAACTACGAGCAATACCTGAACTATCCCGGCCAGCCGCCTTACACCCGCGGCATTCATGCCACCGGCTATCGCGGCAAGATGTGGACCATGCGCCAGTTCTCGGGCTTCGCCTCACCCGAGGAAACCAACGAGCGCTACAAGTATCTGCTGGCACACGGCGGACAGGGACTCTCCGTGGCCTTCGACCTGCCGACGCTGATGGGGTACGACAGCGACCACATGATGAGCGAAGGCGAAGTTGGCAAGTGCGGTGTCGCTATCGACTCGCTCGAAGACATGGAAATCCTGTTCGACGGCATCGACCTGGAGAAAACCACGGTCTCGATGACCATCAACTCGCCAGCGTCGGTGCTGTGGGCAATGTACCTCGCAGTCGCCGAGAAGCAGGGCGCGGACTGGAAGAAAATCTCCGGTACCATCCAGAACGACATTCTCAAGGAATACATCGCGCAGAAGGAATACATCTATCCGCCGGCGCCCTCCATGCGACTGGTGATCGATACCTTCGAATTCGGCACCAAGTTGACACCACGCTTCAACACTGTCTCGATTAGCGGATACCACATTCGCGAAGCCGGCTCGACTGCGTTGCAGGAGCTCGCATTCACCATCTACGACGGCGTCGAATACGTCGAGTGGGCACGGCGCCGCGGCCTCGACGTCGATGAGTTTGGCCCGCGTCTCAGTTTCTTCTTCAATGCGCACAACGATTTCTTCGAGGAGATCGGCAAGTACCGGGCGGCACGCAAAATCTGGTATCGCTTGATGAAGGATCGCTTCGGAGCGAAGAACGCGCGCACCTGGGTGATGCGTTTCCATACCCAGACCGCGGGCGTCTCGCTGACGGCGCAGCAGCCGATGAACAATATCGCTCGCGTCGCCATCCAGGCCCTCGCCGCGGTGCTGGGAGGCACGCAGTCGCTGCACACCGACAGCTACGACGAAGCCCTTGCTCTGCCTACGGAAGAAGCGGTGCGCATCGCCTTACGCACGCAGCAGATCATCGCCTACGAATCGGGAGTGGCCCAGACCGTCGATCCTCTGGGCGGCTCGTACTTCGTGGAGCGCATGACCCTCGACATGGAGAAGGGCGCGTTCGACTATTTCGAGAAACTCGACGCCATGGGAGGTATGGTGAAGGCAATCGAGAAAGGTTATCCGCAAAACGAAATCTCCGAAGCCAGCTACCAGTTCCAGCGCGCTACCGAAGCAAAAGAAAAGATCACGGTCGGCGCCAACGAGTTCGTAGTCGAGGAGCCGCCGCCGAACACTCTCTACATCGGTGAAGAGGTCGCACAGGCGCAGACAAAGAAACTTAATTCACTGCGTGCGCGCCGCTCGAACGAGGAAGTCCACCGTCACCTCGACGCGCTCAAGAAAGCCGCTGCGCAAGAGCCGCGGGCTGGAGCAGATGGGAAGATTTCTCCCGTGAACACCATGCCGTTCATCCTGGACGCGGTGAAAGCCTACGCCACGGTCGGCGAAATCTGCGACGCCCTCCGCGGAGTCTACGGGACCTTCGAAGAGAGTGCTTTCGCGTAGCTTCTTTGCCTAGGAGATCGCCAGCTCTACGGCCTTGCCGAGCTTCTGTTGTCGCTGGTCGGAAGGTCCAAAACTCCTTTGCGCCCAGCTCAAGCGCACTAGCCACGTGCAGCCTGTCCAATGTCCTCGCCCCCAATCGCGGGCCGAGTCGCTTGGCCAATTGCACGGAACTCTCGAATGCCGCTTACGGCATCGCTATTTCCATCTACAGGCCCATCTGGCGATCAGCTTCGAGGGCGGAGTAAGCTGTGCGGCCTCTTGTGGGGAGAGCACCCGGCGAAACATATGTTGGGCTATAGTGTGGGCCGTTCCACGCGATACAGTGGCGTCAGCCAGATGCGCGGACGCTGCGCCATACGACGCTGCGCTTCCTGCGAGTGCGCGTCGGTAAGGCAGAGCGATATTAATGCGCCCGAGGTCCGCATAGATGCTCAATAGCGTGAACGCTCCCGCTCCTCAATCAGTGATCGGGAGTATTGTGCTCGAAAGCCCCAATGAGCAAGCCATCGAACGGCCCAAGCGCGTCCGCGTAAACGCTCTGGTTCGTTATCCCGCTCGCCGCATTGGAACGGGATGATCCGAGTTGAGAGTGTCGTATACCGGCACCGCCAATCCTGTGCCCACCCTCTCCACCGCAAGCATCAACTCGATCAGTAACTCCTGTTGAATTCCCAGGAAAGCGTCGAAGTCGGGCGTCAGGACGTAAGCGAAGACTTCGATGTCGAACGAATACGCTCCGATGCCGATGAAGCGAACCGGTATGTCCCCTGTTTCCACTTTTGGATGATGCCGCAGCAGCTCCCGGATCGAAGACACGAGTCGCTGCAGTTGCTCTGCCGTGGTGTCCCGGCGCAGGCTCAGGGTCTGGTGAAACCACATCTTGTCGCGGGCGCTGAAATTCTCCAGCTCCATAGTCGAGAACTGGCCGTTGGGAACGCTCACCACCGTTCGATCGAGAGTGCGAATGCGTGTGGAGCGCAATCCAATGTGCATTACGGTTCCCACGCGATTACCGAAGCGGCAGAAATCGCCAACCAGCACCGGCCTGTCGCCGATGACCGACACCCCGCCGAACAGGTTCTCGATGGTCTTCTGAGCCGCCAGCGCAATCGCCAGCCCGCCCACTCCGAGGCCCGCCATGATCGTGGTTGTGTTGTAACCCCATTCGCTTAATACCGCCAGAATGGCGATCAGGAACACGAGCAGCTTGAGGACCTGCCTGCCCAGCGGAAGCACCGAATACGTCATGGCCTTCATGTGGGGGTCGAGGCGGGAACGCCACCGCTCTGCGGCCAGGTCGATCATGATCGCGCCGGCCCAGGCCAAAGCGACAAAAAAGCCCATGGCCAAGGCTCTTTCGAGATACAACCGCACGATCGCCGACGGCGGCGCGAATTCGAGCACCACGCGAAAACTTGCGATCGCCAGGCACAGGCACAACGGCTTGAGAAGTTCTTCAGCGCCCGCGCTACTGGCCTTCAAGACACGCCGGCATATCACCAGGATCGCGCGAGCCAGAAGTCTCGCCGCAATCCAGACCAGGACGCCGCTCATCAGAAGGACGATCCAGCGCCACAAGGGTGTGTCCAATACTTCGTGCGTCACCAACGCCTGCGGCAATTTCTTCTCGAATGGAGTCTCATCCAGAAGCTGGTGAGCCTTGGGGATGAGCGGGATGCTGTCTGCGGAAACCAGCCACAGCTTGAGCCCGGGTTTCACCTCCACATGTTCAAGTTCCAATTGCAGGGGACGGCCATCGACCCGAACCGTCAGAAGGCGATCATGGGAAGGTGCGAGACCGTCATCTAAATCTCCCAAGGGGCTGCGACTCAAATTAGCAATATCGAACGGAGTGTCGTCCAGTAGATCTTCCAACTGGCGAGCCAGTTCGGGGCCGTTTTTTTCGCGGTCTGCGAGCGACATCTGGCGCAAGTCGAGATAGTGCCAAGCCTTGCCATATTGGCGGGCGTGGCAAGCGTCAAGGAAGTTGAGGACCGCGTCCTGCGGGGTTGTTCGGCCCAGCGGATCGCCAGGCGGGACCTGGGGCGGTGAGTTGGTGCCTTGCGCGGCGAGAGCAGCCACGAGAAGTTCAAGCGTCAGGACTTGCAGAATCGCAAACCTGGCAAATCTCTTTGCGGCACGCCTCCAAAACCGGCCACCGCCGGAGGTCACATGTGAAGTGCTCAAGTCGAAAACGTGGCGACGTCGCACTATTCCACTGGGTTCCTGCCGCATCTGGAGCATCCCCCCGGTTCCCGGTTATCCGAACAAGGTCGTGTCCTGGTTCACACGAAAACGAATCCGCCGCTCATTGCCGAACGCTACGTTCTTCTTCCCGGTAATGAACGCCGTGGTTGTGCCAGCTGCCGCTCCGACGCCGCCGCCGATGAGAGCTCCCTTGCCTCCCGCAGCCAACGCACCGATCAGGGCGCCGCCGCCCGTGCCGCCGCCGATCCATCCCCAGTTACGCTTCTTGTGTGAGCCACCGCGGGCCACGACGTGCGATGTGTTGAGTGTGATGATCTGCCGATCGACCGTCACGCTGTCCAAAGTCAGCCCGAGTTCGCCGGGATGATGGAGCCTTCCCGAATGTCGCGCGACGATGACATGCCCTTCAGCCCGCGCACCAACCGGTATCAGGATTCGATCTCCCATCACTACGGGCTCATCAACCACTGCTTCAAAGCGCTCGCCGGGCACCGCCGTGGCGCTGGAGAGCCTCTGCTGGAGGCGAACCGTAATTGGCGTCCCCGACGGCATGATCAACGGCGTGGAAGGCTCGTTCTGAGCAACCGGTTCTCCTTGCGTCGTGGGGACAGCCGAGGACCCTGCAGGATTACTGTCGGGAGCCGCTCCGTTTGCGTTGGGTTCGGCCGCAGGAGTCTGGTTCTCGGAACTAGAGGCCGTTGCGTTCGGCGTTGCAGCCTTACGACATCCGCCTACCAGCAACAGCGCGAACAAGATTGTGGCTACCGCTGCTCGTCTGGAATACATAGGCCTACCTCCATATCCTTCTTCTTTCCGTAGGTATGAAGCAAGTACCGTGCCACCAAGTAAGTTATTGATATACAATGTACTTATGATTAACTTAACCCTGCTACCCGTGCAGTTTTTACAGACCTCAGCCTTAGGGCCCGCAATTCGCACAAATCGGGTGTTGGCAACCCGGCTTCTGAAAATTCAACGCCGCCTGCGTCAGCGCGGAAGCTCGCTCAGGACAGCTGACCAAACGGATGTGCCTCAGGCCACACTTCCTTCACGTAAACTGACGAGGAATGCCAAAAAGACAATCGCTCGCGGCCGCGCATCTGATGATGTGTCTCGCTGCAGCCATTTGCTTCTGCTCTCCCGCCGCCCTTTCCGCGCAGGAGCGGCCTTGGACGGTGTCTCCTTGCGAGTTGCTCAAGCACCCTGGCATGTATGACGAAAGCCTGGTCGCGATGCCCGGCCTAGTTCTTTACGGTCAGCAGCAGTTCACGTCTCACGGCTACGACTGCGCCGATGACTTTGGGCCATTGCCTCTCGAACTCGGCGGCAATCCGTCCGATCCGGCAGACCGCTTCAAGCTTTCACGCGAGCGCCTTGAAGCCGGCGCCGTCCCGCTGAGGAAGGACACCGACTACGACACCTTGCAGCGCCTGATGAAAGAAGCTGCTGCATCCGGACAGGTCAAGATGCTGCGTGCCACTTTGATCGGCCGTTTTTTCTCTGGGCCCCCGGTCGGCACAAAGTCAGGAGAGATCAAGCACCTGAATCCGCGGCTGGTGATTTCGGAGGTCGAGCTGGTTACAAACCGCCTGGAAGATCCCGTAGACTTTGCGCCGGTCTCGCGCGCTCTTCCGAAACTTGCGAAGGGCTGCGAGAGCACGGAGATTTCTGTCCCCTCCCATGAAGAACAAGACAGGCTGCAACGGTTGAGCCGCGAACCGGCGGGGAATCTCGACTATCTTTCCGATCCCAGACGTGTCGCTGCCCACGCCATCGCTGATCAGGAGAAGATCGCAGCCGAGAACATCGAGTTGCGTGCGAACGGCGAAGGTATTGCGATCAAGGACTACACCTGGACATCGCCCGACGGATCGCGCACTTTCAGCATCACCGTCGACCGGCCGTATTGGCTGCTCCCTAGCACCTATTCAGGAGACACCGTAATTTGGGTTCCGAAGCGCATGACCGTTATCACTTGCGCTAGCAAGCCTCTCCACTAGCGCGTCTTGTGCAGCCATCACTTACGAAACTGCCAGCCAAGGTTTATCATTCTCGGTTCAGCCAAACGTTTTGAGCTGACGGTAGAGAGAGCTGCTCTTATGCCGACCGACCGCAAAATCCGTGTACTCGTTGCCAAACCCGGCCTCGACGGCCACGACCGCGGCGCCAAAGTGATTGCCCGCGCCCTGCGCGATGCCGGAATGGAAGTGATTTACACCGGCCTGCGCCAGACCCCCGAGATGATCGTCAACGCCTCGTCTGCAGGAAGACGTGGACGTCATCGGCCTGAGCATTCTTTCGGGCGCGCACAACGCCATCGTGCCGCGCGTCCTTGAACTGCTGAAGCAGAACCAGATGGAAGACGTGCTGCTGCTGGTGGGCGGCATCATTCCCGACCAGGATGTGGACGCCCTGAAAAAAGCCGGTGTGGCCGCAGTGTTTCAGCCGGGCACTCCGATGGACTCCATCATCGAATTCATTCGCGGCAACGTGAAGCCACGCAGCGTAACGGCCGCCCGCTGATGGCCCCGCCTCATCCTCAAAGCAGCCGTTTGCAGCGGCTTCTCCAACAAACCGTAGGCCCGGCACCCTGGTACTGGGAAACATTCCCTGAATTGCGCGGCCCCGCCGGACAGATCTTCAACTGGCAACATCACGGCAGCGACGGTCAGCTCGCCTACCTCGTCACGCTTCACCTCAGGTCGGAGCCCGATAGACCCCGGCTCGCGCTGAATTCCTACTGCCGGCCCTTCTCCGTCGATCCGCATCGCTTAGGAATCTGGTGTCCCGACGGACGCAATCTACGCTTCGTACTGTTCCAACTGGACGCGCTGAAGAGTTTCGGCTACGAAGAAATCGCGGGTTGGTTCAAGCCCTCGCCGGAGCGCATCTACTCGGCAACCGCTCCGCTGGCCGAGTTCGCCATCAGCGCCATGCTAAAGGAAGGCACACATCCCATCGACGCGTTGGCCGAGTTCCAGGGCATCGAAGAGCTGCTCATCCCGACGCAATACGGCGCCAAGACGAAAGACGACGCAGCCGCCGCGATTTATGTCGTCTATCCCCACGCCGGGTTGGTCGAGGTCCTGCCGCAACGCTGGTTCACGCCCAACCAGTTTGACGTGGGCATGCAGTGGATCACCCGCCTAGCGCGCGATCCGGTGTCGCACCGCATCATTGGAGAGGCCATGCGCTTCGGCAGCTTCGAGTTATCTGATGACGGCTGCGAACTGACCCACATGATCGAGGCTTAGGCCCACGCTACCGAGCATCTCGAGAACCCCGTTTGCTACCCTGCTCTCAGTTGGACCACCACACACAAACCGTCGAGACACTCTATGCCGTCGAGATGCGTGACGGGTCCGCCATCTTGCGGCTGGTCTCCGACGACGGCACAAACCGGCTGACTCGCGCGCGACTCGACGGGCTGACAGTGGCAATCGAGAGGCTCGCGCAACGCCCTCCGCCATGTCTCGTGATCGCTGGCAATGCCCGCTTCTTCTCCGCCGGTGCCGACCTCTTTGAAATCGCCGACCTGCACGGAGGCGAGGCACTTCGCTTCGCGCAGATGGGCCAGCGCCTGATGAACGCTGTCGCCGGCTTCCCCGCTCCCACAATTGCTGCGATTCACGGCTACTGCATGGGCGGAGGACTCGATCTGGCGCTGGCTTGTTCGCGCCGGATCGCCGGGCCTAACGCCATCTTCGGCCATCGTGGCGCGGCACTCGGCCTGATCACTGGATGGGGCGGCACGCAACGTCTCCCGCGAGTAGTGGGTAAGGCTCGCGCGCTGCAGATGTTCGTGGCAGCGGAGAAATTACAGGCGCACGACGCCTTGGATTGCGGGCTGATCGAGTCGATCGCAGACGATCCAATCGCCACAGCGTTGGCCGTCGACTGACGTCGAACCGAGATGACCGATATCCGCCACCTCGTTCCTTTCATGGGCTATCCTATGCAGATGCCGTGCTCGCTTCCACATCAGGACACAAGGTTGGTGCAGATCGTGGACGCAGCCCTTGCCAGCGCTGAACGTCGCAGTGGCGAATGGCTGATCTGCAAACCGGGGTGCACTCCCTGCTGTATTGGAGTGTTCGCCATCGACCAAGCCGATGTCCTTCGTTTACAGACAGGCATGGCCGCATTGGATGCCGCTGACCCGCAACGCGCCGCGCGGGTGCGCACACGTGCGCTGGAAACGATTGCGAGGATCAGTCCTGAGTTCCCGGGCGATATGCAGACGGGCGTTCTCGAACACGACGACGAAGCAGCCGCGCGCTTCGAGGAATTCGCCGACTTCGAACCTTGCCCCGCACTCGATCCTGATCGCGGAACTTGTGACCTCTACCAATGGCGTCCCATTACCTGCCGCGTCTTCGGGCCGCCCGTGCGGTCGGAAGGTGGCCTCGGAGTCTGCGAGTTGTGCTACCACGGGGCAAGTCCCGACGAGATAGCTACATGTGAGATGGACCTCACGGAGGCCGACACCCTGCAGGCGGAATTGGTGGCCGATCTGGAGAAATCCGGCGTGCGCGGCAAAACGATTGTGGCCTTCGCGCTGACGCGATAACCAGCGATAAGTGGCTAGCGATTGGCGTCCTCTGCTCACCTTCGGCGTAGGCGTTTCCTCCCTACCTCTCCTGCCTGAGGTGAAATCGCCCTCCCTCGCATTGCGCGCACTCACACCGCTGCTTTATCGTTATCGGTCTGCCCTCGGGCACTAAGCTCCATCATGACTGATCACCAGCACTCCGGCTCTGCCGCCCTGTTGTCACACCAAGGTCAAAGACCGACTCCCCGCGCTTCGAGCGCAACCAGAACGCGATGGCCGAACTGGTGGCGCAGGTCCGCAATGGAGAAGAAGTCATCCACCAGGGCGGCGGCGAGAAGGCCATCGAGTCGCAGCACAAGAAAGGGACGCCTCACCGCGCGCGAGCGCATCGCGCTGCTGATCGATCCCGGCACCGAGTTCTTCGAGCTTGGCTCCTACGCTGCGTGGGGCATGTACGAAGAGTGGGGCGGCGCGCCGTCGGCGGGAGTGGTCACCGGCCTGGCGCGAGTGCAGGGCCGACTGGTCATGCTCATCGTGAACGACGCCACGGTGAAGGCCGGCGCGTTCTTCCCGATGACCGCCAAGAAGGTCATTCGCGCGCAGAACATCGCCATCGACAACCACATCCCGACGATCTACCTGGTCGATTCCGCGGGCGTGTTTCTGCCGCTGCAGGAAGACGTCTTCCCCGACACCGACGATTTCGGCCGCGTCTTCCGCAACAACGCCGTGATGTCGGCCATGGGCATTCCGCAGATCGCCGCCATCATGGGCATGTGCGTCGCCGGCGGTGCCTACCTGCCGCGTCATGTGCGACCACATCCTGATGACCGAAGGCAGCGGCCTGTTTCTCGCCGGACCGGCGCTGGTGCAGGCGGCGATCGGCGCGAAGTATTCGGCGGAGGAACTGGGCGGCGCGAAGATGCACTCGCAGATCAGCGGCACCGTCGACTTCCGCGAGCCCGACGACGAGTCACTGCCTCGCGCGCATTCGCTCGCTGGTCGACAAGATGGGCAACCGCCAGCTCGGCGTCTTCGACCGCAAGCACGTCGCGCAGAGCCGCTCTATCCCGCGCGAGGAAATCTACGGCATCTTCGACAGCGACCCGGCGCGCCAGTACGACATGAAGGAGATCATCGCGCGCATCGTCGACGGCAGCCAGTTCGGCGAGTACAAAGCCGAGTACGGCGAGACGGTGCTGTGCGGCTACGCGCGCATCGGCGGCTTCGCCGTCGGCATCGTCGCCAACCAGAAGACGCATGTGCAGCAGGTGGACCACGCCGGCAACAAGCGCATCGAGTTCGGCGGCGTCATCTACACCGAGTCGGCGGAGAAGGCGGCGCGCTTCATCATGGATTGCAACCAGAACCTGGTGCCGCTGGTCTTTCTGCACGATGTGAACGGCTTCATGGTGGGACGCGACGCGGAGTGGAGCGGCATCATTCGCGCCGGCGCGAAGATGGTGAATGCCGTGTCGAACTCGGTGGTGCCGAAGATCGCGGTGATCATCGGCGGCTCGTTCGGCGCGGGACATTACGCCATGTGCGGCAAGGCCTACGATCCGCGCTTCGTGTTCGCGTGGCCGACGGCGAAGTACGCGGTGATGAGCGGCGCGTCGGCGGCGGGCACGCTGGTGGAGATCAAGATCAAGCAACTGGAGCGCGGCGGCAAGAAGCTGAGCGAGGAAGACAAGAAGAAGCTGTATCGACGAGGTGAAGGCGACCTACGACGAGCAGATGGATCCGCGCTACGGCGCGGCGCGCCTGTGGATCGACAAGATCATCGATCCGGCGGAGACGCGCGAGGCGATCATCACGGCGCTGGAAGCGGCGGCGCTGAATCCCGACGTGCCGAAGTTCAGCGTGGGAGTGTTGCAGACGTAGGAGCGCGTGCATTTCGCTGTCGCTTCAGCTGTCAGCCAGTTCAGCTGAAGACCGAGTGAACGTACGAGCTTGCAGATCGTCAGCCACGTATAGGTCTGCAGTCCCGATCGAGCCGAGGTGAATCTGCGGCTGACGGCATGGTTGATGTCTGCTGAGCAAGTGCTAATTGCTAGCTGCTCATGGCTGATTCCATCAAACTCATCGAATGTCCCCGCGACGCCTGGCAAGGGCTGCCCGGCCAGATCCCCACCGCCGTCAAGGTCGAATACCTGAAGGCGCTGATCGCCGCGGGATTCAAGCACATCGACGCGGTGTCGTTCGTCTCGCCCAAAGCCGTTCCGCAGATGGCCGACTCCGAGAACGGTTCTGAGCGAACTCGATCCGCCGGACGACGTCGAGATCATCGGCATCGTGGTCAACGAGCGTGGAGTCGAGCGCGCCATCGCCACCGATGCCGTGCGCACTGTCGGCTTTCCTTATTCGCTTTCGCCGACCTTCCTGAAGAACAATCAGAACCAGACGCTGGAAGAAAACCTCGACATCCTGGAGAAGGTGAAGCAGAAAGCCGACGAGGCCGGCCTCGACACCATGGCCTACATCTCGATGGCCTTCGGCAATCCCTACGGCGATCTGTGGAACGCCGACGAACTGATCGAGGGCGTCGGGTCTGCTGGCCGACATGGACCTGCAGGCCATCTCGCTGGCCGACACCGTCGGACTGGCGACGCCGCAGCAGATTGCCGACCTGGTGGGTCCGGTGCTGGAGAAGTTCGACGGCGTCGAAATCGGCGTGCATCTGCACAGCCGTCCCGATGAGGCCGCGGCCAAAGTCCTGGCCGCCTACGACGCCGGATGCCGCCGCTTTCGACTCCGCCATCGGCGGCCTGGGCGGCTGTCCCTTTGCGCAGGATGTGCTGGTCGGCAACATTCCGACCGAGACGGTGCTGGAAGCCCTGCAACGGCGCGATGTGCCATTCGCCGATCAAGAAGCCCATAGCGGATCTGGTGCGAGATAGCGGCCGAAATCGGGACACGCTTCAGCGGGCCCAAGATGTAAGCTACTGCTCCAGACCTTCGAAGTCTCCCAAAACGGGCGCGATGACACGGCTTACGCTGCTCGCACAAAAAGAAATCGGTTACATAAAGTCTTTAGGTGTGATAATGCCAAAGCGAAGCAAACAATACAATTTGCAGTCTGACATGTACCCGGCGATTTGGCCTGACCGGGCTTATTGCTCTGAGACAAAGCCGATGTTCCAGCACCCTCACCAATACGCGAACGCTCACTCTCAGCTTCCGACGGCCCTGTGGCCACCCTTACCCTGAACCGGCCCGACAAGCGCAACGCCATCAGCTATGAACTGATCGACGAACTCCTGCGCGCCCTGCATGAGGTACAGAAGTCGCCGGCGCAGATCCTGATCCTGACCGGCGCAGGGACAGCGTTCTGTTCCGGCATGGACCTGGACAACCTGCGCTCCATCACCCGGCAGACCGAGGAAGAAAACCTGGCCGACTCCGGACGGATGGCCCACCTGTTCCGCACGCTCTACGAATTCCCCAAGGTCACGATCGCCGCCGTGAACGGAGCGGCCATCGCCGGCGGATGCGGACTGGCCACGCTATGCGATTTCACGCTGGCGTCTGTCCACCGCGAAGTTCGGCTACACCGAGGTCCGCATCGGATTTGTTCCCGCCATCGTCTCCACTTTTCTGCTGCGCCAGGTCGGCGAGAAGCAGGCGCGCGATCTATTGCTGACCGGCCGCATCATCGACTGCCGACGAAGCGTATCGCATCGGGGCTGGTCAACGAGGTAGTTCGCCCCGAGCAACTTGCTCGATCGCGCGCGTGAGTTGGCGGAGACCCTAGCTGCAAACAGCCCGGCGTCGCTGCTGGCAACCAAGCGGCTGCTCAAGACCTATTCTCATGTCGAACTCGACCGGCAGATTGCGGCGGCGGTCGATGAAAATGCGCGCATCCGCACCACCCACGACTTTCGCGAAGGAGTCACCGCGTTTCTGGAGAAGCGTAAACCGAATTGGACAGGGAGGTAGACCTGTGAAGCTTCGTCCGCATGTGGTAGCGATATTGCTGTTCCCAGCCCTGATGTTCGCCCAAACCGCCGCACCAGCACCCAAGAAGCCGGCCCCTTCTCCCGCTGCCGCTGCCGGAGGCAGCTATCCGGTGATGAGTGCCGCGGCCGAAAACCGGGCTCGCCAATTCTTTGGGTTCTTCGAAAGCGGTCAATCGTCCGCGCTGTATGCGGCGTTCTCGCCCCAGATGAAAGCCAGGAGCAGTGACGCGCAAAGACCGCGACTCGTGGCGAAAACAGATCGGGACCGAGTGGGGACGTGAACAGAAGATGCTCGGGGAGAACTTCGTTCCTGACATGCTATCGCGCCAACACCATCTACTCCAGGTATTCGCAATTCAGCAAGACCAAAGATCCCGATCTTCACCGCGATCATCTTGAACGAGCAGGGACAAATCGACGGTACTCAGTTTCGCCCTTCCCCGCCCGCCACCGGAAACCGTTTCTCCGACTACAAGGACACCACCAAACTGCGACTTCCCTTTAAGGGCGATTGGTTCGTGTACCAGGGTGGCAGATTCATCTATCAGAACTCCGAACGCCTACCTCGACGCCGAACGCTACGCGACGATCTTTACGGTCTTGAAAGATGGCCGTCCGTTCTCGGGTGACGGCAGCAAGAATGAGCAGTTTTACTGTTACGGACAACCGGTGCTGGCGCCCGCGGATGGCACGGTCGTCTTGATCAATGATTCGTATGCCGACAATGTGCCCGGCCGGCCGGAAGAGGTGTTTCCCACCGGCAATCGTGTTCTGATCTCGCATGGCAACCAGGAATATTCCCTGCTGATGCACCTGAAACAGAACAGCATCAAGGTGAAGCAGGGGGCCAAGGTCAAGCAGGGCGACGTAGTCGGTGAGTGCGGCAACAGCGGCAACTCGCCGGCGCCACATCTGGAGTACCGGCTGCAAAATTCGAAAGGTCGGCCGCTGCCGCAAACGCTTCCGGCGCAGTTCGTCGACTACGTTGCCGACGGCGTCGCTGTACCCGTAGGCGAGCCTGTTCGTGGACAGACCGTTCACAACGCCGGCGGCCCCGGCGTGCCGTAGCAGCCTGACAAGAAGTAGACGAGCTCGGCCGGAGCAGGACCACTACCGCCATCCGCGCCGCACTACACGGCTGCATGATAAGTTGGAGTACGGGGTTCATGCAGCCGGACAACCAATCAGCAGTCCAGGTGTATGAAGCGCAGCTGCGCGTGCGCTACGCCGAAACCGACCAGATGGGCGTCGTCTACCACTCCAATTACATCGTCTGGTTCGAGGTCGGCCGGGTGGAGATGTTGCGCCAGCTCGGCTTCACCTACCGAGACATGGAGAAGCAGGACGACACCCACATTGCCGTGGCCGACGTTCATTGCCGCTTCAAGTCTCCGGCTCGCTATGACGACCTGATCACCATCCGCACCCGGCTGATAAACGTGCGTGAGTCTTTGCTGCATTTTGCCTACGAAATCGTGCGCGTCGACGACGACAAGGCGCTGGCCGAGGGTGAAAGTGTCCACATCGTAGTGAACTCGGAGTTCAAGCGCATCCACCTGCCCGAAGAAATACCTGGCGCCGTTCTTGAAGGCCGCCGGGAAAAGCTGAACAATCGAGAGCTGCACCGTAGCGAGGATGCCGATCATGACAGCCTCCCGCGGCAGAATTGAGATCGCATGAAGGTACTGCACATCAACGGCAACGATCTGACCCTGGATGATGTCCGCGCGGTGGTGTTGGAGCGGCGTCCCGTGATGCTGGAGCCAGAGGCCCGCCTCGCGGTCGATCGCGCGCGCGCCGTGGTCGAAGATCTTGTCGAGAACAACCGGGTCGGTTACGCCGTGACCACCGGCGTCGGCCAGTTGAGCGACGTACGCATTCCTCCCGACGACATCCGCCAGTTGCAGGTGAACCTCCTACGCTCCCACGCCGTGGGAGTGGGTGCTCCACTGAGCCAGGAAGTCAGTCGCGCCATGATTCTGCTGCGCGCCAACTCGCTGGCCAAGGGTTGCTCTGGAGTGCGCGCAGTTGTCATCGACACTCTCTGCGAAATGCTGAACCGCGGCGTGCATCCCGTGATTCCGTCGCAAGGCAGCGTAGGAGCCAGCGGAGACCTGGCGCCACTCGCGCACCTTGGATCTGGTCCTCATCGGCGAAGGTGAGGCCGTTTTTCACGACAAGCGAATGGCCGCCGCAGACGCGCTCAAGCAAGCCGGCATCAAGCCGCTGGTGCTGGAAGCCAAAGAAACCATCTCGCTCATCAACGGCACGCAGGCCATGCTGGCGGTTGGCCTGCTGGCGACGATGCAGGCGACCATCCTCGCCGACACCGCCGACGTTCTCGGAGCGCTGGCCGTCGACGCCCTGAAGGGCACCGATGTCGCTTTCGACGAGCGCATCCACTCGGCTCGGCCGCATCCTGGACAGCTACAGGTAGCGCGCAATCTGCGCCGCATGCTCGAGGGCAGCGAGATCCGCGAATCCCATCGCGACTGCGGCAAAGTCCAGGACGCCTACTCCCTGCGCTGCATGCCGCAAGTCCACGGAGCGGTGCGCGACACCCTCGCGCACTGCCGCGAAGTTTTCGAGATCGAGATGAACTCCGCGGTCGACAATCCGCTGGTCTTCCCCGAACCGAAGAAAGTCGGAAGCCCCAGGCCGATCTGGGGGCGCCGGTCGCAGGCGACATCATTTCAGGCGGCAACTTTCACGGCGAGCCCCTGGCCTTCGCCTTCGACTTTCTCGCCATCGCGCTCAGCGCGCTGGCCGGCATCTCCGAGCGGCGCCTGGAACGCCTGGTCAACCCGGCGCTCAACGAAGGACTGCCTCCATTCCTTGCGCCGGGCGCGGGACTTGAACTCCGGCTTCATGATGCCGCAGGTCACCGCTGCCGCTCTGGTCAGCGAGAACAAGGTGTGGTCCCATCCCGCTTCTGTGGACTCGATCACCACCTCCGGCAACAAGGAAGACTTTGTCTCGATGGGCATGACGGCGGCCAACAAACTGCTGCACGTGATCGACAACACGCGCAACGTGCTGGCCATCGAGGCGCTGGCTGTGGCGCTGGCCCTCGACTTCCGCGCTCCGATGAAGACCGGCAAGCGCGGCCAAGCCGCCCACGCCGCGATTCGCGCGGTCTCTCCGACCATCACGCAGGACCGAATCCTCTCCCAGGACTTCGCTCGTGTTGCGGAATTGATCGCCAGCGGAAAACTCGCAGAGATACTGCACTAGCGGCTCGAAACGCACCGCTTCCCTCTCGCGTTCACCTGCGAACGCGCCTCGGCCCGGCCCGCTCGCGAAAACGCATTCATCAGAAGTCGCAGCGCCGACAGCGAAGAGCGTCGCAATTCGTTGGCATGGCGCGTATCAGCCCCGCAGCCACCATTCCCCGTGCCGTGCCAAAGAACAGCGAGGCAATGGCGAGTGCCAGGTCCTCGCACTTGCTCCCGGTGACTCCCACTTCCTTGGTAAGGCGCGCCTTCAATAGATCGAATACCGGTCTGGCCTCGCCGGCGACCGATCGCTCACCAAAGATCTCAACCGTCAAATCGAAGCGCCGCGGATGAGCGCAGCTGAACCGAAGATACTCGCGGACCATCTTATCCACGCTTCCAAGGGGTTGCAGTACCGCGAACAACTCGTCCGTGCCTCGTTGGGCGACCCGGCGCAGGATGGCCTCCCGGTCGGGAAATCGTTCGTAGATGGTGGGCGTGGTTGTTTTCGCTTCCACCGCAACAGCACGCATGGTGATGGCCGCTTCGCCGCCGCGGTCGAGCAGGCGCATGGCGGCGGCAACGATTCTCTCTTCCAACTCGGGATCGGGTGTTCTCGGCATGCCCTCGGCCTCGGCGCAAAAGAACCACACGATTTTAGCATTGACACTGTTTGTTTAACGATGTATAAATAATGCTGTACCATCGGCAGCCCGAATTACCCCGTTTCAAATTGCAAGATTACGTCGGCCAGGCATCAGGCATCACAGCCGTGATCTCCGGCCCCTGAATGACTATTCCGCACGGTAGTTATACCGAAGAACAGCGCCAGTCTGTCTGAGCGGCAACCGCGTTAGCTACAAGGAGCACCACCCATGACGAATCCCCGAGGTCCGCGCCGCCTGTGCGCCTGGACACTCTTAGCCATGCTGTTCGCGACCACTCTCGCGAGCGCCACCACATCCCGGCGCGAGGTCAACGTGGTTGACCTTGTCGCCAACTCCGAACTCATCCTGCGCGGCACGATCACCAAAGTGTCCGACGGAATCGACGATCGCGGCATTCCCTACACCGAAGTGACCATGCACGTTGCTGACGCCATCCGCGGACAGGTGAGCAGTGAGTACACCTTCCGCCAGTTCGGGCTGCTGAAGCCCCGCGACATGGGCAATGGACAAACGAACCTGATGGTCACTCCCGCCGGTTGGGCTACCTATACCAACGGCGAGGAGGCAATTCTGTTCCTCAATAAGCACGCCGCATGGACCGGGCTGCAGACCACCGTCGGCCTGGGTCAGGGCAAGTTCAAGGTTTCGATGGCCGGCGCAGTCAACCAGTCGAATAATGCTGGTCTTTTCAAGAGTGTCACGATTGACCCCACTCTGCTGGGGACCAAAGAACAGCGCGCCATGATGACCCAGCAAGGCCCTGTGAACGTCAATGCGTTCGTCAGTCTCGTGAAGCAGGCGGTCAATGGCCAATGGATCGAGAGCGGAAGGATGAAGCATGTCCAAAAGTAGAGCAATCTTCACTATGGTCCTCGTCGCATCGCTTACAGCGTTCACGCTATCGGCGTTCGCCGGAGGTCCTCTCCTCGTCGATCCCGTCACCAAGACGGCTTATCACTACGACACCTCTTCCCCAGTACCGGTGTATTACGACCTCGGCAACCTGGGCGTTGTTTGCGACTGGTCCACGGGTAACTGTGTTCCTGTCACCTTCGACAACTCCGTTGGCAAGGCCCTGGTCGCCAAGGGCTACGGAGACTGGTCTGCCATCAAGACCGCTTCTCTACGCGCAAGCGTAGTGGGCGATTTCTCACAGATCGGCCTGCCCGACATCGATTCGACCAACATCGACCGCATCATCGGTAAGTCGAACGGACGCGGCATCTACGTCGTTTTCGATGCTGACGGCAGCATCATGCAGAATTTCTTTGGTGCCGGCGACGGAGTCCTGGGAATCTCCAGCCCGCAGTTCGCGATCGCGGGTACGACCATCATCACCGAAAGCTTCGTGGTACTGAACGGAAGCGCCATCGACCCGGCTGATACCAACGCCATGAACTTCCAAGGTGTGGCTACCCATGAGTTCGGTCACTCGCTGGGCATGGCGCACACCCAGACCAACGGCGCGGCTTACTTCTACAGCCCTTTCACGGGTGAAAACGTTGGTCCGCAAAGTTGCAGCAGTCTGCCCTACGCCACGAACCTGACCAGCGCCGACGTGGAGACGATGTATCCCTACACCAACCCCAACGTGGGTGGAACCGGTCTGGCCCAGGCTAACCTGCACACCACCGACACGCTGGCTTCGTTCTCCGATCTGTATCCCGGTCCGGGATGGTCGAGTTCTTACGGAACCATCACCGGCAAGGTTTATGACCTGGACGGTAAGACCGAGTTGACGGGCGTAAACGTGATCGCCCGCAACATAGCTGATCCTTACGTTGATTCCACCTCTGCCATCACCGGCCAGATGACGCAAGGGCAGACCGGACCCGACGGCAGCTACACGCTTCACGGCCTGACACCAGGCGCCAGGTATGTGATTTACGTGGATGCCCTCGCTTTCGGCGGATTCTCCACTCCCCCGACGTACTTCCTGCCGGGAGCGGAACGCTTCTGGCCGGGAGTGCAAGCCAACTCGACTTACAACCCATGCACTTACATGGCGATCACGGCCAATCCAGCGAAGGCGACGACGGCCAATATCACGTTCGCTCTGACGCCGGGCGCGCCCAAGCTTTATCAGCTCGGCTATGCGGCCTTCGTGAATGGCCTCAGTGGCGACGGTTCGACTGTTGTGGGCGACTTTGGTGGCCGCGGCGGACCGGTCTTCCAATGGACCCCCAAGAGCGGCGTCGTCTCCATGAACGTAGCCAGCACCGGCGGTAACGTTTCGATTTCACGCAACGGCCGCTACATTTCCACCAATCTGTTGGATGTCAACTCCGACACTGATCTGGGCGCCTATCGCTGGGACGCCAAGAACGGTTGGGTCCGCGTAAGGCCGATCGGCAAGTGCGGCACCGACACCAATTCCAGCTTTGCCGTCAGCAACGACGGATCAGTGTTCGGCTACACCTACAACACCTGCACCGATTACAAGGCGTTCCGCTGGATCCCCAACACGGCGATTGGCTCGATTGAATTCAAGTCGTCGTTCAAACGTTCTGACGGCACCTGGGCCAACAGCCGCGTCGATCAGGTCTCCGCCGATGGCTCCGTTGCTGTGGGATGGCAGGAAGCCGAATGGGGCGGCTGGTTCGGCACCATATGGCACAACGGCCAGGCGGAGCTGATCACCGACGCCAATGGCGATCCGGTCTCCGAAGCCTTTACGGTAAGCGGTGATGGTTCCACCGTCGCGGGCCAAGTCTTCGAAGGACAATATCCGTACGATGGCAGCGGCTGGCGTCGCAACACGGCGCCCGGCAGTTTGCTGGAATACTTCCCCGGGTTCCCTGGAGTTTCCGTTACCAATCCCTACGCCATGAATTCCGATGGCAATGTGATGGTCGGCTACAGCGGAAACATGTGGTTCGACTTCGTGTATACGGGGCCGTTCCTCCGGACTCCTCAGCTTGGCACTGTCCCCTTGGACGATTTCGTGAAGCAGCAGGGCACGCCGATGGAACAGTGGAACACTCTGTATTCTCCATCAGCCGTATCGGACGACGGAGGCACCATTGCCGGTGTTGGAGTGGGCTACCAGTATTACGGGGGATGGGTACTCGACATGCACAAGGTGTTCGTCTGCCATGGAACTCCCGGCAGCAAACCGCAAACCATCAGTGTGGCATTCCCCAAGGCCTTCGATCAGCATTTGGCCGACGGAGACACAGCTGGACGTTGTCCGTAAGCTCCGTTCACTCGGACTTACGAACTCCCCACAGCGGCGGTGGCACGGTTCCCCAACGTGCTGCCGCCGTTTTTTGGTTCCCGTGGGACGAATAAACACCAGGCTACTGCGGCGTCGCGGTGAGCGCCGCCACCCGCACCAGTGTGCACTTCGCGCTCTTGCCGGTCGAGGTGCTCTTCACATGGCCCTTGTTCCCGTCGATCTTGTAGTCGATCGAGCTTCCTACCACAAAGTCCGTCGCCTGCACCTTCTGGTTTTCGTTGGTACGGCAGGTGTATTCATTCTTGGAAGTCGCAAACGACAGGTCGAACTGCTGCTTCTTATGTTTCTTGTCGGTGGTTCCGGCAGGCTGCACGTCTTTCAGGGTGGTGCTTCCGGATTCCTTGTTGGCCGCGAAAGCCAGTGTCTCGAGACATAGGGCGATCACAATCAGACCCAGTGTTTTCCGCATGTTGCGCACCTCCAGAAGAAGTCTCTGAAAACTGACTATACCAACCAGATACCGGCCAAAGGAACACCGCCGCAGCCGGACGTGCGGCCGCGCGCTGTTTTACAATAGAACCAGCGCTCTGGTGGTACATCTCGGATAACAGAATGCCGTTTGAAGCCGTCTTACAATAGACGGCGTCTCTGCGTACCGAAAATCGTGGCAATCAAGATCAAATTGGCTGGCAATAGGCCTCGTACGGTCTCAAAAGGAACGGGTCGAAGCGCACCGCGCAAGCCCGAGCCAGGTCATCACTTCGCCCTCGGCGACCCCATCGTAAAAATGCTGGTGGCCGGGCTTCCTGGTCGCCGGAATCCTCTTCATGGCGGTGTTCGCCTTCCTCTACGTGAAGTACGAGGGCATCGTCGACCGCCGCATGGCTGGGCCGCTGTTCAACAACTCCGCGAAGATCTACGCGCGTCCGCAAACCATCGGAGTCGGAGAGCCCTTCAACGCGCCCGAGATCGCCGACTACCTGCGCCGTGCTGGCTACAGCGAGCAAGGCAAGGACAGCGATTCGCCCATCGGACGGTTCCGCGTTTCCGGCAGGCAGTCTCGAGGTAATGCCCGGCGAGGAGTCCTTTCACGCGCCCGAAGAACGTGACCATCCGCTTCGCGAATGGCAAGGTCGCCTCCATTGACGCGACGGCCGCGGTGGTCGGAATCTCGACCGCCTACGAACTCGAGCCGCAGCTGGTGACCTCGCTGTTCGAAGGCCTGGACCGCTCCAAGCGCGAGATCATCACGTTCGACGAAATTCCCGCAAACCTGGTCAACGCAGTCCTCGCCATCGAAGATCGCCGCTTCTTCCAGCACAGCGGCGTGAACTACTTCCGCCTGATGGAAGCGGCCGCCATCGACATTCTGCGACGGCCACCGCGGACAGGGCGGATCGACCCTGACCATGCAGCTCTCGCGCGGCTTCTTCCTGTCGCCCGGAGAAGACCGTCAAGCGCAAGCTGACGGAGATGCTGATCGCCATCGAGCTGGAGCAGAAGTTCTCCAAGCAGCGCATCTTCGAGATGTACGCCAACCAGGTGTCCATGGGACAGCGCGGCTCGTTCAGCATCAACGGATTCGGCGAGGCGTCGCACGCCTACTTCAACAAGGACATCAAGAACCTGACGCTGCCCGAAGCGCCCTGCTGGCGGGCATGATTCAGCGTCCCAACTATCTGTCGCCCTACAGCATCCCGAGCGCGCGCTGGAGCGCCGCAACCTGGTGCTCGACTCCATGGTCGAAACCGGAGCGATCACGCGCGAGCAGGCCGACCACGCCAAGGCCACTCCGCTGAAGCTGGCCGCGCCCAACGTCGAAGCCAGCGATGCTCCGTACTTCGTCGACCTGGTGAAGGACCAGCTCTCCAACCAGTTCAACGAGAGCGAACTGAACGAGCAGGCCATGCGGATCTACACCACGCTCGATCCTGACCTGCAGCGCGCTGCCGCCGAAGCCGTGGAAGTCGGCATGAAGCTGGTGGACGAGCAGGTGGTGAAGCGGCGCACCCACAAGACCAAGGTCGGCACCGGCAAGGACGCCAAGACCGAAGTGAAGGTCGACTCCGGTCCGATGCCGCAAGTCGCGCTGGTCGCCCTCGATCCGCACACCGGTGAAGTGCTGGCGCTGGTCGGCGGCCGCAACTACGGCATGAGCCAGCTGGACCACGCCATCGCCAAGCGTCCCACCGGCTCGATCTTCAAGCCGTTCGTGTACGCGGCTGCGATCAACACTGCGCTCACCGGACAGACTGCTGACGGTCGCGGCCAGTGCACCTGAGACTGGCGGCAACGCTCCGCCGCCATGACACCAGCGGCAAGCCGGCAATCTTCACCCCGGCTACCCTGGTCGACGACTCGCAGGTGAGCATCGCCTACGGCGACCAGGTTTACGAGCCGCGCAACTATCACGAGACCTTTCACGGAGAAGTCACCGCCCGCTACGCGCTGGCACTGTCGCTGAACAACGCGACCGTGCGCGTGGCCCAGGAAGTAGGCTTCGACAAAGTAGCTGCGCTGGCCAAGGCGGCAGGCATCAGCAGCGTGCGCGCAACTCCGGCGATCGCGCTGGGTGCCTACGACGCCACCCGCTGGAAATGGCTGGAGCCTACACCGTCTTCGGCAATCAGCGGCACGCATCTCTCTCCCCTGATGGTGAAGTCGGTGCGCGACGCCCGCGGCAGACGTGCTGGACGACTATCACAGACGACACCAAGCCAGTGCTCGATCCGCGCGTGGCTTACGTCATGACGACCATGATGGAAGCGGTCATCAACAACGGCACCGGTATCCGCCGTGCGCGCCCGCGGCTTCACGGCGCCGGCCGCGGGCAAGACCGGCACCTCGCACGACGCCTGGTTCGCCGGCTACACCAGCAACCTGCTGTGCATCGTGTGGGTGGGCAACGACGACTACACCGACATCAAGCTGGCCGGAGGAGCCACCGCCGCGCCGATCTGGGCCGAGTTCATGAAGCGGGCGCAGAAGATCCCGCAGTATTCCGACATGAAGGGCTTTCCCGCGCCCTCAGGAGTGGTCGAGGTCCAGCTGGACAAAGTCACCAACCGGCTGGCCACGAGCGCGTGCCCGCAGACCTACTACGTCGCCTTCATCGCCGGCACCGAACCGAAGGACAACCTGCGAGCAGGCCTTCGCCGACCATCGCAGACTTCTTCTCCAAGATCCTCGGACTAGGCTCACCTGAGGTGGCACCGCCCCCAACCACCAACGGGCCAGTGGGCGGCCAGCCGGCGTCCGCCGGCTACGGGCAAGCTCCCGCAACACAGGCAGCCGGACAGCCGCCCGCCGAGCAGAAAAAGAAGAAGGGATTCTTCAGCCGGGTCTTTGGAGGCAAGGGCAACGATCGGCCCAAAACCAGAACACCGGAAAATTCTTCCCCTGAGAAAGGGAACAAACCGCCCCCTGAATAGGTCTAATATATGGGGAACGGGAGTCGGGGGTAGAAGTATGTCTGGTCGCCGAATATCGCGCGGATGGTTTCGTTGGCTTGCGTGTCTTGGCGTCATAGCCGCAATCGCCAGCGGTGCGCCGGCTCTGGACCAGCAGTCAATCACTTCGCCACCCGTGTCGCTTACCTCCGGAACTCCTCAGGAACTCGAGAAGCAGGGCGACTACCATGCGTGCGCAGAAGCGCTATCTCGACGCCATCGACTCCTACACCGCCGCGATCGACAAGCAACCCACCGCGCTGCTCTGGAACAAGAAGGGCATTGCGCTGCTGTTCATCATGCGCGACAAGGACGCGCAGAAGTGCTTCGAGCAGGCCCTCAAGCTCGACAAGAATTCGCCCGAGGCCTTGAACAACCTCGGCTTCATCGAGCAGATGCACAAGAACTACGGCAAAGCCATCAAGTACTACAACAAGGCGCTGGTGGCGCGCCCGAATTCGGCGACCTTCCACTACAACCTGGGCGCGGCCTACTTCGCCAAGCACGACTTCGACAAGGCGGGCATCGAATACCGCACCGCCTACTCACTCGATAACGACATTTTCCAGCGCGTCTCGAAAATGGGAGTCATGGCGCAGACCAGCTCTCCCGAAGACCGCGCCGCGTTCTCCTTCATGGTAGCCAAGATGTACGCCCAGGCCGGAGACTTCGAGCGCTCCCTTGAGTACCTTCGCAAGGCGATGGAAGAAGGCTATAAGGAGATCGATAAGGTCTATACCGACTCCGAGTTCGCCAACCTGCGCACCGACCCGCGCTTCGCCGACCTGATGGCCCAGAAGCCCGCCTCGCTCCAGTAGAGGGCGCGCGGCGCACCCCTCCCCCAGAATTCCTCGTTTCATGGGGAATGGCGGCGTTTTGTGCGCAAACGATTGAGCGCACGTGATTTATGCGTAAAATATTGAGCCGCTGGGACTTGCATCACGTTTCCTAGGCCGCGCTCGGCTCCCGGTACAGCAGCGATGCCTGTTGCAGCGCGAAAAGTAGTGCACGGGCGCGCTTGTGGTCGATGGTGTTGGTGACGAGTGCGTGAATTACCTCGAAGAGCGCGACTTGCACATCTTGCAGGGTTTCAAGCGGTGCCAGATGGAGGGTCTCGGCGTGGCGGTGAATGCGGGACAGTTGCTGCGAGCGCTGATGTCGGAAGTAACAGAGTTTCTGGCCACGAGGTGCGGCGAGCAAACTACACCTTCCTGATTGAGATGATCGCAAGTACGGACGGACACAACGCCTCCAAAAGACGTGCTATAGCTCTTTGCATGTCGCAAAGAGTGAGTTAGTACAGGCTGCAACAAAACATGGTGGCAAGTTTGCGTGTGGGGGCAACGCCTCCACACGGCGAGACTGGCAAAAGGCGGAGAGGGACCGCAAAAGTTTGGTGGGAAATCTTGCGGCGAATTCCCGATTTGGGAAACGCGATTGGATTTCACTACAGAGGCACGGAGGACACCGAGAAAGGCAAGGCGAGAACAACTGAGGATCTCGCGGACGAATGCGGATTAGGATTAGGCTTGGGTTTTCACCAGGGAGGGCACGGAGTTGAGGGCGGCAACTGTGGCAAAATGGATTCGCTCACGCGAGGAGATTCCGCAGTGCCAACGTGTTACGTCACGACGCCGTTTGGAAAGAAAAAGATTCGCGAGACTGAGAGAGTCGTCGATTATGATGACGTTTATCTAAAAGCGATTAAGCCAGCGGCTGAGATGGCCGGTTGCCAGGTCGTTCGAGCCGACGAAGACACCAGCGGCGGAATCGTTCAGAAGTCAATTTTGCGTCTGGGCATCTCCTCCGATGTCTTTGTCGCTGACCTCGGCGATGGCAACCCCAACGTGATGTACGAGGTGGGCGTGCGACACGCAGCCCGACGGGGGTTGGCAATCCTGATCGCCCCGGCCGGGAACCGCCTCCCGTTCAACATCAGTTACTCTCGTGTTCTAACGTACGAGGTCGACGATGGCGGACGGCTGTATACCGCGGAAGCCGACCGGTTGCGTGGCTTGCTCCAGTCGGTCATACAACAAGGATTAGCCGAGCAGCGCAACGACAGCCCGGTGTTCGAGTTCTTTCCCGGCTATGGCGTAGATCTGTCGGACGAACTCAAGCCGCGCGAGTCTAAGTCTCGCGCCTATTCTCCGGCTCTAAAGGATGCGCTCGCACGGACAGACGCATCCCCCGAACGGAAGAAGAAGGCGGCTAGGGTCGCCGAAGAGATCGTCAAGACCACGTCGCCCGACGACCCGACAGCGGCCATTGATGTCCTGAAGAAGTACCGCGAGCTGGGTGCCTGGGATGAGTTGATCCGGTTCGCGGACGAACTTCCGCAGCAGGTCCGGGAAGTTGGGCAGATCCAGCAGATGCTGGCGCTCGCTCTGAACCGCCGCAACCGACCGGGCGACCGTGACCGTGCAGTCGGCATGATGGAGCAACTTATCGCCAAGAGTGGTGGGGATGGAGAGACACACGGAATCCTCGGGCGCATTTACAAAGATCGATTCGCCGTAACGGGCGAGCCTGCCGATATTGAGATGGCGATTGCGCACTACCGCACCGGATTCGAAAAGGAGCCTTCCGATTATTATCCCGGAGTAAACCTAGTTAACCTTCTGATGGTCTATGGCGGCGAAGCCGGAAGACAGGAACTTACGACTGTCCTCCCGCGGGTTCGGGCTGCACTGAAGACTCACATGGACCCGGAAAGGAACGATTACTGGACATCGGCTACGGCACTGGAGCTTGCGGCAATCGCAGGCGATTGGGACGAGGTGCGGAAATTCGCGAACCTCATCATGAGCCAGATTCCCGAGAGATGGATGCTGGAGACCACCCTAGCCAACCTGAACAGGCTGGAACGGTCGATAACCGGGCCAGACCTCCAGTACCTCCAGACGATCGAAGAGATGTTTCGCTACGCAGTCGAAGCGCAGGAGACCCGCAATGCGTGAGATTGAGGAGGTTCTGGCGGACATTTGCTCCAAACGAGCGGACTACAAGAAACTCATAGAACAGCGCGACTCCGTGCTCAACTCGACGCAGAACCTGGCTCTTCGCGACGAACTTACAAAAACTCTGCAGAAGTATATTGATAGCGCGAAAGTCGAAGTGAAAGCGGCCGTAGCTGAGCTGATCCGCTGGCCACCTCATAAATCGGAGCACTTTGAGAAATTGGCGCAGTTTCTTGCGCAGCACCCTTACGAGAAGTCGGTTTTCATCATGACGAAATTCCCCGAAAAGCCACCGAAGACACCGCTCGATGTACAGCTACAGAAGGTTATCGAGACGGTAAGCGACGCCGTGAGGGATCGTGGTTACGTACCGCACCTCGCATCAGACAAGACATACCATCCCGAGCTGTTCCGGAACATCGAGGTGTACATGCTCGCCTGCAGTAGAGCCATCGCAATCGTCGAAAGCAAGCACACCAAGGAACTGAATCCGAACGTCACGATGGAGTGGGGTTGGCTTCGTTCATCCGACCGTGAAGTGCTCTACCTAGTGGAGAAGGATTTCGACCGCGACCGTGCCGATATTAGCGGATTGATCAAGGATGCCTTCGACTGGAATGATCCGGAACCCGAAATCAAAGCGTCCATTCAAGCATTTCTGGGGCCCTGACAGTCACTTGTGCGCAGCCCCTTTCGACCGACCTGAGTCCTGCACTCCATAAAGATGACATGCGATCCGAACGGAGCCCTCGTTGACTAGGCGGGGAGGGGCGAGTAGAGTGTGGCCTTCCTAATATCCGTAGCATCGCGGGAACAAGCGAGGTCACGCGGCAATGGCGAACCCTGGACATCTCGCTATCCTCAAGCAAGGCGTCGAGAAGTGGAATGAGTAGAAGAGCAATTGGGATGAAGTGCTTCGAGCAGCGACTGACTCGGTTCTGAGTCGTGCGGGGTCTGCTGAAAAGATGCAGGCGGGCATCAAACTCAATGGTGGGACGGCCCATCGAGTTCTACTCCTGCTTCATCAGCTACTCGACCAAAGACCAGGAGTTTGCCGAGCGGCTCCATGCCGACCTGCAAGCCAAAGGCGTGCGCTGCTGGTTTGCGCCGCACGACATGCAAGGGAGGGCGGAAGATGCACGAGCAAATCGACGAGGCCATTCGCCTGCATGACAAGCTGCTGCTGATCCTCTCGGAGCACAGCATGAGCAGCGAGTGGGTGAAGACCGAGATTGCCAAGGCCCGCAAGCGCGAGGTGAAGGAAGGCAAGCGGGTGCTGTTTCCTGTCCGGCTGGTGGCGTTTGAGAGGCTGCGCGATTGGGAGTGCTTCGACGCCGATACGGGGAAAGATTCGGCGCGCGAGATACGCGAGTACTTCATTCCCGACTTCAGCAACTGGAAGGACCACGATTCGTATCAGAGCGGCGTTTCAGCGGCTGGTGAGCGATTTGAAAGCGGGACAATAGGCGGTTGCGAGGGAAACAAATGGCCACCTCCCTGGCCGACCGCGGCCTCCGCACCGGCCGCATCGGCATCGAAGAGGCTCTCCCCTTCACCTTCTTCGATCATTTCCGCGCCGCCGCTCCCGGCTACGATCTTGTCTCCGCCGATCCCGTCACCATCGCCTGCCGCGCCGTCAAATCTCCGCACGAACTCGAACTCATGCGCCTCGCCTGCCAGGCCACCTGCGACATCTATCGAATTGTTTTTGCAAATCTGAAAGAAGGAATGACCCAGCAGCAAGTCAGCGAACTCGTCTCCGCCGGCTACGCGCAAATGCATCTGCCCGGAGACGCCATGGTGCTCTTCGGCCCTTCCGCCGCTCTTCCGCACGGCAGCAATCAGCCGCGCACCTTAAAGGAAGGCGACGTTGTATTGATTGACGACGGCTGCACCGTCGAAGGCTACTGGTCAGACGTCACGCGCACCGGCGTTTTCGGCAAGCCCACCGAAAAAATGCAACGCGTTTTCGAAACCGTTCGCCGTGCCCAAGACGCTGCGCTCGACGCCGCCCGCTCCGGCCGCCTCACCGGCTCCGTCGACGACGCCGCGCGCTCCGTAGTCACTTCCGCCGGCTTCGGCCCCGGCTACAAATTCTTTTCCCATCGCGTTGGCCACGGCATCGGCCTGGACATTCACGAGCATCCCTACCTCGTCCAGGGCAGCACCACCGTGCTCCAACCCGGCATGACCTTCTCCAACGAGCCCGGCATCTACATCCCCGGCGAATTCGGCATCCGCTGCGAAGACGTAATGGCCATCACCCTCACCGGCCCCGCCCAACTCCTAACCCCAGCCTTCCAACCCTCCCTCGAAAAGCCCCTCGGCTAACCCTTCACCCAAGCAACCTGCCTCCGCGACCTCTGCCACCTCTGCGTTAAAATCTTCTCCGTTTCATTATTTCGTTACTTCGTTACCTCCTTGCTTCTCTCCTCCACGAACTCCACCACCCGCTCCTCCGCCCAAAACCTCTCCGCTCCCTCCCACTTCGAAATAAACCCGCAATGCCCGCCACCTTCCGGCGCCACAAACCGAACCCGCGCATTCTTCCCCACCCCCGCCCGCACCAGCGCCTCATACGGCACAAACGGATCATCCTTCGCCGTCATCACCAGCATCGGCACACTCACCTCTCCAATCACCCGCTTCGCTCCCGCGTGTTCGTAATAACCTTCCGCATCTTTGTACCCGAAATGCGGCGCCGTAATTTCATCGTCAAATTCCCGCACCGTCCGGATCGGCCCGAATCCATTCCTCGAATATCGCTCCGGAAAAAGCTCCGCCTTCCGCCGGTATCGCTCCAGCAATCCCTTCACAAAGTGCCGCTGGTACAAATAATTCTCCGTCTCCTCCAGCGCGTCCGCGCACGCCGATAAATCCACCGCCGGGCACACCGCGCACACCCCCCTCAATTCCTTCGGCGGAGCCGCTCCCCACTCCCCCGCCATTTTTGTCACCAGGTTTCCGCCCATCGAATATCCCGCGAAATAAATCTGCGTAAATCCCTCCGCAATCAATTCCAGCAGCACCGCCCGGTAATCCCCGCTCAATCCGCTGTTGTAAAGCGTCGGCGTCAATCGCTCCGTTCCTCCGCAATTTCTCTGGTTCATCCGCACCGCGTGAAATCCCCGTGCCCACGCCTTGTCCGCAATCCCCCGCATATAATTCGAATCGCAAGACCCCTCCAGCCCGTGCACAATCACAATCACCGGCAAATCCCGCCGCCGCTCATCTCCGCCGTGTAGTGGCCGGTCTTCAGACCGGCCAGGGCGGGTCCGCGAGCCCGCGTCCTCCCTCTGCCAGTGGCAAATCCCCTTCAATTGCGTCTCCGCATCCACACGAAACAGCCGCTCTTCCCCCTCCGGCAGCGCAAACTTCCGCCGCAAAAACGACCCGGCCATCGTCTGCAAATGTCCGCTCCGCAGCCACCTGTGCGGCTCAAACTTTTTGAAATTTCCATTCATGCTCTGACTCTATGAGAGACCTGCTCAACAGGCAAGCCATCTCCACGCCTTTCCCCGCACTCTCTTTTTCAGGGTTATAATCGCCGCAGCTATGCCCCTCGCTCCAGGCAAAAAACTCGGCCCTTACGAAATTGTTTCGCTACTCGGCGCCGGCGGCATGGGCGAAGTTTACCGCGCTCTCGATACTCGCCTCGGCCGCGACGTCGCCATCAAAGTCCTTCCCGAGCGCCTCTCCCAGAAACCCGATCTGCGCGAACGCCTCGACAACGAAGCCCGCGCCATCTCCCGGCTCTCTCATCCAAATATCTGCACCCTCCACGATATCGGCCACCAGGACGGCATCGATTTCCTCGTCCTGGAATTCGTCGAAGGAAAAACCCTGCGCGAACTTCTCTCCGCCGGTAATCTCCCTGTCCGCGAAGTGATTCGAATCGCCGTGCAAGTTGCCGAAGGCCTTGCCAGGGCCCACGAAACTGGCGTTGTCCATCGCGATCTGAAACCTGAAAACCTGATGGTCTCCGAAGACACCGTCAAAATTCTCGATTTTGGCCTCGCCAAGCTCGACATTCATTCGGAAGATTCCC
The DNA here is from genome assembly GCA_963734705.1 of uncultured Acidobacteriota bacterium. Lineage (GTDB taxonomy): Bacteria > Acidobacteriota > Terriglobia > Acidiferrales > UBA7541 > Acidiferrum. The sequence continues at coordinate 1,258,704 of CAVTII010000009.1, read as the reverse complement.
CGGATTTCTGCACCACCGCCGTTTCACAAACTCAGCCGGGCATGCTTTTGGGCACGCTCCGCTACATGTCGCCGGAACAAGCCTCCGGCCACACGCTCGATTTCCGCTCAGACCAGTTCTCCTTCGGATTGCTTCTTTACGAAATGGCCTCCGGCAAACACCCCTTCCAAAAGAATGCCTTCACCGAAACCTTGATCGCCATCATCCGCGAAGAACCCAAGCCGATCAGCCTGCTGAACCCCGAGATTCCTCCTCCCCTCAGCTGGGTAATTGAACGCTGCCTGGCCAAAGCGCCCGAGAACCGCTATTTCTCCACGCGCGATTTGGTCCGCGATCTGATGGCCATTCGCGATCGCCTCTCCGATCTCAGCCACAAGCGGCCGGAAAATCGTCCCAGCAATTTGCCGGTTCCCAGCACCGCGTTTGTTGGGCGCGACAAGGAACTTTCCGCGGTCACGCAACTCTTGCTCCGGCCCGACATCCGTCTCGCCACCGTCTCCGGCCCCGGCGGAATCGGCAAATCGCGCCTGGCCATCGAAGTCGCCCGCGAGATGGCCGACCACTTTCCTTCCGGCGTCTATTTCGTTCCCCTCGCAGCCGTCGCCGATCACAATCTCGTCGCCCTCGCCATCGCGCAAACCCTCGGCGTTCGCGAAACCGGCGGCCAGCCACCTTTGGATTCGCTGAAAGAATATCTGCGCAATTCCATCCGCGAGCCCCTGCTGCTGGTGATCGACAATTTCGAACACGTGGTTGCAGCAGCTCCCTTGCTGGCGGAACTCCTCACCCTCGCGCCGAGCCTCAAATTCCTAGTCACCAGCCGAGCGGCCCTGCATCTTTACAATGAACACGAGTTTCCCCTCCAGCCGCTCGGCTTGCCGGATTCCAAATCCCTGCCTTCCCTGGAAATGCTTTCTCAATTCTCGGCGATCTCCCTTTTCGTTCAGCGCGCCGCGGCCGTCAAACCCAATTTTGAACTCACCGAAGAAAACGCGTCTGCCGTCGCCGAAATTTGCACTCGGCTGGATGGACTTCCGCTCGCTATCGAACTCGCCGCCGCCCGCGTCAAGCTGCTCTCGCCGTCTGCGTTGCGCTCCCGGCTCGCAAGTCGCCTGCAACTCCTCACCGGCGGTGCTCGCGACCTTCCCGCTCGTCAGCAGACCCTTCGCCACGCCATCGATTGGAGCTACGACCTTCTGAACGAACCGGAACAGAAACTCTTCCGTAGGCTCTCCACTTTTCTGGGTGGCTGCACCCTCGAAGCTGTCGAGTCCGTCTGCAACGCAAAAGAAGATCTCGGCCAGGACGTCCTCGACGGCATGTCTTCCATGGTGGACAAAAGCCTGGTCCGCCAGATCGAGCAATCCGACGGCGAGCCCCGTTTTCTTATGCTCGAAACCATTCGCGAATACGGCCTCGAAAAAATGGCCGCCTGTAGCGAAGCGCCGCTCGCAAGGCGCGCCCACGCCGCCTATTGCCTGGTTCTGGCGGAAGAAGGCGCTGCCGAAGATATCAGCGCCAGCCATACCCAATGGCTGGATCGTTTCGAGCTCGAGCACGACAATTTTCGCTCCGCCCTCGACTGGCTCACCGAAACAGGTAACGCCGAATGGGGCTTGCGCCTCGGCGCGGCTCTGTTCCGTTTCTGGGAAATGCGCGAGCACCTCTCCGAAGGTCGCGAGCGCCTCGGAAAATTGCTCAAACTCAATAGTGCGGCTGCGTCGACATTGCCTCGGCTCCGCGCCCTTTTCGCCGCCGGCGTGCTCGCGGGAGAGCAGGGCGACTACATCGCCGCGGACTCCCTCACCACAGAAAGTCTCGCCATCGCCCGCGAATTGGGAGATCAGCGAAGCATCGCTGTATCGCTGAATGCTCTGGCCGTCAACGTGCGCGATCGCGGAGACCTGTCCGGTTCGCGCGCACTATTCGAACAGAGTCTCGCAGCCTGGCGGGAATTGCACGATGCCCTCGCGATCGCTCGTGCGCTCAGCAACCTCGCCGGCGTCGTAAAGTCTCAGGGTGATTTTCAACACGCCAGCGTTCTCTACGGTGAAACCTTAACCGTCTTCCGGGAATTGGGCGACCGCACGGGCTTTGCCTGGGCCCTCAATCACCAGGGAGATGTCGCGCGGGAACAGGACGACTCCGCCACTGCGCGTTCCTTGTATGAACAAAGCTTGGCTACGTTTCGCGAACTCAACGACCGCTGGGGCATCGCCGGCTGCCTCGCCGACTTGGGCAACTTGCTTAGAGAGCAGAATGATTTCCGCGCAGCGGATTCTCTCTACCGCGAAAGCCTCGCTCTCTTTCAAGAACTGGAGCACAAGCGCGGAATTGCCCGTTTGCTGGAATGCTTCACCGCTTCTGCCGCAGCCCAGACTGAACCAGAACGCGCATTGCGCATCGCTGGCGCCGCCGCCGCGCTCCGCCAATCGCTTGGCGCGCCGCTCAATCCAGCCGAGCAGGAAAAGCTTGAGAAAAGTCTGGAATCCGCCCGCCAAAAATTGCCGACGGTTCCTGCAAGAACCGCCTGGCTGGAGGGCTGGGTCATGCCCGTGGAACAACTCATCGAGGATTTATTGGAACTCGGCACAACTCCGCGCCCTCGCTAATTTCCAATTCAGAAAAACTGTCATTGCCTAGGGAGATTTGAATCAGCACCGGCTGCTGGAGGATTCGCGATGCGTTTATTCCGCGGTGCTCGGGTCAATCAGCCGTCTCACCGCCGATATGCGATTCGCGGGAAAGCCTCCCCGCTTTGCATGCTCTCGGATAGCACTTTCGTCCGGAGCCAGATACACACAATAAATCTTGTCGCCCGTAACGTAGCTCTGCAGCCATTGAATCTCCGGGCCCATTCCCTTGATCACGTCCACGGATTTCTGCGAAATCGCCTGTAACTCCGCATCCGTCAGATTTCCCGCACCCGGGATTTCTCGCTCGATCACGAACTTCGGCATGTGCTAACCTCCGCTACTGAAATGCTAGCAAGCGATCAGTCTTGCCACAAGCCCGCCGTTCTGCGCTGAATAAATAGTCTTATAATCTCCATGCCAGGTATCGGAGGCCATGATGGATCTGAAGTCCGTTCAGAAACCGCTTAAACAGCAATATCGCGACGACCCCGCCTCTTCGCAAATCACTCTCAAAGCCCGCGGCGGCCAGACCGAAACTCCCATCGCCTGCTCCGTGGCCATCGGGCGCGCCATCTATAATGCCCAGGCCCACACAGGAGTCGGCGGCGCGGGAACCGCCGCTTGTTCCGGCGACATGCTGCTCGGCGCTGTTTCCGCCTGCGCCCAAATCACCTGCCAGATGGTGGCCACCGCCATGGGCATTCCCACCGAACGCATCGAAGTTACCGTCGAAGGAGATTTGGATTTGCGCGGCACCCTCGGAATTTCCAAGGACGTCCCCGTCGGCTTTGAGCGCATTCGTCTCCGGTTCGACATTGCCGCCCCGCAAGCCACACCGGAACAATTGCAGTCCCTGCGCGAAAAAACCGAACAATATTGCGTGGTTTGGCAGACTTTGGTGCAACCCCCGGCCTTGCAAACCGACTGGGTCACTCCCAAATAGACCGGCCAACCGCCTCCCTACATGTGCTGGTAATTGGTGTTCAGAATCTCAATCGTCAACTGCTTGCTCACGCCATTGATAGCCTCGGTCGAAACGTGGAATGGCCCGCCGCCCGGCACCCGCGCGAACTGCACGTTCACAGTCACCGCATCGCTCGGATCGCTCAAATACGTCGCGATCGTCAGGCTTGCCAAGGACATCGTCGCCTTATCCACCACAATCGTCATGTTGTCGCCCTGCTTGATGTAGTTCGTGCACACCACTCGATACTCATTCGGCGCGCCGCCCATCGGCCCGATCATCACATTCCCCTGCTGGTAAGCCTGCTGCAGCATGTCCTTGTCCGGCGGCAGGTATTGCTGAATCAGCGTTTTAATCGAATCGCCATATTCTTTGTATTCATCAATCTTCTTCGTTCGAATCCGGCCCCGCAGCCCGCGTTTCTTCCGGTCGTCATCGGAAACCGAATCCGGATCCACCGGAGTCTTCTGTGTTTTCCCGTCCGGCCCCATCTGAGCGTTGTAAAGCTCTTCCTTCTTCTCTTCGCCCTTCAGGCTGATGATGTCTTGCTCCATCCACGTATATCCCGCCAGCACCTGTTTATTGAAAGCCAACGACTGCTTCAGTTCGTTCAGCTTTTGCTGCATCTCTTGCCCTTGCGCCGGCCGCGCCGCCGCCATCCATCCGGCAAGCGCAAGAACGCCTGCTGCCAGAATTCCCGCACGGATTCTGCTGCTATTGGAGTGCACCTTGGTTTTCATGGTCATCCTTATAACTAAGTCGCCTTCCGAATTGCCCTCGATGGTAGTTTGCCCCTCGTTTCGCTCGTAATTGTCAAAACTTACAATGCGCCCCGACCTCGGTGAAGACTCGACCTGTCACTTTTGACACTTCCTCCGCCCCCCTTCCTGGCTGCACCATTGCAGCCACATACCACGGAGAACCGATGATCCCACCACGCAACCGTTCAACCCGGAGGCAACGAAATAAACTGACCGCGGCCACTTCTCTCTTCCTGTTAGCCTTGCTCTTTGCTCCCCTCGCCCTCGCCAAAAAGAATATCGATTTCGATCCCAATCTCGATTTCTCCAAGTACAAATCCTTCGCCTATATCGGTGGCGTGAACACCCTGGAATTCCGCGAATTGAATCCCGATGCCATCTCGGACCGCGTCCATGCGCAAGTCTCTCAATCCCTGATCGCCCGCGGCCTCAAGGAAGTTAAGCCAGACCAGCAACCTGATCTCGTCGTCCGCTATTGGGCCAACAGCCAATCCTCCATCGTCTCCCCCGCCGCCGGCACCTGGGGACAGTTCGGTCAATATGTCAGCGACTACTGGGCCTATACTTACGACCTCATGAAAAGTGAAAGCAGTCTGGACGCAACTCTGGTGATCGATCTGATCGATCCCCGCCGAAAGGACCTCGCCTGGCGCTTATACCTGGAACAGAAACTCGGTGACGACGACAACATTTGGCCGAAGGTGTTGGACGAGATCTCCAAAGGCTTCACCAGCTACCCGCCTACCAAAAAAGACATCGAAGAAAAGAAAAAAGAGCGCGCCGAGCATCCCCCCAAACCAGCAGCGCAATAGCCCGCTGAACTCCTCCCAGCCCGCTCCCTTCTCAGCCTTTTAAGGTTGTCTCTCCCTCCAATTCCGACTATCTTTTCTTTGGGACCGGCTTATGAGCGACCATCAAAACCCTGCCGGCGCATCCCCTGCCCGTTCCGCCCCGGAGCGCGCCACCTCTCCTTCTCATCTCGAGCAGGACCAGACCCTCTCGATCCTTCTCGAAGTTTCCCGCGAGCTCACCTCCACCCTCGCCAGCGACGAACTCTTCCGCCGCATCGCCGACCGCGTCAAGGCCATCGTCCACTATCACCTCTTCAGCGTCCTTCTCTGGAATGAACAAACCGCCCAGCTCGAAGGCGTCTTCAGCGTCCAACACGAAGAAGCCCTTCCCGTTCGCCTGCGCGTTCCCCTCTTCAAGGGCATCACCGGTTACGCCGCCAGCCATCGCAAGATTGTCCGCGTGGACGATGTCCGCCAGGACCCGCGCTACATCGAATTTCCCAACAGCGAAAATGTCCGCTCCGAACTGGTCGTCCCTCTCTTTATCGAAGATCGTCTTGTCGGCGTCCTGGACCTCGAAAGCACTCGTCCCCACGCGTTCACCGCGGAAAACGAACGCATGCTCGGCATCCTCAGTTCCTACATCGCCATCGCTCTCGAAAATTCCCGCCTCTATGCGCAGGCCCGCAATGCGCAAGCCCGCCTCCAGAAAGATTTGGACACCGCGCGTGAAATCCAGCGCCAGCTTCTTCCCCAGGGCAAGCGCGAAGTTCCCGGCCTCGACTCCTCCGTCGCCTACGTTCCCGCTCGCGAACTCGCCGGCGATTTCTACGATTTCTTCCCGTACAGCAACAGCCGCCTCGCTCTCGCCCTTGGCGACGTCTCCGGCAAAGGCACCGCCGCCGCGCTCTACGCCTCACTCGCCGTCGGCATTCTTCGCGAGTACACCCAGGATCACAAGTGCTGGCCGGAAGAAATGCTGCGCGTCTTGAACACCCGCCTCACCGCCGCGCACATGATGCCCAACTACATTGCGCTGCTCTTCGCCGTTTATGACTCCAGCCATCGCCAGCTCATGATTGCCAACGCCGGCGAACCACGCCCCATCCTTTGCCGCGGCGGCGAAATCACCGAACTCCCGATTGATGGCACGCCCCTGGGAATGTTCGACGACATGGAGTACGACACCACCACGCTCACTCTGCAGCCGGGTGACACCATCATCCTCGCCTCCGACGGCATTCTCGAATCCGCCAACGAAGATGGCGATCACTTCGGCTTCGAACGCCTCTGCGCCACTCTCAAAACTCTTCCCGGCTCCAGCACCGCGGAAACCCTTTCCGCCGCGATTCTCAAATCCACCGACGACTTCAGCGGCAACCACGCCGAACCCCACGACGATCGCACCCTCATCATCCTCCGCCTTCTCCCCTGATCCCTTCCCCGCAATCATTGTAGTCTCGCCACATTCCCATCGTCGGCTTCATGCCACTCCTCCAAACGCACGAAAACAGGCCGCCCGAAGCGCGTCCTCGACTCGCTCCGTGCCGCCTGTTTCCACTCTTTCCTAACTTTTTCTGCTGGCCGGCTACTCGAACACTACGCCTTCTTCGTCGCCGTTTCCTTCGCCAGTAGTCGTGCCGCCTGCCGGTCGCCGCGGCTCGCTTCCTGTGACGTTTGCGTTTGCGTCTCTCTCGCTTCCTGCAAAGCCGATTGCGCCGCCGTGCTGATCTGCACCGTATCTTGCGGAGCCGCGGATTTCGACGTCGCTTGCGGCTGGCTCGCCTTCGGCCTCACCGCTGCCTGGGGCGCAGCCTGCGCTTGTGTTGCCTGCGCGGTTGCGGGTGCTGCATGGTTCACACCATTAATTGCATTGGCCATGGTAGAGGTCCTTCGCGCCTCTCCAGCTCTATCGGCCAGTTCTACGACAACTTCAGTCCTGATTCCACCCCGCTCTTTCACACATCCCATGATCATTGTCCCATTCCGGAACGCCCAAATTCTGTCCACTCAACTTGACCACTCTCTCCTCCGCCCCTAAAATAGAAGTTTCACCGTGACGCAATTTTTTGATCTACTGAACTCCTCCTCCAGCCCAGTGGCCTCCCGCTGGGCTGCGCCATTTCCACCCCCCGGTAGTGGCCGGACTTCAGACCGGCCACCAGTAGCACAGATTTTAATCTGTGCTCTTCGATGTAACCTCATCATCAAATCCCAATTCTCGAGGCTCCCATGATTGACGGTCCCATCCACGAAGCTCTCACCTTCGACGACGTCCTCCTCCTCCCGGGCAAATCCTCCGTCCTGCCCACCGAAGTGGACACCACCACGCAATTCACTCGCAAGCTCCAGCTCAACATCCCGCTCGCCTCCTCCGCCATGGACACCGTCACCGAATCGCGTCTCGCCATCGGCATCGCACGTCAGGGCGGCATCGGCATCATTCACCGCAATTTCCCCATCGATCGCCAGTTCGAGGAAATCGATCGCGTCAAGCGCTCCGAATCCGGCATGATCGTTGACCCCGTCACCATCTCCCCGGACATCACCCTCCGCCAGGCCCTCGACATCATGACCAAGTACCGCATCTCCGGCCTGCCTGTTACCCGTGGCACGCGCCTGACCGGCATCCTCACCAATCGCGACCTTCGCTTCGAAAAAAATCACACCCAGCTCGTCGGCCAGGTGATGACCAAGGACAATCTCGTCACTGTCCCAGTCGGCACCACCCTCGATGAAGCCGAAAAAATTCTCCAGAAACATCGCATTGAAAAACTTCTCGTCGTGGATCAGGACTTCAACCTCAAGGGCCTCATCACCGTTAAAGACATCCAGAAAAAACTCGAATATCCCCGCGCCGCGAAAGACGATCACGGCCGCCTCACCGTCGGCGCCGCCGTTGGCGCCACCGGCGATTTCCTCGAACGCGCCGTCGAAATGGCCAAAGCCAAAGCCGATGTCCTTGCCATTGACACGGCTCACGGTCACACCGAACGCGTCATGGAAGCCATCAAAGCCATTCGCCATCGCCTCCCGGAAATGCAGCTCGTCGCCGGAAACGTCGCCACCTATGAAGGCGCGAAGGATCTCATCTCGCTCGGCGTGGATGGCCTCAAAATCGGCATCGGCCCTGGCTCCATCTGCACCACTCGCATCGTTACCGGCGCCGGCGTTCCGCAAATCACCGCCATTCTCGAAGCCTCCAAAGCCGCGAAGGGCACCGGCGTCCCCATCATTGCGGATGGCGGCATCAAATATTCCGGCGACATCACCAAAGCCATCGCCGCTGGCGCTTCCTGCGTCATGATCGGCAGCCTTTTCGCCGGCACCGAAGAAGCTCCCGGCGAAACAATTCTTTATCAGGGCCGCACCTTCAAGTCCTATCGCGGAATGGGTTCCACCGGCGCCATGGAAGCCGGCTCCGCGGATCGCTATTCTCAGGAAGGCGCGGAGCGCGGCAAGTCCGTCCCTGAAGGCGTCGAAGGACGCGTCGCTTACAAAGGCCCGCTCAACGGCCTCACCGACCAACTCGTCGGCGGACTCAAAAGCGGCATGGGCTACGTCGGCGCGCGCACTCTCCCCGAACTCTCCGAACGCAGCAAATTCGTCCGCATCACCGCCGCCGGCCTCCGCGAATCCCACGTCCACGACGTAGTCATCACCAAAGAAGCCCCCAACTACCGCATGGAGTGATTCTCCTATCTCAGTAGGGCCCGCCTTCCCAGGCGGGCCGTCGTGCGCCGAACCCCACACTTCCCAAACCGTGACTTTTCCTTCCATCTCCATTCCTATTTCTCCGTGTCCTCCGTGTCCTCTGTGGTGAAGTCTCCCTTTCTCTTCCCCCTCAACCACGCCTCCCTCAGTTACAATATCCATGCACCCGATCTCGACCCATGCCCACCTCCGAACCCTGGCGCAATCCGCGCCCCGCCCCCAATCTCGACGAAGTCCGCTATCGCGTCCCTCCCAAATCCTTTCTTCCCCCCTGGCTTCGTGCCTGGCTTCCCGCCATCCTCTGGTCCCTTCTCATCTTCTTTTTCTCCACGGACACCTTCTCTGCCCTCCACACCGGCTCCATCATCGAACCCATTCTCCGCTGGCTCCTGCCCTCGCTCTCCCCCGACGCCATCGACCACCTCCATTTCCTCATCCGCAAATGCGCCCACTTCACCGAATACTTCATCTTCTTCATTCTTCTCTATCGCGGCATCCGCGCCGGCCGCACCGACTGGCGCTGGACGTGGGCCTCCGCCGCCTGGTTCATCGCCGCCGCCTATTCCTGCCTCGACGAAATTCACCAATCCTTCGTCGCCTCTCGCACCGCCTCCCCCTGGGACTCTCTTCTCGACTCCACCGGCGCCCTGGTCGCCCTCCTTCTCCTCCTCGCCTTCTACCGCCTCCGACGCAGCTCCAATCTCCAGATTGGCCAGCACCCCCGGCGCCCCTTGTAGGGGAGGAGCTCGCTCCTCCCTCTTCGATTCCCCCGTTACCCAGCCCGCCAGCCAATCACCTCAATCTTCCCGTTATCGTTCTTCTCTGTGTCCTTCGTGTCCTCTGCGGTGAACTCTTCTCTTCCCCGTTGCATTCCCCTCCCGAATGAACTAGAAACGTCTCTCATCTCCACCAATTCCAAAACTCCCCGGGGCCACAAATGAAAAATCTTCGCCCTCTTCTTTTGCTTCCCTTCCTCCTCTTCGCATCGCGCTCTCTAGCACAAACCCCCGCCCCACACTCCCTTAAAGCCGTCAAATTCGGCCACCTCTGGGACGCCCACGGCAAACTCTGGACCAACGCCATCGTCCTCATCGAAGACGACAAAATTAAATTCGTCACCACCAATTTCTCCGACGTCCCCGCCAACGCGCAATTCATCGACCTCTCCAAATTCACCGGCCTTCCCGGCCTAATCGATGTCCACACCCACATGACCATGTACACCGACGAAACTCCCGGCGTCCCCATGCTCAAGCAACTCACCACCAACTCTCCCGCCGTCGAAGTTTTCCTCGCCCGCAAAGGCGCGCTCCGCACCCTCGAAGCCGGCGTCACCACCGTTCGCGATCTTGGCTCGGATCAATATGAAGACATCGCCATGCGCGACCTCATCAATCGCGGCGAAATGATCGGCCCGCGCATGTTCGTCTGCGGCTACGGCCTCTACATCACCAACACGCCGTACAAACCTGGCCTCAGTCTCCCCGCTGGCGGCATCGCCGATGGCGTTCCCGAAGTTCTCCGCGTCGTTCGACAGCAGATCGCCGCCGGCGCCGACGTCATAAAAATGTACGCGTCCACCGGCACCGACGACGATGTCACCGGCTACGAAACTTATTCCTACGATGAAATCAAAGCCGCCGTGGACGCTGCCCACCAGTTCGGTAAAAAAATCGCCATCCACTCCTACGGCCCCGCCGGCGCGCGCGACGCCGTCCGCGCCGGCACCGATTCCCTCGAGCACGCCACGGACATGGACGACGCCACCATCCAGGAAATGGTCAAGCGCGGTACCTTCTACGTCCCCACGATTGACCACAACCGCTACTACCTCGATAACTGGCAAAAGATTGGCTACACGGATGGCTTTCAGGAAAAAACAAAAGCGTTCATCGAACGCAATCTGGAAACTGCGCGCAAAGCCCACAAGGCCGGAGTGAAATTCGCCATGGGCTCAGACGCCATCTACACCATGTTTGGCGAAAACACTCGCGAACTCGCCTGGTTCGTCAAAGCCGGCATGACTCCCGAACAAGCCCTTCGCACCGCCACCACCAATGCCGCCGAGCTCCTCGGCAAATCCACCGAACTCGGCGCCGTCGCCCCTGGTTATTTCGCCGACCTCATCGCCGTCGAAGGCGACCCTCTCTCCAACATCGACGTAGCCATCAACAAGATCCGCTGGGTAATGAAGTCCGGCTCCGTAGTAGTCGACAAAACCTCTCCCACCAACTGACTCCCTTGTAGGGGAGGAGCTTGCTCCTCCCTCTCGTGTTTGGCCCTTTGACTAGTTCAGAAGGGTTTCTTGTGCAGTAGTAACTCCACAACATCTTTTTATGCGGCTTCTTGCGTTTCCTGCTATCTAGTTATATGACTAGATATCAGGAGGCATCTTATGGGATTCCCCACCAAGGTTCAGCTCATTCAGCGCAGGGACAGCCAGCAGTGGTATATCAATTTTCCCTCAGCGGTCGCCCAAGCCATGGAGTTCACTCGCGGCGAGGTTGTGGAGTGGATCGTGGAGGACAGAAACCGTCTGCTGCTCCGACGCAAGCTTTCTGCACCGGCGCTAAAAAAAACGAAACACGGCAAGGCGTGATGGCCGGTTGGAACGCGTTGTTCGATCAGGCGCGAGCGGCCTTCGCGCAGCAGCGCAGCTTCCAGCGGGCCTGCACGCTCGGCGTATCCGCGTTGACCTGCTTGGGCCGACGCACGTTATCCGGCTTGCTCTGCGCCACGGGTCAGCAATTCTGCGACTGGTCGGCGGCTTATCGCTTGTTCGAGCGCGAGCGTCTGGACGGCGAGGTGCTGTGGCGCATCCCGCTGAACGGCGTGCTGGAAACTCTGCCGCCCTCTGGTCCCGTCGTGGCGCTGATCGACGACACCTTGATTCGCAAGCGCGGCCACCGCATCGCCGGTACTTCTTGGCGGCGCGATCCGCTGGGACCGCACTTCGCCGATAATTTCATCTGGGCCAGCCGCTTCTTGCAGATTTCCCTGGCGCTGCCCGAGCATCCCGAAGCGCCGGTCAGTGCCGCTCGCGCTATTCCCGTCGATCTGCTGCATGCACCTTCGCCGCGCAAACCTTCACGTCGCGCTGATCCCGCTGGGCCGGAGTGGCAAAGTTGGCGCTCGGCGTCGGCCGCTTCCGCTATCAGCCGGCGCGGAGCAGAGCGTCTGGCACACTTGCGCGAGGCCATCGATCAATTCGCCGACGGTGCCTCGCGCCCGCTGCTGGTCTGCGCCGACGCCACCTTTACCAACCGCACCGTGCTGCGCGATCTGCCACTGCGCACCACGCTGCTCGGCCGCATCCGCCAAGATGCGCGCCTCTACGCGCTACCCACTGCCGAAGAAGAAAATCAGGGACGCGGCCGTCAGCGCTGCTACGGCCAGCGTCTGCCCACTCCCGAACAGTTGCGCACGGATGCATCCGTTCCGTGGACCACCGTGCAAGCCTTTGCCGCCGGCAACGTCTACGACTTCGACATCAAATTCATCACCCCGCTGCGCTGGAAAAAAGCCGGTGGGGAACGGCAACTCTCGCTGCTCATCGTCCGCCCAGTCGCTTACCGGTTGCGCCGAGGCGCGCATCTCAGCTACCGCAATCCGGCTTATCTGATCTGCAGCGATCCCGCCTTGCCACCGCGGAAAATCCTGCAAGCCTACCTGTGGCGCTGGGAAATCGAACTCAACTTCCGCGACGAAAAAACCCTGCTCGGTTTCGGCCAGCCGCAGGTCCGCAGCGATCCGTCCGTGCGCACCACCGCTACGTTCTTCGTTTTCGTCTACGCGCTCCTGCTGCTGGCGCTGGAAAACTGCCATCTCACGCACAGTCCGCTGCCCCGCCCGTGTTGGCAACGACTTCGACCGCAGCGCTCTCATCCCCGCATCACCACCCCGCAAGCCATCTCCCTGCTACGCGCCGAACTGTGGGCCTCCGCCTTGCACTTACAAAATAAAAACAGCTTCGCTGCACCCGGCCACGGCACAACGAAGCCACCGCTATTCCAAAACAGCCTGCAATCCGCCGTCCTCTATGCCTCAGGATAGCCAAACACGAGGGGGAGGAGCTTGCTCCTCCCTCTCTTCGACCCCCAACGCCTCTCTCACCCAACTGAACTTGAGGGTGCCCCACCCTTGGTTTGTAAGGGTGGGCTCCGACCCTCGAACGGCAATCCTTTTCCTCTCCTCTTTTGTTCTCTTTTCTCTCTCCATTTTCAATTCCCCGCCGTTCCCGCTCCTCTCCGTGTCCTCAGTGTCCTCTGTGGTGAACTCTTCACTCTTCCCCTATAACCGCGCCACGATATCCCGCATCTTTACACCATGGAATTCCGACAACTCGGCTACTCCGGACTTCAAGTCCCCGTTCTATCCTTCGGCACCGGCACCTTCGGCGGCGCCAACGAATTCTTCAAAGCCTGGGGCAGCAGCGACGTCGCCGAAGCCACGCGCCTCGTCGATATCTGCCTCGACGCCGGCGTAAATCTCTTCGACACCGCCGACATTTATTCCGACGGCGTCTCCGAAGAAATCCTCGGCAAATCCATCGCCGGCAAACGCAATCGCCTGCTCATCTCCACCAAAGCCACCTTCGCCACCGGCAAGGGCCCCAACGATCTCGGTTCCTCCCGCTATCACCTGATCCGCGCGTGCGAAGCCAGTCTCCGCCGCCTGAACACCGACGTCATCGACATCTACCACATGCACGGTTTCGACGCCCTCACTCCCGTCGAGGAAGTCCTCAACACCCTTGACACGCTTGTGCGCAGCGGCAAAGTTCGCTACATCGCTTGCTCCAATTTTTCCGGCTGGCATCTCATGAAGTCGCTCTCCGTCTCCGAGCGCTACGGCTGGGCGCGCTACGTCGGCCATCAGGTGTATTACTCCCTCATCGGCCGCGAATACGAATGGGAACTCATGCCGCTCGCGCTCGATCAAAAAGTCGGCGCGCTCGTCTGGAGCCCTCTCGGTTGGGGACGCCTCACCGGCAAAATCCGCCGCGGCCATCCGCTTCCCGAAACCAGCCGCCTCCACAAAACTGCGGACTACGGTCCCCAGGTGGACAACGAATATCTCTATAAAGTCGTGGACGCGCTCGACGCCGTCGCCAAGGAAACCGGCAAATCCGTTCCGCAGATCGCTCTCAACTGGCTACTGCAGCGCCCCTCCGTCTGCAACGTCATCATCGGCGCCCGCAACGAAGAGCAACTCCGCCAGAATCTCGCCTCCGTCGGCTGGAATCTCACCAAAGAACAAGTCGCCAAACTCGACGCCGCCAGCGACCTCACCCCCACCTACCCCTACTGGCACCAGCGCCAATTCGCCAATCGCAACCCCATCCCCACCAAACAAATCTTGTAGGAGAGGAGCTCGCTCCTCCCTCTTCGCTCTCCCAAAACATCTCCCAACCAAATGAACTGGAGGGTTTTTCTTGTCCTATCTTCTCCGTGTCCTCCGTGCCCTCTGTGGTGAACTCCTCTTTTCCAACTTTCAATCCGTCACCCAAATAACCACCCCTCCCATTTCATCATCCAATAAACACCCGCAATTTCCGCGGACCCAAAAGGAAAACTCTTGAACGCCCGCATCCTCACCGCCATCGCCATAATTCAATCCATTCTTCTCCTCGCCCATCTCTTCCTCTACGAAACCTGGATCGCTCTCTTCGGCCCTTTTCGCCAACCCTGGCTCACCGTCCTCCAGATCTCGTTCGCGCTCCTCTCCGTCAGTTTCGTCGCCGCCACGCTCCTCGCGCATCGCTATTTCAATCGCCCCGTCCGCATCCTCTATCGCATAGCCAGCATCTGGCTCGGCTTCGTGAATTTCGCCGTCCCTGCGGCGCTCCTCGCCTGGATTGTCATGGGCTTCACCATCGCCTTGAATCTCCCCTTCGGCCAATCTGGCGTCGCGGTATTCTTCCTCTCGCTAGCTCTGGCCGCCACCCTCTACGGCCTAGTCAACGCCGCCACCATCCGCATCAACCGCATCACCGTGAAACTTCCCGGCCTCCCCGCCTCCTGGCGCGGACGCGTCGCCGCCCTGGTCACCGACACGCATCTCGGCCACATCAAGGGCCGCCGTTTTCTCTCCCGGATCGTCACCTCGCTCCGCCAGCTCCGCGCAGACGTCGTCTTCATCAGCGGCGACCTCTTCGACGGCACCCACGTCGACGCCAACCGCCTCGTCTCTCCCTGGAAGCAGCTCTCCCCAAAATTTGGCTCCTATTTCGTCTCCGGCAATCACGACGAATTCTCGGACTCTTCCCAATATCTCGACGCCATCCGCAAATCCGGCATCCGCGTCCTCCACAACGAAACCGTGGATCTCGACGGCCTCCAGGTCCTCGGCGTCACCTATCACGACTCCGCCAACCCCGAGCGCTTCACTTCCATTTTGGCCAACGCCGATCTGGATCCCGCGCGCGCCAGCGTCCTTCTCTCTCACGTTCCCCACAGCCTTCCCATTCCCGAAAAACGCGGCATCTCCCTCCAACTTTCCGGCCACACCCATGGCGGCCAGATCTTCCCATTCACCTGGTTTACCTCCCGCGTCTTCGGTGCCTACACCTATGGCCTCAAACGCTTTGGCGATCTCCTCGTCTATACCTCCAGCGGCGCCGGCACTTGGGGTCCTCCCCTCCGCGTCTGCACCGCCCCCGAAATCGTCCTAATCCGCTTCGAATAGGTAGGGCCGCCCCGGCTCGCAGCTGGCTCCCAGTTTGATTACCTCTTCTCCGCGTACTCCGTGCCCTCTGCGGTGAACTCTTCCTTCCCGCCCCATCCATTACTCAAAATCTACTTGACACTCGCATTATCTTTCTCTGCCCTACTCCCGTAGAAAACTATGCCCGCGGCGTCCCACGTCGCGGGCTTTTTCCTTTCCATTCACCTTTTCCAGTCGGAGTAGGAATCATGATTACTCACAACCCCCTCCACGGATCCGGACGAGCGGTATTCCCGCATCCGGCTCTTGCCTTAGGTGATGACGCCCATGCGGCGCAGGGGATAGGGATGACAGACGGTAGGCAGAGGCAGCCAGCGAGTGATGAGGCGCCGCATGCGCTCCCAAAGGACGCGGCCGTTCTGGCTGCGCCGCGACAGCGCGCGATACCAGAGCCGCCCCACTTGGAATCGAAAAAGCGCCAGCGCCGAGTGGTTCATGGGCACGCCGTAATACCGGACGTGTCCACGTACCACCGCTTGCAACCACTTACCCAATTCGGGGATGGATTCGTGCATACGTTGCTGAAGCTCGGCTTTCACCTCGTTCAGCTTCGCCTGCAACCTTTTGCGTATCGTTTGCCGCAACACCGTATACATTCCATTGCTCCTCTTCTTCACGCAGATGTGCGTAAAGCCAAGAAGGTTGAACGTCTCCGGCTTCCCTTCTCCGCGCCTTTGCCGGTTATTGATCGCAAACGGACCAAACTCCAGCAGCCGCGTTTTCTCGGGATGCAGTTCCAAGTGGAACTTCCTCATTCGTTCCGTGAGTTCCGCCCGAAACTGATCGGCATCCGCTTTGCTGTGGAATCCCACCACGATGTCATCAGCGTATCGCACGACAATGACATCGCCGTGTGCCCGCTTTTGTCGCCATGTTTGGACCCACAGATCGAATACGTAATGAAGATAGACGTTCGCCAAAAGCGGCGAAGCACTTCCGCCCTGGGGCGTCCCTTCTTCCGTCCGTATCCGTTTCCCATCCTCCAGCACGCCGGCTCTCAACCATTTCTGTATGAGCCACACAACGCGCCGGTCCGCAACCCGGAGCTCGATGAACTTCACAAGCCATTCGTGCGAAATGCCATCGAAAAAACCTTTGATGTCCAGATCGAGCACCCAGTTCACTTTTCTCGTCAGCAGTCCCGTGTAGAGCGCATCCAGCGCTTGATGCTGGCTTCGGCCTGGTCGGAACCCGTACGAGAAGCCGAGAAAGTCCGTTTCATAGATAGCGTTCAGCACCTCAACCGCCGCGCGCTGAACGATTTTATCTTCCAGCGCCGTGACTCCGAGCGGTCTTTGCCGCCCGTCGGCCTTGGGGATGTGCACCCTACGCACCGGCTTCGCTCGATACGCTCCTCGCTTCAGCCTTTCAACAAGATCCTGGAGATTTCTCTCCAGTTGCTCACCGTAGTGCTGCCACGTCTCCCCGTCCACGCCAGGAGCGGCTTCCTTCTTCAGTCGGAAGTAAGCCATCCGCAACGTCTCCAGGTTATAGATGTGGTGCAGGAGCGCCGTGAACCGCAACTTCTTATCCTTTCCTGCTGCTTGACGTACCCGCTCCAGCGCACTGGGCGCGTCTTTCCGGCTCGGTGTCCGGGACGCGTTTTGCTGTGGCAGGTTCCCTTTGGCCAGACCTCTTCCCTCCATCCCCTCCGCCGCCGGTTGTCCGGCTTTGTTCGGGGACTTCTCAGGTATTACAGGTCTGTCCGACTTCCCATGTCCGTTCGTCATCGGCGTACGTCCTTAGACTTCCCGATGCGGCCCAAGTCTACTGCTGCCTTGGACGGCCCTGGGATCTCCCGGTTCCCGCGCGAGGTGTTTCCGTACGTGCACAGGGTCTCTGACCGCGCGGGACTCTGGGGCACCTCGCGATATCGGTGCACCAGATGTTGCCTTCCGCTTGCTCCTACAGCGTCGGCATCCCGGAGTAATTGTCTTACGCGGCTGAATACCTGGCCCGCACGTTCCCCTGTCAACGCTTCGACACCGCCCTTGCGAGCGGCTCCGCATGACTCGGGGCCGACGTGGGTCGCTACTTCACATTCGTATGACTTTTTCATTCACTACACCTCGCCGGTTTTAACCGGCGCACAGGAGCATCCAAATGCCAAGAATCAATCCCGAACTCCGCGCCCGCCAGTGCAAATTCACCTACTCCGATGGCCGCCGCTGCCGCCTCGCACGCTCCGCAGCGGGCGATGGCTATTGCTATTCCCACTCACGCAAAATCCTCGAAGCACGTGAGTCCGCCTACATCCATGCCATTCTCACCGAGCCGCTCGCTCACACCGCCGTTTCCAGCACCGCTCTAAGCCTCGTGCTGGTTCGCCTATTTACCGCCGTCAGCGCCGGGCGGCTCCCGGCGAAAACCGCCAATTCCCTCCTCCGCATCACCCAAGCCCTTCAGAAAACTCTTCCCAACACGACGCACGAATTTTCCCAGGTCTTTCAGCGTAGCGCCCTCACCGACACGATCCGGGCTCTTTACCAGGAACAAGACGGTTTTTTCAAACATGGCCACGACGACCCCGCAAATTCAGAATGGCCAACTTACGACCATGCCGCTGCGGCGTCACCTGTCCCAGCCCCTCCGGCATCTGCGGAATCTTCCGCTTCCCCAGCTTCCAAAAATTTGCACGCCTCCTCACCATCCCCGTCCCAGATTCCACTCCGCGTCCTCCCGCTCTTCCAGATATTTCTGCCTACGCGCTTCCCGACACCCCCAACCCTTACGCCAGCATGTCCCCCGATGAACTCATCCGCCACCTTAAACAGCTCTATCCCCGCAACCAATCCCGCGTTCCAAAATGACATACCAAAAATAACTCCTGCATTTGCCTCACTTGCAAAACCCATTTCCCGCAACCCCCTGTATTTGCCTCACCTACAAGAAATCGCGCTTTTTCCTTGCTTTATAAACTCCTTCCCGTCAAGCGCCAGCGGCGCGCAACAATCTAGCCCAGCGCGCTAGCGCTGGGATCCCCCGCGGACCTAAAATCAGCCCAGCGGGGCGACAGAATCTTAGAGTCTCTACTGTGATAACTTCAGGGATGTATGCCCGACTGGCGAATCGACAATGCAAAGCACACCCGTGGCGCCGCCCTGCATTTCCAGAAATACACGCACTACAGCGAGGACTGGGATCACGACCATTTCGAGGCCTGCTGGGCCATGTTCATGGAAGTCCCCTCAGCCGAAATTCTCACCGGGGGTTATACAACGGAAGATAATTATCGGTGGATTTGCCCGCAATGCTTCCAAGACTTGAAGGAAGAGATGCAATGGAAACTGGCCTAGGCGAGCTATTGGTGGACTGACCCCGAAATCGAATTCCCGCCAAATGTCACTTTCAGTTATTGAACCATCCCTTCCATCAAGCACTGCGAAGAATCCCCTTCAAGACAGCGCTTTAGCTCGAAGCCCCCAAAGCGCAAACAACGCCGTAGCAATAATCGTGATTCCGACGGAAAGAAATCCAAGCGTCACCACTGTTTCCTGCCAAGGCAATCCGCTGTGCCCTGCTCCGGTAATCGGAGAAAGCGCGGCCGTTCCAAGTGCGGCAGCAAGCGTCGTTACAAACCAGTTTGCATAGGTTCCGTAGAGCGCCACCCAATACGCAATCGTCTTGGCCCGCGCCGAAAGCCGTACTTCGTTCCAAACAGCCCCCAGTGCCAGCAGAAAGGTGCCGTTCATCACGCCTTCCAGATGCGCGGCAAGCGCCATGCGAGTATTGGCGAAATGTTGCTCCGCAAAACCTGTCAGCAGCCCAATCAAAAACAGCAACATGCCATGCCACATCAAACGCCGGTTGGTAAAATCCATTCGATTCTCTTTTCAGTGAAAGTTTTACTACCTGCGCGACGCGTCCCCCGGATTCGATGCGCACGCTGGTCTGGCTTTGTTCACTGCTCCACCTCTGTCCGCACCAGCCGGATATGCGATCGTAAATCATAGAGCCGCGGCCTCAGGGATATCGGCACCCACAAGCGGCTGGCCCGATCTTCTAATTGGTCAAATCGCGCGACGAAATCCTTGTTCTCTTTACTCGATCCGGCGGAGTTCAATTCCCTTTCAAGAAGTCTCAGCTCCGAGTACAGCCAGTAAACCCGGCGCGTCTGAATGGACATGAATATTTTCGGTGAGATCCGCAGCAAGGGATAAAGCACGCCCACCACCGGCAACAGCAGTGTCAGCCCCTGCTGCACCAGCACGGCCAGCCAGAATGGCAGATTCCGCTGCAAGAACGGCGGCCCGGTTTTGTAATATTGCCGCGCATGTTTGCTTAGCGGGAAATCGATAGACTCGGACGCGGGAAATTCTCCCGCCTTGTGAAACACGCCTGCCCTGGAATGTATCTGCGAAGCGGCTTCCAGCAGCAGATACTGGATCGCTGGATGGAGATCCTCGCGCACCACAAAGCTGGCTTTTGGCGCCACCAGATCCACATCTGTTGGCGGCCGGTTTTCCGCCATGTTCGCCACCCCGGCAGGTAAAACCAATTTATTCAAGAACGGGTACAAATCCACCCAGGCGTCCGCCCTGCGAACACTCACCAGGCTTATATCCTTGGAGACCAAAAGCCCCTGCACCGCGGGCGTATCCCAGGCGCCCATCAGAATCGCCCCGTCAATTTCTCCATCCAGCAGTTTCGCGGAAGACTCCGCTTGCCGCAGTGTAAGAAGTGTCATATATTTCTGGTCAATCAGCCCTGCGCGGGCCAGGAAATCAAGCGCCAGCACGTGGCCGGCGCTGCCCTCCGGGCCAATCGAAATCCGGAGGTTGCGAGGTCGCTCCAGGTTTTCTAAAGCTTGGCCGCGAGAGAATAGCCACAGCGGTTCGTAAAATAGTGTGCCCAGCGACACCAGCCCCGGGTACTCCCGATGATCCCCGATTCCGCCCGGAATAATCGCAATGCTGATGCCTGATTTTCTGTCCTGCATCCGGGCCAGACTGTCCACGGCTCCCGCCGTTGACACAAGTCTCAGTTCGATCCCTTCCCGCGCAAGAATTTCGTGGTAGCGCTTCCCCAGTTCCGCGTCAATCCCGCCCTCCGGGTCAATGGCCATGGCCACAGTACGCGGCGGCGTCGGGCGCAAAAGTTTGAAAGTTATCCAGATCGCCGCCGCCGTCAACGCCAGCACAAGAATCGCGCCAATCGCCAGAATGCGTCCATTTACCTGGTCACGCTTCAGAAAATTCATTGCTCCGTGCATCCTTGTCGGCGGAGTTGCGAAAGGCCGAAGAAAACCAGGGCCACCGCTGAATCTGTTCCCGGTTCCGTGGTTTCCAATGGGCGCCATCATCGCACAAATCGCCCCTGTCCTTGGAACTGTTAAAACTGACAATCATCCCGTGCGGCCCGAGATGGCTGGCTCCTCACATTCGCAACTGGGGATCCCGTCCCAAACCAGCTTCATTTCCGTCCGCGCGCCTGATTTCGCCTGGAGACAATCTTTTTACTTCTGAGCCTATCCTCGCTGCGCTAAGATTCCCTCCAGGTTCCCGATCCATTTGGTTTGGAGAGTTCCATGAAACTTGTTATTTCCGCTTCCTTGCTTCTGGCAGTCACCTCATTGTTCGCCCTCCCGCCTTCCCCTTCGCAGCAAAAAGACGAAGTGGCGAAGACCAGCCTGAAAGTGGGAGATGTTGCCCCGGATTTTGCCCTGCTCAGCGATCAATGGAAACCCGTCAAGCTCAGCGATTATCACGGCAAAAAGAACGTCTTTCTCGCGGTTTACGTCCTCGCCTTTACCGGTGGTTGAACCAAGCAACTCCAGGCGGTCCAGTCTGGAATCACTTCTGGAAAAATCGATACCTCAGACACGGAAGTTTTCGGAGTAAGCATCGATTCACCCGCAGCCAACGCCGCTTTTGCCAAACAGATTGGCGTGAAATTTCCCCTGTTAAGCGATATGAACAAGAAAATGCTGACAGCCTACGGCATTCTCAAAGGCTATGACCAGCAGAATCAAACCTATCAGTGGGCCCAACGCGCCAATATTGTGATCGATAAGAATGGCGTGATTCAGCACATCGAAGAAGGCGACAGCGCCGTGGATCCGAATAACGCGCTGACGATGTGCACCAAACTCCACAACAAATCCGAAACGAAGTAACTCTCGTTTCGCCAATCTAATTGATCGGCTTTGCCGCCTAGTGCGCTTCCTTCTTGAAGACGTGAGCGCAGCCGACTACCAGTGTCGCCAGGACCAGCAGACCGGTCACGATGCTCGATACCGGATGCTCGGGTCGAAAAAAGAAATCCCACGCGTTCGCCACCACGGACCCGATCATCAATGCCACCAGAAAAATATCCAAAAACGGTCTGTCCTTCATCGCCATCTCCGGGACGCCCTGACTCTCTCTTGCGTGGCCAGCAGTATACCTTCCTTTGCCGCGCTTCGAAGCCCGTGGGGATCCGATGAACCAGCTCTACTGAACTTTTCCCGGGCTGTCTTTTAGCAGGCCCAGGCGCACCAGGCTTTCGCCCGTCGCGACCAGCGCCTCTTCATTGGAGCGTGGAGCCCAATCCAGAACCCGCCGCGCCTTTTCATTGCTGGCATTTTTCCACTTGCCCAACTCAGGCAAAATCAGCTTCACCGCGGGATCCCGCAGCGCGGCAAGGTGCACCAGCCAGTTCGGAATTTGCCGCTTGGGCACCCGCCTGGCGTCAGCCCCCAGCCGCGTGCGCAGAATTTTGGCGATGTCCAGCATCGAAAGAAAGTCCCCGGCGACGCATAAGAAGCGCTCCCCCTTGGCAGCGGGATGCAACATGGCGCGCAAGTGCAGGTCGGCCACGTCGCGCACATCCACCACTCCAAAATAGAGCCGCGGCGCGCCCGGCATCGCTCCGTCCATCATTTTCTGCACGATCAGAATGGAAGACGAATAGTCCGATCCGAGCACGGGCCCGAATACCCCGACGGGATTCACAACAGAAAGCTCCAGCGATCCGCCCTCGCGCGCCAGAAAATCCCAGGCCGCGCGTTCCGCCAGCGTTTTCGATTTCGTGTACGGCGCAACATCCGCGCCGCCCGGATTCGTCCAGTCCGCTTCGGTGAATGGCGTCTTGCGCACCGGATGCCCGTAGCCAATTGCGGCGAACGAAGACGTGAGCACCACGCGTTTCACGCCGGCATCCCGCGCCGCACGCAGCACCCTCAGCGTGCCTTCGCGGGCAGGAATGATCAGTTCGTCCTCGTTCTTCGGGACGCTGGGCGGCAGAGGTGACGCCACATGCAAAACGAAATCACACCCGGCCACCGCCTCGCGCCAGCCCGCGTCGCCGATCAGATCCGCGGCAGAGAAGGACAGCCGATCGAGCTGAGTCGCGCCCGCTCGCTTCAGCGTGGCGCGCACACCGGCCTCCCGTTGCAAACTCCGCACCGTCGTCCGCACCTGATGCCCCGCCGCCAGCAGCGGCAGAATCGTGTGGCTTCCAATAAAACCCGAACCGCCCGTAACCAATACCGTATAGCCCATCGCCGTTCCCCTCAGCCCATGCCCACCAATTAGATAAACCGCCCCGAACTTCGGTTAGACGCCCGGACAATTCCGCGAATAGTAGAAGCCGCCCATACAATATTCTGAACGCTCCCTCAGCACGCAGGTCGCGGTCATGGGACACGGGCCACGGAGCACTGGCCACGTCCAACAGGTCACGTTTAAGGGGTTGCAAATCTCCCTGCTGGCAGAGAAGATGAGGCCCACCCTTCATGCCTGCTTCCCTTTCCACGCGACCTCAACCCATCCCCGCGCGCCTGATGATCGTCATCATCCTTCTGGCGATCTCCGTTTTCATCAATTACATTGACCGCGGAAATCTTTCCATCGCCGCGCCAATGCTCAAAGACGAGCTGAAGATTTCCGCATCGCAACTGGGCTTTCTGCTCTCCGCGTTTTTCTGGACCTACTCCTGCCTCAATCTTTTTTACGGCTGGCTGGTAGACCGCGTGAACGTCAACTGGCTCTTCGCTGGCGCGTTCCTTTTGTGGTCCGCGGCCACCGCGGCCACCGGATTGGTGCGCACTTTCGCGATGCTCTTCATCCTCCGATTGGTGCTGGGCATGGGCGAAGCGGTGGCATTTCCCGCGTACAACAAAATCCTCGCGCTCAACTTCGCTGAGGAGCATCGCGGCGTTGCGAATTCCATCCTTATGTCCGGCCTGCTGCTGGGTCCTGGCTTCGGCCTTCTCTGCGGAGGATTGCTGATGGCGCGATTCGGGTGGCGGCCATTTTTCATGGTGCTTGGGCTGGCCAGCATGCTCTGGATTGTTCCCTGGTTGATCTGGATGCCGCGAAAACCCGCGGCGCCGCTGCGCGCGGAAACGACCCCCACGGGCAAAGCGAGCCTTGCGGAATTTCTTCTGATGCGATCGGCCTGGGGCTCTTGCCTTGGCTTGTTCTTTGCCAATTACATCAGCTATTTCCTGATCACCTGGCTGCCCTATTTCCTGGTGCGCGAGCGCCACTTTTCGCTTGAGCGGATGGCCAAGATCGGCGGCACCGCCTATCTTCTGGGCGGATTGGCAGCACCGCTTTGCGGCTGGCTGGCGGACCGCTGGATCGCCCGCGGCGGCAGCCCCACACTGGCGCGAAAAACGTTCGTTGCCGGAGGCATCGGTTGTTGTGGAATTTTTCTTGGCCTCTCCGGTGTCCTTCCGGATCGTTTTTGCGTCGCTGCGATCTTCCTCGCCATAATTTCATTCGGCGTGATGTCTTCCAATCACTGGGCGATCTCGCAAACCCTGGCGGGTCCTTCGGCAACGGGACGCTGGGTGGGTTTTCAGAACTTCTTTGGCAATCTTGCCGGCATGGTCGCTCCAGCCCTCACCGGTTATGTGCTGGACCGCACCGGCCACTTTTTTTGGGCCTTTGTGATCGCCGCTGCGGTGGGCCTGGCAAGTTCCGCCAGCTGGATATTCGTGGTCGGGCCGATCGAACCCGTCCAGTGGGACGGCGATCTCCGAACCGCCGCCCGTGCCGCGACACAAGCGTGACGCCCGTCACTGCAATTCGCCACCCGCGCACCTAGATTCCTCCGCATGCAAGCGTCTGACGAGACCGACCGGGCCTCCTGGCTGGAGGGAGCTTCCACGCGCTGCAACCCGCGCCCGGAAAAGACGCAGCGTCCCTGGAATCTGATCCTGCTGGGCCCGCCGGGCGTCGGCAAAGGAACGCAAGCAGCTCTGCTGCACCGGCGGCTGCACGCGTGCCACCTGTCCACCGGTGATGTTTTCCGCATGGCGGGCGGCCGCAGCGAATGCGACCTCAGCCCCGCGATGAGGGCTGCGCTCGACTACATGCGGCGCGGCGATCTGGTTCCCGATTCCATCGTCTGGGAGATGCTGCTGGAACGCAGCGGCTGCCTGCGTTGCGGAGGCGGATTTCTGCTGGACGGATTCCCGCGCACGCTGATGCAGGCCGAATCGTTGCGCCGTCTGATGGAGAATCAGGGCATCGAATTGGATGCGGTTTTGGACTTCGAATTGCCGCTCGAGGAAATCGTCGCGCGCCTGAGCGGGCGCCTCACTTGCAAAAACTGCAAGGCGGTGTTTCACCAGACGCAGCGGCCCCCGAAAATCGCCCATGTCTGCGACAATTGCGGTGGCGCGCTGCTTCAACGCCAAGATGACCGGCCGGAATCCGTGAAAATCCGCCTGCAAGCCTATGAAGCGAAGACCGCCCCTCTGATCGATTTCTACCGCCAGCTCGGCCTGCTGCTTCCCATTTCCGCCACCGGCTCTCCCGAAGAAATTTGCGCCCGCACCGTCGCCGCCCTGCAGCAACGAACTGCCTCCGGCTAGCGCCACTGGTACCGCCGGCTTCCTGTTTACCCTGACAAAGGAAGGGCCGGCCAGCGTCTCCCGCAGTAGGAATTAAAATGTCGCTGAAGCGAACGCGCGTGCCCGCCTGCAAGCGAGCTTCGCGCATCAGGACGACGAGATCCCGAAGCTCCACTCGAAAATAATTTTGATTTTATTACTGCCGCGCGCTTAAATCTTCACGCCCCAGAAAGAAGCGTCAGCATCCTGCAGCGCGATGCCCACTTCCCAGGCCTCATGCCCGCGCCAGACCACTTCGCCCTGCGCGCTGCGTCCGGTTTCCGGAAGCACCAGTTTCACTTGCCGCCGCAGCGGCACATCCGCGCCAATCACCGCCATGCAGCCGGAGTGGCTCACGTCCACGGTAAGCCCGTTCGCCGTGCGCCGTGCTTCGCCTTCATCCCATTCGAGCCGCAATCGCAGGCTCGCGGTGGCGCGCGGGTGCGATCGCATACTCGCCCAGCGTTCCGCCAGTTGTTTGTTGTGATCCAATATTTTGTCCGGAGATAGTAGGGACATTGGAATACCTCACAGGGGAGTGGAACTACTTAGGGGGGCCGAACCCCAACGTAATCCCGTGCAAGGCTCGAGTCAATGGTACTCAGCAAAAAATGTTCGCCCGGGACATCGCCCGCCAGGGCCAAATCCGGGTGCATTTTCCACGTTGATTTTGCTGGATTTATTGGCAGGAATGCCGGCCCACCAATGAAAGAGCCCGCCCCCTTTTCGGGAGCGGGCTCTTTAAATCTTGCGGAGGCGGGACTTAACCCTTGTTGGCTTCGATGGCTTCTTCGACCTTGCTCTTTTCCTTCTTTTCCTTTTTCTTGAACTCGTAGCCCACCAGCTCCAGAATCGCCACCTTCGCTCCATCGCCCACGCGGGTGCCCCCATGAATGATTCGCGTGTAGCCGCCGGCGCGATCCGCAAACTTCGGCGCGATCTCGCTGAACAGTTTTTGCGTCATTGCCGGCGTCATCAGATACGCGGCGGCCTGGCGGCGGGCGGCAAGCGTGTCCTTCTTGCCCAGCGTGATGATCTTTTCCGCCACCGGCCGGGTGGCCTTGGCGCGCGTGAGCGTGGTGGTGATGCGTCCATGCTCAAACAGATTGGTGACCAGGTTGCGCAGGGTCGCGCGGCGGTGCCACGGATTGCGTCCAAGTTTCGATCCCGACTTCAGATGTCGCATGTGTCTAGTTCCTCAAATTCTGCTTTTGTAGGGCCCGCCTTCCGAGGCGGGCCGTCCTTCGTGCTGGACAGCTAGCAGCGAACAGGAACCGACTTTCACTTCAATCACATTCGAGTTCCTGTTATCTGCTATCTATTCGCTGTTATCCCTTTCCAACGCCGGTCAAAAACCGGCCCATCCACCTACAATCCGATCGTTTCGTCGGTGCTTGGCGGCGCGGTCTGGCTCGGCAGCGGCGGCCAGATGATGCGGCCGTGCTCGTCGAACTTCATGCCCAGGCTGAGGCCCATCTTCACTAGTATATCCTTGATCTCGTTCAGCGATTTGCGGCCGAAGTTCTTGGTCTTCAGCATTTCGTTCTCGCTCTTCTGTACGAGTTCGCGGATGGTCTGAATGTTGGCGTTCTTCAGGCAGTTGTAGCTGCGCACGGAAAGCTCCAGCTCTTCGACGGAGCGGTCCAGGTGCTCGAGCCTTGGATCGTGGATGATGTCCTGCGGCAGCTCGACGATTTCCGATGTGTCATCCATATTGATGAAGATGACCATGTGGTCCTTGACGAGTTTCGCCGCATAGCCGATGGAATCCTGCGGCGTGATCGCGCCGTTGGTCCACACTTCGATCATCAGTTTTTCGTAGTCGGTCATCTGGCCCAAACGCGCGGCTTCGACGGAATAATTCACCTTGCGCACCGGGGAGTGGACGGAGTCCACCGGAATGTAGCCGATGGGCAGGTCTTCATCATAGTTGCGGTCCGCGGCAACATAGCCGCGCCCGTTCTTCGCGCGCATTTCGATCTGCAGCTTCCCGCCTTCGCTGACGGTGGCGATATAGACGCTCTTGTCCAGCACCGCGAAGTCGGAATCTTCCTCGATCTGCGCGCTGGTCACGACGCCGGGCTGCTCCACGTTCAGGTAAATGGTCTTCGGCAGGTCGTTGTTCAGCTTGATGGGCACCTGCTTCAGGTTCAGGATGATGTCCGTGGCATCCTCAACCACGCCGGGGATCGAAGAGAACTCGTGCAACACGCCTTCGATTTTCACCGCGGTGATGGCCGCGCCCTCGATGGAGCTGAGCAGCGCGCGACGCAGTGCGTTTCCGACCGTGGTTCCCCAACCGCGTTCAAACGGCTGGGCCGAGAACCGGCCATACCGTTCGGTCAACGATTCGAGCTCCGGCGCGAGACGCTTCGGTTTCTGAAATCCCTTCCACATCGTGTTCCTTCCTTCTGCGGCCGTTAACGGAAGCCGCATCTCCGTGAAAAAAAGTAGTCAATGACTAACGATCAGTAATCGGATAGCAGATAACAGCTGGCAGCGAGCAGGAATCCCCTTCGTTTCAAGCTTCCTGTTATCTGTTTTCTGTTCGCTGCTATCCCGCTTGCGGAGCCAAGGCCCCGCAATTACGCTTACTTCGAATACAGTTCGACGATCAGCTGTTCGTTGATCGGGGGCGTCTGCATATCGTCGCGCTTCGGCAGCGCCACGACCTTGGCCTTGAAGTGCTCGCGATCCTGCTCGAGCCACGGCACAAGGTTCTGGCTTTGCGCAACGTTGCGCGCTTCCAGCACCATGGCGTTCTCGTGCATCTTGTCCTTGATCGCCACTTCCTCGCCCACGTTCACCTGGTACGACGGGATGTTCACTTTCTTCCCGTTGATGCGCACGTGTCCGTGCAGCACCAGCTGCCGTGCCTGCGCCCGCGAGGACGCCAGCCCGGCGCGCCACACCACGTTATCGAGGCGCCGCTCCAGCATGATGATCAGGTTTTCGCCCGTTGGCCCCTTGGTCCGCTCCGCCTTATGGAAATAATTGCGGAACTGCCGCTCTAGCAGCCCATACGTGCGCTTCGCTTTCTGCTTCTCGCGCAGCTGCAGGCCGTAACCCGCAACCTTCGCGCGCCGTGACTGCCCGTGCTGTCCCGGTACAAAGTTGCGCTTCTCAATCGCGCACTTGTCCGTGAAGCACCGCAGGCCCTTCAAAAACAGTTTCTGCCCTTCCCGACGGCACAGGCGGCAGACTGCATCTCGATGTCTTGCCAACTTCGATTCTCCCTTCCCGAATCTCTCTGGGGCTAACAGCGATCAGCTAGCAGCGGACAGGAACCAACCATTACCGATGGCGAGGTTTTGCTTCCTGTTTTCTGTTCTCTGTTTGCTGTTATCCCTCTCCGGCCGGGCTAAAGTCCGGCCACTACAAAATCGTCAGACACGCCGGCGCTTTGGCGGACGGCAACCATTGTGCGGAATCGGCGTAACGTCGCGGATGGCCACAATGTGCAACCCCGCAGCGGCCAGCGCGCGCACCGCAGATTCACGGCCCGAACCGGGTCCCTTCACTTTCACTTCCACGCTCTTCATGCCGAACTGGTCGCGTGCTCCGGTCGCCGCGGTCAGCGACGCCTGCTGCGCCGCGTACGGCGTGCCCTTGCGCGAGCCCTTGAAACCGATGGAACCCGCCGAAGAAGTGCAAATCACGCGGCCATCCGGATCCGTGATGGTGATCTGCGTGTTGTTGAAGGTGGCGGCAACGTGCGCAATCCCGTGAGGGACGGTGCGCCGCTCCTTCTTCTTCTTGAATTCCTTCTTCTTCTTGCCGGTCGCCGCTGGCTTTGTTGGTGCTGTTGCGTCCGGCGCTGTGTTCTGCTGCTCTTTTGCCACGTTTGACTCCGTTAGTCCTGATTGGCCCTAAGTTCCTAGTTCCCTGTTTTAAGTAAAGCTCGAACCGAAGCTATGACTTAAAACTGATCACCGAATACGGTTAGCCCTTCTTGCCCTTGGTCTGCTTCTTGCCGGCAACCGCGCCGCGACGTGGACCCTTGCGGGTGCGCGCGTTGGTGTGGGTGCGCTGGCCGCGAACCGGCAGATTGCGGCGGTGACGAATCCCGCGATACGCCTGGACTTCAATCAGGCGCCGGATATTCATCTGAATCTCTTTGCGAAGATCGCCTTCCACGCGGCCTTCCTGCTCAATGACCGTGCGGATGCGGTTGACTTCGTCTTCGGTAAGGTCGCGGATCTTCTTCGTGGAATCCACGTTGGCCTTTTCAGCGATCGATTTCGCGCGCACGTGCCCGATCCCATAGATCGAGGTCAACCCGATCCAGAGGCGCTTCTGCGGCGGAAGATCAACACCAGCGATACGTGCCATGATTTCTCCTCAATTCCCCATGTACTGGCCAGTCTTTAGACTGGCCATTCCGAATTCCCTGGCCATTCCAGCCTCAGACCGTTGCCGATCTGAAGTTCGGCCACTGCGACTTCCTTATCCCTGACGCTGCTTGTGCTTCGGGTTCGTGCAGATCACCCGGACCACACCACGGCGGTGGATCACCTTGCATTTGTCGCAAATCTTTTTCACGCTTGCGCGAACTTTCATTTTACCGACTCCTTCTTTCCACAAAGCGCCCGCCTCGGAAGGCGCGCCCTACGACTGCTTACTTATACCGGTAGACGATCCGGCCACGGGTCAGGTCGTAAGGCGATAATTCCACGGCGACCTTGTCTCCCGCGAGAATACGGATGAAATTCTTGCGCATCTTGCCGGAAACGTGCGCCAGGACCTGGTGCTTGTTTTCCAGCTCCACGCGGAACATCGCGTTGGGCAACGGCTCAATCACCGTGGCCATCACTTCGATGGCGTCCTCCTTTGAATTGCCGGAGTCGCCTTTCTCTTTTTTCTCGTACGGCTGCTTGGCCATAATCTCCTGAGTTGCCAGTCTATTTTGTGGCCGGTGTTCAGACCGGTCAGTCTAAAGACTGGCCACTACAAAATTCTCTCTCACCACGACGGCCCGGTCATTTCCTTCGGCCGCGTCAGAATCCACGGGCCGTTGGCGGTGACCGCGACGGTGTGCTCGAAATGCGCCGAAGGACTGCCATCGGCCGTTTCCGCAACCCACTCGCCCCGCATCTGCACTTCCGGCCGGCCGGCATTCACCATCGGTTCGACGGCAATGACCATGCCTTCCTGCAAACGCGCGCCGCGCCCGGGCTCCCCGTAATTCGGAAGATTGGGTTCATCGTGCATCTTGGTGCCGATGCCGTGCCCCACAAACTCCCGCACCACCGAGTAACCGTGTTGCTCCACCCAGCTCTGCACCGCGTGACCCACATCGCCCAGCCGGTTGCCCGGGCGCATCTTGTCAATCGCGCGGTCCAGCGACTCGCGGGTGACATCCAGAAGCTTCTGCAGCTCCGGGCTGATCTTCCCCACGGGCACGGTGACGGCCGAATCGGCGTAATAGCCGTCGACCTCCATGCCGAAGTCGATCGAAACCACTTCGCCTTCGCGCAACTTCCGCTTCGGCGACGGAATCCCGTGAACAATTTCGCTGTTCACCGAAGTGCACAGCACACAGGGATACCCGCGATACCCCTTGAACGCGGCCTTTCCAGGCCTTCCGGCGATCAGCCCCTCGGCAATGCGTTCGAGGTCCATCGTCGTTACTCCGGGTTTTACTTCCGCCCGAAGTTTGTTCAAGACTTCGTGTACTACCTGGCCCGCGCGGTACATCTTTTCCAGCTCAGCGGTGCTGCGTAATTGAATCGCCATCTCCGTTCACCGCATCCCGCGCATTTCAGAAACCAGTTGAAAAATCTCGCGCTGCACCACTTCCACCTTGCGATTGGCGTCCACATCGTGAAGCGCGCCGAACCGCCGGTAATACTGCACAAGCGGCGCCGTTTGCTTCTCATAGGCGTTTAGCCTGGGCGCCACCACTTCTTCGCGATCGTCCGGCCGCTGCAGCAATTCCCCGCCGTCGTTATCGCAAACCCCTTCGGCCTTTGGCGGGCGCTCGTAAATATTATAAATCTCCCCGCCAATCTTGCAGCTGCGCCGCCCGGTGAGCCGCTTCATCAACACCGAAGTCGGAATCACCATGTGAATCACGAATGGCTGCCGGTATCCCTGCCGCTTCAGCAGTTCGCCCAAATACTTCGCCTGGGCCACCGTCCGCGGAAAGCCATCGAACACGAACCCGTGAAAGCAGTCCGGACGATCGATGCGATCCGCCACCATCTTCAAAACCAGCGAGTCTGGCACCAGCTCGCCATGCTCCATGATCGGCTTGGCCTTCAAACCGAGAGGAGTGCCGTTGCTGACATGCTCCCGAAGCATGTCGCCAGTCGAAAGATGCGGCACTCCATACTGCTTCGCCAGCTCTTTCGCCTGAGTGCCTTTCCCGGAGCCCGGAGGCCCCAGAAAAATCACCGCGCGGTCGAGTTTTCCCACGGGACGCTCTTCCAGCGCCACGCTGAGTCTCCCTTAACTGCCACTACGACGGCCGCGCAGACGGCCCTTACGCGCAAAGCCTTCGTAGTTGCGCATGACGAGTTGTGCCTCCAGTTGCTGCACCGTATCCATCGCCACGCCCACCACGATCAGGAGCGAGGTACCGCCAAAATAAAACGCCACACCAAGCCCGTTCAAAATCCATTGCGGGAAATGCCGGTCAAACCAGTCGCCACCGAGCAAGGCGGGCAAATGGTTCAAGTGGATACCCGCAATCATCCATTCCGGCAACAGGCAGACCAGCGCCAGGTAAATCGCGCCAATAAACGTCAGCCGGTTCAGAATCGTGCTGACATATTCCGACGTGCTGCGGCCCGGCCGGATGCCCGGAATGAAGCCGCCGTTCTTGCGCATGTTGTCCGCAAGCTCCGTCGGATTGAAAACGATGCCGACGTAAAAGAACGCGAACAGCAGGATCATCGAAATGTAGACCAGCGTGTAGAGGGGCTCGCCCCACTTCAGCGCGTCCGCAATGGTTTTCACGAACGGCCAACGCGTGCCGAGAACCAGAGCCGCGGTTGCCGGAAACGCCAGCAGCGAACTCGCAAAAATCGGCGGAATCACGCCGCCGGAATTGACGCGCAGCGGAAGATACGTGGATTGCCCGCCCATCATGCGGCGGCCCACAACGCGCTTCGCGTATTGCACCGGGATGCGGCGCTGTGCTCCCTCGACGTAGACAATGAACGCCACCACGCCAACCATCAACACCAGGAGCAGGATAATCGCCATGGGCGTGAACGCGCCCCAGGCTTCCGTCTTCGCCTTTTCATATAGGTCATAGATCGCGCGCGGCAAACCAACCACAATGCCCACGAAGATGATCAGCGACATTCCGTTGCCGATGCCGCGTTCGCTGATCTGCTCGCCCAGCCACATAATGAACGCAGAACCGGTGGTCAGTGTGAGCACGGTCAGAGCGATAAAACCAGGACCCGGGTGATAGACCAGCGACTGCCCACCCATGCTTTGCGACTGAATCGTGGTGGCAATCGTGGTGGACTGAATCACGCTCAACACAATCGTCAGGTAGCGCGTGTACTGCGTAATCTTGCGCCGCCCAAGCTCGCCTTCCTTCTGCAAACGCTCCAGGTACGGAAAGACCACCTGCATCAGCTGCAGGATGATCGAAGCGGTGATGTACGGCATGATGCCGAGCGCGAAGATCGTCAGCCGGCGGAAATTGCCGCCGCTGAACAGATCGAAAATCCCGAGCACGGAGCCAGCCGACTGCTTGAACAGCTCTTCGAGCACGCTGGTGTTGATTCCCGGCGTGGGAATGTGCGCGCCGACGCGATAGACCGCCAGCAACCCCAGCGTGAAGAACAGCCGGTTGCGGAGATCCTCGATCCGGAACAGATTCGCGAAAGCCTGGAAAAAACGATTCATGCCGCTTCCCTGTAGCCGGTTAGGCCACAACCTCAAATGTGCCGCCGGCCTTGGTGATCTTTTCCTTGGCGGTGGCGCTGAATGCATGGGCGTGAATGGTGAGCTTGGTCTTCAGCTCGCCATCGCCCAAAACTTTAATGGGATCCGTGGCGCGGCGGATGAAGCCGTGCGCGCGGAGCAGGTCCGGCGTAACCGTTTCGCCCGCGGGGAACACGTTGAGCTCCTCGAGGTTGACGACGGAATACGTGACGCCGAACGGATTGTGAAAGCCGCGCTTCGGAATGCGGCGATGCAACGGCATCTGGCCGCCCTCAAAACCACGGCGGCGCGAATAGCCGCGGCGCGACTTCTGGCCCTTGTTGCCGGCGCCAGAGGTCCTGCCGAGCTTCGAGCCGATACCGCGGCCAACGCGCACCTTGCGGTGCCGCGAGCCCTTGGCCGGGCCCAGGTTCGAGAGAGAAACCGTGCTGTGTTCTTTCTTTTTCTTCTTATCAGCCATCGCTTACTCCACCACTTCCACAAGGTGGCGCACTTTATGCAGCATGCCGCGCACCGCGGGCGTGTCTTCGCGCTCCACCACTTGATGCAGGCGCCGCAGCCCCAGGCCGCGAATCGTCTGGCGCATGTCGTCGGTGCAGCTGATGAAGCTCACCACCCACTTCACTTTAATTGTACCGGCGCTCTTCGCGCCCTTCTTCTCGGCTGCCATTGCTTATTCCCCTGCCGCCTTCTCGGTTTTTTCGCCGCCGCGTGGCGACTTGCCGCTGATTTCCTCGACGGTCTTCGAGCGCGTTTCCGCAACATGGGCTGCATCCTTCAAGCTCAGCAGCGCCGCGAAAGTGGCCTTCACCACGTTGTGCGGGTTAGATGTGCCCAGCGACTTCGTGAGCACATTCGTGATTCCCGCAACCTGCATCACCTTGCGAACGGGGCCGCCGGCTATGACGCCGGTGCCTTCCGAAGCGGGCTTCAACAGAACCTGCGCCGACCCATACCAGCCGGTGACCTGGTGAGGGATGGTGGTGCCCTTCATGTTGAGCTTGATCAGGTTTTTCTTGGCCTGCTCAATGCCCTTCTTGATGGCCATGGGCACTTCGCGAGCCTTGCCCATGCCGAATCCTGCGTGGCCGTGATTGTCGCCGACTACCACAAGCGCGGAGAAACTGAGGTTCTTGCCGCCCTTGACGACCTTGGTGACGCGGTTGATGGCAATGACGTCGTCCTTCAACTCCGAAAGATTGACATCGAGAAGCCGTCGAACCGCCAAACTATCCCGCAAAATTTGTTTCGACATTTAGAACTTTAACCCCGCTTCCCGCGCCGCATCTGCGAGCGCCTTGACGCGGCCGTGATACTTGTACCCGCCGCGGTCGAACACAACCTGGGTGACCCCCACCGCCTTGGCGCGGTCGGCAATGATCTTGCCCACCGACTTTGCGGAAGCGATGTTGCCGCCACCCTTCAAACCCTTTTTGGTTTCCTTGTCGACCGAGCTGGCGGATACCAGCGTCTTGCCGCTGCGGTCGTCAATCACCTGCGCGTAGATGTGCGCCACGGAGCGATATACGTTCAGGCGCGGGCGCTCCGGCGTGCCGGTGACGCGCATGCGCACGCGATCGTGCACCCGGCGGCGCTGCTGGTCCTTGGACAACTTGCGAACTGTTACCGATGCCACGTTGTTTCTCCCTTAAAAGTTTTCGGTCATCAGTTGCCAGTTCTCAGTAAGGATTTCTTGATTCATCATCCAAACTTTGCGGCGAACCTGATTGCCAAAAACTTACAACTTAAAATGATCCACTCAAAACTCGTGCTACGCCGCGCCTGCCTTGGCTCCGGCCTTGCCGGCTTTCTTCTTCAGGCGTTCGCCGGTGATGCGGATGCCCTTCTGCTTATAGGGATCGGGCGGCCGCAGGGAACGCAGATCCGCCGCCACTTGTCCCACCTGGGCCTTGTCCGCGCCGCTGACCACCAGATGCGTCTGCTTGTCCACGGAGATCTGAATGCCCTCGGGAATGTGGAACTCGATCGGATGCGACTTGCCGAGCGCGAACGCGACCAGCTTGCCCTTCAATTCCGCGCGGTAACCGACGCCGACGATATCCAGTTCCTTCTTGAATCCCTGGGTGACGCCATGCACGGCGTTCGCCAGCAACGCGCGAGCCAGGCCGTGCAGCGCGCGGTGTTCTTCGCTTTCGCGAACCGCGTTCAACACGCCGTCTTTCTGCTCCAGCTTGATCTGCGCCGGCACCAGCACGCTGAGCTTGCCCTTCGGGCCTTGTACTTCCACCTTGCCGCCGGCCACGGGGCTGATCTTTACGCCGGACGGTACAGGAATCGGTTTGCGACCAATGCGTGACATCTTGAGTTCCTTGTCTTGATCTCTATCGCGTTGTTTTCCGGAGACCATCCGGTCAGGATGGGCGAAGGATCGCAACGGCAAAACTTGCTAACCCGCTAAGTTGAGATCCTTCGTCGCGCAAACTGCGCGCTCCTCAGGATGACAACGTACTCCACAACCTACTGCTAAGGCCGAGACGGACTACAAAACCCTTACTGCAAAATCTTTGCTGCCTTGCCAACTGCGCCCGTCCGCCTGCGGCGGGCGGCCGCTACAAAAACTGCTACCAGACTTCGCAGAGAATCTCGCCGCCGATGTTGGACTTGCGGGCGGAGCGTCCGGTCATCACGCCCTTCGGCGTGGTCAGGATGCTGATGCCCAGTCCGCCAACAACCGGGCGGATATCGCGCGAGCCGAGATAATTGCGCTGGCCGGGGCGCGAGATGCGCTTCATCCCGGTGATCACGCTGCGGCGGTCCGGGGTGTATTTCAGGAAGATGCGCAACGTTTTGCGGGACTTGTTCTCCTCCACCATTTTGTAGGTGGAGATGTAGCCCTCTTCCTTGAGAATGCGGGCGATTTCGGTCTTCAGCTTCGAGACCGGCACGTCCACGCGCTGGTGCTTGGCCGCCGCGGCGTTGCGCAGGCGGGTCAAAAAGTCGGCAATCGGATCGGTCTGCATGGTTTCTCTATTTCGCTCCTACCAGCTTGCTTTCACGACGCCGGGAATTTCTCCCTTGAGCGCCATGCCGCGGAAACAGATGCGGCACATCTGGAACTTGCGGATATATCCGCGGGCACGGCCGCATACACGGCAGCGGTTGCGCACGCGCACCTTAAACTTGGGTTTCTTCAGCGTCTTGGCGATTTTCGCGGTGCGTGCCATTTATTGTGCCACTCCTTTTTCGCGCAACGGGAAGCCCAGGCGCTTTAGCAGCTCGCGGCCTTCCTCGTCGTTCCGGGCGGAGGTGGTCAGGGTGATGTTCATACCCTTAATCTTGTCCACGCGGGTGTAATCAATTTCCGGGAACACCAACTGATCCTTCAGGCCCAGCGTGTAATTGCCGCGGCCATCGAACGCGTTGCCCGGCAATCCGCGGAAGTCGCGCACGCGGGGCAGCACCACGTTGCACAGGCGGTCCAGAAATTCGTACATCTTCTCGCCGCGCAGGGTGACCGCGCAGCCGATGGGCATGCCCTTGCGAATTTTGAAATTCGCGATGGACTTCTTCGCCCGGGTGATGACCGGCTTCTGGCCGGTGATCTGTCCGAGTTCCACGGCGGCCGTGTCCAGCAGCTTGGCGTTCTGGCTGGCTTCGCCGAGGCCGATGTTCAGCGTGATCTTCTGAACCTTCGGCACGGCCATGGAATTCTTCCACCCAAAGCGCTTCATCAGCGCGGGAACCGTTTCCTTCCGATACTTCTCATGCATTCGACTCATCATTGCCGTTTCATTCCTTTTTCATACTGCGCCCGCCTCGGAAGGCGGCCGCTACAAAACCTTTTCGCCACTACTTATCTAGCGTGGTGCCACAGCGCTTGCAGACGCGCGTGCGCGATCCATCCGCCAGGGTTTGGTGCCCAACGCGGGTGTGCTTGCCGCAATTGCCGCAAACCACCTGCACGTTGGATACGTGAATCGGTCCTTCTTTTTCAACAATGCCGCCCTTGATGTTCTTGTTCGGGTTCGGGCGGGTGTGGCGCTTGATAATGTTGGCGTGCTCGACGACAACGGTATTCTTGCGCGGGTTGATCGAAAGCACGCGGCCGCTCTTGCCGGCATCGCGGCCCGCCAAAACGCGGACGTTGTCGCCCTTGCGGACGCTGATGGTGAAGCGCTTTGCGCGTTCGTGTACGCCTGCCATGACTTACCAGACCTCCGGTGCGAGTGAAACAATCTTGGTGAACTTCTTGTCGCGCAGTTCGCGGGCTACAGGCCCAAACACGCGCGTGCCAACGGGCTCGCCGGTATCGTTGATGAGCACCGCGGCGTTATCGTCGAAGCGGATGTAGGTGCCATCCTTGCGGCGCGCTTCCTTGCGCATGCGCACAATCACGCACTTCACAACTTTGCCTTCCTTGATCGGGCTTTCCGGCGTCGCTTCCTTCACCGAAGCGGTGACGATATCGCCAAGCCCCGCTTTCAGGCCGGCATCGCCGCCGATGGGCATGATGCACATCAGCTTGCGCGCTCCGGAATTGTCGGCTACCGTCAGCCAGGTTCGCATTTGAATCATGATTCGGCTCCCCTGTCCTTACTTCTTGGCCGACGCTTTTTGCGTCAGCACTTCTTTCAGGCGCCAGCGCTTCAGCCGCGAAAGCGGCCGGGCGGACACGATGCGAACGGTGTCTCCCTGCTTGGCTTCGCGCTTTTCGTCGTGCGCGTAAAATTTCTTGGAGATGCGGACGACGCGACGGTATTTCGGGTGCTGCACCAGCCGCTGCACTTCGACCACAATCGTCTTTTCCATCTTGGCGCTGGTTACCTTGCCGACGAGTTCCGTCTTCTCGCCGCGCGTGGTATTCGCCGCTGTTGGTGCGTTGTGTGTTTCCGGTGTCATTACGCCTTACCTGCCTTTGCCGGCGCTGCCTTGCCGGTCAATTCCTGCGCGCGGAGCAGCGTCTTCACGCGCGCTAAATCTTTTCTGGCTTCGCGGAGACGCTTGAGCGCCTCGGCCTGGCCCGTGCTCAACTGAAAACGCAGGCGGAAAATCAGTTCGGCGAGATCCTTCTCCCGCGCCTGCAATTCCGTGGTGCCATCCTCGCGGAACTTCTCGATGCGCCGCGCCATGATTTAGAGCCCTCCCGTGCGGGAAACGAATTTCGTGGGGATCGGCAGCTTGTGAGCCGCAAGTCCCAGCGCTTCACGCGCCGTGGTTTCGTCAACGCCCGCCATTTCAAACATGATGCGTCCCGGCTTCACCACCGCGACCCACTTTTCCGGAGCGCCTTTGCCCTTGCCCATGCGGGTTTCCGCCGGCTTTTTGGTGTACGGCTTGTCCGGGAAAATGCGGATCCACAACTTG
Organism: uncultured Acidobacteriota bacterium; assembly: GCA_963734705.1. Taxonomy (GTDB): domain Bacteria; phylum Acidobacteriota; class Terriglobia; order Acidiferrales; family UBA7541; genus Acidiferrum. The sequence goes on along the minus strand of CAVTII010000009.1, from coordinate 1,220,059 downwards.
CCGCCGCGCTTGATAAACCGAGTAATCGCCACGCGCGAAGCTTCAATCTGGCGGTCGGTGATCCACGCCACTTCCATGGCCTTCAGCCCGTATTCGCCAAATGACAAACTCGAGCCGCGCCAGGCCTTGCCCCTGCGCCGGCCGCGCTGTTGCTTTCTGTACTTGACCTTCTTCGGCATCAACATCGGTATTCTCGTTTCCCTTAAATCCTGAATTTCAAAAACGTATTACTGAAAGCTCTTCTCTTCCTTACGCCGCGGCTACCGCGTTGGGCTTGTCATCCGTGCGCGTATTGCGCTTGGGGACGTTTTCGCCTTGATAGATCCAGCACTTCACGCCAATGACGCCATACGTGGTGTGCGCCTCGGCGGTGCCAAAATCGATGTCCGCGCGCAGCGTCTGCAACGGCAAACGCCCCTGCAAATACCATTCCTTACGCGCGATTTCCGCGCCGTTCAAACGCCCGGCCACGCGAACCTTGATGCCCTTGCAGCCGAAGCGCAGAGCGGAGTCCACGGCCTTGCGCATCGCGCGGCGGAACGCCACGCGCTTTTCCAGTTGCAGCGCGATGGATTCGGCCACCAGCGTCGCGTCCAGTTCCGGACGGTGCACTTCCTGAATATCAATGTGCACTTCACGCTTGGTGCGCTTGGAAACTTCCTGCTTCAGCTTGTCGATTTCCGCGCCCTTGCGGCCGATGATGATGCCGGGGCGGGCGGTGGCGATGCGCACCACCAGCTTGTTGGCGGCGCGCTCGATATCAATGGAGCTGACGCCGGCGCTCTTCAGCCGGTTCTTGAGCTCCTTGCGGAGCTTCACGTCTTCGTGGAGCAGATCCGCGTACTCGCGGTCGGCATACCAGCGCGACTTCCAGGGCTTGTTGTAGCCGAGGCGAAAACCGTACGGGTGTGTTTTTTGTCCCATTACTTCTTTCCCTTCTTGCCCGGGGCTTGCTTCCCGGTTAAAGCCTTGCGAACGCGGCGCGCGGTGCCCCGAACGCCCTTCTGGGCTTCGGCTTCGGCGACGTTGGCGGCCACGCGTTCCGCGGCGGCCACATGGTGCTCGGCAACGCCCACAAAAATGTGCGCGGTGCGCTTCTGGTAGCGGAATGCGCGGCCCATCGGCGCGGGACGCAGGCGCTTCCAGCGGGAGCCTTCGTTGACGAACGCCTTGTGGACATACAGCTGGTCCACATCGAGCGGCGAACCGGAATCGTCGGCCTTGCGTTCGGCGTTGGCAATCGCGCTGCGCAACACCTTCTCGATGTGCTTCGCGGCGCGCTTCGGTGTGTACCGCAGCGACTGCAGCGCGTCCTGAGCCTTCTGGCCGCGGATCAGGTCAATGACCAGGCGAGCCTTTTGCGGCGACATGCGTACGTGGCGCGCCAGCGCGTGGGCTTCAATCGTTCCGGGAGCAAGTGTTTGTAGTTCCGCCATAAATTATGCCTTGGGCGCCGCGGATGCCGCTGGCGCGCCGCCTCCTGCAGGTGCCGCACCGGCCGCCTTCTCCAGAGCCGCTTTAACGGCGTGGCCCTTGAAAGAACGCGTGGGTGCGAACTCGCCGAGCTTGTGGCCGATCATCTGTTCGGTCACATACACGGGAATAAATTTTCTGCCGTTGTGCACGGCGATGGTGTGACCAATCATGTCCGGCACGATCGTTGAGCGCCGCGACCAGGTCTTCACCACTTTCTTTTCATTGCGCGTGTTCAGTGCTTCCACTTTGTCGCGCAGGTGGCCATCCACAAACGGCCCCTTTTTTGTTGAGCGTCCCATAACTGCTTTATTCCTCCACGCGGCGCAAACGGCCCCATTGGGCGTGCCGCATCTTCTTGAACCCACGCACCGGACCAGGTACCCGATGCGACCTCGGACAGAACGGGCAAACAAAACGCGTGCCCAGTGCATTCGGTGTCCGATCCACGATCACCGCCCAGCCCGGCTTGCACAACTTGTAGAGCACCGGCTCGAGAGGTACGACCACTTTCGCCGCGGGCTTTCCCGCCAGGGCAGGCTTGGCAGCCGATTTCGCCGCCAGACGTTTCACTGCTCGCTTTACAGGCCGTGCCCGGCGCCCTGCATTGCGGTTTGTCCGTGTCGCTCGCATTGTTCCGCTCTCCCCGGCCGACCCTGCCAGCGCCAGCCAGGAACTGCGTTTGCTGCTTGCTTACCTTGGACGCTCTCGTTCAGGATCGCGCCCAGTCCAGAAAGTTTTCAGTTTTGGTTCCAAGTTCGAAGTACGGCTCCCGGAACTTAGGACTTACGGCTGAAAACTTAAACTTTGTCTCGTTGCCGGTCTAAAGACCGGCCACTACAAAAACCTGCTTACTTGCGGCGCTGCACGATCATGCGATCCGTGCGCTTGTTGCCGCGAGTCTTCTTGCCCAATGTCGGGAAAGCCCAAGGCGTTTGCGGGTGATTGCCCTTCACTCGGCCTTCACCACCACCGTGCGGGTGATCCACCGGGTTCATGGCTACGCCGCGAACCGTGGGACGTATGCCCTTCCAGCGCGTGCGTCCGGCCTTGCCGTAGGTCTGATTCTCGTGGTCCACGTTGCCCACCTGGCCAACCGTGGCGCGGCAATCAATCGAAAACTTGCGAACTTCGCCAGAAGGCATTTTCACCAGCGCGAGATCGCCTTCCTTGCTGAGAAGTTGCGCGGAGGCGCCGGCGGTGCGAACAGCCTGGCCGCCACGTCCGGGATAAAGCTCAAGGTTGTGCACCATCGTGCCCGGAGGAATGTTGCGGATCTTCAGGGAGTTCCCCGGAAGAATGTCCGCGGCTTCGCCGGTCGACACCGTGGCGCCAACTTCCAGCCCCACGGGGTGGAGGATGTAGCGCTTGTCGCCATCCGCATAGTGCAGCAGGGCGATGTTGGCGCTGCGGTTCGGGTCGTATTCAATGGAAGCGACCTTGGCGGGGATGCCGTCTTTATCGCGCCGGAAATCGACCACACGGTACTGCTTCTTGTGGCCGCCGCCGCGATGCCAGACGACAACTTCGCCCTGGTTGTTGCGTCCGCCCGAGCGCTTCTTCGGCTCGAGCAAATTCTTCTCCGGCGTGTCTTTGGTGATGTGGCTCTTGTCGAGCACGGTCATGAACCGCCGCGACGCCGTATATGGATTAAAGCTCTTGAGTCCCATCTCTGCCTCTACCTTCTAAATCTCCCGCCAACCCGGCGGACCATTCAAAAATCGTTGTTTACAAATTCTCCGCGTACTCGATCATCTTTTCGCCTTCGGCGAGTTTCACGTAGGCCTTTTTCCAGTCGCGCCGGTAGCCTTCGTTCTGGCCGCGGCGGCGCATCTTGCCGTGGTAATTGGCGGTGCGCACCGCCTCTACTTTCACCTTGAAGATCTGCTGCACGGCTTCCTTGATTTCCGTCTTGGTGGCCGCGGCGGAAACTTCAAAGACGACCGTGTGCTGCAGTTCCTTCACGCCGAGTCCCTTTTCAGTGATGATCGGGCGCCGGATAATCTGATAGTGAGGAGCGGGCATGGCTTACTCCTTCCCCTTCTTCGCCGCGGGCTTTTTCGCCGCAGCGGGTTTCTTTGCCGCGGGCTTCGCGGCGGCTTTCGGCGCCGCTTCTTTCTTGGGCGCGGCGGCCGGTGCAATGGCTTCCACATCGGGCGTGGCCACGGAGGCATGCTCCGGGTCGAGCGAGCGAACCAGGCGAGCGACGGCGTCCTTCGAGAGGAACAGCCGGTCGTGGCGCAGCACGTCGTAAGGCTGCAGAACGTTGGTGGCGGAGAGCTTCACGCCTTGCAGATTGCGGCTGGCGAGCTCCAGATTCTTGTTGTCGCCATAAGCCACCAGCAGCGCGGTGGATTCGGAGTTCAATTTGCCAAGCGCCGTGCGCAGCGCCTTGGTCTTGTGCGTTTCCAGCGTCCAGGCGTCAATGATGGTCAGCTTCTGCTCCGCAAGCTTCGCGGAGAGAGCCGAGCGCAGCGCGCCCAGCAGCATCTTCTTCGGCAGCGCATAGGCATAGCTGCGCGGACGGGGTCCGTGCACCGTGCCGCCATGGCGCCACAGAGGCGACCGAATCGAACCGACACGCGCGCGTCCGGTGCCTTTTTGCCGCCAGAGCTTGCGGCCAGCGCCGCTGACTTCGCTCTTTTCCTTGGTCTTGTGCGTGCCGCGGCGCAACCCGTTGAGGTACCAGCGGGAAGCTTCGTGCAAGAGGTGCTTGTTCACCTCGGCGGCAAAGACCGTGTCCGCCAGATCGACCTGGCCGACTTTCTTTCCGTCTAGATTGACTACGTCTACGACTGGCATATCTTTTTCTCTCGTCCTTCTTAAACTCTGCCTGCTCTTGAAACGGCCCGCCTCGGAAGGCGGGCGCTACAAAATATTACTTGGCTGCTTTCTTTGCTTTGCGGGCTTTGCGGATGAAGATGTAAAGTCCGCTGGGCCCGGGAACCGAACCGCGAACCAGCAGCAGGTTCTCGTCGGTATCCACCTTGATGACTTTCAAATTCTTCGCGGTCACTTGCGCGTTGCCCATGTGACCCGGAAAATGCTGGTTCTTCCAGACACGCGACGGAAACGAACTGCCGCCGATGCCGCCAGGCGCGCGATGGAACATCGAACCGTGCGTCGCGTCGCCGCCCGCATAGTGCCAGCGCTTCACGCCGCCCGCGAATCCCCGGCCCTTGCTGACGCCGGTGACATCCACCAATTCGCCGGTCTTGAAGTTTTCCACCAGCACGCGGTCGCCAACCTTGGTGTCATCTTTCGATTCCGCCAGGCGGACTTCCTTCATGATCTTCACCGGAGCCACGTTGGCCTTCTTGAAGTGGCCGGTCATCGCCTTATTGACGCGCTGCGGCTTGACGAACTCCACCAAGCCGAGTTGCGCGGCGTCGTAGCCGTCTTTTTCCTTGGTGCGCCGCTGGACGACAACGCAGGGACCCGCCTGAAGGACCGTGCAACCGACCAGGTTGCCGTCTTCGGCGAAGATTTGCGTCATGCCCAGCTTGATTCCGATAATGCCGTCGACTGCCATGTTCTTTTTCTCTCTCTTAGCAGCGTGTCCGCCGGTGGCGGATATTGGCTGCGTAGTTCTAAATTCTTGCCGCTTAGTACGAGCTAGCAGATAGCAGCGAACAGCGATCAGGAACCAAATCTTGCTAACGAACTAGTCTTGTTTCCTTTTCTCTGTTATCTGCTTGCTGCTATCTCTTTCCCCTGGCCGGTCTAAAGTCCGGCCACTACATCACCCTGAGATCCTTCGTCGCAGACTCCTCAGGATGACGGCCCTTATCGGGTCGTCACTTTCCCGCGTGCCCGAAGGCCTTGATTTCCACGTCCACTCCGGGAGGCAGGTCGAGCTTCATCAGCGCGTCCACCGTATCCGGTGTGGGCTCCAGAATGTCGATCAGCCGCTTGTGCGTACGCATTTCAAACTGCTCGCGCGACTTCTTGTCCACGTGAGGCGAACGCAGCACCGTCCAGCGATTGATCGTGGTGGGCAGAGGAATCGGACCGGCAACATCGGCGCCGGTACGCTTCGCGGTTTCCACAATTTCACGCGTGGACTGGTCCAGAATGCGGTGATCGTAAGCCTTGAGGCGGATGCGAATTTTGTCACCTTGTCTCATAGGATTACTCGATGATCTCCGTCACGGCTCCGGCGCCAACGGTGTGGCCGCCTTCGCGAATCGCGAAGCGCAAGCCCTTTTCGAGAGCGACCGGGGTGATCAGCGTGACTTCACAGCTCACGTTGTCGCCCGGCATCACCATCTCGACTCCGGCCGGCAGCTTCATGTCGCCGGTCACGTCCGTGGTGCGGAAATAAAACTGCGGACGGTATCCGGAGAAAAACGGCGTGTGGCGCCCTCCCTCTTCCTTCGTCAGCACGTACGCTTCGGCCTTGAACTTCGTGTGCGGCGTGATCGAACCCGGCTTGCAGATCACCTGCCCGCGTTCCACGTCTTCTTTTTCCGTGCCGCGCAGCAGCAATCCAACGTTGTCTCCGGCCAGGCCCTCATCCAGCAACTTCTTGAACATTTCGATGCCGGTAACAACCTTTTTTTGCGTTTCGCGGAAGCCGACGATTTCCACTTCTTCGCTGACCTTGACCTTGCCGCGTTCCACACGGCCGGTAACCACCGTGCCGCGTCCGGAGATCGAGAAAATATCTTCGATCGGCATGGCGAACGGTTTATCCACGTCGCGGACCGGCAGGGGAATGTTGGCATCCACCGCGGCCATCAGTTCGTCGATTTTCTTTTCCCAGGTGGCGTCGCCGTTCAGCGCTTGCAGCGCCGAACCACGCACCACGGCGATCGTGTCGCCGGGGAATTGATAAGTCTTCAGCAATTCGCGGACTTCGAGTTCCACAAGTTCCAGCAACTCGGCGTCTTCCACCATGTCGCACTTGTTCAGGAACACGACGATCGCCGGCACCCCAACCTGGCGAGCCAACAGAATGTGCTCGCGGGTTTGCGGCATGGGGCCGTCGGTGGCGGCAACGACTAGAATCGCGCCATCCATCTGCGCCGCGCCGGTGATCATGTTCTTGATGTAGTCGGCGTGGCCCGGGCAGTCCATGTGCGCGTAGTGGCGGTTCGGGGTTTCGTATTCAACGTGCGAAACCGCGATGGTGATGCCGCGCTCGCGCTCTTCCGGCGCGTTGTCAATCGAATCGAACGCGCGGAAAGCGACTTTCGGATTGTGCTTGCTGAGCACTTTGGTGATGGCCGCGGTCAACGTGGTCTTGCCATGGTCGATGTGCCCGATCGTTCCGATGTTCACGTGCGGTTTAGTGCGCTCAAATTTCTCTTTGGCCATTGGTGCTTCTGCTCCTTCGAGAAGAATCCTCAAACTAAATTTCGCAAATCGTTTCGGGAGAGCAGTTAACAGCGAGCAGCGAGCAGGAACCAACTTCAACCGGCATCCGGTTCCTGATATCTGTTATCTGTTTGCTGCTATCTCCTTGTTACTTGCCGGTCTAAATTCCGGCTACAACAAAATCCTTGGCAGGCTAAAGCCTGCCGTTACGTTACTTCTCGCCGCGGGCTTTCTTGACGATGTCCTCGGCCAGCATCGCCGGCACTTCCGCGTAGTGCGAAAAGTGCATGGTGAAGGTGGCGCGGCCCTGGGTACGGCTGCGAAGGTCCGTGGCGTAACCAAACATCTGCGCCAGCGGAACCTCCACGCGAATCACGTTGCTGCCGGCGCGGCTTTCCGTGCCCTGAATCGCGGAACGCCGCGCATTCAAGTCGCCGAAAACAGGCGGCATATATTCCTCGGGAACCACCACTTCCACTTTCATGATGGGTTCCAGCAGAACAGCCTTGGCGCGCGCGCAAGCTTCCTTGAACGCCATGGACCCTGCGATTTTGAACGCCATTTCGTTCGAGTCCACGTCGTGGTAGCTGCCGTCGACCAGGACCACCGCAACATCCACCATGGTGAATCCGGCCAGAATGCCGTTGTCGAGCGCTTCGCGAATGCCCGCCTCGATCGGAGGAATAAATTCGCGCGGGATCGCGCCGCCGATAACCTTGTCGATAAACAGGAAGCGGTGTTCCTTGTCGAACTTCCACTTGCCAGGCGTGCCGCCGGTAATGCCCTTGGCGAGCTCGTCGATATCGTCGCTCGAAAGCTCCTTCATGTTTTCATGATCGGAGCTGGGCAGCGGGTGCAATTCGATTTTGCAATGACCGTATTGCCCCTTGCCGCCGGTCTGCTTGATGTATTTGCCTTCGGCGAGCGCCTTCTTGCGAATCGTTTCGCGATAGGCAACCTGTGGGCGGCCGACATTGGCCTGCACGCTATATTCGCGCAGCATGCGGTCCACGATGATTTCCAGATGCAATTCGCCCATGCCCGAAATCAGCGTTTGGCCGGTATCGGGTTCGGTGGAAACGCGGAAAGTAGGATCTTCCTGTGCCAGGCGCTGCAAGGCCACGCCGAGCTTGTCTTGATCGGCCTTGGTCTTGGGCTCGATGGCGACGGAGATCACCGGAGTCGGGAATTCAATCGATTCCAGAATGATCTGCTTGTTTTCATCGCAAAGGGTGTCGCCGGTGTTGACGTTCTTCAGTCCGACGCAGGCGCAAATGTCGCCGGCATAAACTTCTTCGATTTCTTCGCGCTTGTTGGCATGCATCTGCAGCAAGCGGCTGATGCGTTCGCGCGTGCCCTTGGCGGCGTTCATCACGTAGCTTCCGGACTTGAGCACGCCGGAGTACACCCGGATGTAGGTAACGTGGCCGACGAACGGGTCGGACATAATTTTGAACGCCAGCGCGGAAAATGGCTGATCGTCGGCGGCACGGCGAAGAATCGTTTCGTCGTCGTCCGGATTGATGCCTTCCACCGGGGGAACATCCACAGGCGAAGGCAGGTAGTCGATCACGGCGTCAAGCAGCGGCTGAATGCCCTTGTTCTTGAACGCGGAGCCGGCGAGAACCGGAACAATTTTCAGTGCCAGCGTGGATTTGCGCACGGACTGGCGCATTTCCTCGATGCTCAGCGTGCCCTCGGTGAGGTACTTGTCCAGCACGGAGTCATCATGCTCGGCGATGTATTCGACCATTTTTCCGCGATGCTCGTCGTAGAAAGCCTTGTCGATGGCCGAGCCCTTCAGAGCGGCGGCAACGTCGGGACGCGAATCCACGAACGCCTTGTCCCAAAGCTTTTCCACTTCGAAAATCTCGAATTTGGCACCGAGAGTTTCTTCCAGCCACACGATCACTTTTTGTTCGATGAAATCAATGATGCCGATGAAATTATCTTCGCGGCCCAGCGGAAACTGCAGCGGCACGGGATGCGCGCCCAGGCGTTGGCGAATGGTGCGAATCACGTGATCGAAATCCGCGCCCATGCGGTCCATCTTGTTGACGAAGCAGATGCGCGGCACGCGATACTTGTCGGCCTGGCGCCACACGGTTTCCGATTGCGGCTGCACGCCGGCAACGGAGTCGAATACGCAGACCGCGCCGTCGAGCACGCGCAACGAACGCTCCACTTCCACGGTGAAGTCCACGTGGCCCGGAGTGTCAATGATGTTGACGCGATATTTCTTGTCGTAGCGGGTCCAGCTGGCGGTGGTGGCGGCGCTGGTGATCGTAATGCCGCGCTCGCGCTCCTGCTCCATCCAGTCCATGGTGGCCGTGCCTTCATCCACCGAACCAATCTTGTAAGTGACACCGGTATAGAACAGGATGCGCTCGGTCGACGTGGTCTTGCCGGCGTCGATGTGCGCCATGATCCCGATGTTGCGGGTGTCTTCGAGTTTGAACGCGCGAGTCATAGTCCCTTGAACGGCCCTTTTCTCCCCTGCCTTTGTTGCTACTTCACTCACGATTATTCACCAATCTTTTCGTGCGACCGGCGGCTTACGGCCGCCTTTACTTCCCGGAAACTGGGCCGACTTGAAGGTCGGCCACTACACCCGGCGAAAAGCGCCCGCCTCGGAAGGCGGCCGCTACAAAAACTTACCAGCGATAGTGGGCGAACGCCTTGTTGGCTTCGGCCATGCGGTGAACGTCTTCCTTCTTCTTGATGGCTCCGCCGCGGGAATTCGACGCGTCGATCAGCTCATCGGCAAGCTTGTCCACCATGGTCTTGCCCGCGCGCTCGCGCGAATATTGCAGCAGCCAGCGAATGGCCAGCGACTGGCGCCGGAACGCGTTCACTTCCACCGGCACCTGATAGTTGGCGCCGCCAACACGCCGCGTCTTGACCTCGACCAGCGGCTTCAGGTTTTCGATGGCCTTCTTGAAAACCTTCAGCGCGTCGTCGTTGGTCTTCTTGGCGATCTGATCCATCGCGCCATAAAACACACGCTGCGCGGTGCTCTTCTTGCCTTCCCACATCATCGAGCAGATAAACTTCTCGACGATCGTTTCACCATAAACCGGGTCGGTGGCTTGCGCGCGCCGGCTGACTAGTCCTTTACGAGGCATTGCGTTTCATGCTCCTAAGAAGTTCTCAATCCACTGCAGGCCGGTCTAAAGTCCGGCCACTACAAATGCTTATTTCGCGGCGGCGCCAGCCTTCGGGCGCTTTGCGCCGTACTTCGAACGGCCCTGCTTGCGATTTTCCACTCCGGCGGCGTCCAGCGTGCCGCGCACGATGTGGTAGCGAACACCCGGGAGGTCCTTCACACGGCCGCCGCGCACGAGCACGATCGAGTGCTCCTGCAGGTTGTGGCCGATGCCGGGGATATACGTCGTCACTTCCACCGAGTTGGTCAGGCGGACACGCGCCACCTTACGCAGCGCGGAGTTCGGTTTCTTTGGCGTCTGGGTGTACACGCGAATGCACACGCCGCGCTTTTCCGGGCAGCCCATCAGCGCCGGAGACTTGGTCTTCGAGATGATGCCTTCCCTACCCATCCGGACAAGTTGCGAAAACGTCGGCACAGTCGTTCCTCGTTTCAGAAGTACTGAGTTCCCGGCGATAAGCTTTAAGTTTCAACGGCTTTACGTAACTTAAAACTTACGACCGATAACTTCCACGCACGCGCAGACAAATTGCCAGCGCTCTCGCATGGCGCGCATAGAAAAACGCGAGAGCACACCTACAGGCTCAAAGGTGAACTGCGAATCCGGAGGACCAGCAAGAAACTCCGCACGCACTCCAAGAGGGAGAACTACGCTCCTGGTTTCGAATCGGAGAGGCTCACTCGGCTTTTCGGGGCTGGCGCCCCATTCCGGCCGCTCTTCTGTCCCATTCCGTCGTACCTGTTCCGGGACCGAAGAATTCCCATCCACCAACCATCTGAAAAGATTCCCTGACAGATGGCCGCTGCTGCTCGGGGAAAATACCCCTGAACAAACCGTAAGTATAGAGAAGCAAAAAGAATCTGTCAAATCGGATTAGCAACATGCCGGTGGAAAACTTTGTGGAAAAGTGGCGATTGGCATGATGCTTGCCATAGGATGCGGTTCCACCGTGGTACGTTACTGACAACACAGGCTTTAGCTTAGTCTTGGTTACGACTGAGTAACTCCGGCGCTGAAAAATTGCAAGGGGTTGAAAATAGGTTACTTATCGTTTGATCCGGGATTTTGGCCCATTTCGCCGAAGGTCCACAGGCCAAAGGCGGTGACTTTTTCAAAATTCCCGGTTTCCCTGAGCATGGCTGCCGTCTTCTCCGGGGGCCAGGGAGAAGCGAATCGCTCCGGGCGATCGGCAATCCAGAATGCAGTCAGGGCCATCACTGTGGCGTCTTGCGTCAGGACATCTGGCTTCACAGCTTCGAGTGCATCCGCTTCGGAGTGGTGCGTAAATTTATATTCCGGTGAATCCTGATTCAGATTGATCCCCGGCAGTCCGGCAAGAATAAAAGGCGCCGTGTCGGACTCAAGTTCCAATTCCGTGGTGACTTTAATCTCGCGGAGATTTTCCAGCGAATCGGCAAACGCCTCAAACGATTGCATGAGATCGGATCGGCCGCCGAGTTGAAATTCCTTGATGGGGCCCTGGCCATTGTCGAGAACCAGTGCGGCGATGTGATTCTTCATTTCGGAGGCGTGCTGTTTGATGTACGCACGCGAACCATCCAGGCCCTGCTCTTCCCCGGTCCACAGCACGAAACGCAGCGTTGCCCGAGGACGCGCGCCGCTTTTGACGATGGCATCTGCGGCGGCGAGGACCGCGGCTACGCCCACGCCATTGTCGGTGGTGCCTTCGCTGAGGTCCCAGGAATCCAGATGCCCGCTGACCACCACGATCTGTTCCGGATGTTCGCGGCCAACAATTTCACCGACCACGTTGGCGCTTTCGACTGGCCCACTGGTGAATTGATTCTGAATATTGAAATGCAGGCGAACGGTTTTACGCTGGGCTAGATACCGCTCGATCTGGCTTTCGTCCTCGCGGTCCATGGAAACGACAGGAATTTCGATGGCAACGTCGAAACCGAGGATCCCGGTATGCGTCAGGTGCATCCCCTCGGGCTTGAAGCCGAAATCGCCGCCGATTACGGCCACTGCGCCGGCCTGATGCAGTCGCTTGAGAAACTCGGGATATTCGCCGAAAAGGCTCCAGAAATTCTGCTTTGGCTTGCCCTCCGCAACGATGTAGACGATTTTGCCGCGGAATCTGGAGGCGTTTTTCATTTCGTTTTCGAGATCGAACAGGTTGGCGGCGGCTACCTCGGCATCTACGCCAACTGCGGGCGTGGAGCCGGTCCAGCCCATTGCGGAGATGGCCAACTGGCGACGCAGCGGCGCGAGCATTTCGGCCTGGGCGCTTCCGCGTGTCCAGCCCTTCCACAGATTCCATTTTTCGGCGCGCACGTTCTGCAGGCCGATGGACTTCATGTGCTCCAGACTCCAGTCAATTGCCCTTTGCGCTTCAGGAGTTCCGGTGACGCGCGAACCGATGTTGTCGCTGATTTCGGTGAGGTATTCGAACGCGGGGGAGTCCATGGTGGCGTGCCCGGCGATTTGTATGAGCGCGGATTTGGTGGAATCGGCGGCGGTGGGCGTTTGTGGAGGGGCCGCGAAGGTGGGGACGGCGGCGAGGAGTGTGATGGCGAGGAAGGATTGGCGAAAGGTCATTCGGTCGATCTCCAGAAAGTTTCAATGTTTAGGTGAAGAATCACTCTAGCATGGGATTAGACGGGGAAATTTGGGGAAGGGTGTGGGCGCTCGGAAGTTCTGCCAGCCCAGGGGACAGAAAGGCGCCCGCTTCGGAAAGCCGCCGCTCCAAGGATATCGCCGGCCGCATCTGGGTGGAGTGCTTGGGTTGAAACGTTGGGCGAGAGGTGGCTTTACGGTCGGGGCGGGGACTCCTACACTTTCAACGTGAGTTTCCGACTTCAGAGTTTGCGAAACATTTGTTTGTGGTGGGGCTTGCTGGCCGCGGCGGCAGCTTGGGCGCAAGAGCCTGCCGCGAAGCCTGCAGAACCCGCTCCAGCAAAAAAGGAAGCGGCGAAGGCCGAAGAGAAAACCGCGCCTCCCTTTCAGATTGCGCTGCTGGAAACGCATGTGCGCTTCGAAGCGAACGGGGACTCGCGCAAAGACGTGCACACCATCGTCAAGATCAACGATCTGGCCGGGGCGCGCCAGTTTTCGCGCGTGGGATTTGAATACGATCGCGCGTTCCAAACGGTAGAGATTCCCCTGGTGAAAATCAGCCACGCCAATGGCGGCACCAGCGAAATTTTGCCCAGCGCCATCACTGACGTAGTCAATCCCGCCGTCGAAAAGTTTCCGGCCTACCAGGATTTGCGCGTGAAGGCGGTCCGCATCCTCGGGCTGCAAGAGGGAGACACGCTGGAGTATCGCGTGATCACCACCACGATCAAGCCGCCGCTGGCGCCAGATTTCTGGCTGGAGCATACGTTTGACCGCTCGGGGCAGGTGCAATCGGAAATTTACGAGCTCGAATTGCCTGCCACTCGCGTGCAGAAGGCGGATGGCGCACAAAGACCAAATGAACCACCCATTGCAGAAATCCACGCAGTTCAGGATCCAGGATACAAATCGAAAGCTCTAAGTTTGAATTTTTCGAAAAACATTCCTCAACCAGTCATCGAAAGTCGCGGAGAAAGTCGAGTTGGTTACACCGTCTTCCAGTGGAAGGCCGTAAACCTTCCTCCTGAAACAGGCCAGAAGTTGACGCAGAGCGGTGATGTTCTCAGTTCCGACGTGGAACTCTCCACCTTCGCCACATGGGGCAATTTTTCCGCCGCTCTTTTCGAGGATTGGATGAAGCCGAGAGGAACTGAAGCGCCTGGGATCTCCCAGAAATCTCAGGAGCTAATCGGCGCCACTTCGGCCGCTACCGAGAAGCTACGCAAACTTTATGAATTTGTGGCAACTCAAATACTAACCGTAGATATTCCTTTGGGGGCGACTTGGTTTGCCATTCGAGCGCCTGGGGACACGCTCAACTCCAAATATGGCACTCCAATCGACAAGGCGATTTTGCTTGTGGCTCTCGCGCATGCCGCTCATATAGAACTCTCGGCCGCGCTTGCGCCCACTGGGACTGAAAAGACAGGATCTGTGATTGATTGGCCGGTGATTCCGAGCCGTCTCGACCATGCATTTGCTTGCGATTGCGAACTCACTCCGTCTATTTTCCTTGATCCTGGCCTGGAGGTAGCTCCGTTTGGTGTTGTCCCGGCGGAACTCCGCGGGAAAGTCGCCTTAGTAATACTTCCTCGTTCGGCCTCTCCGAAAATAACCGGAGTTCGCTCTAGCTTCACGTCAGAAAGTTGGTGGAGATCTGTCCCCAATTCCATGCCGTTTCCCGCGGAGCAGAAAGTTTTTGTCGAGGCTGCCATGACTCATGAAGGCAACCTGTCTGCCCACGTAAAATATGTGTTGAGAGGCGACAATGAATTGTTGCTCCGCGAGGCATTTCATCAGTCGCCGAAGGAGCGGTGGAACGAGGTGGGGGGAATGTTGGCGTTGGCGGACGGATTCCGGGGTCATATTGAGAGTGTGAAAGCGTCGGATCCAATGGAGACGATTGAGCCGTTCACAGTGGAGTATGAGATTGCGCAGCCGAAATTTGTGGACTGGACGAAGAAACCCGTGCGGATCCCGGCTCTACTACCACAAATTGCGCTGCCGGATACGGCGGGGAAGGCGGCTGGAAGAATTGAACTTGGAACACCGCTGGATGTGGAGACTCATCTGAGGCTGCAATTGCCGAAGGGAACGACCGTGCAGACGCCGCCGGGAACAAGCGTGGAGCAGGATTACGCGACATACGTTTCGAAATATGACGGGCAATTGAACACTTTGGCGGCTTCGCGGCACATTCACTTCCTGCTACGCGAGATTCCTCAAGACCGGGCCGCGGATTACAATGCGTTTGTGAGGGCCGTGCAGTTGGATCAGGCGCAGGTGATTACGTTGTTTCCGGCGGCTGAGACTCCGAAAGAAAAGAGTTCACCGCAGAGGTAGCAGAGGGCCGCAGAGCACGCGGAGAGATTTTGACGGGCAGGATGAGTCAGGGCCGACCCTGAATTTCAACCCCTAAATGCAAAACGGCCCGCCTCGGCCCTTCGCCAAGCTCAGGGTGAACAGGCGGGCCCTACAAGATGGCGCCAACAGGCGTGCGCAACATGCAGGGGAAGGCAGCATACCCTTAGGCTTCGCGCAGGGCGAGCAGCCGCCCATACGCCGAACGGCCCTTTAGATGTCCATTACTTCTTTTTCTTTGGCGGCCGAGAGGTCTTCGATTTTCTTGGTTTCGGAGTGGGAAAGTTTTTCGAGTTCGTCGAGCGAGCGCTTCTGTTCGTCCTGGCTGATTTTCTTGTCTTTTTCCAGCTTATCAATCGCTTCCTTGATATCGCGGCGGATGTTGCGCACAGCGGTGCGGTGATTTTCCAGCGCCTTGTGGATCTGCTTCACCAGTTCCTTGCGGCGCTCGCCGGTGGGGGAAGGAATCGGGACGCGAACAACCTTGCCATCAGTGCTGGGATTCAGGCCGAGGTCGGAGGCGCGAATTGCTTTATCAATCAGCGCGACGGCGCTGGGATCCCACGGCGAAATCATCAGCGTGCCGGGATCGGGAATGGTGACGCTACCCAACTGATTCACCGGCATCGGCGTTCCGTGATAGTCCACGCGCACTTGATCGAGAATCGCGGCGCTGGCGCGGCCGGTGCGGATGCTCGAAAGTTCCTTGCGGAAATCCTCGACGGCCTTTTCCATGCGGGTTTTGGCGGCGGCGATCGCGGCCTTGGTATTGTCCAGAGTGGTCATCGTTCCGTCCTTGGTGAAAAGTAATCAGTGATCAGAGATCAGTAATCTGAAAGCGGATAACGGATAGCAGCTAGCAGATAACAGGAACCGGGTTTCGGACTGCGTTTTGCTCATGGCCGGGGCGACGCTTACCGCGTGTCGTCCGGCTCCCCTTGAAAGCAACAAACATAATGCGGCATTTGGCCACGGAAATTCAACGCGGGCGGCCGGTGGTGAAGGAGAAAGTGGTTGCGCACCGCCTTCGCCTTTGACCCGCGGAGCGACCCAAGCTATCTGGCCGGTCTGAAGTCCGGCCACTACATGGGCTTTACGCCGGGGTGACCGTGGAGCCGACGCGCTCGCCAAGAACGGCGCGGCGAATGTTCCCGGACTGGTTCATGTTAAACACCACGATGGGCATGCCATTGTCCATGCACAGCGAGATGGCGGTGGAGTCCATCACCTTCAAATTCTGGTGCAGTACTTCGCGATAGGTGATTTCCGCGAAAAATTTGGCGCCGCTGACTTTTTCGGGGTCGGCGTCATAGATGCCGTCCACGCGCGTGGCCTTCAGGATCACGTCGGCCTTGATTTCCATGGCGCGCAAGGCGGCGGCCGTGTCCGTGCTGAAATACGGATTACCGGTGCCGGCAGCGAAAATCACAACGCGGTCTTTCTCCAGGTGCCGGATGGCGCGGCGCCGGATGAAGGGTTCGCAAACCTGGTGCATTTCAATGGCGCTTTGCACGCGGGTGTGCACGCCAAGTTTTTCGAGCGCGTCCTGCAGCGCCAGCGCGTTGAGCACCGTGGCAAGCATACCCATGTAGTCGCCGGTAGCGCGGTCGATTTCAAATCCTTTTTGGCGCGCACCGCGGAAGATATTTCCCCCGCCAACCATGATGGCGATCTGCGTGCCGAGCTTGTGAACTTCGCGGAGTTCCTGCGCGATGGCGTAAATGGTCTGGCCCTCAATGCCGAAGCCCTGCGGCCCCTGGAAGGATTCGCCGGAAAGTTTCAAGAGAATGCGGTGATAGGCCGGGCGTTTTTTGGCGGATTTTTTCGCGACTTTCGATTGCGCTGCCATGTGGCTCCGATAAGGAAAAGTAAAAGCTGAGAGATTGTAGCAAAAGAGAGTGGCTCGTGGCCTGTGTTCCGTGGGCTGAAGAGCCGGTGTCGGCGGGATCGAAGTAGGTGGGATAAACCCGGACTACAGGGAAGAATGGACTTGGAATCACGGATCGAAGAGCACAGGCAAGAGTGCCTGTGCCACGGTGCGAAGCAAAACGCCCCTAGAAGGGGCGTTTCTCGTGTTTGGCTATCCTGAGGCATAGAGGACGGCGGATTGCAGGCTGTTTTGGAATAGCGGTGGCTTCGTTGTGCCGTGGCCGGGTGCAGCGAAGCTGTTTTTATTTTGTAAGTGCAAGGCGGAGGCCCGCAGTTCGGCGCGTAGCAGGGAGATGGCTTGCGGGGTGGTGATGCGGGGATGAGAGCGCTGCGGTCGAAGTCGTTGCCAACACGGGCGGGGCAGCGGACTGTGCGTGAGATGGCAGTTTTCCAGCGCCAGCAGCAGGAGCGCGTAGACGAAAACGAAGAACGTAGCGGTGGTGCGCACGGACGGATCGCTGCGGACCTGCGGCTGGCCGAAACCGAGCAGGGTTTTTTCGTCGCGGAAGTTGAGTTCGATTTCCCAGCGCCACAGGTAGGCTTGCAGGATTTTCCGCGGTGGCAAGGCGGGATCGCTGCAGATCAGATAAGCCGGATTGCGGTAGCTGAGATGCGCGCCTCGGCGCAACCGGTAAGCGACTGGGCGGACGATGAGCAGCGAGAGTTGCCGTTCCCCACCGGCTTTTTTCCAGCGCAGCGGGGTGATGAATTTGATGTCGAAGTCGTAGACGTTGCCGGCGGCAAAGGCTTGCACGGTGGTCCACGGAACGGATGCATCCGTGCGCAACTGTTCGGGAGTGGGCAGACGCTGGCCGTAGCAGCGCTGACGGCCGCGTCCCTGATTTTCTTCTTCGGCAGTGGGTAGCGCGTAGAGGCGCGCATCTTGGCGGATGCGGCCGAGCAGCGTGGTGCGCAGTGGCAGATCGCGCAGCACGGTGCGGTTGGTAAAGGTGGCGTCGGCGCAGACCAGCAGCGGGCGCGAGGCACCGTCGGCGAATTGATCGATGGCCTCGCGCAAGTGTGCCAGACGCTCTGCTCCGCGCCGGCTGATAGCGGAAGCGGCCGACGCCGAGCGCCAACTTTGCCACTCCGGCCCAGCGGGATCAGCGCGACGTGAAGGTTTGCGCGGCGAAGGTGCATGCAGCAGATCGACGGGAATAGCGCGAGCGGCACTGACCGGCGCTTCGGGATGCTCGGGCAGCGCCAGGGAAATCTGCAAGAAGCGGCTGGCCCAGATGAAATTATCGGCGAAGTGCGGTCCCAGCGGATCGCGCCGCCAAGAAGTACCGGCGATGCGGTGGCCGCGCTTGCGAATCAAGGTGTCGTCGATCAGCGCCACGACGGGACCAGAGGGCGGCAGAGTTTCCAGCACGCCGTTCAGCGGGATGCGCCACAGCACCTCGCCGTCCAGACGCTCGCGCTCGAACAAGCGATAAGCCGCCGACCAGTCGCAGAATTGCTGACCCGTGGCGCAGAGCAAGCCGGATAACGTGCGTCGGCCCAAGCAGGTCAACGCGGATACGCCGAGCGTGCGGGCCCGCTGGAAGCTGCGCTGCTGCGCGAAGGCCGCTCGCGCCTGATCGAACAACGCGTTCCAACCGGCCATCACGCCTTGCCGTGTTTCGTTTTTTTTAGCGCCGGTGCAGAAAGCTTGCGTCGGAGCAGCAGACGGTTTCTGTCCTCCACGATCCACTCCACAACCTCGCCGCGAGTGAACTCCATGGCTTGGGCGACCGCTGAGGGAAAATTGATATACCACTGCTGGCTGTCCCTGCGCTGAATGAGCTGAACCTTGGTGGGGAATCCCATAAGATGCCTCCTGATATCTAGTCATATAACTAGATAGCAGGAAACGCAAGAAGCCGCATAAAAAGATGTTGTGGAGTTACTACTGCACAAGAAACCCTTCTGAACTAGTCAAAGGGCCAAACACGAGAAAACGCCCCTAGAAGGGGCGTTTCGCTTTGATACGTATTTTGGGTCCACTGGCTAAAGCCCGTGCTACTTGTGGCGCCCTACGGGCTCGGTTACTCCGCCGGAGGCGCGGACGGGGCGACGAGCAGGTTCGGCACTTCGCCGACCTTGAAGCGCGAGAAGCGGCGAATGGTGATGTTTTCGCCGAGATTGGCCACGGCTTGGGTCACCTTATCGCCAATGGTCATGGTCTCGTCCTTGATGAAGTGCTGTTCGTAGAGGCAAGAATCCTCGTAGAACTTCTCCATTTTGCCGGTAACGATTTTCTGGATGACGGGATCCGGCTTGCCGGTGGCGCGCGCCTGGGCTGCGTAGATTTCGCGTTCCCTCTCGAGCATCTCGGGCGTAACGTCTTCGCGGCGAACATAGCGCGGGTCCACGGCGGCGATGTGCATGGCCACGTCATGGCAGAGCTGCTGGAAAGCTTCCGTGCGGGCGACGAAATCGCTTTCGCAATTGATTTCCACGATCACGCCGATTTTTCCGCCAGCATGAATATAGTGGCCGATCAGGCCTTCGGTGGCTTCGCGCGTGGCCTTCTTGGCCGCGGCGGCCTGGCCCTTCTTGCGCAGGACGTCAATGGCCTTCTGGACGTCGCCACTGGTCTCGACCAGTGCGGCGCGGCAATCGCTGAAGCCGGCGTTCGTGAGTTCGCGGAGTTCCTTGACGAGCTTGGCTGGGATTTCCATAACTGGTTTTGAAGTACTCATCCTTTTTTTGAGTTCAAAGTTTAAAGTGAAAAGCCTGGAGTTGAGAGCTTTTTCCTTAAAGCGCTACTTTGAGCTTCCTTTCTAGGTGCGCCCGCCTCGGAAGGCGGCCGCTACAAAATCTGGCGATGAAGTTTTACAAAAATGGCCCGGTGAGAAACTCTTCTCAGCACCGGGCCAACGAACTGGTTAAGCCTAGAGCCGTGGGTTAGCGAACTTCCTCTTCGGGAGGAACGGTGGTTTCGGCCGCTTCGATGAAGGCTTCGGTGCCTTCGACGAAGTCGCCTTCCTGCTTTTCGTACTGCTCGTAGGCGCTGGTGTCCACGTAATCCGGACCGGCTTCCAGAGCCGCCTGATCCGCGGCAGCCTTTTGATCGGCAACCTGGGACTGCTCGTACTGCGCGCGGCCTTCGGCGACGGAGTCGGCAATCTTGGTGGTGAACAGGCGAATGGCGCGCAGCGCGTCATCGTTGCCCGGAATGATCCAGTCAACCATGTCGGGATCGCAGTTGGTATCCACAACGGAAACCACCGGGATGCCCATGCGGCGAGCTTCCTTCACAGCGATCTCTTCGGCGTTGGAGTCAATCACGAACATGGTGTCCGGCAACTGGCTCATGTTCTCAATGCCCTCGAGATTCTGGAACAGGTGCTTCATCTCGCGATCCAGCCGCGCGCGCTCTTTCTTGGAGAGCTGCAGCATGCGGCCGTCTTCGGTCATGGCCTTCAGCAGCTTCAGGCGCTTGATGGATTTCTGCAGCGTGGCCCAATTGGTCAGCGTGCCGCCCAGCCAGCGGTGATTCACGAAATACGCACCGCAGCGCTTCGCCTCTTCGGCGACGGCTTCCTGGGCTTGCCGCTTGGTACCGACAAAAAGAACGGTTCGACCCTGCCCGGAAATGTCGCTGACGAAGCGGCTCGCTTCGCGGAACATCTTGAGGGTCTTTTGCAGGTCGATGATGTGAATGCCATTGCGCTCCCCGAAGATGTATTCCTTCATCTTGGGATTCCAACGGCGCGTCTGGTGACCGAAATGAACGCCGGCCTCCAGCAGCTCCTTCATGGTGATTTCTACTGCCACTTTTCCTCCTAATTAGATAGCTGCTTATCGTTCCACTCTTCTTACGAGCACAGGCACGAATGCCTGCGCCACAAGAGAGGATCCGCAGCAGCCTCTTGCCGGCAGCTTGCCGGCCATGATCTTGGCGGAGCGGCTTGCGCCGCGCCGCCAGAGGTCGCCGGGCGGGAGATTCCCGCCCAATTCTTTAACGCTTCGTAAATTGGAAGCGCTTGCGTGCGCCCTTCTGCCCGTACTTCTTGCGTTCCTTCATACGGGAGTCGCGCGTCAAAAATCCGTTCTTGCGTAGTGCGGGGCGAAGTTCCGGATTCAGGCGGCTGATCGCGCGGGAAAGCCCCATGCGCACCGCTCCGGACTGCCCGCCGACGCCGCCGCCCTTGGCAGTGGCGACAACATCCACCTGCTCGGTCAGGCTGGTAAACTTCAGAGGCTCAATGGCATCGTGAAGCCACGCGTGGTTCGGGAAATATTGCTCGGTGGTACGGCCATTGACCGTAAACTTTCCCGAGCCCGGCCGGATAAACACGCGCGCGATGGATTCCTTGCGGCGTCCCGTGCCGTAAAACCAGGTCTTGCTGCCCGCTTCGGGCGTATCAACAGTACTCAAAGCTCCTCCTCAAAAACTCAAAAAACTTTTTGACGAGACGAATCCTCTCGTCGCATCGAAATTCACGCTCGGTTGAATCCCTGCTAAGGCACCACTTAGAAGGAACACCTACGTGCTGAAGACCGTCCGGCGGGTAATGGGCTACCGGTTGATACCGGTTGCCATCATCCGCGAAAGGCGCCCGCTTCGGAAAGCGGCCGCTACAAAAAAACGACAGCCGCCTACAGTGTTACGGCTAGCGGTTTTTGACCGGCGTGACGCGCGAGGCCTGCGGCATCGCGGTACACGCGCAACTTCTTAGCGCGCCGGGCCCGCAGCTTGTTCTTGGGCAACATCCCGACGATGGCTTCGCGAACCATCCATTCGGGCTTGGCTTGCCGAACACGCTTGGCCGGAACTTCCTTCAGACCGCCCGGATAGCCGCTGTGCGAGTAATACATCTTCTGCTCGACCTTGTTGCCGGTCATTTTAATCTGGTCGGCATTGATGACCACGACGTGGTCACCGGAATCGAGATACGGTGTAAAGCTGGGCTTGTCTTTGCCAATCAACATGCGGGCCACTTTGGTGGCCAGACGCCCAAGCACCTGATCTTTCGCGTCAATCACAAACCACTGAGCGCCCACCTTCAGGGCCTCAGCTTCTGCTCCCTTGGCTACGTACGTCCTCATCGCTACAGTCACACCTTTCCCTGAAAAGACAAAAATCAAGTTTAGGGCGTGAGGTGAATTTTGTCAACGAGACAGTTTGTGGCAGGGCGTGGAAAACGTTGATAACTGGCGGTGGATGAAGGCCTTGGGACGCTGATTGGGCACAGGGCGCAGCGATTGCGGAGGCCGGTGAGCGGTGAATCGGGTTTCATCTTTCTGCGTCGCCGGCCGCGGTGGCTTTGCGAGCGAGCAGAAGATAACCATGTTGCCGGGCTTCGCTGGCAACCGCCTGAAGTTCGGCCTTGCGAGCGGCTCCGGCAAGAGCCTCTCCGCGAGCCAGCTTGGCTTCCAAGGCAATCTGCAGCATGTCCGCCTTTCTCATGGAGAGTTCCACGTTGCGGAACTGCGTTAGCGCGGCTTGCGAAGGCTTCGCCGAATTCTCCACGATGCCCTGCTGGATGTGGAATATCGCGCGCAAGCTGGGGTCCTGTATTTCGGGCATGTGCGCTGCCACCTGCTTAATTTGTTCCTCGGCATCCTTGAGCTGCTGTTTGCCAAGATAGATCTGCACAAGCGAGCAGCGAACCAGAAGCTCGCCGGCGGCGTCTTTCTGCGAAAGGAAAGTCTGCAAGGCCGGTTGCGCGTAGGTTTCCGCGGCAGAAAAGTCGCGCTTGTTAACGGAGAGATCGGCGAGTGAGGCTTGCGTGTAGGCCACATCCGTTTTCGCGCCCAGATCCAGTTGATCGTGCAGGGCCAACAGGTACTCGCGTTCGGCCCCAGGCAAATCGTCGGAGGCAAGCAGCACATCGCCCAGGGCCTGATGCGCCCGGGCCTGCCCGGTTTTGTCGCCGGCTTCAGTCAATAGCTGCAGAGACTCTTCGCAATTGGGTTTCGCGCCTGGCACGTCCCCGGTGATCAGCAAAATGGAGCAAAGATTAAGGGCAGCGCCCGAAAGGTTGGACTTGTCGCCTACGCTGCGGGCCTCTTCAACCACTTCCCGAAGAAGCCGAGTTTCTTCCGACACCTGCCCGATCGCGCCGAGAGAGACCGCGAGCCCTTGCTTCGCCAGGAGCAAATCATTATTGATGCCGGTGCGCTCCTGGGAGATCTGGATGCTCTGTTCATAGAATTTTTTGGCCTGCTCCAGATTGCCCGTATCCCGCTCCATGTTGCCAAGGTTCAGCAGCGCGCCGGCCTGATCGCGTTTGTCGCCAATGCGAGAGGCGAGGGCCAGCGCTTCGGAATAGAGCGGCTTGGCTTTATCAATTTCGCCGCGCTTGTAATAACCATTGGCGACGTCATTCTGGGCGCGCGCGGTGCCCAGGTCGTCTCCCATCTTCTTATTGATTTCGACCGCGCCGGCGCAGACCTGAGAAGCTTCCGCCACTTTCCCGAGATCCAAAAGGGCCTGGCATTGCGCGATTTTCGCGCGAGCCTCCAGCAAGCCCGCGCCTAGCGATTTGGCAATTTCCACGGCGGACCCGGCGGCCTGCAATCGCGCGGTTGGGTTGCCCATGCGATCCTGCACTTCCGCCAACTGCAATTGGATTTCGGCCTTCAATATATGGCCAGGGAGTTTCATCGCTTCCAGCTTTTGCAGCGTGCGCAGTGCATCCGCGTAATGTTTCCCTGCGATCTCGCTCTCGGCAAGCAGCAGGACATACGAATATTTATCCGGATTGGCGGCCCAGAGGGATCGATAGAGGTTTGCTGCCTCATCCCACTGGCCGGCGTAGGCGAAATAACGCGCGCGGATCAGGGAATTCTTTTCGCCGGAAAGAAGGGAACCAAGATCCATCGCGCGCTTGGCTTCCTCGCGGGCATTGGTTTCATAGCCGAGCTTCCACCAGGCTTCGGCCAGAGCGCTGCGAATTTCGGCGTTTTGTGGGTCCGCCTGGACCGCGGTCTGAAAGGAATCCTTGGCCTGTTCATACTGAAAATTCTGGAGGTGGGTGAGGCCCTCGGCGTAGTCGCGCGAAGCTTCTTCGTTTGCGGGGAGAGCGTGATCCGCGCTGCGCTTGTCGGCGGCCGAGAGAGAGACTCCCAGTTTGTTGCGGAGATCCGAGCCGGCAATCGCGACCACATCGAGCCGTTCTTCCTCGCCGAGGCGCTTGGTGACGCTGCCAAGGCTTCTGCCGGTCTTCGTGTCTACGAGGCGGATGCTCCAAAGAATTCTCCGGTGGGGTGCGGCACCTTCGACGGTGTAGGTGCCGAAAACGGCGTAGCGGCAACCCAGATCGTAGAGCTTCGCGAGATCCGCCTTCGTCGGCTCCTCGGGCATTTGCTGGGCATCGGGGTAGTTCCAGGCCGGTTCGACGGCGTCGGGTCCGAGGTAGCGGATTTGTTGGACGTCCAGGCTGGTCCCCAGATTGGTGCGAAATTCGTTGCCCCAGGAATCGGCGTTGGGATCGCCGGAAAGATTCTTGAAACCGAGGACGGCGACGCTCGGCAACCGGTGCGGCGAGAAGAGATTGGGGAAGGCAACGCCAATGACGATGCCGATGGCGGCGACAAGCACCAGGCCGAACACGGAAATGAACATGCGGCGGCGCTGCCGAGATGCGATTTCCGCCAGGCGGCGCGCCTTCGCTTCACTATCGAGCTCTTCTTCGACCTCCTCGACGGATTGAAAGCGAGCGGCGGGATCACGTTCGAGACATTTAAGGATGGTGCGGGACCAGCCCTCATCGAGATCGGGGACCAATGATTTGGGCGAAGGCGGAAGCTCCTGAAGACGCTTGTAGGCAATCGCGCGCCAATTTTCGCCGCTAAACGGGAGCTTCCCCGTGACCATTTGAAAGAGAACAATTCCGAGCGCATAAATATCCGTGGCGGGAGAAATGGTTTTGCCGGTGACCTGTTCGGGAGCCATGAACGCCGGCGTGCCGAGCATTTCGCCGGAGCCCGAGACTGAAAATTCCGCCGGATCCAAAGAATGTGCGAGGCCAAAGTCGGTGATGACCGCGCGAACGGGAGGCGTACCGGACGCCTGCGGCACAAGCAAAACATTGCTCGGTTTGAAGTCGCGATGAACCACGCCAGCTTGATGGGCGGCGGAGAGACCAGCGAGCATCTGGCGAACCAGCGGAGACGCTTCGGCCGGGGAGAGCCTTCCCTTTTGTGTCAGAAAGTGATCGAGCGTTTGGCCGCGGAGATACTCCATGCTCACCACCAGCACGTCGGATTCGCCGGGCTTGGTGGCTTCGTGACGGAAAAGATCGTAGGTGCGGCAGACGTTGAGGTGCGTGACGCGCTTGGCGACGACGATTTCCTGGCGAAATCGCTCGAGCGCCTGCACGTCGGCGAGCATCACGGAACGAACGGATTTGAGCGCGACCTTGTGTTTCAGCTCAATGTCGAGGGCTTCATACACCTCCCCCATCCCGCCATGAGCAATAAATCTTTCGATGCGAAAGCGCTTGGCGATCCGGTCACCGGGAGAAAACGCGGAGGAAGGAGGGGCTGGGCGAGGTGGGTGGGGGCCGGCTGGCCCTATGTCGGGAGCGTCCCAGGACGTATGAGTGTCGAGGGTCTGCTCACTCGGGTCGCTCTCGGGAGGCTTGAGCGGAGGATCATCCATGGACACGGCACCTGTGCGTGAATTGAGTATGCCACAGGAACGGCGGAATCCCGGCCCGGAGGAGGCGGGGCCGCGTGGTTTGGGCCAAAGTGTGCAAGTTTTTTCCCTCGCCGCGCAGCATCCGGCCTAGCCGGGATGAAAAAATGGGGCACCAACGCTTATAGAAGTAGAAAATACTTGACGCGTAGTTTGCATTTTGGGAGACTTTGCGCCTCAGAGTTCGTCTTAAGCCCCAGGCCCCGGCGGTATAGCGGGAGGCATAAAATGCGATTGAGAAAAGTTTGGCTCCAGGTCCTTGGCATAGCGAGTCTCTGTCTCGTAGTCGCGCAAGTAAGCCAGGCAACATACGTTCGCGGATATGTGCGGCCCTCGGGAGACGGGGATTCCACTTGCATAAGCGGGCAAACCTGCACGGCCCTGGTTTCCGCGGATAATACGTTGACGATCCCTACGGATTTGTTTGGGGTAGCCGGAACGCAAACCTTTAACTACGACTTCTTGCAATATCTCTCTTCCGATCAGATCAACAATCAAGGCGTTACAAACGCGTTTACGATCGCCGCATTGTCGCTGGATCAGTTGAATCTGAAGGCAGGTGACCTGCTCACGTTCACCTTTTCCGCCTTGCAGGGCGTGCCGACCGATACCCTTGGAAACGTATTCGGAATCCTGCCCTGCCAGGAATCCGGCAGTCCGGCAACCCCGACCACGACGATCGTGAATTCCCTGGGCGACTTTGTATCCAACAAGTGCACGAATGCCCTTTCGACGGACACGCTGATTACCGATGAAAGCGTAAACGGAAATTCCATCAAGTTTACGCTGGCGTCTGGAAGCGCTTTCCCTTCGAAATTTGCATTTAGTTTCCCCGATGGCCAGCTTCCGACCGGGATTGACGTTGCTTCCGGGTCGGTTACTTCTCCGATGCCGGAGCCGGCATCCTTGTCGTTGCTGGCGCTGGGGCTGGTTGGTTTGGGGGCGTGGAGGAAGAAGCGGACGGTTTGAGTTAGAAATTCAAAGCAGTTTTGGCGCGGGGCGAAGACCATTCGCCCCGCGATTTTATTTTGGTGCGAACGAGGCAAGGCGCCCACTTCGGAAAGCCGCTACAGGAGGCGCGGTTGAACAGGTCTACACGCGGAAATATTTCTTCGTTGCGGTGGGGAAAATCCTTCATTACCATACGGGCAGTTTTGGCGGGGTGCTCTACTCTCAGACCATCCAAGGTGCGCCCCGCTGCAAGGAGCCAGCCTATGTTGTTTTCACGTGGATCTCGAATGGCGCTGGGAGTGTTGGCGGCCGCGGTGTTCGCGCTGCCAGCGATGGCGCAGACAGCCGCGCCGGCAGCGGCGCCGCCGGCAGCTGCCGGACCCAAGAAACGCGTTGCGGTGATGAATTTCGATTACGGCACGGTGCGCACCACGGTGCAGCAGATTTTCGGATCGGACCAGGACGTCGGCAAAGGCATTTCCGACATGCTGGTGGAAAAATTGGTTAACGGCGGGCAGTATTCCGTGATCGAACGAAACGCCCTGGACAAAATTCTGAAGGAGCAGAATTTTTCGAACAGCGATCGCGCGGACGCCTCGACAGCGGCCAAGATCGGCGCGGTGCTCGGCGTAGACGCGATCATCATTGGCTCCATCACGCAATTCGGGCGCGACGACCAGCACACCAACGTGGGCGGCGGCGGCTATGGCCTGGGAAAATTCGGCATCGGCGGCGTGGGCACCAGCAAATCAAAAGCGATCGTTGCGGTCAGCGCGCGCATCATCAACACCTCCACCGCGGAAATCATGGTTGCGGTAACCGGCAAGGGCGAGTCCACGCGAAGCGATACAAAGCTGATCGGCGGTGGCGGCGGGTGGACGGGCGGCGGAGCCGGCGGCCTGGACATGGGCAGCAGCAACTTCGCAAACACGATCCTGGGCGAAGCCGTGCGCGGCGCGGTGGATAGCACCGCGGAGCAACTCGACGCAAACTCCGCCAAAGTGGTGGCCACCAAGATGTCCTTCGCTGGCCTGGTGGCGGACGTCTCTGGAAATACGCTGATTCTGAACGTGGGCAAAAAATCGGGCGTGCACGTTGGCGACACCGTGGAGGTCAGCCGGCAGGTGCGCGTGGTGAAAGATCCGACCACCGGCAAAGTGATCAAGGCGGTGACGGACAAGATCGGTAGCGCGACGGTGACGGACGTGGATGACGATTCGTGTACGGCGACGTTCAGTGGAGCGGGCGCCGTTAAAGTAGGCGACGTGGTGAAGAGCGGGCCGTAGTGCGAAGAAGTTAAAAGCCATAAGCTGTAAGCCGTAAGCCATAAGTTTAAGAGTCGAAGAGTTTTCGAGTTGAAAGTGAGAAGACTTCTAGTGATTTGTAGCAGCGAGTCCGGACATTGCGTGTCCGGGCTCGTTGTGTTTTCGGGCCAAAGTTTAGTGTATTCTCGGGGCCAGTAGCGGCTCTTCCTGGAGGCTTCCATGACTGCGGAATTCACCGTTGGCCAGCACGTTGGGGATTATGAGGTGCAGTCCATCCTCGGCCTGGGTGGAATGGGGAAGGTGTACAAGGTCCGCAACGTGATCTCAGATCGCGTGGAAGCGATGAAAGTGCTGTTGCCGGACCTGACCTCGCACCAGAGCCTGGCGGACCGTTTCCTGCGCGAAATCCGGCTCTTGGCTTCGCTGAACCATCCGAATATCGCTTCGCTGCGCACGGCGCTGACCTACGAAAACCAGTTGGTGATGATTATGGAGTTCGTGGAGGGCGAGACGCTGGCGAATCGCCTGGCGCGCGCGCCGATTTCGACCGCCGACGCGGTGAACTACGCGGACCAGATCCTGTCAGCGTTGAGCTACGCGCACGGGCACAACATTATTCACCGCGACATAAAGCCGGCGAACATGATGCTGACGCCACAAGGCATGGTGAAGTTGATGGACTTCGGCATCGCGCGCTCCGGCACGGACGGATCGCTGACGAGCACGGGGACGACGCTGGGTTCGCTGAATTACATGCCGCCGGAGCAGGTGCGCGGCGAGGCAGCCGACGCGCGCTCCGACGTCTATTCGTTTGGAGTTTCGCTCTACGAATTGCTGACGGGACGGCTGCCGTTCCAGGGCGATTCGCAATATTCGCTGATGACCGCGCACCTGAACGAAGTGCCCGCGCCGCCGATCACTCTGCGCGCGGACGTGCCGCAGGAACTCAACCAGATTATTCTGATGGCCATGGCCAAGGATCCCGCGGAGCGTTTTCAAACCGCGAACGCTTTCCGCAACGCACTGAAGAGCGTGCCGGTGAAAAATCTGCCGAGCTCAGGAACCACCGTTACGCCGACAGCCAAGACTCCGACGCCCGCATCCAGCGATGAAACTTTGATGGGAACGCTGCCCCCTGGTGCGCGCGGGGGGGGCCGCATGCCCACGCCGCCGGCCACCACGCAGGCCGTGGCGCGCATTCCTGTGCCGCCTGCTTCGCCAACTCCCGCGAAGCCTTCCGTGGCTCCCACCGAGATGATGAAGACGCCCGCGCCAGCGCCAACGATGGCCAGCGCGCCTGCGGTTTCCGTGCCACCGGCGTATGCGCCGCCCCCGCCGCAGCGAGCTTCCAATCGCGGGTTGTGGTTGGCGATAGGATCACTGATCGGCGCGGGAGTCTTAATCGCCGCGGGCATTTACATTCCGCGGAAACTGAATACCCATGCGGATCCGGAGCATGCGACGCTTCCCGCGGCCAAGGATGCAAATGCAACCCCGAAGTCCGGCGCTTCCGTGAAAATGGACGCTTCAGGAAATATTTCCGTGAAGACTCCGGGAGTAAGCGTGAATGTTGGCTCCGATGGAAAGACCGATGTGGCGGCGCCTGGAGCCGTGGGCGATGCGGGCGCGGCGGCGAAAAAGTCCGCGGGAAATCCCAAGCCGTTCCACGAAACGGCTGCGCCGCCACCGACTCCCCAGGTGCCCGCCGGTCCATCGCCGGAAGAGATTGCGAAGATGGACGATCTTGCGGACCAACTGAGCGCGCGGGCCGCGGCCGCTTCGCAGAGCGTGGATACGTTGAGGAAGCAGCAGGAAGCGGACGGATATGGCCTGCGGGGGGACATCTCGTCCGCGCAACAGCGGATGCAAATGGACCTGGCGAAGGGCGACGCGGCGCTGAAGGCCAACGATCTGGTGAACGCGCAGAAATATTATGATATGGCGGATGCGGAAATCACGAAGTTGGAGAAGTTTTTGGGGCGGTAGTTCCACGAGGCGAGCCGAAAGCAGGAGAGTGCCGCACCTCCGGCGCTCGACGATTTCTTGATTGAGTTCCCAGCGCTGGCGCGCTGGGCTAAATTGTTTCGCGCCTCCGGCACTTTGTTTTCCGGCCCGCCCGGCGAGCTGTTGCCCTCCACAAAACATCGCGTTCCTAGAGGCGGGTAGCTTCCCGGGTGGCGAGGGGATATAGTTTCCGCGCGTGGGTGAACACATGGCGACCGAAGATAAAGTAGGAACACACCAGAAAGCGCTCTCGATCAATCTCGACACATCCAAGTTCGGCTCATTCGCGGAAATCGGCGCAGGGCAGGAAGTGGCGCGCTGGTTCCTGATCGTAGGCGGAGCGTCCGGGACCGTGGCAAAAACGATTTCCGCGTACGACAAGGAAGTGAGCGACGACCTCTACGGCAAAGGCACGCGTTACGTTTCGCAGCAACGCCTGCAGGCCATGATGGAGAGCGAATGGAAGCAACTGCTGGCGGAATTACAGGCTACCCGGGGAGCCACGACCAAGTTTTTTTCGTTTGTGGACACGGTCTCCGCCCGGAATTTCGCCGGCACCAACGAATCGCACGGCTGGATCGGCGTGCGATTCCAGCAACAACCGGGAGGCCCGGCAAGCGACGTCATCCTGCACATAAATCTGCAGGACCCCACCAACCTGCAGCAACAGGAAGCCGTGGGCATTCTCGGCGTGAATCTGATCTACGCCGCGTTTCACCACCTGGGATCGAGCGCGGAATTTTTGGCCGGCTTGTATGAAGATTTGAGCCTGGCGCGGATGGAGATTGATTTTGTGGCTTTGCAGGGTCCGGCATTTGCCGGATGGGATTTGCCGCGGCTGCACGCTGAACTGGTGACCAATGGCTATGCGGAGGCAGTGGCGTTTACAGCGGATGGCTCGCCCGTGCCGCCGACCGAGCTTCTATACAAAAAAGCGCTGGTGCTGGCGCCCGGGCTTTTCGAAAACGCCAGCGACCTGCACGCACAGCTAATCCAGACAACACTCGCGCAAGTCCCGAAAGAAGAAATCGAGCAGAGCAAAGGCACCTTGGGAATGTTCTGCCTTACCGTCCAGGCGCCGTCTCCCGCCGCGCCGGGGCAGTCGACGGAACATGTGATGCGGCACGTTACCGAACTCCGAAGCCTCGGATTCGGCACGATGTTTTTTCGTGCGCGAGAACTCTACGCCATGAGCGAGTACGTCAGCCGGTATACGAAATCGCCAGTCTATTTCGCCGTGGGTCTCTCGGTGCTGGTTCGCGCGCTGCAGGATCGTTACAAAAATCTTGCCGGGGCGCTTCTGGAAGGGGTCGCGCGATTGTTTTCGCAGAATGTGCGGCTGGGAGTGTATCCGATGGCAGAGGCTGCGCTGCAGGCCAAGCTGGCGGAACTGGGCGCGACCAATTGGAAATATCGCGTGAGGGACGGGCTGGTGTATTCGGATGATCTGGAGCCCGTGGAGCCAGTCAATCATTTATTTCGCTATCTGGTAAGTTGCGGGTTTATTGTGTCGGCGCATCCGGCGGGGAGTGAATCGCGAGAATCGGCGAGCGCGCGATGAATCATGGTCGCCAATGGCTGCGAAGAGGGCCGGGCTCGCCCGGCGCCTACGAGTGCGTGGATGGAACGGTCAGCAGTTCGTGGATGGTGCGGAATAGTTCGTCGGGACGGATGGGCTTGGTGACGTAGGCGTCCATGCCGGCGGAGAGGCAGCGCTCACGGTCTTCTTTCATAGCGTGGGCGGTCAAGGCGATGATCGGCGTATGTTTCTGCGCGAGTTGCTCGCGCTTGCGAATTGCGGCCGTGGCTTCGAAGCCATCCATTTCCGGCATCTGGATATCCATCAGGATTAAATCGAATGTGTCTGTCTCCGCGGCGAGAAGCGCCTGCTTGCCGTCCACTGCCAAGGTGACCTGAAACCCGCGCTTCTCCAGAATGCGCTGGGCCAGCTTGCGGTTCACGGCGTTGTCCTCCACCACAAGCACGCGGCACAGGCCGGCCTGTGGCGCAAGCGATTCGGCGGAGGATTCCACGCCTGGACGCGCTTGAGTTTCTTCCGCAGGCAAGACACCGAGATTCGCGGTGAAGTGGAAGGTGCTGCCCTTCTGCGGCGTGCTTTCGATCCAGATTTTGCCGGCCATCTTTTCCACCAGTCGAAGGCAAATCGCCAGTCCGAGTCCGGTGCCACCGTATTTTCGAGCCATCGAACCGTCTGCCTGCGAAAAGGCGGCAAAGATTTTTTTCCTGGAGTTCCGGCGGCACGCCTATACCCGTGTCCTCAACAGCAAAGTGGAGCAGTGCGCGGTCCGGTGTTGCGAACTCGGCGTCGACGCGAACGTGAATGTGGCCGTGCTCGGTGAACTTGATGGCGTTGCCAATCAGATTCAGAAGAACCTGGCGGAGGCGGCCGGGATCCCCGAGAAAAAAGTTGGGAACCGCATCGGTGGTGTCGAAGGCAAACTCAAGACCTTTCTGGCGCGCACGGATCGCGCAGGTTTTCAGAGTTTCGTCGAGGCTTTCGCGAAGACGGAAAGGGATGGACCCGACCTCGAGCTTTCCGGCTTCGATTTTCGAGAAGTCCAGAATGTCGTTGATGATAGAAAGCAGCGATTCGGCGGAAAACCGCGTGAGATTCAAATGCTCGCGCTGTTCGCTTGTGAGGTAGGAATCCAGCACCAGTTCCGTCATGCCCAGAATGCCGTTGAGCGGCGTGCGAATTTCGTGGCTCATGGTGGCCAGGAACAGGCTTTTGGCCTGGCTGGCGGCTTCCGCGGCGCGCTTGGCGTTCTGCAATTCGTCCTCGGCTTGCTTGCGTTGAGAAATGTCCTCGGCCGCGATAATGATGCCGCCAATTTTGCCTTGTGCATCACGCCAGGGATGCAGATCCCAGCTGACCCACTGGGGCGTACCGTCGGAGCGTACCCAGTTGTCTTCATCTACATGCTGCTTCTCCCCGGCCAGGCCGCGGCGGTGGGAATCGCGCCATTTTTCAGGGAGATCGGGAATAGCGTCGTACAGACTAACTCCGGCTAGATCATGCCGGCCAAACGCATAATCGTTTATCCAGCGGCCGCTTGCCGCAAGATAGCGGATTTCCCGGTCGAACATGGCCACGCAGACGGGAGCGTCCTTAATGAAAGCGCGGAGCTGGAATTCGCTGGCACGGAGTTCTTCCTCGGCGCGCTTGCGCTCGGTGACGTCGGTTGCGAGTCCAAGGATGAATTGCGGCCTGCCAAAGGCATCGCGGAGAACGGAAAGCTCCAGACTGGCCCACACCAGACGGGCGTCGTGAAGGAGATATCGCTTATCAAAATGGAGATGCTCCATTTCGCCGGTTACCAGGCGTTGGAACTCCAATTGATCGGATACCAGGTCGTCCGGATGGGTGAGCCGGTCAAAGATGCGCACGGATTGCATTTCTTCCTCGCTGCAGCCCAACATGCGCCGGTATACAGGATTCACAGTCATGCGGCCATCTTTAAGGTCCGAAACAGCGATTCCAATTTCACTGCCTTCAAAGACCGCGCGGAACCGCTGTTCGCTTTCCCGGATGGCGCGTCCAAAGGCGCGGCGCTGCGAAATGTCCACAAACGTGACCACACTGCCAAGGATCGTTCCCGACCGAACAATCGGATGCGACCAATACTCGACCGGGAAACTGGCACCGTCTTTGCGCCAAAAGACTTCGTCCTCAATGTGAACATTGCACCCAGTGCGGAAAGTTTGCTGAATTTTGCAGTGTTCCTGAGGCAAGGCAATTCCTTCCGACGAGGAATGGTGGCATAGCAAATGAAAATTTTTGCCCAGCACTTCTTCGCGGTCAGAGAAGCCAAGGGCGTACAAGGCCGAGGGATTGATGAAGGTACAAATGCCCCGGCCATCCACGCCGTAAATCCCTTCCGCGGTGGATTCCAGGATCAGTCGAATGCGCTCTTCCTCAAGAGTAAGGCGAAGTTCCGCCTACCTGCGCTCCCCAATGATGGCGCCCAGCAGCAGCACGGTGAGCGCCAGGATCAGCATCAGGAATTGCAGCACCGCCAGCTCGCTCAGTCCCTGATGGAGAACGTGCATCATGATGGCGAGACCCGAGTCCACCAGCACCAGCGCCACCACGGCCCCGCGTAGCCCACGACGAATGGCAATCCAGATCAACGCCAAAAAGAAGAGGTAAAAAAGATGCGCGCTGCGAGCAAAACTGTTGCCGAAGGCCAGATAAACCAGAAACACAAGAGACACCAGGAACCCGGCGGATTCGAACAGTTCACCGCGAGTCCAGGAGGGCCGCATGGACGGGACGGACGGAGCGCGGGAGAGCCCCAGGAAACGGCGCGACCACGGAATCACGAACTCCAGCAAAAAGAGGGTGACGCTGGAGAGCGCCACGGCGTCTCCAATCCACCAATTGAAGGCCGCGTGCGCATATTCGCCCGCGGAAATTTCGCCGCTCCAGACCAGGATGGCGGCCCCGCAGGATGCGGCCGCCAGTGACGCCAACAGGGACACGCCCAGGAGATTGCTGACGTCCCGCGTGCAACGGATGCGATTTCCAGCAGTTAGTTTGCGGCGCAAATACAGGCTGGCAGAGCCGTAGATTAGTGGAATTAGAGGGTTGATCAGAAGAAACGGAAACCCGGTGGGATCTTGATGGTAGTTGACGTACCCCGCGAGAAAACCCGCGATGAGAAGGACTGGAAACATTTCCAGACCGATGCCGATCATTAGCGCCACGGCCATGCCAATCGGCGGGTACCACGCGCTGATACTGGGCCAGATCTGCAGGTAGACGGTGGTGCGATCCAGCAGGCCGTAAATCAGGATGCACATCACTGCAAAAATCAGGCGGCGCAGAAAAAGGGGGAGGGTTGTTCCACCTTGAAACAGTGAATCCATGGCGTGCTTCACGGCGGGAGCGGCAGTTTGCCCCTCTCGCTTCGAAGCGCCCTCACCTTGTTTTCCGCGATCCAAGAAGCCTCTGTAAAATGTTGAGCTTTCGAGCGCTGTACACAGGAAGCGCGCATGCTCAACCAAGCAGCCACAGTTGGCCGCACAGAAAGAGAGCATTTCGCATACCGAACGAGCCATGCTACTGGAGTGGCGGAGGATTCCGGTACAATGCGGTTGGCAGGCGACTCGAAGATTTCCGGACGGGTGATGCGTGATTCATCGAAACGTTTTTCATAACGAAGAGCTCAAGGACATCGAGAAAGTTCGCTGGTCGCCGGGGCAGGCGGGATTGATCTGCGGATGGGGACTTTTCACCACCGTGCGCATTGTGCGGGGAGAAGCGTTCGCGTACGAACGCCACTGGCGGCGGCTGGAAAAAGACGCGGCGTTGACGCGCTTGCCTTTGACCTATACCGGCGCAAAAGTGCGCGTGCACCTGCAGGAAGTGATTCGCGCAAACCGCGTGGACGAAGGCTGCGCGCGAATCTACCTGGTGTGGAACACCGTTGGCTCGTGGAAGAGCGATGAGAAGATGGCGGACGTGGACCTGGTGATCACCACAGCCGGCGTACCGGCGTACCCGGAGACGGTCCGGCTGACAGTGCGCGAACACGGACGCCACGCGGCCGCGCCGCTGGCGGGAGTGAAAACAATTTCGTGGCTGAACAGCGTCTGGGCCGTCGCCGAGGCGCAGCGCGAAGGCTTCGATGAAGTGGTGTTGCTGAATGAGCGCGGCGAGGTCAGCGAATGCACGGCGGCAAATATTTTCGCGGTGAAGGGAGACAAAGTCCTGACGCCGCCCCTGAATTCAGGATGCCTGGAGGGAGTGACGCGCGCGGTTCTCTCGGACGTGGCAGGAGAAGCCGGCACCGCGGTAGTGGAACAGACGCTGCGGCTGGAAGATTTGTACAGCGCGGAGGAAGTGTTCATCACCTCCACCAACCGCAATGTGATTGCGGTGCGCGAGATCGCCGGGCATACGATTGCCGATGGAAAAATGGGACCGGTGACGAAACGTTTGGACACAGCGTTTGATTCGTACGTAAAAGACTACGTAGATCGAAGGCTGGGGTTGGAGAGGTAGTGAGATGAAAAGGCGCCCGCCTCGGAAGGCGGCTGCTACAAGGATTCCGCTGCGGCGGGATTGGCGCCCATGGTGATGCGCAGCATGATCGGGGCAAGCACCGTGGTGACCATCACCAGCAGCACGGTGGCGGAAAATAATCCGTCGTCCACAACGCCAATTCCCTTTCCGATCCCGGCGAAAATCAGTCCAACCTCTCCCCGTGGCATCATGCCAAAGCCAACCGCCCAGCGGTTCATCGTCTTTGGGCAACCCCAGCCGGAAGCGACCTTTCCGATGATGGCGACAAAGGTCAGCGCAATCCCCGCGATCAAAACATCGGTTCGCGCCATGGCTTCCAGTTTCACCTGAATTCCCATCCACACGAAAAAAAGCGGCACCACGAGCGATTCGATGGGGGAAAGCAGTTCGTGAAGCGACATTCCTTCGACTTCGCGATCGAAAAAGCTGTTGAGCACCATGCCCGCTGCAAATGCGCCAACAATCGTGGCAAGTTCGGCGACATTGGCGAGCCAGGAAAGCAAAAAGGCAAAACTGACGCCGAAGAGCAACTTCAGATTCTGGATGCCCAGAACGGAAATGCGACGGACCAGCTTTGGCGTGAGCCAAATGCCGATGCCGAGCGAAGCCACCAAAAATACTGCTGCTTTGCCGGTGGTGAGCGCGATGGAGGGAACGCTGATCTGGCCGGTTACCGCCAGTCCGCTGACAACGGCGAGAACGATCAGACAAAGGACGTCGTCAATAACCGCTGCGCCCAGGATCACGCGCGCTTCGTCGGTGCGATCCTGACCGAGATCGCGCAGAACACGCGCGGTAATGCCAACGCTGGTAGCGGTGAGAATGCCGCCGATAAACAGGTCCGCGGCAAGTGCACTATCCGGATGGATGAGTTTCATCGTGGCCATGCCCAGAGCCATGGGAATGACGATGCCCAACACTGCGACAAAGGCCGCGGACTTGCCGACGCGCTTCATTTCCACCAGGCTGATTTCGAGGCCAACCAGAAAAAGTAGAATCAGGATGGCGAGGCGGGAGACCACGTCGATAAACGCGTAAACGGAAATATAAGTCTGCCCCTGCGGTCCGCTCAACAAGGAAGCAATCAAATCCGTATGCGGACCCGCCGGAAGCAC
Source organism: uncultured Acidobacteriota bacterium (assembly GCA_963734705.1). Classification (GTDB taxonomy): domain Bacteria; phylum Acidobacteriota; class Terriglobia; order Acidiferrales; family UBA7541; genus Acidiferrum. The sequence goes on along the minus strand of CAVTII010000009.1, from coordinate 1,183,214 downwards.
CTTGTAAACCGCCTGTCCCAAACTGTATGACTGATTCAGGGCAATGGAAGCGATGCGCGAAAGATTATCGCCTTCGCGAAGAACGGTAAGAGTGGGGTTGCCCAGGTAGTAGCCGACATTACCGGCGATAAGGCCAACGAGAAGTTCGCCAAGGACGGCGGGCTGCTTGATCCACTTCATCAAGGAACCGCCCAGCGCGGCTCCTAGGGTGATGAAGATGGAAGCAATCAAAATCGGAACTACCGGGTCGGCGTGGGATAGCTCGCCACTGTCCCAGAACAACACCGCCCAGAGATGCAAAGACGCCAGAATCATGAGTAGTTCCTCGTGAGGCTAATACGATGGACCGTAAGGCGGCCGGGCGGTGGTATTGTGGATGGGTCCGGAGTGGGACGCAAGAAGAAAGGCGAACCCGCCGGGTGCGTGTTACAATGCGCGGCTTAGTGGGGGATTAGGGGCGGAGGAATGACAGAAACCCTGGTACAGAATGAGGCCGTGCTTGAGGTCATCTCGCCCGATGGCGCACGCAAATACGTGCGCATCACGGCGGTCCCCTTCCTGATCGGCCGGGGAGCCGAAACCGGCAACCATTTGCAGCTCACCGACCGACGCATTTCCAGAAACTGCGCGGCGATTGTAACCGAAGCGAATCGCTACTACCTGGAAGATCGCGGGCAGCGGCGCGGCATGTTCGTCAACGGCGAAAAAGTGGAAAGCCGCATGTTGAACGACGGCGATGTGGTTACCTTCGGCCTGGAAGATTCCTACCAGTTGATTTTCCGTTCAGCAACCGGCACCTCCGAGGAAGCTATCCCGCAGTTGCTCACGCGAATTGACCATATGACGAGTTCCGAGTCCACTGGCGGCGGCCTGCGGAAGCTCAATATGCTGCTGGAAGCGACTTCCCTGCTGCACTCGCAACTCCCGCTGGATTCCGTACTGGCCAAAATGATTGACCATGCCATCGCCGTGACCGACGCGGACCGCGGCTTGCTGGAAGAAGCCGTGGAAGGCAACGTTGCGAACATGCGCGTGCGGCTCGCTCGCCGCGCCGGTGGCCAGCGCTTGCCTCCTGAGAGCATGACGCCCAGCCAGACCGCTATCCAACTGGCGATGAAGCAGCAATCGCCGGTGATCACCGAAGACCTCGCGCAAGCCGAAATGAATCTGGCCGCGGCGGCCAGTATCGTGGCGCAGGGACTCCGCGCCGTGGTGGTGATTCCGCTCTACGCCAGCGCGCGCGCCAGCACCGACGCTTCTTCCACGGATGTGAAGCGCGGCGATTTTCTGGGCGTGCTCTACATGGACTCGAAGCGCCCGACGGCTTTTTCCAAGCTGGACCGGCAGATCCTAGACGCGCTGGCGGCCGACGCGGCCAGCATCCTGGATAACGCCCGCCTTGTGGAGCGCGAACGCGAGCGCCAGCGCCTGGAGCAGGAAATCGGCATCGCCCGCGATATCCAACAATCGTTGCTGCCCAAAAATCTACGGGAGTACCCGCACCTGGCCGTCTCTGGCGTCAACTTCCCTTGCCTCGCCGTGGGAGGCGATTATTACGACGTCTTTCCGCTCGATGAAAAACGCACCGCGTTTTTGCTCGCCGATGTAAGCGGTAAAGGGCTTGGCGCGGCGATGGTCACCACCATGCTCCAGGGCGCGCTTTCCGGCATGTCGCTCGGCACAGACCCCGCGCGAACCCTGAATCACGTCAACCGCTTCCTTTGCGACCACGTGGAAGTGGGTCGCTATGCCACCATGTTTTTCGGCATTCTGGAAGAGGGCGGGAAACTGGAGTACATCAACGCGGGACATCCCTCGCCCATTTTGCTGCGAGGGGACACGGTGGAAGAAGCCTTCACCGACGGGTCGTTCCCCGTTGGGCTGGTGCCCGAAGCGGAGTTCACCGTCTCCACGCTGCAGCTCGAACCGCATGACACGATGGTCCTCTTCAGCGACGGCGTAACGGAAGCGATGGATCCGGAAGAAGAGCTTTACGGCGTGGGAAGATTGCGCGCTGTTCTGCAAGGCAAGCAAGACCTGCCGCTGGATGAAATCCAGAAAACGGTGCTGGAATCGGTGGAAAATTTCGCGCGCGGCGCGCGCCAGGCGGATGATGTGACCATCCTGGTGGTGCGATTCCGGGCCGTCGGCACCGGAGTCAGCGAAACGGACGTCAACGGCGATCGAGCCGCCGCCGCAAATCCATAATTCCCAACCGCTCGTTCCGTTCGTATCACGGCTAATTGCAACTGTGTTATGCTCTTCCGGCGAAACGCTTCCGTTTATCCGCCCCATTGGATTCCCTCCGAACGATTTCGCTTGAAAAGTAATCACCCAGCGCTAGCATTCTTTAACGAGGTCTTCATGAATTTGCCCACAACGTTTCTTGCCTGGACAACCAGCGCCCTTTTGATCTTTAGCCCTCTCGAGATGGCCGGATGCGGTTCGAAAGCACAGGACCCCGCGCCGGCGGCGCAGCAATTCAGCCAATCGGCTGCCGCAGGCCAAGATCAACAAGCGGCGCAAGCCCCTGCAGCAGGCTCGGATCAGCAGGGAGCGCAGGCACCCGCCGCGGCTGCGAATCAAGAACAAACACAATTGCCTGCCGTGAATCTCACCGCCGAAGGTCTGGACGAACTGATGGCGCCCATCGCGCTCTATCCCGATCCCGTCCTCGCCGTGATGCTGCAAGCGGCCGTGAATCCCCAGGAAGTGATGGATGGTGGAAACTGGCTGGCGCTGGATCAAAACTCAAATTTGAAAGAGGCCGCGCTGGATCAGGCTTCCAGCAAGGCGGGCTTTACGCCAGTGATGCAGGCGCTGCTGCACTATCCCACCGTGGTGGATCTGATGTGCACGCAGTTTGATTGGACGAAACAGCTGGGCGCCGCTTACCAGGCGGACCCGAAGGCGGTGCTGGCATCGGCACAAAGGCTTCGCGCGCAGGCCGTGGACAATGGCGCGCTGAAGAGTTCGCCGCAAATGAAGGTGGACGTGACGCAGGATCAGGGACAGCAAGTGGTGGAATTGAAACCCACGGACCCCAAGGTCGTTTACATCCCGCAATACGATCCGTCGAAGGTGTACACGACAACCACCACGACTACCAACGCGGATGGCTCGTCAACAACCACGACGACGACTTCGGGACCTGCCTCGGCCGCAACCAGCACCAACAACACGACGGTGGTTCAGGAAAAATCCGGAGTCAGCACGGGCACAGCGGTGCTGATTGGATTGTTGTCGTTTGGCGCGGGAGTTGCCGTGGGGGCGGCCATCAGCAACAATAATTATTACTACCCAGCCTGGGGACACGGCGGCGTGTGGTACGGCCCGCGGCCGTATTTTCCGCCACCCTATCATCCCTATTATTACGGCGGATGGGGCGGCGGTTATCACTACAACCGGCCGCCGGTCTACGTGCATAACAACGTCAACATCAACGTCAACAACAACTACTACAATCGTTTCAATAACAACGGAAATCTGAATCCCGGCTATAAACCGCGGCCTGTGCCTTACAACAACAATCCGAACGGGACCCTTGCGAACAATATGGGCAACCGTCCGGCGAATAAAAGCGGCGTGAATTATAAGCCCAACAATACGGCGAGCACGCGGCCCGCAACAGGAAACATTGGGGGTGCAACGCAGCGCCCCGCCACAGGGAACGTCGGCGGCGCGACCAAGCGGCCGGCCACCGGAAATAATGCGAACAATTGGAAGGGCCAAAGCACTTACCAAGGAAACAAGAATATTGAAAATCGTCCCAGCACCATGCCGGGAAACACTGGCGCGGGCGGCATGAATAAAGTGGGCGGGAACCAGCCGTCCAGAACTCCTTCCGGCGATCGCGGATATCCAAATAACGGCGGGGCGCGGCCGAACACGAGCAATGCGCAAGCCAGACCGTCGACGGGAAATGCTCCAAGCACAAGACCTGCAACGGGTGGTTCGCAGACGTCGCGGCCCAGCACCGGCAACCAACCCGCGGCGCGGCCTGCGACGCAACCCGCCAACCGGCCTCAATCGAATAATGGCGGCGCATTCGGCGGCGCAAACAACCCCAAGACAGACCGCGCGGCGAGCAATCGCGGCCATGCCAGCATGGGAGCAACACACTCCGGCGGCGGGAGGAAAAAGTAAATCATGCGCGCAGAAACATTAGAAAGGGTCTGGAAAATGAAACAAGCGAAATTGTTCCTGACGCTGGCGCTGGGCGGTTTGTTTTTTTCCGGCGCGGCGAAATCCTCGGCGGCAGAGCAGAAAACCTTTGCCAGTCCCACGGAAGCCGTGCAAGCCCTGGTGAAAGCCGCGGAAGATGGAAACCAGGAAGAGATGCTCGCGGTTTTTGGCGACGAAGGAAAAGATTTGGTCTATTCCGGCGACGCCGTGCAGGACAAAAGAGGTATGGAAGGCTTCGTGAAGGCCTATAACACCAAGCACGCGCTGGTCGAACAGGATGCCAACACGGAAATTCTACAGGTCGGCGCCAGCAGTTGGCCGATGCCCATTCCCGTTGTCAACGACGGCGGCAAATGGCGGTTCGATACGGCCGCGGGTAAAGAGGAATTGCTCTACCGGCGCATCGGGCACAATGAATTGGGCGCCATCGCGACGTGCCGCGGGTATATCTCCGGACAGAAGGAATATGCCGCCACGGGACACGACGGACTTCCTGCGGGAATCTACGCACGCCATCTGATGAGCGAACCCGGAAAACAGAATGGTCTCTATTGGGAGACTGCCGAAGGCGAAGAGCCGAGTCCAGCGGGGCCGCTGCTTGCGGAAGCCGGCGGCCAAGGATACGAAGGCCACGGGCTTGGAAGCAAAGCGCAACCTTATCACGGCTATTTGTACCGGACGCTTACTGCGCAGGGCGCGGCGGCTCGCGGTGGCGCGAAGAGCTACATGGTTGACGACAAGTTGACCGGAGGCGTTGGACTGGTGGCGTATCCGGCGGAATATCGCGTCAGCGGCGTGATGACTTTCATCATCAACGTGAATGGCGTGGTGTTTCAGAAAGACCTGGGCGAAAAGACCGTGGAGATTGCCGGCGCGATGACGGATTACAACCCGGATAAAACGTGGACGAAGGTTCCGGCGAGCGAGTAGCGGACGCTTCACGCTTTGAATGCGTGAATGCGATCGGTTGAGATCCTTCGGGCGCAAAAAGCGCGCTCTCAGGATGACACGTTCGGGTGGGTGGTCAGCGCCCGGAAAATGGAAGCAATAAATAAAGAAGGGCGCGCGGTTGCCAACTGCGCGCCTTTTTGCATTTAGGGTTTGCAGGACGCCGCGGCAACAGCGGAGTTTGCCACCGGCAGTTGCGCCGCGTTTTGCGCGGCGAGCAGTTTGTTCAGAGCCGACAGGGTCTCCGCATTAAGTTGGTTCCAAGCGGCGATGTTTTTCGCGTTGGCATTGCAGCCGTCGGTGAAGGCGCGATACGCCGATTCGCCGGGTTTGATGTCCGCGCTCTGAATCATCACCAGGTCGTGGCCGAAATCGCGATTGAGCACCCCGAAGCCCGGCGCTTCATCGCTGCCATCTTCCAGCGCTTTCAATTCTTTTTCCACTTCGGCGAGTGAATCCGCGAGCTCCTTGGGAGGATTCGCCGCCAGGGATTTTTTCCGGGCGTCGAAGGCATCGTGTAAGGAACTGACAGCGCCAAAAGAATGCGCGGTATCTTCCATGAACGCGGCAAGCTTCCGCGAAAGCGCCAGTTGCGCGGCGTAATCTTCCGGCGCAATGTGCACCCGCGGATCCGGAACTACCTGCAGTTTCTGCTTGTACGACTTCCCTTCCCTGGTGAACACCAGATCATACGTGCCAGGTGCTACCAGCGGGCCCGGCGGCTGATTGCGCGGCGTTTCTCCTGGAACAGCATGATCGGGCACCGTGTACTCCGTATATTTCAGGCGAGCGCCGAAATAGCCATAGGGCAGCGCGGTGGGATGCGCGTAGCGCAGATCCCAAACGAAACGATTGATGCCGGGTTGATTCGGCAAAGCCGGCGGCGGATAGAACCAGAATTCCGGCACGTTCGGCGGAGCGATCGTTTCCTGTGTGCCCACGCCGGAGAAGTGCCGCACCAGCGCTCCCTGCGAATCAAAAATGTCGAGCGTGAGATCGCCCTTCGCGGCGGATCTCTGAAAATATTGCAGAATGGCGCCATCAGGTGGATTGAGCGCGGCGGGGGTCTCCGGCTGCAGCGGCGTATCCGGATAGTTGTCCCACCGCACCCGCGTGGCAGGCTCCGGCACGAAAAATTGCGCCAAGCCATCGCCCGTCTTCGGCGACCACTGCCGAAGAGCGGAAATGTCGTCGAGAATCCAGAGGCCGCGCCCAAACGTAGCGGCAACAAGATCACCGTCATGAATAGCCAGATCGCTCACGGTGGCGGTCGGCAGATTCAGCTGCAGCGGCTGCCAATGATCGCCATCGTCAAACGAAAAATAAATCCCTGTGGTGGTCCCTGCGAAGAGCAGTCCCTTGCGGCCAGGATCCTCGCGTATGGCGCGGGCCATGCCCAAATCCGGCAGGCCAGCCACGATTTTCTGCCAGGTTTTGCCGCCATCGTGCGTGCGATAGAAATAGGGATGCAGATCGCGCGGCGAAAAAAGCAGATTGAACGTGCCGTGTACAGCGAAAACCGCGGCGTAGGCGGTGTTGGCATCGTGCGGCGAGGCTTCGATGCAATTGACATAAGGATGTTCGGGGATGTTTGCGGTGGGCGTGACATTGTTCCACGTTGCTCCGTCGCGCGTCAGATGGATCAACCCAGTGGTGGAACCGGTCCAGATCAGCTTCGCATCCAGCGGCGAGGGCGCGATGGTTTGGATGGAGCCGTGCGGTGGCTTGTTCTGCGCACTGTCGTCGTCATCGTCGTCGCGATCCTCCCACAGCGAAGATTCGTTGGCGTCCTTGGTGAGCGTGTGGCCGTGGGAAACAGGCTTCACCGCCGCGGCCGGCTCGGGAGTTTTGCTGGTCAAATCGCCGCTGATCGCTTTCCAGGTCACGCCGCTGTCCGTGCTCTTCACCACCAACTGAGCGCCATAATAAAGCGCGTGGGGATCCCGCGGCGAAAAAACCAGCGGCGTTTCCCAGGTGATGTGATAATCCGCGGGCGGCTGAAAAATAGTTGCCACCTGCCCCGTCGTGCGGTTCATCCGCAGAATCACGCCATACCAGCCGATGGAATAGATGGAATTGGCGTCCAGCGGATCCGGCGCGATGAAAGCGCTTTCGAACGATCCGGTGGGAAACCAATCGCGATAGGTAATCAAACCAAAATCGGTCCGGCCGGGAACGGAGACTGAGCCGGAATCCTGCTGCGAAGCATAAAGACGATACGGGAACGAGTGATCTACCGAGACGCGATAAAATTGCCCGGTTGGCTGGTTGTACCAGGTGTTCCACATCTTTCCGCCATCCAGCGTGATCACCGCGCCCTGGTCCGTGCCCATGATGATGCGGCTGGGATCTTCCGGCGCAATCCACAGCACATGGTCGTCCTCGCCGCTGGGCGTGCCTTTCCACGCCACAAACGTGCGGCCGCCATCCGATGACCGATAAGTGGAAGTCTGCATCACGTAGACAACATCAGGATTTTTGGAATCCGCGAAGACTCGCCCAAAATACTCGTCGCCGGTGACACGCGGATCCTGGGTGATCTGCTGCCACGTAGAGCCGGCGTCGTCCGAACGAAAAAGACCCTGATGCATGAGCGCGAAAACACGCTTCCCGGAAAGTCCGGGCGCGAAGGCCAGTCCGATTCGGCCGCGATGCAGCGGGGGCAGCCCAGCATCGCCCGCGGGCGACCAGTGTTCGCCCGCGTCGTTGGACTTGATGATCACGCTGTCCACTTCCTCCGGCGGCTTCTGGCCGGGCGGCGTCGGAATGCGGCGAATAACGGCATAAATTGTGCGCGAATCATTCGAATCAAAACAAAGCTCGGTTGGACTGTGGTGATCATCCTGAAAATAAATTTTCCGCCAGGACTTGCCGCCGTCGCTGGTTTTATAAATGCCGCGCGTGTTGCTGGGCGTGATGTCCCCCACGGCGGCAACATAAACCGTGTTGGCGTCCTTGGGATCCACCAGGATCGAGGGGATATTCGGCGAGTCGCCGATCCCGATGTTGGTCCAAGTGCCGCCTGCATCAGTGGATTTCCAGACGCCATTCCCCGGCGTCTGCTCGCCCGTGGCGACGTAGATCGTGTTGGGATCGGAGGGCACAACCACCAGATCGCTGATGGAAGCGACATGCGCGTCGTCAAAAATCGGAACCCAGTTGACGCCGCCCGTGGTGGTTTTCCAGACGCCGCCGCCGGGCGTGCCCATGTAATAGGTTTTGGGATCGCCCGCGATTCCGGCAACCGCCGTCACGCGGCCGCCACGAAAGGGACCAATCGGCCGCCACGAAAGCCCCTTCATCTGGTCAGCCCCAAGATTCTGGGCTGGCGCGAGGGCAGCGGTTGAAGCCGCGAGGAAGACAAGTAGGAAAATCCCTCGTGCAAGCGTAAAGAAACTTCCGGAATCGTTCGTCAATTTAATATCTCCTGAAGACGAGCGAGTGTAACATGCGGCAGTAGACTGCGGGGCCAAGCAGGAGGCAGAGATGAATGTGCAAGAGGTGGTGGCGTTTCTTTCCGGCGAACAACTGGGCGTCTTGAGCACGGCAAGGAAATCAGGGCAACCCGAATCGTCGCTGATGGGATTTGCGGTGACGCCGGACCTGGAAATCATTTTCGATACTGTGCGCAGTTCGCGAAAGTATCCAATTTTAAAAGAGAACCCGCGCGTGGCCTGGGTGATCGGCTGCACAACGGAAGTTACCGTGCAGTATGAGGGCGAAGCGAAACAACTGGAGGGCGAGGAGTTGGCGAAATATAAGAAAGTGTATTTTGCGAAGTTTACGGATGGCCCGGCACGGGAAAGCTGGGCGGGGATTACCTATTTCGTGGTGCGGCCGAAGTGGGTGAGGTACTGCGATTACAACCCGGGGAGCCGGAGGATTGAGGAGATGGAGTTTTAATCGCAGGGACGGCGCTCGAGGAACAGTAGGAGGACGAGTTGAGGTTGAGATTCTTCGGGCATCCTATTCGGATGCACTCAGAATGACTGTTATTTGCTCTGGTGGATGACTCGGGTGCTGCACAGGCTGAAGCCTGTGCTACGAACGGAAAGGCGCCCGCCTCAGAAGGCGGCCGCTACAATTCGCGGAGGGCGACGGAGACGGGTTGCAGGGCGGCGCGCAGCGCAGGCAGCAATCCACCCAGAACACCCATCACCAGCGCGAAGACAACGCCCATCACCAATAAGTCGAAAGTGATTTTGAAGGCGAACGCCACGTTCGAGAACGTTTGAAAATTCATCGTGCTGGTGGTCAATCCGTTGAGCGGCAGGACCACCAGGCATCCGAGAAGCCCGCCGAGAAAAGAAATCGCCAGCGCCTCGAACAAGAAAGACAAGATGACATTGCCGGGCGTAAATCCGATCGCGCGCATGGTGGCGATCTCGCGGCCGCGCTCGGCAACCGCGGAGTACATCGTGTTAAGCGCCCCAAACACCGCGCCAATGGCCATGATGAATGCCACCAGTCCCCCCAGAACGGTAATCAACCTGGTCATCGTGGTGGACTGCTTGGCGTAGTAGTCGATCTCGCGGTAGACGTCCACATTCATGCGCGGATCTTTCATCACCGCATCCTTGAATTCCTGGTAGGTAGCCGGCGAAGTAAGGTGCACGGTCGCGGATTGAAATATGTCCGCCGGACGCTGCAGCACCTGATTGAATATTTTCGCGTCGCACCAGATTTCCGAATCAAACGCGGAGCCGCCGGCATCAAACTGGCCGACAACCTTCCAGTGCCCCCCGGCAAAATCGATCGTGTTCCCGACGGTGAGCCCGCGATACGTAATGGCGGCATTCTTGCCAACGATCAACTCGTTCAAGCCGGACTGAAACATCTGGCCTTTTACAATTTTTACGAATTTGCGAACCTCAAGCACATTTGGCGACACGCCGCGGACCTGCACGTTCGCTTCGGTCCCGGTCGAAATCAGTGGCACCGGGATAACGCCAACCACTTCCTGCGTGAGCACAGGGGTGCCGCCACTCGTATGAGCCACTCCGGGCGCATCCTCCAGAACTTTAATGGATGCCAGCGTGATACCCCCCATCATTTCCGACGTCGACCCCGCGCGCATCACCAGTGCGTTGCCCGGCGATCCGGATGCGACCAGTGTCGCCTTGAATCCTCGCGCCAGTGACAGCATCGCCACGAATACGCCCACCGTGCCCGCGATCCCGAGCACGGCCACGATCGTCGAAGTCCATCGCGCCCGGATACTGCGGAAGTTGTAGGAAACCGGAACCGTGCCCACAAACGGCGCCAGCAATCCCGCCAGGATGCACGCCACCACCAAGAGAACAAAAATCCCGGCAACGGTGGCAATCAGGAAAGTGAAGAACTGTTGCACCATGGATCAAACTCTCCTTAGCGCGTTAACTACGCGGAGTCGCATCGCGTTTAATCCCGGCAGAAGCCCGCTGAGAAGTCCCGTAAAAACGGCCACAATCAGTCCAATCCCAAGCATATTGGGAGAGAGCGCAAGCCCCGGGAGCAAACCATTGAGCGCCGTCGCCAGGCCTGGAACAGCCAGGACGGCCAGCAACATGCCCAATAAGCCGCCAATCAGCGCGATGACCAGCGCTTCGGCGAGAACAAAGAAGAGAATCTTCCGGTCCGAATAGCCTATAGCTTTGAAGACGGCGAGCTCTCCCGTGCGTTCGCGGACGGAGATGGCCATCGTGTTCCCGGTGACCAGCAGCAGCGTGAAGAATACGATCACCCCAATGCTCATGATCAATTTTTGAATATTTCCGAACTGCTTCACCCAGTTGGCGGCAAACGCCGATTCTGCCTGTGTTTTTGTCTCGAAAGGAGAGTTGGCGAATTCCGCATCAATCGCCTGGGCCACCCGCGGGGAGTCGTCTGGATTATTGATCTTCAGGACGTACCAACCGATCCGGCCCTTGTCGTTCTCTGGCACCTTTTCCTCGAAATAATCCCATTGCAGCCAGAATTGCGTCTCATCCGCTTGCGGTTTGGTGCCGTGGTAGATGCCGACCAGATTAAATTCCCACGAGGCGCCGCCATAAAAAGTGGTCCTGATGGGAATGCGATCTCCGATTTTCCAGTGAAAGCGCTCGGCGAGTTTCGCCCCTGCCACGGCGCCTTGCCGGTCATTGATGAAGTTTTTCCATTGATCATCGGGAACCACGAGTTCTGGAAATACTGTGCGCTGGCTTTCTGGGTCAATCACAAACTGCGGAAAGAAATTTTTCTCTTCGATATAAGTCCCGCCAAACCAATTGTTGTGAGTGACCGCTTTTACACCGGGAATGCGGAGAATTTTGTCTCGATAAGCGAGCGGCAGCGGATTAATGATCGAAGTTCGGTTAATGGTAACCAGCCGGTCCGCGCTGGCGATATCCGCCCCGCGGTTGAAGGCGTCGCGCACAACGGCAAGGAACACGAAAAGGAAAAGCGCGACGGCAAACGAGCCCAGCGTGAGCAGCAGGCGAACCTTCTTGCGGAAAAGATTCGCGAAGATGATATTCGCAAATTTCATCACGCACCTCCCACCGAGCTCAGCTGGGCGGACTTGCGGCCTTCCACCAGCACTCCTTTATCCAGATGCAGCGTGGTGTTCGCCCGCTCCGCCACCAGCGCGTCGTGGGTAACCATCAGCACGGTCTTGGAGTGTTTGCCAACCAGCTCTTCGATCAGCGCCATGATTTCATCGGCGCTCTTGCGGTCCAGGTCGCCCGTGGGCTCGTCGCACAGCAGGAACGTGGGATCGGAAACGATGGCGCGGGCAATGGTGACGCGCTGCTCCTGTCCGCCGGAGAGCTGGCGCGGAAAATGATGCATGCGGTCGGACAGGCCCACTACAGAGAGCGCGGTTTCCACGTGTTCCTTCCGTTCGGTCTTCGAAAGCTTGGTCAACAGCAGCGGAAGCTCCACGTTCTGGAAAGCGGTGAGCACCGGAATCAAGTTATACATCTGAAAGATGAAGCCCACGTGCCGGGCGCGCCATTCGGTGAGCCGGCTGGAGGACATGTGGGTAATTTCATCGCCCGCAACGGAGATGCTGCCGCGGGTGGGTACATCCAGCCCGCCCATCAGATTAAGGAGCGTGGTCTTGCCCGAACCGCTGGGTCCCATGAAGGCGATGAACTCGCCCTGAGCCACGTCCAGGTTCAACCCCTGCAGGACGTGAATCTCCTCGCCGCCGCGACGATAGGTCTTATCGAGGTCGCGAACGCGGATCAGGCTGTCGTTTCCGCCACTGCCGTCAACTTTCACCATGAGGAGTGCTCCTATTGTTTGATCTGGACTTGTTGCCCATCACGCAAGGAATCGGGGCCTTTTACCACCACAACGGAATCCGGCTGCAGCCCGGCGGTGATTTCCACGTCGCTGCCGCGGTTGGCGCCTACAGACACGGCGCGCCGTTCGAGGGTATCGTTTTTCACCACGAATACATATTTGGAAGCATTGTCTTGATGAATGGAACTTTGCGGCACGAGCGCTACAGCCGCGGATTTTTCTTTCGCCGCGCCAGGTTTTTCTTCCTCCAGGAAGGTAACCTTCACTCCCATGTCGGGAAGGATCTTTGTCTCCGCGGCCGGATCAATCAGCTTCTTGTGCGTGGCGTCGGTGAACGAAATTCGGACTTTCACGGTAGCTTTCTGACGGTCCGCCGTGGGAATCACTGTCCGTACCCGCGCGGGAATCTGCCAATCCGGATAGGCATCCAGCACTGCGGTAACCGGCTGGCCTGCCTGCACCCTTGCGATATAGGACTCGCTGACGTCCACCTCGATTTCATTGGAGTGCAGATCCACGATGGTGGCGATACCGGTGCGCGTAAACCCGCCGCCCGCAGAGATGGGAGATACCATTTCGCCCACTTGCGCGTCCTTGGAAACCACGATGCCGGCAAAGGGCGCGCGAATCGTGCAATTATCCACCGCCTGCTGCTGCTCGCGAATGCGCGCCTCGGAAGACAAAACCTGTTGTTTTGCCAATGTAATTTTTGCGCGCAAGCTGTCGGCGTTGGTAACCGCAAGATCCAGGGCCTGCTGCGTTTGCACGCCTTCTTTGACGAGTTGCTGGCTACGCCGAAGCTCAATCTCGGCATTCCGCAGCTGTACTTCATAATCGGCAATGGCGGCCTGGGATGCATCGCGGTCGGCCTTGGCGGAATCCAGAGCGCGGCGAGCATCGGAATCGTCCAGCGTCGCCAGTAGCTGCCCCTCCGCCACACGCGTGCCTTCATCAAACATAACGCTGGTAACCCGGCCAGTAATCTTCGCGGCGATGGTGGCGCGCCTCCGCGGGGTGATATACCCGCTGGCGTTCAACACTCCCGCAGGACCCGTGGACGGCTTCTGCGCGGTGGCCACTTCCACTTCCGGCTTGCGATCTCGAAAAGCGGAAGCCCCAGCGGCGATCAGCACCAGCACGATGGCCCCAAGGATCAGCCACAACCAGCGTCGGCTGGACTTTGTGGCATTGCGCTTGGTGTCGTTAATGCGCAGAGAAGCCAGGTCGGGCTTCAAAGGTTTTGCGGTTGTCGCCATCAGGCGGCATCTCCTTGATTTGGGAAAGGCTCAATACTTGAATACGCACCCGGAGACCCAAATATTTCGATGTGAGTGGAACGGAATGGGTACCCGGCTATTTTACCGGGAGGAGGCCGATTTGGGGAGGGGAAAGGCTGCGGCCAGGGTCAGGCGCGGAAGCCGTGGTAGAAGAACTGCCCCAAGCCTATCGTAAACAGGAAATTGCCGAAAATCGCGTGATCCAGGCAGGCCAGAAGCAGCGAACCGGATGTCTGGTAGGTAAAGGAGAAGAGGAATCCCCCAATTATGCATAGTCCCACAGCCAGCCAATTTCTGAAGATGATGTGCACGAACCCAAAGGCCAGGGCGCTGGCCGCAATCATGCCCCATCCCGAACCGAATAGCGCCTGATACCGGTGAAAAAAGAAGGCCCGATAGAAAAGCTCCTGCGGGTAAACCGAGAGCAAGGGGTACAAAAGAAAAATCAGCAGCCAGAGCGCAGGTGAGCGCTTGATCAATGAGAAGAGCAACTCTGGCGCAAAAAAGCGGACCGCAGCGGTGAGGAAAACGAGGCAAAGCCCATCACGAATCAGGATCGTGGTGAGGAAGGACCGGTAATTGCCCCAGGAGAAAAGCTGGGCCACTGGAAAACTGGGGTCCCCTCGCAGAAGAACAAAAGAATAGAGAGCGGCGAGCAATAGATAGGGGATAGGAAGATTCGGAAGGCGCCGAAAGTAGATGAGAAGCGGAAGAGCCGCGTAGAGGAGGAGGAATTCGAGAGTGAGGAGGAAAAGGTGTGGCATGGAACGCCCGGGGCCAGGGACGATCACGAGTCCGCCGGTTTCCCGATAAGATCCGATTGCAGCGCTCCGGGACTTCGCAGCGCGTTGCGCAGGCTGTTGACCGCCCCCTGCGCCCGGTGTACCTGCTGCTGGATGATTTGCGCGCTTTCGCGATCCGGCGCAGAGAGCGAGGGCACGTCCGTAAGCAGTTCGGAATACCCGAGAATCGCTGTCAGTGGATTGCTGATTTCATGCGTGGCGCCGGCGGCGAGGCGACCCAGTGCGGTGAGCTTTTCCGTGTGCGTCACCTTTGCCTGCACGGACCGCAGGTTTTCCAGCGAAGCCTGCGACAGCCGCACCAGATGTGCAAGTTCCCGCGCAAGCAATGTTAGCTTTCGAAACACCAGAACGCTTAGCACCAGGATCGCGCCGAACACCAGCCGCAACCGGAACGCGGCCACGCCAGCAGGGATGTTTTTCTCCAGATTCCCAAGCATCGCGATAACCGGAAGCGAAAGAATCGCGCCCATCGCGATACGCGCCATCCACAGACTCTGTTTGAGCTCGCGGCCCGGCGACTTGTCTTCAATGGGCTGCAGTGAAGAACCAAATGAAGCGGCAACCGTGAGCAGCACGAGCGAGAAAAAGAATGGCGTGTCGAAAAAACTGTTGGCGTAATATTGGCCCCGGTCGATGGCGACGCTCAGCAGCAGGTTTCCCGCGGCGATCAAAACAAAAGTAAGAATGAACGTCGCATAGAATACCCGCCAAAGTCCTGCGCTGCGTTTCCAGCCAACCAGCAATCCCGCGATGATGATCAGGTGCTGGATGAGCGCCAGCAGATAAAAAGCCGGATTATACCGCGTGAAGTCCTGAATGACGGCCTGCCAGGGAAGCGCGAAATAAGCGTACAGCGTAAGCCACCAAAGCGTCAGCAGCGCAAAATCCAGATGCCGCAGCCGCATATCGCGCCCGGCGGTGGAAGAATAAGGGCGCACCACAAAGGCGGAGAGAAAGAAAACATGGGCGAGAAGAAATAAGGTATCGCCAATCACCGGGCTCGGCGTGGAATAGCGGTGCACTGTGTCGTAGTAAAACCAGTAAACCTCAGACAGCAGCATCTGGAACATGCCCGCGGCCAGCAATTTCCAAAATATGGGCAGCACTCCGCGCTGCACCTGAAAATTCTCTCGCACTGCCAGAATCGCCACGATCAACAGCGCGCACGGGATGGAGTCGCCGAAAATGGTCAAGCCAAACGAAGGTTTGCAGGTGGCCGCAACCACCAGATGCGCGGCAAAAATGGCGCAGGCCACGAAAATCAGAAGTTTCTGCCGCGGCTGCAGCTTCATTGCGCTTTCTCCAAAACTACCGGATTACCATCTTGTGGGTCAGCCAATGGCGCCGTTGATGAGGGGAGAAATAGCGTGAAGAAAGCGCCGCCCTCCAGCCGGTTCCCACAAGAAATATCCCCGTTGTGCTGCCGGATGATGCCGTAACACGTGCTTAGTCCCAGCCCGGTTCCCTGCCCCACTGGTTTCGTGGTGAAAAATGGTTCGAAGACGCGCTGCGGGTGCTGAATGCCCGGCCCAGAATCGGCAAACTGGATGCAAACTTGCGGCTCGCACGGGCTGATCGAGATGAGCAACTCTCCGCCGCCCACTTCCTGCAGCGCGTCCATGGCGTTCGAGATAATCTGCAGAAAAACGTGCAGCAACTGGCTGGAATCGCCAAGCACGGAAGGCGTTTGATTTTCCTCGCGCAGCACCACGCGAAGGTTCGACATTTTGCTGATCCGGCTGAGATGCAAAGCGGTCTCCAGCAGTGGTTTCACCGCGACCGGGGCGAGTTGCAGCGGCGCTTCCTGCGCGAAACGCTGCATATTTTCCGCAAGTGAATCGGTCCTCTGCGCATAATGACTGATTTTTGCCGCCAGGGCCCCGCTGCGGGATTCCGAGCCTGCGCGCGTAGTGATCAGCGACGCCTGCTCCTGAATGCGAATCATGGAGTCGCCGATCTGATGGGCCACGCTGGCCACCGATTCCCCGAGGGTGGCAAGCTTTTCGCTCTGCACCAGGTGATCCTTGAACCGATCAATGCTGGAGTAGGTGTGGGAGAGAGATTGCAACGATCCCACCAGATTGGCGCTGAGAAGATCCTGCTTCAGGGAAAGCAGCAGCGCAAGGAGCAAAATAGTGAGCAGCGTGATATCCAGCCGGAAGGTAAAGAACGGTTCCGATCCGGAATGGGTAGCCAATAGCCAAAGTCCGATCGCCGGTGTGGATACCGTAACGAGCATGGCCAGATGCGAAGAGAGAAATTTGAAGGGGCGGCTGGGTTCTCCAGTTGCCGAAGATGCCTCCTGGTCCGTGCCCTCGTCAGAAAGCAGCGGCCGCGCCGCGAGGCACATCCACGCAAAGCCGGCCATGCCCGCCACGAGCGGCAGATCGAATAGCGACCCGGTGTAGTAAATTCTCTGATCAATCGTCACGTCGTTCATGCTAGAGCCCACGGCATAAACAAGCGCGCCGAGAAAATATAGGCGGAAGACCGGCCGCCACGGGCCGCGTTCCCGGAAAAAAGCCAGGCCGGTGAGCGTGGCCAGGAGCAGGTTGCCAATAGCATCGGCAATATTAAAGCGGGAGTTGTAAACGTCCAGACCTCCAGGGAGCATCCGATATGCGTAAACGAAGAAGACAAACAGATAGAACGCGTAAATAATCAGGATGGCAAGATCCAGCAGACCGAATGCGCGCAACCGCAAATCCCGGCTCTTCTGCGGATCCAGAAACGCGGCGGCGGTCAGCGGAACCAGTTTGAGGAACAGCAGAAAGTCCACCAGGGGGGAATCCGGAAGGGGCCGGCGGAATCCCAGCTCATAAATCGACCAGACCATCTGACTCGAGAGCCACATCGCGGACCCGAGGCAGAGCATCATCCAGAATGCGCGCACTTCGCCGTGACTCCGTAACGCATTCTGCAGCGCGAGCAGAAGAATCAGGACCAGCAGCCCGGCCTGCAGCATGTCCCCAATCCAGTCAAGCGCATATCCTTTGGGAATCGCCAGGGCGCAGAACAGAGAGAGGCACACGACCGTTATCGACAAGTAGAGGCCCGGGTTCGCGGGCATGGAAGGGCGCGGGCCGGAAGCCGGGGAGACCAGAGTGTTTTGGCCAGCGCTCATATTCACCAGGCGGAAGTGCAACGATGCGATTGTCGAAAGGCACGGCACCTTGCGGGCACGTCCTTCAGGGACACATCCAGCAAGCCGGGGGGAATCCGGCTATCTCCCATTTTTTGCCACTTCAGGCCAGATAGGTGCGGAATGTTGACTGGATGTGCAGCGAAGGTTACGCGGTTGGAATTTTCACAACCGTGGATTTTGGTCCCGGGAAGTATGAGAAATTTTGAAACTCCCCGCAAAACAAGTGCGTCAAAAAATATGGCGCCGGTTGCCGGTGTACAGCGCTTTTTGGATTGACAACTAGCCTCAGAAGCAATAAGTAATAGGGGCCGCGTACGCTCCAATGGTCCTGATCGGGGGTCCGGATGGACGCTTCTCGTCGAGATTTCCTCAAAATTGCAGCAATGGGTGGTACAGCAGCAGCTGTATTTGGCTTCGACCTGAAGCCCGCCTACGCCCAACTTCGCACACTGAAGATCGCACGTGCCAACGAAACGCGATCGACGTGTCCTTACTGTTCGGTCAGTTGCGGCGTGATCATCTACACCATCGGCGACCGTGCCAAGAACGTGACGCCACAAGTGGTGCATGTGGAAGGCGATCCCGACCACCCCATCAACCGCGGCACGCTCTGCCCCAAGGGTTCTTCTCTCGAGCAGGACATCATGAACGACCGCCGCATCGTGAAGCCGCAAGTGCGGCGCCCCGGCGGCACGGAGTGGGAAGACATCTCGCTGGGATCAAGCCCTCACCGAAATCGCGCAGAAGATGAAGAAGACCCGCGACGATACCTTCATCGAAACCGATTCCGCCGGGCATCGAGTCAACCGCTGCGAATCGATTGCCTTCACCGGCGGGTGCACGGACACCAACGAGTTCAATTACCTGGTTGTGAAATCCATGCGCGCCCTGGGGGTCGTGCATTTAGAAAACCAGGCCAGAGTTTGACACGGCCCCACGGTCTCAAGTTTGGGACCAACGTTTGGCCGGGGCGCGATGACGAACGGCTGGGTGGATATCAAGAACACCGACATGATGCTGGTCATGGGCGGCAACCCGGCGGAGAATCACCCGTGCGGCTTCAAGTGGGTGATCGAAGCGAAGCGCAATCGCAATGCAAAATTGATCGTTGTTGATCCGCGGTTCACGCGGACAGCCTCGGTTTCCGACCTGTTTCTGCCAGATTCGCGCGGGCACGGACATTGCCTTCCTTGGCGGATTGATCCACTACGCCATTGAAAACAAGCGCATTGCCAAAGAGTATCTCGTCAACTACACGAACGCGGGTTTCATTCGTCGATAAGGATTTCAAGCTGCCCGGAGGACGAAGGCGTTTTCTCCGGCTTCGACGAACAGAAGTTGAGTTACAACCGGGCCTCGTGGAATTACGCAGGGGAGCGGAGGCAAGCCCGCGAAGCCTGCGGCGGCCGCCAAGCCGGGACAACCCGCTCCGCCGCCTCCTTTGCCGCCGCTGCCGGAAAAAGTCGATTTCGACCCCACGCTTCAGAATCCACGTTGCGTGTATCAACTGCTGAGGAAGCACTATTCGCGGTACACCCCGGAAATGGTGGAACGCATCACCGGAATTCCCGAAGGATCAGTATCTGAAAGCGGCGGATCTGTTCACCTCCATTCGCAAAGACGGCGACACGAAGAAGGTCGCCACGATCATTTACGCCGTCGGATGGACGCATCACAGCTTCGGCACCCAGATCATCCGCACCGCGGCGATGCTGCAACTGATGATGGGCAATGTGGGACGCGCGGGCGGCGGCGTGAATGCGCTGCGCGGACATTCGAACATTCAAGGCGCCACGGATATGGCGGGAATTTTCGACAATCTGCCGGGCTATCTGAAGGTCCCGACGCCCGCAGATGGATCCTTCGATGCCTGGATGAAGCGCATCACGCCGACCACTTCGAAACCCGCGGAGTGGGAGTCCTTCAACTACTGGAGCAACACACCGAAGTTCGCCGTCAGCTTCCTGAAAGCCTTCTATGGCGACGCGGCCACCAAGCAGAATGGCTTGGCCTACGACTATCTGCCGAAGGTGGACCGCAACTACTCCTGGGTGAATCTGTGGGACAACATGTACAACGGCATCGTCAAGGGCCTTTTCGCCTTTGGCATGAACGGCGTGGTGATTGGCCCGGACTCCAAGAAAAATATCGACGCGCTGAAAAAAGCGGACTGGCTGGTGGTCGGAGAGATTTATCCGGACGAAACCAGCGAATTCTGGAAATCCCCGGGAATCACGCAGGACGAGATGAAGACCATCCAGACCACGGTCTATCGTCTGCCATGCGCGGGTTTCGCGGAGAAAGACGGATCGTTCACCAACTCCGCGCGGTGGCTGCAGTGGAAAAACGCGGCGCTACCCACCCCGGTGGGCTGCCGGCTGGACCAGGCCATCGTGGCGCAGATTTTCCTGAAGATTCGGGAGCTCTACAAGAAAGAAGGCGGAAAATTCCCCGACCCCATCCTGAAGCTGACGTGGAGCTACACCGATCCCACGAATCCATCGCTTGCGGAAGTGTTGAAAGAGATCAATGGCAAAGCGCTGGCAGACGTGGAAGATCCGGCGACCAAGCAGCAGATCAAGACGGGACAGCAGTTACCTGGCTTCGCCTGGTTGAAGGATGACGGCACGACCAGTCCTGCGGCAACTGGATTTATTCCGGTGCGTATCACCGAAGCTGGCAATCTGACCACGCGGCGCGATTCGGCCGATCCTTCGGGCCATGGGCGTCCACCCGAATTGGGCATGGTCCTGGCCAGCAAATCGCCGTGTTCTCTATAACCGCGCTTCCTGCGATCTCGAGGGCAAGCCGTGGGATCCCGCTCGCAAGCAGGTTTGGTGGAACGAAGCCGCGCAGAAATGGGTCGGCAACGATGTGCCGGACTTCAAGGCGGATTCCAAGCCCAACGATCACATGGGACCGTTCATCATGAATCCGGAAGGCGTGGGCCGCATCTTCGGTCCGCTGGCGTGCCTTCGCGGATGGGCCGTTCCCCGAACTTCTACGAGCCGATCGAAAGTCCGATCGACAATCCTGCTGCATCCGAAGCAGACCCACAATCCGGTGGTGAAGCGCTTCAAGACGCCGGATGACAAGTACGGTACGCCCAAAGAGGGCTATCACAGTCGTCTGCACGACGTACCGCCTGACCGAGCACTATCACTATTGGACGAAGAACAATCCGATGAACGTGCAGCTGGTGCCGGAGCCGTTCGTCGAAATTGCCGCGGAAACTGGCCGACGAAATGGGCATTGCGCGGCGGGGAACGACTGAAAGTTTCCAGCGCGCGCGGCGAGTATATCGCCAAGGCCATGGTCACCAAGCGCATCAAGCCCATGATGATCGACGGCAAAAAGATCTATCAGATTGGAATCCCCATCCACTGGGGCTATCCGCGGCATCGCCGAAGACGAAGGCAAGACTGCGAGAATCCTGACCAATCTGCTTGACGCCAACGGTCATCGATCCGAACGCCTACACACCGGAATTCAAGGGCTTCCTGGTGAAGGTCGAGAAAGCGTAGGAGAGCGCCATGAGCCAAGCGACACTACGCATTCAGAAAATCTCCGGCCACGCGGGCAGCGTTCCCGGCGAAGACACCCAGCGCGAATTCACCGTCTGCAAGCTGATCGACACCACCACCTGCATCGGCTGCAAAGCGTGCGAAGTCGCCTGCATGGAGTGGAACGACATGCCGTTCGCGCGAGACCATCTTCGACAACACCTACCAGACGATGCCGGAGACCCGGTGGAACTATTGGAATCTGATCCTTTTCAACGAGCACGAGCGCGAAGACGGCACGCTGCAGTGGCTGATGCGCAAGAACCAGTGCATGCACTGCGCGGAGCCGGGTTGCCTGGAGGCCTGCCCCGCCGACGGCGCCATCGTGCAATACGCCAACGGCATCGTGGATTTCCAGCAGGACAACTGCATCGGCTGCGGCTACTGCATCACCGGCTGCCCCTTCAACATTCCGAAGTTCAATCAGCGTCACCAAGCGGGTCTACAAGTGCACGTTGTGCGCGGATCGCGTCAGCGAAGGCCTGGAACCCGCGTGCATCAAGTCCTGTCCGACGGGCTGCCTGCACTTTGGCACCAAGGACGACATGAAGGACCTGGCCGAATAGCGCGCGCGAAGCAGTTGCGCGATCACTACGACTTCGACAAAGCCGGCGTTTACGATCCGCCGGGCGTTGGCGGCACCGGCGTGATGTACGTGCTGCACGACGCCACGCAGCCGGAACTTTACGGCGGCTTGCCCGCAAATCCGCTCGATTCCACTCGCGGTGAAACTCTGGAAGCATCCGCTGAAGTGGCTGGGCAATCTGGCGATGGTGGGCGGGCTGGTTGGTTTGTTCGTTCACTACCTGCGGTTTGGACCAAAGGCGCGCGAAGAATCCGATATCGCGCCGGAGGAGAAGGTATGAAAGACAAAGCGGATGATCGGATACCACCCGGAGCAACTGATACCCCACGGCCATATTCTGCGCTATAGCTTCAAGGAGCGGCTGAATCACTGGGTCGCGGCCGGCTCTTTCATCTACCTGATGCTGACGGGGCTGGCGTTCTGGTCGCCCTGGCTCTTCTGGCTCGCGACGGTTATGGGCGGTGCGGAACTCTCGCGGATGCTGCATCCCTGGATCGGGTTGGTGTTCACGGTCTCGGTTCTCTATATGTTTACGCTGTGGGCCCACCAGATGCATTTTGAGCCGGTGGACAAGGCCTGGTGGAACTCGCTGCACTACTACATCACGAACCAAGACGAAAAAATGCCCCCTGCCGGCCGCTACAACGCCGGTCAGAAACTGCTGTTCTGGAGTTTCTTCGGCGGCGGCCTGCTGCTGCTTACTTCGGGATGCGTGCTGTGGTTCACGGAATCCATTCCGTGGAGCTTGCGGTGGCTGCGCTACATCGCCGTGATTGTGCACGCGGGCACGGCGCTGCTTACTGATCGGAAATTTCATGATTCACGTGTACATGGGTGTGTTTGCGGAGCGCGGCGCATTCGGCAGCGTAATCCGTGGAGACGTCTCGCTGGCCTTTGCGAAGCGCTATCATCCCGGCTGGTATAAAGAGATCGTCGGGGATTCCGACACCACGAAATGACCCTGCTTGCGGCCGGGAAAGTGAATTACCGCGCGCGCATCGAGCGCGCCGCCCTGCTGGCCGAGAGACCCGAATTTGCCGCGCGTGAAATCCTAACCTTCTACGGCGTTCTTGCCAAATTTCAGAAAGAATTTTACGAGTCCCTGCCAAAATTGTGGGGCAAGAAACCCGTGGTGCCCGCGGGCGGCAATTTGCGCGCGGAATTGAATCTGGGCGTTCTGCTGGAAGCGTTCGGTGCGTTGCTGGAAACAGTGGAACGTCACGCGCCGGAATCGCTGGCCGATGGCGCGCGGAACTTGCAATCCAAGGGCAGCGCGAGGCAGGGCGAGATTTTGCAGGAGTCCTGGAAGACCGGGCTGATCGAAAGCACAGTCCCTGGCGCGGAAGATTCGAGTTCGAAATATCTCGCTGATTTTTTTGCCCGCACCATGTTGCAGCCTTATGCGGACTTCGTGACCGGAGCAATGCTGCCTCCTACGCCGGTGATGACTGTTTGCCGGTGCCCGCGTTGCAATGCCCTGCCCCTGCTGGGCGTGCTACGGCCAGAGGGCGATGGCGGAAAGCGCTTCCTGGTATGTTCCTTTTGCTCGCTGGAGTGGGAATTCCGCCGCATTTTTTGCGCGAAATGCGGCGAAGAGGCGGAACAAAAGTTGCCCGTCTACGTGGCCGAACAGCTACCGCATATCCGCATGGAGTGCTGCGAGACGTGCAAACATTTCCTGCGCACCATTGACCTGACGAAAGACGGCAACGCGGTGCCGCTGGTGGACGATCTGGGGGCACTCCCCTTAAGCTTGTGGGCCGAGGACAACGGCTACCGGCGCATCCAGGGAAATTTGCTGGGAACTTGATTGACGCGGGCTTGGAAAGGCTTTCCATTTACAGTTTTGAGCGGACTCTGGGTTGAGATTCTCCGCGCCGAAGACGCGCTGAGGATGACACGGTACCATTTGGCCGCGATTTCGGGATTCACATGGGAGAAACGATGAAACGGATTGGATTTACTTTGGGACTGATGCTCACGTTTACGGCCGGCGGTTCCGCGCAGGCGCAAAAAGCAGAGACCGCGCCCTTAACAGTGATTCGTGCTGGGACGCTGATCGACGGCCAAACCAATGCCCCGCGAAAGAATCAACTGATCTTCGTGCGCGGCGAGCGTATCGAAAAGGTAGCCGATGGCGCATCGGCGATTCCGCCCGGCGCCACAATCATTGATCTTTCGAATGCCACGGTTTTGCCCGGCCTGATTGATTCGCACACGCATCTTTTCCTTTGGGGCGAAGATCCCGTCAAGGGCGGATACGACGCGAATATTCTAAAGGCCGGGATCGCGCTGCGGGCGGCGCGCGCAACCTACGCTGCGAAACGCGCGCTCGAACAAGGCTTCACCACGCTGCGCGATCTGGAAACCGAAGGCGCGGGCTACGGCGATATCGAAATCAAACAGGCCATCGAGGAAGGCACCATTCCCGGCCCGCGCATTTTCGGCGCCACGCGCGGCATTTCCACCACCGGTGGCTACAATCTGGAGGGCTATGCGCCGGAACTGGTGATGCCCAAGGGCGTGCAGATTGTGGACGGCCCCGTGGAAGCGCGCAAGGCCGCGCGCGAGCAACTCGATCACGGTGCAGATTGGCTCAAGGTATACATGACGCACCGCTCGTGGACGGACAAGCAGGGCCACCTGGTTTCGCAACCCACGCTGACCGTGGAGGAACTTCGCGCGGTTGTCGACGAAGCGCATGGCTGGGGAAAAAAAGTGGCCTGCCACGCGTACAACGGCGAAGGACTGCAGCGCGGGCTGGACGGCGGCTGCGACTCCATCGAGCACGGCCTGGATATCACCGACGCGCAAATCGCGCAAATGGCGCGGCAGGGCACGTGGTATTGCCCGACTATCGGTGTCTACTATGGCGATTGGGCCGCTGCCGGCACTCCCGAAGGAGAACGTGACCGCGCACGCGCGAACTTGCATGAGGCGACATTTCGAAAAGCGCTAAAAGCCAATCTGAAAATTGTTTTCGGCACGGATATCGGCGGCATTCCCTGGCAGGAGCCCATCGCCGACGAGTTTTCCTACATGGTGAAATTCGGGATGAGCCCGATGGCCGCAATTCAGGCGGCCACTTCACGGCCGGCGGAGATGCTGGATCGCAAGGGGGAGTTGGGGATCGTGAGCGAAGGCGCTTATGCAGATATCGTCGCGGTCAGCGGCGATCCCTTGCAAACCATCGACGAGCTGAAAAAAGTGAAATTCGTGATGAAGGGCGGGTCAGTATTCAAGGACGAACTGCACGCCGTGCCATGCGCCACGAAGTGAACGAACCGGGAGCGCTTACCGCAGAGGCGCGGAGGTTCCAGAGAAGTGTGGAATCAGTTGTGGCGCGTGATGGCGTGCCAGGCTTTGTGCAGAAAGTTTTCGATGGCGTTGGCGGAGGAATGGAGCGAAGAACCGCTCGAAAGCTGTGACGGCAGATTGGACACCGGCGCCAGCGATGACGAATGATGGTCCTGCGTTGCGCCATACATGATGCGGGCAAGGCTGAGATTGGACATGACGTTCTCCTGCAGCCGCATTCGCGGCCATTTCCTGATTGTGCGCGTATCCCGCAGCAGCGGCGGGGGAATCAAGCTTTTAGCTGCGAGAAGATAACTGGCCCCACGGTCAGGTGTGGGATAGAGTTTGCAAACGGAGGAAACAGAAATGGCGGAGCAGAATTTTTCAAATCATGTGAAGTGGGTACCAACGTTTCATTTTTTTGTAATGCCGGTGTTGCTGTTGAATTTCGGCTGGTCGATCTACCGGCTGATTCATCTGGGTTTCACGTGGGACGGCCTGGTTGCGCTGCTGACTGCGGCTGCTCTGGTGGGATTGATGCTTAACGCGCGGCTCTTCGCCCTGAAGGTGCAGGATCGCGTGATCCGGCTCGAAGAGCGTATGCGCCTGGAGAGACTGTTGCCGGAAGAGCTGAAGGCGCGCATCGGCGAATTTACGTGCGCGCAACTGGTGGGGCTGCGCTTTGCCAGCGACGCGGAACTGCCAACGCTGGCGCGGAAGGTTTTGACCGACAAAATTCAGGAAGGTAAGGCCATCAAGCAGTTGGTGCAAAACTGGCGCGCGGATTATCTGCGCGCATAGATAGCTTCGATTAAAAAGCTTTGGCTGCAACCTTTGAGAGACCCAGCGTTCCGGTGAACGAATCAATCTCCGCCACTTCCCCGGTGCTGAGGTGAAATTCGCCCGCGCGCATCACGCCTTCCGCTTGCTGCGCGCTGCGGGATCCCGCGATGGCGCCAGTGATCACCGGATTGCGCAAAGTCCACGCGATCGCCACTTCGCCCGGGCTGCGGCGATGCCGCTTCCCGATCTCCCGCAATTTTTCCACCAGTTCCAGATTCTTGGAAAGTTTTGGTTCCTTGAATTCCGGATTGCGGCTGCGGAAATCGTCCGCAGGCAAGGCCGCGGCGCGTTCGCGGGTCATCCCGCCGGTCAACATTCCGGAAAACATCGGAGAATAGACAATCACGCCAATTCCCTGCTGCTCTGCGTATGGCAGCGCGTCGGCCTCAATCGCGCGGCGCAAAATCGAATAAGGCGGCTGCAGCGAGGTCACGGGAGCAATTGATTGAGCACGGTGCATCTGGCTGGCATTGAAATTGGAGACGCCGATCCAGCGGACCTTGCCTTCTTTTTGCAGCGCAGCAAGCGTGTGCCAGGCTTCCTCCAGGCCCGCGCCGTTGTCCTGCGGTGGCCAGTGCAACTGGTAAAGATCGATCTGCTCCACCTGCAATCGCCGCAGGCTGCCTTCGCATTCCTGGCGGATGGAGTCCGCGCTGAAATTCGGCGTGATCTTTCCCTGCTCGTCCCAGCGCAGCACGCACTTCGTGAAAACGTAGGGCCGTGCGCCGCGCCATTCTTTCAGCGCGCGGGCCACCACTTCCTCGGAATGCCCCATGCCATACACCGCGGCGGTGTCGATCCAGTTCACGCCCAGCTCCAGAGCGCGGTGAATCGCCGCAACGGAGTCGGAGTCCTCCTGCGGGCCCCAAGCGTATTCCCAGCCATTGCCGCCAATGGCCCAGGCCCCGAAGCCTACTGGAGTGATCATCAGATCCGAATTTCCAAGTTTGCGAGTATCCATTTCAGAAGATTCCTTGGGTGAATTGGCCTGAGGGCTTTGGTCGATAGTCAGCGGGAGTCAGGACAAAGGTTAGATGAGCGCGAGAGAAAAATGGTTAGAAATTGATCAAGAGGGAGGGGCGGCGCCGCCCTATTGTGCCAAAAACGCCGCGTCCAAAGAGACGCTCTCGCCATCCGGATTGGTCACCACAAGCTGCTGCGCACCAACCGAAAGAGCAGGCGTGACTAACGTGAGCGTGTTCATATCCTTGAACGTAACCGCCAGCGTTTTTCCGCCGAGGGTTGCCCGTGTGCCGGACTGAAAACCACTGCCATTGAGAGTAATCGAAGTCCCTCCGCTCGCAGAGCCTGAAGAAGGACTGAGCGTGCCAATCCCCAGCGGAACACTGGAAAGTTTCAGCACCGTCAAGCCTGAAGTGGTGAGCGCGAAAATTCTCTCCCCAAGTTCATCCAGAATCATAAAGGTTCCGTGCAGACCGTCGGTATCGGTGTTGAGCATCGCAAGCGGCTCCGGCAAATAGACGCGCAGCCGCAGCCGCCCGGAATGCGCGCCGCGAATGTCCACCCCGCCGTGAATCCCCGTGGCTGGCGGAGCAGCGGGCGGCCCGCCATCAAGAAACGGCTCATACACCAGTCCACCCGATGAATGCAGCGCAATTCCCGGAACCGCAACGCGATTTGGAATGCTCTCCACCTCCGCGGAGGTAGGAGCGGCGGTAAAAACAAGATTCGCGGTGCGCAACTCCGTCGTATTGTTCGAGCGAACCGCAAACATCGCGCCATCCGCCGCCGCGCTTAAATCCGAAGAAAGATCCTTCGCGCTGGAAACGTTGAACGCGTTGGGAGAGGAGGAGGACCATGAAGCAAGTGGTCCTCCCGGTGAGGAAGTAAATGCGAGGTAGACAGCGTCGCCGGCGAGATCGGCCTGCAGCAAAGGCGCGCCGGTGATGGAGGTGACTTCTGGCTGCGGGGCGGGCTCGAACGTTGGCGGGAAAGCCGAAAGATTCATCTTGCCAAGGCAATTATCGCAGGCATTGGCGGAGCCGCCCTCGCCGCTGAGCCCAACGAAAACGGTCTGCGCGCTGGTGGCAGCCACGCGCGAAGGGCCAGAATTGAGATAGCCCGCCACGCCGCCAACGGAGACGCGCGAGCCGTTATATGGCGCGCCATCCGGATTGATCAGATAAACGCTTTGCGAGCCGAAATCCGCCACGATTAATTGAGAATTATCGGGAGTGAGCGCCATGCCACGAAGGCCAGCGTCGGGCGGTGGGCCGTTCGGCGGAGGCTCGAGCGGCGCGCGAAAAACCTGCGCGTTCAGATCGAAGACGTCAACGTGGTCAGTAGCCGAAAGATAAAGCTGCTGGCGGCCCTGGTCGTAGACGATAAATTTATAGAGGCTGTGATTCGCGAACGTCTGCCGCGCGGCAAGATATTGAAATGATTTCGGCAGCGCCGCCGTGCCAGAAGGAGTCGTGAGCGAAAGATCGGCTTTCCCCGCGCTTCCAGCGGGAGTGGCCAGCGTGATGCGCTCGAGCGGAAAGGGATATGTCGAGTCCAGTGAGAGAGTGGCAGCGAACGCAGGCAGCGTTTCCACCTTCTGCACAGTCGCCGGTTGCCCGCCGATTTTGACGGTGATCCCGCCGGGGCTGCTTCCAAATCCGTGGCCGATCAGATAAACAGTGTCGCCGCCCGAAGCAGCTCCAGCATTCGGCAGGATTTGTTGAACCGTAGGACCGTAACTGAACGCCTCCGGTGCCGCGGCAACCCAGCCGTTTGAGAAATAGGCAATCAGGGTTGTGGGGCCGCTCAACCCGCTCGCAGGAGAAGTTACCTGCAATTGCGAATTCCCGCCGACGCTGGCGGGGACAGGAGTTTGCGAGCCGAAACGCACTTGCGCACCGGAAGGGAAATTGCTCCCCGTCAAAGTGATATCGGTCCCCCCCGCGTTCGGCCCCTCCGCAGGCAGAGCCACCGGCGCATTCGCAAACGCCGGCGCGGGCGCGGCCAGCACACGGGGTGACGACACATTCAGAATCCCGACCCCGCGATTCCCCCGGCCCAAGACAAAGTGTGACGCGTCGCTTTCCTCGATCGCCGTGGGAATTCCCTGCACCGCCAGGTCCGAGACCTGGCCGATTTTCTGTAGATTCGCGGCGGCTAACACCGTGATCACCCGGCCGTTGCCGAGCGATTCCGAAACTTAGAGCACATCTCCGATCGGCGAAAAAACGATCCCGGCAGCATTTGCCGCGTTGTAACTGGCTACTAAATTTAATTGAGAACCGAAAACCAAAACCTGCTGCCCGCCGCCCGCGCTCAATACCGCCGCGAACTGCGTGCCATTGGAATTTGCCGCCACCGCGCTCACTCGGGGGAGCGTCGATTGCCGGCACCGAATCATTTGGCAGGAAATTCGAGCGTGAAAGATTGGACGCTGCCCCTGACTGGATCGTGAGGGAAAGCGGTGCGGAGTGGGAAAGCGCTCCGCTGGATCCTTGCGCGGAAAGATTGAACTCGCCGGTTGCAGCCGTTGGCGCAGCCCCAAAAATGACGGATACACTCTGGCCAGCTGCAATCGAAAAAGGACTGACCTGCGCGGTGATGACGCCCGAAGGAATCCCGCTTAAAACCACTTGCACGCTGCCGCTGAATCCGTTCAACCCGGAGACGCTTACGGTAAGCGGCGCGCTGGAATTTTCCTGCGAGAGGCTGATTGCCGCGGTGGAAAACGTGATCGAAAAATCAGGTTGCAGGAGCGGCGTCTGGGTCCCACCCCCGCCGCCACCCCCGCAACCCTCCGCGAAGATCAGCAAAGCACCAAGAACGAAAGCCGGACCGTGCACACCCGTCCGCATGGCGCAACTCCTCGAAGACGACCAGTGGAATGAGTGCATCCGGCCGGCTCGGGCGGACGCCGGCCGGAACTTCACCCCTCTGGGAAGAGGACAACGCCGCAAACCATAACTATTACTCGAGAACTTATAAACATAGTAACTACTACGATAGTGTAGGTAGTCATGCGTAACTAGTAAGGGCGGGTTTAGCCCGCCTTCCTGGGGTACCAAAAAAAACACCACGCAAATCGAAGCTGCCCGCCAACCCCTTCGCGTCGCGGCAGGCAATCCCCCACCCCAAAAATAAAACGGCGCCCGGGATATGCCGGACGCCGTCCTTGGGAACAACTTGGAAACTGAACTTGGAAACTTAAATGGTCTTCGGTCCAACGCCTGCCGCGGCCGGAGCCGAAGCGCTGCGCGAAAACGACCCGCCGCCGGTTTCCTTCTCGCCGGACTTGTCGATTTCGATGGAACCCTTAAAATACGCGCCGTCTTCGATCATGATGCGCGCGGTGGTCAAGTCGCCGTTCACCGAGCCGTCTTTCTTGATCTCGATGCGATCCTTGGCGCGAAGATTGCCCTTCACCGTGCCATAGACCACCACTTCGCGGGCAATAATGTCCGCGGTGAGCTTCGCCGTGGCGCCGACGGTGAGTTTGCGCTCATCGAGCTGCACCAGGCCTTCAACAGATCCCTCGAGCAGCAGGTCTTCATTTCCTGAAATTTCTCCCTTGATGTGCAGGCTCGGGCCAAGGCGCGCCGTGGCGCGGTCAGCGGTAGCACCCAAAGGACGCATAGCATCTGTACTCATTGTGGTTGTTCCCTCCCAAGTTGTTGCCGGCGAAGTCTTCGGCGGCGGATTCACTGGAAAATTTTTTGACTCCGGTTCCGCAGCTTGCGGCGTTTCCGGCTTTTTGTTACCCCACATCGGTCCTCCCAGGGATAGCACACCCCACGCAGATTTCCGGCCCGGGGTAAGCAAAAGATAGACCGCCGGGAGGCATGCAGCAAACAGAGTATGCCACGGGGGTGCTTGAGAGTAACTAGACTAAAGAACAGGTAGGTAGCTGTCCGAAGTACTAAGTTGAGGCGCGAGGAAATTCTAGGAGGTCGGCTTGTCCGGAACGGGTTGCGTCGCTAGAAACTCGGACATGAACCGGCTGGTGTAGGAAGAGAGCAATTCCTCGATCCGTTGCGGTGAAGAAGATTTCAGGACGAATCCGGCGTGGTGAAATTTCGTGATGCGATACACGATCTCCGGATCGTTGTATGCGGAAGTATCCGGCTCCTGCTGCCGCGCCAGCGAAACGATCACTCCGGCAAACTCCTGCTGCATTTGCGGAAGATGGTAAGGCTGCTTCCCTGCCCCCACTTCCAGATGCGCCCACTCGCGCCAGAGACTTATTCCGGTGGCCGCCTGCACAACGTTTGAAATATATGCACCGCCGATACGCGCGGCAATTTCCAGGAAGTAGAAACGCTGGTCAGCGTGCGCTTTCAGAAATTCCGTGTGCGTCACGCCGCGGACCAGGCCAAGGCTGTCCACGAGCTTGGCGTGAATTTCCTTAATCGCCAAGGCATCGCTGGAATCGCGGGGCAATGTGCGGGTGGTAAAAACGCCGCCGAGATGGGAAACATCCAGTGGAGGAGTGCCATAAGCGTGCGCTTCCGCGAAGAGCACTTGTTTCTCGGAGACCACGCCATCCACGTGAAACACGCTGCCGGGAATGAACTGCTCCAGAAGAAATTCCGTTTGATGATCGCCAAGCTGCTCGAGCCACGGCCACAACTCGTCGCTCTTCTGAATTTTCTTCATCCCGATTCCGGAGGCCTGCGCGCGCGGCTTCAGCAGCCAGGGCGGCGGAACATGATTCATGAACTCCCGCAGATCGTCGTAATTCAGAACGTGAATGAACTCTGGTACCAGCACGCCGGATTCGCGCGCCTTCGCCCGCATGGCAAGCTTGTCGCGGAAATACCGGACCGTGGTGAGCCCCATGCCGGGAAGCCGCAAATGCTCGCGAATCGCGGCCACATTTTCCATGTCGAACTCGTCCAGGGCCACCACTCGGTCAATGTGCCGCCCGCGCGCCGCGTAACTGACGGCGTTGAGCAGTTCCTTCAGCGGAAGCTCCTCTGGCATGAAAAACATTTCGTCGACCGCTTCGCGCGGCCAATTGGCTTTGCGAAGTTTCTCGACGGTGAGCAAATAAACCGTGCAGCCCATGGCCTTGCAGGCGCGCAGAAATTCCTGTCCCTTTTCATAGGAGCTGACGCAGAGGATGGAAATGGCGCGATCCGGAGACATCGATTGTCCCAGGCGGACGGCGGAAGAGCGCCGTGGCCCTTGCCCTGAAAGAAACTGGGCGGATTATACCTGCGTTTTGCAATCCCGGAAGGAGTTTGTAGGGGCGGGTTTAGCTTTTACCGCGACGGAAACAAAAACCGCAAAAACGGCCCGACTCGCCGCGCCCACGCCGCCTCATTATGTTCCGCACCTTCAATGCGCTCGTAATGCAAATCGTGCTCCGGCTGCCAGCCTTTTTTTAGCAAGACGTCTCGGAACCGCTCCACATCTTCCACTGTGCGGCCGCCTTCTCGCGTGCCGGCATCGAGCCAGATGCGTGGGTGCGGCCTCACGGGCGCCGCGGCAGCAAAGCGAAGAATCACGCGCTCATTCCACCACACGGAAGGAGAAAGCGCCGCAATCCTTCCAAACACCTTCGGCAGTTTCAGGCCGAGATATAAGGATACAAGTCCCCCGAGCGAAGAGCCGCCGATCCCCGTGCGCTCCACTCCCTCGGCCACGCGATATTGCCGCTGCACGAACGGCCGTACTTCATCGAGCAGAAACTTCGCATAACGATTCGCACGCCCTCCGCCGAGCTTTGGCGCACGCGTGGGCGTGTATTCTCCCAGTCTTTGCTTCCCCGCGTTGTAAATCCCGACGATGATCAGCGGCTCCACGCGGCCTTCATAGATAAGCTGGTCGGCCGTCTGCCCCACGTGCCAATCCATTCCCGGGATGAACGAGGTGGCGCCGTCAAACAGATTCTGGCCATCGTGCAAATAAAGCACCGGATACGCGCGGCCGTGCTGCTGATCGTAGCCGGGTGGCAGATAAACGATCAGGTCGCGGCGATTGCGCAGGAATCGTGAGGGAAACTGCTCATGTTTATTGAGATTCGGGCCGCTCACGTAGCGATGACAACCAGAAGATCCTTGGCTTCCACGTGCTGCCCGGGAGCGACCAGCAGTTTTGTGACCCGGCCAGTGACCGGCGCATAAATGTTCGATTGCATCTTCATGGCTTCCAATGTCAGAAGTTTAGCACCACGCTCCACGGTATGGTTAATCTGCACCGCGATGCCGCTCACCATTCCCGCGGTCGGGGCACCCACCTGCCCGGCATCTTCCGGGTTGGCCTTGGGGTGAGCGCGCTCCACGACGCGGAGTGCATGATCGCGAACGGTCACTTCCCGCGGCTGGCCGTTGAGTTCAAAGAAAAGCGTGCGTGTGCCGTCGGGATGCGCTTCACCGATCGTAAGGAACTTCAGGATCATCGTTTTGCCGGACTCAATTTCGATGGTGATTTCCTCGCCGGGCTGGAAGCCATAAAAAAAAGCCGGTGTGGGAAGAACCCCAACGTCGGAATAGCTCTGGCGGAACTTGTGGTACTTCAGATAAACGTCGGGATACAGCAGATAGCTCAGCAGCGCGTCTTCGGAAACCGGGTGGCCCACTTTTTTCTGCAGTTCGGATTGTTCGGCGGCAAAGTCCACGGCGGGAAGGCTGGCGCTCGGCCGGCCCTTCAGCGGAGCCTGTCCACGCAAAATGATGCGCTGCAATTTTTTCGGCCAGCCGCCCGGAGGAAATCCCAGCGCGCCCGAAAACATTTCCACCACGGAGTTGGGCAAAGCAAGATCGTGAACCACGGGGAGCGCGAACAAATCCGCTGGCTTCATCTCCTTGGCCATCAGAAACAAAGTCATATCCCCCACCACCTTGCTAGATGGCGTGACTTTCACTATGTCTCCAAAAAGCTGGTTTACCTCCGCATATGTTTTTTCCACCTCGCGCCACCGGTGGCCCAGACCCATCGCCGTGGCCTGCTCGCGCAGGTTCGTGAACTGCCCGCCGGGAATTTCGTGTTCATAGAGCCGCGCGGATCCGGACTTCGGCCCGGAATCAAATGGACCGTAATACGTGCGCACCGTCTCCCAATAGTCCGAGCACTCGTTGAGCGCGACAGTGTCCAACTCCGTCGTCGCGCGGCGTATTTTTCAGTGTCTCGACAATTGCATTCAGATTCGGCTGGCTGGTACCGCCGCTCATGGAGGCGATCGCGGCATCCGCGACGTCCACTCCCGCATCGGCGGCTTTTAAAAGAGACGCCGCATTCAACCCGCTGGTGTCGTGTGTATGGAAATGGATCGGCAAAGCAATTTCTTCGCGCAAAGCTTTCACCAGCGTGTACGCGGCGTAGGGCTTGCAAAGCCCCGCCATATCCTTGATCGCCAGGAAATGCGCGCCAAGTTTTTCCAGGCTGCTTGGCCATGGCCACGTAGTATTTCAGCGAATATTTTGGCCGGCGCTTGTCGAGGATGTCCCCGGTATAACAGATCGCCGCTTCGCAGACCGCTCCGGTCTCCAGCACCGCATCCATCGAAACGCGCATATTTTCGATGGAATTCAGCGAATCGAAGATCCGGAAAATATCAATGCCCTGCCGGTAAGACTCTTTCACAAATTCCTGCACCACATTGTCCGGGTAAGACGTATAGCCAACCGCGTTGGCACCGCGCAGCAACATCTGAAAGCAGATATTGGGCACCCGCTCGCGAAGTTCCCGCAAGCGCTGCCAGGGATCTTCGTGAAGAAAACGCATGGAAGTGTCGAACGTCGCGCCGCCCCACATTTCCAGGCTGAAAAGATTCGGCAGGCGCTGCGCCACGGCGTCGGCGGTAGCCAGCAGATCGAACGTGCGAACGCGCGTGGCCATCAGCGATTGGTGCGCATCGCGGAAAGTGGTGTCCGTCAGCAACAGCCGCTTTTCCTTGCGCGCCCAGGCAGCGAATTTCCTGGGTCCCAGTTTTTTTAAAAGCTGCCGCGTGCCGGGCGGTGGAGCAATCCCCGGAATCGCGGGTCGCACCGCTGCCTCCAGCTTCTCCGGAATTTTCTTGCCCTTCACTTCCGGATTTCCGTTCAGGATCACATCGCCAAGATAGGAGAGCAGCTTCGTGGCGCGGTCGGCGCGCCCGGCGAATTGAAAAAGCTCCGGCGATTCATCCAGAAACGGGTGGTGACTTCGCCGGCGCGGAATTTCGGATGGTTCACCACGTTTTCAACAAACGGAATATTCGTCTTCACGCCGCGGATGCGGAATTCGCGCAGCGCCCGGTCCATCCGCTGGCAGGCCTCGTTGAGATTCGTTCCCCAGGCGGTGACTTTCACCAGCAGCGAATCGTAATAAGCGGCCAGCACCGCACCGGCATAAGCCGTGCCGCCATCCAGGCGAATGCCAAAACCCGCGGGCGAGCGATACGTGGAGAGCTTCCCGTAGTCCGGCGCGAAATTCTTGGCGGGATCTTCCGTGGTGACGCGGCATTGCAACGCCGCGCCGTAGAGCGGTATTTTTTCCTGCGCGGGCAAAGCGAGCGGCGGCTCGTGCAGTTTGTGGCCCTGCGCGATCAGGATCTGCGAGCGAACAATGTCCACTCCGGTGACCATTTCCGTCACCGTGTGCTCCACCTGCACGCGCGGGTTCACCTCGATGAAATACCATTTCTGCGAATCCACG
The DNA here is from genome assembly GCA_963734705.1 of uncultured Acidobacteriota bacterium. Classification (GTDB taxonomy): domain Bacteria; phylum Acidobacteriota; class Terriglobia; order Acidiferrales; family UBA7541; genus Acidiferrum. The sequence goes on along the minus strand of CAVTII010000009.1, from coordinate 1,147,701 downwards.
TCATAGAGGAACTCGACCGTACCCGCGTTGCGATAGCCCGCCGCCTGCGTCAACTGCACGGCTGCCGCGCAGATTTCCGCGCGCACACGTTCCGGCAAATTCACCGCCGGCGCCACTTCCACCACTTTCTGGTGCCGCCGCTGCACGGAGCAATCGCGCTCGTAGAGATGCACCAGGTTGCCATGCTCGTCGGCCAGGATCTGCACTTCAATGTGCTTCGCGCGCGGCAAGTATTTCTCCAGAAATACTGACGCATCGCCGAAAGCGGATTTCGCCTCGCCTTGCGCCTCTTCCAGCCGCGCTGCAAGCTGCGCCTCATCTTGCACCACGCGCATCCCGCGCCCACCGCCGCCCATCGCGGCTTTCACCATCACGGGATAGCCAATTTCCGCCGCAATCTTGCGCGCTTCGTTGGCCGAAGCGACCGGCTTCTCCGTTCCCGGCAATGTCGGGACGCCTGCAGACGCGGCGAGTCGTCGCGCGGCGGTTTTGTCGCCCAGAATTTCCAGCAACTCCGGCGTCGGCCCCACAAATATAATTCCGGCCTTAGCGCACGCTCGCGCAAGCGCCGGATTTTCCGCCAGGAATCCGTATCCCGGGTGAATGGCGTCCACTTCATGCGCCTTCGCAATCGCAATGATTCCTGCTATATCCAGATACGCTTCCACCGGGCCTTTGCCAGCGCCCACCTGATACGCCTCGTCGGCCTTAAACCGGTGAAGTGCCAATCGGTCTTCATTCGAAAAAATGGCGACGGTGCGCAGGCCAAGTTCGTTGGCGGCGCGGAAGATGCGGATGGCGATTTCGCTGCGGTTGGCAGCCAGCAGTTTGCGGATGGGGCGATTCTTTTTCACGTGAACCAATCTACCCGGCCCGGAGCCGGATGCGAAATTTTATATTTTTGCATGAGTTACGCCGGAGGAGGGACAAAACTTTGGATGATTCCGCGTGGAACTTTTTATAGCTTTACTCACCACAGAGAACACGGAGGGCACAGATAACAAATTGCCGGCAGAATCCCACTACTTTTTCAGCAGGGGAAGGGCAAAGCGGATGGGCACGCCAAAATTGGAGCCGCCAAAGCCCTTCACGATTGCGAACGTCACGCCGATCACGCCGCCCTGCTGATTCAACAGCGGCCCGCCGGATCCGCCCGAGGTCGTCTGCGCATCGTAAACAATTTTATCCGGCAGCACGTCGCCCACGTGCCCCTGCGTAACCAGCGGGCGGATCAGCTTGCGTTTCGACAACTCCACCAGGATCAGTTTCGGGTCCCCCGCGCTGATTTTGACGATATCCTCAACCGTTTTATCCCCGGCGCGCGCCAGAATAGCATCCAACCCCGTTGCGTACCCCACGCTGATCAGCGCCTCGCCACTCACCGCCGCTTCCTTCGAAGCATCGATCTTCAGCATCGGCCGGTGCAATTCGGAAAGATCGCCGTGGACCAGCGCCAGGTCCGCCTCTTGCGAAATTTGTGAAATGCTCACGGAAATTCCGTTCACCTCATTCGGAAAATAAGCGCTCATCTCCGCAATCACCGGTTCCAGTCCCTGCTTGCCCGCGCCGGCAAGCTCATCGTTCTGCCACCAGGGCTGCACCACGTGATGATTGGTCAGAATTTTTCCGTCGCCCACAATAAAACCCGTGCCAAAAAAATCGGCGCGCACTTCCGGGCCGCGCCCCTCGGTGGTATAGACGGGATTCCCGGCGCTGTCCTTTAAAGGCGTCCCGTCGCTGTCCATTCCGCCATAGCGCAAGCGCCGCCCGGAGTTTTTTTCGTTGAACGCCACGGAAACGTGAATCAGCCCAACGCTGGGAGCGTAAGACTTGATGATGTTTTCGGCTGCCTGCGATTCTCTTTGGATTTTCGTAAGCCGGGAAGTGGTTTCGGCCAGCTGGCGGCGAATTTCATCAGATTGCCCGCCGTTTTGCTGCGCGAGCTGCTGCTTCAGCGCTTCGGTCTGCTGCTGCAACTGCTCTTTCTGCTGGAGCAGGTCCTTGTTCGCGGGGTCGTCTCGCAATTTGCGAGCGGAGGCGAGCAGCTGCGTCTCATTTTGTACGCTGGTTTCCAGTTGCGCGATCACGCCATAAGCGCGTTTGGTTTCCTTTTCGGCGCGGTGCGAGTACAGAAAAAAAATCCCGGCAATCACCAGCGCGATGCCCAGCAACGAACCCACACCGATCTTCAGAATGCGTTCCAGCGAGAACGCATCGCGGGTCATTTTTTCGGTGACCGCCAGCGCCTGGAACGCGGTCTGCGCCACGCCGAAGCTCTCTTCCGCCAGCCGCGTTTTTTCTTCTTGCTGCTTCAAGACCACCAGCTGACGGAGTTGCGCGCGCACGCGGGCAAGTAACTCAGACTCCGACCATGGCAGCGGCAAAACGTCGTCCGCGCCCAGGTCCAGCATCCGGGTGCGCTCCTCGGCGGTGCCCTGCGAAAGCACCACCACGCGCGTTTCCGGACTCCGAGATTTGGCCACGGCAATCGTTTCGTTGCAGGAACTCGATGCCGTCAGCACCAGCAGATCGGGCAGCGCGCTATTCAAATGCTGCAGCGCGGCTTCATTCGAATCCGCCAGCGAAACCACAAAACCCGCGCCCGCCAACAACTGCTGAAGCGCTTCACGTTCTGGATTGGGAGTTCCGACAAGCAGAAGGCTATGGCTGGCTGTGGTCACGGAAGCGCGTGTCCTGTCTTGACTGAAAGGATTCCTCGAAGGAGCTAGCAGTTTACCCTAATCCGCAGGCGGAATCATGCCGCGCGAAGCTGCAGCATGGGCTGTGGCCCGTTCCGGCCCGGACGCCCGCAGCGCCTGTAACTCCGCCTGCACCTGATCCCAGGTTTTTTTATCTTTCTTCACCGCGTAGGGCGCGTCCGCGTTGGCGAAAAAACTCAAGATCTCCTCGCGCAAATCGGGGGAAACACACGCGAACTGAGTCTCCGCCAATCTGTGGAGCAATTGCGCGTGGGCATCATCATCCAGGCGGTACTTGCCGCCGGCGGTTTCCTTGCCAACGTCGAAATTCACGTTGGGCAGCTTCAATGTGCCCTGGCGTTCCGCATTCAGCAGTTTCCGATACTCAGTGGCGGAAGCGTTGAAGCTCTCCTCGAACATCTTCTCGGTTTCTGGCGTGGGCGTTTTCAGTTGCAGCACCCGCAATGGCCCGATTTTGGGCAGCAGCTTATAAAGGAAGGCGTAGAATCTCTCCTTCCGGCTGGGCTTATCGTAATCGCTGCCCCACTCTTTTTCGAAGTCAGAGCGCGAGAGGTTGTAAAGAAACTTCCTCTTCGTTGCCCCGGGCTCGTCCTGCTTAATTTCTTTTTCTTTCAGGCTCCATGCGATGCGCGTGGCTTCGGGAATCAGCTTGCTGACGTCGCGGCGATAGGAATTCAAGGCCAACTCTTCATTTTTCAGGACAGCATTCAGCTCGATCCCATACGTTTCCTGAAAGGCTTGATCCAACAACGGGCGCGAAACTTCGAAGCCGATAAAATCGTGATAGGTCGAAGGCGCATAATGTTTCTGCGCCACCTGCAGCACGTCGAAACCGAATTCTGTTTTCACGTGCGCCAGCTCGTCGTCCTCGTAGGTGACGCTATCGCCGTACTTTTTCTTGAGCGGCGGATAAAGCAGCGGGACAGCGCGGTTCGTGCCCAGCCGATGGCCTTCGTTGTCTGTCGCGTAATGCGAAAGCGCGCCAAGGGCGAAAGCGTAGTCGTCGACACTTTGGGAATCCTGCAGCAATGCCATCACAAAATCGCCGCTGCGGACGTAGTGCGTCAGATCGCTGAAAAAATGGCTGCCGTGCGGATAATAACCGAGATCCTGAATGATCGACCCACCGTAGGCATAGGCTTGCGCGTCCTTCAATTCCGTTTCGGTGGCCTTCGGGTATCTTGCTTTCAACAATGGCTTCAGATTGGTTTCCCACGTCATGTCAATCAAAGCCTGATGGGAAAGGACGGAGTAGCTATAGCCGGGCGCGGGGACGAGAAGTTGCAGTGAAAGCAGAGCCGCGAGAGTCGCGGCGAATGCGCGCGAGAACAAGGGCTTGTTCCGTTTGAGCTGCGCGGAGTTCAAGAAGACTGGCCTGGAACTGCAGGGTTAGCCGCCATGCCTCCAGTTTAGCCCAGGAGCAGGCGCATCCGCCCGTAGGAACGAATCAATATTTGCGAAGCACGCCGATCACGCGCCCCTGAATCTTCACATCACCCGCGGCCACCATGATCGGACCCATCTCCGAATTGGCCGGCTGCAACCGCACCTTCCCCGGGCCTTCGCGATAAAAGCGTTTCAGCGTCGCTTCTTCACCGGCAATCAGCGCCACCACAATGTCTCCGGCGTTGGCCACTTGCGTCTGCTCGCAGACCACAAAATCGCCATCCATGATGTGATCCTCAATCATGGAACTGCCCTTCACCTGCAGCACAAACGAATTGCCACCCCGTGCAAAGTCTCCCAGCGAAATAGTCTCGCGCTCTTCCACCGCTTCCAATGGACGGCCGGCAGCGATGCGCCCAACCAGCGGAAGTTCCTGTATCCGCCGCTCAATCACCTGCTCTTTCACGGGCCGGGGCAGTTGCACGATTTCGATCGACCGGCTCTGGTTGTAGCCGCGCCGAATGAAGCCTTTCTTCTCCAGCGTGGTGATGTGCTTGTGCACGGTCGCCAGCGAAGTAAGCTTCAGGCCTTTTCCGATCTCCTCGAAGCTTGGCGCGTAGCCATGCTTGGTCTCAAAAGCCACCAGATAGTCGAGGACTTCTTTTTGCCGTTTGGTGAGCGCCATGTGTTGCCTCCGCTGGGTGCCGCCGCACTGGGGCGTGCTCTTCAGACATTTGTCGTCGCAGGACCTGCCTGCAAACCCTCCACACTTTAGGCGAAAAGAAAGCGAACGTCAAGTAGCGTTTTGCACAAAATCGCCCCGCTCGTACTCTTTTCACCCCTTCCCCGTTGTGCTTTTCTGGTTGCGCACCATGAGCGAATCCACCTGGACATCCACACGGCGTTCCGCGGCCGTCACCTGCGCCGCCGCCCTGGCTATTCTTGGCAGCGCCACCGCGCTGATGGTCTGGGGAAGTTTCTTCCTCGGCCTGCTGAACAGCGAAGCCGATGTCCGCGGCCGCAAGATCTATGAATCGCACCCCATCGCCACGTTCCTTGTCGCCACTGTGCCCTTCTTTCTGATTGCCTCCGGTTTCCGCACCGGCATTGGGCTTTTTCAATTGAAGCCCTGGGCACGCCGCGCCGCTCTCGTGTGGGCCGGCGTGGCGCTCTGCTTCGGCTTGTGGTTTATCGCCTTTCGGCCATTCGAGACCTTCATCATTCCCGAACATTTCGTCAGCGAAGTGGGATCCCTGAAACAATTGCTCGCGCTCTCGCTGGTTTTCGCAACTGTCCCGGTCAGCATCTGGTGGATCTTCCTGTTTCGCATGGAGAGCGTAAAGCGTCAGTTCGCCCCGCGGTCCCCGCAACCCGCCGCGCCATCCGATCCATCCTGAAACCTTTCCTTTCCTCGCCAATTTTTTAGAGAACGCGCGATAACCGCCGAGCACCGCGACGCGCACTGCTTCTCAATCGGTGTGCTATTCTAAATGCATCGGCTTCTGGCGGTGGAGCGCTCGCTCCCGCGGAAAGTGTCTCGCACCGATCACCGATTGGGACCGCCTGTGTTCGCATCGGGGTGGGCAGGCCAGAGCTCGGGGGATACGCACTAATATGTCAACTTTGATGGATATTCCTTCCGGTAAAACGAAACGCGAAGTGCTGGAGCACGCGGTCATCCGTTTTGCCGGCGATTCTGGCGACGGAATGCAGATCACCGGAAGCCAGTTCACCAACACCGTCGCGCTTTACGGCAACGACATCGCCACGTTTCCGGACTATCCCGCGGAAATTCGCGCCCCTGCGGGCACCGTGCCCGGCGTCAGCGGCTATCAATTGAATTTTTCTTCCGGCGAAGTCTATACCCCGGGAGACTCCGTGGATGTGCTGGTGGCCATGAATCCGGCGGCGCTGAAGGTAAACGTGGCCGACCTGAAGGCCAACGGAATCCTGATCGTCAATTCGGACAGCTTTGAGGAAGCGGACCTGCGCAAGGCGCATGTCACCTCCAATCCGCTGGAAGACAATTCGCTCGATAAATTCCGCGTATTTCCTGTGGAACTCCAGCGCCTGACGCGCGCCGCCCTCCAGAATCTTGGGTTGGACGCCAAGAGCATGGACCGCTGCAAGAACTTCTTCGCACTGGGCATGTGTTACTGGCTCTATAACCGCTCCATCGATCCCACGGTCCGCTGGATCGACGAAAAGTTCAGCAAAAAACCGTTGCTGGCCGAGGCCAATAAGCTGGCCATGCGCGCCGGATATTCTTATTGCGAAGCCACCGAGGCGTTTCAGATCAGCTACGAAATTCCGCCCGCGCAACTTACCCCCGGAACATATCGCAATCTCAGCGGCAACCAGGCGCTGGCCATGGGTTTTGTCGCCGCCTCGCAGAAATCCGGCCTGAAACTTTATCTGGGCAGCTATCCCATCACTCCCGCGTCGGACATTCTCCACGAACTTTCGAAGTACAAGCATTTCGGCGTCCTGACATTTCAAGCCGAGGATGAAATCGCGGCCATCACCAGCGCCATCGGCGCGGCCTACTCCGGCTCTCTCGCCATCACCACCACCTCCGGCCCGGGCATGGCGCTCAAAACCGAAGCGCTTGGCCTGGCGGTGATGACGGAACTGCCGCTCGTCGTCTGCGACATCCAGCGCGGCGGCCCCTCCACGGGTTTGCCTACCAAAACCGAGCAGGCGGACCTGCTCCAAGCCATGTTCGGCCGAAATTCCGAAGCGCCAATTCCCGTTCTGGCGCCTTCCACACCCGGCGATTGCTTCTGGACCGCCATGGAAGCCAGCCGCATTGCATTGAAGTACATGGTGCCGGTGATCATTCTTTCCGACGGCTATCTTGCGAATGGCGCGGAGCCGTGGCGCATCCCAACGGTCGACCAGATCCCGGAAATTCCGGTGAAATTCGCCACCGACCCCGAGGGCTTTTTTCCCTACAAGCGCGACCCACAAACGCTGGCACGGCCTTGGGCCATTCCCGGCACGCCAGGCCTCGAACATCGCATCGGTGGTATCGAGAAGCAGGAAACCACCGGCAATGTGAACTACGAACCGTTGAATCACGAAACGATGGTGCGCATGCGCGCCGCCAAGGTCGAAGCCATCCGGCAAGACATTCCCAACGTGATGCCCACGGGCGATCCCGAAGGCGATCTGCTGGTGGTTTCGTGGGGCTCCACGTACGGCGCAGTCCTGCAGGCTGTGAAATCGCAACGCGCCAAGGGACGCAAGATCGGACATCTGCATATTCGCCATCTGAACCCGCTGCCAGGCAACGTGGGCGAGGTTCTGAAGCGCTACAAGAAAGTGCTGGTGCCGGAATTGAACATGGGCCAGTTGCTGTGGATGCTGCGCGCAAAATATCTGGTGGACGCCGTCGGCCTGAACAAAATTCAAGGCCGCCCCTTCAAACAAAATGAACTCGAACAGAAAATGGAAGAAGTGCTGGGCCTTTAGGAGATTGTGATGACCACGACCGCTCTACCGCCGCTGACCAGGAAAGATTTTCAGACCGACCAGGAAGTCCGCTGGTGCCCCGGCTGCGGCGACTACGCCATTCTAGCTGCCGTGCAATCCGTCTTTCCGGAGCTCGGCATTCCCCGCGAAAAGTTCGTGGTGATTTCCGGCATTGGCTGCTCCAGTCGTTTCCCCTATTACATGAATACATACGGCTTCCATACCATTCATGGCCGCGCCCCGGCAGTCGCTACCGGCGTCAAGATTTCGCATCCGGAATTGGAAGTCTGGATGGTCACGGGCGATGGCGACGCGCTGGCCATCGGTGGCAATCACACGATTCACCTGCTGCGCCGCAACGTGGGCATCAAAGTCCTGCTCTTCAACAACCGCATCTATGGCCTCACCAAGGGGCAATACTCGCCTACTTCGGAATTCCACAAGATCACCAAATCCACTCCCTATGGTTCGCCGGACCGCCCGTTCAATCCGATTTCGCTGGCGATTGGGGCGGAGGCCACGTTTGTGGCGCGCTCCGTGGACATTTTTCAGGCGCACCTGAAGGACACGCTGCGAGCCGCCGCGGCCCACAAGGGCTCCGCCTTCGTGGAAATCCTGCAAAACTGCAACATCTTTAACGACGGCGCCTGGACCGGCATCACCGAAAAAGATGCCCGCAGCGAAAAAGTCATCCAGTTGGAGCACGGCAAGCCGCTGGTGTTCGGCAAGAATCGCGATAAAGGGATTCGCCGCAAACCGGATGGCGATATCGAAGTGGTCGCCCTCGGCAACGGCATCTCCGAATCCGATCTGATCGTTCATGACGCCCACCATCCGCGGCCTTCCTACGCCTTCCTGCTTTCGCACATGGAGGGCCGTCCCGATTTCCCGACTCCGATCGGTGTGCTGCGCGCCTGGGACGATCTGCCGCGTTATGAAGACGTGGTCAACGAGCAAGTGGCGGGCGTCGTAAAACAAAAGGGCGCGGGCGACCTGAACAAACTCCTCCGCGGCGGCGACACCTGGGAAGTGAAGTAGTCTCCCCCGCCTCAACCAAACCGTTCAAACGCAAATCGCGCTGCTATTCCACGGACCAAACGTGAAAGCCGCGCTCTCACACTCCAAATAACCATCCAAAGTGGCCTCCGCAGTAACCACTCTTATACCCGCTATAATTTTTCAATTTCGTGAAACCATCCAAGGCGTGTTTCATCTAAACTCATAGCTGGACTCTTCGATGAACCCGGACGCGCCCAATCTGACTCCCTTTTCGCTCCTCGGCGACGCGGACCCCGCTCCTCCGATGATGTTCACCTCGCAACCGGAGCAGGCGCAGAGCATCGCGCTGCTCTATGAAATCAGCCACGAACTCACATCGATCCTGGATCGCGAAGAACTGCTGCGCCGCATCGCCGAACGCGTAAAAAAATTGGTGGACTATCACGTCTTCAGCGTGATGCTCTGGAACGAATCGGAACAGATGCTGGAGAGCGTGTTTGCGCAGCGTTACGATGATGCCCTGCCCTCGCGGTTTCAGATGCCCCTGCACCAGGGCATCACCGGCGCAGCCGCAGCCGAACGGCGTACGATTCGCGTGGTGGATGTCCGACTGGACCCACGCTACATCGCCAGCGGTAACGACGTGGAAGTGCGCTCCGAACTTGTAGTGCCCCTCTTGTTGCACGATCGCCTGGTGGGCGTGTTGGACCTGGAAAGCACCAAGCCCCATGCGTTCAGTGTGGAGCACGAGCGCTTGCTGAACATCCTGGGTTCCTATATCGCGGTGGCGCTGGAAAATTCGCGGCTCTTCGAAGATGCCCGCGAAAATCAGGCGCGGCTGATGGCAGACCTGGATACCGCGCGGGAAATTCAACGACAACTTCTGCCCAGCGGCGCCAAGGAAATCCCCGGCCTGGATCTGGCCACCGCCTACGTGCCCGCACGCGAACTCGGCGGCGATTTCTACGACCTTTTGCCTTACGGCGTGGGCAGGCTCGCCATCGCCAACGGCGACGTCTCCGGCAAAGGCACTGCCGCAGCCCTGTATGGCTCGCTGGCCATCGGGATCCTGCGTGAACTGGTGCACGACAATGAGGCCTCTCCCTCCGAGATGCTTGGGCAACTAAACGGCCGCTTGCTTGCCGCCCGCCTCGACGCCCGCTTCATCGCCATGCAATTCGCGGTTTATGACGCTGCCCTGCGCGAGCTCACCATCGCCAACGCCGGCGGCACGCTGCCCCTGCTGATCCACGACGGAGTAGTTTCCGAAATCAATGTCGCCGGCATGCCGCTGGGGTTGCTGCCGGAAGCCGAGTACGACGAAGTGCGCCTGAATCTTTCCCCCGGCGACGTGGTGGTCTTCGCTTCCGACGGCATTCACGAATCCATGAACAAAGACCAGGAAGAATTCGGCGTCGACCGTTTGAAAGCTCTGCTGTCAACGGTGATGCCCGGCGATCCCGGATTCAAAGTCGCGCAGCGCATCGTGAAAGCCACCGACGAACACACCGGCCCCGGCCGCATGCCCCATGACGACCGCACCCTGCTGATCCTGCGCGTCACCGACGAAACCGAAGCCGACTTCTCAAAGCTCCCCATCATCTACTGATCTTTCCGCCTGTGCTTGTCTCGCGCGCGGCGGATGTTTCCGTCGCAAACCTGCGCCTCCCGGTCTGCTAATTTTTCTTATACTAAATCACATATTTATTAGTAGACTTAATGTCTCAGCCATGGCTAAGCCGCTCTTTCCTTCCGTGAAACCCAACCCGAAGCACGATCGCAGCTTCCTGCTGTTTGATCGCGCCATCCTCATCCTGGTCCGCCGCTTGCTGGGCCCCTTTCTGCTCTTCCTCGTGTTCGTCCTGGCCAGTGTCCTCTTCTATATGCACTCGGAGCATCTTTCCTTCGCCGACGCCCTCTTCTGGTTCACGCATCCCCACGCGATTGACTATCAGCGCGCGCGGACCATCACCAAATATTTTTCCATCGTCGTGGCTTTTGGAGTCTTTGCGTTCGAGATCTGGTTTGCCGAACGCATTTTGCTCACGTTCGTCGGCCATCAAGGCAAGGAGGTCTGGAAATCCATGCTCAATGAAATGAACCTGGAACGCATTCGCGACCACTTCATCATTTGCGGATACGGGCAGGTGGGCCGCACGGTCATCGAACAGCTCACCCGCTCCGGCATTCCCTTTGTTCTTATCGAAACGAACGAAGGGCTCTACCGCCAACTGCTGCATGAGGGCACGCTGGTGATCCAGGGGGACGCGAAGCGCCACAGCGTTCTGCAGGAAGCCGGAATTGCCCGCGCTCGCGGCCTTTGCGTGGTGATTGATAATGACGCGGACAATCTCTACATCACCATCACCGCAAAAGCACTCAATCCGAATCTGAAGATCATCACGCGCGCGGGTCAGGAGCGCTATGCCGAGGCCATGCGCACCTCCGGCGCGGACGAAGTCGTAATTCCTGAGTTTGAGGGCGGCAGACTCGCGAGCAAGTTAGTCGAAAAATACGCAAGCCGGGCTTAAGCCTTGGTGAGTATCACGTGCGTCGCCTTCGGCGTGCATACCCGCTCGGTGCAGCGATAGCCAAGTTGCGGCAAATCGAGATTGCCGAATAATTGCTCGCCCGAGCCCAGCAGCACCGGTGCAACGGCAAGGTGCATATAGTCAACCAGTCCCGCGCGCAAAAACTGCTGAATAGTGGCGGCGCCTCCTCCGATTCGAACGTCTTTTCCATTCGCAGCGGCAGTGGCGCGCTGCAACGCCGCCTGAATGCCTTGGGTGACGAAATGAAACGTTGTTCCCCCCTCCATCGTTATCGGAGCTCGCGCGTGGTGCGTCAGCACAAATACTTGGCAATGGTAAGGAGGATTCTCGCCCCACCATCCCTTCCAGTTTTCGTCCGGCCACGGGCCGCGCACTGGACCGAACATATTCCGGCCCAGAATCCACGCTCCAATATTCTCGAAACCCCGGGTCGCAAAATCATCATCCACTCCCGTCGCGCCGCCTTCCTTGCCAATCATCTGTTGAAAGAAGCGCGTGGGGAAAACCCACTCGTGCAAAGCCATCCCGCCCACACCCATTGGATGTTCCAGGTCTTGCCCGGGGCCCGCGCCATATCCATCGATGGAAATACCAAATGCGTGCACTCTGACTTTCGCCATAATCGCTCCGTAACATCACGACGTCGTTTATATTTTAACTACGACTTGGTTCTGAGAAACGTGCCGCGATCCAGTTCATCAAACGCCTGCCGCAATTCCGCCTGCGTATTCATCACGATCGGGCCATACCACGCCACCGGCTCTTCGAGCGGCTTGCCTGAGACGAGCAGGAATCTCAGACCATCGTCGCCCGCTTGCACCATCACTTCGTCGCCGCGGTCGAAAAGCACCAGCGACCGGTTGTCGGCCTCGGCGGGAGGCTTCGTATCCAGCCAGCCCACGGACTCCGTGGGTACCTCCAGCGGTTCCGAAGCATTGCAGAACTTCCCTGCCCCGGAAAATACATACGCAAACGCGCTGCGCGTGGTCTCCAACGGCAAAACCTTGCGCTTGCCTGGCGGCACGGTCACGTCCAGATAGATCGGATCCGCCGCGATGCCATCCACAGGACCTTTTTTGCCCCAGAAAGTTCCGCAGACGATGCGCACACTTGTGCCGTCGTCATCGGTGACTTCTGGAATGTCCGGCGAATTCACTTCCTGGTAGCGCGGCGGCGCCATTTTCAGCGCCGAAGGCAGGTTCGCCCACAACTGAAAGCCGTGCATCCGGCCAACCTCATCACCTTTGGGCATCTCCTGATGGATGATGCCGCGGCCAGCGGTCATCCACTGCACATCGCCGGGCGCAATCGCGCCGCTGTTGCCAAGGCTGTCCTTGTGCTCCACGGTTCCCGCCAGAACATACGTGATCGTTTCCATGCCGCGGTGCGGGTGCCATGGAAATCCGGCGAGATAATCCTCCGGCACATCGTTGCGAAAATCATCCAGGAGCAGGAACGGATCGAAATCAGTGGTGTTGCCGAAGCCAAACGCGCGGCGCAAGTGCACGCCGGCGCCTTCGCGCGTGGGCTTGGACTTAATCAGCCGCTTCACGGGTCGCAGGGACATGGACACTCCTCCGTAAAACAAAATTTAACGCTCGAACCACGCTGGCGATGGCAAAAGTAAAACTTGCTAACTTTCCAGATAGATGCGCTCCCGCCCCGCAACGATACAGCGGAGTTACGCACAGCTAAATGCGTTCGTGCAGGTTGCGTGGCTCCTCAAGAAAATGCCCCCGCTACACCCACTGGCGCCGACGGGGTCCGAGCCACCGTTTTTGGCTGCGCAAGCCGCGGTAATAATTATTTTTATTGCGCTGACGGGGCAGGCGGCAAAAAAGTCTCGCAGCGGGGGCAACCGTTCCGGTCTAGCCTGCGCAATCAGCGCGCGGCCGGCACGCCATTCACGGCGCTTTGCGCCTGGAGTTGCTGCGTCTGCTCCATCAGCGGCATCCATTTTTCCCGCACTTCGGCGAACTCCGCCCAGTTCTTTTTGTTGACGGGTTCGGAGGGCGGCAGCCCCAGCGTCTCGAAATTTTTGAACTGTCCCTTCTGCGCGATGCGGAAGTCCAGATGCGGGCCGGTCGCAAGGCCGGTCATGCCCACCAGTCCGATTGTTTTTCCGATCTCCACATGTTCGCCGGCGTGCACGAAAATCTTGGAAAGATGCAGGTAGTACGTTTCGTAACCGTTGCTGTGCGCAATGCGCACCATGTTGCCGTCGCCGCCCTTGCGCCCCGCAAATTCCACGCGGCCGCTGCCGATGGTCTGCACCGGCGTGCCGGTGGGCGCTCCGTAATCCGTGCCCAGGTGCGCGCGATAGGTTTTCAGGATGGGGTGAAATCGCGACTTGCTGAAATGCGAAGTCACCGGCGCGCCGAATTTCAGTGGTGAGCGCAGAAACGCTTTCTGCAGCGATTTGCCGTCGGCGGTGTAATACGCCGGTCGGCCCTCCGGGTCGTGAAACAGCAGCGCCTGATACTTTTTCGCGCCATTCACATATTCAGCGGCCAGGATTTTGCCATAACCTGCGGTCTCGCCGTGATCGTACTTTTTCTTTTCCAGCACCACGCGAAACGTATCGCCGCGCCGCGGGTCGGTGTAAAAATCCAGGTCGTAGCCGAAAATTTGTGCCAGCCGCATCGCGATTTCCGGGGACTCGCCCGCGTCCTCCACGGCATTGAACAGCGAACCATCCACCTGCCCGCTGACCACGGCGATCTCCGTGCGCGTGGGAATCGCCTGCACTTCGGCGGAAAAACCCCGGGACTGCGGCACAATGTGCAGCATCCGCTCGGCGTCAATCTTGTAGTCAATCTGCCGCAGTTCGCCCTCAACCGAGCGGCCCACTGTGATCGAGTTTCCCGCGCGCAACTGGCGCAGGTTGTAGGCGCGCTGCGCGGCGGCCGTCGCGTCATTCACCTCCGCGGCAGTCAGGCCAAATCCCTGCAGAGCGCCGGCGAAATTCTCCCCCGAGGGCATTCTCCTGGCGCTGGGCAGAACCACCTCGGCGCGGATGCGTTCGCTTTCCGCTTGACCCAGCTCCACTTGTTTCTGAAATTGATTTTCGATTTCACGCCGCTTGTGAATCGCGTAGCCGTCCACGGCCAAGCCGGCAATCACAACTATTCCCGCCACGAACCAGAAACTTCTGCTCACGCTTCCCCCAGGACCCCATCGAGAAATCTCTTCTCGAGCAAATCAGCCGACATCACTGTCGCGGACCAGAATACCGCACGCATCCGTTTTGTCCCAAACAGCGGGGAAGGTCAACGGAATGCGGCGAGGGTGCGACCTATGCGCAACGGGTAGTGCGCGCAAAAAACGGAGAGTCCTCGACTCGGCGAGTTTTGGCCCAATTTTGCTTGGGTGTCACACAGCAAATCGCAAACCGAGAGGCGGGCTTTCGCACTCCGAAGCGTTCTGCCTGTGAGTTCTGGCGAAGCAATTGCGGAAAATCGCGCATTGCATCCGGCAACTAGCCGATAAGTCTTTTCGATGCAATGTGCAAATCTGTTCCAAGCTGGCATGCGGCGTGCCCCTTGTAACTGGGGGCGTCATCATGATTACTCTTGAAGTCCATCCAGAAATTCACGTAAGAGAGCAGCGTCAGACCCAAACGTACTCAACCTGCCGCGAGTGCCACCACACCTTTTACCCAAAGAACGAAGACCAGCACTGCTTGGATCTGTGCGACACCTGCATCGAGGACCTGCGCTCTCTCCGCGAACCGGTAATCAGCGTTCACGTGAAACCACGCACGCATCTTCACGCGTAGCAAATAAGACTCTACAAGCGCCCGAACTACTCGCGCGGATCCCTTAGGGAATCCCGACTAAAAATGGAATTGTGTGATGGAGCTTAGTTGCCCGTGGGGATTGGCTTGGCCACGCTGGCATTCACCGTCGTTGGCCCGAAATAATTCTCTTCGCGCAATTTGCGGTAGATGTGCCCCGCAACCTGGGCCGCCGTTGGCCCCTTTACGCGGCGCGTATTGCCGCGCAGCAGAACCGCCAGGGCAATCCGGGGATGCGATTCATCCGCATAGCTCAGGAACCAGCCGATGCGCGATGGATTCGTGTGGTCGTCGCAGGTCCCGGTCTTGCCGAGCGGCGTTTCTGCGCCGCCAGGATCCGCGCTCAGCCGTCCGGTGCCATAGAGCACCGCGGCCAGCATGCCTTCGCGCACTTCCGGCAAAACGTTCCCGATGTTCAGATCGCGCTTCACACGCGGCTGGAAGTTATCCACTTCTTCCTGCGAATGCGGATACTGCAAATAATAAAGTGTGCCGCCATTGGCAAATGCCGCGGTGAACGCCGCCATTTGCAACGGGGTCACCTGAATCCCTTGGCCAAAGCTGGACATCCGCGCCACGCCGCCAAAAGCCGGCGCCTCCGTGGGGAAAGATCCCGGGTGCTCTTCGGAAAGATCGTAGCCCGCAAGTTCGCCGAGCCCGAGCAGCCGTCCGTAGCGAGAAACCGTATCAAATCCCATGCGGCGGCCAAGTTCCTCGAAGAAAGCATTGTTGGAGTGCGCCAGCGCCTCCGTCAAATTCATGTACTTCCGGCGGCTCACCTTAATCATGGTGTCGCTGGTGATCACATTTTCTTCCAACGCCGCGATGGCGATGGTCGGCTTGATCGTGGAGCAGGGGATGTACCCATCACTGAAAGCAATCTTCTGATTCACCACGGAAAGGATGCGTCCCGTATTCGGGTCCACCGCAACCACAGATCCGTTGTAGCGTCCCAGCGCGTCCACAATCGCCGCGCGCACAACAGGGTCGTCATAACTGGGATCATCCGCACTGATGGAATCCGCGTAAGTGGGCGCGTAGCCGCTGTAGCGCGAGGGCGCCAGATGCCTGCGCGAGGAAGACTTCACGGATGCTTTTTTCGCCGTAACCGCGGCGGCTGGCGCTGCCGGCATCGGCACAACCAGCGCAGACGTCAGCAAGCCCGCAATGATAACTTTTCCGAGTTCCTTGATCATGCAATCCTGACCCAGAGCGAGTCTTAGTGTTCCCAGGATGGAACGAGTTGCAATTTACTCGAATTCCCTTCCTCGGTCAATTCTTCGCTCACTGCTTTAGCATTTGAGCCGCCATTGCCTCTCATGCTTTATTTCAAAGCACTTAGAAGCGTCTGGCCGGCGCTTTCTCTGTTGCAAGCTTTGGAAGGCTTGCAAGTTGAGACGTAGTGTACGTGGACCCAGGATGCCCCGCAATAGTTAATACGGCCCAGTACGAGCTTATGTGCTTTGTTTTGTACGTTGGACGAGCGGGTAAGTCCGTGCTTGCCGCCTGCCCCCACGGGCATTTTAAAGGCAATGGCCGTCCCGTTAGGCAGTTCTAAGCTTGCGCAATTTGAGACGCCCTGAAACACCAATGGGCGGGCACTGCTTCTGTGCACCGCCCATTGAATTTGTGGTGATGAGTCTTACCGCGATGGACGCGCTTTGTTGTCCGACGATGCCGCCGCAGCCGCGGCCTTCATCGGTGCTTTTTCCACGGGAATGTTGGCGTGGCCGTTGCCCCCCGGCGTGGGCGCAGCGTTGCTTTGCCCGGAAACGGGGATCTCCATTTTCTTGCGC
Source organism: uncultured Acidobacteriota bacterium (assembly GCA_963734705.1). Taxonomy (GTDB): domain Bacteria; phylum Acidobacteriota; class Terriglobia; order Acidiferrales; family UBA7541; genus Acidiferrum. The sequence continues at coordinate 1,130,978 of CAVTII010000009.1, read as the reverse complement.
AGAGCGTTTTCTAGTTTGTCGCGGATGTCCTTGTTTTCTTTCAGGAAGACGCGTGCATTCTCACGGCCCTGGCCCATGCGCTCCCCGCCATAGCTGAGCCACGTGCCGGCCTTCTCGAGAATGCCCTTTTCCACGCCCAGGTCAATCAAATCGCCCTCGCGCGAAATGCCCTCGCCATAAAGAATGTCGAACTCCGCTTCACGGAACGGCGCGGCCACCTTGTTCTTCACGATCTTGGCGCGGGTGCGCGAGCCGACTACGCGGTCGCCATCCTTAATAGCCTGGATGCGGCGAATGTCCACGCGCATGGACGCATAAAACTTCAGCGCGCGGCCGCCCGTGGTGGTTTCCGGATTTCCAAACATCACGCCAATCTTTTCGCGAATCTGGTTGATGAAAATCAGGCTTGTCTTGGATTTCGAAACAATCGCGGTCAGCTTGCGCAGCGCCTGCGACATCAGCCGCGCCTGCAGGCCCATCTGCGGATCGCCCATTTCGCCTTCCAGCTCCGCCTTGGGCACCAACGCAGCCACCGAGTCCACCACCACGATATCCACGCCGCCTGAACGGATCAGCGTCTCCGCAATTTCCAGCGCTTGTTCGCCGTGATCCGGCTGCGAGACCAGCAAATTGTCCACGTCCACGCCCAGTTTCCGCGCGTAGACCGGGTCCAGCGCGTGTTCCGCGTCAATAAACGCCGCCTGGCCGCCCAACTTCTGCGCCTCCGCAATCACGTGCAGGGTCATGGTGGTCTTACCGCCCGATTCCGGGCCATAAATTTCAATCACGCGCCCGCGCGGGAAACCGCCCACGCCCAGCGCTGCGTCAATCGACAGGCACCCGGAAGGAATCACGTTCACCGGGACCAGCACATCCTTGCTGCCCAGCCGCATGATCGAGCCTTTTCCATAGGACTTCTCGATCTGCGATATCGCCGCTTCAAGTAATTTGGCACGTTCGTCAGTCATTTTCACACCTCGGTCGAGGAAATTGGGAATTTCGCGAATGGGCCGCTAGCGCCACTTGCCAGGCGGGCGGTGGGACTCCGCCACATCCTTCGGATACGTTATAATGGTCGCATATTACCATTTCGTATCTGGCAAAGCTACTCCCGGCTTGCCTTCCGCACTGCCCAGGCCATCAACGGCCGCAACCATGCTCCATCTCGTGATTCACCAGTTGCGCCAGCGCGGCGCGTTCCCGGCGGTCCAACTCGTTCCGCTCCCGGTCGTTCACGGAGCGGAGACGGGTGAGGTACTGGCCGCGCGTGCGCACCTCAAGGAGCTCAAAAGCGAGTCTCTCATGTTCGATGCAGCCGGCAACAGCCAAACGCGAGTCGGTCATAGTGCCCCTGTTGAAAACCTGCAGGGCCGACACTACGCCAAAGGCGAAACAAAAGCAAACACTATCTTCGTCTTATCTTCGCCTTTCCCCTGTTCAGGCCCTCTCCCAGCCAGCCCCTGGATTATGATTACCAGCAAGTTCCATAGCAACAGCCACATAACTGTTTCGAACAACCTTCAAGTTAAACTTTAAATGTCGGCGCGCCGACATTACTGCGCATAATTATAAAATCCCCGCCCCGATTTTCTTCCCAGCCACCCCGCCGCCACATATTTCTTCAACAACGGAGAGGCTCGATACTTCGGATCGCCGAATCCATCCAGCAACACCTGCATAATATCCACGCAAACATCCAGCCCGATGAAATCCGCCAGCTCCAGCGGCCCCATCGGATGATTCATGCCCAATTTCATCACCGCGTCCACCGCCTCGGCAGTAGCCACGCCTTCCATCACCGCATACGCAGCCTCATTAATCAGCGGCATCAGCACACGGTTAGAAACAAACCCCGGCGCGTCGTTCACCGCAACCGGAGTCTTCCCCAATTTCTTCGCCAACTCCATCGTGGTCTGGAACGCCGCGTCGCTGGTCTGCAGCGCGCGTATTACTTCCACCAGCACCATCACAGGCACGGGATTCATGAAGTGCATGCCCACAAAGCGGTCCGGCCGCCCGGTCATCGCCGCCAGTGTAGTGATCGCAATCGACGAAGTATTGCTGCTCAGAATCACTTCGGGCCGCAATAGCTTGTGCGCCTCCGTCAGCACGGCGCGCTTGATATCCATCTTTTCCGGCACTGCTTCCACCACAAAATCCGCCGCCGCAATCTCCGCCATATCCGTCACCGGCTTTAGGCGCGCCAGCACCTGCGGCTTTTCCGCCTCCGCCAGCTTCCCTTTTTTCACTTCACGGTCCAGGTTCTTGCCAATCGTCTCCATCCCGCGCGCCAGAAAACCCTCCTGCACATCGCGTAAAATCACGCTGTACCCCGCCCGCGCGAACACATGCGCGATCCCATTCCCCATCGTTCCCGCGCCCAGCACCGCGATTGTCTTAATCGAATCGAGATTCACAATTCCTCCAGATCGTATTTTGCAGGATTGGAATGCATCTGCCTAGCGCGGGCGTCACTTCGGATTGGGTGGCCGATCTGAAGTTCGGCCACTACATTGGCTAAAAAGCGCCCGCCTCGGAAGGCGGCCGCTACATGGGCGGAGCAGCTTCGGCGATTTCGCGGATGATTTCGCGGGCGCGGGTGGCATCGGCGGGAAGGACGTAGAGCGTGGCGTGGGTTCCCTGCTGGTCCATGCGGCAGTGGATGCCGTTTTCGTGGAGCGCGGCGACCAGGAATTCGCTCGGTTCACCCGCATCCGTTGACCAGACTTTCTCTGTGGCGTCTTCGGGATACCAGTCCGCTTCTTCGCCGGCGGAAGGTGGGCCGGGAAGATCTTCTTCCGGAGCTTCTACACTTTCGGGAAGAATCGGAACGCTGCCTGAAGCCCCCACCACGCGCCCGGCGAGTTCCTGCGCGCCGACATCTTCCACGTCGTCGGTGCCGTAAGCTTCCTTCACAACTTTTTCGGCTTCCTCGAAACGCGAAAACGGGATGCCGACCTCGTAAGCGGGAAAATTGCTGAAATTAAAAAGGTGGTCGCGGCGAAAAACGGTTTTGTGCGGGATGCCGGCCTGCTCCAGGACTTCGCAGAGTTCGGCGTGTACGCGCGCGTCCTGCCCTTTCCAGAACGAGCAGAATGGATCCTCATTGGGATCGCCCGGAGCCACCTCCGGCTTACCGGCAAGCGCATAGTGCGGCGGATCGTTCACCAGATCCACATCGCAATCGGCGCAGCGTGTGAAGCCGGTGCGATATTCGGCGTTGCATTGTGGGCAAACCATGGCGAGGGGGAGTTTACAACAGAGGCTGGCAGTTATGTTGGGGAGGAGTGGATGCAATCGAAGAGGGCCGGGTCCTTCGCGATGCTCGGGCTAAACAAGCCCGGCCCCCACAAATCAAGATTAGTATTTCGGCGTGACGCCGAGATTGTAGAAGAGAAAAGAGTAGAGATCGGCGGCCAGCTCGATTGCTTTTGCGGTGCTGCTGCCGTTGTGCCCGGCCTTCGTTTCAATGCGAATAAGCACGGGATTCGCATGGCTGGCTTCCGCCTGCAAAGTGGCGGCGTATTTAAAGGAATGCGCAGGAACCACGCGATCGTCATGATCCGCAGTGGTTATCAGCGTGGCCGGGTATTTCACGCCGGGTTTGATGTTGTGCAGCGGCGAATACGCGTAGAGCGCCTTGAACTGTTCCGGATTGTCGCTACTGCCGTAATCGTCGCTCCAGTGCGCTCCGATGGTGAATTTCTGGAAGCGCAGCATGTCCATCACGCCGACCTGCGGAACCGCGACATGAAACAGGTCTGGACGCTGGTTCATCACCGCACCGATCAGCAAGCCGCCGTTGGAGCCGCCGGTGATGGCAAGCTCCCGCGAGGAAGTATATTTATTCGCGATCAGCCATTCCGCAGCGGCAATGAAATCATCGAAAACATTCTGCTTCTGCAGTTTCGTGCCGGCGTCGTGCCATTTTTCGCCGTACTCGCCGCCGCCCCGGATATTGGCGGAGGCGTAGACGAAGCCTTGTTCCAGCAGAGCCAGGCGCAGCGGATTGAAGGCCGGTGAAATCGTGATATTAAAGCCGCCATAGGCATAAAGCAGCGTGGGATTTGTGCCGTCCAGCTTCAATCCTTTTTTGTAAACCAGAAACATCGGGACGCGCGTGCCATCCTTGCTGGTGTAAAAGACCTGCTTGGTTTCGTAATCTTCGGCGCGGAAGCGCGGAATTTCCGGCGCGTGGAAAACGGCGGACTGCTTCGTGGAAAGGTCGTAACGAAAAACGGTCGGCGGATAATTGAACGAGGTGTAGATGTAAAACGCGTCTTTATCCGTCCGGTTGCCTTGAAAACCTTCCACGGTTCCGGCACCCGGCAGCGCGATTTCGTTCACCAGTTCGCCCGTGAAGCTGTAAACATCCACGCGGCTCGCGACATCCTTCAGATAAGTAGCGAAGAGCTTGCCGCCAAGCGAGGTGATCTTCTCTAGCGTCTCCGGCTTTTCCGGGATTACCTCTTTCCACGCGGCATTCGGATTGGCAGGATCGAACAGCATCACTTTGTTGCGCGGCGCTTTCTGATTGGTGAGGATCAGGAACTTGCCGTCCACATCGTCAATCACGTCGTATTTGTCGTCGGTGATGTCGCCAACGATCGGGTGGAACGTCTCATCCTTGCTGGAAAGGTCGCGATAGAAAAGCGCGTTGCCGCGTTTGCCGGTGGCCTGGTCGGAGACGACGAGGAAAGCGAAGCGCTCATCGTCGGTAGTAGTCACGTAAAGAAAACGCAACGGATTGTGCGTGTCCTGATAGATCAGGCGATCTTCGCTTTGCGGCGTTCCCAGTGTGTGGAAGTAGACTTTCTGAACTTCATTCTTTGAGGAGAGTTCGTGCCCGGCTTCAGGCGCGTCGTAGCGGCTATAGAAAAATCCGTTGCCCGCCCAGCCAACGCCGACGAACTTGATCCATTTCAGGTCGTCGGAGAGGACTTTCTTCGTGGCCACTTCCAGAACATGGATTTCCAGCCAGTCTGATCCGCCAACGGAAATTCCGTAAGCGGCGTAGCGCCCATCGGAAGAAACATCGAAATTGATCAAGCGCGAAGTTCCGTCCGCCGAAAATTGATTGGGATCCAGCAGCACTTCCGGAGCGCCTTCCAGTCCTTTCTGCACGTACTCCACATTCTGGTTCTGCAGGCCTTCGTTCTTGCTGAAGAAGAGACATTCGCCCCTGCGGAACGGCGCGGTGTATTTCGGATAATTGAATAACTGCTCGAGGCGCGTCTTCACTTGGGCGCGATACGGAATCTTATCCAGATAACCGAAAGTGACTTTGTTTTCGGCCTCCACCCATTTCGCGGTTTCGGCGGAATTGTCGTCTTCCAGCCAGCGGTAGGGATCGGCGATCTTGGTGCCGAAATAATCGTCCACCTGGTTATCCTTGCGCGTTTGCGGGTAATCGAGCGCTTGCCCAAACGAAATGGTGGAGAGCAGCAAGCCGGAAATTACGGGCAGCAAGAAGCGCAGCTGCGGCAGTAGCTGGCGAATGATCATAACGAATTCCTTTTCCAGAAGGAGTGGAGGGGAACGGCGTCCTCGTTCTCTACAGTTCAGACGGCGGACAACGCAAAAAGTATACGACCATTTGCCCTCGCTAACTATCTGGAATTGCAGGTTTTACGGCGGGAGAGCAGGCTTGCGCGGCCGTGCGTCTTTTTGCCCACGAGTCGCGTATACAAGGTAGTATGAGCGCACCCGCATTCAGCCTGACTGCTGCACGGACGCCGCTGTTCCTGGCGGGCCCCATGACCGACGACACCCGCGCCCTCGCCATCGGATTACAAAAGCGCGATCCGGATTTGCTGGATCTCCTGATCGACCAATACCAGCACCGGCTCTATCGCTATCTGCTTTTTCTGACCGGAAATTCGGCGCTGGCCGAAGACCTTTTTCAGGAAACCTGGATCCGCGTGCTGGAGCGCGGCGGCCAATACAACGGAAAATCGAAATTCGAATCCTGGCTGTTTGCGATTGCGCGGAATCTGGTGATTGATGTTTCGCGGCGCAAGAAAATGGCCAGCCTGGAGGAGATGGGCGATCCGGAAAGCGACGCTCCCTACGATCCGCCGGATAAGACGTCCGCTTCCGTGCTGCAGATGCTGGTGAGCCGGGAAAATGCGAAGACGGTGCAACTCTCGCTGCTGAAAATCCCGACCTACTATCGCGAAGTCCTGCTGCTGCGATTCCACGAAGATCTTGGGCTGGAAGAGATTGCCACGGTGACGGCGACGCCGGTTTCCACGGTGAAGTCGCGGCTCTATCGCGGGCTGGCGGCACTAAAGACAGCGTTGGCGGAAGGTGCGGCATGAACGAAAACGTGCACGAACGGGCGCAGCGCCTGATGGCAGAAGCGATTGCGGAAAAAGTGCCACCCGCGGATGAAGCCTGGCTGCGCGCGCATCTTGCGGCTTGCGCGGAATGTGCGCGCGGCGCGGCGGCAACGCAAGAGGCTCTGGCTGCTCTGCGAAGCGTGGCAGTTTCGGCGCCGCGTGATCTGGCGGCACGGACACAGCTTCGCGTGCGGCTGCGAGCGCAGGAGCTTTCACGCACGGCCGGCGGAAACTTCTGGTTGTGGATGGTCACGGGGGCAAGCTGGGCGTTGGGGGTCTTGAGCGCGCCGCTGGTGTGGAAAGCGTTCTCGTGGGCGGGTGGAAATTTCGGGGTGCCGAAACTGGCGCTAGAAATTGGATTTGTGTTGTGGTGGACGGTGCCGGGCCTGATTGCGATGGGCGTGGTGCTGCACCAGCGGGCCACGAGCGCGGGGAGCAGGGGAATTTAACGCCGGATTTTTTGGCAGTGGAGAGAGGTAGACGATATGTCGGATGCTTGGAATGAAAAGATGCGCATGATTCGTTTCCGCCGGAAGCGGGAACGCTCATCATTTCGCGAAGAGCTGCGCATATTGCCAAAATGGCTGATCTGGACTTGCGTGATCCTGTCGTTGCTGGCGGTGGTCATCGGACTTTCAGTAAATCTTCATAACGTGAAGAACGGCGGCCCGATCTTTCCGGATGAGAGCTTGCGGAATGACCCGTTGACCTCCTCCGCGGGGCTTCTCGGAGTGATCCTGCTCTGTTCGCTCATGTTCTCCTGCCTGTTGCTGATACTGGGATACGTCTACCGAGACGCAAAGCGCCGCGGGATGAACGGCGCGCTGTGGACGCTGCTGGTGCTGATCCTTGCGCCGATGTATCTCTTCATCGGCCTGGTGATTTATCTGCTGGTTCGCGATCCGCTGCCTTACACCTGCCCGCAGTGCGCGGCGGCGGTTTCGGCGAAATTTAATTTCTGCCCCAGCTGCAAATACAACCTGCATCCCGCTTGCCCCAAGTGCCAGCAGGAAGTTTCCGACACGGACAAGTTTTGCCCGTATTGCGCGACGGAACTGACGCACGCGGCTGCAGTTGCTGGCGGCAAAAGCCTGCCAGAATAGTTCGGGTTTCGTTTTGTTGTGTGAAGCAGGTACGGCTGCACAGGCAGGATTGTCTGTGCCACGCGGTATGAGGCGTACAGCCGCCCCTACTGGGGGATTTCGACGGCGAGGGCTACGGCGTTGCCGCCCCCGAGGCAGAGGGCGGCGATTCCGCGCTTGAGGTTGCGGCGCTGGAGTTCATAGAGCAGCGTGACCAGGATGCGGGCGCCGGATGCGCCGATGGGATGGCCGAGGGCGACGGCGCCGCCATTCACATTTACTTTTTCGGGATCGAGTTTCAGTTGGCGAGTGACGGCGATCGCCGCTACGGCGAAGGCTTCGTTTAATTCCACCAAGTCCACATCTTTGTCGCGGTCCCAACCGGTTTTGGCGAGAAGTTTTTCGACGGCTTCCACCGGCGCCATCATCACCCACTTCGGTTCCACACCGCTGACCGCTTGCGCGACGATGCGGGCGATGGGCTGTTTGCCGAGGCGCGCGGCGTTGCGTTCGCTGGTGACGACGAGCGCGGCGGCGCCGTCATTCGTGCCGGGAGCGTTGCCCGCCGTTACCGTGCCGTCTTTCTTGAATGCGGGCTTCAGCTTGCTCAGCGCTTCGAGGGTGCTGTCTTCACGCGGCGATTCGTCATATTTGATGACGATAGGCTCGCTCTTTTTCTGCGGGACTTCGATGGGCAGAATTTGCGCTTCGAAGAAACAGGACTTGCGCGCGCGAACAGCTTTCTGATGGCTTTCAAGCGCGAACTTGTCCTGCTCCTCACGCGTGATGCCGTATTTTTCGGCTACTAGTTCGCCGGTATTGCCCATGTGGAAGTTTTCGTAGGCGTCCCACAGGCCGTCCCGGATCATCGAGTCGACGAGCTTGCCGTCGCCCAGGCGATAGCCAGTTCGGGCTTGCGGCAGCAGGTAGGGGCAATTGGACATGGACTCCATGCCGCCGGCGACCACGATTTCGCTCTCGCCGAGTTGTACGGCTTGCGCGGCAAGCGCAACGGCTTTCAATCCGGAGCCGCAGACTTTGTTGATGGTCATCGCCGCGACACGGGGATCGCAGCCGCCCTTCAATGCGGCCTGGCGGGCGGGATTCTGGCCGAGGCCGGCCTGGACTACGTTGCCGAGAATGGCTTCGTCGACCTGGTTGGGGTTAATTCCCGCGCGGCGAATAGCTTCGGCGACAATTTTGCCGCCGAGTTCGGGCGCGGTGAAAGTGGAGAGGCCGCCTTGAAATTTGCCGATGGGCGTGCGGACGGCGGAAAGAATGACAGGGGTTTCCATGGAGACACCTCGGAATGGATGCGAGTGATTATTATACAGTGGGGATTGGGAGGGTGGAGTCGGGCGGGCTCGGTTCGCGGTTAACGCGGGGAAAAAGCAGTTCCCTCACCCCACGGACTTCGCGGGGTGAGGGATGACCGTTGTGGCGTAGGTTGCAGTCAGAGAAGTTGTAGTAGGGCCGAGACTTGTGCGTTTGGCTCGGGTGCACAGGTTGAAGCCCGTGCTACTGAGTTGCTACTGGGCGGCGGCGCTGGCTTCGGTTTCGTCGGCGCTGGGGCCGTAGAGGCCAGGCACGGGAATGCCGAGCAGTCGGTAATACACCGTCAGCTGCGCGCGGTGATGAATGATGTGGTTGAGGACCATGCTGCGGATGCAGGCGATCTTGGGCATGGTGAAAATTTTGTGGCCGCCGGCTAGGAGCGACCAGTCTTTCATCATGTCCGCATCGCTGGCGGCGCCGAGTGCGGTGCGCGCTTCGGCGACGCCTTTATCCAGTGCGGCGAGCAGTTCTTTCTTGTTGGCGATTTTCGGGCCTTCGTAGGCGGGGCCGCCGACTGGCGCGTAGTCCAATTCGTCGGTCTTCAGCGTCATGGTGATCCATTCCGGCATGGTGGCGATGTGCGACGCCAGCCAGCCGAGGGTTCCGGACTTGGCGTGGGGCTTCCAACCCCACTGGGCGTCGTCCACGCGCTCCAGAACTTTGCGGGTGTTGCTCATTTCCTGATCGAATTCCATCAACATGGATTGTCCAATAGTCATCGTCGTCTCCTTGCGAATATGCCTTGCGGGCGGAAGCATCATAGGCGAATAAAAAGCGAAATGTCAAGCCTTGACTCCCGCCCTTCCGCGTCCCACAATTCCCTCGGGACCGCTTCCCGGATGCCCGCGCACGATACTCTTCCGGGTGAGGGATTGCTACTCCCGAAAGGTAGAATTTTTGGGCGGATCCCGGAAGGCCGGAGGGGCCATGGCGCATCAATTTTCCACATCGTATATCAGCGATTCGGTGGAATTGTTTCGGCATTACAAGAAGCTTGCCGAGCGGGCAATGGCGCAGTGCCCGGAACCCGGGCTGCTGGGGGCGCTGGACGGGGAGTCGAATTCGATTGCGGTGATCGTGAAACACATGGTGGGGAACATGCGGTCTCGATGGAAGGATTTTTTGACGACGGATGGGGAGAAGCCGGATCGCAACCGGGACATGGAATTTGAGGAACCGCCGAAGACGCGGGCCGAGTTGATGGAGATGTGGGAAGCCGGCTGGAAATATGCGTTCGATGCGCTGGAGCCTTTGCAGGAAGAGGATCTGGCACGGAGGGTGACGATCCGCACCGAGCCGCATTCGGCGATGCAGGCGATCAACCGGCAGATGGCGCATTATTCTTATCACATCGGGCAGATTACGTTTTTGGCGAAGCATTTTGCGGCCGAGGGCGGGCAATGGACGGCGGTGACGGTGCCGAGGAGGAAATCGGCGGAGTTCAATGCGCGGGTGGCATCGGGGGAGGCATCGCAGAGATGAGCGGCGGTTTGGGTGCGAGATTGGTGGGAACGCGAGGTGGAGGTCGAAGTGGGTGGCAGAGGGAAGTGCCGCACCTACGGCGCTAGGGAACCCGGCGCGGGAGACCCAGGGCTCGCGCCCTGGGCAAGCTTATTTCGCCCTTACAGGGCTTGGAACTGTGAGCTGACTACAACGCGTTTACGGAGGGTTGGTTGGATGGTTTTTCAGCATTGCTAATTGGCGCTTGCGAGGGTTATGAAGACACTTTTTGAGATGGGTAGCCCGGAAAGCGGGGGGCTGCAGCTGAATGAGGCGCAGCGGCGGGCGATTACGCATGGGGAGGGGCCGCTGCTGGTGATTGCGGGCGCGGGTACGGGGAAGACACGCGTGATCACGGAACGCATCCGGCACCTGCTGGAATCGGACGATTCCCTGCTGGGCGAAAACATTCTGGGGCTGACGTTCACGAAGAAAGCGGCCGGGGAGATGAAGGCGCGGGTGGTGAAGGCCGTTGGCGACCGCGGGAAAGAGGTGGTGCTGGCGACGTTTCATTCGTTTTGCGAGACGCTGCTGAAGGAAGTGGACGCGAACCGCGTGGCGCTGGAATCGGTGGATCACTGGATTCTGCTTCGGCGGAATCTGGCGCGGCTGAAGCTGGAAAAATACCGGCGGCTGGCGGAGCCGGGGCAATTCCTGAGCGATTTTATCCAGTTTTTTTCGCGCTGCCAGGATGAACTGGTCTCCAGCGAGGATTACCAGCGATTTGCGGACCTGCTGGCCACAGAGCTGGAGCAGGAGAAGAATGCGCTGGATGAAGATACGTACAAGGAGCGCGCGGAGCAGGTGGCACTGCAACAGGAAATTGCGCGAGCTTACCGGGCCAGCGAGGAGATTTTGCGCGAGAAAAAAGCGGTGGCGCTGAACGGCTTGATCACGGAGGCTGTGGAGCTGCTGAAGAAGGATGCGAAGCGCCGCCGTCAACTGCAGGAGCGCTTTCATCACATCCTGGTGGATGAATTTCAGGACACGAATATCGCGCAACTGGAGCTGCTGCACCTGCTTTCGGCGGAGCGCCGAAATATTGTGGTGGTGGGCGACAACGATCAGGCCATTTACCGTTTCCGCGGGGCTTCGTTCGGGAGCTTCAAGCTGTTTCTGCAGCGATTTGCGGGTTGGAAGGAAGGCGAAGACTCCACGCCCTTTCGCGTGGCGCTGATGGACAATTACCGTTCGACGCCGAATATTTTGCGCGTTGCCACGCAGGCCATCAGCATGAACGAGGTGAGCGCGGAATTTCCGAAGAAAGTGCTGCAGCCGAACAAAGGCGAGGGCGAGAAAATCCGGATCGTCGAAATGGAAACGGCGGAGGACGAAGCCGCGTGGGTGGCGGATGAGCTTGAACGGCTGCACGGGGCGGGGCGGCGCTGGAGGGATTTTGCGGTGCTTTACCGGCAGCACGCGCACCGGGATTTCCTGGTGGAGGAGCTTTCGCAGCGGAAGATACCGTTTGTGATCAGCAAACTTTCGATCCTGGAGCATCCGCTGGTGCGCGATGTGCTGGCGTATCTTCGGCTGATCGCGACGCCGTTTGACGATATCGCGTGCGCGCGCGTGCTTTCCGCGCCGGCATGGCATCTGACGGCGGAAGATCTGGTGCGGCTGGCCGAGCGGGCGGCGAAGAAGCGCGGGACCGCGCTCTACGATGTTTTGCAGGCTCCGCAAGGGGAATTGCCTTTTGATGCTTCGCACGGATCAATTAAAACGCTGCTGGAATTTGTTACAGAACAGCGCAAGACCCTGCGGCGGCGATCGGCGCGGGAAATTCTGGGGGAGCTGGTGGAATGGCTGGAGGTGCCGCAACGCGCCGGCACGCAAGACCGCAAATATGTGAATCGCCTGGGCGAGTTCATGAAGGATTGGGAGCCGAAAAGCGAAACGCGCGGGCTGCCGGAGTTTCTGGAGTATCTTGACTATTTCGCGCAGGCCAACGGAACGCTCAGCCTGGAGGACGATCCGCCGGGAGATGCGGTGCAACTGATGACCGTGCACGGCGCAAAGGGGCTGGAGTTTCCGCACGTATTTTTGTTGCGCGTGAATTCCAACGCCTTCCCGGCGCGCAATCGCTCGCCGCTCTTTGAATTCCCAGACCGGCTAATGAAAGAGGAACTCCCGGAAGGCGATTTCCACATTCAGGAAGAGCGGCGGCTTTTTTATGTGGCGCTGACGCGCGCCGAAGACCGGCTGACGATGACCACGGTGAAGGAAAGGAGGGGGAGGGTGCCGGTGTTCATCGAGGACATCGTGATGGACCCAGGGATCAAGCGGCGCGACGTGCTGCAGATTGCGCCGAAGCCGAAACCCGCGAAAGACAAAACAGAAGCGGAAGCCGAGGCCAGAAGCGGAGAACTCTTTCCCGCCGGCCAAACACCGCCAAGAATTTTCACGCGCATTGCGAAATGGGCGGAGGAATACCATCCACCCACGCCGGAGCCGCTGAAGCTGAGCTCCTCGGCAGTAGAAAATTATCGCAAGTGCCCGCAGCAATATGCGTTCGGATACTTGTGGTCGCTGAAAGAGGGTCCGCGCGCGACGCTGAGTTTTGGCAGCGTGATGCACACGACGATCAAGAGGGCTCTGGATCAATTGAAGAAGGGCGTGAAGCTTCCGTTTGAGGAAGTGCAACGGATTTATGAAACGGAATGGAGCAGCGCGGGCTATGAGGATGAATATCAGGAAGCGGAATACAAGAAAGACGGGTTGGAGCAGCTGAAGATTTTCCACGCCGCGGCGCTGAAGGAACTGCCGGAAATTCTGGAGCAGGAGAAGGGTTTCGAATTGCCGCTGGAAAACAATGTGATCCTGACCGGGCGCATGGACCAGGTGAATTCGCTGGGGCGCAAAGACGTGGAGATTGTGGACTACAAAACCGGGAAACCGAAGAAAGACGCGGATGCCCGCAAGGATTTGCAGCTGAGCCTTTACGCGCTGGCGGCGAAGGAAATCTTCGAATGGAATCCGGTGCGGCTGGTGTTTCATTATTTGCAGAACAATCAGCGGCAGGAGACCACGCGCGACTCCAAACAGATCGCCGAAGCGGAAGCCACCGTGCAGGAGGCAGCGGCGGACATTCGCGCGGGAAATTTTGGCGCCAAGACCAACTTTTTCTGCCGCAGCTGCGCCTACAAGCCGATCTGCCCGGCCCATGAAGAGCCGCTTTAGCGATCCGAAGAACTGAGATTGCATAAAAAAGACGCCGCGGCGAACCGTGGCGTCTTTTTCCTTGCGAATTTCTGTGGGGCCTCGGTTATTTGCCCTTTTTGGGGGCTTTCTTGTCTGCCTTCTTCGCTTTCTTTGCCATCGAGGATCTCCTTGTTGCGGTCGTCGTTTGTTCCCCGGGTATGGAACGCGAATGAGGTGCGTTCCGACCCTTCGTCATTCGTATACGGGCGGTTTGGGCGAGTGTCAAGAAAATTTCGTGGGGTTGGCGAAAAAAGAGAGAGTGGGGAGAGTTGATGGCGGGGGTTGCAGGCGAAGGCGAAAAGCAGATCCCTCAGCCCGCTGAAGACGCCCATCGCGAAAGGCGCTCAGGGCAAGCGGGCTTCGGGATGACAATGGTGCTGGGATTGGGGATTGAGAAAGCGGGTCGGGCGAGCAGGACCTGCGCTGACTGAATGCCCGCCTGCCAACACCGATGCGGTGGCGAATTTATTTGGGGGATTCGAGGAGGGTGCCGCCGTAATAGCCTTGGCGGGCGAGGATGGTCAGGCCTTCGCGGCGGACGCGGACTTCGATGGAGTGATAGTCCAATTTGCGTTCGCCTTTGGGCGAGTAGTAGAGCATGTATTGATTGCGGGCTTCCTCGGTGATGCGGGAATAAAATTCAGAATACGTATTTTGTTTGGCGCCGTAATAGATGTCGCCACCGGTGTCTTTGGAATAGCTGACCAGGCGGTTGAACTTACGTTCGAAGTAAGAACTGCCCGTGGCAACGCTGTAGACGATGATACCCTGGCGGAGAAGCTCCGCCCGGGTTTCGTCGTAATTGTGGGTATTGAACTTGGCGCCATTCTGGCCGTCGGAAATCAGCAGGATCACCTTGCGGCGTTTACGGGGATCGCGATCCTTCAGAAGCATGGCGGAGGCAAAAACGGCGTCGTCCAGCGCAATGGTGGATTGGCCCTTGATTGCCTGGAGGCCTGCGGGGGTTGGGGACGCGCCGGGGGCCGGCTCATTGTTCACCGTTGGTCCATTGAAGGGACCGCCTGGGGGAGCGACGGAAGGCCGGGAGGCAATTTCGGTGCGCTTGAGTTCAGTGACCAGGGTGTCCTGATCTTTCGTGAAGCCGGTGCCTTCATGGAAATACTGGTCATAGCGGCAGATGAAGGCTTCGTCACTGGTGCTGAGGCCGCCGACGATGGAGACCAGGCTGGGTTCCACCTGCTGCTGGTCTTTGGATTTGAGGTCGTTGTCGATGAGGATCACCAGAGAGAGCGGGTAGGCTTCGACGGAGAGGCGGGTGATCTCCTGCTCAACGTTATCTTCAAAGACGCGAAATTCATCGCGGCGAAGGTCCGGCACCAGATTGCCGGTGTGGTCTTTCACGGTGACGGGAACGACGACGACCGTGGAACTTACACGAATCGCGGGAGGGTTCTGGAGTTGCGCCGGGGTGACCGGCGCCTGGGCAGGCGGGGGAGAAGCGGGCTTTTCCGGAGGAGCATCCTGTGCGAAGACGGGCACGGCCAGAAGACAAAACAGGGAGGCCGCGGTCAGTACGGCGCTTTTTCGTGGACAATTCATGGGGTTCCAGCCAAACTTTCCAGTGCTTAATTTGTTTATGGCACGTGCCGAGCATTCGACGCATCCCACACGCCCGTAGGTTGCATCGTACCAATGGATACCGCCGCAAGGCGGCGCTTGCCTTACCAAAGACCGTACAGCTAAGGATACCGGGAAACTGTGAAATTCGTGAATGCGAAGATGCCAGTCTGGAAGAATTGGGTTTGGAAAGTTTTGGTTTTCGGGGCAGCGATTTCCATTGCGACGCCTGCCGTGCCCCAGGGGCAAGGGCAGGGGCAAAGCCAGAATCCGCCGGTGATCAAGGCGGAGGTCAACCTGGTGAACCTGTTCGCCACGGTTCGCGACAAGAACAAGCGCGTGGTGACCGACCTGCAAAAAGAAGATTTCAAAATCCAGGAAGACGGCCACGACGAGCAGATTGCGTTCTTCTCGCGCGAAATGACCATGCCGATCACGCTGGGGCTTTTGCTGGACACCTCTGGCAGTGAGCAGAACATGCTGGGCGCGATTCAGGAGGCCGGGGCGCGATTTCTGCGACGCGTGATGCGCAAGGGCGACGAAGCAATGATTATTTCGTTCGATACCGACGTGGACCTGCTCTCGGACTTCACGGATGACCGCTCGATTCTGGATCGGGCGATCAACAAGGCAAGGATCAACACGCCCGGCGGCGGATACATCGCGGGGAATCCCGGGCCGATCGGATCCGGCAACGTGACCGGAACGGCGCTTTATGATGCGATCTACCTGGCTTGCGGGGATAAGCTGAATGGCGAAGCCGGACGCAAGGCCATCGTGATTGTGACCGACGCGCAGGATGAAGGCAGCAAGGTGAAGCTGGAAGAAGCGGTTGAAGCTGCGCAACGAACGGACACAGTGATTCACGTGCTGCTGGTTGCGGATCCCCGCTACGGTGGAAATGGCGGGGTAGCGCGGCGACTGGCGGATGATACGGGCGGGCGCGTAATTTATGTGAGTTCGGAAAAGAAATTGGAAGAGGCGTTCGACCAGATTTCGGAAGAATTGCGGAGCCAATATACGCTGGGGTATTACCCTACCAACGGAGCGAAAGACGGAAAATTCCGAAAGATCAAGGTGGACGTGGCCAATCACGATTTCAAAGTACTCACACGGAAGGGCTACTACGCACCGAAGGGATAAGGGAGTCGCGGATTGCGGCGGAAACTTTCGAGGGGGAGCAGCGACGCTGCTCCCCTCATTTATTGAACGGCGATTGACCCCAAGAGGGTGCTTGGCTAACATCACAGGGCAGCCAACAACAACAACCAAACGCACTCGATGAACCTGGAACAAATCGCTCACTATCGAATTCTTCGCCAATTGGGGTCTGGCGGCATGGGACTGGTGTATGAGGCGGAAGACACCAGGCTGGGCCGGCGCGTGGCGCTGAAATTTCTGAAAGAAACGGCGGGGCACGACGCGGCGACGATGGAGCGCTTTCTGCGGGAGGCGCGTTCCGCCTCCGCGCTCAATCATCCCGGAATCAGCACGATTTACGCGATTGAGGAGTGCGACGGGCGCACATTCATCGCAATGGAATTGCTGGGAGGCGAATCGCTGGACAAGGTGCTGGCGCGGGGCACGATGGGCATCACGCACTGCGTGGAAGTCTGCATCGAATTGGCCGACGCCCTGGACGCGGCTCACAAAAAAGGCATCATTCATCGCGACATCAAACCGGGCAACATCTTCCTGACCGAGCGCGGCACGACGAAAATTCTGGATTTCGGGCTGGCGAAGCTGATGGAGTCCGAGGGCGGGCCGTCCGGCGAAACGGTGGCGGAGTCCGACTCCGTTTTTCAGACGCGCACCGGGATTACGGTTGGCACGGTGGTTTATATGTCGCCGGAGCAGGCACGCGGCGAAACGCTGGACGCGCGCACGGATCTTTTTTCGCTGGGGTCGGTGATGTACGGCATGGTTACCGGGCGACACCCGTTTCAGGGGTCAACGAGCGCAGTGATTTTCGGAAACATCCTGCACACGGCGCCGGTTTCGCCGATCCAGTTGAACAGCAGCATCCCGCAGGAGCTGGAGCGCATCATCAACAAGCTTTTGGAGAAGGACCGAGAGATGCGCTACCAGGTTGCCGCGGAATTGCGCGCGGACTTGAAGCGGCTGCTGCGAGAACTGGAGCCCGGCCGCCCGGGGTCGGATTCGAGTGTGCTGACAAGCCGGGCGGGTGTGAGCGCGGGACACGCGGCGGCTAAGAGTTCAGGCTCGACGCAAAAAATAAGCAGCGGCTCTGTGCTGGTGGAAGCCGCGAACCGGAACAAGCTGGGGACGAGTTTGCTGCTGGGGCTGGTGGCGGTGCTGATCGCCGCGGCGGGCTACGGCATTTACACGATGGTGCAGCAGAATAAACGCGTGCCGTTTGAGAAATTTTCGATCGAGAATGTTTCGAACAACGGCCACATCGTGCAGGCGGCGATTTCTCCGGACGGGAAATACCTGCTGCAGGCGCTGGAAGACAAGGGCATGCAGTCGCTGTGGCTACATCACATTCCCACAGAGACGAACAAACAGGTGGTGGAGCCCGCGGCGACGCGCTATGAAAGTTTGCGATTTTCGCCGGACGGCAATTACATCTATTTTCTGCGGCGCGAGGAAGCGGAAGAGAGCATCTCCGTGCTGTTTCGCGCATCGATGCTGGGCGGCGCGCCGCAAGTGCTGATCAAGGATGTGGACAGCCCGATCACGTTTTCGCCGGACGGCTCGCAGTTCGCGTTTCTGCGGGAATTGCACGATTCACCGAACTGGGACCTGATGCTGGCGAAGAATGATGGAACGATTGTGCGGCCGATCTTCAGTGGGCGTCCGGTGAAGAGCGACAGCTATGTTCCGGCTTGGTCTCCGGATGGGAAGAGCATTCTGTTGCCCGTGGTGCAGCCGACCGATAATGCCATCGGCGGACTGACGGCCGTGGATGTGGCCAGCGGCGAGGCAAAGCTGGTGGTGACGTCCGCGGATCGCATTATTTATGTGCCGGCGTGGCTTCCGGACGGTTCGGGTTTGATCGTGAATTCGGCGAAGCTGGGCACCGGGACCCAGCAGGCGCGGCTGGGATTTGTTTCCTATCCGCGCGGCGGGATTCGAGAACTGACGACGGATACCAATAGCTACACCGGGCAATCGATTTCCAAAGATGGCACGCAACTGGCTGCGATCCAGAGCCGGCTACGATTTAGTCTGGGTATCGCGCCGGTGGCGCAGGCCGACAATTTGACCGAGGTGACGCTGGAGTCGCGGCTGCCCATCTGGCAATGGGATTGGACTACCGAGGGCAAGCTGATTCTGCCGCAGTCCGGTGATTTGAAGGTGGTGACCCCGGGCGGTGGAGAGAAAGCGATCCTCTCCGACGATGTGCACATTGCGGATCAGGTGTCTTCGTGCGGGGATGGGAGATACCTGGTGTTCCGGCAGCTGGCGCGGACTAGCGCCGCGTCCTCGAACATCTGGCGCAGCAATGTGGACGGCAGCGATCAACGGCAGCTGACCAAGGGAACGAGCGACAATTCGCCGACGTGCTCGAAGGACGCCAAGTGGGTCTACTACCTGGACGACAATGACAACCGGTATATGAAGCGAGTGCCCATTGATGGAGGCTCGCCGGAGACAGTGGTTAAATTTTCGATGGGGGCGTACGCGCTCTCGCCGGACGTGAACAATGTGGCTTCGCTGGAAGTGCGCGAACTGGACCACAAGCTGATGCTGCGGCTGGACTCCACGGAAGGACATCACCTGGCGTATCACGATATGGACCAGCGGGCGCTGCCGGATGCGCTGGAATTTTCGCCGGATGGCAAGGCGGTGGTTTACGTGGTGAGGGATCGCGGCGTGGACAACCTGTGGCAGCAGCCGCTGGACGGGGCCGCGAGTAAGCGGCTTACGCATTTTGCCGCGGACAAGATTTTGCGGTTTGTGTTTTCGCAGGATGGTTCGAAGATTGCGATTGAGCGCGGGGCCGAGGAATCGGATGTGGTGCTTTTGAAGGATACTGGGCGGGAATAGGGTTGTCTGTTTGGTCTTCCATAGGCAAATTCAGAGGCGGTTTGGGATTTGGCGGAGGCGTGTTTGCTTGGCCGGCGAGGGCGAAAAGTAGATCCCTCACCCCGCAAAAGGCGCCCTTCGCCAGGTGCGCTCAGGGCAAGCGGGGTTCGGGATGACATTTGTAGTGGTGTGGTGTTAGGGAGTACCGGACTGGTGAGTGCGAAGCCGCGGTTGGCTGAGACACACTGCTAGTTCACGGAGCGCGCGCGCTGGCTACTTTACGGAGCCGGCGGGTTTGGCTATGTCGGTGTTGGTGCGGGCGAAATAGCCGCGACGGGCGCGGGCTTGATAGCCCTTGTGGTCTGGAATTTCAATTTTGATTTTGTGGTAGCGGCCGTCGAGGGCATGGTTCGACGGGTTATAAGCGATGGAATACTGATTGCGCAGCTCGTCGCCGATGTCCTGGAACGACTGGTCCAGATCATCCACGTGATAGGGGTAGAAGGAGCGGCCGCCGGTTTCTTCGGCGAGGTCCTGGAGAACTTTGTCACCTTCGGTGAGGTGATACTTGCGGTTGCCAGTGCGTTCCTTGCTGGGGTCGTCGAGGGTGACCCACTGGATGCTGGTGCTGATGGTATAGATCACCACGCTGCTGCGCTGGGCCATTTCGATGGCTTCGGCGCGCGTGTGCGTGGAGAGATTGTCTTCGCCATCGCTGATGAGAATCATCACGCGACGAACCACGTCTGGCTGGTCGCCCGGAGGACGTGGCGGATGGCTGAGTTCCTGCATGCAAGCCTGATAGACCGCATCGTAAACGGCGGTGCCGCCGCCGGCGCGGGTGCGATCAATCTGGTCGCGCAACATTCCGGTATCGGCGGTGAAGGGCTGGACCGTTTGCGGTTCGTCGTCGAAGGTCATCACGAAGGCTTCATCTTTGCCATGGCGCATCACGCTGAAAAGAAAATTGTCTGCGGCGTCCTGTTCAAACTTGATGCGGTCACGAATGCTGTTGGAGGTGTCCAGCAACATGCCGATGCGCAGGGGCAGGTCGGATTGTTTGCTGAAATAGCGAATGTCCTGGGCGACGTTGTCGTCGAAGATTTTGAAGTCCTGCTTATCGAGGGTGGAGATCAATTTGTTGCGGCGGTCGAGGACAGTGAAGAGGACGTCCACTAGATTGACGGTGGTGGTGATTTTGGTCTCGGACTTCTGGATGGGCTCCTGCGGGTTCGCGGGAGGAGGCGGCGGGGTAGTGGGGTTCTGCTGTTGCGCTAGAAGAAGAGCGCCACCCAAAAAGACGGTTACGGAAACAATGCCCAGAAGACGGAGTCGCATGTACGTTGATTATAGAAACGCTTTGAGCGCAGCGTCAATTCGCGCGGGGTCTTCCGAGGCGGCTGCGGCCAGCTGGCGAAGATAGTTGCGAAGCTCGGGCGGCAATGGGGCGGAAAGCTGAATGGGTTGTTGGGTGCGGGGCTGCTGGAAGCCGAGACGGGTGGCGTGGAGAAAATTCCGTTCGAGCGATGGCAGCGTGGTGTGGCCGACGTGGAACTGTGCGGAAGCGCCGTAGAGGGTGTCTCCGACGACTGGATGGTGCAGGGCCGAAAAATGGACGCGAATCTGGTGCGTGCGGCCGGTGTGCAGCTGAATCTCGACCAGAGTGGTGGAGTCTATGCGTGCGAGGACGCGCCAGTCCGTGCGTGCTGCGCGCGAATTCGGGAGGGAAGCTGCGCGGCGCGCGGTCATGCGATTGCGGCGGACCGGATCGCGGGCGATCGGCAGTTCGATGCGGCCGCGTTCTTCGGCGAGCACGCCCTGGACGAGGGCGATGTAGGTTTTCTGGATGCGGCGTTCGCGGAAGGATTCCGAGAGCAGGCCGTGGGCAAAATCATTTTTCGCGACGAGGAGAATGCCGGAGGTTTCCTTGTCAATGCGATGGACGATGCCGGGACGCAGGGGATCGCCGCCCTCTGAAAGAGATTGGCCGCGGCCAAGCAAGGCGTTGACGAGGGTTCCGTGCGAATTCCCTGCCCCCGCATGGACGGTCATGCCCGCGGGTTTGTTGACGGCGAGGAGGTCGTCGTCTTCGTAGAGGATTTCGAGGGGGATTTCTTCGGGTTCGGCCTGGAGCGGCGGACGCTGCGCGGGAATCACTTCCACGAGATCGTTGGCGTGGACTTTTTGGGCGTCTTTCGCGGGCTTGCCGTTCAGGAGGACGAGCGCGGCGTGGATTAGTTCCTGGACGCGGGTGCGCGAGAGGTCGGAATTGTGGGAAGAGACGAAGCGATCGAGGCGTTGGCCGGCTTCTTCGGGGGGGACGAGGAATTTTCGGGGGGAGTCGGACATTAGGGGGAGAGTTTAGCGCAAAAGGGTGGGGCAACGGGGCGGGGGAAGAGAAAAGCAGGTCCCTCACCGCGCGAACGGCGCGGGGTTCGGGATGACGGCTTTGGTGTGGGTGCGAGGGGGTGGAGGTTGGGGGGATGCTTCGCTCTAGGGTTTGGGAGTTTTATTTTAGGTTGAGATCCTTCGCCTATCCTTGTCGGATAGGCTCAGGATGACAATTTTGGGCCGGTCGGTTGGAGGGGGAGCCGCGGGCTTGGCTGGTATCGGGGCGGGGGAAGAGAAAAAAGCAGGTCCCTCACCCCGCAAAAGGCGCGGGGTTCGGGATGACAGCGCTGGTGTGGGTGCGAGTGAGGAGGTAGGGCAACTGAATTGGATTGGCTTTAATTTTTCTGTGGTGGGGCGGGATGGAAGAGGACGTCGGCGATCAGGAGGATGGCGCCGATGGTGACGGCTGAGTCGGCGACGTTGAAGGTGGGCCACGGGTTGAAGATGGAGAATGGGAGAAAGCGGAGCCAGACTTCGAGGAAGTCGGTGACGGCGCCGTGGACGATGCGGTCCGTGAGATTGCCGGCGGCGCCGCCCAGGAGCAGGGCGAGTCCCGCGGCGTTGATGGCGCTGGCATCGCGGCTGGCCACGAGAAGCCAGGCGATGAGGGCGATGATCAGCAGTGAACCTACAATCAGGATGATTCGGGTTGCGGTACCGGGGGAGTTGGAGAAAAAACTGAACGCGACGCCGGGATTGCGCGAAAAGATGATGTTGAAATAGTTGGGAATCACGACGTGGGGAAAGTAGGCGAGCGGGCGCGATTCGATCCAGGCTTTGCTGGCGCGGTCGAGGACGACCACAACCAGCGTGAGCAGGAGCCAGCGGAGACGGCGGGGGAAGATCATGAGGTAAAGGATGGAAAGGAGGTTAAGGAGGTGAAGGAGCGGACGCGCATCAGGCGTTCACTCCTGCGGCTCCGGGGTTGGTGGCTTCGATTTCGGCGATGGCTTCGCTGCAGCGATCGCAGACGGTGGGATAGCGCAGATTTTCGCCAACGTGGGTGGAGAAATTCCAGCAGCGCTCACACTTTTTGCCATCGGCACGCTGGACGCTGATTTCCAGGCTGGGCACAGCATCGGAGCGAAATTCTCCCGTGCCCGCGCTGAGCAACTCGACCTGCGAAACGATGAAGAGCGCGGGAAGCTGCGCAAGATGATGCTTGAGTTTGGACTTTAACTCGAGGTCGGCATTGAGCAACACTTTTGCTTCCAGGCCGGAGTTGATGAGCTTCTTTTCGTTGCGGGCGGTTTCCAGGGCTTTCAGGACTTCGCCGCGAACTTTGGCGAGCAATTCCCAGGTGTTGATTTTTTCCTGGGCCAGTCCGGTGCGGAGTTCCGCCTCTTCCGGAAATTGCGCGATGTGCACGCTGGCGGGTTCGCCGGCGGCGTGGGGCAGGAACTTCCAGCATTCTTCCGCGGTGAAAACCAGGATGGGCGTGAGCAGACGAACGAGCGCGGCGGTGATTTTCCAGACCGCGGTCTGGCCGGAGCGGCGCGTCTTGCTGTTTGGCGCTTTAGTGTACAGGCGATCTTTCAGCACGTCGTAGTAGAAGGCGCTGAGCTCCACCACGCAGAAATCGTGAATGGCGTGGTAGACCCGGTGGAATTCATAGGCGGCGTACCACTCGCGGCATTTTTTCACCAGGTCAGCGGTGCGTTCGAGCATCCAACGGTCGAGTTCATCAAGCTGGTCGTTGGGAAGTGCGTGGAGCGAAGGATCGAACTGGTACAAATTGCCCAGCGCGAAGCGCACGGTGTTGCGGATCTTGCGATAGGCTTCGCTGAGCTGGGTCATCACCCGGTCGCTCATCTTCACGTCGGCTTGATATTCCTGGGAGCCGACCCAGAGGCGCAGCAGATCCGCGCCCCATTTGTCGCAAATTTCGGTGGGAAGCATTACGTTGCCGAGGGATTTGGACATCGGGCGGCCTTGCTCATCGAGCGTCCAGCCGTGGGTGACGACGCTGCGGTAGGGCGCTTTGTCGCGGATGCCGGTGGCGATCAGCAGCGAACTGTGGAACCACCCGCGATATTGATCCGGTCCTTCCAGATAGACATCGGCCGGCCACTCGTTGCCCTTCAGGACGGAAAGGTGCGAAGAGCCGGAATCAAACCAGACATCGAGGATGTCGTTTTCCTTTCGCCATTTTTCGGCGCCGCAGGAACATTTCGTGCCCGCGGGCAGAAGTTCTTCGGGGGTGTGCTTGTACCACGCGTCCGCGCCTTCTTTTTCGAACCACTTCACGACGTTGCGGAGCGCGGCGAAATCGTTCAGCTGCTTGCCGCAGGCGTCGCAGAAAAACACGATGATGGGCACGCCCCAGAAGCGCTGACGAGAGACGCACCAGTCCGGGCGCTTTTCGATCATTTCGTAGATGCGGTCTTCGCCCCAGCCTGGGATCCACTTCACTCTGTGGATTTCTTCCAGCGCTTCCTGGCGCAAGGTTCCCTGCGCGCCGTGCGCGGCTTGATCCATCCTGATGAACCACTGCTCTGTGGCGCGGAAGATTACGGGATTGTGGCAGCGCCAGCAGTGCGGGTAACTGTGCTTATAGGCATGGTGGCCCAGCAAGGCGCCATGGTCGGCCAAAAGCTTCACGATGATAGGATTCGCGGTGAAGACGTCTTTGCCTTTGTATTCAGGCAGGCCTTCGGTATAGACGCCGTAGTCGTCGAGGGGCGCGTAAATTTCCAGATTGTATTTCTGGCCGGAGATGAAATCGTCCGCGCCATGGCCGGGAGCAGTGTGGACGATGCCGCTGCCTTGATCGAGCGTCACGTAGTCGGCGAGCACGCCGGGAACTTGAATGGGCAGAAACGGATGCTGGAATTTCATGCCTTCGAAATCGCGTCCCTTGAAGCGCGCGAGTTCCTCGGCTTGCTTGATGTCGCAATCCGCCTGCAAAGCCGCGACGCGATCCGCGGCGAGCAGCAGTTTCCCTTTTTCCGTGGAGACGACCACGTACTCATAATCCGGATGGAACGCGAGTGCGCGATTGTGGGGAATGGTCCAAGGTGTGGTGGTCCAGATGACCGCGGAGACCTCTGACGCGAGCTTTGCCGCGTCGCCCTTGCCGCCGCCAACCACTTTGAACGAGACCCAGATTGAGGGACTGGAGTGGTCTTCGTATTCGACTTCGGCTTCGGCGAGCGCGGTGTTGTCGTAAATGCACCAATAGACCGGCTTGCGGCCGCGATAGACGTAGCCTTTTTCCATGAATTCGAGGAAGGCGCCGGCGATGGTGGCCTCGTACTCATGGCTCATGGTGAGGTAGGGATCGTTCCAGCGGCCAAAAACGCCGAGGCGTTTGAAGTCGCGCTTGTGCTGTTCGACGTAGCGGGTGGCATACTCGCGGCACATCTGGCGGAACTCCGGCGGGGAGACTTTGCCTTTGCCGCCGAGTTGTTTTTCCACCTGGGTTTCGATGGGCAGACCGTGGCAATCCCAGCCAGGGACGTAAGGAGCGCGATGGCCGGCCATGCTCTTGGATTTGACGATCATGTCCTTCAGAATTTTGTTCAGCCCGGTGCCCAGGTGGATGGTGCCCGTCGGATAGGGAGGGCCGTCGTGGAGGATGAAAGAAGGCTTGCCTTCACGCGCGGCCAGAATCTTTTCGTAGAGGCCTTCCTGCTGCCAGGCCTCGAGCTGTTTCGGCTCGTTCTGAGGGAGGCTGGCTTTCATGGGAAAGTCGGTCTTGGGAAGATTCAGAGTCTTTTTGAGTTCCAAAGGTTCGGTCATGGATTCGGTCAACGAATGTCCCTTCTAATCCGCGACATGCGGGCGCCTGAACAAATGGGCAGGCAACGGTGTACGGCGGGAAACTGCGGAAAGCAAAGTAACTACGTATGTTACAATACTTGAGAAGATGTGTCAGCCGACGGGGTCGCGCAACCTTTCCCAGCACGCGCGAATCATAACGGCTAGGTGAACCGATTCGAGTAGACTCGCGTCTACTCATGTTAGGGGTAAACGGTGCCGGGTCCCATCAATCTTCTCCCAGACGAAATTAGCCGGCCAAAGCGCACGGGGCCGGAAGACGTTGTGCCGATGCCCAATACGGCGCTGCCGGATTTCGGCGCTCCGGCGCACATGATGCCGAACGACTTCTGGTCGAACCTGAAGCAGTTTATGACGGAGCGGCCGGTCAAGATCGTGGAGCGGAGCGACGTTCCGTTCACAAAGAATTCGTTTGGGTCCGGGATCAGAGAGAACTTCAAATTTTTCCTGTCCGCGCCGAAAGTAGGCAACCGGCCCGTAAACAAGCGCCTGGAAGTGGATTGGGGCGGCAATTTCGGCGGGTTCGTGGAGCAGTTGAAAGAATTTTTCTCGCCGACCAAGGTGGCGATGCCGGCGGGCATCCAACCAGTGAAAGTGAAGGACATCTGGTCGAAGGACGAGAACTTTGGCTGGACGCAGGCGATTGCATTTGGCGTGCACGCAGGGATTATTGCGCTGCTGATTGTGCCCTTCATCACCAACATGATTCCTTCCACAACGCAGGCGAAAAATACCGTGGATGTGACTCCGCTGGATATTTCGCCGTACCTTTCGAAACTACCCGCGGGGGCGAATAAGGCTGGTGGTGGCGGTGGTGGTGGCGATCGTTCTACCACGCCTCCGACCAAGGGCCGGGCGCCGCGTTTTGCAATGACGCAATTCGCCACGCCGACCGCGGTGATCAAGAATCCGACGCCGAAGTTGCCGATGGATGCGACGCTGCTGGGGCCGCCAGACTTGAAAATTCCCAACAACAACCTGCCGAACATGGGTGACCCGATGCAGTCCACCGTGAATATGTCGAATGGCACGGGAGGCGGGAGCGGTATTGGAACCGGTGAAGGCGGCGGCATTGGCAGCGGCACGGGCGGAGGTCTTGGCCCCGGAGAAGGCGGCGGCACAGGCGGCGGAGCGTTTCGCGCCGGCGTGAATGGCGTGGGACTGCCTTCGTGCTTCTATATGCC
Source organism: uncultured Acidobacteriota bacterium (assembly GCA_963734705.1). GTDB lineage: Bacteria > Acidobacteriota > Terriglobia > Acidiferrales > UBA7541 > Acidiferrum. The sequence goes on along the minus strand of CAVTII010000009.1, from coordinate 1,104,593 downwards.
GAACCCGCCTTATTCCGACGAAGCGCGCAAGGCAAAATATTCTGGAACGGTGTTGGTGGAGGCGGTTGTTACCGTGGACGGGCGGGTGACCAATCCTCGCGTGATCAAGAGCCCCGGGCTGGGGCTGGATGAGTCCACCGTTAATACGCTGAGGACCTGGCGGTGCAAGCCGGCCAACGGACCGAACGGCAAGCCTGTGGCGGTGCAAGTGCCCTTTGAAGTTACCTTCCGGCTTTACTAGGGCCAGAGACCGCAGATCCTGGCATTTTCAGCTTAACCATCCCGGACATCATGTTCTTGTGCAAGTTTGGATTGCTGCGTCGCCACTCACCTGTAATCGCTGCCCTCTAGTTTCTCCAAAAGCCTCTCGGTGCAAACAGAGCCCAAATCCGTTGGCAGGCCGAGTGGCCGCGGTTCAATCACAACAGGCGCTTTCGGCTTCTGTCTGGCGTCTGCCAAACCGAGTCTGAGGAAATAATTGACTGCCGCTTTCCAGGAAGAAATTCCGCGGCGCCGCATCTCCTGACGGATCGACTTGGCGACATCGTCATCGAGAGTGAGGGTAGTTCGCACACCAGAATGATCACACTTCTGGCCATTGGTGCCAAGCATCTTCCCTTTCTAAGCGGGGCGCAGGGATATTCCGGTTAAGACACGGGCGACAAGTTGTTTGGCATGGTGGAATCGGGCCTTCTGCTAGGATGAGGCCATGAGAACCAAACTGCTTTTACCGGCGCTTGTTTGCGCGCTGCTTTCCCTGGGACAAATGAGTTTTGCGCAAGGCGCGACGGGCCGGCTGCAGGTGACCGCGCGGATCGCGCCCACGGGCGGACGCCCGGAACCGGTGCGGCAATTTACGTTTTATGTGCTGACGATGAGCTACGCGGAGATCCTGAAGCAGGCGTCCGCCGAGTATCCGCTGGCGAGCCGCGCGGAATTCATTGACGAACTAAAGATTTCACCGGAATTGAAAGCGTGGATGAAGAAAAACGACGTGATTGACCTGGTGGCGCCGGACGTGGACAAGCTGTTTACGCCGGACGACATCATGGAAGTTCCGGAATTTCTTGCGGCCTACGGACGGAGCAACAGCGGCGGAGTGACGAACGGCTTGCCGACACCTAAATACAAGGAATCCGACCTGGAAGCCAACCCAGCGAAATATGAAAAGCAGAAGGAGGAGTACCTGGCCTCCATGAAGAAATTCATCCATTCGCATCCTTCCACGATCGGCGGCATGGAAACGGAGCTTGGCGCGGTGAATCCGAAATACAAGTGGGACAAGGCGATCGAGGAACACAACCAGAAAGTGATGCAACTGGCCCCGGAGATGGCGCAAACCAAATATCTGGCCGCGAAAGGCGATACGGACCTGGATGGACAGCTGAGCATCAGCGGGCTTCCAGCTGGAAATTACTGGGTGAGTTCGCTGGGAATGAACGCCACATCGGGCGACCGCAAACTGGTGTGGGATGTGCCGGTGAAAATCGAAGCGGGGCAGGCGGCGCAGGTGAACCTCTCCAACCTGAACGGAAAAGACTACAACTCAACGCGCCCCTGAACTGCGCTATTCTGAATCCATGGGCACACCCTTCCTGTGGGTCGCGTTCAACCTGTTCGTCCTTGTTGCACTGGCCCTGGATCTGGGAGTATTCCACCGCAAAGCCCACAAAATCGGGTTCAAGGAAGCCGCCATCACCAGCGCGCTGTGGATTGCGCTTTCGCTGGCGTTTGGCTATTTCGTGTGGCACTGGCACGGGTCGACACGCGGGCTGGAATATTTCACCGGCTACCTGATTGAAAAAGCGCTCAGCGTGGACAATTTATTTGTTTTTCTGGTGATCTTCCGGACGTACCAGGTGCCAGAAGCCGTGCAGCATCGCGTGCTGGCGTGGGGAATTCTGGGCGCGCTGGTGATGCGCGGAGTGATGATCGCGGCGGGCGCGGAACTGATCGCGAGGTTTCACTGGATACTTCCGGTCTTTGGCGTGTTTTTGTTCTATACCGGCGTGCACATGCTGTGGAAGCGCGAAAAGGGCGTGCACTACGAAAGAAATTTTCTGTTCCGGTTCGCGAGTTCACACTTGCGGGTGACCAAGGAATACCGCGGTGAACGGTTTTTTCTGCGCGAGCAGGGGCACCTGTTTGCCACTCCCCTGCTGCTGGTGCTGTTGATCGTGGAAATCACCGACGTGACCTTTGCGGTGGACTCTATTCCCGCAATCTTCGGCATCACGCGGGATGCCTTTATCGTTTACACATCGAACGTTTTCGCCATCCTTGGGTTGCGGGCGCTTTATTTTCTGCTTGCGGACGTGCTGGAATATTTCCGCTATCTGGGAATCGGGCTGGCGCTGGTGCTGCTGTTCATCGGGGCAAAAATGGTGGCGGAGCCGTGGGTGCATATTTCCGTCATTTTATCGTTGTGCGTGGTGGGCGGGATTCTGTTGTTGGCGGTGCTGGCTTCCCTGCTGGCCGGGCCGGCCAAGACGAAGGGCGCGCAATCCAGTTAAACTAATGCGAGTCAAAGCCGAGAATGAATCCTGGTGAACACATGACGGAACTTTTGCAGCGCGCGATCGAAGGGATGTGCTCCCCCGATTCTGAAATCCGGGTGCTTTCCGCGACGGAGATTTACCGCACCGGCCGGGCGCTGGCCGACTACGCCGTTTATCCGTGGTGGAGCGATGAGAAGCTGGCGGATTTGATGCAATCGCATAGTCCCAAGGTGATTGTCGGCCTTGCGGTGAGTCCCGAACGATTCCAGAAAATTCATGAAGCGAGCGGTTTGCCGCATGTGGCGGAAGTTCCCCCAGACCAGGATGCGATGGAATTTGAACTGCACTTTCCGGGGGGATTTTCCATGGATATCCTGACCAGCAAGGATCCGGCGGGCAGCGGCGCGATTGCGAAATACCTGCAAAAATTCGGGGAAGGCGTGCAGCAGGTGGAATACCTGTGCAAGGACGTGGACCGGGCGACGCAGCTATTGAAGGAGAATTTCGGGATTGCCGCGATTTATCCGGCTGCGCGGCCTGGGGCGGATGGAACGCGGGTGAATTTTTTCCTGGTGGCTGCGCCGGATGCGGGAAAAGTGCTGATTGAATTGTATGAGGCGGCGCCGAGGATGGAGTAGGGGCGGGGTTCGGTTTTCCTTCTCAGCGAAAACTTAATGTTACGGGTCATTCTGAGGGCATCCGATTAGGACGGGCGAAGAATCTCGATTTCTGGGCTGTGCATGGACTTTACGTTGAGATCCTGAGGCCCGCGGAATTCGCGGGCCTCAGGATGACGGCGGGCTTGGGTGCGTGGTGTTTGGTATGGTGGCCAGCGGTAGGATTTTGAATGGTGAAAGATGAGGAACGGAGGGCCTGCTCGCTGACTCGCGTTGCTTGCCTGCCCTTCGCCACTCAGGGTGAACAAGATGCAGGCGCTACCGGGGTTCGTGGTTTGCAGTGATGAGGCAAGGGCTTTCCCTTGAGCTCCTTCGGATCGCCAGCTGCGCGGACGTCAGGATGACTAGGCGTTTGGTTGGTGGGCGGGTGGGGGAGTTATTTGGTGTTGGGGGGTTCGGTTGAGAGGGATTCCCAGGCGCGGATTAGTTCGGCGACGCTCCAGGCTTGGGCGGGGCAGCCGGCTGGTGGGAAGGGCGGGTCGCCACCAAAGATTTCGCTGATGGTGCCGAGGCCGGCGGAGTGGATGGTTCGTCCCAGTGGATCGAGGAAACTCTGGGCGGCGGCGCGATCTCGATAGACTTTGTAATGCGCGAGTGCGAAAGGTCCCAACAGCCACGCCCAGACAGTGCCTTGATGATAGGCGGAGTCGCGCTCGCGAGGGCCGCCAGTGTATTGACCCTTGTATCCGCGTTCAGCCGGACCCAGACTGCGCAGACCGAATGAGGTGAGCAAGTCGCGGCCGACGGCGTCCACGACGCTTTTCTGCTGGGCGGGATTGAGCGGGCTTAGCGGCAGGGAGACAGCAAAAATCTGGTTGGGGCGCATTGTGGGGTCCGCGCCGCCGGCGGGGACATCGAGCACATCGAAGCAGCAATCGGCGGCGTGGTTCCAGAATTTCTGGAAATTTTTTGCGGCTTTGTCGCGCAGCCTTGCGTAGCCCTCACCGGGGCGCTTCAACACTCCGGCGAAAGCGGCCATGGTGTTCAGGGCGTTGATCCAGAGCGCGTTGATCTCCACGGGTTTTCCGACGCGCGGAGTGACTACCCAATCGCCAATCTTGGCGTCCATCCAGGTGAGCTGCACTTCCGGGCTGCCGCCGTAGAGCAGCGCGTCGCCAGGGTCCACTTTGATGTTGTAGCGTGTGCCGGCCACATGGGCATCCACGATGGAAGACAAAACCGGGAATAATTTTTGAAGCGTGGTGGCGTCTTTCGTGGCTTCGAAATACTGGCGGATGGCCTCGAAATACCAGAGAGCGGCGTCAAACGAGTTATATTGCGGCGCGCCGCTGCGATCAGGAAAATTGTTGGGGAGCATGCCGCCATCGACATAAAGGGCAAAACATTCCAGGATTTTGCGGGCGATTTCCGGGCGTCCGAGCGGAAGCGTGAGGCCAGGCAGGGCGATCATGGTGTCGCGACCCCAATCGGCGAACCAGGGGTAACCGGCGATGACGCTCAGGCCGGAGAGATCATCGGGCAACGGACGCTTGACGATGAACTGATCGGCGGCGAGCACCAATTGCCAGAGCCAACTGGGTTCGTCGTCCGGGCGGGTGGCGCTGGTTGCGGAATGGCGATTCTGCCAGGCCTGGAAAAGATTCCACTCGTGATTGGATTGGTCCGCGCGCGCCTGATGGCTATCGAGCGAAGCGTCTGCTTCGGTGGAAAAAACGAGCGTCAATTTTTCGCCGACACCGAGGGTGGCGCGAAAGTTGGCGGCCAGCAGGCGATCTTCATGATCATCCAGGCCGCGCTCGCGCTCCGCGGGAAGGAAAAAATCGCGATACCACTCGTGGCGAGGCTCGAACGCGGCGGAAGCACTGGTAAGGTAGAAGGGCGCGGCACTTTCGAAAGCAGCCACGCGAATTCCCTTTTCCACCGGAGTGACCTGCATCTGCCAGCCATCGGAATGCGTGGTGGAATGAAAATCGCGGTAAGTCACCAACACTTTGCCTTCGAGCTCGACTGGCCCACTGGAGCGGACCAAGGTGTATTCGACATAGGTAGTGTTCATGCCCTGCTGCATCCAGACACGTTTTTCGAGCAGGGCATCCGCGAGGGCGAAACGCCAGACGGGCTTGGTGCCCTCCAGATGAAAACTTTCCATTTGCAGGTAGCCGGTGGGAGAGACAAATCCACTTAGCCAGCGATTGGTGGCGAGGGGGAAATGGCGCCCGGCGTAATTGGCGGTTTCATCCAGGCCCGCGACCAGCAGCGTGCGCGAGGCGGGCGGCTCTAGAGCGGCCATCAACAATCCGTGATACCTGCGGGTGCAGGTTCCAGCGGCCGTGCCAGAGGCGAAACCGCCGATGCCGTTGGTGACCAGCCACTCCCGGGCTTCGGCTTGTTCTAGATTGCCGAGAATTTCGCGTCCAAATTCGACTTCAGCAAGAAGCGACACGGCTTACTCTCCGCTCTGCTCCAGAAGTTTAGCAACCAGGCCGGTCCAACCGGTCTGGTGATTGGCGCCAAGGCCGGCGCCATTATCTCCGTGGAAATATTCGTAGAAAAGAATCAGGTCGCGCCAGTTGGGATCGGAATTGAAAAGTTCCTGGCCGCCGGCGAACGGGCGCTTGCCGTCTTTGCCGCGGAGGAAGATGCGCGTGAGGCGACGGGAAATCTCCTTGGAGACCTGCCAAAGGTCCTGTTCGTTGCCGGAATGCGTGGGGCATTCGACTTTGAAGTCTTCCCCGTAATAGTGATGATATTTCTGGAGCGATTCGATCAGCAGGAAATTTACGGGAAACCAGATGGGCCCGCGCCAGTTGGAGTTTCCGCCAAACACGCCGGTGCTGGATTCCGCGGGTTCATAGTCCACGCGATTGATGTGGCCGTTCACCTGGACTTCATAGGGATGATCGAGATGATATCGGGAGAGAGCGCGGACGCCATGAGGGGAAAGAAATTCGGATTCGTCCAACATGCGGTTGAGCATACGTTTGATCTGCTTGCGATTGGCGAGAGAAAGCTGGCGACGCACACCGCGCGCGGAGCGCTGGGTCATTTCAATGTGTTCGGGCACGTCTGGATGATTGTCGATGAACCATTGCATCCGGCGTTTGAAGCCGGGCAAGCGATCGACGATTTCCGGTTCCAACGTTTCCACGGCAAACAGGGGAATCAGGCCGACCATGGAGCGAATTTTCAGGAAATGTTCATCGCCGTTCGGAAGGTGGAGAAGGTCGTAATAGAAACCGTCTTCGTTGTCCCACAGGGAGCGGCCATTGGGTCCCATGTCGTTCATGGCGCGCGCGATATAGACGAAATGCTCGAAAAACTTGCTGGCAACGTCTTCATAGGCCTGATCGTCCTTGGCAAGTTCCAGCGCAATCGCCAGCATATTCAGGCAGTACATGCCCATCCAACTGGTGCCGTCGGACTGTTCCAGGTGGCCGCCGGTGGGCAGTGGGGCTGAGCGGTCAAAAACTCCGATGTTGTCGAGCCCCAGAAAGCCGCCCTGAAAGATGTTGTGGCCGTCGGGATCCTTGCGATTGACCCACCAGGTGAAATTCAAAAGCAACTTGTGAAAGATTTTTTCCAGGAAACTGCGGTCCGCCACTCCGCGCATACGCCGCTCGATCTTGTAGACGCGCCACGCGGCCCATGCGTGGACTGGCGGGTTCACATCGCCGAAGGCCCATTCGTAGGCGGGCAACTGGCCGTTGGGATGCATGTACCATTCGCGGAGAAGAAGGATGAGCTGGTCTTTAGCGTAGTCCGGGTCAATCATCGCCAGCGGAATGCAATGGAAGGCGAGGTCCCAAGCGGCGTACCAGGGATATTCCCACTTGTCCGGCATGGAGATGATGTCGTCGTTATAGAGGTGCGTCCAATCTTTGTTACGACCGTGCAAACGCTCGGGCGGAGGTTCCGGGCCCGCCGGATCGCCTTCCAGCCAGGTGTAAACATCGTAGTGATAAAACTGTTTGCACCAGAGCATTCCGGCATAGGCCTGGCGCATTACGTGGCGCGCGTCGTCGGAGAGATCCTTGGAAATCCGGGAGTCGTAAAATTCCGCGGCTTCCTTCTGGCGAAGCGCAAAAATAGCCTCGTAGCCGTCGCCAAAATCATTGGTGCCTGGGACGCCGGGAGCGCGTTCCTCATGCGCCGGACCGGTGATGGTGCCGACCATCGGGGAATTGGAATCCATGCCGCCGAGGGGATCGAGGTCCGTCAAGCGCAGCTTGATCGTGACGCTTTGGCCGGGGTCAATATTAACCGGGTAATGCGCAGCCATTTTCGTGCCGGAGTGCTGGGGATTCACAGCGGCCTTGTTGCCGTGGACCAGATAATTGTGAAAACCGTCTTTCACGTATGGGGTGCGGTTGCGGTATTTGAAGATCTTCTCGTAATTTGTCTCGTTCTCGGTGAACAGAAACTCGGGATTTCCGGCACTTAGCAGCCAGCGTTTTCCGTACTGCCAGTGTTCGAGTTCCGTGCAGAGCGAACCGGGCGTGTCTGGAGCGCGCCGAGCGGAGGGCCGCCGCAAGTCCTTGCCCCAGGACCAGGTGTTCCGAAACCAGACGGTCGGCAGCAGGTGCAGAGGGGCGGCTTCCGCGCCGCGATTCCAGGCCGTAATTTTGATCAGAATGTCTTCAACATCAGTTTTCGCGTACTCAACAAAAACGTCGAAGTAGCGGTTGTCCTCAAAGACGCCGGTGTCGAGCAGTTCGAATTCCGGCTGGGTGCGGCCGCGCCTCTGGTTTTCTTCCAGGATACGGCGATAGGGGAATTCCGCCTGGGGATATTTGTACAACATGCGCATATAACTGTGCGTTGGAGTGGAGTCGAGATAGAAATAGCACTCCTTGACGTCTTCGCCGTGATTTCCTTGATTGCCGGTGAGACCGAAGAGGCGTTCCTTGAGGATGGGGTCTTTTCCATTCCAGAGGGCCAGGGCGAAGCAGATATTCTGGTGACGGTCGCAGATTCCGCCGATGCCATCTTCGCCCCAACGATAAGTACGGGCATGGGCGTCTTGGAACGGAAAGTATTCCCAGGCGGTGCCATTGGCGCTGTAGTCTTCGCGAACCGTGCCCCACTGGCGTTCGGAAAGATACGGCCCCCAACGCTTCCAGTGCTTCTTTCTCTGGCGGGCTTCTTCCAGGCGATGATCTTCAGTGGTGAGGAGTCGGGCCATATTCGCGGATCCTTGGGAATGCATAAGAGGATAACGCCGCAGCTTGATTACAGACAAAAAACCATGCTGGCATCATTGCAGAAGCAGGTCCCGAGGACAATTGGCAGTTTGTCCCATTCGCCATGGCTGGTGAAAACGGCGACGGATCGGAAGGAAGTTAATCGAAGCGTAACCCATTACCCCGCCGATATTTTGCCGGGGAGCGGGGTTTCGAGTATCGTGCCCCCAGCAGAGGCATCTTGGGATCCCTGAAATTCTACGGGGTGGGAACCTCGCCCGCCTATTTTTCTTTGCCGCCCAGACGATTGATTCCCAATCATTGGTATGTCTCTGCCCCGAAGGATTTGTGCATCCGCTTGGAGGAAACATTATGATCAGCAAGCCCAGTCGTTTGGCGCTATCAGGATTAGCATTCGTGTGCGCCGCCATATTCGCCGCGTGCAATTGCGCTCTCACTTTGCGGTACGTCACCGTCGCCCCGAGCAATGGAACAATTTATGTGAGTGCGCCGCCAGACGCAGGAATTAAAGGGGCACGGCGTGGAGCGCGAGTTTCGCGGCCCATGGCGCGTCCTAGCACGCGCCCTAGCACGAGCCCCAGCGCGCGTCCCAGCACGCAGAACAGCCGTAAAGCCGCAGTGAGACCGCAAGACATCACCACCTCGGTTTGCGGTACGTTGCAATATTCCGCTACCGGCTATTACAGCAACGGCACACCCAGGATCAGACCAGCACGGTCACTTGGAGTTCCTCCGATACGACGGTCGCCGGGATTGACAACACCGGCCTGGCGACGGGCGCAGGGCTCGGCTTCAGCAACATCGGAGCGACATTGGCGGGAATTACCTTCAGCACAGTGCCGCTGGAAGTGGATCAACTGAATTCCATCACGGTTGCCTCGGACAGCACGTCGGTTGATGTGGGCAGCACCACGGCGTACACGGCCACCGGAAACTTTACGCTGGCGGCGGACGGAAGCTCCGCCTCTCAGGACATTTCTAGTCAGGTAACCTGGGGCACAGGCGACTCCGAAATCGCAACGGTTGACAGCAGCGGAAACGTCACGGGAGTGGGCGCGGGCACGACAAGCGTCGTGGCCGCAAGCTGCGACGGCGTGATCATCGGCAGCGCGAACGTGACGGTTACCGATGGGCCGGTGACGGGGGGCCTGCAACTTGTTCCACAGAATCCTACCGCTTCGGTGGGCACGACGATTCAATTCAGCGCGTTGCAACTGAACAGAGATAATTCGACGACACCGCTTCCCGCCGGTTCCGTTTTGGCTTGGACGTCGGATACAACGGGAGTCGTGACGATCGATCCAGTAAGCGGCTTGGCGCAAGCACTTAGCGCAGGAACCGCCACCATCACGGGAACAGTATCGGCCCCGCCGAGTGTGGCTGGTTTGACGGGAACGACTGTGGTGACCGTGCAGGCGGCAGCCGCAAGGTTTGCTTACATTGGAAATGTTACGGATCCACCCAGCGGGAGCATCTCCAGCTACACAGTGGACGTCACTTCGGCAACTCCGTTGACGCCGCTTGCCACGACGGCGGCATCCAGCCCGCAACAAGTGTTGCTGCACCCATCGGGCGACCTGCTCTACTACATCGACTCCAACGGCGCTTTGCACTCGGAGTTTGTGAATTCCACGAACGGCTCGCTTACGATGACTCCGCGCGCGCCCACCAAGGCAACCAGCAACCCCAACACGGTGAGCGACCTCTATGCGGGAGTTATTGATCCGACTGGTCGGTTCGTCTACGTAATCTCGCAGGGAACCAGCGAGATTTACGGATTTACGATCACGCACACCTCACCGAGCGGCGGCACCGGCGATGCCGGGCTGGCCGCGATTTCAAGCGTGGTGGCATACAACGACGGCACCCTGAACGGCCCGACGTGGATCCTGACCGACCGCACGGGCAAGTATCTCTACGTGGTCAACAGCGGCGACGGGACCAATCCTGGAACCGTCAGCCAATTCACCATCGATCAAACCACCGGCGGACTGACGCCGCTGGGCACACCGATTAACGCCGGTGTTGCCCCGCTTTATGCGACGATCGATGCAAACAGCCACCTCTATGTGGCAAACGAAGGCGGGGCCACCGAGACCGTCTCCGGCTACACGATTGGGAGCGGCGGAGCATTGACCAGCGTTGGCGCGGATACGGTTATTACCGGAGCCAGCGACACGATCAATGTGATCACCGATCCGACAGGAAAGTACCTCTACGTGCTGGACTTCGGCTCGAGCGGAACTGGACAGGTGTTTGCCTTCAGCCTGAACATTTCCACGGGCGTGATCGGCTCGCAGATCGGAACGCCACAACCAACCGATATTTCTCCAACCGGAATGGCCATTGACCCGACGGGTGTTTTGCTGGCCGTCGACAACTTCGATGCCGCCGATATTTCGCTCTATACGGTCGGCTCCGACGGAAGCTTGACAACCACCACGCCTCCTAGCGTAGCCGCTAAGAGTGGCGCGGAGTTCGTGGTGTTCTACACCGCGGCTTCCGGCCAATAATTTAAACCTACTTCATGGAAGGGGATGGCTTCGGCCATCCCCTTCTTTTTTTTGTCGATAACGAGTCAGGAAATTTCCGTGAGGGAAGATAGCGGCTAGGGCGGATTATTCCCCGTAGGGAACCCAGATATTTTTCACCTGGTGGGCGTGTTCGAGATACCAGCGGCCTTCGGCCTGCGGGGTCCGCAGCAGGTCAATGTGGCGGCCTTCGTTGGTCCAGACCTGTTTCAGGTTGCCGATGGAGAGGGCTTTGGCGGTGGCGCAAAGCTCGGCGTCGCCGTAACACCAAATGGCGTCGAGATCGTCGTGCTCGGCGAGGACTTTCAATAATTCCGTGGCGCGTCCCGCAACGATATTCACGACGCCGCCGGGAAGATCGCTGGTTTCGAAAACCTGGTAGAGGTCGCCAGCGATCAGCGGGTAGGTTTCCGAAGGCACGGCAACTACGGCGTTTCCAGCGGTGATCAGAGGCAGAACCAGGGTGAAGAAACCGAGGAGCGGATATTCCGAGGGGCAGATCACGCCGGCAGCGCCGAGCGCTTCGTTCATGGCGATGGAAACGTTGCGGAGCGGCGGATGGTGGACGGCGCCATCGAACTTGTCCGCCCAGCCGGCGTAGGAGAACAACCGTTCGATGCTTTTCTGAACTTCTTCGGCGGCTTGTTTTTTTCCGACAGCAGCGGCAAGCCTTGCGGTGATTTCATCTGCGCGCTGCGAAAGATTTTCCGCGATGTAATAGAGGACCTGCGCGCGGTTGTGGGCGGTGGTTTTGCTCCAGCCCTCCGCCTTGCGAGCGGCTTCCACGGCATTGCGAATGTCTTTGCGGTTGCCTAGCGGAGATTCGCCCAGGAGTTCACCTTTTTTGCCGCGAATCTCGACGCTGTAGCCGGAATCCGGGCGCGCCTGCTTTCCTCCGATGTAAAGTTTCACGGTGCGGTCGATGCCGGGGGTGGCTACTTCCACCTGGACTTTTTTCTTGGCGCCGTTTTTCTTCAAGGCAGGAGCTTTGCGGAACCAGGCTGGCTCGAGATATTCCACCAAGCCTTCGCGGCCGCCCTCGCGGCCGTAGCCGCTTTCGCGATAGCCGCCGAAACCGCAGGCGGCGTCAAACAGATTTGTGCTGTTCACCCAGACCACGCCGGCCTTGATCTGCGCGGCGACGTGCAGGGCTACGTTGATGCTTTCGCTCCAGACGCTGGCTGCTAGCCCATAGACCGTGTTATTGGCGAGCTCCACGGCTTCGCGCGGCGTGCGAAACGTCATCGTCGCCAGCACCGGGCCGAAAATTTCCTGCTGGGCCACGATGGAGGTGGGATGCACATTGCTCAACAAGGTGGGCTTGTAATAGAGACCGCGCGTGGGCAGCAGCACGTCCGGCTGCCAGCAGGTGGCCCCTTCGGCGATGCCCTGCTTCACCAGGCGATCAATGCGTTCCAACTGAACGCGGGCGACGATGGCGCCGATATCGATGGCCTTATCGAGCGGCGCGCCGATGCGCAGCGTGCCCATGCGCGCCTGAAGCTTGTGGATCATTTTTTCGGCGATGCTTTCCTGCACTAGCAGGCGCGATCCCGCGCAGCAGACCTGGCCCTGATTGAACCAGATGCCGTCCACCAGGCCTTCGACCGCTCCATCAAGATCCGCGTCTTCAAAAATGATGAAGGGCGATTTGCCGCCAAGCTCGAGCGAAAGTTTTTTGTGGGAGCTGGCCGTGGCTTTGCGGATGGCGCGGCCGACTTCGGTTGAGCCGGTGAACGCAATTTTATTGAGGTCAGGATGCTTCACCAGGGCTTCGCCGGTGGTGCCGTCGCCGGTGACGATGTTTACGACTCCCTTTGGAAGTCCAACTTCGTTGCAGAGTTCGGCGAAGGCCAGCGCGGTGAGCGGCGTATATTCGGCGGGCTTCAGCACCACGGTGTTTCCGGTGGCCAGCGCGGGGGCGATTTTCCACGCCAGCATCAGCAGAGGAAAATTCCAGGGGATGATCTGGCCCACCACGCCGCAAGCGATGTAGCCGGGGAATTCCTGGTCCAGAAGCTGGGCCCAGCCGGCGTGATGATAGAAATGGCGCGCTACGAGAGGAATATCAATGTCGCGGCTTTCGCGAATGGGCTTGCCGTTATCGAGCGTTTCGAGGACCGCCAGCCGCCGGGAATGTTTTTGCACCTGGCGCGCCAGCGCATAGAGATAGCGGGCGCGTTCGTGGGGAGTTTTCTTCTGCCAGACGGGGAGGGCTTTGCGCGCGGCTTTCACCGCGGCATCCACGTCGGCGGCGCTGCCCTGCGCGACTTCCGCGAGCACGGTCCCCGCCGAGGGGTCCGCGGTCTCAAAATATTTTCCATCCGCGGGGGCGTGCCAGGCGCCGTCAATGAAATGGCCAAACTTGCGATTGTGGCGGTCCAGCCAGGCGAGAACTTCCTTGGGATCTTCCGGCGCGGGGCCGTATTCCATGGTCCTGAATTTTTCCAGTACGCTCATCGTGCTTCTTTGCTCCTGGGATTCTTCAGCAGCTAATTTTTGGTTTATTGCACTTTCTTTTCGCGCATGGCTTCAATGCGTTTGATAACAAATTTCAGGCGCTCGCGGCCCCATTTGGTGTTAGTGGCAACTTTTTCGACGTCGCGGAACAGCTCCGGATCGCCCAGCTTTTCCCGAAGGTCCGCAAGAAACGGATAGACCTTCGCAAGGATAAAGAACATTTCGCCGCTGCAGGCAGGCCGCAGGAATAAGTCTTCGTTCAGCACGCCTTGCAGCACGAACGCCGCGGCCATTCCCCAATAGCTGCCACCCTGGCGGAGCCAGTTATTTTCCTGGGTGCCCGGGGCGGAAGCGATTTTCAGGAAATCCTCGGCGTTGCGGGGCGAAAACTCCCACAACCACCAGTTGCGGGCCTTGCGAAGTTCCGGTTCGCGCCGCAATTCGTAGAGCTTCAGCAAAATTTCCGCGTCCTGCGCACTGGCCTTTTTTTCCATGCTTCCTCCACCGTTTAGCACAAACCTTCGCGGCTGTGCTTTTGGAATCGTTTTGGCTTACGCAATCGGATGCCGGTAATCCGCGGAATACCGGCCGGTGACGTGGAACTCGAGTTGGCGCTCGATATCCGCCAACATGCCGCTGGCGCCAAAGCGGAACATGTGCGGCTCCAGCCAACTGTTTCCTAATTCTTCCTTCATCAGCGCGAGCCAATCCAGCGATTGCTTGGCAGTGCGAATCCCTCCCGCGGGCTTAAAGCCGACGGCCATGCCCGTTTCCTCGGCATATTCACGGATGGCGCGGACCATCACAAGGCCCACGGGCAGAACTGCGTTCACCGCTTCTTTGCCGGTGGACGTTTTGATGAAGTCCGCCCCCGCCATCATGGCCACCAGACTGGCGCGTGCAACGTTGCGCAGCGTGAGCAAATCGCCGGTGCCCAGGATGACTTTCAAGTGCGCGGGACCACAGGCATCCTTGAAGGCCACGACTTCGTCATAGAGTTTCTGCCACTGCGCGCCGAAGACATGCGCGCGCGTGATGACCACATCAATTTCCTGCGCGCCCGCATCCACCGAACGGCGGATTTCCGCGATGCGCTCTTCGAGAGGTGAAAGTCCCGCGGGAAAACCGGTAGAAACGGCGGCGACATGAATGTCCGTGCCTTCGAGGGCGCGGCGGGCGGTTTCCACAAACAGGTGATAGACGCAGACCGCGCCGACGTGGAGATTCAGTTCCTGCACGCCCAGCTTTTCGATAATTTCCTGCTGCAGGGGCTGGCGCGCCTTGGCGCAGAGGCGCTTGACGCGCTCGTCGGTGTCGTCGCCGCTGAGGGTGGTCAAATCCATGCAGGTGATGGCGCGGAGCAGCCAGGCGAGCTGCCAGTCTTTTTTCACGGTGCGGCGGGTGACGAGAGTAGCGGCGCGGCGTTCGACGGCGCTGGTGTTCACGCGAACGTCTTCCACCCAATCCAGATTGAGCGATGTGCCGCGATTGGCGGTTAGTTCGCGCCCCTGAAGAAGAGCAATGCTCGGCTGAGCGGACGAATTTTCACTGACGATGCGGTTTCCCTGGCGGTCTGTGATTTCCAGCCGGGGGCGTTTGTGAGTATCCATGGCGATGTCTCCGAAGTCCGTGCCAGGTCAGCAAGCGGCAATTTCTTAGCATACCACCAGCGTTCCTCCAGTGCTTGTGGAGGTCAGCTCCTGCTGGCCAGAGCCGCTATTTTCCTGCCGGGTCTTTTGCGTTTGGCGTGGGGCGGGAGATCAAATCCACGTAGTCTTTGTAGAATTTCTGCTTGTCGAGATCGTCCTGAACTTCCACGAGCACTTCGCCCATTCCAGGTTGCATTCCCGGCGTCCAGACCAGCGTGTTTCCGTAGCCGGCGCCGTGGTCCACATCAATATCCACGTAGAGTTTTTTCCACTTGGTGATGATGCTGGGATCCAGCCAGGCGACCGCGGCCAGTTCATCCCACAGGTAGCCGGCGTCCGCGTATTTCCCAACATATTGCGCGGCGGGCTGCGGGCTTTTGCGGATTTCCTCGATGAGGGCTTTTTCCATGTGCGTTTTCACGGAAATATCCACGGTGGTCAGCGCGATGCGGGGCCACTTGGCGTGGAGGACAGCGTGTGTGGCTTCCGGGTCCATCCAGAAATTGAACTCGCGCGTGGGGGTGAGTGAAAATTCGGGATCGTCTGTTTGGGGATTGATGCTGCCGCCCATCACGATCAGTTCCTTGCTGAGGGCGGGGAAATCGGGGTCGAGTGCGATGGCGAGCGCCAAGTCGGTCATGGGGCCGGCGGCATAAATCGCGATTTCGTGGGGATATTGCCGCACCAGGCGGATCATGAAGTGAGCGGCGTCTTCATTCGATGCCTTGATCGTGGGCGCGCCCTCGGTCATCGAAGGGATTTCGCTGGGGCCGTGCACTTTGCCCCCGGCGGCGAAATTCCACGCGCCTTGATAGACCAGCTTGCCGTGAATTGTCTGCCACTTCGCCATGTACTCTTTGCTGTTAACCAGCGGAAATTCCGCGCCGGGAACCACCGGGATATCGCGGCGGCCGATGATCTCCATCAGGCGCAGCGTGTGCTGGACTTCCTCGTCGCGCCAGGCATCTCCGGTGAGCACGGTGATGCCGAGGACCTCGGTGTCCGGGGAATTGACCAGGGCGAGGATCGCCTGCATGTCCGTGCCGCCCGGACCGGCGGCGTCCTGGTCAATGATTACTTTACGTTTCGATTGAGCGTTGAGGCTCATCGAAAAACATAAGATTGCGAATGCGAACGCGCAACAGCGTGCCATACATCTCATCGATCGATTCCTTTCAGATGTTGATGCCGGAAAAATCCTGGCAGCTTCTTAATACATGATCGTCTTCGTCAAATGGTGCGGCCACGTGGTGGTGTGATAGTGCGTCCAGATACGCGCGTCAATTTGCGGGATGATGATCTGCAAATTCGCGGGGCGCAACTTGTTGATTTCATCGGTCAACAGCGCCGTGGCGTAAATGCAGTGGGCACGGATTTCAATTTCCCAGCGGGAATCGCGGGGAATCAGCTGGTAGGTGTTGATGGCGTTCTCCAGTTCCTTCGAATAGCTGGTGATGCCCATCAAACGCAATCCGACCGGAACGATGTAGTCGGCGAAGGCAGTCATTTTCTGCGGATCGTCCAATTGGAATTTCCCGGCCTTGTGTAGCGTGGAGTAGAGCATCCAGATGCCGAGCTGCGGCAGTTTGTAGAACTTGATTTCGTGGCCGTCCAACATGCTGACGTCGTTGAAGCGGGGGAATTCCACCACCAGGCGGTCGATCAGGCCCTTGCCGTTGTCGTAGAGTTTTGGCGGGCAGGAATGCACGAAGTTGTGAAATTTCCCGTCATACTTTTCGCTGAGGACTTTGCCGACCTGGTGCAGGACTTCCAGCTTTTCATCGAGCATGGGCATCTCGATGTTGCCCTCGAAGACCTTGTTGAGTTCGGGGCGCGTCACCTTCGCGAGGTAGTGGCCGTCGAGGAAGGGGACGCCGTTGTCCATGGCACGCTTGATGCAGGCGAATTCCGCTTCGGAGTCTGACCAGTGCTGGCCGCCGAAATCCACCTGGAATTTTTCGTGGCGCGCGAAATCGGTGAATGCGGTGTCAATTGAATCCGCGACCATCACGAAATCAATGGCCACGTTCGGATCGCCCTGGCTGAGGCCGAAGGGCAGGGCGTACTCCGGCATGGGCAATTCTTCATACGCCATCCAGGACGCCACTTCGACGAGCTTGTCGTAGTTCGTGTGCACATCACGAGAACTCTCGATGGCATATCGCAGGCTTTCCAATACGGGACTTCCAATCGGTTTTGGCCAGTGCATGGTCTCTTGGGTGCTGGCGCGTCCGGGATTTTCCAGGAGGGCCGGAAGAAATGGCATTGAGGTTATGGGAGAAATCGCGGCAGCTTTTCCCAGCAATCCAAGAAAGTTCCGCCGTTTCATTCTACTAGCGAATTCAGATAAGGGCTTGGCGTTCGAGTTGCCTTCTGGGACCAGAAAATTCCTCCTGACGGTTCGTTTATTTTGTAATCGCTTCCGAGAGTCCTTACTTGCCTTGAATGCGGCTGATAAACATCTGCAAGAATTTTTCGGCGTTCACTTCGGTGCAGACCTTGGCGTTGGGTTCCACTTTGTCGAGGCCCTCGATCACGTAGCGGTCGCCGTCGGGGAAATGATGCAGGACGTTGCGCTCGATTGCGCCGCGACGATTGGCCACGGTTTCGCCGCGGGTGAACTCGCCGCGGGTTTCCACGTCCACGTGCATTAGTGGAGCCTTCACCAGGGTGGGGTCGATGGCTACTCCGACTGCGAGGGGGTCGTACATCTGCGTGCCGGCATCGCCATACTTTTCGCCGAGGGTGATCAGGTAATCGGCCACTTTATAGATGAAATCGCTCTCGGGGCCTGGATGGTTTTTGAGTTCGGCGATGTATTTGCGCGTGAGAAGGGTTTTGTCGCCGACGTCCAGGCCGACCATGGTCAGCGGCCAGCCGGCCTGAAAGACGATTTGCGCGGCTTCGGGGTCGTTGAAAATGTTGGCTTCGGCCGCGGCGTTCACGTTGCCGCCGCTGATCGAGCCGCCCATAATCACCACTTCTTTCACCAGCGGAACGATGGAGGGATCTTTTTCCAGGGCCAGGGCGATATTGGTGAGTGGGCCGATCGGCACCAGGGTGATCTCATGCGGATTCGCGTGCACCATTTCGATGATCAGGTCGGGGCCCCAGCGGGGGTCCATTTTGCATTTGCTGGGGGGCAATTCGACATTGGCGAGGCCGTTTTTGCCGTGCCAGAACTCCGCGGTGATCAACTTCTGGAATAACGGGTGCTGCGCACCTGCGGCAACGGCGATGTCGCAGCGGTTGGCGAGGGAAACCATGCGCAGCGCGTTTTCCAGTCCCTGCGCGGCGGTTACGTTTCCCGGCACTACGGTGAGCGCGCGCACGTCGAACTCCGGCGAGTTCAGCGCCAGCATAATCGCCATGGCGTCGTCCGTACCGGGATCCGTATCAATGATGACTTTCCGTGGTTGAGCGAGCGCCAACGAACCAAAAAGACCAAGGATCACAATCGCGAAAAAAATCTGTTTCACTCGCACCATAGCGCAACTCCCGTTTCCGGCATTTTCCGGTCCTTTACTTCCTTTATCTCGTTTACTTCCTCTACTTCAAAATTCACGAAGTTCTGGCCACGATAATCAGCGCTAGCCCCACGAGGAAGCAGGCAAACATCGCTCCAATCAAGGCGTTGGTGCCCTTCGGAGCGCTGCGGAACTCCTTCCAGATGAAGACGCCCCAGAAGGCGGCGACCATCGTGGCGCCCTGGCCGAGGCCATAGGAGATCGCAAAACCGGCTCGGCCGGCGGCGATGATGTTGAACGACATCCCGACGCCCCAGATGATGCCGCCGAGGATTCCCGTGAGGTGCGTGCCCAGGCCGCCCTTGAAATAATCCGCGAAGGAGACCGGCGCGCCCATGAACGGCTTCTTCATGATGAAGGTGCCGAGGACAAAATTGCTGAGGAAGATGCCGACGGCGAAAACGAAGACAGCCGCGTAGGGGCCGAGCTTGCCCGGCTGTGGCATGGCGAAGTCTGGATACATGGCCGCGGCGACGAAGCGATAGAAGAAGCCCATGGTGATGCCGCACGCGACGGAAAGGACCAGCCCCTTTGTGCTGATGCCCGCGGCGCCTCCGGGAAGTTTTCGGTAGGCCACCGCGTCCAGGATGATTGCCAGCACGACGAGAAGCACGCCGCCGAAAAGCAGCGCGGCGCTGCCTTCGGGATGTTCGCGATAGTTCACCAGGACGCCGAGCACCAGTGCCAGGCCGATGCCGACCGGGAAGGCTACGGACATGCCGGCGATATCAATTGCGGCGACCAGCAGGATATTCGCGAGATTGAAAATTGCGCCGCCGAGGAGCGCGGAGTAAATACTGGCATGGGAGGCCTGGCCCAGGTCCTCCAGAAATCCTCGGCCTACTGTGCCATTGCTGCCGAGCGTGAGGCCCAGCAGGAGAGTCAGCAGGAGCACGCCGATGGTGTAGTCCCAGTAGAAGAGTTCGAAGCGCCAGCCTTTTTTGGCGAGTTTCTGGGTGTTGGCCCAGGAACCCCAGCAGAACATTGTGATGATGCAGAAAACTACAGCCCACGTGTAACTGTGGAGAACAAACATTTAGGCTCCTTTTTACTTCGCTTACTTCGGCTGCTGCTCTGGCTGTGCTTCCCCTGGGTGCTTGCGAGATTGCTTTTGCGTGCTTCAAGTTTTTTCAAAGTCAGAGTCTGGTGCCCTCAGCCGCCCTTGGCGGCTTCACTTGCCGGCAAGATGCCGGCGCTACCGGGCGGGTTCGCTCGCCGCGGGGGCCCGGGTGCGTTTACCGGGCGCGTTTCGTCCACTCGGCGGTGAATTCTGCGTTGGTGGGGAAGGATTTCTGGGTGCCCACGCGCATTGTTGAAAGACCCGCGTACAAGTTCGCCCTGGTTACGGCTTCTTGTTCGGGGAGGCCTGCGCCGAGGAAAACTGCAAAGCTGCCGATGAAGGCGTCGCCGGCTCCCGTGGTGTCGACTGGCGTTACTGTGAACGGGGCGATCAGTTCGCTGGAGGCTGCGGATGCCAATAGCGCGCCGCGGCTTCCGAGCGTTAGGATCACTTTGCCAAAGCCTTGCTGCAGCAGGGCGGCGGCGCATTTTTTGGCTTCGTCGACCGATTGCACCGGCAAGCCGGTGATCACTTCCGCTTCTGATTCGTTGGGGATGAAATAATTCGCGGCGTTCATCAGCTTGGCGTCAATCGGCTGCGCGGGCGCGGGGTTCACGATGCACTGGATGCCGTTTTTCTTCGCGAACTGCACCGTGTAGGCGATCGTTTCCATGGGAATTTCAAACTGGAGGACGATGGTGTCCACGCGCTTCAGCGCTTCGCCGGCCGCATCCACGTCCGCGGGCTTCAGAAGATCGTTTGCTCCCTTCACCACGATGATGCGGTTTTGGCCATTGGGCTCGACAAAGATTGGCGCGACGCCGCTGGAGACGCCATCGACAATTCCAACATGAGAAGTGTCGATCCCGAGCGAGGCGAAATTTCTTACCGTGGCCTCGCCAAAGAGATCGTTGCCGAGTTTGGCGACCATGACGACTTCCGCGCCGCACAGGCGCGCAGCGACAGCTTGATTTGCGCCTTTGCCGCCGAAGCCCAGATCAAATTTCTGGCCGAAGATGGTTTCACCGGGACGGGGAAAGCGGTCGCTGAAGGTCGTCAGGTCCACATTGGCACTGCCCACCACGGCAATTCTGGGTGTCTTGCTCATTCATTTCCCTCGCAGACAGGCGAACGCGGCAATATATCATGCTGCGAAGCAGGCGCAAGTCGTGTTCGTCAAACGTTACGTCCCTCTCATGTTGCAGATTGGCGGGGAAAAGTAAGAAGGCAGCTACCTCTCGGGGGGTGCTCAGGTCAAGAACTCGCCCTGCCGGGCCTTTTGGAGCGGGCGATTGCGTTGACGCGACATGACCCCGATGTTAGTCTCGCAAACGCTTCCACACGCATGCGCGCCGTAGACCTGATCCGAAAAAAGCGGGATTCCGGGGAACACTCCCGAGAGGAAATTGAGTTCCTGATTTCCGCTTACACGCGCGACGAAATTCCCGATTACCAGATGGCTGCGTGGCTGATGGCTGCGTGGATTCGCGGGCTTTCCCGGGCGGAGCTTGCCTCGCTGACCGAAGCGATGCTGCATTCCGGCGAGGTGGTGGATCACTCGTACCTGCCGGTGAAAAAAGTGGACAAGCACTCCACGGGCGGCGTGGGCGATAAAACATCGCTGATTCTCGCACCGATCGTTGCCGCGGGGGGAGTGGCCGTCCCGATGATCAGCGGCCGTGGGTTGGGGCACACGGGCGGCACGCTGGACAAACTGGAAGCAATCCCGGGCTTCAATACTTTTCTGAGCCTCGGCGAGTTCAAACGGGTGTTGCGCGAGTGCGGCATGGCGTTGATCGGACAGACGGCGGAGATTGCCCCCGCGGACAAGAAAATTTACGCGCTGCGCGATGCCACCTCCACGGTTGAGAACATTGGATTGATCTGCGCATCCATCATGAGCAAGAAACTTGCCGAGGGGATTGACGCGCTGGTGCTGGACGTCAAGACGGGTTCGGGCGCGTTCATGCGCAAGGAAGAAGATTCGGTGGCGCTGGCCGAAGTGATGGTGGAAACGGCGCAGCGGATGGGCAAGAAATGCGTGGCGCTGATCACCGATATGGGGCAACCGCTGGGGCGGTTTGCCGGGCACTCAAACGAGGTGCTGGAATCGATCGAGGTTCTGCGGGGCCAGGGAGCCGCTGATCTGCGCGATTTGAGCCTGGAGCTTTCTGCGTGGATGTTTTACCTGGGAGAGCGCACCAAGACGGTGGACGAAGGGCGCGCGCTGGCGGTGGAAATGGTGCGCAGCGGGAGGGCGCTGGAAAAATTCCGCGCATGCATCAGTTTGCAAGGCGGCAATCCGCGAGTGATTGACGAGCCTTCTCTGCTTCCCGGCGCGAGAGGGCGTGTGGAAGTAAAAAGCGCCAGTGCCGGATTTATCGTGGACATTAACTGCCTGGATCTGGGTATCGCGCTGGCCATGCTTGGCGGCGGACGGGAAAAGAAGGAGCACAACGTGGACCATGGCGTGGGGCTGGAATTCCACAAGCGGATCGGGGATGCGGTTCAGGCGGGCGAAACGCTGGTGACCATCGCGTGCAATGCGGACGCGCAACTGCAGGCGGCGCAAAAAATGATTGCCGCTGCTTATCAGATTGGTGATAAAAAGCCGCCAGCGCGGCCTTTGATTCGGCGGATTATTGGCGGTTGATGGATTTTTCGCGATGGGCTTTGTTTCGTCGCTGTTCGAGTTCGACTCATAGATTGTCATCCTGAGGGGCGCGGGGTTTGCACCGCGAAGAATCTCAACGTAAGGTTCGTGCGAGGTGGATCAGTTGAGATTCTTCGGCCATCCTATATCGGATGGCCTCAGAATGACAATTTCAGGGGCGTGGGCCGCCGGGACAATTTGAGAGGTGTGGGCCACCGGGGCATTTTGAGAGGCGTGGGCAATCGGGACAAGTTGAGGGCGCGGTTAGTCGGAGGGAGCCGAATGGGTAGATTCACCGGAGTGCTGGGCATGCTGGTCATCCTCGCGGGGGCGTATCTTTTTTCTACCTCGCGCAAGTCCATCCAGTTGAAGACGGTGCTTTGGGGTCTTGGCCTGCAACTGACGCTCGGCTACTTCGTGCTGCGTTCCGCGTTCGGAAGCAAGATATTCAGTTTTCTGGGGGCCGGGGCGAACAAACTGCTCAGCTTCTCTTACGCCGGATCGGCTTTCGTGTTCGGCGATCTGGGACTGCCGAAGGAACTCTCACGATTGGGTTTCAATTTTGCGTTTCAAGTGCTGCCGACGATTATTTTTATCGCGGCGTTTTTTGCGGTGCTTTATCACATTGGTGTGATGCAACTGATCATTCGCGCCGCGGCCTGGATCATGACGCGCGTGATGGGCGCGAGCGGCGCGGAATCGCTGAACGTGGCCGCCAGCATTTTCATGGGACAAACGGAAGCGCCGCTGACGATTCGCCCGTTTCTGCCCAAGCTGACCAAGTCTGAGCTGATGTGCGTGATGACCAGCGGCATGGCGCACATTTCCGGCGGCATGATGGCGGGCTACATTCAAGTGGGCGGCGCGGATCCCAAGAATCTGCTGACGGCGGTGATCATGACCGCACCCGGCACTTTGCTGATGGCGAAGATGCTGGTGCCGGAGACGGAACAACCGCTGACCGCGGGGCGGGTGGAGATGCCGCCGATGGAGAAAGAGTCCAACATTCTGGGCGCAATCGCCCGCGGCACCACGGACGGCTTGAATCTGGCGCTGAACGTGGGAGCTATGCTTATTACTTTTATTGCGCTGCTGGCGCTGCTGAACGCGATGATGGGCGGGATTCACAATTGGCCGCACATGGCGTGGTTTCCGGAGAGCATGCAGACGCTATTCGGCTGGGTGTTTGCTCCGGTGGCGTGGCTGATCGGGATTCCCTGGCACGACGCGCCGAAAATTGGAAACCTACTGGGCACGCGCATGGTGATTAATGAATTTGTGGCGTTCAGCCAGCTTGGGCCGATGAAAGATTCGCTGGATCCGCGTTCGTTCATGATCGCGACGTTTGCGCTTTGCGGCTTCGCGAATTTCAGTTCGATCGGGATTCAGATTGGCGGGATTGGGGCTTTGGCTCCGGAGCAGCGCGGGCAGTTGGCCAAGTTTGGCATCCGCGCGATGCTTGCGGGAACGATGGCGAATCTGATGTCCGCGTGCATCGTGGGAATACTTTCGTGAGCCCTGGCGCAAAAGTCGCTTCCCGGGGAAAAGCATCCGTGCAGTTCACGCGTGCTGAAGCTGCCGCGCGGTTTATCCAGAAAAAAACGAAGCTGCGGCCGAGGATTGCGCTGGTGCTGGGTTCGGGGCTGGGCGCGTTTGCAGATGAATTTGCCGGGGCCACCCGAATTCCCTACGCAAAGATTCCGCATTTCCCGCGATCCACGGCCGTTGGCCACGCGGGGCAACTGGTGATCGGCAAAGTGGACGGGATTGCAGTGGCGGGCATGCAGGGCCGGGTGCATCTTTACGAAGGCTACTCGCCACAGGATGTGGCGTTCCCGATTCGGGTGTTTGCGCGAATGGGCGTGAAGGCCGTGATCCTGACGAATGCGGCGGGCGGCATCAAGAAAGAATTTACGCAGGGGCGGCTGGTGGTGATCAGCGACC
Source organism: uncultured Acidobacteriota bacterium (assembly GCA_963734705.1). Classification (GTDB taxonomy): domain Bacteria; phylum Acidobacteriota; class Terriglobia; order Acidiferrales; family UBA7541; genus Acidiferrum. The sequence continues at coordinate 1,080,432 of CAVTII010000009.1, read as the reverse complement.
ACATTAATCTTCAGAGCGCGAATCCGCTTTCCGGACCCAACGAGGAAAAATTCGGGCCGCGCTTCCCGGACATGACCAACGCTTACGATAAAAAATTCCGCGAGCTTACGCTGGCCGCCGGGCGCGAGCTGGGCATCGAGTTGGGCGAAGGGGTTTATGCGGCGCTGGAAGGGCCGAGTTATGAAACGCCCGCGGAGATACGGTATCTGCGCTGCATCGGGGCGGATCTGGTGGGGATGTCCACGGTGCCGGAGGTGCTTGCAGCGCGGCACAGCGGGCTGCGGGCGCTGGGGATTTCGTGTGTGACGAATGCGGCGGCAGGCGTTTTGGATCAGCCGCTGAATCATCAGGAAGTGCTGGATACGGCGGAGCGGGTGAAGGGGCAGTTTATTGGGTTGCTTCGTGCGGTGATTGGGAGGATTGCGGAGGGTTTGTAGTCTGCGCTTGTGCCACGTGGTGATTTCTCTGCAGTTCGGAGCAACGGCAGGGATTGTCATCCTGAGGGGCGAGGGGTTTGCGACGCGAAGGATCGGAACGTGGAGTTTGGGCGAGGCGGATCGGTTGAGATCCTTCGGCTAGCCTCGTCGGATAGCCTCAGGATGACAGGTTTTTTAGTTTTGGTAGACAGAGCGGGAGTGCTGGCTTTCGGGAACGACGATTGGATGGGCGGGGGGTTGCGTGGCTGAATACGACGCATTGATTGGGGCGGCGAACAAGGTTCGCGAGAATGCGCACGCGAAGTTTTCGAATTTTAAGGTGGGGGCGGCGGTGCGGACGGCTTCGGGAAAAGTGTTCACGGGCTGCAACATTGAAAATGCCACTTATGGATTGACGCTTTGCGCGGAGCGGGTGGCTATTTTCAAAGCCGTCAGTGAAGGCGAACGGCGATTTGATGCGATCGCCGTGGTCACCGATACGGAAACGCTTACGTCGCCTTGTGGGGCTTGCCGGCAGATCATCTGGGAATTTTGCGGCGATGTTCCGGTGATTCTTGCGAACCTGCAGGGCAAGACGGAAGTCCTGCGGATGAGCCAGCTCTTTCCGAAACCGTTCGACTCCTCTAATCTGTAGCTCACGTTTTAGAGGTGGGGGATTTCGCAACACGTGTTGGATGACCGCGATGCCCCACTGAACGGCCTCGGGCTGAAGTCCGAGCTACGGTTTATTCCAAAGGAACTTTCATGAACTCATTGCGCTTTATCGGCAAGCAATGTTTGATGCTCGCAGCATCGCTACTGCTCGCATGCGCTGGACTTGCGCAGGACGCGGCCAAACAGGCGGTCGCGGTGGATCTGCTGGTGAAAGGCGCGACGATTGTCACCATGGATCCGCAGCGCCACGTGATCGAGAACGGGTTCCTGGCGGTGCGCGGCGATGAAATTATCGCCATCGGGCAGAATTCCGCCGAAGCTTTTCCCAAGGGCGTTACCGCGAAGGAAACGATTGACGCCACCGGGAAGCTGATTATCCCAGGGCTGATCAACGGGCATACGCATATTCCGATGGTGCTGATGCGCGGGTTGATTGACGACGTGACGCTGGATGATTGGCTGAGGAAATATATTTTCCCGGCCGAAGCGCGCAACGTCACCGAGGAGTACGTGCGATGGGGTTCGCGGCTGGCGCTTGCGGAAATGATTCGCAGCGGAACCACGACGTATGCCGACATGTATTACTTCGAAGACGCAGAGGCCGACGAAGCCAAGGCCGCGGGCGTCCGCGGCGTGCTGGGCGAGACGTGGATCGACTTTCCGGCGCCGGACAACAAGAGCGAAGCGGAGATGGCGGCCTATAGCGAAAAATTCCTGAAGAAGTGGCAGGGGGATCCGCTGATCCATGCCGCGGTGGCGCCCCATTCGATTTACACCTGCTCGGAAAAAACGCTGCATGACGCAGCGGCGCTGGCGCGCAAATATCACGCGCCGATCCTGATTCACGTGGCGGAGATGCGCAAAGAGTATGTGGACAGCATCGCGAAAAACGGGGCGACGCCGGTGCAATATCTGGAGCGCATCGAACTGCTGGGCCCGGATGTGCTGGCCGCGCACTGCATCTGGACCGACTACACGGACATGAAAATTCTTTCGGAGCGCCAGGTGGGCTGTGTGCACAATCCCTCGAGCAACATGATGCTGGCCAGCGGCGTGGCGCCGGTGGTGGATCAACGCGCCGCCGGAATGCGCGTTGGCCTGGGCACGGATGGCCCTGCCGGAAGCAACAACGATCTGGACATGATGGAAGAGATGGATCTGGCGGCGAAGCTGCAGAAGACCTATCGCGTGGATCCACGCGCGCTCGGAGCTAGGGGTGCATTCGAAATGGCGACGATCGAAGGCGCCCGCGCGCTGCATATGGAAAAAGAAATTGGTTCGCTCGAAACGGGCAAGAAGGCGGACTTCGATATTCTTACGATGGACGTGCCGAACGCGGTGCCGATGTTCGATGTTTATTCGCAGATTGTTTACGCGCTGAAAGCGAGTGAAGTGCAGACGGTTGTGGTGGGCGGAAAAACGCTTTTGAAGAATGGAAGGCTGCTTACGGTGGATGAAACGGCGGCGATGGCGAAGGCGAAGGAGTATGGGAAACAGGTGGCGGCTTCGCTTAAATAGAGAATATCCACGCTACTCACGGGTCGTCGGTCCCCGGCAATATTGAAGAGCGGCCCGCCTCCCGCCTTCGCAAAAACGGCTTCGGCGGGCAAGCGGAAGGCGGGCCCTACGGTGTGGTGGTCAGGCGGTCGGCTTCTTGCTGCTCCTGGGTGGCTAACTGCCAATGACCGGACTTTGCATACAGCAACGAAAGCCGGTGATGGGGTTCCGGCTGCGCGGGACGAAGCTTGGCCGCCTCTTTCCAATAACGAATGGCATCGGTTGCCGCCGAACGGGATTCGGCTTGATCGGCCAGAATCACGGTGGCCTGGTATAACAATTCCTGGTTGGGCTTGTCTTGCGGATTCAGTTTGTAAGCGGCAGTCAACTCTTCGTATGCGCCCACCGTGTCGCCGAGTTTCCAGAGCACAGTTCCGTAAAGCGTTCGCAGCGGGAAAAGATCCGGCCAGTGGTGAGTGGCCTGCTCCAAGGGATCGCGGGCTTCCCCATAGCGGCCAAGGCGGAAGTACGTGAAGGCCAGGTTGTATTGCATCTGCGGTGACTGGGGAGAAAGCTCCGCGGCGCGGCGCAAAGGCACCAGAGCCTCCGCCAGGAATCCGTGCTGGCCGTAAAGAACGCCGAGGGCCGCCAATTGATCCGCATTATTCGGATCGTCCAACTGTTCGCAAATCTCGCGGGCCTTGTCTGTCAAGCCGTGGCTGAGTTCCTGATCGCATTGCACTCTGAGCTGCGTCAGTTTTTCGCTGGCAACTTTTTCTTCTTTCGTGCGAGCGAAGGCGGCATTGGCCTCTTCGGTGCGGCCCTGCTTACGGTAGAGCGTGGCCAGCTGATAGAAGGCGCGCGAATCCTTGGAATCTACCTCGGTGGCTACTTTCAGCCACTTCTCGGCGTCGGCTTCATCGCCGTTTTTTAGATAGGCCATGCCCAGATAAAAAGCGGTATCGGGAAAGGGTGGCTTGGCGACGGCTTTGGTAAGGAGGGCGATCGCGCCTTTATAGTCCTGCTGCTCCTGGTCGATGCGGCCCAGGTAGTAGAAAACGCCGGGCTGGTCACCCGCGTCTTTGCGGACTTTTTCAAATTCGGTGCGCGCGGCGGGATAGTCGCGCTGTTCGTAGAGAGCGACGGCGAGAGGAAAACGGGCGCGCATCACCAGCGCGGGGTCCTGGTCTAGAGCGGCGCGAAATTCCTCTACGGCTTCCGCGTAGCGCTCGTTTTTCATGGCGTCGTAACCCTTGCCGAGGTGCGCCTCGGCACTTTGAGGAGCCGCCGCGACAGGCGGCTGATCTTGCGAGGGATTTTGGGCGTGCGAGGTTGCGCCAAAGAAGGACGCCGCCAGCAGGAGCAGGCGGGCGCAAAAAGCGTCTCGAGTGTTTCGAATCGGCATGGCTATGCGGCAATCCCCGAAAAAGAGTAGCACAAGGAAAATTTTCCACACCGGGCAGGTGGAGTGGCCCGCAAATGGAGTGGCGTTTCAAACATGAGCTTGACACTGCCTCGAATGCGAAGTAATTTCTTTTCACTATTTTCCCCGTACTCAAAGTGTCGTCTGAGCCGCCGGGGAGTTTAAAGAGGAGTCGCAGGCCGTCGTTGTTACATTTGCCGCGAATCCAGGGTGCTTCAAATCCGGCGTGATGGTTAATTGCGTTCCGCTCCTAACCTCAATAGCTCTCTAGCTTGAGTCCAGGGTCCCAAAAAGGGGTATGAAAGATGACGAAGAGAATTCTTTTCGTGGTAGCAGCCTTTTTCGCAGCTCTGTGTTTTTCCTCAGCGAGCTACGGACAGGCGATCGGCAGTTTTTCGGGTACAGTTACGGACAAGTCCGGCTCCGCCATTATCGGAGCCACTATTACGGTTACTTCGCAGGGCACGGGTGTTGCTCGCGACACCAAGACGGATGAGACTGGGCACTACATCATTAATTATTTGCCGGTGGGGATGTATACCATCCACGTGGAATTCACGGGCTTCCAGCCAACCGAATCCAAGGACCAGAAGTTGCAAGTGGACGAATCGCGCGAGGTGGACTTCGCGCTGAATCCTGCCTCGGTCTCCTCGACGGTTGAAGTGGTTGCGGATGCCGTCGCGGTGCAGACCACTAACCCGACGCTCGGGCAGGTCATCACTTCGCAGCAGGTCGCGCAGCTCCCCTTGAACGGCCGCGACTTCGTGCAGTTGGCCACGCTGACGCCTGGCACAACGCAAGAGACCAATCCCAATAGCTTCTTTAACGGCGGACCGAGCTCGGAAGTTTCTGCTCGCGGCTCCTTTTCGCTGTCGGTCGGCGGTTCGCGCGCAAATAGCACGGACTGGCTGCTGGACGGCAACGACAACAACGAGTTGACTGCCGGCGGCATCGCGATTCTTTCCTCGATCGATTCCATTCAGGAATTCAAGGTCTTGACGTACAACTATTCGGCGGAATTCGGAAGCCGCGTCGGACCCACCGTCCTGGTCACCACCAAGTCTGGCACCAACGACTTCCACGGCAGCCTGTTTGAGTTCCTGCGGAATACGTCGCTGGATGCGAAGAGCTTTTTCGCGACTTCGGCGGAGAAGTTCAATTTGAACCAGTTCGGCGGTTCCGTTGGCGGCCCGATTCGGAAGAATAAGACTTTCTTCTTCGTGGACGGCGAGCAGAAAGATCAGCTGCACGGCACAACGTTCACTGGTTTGGTTCCTTCCGAGGCCATGCACAACGGCGATTACACCAATGATCCGTTTGGAAATCCGCTGCCCGTAGGCGCGATCACAAATCCGAATACCTATAACTCCAACACTCTTTCCAATTCGCCATTTCTCTGCGATTCAACAGGGGCCGCCATCCCTGCGAACCCCGACGGCAGCCAGACAGCTCTTCCTGGCTCCGCCGCTTGTAATAAAATTCCTTCGAACCTATACACTGGGACCGTCGGTACTTCCCTAATGGCGCTGTATCCAAGCCCCAATGCGAACAATCCTAACGGCGGCTACAACTTCGTAAATTCACCAGTGCGGTCGCTCTATGAAACCAAATTCGATGTCCGGATCGACGAGACCTTCTCTGCCAAAGATACGGCCTTCGGCCGGTTCAGTTATGACCAAGCGGTCTCCTACGTTCCGGGCGGCTCAAACGCGGAATTCCCGTATGCTGAACAAAACGGATTTGCGAGCAACCAGGGTATTCAGAATCACGGCCGGAACATTGCTCTTTCCGAAACTCACGTATTCTCGCCGACCATGGTCAACCAGGTGAGCGGCGGTTATAACCGGATTTTCAATTACATCACTTCGCAGGGCACCAACAGCTGCCTCTCGCAGCAGATCGGAATCCCCGGCGCAAACATTAACTGCGACAGCAGCAACGCGTGCAACGGCAGCAGTTGCGGTTTGACCTCGATTTCGCCTAGTGCGGGTTACTGGGGCCTGGGCGACCGCGGTTACACCCCCTTTCAGGGCGGCACAAACGTTTTCACCATCGGCGATTCCTTTGACATGATCAAGGGCAAGCACGACATCAGGATGGGCATGGATTTTCGCGCCAACCAGATGAACGTGCGAGCCGTGGGCTTTCAAGACGGTTTCGAGGTGATTAGTGGAGCCTGGACGGGTGATCCTTCGGCGGATTTGCTCCTGGGACTTTCCAGCATCCGCATTCACGACCAGAACTTCAATGGTGACGTCACTGGGCGCCGTTGGAAGATTTACCGCCCCTATGTCCAGGACGACTGGCGCGTCACCAAAGACCTTACCGTGAATATCGGCTTGGCCTGGTCCATGGCTACGCCGATTTCGGAAGCAGCAAACCGCCAGGCAAACCTGGTCCCGCAAACCGGCGAAATGCTAATTGCTGGTCAGAACTATGTCGGAGGTTCCGCGGGCGTGCGCATGGATTGGACCGCGTTTGAGCCTCGCATCGGTTTGGCCTACAAGCTGTTCGGCAGCGACAAGACCGTTCTTCGCGGCGGCTATGCGATCTTCCACGACTCCGCCTGGAGTCAGGGAGCGCAAGGGCTTTGGCAGAATCCGCCCTTCGCCGCAGAATCCTTCGGCATCTCCTTTGGAGGCTGCACTTATCTAGGTGCGGCATGCTCCACGCCTGCATACGGCAGCGGTTGTCCTAATATCGGGAGCGCAACTACGGCTGCCTGTATTGCAGCACATACGCCAAGTCAAATGGTGGGCATTGCAGATGGCTTCCCCATTATTACCTCTCCGCCGGATGTCTCCACCTTTGCCGGCAACTTCATCACCGAGAATCAGAACATCAAGCAGGGTGAGATGCAGCAATTCAACGTGAACATAGAGCGGCAACTCCCGGCAAGCATCGTGCTGACTGTCGGATATGCCGGCTCGCGTGCGACGCACATCCTGAACTACGGCAACAACATTAACCTCGGCTCGCCAGCTGCTTGCGATGGTGGCACCAACGGATACTTCCTGGGTTGCGGTCCTGGCGGAGCGGCGTTTAGCGCCCCTTATCTGCAATCATACAACGTGATCTACAGCACAAATGATTACGGCCGGGCGCACTACAACTCGCTGCAGGTCAAGGCAGAGACCAAGAGTTCGAGGTACGGGTTGTATGCCTTGATCGGTTACACCTATTCCAAGAATTACGACACGGGCTTCTCCGACGGCGTGGGAACTTCCCTCGGCGTGCCTTACTTCGGACTGCCGGGATGGGGCAGCCTCGATTGGGCGCTCTCCCAGATCAATCTGAACAACAGTTTCACCGCCAGCGTGATTTACGACCTGCCGTTCGGCAAAGGCAAGAAATTCGGCACGAACTGGAATGGCGCGGCCAATGCCATCCTTGGCAACTGGCAGGTGACGGTGATCGAAAAAATCACCTCAGGATTCCCCATCTTTACGTACGACAGCAACAACGGATCGGGAGTCAACTTCAACAACAACGGCAATTCGTACAACCGTCCGGACCAGGTTTGCAATCCGAACTCCGGCTTTAACCGGAGCGTTTCGGAATGGTTCAACACGAGCTGCTTTGCGCAAGCTGCTCCCGGCGAACTCGGAGACGCGAACCGTACCCCCGTCAACGGACCGGATTTCGTGAACACTGATTTCTCGGTGATCAAGCGCTTCGCGCTTCCCTGGGAAAACATGGGACTCGACTTCCGTGCGGAAATCTTCAACCTGTTCAACCATGCGCAGTTCGGATTGCCCAGCGCGGACGTCAATCCTGTGGCCTCTAACCAATTCGGCCACATCAGTTCCACCGTCAACAACCCACGACTCGTGCAGTTTGGCTTGAAGCTCACCTTCTAGGGACGAATCTTGAAACTCGATTCGTTGTCCTCCTTTTCACGACCCGCGGCTTCGGCCGTGGGTCGTTTTCTTTTCGGCGCGGCTTTCTGGGCGCTGCTTCTCTTCCCTTCCTGCGCCTCCGCGCAGACTCGCCGCAAAGTGATCATTGATCAGGACTGCTCCGGCCCGGGCGGCAGCAACATGCAGACGCTTGCGACGCTGATCCAATCGCCGCAGGCCGACGTGCTTGGCGTGACCATCATCACCGGCAACCAGTGGCGCGACGAAGAAGTTGGCCACGCGCTACGCTTGCTGGAGATTATGGGGCGCAGCGACGTCCCCGTTGTGCCGGGGGCGGTGTTTCCGCTGATCCGCACGCATGAAGAGGCCGTGCTGTGGCAAGAGCGCTATGGCAAAGTGGGCTACGCCGGTGCCTGGGACCCGCGCTGGTGGCATGACGCGTTCGTGGTGCCTCCGCCAAAGGAAGGCGCGCCCACTACGAAACCTTCGGCGGAAGATGCCGCGCATTTCCTGATCCGCATGGTGCACAAATATCCGCACGAGGTAACCATCTACGAAGGCGGCCCGATGACGAATCTGGCGCTGGCGCTGCGCATCGATCCGGAATTCGCCGAACTGGCGCAGGAACTGGTGTTCATGGGCGGCAGCCTGAATCCGGTAACGGACAATCCGGAATTCGTCAACGCGCCGCGGCACGAGTTTAATTTCTGGATGGACCCGGAGGCTGCGGACGCCGCGCTGCATGCCCACTGGAAGAAAATCACTTGCACGCCGGTGGACATTTCGATCAAGACGAAGCTGACACAGGCGATGGTGGATGAAATCGCGAAGGCGGGAACGCCGCTGGCGCAATATATTGCGAAGTATTTTTTGCCGGGGCCTGGGGCTGATTTCATGTGGGATGAACTGGCGGCCGCGGCGTGGCTGGATCCTTCGATTATCATGCGGCGCGACGTGCGCTATATGGCCGTGGACACGGAGCACGGAGCGGCCTATGGCAACACGCTGACGTGGGGCGAGGTGGACAAGCCAAAGCTTCCGCAGCAGCGCGTGGAGATTCTGGTGGACGTGGACCTGGAGCGCTTCGATCGTATGTTTGTGGATTTGATGCGGGGCCCCACGCCGCAACCCGCGGCTCACTAGGGCTTCGAGGCGGGCTCTTCGGATGCTGGGGTGCCATCCTGCATGGTGTAGACAAACTGGCCGAGCGCTTTTCGTTCTCGTGCGAGCTGTTCTTTTTTCTTAGTGGAAACTTCCTCGTACAGCGCTGACTCCTTCTTCGCTTTTTCCGTTTCGCCCATTTCGCGGTAAATCTGGGCCAGGCGCAAGTGCGCCTGATCGGGCAGCGGGGTGAACTCGACGGCTTTCTGCAGCGACGTCACTGCCTCCGTGTATTCCCGTTTTTCCGACTGGAGCAGGCCCAATTCCAGGTAGGTGTCGCCAAATTTCGGATCCAGCTCAATTGCCCTGTTCAATTGCGCCTTCCGCGCCGCGAAAACCCCTTGGCCGCGGTGCTGCTTCGCCAGCGCCACGGCGTAGAGATAGTGCGCCTGCGCGTTCTCCGGCTGCAGCGTGGCGAAGCGTTCGAATGCAGCGACCCATTCAGGTGGCTCGCTTTTGGCTACATCCTGCACCTTACCGAGGAATACGTACGGGCGAGGGTCTGATGGATCGATCACGCTCGCTTGCAGCAGCCAGCGGGCCGCCTGGTCGTTCAAGTCCTGCGCGTAGGCGGCTGCGCCCAATCCCACCAGCATGCGGATCGAATTCGGATAGTCGCGGTGGCCTTTGGCAAAAACCTGAGCGGCGGGTTCATAGGCATGGTGCAGCAATAATTCCGCGCCCCAGGAGAAGAGGTGCGGCTCGCTAGGGTCCATTTCCGCGGCGCGCTGATATTCCTTCACGGCGTCAACGGGTTGTCCCTCGGCTTCCTTTACTTCCGCGAGCAACGCGTGGGCTTCTGCGCGATCGTTGTTTGCAAGGAGGGACTGCGCGGAGGCGTCCGCACGCTTGAGATCGCCGCTTCGCAGATACGCAAGGGTCATGGAATAGCCGGCGTCAAAATCCTGCGGCTTCAGTTCCGCGGCCTTTTCCAGATAAGGGACGGCGTCTTTCGCACGGCCCACTTGCAGCAGCGCTTTGCCTACTTTCAGATTCTCAGCAAAATCGTTGGGGGAAATTTTCGGCAATTCTCCGGCAAACACGGTTCTCTCTTCCGCTTTGGCCGGTTGCGATGGACCCGAGGACAGCGACGCGGTGTCTTTCGCCAGCGCTTCCTTGGTGGGCAGCGTCACGTTGGAGCCATGGCCGCCCACGTCGCTGGGGTCGGAGACTCCCGCGACGGTAAACTTGGGATCGTCGGAATATTGCATCCCCTGGGCAGGATTTTTTTCGGGCGCCGCAGATGTTTCCACGGCTAACTGCAGAATTACGGAGGCGGCCTCCCCGCGTTTGAGTGCGAGCGGCCCTTGCGATACCTCGCGGTAGCCGCTCTTCTGCGCGCGCAGAGTATATGTGCTGGGGCCGACCGCTGCGAAAAGGAAATGTCCGGCGGAGTCCGTGCTGACCGATTGTGTTCTTCCTTGCAACTGATCGTCCAGCCAGACTTTTGCCTGGGCTACCGGGAGTTTCTGAGCGTCGCGGACGAATCCTTCGATGCGACCGGCGTCGCTCTGCGCGCGCAACAACGAGGCTGCTGCCAGCAGCGCGCAAAATAACGCGGCGACGATTAAACCCGGTTTACGAGGAGATAATTTGCGCCCTGGAATCTTGTCCACGGGCAAGGATTTCATTCTGAGACCATCCGACAAGGATGGGCGAAGAATCTCACCGCAGTCGATGGCAGAAAATAAATGTGCGTCCACCTGGCGATTCTATCTGCCGCCAACATACGGCGCAAATCACTGGGAGAGGGATTGCAACTCTTTCACGGCCTGGGGCTGATCCGGATGAATTTTCAGCAGGCGCTCGAGAGTCGCGCGGGCGTTTGGCTTATCACCCTGGATCGCGTAGAGGCGGGCCAGGTTCAGGTAGGACTGTTCATACTCTGGCGCGACGCGGATGGATTCCTCAAAACTTTTCTGCGCCTCTTGCGGATGCTGGGTGCGCAAATAAAGAATTGCAAGATTGTTGAGCGCCTCGGGGTACGCCGGGCGCGCCGCCAGCGCCCTCTGCAAATAATCGTAGGCGCGGCCGGTGTCGTCGTTCTGCGCGTAGACCATACCCAGGCCGTAATTTGCCTCGGGATCGTCGGGGTTCAGCGCCAGCGAACGCCCCAGGGCGCTTTTCGCGTTCGGCCAATCTTTTTTCTGGCGGTAGGCGTTGCCGAGGTTTTGCAGAGCGACGGCGTTGTCGGGGTTAAACTGCAAGGCTTTTTGAAAATAGCCGATGGCTTCGTCGGTCTTTCCTTCGCGCGCCGCGAGAATACCCAGATTGTTCCACGTGTTCGGCAACGTCCCCGGGTAACGGGCTTCGGCGCGGCTGGCACGTTCGAAATATTCGCGCGCTTCCGCATTTTTATTTTGCTTCAGGTAGACGCTGCCCAGGCCGTAGAGGGCTTCGGCCCCGTTGGGATCATCTTTCGCCGCTAGACGGAAATAGGCTTCGGATTGAGACAGATAATCACGCTCGTAAAATACAGCGCCGAAGGAAAGATAATTTCTGCCAAATTCGTAGGTCGTGTTCACTCCGGGAAACGGCAGGGCGCGCTGCAGGCGTTCCGCGTCGGTCTTCGGAACGTGTCGCGCGTCTTCCAGCACTTGTTGCGCTTGCAGCGGACCTTGATAGATTTTGACGATGTCGCCTTTAGAATCGAGGAGAAACACTGTTGGCAATCCCATATTGCGGTGGCGGTCGAACAGGCGCCCATAGAGCAGATTGTAGATGCCCACGAGGTCCGGCGAACCGTGGACCACGGGAACCACGCTGGCTGCGGACACGGCGGCTTGGGTGCTGGGCCTTACGGACGCCTCGTCTTCCACGTTCACAGCAATCACACGCGAGCCACCCGCGTCCTGTGCGCCGCGCAGTTCCTCTAATTGCTTCTCCCAATCCGGCATTTTCACGGAGCCGAAATACAACAGCACTGTTCTCCCCCGCAGGCCGGCAAGCATTCCTGGATTCACTGATGAACCGTTCGCCTGGAAATCCGGCGCCGCAACGGGTACGAGCAGCCACGTTTCCACCTGCGCGGGCGAGGGTTCGTGCGCTGGCGGATTTGCCCTGGATTTTTGACCGCCAACCGCGGGACGCCACGCAAACGCTTCCTTGCGAATCGCGGCGGATCCTTCTTCAATCCAGATGCGATGATTCGCCGGCAAATCCGCAATGTTTTGTAACAAACCGCTGGGCCAGCGGATCGTGGCGCGGATATTTCCCGTCGCCGCCCCCAGGCCGAAAAAAAGTTCCTTGCTGTGTTGCGCCAGAAAGCCGGAACCCGCCTGCACCAAGCGCGTCTGGCGTCCCATTGACGTTTCGACGATCACTTGCGTGCCGATAGCGTCACGATTGCTCTTTTTTCCGGTGAGGCGAAAGGATATCGACGGCGCCAGTTGCGGCATCACATTCTTTAAATAACGCAGTTGCGGCGCGCTGCGGCTTTTCAGGACCATCTCCACGCTGCCGTCGCCGTCAAAATCCGCCAGGGCAAACGTGCGGCTGTCCTCCGGAAAATCCAATCCCGTGGCGCCTGAAGCGTCGGAGAAAGTGCCGTCGCCGTTGTTCAGATAGAGCACATTGCGTTCGTACCCGCTCCATGTGACGTCTTCGCGAATCAGTTCGTTCACGGCGTTCCAACCTAGTTCGTAGGCGGCTCCCGGCTTCGCGCCTTCGGGCGAGTTGGCCACCACCTGGCGCCAGAAAAAACTGTTCAAGTCTTGGCGCAGCGGCCCTGAAATCATCCCGTTGGCAATGTAGAGTTCCGGATAGCCATCGTGGTCCATGTCCCACGAGTCGCTCGACCACGCCCAGCGACCCATGAGCGCGCCGGACTGCGCGCCCGCGTCGGAAAATTTGCCGTCGGCCTGATTGCGATACAAGCAGTTCCCCATGGCGTGCCGTCGGTAGAGGCCGCGCACTTCCTCGCCGGCATTCTTCTGGAATTGCTCCTGCATCGAAATGCGCAGGCCAGCCGCGGTCCACATGTCCGCAACGTAGAGGTCCTGGCAGCCGTCCATGTCGTAGTCCAACCAACTGATGCTCATTCCCGCGCCGACATCCTCCACGCCCGCGTCTTTTGCGACGTCGGTGAACGTTCCGTCTCCGTTGTTGCGGTAAAGATTTTTTCGTCCAAAATCATTTACGACGTAGAGGTCTGGCCAGCCGTCCCCATCGAAATCCGACCAACCGCAGCAGAAGCTGAATCGTTTATTGTTCTGATCCAGCCCGCTCTCCTGGGTGGCGTCGCGGAAACTGGCGTTGCGGTTATTTTTCATCAGGAAATTTGGCGGGCCATTTTCCGCGGCGTAATACGGGGCCGGATAGCGATATTGATCCGCTCCCTGGTAGTAGGAATAGAGGCAGAAATAAATGTCCAGCCAGCCATCGCGGTCGTAATCCGCGATTGCGGCGCCGGTGAATGTGCCCTGCGGGGGATTCGCGAATTGGAAGGCGTTTGGCTGGAGGCGAAATTTTCCCTTGCCCGCATTCAGGAAGAGCAGCGGCCCGCTTGCGCGGACCACGATCAGGTCCTGGCGCCCATCGTTGTCCACGTCCGCAAAGAGCGCGCAGGCCGTGTTGTCGAGCAGTCCGGTGCCGGAAGCTTCGGTAACGTCCTCAAATGTGCCGTCGCCGCGGTTTCGATAAAGGCAGTTAGGAAGCCCGGCCGGCTGGCAGATGTAGAGATCGTCGAACCCGTCGCCGTCGATATCGCCAGCGGCCACGCCGTTGTGGCCGTAGATGTCTATACCGCTCGCGCCGTCCAGAAGGGTGCGCCAATGATCCACTCCAGGCAGAAACTGTGAGCCAAAGGATGCGCATTGGCCAAATGCTTCGGAAGCTTGATCCTCGAAGATGGGAGCCAGAGAGCGGCAGCGCGATTCGTCAACGTTGCGCCATGTCCGCAGACGGGGATCCTCACCCGCGGCAAATTCCCAATCGAGATCCAGATGGCCGACCCACTGTTCGCGGTGAAATCCAGTGCCGGTGCCGACAAATTCGTAGCGCGCCCTGGTGGACGCGGAAATTTTTGCGCCCGGCGCCGGGGCTTGGGGTGATTCCGCGCGAATCGCGACAATCTGAAACTCCACGGTGTAGAGCACAGAAAACACGCGCATCGCTGAGTGCCATTCGACGAGAAATGCCTCGCGTCCCAGCGGTGGTCCATCCTTGTATTCCTTCTGCCAGACCTGCAAGGCGCCGTCGTTTTTGCGACGCGGCTTCAAATTCCCGGAAGGCGAAGTCGCCGTAAAATCAGCAGTCATCGCCCGTTCCAATGCTGCCGTTTTCAGGGGCGAATCGCGCAATTCCGCGGCCCACGCCTGCAAGACTGCGCTGATGCGGTCGCTATAAACTTCTGTCGGGTAGACGTCGTTCCCCGCGGCGACTTTTTTCAGGATCGCATCGATCGGACGCGACGTCCGGTAGTTGGGATGAACATAGAAATCCGCGGCGGGGGATGCTTGCTGAAGATTATGGAATGAAGAGAACGGCCAGCCGAGCCCTGAAGGAAGAAACGCCAGCGCCGCACCGGAGCCATATTGCAGGAATTCGCGTCGATTTAACTCGGCGAATCGCCGCTGCTTCCCAGGCCGGCTCAGACAAATTCCTCCATATTTTCAGCTTGAGGCCCGAATCTAGCATCGGGTTCGCAGTGCGTCAAGGATGGCCCAAACGAGGGCCAATCCAGCGTCACCGATGATGTAGTTAAAGGGAAATCCGTACCGGGGCTTATGCCAGGAGGGTACTGAAGTCATTTGTACGCACATATTTGGCTGGGAGGCCTGGACTCGAACCAGGATAGCCAGAGTCAGAGTCTGGAGTCCTACCAATTGGACGACCTCCCAGCCGAGGGAGGAGCGCTGCAGCCGGTGCCGTAAGGCCCGTTCTAGCATCGCCACTGCAACCTTCCTAGGGTAAAACGCCGGCGGGCACTCCGTCAACTCGAACCCGGGAATGGAGGAATTGGCTGCTCGCGCAAGTTGTTGTTCCCATTATGGAAAAGGTTGCGAGACATCCCCTCCCATGATACTTTCCACACTCCTATTGTCATCGACCCGGCGACCTGATCCGGCTCCGCAGGGTCGGTATCTGGCGTCCTGATCGGGTTCGCGGGGACAAACGGACGAAACAGGGAATATCCTTCGGAATTGGGTCGATCACCCAAGTTGGTTCCACGGCGGAAATTTTGGGAGAACGTATGATTGGGTCAGTCGCTCATCGCATTCGGCGTATCTGTTGCAGGTTACGGATTATTGTGCCCGCAGCCTTGCTGATCCCGGTGCTTACTTTTGGGCAGCAACCTGCAGGCGCCGGCACCTCCAGCACATCCTCCAAGCCGGACTCACCTCAGCCCAAACAGGATGATTCTTCAAGCGGTGTACAAGATACGACAGACCGTTTTATCGGCTATGTGACCAATCGCTCCTTCTTCTTTCCCGATATCGCCTCGAGCCCGACGGCGCTATCCCCAGGTGGCAAATTCAAGATCTTCGTTAACCAGTCCATTTCTCCGGCCTACATTCTGGGGGCCAGCGTGAGTGCTGCATTCAATCAGGCCACCAACACTCCCGGTTCAACGGGGCAGGGATGGGATGCTTACGGCACGCGAATCGGATATGCCATGGGCAGAGCGTCCTCGACCTCCTTCTTTGGCACTTTTCTCTTCGCCTCCATCTTGCGCCAGGACCCACGTTTCTTTCCAGAGAATCACCCCAGCCTCGGCCGCGCGCTCAAATATTCTGCAAAGCGTCTAGTGATCACACGAAACGACAAAGGGAATGACGTGTTCAATACGTCCGGCTTGCTGGGCCCGCTGGCCGCAGAAACCTTAGCCAATGTCTACCTGCCCGTCTCTGAACAAACCGGCGCGAAGACCATGGAACGCTACGGCAGTGACCTCGCCTGGCGCTTTGCGGCGAATATGTTCAAGGAATACTGGCCCACGTTCTTCCACGATATGCACCTGCAGAACTTGAAGGTGCTCCCGAATCCCAGTACCGTGTCGCAACCCTGAGAGGCCGCCGGGTACGCTTCCTGGCGGCGGACTATTCCTTTTCCAACTGCTTGCGAGCGGCTTTCAATTCGGCGTACTGCCCCTCACTAAGTTTGGGATATTTCAGGTTTAGCCCGGATAACGCGTCCACAATCGTGGTCACAACCAGGAGACGGGTGAACCACTTGTTGTCCGCGGGCACAACCACCCAGGGCGCGTGTTTCGTCGCGGTGTTGCGGATCATTTTTTCGTAGGCTGATTGGTAGTCCTTCCAATATTTCCTTTCCTGAACATCCGCGACTGAAAATTTCCAGTTCTTCTCCGGATTGTCCAGCCGTTCCATGAACCTATGTTTTTGCTCTTTCTTGGAAATATTCAGGAAAAACTTGCGGATGGCGATGCCGTTGCGCGTCAAGTACTTCTCAAAAGCATTGATGTCTTCGAAGCGGCTTCTCCAAAGATGATGGTCACAAAATTCCTTCGGAATCTTCTGTTTGTTCAGCAGTTCCGGGTGCACGCGCACCACCAGCACCTCTTCGTAATAAGAGCGATTAAAAATCCCAATCTTCCCACGAGGCGGCAAACAGCGGTTCGTGCGCCACATAAAGTCATGGGCAATCTCCTCGGTAGAAGGCGCTTTGAACGAAAAAACATCCACTCCCTGGGGGTTTACGCCGGACATCACATGTTTGATCGTGCCGTCCTTGCCCGCGGCGTCCATGGCCTGGAAGATCAGCAACACGCCCCAGTTGCTTTGTGCGAAGAGCATGTCCTGAAGTTGGCTCAACAACATCACCCCCTCGGTGAGCCGCTTTTGTGCCTCCGGCTTGTCCGCCGAACGCAAGTGATGCGTATCCGCGGGATCGTGGTCCTTCAGCCGGAACTCGCTGCCGTCTTCGATCAAGTAAGGTTTGATGAACTTGTGAATATTCTTGAAACTGGATTTTTCCATTCCGGCTCCTGATCGTTGGATGGCGACCTCGCGCGGGGCGCCGGTGGGCGGCTATTTTCGGTATTGCGCGTCCGTTGCAGCATCATGACATTGCCCGCGGCCAGGGTTCAAGCAAAGCACTTCTTGCGCGATACTTCTGCGAACACGGATATCCCAGGCCCACTTGCCGGGAGATTGACGGGTGGCAGACTTCCTAAATTCTCCCTATGCTATCGGACGCCGACGTGATAACTTCTCCGAGACTCAGGGTCACACTAGTTTGCCGTCGTGGAAAGATTATGTCTTCTAGCCAACAATACGCTTGCGTATCCGTTTCTCTCATTGCATTCAAAAATTCCTGGAAAGCGCTGACGACTATGCTGTTGGTGGCTGCGCTTGGTCTCAGCGGCTGTGAAGAGGCCAAGCCCCTCGCCGGCCCGGCTGACGTGGAAGTTGTTCAAGTGGTGCAGAAGGATGTACCCATCACGCGGGAATGGGTGGCCACGCTGACGGGCATGGTTAACGCGCAAATCCGCGCGCAGGTGCCGGGCTATTTGGTGAAGCAGACCTATACCAACGGCGCTTATGTAACCAAAGGCACGCCACTCTTCCAACTGGACTCCCGCACCTTCCAAGCCTCCACGGACCAAGCAAAAGGGGTCCTAGAACAGGCCAGGGGCGATTTGGCGCGCGCGCAGGCCCAGCAAGGCAAGACGCAACTGGACGTGAACCGCTATACGCCGCTGGCGGCAACCGGAGCTATCAGTAAGCAGGAACTCGACGACGCGGTGCAGAGCAACCTCTCGGCACTGGCACAGGTGGAGGCCGCTAAAGCGGCAGTTTCCTCTGCCCAGGC
Organism: uncultured Acidobacteriota bacterium; assembly: GCA_963734705.1. GTDB lineage: Bacteria > Acidobacteriota > Terriglobia > Acidiferrales > UBA7541 > Acidiferrum. Next base: position 1,062,625 of record CAVTII010000009.1, on the reverse strand, counting down.
GGCGCTGGAAACGGCGCGGTTGAATCTTGGCTATAGCACGATCATCGCGCCGATTGACGGCGTGGCGGGCATTGCGACCGCTCAGGTCGGCGATTACCTTAGCCCGCAGACCGCCAGCCCCCTGACGACTATTTCCACGGTCAACCCGATCCTGGTGAATTTCACGCCCAGCGAGCAGGAATACCTGAAGGCCATGCGTGAATCGGAAAAGGTTGGCGAATCGGAAGAGAAGGCGCTTGGACGGCTCAAGTGGCAGTTGGTCCTGACCGATGGTTCGGTTTATCCGGAGACCGGAAAATTTTACGCCCTGGATCGCCAGGTGGACATCAGCACCGGGGCCATTCTTCTTCAGATCCAATTTCCAAATCCCAACCGGCTTTTGCGGCCCGGTGGATTCGGGAATATTCGAACGGTAGTGCGCTTGGATAAAGGGGCCCTGCTGGTTCCCCAAAGAGCTGTGACCGATGTACAAGGGAAATACCTAGTTGCAGTCGTCGGCAGCGATAATAAAGTCAACATACGCCCAGTGACCGTAGGCGAAAGAGCCGGCGATCTCTGGATCATTGCCGATGGCTTGAAACCCGGAGACCGCATCGTGGCTGAAGGCACGCAGAAGGTAACGGACGGCGCGGTGGTCAATCCGAAAGCGTATTCCCGTGATGCTGCTCCCCCTGCGGCTTCCAGTGCAGGAGCAGCGCGCTAACCGGCCGCCATGTATAAATTTTTCATTGAGCGTCCCATTGTGTCCATGGTGATTTCCATCATCATGGTGATTGTTGGTGCTGTTGCCGTTCTCGGACTCCCCACAGCTCAGTTCCCCAATATCGCGGACCCACAGATTCAGGTTCTGGCCACGTATGTCGGCGCCGACGCGCTGACGGTAGAGCAATCCGTCGCCACTCCGATCGAGCAGCAGATGAGCGGCGTGGACAACATGGAGTACATGTACTCCCTGAACGCGAACAACGGCCAGGCGACGATAACAGTGGACTTCGACGTCCGGACGGATCCGAGTACCGATCAGATCCTGACGCAAATGCGGCAAAGCCAGGCGGCTTCGCAATTGCCCGCGGCGGTCAACAGCTATGGCGTTACGGTGCAGAAGTCCACACAGTCGCCGATGATGCTGTTTGATCTTTTCTCTCCTAATGGCACTTATGACTCACGCTTCCTGGCTAATTATTCGTACATCAATTTGAAGGATGGGCTCACCCAAGTTCCGGGCATTGCCAGCGTATCTATCTTCGGCGCAGGCCAGTATGCGATGCGGGTGTGGGTAAAGCCGGATCAGCTTGCAAAACTGCAGATCACCGTTCCAGAAATCATCAATGCCATTCAGGTTCAAAACAATGTGAACCCGGCGGGGCAGATCGGCGGGGAGCCGGTGCCAGCGGGGCAGGAATTCACCTACGCGGTACGCGCCCAGGGCCGATTGATATCCGAGGAAGAGTTTGGGCGAATCGTGGTTCGCGCGCTGCCGAATGGATCGGTGGTTCGACTCAGCGATGTTGCGCGCATCGAACTGGGAGCACAGGCCTACAACATGCAGGGCCGTCTGGATGGCAAGCCCTCCGCGGTCATCGCGGTCTATCAACTGCCGGGTTCCAACGCCGTGGCCGCTGCCAAGGGCGTGATTGCGTTCATGGAGAAGCAGAAGAAGAGCTTCCCGCCGGGACTGGATTACGTGACCGCGCTGGATACTACTCTTCCGGTGACAGAAGGCATTAAGGAAATCGAGCATACGCTGATCGAAGCGCTGGTCCTGGTGATCATCGTTGTTTACATTTTCCTGCAAGGCTGGCGTGCGACGCTGATTCCCCTGCTGGCGGTGCCGGTTTCGTTGATCGGCACGTTCATGGTCTTTCCGCTGCTGGGCTTTTCGGTCAACACACTTTCGCTTTTCGGACTGGTGCTGGCCATCGGGTTGGTGGTGGACGACGCGATCGTGGTCGTGGAAGCCGTAGAGCATCACATCGAGCATGGCTTATCGCCTAAAGAAGCGTCGATGAAGGCCATGGAAGAAGTCTCGGCGCCCGTGATCGGTATCGCCGTGATCCTTTCCGCGGTGTTTATCCCCACCGCGTTTATTCCCGGCATCACCGGACGGCTCTACCAGCAGTTCGCTGTGACCATCGCCGTTTCGGTAATCATCTCGGCGTTCAATGCGCTGACGTTGAGCCCGGCGCTCTCTGCACTGTTGCTGCGACCCAAGAAGGAAGCCCGTGGCCCGCTTGGCAAATTCTTCGGCGCGTTCAACCGGATGTTCACCAAGGCCACAAATGACTACGTAAAAGTTTGTCACATGTTCATCCGCAAGATGGGCATTGCGGTTATTTTGCTGGTGGCGTTTGGAGTTCTGGCGGGCTTTGTCGGCGGCAAGCTGCCGACGAGTTTTTTGCCTGACGAGGATCAGGGCTACGTATTCATTAACCAGCAACTGCCCGATGCTTCCTCTCTCCAGCGAGCGTCCGCCGCCGCGGAGAAGGTAGAGCGCGTCCTACTGGATACTCCCGGCATCGCGCATGTCACCACCGTGGTTGGATATAGCCTGTTGAGCGGCGTTTCGAATACCTACAGCACGTTTTTCTGGGTGACCTTTAAGCCCTGGCATGAACGGGTTGCGAAGGAAGAGCAGTACATGGATTTGATCATTCACTTGAACCAGGAGTTGGCGAAACTTCCCGAAGGCATCACGGTGGCTTTCCCGCCGCCTGCAATTCCCGGCGTGGGCGCCTCTGGCGGCGTGACCTTTGTGCTGGAAGATCACGAAGGCCGCGACGTGGAATTCCTGAACATCCAGACCAAGAAATTAATGGAAGAGGCCCGCAAACGGCCGGAGATCAGCCGGGTGTTTACCACGAATCTCCCGACTGTGCCGCAGGTGTTCGCGACGGTGGATCGCGACAAGGTGCTCACCCAGGGCGTGAAACTTAGCGATGTTTATTCAACCCTGCAATCCTTCATGGGCGGTTCGTTCATTAATTATTTTAATCGTTTCGGCCGTCAGTGGCAGGTATATGTCCAGGCCGAAGGCGCCTATCGCACCCGGGCGGAGAATCTCGGCCAGTTCTACGTGCGAAATTCGGAGGGGAAGATGGTTCCCCTGTCCGCGGTCACCAACGTCAAGCCGACGAGTGGCCCGGAATTCACCATGCGGTACAATCTGCATCGCTCCACACAAATCAACGCCACTGCAGCGCGGGGATTCAGTTCGGAACAGGCGATGCGCGCGATGGAAGATGTTTACGCCAAGAATATGCCCTCTGGAATGGGCTTTGATTACATGGGCATGTCCTTCCAGGAACAAAAAGCCCAGCAAGGCGTTTCGCCGTTTGCCATTTTTGGCCTTTCGATTTTGTTCGCTTTCCTGATTCTTGCGGCGCTTTATGAAAGCTGGACGCTGCCGTTTAGCGTGCTCCTCAGCGTCCCCATCGCGGTGTTTGGCGCGTTCGCGGCGCTGCTTGGGCGGCGCATGATTGACCTGCTGGTTTTCAAGCAATACACGGGGCTGGGCCTGGAAAATAACGTCTACGCGCAAATCGGTCTGGTTATGCTGATCGGCCTGGCGGCCAAGAACGCGATTCTGATTGTGGAATTTGCCAAGGCCGAATATGAAAAGGGAAAATCGCTGGCCGACGCGGCTCTGGAAGGCGCCAAGCTGCGCCTGCGCCCGATTTTGATGACGAGTTTTGCTTTCATCTTGGGCTGCGTGCCGCTGTGGCGCGCCTCGGGTTCCGGCGCCGTTTCGCGCCAGGTGATGGGCACGGCTGTCATCGGCGGCATGTTGGCCGCCAGCTTCGTGGCGATCTTTATTATTCCGGCGCTCTTTTATATCGTCGAGCGGATCACTGGAGCACGAGTCGAGGCGATCACTCCGGCGCCTGGCCAGGCTCCTCCCAGCCCCGGCCACGGGGATTAGGTCGGGAAGCGGATGGAGAAGAATTTAGAAGCGATGCTTAGCAAAATTTCCAATTCGATGGCCAGGCGCCCGGGGGATTCCTGGCGAAATGGGTCTGGCCGCGAACTGCGGCGCGCGGCGATTGCGATGCTGACTTCTGCAACCATTTTCCTTTCCGGTTGTGCGGTTGGCCCAAAATACGCGCGGCCGAAGGTAGCTTCGCCCCCGCAGTTCCGCGGCGCCGAGGGCGTAGCCCAGCAAGCTTCTTATGCCGACCAACCCTGGTGGGAAGTATTCAAAGACGAGCAACTCAAGGCGCTGATTGATACCGCGCTGGCGAATAACTACGACCTGGGCATCGCCGTTTCGCGCGTTGAGCAGTCTCGCCAACTCGCCGCCGTGGCACATTCGCAATACCTGCCCGCTGTGAACTATTCGGTGGGTGCCAGCGACGGCCAGAATGAATTTCTCGGCGCGGTGACGCCCGGTAGCTACACCACCAAGGGCGCGTTTCTCGCTGCCGGCAGCGTTGCTTGGGAAGCCGACATCTGGGGGCGCATTCGCCGCCTGAACGAATCCGCGAAGGCACAATATCTTTCCACGGAAGAAGCGCGGCGCGGCGTAATGCTCACGCTGACAAGCTCGGTTGCACAGGCCTATTTTGAGCTGCTTGGCCTGGAGCTCCAGCTGCAAATCGCCCAGGAAACCGCGGACTCGTTTGGCCAGACCCTGAAACTTTTCAACCAGCGGTATGAAGGTGGCGTGGCGTCGAAACTAGACGTGTCGCGCGCCGAAGCCGCGCAGGCATCCGCTGCCGCAGCCGTACCCGAATACGAGCGCCAGATCGCGTTGAAGGAAAATCAGCTCAGCGTGCTGCTGGGAGAGAATCCGCGGCCCATTCTGCACACCGCGAAATTGCTGGAGCAAGTGGTGCCGCCGGAAATCCCCGTAGGCCTGCCCTCCGATCTTCTGGAACGGCGCCCCGATGTGCTCGCCGCCGAGGAACAGGTGCGTTCCGCCAATGCTCAAATCGGCGTGGCCACGGCAAACTTTTTCCCGAAATTTGGGCTGACCGCGCTTGTGGGGCAGGCCAGCTCTCCACTTTCGGAAATCACTTCCAGCAGCGCCAATGCCTGGAGCATCGCCGCCAATTTTGCTGGCCCGATCTACCAAGGCGGCGCGTTGAGAGCGCAAAAGCGCGAGGCGGTTGCGTTCTGGCAGCAGACCACGCTGCAATACCAGCAAGCTGCGCTCAATGCCTTCTCGGATGTTTCCAACGCGCTGATCTCTCGCCAGAAATACGAGGCTATCCGCGTTGAGCAGGCGCGCTCTGTTGCAGCATATCAGGAAGCCGTCACGGTTTCCTTGCAGCGTTATACGGCGGGCAAAGCGAGTTATTTCGAAGTTCTTGACGCGCAAATCCAGCTCTATCCGGAACAGAATGCCCTGGCGCAAACGGAAATTAACCGCCGACTGGTGATCGTGCAGCTCTATCTCGCGCTGGGCGGCGGCTGGAACCTCACCGATGCGGATTGGCAGAAACACACCGTCACTCCGCCCGCCAGTTCCGGCACAACTCAAAACAAAAAAATGTAGCGCTGGCATTTATACAGGTGCTTTTGGTTTGCAATCCACCCAAGTGATATTTCCCTGCTGAGAAATCTGCGTTAGCGGTTTTTCGTGTGTGCGGCGTTAATCTTTCTCCAAACCCTTGCTTGCGCCCACTTCCGTCATTCGCCCGCCATCAATCGCATACTCTACTCCACCCCATTTCACTCGGTTCGACGTGAACCCTGCGAGCCATACCGCGAAGTGAATCGCATCCCGCAGCGGCACCAGCCACACTTTGCGGCGCAAGACTTCATCCCCAACGCCCCAGACACCGGCAACCCACGCCATCAGCAATCGCAAGACCAGGTAGGCGCCGAGAAATCCCGCGGCGATCCACGCCGTTGGCGCGATGAGGGCCGCCAGAATCGCCAGCGGCAAACCGTGGGTGAAAATGAGGCCGATAAACGACGCTGGCCGCACAAGGCGCACCGTCCGCGACCATCTCACCTGATGATCCCAGAAACTCTCGAAGGTCTGCGCCGGATACATCGTCCAGACCGCTTCGCGGGACAACAGAACCTTTCCGCCCGCTTTATACACGCGGTTGCCAATTTCATAATCGTCGGCCAGTAAATCGGCCAGCGCCTGGTAGCCGCCTATCTTTGCCAGCCACGTTTTCGTGGTGGCCACGGAGGCGCCGAGGGCAAACGTTACGCTGCCCGACAGATTCGCCACCAGGGCGCCGGCAAAAAAATCGCTCGCCGCGCCAATGGCTTCCAGTTCAGCCCAGAAATTGTTCTCTGTCACGCCGCGATAGAAACAGCTCACCACTCCGACGCTGGTATCTGCGAAGGGCGCAACCACTTCACGCAGGTATTCCGGCATCACGCGCACGTCGCCGTCGCTCTGCACCAGGATTTCGTGGCGGGATTGTCGGGTCAAAAGGACAAGATTGTTCACCTTGCGGTTTGCGCCGATTTGTTGCGCGCCGGAGAAGATCTCTATCCGGCGCTCGGGAAATTCACGTTTCAGGCGCTCGATTACGGGCACCGCAGGGTCGTCCATATGGTTCACGCAGAATAAAATCTCGTAGTCCGGATAGTTCAGGGTGCAGAAGCTCTTGAAATTTTCGTAGGAGGCGAAATCCACGCCGCGCACGGGCTTCAGCAGGCTTACGGGAGGAGTGAACGCGGGCAGCGCCTTTGCGCGTTCTTTCAGGAAGAATCGCAGCGCCGCGAAGATTGCCACCAGATAGTAGACCAGCGGGGCAAGAGCCAGCGCCAGCACGGCCACGCGCCAAATGGAAAGTTCACTCATGCTTAGAATGTCGTCGTCCCGTCCGCTTGGAATTCTTTGGATGCCACGCTCACTTTGCCGCGAAAATCTTCACGATGGTCCGCCCGCATCCTTGCGCAACACCATGCGCTCGCCCCGGAGTTCAAATTTGCTGCTGCGCCAGGCAATATTGGTTCCGGAAAAGCTTGCGCACCACACCACGAAGCCCAGCAAATCGCGCGTGGGATAGAGCCAGATGGTGCGCAATAGCGGCTTGTCTCGCAGAACAACCCAGCCCACTGCGAAGGCCTCAATCAATCGATTGATCACCGCCCAAATCAGCAGCGCGGCCCCCAGAATCCAATATCCAAGTAGTCCGCCGGCAAGCAATCCCAGAATTCCATAGGGCACGGCGAAAATCAGCCCCATGCCCAAGTATCCTTTGGGCCGGCAGTAGCGTTCCGTGACGCGCCAGCGCAACTGGTTCTGCCACATTTTTTTAAATGTGCTTTGGTTCACGACGTGGTCAATCACGTGGCTGGAAAGCACCACCTGGTGTCCCGCTTTATGAATCAGATTTCCCAGAATAAAATCGTTCGCCGAATAGTCGTAGAACTTCTCGTAGCCGCCCACTTCTTCCAACGCTTCCCGGCGCACGGCAATCGTCGGCCCAAGGCCGAATTTCATGCCCTCCAACAGATTCGCCACCAGCACGCCGGCGGGCTCTTCCACGGACATCAACATTGCCGTCTGGTTAGACCAGAAATCGCCCACATTTTTGCCGCGATAGAGACAGGTGCTCATGGCGATTCCCGGTTTCAGCAGCGGGGCCACCACTTCGCGAAGATAGTTGGGCTCCACTTCCACGTCGCTGTCCGATGCAACAATCAAGTCGTATTTTGCTTGCTTCGAAAGGATATGCAGCGAATAGGTCTGCGGATTTGGCCACGGAGGGACACCATGCGCGATGATTCGGCTGGGCACCTGGGGATATCGCGCGCTTACTTCGCGAACAATTTCCAAGGCGGGATCGTCTTCGGTATCGGCGCCAAACAAAATTTCGTATTGCGGGTAATCCTGCCGGAAGAAGCTTTCGATATTCTCGCGCAATTGCGGTTCCAGGCCGTGCACCGGCTTGATCACTGATACGTCTGGCAGATTCGCCGCTGCGGCAGGCGTGTCCAGAAGTTTGCGCGACTCCGCACGGAATTTCGCAACCGCAGCCAACACTAATCCCAGATACACCGTGGAACTCAGCGTCCCAATCAGCGCAACCGCCAGCAAAATGTCACCGACAATTTGCAATCCATCTCCTGTAGTGGCCGAACTTCAGGTCGGCCGCTTACGCAGTTCCCTACACCGATGCTTGCTGGCCCTCATATAGGAGCCCAGCATCCCGAATCAGCGCCTTCATTGATTCTCGCAGCGCCTCGCGCGAATTGCGCTGGTTCTTCCATCCCAGACTTCGAATCCGGTCTGTGTTCAAGCGGATCACCGCCACATCGCCCTTCCAGCCGCGATCTCCGCCGGTGAATTCAAACTGGACGTTCTTGCGCCCAAGCCCAACGCATTCCAAGGCCAATTCCGCAATCTCTTTCACCGTGATGTAATCGCCCGTCGCCACATTGTAGGTCTGGAATTTCTGTTTGGTCTTTTGATGCGCGGTCAAGACTGCCGCGACCACGTCTTCGACGTAAACGTACGATTTGCTCTGCCCGCCGTCGCCCAGAATCCGCAGGCGCGTTGGCTCTTTCCGCAGCGCCCTGACGAAGTCGAAACCCACGCCGTGTGTCTGCCTCGGCCCCACTACGTTTCCAAACCGGAAAACGCAGCCGGTGAGCTCAAACATGTGACAGTAGGAACTGATCAGGACTTCTCCAGCCAGTTTGCTCGCGCCATACGTTGAAATCGGCACCAGGGGTCCGTAATCCTCGTTCGCTTCCACCATACCTATTTCGCCGTAAACGCCGCTGCCCGATGCATACAAGATCCGCTTCGCGGAGGTCAACCTCATTGCTTCCAGTACACGCTCGGTCAAATATGTTCCCTCGCGAAAATCGATGTCCGGTTCGGTGGCGGCACGCGCGATATCCGGATTCGAGGCCAGATGGATCACCACTTCGCTGCCATCCATGGCCCGTTTCAACGTGTCCTGATCCTTCACATCGCCCTTCACAAATTTGAACTTGGGATTGGGCAAGTGTTTCGCGAAATGCCATTCCCTGCCCGAACTCAAATTATCGAAAATGGTCACGGACTCCGCGCCGGCCACCCCCAGTAGCGCATCCGTAAAATGCGAGCCGATAAATCCCGCCCCGCCCACGATAAAAAACCTGCCCATCGTCATGCTGTTCTCCGTTGCCTTTGTGTCCTCTGTGGTGAAAATGCCCGTAAAACTTGCACAGTCCCATCCAACCGGCAAAAATCAATCGGCGACGCCCTCAGCCACCGAGTGGAACAAAGTAAATTTGCACGGAATCGGTATATCAAAATGATAGTCGAACCTCTCTTCACCGTCGACCTCAAAACCCTGGCGTTTGCCCGCTCTCATGTTTTAATAGAGGCACGTTTTTCCCGGAGCGGATTGCATGTCAACTGAGACTTCTTCCCCACAGGCTGCTCGCATCCTGATCACCGGCGGTAGCCGTGGCATCGGCTTCAAAATCGCCCGGGACCTCGCGGCCTCTGGCCATAGGCTCTGGCTCGCCGCCACCACTGATAAAATTCACGAGGCCGCCCGGCAACTCGGGCCGGAACACCGCGCTTCGCGACTGGACGTAGCCAACCCGCAATCCGTCGCCGCTCTCTATTCTGAAATTCGCCGGGAATGGCAGGGCCTCGAAGCCGTGATCCACGCGGCCGCGGAACTCGGGCAAACCGGCAATTTCTGGCGACTCGATCCGGAAGCATTTGCTCACACGCTTCGGGTAAATACGGATGGCTCTTTTTTCATCGCCCGGGCTTTCGTAGAGCTTTGGCTGGAATCGTCGCCGGAAAATCCGGTGCGCCGCGGCAAAATCATTTTTTTCTCGGGCGGTGGCTCGGGCTACGGCTATCCACACTTTCTGCCCTACGGCACATCGAAAGCCGCGGCTGTCCGCATGTGCGAAACCATGTCCATGGAACTCGACGCTGCTCATGTGCCCATCGACATCAATATTGTCGCGCCCGGCGCGAACGAAACTTCCCTGCTGGCTGCGGTGCGCGCCGCCGGCGGTGAAGTCCGCAGCGTGGTTCCTTTCTCCAAACCGATCGGACTCTGCCGATGGCTGCTGAGTTCCGCATCTGACGGCATCTCCGGCCGCTTCCTTCACGTCAACGATGCTTATTCCACTCTTGCGCCGGAAGCTCTTCGCGCGGAGGCGCTGAAATTGAGGCGCATCGATCTATGAGACTTCTCGTCGTCGGCGCAGGGCTTATCGGCGCGCAACGCATTCAGGCGCTTACAAAGCTTCCCGCTGTTTCTGAAATCGTCGTCTTCGACCCAAAAGTTTCCGAAGGCACAAAACTCTCTGCCAAAGCGGAAGCGGTGAATGAACTTTCCACCTTCTCCAATAAATATGATGCCGCCATTGTTGCCACGCCGCACGACACGGCCGTTGCTCTGCTCCCCAAGGTTTTTCCCTTGGCGAAGTTTGTTCTGGTGGAGAAACCGCTCGGGCGCACCGCTGCCGAAGCGGAATCCCTGATAGCCGCGGCCGCAAAATCCGGCAGCCGGATTTTTGTGGGGCTAAACTACCGGTTTCTGAAAAACGTGCAGCAACTCCAAAAGCTTTTGGCTTCCGGAGAGTATGGAAAAGTGCTGGGCGTGGATGCCGTGCTGAGCCATGGCGCGCAACCCGGCTATGAAAAAAGCTGGAAGACCGATGCGGTTCGCTGCGGCGGCGGTGTGTGTATCGATCCGGGCATTCACCTGTTTGATCTTCTCGTTTGGCTTTTCGGCGGTGCAGAAATTGTGGGAGGGCATCTCAGCCGACAGTTCTGGCCCATTCAGGTGGAAGATCATGCGAGTCTGGCGCTTGCGCTGCCAGGCGGAGCGGTTGCGAATCTTTACCTCTCGCTTTCCAGTTGGCAATCGCGCCTGGAAATCACCGTGGAGACCGAGAAAACACAGTTCCTGCTGCGCGGCCGGGGAAAATTCTATGGCTCGCAGCGTCTCACCATTGTGACGAAGTGGCCGTGGCTGCAGCCGGACCAGCCTCGGGAAACGCAATTTGATTATGGAATGGAAGATGTCTCTCTGGCATCGGAGACCGAGGAGTTTATTGCCGCGTGCGCTGGCACCAAGCCAGGCTTGAACATCGCCACCGCTGAGGATGCCCTGCGCTCGATGCGCATTGTGGATGCCTGCTATTCTAAATTGCCGAGAAACAACTTTTGATGGCCGGGCACTGGTAGCGCCGGCATCCTGCCGGCAAGCAGGCCGCGAAGCGGCGAAACTAAAACGACTGAATAGCGGTAAGGGAAAAAGATGCGTCGGGGATGATTGCTTCAGAGCCTCGAGGCCTCGGTTGCGGGCCGGCAGGATGCCGGCGCTATCGACTCTTCGCCTTATTTGCGGCTACGGCTAGCGTGTAGCCTGCCTTTGCGGCGTCGTTGTGGAACATCCTTACGGTGTCCAGCGAAAAGTCTCCCAGGTCCTTGCCCACTTGCTTCAGCTTCGCCAGGATATCGTTCGTCACCGTAACGATGTGGCAGCCGATCTCATCGGCTTGGAAAATATTCAACAGTTCGCGCGGACTGGCCCAGATTAATTCCGTTCGCGGACTCTCCTTCAGAAGATCCAAGGCTTCACGCATCATCGGGACGGGATCGCGCCCGGTATCTGCCACGCGTCCGGCAAATACGGATGCATTCGACGGCGCGCCGCCACGCAGTGCTTTCGTTACTTCGCGCACCTGCTCCAAAGTCATCATCGCCGTCACGTTCACCTGAATCCCCTCGTGGCTCAGCCGGCGGATCAACGCGTACATCGGCTCGCGCTTGGTGTTTGTCACCGGAATTTTCACGTAGACATTTTTTGCCCAGCCTGCGATGTACTTCGCCTGTACTTCCATCGTGGCTTCGTCGTCGGCAAATACTTCAAACGAGACGGGCAGTTCCTGGATGTGGCGCAGGACTTCCGCCGCGAACTCCTCGTAATCCGGCACGCCGGCCTTGCGCATCAGCGTCGGGTTGGTGGTGAATCCCTTGATGTAGGGCAGCTTTCCCAGTTCCAGAATTCCCGCCAGGTCCGCGCCGTCCCCGAAAATTTTCACCTTCAGTTCGGAAACCTGCTTCATTGCACCACACCCTTTCGGCATTCCCGCAAAATCCAATCCACCGCTTCTCGCAGCGAATGTACTCGCGCATCGGCGGGGCGCGCCGGGTGCCTGTCTTCATAACCGCCATCAATAAAAATGGTGCGGCATCCCGCGTTCTGCCCTGCTTCCACGTCGCGCCAGCGGTCGCCCACCAGAAAACTTTCCGTCAAGTCCACATTGTACTTGCGCGCGCCTTCCAGGAGCATACCCGGTTTCGGCTTGCGGCAATCGCAGCCGTCGCCATCCTTGTGGTAGCAGACAAAAATCTGGTCAACGGGCAGTTCGGCCGCGAGCTTGGCGTGAATTTCTTCCACGATGGCGCGCGTGGTGATGCCTCGCGCAACGTCCGGCTGATTCGTAACCACCAGCAGTTTAAATCCCAGCGCCTTCAATTCTTCCAGGGCCTTCGCCGCACCTGGCGGCAATTCCACTTCCGACACATTCGCGGGTGAGTAGGGCTTCCCATCGCGCACCAGCGCGAGGTTCAGAACGCCGTCGCGGTCCAGAAACACGGCCTTGTTCATTAACGCGCCCCTGCCGTGGATTCCCACTTAGTCTGTTCCACCTTTACCGCTGGATGCGACACTAGCAGGTGCCACACCACGGCTTGAAATGCTTCCGAGTGCGGGGTCACGTGCGCCGTGTTCACCATTGGAATTAGCACGCAGGCATCCGCCACTTTTGCCGTGTACCCGCCGTCTCTTCCCACCACGCCGATAATTTTCGCACCCACGCTCTTCGCCAGCTTCAGCGCCGAAACTAGATTCGGGCTGACGTTTCGCTCCAAATCTCCGCCGCCAACGGAAAACACCAGCACCGCGTCGCGCGCCTGCAATTTGCTGATCTTCAGCCAGCTTTCGAAAACCGTGGCCCACCCCTCATCGTTCGTGCGCGCCGTCAACTCCGAAACGTTGTCAGTCGGCGCGTACGCCTCAATCCCGCCGATTTTCCGGAAATCATTCACGGCGTGCGAAGCGTTGGCCGCGCTTCCTCCCACCCCCAGAATAAATAGCCGACCGCCCGTCGCGCGTAGCTCTCCAATCATTTTGGCGGCCTTTTCCAGGCTAGCCCGATCCAGCCGAACCACAATCTCCGCTGCCTCAGCCAAAAACTTTTCCGAGAAAGTCGCTTCAGAACTCATGCCTTCTCCACTTCCTGCGATGCAATAAACCGAGCCGTCCCCGCCAACCCTTCCGGCGACCCGATCTCATAAAATCGCCGCGCGATTTCCATCCCCGCCAATTCCCCGTCCGCCAGAATCGCCTGGTATAACTCCGCGAGGTCAAACGTGCGGTCCATTGGCACGCGCTCAAACGCTTTCGCCGTGAATGCGCCCAGCCCGTAATCAATGTACTTCATCCGCGGGGTTCGTTCCTTCTTGTTGTACGCCAAAATCCGGCCATCCGCGAATTCCACGTTGCTGGTGTCCCACTGCCCTTCGTTGTGAAAGACGGTCATCAGCGCCTGTTTCCCGGACTCGTCGAACGTGCGCGCCACGCTCGCGTAATCGCACAGCAAGTAGGAATCCCCGTACAGAGTCAAGAATGCCCGCCCCAGCAACGGCAGCGCGCGCTTCAGTGCGCCCGCCGTCCCCAGCAGCGACGGCCCGTCGAACGAGTACTTCACTTCGAGCCCAAACGCGTGGCCATCTTTTACGACGTCGCGAACCATCTCGCCCAGAAATCCCACGCACAACACTACGCACTGCACGCCATTCGCCTTCAATAGCCGCAATTGATGCGCAATAAACGGCTCGCCATTCACTTCCAGCAGCGACTTGGGCACCTTCTCCGTCGCCGGCCGCAGCCGCGTCGCCAATCCCCCCGCGAGTATCGCCACCGGCAGCAATTCTATTCTTCCTCAGCGCTCTCTGTGCTTCTGCGTTAGGCTTTTGCTTCTACGAGTGCACAACTACGGTCGTCCCCTCAAAATCAAAATTCAATCTTACTTCCCGCAATCCCGCACCCCGCATCGCTTCCCGCACTCTCGTCTTCTCTTCCGTATAGAGCAGCAAGAATCCTCCGCCGCCCGCGCCGACAATTTTTCCGCCCAACGCCCCATTCTTGCGCGCCAACTCGTAAAGCTCGTCAATCGGCCCATTGCTCATTCCCGGCGAGCGCTTTTTCTTGTGCTCCCAATGCACGGCCATCAGTTCCGCAAATTTTCGCAGATCGCCCTTCACCAGCGCGTCGCGACTCTCCAGGCCCAATTGCTTCGTGAAGTGGAGATTCGCCAGCATCTCCTCGGCGTTCTCTTTGCTCTTTGTGTCCTGGTCGCGCAAAATCTCCGAAGCCGAGCGCGCCGTCCCGGTAAAAAACAGCAGGAGATTGTCTTCCAGGTTCGCCAGCGCCTCCGCCGGAATCTTCAGCGGCTCCACATTCACTTTTCCAGCCGGCAAAAACTCGAAACTCGTGATACCGCCGAACGCCGCGATATACTGATCCTGCTTACCGATGGGCTCCTTCAACAAATCAATTTCAATGTGGCAGGCCTGCTCCGCCAATTCCTGGGGAGAAACAAATTGACGCTTCATCGTATGCAATGCGCCGAGCAGCGCCGTTGTGAAGCTTCCCGACGAACCCAGCCCCGTACCCGCTGGAATATCCGAATGACTCACAATTTCGAGATAGGGTCCCGCCACGCCCGCCAGTTTCATCGCTTCGCGAATAATCGGGTGGTGAATTTCGTCCACCCGCTCCACTTCTTCCATTTTCGAATATTTCAGGCTGATCTTCGGCCAAAACCCTTCGCTGATCGTGATGTACACATAGCGCCGAATCGCGGCGGACACAACGAAGCCGGTGTGTTTTGTGTAATACGACGGCAAATCCGTGCCGCCTCCGCCCAGCGAAATCCGCAGTGGGCTGCGCACAATAATCACACCAAGGCTCCCTGTTCCCTCGTCATTCGCTCCCCCGCCGCTTCACTTCGGTTTTCCGCGCGTCAAGCCGCCCCGCAATTCCGCTTCTGTCCCGGCATTGCGCAGCACCGCTTCTGCTAAACATGGATCAATCTTTAGAATATCACGCCTTTTCCCCGCTTTCTCCGCGGACACTGCGCTATTCCCTTCGCGGCCTCCGCGATAGAACTTTTCTTTCTTCCTCACCTCTAGCCCGGCGGATTCGCAGCCCGTGCTAAACTTATTCGTTAGATCCTGCGGCGTTTTCGCGCCTGCACACCCTCTCGAGGCTGTCATCGGAATGGTTCGCTCCGTCGGACAACGCACCTGGTCTTCGCTGGGCATCCTGCTATTCCTATGGCTCGCCGTCTACGGCCCCGGCCTCTTCACGCCGCCGCTTCAGGACGATGTGGACGCTTCTCACGCTGACGCTGGCCGCGAAATCCTCGTCCGCCACGACTGGGTCACGCTCCACGAAGACAATATTCGCTACCTGGAAAAGGCGCCGCTTCCCTATTGGGGCACGGCCATCGCCATCAAGATTTTCGGCGTGCATACCTGGAGCGCACGCCTGTCGTTGCACCTCAGTGTGCTTCTCCTGGCTTTTTTCCTTTACTTTTTCGGCCGCCGATTCCTTACGCCGCAATCCGGCTTCTGGGCGGCGGTGGTTTTCCTGGCGACCACAGGGCCGTATCTCTTCACGCGCATCATGATCCCGGACGTCACCGTGGGATTATGGATTGGCATTGCGCTCTACTTTTTTCTCGACGGCTGGCAGTCCGGCAATCCCACGCGGATTTCCTGCTGGGGCATCGCCGCGGTCATCGCGCTCAATGTGCTCACCAAAGGCCTTATCGGCATCGTCTTCCCCTGCGCCATTATCTTCATCTTTCTTCTGCTGGCGCGTGACCTGCGGCACATCTTCAAGATGCACATTGTTTCCAGCACGCTCGTCTTCCTGCTGATTGCCGCGCCCTGGCACATTCTTGCCGCCATCCGCAATCCGCCCGCGGGGCAGGCCAAGGGCTTTCTGTGGTTCTATTTCGTCAACGAGCAGTTTCTTCGTTATCTCGGCAAGCGTTATCCCGTGGATTACGACACGATCAATATTTTTCTTTTCTACGGGCTGATTCTCATCTGGCTGATGCCATGGAGTTCTTTTCTTCCCCAGGCCCTGGCCCAGGTGCGATTCCGTCTGCCGCCCATCGCCGGAGTTCGACAATCTTCCGATGCCGTGTTGCTGCTCTGCTTTCTCTGGCCGGTGGTCATTCTGTTGTTTTTCAGTTTCTCCACGCGGCAGGAATACTATCTAGCCCCGGGTCTTCCAGGCCTGGCGCTGCTTGTGGGCCACTGGATGGCCCGTGAAGCGGAGGCTCCGATCGGCTCTCCGATTGCCCGCGCAGGCCGCCGCTCCGCGCTAGTTCTGCTGGTTTTCGGTGTGACTATCGCGGCCGTCACCGGTTTTCTATACGCCACCACGCACACTCCGGCGCCTGGCGCGGAACTTTTCGATGAGCTTAAGAAGAATCCTGATCTTTACGCGCTCTCGCTGGGCCACATGCTGGATCTCACGGGCAACGCCATGAGCTTTTTCCGCGGGCCGCTGCTGGGCACGGCGTTGGCCTTTTTCTTCGGCACGCTGCTGAACTGGTTGCTGCGCCGCCGCGGCAAAATCGTTGCCGCCAACTGGGCGCTCGCGGCCATGATGATTGTGTTCATCGAGTGCGCCCATATCTCTCTGGGTGTCTTCTACCCGATCCTCGGCTCTCAGCAATTCGCGGCCACCCTGAAACCGCTCCTGCAACCCGGCGACAAAATCGTGATGGATGGCGAATACGCAAACGCCTCCTCGGTGCGCTTCTACACCGGAGAACAAATTTACGTTCTGAACGGCCGCGTCAACGGCCTTTGGTATGGTTCGCTCTTCCCCGACTCCCCGTCCATTTTTTTTGACGATGCCCAATTCGCCCAGCTCTGGGCCGGCCCCACACGCGTTTACCTGATCACCCGCAACGAAAAGAAGCGCGATGCTCTTTCGCCCTATGCTCCCGTCTACCTGGTTACCAAATCCGCCGACCGCTACGTGCTCTCCAACCGCCCGTAGAGTCCGTTTCAAACAACGACCCAGGCGCCAAATAAAGAAATGTAGCGCTGGCTTTTATGCCAGCCTCTTCCAACTCTAAATTGTCAGCAAGATTAATACAGGCAGGAAAAAACGACAAACCACTCAACTTCTTCCAGTCAACAAAACCAGCGTCACGCCCAGACATACCATCACCACGCCCATCCACCGCTTGAAGGAAACGTCTTCCTTCAACAGATACTTCGCGCCAAACGTGCCCACAATGTAGTTGGAGGCCGACGCGGGAATCACCACGCTCACCGGTGCCCAGGAAAAAAGAATCAGCAGCGAATAGAACGAAGCCGCCAGCAACGGGATCGCCACCCACAGCCAGCGATTCTTCACTGCAGCCCACACAAACCGCAGCAGCGCCATCGGGCGGAAACTTTGCGGCTCGCCCACCTGCTTCACGCCGTACGACATGGCGATTTCGCCGCCCGTGTTGCACAGCACGAAAAAGATCAACATCAAATCTACGCGGGTCATGACGGTAGTACCGCTACGTTCGTGGTATTCGGCTTCGTCTGCCCCACCAGCAGCACACCGCCGCAGATTAGCGCCACGCCGACCCAGCGCTTGGGTGACACGATTTCGTGCAGCACCACGACCGCCAGCATGGTCTGGATGGCATAGCCAAACGCGCCCGCGGGCATCACGAAGCTGTAGTCTGCCCAACTGACCGCAGTCATGTAACAGAGCGTGAAGCCAATCAGAAAGCAGATGCCGATCCAGATGCTGCCGTTGTGGATGGTCATCCAAAGCGCATGCAGCAGGCCCGGTACGCTGATCACCACCTTGTCGATCTGTTTCATGCCGCGCGCCAGCAGCAGATCGCCGGTGTTGGCGCACACCACCATCAGCAAGACCATCACCAGGGTCTTGAATCGCAGCCTATGCTCGTGAGTCATTCTTTGGAGTTAATCCGCTCTCTTGGAAAGGCTCGCTCTCAACGGGGAAAGCGATTGTTTTGATTTGTCATCCTGAGCCTATCCGATGAGGATAGGCGAAGGATATCAACTTAAACGCCGGGAACAAATCCTGAGTTGAGATCCTTCGGGCCGCAAAAACCGCCCCTCGCGAAAAACGCTCCGGGCAAGCGTCCCTCAGGATGACAAGCCACTCATTCCATAAATCCCGACTATTTAAGAGAAACGCCCTAATCGTTGCCGCTGGCCGAGGAGGTGCCACCGACCGCGACCATGGTCTTCGGTGCGTCGCCGCCCTGCTGCACCCACTTCAGGCGCTCGGCGCGCAGCCGCAAGAAGTCCGTAGCTTCGTGATAGAGCCGCTTGCGCTCGTGGCTGTCCCACAGCGCTTCCTTCACGATGCGCCAGACGACCTTGGGACGGAAATAATATTCGTCGTAGAACCGCGTGACGCCCGCCATCATGTCTGCCTTAGAGAGATGGGGGAATTCGATGTGCGGCAACTGGTGGCCACTCTGGTCCGCCAGCGCTTCGACGCGCAGGAAACCTTCCTTGGACATCTGATCGTGCAATTCGGTGCCGGGCATGGCGTGGGCCAGAGAAACCTGAATCGTTTCGCAATCGAGTTCCTTGGCGAAATCGATAGTCTTGTTGATGGTGTCCTTGGTTTCGCCGGGCAGGCCGATGATGAAGTCGCCGTGCACTTTGATGCCGACCTTGCGGCAATTCTTCATGAACTCGCGGGCCATCTCCGTCGTGGCGCCTTTTTTGATGTTCTTCAGGATTTGCGCGTCGCCGGATTCAAAGCCTACGATGAACAAACGCGCCCCGCCGTCCGCCATGGCTTTCAGCTCTTCATACTTGCTGTGGCAGCGGGCGGTGCAGGACCACTGGAACTTCAGCGGTTTGAATTTCTGGCTCAGCTCGATGACGCGATCTTTGCGGATGTTAAAGGTGTCGTCGTCGAAGAAGATCTCTTTCATCTGCGGGAAATGCACCAGCGCGCGCTTCACTTCTTCCACGACATTATCCACGGAACGCGTGCGCCACGCGTGGCCGGAAAGGGTCTGAGGCCACATGCAGAAGGTGCAGAGAGCCGGGCAGCCGCGGGAGCTATAAAAAGAAACGAACGGGTTCAGCAGGAACGGTACGTTGTAGCGCTCGATTTGCAAATCGCGTTTGTAGACATCGCTGGCAAACGGCAGTGCGTCCAGCTCTTCCGTGTGCAGTTGCGGGCGAGAGGCGTTGTGGACAATCTTGCCGTCTTTTTTGTAGCTGGCGCTCAGGATCTGGTCCAGGGGCTTGCCGTGCGCGTATTCCGTCACTGCGTGGTCGAATTCGCCACGCACAATGAAATCGATATCTTCGCTGGCGTTCAGAGTTTCGTCCGGCTTGATGTGTCCATAGGGGCCCACGAACGCCACCTTCATGGAGTGATTCGCTTCCTTGATCTTGCGCAGCAACTTCAAGTCGCTGTGGAAGCCGACGGTCGAGGTGAAGAGGACCAGGAATTCGTAGCTTTTGCAGATATCGACGGTCTGCTGCCAGTTGATTTTATGGGGAGAGGCGTCCAGCAAACGGCTGCCCGGGATCATGCCCGCGGGATACGACAGCCAAACGGGATACCAGTAGGATTCGATTTCACGCGTCGCGGGCCACCGCGAGCTCGCTCCGCCGTCAAAATTCTCAAAACTCGGCGGATTCAACAGCAACGTCTTCATTACATCCGGCATTCTTCACCCTCAGTTTCGTTCAAAAATTCGTCCCTATACCATGGCTGCAGGCCACACATGCAGCTGCGAATCGGCGGCCTCTGCGGAACCCCAATCAATGTAGATAATAGTTTACCCGACTTGGTTGCATCCCCGCACGCGATTCTGCCAATGGTGCTTAACCTGCATCGAACCGCTAAACACTGCATTGAGTGGAGGTTACCGGGAGCGCTATGGAGCGGCAACTCCGCACCATCTCGCGCCTTTCGCGGGATGACCCTCCAGATTGGCGAGTCTTCGCGTGCCGTGCATGTGAGGCCTCAACCGGCGCTCGCAACCTCATCTGCCGCCTTCCCCAAGATCTCCCAAATCCTCCCCACCCATTCCTTGTGCTCCGGCTTCATCAATACCGATCGCAAACAGGTCATCGTCTCTCGATCGTTCTTCATTGCTCCCAAATTTGCCGCAAAGAATTTCACCGGCAGCTCTGCCAACGCCAAGTGCAAATCCATTCGCGCCGCCGAGTTAAAAATCTTTCGAGATCGTTCGGAAGCCTCGCTGACACTCCCGGCGCGCGGCGCGAAGACCACAATGTCCAACTCCGGCGGAAAGGCGGTAACAAACCGCGCATCGCCGGCCAGCCGCTGATGAAAATCGAGCGCCGCGCTGCGGCACGCTTCCAGCCCGCGAGCAAACTCGCCGCACTTCGTCAGCGGCAGCAACTCCTGCGTGGCCCAGAGCGCCGCCGCTGCCGCCCCCGCGCGCGAGCACTCCAGACTGATCTCCCCCAGGTGCAGATCCTGCGAGCTGAAATAGGTATAGGGCGAATCGTGCTTGTAGAGGTGCCCAACAGCCGGATCGCGAAACAAAACGCAGCCGCATCCATAAGGCTGCAGGCCGTGCTTGTGGGGATCAATCACGATGGAATCCACCCGGGAAAGCAAATCGAATTCGCGCCGCGCTTCTGCCGCAAGATTCCCTGCCAGGCCAAAATAGCCTCCATAGGCCGCATCGGCGTGCACACGGAAGCCATGTTTTTCGCGCAGGGCCAGAATTTCCGCCAGTGGGTCGACCGATCCGGTCGCTGTGGTGCCCATCGTGGCAACCACCGCGCCAACATTGCCACCCGAAACTTCCTCACGCAGTTTGTTCAAGTCCATACGCCCGCGGGCGTCGCAGGCCACTGCAGTGAACGGCAATTGCAGCACGCCTGAGATTCGCCCGTGAGTGTAATGCGCTTGTTCGCCGGCAAGAATTCTCTTTCCTGGCGCCAGTTGCCCGGCAACCCAAAGCGCTTCCAGATTGGCCATCGTGCCGCCGCCGCACAGGTGGCCCAGATGCTCACCCCAGCCGAACATGGTTGCGATTCCGGCAACCGCTTCTCTTTCCATAGCCGAGGTCGCGCGTCCGCCATCCAGCGCGTGATTATTGGGATTGATCCATTGCGCCAGCGAGTAGGCCAACCGCGCCACCGGATGCGGCGGCTTCAGCATTTGCCCGGCGTAGAGCGGATGAAAGTAAGGATAGTTGTCCTGCAGACGGTCGGCGACGGCTGAAAGGATTTCTTCGATGCGCGGCGCGCCGGGCACGTGTGGCGCGAACTCTGGAAGCTCGGAGAAACCGGAATCCAGCCGCTCCAGCGAATGGAAGAGAATTTTCAGGCTTTCTTTATCGAGCATGAGGCAAAGTTCCGATCTGTGGATGTTCCATCAGGCGTCCGGAACGCAAAAACTGAGAAGCTGTCATTTTGAGATCATCCGATAAGGATGGGCGAAGGATCTCAACGCTCACTTCCAGCAAGGACTTTACGTTGAGATCCTTCGGCTCGCAAACGACGCGCGCCTCAGGATGACAATTCATGGGTTGCGCGTTGGAGCGCGAATTGGCAGTTTGTAAATTGGTGGATTGCGAATTAGGGATAGGAGTCTTAACCACGGAACCACGATGCCACGGAGTCACGGATTATTGCAGGACCTTTTCTAGCTGTCCGGCGGTCTTGAGCAGGTCGAGTTGAGCCTGCTGGCGGCGAAAATTCGCGTCCAGAAAGGCCATCCATTTCTCATTTTCGTCGAGACGGGATTTTTCGACGTCGCGCAAATTCGTCTTGCCCTCCCCGAATTGCGATTCCAGCACCGCCAGATTCTGCTGCGCCAGTTGCAGTTCCAGCCGCGCAACTTCTTTTGCCGCGTCCGCCTGCTGCACCTTGCGCGATTTCTGCCGCACGTCGGCGCTTACCTGCGTACGCGTATTGTTCAAATTGATTTTCGCCGCCGCCAGATTTACCTGCGCAAGAGCCACGCTGGCCTTCGTTTTCGCGCTGTAAATCGGCACGTTGATGTTCACACCGGCGTTCAAGTTGTTGTATTTGAAATTCTGGTAGAGGTTGGAGTAGTTGTTGAAATTGTACTTCGCCAGCACGTCGTAAATGGCCACCAACTGGAGCGACGGCCAGTAGCCGCGCTTTTCTCCCTGCAAGCGGAACTCCTTACCCGTCACGTCCGATTCCGCAGCAAGCAGGCTGGTATTATTCTGCGTGGCCATGGCGATCAGGTTCGCGCCTTCTTGCTCCGCGGCGCCTGGCAAATCTTCCGGGGTCACTTCGATTGGCTGATCCGCGGGCAGACCCAATTGGCTGCGCAGATAAACTTCCAGTTCATCCTGTCGGCCCTCCAACTGCAGAATGCGTTCCTGTACCTGTGCCCGCGTCAGTTGCGCCTTGGTCACTTCCACCGGTAATTCAAATCCTTCACCTTCGCGTTCTTTGGTCACGTTCACAATTTTCTCAGCGCTATCTTTTTCGGCGCGGAGCAATTCCAACGCGTGCCGCACTTTCACCAGTTCCAGATAACTGGAAGCGACGCGCACCATCACCAGGTTTCGTGTGTCTTCCAGTATCGCGCCTTGGGCCTTAACCTGCTCCTGCTGTTCCTTGGCCAGCCCGCGCAGCGGCCCGTTGAAAATGTCCTGCGTGTAGGTGATGCTGAAAATCGCGGGCGGCCTGCCCCCGGGCGTTTCCGGCAAGCCATACGTGTAGCCTGCTCCGGACCCGGCGTAGAGATTGGGCAAGAACTCCGCACGCGTGAGCTGCGCGTTATCCTGCGATGCCTGCACTTGCAACTTCGCCAGCTGAATATCTTTGCTGTTGGCCAGCGAAAGCTCCACAGCGCGTTTCAGCGTCAGCACCACGGGGACGCCGTTCGCCGCGGGACGCGGAACCTCTTGCGCGTGCGCAGGAAAAACACCGCTCATAAGAAACACCAAGAAAATTCCGCGTCTGCAGGCCATACCTCGTCCTCCCATACCTACTCGTAACGCAGCGATTCGATCGGCTCCAGCACCGCGGCCTGTTTCGCTGGAAGCCAGCCAAAAAACAATCCCGTGGAACAGGAAACCAGAAAAGCCACAATCACGCTCATGCCCGAAATCGGTACGCGCAGATTTCCCGGCAGCAACTGTTGCACCAGCACGGGAATTCCCACGCCAATCAGAATTCCGATCACCGCTCCGCCTCCGCTGATCAGAAACGCTTCAATCAGGAATTGCCACATAATCTCTCGCTGCGCCGCACCGATGGCCTTGCGGATTCCGATCTCCCGCGTGCGCTCTTTCACCGTCACCAGCATGATATTCATGATCCCGATCCCGCTGATGAGCAGCGCGATGAACGCGATGACGATCAGAACGATGCGCAGAGAAAATGCAATCGTCCGTGCCGTGGAAAGAATAGCCACCAGCGTTTGCACGTTGTATTCCGCCTCGACCGGGTGGCGGCTTTTCAGCAAGCGGTTCACCTCGCGCGCCACCACCGCAACTTGCTCCGGCCCGCTGGTCTGGACCTGCAGCGTGCTTAGCACGTCCGTCCCGGTGTAATATGTGATCAGCGGAAACGGAATGATCACCGATTCTTTCTGTAATTCCGAAAGGCCAAACGTTTCCGCTCGCTCGCGGACAATGCCAACCACCGTGAAGGTCAGTTCTCCCATGCGCAATTCTTTGCCCACCGGATTTTCCACGCCGTAGACCTTGTCGGCAAGATCCTTGGTGATCAGGCAGACCTTGCTGCGCGCTTCCATGTCCGCGGCGTCGAAATAGCGCCCGCGCAAAATAATCAGCCGGCGTATTTTCTGGTAGCCATCCGTCACCCCGATCAGCCGGACCGGGCGCGTCAAACCGCCCACCACCACGGCCATCGGCAGATCGTTGAAGCCCGCCACCACCAGCGCGTCCGGAATTTGCGCGCGAGCCGCTTCCACGTCGCCAGCGGTGATCTGGTAGCTGAGCGGTTGCGCCTTCTCCGGCGTTTTCACCATTTCCGCCCAAACCAGGTTCGAGCCCATGGCCTCAATCTGCGAAATCACGTAACGCTGGCTGGTGAGCGCCACGGTCACCACCAGCACGATGGAGGCGCTGCCGATAATCACTCCGATGGAGGTGAGCACCGCGCGCAATTTGTTCGCGCGCAAGGCGTCCACGGCCACCGTCAGGGCTTCGCGTATGTGCATTCTCATGGTAAAAAGATCCGCTTACGATTTTCCCAACTGCTGCAGCGCTTCCTGCGCCGGCTTATACTTTCCGTTCAATTTCAGCGCCGCTTCGTATTCGCTGCGCGCGCCGGCCGTATTCTTCCGGGCCTCCTGCAGTTGTCCCAGCCAGAAATGCGCGGCCCAAGGCCGCGGGAACCTGGAGTTCACCGGCGCGGTCTTCAGATATTCGCCTAGCAGTTGCTCCGCTTCCGGGAGTTTCTGCACCTGCAGCAGGTAGGCCACGCCCCGGTAAAATTTCACGCGCGGGTCTTGTGGCCACTGCTTTTCGCCCTGATCCGCCACCCGCAACAATTGCGCGGCGTTCTTGCGCTGGACAAAATAATCACCGATGTCAAAGAGCCGGTTGGCCGTTTTCGGGCCGCTTTGCAGAGCGCTGGCATACTCGGCATCCGCGCCCGCAAAATCTTTTTTCTGCGCGCGGCATATGCCCTTGGCGTAGTGGCCTTCCGCCGCGTCCATAGCCATCAATTTTTCGATCAGCGCCTGAGCCTTGTCGTCGCCGCCGCCCACAACTCCGGGAGCCGTGCAGTCGTATTCGATCAGGTCCTGCATGGCGTCAAAATTATGCGCGTCCAGCTGTACCGCGGTTTCAAATTCCTTCTGCGTCTTGCGCGCCAGCGAGAAGGCGCTGAAAGCGGAAGCGTGGTCGGCCTTCGCTCCATAGGCTTCGCCCAGCCAGCGGTGATACTCGGAATTTTGCGGATTAATGGAAACTGCTTTTTCGCCGGCGTTCACCGCGGCATCGTATTGGTTGATTTCCAGATACGAGCGTGTGAGAAGCACATTAATGTCGCCATTGTTCACATCGCCCGCGGCTGCTTTTATCAGGATTTCGATGGCCTGGTTGTAATCGCCCTTCGCGAACGCCTGCTTCGCCGAATCCAGCGCCGCGCTGTCTGCCCGCAGCTTGCCGGGCAAGAGGGCCAGGCACAGCAACACGACCCCAATAACCTTAACTGCCCGCACCGCTCGCACCCGAAGCATTGGTCGTCTCCATACTCATCACCTTCACCGCCATGCCATCGCGAAACTCCGCGTCGCCCGGAAGCGCGATCACATCCTGCTGGGTCAAGCCGCTAACCACTTCGTAACTGGTGGCGTCCGCGATGCCCACCTGAATTGGATGCCGCTGGAGCACGCTGGTTCCCACACCGCTTTTCACCACAAAAACAAAACTCTGGCCGCCCACGGTTTCCACGGTGCCGCGCGGCACCGTCAAAACATTCTGGCGCTCCCGGGAATTGATGCGCACATTCACATTTGTATTGGGAAGAAGTTCCAGCTTATCGTTATCCACCGAACAGAGCAGCTCGCCGACGCTTCGCGACCCACGCGGCACCACTTGCTTCGGGATCATCTCTGTGAGGCCCGGCCAGTTGCGCGTTGGCAGCGCGTCCCAGGTGATTTTCACCGGCAGGCCCGGTTCCAGGCCGCCCATTTCCGGCTCGTCGATGAACGCCCGCACGCGCACCTTGTGCAGGTCCGCCATTTCCGCAAGCAGTTCGCCCAGCTTCACATAATCGCCGGTCTTCACCGGGAACGCGTAGAGAGTGCCGTCGGTCGGAGCCGTGATGCGTCCCTGGCGAACTTTTTCCTCCAGCGCCGCTACGTCGCTCTGCGCCTGCTGCACGGCCAGCTCGCCGCGGGAGCGGTCCAAGGAAACCTGCTGGTCAAACTCTTGTTTCACGGCTTGCAACCGGCTGACTTCCGCCTGCGCTTTGGTCAACGCCAGCTCGTTGGCGGAAAGCTCGTCCTTGGTCGCCGCGCCTTGCGCCAGCAGCCGCGTCAGAGCTTCTTTATTCCGCTGCAGACGGTCGCGGTCGGCGATGGCTTTGGCCAGGTCCCCTTCGACTTTCGCGGCGTCGTCCGCGCGGCCGCCGGCTTTCGCCTGGCGAAAATCTTCCTGCGCGCGCAACAGCTTGGAGCGGGCCTCGGCCAGCTGCGCGGCCGCGTCTTTCACGTCCAGCTCCAGCAGCAGTTGGCCCTCTTTCACATTTTGTCCTTCGGTCACATGGACGTTCCGCACAAAGGTATCCAGCTGCGCGCGAATGCTGAATGGCGAAATGGGTTCCACCTTGCCGTTGCTGATGATCGAGGAGACGATGTTCTGCCGTACCGAGTGCACCGCGGCAATCTTGGCCACCGGCTGGCGCCCGCTCATCCGGATCAACACAAACGCAACAATTCCTGCCAGGAGCAGGAAGAGCAGCGTACGGTTGCGCAGCTTCTTATCCATAAATTACTGAAATCCAATGGACCGTGATCATCAATTTCGCTGAAGCGTTGGAATCATCCGCCTTTGCGGGTGCGTCTGCTTCCCGATCCGGCTCGCGGGCCTGACGAAATAGTCCGGCGGTGGCTTAACTTAAAGTCTATCAGGAGGTTAGCTCTTTTCTCCACACCCATTCGCCAGCTCGTCGGATGACCAGGCAAAAGAGCAATGGGGTGTCCGGCCCTTCTCCTGACAGGTTCGATGCCAGGTACCGCTCGGACTGTCACAAGGGTTAGGCTCGTCTGGCCGGAATCTCGGTTCGTCCGCTTAGCAAGAAAACGTTTCGCGGTGATATCTTCTTCCGGGGCGCCGCGTATAGTCGGGCAGTGAGTGGTGCGCCCGTTTCTCCATATCCATTGAGGTTCTGCGCATGATTGAAACGCGTGGCCTGACCAAACTGTTTAAGGACAAGAAACGCGGCGAAATCCGCGCCGTGGACGGCGTCAGCTTCCGCTGCCAACCCGGGCAGATTTATGGATTGCTGGGCGCCAACGGCGCGGGAAAAACCACCACGCTGCGCATGCTGGCCACCATCCTGGAGCCCAGCGGCGGGACGGCGCGCGTCTGCGGCTACGACGTTCTGGAGCAGCCCGAAAAAGTGCGCGCCAACGTCGGATTTCTCTCCACTGCCACGGCGCTTTACCCGCGGCTTACGGCGCAGGAGATGGTGGAATATTTCGGGCGGCTGAACGGCCTCGGCGAGGCCGAGCTGAAAAAGCGCCTGGACGAAATTTTCACCCGCCTGGACATGAACTCTTTCCGCGACCGCCGCTGCGACAAGCTTTCCACCGGCATGAAGCAGAAAACCTCGATCGCCCGCACGCTGGTTCACGACCCGCAAGTGATGATTTTCGACGAGCCCACGTTGGGACTGGACATCATGACCGCGCGCACCATCCTGGAATTCATCCGCGAGTGCCGCCAGCGAGGAAAAACCGTGATTTTCTCGACGCATGTGATGAGCGAAGTGGAAAAGCTCTGCGACGTCATCGGCATTATCCAGTCCGGCAAACTACTGGCGGAGGGCTCGCTCGCCGAATTGCGAGAGCGCCATCAGGAACACGATCTGGAAGAGATTTTCGTCAAGGTGGTCGCGCCCCACTTCCAACCCGAGGAGGCGGCCTGAAATGTCGCTGCAGAACATCGGCATCGTCTACCGCAAGGAATTGACTGAAGCGCTGCGCGACCGGCGCACGGTGATCTCTTCCCTGCTGGTGCCACTCCTGCTATTTCCCCTGCTTACGGCCGGATTGGGCGCGGCCATCTCCACGATCGTGGGTAAGGTCAAGGCGGAAATCCCCCAAGTAATGATCCTGGGCGGAGAAGATTCCCCAAAGGCGCTGGAGTATATCCGCGGGATGAAGAAAATTGACATTGTGCCGTTGACGCCCGACTGGAAAGATAAAGTCGTCAACAAGGAAGTTCGTGCGGTCATCGAAATCCCTTCCGGATTCCAAGCCGACCTGGAAGCCCACAAGGTGCCAATCCTGCAGATTCATACCTACGAGGGCGACCTGAAATCCTCGGTTGCCGCCGGGGAGATTCAGAAGCAGCTTGAGGACTTCCGTGACGATTTCATCAGACAGAACCTGATTTCCCACAATCTGCCGGAATCGCTGCTGAAACCGTTTGACGTGAAGCAAAACAATGTGGCGCCTCCAGAAAAAGTGGGCGGGGCGGCGTTCGGCGGCGTCATCGGTTATATGGTCATCCTGCTTTGCCTGACTGGAAGCATGTATCCAGCCATGGACCTGACCGCCGGCGAGAAAGAGCGCGGAACGATGGAGACGATCTTGTCGAGCCCCGTGTCCCGCACACATCTTGTCCTCGGAAAATTTTTTATGGTGCTCACCGCCTCGCTGGTCACTGCGGCTCTCTCGGTTACGTCCATGGGCGTTTCTTTCTGGGTGATGGAAAAACTGCATGCATTCGACAAAGCGGGCAGTGAAGCTGCGCAGATGCAAATGCAGATCCATTTCATCACCGTGCTCTCCATCTTTGTCATGGTGCTGCCTCTCGCTGTCCTGTTCGCCGCGGGCGTCATGACCGTCGCGCTTTTTGCAAAGAGTTATAAAGAAGCCCAGAGTTATGTGTCGCCGCTGATGTTTCTCGTTATCGTCCCCGCGGTGTGCGCGATGCTGCCCATTGACCTCACGGCAAAGCTCTCGCTCGTGCCCATCCTGAATGCAGCCCTGCTGTGCAAGGAACTGGTAACGGGGACTTACCATTGGAATTTCATCGCCATCATTTTTCTTTCCACGTGCGTTTACGCGGGCATCGCGCTGTTCCTGGCGGTAAAAATGTTCCAGCGCGAGGACGTCCTGTTCCGCAGCTGAGCTTTTTTCCGGCGCGGCTTTTACCCTCAAAAACGAATTTTGCAATTTTAGTGAACCCCGGCACGGCGAATCTCGTATCTACCGGTGAGGCCCCATGCGACGACGCCTGCTGCGCTTCCTGGTGATCCTGCTCGTGATTGCCCCGGTTCTGGCCGGGGTTGCCGGCTGGCTGGTTGCGCCGGTTTATCTGCATCCCATGCGGCGCGCGCTCACCCCGGACCTGGTGCGGGAAGCGGAGGCCGCGTTCGCGCACGTCCACGCGGCGACGGAAGAGTTCGATGTGACGGCGCCGGATGGCGTGATCCTGCGCGGGTGGAAAGTTCACCCGGCGGCGCCGAATGGCTCCTGGGTGCTGCTCTTTCACGGCGTGGCGGATAATCGAGCCGGTGAGATCGGGCAAGCGGAACTGCTGCTGCGCGCAGGCTACAGCCTGGTAATGATGGACGCGCGCGCGCGCGGCGAAAGCGGCGGCGCGATGGCCACCTATGGCTGGCTGGAACGCGAGGACACCCGCGCGGTTGTGGACGCGCTGGAGGCCGCGGTACATCCCGCGCACATTTTTGCGCTTGGCGAATCCATGGGCGCGGGCATCGCACTGCAATCGGCGGCCGTGGATCCCCGCATCGAACGCGTGGTGGCGGAAGCTGCGTTCGCGAACTTGACCGAAGCAGGGTACGACTACGCGGGGCTTCGCCGCTCCCCGCTTCTGGGCAAGACGCTGTTCGCGCCCTTTGCCTGGATGCTGATTTACCACGGCCAGCGGTTGGCCGGTTTTCCCACGGATGGCGTTTCGCCGGAGAAGGCCGTTGCAGCTCGGGCATTTCCCGTGCTGCTAATTTGCGACGCCCGGGACGATGCCCTGCCGTGCCGCCACACGCAACGGATTTACGCGCAGGCCCGCGGGCCGAAATCACTTTGGATTGTTCCCGGTGCGTTTCACACCGCGGCGCTGGGCTTTGCGCCCGAAGAGTTTCGCTGGCGGGTGCTCGATTTTTTTCACGACGTCGCAGGCTAGCCGCTGACCGGCGACGGCGACTCGTTCGAGGGCGCCGGATTTTCCGCGGAAAACTCCCCGCCCGCGGACTGCCAGCGGTCGCTCAACTGGCGCACGGTTTCGCGCAGGCGCACCGCCAGATCGGCAATCACTTCCAGACGCTGCAGGTTGTGCGACGGCAGTTGCAGGCGGCCGCGGCGGACTTCCAGGAGCAGGAGTTCGGCATTGCCCAGAATGCCCGTCAGCGGATTGTTCAATTCGTGGCGCAGCACCTCGCCGAAGTCGCGGTTCTCCAGCGACACCACGCTGGCTGGGTGTGAGCCCCCATGCGCCGGTTCGCCCTCCGGGCCCCGCGCCGCCACGCGCAGCCGACGCTCCAGCATGGTAACCGCCGCGGGCAGGCACAAGGCTCTGCGCGGCACAAAATCCACTGGTGCGGACGCCAGTGCCCGGGAAATTTCCGCGCCATCATCGGCTCCGCCAATCCAGATTACCGGCGCGCGGGCTGCCAGCAGCTGCAACGCGGACGCGATGACCTGCCGGCGCTGCCGCGACGACACGGCGCCGCCGGCCAGCACGCGATCTTCCGCGAGAATGGCCGACGGCGCCTCGTGCTCCAACAACGTCCGCGCCGTTTCCAGGGCATCCGTGGCACCGACGGAAACTTCCGGCCTCCGCCGCCGCAACTCCCGGCGAATCTCCGCGCAGAATTCTTCCGTGCCACAAAGCAGGATGCGCACGCCGGGGCCGGCGGAATTTCCGCCCGTTCCCCCTGTACGCGTTTCCTGCGGCCGGTTATCTTCCCTTGACACTAGGTTAGCTCTCTCCCGCAATCAATCGGTTAAAGCATCTCGCGCACGGCGCGGCTCAACTCCTCCACGCGAAACGGCTTTGCCACATACGGCAATCCGTGGCGCTCCAGAAACTCCTGCGTTCCCGGAGCCACCACATCGCCGGTCACAAACAGCACGTGTTCCTGCAGCGGATTGTGCCGCTGCCACAGCGAGTGGAAAAACTTCTTGCCGTCCATCCCCGGCATCTTCAGGTCGCAGATTACCAGGTCGTAGGTTTCGTACTCCGCACGGGCCAGCGCCGCGTGGCCGTCCCGCAGCACATCCACGCGCATGCCCTCGTCCCGCAGCACGTCCGCGATCAACCCGCCCACGGTCGGTTCATCCTCCACCACCAGCACGCGCGCGGCGCGGGCCTCCCCGCAAGGCTGCCTGCTGGGGATCGCCTTCGCGGCGCGAAGCGAATTACCGCCGGCGGTTCCGCAGGTCTCCCCGCGGTTTGCAGCGCAGGAAGTTCCACCAGAAACCGTGTGCCGCCGCGCGGCGCGCTTACCAGGTTGACGGTTCCTCCGTGTTGCCGGACAAACCCCAGCACGATGGCCAGCCCCAGCCCTGTGCCCACCCCCGGCGCCTTGGTGGTAAAAAAGGGATCGAAAATGCGCGCCTGTATCCCGCCGGGAACTCCCGGCCCGTCGTCCCAAACCTCAAGCCGCACGCGCCCCTCGCCAGCACTCCCGGTGCGCACGCCGATCAATCCGCCCTTGCCGCTCTGCTCGATGGCCTGCTGCGCGTTCTGAAGCAGGTTCAGCAGCACTTGCTGGAGTTGCCCGAAGTCGCCCTGCACGCGCGCGAGGCCTGGCTCTTTTTCCAGCACCAGCCGGATCGGGCTGCCGGATAGCGTGGTGCGCATCAAGTCCACGGTGCGGTCCACCAGTTCGTTCAACGAAAGGGGTTCCCGCGAACTGCGTTCCTCGCCGGAAAGCCGCAGCAGTTGCCGCAGGATTCCCGTGGCGCGTTCGGCTTCACCCAGAATTCCGCGCACCTCGCCCTGCAAACCGTTCCCCGCCGCCGACACGCGCGGCGCCAGGCGCTGCGCGTAACCCAGGATGGTCGTCAGCGGATTGCTGAGGTCGTGCAGGATTCCGTCGACACGCTGCCCAAGCGAAGCGAGCTTTTCGGTCTGCGCCATGCGCGACTGAAACATCCGCCGCGCGGTCATCTCGCGGTAAACCTCCACGCGCCCCAGCCGGCGCCCGTTTTCCGTGGTAATCTCCCGTGCGCAGCGCTCCAGCGTCTGGGGCACGGGCCAGTTCATCAGCAGCTCTTCCTGGGTATCCCCCTCGGGCGAATCCTCCAGGGCGCGCCAGGCGCTTTCGAAAAGTTCCGGGTCACGCGCGTGCGGCGCGGCCAAGCGCAGCAACTCCTCGAGCGTGTCGGCCGACGCGGCTTCTTCAGCGGTGAGGCCCAGCATGCGGTGGAAGCGCTCGTTCGCCGCGCGCACCCGCCCGGCCTCGTCGAAGAGCACCACGCCCTCCTCCATCCAGCCGATCGTCTGACGTAGCTCCGCCTCCACCTCCTCCCGACTGCGCTCATGCTGCGAACGCTCCGACGGCTCCAGCGTTACGCCAAAAAATTCTCCGCTCTCAAGATTCATCGGCCGGCACTCCACTTTGCTGCCGTCCTGCAACTCCGCGAGGAGAACCTTTTCCGGTTCTTCCTCCGCCACAATCATCGGGATCGCGCCATCAGACTCCTTCGCGGTTCCCCGCCGCAGCCAGCCGTTCGCGCGCTCCCATTCCCGCGAGCGAAACAGCTCCGCAAAGCGCACCTCCGGCTTTTCCCAGCGAATCGCAGACACGCGTGCGTCGCGCGCAAAAATTTTTGCCGCGCCCTGGCTCGCGCCGCGCAAGAATCCGCGGCGGTCGAGAAGCAGCACGGGAGTCTCGCTGGCTGCCAGCAGCGCCTGCCGCCATGCTTCCAGGCGCTCGCGTTCCTCGCGCCGGGCCTCCTGCTGCAGCACGCCGCGCGCCACGCCATCGTAAAGCAGAGGAATCGCCACGATGCGAGCGATCTCGCGCGCCAGCGGCAGGGCATTTGCTTCCGCACCGATCGTCTGCCCGGTTTCGACCGCCCGCCGCCAAAACATTTCCAGCGGCCCCTGCTCCACGCTGTGCTCCCAGGCTGATTCACCGCTGAGCGCGCGAACGATCAGGCGTTCCTCGACTCGAGCGCCCGCGGGAGCCGCAACGGCAAGCGGTTCGGCGTTCGCCCACCAGCGCGAAGACCGTCCCCAATCCCTGCGGCTGTTCACGTTGCGTGCAACTTTCCGCGAGCTCGCGCAGCAGGCCGTCCCCGCCGGCGCTGCCCGCAATCTCTTCCTGTATCCGCGCGAAGAATTCCAGATCCGCCTTGCGTTCCCCGGCCAAGCGGCTCAGTTCCTGCCACTCCAGCGCCAGCGCGAGTTCCTCCGCAAGCTCTTCCGCGACGCCACGCGACAATGGCGCCTCACTCTCGCTTGCGGCCAGCAACAGCACGCCGCGCAACGCGCCCCGTGCCACAACCGGCGCCCAGATTCCGTGCCGCATGCCCATGACCGGGCCAGTGAGGGGTTCCCGGGATTCCCCACTATCGCGAAACTCCACGGTTTCCCCGGCGGCCAGCCGCGCGACCGCCAGCGGCGGCTCCAGCCAGAGCCGCGTCCACTCGCCCAGTCCGATACCTTCCGCGGTGTCCCAGATTTCCCCGCGCAGCACGCCGGGTCGCTCTGGTTGCGAGTCTTCGCCGTAGGCAACTTCCAGCCACGCGCCGCAGCGCTCCACGCCGGGCTCTGCCTGCAGCTTCCGCAAGGCTGCTTGCAGCCACATTTCGTGGCCGGCGCCGGCACGCTTCGCGGGCTACACTGCGCAGGCTGCAGGCTCCGATGCTTTCGCGCAAACAAGCGGATTTCTCCCATCGCCATCCGCGCGATTGTTATGCATCGGCAAAGCCAAATCTCCGCTTCGCCATCTTGTTGACAGGAGGAGAGTTACCGCAGACGAAACAATTTCAACTCGAGAATCTTCCCCACCATTATTCCAAGTCGATACGCGTCGTACACACTACGCGTCGGCCCGCTCGATCTGGTACTGTTTCAATTTCCTGCACAGCGTCGTTTTTCCGATCCCCAGCATACGCGCCGCGGCCTGCTTGTCTCCACCAGTTTGCCGCAGCGTACTCAATATCGCGCGGCGCTCCAGTTCGTCCAGCGGCAACAGCTCCTCTTTTTCGGGCGCACGTTCCGTGGTCGGATATTGCAGCGAAGTCGGTAGATCGTTCACCGAAAGATACGGCCCGCTGCTCAACGCCACCGCCCGCTCGATGGTGTTCTCCAGTTCGCGAACGTTTCCAGGCCAGTCGTAGGCCATCAGCCTCCGCATGGCCTCTTCGGTCAGCTCCCGCGTCATCTCATCCTGGCGCGAAAATTTTTCCAGGAAGGAGGTCACCAGCATGGCGATGTCGCTCTTGCGATCGCGCAGCGGAGGCAGCTTGATATGCACCACGTTCAGCCGGAAAAACAGATCCTGCCGGAACGTTCCGTTCTTGATGCCCAGTTCCAGGTCGCGGTTGGTGGCCGCCACGATGCGTATGTTGATCGGCCGCCGCTCGGTCGAGCCCACCGGCTTGACTTCCCCTTCCTGCAGCGTGCGCAACAGCTTCGCCTGCATCTCCAGCGTCATTTCTCCAATCTCGTCCAGAAACAGGGTGCCGCCGTTGGCCGATTCCATCAGCCCCTGTTTGGCCTGCAAGGCTCCCGTAAACGCGCCGAGCGTGTATCCAAAAAGCTCGGACTCGATCAGCGTGGAAACTAGCGCCGAACATTCCACCGGCACAAACGGCTTGTCCTTGCGCGGGCCCAGATAGTGAATGCTGCGCGCCACCAGCTCTTTTCCCGTTCCGCTCTCGCCCAGCACCAGCACCGGGTGATCGCGCAGGGTCACCTTTTCAATCAGCCGGTACACGCGCTCCATCCGCGGTGACATCCCGATCAGCCCGCCAAACCCGGGCCGCGCGCGCACCTGTTCCCGCAACATGCGGTTCTCGCGCTTCAATTCCACCGCGTGCACCACTTGCTCCAGTCGCGCGCGAAGCTCCTCGATGCGAAACGGCTTGGTCAAGTAATTGGCAGCGCCCATTCGCGTGGCCTGCACCGCGGAATCAATGGAGCCATACTGCGTCAGCATCACCACGGCCATATCCGGAAAAAGCCGTGTCACGCGGTTCAACAAATCCAGGCCGCTCGTTCCCGGCAGCCGTAAATCCGTCAGAAGAATGTCCACCGCGGAAAGCTCCAGAATTTCCAGCGCCTCTTCCGCGGTGCTTACATCAAACACCTTCATTCCCGCTTCCTCCGCGATGCTGCGGCACACGGTGCGAACGTGCTCGTCGTCATCCACGACCAGAAGATGCACGGGAGGCAGTCCCTGCGCCGCACGTTCTTCTTCCCCGATCCCGAACACGCCCACCGGTTTTTGCAGCTCCACGCCCGCAGGGCGTCCTATATGCATCTCCGCCATCTCGCCTCTTCTCTGGAAACGGGCATCGCCCCCGGGCTCACAAAAGAAGGAAGAAAAGGGCTGGACCTATTCCCATTCCGGGAACTTCACCTAGCTTTTAGTTCAGAATGGTACTATTATCAAGTTCGTAATTATCTAATGGTGACTTTTTAAGAAGATGTATCAAATTGGAATAGGGGTGTTTCACGGTGAATTGCAGCCTGCTTCCTTCTGCCGCGCTCTGTTCCGCTCGGAACGTTACCTTTCGTACCTCTTATCAGGGTCCTGTGTGGCTTTCCAGGAGCAGTGCTCCTTCGCTCTGCGAGCCGAAAACGAATACGCCGGGCCTCGTTTCGGCGGCACCATTCATCCGGCTGCGTTCGGCGTCCATATCCAAGCGCGTCCAGCTACCCGTTCCGTCCGGGGAGGAGTACACGCCGCCTTCCACAAGCGTGACCAGGTAGCGATCGCTGGCGCGCAGCACTCCCTCGATCACCGCCGCGGGCAAGCCGCCTTGGGAGAGCGCCCAGTGCTCCCCCGCATCGCGCGAAAAATAGAGCCCACGGTCCGTTCCCACAAACAGCGCGGAACTTTCCGTGCGCTTCCAGAGGATGGATCTCGCTCCGCGAACACCGGCGGGAAGGTCACGCCAAACGGCGGTTTTTCCGGCATCGCGCGAAATGCCCAGCTTGCCTTCGCTGGCCAGGGCAAGAGTCTGCCCATCTAAGGCAATCCATGTAGCGGAAACATTCGCGGCCCGGGAAAAGGCAGGGAGTGACTGGCACTTCCCTAGGTGATTGCAACGCACTAATCCTTTCTGGAAGGGCAGGTAGGCGTCGTCCTGTGAAAACGCAAGCGGGCCGCGAGAACCGGAGGCCGCGCTCCGCGCCCTTTGTGTAACTGGCGATCCTTTTTTTTGCGGCCTGGCCGGCGCGGGAAACCCCGGATTCCAGCGCTTCCAAATTGCGGCTTCTTCGGAATAGTTCCACAACGTCCCGCCCGTGAGTTCCGCCATCCAGCCCCATGGAGTTCCCTGCAAGCGAACGATGCGCTCCGTGCTCCATTCTTTTTCTTGCGCGCGTGGACCGGCCCCAGCCGGTAATGCGTTCCAGTTTTTTCCGGCGTCGCGGCTTTCCAGCAGTTCTCCGCAATTGCGCTCCAGCAACAGCAGCAGGTGCGCGGCATCGCGCGGGTCGCCCGCAAGCTGCTTGGCCACCGGATGAGTGAATCCGTGATTCGCGGCAACGAAGGTTTTTCCGGCATCCACGCTGGCCAACACGCCTTGCGCCTCGGTTCCAATCAGCACGCGGCCCACGTTGGTCCCCTTTGGGGGAAGCACCGCCACGCCGTTCACCACCCATTCTTTCGGCGTCGTGCGCTCCCAATTTTCCCCGGCGTCTCGCGTCACCCACAACCCCTCGGTGGTGGCGGCATAGAGGACATGAGGGCTTTGCGGGTCCTGCACGATGGCCTGCGTGCGGCGGGCGGCGTAGGGAATGCCCTGCAGCTTCGTCCACACCTCGCCGCGGTCTTCGCTGCGGTAAATTCCCGAGCAGGCGCTGATATAGATACGCGCCGGATTCGCGGCGTCCACGCGCATGCTCATGATATCCGAATCGTCAATCAGCCCGGCGGCAATGGATTTCCACGTTTTTCCGCCATCGGTAGTTTTCCACGGCAGGTGATAGGTGCCGGCATAAATGATTTGCGAATCCGTCGGATCCACGGCTACGGAGTCCACATTGCGTAGTTCTGGATTATCCGCAGGAGAGATCCGCTCCCACGTGCGGCCAGAATCAAGCGAGCGGAACACGCCGCTGCGCGTCCCCGCCACCAGCAGAGCCGGATCGGAAGGTGCAAACTCCAGCGCCCGCACCGCCTCGCCTTGCAGCCCCGCCGACTGCCAGATTGCACCGCCGTCGTCGCTGCGAAAAACTCCCCCGCCCGCGCCCACTTCGCGAAACCATACCGCCGCAAACAGCCGGTGCGGTTCTTGCGGGTCCGCGGCCAGTTGCGCGATTACCCCGTCTGTTCGCTGCCCCACGCGCCCGCGGAGTTCCCAGCGCGCGCCGCGATCTTCACTCGAAAAAATATGGCCGTCGCTCGCGCCCAGGTAGAGCGTGCCCGACAGGTCCGCGGCCAACGAGATCACCATGCCACCTTCCGGACCCAGCCGCTGCCAGGTCTGCGCGGAGAGCGGCAGCGTGCCCAAAAGCAGCAGCAGGCTGAGGGTGGCGGTTTTCACGCGAACGCTACGGCTCCTTTTTCACAGAATGAACTTCACGCGGCAAAAAAACCGGGCTCCCCGAAGCTGAATTCGGAGAGCCCGATTACGAGTTGCCTGATTTCCGCTCGATGCGGGCGGCGAACCACCCGCGCCGAGGAAAGAGGTTTAGTAGGTTGCGCCCTCTGGAACGAAGATGAAGTCAACCCTGCGGTTGTCCTTCGCTGCGCTCTT
Source organism: uncultured Acidobacteriota bacterium (assembly GCA_963734705.1). Taxonomy (GTDB): domain Bacteria; phylum Acidobacteriota; class Terriglobia; order Acidiferrales; family UBA7541; genus Acidiferrum. The sequence continues at coordinate 1,025,012 of CAVTII010000009.1, read as the reverse complement.
ATCGGTGGACGCCGTGCCGACGCGGGTGGTGATGCGCGAAGCATCAATTCCCTTTTCGCCGAGGTACTTCTTTGCGCCGTCCGCGCGGGTCTGCGCCAGTTTGTCCGGTTTGGGTTCCTTGGGATCGGCGTAGCCGACGATCACCAGTTTGGCGTTGGGTTCGCTCTTCAGGCGCAGGGCAACGTCGTCGCCCACGCGCTTGCAAGCGTTGTCAAAGCGGCCCGCACCGACCTTGGTGTAACCGCAATCGCCGACCTTGGAGGCCTGCGGCGGCGGAGCCGGCTGCTGCACGTCCACGTTCGTGGTCGCGCTGGTGCGGCCGCCACGCCCGTCGTCTGCCGTGCAGGTGACGGTGTAGCTGCCAGCCGAGAGGCCGGTGGAATCGAAGTCAGCCGAAGGACCGCTGCCGGAAACCTGGCCGCCCGTCGCCGAGTAGCTGTAGGTCAACGGATCGTTGTCCGGATCGCTGGCCGTCGAATTGATCTTCACGCGCTCGCCCGCAAGAATCGGGTTGCGTTCGGGAGCGCAGGAGATCACGGGAGGCTGGTTCGGCCGCTTGGCAACGGCAACATCAGCCGCGCAAGTTGCAGATCCGCCACGGCCGTCATCCACCTTGGCGTTGATCGTATAGCTGCCAATCGCCAGGCCCGAAGGGCTCCAGCGGACATCCGGGCCGGTGCCATCCACCGTGCCGCCGGTTGCCGTGTAGGTGTAGGTCAGCGTGTCGTTGTCCGGGTCGCTGGCGTTCACGTGGAAAGCCACGGGGGACGTCGAACCTTCGTAGACGGAGGTCGGATCCACGGTGCAAGCCGCAACTGGCGGACGGTTCGGCTTCGGCGGCGCCGGCGGATACGCCCAGCGCAACACCACGCCCGTGCCGATACGGAAATTGTTCTGGCGGCCGTCGGGGCTCAACAGCGAACCCGAAAAATTGGTCATCAGGTAGTCGGCCTGAAAGAAGCGCCAGGCGACGTACTTGGTCAGCACCACGTCCACACCGCCGCCAACCGCCAGCGCAAAGGCCGTCTGGGAGCTGTCGCCGGTCATCTGCTGACTGCCGCGTGCCGCGCCAAAGAGCACTTCGGCGAAGGGCACGAAGTGATCGAAGCGGCGCAGGTTCAAGCGCGGACCAAACAGATAGGTCTGCATGTTCCCGTAGATGGTTGCTTGCGTATAGCTGTTGTCAGGATTCAGAACGTAATACTGACGATTAAAGGTATAGCCGCCAACTTCGCCAACGATACCCAGCCACTTGTTGACGTTGTAAGCGAAAGAACCCGTTGCTCCGAGCTCATTGAAATTCTTGAATGAGCACGGGCAGAAGTTGACGTAGCTGAACATGCCCGCAACTTCAAATCTCGGTGTCAACAATCCCCACGCATGGCGATTCCAAGGATTGTTGTTCCAATCCGACATCGCGTCCGCGGGCATTGCCGCGGGCGCCGGCATCGCAAAAAGAGTTGGCGACGCGGGAGCGATACTGAAATCGTGGGCCGGTACTGCGTTGGTTGACTCCGTCGTGCTGTTGCTGTTTGTTGCGCTCGCATCTTTCTGCTGAGCGCTGAGTGGAAGGGCGAGTACAGCTCCCAAGGCCACGACTGCACACCAATTACGCATTGTTTCCTCCATAATCGAAACAGAAAAACTCATCGGTTCCTCGCGTCGGCCTTTTATTGATTGCAACTGCTGCGCTGGACGGCGACGCAGGAAGGCACGCAGCAAACACTTGCTTCCTAATTTGATTAGGGGCGGTTTCACACCATGCCTGCTCGAAGTTGAAACAGTTGGCGGAATTGAAACAAGTTTCTTGCGGGTGAAAGCATATTCCATAACTTCATCATTCTGCAAGTACTTCGTGCAGGCACACCGGGTTGGCCGGGCCAGCCGAGTTCCAGGACCCTCCCGCCCTCACTTAGCTTGCGTTACACTGATGGCCCTATGGCCGCCATTGCCCCGCTCGATCTTCACTGGACCGGCAAACCACAATGCATCGCCAGCGCGCTGATTCGCTCCGAGAATTTTGCGGGCCTGGTGGATCCCGGCCCCGGCTCAACGATTGAGACACTGCGGGAACAACTTGCTGTTCACCGTCTGCGTGTGGCGGACTTGAACGCCATCCTGCTGACGCACATTCACCTGGATCATGCGGGGGCTACTGGCTCTCTGGTCCGAGAAAATCCCGCGCTGCGGGTTTACGTACACCGGCGGGGAGCGCCGCATATGGTTGATCCGGCAAAGCTTCTAGCCAGCGCGGAAAGGCTCTACGGCCAGGAGATGCAGCCTCTATTTGGCGACTTCCTGCCGGTTCCGGAAGGCAACCTCTACATCCTAGAAGGTGACGAGACCATCCTTCTGGGGGAGCGGGAGATGCGTGTCCTTTATACGCCGGGGCATGCTTCGCACCACGTAACCTATTATGACCCGACCGAGCGGGTGGCGTTTGTGGGCGACACCGCTGGCATTTGCATCGAGGGGAACCGGTTCGTGCTGCCAGCAACTCCGCCACCGGACATTTCACTGGAGCTGCGGGCGACATCTTTGGATGCCATCGAGAAGTTGCACCCGCGGCGCATGTTCCTGACACACTTTGGGTTTTCGGATCACGTGGAACGGCATTTGGGAGCGTACCGTGCGCGGTTAATTCGATGGGCGAAGTTGTGCGGAGAAATACTGGCGCGTGGGAACGACCAGAATGATGCGGTGCGCGATTTTGCGCGCGGGGTTGCCGCGGAGGCCGCGGAGTTTCTGAAGCCGGAGGAACTTTCGCTTTACGTTTTCAATGGGGCGTTGCAGCTTTCCTGGCTGGGGCTGGTGAGGTATCAGCAGAAGCGGCTGGAAGGACGCGGGTGAGGAGCAGGATTTGAGCCTACCGCTAATGGCTTCGAGTTTTTAACTTTCGACTGCTGAACTTTTGAACTCCTGAACTGAATTCAAGACTTACAACTTAGAATCCTCAACTTTCGTTCTTCGTCAGATGCAGTCCAAATTCCCGGTGGGCGGCCAGTAATGCTCTCTTCACTTCGCTTTCTTCAATCACAAAGGAAATGTTGGATTCCGAGGAGCCCTGGGCGATGGCGATGATGTTGACGTTTTCCTTGCCCATGGCTTGAAAGGTGCGGCCCGCCACGCCCGGAGTGCCGCGCATGTTTTCACCGACGACGGCGACGATGGCGATGTTCGGATCCACGTTGATGTGTTCCACCTTTTCGTGCTTCAGGTCTTGCGCGAACTCCTTGCGCAGGGCTTCGATGGTGCGCTCCGCATCGGCGGACGGGATGATGAAGCAGATATCGTTCTGCGAAGAGGACTGCGAAATCAGCAGGACGTTGGCGCGCATTTCCGCGATGGTGGAAAATGTGCGGCCGACGACGTCGGGCAGGCCGACAATGCCGGGTCCGCCGAGGCTGATCATGGTGACGTCGCGAATCGCGGTGAGCGCTTTCACGCCGCCATTCTGCCCGCCCTTGGGAGTGATTTCCGTTCCGCGTTTTTCCGGCGCAAAACTGTTGCGAATCCAGACGGGAATGGCGGCTTCCACCACGGGCTTAAGCGTTTTCGGATGGAGAACTTTTGCGCCGAAGAAGGCAAGTTCGGCGGCTTCGCGATAGGTGATGTTCGGAATCGTGCGCGCTTCGCTGATCAGGCGGGGATCGGCGGTGAGCACACCGTCGACATCGGTCCAGATAATCACTTCGGTGGCGTCCAGCGCCGCGCCAAGAATGGTGGCGGAATAATCGGAGCCGCCGCGGCCGAGCGTGGTTAGTTCGCCCTCCACGGTGGATCCGATAAATCCAGTGACGATGGGAACGATGCCCTGTTCCAGCAGCGGATAGATGCGCGCATGGGATTTCGCGCGGGTTTCTTTCATCAAGGGATCGGCGCCGCCGTGAAATTCATCGGTGATGATCAGTTCGCTGGCTTCCACGGATTCGCTGGCCAGGCTGAGCTCTTTCACGGCCGCGGCGACCAGGGGAGCGGAGAGGCGTTCGCCGAGGCTGGAAATAGTATCCAGCGTGCGCGGCGAAAGTTCGCGGAGAAGAGCGGCGCCTTCGCAAAAACGTCGGCCGTCGGTTAAGACCTGTTGGATGCGCAGGCTGACTTTGCCGCGTTCGGCTTCGTTTTTCACGACGGCGGCCAAGGTGGATTCGTGCTTGGCGGCAAGTTCATCGAGGATGGCCAGCGCGGCGCGGGCATTGCCGGATTGCGCGAGCTTTGCGGCTTCGATCAGGCGGTTGGTGACGCCGCTCATCGCGGAGACTACCGCGACGCATTTGCCGGCGCGCGCACCGGCGGCAATGATCTGCGCGGCGCGAGAGATGCAGGAAGCGTCGCCGACCGACGTTCCGCCAAATTTCATAACCTGCAACGGCGACTTCATGAGGCTCCCGTCTTGGGCTCGCCAACTGGTTTGGTGGTGATGGGCGAGTACTTCCATTTTACGGTTGTGGGCGGGAAACCGTGGAAATGGAAGCATCGAAATTTCCAATTGGATACATGCGGGATTTGGGGGGAGGGCCGTGGGTCGTGGCCCGTCTTCCGTGATCCGTGGCCTGTGTCCAGCGACCAGTTGCCAGCGACCGGTGCAGAGTGATCCGTGGCCTGTGACCTGTGCTCCGCGATCCGCGTGCGTCTGGAACGGTGGAAAAACTCCACTCGATCGGAGGCCGCTTGGAGTGTGTACTGGCCGACCTTCAGAGTCCGTGTGAGAACTCGTCTTGACTGGTAATTTATACTGCGGGGGAGGCGAGGGGCGATGAGCAAATTTTTGGAATACCACCCGGATCAGGCGTATCTGTTGCCGCCGAGTGTACGGGATGTGCTGGGCGAAGGGCATTTGTGTTTTTTTCTGAGGCGCGTGATGGCCAGGATGAACCTGGACCGTTTTCGCGAGGACTATGGGAGCGAGGGCGGGCCGGCCTACGCGCCGGAGATGCTGGCGTCGGTGTGGCTGTATGCCTATGCGTTGGGGGTGACCAGTTCGCGGCGGCTGGAGCAGCGCATCCGCGAGGATTTGGCGTTTCGTTATTTAGCGGGTGGGGCGACGCCGGATCATTGGACGCTGAATGCATTTCGCCGCCGCCACGGGTGCGGGCTGAACGATTTATTCACGCAGGTAGTGGAGTTGGCGCGAGCCAGCGGGCTGGCGCGACTGGGGCATGTGGCCATCGATTCGACGCGCATTGCCGGAAACGCTTCGCGGAACCGAATCGACAGCGAGCAGGCGCTGCGTGACGAACGGGCACGCTTGCGGCGGGAGATTCGCCGCTGGCAGAAGCAGTGTGACGGGGAGGATCCGAACGAAGGAGCCGGGGTGCAGGTAAGTCGGGAAGCGCTTAGCGAGCTGGAGCGGCAGTTGGGAGAAATACCCGTGCGGCTGCAACGCCTGCAGAAAAGCGGGATGCCGAAGATTTCGCGGAGCGATCCGGACAGCCGGTTTTTGCGGGAGCGCGGTGGATTCGTGCTGGGTTATACCGGGACGCTGGCGGTGAGCGGGGATCATTTGATCGTCGCGCAGCGGGTGAGTCAGGAGACCAACGACAATGAAGCGCTGCTGCCGATGATCGATCAGGTGCAACGACGATGCGGCGAATGTCCGCAGCGAGTGAGCGCCGACAGCGGATTTTTCTCGCACGCCAACCTGGAAGCATTGGAAGAACGGAGCATCGACGGCTATGTGCCGGACAACAATATGGCGCGGGTGCTGAATCGCGGCGGTCGACTGCATCATCCTGCAAGGCACCCGGCGCATCAACGCATGCGACGGAAGCTACGCGACCCGGCAGGCCGGGCAGTCTATGCACGACGCAAGGCAATCGTGGAACCAGTGAACGGAGTGCTAAAAGAACAACGAGGAATGCGGCGCTTTCGGATGAAGGGCCTCGAAAAAGTCAAAGTGGAGTGGACCCTGGCGAGCATCGCCTACAACCTTACCCGCATCTGGCGCAGTAGCTAGCCATTGCGCGGCGCAAAGCAATCCTCACCCCGCGCCCTGCAAAGCAGAATCCGTCTTTTCCCAGCACCACGCCCGCCACAAAAATAAAAAACAGAGTCCTCACACGGACTCTGAAGTTCGGCCAGTACATAAGGGTGGGAGAGCGCTGGCCACTCTGGAGAGTGGCGCTCCTGGAGGGGCGGGATCGAAGGCGATGGCTAGTTGGCGGCGACTTTTTGGTAGTCCGAGTTGATGGTGGTTACTACTAGCTGTTTGGCGGTGGCGTTGAGGACGGATTGGGATTCGTAGCTGGTGCCGTCGGCAAGGGTGGCCATCTGGACCTGCAAGGTGACAACATCTTTTTCTTCGCCCATGTAGGTGTCGATTTTCAGGGCGGAGATTTTCTTGGTGGCGGTGTTGAAGGTGAGGGTCATTTTGTCGCCGGGCTGGGCATAGTCCGTGAAGATTAAATTCACTGCGCCGGGAACGGGGTTCAAGGAGACTTTGCCGGCCTGGTAATCCGCCTGCATTTTCTGGGGGTCGGGGGGAATGTACATGGCAAGGACCGCTTTTACATCCTGCATGTAATCCTTCATTTCGGCTTTTTTCTTGGCGATCACTTTTTGCTTCATCCGGCCGCCGCTGGGCGGCGGCGGAGGCGCGCCGATCATGGTCTTTTGCACTTTTCCGTCGGGGCCATAGAGGCAACTGTTTTTCGTCGGGGGCTTGGCGTCGCCCTTCAAGGTGAGTTGGGTGGTTTCAATCCACTGATACTGGCGGATCTTCTGCTTGTTTTCCGCGGCGGCCTGTTTGACGGCGGCGAGCTTTTGCTCAATTTCAGGACTCTGGGCGATCGCAGGAAGTGTGATGGCGAGCGTGAGGATGGTGAGCTTCGTGAGGTTTCTGCTGATCCGAACGAAGGCATTGCGGTGAAATTGATTTGCTGCGGTCATTGGTGGGCTCCGATCAAGATGATTTCGCGATTCTACTACAGATAAGCGGGCTGACTTAAAAGATCAGCGCTACATCGGGGAATGCGGAGAGGAAGAGCGGAAAAGTGCTGGCCACTCTGGAGAGTGGCGCTCCCTATGCCGGCGCAGCGGAAGGCGGCCGCAGGTAGGCTATTGCTTGAAGACTACCGGGGGGCCGCTGACGCGCTTGCCGGTCAAGTCGACAGTGACTTCGACGCGGTCGGCGATTTTGATGAAGGGAATGTTGCTGTTCATGCCGTACTGCTTGCGGTCGAAGGCCATGGTGCCTTTGATTGTGCCGGTACTTGTTCCCCTGCCGGAGATGAGGAAGGTCAGCTTTTCTTGTTTGGTGACGCCGCGAATCGTGAAGTCGCCGTCGAACACGACGGTATCGGGGCCGGCCTGTTCCACCTTGGTGGAGTGGAAGGTGATCAACGGATTGTTCTGCACATCGAAGAAATCTTTGCTCTTCAACTTTCCGTTTTTTGCACCGCTACCGGTATCCACAGTGCCGGCCTGAATTTTGATGTCCAGCACGGCGCTCGAAAGCTCAGGCGAAGTGAATGTGACGGAGGCATCCCACTTGTCGAACTTTCCCTTGATCGCCACGGAGGCTTCCACGTCAAACGTCATGGAGCTCACTCCAGGGGTGATCACGAAAACGGGTACTCCTTGTGCGCTGCTTATTGCAGGAAGTGCGAAGGAAACCAAAAGAAAAAAACCGAATATTTTCATGAACTGGAGTTTGGGTCTTGACCGCAGAGTTGTCAATGATCTTGCCAAATAAGTTGTCAATTGAGTTATCACGTGCGCGGACGGAGTAGCTTGAAACGTTTTTTATAGCTCTGGGCCGGCGCGCGGGGGTTTCGATGAGTTTGCTAAGAAAGTCAAAACCCGCCCTCCAGAGTTCGGCGGACGCAAAGGGCGAGCACCCTTGAAAAGCAAGGGTGCGGCACCCAAATTCGCGCTGTTGATCAGGAGGGTTCGGCGGCTGGGGGGGCTGGATACTTTGGCAGGAGCAGATTCATGACGGCGGCCAGGGATAGTGCGGCGGCGAGCAGGGTCAGCAACGAAGAGTAGGAGCCGGTGGAATCGAACGCGCGACCGAGAATGACGGGGCCAATGGCTCCGGCGGCGGCGTAAAAAGTCCAGGTGAGACCGTAGAGCGTGGAGAAAGCACGCAAGCCGAAATAACGGGTGAGCAAATACGGCGTGATGGCCGCCTCGCCGCCAGCGCCGACGCCGATCAATGCGGCGGCGAAGCATCCGGCGGGAAAACCGGCGGCACGCGCGAGCAGAAAAATGCCAGCGGCGGTGACCAGGTTGATGACAAACGCCACGCGCGCGCCGAAGAACCGGTCGAGAAGCCAGCCGACGCCAATCCTGCCAAGCAGGCTCGAGCCGCCCAGCACGGCGGCGCAGGCGGCGGCATTAGCGGGCGTGATGCCGCGATCCGTGAGCAGCGCGGAAAGATGAGTGATCGCGCCGTTCATGCTTATCGAGCTGACGAACAGTACGGCAACGATAATCCAGAATGCATAAGAGCGTAGTCCCTGCTGCCAAGGCTGGCCGGGATGCTCGACGGGAGCAGCGTTCGGCCGCGCACTGCCACGATCTCGAACGTAGCGCCAACTGAGCGGCAAACCAAGCAACAGTGCAAGGGCTCCAAGAGCAAGGTACGCGGCGCGCCATCCCGAGCGGGTGATGATGGCTTGCGCGAGCACGGGCAGAATCATTGCGCCCAGGCCCGCGCCGACCATCACGAAGGCTAGGGCGGTACCCAGACGGCGCTGGAACCAGGTGGAGATGGAGCGGGAATAGGCAAGATGCGCGGCGCCATTGCCGACAAGGCCGAGAACGATACATGTTGCGTAGAACTGCCATATGGCTGGGCGCAGCAGCGCAAGCGAGGCGATGGCGCAGATGTAAACGGCCATGCACGGGAGGATGATGCGGCGCGGGCCGAAGCGGTCGAGCCAACGGCCGAGAAGCGGAGAGACGAGGCCGAGCGTGATGGCGGCGAGACCGAAGCCGAGCGAGACGACTTCACGGCCCCAGCCGAACGCGGCGCCGAGCGGTTTGACGAAGACGGTGAAGGTATAGACGAAGAGCGAGCCGAAGCCGGCCATCACGCCAAGGCAGGCGGCCAGGACGACGCGCCAGCCGTAATAGCCCGCGTCGAATTCGGTGAGGGCGGATTCCGGATTTTGCGATGCAGGATTGGCGGTGGAGCTGGGCGTCATGGGTGCAGGGCATTATACAAAGGCAACGAGAGACGAAAACGTCAAAAACCGCCCTCCAGAATTCGGCGAGGGGAAAGGGCGCGCACCCTTGAACAGCAAGAGTGCGGCACCCAGCGACAGGAAACTTCCGGTGCCGGAAACGTCAAAAACCGCACCCTTGAAAACCAAGGGTGCGGCACCCAAGTCCGAAGGAGAAACTCGAGAGGGAATACGGGAGAATTATTTTCCTTGGATGCGGGAGAGGAACATGGCGACGAATTTCTCGCTGTTGACCTCTGTGGCGACTTTGACGTTGGGCGCGACTTTTTCAATGCCGTCCACGACGTAATGGTCGCCGCCGTTGGGGAAGTGATACCAGGTCTCCTTGTCCACGAATCCCTGGCGATTGGCGACGGTTTCACCACGAGTATATTGACCGCGCGTTTCGACATCCACGTGCAGGAACTCCGTGTGGACGAGCGTTGGGTCAAGCGCGACACCAACCGCGAGCGGGTCGAACATAGGCGTGCCGGCCTCACCATTTTTTTCGTTGAGGGTCACGAGGTAGTCCGCGAGTTTATAGACGAAGGAGCTGATGGGGCCGGTGCTTTTGGCAAGGGCCTCCATGTGCTTGCGGGTGAGCCGAGTTTTATTGCAGACGTCGAGGCCGACCATGGTGAGCGGCCATCCGGCTTGAAAGACCACCTGGGCCGCTTCCGGGTCGTCATAAATATTGAACTCCGCGGCGCCGTTCGAATTTCCTCCGGTGATGCCGCCGCCCATGATGACCACTTCCTTGACGAGCGGAGCGATGGAGGGATCTTTTTCCAGTGCCAGGGCGATATTGGTGAGCGGCCCGATGGGGATCAAAGTGATTTCGTGCGGACTGGCGTGAACCATTTCGATGATCAGGTCGGGAGCCCAGCGCGGATCGAGTTTGCATTTGCTGGCGGGAAGATCGACGTTGCCCAAGCCGTTCTTGCCGTGCCAGAACTCCGCGGTGACCAGCTTTTGGAAAAGAGGATGCTGCGCGCCGGCGGCGACTGCAACGTCGCAACGGTTCGCGAGCGAGACGAGCTTCATGGCGTTTTCGAGGCCTTGGGCGGCAGTGACATTTCCGGGGACGACGGTGAGGGCGCGGACGTCGAATTCCGGAGAATTCAGGGCGAGCATGATGGCCATGGCGTCGTCCGTGCCAGGGTCGGTATCAATGATGACTTTTCTGGGTTGGGCGGCAAGAACATTTATAAAAAGAAAAGAGAGGGCAAAGAAAAAGAGCGTGCGTGTGCGAAGCATTCGAGAAGGACCCCCTTGAGATTTATGAGCAGGATAAACGGCGGGCGAATCATAGCATGGGGGGACGAGGGTTCGGGGAGATGGGAAGCGGAGAGAAGATTCGGAGCCGACCTGAAGGTCGGCCAGTACAGTTTGGAGGCGGGACTCGGGTCACGGGTTACGGCGCGATGGCGGGCAATCGAAGAGGGATGGGCGAGCCCATCCCCTACAAAGGGGAGAGGGGCTCGTTGGTGCCGGAGCGGGAGATTAGGGTTGGTTGACGCGGGGGAGGTTCCAGTGTTGCCAGACGGAGATTACGCGGAGGAGAAAGCAGACCAGGCCGCCGATGATGGCGGAGAGGAGCGGCGAGGTACGCAGTCGTAAGGCGGCTACCATGACGGCGGAGCCGGCGAGCGCCGCGGTGGCGTAGACGTCTGCGCGAAGGACGTTGGGAATTTGCGCGAGGAAAATATCGCGAATGATGCCGCCACCGACGCCGGTGATGGCTCCGAGAAGAATGGCGATGAAGGGATGCAGATTATAGAGGAGCGCTTTGCGGGTGCCGGCCATGGCGAAGAGCGAGAGGCCCGCGGCGTCCATGACCATCAGCGTGGTGGAAGAAAATCCCTCCACGGCATGATGGAAAAATGTTAAGAACGCACCCGCGAAAGCGATTGCGCCATAGCGCCAGTCGCGAAAAGCGGCGGGAGGCGCGGCGCCAATCAAGAGGTCGCGAATGATTCCGCCACCGAGCGCAACGGCGAAGGCCAGCACCATCAGACCAAGCAGATCGAGATTGCCGCGGATCGCGGCGGTGGCGCCCTCGACGGCGAAGAGGAGCGTGCCGGCCATGTCCGCGACAAGGAGGAGTTGGTCTGGAGCGATGGGAATGGTTCTGGTTTCCGTCACGGGTCACCTTTAGGAATCGGCGGATTCTTCGGCGCGGGTTTCGCGGAAACCGGGGGCGACGACGTAGTTCAGCTGAAGGAGAACGATGAGGGCGATGCTGAGGCGCGTGTTGAAGAAACACAAAGCGGCAGCGAGGGCGTAGAGCGCCTGGGCGATCAGTATGCGGCGGCAGATGGCGGCGGGAATTTCGCGGGGCAGATCGTCTTTGATCAGGGCATTGCGCGTGGCGTAGCCCCAACTGAGATAGAGCACGGCGCCGAAGATGAGAATGTTGAACCAGTAAGCGAGAAGTGCGGTGCGGTAATTCAGAAATTCGGCGAGGAATTTGGTGGAGATGGGAAGCAGGGTGACGGCAAAAAGAAAAAGCAGATGGATCCAGGTGAGGCGTACGTTCGAACGTTTCAAATGATTCAGCTGCGCCTGCTGGCCGACCCAGAAAATGCCGAGGGTGAGAAAGCTCATGAAATAGACGAGGACATTGGGAGCAAAGCCGAGCAGCGCGTGAAAGAGGTCGCGATCGCTATGGATGATTTCGGCGGCGGGCAGGCGGAGGTCGATGGCGAGAAGGGTCATGGCGACGGCGAAAATGCCGTCACTCAGAGCGGCGAGGCGCTCCACGCTGTGACCGGCGAGACGGTTGTAAGGGGTATTCGTGGAATGAGTAAGGTAGCGGAAGCCAGGCGGGTTGTCATCCAGCGAGAAGTAATGAGGTAAGGAAGTAAAGAGGTAACGAAGGGGCGCGGATATGGATCAGCTATCGCCAGATTTCTGATGGAAAGACTGTAGGTGAGAAAAGGATTTTTGCGACAGCTAAACGGGTAAGAATTACCAGAGCGCCATCAAGGATGGACTTTCTTGGGTACTGGAACGGTGGTGGGATTTCTTCACAGCTGGCGTGATTTCAGCGAGTTAGTTGCATGGCACGGCGCATGCACTTAAGTCTTGCCCAGGTCGCAACACAGGGAGGGTGAGATGAATGAGGGAATTGTGGTACGCACCGCCGCTTGTTCCGACTATGAGAGATTGCTGAACGAATCCAAGGACGCGCTTTTTGCGTGGAAGAATCGCCGGGAACAAATCGCGCGATTCGGGCTGGAGGGAAAAAGAACCGGCGACGAATTGCAGAGATTACAGGCGGAGTATGCGCGGGCATACAACCGCTTGGAGCGGCACGCGAAAAGCTGCGCGATGTGCAAATTCGCAACCGAATTTGACGACGAAGGCGAGTGCATGGACGCCGAACATTCCACGAGCAAGCAACTCTCCGCGTAGCTCAGGCAGGTGCGGAGTTCGCGTCTTCCGGAGCCGGGGCCGCAGCAGCAGGAGGCGCGAGCGCGGCTAGGCGCGCAGAAAGAACGTCGGCGAGGAGGTCAATCAATTTTTTGGCTGATTCGCCGCCGGGATCTTTGTCTGGATTGAATTGCGAAAGATCGAAGCCGAGCAGGTTTTTCTGCTTCGCGAATTCGGCAAGGGAGACGCGGACTTCGTCTAACGAAAGGCCGCCGGAGTCTGGAACGTTGACGGCGGGAAAGTCTTCCTGGGCGATAACATCCAGATCCAGATGCACCATGAATTCGCGGGAGTCCGCGTGGAGATGCGCCAAGGCATCCTGGGCGGATTTTTCCGCGCCCTTCAATTGAATGTCCGCGGCGTAAACGTGGCGCAGCGGCGAACGGATCATAAAATCCCGTTCGGCGGGATCGACGCGAACGAGGCCGTAGATCAAGGTGTCCGGCTCGCGCACCAGCGGCGGTTCTCCCCAAAAACGCACCAGTTCGGGAGAGCCTTTGCCGAAGATGCTGGCAAGGACCATGCCATCGAGGCGGCCGGAGGGCGTAGTGGCCGGCGTATTCAGATCTGCATCGCGGTCGAACCAGATCAGATTGCTGTGCTTGTAATATCGGCGGGAGGCGGTAAGGACCGCAAAGATTTGCGTGCAATCGCCGCCGAGAACCAGCAAAAGGGCGCCGGATTTGAAAGCCAATTCCGCGCGGGGCTTCAGGTCGTTCAGAGAAGCGATGATTTCGGAAACGTTGCGGGAGCGCTTGTGCTCATCGTCGTCGGCAAACAGCCGCGGCGCGCAATCGCCAAGGTCGGTGACTTCATAGCCAATGGATTGCAGGCGTTCGACAAGCCCGGCGGCGCGAAGAGCAGCGGGGGCCTTTTCACTTCCTGGGAGGAACGCGGCGGCGCTGGATGGCGCGCCGATGATGGCAATCTTATTCGGCTGACGGACGATTTTAACCGCCAAGGTACGCTCCTTGTGCTGCTGAAATCGCTTGGCCGGTTGCGGCGCCCCAATAAAGCGGCTGCTGCAACGGGCTCGGCTCTAGCAGACGCCCGTGCGGCAAGGCCACTTTTTTAAACGGCCGAATCAGCGGAATTGCCGGGTACGAGCGGATTGTGCCGGGAATTTCCCTGCCCGGCAAAGCCAGAAAGTTGCGAACGAAACGCTCCGGCCGGGTTAGCGGCGCGGGGCGGGCGCAATGGACTGCAGCTCCGGAGGAAGCGTGAAGCGTACATCCTCACGGATCAGGTCCAGGTCGCGCTGGTCGTTGAAACCAAACTCGGCGAGCCGTTCGCTGACCTGCTCGACAAGAATTTCCGGAGCCGAAGCGCCGGCGGTGAGGCCGATGCGGGTAACACCTTCGAGCCACGCGGGATCGATGTCCGCGGCGGAATCGATCAGCCGGGCTTTGCGTTCCAGGCGGCGGGCAAGTTCGACGAGGCGGTTGGAGTTCGAGCTGTTTTGCGAGCCAACCACCAGAATCAGATCCACGTCCTTGGCCACCTGTTCAACGGCTTCCTGGCGGTTTTGCGTGGCGTAACAGATATCGTCACTGGCCGGGCCGATGATTTTCGGAAAACGCTGGCGGAGGCGGGCGACGATTTCCTGGGTGTCGTAAAGGCTCAAAGTGGTTTGCGTGAGAAACGCGAGCTTGTCTGGCTCTTCGACAACCAGCGCGTCTACAGCAGCGATGGAATCGACGACCACCGTGCGGTCCGGAGCTTCGCCAGAGGTGCCAACAATTTCCTGGTGGTCTTTGTGGCCGATCAAGATGATGGTGCGCTTTTCCCGGGCGAATTTCAGGGCTTCCAGATGAACTTTGGTGACCAACGGGCAGGTGGCATCAATCACACGCAGCAAGCGGTCTTTGGCTTCCTGGCGAACCGTGGGGGGAACGCCGTGGGCGCTGAAAACCAGGACGGAATTGGACGGAACTTCCTGAATGGTTTCTACGAAGATGGCGCCGCGGCGGCGGAGCTGTTCGACAACATAAGTGTTGTGCACGATTTCGTGGTGCACGTAGACCGGCGCGCCATACGCTTCCAGCGCAAGTTCAACGATATCTACCGCGCGGACGACACCGGCGCAAAATCCGCGTGGACGCACACGGAGCAGGGTTTTGGTGGTGGCTGCCGTTTGAACGGACATCTGGCTCCTAAGCTACTGAAATTTCAAGATTCCATCATATCAAAGTCGTCGATTCTGTGCATAGGTAGTGTCAGTGGAGGGGAAGAGCAGGGTCGAAAAATCTGTCTATTGGGCCAGCGCGTGGTGCCGGTATGCGCGTAGAATATGGGGAACGCAGCTAGGTTTGTGGTAGTAAGCGGCTGCGAGAAAAAGCAGATCCCTCACCCGCAGAAAACGCGGGTTCGCGATGACATTTACATTGTGCTGCGCAATTGAGGCGGAACTCGGGCTTGGCCAATAGAGGTAGACAGAACAACGGCGATGGAAACGCAGGCGGCGCAAAACCGGCGGAGAAGCGAGCGCGTGCTGTTGCGCATGTCCGTGATGGTGTTGGCGGAGAACGAAGAGCGGCGGCCGATTCAGGAAGAAGCAAAGACCCAGGTGGTGAACGCGCATGGCGGATTGATGACTATGAAGTCGCACTTGCACATGGGGCAATCCTTCCGGCTTAGAAATCCGCAGACTGGAACGGAAGTGAGCTGCCGCGTGGTGCGCGTGGAAGAAGTGGGCACCGAGGACTTCAACGTGGCGTTTGAATTTGACCAGCCGGCGCCGAAATTCTGGCCGGTGACATTCCCACCCGTGGACTGGGGCCTTCCCTCCTAAATAGAGAAGCATCGCCGATTGTCAGGCGCCGGAGCGACAGTTGCGCTACCGCGCCGCATCCAACTTTTTGCCAGAACGCGTGTTAGATGAAATGTGGAGGTACGTCAAGTGGAACTGGGTAGACAAGCAAGCGCAATTTTGATGAGCGGGGTTTTGGCGGGAGGATTATTCCTCTCCGGGTGCAACGACAATGTGGAGATCCTTCGAGATCCGGACATCCACATTAAGAAGGGCATGACGTGGGCCTGGCGGCCGTTGAACGCGCCGGAAGTTGCCGGCACTGGAGATAACCGGAGAGTGATTTCGCGTGACACGATCACGCCCGCGGCGCAGCCGCAACAACCTCAACAACGGCTGGAAAGCAATCGAGACTGGAACACGGAAGCGAACCGCGACATGCTGAAGGCAGCGATTGCCAAGGGCCTGAAGTCGAAGGGCTTGACGCAGGTGCCGGACCCGGAGACCGCGGATTTCTGGGTGGACTATCACGTGGCGGTGAAGACGCAGACGGCCACGGTGCAGCGGGTCTATCCCGGTGGGTATCCCGGAGTGGCGTGTGGGCCTTATGGCTGCTGGTCGGGATGGGGCTGGGGACCGCCCGAAGTGTCCTTCCAGAATGTGCGCTACCACGAAGGAACGTTCGTGATTGATCTGGCGCTGCGGCAGCCAAGGAAACTGGCGTACCGCGCGATCAGCCAGAAAGAGTTGAACAATAAGGCGACGATTACACCTTATCAGGCGGATGAGGCGGTGGGGCATTTGTTGAAGGGGTTGAAGCCGCAGTAGGACGGGGTTTTAAGACGAAGAGTCTGAATGGCGGGGATTGTCGTTGGACATTACGTTGAGATCCTTCGGACCGCGAAAGACGCCCTTCGCAAAAGGCACTCAGGGCAAGCGGCCCTCAGGATGACAATCGGTTTTTTCTTTGCGGCTTGAGTTTTCTTCGTGGTTTGAGGTTTTTTGGAGCGGGGTGCGGCGCCAGAGAAAAGCAGATCCCTCACCCGCAAAATTCGCGGGTTCGGGATGACAGTCTCTAGTCTAGGCGCGCTATTTGCGGGCTTTGGCGGCTGCGGGGACTGGGGTTTGGGCGCGGGCCTGAAATTCTTCGTAGGTGCCCTTGAAGTCTTCGATCTTGCCGGCATTGAAGTGCCATACGCGGGTGGCAACTTCCTCGAGAACGTCTTCGTCATGCGTGACAAAAAGCACCGTACCCTCAAATTTTTGCAGTGCGATGTTCAGCGCATTGATGGATTCGAGGTCGAGGTTGTTGGTCGGTTCGTCGAAGACCAGGAAATTCGGCTTCTGAAGCATCAGGCGGCAGAAGATAATGCGCGCGCACTCTCCACCCGAGAGTCCGGAGGTGGGCTTCAGGGCATCTTCGCCGCTGAAAAGCATCTGGCCGAGCACGCCGCGAATTTCTTCCTGCAGCGCCTGGGGCTTGAACTGCCACAGCCAGTCGAGGGCGCTGATGCCTTTGGACTTGTCAATCGTGTAGCCAAAATCCTGCGGGAAATAGCCGATCGTGACTTCGTGTCCCCAAACCACATTGCCGGAATCGACCTGGAATTGATGCTCCGCGTCGCCGATGAATTGCCCGGCGTTGCGGACCACGGACCGAAGCATGGTGGTTTTGCCCGCGCCGTTGCGGCCGGTGAGGGCAATTTTTTCGCCGCGGGTCACGTGAGCGGAAAAATTCGAGATGACCTTCAGGTCGTCGTAAGACTTGGAAAGATGCTTGATTTCGAGCGGAGCGCGGCCCGAAGGAACTTCAAATTGAAAGCGAATATAAGGGCGCTGGATGTTGGAGCGGGCAAGTTCGGAGACTTGCAGGCGCTCGACTTCTTTTTTGCGCGAAGTGGCTTGCGCGGAACGCGTGCCGGCGGAAAAGCGGGCGATAAAATCGTTGAGCTGGGAGATTTTCTTTTCGCGGACGGCGTTTTCGGCTTCCATGCGCGAACGGATCTGCGTCTTGGCCACCACCATGTCGTCGTAGCCGCCGGGATACATGATGATGGTCTGGTAGTCGATGTCGGCAGTGTGGGTGCAGACGCTGTTGAGGAAATGGCGATCGTGGGAGATGACGATCAGCACGCCATGATATTCGAGAAGATATTCCTTGAGCCAGTGGACGGAATCGAGGTCGAGGTTGTTGGTGGGCTCGTCGAGCAGCAGCGCGGACGGATTGCCAAAGAGCGCTTGCGCAAGCAGCACGCGGACTTTCTGGCCGCCCTGGAGCTCGCCCATTTTGCGTTCGTGGAGATCGGCTTCGATGCCCAGGCCGTCGAGAAGGACGCCAGCGTCGGCTTCAGCGGTGTAGCCGTTTTCTTCGCCAACGATGCCTTCGAGTTCGCCGAGGCGCATGCCGTCGGCGTCGGTGAGTTCGTCGTGGGGCTTGGCGTATAGGCCTTCGCGCTCCTGGAAGGCGTTCCAGAGCGTGGTGTTGCCCATGATGACGGTGTCAATGACGCGAAATTTGTCGAAGGCAAACTGGTCCTGGCGAAGAATGCCAACCCTCTTTGGGCGAGTGATGTTGCCACTGGTGGCGTCAAGCTCTCCGGTAAGAATCTTCATGAAGGTGGACTTTCCGGCGCCATTGGGGCCGGAGATGGCGTAACGGCGGCCGGCCATAAACGTGGTGGTGACGTCCTCAAAAAGGACGCGGGCGCCGAAGCGCATGGTGACATTTTCGACAGAGATCATAACCCTACAATTTTAGCGTGAAACCGGGGGCGAGCGCCAAATCAAAGAATTGATGCTGCGGGCGGCTTGACAGCAATCGTTGCGCGCCATAACGTGCTCGGACGGAGCCACCATGAAAAAACGCGGCGTGCTTGGCGCCCTTGCGGGATCACTTATTCTGGCCTCAACGGCGATTTTAATCGCCGGCAAGGCAGCGATCCCGTCGGCGGAGGAAACACTTTGGCCGACCAAAGGGTGGGCTACGGCCAGCCCTGCGAGCGTTGGGCTGGATGAACAGGTTCTGCTTGGCTTGGACAAGCGAATGAACTCGGGGAAGTATTCGCAAATGATGGACAGCTTCGCGGTCTTCCGCTGCGGCAAGAAGGTCTTCGAGCGATCCTATACGCACGACTACGCGAAGATCTACGGCAAGGAAGCGAAAGAGCGCGGGCCGCTGAACGCTCGACTTACGGGGCGCTACAACTATTTCGATCCGGAGTGGCACCCTTATTATCAGGGCACCGATATGCACACGATGCAATCGGTGAGCAAGACGGTGACTTCGGTGATCATCGGCGCCGCGATGCAGCGTGGCGATTTCAAGTCCGGCCTGGATACGCCGATACTGAAATACTTCGATGTATCGAAAGTGAAAAATGTGGACGACCGCAAGCGCCGCATCACTCTGCGCGACGTTCTGACCATGACTCCCGGCCTCGAATGGCATGAGGACGATGTGCCGTACGACGATCCGCGCAGCGATGCCAGCTTGATGGAAGCGACCGACGACTGGGTGCAGTACGTGATCGACAAGCCGATGGCCGCCGAGCCTGGCAAGGTCTGGAACTACAGCAGCGGCGCGACGGAACTCCTGGCTTATATCTTTCAGAAAGTAACGGGGCAGGATATCGATGCTTACGGCCAGAAATATCTTTTCGCGCCGCTGGGGATGCGGCATGAATGGAAGCGCACCTATGCGGGAGTGGTGGACACCGAAGGCGGCTTGTATTTGAACGGCAGCGACCTGGCGAAGATCGGTTATTTGTATCTGCAGGATGGCGTGTGGGATGGCCAGCGGATCGTTTCGAGCGAATGGGTGAAGGAGTCGTTGACGCCCTACTATCAGACCGATGAAAAACGGTTTACGTATGGCTTCCAATGGTGGCTGGCTAAATTGCCGGACTCCTCGGAGTACGTGTGGACGTGCCGCGGGTTCGGCGGGCAGAATCTGCAGGTTTTTCCAAAGGAAGGATTGATCGTGGTCTTCACGGCCTGGGACATTCTGCCTGATTCGAAGGGCGAGGAACCGCTGCCGGCTGATTTTCTTCCTGCTGTGAAAAGCAAGGTTTGTCCGAGCGGGGTGCATTGATGCTGCTGAAAAATAAAGTTGCGTTGATTACGGGCTCGGGCCGGGGGATTGGGCGGGCGATGGCGCTGCTGTTTGCGCGGGAAGGCGCCACCGTGTTTTTGACGGCAAGGACATCGAGCCAGCTTGCGGCGGTGGCGAAGGAAATTTCTGCGCACGGCGGCAAAGCGGAATACGCGGCTGCCGATTTGTCTCGTGAAGGCGATTGCACACGCGTGTTTACAGAGGCGGAGGAGCACTTCGGGCGGGTGGATATTCTGGTGAACAATGCCGGGCATTATGGGCCGGTGGTACCGGTGGAAGATTATCCGATGGAGGAGTTCGACAAGGTATTGGCGGTGCATTTGCGCGCGGCGTTTTTGTTGAGCAAGCTGGCGCTGCCGGGGATGTACGCGCGGAAATCGGGCGTGATTCTGAATATTTCGAGCTTGTCGGCGAAGGCGGCGTTTTCGTGGGGTTCGGCGTATGCGGCGGCGAAGGCGGGCTTGCTGGGGCTGACGCGATACATGGCGGCAGAAGCGGCGCGGAATGGCGTCCGCGTGAATGCGATCTGCCCTGGGCCAGTGACGGAAACAGAAATGAGCAAGGAACTCGGCAACACGCTGGCTAAGAAACTAAACGTCAGCCCGGAGGATCAGCTGAAAGGCTTCCTGGGTTCGATCCTGCAGGGCCGTGGGCAGACGGCGATGGAAATCGCGCAGGCGGCACTGTTTTTGTGCTCGGATTTATCGAGCGCGATGGTGGGGCAATCAATCAATGTGGATGGCGGCGCGGCGTTTTACTAACTGCGCGCATCCGGTCCTTACTTCATGGCGAGACTAAAATTAGATCTGAATACCAAAATCAAGCAGTTCACCTGCCTTCATTGCGGGGAACAGTCTTTGACGGTTTGGGGATACATTTCGAAGGATAATCTTGCTTATGCCGTCTACTACGCAAACCTGATGACTGGCCATAAGGAAGTGTCAGCGAGATTGACCATAAGTCTCGGCGGCTGGGGAGAAGGGGCGGATGAAACCAAACGAAGATGGGTCTACATTGAAGCCCGCCCGACTTCTGACAGTTACGAAATGATGTTAAGAGCGCCGGAAGAGTCGCTCTACCATGGCGAGGCACTCCTTGGAACGCCGATTGCGAGAGAGGAAGCCCTGACCAGCGTTTTGAGGGACGAGATCTTTGAGATTGCAGATTATATTGCGTTCAACGATCCCGCAGTGAGGTCCTACCTTTGTGGCGAGAATATCGATCGCAGCGGACGCGCCGAACCCGTTCCGTAAACATTTGTACTCGCCGGTCTAGACGCTCAATCCTAAGGTGCAATTGTGATGTGCAACTGTTCCTCAGCGCAGATCGTTCTTGAAGACGCTGCCGGATTTCATTACGAATTTTACACGCTGGAGTTCGGTGATGTCTTTCAGGGGGTCGCCAGAGACGGCGACAAGGTCGGCCCACTTGCCGGCTTCAATTGTGCCCATTTTATCGGACCAGCCGAGGAGTTCGGCGGCGGCGGTGGTGCCGGTGCGCAGGGCCTGCATGGGCGTCATGCCGTAATTGACGTAGTACTCGAATTCCTTGGCTTCGTTGAGTTCGCGCCAATCGAAGCCGCCGGCATCGGTGCCGAGCACGATCTTCACACCTTTTTTCAACGCGAGCTGGAACGCGGCTTTTTCCGTGTCCACCATTTTGGTCCAATTCCCTGCCCTGCCCGGGGCCACATACGCGCCAACGATGATGGTGGGAACCCAATAGACGCCACGGCGCGCCATCTCCTCCATCTCTGTTTCCGTGAGGCCGTCGCCGTGTTCGATGGAATCCACGCCGGCACGTAACGCGGCGGCGATGCCGTCACTGCCGATGGCGTGGGCGGCAACTTTGTGCCCCAGGCGGTGCGTTTCGTCCACAATTTCCTTGGCCTCCTCGTCGGTGAAATTCACGTGACTGTGCAGGATGCCATCTGGACCGTAGAAGTAGCCGTGGTCGGAGTAATACTTGATCCAGTCCGCGCCGTGGGAAATCTGTTCGCGAACGGCTTTGCGCGCTTCGGCGACTCCATCCACATATTGCACGCCTTGGGGAACGCTGATTTCCCACGAATAGCCGTAGGGGCCATACGCACCGGTGGGAGCCATGGCGCGCGTGGAAACCTGCATGTGCGGACCGGGAATTTCGCCGTTGTTGATGGCTTTCTTCAAGTCCACGTCAGCGAACATGGCGCCTTCGGTTTCGACGTCGCGAAGGCAGGTGAAGCCGTGGCCGAGTGCGATTTGTGCATTGCGAGCAGCGAGGATGGCACGATACGGAATGGATTGCTTGAGGAGCTGCGCGTCGTAGTCTTCCTGGGTGATGTCTCCCTGAAGCAGAACGTGAGTGTGGGCGTCCACGAAGCCGGGAAGGACAGTGGCCTTCGAAAGATCGATGAGCTCAACGCCGGCGGGAGGGGCGCCGCCCGGAGTGACGCTGACGATTTTGTCGCCTTCGACAAGGATCAGCGCGTTGGCGATGGGCGTGTCGCTTTTGCCGTCAATCAAATGGCCGGCGCGAATGGCGAGCTTTTTCGGAGCGGCGGCGGGTTTTTCCTGGGCACGGCCGATGGGAGCGATAAGAATTGCGGTGAATATAAGAAATCGGACGAATGGCGAGCGGGCGGATTTCATAAAGGCCTCCAGAGCGGGGCCACGATAGCAGAGTTGTGGGCGGGAAGGAAAGCGGTGGGCGGCGGTTTCAGGGCGACGCTGTTAAGGTCCGTGCGCTGGCAGAGAAAAAGAAAAAGCAGATTCCTCACTTCGCAGAAGGCGCTTCGTTCGGGATGACAACTTTGGCTAGGCGCGGATGCGGGACGACAACGTTGGATTGGTGGCGCGCGACTCTGGGAGGACTCCGCTAGTGGAAGGCGGGACGACTGAACCGGAAAAGGAAAAGGGCCAACCGCTCTCTCAGGACGGTTGGCCCAGTCTAGCTTTAGACAGATTCGGGAACTGTGTTACTTACTGCGCAGATCCCAAATCTGTGTGCACTGGCAAGTAGACAAAAGGAGATCTGCTTACGAAGCGATTTGCGAGCCCGGACGGCGAATCGGGCGGCGCGCGAAATCTTCGACCGACGCGACGCTGCGCCGCGCGGCAAGAACCAAAGGATTCTGGCTGGCGGCCAGCCGGGCGACTCCCGCTTCCCAGGTTTTCTGGGCAAAGTACAGTGAGCCAATGAAGGCCCCAATGACGGCAAAGCCGAGAACGAAGATTGCGAAAGCCGCTAGAAGTTCACGCACAAAATAGAGTTGCAACGCCGCGATCGTCCCCAAGAAATACCAGATCCATTTACGACTCTTGTCTTTTTTGCTCATCCTGCCCAGCCCCCTTCTTTCGGTACGACCCCAACTGCTTACCAAGAGTGAATCTGACCTACGCACATTAGATGGTGTTGCCTGACCAAACGGTCCAGTGTGCTTACCTGTCCCATTAGACAGGAGGCGGGGTGGAAGGGGAATGGTACAGGAGGACCAAAATTGGGCGCAAACGATTTTCCTAGTACCGGGCAATCGCAGCAAAAGACCCATTAAACACCTATGAATACAATAGTTAGTAGAGGTCCAAAATGGGGCCGGATTTTCGCCTGAGCTTCGGGTACTGTCCTGTGGAAAAACCTGCCCTTGGGGTCAGGGGACAGGTGGCTTGCTTTGGTACGGGGATGAGGGATTGGTGCTGGAGAAGGACAGGCCAAACAACGGAATCCCCGGCGTCCCATTTTGGGACACCGGGGCGGGAACTGTGCGAATTGAAGAACTAAGCCTTTTTGAGGAGGCGAGTAATCCAGACCAGAATCACCGCGCCGATGAAGGCGACGATAATCCCGCCGATCATTCCACCGCCGGGCCAGAGGCCGAGCATACCGAAGATCCAGCCGCCGACGACGCCGCCAAGCAAGCCGAGAATGATGTCGACAATAATGCCGTAGCCACCACCCTTCATCACTGTTCCGGCCAACCAACCGGCGATGAGCCCTGTGATAATCCAAGCGAGAAAGCCCATGCGAACTACCTCCTTAGCTCCCAAGGGGAGCGAACCATTCATTCAGGGCGGGAAGAATGCCTAGAGTTTGCCTTTACCCCAGGTAACACGCAAGCCTGTAGAGAGGAGCAAGTCGTTGGACTTGAGGGTCACCGGTGGATAGCTGATATAGCTGTCGCTGACCGTCACCTGCCAACTGAGCCAGTTATTCACAGCCGTGGCGACGTTGGCATCAAACTGGAAACGATAGTCGCCGGTGTGCGAAAGATTGGGATAGAAGGAGAAACGCTCGGTGAGGCTGGAGCGCTTGTTGAGTTTAGTGTCGAACTCTTCGCCGACCAGTGCCTCAGCGCTATTTTGAGCGGACGAGGGAATGGTGGTGAAGATTGGGGGAGGAGCGGGATTGGCTATCGAATAGGAGCCGAATGAATCGCGATCGTAGGTGATGCCGCCGAAGACATCGAATGTGGTGTTCTCGGTCTTGATGATGTGATAGCCCACGCCACCGCCGACCACGCTGCGAAGATCCAGGTGCTGCAGTTCGTTGGTCTGGAAATAGGTGAGCGCAAAGACGAAATGCTTAGGACTGACATTGAGATCGCCACGAATGCCCGCATCGAGGGCGTTGGCGGTGGTGACCGTTGGGGGCACGGAATTGTTGTTGGCGAAGATGTAGTCTCCGTACACGGTGATTTTATCCCGCGGAGTTTCGCGAACGGCCTTGGAGGCGATAGTGAAATTGACGGTTTCCGAGTTGCCGCGCGTCAGGGCCAGGCCAGTATCAAACATACCGCGCCAGAAATAAGTGAACTTAGGATGGGCCATGTGTTCAGCGGCTTCGTCGAAGGAGTGCTGCTCGGCGTCGTTGCGCACGGCGACGATGGCGTCTTTCGTGGCAGCGGCGGGAGTTGCAGCAGGGGGCGCGGCGGCAACCGTAAACTTGCCGTCCACGGTGGTGATTTTTCCGGAGAGGCGGGTGCCATCTTTCAAGGTGATATTGATGTTGTCGGTGGACTCGATTCCGGTGATGGCATCCCATTCAATGGTGACGTCGCCCGCAAAATCGGATTTGATCAGAAGGGTTTTACCATCGCCGCTGACAATTTTTCCACTGAGCCGATCGCCGTTTTTCAGCGTAACTTGATCCGCGCGCACGGCGGATGTAACCAGTAACAATGCAAAGACACTAAGCAGACTGCGACGCATGTGCGTCCTCCTGAATGATCAGATTTGGCATAAACCCCGAAGGCTTTACGCGGGCGGCGTAACACGAACTGGCAATCCCCAACACGGTGGGCGCTCACAGTCTAATAAAATTGCAGGAGGGCCGCAATTCGTTAACGCCAAACGAAGACTGGCCACTGCTTTCGCGCATCCCGTATACTGTGCGGAGTTTCAGGGGAGTTTGGGCCGCCCGAGTGCAAAGCGTGGCGTTCGCCGCCGCGTCCGAAGGGCGCGTAGTTCCCTTTTCAAGAAAATCAGCCGGTCCGGGAGCCTTCCAGCGTAGGCAGGACTTCGCGATTGGAGCATTTCCCTATGAATTTTCCAAATCGAGCTGTAGTTTTCGCCATGTTCCTGCTGGCGGCTTCCGTATTCATGCAGAGTTGCAAGCAGCCGGAATCGGAGCAGAAGAACCCGACTGCCTCCGCCCCGGCCCCCGCGCCGGCTGCGCACCCGATTCTGGTGTTCATCACGGACTTCGGCACAGCGAACGATGCGGTGGCAATCTGCAAGGCGGTGATGGTGGGAATCGCACCGGACGTGCGGATCATGGACATCACGCACCAGGTGACGCCGTTTTCGATTGAAGAGGGGGCGCGCGACCTTGCAGGAGTGACGCCGTATTATCCGGCGGGCACAGTGTTTGTGGGCGTGATCGATCCGGGAGTGGGCACCAACCGCAAGGCAGTGGTGGTGAAGTCGAAAAAGGGCCAGTATTTCGTAGTGCCGGACAATGGATTGGTTTCGCCGGTGATTGACCGGGACGGGTTGGAGTCCGCGAGGGAAATTACCAACAGCAGTTGGATGATTGGCGATGCCATCTCATCCACATTTCACGGGCGGGATATTTTCTCTCCGGTGGGGGCGCATCTGGCGGCGGGTTGGGACTACACGCTGGTGGGGCCGCCAGTGCAGCAATTGGTGCGCATGACTCCAAAGACGGCGACGATCACGGACACGGGTATCGAAGGTGACATCATCGCGTTGGACGATCCGTTTGGTTCGCTGATCACGGATATTCCGAGAGATGCGTTTAAGAATTTGGGGTACGCGTTGGGAGAAAAGGTCACCGTGCAGCTGAACAAAAAGCCCTACACCTTGCCGTACACGAAAACGTTCATGGATGTGCCAGTTGGGGAACCGCTGCTCTACGTGGATTCGCGTGGCAGGATCGGGCTCGCGCTGAACCAGAGGAGCTTTTCGGAAGTAAACAAGATTGTGCCGCCAGGAAGTATTTTTATTCCGAAGAAGGGCGCGGTGATCAAGAAGAAGTGATTGCGGGCTATTTGCTTTTTGGGACGCAGCGGCCGACAATCGGGAAGATTCTGCACGAAAGAGGTCTGGTATGGCTGAAGCCGTGATTGTTTCTTCCGTTCGAACTCCGGTTGGGCGCGGGTTCAAGGGTTCGCTGCGCACCACCCGGCCCGATGATCTGGCTGCGCTGGTGATTAAGGAAGCCCTCGCGCGCGTGCCGGGGCTGGACCCCAAAGAAATTGATGACGTGATTCTGGGTTGCGCAATGCCGGAAGGCGAGCAAGGCATGAACGTGGCGCGCATCGCCGCGTTGCGGGCGGGATTGCCGGTGGAAACTTCGGCGATGACGGTGAACCGGTTTTGCGCCAGCGGGCTCCAAGCCATTGCGCAAGCGGCCGAGCGGATCCGAAGCGGAGCGGCGCAGGTGATTGTGGCAGGGGGCACGGAATCGATGTCTTTGGTGCCGATGGGCGGGAACAAAATTTCGCCGAATCCCTGGCTAGTTGACCACTATCCGGACGCCTACATCAACATGGGACTGGGAACGGAAAACATTGCGCGGAAATTCGGCATCTCGCGGGAGCGCGCAGACCAATTCGCGGTGGATTCACACAAGAAAGCGGTGAATGCGATCGCCGCGGAAAAATTCAAGGACGAAACCGTTGGCGTGCAGGTACACATCACTGCCCTGCCGAATGGAAATGGCGCCAAGGGCAAGGGTCCCGCGAAGCCGGCGACGCAGACTTTCGTTTTTGACAAGGAGGAGATGCCGCGGCCGGAGACTTCCATGGAAGTGCTGGCAGGATTGAAGCCGGCGTTTCACGTGAAGGGCACGGTAACGGCGGGAAATAGTTCGCCGATGAGCGATGGAGCGGCGGCCGTGGTGCTGATGAGCGAGGCGAAGGCGGCGCAACTGGGATTGAAGCCGCAAGCGCGCTTTGTGGCCTACGCGACGGCGGGCTGCCTGCCGGAGGAGTTTGGAATCGGGCCGGTGCAGGCAATTCCAAAGGCGCTGAAACTGGCTGGGCTGACGTTGAACGATGTGGCTGTGATTGAATTGAACGAAGCGTTTGCGGCGCAATCGTTGGCGGTGATTCAGCAGGCGAATCTGGATCCAGACAAAGTAAATCCCAATGGCGGCGCGATCGCGCTGGGGCACCCGCTGGGCTGCACAGGGGCGAAGTTGACGGCTTCACTGGTGCGGGAACTGAAGCGCCGCGATGCGCGTTTTGGCATGGTGACCATGTGCATCGGCGGAGGGATGGGCGCCGCGGGGATTTTTGAACGCGTCTGAGAAACGTGGCGCGGTTGGTTTTTAAGGCTTCTTCTTTGCTACCACGTGGACCAGGAGTTTCTCCGGTCCATCGTTCTTTGTCACGAACTCGTCGCTTTCCAGCGTGCCGTTGGCGACCATGCGCGTAACGTTGCGGGACTTGAGTGTTTGGGCACCTACTTTTAATTCCGAACGCAGGACGAGTGCGTCTCCTTCAAATCTGCCACTTTCCACAAAGGCGCCCGGGGCTTCATTTCCGAAGACATAACCCTTGTAGGCGCTAACTGCGGGGTCCCATGTAAGGATCAGGAGCCCTTCGGAATCGCCAACCGGGCCTTGCGAGTGCCAGGTATTGATCAGGGAGTTTCCGCCCGGGCCCAGTTTGCTGATATAGATTCCTGTGTTTGCCGGGCCAGTGAGGTCCGTGGCGGATTTTGGGTACGTTTCGGTGTAATCCCATTCACCCAGGTAGAATTTAAGTCGCAGCATTTCCGCCGCGCCAGGCTTGGTGGGCGGCGATTGCGCAAGTGGCTTTTCCTGGTGCGCGGCGAGGGCGAATGTGGCCACAAGTATTACCAATAACGAAGTGGGTAAGGCGGTTCTTTCGCGATTTATTTTAGTGCTCACAAACCATCCCCTTGCGGAGTAATTCATAACCTGATCTCCATCGAATTCGGGCGGGGGATGCGCGAGAGTCTGGCACGGATGGGTAGCGGACGTCCAGCAGCAACGACTAGCGGAAGGTGGAAGTCCCACGGCAGGATGGGTTTCAGCTGGCCCGATGTCCTATTGAAAAATGCGGCTTCCTATGGGTAAAATTGGGTGTTGCAGAATATTCAAACACTCGTTTGAATTATCACCGCGGCCCCGGGCCGGCAAGGAGCATCACCAATGGCCACCTCCGTTCTCAATAAACCCGCAGCGAAGGGCGGCAGCTTTCTGCTGGAATCGCCGGCGCCGGCGGATATTTTCACGCCCGCGGACCTGAGCGACGACCAGAAACTGATCGGGCAGACCGCGGAAGAGTTCGTGATGAAGGAAGTCTTGCCTCTGGCCAAAGACCTGGAAGCGAAAAAGCCCGGCCTGATGGCGGATCTGGTGCGAAAAGCGGCGGCGCTGGGCCTGATGAGCGGCGGGACGCCGGAAGAGTACGGCGGGGCGGGACTGGACAAGATCGCCACCACGCTGATGACGGAAAAACTTTCGATTTATGGCGGGTTCGCGGTGACGCACGGCGCGCACGCGGGAATCGGCACCCTGCCCATCGTTTATTTCGGCACGGAAGAGCAAAAGAAAAAGTATCTGCCCAAACTGGCGACGGCGGAAATGATCGGCGCGTATTGTCTTTCGGAGCCGCAGGCGGGCAGCGACGCGCAGAATTCACTGACGCGCGCGGAACTGAACAAGGAAGGCACGCATTACATCCTGAACGGGCAAAAGATGTGGATCACCAACGGGGGCTTCGCGGATTTGTATATTATTTTCGCGAAGGTGGATGGCGAAAAATTCACAGCGTTCATCGTGGAGCGGAACTTCCCCGGCTGCAAGCCTGGCAACGAAGAACACAAGATGGGCATTCACGGGAGTTCGACGACGCCGATTTTCCTGGAAAATTGCAAAGTGCCGAAGGAAAACGTGCTGCATGAAATTGGCCGCGGACACATTGTGGCGTTCAATGTGCTGAATGCCGGGCGGTTCACGCTGGGAGCTTCCGGCGTGGGCGGCGCGAAACACGTGCTCTTGACGGCTTCGAAATATTGCAAGGAACGGAAGGCGTTCGGGAAACAGATTGGCGAGTTCGGGATGATGAAGGAAAAGCTGGCGGAGATGGCGGTGCAGATTTTCGCGGTGGAATCCATGATGTACCGGACGGCCGGAAATATTGAGGCGGCGATGAACGCGGCGTCCGGCTCCGGAAATAAAGCGCAGAACACGATGAAGGTGCTGGAGGAGTACGCGATTGAAAGCTCGATTGCCAAGGTATACGGCAGCGAGATGCTGGATTACGTGGTGGACGAAGGAGTGCAGATTTTCGGCGGCTATGGCTTCCACGAGGATTATCCGGTTTGCCGTGCCTATCGCGATTCGCGCATCAACCGCATTTTTGAAGGCACCAACGAAATCAACCGCATGTTGATTATCCAGATGCTGATGAAGCGGGCCATGGGCGGTCAACTGGCGCTGATTCCGGCGGCCATGAAGCTGGCGGATGAAATTCTGGCTGGGCCGTCGTTCGAAGAGACGCCCGACGGCGTGCTGGCCGAAGAGACGAAAACGATCGCGAACGCGAAGAAGATGTTCCTGCAGGCCGCGGGCGGGGCGGTGCAGAAATTCCGCGAGAAATTGGCCGACGAGCAAGAATTGATCGGCGCGCTGGCCAACGTGGTGATGGAGATTTACGCAATGGAGTCCACCCTGCTGCGCGCTCAGAAAGCCGCGGCAAGAAGGGGCGAGGCTTCGGCAGCGGTGATGATTGACGCGGCGAGAGTGTTCATTTCCGACGCGGCGGAACGCGTGGATCACGAAGCCAAGCGGGCGATCGCTGCGGTTCACGAAGGCGACATGCTGACCACACAAATGGCGGTGCTGAAGCGCTTTGGCAAACGCCCGGCGGTAGACACGATTGCGTTGAGGCGGCGGATCGCGGCGGCGGTGCAGTCGCAGGACCGGTACCCCTTCGAAGGCCGATAAGGAGCGTCACCAGCCTTACCCAAGCGGTCAATCCATCGCAATATTGAAGGCACCCGCCAGGAACTTTGGCTCGATTTGGAACGCATACCTCCCGTTCGCCCATATTAACCAATTAGATAGCTTAATCCCTCCTCCAAGGGGTGCTGCCATGACCAACGGGGCACAAGCTGGACGCAGAGCTACTGGGCAGATAAGAAATCCTTTACACTAGAATTTGCAAGGTACTAGGACTGCAAATTGACCTCCCGTCATCTTCCCCGATTTGTGGTAATCGTGGCCTGCTTTGTGGTCGTCCTCCACGCATTGGGCGTGGTGTTTCTCGGCACAAGCGCGTCAGGTTCCATTTTGGGAAATGGACTGCAAGTTTTCTCGAGCTTTCTCGCCGCGGCGATCTGTTTCCGAGCAGCACTCCGCGGCATCGGATTTAGCCGAGCATTCTGGATGCTAGTGGGTTGCGGTCTGGGCGCGTGGGGCGTAGCGGACTGCGGCTGGGCTTATTACGAAGTTTCGTTGAGGATGGAACCGCCAGCCGGCTCACTGATCCGCTTCCTGTTCGACACCCACGGCATGTTTTTCGTAATGGCGATTTTCCTGAACCAGGACAAGCAAGATTCCACAGTGGATTTGGCGGAGCTGCTGGATTTTCTGCAGATCGGCGTCTTATTCTTCCTGATTTACTTCGGCGGCTACTATCTGCCGGCGATCAACTTGTCCGCGCCTGCTGCGCTGGTACGGGAATTTCACGTCATGACGCTGGAGGCAGTGGCGATCTGTTCGCTGGCGGTATTGCAGTGGAAGAGAAGCGGCACACCGGAGGCGAAGCACCTATTTGGCGGGCTGGCGCTCTACTTTCTGCTGTACGGTTCGGTGGCAACGGAGGTTACGTGGGCACAAATCATCCAAGAAGTACCTACGGGAACCTGGTATGACATTGGTTGGTCGATTGCCATGTTGTGTGGTGCATTCTGGGCGGCCACCTGGGAGCCTGTGGGTGCGCCATCGCGCCGCGAGCGATTCCGAAACCGTACCCTTGGCGAAATTCTGTTCAACAACACGATGTTCACGTTTGCGCCGATGATGATCCTGATCCAGGTGGCGCAGATGGGCCCGGAGCATAAGCTGATCCGCTTCACCTTGCTTGGCCTCTCGTTCGGCTGCTACGCCATGCGCATCGGGGTGACACAGTTCCGCCAGTATCAGGACGAAGAAACCGTGCGGCGGCAGACGCTGGCAATGGATTCTTCGATCGAAGGAATCGGCTTGCTGAACGATAAAGGCGAGCACGTCTACGCGAATGCGGCGCTGGCCTCCATCCTCGGTTTGCGTTCACCAGAGGCAATCCTGGGGCAGCACTGGAGAAC
Source organism: uncultured Acidobacteriota bacterium (assembly GCA_963734705.1). GTDB lineage: Bacteria > Acidobacteriota > Terriglobia > Acidiferrales > UBA7541 > Acidiferrum. Next base: position 993,773 of record CAVTII010000009.1, on the reverse strand, counting down.
GGCGTATGCATTTCAAGGAACCAGCCTGATGGAGATGCAAGTCCGCCAGTCGCTCGCGAGCACCGGAAGATGGTCTGGTCAACTGCAATTCCGGCGGCCCGATGGCAACCGCATTCCGGTGGAAATGCAGGTGAGCCTGCTGCCGGATGGCGGGACGGTGTGCGTGTGCCGGGACCTTTCGCAGCACCAGGTGGCGGAAAAGGCGCGGGCAGAGGCGGAAGCGAAATACCGAATGCTGGTGGAGCAGGTCAACGCAATCAGCTACATCGCGGAAATCGGAATTAGCGGACAGTGGTTTTATGTGAGCCCGCAGGTGCAAGCCATTCTGGGCTACACACCCGAGGAATGGCTTGCACTGGCGCCGGACTGGGCCGAGCACATTCATCCGGACGACCTGCCTGCGGTGCTGGCGGCGGAAGAGCAGAGCGGGAAAGGGCTGCCGTTCCAGGCGGAATTTCGCGTGCGGCGCAAGGATGGCCGGGAAGTGTGGTTGAGCGACACTGCGGTGATTGCGCAGGGCAGCAATTCGCATCCGGTGATGGAAGGCATCATGGTGGACATCACGGAACGCAAAGCCCTCGAAACGCAACTGCAGCAATCGCGAAAGATGGAAGCCGTCGGGCGGCTAGCCGGAGGGATCGCGCACGACTTCAACAACCTGCTGACGATTATTACCGGGTACACGGAAATGGCGCTGAACCGGCCGCAACTGCCGCACGAGGTACGCGCGGATATCGAGCGAATTGAGAATGCCTCGGGAAGGGCGGCCGCGCTGGTGCGGCAGTTGCTGGCGTTCAGCCGCAAGCAGGTGCTGCAGCCGAAAATCCTGGATTTGAACAAGATTGTGCTGAATCTGGATTCTCTTCTGCGGCGGCTGATGGACGAGCGGATTGAGATGGTAACGCGGGTAAAGGACGACATCGGCAAGGTGAAAGCCGATCCGGCGCAAATCGAGCAAGTGATCATGAACCTGGTGGTGAACGCGCGGGACGCGATGCCGGAAGGCGGGCGCCTGGTGGTGGAAACCTGCAATACGGAGTTGGATGCCACCTACGCGGTGGACCACGTATCCGTGAAGCCCGGGCGTTACGTGATGCTGGCGGTTTCCGACACCGGCGTGGGGATGGACAAGCAAACGATGGCCCATATTTTTGAGCCGTTCTTTACGACAAAAGAAAGCGGGCGCGGAACGGGGCTGGGTCTTTCCACGGTGTATGGCATCGTGAAACAAAGCGGCGGCTACATTTGGGTTTATAGCGAACCGGGCAAGGGGAGCACGTTTAAAGTGTATTTGCCGCGGGTGGATGAATCGCCAGAGGACTTTACGGCAGGCGAGTCCACCCACCGGGCGCAAGCAGGCAAAGAAACCATTCTGGTGGTGGAAGACGAAGAAGATGTGCGCGAATTGATCCAGACGGTTTTGCGGGAAAAGGGTTATGAAGTGATTGTGTCCGAGGATCCGCAACATGCGGAGCGGGCCGCGGCACAATTTGGCGGAGAGATTCATCTGTTGTTGACGGATATGGTGATGCCTGGCATCAGCGGACGCGAGCTGGCCACCAGGATTTCGGCGCGGCGGCAGGATATTCGCGTGCTGTATATGTCCGGATACACGGACAACGTGATTACCGCGGGGGGTATGCTGGAAAAGGGACTGGCATTTTTGCAAAAGCCATTTTCACCGGCGACATTGGTGCAGAAGGTCCGCGAGGTGTTGAGCAGGACGCCCGCGCATTAGGGGATTCGGGTTGATATCTAGCAAAATGCGCCCGCCTCGGAAGGCGGCCGCTACAAGAGTTTACTTCGGGTTTGCTGGTGCGGGTGGTGCTTCTTTTGGTTTGTCGATGGTGTTCAGAGTATCCACGTTAAAACGTTTGTAGTCGGAATAGCGCGTGATGGCGTTCACCTTGAAGCCCTTCACCATCAGGACGCGCACGCCGATGTGCGCTTCCTCGTAAGTCGGCAGCCAGACTTCGTTGTTCAGGTACGCCTGTTCGAAAATAAAGCTGGTCCCGCTCTGCACGTTGGCAACCACCCCGCCGGCAAGATGAAAGTCGCCAACGAAATACGCTTCCAGCCGCGCAACATCATTGGCTTTTTCGTCCACCCAGATCACTCCGGCCAAATCCTTTACCAGTTTCTCGACCATGGACTTGGGTTTGTATTCGGGATTGGGCTCAAAGTCGAAGACCAGGACGTCTTCCCCGCGGAATCGCTCGCGGCGTGGATTCACAAATTGGGAGGTGCGCAGGAAAAGTTCAATGCCGGGTTCGTCGTTGTCCTTCTCCTGTTTCCCTTCATCCTTGGCCTTGGCGTCTTTTTCTTCTTTCTTCTTTTGGTCCTTCTGGATGTCGGCAATCTGTTTGCGAGTCTTTTCGTCTTCTTTTTTCTGGTCATCCTCGCTCAGGGGTATTCCATCTTTCTTGACGAGCGTCGAAACTTCATCCCCATTGAGATAGAAGAAAGTGTATTCGTTGGCCTGGTTCTTGGTGACCTTGCCGGTCTTGTCGTACTCGGTTTCTTCTTCCACGCGCGTGCCGGCATAGTTTTCCTTGATCTTGTCGATCTGCTTCTGGTTTGCGTCAATCTGGTCAAAGAGCTTTTTCAGGTCCGGCAGCTTCACCTGGGATTTCATCGGGAAATCGAACACGCGCTCCCCGATGGTCTCGTTGACGCCGACGCGGGTGACGGTGATCGAATATTCGGCGTCGCCACGGTGCAGCTCGATCTTGTACGGAACCTTCACGCCTTCCACAACGCGATAGTCGTCGTAATAGATTTCACGCGGGAGCCCCGCAACTTGGGCCTTTTCTTCCACGATCAAATGGGTTTGCGGATCGAAAAATACCTGCCAGTGCGCGCCCGTCGGGTAGGTGAGTTCCAGTTCCTGAGCAACATGCCCACGCGCCTGCGATTCGCCCTTATAGGCAACGCCGATTTTCCGCTTTGCGAGTTGCTGGAAGCGGGAATTGTAATACTGCGAGGCGGCTTCCATTGCAAGCGCGGCAGGGCCCAGCAAGGTGCTGATATCCCCACCGGCGCCTTGCTGCCAGGCGGATTTGCCGTTGTAGGACTCAATCAAAGTTCTGCCATTGGCGCGGAGTTCGGTGTACAGGCGGTTCGGCGCCTTCGCTTTAAAGGTATACGTCCCGGGAGCATTGTCGCCGGTGGCCAGGATACTGCCGTCGATCGCCAGGGTCTGCAGGTGGGAAATAGCCTTGCTCCCACCGATGGCCTTTACATACTCATCCATAATTTTTTTGGCATCATCGGCGCGAAGGGGCTGGGCGAGAAATCCCGCCAGGAATGCAGCGATCACATAGGGAAAGGCTTTGCGCATGGCTGTACACCGTTAGATACGCGATCGGAAGCAAAAAGGTTGCGGGCGGCGCGAGAATTTATGAAACGGACATTTGCCCGAATCTCAACGACGCGGCAATTGCAGGACTTACTGGGCAGCCTTGGGGCGTTTTAGATATTTCTCGTACAGATTTTTCTGCATGTTGTCGGTGGAAGTGAGCTGCCCCTTAACAAAAAGGTAGCGGACATCGGTGGTCACGTCGAGCGGGTCGCCGTTGGTAACGATCAGGCTGGCAATCTTCCCGGTCTCCACGGTCCCCAACTGCGCGTCCAGACCAAATATTTGCGCTGGGTAGAGCGTGACGGCCTTCAGGCCCTCCTCGGGTGGCAGTCCGTGGGCCACGGCGTTCGCGGCCTGCTGCCCCAAGCGTCGCGCGAAGCTGTTGTCGAAACTGGCGAAAGCGATTTTCACGCCGGCGGCCCGGAGTTCCTCAGGCTGCGTCAACATCCGGTCGTAGGCATCATCTTCTTTGGGAGGGGCGGCGAGTGTGGGCCCCAGAATCACGGGCACATTCTTGGAGCGCAGGAGATCTTTCACTTTCCAGGCTTCGGCGCCGCCGGCAAGAATCATTTTGAGTTTCTGTTTGTCGCAAAAATTGACAGCATCGCGAATCTGGCGGTCGTCATCGGCAAAAACCAGCAGCGGCACTTCTCCGCGTATGACGGGAGCCATGGCTTCCAGTTTGACGTCGCGCTGAAAACCCGCGCCGGGAGAGCTTTGCAAGGCCTGGGCATAGTGGCGAGCCTGTTCGATATAGTCCGCGAGTTGCGTGACCTGTTTGTCGTACTCCTTCTTCGCTTCCGTGTACGGCTTCTCTTTGGTGGAGAATGTGGAGAAATCGAATGATCTGGTTTCCACGTCGGGCCAATCCACGACCATAGCGGCATGCTTATTGATGAGCATGTCTTCGATGGTCCAGCCGGCAAGGTAAATGGCGGAGGCTTGGCCGCCGATCAGGTTGGTGGCGCCGGCGCTGTCGAAACCGCCGCTGGCGGGCGCGGCAATCACTTCCGTGATTCCGGCGGCGCGCGTAACAGGAATGTGGGCGCTGGAGGGCAGGATGGCGGTGGCGGCAATCACATCGGGGTTGAAGCTGCCCGTTTCCGTGGTGTCCACCGTTGCGCGCACCGCGCTGATTTCGCTAAGGCCCATCTGCGTGACGGAGTCGAACAACCCGGGATAAACCTGCAAGCCTTTGGCATCGATTACCTGCGCTCCAGAAGGGATGGTGATTCCCGATCCCACTGCGGAGATCTTTCCCGCATGAATCAAGACGGTGCCGTCCTCAATCGGCGGACCAGCCAGTGTGAAGATCTTTGCGTGGGTGATGGCGTAATCCGGTGAAGTTTGCGAATTCGCGTGCGGCGCGAAAAGCAAAAGCAATACGAAGAGAAGCAGCGTCGAATCGTGCAGAAGGCGGTTCACTGCGCACCCCCGAATCCGGAGCGGCCTTGCGGCGGTTTTGCTTTTTCTTCGGGTTTCGCTTCCCCGCCCTTTTTATCCTGGGGCTTTTTTTCGGCGGCTTTCTTTTCTTCTTCCTGGGACTTTTTCGCTTTTTCGAGCAGGTCCGTCTTTTCCTTCTGGATCGCGGCGCGACCGCTGATGTCCGCGGTGCGGTCGAAGTAGACTCGGCCGTCGATCAATGTTTTCTCGACGATGGCGTAGGCGCTCAGCGGATCGTGGTTGTAAATTGCCAGATCCGCGTCTTTGCCCACGTCAATCGAGCCAACGCGCTTATCGATGCCCAGTTGAATTGCGGGATTCAGGGTGACGAGTTTCAGCGCTTCGTCGTGCGTCAGCCCGCCATAGGCGATGGATTTCGCAGCTTCCTGATTCAGGTGTGTGGCTTCCGCGGCATCGTCGGAATTGATGGAGACGACAACACCGCGCCGCGTCATGAGCGCCGCGTTGTAAGGAATGGCTTGGTAGGCTTCGACTTTATAGCCCCACCAGTCAGAAAACGTGGAAGCGCCAGTGCCCGCCGCAGCAATTTCGTCGGCCACTTTGTAGCCCTCCAGAACGTGCTGGAGCGTCTGGACATGGAATCCAAACTCCTTCGCGACGCGGAGTAGCATCAGAATTTCATCCTCGCGGTAGCAATGGGCGTGGACGTAGCGCTTCCCTTCCAGAACCTCGACGAGAGGATCAAGCTTGAGATTGCGGCGCGGCGGAGCGAGATTTTTCTCACCGGCGGCAACGCGTTTGTTGTAGTCGTCCCAGGATTTCTTGTAATCGCGCGCCTCGGTGAAGGCGCTGCGGATGGTTTCTTCCACGCCCATGCGCGTGGCGGGATAGCGAACCGGAGCACCGGGAATGGTGTAATTGGAGCGCTTGGGATTTTCGCCGAGGGCAAACTTGATGCCAGGCAGCGCGCCTTCAAAAGGCAGCTTGGAGGCTGGTTGGCCCCAGCGGAGCTTGATGACGACTGTCTGTCCGCCGATGGGATTGGCGGAACCATGGAGAATATTGGCGGTGGTGACGCCGCCGGCGAGGTCGCGATAAATCGAGATGTCGTCGGAGTCGATCACATCGACGATGTTGACCATCGAAGAGACGGAGATGGAGCCCTCGTTTACATCGCCGTCGATGGCGATGTGCGAGTGGCAATCAATGATTCCGGGGCTGACAAACTGGCCGGTGGCGTCGATCACTTGCGCGCCGTCTGGGGCTTTCAGGTTGCCGCCGATTGCAGCGATTTTGCCGTCCTTGATAAGGATGTCGCCTTTTTCGATGGTGCCGTGGGAAACGGTGAGAATGGTGGCATTGTGAATCAGGATTGCCGAAGGTGGTGCGTCTGGCGCAACTACCGAGGCTTTTTCTTTGGTGGCAATCAGGCTGCTGGCGGCAAGAAAAAGTGCGGCAGCCAGCAGAAAACGGTTAGTGAAGAATTTCATCGCGCACCCCCTGCGAACGCAGCCGTGGCCGCAGAGGGCTTGGTGCCGGTGAAATCAATCGTGTAGCCAAGAGCCTGAATGGAGCCTTTCATCGAAGTTCCTTCGAATGTTCCGGTAAAGACGACGTCGCTGGCGCCGCCTTCAATCTGAATGTTCATCGTAAAGGTGAATTTATCCGCGCTGACCCAGCCATTGAAGACCGTACCGGTGCCGCGGGCGCTTGCGACCGTGCCGGTGAGCGTGCCGTCCGTTTCCATCACCAGGTCTGCAGTGGCCTCTTCCTCGCCCTGCTGGGTGGTGAATTTCAACTGCCATTTTCCGGTCAGGTCGCTTTTCGGCGGCTCGCTTGGGCGCAAGACTTCGCGGACTTCGAATTTGCGGCCGTCCACGAACACGATTTTCACTTTGGTTTTCTTATCGAAGAGATCGCCGTCTGTAACCACAAGATTTGCGATTTTCCCTCTATCGATCGAGCCCAGGATTTCGGAGACGCCGAAAATTTCCGCGGGCGAGAGTGTCAGCGCGCGGAGGGCCGCGTCGGCGGTTAATCCAGCGTCCATGCTCTTTTTTACAGCTGGAAGAATATCCTTGGGGGCAGTAAAGCCGCCGGAGTAGAAGGCGAACTTCACGCCCGCTTTTTCCAAAGCCGCGGCGGAGGACGGCGCGCGATCTTGGAAGCGCAATTCGCGCAGCGTCGGAGTGGCCTCCGGGTCGGCATCCTTCTCCGCCTCCGGCCACTTCAGATTGAGCAAGACGGGAATTTTCTTCGCGGCGAGTTCCGGCGCAACGTCATAGGCCATCTGTCCGCCATAGATCACGCCATTCAGTTTCCATTCTTCCTCGAGGCGAAGTGCCCGGCGAATCTGCAGCGAGGAGTTGCCGGGGATGAGCACAAGGGCGTGCTTGCCAAGGGCCTCGGCCAGCGCGGCATCGCTGCGGTCGTATCTTGGCCGCTCGCTTCCCTTCGGATTTTTTTCGTAGACGGCGCCGGCTTGCGTGTCCCAGTTTGTGTCCAGCCAGACCTGCCGGATATAAGCAATCGCCCCCATCAGCGAACCGGGATAGCTGCGGAAACCTCCCGGAGCTTGCAGAGAGACCGGAACAGCCACGGGGGATTTGACGACGAAATCGCCGGGGCGCTCGCCGCCCAAATTCAGAATGGCTGCCTGCCCGGGAAACATGCCGCCTTTGGGAGCGGCCACAACCGTGGTGAACCCGGCCATGCGCCAGCTTTCCACCCGCGGATCGGCGGGATTCACTTCGTCCGCGGCATTGCGCCAGGGAGTGGTTGCCGGGCGATCTTCTGGTCCGCGCGAAAGCGACGGTTGTTTTCCGGCGCCTTCCGTGACGGGTGGCGCGGTGACGCCAACATCCGTGAAGCCGTCAATCAGGCCGGGATAAACAATCAGGCCCTTCCCATCAATCACCCAGGCGTCGGGCGGAACCGTAACATTCGTGCCGACCGCGGTGATCAAGCCACGAGAAATGACGACCGTGGCGTTTTCCAGGGGAGCCGAGGACACCGGCACAACCTTCGCGCCGCGAATGGCAAAGGTGAGCGGCTCGCCCCCTTGCGCGTGCGCGGCAGGGGCTGTTAAGCACGCAATCCATGCAGCCAAAAGCGCAATTGACCACAGGCGTAGCGGAACGCTCCTCCAACTCATGTGCTGCTCCTTGTCTAGGTGAGTCCCAGTGAATCCATCTGAGTCTATCTGACGCAGCAGACTGCGCGAAGTCACCGGCAAGCTACATGCCTGCAGAATAATGAGGCTAGTGGGAAGGCGGGGGAACGTCAAGTCTGGGCAAAAAAAAGGACAGGCGAAAGCATATCGCCTGTCCCGAGTTTGCTGCTTCAATGCGGATGCGTTTACGGCTTTTTCTTCTTACCCAGCAATCCGCCGAGTTGATTGATGGTTCCCGCCGCCCCCGAGTTGCCGCCGGCCAACCCTTCGGCCGCGTTCGTCAGACCGCCCGCGCCGCCGCCTGCACAGGTCAGTTGACTCTTCAACATGCCCGCGGCCACGCCGCCAACATCGGGCATAAACTGCGGATTCGCGGTGGTCCCTTTCACCTGCAGCGGAACCTTAAGCCCGCCATCTTTACAGTTACTGGCGCCGCCGCCGAGGACCTTGCCGACCGTTCCCCCCGCGGCACTCGCGGCCCCGGCAACGACGGCGCTGTTCACCGATGCCACCAGATTGAAGTTCAAATTGTTCTTGGAATCCACGGTTCCGGCGCCGGTCACCGAGCCAAGCGAGGGAACAACGGCGTCCAGATTATCCGCGCGCAGTCCAGTGGGAGCCATGTGCACGTTGGTGGTGAACTTTTCGATCACCAGCTCATTGCCGGTTTTGATGCCCGCAAGCGACGAGACTCCAGACATTTTCTGGCCAAGGTCAAAGCCGGAAAGTTTTCCGTTGAAGAGACCAATATTCCCATCGGTGGTCAGTTTATTCGTGGGACCGGTAACGTTGAGGTTCGCGTTTATCGAGCCGGCTGAGAGCTTGGACTTTTCCGGCAGATTGACGCCCAGTGCGGGAAGGAACGCTTCGAGATCGGTGGCGGGAAGGCCGTTGCCAACGATTTTCATATCGAGGACGAAATCATCCCCGGCCGATTTATATGTTCCGCTCAAATTGGTCTTTGCATTCCCAATATTGATGGTGGAAGGATTCAGGACACCGACGCTTTTGGCCATGTCGAACCGCGTGTCGAAATTGATGATGGCTGGAACGCCCGCGGGGCTGCCTCCGGCTACGAGGACCGCTTTCGAGAGCTTCAGTTGGCCCTTGAGATTCATGATGCCGCTTTGGCTGACCAGATTGGCGTCCATGTCCGCAACGCCGCCCAAGCCAAGCGAAGGATCCAGAAAGCCGCTTTTGCCAAGATCGAGACTATTGATATCGACCTTCACCACTTGCGGCGTAAACGCGGCATCGTTCGGGTCCACGGGGCCCATTTTGCCGTTAACTTTCATCGAGCCGCCCCCCGGTAGTTCCAAGGACAAGTCCACGGGGAAATTGTTTTTCATGGCCACATCTGTGGCCGTGAGGTCAACCTTCGTATAGACGCTGCGCTTCTGGGAGTTCGTGTTGCCCACGGTGATCTGGCCGTCTTCGAGCTTGAGTTTGGCGATCGAAACGGATTCCGCGGAGCCTCCGCCGGAATTGCCGGCTGCCGGTTTGGCCGGTGTGCTGCCGTTCGCCGAACTGCTGCCGATGGAAGAGAAATTCCAGCGGCCGCTGGGATCCTTCAGCATCGTCACCTGGGGGTCAATGATCGAGATCTCGGTGACGTTGAGCTGCTGCGAAAAAATCAGGGGAATCAGTTCGACGCCCACCTTCACGGATTTTGCGGTAAGAAATGGCCCGGAATTGAATTTCGGATCGTCGCTGATGGAAACGTCGTCAATTCCCACGGAGCCACTGAACAGCGACAGGCTCAAATTCCCGAGCTGCACCTTGCGGCCAAGCGATTCCGAGGCTTTGGCCTCAATCGTGGGCTTGAATTTGTTCACAGGAATCAGAAAAGGCACGATAAACAGGATCACAATAATCGCGACGATAGCGATAGCGACCCATTTCAGTTTGCTACTCATGAAATCCTCCAAGGGATAACGGAGCGGACGTAGGCGGGCGCCACTTACGTTTACCGGGGGATAGTATCACAGTGCGGCGGCGTTGCTGACAGTTCGAGTTGCAATGGCGTCGGGGCGAGAGCAGCGAATGCAGGTGCCTCACCCCGCAAAAAACGCGGGGATTCGGGACGGCAATTTTAGTGAGGCGCCATCGACAGGAGCTCTCGAACGGACCAGCTTAACCGAGGAATTTTTCAAGTGGCTGCCAATAGTGGGATCTCCAGCCTTCGGCGAGATGTTCCGCGGCCCCGACGGGAAAACCGGTGTGATCAAAAACGAGTTTTGTCCCAGGCCCTTGCGGAGAAAGCTCGAACTTTGCGATCGAGTAGACGCCGGGATCCCAGTTGATCACTCGCCACGCTTGAACGATGCGCTGATTTTCCACCAGTTCAATCTGCATACCCACAATGTGGTCGCCAAAAAGAGAAAAAGTTCCGCCGGCCCGGCGGTCTATGCGCGCGGTTTTGCCGGCAAGGTCCAGGCTTTGCCCGGCATCGCTCAGCAATTCCACCCTCTGAAATTGCTTCGCGTCCAGCAACGCTTCATAGACGCGTTTCGGATCCGCCTTGAACGCCATTTCCTGATGAATGGCCTCCGCGGAATGCGAAATCTCATTGTCTCCGCCAGCCAAAGCAGTGTTCGCGCCAAGTAGAACTCCCCCGGCGGCAAAGGCAGAACCCAGGATCCAATGCCTTCTTCCCGAAGCAGCGGCAAACTGCGTCTGGTTGTTTTGCAGTTTCATAATTCCTCCCGAGTTCCTCTTAAGGCGCAGTGATAAGGCGACGGTCCTGAGCTAGCGAATCACCAAACCACGACAGATTCAACCTATTATTAGCGCCCGAGGAGCGCCGAGCTCCAGCTTGGCGAGTCTTAAGTTGCGATTCTGCGGGAAAAGCGGATTCGACCACGGCCGATCGCGCGCGTATCCGACACCGCGGAACTCCGGGAAGACCATCGCACCCTCTGCCAAGCCCCTCATCGGCCATGCTAAACTGCAATTGTGGGGCTGTAGCTCAGATGGATAGAGCGACGGTTTCCTAAACCGCAGGTCGCCGGTTCGACTCCGGCCAGCCCCACCATGCAGCGCATTTTCTCCAGTCTAATTAAGAGCGATTCACTCGAGCGGAGTGGATTGCTAAAATCAGCTTGCGTGAGGCCGTTCCCCCAACGGTTCGCGGCATTGGGATTGTTTGCCTTTTTGGAAATCGGCACAGAGAGGCTTTTCTTCAAAATTCGAGAGTTTTAAACACCCGGGTTTGGCTGCAAATCTGCACTGCCCCCTGCGCTTGGAGTTTCCGGAAGTTAGAAGTTCGCAATTTTTGCGAAGCGAATCGCGGGTGGGCAGTCGCGTCGAACCTCTCCCGACCACCTTCTTCCGACCAGTTGTCCAAGAACTGGGGATGAGGATCAATCAGCAAAAGGAACGCCCCAATCGGCAGTTGGAGGATCTCTGTGAGCTTTCATGGAACGTCGTTCGCGAGCCAATTTTCCCTGGCACTTTCCCGCCGGAAGCCGGCGTGGCTGCTTGGTCTGCTGATGTTGTGCACATCTCCTGTGCTCGCTCAGGTGGTGTTCGACGGAGCGCAGAGCACGGTGCCGACGACCGGTTTGAGCGGTCCGATGGGCGCGGCGGTGGATTCCTCGGGAAATCTGTACATATCGGACACGACCCACAACCGGATCGTAAAGATCACCCCAGCGGGGGGGCAATCGATGGTGAGCCTGGCGCCGTTGACGGTGGGTTCTCCGCAAGGCCTGGCCTTCGACGGATTGGGCAACCTGTACATAAGCGACTCCACGGGTAACCGCGTGGTGAAGTTGCCGGCCGGTGGCGGTGGCGCGACGGTGTTCGCCGCCGTAGTCACGCCTCTCGGCTTAGCGGTGGATGCCAACGGCAACGTGTTCGTGGCCGACAACGAAGACGGGAGCATCGTGAAGATCACAAGCGGAGGTGTGCAGAGCGATTTCGCGACGGGTTTTACGGATCCAGTGGACGTTCCGTTGACGCAGCCGGCAACGTGTACGTGGCGGATGGATCTCTTTCGGCGATCTTGGAATACGCGGTTGAGGGAGGCGGCGAGCATACCAATGTGGGATCGTCGCTGACGAATATCAGCGGCGTGGCAGTTGATCACGCGGGCAATGTGTACGTTTGCGAAAACGGCGAGGGATCATTAATCGTTGAGATTACGCCGCTGGGAGTGCAGACGACGCTGGCGGCCAGCGGGCTGGCCTCGGCGGCGTACCTTGCGGTTGATTCGAATTACGACCTGTCCATTCCGGATGCAATCAGCAACGACGTGATTGAATTCAACACGATTTCCGTGCCTTTCGGATTTGCCAACGTGTGCCAGGCCAATTCACCGGCCCCATGCACCCAGACGGCGACCTTGCAGTTCGAAGTGGTTGAGGACGGGATTGCCAGCATTTCCGTGGTGACGACGGGTGATTCGGGTCTGGACTTTGAAGAGGGAGAAGAGGGGGTAACGTGCTCAGGCACGACTTCGCCTTGTGTAATTCCGGTGACGTTCCACCCCACGCAGCCGGGCATGCGAACGGGCGCGGTGGTGATTACCGACAGCAATTTGGTGGCGCAATCCTTCAGCGTTCCACTCTATGGGACGGGGGGAAGCCGCGGAAACCGGGTTTAGTCCGGCGCTTACCTCTTCGCCAATCCCCAATGATGGATTCCAAGACCCGGTCGCCTTGGCGGTGTCTCGAGTCGGCGTCTATAGTGAAGGCCTGAGCGTATTTGTCGCCGATGACGAAGCATGCGTAATCTGGCTCACCGGGCCAGAAGGCTTCGAGGTGTTTGCGGGCACTTACGGGTCCTGCGGATATTCAGGAGACGGGGAAGAAGCAACATCCGCAGAGCTGGGAAACCCGGAAGACGTGGCACTGGACGGGGCGGGGAACTTGTATATCGCCGACGCTTCGAACGGTGTAATCCGGAAAGTGGACCTCAACGGAAATATCAGCACAGTGGCCGGCGACAACGAGCGTAGCCCCGGCTTCAGCGGGGACGACGGACCAGCCACAAACGCGGCACTAGACTATCCCAACGGAATCGCGCTGGACACGGCGGGCAATCTCTATATCGCCGACACGAACAACAACCGAATCCGCAAGGTGGATCTGGGGGGCATCATCACCACCGTCGCGGGGTCGACCTCCGGTTACAGCGGTGATGGCGGACAGGCGACGAGCGCGAAATTGAACGCTCCGTACGGGGTGCGCTTGGACGCGGCCGGAAATTTGTTCATCGCGGATAGCGGCAACAATCTTATCCGAAAGGTGGACCTGACGGGGACAATCACAACTGTTGCGGGCAATTTTGGAGTAGCGGACGAGGGCTACAGCGGGGACGGCGGGGCGGCAACTAACGCCCAACTGGCCTTTCCCATTTTCGTAAATGTGAGTGCCGCCGGGGAGCTCTTCATTTCGGATGATGACAATCTTGTCATCCGACGAGTCGACGGAAGCGGCATCATCACCACCTTTGCAGTTCCAGGCAGTTTTCCGGGAGAACTGGTGGTGGACCCGACGGGAAATATGGCGGCAATCGATTACACTGACGAAACTCTCACGTTGATTGCGCGCGCGGTACCCAACGGAAACGATTTCGGTTCGCAGAACGTCAACACGCTGAGCACCCCGCAGGACGTTACCGTTACCAACATCGGAAACCAACCGCTGATCTTCGCCACGATTACGCCGCCCACGGGATTTAATTTGAGCGGGCCGAACACATCCTGTTCCACCTCGTCGCACCTGAACCTTGGCATCGACTGCATTTTGGGAATTGTGTTTGATCCTCCGACTGCGGGAGGTTTCGAAGACGCAGTCGCCTTGACGGACAATAGTCTTGGGCCAGCAGCCGCTGGCACGCAGGATATCGTTGTGACCGGCACGGGTGTGCAACCGCTAACACCGACGACGACAACACTCACAGCCTCGCCCCTTACTGCATTTACCGGGCAGACGGTAACGCTTACGGCCACGATTTCTCCGATGCCGACTGGCGGAACGCTGGGAAGCGTGGATTTCTGCCTGGGAGGAGCGGGGCCTGGCGTCAGGCGAGGCTTGTCGCAGTCGCTGAAGCAATGGAAAGGGCGCGCCGCGATAACGCCGCAAATATCCTCTTCGTGCGGCGCAGGCACGCTTCTGCAAACCGTCACCGTGGGCGCGAACGGAGTGGCGATACTCACCCTTACGAACCTGCCCCTCGGCGTCAACAGCATCACAGCGGTTTATAGCGGCAACACCACTCTGGACATTTCCACTTCCAGCGCGGCGACGGTGACGATCAACGCGGCGGCCACCACCACGACCACTCTGGGCATTTCTCCGAATCCCGGATTTGCGGGACAGAGCGTCACGCTGACAGGAACGGTAAGTCCGATCCCAACGACTGCTCCGTTTGGGACCGTCACCTTCTGTGACGCCGGAAGCGTGATCTCCGTTGTGCGCCAGCGCAGCGACCGGGTCAGTCCGAAAACCCGGCATGTTTCGGGACATGCGAACCTTCCAAACGACGTCAGCAATCCATGCGGATCGGATGTGTCCTTCGGCTCTGGCAGCGTCAATGCACAGGGGATAGGGACCTTCGCGCTGACGACTCTGACGGTCGGCGATCACAACATCTACGCAGTCTTTTCCGGAAGCGTGGGATTTGTGGGGTCGGCTTCCGATCCGATCGACGAACTGGTGAATACAGCCTATACCGTGACCGCACCGCAAACGCCTTTCACAGTAGGCCAAGGCGGCAGCGTCACAGTAAATGTGACCGTTCCGCCTTTGGGTGGTGGCTCTTTTGACAACCTGGTGACCATGTCGGCGACGGGGTTACCGACCGGCGCAACGGCAACATTCAATCCGCCAACCGTAACTCCTGGTTCGGCAGGCGCTCCGACTGTCATGACCATTCAGCTCCTGGTGGTAACGCCCGCAAATGTTCCCGCAGCTCCGCAAAGGCGAATACCTTTCCTCCCGTTCAGCGCGGCGGTGGCAATGTGCTGCGCTTTCTTTTTCTATCAGCGAGCCTCGCAAGGGATTGTCAGGCGGGCTCTTCTTTTCACCAGCATTTTCCTCGTTGCCACGCTCCTCTCCGCGTGCAACGGAGGATTCGCAAGCAAGCCCGGGACAATCCCAGGGAACTACGTGGTGACCGTCACGGGCACCAGCGGCAGCTTGCATCCCTCAACAACCGTCACCATAACCGTGCAGTGAGTTGCGGCAGTGCCGATTACTAGAGATCTGGAGAGAAAACTGTCCATGCGGAAAAATAAATTCGCAATCGCACTGCTGCTCACACTCACGGGTTGCTTCTGGTTCGCGCAACGCTCCGCGGCGCAATCGGCGCCAGCGTTCGAACTCGGTGGCAATTACACTTTCGTGCGAGCCAATGCCGGGCCGGGTGCCTGTGGCTGCATCAACATGCAAGGTGGCGGCGGCTGGGGCAGCTACAATCTCACCGGCTCGCTGGGGATTGTCGGGGAAGTGGCCGCGCAACATGCCTCGAATATCGGTCCGCTCGCTGCCGATCTAACGCTGACTTACTTTCTGGCAGGCGTGCGTTATAAACCGAGACCGGCGCGGACATTCGTCCCATTTGTCCAAGTCTTATTGGGCGGCGCGCACGCCAGCGGGGACATGGCCCCGGTACACCGGGCATTCCCGGCTCTGCGAATGCGTTCGCGCTGACCGCAGGCGGTGGACTGGACATCCGGATATCCGAACATTTTGCCGTTCGTGCCATTCAGGCCGACTACTATTGCACGCGCTTCACCAATGGCGTAAACGATCACCAGAACAATCTACGTCTCGGCGCAGGTGTGGTGGTTCGCTTCGGTTCAATCCAACGCGCAATCGCAGACCCAGAACGATCACCCGCAAACGTCCCATGAGAACACCAATAAAACGAATGCGGACCACGCGAACAATTCGCACAACAACAACCATCCCAACAATTCACATCCGAAGCAGGAGAATCACCCGCAGCCTTCCCATGAACATGAGAACAATCCGCACCCCGGCGGACTCATGGGCCGGTAGCACGGCTGATCTTGCACGAAATGGCTCTGGTGTTAATTCCGGGAGCCATTTTTCTTTCCAGTCGGTACCACGCGGAATGGACTGGCAGACGGAATGATTTTTCCGGCGGGCTCAGGAAGCTCCATTTACTCCAGTCAAAAATCCGCCAAGGTGCCCAGCAAGCCCAAGCAGAGCAACGCCTAGAAATTCGAGCGCAAACTTGCAAAGCTCGGCGGCTCGCGAAGCGCTTCCCTGGCGGGCGCGCCGCTCCAGCCACCACACAACCCAGATCACCGTTGTCGCCCCCAGCGCGGTCAGCAGATGCAAGAGCAGCGTACCCTTCAGTCGCTGCCCCTCCAGTGCCCAGCGCCAAGCGATGACACCGGTTGCGAGCACGGGAACGGTGAAGACCGCCGCGACGGAAAAATTCCAATAGGCCGCCGCTTTAAATTGAGCCTGGTTAAGCCGTCCGGCGGCCAGATCGAAGAGCACGCCGGTGATGAACAGGGCGATGGGAAAATGAATCAGCACCACGTGTTGAGCGTGCCGCGCCAGCAGCACGGTTCTCCAGTCAAAGGGACTTAAGGGCATGCCGCTACTCCACCACGACTTTCCCGGTCATCTTCGGGTGGATCGAGCAGAAATAGGAATACGTGCCGGGCTTCGAAAAGGTGTAGGAAAAATTGTCGTCGGTATCCAGCGCCTTGGATTTGAATGTAATTTTGTCGTCGCTGACTACGGTATGTGGAATGTCGTCGCGGTTCACCCACTGCACGGTGGTGCCCGCAGGCACGGTCACTGCGCCGGGAGCAAAGGTGAAATTATCAATTTTCACTTGTTGGGAAGTGCCCGCCGCTTTCTGCGGGCTCGGAACCGCTAGCGAACCCGCCGCGACCCCAAGCATTACGCCCATCGCACACACTACGCCAGTCAATTTCTTTGTAGCCTTCATTTTAGTTCTCCTTTTTTTGATTTAGAACTTCAGTAGTTCGAGGTGCTTTCCGCGTCCGCACTTACACTCTCGTTCAGGTTTGAATCCACAATCGCCAGCGCGTGCTTACCGCGCTTGAATTTCACGTCTGTAATCCCTAGAAGCGCGCGTAATTGATCGGCGGGAACTTTCATCGGCCCGGGCGAATCCGCCTGCCCGGGATGCGGCTGCGGGAAAGCGGTGGAGGTGGCGGTGTGAAACGTGACGTTTCCTTCCACTTTCTGCATCGTCTGGTGAATGTGGCCGTTCAAAACGGTCACCGAACCAAACCGTTTCATGTAGCTGAGCGCCTGGGCGCTGTCGTCGGTTCCCCATCCCCACCGCGGGTACACGCTCCACAAAGGAATATGCGCGAACACGATCACGGGGTTGCTTGCGGTCAGTCCCTGCAAATCTTTTTCCAGCCAAGCAAGTTGATCGGCACCCAGGGACCCGAGGCCTCCCGCCTTGAGGTTCATCACGTTCACCAGGCCCACGAAATGCACGCCCTTGGTGTCAAAGCTGTACCAGCCGCCGCCTTGGGAGCTTTTCCCATAGCGATCCAGATATTGCTTGCCGTCGTCATCGATCACGTCGTGTTCTCCAGGCGTGAAAAACACCTGTTTTGCCACGGCTCCCTTGAGGATCTGATCGACGGTGTCAAACTCTTCCGGCTTCGAAAGATGGCTGATATCGCCGGTGTGCAGCAGAAATTCCGGCTTGGATTTCAGCGCATTGATTTTGTCGACGGCGGCCTTCAGTGTTCCCACAACGTCTGTATTCGCCGGCTTGTTGAAGCCCATGTGGCTGTCGCTGATTTGCGCGAAGCTCAGCTGGCCCTTCATTTTTGCCGGGTCCAATTGAGACCAGTGGCTCAGGCTGAAGGTCTCCAGAATTCCTCCCTTCATCACGCAAAAGGTGCCGGTTCCCGCCCAGGCCATACATTTCAGGAATCCGCGGCGGTCGATCCCGTCGTGGTTGTGATCGTAAAGAATCTCGTCATTCTTTGTTTCTGACATCGTTGTTCTCCATTCGACTCGGTTTCTTGCGCTTTCAATTGCCCCGCGGGCGGGATTGCAGTCTTTTAGGACGGCGCGGGCTTGCCGAGAAAGGAAAACAAGCCCGCGCCGTGAGTGGCCGCATTCGAAATGGTAGACTCGGCGCGGGGCTGTTTTATTCCGGAATTGGCGACGGAATATTTTTTGAAATTCGCCCGCCTGGCGGGAATAAAATCGAGCCCACACTGGTTATGCAAGTGAAGGCCAGAGAAAGGCTAGACGTGCTAGAGGGAGAGGATCGCGCCCGCTTTGAGGCCATCGTGTTGCCGCATCTGGACGCCGCGTTCAACCTGGCGCGCTGGCTGCTTCGCAGCCGGGCGGACGCGGAGGACGTGGCGCAGGACGCGGTTTTGCGGGCTTACCGCGCGTTCGGCACGTATCGTTCCGGCAACGCGCGGGCGTGGCTGCTGCAGATCGTGCGAAATGCCTGCTTTACCTGGCTGCAGCAGAATCGCAGGGAAGAAACGTTCACGGAGTTTGACGAGACAACCATGCCGCAGGAAAGCGAAAATCCCGAAGCGCTGGCGATTGCCGGCAGCAACCGCGAACACCTTGCGCGTGCCCTGGAAGCGCTGCCCGCATCGTTTCGCGAAATTCTGGTGCTCCGCGAACTCGAAGGCTGCTCCTATAAGGAGATTGCGGAAATCACCGTGCGCCCGATCGGGACGGTTATGTCCGCTCTGGCCAGGGCGCGCCAGCAACTTCGCCAATCGCTCACAGAGCGATCACCCAAGGAGGCTCGCCGTGGCCTGTGAGCTTTCGCAAACGCAACTTCAGGGTTATTTTGATGGGGAACTGGACGTGCTGGGCGCAACAGCGTTCGAAAAACATCTGGAAAGCTGCGCGGATTGCAAGCGTCTGCTGGCAGCGGAAGAATCGCTGAGGAGTACTCTTCAGCAGGCATCGCTATATGAAGCCGCGCCGCGCACATTGCGGGAAAATCTGCTAGGACCTCCGGCAAATCCACTTCCGAAGCCGGCGGCCTTCCCTGCCCGACCTGTTTCCTGGCGCTGGCTCGCCCTGGCTGCTGCCATTCTCCTGGCCGCCCTGCTTGGCTGGCAGCAACTGCAACGTTCACGCGGGCTTTCAGGCACGCCGCTTGTGGCTTCGGTTATGGTTGACGCTCATCTGCGCTCGTTGCAGCCCGGGCACCTCACGGACGTTCAGTCCACCGATCAGCACACGGTGAAGCCTTGGTTCGATGGCAGGTTAGATTTTGCGCCGCCCGTGCACGATTTTGCTGGCGAAGGATTTCCGCTGCTCGGCGGTCGTCTGGACGTTGTTGAGGGCCGCACTGTTGCCGCGCTGGTCTATGGGCGCCGCAAGCACATTATTAATGTCTTTGTCCGGAAGGGCGATGCGGCCGACGCATGGGAAGGCTCCGGCAGCGTGCAGGGCTATCAATGGCTCGCGTGGCAGTCCAACGGATTTTCTTTCTGCGCAGTATCCGACGTCTCCTCGCCGGATCTGTTGCAACTCAAAGAGCTAATCCTCAAGCAATAATCCCATTTTCTTGCGGTCTTCGCCTTTAACAGAAGCGTAACTTGACATCCAACTCCTCTACATATATGAACGGGGGGATTCCAGACCTGGATGCTGGGGGCAAGCCGTGGCTATTCGTGTGTTCCACATGGAAGCAGCCAGGCCGGCGTGTTTGCCAGGTGATTATCTGCGGAGACGGACTCCCGTAATTCTGTTCCTGAAGTGAACGTGATTTTTGCGGAATTTCGACCAAGGGGGCAAAATGGCCACGAATTCCACGGCTATGGCAGGTGCAGGGCAGGCAGAGTACGGCATCTGGCGTGTCATCATGGCGTCGGCTGTCGGCACCATGATCGAATGGTACGACTTCTACATTTTCGGAAGCCTTGCCGCGATTCTCTCGCCGAAATTCTATCCCCCCGGCAATGAAACGTTTGCATATATCGCGTATCTCGCCACGTTTGCCGTCGGCTTCCTGGTTCGCCCTTTTGGGGCGCTCTTCTTTGGCCGAATTGGAGACATCGTCGGCCGCAAGTACGCCTTCATCGTAACCCTAAGTATCATGGGAGGAGCCACTGCCATCATTGGCCTGCTCCCCACCTATGCGACGGCGGGCTGGTTTTCACCGATAACGTTGCTCCTGATTCGCGTTCTGCAAGGTCTCGCCCTGGGCGGGGAGTATGGCGGCGCGGCAGTTTACGTGGCGGAGCATGTTCCCGACGGAAAGCGCGGGTTCTACACCAGCTTCATCCAGATTACTGCCACGCTGGGGCTGTTCGTTTCTTTGCTGGTGATTCTGGGCACGCAATCTTCCATGACCAAAGAGCAGTTCGCGGACTGGGGATGGCGCATTCCCTTCCTGCTCTCGATCGTCCTGGTCACCATCTCTCTGTACATCCGATTGAAGATGAAGGAATCACCGATCTTCTCGCAGCTCAAGAGTTCCGGCATGACGACGGCAAAGCCGCTCACCGAAGCCTTCACGGTGTGGGCGAACCTCAAGCGCGTTCTGATTTCTTTGTTCGGCGCAACGGCCGGGCAGGGCGTCGTGTGGTACACCGGGCAGTTTTATGCGTTGTTCTACCTGCAGACGGTGCTCAAGGTGAATCCAAAAACATCCAATATCATCGTCGCCATCGCTCTGCTTTGCGCGATGCCCTTCTTTACGGTCTTCGGCGCGCTCTCAGACCGCGTTGGCCGTAAATGGCTGATGATGGCCGCTTGCCTGCTGGCCATCGTGACCTACATTCCCATCTATAAATCCATGCAAGTTGCGGCCGGCAACAACATCAACGGGCTAAAATCCGCTACCAACAAAGTAACCGGTGCGATCAGCCTCTCCGCACAGACAACCGACCCTGTGACGAACCAGCAGGTGGCAGCCAAGGAAGCGGCTAATCCGAATGTTCCGAAGCTAGTTTTTCTAGTGTTCATTCAGGTGCTCTATGTCTGCATGATTTATGGACCCATCGCCGCCTATCTTGTGGAGGCCTTCCCTGCCAAGATCCGATACACGGCGCTGTCCTTGCCTTATCACATCGGGAACGGCGTTTTCGGCGGCTTGCTGCCGCTGATAGGTTTATCTCTCTGCGCACGCACCGGCAACATTTATGCGGGGTTGTATTACCCGATGATCGTTGCTGCGATCACCCTGGTGTTTGGCACACTCTTCCTGAAGGAAACGCACGGCACGCGGATCTGGGCGGAATACGACGCGGCCAAGAAAGTCTGACCGCTTCTCGCGCACTTCTCGCCGACGGCAATTTGTCTCTGGCGCGATTGACGAGCGGCTTGCCGACGTAGCATCATTTTTCTCTCGGGCAGATCCGGGCCGTCGGGTAGGATGGTCCACTCCGCTCTTCTGCAACGTGCCGCTCCGCGCGTGTTGCCCAATCTGAATGCGGTTTGCGGTTCTTAGTTTCTATGGGAGTTGTGCCGTGCCAAAATCTCGCGCAAAACAGACTGCTTCAAAAAAACCGCAGCCCAAAAAACTGGCAGCGAACGAAGCGCAGATCGCCGTCCACTGGAAGGAAGAAGAGTACATTCGCCCGCCGGCCCGCTTCATTGCCCAGGCAAATCTGAACGATCCACGTATCGTGGAGCGCTTCAGCGAGAAAAACTTTCCGGAATGCTTCCGCGAATATGCCGAACTGCTGCACTGGGACCAGTATTGGCACACCACGCTGGACACCAACCACCCGCCTTTCTGGAAATGGTTTGTGGGTGGGAAGCTCAACGCCAGCTATAACTGCGTGGATCGGCATCTTGCCAAATATAAAAATAAGGCCGCGCTCATTTTCGTGCCGGAACCCGAGGCCGAGGGCCACACCGTCGTCACCTTCCAGGAACTCTACCGCCGCGTGAACGAAGTTGCCGCGATGCTGCGCGACTTTGCCGGACTGAAAAAGGGCGACCGCGTCACCATCCACATGCCCATGATTCCGGAGCTACCAATCACCATGCTCGCATGCGCGCGCCTGGGGGTGATTCATTCCGTCGTCTTCGGCGGATTTTCCGGCGAAGCCTGCGGGCTGCGCGCGGCCGACTCTGGCAGTCGCGTGCTCATCTACGCCGATGGCTATCACCGCAACGGCCGCTGGGTGGATCACAAAGCCAGCGCGGACATTGCCGTAAGAACCGCTGAAAAAGAGGGCCAACACATTGATAAAGTCCTCGTGTGGCGGCGGTATCCGCACAAATACTCTTCCGATGTGCCGATGATCCTGGAGCGCGATTATTTCATCAACGACGTTTTGAAGGATTACCACAACGCCGTCGTTGAACCCGTTTCCATGGACGCCGAGGATCCGCTCTTTCTTATGTACACCAGCGGCACCACCGGGAAACCGAAAGGCTGCCAGCATCGCACCGGAGGTTTTCTCGCCTACGTCGCGGGAACTTCCAAGTATTACCAGGACATTCATCCCGAAGATGTCTACTGGTGCATGGCGGACATTGGCTGGATTACGGGGCACTCCTACATCGTCTACGGGCCGCTCTGCTTGGCGGCCACCAGCGTACTCTATGAAGGTGTGCCGCAATTCCCCGATGCCGGGCGCCCCTGGCGCATTGCTGAACGCCTCGACGTCAACATTTTCCACACTTCACCAACCGCCATACGGATGTTGCGCAAGGCCGGTGCCGACGAACCCAAAAAGCACGGCTACCGCTTCAAGCACATGACCACGGTCGGTGAACCCATCGAGCCGGAGGTCTGGCGCTGGTATCACGAAGTTGTTGGCAAGGGCGAAGCCGTGATCGTGGACACCTGGTGGCAAACGGAAACCGGCGGCTTCCTGTGCACCACGAAACCCGCCCTGGACCCTATGAAGCCTGGCAGCGCGGGTCCCGCGTGCCTCGGGATTTATCCGATCATCTGGGATGAAAACGGGAATGAGGTGAAGTCCGCTGCCCACGCCGCGGGAAACATCTGCATCCGCAATCCCTGGCCGGGAATCATGCAGACCATTTGGGGCGATCCTGACCGCTTTGTCAGCAATTACTACAAGAAGTACAACTCCAAGCCGCACAGCAAAGACTGGCACGACTGGCCTTACTACGCCGCGGACGGCGCTGTGCTGCCTCCCGACGGGTACTACCGCATCCTCGGTCGCGTGGACGACGTCATCAACGTCGCCGGCCACCGGCTGGGAACCAAGGAACTCGAGTCTGCCTGCCTCACGGTTCCGGAAATTGCCGAAGCCGCAGTTGTTCCGGTGGTAGATGAAATTAAAGGCCGCGTGCCGGAGATTTATGTATCGCTGAAGCCGGGCATACGTTCGGAGCGTGCCGTTACGGAAAAACTTATCGCGACGATCGAAACCATGATCGGAAAGATTGCGCGCCCCAAGCGGGTGCACATCGTGCCCGATATGCCCAAAACGCGGTCCGGCAAAATCATGCGCCGCGTCCTGGCCGCCATTTCCAATCGCATGGACACCGGCGACATTACCACGCTGGCCAATCCCGATATCGTCGAGCAGGTGCGCCAGGTCGTACAGGGCCGCGAGCGCGGTCCCCTTAATGAAGGCCCCGAAGACATCAAACTCTTCGGCGAAGACCGCTAGGTTTCGCAGGCCACAGGGATATTTGATTCGAATTCAGGTGGGATTTGGGAAATCACACGTAGCGCTCTGAGCCTAGTCGGAATTCTTGCTATAGCAGTGGCTACTGAGGTTGCCCGTTCACGTGCGCGCCGCCGCAGGCTTGCAGGACCGCCGATTTCACGTCTGGATCAAACTGCGCGCCCTGCCATCCCGTGGTAGAGCATACCTGCCAGGCTTCGAGGCCCAGCGCGCCGCGGAAATCCGCGCCTTCCACCTGCGCCCCATCCAGCTTAGCCTGCCGCAGCACCGCGCCCGGGAAAGATGCACCGCGAAGATCCGCCTTGCTCAAATCGGCTTCCAGAAAAATCGTGCCCTTCGCCTGCGCACCCGTCAGATTCGCGCCAATCAGCTTGGCGGCCGAGAGGTCGGTCTGCTCCATCGAAGCCAGCGAAAGCACCGCGCCTTCCAGCTTCACATCCCGCAAATCCGCGTGGCCCAGGTCCGCGCGCAGCAGATTGGACTGCCGCAGCAGCACGGAATAAAGCGTCGCATGTTGAAAATTCGCCGTGGTCAGCGTTGCACCCTGCAAATTTGCGAACGAAAGATCCGCGTTCCGGAAATCCGCGCCCTCGAGCATAGCTCCTTGGCCGTCGGCCGAAACCAGGTTGGCCTTCGGGGCGTGCATGTGATCCAGGTTGGCGTTTCGCAAAACGGCTTCCCGCAAATTTGCTGCCGTGAAATCCGCTTCGGAAAGGCTTGCGCCTTCCAGCTTCGCTTTCCACATCCGAGCGCCCGCAAACTGCGACCGGTAACCCCGCGAATACCGCAGATTGATCTCATTCAATCGCGGGCCGGTTCCATTTCCCGTGTCGCCGTCGACGCCCTGCTTCGCGGAACCTGTCGAAATACTCTCCTCCGTCACATCCGCATAGGGGCGATACCCTAGCGACTGAAATAGCGACGCAGCCCACCGCCGCGGATCGCTGCGCGTAATGTCTGGCCGCAAATTGGGATCCGCCGGCATTCCGCGAATCACTCCCAACGACAAAAGGAAGATGACCAGCCCCACCGCGGCCGGCACACGGAATGCCGTGGTCACGCTGCGAATGAACTGCGGCGTGCTCTCATCGGTCCAGTCGCCCGGACGCAGCACCCTGGCCACAATTCGCGGCATCGCGCAGGCACCGCCGGCCGCCAGCGTCAGCACCAACACCTGCATCAGCGTCCCGCGATAATCCTGCATGACCAGGTAACGCAGCCAGAACACAAACAGCATCGCCGGTACTGCCCAGTACGCCAGCAATTTCGCGATCACGCATTCCACCATGGCCAGCGGCGATCTGGGATCGCGCGTCCACCGCAAATGTGGCCGGATGGGCCCCATCAGGTACCACGAGCCATCTTTCTCCGGAGTCTGGCCGTCTGGAAATACGGCGGGCAGCGCGCCCATGCTTCCCCATAAGCGAAGAAGCAAGAACTGCAGGCGCAGGTAAAGCACCGTCAGCAACAGAGGCGCCCCCAGATAAAATCCACGCAGCGGCAAAAAATTCGGAAGGTGCGAAGTCACAATTGCCGATTCATTCAGCAGCAGCCGGACATCGGTGGTCAGCGCCACCAGTCCGCAGGCCCCAGCGCAGAGCGCCATCACCAGCAGATAGAATCGGCGCGCCGATTGCGTGAAGTGAGCAATCGTTTTGCCGCCGTCGAGCGCGCCCACCGCCTCCGGCAGCGTCGCATCGAACAGATTCGTTCCGCCTAGCCGGCCTGCCCATAATCCTTGCGCGCCATACAAATTCGCGCCCATCAGGCTGGCACCGGCAAATTCCGTGCCCAGAAGATTGGTTTCCCGCAGGTCTGCTTCCACCAGATTCGCCGCGCGCAAATTCGCCATGGACAAATCGGCTCCGCGCAGATTCACCTTGGCCATCTCCGCGCCCTGCAGATTCACCGCCGTCAAATCCGCATCGCTTAGGTTCGCGCCCGCAAAATCACCTTGTATGCCTTCTTTTCCGCTTGATTCGACCCAGAGCCGGTGTTGATCTAAAGCTTCGGCCACTGCCAACAATTCCGTCCGCAACTCGCGAACATCTTCCGCCTCAAAGTTTAGCCTGGCAGCCGGCATCTCCGCCGCGGTTTGCATCGCCAATTCCAACAACCCAGCCGGCTCTTCTGCCTCTGCTGCCTCCTTTACCTCATCTACCTCCTTTACTTCCTTTACCTCAGCAACTTCTTTCACTTCCTCCAGTTTCTCCCCGAAAAACGCCGCGGCCACGCGCTCCGCCTCGTTCGACTCTTCCAGTGGAATCTCCGCGATCCCTGCCGGCGTTTCGTTCTTTTGCGGCGAGTCTGGCCCCAGCATCGCGGCCAGTTCCCGCATTGCCGCCACTTTTGCCTGGGCCGCACTCTCGGCCGCAGCCTTCTTCAATTCCTCGCTCATCTGCTCTTCAATCAGGGCGAGGATCTGAGATTCCGTCCTGGGGTCGGACGGGCCTCCGCCATACTCCGCCAGCTCCTGCGGGGTCGCCAGGCGTTCGGGACTTTTCGGTTTGCGAAATTCTGGCCAGTTCATTTTCAGTTCCGCGGGGCGCCTCTGCGCAGACTTCCTTCCGTTCGCCGCTTTCTTGGCAGGCGCACACTTCGAGCCCGTGGGCGGGGATACCCCATCTTCGCCCACCCCAGCTGTGGAAATCCCCTGCCCCAAGGTACAGGCGTTCCCCACACGCAAGTCTGCCCGAGCCCTGTACCTGGCCCAAAACGAAGTCCGAGCGCTCCATTGGCAAGCCGTCGCGCGGACTCGCTCAAGTCCGCGCACAAAACGGCGAAGGAATCATCATTTGTGAAGGAAAAAATATTTGGATGAAACCGCGGGAAGGAACTACAGGCCAGCTTTGTTCTTAATTCATTGTTTCCTGTTCGCTGCTATCCGCTCGCTGCTGTCTCTCTGCCCCGCCGCTCACCCCAGTCGCAGCTACCAACGTGCCTCTACGCCCAACGCCACGACATACAAAAATTCAGCCGGGGGCTCCGCTGAGGGGCCGAGGCACCCCGGCTATTCCCGCCCGCCTCCGCAGTGAGCGAGCAAGGAAATCGTACAGAAACTCGAATTCGCGTTTTCCCGTGGTCTAAGCTTCTTCGTTGCCGCGCAGGAATTCGTAGCGCTCGATAGCCGCCACTACGCCCACACTGCCTTCTTCACGGTTCTCCGTACGTTGTACGCGGCCAAGGCAGCGCACACGCACCGGCCCGGCCAGTGTGATCTCGTTGGGCAGTGTCAGCAGGATCTCCACCGGAGACCCCTCTTTGACGTCCTTCGCGAGGAAGAAATAGACTCCGCGGGAGCTTACATCGCGGGATTCGGTGCTGGTTTCTCCAACAGCTGCGCCCGTGGTCCATCTCACGGTAAGCGGCAACCGCATGGAGAAACGTTGAGTAGTTCGGCGTTCAGAGCCGGTCAAGGCAGGCCTCCCTCATCGAAGGCCAAAGTCTATCCGGCCTGTGACCAGGGAACAATAGGACTCAAGGCTCAAATTAAATCAGGCCAACAAAAGTACGAATGTACTAGGACCTTGCAGGTTTGCCCCGGACTGGAACACGACGGTGGTGTTTTCCGGATCTCCCAAAATCCGCAAAGAACCGGCATAGGAGCGACGCGACTTTCCTGTCAACGAATCACCAAGTCGAGCCCCGCCGTATCCGCGAAATTCCGGAAATCCGAATCGCGGGTAACCAGGCCGATTTTCCCATCCACGCAACTTTGCGCGATCAGCGCATCCCCCAGCCGCGCCTTGCGACGCTTGCGCAGCACATTTGCCCGCAACTCTCCAGCTCTGCGCCAGTATCCTTCCGCAATCTCCATCGTGGGGAGCTCCGCCAAAGTTTGCGCCACTTGCCCGCCAATCTCCGGGTCACTCAACAATTCCGTGAGCACCGCGGGCACCATCAGCACCTGCCGGTCATTCAGTGCTCGATCGAGAAGCTCCACGTCCTCGCCCGCAGCGCCTTCCAGGAACGCCACCCAGGTGCTGGTGTCCGCCGCAATCACCGGTCCGCCTTCAATTCCGCAGCGCTCTTGCCAAACCGCACTTTCCCGCGCATCTCCCGCAACCGCGCGTACGTCCGCGAAGCGGCAACAAGTTGCAACCCGGTCCGGATCGTTTGGGTGATGCCTTCGCCGCTGGCCTCTTGGGCTTGCTCCAGCAGTTTCTCAGGTAACTCCACCGTAATTTTACGGGATGTCTTCACGACCTCGAGCATACCATACTCGATACCAGCATTCTATATGGTATCGAGCCGGCCCGCTGCGAACGTCTCCGCAGGGACGCAAAAGCCAGCGTCCATTTCCCTGCCCTCAACTCTTAACTTATGGCTCACGGCCTACAGCTATTCTCTCCGCCGTTAAAACATCACCTTTAGCGCCAACTGCACCACGCGGCCAGGCTGGGCCGCCTGAATCTGGCCGAAATTCGGCGAATTGATGTCGTTGTCCGGCAGCCGGAAATTCACGTTGTTGAAAATATTGAAAAATTCAGCCCGGAACTGCAGCGTCAGACGTTCGTGAATCGGGATCATCTTCAACGCTGAAAAATCCCATTGCTGGAATGCCGGCCCGAGCAGGGTGTTGCGCCCCACGTTTCCAAAGGTTCCCAGCTGCGCTTGCTGGAACGCCCCGGTATTGAACCAACAGCCCGCGGTGCGCACCGCTGCTCCGTCGCTGGCGCATACACCCGAATTCGGATTGCCGATCTGATTGGGCCGGCTGCTGAAAAAACCGGAGATTTCCGGCGCGCCTCCCTGGGCTGACGGATTGCTCGAGTCATAGACGGTAAACGGCGTGTTACTCATCAGCGTGGTGATCCCGTTCACCTGCCAGTTCCCCAAAATGTAGCCATACCAGTTCTGCGGGTGGCTGAACCACGGGAGATTCCACTGGTAACTGGCCACGAACCGATGCCGCGCGTCGAACATCGACCGCCCATACTCAGCCTTTATGTCGAATGGATTCTGCGCCAGATCATTTTCTCCAGCCACGCTCTGCGAAGCTGAGCCCGTAATATTAAACGTAGAAGCATCATCCAGCGTCTTCGAATAGGTATAGGAGATCAGCGCCGAAACTCCGTGGCTGAAGCGCTTCTTCAAACTCGCCTGCAGGGCGTTATATGAGGAGTTCGCAATTCCCGCAATCTCGCCCACCGAAGAAAAAGTGCACGGAACGTTGGGCTGCGCTACCGTGCACCCGGAGTAGAGTCGCCGCTGGTTCGAAAAATTCAAATTGTCTTCATACGACAGACTCGAATCGTAAACGGTGGGATTCGCCTCAATAAAGCGCGGCAGCTTGGTTCCCTTCGTTCCGATGTAGCCGATCTGCAGCAGCCAGTCTTTGCCGAAGGCATGCTCCAGATTCAGGTTCCAGTCTTGCGCGTAGGGCAGCCGCAGGTTGGGGTCGAGCGTCAGCAGCGTCATGGGCTTCGCAAAGTCTCCATTGAACGGGTTCTGCCCGTTATAGGGATCCGCGAAATTTGGCAACTGGATCTGCGGCGTCTGCAGATAGGGCGGCGCGCTGATCGGGGTTTGTAGGGGCCCGCCTTCCCCCGTGTAGTAGGGATCGTAGAAAATTCCGTACGCCGAAGTTACCAGCCAGCGCCCGCTCCCCGTGATGTCCCACGCCACACCGACGCGCGGAGCAAACGCATTCCATTCCGTCGGGATCAGTCCATTCGGCACGCCGCTATCCCCCGGATAGAGCAGACCAGTCGGGGCGGTTGGAAAAACGGTGGATTGTCGCCCCGGAATCCAAAGATTTTGCTGGTTGTGGATTTCCGTGTAAGGCGATGGCACCGCGTACCGTAGTCCGAGGTTAAGCGTGATTCTGGGCGTCACTCTCCAGGTGTCCTGCGCGTACAAATCGAATGAGTGGCCGCGCAAACCGCGCGAAAAATCGCCACCGCCCTGCAGAAAGAATACCGGCTGCCCAAACAAAAAGCTGCCGAGCGTCGCCCCCTGCGAATCGCCGTTCAAATTGTTGACCGGGAATCCGCCAAACACAAAGAAACCATTCGTCGCGATCCCTTGCAGCACGTTGATCTGGTCGAACTGGAATCCTCCCCCAAATTTCAGTGTGTGCCGTCCCTGCACCACTGTCAGCGACCCAGAAAAATCGTACGAATTCTGGTAGGTGTTCCGCGGGCCGGTGATTGGATCGCCGATGGATGCATACCCGCCCACTTCCACGAACGGCGGCCCGATGGCCTCCTCGAGCGACGGCGCGTAGGTAAAGCCCAGGCTGGCGGGGTCCGTGTGATTTAGGTGCTCGTCCACCAAAAATTTATTTCGCAGATAGGAAAATTGCAGTGTCCCAAGGAGGCTGGGGGTGAACGTATGCGTTTCCTGGGCCACAAAATTCTGCGACCGCTGATTCTCGCCCACCGGGAACCCCGGAACATTCGCGCCCGCGGTTGAAAGCGGGTCCGTTTGGCTGCGCTGGCCGAAGTTGTAGCGGAAGTTCAATGCGTCGCGCTCCGTGAGGTAATGATCCACACGCACGCCAAATTGATCGATATTCGACGTAAACGTCTGGGTTCCCACATACCCAAACGTCCCGGAATTCGCCTCGGGATAAAAGGGCAGCAGATTTGTCGATATCGCACTGATGGGCACTTGATTGAACGGAAGCGGCTGTGGCGGCGTGTTGGGTCCCATCGGGAGAACAAAGAGTTGCCCTTCCGGGCTGATTTGGCCACTGGTGTTGTCGATACAAATTCCGCCGGGATTGAATGTGCCGTTGCTTGCCCCGCAGAGATCGCCGAAATTTCCTTGCCGCTGCGCATCCGAAGGCACCGTGGTCACCGTGGTTTCGCCCTGGCGGTTCCGCACGCCCTCGTAATAACCAAAGAAAAACGTTTTGTCCTTCTTGACCGGGCCGCCAATCGTGGCGCCAAACTGGTTTCGCTTCAGCGGCTCCACGCTGTCCGCGAAAAAACTCTTCGCATCCATGGCGTCGTTTCGCAGGAATTCCCAGGCCGACCCGTGGAACTCGTTCGTTCCGGAGCGCGTCACGATATTCGTAGTGGATCCCGTGCTATGCCCAAACTCCGCGTTCGCCGTGTGGGTCAGGATCCGGAACTCCGCGATCGCATCCACTGGCGGCTCCAACACAAATCCTCCGTCCACCGTATTGAAGTTGTCCGCGCCGTCGATCATAAAATTGTTTGATTCCGGCCGCTGCCCGTTCACGGCATAGGCCTGTCCCTCGCGCAGCGTGCCTCCCGCTTGCAGCAATCCCGGCGTCACCGGCACCACGCCCGGCTGCAACAATCCAAGTTGCGTGAAATGCCTGCCGTTCAGCGGAAGATCCAGCACCTCGCGCTCACCTACCGTCTGCCCCAGATTCGTGGAAGTGCTCTCGATCACTGGCGCGTCGGCCGTTACTTCCACCAATTGCGTCGCTGTTCCCAGCGCCAGGCGGATCGCCACAGTCGCCATCTGGTTGACGCCAAGCGAAATTCCTTCCTGGACGTATTTTTTGAAGCCGTTGGCCTGTGCTTCCAGGCGATAGTGGCCCACCGGCAGCGCCAGCAAGACGTACGCGCCCTGCGCATCGCTGACCGTGTTGCGCTGCAATCCTGTCTCCGTCTGAATCGCCGTCACCTGCGCACCGGACACCACTGCGCCACTGCCGTCCGTCACTGTGCCTCGCACTCGCGCCGTGGCTTCCTGCGCTTTCACCCCACTGACTATCGCGGCCGCCAGCCCCAGAACGCAGATCCATCGCACGACAGTTTTCATTCGTGACTCCTCATCTTGAAACGAAAAGTTTGCAACGTGATCCATCGAGTGAACACACCCATCTCCGCCGGCGGTTTTACGCACTTGCGATCACCAGTTCAGATTTTTGCGCGGCCCGCGCTGACCCGGCATGGGTGACGCAGGTCACACCCCTATTTGCTGGAGGGAGGATACGTAGGCGAAAAAGTGGAAACAATAACCCAAAAATACTAGAAGCGGCCCCGAGGGCCGCTTCCTTCACCAAATTGGATTGGAATTTTAGTTCTGGTCAATCAGCCGGTGATGAATCGCGTAAAGCGCCAGCTCCAGGCGGTCCGAAACACCCAGCTTGTCAAAAATATTGTGCAAGTGGTTCTTCACCGTCTGTTCGGAGATGAACAATTTCTCGCCAATCTCCTTATTCCGGAATCCCTGCGCCACCAGTTGGACAATCTCTTTCTCGCGATCCGATAGAAGCGGCTTTTCCCGCCGCGGCCCGGAATCCGAAGACTTGGCAAACGCCTTCATCACTTCCGCGGTCATGCGGTTGTCCAGCCAGATTTCGCCCGCGTGCACGCGATGAATGCTCTTCACCAGAAGGTCGGTGGCGGACTGCTTCAAAACCACGCCGCGCGCCCCGAGGCGCATCGCCCGCACCACGTCGCGGTCGTCCTCGGCCGCCGTCAGCACTATCACACGAGTCGGTGTCTGGTCGAAATTCACTTCTTCCAGCACTGCCAGGCCGTCTTTATCCGGCATGCGCAAATCCAGCAGCAGAATGTCCGGCTTCAGCTTCGCCAACAATTTAATGCATTCCGCGCCGTTCTGCGCCTCTCCGACGATGGTGATATCTTCATCCCCATCAATCAGTTTGCGGAGCCCGTCGCGAAAAATCGCATGGTCGTCCGCCATAAGTACCCGTATTTGCTGTTTGGTCTTAGCCATATCAGCCGAGCGGTACCTCGATAGTTAAGCGCGCACCATGTCCAGGGTTCGATTCCACGGTCAGCACCCCTCCGACCGTGCGCGTTCTTTCCTTGATGGAAATTGGACCCAGCCGCAGGCGGTCGAGCTCATCTCCGGTGAAGCGACCAGCGAAACTAAACCCCTCGCCGTTATCGTCCACCACGAGGGTGAGCCGGCTGTCATCCTGCGACAGTTTTACCACGACATGGGAAGCCTTAGCATGCTTTTTTATGTTGTTGAGTGCTTCTCTGTATATCTGGAAAATCTCCCTGCAAACCCGGTCTGGAGCGTGCAAATCCACCGAATCTACCAGTAGATCCAGCGCCAATGTGGATTCGTTCCGGAAGCGCTCCCCGAATCCGCGCATGAGATCCACCAAATCCGCGGACTGCACGCGCAGCGGCCGCAGGTCGGTCACCAGATGTCGCAATTCGGCGCCTTCATTCCGTACTGTCTGTTGAAGCCCCGCGAGGCCCGATTCCAGTTGCTCAGGGTGGATCGGAACCTTCCGCCGCAGCACATCCAGCTGGATCTCGATGCTCAAAAGCGTCTGCAATATTCCGTCATGCAAATCCCGCGAAATTCTCGAGCGCTCGGACTCAATCGCCCGCGCCCGCAGATGACGCAGCAGGAACACATTTTCCAGCGACGCGCTGATGTGTTGCGCAATCCGCTCAAACCACGCCAACTCTTCCTGAGTGAACGCCCCCGGCCCCGGCCGGCGATTGAGCAGAAAAAGCCGCCCCGCCGCGTGGCCCTCTTGATCGAACGCCACCGAGACAAAATTCTTGATTGCAAATTCCTGCTGCGTGGGTCCGGGGATTCGCGGAACAATTTTCAGCACCTGCTTGTTTCGCCGGTCCCAACCAAATCCGCTGCCGCGCCCTTCCAGCAAGATCCAGCATAGAGACGCTTCCATGTCGTCCAGTAAAAATCCATCCGCTCGCGTGGTCGGCAGATTTTCCGGCACTAGTCGCTCGCCCTCACCGGACTTCAATTGCCACAGGAAAATACGCTCCAGATCCGTATCGCGATATGCAAGCAATGCTCCCTGCGTCTGGAACTCTGCGCACAACTCCTCCAGTAGCAGCCGCAATGATTCGGCCAGGCCCAGGTCCACGTGCATAGTGTTCGAAATGCGCGACAGGAAATCCTGCTGCCCGGCGAATTGCCGGTTCTTATCTCCCAGGAATGCCATACCTACGGTTCCCAGAAACGATGCCGCAAACAGCGATACGGAATACGCCAGATCCCGCGTTCCCGGCGTAGGTGTGCCGCGGCTCAAGTCCAACGCGAAGCCCAGCAACAAAAGTCCGAAGCACAGCGTGGCTGCATACCGCAGGTTCCACCGGTAGCCGGCTGCAAACGCCACAAAAAACATCAGGAACCAGGCCGGGAGCAGCTCCGGCGAAAGATAGAGAAACACGCCAGCCACCAGGACATCGCACATTACCGGCAAGCGCCAGCTATACCGCCGCAGCACCCGCTCCAGCAGCAGCACAACAATCCCTGCTACAACGTATGCAACCAGGAATGCCAGCGGTCGTTGCACTTGCCGCGCCGGACGGAGTTCCAACAGGCACAGCACAGCCAGCGTCGCGACCACAGGTCGCGCGTAGGCGAGCTGCAAATCAAAATGAAGTCGATCCGTTGCCTGCGGATTCATGCGCGGAAACACACTTCCCAAATGTACTGGCCGGACCTCAGACCGGCCCCCATTCCGAGATTGCCTGTCTGGGCGTCAGTCTAGCCACCATTCCGAAATGTAGTGGCCAGTCTTTAGACTGGCCACTCTTCGCCCCAGTCTAGCAACCCGTGCCACGCCATCCCTATCCGCCTGACTCCGACGTTTCCACCTTGCTAAGACCCAATCAGGCAAATGTTCACAGTCGACTGCCTCAACCTACCCAGTTCCGTTTCCGCCTCTGACCGATTACTGAAACGGACTACAGATAACCCTCAGCACCAGCGCCAAATGCCGTCACGCCACCCTTTATCCCTCGCAAAATACCGTGTTAAACTAAAAACAGTGGTGGGAGTAGCTCAGCTGGTAGAGCGTCGGTCTGTGGCACCGAATGTCGCGGGTTCAATCCCCGTCTCCCACCCCAATTTATAACCCCGGATGGGCCGCGCTGTAGCCTAGGCTTCCCCTGGACAATCTCTCAAAACGCACTCTGTGATATAAACATTCGGCCGCGCCGCGAGTCCCCCAACCCGGTCGCTGGGAATATTCGCCCTCATCCCGCAAAGGATTGCTCATGAAAATCACGCAAAAACCAGCATCCCCCAAAATCCTTGTGATTGACGTAGGCGGCACCAACATCAAACTGCTGGCGACTGGACAGAAAGAACCCACCAAGTTTCCTTCTGGTCCGAAGATGACCGCCGCCAAGATGGTTAAGCAGGTGAAAGAGGTCACCAAGGATTGGGGGTACAACCACATCTCCCTCGGTTATCCCGGCCCAATCATCAACGGCCGCCCGCTCCGCGAGCCCCACAATCTGGGCGGCGGGTGGATGAATTTCAATTTTTCCAAAGCTTTCGGCTGCCCGGTGAAGATCATCAATGACGCGGCAATGCAGGCTCTCGGCAGCTATGAAGGCGGGCGTATGTTGTTTCTTGGCCTCGGCACTGGCCTCGGCTCGGCCATGGTGGTTGACGGTACGCTGCAGCCCATGGAACTCGCGCATCTTCTCTACAAAAAAGGAAAAACCTACGAGGATTATCTCGGGCTACGGGGATTGGAACGTCTCGGCAAGAAAAAATGGCGCCACCATGTAGCCAAAGTGGTGGAACTTCTCAAGGGCGCTCTTGACGCCGACTACGTCGTCATCGGCGGCGGCAACAGCAAGAAACTGAAAACAGTTCCCGAAGGCGCCCGCCTCGGCGCCAACGAAAACGCCTTCCGCGGAGGATTCCGACTCTGGAAAGAATAATTCTGCCCCTGGGGGCTTAGTTGGAAACGCGACAGGACTTCTTGCGTTTCGGCGAACCATTCCCTAAATCTATCGGCGCTTCAAATAAATCCAAAATCTCGTCGGGCAATGGATCGTCAAAACCATCGGGAACAATAAATTTTCCGGAGAACATCCCGAATTCGCGTTTCACTTTCTTCTGAACCGGCATATTCTTTTTAAGTTGCTTCTTGGGGTTTCGTTTCACTTACACATAATAATGAAATTTAGGATCAGTGCCGTCCAAAGTCACTGCATGATTAGAAATTTAAAATCAATCACATGACCCAAATCCACTGCTCTGGACTACTCATCGACATGGACGGCGTTCTCGTCGATTCCACCGCAGCCATCGCCCGCGTCTGGGCCCGCTGGGCCGCGCGCCACAACATGGACCCCGTCCGCATCGTCGCGCTCGCGCACGGTCGCACTTCCCTTGCCGCCATCCAGGACCTGCTGCCTGAAGATTCTCCTGAGGATCACCTGGAAGAAAATCGCTGGATGGAGCGCGGTGAAATTGAAGACGTCGCCGACTTGATCGCGCTTCCCGGCGCCCATGCTCTTCTGGCCTGCATCCCGACCGCCCGGCGCGCCGTGGTCACTTCCGCCACACGCCCGCTCGCCGAAGTCCGTCTCCGTGCCGCCGGCCTGTGGGAACTCATCAGCCAACTCGTCACCGCCAGCGACATCCAGCACGGCAAGCCGCATCCCGAACCGTATCTAAAAGGCGCCGCTTCTCTTAATCTTCCACCCCGGGATTGCGTGGTCATCGAAGACGCTGTTTCCGGCACCCGCGCTGGAAAATCCGCCGGGGCCCGCATTCTCGCTATCCGCACCACCAGCGATGATGCTTCCCTCCTCGCCGCAGGCGCCGATTGGATCGCCAACGACTGCGCATCTTTGCGATGTGCCACCGCACCAGACATCAACCAACTTCTCCTCGAACTCCCCGACAACGAAATTCCTCGCCTACCCAAAATGCGTTAAGATGCGTCGAATCGTGCGAAGCCTTTTTTGCGTTCCAAGGAGAAATCTCTGATGAACCGCCCGACCCGCCTTACTGTTTTGTGCGCCGCCGCGCTCCTTCTGGCCTCCTCTCCCTCACGCGCCTTCGCCCAGGAAAAAGAATCGAAACCCGCCGAAAAACCCGCGGAGCCACCTGCCGCGCCGCCCAAGGAAGAGTCCACGATGACCGATCATTCCATCAAGATCGGCGCGCAAACCATCCCGTACAAAGCCACCGTCGGTAGCCTGCTGCTGAAAAACGAAAAGGACGAGCCTGCCGCGCTGATCTTTTATACTTCCTACGTCCGCTCCGACGTAAAAGACCTCTCGCAGCGCCCCGTTGCTTTCATCTACAACGGAGGGCCCGGCTCTTCCTCGCTCTGGCTGCACATGGGCTCGTTCGGCCCGAAGCGCGTCGCCACCATCAACGCCGGGGTCACTCCTCCCGCGCCATACAATCTTGAAGACAATCCCAATTGCCTCCTCGACAAAGCCGACCTCGTCTTCATTGACCCGGTCGGTACGGGCTTCAGCCGCGCCGTCGGCAAAGCTCAGGACAAGGATTTCTGGGGCGTGGATCAGGACGCCCGTTCGCTCGCGCAATTCATTCAGTCTTACATCAGCCGCAACAATCGCTGGAACTCTTCCAAATTTCTGATCGGCGAAAGCTATGGCACATTTCGCAACGCGGTCCTCGCCAATGTCCTGCAATCCCGTTACACCCTATACCTCAATGGTCTAGTGATGATCTCTTCCGTCTGGGATCTTGGCACCATTTCGTTCTATCCCGGCGAGGATCTCTCTTACATTGTCTACCTACCCAGCTACGCCGCGACCGCCTGGTATCACAAGCTCCTCACCGATCGGCCTGACAACCTCAACGCATTCCTCGATGAGGCCTCCAAATTTGCCAAAGGCGAATATGCCGACGCGCTTCTGAAAGGCAGCGCGCTCACCGACGCCGAAAAATCCACGATCGCCAAAAAATACGCCCGGTTCACTGGCCTCAGCGAAGACTACGTCCTTAAATCCAATCTCCGGGTTAAACTTTTCCAGTTCATGCAGGAGCTCCAGCGCAGCCGGGGTCTCACGACCGGCCGCCTCGACGCTCGATTCTCCGGCCCCACGTACAATCTCATCAGCGATGCCGCGGATTATGATCCCCAGGAAACCGCCATCAGCGGTGCGTTTGTCGCCGCTTTCAATCAATACGTTCGTGAGGAGCTTAAATACAATCCAGAACGCGAATACCACGTCTTCGCCAATTTCGGCGATAACAATTGGGATTGGAAGCACTCCGCCGGCGAAGGTGCCTTTTTCCCCGGCTCCCCCAACGTCATGCTCGATCTGGCGAACGCGATGATCACGAATACCCATCTGCAAGTGGAAATGGAGGATGGCATCTACGACCTAGCCACGCCGTTCACTGAAGCCGAATACGCCACGCAGCATCTTGGCTTGCCCGCAAATCTTCAGAAAAACATTCACCACAAGATCTACGAAGCCGGCCACATGATGTATCTCCACGACGAGGACCTCTCCAAACTTAAATCCAACGTCGGCGCATTCATCGACTCCGCCTCCAAACCCTGAGTCTTTCCGCGGGTGCCGCACCCTCGAATCTGTAGGGTGCGGGTTCTTCATGTCGCTTTCCTTGTGTTTCTTCTCCTTCTCTTCTCCAATTCATTCCCATTAACTAACTGGCACGACCTGTACTTCGCACTCCTCGCAGCCTTCCCACCTATTTTCGTAAAATCATCCTTCAGGGCCATTCACCTCTCGCGGAATTGCCTTGT
Source organism: uncultured Acidobacteriota bacterium (assembly GCA_963734705.1). Taxonomy (GTDB): domain Bacteria; phylum Acidobacteriota; class Terriglobia; order Acidiferrales; family UBA7541; genus Acidiferrum. Next base: position 955,810 of record CAVTII010000009.1, on the reverse strand, counting down.
TCTCAGCTTCAGCTCGACCACAATCACCGAACCCAGGGGATTCATGTCCACCACACCTTCGTCCGTTCCGCCCGCGCCGCGTACGTTCCAGGTGCCGCAACTCATCACCGCAATGCTCAAATCCAGCGAGCACGTGAGCGACCTGATCTTTTCGCCCGGCCGCGCTCCGCAAATCGAAGTCAGCGGCCAGTTAGTCGAGCTGAAATTCCCGGGTCTGGAGCGCCTGCTGCCTCATGACACGGAGCAGATTGCCCGCGTCCTGATCGGCAAGAACGAGCACGCTGCGTCGAAACTGGAAAAAGATGGCTCCGCGGACCTGTCGTACGGCCTCGAAAATACCGGCCGCTTTCGCGTTAGCGTTTTTCGCCAGCGCGGCACCTGCGCCATCGTCATGCGCGTCATCCCGGACCGCATCCCCAATTTTCAAGAGTTGCAGCTTCCCCCGCAACTAATGGAGATATGCAAACTCAAAAACGGCATCGTCCTGGTCACCGGCCCCACCGGTTCCGGCAAATCGTCTTCCCTGGCCGCGATCATCGATAAAATGAACCAGGAAAACGCCATTCACATTCTCACCATCGAAGATCCCATCGAATTTCTGCACCGCCACAAAAAGGCCACCATTCACCAGCGCGAACTCCACAGCGACACGCCCACTTTTTCTCTCGCGCTGCGCGGCGCTCTTCGCCAGGCTCCCAAGGTGATCCTGGTTGGAGAAATGCGCGATCGTGAAACCATGGAAATCGCCCTGGAAGCTTCCGAAACCGGTCACCTTGTGCTTTCCACGCTTCACACCACCGATGCCGCAAAAACCGTTGAGCGCATCATCGGCGCCTTTCCGATGGAAGATCAGCAGGGCATCCGCACTCGGTTTTCGAAGGCTTTCCGTTACATCATTTCCCAGCGCCTGCTTCCGCGTCTCGATGCCAAGGGCCGCGTGCCCGTCGTCGAAATCCTCAAGTCCACCATGCGCACCCGCGAATACATCGAAAAGGGAGAATCCGAGGGCAAGAGCCTGCTCGACGCCATGCGCGATGGCGATAACGACGGTATGCAGCACTTTGACGCGGAAATTGAAAAGCTCATCCGCGAAGGCATTGTGAGCATCGATACCGGCCTGATGTACTCCACCAATGCGGGCAATCTTCGCCTGGAACTCACAGACTTCCTGGAGGAACAGCAACGCCGCCGTCCGAGATCTGCTTCTGAAACCACTTCATCCTCCGACTCGGAATTCGAGTTCACCCGCTGACTTTCGGACTTTGCCCCAGCCTTGCTGCCGGTCGCGTATCGCCACTCCTGCTTTGCTTTTCCCCATCTCCCACGTATGATGGCCCATCGTTCATCCCAATCTGAGACTCCAAATTGCCGAACTCTCCCGCGCCTGAATCCACCGAACCTTCATCCGGCCATCTTTCCCACCGCAAGGACAAAGGCAAACTCCTCCAAATTCTTGGCGTCGGCTTTGGCATCGCAGTCGCAGTCGGTAATTCCATCTCCGTCGGCATCATCCGCACTCCCGGCAACATTGCTGCGCTTCTCCCCAATGCCTGGCTCTTTATCGGCGTCTGGATTGGCGGCGCGCTTTATGCCCTTGTCAGCGCTTTCCAACTCGCCGAACTCGGTACGCTGATTCCCTCCAGCGGCGGCCAGTACAATTTCTCGCGTCGCGCCCTCGGCGATTACGCTGGCTTCATCGTTGGCTGGAGCGATTGGATCTCCACCTGCGGCACCACGGGCGCCGTAGGCATCGTGTTCGGTGAATACACCGCGCATCTCTTTCCGATCCTGGACACCGCGCTGCGTATCAAAATCACCGGCGTCGCTGTGATCGTTCTTTTCGCGCTGCTGCAATGGAAAAGCGTAAACATGGGCAGCAAGGTCCAGAACTTCACCACACTTCTAAAGGGCCTCGCCTTTTTCGTCATGGTCGCGGCTTGCTTCACCATGGGCCATCCCGCCCACGTTGAAGCCATCCGCGTTCCGGCCATTGCCTTTCCCACTGGTGCCTTGCTCATTACTGGGCTGCTGCTGGGTATGCAGGCGACGATCTACACCTACGACGGTTGGGACGGTGTCATCTACTTTGGCGATGAAATCAAGAATCCCGGTTACCTGATCCCCCGTGCCATTTTTGCCAGCCTCGGCTCGCTCTTTGTCATCTACCTGCTGATCAACGCCGCCGTTCTCTACGTCCTGCCCATGAACCAGATCGCCGGAAACGATTTTTCCCTCGGCCTCGCTGCCGAACGCGTATTCGGACCCTACGGCGACACCGTCTTCCGCTCCATTATGGTCATCGCGCTGTTCAGCTCCATCAACGCACTCCACCTGATGGGCGCGCGCGTCATCTATGCCATGGGGCGCGACCGGCTTTTCTTCCACCAGGTCACCCGCGTCAACAAAGGCGGCACGCCCACTATCGGGCTTTTCCTCAGCGCACTTGTCGGCGTGATTTTCGCCATTGGCAAATTCGAACGTGTCATTGCCATGCTCGCCTTCTTCTTCGTCACCAATTACATGCTCTCCTTCATATCCCTCTTCATCCTCCGTGCTCGCGAACCCGAGGCCAACCGCCCCTATCGCGCCTGGGGCTATCCCTGGACCACCGCCCTCGCCCTCCTCGGCTCCGTCGCATTTCTCATCGAAGCCGTCCGCGAAGACCGCGCTAATAGCCTCCTCACCCTCCTTGCCCTCGCCTGCAGCTATCCCGTCTACCGTGTGCTCAAGCGCGTTTCTAGCCGCACCGCCCAGTAGCGGCCGCCGACTGTGGCGGGCGGCTTTCCGCCACAACAAAATAAAAACGGAGCGGATTTTCATCCGCCCCGCTCAACTCTTGTCTGTGACCTCTGCTTGCCCTGAACGTATTTTGTGAAGGGTGCTCTTACTCAATGGCCTCTGTGTTAAAACTTTTAGTTTCCTAGCTGACCTTCTCCGCCACCGCCTTCGCCTGCAAGAACAGCAGCAAATAATCCTTCCCACCCGTCTTCGAATCCGTTCCGCTCATATTGAACCCGCCAAACGGATGCGCGCCCACCATCGCTCCCGTACACTTCCGGTTTAGGTACAGGTTCCCGACGTAGAAATCTTCCTCCGCGCGCCGGATCTTTTCCGGATTCTTCGAATAGACGGCGCCCGTCAATCCAAACTCCGTGTTATTCGCGATCTCCATCGCGTGATCGAAGTTTTTCGCCTTGATCACCGCCAGCACCGGACCAAACACTTCTTCCTGCGCCAGCCGCGCCTTCGGATCCACGTCTGCGATAATCGTCGGCTCCACAAAGTAGCCGTCGCCCGCCGCGCGTCCTCCGCCGGTCATCAACCGCCCTTCCTTCTTCCCCACCTCAATGTAGTTCAAAATTCCCTTCATCGCCGATTCGCTCACCACCGGCCCCATGTAATTATCGGGGTCGTCGCTGGGTCCGACCTTGATCTTTTTCGTCCGCTCCACCAGCTTGTTCAGGAACGTATCGTAAATCTTCTCGCTGACGATCACGCGCGAACACGCCGAACACTTCTGCCCCTGGTACCCGAACGCCGCCTGCGCCGTCCCTTCCACCGCTGCGTCAATGTCGGCCTCATCGTCCACGATCATGCCGTCTTTGCCGCCCATCTCCAGCACCGTGCGCTTGATCCAGATCTGCCCAGGCTGCGGCTTGTTCGCCAACTCCGCGATTCGCAATCCCACTTCCTTCGACCCGGTAAAGCCGATGTACCGCGTCTTCGGGTGCTGCACAATCACGTCACCGATCACAGCGCCCGATCCAGTCAGAAACTGCACCGCTTCCTTTGGCACGCCAGCTTCATGCAGAATGTCCACAAATTTGGCCGCAATCGTCGGCGAATCCGCCGCCGGTTTCAGCACCACGGTATTCCCGGTTACCAGCGACGCCACCACCAACCCCGCCATAATCGCCATCGGAAAATTCCACGGCGGAATCACAGCGCCCACCCCTAGCGGGATGTAAACCATATAATTCCGTTCGCCGCGCATCGGAGTCAGCTTCTGCGGCTCAGCCAAGCGCAGCATTTCCCGGCCATAGTACTCGCAAAAATCAATGGTCTCGGCCACGTCCGCGTCCGCTTCAAACCAGCTCTTCCCCACTTCGTAGCAAACCAACGCGCCCAGCTCATACTTCCGCTCGCGCACAATCTGCGCGGCCTTGAACAGGCACTTCGCGCGCGTCTCCGCAGGCACCTTCTTCCAAACATCAAAATATTTGTACGCCGCTTCCACCGCCTGGGCCGCCTGCTCCTTCGACGCATCCTGGAACACACCAATTACTTCCGAGGGCGTCGACGGATTTGTCGACTTCTTCTTCCCCGTCGTCGTCACCTTTTGTCCGGCAATCCACATCGGGTACTCGTGCCCAAACTCCGCCTTCACCTTCGCCAGCGCCGCTTCCATCCGCTTACGGTTTTCCGCATTCGCAAAATCGATAAACGGCTCATTTGTGAATTCCGGCACGTGCAATTTCGCTTCGGCAGTCGCCATATCGTTCTCCTCGTACTGCAGCCATTCCTGGCTGCGATCTTCGCCTTTAGTCGGGAGGCCTTTGCCTTAGTCCCGGAAAAGGCGCTTCCCTGCTCTTTTCCAAACGCTCAATCGAACACCCAATTATAGGCGCTCGCCCACAACCCCGACAAGCGCGGACGCCACGGCCCAATCCCCCGACGACTGTGCTGTTTCCCTGTTCAAGCCCGCACTTTTTTATGCGTCGTCGTAATCCTCGGTCAGCGCCTTTAGAAACGCCACCAGCGCGTTCAGATCGTCCACGCTCAGCGACATGCTGCCCAGTTGAACGTCACCGTTGCGCAGTTTTCCCTGGCGCGCCAGTTGCGACATATTGATATAAAAATTCACGATGTCGTCGAATTTTGGCTTAGAGCCGTTGTGAAAATACGGCGCGGAATCTTCCAGATCACGCAATGTCGGTGTTTTGAACTGCCCGATCGTCGTCCCAAGGCCCTGATCCTGCGTGCAATTCTGCGCATTGGCGCACACTACCTGCTTCAAATCCGCCTGCGGGTTCGGGATATCCCCATTCAGATACACGTTCCACAGTCCCAGGTCCGCGTATCGCGGGCTGCCCGCCATCGGTGGGTGACGGAACCGCTCTGTGGCGTTCGGATGGTTCGAGGATACCGGAAGATACGCGTCGGGATTCGCGGTCCGGTTCGCCAGTCCGGGAATCACCAGGTTGGCAAACGTTCCTGAACCGTTTGCGGCGTCATACTCCTCCTGCGCGCTTCCGTTGTTGTGAAACACAAAGTCCGTGAAGGTCGGCGGCATGTGGCACGCCGCGCAATTGCCCGCGTGCTGCGATCCATCCGTGGTGCCGGGCGCCGCCCGCAGAAAAATCTTCAAGCCGGCAATCTCCGTGGGTCCGAAAACAAAGGACTGCGGATGGTATTGAAAACTTCCGTAGCTTGCATCCACGAAGGTCGGCGAGTTCATGCCATTCAACAATCCCAAAAGTCGTTGCCCGTATTGTGGAATCGTTTCGCCTGCGCGCGGCTGCGTGGGAAGGTGGTTGATTCGCAAGAAGACATCGTAGGGTGACGCGATAAAATTCCCGTGTTCATCTTGCTTGAACAACAGCCCCCGCGCGTAGTTCGCCACCAGTTTCGCCACATTGTTCACGATGGCTTCGTCCGAGGCCGTGGTCACGTCCATGCGGAACTCCGGTGCCAGTCGTGAATCCGGCGGAATGCTCGGATCGGTCCCTAAAAAGATCTGGGCGTAGGTGTATCCGTGCGTGTACGTGTTCGACGGAAAATTATTGCCATTATCCTCGCGGATCACGCGGGCGATGTGCGCCACCGCCTGGGCGTATTGGTCCGGCGCCCATCCAAAATTCCTCTCTGTGATGGTGGTCTTCACCAGATCTTCCGGTGAATTGAATTCGCCATCGAAGTGCAGGAACTGCGGGCCCGCGTGCGGCTGCATGGACCCGACCATCTGCATAGCGTTTCTTGGAGTGTGATCGAAGGGCCCCAGAAGTCGCGGCATCGGGCTATAGTCCACGAAGTCCGCAAAGGTCCGGTTTCGAACGCCCTGAACATCGATAACCTCGGTCACAAAGTGGCAGGACCGGCAGTTGATCGACTGTCCCGCGAACGGCCCCGGCAACAGACCCGCAGGCGTGCTCACCATCGCCACCACAGGGTCCCCCGCCGCCAGCGGATCGTTCACTCCCGTCATGTTTTGCGCGAAATATTCGGCGAACCGTGTATCAATGAAGATTCACTCACCCATGTTCTGATCCGCCTGGGCCCCCTCTGCTTCCTGCGGAGGATCGGGAGCTTTCCCCGAGCCACAGCCACCAGCCCACAGAGACAGCGAGCTCAAAACCAGCACCAAACCCGCGCGATAGATCCTACTTATCTTCCACTTCATCGCTTCCCCTCGCTCGCCGATTGATTTGCCGTTTCGCTCGCGACCGCTCCCAAACTCTTCAAGTACGTCACTAGTTGCCAGCGCATGGGATCCGGCAGGTTGGCCCACGTCGGCATGCCCTTTGCCAGGTTTCCGTTCTTCAGCATCCAGAACAGTTCTCCATCACTCGCGCCCTGCACCCGATGGCTGCGCAGGCTTGGCCGTTTGCCTTTTCCAGACGCGTCCTTGCCGTGGCACGCCGCACAGTTGTATTGGTAAAGCTTTTCGCCGGCGGCGATGGCATCTGCCTGCCGGGCAAATGGATTGGTCTTGGTTCGGTAACTTTCTGGCACGTTTTTCAGCCAGTTTCCCGCCGCGGCCCCGCAGACAGCCGCCGTGGTCAGCAGGGCGATTGTTCCCAGAATGCTCTTGTTGGTCATCTCTCTCTCCTCTTCAGTTCCGTTTGAACATTCCCAGGAATTGGTCAATTTCGTACGAAACCTGGAACCTCCACAGCACACCCACGCTGTTCGCGTTAAGCCCAAAACTCGGTTCAAAGGTGATGGAGGGACCCTTCGGTATGTTGAATTGCACGCTGGGTCCGAGATACTGCGACGTTTGTTTCCAGTCGAATTGGTCCGTTGTCCCTAGCCCGCCATAGAGTTCAAGTCCCGCGGAAAAATTCTCTGGGCAAAAAAGACACTTTGTACTCCTTGCCCGCTGCGCCAGATGCCTGCTTACGCCAAGCGCATATCCGAATTCCCACGGCTCGCTTTCGTTCAGCGCTTTTTCCGTGATGAAGTTTTCCGAGATATTCCACCCATGTGTGTTGCTGGAGAGAATCAGCTTCAGCTCAATGGATTTCTCGGTCACGCTCCGGGCCTGTGCGTTGGTCAGATAGAGACTTGAGATCGAGTCGTGGTCCATCACTTCCAGGAAGCTCTTGTCCGCCCAATTGGTCTGCTCGTACTCCGCATAAAGCACCGGGTTGATAAAGTGATCGCGCATCAGCGGACGAAATCGGTTCTCCCAACGGAAAGCTGTAAAAACCGTCGAATCGTTGTGCGTGGTTTGTCCGGACAAATAAAACTCCGTGGTCCACCAGCCCTTCAGCCCGTACTCCAGTTCGATCGTCGAGCTGTTGAATTTGTTCGCATTCTGCGGCGCGGCCTGAATCCCTTTGTAGCTGAACTCCAGATTCCCCGGCTCTTCCATCGCGGCGGAATAGGTGACGAAATACGGTGGTTCCTGGGCACGGATGCCTGCTCCGAGCAACAAGCAAGCGAAAAGGAACAAAGGAAACTTCTTGCAAATAATTTGCAGTAGAATTTCACACCAACCCCTCGCCATCTTGCCCACCCTTTCTGATTGCAAATTATTTGCAACTAGCGAATGGAGACTAACCTAGTCCTGATTCTTTTGCAAGTTGTTTGCATGTGGAAATCTCTTGTTTCTTCTGTTACATTCCGCTGAACGCAGCGCCTACCTAAGCCACCTGCCTCCGGCCTCCGCTTCTGAGCGGCTTCGGGGGGCTTTACGCCGATTCACAGGGGCAACTGGCGATTGACACCTCGCATGCCCCCGCGTAGCCTGTTGTTCGATGTCTCGTCGCTCTCACGATTGTTCCCTGCTCTCGTCCCAACTCCAGTTCTCTGCCTGTATGTGTTGTCCCATCGACGGGCCGGAGGATTCGAGCGCATAGCTTTCCCAGATTCTGCAGCTCGATCATCCATTGCCCACGAATCCCATCGTGGGCTTTTTTGTTTTTAGGGGGAGCAGCAGCGGACAGTCGAACGGGCAACGACACATCGATCAGTTCAAAACTTTAAATCCAAGGAGCACTCCGTGAGCAAAATTCTTTCCGAAGTTCTCGATGCCAACACGAAATACGCCGGCAGTTTTGGGGATAAGGGCAATCTCGCCATGCCTCCCGCACGCCACTTCGCCATTCTGACCTGCATGGACGCGCGACTGGATCCAGCCAAGTACGCCGGCCTCAGCGAAGGCGATGCGCACGTTATCCGCAACGCCGGGGGTCGTGCCACGGACGATGCCATCCGTTCGCTGGTGATCAGCTACAAGCTCCTCGGTACTCGCGAATTTTTCGTCATTCATCACACCAATTGCGGAATGGAGTTCTTCACCAATGGGGTCATGCGCGATCTCCTGAATTCCAGTCTGGAAACCGCCGAACTCTCTTCCACCGGTTTCCGGGACGTCGGGAAAGGACCAGGCTCGCGCGCAGGCGAATATATCGAGTGGCTGACCATCAAGAATCAAAGGCAATCCGTCCTCGATGACGTCGCCCGCATCCGCAATCACCCTCTGGTCCCCAAATCCATTCCCGTCCACGGCTACATCTACGACGTTAGCTCCGGGAAACTCCTGGAAGTTGAAGGCGCCATGGCCCTTGGCGCAAGCGCCTGATCGCCGCAACAAAAAAGCCCCACCGTCAGCCACAAACGGTGGGGCTTCCCAAAACTCTCCGCGATCGCCTCTTCTCTTGTCTCCGCGGCCTCTGCGTTAACTCTTTTCGTCTACTTCCCTATCAAAAATTGATACTGCTCCGCAGTGAGTGGCACTACAGACAATCGCCCGATCTTAATCAGCGGCGATTCCTGAAACATTTTCTCCTTCTTCAACTCCTCCAGGCTCACGGGCCGCGCCAGCGCTTCCCCCGCCTTAATCTTTACCACCGGATGCTTCGGGTCCTTAGCATCCACGGACAGCACCGTCGCCGTTCCCACCGCACTCTTCACGTTTCCCGTTTCATAAATCACTAATCGCGCGCCGGCTTTCATTCCCCGCAAATGCATCACCGCCGTAGCATTGGAGACGCCGTCCCACCGCGTCTCGCCGTCTTTCACCAGGTCCGCAAAGGAGTACTCCGAAGGCTCCGTCTTCAACAAATATTCATTGCCCATGGTTATTCCTTGGAAATACTACGGATTCGCGGGATCGGGTTTTTGCGAAGAGTGCGACGTCAGTTTGCGCAGCACAAATTCCTGGAGCAGATTCACGGCGGCAGTCGCCCCAATGCCGATCCCGAAATTTTCAAAGGTCAGGGCGGCTCCGCGATCGCTTGCCGGATAGTAGGCGTTGGAGATTCCGCCAGCCGCGAGGCTTCCCAGCAAGCTTGAATAACACAACTGCCAGTGCATATTGTCGCCCTTGCAGATCACGGCGTTGGCAACCGCGTAAGCAAAGCGCGATTTGACGCTTCCCGTTCCCTTGTAAAAATATCGCGGATCCTGGTGCATCAAGGAAGGAAATACCGCCGAACCGAGAAAAGTGCCGGTCAGGATATCCGCGTACGTGGCGCCATAGCGCTTGGCATAGCCTTGTGCACCCTGCCCATATCCGCTGAAGGAATCGGTCGCCTGCTGCACACCCGCAATCGCTCCGACAACCACAAAGGTGACCGGATCCAGCGTGGACTTCCACGCAAGTTCGTATTTCTGTTTGGTGTCTAGGGGGGCAGGATTCGCCGCATAACTCACATAGAAGTTCGGGATTACGGCCAGGACGCGCTGCTTCTCTTGTTCGTGAATCTGTTCCTGGGCGATTTCAATCGTGGATTCTTCCACGCGCACGGTGGTCACTTCCGTGGCCACTTGCAGCGTAACCTCCGAAACCGCCAGTACTTCACCGGAGTGCAGCGTCCCCGCATAGCTCTGCGCCGCGAATCCGGTTGCAGTGAACTCCAGTTGAAAGGCCCCTGGCGCGGCATTCACAATTTCAAATTGCCCGTCTTCGCCTGAAATCACTTCTGTGCCCGTCGTTTGCTCGTCGCGAGTCAACCGCACGTGGACCCCAGCCAGCAAAGTGCCCGTCTTGTCCACAACGGTGCCGCGAATGACGCCGCTCGCGGTTGGATTGGACTGGGCCGCGCCAAGATTTGTTTCGGCTCCGGCAGCTGGCGAAGTCGCTGGTTGCGTCGCGGGATGGTCAGTTGGTTGTTGACCCCTCGTGGGCGACGCGCAAAGAATCGCTGCTAAGCAAAATCCACAGAGGACAGCTAAGGCGTGCGGAAGTGGCCGCAAGCGGCGGCCGATTGCTTTCTGCCCTGCAATGGAATAACCGAATCTCACGCTTTCCAGTGTAAAACCTTCCCGGTTGGAGTACGGTAGCTTTGATGCCGCCTGTTGCCTGGGCGGTTTCACCCGTTGCTTATTGTTTTTTCATCTTCCCCTGGCCCGGCTGTCGCTATCCGGTGGCAGGTATTTAATCAGGAAAGCTTCATTTCCCTTTTCGCTGAATATTAGATCGTCCACGAACTTTTTGGCCATCAGAATACCCAGCCCGCCGGGAGGGAGTTCCGCGTCCTTGCCATCGCAGGTTTGCTCCGCATAGTCCCTCAGCGGCCCGGTGAGCTCCGCAACTTTGATCTCATCCATGGAAAATCCTTCTCCCGGGTCCTTCACGCGGCACATCACCATGCGTTTTGATTTCAGGTAACAGACCTCCACAAACTTGTTAGGATCAAATTTTCCCCCGTGCTCCATCGCGTTCATCACGATTTCACGGAAGGAAAATGCCACCTCTTCGGTTTCAACCGGCGGCAGTACTTCCGTCTCGCTCATGAACTGGGTCAGCCGGTTCAAAGATTCCAGGTCGCAACGCACGGCAACCACCACGTGCTCAGACGTCCCCTGGATCAGCTCGAGGCCGTCGTCCCAGGCCGGTTCGTTCGCGGCGTTCTCAATCAGTTCCCTTAAATCTTGCTTGGCAATTGGCATCCTGAAATAGCTGAAGGCGTGGTTGCGAATCGCTTTCAGAATATCTCCGGGCATCCATTCTCGAGTCAGGATAATCACCCGGGTGTGTGGCCGGACGCCGCGCAGCCGCCGCAACATTTCCACGTCCTCGGCGCAACTGGTTTCGGCGTTTGTCAGAATCAGATCGAAAACATTCGCCTGGGCCAGCAAGAGAGCGGTTGTATTGTTGCTGGCGTAGCTCAAGTCCCACACGTTCTCGTCAAACAGCTCCGAGAGTTCCGGGTTGGAGTTGGGAAGCGGCTCGATCAGCAGCGCTTTGCGGCGTTCCATCGGGTTTGCTAAAGAACTCAGGCTGCTCGCCACAGGCATCTCCCCATGCAGGAGGTGGGCGGCATCCGTAGTGCTTCGTTACGATACCATGGCGCGGCGCAGGAGGAACATATTGACTCCACCCGGTCGGTCCTCCAGAATTTCTGCGGAACTCCCCATGATTGTGACCACTGAATACGTAAACATTCCTCTCTCCGGCAATCCGATGCGCACTTTTGTGGCGGCGCCCAAGGCCGAAGGGAAATTTCCTGGCATCTGGTGCTACTCCGACATTTTCCAGCTTACGCCGCCGATGCAGCGCGCCTGCATCCGCCTGGCGGGCTACGGATTCGTAGCCGCGGCACCGGAAATCTATCGCCGCATCGAGCCCCCAGGCTCTGCGATTCCATTTGATGATACAGGTCGCACGCGTGGGCTGGCCGACGCCGCCAAAACGCCCGTGGCGCATTTTGATGCGGACTGCAGGTCTGGGCTTGATTGGTTAGGCAAGCATCCCAAGGTGGCGCCGGGCAAGCTTGGGGCGATGGGGTTTTGCATCGGCGGGCATCTGGCGTTCCGAGCGTCCATGCAGCCGGACGTGCGCGCCACGGCATGCTGGTATGGCACCGGCATCAATAACGGCAAATTGGGCCAGGATACGGATGCGGGGTCGCTGGTGCGGGCGAAAGAGATTCGGGGGGAACTCCTGCTGATGTTTGGGGAGCAGGACCCACACATACCGAAGGAGGCCCGGGAGACGATTGATCGGGCGCTGAAGGGGGCTGGCGTGCGCTACCAGACGCTCCTGTTTCCCACGGAGCACGCCTTTGCGCGCGACGAGGGGCCACGGTTCGATCCCGAGGCCACGGACAGGGCATTCGCGGCAATGATTGGCCTGTTCAGGCGGGTGCTTGGGAGCTGAATCGGGAGGCCGTTCCTCATGCAACCTATTGCAAATAATATGGTTAACAAGACTGCAGGGAAAGCATTGAAAACACATTGGTTAACTGCTTTATTCGCTAAATCCTTGATAGTAAGTATTTTAAAACGAAACGCAGGCCCTGACATCGCGAGCGCACACTCCTCAAATTGAACCCCTCAGTACTTGGTGGGCGCAGGGACAGCCGTGGCTTTCATCTTTGCGATTTCTGTCAAAACGTCCGTTTTTCCCGGAATTACTTCCAGGTGCGGGTAGCGTTCACCGCCATGGTAGTCGAGCCGATAGGTGTGGAAGTAATCGCCGTTTTGCGCGAGAAGCTCGATCGGCTCCTTGCTGTCTTTCGCGCGGCGAATCGCATCCCGAAGCAGATCCGGATACCACTTCCGGCCATTGATTGCCACCAGCAACATGCCCGGTGCCAACCCTGCCTGATCGGCCGGCGATCCCGGAATCACATCCAGAAGCTGGCTGCCATCGGGACCGCCCGGCGCGTGGACTAGCAAGCCCAAAGAAAACTGCTCGTCAACAGTGAATTCAGCCGCTTCTGCCGCGCGCTGGTGATCGTTCATCGTATCGGTGAAGACCAGCTTCCAGCCGCTGTTTTCAATGCCGCCCAGCGGCGCGCCCGGCCCGTGCGATTGCACGCGCTCGTTGAAGAATTTGCGCCAATCGTAGGGAGCGACTCCATTTATAGCCGCGACGACGTCGTCAAAGGTGTAGGGCACCAACTTGGGGCCCGAGTTTTCGCCGCCATGAAAGCTGCGGCAAAAATCATCGAGCGATTTCTTGCCCTTGGTTTCCCGGCGGATAATCGTGTCGGCTTCCAGCCAGATCAGCGTGCTTTCGTCATAGTAATCCACGCCGCGGCGCCAGGATGATCCTTCGACAGGCGAACCGTAGAGAATCTGCGCGGCGGTGGCCGTGTCTTGCAAATCGCGCCATGTGCGGCCCGGCCGGTCGTTCAGATACGCGGCGGTGGCAGCCAGATTTTCGCGAAACTTTTCCGGCGTCCAGAAACCAGCGCGGGCGGTCAGCACCTGGCCGTAATACTGCGTGAGCCCCTCGTACACCCAAAGCAGATCCCCCTTCATGGGCTCCTGGTAATTCGGTGTGGCCAAGCCTACAGGGCGGCGGTATTTGCCGTTCCAGGAATGCGTGGATTCATGGGGAAGCAGGTCCATGTGCATTTCGCGAATATCTGGATCGAGAAAAAGGCCCTCGGGAGTGCGGTTGTCGCTGGATTCGTGATGCTCCACGCCATCGGGTGGCATGCGGTCGCTAAGCGCCAGCAGAAAATCGTAGCGCCGGTAATGCCGCGCCCCAAAGAGCGCATATTCCTCAGCAATCAGTTGGCGGAGATGTTGGACTTCCGAAGCGCTGGCTTCCAAAGCTGCAGGGCCGTCGGCAGCGACGTGCAGCGTATGCGTCGGCGTCTGCGTCGGGGAGAGATCAATATCGCGGAAATAGGCGCCGGTTATCACCGGGGAATCCATCAGGGTAGTGAGCGTGGCGGGAGCAAACTCGATTTCTCCCGCTTCCTCTTTGGAGACCGGGAGTGCGGTCCCTAATTTCCAGCCGGTGGGAAGTCTCAGGCTGGCGACGTAGGTTAAATCGTCGGATTTCGTTCCTTGGGGATAGAGCATGACGAGATACCAGTTGAGGACCGCTACCTTGGAAGTGGCAGCAGGTGGCTCTCGGGAACCATTGGCTTCCGCGGGCGACAAATAATCGAGCTTGATGTCCAGGCGTTTCACGTTTGAAGGCACGTCGAGGTGAAACGCATACATGTCCACGTTATCGCGCCGCCACCCAACTTGCTTTCCATCAGCGGTAATTTTCAGACCGGTTAAATCCATGATCGGACCGGTTGGCGAGTGGTCGCCAGGAATCCATTTTGGATAAACGAGAGTCAGCGGGCCGGGCTTCACCGGCAGAGATAATTGCGCGTGGAACGTGTAGCGTGGGGCATCGCGCAGGTCCACGGCGATTCGCGCCGGGTCGTCTTTAGTTTGCGCAGACGCACCGGGGAGAGTCGCGGTTGCCGTCAGGAGCAGAATTGCCAGGCTTCGCAGAAGAAAATGAATTCGCAAAATGGTTCCTCCCAACCCGCGAAAGAGTATCGCATTCTCCCGGAGCAGCCGTCCAACTTGGATGGCCCCGCCGGACGTGGCTAAGGGCGCGTGCTTGCGCCGCTCTGCTACAATTTTGCAATGACCTCCAGTACGCGTTCCACTTCCCTGTTTTCTCGAAATCTTCGCAAGGACTACCCCGTAGCGGTGCGTGGCGAAGGTTCGTGGATCATCGCGGCCGATGGCCGGCGGTATCTCGACGCTTCGGGCCAGGCCGCGGTGGTGAACGTTGGCCACGGGGTGGCGGAAATCGGGCGCGCGATGGCCGAACAGTCCGATCGGATCGCCTTCGCGCACACAACGCAGTTCCACTCAGAACCCGCGGAGAGATTGGCAGCCCGCGTTCTGGCAATTGCGCCGCGCAATTTTCAGAATGGCGGTCGCGTTTACTTCACCAGCGGAGGGTCGGAAGCAACGGAAACGGCCATCAAGCTGGCGCGGCAGTATTTCCTCGAAACGAAACAGCCTGCGCGTTACCGTGTGGTTTCGCGAAAGCAGAGTTATCACGGCAGCACGCTGGGAGCGATGTCGGTAAGCGGCAATGTGGGGCGCCGCGCGCCTTATGCGCCGATGATTCCGGAGTGGGGCCACGTGGCGCCGTGTTTCTGCTATCACTGTCCATTCGGCAAAACGTACCCGGAATGCAATCTTGCCTGCGCCGAAGATCTGGACATTTTCCTTCGCGCGAATGACGCTTCCAGTGTCGCCGCGTTTATTTTCGAGCCGGTGGTGGGAGCAACGCTAGGCGCGGCCACGGCCGTGGACGGCTACACGGCGCGCATCGCGGAAATCTGCCGGAAACATGGAATCCTGCTGATTGCCGATGAAGTGATGAGCGGCATGGGACGAACGGGCAAGGCCTTCGCCGGCGAGCACTGGGGCCTGGAGCCGGACATTATTCTTACTGGGAAAGGAATCGCCAGCGGATACGCGCCGCTGGGCGCGGTTTTGGTGGCGCCCAGATTGGTGGAAGCATTTGAGAAGGGCAGCGCCGCGTTCATGCACGGATTTACGTACCAATCGCATCCGGTTTCGACAGCGGCGGGAAATGCGGTGTTCGATTATCTGGAAGTACGCAAGCTTTTCGAGCGCGTCACGCCCGCCGGAGAGACCTTGCGCAAAGCGCTTGCGCCGCTGGAGGCACATCCACATGTTGGCCAGGTGCGCGGATTGGGATTGCTGCAGGCCGTGGAATTCGTAAAAAATAAATCCACACGGGAGCCTTTTCCCAAGCAAGCCGGCATCGCGGAACAAATTCGCCAGGCAGCTCTGGAGAAAGATGTGCTGACCTATCCATCGCAAGGCACGGTGGACGGCACGAATGGCGACCATGTGCTGCTGGCACCACCATTTATCATCACGGCGCGGGAATGCCAACTGGTGGCCGATGCCTTACAATACGCGCTGGGCAAAGTGTTTGCGGATTGATCAGATTCGGATCGGCTTCAAACGTTCCATTCTTTTGTTACCACGGAGAATCTTCATGCGGCGTGCTGCGTCCTTATTTCTTTTTGTTTACGTCTCAATTTTCAGCCTGCAATTTGCGTCGGCACAGGAAAAACCGCAAGCCAAGCCGCGCGCCCGCGATCTGGGCGTCCCGTTTGACGGCACGCCGGGCCCGTTTAACGCCATCACCGACGTGAGCGGAGTGACGGTCGGCTACACCACGCTGATTTCCGGCGAAGGCAAGCTGGAGATCGGCAAAGGCCCGGTACGCACGGGCGTGACCGCGATCCTGCCGCGCGGAAAGGATTCGATGATGAATCCGGTTTTTGCCGGGTGGTTCGCGCAAAACGGTAATGGGGAAATGACCGGCACGACGTGGGTGGAAGAGTCTGGATTTCTGGAAGGCCCGGTGATGATCACGAACACGCACAGTGTGGGCGTGGTACGCGACGCGGTGATTCAGTGGCGCGTGAAGCACGGGCAACCGGACGCGAACGGCTACTGGTGGTCGCTGCCGGTGGTAGCGGAGACCTGGGACGGCTGGCTGAACGACATCAACGGATTCCACGTGAAGCCAGAGGATGCGTTTCACGCGATTGATACGGCGACTGGCGGAGCAGTGGCCGAAGGAAATGTCGGCGGCGGGACGGGAATGGTTTGCAGTGGCTACAAGGGAGGCAACGGAACGTCCTCGCGGAAGCTATCGGAAAAAGACGGCGGGTACACGGTGGGAGTTTTGGTGCAGTGCAATTTCGGTTCGCGCAAGAATTTACGCATTGCGGGAATTCCCGTGGGGCGCGAGATTGCTTCGGAAGATCCTTACGCTTACCAGCCTTCGGATATTTCCGAGCAGGGATCGATCATTATTGTGATCGCGACAGATGCGCCGCTGGTCGGCACGCAACTGAAGCGACTGGCGCATCGCGCGACGCTGGGACTTGGCCGCGTCGGCAGCATATCCGGAGACGGCTCCGGTGATATTTTCATTGCGTTTTCTACGGCGAATTCCGGAGTGTGGGCTTCCAAGGATGTTGCGGATGTGAAGATGCTGCCGAATGGATCACTGGATCCAATTTTCGCAGCGGTCGTGGAGGCGACGGAAGAGGCCATTGTGAATGCGATGATTGGGGCCGAATCCATGACCGGGATTGATAATCATCACGTCACCGCGCTGCCGCATGACCAATTGCGCGCGGTGCTGAAAAAATATAACCGATTGAACCAATAACTGGCGCGCTGTGGACAAGTTGGACGTTGAGATCCTTGCGCGTACTTGCTAATCGAATGCGCGGTGTTCCCACTCCTTTTTAAATCGCGAGGGGCGCGGTTTTGCGTGGAGGATTGAAAAACGGCAGAGGAACCACTTTCGCGGAGACGGTTTTGCGCGCGGCCTCCACGGTCAATTCCATGCTGAGAGTTGTGTCCAGCGCGGTGCTTTCGCGGCCCACCGAGGCCAACGCGATCATGCGCTTCAGGGTTGGCGACCACGTTGTGGAAGTTGCCTTACCCACTTGCCGCCCGGCGCGATAAACGGGTACAGCGACACGCGACGCGGTCGAAGGCACCTGCGGAGCCATTTTGATTTTTTCGTAGAGCGCTTCCACTTCGCTCCAGTTCACTTCCAAGCCCACAAGTTGCCGCGCAGGGCCGCCTTTTTTAATTTCCGCCGCCAGGGCTTCGCGCCCAACGAAACTGTCCTTCTTCAAATCCACAAGCTTGGACAGGCCAATCTCTGCGGGTGTGTAGCGTTGCTCTTCAATCAGCGCCTTCTTGCTGGAAATGTAATCCACTTCAATCAGAATCAGCCCGGCTTCGATGCGGGCGATATCCAGCGCGACCATGCCGGCGGGATGAATATCGAAAGCGCTGCCTTTCTTCATCAGTTCATCAAAAACTCTCAGCGCGTCTTTCCACGGGACCCAGACCTCGTAGCCGAGGTCTCCCGTGTATCCGGTGCGGGAAATGTCCACGGCGACGCCGGCGATTTTGCCATGGGCGACGCGGAAATATTTCAGCGCGGCGATATTGGCATCGGCAACGGCATGCAGAAGCCGGCCCGAGGTTGGCCCCTGTAACGCGAGGGCAGCCACTTTCTCGGAGATGTCTTCGATTTGCACGTCGAGCCCGAGAGAATTCTGCAGGAACCAGCGGAGGCTGGGATCGGCGGCGGTCCAGCGATAGTCGTTTTCGCCGAGACGAGTGATTGTGCCGTCGTCGATCACCTTGCCATCGGGATCGCACCAGCAGCAATAGATAACCTGATCCACGGCGACTCTATTGATGTCGCGGGTGATGACGCGATTAACGAGTTTGGTGGCGTCCTTGCCGGTGACGTGGTACTTGAAGAGCGGCGTGATATCAATCATCGCGGAAGAGTTGCGGATGGCGTTGTACTCATGCTCGTGCGTCATCTCGTAGGCGCCGACGGTGTAATAACCGGACCACTCTTTAAAGTTCAGGCTCTCGCAAAGGGCGAGGGTTCTTTCGTGAAACGCAGTTCCAACCGGCACAGGGCCTCCCGAATGATCACAGCAAAGCGCCAAGGAATGTGGCGACTCGCTTGCAATCGTCTCCGGATTATAGTGAGGACGCAAGCGGTCCTGCAAGCGCGACCGCCGTGATTGTGGCCCACGCGCTTGTGAAGCGCGCGTACTCTCAGTAGAATATTGCGTTATTCGTTGCTTTCCGTTTTTCCTTTTCATCCTGGAGTTATTGCGCATGAGTCAGTCCTACGATGTCGTCGTCATCGGAGGCGGTCACAACGGGCTTGTGAACGCCGCGTATCTGGCGAAAGCGGGCAAGAAAGTGCTGGTGCTGGAGCGGCGCGGAGTGCTGGGCGGCGCCGCGGTCACCGAAGAAATCGTGCCAGGCTTTCTTTTCTCGGAATGTTCCTACGTGGTTTCCCTGCTGCGCCCCGAAATTATTCGCGAACTGGACCTGCCGCGCCACGGGTTGGAAATTCTGCCGCTAGATGGCACATTTTCGCCGATGCCGAACGGCGACCATCTGTGGCGCGTGAATGATCACGCAAAGACGCAGCGCGCAATCCGGCGCCACTCGCGGCTGGACGCGGAAGCCTACGACGAATTTTCAAAAATGATGACGCCGATGTGCCGGTTCGTGAAACCGATGCTTTCGATGATTCCGCCGGACCCGACAACGCTGAACCCGAAGGATTTGCGCCAGTTGCACTTCATGCTGCAGCGATTCCGGGAACTCAGCTCCGAAGAGCGCTACACGCTGGTGCAGTTGATGACCATGAGCGCCGCGGATTTTCTGGATCAGTGGTTTGAGACGGATGTGCTGAAGGCGACCATGTCCGCTTCCGGGATTATCGGGACGTTTTTAGGGATCCGTTCGCCGGGCACCGCGTACGTCCTGCTGCATCATTACATGGGCGAAATTGACGGGGCCTTCCGGTCGTGGGGATTCAGCCGCGGCGGAACGGGCGCGATTTCGAACGCCATTGGATCGGCGGCGCGTGAACTGGGCGTGGAAATCCGCACGAACGCGCCGGTGGAGAAAATTCTTAGCAAAGAAGGCCGCATCACGGGCGTGGCGCTGAAATCAGGAGAAGAGATTGCGTGTAACGTGGTTTCCTCAAGCGTGGATCCGAACCTGACCTTCCTGAAATTCATGGACGCGAAGGACCTGCCCAGCGATTTTGTGGACAGCGTGAAGCGGTATAAATTCCGCGGCTCCTCGGGCAAAGTGAATATCGCGCTCAGCGGATTACCCGATTTCAAGTGCCTGCCCGGCGTGGGCGCGCACCTGCGCGGCGCAATTTCGATTTCGCCGGGAATGGAATATATGGAACGGGCGTATGACGACGCGAAGTACGGCCGCTACTCACAGCGGCCTTACATTGACATGGTGATTCCGAGCCTGACGGATCCTTCCGTGGCGCCGGCGGGCAAGCACGTGCTTTCGTGCTTTGTGCAATATGCGCCATATAAGCTGGCTGAAGGCACCTGGGATGATCATCGCGAGGCATTCGGCAATAACGTGATCAACACCATTGCCGAGCATGCGCCCAATATCAAGGACCTGATTATCGACAAGCAGGTGCTGACGCCGCTGGACCTGGAACGCGATTTCGGCCTGACGCAGGGAAACATTTTCCAGGGCGAACTTTCGTTGGAGCAACTTTTCTTTCTGCGGCCTGTGCCCGGCTGGGCTTATTACCGCACGCCGATTCACAATCTCTATATGTGCGGATCGGCAACGCACCCCGGCGGTGGAATTATGGGCGCGAACGGCCGCATCGCCAGCCAGGTGATCCTGAAAGAGTGGAAGAAGGCGGCGAACTGACCATGCCCATCGGAGACAAAGTCATACTCGTTGGTGGCGGTCACAATGCGCTGATCACCGCGTTTTACCTGGCGAAGGGCGGGTTCAAGCCCGTGGTGCTGGAACGCTGCGAACACTTTGGCGGCGGGGCGATCACCGAGGAATTTCATCCCGGGTTCAAGGCTTCCACGCTTTCGCACACGCTGGGGCCGCTGCGCTCCGATATTGCGCGCGACTTGCAGCTGGAAAAATTCAACCTGCACATTATTCAGCCGGAGCCGCGCATGTTTGCGCCTGCTCCGGATGGCCGCGGGCTGCTCTTTTATGATGACGCGGCGAAAACGGCGGGTGCGCTTTCGCATCTTTCGTCAAAGGACGGCGTTCGCTACACGGAATTCGCGGCCGCGCTGGAGGGAATGTCGGAGGTTTTCGGGCGCATCGCTTCGATCACGCCGCCGGCCATTGATCATCCATCCCCAGAGGATTTCTGGAATTTGTTCACCACCGGCCGCGCGGTGCGTGGATTGGGGAAAACGGGCATTTTCGATCTGTTGCGCTGGGGCCCAATGGCGGTGGCGGATTTTGTGGCGGAGTTTTTTGATACGGAACTGTTGCGAGCGGCGATTGCGGCGCGAGGGATTTTTGGCGCAAATCTGGGGCCGTGGTCCGCGGGATCCACCGCACTGCTGCTGTTGCGCGCCGCGGCGGATTCGCATCCGGTGGGATCAGCAGCATTTCCGCGTGGAGGACTGGGAGAGTTTTCGCGAGCGCTGGCGGAGGCGGCGAAAGCGGCCGGGTCGGAAATCCGTACTAATGCAGAGGTGCAGCACATCCGCACGAAGAGTGGGGCGGTTACCGGGGTGGTGCTGGCGGACGGTGAAGAGATTGCGTGTAGCGCGGTGGTCTCCGGCGTAGATCCGAAACGAACTTTCTTTAAGCTTCTGGATCCCGCAAATCTGGATCCCGTTTTCGCCATGCGCATGAAGAATTTCCGCATCGCGGGCAGCGTGGCCAAAGTGCATCTGGCGCTGGGCGATCTGCCGCACTTCACTTCCCTTTCGGACACCGTGGCACCGGATGGATTTCGCGAGGCGGTATCCGGCCGCATTCACATCGGGCACGAAATCGACTACTTGGAGAAAGCGTTCGACGCTTCGAAATACGGGGAAATTTCGAAGGCGCCGTATCTGGACGTCACGATTCCCACGTTGCTCGATCCAACGCTTGCGCCGGAAGGCAAGCATGTACTCTCTGCTTATTTTCAGTACGCGCCTTACAAGCTGAAGACCGGCACCTGGAACGAGCGCCGCGGCGAACTGGCGAACGCGGTCATCAAGACGCTTTCCGCTTACGCACCAAAACTGCCAACTCTGGTGGAAGCCGCGCACGTCGTCACGCCTCAGGACCTGGAGACCACGTACGGCTTCACCGGCGGCCACATTTTCCATGGCGAACTGGCGCTGGATCAGATTTTCACCATGCGCCCGGTGCTTGATTGGGCGCGCTATCAGACGCCAGTCAGGGGACTTTTCCTTTGCGGCAACGGCACGCATCCGGGAAACGGCTTGACCGGGGCCTCCGGCGCGAATGCGGCAAAAGAGATCATTCACGAACTGCGGTAATCGCAACACGTAGCACGGGCTTTAGCCTGTGCAGACCGAAGCAAAACATTGTCATCCTGAGCGGCGCGCCGTCTGCGCCACAAAGGATCTCAACTTCAAGTCGGTAGTCGGCGATTAAGTTGAGATTCTTCGGCCATCCTGATCGGATGCCCTCAGAATGACAACTTTTTGAAATCATGACTACGATCAATCGAGAAAAGATGAAGAAGTTGCACGAACGCGAAGATCAACGCTTCGTCGCCGAACATCCCCGCTCCGCCGCACTGTATAAGCGCGCTGAAAATTCGCTCCTCGGCGGCGTGCCCATGAACTGGATGAAAAAATGGGCGGGTCCATTTCCCGTCTTCGTCACCAAAGCCAAGGGCGCGCATTTCATGTGCGCAGATGGCAAGGACTACGTAGACCTGTGTCTCGGTGACACGGGCGCGATGACGGGCCATTCCCCGGAAATTGTTGCCGAGGCCGTCGCGCACCGCGCCAAAGAAGGCATCACGCTGATGCTACCCACCGAAGATGCCATCTTCGTCGGCGAAGATCTTAAGCGGCGATTTGGTTTGCCCTACTGGCAGTTCACGCTGACGGCCACGGACGCCAATCGGTTTTCCATCCGCATCGCGCGAGAAATCACTCAGCGATCCAAAATTCTGGTGTACCACTACTGCTATCACGGCACTGTGGATGAAACGTTTGCGACCTTGCAGGATGGCGTTGTCGGTCCGCGCCGCGGCAATATCGGCCCGCCCGTGGATCCCGCTGCAACCACGCGCGTCGTCGAGTTCAACGATCTAAATGCGCTGGAAGACGCGCTGAAGCACAACGATGTGGCATGCATCCTGGCCGAACCGGCGATGACCAACGTCGGGATCATCCTGCCCGATCCCGATTACTGGAAAAGCGCGCAGCAGCTTGCGAAACGCTACGGCTCGTTGTTTATCGCCGACGAGACGCATTCGATTTGCGCCGGGCCGGGCGGCTGCACTGCCGCGTGGAAGCTGGAGCCGGATATGCTGGTCTTCGGCAAAGCGATTGGCAGCGGGATACCTGGTGCTACGTATGGATGCTCGGAAGAAGTGGCCCAGCGCATTTCCGCGCGGATTCATCTGGAGGATTGCGACGTTGGCGGCATCGGCGGCACGCTGGCGGGCAACGCGCTGTCCCTCGCCGCGATGCGAGCCACCCTCCAACACATTCTCACCGCGAAGAATTTCGAGAAGATGGAAGCGCTCGCCATGCGGTTCAACGATGGCGTCGCCGCCGAAATCCAGAAGCGCGGTCTGCCCTGGAACGTCCAGCGCCTGGGCTGCCGCGCCGAATACACGTTCTGCCAGCGCCCGCCGCGCAATGGCGTCGAATCCGCAGCCGCTGCCGACTTCGAACTGGAGCGCTTCCTGCATCTCTACACGCTCAAACGCGGCGTCCTTCTAACCCCGTTCCACAACATGGCGCTGATGTGCCCCGACACGACCGCGGCCGACATCGATCAACACACCCGTGTTTTCGCCGAAGCGGCTGCGGAACTCGTCTAATCAACCGCAGCGCGGTCGTTTTTTTGGAGCGAGAGAGGTGGGCTGCCTCACTCCAAAGCATCACACCCTATCGCTCAACACGCTTGACAGCCTCTCTGTCTTGCTTCTAGGCTTAGCAAATATGGAAGTGGATCTCACACCCGAGCAAAAAGAATTCCTTCAACTGGCGATTGCATCGGGCAGATTGCGCGGCGCGGAAGATGCCGTTCGGCAAGCGCTCTCCCTTTGGGAAGAGCGAGAGCGCGCACGCGCGGAAATTCTAGCAGCCGTGGATGCGGCCGAAGAATCGTTAGCCCAGGGGCAAGGCCGTGAACTGACCCCCGAATTCATGCGTGAACTCTCCGGCAAAATAAAAGAGCGGGGTCGCCTCCGGCTTGAAACCGAACAGAAAAACCCACGCTGATGGCACATCGGCTTGCTACGCAAGTCGAATCCGACCTTGCTGAAATCTGGTACTACGTCGCGAGCGAAAGTGGCAACCCGGATATCGCGGATCGTTTGCTCGACTCCCTCACAAGTCGATTTCTACTGCTAGCAGCATATCCCCACGTCGGACGCGTTCGCCCAGATCTGCGGCCCGGATTGCGGAGTTTTCCGGTGGGTCAGTACGTAATTCTCTACCGTTTAGAAGAAAAGGACGTGCTGATCCTCCACGTCCTACACAGCCGTCGAGACCTGGAAGCTATCCTGCGACCGTAAATTCCCGCATCGATGTGCCTTGGGCTTGCAGCAGACCTGTCAAGTCAGGTCGTGGAAATTCGACGCGAAGAAACGGCGTAGACTGCGGAGTCCGGAGGGGCATGATGGAACTGTACATGTTTGGGCGGTTCGAGGTGCGGACAGGGGAGGAAGAGGAGTTCGAGCAGGCGTTGAGGGATGTGATGGCTGCTACGCGTGCGGAGGCAGGATGCCTGGAGGCACATGGCTACCGGTCGGTGCGCAAGGCGGGGCTGTACTTCCTGCACTCGCGATGGAAGGATGCCGCGACGTTTGATGCGCACGCAGCATTGCCGCATACCTTGAGTTTTCTCGAGATCGCTGAGCATTTGCTGGTGAAGCCGCGAGACGTATTACGAATGGAGAGGATTGCTTGACGGAGCGACCTGCCGGGCTGGTGCGGACGATCGGGCGCTGGAGTTTGACGGCGCTTATGGTGAATTCGATCGTCGGAGTGAGCATTTTCAAGCTGCCTGCGGATCTGGCACGGAATCTAGGCGGCTGGAGCCCCTTGAGCTGCGTGGCGGCGGGCGCGGGAATCCTGGTCATCGCGGGATGCATCGCGGAAGTTTCCTCGCGCTATGAAGAATCGGGCGGGCTCTACCTTTACGCGCGTGATGCGCTGGGGCGATTCGCCGGGTTGTTGGTGGCGTGGATGACATGGCTGACGAGGATCGCCGCTCCGGCTGCGGCGGCGAATCTGGTGTGGACCTACGCTGCCAAATTTTTCCCGCAGCTTGAAAACACCCAAGGAAAATTTCTGGTGCTGGCGCTGCTGCTGGGACACCTGGCGCTATTCAATTGTCTGGGCGTGAAGATGGGCAAAAACGTGAACAACTTTTTCACCGCCGTGAAGGTGGGATTCTTGCTTGCGTTCGTCTTGGCGGGAGGATGGGCGCTCGCGGCGCGACCGGAACTGCGTGTGGCCATCGCGCTGCCGGTGGTTTCCGCGAAGACCTGGTTTGAAACGATGCTGCTTTTGGTATATGCCTACGGAGGATTCGAAGGCGCGTTGTTCGTGGGTGGCGAATCCACCAATCCGAAACGCGACACGCCGATGGCGCTGCTTACCGCGCTAGTGGGCGTATGTGCCATTTATACGGCAGTGCAGTACGTGACGATTGCCACGCTGCCCGGCGCGGGGCTTTCCGCGCGGCCGCTGGCGGACGCGGCGCAACGCTTTCTGGGGCCGGCAAGTGCGGCGGCCATTGCGATGGCGGCGTTGATATCTGGATATGGCTATTTGAGCGCGAACGTGCTGCACGCGCCGCGACTCACGTTTGCGCTGGCTGAGCGGGGAGATTTTCCGGCGTTTCTGGGAACCGTGCACAAGAAATACCGCACGCCCTACGTTTCGATCCTGGTGTACGCGACGCTGGTTTTTCTTTTTGCCATGATCGGGAGTTTCGAGTGGAACGCATTGCTCTCAGCGGTATCGCGCCTGGTGGTCTATGCGGCCATGGCGCTGGCAGTGCCGATTTTGCGAAGACGGAGAGACGGCAAGGCGCAATTCGTGTTGCCCGTGCCGTGGCTATTCGCGGGACTGGGCCTGCTGTTTTCCGTGGCGCTGGCAACACAAATGGGGCGAAGCGAATTTGCGGTGATGGCCGTGACTTCGGCAATTGCGCTGGGAAATTGGATCGTTGTTCGAAAGCGAACTCCGGCGGAGGTGCGCGGTTGATGCAGGTTGGCGAACGTGGGATGATTTTGTGTTTTGCAGAGAAAGACGCACGCAGTAACAGTTCCCCGGAGTAGCTGCACAGTTAGGAAAAGCGCCCGCTTCGGAAAGCGGCCGCTACAGGAGGGTGTGATGCATTTATCGCGAGTGGGCGGTGTGCTGGCAATTGCGGCACTGGGGATGAGCTTGGCTGTGCCAACACAAGCGCAGCTGAAACATCCGATAACGTTTGAGGACATGATGAAGCTGCACCGCCTCTCCGAACCGGCGATTTCGGCGGACGGAAAGTGGATCGCCTACGCGGTGTCCACGCCGGAGATGGACGCGAACCGCAACGCCAGCAACGTCTGGATTGTGAGCACGGCGGGAGGCGAAGCGGTGCAGGTGACGCAAAGCGGTCACGACAATTCGCCAGCGTGGTCACCGGACGGAAAGACGCTTGCGTTTATCTCGTCGCGCAGCGGAGATTCCCAGATTTATTTGCTCTCGATGGAGGGCGGCGAAGCGAAGGAATTGACCGCACTCTCGACGGGCGCGGACCTGTTTCAGTGGTCGCCAGACGGGAAGACCATCGCGTTCACGTCCGAGGTATACCTGGACTGCAAGGACGATGCATGCAACCAGAAGCGCGACGAAGAAAAGGAAAAGAGCAAGGTAAAGGCGCGCATTTACGATCACTTGCTCTACCGGCATTGGGATCATTGGAGCGACGGAAAGCGCAGCCATTTATTTTTGATGCCCGTAGACGGCAGCGCACCGGCGCACGATCTGACGCCGGAGGCGGATTACGACATTCCCCCGGGCGAACGAGGCGAAGTGAGCGACTTCGCGTTTTCGCCAGACGGCAAGGAGATCTGCTATACGGCGGTACCGGACAAAATGGAAGCGATCAGCACCAACGGGGAACTCTTCGTGGTGCAGGTTGCGGGCGGCGAGCCCAAGAAAATTACCAGCAATCCGGGATTCGATGGGAACCCTGTGTATTCGCCCGACGGGAAGTACATCGCGTATCACGTGCAGTTGGTGGCAGAGAATGAGTCCGACCGCTGGCGCGTGATGCTTTACGACCGCAGGAGCGAGAAATCTGAAAATCTGAGCGAAGGATTCGACCGCAGCGCCACGAATCTTTCGTGGTCGCCGGACAGCAAAACGATTTATTTCCTGGCGGAAAACGAAACGCTGCAGCCAATCTACGCGATGGAGGCGAGGGCCGGCGCGACGCCCAAGAAAGTGCTGGATGGATTTAACGTTGCCTATGCATTCAGCGGCGATGGCAAAACGCTGCTGGCCGAGCGGACAAGCCTGACGATGCCAGCGGAAATGTTTATAGCGGCCGCTGACGGAAGCGGGTTGAAGCAGTTGACGCACGCAAATGACGCGATGCTGGCGACGCTGGACCTTCCGTCGCCGGAAAAATTCTGGTTCGAAGGCGCGGAGGGAACGAAAGTACACGCGATGCTTCTGAAGCCTCCGCAATTTCAAGCGGGTAAAAAGTATCCCGTACTGGTGCTGCTGCACGGCGGGCCAGAGACGATGTGGTCAGACGCATGGGGCTACCGCTGGAACGCGCAGGTGTTTTCGTCGCCGGGCTATGTGACGCTGATGATCAACCGGCGCGGCTCGACCGGCTTCGGCCAGAAATTCACCGATGAAATCAACAACGACTGGGGCGGGCGCGCGTATACAGATGTGATGAAAGGAATCGACGCAGCGATTGCCAAGTATCCCTATCTCGATAAGACGCGCATGGCGGCTGCGGGCGGCTCCTACGGGGGCTATCTGGCGGATTGGATCGCCACGCACACGGACCACTTCAAAGCGATCATCAGCCACGCGGGCGTGTACGACAAATTCTCGATGTATGCGACCGAGGAGCTGTGGTTTGAAGAGCACGAAATGCAGGGAACACCATGGACTGCGGCGGAGAATTACAAGAAGTGGTCCCCTTCGACGTATGCGGGGGACCTGGGGAAGTACAAGACGCCGACGCTGGTGGTTTGCGGAGAAAAGGATTATCGCGTGCCGTATACGCAGTCGCTGGAGTTTTTCAACGCGCTGCAGCGGCAGGGCGTGCCTTCCAAGCTGATGGTGTTTCCGGATGAGGGGCACTGGGTGCTGAAGCCGCAGAACGCGCAACTTTGGTACAAGACGTTTTTGGATTGGTTGGCGGAGTATGTGAAGTAGAACAGCGAGCGGAGAGCAGATAACAGCGAGCGGGAGACAGGAAGACCACAAGAGGGCGACCTAAAGCCACCTCTACATGGAAAGAGCGCGGCCTGAGATGGTCGCGTCGACGGATCAGGTTTCGGCTAGTTTGCGGAAGGTGCGTCGGAGGAAGTGGAATAGGTGGTAAAGCAGGTAGAGCGAGAGCAGAAACAGCGCGGTTACCACGATAATGGCCACCGTGGGATGCGTGGTGGCAAACCAGGTCAGCCAGACGGCAAGGACGTCTTCTCCAAAGCTTAAAGCCCAATTGCTCAGCGGCTCCGGCGAAAGATTCGCAGCGGCGCGTGCGCTGGCTTTGGTCCCGTGCGAGGTTAACGCAATACCCCCGGCAAGCAGAGCTGCGCCCCAACGCCAGGGCTCCGGCGCCGCGGCAGTGGCGCTGAACGCCAGCAGCGCGGCGGCGGGCGGACGTATAAAGGTATGCACAGCCTGCCAGACAGAATCGATGTAGGGCACCTTATCGGCCAGAAACTCCATCACGTAGAGAACGCCAGCGATCGAAAGAACGAGAGGATGGGCGAGAACCTGCAGCTGCGGGGGCAAATGCAGAACACCGAAGCGTTCGAGCAGGCCCAACGTTGCGACTGTGGCGTAAAGATTCAGACCGGAGGCGAAGCCGGCGCCAAGGACAAGGCTGAGGGTTTCGATCGGATTCATGGTCGCAAGAACCGAAAGTATTTAGATCAGGCGGTAAATTCGAAGGTAACACGAAATTACGCGGAAAGCGCAAGGCGGAACGCTCGACCGTGCGACCAAAGACCGCCTTGGTAGCGCCTGCATCTTGTTTACCCTGAGTTTCGAAGGGCAGGCGAGCGAGAGCGTGGGAACCACGCTCTCCAGTCAGTCGAATGTTTAGCTTTAACAAGCAGCCGAGGTTTGACTAGAGATCGATTTACGCCGCTTTGCGGCCCGCTTGCCGGCAGGATGCCGGCGCTACCAATGCAAACGTCCCGACCGGAGGCCGGGACGTTTGGAAAGAGTTCAGCGAAACGCTTAGTTGTACTGGCCGGGCAACAGCAGGCGCGTCCAGCCGGTGGTGTTGACGTCGCGGAAAAACGGCGTGCGCGGCGGCAGCAGCGTCGGGTTCAGGAAGTTCACGTCAAAGTTGTAACCTCGGGTTGGCGGGCTGTACACAGTGTTGCAGCACTTGAAGGTGGCGTTGGCCTGGCGGCTGGTGAAGAGCTGGATGATCGAGCCTTGATACTCCAGCGTGCCTCCCCAAGCTTCGATGTAACGCAGGAAGTTGTGCACACCGCCATCGGTACCGTAGTCCTGCCCGGTGCCAGTTGGGTTCGGGAACGGAACCGTAATGCCGCCGATGATGGCCACGCGATACCAGGTGGTGTTGCCCTGGCGCGTGGTTAGCGCATACGGGCTGTTGAACGAATTGATGTCGTTCCACTGGGCGGAGAGCAACGTGACCGAGTCGCCCGCTACAGAGGTCGGAATGTTCGGGTCGCCCCAGCCATTGCCCCCGGAATTGGCGTTAAAGTCGCCCTGGATGTAAACCGGGTTTTCTGCCGCGATCGTCAAACCGCAGCTAACGCCGCTTGGGCAAGAGCCAACGGCCGTGAGGTTCTTGGCATTCACAATCTTCACGGCGCGCCGGAAGAAAAGCGGAGGATTTTCGCGCGCTGTGGCGGCATTGGCCGCCAGGAGGAACGGCCAGATGCCGTCCGTTGCAGAGTACGCCGGGGTGGCCGCGCAACTGGCGGAGTTCGCAAGTGCGCCGGACGCCTTGAGGCCGGCAAAGATCCCAAGCTTACCGTTGTTGGCCAAGTTCGCAAGCGTATCGCCTGCATCATGAATCCAACTTGAATCGGCGCCATAAGTGAAGAATCCACCTGTGCCGTCAACGTCTTCACCCGTTTCCAGGGAGGCGTTGGGGCACCCGGTGGTGGCGTTATTGCTGTTGACCAGGTCGTTGAAGCCATATTCACCGGTCTCGTGCGTGCTCCACGAGAGCGGGGGCCAGATGCCGGTGATTACGCCGTTGGGGACATAGTTGCCTCGGCGGTCCGACAAGTAAACGACGAAGTCGTTCGGAGAAACCACGGGATCTTTGGTGGTCGGGCCGCTGGTTACAACGGAACCGCCATAAGGATTGACGATGTTCCCGGCGAACCAGTTCGCAAGATTGTTGCCGTCAAGCTCAATATATTGCATGGTGCCGTTCAGTGTCGGACGAGGAGGAGTAGCGGTCGTGTCCATGGCTGTATCGCGCAAGGTTCCTTCGCGCGTGTCGAATAACGCGTTGGGCCAGAAATCGGAGGGTTGGGGAACCCAAGTTGCCGCCGTATGGGGATCGATGACAAGCTTTCCGGTGCTGGGCTCAACCCCGCAGACCTGGCCGACTGTAGATTGAATCGGAAGATTGAAGGGTTTAACGTTGCTATAGACCCCGATCTTATAAGGAACCGTAGACGGGTTGTCTCTGATACGCTCCAGGCGAATTATCGCCATTGGATGAGGATCGGGACAATTGTACGTAGGAGTTGCAAAGGTATTGAGCGCAGTAAAGTTGGTAGTTGTCGCGGTGGTCTTCGGGAAAGTTGGACCATTCTGGTAATTCATCTGAATGGGGGTGGCGCCGTTCATGGGCACGTAGGTGATCGCCGGAGACTTGCCCGCGTCCATGGCCGCCTTTGTGCCGCTCCACTCCGGATTGAGATTGGTTCCATCGAGCGACTGGGGCACGGGGTTAATATTGCGCCCCACATAGCCGTAGCTCAGGACTTCGACGGTGACGTCTTTCCAAGTGCCGCAGGGAGTTCCGTAGGCGATCTGCTCTTCAATCTTCAGGAAGCCCTTGATAATGGGGTAGCTGGCGGGTTGCATGTAGCCATCCGCAGCGGTCCACGCGCCTCCGGGAGCGCCCGGCGAACCGGAAGCGGCGAGAGGAAGCTGAGTCACTCCGTTGGCCGCCATGGCGTTGTAAAGCGCTGTTGCAGGAGCATATCCCGCCCAGTTCGCGCCCCCCACGCCGGGAGCCACAGTAATCTTGCTCAGGTCAAAAGGTTGGGTACTGCCATCGATGCACGGAGCAAGGTTCATGATGTCTTGGGGATCGTCGGAGAGCAACATGCGCAGGCTGGCTTGCGCAAAGTACCGCTCGCCGGTAATGTTGGCGGATTCGGCCGGATTGGCGCGGCGGATCAAGTCGATCTGCTGCGTGGAGCCAGCACCGATGGTTACGATACCTAGATTGAGCTGCTTCGAGGAACCCGCATACTGCTTCGCCGCGCTGCCCGCACCGTTCTGGAGATTGCCGCCATAGTACGTAGGCGCGGAACCCATCGATATAGTGGGCCAATTGGTGTTAGGCGAGGGAGAGCTGGTTCCGAGACCCGAGAGAATGCTGCCTTCTCCCGCCCCAAGCGCGCGGTAGGTGGAGCCGCCCGGTGCAACGGTGATATTGACCGTGCCGGTATAACCGCTGCTCGTGAGGTGGCCATTTTCCAATTCGTAGCGAATCACGTCTTTGTACGCATCAACCTTGTCGCTTAGCGTGAGTGTGCTTCCGCCGGCGAGGAAGAGATTGCCGTTCGTGTGCGTGCGGCCACCAAAGTTGAAGGTGGGGCCAGGGAAGAAGTCCAGGTCGCTATCAGACCAAATGCCGAACTGAAACATCGGAATACCGACTGTTTGCGTGGTGCGCTTCAGGGTGACTTCCTGTCCAGAGGTTGCGCGAGCGTTGACCATCAACGTATAGTTCGTGGCCATCGCGGTCATGCCCTGATACGTGCCGGAGTTAATGGTAGTGATTGTCGGCGCCGGGTTGCCATTGGCGTCAACCGCCTGGGGCGTGATCAGATAGCCGGCGGTGCCATCACCCTTCGTGAAGGTGATTCCGGTAAGAGATGGCGGAGCGGTCTCCAGTGCGTTGATCTGCCCGATGCTCGGCGAATAGGTCAAGTCAAACAGATTGCCGAGGCCGGCAGTCAACTGTTCCATGCCAGCTTCCGCGGCGTAAAACGAGCGGACCTGTTGGTCGTTGGAGCCGGAGAGCTTCTGGTTGGAATAGAGAAGTACGGAGAAACCGACCAGAAGGCTGGACATGAGAAACAGAAGCAGGAGCGTAGTCAGCAGGGCGATACCTGCTTCCTGGCGCAAGAGCTTCGCTTTCTTGAAAAAAGTAAACCTCATGGATCGCTCCTCTTATTTGTACTTATTGACGTAAGCCATACTGCGCAGGCTGATCTGGGTCATCAAATTGTTGCGGGCAAACAGAGACTGGTTACTGCCCTTGTGAACTTCGTAGTTGGTACGAGCGCCGAGCCAGACGTTGACGGTGCGGATCTGGGATTCAGAATTGCCCGTGGGAACACTTGCCTGGTTTGCCGGATTGGTGGCGCCATCAATGAAGTTGTAAGTGAACTGGAGATTTTCGAGCGTCTCGCCAACCGGCGTTGGAGTGTTGAAATTGACCTGGCGAATCAGCCGGATATAAGGCGGGCTAGAGACGTTATCCAGGTAGTAAGAGACCATCCAGACGCGGGTTGCGGTGGTCGCGGGGAAACAAGAGGGCGCGCCGCTGCACGTCGAGGAGGTCATCAATTGCTTGACAGTGCCTGAAGGATCAGAACGCCCATTCAGTTTGAAGGGGTCTCCGGAGGCAAAGCTGAGTACCTGGCCCGCCACCGCGGTAACGTAAACGAGCGCGTTGCCCTGGGAGTTGCTCAGCATGATCAGGTCGCCGGGCTGGATGGTGATCCCTGCGGAGGCAAGATTCACGCAGTTGGCGGCGTCAAATGTGACCGTAAGCGTGGATCCAGTGAGTTGCAAAGAGCCACTGGGACAGCCGGGATTCGGGGGCGTCACGGTCTTGGGCTGGTTGATGGGCTTCACGTCCAAACCAGAAGTGTTATCGGCGTAAATCACCGAGATTTCATCGGTAATGCTATTGGGATTCTGAACCGTGCCGGTGGCAGCGTCTGGCGCGGTGATCGCAGGGCCCAGCATGCTGCCAGGTTCCACTGCGGGAATCGTGGAGTTGCACGGAGGAAATGTGCCGGCCCCGCCAAGAACTGGACGGCTGATTGGCGCCGTGGTGCCGCAAGGCGCGGTGCTGGACCCATTCGACGTGTACGGAATGGGAATACCACCGGTGGGGATGCCGGTGCCGGCCTGTTGTACGTCCTGGGTGATGAAGTTCAGTCCATTGCGGAGGTTCTCGGTCATGTCCGCGGACTGGGTGATCACCTGGTTGGTCTGTTGGGCGTCCTTGAAGGCGGCGATGGCGCCATAAAGAATAATCATGGTGACGCCCATGGCGATCATCAGCTCAACCAGCGTGAAACCAGCGGAAGTTTTTTTGCGAATCAGATTCATAATTTCCTCAGGCGTAATTCGAAATATAGGTCGTCAAGACGAATGTTTTGGTACGGCCCTGATAGGTATAGGTGATGGTGACCGTAATCTGGTTAAGGTTCAGCGTGCCCTTGACGGCAGCGAACGAGATGGTTCGCGTCATCCAGGGATTCAGATTCACTTGAATGTCATCGCTTGTGCCAAAGATTTTATCGGGGCCCGGGCCGGTAACGATCGAGTCCGGGGTCTTTGAGTCGTCATCCGCGGTTCCGACGATGCCGTCCGCGCCCGGCGCGTACATGGGCTGCGGGCCATCGAGGAACACGCCGCCCTGGCTGACGTTGGAGATTTGCGCCCACGTCAGAATGTGCGTGTCGCGCGCGGTAAAGATGCTCTCCAGCGCTTCCTGGGCTTTCTGTTGCGCGATGAACTGAATCTGCGAGTCGTTCGAAGTCCTCATGCCGTCGGTAAAGATGGAAGAGAGAGAAAGAATGCCGAACACCAGGACCGCCATGGCGATCATGGTTTCCAGCAGCGTAAAGCCCTTCTGACGGTTGCGATAGTGAGAGCGATTCATAAGCAGACTCCCTATTCGATCCAAGACTTACCAACCCAAACGTACGGTCGAACGCGTCCCGTGCCGCCCATGATGGTTACGGCGCGTGCGGTGTTTGTCTGACCAGTAACACCGATGAACACCGTGCCGTTGAGCGTGTTGAAACCCGTCTGATCCGTGAACTGTCCCGTGGAGGTGAATTCCATAAATGCTGGGCCGCCGCTGACGTTGCCAATAAAGATAGGCGCCTTGTTGCCAAAGTTCATGGGCGTATCCGGCGTGCCGGCCGTGATCATGAAACTGGTTTGGGAGGGAAGGTTGGAGGAAACCAACGGACCATTCGCTTCCTTCGTGCCCGGCTGGGCCAGCACTTTGTATTGAACTTGTTGTGTGGCGCCGTTGGAGACAAAGAAGATCTGCACGTCGGCGCGCTGCGTAATCGCCAATTCGCGAGCAACGCGAAGCTGGCTGACAACCGTGTCCATCGCGGAGTTGGCCTGGTAGCCTTCTCGGCTGCCGAAACTCTGAATGATCGCGATACCCATCAGGACGAACATGATGCCAACCACGACCAAGGCTTCTAAGAGGGTGAAGCCTTTCTCTCTGTTGTTCCCGCGTTTCATGGGCAACTCGCTTTCCTATCTCTGCTGCACCGTCGAACCAGAATCGTGGGACTGCCGGGTACACCCGCTCCACCGAGACTCGGTGCTTGTATAGAGGTAACGCAGGAATTGGTAGGGGGACAACTGGACGGAGGGACGGGTTCGGTGCAGCGGTAAGGGACCCGGCCTTGCTTCCTAGCGGAACAGTTACCAAAGTTTAGAAAAGAATGGTGAACGGAAAATCGAGGCGGAATACGGGACTTTCTGCAAGATACTGATTATAGGCTGTTTATCATATTTGGAGCGCAAAAAGGAAGACTTAAATACAGGTTTGGATTTCGAAATCGCCTGACTCAGGCCTTCGAAGTTCCAATCAGCGTAGTACTTAAGATGTTGCTTTAAAGGCGTCGGCCAGCATCCCTTGGGGTCGCCTGCGGAAAATTTTGAGAAAAAAATGGGCTGCCTGAAAACTCGAACTACTCCGCGATCCAAAGATTTTCAGCGAAGCCCCATTCGGAATCCACCCACTGCGCCCGTGGGGTGAAGCCGGCTTGCCGGGCCATTCCATGGAGTTCCTGCTGGGAATATTTATGGGAGCTCTCGGTCCAGATGGTTTCCTGCTCCTCAAAATCGAATGCAAGCGCAGCATCAGGAATTGTGACCGACTGGCGACAGAGCGAGAGGAGATGCATTTCGACACTCTGCGCACGTTTGTTGAACACGGCCTGGTGCCGGAATTGGTTCAGGTCAAAATCCGCGTGAAGCTCCCGATTAATTCGCACCAGAAGGTTGCGGTTGAACGCTGCGGTGACGCCGAGGGAATCGTCGTAGGCCGGGATCAGCACGCTGACGGGCTTGAGCAGGTCGGTGCCCAGGAGCAGCGAGTCGCCAGGCTGCAGACTCTCGCGCAAGTGCACCAGAAATTCGCCGCCGGCGCCGGCGTCGAAATTGCCGATGGTGCTGCCCAGGAAGAGAACCATCAGGTGCTCGCCTTTGACGCGCCGGGCAGCGGCTTCGCGGAGGCCGTCGAGATATTCCCGTTCGAATCCGACGATGCTGACACTATTGATGTCGCGCAGCTCACGGCGACAAAGGGCCAGCGCGGTTGGCGAGATCTCGATCGGGTGATACCAGGTAGATTGCGAGCGGGAGAGCGCTTCCAGCAACTGGCGCGTTTTGCGGCCGGTGCCGCTGCCGAGTTCCGCGACCACCACCGGACGCGGAAGCTGGTCCACGATATCCGGCGCGTGCTGGCGGAGCAGTCGTTCTTCGGCACGCGTCAGTCCGTATTCCGGGAGCGCGCAAATTACTTCAAAGAGCGCCGAACCGACCGCGTCGTAGAGATATTTGGACGGAAGCTCTTTCTGTCCCGGCTTGCTGAGGCCGGCGCAGACATCCACGGCGAATTGATTGGAGAGCGCGGTAGAGATGGTTTTGGTTTGCATGATGCCCTTGGTTTCCCCCGGATCACTCCGAGATGCAGCGAAATCCCGCGTAGACGTATTGATAGTGGGGCTGGAACCAATTACGGAATGAACGCCGAAGCAGGCAAGCGCCGGTGCGCGCCGACCCACCCTTGATTACGAAATGCTGGTTGTCGAAAAAATTTGCTGAATAACCGGGATAAAACGCAAACGGCTGAAAGCCGGAAAATGGCGCGAAGATGGAGGACGTCCACTCCCAGCCGTTGCCAAGAAGTCCTGCAACGCCGAAGGAACTTTGATTGGCGGTATACGCGTTCACCGGCGCGGGATCCCACCGAGCAAAATCAAAATTGCCAAGAGCTGTATGTGGCGCGGTGGAACCCCATGGATATGACTGCTCGGCGCCTTCCGGTGTGCCATAAGCGGCGCGATGCCATTGCGCTTCGGTGGGTAGAGTTTGTTTGGACCACCGGGCGTAAGTAGCGGCCTCGGCATGGCTCGCGTAAACGGGCCAATCCGCCGGGAACGGCAACTCTTCAAACATGCCACGATACGTCCAGCCCGCGGCTGCTTTGTTCCAGAAAGCGGGGTGGCGAATGCCGCTGTGCTTCCTCCACTGCCAGTCTTCAGCGGACCAATACTCGGGCTTTTCATAGCCCCCGTCTTGCAGGAAGCGAAGAAACTCCGCGTTAGTGACCATATATTTGTTGATGCGGAACCGCGGAACGTTCACGGTGGTGGCTGAGAATTCGTTGTCCCAGCCAAAGGGAGCTGAGGCATCGCGCGGGAGCCCAAGCGTCGCCGGACCGGCTGGAATTTCCACCAAACTATTTTCGATGGGAGCGTCGGCAGCAGCTTGCTGCGTCTGCGAAATTTTTTGTGAGTAGGGCAAGCGGTGAAACATGTAAGTGAGAGTTTCCGCATGCATCAATCGGTGTTCGAAGGCGACCTGTAAGAGAGTCTCCGCAGAAACTCCCGACCGCGAAGTGGAGGGAAATAATGCACCATCCAGCGCCTCGTCGATCTGCGCGCGCAGCGTCTTCACATACTGGCGCACTTCCGGCAACGCTGGCCAATCTTCCGGCTTGTCCGTGGGAAGGCCGCCGTCCACCGGATCGATGCCAAACGCAAAAAGCTGGTCGAACGCCGGTGAATAAGAATCCGTTCCAAACAGATGTTCGCGCAGCAGGTTCCAGTCGAACGTTTCCAGGTGGCCAACATAAAAAATGATGCGGTGGCGTTCCGCGATGGGTCGCTCATAGAATGAGTCTTCGCGTAGGATTTGAAATAGGCTATCGGAATTCGCGCGGGCATCCAGAATGCGGCGATGCAGATGCTGGAGAACCGTGGAGCTGCCTTGAGTAGCCATGCTGTACTTCTCCGGGGGCTAACGGGAATTTCCCCACAAATCAGATGCGCGAAGGCGGGTTTTGGGCAAACTAAATTGCTGCGATTTCAAGCTTTCAGTAAGCGATCCGACCTTCTCGATTCGAACGAACCACGGCTGGAGGGGAGGACGATACCATCTGCAAAACATACGTGCAACCGGAAATACTATCGCCCCTGGATCTCTACAGGGATCACGGTATTGCGGAATACTCGCTAAATTTGCGGTAAATTCGTTGTCTTGCAGAGTGTCATTGAAATTCGTAGCCATCTTTTAATTCACACCGATAATCCTTCGCCTGATTTTTTTCGATGCGAACCTGACAGTTGGCCCAGCTCAGAATCGGAGTGGGCCCCAATGGAAATACCACCGGAGTACCGTTAACATCGGCCTCGATGCTGGGCCCTTCCGCAGTAGATGGAAGGGCAAAGTTCATCGCGCGCCCGAATATCACTGGATAGGTGCGGCGCACAATATTTTCAAGTTGCGAGCGGTAAACTTCGGCCTGCAGCAAAAATGTGGTCGTGTCTGACCAGTTGAGAACGGAAACGCCGATCTTGCGGCCTTCGTCGGAAAGCGCATCCTTATCGACCCGTGTGAAAGGGCACGGGCCAGCAATGCAACTGATTCTCGTGTCTTGGAAGAAATTTCCGTGCCCGGCGTCGAGCGATGCGGAGCCAACGCCTGCTTTCCACCGGCCATCCGGCGAGCAGGGAACCTTGCTGACGCAGGGGACATTGCCCGTATTGATGACTTGAAACGTTTTCACCGCGCTGCCGACATTCTCCGTCCGCATAGTCACTGTCGAATACCTTACCAGCACGTTGGTAATTTTAATTTCAGATTGGTTGAGTGTAGCTTCCAACTCACCGTGAAGTGGGATCATCCGGACCACGAGAAGTTTTCGAGAAAACGGCTCGGTGACCTCAATCGGCTGAAAATCCGGATGACGGAAGGCTATCCGGATCGGCGTCCCCATTTTCACTCCCGGGCGCATGGCGAGGCTGAAACTTCCGGAAAAATCGGACTGCCCATTCTGTGCGGCCAACCCGTCGAGCGAAATCACTTCGACGTTAGCGATGGGCGACTGTTTTTGCGTGTCAAAATCCTGCTTAACCACCGCTCCAATCAACGTGTTTGGATTCCGGTGCCGTCGGGAATTGCGAATCGCCAGACCAGCGGTGACGCAGGCGCCGGTGAAGACGATGAGCCCGAGAGTCCAGAAAATCCATTTGCGCATCCTAGTCATGGCTGCCTTTCAAACTACCTTGCGTGATGCTTCAAAGCAAGACGCCCTCGTCAGGATGCCTCGCCGGAGCAACGGTTGGGGGGATGCCGGGGTTCACTGGCAGGCGCAGTCCGCGCCGCGAAAGCTGCTCCCCGTGCGCGGAGCGGATATAATCAAGTCGAATGGAAGATAAAAAGGTCAGGCCAGATAAAAAGTCCCGCCGCGAGTGGCTGAGGCAGATTGCCCGTGCAGGCATGGTGTTGCCTGTTCTAAGCTGGCACGGGCTTGCGGATTTCGAAACTCAAACCAAATCGCAAAAGCCAACGGCACCGGCTTCTCCCGCCCAATCGCCATTCTCGCCAAACGATGACGCGATCCTGGAGCAGATTGAGGCCGCCAGTTTCAAATATTTTTGGGCTCAGGCACATCCGGATACCGGCATGGTGATGGACCGCTGCGACGCGCGCAATCCCGCCGCGAGTGATCTGGGCAGCATCGCTGCCACGGGGTTCGGATTGACTGCCCTGTGCATCGGAGAGAAGCGCGG
Source organism: uncultured Acidobacteriota bacterium (assembly GCA_963734705.1). Lineage (GTDB taxonomy): Bacteria > Acidobacteriota > Terriglobia > Acidiferrales > UBA7541 > Acidiferrum. Next base: position 916,776 of record CAVTII010000009.1, on the reverse strand, counting down.
TTATGTGGCGCGCGGCACTGCGGAGAATCGCGTTCTGAATACCATGCGCTTCCTCTGGAAAAAATTGCCCAATCATCGCGGATTCTTCTATCACTTTGCAAACATAAACAGCGGCGAACGGCTTTGGGATTCGGAGGTTTCCTCCATCGATACCGCCATTCTGCTTTGCGGGGTCCTGACCTGCAGGCAGCATTTCCAGAATTCAGAGATCGGCGAGCTGGCTTTGGAAATTTTCAACCGCGTGGATTGGAAATGGCTCTCGGAGGACACTCCGATCCTGCCCCACGGCTGGACTCCGGAGGGCGGGTTTCTGCAGTACCGCTGGGGCGACTACAGTGAAATGATGATGATGTATCTTCTGGGGTTGGGGTCTTCGAAGTATTCCTTGCCGCCGGAAGCCTGGGACGCCTGGAAGAGAATGCAATTTGAGTACGACGGGATACGTTATATCGGTTCCTACGCTCCGCTCTTCGTTCATCAATATTCCCAGGCATGGTTCGATTTCCGCGAAAAGCGCGACCGCTACGCGAACTACTTTCATAATTCGACGCTGGCCACCGAAGCCCACCGCCGGTTCTGCCTGGATCTTTCCAAACAGTTTCCCGATTACAGCGACGATCTTTGGGGCATCACGGCTTCGGATTCGCAAAACGGATATGTCGCCTGGGGCGGGCCGCCGGAGATGGGCGCTATTGACGGAACGGTCGTGCCCTGCGCAACCGGTGGATCACTTCCTTTTTTGCCGGAACCTTCCATGCGTGTGCAGCGCAGCATAAAAAATCGCTACGGAACGAAGGCCTGGACGCAATACGGCTTCGTGGATGCCTTCAATCCGCTCACGGGCTGGTACGACGCTGACGTGGTGGGTATCGACGTGGGTATCACTCTGGTGATGGCCGAAAACGCGCGCACCTCTTTCGTCTGGAACACCTTTATGAAAAATGCGGAAGCACAGCGCGGTATGACACGCGCCGGTTTCAAGCCGGATGCCACGCCAGCGCCGCCAATTCCTCCGCGAAACAAGCCCTAGCTTCGATTGCTATTGGAGTTCGATCAGAGCCAGCCCTTGAGGCGGGAGCCGCAGGGTGATCTTTCCTTGCTGCAATTCGCCCAACTCCGGGCCGGGAAGTTCCGCGGCATGCCGCAATTCTTGCAGTTGTGAGGGTGTAGGATTCACGGGTCTCCCCATGGTGTCGTACAACTTCAGCAGCGAACCGTGCGCAGCATCCAGACGTGAAATTCGAGCAAGGTGAAATTGCGCGGGACTGCTGAGGGAAATAGTCACATCTTTCGGCTCTCCAGCCTCTTCAGGCAAAAACAAATTCCATATAGCGATGACGATCGTGCCATCCGCGCGTTTCGTGACTATCGCCGATTGCGAATTCACAGCGATGCGCTGGTCGCCCAATTGATGCAGCAGCTTGAATGCATTGAAAGAAGGCTTGGGCAATCCTTCGGCGGCGATTAGGCCGTATCCCCCGTAAAAAGGCTGCTTGACGACGCCTTGTTCCTCGAACACATCGGAAAAAGTCCAATAGGCCATATTGACACTCAGCCCGTCGCACTGGCGAATCGTGTCCGCAAGCCAAGGTCCCATAAAGACCGCGTCGGTCACGTCCGGTTCATTTTTATAGCTGGCGTTGTATTCGCTGAAAATGAGCGGAAGCTGCGGGCTTGCCGAAGCCAATACCTGGTCATGAACCTTTCGCACGGCGCGGCAAACCATTTGCGTGCGGGGAATGTTTTCCTCGGTTCCAAAAACATCCTTGGCCGTGTCGTTGGCATAGACGTGCGTGGAAACGAAGTCCACAGGAATGTGATTCGCGACCGTGTGGGCAATAAATACATCGACCCACGCGGCCTGAGCCGTGGCCGGGCCGCCGACGCGCAGCGCGGGGTTCACTTTCTTCAGCGCCTGTGCGGTATGGTCGTAAAGTTGAAAGTACGTGGACTGCCTGGGATCCCCCGCCCAGAAATCAAGATTCGGTTCGTTCCAGACTTCGAAATACCAGCGCGAGACTTCCCCAATCCCATAGCGATCCACCAGATGCTGCGCAAAATGAGTGATAAGGTCGTCCCATTTGGCCCAATCCTTTGGCGGCGCAACGATAGGCCGGTACCAGAAAGGCTGGTAAGTCTCCTGCGCGGCAAGCTGTTTCGGCATGAAGCTGAGTTCCACAAACGGCCGCACTCCCGATTGCAATAACCCGTCGTAAATTTGGTCCACGTATGAAAAATTGTAAGCCGGTTTTCCATCGGCTTCCGTATAAACGCCGACTTCATCATTTAAAATCGCGTGGAAACGAGCGTAGTCGAAACCCGTCGCGTCCTTCACCATCCGGAGGTCCTGGCGATAGCTGTCGCGCAAAGACAGAATGGCGCGCCCCGAACCGAACATGCGCTCCCAATAATGGGGAAAGGGATGCGTCGCGGCGGAGGTATCTACCTCGATGGTTTCCGTTCGGATTTGGGCACGCGCCGCCGGTGCCGTCAGAGAAATCGTAAAAATGCTCGCCAGCCAGGCAATGCAGAGGGCCACGCGGGCGTTCGGGCGCTTGGACACGGTTTTCTCCAGGAAATCTATGTGCTTGAGATCCCCGCCCGTCAGTTGGCGGGAAGCAGTTCTTGCTGTGCCGGGTTGTTCGAAGAAACAGCTTTCTCAACCGGCTCGTTCGCCATCAACTCTAATTCCAAAGCGTGGCTGCGGGGAATCTTTTCTTGCAGCAGCCGTTCGGTGGCGGCCACCCGGGGCTCGGCGTGAAATCTTTTCTGCATGGCCATATCACATAAAACGCTGGCCGCGGCGACCAGGCTCATGCCCTGGTGGTGGGCCATCCAGCAGCGCACCGGCTCGGACGACTTGCCATTCTGCATCCGGGACGCCGTAAAGTCGCAGGCATCGTAAAAGCCGTAGCTTCCGGTCCATCCCTGCCGCTTCATTTCCGCAATATTCCGGACGGAAGCCGGCGCGTCCACCAACAGCGCCAGGAAACTGGAATATGGCGAAATCACCAGATCATCGCCCTCGGTCCTGCTCAAAGCCAGGCTCTGCAAGCCAAAGGCATGGTAGCGGAAATGATTGTCCGCATATCTATCCGAGCAGGACGCTTCGGAAATCCCCCATGGAATCGATTTCGCGGCGCCAAAATCCTGCTGCGCGCGGACCGCAGTGTCCGAACACTCGTGCAGAAGCGTATTCGGATAGCTATTCATCCAAAGAGAGGGCAGTAAATATTCAAACATCGTGCCCGTCCAGGAGAGGAGTACCCCGGCGTTGTTGTACGACCTCCGCGCCCTTCCCAGGTGAAACCAGCTGGTTTGCGGAATTTCTCCCTTGGCGATGGCTACAAACACCGCGGAGCGGGCTTCTGAAGCCAGCAGGTCGTAGTGGCTGGCATGAAGAGATTCCGCGATGGAATCATAGCCAATGGAAAGTTGTTTCTTCGTTGGGTCGTAGAGCGACGCGAAATCAATATCGTTTGCAAGATTGTCGAACGCTGCCGCGAGGGTCTTGAGCTTTGCCGCCAAGGCTTTGGCCGTGGAACTCGACCTGGTAAGCGAAGTCTGCAAGAGTTCCATCGCCGATCGCGTTTGCTGGTCAATGCGATCGTCGAGAAGCATTTCGCGGACCTTTCGCCCGATCGAATTATTGATCAGCGGCAGTGAGTCCAGCGTCAAGCGTCCAGCAGCGAATCGCTTCTGGGCTGCGATCGAACGACAATATGGCGCAAATTCGGGCGAAAGCCAAGGCGCGAATTCGCGTGCCAAGGACTGCAGTGCCACAATTCGTTCTGAGAGCTCGCGCATCCACCAGTGGATATCTCCGCCGGCTTCCGTGCGCGAGAGCAAGGTTTCTACTTCGGCGATGTCGGCAGCAATTCGCGGAAGTTCCACTGGCCAGTTCGCCGAATCCATCACCGACTGAATTCTCTTGTGCAGTTTCTCGATCAACCAAATCACGTCATCATTCTGTACGCCCGGCGGCAACATTTCCCGCATGATTTCGAGATGATCGTCGAGACCCTGCAATTGCGCTTTGCGGAAGAGCGGCGCGCCGCTGACCTCGATACAGGATTGCTTCAAAGTCCAGAAGCAGCAGACCAAGTTCCCATTGTCAACGGTAGACAGGAAAAACGGAGGCAGCGCCTCGAGCGTCAGTGTGTCGTACCAATTGTAAAAGCTACCCTTGAACTTGGGCATGCGTGCCATCGTTTCGCAGGTCTTTTCGATGTCCGCGGTAAATTCTGGCAATGTCGACCAGCCAAGGTCCATCGCGGCAAGCCGGGAGTTCAGCAACAATCCAAGATTGGTGGGAGAGATGCGATGCGCCACCACATCTCCGTCTTCGTGGATAACGTCGGGGATCAGCCAGCTCTCCCGCGCGTTGCTGAACTCGCGGAAGAAACGCCACGTCTGCAGGGAGACACCGCGCAGGATCGCTCGGCCCTTTTCATTCAGCCTGTGACGTCGCCCCGAAGCCGGCAAATTCAGCCAGTCACAAAGAACCTTCGAGCAACTCCAGAGTCCCAGGAACGGCAGCGCCACGAAGAACGAGGTTGGGCGAATCGCGATCACCAGAATATCGATCACGAAGCAGAGCCATGGCGTCAGATCTAGGTAAGTCTCCACGGGCGTCCGTTTAGAAAATGTGGATTCCGCATCCGCTGCGGTTTCCCATTGCAGCAACTTCCTGCGCGTCACTGTCATCCGCACGATCGCGCGCACAATGGCGTCCATCGTCACCAGGCTTTGGTGAAACAGCAGCGCTATCCGGAACACCAGCGCGGCCTGGGCACTCCAAAACTCAGAGAAAATGTTCCGGCAAGCAGCCTTGAAATTGGGGAACCGCGCCGCGCGCACCAGTGAAATTGCGAATTGGACGTAGACCGGCAAAGAGATCGCCAACAAGGCCGCCAGCGTGTAATAGAGCGCATTGCCGGGCAAGAACATCCAGCCGCAAGTGAGCAGCAGAAAGAAGCCGAAGTCGGATAGGCTGCGGCGAAGATTATCCACAATCTTCCAGCGTGAAATGCCGCCGAGGGGGTTCGCCACCAATTCGCCCGAGCGCTCTGGTACGCGCGGAAGCAGCCAGCGGATAATTTGCCAGTCGCCGCGCACCCAGCGGTGCTTGCGCCGGCTGTACGCGCTGACGTGCGAAGGATAGTCGTCGATGACTTCGACGTCGGAAATCAGCCCCGCTCTCGCATAGACGCCCTCGAGCAGATCGTGACTCAGCACCGTGTTGCAAGGAAATCTGTGGTCCAGCACCTGATGAAAGGTTTCTACTTCATAGATGCCCTTGCCGGTGAAAATTCCTTCGCCAAACAAATCCTGGTAAACATCGGAGGTGGCGCGCGTGTAGGGGTCCAGGCCGGCGTCGCCAGAAAAAATTGCAGCCAGCCGCGAACGATTTTTCGACCTAACGCTGATCTCCACCCGCGGTTGCAGAATGCCGTAGCCCTGCACCACAGTATTTGTTTTCGCATCCAGAACCGCGCGATTCAGCGGATGAGCGATGGCGCCAACCATCTTGCGCGCTGCGTCTCTCGGCAACTGGGTATCCAGGTCCAGCGTGATGATGTAGCGAACCCGCGGGAGAATAGAGAGATCGCCAAGCGCAATCGCAAACTCATTCCCTTGCCCAAGCAGAAGATCGTTCAGGTTCAGCAGTTTTCCGCGCTTGCGTTCCCAACCCATCCACGTTTTCTCGACGGAGTTATAAGTGCGTTCGCGGTGGAACAGGAAGAACGTTCCCTTCCCCTCCGGGGCATACTTCTTGTTCAGATTTTCGATCAGGCTTGAGCACACTCCAGCCAGGGCGTCCTTCTCGTCGAACCGCTGCATCGAGTCGGGTGGATCGGTGAGCAGCGCGAAATGAAGATTCGCGTCGCGGTTGCCCAGATACCGTATTTCCAGATCCCGCGCCGCGTGCCGCACTTGCTCTTCGCTGCCCAAAAGCATCGGGATCACGACCATCGTGGTGCACGTTTCTGGAATTCCTTTCGAAAAATCAAGCTTCGGCAGCCTGCGCGGCGGCACCAGCATCGTGGAAAACAAATTGACCAGCGCCACAGCGCCTTCCAACGCCGGTAACAGGAACAGCGCACCCTCATACAAACGCAGCGCTCTTACGCCCGGGATCGCCGCGAACAACAACATGACGGCGACGGTGAAAAACGCAATCCCGGACAAATAGAAAAAGCTCGGCCACCGCAGTATGACGTCACGCACCCGCTCAGAGAACGGCGCCTGGTAACCAACCGCCTGTTTCAGCGCGGGCTTCCCTTCTCCCAATAAATAGTATCCAACGTGGGCGTTCCGCTCTTGAGCGCGCCCGGCAGAAGCCGCTTGCGCCTCGCGAGCCAGGTCCAGCGCGGCACGCGCAATGTCCTGCTCGCGGAACGGAGAATGCGCGGACAACTGCATGACTGATTCACGGTAAGCATCGCGCGTTTCCGCATCCATTTGCTGATAGGCGCCAATTGGATCGCGACGCAGAATCGTCTCGGTTACGCTGACTTCTTCGAAAAGCGTCTGCCAATCCAGCGAGCCAAGCTGCCGAATCGAGCGGATCAAAGCCGGAGTGTCGGGTTCCCCGGGCTGTCCAGTGCGAATCGTCCCATCCGCCCGAACATGCAAACCGGATTCGGAGTATTCCAGCTTCTCTGCGATCTGTTCGAGCAGAGCAAGTTCCATGAATGCCTTCAGGTTCCACAACTCGGCCATGCGAAACGGGAAATGCTCTTGAGCTCGTCTCAGGAAAGTAACTAGCGGTTCGATGGCAATTTCATTATTCAGTGCGCGAAGAAATGCTTCTCCGGCAGCGTAGGCACGAGGCACGCGTTGCGCCCCGGCAATTTCCACCTGCGGAAGCGTCCGGGCTTTCGTGAGCGAACCCCGCGTCTCTTTCAAAACCGATTCCAGCAATCGCAGCTCGTCGGACGACCATTCGGCCGCAGTGAAGTTCCCGCTCGCAGATTCCGCCAACTGTCCACTCGCGCAAAGTATCGCTTGCTCGGCCCGTTCCCATTTACTCCCCAGCACCGGAAGCCGCTCGTCAATGGCCCGCACTTTCCAAGAACGAACTTCCAGCCACGCGCCTGAAAGCATCCGTTCGTGCAGCGCGCCCACCGCCCGGCCCCCCGCGTGCGTCCGCGAGCCCGTGTTGGGCGTCTCGGGCTTCGGCACCGTCGAAAGGCCGCGCAGCAGAAGCATGTCAGCGGCGTAATGATTTGGCGTGGCCATTTACAATTCGCTCCTCAGCGATTCAGCGGTAATTAGCCGCTTGCAACTCAAACATTTCCGCGTAGCGACCCGCGCTCTCCATCAGTTCCTGATGAGAGCCTTGCTCCGCGATCCTGCCGTTCTCCAGCACCAGAATGCGATCCGCCATGCGGACCGTCGAAAAACGGTGAGAGATCAACAACGCCATTTTTTTCTCGGTAAGTTCAGCAAAGCGCTGGAACACTTCGCTTTCGGAGCGCGCATCCAGCGAAGCGGTCGGCTCGTCCAGAATCAGCAATTGCGCGTCTCTCAAATACGCGCGCCCGAGGGCGATCTTTTGCCACTGGCCGCCGGAAAGCTCGATGCTGCCCTCAAAACGCGAACCCAGAACCTGGTCATATTTATTGGGAAGTTGGTGGATCACGTCTTCCGCAAGGCTCTTCATAGCCGCGGAGCGAATGCGAAACATATTGCTGGCATCTTCGATGCGTCCGATGGCGATGTTTTCCGATGCGGTCATTTCATAGCGCATGAAATCCTGGAAGATTACGCCAATCTCGCGCCACAAATCCTCCGTGTCGTACTCGCGGATATCCACGCCATCCAGCAGAATCTGGCCGCTGGTCACGTCATAAAGCCGCGAAAGCAGCTTCACGATCGTGGTCTTCCCCTGGCCGTTTTCGCCCACCAGCGCGATGCGCTCCCCCGGTGCCAGTGTGAAATTAATGTTGCTGAGCACAGGTCGGGGATTTCCTGGGTAGCAAAACGAAACGTTTTTGAATTCGAATCCTTGACGGATCGGACGCGGTGCCGGAAGCGCGCCGGGCTTGATAACCATTTTCGGTTTGACGGCAAAGAACTCCAGTAAATCCGTCAGAAACAAAGCCTGGTCGGCGATGCTGGAGAACGTTGTAAAGACGGCCGAAATTTGCGTGCTGGCACCCGCAATCGCTCCCGCCAGAAACGTCAGTGTGCCCAGCGTTAGGACCCCGATGACGGTTTCGTAGACAACGTAAGCGTAAGTTCCGTAATACCCGAGCGTACCAAGTAGAGTCAGCAGGGCGCCGAACAACAGCTTGCGCTTCTGCAGAGCAACCGTCTGGCGGTGCAGTTCATTGGAGACCGCGGTGTAGCGGTCCACCAGATACTTGCTCAGCCCGAAAAGCTTTAATTCCTTCGCGCTTTCCTTGCTGCCGCCCAGCACGCGCCAATATTCCATCTGACGGCGCGCCGTTGTCTGATTGAAGCTTAGGGAATAGCCTAGAAATGCGAAATGCGTCTCGCCCAGGAATGCTGGCACGATACAGACGATCAGTGCGAACAAAATCCACGGTGAGAAAAACAGGATGCTGGCCGCCAGGCTGGCGGTCATGATCACTTCCTGCACCAGGCGGCCGCAGGCCTGAATCATCGCCACGCGGTCGGTGCCCTGCACGCGGGCGCGATCCAGTTTGTCGTAAAAGTTGTAATCTTCGTATGCAGCCAGGTCCAGGCTCGCGGCGTGTTGCATGATCTTGGTGCTGATGTACCGCGTATATTTATCCGCCAGCACGTTGTCGCAGAAATCAGTCACGCGCGCCAGGATCGTTCCCAGGCTGGCCAGCGCAAATTGCAGCCCCACGAGCCACCAGAATGTAGAGGGAAGCGGTTTGTGTTGCGAGGTCAATCCATAGATCGAGTCGATGATCACCTTGGTGACCGCCAACATGGCCACCGGAAGCAGCGCGATGACAACGCGGCAGATCAGGCTCGAGGTAACCACCCGCGGCGCTGCCTGCCAGACAATCCGAAAAAGTGGAGGAATATTCTGCAGAGCCCTCAGGCGGTCGCTCCACCTGGATGGCGGGCCTGCAACTGGCTTGGCTGGTGTACCGCTCATCTCTGCCCTACTCCGTTCGGGATTACGCTCTGGATACACCCGCATCCCGTGACCGCGACGACGAAATCAATTTCCTGGGGAGTTGCGTTGTGGCCTCAGGTAACGGGGCGTGAGCCGGATGCGAGGTGGGTGGCGATTCGTTTTTCACCTCAGAAAACCTGTTTCCAGCCGCTCAGGTTTCAGCCCCTATAACAAGGATAAGCATTTTCCCTTCCATGTGGCTGTGGGGGTAAGTAATAGTAAATAAAGTGGTTATCCATGCGGGCCCTGCAATTGCTCAGGTAAGATTTAGCTCTCCATGAAAATTCTACCAACCTGGCCCTTCGGACAGGTTTTGGCGGGTTTGCTCGCGGCGCTCTGCTTAATCGGTTGCGCCCCGAATTTAAGCTCTCCACCGGGCTAACCGGCCCCTCTCGCCATCGCGCGGCACTGCGGGCTTATTCCGGGGCACACTTGGAAGCTCGCTCGAAAGCACCGCCGACCATCGCTCCTAACTCAATGGTACAATCTCCCTATTCGACGCGCCCGTAGCTCAGGTGGATAGAGCGTCTGCCTTCTAAGCAGAGGGTCGCCCGTTCGAATCGGGCCGGGCGCGCCATTCTAAATTTCTCCCAATTGTTCGTTTAGGGCACTTTCCGAGCGTGGTGTGGAGATGTTGTTACGCTAGGTAAGCGCTCACCAGCCAAAATTGAATAACATCCCGGGAATTTGGACATCGGAACGTGCCACCAGAAATTGTTCACCAGAACTATTTCGAACGACGAGCGCGGCGAACGTCAGCCCGAGACTCACTGCGGCGTATAACCAATGAACTTGTTGACCCACTCGATGAACCATTTCATGCTGGGTGCATCTGTGTGGCCGCCGTCATGCTGCCGCCAGGCGAGTTGCCCCTCGAGCAGCCCCTGGTTCACCGGCGGCATCTTCGCGACACGATCATCTTGTTCGGCTCCGATTCCCTTCGCGCCTAGCAGCGTGAACACACGACTGGCGTCCGCGGTCGCCATGAAACCTCCTCTTTGGTCCAGCCATTTGGAATCCCCTTTTTCTGGGATTCCGTAGCTGATAAACGTAAGCCTGGGCGCGCACAACGCAATCAGTTCATTCGAATCCACCGGGATATCGCCCGCGTTCTTGCTTCCAAACGTCGCTTCAGACGCGCCATACTTCATGAAATTGCCAGCCATCCAGTAATACTCGCCGCCGGTAAGGTTCTCCACTCCCTCGCCCCAGTTGCGCCGCAAGAGTGTTGCTCCTCCCTTTCCGGACGAACCCACAAGCACCATCGCGAATCGTTGATCGAAAGCCATGGTGACCAGCGCGGCCTTCCCGTAGCGCGAGACGCCTTCGATCCCAACGTGTTTGGAATCGATCGCCGGGTCCGTCTCCAAATAATCGAGCGCGCGGCCTGCTCCCCACGCCCATGCGCGCAGCGCGCCCCAGTCTTCCGGTTTACGTGGCTGGCCTTTGTTCAGCAGCCCGATGATCCCCCGCGTCAGGCCCGCGCCATCGTCAGCTTGTATGCTCGCCGGATCGAGCAGCGCAAAACCCCAGCCGGCGGCAACCAATTGCCATGTGTTTGGCAGATCTCCATCTTCATTCAACTGAGGAGGCTGGAATGGCGTCTCCTTAACCGGGTTCCAAGCCGGGTGGTTCGCGAATACTTCTTTAAGCGAAGGATCCTTCTCGATCAACAGCGCTTTCCACGCCCGATTGAGACGGTCCAGATCCTCGCCGCGAGGTTCGTCGGGAGTTGGAAAACTCGCGCGTCCAAACATGATCAGCACGGGCACGGGGCCTTTTGCATTCGCGGGCGTAACCAGAATCATGTGGATCTTCACGCTGATGGCCGGATACGCGGAGTTGTCCACCTCTCCAATCAACTGCTTGGCGATCACCGGAGTGAAACCGATCTTCTCGTGATCCACAGTTTTCACGGTCCACGATACCTTCGGCACACTCTGGGGGACCCGGCCATAGACGTATTGCGAAAACATCTCGATGAGCTCTGGGCGCCGGCTGTTCCACCACATTTCTGGCGTGGTCACTTTTTCGCCGTTATTCATCACAAGGGGATCGGGAATATTGGGAAACGGATTGGCCTTGGACTCATCGTAGTTCGCGTGGTTCGGAGCCTTCTCGTTTCCGCTGTAGCCCGGCCGAAGCTTCTTAATCCCCAATTGGTCCATCATGTTCTGGTGATCCTGCTCGGCAGAAAGGGCAACCGGCGGCGGAGTCGCGGAAGTTTGGCCGTTTACCGATGGCGAGCAGCTCAAAATTCCAAACAGGCAAGCGCAGGCGAGCAAAACTTTTGACCAGCGGGGCATGCGAAGGCTCCGAGATGATATGATGGCGCCGTTTTCAAGAATCGATCAAATTCGCGAAACCATGCTAAACCGTTCCCAATGAAGCCTGCACGCAGTTTCTTCACCACGATCGGATTCTTGATTTATTTTGGCGCTCTCCCCCTTCGCACCTCGCCGGCAGACTTGCCCGCTCCGCAGATTTGGGTAGCAACCTGGGGTTCCTCCCAACAAATCCCGGAGCCTCAGAATGAATTGCCCAGCGAGGACTTGCGCGATGCCACCTTGCGCCAAATTTTTCATCTCTCAGTCGGCGGCTCCGCATTGCGGGTTCATGTATCAAACGCGTTCGGAACCGAGGACTTGCACTTTACCTCCGTCCACATTGCGCACCCTCTCTCAACCTCCTCCTCGTCGATTGACCCAGCAACCGACCGACAGCTGACCTTCGCGGGTAAACCCGACGTGATTGTTCCGCCGGGCGCGGAATTCGTCTCCGATCTCTTAAACATAAAAGTCGCGCCACTTTCTGATCTTGCGGTCACGTTTCATCTCGACAATCCACCCGCGCGCCAGACCAGCCATCCAGGGTCCCGCGCAACTTCCTACTACATGCACGGCGACGCTACCGCGGCCGCTACTCTTCTCGAGCCGAAGCATGTTGACCACTGGTTCCAAATTTCAGAAATTGACGTCCAAGCTCCACCGGAAGCAGCTGCGATAGTGGTGCTCGGTGACTCCATCACCGATGGCCACGGAGCCACCACCAACGGAAACGACCGTTGGACCGATGTGCTCGCGGCCAGACTCCAGGGAACACCCCAGACACGAGCGGTTGGAGTTTCCAATCAGGGCATCGGTGGAAATCATTTGCTTACCGACGGTCTCGGCCCCAATGCGTTGGCACGCTTCGCCCGCGATGTGCTGGCGCCCGCGGGCGTCCGATGGCTGATTGTGTTTGAAGGTGTGAATGATCTCGGTGGACTGGCGAGAACTGGCGAAGTTCCCCAAGCTGATCATGCGGCGCTTGTCAATCGTGTTCTCGCGGCGTACCAGCAAATTCTCGAACGCGGGCACGCTCACGGCCTGCGAGTATTCGGCGCGACGATCACACCCTACATCGGTTCAGATTATTATCATCCCGATCCGCAGAGCGAAGCCGATCGCCAAGCAGTAAATCAATGGATTCGCGCAACCGGCCATTTTGACGCCGTAATCGATTTCGATGCTGTGGTGCGCGATCCAGCTCATCCCGACCAACTCTTGCCCAGCTTCGATTGCGGCGATCATCTACATCCTTCGCCCGCCGGATACAAAGCCATGGGAGAGGCCGTCCCTCTCGCTATTTTCGTAAAATAATCAGGGTTCAATTTCGCTCGACTTCTGTGTGTTTGCGGACGGTTCGGCAAAGGTAACGCGCGCGCGTTCGAATCCCCTGGGCAAAACGCGCACAGTGCCCTGAAATGGGCGATCAATATCCGCGATCGCAACCAACGAGAGTGAAAGCAGCAGTGTGAGTGAGAACACCTGTAAGGCATGCAGCTTGAAATTGTCGGTTCCGAACAGACACGCGGATACAGTTGTAATCACGCCTCCGAGCAGTAGCACGACCCACAAAATCGACGGAAGCTTGGACTGGCTTTCAAGCTCTCGGACACGCCGGTGTTCCGTCATGCTGGCGATCTCGGTGAGTGCGAGGTTCATGCTGCTTTGCTCCGCGAAGGAGACTGGATTGGTCTGCATGACCACGTCCCACAACTTCTCAACAGCGGCGTGAGCCGGAAAACTCGCCTCGCCCCGGTGCATCGCGGGCCACTCCTGATCAATCACCGTGTTGGCGTATTCGCGGGTGAGTTGCTGCACCTGAACGCGCTGTGCGGCCGGAAGTCCGTCAGCGACTCGATAGACATTCACCAGGCAATTCGCTTCGTATTCGGCGTTGATCTCCGCCGATTGAAACGTGGTCCAAACGGCGTACAGCATGAAGCCGACGATCACCGCGTAGGTCGTTCCCAGAACGCTGACTTGCCAACCAATGATGTCGTTGTGATTGCGACGCTGGGAATACGGCCAAATCTTCTGAAGGATCCAGAGAAGTAGCAGCGATAACGAAGTGCACGCCAGAATAACTAAAATGTCGTCGAACGCACTGAGCACGAACGCACCTGCTTCTTCCGCCGCTTCCCCTTCGACGGCACCCGCGAAATCTATTGCCCCGGAGAATACATCAGACCTGGTGAGTGGCCTAGATCCGGTTTGCTAGACCACATGTCCGGCCTTCACAGGCGGGCAGCCTCTGCCGCACGCTATCGCGTTGGATTGTCGGTAAGATTCCCGCGAAACACAGTAATCGAGGCAGCCGGCAGTGTGTAACGCGTATTCGGCGCTCCCGGAATCTCCGAGCTCACCGGCGGCCCGCCGGGATCCGCATAGCCTTCCTTCCGGTTCGGATGCCACTGATACTGCGTCTTGCCAAAAGTAATCATGCTGACGATCCCGCCAAAGCCGCGGCTGGTCTTGGAATCATTGTCCTCAAACACGATGTTCACGGGGTGCGAATTTTCGTGGTCTTTGTTGATCACCAGCACAGACCATTCGCCATCGGGACGCAGCACGGCGTACGCGGTGACCAGGACATGACCCGCCGCATCCCTAACATCGCTTCCAGCTCGGAACATCCGGTGCTCCGCATCTTTTGGCTGAACCCATTCCTGTGTCAGCATCTGCGCCGCAAAATATTGTGAAGCCTTCCGCCGGATTTCGTAATTCTTGTCCACCATGAACATGTGATACGTGCCCCAGCTATTCGCGCAATTCGAATGCGCAGGGGAGTACGGCAAATCGTGATAATAAAAAGTTCCCTTCCCTCCAGCCGTCAGAAATCCCGCGAAGGAATCCGCCAGCCACAGCGCGCCGAACACGTCCACGGCCGCTTCCCCGCCGTGCGCATTCGTTTCGGTATCAAACATTGGCACTCCCGGCGGCAGGCCGTCGCCTCGCCACACTTGCATGATGTGCGTGATCAACTGCGGTTCCTGGTAAAGATTTTCCCAGGGAGTTTCGCAGCCATCGTATGGGTAGTGCTCAAAAGACATGAACGCCAAATCCGAAAGCCGCTCATGCGCGCGCAAATAATTCAGGAATCGCGTAAACCACGAATTCTGTCCCTGCGCGTCCTTCCAGGTCTTGATGTCCTCCGTGACGCCTTCGAAAACTGGCCCGCCCAGCTTCAACGCGGGATCCAGCCGGTGCAAAGCCGTGGCCCACTGCAAATACAACGCGGCGTAATCCTCCGGCACCATGTATTGCCCATCCGGCTCTTCGCCCATTTCCACATAAGCGATCGGATAGCCGCGCTTCTCGATGTAGGCAATCTGTGCGACCGAATCTTCCGGCACGCCATAGAGCATCGCAACCGGGATGATGGCGGGCAGGCCGCGCGTTATCCCGCTGGTATAGAAAAGATCAAAGCCCGGCTGGTCGCCGGACTCCATGCGATCCGGCGCCACAAACAGATTCGAGGGCTCGTGCCAGGAATCCACCGAGGAACAATACGTCGCCGATTGCTTTTGGTCCGGCGAGTGCCGCAACAAATCCTTGAACCCGCCCTGGCCGTCGGTGCTTCCCAGATAGACTTCCTTGATCGCATATCCAACGCAATTGCGCGGATCGCCCGCCCCGTGCGTGTCGCACGTATTGGAAGACTGCGTCATCAGCACACGCACATACCGTATTTCCACCGGCGAATTCTCAAATTGTAGAGTCACCGTGCCGCCTTTGCCGTCCGCAACACTGCCCCCGCTAAAAGTTTTCCACGCGCCGGTATCCTGATCGTCCATCGCATCGCCGGTACCCACCCAATATTGCACTTCGTACACTTTCGCGTACGGCTCCGCCCAGTCGATCCGAAGCGCATTCACGGGCTGTTTTGCTTCCAGGTCAATCACCACCCATTGCGGATGCAGCGCGTCGTCTTCCTTTGTGAAAAGTTTTGTGAGATAGGGATTGCTCTTCCAATAGGTCGTCGGATCGCCATCGTTCAAGCGCGAGTAGCCGTCGTCCTCGGAGCCCTGATTGCGCGTAAACCCGCGATGCGGCAATGAGTAGCCATACGAATGTCGAATCATTTCCGTGGGAACTGCATCGCCGGTGAAATACCCTTTTCCCGCTTTGTCGCTCCACGTTCCCTTGGGATTCCAGTGCCACGCCTGCACAAACAAATCCGTGTTTTGGCGATAGCTGATCATGCCCCAGCCTGCCGATAGAATTTGTTGAATCGCTTCAGGCTTGAAAAATGCGTCAGTAGCATTGCTCGGGACGCGGTCAACCGTGGAACCGAGCGCGTATGGCGGGCTAAATACGTTCACTACGTGGCTGGGGGAAGAATCCACCCGGATCGTTTGCGCTCCCAGTAAACCTGGCAGCAGGGCGATTGTCATGCAGCATGTCAGCCGGCAGGAAAATGTTCTTCGGCTTGTGGCTCCGAGGAAACGGGAAATGGCAAAATCTTTTTGCATTGTCAATAACTTTCCGCCATCGTCGAATGATTCGCGGAAGAACCCTTTCGTCCCGCGACGAGCACCGCCGGAGAGAACAACACGCCACGCTCACTCTGTCAAGATTTGATTGAATCGTTTTAATGTGATTTATTCTTTTCCGTGCGAATCGAATCCCGCATCAACTGGAGCACTTCATGCGTATCCGCGTCTTTGAAGACCGCAACTCCCTTGGCCAAGCTGCCGCCGCGCAAGCCGCAGCCGCAATGAAGCGCGCGCTCGCCGACCGAGGAAACGCCCGTATCATTGGCGCCAGCGCCGCCTCTCAATACGAATTTCTGGACGTATTGACGCGCACACCCGGCATCGATTGGAAGCACGTTGAATTATTTCACCTCGACGAATACATTGGCCTGCCGATGACCCACCCCGCCAGCTTCTGCAAATTTCTGCAGGATCGCCTGATCTCTCGCACGGGAATCGTCAACGCACACTTGCTCAACGGCGAAGAGAATCCTCAAAAAGTGATTCGCGAAACCGGCGAAGCCATTCGAACAACACCGGTGGACGTGGCCTTCGTCGGCATCGGAGAAAACGGCCATCTGGCCTTCAACGATCCTCCAGCCGATTTTGAAACCGAAGATCCATTCATCGTCGTTAGCCTCGACGAAGCCTGCCGCCAGCAACAAGTGGGCGAAGGATGGTTTTCCGATTTAAATACTGTGCCGCGACAGGCCATCTCCATGTCCGTGCGGCAAGTTCTGAAAGCCCGAGAAATTCTTGCCGTCGTGCCCGGCCCGAAGAAAGCACAAGCCATCAAGGCCTGTTTCGACGGTCCGATCAGTCCGATGGCGCCCTCTTCCATTCTTCGCACCCACGCCAATGCGACCATTTATCTCGATCGAGAATCAGCGGCGTTACTGACTCCGCAAACTCTGGCGGCATGGGCATCGCCGGCATAACCGCAAAGCCGCGTATGCTTGCAGTTGTGTTGTCCCGATGAAGACTACCGCCCAAATTTCCGGCTCAGTCCCAAAAGCTGGCAACCCACGCGCAATTCCCTCGCTCCGTTGGTGGATCGCCGCGCTACTCTTCGCGTCCACCGCCATCAATTACGTGGACCGGCAAACGCTCTCGCTTCTCGCCCCGTTTTTGAAGCAGGAGTATCACTGGACGAACACCGATTACGCGAACATTGTCGTCGCCTTCCGTGTCGCCTACGCCTTCGGCCAAGTCGCCTGCGGCCGCCTGATGGATCGTGTGGGAACAAAACTCGGACTTACGATCACCGTACTTTGGTATTCCATCGTATCCGTTCTGACA
This sequence comes from uncultured Acidobacteriota bacterium, assembly GCA_963734705.1. Taxonomy (GTDB): domain Bacteria; phylum Acidobacteriota; class Terriglobia; order Acidiferrales; family UBA7541; genus Acidiferrum. The sequence continues at coordinate 899,551 of CAVTII010000009.1, read as the reverse complement.
CCACTGGCGCGCGGCTTCTCCAGTTTTCTGGGAATTCGCTTCCTGCTCGGCGCTGGCGAATCTGGAAATTGGCCCGGTGCAACGAAAGCGGTATCAGAATGGTTTCCCAAACACGAACGTGGTTTGGCGACCGCTGTCTTCGACAGCGGATCCTCCATCGGCGGCGCTATCGCCCCTCTGATTATTTTGCCCCTCTTTTTTCGCTGGGGATTCCGCGCTGCTTTTGTCATTCCTGGCCTGCTCGGTTTCCTTTGGCTACTGGTGTGGCGATGGTTCTACTACCGGCCGCAGGAACATCCCCGCATCAGCCAGCCTGAGCTAGCGATGATCCTCGCGGATAACCAACAAAGCGACTCCGCTAGAAAAACTCCCCCGAAGTGGCTCGAATTGCTGAAACTTCCCCAAACGTGGGGCACCATCGTGTGTCGCACCTTCACCGACCCCGTTTTCTTTTTCATCGCCGATTGGTTTCCCATTTATCTGGTGGCAAAGGGCATTTCCCTGCGCAGTGGTTTGATCGCCATCTGGATTCCGTTCGTTGGCGCGGACTTGGGAAATCTTTTTGGCGGCTGGATTTCCGGATTCTTGATCAAACGCGGCTGGCCGGTTGGAAAGGCGCGCAAAGCCGTCGTCGTCTTTGGCGGCATCGGCGTCTTGCTCTTGATTCCCACCATCTTCACCGTGAATTTAGCGGCAATCACGGTACTGTTCGCAACAGCCACCTTTTGTTATGGCGCATACACCACGATCGCCAATGTCTTGCCTTCGGATCTTTTCTTCGACCACTCGGTCGCGTCCGTCAGCGGCTTCAGCGGCAGCGGTGCCGCCATCGGCACAATCATCGTCTTTGAACTGGCCGGTCATCTTTCGGACGCGCGCATTGCCACGGGAACGCACCTCTTCGACCCGTTGATGGTGCTGGCAGGACTAATTCCTTTCACCGGCATGATTCTGGTGCTTCTGCTGGTGCGCAACACAAAAGCTACCGAAGAAGGGTTGGTGCGCAAAATTTAAACTAATTTTTTTTGACGAAGGCAGCGCGCGCGGGGAGCCCGCGCCTCTAGTGCATCAAATAGGGCACGAACCCACGCACCCTCGTTCGCAATTTATAAACGGATGTGGTCGCCGTGATATAGAGCGTCTGGTAGTCCGCATCGCCCCAGGTAAGATTTGCCGGTTGCTCCGGCAATACAATCGTTCCCAAGTGATGTCCTTCGGAATCCCAAACCCAAATGCCCTTCGGGCCGGTCACGTACAAATTCCCCGCCTGATCAAATTTCATGCCATCCGGGACACCGTCACCCTTGCCGCCAGGTTCTTCTCCAAAGACCCGCCCGTTTGCAATCTCGCCATCCGGCTTGAAATCAAACACCAGAATATTTCTCCGCTCGCTGTCGTCCACGTAAAAATGCTTTCCGTCGGGCGCAAACGCCAATCCATTCGGCTGCGACATCTCCTTTGAAAGAAGTGTCAGCGTTCCCGCCGCATCCAGACGGAAAACGCCTTGATACGGTAACTCTTGTTTTTCCCCTTTCACCAGATCCATGTTTGGGTCCGTGAAGTAAAGTGCGCCATCCGGTCCCGTCACCACGTCATTCGGACTGTTGAGCCGCTTTCCCTCAAAGTGGTCGGCCAGAATTTCATACTTTCCCTGCCGGTCGATTCGAATGATCGCCCGCAGCACGCTCGCACAATCGATCAATCGTTGTTGACGGTCGTAGGTGTTTCCGTCCGGGTCGCCGAGAGAAATCAGCTCTTCCTTCCTCCCGTCCGTGTAGACGCGCAAAATTTTGTTCGTTTCTTCGTCGCTGACATACACGAATCCCGCTGGATCCCAAACCGGCCCTTCAGTGAAACCAAACCCAGAGGCGAGCGTGCTGAGTTTCGCGTCGCCATCGAAGAGTGTCCAGAACTTGTCGGAATCCGCTTCCAGGCTGAACTCCCGCTTTGGTTTCTGCGGACCCGCGCAAACCTTTCCAAATGCGAAGCAAACCAGCAACGCCGCGAACGGAAATCGCCATCTCCTCGAAAACCGACTGGTCGGCTGAAAATTTTTACTCTTCATCGCCATCCTCGGGCCCGATGCTTTTCCTTTGCGTGTTTCCCGAACCTGAGGCACTCAGCAAGTAACTAATCAGGTTGTTCAATTCCGCCGCCGAAAGTGTCGAGCCATAGTCGGAGGGCATCGCGGAGTGGCCCGTGTACGTCTTCGACTTGATATCCGCTTTGCTCAGAAGGTGAAACACGCCATCGGAAGTCTGCAACTGAAGCGAAAAATTATCCTCATTCCGGACGAGCCCTGAAATCGTCGTCGAATTTGCCAGGGTAACGTCAACCAGCCCTCTGCGCAGATCGAAATCCTTGCCGGGGTTAACGATTCGCCCTCGCACTTCGTCGGCATTCATTCTCGTGGCATAGGTTGTCAGCTCCGGCCCCCAGAATCCGCCATGGCCACCGATCGCATGACAGTCCGCGCACTTCGCTTTCCCGAAAAATAAAATCTTTCCCGCAGCGGGATCTCCTGGGAGTGGTTCCACTTTTCCCTGCCCCTGAAGAGTTCGCAAATAGGCCACCAGCGACACCAACTTGTCCGTTCCAAACGCGGAAAACGACGGCATGCCCGCCGCAGTTTTTCCGTTCTTCAGAATCTCGAACAGATCCTTGTCGCTCTTCTGTATCACTTCGGCCCGCGTCGCCAGATTCGGCCCGCGCTCGCCGCCCCGCGCATCCAGCCCATGGCAAGCTGCGCAGACGCTCTCATAGGTCGCCTTGGCTTCTCCCTGCCCGGCGGCCTGTGCGACCAAGTCTGTCCCGAGTGATTCAGCCGGCGCGCCAAGCGATGCCGCGCCAATCGCGATCAAACAAGAAACCGCTATCAACGCGGCCGAAATGCCTGTCGGACGAGGACCGCGATCCCCCCTGACATTCGAAGTGGCATTGCATCGCATGAATAAGGACCCCTTTTGCGAAAGAAACGTTCCTGCTTTGACTCTGCCGGTAAACCCAAACAAACTTTTCCATAACAATCAACTAACGCATCATCTCTTTTTCGCACGATAGTAGTGAAAATCCGTCAGCCTCGCAACTCGCAGTCCGCGACATCAACGAAAACTTCAAAAGATGCTAAAGTGCGCGTGACTTATTTTGAGGAGGTCTTATCATGCGTTCTCGCACATTGCGTTGGGCCCTGAGCATAGTTTTCGCGCTAGCCGCCGTCTCAGCCGTCCTCACGTTGGCCCACCCTTCCGCAATTTCCCCAAAGCAGGAACCTGCTGCGGGACAGCCCAATGACGACAACGATCTCCTCGAGGGCTTTCGCCACGTCGAGGTGGCCTCGGTCTCCGATGCCCTGGAACAGATTGCCGGCAAGAAAATGTACATGACCCACCACATGCGGCCGATCTTTTCCGCCCGATTCGCGGGTTTCGCCACCACGGTGCTCCTGAAAAAAGAGCCCAATCACGATCCGGACGCCTTGAAAGGCATGCTTCACGCCATTGACACCGGCGCCCCCAACTCCGTTTACGTCATGGTCGTGGAGGATGGCAGCGACATCGCCGGCATGGGTGGCCTGATGGGCACGGCCATGTCCGCCAGAAATTTTTCCGGCGCGGTGATTGACGGCGGCGTGCGCGACACCGCCTACCTCCAGAAAATTGGCTTCCCCGTCTATGCGCTCGGCATCGTGCCCTCCACTTCCGTTGGCCACTATCGCTTTGCCGGAGCGAATCTCCCGGTGGTCTGCGATGGTGTTCCAGTCAACGCCGGTGACATTATTGTCGCGGATTCCGACGGCGTAGTAGCCGTTCCCAAAGCACTTGCCGCGCAAACCCTGAAGCTGGCCCAGGAAATGGACTTCAAAGAGCATTCCATGTATGCGTATATTGAGAAGCTTAAATCGATTGAAGAAGCGGTCGCTAAATTTGGACGCCTCTGAATAACTCTGGCTTCCCGGCCTTCCGATGTAGTATATCAATTGCGATTTTGTTTTGCGGCGCAGCGCTTCGCGCCCGTAGAAAATCTCAATCACAACAAAGGATCTTTAAAAATCTGACGATGGCGCGACGGCAACAACTTACGTTTTGTTTCGTTTGGCTTCTTTTCAGCGCGTCCCTGGCCTCCGCGCAGGACGCGAAGACGGCATCTATCTCTTCAACCATTAGCGTCCAGCCGTCTCATCTCTTGGTCACCCCCGTCGCGGACAATTGGCCTTCCTACAACGGCGATTACACGGGCCGGCGTTTCACGACGTTAAAGGAGTTTACCCCTGCTAATGTTTCGCAACTCCGCGCCCAATGGGTTTTCCACGCGCCGAATTCAGACCGCCTCGAAGTCACGCCCGTGGTCGTGGACGGAATCATGTTCGTCACCTCCGCCAACGACGCCTATGCCCTCGATGCGCAAAACGGCCGTGCACTCTGGCATTACTCGCGTCCCGTCACCGAAGGCTTGATCGACGACGCCTCTCAGCACCACAATCGCGGCGTGGCTCTCTGGCACGATCGGGTCTTCATGGAAACAGACAACGCACATCTGCTTTGTCTCGACGCACGCTCCGGCCATCTCCTCTGGGACATCGCCTATACCGACGGAAACAAAAACTACGGCGCCACCAGCGCTCCGCTGGTAGTCAAAAACAAAGTGCTCGTGGGAACCTCTGGCGGCGACGATGGAGTTCGTGGCTTCGTGGCCGCCTTCGACGCTGAAACCGGAAAGGAAGCATGGCGTTATTGGACGATTCCCGCCCCGGGAGAATTCGGCTCCTCCAGTTGGCCAGGTGAAAGCTACAAGCTCGGCGGCGGCACAACCTGGATGCCCGGCACGTTCGATCCCGAACTCAACACGATTTTCTGGGGCACCAGCAATCCCGCTCCCGATTTTGATGGCGGCCCGCGCCCCGGCGATGATCTTTACACCGATTCCCTGCTGGCCCTGGATCCCGATACCGGCAAACTCAAATGGTATTTCCAATTCACTCCGCATGATCTTTTCGACTATGACGCAGTTGAGACTCCCGTCATCGTGGATACGACGTTCCGCGGCCAGCCGCGAAAGCTTATCGTGGAAGCAAATCGCAACGGATTCCTCTATGTGCTGGATCGCACCAACGGAGCTTTCCTCTCCGCAACGCGCTTCGCCGAGAAGTTGAATTGGGCCACTGGCATTGACGAAAAGGGCCGCCCCGTCCGCACCGGGGCCATGCCGACCGCCGAAGGTGCCCGCGTTTGCCCCGGCATGGTCGGAGCCACGAATTGGTTTTCGCCCGCCTTCAATCCAAACACCTCCATGATTTATTTCATGGCATTGGAGAGCTGCGACGTCTACTTCCTTAAGCCGAAGCCCTTCCGCGCGGGTCAAACTTATTACTCAACGGGCGTTCGTCACAGCGAAGGTGACTTCAACCAAAAAATTCTTCTCGCCTTTACGTTGGAAGGCGACAAACCCGCTTGGCACTACGTGCAGGCGGGTGACGGCCATTCCGCCGGCGGCGTCATGACCACCGCCACAGGTCTCGTCTTCTTTGGCGACGACGCGCACTCTTTTGAAGCCGTGGACGCGCAAACCGGCAAACCTCTTTGGCATTTCAACACCGGCCAAACCATCGTCGCATCGCCGATGAGCTATGCGGTCAATTCCAAGCAGTACGTGGCCATCGCGTCGGGGGCCGACGTTTTCAGTTTTAGTCTGCCGTAGGGACTTCGCGGCAATAGAAAAGTTTCTGCAGCAAGGTTCGATCGGTTGGAACGAGCACGACATTTCATTTCTTAAAAGGAGGAACAATGTTTTCATCTCTCACTTCTCGACGTGGTTTCGCGGCCAGGCTCGCCACTCTCTTCCCCGGACTCGCCGTTGCGGGGGCAGTTTCGGCAACAGCGGCAGTGCCCGCGCCGCAAGCGGCCTCTGGCGTGAAAAAACTCGACTACGAAGGAAAGCCCGCCGGGACAGGCTTCATCACTCCGCTGATCCTTCACAACGACACCATCTACATCGCCGGCCAGGGCGCGCATTCCCACGACCCGGACGGAAAATTTCCCATGGACATCGAGGCGCACACTAAAAAAGTGATGGAAAATGTCAAAACGCTCGTCGAAACCGGCGGCGGCGCCATGGACAGCATCCTTCAACTCACCGTCTTTCTCACCAAAATCGACGACTACGATGGCATGAATAAAGTTTTCAAAACCTATTTCCCCAACGGCGGCCCCGCGCGCACAACGGTTGCCGTCGCCGCTCTACCGGGGAACTCCCTTGTGGAAATCAATTGCATCGCCGCGATCGTAAAGAAGGGATGAGGCTTGGTTCATGACTCTTAAAAATCGTTGGGATCGCCGGGCGTTCCTCGGCAGTGCTGGCGTGCTTGGCGGCATGCTGCTCAACGCCCGTAAAATGTTCGGTCTTACGCCAGCCGCGATACCTGCCGCTAGCGCCGCCGACAAGCTCACCGGCCTCGGTTCCACCGGAAACGTCTATGCGGAACTCGGCGTAACCACAGTAATCAACGGGCAAGGCACCATGACCTATCTCGGCGGCTCGCTCGCCCGGCCGGAAGTCGAAGCAGTCATGGCCCTGGCAGGCCAACATTTCATCGCCATCACGGAATTGGAAGTCGCCGCGGGCAAACGCATCTCCGAATTGTTAAAACTCCCGGCGGATTACGATGCGATTGTCACCTGTGGAGCGGCCGCGGCCATGCAGTCCGGCCTTTCCGGCATCCTCACCGGCAACAATCCCAAGTTCATCGAGCAGATTCCCGACCTGACGGGAATGAAATCCGAAGTGATCATCCAGAAGTCTCATCGCAACCCTTTCGATCACCAACTCCGCGCCACTGGCGCCAAACTCGTCGTCGTAGAATCGCGCGACGATGTAAAGAAAGCCATCAACCCGCAGACCGCGATGATGCACTTTTCCAATTTCGCGAATGCCGCCGGCCAGATTAAAGTCGATGAATGGGTAAAGCTGGCGCATGAAAATCAGATTCCTGCATTCATCGACGCCGCGGCCGACACGCCTCCCGTTTCCCATCTCTGGGATTACGCCCAGATGGGCTATGACTTGATCGCCTTCAGCGGCGGCAAAGCCATTCGTGGCCCACAATGCGCGGGCCTGCTCATCGGCAGAAAAGATCTCGTGGCCAACGCCCTGCTCAACAGCTGCCCACACGAGGACACCCTCTGCCGCCCGATGAAAGTCGGCAAAGAAGAAATCGTCGGCATGGTGAAAGCGCTCGAATGTTATTTGAACGAAGACCATGATGCGCTGGACAAGGAATGGTGGGGCCGCCTGGACCTGGTCTCCAAGGAAATCACCGCTATTCCTGGCATAACAACCGCTTACGATGTCCCTGACGTGGCAAACCATGTGCCGCACATGAGCATCTTCTGGGACCCGCGCAAAATCTCGCTCGCCCCGCGCGACGCCGCAAAGTTGCTAAAAAGCGGAAACCCCTCCATTGTTCTGGCGGCATCGGAGCACGGTCTGGGCATGAATTCGTTTATGCTGCAACCGGGCGAAGACCAAATCATTGCGGCACAACTTGTCAAACTCTTCAAATCTCACGCTGCCTGAGCGCAGGCCGGCCACCTTGAGCCAATCGCCAGCGTACGCCTGTCGCGGCAGTGCGTCTCATCGCGCCAAGGCCCCTTGGATCTGCGGATGAATTCGCAGCCTACTTCCAACGTGCGTTGGCTCCTCATCTCCTGGCTTTTTGTCCTCAGCGCGGTCGCCTACCTCGACCGGGTAAACCTCTCGATCGCCGGCGCGAAACTCACGGAAGAGTTCGCAATCACAAATGTCCAGTTGGGTCTCGTCTTCAGCGCATTCCTCCTCGGATACGCGCTGTTTCAAGCGCCTGCTGGCTGGCTCGCAGATCGCTTCGGCCCGCGACGCGTGCTCACGGCCGGCGTCATCTGGTGGGGCGTCTTCAGCGCACTGATGGCCGCCATTTCCCACGGAATCGCAAACGTAATCCTCGTTCTCCTGGTGCTGCGCTTTCTTCTTGGTGCCGGCGAAGCAATTATTTACCCCGCTTCCAATCAATTCGTTGCTCGTTGGATTCCGCGCCAGGAGCGCGGCAAAGCCAACGGATTCATCTTCGCAGGCGTCGGCATCGGTGCCGGCGTCACGCCCCCGTTCATCTCCTACTTGATGCTGCACTATGGCTGGCGCTCTTCGTTCCTAGTCAGCGCATTGATCGGCCTCGCGGCGGGCACCGTCTGGTATCTCGCCGCTCGCGATACGCCGGAAACGCATCCCGCTGTTTCTCCAAACGAACTGGCTTTCATCCAGGAAGGAATCGGAGGCGCCAAACTTCCCGGCACCACCGGCCTTCTCTCATGGTCCACGATCTTGTCCAGCCGCAACGTTTGGATTCTCTCCTTCGCTTACTTTTGTTTCGGCTACGTCGCCTGGGTTTTCTTCAGCTGGTTTTATCTTTATCTCGCCAGGGTCCGCGGGCTGGACCTCAAATCCAGCGCCATCTACTCCATGCTTCCCTTTCTGGCGATGGCCATCGGCAGTCCTCTGGGCGGCGCAATCAGCGATGCCCTTGCCAAGCGATTTGGGCCGCGTATCGGCCGCTGCAGCATCGCCGTTCTGGGTTTTGCGTTGACTGCCGTTTTCATCCTGCTCGGCTCCGCCGCCAAAGACGCGCATGTCGCCAGCTTCGTCCTCGCGGGCGGCGCCGGCTCTCTCTATCTTTCACAAAGCGCATTCTGGGCCGTCTCCGCGGACCTGGGCGGTAAATCCTCGGGCTCGCTCTCCGGCTTCATGAATATGGCCAATCAAATCGGCGGGATGATCACCGTGTCCCTCACTCCATTCATCGCCGACAAATTCGGCTGGAGCGCCGGATTCACGGTCGCCGCAGGTGCCGCGGTCCTCGGCGCCTTCGCGTGGATTCTGGTGGATCCGGTGCGCACTCTGCGCTCTGAGCCATCCGCGGCTCCGTCCGGGCCCAATAAAATCGCGTAAACAGCGGCTTGCCAACCCGGTTTTCGCCGCAATTTCCTTCTACTTATCGAATTGTTTCGCTTTGTTTCCTTTTTCTTCACTTGTGTTCGAGTTTTTTGCAACATCGGGGCTTGACTTACCCTCGTCATTCATCCTAAACTCCGCGGCCAACGGGGGTGTCGCCATGACCTACCAGCTTCATCGGATTCTTGTATTGAGTTCAATCGTTTTAATAATGCTTGGAAACCCGGGCATATCGCGCGCGGACGTCACCGGCGCGGTTCTCGGAACCGTGCGCGACAGCACGCAAGGCGTGGTCGCCGGCGCGCAGGTCACCATTGTCAATGTGCAGACCAACGCCAAACAGGAAACGGTTTCGGCTACTGACGGTTCCTATCGTTTCCTCGCCCTCGCTGCTGGCACCTATAAGCTCACGGTGAACGCGAAGGGCTTTCGTCAGTCGGTCGTCTCGGACATTGATGTCAAAGTGAACGATCAACAGCACATCGATATCGCCCTTACCGTCGGCACCATCACGGAAGAAGTCGATGTCAACGCCAATGCCGTCCAGGTGCAGACCGAGAGCACGCAACTTGGCGACGTTATCGACTCCAAGAAAATGCTCGCCCTCCCGCTGAACGGGCGCAGCTACGTCGATCTACTGGGCCTGCAGGCAGGCGTGGCGCCCGGCACGGCGCAGACGATTCAGCAGGACCGCCCGGTCTCAGGCTCCTTGAACCCCGGCAACATCTCCGTGAACGGTCAGCGCGAGACCGCCAACGCATTCCTGGTGAATGGTGGCGACGTCAGTGAAGGGCGCAACCTCGGCACAGGTTTGGTTCCGAACCTGGACGCCATCGAGGAATTTCGCCTGATCACCAACAGTTTCGACGCCGAATACGGAAAATTCAGCGGCGCCGTCGTCAACGCCATCACCAAATCTGGCACCAACGGTTTCCATGGAGATGCTTTCGAGTTTTTGCGGAATGACGCGATGGATGCCAAGAATTACTTTGTCCCCTCCAAGTCGGAGTTGCGCCGCAATCAATTCGGTTACGCGGCGGGCGGCCCCTTTATAAAAAACAAGCTTTTTTGGTTTTCGGATTATCAGGGCACGCGGGAGGTATCGGGTGCGGAGACCGGACAGGTTACCGTACCTACGATGGACGCGCGTCAGGGCATCTTTGATCCCGCTAGCATGGCCCCCAACGGCACCGGCGGCGGCGCGACGGGCGGGACCTGTCAGGACCCGACAACGACGAATTGTGTGCCCGCAGGTTCCTACTGGGCTGGCGTACTTTCAACGCGTTTGGGTTACCCCGTGGCTCCGGCAAATGGCCCAGATGAGCCTTACAGTTATGCCGGTTGCACCAGCACCACAGGAGCAGGTGCCTGCGTATTTCCGGGTGGCGTGATACCCCAAACCGCGTGGGCCGCCCCGGCGACCGCAATGCTCGGTTATATTCCCACCCCAACACTCCCAGGTGCTCAAGGCAACTATTCGAACAACAGCGGCAGAAACATCGTCAACGACGACAAGTTCGGTGAGCGCGTGGATTTCAACAACCAGAAGACGGGAAACTGGTCGTGGTACTACGAACTGGATAACACCAACGTGCAAAGTTCGCTCCCACAAGGCTGGGCCACCGTGCCGGGATTTCCCTCGGTCACCCCTTCCCGGGCTCAAGAATTCGTCATGAGCAACGCCAAAACGATTGGCGCAACAGCAGTCAACGAGGCGCGCTTCAGTTTTTTCCGCACCGCGCTCCACAAAGACAATCCTGCGGGAAGTTTCGCCAATCTATCTGACCTTGGATTCGTGACCGGCGCCGATACCCTCGGCATCGTACCGCTTGCCGGATACCCACAGTATTTGCCGCAAACCAGCTTTAGCCAACTCGGCATGAATCTTGGTGAGCCCACCCTCAACACTTTCCAACCGAACACCACCTACATGGTTAGCGACGTTTTCTCGAAGAGCCAGGGCAAGCACACCTGGAAAGTCGGCGGCGAATTCCGCTACCTGCAAGTGAACGAGCGCAACTTTGCCAACCCGAATGGCGGTTTCACCTTTGACGGCACGGTGACGGGAGTTGATGTTGCGGACTTCCTCCTCGGCGCCACCTCCACCACCAACGCTCCTTACACGCAGGCCGCCGAACAGTTCCTGGATTCCCGCACGCGCTACGGCGGCGCCTTCGCACAGGACACCTGGAAGGTAACTCCCAATCTCACGCTGAACCTCGGCCTTCGTTGGGAAGTAAGCATGCCGTGGTACGACACCCAGGGGAAAATTCAGACCTTCAATCCTGGGCAACAGTCTACGGTGTTTCCGCTCTCCCCCGCAGGTCTGGTATTTCCTGGCGATGCAGGCATTCCCAAGACTCTTGCCCCCACGACGTACAACAACTTCGGCCCACGTTTGGGACTGGCTTATTCTCCCGGCTTCACCGACGGACTCTTGGGTGCAGTCTTTGGCGGCCCGGGCAAGACCAGCATCCGGGCATCCTACGGTATGTATTACACTTCGGTCGAAGACTTGGACCTGTTCTACGAGGTGGCCGACGCGCCTTTCGGTCTCTATTGGACTTCACCCTTGTCGGTCATGTTTGACGAACCGTTCCGGGTTCGCACTACAGGGCAATCTCTGAACCAGCGTTTCCCCTTCACCGCGCCAATTCCGGGCTCGCCTTCGAACCAGACGTTGGATTTTTCGGTCTACGAGCCGTTCAACTATTTTCCTGGCTACAATATCCACAACAAGCTTCCTTATGCGGAGCACTTCAATCTCTCCGTCCAACGCGAAATCACTAAATCCACCGTGCTCACCGTCGCTTATGTAGGAACCGAAGGGCACCGCCTGATCACCCAACAGGAAGCGAATGCCGGCAGTTCCGCTCTGTGCATGCAACTCACAGCCGAAGGTGCTTTCGATACCACTGCACAAAGCCTTGGCTGCGGACCCGGCAATGAAAACGACGTATTCCAGCTTCCAGGCGGCACCGTACCGTGCGCGTTATCCGAGGGTCAGACGCCTTATCAGACGCCTCAGCCGGGATGCGTTTACGGCACCAGGCAGACGATCTTAAGTCCAAATTTCTGCCCCGGTGGAGCGCAGGTCTGCTACGGATCCAACAATACGAATACTCTGACTGCCGCCAATTCGATTTATAATTCCGCGCAGGTCAGCGTCGAGCGCAAGGCCAACGATTTCACATTCCTGGCCGCATATACTTTTTCCAGGGCTATTGATGATTCTTCGGCCTTCAACGATTTGGTGAATTTTGAAAACCCCAAGTTGAGCCGGGGCCTGTCCTCCACGGACATCACTCACAATTTTGTGGTCAGCTACATCTGGGCCATTCCGTTCGATCGCGCTTTCGGCAATGCGCCGAAGCGCTTGACCCAGGGCTGGCAGATTCAGGGAATTACGCGGTTCTCAACTGGCTTTCCCATCCAGATGAACCAATCTGACGGCGACCCATCACTCACCGGCAGTTCGGCCACCGACATGCCGAATCGCGTAGCCCCTGTCCAGATCGTTAATCCGCGCAATGCCAATACTCAGTGTCCAAGTTATGACCCCAGCATTCCAGGTTCTGGCACGGGCTGCTATTTCCTGCCCACAGCCTTTGCTGTCAACACGGATCTGGGAACGTTTGGCACGGCCAACCGTCGATTTTTCCACGGCCCGGGTTTCAACAACACCGATTTCGGAATCACGAAGCGGACCGTTATCCATGAAAATTTCGCTTTCGATCTCCGGTTCGAATTTTTTAACATCTTCAACCACGCGCAATTCACGAATCCCACTGGCAACATCAGCGATTCGAACTTCGGAATTGTCACCCAGGCGCGCGATCCGCGTATCGGACAGGTTAGCGCGAAATTCTACTGGTAACCCGGGCGCTGCACTCAAGTGCCCGGCGAAAAATCGCTGGGATTTCCGGCGCGTGTTAGGCTGTCTCCATGAAACGCGGCTTGACGCGCAGCCAGGGCAATTTTGGATTCATTCGACAAATGGCGCTGGCGCTCACTTTTGGCGTAAGTCTACCCGCACTGTTGACGGCGCAGACCGCGCAGAGCTACCGCCAGCAGGCCACCGAACTGGCCCGTTCCAAGTCTTGGGACGCCGCCATCGCCGCTTACCACAAGGCCCTGGAGCTTGAGCCCAACGACCCGCTAACGCACTATGATCTGGCCCTCGCGCTGAAATACAAAGGGGAGCCAGCTCAAGCAATCGAGGAATTCGAAGCGTCGCTAAAGCTGAAGCCGGACTTTGCCGACGCGCATTACGCACTGGGTGCAACCTTGTATGAGCTTCATCAACCGGACGCCGCGCTAAAGGAATTGCTCGCAGCTGTGCAACTTGATCCATCCAATGCCGGAGCGCATCGCCTCCTCGCCCGCGTCTATTCCGACAAGAACGACCTTGCCGATGCCGAGACCCAGTTGAAGCGCGCGGTGGCCCTGGAGCCCTCCGCCGAATTGCATCTGGAGCTTGGAATGATCGAGGGGCAACTCGGCAAGCTCGATTTGGCCGCTGCGCAATTTCGCGCAGCTATTGCCAGCAATCCACGTTTTGCGCCGGCTCACGTCATGCTCGGCGTCACCCTGCGCCGTCAGGGCGATCATACCGGAGCCTTGGCCGAATTTCGCAAAGCCGTCGCCATCAATCCCAAAGATCCCGATGCCCAATACAATCTCGGCATGGAGCTGAAATCCGGTGGCAACTTGCCCGGCGCGATTGCCGCTTTCCAGCGGGCGATTGAACTGAAGCCAGATTTCGAAAGCGCCCACTATAGCCTGGGCATCGCCCTCCGCGCCCAGGGCCAGACGGCCGCCGCGCGTAAGGAGCTCGACGAAATCAACGGCCTCCACGAATTCCGCACCCGCCTTGCCGAAGCCAAACTGCTTATCATTCAGGGCGTGGATCAGTTGAAGAAAAATGACCTCGACGACGCAATGGGCAGCTTTCAGAAAGCCATCGAACAAAGCCCAGAACTTCCCACCGGCTACTACTATCTCGGCCTCACCTGGGAACGCAAACAGGATCCCGACCGCGCTATCAATGCCTATAAAAAAGCTCTCGAACTGAAACCCGATTATGCCGAAGTGCATTCCAGCCTCGGGCTCCTCTATTGGCGCCAGCACTATGCCGCCCACGCGATGGACGAATTTCATCTGGCAGTCATGTCCAATCCCGACCTGCCACAAGCCCACTACAACCTGGGCCTCGCTCTCGCCCAGTCGGGGCACTTGAATGACGCGGTTCACGAACTCCAGGAAGCCATCGCCCTCGATCCCAAGTACGCCGACGCGCGTGTTCAGTTAGGTCTCGTACTCAGCCAGAACAACGATCTCGCCGGCGCCAAAAGCGTCTTCACCGAACTTATCCGCCGCGAGCCAAACTTTGCCGAGGCCCACAACAATCTGGGCCTGGTGCTTTTGCAGTCCGGCGAGTTCCCTACTGCCGATGCCGAATTTCTCGAAGCCATCCGGCTCAAGCCCGGCTACGCCGAAGCGCACTACAACCTTGCGTTAACTCTTCACCAACAGGGGAAGGAGGCAGAGTCGCAGGCGGAATTCGAGAAAGCTTTCGAAATTTCGCCCGAGTTGAGAAACGCGGCTCGCCCATAAAATGCGTCCATCGAAGATTTCAGCATTCGTCTGTCTTGTGGCAGCGGCCGCATTTCTCTGCTGGCTCGCTGTGAGAGTCCCTTCCGCTTCGGGCAGTTCCCAACAAAAAGGCACGCAGGCTCCGGCTGTCGCCCCGGTCTGCGAATTCGCGCCACCGGGCGCGTCCTTCTCCGTTCCCTACGTCTCGCAAGCCCCAGACTTGAATACCGATCCTAACTCCCCGACGTGGAAGCACGCCTCCTCCACCTGGATTGTCAAAGATTGCCCCCGCCAGATTGAGTATCCCAAGCTCAAGACAGAAGTGCGCGGTTTTTGGACCGACACCGACTTGTATCTGCTCTTCATCTGCCCCTACTCCGAACTAGATCTCTGGCTCCCCGCAGACAATTCCAAGGACCGCCTGAAACTTTGGGACCGCGACGTTGTGGAATTCTTCCTGGGCGACAATTGGACAAACATAAAGCGTTACCGCGAATTCGAAATCGCGCCCACCGGTGACTGGGTCGATCTGGACATTGACCTGGATCACGATTCCTACGGTGCGGAATGGAATTCCGGCTGGCAACGGCAAGGCCGGATTGATGAGAAGAATCAGGTCTGGTACGCGGCCGCCCGCGTACCACTGCATTCGGTAAGCGAAAAACAGATCGTTGCAGGCACCAAATGGAGAGCGAACCTCTATCGCATCGATGGACTTGGCGATGATTCCGTGCGCCACTTTATGTGCTGGCAGCCAACCTGCGTGATCGATCGCGATCCCAATCACGTGCCCGAACATTTTGGAACTTTGATTTTTACCAAATAAAAGGATCTCAGGGGAGGAACTCCATGTCTGTTACCAGAGAATCGAATCGCCGCGGCTTTATGAAAATGCTGGCAGCCTCACCGCTGCTGGCGCAGATTGCCGCAACCCGGGCGTACGAAAAATCAGCGTCCGCCTTCGGCATTCCAACTAACGAGAACGTCTACACTCGCCTCGGCGTCAAGACGGTCATCAATTGCCGCGGCACCTGGACCTATTTGAGCGGTTCGCTGGAGTTTCCCGAAGTTCGCGAAGCGCAAGCGGAGGCCAGCCGCCATTTCGTCAACATGGTGGAGCTCCACCACGCCGTCGGGCGCAAGCTCGCCGAGCTCACCGGCGCGGAATCCGGCCTCATCACCTCCGGCGCCGCCGGCGCCATGGCGGCGGCCACCGCCGGATGCATGGCGGGCACCGATCCCAAGAAAATCTGGCAGCTGCCGGATCCCACTGGATTGAAGCACGAAGTCATCATGGTCGGCGGCCGCAGCGCCTTCGATAACGCCATCCGCCTTGCGGGCGCAAAACTTGTCCTCGTCGAGAAGCCAGACGACATCGCCAACGCCGTCACCGCGAATACCGCGATGATTTACACCACGGATCTGGGCGACAAGCTCACGAAAGAAGCCGCCATCGCCAAGGATCACTCCGTGCCGCTCCTCCTGGACGACGCCGCCGGTATCCCTCCCATTGACAACATCAAGCTCTACGCAAAAATGAAGCTCGATCTTTACACCTTCTCAGGCGGCAAGGGACTGCAAGGCCCACAGTGCAGTGGCGTGCTGCTTGGCCGCAAGGATTTGATCGAGGCCGCGATGCGCAACTCCTGCCCGTTCGAAGGTTCCGTATGCCGCCCCATGAAAGTTGGCAAGGAAGAAATCATCGGCTGCCTCACCGCCATCGAAACCTGGTTGAACCTGGACTCGACGAAGCTCTACAAGGAATGGAATACGCGCGTGGATCATATCGCCAAGCTCGCCGAAACCGTCCCAGGCGTCCATACCGAAATTTATATTCCCGACGATGGCAACCGCTATCCCACGCTGCGCGTCTCCTGGGACACCCAGGCTTGGGGATTCAGCGTCGCCGATTGCGTCAAGCAACTCCATGAAAGTGATCCGGTCATTGAAGTTCTCAGCATCGACAATCCCAGCCTGGTCTCCGCTGTCCACGAAGGCGTGGACAAGCCTAAGCCAAACCCCAAGGAACTCAAGGAACAAAATCATCTCGAACTGGTCTCCATGACCATCCAGCCCGGCGAAGAAATGATTGTGGGACAACGCTTGCGGGAAATACTCGGTGCAGCACGCAAGGGGAAGCCGGCGTGATCCGCCATATTCCGCTCGGTGTCTGCTTGGTTGTTTCTCTGTTTTTCGCGGTAGGCCCCGTTCTCTCTCAGACCCCGGCCTCCGCGGCAGTTGCTCTGGGACCGAACGGAATGGACGCCGGAGACTACGTCTATGTTTCCGCGCAAGGCCCCACTCGCTCCGACGGAACAACTCCCACAAGATTTGCGGAGCAGGTCCGCCAGTCCCTCGACAACGTCAAGAAAATCGTGGAATCCGCGGGACTCACTATGGACCACGTCGTCTACGTCCAGGTTTATCTGGAAGACGTTTCCCACTACCAGGAATTGAACGAAGTCTTTGCCGCGTATTTCCCGAAAGATCCGCCTGCGCGCGGCGTACTGGGAGTCTCTCGCGTGCCTAAATCGCCGCTCCAGATCACGGCTGTCGCGGTTCACAATCTCGCAGGAAAGCAACCAGTGGCCGTCCCAAGTTTCGCAGCCAGCAAAGCTTACTCGGCGGGGATGCTCACTTACGATCGCCTGTTCGTTTCCAACATGCCGGGCAGCGATCCCACGAATGGCACCGTCCCACAAAATCCTGCCGCGCAGGTGGACTTCGCACTCGACCGTCTGAAATCCGTGGTTGAAGCCGCGGGGCTCACCCTTGCCAACATGGTCTTCGTGAATCCCTATCTCACTTCGGATATTCCGATGCGCATCATGAACGAACACTACGCCCGCCGCTTCGAATTCGGGAACACACCAAGTCGCGCCACCATCGAAGTCTCCAGCCTGCCCGAAGGCGCGCACATCGCCTATACCGGCGTGGCCGTCCGCGACCTCAGCAAACGGCAATCGATTCGCCCCAAAAATATGCCGCCAAGCCCCACGGCCAGCCCGTGCGTCTTCGCGGGCGACACTTTGTATTGCTCCGCCAAAAGTGGATTCATTCCGGGGCCAAACGGCGGCGTATTCTCCGAATCCACTGCCGATCAAACTCGCCAGACGATGCGCAATCAACTGGATAATCTTGAGGAAGCGGGACTGAAGTACGACGACGTGGTCTATTCCACAGTTTATCTGGACAATTTGTCGGACACGGCAGAGTTCGCGAAGGTCTACACAAAGTATTTCAGCGGCTCGTTGCCGGCACAGACCACGCTGGCCCAGCTTCCCCCGGGCAGCCGAAAACCTAACGAAGAAGGCCAATATCCCGACCTCGAACAAATGTCCCTCATCGCCATCCGCCCGCACGGCGGCCCCAAGCCTCACCCGCTTCCTTAGCGGAAATGCTTGCCACCATCAACCATTGCTAATCTGTCCAATGTCCACGCGGTGTATTTGCCTAGCGGAGTTGCGGAGCCCCGGAACCCGCTGACCGGTTCTCGCTGACAAGCTTCGTCTTTGTCTGTAGTGGACCGGGCATGCTGTTTAGATACGCCGCGACTCCGCGGTAGAGTCCTTCCGCGATGCGTTGGCGTTGGTCGCTTTCCAGCAGCATGCTTTCGTCGCTGGCATTGCTGACAAAGGAAATCTCCGAAAGTACCGCGGGCATATTCGCGCCGGTCAAAACCACAAACGGAGCCTGCTTCACTCCGCGGTTCGCCTCTAGATGGCTAACGCTCTGCAGTTGCGCCGCCAGCGATTGCTGAATATCCGTGGCGAACTCCTTCGATTCAGTCAGCTTTTCGTTGCGCGCAATTTTCTGGATCAACTCCGGCAGATTGTGCAGCGACGATCCGGCCAGGGCGTTCTCCCGCGACGCAAGGTCCCGCGCTTCCCGTGAATTGGCCAAGCTTAGGTAAAAAGTCTCCACCCCGCGCGTAGCCCGGCTGTCGCTCGAATTTGCGTGGATCGAAAGAAACAGATCCGCGTTTGCATCGTTCGCAATCGCCGTCCGCTCCTCCAGGGATACGTGCTGGTCCTGTTTGCGCGTATAAACCACTTCCGCCCCCGGTAAATTTTCGCGAATGAGCCGGCCCAGCCGGAGCGCCACATCCAGGCACAGCTCCTTCTCCTGCAGTCCGTGCGGACCCGTGGTGCCCGTATCGTATCCACCGTGCCCTGGGTCAATCGCAATCCGCTTGATCTTCAGCCCCAGTTCGCGTGCCAGGGAAAGCTGCCCCTGTGCTTCAGCGTCTTGCGGCTGCCCATGAACATCAATCACCAGGCGATATGGATCCGTCAGAAGCTTAGCGGAAAAATCCTTGGCGCCTTCCGCATCCAGCACCAGCCTCACAACTCCGTCGCTGTTCTGCGCAACGCGCACCCATTTCAGCAATCCGTTTTCGTTCGGAATAACTTGCGGCGCAACCGAAGCGCCTAATCTGGAATTATGTAAATCAAAATAAATTCGATCCGGTGAGTCCAGCCGCGCCGATTCGTACGGAACCGCCTCATCCAGCGTGACTACCACCTGCGCGTCCCGGCCCATGCTGAAAGCCTGAATTGCTTTCACGTTCGGCATCCCGGCCACAGTCGCTTTCGCCGGAGTAACATCACGCGCAGACCCAGCCTCGCGAGGGCCTGCGTTCGGATTGCTGAATTTCGCGGCTTCGCCTTGCACCAGGCTTCGAGTCGCAGCAAATTCCCCGCTCACCGATTTGGCCATCACCATCAGGGACGCGTGCGGGATAGCCAGCCCCGCGCCTGCGAGCAATGCCACGGCTGAGCCCGTCCAAATCCACCGGCTGCGGGTGCGCGAAGCCGTGGGCCGGTGGTAAGTAAGCGATGGCGTGGGCACCGGAGCGATCACCGCAGGCGATTCACTCGCGGGAGTCACAGAAATCGGCCCCGCCACCGCAACCGGCTTCGGACGCGCTGTGTTTGCGAACTGCAGCCTTCCGATCGCTTTCGTGACCAAATCCGCGGATAAACTCTTAGCCTCCGCCGCATATCCTTCCAGCAACGCCCGGAAACAAATCTTATTGATCGTTCGCGGAATCCCCTGGCTGCGCTCGGCAATCAGCTCCAGCGCCTCCGGCTCGAAAAGGGATTCACCAACATACCCCGCCACCTTCAAGCGATGCCGGATGTAACCCGCCGTTTCCTCCGCCGAAAAAGGCTCCAGATTTTGCACCAGCGTGATTCGTTGCATCAGCTGTTTCAGTTGATATTGCGCCAGCTTTTCGCCAAGCTGCGGCTGCCCGGCCAGAATAATCTGCATCAGTTTGGAGTGGGTCGTCTCAAAGTTCGAGAGCATCCGAATCGTTTCCAGCACGCCATCGTCCAGGTTTTGCGCCTCATCCACGATCAGCACAAACCGCCGGCCCGCCAGCATTTCCGCAAACAAAATCTCGTTCAGCTTGTTGTGCATGGCCACCAGGCCCATGCCCATGGATTCCACGCCCAATTCATTCATCAGGTATTGAAAGAACTCGCGGGAATTGCACTGCGTCTGAAACAGGAACACCGCGCGCGCCGTGTCGCGCATTCCGTCCAGCGCTTGGTTCAAGAGCGTGGTCTTGCCCATCCCTGGCTCCGCGATCAGCGCCAGGAACCCGCGGTCGCTCAGGATAGCATCGGTCAGCGAATCCAGCGCTTCGCAGTGCGTGCGGCTCGCATACAAATACGCGGGGTCCGGCGTGACCCCGAATGGCTGCTCGCGCAGTCCATAAAAATCCAAAATCATGGTCAAATCCCCCACAGAACGGACTCAGGAAGTGTACGCATTTCCGGGGAAAAATGGGAGGCGCGGGGCTTGGTGGATACCCATTCCAGCCGGGGGCTGCCGCTCTGGCCTCCATTCGCCGTGCCCCAGCAAAACCTGCCTTTTTCGTTGACATAGAAGCAAGCGCCCGCGAATCTAGGGGACACTCGGAACCGACACTTTGGAGCGATCAACAAAATGACAAATCTGTATCGAACCGTTCGCAACGCCGCGCTAATGATGGCTCTCTGCCTGGTCGCTTCCAATGCCCTCTGGTCCCAATGGCTGCCGTTGAATCCCATAAAAGGCGTGGAAACCTTGCCGGATGGCGCGCGCATTCAATTGGAAACCGGATTCCTCCGCTTCCAGGTCTGCTCCAATTCCATCGTCCGGGTGATCTATTCCCTGGACCGCGAAGTGTCAGAGCATCCCGATTTCCTGGTCATCAAAAAAGACTGGCCAAAAGTGCCATTCACGCTGCGAACCGACGACCCGAAACTGATTACCCTGACCACTTCCCAATTACGAATCGAAATTACCCGTGCGGACAGTTCCCTCATCTTCTACGACGCAAATGGAAAGAAGCTCACGCAAGAAAACACGCGCACGCTCACGCCCGTAACCGTCAACGGCGAGAAAACCTTGCATCCCGAACGCTTCACCAACATGTGGGACACCCAGGAAGCGTTCTACGGCCTCGGCCAGCACCAGGCCGGCGTCTGGAACTATCGCGGCGAAGACGTTCAGATCTCCCAGGACAACACCAATATCTCCGTCCCACTGCTGCTCTCCAGCAACGGCTACGGCATTTTTTGGAACAACGGCTCGCGCAGCCGCATGAACAATCGTTTTGTGCACGCGCTCTACCTGAGCTCCGAAGTCGCCGACGCCATCGATTACTATTTTTTTTACGGGCCAGACTTCGACAGGATCATCGCCGACTACCGCGAACTGACCGGTCAGACGCCCCTGTTCGGAAAATGGGCCTACGGCTTCTGGCAGTGCAAAAACCGCTACGACTCGCAGCAGGAACTCGAAGCCATCGCTCACAAATATCGCGATCTGCATATTCCGCTCGACAACATCGTCCAGGACTGGTTCTGGTGGAATATCATGGGCGAACCGGTCTTCAACAAAAACTATCCCGATCCCAAAGCGATGGTAGACACCCTTCACCAAGACCACGTGCATCTGATGATTTCCGTGTGGCCATTTTTTCGCCCGGGCTCCCAGGTTTACGACGACATGGACAAAAAGGGATTTTTTATCGCAAAAACGAAGGCCAGCGGCTTCCATCCCGCGGGGATGGCACTCTACGATGCCTTCAACCCTGCGGCGCGCAAATATTATTGGAAATTGATGGACGACACGCTCTTCAAAATCGGGGCGGACGCCTGGTGGCTAGACACCACGGAGCCCGAAACCGAAGGTTTGGAAACCAGCCTCCTCGTCAACCATCAGACTGCGTTGGGGAATGGCGCTCGCTATGCCAACGAATTCCCGTTGATGACCACTACTGGCGTCTACCAAGGACAGCGCGCCGCGTCCGACCAGAAACGCGTATTCATTCTTTCCCGATCCGGCTACGCGGGCATCCAGCGCAATGCCGCGGCGATGTGGTCCGGCGACGTGGATCCCAATTGGGAAACGCTCCGCCGGCAAATTCCCTCGGGCTTGAATTTCTCTCTCTCGGGACTGCCCTACTGGACCACCGACATCGGCGGCTTCGTTTCCGCGAATCCGGACGACCCGGCCTATCGTGAGCTCTTTGTCCGCTGGTTTCAGTTCGGCACTTTCTGCCCGATTTTTCGCGTCCATGGCACGCGCACCACAAATCAAAACGAGTTGTGGTCGTATGGCGCGGACGCGCAGAAAATTCTCGTCTCCTTCGATCAATTGCGTTACCGCTTGATGCCCTACATTTATTCGCTGGCGTGGAAGACCACCAATGAGGGCTATACCATCATGCGTCCCCTGGTGATGGATTTCCGCACGGACATTCGCGCGCAGAATATCGCCGACCAGTTCCTGTTCGGCCCGGCCCTGCTGGTCAATCCGGTCACCGAACCCCAAGCTACCTCGAGGCGGCTATATCTGCCAGAGGCTTCCTGGTACGACTTCTGGACAGGACAATTGCTAAAGGGTGGAGAATCCATCGAGTCAAGCGCACCGATCGAACGCATTCCCCTCTACGTCCGCGCCGGTTCCATCTTGCCTCTTGGGCCCGACATCGAATACGCGTCCGAAAAATCCGCAGATCCACTGGAAATCCGCGTTTTCCGCGGCGCGGATGTAAACTTCACGCTCTACGAAGATGAAGGCGATTCCTACAATTACGAAAAAGGCGCCTACTCCACGATTCCGGTCTCTTGGGACAACTCCTCGCAATCGCTGACGATTGGCGATCGCACCGGTTCCTTTCCTGGCATGCCGGAATCGCGATCGTTTCACATCGTCTTCGTTTCAGAAGGGCACGGCGCGGGCAGCGGCATGACTGCCAATCCCGATAGGACGGTCACCTACTCGGGAAAGAAGCTGGTCCTCACTCCGTAGCGGATTCTTTCCCGCGGTCAAGGCGGGAACCAGTGGCATCTCGTCACGCGGGCGTCAGGACCGCCTGCTTCGCCTCTTGGGCCGCGCGCGAACCTTCTGAGGTGAGGTCACGATTAGCAAATCCCACGCCAATTTTCTTCAGAAACGCCGTGGGGGGCTCCCCGCCGGCAAAAATCCAGACGTAATCGTTGGCGATCGTTTGTTTCGCCCCACTCACTTCCAGGATCACGGAATCCGCCTTAAATTCCACAGGGTTCGAATTGAACAATACCTTGAGCTTGCCCTTGCGCATGAACTCCTGAATGCGTTGATTGTTGCGCTCCTTGATGCGGCCGAAACTCGCCTGCCGATAGGAAAGTGTGACGCTATTGCCGACCTGGCTCGCCAGCCCCATGGCCGCCTCAACCGCGGAATCTCCTCCGCCAATCACCAGAATCTTCTTGTTCACGTAATGATCCGCCTCGATCAGGCGATACATTACCTTAGGTAGCTCCTCACCCTTCACAGCAAGTTTCCGGGGGTCACCCGCCTTGCCCAGCGCCAGAATGACGTGGCGCGCACGAAACTCCGCAGCTTTGGTGATAATCCGAAAGTTTCCATCGTCCTCCTTGGCGATATTTTCCACTTTCTCGCCTGTCCTGCAATGGAAGTCCGCGCGTTTCAGCACCTTGTCCCAGAATTCCAATAGATCTTCCTTGGAAAGTTCCGACTTCTTGAACTTCCCGTGCATCGGAAATTCCACGGGGCTGGTCATCACCAATTTCTGCCGTGGATACTTGGAGACGGTGCCGCCGATTTCAGACTGTTCCAGCGTGATGTATTTTAGCTTTTTCTCCGCCGCACGAAGCGATGCGCTGATTCCCGCGGGTCCCGCGCCGACGATCAGCAGGTCGTAAAGCTCCGTGGCGTTTGCCGATGTTTTATTTATGGAGAGCCGCCGGGCAATGGTGTCCACACATTCGCGACCCTGGTTCACCGCATTCTTGATCAACGCCAGTCCCCCCAACTCGCCAACGATAAACATGTTCTTCAGTGTGGTCTCGTAGTCTCGCGTCAGCGTTGCCAGATCCGCGCCAACGCTTGGGCTCGCCAGAACCATCGTGATCGCGCCAACAGGGCAAGCTTCCGCGCACAAGCTGTGGCCAATGCATTTGTACCCGTTGATGATCATGGCCTTCCCCCCAACCATGCCCAGCACATCACCCTCCGGACACACCATCGTGCACGTGGCGCAGCCAATGCAGTAATTATTATTGATCTGCGGATGCTGCGATTGCGGACCATCGGAGCGCAGCTTCCCGCGCTCCGCCGCTTGCTTGAATTTCAGCGCCTTCTTTTTTTCCTGGCGGAGATAGTAAGCGAGAAAAAAACCGATGATGACCGCCGCAATCAGAAACGAAATCAGATTATCCATATCGTCATAACCTTAGAGCCGATAGCCCATATAAAGGACCAGGCTGATGTGAACGATGGCCAGAATGGCGAATGCATAGCTGAACGGCCGGTGCACGACATGCCACAGATTGAAGACTTGTTGTGTCCGCTGAAGAAACAGGATGCGTTTCGAAAGGGCGGCCTGCCTGCGCGCAATGGCAATTCCGCGCTCAAGCTTCAAATCCCCCGTTCGGCGCACTCCAAATACGGATACCAGCCACGCTCCGAATCCCGCCGCCTGCAGCCGCAGCAGCGAAATTTGAAAGGGCCGCCGCAGATCGATCAGAATCATATATAAAAGCGCGATAAGCATCGGCATATGCTCGACGTCCTCCGGTGTCGGCAGGTCATACAGCGCTTCCATGCGCATACCAAACGCCAGCTTCTGTGCTCCCAGTTCCTGACGGAGGCCCGCTTCGGTGTCCCGCATTTCTTTCATGGATAGTTCGGCTGCATTGAGATTGCGCGGGACTTGCGAATATAAATACCGCCCGACGAAACCGGAAAGCGTCACGCACAGCATGCTCCAGAATGCCATCCCTGCTATATTGCCGAATTTGAATGACGCGTGAAACGCGACGATGATTGGCGCCGTGGTGCCCAGCACCACGTGAAAATCCAGCCAGTGCCGCGAATTGCCCTGCCGCCCGAGCCATCCCCATTTCTTCCGTAGGGGATAAAGATAAATCAGGAAAAAGAGAAGCACCCCAAACAACCCCAGCTTCATTCCGACGCTCCCGCTCGGTTTTAACAGGTCATGTTTCGGGGAAAGCGGCCGGTTTACCGAGCTCAGCGTGTAGTAGTCCATGCCATAGCCCGCAATCACCAGAACAATTGCCAGGGCAACCATCCACGCGAGCAGCAACCGCATTCGATGGCCATGCTCGATGTCCTCTCTTGCAATAATCGCACTTCGAACGCTAGCTTCTGCGCTCATGGCTTTTCATCCCCCATTTGAACCTGGATCGTAGCTCGAAATCTCCGGTAGTCCGTGAACCGATGCACGTTCCGCCAGTGCTGCTTCGGCGTTTCCACGTCGATCACCGCCGAGGAAGGCATCCAGTAGGCTTCCTCCGGATCGTGAAACTGCACCACGGAATAATGAATTTCGCTGCGCAATTGGTGCAGGCCCAGATCGTCCAGACTCGACTCCAGGCCGGCAATCAGCTTCACCACAGCCCCGGATTCGCTGTCGATCCAGATCTCGCCGGTCAGCGGTAGCGGATAGTTGCGGCTGCGCAACTGGATAGCGGCTGGCGAAGAGCCGCCAGCGACGGGCTTAAACTGAATTTTCACCAGCGTCCGCCCACCGACCACTTCCTCCGAAACAGGTGTAAACGCGTAGCTGGATTCAAAATCCTGGTGCAGCACCAGCAGCATACTCGCAAATCCATTGGTGATTAGCAGCGTCTTGTTTGGGTCGCGGAACGCCGCTTTCCGCGCTTCACGGGATTCCACCAGCTTCAACGAACCGCTGCGCGTGTTCGCCTGCATCTGGTACTCAAACACAGACTCTTCCCGGTACACGGGCTTCCCGTTTTTACCAACGATTGTCTGCGCCACGTCCTCATTGCAGACCACGTTGGAGGTTTGCTCGAAGAAATTGTCGATGAGTTTCCGCGCATGGAGCAGCGTATCGTTCGCGCGTGCCAGAAACGCCGGGTCGGCGGAGCCGGTAGTCGCCGGGGTATCGGCGCCCTCCACCTTTGACTGGGCACAAAGCAAGGCCGTGCACGCGAATATCCCGAAGAGCAGGGTAATCACTGCCAGGACCGTCTTGCCCGATTTGAGCTCACGCGTCATTTCCGCAGGCCTCCAAAGCGATACCCGAAGATCGTGGACCATTGCGTGTAATTCAACGTCGTGCCGTTGTAATAGCCGATCAGCCCCTCCACAAAATATTTCCGGCTGATCGTCCAATCCACCGTGCCGTTCACGAACCGTGAGCTGGAATTGCTTGTCAAGGGCGAATTAAACTTCTGATCCCCGGCCAGCACCTGCACTCGCAGCATTTCCGTCAGGTTCCGCGAAAGCGATACCGATTCATATTGCCCGCTGCCAAAGCTGCTGTTGAATTGCGTGTAGTGCAGATCCAGAAATAGCCCCGTTCGGCCAAGGTTGCTGAACGTGATGCCATACGATTCGTTCAGCGCATTTTTTGTATCCGTGCTGGCCTTGCTGCGCCCCAGACTGCTGTATACGCTGATGTGTTTCGGCAAATCCAGTCGCACGTCCCCGCTGAAGCCCTGAAATAGATAATTGTCCAGCACGCCCGTGCCGATCAGCAGCGGGTTGAACGTAGGAAGATTTCGAAAATAGTTGTAGTTCACCCCAAACGTCACCAGCTTCACAGGCTGAAAATGCAACGAATTATAGGTCTGCGTAATGCCCGTGGGATTGCTGCCCCCGCCCGGATAGGGCGAAGTCCGCGCGTCGTCGATTTGCATCGAATTGTAAAACGCGATGTAGCGCTTCCAGTTCACATTGTTCTCAAAAAACGCGAACTGCCGCGACACCCGCCAGTCAATCGTGTTCACCGCAATCCCCGCGGTGCTCAAGTAATGCAAATGATTGAAATCCCCATCCTCCACGCTCATAAACGTGCCGGCGATCTGTTGGTTGGGGTTGTAACTCCAGGAACTTTGGTCGGGCGTGGAACCTGCGAACGCGCCCACCGTGGTGATGCGTCCGATCCGGTGCCCCAGATACGCGCCGTCAATCGTGCTAAGGCTCGGCGCCCAGGGCAGATACAGCCGGCCAATCCCGAACGTATTCGGTGAATAGGGGTTCTGATAGGTGAATCCAAGGTGATACGTACGATTCAGGAGATCCGTCAGCGTCGCGGTTCCCGCATCCGGCAAACTTGAACTGCTGGTGTTCAACGTACCGCGCCAGAATCCCGTGAAGTTCCAATACGTGCCGCCAATATGCGTCATGTCTGCGTCAATCATCATTCCCAATTGCGTGGAATGGATGCCAGACTCTTGTATTCCCCCGTAGCTGAAGCCCACGCGAGCGCGCATCACTCCAATCGGAGATTCCGTCGTGTTCTCCACATGCGTCGCGCGAAATTCCTGGTCCACTGGATCACCCGAAGTAAACGCGATCGAAATTGGATAGCTTTCCGAATCCTGTGCGTTTTCCGCCAGATGGCGGTCTTCCGAACTACCGGGAGTCAGAAAAGCGAACTGCCCAATCCGCAGTTCACTGGCGGAAGAAACCACGTCGCATACCGCCGAGCTATCCGCCACCGAGACCACGTTCAACTCCGCCACATGCGGATACCCGCGGTAACGCACCCCATCGGTCACGGCGTTGTCTGGCGGTGGTTCAATCACCGAAAGCTTCATGCCTTCTTGCAGACCGGCATTACTCCCAGAATCAATGTAAACGGAATTGTCAGCCAGATATTTCACGCGAAACACCGAGGGTTTCTGGCTGGACGCCGTTTCCTGGGCGAACACACCGGTAGGAAAAAAACTTAGGAGCATGCAGGAGCAAGCGACCCATACCAGTTCGAAGACGATCGGCGAACGCATGTTTAGCCCCCGCCGCCATTTTTGTGGCAGTTGTAGCAGGTGGTGGGGCCGTAGCTATAGCCACCCACGCCATTGTGGATGTTGTTGGTCTGCGATTGCTGGTGGGCAGTCGTCGTGTGGCAGTTGATGCAGGTGAAGCTGGAATAGTCCGTGGAAACCTGGTGGCAGTCGTTGCACACCGACCCGTGGTGCGGTATCGGGAAGTAGGTGTGATTAAACGTTGCCCCCAGCCAGGTCGTGGTCGTGTGGCAGGTGTCGCACGTTGTCGGATAGCCCGCTGCGATGTGATTCGGCACCGAACCGCCCAGCGTCTGCGTGCTCAGCCATGCCGCCTGGTGGCAGCCGTAGCAAGCTGTGTTCGCGGACGTGAGGCTGAAATTGTTGCTGACATGGCAGTCCGTGCAAGCCGTAATCTTTGAACCGGCCGCCGGCGGCATCTGGTGTGCTCCGGTCAGCGCCCAGCCCGTCGTACTGTGATCGAACGTCCCAGGATTCCAAGCCGTCGTGTTGTGGCAGGAAGAGCAGAGCGAAGTTGGGAAGCCCGCTGCCACGTGATTCGGCACTGCGCCTCCCAGCGTTTGTGTGCTCAGCCACGTAGATTGGTGGCAACCGTAGCAATCCGTGTTCGCGCTGGTCAGCGTGTACTTGTTGTTGACGTGGCACGAAGTGCAGAGCGTCGTCACATGCGTGCCCGTCAGCGGCCAACCCGTAGAGCTGTGGTCAAAATTTGCCGTCCCCCAGCCCGCCGTTGTGTGGCAAGTGGAACAATTCGCCAGCGCGAAGGCCGGCCCCGCCGTTGCGTGAGCGGGATCATTCGTCTGCTGCCAGGTCGTCAGGTGGCAGCCCGCCGTGCCGCAAGCCGTCGGCGCAACCTGCAACGAGTAATTGTTGCTGACGTGGCAGTCCGTGCAGGCTGCGATCTTCCCCGCCGGAGCGAACTGGTGCAGATTCTGCAGCGGGAAGCCGGTCGAGTTGTGACTCCAGGTCGAGGTCCAGTTTGTTGTCGTGTGACAAGTCGCGCATTGCGAAGTCGGGAATCCGGCCGCCACGTGATTCGGAACCGCGCCGCCGAGGGTGGATGTGCTGTTGTACTTATCCTGGTGGCAACCGTAGCAGTCCGTATTTGCCGCCGTGAACGTGTAGTTGTTATTGACGTGGCAGGACGTGCAGAGCGTTGTCGCGTGGACTCCCGTCAGCGCCCAGCCCGTCGTGCTGTGATCGAAGGTTGCCGTATTCCACGAAATCGTGTTGTGGCAAGTGGAGCAGTTCGTTGCGGCAAACGGCGCGCCTGCGGTCGAATGCACCGGATTGTTCGTCGTCTGCCAGGTCGTCAAATGGCAGCCGGAGTTGCCGCAATCCGTCGGCTGGATGTTCAGCGCGTAATTTCCGCCGATATGGCACTGCGTGCAGGTGGCCACCTTCCCTGCTGGAGCCAGCTGGTGCGAATTCGTCAGCGGGAATCCCGTCGTACTGTGATCAAACTTGCCGTCCGACCAGACCGTAATTGTGTGACACGAAGAACAAGCCGCCGCAGTCGTTGGAAAATTCGAAGCCACGTGGTTCGGCACATTCCCACCCGCGGTCTGCGTCTTGTTCCAGTCTGCAGTGTGGCAAGACATGCAGTCACTGGTGGTCAGCGAATAGTTATTGTTTACATGGCACTGCAAGCACGGCGTCGTGGCGTGCGTGCCGGTTAATGTGAAACCGGTGACGCTGTGGTCGAACGAAGCCGCATCCCAGCCAACCGTCGTGTGACACTTTGAGCAGTTCGCCGCCGTAAACGATGGACCGGAGGTCGAATGCACCGGGTTATTCGTCTGCTGCCACGCGGTCAAGTGGCACTGCGAGTTGCCGCAATCCGTTGGCTGAATCGTCAGATTGTAATTTCCATTCAGGTGGCAGGAGCTGCAGGGCACATTGGCGTGGCCATTCGTTAACAGGAACCCGGTCGTGCTGTGGTCAAACTTTCCGTCGCTCCACTTCGTGATGGTATGGCACGTGGCACATGCCGAGGCGGTGCTCGGGAAACCAGCCGTAATGTGGTTCGGGACTGCCCCGCCGAGAGTCTGCGTGGTGTTCCAGGAGGACGCGTGGCACGACATACAGTCACTCGTCGTCAGTGAATAATTGTTGTTCACGTGGCACTGTGCGCAGGGCGTTGTGGCATGCGTTCCCATCAGCGCGAAGCCTGTAACACTGTGGTCGAACGAAGCCGCATCCCAGCCAACGGTCGTATGGCAATTTGCGCAGTTGCCCAACGCGAATGCCGGAGCCGAAGTAGAGTGCACAGGATTGTTGGTTTGCTGCCAGGTCGTTGCGTGGCACCCCGCGGTACCGCAAGCTGTCGGTGCAATCTGCAGATTGTAATTGTTATTAACGTGGCAGGAAGCGCAGGGTACGTTCGCATGTCCATTCGTCAAAAGAAAACCCGTAGCGCTGTGATTGAAGACTACGTTGGTCCAGCTGACCGTGTTATGGCATTGTGAACAATTCGCCGCCGCAAATGATGGTCCCGCCTTTTGGTGGGGGGGATTATTGGTCTGTTGCCAGGTCGTAAGGTGGCACCCAGCGTTTCCGCAATCAGTAGGCGCGATCTGCAGGTTGTAATTGTTGTTGACGTGGCACTGCGCACAGGGCACATTCGCGTGCCCATTGGTCAGCGCAAACCCCGTCGTGCTGTGATCAAACGTTGCTCCCAGCCAGCTGTCGAACTTATGACAGCCCTGGCAATTGCTGGACGCGAATGCCGGTCCCGCGGATACGTGCGGTGGATTCGTTGTATTTTGCCAATCTTTCAAATGGCAGGAGTCGCAGGCAGTGGGAAGCCCCAGGAACACGCCCGTGGCGCCCTGCTTGTGACACTCTTCGCAAGGCACTGCCGCGTGCGCACCCAGCAACGGGAACCGATTCTGATGGTCGCGAACCGCCTGAACAGCGATGTTCCAACCTTGCACTGTGTGGCATTGCTCGCAGTTTGGCCCCATCTGCCGCCGGTGTATGTCCGCGTGGCAATCGGCGCAGTTTTTACCCACATTCGTAAACACCGGCTTCACGTGGCACTGCACGCATTTCACTTTTTCATGCATTCCGCGCAGCGGATAGCTGGTCTTGTTATGGTCAAATTCCGGAACCGCACGGATCGGGCGCCAGCCCGACGATGTATGGCAGTTTTCGCACGGAATGTTCAACGACGGTCCGTGTGGATTGCGGGCAGCCTCACGTTGGCTAGAGAGTGCCGGGGCAGGTATTCCACGCGAGGGATTACGCCCGGCAGTATTAGAGAACGCCAGTAGAGCCCAGAGCGAGAACTGGAGGAGCGCCAGCGTAGAGTTCTCCCGTCATGCCACACGAAGACCAGAGGCGGGGCCACATTTACGATCTGTCATGATTTTCAGACAATTACCAGAGTGGTTCCTACTGTACATGGGTACAGTTGTAGACCAGTTCTAACCAATTTCCCTCATTGGTACTTCTAGTTCACGACCTGGCCGGGGCTCAGTTTTTTTGTTGCAGGAGAATGTTCCCGGGTTGCCAAGAAAAGTTATTGTTCGCTAATTAGTAATCCAGAGCAAGGGCGCAACCACGACTGGTCGCGAAACACAGAGTTCCTTCTCCCTCCCCGCCTCCAGTGTTGAAAAATTCATCAGTTCGGCAGGTCCGGCTTCACGATTCGCGGATCGTTCCCGTGGCAGTCCGCGCATTTGTTCGGTGTATTTTTGTAGACCACAATCGTCTTGTCTCCAACGGTCCTGGTCTGCATATGGCACTTGTCGCAGGCCACGTTCGCGTGCCCGCCAGTCAGCGGTAAATGTGTGCGTGTATCATGGTCAAACGTGGAGGGCACCCACCGCGCCATATTATGGCAGTCACCGCAGTGCGTCTTGCCGTCCTTGGCCAAGAACTGCTGGTCGTGTGCATCCAAGTGGCAGGCTTCGCATGCTTGCGGGGTCCCTTTGAAGCGCGAAACATAGTTCGTGGTGATTTTGTGGCATTCGCCACAGGTAACCGTGCGATGCGCGCCCAACAGCGGAAACTTCGTTTTGGAGTGGTCAAACCCGCTGATCTCCACCCAGCTTTTCACCGTGTGGCAGGCCTCGCAGCCAAACGGCGTCCCATTCGCCCTCTTGCGCGCCATGCGATCCTTGAATTCCCCATTGTGCGGATCTTTGTGGCAAGCGGTGCATGTGCGGTCTTCAAATTTGAACGGCAGAACCCGGTCGGTGCGCCCGCCTGCCCCGAGCTTGTGACAGTCCGAACATGCCACCGCCACGTGCGCGCCAGCCAACGCAAAACGCGTGGAACGGTGCTTTGCAACAGTGAATGTACTCCGGTGGAAGTCAATCACCGTGTGGCAGGCTTCGCATTTGTTGTTGTAAGGCGCGGCGGCGAACTGATTGTCGTGCGCATCCTTGTGACAGTCCGCGCATGCCTCGAACTTCACTTTGTAAATGGTGTCCTTGCCAGCCGGAATGTGGCACTTCGCACACTCCACTTTCACGTGCTTCCCTTTCAACGGATAGCGCGAAGTATCGTGCTCTTTCACGCCAAACAGGGAAGGTTTCCACCCGTCCACCGTGTGGCATTCCGCGCACTCACCCTTCTTCGCCCGCGATTCGAATTGCCCCTTGTGTGGATCCGGCTTGTGGCAGTCGTTGCAATTCGTGAAAGCCAGTTCTTTCTTGAAGTCTCCATTCACGTGGCACTCCGTGCAGGAAACTTGCGCATGCTTCCCAACTAAAGGGTATTTCGTTTTCGAGTGATCGAAATCGAATCCCGCAAGCATGTTCTTCCATCCGCTGGTGGTGTGGCAAGAATCGCAAGCCTTCTTGAACTCGCCCTTGTGCGGATCCATGTGGCAGTCGGCACACGCCCCAAACTTCATGTCCTGATACCGCGCCGGCCCGCCCGGCGTATCCGGCTTATGGCATTTTTCGCATTCCACTTTCGTGTGCAGGCCCGTTAAGGGATAGCGCGTTTTCGAATGGTCGAAATTCTTCGCGGCTTTCCAACTCTCCGTGGTATGGCACTTCGTGCATTCGTTGCCCAATTGCCCTTTATGTGGGTCGCTATGGCAGGTTTGGCAAAGCGGGGAAAGCCCAAAGTAGGATTTCGTAAGATCCTTTTTTTTGATCAGGGCGCGGTCCCCGGGCACCATGTGCGCGGGCGTGTGGCACTTCTCGCAAGCTAGTGCGGTGTGTTTTCCTTCGAGGTTGTAACCGGTCAATCGATGATCGAACTTGGCCTCGGACGGCTCCCAGTGAATCAGGTGGAAGTCCTCTCCGTTATGCTCCAGGTGGCAACGAACACAATCCTTGCCACTAGGATTCTGCATCTGCAACAGGAAGTGATACCCGTGCCTCCCAGCCAGCGCTTGCGCCACTTCCTTGTGGCATCCCAGGCACTTAAATGTCGGCGTGCTTGCCCCGAACTCGTGGCACGTCGCGCATTGCGTCGTTCCATACAGCGATTCGTGTGCCTTGGAGAGTGGCCCCGGAGAAATTTGCGCAGAGGAACGCGTCGGAGCAAACAGCCAGATCACGACGAGAAGCGGCAGGAGCGCGAAGCCGCGCAACTCCACGCCTCCGAGGCCCATTCGGGTCAAGCCTGGCGCGCGAAAATGCACGCTTGCCTCCCTCTTATTGCCCTGGACGGCCGGAACACGCCCGACTGGACTGTTGCCAGGTTGCACCGGGAAACCATCTTGTAGGGATAGCAGGTCAGCGAGGTGTCGCGAAAGCTGTACGGGGGGCCAGTTGAAGTCGGGTACTAACGAATGGCCCTGACACTATTCCACTTGCTGATAGCGGCTTTGCAGTGAACGTATCAGCTCTTGTTCCAGTGTGCCCTTCGAATTCAATGGCCACGACGTCGCGGGCTGCTTCAACGTCGAGTCGCTTGACTTTCCTTCCCTCTCAAAATGCGCAGAGATCTGTACCCGCGAGAATCCCCCGCCAATATCCACCGTACGCACCAGCACAGCCGCTTTTCCATCCTCAAAATCCACGGGTTCAATCAACACCTTAGTGTCGGCGTATCTTTCCAGATCCTCTGCGTCCATATAACGGACGAACGTCCACGTATCTTCGGTGGCGTGATTCTCGTGAATGCGCCATTGCAAATCGCGCACCACCGCTTGCAGCGCCTCCTGAATTTCCAGCGGTTCGCCTTTCACTTCGATGCAGGCGGGCAGCGGCTCCGGCGGCAGTGGATGCTTCGTCTTGGGAGCACTTTTCTTTTTTCCGCTCGGCCCGAGAACAGGATTCGCGCTGCACGTGCGCGTGGTAACCGGCGGCGCAGAATTCGGCGTCGATTGTTGCGCGCCTCCCACCCGGGCGACACACAATAAAATCATCGCAATGAGCAGGTTTTGTGCGACGCGTGGGATGCGCGGTGGAATCGAGGGGAAATTCATCACAGTGAGGAGCCTACCGGATACGAATTCGGTGGCGCAACGCCCGAATGCGCCTGTTCCCAATCCGTCAACGAATCACGCAGTTAATTTATTCCCTGAAGAACCAGACTTAGCGCGCCGCCACAGGCTCTGCCGTCTGCGTCGTTCCTGACTTCCCAAGCGCCTCATCCACCACCTGCAACGCTTCTTCGATAACGTCGAGACCTTGGCACAACTCCGCTTCGTTGATAATCAGCGGCGGGCACACCCACAACATATTGAACCGGCTGAACGCGTAAACGTGCCGCGACTTCAGATGCGCCGCCAGTTTCCCCATCTCCGGGCTGGTGCCGTTGAATGGCGCCAACGGTTCGCGCGTCGCCTTATCCTTCACCAATTCCAGCACGCTGAACAGCCCGATATGCCGCACGTCGCCCACGCACGCATACTTCTTCTTCATGCCTTCCAGCCGCGAAGCCAGATAGCGCCCCTGCTTCTCCACATTCTGAAAAATCTTATCTTCTTCGTAGATCCGCAGGTTCGCCACCGCAGCCGCGCAGCAAACCGGATGCCCGCTATACGTCAGTCCGCCCCACAGCATATTCGTCTCAAAATACTTGGCGATTCTTTCCGAAACAATCGTGGCGCCTAGCGGCATATATCCGCTCGTCAATCCCTTCGCGCAAGTAACAATGTCCGGCTTGATCCCGTAGTGCTGGGTGGCCAGCCATTTTCCGGTGCGCCCGAATCCCGACATCACTTCGTCATCAATCAGCAGAATCCCATACTTGTCGCAAAGCGCCCGCAGCTTCGGATAGTAATCGTCCGGCGGCACCAACAGACCGTTTGATCCGGTGATTCCCTCCACCATGACTGCCGCGATATTGTTCGGGCCTTCCATCTGAATGATCTCTTCGATGTGGCTTACGCATTCACGATGGCAAGTCTCCACCTTTTGCCCGAACGGGCACCGGTAACAATAGGGATCGAACACGCGGACGATCCCGGGAATTCCCGGTTCCACTGGCAAGCGGCGCGGATCGCCGGAAGCGGTCATCACCCCCATCGTCGCGCCATGGTAACTGCGGTACCGCGTAATAATTTTGGCCCGCCCGGTCACCAGCTTCGCCATTTTCAGCGCGTTTTCATTGGCCTCTGATCCGCCAAGAGTAAAGAACGCCTTCGCCAAACCGGTAACTTCGGCCAGCTTTTTCCCAAGGTTTCCGCGCGGCTCCGTCGCAAAGCTCGGCCCCGCGAAGCACAGCTCATCCACCTGCGCCTTGATCGCCTCCAGCATTTTCGGGTGTTGGTGGCCAAGATTCAGATTGATCAGCTGCGAACTGAAATCCAGCCAGCGGTTGTCGTCGCCGTCCCAGAACCACACACCTTGTCCGCGCTTCATGTGAATCGGATTTGCGGTGCTCTGCACCGACCACGAAAACATCGTGTAGTCGCGATTATCCTGAACGATCTTCTGTGATTTGGCGTCCATTTCGTTATTCCTTCCCGTCAATGTCAGTGCGTCTGCAAAATCCAGGCCATGGTTTTCGCCGCCAGCCGGTCCAGCGCGGTCACGGACATTTCCAGATGCTCTTCCCGGGTATCTTCAATTTTATTGTGGCTGATGCCGCGTAACGATTGCACGAACATCATAACCGTTGGAATCCCCGCGCGCGAGACCTCCGCGGCATCGTGCAGCGGCCCGGAGGGCAGCCGGTGCGAACTCCCGGAAATTTCCTTAACCGATTGCTCGCAAAGATCCAGTAGATGTGCGTGAAACGGTATCGGATGAATGCTCCAGACGTGCCGCCACTCCACCGTGCAATTCTCTTCCCGCGCAAATCTCTGGCTGGCTTCCTTCGCTTCTGCGAACATCTGCGCGAGCACCTTGGCATCCAGGTCGCGCTGGTCCAGTGTAGCTTCGCATCGCCCCACCACCGCCGTCACGATTCCCGGAAATGTTTTCAAGCTGCCGATTGTGCAGACCGCATCCTCATGTCTCCCGGCAATGTTGCGGATCTCCAACGCCAGCTTTGCCGCCGCCGCCAGCGAGTCCCGCCGCAATTTCATCGGCGTCGCGCCAGAGTGCGCCTCTTGCCCATGAAACGTTATGCCATGCCGCTCCACGCCCTTCGTTCCCAGCACCACTCCCAGCGGCAATCCCATTTTCTCCAGCACCGGCCCTTGCTCAATGTGAAGTTCCAGATAAGCGGCCGCATTCGCACGTTCTCTTTCCGCTTCCGGGAAGCGATCCATGTGCACGCCGCAGCGCTTCAGAGCTTCCTCCATCGTGAACCCGTCGCGGTCTGTTCGCACCCGGTCCGCCGCAATCGTGTGGGAACCTGCAAAGGCCGACGAGCCAAGCAAACTGCGCCCAAAACGCGCGCCTTCTTCATCCGCCCAATCCACCAGCCGAATCGTGATCGGCGGCTTGCCCTTGAATTCCTCCGCAATGCGCCGCAGCACTTCCAGTCCCGCCAGAACATTCAAACTTCCGTCCAGCCAGCCGCCATTCGGCACCGAATCCAGATGTCCGCCGATCAGCAAACTCTTTTCCGACGCCCCGCGCAGCGTCACCCAATTATTTCCTGCCGCGTCGTAGTGGTGCTCTACCGGCATCCCGACGAGCTTCGTCGCAAACCACTTGCGCGCCTTCTGCCACACGTCCGTCCACGCCACGCGCTGCGCGCCGTTTTCGTCGGAGGTAAGCTCGCGAAGCTCTTTCAGTTCCGCGACGGTTCGTTTGGGAAGCAGGCTCATGTAGCAACTCGCTTAAAAGTAGGTGGGTTCCCTCTTCAGCATACGCCCGCGCCCGCGCTCGCCAACAAATTTTCCATCCTTCACCTGGATCTTGCCGCGCACGGTAACCACCGCTGGCCGCCCTTCAATCACCATGCCCTCAAACCCGCTGTAATCGTTGTTCACATGATGTGTTTTAGCGGAAATCACCCCGCGGTAATCCGGATCGTAGATCACCAGGTCCGCATCGCTGCCAATCGCAATCGTGCCCTTCCGCGGAAACAACCCAAACAGCTTCGCCGGCCGCGTGCTCGCCGCATCAATAAACCGTTCCAATTCCAGCCGCCCGCGCTTCACTCCATAGGTGTAAAGCAAGTTGACGCGGTCCTCAATTCCCGGGATGCCGTTGGGAATCGTTGTAAACGCATCCTTACCGAGAATCTTTTGCTCGGTATCGAACGGACAATGATCCGTTCCTACGGTGTCAATCAGCCCGCGATCCAGCGCGCTCCATAGCACAGAAAGATTTTTCTTCGCCCGCAGTGGCGGAGACATCACATGCTTCATCCCTTCAACTCCCGCCCGCTCCGCATACGATTTATCCAGCAGGAAGTGTGGAATCACCGATTCGATGAACAGCTTCACGCCGCGCTCTTTCGCCGCCAGCGCCGCCTTCAACGCAGGCTCGCACGAAAGATGCACCACGTAACCAGTAGCCTTGGTATTTTCCAGGAACGTCGCGAAGCGCCCGGTGCCTTCAGCTTCCACCGATTCCGGCCGGCTCGGCTCGTGCCACTCCGGCCCGATTTTCCCTTCGCCGATCAGCTTTTCCTGCAACTGCGCCACAAGTTCCGCGTTCTCGCAATGCGCCGTGACGATCACCCCCAGTTGCCGCGCCAGCCGCAGCGTCTGGTACATCTCCTCATCCGTCACGCCAAAAAAATTCTTGTACGAAAGGAATATCTTGAACGACGCCGTCCCGTCGGCCACCACCTCGCGAAGCTGCCCCGGCGTTTCCTTTCCAAACTTCGTCACCGACATGTGAAACGCGTAGTCACACGCGCTTTTCCCCTCGGCCTTCGACTTCCACAATTGGTAGCCCTGCAGCGCGTCATCGTTGCGATTGGGGCAGCACATTTCAATGTACGTCGTCGTTCCGCCAATCAGCGCCGCGATGCTTCCCGTCTCGTGCGTGTCCTTCGCAAACGTAGACATAAATGGCAGGTAGATGTGCACATGCGGGTCAATGAACCCGGGGAAAACCAGTTTGTCCGTCGCGTCCACAATTTCCGTGCCTGCCGGCGCTTCCAGATTCCGCCCGATCCGCGTTATGGTCTCATCTTCGACAAAAATATCCGCGCGTTCCCGCGTCCCGACGGTAACGATTTCTCCATTCCTGATCAGCAACGCCATCCGAAACTCCCCGCTTTCAATGAATATGAATCCCCATTTTGTCGCGATACGCCTTCATCTTTTCCCAATCTTCCGTTACCTCGCGCTGTTTCCGCGAAAGTTCGTCCCACGTAACAGAAGGCCGTTCTTGCGGCTCTTCCACCATCTGAATGCAATTTTCAACCGGGCAAACGTTGAAGCACAACCGGCAGCCCACGCAATCCGCTTCCCGCACCAGTACCTTCGGCCGCGTGTGCACCGCCGCTTCTTTTCCGTTCGAACGCAAATCGTAAGCCCCAGGGGGCACCACGCTGCCGTCTTTCGCGATCAGATCAATGCACTGGTGCGCCGTGTCGTTGCACGCCACATAGCAAAGATCGCAGCGAATGCATTTCTCTTGATCAATGCGCGCCACCGCCTTGAACGACAAATCAAAGTTCTTGAAGTCCGAAACTCGATGCACACTTTTTCCAACCACTTCCGGAATCGCCTTGAATCCTTTTTCGTCCATCCAGTTGGAAAGCCCATCGCACAGATCCTCAATAATGCGGAAGCCGTAATGCATCACGGCCGTGCACACCTGCAGGCTGCTCGCGCCAAGCAGCAGAAACTCCGCCGCGTCCGCCCATGTGGAAATGCCGCCCATCCCGGAAATTGGCAACTTGGAATTCGAAACCACCGAATCCGTCCCCAACGCCGAAAGCATGTTCAGCGCGATCGGCTTCACCGCCGGGCCCGCATAGCCGCCGTGCCCGCCCTTGCCGCCGATATTCGGCACCAGTTCCATCGTCTCCAGATCCACCCCAATGATCGAATTGATCGTGTTGATCAGCGAAAGTGCATTCGCTCCCGCCGCCACCGCCGCCCGCGCTGGCATCACAATATTGGAAATGTTCGGTGTCAGCTTCACGATCACCGGAATCTTCGCCACCTGCATCACCCAGCCGGTGATCTGCTCGCAATACTCCGGCACTTGTCCTACGGCGCTCCCCATCCCGCGCTCGCTCATCCCGTGTGGGCATCCATAATTCAACTCAATCCCGTCCGCGCCAGTATCCTGAATCTTCTTGATGATTTCGTGCCACGCCTCCGGCTTCGATTCCACCATCGCCGAAACGATCACCGCACGATCCGGCCACGCCCGCTTCACTTCCGCAATTTCACGCAAATTCTGTTCCAGCGGCCGGTCAGAGATCAGCTCCACGTTATTAATCGCCAGCATTTTCTGCCCGCCATAGTGCCAGGCGCCATACCGGTTCGAAACGTTCAGCACGGGCGCTCCGATCGTCTTCCACACCGCCCCGCCCCATCCCAATTCAAACGCGCGATGTACCTGCGCCCCGGAATTCGCCGGTGGCGCAGACGCCAGCCAGAACGGGTTCGGCGAACGAATCCCCGCAAAATTAATACTCAGATCAGCCACGGCCCACCAGCCTTTCGTGCATCGCACGCGCCGCCATTTTTCCGTCTTGCACCGCCATCACTGTGGACGCCGCCCCAATCGCGCGAATGCAATCGCCGCCCGCGTACACCCCCGGTAGGCTCGTCTGCAGCTGTTCATCCACTCCGATGTAACCTTTGACCGTCTTCAGATTCAGCCGCGCCGCCAGCGAAGGCTTCTCTTGCCCAATCGCCTTCACCACTTGATCCGCCGGAATCAGAAAATTCGAACCCTCCATCGGCTGCGGCGAGGGGCGTCCCGAAGCATCCTTCTGTCCCAGGCTCACGCGCACACATTCCACCCCTTCCACCACGCCATCCTTTGCGCGCACGCGAATCGGCAAGGCCAAAAATTCAAAACGCACGCCTTCCTTCTTGATGAAGTCATACTCATGCGGATACGCCGTCATTTCATTCGCGGTGCGCCGGTAAATCATCGTGACGTTTCCCCTGCCCAGCCGCTTGGCAATCGTTGCGCAATCAATCGCTGTATTCCCCGCGCCAATCACCACCACATTTTTCCCGATCTTCAGCGCGTCGCCATTCATCTTGCTCTGTTCGATGTATTCCAGCCCATCGAGAATGAATTCTTCGCCCGCGATCCCCAAATTCGGCGTCGCGCCCAGCCCCAACCCAAGAAAAACCGCTTCGAATTTCGATTGCAACTCCGCCAGCGTCAGGTCGTTCCCAATCTCTCTCTTCGTTTCCAGCTTCACGCCCAGTCGCTGAATCATGTCCGCTTCGGCAAGCGCAATCTCCACCGGCTCTCGCAGCCCGATAATCCCAAACGTCGAAAGTCCCCCCGCAAAATTGCGCTTTTCAAACAAAGTCACATGGTGCCCGCGTTTCGCCAGTTCTCCCGCGCAGGAAAGCCCCGCCGGACCGCCTCCCACCACAGCCACTTTCTTTCCCGTTGGTTTCGCCGCCGGAGCAAGATTCGCCCCCTTGGCGTAAAAATCATCCATCGCAAACCGCTGCAGCCGCCCGATCGCAATCGGTTTATGCTCCGCGCCCAGCACGCAAGCGCCCTCGCACAATTCCTGCACCGGGCACACCCGCGCGCACGTAGCCCCCAAAAGGTTGGAGTCCAGAATCGTTCGCGCCGACCCGCGCATATTTCCCGTATAAATTTTCTTGATGAATTTTGGAATATCTATGTGCGTGGGACACGCATGAGTGCAGGGCGCGTCAAAGCACATCACGCAGCGCGTCGCTTCCACCAGTGCCTCGTGCTGCGTCAGCGGCGGCAAGGACTCCTTCAGCGCTTCGCGGTCCGCCGTCCATCCCGCATTTTCGCTCAAGACACCCTCCCAATGGCTCGTAAATCTCTTGCAACACTCAGTTGAAAAGAAAAAGTAAGCCCAAGGCTGCGGCCGATAACTTTCCATCTTGCAAAACGCTAATCCGTCGCAGCCTGCCCACCCGGCCTCATCAAAAGATAATACAGCGAACCGGACACGAAAAAGCCCACGAACCATGCGTAATCATAAAGCCAGCGCAACGCGGGAACCAGCAAGCCCACCAGCGCCACACCCACCCCCGCGCCAAGCGCAAACAACGCCCGCCAGTTGAACCCATTCTTGTATTCATAGATGCCGCCTCGTGAATACAGGTCTTCCAGCACCAACCGCCGCTTCCTCACCAGGTAATAATCGAAGATCATAATTCCCGCGATCGGCCCCAGCAGTGCCGAGCATCCCACCAGCCACCCAAAAATGTACGAACTGAAATCCGTCATCAATTTCCACGGCATCATCAGGATGCCCACCACCCCGGTGATCAGTCCGCCTGTGCGAAACGAAATCAAGCTGGGCCGCAAATTCGAAAAATCGTTCGAAGGAGAAACCACGTTCGCCGCCACGTTGGTATTCAGCGTCGCCACCAGCAGCGCAATCAACGCCACAAACGCCACCAGCGGCTGATTGAATCTTCCCAGGAGCACAACAGGATCCCAGATGGGCTCGCCAAAAATTACCGCCGACGCGGAAGTCACCGCCACGCCAATAAATGCATAGAGCGTCATCGCCGTTGGCAAGCCCAATGCCTGCCCCGTCATTTGCGCCTTCTGTGATTTCGCGTAGCGCGTAAAGTCGGGAATATTCAGCGCCACCGTGGACCAGAATCCCACCATCCCCGTCAGCGCCGGAATAAAGAACCTCACAAATTCTCCGGTGGTGTGAAACTTGCTCCCCGAATGCAGCACTGGCCCCAGTCCTCCGGCCTTCCGCGTGATCCATCCCAGCAACAGCAATCCCACGATCAACATGAACGGCGCGCCAATACCCTCCAGAAACTTGATCGTCTCGATGCCTTTCCAGA
Source organism: uncultured Acidobacteriota bacterium (assembly GCA_963734705.1). Taxonomy (GTDB): domain Bacteria; phylum Acidobacteriota; class Terriglobia; order Acidiferrales; family UBA7541; genus Acidiferrum. The sequence goes on along the minus strand of CAVTII010000009.1, from coordinate 857,416 downwards.
TCACGAACATGTTGATGGCCCAGAAAAAGAAGAAGCACACCCAGTGTGCCCCGGCAAAATTCCCCGCACCCGGCCACACAATCCGCAGCATCGAATAAATCGCCTGGCCGCCAATCCACGCCTGAATCCCAAACCACCCGCAAGCCACCAAAGCGCGAAGCACCGCCGGTACATTGGCGCCGCGCACTCCAAACGAAGCGCGCACAAAGACCGGAAACGGTATCCCATATTGCGTTCCCGCGTGCGCGTTCAGCAGCATCGGCACCAGCACAATCAGATTACCCAGCAGAATTGTGCCCACCGCCTGCTTCCAGTCCATGCCCCCCGCAATCAATCCGGAAGCCAGCATGTACGTCGGAATGCACACGCTCATAGCCACCCAAAGCGAAGCGTAGTTGTACGTGCCCCAGGAGCGCTTCTCCATCGGAATCGGTGCCAGATCGTGATTGTAAAGAGAAGGATCGACGTTGCTCAGCTGCATTTCCACCCCGGCCGTAAGCACCAATAGAGGCGCAAGCGTATCGGAACCCGCCCAAAATTTCCACCCTCTGCAGCCGGTCGTTCGGACGCCGCCGGTAGCGCCGGCATCTTGTTTACCCTGACCAAGGAAGGGCCGGCAAGCATCCGCGCAGCGGTCAGACCTCTTCCCCCGAATCCCCCGATTACTACCCACCCAAAAAAATAGCCGGCCAAAGGCCGGCATCCTAAAATCTCATTCGAACAAAAAAATAGGGGCGAACCGGCTTAACGCGCGGTCCGCCCCGTCAGACTAGAGGCTAGTTACGTTCGCAGCCTGCAGGCCCTTGGGGCCCTTGGTAACTTCGAACTCAACGGCCTGACCCTCGTTCAACGACTTGTAGCCGTCTCCCTGGATCGCGGAGAAGTGCACGAATACATCTTCCCCGGACTGGCGCTGAATGAAGCCATATCCCTTGCTGGCATTGAACCACTTCACTGTTCCTTGTTCTTTCACTGTGTTTCCTATTCTTTATTTAAACTATTTGCTGCTGCTCGACTGCCTCCAGCCGTAAAGCAAAAAAGGCCGCGAGTTTGAACTCGCAGCCCCTCTAAAATCGAATCTAAAGGTGTTACAAGAGCAACAAACGCATTTACAGAGTACCACAATTTTCCCTCCACGCCACCATTATTTTTCTTGCTGCCCGCCCACTTACCAAACTCGATAACCCGCCGTGCTTTTTCCACGAAACCCCAAAGCTTAGTGGTAAAGTTATTCTTGACCATGAGTCTACGCACTTTTTTTCAAAACGACCGCACCTTTCATCAACCGATTAACTGGGGCGTCACCATCTTCATGATTGCCCTTCATCTCTGCGCCCTTGGCGCGGTTTTCTTCTTCACCTGGCAAGCGCTCATTCTTGCCGTTTTCATGTGGTGGGTTGCCGGCAGCCTCGGCATCGGCATGGGCTATCACCGTTTGCTCACGCACCGCGGCTATAAAACCCCCAAAATCATTGAATACCTCCTCACCACCTGTGGCACGCTCGCCATCGAAGGCGGTTCGATTTCCTGGGTCGCTACCCATCGCATGCATCACCAGAATACCGATAAAGAAGGCGATCCTCATTCCCCGCGCGAAGGCGGCTTCTGGGCGCACATGGGTTGGATCATCACCGGCCGCGCCATGCATCAGGATCGTTCCGAACTTCTTCCCTACGTCCCCGATTTGCGCAAAGACAAATTTCATCTTTGGATCAGCAAGTGGCACATCGTTCCTTCCGTCGCCATTGGAATTCTTTTCTACGCCATCGGCGGCTGGCCCTGGGTTTTCTGGGGAGTCTTTGTTCGCACCGTCGTCAGCCTTCATGCCACCTGGCTGGTGAATTCCGCAACCCACATGTGGGGTTCGCAGCGTTATGAAACTGGCGACGATTCCACCAACAGTTTCTGGGTTGCAATCCTCACCTTCGGCGAAGGCTGGCACAACAATCATCACGCGGAGCCGCAGACAGCTCGTCACGGCCGCGCTTGGTACGAAGTTGACGTAAATTGGTACGGAATCTTCGCGCTGAAAATGATCGGTCTTGCCTGGGATATCAAGCGCCCCAGGCTCGAGGCCGAAGCAACGCTCCCCGCTGCGGCGGACTAATTTACAGCTATTTTCTTCCTTTCCCCCGTCCCCTTCGGGGGACGGTCCTTTCTTCCCTGCTTACGTCGATCCCATTGATAATTAAGGTTTTATAACCTAATCACCACTGCATTTTCTGTTCACATTCAATCTGCGGGCCCCACACTCAAAGACTGTAACTTTTGACAGTTCCCATAATGATATGAAGTCGTCATTATCTCTTTGCGCGTGGGGCGATTCGTGCTTCTTCTTACTGCTCTGCAATCGCTTCGCACGCAGATTTGCTTTCTTTCGAGCAGCCCGCGTTGTCGGCAAGATCGTTTCGTTCTTTTTGGCGGAGCGGAGTGCTTCTCAGAAATTCTTGGGCGGAGAATTTCTGAGCAGCGTGGGTTGCTCGATGGACGGCATATCTTCTTCGCTCCGCTTTATCCCCCGACTTCCGCTTTGTAACTACATGCCTTTGCTGTATTCTTTCTGGCGCGCTTGAGTCTCTGGTGTTTCCGTGGAAGGCGAATTCCGGAGGCGGTCCCCGTGGCCAAGGTAAGAATCTTGCTTGCTGACGACCATACATTGGTCGCGGAAGCAGTGAAACGTTTACTCGAACCCGAATTTCAGGTAGTTGGCGTGGTTGCAGACGGTCGCTCGCTGGTACGCGAAGCACTGACACTGAAGCCCGACGTTGTCGTCGTTGACCTGAACATGCCGATGCTGAACGGCATCGACGCCAGCAAGCAACTCAAAGCCTCACATCCCGCGATGAAAATTATCGTTCTCACCATGAATGAGGACGCGGAAATTGCCTCGGAAACCATGCGCACCTGGGCTTCCGGTTATCTGCTGAAAAAATCCGCTGGTTCCGAATTGGTGAAGGCCGTCCAGGAAGTTGTTCGTGGCGGTAAGTATGTCACTCCCGCGCTTCAGGAAGCTCTTGCCGAATTGTCCGTGCGCGATCCGCGCTCCTCGGAAGCCGGCCGCGTGCTTACTCCGCGACAACGCGAAGTTCTGCAACTCCTCGCCGAGGGCCATACGATGAAAGAAGCCGCCGCCATTCTCCACGTCGCCACGCGCACTGTCGCCTTTCACAAATATCGCATCATGCAGGATTTCGGTTTGGCCAATAATTCGGACCTGCTGCGCTTCGCCATCAAACAACGGGTTGTGAATCAGACCTGACACCAACTGTCCGCCGACCTCTTTCGCTCCGATTCTCCCCTTCCCCTCGCCAAATCAATCTGCTAGCCTTCGCGTTGTACCCGCCCGCATATTCCCATTTTGTAATTCCCTCCGCCCAACCTAAAATCCGAAGGAGCACTCGCATGGGCACATTTGACGCTATTCTGGCGCAGGCTGGGACAGAGTTCGGTCTCAACACTACCAAAACCACCTCGCTGCTTTCCGGCCTTATCTCTATGATCAATGAATCTCCTGGAGGTCTCGGGGCATTCATCGAACGCCTCCGAAAATCCGGATTGGGCGATTTTGTTTCCTCCTGGATGGGCAACGGTCAACCTCGGCCCATCTCCAGCAGCACGCTTGAAGCCGCGCTCGGCCACGATTCCATTGATAAGATTGCCACCAAAGCCGGCCTCTCCTTTTCCACCGCCGCTTCCGCCCTGGCGTTCATGCTGCCGAACCTCATCCAGCGCCTCACACCCGGCGGGATCATTCCCACGCATCTCCCCTCCGAGCTTCTGTCTTACGCCAGCAGCGCCACAGGAGTCGTGGCCGCTGGGGCGCGCCGTGCCGCCTATGCCACCGAAGACGCCGTGAAAAAAACGGGCGCTCCTTCCTGGTTGTGGCCGCTGCTAGCGCTACTCGCGGTTCTCCTCGTCGGGTACTGGATCTGGAATTCGCGTCAGTCCGCCAGTAACGCTGTCTTCAACGTCGAAGATCAGGTCCGCCTCGCGGAAACCAAAGCCACCGCGGCTCTTGCGGCCCTCAAACCCGGCTTTTCTGCTCAGGATCTCGTCTACGCCATGAATCTGAATGTCGTTAACTTCCCTTCGGCCAGCGCGCAGATTCCCGCCGACGAAACCGTGTTCCTCACCAAAGCCGCTTCCGCAATAAAAATGGCCCCTGCGGGCACGGTTCTGGAAATCGATGGCCACACAGACAACACGGGCGATCCCGCCTCCAACATGACCCTATCCCAGCAACGCGCCGACGCCGTTCGCGACTTCCTCATTCAGCAGGGAGTCGACCCCAACCTCCTCGTTGCCAAAGGTTTTGGCGACACCAAACCCGTCGCGTCGAATGATTCCGAAGAGGGAAAATTCCACAACCGCCGCATCGAGTTCATCATCGTCCAGTAAAACTGGCGCCCAATAACAAGCCCAGAGCCCGGCAATCTGCAAGACTGCCGGTTCTGGATTCGGCACAACCTAGCCACGAAATTAGCCACACCTCAGTCTCTCGTATATCCTAGTACTAGAACTGAGGTGATTCGTGGTCAAGTCGCTCATCGCCCTGGGCTGGCTCCGGGATATCGTACTCATACTCCTGTTTTGTGCTGGAAATCATCTTCGCCATGGCACTCCGCTCATTGGTATGACCATCATGGCAAGCACGCTCGTCATTTTTGCCGAGCGCTTCGTCTGGTCCTGGCATCTTTGCAACCTCCGCGAGAAGCAGGCTCAGTCTCCACAGTCCTGAACGTTTTCCAAAAATCTCTCTCGATTCACGGCCGGATGGGGAGTGCCCCTGGCCTTTTGCAAATGCGTGCCTCTTACGTAACCTTCTTCTGCTTTGAGAAATTCCGGCAACCTGCCTTTGGTAAGCTAAGTACGGTTCAGAGCACTTTGGGAGTGCCTTCTCAACCAATCATTCGGCAGCCCCACCTTTTCACCTCCTGCCTTATTCGCGCATTTCCAGCGCAGGAGGCTCCTCCATGGCAGTTATGCAGCGTCCCATTCCCACCGGCCGGGAAATCCTCTGGGGCGAAGAAGAAATCATCGTCAGCAAGACGGACCTCAAAGGCATCATTCTTTACGCCAACCAAACATTTCTGAGAATCGCGCGTTACGCAGAGCACGAAATCCTCGGCAAACCCCACAACCTGATCCGCCATCCGGACATGCCCAAGTGCGTCTTCAAACTGCTCTGGGACACGCTGGAAGCCGGGGACGAAATCTTCGCCTACGTGAAAAATATGGCCAAAGATGGCGACCACTACTGGGTCTTCGCTCACGTCACTCCCACACTTGGCGCCAATGGCCGCGTCGTCGGCTACCACTCCAATCGCCGCTGCCCGGAGCGCAAGCAAATCGAACTCTTCGAGAGCGTCTACGCAAAACTGCTCGCCGAAGAAAAGCGCCACGCGGACTGGCGCGAAGGAATGGCCTCTGCCGGCGCGATGCTGCGCTCCATGGTCGCCGAACGCAACATGGATTATCCCGAATTTATTTTCTCCGTGTGAAAGGAACGCCAAAACCATGAGCAACTCGCCTCTGTTTTCGGATTCCACTTTAACGGCTGCGCTTCCCGTCCCGCCCGCGGACTCTTCCCAGTCAGGCTCCTCACCCGCTCAGGACGCCTTGCTGGAGATGTACCGCACCTGGCTCGGCCGCTGCACGCAAGTCTGCGAGGAGGCCGCAAAGGGCAATCTCGAACTGCGCCTGCTTCACGCCGATCAGTGCGGCGATTTCTCTCCCTTGATGCACGGCATCAATCACCTGCTCGACATGACCGACGCCTTCATGCGCGAATCGTTCGCGGCTCTGGAGCACGCCAGTCAGGGTAAGTTCTATCGCCGCGTGCTCCTGCGCGGCATGCTCGGCTCGTTTCGCACCACCTCCAAGCTGACCAACGAAGCCACGGGAGAAATGGCCAAGAACGCGGCGAAGCTGCAGGAATCGGAGCAACAGCGTGCGAACATCGCGGAGGAGTTCGAGGGCACCGTCAGGAAAGTCGTCGCCGCACTGAGCAACTCGGCCGGCCAGGTTAAGCAGACGGCTGCTCATCTATCTCAGGCGGCCGGAGATTCCACCGACGCCAAAAAAGAAACCGCGGGCAACCAGCGCAAATCCGGTAAAGAAAAAGAAAGACCGCAGGACCTCAACACCGTCGTCGCCAGCCTGGGCGAAGCCTCGCAGAAAATCGGTGGAGTTGTGAAATTGATTTCTCAGATCGCCGCGCAGACCAACCTGCTGGCCCTGAATGCCACCATCGAAGCTGCACGCGCGGGGGAAGCAGGTAAGGGCTTTGCCGTTGTCGCCTCCGAAGTGAAAAGCCTCGCCCGCCAGACCACCGAAGCCACTGTCGGCATCTCCCGCGAAATATCGGCCATGCGAGAAACCGCCGCCCGCACTGCCGAACTGGTCGGCGGCATGTCCGCCACCATCCACTCCATGACGCAAATCTCCGGGGAACTCTCCCAGCACGCGGCAGAACTCGCCGGAGCCGTGGATTCCTTCCTCCAGAATATTCGTTCTTAATCTAGTCGCAGTTGTTTACTTGGAGAGCGTCTGCTGCACGGATTTTTCCCGCCAGAAATTCTGGCCGGTTTCCGGCAGCGTGTAGATCGGATCGTAATACTCATACCGCCGGTTCAGCGCTTCCGCATCGTCCGCTTCAATCCCCGTGCGGTAGTTTTTCGTCCAGTAGGAAATGCCCAGTTGCCGGTCGTATTCCTTCACCTGGTGTACCCAGCGCTTCCCCACGAACGGCACGTCGCAAACCATGCGCGGCGTGGCGAATCCCGGCAAATATCCCATGATGTCGTGCTGCAATTGCTGCGCCTCGTGGATCGCCAAGCGCCAGTGCTCCGCGTTCGGGATCATGTCGCACTGGTAAAAGTAATACGGCATGATTTTCCCGTAGTCCAGCAGCGCAAAACACAGTTCCAGTAATTCCTTCGGAGTGGTATTCACACCGCGCAGCAGCACGCCCTGGTTGCGAACGTCTCGGTAACCCATGTCCAGCAGAGACTCCACCGCTTTCCGTACCAGCGGAGTCACCTGCCGCGCGTTGTTCACGTGCGTGTGTACCGCCAGGTCCACTCCGCGTTCGCGCGCCTTTTTCGCCAGTCGCGCCAATCCCGCCTGCACATCGGCTTGCAGAAAATGTTGCGGAATCGCGATCAGGCCCTTGGTTGCCAGCCGGATGTCCCGAATATTCGGAATGTCCATCAACTTCGAAACAAAATCTTCCAGCCCCGCAATCGGAACATTGGCAATGTCGCCGCCGCTCACCACCACGTCACGCACCGATGGGGTCACCCGCAGATAATCCAGCATCTGCTGGTAGCGGTCCTTCTGCGGAATCTGGAACTTCAGCTTCACCACCTGTGGCACGTCGTTGCCCACCAGGTCCATCCGCGTGCAGTGCCCGCAATATTGCGGACAAGTCGAAAGCATTTCCGCCAGCACCTTGGTCGGATAACGGTGCGTCAATCCTTCCACCGCCCACATATCCGATTCGTGCAGCGAATCGCGGCTCGCCTTGGGATGGCTTGGCCACTCGGGATGCCGGTCGTCGAACGCCGGCAGCATGTAGCGCCGCACCGGGTCGTTCCACAAGTCCTTCTCGTCCATCGTATTCAACATGTGCGGCGGTACCAGGATGGACATCGTGGCGCGTTCCCTGCCGTCCCGCTCCAGCGAAGCCAGCAGAGAATCCGGTAGCGCGTCGCCCAGCGCTTCCTTCAATTCCTTCAGGTTCTTGACCGTATGCCGCCGCTGCCAAAGCGCGGTTTCCCATTCTTCCTGGGTGACATCCTTGTATCCCGGAAAACGCCGCCAGTCCGGCTCTACAAATTCTCGCTTCAGTGGATAGGCAAACGGCTGCTCCCCGGCTTGGACCCGTCCGGCCGGCTTCCAGGTTGGGCGCGCAGACTTGGCTGCGGGCGTGGTGGTTTTCGTCTCGCTCATGGCTATATTCCTGTTTCTGGGAGGCTTGCTGTAACGGAAGTTGTGCCAACTTCTTTACAATTCAGAATAGCCTACCCACCAACTTTCCGCCACCCCTTCCACCGCCGCTCATCTCCAGACTCCCGTGCTCAGCACAGCACCAAATTGGGAATTCATCGAACTTGAATTTGGAGGTAACTACCTCCGCATGTATAATCCACCCAATTTCATGACGGGAAAGGCAGGAAATGCCAGGTACTCCCCCCGCGCCAGGGAATCCTAACGATCCTCCGAACGACGAACGCCGACTGGAATCCTGGGGCGAAATCGCCGCCTACCTTCGGAGGGACATCCGGACCGTTCAGCGATGGGAAGATTACGGCCTGCCCGTTCGCAGGCTGGTCATCGGCAAGACCGGGCAGGTCTACGCCTACCCCTCCGAATTGGACGCATGGGTCCGTAATCGGCAGCCCGTTCCTAAAAATGATTCTGCTAACGGTGATCCCCCGGTGGCTCGGCCCGTCACTCCACCCGATCCGCCCGCTAACCCTGAACCTCCAAAGCCAGATCCGAGACCCAAGTCTTGGCACTGGCAGGCAGCTGTTGGCGGCCTCCTGCTACTGGTCATCCTTGGCTGGGTCGGCCTCGCCCATGATTGGCTCCCTGATAATCTAATTATCTCTCAGAAAAAGAAGCTTCTCTTCGTCCGGCCCTTTGCCAGCCTGCCACCCGATGCCGACCAGCAGCTTTTCGTCAAAGGCTTGAAAGACGAAATGGTGATTCAACTCGGCAGGATGGACCCCGAGCACCTCGGAGTATTCGCTCCCACCACTTCCGACGCCGAAGGCGCCAAAACCATTCCCGAATTGCGCAGTTTTCTCCACGCTGACTACGTTCTGGAAGGCAGCGTCCGGCGCGCACTCGACCAGCTCCGCATTGACGTCGCACTCATCTCCACCAAGGACGGCAGCCAGGTCTGGTCCAAGCCCTACACGGGCGACGCGCAGAATATTCTGAAGCTCCAGGACGACGTCACCCAGGACGTCGCCTCGCAAATTCGCGGCACACTGCCATCTTCAAGCGATAACGCCAAGCGCCAGCAGGTCGACCCACGCGCCTACGAAGCCTTTCTGGAGGGCCGCGTTCATTGGCTGGACCGCGATCTCGCGCGCAGCAAGGAATCCTACGAACGCGCCCTGCAGATTGATCCAGCTTATTCGCGCGCGCGCGCCGGGCTCGCCATGGTTTTACTCGTACTCGGGCAATCTCCCAACGACGCGCTTCGGCCTTCCCAGTCTGTCCCCCTGGCCCGCGAAGCAGCGCAAGCGGCTTTGCAGGGAGACCCCAGGAACGCGGACGCCTACTGTGTCCTGGGCAACATTGCGCAGAGCTATGACCACGACATGCCCGCGGCGGAAGGCCATTTCAAGAAAGCACTCGAATTGGACCCCACGAACGTGACCGCGCACGAGTGGTACGGTTATTTCCTGGTGGTCAATAATCGCCTCCCAGAGGCGCTTCAACAAACCAATCGCGCTCTCGAAATTGATCCCGCTTCCCCCTTGCTTCAGAACTTTCAGGGAGAAATCTTTTATTACCAGCGCGAATTCGACGCCACGATAAATCAGGAACTCAAGACTCTGGATCGAAGCCCCAGCTTCCTCTATTGCAGGATCTGGCTGGCCTCCGCTTACCGCGAAAAGAAAATGTACAAGCAGGCGCTCGAACAATTGGATTTCGCCCGCAAACAGAGCAACAACCGCCCCGCCCTTCTCGGCCTCTACGCTCATGCCCTCGCCGTCTCTGGCGATACGGCCGGTGCGCAAGCCGTGCTCACCCAAATGACGCAGCTTTCCACTGCGACTTATGTACCCGCGCTCTATTTTGCCGCTATCTATACCGGCCTCGGCGACAAGGACCACACCTTCGAATGGCTGCAAAAAGCCTACGCCGAGCAAAATGACCGCCTCGTCTATTTGGGAGTCGACCCCATCGCCGATTCCCTCCGCACCGATCCCCGTTTCCAAAATCTGATGAACCGCTCCGGTCTCCACTAGACTTAAACCACTACCCCGACTCAATGTCATCCCGAGCCGCGTCTTTAGCGAGCGAGGGTTCTGCTTTTCCCCTGCGCCCCGGGAGCGCCACCTCCGCCCCATCCCGCGAATTATGCGGAATGAATCTCCAGATTGGCGGGTCCTCGATGTAGTGGGCCGAACTCCATATCGGCCACCCCGTTCTTTCTTGTACTGGCCGACCTTCAGGTCGGCTCCCCCCGCCGTCAATCAAACCATCCCAATTTCGCTCCTTCTCCCCCTCCTCCCCTTCTCCTCACGACAAACCACGACATTCCTCCCCTCCCGCCCCTCGTCATGTCTCGCCGCTTGAATGCCGCTCCCCACAGCCCGTAAGGTCACGCCATCGGCCCCGGAAACTCAGTTCGAATGGCCCACAGGAGAAAAGGAAATGTTCAACGCCGCAAAAGAACGTGCCAAAAAAGTCGCAGTGCTCGCCCTCGTGATGTGGGGCTTTTGGACGCCGTTGCTCCAGGCCCAGGAGAAATCAATTATCGTCGTACACCCCTTCACCATGGCGAACGGCGTCAGCTGGCCCTATGACATGCATCAGATGACCGTGCAAACCATCGCGGAGCTTCAGCATAAAGACGGCAAAAAATTCGAAATCTCGGCCGAGCCGCCCGCGGGCCAATCTCACGTTTACACCTTGGAAGGCGAAGTCCTGGACTGGCAACCCGGCAACCGCGCCAAGCGCATGCTCGTTGGCGTTGGCACCGGACGCGAAACCGCCAAAATCCGCTACTGGCTCTCCGATGCAAACGGCAAGAAGGTCTTCGAACATGAAGACACCATTCGCGCCGAATATTGGGGCAATGCCTACGCCGATTCTGTCGGACAGCTCGCGCATCCCTTCGCCGACAAGATCGCCGACCGTCTGAGCGAAGCCAAAATAAATTAAGGCCATCCACCAGTGGACTATCGAGCTGTTGATTCAATCGGGGAACGGCATTTCGCTGCTCCCCGCGGAATTTAGATTACGGAAGGAGTCGCGCCATGAGCGGGACGCCAGTTGTGATGACCATAGCCTCGGCTCTCTCCACGGTGATCATCTCCGTCCTCGTCGCCGAAGCCGCCGGATATTTTCTCCATCGCCTGATGCACAGCGAACGTATCCCTGCGCTCAGCCGCGCCCACTTGATTCACCATTTGCTGATGTACGGCCCGCACCAGCCGATGCGCACGGACAAATACCTCGACGCTACGGAAGGTCGTGCCGCCGTGGGTAACGTTGGCCTCGAGTGGCTCATTCCTTCCGCGCTGATCCTGGTTTTCTGCTGGTCCGTGATGTGGTTCGCCGGCGTGTCCATCGTTTACCGCTCCCTCGCGCTCTGCACGCTCATCGGCTGGCCGATTTTCATGTTCAGCTACTTGCACGACCGCATGCACCTTCGAGGATTCTGGATGGAGCGAACCCCGCTGCTAGGCTCGTGGTTCCGCGCCGCCCGCCGCCTTCACGACATCCATCACCGTTCCATCAATCACCACGGCCGCATGGACAAAAATTTCGGAATCGGCTTTTACTTCTTCGATCGCGCCTTCCGCACCCTCTCCAAGCGCCATTGCCCGTTCAACTGGCATGGCTATAAATCCGCGGTCCGCCGCGCCAGGCTGGAGCAGGATTTAACCGACGAATATTCTCGATTCCCTTCGGAGTTCCACCTGTAACGCATGCCCTCCAAATCGGCATAGGGGGAGCGGTCGCCCGCTCTCCCCTGCCACACCACCCGACATGCGGGTCCGCATCGGGCGGTTCAGAGGGTCACGCAAGGCCAGCGAACAGCCGAGGAAGCCCGAGAGAGTCGAAGTAGGCGAGCGGAAGCGCGATGGACAAGGCCGGGCTGTTCGCCACACGCCAGGGGCCGTGCGGACTTCCCGCTGTTTGTGCAGCGAGCGCCTTGGCAACCCCGCGTTGGCGTAATTTCCCGTACCGTTGTTGACTGTGTTTCCACTGCTTCCAGATCGTGGACCGCAGACGATGGCGTATCCATTGATCCAGTTGCTGTAGCAGCGAGGGTGTCTGACAGAAGCCGAAGTAGCCCTTCCAGCCCCTTAAGTAGGCCGTCAGTTCCTTCAGCATTTGTTCCAGACTGATTCCTCGGGTCCGTCGGGTCAGTTCCCGGATTTTCTGCTTGCAGCGCAACAGGGCCTTCGGCGCGATGCGCCGCTTCGGTTCCGTGTTGTTGCTGAAGCGGAACCCCAAGAACTTCCGTTCTACTGGTCGAGCCACCGCACTCTTGGTCTCGTTTACCTTGAGCTTGAGCCGGTGCGTAAGGAAGCGCGTGACGTTCGTCATCACCCGCTGTCCTGCTCGTCGGCTGCGAACGTAGATGTTGCAGTCATCCGCATACCGCACGAAGCGATGCTTGCGCCGTTCGAGCTCTTGGTCGAGTTCGTCGAGTACGATGTTCGATAGAAGCGGGGAAAGTGGACCACCTTGTGGTGTCCCTTCCTCCGCCGGACTCACCAGCCCGTTCTCCAGCACACCCACTTTCAAGAACGCTCCGATTAACCGGAGCACTCTCTTGTCGGTCACCCGCCGTGCGATCGCATGCATCAGTTTGTCGTGATTGACCCGATCAAAGAATTTCTCGAGATCGAGGTCTACCACCCAGCGATGGCCTGCGGCGATGTATTGCTGCGCCTTGGCCACTGCTTGATGCGCCGAGCGTTTCGGTCGGAACCCGTGACTGTGTTCAGAGAAGGTCGGGTCCCATCTGCGTTGCAGAACCTGCATTACCGCTTGCTGGATCAGGCGATCCAGCACCGTCGGGATACCAAGCTTTCGCACCCCGCCGTCCGGCTTCGGGATTTCCACCCTTCTTACCGGTTGTGGTTGGTAGGTTCCGTTTAACAGCTGTTCCCGTATGGAGGGCCCGTGCTGCTTCCGGTAGCCCGAAAGATCTCCGACTTTCATGCCGTCGATTCCCGGACTTCCTTTGTTCGCCTTGACTCGCTTGTAAGCCTGCCAGCAGTTTTTCCGCTCACAGACTTCTTCCATCCATTGCTCGTGACGAGCTGGACGTTCGGTTTCGCATTTCGCCGTAAGCGATTCGGTCCCTTCCTGAGAAGTCCTCGGAGCTTCACTCCTCCCCTCCTCAGTAAAGGCCAGCACTAGCTGGTTTTTCTGCCGCTTGTCGCTCATCGAGTCCTGCGTCCTACTTGTCGCTCCCTACTGTTTGGGCCTTCATCGCTTTCGCGACTACTACGCCCGCTGCTGACTTCTGCTGCACGGTCAGGGTGAATCGCTCCACCCTCAGTCACGATTCCGTGACATGCAGCAGATCTCCCGAGGTAAGTCCGATCGCCTTCCACGCACAACCGCTGGATTTACCACCAGTGCCTTTGATGGATGTGGGCTTCGCGATCAGTTGCCCGCTCGCCCGGCACCGTAGGCCTCAAATCCAGTTCTTGTCCATCGGCTCGCGTGTTTGCTCCACGCTTCTTTCAGACCTTGCCTCGCGGCTCAGCCCTTGCGCTTTGCTATCACTTCGCCTCCATCGGGCTGTGAAGAGGACTTTCACCTCCAAGCTATCGAACATGCTCGGCACACAACAAGAAGGCGCCCGGTAACGGGCGCCTTCCCTACCACTCAACCACTCCTGAGAAATGTTTCGTCCCTCAGAGTGTCTTCACTTCGATCTTTACCTTCTTCACCACTTCCGCCTTTGGCAGAGTCAGCTCCAGCATCCCATGCCGCAGCAACGCCTTCACTTTCTCTGGGATCACCTCGACCGGCAGCTTTACGCTCTTGTAGATGTTCGTCTTCTCGGCATAGTACGGAACTTCCTCTTTCCTTTCCGCCTTGCCCTCTTCCCGGATTTCCTTCTTGCCGGTGACAATCACCCTCCACGGCTCGCACACGATATTCAGTTCCCTTTCCGTGAAGCCGGGGACCTCCGCGCGCACAACCAGGCTCTCTTCAGTCTCATACAGTTTCAGCAGGATCGGACGGGTCAGTTCGGGCTCGCCACGCAGCAGGTGTTCCATCTCGCGCCCGAAGAAAAGTGGCCGCTTCTCCAGCAACTCAAACGGCCGCCGGGCGACCATCTCGAAAAACTCCTCTACCTGCTTTGGAAACGATTCAAACTCCTCATAAGGAACCGGAATCGGTTTAATGGTCTTTTCAATTCTATTTTCGATCATGGCATCCTCCTCAGGAAGATCAGGATCACAGGCATGGAGGAGGCTGAATATTCGGTGTTTTGTTTCGCAAGGGGCCCAGCCAATTGCCCAAACGGAATTCTGTGCAACTGGTTAAATTCCTCTTCTTGTTTCTGGATCCTCTGCGTAAATTCGAGCACGAACCGCGCCAGTTCTTCGCGGGTTGTGGAGAAGCGGCCATCCCATTGCATCTCAGCGGTCAACAGCCGCGCTCCGCACTTCCCCGCGAGCTTCTCTACCCCATTTGTGAGAGAATTCGCGCAGTGCTTGCGTCGCCTGCCGCACTTCTAGTGGATTCCGCCCGGTTCTCCGTCACAATTTTCTGCTTTGCTGAATTCTGCTTGAAAAGGCATACTCACATTCGCACCATCCATCGCATGAAACGCACGGTTCCCATCCTGTTTCTTTGTGTCACGTGCCTCGTACTGTGCGTGGCCGCCATCACACGCGCCGACGACATCAAGAAAATCCAGCCCACGGGCTACGTGACCGATCTCGCCGGCGTCATCCAGCCGCAAACGAAAGCCCAACTCGAAGCCTTGTGCCTGGAACTCCAGCAGAAAACCGGCGCCCAGATGGCCATCGTCACTGTGAAATCCCTCGATGGCAACGATATCGAAACTTATTCCTCGGACCTCTACAAACAGCTCGGCATCGGCGCCAAAAAAACCAGCGAAGGCGTCCTTCTTCTCGTCGCGCCCAACGACCGCAAATACCGCGTCGAAGTCGGCTACGGCGCCGAGCCTGTGATCAACGACGCGCGTGCCGGTGACGCCGGCCGCCTCATGGTTCCCTTCTTCCGCCGTGGCGACTACAACGGCGGAATCACCGCTGCCGCCTGGCAGCTCGCGAAAAATATTGCCGACGACAAGGGCGTCACTCTTTCCGGCGCCCCGCAAATCCAGCCTGTCCGTCAGCAGGACAACGAACTCAGCGGCGCAGCCATCTGGATTCTGCTCGGAATTATTCTTTTGATTTTCCTGCTCTCCCGTTCTGGCGGTTCCGGCAGTAACATAAATCGCCGTGGTGGCGGCAGCGGCTGGTGGATTGGTCCCATGATGGGCGGCGGCTGGGGCGGCCGCTCCGGCGGTGGTGGTGGAGGCTGGGGCGGTGGTGGCGGCGGTTTCGGTGGCTTCGGCGGTGGCATGAGCGGCGGCGGCGGCGCCAGTGGCAGCTGGTAGTCGGCAAACCTTTCGGCTGGGAAGGATGTGGCTTCAATGGAAGGAAAAATTACGGAACTCGTAAGCCGGCTGAAGGAAGCTGCTGGCAAAAATCTCGAATCCGTCGTTCTCTATGGCTCCGCTGTGCGCGGCGATTTTCATCCCGGCTCCTCGGATCTCAATGTGCTTTGCACACTCGTGTCCATGGATTTGGCGGAACTTCAGTTGCTCGCGCCGGCCGTGCAGTGGTGGACCCATGAAATGAAAGAGCCCGCCCCGCTGTTTTTCCTCACTGAGGAACTGCGCCGCTCCACCGATGTCTTTGCCATCGAAAGCCTCGACGTCCAAAAATATCACCGCGTCCTTTTCGGCAAAGACCCCGTTGCCGGCCTGGAAATCCCCATGAACCTTCACCGCGTGGAGGTCGAGCACGAGCTCCGCCTCTTATTGCTTAAGCTCCGCCAGCACGCGCTTCTGTTCGGCCACAATGAGATGGAGCTCACCGCGGTTCTTCGAAAATCGATCTCCTCGGCCAAGACCCTTCTCCGCCACACTCTGCTCGCCTTTGGCGAAGAGCCTCCAGTTGTCACCACCGAAATCTTTGCGCGCATCGAACAATTGACCGGCGCCTCCGCCGAACCCTTCGCCGCCGTATACGCACAGCACGAAAGTGGCATCTGGAAAAAAGACCCTTTCGTGATTTATGACGAGTGTTTGCACGCCCTGGAAAAGGTAATCACCACTCTCGACTCCATGGTCCCGAAAAAAGAGTGGCGCCGGGCAAGCGCGTAGAGTTTCGTAAATCTCAATCCTCGAGGTTGCTATGAAAGCCTTAATCGTGCTGGTCGTGATTATTCTGATTCTCGCCTTCGTTCTGGGTGGCGCGTATTTCAGCCGCCGCAACCAGATGGCGATCAAAAAGGAAGCAGTGAATGCCGCCTGGGCCCAGGTGGACGTCGTCCTGCAGCGCCGCGCCGACCTGATCCCCAATCTCGTCGAAACCGTGAAGGGCTATGCCACCCAGGAGCAGAAGGTCTTCGGGGATATCGCCGCCGCCCGCGCCGCGTTGATCGGCGCCAAAACGCCTTCCGATAAAATTGCCGCCAACGGCCAACTCGACTCGGCGCTTAACCGCTTGCTGGTAATCGTCGAGAACTATCCGCAACTGAAATCCAACGAAAATTTCATGCGCCTTCAGGACGAACTGGCCGGCACCGAAAATCGCATCGCCGTTGAACGCCGCCGTTATAACGAAACCGTCCAGGACTATAACACCTACATCGCCCTCTTCCCCAACAGTCTGGTCGCCAGCATGGCCGGATTCGCCCGCAACGATGCCTACTTCAAAACCGACGAAGGCGCCCGCCAAGCCCCCAAGGTAAATTTCGACTTCAATAAACCCGCAGCCACGCCGGCTCCAGCCCCAGCGCACCCATAGCTCGCGCCTCTATCTCGGGTTGTGTACTGGCCGACCTTCATGTCGGCCAGCAATCCCAGCGCTCGCGTGTAGTGGCCGAACTTTATATCGGCCAGCCGAAACCCAAGCTCCGTAACCAATTCCGAGCCATCTTTATTTCAGGAATTCACTTAGCAGCATGTGGAAATGATGCACGCCGTTTTCCCGCTTCACCGAATACCGCCCGCGATCATAGGTCGAAGATTGCAGCCCGCGCTGTACCGTCGCGCAAATATCCATATCTTCCTGCTGTACCGTTTCGCTGAAGCCAATCGCCTTCTTCGCTCGTTCCCTCACCCAATCGGATCGCGCGTCGTGAAAATACCACTCAAAAATTGTCAGCGTCTTGTCCTGCGATAGCGGCACGATCAAATTCGTCGAAATATTATCCGGATAAATATTCACCATCAGGTTCGGAAACACCCAGAAATAGAGCGCATCCGATAATCCCGGCCCTGGCGCGTACACGCGGTCCGCGGCCTCTCCGGCCTTCACTTCCTTCACCGGACCCAGCTGCTGCGAGTGATATCGGAAAACCTCCGTCCGGTATCGCGGGTAATCAATCTCTTTCATCAGCCCCGGATGCACGATGGGAATGTGATAGCCCTCCAGGTAATTGTCCACGTAAACCTTCCAATTGCAGTCCACGTGATATTCCCTGCGCTCGGTTAATTCCAGTCCAGCGAACTGGAACCCCGCGGCCAACTCAGGAATATTTCCGAGAAACTCCGAAAGTGGAGACGCCTCCCGGTCAAAATTCACGAAAATAAATTGCTCCCAGGTCTCGCAGCGCAGCGGGAACATCCCCATCGTCGACCGGTCGAAAAATTCCATCCCGTCCACTTCCGGCGTCCCGATCAATCGCCCATCCAGCGTATACGTCCATCCGTGGTATCCGCACTGAAACACATTGCGGCATCCAGCCCCCTGGGCGATCGGCCCCGCGCGATGCCGGCAAACATTGCTGAACGCCCGTAACGTGCCCGCGTTATCCCGCACCCCCACCACAGGCTCGCCAATCACATCCACGGTAAAATACGCGCCGGCATCCGCGATTGTCCGCGGCGCTCCGTTCACTTCCCCGCACGCTTGGCTCAACGTCCCCACCAACTGCCACGTCCGCCTGAAAATCCGCTCTTTCTCCAGCGCCAGAACCGCCGGGTCCGTGTAGTAACGCGACGCCAGCGTCTCCGCGCACTCCAGTTGCGGATTCACGTCCACATGAATTCGAGGTCTAGTCATAATGGCTGTAATCTGGGCCGCCAAAGACTGGCCAGCGCGCGCGCCAAAGCGATCAACTTACAATTTCAAACTGATAACTTCTGGCTTATAGCTTATGGCTTAAGGCTAAGGGCTGGAGATTTAAGTCCCAGAACCTACGACTCGAAGCTCCCGCCTCAAAACTTCCTCGTCTCCTGCCGCGACCACCGCTCAATCACGATCTTCGATTCCGTGTAAAACTCCACCGCGTCCCGCCCCTGCGCGTGCAGGATTCCAAAGAAACTTTCTTTCCACCCGCTGAACGGAAAATACGCCATCGGCGCGGCCACGCCAATATTGATCCCGATATTTCCCGCCGGCGCCTCGTAACGAAACTTCCGCGCCGCCGAACCGCTCGTTGTAAACAGCGATGCCTGGTTCCCATACGGGCTGTTGCGAATAACTTCAATCGCCTCGTCAATCGTATCCGCGTGAATCAAGCTCAGCACCGGCCCAAAAATTTCCGTCTCCGCCAGTGAACTCGAAGCCGGAACTCCGTCCAGCACCGTGGGCCGCAGGAAATTCCCCTTCTCATAGCTGGCCACCTTCGGCCCGCGCCCATCCACCACTGCCTTCGCGCCATCCGAAACACCCTTCGCAATCAGCCCTTCAATCCTTGTCTTGCTTTCCGGCGTAATCACCGGCCCCATCTGCACGCCTGCGTCCAGCCCGAATCCGATTTTGATCCCCGACGCCATCTCGGAAATCGCATCCCGAAACGTCTTCTGCGCCTCGCCCACTGTCACCGCTACGGAAACCGCCAGGCACCGCTGCCCCGCGCAGCCAAACGCTGAATCTCCAATGATCTGCTTGGCCAGATCCATGTCCGCATCTGGCAGCACGATCACGTGATTCTTGGCCCCGCCCTGGCACTGCATGCGCTTCCCCGCCGCCGCGGACCGCTCGTAAACATGCTTCGCCACCGGCGTCGACCCCACAAAACTGATCGCCCGCACCGCCGGATGGTCGCACAGCGCGTCCGAAACATCCCGGCCACCGTTGACAATATTCATCACGCCCTTCGGCAGCCCGGTTTTCTCGATCAATTCCATCGTGCGCCGCATCGTCAGGGGCACGCGCTCGCTCGGCTTCAAAATAAATGTATTTCCGCAGGCGATGGCATACGGCAAAAACCAGAATGGAATCATCGCCGGAAAATTGAACGCCACAATTGCCGCAACCACTCCCAGCGGCTGCCGAATCAGCGATTCATCCACCCCCGGAGTCACATCTTCCAGGTTGTAGCCCTGCATCATCATCGGAATCCCGCAGGCCACTTCCACATTCTCAATCGCGCGGCGCCACTCCGCCTTGGCTTCGCCAAACGTTTTCCCGTTCTCCAGCGTAATCAGTCGCGAAAGCTCATCCAGATGCTCTTCCAGCAGATTCTTCAGTTTGAAAAGGTATTGTATGCGCTCGCCCGGCGGAGTTCTCCGCCATGCCGGAAATGCCGCCACCGCCGTCCGCACAACTTCATCCACTTCCGCCTTGGAGGAAAGGGGCGTGCGACCGATCACCTCCGCGGTCGCCGGATTCACCACGTTCGAATATTGCGTCGCCGCCGATTTGTGCCAGCCTCCGCCAAAATAATTTTCAACATCAATAATCTGCGATGTAACGGGGGTACTCATTGGACTTCTCCGTGCCCCCGCCCGCGCACAGGCGGGCAGCAGGACTTGCGATATGAAGGATGGCGGTCCGGTCGACCGGTGTAATGAGCTCTCAGTGTACCAAATATTCCCTGGGTGGGGATTGTGCCGCCGGCGCGGCCAGGCTTACCGGCCCAGCGTCGCCAGCGCTTCGTAAGCAGCGCCAATCAGTGGCGCGGATTCATTCAGCACGATCGATACCGGCACGTCGCTTAACATTTCCGTGAAATGCCATTTATCTCGGAACGCTTCGAAAAACGTCCCGTCCCTGATTTTTGGCAGGATCTTCACCGCAATCCCGCCGGCCACGTAGACTCCACCAAGCGCCAGCACCTTAAGCGCCAAGTTCCCGGCTTCCGACCCGTAAATGGACGTCCAAAGATCCAGTGTCTGTACGCATATTGGGCATTCCTTCGCGAGCGCGGTCTTAGTAATGAACGGTGCTGGGTCCGCGTCCTCGTCGTCAAAAATCGGATGCTTCACGCTGGGGGAAAGAAACTCGTGAATCGTGCGGAATCCCCGGCCGGAAAGTATCAACTCCCAACTCACCTGCGGGTAACGTTTGCGCATGAATTTCAATAGCTCAATCTGCTGATCCGTCCGCGGCGCAAAATCCGAGTGCCCACCCTCGCTCGGGACCACGCGATACCGCGTGCCATCCCAAAATAAAATCGATTGACCCAGCCCCGTACCCGCCGCCAGCAGCGCGCGCGAAGCTCCTTGCACCGGTTTCCCCGCATTTAACACCACAAAATCTTCCGGCGCCAGATGCTCCAGGCTGTGCCCTGTCGCGCCCAGGTCGTTCATCAGCGCGATGGTCTCCACTCCCAGTTCGCTGGAGAGCGTGGCCGAATCAATGATCCAGGGTAAATTCGTGGCGTGAATACGATTGTTAATCACCGGCCCCGCCACGCCAAATCCCGCCGCGCGAATCTTTCCGCCGTTCAGATGCGGCTCCGCCTGCCGGGTAAATTCCTTGATGATCAAATCGAATTTTGCGAAATCCTTGCTCGCGAACCGCTGCCGGAACACCACGTCCAGTTTCCCGTTCTTTTCTGAAAACAGCGCGATGTTGCACTTCGTGCCGCCCACGTCCCCCGCAATGATCACCGGTCCTCCCGCGGAATCCGACTATTAAATCGGTTTAAGGGTTATACCATTGTCTGCCGTCCCGTTCCAGCAGTTGGTCGGACTCCTTCGGTCCCCACGTTCCGGCGGAATAACTGGGCACCGTCGCCGTCTTTGCGGCGCTCCAGACATCCAGAATTGGCTCAACCAGGGACCACGCGGCCTCTACCGAATCCCCGCGGTCAAACAACGTCGCGTCCCCCCGCAGGCAGTCGTTCAGCAGCGTCGCATACGCGCTTCTCGAGCCCCCTCCGAACGCTTCCCGGTAACTGAAATTCATGTCCACGTTCCCAATGCTCATCTCCGTCCCGGGTTTCTTCGCTCCAAACGTGACGGAAATTCCTTCGTCTGGCTGAATATTCAGCACTAGCCGGTTCGGCTGAATATTGCGATCGCGAAAAACAAGATGCGGAGCGCACCGAAATTGAATCATGATCTCCGTGCTGCGTTTCGCAAGCCGCTTCCCCGTTCGCAAATAAAAGGGCACGCCCGCCCAGCGCCAGTTGTCGATCAACACGCGCATCGCCACAAACGTTTCCGTCCGCGAATTTGGATTCACTTCGGGCTCTTCGCGGTAGCCGGGCAACTGCTTCCCGTTGCTTGAGCCCGGCGAATATTGACCTCGGACCACCGATTGCGCCACCATCTCCAGGTTATAAGGCCGGATGGACTGCAAAATCTTCAGCTTTTCGTTGCGCACCGCCGTGGCGTCGAACGAAGCCGGCGGTTCCACGGACACCAGCGACGTCAGTTGCAAAACATGGCTCTGGATCATGTCCCGCAATGCGCCCGCCGTTTCATAAAACCCTCCGCGCCGCTCCACTCCCAGTGTTTCACCCGCCGTAATCTGCACGTGGTCCACATAATTGCGATTCCACAGCGGCTCAAAAATCCCGTTGCTGAATCGCAGCACCAGCAGGTTCTGTACCGTATCCTTTCCCAGATAATGATCGATGCGGTAGACCTGCTTCTCTTCAAACACGTTGAGCACAATCTGGTTTAGTTCCTTCGCCGAAGCCAGATCCCGCCCAAACGGCTTTTCGATAATAATGCGCACCCAGGAATTCGCGTTCGTTGGCCGTGCCAACCCCGCCTTGCCAAGCTGCTCCACAATATCCGGGTAAACTTCCGGCGGCGTGGAAAGGTAAAACAATCGGTTCCCGCCCAGATTCTTTTCTGCGTCAATTTCCGCCAGCCTCTTGGCCAATTGTGCATACGAATTCGAATCCTTGTAGTCCCCCGCGGAATAATGGAGGTTGGCCGCAAACGCGTCCCACTTCGCAGGCTCGATCGGGCCGACTTCGGAGATTGTCTTCGCCGCTTCCCCAATCGTGGCCCGGAAAGAATCATCCGTCATTGGTGTACGCGCAAATCCCACAATCGCATAGCGCTCGCCCAGCGAATTGTGTTGCGCCAGGTCGTACATGGCCGGAATCACTTTGCGCTTGGCCAGGTCTCCCGAGGCCCCGAATAAAACAACCGTGCACGGCTCCGCGGTTGTCCCATAGATCGATCCCGCCCGCTTCTCTTCTTCAGCCATTGTTTTCCTCCGGAATTTCGCCGCGGTGCCAATGTCGCTCCGCGCTGGGCGCGCCCTTGACTATATCTCAACCCCAAGGCTTTTCAGTTCCGCCAGGGTCTCTGCCGCATTCTTGTGGTGAATCACGTTCATCCCCAGCCGCCGGGGGTTCTCCAGATTCAGCGAGCGGTCATCAATAAACGCACACTCCTCCGCCACGCGCTGTGAAACCTCTAGCGCCGTGCGATAGATGTGCTCCTCCGGTTTCCGCGCGTTCAGGTAACACGAGCTGAAGAACACCTGAAACTCGTTGCGTAGTCCAAAAGCTTCAATCCGGTAATTGTTCAGCTCCCGCGGTTCATTGTTGATAGATGCCACAAAATATTTTCCGGTACGCGCCACCGCCCGCAGCAGTTCCCGTGTCTCCGGATACTCCTTCGATTGCGCGAACATGAACGCCGTGAACTCTTCCCTCGTAAACGTGCGCGCCCGGTAAAAAAGCGTGCGGTCCAGGTATTGGTCCAGCGTGATCTGCCCTGCGTCAAAAGCCGGAAAAGACAAATCGTGCCGCTCGCGATATTCTTCCCAATCCAACTGAAACGTCTGCGCGGCTTCCATCCGCGAGTCGTGATCCCACCCGTTGGTCAGGACCACCCCGCCAATATCCCAGAACACCGTTGTCAGTTTGGCCAAGGCATCGCCTCCGGAAAGCCCTTGAGAGATATCAGAAGAAACATCCGGAAGAAAGTTAAAAAACTCGCATCAAGAGCCAATCCGCCGCAGCGCTTGACCCAGAGCATTCTGCAACTGCGCTGTCCCTTCCTGACCCGGTAACCCGATATGCATCCGCAGCGCCAGGCCATCGCCGCAGGACAATTCCTCAAATTGTCCTAGCGCCAAAGCCTGATACAACTGCCCAAACGTATAGCTCGCGCCGGGCACTTTCAGGTCCACGCCAATATCGCTGGTAATCACAAGGTGCATTCCTGGCGGCGCTGCCTTCGCGAACAGGTAGCTATAGGTATCCATGGACCGCGGTCCCCAGTCCAGCAGCACCGGTAATCGCAGCGCCTCCGTCAGTTGATCCCGTATGCGAAAGAATATCCTTTCCGCCTCGCCGCGTGGTTCCAGGAAAACAAACAATCCACAGTAGGCGGCCGAACGCCGTTGCTCGAAAAAAGACACCAGGCACTCGGCCAAATTCAATTGTGAAATCTGTTGCCGCGTGTGCCCCTCCGCGAATAGCTCCAGCTTCCCTTCGCGAATCCGAGCCCGCCTTTCCAGGGTATTCTTCCGCGGCGTGAGGTTGTTCACCATCTCCGCCGCCCGCGTGCGAGGCCGCCAAAGTTCGCACCCCTCAAAAGGATCAATCCCCATTTTCGCAGCGGCCAGCACCGTCGCTACTTGCCATCCAACCGTGTACCGCAACAAATCCAGCGAACCCGCGATCGTCAGCTCCGCAAATGGCGTCCCGCGGCTGCGCAACCCTTCCGCGCATTGTTCCAGTTGAGGCTCCGCCTCCGCTCCATTCTTCAGAATCACCCACAGCGAGTCCGCTTCCATCGCTTCTGTTGCGCAAGGGGCGGTATGCACCATCGGGTAGAGCCCGCCTTCGCCTTTTCCCAGGCTCCCACCAATCAGCGGACACCACGCCATCGCCAGCGGCGAAAGCGCAGCGCCCGCCAGAAAGTGAATGAATCCCCGCCCGCCCGCCCCTCGCCGCCGCCACTGCCAGTATCGCTGCCAAAGAACACGCCGGATTCTCCGCGATCGAAGGTCCCTCTGCATACAGCTTCTTCATATCCCGGCACGCCACGCGCAGCACCTCGGGATCCACATCCGCGGCCCCAGCCAGTAATATCGCCAGGAACAGCGCCGAACAATAAGGAGCCAGAATTCCCGCGGGCAGTTCCTGCAAAAACCCAAAATTGTATTCCGATGCGATCGTCGCTAGAAACGAATTGCGTTCACTCGAAGCCACGAAATGCCACCCGCGTGTCCCGGGAATTCGTCGTTCAATTTTTTGTGGAAATAAAGGAACAGGGAGTGATCTTCCAGCCGGTAGGCGCTCTTATTCACCACTACAACCAATGTCTTTGCCCGCTCTGCCCTAGCTTCCGTAGCGCGCACCGCATCTGGATGGCAACTATCCAGCACGATGCTCTTCAGTTTCTCGGTTGTGGGGTGGATATTCAGCAGCGCATCGCAAAAATGATGCACAGTTCCGAATGCGATCAGTATCCGGTCCGTCAGCCCTTGCGAGTCTGTGTCGCAACTTGGGTACTGCTCTGGTTTTTAGCTACCGCCGCACTCCAACCAGTTTTCCGGCGCGCCGTTCTCGTTTCCAGTTCCGGAATTGCGCGCTTTGGCCTGCTAAATTTTGCGGCACAGGTTTCGGTAGTGGATCAAGTTGTAGGCGATCGATGCCAGGGTCCATTCGACCGCGGTTGCTGGCTGTCCTCGGCGCTGGAACTGCCGCATCCCACGCTGTTCCTGCAAAGTCCCGATCACTGGCTCGACCATCCCCTTGCGTTTCTTGTACCAAGCGCGGCCACGGACGGTTCGCAACCGCTTGCGTGCGCGCAGCAGATGCGGATCGCTCACGGTCATCCGGCCGACTCCTCGTGCGGTTTTACCCGTATTCAGCTCGCGCGCCAAATTCGGGTCGGGAAGGTAGCCTTCGATGCCGCGTTGTTCCAGTTCGCGCAAATTCTGGTTCGAGAAAAAACCGCAGTCGGCCAACACCCGCTGCGGACGCTCTCCACATTGTCGTTCCACTTCCTCCACCATCGGCACCAAAGCACGGTTATCGTTCTTGTTCTGCGTTACCCGCTGCGCCACGATGAAATGGTCCTCGCTCACTGCCATCTCCGCTGTGTAGCCCAGCACGAAACCCCCGCGTTCCCGCAAAAAACGGGTGTCCGGATCGGTCGCCGACAGCTTGTCCTCGCCGCTCGCGCGCAGATGTTTCAGTTGCTTGCGCAGTTCCGCGATCGGTTCCTGCCCCACACGCGTTCCCGGATCACGATCTGGATCATCGTCCAATTCCTTCTGCCAGCGTGTGACTTTCTTGCGCAACTCCCGCTCAATCTGCTCCCGACGCAGTAACCGGTCGGGGGACGCCGACCCCTTTACCCGCGTCGAGTCAATCGCCACCGTGCCCAGCCGTGCCATCCCCGCCCGCCGTAAAAACAGCAGCACCTCGGTGAACATCGACCTGATCGCAACACGATGCCGGCGATGGAACTCGCTTAGCGTCTTGTGGTCCGGCGTTGCCCCGCCGGCCAGGTATCGGAAGCCCAAGTCCTCGCGAATGCGTTGCTCGAGCTTGCGCGTCGTGCGTACATTCACCCCGAACCCGTACAGCCAAATCTTCAGCATCATTCGCGGATCGTACGGCCGCTGCCCACCCGCGTCCTCCTCTTGCTTCTCGAAAACGCTCAGGTCGCACGCTTCCACCACTTCGTGCACCAGAAAACAAAGATGATCGGCCCCCAAGACATCCTTCCCATGGGCAGGCAACAACTCACCTTGATCCGGAGAATACGGTTGATAGGTTGGCATATCCCTTCTTGCCAAAACTCTCGCTCCCTTGCAACCGTTAGTTGCGACACAGACTCTCGCGTCCTGGATTCCAGATCAGCGCGCAAGGCCCCGCCCATCATCTGCGGAAGCATCTCTGGAATTTTCAGAAATTCCAGATTGCCTTTCAGGTGGTACGGACCCGTCTCGCCCCTGGGCCACAGCGTCTCATCCTGAGCCCACAATCGGCTCAGCAACTTCTCTTCATCCATGCGCTGAAGCTCTCGCTCGTAAAGTGATTGCAGGCTTCCCGCACACACTCTGCTTCCGTTTTTGTCCATGCGGCTCCCCGCTTGCTGTCGCGCATCACCAAGGCTTGTCTCTGAATCGCATCGGCTGTGGCGGATTGAGCGGGAAGATAAGTACGGGTAGGGGACTCGAACGGATGTTAACTTCACCGCCCAGTGAACGGAGCTTATGCGCGAATTCACAAACTTGCAACAACCTCCGGGGTAACGGACAATATGGGCTTCAGGGGGAGACCATCATGGCAAATGATTCTTGCGGACCCACACCGGCTCCCAGCGAACCGGTCAAGCCGGGAACACGCATGGTCCATTGCGTGAAATTTGACAAAGAAATGCCCGGCCTCGACCGCGTTCCGTGGAGAGGCGAACTGGGCAAGCGCGTCTACGAAAACGTCTCCAAGGAAGCCTGGAAGCTCTGGGTCGAATATTCCAAGATGGTCATGAACGAATACCGCCTCAATCCCATCGACCCCAATTCCCAAAAAGTAATGGAAGAGCAAATGGAACAGTTCTTCTTCGGCGAAGGCGCCAAACTCCCCGAAGGCTACGTGCCCCCCAAAGCCAAAGGCTAATTCCGACATGTAGGGGCGGCTTTATGCCGCCTTCTTGGGATCCCGTCGCAACACCCCAACCAACTGTACTAAACCGCAACTGAGGCGCCGTAGGCGCGCCAGAATCTAGCCTAGGGTGTAAACCCTGGGATTTACGCTCTCCAAGACCCCAGCGCCGTAGGTGCGACACCACTCCTCCGCCGAAACTGCAAACTCACACATTCTCCTACGATCAAACACCGTGATCCCTCTTCCTAAATCCTCCCCGTAACCGGATGTTCCACCGGTAACCTCGGCGCAATCCCAATCTTTAATCGCGAATGCCCCTCACGCAACGACGCCTCCGCCTCTTCTGCCGTCTCCCCCCGCGCAAATAAAAATCCCAAATAACTCGACCCCTCCGGCCACGCCGCAATGTAATCATGCAACCGCGCCGTAATCTCCAACTCCGTTACGCCGGTCACTCCACGCGCCTCGTCCGCCCCGTCAATTTTTTCCAAAATTCCACTGGCCGGCACCGGAATCATCAGCACCCCCGAAGCAACCTCTTCGCGCGCCGCATCGTGCCCCGCCAATCGCAATGCATGCCGCAACAACAATTCCTCCAACCCGAAAAACTCCTCCTTCCCCGCACCCTGAAATCGCAGCGCCCTCGCGCACAACCCGCCAATCGGCCGCGCCGCAACCTCAATCGGCCACACCCCATCTTCATTCAACCGAAATTCTCCGTGCACCGGCCCATGGCTTAACCCAAGCGCCCGCACCGCATCACCAAAACTTTTCTCAATTGCCGTTTGTTCCCCCGAGCTCAACCGCGAGGGCGTCACATAAATCGTCTCCTCGAAATACGGCCCTTCCAGCGAATCCGGCTTGTCAAAAATCGCCAGCACCCGAAGCTGCCCCTCCGTCAGCAATCCCTCCGCCGCCACTTCCCTGCCCGGCACATAGCCTTCCACGATCATGCAATCCAGATTTGCCTCGCGCGTCGCCTGAATTTCCGCCGACTGCAACAAACGTTTCAATCTCGTGGCCCCACCAATAAATTCTTCGCGGTTGTTGGCCCGGACCACTCCCTGGCTCGCCGAAAGCGCGATTGGTTTCAGCACACATGGATACTGAATTCCCAATAATGCAGGCTCCGGAATCGCGTGCAACGGCACCTCGCGAAACCACAGCCCCGGCAATCCCGCGTCCCGAAATACTTCCCGCATCCGCAGCTTGCTTCGGCAAGCCTCCACGCTTGCCGGATGATTGTGGGCCAGTCCTAACCCCCGCGCGGTATATGCCGCCGCCAGCGTCGGCCGGTCCCCCAGGGCCAGCACTCCGTCCACTCGTCGTCCGTCTTGTTGTTGAATCACCGCGACTCCCGCGGCTTCCGGCGTTTCAAAGTGCACCGGCAATGCGCGATCGCGCCACGGATTGTCCAGTTGGTGGCAGCGATCCGTCACAAAGCCCAACTCCACGCCAAGCTTCGCCGCCGCCTCATCAAACGCTCGCGTCTGGTAGCCCAGCTTCATCGCAAATATCAGCACGCGCCGGTGTGTTTCATGCGAATTCATTCGGGAACCTTCATAGAAAAGTTTCCGCCTGCCTCACCGTTTCTCTCGCTCTCGCTATCGGGACCAACTGGTCCCGCGTCGGTTCCGCTCAACAGTACCAGGGCTCGTTCAAGTACGGCACCTGATCCCTCCCTGAAGGTATCGCAACGATGGTGTCTTCCACGGCCCGCCCCGCCGCGCGATTCGCCATGCCCCAGATTTTTTCGAACATCCCCGTGCGGCTCTCCTTAGCGCTTTCCCCCGCCGCCACCAATTCCTGCAGCTCCTCGCAAAGCCGGTCAATCGCCGGATTGCCATGCTTCCATGGGTAGCTCAGCGACTTCGCGTCAAACTCCCCGCCTCCGTCACGAATCTCCTCAATCTCTCGCAGCCGCGAACCCGCCGTAACTAGCAACCGGATCGCCAGTTGTATCGGCGCCACCGCCGTCGCCAATCCCAATCGCCGCAACTGCTTCAGTAAATCCAAATAATTATCAAATGTCGTCCACGGCGTGAACGGCACAAATGTCGGCTGCAACGTAATCCCCACTCGGCGGCATTCCCCGGCCACTCCAAAAAAATCCTCCCGCGTATGTCCTTTCTCCAGCTTCTCCAATATCCCGTCGTCCAGCGATTCGACCGCGGACACAACAAACAAGCAGCCCGTATCCCGCAGCACCTGCAACAGCTCCAGATTCTTCCGCAGGTGCTCCACCTTGATCGTCACGTCGTACGTCAGCTCCGGAAATTCCCGGTGCAGCGCCTCCACCAGCGGCACGGCATGCCCCACCCCATTGAAAAAATCCGGATCGCCAAAGGTAATGTGCTGCGCTCCCGCCGCCACCTGCTGCCGCACATCCGCCAGCACCACCTCTCGATCCACAATTCGAAACACCCCGTTGTATACCGGCGCGATCGGGCAATGCCGGCACGTATGTTTGCACCCGCGCGATGCCTCCGTGTACCCCACCACACGATGCTCCCCAGCAGGCATCACCAGATGCGCATAATTTTTCAGTCCGGGAAGATCCGAACGATCCGGAGTCAAAAACTTCAGCCGTGCCAGCGATACATTCGAATCCAACGGATGCATCTGCGGCAACGCCGACAATCCAGACAGATGCTCCGCCAGATCCACCAGCGCTTGCTCGAACTCCCCGCCGAACAGGCTCTCGATTCCCGCCCCCCGCAAACTTTCCGCGGCCAGCGGCGCGTAAAGTCCATAAGCGCACAAATGCGCCTTCGGATTTCCCGCGCGAATCGGCTCAATCAACTCCAGCGTCAGCCGCGTCGCTGTATGCATCGGCACATAAAACGAAATCAGCCGCGCCTCTCGCGCCGCCTGTTCCCCCAGCGCCTGCCGCGATAAATCCAGGCACATGACTTCATGCCCGCGCTTCCGCAGCCACGCCGCCGGCGAAGCCAGCCCGAACGGCTGCCTCCCCAATTCATATGTCGAAATCAGCAGTATCTTCACAATGCCTCATTATAGCGCCTCCGCCGCGGCCCTCGTTTTCGGTTATTATAGAAGGCTCTAGTCATCTGGAAAGGACCGCCGGTATGCCCATCTCCGCAGCCAATTCTTTCGGCACTCGAGACAAACTTAATGTTGGCGCGCAAGCTTTCGAAATTCATCGCCTCGAAATTCTTCACGCCAAAGGCATCGGCGATCCCACGAAGCTTCCCTTCTCTCTTCGCATCCTGCTCGAAAATCTCCTTCGCTGCGAAGATGGCCGCTTTGTCCGCAAAGACGACATCGCCGCCCTCGCCAACTGGACACCCAACGGCCCGCAAAAAGAGATCGCCTTCATGCCCGCGCGCGTCTTATTGCAGGATTTCACCGGCGTCCCCGCCGTCGTGGATCTTGCCGCCATGCGCGAAGCCGTCCAGCGAATGGGCGGCAATCCCAAGCGCATCAATCCTCTTTTCCCCGCCGAACTCGTGATCGATCACTCCGTCCAGGTGGACAATTTCGGCAGCGCCGGCGCCTTCGGTCTCAACGCCGAACTCGAATTCCAGCGCAACGTCGAGCGTTACGTTTTCCTCCGCTGGGGACAAAAAGCCTTCCGCAATTTCAAGGTCGTCCCACCGGACACCGGCATCTGCCACCAGGTAAACATCGAATATCTTGCCCGCGTCGTCTGCTCCATGCCCAATGGCAATACGCTCGAAGCGTATCCCGATTCGCTAGTCGGCACCGATTCCCACACAACCATGGTCAATTCCCTCGGTGTCTTTGGTTGGGGTGTCGGCGGCATTGAAGCAGAAGCCGCCATGCTCGGCCAGCCCCTTTCCATGCTGGTTCCCGAAGTCGTTGGTTTCAAGCTCCACGGCCGTTTGCCCGAAGGCGCCACTGCCACGGATCTCGTCCTCACGGTCACCGAAATGCTGCGGAAAAAAGGTGTCGTCGGAAAGTTCGTCGAATTTTATGGCTCCGGCCTCTCCACGCTCAGCGTTCCAGATCGCGCCACCATCGCCAACATGGCTCCCGAGTACGGCGCCACCATGGGCTTCTTCCCCGTGGACAACGAAACTCTCGCCTATCTCCATTTCACCGCGCGCTCTCATGAACAGATCGCCCTCGTCGAAGCCTATTGCAAAGAGCAGATGCTTTTCCGCACGGACAGCACTCCAGAGCCCGCCTTTAGCGACAAGTTGGAACTCGATCTCTCCACCGTTGAGCCGACCGTCGCCGGCCCCAAGCGTCCGCAAGATCGCGTCGCCCTCAAAAACGCAAAAGCTTCCTTCGTGAAAGTCGTCGAAGGAGCTTCCGCGAAACACGTTCCAGTCAAAAATAATGGCGACGTCTTCGATCTTTCCAGCGGTGCCGTGGTCATCGCCGCCATCACCAGCTGCACCAACACGTCCAATCCCTCGCTCATGCTTGGCGCCGGACTGCTGGCGAAAAAAGCCGTCGAGCGCGGCCTTGATATCAAGCCCTGGGTGAAAACCAGTCTCGCTCCCGGCTCGAAAGTCGTCACCGATTATCTCGCCGCCGCTGGCCTCACGCAGTATCTCGACAAGTTGAAATTCAATCTCGTCGGCTACGGCTGCACCACCTGCATCGGCAACAGCGGCCCTTTGCCAGACTCTATCGGCGCCGCCATCAAGGAAAATAATCTCCTCGCCGTCGCCGTCCTCAGCGGCAATCGCAATTTTGAGGGCCGCATCCACCCCCTCGTTCGCGCCAACTATCTTGCGTCGCCGCCGCTCGTTGTTGCCTACGCCCTCGCCGGCCGCATGGATCTGGATCTCACCACCGAACCTCTTGGCACCGGCACAGACGGCAAGCCGGTCTATCTGCGCGAAATCTGGCCCACTCCGCAAGAAGTGGAATCCACCGTCCGCGCCGCCGTCTCCACGGAGCAATATCGCAAGGAATACAGCGAAGTCTTCGAAGGCGACGCCCGCTGGAAGGGCATGCCCGTCCCAGAAGGCGACCTTTATAAATGGGAAGCCAGTTCCACCTACATCAAGCTGCCGCCATACTTTGAAAATATGCCAAAATCCGCCGGCCCGCTTGCCGATATCCATGGCGCGCGCGTCCTGGCCATTCTCGGCGACAGTGTCACCACCGATCACATCTCTCCCGCCGGCTCCATCGCCGTGGATTCACCCGCTGGAAAATATCTGGTCGCCCACGGCGTCAAACCGCACGAATTCAATTCCTATGGCGCGCGCCGCGGCAATCACGAAGTAATGATGCGCGGCACCTTCGCCAACATTCGCCTCCGCAATCAACTCGCCCCCGGCACTGAAGGCAGCTGGACGCTCCATCTTCCCGACGGCGAAAAAATGTATATCTACGATGCCGCCGTAAAGTACCGCGAAGAAGGCGTTCCGCTATTCGTCATCGCGGGAAAAGAGTATGGTTCCGGCTCCTCCCGCGACTGGGCCGCCAAAGGCACGCGACTGCTCGGCGTCCGTGCCGTCCTCGCCGAAAGCTACGAACGCATCCATCGCAGCAATCTCGTCGGCATGGGAGTTCTTCCGCTCGAATTCAAACCCGGCGACACGCGCGAATCCCTCGGCCTGACCGGAAACGAAATCTTCGATGTCGAAGGCGTCGCTTCTCTCACTCCGCGCAAGCAACTCACCGTAAAAGCCAAAGCTCCCGATGGCACCGTGAAATCCTTCACCGCCCTCGCCCGCGTGGACACTCCCGAAGAAGTCTCCTACTACCAGCACGGCGGCATCCTCCAATACGTCCTCCGCCAAATGCTCGACTAAACTCCCCGATGCGCGAATAAATTGTAGGGCCCGCTTTCTGAAGCGGGCCGGTAGATTTCCAATTGACTCATAAACAAGAATCAATTGAACTCATGTCATGACTAAACGCCTCCAAGTCCTGCTTCCGGATTCTGAGTACCGCGATATCCAGCGAATTGCCCGCTCACAGCACATGTCTGTCGCGGAATGGGTACGCCAAGCTCTCCGTGCGGCGAAGCGAGAAGAACTCCTCGGCGAAGTCAGCAAAAAACTGGAAGCCCTTCGGGCCGCCGCCAGGTTTGAATTCCCTACTGCCGACATCGACCAGATGCTGGCGGAAATTGAACAAGGCTATCCCAACGACCGCAAGCCGTGATTCTAATCGGCTCAAATCCTCCAACCAACCATGCGTACGTTCCTCACCTGAACGAAGTGGCAGTCGACAAAAACTCTCCGCCCAAAATGTAGTGGCCGAACTTCAGATCGGCCACTCAGTAGCACGGGCTTTAGCCTGTGCACCCGTCCCGGTCGCAATCTTCCCGAATCGTAGATATGCAGCCTTCCGCTCCCAGTAGCGCAGGCTTCCATCCGGCCAACATTCCGAGCCCCTTCAACTGCGCCTTCCCAACTGTGCTACATTTTTCAACGTGACTTCCGGGCCTTACAACTCCGCCAAAGAAATTCCCACCACCCCGGTAGACATCGCCTTCCTGACCGTCAGCTACAACACCCTGCAATGCACCGAGCAATTAACCACCTTCTTCAGCACCCTGGATGTCCCGTTCACCTTCTCCTTCACCGTCGTGGACAACGCTT
The DNA here is from genome assembly GCA_963734705.1 of uncultured Acidobacteriota bacterium. GTDB lineage: Bacteria > Acidobacteriota > Terriglobia > Acidiferrales > UBA7541 > Acidiferrum. Next base: position 824,129 of record CAVTII010000009.1, on the reverse strand, counting down.
CCAACGACGGTTCCCAGGATTTCCTCCGCTCGCATGAGGAAATCCACTACCTCCAATTCGGCGAAAATCTCGGCTACGGCCGCGCCATCAACCGCGCCGTCGCCGCCACCAACAGCACCTACATCTGCGTAACCAACACCGACGTCACCCTGAATCCCGAGGCCCTGATTTCCCTCTGGCATTTCATGGAAGAGCATCCCAACGCCGGGCTCTGCGCTCCAAGAATCTTCTATGAAGACGGCCGCGACCAGGGCATGGTCTTCCAAGCCGCACTCATCTCTCAATATTTCCAGTGGTACGCGAAGCATCGCGCCAGGTCCGCGAAACGCGAAATTGCGATGGCAGCGGAGCCCGTCAAGGTGGAAGGCGTGATGGGCGCTTTCTTTCTGATGCGGCGCTCCGCCCTGCCCGCGCAGAAATTATTCGATGAAGATTTCTTCCTCTTCTATGAAGATACGGCTCTCTCCCATACCCTATTCAACCTCGGCGTGTCCTGTTTCGTGGTTCCCGATGCCACCATCATTCATATCGGCGGCAAATCGGGCTCGAAATCTTCCGTCGCGCGTTTCTACGAAAGCAAATATCTCTACCTGCAAAAATTCTATGGCCCTGCCCACGCCCGGGCCATCTACCATCTGGATCGCGCGCGCATCCTTCGCAAGTGGTTGGTGTATTCGCTTTTCTCGCTGTTCAACAGTTCAGAACGTGTCCAAAACAAGCGCCGCTACTACAAAGTCGCCTGGAAGTCAGCTCGCCACTAGTAAGTCGCCCCTCGCAACAAAACTGTCATCCCGAACCCCGCGTGGTTTGCGGGGTGAGGGGCCTGCTTTTCGCTTTAGTGCGCCCCAACTCAAACCTGTCATCCCGAATCCCGCGCCTTTTGCGGGGCGAGGGACCTGCTTTTGGCTTACGAGGCCCAAACCGCCACAATTACCCCTACACGACCGCCCTCTACGTCTCCACAACCCCATCGCGCTTCCGAACCACCAGCAGCACCAGCCCACCCATAACCGAAACCACACTCGCCACCTGCGCGTTGGAAAGCCCCCAAATCCACGGCGGATTAATCCGAATAATCTCCACCAGAAACCGCGCAATTCCCGTCAGTATCAGGTAGTAGCAAAAAATCTCTCCCATCGGCCGTAGATTCCTCTTCAAAGCACTGGCTCCCAGCCTCCAGAGCAGCCACCCGATCGCGCACCAAACAATCAATTCATAGAGCGGCGTCGGATGAACGTGTTCCGTCGTCGGCACAACCCCATTCGGAAAACTCATCCCCCAAGGCAAGGACGTCGGCTTCCCATAATCGCCGTCCCCCGAAAGAAAGCAACCCATTCGCCCAATTGCATAGCCAATCGAAGCTGCCGGTGAACACGAATCCAGAAATTCCCAAATTCGCAGTCGCGCCCGCCATCCCATCAACACCATGGCCCCGAACCCGCCCAAAAATCCGCCGAACCACGCGAATCCATAACGGCTAAATAATAAGGACATGGGGTGGGCGAAAAACTCTGGTCGATTTGCGGGCTCCAACAGGTGGTACAACTTCGCCCCAAAAATCCCCGCCAATCCAGCGACGGTGATCATCGTGAACGCGTCAGCGTTCATCCCCCGCCGGTCAAAATCCGCCTGCAGCACGTAAGCCGAGGCGATCAACGCCAGCGCCACCATCAACCCGAAAGTCGGCAACTCCAGCGGCCCCAAGTGTAGATAAGGAATCATCTGTTTTGTGGCGCGTCCACCGCGCCTTCGAAAGTATACACGACGCCCTTCAACTCACTTTCTCGGCACGCCGGTGCAGCAGCAATCCAATTGCCAGCCACACGCCCAGCGCCATCCATTCCGCTCCACTGAAATGGCCAGGCACCTGCGGCACCAGTTTCATCAGAACCAGCAAAACCGCGACAATCATTCCCACCGCCGCAATCGCCCGCAATCCCACCCGCGTCTCCACCAGAAAAAACGAAATGCAGGCCGCAAACCATCCCAGCGCCGACGCCATCGCCCCCACTTCCGTCACCGGCACCAGCAACGAATCCCCCAGCAGCAGCCCCACCAGCGTCGCCCCCGCCACCCCAGCGATCGCCACCCACGGCGTCAGATTCACCGGATGCGTCTTCGCAAAAACGCGCGGCACCGTCCCCCGCCTGCCAAACGCAAACAGCAGCCGCGTCGAAGCCACAAAATTTCCGTTGAACACCTGGAGCAGCGCCACCAGCGAAATCCCCAGGATCACCCGCACCAGCAACACAGAACGCGTCGCCTGCTCAAACGCAATGGCCGTTGCGAACCGCTTCCCCACCAGCCCCTGCCACGGCGCAATATAGGAAACCGCCCCGATCGCCAGCACATAAAAGCCCGAGCCCACCAGCAGCGCCATCGCAATCGCCTTGAAAAAATCCCCCGGCGGAAAGCCCGAATGCGCCTCCTCCGCCACCTTTGGCACGGATTCAAATCCGGTCACAAAATAAGGAACAATCTGCAGCGTCAGCAAAATCGAAACCATCGGTGTGTGGCTGAACACCGGGTGAAAATTCATAGCCGACCCGCCATGCGCGCTCACCAGCACCAGCAGCAGAAACACGCCCAGCACCGCGCTCGTCGCCCATGTCTGAAATACCGCGCTCGCCCGAATCCCCCGATAATTCAGCCACGCCAGAAACGCGGTAACACCAACCCCAAACAACAGCCGTGGCAAAAACACTGGTTGCCCGGCCACGCGATATAATTCCATCGTATTTAGCTGCGGAAAAATGTAACCCGCCAGCTTGCCCACCGCCACCGCCTCCCACGGACACACGATGTAATACGCCAGCAGCATCATCCAGCCCGTCACATAACTCACAAATGGAGGAAACACCTGCGCCGTGTATGCCGCTTCGCCCGCGGCATCCGGCAGCCGCCGCACCCATTGCCCGTACACATACCCGATCGGCAGCAGCAGGATTCCGCCGATCAGAAAGCCCAGCATCGCCCCCAATGGCCCGCCCCGGTCCAGCCAGTCGTCCATCAGGATGACCCAGCCCGTGCCGATCATCGCACCAAATCCCAACGCAAAATAATTCCACAGGCCAAGCCTACGGGCGAGTTGCGTCATTCAGAGCACGCACAGAAGTTCATAGAGGAGGTTTGCTGCCAGCAAGGAAGTAATCGATCCGTTGTCGTACGGTGGAGAAACTTCCACCAGGTCGCATCCAACAATTTTCAATCCGCGCAGCCCGCGCACCAGCTCCAGCATCTGCGCGCTGCTGAAGCCGCCCACCTGCGGCGTTCCGGTTCCCGGAGCAAAGGCAGGGTCCACGCAATCAATATCCAGCGTGATGTAAACCGGCTTGCCGTGAAACGCCTGCAGCTTCTCACGGTAGAGCTTCATCCCCTTCGCGTGAAACTCCTCTGCCGTGATCATCTCGATCTTGCGTTCTCGCGCAAAATCGAAATCGCCAGAGCTGTAAACCTGCCCGCGCAGCCCCACCTGCAAGAAACTTTGCTCCCGGATCAAGCCTTCCTCGATTGCCCGCCGGAATGGCGTCCCGTGTGAAAGTTTGCTTCCAAAATATTCGTCCCAAAGATCGTTGTGCGCGTCGAACTGGATCACTGCCAGCGGACCATATTTCTTTGCCGTCGCACGCAGCAGCGGCAAACTCAACGAGTGGTCCCCGCCCACTGCGGCGCATCGCGTCCCTGGCTTCAGCAGCGGCTCCATCTGCTGTTCAACCCGCTGAAACGTATCCTGAATCGAAAGCGGATTAACGCTCAGATCCCCATAATCCGCGATCCGGTATTTTGCAAACGGATTCAGCTGCAGCTCCGGATTCCACGGCCGGATCAACACCGATTGCTCCCGCACAGCCCGCGGCCCAAATCGCGGCCCCGGGCGGTACGTCGTCCCCCCATCGAACGGCACTCCCACCAGCGCGATATCCAGTTCCTCTGGATCGCTGATATGCGGCAGCCGCATGAATGTGGCAATGCCGCCTGATCGCGCGTGCTGCAGCGCGTCCAGCGGCTCCGGGTGCGGCATATGGTATTTCTTCGGAGGTCCCTTCATCGAGCTGTATGCTATGAGGCGCGAAGCGGCAAGTCAACGCGTACCAGGGAGTTTCGCCCGCTAGTAGCAATTATTCTGATGGGCGTCCCCGGGCCGCACTATTCCCTGCCGTAGTCTCGGGCTACGGGCAGTTGCTGGGCGCCGGAAGCCCCGAAAATCGCGCCCGGATCCAGCTGATTTGCTCACTAAGCGAGTTGCTCAGCACCTCGCTTGCGTTCGAGCCAGGGTATTTTACAAACATAAGTCGATCCTTCTGCTCGCATAGCTGCGCAACCACCCTCGCAGTCAATGCGGACGGCACCATAGGATCGGCTTCCCCGCTGATTACCAATAGCGGTGCCGCCACCCGTCGGCCGCCGATCGTGTTCCGGGCGAAAAATTCTTTAACAATCGGCTTACTCTCCCAGCCCGAACGCAGCAGTTCCTCCGCCGTTGCCGAGGAACCTACCCTGCCACCGCAGTCTGTCTCCTTGGACTTGTAAGCCTGCATCCCCCTTTCGGTCAGCATCTCCTCCAGGCGAAATTCGGGAAAAACCGTCTGGATTCCCCCGGCCAATGCCACCAGTAAGAAATAGTCGGGTCCACTGGCGAAATGCTCAAACATCTCTTTTGGCTCTGCAACTCCCGCCATGCCAATCGCACCCAGGTACCCCGCGGCTCCTGTTTCGCCCAGAGCCTCCGCCACGCCTATTGCTACATTCGCTCCCTGCGAATAGCCCACCACCACCCAGTTCGTTCCAAGCTCCGGCAAGGCAGCCCGTGCCGCTGAAATCGCATTCACCACGTCTTGGGCATTGGATCGTGTGTCCATGGCAGCGTACAGGGATCCCGTCCCCAGACCCGCATAATCCGTAGCCACTACCGCGTATCCGATGCTCGCGTACATCGAAATTAGCGGCCCCTCGTTCAAGTTTCTCGAAAGCGACGGAGCGCACTGCCGTGCCGTGCCCATGAAATCGTGAGCCCACGCAATTATCGGCCAGCCTCCTTTCGGCGGCCTTCCGTCTGGCACCAGCACCACACCGGTCGCCGCTACATCCTTACCCTGCGGCGAAAGCGAATGGTACAAAATTCGATATTTTTCAGCCTCATACGACAAGTGGTAGTCATACGCCTGCTCAAATCGGATTAGCGATCCAGGTTTCCCGGGTGGCAACGGATCCGGCGTCTCATAAAACTGTGTCAACGGGAGTCTGCGCGGCGCATGGTGGAACCTCGGCGGAGCCGCAGGCGCCTGAGTTTGCGCACAGGCTCCCGCGCAATGCAATAAGGCCGCGACGCACAAGATGGGAAGGCCTTGCGGGAAGACTCTCATTCATCCAAAACCAGAAATAGAAAACCCCTAAATCATTTGTTGGGGCGGTTCACTCGCTCTGGCTACCAGCTCTCAGATTTGAGGGCACCCTCGTCCGCTCGAACCTGGTTACGTTTGCGGTATAGTACAAAAATCATGGCGACGGAAAGCAGTGTCGGTGGAACCACAAGAATCAGAATCCCACTCTTCAACGCGGCAATCATTCGGGAGCCGGAGGATGCCGCCTGGGTATAGCAGAGCGCGCAACCTTGGGCTGCGACCGGCCGCGATACTACGAGCATCGCGAGTCCCAACAGCACCACCCCACTCAGGAGCTTCATTCTGGCCATCATTTTTCCGGTAAACATCTTAACCTTCTAACGGCTCCCCTAGCGTTATCCTCTCTACCTTACTTCGAAAAAGGCGCGCCCACCACCATGCGCGTGCTGTCCGTCCAGCCAAACTGCATCGCCAGCAGGACAAAAATCGTTATCGCCACCACGAAGATTGCGAATCCCCGCTTCTCCGACCCGAGGTGCATGAAAAACATCACGGCCAATCCGGCTTCTACGAACGCCACCGCCAGCATCCGCACCAGCATTTGTCCCGTGTCTATATTCTGAAATGCGATCAGGAACTGGAATCCGGCCAACGCCAACAGGCAGACGTAGATAATCAGATCCTTGCCCACTCCCCCGCTCTTGCTCGCTTCTGCCGTCGTCATAGGCCCTTCCTCCGCGTGATGCTCATGTGTTTTCGAATTTTTTAGTGCGCCAGATTCAACAAGTAGACCAACGGCACGACGAACATCCATACTAGGTCCACGAAGTGCCAGTACAGGCCCAGAACCTCGATATCATCCGCATTGTAGCGGCCGCCCTTGTACCGCAGACCCACAACCAGCAGCGCGATGATCCCGCCCGTAACGTGTGTAAGATGCAAGCCCGTAACACTGAAAAATGCCGCCCCGAACAGCGGGTTGCCCCACGGATTCTTGAACAGCGTCATCCCTTCATTTACCAGCCCCATCCATTCGCGAATATGCAGCAAGGCAAACAAGATGCCGCCCACTGCAGTCAGCATCGTCCACCGAAACGCGCCACCGCGATTCCCCTCCCGCGCGGCTCGCGAGCCCAGCAGCATCGTCAGGCTGCTGGTCAACAGGATGAACGTCATTAATGCCACATTCGTGATGCTGTGAAATGGCCTGGGCCAGTTCACCGATCCATTCCGCAAAAAACCATAGGCCACCAGGCATGCGGCAAACGTCATGGTGTCCGCGATAATGAAAAGCCACATCGCCAGCTTTTTTGTAGGAATCGAAAACGCCGGTCCTACCATCAAGCCTGTCGAGTGGCCTTCCAACGTCGAATCCGCTTGGCTCACGGTGCCTCCTAATCCGTCGATGCTTCTAAAGTTTCGCCCACAGCAGCACGAGCAGGTACACCCAAAGAAGATCCATGAAATGCCAGTAGCGTGCCGCTGCATCCAGCGTGCTCCGCCTCAGCCTTGCCGTACCCAGTTTCCGTATCACATAGCCAAGTCCGGCGAGTCCTCCGAGCACGTGCAACGCGTGAGTCACCGTCAGCACATAGAAAAAAGAGCTGCTGGGATTGGTGGCCAGATAAAGCCCCTGTGTTCGCAATTCCGCCCATGCAACGTACTGTCCCGCCACAAAAAGCAATCCGAGCATTAATGTGACATACAGCCAGCGCGTCGGCTTCTCCGATTGCTCCCGCAAACCGCCCATAAATCCGGCAATTTGCCGCCGGGAAACTTCCAGCGTGATGCTGCTGGCCAACAGCACCAGCGTGTTGACGAAAAGAATCGACGGCAATTTGAATGTCCGCCAGTCCGGGGCAGAGCCTTTGCGAACCACCAAAGCGCTGGTGAAAGCGGCAAACATCATCGAAATCGCGAACAGCACTACCCAAATGGCAGTCGACGAAGGCGGCGGTGCATACTCCTGCCCCAGCCGCGGATCACCGCCCGCGAGCACAAAATTTCCGCCGCCATTGTTTCCGGTACGACCATGGCCGGGAACGCCACGCGGGTCCAATTGCGGCGGTTCATGAACTGTCGTTGCCATAAGCCCTTAAACTCCCTCTTCCTCAAAGCCTGGCCCTGCGCACCAATCAGTGCCCTACTTCTCGTCATGCTCCGTTTGAACCTGCTCCGCTGAAGTCTGCATCACGTAGTCACCAACCGAGCTCTGCACTCCGTATTGATACGGATCGTGATATACCACCGGGTGCTTGCCTCCAAAGTTGTCCCAAGGAGGAGGCGTCGCCGTACTCCATTCCAGAGACGTAGCTTCCCACGGATTATCGGTCGCCGGCTTGCCCCAGAACCGGCTATGAATCAGGTTGTAGACAAAAATCAACTGCGCGAAACCTGTAAAAAGCGCGGCAATGGTGATCAAGCGATGCACCGGAATCAGCGGCTGCAGGTAATCGTCTGTAAACGTCGCGTAGCGCCGAACATTGCCTACTATTCCCAGATAATGAAATGGCATGAAGATGCAGTAGGCACCCACGAAGCTCATCCAGAAATGAACCTTACCCAACGTTTCGTTCATCATGCGTCCGCTCATCTTGGGAAACCAGAAATACGTTCCCGCGAAGATTCCGAACATCGCCGCCACTCCCATCACCATGTGGAAATGCCCCACCACGAAATAGGTCGCGTGCAGCATGATGTCGATGGAGGGCTGCGCCAGAAAGAATCCGCTGACCCCGCCGCTGACGAACATCGAGATAAATCCCAGCGCAAATAAAGACGCGGAGTTGATCCGCAACCGCGAGCCATACAAGCTGAACACCCAGATCAAAACCGTGATGGTGGCCGGGATCGTAATCACCAGCGTTGGGAATGAAAATGCCAGCGACGAGACCGGGTTCATCCCGCTTACAAACATGTGGTGGCCATACACCATATAGCTGAGTACCGCGAGCGCTCCCATGCAGTAGATCAGCACTCGCTGGCTGAGCATCTGCTTGCGCATATTTGCAATCAAAATATGGGAAACGATTCCAATCCCTGGGACGATCGCGATGTAAACCTCAGGATGTCCGAAGAACCAGAATAAGTGCTGCCACAACAATGTCGAACCGCCTGAATGAGGTATAAGCTGATCGTTCAGCACCAGGCCTGACGGCACAAAAAAGCTCGTTCCCGCCACGTGATCCAGGATCACCAGAATGCACGCGGGCATCAGCACGGAAAACGCCGTTAAACCCATGCAAGAGGTAATGAACCACGCCCAGGCGCTCAGCGGCAGCCGCATCAGGCTCATTCCCTTGACTCGAAGATCCAGGGTAGTGCTGATAAAATTCAACGATCCCAGTAACTGGCCGACGCAAAACAGCGCGATCGAAGTCATCCACAGCACCACGCCCAGCCCTTGCCCAGGACCCGAAGCCGTTCCGATCGAATTCAGAGGCGCATATTGCGTCCAGCCTCCCAGTGTCGGTCCGTCTCCCACAAAAAAGGAAGAAACCAGAACCAGAAACGCCACGAACGTTACCCAGAACGACATCATGTTGAACCGCGGGAACGGCATGTCCTCCGCTCCCACCTGAATCGGCAGGAAATAATTCCCAAACGCGGCGAATGGTGCCGTCGTGAGCACAAAAAAGACCATGATCGTTCCATGCATGGTCATTAACTGCAGGTAATATTCCGGCGTCATCACTCCGCCCGGCGCTCCATTAGCAGACAGTATCTGCAATCCTGGAATCGCCGCGTTGTTCCACCCCAGATGGATGCGCATCAGCCAGGAAAGCCCCATGCCGACTAACGCCGCGACCAGCGCCAGCGCGTAGTACTGCTTCCCGATCACCTTGTGGTCGAGGCTGAAGACGTGCTTCCGAATAAAGGACGTCGGAGGACCGTGGTGCACCGCTGGCGCTGATGATACTTCGTGCATTTGCTCACCTCACCGAATGTTGAAACTCACCGTTCGAGCCGTACCTTGATTTTTCCGCCTGTCCCTTATTGCGCGGCAACCTGCTTTTTCATCCATTCATCGAAATCCTGCTGCGACATTACTTCCAGGTACGCCTTCATGTTGTAGTGGCCTAGCCCGCACAACTGCGTGCAAACGATTTCATACTTCCCGATCTTCGTCGCCGTGAAATGCAGCGAAACATCCAGTCCGGGAACAAAATCCTGCTGCACCCGCAACTCCCGCACGAAAAAGGAATGACCTACGTCCTTCGCGTGCATCAGCAGGTGAACTTCCTTGTTCACTGGAATCGCCAGCTCGGCCGCCACGATGTCGTCTCGGGATGCCACATCATGCTCGGGGTCCAGTCCAAACAAATTCTGATTCCCCTCATTAATTATTTCCGGATGAATGGTTCCAAACTTGCCGTCGACCCCCGGATAGCGGAAATAAAACGCAAACTGCCCGGCTTGCGCCTGAATCGTCATGGCATCCGCCGCGGGAGGAGTGAGGTATACCCCGGCCCAGGCCTTTACGCCGAACACCCCCAGCGCCAGGACTTCCACGCCCACCACCAGCAGCGCGGCAATCACCAGAGCCTTTGCACCGCCAGGAAATTTCTTGAGCTTCGATTCTGTGCCGCGGTTGGAGAATTGCCAGACGAACAGCGCCAGCAGAAACTGCGCGGCGAGGAAAGAGATCCCCGCCTCCGCCATCGTCTCGGCCATCTGTTCGTCAATCAGGTGGCCGTGTGTGGAGATGTCCGGTGGGGGTGCCCACGTGTGCATCACAATCGGAATCGCCGACAGAATTGCGATCACAACTATAGTTACGGCAAAAAACTTGCCCATCGTCCCCCACTTTCGCCCGTTTCCAGGGCTATCCTGCACATTGGGTGGCACATGCCTGATACCGCTTGTCGATTGGAGACGAACCTGCCAAGCCCTATTTCAGTAGGGCTTGGCCTTAAACACGAAATTGACGGTTTTCGTTTCGCTGCCCGTGATGGTCACTTCCTGGGATTGATCCCCATAGGATTCCTGCCAAGCCGTGATCGTATATTTTCCTGGAGGCAGATTTGCCAGCGAAAATGAACCTCCTTCGCCGGTCACCGCGTAGTGCGAATTCTTCAGCACGGCGAAGTTCCCGTGCATCCAGGGGTGCACGTTGCACTTAACTGGAATAAATTCCGCCTTGTCGTACTTCTCGATGATCGGGGGCGTTCCCGGCGGCTGCGACTTGTTCCACTCCCGGTTCAATTTCGGCATCGGATGAATGTTGTGCGAAGTCTGATCCTCGTTCACGATTTTCAGTTCCTGGTTCACCTGAAAGGCCAGCACATGCGGTATATAGCGGCAGCCCTTCTGCGTAAACACCGCCGCGGTTGACGGCGCCGCATCGTCCGGCGCTCCTGCCGAGACGAATACCACCACGTCCTCCAGGATGTTTCCTGGTCCGGTCACGACCGACTCGACTGTTGGCGGCGTTGTGTACATCTTGGCGCAGGACGGCTCCTTCGACATATCGATCTGTTTCATCTTGGCCGGTGTTCCTTCATACGTCACCTTGCCGCTCACCGTGCCGCCCGCTGGATTTGGATTGGGATTGGCAATCGCCAGCGTTGCTGCCGCCAGCATCGTCGCTCCCGTGAGGACCACATGCTTCCATTGCATTTCGCTAACCCTCCTGAAATTTTGTACTGCTAATTACGGTTTGAATCCGGAGCCCGTGCTGGTTTGCTGCACGCGCTTTGCCGCCACGATCTCTTTGCCTTCGGGCGTGCTTTCCCACAGGGTCAGTTCCGGACTGGGATTGTTGTATTGAAGTGTCCGCAAATAGTGCACCAGATCCCATGCGTCTTCCGGCTTCACCACGTCTGCGAACGACGGCATTGGCGTGCCATCCAGGCCGGTCATGAAAATCTTGTACAGGTCGCGATTCGTGCTCCCGCACTTGGAGCGGTTGTCCGCCGTGAAGTTGTATGGCCGGATCGGCTGGTCATTGCTGTCCGTCAGGGTCGAGGCCGATGGTCCGTCGCCGCGCCCCTCCTGCCCGTGGCACTTCCAGCATTCCAGCTTCTGGAAAAGCTCGCCTCCATGCTTGATGCTGCCAATCGTCAGCGCCGGCTCGGCCGGCACCTGAATCGGTGTCCCGGGCTTTTCCGTCACCCAGCGCGCAGAAAATGTCTTGAGGAACGCCACCAGGTTCGCGCGCTCTTGAACGGTCAGCGCCAGCCAGCTGGGCATGTTGGTGAAGTTGAAGCCGCGCTTCAGGCTGTTGTAAAGATCCTCATCCGTCGGCAATGTTCCTGTCGGCGTCGAGCGGCATTTGAATACCGCGGCCACGAAGTTGCGCGGCTGCGGTGTCACGTAAGGCGCGTTTTCTCCATCCCCGTCCCCGTGCGGGCCATGGCATCCCCAGCAATAGCGGAAATAGAGTTGCCGTCCTGGCGCGGATTCCCCGGTCACGCCCGCGACATGCGATTCCATGGTCTTCGCGGGTTTCACCGCCGGGCCCTGGTCTCCCAGTTGGCCAAAAGCAACGGCGGGAAGAATGAGCGCTGAGGCAACAAACAAGCAAAACTTCGTTGAAAGAATGTTTCGCATGATCACTCTCCCTTAGAACGCAAAGTCAACGCCGAAAAACAGGCTGCTGCTGGTCAGGTCAATGGGCAATCCGGTTGTGGGTGAGGCTTCGACTTTGCGGTTCCAGACAATCGAGTACTCGTTGTGAAACGCGAGTCCCGCGCGGCTGTTGATGAACGGGTAGTAGCGGAAGCCGAATGTCAGGGCATCCACGTTACCCAGGTCGCTTGGATTTGTGTCGAGCGTCTGCGTGTGCATGCGGATCAGTTCGTAGCGGTTGATAAGAATCAACTGCGGACTGACGGTGTAATGGGTCTCAAACAATCCTCCGTTCCATGTGGGAGCGTGCGCTCCCAGTGGCAGCCCCTCCGCCCCAAGATTCGAGGGCGTCCCGGTGGCTAGATAAACGTTGTCGTGACCATAGAAATACATCGTGGTCACGTCCAATTTCTTGTAGTACCACATGCCGATGAACCCGGCGCGGTAATACGGCTCGTTCCCGATCCCTGTGCCGTAGATGCCTGCTCCGTCCTGTGTGAACTCCGGATAGGTAGGCGAACGGCCAAGGTAAGCGAAGCCGCCAACCCTTTGTAGCCCCGCGCCTTTAATTTCAAACGCCTGGCTCGCTGCAAAATAGGCCTCATACGCACGGCCAGCCGCAGTTCCGATCCCGGACTGGAAATCAGGATTACCATCCGTGCCTTGCAGCAGCGAAGCGGATACGCGCGTACGGTCATTCTTCGAATGGCCCATCCACTCGATACCCAATTGGTTGTCGCCTAAACCAAATACATAAGCAGGCGAGATGTTTCCCACCGATAACCATGGCTGAAAGTGATAGTTCTGGTAGTAGCCGCCGTTGGCGGAAAGCGTCAGGATTCGCTTTTCAGACAGCAGGTTGTCGAGTTCGAATTTTCCAAATTTGACGTTAAACCAGCTCGAACCAAGAATGTTGTCGAACCTTACGTTGGCCGACTCAATGTGGAACGCGCCTGTTTCATCTGCCGAGGGAACCAGCAAGAAGCTGAAGTTCTTCGCCAGCGTTCCGGCTGTCAATATATCCATCCCGGTGTAGTCGAACCCGGATGTTGTGACCGTGGCAAGCGCCGAAGTCTCCGATCCTGGAGGGCCATCCACAATCGTGTTCTGATTCCGTTCCATGTGCCAGTTTGGAGTTATGCGCAACGCAATCGGCCAGTATGCCGGGCTCTGGAAAATCGGCGCATCTTTGTCGTTCCCCAGTTGATATCCGTTGTCTTTGAACTGCTGGCCAAACGGGCTCAACTTCGGCCAGGCCTCATGGCAAGACGAGCACGGCAGTCCATACTTTCTTGCAAAAGCTGGAATCGCACTCGCTGAACTGCAGCTGAATAATAGAATTAGAAGAAGTGCTAACGAACCCCAAAGAGTCGCTCCAGGACGGAAACGGCTCCCTCTCACCCTGTTACCCCATACATCCATACTGCCTCCTCATGTACGTCGGCGCAACGCTGAGCAGACAACGCGCTTTGAGTAGCGTCAAATTGGGTGTAGGGAAAGTAGTACGCGTGGGTTCAGACAGCACGCAACGATGGCTGACCCCGAAAGCCATTCACCGCTGTCTGTCCGATGCGCTCCACACTAACCACCGAATTTCGCGCCGCGCCTCTCCGTCAAAAGAGGCTGGCACAATCTTCAGTCCCTGAACCGGGGTGGATACTACCCCCTCCGCTCAAATGAATGCAAGCAATTTCTTTCATCCATCGAAAACTAATTTCCCTTTAGGTCATAGTACCTGCTCGCCTTTCCGCTTTTTTGCTTCGTCACTTCATTGCTTCTTCGCTTCCCATCTCTGCGACTATTTGACATACATGCCTCGGAGGAGTTAACAAAGTATCGGGCCCCGCTCGACTTCATGTGGACAAAAACCAAAATGGTGTTCGCCGCCTCGGTGCTTCTTGCCTTATTCGCGCCAGTGCGTGCATTCGCCGCTAAAGATAACCTCACCACTCCCGGCGTGATCCGCGAGTTCCCCTCTTCCTTCGACGAAGTCCGCCAAGCTGTCATTGCAGTCGTCAACGATCAGATCATCCACGGCACGCTCATGTTCGATAAAACCCCGGTCCTTACCGAAGCCGAAGCCGTCTCCTCCACCCCGCTCTTTGATCCCTGGAACGCCCCCGGGGAGGTCTTTTACAAGATTCGCAAAAACACTATCGCTCCTCGTCACTTCGCGGACACGGGAGACCAAGGCACCATCGCCGTCCGCTATGTAATCACTCCCGTGGATGCAAATCGTACTCGAGTAAAAGTGGACGCCGTTTATGTCGAAAATTCCCGCCGGACCGTTCACCCTTCCGATGGCACCGTGGAGAAGAGCGAGCTCACCGAAATCAAAGATCGACTCGAAGCGCAACAGGAAGCCGCCATGGAAGCCGCGGATGCGCGGCGCCGCGAGTTAAGCGCCAAGCTCGTCAGCGAATCGTTCACGCGCCAGAGCCAGGACGAAACCTCCCGCCTGAGCAATGCGCAATCCGCCGCCAAAGATCTTCAGCAGCAAGTAGACACCCTGCATCATGAACTCGAGCGTCAGGTGAAAACTCCAGGCGCTGATCTAAAGGCTGCGCCCTTCCGTTCCGCCGCCACAGTCCGCTCCATGCCCGGCAAAGCCAGCGTCCTCGTTCTCATCGTTACGCCTCACTGGCTCGGAATCGAAACTCCCGACGGCCAGCGCGGTTGGCTTCCCGAAGAGGAAATGGAGCCGTTGCCTTGAGGATTCCCTCTTCTCGCTTGCTCATCCTCGCCTCGGCGCTTCCGCTTCTACTCCTTTGTGTCCCACGCGCTGCTTCCCAGGCAGTTCCCTATGCTCGGAATTTTGCCAAGCCACGCATCGAGGTCGAGCAGGCGCTGAAGGAAATGCAAGCCTACTCCGGCCAAAAACTCCCCACTCTCGATGGTTTCGTCGCTCAGGGCGATAAACCCCTCGACCGCTATGAACGCGGCTACTATCAGTTCACCATCGATCTGCTTCCTGGCGAGAACAACACCACCATCGTGCGCCTTTCCGCGAAAATCACCGCATGGTACGCCGACCGCGACGTCACCAAGTCCGGCTACCAGGTGCTTCCCTCCAACGGCCGTCTCGAACTCGATTTCCTCGATCGCCTTGAGGAAAAATTCACCGGTAAGCCCGTTGCGCACCCAGCCGCCGGCTCCGCCCTCCAGGCTCCTGCACCCAAACTGGACCTTTCCTCTGTGCGCTCCGAAGCCACCATGGCTGCCCCGCTCGCCAAGTCCAATCAACCCCCGGACGAGGTCTCCACACTTCGCAATGAACGAGTCGCCGCCGAACGCCGCGTCAAGCAACTCACAGATCAGCTTAAGAATTTGCAGGACATCAAGAGCACCCAGGCCCATCCACAAAATCTCGTCATCGTGAAAAAATCCGGCACGCCCGTCTACTCCAGGCCCGCCGAAACTTCCCGCCTTCTTTTCCAGGCCGTCCTGCATGACGAATTCGAATTTCTCGATGTCGATGGCGCTTGGATTCACGTCACGATTTCCGGAGATTCCCGCGGTTATCTCCGCGCCGATTCCGTGGATCTGCCGCAGCGCGTTGCGGAACGCCAGGAAACCCACGCCTCGACTCTCGAGGAAAAATTTCCCGGATTCCGCTTGGAGCGCGAGGAAAACAGCCAGTTTCCCGGCGCTTGGGCTCCCCTAAAAGGCAAGCTCATCAAGCTCTACACGGTTCAAATTGTCGGGCAGAATCTCAAGGACACCGGCGCCGTTGCGCGCCTGAATTACTGCATCGCTCTATTCCAAAAAGCCGTCCAGGACACGGCCGCCGCGAATCCCGCGCCAGAAGGGGTTGCCGTGATTTTCGATGCCGCAGACGGTGGCATCGTCGGCGCCATCATCCCCGACATCCAAAAACTTTCCGCCGGCTCCCTCAAACGCGACGCCTTCTGGCAACAATCCTACCTCGACCCTCCCGAAGCCTTCACTCCCGCCCCCAAATAGCCCCCACCATTTCCACAATCCCAAATCCAAAAATGTAGCGCTCGCTTTTATGCGAGCCTCCTCGATTTTACAACGACGATCGGCCGCTCGCACCAGCCGTCGCAAATTGTCATCCTGAGAGGAGCGCCTTCCGCTCCTCGAAGGATCTCAACCAAAACGTCACCCACACTTCCAACTCTTTTCCCTTTTCCATCTTCTCACTGCAACGCACGCGTCGACTCCCTCACCACCAACTCCGCCGCAATCTTCCTCCTCACCACCGGCACATTCTTTTTCTGATCCACAGCCTTGATCGCTTCCAGCACGATCCCCGCGCTTATACTTCCCATCGCTTCCATCGGCTGCCGCACCGTCGTCAACGACGGCACAGACAAACTCGCCTGCGCCACATCGTCAAACCCGATCACCGAACAATCCTCCGGCACCCGCAGCCCCTTTTTCTTCAGCGCCCGCAGCGCGCCCAGTGCGGTCACATCATCATACGCCATCAGCGCCGTGAACGGCTCGCCCTGCCGCAGCAGCTCCGTCGTCAACTGCACCCCAGCTTCAAAACTCGAATTCGGATCCAGCGATTCCGGCAACTCCGCAATGCGCTTCGCCGGCAGCGACAATCCCACCTTCTGCGCAAACGCCCGGATTCCCTTCCATCGTTGCCCGCTGCTGGAGAGCGCTTTCGGCCCGCGCAAAAACGCAATGTCGCGGTGACCCAGTCTGTAGAGATGCTCCAGCGCCATGCTCGCGCCCGCTTCATTGTCCACGGAAACCGTGCTCAGCGAATCGTTTTCAAAACTCCGCCCCGCGATGATCACCGGCACCTGGCACTCGGTCAGATCCGTCAGCAGCTTGATGTCCGTAACCAGCCAGTTCGCGATCACCACCAACCCCTCCACTCGCCGGTCCAGCAGCATCTCCAGGTAACTCTCAAACCGGTGCTCCTCGTTGTGCGCGTCCGCCAGCAGCGAAAGATAGCTCGCCTGGTACAACGCATTCTCCAGCCCACGCAGGATCGGCGTGCAAAATGGATCGGTAATGTCAAAAACCATCACGCCGATAATATTGGACCTCTGGCTCCGCAAGGATCTTGCCAGTGGATTCGGCCGATATCCCAAACGCTTCGCCGCAGTCTCGATTTTCCCTTTGGTATCGGCCGGGATATAGCGGGAAAGTGGTGCTTTGTTCAACACAATCGAAACTGTCGAGGCGGAGTATCCGCTCTCTCCTGCCACGTCTCGAATCGTGACCACACCCGCGCGCCCCATAGCCCCACCTTTCACTTTGGTGCGGAATATTCGTACCGCAAATTCCCCGGCAAACGGTCCGATCGCGACCGCGTGTTGTACTCCAGCTCGTAATCCAGATGCTCTTGATCCTGTGGATACTCTTTCCCCGCCGCGTAAGGATAAGAAGCCGTCCCGTGCATCGGCAGGGGTTCCACGCTGAACGCATACGCCGCATAAAAATCCAGATCCTTCTCAAATCCATTTGCGTAGAAAAAATAATCGCGCACCCAACCGGCGGGAAGTTTCCCCAGCCCGCTCGGATCAAACTCCAGCTTCACGCCTTCACCGGATCCAAACACCGTAAATTTGTCGTCTACTCGGTTCAGCAGCGGTTTGACATCGCCATAACGCGTGTAATTTCCCGCCGCATGCGCGTAAGGTCCCGTCATGCTCCGCCGCGAGTAGGAGTACTTCGTGTCGCTCGCCGGGTGCAGCCGAATCTCTTTCGGATACCCCAGATACGTCAGCGCTGCTGTGGCCAGCGGCATTTCTTCTACCCGAATCCCTTCCACCGGTGGCGTTTGATCAATCCGCACCGCATCCCAATAAATTTTCAGATTGCACACGATCCGGATCCGCTTCGTCCCCGCTGGAATTTTCCCAGTCAAATCCGCAACCATCGTCCGCTCAAGCCCTGCCGGGAATCCCATGTCGTCCACCACGCGCACCCACTGCCCTTGCGCGTTCTGCGCCTCCACATACGGCGCAATCACCTGAATCCCCGCCTGATTCGCCGCATACATCGAAGTCGCCGTGAAATAATCCGTGTATCCATCCATCAACAGCCGCAGCGGCTTCTGCGCGTCCCACGCGCCCAGGTCCAATTCAACCCAATGCAATTTCGCGAATCCCGCAAACGGCAACTCTTCAAATCCCGTCACGTACTTCCGGTCACGCTTCGCCAGCCGCGGCAAAACATCGCGCCCCTGCTCGTCCCACGCACCAGCCGGCACCCGCGCGTCCTTCGTCGCAATCACGCCGAATTCCGGAAACGGCGGCGCGCTCGCGAACCGCTCATTCGGATTCACATCCACATTTCCCGGATGATCCACTGCCAGCAGCCGAACCTGGTCCAGATAAACCGTCTCCTCCATCGGCTCCATGAACCGGAAACTCAACCGCCCATCCTTCTCCCGCACGCTTTTCGCTGGCACTTTCAGATACTCATCTGGGTCCGGCACGTCGCGCTCTCCCGGCGCCACCCAGTGCCCCACCACTCCGGGCCCAATCATGTCGGCGATGAATTCATACTGCGTTCCATTCCACGAAAACAAAACCGGACACGAACTTCCCCGCCGGTCCAATTCCCCGATTTTCTGCGTTTTCTCCGCCGCCAGATTCACTTCGTCCTGCGGCACGCCGGTGGGCCACAGCAGCCTCACAACATCCGTCGCCTTCTCCTTTCCCAGCCCCACCAGCAGCGTCGGCGCGTTCTGCCCCAAATATCCAGACGCTCCCGCAATCTCCCACTTCTGGTAAAGCCCGCCCGCAAAAATTTCCAGCTTCGTTCCAATGCTGCTCTTGTTGTCGTTCAGTGCCTTCAAATCAATCTGCATCCAGTGATTCTGATTCGCGCCCACATTCGCCAGTACCAGCGTTTCGCCATTCGCCTGGGTCACAACCAGATCCGGGCTGCCATCATTCTTCAAATCCGCCACCGCTAGCGTGCGCGGTTCGGTTAACTTCAATCCATCCAGGCGCAAATTCTTCGTCACATCCTGCCAGCCCGCTTCTCCCAGGTTTCGCAGCACGCGAATCTCTCCCCCATTCGCGCCTTCGCCCACCGCCGCCAGATCCAGCCACCCATCATTGTCAAAATCCAGCCACGTGATTCCGGCACCGCGCTTCCATCCAAAATCCGGCAGCGCCACGCGCTCCAATGTTTTCCCATCCACATTTCGCCACAGCGAAATTCCCGGCGCGCCCGCATGCGTGAACGCCAGATCCATCCACCCATCCTTATTGAAATCCACCGCCACCACGCCCACCGCCGGCGGCAAATGCTCCTTCGTAAAATCGATCCCGGCCAATTCCGTGAATTTTCCCTCGCGCGGATTCAGAAACACGCCGGCGCCCCTCGCCCCGCCCGCAATCACCAGATCAATCGCCCGGTCATTGTTGAAATCCGTGCTGATCGCGCCGCCGTTCGTCCCTTTCATTCCAAGCCCGGTTTCCTCCGAAACATCCGTGAACGTGGAATTTCCGTTGTTCCTCCACATCACGTTGTGCGCCGGTTTAGCTCGTACCTCGTGCCCGTCCGATGTCAGATAAAGATCCAGATCCCCATCGTGGTCATAATCAACAAACGTCAGCGCCACGCATCCGGCTTCGCGCGCTATTCCCACATTCTCCGTGACGTCCGCAAACTTTCCATTTCCCTCGTTGTGAAAAAGCCTGATGCCATCGGCTTCGCACACCGCCAGATCCGTTCGCCCGTCGTTATCAAAATCTCCTGCCGCACAACCGCTGCCAGCGCCAACTCCGGCTAATCCTGCCTTCTCTGTGACATCCTCAAAACGTCCGCCACCCACATTCCGCAGCAATCGGCTCTTCTCGCTTCCAGCTCCCACCAGAAACAAATCCGCCTTCCCATCTCCATCAAAATCCAGAAAACACGCTCCGCTGCTGCCCGCCCCCGTGTCCTTCTCCGTCGCGTTCACGAATTTCTGCAACGGCTGCACTTCATAGCGCACGGCAATCTCCGCTGGCACGCTTCTTTCCGAACCCGGCACAAATTCCGCCAGCGAAAACTTCCCCTGATCGCCATAACCCGCCCCGAATGGCGTCCCCAAATGCTGCGAACTAATTTTCTGGAATCGCTGCATCCCCTCGCGTGCCGCATCCGTATCGCCCTTCCGTTGATACGCCCGCGCCAAACCGAATTGCGCCGAAGCATGGTATGGCGCAATCTTCAGCGCCTTTTCGAACGCCGGAATCGCCTGGTCATATTGCTGCAATTGAGAGTAGAGAAATCCTTCGAAATAAAATGCGTCCGGCTCTTCCGGCGCAATCTTCTGCACATGTTGAAACACCGCGATCGCTTTCGCGTTATCACCCGCATCCTTGTAGGCCAGCCCCAGGTTGTACCAGGCGTACGGATTCTCCGGTAGTTTCTCCGCCGCCGCTTCCAGCGCCGCCTTCGCTGGCTCAATCTTCTGCTGCGCCAGCAGAGAAATTCCCAGATTCATCCGCGCCGCCGCAAACTCCGGATCCGCAGCCAGCGCTTGCTCAAAATATTTCTGCGCCTCCGCCGATTTCTGCTGGTTCATGTACGCCACGCCCAGCGAGTTCAGCCGCAGCGCCTCTCCCGCCGGCGATTTCTTCGCGCCCGCCCTCGTTTCCTGCGCACCCTCCTCGCCGCGCCGATTCACACGCCGCGCCGCAAACGCAACCAACCCCGGCAGCAACACCAACGCCACCCCAGCAATCCACAATTGCCGGCCAACCGCCCTCTTCCATCTTTTCATTCGGAAATATTCCTTCTCGACCCGCACACTCGTCAAACTCCGCAGATGTCATCCTGAGGGACGCGCCGTTTGCGTCCCGAAGGATCTCAACTCAAACCCACTAAAAACTTACCCGCCAAGCCCACCCGCCAGCGCCTTCGATTCTCCCGGCCTCCCACCCCATCGTCAACCGATTTTATACCCGCTTTCTGCGCTTCTACCGTATCCACCTTGACGAATCGAATCCCTCTCGCTACCTTCCTCTCTTCCACTCATGCCAGCCCCTCCCTATTTCTCCATCTCCGAAGCTCTCGAAAAATTCCGCCGCAAAGAAATCTCTCCCGTCGAACTCGTCGAAGCGCATCTGGCCCGCATCTGCGAAATCCAGCCAACGCTAAATCCCTTCGTCCACATCGACGCCGAATCCGCCCTCGCCCGCTCTCGCGAATCCGAATCCCGTTTCTCCCCCGGCAATTCTCCCCTCTCCCTCGAGGGAATTCCTCTCACCATCAAATCCTCTCTCGATGTTGCAGGGTGGCCCTGCCCCGCCGGCTCTCTCCTCCGCAAGGATTACGTTCCCCACACCAACGCCACCGTCGTCTCTCGCCTCGAAAACGCCGGCGCCATTCTCCTCGGCAACACCAACACGCCCGAATTCCTAATGGCTTACGAAACGGACAATCGCCTCACCGGCAAAACCTCGAATCCCTGGAATCCCGCCTATTCCGCCGGCGGCTCCAGCGGTGGCGAAGCCGCGGCCATCGCCTCTGGCTGTTCCATGGGCGGAGTCGGCAGCGATGGCGGCGGCTCCATCCGCACCCCCGCTCACTTCTCCGGCATCTGCGGACTCAAGCCCACGCCCGGCCGCATTCCCGGCACGGGCCACTTCCCTACGGGCGCAGGCGCCTTCTCTTGGCTTGGCACAGTGGGACCAATGGCCCGCACCGTCGCTGATCTCCGCAGACTCTTTGCAATTATGGCTGGCCCAGATCCCGGTGACGCGCTTTCCGCACCCGTACCAATCCGCCCTATCAAACCGTCCGACCTCCGCGATCTCCGCATCGGCATCCTCGAAAATCCCGAGCTCGGCCGCCCGACGCCGGAAACTCTGTCCACACTCCGCCGCGCCGCGCAACTCCTCTGCGATCTGAATTTTCGCGTTGAACCTCTGAAGCTGGAAAATCTGCAGCCAGCGCTGGATCTCTGGTGGTTTTTCTTCGGCCGGGTGATCGGTGATCTTTTCCGTCAATCCACGCAAGGCCAGGAATCTCTGCTGAGCCCGATGTTCCGCGCTTATCTCGAAGCCACCCATGCCGAGCCACCCATCACACTCGAATCCTTCCAGAAAGCCTGCGTCGACCGCGATCTCCTCCGCGCCGCCATTCTTCGCCAGCTTCGCGATTTCCCGATTCTTCTTTCCGCTATCTCTACCGAACCCGCATTCCTTCACAGCGCCGGCAACTATCTTCCCGGCCAACCGCACAATTATCGAGACACAATGCGCTTCTGCCAGTGGCTCAATCTACTCGGCCTTCCCGGCCTCTCCTTACCAATGGGCCGCTCCCCCGAGGGCCTCCCCATCAACATCCAGCTGATCGCCCGCCCCCACGAAGAAGAACTCCTCCTAGCCGTAGCCGCCCAACTCGAAAACTCTCGCGGCCCCTGGCAACCCCCGCCTCAGTAATTCCGATCGCGCAATCTCCGCTATCTCTGCAGCCCCTCTGCGACCTCTGTGGTAAGTTTTTCTCCTCTCCTAATTCTTCTCCCTAGTCAGCTCCGGACTAGCCATCTGCCTGTCTCCCCACTGCTCCCGGTCCTTATCCAAATCCGCGTTCATCAAATTCTTCGCCGCCGCAAATTCCGCCTTCGCCTCTTCCGTCTTTCCCAATTTCTGCAGCAATTGCCCGCGCAAATAATGCGCCTTGTCGCTCTCTGGCACCACCTTCAGCGTTTCTCCCACCGTCCGCAGCGCCTCATCATACTTCCCCTGCGCTTGGTAAATCTTCGCCAGCCCAAACCACGCCCCCGGCCGCTGCGGATCGCGCTCCAGCACCTCCTTGTAAGCCGTCTCCGCGTCTGTATATCTTTGTGCCTGCGCATAAATTTTCCCCAGTTGGTAGTAATCGTCCGCCAAATCTGGATCGATCCGCAGATCCTTCAAAAATTCCTGCTCCGCCAACTCGTTCTTCCCCGTTTCCTCATAAGCGATCCCCAGATTGAAATGCAAAAACGGCAAGTCCGGCGCCACCTTTTCCACCTTCCCCAATTCAGCGAACCCCTTGTCGTACTCCTGGTGCTGCAGGAACGCCTTTCCCATAATCAGGTGAAATTCCGGCGTATCCTCGCCAACTTCCACCATCCGCTTCATCGCTCGCTCGTCCATCTCCTTGTTTTCCGATTTGCTCGCCGCAATCCCTAGCACGTAGAGATACATCACATCCCCCGAACGCTCCGGCCAGAGCGGCTCCAGCGTCGCCGCCGCTTCCGCGAACCGGTCCGTAAACAACTGGCACATCCCCAGCAGATACCGCGCCTGCCCCGATCCCGGTTCGTCCCGAACCACGGACGCCAGCGGCGCAATCGCCTCCGCATACTTGCCCC
Source organism: uncultured Acidobacteriota bacterium (assembly GCA_963734705.1). Lineage (GTDB taxonomy): Bacteria > Acidobacteriota > Terriglobia > Acidiferrales > UBA7541 > Acidiferrum. The sequence goes on along the minus strand of CAVTII010000009.1, from coordinate 800,927 downwards.
GCCGGAACTCCACCAGGCCGATGTTCAATCGCACCCCTGCCATTTTCGGGGCCAGCTTCTCCGCAGCTCGCAAATTTTTCAGCGCCGCATCCCAATCTTTCCGCCGCATCTCGATCACGCCAAGATTCGCGTAAGCCGCCGCCGCATTCGGATCTTTCGCCAGCACCTCGCGAAAACATTTTTCCGCCCCGTCCAGGTCTCCGCCCCGCAGCGCCCTTTGCCCTTTGGCGAACCACGTCTTCGCGTCATTCGCCTGTTCTATGGCTTGAGCGCTCGCCCGCACTTCTCGAAAGTTCACTTCCACGCCGCACAAAAAAGACGCTCCGCCCATCGAAAGAAGCAGCGCCAGGATCCCCAGCCATCTGAATAATTTCCTCATCGAGCCCCAGTCTCTGCCAATTCTCCGTCCACATTCAATCCCCGCCGCTGTTTTTCCCTGGACACATTCTTTCCTATCCACCTATTTTACTCTTGACACGCACCGTAAAATCCTTTATTAATCCGATTTAATAGCTTGTTTTAGGGTGCTGTGCGGTCCAGTCGGGGACCGGGGGACTTTTGAAGAGTGGTCGTTCGCTGACTTCTTCGCGCCTGCCTGCGCCACTCGTGTGCTTCTCCTCCGCTGTTTTTCCATCTTTTCGTATCACCAATTTCGTGGAGGTCTCACAGTGAAGAGACATCGTTGTACGCCAAAACAGTTTGTCCTCGCATCGCTCCTGCCCGGCCTCGCCTTGCTCGCTCTCCTATTCTTCCCAGCCCTGGCCACCGCCCAAACCAACGGCCTCATCAGCGGCACGGTAACGGACGCATCCGGCGCTGCCGTCATTGGCGCGCAAGTCATCATCACTAGCGCGGGCGGCAATCTCACCCGTACCACTGTCACTAATGGTGACGGCGTGTATGTCGCCTCCGGCCTCCCGTCTGGAAAATACACCATTCGCATCACCGCAAAAGGATTTCAGAAATATCAGGCCAAGGACGTGGTCCTGGATGTGGCCCAGAAAGCTCGCGTTGATGTCGTTCTCAGCGTCGGTACCGTTACCGAAGAGGTGATCGTCTCCGGCGAAAACGTCGCCCAGGTGGACACGCAATCTTCCGAAATCGGCAGCACTATCACCGGTAAGCAAGTCCAGCAACTCGAATTGAACGGACGGAACTTCACCCAACTCGTCAGCTTGGCCCCCGGCGTGGTGAATCAGACTGGCCAGGACGAAGGCACCGTCGGCATTGCCGGCAACGTTCTCTACAGCATCAATGGCGGCCGCACCGAATACAACAACTGGGAAATCGACGGTGGAGACAACATGGACAACGGATCCAACTCCAGCTTGAACGTCTACCCGAACATCGAAGCCATCGCCGAATTTAAAGTTCTCACCTCCAACTATGGAGCGCAGTACGGCAAGAACGGTTCCGGCACCGTTGAAGTCGAAACCAAATCCGGCACCAGCGTCTTTCATGGCAGCGCTTTCTACTACGGCCGCAACGATTTCTTCAACGCCAACGAATGGCAAAACAACGGCCAGGGCATTCCACGCCCGGAATACAAAAAGCACGATTGGGGCTACACCATCGGCGGCCCCGTTTATATTCCCCACGTTTATAACAACGACAAAAAGAAAACCTTCTTCTTCTGGTCTCAGGAATGGCGCCACGAAATTCAGCCCGGCACCACCATCAGCCAGGCGGTTCCTTCCGACGCTGAGCGCACCGGCAATTTCAACGACGTTTGCCCTGTCTACACCGGCGCAACCTTCGATCCCGGCGCTTTTCCCGATTGCCCCTCCCGGCCGAATTTGCCGGGGACCCCTTTTCTGAATAACACCCTGCCGACACCTTTCGCCTCCACCGCCGCCGCCATGCTCAGCTTGATTCCCCAGGCTAACAATTTGTCCGGTGTAAACGGCAATTACGCCAGTGGCCAGGCCGCCGGCACTCCGCTTCCCTCTTACGTCGCGAATCCCAGCTATCCCACCACCTGGCGCGAAGAACTTATCCGCATCGATCACAATCTCACCGACAGCCAGCGCCTCACCTTCCGCTACATCCATGACACCTGGTCCACCATCAACCAGGGTCCTCTCTGGGGCCAGTACAACAACACCTTCGACAATACCAACACCAATTTCGCAGGCCCCACCACCAGCTTCGTTGCTCGCCTCACTTCCAACTTCACTCCCTCCTTGCTTAACGAGTTCGTCGCCAGTTACACCGACGACCACATTTTTCTCACCAACGTCGGCACCAACGTGAATTTGCCTGAGGGCGGCATCGACCTCGTCCCATTGTTTGCCAACGGTCTCGGAGGTAAAATTCCCGCGTTCGACATCGGCGCCACAAATAATGGTGTCGCCTACGGCGGTGGCTTCTCGGTAGACACCGGCTACTTCCCCTGGAAGAATGCCAACCCCACCTACTCCTATCGCGACATCATGACCAAAATCATCAACAACCACACCCTGTTCTTTGGCGCGTATTTCGTCGCTGCCCAGAAAAATCAGGGCTCCTCTCTCGACGTCCAGGGCCAGCTCAGCTTTGCCGCCAGCAGCGCCAACAGCACCGGAAATCCCTTTGCCGACATGCTCGTCAGTTCCGTCGGCGGGTACACGCAGGACGAAAAAAATCTCTACTACTACGATCGCTACAAAATCCTTGAGCCTTTCATCCAGGATGACTGGCGTGTCACCCGAAAACTCACTCTGAATCTCGGCCTTCGCTGGAGCATCTACGGCCGCTATCAGGAGAAGAACGATCAGGAGTTTGGTTTTTCGCCAAACGCCTATAATGCACTCGCTGCTCCTTCTTTCTTTCCGCTCGGAAGCGACAACGGGCAACTTCTTAATATCGGCCCGGGCCAGTCCCTCTATAACGGCTTGATTCAATGCGGCAAATCCGATCCCACGATCCCGGGCGTCACCGGCGCACCCACCGGCTGCATGCAGAACAAATGGGTCAATCCCGGTCCCCGCGTCGGCTTTGCCTACGATCCCTTCGGCGACGGCAAGTGGGCTATCCGGGGTGGCTACGGCATCTTCTTCGAACACATGAATGGCAACGAAGCCAACGCGGAAGCCCTCCAGTTCAGCGCCTCACCTCTGGCTGTCAACGGTTCGGTTGGCTCCGCCACTGGCTATCCCAACGTCGGTGCTTCTTCCGGTGAGGCCGGCGCTCCAAGTCCCCTCGGTGCCATCTCCATTCCGGATCGCGCCGAGTGGCCCTATATGCAGCAATGGAATTTTGGCTTCGAGCACGAGTTCCCCAGAAACGTGCTGCTCTCTGTTGCCTACGTCGGCAGTAAGGGCACGCACCTCACTCGCCAGTACGATCTGAACCAACTGCAGCCAGTTCCCGCCGGCGACAATCCCTACGTGCAGAACAATCTTGGCGCCATCACCGGAAACGACTGCGCCAATATCACCACAAACTCGGACCCGAACGACCCGAACTACGGCCAGCCGATTTTCGCCAGCATCCAGGGTACTCAGGGCGCCGCCCCCGTCGCCGTCACGGATCCGCACGTGCTCCAAAATTTATTCGTCGCCTGCGGAAACAACGGTGCGAACTACTATCGCAAGTATCAGGGCTACGGCAGCATCACCCGCATCGACAATACCGCCAACTCCATCTACAACGCTCTCCAGGTCTCCGTGCGCCGCACCATCGGCGACTTCAGTTTCAGCGCCAGCTACACCTACAGCCACTCCATCGACAACTCTTCGGACCGCTACGATGCGCTCTTCGTCGATTCCACCAACCCCAATCTGGCTCGCGGAACTTCCAATTTTGACCTCCGCCATGCTTTCACGCTCAGCTATGTCTATGCCTTCCCGTTCTTCAAGGCGCCCGGCGTAGCGCACACGCTTCTCGGCGGCTGGCAAATTTCCGGCATCACCACCGCCACTTCCGGCTTCCCCTTTACTGTCGCCAACGGCACCACCTATAGCGACAACGCCGGCGTCGCCAACGGTGTCAGCGGCGGCACCATCGCTTCCTTCCCCCTTCTGGTAAGCAATCCCCTTGGCGTCACTCAGGCGCAGCGGGATGTATTGGCCAGCCAGAATGTTTTCGGCGTTCTCGATTACAACCCCAACGCCTTCGCCCTTCCCGTCGGCCTCACATTCGGCACCACTTCGCGCAACAACCTTACTCTCCCCGGCCGGCTCAACTTCGACTTTGGCCTCTTCAAGCGCTTCTCCTTCAAGGAACGCTACGCGTTCGAATTCCGTTGGGAGAACTTCAACGTCTTCAATCACACCCAGTTGAATACCCTTAGCGGCACCTCCAGCGCCGGCGGCGCCGGCGTTACCACTCCGATGAGCTGCGTGAGCACAACCACTTTCAACGCGGGCGATCCTGCTTGTGCATCCAGTGGTTTCCTCACACTCGACAGCGCCCATGCTCCTCGCATCATGCAGTTCGGCCTGCGCTTCCAGTTCTAGCCCGAACCAGTGCACAACCTCATCCAAAGAGAAACCCCGCCACAAGCGGGGTTTTACTTTTCCCAAAAGCAGCTTCTGGACCGCCCAATCTTCCAATCCTTCCGCCACACCTTTCTTCACCCCTCTCGTCTAACCCAGCCAAAGGGGTGTGCCCATGCGCCGTTTTCTTCTCTCCGCCAGTCTGTGCCTGCTTCCCTTCCTCGCTTCCGCTTCCGATTCTCCCCAATTCCGTGGCGGACCCAACCACCCCGGCACCTACGATTCTCCGCCCCTCACCTCGCTCCCCCAGGTGAAATGGAAATTCGCCACCCACGGAAAAATCTTTTCTTCAGCAGCCATCGTTGAAAAAACGCTCTTCGTCGGCAGCACCGACCACTTTCTCTACGCCCTCGATCTCGACTCCGGCGCCGAAAAGTGGAAATTCGAAACCGCCAGCGCCGTCAATTCTTCCCCCGCCGTTGCGGATGGCACCGTCTTCTTCACCAGCTACGACGGCAATTTCTACGCCCTTGACTCTTCCACCGGCAAGCTTCGCTGGAAATTCCAGACTGGCGGCGAACATCGCTTCACCGCAAAGCATATTCACGGCATGCAGCCCGCCGCCGAATCCATGCCCGATCCCTTCGACGTTTTTCTTTCCTCGCCCGCCGTCTCACAAGGCTCCGTCTATTTCGGCAGCGGCGATGGCAATGTCTACTCTCTCGATGCGGCAACCGGCGCCCTTCGCTGGAAATTTCACACTGGTGACGTCGTCCACGCCTCCCCCGCGATCTCCGGCGGCGTACTCTACATCGGCAGTTGGGATTCCAATTTCTACGCCCTCGACGCTCTCACCGGAAAAGAAAAATGGCGCTTCAAAACCGGCGAAGATGAGGACATCCACAATCAGGTCGGCATCCAATCTTCCGCCACCGTCGCCGGCGGCATCGTTTACTTCGGCTGCCGCGATTCCAACTTCTATGCCCTCGACGCCGCCACCGGCCAAAAAAAATGGGCCTTCAATAACAAAGGCTCCTGGGTCATCTCTTCGCCCGCCGTCAGCAACGGCAAAGTTTATTTCGCCACTTCAGACACCAGCATGATCTATTCCCTCGACGCCAAAACCGGCTCGCCCGTCTTCTCCCTGAAATTTCACGGCTGGCCGTTTTTCTCTTCCCCCACCATCGCAGGCAACATGCTCTACATCGGCTCGCACTCCGGAAATCTGATCACCGTGGATCTCGCCACGCAAAAACCCTCGTGGGAGTTCGCCACCGACGGCCAGCGCAAAAATGGCCCCACCTACACCAAATCCGATGGCTCCGCCAATTACGACCTCGCCTACTCCGGAGATTTCTATGACGACCTCGTCGTCGGCGTCCAGCGCCTCATGAGCGTCGGCGGCATCTACGCCTCTCCCGTCCTGGTCAACGGCATCCTCTACCTAACCAGCACCGACGGCACCGTCTACGCCCTGAAATAACCTATCTTTATTCCCCAATTTAATATTTCCTTCCGTAACCGAAAACACACACCAATTGTCATCCTGAGCCTATCCGATAAGGATAGGCGAAGGATCTCAACGCAGCCCCCGCCGACCCAATTCCGCCCCGCAGCCTCCTCCTCTCCTCAGCGCCCTCTACGGCTCTGCGTTATCTTTCTTCCCTCTCCCTCCCCAATTTTCAACTTTGGCCCACCCCCCTCCTCCCCTATAATCTCCACTCATTCACGGACCCAACGCTCTTGCCCGACTCCACCCTCAGCCCGGAACGCTACGCCCTCGCCGTCATCACCGACGACGCGGATCTCTTTCGCGACATTCGCAAACTCCTCGCCCCGCAATTCCGCACCACCCTCGCCTCTTCCGAAGCCGACATCAAATCCGTCCTCGAACTCCCCGATCTCAACGCCATCCTCCTGGACCTCGATTGCATCGGCAATGGCCCCACCGACGGCCTCGAAGTCCTCGCCGAACTCCGCAAACTCCGCGACGATGTTGTCCTATTTGCCTTCTCCCGCAGCAATAACCGCACGCTTCCCCTCAAAGCCGCGCAGGCCGGTGCCGACGAATTCTTCCTCTACCCGCTGATCTTCGGCGAACTCCACATCGTCCTATCGCGCGTCATCGAAAAACGCGCCCTCGAACTCGAAGGCCGCCGCCTCCTGCAGCAGGTGGAAGACAAGGCCGCTTTCTACGGCATCATCGGCGGCAGTTCCGCGATGCAGAAGGTCTATCAGGCCGTTGAAGCCGTCGCCAGCACCGGCGCATCCGTGGTTCTCCGCGGCGAAAGCGGCGTCGGCAAGGAGCTCGTCGCCAAGGCCATCGTCCAGTGCGGCAATCGCGCAGACCACCCTTTCGTTTGCCTGAATTGTTCCGCCCTTCCCGAAACCCTGATGGAGTCAGAACTCTTCGGCTACGAAAAGGGCGCATTCACCGGCGCAGACTCCGCCAAACCCGGCATGGTCGAGATGGCCCACAACGGCACACTCTTCCTCGACGAAATCACCACCCTTCATCCCAGCTTGCAAAGCAAACTCCTTCGCGTCCTTCAAGAACATTCCGTCCAGCGCCTCGGCGGCCGCGCCACACGAAAGATAGATTTCCGCCTCATCACCGCCACCAACGACGACCTGGAAGACGTCGTCCGCAAGGGCCAGTTCCGCGAAGATCTCTATTTCCGCATCAACGTCGTCCCCATCTTCATTCCACCACTCCATGAACGCGATGGCGATATCCCGCTCCTGGTGGACCATTTCCTCCGCGTCTATTCCGCCGCCGCGAAAAAGCCGCTGAAAAGCCTACAGCCGGAAGTTCTGGAAATCCTCGAAGAGTACACTTGGCCTGGAAATGTCAGGGAATTGGAGAACGTCATTCAACGCCTGGTCGTCATGGTCCCAGGCCCGATCATCACTCCGGAACACCTGCCACAGCTCCTGCTCCACCACAGCGCCACCGGCCAGGAAGCCATTCTGATCCCCGAGGGCGGTGTGGACTTTGACAGTGAAATGGAAAAAATCGAAATCGCCTACCTCAACGCCGCCCTGCGCCGCACCTCCGGCAAAAAATCCGCCGCCGCCGCTCTCCTCCGCATCGACTCCCAGCGCATGAAATACCTCTGCCGCAAACACCGCATCGAGTAACCCATTCGCGCCACACAAGCGAAGCGCGGTCCCACTAGCATAGGCTTCAGCCTGTGCAGCCGCGTTCACCCCTAAATAGCCCAAGCATTAGCCCGCGCTGTCCGTCGGCCTCTCAATCGCACACACCTCAGCCAATGCAGCCCGTGCCCACTCATCCCGAAATCCAGCGGTCGACACTCTACCCTCCCATACCCAAGCGCCGTAGGCGCGAAATAATCTAGCCCAGGGCGCACAAGCCTTGGGAAAAATCCCCCAAAACCCACTAGCCCCGGAGGGCCGACACAATCCCCTGCGCCAATTCGCCACAACAACCTCGCCCCTGCCCCAAAATGGGGTTCTCCTGAGGCACGCGCCTTTCGCGCGCCGAAGGATCTCAACCTAAAATCCCGTCATCTCCAACCCGCCACCACTAGCGCACCCAATGCCACGCGCCAACACCGTCATCCTTCAGGGCGCGCCTTCCGCGCCCTCAACGTAAAACCCCGCCACCACCATCCCAGGGCTGTCCAAATTATCCGGGTTGCGGGCTTTGGGAGATTGGATGGATTGGGTTTGTTAGCGGGATGGGGTCATTTTACGGTTCAGGTTGCCTCCGTTGCTGTCCTAATAAGGACGGTGAAAATTCTAGCGTCAATTGGCTGTTCTGTAGGCCCTCCAGCAGCCGGGGGTGGTTGGTACGGTTCATTCAGCCAGGTTTGTAAATCGCGATACGCAAATAGTTGGTAGCGCAGCAAGGCCACCAGATTCGACAACGACCAGCCAAAGCGTGCTCGCAGTTGCAAGTATTTCAGCAGCAGCATGGCGATCAGTGCTGTCCAAATTTGGATGTGCAGCGCATTGGCGCTGGTGCCCACGAAGGTTTTAATCCGCAAGTTCTGCTTCAAGCAGCGGAAGAAGACTTCGATCTGCCAGCGCTCCCGATAGATTTGGGCGATGGTCGTGGATCCAAAGCGGAGATGATTGGTGAGCAGCACCAGAACTTGCTGGTGCTGCTCACTCCAAACCTCCACACGGCGTAAGGGCGATAGTTGCCGGTAATGCGGGCTGCCGAGTGCAATGATTTCATCCCGACGAATGTTGCGATTTTCCGGGATGGGACGTTGCCCAAGGACTCGATAGTGCGCATCGTGGCGCATGCGGGTCACGAAGAATACGCCGTCCTGTTGCAATCGTTGACACCACTTGTAATCCACGTAGCCGCGGTCAAAAACCAGGATGGTGCCTGAGGCAAAATGAAGATCACGAGCGACGTTCACTTCTGGCCTGCGGCCCTCGGTGATGACTGCGAAGCGCGGCAGATAGCCATCGTGATCCAACACCAGGTGTAACTTGGCTGCTCCCTTGCCTTGCTGGTATTTCGCCCAATCGAACATCGTGGCGCAAAGATCGATGAGCGTCGCATCGATACTCATCAGGGGATTGCGAAAACGGAAAATCCGCCTTTCGCCGGCGGCTTGTTGGCAGCGCGCAAATAAAGTGTTGAACACTTTCTGATACAACTGCCAAGGGCGGTGCTCATTGGCATAGGCGAGCGTGGACTTGTTAGGTGACTGCGGGACACCAAGGTGTTTTAGCTTGCCCTCAGAGCTGGCCAACCCCCCGCAAATCTCGCGCAGCGAGCGCGCTTGCCCCAACTGACAAAACAGCATCGCGACGAATTGCCCCCAGCAAGTGAATCCGCGGGCATGCCGCTCGGCACGCGTCTCGCGAACAATTTGCTCGAATTCCAGACGGGGAAAGAACTGCAATAACTGGGAAAAAATGCTGCATGCTCGGTCCAAGGCGGAATCTCCTGTATTTAGTGTTGGTTCTTCTCACGGAACCCAACCTAACCTAACAGGTCCTTCCGCCCTTCTTTTCAACCTAATTTGGACAAGCCTGCCACCCTCCCGCCCCGCGACCAATTCAAAAACGGTCAATTTTTAACCCATCAACGGTTAATTTTTAACCCATCATCGAATTTTTCACCCTCCACCCTGTCCATTTAGCCAGCCCCCTCCCACTAACCTCTTTCTTTTCAATCCCAAGCTCGTTCCCAAGCCCGCCGCCAAACTTTGGCCAATCACCTGCTATATATCTCCACGTCTGCAGGAACAAATAAAACTTTCAAGGAGCCAGCTATCATGTCCATCGAAAAAAAGAGCCTTATCAGCACCCTCAAGACCACCAAGAAAGCCAACGCTGCCACCACCACAGCTCCGGTTGCACCGGAATCCACCCAGGTTATGAGCAAGCGCAATGTGAAACGCAATGTGAAGCGCAACGTCAAGCGGAACGTGAAGCGCGCCCGGGGGTAAGTACTAACAGACCCAAAGAACTTCGGGAAAGGCTGCCACATGGCAGCCTTTCCTCTTTTTTGCACCGCCCTGGGCCGTTCACCACAGTTTTCTTCCCCAGAAATTCCTAATTTCCTCCATGGCCAAGCCTCCCAGGCTGCGTCGACCCTGGTAGACCCTCGCAACACCGGTCATCCCGGGCCTCAAAACCTTCCCCGGGTTCGCAACCCCAATATCCACGAAATAAAACTGGCTTGGTCGCGTATCCAAATTCTCGGCCTGCTCAGTTTCGATCCCCTGAGACTCCGTCGGACGAACGGATACGAAATAAACTTCTCCATCTCTTCGGCGCAGAACACCATTTAGTTGTAGCCTGGCGGTCGCCCCCACCCGGACCTTGTACAAGTCATACTCGGAAATATAGATCCTTGCCCGCATCCTGGAGAGGTCGGCTATTTCTACCAACTCGGCCCCGGCTCTCAACGTTGCACCCAGCAAGTCCTGGACTTTGGGGGTAACAACCGTCCCGGAAATAGGCGAGGACAATTTCAGGGCAGCATGCATCTGCTTCAGTTGCTCGTATTGCTTGGCATCGCTCATCTTTTGTGCGGCCGCGGTTCCGTAACCTTGGTATTTGCGCTCCGCTTCTTTCGCCGTCGCTGAAGCCAGCACCACTCTTGTCCGCGCCTCCTCCAGCCTTGCCTCCAGCGGAAAACTGGACAGAGCAGCCAGCGGCGTGCCCAGCGAAACATCTTCCCCTTCCCGAACAAATATCCCGGAGACGGTTCCCGCCACGTGCGCCCGCACCACGGTTTCGTTTACAGGCTCCAACACAAACTTGCCGACTACGGAATCTTTCCAGAAGGGGATAGCGAGCAATAAGACCATCCCTCCCGCTGTGATGGCCATGTTTTTCCACGTGAAAAACATCTCGATCCGGTCTTTCTTGTCCAAATAGAAGAATTTCATAAAGTTCACCAATGACTGAATTCTCGATCGGAAAATGAACAGGGCAACTCCAATTTCAGGTACGAATCCCCACTCCGGACTGAAATTTCTTACGAAATTTCCCGCAAAACGCGCCACGATATACAGAACCGAGTAGCTATACGCCCCGGAAGCCAGCGCATAGGTCACATATCCGAACCGTCTGCGTCTCGGAACGTAAGGTATTTCAGCGGGAAGTCTCCATATGTACTTCTTAACCCATGCCGATGTGTATGCAGTGGAGGCCTCTTTCAGGTCCGGAACGCCGACCATGTCGGTCAGCAGATAGTAGCCGTCCAATTTCATCAGTGGATTCCAGTTCAGCACCAGCGACATGATCCCAGACATCATCATCACGAAATGGGCGCTGTTGTGAGCCAGTGTTTCTGGCGGGGTTCCCCACCAGATCGGCGTCGCAATCGCGCAAAGCACCATTTCCGACCAGACTCCAGCAAAAGTTATGATTAGCCGTTGATAGTAGGTGCCGTGCACGAATCCTTCGGTTGTATCCGTGTAAAAAGCCGGCATCAGATACACCAGCGCGAATCCCATCGCGGGCACCCGTCCCCCGTAATGTTTGCAGGCATGCGCATGGGCAAATTCGTGCCACGCGACGACAAACATCCCGAGCGTGTAGAGAGAGAACACGTCCGCCCATGTCTTATTGGAGAAACTGTAAAACTCGACCGTGTCGTGCCGGATCTGCGGCCAATTCGCGGCCGTGATCCCGATGCTGATGAGCACTGCGACGACGCTGGCAACTGTAAACCAAGGCGTATAGATGAATTTCGTCTTGCTGTGAACGAAGGTAACAAAACGGTCCGGATTAAAAGCGGGAAAATCAACGTCCGAAAGATCGGCCCAGATATTCTTCTTTTGCAGTTTCTTTTTTCGCTCTTCGCGGCTCATCTGCAATAGTTGGAGATTTTTTTCCTGAGGTGTCTTGTACCAGAACTCGCTCGATTCCAGGCTGGCCGCGAATTCCCGAACAGTCTCTGCGTCGTAGTGAATCCGGCTTTGCTGGGAGTAAAGTTCCGCGATCTGCTCGTAGCTTCGCCTCCCGTCAAAAAGCTGGGTCAACTCCCATTCCTTCTTTTCGAAAGTGAACATTCCGCCGACGCACGGAACATAAATCCGTACCATCGGTCTGCCGTCCTCGATGTGTTCCCGAAACGTCGTACCGGGATCCAGGCGCGGCGTGCTCTCCGCAAGCTTCCGCGCCGGTATATCCGGCAGGGCCACTTCCAGTGCGCGTGTCAGGTTCATGAATTCTTCAGTGGGAGTTTTCCAGATGCACGGACGCCGTCATCCCCGGCCGCAGCGAACCGCGTTCACCCGCCAATATCAACAGCACTTCAAACGTTCCGCTCGATGGGTCCACCACCGGGCTGACCTCTTTCACTTTCGCCAGATGCTTTTCCCCCGGCACATCCGCGCAAGTAACTTCCACCTGCTGTCCAGGGCGCATCTTCCCAAATAGTTTTTCCGGCAAAGTGAATCGCATCAGCAAGGGCGCTTCCGCGGTCACCCAGAAAAGCCGGTCTCCCTTCGCCACGTTCTGCCCCTCGCGCACATACCGCCGCGCGATCAGCCCGTCAAACGGCGCCATCACATTGGTCTTTTCCAGTTCCAACTCCAGCGACCGCTCTTCTTCCCGCGCCGTATTCAGGGTCTCCGTCACCCGCTTGATATCCCACTGGTCCGATTCCGCCTTATATTTCGCGTGCTCCAGCTGTTCCTGCGAAGTCAGCCCCAGATCCCACAAATGTTGCTGCCGCACATAATCGGACTTCAGCACCTGCTCTTCCGACTCCCAGTTCTTCAGGTCCGCCTCGATACTCCTCGTCTTCGCTTGTGCCGCCCTCAAATTTGCCTGGATCTGCCGCCCGTCCATCTCCGCCAGCAAACTTCCCGCTTTCACGCGCGCCGGCGCGTCAAAATAAACCTTCATCACAATTCCATCGCGTTGCGCCGTCAATTCCACTTCATGCTCCACAATAATCGGTCCGGACACCACCAGGGGCGCCTCGGTCGGCGCGCTCGCCACCGGCGCAGCAGCTTTCGGCTGCACCGCTGCCGGAGCCGCCGCATTCGTCACGCTGCCAGTCGGCGCTTTTTCATCACCGCAACCCGCCGCCAGCAGCGCCGCGCCCAGCCCAATGCAGATCCACCCGTTTCGCATGCCGTCTCCGTACCGCTACCAGCCCAGCCAATACCACATCTTCGCGTACACCCACAAAAACGGCTTCCGGAAAAATACATAACCCGCCGGATACCACCCCGTCCGCACTTTTCCTCGCCCCTGCATCCCAGCGCGTATCGCTCCACTCTCATTCGGCACATCTACGCGCGCGTAAAACACTGCTCCGTCTTTCGCCATCGTTCCCTGCGGGCTCACAATCGCCACGTCTCCGCGAAACGTCCGCGTCGGATAACTGTCCAGCTTTACCACCGCTTTCTGCCCGGCCTTCAACAAGCCGGCATCTGCGTCATCCACCGCCACGTCCACCATCGCTTGGGACGCGTCCAGCACCTCCGCGAACGAATCGCCCGGCTCCAGTTTTCGTCCCGCGAAATCTTCCACGTGCGGCGTCGCCACAATCCCATCAATCGGTGACCGCAATTCCGCTTTGTCCAGCAACTCTTTCGCCCGCTCCACTTCCGACTTCCAGTAATCCGCCTGCACACGCTGCACGCCCGCCTGGCTTCCATCGTTCGCCGCCAGCGACCTGTTCATGTTCAGCATCGCCGTTTCATATTTCGACTCCGCAGCCGCCAGCGCCGACCGGAAATTCCACGCCTCCATCTCCGCCATCACCTGCCCCTTCTGTACCCGCTCGCCTTCCCGAACCAGCACTTTTCCAATCACGCCGGCAACCTCAGGCTGCACCAGCGCTCTCCGCCCCGGCGCGACCACCGCATCGCCATCCACTCGCAGCGGCAGCGGACAGGCCACCAGAAAAAGCAGTCCTAGCCCCACCGCCACCAGAATAGCTGTGCGTTTCCGCTTCCGCATGGCCATGAATTTCCGCTTCTTCACCAGCACCGGTTCCAGCACGGAAATAAACGGCACTTCCTTGTACATCTGCGCGTTGCGCAGCGCCACCGTCGCTTGCCCCGCCAACACTTCCACAATCTCCAGGTGCGCCGGGCCCAGAAAATCCGGGTCGCTGCTCTCCATCGAAAGCATCCCCACACGCCCCGTATCATCGTTCAGCGGACGCGCATAAAATCCGCGCATCCCCGATTCCTCAAAATATTTCTTGAACTTCGCCTTCGTCTCTTCGCGCTCGGAGTCAATCTCTTCCCCGTGCTGCCCCACGTGAATCACTTCCTCCGAAAGCGATGCCCACTGCAGAATCGCATTCAGCGGCGCGATATCCGGATGGTCTGCCTGCACCTGCGTCAAACCGGTCACCGCGCTCAGCTTGAATCGTCCGTTTTGCTCCAGCACGATCGCCGCCCGCTCATAGGGAATCACCGCCTGCGGCGCATTCACGATCGTCTGCAGCATCCGCTCCAGATTCAGCGTGGAAGTAATTTCGTGGCTTACCTTATTCAGCGTCTCCAGCACTTCCACTTTGCGCTCGGCCAGCAGCAGGCTCGCGTTGTGAAGCGCCGTGGACGCCGTCTCCGTCAAACTGCTCAGCGTGAACAGGTCATCTTCATCAAACGCGCTCCCGTCCAGCTTGTTGACCGCTTCCACCACTCCCACCAGCGCCGATTTGTCCAGGATTGGCGCGGCAATCAGCGACGTCACGCCGGCTTCGCCAACATCACGGTTGCGCTCCACCAAGCGTTCATCTCCCACATCGCCGATGCAGACCGTCTCTCCATTGTCCGAAATCGTCCCCGCGATCCCTTCGTTCGCCTTCAGTTTTTGCCCCTTGAATGCGGTTGCATCCTCGCCCGCCTGATGCATCAATTCCACGGACTCATCCGGCAGCATCAACCAGATGTTCACCGCCTCGCAGTCCAGAATCTCCGAAAATTTGGCGCCGATCAGCGGCAGCAGTTCGCCCATCTCCAGCGTCGAAGAAAACACCTTTTCCAAATCGTAGAGTTGCGTCAGTCGGGTAATGGAAGCCATCGTTCCATTCCGCTCCTCTTCATAGCCCTGCGCCGCCGCGATTGCCGCTCCCGCCACATCCGCCGCCGGCATCAACGCCGCGATCGCCTCTTCCGTGATCTCCTCTTCAAACGCCAGAATTTCCAGCACTCCGATCAGGTTTTCTTTATGAATCAACGGCAGGTACGTCAGCGACACCAGCGATTTCCGGATGTCCACGTGCGCATAATCTTCGCGCTTGATCTCGTTCGCTCGTCGGTTCAGCGGCGCCATCTCTTCCAGCACGATTCCCAGCAGCCCGGAATTTCCCGGAATCTCCTCGTCGTGTATTTTCGCCTCTCCCACCGTTGCTCGCGGCACCCATAAATCCCGCTCCCCGTCGCTCGCCAGCGTGTAGACGCTCACCGCCGAATCGGCAATCAACGCGGACACGAACCGCGCAAAATTTCTTGCACGTGGTGCCACTTCCTGTTCGGAGAACAAATTCAGGGAGAGTGCTGAGAGATCAAGAACGGATTCTTGTTCCTGGCTGGCCAACGATCAACCTTCCGCCTGGCGGCTCTGTCGCGGGGGAAGCCACCAGCCCATTGCCTTTCTTGCTTTTTGTCCCAAGATTATCTAAGTTGTCCGCGCACTCTAACAAAGCCATACTGGGGTGTCAATGCGGCAAGCCAGCTCACTCTTGCGCCGCTAGGGGGTTGCGAAGTTGGATATCGACACACGAACTCTGGACGCCGTTAAAATTGTAACTCTTAAAGGTCGCTTGAGCATGGGCCCCGCTCTTGACCGCTTCAACGCCACCATGAACGAATTGCTCAGCCACGGTCATTCCAAAATTGTTCTCGACCTTGAAGGCGTCCCTTCCATCGATTCCAGCGGCATCGGCATGCTTGTTCGCCATCTCACTACCGCCAAGCAAGCCGGCGGCGGCATTCGCCTTCTCAAACCATCCAAGTTCACCGTGCAAACCTTAAAAATGGTCGGCCTGCTCAACCTCTTCGCCTCCTTCGACGAAGAATCCGCAGCCGCCGCCTCGTTCCAATAGGCTTTGGAGTAGCACAGCCATTCCTGGCTGTGCGCTTGCGCTCATGCTTGCCGCAACCAGATTCTCGATGATCTCGCCGTTCCGAACTCTGTGCCCTCGGTGTCCTCTGTGGTAAAACTCCCCTCACTCCAACTCAAACTTCGCCCCCGCCTCTTCCACCGTCCTGAAAAACTTTATAATCCGGTCCACATGCGTCATCTGCAGCGTGCTCTCCACAATCCCATCGCCGCACACAATCCGCATCACCCCCCCGGCCTTCTGCAGCTTCGCGTTGCACATCACAAGGATTCCCACTCCGGTGCTGTCAATTGCATCCAGTTCCCGCAAATCCACCACCACCTTCTTATTCCCCTCTTTCATCAGCTCCGCGATCGACCACTCCACCTGGCGGCTGTCGTTCCCCATCAACAATCGTCCCTTCAACTCCAGCACGACGATGTCTGGCGGCAGATGTTTCTTTTGCACTTCCAGAATCATGCGGCACCCCTCAGTTTCCTGATGCGATTTCCAGGTTGATCCCAGCCGGAGTAATCCTCAATATCCTGCCTTCCCTCCGTCGGGAATCGCCCTTCTAGCTGCCTGATGGTATTTCCGACCCTCCCTAGAGTCAACGCCTAACGCTACTCCCTTGCTCCTGTTTTCCGTCCGTTCCCTCACGCTTTTGGGCCACATCGGCTCGAAAATCTGTCAAACTATATTCGGCCCTTCGCTCTGATGGCGGACTTCTCATTCTTCCGCGCCTCCGGCCTCTGATACTTTCTAACTGAGAGGTGGTCTGTGGGTTCCGCGTTGGACGTCCATCGTCTTCATTTCGCATTTACCGTCACTTTTCATTATCTCTTCCCGCAGTTGACCATGGGCCTTGCCCTCTTGATCGTCATCCTGAAAACCATCGCATTGCGCACTGGCGACGAGCACTTCACTCGCGCCGCCCGCTTCTGGGCCAAGATCTTTGGCATCAACTTTGCCCTCGGTGTTGTCACGGGCATCCCCATGGAATTTCAGTTCGGCACCAACTGGGCCGAATTCTCTAAAGCCGCTGGCAGCGTCATCGGCCAAACCCTCGCCATGGAAGGCGTCTTCTCCTTCTTCCTGGAGTCCACGTTCCTTGGACTTTTCCTGTATGGCGAGAAAAAGCTCGGCCGCATCGGCCACTGGTGGGCCGCCTTCTTTGTCTTTCTCGGCTCCTGGATGAGCGGCTATCTTATCGTCGCCACCGACGCGTGGATGCAGCATCCCACCGGTTTTGCACTGACTCCGAATCACGAGATCGCGCTCACTAGTTTCTGGGGCCTGCTTCTCAATAAATGGGCTCTCTGGCAGTACGCCCACAATATGCTGGGCGCGGTGCAAACGGGATGTTTCGTCATGGCTGCCGTCGGCGCCTTTTATGTCCTCTCCCACCGCGACCTCTTCTACGGCCGCACTTTCCTCCGCATCGGCGTCACCGTCGGGGTCATCGCCGCTCTTCTCCAGCTCGCTCCCACAGGAGATATGCAAGGCAAACTCGTCACCGAGTATCAACCCGCCACCCTAGCCGCCATGGAAGGGCTGTTTGAATCGCAGGACGGCGCGCCGCTCGCTATCCTCGGCCAGCCCGATGTTCCCAATCGCACGCTCGATAATCCGCTCATCATTCCCAGCATGCTCAGCTTCCTCACCTATAAGCACTGGAATGCTCACGTCCGCGGCCTCAACGATTTTCCCCAGGATCAGTGGCCCGACCGCATTGAACTCCTCTATTTCAGTTACCACGTCATGGTTGGCCTTGGCACCATCTTCATCGCCATCATGGCCATCTCCGCATTGCTTCTCTGGCGAAAAAAACTGTTCGATTCCCGCTGGATGCTTTGGCTCCTCATGCTCAGCGTCCCTTTGCCCTATATCGCCAACACGGCTGGATGGATGACCGCGGAACTTGGCCGCCAACCATGGCTCATTTACGGCCTCATGCGAACCGCCAACGGCATCTCGCCCCGTGTTGCCGCCGGAAATGCATGGTTCAGCTTGCTTGGCTTCATGGGTATGTACACCGTTCTTGCCATGCTCTGGCTCTTCCTCGTCTACCGCGAAATCGAAATCGGGCCGGAGCCCGAAGCCACGCGCCGCGCAGGCATTCTCGATCCTGCGGCGGCGGACTAAGGAGCCCGCCATGGAAACGATCTGGTTCTGTCTTGTAGCTGTGATGGTTGCCCTCTACGTTCTGCTCGACGGCTTCGATCTTGGCGCCGGCGCTATCCACTTCCTCGTCGCCAAAACCGCAGAAGAACGCCGCCAGGTAATTGCTGCCATCGGGCCCGTCTGGGACGGCAACGAAGTCTGGCTCCTCGCCGCGGGCGGCACTCTTTACTTCGCATTCCCCGCGCTCTACGCTGGCGGCTTCAGCGGCTTCTATCTTCCGCTGATGATCGTCCTCTGGCTCTTGATTCTTCGCGGCACCTCTATCGAGTTTCGCAATCACATCCAAAGTCCCGTGTGGATTCCTTTCTGGGATTTCTTCTTCTCTTTCTCCAGCTTGCTTCTCGCTGTTTTTTTCGGCGCTGCCCTTGGCAATGTAGTGCGCGGCGTCCCTCTCGATCAATCCGGTTACTTCTTCGAGCCGCTCTGGACCAACTTCCAGCTCGGCGAGCAAACCGGCATCCTCGACTGGTACACCATTCTCGTCGGCGTCCAGGCTCTGCTCGTCCTCATGATGCATGGTGCGCTTTGGCTGCAGTGGAAAACGGTTGCTGATCTCAATCGTCGCGCCGCGCGTGTGGCTGGTTGGACTTGGTGGGGCGTTCTGGTCTTGACCGCGATAGTCACCGCGCTTACGTTCAGTGTCCAGCCGCAAGTTTCCGCCAATTTCAAAACCTGGCCACTCGGCTACATTCTCCCGATTCTCGCGGTTGCGGGACTCGCAGGCATTCCTTTCGAACTCCGCCGCAAAAACGAGCGAAACGCCTTTCTCGCTTCTTGCGCGTACATCCTCGGCATGCTCACCAGCGTCGTCTTCGGCGTCTACCCCATGGTTCTTCCCGCGCGCAATCCCATCTATGCGCTCACCGTGCACAACGCCAAAGCTCCCGATTACGGTCTCAAAGTCGGCCTTATCTGGTGGGTCATCGGCATGGCCCTGGCCACCATCTATTTCACCTACGTCTATCGTTCCTTCGCCGGCAAAATCACCGCCGAATCCGACACCCACGCCTAACCCCCATTAGGCTCCCCGAGGGCCGCCCTCGCCAATTTGCCAAACATGGAGGGGCACGATAAATCGTGCCCTCTTGGGCTTCTCTTCTCTTCTCTTCTTCCCCATTCTTGCTAACAGTTCCTTCCCTCTCTCCCGATTCCCTTCGCCCCAGAACCGAGTACAATATCCCCATGCGCTCCTGCGCAATTCGCTTCCTCTCCCGCATCTCCGCGGCTGGCCTGACTCTCTGCCTCCTCATCGCACCCCTCTGCGCCGCCCGCTGCTCGCTCTCCAACTGTCTCCCCGCCGCCGCTGCATCCTCTTCTTCTCGCGCCTGCCATCACCACATCTCGAAATCGCACAACTCGGCCGGGCTCGCTTCCGCACCGGCCAATTCCTGCCAAATCACAGACTCCCTCTTCACCGCGCTCCCCGCCCCGTGCGTTCGTCTGCTAGCACAACTCGACATCTTCGCGGTGCAGACTGCCTCGATCACAACAACGATTCTCACCGCCGTTCTCCCGCAGTCTCCGATACTCGACTCATCTCCCGGTCTGGATCCCGCCGAATTCTCGAACTCTCCCCTGCGACTCTGATTCGTTCTCCGCGCCTCTGCACTGGCCGACATTCAGGTCGGCTCCATCAACCGTGGTAATTCAAGCAATCCAATTTCAATCTCCAGTTACGCAAATCATTTATTTTCGGAGGACCCATGAGCAACTCACGCCGCAACTTCTTCCAAAACGCCGCTGTCTTCACCACCACCCTCCTCGGCCTAAGCTCCCGCCTGAATGCCGAGTCCCAGACCGCCGAATCAAAATCCCCCCATCCTTCCCACGCCATAAAGCCGTCAACGATTCCTCCACCCCACGTCCCCGTCCTAACCCCCGATGTCCCCGATCTCCCCTTCACCTTCGACGGAGCCACCAAAGTCTTCCGCCTCCGCGCCGAACCCGTGAAACGCAAAATCGCTCCGTTCAAATCCATCGACGCTTGGGGCTACAACGGCTCCTGCCCCGGCCCCACCATTCAAATCACCCAGGGCGATCGCGTCCGCATCCAGGTCGAAAACGCCCTTCCCGAAAGCACTTCCATGCATTGGCATGGCCTCGAAGTTCCCATCGAACAGGACGGCGTCCCATTCATCAGTCAGAAACCCATCGCTCCCGGCGAAACCTACACCTACGAATTCACCGTCCACCAGGAAGGCACTTTCTTCTATCACGCGCACAGCGCCATGCAGGAAATGATCGGCCTCCTCGGCCTCTTCATCGCGCATCCACAAACGCCCCACACTCCCCATGCCGATCACGATTTCGGCATCGTCCTCCAGGAGTGGGCCATCCTCCCTTCCAACTCGGTCCCGAACACCGCCTCCATGGAATTCAACTGGCTCACCTTCAACGGCTTCTCCGCTCCTTCCACCACGCCGCTCATCGTGCGTCTCGGCAGCCGCGTCCGCCTCCGTTTCGTCAACCTCGGCATGGATCACCATCCCATCCATCTCCACGGAAACCAGTTCGTCATCACCGGTACCGAAGGAGGCCGCGCTCCCGAATCCACCTGGTATCCCACCAACACCGTGCTCGTCGGGGTCGCGCAAGCCAAAGTCGTCGAATTCGAAGCCAAACACCCCGGCGCCTGGATGATCCACTGCCATCTTCCCCATCACATGATGAACAGCATGATGGACCTGCTCCGCGACCGTCAGATTCAAACCGCGGACTCCAGCGACGCGCGCGCCCTCAGCCAGATGCAAACCCTTGCCAACGATCTCGGCGTCCCGCACGTCCATCACTCCCCCATCGCCGAAAACGCCAACTCTGTCCCCGGCTTTCCGCAAGACGCCTTCATGGAAATGGCCATGGACAACGCCGAAGGCGTCTCCAAGCCCGAAACCCACGGCCTCCCCGCCAATTGGAGCGCCGGCATGATGGGCATGATGACCATGGTCCGCGTCCTCCCCGACACCCAATACAACGAAATCCAATCCCTGATCCGCAATCCCAATTCTCCAAAAGCCGAGGACCACACCCATGGCCATTAAACTTCAAATCACCTCACCGTCTCCGTGCCCTCTGTGCTCCTCCTCTGCAACCTCTGTGGTAAAGCCTTTCTCTTTTCTAGGGAGCCGACCCGTGCGCATAACTAAAATTATTTTTGCCGCCCTGACATTGTTTCGCCTCCTTGTAGTTCCTCGCGCGCTCGCCCAGCAACCCATGAACATGCCCCCCGACCAGATGCAGCACCACCACATGGACATCGCCGCAGTCCAACCCTTCTACCCTCATCTCGGCCGCGCCCAAGAAAATCCCAAATCCCCCCTCTTCACTCTCGATCAAGCCCAGCAACTCGCCGCCACCTCCAATCCCACACTTCGCCAGGCCGAATCCGAAATTCGCGCCGCCAAAGCCCGCCACCAGCAAGCAGGCCTCTATCCCAATCCCACACTTGGCTACGCCGGCGATGAAATTCGCGGCGGCTCCGTCAACGGCGGCAAGCAAGGCTTCTTCGTCGAACAAACCATCGTCACCGGCGGAAAACTTGCCCGCAGCAAAGACGTCTACACCCAGGAAATCCAGCTCGCCGAAATCGAAGCCCAGGAACAAAAAATCCGCGTGGAAACCGCCGTCAAAACCGCCTTCTACCGCGTCCTCGCCGCCCAGGAACTTCTCGACGCCTGCCGCGACCTCGCCACCATCGAACAAAACTACGCCACCGCCCAGCGCCAACTCTTCAACACCGGTCAGGCCGACGAAACCGAAGTCCTCGATGCCGAAGTCGCCGCCGAGCGCCTTCGCCTCTTCACCCGCATTCAGGAAAATTCGCTTCGCGAAGAATGGCGCTCGCTCGCCGCCGTCCTCGGTCGTCCGGATCTTCCTCTTGCCACGGTCGCTGGCGACCTCGAACACAATTGGCCCGATCTCGACGCGGACCAAGCCGTCGAATCTATCGCCACGCAATCGCCCGCTACGCGCATCGCTGATGCCAATTCCGCCCGCGCCACCGCGCTGCTCGCCCGCTCCAAGCGCCAATCGATCCCCGATCTCCAGCTCCGCGGCGGCCTCGAATACAACAACGAGCCCTTGGGCTCTTCTCCACACGCCACTGGCTGGGAAGGCATCGCCGAAGTTGGCGTTGAAATTCCCATCTTCAATCGCAACCAGGGCAACGTCGCCGCGGATTCCGCCGCGCTGGACCACGCCAATCTCGAAAAACAGCGCGTCGCATTAACCCTCCGCGATCGCGCCGCCACCGCCGCCGACCAATACGCCAGCGCCAAACTCATGGCTCAGGACTATCGAGACGAACTCCTCCCCCGCGCGAAAAAGTCCTACACCCTCATGGTCGAAAAATATGGCCAGATGCTCGCCGCCAATCCACATGTCCTCGACTCGCAACGCAAACTCTTCGCACTCCAAAACGAATACATCCTCTCCCTCGAAAAGGTCTGGATCTCCGGCATCGCCCTCCAAGGCTTCCTCCTCACCGACGGCCTCGAGGTCCCCGCCCTTCCTGGTGAAATCGACCATCCAGTCCGCGAAATGAATCTGCCGGTGCCAGACCGCACGACGCCTCCTGCGCTCTCAATGGAGCCATAACGGACTGATACATAAGTACTTAATGCGAGCAGATAACAGCGAGCAGCGAGCAGGAACCAACCGCAGCGGTACATTCTCAGCTCGGCTGGGCGACACCTCTTGCCTCCTGCTATCTGCTCGCTGCTAGCCGCTCAGTGCTCCTTCACAATAAACCCCTTGACATAACCATACTGCTCTAGTTATGTATAACACTATTGTGGCCCACCAATGGAATGACAACCAGCCCATCTACCGGCAGCTTCGTGATCGCGTCGTCGCCATGATTCTCGACGGCATCCTCAACGAAGGCGATCCGCTTCCATCTGTCCGCAATGTCGCTGCCGAATTTGTCGTTAATCCCCTTACGGTTCTGAAGGGCTATCAGGAATTGGTGGATGAAGACCTCGTCGAAAAAAGACGCGGCCTCGGCATGTTCGTCAAACCCGGTGCGCGCGCGCGCCTGCTGCAGGGCGAGCGCAAGAAATTCCTCTCCGAGCAGTGGCCAGTAATCCGCTCCACCATTCAGCGCCTGGGCCTGACGCCGCAAGACCTCCTGGATTCCAGTTCAAATCGCCCATCGCCCTCAAATTCCGCAAAGCCATCCGAAAAAAATCCCACAAACGAGGAGCGCTAAAATTATGTCTGTCATCGAAGCTCATGGCCTCCGCAAATCCTTCGGCGCCACCGTCGCGCTGGACGGCGTCGATCTGCGCGTCGAGGAAGGCCGCATCCTCGGCCTCATCGGCCCGAATGGCGCAGGAAAAACCACCGCGCTGAACGCCATCCTTGGCCTCACTCCATATCAAGGGCAGCTCAGTGTCCTCGGCCGCAATCCGTGGACCGAGCGAAATCAACTGATGCGCGATGTCTGCTTCATCGCCGACGTCGCCGTTCTGCCGCGCTGGCTACGCGTTTCGCAATCGCTGGATTTTCTCGCCGGCATTCATCCGCGCTTCGATCGTGCGAAAGCGGAAAGTTTTCTTGCTAAAACCACCATCAAGCGCACCAGCAGAGTTCGCGAATTGTCCAAAGGCATGGTCACGCAACTTCATCTCGCTCTGGTGATGGCTATTGACGCGAAGTTGCTCGTCCTCGACGAACCCACGCTTGGCCTCGACATTCTTTTCCGCAAACAATTTTACGATTCCCTGCTCAACGATTATTTCGATGGCAGCCGCACCATCGTCGTCACTACGCATCAGGTCGAAGAAGTCCAGAACGTCCTCACGGATCTGATGTTCATCAATCGTGGAAAAATCGTTCTCGATTGCAGCATGGACGCCTTCGAGACCCGCTACGCGGAAGTGATGGTGCTCCCCGAACAACTCGCCGCCGCCCGCGCACTCAAACCAATCCAAGAGCGCCAAGTCTTCGGCCGCGCCCTTCTTCTTTTCGACGGAGTGGACCGCCAGCAGCTCGCCGCGCTTGGCGAAGTGCACACGCCCAGCATCGCGGATCTGTTCGTCGCCGTAATCGGCAATCACCCAACCCAGATGCAAGGAGCGGCCTGATGAACTCCCCATCCAGCGTCATGCCGGAATCATCCGTAAACGCGCAGCCAATCGCTTCCGTGCCGGAATCTCGCCAGCTCTATTGGTGCATTCGCCGCGAACTCTGGGAATACCGCTCCATCTACATTGCTCCACTTGCTGTCGCGGGAGTTTACCTCCTCGGCTTCCTCTTGTACCTGCACAAGCTTCCGGATGCGGTGCGCATCGCCACGCAGTTCTCTCGGGAGCAATCCCACCAGGAATTCCTTCCTGCATTTGACTTCGCGGCGCTGGCGATCATGGGCACCGCTTTTCTTGTCGGCATGTTGTATTGCCTCGACTCTTTACACGCGGAACGCCGCGATCGCAGCATTCTGTTCTGGAAGTCCCTGCCAATCTCCGATCTCACCACGGTGCTCTCCAAAGCCAGCATCCCGATGCTCGTTCTCCCCTTGTTCAGCTATGTGATCACCATCGTTTTGCAAACCGTCATGCTGCTCGTAAGCGTTATGGTTCTGCTCGCAAGCGGTTTAAGTCCCGCAATCTTGTGGAATCAGTTGTCATTCATCCAGTCCGCTCTGCTTCTGCTCTATCACCTCTTCACCGTCCACATGCTTTGGTACGCGCCCATCTATGCGTTTCTCATGCTCGTTTCCGCCTGGGCGCGTCGCACTCCGCTGCTTTGGGCCTTGTTGCCCATAGCGGCCATCAGCGTTTTTGAACACGTCGTCTTTCGCACTACGTATCTCAGTCATCTCATCATCGGACGTTTTGCGGGAGGTCCGGAGATGGATTCTTCCGCCATGAGCGGATTCCCGTTGCATCCCGGCGCGGAACTCACGCCCTTCCATTTCCTGATGTCCCCCGGTTTATGGATTGGATTGCTCGTCGCGGCTGCATTTTTTTCGGCTGCCGCGCGCCTGCGACGCAATCGAGAGCCGGAGTAATTCGCCCACAGATAAAATTTCTCTTCACGTAAAGGAGTTAATCCCATGAGTACAGCGGTTATTTCGCGCCGGTTGGAATTCCATTCTCTGGCGGACGCCGCTTTGAAGGCCGCCACCCGCTTCTGGTTTGGCGTCGCCGTCATCGGTCAATCGATCTTTTTCTTCGCTGTCGCTTCTTTTTACGGCATTACCGCCGTGCGCGGAAACTGGCAGGCGTGGAATAAATTCATGACTCAGGGCTTCACGCCCGGTAAGCCGCTGGGCAATTTCGTCGTCGGCATGCACGTCTTCTCCGCCGCGATTATCATCCTGGCGGGGATGCTTCAACTGATTCCGCAAATCCGCAGCCGCTTCCCCATTTTTCATCGCTGGCTTGGGCGCGTCTATGTAGTGACGGCGTTTACGCTCAGCGGCGCCGGTCTGTACATGCTTTGGTTCCGTGGAACCGTTGGCAACGCGTCGCAACATCTCGGTTCCACGTTGAACGCTGTGCTCATCATGCTCTGCGCGGTGATGGCGATGCGCTATGCGATGCTTCGCGATTTCAAAACTCACCGCCGATGGGCGCTGCGCCTGTATCTCGTGGTCAGCGCCTCCTTGTTCATTCGAGTTGGAATCTTCCTGGCAACTTTCCTCAATCGCGGCCCATTCGGTTTCGATCCAGTTACATTCACCGGTCCGTATCTTACGTTCGTGTCTTTCGCGCAATATCTGGTGCCGCTGGGCGTCCTGGAACTCTATCTGCACGCGCAGGAACATCCGGGTGCGGCGCAGCGCTTTGCTGTTGCCGCTCTACTTTTCGTGCTGACACTCGGGATGGGCACCGGCATCGCAGTGGTTTCCATGGCCGCGTGGATCCCCGCCGTAAAAGCGGCTTATGACCCGCGCATCTCCATCGCGCAAACACTCTCGGACACCATCCGGTCCTCCAGCGTCGACCAGGCAGTCACGCAATACCGCGACTTGAAAACCACAAAACCAACCGCCTATAACTTTGACGAAGTCGAACTCAACAACCTCGGCTACCAACTCATCAAGGCGGGGCAGCTGCAGCAAGCCATCCGCATCTTTCAGCTCAACGTCGAAGCGTATCCCAACTCCTCAAATGCCTACGACAGCCTCGGCGAAGCCTACATGGACGCCGGCGAAAAATCCCTGGCAATCTCCAACTATCAGAAATCCCTGCAACTCAATCCAAAAAACCGCGGCGCCGTCCTGATGCTGCAAAAACTCAACGCCCAGTGATTGGTGGGAGCAGGATGATTCCGCATGCGAATCTCTCTATCATCCGGTAGCGATGCAGAAAATGTCGGCGCGCCGACATTTAAAGTTTTACTTGAAGGTTATTCGAATCGTTGCCGGGCTCTGAGGGAATTGTGGGGAAGAAGACACAGTGGAGACGGCTGGCGTGGCAGTGCCGGGCGTTTGACGAAGAAATTGTGGCTTTCGTTCTCTAGGCTTGAGGATTTTTCGGCGCAGGACGAGATCAAGCGCCGGTCAGGAATAACCGCGGCGGTGAAATTCGCATTGCGGGCGCAATCATGGCTGGGTTGGAAAAGGCCAAAGGGCGGCCTGAAGCCGACCCTACAAAGGAAGGCAATGTCGGCGCGCCGACATTTAAAGTTTTACTTGAAGGTTGTTCGAACGGCTGATGCCGATTTGGGAATTTTTAGATCGTGCGGGTTTTTGTGATCGATTGTGCAGACGGCATGCGGTGTCTTGCTTGCCGCCAGGATGGCGGCGCTACCAACCACAAGCGGGCGGCTATTCGGATGGCGGGTTGATTTCAGCTCCTTTACCTCCTTTACTTCATTTACCTCGTTTGTCTTTGCTTCTCCCTGTCCTTCGGGACAGCTATTGGCGGGGCACACTAGTACGGCAGTAGCGTTGACCGCGGTAAATTTCAACCGTTACTGTTCCAAGTGGCGAGGGATATGTGTCGGAATATCCTTGCAGGCCCATGGGTCACGCAAGCCTATATATAAATGTCGGAATTTGCCGATAGGGTTCCAGTGGGTTCTGGCGCAGCAAATCTTTTCGGCTTGGAGTTTTAGGGGATAGTACGCCCGCGGGCGGTGGTGCTGGCATGGCGACGGTGGTAAAAGCGGGACGTTACGAAATCCTCGGCGAACTTGGCCGGGGGGCGATGGGTGTGGTCTATCGCGCCACGGATCCCGTCATCGGACGCGCTGTTGCCGTGAAGACCATTCGCCTCAGCGAAGAAGGCACCGGGCTGAGCCGCCAGGAACTACTTTCGCGTTTTCAGACCGAAGCGCGCGCCGCCGGATTACTGACGCATCCGAACATTGTGGTGGTCTACGACGCCGGCGAAGAAAACGGTCTCTTTTACATCACGATGGAATTGATCGAGGGCAAGAGCCTGCAGGCGCTGATCGATTCCGGCCACTCGTTTCCCGTTCCACGCGTGCTGCGGATCATGGAGCAGACGTGCAGCGCGCTGCAATTCGCGCACGAACGCAACATCATTCACCGCGACATCAAGCCAGCAAACCTGATGCTGACAGCTGACGACACCGTGAAGGTGACCGACTTCGGCACCGCCAAAATTCTGCAGTTCGGCACCGTGCAGCAGACGCAGCATGTGGTGGGCACGCCGAGTTACATGTCCCCCGAGCAGGTGAAGGGGCGTCCCGTGGATGGGCGCAGCGATATTTTTTCGCTGGGCGTTCTGCTTTACGAAATACTCACCGGCGAAAAACCCTTTCCGGGGCAAACGATCACCACGGTTATCTATAAAATCGTCAACGAAGAGCCGATTCCTCCGCGGACGCTGAATCCTTCGGTGCATCCCGGGCTGAGCGATATCGTGATGCGCGCGCTGGCCAAGGACCCGGAGATTCGCTACCAAAATTGCCGCGAAATGCTGGAAGATCTGCGCAATTACCGCGCGCTGGGCGGCATGGATCGCGGCAGCCCGGAAGCAACACTGATTTCTCCTCGCAACACTCCCACGTTTCCACTGGGAATCGCAGGCGGCGGCATGCCCGGCACATCATCGGACGATCCGAATCTTTCGCCCACGATCCGCTCGCTGCAAAATCGCGCGGCAACACCGATGCAGACGCCTGCGGTGCGCCGCACCGGAGCAGTCGTGCCGGTAGCGGAGCCGGAGAAGAAAAATACGTTTCTCACCGTGCTGCTGGCGCTGATGCTGCTTGGCGTGATCGGCTACGGCTTCTATAAGCTGCGGCCGGAGTTTCAAGCCGCGCGTGAACTGAACAGCCGTCCGCAGTCAGAATCGCCTGCTCCGCAGGTGGCGCCGCCAACCCCGAAACCCGTGGTGCCGGATTCCCAGCCGCCCGCCAACAACGCGCCGACAAACGAAGAGAAGCCAAAAAGCTCCGATAGCGTTCCGGTGACCAGCCCCGAAGTATCGCCGGAACCCGCGAAATCCGAACCAGTCCCAAATCCAACGACAGTTGCGGAAAAGAAAATTACGCCCGCGCCCGCCCCTGCTGCTCCCATTGCGGAAGTGAAAAAGCCTGTGCCGACGGTGACACCCGCGGCTGCGGAATACCGCCGTCAGGTGGAAGAAGCGCTTGCCGATCGCGGCATAGCCAGCCGAGTGAAAGTGGAGGCGACCAGCAAGACGCTGATGCTGAGCGGCAAGTTGCGCCCTTCGGAGCATTCTTCTCTTTTGCATTTCATGCGCAACGCTCCGGCCAGCGTGCGCGTGGTGGATGAGATTGCGTACGACGATACGCCGCTGCCTGCCGCGGAAAACACCGACAACGCCGGGCATCCGATTCCGACGCCGGGAAACGCCGCGGTGCATGTGGTAACCAACGTCCTGGGCGCGAAAGCGACTCTCTTTGGATCGGCGGGCCGCGCGGTGAGCAACTGCCAGACGCCGTGCAGCTTCAACGATCTGGTTCCGGCACGATACAGCCTGCAAGTGCAGAAAGACGGTTTCCTGCAGGTGCAGACGGCGCTGGAGCTGAAAGCGGGCGACTCGCAGGATCAGAAAATCCAGCTCGAGGCGTTGCAAAAAGGGCTCTATGTGAACAGCCACCCGGCCGGCGCGGATATTTTTATCAATGGCGCGAAGCAATCCGGGCAGACGCCGACGAACCTGCCGCTTGCCGGAGGCTCTTACAATCTGGTGCTCCGTCTGGAAGGCTACGACCCGTATGTCGGCCAGGTGCAGGTGAAGGACAATTTGCAGACTACCCTGGACCTGGAGCTGAAGGCGCATTCCGCCGCGCATGTGGCTTGGGCGCAGGTGAACAGCACGCCGGCTGGGGCGGAGATTTTTATTGATGGGGCGACTACCGGGCAGTTTTCCCCGGCGCGGGTGCAGATTCCGAGTGGGACGCATACGATCGGGTTGAGGAAGCAGGGGTATGAGGCGGCCCGAAGAGGGATTGAGGCGACAGAGGGTGGAACGGTGACGGTAAGCGCGAATTTAGTGGAGAAGTAGAGAGCTAAGTTATTTATTTTGTGTTTGTTAATTGGATAAAGAGAAGAAAGGGCGCCTCGGAAGGCTGGCCCGGGCTTGCCTGCTAGAAGCAGGCGCTACCAAAGCGGTGGCGAATACTAGGCGAATTAATTTGAATGGCTTGGTCAGTTCGTGTGCCTTTGTAGTGAATGGAATGGCCTAGTCGTACTATAGGACTCCCACCCCCTTTTTTCTACTTTAATAGTTGCAGGATTCCAGTTGGCCCCCTCCTGGACCGGGTTACTCCCTCTTCAGGCCGCCACGGAAGCCTTCCGAAACACCGTCAGGTCCCCAACGGACCTCTCGCAAAGCAGGCCGATTTTGGTACAAAGAGCCACCGCTCTCGCAGACGACCGGGCCGCCAGGCAGGCCACGCAGCGTATTTCTCCGAATGATTCGGGGTCGCTGCGGCGCGACGGTTCGCGTTCGCTGGACCCGCTGGTGGCCGACGCGATCCAGGCCCTGCGCGATTTTCTGCTGCTTCTGCGAGCCCACCGGCTTTACAGCCCCACGCACCCGCGGCTGCAAGAAAGCCTGGACGCGGCTTACGATTCGCTGCGCCGGTCTGCCGCAGATCTGGGCGGGCTGGAGGTGCGGCCAGAGCGCGGCGGGATCGTGGTTCCCAAGGTAAGCGAATCACATTTGCCGGATGCGCGGGGGGAGTTTCATGCGCTGGCGATGGAACTCCAACGCGTAGGAATTCAAACCCTTTGGTTCGCGCCGAAATTCCATGTGGGCGAATTGGACACGCTCACGCAACTCCTGAAGACGACCTTGCTAAGATCGGAAGAGTCCTCCAGACGCAATCCAATTACGGCCTGGACGGATATTCTCCGGGAGAATCGCGTGGAAGGCATCCAGATCAACACCTTGACTGAGCGCAAGGTGGATACGGTACTTGCGAGCCTGATCGCCGCGCTGGTGGCCTATGGCGGAAACGCGCCGGTGGAACATGGCGATACGCCGATTCAATCACCCCAAATTGAAGAATTTAACGATGCGCTCCGTCTGATCGGGCACCTGACGCCGCCGATGGAATCGGCACGTGGGCTTTCAGCGGAGGAAGCGGCACGAGCGATTCACGGTTCGATGGAGCAGGCCAGCCGCGGCACGGTGCGCATGCTGCTGGCTTCGATGACGCACTACACCCCGCAGGAAGGCGAGCTGCCGCAGATGTACCTGCGCCGGCTTTCGCAAAGCTTGGTGCTGGAATATCTGACTTCGGAATTTGCGAGCGGGACGCTGGCGCCCATCTCGGTGCGGCCGGTGCTCTATCAGCTGGCCGGCGTGCTGGTGGATGCGGGCGGCTATTTTGGGCCGCACTCTTCGCAGCATCTTTCGACGCTGGCGACGAACTGGGCGAATGACGCCTATCGCGAACAGATTATCGAGCGATTCTGGATGGAGCTGCCGCCGCGCGAAAAATCGGCGGTGATGCGCGGGCCGGATATCTGGTGCGTACCGATCACGGCGATTCGGCAGACCATGAGCCAGCTGGTGGAAACCGGCGCTGATGCCCCGCGGCGCGAAGCGCGCAGCATTCTGCTGAACTACGCGCGACGCATGGAAAATACCGATTCCGCTACGCGACGCATTGTGGCCGCGGGATTGGGCGAGCTTACGCCGCTACTCGAATCGTTGTGGCCCAACCAGCTTCCTGAGGAATTGAGCCGGGGCACGCTGGCAGCGCTGTCGAAAGAAAAAGCGCCGGAAACCTGCGCGCTCCTTTCTGCGTTTCTGGAGACGCTGGGGCGGATTGCTGTGACGCGCGGAGATTTTTCCGGTTTCGAGAACATTCTGATTGGCCTGGAGCGCGTGCCGCGCGAGGCGGAACAGGAATACCTGCTGGCGCTGGGGCACAGGCTGGTGGCGAACGACCGCTGGATGCTACTGGTGGATGCGGCGCTGGCGAATCGAGCGCTGGATGCCACGCTTCCACGTTTGCTGCAACGCGACCCGGAACGGCTGCTGGATCGCCTGACACTTTTGTTGACGGACCCGCGCGGCCCCGAAATGATTCCCGCCATGGCGCGTTTGCTGCGCGCCATCGGCGTGCCGGTGTTGACGCTGCTGGAGACGCGGCTGTTTGAAGCACGCCGGCAGCGGGTGAGCGCGGCGATCAAGCTGCTGGCCGCGGCAGACCCAGATCGGTTGCTTCGCGGGCTGACGCGTGCGTTGGCAAGTTGGGAATGGAATTTGCAGGACCTGGCGGTGAGCGAACTGGCGCGGCCATCGAATACGCCTTCCGCGCAGAGCACGGCGTTTGTTTTTTCGGCGATTCTGGCCGACGCGCATCCGCTGGTGGTGCCGATGATGATTGATCAGATCGGCATCGGACAGGAAGCGACGGCGGTGCCGATGTTGATGGAAATTGCGGCCGGGGAACACGAGATTCTGCGCGACCAGTTTGTGCGGATTAAAGGGATTGAGGCGCTGGGGCGCCTGCGCGCGTTTGAAGCCGTGGAACTGCTGCGGCAACTGGCTGGAAAGCGCGAAGGCCTGACATTCGTCGAGCCCGCGGGGTTGCGCACCGCCGCGGAAGATGCGCTGGCGATGATGGAAGATATGCCGACGTCGGCGAGGGTTCGCGCGGCGTTTGAGTCTCCGGCTGCGCCGCTGGGAAATTTTGTGGTGCCGCGGCGGTACACGCGAATTCCGCTGGAATCGCCGCTGCGGGCGCAAGTGGGCAGCCAGCCCCAGTTGATGAGTCCGGTGCGGGTAAAGACGATCAGCTTGGGCGGGGCGTATCTGGAATCGCCCAAAGGCTTGAGCATCGGAGATTCCGTGCAACTGGAAGTTCGCTCTGGACTGCGGAAGATTCATTTCACGGCGGTGGTTCGGAACATTGGTCCGGACGGCGGCGGCGTGGAGTTTGTGCACATGAAGGAAGAAGACCACGAGCGGCTGCGGAAGCTGGTGCAGAAGCATTTGTAGAGTTAGTCCGCCCGACTTGGCTAAGGACTTTGGCGGCCAGGGTTCCACTCAATCAAGCGAAAAGCAGATCCCTCACACTGCAAAAGGCGCAGCGTTCGGGATGACTGCTGTTGGCTGATGCGCGATTGGAGAGGAATGACGACTTAGCTGAATGGGCGGCGGCGTGATCGGGATGGCGATGGAAACTGTTGCTGAGGGCTGGCGTGATTATTTGGGGCGGCTGGTAAGATTGGAGCGGGAGATTTTGCTTATGTACGGCGTGCCGATGATGGAAGTGCTTGGGGCGGTCGCGGGGTTCTGCACCACCTTTGCGTTTGTGCCGCAGATTGTGAAGATCCACAAGCAGGGCGGGCGGGATTTGTCGTATGGGATGCTGGCGTTTTACCTGGTGGGAGTGCTGCTTTGGCTGGGATACGGCGCGATGCTGCGGTCACCCTCGGTGATCCTGACGAATACGGCGACATCGCTGCTGATCGTGGTGGCGATTGTGATGAAAGCGTGGAAAGAAAAACAGGCGCCAGCCGCGCGGCTGGTCGGTGAACAACTCACTGGGCGTAGCTGATTCGTCCAGGCTCCCCTTATCCGTTAGGCAACAACGCACTACTGGACTAGCCAAACAAACGTCTGGCAGTTTACAGTTGCATTGGCTTCTACATTACCGTACAAGCTATTTCATCAATTCTTTTCGTTTTCCAGGTTTTCAAGCGGCGGGCCACGCTCGCCACCGCTAGGGGTAGCGGGGAGACTTGCAGTTCCTTCAAGGAGGCGGGTATGCAGCGCAGGCAATTGGTGTTTGCGTTTGTGGTTCTGTGCGTGGCGGTGCTCTTGGGCGCAAATTTTGCGGTAGCGCAGGTAAATACCGCGACTCTAACGGGGGATGTGACGGATCCGCAGGGACTGGCAGTTCGCGGGGCAAAGGTGACGGTGACCTTGCTGGCGACTGGGGCGGAGCGGACGGCAAATGTGGATGACGCCGGGCGCTACACGATCGTCGGCCTGGTTCCCGGGATGTACAAACTCCGCGTGGAAGGCGGATCGAATTTCGCTCCCTATGAAAACCCCTCGCTGCAGCTGACGGTTGGCGGACAGGTGGTCGCTAATGTGAAGCTGCAACTGGGCACGCAAACGCAGACGGTCACGGTGACCGCGGCTAGCGCACAGATCGAAGTGACGCGTTCGGAAAGTTCGCAGACCGTGGACCAGCGCCAGATTGATAATCTGCCGACCAACGGGCGCAATTACATTAATTTTACGCTGCTGAATTCCCAGACCACGCGCGACGTCTCGCCAACGATCGGACCGGCGCCGAATAGCGGACTGAACATCAGCGGCGCGCGCGCGCGATCGAATATGGTCAGCGTGGACGGCGCGGACGCCGTGGATAACTCGGTAAACGGGATCCGCTCGACGGTGTCGCAGGAGGACGTGCAGGAATTCCAGATGATTCTGAGCAATTACAACCCGGAGTATGGACGTGCCACTGGCGGAGTCGTCAACATTGTAACCAAGAGCGGCACGAACGATTTCCACGGGGACGTTTTCGGTTACCTGCGCAATCAGGCCTTCCAGGCGCGTAACCCTTTCTCTGGTGAAGTGGATCCGACAACCGGGGACCTGATTCCCACCAAACAGGCCTACACACGTGTGCAGGCGGGAACCGCTTTTGGCGGGGCGATCAAGAAAGACAAGACATTTTACTTTTTCTCGTATGAATACACGCAGCGGGAAGAGACGGGCTTCTCCAGCATCGGCACCGGAAATTTCGGGATGTCCACTGTGAACGTACCGCTGGGCCCATCGCAGATTCTTCCAGTTCAATTGACTGCGGACCAGGCGGCTGCGTATAACACGTTGTTGAGCTCGGGCAATCCCACGCTGCAAGGGCTGGCTGTTAATTACGCCGTGCTGTTGGGATCCGCCTCCAGCGTGGCGTTGAATCGACTTGACTATGGCCTGGTTGCGGCCAACTCTACCGGCGGACTTGTGAATCCAGGGCCCGGGGCACAGTTCCCTCTTCCGCTGACTTGCCCGGTAGGCGCGGTGGTTGGGACCGTAGCTTGTTCGCCCATCAATGCGGGCGCCAATTATTCTTATGGGGTAGCCAGTTTGCCAGCTTCGTATGTCGGGCTGAACGCGCTTCGCGGCAACTTCCCGGATATGGAAAAGACCAGCCTTTGGTCCGCGAGAATCGATCAGCACTGGAATGCGAACAACAGCTCTTTCATCCGCGTGGGCGTTTCGCCTTCCGAAGTGACGGGCATCGAGTCCACGTCGCAGAACCAGGTGTTCGGCCAGAACGCCGGCACGCGCACTGGAGAAACGCACTATCGCGACGTCAACGCCACCTTCCAGCACGACACAATATTCAATGACACCACATTCAACGAATTCCGGTTTCAATTTGCGCGCCGTGGCTTGCATTTCGGATATTCGCCATTGGACAACACGGATACTGGAGGCGGCGCGGGCAGCGACATTGGCGTGAACATTCCCGGGTACGCGTACTTCGGGCGGGAACCTTATTCGACAGTGGACCGCATTGAGCGCCGGTATGAGTTCACCGACAACATCACGAAAACGCACGGGCGGCATACGTTTAAGTTTGGCGTGGATGCCAACGTGATTCAACTGCGTTCGAAGAAGGAACAGATCTTCGAGCTGGACTTCGGCGGGGTTGTGAATTTCGGCGGCTTGCCAGTCTCCTCAGTTTCCGCGGGCGCTATTCCGGACGTCGTGCCGGGGATCAATCTTGCGCTTCCCGGCGCAACGGCGCTGCAAGCTTATGGCTTCGGGATTCCGCAGACGTATATCCAGGGCATTGGGCAATCCAACGAACCCTTCGACAATCTGCCGTTTGGATTTTTTGCGCAGGATAGCTGGCGCATTACGCGCAATTTGACCTTGAATTACGGCTTGCGCTACGACGTGGAGATCAGCCCCTTGTTTGCACCTGCGACAGCGGTAAACGCGGCGGCGGAAAAAGCGCTTGGCGTGACGGAAGGTATTCCACGCGACTACAACAACGTGTCGCCGCGCTTTGGATTCGCATGGGATCCGAAGGGCGACGGCAAGACGGTGGTTCGCGGCGGGTACGGAATTTTCTACGATCACCCGTTGCTGGCGATCGCTTTCGACTCCGTCACTGCGGACGGCGGGCGATCGGTGCAACTGATTTCTCCCGGCGGCAACCCATCTGCATGCGGCCTGGTGACTTTTGCGTGCGGGCTCACGGCGTCTGGCAACAGCCTGGATTCGCCAAACAATTTGAATGGCTCTTCCATTTTTCAGGGCGCACTGAATGCGCTTCCCAGCATGTTCTACCAGCCGAACCAGCAGCGGTTTGACCCTACGAATCCCAACTCCATTTTTGCGAATCAAAACTATCTGACCGCAGGGTTCCCCTTGCCGATTCTTCCCTTCACGCTTCCCGTGGCGAGCAACTTCCAGTATGGCTATGCGCAGCAGGTGAATTTGACGGTGGAACGCGCGCTGGGTGGCACGTGGAAGATGAGTGTTGGATATCAGGGCACGCGCGGCTTGCACCTCTACCGGCCAGTGGACGTGAATTCCACGGATCCGGTTCTGCTTACCAGCAACTTGCAAAATGCGGATGCCGCCGGGTTGGGTTTTAGCAGCCCGCTAACCGTGGCGCTACCGACGACAAACGTGGCGGCGAGCGGCACGACCTGCGGCCTGAATGTGTCGCCGACCGTGACGCAACCGTACCTGACGCCCGGCGTTTTGGGGCAACTGGTGAATTGTCCCACCGGAGTGCCGCTGAACGGACAATTCGTGGGTACGCCTGCGTTCTTTAATTATTTCCGTCCCTCCGGGCCTAACCCATCGTTTGCGGCCGCTGCCGGAGGGTATGGAAATCAATTGGCGCTGGCGCAGATTGCGGGCTTTCCGGTTGGCCCCGGTGTGCCGGTTCCGTTCAACAGCGTGGACGCGCAGCTTTCCGATGCGGCGTCGTGGTACAACGCGCTGACGGTGAACGTGCAGAAAAACTTCTCAAAGCATTTTAATTTGCTTAGCAGCTATACCTGGTCGCACTCCATCGATAACGGCACCGACCTGCAGTCGACACTTGAGCCGGCGGACAGCCGCTTTCCTTACCTGGAACGCGGCAACTCCGTGAACGACCAACGCCACCGTTGGGTGACCAGCGGTGTTTTCCAGACCTCGCCGCACAAGGGCGGTGATTCTTTCACGCAGAATTTGCTGAGCGACATCACGCTGGCGCCTCTCGTGGAGGTTGCTTCCGGGCGGCCTTTCAACATCATCACGGGCGAAGATACGCGGCTGGACCTGGGCGCTTCGGAAATCCGGCCGTCACTCTCAGTCGCGGGAGCACCGGGTGCCACAACGTCTCCCTATATTCCGGGAGTGGTGTTTGGCCCGCCGACCGTGTGCCTGACGAACGCGAAGCAACCCTATTCGATTCCGGGGATCACGCCGCCGCTGGGCTGCACGGGCGATTTGGGGCGTGACAAATTCACGCAACCGTTTTTCTATCAGTTTGACCTGCGTGTTTCCAAGGGCATCAGCATTGGGGAACGCTTCCGGGTGGACCTGATGATGGATGCGTTTAACCTGTTCAACCACACCAACATTTCGGCGGTGAACCAGTTGTGCGATCCGCTAGCGGGATCGACGTGCACGGCGGGGCAGCCGACGGCGGCGTATGATGCGCGGCAGCTGCAGTTTGCGATCAAGGTGAATTGGTAGCAGCGAAGTGGATTGCGGAAGTTTGGATGGAGGAAGAGGCCCTGGAGTTTCGGAGCCTTTTTCTTGGGCGGGAGGGATATTTTTTCAGCCGGGCTTGGCGCGGAGTTAGCAGCGAGCAGCTAGCAGAGAGTAGGAAACAAGGGCCGCGCTACAGAAGCATTTGGTTACGGGGCGATTTTGTTAACCGTTTAAGCTGTGCAACGTCCCCGAAACGGGACATGGACTTCGAGATTGATGGGTGTAAGGTTAGAAAGGTTTGAAATCCGGGGAGGCCATGCGCAGACTCAAATTCTTGATTTCGCTGATGACGAACGAGAATGACTACCAGTTGGAGCAGGCGCATTCCGCTGAACTGGCAGCCACGAAGTTGGGTGTGGATATCCAAATTCTCTACGCGGAGAACGACGCGATTACGCAGAGCACGCAAATCCTGCGTGCGATTCAGGTGGAGCCCAAGGACCGGCCGGACGCCATCGTGTTCGAGCCAGTGGGCGGGACGGCGCTCCCCCAGGTGGCGCAGGCCGCGGTGAATGCAAAGATCGGCTGGGCGCTGCTGAATCGCGACGCTGCTTATATTCGCGATTTTCGACGCACGGCGAAGTCTCCCATTTTCGGCGTGAGTTCGGACCAGGTGGAAGTGGGACGCATTTCCGGGAGACAATGCGCGGCGCTTCTGCCGGGCGGCGGGTCGATTCTGTATATACAGGGTCCTTCTCACAGCGATGTGACGCGCGAGCGAGAGTCCGGCTTGCAACAGGCGAAGCCCGCGAATATTCACGTGTCCGTGCTGAAGGGGCAGTGGACCGAGGAGAGCGCGCGGAAAGCGGTGACTTCGTGGTTGAGCCTTTTGACTTCGCAGAAGGCAAAAATTGATGCGGTACTGGCGCAGAATGACGCGATGGCCATGGGAGCGCGGAACGCGTTTCAGGCGATTGCGAATGAAGTGGAGCGCGAGCGATGGCTGGCGCTGCCGTTTCTGGGTTGCGACGGAGTACCGAAGACGGGCCAGGCGTGGGTGCGCAGCGGGGCGATGAAGGCGACGATTGTGACGCCGCCGAATACGGGGCTGGCGATGGAGATGCTTGCGGACGCGCTGCTGCGGAATAAGCCGCAGCCGGAACGGGCGTTTACAGAGGCGGTTTCGATACCGGCGATTGAGAAGTTGCGGCCGGCGAAGTGAGGGGAAGCGGGAAGCTGTAAGCCATGAGCCATAAGCAATAATCTGTGGCTGGCTACGTGGTGATGCGAAAATTTGCGCTTGGTTCTAAGCCCTCTGTCGGACAACCTCCAGACAACTTCATGTGCTTCGTTGCCGGCCCCCACTAGGATGCGAATCGTCGGATTTTTTCTGTGGCGGGTCGGGTGGGACGATTCCGGTATAATCTGGCGGCCATGACTAATCCATCGTCTTCGCAGGGTTCCGAGAATTCAAACAAGGGCTTGGTTGAGATCCAGCGAAGCGGAGAAGTGTTGACGTTTACGCTGAACAATGCCGAGCACGGCAACGAAGTTACAGGCGCGATGTTCGACGCAATGCTGGCGGAGCTGCGTTCCGAGATTACACATCCACGGGGACGAGTTTTGCGGATTCGCGCGCGCGGCGGCGTATTTTGCACCGGGCGGGAACGGGCCGGGCGGGACGCGGATTCGATCCGCGCGGAAGCGGCCCGGCTGATTGAATTCAAGCGCGTGCTGCGGACCTGTTCGCTGATCAGCGTGGCGGAGGTGCAAGGCGACGCGTTCGGATTTGGCATGGGGCTGGCGATTGTCTGCGACTTTCCACTGGTGTCTGAGGCCGCTTCGCTTTGTTTTCCCGAGATGCGTAACGGGTTGGCACCCGCGGCGATTATGGCGTATCTGGGAGAATACGCGCTGCCGCGGTTCGCGTTTCCACTTGTGCTTTTCGGGGAGGCGTTTTCGCCGCAACGGGCTAAGGAAATCGGGCTGATCTATCAGGTGTGCGCGGCAGAAAAACTTTCAGGGGAAGCGGATGCGCTGATCGAACGCATATTGCAGCTGGATGCGGGGGCGGCGCGCCGGTGCAAGGAATTTTTCCTGACCGCACAAGAACATTCCTTCGCGCAAAATTGCAATCTGGCGGTGGATGCGCTGACGCAGGGATCGCTGGCCGCGCTGGCCAAGAAGAAGTGACGCGCCGATGAGTGTGAACGCGGGTGCGCGCCTGGACCGGCTTCCCATCTCCGCATTCCACCGGCGGATCGTGACGCTGATCGGGATCGGGATGTTCTTTGACGGCTACGACGTGTACGTGGCCGCGACGGTGATCGGCGCGACACTGAAGAGCGGAT
This sequence comes from uncultured Acidobacteriota bacterium, assembly GCA_963734705.1. Lineage (GTDB taxonomy): Bacteria > Acidobacteriota > Terriglobia > Acidiferrales > UBA7541 > Acidiferrum. The sequence goes on along the minus strand of CAVTII010000009.1, from coordinate 761,371 downwards.
TTTCCACGCTGGCGCAAAACGCGCAATTTATTTCCGTGACGTTCATCGGGATGATGATCGGATCTTTCCTCACGGGCTTCCTCGGCGACCGCTACGGGCGGCGGTTCACTTACCAAGCCAACTTGATGATTTTCGGAGCCGCCTCGCTGGCATCGGCGTTCGCTCCGAATATGCCGGCGCTGATTGCGATGCGCGGAGTAATGGGCATCGGACTTGGCGCGGAACTGGTGGCCGGCTACGCGGCGTTGACGGAATTTCTTCCACCACAGGCACGGGGCCGGTGGAGCGGAATTCTGAACGCGTGGGTGGTTTTGAGTTTGCCCGTGAGCGCGCTGGCGAGCGTGCTGCTGATTCCGCGCGTGGGCTGGCGGATCATGTTTGTGATTGGCGGCGTGGGCGCGCTGATCGTGTGGTATCTGCGGAAGGCGATGCCGGAATCGCCGCGATGGCTGGAATCCATTGGGCGGACGGAAGAAGCCGAAGCGATGATGAAGGTGATTGAAGCGGATTTCGCCGCTCGGGGCATTTCCCTGCCCGAACCTGCTGCGGCGCCCGCGCCGGTGGCGACTCGAAATTTTTCGGCGCTTTTTGGACCGCAATTGCTTTCGCGAACGCTGGTGGGCGCAACGACGCTGATTGTGGCGAACACGCTGATCTATGGGTTCGTCAGCTGGCTGCCCACCTTTTTCGTGCAGCAGGGCTTGAGCATGGCGAGTTCGTTCAAATATTCGTTTTTGATGAGCTGCGGCGCACCAATTGGCGGGCTGCTGGCTTCCTTTGCCGCCGATTCTTTGGGGCGCAAGCCTGCAATCATTGGCGCATCGTTCGCCGCGATCCTGTTTGGAGGAATCTATCCAACTATTCGGGATCCGTTGCTGTTTCCGGCGGTGGGATTTCTGCTGGTGGTATCTATTTACATCCTGGTGGCACTGCTGTTTGCTATTTATATCCCCGAACTTTTTCCGACGGACTTGCGGATGCGCGCGGTGGGACTGTGCAATACGCTGGGGAGAACAGCCACGATTTTCACGCCGTTTCTGGTGGTGTTTCTGCTGCGGGCGCACGGAGTTGCCGGGGTTGTGGCGCTGATGATCGGATTACTGGTGGTGCAGATTCTGGCGGTTTGGCTTTTTGGGATTGAGCCCAAGCAGCGGCGGCTGGAGGAAATGGGTTAGCTGCGGCTGGTGAATGGTGGCGGAATGCTAGATGCCGGCGCCATTGGCGGCTTCCCAGGCGGCGATGCCTCCGGCGATTTCGCAGACGGGCGCGTAGCCGAGATGTTTCAAAAGGCTGGCGGCGATGGAGGAGCGGTAGCCTCCGGCGCAATAGACAAGAAGCGCGCGATCTTTTGGCAACTGCTGGGCGTCCTGCGTGAGGCGGCTAAGGGGAAGGCTCAGACTGCCCGCAATAAGTTTCTGCTCGCGTTCGCGGGGAGAGCGGACATCAATCATGAGCGGTGGCTCCGCGGAGACTGCGAGTTCGGCGGCGAACGACGCGCTGAGGCGTTCGGTGAAGGCGACCAGGTCCGGGCGGGATTCCAGGCTCTGCAAACCATTGCGCAAATAGCCTGCGACATTATCGAAGCCGATGCGGCCCAGGCGAAGCGCGGATTCCGATTCGCGCCCCGGATTCGCGATGATCACGATCGGCGCTTGATGACTGAGGACGGTACCCGCCCATGTAGCGTACTGGCCGTTGAGGCCGATATTGATGCTGCGGGCGAGATGGGCGGCGCCGAATTCTTCGGGGTCGCGGGTATCGAGAATCTGCGCGCCGTCGGCTTGTAGAGCCAGCAATTCATCCAGTGAAAGTGGCCGGAGTTCGCGTTCCAGTGCGTCGTCAAGCGTGGGGCGTTCTTTGCTGTTGAGCACGGCGTCGTAAACGAAATAGGGCGGAGCTTCGGGCTGGTCGGCGGTGACCAGTTCGATGAAGGCTTTTTTGGCCATGGGTTGCAGGGCGTAGTTTACGCGGCGCTGCTCGCCCATCGTGGAGAAGGTTTCTTTGCTGATGGCTTTGCCGCAGAGCGAGCCGCCACCGTGAGCGGGATAGACGAGGCTAGCGTCCGGTAGTGGGAGCAGTTTGGAGTGCAGGGAGTCGAAAAGGAGCGCGCCGAGATCAGATGCGGACCATCCGAGCGCGGCGCGCAGGTCCGGGCGGCCGACATCGCCGATGAAGAGAGTGTCTCCGGTGAGGACGGCATGCGGCTCCGATTCGCTGCGATCCAGATCGTAGATCAGGATGGAGATGGACTCCGGGGTGTGGCCCGGAGTTTCAAGGGCCTTCAATCGGACACGGCCGAATTCGAGGACGGAGCCATCGGCGAGGGGCGTGAAGCGGTACTCGGCTTGGGCTTTGGCGCCAAGATAAATGGCGGCGCCAACTCGGTCGCGGAGTTCCAAGTGGCCGGCGATGAAGTCCGCGTGGAGATGAGTCAATATGACGTGCTTGATTTGAAGGCCGTGATCGGATGCGAACTGGAGGTAGCGTTGGATGTCGCGTTGGGGATCGACGACAACCGCGGTGGCAGTGGATTCATCGCCGATCAAGTAGGAAGCATGGGCGAGACAGTTGAGGTAGAACTGGTGGAAGATCAAGGTCGATCCCCTTCATTTGGTGGCGGTTGGCGGCGCCGGAAGCCGGGGCCTCGCGCATTATATGGGTTTCGGGTGCGTGACACTATGGATAGAGCCGCGGTCCTCTTGTTTTGTTATAGCGGGCGGTACAGAAGGCGGGAGAGGAGGCTGGCATAAAAGACCCTTCCAGGGCAAGTCAGCGCTAAATGGAAGAAGGCAGAGAGGAAAAGACCCTGTTCCTTTTGACAATAGCCATTCCCGAGCCCGGGGATGAGAATGCCGGGCGGAACTCGAGAAGCCATTCTCGAAAGACGCCAAGGAGTGACGCTCATGCCGCAGACAAAATCATCCAGCAATCAAATCAACCGACGCCTTTTGTTTGGCCTATTGGTAGCCGGCTTGGTGATCGTGGCCGCGATACCGGCGCTTTCCGCGAAGCGCGTGAAGAATGAGACCATCGAGGCTACAGCGATGGGTACGGGCACGCAGTTGGGGCAGAACATCGGAATTTCGGTTGAAATTTACGACTTCTCCACCCCGGAGGACAAGCAGGTTCTGGTGGACGCGTTCGCGAAGGGGCAAAATCAGGGCCTGGTGAATGCGCTGACCAAGATGAGATCCGTGGGGCACATCTCGATTACCGGGACAATCGGATTTGACCTGGCGTTTATTCGCCTGGTCCCGACGTCGACGGGGCGGAAAATCCGGTTTGTCACCAATCGGCAACTGCGCTTCGGCGAAGTGTACGCGGATGCGCAGTCCACGGCGTTCAACTTGACCGGCGGTGAGTTCGACCTGAACGACACGGATAAGAAGAAGAGCACCGGGGTGCTGTATCCCGAGTGCCAACTGGCAATCGACAAGGAAGGCGAACCGCAAATCCAGTTGAACCAGAACGCGTGGAAGCTGGTGGATGTACTGGATTGGAAGGGGACGGAAGGGGTTAACTAGGGCCCTCGCGACCCGTAAACCAACACAAATAATTTTGGTTTTTGTGTGCGCTTTCGCGGCTCGCGCACTTTTTTGTTCTGAGACAACAATTCAGGCGCATGTGCGGTACTAGTCCCTCAAATGTTCCGTAATTCGTTTTTTCCCGCACGGCTTGTAAATTATTCCTCCTCGCTCGTTAAACCCAAGCCCATCTTGACTCCGAAAGATCTTTAGAACCGGTTGTAGGTGACTGAATCCTCAGGATACTAGGGGATTCTCGGCTGGTGTGGAGGGGAAGTTGCGTTTTCCAAGGGGAGCGAGGATGGCCCGGCTCAAGAAAGCTGTATGTAGAGGCGAATTGCGCTAAGGAGGCGCGGAAGATGAAATACACAAAGCACTGGATGTTTCTTGGGGCGGGATTGCTGGCCCTGAGTCCCCATTTATCCGCCAATCCGCCGGGCGATGGCAAGGTGGAACAGGAACGACTGCAGAACGCAGGGCAAGTTATGCACGAGATCCTGAATATTCCCGACGACATTCCGCAAGACATGCTGGACAGGGCGCGTTGCGTGGTAGTGATGCCCTCCGTTTTGAAGGCGGCGTTCGTGGTTGGCGGCAGCTATGGACGCGGCACGATGGTTTGCCGAACAGGAAAAGATTTCTCCGGGCCATGGGGAGCGCCGGCGATGTACGCACTGGAAGGCGGCAGCGTAGGCTTACAGATCGGGGGAGACGCGACTGACTTCGTCTTTCTCATTATGAATGATCGCGGAGCGAGCAGTTTGCTGCATTCGAAAGTGAAACTGGGCGGGGACGCGGCCATAGCGGCGGGTCCGCTGGGACGAACGGCGACAGCTGATACCGATGCGTATCTGCGGGCGGAGATTCTGAGCTACTCACGGGCGCGCGGCATTTTTGCCGGCGTTTCGCTGGCAGGATCCACGCTGCGGCCGGATGAGGATGCGAACCACAACCTCTATGGAAACACTAACAACGCGCGCACGATCATCGAGGAGTCGCGCGTGGACGCGCCATCTTCGGCGCATGAATTGATCGCGTCGCTGGAGAAGGCATCCCCCCATCTGAAGCGCTAAGGGCTTGACTAAACCAAAAGTTTAGCCAAGGCAAGCGATATGCCTGATTAAAGCGCGGTCGGAGCGAAATCCGACCGCGCTGTTCAAAGGAGGGCAAATGTTTTCCGATTATGTGGTCACGATAGCGGGTAAGAGCTTCACGATTACAAGCCACGACATACTTTTGATCTCGGTTGTGGTTTTTGTGAACCTGGTGTTCTGGGCGGCGGTGTACTTCCGCCAGAAGCGCGTAGTGGTGCTGAGAAGGTCGAACGCGACAGATCATATGACGCGGGAATTGCTGCGGATTGCCGAGGCGCTGGAGCGGATCGCCAATGGCCCTGCGGATCGCGCAATTGCCACGGCTCTGCGGCGGAACGCGGAAGTTGTTGCCGAACAGCGAGAGGCGCTGAGCGACAGATATTCCCTGCTCGACCGATAGGCGCGCAGGGTTACGGAGCTCAGCGAGAAGAGCCTAACCGTGTGGATCAGTTCGCGTTGAGTGTGGCGCCACCGCGCAAAAAGAGACCGCGGAACTTCTCCGGGCCGATCACCCGGGCCAATTCGCGGAAAGCAAAGAACGGCAAGAAGGTGCAAAAGATGACGAGGCTGCGGGCCGCCAGTTCGTCTAAACGAACTTCATGAAAGGCCCCCGCGAAGTCTCTCCCGTGAATCAAGTGCTTGATCACCTCTTCGACCACGTGAAATGCAAAAACCAGCAGGCAATACATGAAGGCCTTGTAGATGACGGAATAGATCAATGGCTTGGCTTCATGTTTGCTGCCGAAATGCAGGGCTTCGCCGATGAGGATGATTTTGGTAATGATCAGGGCGTTGATCAGCGCGGCTCCATAATTGAAAAAGGATATCTCGTATTTTTCCAGCAGGAGCGTGCTGTAGGTGGCCAAGGCGCAGAAGAAGAAGGCCAAATACACAAAGACGATGACGATTTCCCTGAACTCGTGAACGGCTTTCTGTTTCAAACCGGTATGCTTGGGATTCTCAGGACTCATTTGACCCTCCGCAAGGTGCAGCCAGTATGCGCGGGATGGCCGCGCGCGGCATTGTCAAAACTGCCAGTCGAATGCCTTATCGCTGTGACGTGTGCGCGCAAAGAAATCTAGCCACAGCCTCGCCTGAGATGATGATTTGAAAGAGATTGCGCCGGCAGTCATTTCGTATATCATTCCACAGCGCAAGCACCGAAGGGCCTGAACTTCCAGGCCACAACGCTCTTCGAGTGCTCACGAACTCCTCTGTCTCCGCCCCCAGAGAACCTTTGGAGGAATTCCGAAATGCCATTCATTCGAGTTGGCGTTGTATCGGGGCCGTTGTACTGCTCTTCCTCACGGCCAGTCTAATCACCACCGCCCAAATAAAGAAAACCAACATCCTGGTCATCTTTGGCGATGATATCGGGCAGACCAACATCAGCGCTTACGGGATGGGTGTGGTGGGCTATAAGACTCCGAATATCGACCGGATCGCAAAAGAAGGAATGAAGTTCACGGATTATTATGCGGAGAATAGCTGCACGGCGGGGCGCTCGTCGTTTATCACCGGGCAGACGCCGAAGCGCACGGGACTTTCGAAGGTGGGTATACCGGGCGCGCCGATTGGATTGCAGGCGCGCGACGTTACTTTGGCGCAGGCGCTGAAGCCGCTGGGCTATGCAACAGGAGAGTTCGGTAAAAACCACCTTGGGGATCGCAACGAGTTTCTGCCGACGGTCCATGGCTTCGATGAGTTCTAGGGCAACCTGTATCACTTGAATGCCGAGGAGGAGCCGGAGCGTCCGTATTGGCCAAAGGACGATACGGCTTACACTAGTGCCAATTCCCCACGCGGCGTGATGCGCTGCAAGGCTACGGATACCAACAATACGACCAACGAACCCCATTGGGGGCCGATCGGCAAGCAGTCGTGCGAAGACACTGGCCCGCTGACGGCGAAGCGCATGGAGACGATTGACGATGACACGACCGCGGCGGCGATTGAATTCATGACCAGGCAGTCCAAAGCAGGCAAGCCGTTCTTTGTGTGGATGAATACCACCCGCATGCATGTGTTCACGCACATTCGCCCCTCCATGCTGGGGCAGAGCGGGATGCCGGGAAACGAATATGCCGACGGAATGATCGAGCACGACGGCGACGTTGGAAAACTATTGAAGGCGCTGGACGATCTGGGACTTGCCAACGACACGATCGTGGTCTATTCGACGGACAACGGGCCAAACCAATTCAGCTGGCCGGACGCGGCGACCACGCCATTCCGCAGCGAGAAAGACACGAACTGGGAGGGAGCGTTCCGGGTGCAGGCGATAGTGCGGTGGCCGGGGCATATTCAGGCTGGGACAGTATCAACGGAAATGTTTTCCGGTCTGGACTGGTTCCCAACACTGATGGCTGTGGCTGGCGACACCACGATCAAGGATCGATTGTTGAAAGGGGCGGCAAATGGCGGAACCACGTACAAGGTGCACCTGGACGGATACAACCAGTTGCCATACCTGACGGGTCAGCAGCCGAAAAGCGCGCGCACGGAATTTGCCTACTACAACGATGACGGGGTGATGGTGACCTTCCGGCACGAAAACTGGAAGGGCATATTTTGCGAGATGCAAAAGCCAGGTGGCTTTGCCGTGTGGTACACGCCGTTTACCTGCCTGCGAATTCCGAAGCTGTTTAACCTGCGAATGGACCCATATGAGCGTGCGGACATCGTCTCCGACCAGTACGACGACTGGCGGGTCAAGAATGCCTACCTGATGGGGTGGGTGACGTTCCACGCCGCGGGCTTCATTGAGACGTTTGTGCAATATCCGCCGAGCCAAACGCCCGCGAGCTTCACCATCGACCAGATCGCAAAAGACGTGGAGATGAAGATCAAGACGATGGCCACAGCTCCGAAAACCGATTAGCCGCTCGAAATCCTGCCCGAGCGGGACAGCGGCGATGCAAACCAGGATGGGAAACGAATCGCCCATCCTGGATTTGTGTTGCAGCGAGGGGATTACCGGCAGCCGCGGCGATGGCGAAATAGTTGACAATGCTCCGCATAGTGACTTGAGATGAAATCGAGGAAAACACAAATGAGATTATCCGGACTGAAATCGCTAGGATTGCTGGCAACGGCGGCTACGCTGCTGAACGGGTGCGGCCAAACGGGGCAGCAACCGCAAGCGGGGGTGACGGTGGAGGAGGCGCGGCAAATTGCGAAGGAGGCTTATTTATACGGGTTTCCGATGGCGACCAATTATCAAACGATGTACAAGCAGGCGATTGACACGGGGAATTCGGATTACCGGGCGCCGTTTAATGTGCTGGCAAATTCGGCGGGAGTGGCGACGCCGGAGGACAAGTTCTAACGCCCAACTCGGACACGCCTTATTCGTATCTGTGGATGGACCTGCGTTCGGAGCCGGTGGTGGTTACGGTGCCGAAGATCGAGAAGAACCGCTATTACACCGGTCAGCTGATTGACCTATATACGTTTAATTTTGCGTATCTCGGGACGCGCAGCTTTGGCAACGATGGCGGGCTTTTCCTGATTGCCGGACTGGGATGGAAAGGGGAAACGCCAAAGGGAATCAAGGCGGTGCTGAATTCCGAAACCGAGTTTGCGTACCTGCTGTTTCGCACGCAGTTGTTTAATCCAGCGGACTTGCCGAACGTGAAGAAAATTCAGGCGGGTTACAAGGCGAAGCCGCTAAGCAAGTTTCTGGGACAGGCGGCGCCTGGGGCCGTGGCTGGCGTGGATTGGCCAAAGCCCGCGGAGGGAATGCTGACTTCGCGGAGCCTGTTTCCGTACGTAAATTTCTTGCTGCAGTTTTGCCCGACGAATCCCACGGAGAAAGATTTGATGGCGCGGTTCGCCAAGCTGGATATCGGCGCGGGCAAGACGTTCGCGATGTCCTAGTTTTCACCGGAAGTGCAAAAAGCCATCGGTGACGGAATTTTCGACGCCGGAGTGGCGATGGAAGGCCTGATGAAACAGATCAATGCCGACGAGGTTTCGAGTTCCCAGTTTTTTGGATCGCGGGAATATCTGAAAGGCAATTGGCTCTGCCGGTTTGCGGGGGCCAAGCTGGGACTCTATGGCAATTCCGGCGAAGAGGCGATCTATCTTGGCTATTTCGTGGACGCCAACCACCAGCCGCTTGATGCTTCGAAGAACAGCTATACGATGGAATTTCCGAAAGGCCAACTGCCGGATGCACGCGCATTCTGGTCGGTGACCATGTACGACGGGAAGAGCCAGTTACTGGTGGCCAATCCGCTGAAACATTATTTACTGAACTCCACGATGCTGAAATTCTTCAAATATGGAGCGGACGGATCGCTGACTTTTTACTTGCAGAAAGATTCGCCCGGAGCGGCAAAAACCACGAACTGGTTGCCGGCACCGGGTCCGTTCTATGCCATTCTCAGGATTTATATGCCCGCGCCCGAAGTGCTGAATGGCACGTGGAAGAAACCGCTTCTGCAGCCGACGCCGATAAGCGCGAAGGGAGATTAAAATGCCGAGGTTGACTGACGTTCGCAACGGCAAGGGCTATGCGCTTGCCGCCGCCTTGCTGACGTTGCTGGCGTGTGCGGGGACCAGGATTATTGCGTTTAGGCAAACAGCTCCGCCTCCGACGCCCAAGGCCAAATCAACGGGAAACCAGGCCGTGGTGGCTCCGAGAATGCAGGCGCCGCCGTGGTCTGGCGATTTTGACGGAATGCGGAAGCGGCACTTCTTGCGGGCGCTGGTGGCCTCTTCGAAGACGCAATACTACGTGGTGAATGGAATTCAGCACGGAAGCTCCTACGAATATCTGAAGGCGTTTGAGGATTGGGTGAACCGGAAGTATCCGCCCAAAGAAAAGAACCTGAAGTTTCACGTGGTTTTCGTGCCGGTGTCGCGAGACCAATTGCTGCCGCGACTGAATGCCGGAAGAGGCGATCTGGCAGTTGGGACGCTGCTGATTACTCCGGAACGCCAGAAGATCGTGGATTTTTCCGACCCGCTGGCCACAGGGGTGAAGGAAATTGCGGTGACCGGGCCGCGCTCGCCGGAACTGCACTCGGTGGAGGATTTATCGGGGCAGGAAGTGTTTGTGCGGAAAAGCTCCAGCCATTGGGAACATCTGGAGGCGCTGAACGAAAAGTTCAAGAGCGAAGGCAAGGCCAGCATCAAACTGCGCGCCGCCCCAGAAGATCTGGAAGATGAAGATTTGCTGGAAATGTTGAATGCCGGGCTGGTGGCGGTGGTGGTGACCGACGCGTACCTGCCGAAACTGTGGGCGCCGTATTACACCAACATCAAGGCCAATCTGGATGTGGTGATCAGCGACGGGGGCCAGGTGGCCTGGGCGATGCGGAAAAACAGCCCGCAGTTGATGGGCGTGGTGAACGAATTTGTGAAGGGACACAAGCAAGGCACGGAGTTTGGGAATAGTGTGATTGCGCGATACGCGCGAAGCCCCAAGATGCTCAAGAATGCGGTGGCCCCGCTGGAATTAAAGAAATTTCAGGAGACCGCCGAGTTGTTCCAGAAATACGGCTCGGAATACAACGTGGACTACCTGCTTATGATGGCGCAGGGATTCCAGGAATCGACCCTGGATCAGAATGCCAAGAGCCAAGTGGGCGCGGTCGGTGTGATGCAATTGATGCCGGCAACGGGCGAGCAGATGAAAGTGGGCGATATCCACCAGGAAGAGGCCAATATCCACGCGGGAGTGAAGTACATTCGCTTTATGGTGGACAAATATTTTGCGAATGAGCCGATGGATGATACGAACAAGATCCTGTTCGCGTTTGCGGCGTACAACGCGGGCCCCGGACGGATTCATTCGCTGCGTGAGGAGGCCGCCAGGAAGGGGCTGAGCCCGAACGTGTGGATCGACAACGTGGAACTGATCGCGGCGGAGAGAATCGGGATGGAGACGGTGACGTACGTCTCCAACATTTACAAATACTATATTGCGTACAAGCTGGTGGCCCAGCGGGAAGATGAGCGGAAGAAGGCGAAAGAATCGCTGCAGAACGGGCCATAGCGGAGAGAGTGCAACTGGGATGGGGGAGCAAACAACGGAGGGTTTTTCAGAGCGCGAACTGGATCCGCGGATAGATCTGGCCGTGCGGCGGACGGAGCTGGCCGAACAACGGACGCTGCTGGCATGGCTGAGAACCAACATAGCCCTGATGGGCGCGGGAGTGGCGTTCGATAAAGGGGCGCAGCTTTTTCACCAAAGCAGGCTGGAAACGGGTACGGCGTTCGTGAGGAGCGAGCACCTTGTGGGATTGTGCCTGACGATCTCCAGCACGCTGCTGCTCCTGGTAGTCCTCTGGCAGTACGTGAAGTCGCTGGCGAATCTGGAGAAGATGGCGGGGCGCAGCGGGCCGCGATTCCCGCCCACGGTTGTGGCCACCGTGATGGTGATTCTGCTTGGGGTTGCCGTTGTGTTTGTGTTCCTTGGCACCTGAAGAGAGCGCGCCCGGATCATCCGCTACATGTGCGTGCCGTTGCTTGCCCGTCTGAGTCCTTCCAAGTACAGTGAGAATTACCGTTTCCCGTGGCACGGGAGAAAACCCATGAATGGAATAGAGATTGTCGCGGTCATATTCGGCTTGCTGCTGCTCGGCTTACTGGTGTGGCTGCTGCTGCAGAACACGCAGGAGCAGAAGAAAAATCAGGCGCTGGAATCGCAGATGAACGAAATGCGCCGCGACCTGATGACGCTTTCGACGGCGCAGACGCAGAGTTCGTCGAAGATGGAGACGATTGCGGGCACGGTGGCGACGCGGCTGGAGGCGGTGACTACGGCGCTGAAGGATGGAGTGAAGGATTCGGCGCAGCTGACCTCGAAGATTACTTCCGATTCGCAGGCGGCGATGTCACTGGAGTTGAAGAACACGCGCGAGCAGATCAACCAGATTCAGAACCAGCTGGGCGAGGTGCAGCAGGCGAGCCAGCAAATGTTTGAGACCACGCGGACGCTGGAAAATATTCTGGGCGGAGCGAAGTCGCGCGGGTCGCTGGGTGAAGTGACCCTGGAGCGGCTGCTGGAGGATTCCCTGCCCCCGGCGCATTATTCGAAACAGCATCGTTTCCGGAGCGGCGAGGCGGCGGACGCGGTGATCTTTCTGCTGGATAAGAAGAAAATGGCGATTGATTCGAAATTCCCGCTGGATGCTTACCGGCGGCTGAGTGCGGAAGGCGAAGAGGCGCGGCGGGCGTTCGTGACGGCGGTAAAGGGGCACGCTGATTCGATCGCGAAAAAATACATCGTGCCGGATGAAGGCACACTGGACGTGGCGCTGATGTTTGTGCCGAGCGAAACGGTGTTTTACGAATTGCTGATGAGCGCGGACGGGAAGGGCCAGCCACTGGATGAATATTGCCGCAGCCGAAATATCTTTCCGGTTTCGCCGAATACGCTGCACGCCAATCTGCGGGTGATCGCCATGGGCTTGCGCGGGATGCAGATTGAGGAGAACGCAAAACACCTGGCGGAGAATCTGAACGGGCTGCGGAAGCAACTGGACACGTTTGAAGAATATTTTGAGAAGATTGGGACGCATTTGAAAAATGCGCAGCAGAGTTATACCGAGGCGGACAAGCGGTTCGGGAAGGCGTCGAACACGCTGGATACACTGGTGACGTCGAGCGATGGGGCACCGGGGATTGAGAATGGCCAGGGGACGCTGGCATTGCCGTCAGGGATTGGGAAGGTGGGGGGTTGAGGAAGTCGAGGAGGAAAGAAGTAGGGTAAAAGGCGCCCGCCTCCCTTCCACTGTCAGGGCGAGCAGAAGGCGGCCGTTACAGGGAGAGTTTTTTGGATTGGAGGAGTTGGTCCATTTCGTCCAGGGAGCGGGGCCAATCTTCGCGGAGGAGACGGCTTAGGGCGCGGTCGGCGAGGAGCTTGTCGGCAGTCTGGCAGCGGGCGCAGTAGTCGGTTTCGTTGGAAGCATAGCGGATGCGCTGGATTTTTGTGCCGCAGACGCGGCAGGGTTGGCCGTAGCGGCCGTGGACGTACATTGCTTCGCGAAATGCGGTGACTTTTTTCGGGAAATTCTCGCCAGTTTCTTTCCGCAGAAGATCAATCCAATTGGTCAGGGTGGTTTGCACGGCGTGATAAAGACGCTCGATAGCTTCCGGCGTCATGCGCTGCGTCAGCTGTACGGGTGAGAGTTGCGCGTGCAATAGAATTTCGTCGGAATAGGCGTTGCCGATGCCACTGAAGAGATGCGGATCGGTGAGCGCGCGCTTCAGGGTGTGATTTTCGGAAGTGAGCGCGGCGGCGAACTGTTCGCGCGTAGCAGAGAGAACTTCCAACCCGCCGGGATCGATGACGCTTAACGCGGATTCTCCGTCGAACAAATGCAAAGAGGCGCGCTTTTTCGCGCCGGCTTCGGTGAGCGTGAGCGTGCCGGAGTCGAACTCGAAAGTGGCAAGTGTGCGCCGGCCATCGGGCGCAACCGGCTTGGTTTTCCAATGCAGGCGGCCGGCAATCATCAGATGGAACACCAGCCAGAGATCGTTGTCGAAACCTATGGCGATGCGCTTGCCGATGCGGCGGAGCTGCGTGACCTTGTGGCCGTGAACGGAATCGACCGGGGGCGTGGCGGTGCGAAGGAGGAATGGGCCGGCGATGCGGACGCGCTGCAAAACGTGGCCGAGAATGCGGCTTTCCAGGGCTTCGAGGTAGACGGTGATGTCTGGGAGTTCGGGCATTTGGAAATGGTGTTGAGACGAGAATTGGTTTGCATGGGGATTTTACGATGGAATTGGGTGAAATGGCGTTCCGGGACGAGGCTAGCAGCGAGCAGACAACAGAGAACAGGAGGCGAGGGTGGCATATCTGGAGATTCATCCCGCGAAATACGCGGGATGGGGCGGAGGTGGCGCTCCGAAGCGAGGCTAAGCAGCGAGCAGATAGCAGACAACAGGAGGCAAGGGCGTTCCTTAGGGTCTGGGGGCGGAGGCGGGGGTGAGTAGGCGGATGGAGATTACGAAGCTGCCATGTTGTTTGCCGATGAGTTCGAATTGGGCGATGTTGTCGGCGCCGCCGGAGGAGAGGGAGCGGGCAGCGGGGCCGCCCTGAAGGTCGGTTATTTCGGGGGCGAGGTTGCGGGCTTCGAGGTTCAGTTTGGCGGTGCTTCCCTTCACGCGGACGGTGAGGGTGCGATGCTCACCCGGCGTCAAGGGTGCGTTACTGGCTTCGAGATCGAGGGTAACGAAGATGACAGCGAAAGCGGTGGATGATTTTTGGCCGCAAGTGACTTGGACTTGGGCGGGGCCGGGGTCCAGTTCTGTGGGGGGAAGGACTGCGAGATATGCGGATGACGCGGCAAGGACCAGACCGGAGAGATGGCCGATCGTGACGTGATTGGCATCAGCAACGCCGCAGAAGCCGTGGCCGGAAATTTCGAGACGATCGTTGAGTGAGGCAATGCGAGGGACGAGGGTGACGTCCAGAGTAGAGGAAGGGGCTTCCTCGGCGGTGAGGATGGTGCTGGAGACGCGGCCGGGACGGCCCTGGATGCCGGCGTAGAGTTTCTGCGTATTGAGAGGGGCAACGAAAAAGGCGCGGCCAGTGGCGTCCGTGGTGAGCTTGTCGCCATCGGTGAATTCGACGGTGACGCCGGGAGTGAGGCGACCGTTGACGTCGAGGACAGCGAGGGTGGCGCGCTCTCCGCTGACGAGTTTGCGGGGGAGGAGGAGGATGCGGGCCGCGGAGGCGGCGGGGGGCTCTTGGGCAGCGAGGGCTGCGGCGAATAGGAGCGCGAGCAGGAGCGGAGACTTACGGAGGAGGGTGGGCGCGGTGGGCACAACGAGATTGTAGTGGAGATTGGGTTTTGGCAGAAGGGTGTGCGATGGGGACCGCAGGTTTGAGATGGACGTTACGTTGAGATCCTTCGGTCCGCGGAAGGCGCCCTTCGCAAGAAACGCTCAGGGCAAGCGGACCTCAGGATGACAATGGGTCCGGGCTGCCAAGCAGGTCGGATAGAATGGCCTTGTTGGGGTGGGGGATTCTGTCCAATATAGAGCGGACGAAAACAGGTTCCCCGAAAGTCACACTGCCATCCGCCACCGGCAATGCGGGATGTTTCCTGATCAAGGAGAAATGCAATGAAGGTACGAAGAATCCATGCATGGATGGTGCCGCTGGCCCTGGCCGTGGTGCTTGCGGCGGAGGGAAAGTCGCAATCCGGGCAAGGGGAGTACACGTTGAATGTGAACGGGCAATCGGGCTCCGCGAAAGTGGTGCAGATTAACGGGCACTCCTTCGTGGACGTGGATGCGCTGGCACGGATCGCCAACGGAAGCATCGCGTACCAAGGAAACCAGATCATGCTGAGCTTGCCGGGAGGAGGAGCGGCGGCGCAGAGCGCACCGGCGCAGGCTGCGTCCAGTCCTCCGCCTCCGAATTTGGGTTTCTCCAAGGAGTTCGTAACGGCGGGGATTGAATTCATGTCCGAGATTCGGGAGTGGCGGAATACGCTGGCGAACGCGATTGCGAACGGATTCCCACTCTCCGATGACCTGTTCGCGCCATACCGCGGACAGGCGGCAACGAGTCTGCGGCTGGCGAAGGTGGCGGCGTCCACGCAGGGGGATCAGAGCGCGGCGCAACTGCTGGGGAATGAATTCAACAATATGAATAATTTGACGAAAAAATATTTAGCGAAACGGGCGAATCTGGATTTCATTTCGCCGGATGCGTTGAACAATGATGGGATGTATCAGAATGTTTTAACGTGCGCGAGGGCGCTGGCGGCAATGGGGTCGGCGAACCTGTTTTCGGACGACGGGTCGTGCCATTGATGGTGGGCGGTTGGGGTTGGGGATTGGGCGGCCGGATCGGTGCACAGGCTGAAGCCCGTGCTACTTAACGGGCGCTCCACCTGGGTTGTGCGGGGGGTAGGTGGAGTTTTGGTGCCAAAGGCGGAGGCTGCGGGCTCCGCGTTCCAAGAATATGGGAAACTGGCCGTTCGGCCAGTGGTGGTTATCGGAAGGTAATCAGTTGGATGCAAAGCCTTTCCGAGTAGCGAGGGGTCTGCTAGCGTGGAAGATACCGAAATGCCGGGGTGTCCGCGCCGGGAGTAATTCCCTTGTTCACGGGAAGGCTTGAAGGAGAGGCTGTGCAGATCGTCAGCAGCGGCTTGTCAGACGTCGGACGTGTGCGTACGAACAACGAGGACTCCTTCCGTATCGTGGAAGAATTGGGGCTTTTCATCCTTTCGGACGGGATGGGAGGCGAGGCGCACGGCGAAGTGGCCAGCGCCATGGCAGTGGAAGCGATCCAAAAGTATTGCGAGGCGGAAAAGGAAGATTCCGGCGTGACGGTGCTGGAAGCGGTGCCGGAGAACTGGACCTCGCAAACGCGCCGATTGCGGAACGCGGTTCGGCAGGCGAATCACCAGATTTTCCAGTCGGCACAGAAAAATTCCGAGCAGCGAGGAATGGGCGCAACGGTTACGACGGCGTGGTTGAAGGATGCGAGGTTGAGTATCGCCCACGTCGGAGACAGTCGGGCGTACCTGCTGCGCAGCGGAAATCTGCAGCAACTAACGAACGACCACTCGCTGGTGGCGGAACAGGTGAGGCGAGGACTGATTACGCCGCAGCAGGCGGAAGAGAGCGAGATGCAGAGCGTGCTGCTGCGCGCGCTGGGAGCGCATCCGGAAGTGGAAGTGGATGTGGATGAAGTGGAAGTATTTCCGCGGGACGTGCTGCTGATGTGCTCGGACGGATTGACGCGCATGGTGACCGAGCCGGAGATAGCCGGGACGCTGCAAGCGGAGACAGTGCCGGAGGCAGCGGCGGAAAAATTGATTTCGCTGGCGAATGAGAGCGGCGGAGTGGACAACGTAACGGTAATCGTCGTGCGCTTCGAGGACGACGCCAATAAGGGTTGGTTTTCCTGGATGCGACGCGGCACGGCCAAAAAAGACTAGCACCTCCTCGGAGGCGACGGCATGGCGAAACTAAGCCTGATGTTTGAGAACAAACTGGTGAAAGAGGTTCCCATCGGGAGCCGCCCGGTGACTATTGGGCGGTCACCGGATAATGACTTGCCAGTGGACAACCTGGCGGTTTCGAATTACCACGCGCGCGTTTATTACGAAGCGGGACGCCTGGTGGTGGAAGACCTGGACAGCCTGAATGGAACGTTCGTGAACGATTTGCGAGTGGAGCGCGCGACGCTGCACGACGGCGATTCGATCTGGATTGGCAAGCACCACATCAAAGTGGACGCGACGGCAGACGCGGCGATTCCCTGGGACACGGGGCGCAAGACCGCGGCTCCGAAAATCAATGAGACCATGGTGCTGGATACGAAGGTACGCAGAGATATGCTGCAGCAGGCGGCGGCCATGGGTGAGAGGTCGCAATTTGCGGCGGGCCGCGTGAAAGTGGCGACGCTGGTGGTTCTGGGCGGGCGCGTGGACGGGAAAGAGTACACGCTGACGAACAAGCTGACGGTGATCGGGAAATCTCCGATGGCGACGGTGCGGCTGAAGGGCTGGTTCCGGCCGAAGATGGCGGCGCAGATCAATCAACGCGACGATGGCTATTATCTGGGTACAGGCGACAAAGTGCCGACCGTCAATGGGACGCCGATCGCGGGTACCGTGCGATTGAATGACGGCGATTTGATTGAAGTTTGCGGCGTGCGCATGAATTTTATTTTCCGCGAATAGTTTTCCCCATCCAATGGCAACAACACGCGAAGGTGGCCGCCACACCGGGATCGGAGTTCGCCTGCGAGAGCTGTTGGCGGACTGGTGGCAACACCGCGCGGTGTTTTTGATCAGCGTGGTAATCACCGCGGTGGCGCTGGGCGTTTATATTTTTACGTTTGTGGGCGACCGCAACACTCCCCTGTTTGATTTCCTGAAGCGCTTCGAATACAGCACGCTGGATACGAGATTCCGCTACCGGCCGGCGCGGTATACGCCGCCGGACCCGCGGATTGTGGTGGTGGCGATCGACCAGCGCTCGCAGGAAGTGCTGGGGAAATGGCCATTTTCGCGGAAATATTTCGGGGAGATGCTCGACGCTCTGCGGGCGGACGGCGCACGCGTGGTGTCGTTTGACGTGACGTTTGACAAGCCCGACCAGACGGTGGCGCCGATCCGCGCGCTGTGGGCGCAGATCGAGCAAGACAAAGAAAACGGGCAGCCGCCGGACCCCAAGCTGGAAGCGCACGTGGCGGAGTTGGCAAAAGAGTTTGATGCGGATGCGCAGTTTGCGGCGGCGCTGCGGCGATTCGGGCCCGTGGTGCTGGGAAATTTTTATTTGCAGGCCGATGAGATTCAGGGGATTGATGAAGCGGCGTTGAACAAATATGCGGAGATGGTGCAATGGTATTCGCTGAACCGCAACGCGATTCGCCCCGCCACTGGCAAGGCGGACTTCGCCGCGCTATTGAACAGCTACCAGTTTGAAGGGACGCTGTTCACCGCAACGATTGCGAATATTCCGCAACTGGCGCCGCCGGACAATGATGAGAAGACGTCCATCGGGTTTTTCAATATTTCCTCGGATGCGGACGGAGTGCTGCGGCGCGGACTGCTGGTACTGCCATTCGGAAGATCGAATAATCCCGACGACATTGATATTTATGGATCGCTGGAGGTACAGACGATCCGGCTGTACCTGGGGCTGAAGAACGAGCAGGTGACGCTGAATTACGGGCCGGCCGGAGTCGCTTCTGTGCAATTCGGGGACAAACTGACAGTGAAACCGGACTGGCTGGGGCGCGTGCTGATCAATTACCGGGGGCCGCGCGAAACGTATCCCTACTATTCGATCGCCGACGTGGTGCAGCGGAAATTCAAGCCCGGGACATTCCGCGACAAAATTGTGCTGGTGGGCGCATCGGCGACGGGTATCGGCGATTTGCGGACGCCGCCCTATGGCGGGATCGATTATCCGGGGCTGGAAGTGCACGCGAACGTGATTGACAACATGCTGAACGATGGATTCCTGATCCGCGGGCCGCACCAGGAAGTGTTCGACCTGGCGCTGATTTTCCTGTTTGGAATTCCGCTGGGGATCGCGCTGGCGCTGGTTTCGCCTCGGTGGATGTGGTTTGGGCTGGCGCTGCTGGTGCCGTTTGCGTTTTTGAACTACATCTCGTTTCTGCGGGGGCACTGGCTGAACTTCACGCTGCCGGCGATGACGTTGACGGCAAATGTGATGCTGGTGTCTTTATACCGTGCGTTGGTGGAGGAGAAAGAGAAACGGAAGGTGCGGTCTGCGTTTTCGCGTTACCTGAACCCGGAAGTGATCCGGCGGCTGCTGCTGAATCCGAAGCTGGTGGAGCCGCGCAAGACGGAGATTACGGTGATGTTCAGCGACATCCGGGGATTCACGACGATTTCAGAAAAGTTGGACGCGCAGGAACTGGCGATTTTCCTGAACGGATACCTTTCGGACATGACCAAGATCGTGTTCGGCACGCAAGGGACGCTGGATAAATACATTGGCGACGCGGTGATGGCGTTCTGGGGAGCGCCGATCGAAGAACCGGATCACGCGCTGAATGCGTGCAAGGCGGCGCTGGCGATGATGCAGCGGGTCCACGAGTTGCAGGAGAAGTGGGAGGCGGAAGGCAAGCCGAAGCTGGACATCGGCGTGGGATTGAATTCGGGGCCGGCGAGCGTGGGAAATATGGGATCGGAGCTGCAATACGGTTACACAGCGCTGGGAGATACGGTGAATTTGTCGTCGCGACTGGAAGGTCTTAATAAAGATTACGGGACGCACATCCTGGTGAATGAATCGACTTATACGGCCGTGAAAGAGGCGGGATTTTTATTTCGGGAGCTGGACATTATCCGGGTCAAGGGTAAGCTGCAGCCGGTGGTGATTTACGAACTTGTGGGACGCGCAGCCGAACTGGAGAAAGATCCGGAATATGTGGAACTTTTGTGTCGCCTGGAAGAGTTTGCCGCGGCGCGAGCGCTTTATGGCCAGCGGAAATGGGACGAGGCGCAGCGGAAGTTTGAGGAGATTCTGAAGCGGTGCCCGGAGGACGGGCCTTCGCGGATGTATTGGAAACGGTGCCAGGAATATTTGTTTGATGAGCCGCCGGTGGGGTGGGATGGGGTATTTACGATGACGCATAAGTAGGGGGAGAAGAGTTCACCACAGAGGTAGCAGAGGGCCGCAGAGGGAGCGGAAGGTTCGAAGCTTTTCGAGGGTCAGGACTAGCAAGACGCGGTGGTTGAGATACTTCACGTATCCTGGTCGGATACCTTCAGGATGACAGAGGGTTGATGTTCGATTGAGCGAACGCGAGCGGTGGGGGGCAGATGTGCCGCACCTACGGCGCTGGTTTGGAGTTGTTTGGGGACCCAGGGCTTGCGCCCTGGGTAAGCTTCTTTCGCGCCTACGGCGTTTTGGCGAGGGACGCACACATCGTTGATGAAATGGGTATCGGCGCGGAAAATTGGTGGAGTTGAAGGCCGGCCGCCTCCCGCCTTCGCGAAGATGGCTTCGGCGGGCGGGCGGAAGGCGGGCCTACGGGAGCGAACAAAGATCTGGAGTACAGGGCCAGGAACGGATTAGGGGCGGACGATTTCGCCGCAGGCTATGCGGGGAGGGGCGGCGGTGCCGGTGCCTCCGGTGGCGGCGTGAATGACGATGGCAGTGCCGCCGTTGCTGAAGACGGAGTTGGCTTCGTCGCCCATGGTGACGTTGGGCGCGACGGTGGTGACGTTCGCAGTGCCATCCTTACCAACGATCAGGGAAAAATCTGGAATGTCTCCGGCCATTGGCCCGGACATGGCGCCGTGCATGTGTTCGCCGCCTTCCGGATTGAAGTGCGGGCCGGCGCTTTTAAAGTCCGGCGGATCACAAGCGGCATGCTGGTGGATGTGAATGGAATGCTCGCCTGGCGGAAGCTTCTTGATATCCAGGACGATCTTCACACCCTTGGCTACGGGAGAAAGAGTGGCCGTGCCGACTGGCTGGCCTTCGGCGTTTTTGATGGTAACGACGACGGGTTTGCTTGAGGCGTGAGCAGGATTTTGCTGCGCTTGTACGGCACCGGGGAGAGAAAACAACGCGGCGGCAACGAAGACGAAAAATTTCACGAGTATTCTCCTTGGCGCGGAAGGGAAAGGTTTTCGACGGAAACGAATTTACTCTAACCCAGTTACCGGGATTATTGGGTGAAAATTTGGGGAGAGTGGCGAAAAGGGAAAAGCGGATCCCTCACACCGCAAAAGGCGCGGTGTGAGGGATGACAGTTGGAGGAGTTTAGCGCCGGAGATGAGGGCGCGCACTCGGGTTCTAATCGGCGGCGGTGGCAGAGCCAGGGGTGACTTTCATGGTGTTGTCGTCGGGGACGCGATCGACTAGGAGGAGGAACGGATCGATGCCGGCTTTGTCGGGGAGTTCGGGGGTGACGAAGGTGTAGGTGGAATGACCCTGGGTGACGTGGACGCGGTCGCGGTAGAGAGTCTTACCGTATTTGCGATCTTTTTCGGGTTTGGCGAAGGCGCCGATATCAATCCAGTCGTCCACGGGAACCTCGGTTTCATTGCCTTTGGAGTCGGCTTTGAACTTATGGGATTCTACGTTGATGGTGACGTCGAACTTGCCGTCGGAACGCTTTTGCGCGGTGGCATCGAGTGTACGGTTGGAGAAGAGCGTGATGTCTTCAAAGAGATCCTTGACCAGATACTGATATTCGGCGGGAATTTCCTGCTGGAAAGTGTCCACTAAATCCCAGGAAGTGGGATAAGGCGGATGAGCGTAAGCATACCGCCGGATCATTTTGCGGAGCGCGGCGTTGACCTTTTCTTCCCCGATCATTTCCTTCAGGTAATAAAGAATGACGCTGCCCTTGCGGTAGTGGATGTAGCCCTGCCCGGACTCGACGGTGAGGAGCGGGCGCTCCTTGAGCTTTTCCTGGCCACGGGAGCGGAGATAATTGTCCATTTCATATTTCAGGAATTTGCGCATCATGTCGCGGCCGTATTCTTTTTCCATGACCATAAGGGCAGAATATTGAGCCATCGTTTCGGAGAGCAGCGTGGCGCCCTCCATATTCGCGCCGACGACCTGATGCGCCCACCACTGATGACCCATTTCGTGGGCGACGACGTAAAAGACCATGTCAATGTCGTCGGGATGATTGAGATTGGCGATGAAGCCGATGGATTCGGAATAGGGCATGGTGCCGGCAAAAGCCTGAGCGAACCCGGCAACGCGGGGAAATTCGATGATGCGGGCTTCCTTGTGATAGTAGGGGCCGAAGTTGGTGGTGTAGTAGGTGAGCGATTTTTTCATGGAGTTCATCATGCGAGGAACATTCCAGGCGTGATCGGGGTCGTAATAGACCTCCAGGTTGATGCCGTTCCAGTCTTCGCGCTGCACGGCGTAGCGGGCGGACATGAAGGAAAAGAAGTTCAGGGAAGAGTGGTCGAGCTTGTATTCGAAGTAGCGGCGGCCGTCTTGCTGCCACTCGCGGATTTGGGAACCGGGGGCGATCGCAATCTGGTCGGGAGTGGTGCTGATTACGGTTTCGACGTCAATCCAGTCGGAATGGCCCTTGAGGTAGTTGTCGCGGCAATGGACGGTGCAGTCGCGCTCGAGCGTTGGCATGAGCTGCTGATCGCCGAGGCCGAGTTTTTTGCGTTCAACGGGGTCAGTGAGCTCGCCATCGCTGCTATAGCCGATGACGGGGCCGATACTGCTGTTAAAGAAGGTGCCGTTCTGCACGATGTTGATGTTGCTGACGGAATTTTCGAAGCCGCGGTTGTGGCTTTTTGTTATGAAGTGAAAAGTGAGGGACTGGCCGGGCGCGAGTGGTTCTGAGAAGTGGTAGATGCGGTAGAGGAGCCGCGGGTCGTCTTTGACAAGAGTGGCGCCGGGGATGTTGATTCCCGTGTCGTAATTATCATCGAGAGAAAAATGGATTTCGTTCAGGGGTTCGGAATAGGGATTGTAGATGACCTCTTCGCCGCGCAGGACGGCATTGCGAGTATCGGGATAGACGTCGATCGAATATTTGATACTGCGGACGCGCGGCATGGGCTGGGCGTCGAGGGATTTGTAGGTTTTTTCGTACTCGGCCTGGATGCGCTGGCGATCCTTGGGGCCAAGGGTGCGGTTGATGATTTTGGTGTTGTAGTAGATCCAGCCGCCGGAGGCCGCGAACGCGATAAGGGCGACAACAGTTAGAGCAGGCCAAACGCCGCGGAAGCGAAGACCGGCATTGCGCCAGCGCTCGCGCCAGTAAGGTTGCTTGCCGCGGGGCCAGAACATGACGGTAGCGATGGCGAGAAGAAGGCAGAACAGGGTCCAATACAGAGCATACCAGCGCCAGGCGGTGACGTAAGGAGCTTCACCGAAGAGATCGGAATAGGTGACATCGGGCGCGGAAGCGAATTGGACGAGGTCCGTGGAAACGTTGAGGGGGCGCCAGATGAAGATATTGGCGATGGTAAACGCGATGTACGCGAAATAGCCGACATATTTATTCGGAGCCAGGGCATGGATGAAAAAAGCAAGCGCGCCGAACAGGACGAAAAATAAAAAATCGCGACCCAACAATTGATTGAGGTAGAGACCGAACTGGAAGCGGTGATAACCATAAGCGGCCTGGACAGCGACGCCACTGAGCAGGGCGAGGAACTGGATGAGCATGACCATGGCGCCGAGTGCGACGAAGCGGGAGAGGAAAGAGACCCATTCGGGAGCGGGAAGGGAGTCGGTGATTTCGTCCATGCGATTGTCGCGGTCTTTCCAAACGAGGACGCCGGCGTAATAGGTAATGATGATGAGGATGAAGATATACAGGGTGCTGGCGATAATTTCGAGAATCCAGTAGGTGACGGGAAGGGTGCTGTTGCCATAGCCCTCGCGGGCATTGAAGATCACCGAGGGAACAGAGTTCAGGAGAGCGGCGAGGACAATAATGATGAAGACGGTGCTCTTCAAAATGCCGAGGAAGTGAATTTTCACGGAGGCGAGGAATTTGATCCAACTGCTCTGATGCAATGTGAAAGCTGGTAACGGAGTTGCGGCAAGCTGGGTGAGTGGTTCTTCTGTTGCGATGGTCTTGGATTTTGTGGCGCGCTCGGCAAAGCTGAAACGGTAATACGCGAAGACAAGGAATGCGGCGCCGACAGCGATCCAGAGCAGGCGATTCCACAATAGAAGACCGGTGAGGCCAGCGGAAATGGAATTTTTGTCGGCGACAGTCCAATATTTCGTGACCAGGCTGAACGTGCGAACCGCGAAGGGGTCCAGCAGGGCAGCGAGCT
Organism: uncultured Acidobacteriota bacterium; assembly: GCA_963734705.1. Classification (GTDB taxonomy): domain Bacteria; phylum Acidobacteriota; class Terriglobia; order Acidiferrales; family UBA7541; genus Acidiferrum. The sequence goes on along the minus strand of CAVTII010000009.1, from coordinate 737,512 downwards.
GTTCGCGCTCGAGATTTTGCGTGAGAGCGGCGGAAACGACGTAGCCGGTGAGCAGAAGGAGTCCGCCAATAAAGGCCACGATATCGTTTCGAGCGAGCAGGGCGACGGTGAAGAGAATGGCGGCGATGAAGAAGGTGTTGGGAACGGCAAAAATGAGCAGGCCTTTGAGGTGAGCGCTCCAGAGGACCGGGCCCCAGCGTTCGGGGTCCACCCAGGGCATATATTTGGCAAGCAGGATGCCGATGGAGACGCCGGTCATTGGAATGACGGAGATCAGCGTGGAACCGAGGAAGCGGCCGAAGATGAAATCGCGGCGCTTGATGGGCGTTGAAAAAATAATTTGAAATGTGTTGTAGCTGAAATCGCGGGCAGCGGCGGAATTCACAAACGCGGTGACCATCAAGAGGGTGAGCAGGCCGATGATGGAGTAATAATTTTCGATGACGAACGGGGCGTTGTGGAAGGTGTTGGAGAGGGCGTTGCCGACGACAATATGGTCTGAACTGACCGCGCCGAAAATCATGGCGGCGATGATGAGGGTGAAAATCCAGAGCATCCAGGAACGCAGCCAGTAGCGAATTTCAAACCAGGCGATCTGCAAGAGCATTGGCGGCCTCAATTCCAACCGCGAATCTTGGTGAAGAAAACGTCTTCGAGGTCGGGAGGCGTGGGCTGAAAACCGTCTTCGGGAGGCTGTGGGCTGAGGACGTGGAGGACCGGACGGCCGCCAATGAGCCTGCTGGAGATGACCTGATAACGCTTTTCGTAGTCGCTCAATTCGGTCTTGGCGATGGAGCGGCGCCAGACACGGTCTTTGAGCTGGGAGATGGCGTCGTCAGGATGCCCTTCAAAGAGAACTTTGCCGAGATGAATGATGGCCATGCGGCTGCACATATCCATGACGTCTTCCACGATGTGCGTGGAGAGAATGACCACGACGTTTTCGCCGATTTCGGAGAGCAGATTGTAGAAGCGATTGCGCTCGCCGGGATCGAGGCCGGCGGTGGGCTCATCCACGATCAAGAGCTGGGGATTGCCGATCAAAGCCTGGGCGATGCCGAAGCGCTGGCGCATGCCGCCGGAATACGTGGTGAGCGATTTCTTGCGGACGTCATAAAGATTGCAACGGCGGAGCATGGCATCGACAACGTCTTTGCGTTCGCCGGAGCGCGTGAAGCCCTTAAGCAGGGCGATATGACTGAGCATGTCTTGCGCGGAAATTCGGGGATATACGCCGAAATCCTGAGGGAGATAGCCGAGGCGGCGGCGGACTTCGTCCTTTTGCGTGAGGACATCGAGGTCACCGAGGCGGATGGAACCAGCGTCGGGCGCTTGCAACGTGGCGATGGTGCGCATCAGAGAGGTTTTGCCGGCGCCATTGGGGCCGAGGAGGCCATACATGCCTTGGGGAATGTTGAGAGAGACGCCGTCGAGGGCCTTGACGCCATTCGAATAGGTCTTATTCAAATTTTGGACAGAGAGCACAAGTTTCTCCGGGAGAGAGGGATATCTGGCTAAGGTACGAATGAGAGGTCTTTAAAGTTTCGAATATGGGCAGGCCATTATGGACCATTAGGGCGGATTCGGGAATCACGTAATGGCAGACGGGAGAAGAAGGAAAAGGTGAGGCGAAAGTGCGGCGACGTACCCAAATTGGGGGGTTTGGTAGTCTAATAGTGGTAGACGATCGAAGCGCTTAGCAGGACGGGTAGAAGGCGACGTGTCCCGCGCTCCGCAGGCCTAGGTCACCAACAAATCTTATGTGGATCGTACGATTAGCTCTTTCCCGACCGTACACGTTTATCGTGATGGCGCTGGTGATCGTGTTGCTGGCGCTGGTGGTGGTGCCGCGCACACCGACGGATATCTTCCCGGACATCAATATTCCAGTGATCGGAATGGTGTGGAACTACACCGGACTGGAGCCGCAGGAGATGGAGCGGCGGATCACGTCAAACGTGGAACGCGGGATCATGGTGCTGGTAAACGACGTGGAGCACATTGATTCGCAGTCGCTAAACGGCGTGGCCCTGCTGAAAATTTATTTTCACCCAGGGGCCAACATCCAGACTGCTCTGGGACAAACCACCGCGATTTCGCAGACATTTTTGAGGAGCTTGCCGCCGGGAACGCAACCGCCGCTGATCATCATCTACTCGGCCTCCACGGTACCTGTGCTGCAGGTGGGATTGAACAGCGACACACTGAGCGAGCAACAGCTATTCGATTACGGGAACAATTTCATCCGCACACAGATTTCGACGGTTCCGGGCGCTTCGATGCCGTTTCCCTATGGCGGGAAGTCGCGGCTGGTTTCCGTGGACCTGGATTCGGCGGCGCTGCAGGCGAAGGGGCTTTCGCCAGTGGACGTGGTAAACGCAGTGAGCGCGCAAAACCTGATTTTGCCGACGGGCACGGCGAAGATGGGCAGCCTGGAATACAACGTGGAAATGAACGGCAGCCCGCAGACGATCGCGGAGATGAACGATCTGCCGGTGAAAACGGTGAATGGCTCCACGATTTACATGAAAGACGTGGCGCACGTGCGGGACGGCTATTCGCCGCAAACAAACGTGGTGCTGACGAACGGGCAGCGCGGCGTGCTGATGAGCATCTACAAGACCGGAAATAACTCGACGCTTTCGATTGTGGATCAGGTCAAGAAGGTGCTGAAGGATTACCAGCCTTCGCTTCCTCCCGACTTGCATGTGAACAACTTTTTCGACCAGTCGATTTACGTGCGCGCGGCGATTCAAGGCGTGGTGCGCGAGGCCCTGATTGCGGCGTGCCTTACCGCGGCGATGATCCTTTTGTTCCTGGGAAACTGGAAGAGCACGCTGATTATCGCGATCTCGATTCCGCTTTCGATCCTGGTGAGCCTGCTGTGCCTGAGCGCCTTGGGCGAAACGATCAACATCATGACGCTGGGAGGATTGGCGCTGGCGGTGGGCATCCTGGTGGACGACGCGACGGTGGAGATCGAAAACATCAACCGGAACCTAGCGATGGGCAAGGAGACGGTGCAGGCAATTCTGGATGGCGCACAACAGATTGCGGTGCCGGCCTTCGTTTCGACACTTTGCATCTGCATCGTGTTTCTGCCGATGTTTTTCCTTTCGGGCGTGGCGAAATTTCTATTTGTGCCACTGGCCGAGGCGGTGATTTTTGCAATGCTCGCTTCGTACATGTGGTCGCGAACGATTGTGCCGACGATGGCGATGTACCTGTTGAGCGCGGAGGATGAATACCAGGCGGACCTGCACGTCGGCGAAAAGATGGGATTTTTCCGACGCTATCAGCAAAAGTTTGAACATTCGTTTGAGCGGTTGCGGCACGGATACCGGCGGGCGCTGACGGCGGCCCTGGATCGGGCATGGGTGTTTTCCGCGTTTTTTCTGGGATTCTGCATACTTTCCGGGGGACTTGTCTACTTTCTGGGTCGCGATTTTTTCCCGAGCGTGGACGCCGGACAGATCCGGCTGCACATGAGGGCACGCACGGGATTGCGGATTGAAGAGACGACGAAGCTGGCGGACGAAGTCAACAAAGTGATTTACGAGGTGATTCCCAAGAGCGAAGTGCAGACGCTGATTGACAATGTGGGCTTGCCTTATTCAGGCATCAACATGACGTACAGCAATTCGGGAACGATCGGGACGTCGGACGCCGAAATCCTGGTGCAACTGAAGCCGGAGCGTGGAAAATCCACGACCGAATACATGAATGAACTGCGGCGCAGGCTGGCATCGGAATTTCCGGGCGTGCAGTTTTTTTACCAGCCGGCGGACATCGTGACACAGATTCTGAACTTTGGAACACCGGCACCGGTGGACGTGCAGATCGTGGGCGCGAACCAGGAGGCAAATTACGGGATCGCGGTAAAGCTGGCGAACAAGATGGAGCATGTTCCGGGTGCGGTGGACGTACACGTGCAGCAGGCGTTTGATTCGCCGACGCTATATATGAACCTGGATCGCACGCGATCGCAATATGTGGGGATGCAGGCGCGGGACGTTGCGCAGAATCTTCTGGTGTCGCTGTCGTCGAGTTTTCAAACCACGCCGAACTTCTGGCTGGACCCCAGGAACGGGGTGAGCTACAGCGTGGCGGTGCAGACGCCACAATATCGGATGGACACGTTCCAGGCGCTGCAGAACACGCCGATCAGCGGGAGCATGCCGGGGGCGCAGCCGCAAATTCTGGGGAACCTGGTGACCATGAAGAACGTGGCGCGGCCGGCCTCGATCTCTCACTATAACGTGCAGCCGATGATCAATATCTACGCCTCGGTATACCGCCGCGACCTCGGAAGCGTGGAGGACGACGTCAAGAAGTTGGTGAGCGAAACGGAGAAATCACTGCCGCGCGGGAGCCATATCGTCATCCGCGGCCAAGTGGAGACGATGAATTCGTCGTTCATCGGCTTGGGCGTGGGACTGTTGGGCGCGATCGTGCTGGCGTACCTGCTGATCGTGGTGAATTTCCAGTCGTGGCTGGATCCGTTCATCATCATCACGGCGCTGCCGGGAGCGCTGGCGGGAATCTGCTGGATGCTGCTGCTCACGCACACGACGCTGAATGTGCCATCACTGACGGGCGCGATCATGTGCATGGGCGTGGCGACGGCGAACAGTATTTTGATGATTTCCTTCGCGCGGGAACAGATGATTGAAGGGAAGACACCACGGGATGCGGCGCTGGAAGCGGGCTATGTGCGGATCCGTCCGGTGATCATGACGGCGCTGGCGATGATGATCGGCATGGTGCCGATGGCGATTGGACTGGGCGAAGGCGGGGAACAGAATGCGCCGCTGGGCCGCGCGGTGATCGGCGGGCTGCTGTTTGCGACGATTGCGACACTGTTTTTCGTGCCGTGCGTGTTTTCGATCATCCATGGCTGGCTGGAAAGCCGGAGACACCGGGGACACAGCGAAGAACCGGCAATGAGTTAGGCGAAGACGAGACGGAATTCGGAGCGACGGAATGACGACTGAAGAAGGAAGAGGCAGCGGCGGGGGCGGCGGGAAAGCCAAGAGAAGTCCGCTGTTCCTGGTATTTTTTCTGATTACCGGCGGCTTGCTGGTGATTGGAACAATTCTGATTCTGCAGCGGCGCACGCAATACAAGGCGCTGGCCAATGACACGGAAATCGCATCGGTGCCCACGGTGGCAGTGATTCACCCACAGGTGGAATCAGGAGATGAAGACCTGGTGCTGCCGGGAACACTGCAGGCGTACGTGGAATCTCCGATCTACGCGCGGACCAATGGATATTTGAAAAAGTGGTACCACGATATTGGGAGCCAGGTGAAAAAAGGTGACCTGCTGGCGGATATCGACACGCCGGAGGTGGATCAACAGCTTGGGCAGGCGCGGGCGGATCTGAACACGGCGCAAGCGAACTCAAAGCTTTCGGAGATTACCGCGGCGCGTTATTCGGAGTTGCTGAAGACGGACGGCGTATCGAAGCAGGAAGTGGATAATGCCACGGGAGATTTTGCGGCGAAGAAGGCGATGACGCAGTCGGCGGAAGCGAATGTGAGGCGCCTGGAGGATCTCGAGTCCTTCAAGCGAGTGTACGCGCCGTTTAACGGGGTGATCACGCAAAGAAATATTGATATCGGGACGCTTATCAACGCGGGGAACGGCGGAACTTCGCAGCAACTTTTTTTTCTGGCGCAGATTGATCCGATCCGCGTGTATGTGAATGTGCCGGAGACGTACGCGCCTTCGATTCACGCTGGAATCGGGGCGTACCTGGAATTAACGCAATATCCCGGGCAGAAATTTCAAGGAAAAGTGGTACGTAATTCGAACGCGATCAATCTTGCGACGCGCACACTGATGACGGAAGTGGATGTGCCGAACGCGGCTGGGCAGTTGCTGCCAGGGGGATACGCGCAGGTGCACTTGAATGTGAAGGTGAAGGACCAGCGGCTGCAAGTGCCGGTGAATTCCCTGCTATTCCGGTCGGAAGGACTGCGAGCGGTGGTGGTGGACGCGAACAATCGGGCGCACCTGCAGCCTTTGACGATTGGCCGGGACTACGGCGTGACGCTGGAAGTGCTCAATGGATTGAATGCCAACGACTGGATCGTGGTGAACCCCGCGGATTCGCTGATTGACGGAGAAGAAGTGCACGTGAAGCAGATAGCCAATCCGATGGCGCCCCCCTCCGCAACACCAAACGCGCCGGCGAAACCGGCGAACGGCGGGGTACCCACGGGGAAGAAACCCGGATGACGTGGGAGCAGGCAGACGCGAAGAAAAAACGTCTCACGCTGGCAGCGCTGGCGGCTACGTGTGCGCTGGCGGGTTGCACGGTGGGGCCGAACTACAAGAAGCCGGCCGCGCCGGTGCCCGCGCAATGGCAAGTAGAAGCGCCTTTTCGTGAGGCAGCGCCAAAGGATGGGGTGCCAAAGACGACCTGGTGGACGGTGTTCCACGACAATGAACTCGATGGCCTGGAAAACGAACTCCTTGCTTCGAATCAGACCTTAAAAGTTGCCGTGGCGCATTTCCAACAGGCCCGGGCCTCGGCCGCGGTGCAAAATGCGACGCAATTCCCTACTGTCGGAGTCACGCCCGGGGCTGGCAGACAGAGATATTCCTCCACGCGAGCCACGGGGACGGTTCTTGCGCCTTCCGCGCCCGTGACACAGAGCAGTTGGACGATTCCCTTTACGGTCAGCTATGAAGTGGATCTGGTGGGCCAACGTCGGCGGACGATTGAGGCGGCGCAGGCTTCGCTACAGGCAAACGCTGCGGATTTTGAAAACGTGCGGCTGATCCTGACGGCGGAACTGGCGGCGGATTACTTCAGCCTGCGGCAACTAGACACGCAAATTGCACTGCTGATCCGCACCGTGGATGCGCTGCAAAAAGGGCTGGATCTGGTGAATTCGCGGCACAAGGGGGGCGTGGCGTCTGGACTGGACGTGGCGCAAGAGGAGACGTTACTGAACGCCACCCGGACGCAAGCGACGCTGCTGCGGCAACAACGGAAACAGTTTGAGGATGCGATTGCCGTGCTGACCGGACAGCCCGCGCCGGATTTTCACTTGCAGGCGCGCACACTTTCGGCAGAGCCGCCGAATCTTGATACTTCCCTGCCCTCGGACTTGCTGGAGCGGCGGCCAGACATTGCGGAAACCGAGCGGGAAATGGCGGCAGCCAACGCGCAAATTGGAGTGGCGAAGGCGGCGTATTACCCTTCGCTGGTGCTCTATGGGCAAGGTGGATGGAACTCCGCGAAGATCTCGGAACTATTCAACGCGGAAAGCGGTGTGTGGGCAATTGGCGCAAATCTGGCGGAAAACATTTTTACGGGCGGGGCACGGCGTGCGCAGGTGCAATATTCGCAAGCGGGATATGACGCGACGTTGGCGACTTACCGCGGCACGGTGCTGGGCGCGTTTCAGGAAGTGCAGGACAACATTACAGGGCTGGAAGTGCTGTCGACCGCTCAGCAATCGCAGGCAGAGGCGGTGGATGCGGCGCGGAGACAACTGGACATTGCGAACTCACGGTATGTGGGCGGGCTGGTGAATTATCTGGACGTGGTGAGCGCGCAGCAAAATTTATTGAGCAATGAGCAGGAAGCGGCGATTATCCACGGGCAAAGGCTGGTGACGTCCGTGCTGCTGGTGAAGGCGTTGGGCGGCGGGTGGGATGCGGCGAGCCTTTCGGCCGTGCAGGAAAAGGCGCATTTTAAGGATATTATTGCGCCGTAAGCAGACACGCTGAGGCCAGATTCTCGGCGGGTTGTGGATTAAAGATTCTCCATAAAAAAAGGCGATCACTCGCGGAGTAGTGATCGCGATTGAATTGTAAGTTGAGATCCTTCGGCCCGCGAAATGCGCCCTTCGCGAAAAACGCTCAGGGCAAGCGGGCCTCAGGATGACAAGTTGGTTGGCCCTCGTTAGTTCTGGCTTTGGACCAGCGGGATTTGGGATGCCAGTTGCAGGTCCATCAGCGTGCTGAGGCGGCGGTCCATCTGGAAAAATGTTGCGGTTTTCACTCCAGAGATAACGCCGTTGAAGATGGGGATGTACTTCTCGCGCAGCGCGGTGACCTGGGCATCGATGGCGAGCAAACGCTTCATGAGGTCGAGGGCTTGCGCATCGGTGAGTTTGCCGTATCCGTTGGCGTAGTCTTTGATCAGGGCGACTTTTTTGTCGGCGATGGCTGTGTACTCGGTGGTGTACTGATCGTAGACGGGCCAGAATTTTGTGGCTTCGGCGTCGGTGAGGACGAGGTTGGCGGCGATGAGTTGCTTCTTCTTGGAACGAATGTCCTGGCGGAGCAGCGCGATATCCTGATCCGTGGCAACCTGACCATTACCGGCCGTGGCAGTGCCGGATGATGAGGCGGCCTGTGCGGACGACTTAGGAGCTGCGATTGCGAGTGCACCTGCGACGAGCAAGAAAGCGAAAATCGTCTTCATTCTGTAAATCTCCTTTTAGCGCAACCTCTTGAGGGCCGCGAGGCAAGTGCTGTGCCCGCGCGAAAAGCTCGTGATAGTTGCTATTCCCGTTTTTCAGGTCAAGTGAAGCCGCGTTGCACATGCAACAACGGACACAGAAATCTCCGCAGAAATTCTGGAAGAGAAATCCAAGTTGAATAGAGAGTCATCTGCCGAGGCGGTGGCAGGCGGCTTTCCGTAACCTGAGCACGTAAAGCCTATGGCTTTTTTGATGATTTGACAAGTTGAGGCCGGCGAAAAAGGCTCGGGGCGACTGCAGAGGCGGCTCAAAAGCGGGAAGCGGGTGCTACACTTTGGGTCCGCCGCCGGTAAGAAGGAGATTACGTCTTGGTGGAACATACGTTTGTGTTTGGCGATATTGCGCTGGTGTTTGTGGCAGCCCTGGCCTGCGGTTTGCTGGCGTGGCGACTGCGGCAACCCATTCTGCTGGGGTACGTGCTGGCAGGATTGCTGGTAAGCCCGCTGACGCCGGGACCGCGGGTGCACGACGTCCACAATTTTGAAACGATGGCGGAAATCGGCGTGATCCTGCTGATGTTTTCGGTGGGCATCGAGTTTTCCCTGGCGGAACTGCTGCGCGTGAAGTGGGTGGCGCTGGTTGGCGCGCCACTGGGGATCGTGTTGTGCGTGGGACTGGGAATGGGCGTGGGGGCACTGCTGGGCTGGCCGCTGGTGCAAGGGGTTGCCATCGGCTGCATCATTTCGGTGGCCAGCACGATGGTGCTTCTGCGGGTGCTGGTGGACCGGGGAGAAATGGCTTCGGAGCACGGGCGGCTGATGGTGACACTGTCTTTGGTAGAGGATCTGGCGGTGGTGATCCTGACGGTGGTACTGCCGAGTTTTTCTCCGAACAGCACGGCGAGGCTGGGCGAGGCGGCATGGAAAGTGGGCAAGGCGATCCTGCTGCTGGTGCCTATCGCCGTGGTGGCGTGGAAGGTGTTTCCCCCGCTGCTGGCGCGGGTGGAAAAGACGTGCAACGACGAAATTTCGCTGATCCTGGCGCTGACTATTTGCATGGGGATCGCGGCGTTGACGGAGGCCGTGGGCCTTTCGCTGGCGCTGGGTGCATTTCTGGCGGGGCTGTTTCTGGGAAATTCAGAATTTACACACAAGCTGGCGCTGCAAACACAACCGCTGCGAGACGTGTTTGTGGCGTTTTTCTTTGTGTCCGTGGGAATGCTGTTGGACACGAGCATGTGGAGAAGCAGTTGGCCGATGATCGCGCTGCTGGCGGGTTTGGTGCTGGTGGGAAAATTCGTGGTGTGGACGGGAGTGGTGAAGCTGTTCCGGTATTCGATGGGGACGTCGCTGCGCGTGGGGATGGGATTGACGCAGATTGGGGAGTTTTCTTTTATTCTGGCGCAGGTTTCGCGGAGTGCGGGGCTGATTTCGGTGGAGCTATATCACGCGACGTTGGCGGCTTCGTTCCTGACGATTCTGGTGAATGCGACAGTGTTTCGGTTTGTGAAACCGGTGACGGGTGCGGCTGCGGCGGCGCGTTGCTAGTGGAGAGATTGGGTAGCGTGGGGCGAGGGTTGAGGAAGAGAAGAAAAAGCAGGTCCCTCACGCCGCAAAAGGCGCGACGTTCGGGATGGCAAGTTTTTGCAGGGTTGATACCCGGGGAAGTTGAACAGCGAGAAAATCAAAGGGCGAAGAGAAGGTGGGGCGATGAATTACCGGCAATTGGGGCGGACACCGTGGAACGTGTCGGATATCAGTTTTGGGGCGTGGGCGATTGGCGGGTCGTGGGGAGAGGTAAGCGACGCGGAGGCGATGAGCGCGCTGAACCAGGCGCTCGATTCGGGGGTGAATTTCATTGATACCGCGGATGTGTATGGAGATGGGCGAAGCGAGCGATTGATCGCGCAACTCCGGAAGACACGGAAGGAACCGCTGGTGGTTGCCACGAAGGCGGGGCGGCGGCTGCCCAAGCAAACGGTGGAAGGCTACTCGCGAGAGAATCTGACGGGCTGGGTGGAAGACAGTCTGCAAAATCTGGAGTGCGATGCGATTGATCTGCTACAGCTCCATTGCCCGCCGAGCGCACTTTACGAGCGGGCGGAGGTGTTTGGATTTCTGGACGATCTGGTGAAGGCCGGGAAGCTGCGGTATTACGGCGTGAGCGTGCAGAAGGTGAGCGAGGCAATCCGGGCGACGGAATATCCGAACGTGCAGAGCGTGCAGATCATTTTCAATATTTTCCGGCAGCGTCCCGCGGATGAATTCTGGGAGCTCGCTAAGCAGCGGAAGGTCGGGATCCTGGCGCGTGTGCCGCTGGCCAGCGGATTATTGACCGGGAAACTGCGGCCGGAATCGAGCTTTGCGGCGGACGATCACCGGAATTTCAACCGGCACGGCGAGTCGTTTGATGTGGGAGAAACATTTTCCGGAGTGGATTACGAAACGGGGCTGGCCGCGGTGGAAGAGTTGCGGAAGCTGGCGCCGGCGGGAATGACGCTGCCGCAATTTGCGCTGCGGTGGATTCTGATGTTTGACGCGATGACCTGCGCCATTCCGGGTGGGAAGCGCGCGGAGCAGGTGGCGGACAATTGCCGGGCGTCGGACTTGCCGGCGCTGTCAAAAGAGACAATGGAGGCGGTGGGAAGAATTTATGATGCGAGGATTAGAGAACAGGTGCATGGGCGGTGGTAGGGGGCAAGGGGGGTGGCCTGGGCGGTGGGACTGGGGTCTAGGCAAGATTTGCAATTCAGGATTTCGTTTAGGTTGAGATCCCTCAGACCGCGGACTTCGCGGTCTGAGGGATGACAAGTTCTAGTTTCTAATTTTTAGTCTTGGCTTCAGTTTTTGAGACTAGACGGTTTCAATTGGAAGTTCAGACTAAGTTTCGGTGGGATCGGGGTGGGACTCGGAGATGGACGGCTCGACGGCGCGAAAGACAAAGCGGGCTTCCAATTCAACCTGCTCGAGCGAATCGCGCAGTTTCATCATTGCGGAAATCACGCCACACAACATGGAGAGCAGGCCGAGCACGAAAAAAGCGGCGGCGAAGAGTGTGGCCACAGGAAAGAAGCCGCTGAGCGCGATGGTGAGACTGCAGATAATCAGGAGCGCTACGGCAAATAGAAAGAGAAGCAGTGCCAGACGAATAAGGCGAGCGCGATCCGTGACTCTTAACGTCTGGGTACGCAAGACTTCCAGAAGGCGTTTTTGGTCCTCGAGGCCTTCGCGAGCCCAGTTCTCTTGTTCGCGGAGCATTTCACGCTGAAAGGTGCGCAAGCGCGCAACGAGAGCGGCGAGCCGGCCATAGAAAGCCAGAGAGAGCAGGCCGCAGGCGGAGATGATCACCACGGGCACAACGGAAACGCTGATGATGTTGGGCCACTGCGGCATGACCATGGAAGAAATGTCCCCCTTGTTATTGAGGCTAGCAACCAGAGGGGATGGCTGCTGTGATAAATGACCGGAAGTTCCCAGGGAATCCGGATCAGCCAGGCAACATCGTTTCCTGGCCGGCGACGACTTTCCAACCGCCCATGTGGCTGTTGTTAACGTAAACATGAATCACACGATATTGGCGGGAGAAGTTGTGCCCGTCCTGATCCACGCCGCGGGTGGTCCAGGTGCAGGTGACCACCGCCGATGGGCCATAGACGCGGACGCCAATATTGGTAGCCACGAAAGTGCTGTAATGGACGGTGGAATTTTGAATTCCAGCCATAAGCGCGAGCTTGTTGCGCATTTCGCCTGTAGCTGCAGTGCCGACATAGTCGTCGGAATAGACGTGGTCGAAGAAGCTGGAATTATTCAACGAGAGGGCGTGGGCGGTTTCCTTCTCCAGGGTTATCAATTCCTGGGAATCTATGTCCAGCTCAGTGGCAATGGCACGCTCCCGGCGCTGCTGATAGCTTATAGACTGCGCAGACGAATGTGCGGGGACGACCAACACAGCGAGCAGCGTTCCCAGGAATGGCCCTACAAACCCACGAAGTGACATGACTTCTCTCCCCGCCGCAAAGATATGCTGATGGCGGCGCCCAAGTGAATTTCCGAGACAAAGTGTCTTTTTCCAGCTTGCCGGATTTGGGCAAGGCCGTGGGGGGCTCGCGTGGGGGTTTTGTCGTCTCGGTAACCGGGCCGGGTTGCCGGGGATGGCACCCGGAAAGGGCGGAATCTGCGACAATTCAGGCATGCCAATGGCAAACAAACGCGAGATTGAGCAGGCGGCCCGGATCATCCGGGAGGGTGGCCTGGTGGTGTTCCCCACCGAGACGGTCTATGGGCTGGGCGCGAATGCGTTGGATGCAAACGCTATAAGGAAGATTTATGAGTTGAAGGGACGGCCGACGAGCAGCCCGTTGATTGTGCATGTAGCTTCAGTGGAACAGGCCCGGGAGCTAGCATCGGAATGGCCGCCGGAGGCGGAGAGGCTGGCGCGGCAATACTGGCCCGGGCCGCTGACGCTGGTGGTGCCCAAAAAAGCGGCCATCCCTGACGAGGTGACGGCGGGATTGGCGACGGTGGGGCTACGCATGCCGCGGCACCCCGTGGCGTTGGAACTGATGCGGGCAGCGGGAGTGCCCATCGCGGCGCCGAGCGCGAACCGGTTTACGCAACTTTCGCCGACTACGGCAGAGCATGTACGAGAGGCGTTTGGCTCAGAGACGCCATTTTTGCTGGACGGGGGAGCTTGCGAGGTAGGGCTGGAGTCCACTGTGATTGCGGTGACGCGGGAAGGGCTGGTGATATTGCGGCCAGGGATGGCGGAGGTGGAGGGGGCGCTGACAGCTGTGGCAGAGGAGCCTGAGGGAGAGGCGCACAGGGCACCGGGGCAGCACCGGAAGCATTACAGTCCGAAGACGCAGATTGTGCTGGTGAGCCGGGGACATCTGCCAAAGGAGGGGCGCGGGGCATATTTGTGGATGGACTATAACGCCGCGGCAACGTTGAAGGTGCGAATGGCGAGGGAGCCGGTGGAGTATGCGGCAGGGCTTTACGAGATGCTGCACCGGATGGATCGAGAGGGGCTGGATTGGATTGCGGTGGAGATGCCGCCGGATTCGGAGGAGTGGGCGGCGGTGCGGGATCGGTTGGTGAGGGCGGGGGGATAAATAAGAAAAGGCGCCCGCCTCGGAAGGCGCCCGCTACATGTGGACGGGGGAATTAGGTGCGCAGAGCTGGACAGGCTAAAGCCTGCTCTACGGGTGGGAGTGGGGTAAAATGCGCTGGATGTTTATGGGGGAATTATGAATGGTGGGTTGCGATTGCGGACGGTGTTGGGGTTTGGGCTGCTGGTGGCGATGGGGATTTTTGTATTGGGATTCTGGGGACGGACGCCGGCGCGGGGTATGCCGGCAGCGGACAAGCCTTTTGTGGTGGAGTACTACTACAAGGTGAAATGGGGCTATGCGGATGAGTTTCTGGCGTTATTCAAGAAAAACCATTATCCGCTGCTGAAGAAGGAAGTGGAGATGGGGCGGATGCTGAAGGTGTCTGCGGTGGCGCCGTTTTATCACTCGACGGAGGATGGGCGGTGGGATTACCGGGTGACGATAGTTTACAAAAATGCGACGGCGGCGCATGAGGATTCAGGATCCGCAGAGTTGATCAAGCAGATGTATCCGGATGAGGCGACGTATAAGAAGGAAGAGCAACGGAGGTTTGAGATTTTGGATGCGCATTGGGATTTGCCGTTGAAGGATGTGGATCTCGAGGCCAAGTAGCAGCTTTGAAAAAGAAGGATTTTAACGCAGAGGCCGCGGAGGAAGCGCGCAGAGGTCGCAGAGAAGAGAGACCGCGCTGGAGCGCAGCCTCAGAGGTTGTCCAGGAAGAATTGGGTTACGCGGTGCCAGAGGATAAGTTGGGCGGGTACGTCGCTGACGCCGTGGCCGCGGCCGGGGAAGGTCATTACTTCGACGTACTTGTCGTCGTGAATCAGATCATCAATCAGGGCCAGCGTGTTGGAGTAGTGCACGTTGTCGTCGCCCGTGCCGTGGGCGATGAGGAGCTTGCCTTTTAATTTGCCCGCGTGTTCGATGGGCGAGGATTCCTGATAGCTCACGTCGTGCAGCGGAATCAGGCCGAGATAGCGCTCAGTGTAGATGGTGTCGTAATAATGCCAGTCGGTGACCGGGCCACCAGCAAAACCCACCTTGTAGAGATCAGCGGCTTCGAACATTGCGTGCAGCGTCATGTGGCCGCCGTAGCTCCAACCCCAGATGCCGAAGCGGTTCGAATCAACGTAGGGCTGATCGCGAAGCCACTGCGCGCCGTCGCGCTGGTCGGAAAGTTCCTGGGCGCCGAGACGGTAGTGGATCGGTTCTTCAAAGAGGTGGCCGCGGCCCGCAGAGCCACGATTATCCAATGAAAAAATGATGTAGCCCTTTTCCGCCATCATCTGGTGCCAGAAAAATACAGGAGAGTGGCCCCAGGCGTCGAGGACCACCTGGGCGTGCGGGCCGCCATAGGTGAAGGTGATGACGGGATATTTTTTGGCGGGATCAAAGTTGGGAGGTTTGATCATCGAGCAGTGCAGGATGACGTCGTCGTGCGATCGAATGGTGAAGAATTCGACGGGAGAAAGATGGTAGCGGGCAAGATCGGGAACTTTGTTTTCCTCCAGGGTGGCAAGTTTTGAGCCAGCGGCGGAATAGGTGTCACGGCGTGGGGGAGTCATGGCGTTGGAATAGGTGTCCACGTAGGAGGCGGCGCTGGGAGAGAAGCTCGCGGAGTGGTGTCCGTCTTCCTTGGTGATACGGGAGAAATGGGAGCCGTCGAGAGAAACGCGGTAGAGCTGGCGTTCGATGGGAGATTTTTCGGTGGAAGTGAAGTAGACAATGCCGTTGGGTTCGTCGACGGCGTCGACTCCGGTGACTTCCCAATCGCCCTTGGTGATTTGAACGAGTTGTTTGCCGCTTAGATCGTAAAGATAGAGGTGGCGATAGCCGGTGCGCTCGCTGGACCAGAGGAAGCGGTTGCCGTCTTTGAGGAAGCGCAGATCGTCGTGGATATTGATCCAATAGAGATCTTTTTCGGTGAGGATGGTTTTTGTGGCGCCCGTAGAGGCATCGGCGAGAAGAAGATCCAGAATGGTTTGCTCGCGATTGAGGCGCTGAATGGCGAGCTGGCGGGAATCGGGGAGCCAGTTGACGCGGGGAATGTAGTTGTTGGTTTCGGTCCCTGTATCAATCTGGCGGGGATTGCCGCCCGCGGCGGGAACGACATAAACGTGGACGATGGGATTGGGGCCGCTGGGAACGGGATAGCGTTCAAGTTCCGCTTCGCCGGAAAACGATTCGAAATCCACCAGTGGAAACTGGTTCACTTTGCGTTCGTCCATTTCCAGGAAGGCGACGTAAGAGGAATCGGGCGACCACCAGTAGGCGGTGGTGAGTTCGAGTTCTTCGGGATAGACCCAATCGAGTTCGCCTTTGCGAATTTCTTCTGTGCCGCCTTGGGTGAGCGCGTGCTCTTTGCCATCCGCGACGCTGACCGCCCAGAGATTATGGTCGCGGACATAGCTGACAAATTTTCCGTCGGGAGAAATCTGGGGGTCGGCGAGATCCTGCGAGCCGGAGACGAGCAATCGGCTGGATTTCGATTTCAGATCGTACCAGGCGAGCGAAGTGGGGCCTTCGAAGAGGATGGCATCGTCGGCGGGAGCCCACTGATAGAGCGGTGCAGCGTGGCGGCCGAGTCCAGTGGCTTGCGTGGCTTTTTCGGCGGGATTGGTGAGCGCGGTCTCCCACTGTTCTCCGCTGACAAGAACGGAGCGCTGGCCTGTGGCGGCGTCTACGACCCAGAGGGCGTGGCGAGTGGTCTTGCCGGTGCCGGTGGTTTCGACGTAGGTGAGGCGTTTGCTGTCGGGAGCCCAAGCCAGGCCGGGATTCAAATGACCGAGGAGAGAGGGGGCGCTGAAAATGCGGTCGACGGTGAGTTCCTCGAGATGTGCAGCGGGGGCAGGCTGTTGGCCGAAGGTGGAAAGGCAGGCGAGGAGAAGGGTGATGGTTGAGAGGAAGAGTTTGGGGCTTGTGGGCATTGGTCCTCCGATGATGCGATTTGACGGCTGAGTTTGCATATTGTTTGGGGCTGCAAGGGCCAAAGGCGCCCGCTTCGGAAAGCGGCCACTACAAATTTGGGGGTTAGCCGGGGGGCCAACGGAAATGGCGGCCGCCGAGGAGGTGGAGGTGCAAGTGAAAGACGGACTGGCCGGCACCGGCACCGTTGTTGATGACGGTGCGATAGCCGGCTAGGAGATCGCGTTCGGTGGCGAGTTTAGCGGCGACGAGTTGCAATTTGCCGAGGAGGGACTGATCGCTTTGATGCGCGTCCTGCAGCGCGGCGAAATGTTTTCGCGGGCAGATCAGAATGTGCGTGGGGGATTGCGGGCTGATGTCTTCGAACGCGAATACGTCGTCGTCTTCATAGACGAGCTTGGCAGGAATCTGCTTCGCGCCAATTTTGCAAAAGAGGCAGTTGGGGTCCATTTACTTCACTCCTGAGCGGACATTTTCATCGAGGCGAACGACGATGGGCGTGAAGCCCTCGGTGTCGCGAAGTTTTTCCCCGAACTGCTGCGCGGCTTGCTCGCCGGAAATCTTGCCCACACGGACGCGGTAGAAGGCGCCGTCTGGAGAATCATACTGCTGAATGAAGATGTGGGAATAGTTGACGCTGAGGCGATCGCGGAGGCGATTGGCGTTGCCGAGATCGCGGAACGCGCCGACCTGCACAGTGAAGAAGCCAGCGTTGACGTCCACGTTGCCAAGGACTTCGAGACGCACGGGAACGACGCCGGGGCCAATGGATTCGATTTCGCGCGCGGCGGCCTGGGAAAGATCAATAATGCGATTGGCGACGAATGGGCCGCGATCGGTGATGCGCACGGTGGTGGTTTTGCCATTGCTGAGATTGGTGACGAGCACCATGGTGTTGAACGGCAGGGTGCGATGCGCGGCGGTGAGCTTGTGCATGTCGTAGATTTCGCCGTTGGAGGAGTGCCGGCCGTTGAAAGGATCGCCATACCAGGAGGCGTTGCCCTCTTCGGTGTAGCCGGCAGGAGCCGGAGGGACCTTGGAAGATTTTGGGTGTGCGGGCGAGGATGGCGGAACGGAAGTTTCGCGCTTGGCGTTTTCTTCCGAGGGCGCGGGCGTAGGAGCGGGAGCGGCTGGCGGACGATTAGAGGCAGCGTGCCGGCCTGCGCAGCCCGTCAGGACTTGCGCGAACACAAAGAGCAACGCGACAACGCGGAGGCGGGCCGAGTTCACGATTTCGTTTCGGAAGCGTCCTGAGCGGATTTGGCGGCAACACGGGCTTCGAGTTTGCGGGCCGCTTCGGAGAGTTTTTCGGAGGCTTCGCGAAGCACTTGCGCGGTGCGCTTTTCGGTGGCGGGAGCGACTTCGTCCTCGAGATATTTTCGAAGGCGGGTAAGTTCCTCGTCCAATCGCTTGCCGAGCTCTTCAAATTTGTCCATCGCAGCCCCTTGCCACCGCAAGCCAAAACGCCGAGCGGGATTCCGGTATTATAGGAACGCGCAAAAGTGCTTGCAAGGAGGAGTGTTGGCCCTTCCCTATCGTTGGCAGTATCGTGTGGACCGCTGGAAACAACTTTTTGGCGGGATGTTTGGAGGAGGCGAGAGGCGGCCGCAACTTTGTCCGGCGTGCGGGGCATTGGTCGGTATCAGCGCTACGCGATGCCATGAGTGTGGAGCGAATTTACGCTTTGGACTGGCGGCGTGGAGCAAGGGGCTGGCTGAATTTTTTGGCGGCCACGCCCCGGTGACGGTGGCGATTCTGATCGCGAACATCGTGATGTTTGCGGCGGAATTGATGGGGACGTTCCAAGCGGGGCGGCTTGGCGGATTGGGTATTTTGTGGGGGATGGACGGGGAAACGATTTACCGGTTGGGTGCGTGCTATCCGCCGAGTATTTTCCAGGGTCACGAGTGGTACCGGCTGATCACGGCAATGTACCTGCACGGCGGACTGATTCACATCGGATTCAACATGATGGTGTTTCTGGACCTGGGGCCGATTGTTGAAGAGGTTTATGGGTCCGCGAGATATTTATTCTTGTACACGGTGATGGGCGCGGTGAGCTTTCTGGTGAGCGCGCTGGCCGGGCATTTTTCGCTCGGTGCCAGCGGCGCAATTCTGGGATTGATTGGCCTGCTGATCGCGATTACCACACGGCGGGGCGGGGCGTACATGCGCGAATTGCGGTCGCGGATGATTTCGTGGGTGGTGACAATTTTCGCGATCGGGCTGCTCTTCAGCGGAATGCGAACGGATAACTGGGCGCATGCGGGGGGATTGGCCGCGGGATTTCTGTTGGGCAAGGTATTTTCCGACCGGCAACCGGTGAATGGTCCGGAGAAAACGCAAGGTTATGCGCTGGGTTGGGTGGCGGGGTTAGTTACGCTGGCGTGCTTTATTTTGATGGCGATGCACTACCGGGATTCGTTGCCGATGTAAGGAGGTTTTTGGGAAGGTCTGTAAGGAGCGGCCCGCCTCCCTTCCGGCGTCAGGGCGAGCGGAAGGTGGACCCTACAAGAGATGGAGAAATTCCAGTCAAATGCCCGCCGAACTTCAGAGTCCGTGTGAGGACTCTGTTTTTTATTTTTGTGGCGGGCGTGGTGCTGGGAAAAGACGGATTCTGCTTTGCAGGGCGCGGGGTGAGGATTGCTTTGCGCCGCGCAATGGCTAGCTACTGCGCCAGATGCGGGTAAGGTTGTAGGCGATGCTCGCCAGGGTCCACTCCACTTTGACTTTTTCGAGGCCCTTCATCCGAAAGCGCCGCATTCCTCGTTGTTCTTTTAGCACTCCGTTCACTGGTTCCACGATTGCCTTGCGTCGTGCATAGACTGCCCGGCCTGCCGGGTCGCGTAGCTTCCGTCGCATGCGTTGATGCGCCGGGTGCCTTGCAGGATGATGCAGTCGACCGCCGCGATTCAGCACCCGCGCCATATTGTTGTCCGGCACATAGCCGTCGATGCTCCGTTCTTCCAATGCTTCCAGGTTGGCGTGCGAGAAAAATCCGCTGTCGGCGCTCACTCGCTGCGGACATTCGCCGCATCGTCGTTGCACCTGATCGATCATCGGCAGCAGCGCTTCATTGTCGTTGGTCTCCTGACTCACCCGCTGCGCGACGATCAAATGATCCCCGCTCACCGCCAGCGTCCCGGTATAACCCAGCACGAATCCACCGCGCTCCCGCAAAAACCGGCTGTCCGGATCGCTCCGCGAAATCTTCTGCATCCCGCTTTTCTGCAGGCGTTGCAGCCGCACGGGTATTTCTCCCAACTGCCGCTCCAGCTCGCTAAGCGCTTCCCGACTTACCTGCACCCCGGCTCCTTCGTTCGGATCCTCCCCGTCACACTGCTTCTGCCAGCGGCGAATCTCCCGCCGCAAGCGTGCCCGTTCGTCACGCAGCGCCTGCTCGCTGTCGATTCGGTTCCGCGAAGCGTTTCCGGCAATGCGCGTCGAATCGATGGCCACATGCCCCAGTCGCGCCAGCCCGCTGGCTCGCGCCAACTCCACTACCTGCGTGAATAAATCGTTCAGCCCGCACCCGTGGCGGCGGCGAAATGCATTCAGCGTCCAATGATCCGGCGTCGCCCCACCCGCTAAATAACGAAACGCCAAATCCTCGCGGATGCGCTGCTCCAGCCGCCGCGAACTGGTCACCCCCAACGCATAGGCATACAGCCACACCGACGCCAGCATCTCCGGCGCGTAGGCCGGCCCGCCCTCGCTCCCATAGTCCTCGCGAAAACGGTCCAGGTTCATCCTGGCCATCACGCGCCTCAGAAAAAAACACAAATGCCCTTCGCCCAGCACATCCCGTACACTCGGCGGCAACAGATACGCCTGATCCGGGTGGTATTCCAAAAATTTGCTCATCGCCCCTCGCCTCCCCCGCAGTATAAATTACCAGTCAAGACGAGTTCTCACACGGACTCTGAAGGTCGGCCATTTTGTTTTAGGCGGACTGGTGGAGGCGGCGGGCGACGGTGATTGCGTAGTGGAAGCCAGAGAGGATGGCGAAGGCGCAGACAGCGTAGGTGAGGTAGTAGAGAAGGGTGCTGACGCGCTCATTGGGATAAGCGGCGGAGAGCACCGTAAAGAAGACCAGGGAGATTTCGAAGAAGGTGGTGGCTTTCCCGAGAAGCGTTGGGGGGAACGGCCGGTAGCCCTGGATGATGAGAATGACTGCAGCGACGACAAGAAGGAGAATGTCGCGGCTGATCACCACAATCGTGAGCCACCACTCAATTTTTTTTTCCATGGCCAGAACGATGAAGGAAGAGCTCAGCAGCAGTTTGTCCGCGATGGGGTCGAGATAGGCGCCGAGCGCGGATTTCTGGTCCAGTCGGCGAGCGAGCAGGCCGTCCAGCGTGTCCGTGGCAGCGGTGACAAACAGCACCAGCAAGGCCCACGGATATTTGCCATACAGGATAAGGATCAGAAAAAGCGGCAGGAAGCCGAGGCGGAGGAAGGTGATTTGATTGGGTACTGTCCAGATCCGGCCTTTCATTGGATAGAGTTTAGAGTTAAAAGCGAAAAGTGGGAAGGTGAAAGGTGCACGGGGAGAGTTTGCTTGAGGTTGGCGTTGAGATCCTGAGGAGCGCGGACGGCGCGCTCCTCAGGATGACTCGATGGGGCAAGTGTGCACGCCGGACGAAGCCTCTGGAGGGCGATAGCTCTGCGGAGCGCTCAGGCGAACTGGGCGAGGTATTCGGTTAGGGAGCGGCCGATTTTGCGGTGGAAGATTTCGGACATGGAGGGGATGGAGCCGGAGGGCTCGTCGAGGGAGATGCGCTCGACGCGGGTCATGGGGAAAAAGATGGTGGGAAGGCCGACACGCTCGGCGTCGAGCTGATTGACCTGGCTGATGAAGTGGTCGAACGAGTTCAGGTCAATGCCGCGCATGGTGACGCCGCTGGGATTGATTTCGAGCAGAATGCCCCAGACTTTTTCCCGGGGCGTGTGCAGATTGACGATGACGACGGAATTGGGATTCATGCAGTTTTCCTGTTAACACTATCAGTGTATCGCGTGGGCCTATTTTTTTTGCAGCTTGTTGTGCGACGCGTGACTTAAGTTTCCCCGCCTTTTTGACGCGGCCTGCGCACGACCACGATTCCTGCAGCCAACTGAGGGCGTCGTGGAGGTCGGCGGCGGAGCTTAGGGTGAAGGCGAGCCAGCCACGGCCGAATTCGCGGCTCCACGAGCTGAGACGGGGATCATTTTCGGCTCGCGGAAGAAGTGATGGAGGCATGGGATCGAATTTCAGCAGGAAAGAGCTGCGGGGATCAAATTCCCTGCTGCTGGGAATGGCGGCGAACACGAGTTTTCCGCGATAGACGGCGCGAAAGCCGAACATGGGCTTGGCGATTACGCCGGGCCAGGTGAGGAGTTCGCCTTCGAGCAGGGTGGACCACTGGAGCATTTCATGGGAGATGGGATGGAGCTTGGAGCGCTTGGGGCGAGGTTTTTTTCGTTGCGGGGATTTTGATTTTGGGCGCATGGCTTAAGTGAGGGACAGGTTAGTTCAAAAGCGCCCGCCTCCCGCCTTCGCGAAAACGGCTTCGGCGGGCAGGCGGAAGGCGGCCGCTACAGGGGCATGATGGTGGGGCCGCCCGGGGGAAGGTGGAGATGCGGTTCGGTTAGGGCCTGGACCTGGTCGAGGGTGGCGTCGGGGGCGATTTCGCGGAGGACGAGGCCTTGGGGCGTGACGTCCATGAAGGCGAGTTCGGTGACGATGTGATCCACAACCTCGACGCCCGTGAGCGGGAGAGTGCACTTTTTGAGGATTTTCGGTTTGTTGTCGCGGGTGGCGTGTTCCATGGCGATGAAGACGCGCTTGGCGCCGGCGACGAGGTCCATGGCGCCGCCCATGCCTTTTAGCATTTTGCCAGGGATGGCCCAGTTGGCGAGAGTTCCCTTTTCGTCGACCTGGAGTGCGCCGAGGACGGTGAGGTCCACGTGGGAGCCGCGAATCATGGCGAAGGATTCGGCGGAGGAAAAATAGGAGGTGCCGGGGAGTTCGGTGACGGTTTCTTTTCCGGCGTTGATGAGGTCGGGATCGACTTCGGATTCGAGCGGATAGGGGCCAACGCCGAGCATGCCGTTTTCGGATTGCAGGATGACGTCCATGCCGGGGGGCACGTAATTGGCGACAAGCGTAGGCATGCCGATGCCGAGGTTGACGTAGTAGCCGTCGCGGAGTTCCTGAGCGATGCGGCGGGCGATGCGGGTGCGTTTTTGATCTTCGGTTAGGGGCATCAGCGTAAGTCTAAAATTGAAAGTTGAAAGTTGAAAGTCAGAAGCCTGATAGTTTGTTGCCTCCTAGAACCACCAAAATAACCAGGAAGCCTCCTTCAGAATATCGTGAATGGCGAGCGCAGCCATGCTTAATGCGAAAGCAATCTCAACGGCAATCGTTAACCAATAAGACCCTGGGTTCTTTTCGCGGGTCGCCTCCCATCCGCCTCTCCCCACGATCTTGCCAGAGAAAAGGTGATAACTGGCTAATCCCACGCAGAGCAAAGCGAACGCCATGCCGAAATTCATGACTTCCTTGTAGTGCGCTTTTCGATGCGTTTTAAATAGTAGGTGCCTTGGAAGATTGCGTCTACGTAGATCCCGGGAGTGTGAACTTGATCGGGAGGAAGCTCGCCGGGTTCGACGAGGTGTTCGATTTCGGCGATGACTTGATTGGCGGCAGTGGCCATGACGGGGTTGAAGTTGCGCGCGGTTTTGCGAAAGACGAGGTTGCCTTGGCGATCCCCTTTCCAGGCTTTGATGAAGGCGAAATCGCCGCGGAGGGCGCGTTCGAGGACGAAATGGCGGCCATCGAATTCGCGGGTTTCCTTGCCTTCGGCGACCATGGTGCCGTAGCCGGTGGGCGTGTAGAAGGCAGGGATTCCGGCGCCGCCCGCGCGGAGGCGTTCGGCGAGCGTGCCTTGCGGATTGAGCTCGACCTGGAGTTCACCGCTTAGGACGAGTTGTTCGAAGAGTTTGTTTTCGCCGACGTAGGTGGAGATCATTTTTTTGACCTGACGATTTTGCAGGAGCAGGCCGATGCCGAAGTCGTCGACGCCAGCGTTGTTGCTGACGATGGTGAGATCCTTCGTGCCCTTGCGGCGGACGGCGGCGATTAAACTTTCCGGGATGCCGCAGAGTCCGAAGCCGCCCATGAGGACGGTCATGCCGTCGCGAAGATCGGAGATGGCGGCGTCGGCGGAGGCGATGCGCTTGTCCATGAGAGTTTTTTAGCATACGCGGGAGATTGTGTCTTGTGGATGTTTTGCGATGGGATCAGGGGAATCGATGTGTCGCCCCTACGTGGCTCGGGTATCGGATGCGGGACCCAGCACTTGCGTGCTGGGCTAGATTGTGACGCGCCTCCGGCGCTTGCCTCGCAAGGCATGTTTAATGGAGCTGGGCTTGCGAAGGATTGCGGAGCCACACACCAGCAATCGCAGGCGAATTGAAATGCTAGATGGCAGGGACAATCTGGGCGCGGAAGGTGTGGGGCGTATGGCCGGTCACTTGGCGGAAGGCGCGGGTGAAGTGAGATTGATCGGCGAAGCCCAACTGGAGGCTGAGTTCGGAAAGGGGGATTTTGGAGTTGAGGAGGATTGGGCAGGAGGCGCGGACGCGGAGGCGGCGGGTATATTCGCCGATGCCTTCGCGCTGAAAGCGGCGGAAGACGCGGGAAAGGTGAACGGGATGGACGCCGGCTTCGGCGCTCAGATTTTCGAGCGTGATGCGCGCGGCGGGTTCGGCGTGGAGTTTATCGAGCACGCGGGCAAGCCAACGTGGCGGATGCGTTCGTTCTTCCAAGGGAAGGCGGGCGGCAAGGGCGGCGAGTTCGGCGAGGAGGCTTTCGACGCAGAGAGAGTCTAGCGCACCGGCCGCGAAGGTTTCTCGGAAGAGGTTCATGGCCAGCCAGAACAACGGGCCGCCGCGGGAATCTTCGCAGGGGTGTTCGAGATTTCCGGAGCATTGCGCAAGGAATTGGCGCCAACGGGGGCGAAGTTCGATGTGGAAGAAACGCAAGCCGCCCGGAGCAATTTCGTCCTGATGCGGGATGCCGCCGGGGCGAAACATCAGGGACATCGGGGAGAATTGTTTCGCCTGGCGGCCGTAACGCTCTCCATAAAAGCCGCTGAGGAGCAGGCCGAAGAACGGCATATCATGCGAGTGCATGGGCAGCTTGCGCGGGGTGGGATGGCGGAGATCGCTGAAGACGGCGGTGGGGAGTTCGATGCGATGGCGTACGGCGCCGAAGAATTGGCCGCCATGAAGGCGTTGTTCGCCGGAGGGAATGGATTGCGATTGAGCCATGCGGGTATCGTGACGGAATTGCAGCCTGGGAGAATGTTGCTTTTGTTCTAGACGGTTTGCAAGGCGATTCGTTAGCTTGGCGTGCGGGTGGGCAAACCACTGGCGGAGGAACGGAAATGAAGAAGATTGGAATATTGTTGGGCGTAACGATGGTGTTGGTGATTGCGGGGGCGACGCTTGCTCCGGCTGGCCAAGGAGGCGCGGCCGCGGGGAACGTACCGCATTACACGAAGGACGGACAGATGGAGTTCCCGGCGAATTATCGCGAGTGGGTGTACCTGACGAGCGGAATGGATATGAGTTACCGAGCGGATATGCAGATGGACCATTCGATGTTCGACAACGTGTTTGTGAATCCGGAGGCGTACAAATATTTTGTGGCGAATGGAACGTGGCCGGACAAGACCATGCTGGTGCTGGAAGTGCGCGTGGCGGGGACGAAGTCCGCGATCAACAAGGGCGGGCACTATCAGACGACGGAGTTGATGGGACGCGAGGTACACGTGAAGGACGAAAGCCGGTTTCCGGGCAAATGGGCGTTCTTTGCGTTTGACGACAAGACTACCGCGAAGATGTTGCCGGCGGAGATGGACTGTTATTCGTGCCACGCGCAGCACACGGCGGTGGATAACACGTTTGTGCAGTTTTACCCGACGTTGATTGAGATTGCGAGAAAGAAGGGGACGTTGAGCGCGGGGTTTGTGAAGGAGGAAGCGGAAGTGAAGTAGTCGTAGCACGGGCTTTAGCCTGTGTTCTTGGAATGGTTGCCAAGCAAGTGTTCGTGTGGAATTGGTTTGGATTGGGTGGCTGCACAGGCTGAAGCCCGTGCTACTTGGGGCGCTACAGGGACCGGAGAAGGCGGTAGAGTTCGTTGGCGGCGTCGAAGTCGGCTTCGAGTTCACGGGAGCCGAGGCGGTCGCGGAGATCGTCGAGGCGGCGTGCGAAGAGATCGAGGGCGGCGGAGAGAACCTCGCGATTGGTGAGAACGATGTCCCGCCATGTGGCATAAGAACTGCCGGCAAGGCGGAGACTGTCGCGGAGGCCGGGGCCGGCAAGGGTGATGGGCAGGCCGTTTTCGTCGAGGCGATCGTAAAGGAAAGAGCCGAGGGCGACGGCGGTGAGCTGCGGGAGATGCGAGGCCAGGCCAACAGCGTAATCGTGCTGCTGCGCGCCGAGCCAGAGGGCGCGCGCGCCCAGCTTCTCAAGAATTTTAGTGAAGGCGACGACGCGGAGATCGCGCTGTTCGTCAGACGGTCCGACGAGCGCGTAGGTGGAGTTCTGGAAGAGATCGGCGTCCGACTGCGAGAAGCCGGAAAGTTCGCGTCCGGCCATCGGGTGGCCACCCAGAAAAATCGGAGTGGACGCTTCGTTCTGAAAGAGTTCCGTGGCGGCGGTGCAGATCCGCATCTTGGTGCTGCAGGCGTCGGTGACGAGGGCATGCGGCGCTGCGTGCTGCGCGATTTCAGGAAAGATATCGAGCGTGACGCCGATGGGCAAGGCGA
The DNA here is from genome assembly GCA_963734705.1 of uncultured Acidobacteriota bacterium. Classification (GTDB taxonomy): domain Bacteria; phylum Acidobacteriota; class Terriglobia; order Acidiferrales; family UBA7541; genus Acidiferrum. The sequence continues at coordinate 711,215 of CAVTII010000009.1, read as the reverse complement.
GATAGATCAGGTCGGCGCCGCGAATCGCGGGTTCGATTTCGCCGAAGAAGGCTTCGTTCACGGCGCCTGAACTTTTTAATTCCTGCGCGACGTTTTCGCGATCCCAGCCAACAACATCCATGTCCGGCGTATAGCGGCGCAGCGCTTTGGCAAACGAGCCGCCGATGAGGCCGGTGCCGAGGACAGCTACGCGTTGGATGAGGTGAGCCATCGTCAGGCGACGCGGCGGCCGACGGCCGGGGCGATGATGCGGATTTCGCTCATGAGCTGGGCGAATTGCGTGGGCTCGAGGGATTGCGCGCCGTCGGAGAGGGCGTGATCGGGATCGTTGTGGACTTCGATGAGCAGGCCATCGGCTCCGGCGGCAACGGCGGCGCGGGCCATGGCGCCGACTTTGTCGCGGCGTCCGGTGCCGTGAGAAGGATCGGCAAAGATGGGGAGATGCGAAAGCTTCTGGATCACGGGGATGGCGGCGATATCCAAAGTGTTGCGCAGATAAGTTTCGAATGTACGGATGCCGCGTTCACACAGAATAACGTTGTAATTGCCGCCCGCCAGAATGTATTCGGAACTGAGCAGAAGTTCTTCAATGGTGGCAGACATGCCGCGTTTCAGCAGCACCGGCTTTTGGACTTCGCCAAGGGCGCGTAGAAGAAAATAGTTTTGCATGTTGCGCGCGCCGACCTGGAAGATGTCCACGTAGGCGCCCATCATCTGGATTTGCGAAGCGTCCATCACTTCGCTGACGACGAAGAGTCCGAATTTATCGGCGGCTTCGCGCATCATCTGCAGGCCTTTTTCGCCGAGTCCCTGGAAGGCGTAGGGCGAGGTGCGCGGTTTGAAGGCGCCAGCGCGCAGGATTTTGGCGCCGGCTTTGGAGACGGCTTCGGCGACGGCGTGAATCTGTTCGGGGGATTCGACGGAGCAAGGACCGGCGGCGACGACCACTTCGGGGCCGCCGATTTTTACCCCTCGGCCAAGATCGATGATGGTGCCTTCCGGTTTGAACTGGCGGCTGGCCAGTTTGAACGGTTGCGTGATGCGGACGACTTCGCGAACGCCGACGAGGAGTTCGAAATCGCGGTGATCGAAATCGCGATGAACGCCAACGGCGCCGAGAACGGTGTGGGAAGCGCCGGTGGAGCGGTGAACGTCGAAACCGCTGGCGACGATGCGGTCGATGACGTGCTGGATCTGCTCTTCCGTGGCGCCTTCTTGCATTACGATGACCATGTTGCGTTCCTCATTTTTGACAATTCTTTTATTGGAGCAAGCGGCCCGCCTCGGAAGGCAGGCCCTACAGCGGGTGACCGATCTGAAGTTCGGCCACTACATGAGTAGAGGCGCCCGCCTCGGAAGGCGGCCGCTACAAGGTCATTTGGCATCTTTGTCTTCTTTCGAGGGGTCGCCGTGCATGGTTACGCGTTCGGCGGAGCGGGCTTCGTCGATAATGCGCTCGAAGAGGCGGCGGATGGCGGCGTCGGTCAGCGGGCCTTGGTTGTTGCGGGCAGCGTTGGCCAGAACTTCGTTTTCGCGCGCCGGCTGGTAGATGGGCATTCCTGCGGCTTGTTTAAGACGGCCGACTTCGAGAGCACATTGCGCTCGCTCGTTGAGGAGTTCGACGAGTTTCTTATCGATTTCGTCCATGCGGCGGCGCCAGTCGGAGATGGTCATGAAGGAGCCCCGGAGATAGAGGAGGTTGAGGAGGTAAAGGATGTAAATGAGGTCGAGGAACGGATGTGGGCGACGGGAAAATTTTGTGGCGGGGTGAGCGTTGAGATCCTTCGGCTATCCTTGTCGGATAGCCTCAGGATGACAGGTTGGGGGGCACCGGGAACTGGGGTGGGTCTCAAGAGTTGGGGACTCAAACGTTGCTTCATGTAGTGACCTCGCGGCGGGAGAGGCCTTTGCTGGCGGCTGATTTGAGTGAGCGGATGCGATCACGGAGGGCAGTGGCGGCGGCTTCCACGGTGGAGGCTTTTTCGATTTCGGAGACGAGGGCGGAGCCGACGACGGCTCCATCCGCCAGGCCGCCGAGAACGGAGACGTGGCCCGGGAGGGAGATGCCGAAGCCGACGGCGATGGGAAGTTGCGTGAAATTGCGAACGCGGCGGAGCAGGCCGGGAAGATCGTCGGGCAGCGCGTCTTTCGCGCCGGTTACGCCGGTGCGCGAGATGACGTAGAGAAAGCCGGAAGACGCGGCGGAGATTTTGTGGAAGCGCTCGTCGGTGGATGTGGGCGCGGCGAGAAAAATTGTGTCGAGCTTGTGCGTGTAGAGAATGCGGCGATACTCCTCGGATTCTTCAGGAGTCAGATCCGTGACGAGGACGCCGTCGGCTCCAGATTGCGCGGCAGCAGCGGCGAATTTTTCTACGCCCATCTGCAGGACAGGATTGAAATAGGTGAAGAGGACCAGCGGCACCTGGCTGGATTCGCGGATGCGGCGGACCAGATCGAGCACCCCTTTTAGTGTTGCACCCGCACGCAAGGCGCGTTCGGAAGCACGCTGAATCGTGGGGCCGTCGGCGACGGGATCGCTGAAGGGAACGCCAAGTTCGATGACGTCGGCGCCGGCTTCGGCGAGCGCAAGGACAAACTTGAGCGTGGCGTCGAGTGAAGGATCGCCCGCGGTGATGTAAGCGAGGATGCCGAGTTCGCCGCTGGCGCGGAGTTCGGCGAAACGTTTAGAGATACGAGTCGGGTTTTGAGGAAGGCCACTCATTCGGGTTTCGCCAGATTAAAGCAGGCGCTTATAGGTGTCCATGTCCTTGTCGCCGCGGCCGGAGAGATTCACGATGACGAGGTCGGTGGATTTGAATTGTGGCAAGCGCTCGATGAGGCCGGCGATGGCGTGCGCGGACTCGAGGGCGGGGATGATGCCTTCGGTGCGCGAGAGGAGTTTTGCCGCGTCGAGTGCTGCTTGATCGGAGACAGCGGCGTATTCGGCACGATGCTGGTCGGCGAGCCATGCGTGTTCGGGGCCGATGGCCGGGTAATCGAGTCCGGCGGAAATGGAATGCGTGGCGGCGATTTGGCCGTCCTCGTTTTGCAGGACATAAGTGTAGGTGCCCTGGAGAACGCCGGGGCGTGCGCCGGTGAAGCCCTGATGGGCGGCGAGACGCGCGGCGTGTTCGCCCAAGCCTTTGCCGCGACCGCCGGCTTCGATGCCGATCATTTTCACGCCGGCGTCCTTCAGAAATTCGAAGAAGAGGCCAATGGAATTGGAGCCGCCGCCCACGCACGCGTAAAGATGCGTGGGCAGGCGCTTTTCGGCGGCGAGGATTTGTTGGCGGGCTTCGCGGCCGATAACGGCTTGAAAATCGCGGACCATGGTGGGATACGGATGCGCGCCGAGAACGGAGCCGAGAAGATAGTGCGATGTGCGGACGTTGGTGACCCAGTCGCGCATGGCTTCGTTGATGGCGTCTTTCAGGGTTTTGCTGCCGGACTCGACGCCGATGACTTCGGCGCCAAGCATGCGCATGCGGGCAACGTTGAGGGCCTGGCGAGCCATGTCTTCCGTGCCCATGTAAACGGTGCATTGCAGGCCGAGATGCGCCGCGACCGTTGCGGAGGCTACGCCATGCTGGCCTGCGCCGGTTTCCGCGATGACGCGTGGCTTGCCCATTCTTACAGCGAGGAGTCCCTGGCCGATGGCGTTGTTGATTTTGTGCGCGCCGGTGTGCAGAAGATCTTCGCGCTTCAGATAAATGCGCGGGCCGCCGAGTTTCGCAGTGAGGCGAGCGGCGAATTGCAGCGGCGTGGGTCGGCCAGCAAAATTTTTGAGCAAGGATTCGAACTCGGATTGAAAGCTGGCGTCGGATTTTGCTTGTTCGTAGACGCGCTCGAGTTCGTAGAGCGGCACCATCAGCGTTTCGGGAACGTAGCGGCCACCGTACGGGCCGAAACGGCCGGGGACGGTGGCGGGTAGGGTGAGTTGAGTGGTCATGGTGGAGCTTTTTATTGTACTTCGAGTTGGGGGATTTCGGAGGGGGAGAGGGTGGGACGCAAACGGCGCCCGACGGAAAAGGCGCCCACCTCGGAAGGCGGCCGCTACAGGGACGGGCGGCGGGTCTGAAGACCGGCCATTACATTTGTTAGGAGAAGTGTTCGCGGGTGGCGCGGTGGACTTCATCGAAGAAGGATTTTAATTTGGCGGGATCTTTGCGGCCGGGGCGGGATTCGACGCCGCTGGCGACGTCCACTGCGTAGGGGCGGACGACGCGGATGGCTTCGCCGACATTTTCGGGCGTGAGGCCACCGGCGAGGATGACGCGGTTGGTTTGCGCGGCAACGCGGGCGAGGTGCCAGTTGGCGGTGGTGCCGGTGCCGCCGAATTGACCATTCTGCGCGGCGTCAATTAAAAATCCAGAGGCGGAACGATATTTTGAATACGCGGGCGGCGGAGTTCCCTGCCCCAGGCGCAGAGCTTTGATGACCGGCATCTGCTCCGCAACGGCGTCCACTACGTCCGGTGATTCATCGCCATGAAGCTGCGCAACGGAAATGTGCAACGCGCGGCAGAGCGCGACGACGGGCTCCGCTTCCCAATTTACAAAAACACCGACAGTGGCAATGAATGGCGGAAGGCGATCCACAAGCTCCGCGGCGGCAGCAGGCGAAAGAGAGCGCGGGCTTTGCGTATAGAAATTCAGGCCGATGGCGTGGGCGCCGAGTTCGACGGCGAGCTTGGCGTCTTCGAGCTTAGTGATGCCACAGATTTTGATACGAACCATGAAGGATTATGCCTCGGAAGCGGCCGGGACGAGAAGGGCGCGCAGGGCCGCGGCGGGATCCGGGGCGAGCATCAGGTGTTCGCCGATCAGAAAGGCGTCGAAGCCGGCGGCGCGAAGATTTTTAAGGTCCTCGTGGGTACGCAGACCGGATTCGGCGATGGCGATGCACTCGTCGGGAATGTGGGCGATGAGCTCGTAAGAAGTTTCGACGCGCACGGTGAGCGTTTTCAGGTCGCGGTTGTTGACGCCGATCATGGTGGCGCCGGCAGCGAGGGCGCGATCCAGTTCCTGGCGGGTGTGAATTTCGACCAGCGGATCCATTTTCAGCTGGCGGCCGAGGGCGATCAGTTCGCCGAGCCGGGCGTCTGAGAGCGCGGCGACGATGAGCAAGAAACAGTCGGCATCGTTGGCGCGCGTTTCCCAGACTTGCCAGGGATCGAAGATGAAATCCTTGCGCAAAACGGGGAGGGCGGCTTGCTTGCGGGCGTCGCGCAGGTTTTTCAGCGAGCCGCCGAAGAATTCGCCCTCGGTGAGAACGGAGAGCGCGGCGGCGCCGGCGGCTTCAAGAGATTTGGCGAGCGCCGGCGCGTCAAAAGGATCGCGAATGATTCCGCGCGAAGGCGAGGCGGGCTTGAGTTCGGCGAGGATGTTGATGGCGTCGCGTAAAAGAGCGGCGGAAAAATCACGAACGGGAGAGGCAGCGGCTACGCCATATTTCAGGGCGGTTTCGGGTAGAACGCTTTTACGGTGCTCGACTTCGGCGCGGCGGGCTCCGAGGATGCGGTCGAGGATGGTTCCGGTGTTGGCGTGGGCGTTCATGGAGGTGAGCTTGTATGCTAGGGAGACTGGGGAGGAGTGTCAAATGGGGTGGGGGGCCGAAGATCTTCGCAGTTTAGGTGGGAGAGAGGACTTTGCGTTGAGATCCTTCGGGCTGCGAACGGCGCGGCCCTCAGGATGACAGGTTTGTTGCCAATCGAGCGAAGCGAGGCATCCCTTTTATGCATGGGCTGACGAAAAGCGGATTCCTCGCGCGAAACCGGCGCTCGGAATGACAGTTGGGCCGATCGTTGAGCAGGTTGATAAAGGGGAATGGGGATAAGCATGAGTTTTAAAGCGAAGTATGGGGCGCTGTTGGTAGGGATTGTTGATGAAGCGGATGCAATGGCGATGGGATATTTTCGCAGCGGGGCTTTGGGGGCGGAGCGCAAGCGGGACGGGAGCGTGGTGACGCGGGCGGACAAAGAGATTGAACAGATGGCGATCGGGAAAGTGAAGGCGAGCGGATTGGCGATGGATGTGGTGGGCGAGGAGACGAGTAGCGAGATTCCGAAGGGTCCGGCGATGAACGGGCGCGCGCGGATGATTATTGATCCGATTGATGGAACGGAGGAGTTTACGCGAGGGATTCCGACGTTTGGAACGCTTATCGGCATCGAGGAAGAGGGAGAAATTGTGGCGGGAATGGCCAGCGCGCCCGCTCTGGGAAGGGGTACGCGGTGGTGGGCGTACCGCGGGGAAGGCGCGTGGCGGGGCGAAGAACGGATGCACGTCTCGCGAGTTGCGCGCCTATCGGAAGCGATGATTTTCACGACCGGCACGGGGCCAAGCAAGGACGCGGAGACGCGCGGACGGATTCGCAAACTGGTGGATGCGGCGCGGAGCAGCCGGTCGATGGGCGGATTCTGGCAGCACACGCTGGTTGCCGAAGGCGCGATTGAGTGCGCGATGGATTGGGTTTCGAAGCCGTGGGACCTGGCGCCGCTGGGAATTATTGTGGAGGAGGCGGGGGGAACGGCGACGACGGTGGACGGCGAGCGGACGATTTACAAGGGACGGTTTGTGAGCACAAACGGTTTGCTGCACAAAGAGGTGCTGCGCGCATTGCGGTGAGGTGCGGAATGATTCGAACGAAGCGGGTTTACGAAAAGCCGGACAAAGAGGATGGATATCGCGTGCTGATCGACCGGCTGTGGCCGCGCGGGCTGACCAAGGAAAAAGCCGCCGCGGATTTGTGGCTGAAGGAGATTGCGCCGAGCGACGCGCTGCGAAAAGCGTTTCACGTGAAAAAAGTGAAGTGGCCTGAGTTTGAGAAGCGCTACCGGGCGGAGCTTCGAAACAAAAAAACTTTGCTGGACGAACTTCGGGGTTTGGTAAAGACGCACGGAACGGTGACGCTGCTTTACGGAAGCAAGGACGAAACGCAGAACCAGGCGGTGGTGCTGGCCGGAGTGCTGAAGGGCAAACGGTGAGTGCGGGCCAGGCATTGCGCGTGATTCAGGAAGAGGTTTGCGCGTGCCGCAAGTGTCCACGGCTGGTGAAATACCGCGAAAAGGTGGCACGGGAGAAGCGGCGGGCGTTTCGCGAGTGGACCTATTGGGGGCGCGGAGTGCCGGGATTTGGCGATCCGGAAGCGAAGCTATTCATCCTGGGGCTGGCGCCAGCGGCGCACGGGGGGAATCGCACGGGAAGAGTGTTTACCGGAGATCGTTCCGGAGATTTTCTGTTCGAGGCGATGTACAAAGCGGGATTCGCGAACCAGGCCAGTTCGGTGCACCGTGGCGATGGATTGGAATTGAAGAACGCGTACATCTCGGCGGCGGTGCGGTGCGCGCCGCCGGCCAATAGGCCCTTGCCGAGTGAGATTTTAAACTGCCGTGGTTATCTGGAGCGCGAATTGGAAATTTTGCGGCCACGCGCGGTGCTGGCGCTGGGGAAGATTGCCTGGGATGCGTATCTGGAGATTTTGAAGCAGCAGGGGCGGATTGTTTCTCGCTCGGCGATTCAGTTTTCACACGGAGCGGAATGCGCGATTGCGGAAGATTTGCCGCGGTTATTCGGCGTGTATCACCCGAGCCAGCAGAATACACAGACGGGGCGGGTGACGCTGGCGATGTATGCGAGTGTGTTGAAAAGGATTCGAAAGTATTTGGGTTGAATTGGGCGCAGGGCGGAAGATTCGGAAAAGAAGGGGGCATGACCTTCGGCTTCGCTCAGGGCAAGAAGCCGCGCCTACGCGGATTCGGAGGTGGCTCTGATTGCAGCGGGGCGGGGCCAGAATTTGATGGCTAATCGCCATAGCAGAAGAACGGCGACGATTGCGGCGTAGATGAGCGGGAGAAGTACGGCGGATTTTACCAGCCAGTAGTAGTGGATTACCCCCGCGATGGCGGAGACATAGATGGCGCGGTGGAGCAACTGCCAGTTGCGGCCGCCGAGGCGACGGATCCAGCCCGTTGTAGAGGTAAGCGCCAGGGGAATCATCAGGACGAATGCGAGAAAGCCCAGGGTGATGTAAGGGCGCTTGGAGATGTCTTTCCACACTTCATGGAGATCGAAGAATTTGTCGAGCCAGATGTAGGTGGTGAAGTGCAGGCAGCCGTAGAAAAAGGCGAAGAGACCGAACATGCGGCGGAAGCGAATCAGATCCGGCAAGCCGAGGAGTTTGCGGAGTGGCGTGATCGTCAAAGTGATGACGATGAAGCGCAGGGTCCAATCGCCCGTGGCGTGCGTGATGAACTCGATGGGATTGGCGGTGAGGCCGTTGTGGAGAGCGCGCCACCCCAGGGCCGCGAGCGGCAGCAGGCAGAGAGCGAACACGGCCACTTTGGTCCATTTGCTGGTCAGTAGTTTTCGCATCGGCAGGATTTGGCGCTAATAGTATTTCTTCAGGTCCATGCCAGTGTACAAGCTGGCGACCTGGTCCGAATAACCGTTGAACATGAGCGTTTCGCGTTTGAAGAATTCGCCGAGGCGGCGTTCCTTGGCCTGGCTCCAGCGCGGGTGGTCGACGTGTGGATTCACGTTGGCGTAAAAACCGTACTCGTTTGAGGCGAGGCGATTCCACGTGGAGGGCGGCTGATCTTTCGTGAAACGAATCTTGACGAGCGACTTGGCGCTTTTGAAGCCGTACTTCCAGGGAATGATCAGTCGCACCGGCGCGCCATCCTGATTGGGCAGCGTTTCGCCGTACATCCCGACACACAGGAGCGTGAGCGGGTTCATTGCTTCATCCAGGCGCATGCCTTCGACGTAAGGAAAATCGATGCCGGCGTACGTGGATTGAGGCATTTGCTTGCGGTCATAGAAGGTCTCGAACGCGACGAATTTTGCCGCGGGCGTTGGCTCAACGGCTTTGATCAGCGCGCCGAGGGAGTAGCCAATCCAGGGCACAACGATGGACCACGCCTCGACGCAGCGGTGACGATAGATGCGCTCTTCAAGTGGGGCGAGTTTCAGGATTTCGTCGATGGACATTTTGCGCGGATTTTTGACTTCGCCTTCGATGGAGACGCTCCAAGGGTAGATCTTCAAACTGCCGGCGTTTTTGGCCGGCTCGGTTTTGTCCACGCCGAATTCGTAATAATTGTTGTAGTGGGTGACGTCGTCATAGGTGTTCTGCTTTTCGGTGGTGCTAAAAGGGCTTTTGCTGGCGACATTCAATTTGGTACCAGCGAATACGCGGGAAGAGGGCAAGGCGAGTTCCCAGAGGCCGCGGCCCGCGAGTGCGGCGGCGCCCGCGAGGCCGGCGGATTGCAGGAATTTTCGGCGATTGAGATAGAGGGAACGGGGAGTGACGTCCGCGTAGGTTAATTCGGGCTTCTTGCGAAGCAACATTTGAAGGAGTCTCCTTGGTCGTTCGGCGACAGGCGGTCGCGGGCCTGGGTTCTACTGGTGGGCCCTTCATTGAGAGTACTAAAGGTGGGATGGGTTACAAGGATTCGGGGTTGGGTGAGGTGCAGGATTTTGGTGACAGTTGGGAATCGGGGATGGCAGGTGGGCTCGGGCGGTCCTGCCGGGCTAATTCTAAGCTATTCATTTTTAAGCGGTTAAGCCGCTGTACGAGAACGATAGGTGGAATTGCGGGTGCATTGCCTTCTTTTGGTGAAATGCGAGGCAGTGATGACATATTACAGAGCAAGAATGATTTTGCCTTGGGGGTTCGTGCTGTTGGCCGGGCTAGCGATTTCAGCAGTGGGACAGGAGCAGCAGCCCCCGGTGATCAGCAGGGACATTATTCCTAGAGAGACGCAGAGTCCGCACGGGGATTCACATGTGGCAGACGGAGAACGGCACGGATTGCCGGAAGAGACGTTTGCCGTGGTGCCGGGTACGCGATTCTTGGTGCGGCTGGAGGGAGATCTCAACACCAAGGAGGTCCGGAAGAATCAGGAGATACGTGTGCGGACGCTGGAGCCACTGGAGGCGGGACAGGGGAATTATTTGCCGTCTGGCGCGGTGATTGTGGGGCATGTGAGCCGCGTGGAGTCCGCGGGGACGACGGGGCGGGCAAAAATCTGGCTGACGTTTGATGAAATTCAGACGCGATTTGGAAAGCTGCCGATTGTTGCGGATGTGGCGTCGGTGCCGGGGGACCACAGCATCAAGGCGGGACCGTTACAGGAAGGCGTGATCGAAGGGCGCAGCAGCACGCAGAAAGATGCGGCGCAGGCTGCGGCTGCGGGCGCGGCGATGGGCGCAGTGCAGGGGGTAAAGGATAAGAACAAGAAAGAAGCTGCGCAGGGAGCGGCGATGGCCGCGCTCGAAGCGTATTTGACGGAATCTGGGCGCGGACAAGAGATTGAATTGCAACGCGGCACAAAACTGGAATTGGAATTGGAGCGGGCTCTCTATTTGCTGCGGGAATAGATGGAATGAGAATTCGCGTCTGGTCGTCAAGAATTGCTTCGGTGTCGAACTGCTGCGTTTAGGAAGGCTGGCCAATCTGGAGATTCATCCCGCGAAAACCACGGGATCAAGTGGAGTCGGCGGTCCGGCGCTTGGCAAGTGTGCGCGTGCTTGTTAGAGTCGTTTCACCCACCCTTAATGCGACAATGGAATAGTGGTGTTAGGAGACGAGGCAAAGGCGCATGGGCGACGACAGCAAGGCTGCACGCACGGTAGAAACAGGCGAGCGCAAGGACCGCATCCTGATCGTGGAGGATGAAGACAACGCGCGCAAAGGCTACGAACAGCTGTTGCAACGATGGGGCTACGAAGTGCTGGGCGTGGGCACGGCTGAGGATGCGCTGGCGAAATTTTCGAACTTCCAGCCGGACACGCTGATTGCCGACGTGGAGTTGCCCGGGATGAACGGGCTGGATCTGCTGAAGCAACTCGGCGACGACTTGCTGGACGTTCCAGCAATTATCATCACCGGAAAAGGCAGCGAAGAGCGCGCGGTCGCGGCGATTGAATCTGGCGCGTTCTGGTACATCGAGAAACCGTTGAAGGGGCCGGTGCTGCGGGCGCTGCTGGACCGAGCGCTGAGCAAGGCGCGCGACGCGCATAATCTGGCGGTGCTGCAGCGGCAATTACGGGAAGCGGGACGGCTGGGTGATCTGGTCGGCGGGTCGAAGCCGATGCAGGAAGTGATGCGCATTATTGAGATGGCCGCGCCGAGTTCCGCTTCCGTTTTAATTACGGGAGAAACCGGTTCGGGCAAGGAAATTGTGGCACGGACGCTTCACAAACTTTCGCCGCGGGCCGGCGGGCCGTTTGTGGCCATTAACTGTTCGGCAATTCCGGAAACACTGATGGAAAGCGAAATCTTCGGGCACGAACGCGGCGCGTTCACGGGAGCGGCGGAGCGGCGCATCGGATGTTTCGAGCTGGCCGACGGCGGAACGCTGCTGCTGGACGAGATCGGCGAGATGCCCGCGCCGACGCAAGCGAAACTGCTGCGCGTGCTGGAAGATCGCAAGGTGCGGCGGCTGGGAAGCAAGTCCGAAACTCCGGTGGACGTGCGGGTGCTGGCGGCTACCAACAAAGATCCGGAAAAAGCCGTGGAAGACGGCGGCCTCCGCCAGGATTTATATTTCCGCCTGAACGTTTTTCACATTCATTTGCCGCCACTGCGCGACCACAAGGAAGACATTCCGCTGCTGGCGGAGCACATCCTGCGGGACATCAATGCAAAACATGGAAAGAGCGTGCGGGGCATCGGCGCGGAAGTGCTGGATATTTTTATGAGCCACACGTGGCCGGGAAACATCCGGGAATTGCGTAACGTGCTGGAGCGCGCGGCCATTATGTCCGAGAAAGACCTGATTTCACGGAGTTCCCTGCCGGGCGAATTCGGCAAGGTGGGCAGCAAGAGTCCCAGTGATTTATCCTCGCTGAAATTTCCGGTGGGTACGACGGTGGACGCGATGGAACGCGAACTGATCCTGCAGACGCTGCATGCGACGGGAAACAATAAGACACGCGCGGCAGAGCTGCTGGGCGTGAGCCTGAAGACGCTGCACAACAAACTGAAAGAATACGGGAACGATAAAGTGGAAACGGAGTCCTAGCCAGGTATGCAGCTCGGACTGCGCACGAAACTGACGATGGTGATGGCGGGGCTGGTGCTGCTGTCCACGGCAGTGCTGTCGCTGGTGTTCGCCGAACTGCTACTGCAGCAGGAACTCCACGACACGGACAAGCGGGCAAACGAACTTGCCAGCGAGACGTTCGACTCCGCCTACCAGGCCCTGCAAGACGCACGCAGCCGCGGCCTGCGCCCAGCATCCGACGATGCCCAGGACATTCACGAATACGTGCAGAGCGCGTTTGAGGATAGCGAAGGGCTGGCCGCGCGGCTGCAACTGGCAACCGATTCACCGTCGATTTATGAAGCGACGATCGTGGATCGGAACGACGTGGTGCTGGTATCGAGCGATTCCAAGCAGGTGGGGAAAACCGCGCTGCGGCGGCCTCCGCTTTCGCAATTGATACAAAGCTCCTTTGTGCGGCAGGTGCGCATCCTGGCGGAACCGGCGCATATTTATGAGGTGGATTTTCCGTTCAAGCTTCGCGGCAATCCTTATGGAGAGGTGCGGATTGCGATTTCGACGGCCTTGGTGCGCAACGATATCCAACCGCGGCTGAGGCGCTGGGGCACGATTGCACTGCTGGCGCTGGTGCTTTCGACTTTTCTTGCCGCCGTGGTGAGCGGTGCGGCGCTTGCTCCCATTCGCGACATCCTGGCGCAACTGGAACGCATTTCCGCGGGCGTCTACGACAACCCGACGGGTGCGGCGAACGAATCCATGGAGAACGTTGACGAACTGAGCCAGGTGCGGCGCAAGATTTTGCAAGTGGGACAGCAACTGCGCGGCGTGCACGAAATTTTCAGTTCGCTGCGGGAGAATATGAACTCCGTGATGGCCGGGCTGGAAGACGGCTTGCTGCTATTCACGAAAGACGCGCGCGCAGTGATGATCAGCCCGGCTGCGGAGAAATTTCTGGGCGCCCCGGCAGCGCAATTTCTTGGCAGGCGGGTGACGGATATTTTCCCGCCGGGACATCCGCTGTTTGAGGCGCTGCATCTGGATGGGGATCATTTGACGGAAGTGGCTTCGGAGACCGAAGTGGAAACGGTGGAGGGACGGAAGCGTGTGGGCGTGAGCGTTCAGGAAATTCAAGGAGCGGGAGACCGCATGGGCGCGATGGTGACGCTGCGAGATCTGGACTCCCTGGAAAGCATCAACACGCAACTGCAAGTGAGCGAGCGACTGGCGGCCGTCGGGCGCATCACCGCGGGAGTGGCGCACGAGGTGAAGAACCCGCTGAACTCCATGCGGCTGTGGCTGGAAAATCTGAAAGAATCGCTGCCGGCGGATGCGGATGGCGCGGCGCTGCAGGCTGTGCACGTCCTGGATGTGGAGATTGACCGGTTGGACGCGGTGGTGAAACGGTTCCTGGATTTTTCGCGGCCGATGGATGTGCGGCTGGAGCCGACGCAACTTGCGGATCTGTTGCGCGACGTCCTGGAAGTGGCGCAGCCGCAATTGCAAAAAGCGAACGTACAGGTGGCGCAACTCTTGCCGATCGGGGTACCCGAAGTGTTTGTGGATCGCGACTTATTGAAACAAGCAGTTCTGAATCTGGTGCTGAATGCGGTGGAAGCGATGCCGACCGGGGGCCAATTACAAATTACGCTGAACCGGCGCGGGGAAATGGCGGAAATCACGGTGGGCGACACGGGGAAAGGAATTTCCGTGGAAAACCGGCAAAAGGTGTTTCAACTTTTCTTTACAACGCGGCCGGGCGGAAGCGGCATCGGACTTGCCAGTACGTTCCGAATTGTGCAGCTTCACAACGGTTCGATAGACTTTACATCGGAGGTTGGCCGCGGCACTACATTCCGGATCGAGTTGCCGCTCGCCGCGTGAGCATGCCGAATATTCCGACCCCAGCAGTCAGGAATTGCAACTCGGCGCAACGCACTCTTTGTGTAGCCTGCGTGTGCGCATTGTTCTGCGGCGGTTGTTTCACGGCGAAGAGGCCTGCTCCAACGATTGGCACCGTCGTATTTTCCCATCCGGTGGTACCGCCGGGAGACCTCGCCGACCTTGCGGATGCACCGGAAATTTATGTGGAAGATGCGAATCGAGTTTCCCCACTCGTGATTCCGCGCAGTGTTCCAGCAAGGCCTCGGGTTGCGGCTCCCCCTGTGCATGAAACCGAGGTGGAGGAAAAATCCCAGGAACCTATCATCGCTCCTGAATTGAGCGACGAGCAGATCTCTTCGGCGAAAACGGCAACGCAGCAGAGCTTGAACGTGGCCGAGCAAAACTTGAATTCCAGCAAAAGCAAACAGTTGAACGAAGCGCAGCAGGACCTGGTCTCCAAAATCCAGGGGTTCGTGGACAGCGCGCGGGAGGCCATGAAGAACAACGACTGGCTGCGGGCGCGGAATCAGGCCAAAAAGGCGGAAGTGCTTTCGCAGGAGTTTGCCCCACAGCCGTGAGGGTGCCAGTTTGGTCTGCGGCGGTTTTCCAGTGGAACACCATTTTGAAGTGCTCGTTGTTTGGTTGGTGCGTTGCGTTTTGGTTGTGATCCTTCGAGCGCAAAAAGCGCGCCCTCAGGATGACACGCGCTGGAACATGCGTTTGCTACATGCGATGGCCAGGTTGCTTCCCGCTTTCGCGGCGGGGTTGGGCTAATATATTTCCATGAAAACTTATGATGCGGTGGTTGCGGGCGGCGGGGTGATTGGCGCTGCGATCGCGCTGGAATTGGCTGGTGCGGGGCTGAAGGTTGGCGTGTTCGACGCGCAACTGCCTGGGCGAGAGGCTTCCTGGGCGAGCGCGGGAATGATTTCTCCGGTGCCGGAAAGCGCAGCGATGGCGCTGCTGCTGCCGATCAGCATGGCAAGTGTGCAACGGTATCCGGAATTTATTGCGCGCGTGGAGGAACTTTCCGGGATTAAGGTCGGTTACCGAAAAGAAGGGGCACTGGACGTTTTTCTGGACGACGAGAAGCAGAACGAGATCACACAAATCCTGGAGCAGCATCGCAGCGCTGGATTGCAAGCGGAGGCGCTGAGCGGGCAGCAGGCTTGCGAGCTGGAGCCGGCACTGACTGCGGAAATTCGAGCTGCGGTTCTCCGGCCATACGAGGCTTCGCTAGATAACCGGCTGTTCACCGAAGCGACGTTGGAAGCGGCGCGACGCAAGGGGGTTGAGATTCACGCGGGAAACGGCGCGAAGGCGTTGTTGACCGATGGCCGAGTTTGCAGGGGTCTGCATCTGCGCACCGGCGATGTGGAAGGACGGTTGACGATTATCGCGGCGGGATGTTTCAGCGCAGGCATTGAGGGCGCGGCGGCTTACGCGCCCGTGACCCCCGCGAAGGGCCAGATGGTGGCGCTGCGCTGTGACGCGGTGAAATTGCGGCGGGATTTGTGGAACGGGCATCTCTATCTGGTGCCACGGACGGATGGGCGAATTATTGCCGGAGCAACGATCGAGTATGAAGGCTTTGATCGCCATGTGACGGCGGCGGGGATGAAGAAAATTCTGACGGGCGCGATTGCGCTGGTGCCAGGGCTGCAAAAGGCTCGTGTTGAGGAAACGTGGGCAGGATTACGGCCGGATACGCCAGACCATCTGCCAATTCTGGGCCTGACGGATCAGGAAGGCTTGCTGATTGCCACCGGGCATTTTCGCAGCGGGATTTTGCTGACGCCGATTACGGCGCACCTGATCCGCGAGTGGGTGACCACCGAAAAGGTGAGTGTGGATTGGGCGGCGTTCAGCCCGATGCGTTTTCAGGAAGCGCGGCAGACGCACACAGCATAGGCGTAAGTTCGCTTACTGCTGGACGATTACCGGGCTTGCCATGCCGACGTTTGTGTAGTGGATCTGGTCCTGATCCAGGTGCAAGTCGCGCTCCAGCACCAGGTCCATCGAAGAGCCGCGCGGAAGTTGCGCTTCCGGGCCGCGCGACAACAACACCGCGGCAAGTCCCACTACGCCCCCAATCCCCGCGCCGATGCCCGCGCCCTTTCCGCCGTCCGCAATCCCGCCGATCCCCGCGCCCGCGACCGTGCTGGTGGCGATGGTTGCCGCGTCTTTTCCTTTGCCGCCTGGTCCAGTGATCTTGCCTTCGGAATCTGTCTTGGTGCCACTGGCGCTATCGGTGCTGCGGGGTTCCGCGTTCAGATCCACGGTGTATCCGTTTGGGAGAATCAATGTGTTCAGGCGAATGCGAAGCTCGCCTTTACCCTTGATGTGGCCGGCGCGCTTGGAGTCTGTGACTTCGCCGCGAAGATAGGAGCCGACCGGAACTACTACCTTGTTATTTTCAGTGATAGGAAAGGAAGTGCGGAAATAAACGGAGTCGCCTGGCTTGGCGGATGCGGTGGAAATTCCATTCTCGAGAACAACGCCAACGCGCGTGCCAGAGGGGACGGTGATGGTCGGGCCATTGGAGGGGCGCGCCGCGGGTGCTGGTGCAGGACGGGTGGCGGCCGGTGGCGGATCGGATTGCGGGCCCTCAGGAGCCTGCGCGCGCACGTGGCCGACGAAGCTGAGCGAGAGAGCGAAGACTGTGGTGACTACCTGGATTCTGGGCGCGGTTTTCACCGATGTGCCTCCATTTGGAACTCTGGGCTTTCGGATGCCTGCCCTGCGGGCCGGGGATGCCTAGAGGATCGCACTTCTGGAGGCACGTGGCTAGAGGGGCAGCGGGGATTTGACCATCGGCGGAGCACGGCATAGTCTGTGGCTTCCATTGACGGGGAAGGAGAGGATTCATGGCGAAATTGGCGCTGGTTTACGGAATGCGATTGCTGCCCGTGGACGATCTGGGCGAAGTGAAGGAAGCGACCGTGGTGCTGAAGAGCGGGAAGACCGCGCGCGTGGCGATGCATCTGATCGAGGGCAGCAAGGAAGAAATTGAGGATACGTTTCGGCAGTCGATCGATGCGTTTTTCGAGATGTATCCGGAGATTTAGGGGACCAGTTGGTCGAAGAAGTTGAGGGGATAACAGATAGCAGCTAACAGCGAGCAGGAAGCGCGGCCTTAGCTTAGCCGTGGCTGGATTCGGTTCCTGTTATCTGTTCGCTGTTTGCTGCTAGCTTCCGACTACCGATTGCCGAAATTCTCGGGATCCTCGTTCGGGTCGCCGAGATTGTCGTTGATCAAGACGGTCGACTGGCCGGTCAGTTCGAAGCGCTTGCGGCACTTGTAACAGGCGACCAGGTCTTCCAAACGGATCATATAGGAAGTGGCTTTTGCAAATTTGCGGCGGTCTTCTTCGCCGGCGCCGCGCGGAAGCTCTTTTTTCTTGCGGCAGACCTTCCAGCGCACGGGTGCTTCGAATTCTCCGCGGCAACTGGGACAGACTAGCTTGACCTTGCGAATCTCTTCTTTCTCGTTGTAGAAGCTGCGTTCGTCCATAGGGCCTCGACGGTCCTGCTATAAAGTTTCGTCCATTGTAACAAATTCGAGGCCCAGGTCGCGCCAGCGGGGTAGCCAGTAGGCGAGAGCGGCCAGCGTGTGGGCGCGGTCGCCATTAAGGCGGCGGTGATCTCCATCATGCAGACAAAGGATCTCGCCGGGGAGGGGCGCTGCTCCCTTTTGCGATTTGGGGATATTTTCCTGGGCTGCGGCGGCGACGGGCTTCATGCGTTCGATCAGCCATTCCGGTGGTTTGACATGCCAATCGCCGGGCAGTTGCGTCCACAGCACGGTGCGCATGCCTTGGCGCTGGGCGATTTCGATAAGCCACGGCGAGCGCAGGCCGAAGGGGGGACGGAACCAGCGCGGAGTGGCCCAGATGGCTTGCTGGATTGCTTCGCTACAACGCTGGAGTTCTTCGCGGGTCTCCCTGCGTCCGCAGAAGAGCAGATTCGGATGCGTGTCCGTGTGATTGCCGATAGCGTGGCCCTGCGCGGCGATTTCTTTCGCAAGGGACGGGCACTCGCGGACGAATTTGCCAACCATGAAAAATGTGGCTTTCGCGTTATGCTTCGCCAGCAACTCCAGCAGCTTTGGCGTGATCGCAGGGTTGGGCCCGTCGTCAAACGTGAGCGCGAGTTTGTTTGCGGCTGGGGTATGCCAGACCGCAGTGCCAAAAAGTTGCGCGCGCGGAAAGCCCCCACCGTAGAGAGTGATGCCCGCCATTCCCGCCGCAACCGCCGCAGGAACGCCAATCAGCCAGGGATTCATGCCGAGTATTGTTGCACGAGATTGTTGCCGCCGGTTTAAGCCGGCAGACCCTTGCGGGTTTTCAGGTCGTTGAGGAGGCGCTCGACTTCGGTGTCGCGGTCGAGTCGGTTGAGTTTGTCGGCGACGTCGTCGTTGAGGAGGTCTACCTCGGCGGAGGCGGTGGCTTCGGTGAGGTGGACGCGTTCCTTCAGGCGGTCGAAGGTGGCGCTTTTGGAGCCTTCGCCGAGAGCGACCTGCGCCTTGGCGGCTTTATCGAGCGCGATGCTGCGGCGATGGCGGGCAAGCAGTACTTCGCGCTTGGATTTGGCTTCGTCGAGTTTCTGTTCGAGTTTGACGAGCGCGTTTTTCAAAGTGTCCACCTGGGCTTTCTGGTCGTTCACCTGTTCCTGAAAACTTTGCGTCAGGCGCAGGGCGGTCTGGTAGCGGTCGAGGGCGGCGCGGGCGAGATCGTCCTGGGTTTTCTCGACGGCGACTTCGGCCTTGCGCATCCAGTCCTTGGCGGTGTCTTCCTGTTCGCGTTGTTTCTTTTCGAGGATGTGCTGGTCGGCGATGGAGACGGCGACTTGCGTTTTGACCTGCAGGTATTGGTTTTCCATGTCGAGGATCACCTGCTTGATCATTTTTTCAGGATCTTCGGCGCGGTCGACCATGTCGTTGAGATTAGCTCGGATTAGGGTGCTGACGCGTTCTAAGAGGCCCATGTGTTGCTCCTTTCGGATTGATGATTCGTGACTTTTGATTCGTGCTTTTTCGAGTTTCGATGGTCTGTATGGGTGTTGGTTTGCGAAAGGCGCCCACCTCGGAAGGTGGCCGCTACATGGGCGGATCGGAGCACAGGCTGAAGCGTGTGCTACTTTTTTGCCGACCTGAAGGTCGGCCAGTACGTAGGGCTTCAGAAAACGGTGAAGCAGTGGGTCAGCAGGGCGTTGATCTGGTGCCAAGCCAGGGTGGTGAGCGTGGCGACGGTGACGATTCCCAGCGACCAGAACAGCCCGCGCTTTTGCTGCAACGTCAGACTCATGACCTTTTCCTCCATGACGATCCTCCACAGCGAGAGAAGCGCCGGAACGCTGCTTGCACAGCGCTCCTGCGGAAATGGGTTAGGACTTCGCGGCCGGTGACTCCGGCTTCGGGACTTTGTCGCCGATCAAGCGAACTTTGCCGAGCAACTCCGACATCTGCATGCCAGAGAGGGCTTCGAACAGCGCGGGCACCTGCGCGGCGATTTTCGTGATGTCGCCGGTGAGTTTGTACGCGCCGGCGGCATCGCCGTTGCCGGTGGAGACGATGGTGACCTTGTCCACCTTGCTGAGCGGCTCGCTGAGCGCGCGAACCACTTCCGGAAGGCTGGTGATGAGTTTGTCCGCTACGGCAGCTTGGTTGTACTCCTGGAAGGCTTCCGCCTTGATATTCATGGCCTTGGCTTCAGCTTCGCCTTTCTTGAAGATGATTTCGGCTTCGGCTTCACCTTGCGCGCGGATGGAGGATGCGCGGCCTTCGGCTTCGCTGATCAGGCGCTGCCGTTCGGCGTTGGCGAGGGTTTCGATGCGCTGGCGCTCGATTTCCGCCTGCTTCAGGACGGTGGCGATCAATTCGCGTTCGCGGCGCGCGATTTCGGCTTCCTGCACCTTCACCTGCGCTTCGCGTTCCACCTGTTGAATGCGGACCTGTTCGAGCATCACGGTCTGCTGCTGGCGGTTGGTTTCGATTTCATAAGCCTTATCGGCTTGCGCCTGGGCTTTTTTACTGATTTCCAGGTAGTTGGCTTTCTTGATGTCGAGGTCGCGTTCGGCCTCCGCTTGTTTGGCCATCGAGGCGGTTTCCGCCGCGACGCGTTCCTGGTCGGCTTGCGCCTTGGCGATTGCGGAGGCCCGCGAGGCTTCTGCGCGCTTGATGGCGATGTCGCGATCGGCTTCGGCGGCGGCCACTTCGGCGTCGCGCTTGATGCGGGCGATGTCAGGGCGTCCCATGTTGGTGATGTACTCGTTTTTGTCGCGGACTTCCTTGATGGTGAAGCTGACGACATCGAGACCCATCTTGCTCATGTCGTCGGCGCACGTAGAGCGCATGTGGCCGCCGACCATTTCGGGTTCCTTCACGATCTGTTCGACCGTGAGCTGCCCGATGATGCCGCGGAGATGGCCTTCCATTACCAGGCGAATAAGACCTTCGCGTTGCTCTGGCCGCTTGGTAAGGAATTGCTCGGCTGCCGTGCGGATGGACACAGGATCCGACTTCACTTTAAGTTGCGCCACCGCTTCGACAGTTACGGCGACGCCCTGGTTGGTATACAGACTTTGCTGAGGCGCGACGTCGAACGACATCAATTCGAGGGAGAGCTCCTTGCATTGCTCAACCATCGGAAAGATGATCGTGCCGCCTCCCTTGATGATGCGGGTGCCGCGAAAGCCGTAAACGATCAGGGCTTCGTGCGGACCCGCTTTGCGATACATCCGGGCGATGGTGCCCATGATGAATAGCAGTCCGACCACAATCAGGCCGGCGATGACCCATACACTTGAGGACTCAAACATAACGACCTCCCTTTTCGCTCACGCCTTTGCGGGTGAGGGTGTTCCTTCGAATCGAAATTCGGCCGCGCTTTGAAGAACCCAAGACGCTGAGGCCTGGGGTACAGAGTTGGCGCGGTGCTACGACTTCGTGAATTCGTCCCAACGGCGGACAAAGGCCATTCCCTTTTCGTAGCGGCTGATCACCACTTCGGCACCTTTCTCGATGGAGGAGCCGTCTTCGCTTCGCGCGCCGGAGCTGCGCCGGATGTTGTGCTGTTCGAAGATGACTTCCCCGGTTCCTTTGGCCGGAATCGAGATGCTGACCCGGCCTACGGAACCTTCGTGGCGGTAATCCCACTCGTTCATTTGAGCCTCCGTGTTTTGCAGCAGGCGGGACATGAAGCGGAAGACAATCCACCCGCCGGTCAAGCCTGACGCGATAGCCAGAGCCAGGGAAAGGATGGCGACAAGGCTCGAGTGCTTCGTCAGCAGATAGCCGGTGCCACCAAACCAGGCGAGGAACGCGAGCACGGTGGAGGCGTTGAACCACGAGAGATGCGCCGCGCCGCCCTTGTGCAGGCCACCGCCGCCTGCATGGTGCCCGCCATGAAATGGCAGATGCCACTTGAGTGGCAGGTGCAGATGGATTGCGCCCGCAAGAAAAGAGAGCACGCTGAGCGAGAAGCCCACCAGGAAACAGAGCAGATAAAAGTCAGACCACGTCATAATCACCTCGAGAAGCGACATCCCGCCGCTTGGTCGAACCGTGCGTTGGCCCTGTGAAAGTTAGTTTTCTGAAGGAATGGGAGGAGGATGCCCCGAACCGATGATCGGGCCGGGCTGCAAAACCTCGCTGAGCCGCTCGGCAAGACCGGGCGTGCTGAGGATTTCGCCGAGGAGCAGAAGCGCCCCCCGCGAATCGGCGTGCTCGGCGATTTTGAGCAACGCTTTTTCCAGTTCCGGGTCGGCGCTGAACTGATCCGAGCCGGCATAGAGCCAGGAATCCACGGTGGAATCCCCCATGCGCAAAGCCGATTGCAATTCGCGCGAATAACCCTCCGGGTCGTCCACAAGGAAGCCAGGGAAGACGCGGAAGAAGCGTGCAAGCAGTTCGCGCGAAGTGTTCGTCATGTGCGGGCGCGCGCCACTCTCAAGTTGCGAAACGTAGGCCTGGCTGAGGCCGCGGCCCAGCTCTTCTTTCATGGCTTCGACCAGTTCGGACTGGGTCATTGGGCGCCCCAAGCCGCGGAGCGAGCCTTCGATTGCGCGGAGGGAGCGGAGTTTGTCGCCAAGAGTCATGGAGGGCCGCCTTTCGGGGATATTGCAATATGCAATTTATATATAGCAATATGTAATTTGTCAAGCGAAATCTAATCCATATGTAAGATCACTTTTTTCAATCAGTTAAGAGGGGAGTCTACGAATTGGCCGAGAGTAAAGCGAAATTCTTACTCTGGTTTGCGGAGGGATTGCAGGTCGATGCCGAGCTGCTGGCATTTCTTGTAAAGGTGGCTGCGTTCGAGGCCGAGAGCGCGGGCGACGTTGGTCATGTGGAAGTTGTGGCGGCGAAGTTCGGCGAGGAGGACTTTTTTTTCGAAGGATTCCGTACGTTGCAGGAGAGTTCCCTGCCCTGTTTCGGCTGCAACGCCGGAAGGAACCCCTTCGCCGGTGGGAAGGACCAACTTCACGTCTTCGGCGGTGATCGTGTCTTCAGCTGAGAGGAGCACCAGGCGCTCGACGATGTTGCGCAATTCGCGGACGTTGCCGGGCCAGGAATACTGCCGCAGCGCGGAAATCGCTTCGGCGGAGAATGGTTTTTGCTTCCAGTTATTTTGCGCGGCAACCTGGCGGGCAAAGTGCGCGACGAGATCGGGAAAATCCTCGGGGCGCTCGCGCAGGGGCGGCAGAACCAGCGGAAACACGTAAACGCGATGGAAAAGGTCGCGGCGAAATTCGTTTTTCTTGACGAGGTCTTCAAGATTGCGATGCGTGGCGACGATCACGCGGACGTTTACCTTGATGGGTTTCTCGCCGCCGACGCGCTCCACTTCGCCTTCTTCCAGGACGCGCAGGAGCTTAGCCTGCATGGAGACGGGCATATCGCCAATCTCGTCGAGAAACAATGTGCCGGCTTCGGCCTGTTCGAATTTGCCGACGTGGCGGCCGGCGGCGCCAGTAAAGGAACCCTTTTCATGGCCGAAGAGTTCCGATTCGATCAATTCGGCGGGCACGGCCGCGCAATTCAGGGTGATAAATGCGTTTTCGTGGCGAGGCGATTTTTCATGGATGGCTCGAGCGACGAGTTCTTTTCCGGTGCCGGTTTCGCCGAGAATGCAGACGCGGGTTTCGCTGGCGGCAACGCGATCGATCTGGGCCAGGAGTTTTTTCATCGCTGGGCCAGAGCCGACGAGTTCATGCTTCCCGAGGCGGTGGCGCAGTTCGCGGTTTTCATCTTCGAGGCGGGAAAGTTTCAGGGCGTTTTCGACGGTGAGCAGCAGCTTGTCTGTGCTGAGCGGCTTTTCCAGAAAATCGAGCGCGCCAAGACGCGTGGCCTTGACCGCCATTTCGATGTTGGCTTGGCCGGAGATCAGAACGATGGGCGTTTGCACGCCGGCTTTTTTCAATTCTTCGAGGAGGTCCATACCGGTTTTGCCGGGCATGACCACGTCCGAAAGGATCAGGTCGAAATGCTGGGCGCGCACAAGTTCCATGGCTCGAGTCGCGTTGTCGCAGACGGTGGCTTCATGGCCTGCGAGGCGAAAGGCTCGGGCAAGCGACGCCAGCGTGTTGGGATCGTCGTCGATCAGGAGGAGGTGCGCTTTGCGTGGCACGGAGGTCCTTTCGGCGGTTACGGTTGCAGCACCAAATACAAGGCGCCCGCCTCGGAAGGCGGCCGCTACATATCAGTCAGACGCGGTGGCGGCGCGTTCGGAAAGCGATTCCGCGGGCGTTGATTCGGATTTTGGCTTGAGGATGGCGCCGGTCTGGCGTTTTGGCAGCTCGATGCGAAACGTGGTGCCGCGGCCTTCTTCGCTAGAGACGGAAATTGTGCCGTGGTGATCGCTGACGACGGATTGCACGATGGCAAGGCCGAGGCCAGTGCCCTGCTGCTTGGTGGTGTAGTACGGAGTGAAGAGGCGCGAGCACTCTTCAGGCGTCAGCCCTTTTCCCGTGTCGGAAAATTCAATGCGAACAATATCGCCGGCGTCGGTGGTGCGGAGAGAGAGCGTGCCGCCGCCGGGCATGGCATCCATCGCGTTCAACACAAGATTTTGGAACGCCTTGTGCAGCAGGTCTGCATCGGCATCCACTTCGGGAAGCGCTTCACTGAGGAAATATTCCGTGGAGATGTTTGGTTTGCCAAGGGTGGTGAATTGCGGCTCGAAAAGGCGCACCGCTTCGCGCAAAGTTTCATTCACATTGACCTTGGAAAACTCCGGCGTAGGCATTTTGGAAAAATCGCTGAAGCGGCCGACGATGGTATTGAGATT
Organism: uncultured Acidobacteriota bacterium; assembly: GCA_963734705.1. GTDB lineage: Bacteria > Acidobacteriota > Terriglobia > Acidiferrales > UBA7541 > Acidiferrum. The sequence continues at coordinate 687,035 of CAVTII010000009.1, read as the reverse complement.
GGCGAGCTCAGCCTTCAGCGTGGCTGTGGCTTCGCTGAAGACTTCCTGAAACTGTTGCGGACCAAGCTGCCGCGCGCGTTGAAGATTTTCGACGGTGATCTGCAAGGGGAAGAGCGGGTTGCGCAGCTCGTGAGCCAGGCGGCGGGCCAATTCGCGCCAGGCGGCAACGCGTTCGGTTTGCACCAGCTTTTCCTTCTGCGCGGCCAGCGTTCCGGTCATTTCATTGAACGCAGTTGCGAGTTGGCCGATTTCGTCGCTGCCCTTCACGTCGATCTTGGTGTCCCAGCGGCCGGAAGCGACATCGCGCGCGCCGTTGGCAAGCTCCTCCACCGGCCGGGTGATGCGGCGAGAGACCCACCAGCTCAGCAGCAGTCCCACCAGGAGTGCAGCCAGCGCCACGGCGCCGGCGATTTTCAGAATTTCACGCTGCAGCAGCACGAGTTCGCGCGCCGAACTGCCCAGCAACAATACGCCGAGCAATTCACCATTGCGGCCCTTGAGAGGCGTGGCGTGAAAAGTTTCCGCGCTGGCCGGATCGTTGTTCCAGGAGATGGTTTTAACCGTATCCTCCGGGTGTTTCTGAATCTGGTCGATTAACGGCTCGAAAGAACCAGCTTGCTGCACTTCACCATCTGCATCGGTTAGCGCGGTGGCAACGAAATTTGGATCCAGGTTGCTATAGAGCAGCGCGCGGATGCCGGAGGGGAGTTCGAGAGTGGCCAGGAAATTTTTGTCCAGGCGGCGGCCGCCGATGATGTAGATGGTTTTGTCGCCAACGGTCTGCGTGCGAACCGAGGTGAGGGAGAGCGCCACGCCATCGGGCAATTCTTCGCGTTTGAGGAAGGCGCCGGTCGCGTCCCAGTTCTTTACGGCAGTCACCCAGTCATTTTTATAGCCGACGCGCGCCGGATATTGCGCGGAGGAGACCAGCGTGCCATCGGAATTGACGAATTCCACAAAGTCCAGGCCGTGGCTCTGAGCGGCGCCGTTTGCGTCGTGCAGATAGAGCGAGGCGTCGGCGTTGGGGCGGGCAAGGTCAAGAACCATGCGCACGGTGACGTCGGCGTTGGTAATATTTTCCACCTGCTGCACCACCATATCGCCGCGCTGCACGAACTCTTTTTTGAACTGGACTTCGAGCGCCTGGGTGCGCTGCGCATCCATCTGTTCGAAGGCGCGCTGCGTGTAGTGGGTGACGCCATAGGCGACCAGCGAGACCGAGGCCAGCACGGTGATCAGGAAAATCAGAAAAACTTTGGTGCGGAAGGTCATGGCTTTGCCCCCGGTTTGCGTGCCGTTGAATTCTGTTGTGGTGTGCCGCTTGGCAATTTCGAAGTTGCGGCATCCTCCGCATCCAGCCAGACGTCGGCCAGCCGCCAATCGCCCCACGCGGATGCATTCCAATTGTGCACGTTTACGCGGATGCCGACGTACTCCGGCAAAAAGACGAGCGGGAAGATCGTGCGTTGCTGTAGAAATCGGCGTTCTTGTGCGAAAAGCTGCTCAGGATCATTGGAATTCGCGGGCAATTCCGAACCATCCGCAAATTGCTTCACGAATTCTTCCAGTTCCGCGTGTGGCGAAAGCGAGTCGTAGTGCCAGGCGATCAAGCGCAAGCCGCTTCCCGCGGACTGCGAGGAATTGCCTACGCTACCCGGCGACGTTACTTGCACAAGCAAATTGGCCTGCCTTGCATTCACAGCCACGCGTTCCCCCATCAATTTGAAAAGATCACCCGCAACGTCCACGCGCAATCGAAGCGGCTGGACTGCTCCGGCAGTGCCAGCCGGAAAGGAGGCGCGGAGTTCCTTCGCGCGCTCCAGGTTCATGGGGCTCTCGAATAGAAAAGCATATCCCGTTAACCACTGCGGCAAAAGGGCGGAGGCAGGGAGTGCTTGCCTTTGCAGCAACACGTTGGCCATGGTCTCGCGGTCCAAGGCGAGCCAGAGCGCCTCGCGCAGCGAGTCGGCGGCAGGAGAGGCGAGGGCGTCGTCGAATCGCAGCGCAACTAGCGTTTCCGGCGCGGAGTTCCAGATACGCAGGCCTTCCTGGCGGCCTTTGCGCACCAAGTCCGGCGCAATTTCAGCTATGTCCGCCTTGCCGACCTGCAGATCGAAGAGTTGCCGCAGCGCGGGTTCACCGAGCGTGACTTCCACGAAATCGACAAACGGGCGGCCGGACCAATAATTTTCGTTGGCCTGGAATTTTATTTTTGCGGGCTTGGTGGCCAGGGGATTTGCTTCCGCAGGAGCAGCCGCAATCGATTCGGCTACAAAAAAGGGCCCGGTGCCGAGCAGAGTGCCATCCGGCTGCGCATGAAAAATAAAAGCACGGCCGGAGGCGAGTTGTTCCAGGAGGTCAGGAGTGGGGCGCGGCGCGCGAATGGTGATTCCACTTTCGGTGGCGCTGATGTCAAAACCTTTGCCCAGGGAAGATTGCAGCGCAGCGGCGGTGATTGAGGAAGTGAGCGGCGAGCCATCGGAAAAGCGCGCACCGGAGCGAAGCTTGAACTGCCAGTTGCGAGCGGCCGAGTCATGCGTCCATTCCGTTGCTAGCGCAGGCTGAAATTTGCCGTAATCGTCGAGCGTGACCAGGCGATCGTAAACCAGACTGGCCAATTTTTCGCTGTCGGCGAAGGCGAGAGAGCCGGGTGTCCACGTGCGCGGGTCGAGCGAAACGTTGGAGGCGCGCCGTTTCACATGGAGCGTGCCTCCATAGCGAGGCGGCCCGGCGTGCGCCCCCGCGCAGAGCAGCACAGAGAGTGCGGTGCTAATCGCCGCAAGCCAGCGTGATTTTATAGACTTCATAATTTCCTGTTCGCAGGTTTCGAGCCACCACCAAAGCGCTGGCGGGATTTTGTCCGCCATTCGTGCTGAGAATTGGGCCGGGAAATTCGCTGAGGACACCGGAACTGCTCTCGCCAGCGGCGGCTTCGGGGATCACCTGCAGGACGTCCTGCGCGGCCGGATCCGCCGTCGAGTTCAACAATTTCCAACCGCTGCCATCGCAGGGCGAAGTGAGGAGCGTTGGCCCGCGCCAGGGAGATTTCGCGGCCGTGGCCGCGGGTTTGTCCACGTGGCACTTCACTTCGTTGGGCGCGTCCCAGGAAAAATCGCAAGCTTTGCCCCACAGTTGCACGGACACGCGGCCCGCCTGTGGCGTGATTTCGGCACGGGGATCGCGCGTGGGTTTCAAGCTCGCGGAGTTCAAGGAGACGCTTTGTTGCAGAGCGTCTTTGGCGTCCAGGCGCTGTGCCACAACTTCAAAATTCTTGTAGAGCAGGATCGCAAGGCCGCCTTCCGCGCCGTTCCACAAGGAGGAGGCGTCGAGAATGCGATCCGGACTTTCGTAAATCATCTGGCGATCCAGGCGCACGGGAGCAACGGGCAATTCCGTAGGCGGGAGCAAGGCACGGTTCACTTCGACGATGCGAATTTCCTCGCGCTCGCCGATATGCGTTTTAGCGGTGAGCACCACCTGCGTCGGAGTCTCCTGCGCGTAAATAATAAGCGGCTGGGCCGCTGTGTCTTCGGTCAGCTGCAGCGAAAGCCTTTCGAGTTCGCCGCGAAGCACCTGCTGCCAGCGATCGCTTTCGCCTTCGAGCCACTGAGGGTCGGGATGCCATTCCAGCCGCAGCGGTCCATGCAGGCCGGGGATTGCCGCGACGCGCTCCGCGAAGTGCTGTGCGGTTTCCTGTTGCGCATTGGAATCCGCGCCGCTCAATCGCGGGATGAAGAAACAGAATTCAACAAGCGCGGCAAGCAACAAAATGGCCCGCAGAAAAAAGGGCCGCGCCGAAATTATCTTTCCGGAAAATCCCGCCGAAGATTGCACACTCGCTCCGCCGCGCGACACCGCTCGACGCATTCTCAATGCGCCCGGTAATCCTTGTAAAGATCCAGATGATTCAGCATCCGGATCATGATCTGCGTGTAGGCCAGATACTCCGACAGGCTCTCGTCGGAGACGTCGTACAACGACTTGCGGCGCGCTTGGCGGACGGTGTCGAAATCGTCGGCCGTGAGAGTGACCACCGCGCTATTCTCAAAATCGGTGTGCTCCGCAATGCCGTAAATTGGTTCGCCTCCGGCGACGGCCTTGGCCAGCTCTTCTTGCGTGGCTTTTTTCTCGCGCATCGTTTTGTCGAACTCCGCGCCTTTGGTGCTCATCACCTGGTCGAACTCTTTGCGGGTATGCGGCAGGCCGGCGACGATTTGCAGCACTTGTTCGCGAGTCCACTTGGGATCGGCGAGGGTGGCCGCGTCGGGAGCCTGATAGGTCATCACCGCGTGAATATCGTTCCGGCGATAATCCTCTTTGACTTCCGGCAATCCGGTCCAGGTGCTGAGCGTTCGAAACGCTTCCTCTGTCATCTGTTCGGCGAGCAGGTGCGCTGCCGCGGCGCGCACAAACGGCTCCGGGGCCGTAAGTTTTACAGTCAAGGCCTGGCTGGCTTTGACGGGATCCATGCTGCCATAGAGAAAAAGCGCGGCGGTATCGGAGTCCAGATCCAGGGAGTGCTCTGAGATGTGGATCACGGCATTGGGATAAAGGAGGATTTTCGCGGCAAGCGGCTGAATTTCCACGCCGCGCTGGCCAAGTTCCATGGCCAAGGAGAGATAGTTCGCGGGATCGGTTTCCTGAAAATCCGTCTGGACCAGGGCATCTTCAACAATATTGAGTGAAGCGGGAGATTTATCGGCTCGATAGAGGAACGAGGCGCCATCGAATTGAAACAGGTGATCGGTTTTTTCGGACGCCAACATCTGTTTCAGGCAATTCAGGGTCTCAGGAGTGGTGGGCTGGAACTGTTTCCAGTAGGCATCGATCTCTTTGCTCTTGGCGTCGAGCTGGGACTCGTTCAGCTGCGTCAGTTGGAAACCATAAACTTTTTCTTTTTGCGCGCGCAGATCCGCGCACGACGGCGCTTGCGCGCACGCGACGCCCGCGCCGATCGCCAACACCCAGACCGCAACTATCATTACCTTCCGCCGCAATGCGCACCTCTCATTGTCTTTTAGATGCTACCACCCTTCCGAGAAAGGAACCTGCGAGTCGAAACCAGCACCCTTTGGATGCGAACGGAAGAGTGCCGGGCGGCGTGGTCAAGGCCGCCCGGCGGGTCAGGAGACGATTTTTCTTTTTTGTCTGTATGGTGGAAGCCATGGTCGAGCCTCAGTCGAGGGAATCGCGCGTGATCGTTTCGGTCCGGACCGGCACCCAGACGCGACGACGCGACGAACCCGCAATTTTGGTTTGCCACTTGAAGCGGCGCAACGTGACGCGATAAGAAGTGCGGCCGTCGAGCGAGTGAAAGGTATACGCCGCTTTGTTCGCGGAAGGCTCGCCTTCTTGCGTCGTCAGCGAGGCCAGCTCGAAATCGTAGTGTGCGAACTCGGGCGAAAGCCGACGAACCGTAGCTGTGGCGACGGACTTCGGATCGCGGCACCAGGTGTCATGGCCGTTGTTCACCCACCGCTGCAGATTCTCGATGCGAGTGCGATTTACTGGCAGCTTGTGAACCACGTGATGCTCAATCGTCTGGGCCTCGACAAGGGTGATGCTCGCGACACCCAGGGTCCAGACCAGCAGGCAGAAGGTGATCCGCAAAATCACCGGCAGAATCGTGCGAATCCTGCGCGGCAGCAACTTCGTATTGTTTCCATTCACGATGTCCTCCTTGCGAACCGCAATCCGTGCCTGGCCAAATTCTCTTTCCGGTTCATTACTTCGTTGCCTCTTTATTTCATTACTTCTTTTCTCGCCGGTCGAGTGGCGCGGAGCGCGGCGCCGGTTTGGTAGCTGCCCTTCGCGAAAGGAATCAAGCGCGGCGGTGCTTGTCTTTTTGCTCATGGCATCTCCTCCAGCGACGCGATCCGAGCCACCCTCAGGGGTATTGGCCGGCGTTCCGGAGAGGCAGCCTTGCTCGTACCGCCTCTCCGAAATTCGTTAAATCTCAAACCCACTTCCTTGTAGGGGCCGGGCTGCCCGGCCCTCTTCGATGTAAACCCCGGACAAACCCAAGACTCCCTCGCTCCGCTCGGGAGGGGTGGAGCAAGCTCCACCCCTACAAACGCTATTGCTCCTACGGGCGGCCGGACTGGCGGCGCTGCGCGGTTGAAGTAGGCGCTGGCGCCGGATTGTCGGAATCGTCGTCGCCCGATGGAGCGGCATTATTGCCCGCGCCGTTGCCGGCCTGAAAGGCGGAGCGAAGCACGTCGGAAGCGAAGAAATTCTTGCCGTCCATTGGGACCATCATGATCTGGAGCTTGTCGGACAAACGCTCCGCGATGATTTTCTGAATGAGCAACGGATTCTGCTTCAGCACCGCGGCTTCGAACTTCATGCGCTCGGCGTCGGCAGCCGCGGTAACGCGGATCCGGTTCGCTTCGGCGTCACTGAGGTTGCGCTGGCGCTCTACTTCCGCCTTGCTGTCAATCACTTTCGCTTGCGCGGCGGCTTCCGCATTCTGCAGCGTGGCTTCCTTGCGAGCTTCGGCTTCCAACTTGGTCTGCTCAATCTGCTTTTGCTTCAAGGGCAGGGTGTATTGCATGGAGTCCGATTCGGCCTTGGCCTGCAACACGCGCACCTGCGCCTGGGCTTCCGCCTGTTTCACATCACGCGCCTTTTGCGCATCGGCTTCGAGTTCGGCGATTCGCACTTCCTTGGCCTTGATGTCCTGCTCAGTGGTCAGGCGCTCGTCCTCCTGCTCCTTCAGCAGCAAGCCTTCCAGGCCGCGGGTGTATTCGGCGGGCAGTTGGATATCGCGCAACAGAACTTCGCGGACGACGATGCCATCGGAGGCGAGGCGCGCCTTGATCATGTCGGCGGCCTGGGTGCGAAGCTCCTCGCGCTTCACGGCGAAGATTTCGCGGGTAACGTAATTGGGCGCAAGCTGGCGGTAGGTGGAAGAGACGACGGGACCGACCACCTGATCACCCACGGGCTGTGGCAAATTCTGATGAATGCTGTAAAGCTTGGAAGGGTCCAGGCGGTAGCGCACGCTGACGGAAAGGCCGAGATTTAATCCTTCACGGGCCTGCACGGTCAGGACTTCGTTGGCGCCTTTCACACCCGCAGCCGTGGATGTGGTGTAGACCTGCTCGCGCGTGTCGTAAAGAGCCACGCTATCCACGAGCGGCGTTACCAAGTGCGCGCCCGGATACAACGTACCGGGGCGTGCGCCGGAAATCTGGCTGACGCGAATGCCTGCGTTGCCATCGGGAACCACCACGATGCTTTCCGACAACAGCACCGGCACGACTCCGGCGGCCGCCAATTGCAGCGCCAGCCGCCAGCGAACCGGCCGAGAAGGGCGCGCCAGCTTGGGCAGCACCGCATCCGAGCCGGGTTCCGCGCTGGCTTGCTCCAGCAGCCATCGGAGCCGCGCCGCCATGTAAATGTCGTAGATGACCAGAAGCCCGGCGGTGCTGAAGAGGCCAACGCCGATGAGCGTGAGTAGATATTTCAGTGCCAACATGAGCTAGTCCTTTCGTCCTTTCTCCGGCGGGCCCTGCCAGGAGCAAAGTGCGCCCGGGTTCAGGGGAGGCCGAAAACTCGATGCGGCGTTAACGCCGCATCTCAAACGCGCGCGCGGCCAGGCGCGTGCCTTGCGCCACTTGCAAACGCGCTGGGCGGCGATCGGCCGTGGCCGGCTGCATCAGGTGGAGCATTCCGTGGAGCAGCGCGCTTTGCAGGGCAAGCGCGGCAAACAGGGCCAGGGTGGTCATCACTGTGATTCCCGCGAATCCAAGCATCGTTTCCATGTGTGTTCTCCTTGGTGCGCTGGGCTGTGCAACGCTTCGTGGTGGGATATGGCAGATGTCGGGCCAGAATTAACGTGCTGAAAACAGGATGGTTAATTTACAGCGAAGGCAGAGAACCCGTGGCTGCCGGAACACGGCGTGTGCGAGCTTCCGCAGATTTCGCTGGAGTGACGCCTTCTGCGCGAAAGCCACAAATAGCACGGGAGCTTCATCTGCCTAGCGGGAAAGCGAATACGAATTGCGGTACGATGGAAGCAATGTCGCCATCACAAGGGATTCGCGTTGGTCGCATCTTCGGCATACCAATATTTATTGATTTCAGCTGGGTACTCGTTTTTGGCCTAGTTACGTTCAGCGTTTCCACCTATTTTGGGTCACAGCATCCCACTTGGAGCAGCACGCAGACCTGGACCGTGGGAATTCTGACCACTCTGCTGTTTTTTGCGTCGGTGGTTTTTCACGAACTGGCGCATAGCGTGGTGGCGCAGGCATACAAGATCAAAGTTCTCTCCATCACCTTGTTCATTTTTGGCGGCTTGGCACGCATCAGCCGCGAACCAGCCAAAGCGATCCAGGAATTCAATATCGCCATCGCGGGGCCACTGGCGAGCGCATTTCTCTCCGGAGTCTTTTATTCCCTGTTGCTCCTGTTTCCGGACAAGCCCATGCTTGGCGCTTTGGCCGGTTACCTGGGAGAGACCAATCTGGTTCTGGCACTATTCAATCTGCTTCCCGGTTTCCCCCTGGACGGTGGAAGAATTTTCCGCGCCATCGTGTGGGGAGTGACCAAGGACTTCACCCGCGCGACACGCGCGGCGGGCGCAAGCGGCAAGCTGATCGCTTACGCGCTGATTATTCTTGGTATCGCCTCCATCGCTTACGGAAATTGGGGCGGCGCGTGGCTAGGACTGATCGGCTGGTATCTTTTGACCGCGGCGCAGGCGAGCGTGGCGCAGGTGACGATCCGCGGGGCGCTGGCCGGGCTACATGCGACGGACGTGATGAGCCAGGAAGTGCCGACAATTCCGGCGAACATGAGCCTGGATGAATACAGCAACGAAGTGCTGCGCACCGGGCGCCGCATGCACATTGTGACGATGGGAGATCGATTGACTGGCCTGATGAATGTGGCGGCGCTGAATCAGGTGCCACGCGACGAATGGAACATGAACTCCGTGCAGGCTGTGATGGTGCCGCGCGACAAAATTATCTGGGCTTCGCCGGAAGAGCCGTTGCAGCGGCTGCTGGAACGCCTTATGGCCGCGGACGTGAATCAGATGCCGGTGGTGAGCCACGGCGAGGACGGCTCTGCGCACATTGTGGGGATTGTGACGCGGGATGCGATTTTGCGGGTGATTCAGACGCGCAGCGAACTGGGCACGGCACTAGGCAGTCGCTGAGGCAGCGGCGAGCGTTTCGTGATGCGCTAAAGCGTCGGCTGCTTTTCGAGCGCGAATGCGGAAGCCGCCACGTCGGAAATCCACGGAAACCTTGGAAAAACCAGCAGAAGTGAGCCGCGCAAAGGCGGAGCCGGGCGTGAGCGGCGTGAACGTGCTCTTGTAATGGCCCACGCGATGAATCCAGTCATCATTTATCTCAAACACAAAAAAAGAGCCGCCGGGGCGCAGGACGCGATGCACCTCATCGAGCGCGCGGTTCTGAAGTTCTTTGCTTTTGAGGTGATGCAAGACCAGGATGGCGACTGCCGAGGAGAAGGTTTGGTCGGCAAAGGGGAGCTGAGCCGCATCCGCGCAGACCGGAGCAATGTTCAACCCGGCATTTTTGGATTTTAGTTTGGCAATGGAGCGCTCGTTGTACTCGAGAGAAGTGACTTGTGGCGCGAGTTGCAGCAAGTGGCCCGTGGCGGGGCCAGTGCCAGCGCCGATTTCCAGCACGTGCTGCCCAAGCTTCGCCCCGGAAAACACCCAGGGTAGGAGATGGCGGTGCGTCAAGCTCCGCCACAGCGAAGTGGAGCAGAAGAAATATTCAAAAGCGTTCATAGGCCGATTGGACGGGGAAGTTTTATTCTAGCGCACAAAGTGGTCTAGCGGCCCGCGGTTGGCGTGTCTAGAAGTTATCTCATAAACACTTTCAGGTCATTGGAAGCTTGTGAGTTATGCAAACTAGCGTAAATCAAGAGCATGGACCTCACCGACGCCCAGTGGGCGGTGCTCGAAACACTGTTTCGTCCGAAACGCAGGGACGATGGGCGTGGCCGTCCGTGGCAAGATACGCGAGCGGTGCTGAACGGAGTTTTTTGGGTCTTGCGCACCGGCGCTCCTTGGCACGATCTGCCGCGTCGTTATCCTCCCTACCAAACCTGTCATCGTCGCTTCCAGCAGTGGCAGCGGTCCGGGTTGCTCACTCGGCTGCTGCAGAAACTGGCGGAAGACTTACGCGATCGAGGGAAGCTGGACCTGAGCGAATCGTTCATCGATGCCACCTTCAGTTCGGCGAAAAAGGGGGCTCTGCTGTCGGCCCTACTCGGCGCGGCAAAGGCAGCAAAATCATGGCGATCAGCGACGGCCATGGTCTTCCTCTCGCCGTACACGTGGCCAGCGCTTCGCCTCATGAAACAAAACTCGTCGAGCCCACGCTCCAGCGATGCTTCCTTGCGGAAACTCCCGAACGCTTGATCGGCGACCGCGCCTACGACAGCGATCCTTTGGATGCGCAGATTCGCGAACGCTTCGGCGTCGAGTTGGTTGCGCCGCACAACTCCACACGCAGCCGGAAGGCCACCCAAGATGGGCGCGTGCTGCGCCGCTACCGTCGGCGGTGGAAAATTGAGCGTTTGTTCGCCTGGCTTCATAATTTTCGTCGTGTGGTCATTCGCTGGGAATACTACCCAGAGAATTTCCTCGGGATGGTGCAGTTGGCTTGCGCCATCATCCTCCTGAGGTATTTATGAGATGGCTTCTAGTGACAAGCTCCAGACCCGGAATCGGTGAAGGTTTTTCCAGCCTCCGGGAGAAACTGCCAGTCGTAGCCGGCAGGCTTGAGGGTCAATTGGAGGACGCCGTACGCGTCATGGTTGCGGATCTCACTGTTTGGCCTGGCAAAACCAAATTCGCGGTGGCTTTTTCCTCCTGTGCCCACCACGAACTCACGGATTCCCCGTTTGGGATCGGCTTTTCCATCTGGATCCTGCGGTGCAAAGCGCTCGTAGTCATGATCGTGGCCATTCAGGACCAACTCCACGTTGTTATCGTAAAACGCCTGCCAGAATGCAGTGAGTTCGGGGTCATCGCCGTGATTGAGGCCAGAACTGAAGCGCGGTTTGTGAAAATAGGCCAGCGTGCAGGCGGCGGGGTGCGCCGCAAGGTCCGCGCGCAGCCATTTCTCCTCCGGCGAACCTGCCTGGCAGCCTCCCACTTGATTGCATTCTGAATTCAGCACCACGATGTGCCAGGAACCGAGGTTGTAGCTGTAATAGCCGGTCTTGGGATCGCCGGCGGTCGCGCCAAAATATTCGAAATAATAAGTTGCGCTCTGGGAGTGGAACTCGTGATTGCCCACGGCCGGGCGAGTGCGATTTTTCACGCGGCCCCAGGTCTGGTTATAGCATTTGAAATTTTCGGCAGATCCATTCGGGTAAGCCAGATCTCCCAGGGCCATCACGGTGCCCTGGTTTGCTTCCAGGAGTTTCGCGGTGGCTTCCGCACCGGCCAGATTGCTGCAGTCTGCGATGTCGCCCGCGCCGATCAAAATAGCGTTATCTTTCGCGTCGTCGGCAGGTGCGGCAGAGGGAAGCAGCGACACCACCGCGAGTGCCAGCGGCAGCACCAGCACAGGCAGAATGAACGGCGAAAGTTTTGACGGAAGTTTCGATTTCTTCATGGCGGAGTTTCCCCTGAACCTTGCGGCGCAATCATGGCGCTCTTTCAAGCTAACACCGCGGATGTGTGCGCGAAATCAATTTACGCTGAAAGAGTTTTCAGCCAGACGCGGTCCACTATTTGCAGGGCTGTTGGCAGGGGATCAATTCAGCATCGGCCGGATACGCCGCAGGGCCGAGGCGAACTGGTCGGCATTGTACGCGGAAGGATTTTCCAGTTGCTGGAACAGGCCGCTGATCGCCGCGCGAACTTCCGTATCATTCGCGGGCTTCGTATCTTTCGCGTATGCGATGTAGAGCGAATCCATGGCCATGGCCGCTTGCTCGGCGGAGCGCTCGTCGGCGAGAGCGATATTTTCGGCATCGTCAGGAATTCGCTGCAGCAAGCGCAGGGTAATTGCACGGTCGTACTGCATTGTCGCCAGGCGCTCGGCGATTTGCTGGGCCAGGGGCGAGGCGGCGGAAGCAGCAGCGGCGACCACATTGCGATCCGGATTCAACTTGCTCATCTCGGTGGAAACGGTGAGCATCTGCTTGTCCAATTCCTGTCCGTTCGCGGAATCAATTTGCCGGGCGAGCAGGCGGAAGACCGCGTAGCGCGAAGAGTTCCACGCCGGATCGCCAGGCCGCCGGCCTTGATAGCCATGCTCCTGGCGCCAACTGTCTGTTGCGGGTCCCAAGGAATGGTGGCAGGCGAAGCAGGAAAGTTCGGCGTACTCAGGCCAGAAGTCTTTCTTATCGTAGCGTTCATTGCGCGCGCGCCAGACCAGACGATCCATATCGGCGCGAAGCTGCACGGCCTGACCGGTGCTCCAATCGCGAACGCCTGCCCATGCAGCGTCTTCCACCGGCTTGCCCGGAGCGGATTCGCGCGGCACTTTCCAGTGGCGGGGCATCACGGCGGAAAAAGAGTCCAGCTCAAAATAAAGATCCGGATGGCCGGCGGCAATCATTTCGTGATCTACAAATTTATTTTTTGTTCCCAGGTGGCATTCCAGGCAGCGATCCGTGCGGTGGATGACGTTGCGCGTGTCGTACATGCCAAGCGCGACGGATTTTTCGTGCGGCCAGTCTTTTGTGGTGTGCGGGCCGAGCCATGCGGACGCGGGGCCGTGGCAATTTTCGCAGGAGACGCCGTCAGCGAGTTCAAATGCACGGCCGCGCTGTTCCGGCGTGGTATAGAGCGCGTGGCAGGCTAGACATTTCGGTGCTTCCTCGGCCTTGGCGTCGAGTTTCAGGATGCGCGCCATGCGTTCGCCAACTTCGCCGGTCAGCGCGTTGTAAGCGCGGCTGTGCTTGTCCTGCAGAATCCAGGTGGAATATTCGTTTTGAAGAATGCGGCTGCCATCCACGGGTTTCACGCTGCCGTGGCAACTGGTGGCCGCGCAGGAACCGGGTCCTAGGTATTTACTCGGCTCGGGCGTGTCCGTTGAAGCGGAATGTGCCGAGAGCAGGCAGCAGACAGAGGCCGCAAGAAACGCGGCGGCGCGGGCGAAGGCTGGCTTGCGTTGAATTCCCATCAGGGGACGCACGAAAACTTCTGATGCTTTATAACTTCCCGAAGCCAGCGAAGTCAACGATGACAAACGCAAGTGTTCGTAAGTAGAAATTGTGAAAAGCTGGCTATTTACAACTCCGCTGGAGACCCCTAGTATGCGGGATAACAGTTGCAGGAAATGCGCCGGCCAAATACGCGAAACGGCGCGGTTTCGCGAGACCTATCAACGTGATCTTCGACGAATTGCGGGCTATTCAACTGCGCTTCGGGTATCTGCCTAAGGCGGAACTCGAGGCCCTTTCCGAACGCACGCAGACTCCGCTCTATCAATTGCACAGCGTGGCAAGTTTTTATCCGCATTTTCATCTGGCGCCGCCAGCGAAGGCGGAAGTGCGTTTGTGCGACGACATGAGCTGCCATTTGAATGGCTCCTGCGAACTGCGCGCGGAATTGCTGCGTCGCTTTGCGGGAATGCGGCCGGAAGATGTCCAGATGAAGGACGTGAGCTGCCTGGGGCGCTGCGATCAAGGGCCGGCCGTGGCGGTGAACGACGAGATTTACGTCCATGCGAACGCCGACAAAGTGGAAGAGCTGGCTCGGCAGGCGATGCGTGGCGAGCATTTGCGAGCCGAACATCCGCATGTGGCGCGGGCGGCTTGCGCATCGGATCCGTATGGCGATGGCGAAAAGTATGGTGTGCTGCGGCGGCTAGCCGCCAGCAAGGATTGGGATGGAGTTCTGGCGCTGCTGAAGGAAGCGGAGCTGCGCGGCATGGGTGGCGCGGGATTTCCAACTTCGATGAAATGGGATCTGGTTCGCAAACAAGTGGACCCAGTGAAATATATCGTCTGCAACGCGGACGAAAGCGAACCGGGCACGATCAAGGATCGCTTCATCATCAGCCAACTGCCACACCTGGTGATTGAGGGCATGGCCATCGCGGGCCTGGTTACCGGCGCGAAAAAAGGGATTTTTTATATTCGCCATGAGTATCCGCTGCAGGAGGAGATATTCGGGGAAGAACTGCGACGCTGCGCCAAGGAACGCTTGCTGGGAAAGAACATTCTCGGCAGCGATCTGGATTTTGAGCTGGAAGTTTTCGTCAGCCCCGGCGGCTATATTTGCGGGGAAGAGAGCGCGCTGATTGAAGCCATCGAAGGGCATCGCGCCGAACCGCGAAATAAGCCCCCATTCCCGGGCCAGATGGGACTATGGCAAAAGCCGACGGTGATTAATAACGTGGAGACGTTTGCGAACGTGCCGCAAATTCTGGCGCGCGGTGTGGAGTGGTTCAAGAACGCTGGCGTTGGCGGTTCGCGGGGGCTGAAATTTGTGGGTGTAAGCGGGCAGGTGGAGAATCCTGGCGTTTTCGAAGTGCCGATGGGCACTTCGATGAGCGATGTGATTTTCGGCCATGCAGGCGGGATTCGCGGCCGAAAGAAGTTGAAGGCGTTTGCGCCATCGGGACCATCGTCTGGCTACCTGCCCGCCTCGATGGTAGATGTGAAACTCGATTTCAAGGCGCTGGCCGATGCCGGCTCGATGCTGGGCTCCGGCGCGATTGTGGTGTGCGACGAAGACACCTGCATGCTGGACATGGCGCTGAATTCGATAAAATTTTATCGCAATGAATCCTGCGGGAAATGCGTGCCCTGCCGCATGGGCTCGCAAAAAATGGTGGAGATGATTGCCCGCTGGACGCAAGGCGGCGTGAGCGAATCGCAATTTGCCGCGGACCTGAAACTTGTGGACGACCTTTCCGCCGCGATGAGCCAGACCTCCATTTGCGGACTGGGGCAGATCGTGCCCGCCCCGATTCAATCGGTGCTGAAACATTTTCGCGCGGAAGTGGATGCGCACGTATTGAAAAAAGAATGTCCCAGCGGGATCTGCTTCTCCGCGGCCGGGCGCCTGGCGGATTTGCCGCGCGTGGGGATCCGGCCATGACGCCGTCCGGCATGATTGAACTGACCATCGATGGCACAGCCGTGCAGGTGCCGCCGGGCACCACGGTCTTCGATGCCGCGCGCGTAAACGGCATCGCGATTCCTACCCTTTGTCACTTGCAGAATCAAACGCCAGTGGGCGTCTGCCGGCTATGCGTGGTGGATACCGGCGCGCGTGTGCTTGGCGCTGCTTGTGTGCGGCCCGTCGAGCCGGGCATGAAGGTGCAGACGAATTCGGAGAAGGTTTTGGCCGCGCGCAAGACGCTGCTGGAACTTTTGATGGCGGATCACCCCTCACCTTGCGCACGCCAGCAGAATTCCGGCGATTGCGAATTGGAAACACTGGCCAGGGAAGCTGGGGTTGGCACCCCGCGTTTCCCCCGACGCACGATTTCCCGCGGTGAAGACGACTCTTCGCTGGCAATTGCTGTGGACCACGACGCTTGCATCCTGTGCGACCGCTGCATCCGCGGTTGCGACGAGATCAAGAATAATTTTGTGCTCGGCCGCATGGGCAAGGGATATTCCGCGGGCATCGCGTTCGATTTGAACGCACCGATGGGCGACTCCACATGCATTTCCTGCGGTGAGTGTATGGTCTCGTGTCCCACCGGCGCGCTTACCAACAAGGGTGTGGCGGGCACAGCGCTGGCGGCGAGTCCGGATGCTGCTCTAACTCCGGAAGAACTTCACAAGCTGCCGGTGTTCGCTGGAGTTTCCGGGACGTTTCTGGAGTTGAATCGCGGGGCGATTGTGCGCCGGCGTTATCGCAAAGGTGATGTGATTTGCCGCGAGGGCGAATTCGGCTCTACGGCGTTTTTTATTCTGGAAGGCAAAGCGCAAGTTTCGATTTCCACGCCGATCGCGCACGTGAAAACGGAAGGGGGCGCGGCTGGCTTTTTTAAACGGCTAACCAGCTCGCTGGTCGGACGCGAGGAAGACAAGCGCGCGGAGGAAGTTCACGACCGCACGATTCCCATTGATGCTTCGGTGGACCTCGCGTACGGCAATCCGGTCGCGGAACTTGGCCCGGGCGATCTCTTTGGCGAGATGACGTGCATGAATTTTTATCCGCGCTCGGCGACGGTGCGCGCGGAAACGAATGTGGTCGCTTACGAAATGCTGCGGAACGTTCTGGACATCATGCAGAAGAATAAAACCTTCCGCTCTCAGGTCGACCAGAACTACCGGCGGCGCGCGCTGGAAAATCATCTGCGTGGCGTGCCCATGTTCGCGGAGCTTTCGCCGGACTTTATCGCCCACCTGAAAGAAAGCGTGGAACTGGTGCGTTACGCGCCGGGGCAGGTGATCGCGCGGCAAGGCGACCCAGCCGACAGTTTTTACCTGGTGCGCATCGGCTTCGTAAAGATCACGGAAGAATACCCCGGCGGCGAGCTGGTTCTGGCGTATCTTTCACGCGGCGATTATTTCGGGGAAATTGGCTTGCTGGGCGGCGGCTTGCGCACGGCCAGCTGCACGGCCCTGGATCACGTGGAAGTGGTGAAAATTTCCGGCGACGATTTCCGCCAGATGGTGGAGCGCTTTCCCAACATTCGCGGCGGCCTGGAAAAGGTGGCAGCGGAACGCCGAGCCGCGAACGAGCAGCGCCTGCAGATGGTGGAGCGTGTTCCACTGGACCAATTTTTGTCGCAGGGATTGATGGAGGCGCAAAGCCTGCTGATTCTGGACCTGGAGAATTGCACGCGCTGCGATGCCTGCGTGAACGCCTGCGCGGATGCGCACGATGGAGTGACGCGTCTGGTTCGCGACGGCCTCCGCTTTGAAAATTATTTGGTGGCCACTTCCTGCCGGCAATGCCGCGACCCGCTGTGCATGGTGGGGTGTCCGGTGGGTTCCATCCGGCGCCGGAATTCGCTGGAAGTGATCATCGAGGACTGGTGCATTGGCTGCGGTCTATGTGCGCGAAATTGCCCGTACGGAAATATCAACCTGCATCCATTTGAAGTAATTGCGGACGATCCGGAACAGTTCGGACGAAAGAAAGCGGTAATTAAGCAGAAGGCGACGTCCTGCGATCTTTGCACCCATCTGAAAGAGCCGAGTTGCGTCTATGCGTGCCCGCACGATGCGGCGCATCGCGTGGATCCGCGAAAATTCTTTGGGGAGATACTTGCCAAGGGCGGGGCAAAATAGGCGCGAACCAATGAGGATGGATCAAACACAACGCGGGTGGGCGCTTGGGTCGCTGGCATTTTTGGCGATCTCCACCGTCGCGTATCTCTTCTATGTGTGGCAATCGCCGACGGGGCCAATCGGCGGCAGCTTCATGGGTCTGCTATTTGGCGTTACGGGATTCGCATTCATGATATTCGCCGCACTGCTTGGGGCGCGCAAACGGGTGCCCACATGGAGGCTGGGCCACGCGCAGGCGTGGATGCGCGGACATCTTTGGCTGGGGCTGCTGAGCTTGCCCATGATTTTGTTTCACGGCGGCTTCCATTTTGGCGGAACGCTAACGCGCGTCTTGATGTGGCTGACGATTATTGTGGTGGGCAGCGGAGTTTACGGCGCGGCGCTGCAGAATTATGTCCCCCGGATGATGACTCAAGACGCTCCGTTGGAAACTATCTACGACGAAATCGGCAATGTGCGCAAGGCACTGCGCATGGAGGCCGACAAACTGGTGGAAAGCGTCTGCGGGCGGCTGGGGCTGGTGAAGGAAATTGATGAAGGGCAGCGCGCCGGAGGATTCACGGCCTTGCGTCCGATTGCGGCGACTGCGGCGCCGTTGCGCACGTCCGCAGCGGTCAGCGCAGGGGCGAGCGCCGCGGTGGCGATGGCGCCGGAGATTCTGCTGCTGACCGAAGAACAGAGCAAGCCGCTGCGGCTGTTTTATTTTTCCGAGGTGCGCGCGTTTCTGGAGGCGCCCGCGTGGCACCGGCTGCGGCTTGGCGATCCGGAGCGCGCGAAGAACGCGTTCGCAGCGTTGCGGCGAGTAATGCCGCCCGTGGCGCACCCCGCGCTGGACGATCTATTGGACATTTGCGATGAAACGCGTCAATTGATGCGGCAGGAACGCTTGCATCGTTGGCTGCATGGATGGCTGCTGCTGCACATCCCACTCTCGTTAGCCTTGATTCTGCTGGGAGTGGTGCATGCCGTGATGGCATTGCGGTTTTAGGCGGCGCAGCGGCTTGCCGGCTGCAATTCGGCTCTGCCAAGGGATTCGGAGTAGAGATTGGCCAGAACGCGGACAACCAAGAGCGTTGCGCAGCGGATCGACTTGAACTATTTCAAGCGGCCGACGCCGTACAAACGTGTGCGTCTGTTTCTGGTTGTGCTTGCGCCCCTGCTGGCCCTGGGCTGGATTGCCTGGCGCGGTTATTCGCGAGACTCGCGGGTTTATTCCAGCGGACGCATGAGCGGCGCGCACGCTGTGCTAGAAAAGCAGTGCGCGGCGTGCCACGTGGAAAAAGCCGGGGAATTTTCGGCGCGGGCCGCGGATTCGGCGTGCCTGGCGTGCCACGACGGGCCGGTGCACCACGAAGAACAGGTCCGCGCCGATGTGCCGGCATGCGCGACCTGCCACGTGGAGCATCGCGGCCGCGTAAATATCGTTGCAGACAGCAATATCAATTGCTCGGAGTGCCACTCGAACTTGAAAGTGGCCGCGGGTTCCCTGCCCTATTCCGCTCATGTGCGGACACTGGAAGATGGGCATCCGGAAATTGCCGCGCGGCGCGAGAATGCCAAGGACCCCGCAACGATCCTTCTGAATCATGCCGTACACATGAAACCGATTCGCCGCGGCCCCAACGGCCCGCTGGTGCAAATGGAATGCGCGGATTGCCACCGTCCGGAGGCTGCCAAAGGCTCTTGGCCTTACGCCGACGCGACATACGTGGACGCGAAGGTCTCCTACGATCAAAACGATTTACTGCTGCCGGTGAAGGCCGGCACGTTACAGCCTCGCCATATTATGCCCCGCGCATATATGGCCCCTGTGCAATTTTCCACGGCTTGCGCCGCCTGCCACCTGCTGACCTTCGACAAGCGGTTTGATGGCGGCGTGCCGCACGACAAACCAGATGTTGTTCACGCATTTCTGATCAGGAAATTCAAGGAATACATTGCAGCGCACCCGGCGGAAGTTCGCGTGGTGAGGGATCCGAAACGCGATTTAACTGGAAAGCCGATGCCGCCGGAGGTTCGCTTATTGACTCCCGCGCAATGGGTGAGCGAGCGAACCGCGGATGCTGAAGAACTGCTGTGGCGCAAGACCTGTAAACAATGTCATTCGTTGGATAGGGTACCCGGAAGCGAGCTGCCGCACGTGGCGGAAGCGCGAGTGACGCAGCGCTGGATGCCGCACGCACGCTTCGACCACGACGCGCATCGCGGGTTTTCGTGCGCCGGCTGCCATCCCGGCGCGCTTACCAGCAAGGAGTCGAGCGACGTCCTGGTTCCAAACCTGGCAAATTGCAAAACTTGCCACGCGCCGGGACCGGATCATGCGGAATCACGGTGCTTTGAATGCCACACATATCATGACTGGTCAAAGCGGAAAGAAGTGCGGCCGATGTATACGTTGCCCGGGTTGCAAACTGGTGGCGATTAATCGGAGGAGGATTTGAGGCTTTTGTACTCCGATGCGAACTGTGACGATCCGCACTGGGTCCCTTCACCCAACTGCGCGAGAAACTGAGCCCCCTGGCTCATGTGCGACCATCGCTCCTCAGCAATGTGAAGCTAAACCACTGATTCACTTGGTCTTGCGTCCACCCTGAGTGGCCCGAAACTTGCGCCAATTGGGTTGGAGGATAGGGCCATGACTCCATCCACCCACATTGAACTTCCCACTGAAACTGAAGTTGGGCGCCGCGCTCTCGTCGAAACGCTCGTCCTCGATCATGCCCGACAAAAACCACGGATCCAGGAAGTTTCCGTCGCACCGCGGAAGCGCATCGAACACGGAACTTTCCAGTCTTCGATGATCGAGATGAACCGCATGAAAAGTGGCTCGAAGGCGATGGACATTTTCCTTTCGCTGGTTTTGAATCTCTCCGTTCTTAGTGCACCGGTACTCGCCGGACTTTATTTCACAGACACAATTAATCTCCGGCAGTTTGCTTCCACTTTTCTTGTTGCGCCGGTCCCTCCGCCTCCTCCACCGCCCGCTCCCGCAGCTGTGGCGGTGAAAGCGCCTCCAATTCGAAAAGTATTCGAGAATGCTGGAAAACTCCTGGCGCCAACGGTGATCCCCCGGAATGTCGCGCAGATCAAGGAAGCGCCACTTCCCCCGGATGCCGATGGAATGGGCGGAGTGCCCGGGGGAGTCCCGGGAGGCGTCGCTGGAGGGAGCATGGGCGGTGTAATCGGCGGCGTGATCGGGGGAATCCGCACAGCGGCAACGGCACCCATCGCACCCAAAGAGATCAAATCGAAAGCGCCGGTTCGTGTGGGCGGCCGCGTACGAGAACCCCACGTAATCAAACGCGTCGAGCCAATCTACCCGCCGCTGGCCCGGCAAACGCACATGCAGGGAATTGTTTTGATTGACGCCGTCATCGATGAGCACGGCAACGTTGAGGAAATGAAAGTCGTTTCGGGGCCGCCGCTGCTGATTCAAGCCGCGATGGACGCCCTGGGGCAGTGGAAGTATGAACCGACGTATTTGAACGAACAGCCGGTGGCCGTGCAACTGAATGTTTCGGTAACGTTCCAGTTGGCAAGATAGATTTTTCTGGAAATTGAAGGGAGATGCGCGGCAAGGTTGCGTGAACTTGCCTCGCTTGTATTTTTAAATCTGAGCGAAAAATAGAGCCCTAGGGATTCGAAGCTTCTCGCGACTTGTCCAGGTATTTCACCAGAAGAACTTCATTACCCTTGTCGTTGTAAATCAGATCATCCACAAGCTTCTTGGCCATCAGGATACCAAAGCCTCCCGGCCGCTTACCCTGCGCTTCGCGCGTTTCCATGTGTTTGAAGGGCTCATCCTCGGGATTTGAAACGGCGCTGTGCTGCAGCTCTTCCAGTGAGAATCCCTGGCCGGGATCTTTCACGCGGCAAAGCACCATGCGTTTCGTTCGCACGTAGCTCACTTCAACATGCTGTGACGGGTCAAAATGGGCGCCGTGTTCCATGGCATTGACCAGGATTTCGCGAAACGCCGCCGCCACTTCCTCGGTCTCCTCATCGGGCAGGCCGGAAGCCTCGCGATAAAATTGCAGCAAGCGGTTCGCGGTGGAGAGATCGCAACGGACACAAAGGCGAATCCAGTTGGGAACCACGGAAATCACTTCGATTCCGTCGTCCCAGAAAGGCTCGCACATGGCGATGCGGATCATTTCCGCCAGCCGTTCGGTGGAAAATGGACGGGAGAAATAGCTGAACGCGCGCTCGCGAATTGCCGCCAGCACGTCGCCGGGCGTGAATTCGTCAGCAAGAATAATCAGCCGCGTATGCGGGCGGACCATACGCAAGCGTCGCAGCAAATCGATATCCTCCATGCCCGTGGTTTTCTCGCCGGTGATGATCAAGTCGAAGACCCGCGTTTTGGTCAATTCCAGCGCCTCGGAATTGTTGGCCGCGACCCACACTTCCCATTTTTCCTGCTTAAAGATCTCAGTGAGGAGTTGATTCAGCTCCGGGCTGGAATCAACAAGGAGCGCCACGGGATTCTTGACGAGAGTCGGACCAGGAGGAGACGTATCGGGCATAGAAACCCTCGGCGGCGGTATCTGTGGCAACGCAACGGAGACGAGCAAAGGTAGGATGCAGGAAGAAAGCGGGACGCGCAAGGGGGAAGAGGCGCCCCGCGAAAACGTTACGCCATTTCGCTGGTCATGAGGAAGAGCGGCTTCATCTCGAAGCTCTTGAAGACCGGCCGCAATCTCTCCAGGCTGTAATGTTCCTTGATGTTGATGAATTTCTTCGTCGCCGTTACGGTCTCAATCGGCATATTATCGTATCGGCCGTTCTTCAGCACCACCAGCCGTCCATGAATGCGGTTCAGGAGCAGATCGAGGGCGAGGTTGCCATAAGCCATGGGCACGATGGAATCGATCGCATCAGGATCACCGCAGCGCACCAGATAGCCCAATTTCTGATTGATGCACTCGATTCTCTTGCCGTTATTGTATTTGGGAGATAGCTCGGTCAACTCCTCAGACACCAGATCGCCGATGCCGCCAAGTTTCTTATGCCCAAAGGCGTCGGCCGCGTCCTTCTGGAAAACCATTTCGCCGCCCTCAAACATCGCACCTTCGGAGACCAGCACGATCGCGTAGCGGCTGGGATTGTGATTGCGGTCGCTGACCAGAAGCTCGGTCAACTGGTCAATTTTGAATTTGTGTTCGGGAATCACGCAGCGATGCGCGGCGCCCGCCATCGTCGGCAGCATGGCCGTGAAACCCGCGTAGCGCCCGAAAACTTCCAGAACCATGAAGCGTTCGTGGGAACCCGCGGAGGTGCGCAGCGCGTTGGTCATTTGAATGGTGCGCGTGATGCAGGTGCTGAAGCCGATGCAGTAGTCCGTTCCGGGGACGTCGTTGTCCATGGTCTTGGGAATGGCCACCACGCGCACGCCTTCTTGCGAGAGCCGCACGCCGTAACTCAAGGTATCGTCGCCGCCGATGGGAATCATGTACTCAATGCCCAGCCATGCCAGATTCTTCAGCACTTCTGGCGTCAAATCGTTCTTCTCCGCCTGGAAATCGGACTTCAAATGATCGGGCACGCTGTTTTTGCTGACGCGGCCCGGGTTGGTACGCGAGGAGTGCAGGAAGGTGCCGCCGGTGCGTCCGGCGCGGTTCACGACGTCTTCCGTCAGCCGCTGAAAATTATTGGAATTGTCGTGCTTCTCGTCGCGAATCATGTCCACGAGTCCGGCCCAGCCGCGGCGGATGCCGATCACTTCGTAGCCTTCGCGCAAAGCGCGAAAGGTGACGGCGCGGATGGCCGGGTTGAGTCCCGGAACGTCGCCGCCCCCGGTGAGGATTCCAATTACGCCCTTCCTTACGTTTATGTTTGCCATGTCGCCCGGCTCGCCTCAGTGTGGATTAGCAAAACAAATGATTATGGACGCGCCCATGATTTTTCGGAAGGGGGAGCAGCCCATGAAATTTCTTGTTGCTGGCTATCGAAATTTTGGTTCGCCCGTGCAACCGGTTGCTCAGGCCTCGATGCGCGTGCCGAGCACTCCCAGAAACTTGGCCAGCCAAGCCGGGTGGGCCGGCCAGGCGGGTGCGCTCACCAGATTGCCATCGACGACGGCTTCGGTCATGGCGACGTCCGCAAACGTGCCACCGGCACGTGTCACATCCGGCGAAACCGCAGGATAGCAACTGCACCTTCGCCCCTCAAGCACTCCGGCCGCCGCCAGCACCTGCGCGCCATGGCAAATGGAGGCAATAGGCTTCTTCGCGGCCGCAAAATGCCGCACGATTTCCAGCACCCGGGCGTTCAGCCGGATGTACTCCGGGGCGCGTCCGCCGGGAATCACGAGCGCGTCGTACTCTTCGGTCTTAACGTTTTCGAACGCGGCGTTCAAGGCAAAATTGTGCCCACGCTTTTCGGAATAAGTCTGATCGCCTTCGAAATCGTGGATCGCCGTGCGCACAGATTCGCCCGCTTTTTTCCCGGGGCACACCGCGTGCACGGAATGGCCCACCATCAGCAACGCCTGAAACGGCACCATCACTTCGTAGTCTTCGACGTAATCCCCGACCAGCATCAGGATGTTCTTGCGGGACATAGCGGCCTCCTGCGAAAAGACAGCATAACAAAAACGGGCCAGGCCCGCCGGGCGAACCGTTCGCAAAAATTTGCGCACAAAAAAAAGAGGGACGCGGTGACTCCGCGCCCCTTTTGAGCTTCAGAATTTTCTCGTTTACTGGACTACAGCCGCTGGCTTCGGCGTGGAGTTTTCCTCGATGGTCAGCATATCGGTGCGCATTTTGTCCCACTCGCGCACCATCAAGCCGCGCGAAGCGAAAAACCGCCGGATTTCGGGAGAATCCCAGTGCATCACTTCCTCGAGCACCGGCACGAGCACGCTCATCGCGTTGTCGCTCAAAACCGTTCGGCGGGCGATGCGCGAGATGAATTTCGCTTCCGATACCGCGATGGTCAGCCCGTCATACTGGTTTACGTGCATCATCACCGGCAAGTCCGAGCTCCCGTCGCCCATATAGATGATGTGGTCGTGGCTGATGCCGAGCGTGGCGCGCAATTCTTCAAGGACCGTAATTTTGCCCCAGCCCGCCGAGGCCCGGATGATGGAATCCACCTCGCCAGTCGAATCGTTATAACGGAACCTGGTCCCAAATATGTGGTCCGGTGGAACGATGCCTTCGAGCGCGGACTGGATAATCTCTTGCGGCGCCGCCGAAATCACGTAAAAGGAAATTTTGTAAGCGCCGGAAATGCTCTCGAGTGATCTCGCGAACAGGTCCACGTCATGCTTCAGGCGGATGCGCTTCCCGGTTTCCACCAGATGCTCCTTGCGCACGCGGCGGAAGTCCGGGTCGTGCAGAATCAGGTAAGAAAGCTCCGCGCCCTGCTGAACCAGATTCATCTCGGAGAGTCCTTTCACTTTGTCGTGAAAGCTGTGGAATCCGATCAACTCGCTCAGCACCACGCCGGAGTCGTTGAAACTCAAGGTCTGGTCGAAATCGCTCGCCAGAAGATATTGCTTCACCATAGGGTTGTTGTTCCTTCCTTTACGCCCTCACCAGGAGGGCCTCCTTCGCCCGCCGATTGCGGGCCTGAACCGGGCTGCATGCCCGGTAACACCTCTCCTATCCACGGTACCCAGAAATGGGGTTGAAGCCCCCACGAATAATTTTGATGGGTGTCATGCACGGAATACGTGAATGAAAGGTTAGAAATAGATTAGATGCAACGGAAGGGTAAACGGTTGAAGAAAAAAGGGTTAGGAGTAGAACTGCTTTGAAATGAGGGGCTTGCAAATGCCCTGTTTGCCTCGGCTGGACGCGAAGAAAAAGCGATGCCGCGTATTGGGGTGGTTCTAGGACCCGCCAAACACCCAGAACCTGGCCGGGTCCAGCCAATTCCCGGAATTGCTGGGTACGGCCGCCGGCTTTTGGAATCCCTCCGGTTCGTCGGTGACCTTATAGATTTGGCCGTTCCGCAGGTACAGCCCTTCGGACTCGGACCGGTTCAACGGCCGGGCGCCACGCCGGCCGAAGACCGCCAGTTGGTTGCCGGACTCGTCGACGGCGCGGTCCCGGTCAATGCCTTTGGAAATTGCCAACGCAGGGCCCCTGGTGCGCGCGGTGGCGATCAGTTTCGGCGTTGGGCGCGGCTCGAAGCCAGAGAAGTACGAAGGGTCATCCCACGGCGAGACAATCTGCAGGACGCGCAGGCCGTTCGCTCCATCCGCCACGAACGCAAACGCGCTGGCTGCCACCATGCCGATCTTCACGTCATTGACGTCGTTCATCTGGCCGTTGGCGTTAAAAATCTGGTCGAGTTTTGGAGCTTCCGGCTTCTCCACGTCCACAATCGCCATCCCCTGCTTGCCGGCGGAAACGTAAGCGTAGGTGCGCGCAACATATACATTGCGCGCGTCGGGAAATGGGACCAGTGCATTGGCGATCGGTTTGGGCTGCGCCAGATTCGTCACATCCAGAACCTTCAGCCCGTCGCGGTCCACTACAAAGGCGTAGCGGAACTGCACCTGGATGGCGCGGGGATCACTCAGCACCGGCGCGCCGAGCGTGGCTGTAATTTTCGGGGCCAGCGGATTGTCCAGGTCCACCACCAACAGGGCCTTGTCCGTGAGTACATACGCGTACGTTCCGGCGATCGTGATGCGTCGCGCGCCGGTCAACGCTCCATCCGGATTAAAAGCCAGCCCGCGTTGCAGAAAATTGTTGGCAGGATTCCCGTCGAGAAGCGTGCCAACGCCCGGGCTCTTCGCTTTCAGGCTCGGCGTGCCGATGATCACCAGTCCCTCTTCGCGATCCGCCACGTAGAGAAATCCGTAAAGAAGATGGATGGACTGCTCCTCGTTTTCTTTCACCCGCGTGCGGAGCGGATCCACGCCCAATGTGGTTGGCGAGGCTATGGCGAGCGCATCTTTGGTCGGGACATAAAATTTCTGGCCGACTGGCGAGACTGGGGCGGTGGTCATGGGCTCAGAAAAACCTTTATTGTCGATATTCGCGATGTCGTAGACGCGCATCCCGTCTTTGCCACCCGCCGTGTAGGCGTACTCGCCGCGGGCCTGAATATCGAAAACTGTGCCTTCGTGCGCCGCAGCGGGGTGCAATTGACGCCCACGCGCCACGAAATTCTTGAAATTATCCGGATAGGCCAGGCGCTGCAGATCGCTTCCGTAGATCGCTTCCGGCTCGTCATGCTCTGCAACGGTGATCGCTTCGAACCCTTTTTTCCCTGTGGCCACAAAAATGTATCGGCCCATGAAGTTCATGAAATTTGTGCCTTGCAGCAGGACTTGCGCCATCCAGGCGTTGTTGTCGTTGTCCTTGGAAACATGGCAATCGCTGCACTGTTTGGTTTCCTTCGCGCGGACGGTGTGCGGCACAAAGGTGCTGAACGCCTGGCCGGAGAAGCCCTCGGCGGAAACCGTCTGCTGCTCGTAATAAAGCCATTCGCGGTTCGCATTTTGCGAACTGACCAGCACCGCGCACGAAGAGCGGGCCGGTGCGATGCGGTGGCCGGTGACGGTGCCATCCACGCCAAGAAAATAGGCATCGTCGCGCAGCACCTGAAAGTTGTAGCTGGTGTAATTGCGCGTCATCAGGCCTTCGTTGTGCAGCATGGGCCGGCGGACGTTCGCGGTCATCTGCAGGTGGCAGCCAAAGCAGGTGGGTGTCCAGGAAGTGTGGCAGGCATAGCAGGTCATTGAAGAATTCGCGTGCGCCAGTTGAGAATCGTCGCCCGGCACTTGCGAGTACGCGTTGCCGTCCTTATTCATCAATTTGGCGCGCAATGATTTCATGCTGAAGTGGACGTTGCCCGGCGTGATCGTGTCTCGCGTCTGCACAACCTCCCATTCCACGTTCGCGTCCGTCATCGAGCGTTGAAATAGTTTGTCGCCGCGCCACTCAAACCGCCGCAGCCCGAACGGTGTGCGCAGCGCCTCCAGTTGCCGGCCTCGCGGCTCGCCTGCACGCGGCGCATCCGGTGCAGCGGGGCCGGAAGTAACGAGCGTGGCTTTCTGGCGGATCGTGCCGTGGCAATCCACACAATCAATTTCCACCGCCGCGCGCGGCTCGGCGTAGACCTTTCCGTTTCCGTGATTGTCTTGCACGAAGTGGCAGTCCACGCACTGCATTCCTTTTTCCAGGTGGATGTCCGCCAGGTGCACGGCCTTTTGAAAGCGCTGCGGGTCGTCGAAGGCGATGGGCTGGCCATCTCTGTCGAGCCAATTCCCTTTCCGGTCGTGATTGTAGACGTTGCGAAACACCCAGCCGTGGCCGTGAAAATCGGCGAACTGCGTGGTCTTTAATTTCTCGTTGAATTCCGGGGTGCCCGTCTGCTCTAGAAATTTTTCCTGGCCCCACAGCCCGTGCGCCGCAGCCGCCTCTGGATTGCGCAGCGACGCCTGATAGCGCTCCTCTTCACTGGGGTTGCGTTGCGTCGCTGGATACATTTTGTCGCCGTCGAGTTCGTTGTCCCACCAGGTAACTCCGTAATAGGTGGTGACCATATTCGTGCCCGGGTGGAGATGGCAGACCATGCACTGGCTGGAAGGAATTGCGCGCGTGAACGCGTGCTTGATCGGGTGGCCCGGCTCATCTTTGCGAATCGTCGGGTCCACGGAAGCGCTGTAGCCGAGATGCCCGAACTGCGCATATTGCGCAGCGTGCGCGGGGTCGCGATCGTTGGCGTAAATCACGTGGCAAGCGGAGCAGCCGCTGGAGCGGTAATCACCGGCATGATCATCGGTGCCGGGAAAAGATAGAACCGGATCCACCAGGCGTGTTTTCTGTAACCCCAGATACACGGGATCGGTGCGCAACTCGGTGCCAAAACCGCGGTCGCTCAACTGATCGTCCGGCTTGCCCGGATTTTCCTCGCCGCTGGGATTTCCGAGCTCCGCCTTTTTCTGGCCCCCGCGCTCAAACACGCGCAGCACATTGCCGGGTTGCGAAATTTCCCAGCGATAAAGCGGGGTGAGTTCCGGCAAAACTCCCTTGGTTTGCGTTTCTTCCCGCGTGGGCGGTGGACTGGTCTTGATTGCCTGGGGCTTGCCGTCGCGATCATAGCTTTCGCCAAACCGAGTATTCTTATAAGGCAGCCCACCGTTGTTATAAAGCGCCGCGCCCCATAGAAATCCGGTGTGCGTCATCATGTTGGTGGAAACCGCCCTCGTTTCGATGGGATGGCAGCCCGCGGTCCCGCAGGTTTCCGGCGCAACACGCAAATCCCCCGGATTTACGAATCTCACGTACTCCGGCGAGTCCTTCAGCCAATGCGTGTAAGCGCGTTCAGGCATTGCCGAACGATTTTTGAAAAATGCATCGCGCGGCTGCACATGCGCCTTTTCTTTGGCGGCTTGATATTCGGCGGACGTGGGCGAAGTGCCCGGTGCCACCGAAACCGAATTGTTGCCGCCATGGCAATCCGTACAACCCAGGTGCACTCCCTTCGAGGGATGCATAGTGGCCTCGTCCGTAGCCGTGTGGCAGGAAACGCAGCCTGTGGACCTGGCCTGCGCCTCTTCCTGCGATTCGCCGGGTACGGGCCCCTGGGGATCCTGCGCAAACACGGAGACCGGTGAGTGATAGCACGCTAGGCAGAGCAACGAAAATGAGACAGCCAGGAGAAGCGCAATCACAAGGCGCGACCGCCCACGCTCTCCGTTGAGCGCGCGCGGCAGGCGGGATGGAATGTACGCAGGCATTTGCCAAAACCTCAAAACGTCAACTTTGCCGAACCAAAAACCGAGAACAGCGTGCGTCCCGAGTAGATATCGCGAAAGCCCTGGCCTGGCTGCAGCATCGAAGCTCCGCCGGTCAAAATGATGTTTTCCGTCAACGGCGGGCGATATTCGACGCCAACGCCCAGGTCTTCGCCGATATTGTGGCGGATGGGCGATTGAAATAATACATATTCCATCGGTTCCGTACGGTTGAAGCGCAAATAATTAAAATTCGCAAAGCCTTTCAGTTTGGGAGTAATGTCTACATCCACGCCGGCATTCACCAGAAATATTCCGGGATTCACGAAATTCGCCTGGCCCTCTTCCTTGCTAGAGCGCATGTTCGGCAAAAGGCTGCCGTCCGATGTTAGTTCGATTCCCGAGCCGGTCAGGCGGATCGCTTCGCGGTTCCAGAAACTGAACAGGCCGCCGGCAAAATTTGGCAGGTCCACGATGGAATCGAAGCCGTTCGCGCGGCGATCGCGAGGATTGCTGTCGCCGGAAGTGTAAAAAGTCGAAACGCGATAGCGAATCCAATCGCGATCCAGCGAAAGTTCCACCGCGCCCATCTGCGCGTTCACTGTCACCGGACGGCCGGCAATCGGGTTGAAACTGTCTTTGCCAGCGGCTTCATAAAACGCGTGCGTCAGATTCAGGCGCTTGATGTGCCCGCTGCCCAGCCAGCCGAAATAGCCAACCTGGATGCTATGCGTGATCGCGCCCACGCCTTGATTGATCACTTTGCCCACCGGCTCCGGGCGCACCAGGAAGCCGTTGTCGTCATAATGCAGGCCGCCATCGTCTTTGTTATAGGCACCGATAAATTCCGCGGTGTAACCGGGAAAGAAAAAGTCCTGAATATAGACGTTGCCAAGAATCACCTGCTGATCGCGCCGGTTAAACGTGTTCAGTCCGCTGTTAGTGTTTTTCTCAAGAAAATTGAAATATGCGGCGTTGTATTCAATGCGATCGCTTTTCAGGTCACCGAAGATACGCACCGCGGGCTGCTCGTCCACAAACAGGAACCCGCGAAAGTCCGCGTTGAACTCCTGAATACCCGCGCGGACGGAAACGAAATCGTAATTCGGGCTCAGGTCGTGAATCTTTACCTCCGCGAACATTTCCTGGAATCCCAGATGGGAGTCCAGACGCGTAGTGCCCGCGCGCACGTCCGGCCCCACGATTCCTAGTTCCTGCACGCTCAGGTAATTCAGGCTGATCACCGGGGTGACGCGGATGCGCCAGTCCACTGGTTTGAAGGAAGCGTCGCCGTGAAACAGGTCCGCGGTGAACCGAAAAGTCTGATCCAGGAAAAATTGGCCGCCACGGCCGAAAAACTCGGAACTGCCGGGCTGCGCGGCGCTGACGTCGCTGGGCGAAGGAACCCTGCGCCCATTCATGAACGTGGTTTCCGACGCGGTGAAATTCAAAAACACCTGTTGGCCGAAAACTTCCGGCCAGATTGGCTCGTCGCCTTTGAAACGATTGCGATTGAAGGGATCGTACCAGTGGTGGTTGACGTAGAGATACTCGCCGGTCGGGCCGTAGCGCCGGTAATCCGGCTGCTCCAAGGCCCAGCGATTGGGCACCACGTTATATACGTCGGAGACCGGCGGCAAAACTTCCGGCGCGAGCTCCAGAATATAGTTGGGATCGGAATCCAGCCGGTGGCGAAATTCGCGATAGGTGCCCGGGGTTGCGCCAGCTTCCGCGGGCAACGGCGGGCCAAGTCCTGGCTGACGCGGCAAGCGAGAAGCGGCCGCCGCTACGCCATTCGCGGCCAGGTGAATTTCCAGAGTGACGACCTCATTCGCATTCAGTGAAATGGATGCAATCGAGAGCGCCTCGTGGCCGTCGGCCTCCACTCGAAATTCATAGTTGCCCGGCAGAAGCAGCAGCATTCGAAAAACGCCATCGCCTCCAGCCAATGCCGAATTCACCTGGCCGGTCTGCAAATTTCGCAGCGTGACTCGCGCCCCGGGAAGTGGCCGCGCCTCGGGACCTGCGCCTTGTTCGCGCACCGTTCCATCAAACGCCGCGGTCGTCAGCGCCTGTTGGCGCGGAATTCGCCGCGGAGGCCCCGCTTGCCGCAATTGCTGCTCCGAGGATGCCTGTGGAAGAACCGGAGGAGACGTCTGCTGCTGTCCCCGCGCTGCCCCGGCAAAAGCCAGCCCCAGCGGCAGGCACAGGGCCGCTCGCCAGACAAAGAGGTATCTTTTCTTGGGCGATGAACGGGCCATCATTTGTTTCGCAGGACCGGATCTTGCGATGAACAGCAGTCTGCGTTAACTAATCAAAAATGCGCTCTTCCCGCAACCCTTTTCCCGCGGGAGCGTGAACATTCAGCAACACCCGTCCACCGGAATCAGGCGTCACCAGTTCGAAGCAATCGCGGTAGAATCCACCTGCATTTTCCCCGGCGGCGTGTACCATGAACTTCGAAGCCCTGCCCATGGAACACCTTCTTCGCAAGCCCGTGCAATCGGGGCGTGCCTACGAACGCCGGCGCAAAACACTCGCGCTCGCGATGCTTTTTGCGCTCGCCATTGCCGCGGTGTTGACCCTTCTGATGCTCGGCTGCGGAGGAAGCCCTCCCAGCACGGTCACCAGGCCTCCCTTACCGGGAGTTCCCCCGCTGAGCGCGACGGATGTCGCCAACATTATTCAAGCGGCGGCGGCTTCGGTGGACTCGGAAACCATGGCCATCGCCGTGGTAGATCGCGGCGGAATTGTGCTGGCCGTCTACGATAAAGCGGGAGTCGCCTCTGGCCAGACCGCCGTCGGAAATTTCGGCGCTTCCGTTGGCGTGAACGATCTTGCCGTCGCTCTGGCGCGCACTGGCGCTTATTTCAGCAACGATCAGGCGCCGCTTTCGTCACGCACGGTCCGCTTCATCAGCGGCATCCATTTTCCGCCCGGCGTCACCAACGCACCAACCGCGGACCTTTACGGCATCGAGAACACCAATCGCGGCTGCACCCTGACTAGCAATTTTCTGCCCGGCCAGACGATTTATCCTTCCACAGCTTTGTTGGGCGGCACCGGGCCTGGCGTCATCACCGGCAAATCGCAACTGGACGACAGCGATCCGAACGCCGTGAATCCCGGTGGCGTGCCGATTTTTCTCAATGGAGTGGTTGTCGGCGGCATCGGGGTGGCCGGCGTTTCGCAGGACATCGCGGAATTTGCGGCGTTCACCGCCTCTGAATCCAGTGGGTTCGGCATTCCCAATCCCCTGCCTGATCCGGGCGCGGTTTTCATTGGCGGCATCGCCCTGCCTTTCGTGACCCAGACCGCGCGTCCCGCCGGCAGCAATCCCGGAACGGCGGACGGTGGGTATCTCGCGGGGTTCAACCCGATCGCCAGCGCGGGGCAGCCCCCCGAAGGGGATCTCATTGCTCCTGCGAACGGTCCGGTGGGAGGACTCACGGTTTCCGATGTGCAAACAATTCTGAATAATGCCGAAACCACGGCGAACATGACGCGTGCGGCAATTCGCTTGCCTCTGAATTCCAGCGCGCGGATGGCGATTGCCGTTGCCGATCTGGACGGAACGATTATTGGCCTGCGCCGGATGGCGGATTCCACTGTGTTCAGCATTGACGTGGCCGCCAGTAAGGCGCGCAACATGGTTTACTTCAACGGGCCGAACCGCTCTCCGAACGATCTCCCCGGAATTCCCATGGGAACGGCGTTGACCAGCCGCACTATCAGCTTTGGCGCGCAGCCACTTTTCCCGCCGGGTATTGACGGTTCCGGACCTGGGCCTTTCTACAATTTATTTCTGCAGGATGTGGCAAACCCGTGCACGCAAGGCGCGCAGGCAGGCCCTCCGAACGTGAATAAAAGTGGCGTGGTGTTTTTTCCTGGCAGCGTGGGACTTTTCAAAAATGGCGTGCTGGTGGGCGGGCTGGGCATCAGCGGTGACGGTGTGGATCAGGACGATTATGTGACTTCCGGCGGCTCGGCCGGATTCGAAGCGCCCACAGCCATTCGCGCGGATCAAATCTTCATCGATGGCGTGCGCCTGCCGTACTTCAAATTCCCCCGCAATCCCACGTTCTAGCGGACGAGGCTTCACGCAGAGAAGAAGTTTTCTGACGACGCGAAACTAAGACACCCTGTCATCCTGAGGGTGCGCAGTTTGCGCCCGAAGGATCTCAACAAACAATTCGTGCAAAATCGTTGGTTGAGATTCTTCGCCTATCCTCGTCGGATAGGCTCAGAATGACAACTCGCGTGACTGCGTGAGAATTGCGAAGCGTCGCTTCTCTTAACGCGGGGCGGACGGATTCGCCGTTGTCGCCGCGTTCATATCCAAATTCCACTGGTGCTTTGCGTCTCCGGGCGCGTAACAATTTCCGTCGCTGGCATAGCCGCCGCAGTGCCGGGCCACTTTTTTCTCCCGCGGCGAGCGTACAAATTGCCAAACGGCCGCGTAGGGGACGCCGCTTGCCGATGGAGTTGGTGGATTTTTCGCAACGGCGCATCCGGGTGATGGGGGGCAAGCGTCGTTGTAGACCCAGAAGGCGACGCCCGAAACGCCAATGTGCGCGCGAATGTCGTCGGAAGTGATCACTTCGGAGCCTTCGCCCTCGTCCACAACGATTCCCGAGCAATAAATTCCTGGACGGAGGTGCTGCTTCTGCAACTCCTCCGCCCAGGTGTGCAGATACAAATGCTGCGTGGGAAAATATCGTCCGCCTTCCTCTTCATCCAGGAAGATCACGGAACCCTCGGAGAAACCTTCGCGCCGAGCTGCTGCGGCAGCATCTTTTGCGTCTGCAACTCCGGCATCGGACGCGATCTTGTTTGTGGACACTTCGCTCGATGTCCTGCCACGATAAAGAAGCAGGTATCCAAAGCCTTGCGAATCGAGCGCGCCGCGCTTTCCGACCCAGGAATTGGTTTTCTCGCCCGGCGGAGGCCCGAGCCAGTAACCGGCAAATGCAAACGACTTCCGCAGCACCGGCAACGCCTCATCCCCAGGATAATCGTTGCGGTCAAACCCAACGAAAGTCGGAGGTGCTGCCGGCTCTGCCTGCCCGCCGAAGCCGTTTTCGCGCAGACGGGAGGCGGGCCGCTGTCGAGGATCTCGCGGCAAACTCCAACCGGAAATTAAAACCAAAAACGCGAACGCGCCAATCCATCGCATGGCTCGAATTTACATCAGAGGTGTGACTTCACGGGGGAAAATCAGGAATCCATGTATTGCGCTTCGCCGTTGCCGAACGACCAGTTCTCCCAAACCACTTCCACCAGATTGATCACCAGGTCCTGGGGCTTCAGTCCGGACGACTCGGCCAGAATCTCTGCCATGCGCTTGAAGAGTTTTCTTTTCTGTTGAGGCTTACGCCCGGCGCTAAGCGTGATTTGCACAAAAACAATGTCGTCCGAGCGGCGGATGCTCAGATACTGCGGGTCGTATACCAGTCCCTCCGGCGGATGCTCGGTAATCACCTGAAACCGGTCGTCCACTGGAATCGCCAGCGCTTCGATCATCGCGCGATGCACGCCATCCCCCAGCGCCTTGCGATACTCCGCGTTCTTCCCTGCCCGCAAATCAATTCGTACCAGTGGCATCGGAATTCCCCCCGGCGTTCGATGCGGCGAAGCCTCCGCCGGGCACGACCGCTATCCTTCGCGCAGTTTGTGCCCCGATAGATTCCCCAAACCGTCGTACGCCGCGTATTTATACATTTCCGACAGCGTCGGATAGTTGAAGACCTGCTCGATGAATTCGTCAATCGTAAGGCCATTATCCAGCACCATCATGCCAATGTGGATCAACTCCGTCGCCGACTCGCCGATGATGCTGACGCCAAGCAATTTCCTGTCCGCACGCGAAAAAATGAGCTTCAGCAGTCCCGACGTGTCGCCAACGATATGTCCGCGCGCATTGTTCTCATAGCGCGCCCGGCCGACGCAGTAATCCATTCCCTTTTCTTTGCAGGATTCTTCCGTCTCGCCAGCCGCGGAAATTTCCGGAATCGTATAAATACCCATGGGCAGCAGCGACGCCACGCGCTCCTTATATTTCAAGCCGAAGGCATGGCAAGCGGCGACACGCCCTTGTTCCATCGAAGTGGACGCCAGTGCCGGAAATCCAATCACGTCCCCGGCGGCGTAAATATGCGGCACCGCAGTGCGATAGTTAGTATCCACCGCGATGTAACCCTTGTCGTTCAGTGCCAACCCCGCCGTTTCCAGCGCCAGACCATCCACGGCCGCGCGGCGCCCCGCGGCGAATAGCGCCGCCTCCGTCTCCAGAGTTTTCCCGCTCTTCATCGTCAGCCGCACACCAGACGACGAGTTCTCTGCCTTTACCGGCCGTCCATTAAAAAGGAAATGCATGCCCAGCGAAGCAAAACGGTCGCGCAACCGGTCGGAAATCTCCGCGTCCAGAAACGGCAGCAAACGGTCGCGCCCGTCCACCAGGGTCACGTCCACGCCCAAAGCCATAAAAATGGAGGCGTACTCGCAGCCGATCACTCCGCCGCCAATCACGGCCAGACTCTTCGGGATGCGGGCCATCCGCAAAAACGTGTCGGAATCGAAAGTATGCACATCGTCGAACGCAATTTCCGCGGGCCGGTGCGGTTTTGACCCGGTGGAAATCAGGATCACTTCGCCGCACAATCTTCGCGTGCCCGCCGGCCCGGTTACGGCGACGGTGTGCGAGTCTTCAAACGCCGCCTGCCCGCGCACCAGATCAATTTTGTGAAGTTCCAGGTTCTTCAGGATGCGCGAGCGCTCCATTTCCACCACTTCGCGCTCGTGGTGCATGAAATCCTGCACCGTCAGATTTTCTTTCAGGGAATAATCGATGCCATAAAGGCCGCGCTGCTTCAATCCTGAAAAATAAAGCGCCGATTCGCGCAGCGTTTTGCTGGGCACCGTTCCGGTGTTGATGCAGCTTCCGCCCACCGCTTCCGCCCGCTCGATCACCGCCACGCGCTTGCCGAAATATGCGGCCTGGGCGCCGGCCTTTTCGCCTGCGGGGCCACATCCAATCACTAAAAGGTCAAACTGTTCGGGAGCCGCCACAATATCCTCCGCACCACCCGCGCTTTCGAATCACTCGCAATCGCAACCCAAATCGATTTTAGGGGAAGAATCCGCATCCCTATAGAATTCCTGAGAAGTCTGTGACGAATGTTACTCGTTTCACCGACCGCTTGCGAAGTGGGCCCGGATGACTTGCGCGCCAGCCGCGTCTCTGATGTGATAGCCCCATGAATCTGCCCCCCATCGTGCGATGGGCCACCGGGATCCGCTGGCAATGGAAAGTGCTCATCCCGATGATCGCCGTGCTGGTGCTCAGCCTCGCGGCGATTTCCGCGATTGTCTACCGCCAGGAGGTTCCGGGCCCACACTGGATCTTGTTGGCCGCGCTCGCTGGCGGTGTCATTTTATGTTTCGTACTGCTCTCCGTGCTGTTGGTGCTGGTGGAGCAGCCGCTGGAAGAACTGATGCGCACGATCGCGCGTGTCCGACACGATGACCTGACAGCCCGCGTGGAATTTGCCAAACGCGAGGACGATATTGGCCAGCTCGGCCGGCAGTTCAACGAAATGATCCAGCAACTGGATCGCAATCGCGCCGAAATCGAGGAACTTCATCGCCGCGATATGGGCCGCGCGGAACATCTCGCCACTCTCGGCGAACTTGCTGCCGGGCTCGCTCATGAAATCCGCAATCCCCTCGCGGGCATCGCCGGAGTGGTGGATGTGATGGGCAAGGAGCTTCCCGCGGAAAGCTCCAGCCGCGCCGTGCTGGGCGACGTGCAAAACGAAATCCTGCACATTCAAAATATCCTCAACGATCTGCTCTCCTATGCCCGGCCGCGGCCGCCTACCTTTCATCCCGCTGATCTCAACACCACCATCGAACAAGCCGTGCTGCTGGCTCGCCAGCAGGTGCGCACGCGACCCGTGCAGGTTCTGTTTTCTCCAAATACTTCCCTGCCGCCGGTTTACCACGATCCAGCCTTGCTCCAACAGGTTGTCCTGAACCTGTTGCTCAATGGCATCCAGGCGATCTCCGGCGAGGGCAAAGTGGAAGTGAATCTTGCCCAGGAAGATGCGCAAGCGCTGATCGTTGTGAAAGACACCGGCAGGGGAATTTCCGCGGAAGCCCTTACCAAAATTTTTAAGCCCTTTTTCACCACTCGAAAGGAAGGCACGGGCCTTGGTCTCTCGCTGGCCAGGGGCATCGTTCAGTCCCACGGAGGAACTATCGAAGCAAGGAGCACCCCGGGCTTGGGCACACAGTTCCGAATCCACATCCCTATAAATCGTTCCAAATCCGAGCCTGCGAAGAGTGCAGGCCCTTCAGGGGGATGATAAACTCCCAAAATGGCGCAAAAGCGAATCCTCATTGTGGACGACGACAAACTTGTCCGCTGGACGCTCACCCAAAAATGCACGGAATTCGGTTACTTCTCCCTGGAGGCGGATTCGGGAGAAGAAGCCCTGCGCCTGCTGCAGACGGAACAAGTCGACGCCATTTTGCTCGACGTGCACTTGCCCGACTTGAGCGGTATTGAGGTACTCGACAAGCTTAAAGGCGGCGGCGAAACCCGCAGCGTGATTATGATGACCGCCGATCCGCAGCTTGACGATGTGAAAGCCGCGCTCCGGCTGGGCGCCTACGATTTCGTCAGCAAACCGATCAATTTCGATGAGCTCAGCGTGACGCTACAAAACGCGCTGGACGCGGGCGAGCTTCGCACTGAGGTGGAGTCGCTTCGCGGCGAAGTGCGCCGCCGCGCCGGATATCACGACGTCATCGGCGTTTCACGCAAAATCACGGAGCTGATGAAATTCGTCTACAAGGTGGCGGCCAGCGAAGCCACCACCATTCTGGTGCAGGGCGAAAGCGGCACGGGCAAGGACCTGGTCGCCAAAGCCATTCATTATCGTAGCAATCGCTCCGAACACCCGTTTGTCGCCATCAACTGTTCGGCCATTCCGGAAACCTTGATGGAAGCGGAACTTTTCGGCCATGAAAAGGGCGCGTTCACCGACGCCAAGGCCATGAAAAAGGGCCTGTTCGAGGTTGCCGATCGCGGCACGCTCTTTCTCGATGAAATCGGCGAACTTTCTCCACTGCTGCAGGCCAAGCTGCTGCGCGTCCTGGAAGATCAGGTAATCCGTCGCGTTGGCGGCATTCGCGACATTCAGGTGGAAGTGCGCGTGATCGCCGCTTCCAACCGCGATCTGGAGCGTGAAGTCCGCGAAGGACGTTTCCGCCAGGATTTGTACTACCGCCTGGCCATCATTTCGATCTTTCTGCCGTCACTTCGCGAGCGCAAAGAAGACGTATTGCCCCTGGTTGATTTTTTCCTGGCGCACTACAACAAGAAGTTCCGCAAGTCCGTGCAAGGCATTTCCGAAGACACGCGCCGTTTGCTTTTGAATTACGATTGGCCGGGAAATGTCCGCGAGCTGAAGAACGCGCTGGAGCGCGCCATGATCCTGGAAGAGGGCAATCTTCTGAAGCCGGATGACCTGCCCTTCAGCGTTGCCAGTGGACGCAGCGGGCCGGTCCTCTCCGACAAATCCGCTCCGGCCCCTTTGGAAACTCCGTTGGAGCCGGGAAAGCGCCGCTTACCGCCGCTTTCGATCCCGGAAGGCGGCACCTCGCTTGAGGACATTGAGCACGCGCTGGTGGAACTCGCGCTGCACCAGTCGCATGGCAATCAGATCAAAGCCGCCAAACTGCTGAATATCAGCCGCGATGCCCTTCGCTACAAGATGAAGAAATTCGGTCTCAGCCATTCGGAAGAAGAGGAACCTCCAGCCCCCACGAACCCCTGACGCGGCCTGCCCCACTATGGGTGAGAAAACACGCGTCAGTGTGAAATTCCCCAGATGGCACATCCCCGCGTTGCCTTGATTTTTTCTCACCCCGATAACACTCTTGTTTCCAGGCACTTAACGAACTGACGAAAAATCTTCGGAACGGAACTTCAGATGCATTCTTCCAGTTTGCCCAGCAATTAGGCAATGGAGCGATTGTCGAATGGCTGTGCGGTGGGCGTTCCTTTCTCGGCGTTCGGGCTGGCGGTGAAGGCTCGAATGGATACGCCGAGAAAGGGGCGCCCACAAAAAAAGTTTCGAAAAGTTTGGCAGCGGCCAGTTCCAACGCAGCGTGTAACGGCCTGCGAACACCCGATGATCGGGCTCATGAATTAACTGGCCGCTGCCCTCGTTTTTTCCTCCCAGACATTCCCACCCAATATCCTGAACTTTCTCAAGCCATTATTTTCACTCACTTTCACGTCATTCGGCGCACAGTTCTGTGGGAGTTGGCTCATTCCTTACGTTTATTATCGAGAACTCGCCCTAACTTGCTTATTCTCAATCACTGATGTTGCTCGTCGTGGAACACCAGTTGCTCCTTTCCTATTCAGACCTGGATTGCAGATCCGGAAACTTCTCCGCCGCCTGGGGGGAACCGTAGTGTCTGAGGAGGATGTTATGCCGCAAATCATGGATCCCAAGGAGCAAACCAAAAAGGCAGCCGTCAACCGCGTTGCGATCAGCAAGATCCTGGTCACCACGGATTTCTCCGAAGTTTCCGATCGCGCCCTCGAGTACGCACTCGCGCTGGCGCGCCGCTATGATGCGCGCATCTATCTCGCGCATGTTATTACCCCGGATCCCTTTCAGTTCGCGGAACCGCAACTTGCGCAAGCCACATACGAAAAAGTCCGCCAAGCCGCCGAGGAAGGAGTCACAGACATACTCATTTCCGGCAAGCTTCGCGGAGTTCCCCACGAAGTGCTGATGGAAGAAGGCAACGTCTGGCTCACGCTGGAGCAAATGATCGCCAAGCATGAAATCGACCTGGTGGTCACCGGCACGCACGGCCGGGGAAAAGTTCAGAAGCTGCTCATCGGCTCGATTGCCGAAGAGATTTTCCGCAAGGCCGATTGCGCGGTCCTGACCGTTGGCCCCGCAGTGCCGAACGAACAGAAAAAAGAAGTCGAACTGAATCACATCCTGTTTGCAACGGACTTTGGCCCTGGGGCGGAAAAAGCAGCCGCTCACGCGTTTTCCCTGGCTCAGGAACACAATGCCACGCTGACGTTGCTGCACGTGATCGAAAGCGCCACCGCTTATACCGAAGAAAGTGTTGCACGCATGCGGGAAATCAACGTGGTGCGGCTGCAGAAGCTGCTGCCCGAAGGCAGCGAGAACTGGTGCAAGCCGGAGTTTCGCGCCACATTCGGAGCCGCCGTGGAAGAAATCCTGAACGTTGCGCGTGATTCCAAAGCCGATTTAATCGTTATGGGCGCCAAGGCTCGCAATACTTTGGCTGGCCATGCCCCGATGACCGTTGCGTATAACGTGGTTTCCAAGGCCACCTGCCCGGTCCTTACCGTGCGTGGTTGAGTTTGCAACACGTCCCATGGAGCGGAATCCCATTTTCTGGGATCCGCATCTCTGACCAAGGCGGCGCCTGCTTGTTCCCCCAAGGCGAGCAGCACCGCCTTCCCTTTTGCAATACATGTCGTTTGATTTCAGCTGAAAGATCCGCGCTCAGCCCCGCAGCATCGTTAGCATCATTTTGAACTGAGTCTTTGCCGTTAAGCCGTGCGGCTGGTTCGCCGGCATCCAAATCAGATCTCCTGCCTTCGCCGCAATTGGCTTACCCGCAACGCGAATTTCCACTTCCCCTTCCAGCACAAACGCCAGGGCGTCGAAGGGCGACGTGTGTTCGGTGAGTCCTTGGCCTTGGTCGAATGCGAAGACCGTCACCGAACCGGCAGCATACTTCAGCACGATTCGGCTGACTACCGCGCCAGCCTGATATTGCAACAGAGCCGCTGCGGCAATGGCTTCCGCCGAAGGCAGGTTTCCAGGTTTGGTCATGGTCTCCAGGTTCATCGTTCGTTCCTGCTTTCTTCGCGCTTTTCGTACTTGGCGTTGGGCTATTTTATTCTGAGCGGATTGTCAGGGCATGGGATGCGCGGCTTGGTCCGCGTTCGGCACCAGGCGCTCATAAACGGAGTTCGGAATCGAGGAATTCCAGTGCCCAGTGGCCTTCGCAAATCCAGCGACACCAAGGAACAACACTGCAATGCCTGCAGCCATGGCCCACGGAGGCAGCGCCAGTTGGCGTTTCCGGGGCGCCAGAATCTGCGGCAGGCTCATACTCAGGGCGTTCTCCACGGGGCAGACTGCTACGCATTCCAGGCAGCCGGTGCACTCCACGGACTGAATCTTTACCAGCTTGGCCACGGGCAGCGACGCCGGGCAGGCCTTAGTGCACTTGCCGCAATCCACGCAATTCGCCGTATTGCGGCGGATCTTCATGGGACTGAGCCACGCGGTAAGCCCCAGCAGCGCGCCATAGGGGCACAGGAAGCGGCACCAGAAGTTCGGCACAAACACCGAAGCCGCAACGATCACGCCGAGAATCGCCAGCCCGGTTTCGCCGATGTGCCGAAAGAAATTCAACATTTTCACGTCGGCGATCAAGCCGTAAGGGCTTTGCATAAAGTCCCGGATGCCCATCGCGGACATGCTGGAAATGGCCCACACAAAAAACCCCAGCAAAAGATACTTAAGGCCGCGCAGCGGCAGTTCCAGCCAGCGCGGCAAAGTGAAAGTGCCGCCAAACAGCCTCTTGCCCGCGCGCCACAAATATTCGGAAAACGTGCCAATGGGGCAAAGCCAGCTGCAGAACGCTTTGCGAAATAAAAACGCGATCGCGAGGAACGTCAACAGCAGGAACATCGCGGCCGGGTGTACGCGCGGAATTTCTCCGCTCAGCAGCCAGTATTTCAGGTTCATCAACCCCGCGATGGGCAGCCAGCCCTCCACTCCCGCAGGACGGCCCGACTGTGGCGTGCCGGCGCCGAGTTCCAACTGCCGCACCCAGAAATAAAATCGCGCGCCCATCCAAAGATTCAGCACCAAAAAAGTGCCCTGGAAGCTGTGCCGGTAAACCGCCGACCGGTCGACTGTGGTCCGGCGCACGAACTTTTTTTTCGGCTTTGCGGGAACCGCGTGCAATACCCCCGCGGTGATTGGGTTGCTTGCCTGCGGCAGAGGATCTGGAAGGGATGCCATGATTGCCCTCACGAATCAGATTATCCAGTCCCGTCACATCGCGCTGTGACACCAGTCACACCCAGGTTTCATCTGTGAAATTTGGCACACCCTAATTCTGCGTTGCGTCCACAAGCCCTTTGTTCATAGAGTATTGCTCATGGCTCCTGGTCCGAATGCGTTGGCGTCTCCCCGCGTGGTGAATATCGAAGATTTGCGCCGTCTGGCGCAGCGCCGCCTGCCGCGTGCCGTCTTCGATTACCTGGACGGCGGCGCCGATGACGAAAGCACGCTGCGGGAAAATCCGCGCGCATTCAATGACATCTTGTTCCGGCCGCGCTCTGCGGTGGCCTTCGCGGACTGCGATTTTCGGGTTCGCGTGGTTGGGCACGATTTGGCGTTCCCGGGCGTGCTGGCGCCGGTGGGTTACAGTCGAATGATGCACCCACGGGGAGAATTGGCCGCCGCGCAAGCCGCTGGGGAAATTGGGACTGCCTACACGCTCTCTACG
Source organism: uncultured Acidobacteriota bacterium (assembly GCA_963734705.1). Taxonomy (GTDB): domain Bacteria; phylum Acidobacteriota; class Terriglobia; order Acidiferrales; family UBA7541; genus Acidiferrum. The sequence continues at coordinate 644,536 of CAVTII010000009.1, read as the reverse complement.
ATTTCCGCGCACAAACTGGAGGACGTGAAAACCTCCACGAAAGGGCCCGCGTGGTATCAACTTTATCTGCTGGGCGGACGCGCCGCCGCCGAAAGCGGAATTGAGCGTGCCAAGCGTGCCGGCTTTTCCGCGCTGGTGCTCACCGTGGACACCCCGGTCGCCGGCATGCGCGAACGCGACCCGCGCAATGGAATGGCGGCACTGCTCGGTGGTTCTGTGTTCGCCAAGCTTCCGTATTTGCCGGAAATTCTGGCGCATCCGGGATGGCTTGTGGGATTTTTGGCCGATGGCGGCACTCCCCAACTCGAAAATATTGTGATTCCCGGCAAAGGGCCTATGAAATTGCTGGACGTCTCCTCCGCGCTGGTGGATGCGGCCGTCAGTTGGGACGATCTGAAATGGATTCGCAAAGTGTGGGACGGCCCCATTCTGGTGAAGGGCTTGCTGACCGGCGAAGATGCTCGGCGCGCCATTGATGAAGGAGTAGCAGGCGTAATCGTTTCTAATCATGGCGGGCGGCAGCTTGATTCCGTCTATCCCGCGATCCGCGCGCTGCCCGAAGTGGTGGCCACGGTGAATGGCCGCATCGAAGTGCTGATGGATGGTGGCATCCGGCGCGGCAGCGATATCGCGAAAGCCATCTGCCTGGGTGCAAAAGCGGTGTTGATCGGACGCGCGTATGCATACGGTCTGGCTGCGGCGGGATATCCCGGAGTGGTGCGCGCTCTGGAAATTTTGCGCGCGGACGTGGACCGCACGCTCCGCTTACTGGGTTGCCCATCCATTGCTGCGCTGGATGGATCGTACGTGGAGTTCCCGCAACATTGGCGGCGATAGCAGCGCGCGCGAATCAATGCGGCATTTCGAAGGGTTGACCTGGGGACAGAACGCCACTACCGGAGATCCACGGATGTACCTCCGGCTTAATCAACTCCGAAGTGACGAGCGGGTCTTCGTTCGCCAACTTGGACGCCTCGTCCGCGCTCACGCGATAAATCGCAACGCCTCGCAGGCCTCCCGGGGCGCTCGCCGGGAATAAACCGCCAATCGCCAGGCTTCCCTTCGCTATTAGTTCCTTGCTGAAAGTTTCCTGGCGTTTCATCACGCCGGCAAGATCTGGCGCGTTGGGATTCCACTTTTCTCCCTGCTTCAGCAGAACCAGAGTGTACTGCTCCATTTTCTGTGTCGCGCCCGGATCGTGAATCAAATTTTGGTCGGCCTGCCATGGACCGTACACTTCCATCGCCAGGTGATTGGCCTTGACCATCGGGTCGGTCTTCACCCACTCCTGCACCTGCTCCTGCGACTCCGCGCGGAACACGAAAATTCCCCGCAGCGCCGTGTTATCCAGGAACGGCCCGGCGGCCAGCAGTTTGTGTTCGCCAGCTAGTTTCCGGATGTTGGCCAAGTGTGCTTCCTGCAGCTTCTCTCCCTCCTCTTTACTGAGTTGCGGCACATTCGGAGGGCGTTTCAGGAGCACGAAATAAAGTTGCGCGGCGTTCGCACCGGATTGCGCCCAAGCGGCACCAACCAGTGCAAGCGCGCCCAAGCACAGAAATGTGCGGCGTAAGAGTCGTGGCATAGGCATGCCTCCTGCGAATCGCGGGAAATTGTAATGGAAATTACGGGGCGTGGCGAGTAAGTGGAGGAGCGGTATGCACTCTGCACTGGCGGGAATAAGAGTAAAAAATGAGGGCAGACTGGCGTCTGCCCTCTCGTGAGCTGACCTGGGATTGTCGGTTAGAACTGCAGCAGCAGGGAAAACTGGATCTGTCTTGCCGAGCCGAAATCGCCGGTCGGGAATCGCGTGCTGGTGATTTTCCCAAATGAGCCGCTCGTTGCCGTCAGAACCGGGTTGCCGAAATTCGGGTGGTTAAACACGTCGAACATCTCTGTCCGGAATTGCAGGTTGAGGCGTTCGACAATCTTCGTGTCCTTGGTTACGGAAAAATCCGTGTTGATGAAGCCCGGCCCTGTGATGGCATCGCGGCCAAGCGTACCTGACTGGCAACTGCCCGGGACAACGGGATAGCTCTTCCCGCCGGGCGTTGTCGGTGTGGCACTGAAAACGCATGGGACGGCAAGCGTTGCGGCCGGGGTCGCGGCGCAATCCGGAATCACCGGGGCAGCTCCTTGCACGGCTCCATTGAAGTTCTGGCACAGAACGGCGTTGGCAAAATATTGCGACGGATTTCCCGTGGTATGAATGGGTCCCAGGCTATCCGGCCGCACCGTCAAGGAAATTCCCGGCCCCGGGCCAATAGCCAGTGTGGGATTCAACGGGCTACCGCTCTGCGCCTGGAAGATCGCGCCCACCTGCCAACCGCTCACCAGACGATTCCCTTTAAACGGAAACTGGTAGAAGCCGCTGATGGCCACGCGATTGCGCACGTCAAATTCCGAAGGTCCATAGTCGCCTCGGGGATTATAAGCGTTCTGGAGGATGTAGGTTTCGCCGGTGGACAATGAGTTGTAGTCCAGCGATTTCGAATACATGTAAGTACCCAGTAACTGAAATCCCTGGGAGAGATGCTTGTTCACCGTGACCCAGAGGGCATTGTAGTTGGAATTCCCGCCACTGTTGATTTGATTGATCGTCGAAAGTGAGCAGTTGGGAAACGGTGACTGGCATTGTGAGGGTAGAACGGGGCTGGTGTCGGGCAGAAGCGGAAATGGCCGCGTTGTGCCATAGAATCCATCGGTAACAAAGGGCTGATTGACGTTTTGGGTAAGCTGCAGGTGCGTGCCCTTCACGCCAACGTATGCCACTTCCACGCCAAGGTCCGCAGTGAGCTGCCGCTGGACAGACAAATTCCAGTCCTGCGCGTAGGCGTTTTTAAAGCCGGTATTGATTGCCGTGGGGCCAAGGCTCGTGCCGGCCACCGTCGCCGCGGGATCCTCCGCGGTGATGGAATTGGTCGCGGAGCTTACCGCAACGGGAATCGCAAAAAGCGGGTTGCTGCTCAATGGCGACACAATATTCGTGGTCGGCGCCTGGGTCATGATGGCGTAACCGCCGCGAACGGAGGTCTTGCCGTCGTTGAAAGGATCCCAAGCGAAACCAACGCGCGGTTGAAAGTTGGTGTTGCTTTGTTGGTAAGGCTGAGGCGAGGACACCAGAGTCCCGGTGACGGGATCGAAATTGGTGAATCGTCCTTGGGATTCCGAAGGAGTTGCATTCCACGCATAGCGCAAACCGAAGTTGAGCGTCAAATTGGTCCTCAACTTGAAACTATCCTGCGCGAAAAAATCATAGGAAGGCTGCAGGATCTTGTCGTTGCCGGAGCCAATTTGCACGGTGAAAGTGCTGGCGCCGTCCGCGAGAAAGCTGGCCAATGAAGGATAGGTGAGGCTTCCAACGTTGAGGGCAATGTTGTTGTTATAACCGCGCCGAAGCTCCGCGCCAAACGTGATGGTGTGACGCCCCTTAAGCCAACTCAGGTCGTCGTTTAGCACCACGGTCGTGTCGCCGCGGCCTTGAGGTTCTGCAAGCGGCCCACCAAATCCAATCGTGCCGCCAACGTTGATAAAGGGCAGCCCCGAAGAGACCGGAGAACCTTCCGGCAGAATCATATTGAAATCCGCGGGGTTCAGTAGCGCGTTGGGAGTGAAGGTCAGGTGAATGCGATTGAAGCCCAGGCGCACCGTGTTGCTGATCGATGGTGAAAAGGTGTGGTCTTCGCTGAACGTCATCAATTGCCGGAAACCATCACGCGTATCTCCGTACCCGGGCAGGTTTGCGCCGATGGCTCCTCCGGCGGTGGGTTCCTCACGCAAATCCTTTTGCACAACGTAATAACCGTGCAGCCGGTCGTTCGCGCTGAGCTCGTAGTCAATGTCGGCGGAACCTTGATCCAGCGAGACATTCGCAACCACGCCGCCGCTGAACAAGTTGAACGTATTCGGATCGGCGGGATTTCCTGTGCCCACCAGGTTGGCCGCGGGAATCAGCCCGAGCAGGCTGACGATCGCAGGCGCCGAAGCGGTCGTTCGGTCATCCACGCTGGGAACTGGTGTAGACAAGCTGATGCTTTGATGCTGCCGGAGCCCTTCATATGCCAAAAAGAAGAAAAGCTTGTTCTTGATGATTGGGCCGCCCACGTCGAAACCGAAATCGTTGCGATTGAAAGGCGCTTGGGGAAGAAAAGCCCCGCTGGAGTTCGTGCCGGGATTGAAAAAATTGCGCGCGTCCAGGGCATTGTTGCGAAAAAATTCGAATAATTCCCCGTGAATATCATTGGTTCCCGAGCGCGTTGCCAGATTCACGATCGCGCTGGAATTGCGGCCGTATTGCGCTGGGAATGAAGAATTGTCGATGCGATATTCCGCCAGAGTGTCAATCGGAGGCTGAAACGTGATCTGGTTCTGAACCAGGTCGTTCAGATTGATGCCGTTCACCAGCCAGTTCGTGGTGTCTTCTCGCTGCCCGGCCGTGTTGATGCCAAAGGAGCCCTGGCCGCGCAGCGGGAAGGAAAGAAATCCGTTCGCGGGAGGAGTGATTGTTCCAGGAGTCAAAAGGCTCAAATCCGTGAAGTGTCTGCCGTTCAAAGGAATCTGTTGTACATACTTGTCGTTGAGCACCTGACCCATCGTGTTACTGCTGGTTTCCACCAGCGGCGCGCCGCCGTTTACTTCAACCGTTTGCGTGGTCTCTCCAAGCTTCAACTGAACATTCCTGGTGACGGTGGATGCCACATCCAGTTTCAAACCGGTGAAAGTAATGGTCTGAAAACCGGAGCCGGAAACTTCCAGTTTGTAGAGTCCAATGGGGAGAGATGAAAAAAGGTAAGCCCCGGCGCTGTCACTGCTGGTTTCCAGATGTACGTTGGTCCCCTGATTGGTAACGGTAACCTTCGCACCTGGCACGGCAGCCCCGGTTGGATCGCTGACCGTTCCCTGCAAAGTGGCCGTGGATTGCGCGTGCGCGGACCAACCCAATCCTGTAATTAGAATGCACAGCAAAACTACGCGAACTGCGGATCGTTCGAATAGAGCGGTACCCAGCGACATTTTCTTCATTCGATCCCCCAGGCGAGATTTAGTTTTGGTCTGGAAGGCGTCTAGCGCGAGTGGTCTTAAACTCCAGACCTTTTAAACAAACTGTCTCCATAACGAGTGACGGCGGCTGGCCCGGATCGGGATCAGACCAGCAACGCACGACAGCTCTCTAATTCGCATGGCAATCGAGGTGCCAGGCGGCCCAGGAATTGAACGAAAAATAAAATCTTTTTGTTGAGCAAGTTGGCGGAGACGATGTCCCTGCGACGTAAGCTTACAATTAAGAGCCTTTTAAATTATGGTAGCATTTGTGAAAATCGGAATTCCCTGTCTGCGCTGCTACGACTTATATACAGGAAAGTTGGTAGACAAATTGTGCGCGTGCAGAGCACGGCGCTCCGCTCGTTTGTCTTAAACTTCTGGAATTTCGAGTGGCCCCAGAAGCGCACATCCTGTTTTTTTCGACAGTCGATTTTTTCATCAAGGAAGAAGATTACCGAGTACAGCAGGAGGGGGCAGGCGAATGAACGAGCGCTCAGCTAATTCTTGGTTTTCTTTTTGATGTCCAGCTTCACTTCTTTGCCGCTGGCATCGACCAGGTAGGCGTGATGCCCTGAAATGGAGATTTTCGTGGGCTCCCCAACGGGAACGCTTGGCGGGCTATTTTTGCCGGGAACGTCTGGCTCGTCCGATTTTGTCGGCTTGTGATAAGTGTAATCCAGGAACAGCGTCCAGTCCGTGGTCAGCACAGTATAGTGCATCACGACTTTAGGTTCGCGCATCATGGGACTCGTGACCGTCGTATCCGAGACACCGATAATCGTAGCCTGCTGCCACTCCTTTGCGATGGCATAGCCTGTTGCCACCAGCAGTAACATCAGCGCGCTCGCGAACTTTTTCACCAGACCCCCTCTGCGGAGTATAGCGAATTGCCAAGTTTCGCCACGTCACATCTTCGTCCGCGTGCCGGGGTAATTACCGTACTCGAAATATTCCTTAGAGGTTTACCGGCAAGGCCCGTTCAGCAAGATCTTGCCGTGCACCATGATCACCGGTCCCAGAAATGCCGCTCCAAGCAGCAACAGACTCGACGGCTCAGGCGCAGGCACAGACGCAGGGACCGTCAGGAAGCCGCTAATCTCGCCTCCTGGAAACAGCGTTGTGTGAATGTTCAGGTACGCTTCGCCGGCCGCGAGTCCGGCCAAGAGCGCGGCCTCGGCGCTTCCTACGCTACCTTCGGCAGTGACGAAAGCTGGGTTGTAGGTACTTGAGGCGGTCAGGTCGAAAATTTGGTCGTATTGACCCGAAGTCACGCCGGAAGGAAATCCCGCGAACGTAGGTGTTGTGGTCGCCACACCGGCGTTTCCTGTTCCCGGCAGCGAAGTGCAACAGTGTATGTGAGATGCGGTATCCGCAGACTCCAACCCGCTGAACGTGACGTTCACTTCTATCGTCTGGAACAGCGTGTTGATCGTCACGATCGCAAAACCCTTGCCGGGCGAGTTGGTAGGTGTGGCCACCGAAGCACCGTTAAGAACGGCGTCGTAAGTAATCGTGTCAGCCCTCACGGCCGTCTGGGTAGCGGCGGTCAGGAAAAGTAAGCCAATGATAGACAACCAGGTTCGCATGATCTTTCTCCTCTATAGAATCCCTTGACTGTGTGGCACCACCGGAAAACTCCTATCGCCAAACTAAAGCCGGCGCAGTCGCAATTTGGCGGCCCGCCTTCTGTACGCGTGGGCAACATAGGCCAACTTTGAAGGAGTGGTCAAACGGCGATGAGCGGAATGGCCCCCACGCCATCTAATACCGTGTAATGCAGCTACTAGTCGAGAGTCTTAGCCGTGGGTCACTAAACGGATTGCCTGTCTTCGGCCTCCCACCTGGAACCATGCAGGCGCCTCATGCCGCCTAAGGAAATCGATCGAGCGTACTCAGGGCTCGTATTTGGTATAAACTACGCGTTGCGTTCTTCGGTTAGCTCACCCAGATAGGAGGCGGTTATGTTTCGGCGCTTTCTCCTGATTACCCCCGGTGCAGCCTTGATTTTCTGGATTGCGTCCTTCTTTCGAGGAGCAATGGCATTCCTCGTTTTTCTTCCTCTATGGTCCGAGTTCAGAAGAGTGTGCAGGGCGCTATTTGCGCATTCTTTCTTCCAGAACTATGGCAGTTTTCAGACTTTGGGCCTTTCCTCTTAGCAAGCGTTGAGAAATCACCCAGTTCGGTGTAAGCCTGTAAACAGCGGGGCGGGGAGGAGCACCCCTCGCCCCGCGCCCTACTGCTTCCGCATGAAGAATCGTCATTGCGCTACCAGCATTTTCTTCAGTCCGGCGAGGGCCGTTAATCCGAAGGCTGCCAATGCGAACGAAGAAGGCTCGGGCACCGTTGTCCCGCCGCCCGGTTCGCCAAAAAGCACGAAGGTTGGACCGTCAAGCCCGCCTGTGCCAGCCGGTATGAAGTTGCTGACGCACGCCCCGGTGCTGCCGTTGAATTCCATTACGTCGCCTGAACCGTAGCTGCTCACGTAAAGATTGCCGTCAGGACCGAAAGTTAATCCCCGCGGGAGACTCAGGCCGCTACACGAACCGGTTGCCTGCGCAAATGAAGCGATGAAAGCTCCTGTCGTGCCGTTATATTCCAGGACTTGTCCGGAGGCGAAACTGGTGACATATAAATTGCCGTCCGGACCGAAAGCAACTCCGCGAGCGCTTGCAAGTCCGCCGCTTCCACCGGCCACGAACTCCTTGATGAAAGCGCCTGTGGTTCCGTTGAACTCCATGACATCCTTGGCGTCGCCACCGGCGACATAGATGTTTCCATCCGGCCCGCGCGTGGCTCCTTCCGGATCCATCAGCGCACCGCCAGCATCGCTGGTAGTCACAACCGTGCCAGTGGTGCCGTTGAGCACTGTCACCAAGCCTGGCGAGCCGGAGCCAACCACGAACAGGTTGCCCGTGGGCCCAAACGCAATGCCGGCCGCATCGTTAACCGAAGCAAAGGTACTCGTTGTGCCGTTGAATTTCAGGATGGCGTCTATGTTGGAATCGGAAGCAAAGAAGTTTCCGCTGGAATCGAACGCGGCACCAAGTGGAAAGCTATCGGGAGGTCCAAACAAACCGATGAACGCCCCGGCCGTACTGTACTCATAAATACCGGAATTACTTCCGTTGAAGCTGCCCACAAACACGTCATCCGCGAAACAAGCGCTGGGGATACTGAACGCGCAGGCGATCAGGTAACAAAGAAACAATACGTGGCGGGAGATCGAACCGAACGAGATTGGGAAAGCACTCAGTGCCTTCTGCATTGGGGACCTCCGTCCTGTTTACACTATGAGCCTCCGGGCGAACCAGTTTTAGGGGACTGGAGAAGCGAGAGTTACACTCACGCTTCTGAGAAGCAGTGGGGTTCGTGCAATCCGCAATCCATGTGCGGCCCATTGAGATAAAAGCTCTTAGCTGAGAATCCATCTCCAATTGCACCAAATCCTTACGCAGTTCCGCCGTTCCGCTTCATACAGGAAACTTACAGTCCTAGTCCCGGCCTATCTTGCATGACAGAGCGAAATCTATTCTAAACGGGTGAAGCGGCGGGTAATCCATCGTCGGAGAAGCGGTAACTACTGCGAACAAAGATTTTCTTGGCGCTTCAGTTTTGCGCGGATACTGACGTGTCGAAAGCGTCGGGGGGCCAACTGTCGTTTGTGGGAGTCCACGACTTATCCGGGTTGTAGAGGTCCATGTTTTTGAAGATGGTGAGCGTGTCCGGACCAAGATCTTTCTGGTAAACCACGCCGTCGTAGCCAACGATAAAGGTTTTTACTCCGGTGACTCGATATTCTGCGGGGGCCGCGGCAAGCGCGAACCCGCCAATCATTGCGCCTTCGACGACAAAATTCATCTTGCCGAGAGGCGCGGCGGGGCCTTGCCCTTTCAGAATTTTGAAAAAGTATCCGTGATAGGGTTTGGCTTTGTCTGTGTAGCCCTGCTGCAAAGCGTCCGCGATATTTTCGGCGATGGGTCCGCCAAGGGTGCCGTCAGGGTTTCGCCAGACCAGGCCGTCGTGTTTGCCCGGTGTGCTGATAACACGTTGCGCGTACTGATTCACTTCGGAGTCATCATGCTTGGTGAGCGCGTATTCCTGTTGTGAATCCACGAATCCGCGGCAGACCTGGATGGCGTCGAGTTCGTTGGTGCCGACACGGCGGTAAAGCATCTCCCGCTTGCCGGCCCTGGTGTCGAAGTACCACGAGCCGCTTATGTGCATGATGGGGATCGCCAGCGGAAAATTATCGTTGCCCACGAGCAAGGTCGCGCGATTGGGGTTCTTCGGGTCAATGACGATCGCAGTATGCTCGTGCGCCTTTGCAGCAAAGTCAGCCGCAATGCTCTTGTCGCGCACGGGGTCCTCGGAAGAGACCAAATCTTCGCCGTGTGGACCGAGAATTTTCAGCAAAGCCGGCACATCGAACGTTTCGGAGGCCTGAATGAGAGCGTCTGCGGCCTTTTCCGGAGACGCAAAGGTTAATTGCGTCGCACTGTCTTGTTGACCGGAGACAATGGCCAACGGGATGAGCAGGGCTAGGCCGGAGAAAAGTAAGAACGTCAGTGCTATACCCAGGAATTTCGTATTTGATCGCGAGTTCATCCGTTTTTCCTTCATGGCTCCGTTACCTCCGGCGCCCGCCGCCACCGCCTCCGCGAGACCCCATACTGGAACTGCCACGGGAACTGCTTGCACGCGCAGCACTGCCACTGCCACCCAGCGCGTTACCCCCGGACTTCGAATTGGAACCAGACGGCACGCTTCGATCGCCGACGCGATCTCCTCCACCGGCGCCTGACGAAGAACGATTTCCGCCGCCCGAACCGCGATCGCCGGCACCACCCTGTTGTCCGCGGGAGGAGGCATCGCGGGTGTTTGCTTGTCCCCGATTCCCTTGCTGCGAAATATTCTGGCGCGCTCCGGCCTGACGGTCTGCGGCAGATGCACCACGCGTGGTGCCGCCATATTTCTGGGCCGTGGCTTTATTGCCATAGGGAGTGCCGCCACGATGCTGTGGATTGTGTTGCCAGTTGCCACCGCCCGAGCCGCCGGCGCCGCCCCGACTGGGTTGATTCGACGGCCGATTGCCGCCATTTATCGTGTTGCCGCCGTTGATATTGGAATTGCGATTGAAATTATTATTGTTGTTAATCGTGATGTCGTTGTTGCCGCCCCAACCGCAGCCATATCCCCAACCTCCGCCCCAAGCAGCGCCCATGGCTAGGCCAACTCCGAAAGAAATCGCCACACCGGCCGCGTAATATCCCGGTGGGGGATAGTAAATCGGAGGATAGGGATAGATAGGAGCGCCGTAGACCACCGTGGGATTGTAGGTTGGGACGTAAACAACTTCTGGATTGGCTTGCTGAACGACGATGACCTGTTTCGACTCCACAACTTTTGTTTCCACTTTCTGCTGTTCCGTGGATTTCAAGTTGCCGGAATCCTGGGCTTTCTTCCGCATACGCTGGACGGCGTCCATCACTTCCGATTGCTGGGCCAGAAAAGCGTTTCCCAGATCCGTCGTCCACTGGATATCATTCGCCAGACGCTTGACCAGGTCCGGCATTGCCGCCAGCCCTTGCACGCTGGGATCCCAGGACTGTTTCTGCACGGCGTCGGCGAGGGCCTTATCTTTCAATGTTTTGTTTTTCTCCAGCCATTGCTGGAGCTGAATTATTTCCAGGGGATACGTTGAGGCCGCGAGCACCTGTGCGAGCATAGGATCGGGATATAACGCGATGGGTGCGACAAGCGAGTCGAGTTGATCGGGGGGAATCTTTGCCGCCGGTTCCTGCTGGTCCGAAGCGGCAGGGGCTTGCGGCTCCTTTGACTGAGCCGCAGGTAGCACGTCAATCTGCACGAGCAAAAGAGTGCACAGCATGGCGACTGCATTTCGGGAAAGATTTCTGAAAAACTTACCGCTAAGCCTTTTATCCATCATCGTTGGAATTCCTCGGGTCACCATATGTGCGGGCGTGAAGGGCGAGGAGGAATCGACCGCGCACGATTCCTCCCCGGTGTGAGTTTCTTAGAGTCCCAAGTTTGTGCGAAGGAATTTGATGGCGAGCGAGCCGAAAATGAAGAGAAAGCCAAGCAACCCGATCAAGGGCAATTTGCTGGCTGTCTTCGGAAGAGTCGTCGGAGTGGAAGTTTGAGGCGCAGCAGCCGGTGCCGGCACCGGTTCTGCCGTGGCCACAAGGATTGGCACATCGGCCGGCGGGGCCTGTGGAGGCGGGGGCATGGTTCCCGTTACTTTCCGCTGATGGGCCACGACGGTCTCTGGTACTTCTACAATTTTAGTGGCAGTGACCATCATTCCCTTTTTTAAACCAAAAGCGTCGACCATTTCGCCATTCACATCAAACTTTTGACCCTTGGGAATTTTAAACGACTGGTTCGTGCCATCTTCCAGGGTGAGAATGACCGAAAGCGGCGGATTCACGTGCCAGACCTTGCCGGTAACAGTCTGCACTGTGGTGACTGTCTGCGGCGTGGTGGTGACGGTAATGGTGCGCTGGAGTTTCATACCCGGCTTCAAGTCGTGAATGCCGAGCTGCCTGCCGTCTACAGTGACCTTGGCGCTTTCCGGCACATTGGAAATATGACGGAAGCTGCCGTCTTCCATTTTGACGATCAGGTCATTGCCCTCGACGAGTACCACTTCGCCGCGCTCCACGGTGACGTCCTTGGTGGCCATCCCGGATGTCGTGGTCTGCTGCGTTTGGACTTGAGCGAGAGAGTGCCCGGCAAAAACGAAACAGAGTATCCCGAACGCCAACGCGATCTGGATCTTGATGCGATTGCATGACTTCATTTGTGATCCTCCACTGTAATTTGAACTGAATTTTCTCGAATGCGCACCCAAGTGCCGGGAGCCGACTTCACTGCAAACTCTCAGCGCCATGCTCCTCAGCCGGAGAGCGTGACCGCCCGGAATCCGCAAGACTGTTTGAATCCTCGACGGTTGCGTGAACGACGTAGCGCAGCGGTGCACTGCCGACAAAATAAAATGGATAACAAGTCACAAGAGTAAGGGCAGGCTTCGATCTCGGCGCCAAAACAGACACGTCGTCGGGCGGAACAATGAGGATCTCGTCCACCGCATAGCGGGAATTCCCATTTTCAGCAATCAGATCGATGGTGTCTCCGAGGTGAATGTCGTTGAGTGCCCGGAAGAATCCATCGCGGTGTCCAGCGATCCCAACATTGCCGGTTTCGCCAGAGGAAGGTTTCGGCGTGCCCTCAATGTGCCCGACGGCACGATTGAGGGTAAGGTCGTCCGTGCCCTCCAGCACGGGGACTTCGAGGTCGATCGCGGGGATCCTAAGGACGCCCAAAGGAGCCCGCACCGGGCCGAGCAGGCTGGATTGATAAGCTTCGACACGCTTTTGCGACCAGAAGCGAAAATCAGGGATTGCGAGATTGCGGCGAGACGCATCGGCGGACACGCGAGAGGAAGCAGATTGCGAATGCCAGAAAGCGCGCAAGGCCGCATGGGAGTAAATGGCGTCAAACAGGTGTGCGAAAGCAAACATCAGAAGCAACAAGAATCCGGAGCAGAGCAGCAGGCGTTCGAAACCGCTAACGGTTCTGGGCATGCTGGTTCGGACCATACACTCGCTTCTCCGCGAAACAGGTAGCGCGCCTTTGCGTTCGAGTTGGCGGGCTAAACCCTGCTATGGGAGTTCATTTAAGCCGATTTAGTAAAAGTGACAACTAGGGAAACCCCTAAGCGGCTTTGCGATGCGCGGAAGGAATACGCGGAATCACGCCGGAGAGGAAGCGGCCACGTAGGGCACGCCATCGAGCACCGCATAGATAGCGGGAATCAAGTGAGCCTTCATGTGAGATTTGCTGACGAATCCGCGAGCGTTTTTTCCCAGACAAGCCTCCACGTAGTCGCCGCTGGAATGAATGGTAAGGAAAACAAACCTGGCGGTTGAGCCAGACTGCACAAGGTTGCGGACCGCGTCGATCCCGGTCATTTTCGGCATGGTGATATCAACAACAACGATGTCTGGCTGCAGTCGAAGTACTTCCGACACCACGGAAGCGCCATCAGCAGCCGTGCCGACAAGATCAAAATGCGGCTGCAAAAGAGCCATTTCCAGTTTCAAGAAGTCAGGGTGGTCATCGGCTAAGAAAACGCGCGGGCGAATCAAGGTTCGCCTCCGTCCAAGTCAACCAGCTATTCGCTACAAATGCAGGAGGTACGGGCTAAGTATCCCTGAGGTCGGACACTAGCAACCGCAAAGTAGCAGCGCTACTAGGAGAATCCCTAGTAGCAGAAGCCAAGAATTCTTGCGGGGTTATCTGTGCGCGCCTGCGGCTTGTCCGGGTTCCGGGAACTCAGGGTCAAGGGAGATGAGGCCCTGTTTTAGCGCGAACAGAATCAATTCGGCATTGTTCTTGAGATTAAAGGACTCCATGATGCGATGTTTGTGGAATTCCACCGTTTTTTCGCTCAGGTTGAGCACATCCGCGATCTGTTTGATGGCCTTTCCCTCGCCGAAGAGTTGAACGATGTCTTTCTGGCGCGGAGTCAACTCCTTGCCGAACTGCCGCGCACGCGCCTTTGAAGTTACCCAATCCTCCGCGCGCATCTTGCGTGTCAAATAGGATTCTCCGCGAAGAACCCGATCAATCGCTTCCAGGAGTTCCGTGCCTGCGGAGTGCTTGAGGATAAATCCAATCGGTCCAAGCTCCAGCGCAGCGGCAGCGAGATTTGGATCGTCGCGCATGGTGAGGAAAATGAATTTCATGTGGGGAATCTGCGCTTTGATTCTTCGCGAAGCGTCGAGTCCATTTAGGACCGGCATGGACACGTCTGCAATGATCACGTCGGGCTTCAGTTTCAGAGATTCCTCGATTAAGGCACGGCCATCCTGCACAACACCCACGACCGTGTACTTGGGCTCCAGGTAGACCTTTAAGGCCTGAGTGAAGATTACATGGTCGTCAGCGATGAGCAGTCTAGGGCGAGACCTGTCCGCGTGGGCGCATTCCATAGGGGGACCTTTCCGGGCGATCACGGGGGATCGCTAAGCGAAATGCATAGGTTCAGGCGGACCTTGAGGATATCACCGGAATGGCATACACAACAGGATATTGTGTTGCCTGCCGGAAGCCTTGGCGGCTCTCACACTTAGGTGTCGTCTAGGGCTTTCCCCAGTTGATTCGCAGCGTAAACCAGCATAGAAACAAGACAAAATCGCGCCAGGGCGATTGAAACTTGGAGGAGGAAATGGCTCCGACCCGCCGTGGCCAAGCCCAACGAGGATTGCAACCCGATTCAACGAGTGAGCAATGGAATTGCTTGAAATGAAAGCAGCCGCCACAACCACCCATCGCGTCAATGAACACGAATTGCTGACACGGTTGGAGCGCTTTTGCGCAAGTGCGGGGCTGGAATTCCCACCGGAAGCATGGCCAAAAGATGACCGGAAGGCCTATTTTCTACTGGGAGTATGCGCAACAGAGCAAATGAAAGAGTTTGGGCTTCGGGAGAGAATCGCGCGGCTCGATAGCTGGGCGCGCCAGCATGACTTGCTTAAGCCGAATGAAACGCTTTTCGCAAAAAGAAAACGAGAAGGCCTGGCGCATACCAGAACCAAAAGCTACAGTGCGGGATGTCACGCTTAGCATACCAGCCAGCTAGAACGGCGAGCACGAGACTTAATTTGGAGAGGAAATATGGCCGCCCCGCGATTCCGCGCCGCACAACTTCACCGGAATGGGGAATGGTTTTATGGTTTGCAGTCCAGTGAAATAGATTTAATCTTAGGGGCCGCAAGATCCTGCCGCTTTCCAGCCAAGTCGATTATGACCTTCCAAGGCGATCCAGCGGACCATTTCCTGTTGATGTGGGAAGGCCGGGCTCGTTATTTTTTCGAGGCCGCCAATGGGAAAAAAGTCATTCTGATGTGGATTCGTCAGGGTGATGTCTTTGGGGCAACAACGCTGGTCCCCAAACCCAGTTTTTATCTTTCCAGCACGGAAGCCGTGATGGATAGCACGGTGCTAGTCTGGGACCGCAGCACAATGCGCGCGCTGGCGCAACGTTTTCCCAAGCTTCTGGAGAACGTGCTGGTGATCGCCACAAATTATTTTTACTGGTACGTCGCGGCCCATGCCGCGCTGGTTTCACAAACCGCCCGGGAAAGACTGGCGCATGTGATTTTTGGATTGACAGAAAGCATCGGCGAGAAGGCCAACGGCTTCGTCGAGATTGATGTGACAAATGAAGAACTCGCCAGCTCGGCAAACATCACTATTTACACGGTCAGCCGCATGATCAGCAGCTGGGAGCGAGAGGGCGTGATTCGAAGGAAACGAGGCAAGATCCTCGTCCGGTCACCCGAGGGTTTGTTTGGCCGGGCAGCGAAACACGCGGCACCGAATCGACAACTCCGTGCCCTGAATCCATAGCATGGCCAGCTCCGCCGCCTCTCAAAAGAGTGTGTAGCCCGGCCGTTTGCACGGGAGAAATGGCTACTGGCGGGAACCGGGCGATCCAGGGTTCAGGTTGCGGCTGAGAAACTGCCGGCCATCGAGAACAGCCCTGATGCCTGAGCAAAAGTCCTGCGCGAAGTCCTGTTTGAGAATGTACCCCGAACCGCCAACGTCAAACGCAGCCTGGACGATTGCCGGGTCCTGCATCATGCTGACAAATACGATTTTGGAGCTCGAATCGTTCTTGCAGATTTGTTGTGTCGCGTCGATGCCGTTGATCTCAGGCAAATTAATGTCCATTAGAATCAGATCGGGCCGCAATTCGCCGACCTTTTGCACTGCTTCCCACCCATTCTCTGCAACGCCGATGATTTCGTAGCAATTCTTCGCGTCAAAAAGTTTCAAAACGGTAGTCCGCCATTGAATGGAATCATCTACAACAAGTATTTGTGCCAATGCCATTTTTCCGTACGCCTCTTGGGAAAGGGATAAAAGCGGCCTTATCCCGTGCTTCTAGTCTAGGATTTCACGGAGGAGGTCACGGCGTCGCTGCGCTTGCGCATTCGCGAGATTGCTCTGGAGCAATCAGGCGTGGAGGGCGCGTCGAGCCGCTACGTGCTTGGAGAATTGAAAACGCCTGGCCACTTTTGGGGCCACTTTCATGCTGTTCGGGTCGAGCGTAACTGTTCGCAACGGGCCGGTGGAACCCAGGACGACCCGCCGTTTGGAATCGAGACTTCGGCCTCGTTTACTTGCCCTTGCTGGAACCGTCGCCCGATTTGTTGACGGGTGATTTGGCGTTCAATACGGATAGAAGTTCGAGCGCGGAGGATGGCGGCGAAACTTCACCCTGGAGCACGATGGCTTTCGCAGCGATATCTTTGCCATAGAGATTGCGGTTGGCGCGGTTGTCGGGCCGCAGCGTGGAGCCGTCCAGCGATACTCCCGCAAAGAGCCCTCGAGCGCGTGAATACGAAAGTATCTCTGCACGCAGGAATATGTCCGTGGCGGCGGTGGTTTCACGTCCAATGGGTCCCCCGGCGGCCGAGGCCGTGGCTCCGATCTTTACTTTGCTGGTCAATATACTGCTGGCCGCGCGGTCGTTCATCAGCAGAAGCACAAAGTCCGTGGCCTGGCCGCCGAACTGTAGACCAAAGCTGCCCCCACCAAGCGCGATCATCGAAGGGGCGCTCCACGGCCCTCGAAAATTGGGTCCGCTGCGGCAAGTCATTACGCCGCGCCCGTAGCTGCCACCAACACCTGCAGCGAACTTGAGGGTGGATGGGATCACGATCACACATTCAGCCTTCTGCAACACCGCATCCGGTATGCCGCTCCGGAGTTGCAGGACTTCTTTCATCACCATGCCGGCATTCTCTACCCGCTTACTCTCTTTCGTGTGAGCCTCGATGGTGGCCACGGTAACTGGGACGCCCGATCCCCCGTTATCCGTTACTCCGGCGAACGTCGCCGTCACATGGTAGGTCCCGATGGTATTCCCACTTGTATAGAGACCGGTTGGCGACACCGTGCCGCACAGCGGGCTCGGCGCGCATGCCCACTTCGCCATCGCGGTGACATCGAGGGTGCTGCCATCACTCCAATAGGTTGTGGCTGACATCTGTACCGCAGCCGACGTCGTGACGGTATAGCCCTCTCCCGTTTTGATCGCGTAACCGGATCCCGTAATGCAGACAGATCCGCCACAAGGGCCTGAGCCGGTTAACCCTGCAGGCGTGATCATGAACGACGTTGTGGCAGTGCCGCCTCTCGCGTCGGTTACAGTCACTGCGGCCTGCACGCCGGTTATGTCTGAAGGTATGCCATTGATCAAACCGCCGCCCGGACCCGTGGACATGGACATCCCCGTCGGGAAGCCACCGGTAAATGTATAGCTGTAAGGCTGCGCTCCCCCTGACGGGGTAATCTGGCAACTTACAGGGACGTATTGCTTAACCTGGGAAATACAAGTCGGGGCGTATAACGTCGGAGGAGTTGTCGCGGTAACAGTCGTAGTCGTCGTTTGTCCAAGACAAACCGCAGGAAGCCAAAGAAACATAAGAACTTTCAGTCGAAGAAATTGACGCCACATCATGGTTGAACCCCCAGCCCGCATGGGCAGATCCAAAAACCTGACTCGGGAAGACAATAGCCCGCGTAGGGCGCAAAATTTGCGTTGCTAGCCTGACGAGACCCGAAGAAGATGCTAGGTTCGACACGGCCACCTCACAACTAGGGAAACCCCTAGTTGCGCACACGAGACTTTGCGAGTTACGGCGTTTTATCCCGCGGCAGCCCGCCTCCTGCGTAGGCATTCGCGATCATTGCGGAAGATGAACAAATGCCGGAAAGGGACAAAATTCGCGACGAAAATGTAATCCGCGACTCGCAGGTTTCCGGTCAGGCGGCGGATCTTGCATTCGCCGTGGGTCTCCTCGCGACTGATGAAGGGCACGCCATTCCCGTCCAGGTGCAGAACTTCATCCTCCTGAAGAAATGCGTCAATGGTGAACTGGGTGATGTTGATTTCCGAGACGCCGAACAAGCGCAGGGCGACCGGATTTGCGGCCACAAACTTGCGGTCAATGTTGGTCACAACCACGGCCTCGACCGAACTGGCCAGCAGCTCTCGCAAATGATTCTCTCTTGCGCGACGCGCGTCCTGCAGGCTTCGAGTTTTCTCGAGAACATTTCTGCCACCCGCCGCGAGCGGGACCAGCGCCAGGCGAAGATGTGCCGGCACCTGCTTCAAGGCGACAAGGAATTGCGAACTGTGCTGGTGGATTTTGCCGCCCAGCACGACCAGTGCATTGACGAAGCTTGCCAGTAACTCCGGCATTTTCTGCAAGGCGCCCATCGCGCGTTCCGTAAGCGGATTGAGTGCCTGGCGAAGATGGAGCGCCGCGTGTTTTAAAGCGGCAGAAACCTGCGAAATATTTTTGGCGAATTTACTGTTTGCTACGACGACGGCATCGAAAGAGCTTGCCATTACCTCCCACACTTCCTGGGCAGCGATTCTTGTGCGTTCCATGAGCGGATACAGCGATTGCCGAAGATGTAGAGTCGCTTGTCCCAAAGCGACAAAAAGCTGCGAACTGAACTTGGTGATTACCATGGCGCGGCACTACGACCTCAACAAGAGACTTACGTCAGCGGGGGCGGTCCAATTTAAGCGGTAGGGCGATACCTAAATCTGTTTTTTCTCCGGGTTCTTTGAGCCGAAGAGGAAAGGGGCTGCTATCTATCCGCCCAAGGTGTCGACAGCAGCCCAACTGTTCGAACAGTATGCTTGCTTCCCAGCGTCTTATGTACAGCGTTGGGGAGCGCGCTTCTACTAGGGATTCCCCTAGCGGTCTGGGGATGGCATTGACCAGGAATACGGAGGACGCGTTGCGGCCCCATACCTCTCCAAGTAAATGAATCGAAAGGAGCTTGCCAACGGACGATTCCCCTCTTCGCGAGGCCCCGAACAATCGTTACGGGCCGGGAGGTCAGAACGCAAACTTAAGCGCGAGTTGGATGACCCGAGAATTGACAGCGGTGCTGCTGATAACACCGAACGTTGGTGAGCTGAAATTGGTATCCGGATTGGCAAACTGGGGGTGATTCAGCATGTTGAAAAATTCGCAACGAAATTGCAGGTTGCTGTTCTCTCTCAGCCAATTAACGACAAATATTTTTGCAAGTGAGATATCCAGGTTCGCTTGACCGGGACCGTTTACAATTCCGGTACCACTATTTCCAAATGCTGTTCCGATTCCATCAGCGCCAATAATCGGCGGACTGGTGAAACACGCGGAATTGAAATAATTCCCCAGTTTCGATTCCACCGATCCTCCATTGACCAGTTGCTGCTTCGAGCAGCTTCCGGACAACTGCGCGCGGTCTTCGCTAATGCCAAATACATTGTTTGCATTGGTATCGGAGATGGTGAGGGCGCTGCCAGATTGAATCGTAATTACAGTAGCCAGCTCCCAGCCGCCGAGAAAAAGTTGTTCGCTTCCGGTTGACGGACCAGGGAGACTCCATGTTCCGCTAAAAACGAATCGGTGCGTGCGATCGAAGCTTGCCCTTCCCCACCGCTGGCCTGGCGAGTTTTGGTCGCCGAGGGTGAGCGCGTTTCCGGACGATGTGGAGTTAATGTCGGCGCCATCCGTGTCCAGGATTTTTGAGAAGGTATAGGACGTGAGGAATTGCAATCCGTGGCTTAAGCGCTTTGTCAGGCTGACTTCCAGCCCGTTGTACCAGGAATCGCCCTCGGATTCCATCAAGACCAGAGAATCCGGTGGTACTCCAGGAATCGGAACACGCAAAGGAATATTCGCGAGTGTATTCGCAATCACGCCTCTGATTGGATTGGCAGTGGAAGCTGACTGCGCCTGATTGAAGGAACGTTGACGCACCAGGTGTAGTCCACGAGTACCGACGTATCCGACTTCCAGCAGCCAGCCGTTGTGGAATTCCGACTGAACGTTGAGCCCGTACTGCTGCACCATCGCGGGACGAAAACCCGGCGCCACACCATAGATGCTTGTTGAACTAGTTGGAGAATAAGCGGGAAACATGGGGAAGGAGTCCGGAGTCGGGAACGGCTGCACGAAGGGCGATTGGAAAGTGGCAGCGGAATTGGCCAAACCACTGCTCAACCGGAACTCCGAATACGGTGCGCCAAACACATTTTGATAAAGCGCCTGACCGGTTGTCTGGGAATAATAAATTCCATAACCTCCTCGGAGCACGAGCGCGTTTGAACCGGGCAACGGCTGCCACGCAAAGCCGATTCGCGGAGCCACCGTATTTTGGCCGTCCCCAAAGTTTCCGAATGGATTGCCCGCCCGCGTGACACCAGGCGGAAGAGTCCCAGGAAAGTTGGAAGCGACAATATAACCCGCAAGGCTTCCGCCCGGCGGAGGGTTTGCATCGGCCTTGCCGACATCGAAGCTGGAGTTTCTGCCGAGCTCATCGCCAAACTGGCCGAAGCGTTCATATCGCAATCCGAAATTGAACGTGAACGTTTTAGCGACTCGAAAGTCATCCTGCGCGGATGCCGCACCCTGCCACGCCCGATAAGCCCGATAGGTCAGCCCAAAATCGTCATTCGACGCAAAGACATTGCTGAATTCCGAGCCGTTGCCTTGCGCATTCTGGCCAAGGAGAAAATCCGGCCAGCTGAGAAACTGCAAGAAAGAGCCAAGTCCGATGATGTCGACATTGTCTTGAAACCTGGTTATGGAACCGGCCAGCTGGAGAGTGTGCGCTCCATGGACAAAGCTGAGGCTGTCACCGAGGACGAAACTGTTTTGCGTGATGGTGCGGGGGAATCCCGAGGCAATGCTGACGGAGCCCGCAATACCTAAACTGGGGAGCTCATTGTTGTAGCTCATTTCTCCTTCGGCGACTCCGATATCCGACCAGCTGAACGGGGTCTGCGCTTGGGTGCTGGTTCTGGTGCGGACATAGCCGAACTTTGCTTCGTTGAGCCAACCGTTATGAAAAGCATAGGTGTGGGCAAGGGAGAGAACCCGGAATCCGGAATCGGCTGGACTTGGAAATCCAGGAATGTTTCCCGAAGGATTGAGTCCATTGCCGGGAAATGTGACCGTCTCCCCATCGTCGGCGAAAAAAAAGCGGGCCGTGAATCGGCTGTTGGCATTAATGAGATAGTTGGCATTCGTCAAAAACTGATTTTCGTCAAAATGACAAGGTTCCGCAAAAACGGAAAATCCTTGCTGCGCAAAGGGTTTTGTTATGTCCACCGTCTGGGGAGTTGGAATCAGGAAAGAGCCATTGGCGAGCTTGAGATTTAACAAGTTCAAAGCCGCGGGGTTGATGTTGGAACCATCGGTCTGGATTGCGCCGCCCCCCAACGCTCCCGACTGCCCGCCAAACAGCTTTCCGAGCGCCGCCGAAGACCTGTCGTTCGTTAGAGGCGGCTCGAGCAAGTTCGCGGTGCAGGCGATTCTCGACTGGCCGGCCGCCACGCCATTCACCTGCCGCGTTCCCTGATAAGAACCAAAGAAAAGCAATTTCTCTTTCTTGATCGGCCCACCCAGGGCGAGCCCAAACTGATTCTGCTTGAGAGCCGGACGCGGCTGGTCGGCCTGGTTGAGAAAAAAGTCGTTGGCATTGAGAACTTCATTTCGAAAAAATTCGAAGAGGGATCCGTGAAAATCGTTCGCGCCGGCTTTTGTGATCAAGCTGACGTTGGCGCCCGCGTAGCGTCCAAAACCCGCATCGTAGAGTCCTGTCTGAACTTTGAACTCCTCGATACTGTCGGGGTTCGGTATGGGAATTCCTCCACTGCCTGCCGCACTTCCCTGCACATCACTGACACTCACCCCGTCTATCTGAAAGTTGTTGTCATAGGAGCGCGCTCCATGCACGAAGATCCCATCGTTGGATTGCGCGATCTGCGAAAGTGCGGTTCCACCCAGACCGAGCTCACCGGCGTTGGAGACTCCGACAGCCACACCAGGAGACAGCCCGATGATTTGCACAAAGTTTCTGGTGACGAGCGGCAGTTCCTGGATCGAGACCTCATTCACCACCCGTCCCAGGGCCGCGTTGGCGGTTTGAACCCTTCCCACCTGGGAGGAAACCACTGCATGCTCGAAACGGGTTGCAAGCTGCAAGCGCAGTTCAAGTCTGAGCGTTTCGGTCAAAACGATCCGCAATTCGGCCAGATCCACAGAATTGAAATCAGCCTTGCTTGCGTGAAGTTGATAAGCGCCAGGGGGCAAGAAAAGAAAGCTGAACCTTCCATGCTCGTCGGAGGTTGCGGATTCTGTGTGACTTGTTTCGCGATTGGTCAGGAGCAGGACTGCGCCAGGCAACTCGGCACCGGAGGGATCCAACACCACGCCAGCCAGTGCGCCGGTCGAGGCGGTTTGCGCATGTACGCAGACAGGCAGCAGCCATGCAATCGCGATCAGGACAGCGGAAACCATGAAGCGCTGAGCGGGGCGCTTATTTTGTAAACCCTGAATCATCCGTGCCCCGGGGGACAGCGGCAGCGAAGTCTTTTCCGGAGACTGGCCACGTGGGCCGACAAATAAGTACGTTAGAGTGTGGGCAATCCTATCCCAGGCTGACAATGCCTGCCAGCAATATATTCGGGGTGAGCTATTCTTTATTTGGATGGCGAACGGACGACTTGCATTTATCGGCCAAGTTGGCCGGATGACGCTGGGACAAAAGGTGCTAGACTCCCTCCATTGCGGGTCACCATGCGGTTTATTTGGTGTCGGCTCCAGCGGAGCACAGCTTGTATTGGGAAGATAGACACCACAGTTGCAACGTTACTGGCCATTGTCCCCAGCCAGAAAAGCCGGCATGGGCAAGGTTTGTCCTGGTGCTGGCCGTCTTTGCGGCATTTCTCTTTCCTCCAGCTATTGAAGCTCAGCAAATCCAGGCAGTCCGACGTGTCCTGATTTTCAATGACTTCAGCCGTATCTCGTCGCCGGGAATTTCGATCCTCGATCAAGAGATCGCCGATGGACTGGCGGTTTCTCCCTACCAGGTGGAACTCTATAGCGAGAATCTTGAGGCGACTTTGTTTCCTGACAAGGTTTCCCAGCGAGAATTCCGCGACTGGTACATCCGCAAGTATACAGAGCGCAAACCGGACCTGATCATTACGGTCGGCCCTTCGTCATTAAAGTTCATGGTGGATTCCCACGAAAAATCATTTCCGGACGTACCGGTTATCTTCTGTGGAGCCACGGAAGAAATGGTGGATCAGATGAAGCCGGACTCGCACTTCACTGGAGTCTGGGGAGTGGCACAGCCGGAGAAGACCCTGCAGGCGGCCCTGCGGCTGCAACCTGACACCAAGCATGTGGTGGTTGTGGGCGGTTCCGGAGAGTTTGACCGGGGCCTGGAAGCCCTGACGAAGGAAAGTTTGCGCAAATACGAGTCGCAGTTGGAGTTCACCTATCTCACGGGTCTGGCGATGGACGCACTGCTTGAGCGACTGCGCCGTTTGCCAAACAAGACGATCGTCTACCACACGTCCATGATGGAGGATGCCGCAGGAGCTCACTTTATTGATGCCTCCCAGTCCGTTCCCATGATTGTGGATGCGGCGAATGCGCCCGTCTTTGTTGTGGACGACGTGGATGTCGGCAAAGGCACGGTGGGCGGCTATGTGGTGAGCTGGGCCGCGGACGGTAAGGTTGCTGCCAGCATGGCGGTAAAGATTCTCGGCGGAGTGAAACCCGAGCAAATCCCTATCGTGAGAAACAGCAACGTCTACATGTTTGATTGGAGAGCCCTGGATCGGTGGGGATTCAAGAAAAGCGATCTTCCTCCCGATAGCATTGTGATTTTCCGCGAAATGTCGGTATGGCAACGCAGCAAGAAATTCTGGATCAGCGGCTTGTTGATCATCCTTGGCTTGACACTGTTGGTGACGTACCTGCACTTCAGCCGGGGAGAGCTAAAGAAATCGCATGAAGCCGAGGTGCAACTGAGCCGCCATTTAATCACCGCACAGGAGAAAGAGCGAAGCCGGCTGGCGTCAGAACTGCACGATGATTTCAGCCAGCGTCTGGCGGTACTCGCATTCGGACTGCAGAATACCGCGGAAATACCCCCTGGTTCGCCCGAAGAACTGAAGCAGTCGCTGGAAGAACTCCGGCAGTCCGTCAGTGAGCTGGGCGATGATCTTCATAGTTTGTCGCACCAATTGCATTCCTCCACGCTGGACACTCTGGGACTGGTTACCGGATTGAAGTCTTTGTGCAGAGAGTTTGGCGCCAAACAAGATATCCAGGTCGAGTTCACGCCTGAAGGGATTCCGCGCAGCGTGAGGCCGGATGTCGCGTTATGTCTATTTCGCATCGCCCAGGAAGGGCTTCAGAATTTAAAAAAACACAGCGGAACAAAATGCGCTCAATTAAGCGTGCGCCATGTGGACGACAGATTAGTTCTTTCCTTGCGCGACGAAGGCATGGGATTTGACGTGAACAAGCTGGAAAAACCGGGCTTGGGCATTCTGAGTATGCAAGGACGGGCGCGGCTCCTGGGTGGCAAATTCGAGATTCATTCAAAGCCCGGCAAGGGAACGAGAATTGATGCCTGGGTGCCGCTCGAGCCGGCTGCGGATCCATTGGCGGTGGTGGATCAATCGAATGCTTGAACTTGCGGGACCCGCGCCAAGGGAGGGCAGGACTCGGGGATACGGGGTATGGTCAGGCCCCGAGTCCTGTTGCTTCGAAAAGGACGGCAGGGTGGACCAGCCGCTCCTGTGTGACGTATACGTACGTTAGTAAACTTTGTGGGTGATTCCGGACAACTGGGGAAATCCCTAGCGACGCTTGGATATTTTCGTGGAGATTGGCTAGGGAAACCCCTAATTGCCAGCGAGCAAACGCTGCTTAATTCTGTTGCGTGCTCTGGATGCGAGGAAATCCGTGGCATCCGTGTGAACGATCCGGCAGAAGTGTTGCGTCCTCCAAACACAGCGATGAAAGGCCTCTTTGATAGGCAGGAGATGCTACCGTGACACTTCCAAAAACTGAGCACGACCAGAGCAAGCTTAAACTCGCACTCGAAGTCTCTATTCAAATCGGACTGGCGATTTTGCTCTCCGCCGCGTGTCTGCTGATCTTGCTCCCCTTCATACCTCTGCTCGCTTGGGGCATCATCATTGCAGTTGCTGTTTACCCGGTCTTCCAAAAGGTGCAGCGCGCACTGGGCGGGCGAGGTGGGGTTGCCGCGTTTCTCTTTGCGGTTCTATTTCTGAGCTTTCTGATTGTTCCTGTGGTGATGCTGGCGGGGACACTGATGGATGGCGTCCACACGCTTGCGGCGCATTTGAAGGAAGGGACGCCAGTTATCCCGCCACCTCCCGCGGGCGTGGAAAACTGGCCGGTCATCGGTGTTCGGTTGAACAGTTTGTGGAGCCGGGCTTCCACGGACATCAGCGAGGCAGTCAGAAGTTTCGCCCCCCAGATCAAGGCGGCCGTGCCCGGGATGCTTTCCGTGACCAGCGGACTCGGTTTCACAGTTTTGCAATTTGCTCTCGCCATTGTTGTGGCTGCTCTTCTACTGGCGAACGCGCGGAGCGCCTATAGCCTGACCTGCTCTTTGTGCAACCGACTTTTTGGGGAAGAGGGGCCGGAGTTCCAGCAGCTGATTGGCGCCACGATTCGGAGCGTTACGAGCGGGATTCTCGGCGTGGCCGTGATCCAGGCGGTTCTCGCGGGACTTGGTTTTCTCGTCGCCGGATTGCCGGGCGCGGGATTATGGGCGGTGGCCTTTCTACTCGCCGCAGTGCTGCAAGTGGGGGTGCTCGTATTGATCCCCGCGGTGATTTACATGTTCACGATTGCGACCACCACGAAGGCTGCGATTTTCCTGGTTTGGTGCATCTTCGTGGCGCTGATCGACAACTTCCTGAAGCCGCTTCTGCTGGGGCGAGGAGTCGCGGTTCCCACGGCGGTGGTGTTCCTCGGTGCGATTGGGGGATTCGTTGCCCTGGGCCTGATCGGTTTGTTCGTTGGCGCGATCGTTCTTTCGGTAGGGTATAAGCTCTTCCTGGCGTGGCTGGATCAGAATCCGTCCGTCGTTCAGGAGGCGTGATTATGGAGCAAGAGGCGGGGAGTCCTCCCGAAGGCTCGCACGTCGGTCCGATTGGCCTTCTGCACAGATACTTGCGTCATCGTTATGCGATTCTGTTTTACGTCCTGCTTATAACAATCCTGACGGCACCGATTCTGAGTGCTTTGAACTTTGAAGGTACCTCGATCGAGTCCTTGCTTGCCGTCTGCCTGCTGGCGGCGATATTGCCTGTCGGCGCAGTCAGAAATCGCCCTTACCTTCTTGTGGCCTTCGTGATGGTTGGTCTGGCGCGCTTGGTGACAGCGGCGTTTGATTATCACGCGCTCTCAGAGTTGAGCCTCGGAATCTGGACACTGGTCGGATTGCTTGCTGCCGTAGCGGCATTGCGCTTTGCAATGGGCGCGACTCACGTTGACGCCGAGCATCTCTACGCGGCCCTCAGCGCGTATTTACTCGCAGGTCTCTACATCGGGGTCCTCTATTGGGTTCTCGAACGGATGAAGCCGGGCACGTTTTCCTTCCCTGGAAAGTTTTCCCAAGCCAGCGCGATCTATTTCAGCTTCGTGACCTTGGCGACGCTGGGTTATGGCGACATCGTGCCGCGGGCGGACATCGCCCGAAGTATCGCCGTCGTCGAGGGTGTCGGCGGCCAGCTCTTTCTTGCGGTACTAGTCGCACGACTGGTCAGTTTGTATTCCAGGCCAGGAAACCAATCCCGCTAATTTCGGACCGCGGCCGTCACTTCGAACTTTTTAGGGTTTTCCCTAGTTGTCCTCCACCGCGAATCAGCCTACAAGCGAACGTGCTGATTTAACTTGGTCGTCAGCAGGACGGCACGTCTTGTGTGGACGAATACTCGTAGCGCTTTGGTCGCTGAACTTCGGTAAGGGAGGACTACGATGAGTCTTAAAAGGATGATAGTCACGATTCTCGCCGTGACGATGCTCTCGGCGGGAATATGCGCCGCCGGAGACGATAACGACGAAAAAAGGGACAAAACGCGCAAGATGGCGACACAGACCCTGCAGGATCTGTACAAGTTGGAACCAGCTGCACAGGCCGCCGTCCAAAAGGCAGCCGGATACGCGGTTTTTAATAATACCGGCGTAAACCTGCTCTTGAGCACCGCGCGGGGTTCTGGCGTTGCCTACAACAACAGCAATAAGCAAGAAACCTTCATGAAGATGGGTTCGGTCGGGGCGGGACTCGGCCTCGGCGTGAAGGATTATCGCGTGATCTTCGTGTTTGCAGACGACAAGGCCCTGAGTCAGTTTCTGGATTCCGGCTGGTCCGGCTCCGCGCAAACGGATGCAGCCGCAAAGGCAGGAGAGAAAGGCGCTGCCTTTTCGGGAGCCGTCGAAGTGGCCCCGGGAGTATACGTTTATGAGATCACCAAAAATGGCCTTGCCCTGCAACTGACGCTGCAAGGCACGAAGTATTACAAAGACGACGACCTTAACAAGAAGTAGCTACGGGGCACAAAGGAAGCGGGCCAATTCATTAAAGTTCGAAACGGCGGGCTTGAATTCCGCCGCGGGAAAACCATGTACAAAACGTGCTCGATGGCCGATAAGGCGGAAGGAGATCAGATAATGAAGTTCAGCAACAATTGGAGGAAAAACGGACTGATCCTGGCTGCGGGGATACTCTGGGCAGTTTCTGCCCAAAGCATCGGGGCCCAGGTACAGACGACCACGCAGGTGCAATCTGGCCAAAGCACGGAAGTCGTGCAGGTGGACCACGGCGAAATCCTGGCCGTGGAAGGAAATGATTTGATCGTGAAAATGCAGAACGGCTCCGTGCGGCATTTCGAAAACATTCCGGAAAGCGCCAAGGTTACGGTGGATGGAAGACTGTTGGGGATTCACGACTTGAGATCCGGCATGAAGCTGCAGCGCACGATTACAACGACAACCACGCCGCAGTTGGTCACCACCATCCAGTCCGTGACAGGAAAAGTCTGGTATATCGCGGCACCCACCACGGTGATCCTCACGCTCGAGAACGGAACCAACCAGTCGTTCAAAATCCCGAAGGATCAGAAGTTCAATGTCGATGGCCAAATGTTCGATGCATTTGGTCTGAAGAAAGGGATGATGGTCACGGCGACGAAAATCGTGGAGGTTCCGATCTCGATTGTGTCTCAGGACAGGAATGTAACGGGCACCATGCCGCCGATGCCGGCAGTTTCGCAGGCGCCAACCGCACCCGCGTCATTGGAAAAGGTCGCGATTGCCTCGGAAGAAAAGAGTGCCAGTGCACCGGCACCTGGGCCTATGGAAACACCAGTAGCGGACGCCCCTTTGTTGGTCGCCGAGGGACCCGCCACTGCCGTGCCATCGCAGACAACGGAAACGTCAGCGCCGCCGGCTGCGGTAAATCCGATGACCGGCTACCTTCCCTATGTCGGTCTGGGATTGCTCCTGCTGATCGTTTTTCTGATTGCAAGCGCTTCTCGCAGAAAGTCCGGAACCTAAGGAATCAAAGACGGATCGAAAAGCAGGAGCCTAGTCAGTTTCGCGCTCCTGCTTCTTGTCTTATCGGATTATCTTTGGCAACCCGCATCCCTGTATGTCTCTATTGCTTTGTCCCGCCGGGAAATGGGCCTGATTGGGGAACGAAATGCCGTACGGAAGAAGCCTTCGAGATCCCATCAGACCGCAAGCAGCGTGGACCCGGGTTCAGATCACCCTTGGGGTTTTACTCGTCACTTCGATAGCGCTAATGCACGGCTACCTTGTTCGCGAACTTCTTGTGGTCCTGCTCCTGCTTGCCGTAGTCGTGCTCGCCCTCTTTGCGATTTCCGTGGCCCTCATCCTATGTCAGGAGGGGCTCGTTCGGGCCATTCACTGGACGAGAACAGGTGTCACACGGTTCGCGGCGATCGTGCGGTTGATCCCGGAAGCTCCGGAAGCCGGAAAGAAGTAGAGCGAAGCGGTGAACCTTTCGCCTACTCTCCGAGAATCGCCTGAAAATGCCAAGTTGTCCCACCCGGCTAAGGAACCTCAACCGCCCAGGCCACCAACTTCCATCCGGCTTGCTCTTTGGTCCAAAGCAGCAGAAGCGCCGGGGACTCTTCTTCACCATATTTCAGCCGGCTTGCGGATAAATAGTACGCGCCGTAATGCTCTTCCCCCGGCTTCAACTCCTGGGTTTTTTCGGGCAGATGGCGGTTTTGGCACAAGAAACTGTCGGCCTTTTGATCCGGCACAGACATAATCGCGAATGCTTGTGAGTTTTCTTGCTGTACCGGTCGCAATTCATCGTTCACCGGTTGCACGCTGGACATTAAGTTGGAGAGATTGTTCCCTATCTCAACTCTCTGCAGCACCCGGTCCAGAGCGGATGTTATGCGTTTCGCCGGCGCCAGATTCTTCTCTGAGGCATTAGGCGGACCTAAACACTGGTACGAGCGCTGAGACACAAACTTGGAAGCCGCTGCGGTATCCCGCTTCACAACCCAGGCCTGATAAAACTGGGTAATGGCTTTCACCGCGTTCGGATCGCCGGAAATGGGCTTGGGCTCTTCCTCCGCGGGAAGATTGGCGGCTGCAGCCTGGATTGGGAGATTTCCCGCCTCACTGCCGTCTTCGATGCGAATGGCTACAATCCTCCAATACCCCCCTTCCTGCGCCCAAAGCAGCGACATCGTTTTGTGGCTGCTGTCGTCTACTTTCTCCTTGAATGAGGTCCCGTAATACTTCTCTTGAGAACGCTTGCCTTCCTCATTATCCGCCACCGCTGTGCACTCCACATCCGCGCCTATATCGGAAGGGACGCTTACCAATCGAAACTCTGTGGCGTAGGCATTTTTAACCTCTTTCAATTCCGGCAACCACTGACCGGCGGGTTCGAACACGTCTCCAACCGAATTTGCCTCACCCGTGGTAGCGTTGAATTTATTCATTGCCGTAAGCACGCTCAGCCTGATCATTCCCGGCGCCATTGGCTGCCGGTTCTTTTTGGTGATGGCCTCGAGACAGGGATAGCTGCGGCGCGAAAAATAGGCCACCGAGAGATTCGGTTGTTTGTCTACCACCCAACTCTTCAGAAAATCGTGGGCGCTCTTATCAATCCCCTGATTCCCTTTTATGGCGGGATTCACAGGGATTTGGCCCAGGCGTTCCGTGGGCTCTTCTTTCGGAGGCTTCCCTCCGCTTCCCAAAAGTCCGAACACCTCGCGCCACCATCCATTCAATCCTGCCCATCTTTGGTCATGCTTATCCAGATTGTTGCCCGCTCGGACGTCTGAGTTCGATGCCGTCAGATGTCCATTGACCAGGGCCTTCGGAAAACCCGAAGACCGGTAATCCACGTCAACATCCGCCATTTTTGTGTCGCGAGAGATGGAAAATTGAATCGAGGGCGGGCCGTTCTTCAGCCGGAAACTGATTGGAAAGCCTTTGTGGTAGACGGTATTGTCGCGATCGCGATAGAACTCCTGGCTCTTGCTGAGAGTGTCCATCGCGTTTGGCTTAAGATAAACGTAGATGCGAAATTGACGGTCGCCTCCCACGGTGGATTCCTCTCCCATCACCTCCTCAACGGCTTCGATAAGATCAATCGCCGAACCCAGATTTTTACTGTTGACGCCCGTCAACTTCGCTTTCAAGAGTGCGTGAGTGACCGCGTCAAAGGTGGTTCGGACAGACAACCGGGCGCTATCGTACGCTTCTTGCGGTACAAGCTTGTTTCCTGTGGTTTCGTTGTAATGGTTTATGTAGTCGTCGACGAGACGTTTTTGCGCAGGCAGCAATTTCAAGTAGGATTTCCCGATTTCCTGTTTGTTACTTGCATCTTTCTTCGATGCGGAAGCTTTTTTTGAGGACGCTGGTGGGTTTTGACCAAATGCCAGACTCGCCGCAATGATTATCGTAGGAAGCGCCAAGGCTATGCGGGCATGTCGTTTCATCGCGAGTCTCCTCGACGCGTTTTTAAAAGGGGGAGCGTGGCGACCAACTCAGTGGAATAAGTAACAGAAGGCAGGCTCCCCTGCCTGCGCGAACGTAGATGCGGATCATCCCCGCCATTGGTTTCCCAATTTTCCAGAGTAACGCTAGATTTGATTCGAATTCTGGGCAACTAGGGAAATGCCTAATCGCGGGCAGCTCGTCCACAGGTCCCCTGGTGAATCGGATTGCGAGTGTAAGATCGTTTCATTGCCCACCGAGCTGGGAGAGGCCGCCAGGCTAGGCTGTCGAGGGGCGAAGTGGTGCGGCAGGCCAGAGGAGAGCGGTCTCAGGCCAGGAATCTAACTTCCCCGGTAACAATTTCGTAGACCGCGCCCACCAATTTGGAGCCATTCTTGACCGCCTCCTTCCCTTCCGGGGTCTCCAGGAGTTGCTTCATTGACCAGCGGACATTCGCTTCGATAGCGCCGCGCAACATTTCTTCCTTCGAGAGATTTGCATGGGGCTCTGCCAGCCCCGGAAGAATATTGTTGACCAGGATCTGAATCCGGGAGCGATGTTCAACCCCGGTCAGCTTATATTCCAGCGCCGCTTTTACGGCACCGCACCCGGCATGCCCGAGTACAACAAAAAGGGGCGTGCGGAGATGCGCTCCCGCGTACTGCAAACTGCCCATCACCTCCGGCGAGACTACATTCCCAGCGACTCGCACGATGAACAACTCACCAAAATTCGCATCAAAAATTAATTCCGGTGGTACCCGCGAATCGCTGCATCCAAGAATGGTCGCAAATGGCTTTTGCTCTCTGGCCAGTTCGGCCAGCGCTTCCTTGCAGACGGTGGGAAAATTGGCCTGGCCTTGCATGAACCGGTGATTACCGGCGATCAACTTCTGCAGGCCTTGCTCGGCTGCAATTCGAATATCGGAGTTGTCCATCGTCGCCATAACGGTTGATTTTTCCTCCAGTCAAGCCCGACCTGCGAGATTAACAAAAATTGACCCGTAGCGATGTGTCTGATTAACGGGCCCGGCCAAGCCCCGCGAGGCTTACGACCTTAGATGACTATTCTTCGTATTGACCTCCGGGCTGCGACTCGTCCGCCCACCTGACTGTTAGGAAACACCGCGCGTCTCACCTGCCGTCCGCATGCCAACTCTCTGCTAACATCCCCAGAACTCCAACCAAAGGAACTTCTCAATGAAGCCTCTCTTCTTACTGGGGATCGCACTGCTCTTCTCTTCGGCTTCGCCGTTCACGCAAGAGACACCCAACAGCTCCGACGAAATCCAAATCCGCCAGCTCGAACGCGCCTGGAATCAGGCCGAGGCCAAACAGGAAGTAAAAGAAGTGGCCAATCTCGTCGACGACACGCTCATCTACACCGATTACGACGGTTCGATCATGAATAAAGTCGAATATCTGAAGTGGGTCGCCGCGCCCGAACAAAAAGCCGACCATCTCTACGATGAAGGTCTCACCGTTCACGTCTACGGCAACGCCGCTGTGGTCACCGGCATCTATCGCGAGTCAGGCGTCAACAAAGGCAAACACTACGTAATTCGATCGCGTTACACAGACACGTGGATCAAACGCGACAGCGTCTGGCGATGCGTCGCCAGCCACAGCACACTAATCCCCGCGAAATAGCAGCTTACCTGAGCATCTAAGACATTTGCCTGTGGACGACCGGTATTTCTGCGACGTCCAATCACGATTCTGGTTAGCTCCCTAACCGGAACTGTGGTTTCTGGTTCCCGACGCAATATAAAAGGGCGCCCCTTTTGGAGTAGGTTTTGAGTGTTCGGCTCAACCCCTACAAGGAGCGCCCTTATGGATAGCAAAAAGTATATCGGCATGGACGTGCACAAGGAAAGTATTTCGATCGCTGTCAGGAATTCCGCCGGTAAGGTGGTGATGGAATGCGTGATCGAAACAAAAGCGATCACGATTCTAGAGTTTATCCACGGACTGCGCGGAGAGTTGCATGTCACGTTTGAAGAAGGAACCTGGGCCACCTGGTTGTACGACCTGCTGAAACCTCACGTCACGAGACTGGTGGTGTGCGATGCGCGGAAGAATGCCAAACAGGGGAACAAGAATGACCAGATCGATGCACGCGAGCTGGCTGACCGGTTGTACATGAACAAGCTCAGCACGGTCTATCACGGCGAAGCAGGAGTCCGCACGCTGAAGGAATTGGCACGGAGTTATCTGACCATCAGCAAAGATCTGGCCAGGGTCATGACGCGGGTGAAGGCGATCTATCGCAGCTGGGGTATTCCTTGTGCTGGTAAGCAAGTCTATGCGCCGCGCCATCGCGCGGAGTGGCTCGCGAAGATTAGCGAACTGGGGGTGCATCGCCGGGCCGAGTTTTACTACCAACAACTCGATGCCCTGAGGTCGTTGCGCCAGCAGGTACGGGGCGATCTGTTAGCCGAGAGTAAGAAACACAAGGCAACGGAACTGCTCTGCCAGATCCCATCGATCGGTCCGATTCGCGCAGCTCTCATCATCGCGCTGATCCAGACGCCGCACCGCTTCCGCACCAAGCGACCGCTCTGGAAATACTGTGGTTTTGCCATCGAAACGCACAGCAGTGCCGATTACCGTAAGGTCGAGGGGCAGCTAGAACGAACCAAGAAGCGCATCTCGGTTCGTGGACTCAACCGAGACTGCAATCACGATCTGAAGAATCTGTTTAAGGGTGCGGCCGTCATCGCTTCGAGCAAGCCCGGCCCGTTCCAAGAGTTTTACGCTGCGATGGTTGCCAAAGGAATGAGGCCGGAGATGGCACGCCTCACCTTGGCGAGAAAGATTGCTGCGATCGTATTGATGGTATGGAAGAAAGGAGTACACTTCGACGCCAAATATTTGAAGCCACAAACAGCTTGAGTGTCTCTGAGCGAGTCCGCACCATCCCCTGGGATCTTCTCAGTGGTGGCCGATTGGATTCTTGAGACACTCGGCTTCGAGAGCGAGTCTCAGCCGATTAGTTAGGCAACTGCGTGCCTCGGGCACCCAGTCTCAGAGCCGACCCTAGGCCCTCTCGGACAACCCGAAAAAGCTATGGGCCACGAGTCCCAGATAGAACTATGGTTGACACCTAACGACCACGTTCCGCTTTGCTGGTTTCAGAACCGATTGGCTTCGTTGCGAAGAAGCGATGAAAACCGCTGGCAGGGAAATCCCAAACCGCTGGACCGCAGTGCCCAGCAACCGAGTCTATGAGGCGGCAGGCCAGAACAGATCCTGCTCAATCACGTGGGCTGCGAAGCAAGAAAAACTCCGGCCGTCGGAGAAGTGTTTTTTCTTGACTTCGACCTTTATAGAGCTAACCGGACATCTCTAACAATGTCGGCCCTGTCAAATCCTTTTTGAGCGTACTGGTCCATCCACTCCGAAGAGTGGTCTTCCTTGTTCTTCTTCGACCTGTGCATCGACGACCACGGCTCGTTTCGTAATCTCTCGGCCGGTTTCGGTCCGACCTAAACATCTCTTCGATCAATACTGCGACCACGATTACTTCTTCGGACTCCCTTCTTCAGGGAGCGGGATGCCCAATCAAGTGGACGGCGCCCTACTGCACACCATGTCCGGTACCGGGCTGTCCCACGTACGAACCGAACTCCAACGACGGCGAATACACACTGCCATTCCGCCACATCCAGTACAAGCGGACCGCCAGACGCCGTCCCATCGCTACCTTGGCAATGCTCCTGTGCCGACGCATCGCCAGGTGAATGTAGCGGCGTCTCCACTCCGGGTTGCTGCGGGCTGCCGCCTGGGCCGCCTCCACCAGCAGGAATCGCAACAACGAATTCCCCTGTTTGCTGATGTGTCCCAGCCGTTGCTTGCCGGCACTGGAGTTCTCACTCGGAACCATGCCCACGTACGTGCCGATCTGCTTGCCACAGTGAAACCGTGCCGGCGTTCCGATGATCAACACGTACGCCAGTGCCGTCAGCGGACCCACGCCAGGATGCGTCATCAGTCGCAAAACCTCGGGACGTTTCCTGGCTTCCTGCTCGGCAGCTCTCGTTAGTTCTTCGATGGTCGGATTCATCCCGTCCAGCAACTCCAACAACTCTTGCCGTCGACGGCTGGCCCAAGGAGCTAGCGACAGTTTTTCTAACTGCGCGCGCCCCAGTTCGCTGAACAGTTTTTTCTTCCAGCGATAGCCCTCGTTCATGGCCAACGCCTGAAGCTGGTTCATGATCCGCGTGCGCATCTGCACCAGCCGATGCCGATGCCACAGCAGTTGCCGCAGATCCCGGTTCTCTGGGCCCGGCACCCAGATCTGCGGAAAGTTATCCTCTCGCATCAACCGGAGCAGGAGTTGCGCATCCTTACGGTCGGTCTTCTGCTTCTTGACTCGCTTGGACTTGATCCCAGCGGGATCGCCGATCCAAAGTTCGAAACCAAGTTCTGCCAGCAGTCGCTCGAACCAGCGTGAATACCCGGTAGCCTCCATTCCTACACGTACGCAGATTCCTCGCTGCTGCAGGTCCCGATAGAATTTCTCCGCTTGTCCATCACTGTGGTTCAGTTCTTGTCCACCATACTCACCTGTCTCTTCCACAAAAAATGCAATCGTCTGAAAGCTCGGGTGGTAATCTACGCCTATCAGTAACATGTTCGGCTCCTTTCTCCCGAGCCGGTGGTCGTTACGCAACCACAGTCTACTCGGGCCGAGGAGCCGACATTGTTATGCAATCATGTGGGTCCCGGTACCTCAGTTACCGGTTACAGCACTGTCAGGAGTTAGATACAGCGATCAGTGCGGGGTGCCTCGAAGATTAGTTAAAGCGTCGTAGCGTGGCTTCAGCCTACCCTCCAAAATCTTCAGCCATTCTGGCGTTCCAAGTTTCATCATCCGAACTGTTGAGTTCGGCCCATTCTTCGTCAGTCATTGATCTGCGCCATTCCAAAAAGGGAATCGCATCGGGTCCCACGGGGTGACGGATGATTGAGGTTCTGCTTTCTGCGACTTCCAATATTTTGTCAGCAACCAGAGAGGGGTGCGTTGGCGTTTTTAGTGAATTCTGAAACATCGCTGCGAACCGCGGCCCTTGAAGGTAGGGCGATGCTCTTTCATTCACACTGATACGTTGCGCCATAGCAGTGTCAATGATTCCTGGCTCGATCAGCGCTACGCGGACATTAAAACTATTCATCTCGCCGGCGAGTCCTTCGGTCATTGCTTCGAGCGCCCACTTCGATGCGCAGTATGAACTGAGTGGGGGGCTGGACAACCTCCCGGCAACTGAACTTACGTTGATAATGCAGCCACTTTTGCGTTCCCGCATTTGTGTTGCCACTGCCTGTACACAGCGAATCACGCCAAAATAATTCGTTTCCATCACGGCACGAAATTCGGCTAGCGGCAACTCCTCCACGGATCCGGCGCGCTCGATTCCAGCGTTGTTGACGAGTACATCGATCGGTTGGCCAGCCTTTGCTATTACGGCAAAGGAGGATTTTACAGAATCATCCGAATCTACATCCATAGCCGAGATTGTGATGAGCAAGTTCTCTGCTGTCGCGCGTTGGGCCAACTCCGTGTCTCGTGCCGGATTGCGCATGGTCGCATAGACTTTGTGGCCTTTTCGCCCAAATGCCAGAGCCGCTTCGAGTCCAATTCCTTTGCTGGTACCTGTGATCAATACTGAGGCCATATTCTTCCTCTCGCGAACGCAATCGGCTGGGAATGCCAACGGAGTGTAACGCACTCGTGTGAGAGATTCACCAAGAAGCTCCTGATTAACGCGCAAACCAGACATGTGGGTCCCGGTACATGCCTTAGCGTTGCCCATCACGAATGCCTGGCCGGGAACGGACACGACCACCTCTCAGCAACGAACCCGTCGCCGTCCTCACTGAGGTTGGGGGGCGCCGTCCGCGGCGTCAGGCATAAGGCGGTGACGTATTTCTTTTCCCGCAATGCTGCCGACAGTACAGGATTGAACAATCCAAGCGAGCTGTGGTACATCTGTACCATGACCGAAGACAAAGGCGTCATTAATCTGCGGGGAGTACCGATTTCCCTAATTCGGCGCGCCAAAGCGGCCGCTGCCCTTCAAGGGAAAACTTTGCGCATCTTCGTTATCGAAGCGATTCAAGAGAAAATCAGAAAAAAGCCATGACGCCGGCAAATGACGAATTACACGCGGAATTGCTGGGCTCGAAGAAATTCCTTCATTGGCGAATTCCCGCCAAAGTCAAACCCTCATACGGAGGTGGGAAAGCGTTCCGCTACGCCGGCAAGAAATACACCAACCTGGTTGTCGATGAAAAACACTTTACACCCGCGGACCTGGCAAAGGCGTGGGGCGTGTCAGCGGAAACCATCCGGGTCTTATTTCGTGATGAACCCGGAGTGTTGAAAATCGGGAAGGACGGAACGCGGCTGCGGCGAGGTTACAAGACGTTGCGGATACCCGAAACCGTAGCTCAACGCGTGCACACGAGGCTTTCGGCCTAATGCTGACTATTTGGCGCAGACACGAGCAGTATTGCCCTCACCAGCACAAGGGGCGCGACTATCAAAAATGTCGTTGCCCGCTATGGATGGATTGGCGCGTATCTGGAAAGCGCATACGCCGTGCGCTGGGAATTCGGGATTGGCAAGTGGCTCAACAGCGCGCCCGAGAGATGGAAGCCGCGGGACTGACTAGTGGCGGCGCTCCCGTCACGATCGAAGATGCGTTGGGCAAATTTATCGCGGACGCTACTGCTCGAGGCTTAAGAACAGCTACATTGCGCAAGTACGACTTGTTAAAACGTAATCTCACAGCATTTTGCCAAGATCGTGGTCTGGTATTCCTCCGGCAACTCGACCTCGATAAAGTCCGCGACTTTCGCAATTCATGGAAATTGAGCGCCCGGACCGCTGTGAAAACGTTGGAGCGTCTGCGCAGCTTCTTGAAATTCTGTGTGGAATCGGAATGGTTGGATAATAATCCGGCTGTGGCCATCAAGCCTGGCAAGGTTGAGGATGCGGAGGTCCTGCCCTTCAGCCAGCCTGAAGTGGATAAGATTCTGAAGGCCTGCGATTCTTTCAACGGGAATGGCGATCGCATCCGGGCGTTGGCGAACTTAATGTTGGCTACCGGGCTTCGGATAGGGGATGCAACCACGATCTCCCGGGAGAGGTCCGTTCAGGAGAGTGACGGTTGGAAGGTAGTCCTGCGAACCGCAAAGAGCGGGACGACTATCAGTGTGCCTGTACAGGGTAGCGTCGTGAAAGAAATTCAGTCACTGCCGGGAGAACACCCATTCTGGTCAGGGCAAAGCAACTCGGACAATTGCAGTTCAGTTTGGGAGGAAGCGTTTCGAAAGCTCTTTAAACAGGCCGGGGTAAAGGTGCATCCCCACCAATTCCGACATACCTTCGCGAAGAACCTTCTGATAGCCGAGGTCCCGTTGGAGACCGTCAGCGTGCTCCTAGGACATCGAAAATTGGCGATTACGGAGAAGCATTACGCCCGATTTGTGCCCGAAAGGCAGGCTGCCATAGACCATCAGGTCCGAAAATCGTGGGCACGTGGTGGGCACGCGAGGAAAACACCGCAGAAATAGCCGCATAAACATTGGGAAAAAATGGTGCCCGGGGTGGGAGTCGAACCCACATGAGGAAAAATCCCCGGAGGATTTTAAGTCCTCAGCGTCTGCCATTCCGCCACCCGGGCGCTGGCACTTTTACTGTAGCGAAGGCGGCCCTGTGGTGCAATACGGGTTGAAGGGCGACCTGGAAGCCGTGCCCTATCGTCTTCGGCAGGGGCCCGCATAACGCACCGCGAAAATTTCAGAAACTTTTCCCCGCCATTTACATCCAAATGCTTGTGTTGTGCTAATGTTCGGCGGTTGTTCTGGAAGGTCCCGCCCGGCCCCGGCCTTGCGCCGCGACAATCGAGCAAAGTAGCCGCTTTTTGAAGTACAATGCATCGCGTTTCCTGCCGAGCGGCGCCTCTGGCATCCGACCCTGTCGCGTGGACCTGCTCAACCCTTCGAAGGAGTTACTGTGAGCCCGCAAAATCTCGACGAACTTTGCATCAATACCATCCGCACCCTTTCGATTGACGCGGTGCAGCAGGCCAACTCCGGGCATCCCGGCGCGCCGATGGGTCTGGCTCCGGTGGTCTATTCGCTGTGGCAAAGTTTTCTGCGCTACGATCCCGCCGATCCGCTGTGGCCCAATCGCGACCGTTTTGTGCTTTCCGCCGGGCACGCCTCCATGCTGCTCTATTCCACGCTGCACCTGGCCGGCGTCCGCATGGTGAACGCCAAGGGCGAAGTGCAAAAAGATCGTTCCGTTTCGATGGAGGAGATCAAACGCTTCCGCCAACTGGGCAGCCGCACACCGGGTCATCCGGAATCTCACCTGACCACTGGCGTGGAAACCACCACCGGCCCCCTCGGGCAAGGCGTGGCCAACAGCGTCGGCATGGCTATCGCGGGAAAGTGGCTGGCGGCCAATTTCAATCAGCCCGGATTTGAAATTTTCAATTTCCGTGTCTATTCCATTTGCGGCGATGGCGATTTGATGGAAGGAGTTGCGGGAGAGGCCGCGTCGCTCGCCGGCCACCTAGCGCTGGTGAATCTCTGCTGGATTTACGACAACAATCGCGTGACGCTCGACGGTCCCGCCAGTTGGTCGTTCAGCGAAGACATGATGACGCGGTTTGTGGGCTACGGCTGGAACGTGACGCGCGTGGCCGACGCCAACGACTTGCTGCAGCTTTCCCGCGGGTACAAAACGTTTTTGAACACCAACGACAAGCCCACGCTGATCGTTGTTGACAGCCACATCGGCTACGGCTCGCCGCACAAACAGGATTCCTACGAAGCCCACGGCGAACCGCTGGGCGAGACGGAAGTGAAACTGGCGAAAGCCAACTACGAGTGGCCGGTGGACGCAAAATTCCTGGTGCCCGACGGCGTTTACCAGCATTTCCAGGACGGCGTTGGCGCGCGCGGCAGCAACGACAGCAAGGCTTGGAACACCTTGTTTGCGGAATATTCAAAAAAGTATCCCGAACTTGCGGCGCGCATCGTAAAAATGCAGAAGCGGGAGCTGCCCGATGGCTGGGATAAAAATTTGCCCGTATTCCCTGCCGACCCCAAGGGCATGGCCACCCGCGAAAGCTCCGGCAAAGTGCTGAACGCGCTGGCGCAGAATATTCCCTGGATGGTGGGCGGCTCCGCCGACCTGGCCAAGTCCAACAAGACCAATCTTCTGTTTGAAGGCGCGGGCGATTTCTTCACCAACGAATTTAAGGGCCGCAACGTTCACTTCGGAGTGCGCGAGCACGGCATGGGCGCTGCGGTGAATGGCATGACCCTCACCGGCTTGCGCGGCTATTCCGCAACATTTTTCAATTTCAGCGACTATATGCGCGGCAGCATGCGGCTGGCGGCGTTGATGGAAATCCCGGTGCTCTTCATCTTCACGCACGACTCCATCGGCGTGGGCGAAGACGGCCCGACGCACCAGCCCGTCGAGCAGCTTGCGGCGTTCCGCGCCATGCCCAACATGCTGGTGTTTCGACCGGGCGACGCCAACGAAGTCACCGAATGCTATAAAGTCGCGGTGCAGCACGCGCACGGGCCTTCGACGCTGGTCTTCAGCCGGCAAGCTATGCCCACGCTGGATCGCACGAAATTTTCCGCGGCATCCGGCGTTGCTAAAGGCGCCTACGTGGTTGCCGATGCAGATGGCGGCAAGCCCGAAGTGATCCTGCTGGCCACGGGAACGGAGCTGCAACACTGCATGGTGGCCTGGGAAAAGCTCAAGGCGGAAGGCATCAAGGCGCGCGTGGTCAGCATGCCTTGCTGGGAAATTTTCGACGAGCAGGATGCCGCGTACAAGGAAAGCGTGCTGCCGGCGGCCGTCACCGCGCGCGTGTCCATCGAAATGGCAGCGACGCTCGGTTGGGACCGCTACGTGGGGCCGAAGGGCACCATGATCGGCATGCACTCGTTTGGCGCTTCGGCCCCGCTCAAGGACCTCCTGAAAAAATTCGGTTTCGAGCCGGAAAACGTAATCGCTGCGGCGAAAAAGCTTCTGGGAAAGTAGAGGCACTATGAGGGTTGTGATTGGTTCGGACCACGCCGGTTTTCAGCTGAAAAATGAAATGGGCGCTTTGCTGACTTCGCTCGGCCACGAAGTTCTCGACGTCGGCGCGTACAACGATAGTCCATCGGACTATCCCGATTTCGCCGAACTAGTGGGCAAAGCCGTCATGGATGGGCGCGCCGAACGTGGCCTGTTGATCTGCGGCAGCGGAGTGGGCGCCAGCGTGGCCGCCAACAAAATTCGCGGCATTCGCGCGGGCATGGTGGCGGATACTTATTCCGCGCATCAGGGCGTGGAGCACGACAATATAAACGTCCTGGTGCTGGGGTCGCGCGTTACCGGTGAAAAAGTGGCCGAAGAGATGGTGCGCGCCTATATGGGCGCTAAATTCACCAACGAAGAGCGCCACGTCCGCCGCCTCGCCAAGGTCCAGGCCCTCGAAGACAAGATGTGTAAGAGCTGATTTCCGCATCGCCGCCCGCCGCGCACGGGCGTAAAATTGGTTCTTGGGCAAGTTTGAAAGATAAAGGAGAAGTGCCATGACAACGTCTGCAACCATCCCGAATACCGGAAGCCAGTCGGCAGCCAACCCGCTGAAGGGCCTCCTCGCCTATGGACAGTCCCCTTGGATGGACTACATCCGCCGCGACCTGCTCACCGGCGGCGGCCTGAAGAAAATGATCGCCGAGGACGGCCTGCGCGGCATGACCTCGAACCCCGCCATCTTTGAAAAATCCATTACGGGCAGCACTCTGTATAACGACATTCTGGATTCTCCCGACGCAAAATCCCTGAACGCCAAGCAACTTTTCGAAAAAATCGCCATTCGCGACGTGCAGGACGCCTGCGACATCTTCCGCCCGGTCTATGACGAATCCAAGCAGCGCGACGGCTACGTCAGCCTGGAAGTTTCGCCGTACCTTGCCAACGATACCAACGGCACCCTGGAAGAAGCCCGCCGTCTGTGGAAGGCCGTGAATCGCCCGAACCTGATGGTGAAGGTGCCCGCCACGCCGGAAGGCATCCCGGCGATTCGCCAGCTCCTGGAAGATGGCTTGAACATCAACATCACTTTGTTGTTCGCGCAATCCGCGTACGAAAAAGTTGCCGAAGCGTTCACCGCCGCTCTGGAAGCCCGCGCTGCCAAGGGCCAGAACATCAGCCACATCGCCAGCGTAGCCAGCTTCTTCGTCAGCCGCATCGACACTTTGGTGGACTCGAAGATTGACGTCTTACTGAAAACCGCGAGCGGCGACGCCAAGACGTTGCTCGAAGGCGTCCACGGCACCGTCGCCATCGCCAACGCCAAGCTCACCTACAAGAAATATCAGGAACTCTTCGGCGGGCCGCGCTGGCAGGCGCTGGCGACGAAGGGCGCGCAGACGCAGCGGCTACTGTGGGCCAGCACCAGCACCAAGAACCCGAAATATCGCGACGTTATCTACGTTGAAGAGTTGATCGGCGCGGACACCGTGGACACCATTCCCCCCGCCACGTTCGACGCTTTTCGCGATCACGGCAAGCTGCGCCCCAGCCTCACGGAAGATGTGGCCACCGCCGCGCAGCACATGGAAAATCTCGGCAAGGCCGGCATATCCATGAAGGAAGTTACCGACCAGTTGTTGAAGGATGGCGTGAAGCTGTTCGCCGACGCCTTTACCACTCTTCTCGCCGCCACCGGAAAGACCGCAGGAGTGAAAGCGTGAGTCTCAACAAAATTTCCTACAAACTTCCCGCTGCACTGGCCGAGGGAGTGAAAACCTCCCTCGCCGACTGGAAAACAAATAATAAAGTCGCGCGGCTGTGGCAAAAGGACGCGTCACTCTGGACCGGCACCGATGAAGGCAAATGGCTTGGCTGGCTCAACGTGACGGAAGAGCAGCTTAAGGGAATTCTTGCCCTCAGAAAGCTCGCGGCGGACATCAAGAAAGCAAAGTTCCGTCACGCAGTTTTGCTCGGGATGGGCGGCTCCAGCCTCTGCGTGGAAGTGCTGCGCCTGACGTTCGGGAAATTTGGCGGGCATCCGGAATTGCATGTGCTCGATTCCACGGATCCCGCGCAGATTAAGGCTCTTGAGAAAAAACTGGACCTGAAGAGAACCATCTGCATCGTCTCTTCCAAATCCGGCAGCACGCTGGAACCCAACATCTTCAAGCAATATTTTTACGAACGCATCCGTCAGAAGGTTGGCGAAAAAGAAGTAGGCAATCGCTTCATCGCGGTGACCGATCCCGGCTCAAAGATGGAGCAGGTGGCGCAAACGGATCACTTCCGCCACATTTTTCATGGCGTGCCCAGCATCGGCGGACGTTATTCGGCGCTTTCTCACTTCGGCACCGTGCCCGGCTGCTATCATGGGCCTTGATCTTTCGAAATTCCTGAAAACCACCCAGAAAATGGTCAAGGCTTGCGGCCCCACAACCGCGCCAGAGAAAAATCCCGGCGTCATCCTGGGCACGATTCTCGGCGTCGCCGCCAATCACGGGCGCGACAAAATTACGATATTCACCTCCCCCGGGATCTCCGATGTCGGCGCCTGGCTGGAACAGTTGATCGCCGAATCCACCGGCAAGGTTGGCAAGGGCATCATCCCGGTGGACCGCGAAAAAATCGGCAAGCCGGCAGTCTATGGCGACGATCGCGTGTTCGCCTACGTCCGCCTCGCCAAGGAAAATAATCGCGCCATGGACAAAGCGGTCACCGCCCTCGAAAAGGCCGGGCATCCCGTGGTCCGCATTGTGGTGGGTAGCAGGATGGACCTGGGCCAGGAATTTTTCCGCTGGGAAATTGCCACCGCCACCGCGGGCTCCATCATCGGCATTAACACCTTCAACCAGCCCGACGTGGAAGCCAGCAAGATCGAAACCCGTAAGCTGACCAGCGAATACGAAAGCACTGGCAAACTGCCCTCCGAGGCGCCATTTTTCGAGGATCAGGGGCTGAGGCTTTTCGCCGACGAAAAAAATACCGCCGCGCTCAAAAATAATTCCGATCTCGCGGGAGTTTTGCGCACTCACCTGGGACGCATCGGCGTCGGGGACTACTTCGCCCTGCTCGCCTACATTCAGAGGAACGATGCGCACGCGAAAGCATTGCAGGCCACGCGCCATCTGGTACGCGACACGAAAAAATCCGCCACCTGCCTTGGCTTTGGCCCGCGCTTTCTCCATTCCACCGGACAGGCTTATAAAGGTGGCCCCAACTCCGGCGTGTTCCTGCAGATCACCTGCGATGACGCCGCCGATATCCCCGTGCCGGGGCAAAAATACACCTTCGGCATAGTGAAAGCCGCACAGGCACGCGGAGACTTTTCCGTCCTTTCCGAACGCGGCCGCCGCGCCCTGCGCGTGCACCTCGGCAAAAACGTGAAAGGCGATCTCGCGAAACTCGCGAAAGCGGTCAAGCAAGCCCTGGCGTAACACTTAATTTTCGA
Organism: uncultured Acidobacteriota bacterium; assembly: GCA_963734705.1. Classification (GTDB taxonomy): domain Bacteria; phylum Acidobacteriota; class Terriglobia; order Acidiferrales; family UBA7541; genus Acidiferrum. The sequence goes on along the minus strand of CAVTII010000009.1, from coordinate 600,055 downwards.
TTTCCATTTCTCGCGGAGGAACCCTCAATGCAACTCGGCATGATCGGACTGGGCAGGATGGGCGCCAACATGGTGCGGCGCCTTCAAAAAAATGGCCACAAATGCGTCGTCTTCGACCGCAGCGCGGATTCGGTGAAACAACTTGCCGGCGAAGGCGCCACTGGCGCGAACTCGCTCGACGATTTTGTCGCCAAGCTGCAACAGCCGCGCGCCATTTGGCTGATGGTACCTGCAGCCGTTGTGGATGCCACCATCGCCGACCTGCTGCCGAAGTTGAGCAAGGACGATATCCTGATTGACGGTGGAAATTCCTACTACATTGACGATATCCGGCGCGCGAAGGAAATCGCGTCCAAAGGCATTCACTACGTGGACGTCGGCACCAGCGGCGGCGTCTGGGGCCTCGAACGCGGCTACTGCCAGATGATTGGCGGTGAGACGAACATCGTCCAGCATCTGGATCCCATTTTCAAAACGCTTGCGCCCGGCCGCGGCAATGTAGAGCGCACCCCCGGCCGCGAAAAGGGCACGGGCACCTCCGAAGAAGGCTACCTCCATTGCGGCCCTTCCGGCGCTGGCCATTTCGTAAAAATGGTTCACAACGGCATTGAATACGGATTGATGGCTGCCTACGCGGAAGGTCTGAACATCCTGAAGCACGCCAACGCCGGAAAAACTCACCGCGAAGTGGACGCGGAAACCACGCCATTGCGCAATCCTGAGCATTACCAATACGATTTCAACCTCGCGGACGTTGCCGAAGTCTGGCGCCGCGGTAGCGTGGTGGCTTCCTGGCTGCTCGATCTCACCGCGATTTCCCTCTTCGAGCAACCCACACTCGAGCGCTACTCCGGCCGCGTTTCGGATTCCGGCGAAGGCCGCTGGACGATCCTCGCCGCCATCGAGTCCACCGCGCCCGCCCCGGTGCTGACCGCTTCGCTCTACGAGCGCTTCACCTCGCGTGGCGAGGATGAATTTGCCGCAAAGCTACTTTCCGCCATGCGCTTTCAGTTTGGCGGCCACTTGGAAAAGAAAGACGGGCACTAAGCCGCGACGCCGGAAATCGCGCGCCCCGAACAGGAAAAATGTCCATGAACTCGAATCATGCCGAAGGCCCCACTGTTCCCTCTCCCTGCGTCATGGTCATTTTTGGCGCCACGGGAGATCTCACCAAGCGCAAGCTCATCCCTGCGTTGCTGAATCTCGCGCAGGAAAATGTTCTATCCAAACAGTTCGCCATCATCGGCGTAGCTGGCAACGATTCCACCACGGAATCTTTCCGCAAGGCCCTGACGTCGGAAATCCCGCAGTTCGCGCCGGACTCCATCGATCTGAAAATGTGGGACTGGCTGGCGGAGCGCATTTATTTTGTTTCCGGAGATTTCGCGAATCCAGAAACCTACAAGAAACTGCAAGCCCAGATTGACGAAGTGGACAAAACTCACGGTTGCAGCGGGAACAAGTTTTATTACATGGCCGTTGCCCCGCGTTTCTTTGCCACCATCGCTCAACAACTTGGCGCCGCCGGCATGACTAAGGAAGAAAACGGCAAGTGGTCGCGGGTGATCGTTGAAAAACCGTTTGGCCACGATCTGCAGTCCGCCGTGCAGCTCAACATCGATCTGAAAAAGGTCCTCACCGAAAAACAGATTTACCGCATCGATCACTATCTCGGCAAAGAAACCGTCCAGAACGTGATGGTCTTCCGCTTTTCCAACAACATTATCGAACCGCTCTGGAACCGCAATTACATTGACCACGTGCAAATCACCGCCGCGGAAACCGTCGGCGTTGAGCATCGCGGCGGCTTCTATGAAACCGCCGGCGCTTTGCGGGACATGGTGCCCAACCATCTTTTCCAGTTGCTGACCATGACTGCCATGGAGCCACCCATCTCCTTTGACGCCGATGAAGTCCGCAACAAACAGGCGGAAATTCTTCACGCCATCCAGCCGCTCAATCCCGAGGAAGTTCTCACCAACATGGTGCGCGGCCAGTATGGCGACGGCGAAGTTGACGGCGAAAAAGTGGAAGGCTATCGCAGCGAGCCAGACGTGAATCCGCAATCCAACACCGAAACGTTCGTCGCGCTGAAGCTCCAGATCGATAACTGGCGCTGGGCTGGCGTGCCCTTCTACCTGCGCACGGGCAAGAGCCTGGCGAAACGCGCCACGGAAATCGTCATTCAGTTCCGGCGCACACCCTTCGTCCTTTTCCGCAACACCACGGTCAAAAATATTGAGACCAACCGCATGCTGATTCACATCCAGCCGGATGAAGGAATCTCGCTCAGCTTCGGCGCCAAGGTTCCCGGCTCCACGATGCGCCTCGGCCTGGTGAATATGGATTTCGATTACGACACGTATTTCGGCACCGAACACAGCACCGGTTACGAGCGCCTGCTGCGCGACTGCATGGCCGGGGATGCCACGCTCTTCCAGCGCGCGGACATGGTGGAAGCGGGTTGGAGCGTCATCCAGCCGATCCTTGACGTCTGGCACGCGTTGCCCGCGCGCACCTTCCCGAATTACGCTGCCGGCTCCTGGGGCCCCCTGGAGGCAGACGAATTGATGGCCCGCGACGGCCGCGCGTGGCGCCGCATTGGCGAAGAGGATGTGGACCTGCGCTCCAAGAACAATCTCGAGAAGAAAGCCGCCGCTAAGTGATGCCCGCACCCGCAAAACGCGATATCCGCATCCTGCCGGATGCCGCGGCGATCACACGCCGCGCCGCCGATGAATTCGTCAAGGCCGCGGCTCAGGCGGTGGCGAAGAAGGGCGTTTTCACCGTGGCGCTGGCTGGCGGCTCCACGCCAAAGGCGCTTTATGCCTTGGTTGCGGACGACCCCACCTATCGCGGCAAGATTGCATGGGACAAGATGCGCGTCTTCTTTGGCGACGAACGCCATGCCCCGCCCGACAGCAATGAAAGCAACTTCCACATGGCCACGGAATCGCTCTTCTCCAAGGGCGTGCTCAAGGCCGAACAAATCACCCGCATCAAGGGCGAATATCCCGACACCGAAAAGGCCGCCGTTGAATACGAGCAAGCCCTGCGCGAATATTTCAAGCTGCGGGATGGCGAATTTCCCAACTTCGACCTGATCCTGCTCGGTATGGGCGAGGAAGGCCACACGCTCTCCCTTTTTCCCGGCACCAAGGCGCTGCAAGAAACGCGCCGCATCGTGGTCCGCAATTGGGTGGGCAAGCTCTATACCGAACGCATCACGCTGACGGCCACCGCCGCGAACCACGCGAGCCAGGTGATGTTCCTGATCACGCGCGCGGACAAAGCACTGGCGTTGAAAGCCGTCCTGGAAGGCCCTTATGAACCCGAGCAGCTCCCCGCCCAGTTCATTCAGCCGCTCAGCGGCAATGCCCTTTGGCTCATAGACCGCGACGCCGCTAAAATGCTAACCGTAGGCGTGAGAGAATGAAGTTTGGACAGACCACGCACCCGCGAGCCCCTTATGATTTCTGCTCGCTGCTATCTGCTAGCTGCTAGCTGTCTTGTTTTTCGCCGTACTGATTACTGAAATCTGATCACTGATTACTTCTCTCCAGGAGCTACACATGGCAACCACAACCACCGGCAGTATCGAACAATTACTCGGCGCTAAGACCGAATCCCTTCTCGGCTTCAACTCACCCAAAATTTCCAAGGAGCGCCTGCATTTGCCCGGCCCCGATTTCATTGACCGCGTCTATGCGTCCACGGATCGCAATCTCCGCGTGCTCAATAATCTTCAGCGCATGTTTGGCCACGGACGCCTGGCCAACACCGGCTATCTCTCCATTCTTCCCGTGGACCAGGGTATCGAGCACTCCGCCGGCGCGAGCTTCGCGAAAAATCCCGACTATTTCGACGGCGGCAATATCGTCAAGCTGGCCATTGAAGGCGGCTGCAACGCCGTCGCTTCCACATTTGGTGTGCTCGGCTCCGTTGCCCGCAAATACGCGCACAAGATTCCCTTCATCGTGAAAATTAATCACAACGAACTGCTCACCTACCCGAACCAGTTCAACCAGATTTTGTTTGGCACCGTGCAGGAAGCCTACGACATGGGCGCGGCCGCGGTTGGCGCCACGATTTATTTCGGCTCGGAGCAGGCGGATCGCCAGATCATCGAAATCAGCCAGGCCTTCGCCAAAGCCCACGAACTTGGCATGGCCACCGTGCTGTGGTGCTACCTGCGCAATCCGGCGTTCAAGAAAGACAAGGACTATCACGTCTCCGCGGACCTTACCGGACAGGCGAACCATCTCGGCGTGACCATTCAGGCCGACATCATCAAGCAGAAGCTCCCGGAAAATAACGGCGGTTACCAGGCGCTGAACATCGGCGATTCCAGCTACGGCAAGTTCGACAAGCGCATCTATACCGATCTCGCCAGCGATCACCCGATCGATCTCACGCGCTATCAGGTGGCCAATTGCTTCATGGGCCGCTCCGGCCTGATCAATTCTGGCGGCGCTTCCGGCGCCAACGACTTCGAGGAAGCCGTCACCACCGCTGTAATCAACAAGCGCGCCGGCGGCACCGGCCTCATCTCCGGCCGCAAAGCCTTCCAGCGCCCCATGGCCGAAGGCGTCAAACTCCTAAACACGATCCAGGAAGTCTACCTCAGCAAAGACGTCACGGTAGCCTGACAGCGCTGTCGCTTCTTAATTTGTAGGGGCGGAGCTTGCTCCGCCCTCTTCGTTCGCGAAGCCCCACCCCGTTGTCATCCTGAGCGCATCCGACCAGGATGCGCAAAGGATCTCAACCCAAAATTCACCCCACCCTCGTGTGGGGCGCAGCTCGCTCCCCCGCTTCCGCCTCTGAACTCCTCCCCACCCATTGTCATCCTGAGCGCATCCGACGAGGATGCGCGAAGGATCTCAACGTAAGCCTTGCCACGAAACTTTGCATCGAAGCCTCTCCCATCCAACTTTCCGTTACGCCCTATCGAAATTTTCCGGCGTATCCAACACGTCACGCTTGCGAAACTCTAAAAATGGACGCTCGAACGCCCTGCGCGTAAAATAGAAGAGTAGTTTTTGAAAGGAGTTTCAGAAATGCCAAAGTCGACCGTATCCGCAGCGCCAAAGACCAAGAAAACCACTGCCAAATCCAAGATCTCGCACGAGCAGATCGCAAAGCGCGCCTATGAGATTTATCTGGAACGCGGCGCCACACCTGGTGATCCGATGCAGGACTGGCTGCGCGCGGAAATGGAACTCGCAATGCCCGCGAAAACTCCCCGCGCCAAATCCAAAGTAATCACCTTCGCCGCTTAGCCCTTCAAACTGGTTCCGCGTGCCCGCCGAAGCGGTTTTCGCGAAGGCGGGAGGCGGGCGCCTTGCTGCTCAACGATTCCGCCTACGCCCGGGTCAACGTCGCCGCCCGCGCGGCCTCCAGCAATTTCGCCGCATTCATCCGGATGTCCCCGTGCCCAAACACGGCGCTTCCCGCTACCAATAATTCCGCTCCGGCCTTCACCACATCCGCAACCGTTTCCAGGTCCACGCCGCCGTCCACTTCAATGCGGAAATCCAGTTTCCGCTCGGCGCGCAATCGGGCCAGCGCCGCAATTTTATTCAGCGCGTTGGGAATAAACTTCTGCCCGCCGAACCCGGGGTTCACGCTCATCACCAGAACGTGATGCACCAGGTCCAGCACTTCCGTCAGCGTTTCCACCGGAGTCGCTGGATTGATCACCACGCCCGGCTTGCAGCCATGCGCGGAAATCAAATGCAGCGTGCGATCCAGATGGCGGCAAGCTTCCTGGTGCACGGAAATCCAGTCCGCGCCTGCTTCGGCGAACTCCGGAACAAAAAAATCCGGATTCTCGATCATCAGGTGGCAATCAAGCGGCACCTTCACCACTTTTCGCAGGCTGGCCACCAGCGGCGGCCCCAGCGTGATGTTGGGGACAAAATGCCCGTCCATCACGTCCACGTGCAAAATCGTGCCGCCGCCCTCAATGGCCTGCAGCACGTCGCTGCCAAGTTGGGCGAAGTTGGATGCCAGGATGGACGGCGCAAGTTCGATTTTCATGTGAAAGTCTCGGCTCCTTCTTCCCGCCTGAAATTATACGCCGCGCGCCGCCTCACCACTCCACACTTTTCCATGCCACGCTGCGCCTCTGCTCACTACTCTCCCGCGCCAGTCCCATCGCCACCATCACATTCACCGCTTGTTCCGGTGTCACGAGCAGTTCCGCGTTTCCCAGTAGGCAATCCCGCACGTTGACGTAAAAATCCCGCCAGTCTCCAAACGATTCCACCTTGCGGGTCACCGCCCCTTCGCCCTCCCCGAATGTGATCTCGCCGAAGTTTTCCGGCTTCTCCAGCATCCAGGATTCGCCCGGCACGGGCACGTGCAGACGCAATTCGCTCTCCAGCGGATCAAATTTCTTTTTCAGATAACTTCCGTTGGTCCCCAAGACAACAAATCTCGAACGCGGTACAGCGCTGAGCATGGAGGCTCCCAAAGCCGCGAGCAAGCCGCCTGGATAATGCAGCCAGATATCAAACGCATCATCGGTCACAAAGCCGTCGCGCTCAATGCGCACATCCGCAGTGATCCGTTCCGGCGTTCCAAATAACGTCAGCGCGTAATCCAGAAGGTGCGGCCCCAGGTCCGCCAGAATGCCACTACCCGGGGCGGGAATCTCCCGCCACGCATCGGGCTTTCGCTTCGGCCGAAAACGGTCATAGTGCGCTTCAAAGCGGACGATTCGCCCGAGTTCGCCCCCGGCCAACTGCTTTCGCAACGCCTGGTAGTCGGCATCAAATCTTCGGTCGTGGTAGACAGTCAAGACACGGCCAAGCCGCTTCGCCGTGCGCAACAGTTCCACTGCTTCTACAACAGTATTGGTAAATGGTTTGTCCACCACAACGTCGCGGCCCGCCTCCAGGCAGCGCATCGCAAACGGAAAATGCGTTTGATTCGGAGTGGAAATCACAACCAACCGGATCGTTTCGATGTCCAGCAATTCTTCCAGGCTGCGCACAATCCGCGCCTCCGGATAGAGCTGCTTCGCCTCATCTCCACTGCGCTGCACAATCGCGGCCAGCCGCAATCCCGCAACCGCCTGAATCACCGGCGCATGAAAACTCCGTCCCCCCAATCCAAATCCTACCAAGCCAACATCGATCAACCTGCACACTCCTCTAGGTCGCTTCCGCAAGCCCATTCCCAAAAATCCCAACGTAAGCCAGCCAATATCACCAAGCCCCGAAGGGGCGAAACCGTCTAGCCCAGGGCGCAAGCCCTGGGTGCTCCAACCCACAAAACACAAGCCCCGGAGGGGCGACACATTCCCGGACAACGCCGGCGAAAACTCCCCCAATCCAATTCCGCCGCCACCCACGAATCCACGCGCCACCAATTAAACCAAACTATCCCCCATAAAACGAAACTACCTGCTGTTGGTCCCACCCGCGCTCACGTTATATCCTTTCTCCAGTGGACAAAACCTCTCCTCCGCAACATGCGCCAACGCGAGGCCTCTACCTGGGCTTGCTCGTCACCGTCCTCGCGGTTCTCGCCTACGCCGCCTATATCACCCTCCAATTTGCAGGCCTGCGAATCCTCCAAAGCGAAATGGTCGACCGCAACCGCCGCGACTCCCTGCAACTTCTCCGCATCCAGAACGATCTCAACTCCCTCGGTCTGGCCATGCGCGATATGCAAGACCCCACGGAGCCTTATCCCATCGCCGCATGGGTCCCGCAATTCGAACGCATCCGCATTGACCTGGTGGACGCCATGCAGCGCGAAGCGCTCCTCAACGAAGCCGCGCCCACCAGCGACCAGCGCGTCTATCTGAACCAATCCCTCGCGCAATTCTGGGACGCGGTGCAACGCATGTTCGCCCTCGCGCAGAACGGCTTCGAAGCCGAAGCCGCGCAGCAGATCCGCGATACGCTGCAGCCCCGCCAGGCGGCTCTCAGCTCCGCCGTCTCACGCCTGCTGGTGCAGAACAACGAAGCGGAAGAACTCGCCGCTGCCCGCATCTCCCAAATTTACGGCCGCGTCCAGCGCCAGCTTTATTTCTTTCTCGCCGCCATCCTCGTCGCCATCGTCCTCACCAGCCTCTATCTGATTCGCTACAATCGTCGCCTCTTTGCGCATGTCGCTGAACTTTCCTCTCAGCGCAGCGACCTCGCCCAAAAATTAATCGCCACGCAGGAATCCACGCTGCGCCACATCTCGCGGGAACTCCACGACGAGTTTGGCCAGGTGCTCACGGCCATCGGCTCGCTGCTCCGCCGCACGGGCAAGCATCTACCGCCAGACTCGCCCGTCCATGGCGATCTCAAGGAGGTCCAGGAGATCGCGCAGACCACGCTCAATAACATTCGCAGTCTTTCGCAGGCGTTGCATCCGGTGCTCCTCGATGAAGCGGGCCTGGAATCCACGCTCGACTGGTACATCCCCACAGTGGAAAGGCAGACCGGAATTGTGCTTCACTACGAAAAGTCAGGAACTTCCTATCCCGTAGGGGCGTCAGCAAGCGTGCAGATTTATCGCGTGCTGCAGGAAGCGCTGAACAACGTCGCGCGGCATTCCAGCGCAAAGGAAGCCTGGATTCGCCTTGGCTTCCAGCCCGTTGCGTTGATTCTGGAAGTTGAAGATCATGGAAAGGGGTTTCATCCCATGGAGGGGCACACCGGTATCGGCGTGGTGGCGATGCGCGAACGCGCGGAAATTCTCGGCGCCAGAATAAATGTCGCGCCGCTGGCCACCGGCGGCACGCTGCTGCATCTTGAAATTCCCCGCGATCACTTGGAGCCCCATGCCGAATAAGCTGACTGTGCTGCTGGTGGACGATCACGCCCTGGTGCGCCGGGGTTTCCGCCGAATTCTTGAAGATGAACCGTCGTTGCAGGTTGTCGGGGAAGCCAGTGACGGCCTGGAGGCCGTGCAGCTTGCGGAAAAGCTTCATCCCCAGGTCATTGTCATGGATTGCGCGCTGCCGCAGATGAACGGCATCGAAGCCACGCGACGAATACTAGCCAAGTCTCCTGAAATTGCGGTGCTGATGCTCAGCATGCACTCGGAAGACACCCTGGTCCGCCAGGCGCTGGATGCCGGCGCGCGCGGCTACATTTTGAAAAACGCAATGGACCTGGATCTGGTGGCCGCCATCCAGAAAATCGCCGAGGGAAAAACCGTTCTCGATCCACAAATCACCCGCACCGGCAATCTGAAAGGTGAACGCGACACCGGCCTCACGCCCCGCGAACTCGAAATCCTTCAACACATCGTCGCCGGCAAATCCAACAAGGAAATCGCCTCCGAACTTAGTCTCAGCGTCAACACCGTTTCCGTCCACCGGGCCAACATCATGGACGCGCTCGGCATTCACAAAACCGCGGAGCTCGTCGTCTACGCGATCCGCAACGGCCTGGTGAATCTTCCGTGAAGCGCCGCGATTTCCTGAAACATTCCCTTGGCGCTGGAATGCTTTCCGCTGGCTTTCCTTTTGCGCTTCCCGCCGCCACACCGGGTTTTCAATTTACAGACGTCACCACCCAAGCCGGCATTCAATTCGAACACAACAGCGGCGCCTATGGCGGAAAACTGCTGCCGGAAACCCTTGGCTCCGGCTGCGCGTTTCTGGACTATGACGCGGACGGCTGGCCCGACATTCTGCTCATCAACTCCATGGACTGGCCCGGCCACAAGCGCCGTCGCAGCACCCTGAAGCTCTATCACAACAATCGCAACGGCACCTTCACCGACGTCACCAAAGCCGCCGGCCTCGACGTGGAGCTCTACGGCATGGGCGTCGCCGTCGGCGACTACAACAACGACGGCTTTCCCGATATTTTCATCACCTGCGTCGGCCAAAACCGGCTTTTCCGCAATACGGGCAAGGGCACTTTCGTGGACGACACCAAAGCCAGCGGCCTTCTCGGCAAGCAAGGATTCAGCACCTCTGCCTTGTGGTTCGATTACGATCGCGATGGCCTGCTCGATCTCTTCGTCTGCAACTACGTTCGCTGGACCGCCGAGCACGATGTATTTTGCAGTCTCGATGGCAAACACAAATCCTATTGCACCCCGGAAGCCTACCGCGGCGACACCTGCTGGCTGTTTCACAATCGCGGCGATGGCACCTTCGAAGATGTCACTTCCACCAGCGGCATATTCGACACCAGTTCCAAATCCCTGGGCGTGGCCATGCTCGATTTCGATAACGACGGCTGGCCGGATCTCTTCGTCGCCAACGATACCCAGCCCAACAAGCTCTATCGCAACCTGCACAACGGAAAATTCAGGGATGTCGCCGTCGAAATGGGCCTGGCCTTCAGCAACGAGGGCAAAGCGCGCGCTGGAATGGGCGTGGACGTGGCCGATCTCGATAATTCCGGCAAGCCCTGCATCGTCATCACCAATTTCGATAACGAGATGCTCGGCCTCTATCGCTCCAACGGAAAATCCTTCGACGATGTCGCCATGCCAACGGGCCTCGGGCCTGCGACTCTAAATACGCTGGGCTTCGGCTGCGTTTTTTTCGATGCCAATCTGGATGGCCTAATCGATCTAGCCGTCGCCAACGGCCATATTGACGACACGGTGCGCAATATCCGTGGCAATGTCGGCTACGCGCAGTCCCCCCAAATGTTTCTAAATGAAGGTCAGGCCAAATTTCGTGATGTGGCGAACGAACTCGGCGGGGGATTCGCTAAGGACAAGGTTGGCCGCGGACTGGCCGTTGGCGATTTCGATCGCGACGGCGACCTCGATCTGCTGCTCACCACCAACAATGGACCGGCGTATCTCTACCGCAACGATCAGTCGAATGGCAATCGCAGCATTCGCCTGCATCTGGTGGGCACAAAATCCAATCGCGACGCTATCGGTGCCACGGTGCGACTCCACGCGAACGGCCAAATCCAGTCGCGCTACGTCCGCAGCGGTTCCAGCTACCTTTCGCAATCGGAACTGCCGCAAATCTTCGGCGTCGGCAAGCAAGACGTAATCGAAAAAATAATTGTGGATTGGCCTAGCGGCGCCACCCAGGAATTCCCCAAACTTAAATCCGGAAAATCCTACCAAATAACTGAAAATAAAGGCATTATTCCATTGTAGCGGCCGCCTTCCCAGGCGGGCGCTTCTCCTCTTTCCCGCTAATACTTTCGCAGTATTGCGCCTCCTTTCCTCCCCCGCTATAAAGGTCCCAACGTAGTTGCTTCCTTCCTGGCTACCTAAGCCGACGCTGGAGGCACCCCAACAAATACTGCGGCCGGGCCAACGACCCCCGGCCGCATTTTTTCGTGATCGCTGCACCTGATAGACTTTTGGTGGTTTGAAGGGGGAATTTGGATGCAACGCTGGCGCTCCCTAAGCGTTCTGGTCCTCGCCGTTACCGCTGTCTATCTCTACGCCGCTCCCACCGCCACAATTTTCTATGCCGGTGCCGTCCTTTTTCATACCGGCCTCGGCATCCTGGCTGCTCTCGGAATTCTTTTTTTCTTGATCCGCGGAGACTTGCGCCAGGAGACAATTCTCGCGCGCATCGGGTGGCTTTTTTTCCTCGCCGGTGGCGCCATCGGCATCCTCCTCATCAAAATCGGCACGGCGCACCGCTATGACCGCTGGCTGTACATCCACATCGCCCTGTGCACCATCGGCGTTCTTTTCCTCGCGGCCGCCTGGCTCGCCTCACGCGGCTGGCTGAACGCCGGCTTGCTGCAACAGTCTTTGCGTTTCGCGCTGGTAGCGGTGTTGATCGCCGGCATCGCCGCTGGCGCCTGGTGGGCCCGCAATATCGCCTGGAAAAATGCCTACATTATTCGCAATCCCGCTATCGCTCCCGCCACGATGAATCAGGAGGGCGACGGCCCCGATGGCAAATTCTTTCCCAGCTCCGTACAGACCAAGGATGGTAATTACATCCCTTCCGATTATTTTCTGAAATCCCAGGCTTGCGAACGCTGCCACGCCGATATTTACAAGCAGTGGCAAAGCTCCATGCACCACTTCTCCTCCTTCAACAATCAGTGGTATCGCAAGAGCATCGAGTACATGCAGGACGTGGATGGTGTGAAGCCTTCCAAATGGTGCGCGGGTTGCCACGATCCCGCGCTGCTCTTCAGCGGCAAGTTCGATAAGCCCATCAAGGAAAGCGTTCACTCGCCTGAAGCCAACGCCGGCCTTAGCTGCATGATGTGTCACAGCATCGTCCACGTGAAAAGCACCATGGGTCAGGGCGATTTTGTACTCGAATACCCGAAGCTCCATGAACTCGCCGCCAGCGACAATCCCGTGCTGCGCGCATTGCACGACTTCATGGTGAAGCTCAACCCGGAGCCGCACCGCCGCGTATTCCTGAAACCGTTCATGCGCGATCAAGTGCCGGAATTCTGCTCCGGCTGTCACAAAGTTCACCTGGATGAGCCCTTGAACAACTATCGCTGGCTGCGCGGATTCGACGAGTACGACAACTGGCAAGCCAGCGGCGTCTCCGGCCAGGGCGCGCGCTCCTTCTACTACCCCCCAACTCCCATGATGTGCGCCGATTGTCACATGCCGCTGGTTCCCTCCAAGGACGAAGGAAACGTCAACGGCTACGTCCACTCGCATCGCTTTCCTGGAGCGAACACTGCGGTGCCCACGGCCAATGAGGATGCCACGCAGCTCGATACCAGCCGCAAGTTTCTTCAGGACGGCCAGGTGAGCGTGGATATTTTCGCGATATCTCCCGCATCGAAAGAAGCGCCTGCCGCGGCTTCCTCTGGCTATCCCAAGCAGGAGCTTTCCACTAGCTTTGCGGTCGGTGAAGAAGCGGAAAGTTCCCTCCCGCAAGGTCCCGCAGGAGAGGCCCGCCCCATCACTGCCCCTCTCGGCCGCGTGGATGCCGCCGTACGCCGCGGCGATGATGTTCTCGTGGACGTGGTCGTCCGCACGCGCAAAGTCGGCCACTTCTTCCCTGGCGGCACCGTGGACGCCTTCGACGTCTGGCTGGAACTCCAGGCCACCGACGACAAGGGCCAGACCATTTTCTGGAGCGGCAAAGTCCAGGACGACGGGAAAGGCCCCGTCGATCCCGGCGCGCATTTCTACAAATCGTTACAGATCGACGATCACGGGAATCCCATCAACAAGCGCAACGCCTGGGCCACCCGCGCCGTCGTCTACGTTCACCTGATCCCGCCGGGCGCAGCCGATACCGTTCATTTCCGCATGCACATCCCCGAAGGCACAGGCAATCACATCACGCTGCATTCGAAGTTGAACTACCGCAAATTCCTGTGGTGGAACACCCAGTTCGCCTACGCGGGAGTCGAGCAAAAGCCCACGAATCCAGCCGCCGGCAACCCCGACCTTGCCAAGAGCCACGACGATCGTAAATGGGCGTTTGACGGCGACACCTCCACCGTCTCTGGCCAAATGAAAACGATTCCTAATCTCCCTATCATCACCATCGCGGAAGATACCAAGACGCTGCGGGTTCTGCCGCATTCGGCACCCGCGCCCGCGCCGCAGATCACGCTCGTCAAAGACGATTGGACGCGCTGGAATGACTACGGCATCGGCCTCTTCCTTCAGGGCGATTTGAAAGGCTCTGAACAAGCTTTCGCGAAAATTACGGAAATGGCGCCCGACAACTTCGACGGCTGGACCAACGTCGGCCGCGCCCGCCTCCAGGAAGGTAACACCGATGGCGCAAAAGTCGTCCTCTTGAAAGCGCTGGCATTGAAGCCCGGTTTGGCCCGCGCAAACTATTTCTATGCGCGCGTTTTAAAGGATGAAGGCAAGTACGACGAAGCCGAAACCGTGCTCGCTGCCGTTCTCGCTCAGTATCCGCGCGACCGTGTGGTCCACAACGAACTTGGCCGCATCCTCTTTCTGCAAAAACGCTACGCCGATGCCGTCAAGGAATTCCAGCAGACGCTTTCGATCGATCCCGAAGACCTGCAGGCCAATTACAACCTGATGCTCTGCTACACCGGCCTCGGCGACGAAGCCCGCGCCAATGATCACAAGGAGCGCTATCTCCGTTTCAAGGCCGATGAATCTTCGCAAGCCCTCACCGGCGCCTACCGCCAGGCCCATCCCGACGACAACCTGGAGCGCCAGACCATCCACGAACACATCTCAGTCGCACTTCTACAATCGGCCCAGCCTCCGAACTCCAACGCCACCGCGGCCCAAAAAGTTTCCGCAACAAAATCCGTAGTCGGAGGCGGCCGCTAGCGCTCATGCGCCTCCTCTTTCCGTGCAGCAGGGGTCGGAGCTTTAGCTCCGATTTTCGCAATGGCAGATGCGGGGCTTAAGCCCCTGAGGAATTGATTTTCGCTTTTTAGGGAGCTCGCCGCATGACCTGGATCAAAACCTTCAAGCTCGAAGAAGACGAACGCGTTCGCGAAGCCGTAATGAAAGAACGCCACCTCTATCCCCAGGAATACGCCACGCCGGTCCCTAGCGTGGATCGCGGCTTTGAAAACAGCATCGTCGGCTCGCACACTTTGTTCCCCGACGTTCTTTTTCATACGTTCAGCGCGTTTGGCGCCATGATGTCGCCGGATCTTCCGCTGAAGCGCTATCAGCACGAAATGATTGCCACCATGGTTTCCGTCACTAACCGGTGTTTTTATTGAATCGAATCCCACGCAGAGTTTCTGCGTCGAACCAGTTTGAATGACGAGATGGTCGCCGCGTTGCAAAAAGATTTTCGCACTGCGCCCATCAGCGAGCAGGACAAAGTCATGGTCGAATACGTCGTTAAACTTACCCGCGACGCCACGCAATGCAGCCCGGCCGATCATGACAAGTTGCGCGCCGTGGATTTCGACGATCGCGGCATCCTGCAGATCACCCTGATCGCCTCGTGGTTTAATTACATCAACCGCGTCGCGGACGCCCTCGGCGTTGGCCGCGACATTCCTTCGGAGACTCCATGAAACAATTTGCCGGCGCGCTTCTGCTCCTCACCCTCGCTTCCATAGCCAGCGCGCAAACCCCGCCCGCCGCCGCCTCGCAGCCTACCATCACGTTCCGCGATATCACCCAGCAGGCCGGCATTCAGTTCGTCCACAATAATGCAGCGTTCGGCAAAAAATACCTTCCGGAAACCATGGGCCCCGGAGTCGCTTTCATCGACTACGATAACGACGGTTGGCCGGACATTTTCCTCGTCAACGGCACCAACTGGCCCGGGCAGCCCGGCAAACACTCCACGCCCAAGCTCTACCAAAACAATCACAACGGCACCTTCACCGACGTCACTCACAAAGCCGGACTCGACGTGGAACTTTTCGGCATGGGCGTGGCCATCGGCGATTACGACAACGACGGCTACGACGACATTTTCGTCACCGCCCTCGGGCAAAGCCATCTCTTCCACAATAACGGCAATGGCACCTTCACCGACGTCACGCAAAAAGCCGGCCTGATGGGCCCAAAGGAGTTCAGCACCAGCGCCGCATGGCTGGATTACGACAAGGACGGAAAGCTTGACCTCGTCGTCGGTAATTACGTGCAGTGGTCCATCGAGGGGGATCTTTATTGCACGCTCGACGGCAAGAGCAAATCCTATTGCACACCGGAATCTTACAAAGGCACCGCAATCCGCTTGTGGCACAACCGCGGCGACGGAATGTTTGAGGATGTAACGCAAAAAGCCGGCGTCGGCGAACCAACCTCCAAAACCCTGGGCATCGCCATCCTCGATTACGACAATGACGGCTGGCCCGATATTCTGCTCTCCAACGACACGCAGCCCAACAAACTCTATCGCAACAACGGCAACGGCACCTTCAGCGAGAAAGCCGTCGTCGCCGGCGTGGCTTTCAGCGAAGACGGCGTAGCCCGCGCGGGAATGGGCGTGGACGCCGCCGACTACGATCATTCCGGCGCTTCCAGCATCCTGATCACGAATTTCTCGAACCAGATGGTTTCGCTCTATCACAATGAGGGCCGCGGCCTTTTTGTGGATGAAGCCCCGCGCTCCGACGTCGGCCGCGATTCCCTCCTCACGCTCGGCTTCGGCTGCTTTTTTTTCGACTACGACCTCGATGGCTGGCCGGACATCTTCATCGAAAACGGGCACATTGACCGCGACATCGAGCGCGTGCAGCCCAACGTGAAATACGCCATGCCGCCGCATCTTTTCCGCAACACAGGCAAAGGCAATTTTCAGGAAGTGACCAAATCACTGGGGAAGGCGTTCAATACGCCGCGCGTCGGCCGCGGCGCCGCTTATGCAGATATTAATAATGACGGCCGCCTCGATCTGTTGCTCGCCACCAATGGCGGACCGGCCTATTTTTTCTTGAACGAAGCCACGGGCGCCGCAGCGGCCAACAAAAGCCTGCGTGTAAAACTGGTCGGCACGAAATCCAATCGCGATGGCATCGGTGCTGTGGTGAAAATCTCCGCGGCCGGCGTCACGCAAACCAAAATGCTCCGCAGCGGGTCGAGTTACCTCTCCGCCAGCGAACTCGTCCTGACTTTCGGCTTGGGTCAAACCAACAGGGTGGACACGCTCGAAATTCTTTGGCCCAGCGGCCAGATCGAGAAACTCTCCAACATCTCCGCCAGCCAAACCATCACCATCACCGAATCCAAGGGTATCACCAACAATCGAAGCTACAACAATCACTCGGCGATCGCGGAAGGCTCAAACGCCCAGAAAACCAGCCACGATTGATCCCGCTCGCTACGTTTGTCATTCTGAACCTATCCGACAAGGATAGGCGAAGAATCTCAACCTAAGCCCAACCACCCAAAGTAATCCGAATAGATGTTTCTTCTTCTCCCCCACTCGCCACTCGCCACTCGCCACTCGCCACTCGCCACTCGCCACTCGCCACTCGCCACTTGCCACTCGCCACTTCCTACCCCGCCACTCGATGCGCCGCAATCACCGCCTGCCCCAAACTAATCCCCCCATCGCCGGCCGGCACCTCGGTATGAAAAAACACCTCAAACGACCGCTCGCGCAATTCCGCAAGCATCGTCTCCAGCAGCAAAGTGTTCAAGAAACACCCCCCGCTCAAACACACGCGATTCAACCCCGTCTTCTCGCGGATCCGCTCCGCCACGTCCAGCAACACCAGCGCCAGCCCGTTGTGGAATTTCCGGCTCATGTCTGCAACGCTCACCTGTTTCCCAATATCGCGCAGCAGCCAGTCAAACAGCGGCTTCGTTCCGATCTGCCACGTCGCTCCCTGCCAATCCAGATCCATCGGGTAAGCGGCTTCGCTCGTCGAATCCCGCGCCGCCATCTCCAGTTCAATCGCGGCCTGCGCTTCAAAATTCACCGTGGAGCGCAGCCCCACCGTCGCAGCGACGGCGTCAAATAAGCGCCCGCAACTAGAAGTCCGCGGCGAATTGATCTCTCGCTCCATCATTTGCAGCACCACGGCGAGCTTTCGCGAATCCATCTCCGCCAGAAATGGCAGCTCCAGTTTCTCGAGATCCTTGCCGTAATGCTTCGCCAGATAACTAACCGCCATCCGCCACGGCTCGTGAATCGCCGCCGCGCCGCCCGGCAAGGGCAAATACTCCAGTTGCCCGGCGCGTTCGAATCCCAGATAATCCGCCACCAGCACTTCCCCGCCCCAGATCGCTCCATCCGTGCCGTAGCCGGTGCCGTCCAGCGCGATCCCGATCACTTTTCCGTCCAGGTGATTTTCCGCCATGCAGGCCGCGATGTGCGCGTGGTGATGCTGCACGCCAACCAGTTCCGCGACGGTGCGCTCCTGGGCCCATTTCGTTGAAAAATAATCCGGGTGCAGGTCGTGCGCGATCACCTTCGGCTCGGTCTCCAGTATTCGCTGCAGGTGCTGCACGGCCTCTTCAAAAAAACGGTAGCTCTCCAGATTTTCCAGGTCGCCGACGTGCTGGCTTAAAAATGCCTCGCTGCCGCGCACCACGCATACCGTATTCTTCAACTCGCCGCCCACGGCCAGCACCGGCTGCATCTCTTTTTCCAGCTGCACCGGCACGGGAACAAATCCGCGCGATCTGCGCAGCTTCTGCGCCTGCCCCGCCGCCACCCGCGCCACGGAATCGTCGCACCGCCGCACAATCTCCCGATCGTGCACCAGAAAAGCGTCCGCAATGCGCTGCAATCGCCGCACGGCCTCTTCATTGTCGATCGCAATCGGCTCTTCGCTCAGGTTGCCGCTGGTCATCACCAGCGCTTCAAATTTTCCGCTCTGCAGCAAAAGATGATGCAACGGCGTGTAGGGCAGAAACACGCCCAGGAACCGGTTGCCCGGCGCCACGCCAGCCGCAAACGCAGCCTCCGGCCTTCTCGGCAGCAGCACAATCGGCCGTTCCACCGAACTCATCAGCTTTCGAGACGCATCATCCACCACGCAAAACCGCTCAGCATCCTCCACGCGCCGCACCATGATCGCGAACGGCTTCTCCACGCGCCGTTTCCGCTCGCGCAATTTCCCCACCGCCAATTCGTTCTGCGCGTCGCACGCCAGATGAAATCCGCCCAGCCCCTTGATCGCCACCACGGAGCCTTGTTGCAGCAGCCGGGCCGCCTCGCGAATAGGCTCAGCCACGTCCTTGCGCGTGCCCTCCGCGGCCAGCAACAGCACCTGCGGCCCGCAGTCCCAGCAGGCATTCGGCTGGGCGTGAAATCTGCGGCTCACCGGATTTTCATACTCCGACTGGCACGCCCCGCACATCTTGAACGCCGTCATGGACGTTCGTTCCCGGTCGTAGGGGATATCGCGAAGGATCGTGAACCGCGGCCCGCAATTTGTGCAATTGATGAAGGGATAGCGGAAGCGCCGGTCGCGCGGGCTCATCATCTCCCGCAGGCAATCCTCGCAGACGGCCACGTCCGGGGAAATCAGCGCACGCGCGGCCCTGTCCATGCGGGTGGCAGTAATTTGAAAAGAAGTTTCTTCGCGAACTTCCGCGTCTCGCGGTGTGAAGCCCGTAATCCTCGCCAGCGGCGGAATCTCGTTCGGCAGGCGCTCCAGAAACTTTTCCACCGCCTCGGCTTCGCCCTGCACTTCAATGCTCACGCCCGCCGGCGTATTCGAGATAACGCCGGTTAAACCGCACTCGTTCGCCAACCGATAAACAAATGGACGAAACCCGACGCCCTGGACAATTCCAGCGACATCCACACCCTTGCGGATCAAACTTGCAGAACGAATCGTTTCACTCATGGGACAGACCCATAGTCTACCGCAGGTTTGTCCGTAAGCCTGTGTACTGGCCGGTCTTTAGACCGGCCACCAGTAGCACAGACTTCAGTCTGTGCCTCTTTCTTGAAACCCAACCCGCACCAGATAAAGCCCGTGCCACCCTAAAAACCCATCAAGATATCGCCGCAATCGCCTCCGCCTGCACCCTCTCCTGCAACTCCCGCAGCCAATCCAGCCATTCCACAAATCCCTCCCTCGTCCGCGAAGACAGCGCAATGTATTCAATCTCCGGATGAATCTTCCGGGCATTCTCCAGCGCCAGCTTTGGATCAAAATCCAAGTGCGGTAGCAGATCCGTCTTCGTCAAAATCATTAGCGAAGACCGGTGAAAAATTCCCGGATACTTCAGCGGTTTGTCTTCGCCCTCCGTCACGCTGAGCAGCACGATTTTCGCCATTTCGCCCAGATCATAGCTCGACGGGCACACCAGGTTGCCAACATTTTCGACAAACAGCACGCCCGGCCCGCGAAAACCCATTTCATCCAGGTGGCGAGTAACCATGCGCGCATCCAGGTGGCAGGTTCCGCCAGTCACGATCTGACGAACGGGAAAACCATACTTCGCCAGCCGCCTCGCGTCATTGTCCGTCTGCAAATCTCCGGTCAGCACCGCAACGGAAGTTCCCGGTGCGAACGAAGCCAACGTCTGCTCCAGCAATGCCGTTTTTCCCGAACCCGGCGAGCTGATGATGTTCACGCACAAAATATTTTCATCCCGGTAACGCTTCCGCAGTTCGGCGGCCACGCGGTCGTTCTCACTCAAAACTTTCTTCTCTACAACTTCGCGCATGGCTCCTCCAATTCCAGATACGCAATGTCCAGTTCCGTCCCACCAATGCAACTCGTCTTGTCTGTTCCACAGGAGGGGCAATGCAGATTCAATTCACGCACTACAAACTCCTGGCTGCAATCCAGGCATCGCTGCCGCCGCGGGCGCCATTCCACTTCCAGCCGCAAACCGGCAAGCGGCGTTTTCCGCGTCAGCGCCTCAAACGCAAAATCCAGCGCATCCTTATCCACATTCGAAAGCTCGCCAATGCGCACACCCACGGCCGCGAATCGCGTGTCCGGCCGGCGCCGCGCCTCCGCCTCCACACTTTCCAATATCGACGCCGCAATCCCCACTTCGTGCACATTCACTCCCAGTAGCACAGGCTTCAGCCTGTGACTCCTAATTGAAACCCACCCAGTACAGGCCAAAGCCCGCGCTACCCTCAGCAAATCCTCGGCAACTGATCGCCCGACAGCATATCCACAATCCGCGTGGTGCCAAACACCGTGCGCATCACCACCATGCGAGGATGCTCTTGCGTCACGCGCCCAATGATTCGCGCGTCCGCTCCCAATGGATGGCTGCGCAGCGCCGCTAACGCCCGCTCCGCCGCGTCCTCGGAGACAACCGCCACCAATTTCCCTTCGTTCGCAACGTACAGCGGGTCCAGCCCCAGCATTTCGCACGCACCGCGCACTTGTTCCCGCACGGGCATCGCCGCTTCGTCAAGCTCCACGCCCACGCGCGAACTCCCCGCAATTTCGTTCAGCGTGCTGGAAAGTCCGCCGCGAGTAGGGTCGCGCAGGCAGCGCACCTCGTGCGTCGAGGCCAGCAAGGTGTCGACCAGTTCGTGCAGCGCGGCGGAATCGCTGTGGACCTCCGTCTCAAACTGCAATCCTTCACGCTCCGCCAGAATCGCAATGCCGTGATCTCCCAGCATTCCGCTCACCAGAATCGCGTCACCCGGCTGCGCCCGGCTCGCCGAAAGCGAAATCCCTTCGCGTACCAGCCCGATACCGGTGGTGTTGATATACATCCCATCGGCGCTGCCCTTTTCCACTACCTTGGTGTCGCCGGTGATAATCTGCACGCCAGCTTTTTTCGCTGCCGCTTGCATGGAATTCACCACGCGCTGCAGCACATCAATCGATAAGCCTTCCTCCAGGATGAACGCCACACTCATCCACAGCGGCCGCGCAGCTCCCATGGCCAGATCGTTGATCGTTCCGTGCACCGCCAGCGATCCGATGTCTCCGCCCTTGAAAAACAGCGGCTTCACCACAAACGAATCCGTGGTCACCGCCAGTCGCACTCCATTCAGCGACACAATTGCCTGGTCCTCCAGACGATCCAGCACCGGATTTCCCAGCGCCGGCAAAAATACCTCCTGCAGCAGCTCCGCGCTCAATTTTCCGCCGCTTCCGTGGCCCAGCAGCACGCGCCCACCCGCCGGCAGCGGCAGCGCGCACGAATATCCTCCGGAAGCGTTGGGCGATTCCTGCTTCACGCTTTCAGAGGGTGACGAGATGACGTCGATATTGGTGATAGGCTGCACATGCACCTTCCGTGGAAACCATTGGCGCGCCCAGCGGCTTTTCCGGCGTGCACCGCGTGCCGAATGCTGGGCAATCGAACGGTTTTTTGTGGCCCAGCAACACTTCCGCGCTGATGCACTCGGTCGGCTCTTCCGCGCGCACATTCTGCAATCCGAAGCGCCGCTCCGCATCAAACGCCGCAAATTTTTCCTTCAAGCGCAATCCGCTCGCGCCGATCTCTCCAACGCCGCGCCATTTCCGGTCCGTCACTTCAAACACGCGTTCCACCGCGTCTTGCGCCGCGCGATTCCCCGCATACTGCACCGAGCGCGCATAAGAGTTCTCCACCACCGCGCGCCCTTCTTCCAGTTGGTAAACCAGCAGTCGAATAGCGTCCAGCAGATCCACGGGCTCAAATCCCCCCACCACGATCGGCACATGAAACTCCTGCGCCAGCACTTCGTAGTCGCCCACGCCCACCACCGTGCACACATGGCCCGGCGCGATAAATCCCTGCACGCGGTTGCGCGGCGATTGCAGCAGCATGCGAATGGCCGGCGGCACCAGCACGTGGGAAGTCAGTAGACTGAAATTCGTCAGGGCCAGCCGGTCCGCCTGCAGCACCGCCATCGCGTGCGCCGGCGCCGTGGTCTCAAACCCCACCGCAAAGAAAACCACCTGGCGCTCCGGCTCCTTCCGCGCCAGCTCCACCGCATCCGTCGGCGAATAGACCACCCGCACATCCCCGCCTTCGGCCTTGATGTGCAGCAAATCCGTATCGGACCCCGGCACGCGCAGCATGTCGCCGTAAGAAACCAAGGTCACGTCCGGCCGCCGCGCCAGCGCGTTCGCGCGATCAATCATTTCCAGCGGCGTCACGCACACTGGACATCCCGGCCCGTGCACCAGTTCCACGCTCTTTCCCAGCAACTCGTCGATCCCATACCGCATCAGCGTGTGCGTCTGCCCACCGCAAATTTCCATCAACACCCACGGCCGCGTGGAACGCGATCGGATCTCCGCCGCCAGTCCGCGCGCGATTTTCGCGTCGCGATATTCATCCATGTATTTCATGAGCTTCGGGGTCCTTCGGGAGCCGGCCCGAGTTCTTCGCCCAGCACGCCCATGCTTTCCAGCAGCGCATACGTGCGCTCCGCCTGTTCTTTATCCACCACGCTGATGGCAAACCCCACATGCACCATCACGTAGTCGCCTTCGCGCGCTTCCGGCACAAAGTCCAGGCAAGCCTGGCGCGCGATGCCGCCAAATAATACGCGTCCCGTCCGGACGCCCTCTTTGAGTTGGATTTCTGCGACTTTACCGGGGATGGCCAGGCACATGAGCGAATCCTTCTGCCGAAGAATCTGTGATTGCGTTTCTCTGCCACCAGATCGCGGGCTCGTCGGGCCGCGCTTTCAACTTCACTTTCACTTCCAGGCGTTCCAGCTCCGCCAGCACCGCGCGAATCGCCGCTTCCAGCCCGATGTGCGCCGCGTCGCTCATGCCGCAGTCCAGTTCGCAAACCTGCGGCACCACACCCACCAGCAGGACTTCCTGCGGACACCGGCCGCTGAACTCCGCAAACAGCAGCGCCTCCACCAGCGCGGGATCGTGCGGGCTGATTCGCGTTTTCAGCGGCACCTGCACCAGTTCGTTCTTGTGATAAAGCTGCACTTCGCCTGGCTTTTTCTTCGCGCTCACGGAATCAATCAGAATCATCGCGTCGTATTCCGCAAACGCAGCCGTGATTCCCAGCCCCGGCGTGCCCAGGTCCTCCAATACCACATGCTCTGGAAATTCATAACGCGCTTCCAGCAGCTTGATTGCATAGGGGCCGATGCCATCGTCGCCCATCAGCACGTTGCCAATGCCCAGCACTCCAATGCGCCGCCGTGAGCTCATGCCGCTGCCCCTTCCTTGGTCTTCAGGTAGCTGCCAAAGGCCACATCTTCCGTCGCGATGTGCTGCACCAGCCAGTCCTGCAGTTCCTGCACCAGCGCCAGGCTCGGTTCGCTCTCACCCTTAAGCAGGTTCACGCGGAGTTCTCTCACCTTCTTCATCAGCCTGGTGTGCTCTTCCAGATGCGGCTCGTAACCCGGATAGCCATGCAGTCGCATCACCAATTGTTCGGAAAGAAAATGCATGTCAGAGAACTCGATGAACTGCTCCAGGATATATCTCATAGGAGAAAGTTCCCCGCCCCGCTGAATCGCCTGCGAAAGCGAATTCAGAAGCTGCATCTGCAGATCGTGTTCCGCGTCAATACTGTGTTCGCCAACGCGAGCCGTCTCTGCTCCTGTTTGTTCGCTCATCGGGGCCTCCTACTTCGTATCCGAAACGCTCACCACTTCCTTGCCTTCCGGATCAAATGTGTGAATCGCACAGGCCAGGCACGGGTCAAACGAGTGAATCGTGCGCAACACTTCCAGCGGTTTCTCCGCGTCCGCCACGGGATTGCCAATCAAAGACGCCTCGTACGGCCCATGCGTCCCGTGTTCGTCCCGCGGTCCGGCGTTCCACGTTGTCGGCACAACCGCCTGGTAATTGGCGATTTGCCCGTCCCTGATCACCACCCAGTGAGACAACGTGCCGCGCGGCGCTTCGTGGAACCCGACGCCATGCAGTTCCTTATCCCCGAATTCCGGCTTCACGAAAATCTTCGCGTCGCCCGAAGCGATATTGTTCACCAGCAGGTTCCAGTGCTTCTCCGCCAGGTCCGCCAGCATCGAAGCGCGAATGGCCCGCGCCGCTATGCGTCCCAGCGTTGATTGCAGCATCCCCGGCGTCACTTGCTTCTTCGAAATCGCGGATACCTGCTTGATGGCCTCTCCCGCCCATTTCACCGTCAGCTTGTGGCCCTGCGCAAAGCCCACCAGCACCTGCGAAAGCGGGCCCACCTGCATCGGTTTGCCCTCAAACCGCGGCGACTTCACCCAGGTATATTTCCCATCGTCCTGGAACCCGGTGTAGTGCGGATTGGTCTCGCCCTTCCAAGGATGCAACGTCTTGTCTCCCTCGTACCACGCGTGCGAAACGTTCTCTGTCACGCCATTCCTCAACCGCTCGTCCGCGTGATTCTTGATCGTATAAACCTGATCAAGCTTTCCGTCGAAAATCATGCCGCCGGGCAGGTCAAATTCCTTCATGGCACTATCCAGGGGAAGGTCCGGCACGGCAAGGTAATTGGTCACACCTGCGCCATAGCTGAACCAATCTGGATAAAGCGCCGCCACCGCGCAGGCATCCACGAAATACACCTGATGGACGAATTCCGTCAAGTCCTTGAACAGGCTCTTGATCATGTACAGCTTGTCCATGTTCAAGGTCGCCTGGTTGTCCAGGTTGATCGCGTTGGCCACCCCGCCCACCGCCAGGTTCTGAATGTTCGGGGTCTTGCTCCCCAATATCGCCACGATCTGGTTGGCATTTCGCTGATATTCCAGCGCTTGCAGGTAGTGCGCCACGGCCAGCAGGTTCACCTCTGGCGGCAGATGCATCGCCGGATGGCCCCAATAGCCATTCGTGAAAATTCCCAATTGCCCCTGTTCCACGAACACCCTTACACGTTCCTGCACCTGTTTGAAATCCTGATAACTGTTCCGCGGCCACGGCGACAGGCTATTCGCCAGAGCCGCCGTCTTCGCCGGGTCAGCCTTCAGCGCGGAGACCACGTCCACCCAGTCCAGCGCGCACAAGTGATAGAAGTGCACGATGTGGTCCTGCAGCGCGTGCGCTATCAGAATCAGGTTGCGGATATACTGCGCGTTCGGCGGCACCTGGATGCCCACCGCGTTTTCCACGGCGCGCACTGAGGCGATTGCGTGCACCGTGGTGCACACACCGCAAAACCTCTGCGTAAACAGCCACGCCTCGCGCGGGTCGCGTCCCTGCAGGATCGTCTCGATCCCGCGGAACATCGTCCCTGACGCCCACGAATCCGTCACCTTTCCGCCGTCGATTCCCACGTCTATGCGCAGGTGTCCTTCAATTCGCGTAATTGGATCAATCGTGATGCGGTCGCTCATTTCCCATTCTCCCCGCTACAAGGTGTCAAACGGCCTCATGGCCTCTTCCGACGCAATCTTCCCCTGCGAAGCCGGAAGAATCGCGAACGTCTTTACTGCATAAAGGAATACAGCTACGGCGAGTGCGGTAAATCCGATACTCATGAAAATCTCCGCCACCGATGGGAAATAGTGGTAATCGCCCAGCGGCGAAAACGCCAGCGTCGTCGGCGTAAAACGGTAGAAAAGCCCACCAAGCATGATCAAAAATGTCAGCCGGAACATCGAGCCGGGCGCCTCGCGTTGTGCCTTCGAGAGCAGCATCAGCGCGGGCAGCAGAATCAGCGCCGTTTCCAGCAGAAAGTACATGCTGAACTTGTCAAAAGTTACAACTTTTCCGAGCACTCCGCGGTAAGCCAGGTCGGCGAATTGGATCGCCACCCATACCAGCGCAGTCCACGACATTACTTGTGCGAGCCGCCCCAGAATGTCCGAGTCCCATCCGAGGTCCCAGAAATAAGCGCTCAGCGCCAGCACCAGCAGCACGCACGCAAATCCCAGGATGTAGGCCATCAGCAAATAGAGCAGCGGCAACATCGGCGTTTGCCACAGCACATTCACCCGCGGACCCGCCAGGTACATCAGCGATCCCAGCGACGACTGGTGCATCGAGGGCAGCACAAACGCAAGCGCGATACCGAACGGGAACGTCTTCTGCATGAAGTTGAAAATCTTCATCGCCTTCGCTTTTTTCGCCGGATCGCCGCTCCGATACATCCGCTCCAGAAACGGCGGCATGTTCTCCACGTCCAGCGCCAGCATGAAGTACGCGGTCATGCACACCGCCACTTCCCACAGCACGGAGTAGTGGTTCCACGTCCGCGGATCAGCCAGCCACACAAAGTTCCACGGGCGGCCCACATCAAATCCCAGCGCCATCATGCCGGTGCCGTATCCCACCAAACTGGTGAGCACTGCGGTGCGCATAATCGGATGAAATTTCTTTTCGTTGAAAATCCACGCCAGCACCGCCACGGCATATCCGCCGGACCCGAGCGCCGTCAGCGCCGTCACATTCCAGTTCTTGAACAAGCCCCACGAGTAGCCATCGTTCAATCCGGTGACGTAACCCAATCCCGACAATTCGCGGTACAACCCCAAAAGGAGTCCCAAGGCCGCGAGTCCCGCAACAATCAGAAACGGTTTCGTTTTCAGTGGCTCCTTGAGCCGTACGCAGCGTTCCCAATGCTCGGTCATGCCCGTTTCTCCTCTCCCTTGGCTTCGCCGCCACCCGGAGGCTCACTGTGCTTCATGTGCTCTTTCCACCGGTTCCGCACAATCGCCACGATTCCGCCGTACACCACCACCGGCGTCAGGAAACCCCGATAAACGAAATCGCTCACCTGCCGCGTCTTGGCCGCCGCGGACTCTTTGCCCAGCTTCGGAAGTCCCAGCTTGGAATAGTCCACGTGCGACAGCACCAGGCACTGCGTTCCCCCGCCTTCGGTCTCGCCGTACACGCGATCTTCAAAGTAATACCCCGGCTTTTCGCTGATGCGGCGATGCGCTTCGGCCAGCAAATCCGTGCGCTTTCCATAGATCACCGCGTGTGTCGGGCACACTTGCGTGCAAGCAGGTTGCGAGACGCTGGTTCCAACGATGTGGCGGCACAGTTCGCATTTCACGATCTTCGGATTGACCTTATCCCATTCGAATTTCGGAATGTTGAATGGGCAGGCCACCTGGCAATACCGGCAGCCGATGCACAACGAGGAGTTCCAGCCCACCACACCGTGCGGCTCTTTGTGCAGCGCCTTCATCGGGCAACCCGAAACACAAGCCGGGTCCACACAGTGCATGCACTGTTGCTTCATGAACGACCGTTCGTGCCCGTCGTCGGCCACGTACAGCTTGATGAGGTTCTTGGTGTGCGCGTTCAGCGTGTCCGGCTGCATGTACAGCCCACCGGATCCACCGACGTCCGGCTTCAGCCCGTTGGCATTCTGGCAAGCCGGCATGCAGGCGCGGCAGCCGATGCACTTCGTCGCGTCATACATCAAACCAAGCGCATCCGGCTGCACTTTGAACTCGTCGGAATCCGCAGCTTTGGCCACTGGTGAACTGGTCGCCGCCACCGCGGCAACCGCCGACCCGCTCAGCAGCACTTTCAACACTTTTCTGCGATTGACGTCCATCGCTTACTCCTTGCCGGACGCGCCGGTGTTGTCGCCCTTCTTATCGTCCGTTGCCCTAGGGGGTGCCGCCGCTTCCTTCTGCGCAATTTTCTTCGACGCCATCCAGCCGCCGCCGAGGATCCCGCCAACCAGCAACCCGCCTACTCCCGTCGCGATCGGGCTGATGTAGCCCTGCGGCGCCGTAACCGGTGCGTAGGTCGCGGGTGGAGTTGGCCGCACAATCTCCGCCGGCTTCAGCATCGGCATCGTGAAGGCCACATTCTGTTCGGTGCATCCGAAGCACGGGTGCCCCAGCCCGATGGGCCATGCATCCACCACTTCACAGAATTGCAGCGTGGAACAGCTGGCATGCGTCATCGGGCCTTTGCAGCCCAGTTTGTACAGGCAATAACCCAGCCGGTGCCCTTCGTCCCCAAACTCTTCCGCAAAACGCCCCGCATCAAAGTGCGCGCGCCGCGGGCAGTGCTCGTGAATCACGCGTCCATAAGCGAATTTAGGCCGGCCTTTATCATCAAGTTCCGGCAACTTGCCAAGCGCCACGTACTGCAAAAGTGTTCCCAAAAGAATGTAGGGATTCGCAGGGCAACCCGGCAGCGTCACGATCAGCTTATCCGGCAGAATCTGGTTGATGCCGCTGGCTCCCGTGGGGTTCGGAGCCGCTGATGGAATGCCGCCCCACGATGCGCACGAACCAATTGCCACAATCGCGCCGGCCGACGCCGCTACATGCTTCAGCGTGTTCACGCCGGTCTTGTTCGCAATCTGCATGTAGATCCCGTCTTCTTTGGTCGGGACCGCGCCTTCCACCACCAGTATGAATTTCCCGGCGTTCTTCTTGATCGCCGCTTCCAGCGCCTCTTCCGCCTGGTGCCCCGCCGCCGCCATCAGCGTCTCGTGGTAGTCCAGCGAGATCAGATCAAACAACACTTCCGCTAGCCCCGGATGCGATGTCCGCAGCAGCGACTCGGTGCACCCCGTGCATTCCTGGAAGTGCAGCCAGATCACCGATGGCCGCGCTCCTTTTTCCACCGCCGCGATCATCTTCGCTGCCATGCTTCCCGTCAGCCCCACGGCTGCGGCAGCCTGCGCCACAATCTTCAGGAAGGTTCGGCGGTCCACGCCATTTCGGAATGTGGTTTCTTGGTTGGAACTCGTTACTTCGCTTTGCACGGTGAGGCCTCCCGCTTTGGCTCGTCGGAAGATTAATTTCATTCCATGGATCGGCCGGCAGAAGGAGCAAATTGTGGCTGGCGGCTGGTATCGGTTGGGGCTAGAGAAGGTGAAACCCTTTGTTTCCGCGGTTTGCCTTCAGTCAGGCAGTCCCTGGCCCGAGATCCACAGGGCTGGTATTACGCAAACGCGGTACCAATTCGAACGCTCGTTCACTTGCATCCATCTCATTGAGAAACGAAACGGTTAGTTCCAATCAGTTTTTTGCATGGCCCCCGTGCTCTGTGTGTTTGCACGCACCTATTGTTGAGATCTTCATCACACTGAGTCTTTCTCCGCAGGTCTTGTATTTTCTTTGCAACTACCAGACCAACTCAGTCCGCGTTCGCGCTTTCTTGCTTCTTTCTAATTTTTCTTCCGAATTGTTTTTCACTGCTTGCCGTGTGCGCTAAATCACGGCTCGCTCGAAAATCCTCTGGCAGTCTATTTCTTCACCAGCTCCACAGTAGTCCAGACCGCGCCTGATGAATCGCACCCTTATCCTCGCTTGTGGCAATCCGCTCCGCGGCGACGATGCCGTTGCTCTTCATCTCGCCCGCTCCCTCCGTGAACACCTCGCCGGACCCGAGCTTCTCGTGCAAACAACCCAGCAATGGTCCGCGGATCTTGCTGAACCACTCAGCCGTTGCGAACTCGCTATCTTTCTGGACGCCTCCCCGCGCTTCTCCTCGGGTTTCGTACATTGCGAATCGCTGGCCCCCCTCGCCGGCGAAGGTCACGCCTTGCTCACCCATTCCTGCAATCCCGCGCTTCTCCTTCTCATGAGCGAGCGCATTTATCACCGCGCTCCCGCTCGCGCCTTCCTGCTCACGATTGGCGCCCAATCCTTCGGCTTCTCCTTTTCCCTCTCCACCCCCGTACAACGCGCTATTCCGGAAGCCCTCTCCCGCATAGATGCAATCCTCTCCGGCGCCTCCTTCGCCCCCAGCGTCCTCCACGCCCTCTCCACTCACTAGCCGCACAATCAACCGCGTCCGCCACACCGCGCGACCTCCCCGCACTTCGCGCCACATCTCCGCATTCCTCGTCGCTTCTTCCCCACTCGATGCCGTCTCTCCGCGTAGGGGCGGCTTCTAGCCCTGAGCGGAGCCGGAGGGCAGGCCGCTTTCTTGGATCGAGCCGTCAACTCCCTGCCAATTGAATTTCAAGTTTTAACTCCCGCACCAAAAATAAAATCCTCCAAAGTTTCTAGTTCTACCCGGTTGGCAGTAAGCTGTCAGCTGTCGACTGTAGCCTGTCGGCCTCTTCCAGACCCATGTTCTCCGCCCGCACCAACTGGCCGCTCTCCCCCAACCGCCTCACCCTTGCTCTCGAAGAGCTCCGCGCCACCGGAATTTCCCTCCTCGATCTCACCGCGTCCAACCCCACGCAATGCGGTTTTCACTACGACGCCAGCGCCATCCTCTCCGCATTCCAAAATCCCGCCGCGCTCACCTACGATCCCCAGCCCAAAGGCACACTCGCCGCCCGCCAGGAAATAGCCCGCTACTATCTCGACGACCATCGCACCGTCGTCAATCCCGAATCCCTCGTCCTCACCACCAGCACCAGCGAAGCCCACTCCTTCGTCTTCCGCCTGCTCTGCAACCCCGGTGATGAACTCCTCTTCCCCAAGCCCAGCTATCCGCTCTTCGAATTTCTCGCCGGCCTCCAGGACGTGCAACTGGTTCCCTACTCACTCGCCTATGCCCAGGGCTGGTTCCTCGATTTCCAATCCATCGAACGCGCCATCACCCCTCGCACGCGCGCCATTCTGCTTGTTCATCCCAACAATCCTACCGGCTCTTACATTCAGCCCGAAGAACTCCTCCGTCTCAACGCCCTCTGCCAAAAACATAATCTCGCCCTGATCGTGGATGAAGTTTTCCTCGACTTCGCCTTCGACGGCCTGCCGCGCAAAACCTTCACCGCCAATACTGAAGCCCTCACCTTCACGCTCAGCGGCCTCTCCAAAATTTCCGCGCTCCCCCAAATGAAAATCGCCTGGCTCGTCGTAACCGGCCCCGATTCACTCGTACGCCCCGCACTGGATCGCCTGGAAATCATTGCCGACACTTTCCTTTCCATCAGCGCCCCCGCGCAGACAGCGCTTCCCCCTCTGTTGGCCCAGCGCCACTCCCTTCGCGCGCAACTCCTCGCCCGCATCCGCGAAAATCGCGCCAAATTGCAATCCCTCCTTCGCCCCCAATCCGCCTGCGAACTCCTCCACGCCGACGCCGGCTGGTACGCGGTCCTCCGCTATTCCTCCGTTTCCTCCGCTCACGCATCCGACGAGGACCTCGCCATCCACCTTCTCCGCCACCGCCACATCCACGTCCACCCCGGCCACTTCTACGATTTTCTCTCCAACGGCCACCTTGTTATAAGCCTCATCACGCCCCCCCCCGACTTCCGTGCGGGAGTGCAGGCTTTGCTGAAATCGCTCGAGTAGTTCCGCGTTCCCTCCGATTCAACCCGGATATGCATTTTCGGTGCCCGCTTTTGGTTCCCACGGCCGTTTCGTACTGCTCCCACGGTCTGCCAATACTGATCCCCCACAAATGATCGCTTCCTTCAACGTGACCGGCGTCACCGGCAGCCGTGACGCATGCCCTGTAGTTCTGTGCGATCGCGCGTATCCTGAACGAGCGTTCGTTCTTATTTTCAGTGCTCTCTGGAGCGCTATGGTTAAGATTCAGGACATCTCTCACCTTCTCCGTATGGCTGCCGTGTTTTTCGTTGGCCTGCTCCTCTTCCTTGCCTTCCGAGCCGCATTCATCCCAAAAAGCTTCGGCCGCTATGGCCACTTCCGCGGGGACGCCCTGGCCGAAATTTCCTCCCGGCCCATCCACTTTGCGGGCCACCAGACCTGCGAAGGCTGCCATCCCGAAGAAGCGGACACCAAAGCAAAAGGTGTCCACGCTCATGTCAACTGTGAAGCCTGCCACGGACCGCTTGCCAATCACGCCGACGATCCATCGGGCATAACGCCTCATCTTCCAGATATCGCTACACTCTGCGTCCGCTGCCACTCAGAAAATATCGCCAAGCCGCAAGGTTTTCCTCAGGTCAATGCCAAGGAACACTCCGGAGGGCAACTCTGCAACACCTGCCATAAACCGCACAGCCCTGGGTTTGATCAAGGAGCAAAGAAATGACGCTCTCCCGACGTCAGCTTCTGGTGCTTCTGCCTGCCGCGGCCACCGCGTGGAAATTCGTCCTCGCCGGCACACCGGAAGCCGCTCCCAACTTCAATGCTTCCGAACACTGGTGGGGCATGCTATTGGACATCACCAAGTGTATCGGCTGCGGGAACTGCGTCCGCGCGTGCGCGCTGGAAAACGATGTTCCTGAAGGATATTTCCGGACCTGGGTGGAGCGCTATCACGTCAACGACTATCAGCTCGAAAACCCCATAGTGGATTCGCCTGGCGGTGGCAAGGAAGGCTTTCCACCCAGCGGATTCACCGACGGAAAGAACTTCTTCGTACCCAAGTTCTGCAACCACTGCGCGGATTCCCCGTGCACGCAGGTTTGCCCGGTCGGCGCTACATTCCACACCGCGGACGGAGTCGTATTGGTGGATCAGAAATATTGCGTTGGTTGCCGTTATTGCATCCAGGCTTGTCCCTATGGCTGCCGCTACTTCCATCCCACCAAAAACGTTGCCGATAAATGTACGCTCTGCTACCACCGCATCACCAAGGGCCTGACTACTGCCTGCTGCGAAGCCTGCCCCACTGGCGCGCGGCAACTCGCCGACCTGAAAAATCCCAACGATCCCATCCACGCTTTCCTGAAAACACACAGCGTGCAGGTGCTGAAACCCCATCTGGCCACGGGCGCAAAGAATTTTTACAACGGCCTGGACGGTTCGGTGCGATAAGGAGCGCCATTCATGGAAGGATTCATGTATCCGAATGAGGTTGAGCTCCAGTGGAGCGTCCTCATCGTGCTCTACCCGTTCCTCACGGGGCTCGTTGCCGGCGCGTTCATCCTCGCGTCGCTCGAGCGCGTCTTCCGCGTCGAAGAGGTGAAGCCCACTTACCGTCTCGCGCTGCTCACCGCACTTGCGTTCCTCATAGTTGCTCCGATGCCGTTGCAACTTCACCTCGGACATCCAGAGCGCTCCCTCGAGATGCTCCTGACGCCTCACCGTTCTTCGGCTATGGCCATGTTTGGCTTCGTTTATCTCTGGTATTTAATGGCTGTGCTTTTAATGGAAATCTGGCTGGATTATCGCAAGGACATCGTCATCTTCTCGCGAACGTCGCACGGACTTAAGCGCCTTTTTTATCGGGCGCTTACTCTCGGATCCCAAAATATCACTCCGGCTGCGCTGCATGTGGACGATCGCGTCGGCTGGGTGATTACCCTGATTGGCATACCTTCGGCCTTCATGTTGCACGGCTATGTCGGCTTCATCTTTGGTTCCGTGAAAGCCAATCCATGGTGGTCTTCGCCGATGATGCCGGTCGTTTTTCTTTTTTCCGCCATGGTCTCCGGCATCGCCCTTGTCATGCTCGTCTACATGGTCACTTCCGTTCTCCGCAAGGTCACCATTGATATGCGCTGCCTGGACACAATCGCAAAATATCTCTTCTACACCTTCATTATTGATTTCACGCTGGAGATGCTCGACCTGATCCATCGTATCTACGAAGCTGACGAATCCTTCCGATCATTGGACTTCATGGTCCACACGCGGCTGTTCGTATCGCAAATCGTCCTGCAGATTTTTCTCGGGACCCTCGCGCCGTTAGCTCTCCTGGCCGCAACCCAATTGGCGCATCTGTCAGAAAGCGCGCGGAAGCGCATATACACCCTCGCCGGCATCTGCACCCTCGTCGGCATCTTTGCCATGCGCTGGAACGTGGTCATCGGCGGCCAGCTCTTTTCCAAGAGCTTTCTCGGCTACACCACCTACAAAATGGGCTTTGTCACCCGCGAAGGTCTCGCCCCCGCCATCTTTCTCACCATCCTGCCTTTCGCGATCCTCTACGTCCTCATCCAACTCTTCCCGCCCTGGTACGACGAATTGCCAGGCTCCGGTTCCGCCGCCGACTAATTCAAGGGTTTCTCTGCCCGCACCGCGCCAGCTTTGGACCTCCGCATTAACCTCTCTCCCAAAAACAAAAAAGGCGCCCAAAGGCGCCTTTCCGAGAATTCCGGGACAAATGGCTTTTTGTTATCTGCTAGCTGCTTTCTGTTCGCTTCTGGTAGCGATACCGGGATTCGAACCCGGGTTTCCGCCGTGAGAGGGCGGCGTCCTGGACCCCTAGACGATATCGCCATTGTGGTTCGCAGCGCATTTCGCCGCGTCCCGTCCATCCTGAAATTTTCTCACGCCCATCCGCCCCGCGCAAGGCGCCTTTCTCCAGGCCGATTTCCTACGCCGCCTTTTCCGCCGTTGCCAACTGCACACACAGCGCCACGCCTTCCGCCGCCCGCGCAACCTCTGCCAAATCTGGAAACGTCGGCGCGATTCGGATCGTGCGATCCTCCGGATCTTTTCCGTAAGGATGCGTCGCACCCGCCGGCGTCAACTCGATCCCTGCGTCCTTGGCCAGCGCCACCACCCGCCGCGCGCAACCGGGCGCGACTTCCAAGCTGATGAAGTAACCTCCCTTCGGCTTGGTCCAACTCACGCCCGCCACCTGTGACAATTGCGCCTGAAAAACCTCCAGCACCTTTTGAAACTTCGGCGCAATCAGCGCACGGTGCCGGTCCATCAACGCCAGCATCCCCGCCTCATCCGTCAGAAACCACACATGCCGCAATTGATTCAGTTTGTCCGGACCGATCGTCCGCGGCATCATCCGGGCCAGCAGCCATTTCACGTTGTCCGGCGACGCCGCAAACAGCGCCAGCCCGGACCCCGCCAGTGTAATTTTCGATGTGGACGCGAACACGAAAGCGCGGTTTGCATGTCCGTGCCTCGCGCACAATTCCAGAATGTTCGCGATCTCCACGCGTTCGTCCGTCAGATGATGCACCGCGTATGCGTTGTCCCAGAACAACCGAAAGTCCGGCGCCGCCGTCTTCATCGCCGCCAGCCGCTCAACCACTTTTTCGGAGTACGTCGTCCCCGTCGGATTGCTGTACTTCGGCATGCACCACATGCCCTTGATGGATGCGTCGCCCGCAACCAGTCGTTCCACTTCGTCCACGTCCGGCCCGTCTTCCCGCATCGCAACCGGAATCATTCGAATGCCGTAATCCTCGCAAATTTTGAAATGCCGGTCGTAACCTGGTTTCGGGCACAAAAACGAAATTTCCCCCTGCCCGCTCCAGGGCGCTTGGCTGTCGCACGTTCCTTTCAGCAGCGCGTAGGCAATGCAGTCATGCATCAGCGCCAGGCTCGAATTGTTCGCCACCACTACTTGCTCCGCCGGGGCGCCTAGCATCCCCGCAAATAATTTTCGCGCTTCCGCTAGACCCTGCAATCCCCCGTAATTTCGGCAATCGGTCCCGTCTTCCGCCAGAAATTTTCCCTCGCCAGGCAACGTCAACAATCCGCTACTCAATTCCAGTTGCGCCGAAGACGGCTTGCCGCGTGTCAGGTTCAATTTCAATCCCTCAGCCTTCAGAGCCGCATGCTTCTCCTGCAATTCCTTCAGCCGGCCAGCCACTGGCAAACCCTGCGGAGCGGATCCCATCATGTCGTATGTCCCCAATTTATTTTTTTGTGAGCGGGATGCGCAGTAACTCCCGCGCCCCGCTCTTTCATTATCGCGGATTCTTTCGCCCCATAGCCACACCACATCGCCCGCCCCACAGAGTCATTTTGGTTTTCACCTTCGCCGTCGGACCTGAATCCCCGGTCTTGCGGGCCAGATTTTAAATATTAAGCCTGAAGTCCAAACTACTTCGCTCCATCTATTTCCTCTACCTGTCTGGCTTCTGACTTCCGGCTTACGGCTTACAGCTTCTGGCTTACAGCTAACAGCCTTCCCTTCCACTTTCGACCCAACGGCCTCCGCTCGCTCTGCTACACTATCGAACATTCCAAGCGGACTTCTTCCCGGAGATCTCCCCATGAAATCCTTCGCTCCCTTCTCCCGCAGGCAGTTTCTCGCCGATGGCTCTCGGCTCACCGCGCTCTACACTCTCGCTGGAGCGCTCCCTCCTTTGGCATCCGCTCTCGCCGCTCCTCGCGCCGGAAACCCGCGCCAGTCGCAAACCCCGCTGGCCGATGCCGGCTACGCCGCGGTCTACAAAATCGGTGATGGTCTCTACGCCACCATCTCCGACACTTCCAAGGGGTTCGCTACCATCTGCAATGGCGGCTTTCTCTTCGGCAAAGACGCCGGCCTTCTTCTCGAAGGCTTCGGCACTCCAACCGGCGCGCGTTTCCAGATGGACGCCTTCACTAAGGTCGCCCATGTCCCACCTGTCGGCGCCCTACTCACCCACTATCACTTCGATCATTCCATGGGCAACGCGTTCTATGGAGCCAACGGCATTCAATTCTGGGGACACGCCGCCGTCGCCAAGCGCATGACAGACTCTTACCTCGTCATGCAGGGAGCGGATCGCACCGCTTTCCTGGCCAACGCGGAAGCGCGCGTGAAGAACGCCAAAAACGATGTCGCCAAGCAGCATACCCAGGGCGATCTCGCCGCGATCGGAAACGTCTTCGACATGGCCAACAAAACGGTTCTGGCCTTCCCCAACCGCCCTTTGGATCCCGCGAAACTCCCGCTCAACGTGGATCTCGGCCACTTCCCCATCATTGTCGAACACTACCCGGGGCACTCAGGCACCGACCTGATCGTCCGCGTGCCGGAACAAAAAGTGGTCTACGCCGGCGATTTGGTTTTCAGCCACGCTTATCCCGCGTGCTTCGACGAGCAGTGCACCATGTCCGGCTGGCGCAACACGCTAAAAACCTTCGCCTCATGGGACAAAGACACGACCTTCGTCCCCGGCCACGGCCCCGTCTGCGGCCAGGATGGGATTCAGAATCTCCGCGACCTTTTCGATGATTTGGCGGAGCAAGCGGAAAAAATGCACAAGGCCGGCGTCCCACTCTCCGACGCCATGGATCAGTACGTCATTCCCGACAAATTCAAAACCTATCCAGTCTTCGCCTGGGGTTTCTGCATAGCCGGCGCCATCGCCAAACTCTACGCCGAACAATCCGCCAAGTAACAAGACTGGTAGAACGGGCTTTAGCCTGTTCACCCGCAAACAAAAAATCCGAGCAACCGTGCACCAAGCGAGAAAGCAAAGTTTGTAGGGGCCGAGCGCGTTTGGCCCTCCCGCTTGGATTGCTGCACCATGACGGCCGCTGTTCGATCCCCCTAAAACTTCACCATAATCGCCAAATCCACAAACGATTCATTCTTCCGCAAATCCGGGAACCACACGCTGCTGCTTCCTCCTCCGCAAGCCGTCTCCGCCGCACCCAAACTCGTCTGCCCGGAAGACGCACCGTTGCTGCATACAAAATAAGTCGGTGAACCGTTGTTCCCTCCCGGCGGCGTGATGCCTCCGGCTCCCGTCCAATAAGGCACGCTCGCATGCCGGTAGTCGTATTCCGCCCGGAAAGTGATGTATTGCTTCGGCATGTAGTCAAACGTGATCGAAGAATCCCACGCCTTAAACGGATCGCCCGGATTACCCGTAAAATAAGGCGAATTCGTCGCCGCGGTAATCGCGCTCTCCCCATTGATGGGCGGGATCAATACCAGATACCGGCCCGGATTGTTGATTTTCCCTCCGCCAATCGTCAGCCCAAAAAGATCCCGGTGGAACCAGAAGCGGTTGTAAGCCATGAAGCCGATGAAGCTCTGCTTCGGACCTCCGCTTTTATCTCCGTAGCAACTCACGCCCGCCCCATACTCACAGCCCAGGTCGCCTGTCAGCGAAAACGCCATCTTGTCCAGAGTCTTTTCCGGGTTGTCGAAATATTTCACCTCAATACTATCGTCGGTATGCAGCCGCTTGCGTCCTTTGATGAACAGGTCGTCTTCGCCCACCCCGTAATTGTTCGAAATGAAGTTCAGCCAGGGCTTCGGCGTCCATTTAATCTGTCCACCCACGCCAGGTGTGTGATTCGCCGAGGCGTAGGATTGCCACCCATTGATAAACCAAGGCTCAATTTTCAAATGCGCCGTCGGAAAAATCTGCACGCGCACGCCGTTGAAGAACCACGGCGTATTCGAAGAAACGTACGACGGCTGGTACGCCCAGTTGTCAAAATTGTAGTAGCTGAACAGTCCGATGTACGACATGAAGATGCCCGCGTCCACGTTGATCCCGTGCAGCACATTGAAGTGATACCCGCCGTACGCCTCCGACAAATACCGGTAAGCTCCCACCAGGTCCCACTGCCCGTGGCCCGGGCTCGGGTCATTCCGTGGCGTCGTCGCGGAGTACATGCCGTACTGCGTCATCAATCGCGCGCGCACATTGTCAAAATGAAAGTCGCCGCCGACGCCCAATTGCTCCAACTGCACCTCATACGACCGGAACAATTCGCTGGAGCCGCCGATGGAATGGTCCGTGGGATGGTTGAAGTCCATCACGTAGTTCACATCCGCGCGAATCTCTGGCGTGAAGAACTTCGTATCCCAATAAATCTCTTTTGTCCGCGGAGATCCATTCAGCCATGTCCAATCCACATCCGAGAAAGGCTCAACAGGTTTTTGCTTATCAGCCGGCGCCGCTGCGCCCGAATCTTGTTTCGGTCCTATCCCCGCCACCACATTGGTTACGCCCGAGATGGGCGTTGCGCTTGCCGTCTCAGCCGCCCGCGGCGCACTCGGCGTCGCGGTCGCCGCCACAGCAGTCGCCGCAGGCGTAGCGCCCATTGCCGGTTGGCCGTGCTGTTCTCCTGCTGCCGTCTCCGCATGCGGGGTCCCATCCTTAGCTTCCAGTTCCGTCACGCGCTTCTCCAGTTGCTCCACGCGCTCCAGCAACCAACGCTCGCGATCCGTCAATCCCGTCTCCGGCTGGCCCGTAGCGGGCGCTTTTACCGTGGAAGCCGGCTTGGCCGCCGTGTCCTTCCCCTTATTCTCATCGTCCGCGAGCAGCCCCCCGCCAACCAACAGGCTCAAGGCCAAACTCCACTCGACAAACAAACTGCGAGTCATCCAGGAACACATGGCTTCTCTCCCTACCCAAGTTTTGGCAACGAATTATTTCGAAATCGGCACCTACCCAGTGCCATTCCAGGACAGACCGGTGTCCTTCCGTCGCCAATCTACGATAGCCACGCAGGTATAAAGATTCCGTGAGGCCAGAATCAGCCTTCTGTAAAGCCTTTGCCCTATTTTTCCCTTGACAGATTGTTACTATTCGGTACAATTGCAGGCGCGTTAAGGTGTGACCAGGGCCTTGCTCTTCTCTTTTCGGCTTCTCTCTCTTTATCGCTGCTCGACATTCGGCATTAGTTCAAATGATTCGCTAAGTCGTTCAGATTCCGCACTTACGCGCCAGGAAGCGCTGGAAACCAACTAACTCCACTTGATTCTGATACTTACGTCCGGAAACGCAATCAGTAAAAATAACCCCAATAGATGCCACACTTAGGAATCGACCCATCTCCTAAACCCTGTATTGGCCTCACTTACAAAAAACGCGTTTTTTTATTTACCCGGAAGCTATCCGGCGCACTCCACCCATTAGCAACAGAGAATCCCAAGCTAAGCCACGACCACCACACCTGTGTAGCGTCATCCTGAGGACTGCTCGCCCAGAGTGTAAATTGCGAAGGGCGCCGTCCACAGTCCGAAGGATCTCAACCATAAATTGCTCTAATAAACTTCCCAGCGCCACAACCTACTACTTCACGTCTTCCTTCTTCCTAATCTCCGCGGCCATTGTTTCCATCTCCGCATGGATCAATCCGTTCGTCGCCAAAATGGAAGTCCCGCCCAGCACATAGGGCTTGCCATCGAGGTCCGTGATCCTGCCTCCGGCCTCTTCCACAATCACCACGCCAGCCGCCGTGTCCCATGGTTTCAACCCGAATTCCCAAAATCCGTCAAATCGCCCGGCGGCCACGTACGCCAGATCCAGCGCGGCCGATCCGTCGCGCCGCACTCCATGCGAATGCAACGTGAAGTCCCAGTAGTAATAAATATTCGGAAGCGAGTGCCGCTTATGATTGGGAAAGCCGGTGCACAACAAACTCCCGCGCAGCGCCACGATCTTCGAGCAATGGATTCTCTTCCCGTTGAAAAACGCGCCTTCGCCCCGCGCCGCCCAGAACAGCTCATTGAAAATCGGGTTGTAAACCACGCCCAGCAGCAAATCGTCGCCTTTTGCCAGCGCCATCGAGACGCAAAAACATGGATACCCGTGCGCAAAATTCGTGGTGCCATCCAGCGGATCCACGTGCCAGCGGTACTCCGACCCGGTCTCCTTGCCCGTTCCCTCTTCCGCCGCCACCGAATGTTGCGGAAATAATTTCTGCAGCCTGCCGACGATCACCGCCTCCGATCGCTTGTCCGCCTGCGTCACCAGGTCGTAATCGCCCTTGTACGAAATGTCCGGCGGACGCTGCACCTCCTCGCGCAGCACGGCACCCGCTTCTTTTGCAATCTCTATCGCCGCTTCCAGATATTCGTTGGTCATGCGTTCTCGCAATCGTTGAGAATAGTTATCAGTAATCGGCAATCAGTAATCAGATTGCAGAAAGCAGCGAGCAGCAAAAAGAACCACCAGTTGTAGAAACACCGACCAATGACGCTTACGCAAAACCTGGGTGCCGCACCCTTCGCTTCGAAGGGTGCGGTTTTTTCTTCTCCGCGACCCTCTGCGCCCGAAGCGTCTCTGCGGTCAACTCTCTTCTCTTTCCGATTACTGATTACTGATCACTCTTCCAATGCGCCACTCACTGCGCCCCAACCAGATACGACGTCCGGTGCCGCGCCGTATAGCCCGGCAGCACCTTCACCTCAATTGTACGGTAGGTATTCGCCGCCCCGCGCGGATTCGGGTAGTACCCCAGCCGGTATTGCGTCCGCAACTCCGCATCAATCCGGTCAAAAATGATAGACAACTCCTCCGGCTTCTCCGGGAAGAACATCGCCCCGCCGGTTGACTCCGTAATCGTCTGCAGCGCGTGCTCCCCCGCCGTGTTCCGCCCGTTCTCTCCTTTGACCGGCCGGATCAAAATCGTATAGAGCAGCACTTCCCCACGCAGCGCCGCGCGCCGCGCCGCTTCAAAATCCGAGTGGCTGGTGGTTTCGCCCCCATCGGTTACCAGCACAATCACGCGCCGGTGCTCGCCACCGCGTTTTGCCAGCGCTTGCGACCCCAGCAGCACCGCATCGTAAATCGAAGTTCCCGCCCCGTCGGGGACCTTCGTCACCGCTTCCTGCAGCACCGGCACCTTGTCGGTAAACGTCGTCCGCTGCGTCACCGTTTCGTCGAACGAAAATATGGACATGCGGTCTTCCGGCCGCAGCACCTGTTGAATGAAATGGGTAGACGCTGACCGCTCGAACTGGATGTCCATGTGCGCGCTCAAACTCGCATCAATCATCAGCGCGATGTCCAGCGGCCACTTGGTTTCGGCTTCAAAAAATTCAATTTTTTGCGGCACGCCTTCTTCCAGTATCTGGAAGGCGTCTATCGGCAGGTTCGGCGCGGGGCGTTTTTGTTCGTCCAGCACGCTCACCAGCACGTTCACCAGATTTACGTTGACCTTGATCGTGCCCTTCGGAGTTTGCGATTCCTGCGGCTTTTCCGGCGGAGGATCTATCGGCGCAAGCACGCCCGGCTGCGGCGTCACCTCGGGGCCGCTCGAAGGCTGGCTTCCCGATGTCTTGCCAGAGGACGGTTGCGCCCACGGTGGACGGTCCGGCTTCTCCTGCGCGTGCGTACAAGCTGCTCCGCTCAAAAGAGCCAGTGAGAGCGCAAGATGAACAAGAAATCGTGGACCTGTGGGAATCATCAAATAGCTAAGATGCATTTTTTGCGATGTGGGGTGTCGGGGGCAATTCGCCCTCCGCCCACACCACGCCATCCGCGAAATATTCCTTTTTCCAGATGGGCACGGTCTTCTTAAGCGTATCGATCGCGAACCGGCAGGCATCAAACGCCACCCCGCGGTGGGCCGAGCTCACGGCAATGAACACACTGGTTTCTCCGATTTCCAGCCGCCCCAGGCGGTGCACAATGGCCACCCGATGAATTGCAAACTTCTCATGCGCCTGAGCGGCAATCTCTTTCATTTTGCTCAGCGCCATCGTTTCATACGCTTCATATTCCAGGTAACTGGTGGTGCGCCCGTGCGACTCATTACGCACAAACCCGTCAAACGTCACGATCGCGCCATCCCGTGCCGCGCGCACGTGCCGCACAATCGCCTCCGCGTCAATCACTTCGCGCACCAGCGCGAACTTATCCTCTTCGTGGTCGATCACTTTAGAAAACCTTTCTTTCGGAAGCGCAGACGGGCAACGCCGCAGCCCCCGTCCTGTCATTCCGTACCCCGTTCCCCCGACGCACGAGGAGCGGAACCTGTTCTTGGCTCACGACTTATGGCTTACGGCCTTAAACCTTCGCTGCCGCTTCCCAATTTCCATTCTCTTTCCTACTCACCCGCCACTCACCGGCGGCAAAAATGCGATTTCATCTCCCGCGGCCACTCGCGTATCCCACGCCGCGAATTCCTGATTCTGCGACACCACCGTGGAGCCGCGAAATCCCCTCAACTTGGGAAATCTTTCCGCATACCGCTCAAACAACTCCGCCAGCGTCGTGTCCTTGGGCAACTCCCCGGAATCTTCCCCCATCCCAATCAATTCCCGGAGCCGCCCGAAAAACAGCACCCGCACCTGCACCGTGCTCGAAGTCCCCGCCATGCAAAAATTGTAACCCATTCCAAGTGCCGCGGTGGATGTTTAGACCCGCTCCCAGTAGCACGGGCTTCAGCCGGTCCGCACTCCGAACTCCCCTCGGTGTACTCTGTGCCCTCTGTGGTGAACAGTCTTTCCGATCCCGTCCAACCAACGTCCCCAGCCCCAAATGCGCCATAATCAATCGCGCCCAAGGACCCCA
The DNA here is from genome assembly GCA_963734705.1 of uncultured Acidobacteriota bacterium. Lineage (GTDB taxonomy): Bacteria > Acidobacteriota > Terriglobia > Acidiferrales > UBA7541 > Acidiferrum. The sequence continues at coordinate 557,140 of CAVTII010000009.1, read as the reverse complement.
TGAAAATCCTCATCACCGGTTCCAACGGCCTGGTCGGCTCCGCACTCGCCCAGGATCTCGTCCGCGCCGGCCACACCGTTTGCCGCCTGATCCGGCCCGGCACCTCTGCAGCAGCCGCCCGAAATGCGCCCGGCTTCGACGTCAACTGGAATCCCGCGACTGGTGAACTTGGCGGCGCAGCCGTCGGCGCCGACGCCGTCGTCAATCTCGCTGGCGCGTCAATCGCCGATCGACGCTGGACGCCGCAGCGCAAACAACTCCTCCGCACCAGCCGCATTGATTCCCTGCGCGCCTTGGTCGCCGCGCTCGCGAAAATGTCCGCGCGTCCGCGAGTGCTCGTCTCCGCTTCCGCCACCGGTTATTACGGCAACCGCGGCGACGAAAACCTCACGGAAGCAAGCACACCCGGTAACGATTTCTTGAGTCTGACCGCCAGGGATTGGGAAGCCGAAGCCATCAAAGCCGAAGCGATCGGCATCCGCGTGATACGCGCCCGCTTCGGCGTGATTCTTTCCAAACACGGCGGCGCGCTGCCGCAAATGATGCGGCCCTTCAAATTCGGAGTAGGCGGAAAACTCGGCAGCGGCAAACAATGGCTCAGTTGGATCACTCTGGAGGATACCGTCGCCATCCTACGTCTCGCCCTCGAAAACGCAAACCTCAACGGCCCGATCAATATCGTCTCGCCGCAACCCGTAACCAACGCCGAGTTCACCAAAACCCTCGCCGCCGCAATCCACCGGCCCGCGTTATTTCCCGCGCCCACCTTCGCCCTGCGCCTAATCCTCGGCGAGATGGCCGATGCGCTCCTGCTCTCCAGCCAGCGCGCCCTCCCCGCCCAACTCCAAAAACTCAACTACCAATTCCACCATCTCGACCTCCGCTCCGCCCTGGCAGCAGTCCTTGCAACATGACGCCGATGTAGCGGCCGCCTTCCGAGGCGGGCGCCTTTCCCCCTCCAAAAATGGCTGGACTCATCTAGCCTTCTCCGCGACCTCGGCGGCCCCTCTGCGAACTCTGTGGTTAATTTTTCTCTTCGCCTAACGTAAACAAAATCCCGCTTCGGGAATGCACCCTAGCAACACCATTCAATTCGGAACGCCGCAAAACTTTTCGGAACAGCCGAATCCGCTTCTTCTCACTCGATTCGCCACTTTCGGAAACCGCCCAAACTCTTCGTTCCACGCACCTTAGAACTCCCAAAGGATTTACTCAATCTCCGCAGAGCCTGCGCACACCGTGCTTCCCCCGCTGGCCATTTTTCTGCATTCGCATAAATCATGCAGCCCCTTCTGCAAACTCGAACTCAGCGTAGCGGCGCCGTTCAACGCGCGCCAAACCGGCGCTGCTTCACGTCCGCGCTTTCTGCTCTCGCTATCAGTGTGCTCCTAACCGCCTGCGGAGGCGGTGGTGGCGGCGGCTTGAGCACGCATCCTCCACCATCACAGATCACCGTCACCATCTCGCCCGCTTCCGGCAGCGTGCTCCTCGGTGAAGCACTTTCGTTCTCCGCCACCGTCTCCAACTCTTCCAACACTTCCGTCTCCTGGAGCGTCAACGGTATCCCCGGCGGCTCCGCTCAAGCTGGCGTGATTTCTGCCGATGGACTCTACAACGCCCCCGCGGACCTCCCCCAGGGCGCAAAAGTCCAAGTGACCGCGACCAGCCAAGCCGACCCGACCAAGTCCTCCACCGCCAGCGTTTCGATCACCAGCGATATCTCCGTCTCGATCTCGCCCACAATCGTCAGCATCGAACTCGGCGCTCCGCAATCCTTTCACGCCGCGCTCACCAGCAGCGGCAAAACTGACCCAACAATCCACTGGAGCCTCTCCGGCGCCGCTTGCCCTGGCAGCTGCGGCACCGTAGACGCCAAAGGAAATTACACCGCGCCCGCGATCCTTCCTTCCAATCCCAATATCACACTCATCGCCACCAGCGCCGCAGACCCATCCAAGCAAGCCTCCACCTCGCTTACCATCACAAGTCATTTCACGCTGCAGATCACCGCGCCTTCCACCCTTCAGCCGGACGCCAGTTCCTCCATCACCGCTACGCTCACTCCGGTGCCCGGCTCCGCTCCCAGCAGCGTGCTTTCCTGGTGCTTTCCGGCACGGGTTGCAGCGGCAGTGCCTGCGGCATCCTCACCGTGATCACCACACAGGCGGCTGGCTCCGGTTCGATCGCCAACTCCGCCAACTACACCGCCCCAGTCACGGCGCCGCAGCCCAACATCCTCCTCATCACCGTCACCCCGCAAGCCGATCCCACCAAGCAAACGCAAGCATCCATCGCGATTCAATCCGGCCCGAGCCTCACCATCTCTCCCTCCACCTATACACTCGCCGCCAATCACCGCGTCACTCTCAGCGTCACCGAAAACGGCACCTCCGGCGACTCCCTGGCCTGGAGCGTCAACGGCATCGCGGGAGGCAATTCGGTCCTCGGCCAATTCTGCGTGGTCGCTACTTCGCCGTGCCAAGCCGTCATCAGCAGCGCGGCGCAAGTGGACTATCTCGCCCCGGGCGCCATGCCTTCGCCGAATCCTGTTTCCGTGCGCGTCGCCAGCACCGGAAATCCTGCGCTCGCCGCCTCCGCGCAAATCACCGTCATCAATCACATTCTCGTTAGGGTTCTGCCCAATAACGTCACGCTCCCGCCGCTCGGCGTGCAGGGATTCACTGCCACCGTGCTCGGCAGCACCAATCAAGGCGTGATCTGGCAGGTGCAGGGCGCGGCCTGCGGGATCCTTGGCGCTTGCGGCTCTATCACGCCCGGCGGAGCATTCACCGCGCCTTCCGTTCCGCCTTCTCCCGATTCCATCGAGATCCTTGCCCTCAGCCAGGACGACTCCACGCAATCCGGCTCTGCCGCAGTGACCCTCTCCACTGGCGCAAATATTCTGACACTGCATCCCGCCAGTGTTTACGCGGGCGCAGCGGACGGCGTCACGCTCTCCGTCAGTGGCAGCGGATTTGTCCCTTCCAATCCCGGCCCCGGCTCCACGCTGAAAATCTCCGGCACAGCCCGCGTCACCACCTGCACCAGCGCCAACTCCTGCTCCGCGCCTGTCACCAGCACCGATGTCGCGCAAGCCGGCAACGTAACCGTCCAAATCCAGAATCCAGACGGCACTTCCTCCAATGTCGTATCCCTCATCGTGGTTGCGCCAGGCGTCGCGGACACGGTTATCTCCCTGACAAATTCCTCTCCAACCTCCACCGGCCAATCCATCACCGTCGTCGAGCCCACCACCGCCGGGGTGGACAACTCCTCCGTCTCCTTCGACCTTAACGTCGCCGCGCTTGGCGTCTTCAACACCTCCACCAACGCCTGCAACCTCGGCGGAAATCCAGTTCCGCTTGTGCGCCCCGCCAGCGGCACCACCGCTGCAGACATCTGCCTCTTCTCGCAATCCGGCTTCGACACCAGCATGAACTACACCGTATCCGGTCCCGGCGACGTCGCGGTTATCGCCAAACTGCCGGCAGGCCTCGGCATCATTCACCTCACCCTGCAGGTTCCTTCCACTGCCGCTACCGGCGCGCGAACGCTTTTCATCCAGAACGCAAATCTCGACAAAACCGCTGCTTCCGGAGCGCTGGAAATTCAATGAACAGGAGCACACTTCGATGAGTTACAAAGATCGTCGCCGGTTTCTCTGGATCCTTTTTCTGATCGGCCTCGCGCTGATCGCCATCGTCTCGCAGGCCACCACGCTCTCGCGCCTCCGTTTTCAAGATCTCGTCCATTACTCCTATTCCGTCGCGCGTGTGCGCTGCGAGCGTTCGCGCGCCCTCCTGGATAACGGCGAAATCTGGACGGACGTCACCTTCCGCGTTCTGTGGCAGAGCAAGGGCAATTTGCCCCGGGAAATCGTGGTCCGGCAGCCTGGCGGAAAATTGCTGCACCTGCACTCCCATGTAGAAGGCACGCCGCAATTTCGTCCCAGCGAAGAGGTCTATCTATTCTTGAGCGGGCATCCCGGGCGGGAGTTCTACATCGTTGGCTGGACCCAGGGCACCTTCCGCATCCGGCGTGATTCTGTCTCCAACATCGAAACCGTCACGCAGGATTCCGCGGAAATCCCCGTCTTCGATCCCGCCACGGAGACTTTTACCCGGGAAGGCACAAAAAATTTACCCGCGGAGATTTTCGAGCAGCGTATCGAGCGCGAAACGTTTCGCCAGGCCGAAATCACTTCCACCAAGAGATAAATCCATGACCAAATCGCTCCGCCAATTCGTTTCCATCTGCATCGCGATTCTCTTCACCGCCTGGTCCGCCGCGCCCGCCCGCGGTTACGCTTTCAACCAAATCGTCTCGGATGTCCGCCAACCCGTCGGCGTATCCGGCGGCTCCGCATGCCCTTTGCCATCCCATCAACTGATCAGTCCCGCGGCTATCGCTTTCCGCTGGAGCACTGTTCTTGGCACAAATCCCACCACGATCCTTACCCAAACTCAGACGCCTTCCGGCAGCCTCAACGAAATAGAGCAGGTCATTCAGCAGGCGCTCAATGTCTGGGCCAATGTCAGCGGCACATCGCTCGCCTCCGCCACGTTCGCGCCGCTCACGCGCGTCGCCTCCAGCAATATCTGCGACTCAGACGGCATGGACTCGATCTGTTTTGACCAGCCAGACATGGCCTTCACTCCCGGCGTGCTTGCCTTCACGCGCGTCATCACCACCGACCAGATCGGTGTTCAACTCGGCAGTGGCCCGCCCGCCACGCAGGTCGGGCAGATTCTCGATGCCGATATTTATTTCAATCCCAGCGATTCGCTGGTGAGTTTTGCCACGCCCGCCGCTCTCTCCGCCAATCCAAAGGCCTACGACCTCGAATCGTTGCTCACTCACGAACTCGGCCACTCGCTCGGCTTCAGCCACTCCGCCGTCTGGAGCGCCATGATGTTTCCCTTCGCCCCCGCGCCCGGCACCTTCACCAATATGCGGCCCACGGCGCAGCAGCCTGACGCGCCCTTGGCTGACGATGATCGCACCGGCCTGCGCGTTCTCTATCACAATCCCGCGGACACGCAGTTCGTCGGTTCGATTCAGGGTCGCATTCTTCCGGCGAATCCGCTCTCGCTGCCGGCTTCTCCGCCCGGCGTCACCGGCATCTTCGGCGCGCACGTCGTCGCCGTGGACGCTGCCAGCGGCGCCGTTGTCGCAGGAACTCTAGGTGGTTGGAGTTGTCAGGCCCAGGGCCCGGTGCAGTTTGACGGCTCGTATTCCATCAATGCCCTGGCCGTGAATCACAATTACAAAATTTACGCGGAGCCCCTCAACGGCCCCGTCGGCCCTTCGGAAGTTTCCAATGCCCTGGTTTCACTCTGCCGCAATCCCGTAACCGACCCTGGCTGGCCTCCGCTGCAATCCTGCGTCGTCCCGCAAACCGACCTCGAATTCACCACCGCCACCGTTTCTTCGCCGTGACGTCGCACAAGTCTTCGGCGACTACAAACCGCTTCCTCATCCCACCACCGGCACCATCCACCCGCCGCCAAACAACAATCCCGGCGCCAGCGAAGCCAGAAACACCGCGCCGCGTTCCTGGACCGCTTGCGCCGCCGCAGTGGCAAACGCCGCCTGCAGGACTGCGCCGCACATCGAGGAACCCAGATTCCCCCGGGTCACGGCAATCGGCGGAAACGCGCCGCACGATACATCCAATTGTTTCGCCAGTAATTTCACCAAACGCGGATTCGGCTGGTGCGTTGCAAACGCGCTGACCTTCTCTCGCGCGATCCCGCTGCGCCGCTCCACCTCGCTCAATACCTGCTCCATGCGATTCACCGCCGCACGCGACAATCCTTCTCCATCAAACTGGATGTCCAGCTCCCCGCCGCCCGCTTCGCGCACCGCGATGGCTTCCGCATATTGCGACGCGCAGCCGAAGAAAAATTCTCCCAGTTTGTAAGCGAACCGCCCTTTTTCCGGCGCCTTGCTGGAAAGCAGAAACGCGCTTGCCCCGTCTCCAAACAATCCGCCGAATTCTCCGGCGCTCCGCCCGGGTCCCAGCGCCCGGCTGTGTACGTCCGAAGTGGTCACCAGAATTTTTTCCGCGCGGCCCGTGATCAGCAGCGCCTGCGCCACAAACAGCACCTGCAGCAGCGCCAGGCAGCCGTTTCCCGCATCTAGCGCCATGCACCATTCGCGCAGCTTCATCCGCGCGTGCAGCGCCGCCGCCAGCGAAGGATACGCATGATGCGTCTCGCTGGCCGCTACCACTCCGTCCAAATTCTCGGAGGTTTGTCCGCACTGCTCGAGCGCTTGGCCGCATGCCTCCGCCGCCAGCGACTCCTCGGTCTCTTCCTCCGAAGCGTATGCCACGGAGACGATACCCGCCCGGGTGCGAAGTTTTCCAATCGGCATTCCATAGGCTTGATCCACTTCTTCGGAAGGCAGGATGCGGGAACCGAACACGCTTGCGGCAGCGGTTAAATAAACGGTAATTGCTTCCAACACAGTAGCCCCTTTGGGTGATGGCCTGGGCCCGCGCCGGCGTCCGGCGTTTGCCCGCAACTCGGAAAGCAAGCGCCTTCCATCATCCGGCAGAGCACAAATCTTTTCCAGTCCCCAAAGCAAATATTCACCGAAGCGTTAAGACTTCGGAAAACCTTTTGTCGCCGGCCCTCATGAGAAAGTTGTCATCCTGAGGGCATCCGACCAGGTCCGGTTTGTGGACTCCGGTGCTTTTTACCGGAGATGCCCGAAGGATCTCAACTGCCAAATCAACGAAAACTTGCCCGAGGAAACCTCAAATCCAGGAACCAACGCTCAACCTTCTCGCCCCGGCTTTCGTCGCCTTCGCCACCCGCTCCAGTTCCGTCACCACGCGATCCAATTCTTCCACCAGCGGATTGTCCCCGGCCTTGCGAAATTCCGTCACCAGCGCCCGGTAATACCCCAGCGTGCCATATTTCTTGCCCTGAAAACGCTCGAACGCCCGATCGCCATCAGCGTGCACATCCTGCAGAATGTCGCGCGAATTTGATAGCTTGTCCGCCGCGGACACCAACCGAGTATCAGAATCTTCGCCAGCTACACGCGCAATGTAACTCCGCTTGCGCTCGAGCCAAGGCGGCTTCGGCGCTTCATAAGAATCCGTGCAGCCATCCACAATGTGCGCCACACGCTTCCCAAATTTTTTCTGGATATCCCGCAGCCGCTTCCGTCCGCCCTGATCCTCCACCGCGTCATGCAACAACGCCGCAATGGCCATCTCCTCGTCGCCTCCGTAAGCGATCACGATGGAGGTCACGCTCATCAAATGCCCAATGTACGGCTTATCGGTGCCCCTGCGCCGCTGCCCCCGGTGCACCCGCTCCGCGTAAGCAAACGCCCGCGCAAACTTCGGCGAATAGACCGGAGTCAGTTTCTTTTCAGTTTTTCGTTTCGTATTGGCCAAAATCAGCGACGGCGCACCTTGCTCAGCAGGCGCAACATTTCCAGATATAGCCAGATCAGCGTGACCATCAGGCCAAACGCGCCATACCATTCCATATATTTCGGCGCGCCCATCCGCGCTCCCGTTTCAATCATGTCAAAATCAATAATCAGGTTCAGCGACGCGATGATCACCACAAACAGGCTGATCCCAATGCCCAGCGGTGTGGCCGCGTTGAGAAATGACATCTGTGAGTGAAAGAAAAGTCCCATCACCATATTGATGAGATAGACCACCGCAATACCGCCCGTTGCCGCGATCACACCCAGCTTGAACCCGCGCGTGGCCTGCACGATACGGAATTTATACGCCAGCAGCATCACGAACATCACGCCAAACGTCAGGCTGATCGCCTGCACGGCAATCCCCGGATAGGACTTTTCAAAAATTGCGGATATGCCGCCAAGTACCAGACCTTCCAGCAGCGCGTAAATCGGTGCGGTGAACGGCGACCATTCTCTCTTGAATATCGTCACCAGCGCCACGACGAACCCGCCAATCAGTCCCCCGATCATCCAAGGACCCGCGGCCTCCGGGGTCTCCGAATGGCTCAGGCCCCAGGTCCACGCCGCTGTTGCCACCACGAACAACAGCAGCAGCCCGGTCTTGTTGACCGTGCCCTGAATGGTCATCGTCTCGCCGGTCGGAACTGCTCCGGCGAATGCCTTTTCTTTCAACACGGGATTTGAGGAACGCAACAAATCAGCCATGGTCTTAGCCTCCAAGGTTCTGCTCTGTCCGATTGCTAAGAATAACACCAAGTTGCTAAAGGGGCGATTTTGGAGGGAATAATTTGGTACCGCTAACGGGAATCGAACCCGTATTTTAGCCTTGAAAGGGCTACGTGCTAACCGTTGCACCATAGCGGCACCGCTGGAGGAACTGCAACCTTCTAATTATACGAGAATCACCCAATTTCCGCCATGCGATGTAGCGGCCGCCTTCCGAGGCGGGCGCCTTTTTGCTTCGTCTGACCAGAACCGTCTGTCAGCAGCCAGCTACTATTTCCGATCTTCCCACTCTTCATGCCACGCCGTCTGAATGGCTTCCAGTTTTCCCTCGTTGGATTTCATCGGATCCCCGGTGAAGCCCAGCAGTTCAGTGATCCATTTGTGCATGTCCGTAAACCGCACAGTATAAGGATCAACATCAGGGAATTTGTCCGCCAGCCCGATGGCGATATCTTCCAGATTGTCCCAATCAAATGTCCGCGGCATTTTCTTCCACCCTCAAAGGCAGCCACCCGCCGAGGCGTGCGGCCGCTACCACGATTCCTGTTATCTGTTCGCTGCTAGCTGCTCGCTTCTTCCCTCAGTGATCCAATTCCTTCGCGTAATTCTTATTCCACTCCGGAACTTCCACCACAATGTCGGTGGTGCCGTCCGGCACGGTCTGGCAACCCAAGCGCGACTTCGGCGTGATGCCCGGCGCTTCATCCAGCTCGTCAAGCTCCGCGTCGCTCGCTTCGTTGCAGGACTCGAGCCCCTCCTTCACCATCACGTGGCACGTGGAGCACGCACACACGCCGCCGCACGCATGATCCAGGCCCATCTTGAATCCTTCAGCGATATCCAGGATGCTGCCCGGCAAGCCGTTGTGGCCATAAGGAAACTTCTCCGGATCCACTTCCACGGTTTTGCCGCTTGGCAGAAACGTCACCTTATATTTCTTCGTAGCCTTCTTGTATTTCACTTCTTCGATGTACGGATTTGTGCCGCCCATGACTTCTCTCCCTAAACTTCCGCTAATTTCTTGCCTTCCAGCGCAGACTGCACCGCCGTGTTCATCAAAATTTCCGCCAGGTGCTCGGTCGCGTGGTTCAATTCGTCAATCCTCTTGCGAATCAGCTTGTAGTCGGTTCCCTTCACCGATTCCTGCAACGCCGCAACGCTTTGCTCCACTCTCACCCGCTCCGGCTCGGACAAGTCCGCGGCCTTGGGATTCGCCAGCGCTTTCGCAGTCGCCGTCAGAATAGATTCGGACTCCGTGCGCGCCTCGATCAACTGCCGTTCCGCAAAATCCTGCTCCGCGTACTCGATCGATTCTTCCAGCATTCGCTCGATGTCCGCATCGTTCAAGCCGTAGCTCGGCTGCACCTCAATGGAATGCTCTTCGCCCGTGCGCACGTCTTTCGCAGCCACCTGCAGAATGCCGTTGGCATCAATCAGGAATTTCACCTCCACGCGCGGCAGTCCCGCCGGCGCGGGTGGAATGCGCAGCGTGAAACGCGCCAGTGATCGGCAATCCTTGGCCAGTTCCCGCTCGCCTTGCAGCACGTGAATGTCGATCCCGGTCTGATTGTCCACGCCGGTGGTGTAAAGCTCTTGCGCGCTCGCTGGAATTGTGGAATTGCGCGGGATGATTTTCGCCACCGCGCCGCCGTACGTCTCAATGCCCAGCGAGAGCGGCGTCACATCCAGCAGCAGCATGTTCTGCACGCCGCGATCCAGAATATTCGCCTGCACCGCTGCGCCCAGCGCCACCACCTCGTCGGGATTCAATTCCGTGTGCGGCTTGCGGTCGAAGAATTCCTGCACCGTGCGGCGGATCAGGGGAGTGCGCGTGGTGCCGCCGACCAGCACAACTTCCTCGATTTGCTTCGGGCTCAATTGCGCGTCGGCAAGCGCCTGCTGCACGGGCGCCATGGTGCGGTCGACAACCGGGCGGATTAAAGCTTCCAGCGCGCCGCGCGTGAATTCATGTTCAAAGATTTTCCCATTCGGCAGCGGGAAGCGCAGCGTGGCTTTCTCCGTTTCCGAAAGACGATGCTTTAGATCTATGAGTTCCTTGCGCAACTCCTGCGCCAGTTCGGCGCGCGGTGAAAAATCAATTTGATCGTGCTGCAGAATCTGCTCGTGCACGAATGCCTGCAGCAGGTTGTCAATGTCGTCGCCACCCAGATGCGTGTCGCCGTTAGTCGAGAGCACCTGGAAAATATCGCCCTCGCCGGTGGAGATCAGCTTCAGCACGGAAATATCAAACGTGCCGCCGCCCAGATCGTAAACGGCCACGGTCCCCCGCTGCTTTTCGTGCAGACCGTATGCAAGTGCAGCCGCTGTGGGTTCGTTGACCAGGCGCAAAACTTCCAGGCCCGCAATTTTCCCGGCGTCTTTCGTGGCCTGGCGCTGTGCGTCGTTGAAATAGGCCGGCACGGTGATCACCGCGCGGTTCACCGGTTCTCCGAAGAAAGCTTCCGCCCAGTTTTTCAATTCACGCAGGATAAACGCGGAGATTTCCGGCGGGGTGAAGATTTTGTCGCCCAGTTGCACGCGAATCACATTCTGGCTGCCGGGATCAATGCGAAATGGAAACAGCTTCAGTTCATTCTGCACATCGGCCGGGCCGCGGCCCATCAGGCGCTTTACGGAATAAATCGTACGCTCGGGCTGCGTCAGCAGGCGCCGCCGTGCCGGCTCGCCGACGATGATGCCGCCGTCGGCATCGAGACTTACTACGGAAGGACACAGCGTGCTGCCGGATGGGCCCGGAATGCACTTCGGCTGGCCCGTTGCCGCGTCCATATACGCGACCAGGCTGTTGGTGGTTCCCAGATCGATGCCAACGATTTTGCCCATATCTTTGTAGCTCACCCCTTCAGGGGTGAGTCCGTTCATCGTCCATTCGACCACGCCAACTCATGCGAAACCCTCAGGCCTGAAGGCCTGAGCTACAGCAATTCCTTTTGGACATTCACAACCAGGTTGCGGATGTACGAGCGGCGATTCAGCAGCTCGTTCAGCCGCGCCCTCACGCCTTTTCTCGTAGTCTCGTCCGTGTTTGTGTCCACCGCTTTGTCCCAATCTTTCGCAACCGCCTGCAACTCACCGTCTACCTCCGTGAGCTTGCATTGAAAATTCTTCTCCGCGGACTCGAGCTGCCGCTTCAACGCGGCCGTGTCGCTTCCGCTGGCCTTTGCTTCACGCAGTTCGTCGAGCGATTCATTCAGTTCAAAGACTTCTTCGAGTAGCTCTGGCGGGGCTTGCTGCTTGTTCTTCCCTTCCACACGCGCGCCCTCGATCGCCAGCAGATATTCCACGCGCCCGACAGGATCCCGCAGCGTCCGGTACGCGTCATTCAGTTCCGAGCTGCGCTTCAGCGAAATCTCCCGCTCCTCGGCCGATGCCTTCACAAAATTATCCGGGTGCAGCTTCCAGCTCAATTGCAGAAATTTCTTTTCCAGCCCGCCCATCTCAATCCACAGCTTGCGCGGCAGTTCGAACATCGCGAAGTAATCGCTCTTCTCCGACACCTGTAACATCTTGCCGCAGGACGCGCAGAAATGCGTCCCAATCGTCCGCTCGTGGCAACTCCAGCAGACCAGCGGCGAATCAGTGATGGGGAATTGTGTGTTCATACAGTTCGAGTCCCGTGGTTCGTGACCTGTGACCCGTGCTCCGTGCCCCGAGAAGAAACTCCGTCTGTGACAGCCGTCTGACGATTCCTCAACGATCTCGCCAGAGCAGCCAACATCTGCACAACGCTTGTGATTTCAGAATTCAACTTAGCTTCGTCTTGCGTGGAAACATATCGCAAGTCCTTACTCAAAATCAGAAAGTACCGCAACTCCTCGGCCGAGCCGTTTGCAATGGTAAGAAACTGCAACAACTCCTTGGTAGAGCGCCGGCCGTAACCTTCCGCGAGATTCGCCGGAATCGAATATGACGCTCTGCGGAGTTGCGAAACCATCCCAAATTGCTCACTGCGCGGGAAACCATTGGTCAGCCGATAGATCTCAAGCACCAGCTTATGTGCTTTTTGCCAGACCACGAGATCCTGAAATCCCTTAATCATCGCGACCTACCTTCTCCGCCTATTCGGGTCACGGAACACGGGCCACGAAACACGGCACTTCCAGCGCAAAAAAAGTGGCTGGCGCGCTATGCTGCCAGCCGGAATTGCTTGATTTCCCTGCGCTGGGTAAGGCCAGCTGACAGGCTAAAGCCTGTGCTACGGCTACGCCGTGAAACTGCTGCCGCAGCCGCAATTGCGGGCCGCGTTCGGATTCTGAAACACGAAGCCCTGGCGCATCAGCGTCTCTTCGTATTCGAGCGTAGTGCCATTCAGATACAGCAGACTCTTGGGGTCCACAAAAAGCCGCGCGCCAAACGCTTCGAAAATTTTGTCGCGATCGCGCGACTGCGTGTCCAGGCGCATCGCATAAGACAATCCAGAGCAGCCGCCACCCTGCACGCCCACGCGCAGCCCGCCGGATTCGGCAGGCACACCATCCTTGGCCAGCAGCGCGATAATTTTCCTCGCGGCCTTTTCGGTCATGTGGATGACCGGCCCGGTTTTTTCTTTCTCCGGTGTCTGTGTGATCGTTTCCGTAGCCATACTCCGAACCTTCCTGGAGCGAAAATCTGGACAGCGACCTCCGACGGTCAACACTCACCGCCGGAAGGCGCCACTACCCCCGCGCGAGGCTCGTTTAGTGCGACGCCTTTTCGTGCGCGGGAACTTCAATACCGTGCTTCTTTTTCCAATCGCCGATGGCCGCCTTGATGGCGTCCTCGGCGAGAACCGAGCAGTGAATCTTCACTGGCGGCAGCGAAAGCTCACGGACAATGTCCGTGTTCTTGATCGCCAGGGCCTCTTCAACCGTCTTGCCCTTCACCCATTCGGTGGCCAGGGACGAGCTGGCGATGGCCGACCCGCATCCAAAAGTCTTGAACTTTGCTTCTTCAATGACCTTGGTGTCCGGATTAATCTTCATTTGCAGCTTCATCACGTCGCCGCATTCCGGCGCGCCCACCAGGCCGGTCCCGACGTTGGGATCTTCTTTGGGCATGCTGCCGACGTTGCGGGGATTATTGTAGTGATCAACTACTTTATCGCTGTATGCCATGGACCCGTTACTCCTTCGTTTTTCAAATCCAAATCGAGCTTAGCCCTTCGCCGCGACCAGAGAGCCGAAACCTGCGTTCTTCACGGCCTTTTCCGTCAAGGCAATGTTTGTCAAAAACGCCGAGCGGCCCGCAGTCAGCTCGCGCAGCGCTTCGCGGACGTATTCCGCACCGATGCCCAGCACGTTCAAAAACGCACGGACATCCTGGAGATGGTAAAAGGCGCGCTCGGCGGCGGGAGCCGGCTCGTCCCCATCCTGGTAAGCCTGATACGTCACGCGAAACGGAGCGGACGTTCCCGCAATAGAGCGGTGAATCCTGAGTGTTCCTTCGGTTGCAATAGCGCTTGCGCTAGCCATTTTCTTCCTTCCAGTCGTCACAGTATTAGGCGGTCTGCCATTTGACCTTAGAAATGTCTATGCCTTCCTTGGCCATTTCGTAGAGCGGCGAAAGTTCACGCAATTTGGTCACTACCTGCACCATCTTGTCGATCACGTAGTCCACTTCTTCCTCGGTGGTAAAGCGTCCCAGACCGAAGCGGATTGAAGTATGCGCCAAGTCTTCGCCCACGCCTAAGGCTTTGAGTACATAACTTGGTTCCAGGGTTGCCGACGTACAGGCAGATCCGCTGGAAACTGCAATATCGTTGATGCCCATCAGCAGCGATTCGCCCTCAACATAGGCAAAGCTCATGTTGAGATTGTTCGGCAGGCGATGCTCTGTCGAACCGTTGATGAAGACCTCGTCCAGTTTCGCTTCCAGGCCAGCCCGGAGCCGTTCACGCAAAGCGCCGATCTTCGCCGCTTCCTGCGCCATTTCCTGCTGGGCAATTTCGCAGGCCTTGCCGAGTCCCACGATGCCGGGGACGTTCAACGTGCCGGAACGCATGCCGCGCTCGTGGCCGCCGCCATCCAGAATCGCGGAAAGCTGCACGCGCGGATTGCGCCGGCGAACATACAGCGCGCCAACGCCCTTGGGCCCATAAATCTTGTGCCCCGTGATGGCCATCAAATCGATGTTGTCCTTCTGGACGTCCACCGGAATCTTGCCAACCGCCTGCACGCCATCGGTCGCGAAGATAATGCCGTGTTCCTTGGCGATCTTCCCGATTTCCTGCATCGGGTTGATGATGCCAATTTCGTTGTTGGCATACATGATCGCGATCAGGATCGTGGTCGGCCGGATCGCCTTGCGCACATCCTCTGGATTTACGCGGCCATCCCTCTGCACCGGCAGATAGGTGACCTCAAAACCGTGCTTCTCCAGGTTCTTGCAGGTGTCGAGAACGGCCTTGTGCTCGATCGCCTGGGTGATGATGTGGTTGCCCTTTTCGCGGTACATCTCCGCCACACCTTTGACCATCAGGTTGTCGGATTCCGTGGCGCCGCTGGTGAAAATAATTTCTTTCGCCGTTGCGCCGATCAGCGAAGCCACTTGCTGGCGCGCGTTTTCAACGGCTTCTTCGCCGGCCCAACCAAACGAGTGGTTGCGGCTGGCGGCATTGCCGAACTTTTCGGTGAAATAGGGCAGCATTGCCTCCAACACCCGGGGGTCCATCTGGGTGGTGGCGTGATTGTCCATGTAAATCGGCAGCTTGACGGCCATTTCCTTGTTCTCCTCTTGCTTCCAGGACGTCCCGCTCAGCGGCTTACCGCCAGTTGGTCCATCCCTTTCAATTCCACCAGCACGGCTTCCTGTTTCTCTTCGCTCAGCTGCGCGATGGTCACCGTGCTCAAAACTCCCAAAATACTTTCATTGACCCGCTGCAGTGGTTCTTTGATGGAGCAGCGATCCGTAGCGTCACAATTTCCGTGGCTGGTGACGCAGGAAGTAATCAGGACCGGTCCATCAATCGCCGTAATCACTTCCAGGGCGTTGATCTTCCCCGGCTCCTTGGCCAGCAGATAGCCCCCGCTGGAACCATGCTTGGCAACCACCAGGCTTTGCCTGGCCAGTTTTTGCAGCACCTTGGCCATCAGCATCGAAGAGATGCCATATTCCTCGGCAATCTCGCTGGCGCTGCAGGCGTGCTGCTGGCGGTGATTGGCCAGATGCTTCATGGCAATCAGGCCATAGTCCGCCTTCTTCGACAATTTGAACATCAACCATCCCCAGTTCGCGCGTGCGGTGCGAGCACAATTACGACTGAACCAGTCGCATATGTACTATACGGCTTTGCTTCGCGGTTTGTCAACCCCAGGCCAGGGACAGTTGCGAGACAAATCTTTATTTGTCTGATGGTTAGACTACGACTGAATTAGTCGTAGATGCACTGATTTCCACGCAAACGCCGCTTTCCTTGCCCGAATGGAGGCTACACCGCACTGAATGGCTCCCGGTTTGCCAAGCCTTTCGTTGTATTCTGAAATTTCATCGAAGTCCGGGGGGACATCGCACTTACATGGGACCTTTGCGTCGGGCGAGAAGGCTGGCAGAGTTGCTCCTTGCTTGTTCCGCTTTGATTGGATTGTACGCGTTCGCTACGCATGGGCAGTCGCCGCCGAATTCAAGATCAACCACCGCGGTTTCCTCTCCACCAGCCAAAACTAGATCCAAAGCCACGTTTGTGCTGGTTGGGGCGGGCGATATCGCGGGATGCTCCGATCTGTCCGGAGCGGAAGCCACCTCCAAACTGATCGAAAGCATTCCGGGAACGGTTTTTGCAGCCGGCGACCTGGCTTACGAGCACGGAACGTTTGAGGAATTCGAGAAGTGCTATGACCCAACCTGGGGCAAGTTCAAGGCCCGCACACGACCCACTCCGGGAAATCACGAATATAACGGGTCAGCAGCCACTGGATATTTCCAGTATTGGGGTAAGCAGGCAGGCGACCCCGGCAAAGGGTATTACAGCTTTGACCTGGGCGACTGGCATATCGTGGCCCTGAACACCAACTGCAATGCGCATGGGCTTGGCGGCTGCGCCGAGGGATCGCCCGAAGAGACATGGTTGAAACAGGATCTGGCTGGGCACCCGAACGCGTGCATCCTTGCCTACGGTCATCATCCGCTCTTCAGCAGCGGACTGCTTCGCAGCCATGCGGAGCATCCAGAGCTCACCGCAATTTGGCAAGATTTATATGATGCTCACGCGGACCTGATCCTTGCAGGTCACGAGCATGCCTACGAGCGATTCGCACCGCAAGATCCCGAGGGCAATGCAGACCCCGAGCATGGCATTCGTGAAATCGTGGTGGGGACGGGCGGACGGAGCCACACGCCGCTGGGATTCGCGCAGCCGAACAGTGAGGTGCGCGATGATCGCACCTACGGTGTCCTGAAGTTGACGCTCTCCCCCGGCAAATATCGTTGGGAGTTTGTTCCGGTGGCGGGCCAGACCTTCCGCGATTCAGGCGAAGGTACCTGCCACAATCTAGCGGCACCCTAGGGCCCGCCTTCTGAGGCGGGCCGTGCGTGACACCTGCATCCTCGCCCAAACGGACGGCCTCAGAAGGCCGTCCCTACATTTGTCCCAGATCAACTATCCGGTAACGCCTGCATCTTGCAGGCAAGCATCCTCGCGGCCAAGATGGCGGCGCTATCGCGTTATCTCGAACAAGCCCCGTCCGACGAAGCAGCGTCGAGGAGCTTCTGGATTGCAGGCAACATCGGCAGAGTCAGCTGAGAACTGTGCGCTTGCTTCTCAAGCCCGTTGAGCGCATCGGCCTGGGTCTTCTTCTGATCAGCGGAGAGTGAAGCACTCTTCGCAATCGTATCAACTGCGTCCATCGCAATTTTGGCCGCTTGTGAAAGCGCGGCAGACGCCGGAGCCGCCTCCTTCGCCAACTGTGACCGCTGCTGCAGCGCCTGCAAACGCGCATCAATACTTGCCCACTGCAAAAGCTGTGCCCGAATTTGCGCAGCCAAGGCAGAATCCTTGCATGAAGAAGCCAAGTATTGATCCACCGCAACCGAAAACCGCCGCGAGACTTCGCTCTCCGGGTAGGCCGCGTCGACCAACCGATTGAGCGGCGTGAAACTGGTGGGTTCGGCAGCCGCGCTTTCCTCGCGCGTGTAATCCTTCTGGTGCTCCAGCGCTCGTGCCAGTTCCGTCAGCGCCTCCATCTCACCTGGCGCGGCGGGGCCGGCAATGCGCTGCAACATGGGGCGCTGATAGGATCGCTGCGTCAAGCCCAGCCATTCCAGACGCTCACTTTCGGCGTTCATGCGGCTGTACATGGAATCGGTGTCGGTAATGCTGGCGGGAGACCACAGGCGCTCCGCAATGGCCGCATTGCGCGGCCAGATGCGCGAATCCACATTTTCCGCGTCAACATACTCCGACCACATGCAGGATTCGCCGCCAAGAATAAGTTGTTTCTGTTCCGGCGTCAGCGAGGCGGCCGGGCCGCCCAGGGGATCGACGGCGTAGTGCCGCGCCGCGCTCCAACCAAGATCGAGGTAATAGCCATTCGACAAAATCCCGCGATAACCCGATTTTGCCGCGGCCGCCAATGCATCCACGCCGCGCCATGACTGGATCACGATGCTTTTCGGCACGCCCGGGACAAGAATTTCGTCCCAACCGATGGGCGTCTTTCTATGTTTGGTGACCAGATCTTGCACGCGCCCGCTGAAATAGGCCTGGAGCTCCACGTTGCTCTTGATCTTGTGCGACTTCATGAACGCCTGAATTTTCGGGTTGGCGTCCCATTCCTTGCCGTTCACTTCGTCGCCGCCGATATGAAAAAACTGGTCGGGAAACAATTTGGACATTTCGCCGATCAGCTCGTTCAGGAATTTGTAGGTCTTTTCCTCGGTGGGATCCATCGCGGGATCGAAGACGCCCCACTTGCGCTCAATGGAATAGGGGCCGCTGCCGCTGGCGAGTTCCGGATAGCCGGCGAACCAGGCGGTGCTGTGGCCGGGCATGTCGAACTCCGGCACCACGCGAATGCCGCGATCGCGCGCGTATTCGATAACCTCGCGAATCTGCTCCTGCGTATAGAAAAGTCTGTCAGAGCCATCTTCCTGCAGCTTGGGAAACTTGTGGCTCTCGGCGCGGAATCCCTGATTCTCCGAAAGGTGCCAGTGAAAGACATTCATCTTCACGGCTTCCATGCCGTCCAGATTGCGCTTTACCACGTCCAGCGGCATGAAGTGGCGGCTGACATCCATCATCAGCCCGCGCCAGGGAAACCGGGGCTGATCTTCGATGTGCATGGCGGGAACTGTGAAGCCATCTGGGGTGATCGCGACAAGCTGCAAAAAAGTTTGCAGACCATGCATCGTGCCCAGCGGATTGGCGGCGTGCAGTTTCGCGCCCGCGGGAGTTACGTCAAGCGTGTAGGATTCATCCTCGCCGAGTTCCTGGACGGGCTTGCTTTCGCGATCGGTGGTGATCGTCAAAGTGGCTGCGCCGGTTTTATGCGCAGGATTAAGAACGATGCCGGTTTGTACCTGCAACTGGTGCAGAAAGCGCTGTTCGGCGCGATCCAGGCGCGCCTCGCGATAACCAACAAAGGAGATCGTGAAACCGGATTCAATTTTCAGCGCGCCGTCTGATCGCTGCGCTTTCGCGGGGAGTGGCATCACATTCAGCGGAACATTCGATTGTGCGCAGGCCATGGCTGCTCCTTGCAAAAGCAGAATAAGGCCAGGCATGAGGAGCCTTTTGAGCCATTTTATCCGGGTCATCTGGGGTCCTTGTTTCGGAATGCGCCCGCCTTGGAAGGCGGCCGCTACAAATTCTCTGATTCTCAATTAAATCGGTTCAATCAAAGCTGTCTATTACCGGAATGGCGTAGGTTGGCACAAATTGGGCTGTGGAACAATTCCTTTGACGCGGAAAACGAAAGCAAGCACTCTCTGATGCAACTTGATTCTGGTTTTCTCGAACGATTGGGTTAGAATGTGCCGCGGTAGTGCTGGCCACTTTGATGAAAACTTCCGTCGCAATCTATCCCGGCTCCTTCGACCCGGTCACCAACGGGCACCTCGACCTGATCATGCGCGGCGAGAAGATGTTCGATCACCTGATTGTAGCCGTGCTTAAAAATGTTGAAAAGGAGCCGCTGTTCACGGTTCCCGAGCGAGTGGAAATGCTGCGCGAAGTAACCGGCCAGTGGCCCGCTGTCGAAGTGGACGTCTTTCAGGGCCTGCTTGTGGACTATGCGCGGAAACGCGGAGCCGCCGTGATCCTTCGCGGCATTCGCGCCATCTCCGATTATGAGTACGAGCTGCAGATGGCGTTGATGAACCGCAAGCTGGAACCGCGCCTGGAAACCGTTTTCATGCTGCCGGGTGAAACGTATAGTTACCTCAGCGCGAAACTGGTCCGCGAGATCGCGCAACTCGGCGGCCCACTGACCGGCCTGGTGCCTCCAAGTGTGGAAGAGCGTATCCGCGCGAAGATGGCCTTGCCCTCCAAATAGCTCTCGCGGACGCCACACCAGCGCATCTTGTACTTTTGTCTCCGGCGTTTTACGCTTTAAGCCTCTGAGGTGAAGCGTTATGGACCACGCCGACGACCCAAAATCCCAGGACAAATCAACGAATGTGAATCGCCGCGACTTCCTCAGCGGCATCCTGACCACGTCTCTGCTCGCAGGCGTGACAGCTCCCCAGCTTTGGGCCGTGGGTGAGGAAAACGGCGTTCCCTACCGGAAGCTCGGCCGCACCGGCGCGCGCGTCTCGATGGTGGGACTGGGCGGATTTCACATCGGCATGCAGGCCGATGAGCAGGAAAGCATCCGCATCATCCGCGCCGGGCTGGATGGAGGCATCAATTTTCTCGACAACTGTTGGGATTACAACGGCGGCACCAGCGAAATTCGCATGGGCAAAGCGCTGCGCGATAGCTACCGACAGAAAGCTTTTCTGATGACCAAGATTGACGGGCGTACCAAAAAAGCCGCGACGACACAGATTGAAGAGTCGCTGACCCGCCTGCAAACCGACCACATTGATCTGCTGCAGTTTCACGAAGTGATCCGCATGACCGATCCGGAGCGCATCTTCGGCCCCGATGGCGGCATGGAAGCGGCGGTGGCCGCACAGAAAGCCGGGAAGATACGCTTCATTGGTTTCACCGGGCACAAAAGTCCCGCGATGCATTTGCACATGCTGGAAACCGCGGAGGCCCACAAATTTCACTTTGATGCCGTCCAGATGCCACTGAACGCCATGGACGCGCACTACGATAGCTTCCAGGAAAAAGTGTTGCCAGTGCTGCTGAAAAACGAAATCGGCGTACTGGGCATGAAGCCGATGGGCGCGGGCATGCTGCTGAAGAGCAATACGCTCACGCCGGTGGAATGCCTGCGTTATGCCATGAGCCTGCCGACCAGCGTGGTGATTACCGGCTGCCAGAACGTTGGCGACGTGCAGCAGGCCCTGATGGTGGCGCGCAATTTTCAGCAACTCACCGCCGCGGAGACCAACGCGCTGCTGGCAAAAACAGCCACCGCCGCGAAGAATGGCGAATTCGAAGGCTATAAGACCACGCACAATTTCGACGGCACCTATCGCAACCCCCAGTGGCTTGGCTAGTCGACCCTTCCCGCGCCCCACATCTCGTCCTCCGCGCGCGCCATGATGCAAACTGTCATTCTGAGGGCATCCGACGAGGATGCCCTCAGAATCTCACCGCAAACTTCGCGCAAACACTCTAAGTTAAGTTCCTTCGCTGATCCCGATCGGAACGCCTCAGCATGACGGCGTTGGAGCGCAACCAAGGTTCGACATTGAATTTCCCATCGTTTTCCTGAAAACTAGTTGGTTCCAGGCTCGCTCCAAGGAGAGTCCGTGCAATTCACGAATCGCATCAATCGTATCCAAGTCTCCCCGACCGCCACGGTCATCAGCGCGGCGGAGCAACTGAAGGCCAAAGGCGTGGACATCGCCGACTTCGGCCCCGGGGAGCCCGATTTCCCGACGCCCGATCACATCAAGAAAGCCGCCATCAAAGCCATCGAAGAAAATCGCACCAAGTACACGCCGACAGGCGGCATCATGCCGCTGCGCGACGCGATTGCGGCGTGGCACAGCCGGGAGCTTTGCTCCAGCTACACGGCGAAGGAATGCGTGGTCAGCGTGGGCGGAAAGCACGCCATCTTTAATGCGGTCTCTGTGCTGGTTCAGCATGGCGATGAAGTGATTCTGCCGGCGCCCTTTTGGGTGAGTTTCCCGGACATCATCAAGTACACCGGCGGAACGCCGGTGATTGTGCCAACCAGCGCCGCCGCCGGCTTCAGTGTGAAGGCCGCGGACATCGAGAAGGCCATCACGCCGAAAACAAAAATGGTGATCATCAATTCGCCGAGCAATCCATGCGGCGGTGTGGTGGATCCGCCGGAGTTCGAGAAAATTCTCGCCCTCTGCAAAAAACACAATATCTGGCTGATGGGCGACGAATGCTACTCGCACTTCGTTTACGAGCCGCACAAGCCGTTCTCCATCGCCAGCGCCAGGGATTCCAAGAGCAACGTGATCATCATCGGCAGCGTTTCGAAAACGTTTGCCATGACCGGCTGGCGCATCGGCTACACGCTGGCGCCTGAAGAACTGATTCAGTCGATGATCAAGATCCAGAGCCAGTCCACTTCGAATCCCACTTCGATCGCACAGTACGCCGCTCTGGCAGCCATGGGCGGCACGATGGAAACCGTGCCGCCGATGCTTGCTGAATACAGCAAACGCCGGAAGCGAATCGTGGAAGGATTGCGCGCCATTCCCGGCATCACTTGCGAATGGCCGGGCGGAGCGTTCTACGCCTTCCCGAATATTTCCGCGCATCTTGGTAATGGCAAACAGGCGCTGGCAAAAAATTGCACCGAGCTTTCCAAATTGCTACTGGAGAAAGCGCACGTGGCGCTGGTGGCTGGTGAAGCGTTTGGCGCGCCAGGATTCCTCAGGCTGTCGTATGCGACGTCGCTCGAGCGCATCGAGGAAGGACTCCGGCGGCTTGAGAAATTCTTTTCGCGCGCGGAGGCCGCATCCTAGGCCGTGATGCAACCTGTCCTGTCGCGTCTTGAACCCTTCTTCAGCCCGCGGATCTGGGGTCAGCGCTCGCTCGCTCCCTGGTATCCGGAAAAAGTGAACCTGCCAGAGCCGCTGGGCGAAGCCTGGCTTACCGCGTTTGATTCGCGCGTGATCAACGGGCCGTTCGCCGGAAAGACTTTGCGGGAGGCGTGGCAAGCCATGCCGCCGGAGTGGCGCGGCGCGCGGAATGCCTCGCTGGCTGAATTCCCCGTTCTGATCAAATTCATTTTTCCCAACGACAAGCTCTCCATTCAGGTGCACCCCGACGACGCTTACGCCGCGAAGCACGAGCAGAGCGCCGGCGGCCGCGGTAAAACCGAGATGTGGCACATGGTTTCCGCCCGGGATGGCGCCGGAATCATGTTCGGACTGAAACCCGGCGTGGACAAGAATTGTTTTTTGCGCTCGCTGCAGGCGAACACGGTGGAAACTCTTCTGGAGCACCTTCCGGTACGGACCGGCGAAACTTATTTTGTTCCCGCAGGCACGCAGCACGCCATGGGCGCGGGCCTGGTGGTCTGCGAGATCCAGGAATATTCCGACCTTACCTATCGCGTTTACGATTTCGGGCGGAAGGATGCCTCAGGCAAACTCCGCGAGCTGCACATCCAGAAAGCGATGGATGTGACGAATTTTGGCCCGACGCGCGGCGGCAAAATGGAACCGCTGGCGTTGCATTCGCCGGAGGCGAAGAAATATCTCCTGGCAGCTTGCGAATATTTCGCCACCGAACGCTGGGACTGCCACAAAACCACGCACATCGAAAGCGATCCCGGGGAGTTTCAAGTATTCGTGATTCTCAATGGCACCGGCGCGTTCTATGATTCAGAGCGAGCATTTGCATTTCGTCCCGGCGAAGCTTGGTTTTTCCCTGCCAATCTGCCGACCATTCTGCTGCAGCCGCAGAGCGCTTGTAGCGTGCTGCGCGTGACGGTGCCCGACCCGCCGGCGCTGCGGAGGCATTTGCGCAACCAGGGATTTGAAGACGCGGCAATTTCACGCGTGCTGGTGGGTGCGGAGCGATGAGCGAAAAACCATTGGCAATGCATGCCGTGATTCTGGCCGGGGGGCGTGGGACGCGCTTTTGGCCGCGCAGCCGCACGCGCACGCCCAAGCAGCTTCTGAATATCGTTGGTAAAGGTTCGATGCTCCAGCAAACCGTGGCGCGTCTTTCGCCGCTGATTCCCGCGCAGCGCCTCTGGACGGTCACGAACGACGAACAGGTGGCCGCGCTCCGCAAACAACTTCCTGCCGCCGCGCGAAAGCTAGTTTTGACCGAGCCGGTCGGCAGAAACACCGCGGCGGCCATCGCACAGGCCGCAATTCGTGTGCGTCATGCGGCGGGCGGCGATGCTTTGCTGGCAGTCTTGCCGGCGGACCATTACATCGCACAGCCGGAAAAGTATCGCGAAATCGTGCGCGACGCTCTGGAACTGGCGCGCGAGCCCGGCCGCATGGTGGTGCTCGGCATTCCACCCACGCGTCCTGATACGGGTTTTGGTTACGTGGAACGTCAGGGCGATTCCATCAACGCACACGGGGCGCCGGTTTACGCGGTACGCCGCTTCACGGAAAAGCCGGAGCTATCGGTGGCCAAAGAGTATGTATCCTCCGGAAATTTCCATTGGAACGCCGGTATGTTTTTCTGGCGCGTTTCCACGTTCCTGGACGCGCTGAAGGAATTTCTGCCGGCTACCCACGCGCTGCTAGAAGAGCTTGCGCAGCACATCGGCAAACGCAGCTACGCCGCCAAGCTGAAACGCATCTATCCCAAACTTGAAAATATTTCCGTGGATTACGCGATCCTGGAGCGCGCCACACAAAAACCGGGCGCGCCACGCGTCTTCGTAATTCCCGCGGAGATCGGTTGGAGCGACATTGGCTCCTGGGCTGCCGTTTACGAATTGCTTGCCAAACATCCCGGCGAGAATCTGTTTGCCGGCGACGGCCACTCGCTGGACGCCGAGGGCAATTTCCTATGGAGCCCCGGAAAATTTGTCGCCGCCATCGGCGTACGCGATCTTGTTGTTGTGGAAACGCCGGATGCCTTGCTTATTTGCCCGCGCGACCGCGCCCAGGACGTTGGCAAAATCGTGAAAGCCCTGGAAGCCCGCAATCACAAGAAACTTTTGTAAATCCGTCGGCCTGTCCTTCCGGACAGGCCACTGGCCGGCTGGCTGTACCCGATACGTCACGTGCGCCCACTTAGCCAATTGTGGAGACGCGCGCCTGCCGTCAATCTGTAGGCAACCAAGGAACTCATGTTTTGCAGTTTGACCCAGGGATCACTGTTGCCAGGCCAGGCGGGCCTATCTCAGAAGCATAGGTTGGCGCAGCTTGAAAAAGTCCGTTCTCCATTCGCGAAGACGCCACAAGCGGGTCGAAACCCCGGACGGAATCTGGGTGTTCTGGCGCTGCGGGCGCGCGGAAGATACCTCCAGGGTGGAAGACCTGAGCGTGGGCGGCTTATTCATCGAGACGACCAAAGTGTGCCCCATTGGCGCCACCGTTGATCTTCATTTTCTGGTGGAAGATGGCGCAATCAAGGCGAGCGCCGCGGTCCGCTATGTTCGGGCCGGCAAAGGGCTCGGCCTGCAATTCGAAACCGTGCGCGGCGAAGACCAGGTGCGTTTCGCCTCCATGATCAAGCGGATTCTGCAGCCCGGCGAACGCGAAGAAGTGTCTCCTGTTCTGTCTTCCAAGCAACAACCCACGCGGTAGTCCCCCAAAATCGGCACTGCTTTTCTGGTGGTTTGGCCCGCAGCGCTCTTCGCGTATACTTTTTAGCGATGACCTCCATTCGATTTGGCACTGACGGGTGGCGTGGGATCCTCGGGGAGGACTTTACCGAGGCGAACGCGCGGATCGTCGCGGCCGCGATCTCCCGTTATGTAGTGCGCGGCGAAGACGCCCGCAAGGGCGTGCTGGTCGGCTACGATCACCGCTTTGAATCGGACACCATTGCCGCCGCCGTCGCCGAAGTGATCAGCTCCACTGGCACGCCGGTATGGCTGGCCGATAAGCCCTGCCCGACGCCGGCGATTTCGCTGCTGGTGCGCCAGCGCCAGGCTGCCGGCGGGCTGGTGATCACCGCGAGCCACAATCCCTCCAATTGGAACGGCATCAAGTACAAAGCCAGCTATGGCAGCAGCGCTCTGCCCTCCATCGTCGCGCAGATTGAAAAAGAACTCGAAACCGTCTTGACGAATGGCGTTCCATCGCTGTCGCCGCGCAAGGAATTGATTCAACCGCTGGAGCCCCGCGCGCCTTATCTGGACACGATCGAAAAACTGATCGACTGGCAGCGGCTGCGCGACGCGAAATTCCGCTTCGTGGTGGATCCCATGCACGGCTCCGCGGCGGGCCTGCTGAAAGAGCTTTTCGCGCGCAATGGCGCGCATTGCGACGAAATTCGCGCGACGCGAGACCCGCGTTTCGGCGGTGTGCATCCGGAGCCGATCGAACCGCACATCGAAGCGCTGCGCCAGGCGGTGCGCGCCGGCAAATATGACGCGGGCTTTGCCCTTGATGGCGATGGCGACCGCATCGGCGCGATCGACCGCGACGGCTCGTTCGTCAACCCGCACCAGATTTTCGCGCTGCTGGTTTGGCACCTGATCGGCACCCGCAAGCTTCCCGGCGACATTGCCAAAACTTTTTCCGTGACCAAGCTGATCGATAAACTCGCCGCCAAATATTCCCGCAAGCTGCATGAAGTGCCCGTGGGCTTCAAATACATCTGCGAACTGATGCTGGAGCAGAACATTCTGATCGGAGGAGAAGAGAGTGGCGGCATCGGCACCAGCCTTTATTTGCCGGAGCGCGACGCTTCGGTCTCCGCGCTGCTGCTGGCGGAGCTGATGGCATGGCACGGAAAATCGCTCGGCGAACTGCTGGCTGTGCTGCACGCCGAATTCGGCGAGTTTCACTACGGCCGGGTGGACCTGGATGTCCGCAAGGGGCAAAAAGAAAAGGCCATCGCCCATTTCACGAGTGACAAAGCGAAACGCGTGGGAGAGTGGGGGATCACGCGCCGCGAAGATATGGATGGGATCAAACTGTTTCTGGGCGAAATCGGCTGGGTGATGGTGCGCGCCTCTGGAACGGAAAACCTGCTGCGCATTTATTCCGAAACTTCGCGGGTGGAAACAACCAAACAGGTGCTGCAGGCAACCGTGGCGGCGGTCCAGGCCCTTTAGCTAGAGGCCGATCGAACAGCCTGGCTTGTCATTTCGAGCGAAGCGTGAAATCCGCCTTCCGCGACGCTGGGAAAAAGCAGATTCCTCGGGCCAAGACCGCCCTCGGAATGACATGTGCGCATTTTTTGCGATGAGGATCATCATGCATACCGTGAATTTGAAAGAAAAATTCGGAAAGTTTCAGGACTACTGCAATCCCCGCATAATCGGCGAAGTGAACGATTGCCATGTCAAGGCCGTCAAGCTTAAAGGCGAATTTGTGTGGCACCATCACGAAACCGAAGACGAGCTCTTTCTGGTGGTGAAGGGCACGCTGCGCATGAAATTCCGCGATCACGAATCCGTGGTGCGTGAAGGCGAATTTGTGATTGTGCCGCACGGCGTGGAGCACTGTCCCGTAGCCGACGAGGAAACGCACATCGTGCTGATTGAGCCGCGCAGCACCTTGAACACCGGCAATATTCAAAATGAGCGCACCGTCAGCCAACTAGAACGGATATAAACTGTGGTGCATACGAATTGAAGAACGGGGACCAGCAATGAATCACCGCTTCTACACGCTCGACGTTTTTACCACCACGCGCTTTCAGGGCAATCCACTGGCGGTGATCACCGACGGCGACGGACTTTCCAACGACCAGATGCTGGCCATCGCCCGCGAAATGAATCTTTCGGAGACGGTTTTTGTGCAGAAGCCGACCGACGACCGCGCGCTGGCTCGCCTGCGCATCTTCACGACCAAAGAGGAGCTGAAGCTGGCCGGGCATCCAGTGATCGGCACATGGTTTCTGCTGGCGGAGCTCGGTGTCGTCCCTGCGCAAGAAGGCGGGGTGCACATACAGCAACAAACCGGCGCGGGAGTTTTGCCGGTGGAAATTCGCTTCAAGGATGGCCGCCCACAGCGCGTAACCATGACGCAGAAAGACGCGTCATTCAAACCTTCCAAGATCAATAAAAAGAAATTGGCGGATGCGCTGGGACTTTCGCCCAAGGATTTTGCCCCCAAACTCGAACCGGAATTCGTTTCCACAGGAATTTTTAACTTGATGGTGCCTCTGCGCAGCCGCCAGGCGCTGGGCAAAATCCAGATGAACATCGTGGAACTGGCGCGTCTGGTTGGAAAACAATGCGGGCTGGCCTATTGCTTTGCGCTGGGCGGAAATTCCACGGCTTACGCGCGCGGTATGATGCCGTGGGGATTATACGAAGACGCGGCCACCGGGTCGGCGGCGGGTTCGCTGGGAGCTTATCTTGTAAAGCATGGCAAGCTCGGCGCGGGGCACACCTTGCATATCGCCCAGGGCGTGGAAATGGACCGCCCCAGCCAGATCGAAGTGGAAGTCTCGCAAACGGGCAAGAAGCTCACGCCACGCGTGAGTGGAGCCGCCGTGAAAGTATTTGAAGGAACCATCCGCACGTAGCGGCTGGCCTCGGAAGCGATCGGTTCAATCCGCTTTCAGCGTCTTCTGGTAAGCATCGAGAATGCCGTTGACGAAACCGCCGGCGTCGTCGGACGAATATTTCTTGGCCAGATCCACGGCTTCATTGATGACCACTTTCGCGGGCGTGTCGGTGGCGCGCATTTCGTGCATCGCCAGGCGCAGAATCGCGCGGTCAATCGCGGCGACGCGGTCCAGGCGCCAGTTTGCGGCGTGCTTGGTGATCAGTTCATCCAGCGCGGTGGCATCGTGCGCCGCGCCTTCAAATAGTTGATTGGCAAAGGTGCGCGTCTTTTCCGCGGCCTTCGCGCTTTTCCAGAAAGTAATTTCCAGCTTTGCGGGCGCCTGCTGGCTCATGTCCCATTGAAACAGCATTTGCATGGCAAATTCCCGGGATTTTGTGCGCAAGGACATGTTATTGACGCCGCCCTTTGCCGCTTCCGGATGATTTGGCGGCCCCGCCGTGCAGCTTGCGAGACAACTGCGCCATTTCGATGGCGCCAAGCCCGGCTTCAAATCCTTTGTTGCCGCCCTTCAATCCAGCGCGATCAATGGCCTGCTCTAGCGTGTCGCAAGTGAGCACGCAGAACATCACCGGGATGCCGGTGTCCATCTGCGCAAGCTGCAAGCCGCGCGCGGTTTCCGAACAGACGTAATCGTAATGCGCGGTTTCGCCGCGCAGGATGCAACCGATGGCGATCAGCGCATCGTAACGTCCGGTGGCAGCCAGCTTTTTCGCGGCCAAAGGCAATTCGAACGAACCGGGCACGTGCACCACATCCACATCCTTGCCCGCCGCGCCGCCGCGCTCCAGCGCATCTACTGCGCCTTGCAGAAGCCGCTCGGTAATAAAGCTGTTGAACCGGCTGACCACAATTCCGAAGCGCAAGCCCGCGCCGCTCAATCCACCATCAATTTTTCCCGGCTGAATCATGTCCCTCATTTCTCTCGCCATAGGCACTGTTGCCTATGTTTCATTTTGTAAATCCCGGATCGGCTGCGCAGCCAGGAGTGGCTGTGCCACGAATCCGCCTTACTTCCCTTGAAAAACTGCCGCGCGTTTTTCCAGAAACGCTTTTGTTCCTTCACGCATGTCTTCGGTGGCACAGCACAGGCCGAACAGCGTGGCCTCCAGGAATAGTCCCTCTTCCTGTGGCATTTCCACGCCCCGCTCAATCACTTCCATGCAGTATTTCACGGCCAGCGGCGCTTTCTCGATAATCTTTTTGGCCATCGCTTCGGCCGCGGGCAAAAGCTCGGCCGGTTCGTAGATGTGATTCACCAGGCCGATGCGCTGCGCTTCTTCGGCCGTGATCATTTCACCGGTGAGGCAAAGCTCGTGCGCCACTCCCTTGCCGCAAAGCCGCGCCATGCGCTGCGAGCCGCCATAGCCCGGAATAATACCGAGTTTTACTTCCGGCTGTCCAAGTTTTGCATTTTTGCTGGCCAGGCGGATCGTGCAGGCAAGCGCCAGTTCGCAGCCGCCGCCAAGCGCGAAACCATTGATCGCGCAGATCGAGGGCTTCCCCATCGTCTCCAGCAAGTGAAAAACTCCCTGACCGTAGAGCGAAAATTCCTTCCCGCTCACCGGGTTCTGCCGCGCCAGTTCGTTGATATCCGCTCCGGCCACAAACGCTTTTTCGCCGGAGCCGGTAAGAATCAGCACGCGCACGGAAACGTCGTCGCGGGCATCGATCAGCGCTTGTTCAAACTCCTCGATCGTTTTGCGATTCAGGGCGTTGAGCACCT
Organism: uncultured Acidobacteriota bacterium; assembly: GCA_963734705.1. Lineage (GTDB taxonomy): Bacteria > Acidobacteriota > Terriglobia > Acidiferrales > UBA7541 > Acidiferrum. Next base: position 527,475 of record CAVTII010000009.1, on the reverse strand, counting down.
TGGGCCGGTTGAACGTGATCCAGGCAATGCCGTCTTTCTTTTCGTACAGTAGATTTTCGTAGGCCATGATCGTTCCTTAGAGTTGCACCGGCTTGGGATTCGCCGGGTCCGCATAATCGTAAAAACCGCGGCCGGATTTTTTGCCGTTCCACCCGGCCAGCACCATGCGCTTCAGCAGCGGCGGCGCGGCAAATCGCTTTTCCTTGAATTCGTCGAACATGATTTGAGAAATGTAGTAGGTGGTATCGAGGCCGACGAAATCGAGCAGCGTCAACGGCCCCATGGGATGGCCGCAACCCAGCTTCATCGACGTGTCAATATCCACCACGGAGCCAACGCCCTCTTCCAGCGCGCGGATCGCGTCCAACAGATAAGGCACCAGCAGGCGATTGACGATGAAGCCGCCGCCGTCATTCGCGCGCACGGGCGTTTTCCCGAGCTTGGCGCCGAACGCGACCATCTCTTCGTACACAGCCGAATCCGTGGCGATCGTTTTCACCACCTCCACCAGCTTCATCACCGGCACGGGATTGAAAAAGTGCAGGCCCACAAAGCGCTGCGGCCTTTTTGTAGAAGCGGCAATTTCGATGATGGGCAGCGATGAGGTGTTGCTGGCAAAAATTGTTTGCGAAGGGCAGAGCTTGTCCAATGCCCCGAATAACTCGCGCTTCATGGGCAATTGCTCGATAATCGCTTCGATAATCACGTCGCAATCCTTCAGTTCGTCAATCGAGGTGGTACCTTTCAGCCGTCCACGTACTTCAGTGCGTGCCGCATCCGTAAGGGCACCCTTCTGTACCTGCCGCGCCAGATTTTTCTCGATGCTCTTTAAGCCCTTCTCGAGCAGCTCCGCGTTTACTTCGCGCACGACCGTAGGAAATCCCGCCTGGGCGCTGACCTGCGCGATGCCCGAGCCCATCAAGCCACACCCCACGACACCGACCTTTTGAATCGCCATGGATTCCTCACGTCTGCAGTTTCATGCACTACCGGCGGGAAATTGCCACCCAACAAAGTGTACCAAAGCTCATTCGGGAACTCACACATGGTCAGGCCGCGAAATGCAGGTGCTGGCGACTCAGCGAACCATTCCGCCAAATTCACAACGTGCCGCGCACCGCCTGGAACACCAGCAGCACCCCGATGACAGCCAATCCCAAGTAAAGATACCTGTAAAAAACCGTGCTGTGCAGCCGGTGATTGACCACCCTGCCCAGAAAAACACCAAGCAGCGCAATGGGAAGAGCGTCCAGGAAATACTGGCCCAGGAGCGGAGTCCACAGCCCGGCCATCCAGTATCCCGCCATGCCCACGATGCTGGCCGGCAAAAAATATCCCTGCAGAGTGGCGCGAAAATGCTGAGGAGACCAACCGCGCATGGTTCCGTAAACAACCAATGGCGGACCGTTCATTCCGTAAGCGCCGCCGAGAACGCCGGCGGCAAGCCCGCAAATGGCCAGCCACCACCCGTGATCGCTCCGCAATTGCACCGGTGCACGCCCGATCAGCGAGTACACACAGAACAGAATCAAAACCACGCCCAACGTGCCCTTTGTGGCCCGAAGATGACCGCTCTTCAGCAAGAGTAACCCGAGAGGAATTCCGAACATGCTGGATACTACAAGCCAACCCGCGCTGCGAATGTGAATCCTCTTCCAATCCTGCGCCACCACGATGGCCGCCACCACAATCGAAATAAGCACGGCAAGCGGCGCCGCCAGTTGCAGCGGGAGCCGAAACGCGAGCAACGGCACAGCAACCAACGCCTCTCCAAATCCAAACGCAGACCGGATCAACGTGGCGATAAAGATGATGCACAAAACGTAGAGTAGTGTGTGATCGATGAACGTCTCCGCCCCCGGCAGTCGCCGGAGATTCCAGGATTCGCGGTCATTTTCGCACAAAGGGCCGCATGAAAATCCAATTCAAAGTCAGAGCGATCTTGCACAGGGATGCACATATTTCCACAGATCGACCTCTTACTCGCAGCGACGGGCGTTTATAGAATAAGCGACGCCTTGGCCTCCCGGAGGTGGTTGATGCTTTTTGCGCTCGTCTCTCGCGGCAAGAAAGCCGGAACCCGCCTGATTCCGCACCGCTTCAAGGATAATCGCTACCACGTGCAGTTGGGCAAACGGGGTCCCTATATTCCGGTTACCGATTACCGCGATATTCCTTCCTATCTCGCAAACGGTTATTCGCTGTTGATGAGCGAGGGCTCCGAGAGCCGCACGCCAACTCCGATCCGGCCCGCATCCATCCGGGGCTGGACCAGCGATTCCAGAGATCTCTTTTACACCGCTTTCTGAAATTTAATTCTCATCAAGTGAAAAGTATCCGCGGGGTAGCCTTGCTCATCACCAATTGAGCAAGCAAACCCCGCGTCTGTTTTTAAAGCCTTTGGACCTCGAGCAAACTAATCGCTTCCGTTGGGGGAAGATCCCCCGTAATGCCTCTGCTCTAACTTCCCGTTTCGTTACCGGGCTTGTCGAAACTGAGGCCCTTCGTTCGTCTAAAGAGTAGAGACGGAGTTGCAGCGAATCGGGAGGCGGTTATGGCAGCACGGCAGGCAAGTCCAAACACAACAAATTCATCGGGACGGGCCTTTCTGGCAATCGGATGCACAGCCCTGTTCGGAGGTCTGCTGCAGGAGGGCTCGACGCTGATGTGCCGTCTCTTCTGCTGCCTGATTGGGGAACTTGTTCGGGTGGCAATCTGGGCAGTCTTGGCTGGCGGCCGGGCGGTCGCGGCGCATCTGCTGGATTTCGACCGGATTGTGGCGTGCTACCAGTGGCTGGCGTCGGTAGGGCCACTGCTGCATTGCCTGCTCCTGGCCAGATAACGCCAATGCATGCCACCGCAAGCCCACACAAAGCAAACACTTAACAAAAAAACCGCGCGGGGTTACCGTAATTGTCGAATTCCCCAGGGCTCATTCGACAAACTGGTAGGGGGGCAACCACCGCGCCACGCAGATGGTCTACCCAAGGATTTTCCGACAGGGAAAAGGAGAAATGACGATGCGATTCATGATGATGGTCAAGTCCGCGGAGAATTCCGGGCCTCCTCCGAAGGAAATGATGGACGCCATTGCAAAGATGAGCGAAGAGGGGCAAAAGTCCGGCAAGATGGTGGCCACCGGCGGATTAGCTCCAACAGCGGCGAGTACACGTGTGCGGGTTTCGCACGGCGGCCTGACGGTTACTGACGGCCCGTTTACCGAAACCAGAGAAGTGGTCGGCGGCTACGCGATCATGGATTTTGCGACCAAGGAAGAAGCCGTGGAAAGCGCGCGCCAATTCATGGAACTGCACCGCAAATTCTGGCCCGGATGGGAGGGCGAGACCGAAATTCGACAGATGTTTGGTCCGGAAGACTACACTTGCGAAGGTGGAAGTTTCCAGCTCAAGTCCGACGCGATCGCCAAAAAATAGACAATCGATTCCGCACCTCGTTCGGGTCGTGCGGACGTCGGATTGTAATTGAATTGCGGGGTCAGGCGATTGGCAGTGCCACTGGCTGAGCGAGTCGAAATTCCAGCAGGGATTCGCTGGGGATCTGCAACTGCTGTCCTTTTTTGGAGGCGGCCACGGCTGTTCCTGCCCCGGCCCCTGCCAAAGCGCCGATGCCAGCGCCTTTTCCTCCACCGGCCAGGCCGCCGATCAGGGCGCCAAGTCCGGCGCCACCAATTACCTTCTTTGCGGTGTTTCCGCCTTCTCCCTTGCCCTTGATTTCATAAGTGCTGGTGAGAAGCGGGTAAGCGGTGCCTTTGATAACGATATCTGTCAGCTCAAGGGTGAGTTCCGAACTTCCGGACATTCTTCCGGAAGACGATGCATCCGCCAGACGTCCATAAACCGTGGTTCCCCGCGGCGCGACCACGGTGTCTTCCGCCTGCAGATTGGCTTCGAGAGTTGCGGTGAAGCGATAGCCCGTCTTCTGTTTGCTGGAATCAATCGCATCCACTGTACGAATCAAGATTCGCGTCCCCGCGGGAACGGTCATTCTTTTCTTGGTTTGCGGCGCGGCATTGGCGCCGGTGCGTGCTCCCAAGTTCGGCGAGACCATCGCCATCCCCGCTGCCAGCATTGCCGCCAAGATCAATCGCTTTTCCATTTTCGTTTCCTCTCTCCGGCAATTACCTGCTCTGCCCGGCGATGGGCAGCGACGATACGATCTGCAAATCAATAATGGAAAGGATCTGGTGTTCCACCAGTGCGAAACGCGCCGCCGTCACGCCGCCCAGCGCCTGGCGGACATCTTCGTACGCCTTCCCCAGCAATTCCGCCCGCGCTTTCTGATAAGCCACCGCGGACTGTACCATCTTGTCCGCCTCGTCGTCGGTCAGGTGGTTATAATTTTCAACGTACAGCTTGATATTCGCGACCCTCTGGTCGTTTAACTTGTTAAGTTGCTCGTCATAAGCGCTGTAAATCGGCCAGAATTTTGCGGAATCCTGCGCGGTCAGGGCCATCATTGAGCCCATGATCTCGGCTTTTTCCTGCCGGACGTCGCGGCGCATGAGCGCGATGTAGGCCGCGGTGTTTTTCTTCTGAGCGTCCGCTTCCGCGGAAGGTGCGGCTTTGGCGGCCGGCTGCTGCTCTGGCGCTTGTGAGCGCGCGGATGGCGCCACGAGCCCGGCGACAACCAACAAGATCGTCACCGGAACAAAGTTCCTGTAGTTCATAATATGCCAACCTTTCTATTCCTGCTCCATGGGCTGAATTTGCGCAGAAGGGCTTTGCGGGCAAAAACTTTCGCCGCGCACCATATCATAAACCACGCCATCCGATCTTGCGCATCATGGCGTGGCTGAAGAGTCGCGCAGCAGCACCACGTCGGACTCTGTATTTTGCCGGAGAATTCCGAGCGTCTTGCCATCCGGTGACAACTGGAACCGCGCGATCTGATCCGTGGGAAAACTTGTGATCTGGCGGCCGCCGGAACCATCCAGCGGCTGCTCCCACAGGTTGTCCACTCCATTCACGCGGATTGCGTAAAGAAGCGCCTTCCCGTCCGCCGTAAACTTCGGACCGCCGGTGATGTGGGGATTGGGCGTCATGAATCGAGGTTGCGGCGCGCCTTCCGCGAGCGGAACCAGCCCGATCCGTTCGGTCAGCGAGGCACCGTTCGCCATCGTGCTGGAGACAACAAACGCCAACAACCTGCCGTCCGGCGATATTCCGATCTCCGGCGCGCCGAGGATGGATTTTGGAATCGTGCTGCCCGGCACCACTTCCGCCTGCCGCGAACCGTCCACCGGCACACGCAGGACCCTGCCATTCAATTCCGGATAAAAAACCTGCTTCGAATCCGGGCCGCATACTGGATTGAAATCGAGCTTCCCGGTAGTCAACTGTTTCAGATTGGCTCCATTGGCGTCCATGCGCCGGACATGGATTCCAATTGCGCCGCCTTGCCCGATCCAGCTCATTAATAGCGTTTTTCCGTCCGCGCAGGCGTTCAACCCGAAAACAGATTCGTTGCTCAACAAAACCGTCTTGCCGGTGCCGTCCGCGGAGATGTGCGACAAATTCAGGACTTCATGCACATAAAATCCGCCGCCAGGGGCCCACGCGAAATCGTCAATATCTCGCTCCTGCACAAGCGCCGGCTCCGGTGGCTTTGAGCCGGAGCCCGCCGCGGGGAGCAGATTCAGGCTCCGCATAGTTTTTTGCTGCACGATCGCCAACGTCTTGCCATCGGCGGAAAGCGTCAACGCTTGATAGCTATTCGTGTCTTTGGTTACGGGTTGAAACTGACCGTCGGAAGCAGAAATAAAACCAATCTGGGTGCGCAAAAAGCTGGTGGCCCTGCCCTGGTAGAGGGCCAGGAGCCCGCTTCCATCGGGAAGCCAGTGCATCCTGCGAAGCACCTCGTCTTTAAACGTCGCCAAATTCTTGACCTGCCCGGTGTCCACATCGTAGAGCCGGATGGTGCTGAGCTGATCTCCCAGTTGCAGGACCACGCCGGCAATTTGCGGACTGACTGGCTTCCAGGCGATAAACTGCGGGCCCTCCGCTACCGGTCCTTCCATGAACATTTTTCCGTCGCTGCCATCGCCATTCGCGGTAATAAGCTGATACTTGCCAACCTCGGGATCGTTAAATCGCGCGAAGGCAAATCGCTTGCCGTCGCCAGAAAACGTGGGGTTGGAATCGATGTCCCGCACGATCACCTGGGGAGCCCCGCCCAGGACCGGCGCCCGCAAGAGATCGAACGTGGTCTCCATCGCGTCTTCCGATTTCCGGAAATAGATGTAGTTACCGTCGGGAGAGAAGGTTAAGTCCTGAAAAGCCGTCTCCGAAGGCGGCAGCACTTGCGTGTCGCTGTTCGTGGGCACATTCCGCAGCCAGAGACTGCTTTTCCCGGCGTCGCGGATTTCGCTGAGGATATATTTGCCATCGGGGGAAATTGCCGCAAGCGCCGATTTTCCGTTGTTGGTGATTTGCGAAATATTGAAATTCTGAAAAGGCGCCGCAGTTTTTCCGTGAAGCAGTGAGTACAGTCCATAGCCCGCGCCGGCAATCAGCAGCAGAACGAAGACGCCGAGCGCCGCGACGGTCACCTTGTGCTGACCCGCCGCCTGCACCACCACGGAACTGCTGGATTGCGCCGCTGCCGATCCAGATTCGCGCACGGCACCGGCCATGCCGGCCGTGGAAGAGCCGGAAGCAAAACGCGGGTCGCTATCGGGAGCCATTTCCCTCGCAGAGCGGCCGGAACCTGTTTCACGCTTCAGCCGCTTCAAATCCGCGCGCATCTCTGAGGCATGCTGGTAGCGGAGGTCCCTGTCCTTTTCCAGCGCCTTGTTGATGATGCGTTCCAGTTCCGGCGGAAGTTCCGGATTCAGCCGGACAGGTGCGACCGGAGTGGCATCCAAAATTGCCTTGAAGATGACTCCAGAACTTTCTCCACGAAACGGCAACTGGCCGGTAGCCATTTCGTAAAGCACTACGCCGAACGAGAAAAGATCGCTGCGCGCATCTACATCTTTGGCGCGAACTTGCTCCGGCGACATATACGCAACCGTGCCCAGAGTGCTGCCGGGACTGGTGAGTTGATCCGTATCCGCGCCCAGCGTCGCCATCGCGTCCGGATTATTGGATGAACTGCGGGCGGAACCCACCTTTGCGAGACCGAAGTCCAAAATCTTCGCGTGGCCGCGATTGGTGACGAAGATATTTGCTGGTTTTATGTCGCGGTGGACGATGCCCTTCGCGTGCGCCACATCGAGGGCGTCGGCAATTTCAATGGCGAGGTCCTGCCATAGTTCCAATTCCATGGGCCGGCCCGCGATGGTGTGTTTCAGCGTCTTGCCTTCTAGATATTCCATGGCGATGAAGGCGGCGCCATTCTCCTCGCCGATATCGTGGATCGTGCAGATGTTGGGATGATTCAGGGCAGAGGCGGCTTGCGCTTCGCGTTGAAAGCGGGCCAGCGCCTGCGGGTCCTTGGCAACATCATCCGGCAGAAATTTCAGCGCCACGAAGCGGTGGAGACGGGTGTCTTCGGCTTTATAGACAATGCCCATTCCGCCGCCACCGAGTTTTTCCAGTATCTGGTAGTGCGAGATTGTCTGGCCGGGCAGAGACTGAGGATCCGTCATGTCCTCGCCATATTATGGCGCATCCCAAGCCAAGTCAACGCAGCGCGCTGAACGAGGTGCGTGGGAACCTTAACTGCAAAGCGGTTGTTTGCAAAACATCCCATGCGAGGGGAGCGCTTCACCTTGGGCACAATTTCTCCAATTCCGGGTACGAGGCCACTTCCACAATGCTGCGTTCCGGCGGATGCACTTTGGATTCGAGCGCACGAACCAGGAGCCGCAAGCCAAGTTCCATGGTGACGGAAGTGATCACCGCGGCGGAAAGAATATGGCGATCTACAAGGGGCTTCACCTGGCTGGCAATGCCGATGCCGATGAAAGGAAGCTCCTGCCACCGTTTCGCTTGGTCCGCATCTGCAACTGATTGAAACGCCTTTCTGGCGCCCAAAGCCAGTTCGTGCGTTTGTCCAGCGATCAACTGATATTTTTCCGCGCGAGAGGTCGCAAGCTTGAGCCACGCGATAACGCTCTGCGCTGCGTGCTCTTCGCTCCACTTGCTTCGCAGCAGCGTCAGTTGCACATTCTTCGGCCGCGCGGTTTCCATGCCCTCATGGCGTTGCACGGATACAGAGCTCATTCCCGGCCCCTCAATCATCAGCACGGAACCGCCTTTCGGAAGGAGAGCTGCCATTTGCTTGCCCTGCAGCCGGCCAATTTCGTTCTGCCCTTGGCTGACAGTGAAGATTGGTGCGCGCGCAGTCTTGGAGAGCTGCCGGACATAATCCACGTCACTATTGCTGATCACCCAGGCGATGCCCTCGGAGGCCGCGGCTTCGGCCACGCGACGCAGGCCCGTTGCGGTCACGGGTTCCACCAGGATGGCGTTGGGGCGGTCCTCCTTGCGCGCCTGGATGACCTCCAGTAATTGCTGGCTCTGTGTGATGGAGTCGTCGTTAGCACGGAGGATCTGAAGCTCAAGTCCCAGCAGCTCACCGGTGGCCTTCGCGACGCTGGCCTGCTCGTGCTGGTAAGCGTTGTCATTGGGAAGCGAAACCACGACACGCAGTTTCTTCATGGAGGTTGCCTCCACGCGGGCAACCTGGACAGTATAGAACCTCGTCACGTCAAGCTCGGCTTCCATCTCCCGACAGACGCGAATCAATTAATGAACGTTCGGTGAAACACGCAGCGGCAGCCGATGGGCGTCCCAGATTTCCATCAGACCCCTTCATTGAGCGTCATTATTCGTCTGTGCAGGACTTAAATTTCATTTGTGCCACGCGGCATTCCATTGGACGGCTCGAAAAAATGTGTTAGGCTCTCGCAGTTCGTCTTCAAAATCTCAGGGATGTTGACAGCCCGCCCGTCTTCCCTTTCAAGGCGGTCTATGAGGCGATTTTCGCTTGCACCTTCCATTTTGTTCGGACTCATTTTTCTACTCGCTGCATGTTCCTCCTCGCCTCCCGTCAGCGTGACGCTGACTCCCTCGAGCGCCATGGTCTTCTCTACTCAATCCATCCAACTCAACGCAACGGACTCCTCCGGTGCATCCGATCTGGTATGGTCCGTTTCAGGAACCACGGGCGCGACAGTTGATTCAACGGGGATGTTCACCGCTCCGTCTGTCACGCAGAACACCAATGTCACCGTGACCGCCTCCAGCAAGCACGATCCCACCAAGATGGCTACCAGCACCATTACCGTGCTCGCTTCGGGACAAGTCTCGACAACGAATCAGCTCCAGGTCGCGCTCTACACGCTGACACTGCCAACTGGAACACAGGCGTATGTCCAGTTCAGCGCGGATACCTCCTACAACTTGAAGACCTGGACGCAGCCCGCTCCTTCCTCTGGCACGCTGAGTTTTTTCGTGGCGGGCATGAAAGCTTCCACCCAATACCACATGCAGGCAGTGGTGGTAGCTTCGGACAGCTCCCAAATTTTCGATCTGGATCACACATTTACGACGCAAGCCCTGCCCGCGAACCAGATTCCATCCATCACGATGAACACTACGGCGGGAATGACCCCGCAATCCGGTGTCGAGGTGCTGGACCTGATCAGCAAGACCCCTTCGCCAATGGCGCCGTTGGCTGTCTACGATCTCTCCGGCAATTTACTGTGGTCTTATGCTGCCCCCACCGGAACGACCGTTCAAGGTGTGCACTTGCTTCCCAATGGCGACATGCTCATGGGCATATCTCCCAGCGAACTTCGCGAGGTGAACCTGGCCGGGGAAACCATCCGGAGTGAGACCCTTACGAATCTGAAGACACTGCTTCCCGCCGCGGGAATCAGTTATCCGGTGACGAGCTTTCATCACGACGTCATTCAACTTCCCAACGGGCACTGGCTCGCGCTGATAAACATAACCGTGCCGTGCGCGGATATTCCCAACTGCTCCGGCCTTCCGAACATTCTAGGGACGTGATCGTGGACCTTGCCCCGCAGACCGACGGAACCTTTACGCTTGCGTGGACTTGGAGCACCTTCGATCACCTGGATATCAATCGCGCGCCATTCAGCTATCCGGATTGGACGCATTGCAACGCGCTCCTCTATTCGCCCGATGATGGCAATCTACTGCTTTCCAGCCGGCATCAAGGCTGGGTGATTAAGATTGACTATCAGAACGGCAGTGGGACAGGGGATATTGTTTGGCGCCTTGGTTATCAGGGCGATTTCACCCTCGTGGGCGACACCTCTCCCACAGACTGGTTTTATGCTCAGCACGGGCCTGCCTTCGCCACCACAAACACCACCGGGAAATTCCAACTGGTGCTTATGGACAACGGAAATTTCCGCAGATTTCCCGCAAGCGTGCAGTGCGGAGTTGGGACCGCTCCGCCTTGCCTTTACAGCAGCGTACCGGTCCTGGAAATAGACGAGAGCGCGATGACGGCAACCATTATTACCAGTTACAAGCCGGGCGAGTACTCGTTTTGGGGCGGCAATGCGGAACAGTTGGCCAACGGGAATATTGAAGGGGATTTCAATGCCGGAACCAGCACACAACTGTCCGACATTTTCGAAGTCACTCCCGATAGTGCGCACCAGGTGGTCTGGCATCTAACCACTGGCGCGCAAAATGCCTACCGGGGATTTCGCCCGCCCAGTTTGTACCCTGGTGTGCAGTGGTAGCCACCCGGAAAACGGCAACGGAAGCCTAGCCGCACTTTGAGCGAACCGCGGCAAGTGCAAGCGCGCGGGCGAAGATTTACGCGAGCGCTTCCACAATTATCGCAATGCCCTGTCCGCCGCCGATGCAGGCGGTGGCCAGGCCATAATGCAGTCCTTTACGACGCAACTCGTTTAGCACGGTGATCACCAGGCGCGTGCCGGAGGCGGCCAGCGGATGGCCAAGCGCGATGGCGCCCCCATTCACGTTGGTCTTCTCGCGATTCAAGCCGAGCTCTTTTTCAACAGCAAGATACTGGACGGCGAAGGCTTCGTTCACTTCCACGCGGTCGATCTGCTCGAGTTTCAATCCGGCCAAGTGTAGCGCCTTCCGCGATGCCGGAACCGGACCGATGCCCATGATGCTGGGATCCACTCCAACTGCTGCCCACGACACAATGCGGCCGAGCGGTTTCAATCCTCTCTCCTTCGCGGTTTTTTCACGCGTCAGCACCACGGCGGCCGCGCCATCCACGATGCCGCTGGCGTTGCCTGCCGTCACCATACCGTCTTTCTTAAACGACGATGGCAGCTTCTCCAGAATTTCCATGGTGGTTTCCGGGCGGCGGTGGTCGTCTTCGCTCACCACGATGGTCTTTTTTCCTTGTTTCACTTCCACGGGCGAGATTTCTTCCTTCAGGTAGCAGGACTTGAACGCCGCCTCTGCGGCCTGCTGACTGCGCAACGCGTAGGCATCCGCATCCTTGCGCGTAATTCCGGTTTGCTCCGCCAATTTTTCGGCCGTCAGCGCCATCGGCAGATTGCAAAAGCTATCGGTCAATCCGGCCATCAACGAGTCCTCCAGCGCGCCGCCGCCGAGCCGCAGTCCGGTGCGTGCACCACGAATCACAAACGGCGCCTGGGTCATGTTTTCCATCCCGCCCGCGAGAATCATGGTGGATTCGCCGAGCAGCAATCGTTGCGCGCCCTGAACGATGGCTTCAATCCCGGAGCCGCACAGGCGGTTCACGGTCACGGCAGGCGTTTCGATTTTGAGGCCGGCCTTCAATCCCACGTGGCGCGCGCCATAAAGAGCGTCGGCGCTGGTCTGCATCACGTTGCCGAAAATTACGTGGTCGAACTCCGCCGGGTCCGCGCCAGACCGCTGGATCGTGGCTTTGCTTGCGTGCGCGCCCAATTCGATTGCGGACACCTCTGAAAACGCGCCGGTATAGCGCGCCATGGGCGTGCGTGCGCCCGCCACAATCACCACATCGGTTGGAAACATGATTTTCCTTTCTGGTTTGCCTGCGATCCTCGGCGAATCAGCAATTCCGCCGTGAAACTTCGTCGCAAAGGCCTGTCATGCTGAAGCTATCCGATGAGGATAGGCGAAGCATCTAAACGCTCAGAACTTGCACGGACTACACGCTGCGATCCTTCACTCCGCTAACAACGCTCCGTTCAGGATGACAATCCTATGCAAGCTTGTCACTTCAGAGGGAGTGATCAACGCGCGTCCGTAACCCTCGCTACAGCTTGGGAATTTCGGAGAGCACAACGGTGTCCCCCCCGCGCTTGCGGGCCTCCTCCATGCTGAACTCCGCGCGATTCATCAGGTCGGTCACGATGTCTTCGCTGTCGTATTCTTGGCGCGCCGCTGCTTCCACAATCCCGGCGCTTAGCGTAATTTGCGTGGAGTCCCACGGCGGGCGGACGCCGGACGCCGCGCGCTTCAATTTATCCACCAGATTCTGCGCTCCGGAAAGACTGGTATCCGGGAGGATGAACGCCAGCGCCCAGGACGTATATTTCACCGCCATGTCATTTTGCCGCACGATCGGCTGCAGCGAACGAGCGAGCTGCTCCAGAAATTTTTCCAGCGGCATTTCGCCCTGCTGCCGCAACATGTCCGCACCTCGGTCAATTTGCAGCACGGCCAGCGAAAGCGGCGTTCCCTGGGTGCGCGCGCGATCCGCTTCGTTCAAGAGGCAGCCAACGTAGGAACTCCGGCTTAGCAGACCCGTGCGCTCGTCGGAAACGCCCATGCGGCGCACCAGGCTGCGCAGTCGCGTATGGCTGACGCTCATCATCATCTGGTCGCCGATGGCCTGCAAAAAATAGGTTTGGTTGGGCTTCCACTGGCTCGGCTGATCGTGCCCCACGATCAGCATGCCAGCAGGCGCTTGAGTTTCCTTGTCGGTGATGGTCACGCCTAACGCGGTGGCAAGGCCCAGCTCTTTCAATATGGATTCGTCGGAGGCGTCCACAATCAAGCCGCCCAATTCATCAGGGATCGCCTTTTCGACTTGCGCGAGCAGAAAAACCACTTGTGCCGCGGGGGCCGGCTTGAAGCCCGGCGTGCAGTGCTCAGCGGACATCTCCGGCGGCCGTCCCGGCGCGCCAATCACGGCAAACGTGCGGGCCGCCTTCATGTACGCGCCAACTTCGTTCACCGTAGTGTTCAGCATCGCGCGCGGCGTCTGCTGCCGAAAAATTTTCTGATTGATCTCCGAAATTTTGGTCAGGTCGCGCAGCGTCTCCACTGTGTAGCTGCCCGTGCGTCCCGTCGGCGGCGTAGGCTTTTCCTCTATAACCGGTGCGGCAGTCACCGGCTTTTTCGGGGCTTCCGCCTTCGGTGCAGCCTTCGGAAACCAATTGGCCATCTGATAGAGGTTTTGCAGTCGCGGGTTCCGTTCTTCTTCTCCGGGAAACATTGCGGCGATCTTTTGCAGGCGCTCGATGGCCTTGCTCTGCAGGGAGTACTGCAAGAAAATTTCCGTCTGCACGATCAAATCGTCCAACGCCTGGCCTTTGCGCCCTTCTTCCGTTGCCGCGGGCGGGGTATCCACTTCCTGCCGGGAACTGACTTTCTTAGGCGCAGCGGTGCTTTCCGGAATGTTGGACGAACGTGCCATGCGTCCGGCGATGCGCTTCAGGAATGAATCGTCGGCCAGACCGCGCAAGCGCTCCAGCCGCTCCTGGTTTCGGTAATCGTAGGAGTCAATGTCCACCAGGCGATCCAGCACCTCGCACGCTTTTGGAAACAGGCCGGAATTGAAGTTGGCATCGAACAAACGGATCAGCACTTCAAAATATTGCGACTCGCGGTTGAGTTCGTTGTAAAGAGCCGCCCAGAATTCCAGAAGCGGGATGGATTCCGGATGCTTGGCGCCAAGCGCTTCCACCTGGGTGGTAAATTCAGTGGATTTCTTGTCGGCGAACATGCGGCGCTTGACGACCTGGAGAATCTCCACCGATTTGGGATCCTCATCGGCGTTGACATACGCATCGGCGAGATCGAACAATCGCGTGATGCCTTCGTTCTTCTCGCGCAGCAGTTTTTCCAGAATGCCGCGCGCGCGATCGAGCTGGCCCGATTGCAGCAGCGCGTCCGCGAACGTGTCCAGAAACGCGACATCGCTTTCCGTCGGCGCAAACGGTTCCAGCAAGGCCGCGGCCTCAGCGGCTTCGCCGCCGCGCAATTTGGCTTCTGCATAAAGCAGCGCCACGCTGCGCTCCTGCGGCGCCAAACCATAAGCGCGCGCCAGCAATTTCAAGGCGTCAGCCGCCGCCCCGGACGCCGTAGCCAGTTGCGCCGAACGGAGAAACGCACGTGCAGAGAGCGCGTTCTTCCCCAGTTGCGAGGCGATTTCTGCAACCTTCATCTGCCGAGCTAGATTGTCGGGGTCAAGCTGCGCGGTGCGCTCCCAGCAGAAAAGTGCGTCTTCTCCACGCCCGGCCTCGGCGAACATCTCCGCCGATTTGGAGTACTGCTCGATAGCCTCTTCCGCGCGGTTCTGTTTTTGCAGCAGAAACGCATAGCGCGCAATGCGCTCCGGCGATTGTGTGGTCAGCGAAGTGCGCAGGAAGCGGTTATACAGCGCCAGCGCTTTCGTTTCGTCTTTGGGATCGATCAGCAGGTCAAACAAGTGGCCGTAATAGACCGCGGCGCGCTCTGGCTGTTCAATGCGGGCATAAAGATCGCCCAGCGCCTGAGACGCTTCCTGGTGCTGCGGGGCGCCGTCGAGCACGGCAAGGTACGCTTCGATAGCTTCCTCGATGCGATTTTTCTCGAGATATTTCTTCGCCCGCTCCAGCTGTTTGCTGACGTCTGCGGCCATCAATCATTTGCCTTAGGTTTCGTGCCGGGTAGCATTCCCCGGCTCAACGAAGGGAGCGAGGAACACCGTTCCCACTATATACCCGCACGGAGGTCCCGCCAAAAGCGGAGTCGCGCAGCGTTGGGCAATCGGGCAAGAGGGGAATCACGCGTTTTCTAGGGCAACGCGGCGAGCAAGCTGGACATGGGAGCGTTATCACCCGCGAATGCACTGAGGTGCGTGAAAAGGTCCGTGTTGCCCGGGCCGAAAACGAAGCTGGCGCCGAGTTGAAACGGGTCTTTGCCCAGTTTGTGCTGGTGGTGCCCTGCGGCCCGCGCACGAGATCGCGCGGCAAAATTTTCGCGACGAAATAGTCCGAAGAAAGTGGTCTTGGGGAGTTCGATGGCCCGGTAGGCGATCTTTCCTTCGTCCACAAGGAGCGGAAACGTGATGCCCGCCTCCTCTCGAAACAGGCGCGCGTAACGCAAATCTCCCAGCCCGATCGCCGCCAGTTTGGCGCCCCGCCGCCGGAACTCCGGCTCATTTTCGCGCAACTGCGCGACGTGCTCCCGGCAAAAAATTCAACCGTAGTGCCGCAGGAAAATCAGAACCGCCGGCGAGCTGGCCCACAAGCTCCCCAGTTGCACCTGGCGCTCTTCCGTATCTGGCAAGCTGACATGCGCAAGCCGGGAACTCAGTGTTTCCGTCATGCTCCCGATTCTCCAGCGCAGGAAACAGCGTGTCAATCGTCACGCTTGGGTCCGGCCCGCGGCGAACGCTGGTGTTCTACTTGCCGGCATGCGCTACCATTGCAATTTCATGCTGCGCAAAATCCCAATCGCCCTTTGTGGATTGCTGCTCCTTTGCGGCTTCTCACTGATTGCCGCGCGGATATTGATCGCCAGCGCCGCGCGCCACAAAACTTTTTCCGATGTTGCCGCAATTCCGAAGCGCCGTGTTGGCCTGGTTCTGGGATGTCCAAAGCGGATTCCCGGCGGATGGCTCAATCCATTTTTCGAGAATCGCATTGCGGCAGCCGCGCAGCTTTATCAACGCCGCAAGGTGGATTTCCTTGTTGTTAGCGGCGACAACCACATCCAGAGCTATGACGAACCGAAGGACATGAAAAATGCTCTGATCGAAAAGGGCGTGCCCAAGGATCGCATCTATCTGGACTACGCAGGTTTGCGGACCTTGGACTCTGTGGTGCGCGTTAAGGAAATCTTCGGCCAGGATAAAGTCACCGTCGTTTCGCAGCATTTTCACAACCAGCGCGCGATTTTCCTGGCGAATCATCACGGCGTTGACGCGATTGGTTTCGACGCGCCCGATGTCGCCCGGGAGTACGCCTTCAAGACGCTTCTGCGCGAGCAGTTCGCCAAGGTGAAAGCCGTGCTGGACGTTTATTTGCTGCACAAGCCGCCGCATTTCCTTGGCGGGAAAATTGCGGTTGGTTACCCGCGCGCAATGCTGGACCCGCTGCAAGCGCCCGAACTCGCCGCGATGATGTGCGCGCAACTCCAGAATCTTGCATGGTTTCCCGAATACAAAGTGGAAGCACCCGCAGGCACCCCACTCCCGGAACCTGATGTGAATGGGCTTGGAATGGTCGGCGATGACACCTACAACGCATTTTACCGCTTGGGACGTTATTCGGTACCTTGCCTTGTCGATCGACTGACTGACGCCCGCTGGATGCCGGACCCGCGCAGCGAACCTCTGCTTGGCGCGCCCGTTGTTGGCGATGTCGCTTACATGATGCTGGGCGATAAGGGAGTGGCGGACGTGTTGCCCGGGTTAGCACACAAGAAACCAACCGAACTGCGCATGGACGATTATTTCCTGTGGCCCAGCGTGGGCGATCACCGGAAACAATTGCAGGACGCTGTCCGAGCCTGGTTGCGTGAGCATCCGGATTGTTGCGACACTTCGCCGATCGTTCTTCGCGCTGCGCCCGCACAACCCAGTTTTCGTATGTCCGAAGAGCAGGTTGCAGCCGCCCGGGCGAATTTTGCGCGCCTGCGTCCCGGAATGAACCCGGATGAAGTGGTGGCCATTGCCGGCAAGCCCGACGCGACCGACACAGGTACGGATAATTCCAGGGACTCCGCGGCTACAGCCTGGCAAAACCCGGGATTGCTTTCCTATTCTTTCCGAGATCACAATGAAAATCTGGCGTACATCTATTTCATGGAACGCTGGGCCGATGAAATTGCTCGCCGCGACCCGCTGCGCGACCGCTACGTGATTCTCTACTTTTCGGGCGAGGGCAAGTTTGTGCGCATGTTTTCCAACGTGCCGAACATACCGCCGATTTTTCCGTCAAGCGCGGCCTGGCAGGGGATGTTGTGGCCCGAACCCGGAAAGAAACTGTAGCCCGGCCGGGAGACTCTTTCGCGCGGGGCGGCATCTACACTCTCGAAGCAACTCCACCATCGCGAGGCCTGCCTTGAAACCATTTCCATATTCCACCTTCTTCTGGGCCGCACTTCTGGCGTTGTCGGCGGTGCGGGCACAAACTCTGCCACCGGACGCCAGCCTGACCGCGAATCCTGTCTACGAAAAGAATTGCGCCAAATGTCACGGCAAGACTGCGGAAGGGCATCATTTCGGCGGCCCAGCGCTCATCTCCGAAAAAGCCGCTGCTGCCTCCGCGGACGACCTGCGCAACATCATTACCAACGGCAAGGGCCACATGCCGAAATACGCCGATAAACTTTCATCGGATGAGATTGCCACACTCGTCAAGCAGATCCAGGCCATCAATAAAAAGTAACCTCGTGATAGTTCAGGGCAAAGGCGGTGGCGTTTCGGGCCACGCCGTCACCATGATTTTGCCATCCGGACTTTCCATGAGGGCCGGGGCGTACAATCCCAGATACTCGCGGCGCCACCACCGGTGCGTGGCTCGTTTCGTTTTCAGGTCAGTAAACCAGTATTGCCAGAGCACGGCGCGCACCTGCTTCGGCGGGGAATCTGAAAAAGGATTTGCGGCAAACAGCGCGTCAACGTCGGGATCGTTGGAAAGCAGAAGTTGCTCGGTGCGCACCACCCACTCATTGTCCCGCCAATAATCGAGCGACGCGAACCACAGGTTCCAATCAAAGCGTGGCTGATAGGGCGCATAAATTCGTGGCGCCTCAGCGGTGTTTTGTGGCTTGTTGCGGAATGGATAGGCGATCCAGGTCGTGCCGTCATTGGAACCCTGAAATTCAATTTCGTAGCGTTTCCAGGTCATGCGGCCAAATAACCCGTACGTGTCGGCGATACGAAATGGCTCCAGAGCGACCACCGGCTGCGCGGGGAGCGGCACGGTTCGAAACACTTGCCTGAGGATTTGAAAGACATTGGCGTAGAGCAGCCAGGCGAGAGCGATTCCTGCGATCCAAAGACCGGCGGTCGAAACAACGGCCCGCCAACGCGAAATCCAAGCGACATCGGCAGTAATTTCCGGATCGGAACTCTCGGAATTCTCTTCCGACGATGCGATTGCCGAGGAAGCCGAGAGGAGATCGAGTTTGATCAACTCTTCTTTCTGCGCATGCTCGGGTGGTCGCAACAGATTTTCGCGAACATCCCTGCACCATAGCGCGGGCAGAAATTTCGCAATAAATCGGTCGTCGAGCAGCAAAAAGCCAAGCGACAAAACGAGATAGTTCAGGAATGCGTAGTTCGCCGTCAGAATCATCGCGATTTGCAGCCCGGTAACAATAAAAAAACAAGTGATGCGGAAACGGCGCGGCAGGAACACTGCCCACACCAGTGAGAGTTCGACAGCTAATGTGAGCAGTGCCGTCCCCGCGTGGAACCACTGGGGAAGTTGCTGAGCGTACCAGCCGATCCAGGTTGGCAGCGGTCCGTTCTGATAATACTCATCAAGCGCCGTCAGGTTCCTCCAGGATGGGTCTCCGCCAAGAAACTTGGCAATCCCCGATTCAAAATAAATGCTGAACCACAGTAGCCGCAAGAGAAGCAAGCTTGCTCGCGATGGCGGTCTTGACACGCCCCAGCGCGGGCGCAAACCAGCCGGGGCAAGAAAAAGACTGATGAAACCGGCGGCAAGCAACATCCCATCCGATTGGTACCCGGAAAAATCCTGCGCCGCCGAAACGAAAGACAAGTACATCGTAAAACAGATCGCCAGCATCGCGCGCGGCCAGATATTCAGCACCAGCAGCAGAGAGGCAATCATTCCCACCCAGCACAGCGCCATCAATGCGCGGTCGCTGGAACTGAACCACAATAAAGTCGGCGCGTACCAATAGCGCATTTTTCCGAGAATATCTGCTGCGTGGCCAAGATATCTCTCGGCTGGCAGCAGGCCGGCCGGACCCAGGAGCCCGCGAATCTGAAAAACCAGGGAGTAAAACGCGGAGAAATAAATCAAACCGAGCGCCCGAAGAAACAACCATCGCGGCAGCAAATAACCCGGCGGCCCGGCGGAGCCAGATCCCGCGAACCAACGCAGAAAGTGCGGCCTCCACGAATTCATCGGCACCATAATAACGCGCCGCCACCCGCAAGCCCGTGTAGTGGCCGAACTTCAGATCGGCCAGCTACCCCCACGACTCATTTGGAGTGAGCGTCCCCACCCGAATGCAAAGAACAACTTCCATCCGAACAAGCAGCGCGGTTCCATCGATAGCGGTTCCGCGCAATCAGTTTGTAAATTCCCCCGGCAATCCAACGGACGCCCGGAACCAACAGAAGCCAGGCCAAAATCTTCCAACTCGGCAGGAGCATGCCGATACGAGCCCAAGCTTCGGCGCCGCTCCACACGCGCCCATCCGCGCCAATCGCCTGCATCCAACGCATGGCCACTTCCGGATCGATTTGCGGATATCTCTTTTGGACAGCCGGATCATGTACGTCTAGAAACTCGATACGATGTTGCGTGTCAAATCGCTGCACACGCGCAACGCTGGCGCGGCAAAGGCTGCAACCTCCATCGTAAAAAACCGTGAGCTCCGCCACGCTTTGTGTCCTCGCGCCCATGCTTATTCGATTCCGTC
The DNA here is from genome assembly GCA_963734705.1 of uncultured Acidobacteriota bacterium. Lineage (GTDB taxonomy): Bacteria > Acidobacteriota > Terriglobia > Acidiferrales > UBA7541 > Acidiferrum. The sequence goes on along the minus strand of CAVTII010000009.1, from coordinate 507,694 downwards.
GCAAACGTCCGTGGCACACCACCCTCGATCGGCTCGAAAATCGACTGCAAAATCTAATTATCCCCCTAAGCTGACGCTCCACGCCGTTTATGGCAAACTAGATGGTTACGCGGCACGCTTTCGAGCCCGCCGGCAAACTCTCAGAACCACCTTCAGGAACATTCCTGGCGGTAACGGATACGAATGGACCCAAAGTTCATACGCAATTTTTGTATCATCGCGCACATTGACCATGGCAAATCCACGCTGGCAGACCGCTTGCTGGAAATGACCGGGGCGCTTTCCGAGCGCGAAATGCACGAACAGGTCCTCGACTCCATGGACCTGGAGCGCGAGCGCGGCATCACCATCAAAGCCAAAAGTATCCGCCTGCATTATAAAGCGAAGGACGGCAACACCTATCGCCTGAACCTGATTGACACGCCCGGCCACGTGGATTTTTCCTACGAAGTTTCTCGCGCCCTTTCCGCGTGCGAAGGTGCGCTGCTGGTGGTGGATGCCAGCCAGGGCGTGGAAGCGCAGACCGTCGCTAACACTTTCCTTGCGGCCGGCCACAATCTCACGATCATTCCGGTGATTAACAAGATTGATTTGCCCGCGGCACAGCCGGACTACGTGAAAGAACAGATCGAAAATGTGCTGGCGATTCCTGCCGACGACGCGCTGATGATCAGTGCAAAAAGCGGCATCGGTGTGGAAGATGTTCTGGAAGCGGTGGTCAAACGTGTTCCGCCGCCGAAGGGCAGCGCGGAAAATCCCGTGCAGGCGCTGGTCTTCGATTCCTGGTTTGATATTTATCGCGGCGCGGTGGTGTTGGTGCGCGTGATGGAAGGCCGCATAACGCGGCACATGAAGATTCGCCTGGTGGCCACGAACGAAGTTTACGAAGTGGAGCAACTCGGCACGTTGACGCCGAAGCCCGTCGCGCTGGAGGAGCTCGAGGCCGGCGACGTGGGATTCATCGTCGCAAATATCAAACGCGTGGCGGACGCGCGCATGGGCGACACAGTCACCGAAGCGGCGCGCCCCGCTCCCGCTCTTCCCGGATTTGAAGCCATCAAACCGATGGTCTTCGCCGGAATTTTCCCCGTGCTTGCCGATGAATATGAGCCGTTGCGCGATGCGCTTGGAAAATTGCAGCTCAATGACGCGGCTTTTTTCTACGAGCCGGAAAATTCCGTGGCACTCGGCTTCGGCTTCCGTTGCGGCTTTCTCGGCCTGTTGCACCTGGAAATTTCCCAGGAACGCCTGGAACGCGAGTTTGGGCTGAATCTGATCACCACCGCGCCCAGCGTGCAATACCGCATCACGCGCGTGACCGGCGAAGTGATCGAAGTGGATAGTCCCGCAAAATTTCCGAATCCCAGCGACATCGAAAAAATCGAAGAGCCGATCATCAAGGCGATGATCATCACCAACGACGAATCGGTTGGCGGCTTGCTGCAGCTTTGCCAGGACAAGCGCGGGATTCAGAAAAATTTCGAGTACCTTTCGCCCACGCGCGTCATGCTCACTTATGAATTGCCGCTGAACGAGATTGTGCTGGATTTTTACGATCGCCTGAAGAGCGTTTCGCGTGGCTACGCTTCGCTGGACTATCACCTGGCGGGCTACAAAGAAGCCGATTTGGTGAAGCTTGACATTCTGGTAGGCGGCGAACCGGTGGACGCGCTGGCCTTGATCATTCACCGCGAATTTTCCGTCGAGCGCGGCCGTGAATTGGTCTCGCGCCTCCGCAAACTGATCCCCCGCCAGATGTTTGAGGTGCCCATTCAAGCGGCCATCGGCAGCCGCGTGATTGCCCGCGAAACCGTTTCCGCCATCCGCAAAAATGTGCTCGCCAAATGCTACGGCGGAGACATCACCCGCAAACGCAAACTCCTCGAGAAGCAAAAAGAAGGCAAGCGCCGCATGAAGCGCGTCGGCCAGGTGGACATCCCCCAGGAAGCGTTCCTGGCGGTCCTGAAAGTCGACGGCGGCGACGAAGAGTAAGGTTTTCCGTTCTATTCTTTTTTCTTCACTTCAGAGTTTAAGCGGCCGCGGTGAAGTTGGATTACGATGGTCTCACCAATCTGCACCTGCTCAACGCTAGTTAGGACTTTGCCTCCCGCGTCCGTCGCAATCGCGTAGCCGCGTTCGAGCACTTTCAGCGGGCTGCGCTCTTGGAGTTGCAAGGTCAGGCGCTCCCAGCGCTCGCGTCTCTGCCGCAGCAAGCGCTCCTCTCGGGCGCCGAGTTCCTGCGTAACGCGCTGCAGTCGCAACTGCAGTACCCCGATCTTCGCCCGAAAATCGAACGAAGCCACCTGCAGCCGCGCCGTATGCAGCCGCTTCCGCGATCCCTCCAGCCGCGCTCGCAAACCCAACGCCAGCCGCGAGGTCAATTCATCCGCGCGCTGCCGCTGCTGCCGCAGCAAATCCAGTGGACGCCGGAATCCACGCCGGCCGGCAAGCGCGTGCACCTTGCGGGATAATTCCAGCAACCGGTAGCGCAGCGAACCTTCCAGCCGCGCCTGCAAATCAAAAACATGCTTGTCGAACTCACGCCGCGTCTGAACCACCAGCTCAGCCGCGGCCGAGGGAGTCGAAGCGCGCACATCGGCAACAAAATCCGCGATCGTGAAATCCGTTTCGTGCCCCACGCCCGAAATCACCGGGATACCGGACGCTGCGATCGCCCGCGCAACACTTTCTTCGTTGAACGACCACAAATCTTCCAGCGAACCTCCACCGCGCACGAGCAGGATCACGTCCACCGGCAGTTGCTTGCTGAAATAGCCAAGCCCAACCACAATTTCCGCTGCTGAGCCGTCGCCCTGCACACGCACGGGGTACAACGTCAGGTGCACATTGGGAAAACGGCGCTTGAGGATGCGCACAACGTCGCGGACTGCCGCGCCTGTGGGTGAAGTGATCAGCCCGATGCGGCTTGGCAATAGCGGCAATGCTTTTTTGCGTTTCGCATCGAAGAGCCCTTCCGCTTCCAGGCGCTTCTTCAGTTGTTCGAAAGCAAGCTGCAGCGCGCCGCGCCCCGCCGGTTCAATGGACTCGACATAAATTTGATATTCACCGCGCGCCTCGTAAACGCTCACGGAGCCACGAACAGTCACCTTAATTCCATCTTCGGGCAGGAACTTCATCCCGCGCTGCTGCTGTTTGAACAGCACGCAGCGGACCTGCGCCCGCTCATCTTTTAATGTGAAGTAGTAGTGGCCGGAAGCACCCGCTCGGCAATTGGAAATTTCACCCTGTACAGTCACATCAGTGAAATTTTTCGCCAGCAGCTCGCGGATGCGCGCCGTGAGGTCGCTGACGGTGTAAATCCGCCGCTCCGGCTGCAGATTGAATGTCAGTTGCGGGTTTGAGGCGTCCACGGTTCTATTCTGGCTTGCAGCGCCAACTCGCGCAAATCCAGCGGCTAATCAATCGTCAGGTGCCGTGCTTATGCTTCTTCCTCATCGCCCATTTGCATGCTCAAGTAACGCTCGTAACCGATCTCCTTGATCTGGTGGACCTGCGCTTCGAGCCAGTCCACATGATCCTCTTCATCTTTGAGCAATGTAACAAACAGGTCGCGCGACCCATTGTCCTTTTCCGCCACCGCCACTTGAATCGCGGCGTTGTAATCTTTCACCGCGCCCAATTCCAGATCCAGATCGCTTTGCAACATTTCCTGAACATTCTTCCCAACCGTAAGTTCCAGCGGCTTCATCGTGGGGGTGGCATCCAGGAACAAGATTCGCTCCATCAGCGCTTCGGCGTGCTTCATTTCACCGATCGATTGCTTCTTGATGTATTCGGAGAGCTTCTCGTAGCCCCAGTTTTCGCACATCTCCGCGTGCAGAAAGTATTGATTGATCGCCGTCAACTCTTCCCTGAGCGCTTTATTGAGCTCTTCAATAACTTTTGGTGAACCTTTCATGTCGAGAAACCTCCTGAGATGCGCGCAGTCTATCCCACATGCCAAGCCGCCACAAGTGTGCCGCTCACGGCCGGGCGGCCCGAATACTGCTAGTTAGCGGCGAATGCGCGAAACCAGCCAGAGCAGCAGGCTGATTCCCACACTCAGGAGAATGCTTGTGGTCAGTGGAAAATAAAACGTGGTGTGCTCGCCTTTGTGAACGATGTCACCCGGCAATCTGCCCAGGCGGAACGGCAATTTTCCGCCGAGATAAAATAGCGCCCCGAAAATTGCCAGCAGCACTCCCACCACAACCATCGTCTTGCCGAGTTCGCGCAGCGGGTCCATCAGACGGCAGCGATGCGCTTCATCAAATCGTCCTGCTCTCCAATCGATTCCGCGCCGATCGTGAATGCATCCAGAAGGCCAAGCCCGAGCGCATAGCGCAACGCCTCATCCTGCCGGGTTCGCAGCGCGCCTTGCCCAAGGATTTTCATTCCCACGACTCCCTTCCCCGATGCGCGCATTTCGCGAATCACGCTGACCACCGTCTCCGGGTTGGCGTCCATTTCCGCGCCGATGGGATTGATGCGCACCAAATCCACCTCGACCCAGGGCGATTTTGCCGCCGCGCGCAAAGCTTCGATGCTGTGGCACGAACAACCGTGCGCGCGGATCACACCCTTGTGCTTGGCTTCTTCCAATGCATCCATCACGCCGCGATATCTCGATGTCCAATCCGGTTCGGTAAGGCAATGCATCAGCATGACGTCGATGTAGTCGACTTTCAGTTCGCGCCGGAAACGCTCCAGATCCGCGTTCATGCCGTCTGCATCGCGCGCCCAGGATTTCGTCAGCAAGGTCACCTTGCTGCGATCCACATGCTTCAAGGCTTCCGCCACGTGCGGATGGCTGCCGTAAGAATCAGCGGCGTCAAAGAATTGCAGTCCGTTGTCGTAGCCGTTCAGCAGGAGTTTGGAAAGCCCGTCGATCCCCAGGGCCGTCTGATGCGAATGGTGGCCGGAGCCCACGGTGCCAGTTCCCATCGCCAGTCGCGAGGTCTTGACGCCGGTTTGCCCCAGGGTCACCGTATCCGTGGCAGAAAACTTTTGTGCTACGGGTGGCAGTGCCGCCAGACGCTCAGCGAGTGTCCGGGGCGCAAACCAGGCGCCTGCTGAGACTATTCCTGCGTGTTTTAAAAATTCGCGACGGGATCTGTTCGGGGAAAACATAGGCACCTCCGGCGGGAGGGGAGTTTCAACGCCCCTATTATGAATAGACGCATCAGAAACGAACAGGAAAGTTTTCAGGAAATAAAAAGCCCCGGAGAGAAGTGCAGCGCGCTCCCGCATCCAGGGCCGAAGGGCTGAAACGCCTAGATGAGTTCCAGACCAGAGAAAAAGTACCCAATCTCAAACGCTGCCGTTTCGGGAGCGTCCGAGCCATGCGTGCAATTACTGCCGATGCTGGTGCCCAGGTCGTGGCGAATAGTTCCCCGGGCTGCTTTTTTCGGATCGGTGGCGCCCATGGTGTCGCGCCACTTCGCGATGCCGCCCTCCGCCTCCAGGACCATCGCAATAATCTTTCCCGAGCTCATGAAGTCGGTCAGCTCTCCAAAAAATGGCCGCGCCTTGTGCACCGCATAAAAGCCTCCGGCCTCTTCCTTGGTCAGGCGCATGGATTTGATGGCCACAATCTGGAACCCAGCCTTGTGAATCCGCGCCAAAATCTCGCCCTGCACTCCCCGGCCCACCGCATCCGGCTTGATGATCGCAAACGTTCTCTCGATTGCCACAAATTCTCCTCAACTCAGAATTAAAATACGAAATGTAGCGCTGGCTTTTTGCCAGCTCTGTTCATGCAAAAACTTATTTCAGCGCCGCAGCAACCGTTGACCCAAGATCCGCCGGAGTCTCCACCGTCTGAATCCCCGCCGCATTCATCGCGGTGTATTTATCCTTCGCTGTTCCTTGCCCGCCGCTGATGATGGCTCCGGCGTGTCCCATGCGACGCCCTGGAGGCGCGGTCTGCCCCGCGATGAAGCCGACCACCGGTTTCTTCACGTTGATCTTGATCCATTCCGCCGCGCGTTCTTCCGCGTTCCCGCCGATTTCGCCAATCATGATGATGGCGTGCGTGTCCGGATCGTCGTTGAACATTTTGATGGAGTCGAGAAACGTGGTGCCAATAATCGGATCGCCGCCGATGCCAATGCATGTAGATTGCCCGATGCCCAACTGCGTCAACTGATGCACGGCTTCATAGGTGAGCGTGCCGCTGCGGCTGACCACGCCGACGTGACCTTGCTTGTGGATGCGCCCCGGCATAATGCCGATTTTGCATTTTCCCGGTGAAATAATTCCCGGGCAATTCGGACCAATCAATCGTGTTTTGGACTTACCCAAAATTTCCGCCACACGCACCATGTCCAGCACCGGAATGCCTTCGGTGATGCACACAGTCAACTGTAACTGAGCGTCAATCGCTTCAAGAATCGCGTCGGCGGCATACGGCGGCGGCACAAAAATCACCGAAGCATCCGCGCCAGTAGCCTTCACCGCTTCAGAAACGGTGTTGAACACGGGCCGCTCAAGATGTTTCGTTCCGCCTTTGCCTGGAGTAACACCGCCCACAACGTTCGTTCCATATTCGATCATCTGTTGAGCGTGGAAAGTTCCCTCGCGGCCCGTAAAGCCCTGAACCAGCAGGCGCGTTTTTTCGTTCACCAAAACGCTCATTGCGCACCTCCCGCCAGCGCCACAACCTTTTGCGCTCCATCCTTCATCCCGTCCGCAATTGTGAAATTCAGTCCGCTGTCGCGCAGAATCTGTTGACCTCGCTCCACGTTGGTTCCTTCCATCCTCACCACCACCGGTACCTTCACTCCCAGATCTTTGGCCGCGGCAACCACGCCGGTGGCCAGCACATCGCAGCGCAAAATCCCGCCGAAAATATTGATGAATACCGCGCGCACTCCCGGGTCGCTCAGCAAAATCCGGAACGCGTTCTTCACCTGCTCGGCCGAAGCGCCGCCGCCCACGTCCAGAAAATTCGCCGGCGATCCGCCCGCGTACTTGATAATGTCCATAGTGCCCATCGCCAGGCCGGCGCCATTCACCATGCAGGCCACCGTGCCATCCAGCTTTATGTAGTTCAGCCCATACTTCGAGGCTTCCACTTCCAAGGGATCTTCCTCGTCCAGGTCGCGCAGTTCGCGCAAATCCTTGTGGCGGAACAATCCGTTGTCGTCGAAGGTCATCTTCGCGTCCAGCGCCACCAGTTTCCCGTCGCCGGTCACCACGCAGGGATTGATCTCCAGCAGCGATGCGTCCGTATCAATGAACGCGCGATAGAGCGCCTGCAGGAACGGAGTGGCGACAGCCGCCAGATCCCCGGAAAGTTTCAAACCAAACGCAATCTTCCGCGCCTGGTAAGGCTGCAAGCCCACCGCCGGGTGAATCTGCTCGCGCAAAATCGCGGAGGGATTATCCTTGGCCACTTCCTCGATTTCCATGCCGCCCGCGGAGCTGGCCATGAACACCGGCCGCCCGGTCTCGCGATCCACCAACAGACCCAGATACAATTCGCGCTTGATATCCAATCCCTCTTCCACCAGCAGCCGGCGAACCACGCGCCCCTGCGGGCCGGTCTGCGGCGTCACCAGCGTCATGCCCAGAATGTTCGAAGCGTGCTCCGCGGCTTCATCCGCCGAACGCGCTAGCTTAACCCCGCCCGCTTTTCCGCGGCCTCCGGCATGAATCTGCGCTTTCACGACCACCACCGGCGCCTTCAGCCGCTGCGCCGCCTCGCGCGCCTCTTCCTTGGTGAAGGCAACCTCCCCGCGCGGGGTGGTAACGCCGTAACGCGCAAGAATGGCCTTGGCTTGGTATTCGTGGATCTTCATTTGTGATTCTGCCTTTTTTGGGCGGCCCCGGCCCAACCCGGAACCGACATCTTGTGCGACGATGGGACAGTGCACCGATGTTAGAATTTGGGGCTTCGCAAAACAGTTAAGTTTACTTGACTCACGCACCTCGAGCAAGACGACGGATGTTGAGCCTTTGTAAGCCTTAAGAGTTCAAGAGGAGTTGCTCATGAAATCTTTTCTCATTGTGGCTTGGTTTTTGCTTTCCTTGTCACCCTTGAATTCAGAGAACCAGTCGAAAGATCTGTGCATTGTTCATTGGAAGTCGCCAATCTACAACGAAGTTGCACGGATAGCACGTTTGCAGGGCGATGTAAGGCTCCGAGTCTCTGTGGATAAGGAGGGCAAAGTGTCCAAAGCAACGGTGATCCAGTCAAATGCAGATAAGCTCTTGCAAGACGAAGCAGTAAAGAACGTGACTGAATGGAACTTTAACTCCGGTGAGGAACGAGTCTTCGAGACAGTCTACGAATTTCGACTGCTCATGCGAGAGATTCCATCTTTCGCACCGACCTTCGCTACCGTGGACTTTCCGGGCCGAGTCCGTATCGAAACAAATCTTAAGACAATAATGCGCGACTAGGTCCTCCCTGTGAACAATTACGCATGATTGACGCTTCACATTTGCTGATCGGAAAGGCCGAGGCTGGCAAAGTGTTGTCACGCGCGGAAGCCGAAGCTTTCATGGAGGAACTTCTCTCCGGCCGCATCGCCACTCCGGACATCGTGCGCATGTTGACGGCGTTCAATGGACGCCCAATCAGCGCGGCGGAATTGACGGGCTTCGTTCACGTGATGCGGCAGCACGCCGCGCCGGTGTTTGCAGCTGGCGAGCAACGGCCAATCGGCATGGTAGACACCTGCGGCACCGGCGGCGACGCCTGCGGAACCTTCAATATTTCCACGGCTGCGGCGATTGTTGCAGCCGCTGCAGGCGCGCACGTGGCCAAGCACGGCAATCGCGCCGCCAGTTCCCGTAGCGGCTCCGCCGATGTACTGGAAGCCCTCGGCGTGAATATTGATCTGGCGCTCGCGGTGGCCGGCCGCGCCGTTCGCGAAATCGGCATCGGCTTTTTGTTCGCTCCCGCGGCACACACCGCCGCTCGTCACGCCGCACCGGCGCGCCAGCAGATCGGCCGGCGCACGGTTTTCAATCTCCTCGGCCCGCTCACCAATCCCGCGGGCGCCGAAGCCCAGGTGCTCGGCGTTTTCTCGCCGGGTGTGATCGATACCGTGGCGGCGACTCTTTCGGAACTTGGAACAGCTCGCGCCTTTGTGCTGCACGGCGCCGGCGGGCTCGACGAAATCTCGCTCTCCGGAGAAACGCAGATTGCGGAAGTGCGCAACGGCCAGGTGCGGCGATTCACCGTCACGCCGGAAGAATTTGGTGTGCCGCGCGCCCCGCTCGAAGCGCTCAGTGGCGGCACGCCCGCGGAAAACGCGCAGATCATCCGCGCGCTATTCGAAGGCGAGACCGGCCCGCGGCTCGATATTGTGATCGTAAACGCCGCAGCCGCGCTGGTGGCCGCCGGCGTCGCCGACGATTTTCGCGGCGCCGCCAGCCTAGCTCGACGCACCGTTGCGTCCGGCCAAGCCGGCGAAAAATTGGAGCGCCTGATAGCCTTCTCCCAGAACCACGGAAATGAGAAATAGCATTACCCCGGTTTCTCATTTAGCGAGATTTCACCTGATTGTCATCCCGAGGCACGGGCAGTTTGCGTGTCGAAGGATTTCAACCTAAATTTTTTGCAAAGTGTTAACGCTGAGATGCTTCGCGCATCCTGGTCGGATGCGCTCAGCATGACAACCGCGTGAAGATGTCGGGATAATCGGGAAAACGGATCGAATCTTTGTATCTTTACGTCATTACTTCTTTACTTCTCAACTTGATTTCGCAACCCTACGGCTTCGCCGGGCTCTCAATCGAACTATTCGATTGAATCACGTCCACGATGCCCCACGCCGTCAGACCCGTTCCCACGCCCGCCAGGATGAAGAACGCAACCTTGGTTCCTTTGGACATCCCCGGTTTTGCTGGCCCACTGGTGCTGCCCGAACCCGCTCCGGCCGGTCCCTGGGCTTCCGGCGCGGCGTCCGAATCCAGGTAGATGCGAAAAGTCTGCCCCTCCGGCAGCACGCGAAAATCTCCGTGATAGGAAAAGTCCAGACTTCCCAGGCGAGTGGTGATCTGAAGTACCTTTGGGGCATAGATCAGAATCCGCGCCTCCGTGATCTGATCGTCATGTGGCCGCAGCATGGCGTCCGCCACATGCACCTCCAGCGGATTTTTCTCCATGGAAGAAACGAAGACAGCTCCGGCAAGCAGGTCCACGTGCGCGCCCTTGCCGATTGGCTCCAGAGTCATACTGCTGGCGCCGGAAAGCGTGGCGGCGCTTGCGCCTACGCGCACCATGGCTTTTCCATCGGTTTCCGTGTCCATCACTTCCCCTGGAAAGATTGACAAGCCGGCAAATGCCTCCGAAGTATTCAGGCGAGCGCCGTAGGCAAGCGCGAGGACGCCGAGCGGCTTGCCGGCGGCCCGCAGAGGAATGGTGAAACCGCAGATTGAGTAGCTGACCATGAAAACGAAGACACCGCGAAGTTGACGCATGGCAGACCTCCGGGGCTGGATGCAGAGGTGGGACAACCCGAGGGAGGTACGATACACACTTAGTACTCTTCGTTCAACATAATTTATGCTGTAATACCGTATTTCTCCTAGCTGTTTATTGTTATTTTTGAGTTACTATTTTCTTCCCAGAATGGCACTTTGGGGGTTGCGATTCGCAGCACGGAAAGGCGCCCGCCTCGGAAGGCGGCCGCTACAAATGCGGGTTAGAGGGAGAGGAAGTTTTGGAGCAACTGCTTGCCGGATTCGGTGAGCACCGACTCCGGGTGGAACTGCACGCCCGCCAGTTTGTGGCGCCGGTGCTGCAACCCCATGATGATGCCGTCGCTGGTTTCCGCGGTAATCACCAGTTCGCGCGGGAGCGATTTTCTTTCCACAATCAGCGAATGATAGCGCGTGGCCGTGAACGGGTTCGGCAATTCGCGAAAAATGCCCGTGCCTTTGTGCTGGATCTGGCTGGTCTTCCCATGAAACAGTTTTGGCGCGCGAATGATCTTGCCGCCAAACGCCGCGCCAATCGCCTGGTGCCCCAGGCAAACGCCCAGGATCGGAATCTTGCCCGCCAGCTTTTGAATCAACTCAACAGAAATCCCCGCTTCCTGGGGTGTGCACGGGCCGGGCGAGATCACAATGCGCTCTGGCTTGCGCTGAGCGATCTGCTCCACGCTGATGCGGTCGTTGCGGTGCACTTCCACCTGGCAGCCGAGTTCGCCCAGATACTGCGCCAGGTTGTAGGTGAACGAATCGTAGTTGTCCAATAGCAGAATCACGATTTGCCCTTCCCTTTCCCGGCCGCGCTTTGTGCCGCTTCCAGCGCGCGCAACAGCGCCTTGGATTTATTCACGGACTCGTCGAACTCACCTTGCGGCGTGGAATCGGCCACAATTCCGCCTCCCGCTTGGATGTGCGCGACTCCATTCTTAATCACCATGGTGCGCAGCGCGATGCAGGAATCCAGGTTGCCCGCAAAATCGAGATATAAGATACCGCCCGCATAAATGCCGCGCCGGGTCTTCTCCAGCTCTTCGATAATCTCCATGGCGCGCACCTTGGGCGCTCCGGAAACCGTGCCCGCCGGAAAACAAGCCATCAGCGCGTCGAAGCAATCCACGTCTTCGCGTAAACGCCCGCGCAAACTGGAAACCAGATGCATCACGTGGGAGTAACGCTCGACAGTCAGTAATTTCTCCGGCCGCACGCTGCCGTACTCGCACACGCGGCCAAGATCGTTGCGCCCCAGGTCCACCAGCATGATGTGTTCGGCACGTTCTTTTTCGCTGGCGAGCATCTCGCGCTCCAGCCTCTGGTCTTCCGATTCATCCTTCCCGCGCCAGCGCGTTCCCGCGATCGGCCGGTAGAAAACGTCGCGCCCCTGCACCTTCACCAGCATTTCCGGCGAGCTGCCCACCACAAATACGTCGTTGAGCTGCAAGTAAAAAAGATAGGGGGAAGGATTCAGCGCGCGCAGTTCGCGGTAAATCGAAAACGGCTCCGCTTTGGTTTTTGCAGAGAAGCGCTGGCTGAGCACCACTTGAAAAATATCGCCCTCGCGGATGTACTGCTTGGCCTTTTTCACGATGGCCAGGTAGTCGCCGCGCTTCACGTTGGAAGTAATCTTCAGCGGCCGTGGTTTGCCTTTCCCCGGTTTCCGCGGTTTTTCCCCTGCGGCAGGTTCTTCCAGCATCTGCCGCGTGCGCCGGATTTCTTTCACCGCTGCGTCGTATTTCGAGCGCCAGCTTCCCGGCCCTTCGGTGTAAACGTTGCGCACCACCCACAGACGATGCTGCACGTGATCAAACGCCAGGATGCCGCGATAAAACATCAGCACCGCGTCGAACAATCCAATCTCGTCGCGCAGGCGTTTCGGCAGTCGCTCGATCAGCCGCACCATGTCGTAACTGAAGTAACCAATCGCGCCGGCCACCAGCGGCGGCAATCCCGCCAGGCGCACTGGGCGGAACTTCGCCATGTGCTGCCGCAGAAATGTAATCGGGTCACGTTCTTCCCAGATAATACGGTCGCGGCTTTCCAGCACGCAGGCGCCGTTGGCGTACCGGAAAATCTCTTCTGGATTTGCGCCCGCAAACGTGTAGCGGGCGATTTTTTCGCCGCCTTCAACGCTCTCCAGCAAAAACGAATGCCGCGCGCCCTGCGCCACTCGCAAATAGGCGCTCACCGGCGTCAGCAGGTCCGCCGAAAACGTGTCATACACCGGGATCAAATTCCCGCGTTTGGCAAGCCGCTCGAATTCCTTGAACGAAGGCTGAATCATGGCCTCTATCCACTCATTTCCATTGGAAATTCAATTTGGAGAAAAGAGAATCGCTTGCGAACGCTCAACGCGGTGGGGTCACCAGCGTGTGTTTTCTTCGTTCTTCAACGCGCGCAGCACGGCGTTTCGCATCCGGGACTCTGGCGCCTTGCGGCCCATCCAGTGTTCCCACTGGGCGAAGCCCTGCGCCAGGAACATTTCCACGCCGGAGACGCAGGCGATTCCGCGCGAAGCCGCCAGCTTCAGCAGTTTGGTCTGCATCGGCCTGTAGATAAGATCCATGACGAGGGAACAGTTTAACTCGCCTGCCGCCAGCGGCGAAACCTTTTCCTGTGGATGCATGCCGATCGGAGTGGAATTCACCAGCGCGTCGAATTTCTGCGACCGCAGCGCCGAGCGCTGGATGGCCTCGCCTCCCACGGCCTTCGCCAGTTTCCGAGCCTCCGCGGGCCGCCGGGCGCAGATGGACACATGCGCTCCCGCGTGCTGCAGTGCGAACGCGGCCGCACGTGCCGAGCCGCCAGCGCCAAAAATCACCACGCGACTGGCACGCAGCTTCATCTTTTTTTTGAGCGCCCATAGCACGCCGAGGTAATCCGTGTTGCTCCCGTACAACGCTCCGTTCCTGCCCACGGTCACTGTATTCACGGCGCCAATCTTCTCCGCGAGCGGTTCCACGTCATCCAGATGAGCGAGGATCTTTTCCTTGTGGGGCAGGGTCACACAGAAGCCGCGCAAACTAAAATCCGCCAAACTCCTTAGGAAATCGCGCAAATTCTCCACCAGAAACGGCAGGAGCACCGCATCCTGCCTGGCTGCCACGTAGCCCGTGCTATGCAGGAGAGGTGAAAGAGAATGCGCAATGGGATTACCAATCACGCCGTAAATCCGGGTGGATTGCGTCAGCTCATGCGCGCGATAGAGATATTTCAAATCCAGCAGAGGAATCTGCCCTGGCGCGGTGGCCGATGCCACCGAACCATAGGTCAGAGAACTACCGTGGCGCAAAGCAAGCACGCGTGCAGGCAATCCGATTTCGCCCATGGCCACGGCCACAACGTCGCGGGAATTTCCCGCCAGGCGCAGCGTGCGCGCGCTATCTTGCAAACTGCGCGCCATTGCTGCCACCTTGATGGCATTGGCCCCGCCGCGCGCCGGCAGGCTGAGCCTTTTCGGAAACTTCGGCGTCTTGCGGAAATCATGCATAGAAAGCAGCACTTTTTCTGGAATGGCGTAGCCTCGCACCGTTTTTCCCGGCAACTCCTGAAGCGTTTCAATTTCCAGATCGCACCACGCGCAACCAGCCTCGCGCGCCTTCATCAACCAAAAAAGTTCCGCGCCCGCATCTCCGGCTAACTCTCCTCCGCCCACGCGGCGACGGCAGGTGGCAATCACTTGGGCTTTTGCAGGGAGGTGGTTCTTCAGCCAGCCAAGGAATGCATGGCGCTCCCAATCGTTTTTCAGCCAATCCAGGCGCACCTCGACGGTAGGGGTCTCCCGCAGACCCTGAGCCAATAAGCGGCGCAATTCCACGGCGGTGGAGGCGGCCAGAACGCCGCAAAGCCGCGCTACGCCTTTTCCGAACACGCTAGCCACCGTAAAGGGCCTCCAATCTACTGAAAATACGGCATCTAGCCTCCGTTTGCAAATATGGAAAGTGTCGCCACCAGTTTTGTTGACGCCAACTAGGTCGCTTGTTAGTTTCGAAGGTGCAAGTCCCCGCACGGCCCTTATCAGGCGTGAATTGAAGGAGCATTGATCATGCGCGCTATCGCGACCGCAATCACTCTCGCAACCCTACTTGCCTCCGGCGCTTTCGCTCAGGGCGATGTAGAGGTCAAGACCGTCAGCTCTTCCGTCGGCGTGGCCGAAGCGACTTCGCCCGACTACTCCGCGGTCTATTGTTCGGGTTTCTTCACGGACGACAAGGTTCCTGCCGAGACTCGGCTGATTTCCGGTGAGCAATCCAGCAACCGGGTGGTTTTTGCCAGCGGCGACCACGTCTTTATCAGCAAGGGCTCCGCGCAGGGCATTCGCGTCGGTGATCGCTTCTCAATCGTGCGCGAGGTGAAAGACCCGAACGAGGTTCTGTGGTTCAAATGGCAAGGCAAGCTCATGAAGGCCATGGGCGCGCGGTATCTGGATACAGGGCAAGTGGAAGTTGTTAACGTTCAGCCAAACGTCTCAACGGCCGTTATCAGATTATCCTGCGATTACTTGCAGCGCGGCGACATCGCTGTGCCGTTTGCCAGCCGCCCGTCTCCGCCGTATAAATCCGCGGAACAGTTCAATCCTTTCGCGCCGGTGAGCGGCAAATCCGTAGGCATGCTGATTACCGGCATTGACTACGCCAATGCGTACGGCAAGAACTCCACGGTTTTCGTGAACCTGGGAACCAACCAGGGCGTAAAGGTGGGCGACTACTTCCGGGTGTTCCGTTATCAGGGCTCCACGTCCGAGACGATTGCCAATTTCAGCGACTACCAGTACAGCATGTACGGCTTCGGCAGTACGCCTGTAAAATATCAATGGAACGACTTGCCGCGCGAACTGTTAGGGGAAGGCATTGTGATCAACGCCAGCCATAACGCGGCAACCATGTTCATTACTTACAGCAAATCGGAGTTTTTTGCCGGCGATTACGTCGAAATCGAATAATCGCGAATTGCCCGCTTCTTCAGGGCCCGCGCTTGTCAAAAGCGTGGGCCTTTTTATTTAGACGGTGCGCTTTCCGCGATCAGGATGCATTCGAAACCATAGAGTTTTGTTTCCGGATCTCTCCAAGCCTCGCGCGGCAACCCTGCCTTAATACACGTTTCCGCTATGAATTTTTCACGATCTAGGTGGTGTTCGGTCGCCACCTGCGGCAGCAACAGCCCTCGCCTGGCCCCGCGTTCCACTAGCAGCCCGTGTTTTCCTACTACCACGTCCTCTGCACGTATCGGCGCCATTGCCGAAAGGAAAGACACCTCAATATCCAGTTGGTCCATCTCCTCGAGCCGCATCGGCGAAAAACGCGGATCGCGCAGCGCCGCATCCGCCGCGCATCGCGCCAGATTTTCTCCCAGCGTGGCACTGGCGTCGATCATGCCGATGCATCCGCGCAATTTCCCGGCGACATGCAGGGTCACGAACAACCCGCAATGTTCCGCAAATATTCCAGTATCGGGGTAGGAAGCCAGCGGCCAACCGTGGCGCACGGCATGGAAGACGCTCTGGCGCGCCACCACCAGGATCGCTCGCCGGTCGTCTTCAGAGAGAGACAGCATCGTGCTGGTTTTTCTGGGGCTCGGTCATGCTCAGCTTGCGACGCTGTTTGATGCGATCGTCCAGCTGGCCCCAGAAACGCAAAAAGTATTGCGCGGCGGAGACCAGCGCGCTCACCACCACCAGCCAAAGCAAAACCTCGGAGATCGGCCGCAGCGATGGGTGGCGAGCACCGGCAATCAACACAGCAACGCAGCAAACCTGCAACACCATCTTCAGCTTGCCCAGCGCCGAGGCGGCGATCGTAAAGCCCTCTGCCGACGCGATATTTCGCAAACCAAGGATCGTGAACTCCCGGCCAATGATGATCACCACCATCCACCCGGCCACCAGGTGCATGTCCACCAGCGAGATGAACGCGGCGGATATCAGCAATTTGTCGGCAATGGGGTCCAGCAGAATTCCCAGCGTGGTCACCTGCTCGTTGCGCCGGGCGAAATATCCGTCGGCCCAGTCTGTGGCCGCGGCGGTCAGCAGAATCAGTACGCCCCAGACTTCAAAATGCACCGGGAAGCCCCAAAATTCCACGTTGGGGCTTCTCGTCAGCAGCACCACGATCAGTACCGGAACGAAGAAGATCCGCAATAGCGTCAGAAAGTTGGGAAAATTCATATTCTCGGGCGCCAGCGGGCGGCTGTGTCCCATCCGGAACCACTTCGGCCACTATAGACTTCGCCTCTACGTGCGTCAACGCTCGCAGATTCCGCGCGTTCCCATGGTTCGCCAGTACTTAGACGTAACTAGTAGTATGAACAGGGCTCAGCTTGGGTGAATACTCTTTCGTAACACCCGATGCTGCAAACCTGTGCAAAAGCCCTTTCCGGGAATGGCTGCCTATTGCAGTAGGTGGGATCAATGAGATGGATCAGTCTACATGTAACTCTTGTATTTACAATGTTTTACATGGATGGTAACGCTGCCGAAATCCGCTTTAGAAGAAATTCCGATTCGGGTTTCTGCCGGGGCAGCGAAGACTTTCCACAGTGTTTTCCACAAGCGCAGGGCCTCGCAGGGCACCCCATGCCGGCCCCGAAAACAGTCATATTGCTTTAACATTCGCCGTTTTTCGGGGAGTTACTTGAAAGTGACCATGCCACGATTTCCGCAGCCACTAAATTGCATGGGGTCCGCGCAGAATCCTTACCGGCAGGAAGAACAGCGCCCTCAAAAACGCCAGCACACCGCCCACGGCGATTCCCAGGATCCGGAACGGCAATAGGATCAGCCACACAAGCGGGTAGGCGATCAGTGCCAGCAAGGCAATTGGCCAGCAAAAAATCAACAGCAAGCACCACAGAAAGAAAGCAGCCATGGCTAGTTGACCTCTCTCATCTCTTGATACGCAGCGCGCCTCGCGGAAGTTCCCGGCGTTGCAAAGGACTCCAGCTTAAGCTGCCGCGCAATGCTCTGCGGCACCTCCGCCTCCAGGTCCATGTGCGTTTCGCTGGTCACCTCCGAATGGAGGACGCGGCCCAGCGCGTGAATCAGCGCCAGCGAGCGGCCTTCGCTCAGCGGCATGTGCAGCGACAACTTCACAATCGGATCCAACGGCAGCGCGGCGTCAATCCGCCGCAGCAATTCTTCCAGTCCCTCGCCCGTCAGTCCGGAGACCAGCACGGGCGGTTGTTCCCCGCCTCCGTTGCGGCGCGAGGCAACCTCCAACTCCTGTCGCTGTTCCGCCGGCAACCGGTCCACTTTATTGAAAACGCGCAAAGTCGGCGTGTTCTTCACGCCGAGTTCATCAAGGATCTTTCCGACTTCGGTATCCAGTTCATCGTGCTGTGGATTGGAAATGTCGCTCACTTGCAACAGCAGCGCCGATTCCTGCACTTCTTCCAACGTGGCGCGAAAAGCGGTGATCAATCCCTTTGGCAATTTTCGGATGAATCCCACCGTATCCGAAACCAGAATGCGGCGGTTCGATGGCAGGCGAATCGCGCGGATGGTCGGGTCCAGCGTGGCGAACATCCGCGAAGAGACCAGCACTTCCGCGCGGCTCAATGCATTGAACAGCGTAGACTTTCCCGCGTTCGTATAGCCCACCAGCGCAACCGTGCCCAGCGGCACCGCGTTCCGCGCTTCCCGCCGCAACGCGCGCTGCTTGCGCACCTCGTCAATACGCAGCTCAATCTTGCGCACGCGGTCGCGGATGCGCCGCCGGTCCGTTTCCAGCTTCTTTTCGCCGGGGCCGCGTACGCCGATGCGCCCCGCGCCGCCGCCAGCGCCCCCGGAACCCCCGCCCCCGCTTTTGCCGCCCAAACGAGACATTTGCGCGCCACGCCCCGTCAGCCGCGGCAACAGGTAATTCAATTGCGCCAACTCCACCTGCAATTGCCCTTCGCGGCTGCGCGCGTGCCGCGCAAAAATATCCAGGATCAACTGCGTGCGGTCAATCACGCGGCGTTCGGTGATCTCTTCAATGTTGCGCTGCTGCACAGGGGAAAGATCGCTGTCGAAAATAATCAGCGGAGCCCTATAGGCATTCGCTGCCGCGCGAACCTCTTCCAGTTTTCCGCGGCCCACCAGCGTCGCCGGATCCGCCGCATCGCGCACCTGAAACAAAGTGCCAGCCACTTCGCCGCCCGCGCTTTCGGTAAGCTCCACAAGCTCCGCCAGCGATTCCCGGCCCTGCTCCCCCGCGGGCATTCCAGGAAAGCGCTGCGCGCGCTTCCAGCCAACACCCACCAGAAGCACACGTTCCGCCGAAGAAATGGGTTGCGCCGTTTTCATAATCGGAGAGTCGCTGAGGGGGTCGCCATGCGGCCCGTGCAAACCAGCCGTTCTTCGAAATCAACTTTCGACATTAGCCAGATTATACGTCCAAATTCGCCTTCTGGTGTAACCGCAGCATGAATGGCTCGCATTGAGCGCCAAGCAGGCCAATGTGGAGCTAACAATCGGTTGGCTTGCGCCCACACTCTAAGACAGCAGCCTCAGAATGTTGGCTGCTGCGAGGTGCGGCGATGAGCGTCGGAACAGCCACAGTGGGATTGCCAACTTTGGAGGAAGTGCGCGCGGCGGCGGAGACCGTTTATCGCCTGATGCAGCCAACGCCGCAATATCGCTGGCCGTTGCTCTGCGAACGCCTGGGCACAGAAGTCTGGGTGAAGCACGAGAATCACACGCCGACCGGCGCGTTCAAAGCGCGCACCGCCATTGTTTACGCGGAAAAACTGCTGCAGCGCGAACCGGGCACGCGAGGGCTGATGGCCGCCACGCGCGGAAATCACGGCCAATCCGTGGCGCTTGCGGCGCAGCGCAAGAATCTTCCCTGCATCATTGTGGTGCCCCGCGGAAACAGCGTGGAGAAAAACGCCGCGATGCGCGCGCAAGGCGCAAAACTCATCGAATACGGCGAAGATTTTCAATCCTCGCTCGAACACGCCATGAAGCTCAGCGCGGAACTCGGCTATCACCTGGTGCCGCCGTATCACCGGGACATTGTCCTGGGCATCGCCACCTACTGGCTGGAACTTTTCACCAGCGTGCCGGAGATTGAAGTCGCGTACGTTCCCGTCGGCATGGGTTCGGGCGTCTGCTCCGCCGCGGCCGTCCGCAACGCCTTGGGGCTGCAAACCAAACTCGTCGGAGTGGTCTCAGACCAGGCGCCAATGTACGCGCTCTCTTTCGAGCAAGGGAAAATCGTGGAAGCCGCCGCGCAGACGGTTCTTGCCGACGGCCTAGCCTGCCGCAAGGGAAATGACGAACCGCTGCAGGTGATGCTGCAGAATGTGGACCACATCGTTCGCGTGACCGACGCCGAAGTCTCCGCCGCAATGCGCGCCTTTTTCACCGACACGCACAACGTCGTCGAAGGCGCCGGCGCGGCAACGCTGGCCGCCGCAGTGAAGGAAGCGCCTGCCCTCAAAGGCAAGCGCGTAGCCGTGATTGCCACCGGCGGCAACGTCGACCACGACGTCTTCGCCCGCGTGCTCGCGGCACGAGACGAAGCTCAATAGTTACAGTTTGCCCTGCACGAACGCGAGGGCCTGCTGTTGAATCGCGACGTCCTGACCAAAGCCAGAAAGCCAGTGGATTTGCGGATCGCGCCGAAACCAGGTGAGTTGCCGCTTCGAATATCGCCGCGTGGCCTGTTGAATAGCCGTGCGCGCTTCTTCCAGCTTCATCTCGCCATGCAGCACGGCGTGCAATTCCCGATAGCCGATAAAATCGAACGGTTTGGCGTCCGACGGCAATCCGCTGGCCTCCAGACCGCGCACCTCTTCCAACCATCCGGCGTCCATCATCGCCTCCGTGCGCGCATGAATCCGTTCAAGGAGCGCTTCGCGCTCCGGCGACAATCCAATTTTCACCGCGCGCCACCCACGCAGCGGATTTCTGCCCTCACGATACACTTCCGAAAGCGGCTTCTTCGCCAGCAGGCAGACTTCGATCGCGCGTATCAGTTTTTGCTCATCCTCCGGCGCGATGTTCCCGGCCGATTCCGGATCCATCTTCTTCAACACGCGATGAAGATGCCGCGGCGCATGCCGCGCCGCGCTGGCCCACAACCGCTGGCGCATTTCCTCCGAACGCAGCGGCACATCCGCCAATCCTTCCAGCAGCGCCCGCAAATAAAGTCCGGTGCCCACGGTGAAAACCGGCAACCGCTCGCGAGCACGCAAATCGTCGAGCACCGCAATTGCCCGTTGTCGATATCCTCCCGCCGTGGCTTCTTCGCGGGGATCCAGCACATCAATCAAATGGTGCTGCACGCCGCGCCGCTCCTCCGCGTTGGGCTTCGCCGTGCCCACATCAAACCCGCGATAAAGCTGCGTGGAATCGCACGCGACCACTTCCCCGCCCAGTTGCTTCGCAAGCCAGATTCCCAGCGCCGATTTTCCGGAAGCGGTGGGTCCAACAATCACAATGAGTGGGGATTCCACGGTTGCGTTCATTTGGGAAACAGCAGCGGCCACGCGCGCACCACCAGCACCGCCAGTACGATCAGCGCCAGCAACACGCTGCCGATCACCTGATGCCGCGAAAGCTTCATAGTGACATAGTGTGGCACAGCCATTCCCGGCTGTGCAGCCCCAGCCACGCGCGTCCATCTGAGCGCAGGCAAAAATGCCTGTGCGTCCTCAATTAATTCGGCGGCCGCAGGTTGTAGTAGTAGGTGTAGACAACTTCGACGTAAGGTCCCTTAAATTCCGAGGGCAGCGGCGGGAAGGGGTTTGAACTGCGGATCGAGGAAATGGCCGCACGATCCAGTGGTTCTTTTCCCGAGGTCGACAAAAGTACGGGTTCCATGTCCGGGACGCTACCATCCCTCATGATCTTGACGTGCAGTGAGACCACGCCCTGTTCCCCGAGGCTCACCGAGGGCGGCATCACCGCCTCCCAGTTGCCTTTGACGATGTAATAGATCCGTCGCCAATAATCGTTGAAATCCACTCCCTGCAAATCCGTAAGCGGCGTAATCCCGGCGCCCCATGCGCCTCTGCCAGAGTGCCCTCCGCCACCGGAAAGCGTGGGACCCGTAGCGCGCCCAACTGCCATCGGCGCGTTGGGCTTAGTTCCCGCCGCCGCGTCGCGAATTAAATTCCCCGCCGAACCCGTCTTCGGCAAGATCAATCCTTTTTCCGGCACGGGCATATCCGGATTTTCCAGCTTGGTCTGCGCCCTCGGCAAATCTCCAACGGAAGGCGAGGGATTCGGTGGCGGCGTTTGCGTCGCAACATTCTGCTGCGGCATCGGCGCGCTGGGAAGTTCCTTCTTTGGCGGCTCTGGCCGGGGCGGGGGCGGCGTGGGAGCAGGCGTCGGCTCCGGCGGAGAAATCTTATTGATCACCTTCGGATCCACGCGCACGATCTGCCGCGGAGCGGGTGGCGCCGAGGGCTTCAGCGATTCCAGAGCGCCGGGTGGCAGCAAAACGGTCATCTGCTGCCGCGCAAGCTCCTGCTCTGATCTGGTGGGCACATGGGGCTTGAAGAATCTAGGCGAAAAAGGGAGCGACAGCAGCAAGAGCGCGTAGACCACCGTAAAAACAAGGGTTTGTGTGCGTTCCTGCCGCCCGCGATAATCGCGTTCCTCGGGCGGCAGAAAGGAAACTTCGCCCGTGGAAATAACGTTCGGCTCGACCAGCTCTTCCGAAATCGGCGGCAGTTCCTGAAACTCTTCCGGTGGAACAACGCCCACGGGAATCGTGATGCGCTCGTCCATCTCCGTCGGCTGCGGCGGCAGAGCAGATTGTTCCTCTCGCTGCACCAGCTCGACATTGATATCGCGCGGCACCACCACGCGTGTGGCAATCGCATCCAGCGGCAAGTTCGTCGGGATGGTGCTCTTCCCATCGAGCTGCACAATGGGAAGCGAGGAAGGCACCAGCGTGCGCTCGTCCAGGTTGGTGGGCCTGCGGCGTGTGGAGGCGACGACATCTTGAGCGGATAAACGCGCGCCTTCGGGGACTAGGATTCTGGGGATCATGGTCTAAATTGGCCCGAAAAGCTTTGGGCAGCAGGCCCTTTGGTAACAGGTTGGACGCGCTCATCGTGCTCCCGGATGCTTTGCATAACGCGGCTGGCCAATTCCAGCGCCGCGCGCCCGGCGACCCCGTCAGTTTTGGGCGCCACGCGCGTACGCACAGCTTCCACGAAGGCATCCAGTTCGGCGCGCAGCGGTTCAGTCGTGGGCGCAGGCAGTTTCTCAAATCCAAATTCCGGCTCCGGCCCGCCCTTCCGGACGCCCACGCGCAATGCGTCGCGCCGCGCGTAGTCCAGCGAAATATATTCGTGCTGCTGGAAAAATCTCATTTTTCGCACACGCTCCGTGGAAACGCGGCTTGCGGTTACGTTGGCCACCGCGCCGCCGGCAAATTCCAGCCGCGCGTGCGCAATGTCCACCTTGTCCGTCAACACCGGGATGCCCACTGCTTTCACTTCCGTTACCGGTTCATTCACCAGTGCCAGCAAAATATCCAGATCGTGAATCATCAGATCGTAGATCACTTCCACGTCCAGGCTGCGCGGCGTAAAAACGCCCAGCCGGTGCACTTCAAAAAACAGCGGGCGGTTTACGATCGGTTCCACCGCGATCACCGCGGGATTGAACCGCTCCACGTGGCCCACCTGCAGGATCCGCTGGTGCTTCCGCGCCGCATCCAACAGAGTGTCCGCTTCCGCCAACGTGGCGGCCATTGGCTTTTCTGCCAAGATGTCCACACCCAACGCCAGCAAGGTACAGCCAACTTCGGCATGCGCCACCGTGGGCACAGCCACACTGGCAGCGTCCACTTTGCCCTGCAATTCCTCTAATGCTTGGAACGCGTGAACCCCAAATTCTTGCGCAAGCTTTGTGGCGCGCGCGGCATCCCGGTCCATGACGCCAATCAACTCAACTGCGTCCATCTCACGATAGACACGTGCGTGATTTCGGCCGAACTCGCCCGCACCGACAACGGCGACGCGAGTCTTTTTGTGCTCCCCGCCCACACCCGTACGCGTGCTCATCTCTTCTTCATTCCCGGGGAGTCACCAGTTAGTTCCGCGGCCTGCAGGGGAGCAACCGCTTGCACGGCAATTCCTGCGGCATCCGCCATGGCGATCAGTTGGGCCCGGTCGAAGAGGAGCGTGCGGTTTGCGTCAATGGCCAGCGCGGTGGCCCCGGCCAGTTTCATGGATTCGACCGTCGGTAATCCGACCACGGGTACATCGAAGCGCATGTCCTGCCGCGGCTTGCTGACTTTCACAACCACCAGCGGCTTGCCGTTGGCGAAGCGCGCGGCCCGCGCAATCGTTTCGTCGGTTCCTTCCATCGCTTCCACGGCCACGCAGGCGCGGTCCGCCACCACCACAGTCTGCCCGATGTCTTTGGACGCAATGTGCCGCGCGATTCCCAAACCGTATTCGATATCCGCGGCTTCCTGCTCGTTCGGCGCGCGCTTGGTAAGCACGCCCGCTTCGGGCAGCAGCGGCTTCAGAAACATTGTGGAGTCAACCAGTTGAATGCCTTCCTCTTCCAATACTTTGGCCACCGCGCCGATCAGCGAATCCGTATTTTTCCGCGGCAGCGCCAGCAGCAGCTTGGCCAGCTTCCAGTCCGGGCGAATGGAACTGAAAATTTTGCTGTGCTTCACCTGGCCGGCCATCACGGCGCGCTTCACGCCTTCCTGCTGCATCAACTCGATCGCTTTGCTCAATTCGCCCAGGCTCACCCAATGCAGCCGCTTCGCCGTTTTTTCCAGCTCCGGCGAAGCTTCTTCCTTCAGCGCGATCACCGCCATTTCAATGCCCTGGCTGCGCGCGCCCTCCAACACCAGAAAAGGAAATCGGCCATTTCCTGCGATCAGTCCCCAGCCGGCGGCGCTTGGCGTTGTTTCTGGCATGAAATTTCGCTTACTTCACGATGCCGCGTTCGGCCTTCTCTACAAATTCCACCAGTTCCTTCACATCGTCGGAGCTGGACTGAGTTTCGCGCAACTCCTCCAGCGCTTGCGAAGTGTTTTTCTTTGAGCGCGTCAACAGGCGAAATGCCTTTTGCAACAGATTGATCCGTTCGGCGGAGAATCCCTTGCGCTCCAGGCCGATGGTGTTCGGTCCAAAGCAGCGCGTTTCGCGCTCCGTAACGATCAGCGAAAACGGTGGCACATCTTGTGTGATCACCGTCGCGGCGCCGATATAAGCGTAGCGACCCAAGCGGCAGAACTGGTGCACAGGGGAAAACGCGCCTAGCGTCACGTAGTCCTGCACGGTCACATGTCCCGCTAGCGTCGCGCCGTTCACGAACAAGGTTCCGTTACCGATCTGGCAGTCGTGCCCCACATGCGAATAGGCCAGGAAGAAATTCTTGTCACCAATTTTTGTGACGCCGCCACCCTTGGCTGTGCCCCGGCTGATGGTCACGTGTTCGCGAAAAATATTTTCACTGCCAACTTCGAGTTCCACGCGCTCGCCGCCAAAGGTGTAGTCCTGCGGGTCGCCGCCAATCACGCAGAACGGGTGAAACACGTTTCCAGCGCCAAATTTCGAAGGACCCCGCACCACGGCGTGCTCCTGCACCTCGCAGCCGTCTCCCAACTCCACGCCCGCGCCGATTACCGCGTACGCCGCGATGCGAACGTTCGCACCAAGCTTCGCCTCCGGCGAAACCATCGCCTGCGGGTGTATTTGCACGCCAATTCCCATTTACGAGTTTGCAGGCTCTTCCCGGTCGGCCATCACGCAGAGCATCTTCGCTTCCGTGGCAAGATTCCCTTCCACGAACGCCTTCGCTTCAATCTTGCAGAGATCGCCTTTCCACGTGACGATGTTCACTTCAATGCGCAGTTGATCTCCGGGCACCACCGGGCGACGGAATTTCACGTCGCTCATCGAAGCCAGGTACAGCAATTTCTTTTCGCGGTCCGGAATTTCCTGCAGCAACAGCAGGCCGCCGGCCTGCGCCATGGACTCCAGAATCAGCACCCCCGGCATCACCGGTTTGCCTGGGAAATGTCCCTGGAAAAATCCTTCGTTGATCGTGACGCTCTTGATCGCCACGATGCGCTTGTAGCGCTCCATCTCGACCACCTTGTCGATCAGCAGAAAGGGATAGCGATGCGGCAAAAATTTCTGGATCTCGTTGATGTCGAGTTGCTTGCCAACTCCTGTGTCGCTCGTGGTTAAAGGAATAGTTCCCTCCCTCTGCTTGCAAACCTCTTATTATAAGCGGTTTTTGTCCACTCGGCAGCTTATCATTTTCCCGCCCGCACTCGCCAAATCTCGCAGTTTTTTCCCTTCTGTCCGATGGACCAAATGAACTTGAGGGTGCCCCACCCTTGGTGTCTAAGGGTGGGCTCTTACGATCAATCGCGCAGCCTCTCTTCTCTCTGTTCCCCGTCACCAAACAACCTGTTTCCCCGTGCTACCATTCCCCCGCCATGCCGTCACTTCCCTATCTGCCGTTCCTGCGCAAACAACTCCCGCAAATGCTCGAAACGCTCCGCGAATTGACTTTGCGAGAGTCGCCCAGTCTGGAGAAAGAGCCGACCGACCGCTGCTGCGAATTCCTCGCCGAATTGTGGCTGCAGCGCGGCGCGATCGTGGAGATCCTCAAGCAGGAACAGCGCGGCAATCATCTTCGCGTGGTGTGGAATCCACCGTCCAAACGCGCGAAATCGCAACTGCTCGTGCTAGGCCATTACGACACCGTCTACCCCAGCGGCACACTCGCCAAAATGCCATTCCGTGTGGCGGGCGGAAAAGCCTATGGCCCCGGCACCTTCGACATGAAGGCTGGCATCGTGCAGGCGCTATTCGCACTGGACGCACTGCGCGGATTGCGCGGGCCCGTCGAAAAGCGCCTGGTATTTCTGTGGACCTCCGACGAAGAAATCGGCAGCGGCACTTCCCGAACGCTCGTCGAGGAAGAAGCCCGGCACAGCGACGCGGTATTCGTCCTGGAGCCCGCGCTCGGCCCACGTGGTCTTGTGAAGACTTCGCGCAAGGGCGTCGGCGAGGCCCAACTGATCGTTCATGGCCGCGCGTCGCACGCAGGGCTAGCCCCCGAAAAAGGCATCAACGCCATACACGAACTGGCCGCGCAGATTACGCGTATTGAGAAATGGAACGACCTTCGCCGTGGCATCACCATCAATGCCGACGTGGTTTCCGGCGGCTCGCGCGCCAACGTGGTCGCAGACCGCGCCGAAGCCACACTCGATCTCCGCGCCTGGCGCCAAGCCGATATGCGCGCCCTCGAAAAGCGTTTGCATTCGCTGAAGCCCCTGCACCGCGGCGCAAAACTCGAATTGCACGGCGGCTTCGACCGGCCACCCTTCGAACGCAAGCACAGCGCCGCCGTCTTCGCCCGCGCCAAATCCATCGCCAAAACGCTCGGCCTTCCCCTCGGCGAAGCCGCGGCCGGAGGCGGCTCCGACGGCAATTTCACCGCCGCCCTGGGCGTCCCCACCCTCGACGGTATGGGCGCAGTCGGCGACGGAGCTCACGCCATCCACGAGCACGTCGTGATCAACGCGATGCCTCAGCGCGCCGCGCTCCTGGCTTCGTTGCTGACGTCTTGCTGAGAATCGAACGACAAAGCCACGACAGGCGAGTGTAAAATCGGGGTCCAAGCACTTTGCTTGTCCGAGCCTGTAGAAGAGGTGCTCGATGTCTTACGAAGAAGCTCTGAAAAAAACCAGCCGCGAAGAGCGCTTTATGGCCACCGTTTATGCCATGAACACGCTTCTGATTCATAAGGGCATTTACACCCAACATGAGTTCGAGATATTTTTTATCGAGTGGGTCTGCAAGGAAGAAAACAAGAAGTCCATGCTAGTCACCTCGGACGCTTGCGCTTTTGGGGACTAGGTGCCGCTCCGCCGCTCCTCTTGCCCCATCCGCATTTGGGCGCCTTGCCACAATGGGCTCGATATCGCATCGCACGCAGTCACATTCACATTTTGGCGCAGGCGGGAGCTTCTTCTTTCCGGCCATCGGCAAACCTGTTCTCGGCAGATCGCTTGCCGAATCCTATATCAGCGCCGAGAAATGTCATATACCTATAGTTAATATTTTACATAACTGAACTGACTGGATGAGGGTTTTCTTTCGAGCCTTCGAGGCGCCAGAAATTCCCGTTCATTTGGAAGAAGGTGACCGCAGAAACGTGGACGCCACGCTGCTCGAGACACTGGTGGACGCAGCGCCAAAGCACTAAGCGAGAGCGCAGACTGCTTCCTTCAGCGCCCGTAATTCTTCTTCAAATAATCAGCGGTCGAATGCATCAAATCCGCGTAATCGTCGTGCAGCACATCGCGCAGCGCCTGCTCCGTGGAACTTCCCGCCGCCAGTCGATCCAGGATTCGTTCAATATCTCCCATGCCCTGCGTCTGCACGATGTATTCCACGTTGGCCAGCGCCCACGCGTAGGCATACCGCGCCATATCTCCCGGCAATGCCATCCACGATCCCTCCAACTGCCCCAGTGGAGCGGCCTGCCCCGCGTCAAACACCTGCGCCAACACCCCCGCGCTTTCTTCGCTGCGTTTTCCTTCCATCCACTGCGCCACGCCCTCCTGAATCCATGTCGGCGCGCGTCCGTGAGTCTTCTGCTGAATGAAACTGTGGGTCAGTTCGTGGAGCAGGACGCGCGATAGTTCCGAATCCACTCCCGTCAATCCCTGGACGGGCACGCGGATCCTTCCATCATTCAGCGCTCCCACCCAGCCCGGAGCCCGGGTGATATCAGCGAAACTCTGCTGTGTGTAGAGCACCACCCCGATCTGATCCGGCGGTGAATAGTTCAGCTCCGATTCGATCTGCTGGTAATGCGCTTCCAGAACATGCAGCACCTCGCGCGCAAGTTCCGGCTGCGCCGCGCCGTTATACTTCAACTGGAAATGCGCGCTTTCGTTCTCTTTGTAATTTTCTTCCTCGGCTTTGTCGCGCTGCGCTTTATCCAGCGCCCGCTGCGTTTCAGAATCCGGCCGCAGCGCGAGTGATTTTTTCCAGTCCGCAACGGCCTGGTCCGGCCGATTCATCCCGTAGTAGGCCCAGCCTTCCAGTTTGTAAACATCGGCGTTCTGGGGCGCGACGCGTTTTGCGCGATCCAGATATTCCAGCGCCTGCTTGAACTCGCTCTGCCGCAAATGCAGGTACGCCACATTCATCAAAAGCGTCGCCTCATCCGGAAGGTAGGTCAGCGCGGTCCGCGCATCGGTCAGCGCCGTCGCAAGGTCGCCTTTGCCCAATTCGAATTGTGCGGCGGCATGATGCGCGCGCGCTGCCGCCTGATTCGCCGCCGCGCCGCCGGTGCGTGTGTCGCTCTCCAGTTGCGCGATGTAGTTGCGGTCCACCAACCCGTCGTGCACGGCCTTCTGGTCAATCTCCGCGGCATCCGCTGTAGGCGCAAGTTCCGGAGGCTCCAGGCCCAGGCTGGCCGCGGCTTCAGCCGGCGAACCCATCATTGGCGTCAACCCGCCTTTTTCGATGTGGTCCACGATGGATTTCGGCAGAGCCATCTCGCCCGCGGAAGTCTCGTAGCGCACCTGGTCGCCAACTTCCACCACATTGGCCGCAATAATCTTCCGGCCATTTTTCAGGACGATCTTGTCGGCCCGCGCGGCACCAGCAAACAGCGATGCGCAGGCCAGCATCGCCGCAATCCTCAGGAAATTTGGCTTCCGGGGCATGCCCTTATTTTAGTTCCCCGAAACGTGTGGCGCTTCGCCGCCTTGTTCCACGATGCCGAATGTGTCTACACTCGTCTCATGAGGTTTTTCCGGGTTCTGCTCGCCTTCGCTTGTCTTCTGCCCGCGCTGTGCCGCGCATCGGACTCTTCCCCACGGGAGATCCTCTCCACCCTCAACAAGTTGCAACTCGATTCCGAGCACGTTTACACCGTAACCAGCAAGGACCGCGTGGAAGTTCGCCAGGGCGACGCGGTGCTCTCCTTCCAGGACGGCAAGATTGCCTTCTTCCGCCCGTTCGAAGGCCATGTCACCGGCTTCGTCTTCAATGGCATCGGCCACGTGCTGGCCCTGCCGCGCGATCCCGTTGAGAAACAGCAACTCGCGCGCTTTCTGGGCGCCCCTGTGCTCGACGAGCAATTTCTCTCTGTCTATGTTCGCTTCACCGACGACACCGACCAGCAACTCCTCCGCGAGTTACAGCGCGCCGGCCTGATTCCTGAGATCAACGACCAGTTCACTGCCCTGTGGCAAGGCAGCCTGGAGCGCCTGAACACTTCGCACTCGCTGCGTATCCTTGCGGAAAAATTTTCGCCCAGCTTGCCGCATTTTTTCCACGCCGGTCTGGACGGCTCCGTCACCGGACCGTTCGACATCCTGCTGGATCAGACGCGCAAGGAAGATTTCATGATCGGCCAGCCGCGCACCGTGGAAAAAGCCACTTTTTATGACGTCTGGGTTTCCTACGAAATGCCGGGAGACACACCCTTGCCGGAACCGTTCAACGCCTTGCGCTACCGCGTTGACACCGTCATCCACGCGGATAATTCGCTGGAGGGCAGCGCAGCAATTGACTTTCGCGCTCTGGCGGGCTCGCAACGTTTCCTGGAAGTGGAGCTTTCCCGCTCCCTGAAAGTTGCCGGGGTCGCCGGGCCGAACGACGAAGAGCTTCCCTATTTTCAAAACGAAGGATTAACCCAGCAGGAGATCAACACCCGCGGGCGAGACACACTGGTGGTTTTACTTCCAAAGGTGATGGCAGCGGGCTCAGAATTCACTCTGAATTTTCGTTATAGCGGCAATGTTATCGAAGACGCGGGCAATAGCGTGTTATTCGTCGCGGCGCGGGACAGTTGGTATCCGCACTATGGCGACACCTCCGAATTCGCCCGTTATGCTTTGACCTTCCACTGGCCAAAACGTTTGCGCCTGGTTGCCACTGGGGTCAAATCCGAAGAGCACGAAGCCGGCGATACTCGTGTGGCCACATGGACCACCGAGGTTCCAGTCACCCAGACCGGCTTCAATCTCGGCGAGTACGCCAGCACGGCCGTCGTTTCCGATCATTACGTCATCGACGTCTACGCGAACAAGCAGCTTGAGGAAGGCTTGCGCGCGCTTTTATCGAGTTCACCCCCGGCCGAGCCGCCGTCGCCGAATTCGCTCCTCGGAAGGCCGCCGGGTGATGTCCCCCTGCCGCAACTTCCACCCAGCCCGTCAGCCGTATTAAAGCAACTGGCGCACCAGATCGATTCCTCCATTCACTTTCATGAAACGTACTCCGGGCCGTTTCCTTACCGGAGTCTCGAGGTCTCGCAGATTCCCGGCGCTTTCGGACAGGGTTGGCCCGGGCTTCTCTATCTCTCCACGTTTTCTTTTTTGCCGGAAGAGGCGCAATCGCGTGCGGGACTTTCCACGGCGGGCCGCTCGTTTTTCAATGATGTGGTTCCGTTCCACGAGGTCGCCCATCAGTGGTGGGGAAATGTGGTTGGCTGGTCTTCTTACCGGGATCAGTGGATTAACGAGTCCATCGCCGAATATCTCGCGCTGCTTTTCGCCGACTCCCAAAAATCTCCGGACCACACGCTGAACAACTGGCTGGATCGCTACCGCAAGCGTCTGGTCACCAAATCAGAAGGCGAGGATCGCCCGCCGGGAGAAATCGGACCAGTCGTTGCCGGCACGCGGCTCAGTTCTTCGCGATCGCCAGACGGCTACAACGTGGTGATCTATGCCAAGGGCACCTGGATTATGCACATGTTGCGCGAAATGCTTCGCCAGCCTGCCACGGCACATGGCAAAGATCCGGACGCTCGTTTTACCGCGCTGTTGCGGACGCTGGCGACTAAGTATGCCCGCACCGCCTTGACGACTGCGGACCTCCAGCACGAGGTGGAAGCGGTGATGACTCACGGCATGGACATGGAGGGCGGCCGCTCCATGGAATGGTTTTTCGCCGAGTACGTGCGCGGGACCGGCATCCCCCATTACAAAGTTCAGTTCACGTCCAAACGCACGGAGAGCGGTTTTCAGATTCGCGGGAAAATTCTGCAAAGCGGCGTGCCGGATTATTTTCTTGCGCCGGTGCCGATCTATGCCAACACGGGGGTTGGCCACACGGTCTATCTGGGTACCGTGACGGCTACTGGAGCAGAAACGTCTTTCACCTTCAAATCCGCCACCGAGCCGCACAAATTGGTCATCGATCCGCACATGACGCTGCTTTGCATCCCGGAGTAATCACGGTCTGGCGCGGTCAGTTCGATTGATGGACGAACAATTTTTCTTTGAGCCAGTCTTCATGCAGCGGACTTTGCGGATGGATCTCCGCCTTGCCCGTTTCGCCCAGGAGGTATGGATATCCGTCCGGGTCCTTCGACAGGCCCGGCAAGAAACCTGATTCCACAAGCTCGTTGAGGCGAGTTGGCCGCCGCCGTAACTTTTTCTCGAACTCATCCGCAAGCTTTTCGAGTTGCCGCAAATCCATCTCGGCCTTCACCAGTTTCAAATGGTCTTCGGCGTTCTTGCGAATGTCCTTTTCCGACGCGGTCTGGTAAATATCCAGCCAAAGCGCGTAAGACGTCTCCAGTGATTCCCCTTCCGCCGCAATTTTTGCCGCCATGATCTTCATAAAAGGCGGGGCGCCCGGAAATTTGCTGCCGGCTTCAAACGCCTGCGACGCCTTCGCGTAATCACGTTTGTCGAAGTAATAGACGTTGCCGAGGTCCTGGTAAAGCCTCCAGTATCCCGTGTTGGCTTTCATCCCGCGCTCCAGCAGCACCACGGCCTGGTCCGGCTCACCCGCGCCGCGCGGGGGGCTGTCGCTCAGAAAAATCGCGCCAAAGCGGTACGCGACAATCAGGTGCGCATCCAGCGTGGTGGTAATGTCCAGCAGGGGCCACAACAATTCCAGATTCTGATCGTGCAGGCGGTGCTTTTCCCCGTAATACTGCACCACGCGGGTCCAATAAATCGCTCCCATCAGGGGCGCATATTCCAGGCTCAATTTTTTCATCACTCCGGGTGAACGAAGCGTCAGCTCCTCTTTTTCCAATTGCGCCGAGTTTCTTTCGCTGTCGATTTTTTGTTGGAGCCTCCACACGCACACAAATCCCGCAACCATCGCCGCGCCGAGAATTGCTCCCGCGATGGCCCTGCGATTCATTTCAGATTCCGCCGGGAGAACACCACGGCCGCCGCCGCAAGCACGATGGCGCTATAAAGCGCCGCGTACACCGTGGCATCCCGCACAAACACTGCGGGAACGACGTGCCCATGCACCACCGCGGCCATCACGTTGAAGTTCTGAAAATTCGGCAAAAGGTAAGAAATCCCGCGCATCATCTGCAAAGCCGAGGGATCCAGCCCCACCGCTTGAACCGCTCGCAGATCCGGCGCGAATAATCCCGCGACATACAACCCCGCGGTGAAAAGGATTGCCAGAAACGGCGAAGTGAAACAGGAAAAAAGCAGTGCCAGGGCCACGATCAGTGCAAGCTTCAGCAAGATCAAATAGACGGCGACCAGGATGTAAGCGTCCGCCGGCGCCAACGGTTGCTTCACGCTCCACAGCGCCGCGTAGAGACCCACGGCCATGGCCGCCGTGTTCACCGTCAGTGTCATCACCAGCCCCAAGAATTTCCCCAGCAGAAATTCCCAGCGGTGCACGGGCTTGGCCAGCAGCGCGTACAAAGTGCGCTTGTCCATCTCTTTGGACACCAGCGCCACGCCAAGAAATATCGCAATAAAAATTCCCACCACCGAAATCGCCGAAAGTCCCAGGCTGACGATCACATCCTGCTCGATGCCGATGGACACTTGCCCCACCAGAATGGCCGCGGCCATCATCAGCAGCGCAAAGAACACCAGGTTATAGAGAACCCGGTCGCGGACCGCTTCCCGGAATGTGTTCGCCGCTACGGCGCGGATATTCCTCATTTCCCGCTGACCTCAACGGCGCTCGCCTGCGCGCGATCGGCCTCCACCAGATTCATGAAAAATTCCTCCAGCGTTGGTTTGATCTGCGCCACGGACAAAATACGCGCTCCCGCGCCCTTCAATCCTTCCAGCGCCGCATATAAATCCTCTTCCGGCAATTGCACGCGAAAGCGGTCGCCTGTCCGCATGGCATTGGAAAGCAACGCCAGGTGCGGCAGCTCTCCTGCTAGTTCAAACAGGATCTCCATCCCCTGCGCCTGAATGTCCACCAGTTCGCGCGGCGCGCCGATTCCGCGCAATTTTCCGCCTACGATCACTCCCACGCGGTCGCACAGCATTTCCGCGTCGGATAGCACGTGCGTGGAGAAAAGCACCGTGCGGCCTTCGCGCTTCAGTTCCAGAATAATGTCGCGCACCTCGCGGCGCCCCAGCGGGTCCAGCCCGGACATTGGTTCATCCAGCACCACCACTTTCGGCTGGTGCAGGATCGCTTGCGCCAGCCCCACGCGCTGCAGCATTCCCTTAGAATATTTTCGCAACTGGATTTTTTTCGCGGTGTCGAGACCTACTCTTTTCAACATGGTTTCCACTCGCGCGCGGCGGTCGCTGGCCGTCAGCCAGTGGAACCTTGCGAAATAATCGAGTACTTCATAAGCCGTCAGGTAGTCGTAAAAATAGGGCTGCTCGGGCAGGTAACCGACCGAACCATGCATGGCGACATCATCAATGGACTTGCCCAGAATTCGCGCGCTGCCAGAGGTGGGAAAGATCAGCCGCATCAGCAGCTTGATCGTCGTGGACTTCCCCGCCCCATTCGGCCCCAGGAATCCGAAGACCTCGCCATCCTCCACCCGCATGGTCAGGTCTTCCAGAGATTTCTTCCTTTTTAAATGCAGAAACCCGCAGGGATATTCTTTCGAGAGATTTTCAATCTCAATCGCAGCCGGGGCCATGCTCTCATTGTTTTAAACCCGCCGCCCAGCGTCAACCCGCTCTGCCCTCCCCTGTTCTAAGCGCGCAACTCCAAAATCGGGATAGGGGGAGCAGTCACCTGCTCGCCCCTCCCACACCACCGTACAAGCGGGTCCGCATACGGCGGTTCAGCAAGTTGAGCCCTTGCGGGCCGGAGGTTCGAGTCGTCGTTCGCCACAAGGGCTTCGCCGCTCTGCAGGTTTCCGTTTCGGCTTCACCGTCTTCTGAACCTGCAAAACTCAGCCGAAGCTGATTGGCTGGCGCAGTG
This sequence comes from uncultured Acidobacteriota bacterium, assembly GCA_963734705.1. Lineage (GTDB taxonomy): Bacteria > Acidobacteriota > Terriglobia > Acidiferrales > UBA7541 > Acidiferrum. The sequence goes on along the minus strand of CAVTII010000009.1, from coordinate 473,134 downwards.
CCACCCGTGAGTTCGACGTTCTACTACTCGCTCTCACTGTTTGGGCCTTCCTCACTTCCGTGAGTACTACGCCCGCTGCTGACTTCTGCTACAGGGTCAGAGTGAATTGCTTCACCCTCAGTCACGAATCCGAGACGTGCAGCAGATCTCCCGCGATAAGCTCGACTGCTTTCGATACGCGACCGCCGGATTTACCACCAGCGTCCTTGATGGATACGGACTTCGCGATCACTTGCTCGCTCGTCCGGCGCCGTAGGCCTCAAATCCGGTTCTTGTCCATCGGCCCGTATCTTTGCTCCACGCTTCCTTTAGACCTCACCTCACGGTGACGCCCTTGCGCTTCGCTACCCTTCACCTCCATCAGGTTGGGACGGGACTTTCACCCGCAAGCTGCCGAACATGCACGGCGTACAAGCAAAAGGGCGCAGCCCCTGCCGCGCCCCCCTCTTCTTTCCTTACTTCTTTAACTCGTTCCTTCTTTACTTCATTTCTTCGCTAGCTCCCCTGTTTGGCAATCTGGACCAGATCGCCTTTCTGCGCCGCCACTGCTGGCATTGGATGCAAATTCTGGGGCGAGCGCCAGTTGTCCAGGATGCCCACCTGTTGTACACAACTGACCGTGCACCGCGGCGCGCAACCCTTGTGCGTCAGATATTCCCGGTGCCGAATCTCCGCCGTGTAATCTCCGAGCGGAACCCCCGGATATCCGCGCTGCTGCGAACACCAGTGCACAAGCCCATCCTCGCAGATGTATAAATAGCGCGAACCCGCGCGGCACTTCCAGTCGTGCTCCCTGGCGCGCGCAACATTGTGTTGAAACTCGTTGAACCGCGAATAAGACCGCTTCCCCAGGGTCATAATCTCTTCAAAAATCTGCTGATCGCGCGCGGCCAGGGGCTTCAGTTGCCCATCGTGGTCGTGAATGATGCCCACCGTGCTTGTAAACCCCAACTCCAACGCGCGATGCGCGATCGTCAGCGCGTCCTCCGAATTCTTCACGCCGCTGCCCAGCACCGAATTGATGTTCACCTGGAACTCCGCCCATTCCGAAAGCATTTCCAGGCGCCCATCCAGCGATTTCAGGCTCTTCTTCGATACTTCATCCGGCGCGGCATTATCAATGCTGATCTGCAGGTGCTCCAGCCCCGCGGCGTTCAGGCGCTCAATGCGTTCCTTGTTCAGGAAAAAACCGTTGGTGATCATCCCGGCGATCATGCCCAGCTTGCGGATCTGCCGGATCACATCATCCAGTTCGGGATGCATCAAGGGCTCACCGCCACTGATGGTGATGATGGAGGTCCCCATCCCGGCCAGAATATCCAGCCGCCGCTTCATCTCTTCCAGGGGCACGGGCTTCGAAACATCGTCGTATTCGTTGCAGTAGCCGCAATCCAGGTTGCAGCGCCGCATCGGAATCACATGCGCCAGCACCGGATGCTTCGTGGAGAGCAGTGCCTTGGTGATCATGCGCAGCTCGCGCATACGTGTGCGGTAAAAGCGCAACCGCCGCTTGCGTCGCGTTGCCGCCGACGCTTTCCCTTTTTGCCGGACCACACTCATCTTTTCGGTGAATTCCCCTGCCTACAATTATACATGAGGCTTTAACCCAATCCCGCCGTAGGCGGAAGGCCTGCCCGCAGCCAGTTACCCCCGCCCGGCCTGTTCCCGACCGTCCGCGCACACACGTCCACCGCGAAGGCAGCCTGGCATTCTATCCATCCCGCCTTCGCTAGATCCGCAATCCGCTCGGCGAACCTCCGCGCCCTCAGCGCCTCTGCGTTATCCTTTTCCGCGCTTTGTCCTTACTTCCTTACCTCATTACCTCCCTCTTCGTGCACACCCACAGCGTCGCCCGCAAACCCCCACGCGCGCAGCCACCGTTCATTTGCGAATCAAGCTAGTTCGTTGACCGGGCAATCACCGGCAAATCCACGGACCGCACCTGCGAGGTCATCTGGGTTGTTTGCCGCCAATCAATCTGGTCGTTGTCCACGGAACCCGTATGGCCCTGGACATCCTGATAGTTCACCTGGCCGCCATCGATCCGGTACTTGGTCACTTCCAGCATCTGGTTCGACTTCAGCACCAGCATGGTCAGCCTCGCCGGGGATCCCGTAGAGGGCGCCGCAACGTTCGCCTGCATCGCCGCGGGAACAATGCTTTCGTTCGCCGCAACATTCGCCGGCTTTTCTGTCATTGCCGCCTGCTGCATCGCCGTTGGCCGCATCGCCTCGCTGGAATACAAGCTGGGCTTCGGCTCATTCGGTGAGGCATAAGGCGGCCGGTCCACGTGGCCCGCGGATGCGGACAACGCCGATTTAGGCGCCGCCACGGAGGCCGACATGGCCCGCGTCACCACGATGTCGTCCATTAGGCGAAGCTCCATCGGCTCCTCGCCCTTGATGGTTGGCCGCGGACCGCGCGCTGGAAGCATCACCACCTTCCAGGGCCACAACGGAGGAAACAGCCATTCCGCCACGTCCCGTTTTGCGTGCCCGTTGCCCTTGATGTCCCCCTCTTTGTCCACTTTGTAGCCCTTGGCTTGAATCACCTTGGCCGGCAGCGGCACGTCTCCCGACGGCACGATGACGCGGTCAAACGTAATTTTAAGATAGCCCTTGCCTACGAAGTGGCCCGGGTCCTTGTCTGCCTCCAGGTGCCCGGCAAGCATGCTTCCACGAGGAAACACGGTCTTTCCGAACTCCTGAAAGCTTTTCAGGTGGCATAACACCGGATCCCCCACCGACGCCGTCGCCGATGAAAAGTTTGGTTCTTCCATGGTGCATTGCAGAAGCGTTCCGGCGGGCACCAGCAGGTCCTGTGATCGGACTGCCGTTGCCGACACCAATAGCGCTGCCGCACCCATCCAAGACACGATGAGTCGTCTCATAACTTCCTCCAGGTTGTGATTTAGCTGCTCCGGCCTGGCGAGGGGAGCCGTATCCACCGCAGGCGCACTCCCAGCGCGCCTCCAAATCCGGAGACACCAGGACACGCCCGCAGTCTTCCCCGCCCCAACCCAGGGCATTTGGAAAAGTTGCGTGTCGCGCGATGAAATTTTAGGAATTACTGATGAAGGCTTGGCGGCGCCTCGGATGGTCCCAAAAGTAAACGGCCCGGGATTCGTTTGAGCCCCGGGCCGATCGAGTTGTCAAAGTTGCGGTTGGGCCGCTATCGTTCCTGGCCCTTCCGGGGATGCTTAGTTGTCCTTATAGGGCAAGTAACGCCACAGGTCGTTTAGATAGCCGTTTCCGGTTGTGCTGGTGGAATCGTAGCCCTCGCCACCGAACATCCAGAGCTGGCCGCGGGTATCGATCCAGTGGGTCGCGTTGCTGCGCCCGCCTGGAGTCCACTGTTCAAAGGTCTTGTAAGGAATTAGCTTGTCGCCATAAATGCCGTTCTGGCTCCCGGTGTTCGATCCTTTGACCCAAGCCCAAGTACCCGGCTGGCCAACGGTTGAATTCGGTGTATAGACCCAGAGATCATCCAAGGCGCCATTGCCATTTGTCGCCTTTGAATCGAGGCCCCAGCCGCCAAATAGCCAGAGATTCCCAGCTGCGTCAATCCAGCCGGCTGCGCCCCAACGGGACCCAGGCAGCGCACCCGTAGTATCCACAGCGGAACAAAGGACCTGGCTGTTGACCGTCAGCCCGGAGGGAAGGCCACAGGTGCTTGCGGCACCCGTGGTATTCACCGGACCGATTACGGGTTGAGAGGGGTAAACTCCGTTATGGTTTGCGCGGGTGCTGTTGGTTACCGGTTCAGCGCCCATCACCCAAGTCCATTCGTTGCTCGATATGTTGTAAACCCAAAGATCGTTGAGGATGCCGTTCGGAGTGCCAACATCATCCATGCCTTCTCCGCCAAACAGCCAGAGATTTCCGCTCGCGTCGGCCCAGCCCACGGCCTCTTGGCGCCCGCCGGGGATGTTGCCTGGGTCCGCGGTCCCTTGGTTCCCGTAGACTCCGATTTGGTTGGCAACAGAGGAACCACCTACGAACACCCATTTCCCGCCGGTGTATTCCCAAAGATCGTTCAGGAATCCAAGCACAGAGACTGCTTGGCCGTCATAGCCGTAACCGCCGAAGAGCCAGAAATTTCCAGAGGCATCTGTCCAGGTGACAGCATTGGTCCTGGCACCAGGCGCCGCGTTGACGCTCGGCGGATAAATGCCGGGCTGATCCACTGCGAAGGAACCGCTCACGAAGCCCCATGCACCTTCCTTCGTCGTATAAGTGCTGGGATTCAAGGCTGAGGGGTTGTATTCCCACAGATCATTCATAAAATTGTTGCCGTCGGAACCACCAAACATCCAGAAGTTTCCAGCGGTATCCTTCCAGGTCGCCGCGCCCAGACGGCCTGCGGGTACTGAATATGGATAGCCGTTAACTTGTTGTGCGCCTCCGACGATAACCGCACCAACAGTGGTGGCTTTGCCATTGAAGGTGATGGCAGTCGGGTCGTAGCCACCAACCAACTGCCACTGGCAAAAGTATCCCCAAGACATATCGCAGACCCAGAGGTCATTCATTGCTCCATTCAAGGAGTCCGGTGGGCTCTTTCCGGTCAGTTCCCAGCCGTCGCCGCCGAAGAGATAGAGGCTCCCGAACTGATCCGTCCAACCAGCCGCCCCATAACGTGCTCCGGGGGTGTTGGTAAATGGATTGGGAATGGTGGTCGGCGCGGTCGAAGGAAATTGCCCATATTGGGGCGTGACCGGTATGACGGTTCCAGCCGTGTTCGTACCATCGATCCACGTCCAGTCGTTGTGACCGCAATCAACGATGATGCTCGTGATGTTGGTGGTCACAACACCTTTGTAATCCCACAGGGTGCAACCCTGATTTTGCGTGCTGGGTCCGTGGAAAACCGAGATTTCAAATTGGTCGTTGAGGGCCTCTGGCGTGGCAAATGTAAATGGGCCGTTCCGCGGAATGATCAGCGTATTTCCCAAAACGTTCTGGAGAACAAAACTGTTATCCGCAATCTCCCCGTTGCCTGGCGCTACACCCGCGACTCCCACCACCGTACCACCCACGCTATACGTCACCGCCGCGCAGGTAACCGCAACAGAGGAAACGTTTGCCGTCGCCATGCCGCTGCCAGTACCGGGGGTAATCGTGCATGTCTGCGCCGGATTGCCTGGTTGCGTGGCAATCGCAACCGTGTAGGTGCTTCCCGTAGGAACCAGCTGCTTGAAGGTGAACGCCGCATTTCCAGTGGCTGCGGAAATTGGCAGAGTCTCCAGAATCGTGCCATCGGAATTTTGCAACGCGAAGCCAGTTCCCACAAGTCCCGTGACCGTGCCGCCGACAGTGAAAGATGCCACACAATTCACCAAGACCGTATCGACGTTGGCACTCGCCGTGCCGCTTCCCCCGGTCACCGTGCAAAGTTCATTGGGATTCGTGGGCTGAGCGTTTACCGTGACCGCGTACGCGTCCGTCGGCCCCGTCACCGGAGTCTTGAACGTAAACGTTCCGTTGGCCGTGACCGTCAGCGCGTCGCCGCCATTATTCTGCAGGATCACGCTCGCGCCTTGAAGCAGTCCGGTGATCTGCCCGCCGATCGTGGCCGTAACGTTGCCTCCGCCTGTGCCGCCCGTCCCGCCCGTTGAGGTAGCCTTCAATCCACTGCAGGCCGCCATCGCGCAACCTGCAATGGCGATGAGCAAGATCGACATCTTTTTGCTGAGCATCTTCGGACTCCTCATAAAGGGCTTCTCCCCGGAAGCACAAATTCTTGCGGGACCTTCGTCCCGACAGGCGCCCATTCCCACGTTTCGCCCGGCTGGTGCTTTTTCCAGCTTCGCGCCGCGCGAAACTGGCTGCCTGGACGACCTTACTTATAGCGAGAATTTCCCTAGTTACGGGAATACTAGAACCTGTACGGCTAGCTTGCCGTCCAGCCTTTCGCTCGGCAAGAAGGTGCCGAGCGGGGTGTGCTGAACCGAGTAATAACTGACCGAAACGTTACCAGCGGCAGCCCAGAATTCTCCGGCGGCTCTGCCACTCAGCGGAATTGCGGGTGGCCGCCAAAATGCGGCCTCTGGATGTCCTTCCGATCCCATAAACTATTGGTACCAATAGACCTACTCTGCATTGGGAAATCCCAATCGATGGAGTTCTCCACTAATCGCCAGGTTCATTCGTGTGGCGCCAGGGCTTTTCTTCCCCATTTCCCCGCCGGTTACTCCTTCGCATCCTGCCTTGCTGAAATCTCTGCTGAAATTTCCATTTAGTGCGCGCCGTGCACTCGCGCCGTCTGCTCCGCCAGAATTCGCTGCAGCGCGCCCGCCAGCAGATTGGCCGATGCCGGCTTCTGAATCAGTTCGCGGATCCCCAAGTTTTCCGCTTTCTGCTGATCCTCGGCCTGCAGATAGCCAGAGGTAAGCACCACGGGAATTTCCTTGCGAATCCGGTGCACCTCTTCAGTGAACTCAAATCCGGACATGCGCGGCATGGAAAGATCCGTCACCACCACGTCATAGACTTGCGGATTCGCGCGAAACTCCTTCAGCGCGCTGATCGCGTCCGTGAATCCGGTTACCCGGTAACCGTTGCGCTCCAGCAGCCGCGTCGCCAGAAACACCAGTGCTTCCTCATCATCCACATAAAGGATGTGCTCGCTGCGCTGCTGCGGAATTTCTGGAATCGTCTCCACTTTGATTTCCGGCTTTTCCGTGGCCGCGGGAAAATAGAGATGGAACGCTGTTCCCTCTCCCACATGGCTGGTCACGGAAATGGCGCCATTTTGGCTGGAGACAATCCCGTGCACCACGGAGAGACCCAGTCCCGTGCCTTCACCCTGCTTCTTGGTCGTAAAAAAGGGATCGAAAATGCGATTGAGCGTTGCGCGGTCCATACCGCATCCGTCATCACTCACAAACAGCCGCACGTATGGACCCTCCTGCAAGTTCGCCGTGCCGCGGGTGTCCTCGCCAGAGACAATCACCGCGTCCAGCCGCACCACGATGGTGCCGTTTTTTTCGCCGATCGCATGCGCCGCATTCGTGGCCAGGTTCACTACCACCTGGTGGACCTGCCCGGCATCCACATTCGCCGGCGGCACAGCGGGAGCAAAATGTGTGTCGAACCGGATGCGCGCCGGGAGCGTGGCCCGAATCAGTTTTAGAGCTTCCTCGATCACCGGCTGAAGTTGCAGCGCCTGTTTCTTCTGCTCCTGCGGCCGGCTAAATCCCAGGATGCGTTTCACCAGTTCGCTGGCGCGCGTTCCCGCTTTCAGGATCTCGGCCAGGCTTTGCTGTGCCGGGTGTTCCTCGGGCAAGTCCGCCATCGCCAGGTTCGCGTTCCCGTGGATCGCCAGCAGAATGTTGTTGAAATCGTGCGCGATCCCGCCGGCCAGCGTGCCCAACGCTTCCAGCTTTTGCGAACGCGTTTGCAGTTCTTCCGCGTGCCGCCGCCCGGTGATGTCCGCATTCACCTCCAGGATGCTCACTGGGTGCCCCAGAGCATCGCGATAGATTACCCACTGGCTGGCCACATAGACCGCGCCTCCGCCCTTGGCCGTGTTGCAGGAGTTCTCCTTCCCAAACGCCGTTGGTGTGCAACAGTTGGTCCAGGTAGGCCATCGGCAAGGGACCTTCCGTGGATAATAGTTCGTGCGAGTTGCGACCAAAGGCTTCTTCTTTTGTGAAACCGTAGAGTTTCTCGGCGCCGCGGCTCCAGAACACGATGCGGTTCTCCAGGTCGCGCACCAGCACTGGCGCCAGGTCCAACAGACTGGCCTGTTGTTTCAGCGCTTCTTCCGCCTTTTTTTCCTCGGTGATGTCCCGCAAGATCACGGTATAGACGCGCTTCCCGCCAAATTCAACGTGAGAAATAGACGCTTCCACGGGAAATTCATCGCCATTTCTTCGCACGCCGTAAATGCCTTCGCGCTGGCCCATCATGCGGCCGTCAATTTCGGTTTCTCCAAACTTCCGGATGTGCTTCTTGTGACCGCCACGATAACGCTCCGGAATCAACTGGTCAAGCGGGCGCCCCAGGGCTTCGGCCTCCGTGCAGCCGAACATCCGCTCCGCCGCGGGATTGAACAGAATAATGTTCTGCGACTCGTCCACGGTGATCACTCCGCTCAGCGCGGAATGGATGATCGCCGAGAGTCGCGCTTCCCCGCCGCGGACTTGCTGTTCGATGTGCCGGCGGTCGCTGGAATCCTGCAGGAATCCGTTCCACAAAATGCTCCCGTCCGCGAGCCTTTGCGGAACCGCGCGCCCCTCCACCCAGATTTCTCCCTTGCGCGCATGGTTCACGCGATATTCACCGGACCACGTAGTCAGCCTGGTTGCGCACTCTTCGATGTATTGGCGCACGCCCGGAAGGTCATCCGGGTGGATGAGATTGAAAATACTTGCGCCGTCCACGGCCAGCTGTTCGGGCGAAATTCCGTAAACCTCTTCAATCGCCGCGTTGCTATAGGGGAAGCAGCAGGACCCGTCGCTTCTTAGCACGAACGAAAAAATCGCCCCCAGCACGGAATCCGCCACTTGCGCGAGTTGTTCCCGCAGCGCCACTCGTTCACGCAGCGCGGATTCTTTTTCCCGTTCCATCGTGCAATCGCGGAAAACCAGCACCACGCCCAACATTTTTCCTTCCGCATCGCGGATCGGCGCGCCGCTGTCCGCAATGGGAGTTTCTTTTCCGTTTCTCGAGATCAGCACCGTGTGATTCGCCAGCCCCACGGTAATCCCCAGTTCCAGCACCTTCTTCGCCGGATCGCTCACCGGCTCCCGCGTTTCTTCGTTGAAAATTGGAAAAATCGAGACCAGCGGTTGGCGCTCCGCCTGTTCACGCGTCCAGCCGGTTAGGCGCTCCGCGTCGGTGGTAAACACGCCGTCGCCGATGCTGGTCAGGGTCACCGCGAATTGTTCGCGGCTCAGTCGCAGTTGCGCGTTCGCGGACACCAGGTCCGCTGTGCGCTCGGTCACCCGTTGTTCCAGGTTTTCCTTGGCGTCCTGTAACGCGGCATTCGCCACTCGGCTTCCGGCAATATCCCTGGTGATCAGAAACGGCGCCACGCTGACAAAACTGAACGCCAGCAGGCCACCCAGCACAATTACGCTTCGGGTGATCAGGCTCGTCCGGTCGGCCCGCTGCTCGCGTTCCAGCAAAAGTTTGTTCTCATGCGCCTCCATCTCCAGAACTTCTTCCCGGATCGCCTGATCTGTGTGCCGGCCTTGGCCTTGCAGAATTTCGTCTTCAGCCCCCGCCAGTCCCCTGGATTCCTGCAAATTTAAAACCAATTGAAGTTGCCCCAGCCGTGCCGTCGCCAATTGTTCGAGATTCCGCTGGTTCTTTTGCTGTGCTGGATTGTCCGCAATCAAAGCTCGTTCCGCGGCAAGTTCAGCTGCGAGGCTTCCCAGTGCCGCGGTGTAGGGCTCCAAATAAAATTTGTCGCCGGTAATCAAATACCCGCGCTGTCCTGTCTCCGCATCCGTCACCAGCGCTTGCACCTTGTGAAGTGAAGAGATCACCTGGTGTGTGTGATCCACCATCCCGTCGTTCGCACGCAACCGCTTGACCTCGATGAACGAACTAGTGCCAATTATGGCTAACAGCGCCAGCGCCACGCCAAAGCTCCACCACACCTGCTTTTTCATGTGCATCAGAAACTGATTGCGCACTTCCAGTTGGGAGGCTTGAAATTTTCTGCTCTCCCGTGGATTGGTCATCGACCTTCCCCTCCAGATCATCGCCGGTAAGGCTCCGACGTGAAGACTTTCTGGAACAGCCCAGGCGAGTTTTGCCTGAACAAGCGCTCTGGCGCCGCCGCGCGTGCACGCGCGAAACCTCGCTAGACTGTTGGAAAGGGAAAAAGAAACACTGAGAGGTGAACCGTAAAGTAAGCTTGGGGCGATTCGGTGTCAATAGAACCCGTCCGGCCCAGCATCCGGAAGGAGACCTGGCGGTTTCAAATTCGTTTTCTCACCAGAAAATCCATTCGAACGATCGCGACTTTCCCATATTGAAACGGTCCCCATTCTTGCGCCGAACTTCTACTAACTTCTCTATTGCCAGGACGTCACGGACTTCGCAGCGGATTTCGCCGCTTCCACTGTTAATCTACATGCAAATACCGGAACGCTATCCACTATTAAACCTTAAAGTAATACTCTAGATGTCGGCGCGCCGACATTTTCCCGCTGCCCCTGAATGTACTGGCCGAACTTCAGAGTCCGTGTGAGGACTCTGTTTTTTATTTTTGTGGCGGGCGTGGTGCTGGGAAAAGACGGATTCTGCTTTGCAGGGCGCGGGGTGAGGATTGCTTTGCGCCGCGCAATGGCTAGCTACTGCGCCAGATGCGGGTAAGGTTGTAGGCGATGCTCGCCAGGGTCCACTCCACTTTGACTTTTTCGAGGCCCTTCATCCGAAAGCGCCGCATTCCTCGTTGTTCTTTTAGCACTCCGTTCACTGGTTCCACGATTGCCTTGCGTCGTGCATAGACTGCCCGGCCTGCCGGGTCGCGTAGCTTCCGTCGCATGCGTTGATGCGCCGGGTGCCTTGCAGGATGATGCAGTCGACCGCCGCGATTCAGCACCCGCGCCATATTGTTGTCCGGCACATAGCCGTCGATGCTCCGTTCTTCCAATGCTTCCAGGTTGGCGTGCGAGAAAAATCCGCTGTCGGCGCTCACTCGCTGCGGACATTCGCCGCATCGTCGTTGCACCTGATCGATCATCGGCAGCAGCGCTTCATTGTCGTTGGTCTCCTGACTCACCCGCTGCGCGACGATCAAATGATCCCCGCTCACCGCCAGCGTCCCGGTATAACCCAGCACGAATCCACCGCGCTCCCGCAAAAACCGGCTGTCCGGATCGCTCCGCGAAATCTTCTGCATCCCGCTTTTCTGCAGGCGTTGCAGCCGCACGGGTATTTCTCCCAACTGCCGCTCCAGCTCGCTAAGCGCTTCCCGACTTACCTGCACCCCGGCTCCTTCGTTCGGATCCTCCCCGTCACACTGCTTCTGCCAGCGGCGAATCTCCCGCCGCAAGCGTGCCCGTTCGTCACGCAGCGCCTGCTCGCTGTCGATTCGGTTCCGCGAAGCGTTTCCGGCAATGCGCGTCGAATCGATGGCCACATGCCCCAGTCGCGCCAGCCCGCTGGCTCGCGCCAACTCCACTACCTGCGTGAATAAATCGTTCAGCCCGCACCCGTGGCGGCGGCGAAATGCATTCAGCGTCCAATGATCCGGCGTCGCCCCACCCGCTAAATAACGAAACGCCAAATCCTCGCGGATGCGCTGCTCCAGCCGCCGCGAACTGGTCACCCCCAACGCATAGGCATACAGCCACACCGACGCCAGCATCTCCGGCGCGTAGGCCGGCCCGCCCTCGCTCCCATAGTCCTCGCGAAAACGGTCCAGGTTCATCCTGGCCATCACGCGCCTCAGAAAAAAACACAAATGCCCTTCGCCCAGCACATCCCGTACACTCGGCGGCAACAGATACGCCTGATCCGGGTGGTATTCCAAAAATTTGCTCATCGCCCCTCGCCTCCCCCGCAGTATAAATTACCAGTCAAGACGAGTTCTCACGCGGACTCTGAAGGTCGGCCACTGCGAAACGCCAAATCGGCGACCGAGCAACGTCCCAACCGGTCTCCGGCCACCTCGCTTCCTGCTACACTATCCGTTCATTCCTCTTTCCCCGGGAGACCGCCATGAGTGAAGCCACGCAATTCGCCAAATCCGTTCCCACGCGCACCGAATCGGACAGTATGGGCAGCATTGACGTGCCGATGGACCGCTACTACGGAGCGCAAACAGCCCGCTCGCTGATCCATTTCGCCATCGGGAAAGACACCATGCCCGCGGAGTTGATTCGCGCTTTTGGCGTGCTGAAAAAGGCCGCTGCATTGGTGAATCGCGATCTCGGCAAGCTCTCCGAAGAAAAAGCCAATCTCATCACGCAGGCCGCCGACGAAGTGATTTCCGGCAAGCTCAACGAACACTTCCCTTTGCGCGTCTGGCAGACCGGCAGCGGCACGCAGACGAACATGAACGTCAACGAAGTGATTTCCAATCGCGCCATTCAAATCGCCGGCGGCGAAATCGGCAGCAAAAAACCGATTCACCCGAATGACGACGTCAACATGTCGCAGTCCTCAAACGACACGTTTCCCGCGGCCATGCACATCGCCGCCGCCACCGAAACTTCCAAACGCCTGCTGCCGGCGGTTGCCAAGCTGCGCGATGCGATTGATGCCAAGGCCAAGGAATTCAAGGACGTTGTAAAAATCGGACGCACGCATTTGCAGGACGCCACGCCGCTCACCGTCGGGCAGGAATTTTCCGGTTGGGTCAGTTTGCTGTCGCGCGATGGCGCGCGCATTGCCATGGCCATGGATGGATTGATGGACTTGGCGATTGGCGGCACCGCAGTCGGCACCGGCTTGAATGCCCATCCCGAATTTGCGGAGCGCGCGGCGAAGAAAATTGCGGAGCTCACGGGTTTGCCATTCCGCTCGCACCCGAATAAATTTGCCAGTCTTTCGGCGCACGACGAAATCGTGTTTGCCAGCGGCGCGCTGAAAACGCTTGCGGCTTCACTGATGAAAATCGCCAACGATATTCGCTGGCTCGCCTCTGGGCCGCGCTGCGGGCTGGGCGAGCTGATTATTCCGGAAAACGAGCCCGGCTCTTCGATTATGCCCGGAAAGGTGAATCCCACGCAGTCGGAAGCGGTCACCATGGTGGCCGTGCAGGTGATGGGCAACGATGCGGCCATCGGTTTCGCTGGCTCGCAAGGCAACTTTGAATTGAACGTGTTCAAGCCGGTGATGATTTTCAACTATCTGCACTCGGTGGAATTGCTGGCCGACGCGATGAACAGCTTCGTGGAGCACTGCGTCACGGGCATCGAATTGGACCGCAAGAAAATCGACCACTACGTAAAAAATTCCCTGATGCTGGTCACCGCGCTGGCGCCGCGCATCGGTTACGACAACGCCGCCAAAGTCGCAAAAACCGCGCACCAGCAGCACATCAGCCTCCGCGAAGCCGCCATGCAACTCGGCCACCTGACCGCCGAGGAATTCGACGCCCTCGTCAAACCCGAAGACATGACCCACCCGTAGGAAACGAAGGCAGGAGTTAGAGCAATGAGCAAAAAGAATATGGGTTCGAGCGTTGATGATTTCCTCGAGAAGGAGGGAATTTTCGAGCGTGCGCAAGCGCAGGCGATCAAAGAAGCGGTGGCCTGGCAACTTGACAAAGCGATGAAGAAGAAAAAAAATTCCAAGAATCGCATGGCCGCCCGGCTGAAAACCAGCCGCACCCAGGTGGACCGGATTCTTAGCGCGAAGGACGACATCACGCTCTCGAGCTTGCAGCGAGCCGCGGCCATCGTCGGCCGGCGGGTTATGATCGAACTGGCGTGACGTTGCCGCCGCCCAAGGATAAATGAACCTGCCCTCCGCCTTCGCAAGTTGTGCTCTTCTCTGTGTGCTCTGTGCTCCGCCCTCTGTGGCATCTGTGTTAGATCTGTCTTCCTCTCAGGCCCACCAAAACGAAAAACCGGACTGGTGCAAGCCACTCCCGCGGCCCGAGTACAAGACGCTGGAGCGGGTGCAGGTGAGCGACGCGTGGTTTGAGGTGTATCGGGTCGCGGCGGATGTCTACGCGATTTACGAGCCGGATCAATCGGAAGAGGTCATCTCCTATCTGATTCTCGGGCAGAGCAAGGCGCTGCTGTTCGACACCGGCATGGGCATCAGCGACATCAAGAAAGTCGTTCGCGAACTGACCCAACTGCCGATCATCGTCCTCAACTCTCACACGCATGACGATCATGTTGGCGACAACTGGGAGTTCCACACTATCTATTCCATGGAAACTCCGTTCACGGAGCACAACGCCAAAGGCTCACGCGAGGACGCGCAAGAGGAGATCGCGCCCGGCGAAATCTGCGGCCAGCTTCCGCAAGGGTTCGACGCCAAGTCTTACCGCACGCGTCCGTGGTATATCACCCGATATATCCATGACGGCAACAACATTGATCTCGGCGGCCGCACGATCGAAATTCTTGCTACGCCCGGGCACACTCCCGACGCGATCTCTCTTTACGATCGCGCCAACGAACTGCTTTTTACCGGCGACACGTGTTATCCCGCGCCGATCTGGCTGTATCGCCCGGAGACGGATTTCAACGCGTACGCCAAATCCATTCAGCGGCTCGCGGATCTGGCGCCGCATGTGAAATTGGTCCTCGGCGCGCACAATATTCCCGTGGCTCCGCCTTCCGTGCTGCAGGAACTTGTGCAGGCCTTCGCCGATCTGCGCGCCGGTAGAGCCACCTGCAAACCAGACAAACCCGGCCGTCAGGTCTGCACCGTAGGCAAATTCACATTTCTCATCCGCGCCCCACAGTAGCACGGGCTTTAGCCGGTGCAGACCAGACGCGGCCCGTCTCCCTCTCCGAGGGCAAGCAGGAGGCGGGCCCTACGGTTTTCGTGCGGGGCGGAAAGGCGTAGACTATAGGCGTCCTGAAGGTGCTTATGGTTTGCCGGTTGCCAATCCGGACTTTCGCCTGCTGGATGCTCGCCCTTGTCACGGCGCTTCCACCCGCTGCGGCGCAACCCAAACACGATAAAAACGTCTGGAATTATGATGGCGGCGTGTTCCTGGAGACCGACGGCGCCATTCCAGGAGGCGCGTGTTTGCGTGTGAAGGGCCGTTTGAGCGCGCCAACTTTCTTCGAAAATCTGAAACGCGAAGACACGAATTCCGGCACACTCTTCCGCCGCGGCAACGAAATCGTCACCGCGTTCCCTCAGCAACTCGAGCTCTCCATTTATATCTTCGACTGGCCCTGCGACACCCTGCTCCGGCCGACTGGCGGACGCGTCTTTCTGACCGACGCGATGATCCGCACGCTGCGCCTGAGTTTTTACTGGAAACGCGGGCTGGATATGCGCCCTGTGCGGGGAATTTCCGTGCACGATTTCACGATGAGCCCAATTGCCGGGATTTTCGATGTAGTCGCGGACCCATCGCCGCAGAGGTATGAGTGGTCCATGAGATTCACTGTTCCAAGCGACGGCGTTCCCGTGACGGACAGCCTGGTGCTGGTGATGCGCACGCCGGATCGGCATATTGTGGCGCGCACGGCAGCGAGGCTCTGAAACAGCGAACAGATAACAGCTAGCAGCGAGCAGGAATCACCTGCCGGAAAATTGTTGCGGGGTGCCTTAGGTTCCTGTTATCTGTTCGCTGCTCGCTGTTATCTTTCAACCGCTCGCTGCTATCTGTCTGCAGTCCTCAAGCCAGCTTCATCTCGCTCACGCCGGGCCGAACACTCAGATGCGCCTCCGTGCACGCTTGCACTTCTTCCGGCGTCCAGCCGGGGGCCACTTCGCGGAGCACCAAACCTTCGGCAGCGACGTCAATCACCGCAAGGTCGGTAACAACCGTGTCCACGCATCCCAGGCCCGTCAGGGGATAATTGCATTGCTTCACAATTTTTGGAGCGCCTTCTTTCGTGTTGTGCTCCATGCAGACGATCAGTTTTTTTGAGCCGGAGGCGATGTCCATCGCACCGCCGATGCCACCGCTGCCCTTGGAGCCGGGAATTTTCCAGTTCGCCAGATCGCCTTTTTCGGAAACCTGGAAGCCGCCGAGCACGGCCACATCCAGATGACCGCCGCGGGTCATCAGGTGCGCATCGGCTTGGTGAAAAATCGAGGCGCCGGGAATCAGCGTCACAGGAACTTTCATCGCGTCCACCAGATCGTAGTCTTCCTCACCGGGCTTCGCGCGGCGGCCCATGCCGAGGATGCCATTTTCGCTGTGAAAGTAAATCGTCAAACCCCGTGGCAAATAATCCGCGATCAGGTTGGGAATACCCCAGCCGAGATTCACGTACGCGCCTTCGGGCAATTCCTGCGCCGCGCGCTGCGCAATCTGTTCCCGTGTCAGCCTGTTTTTTTCGCTCATAAAATTTTCCCGATCCCGGATTTTACCCTGCGAAGCGCAGGCCTTTGGCCTGCACGATGCGGTGTACGAAGATCGCCGGAGTGATCACCTCTTCAGGAGGAATCGCGCCAACCGGAACAATCTCCTCCACTTCCACAATCGTGAATTTTGCCGCCTTGGCCATGATGGGATTGAAATTCCGCGCCGCAAGACGATAAGTAAGATTTCCCAACTCATCCGCCTTTTGCGCCTTGATCAGCGCGTAGTCGGCGTGAATCGGCATCTCCAGAATGCAGCGCTTGCCTTCGAGAACGCGCTCTTCCTTGCCCAGGGCCACTTCCGTGCCCACGCCCACCGCGGTGTAAAATCCAAGCAAGCCCGCCGCTGCGGCACGCATGCGTTCGCACAAAATTCCCTGCGGCACCAGTTCGCAGGTAACTTCACCCTTTGCAAAACGCTCCTGAAAATAATTGGCATGCGGGCCGGGGAACGAGCAGATGACATGCCGCACCTGGCCATTCTTGAACATGATGCCAAGCTCGCCTTCGCGTGTTCCGCAATTATTGCTGATCGCGGTGATATCCTTGGTGCCCTTGCGCGACAACGCCTGAATCAGATTGTTCGGAAATCCGGCGCCCCCAAAGCCGCCGAACATGATCCGCGCGCCATCCGACAGATCCGCGATTGCCGCGTCCAGGGAATTTACAATTTTGGAATTCATTCTTCGCTCAGAACCACTCGATTGCTCTTTCCTTTAGATTGTTCCCGACCCGCCGAAAATCCGCAAGCGGGCGCATGAGAAATTCGACTCTGCGGCTCTATCCGCGAATCACGGCTTGCGCAGGCCAGTAAGCAGCATGTTCAGGAACACCTGCTTCACCTGCTCGGGACTGGACACGTGGTCGGTGTCGTACCAGCGATAGAGCCAGTTGCACATGCCGAGGATGCCATTGACAATCAGCCACGGCTCGCCCTCGATCAGATTGCCTTGTTCCTGGCCGCGTTTCACCAGATCCACAAACCGGTTGTTGTAGCGCGACATCACCGAAATCAATTTGTGCTGGCGCTTGCCGGAAAGCGAATCGAATTCGTGCAGGAACAATCCGAACGGCACCTTGTTCTGAATGATGTAGTCAATCTGCGCGCGGACGGCGCGTTCGAGCTGTTCGACCGGATCCCCTTGCAGATCAATATGCTGCGCGATGTAGGAATCGCCGTCCTCGATGCCCGCCAGCAAAAGCTGGAACAGCAGATCCTCTTTGGATTTGATGTAGTAGTAGAGAGAGCCCTTGAGCATGCCGACGTCGCGCGCGACATCCTCGATCGAGGTGGCGTGAAAGCCCTTGGCGAAGAAAATGTTTGCCGCACTTTGCAGCACTTCCTCAAGCCGGGTGCCGGGTTTGGACTTGGAGCCGGCGTGGGCCGGGCCGCGCGCGCGCAGGGGCTTGGGCGAGGGTGGGCGCTTGGATTTTTTCGAGGGCACAGCTAACCTCACGAAGCGAAACAACATGGTATCAGACCGGGGAGCCGCGAAGCGCCGGCCGGCCGGTGAAACGAGCTTGCGCCTCGGTAAAACCAGCGGCGCAGCAGCAGGCCTATGTCAGCTTCCCAGCGCAAAAAGCGATTAGCGAACCAGGTGGCAGGAGTGCGTCTTGATCACCAGCCAGACAAGCTGGCCAGGCGAAAGATCGAGCGAGCGGACCGCGCCTGGGGTGACGTGGACGATGAAGTTTGCACCAGCCTTCACACGGAGCTGCACCAGCGCGCCGCGCGCTTCCACCGATTCGATTGCGCCGGGCAGGATGTTGCGCGCGCTGAGAAAATGCGGCGGTTCGGTGGCCAGGAGAATATCGCCCGCGCGAATCGCCACGCGAACTTCACTGCCGGGTTCAGCATGCGCCAGGGGAAGTTCAATCTCGCAGCCCGCGTTTAGCAGAGCTACGCGCATCACGCCGTCTGCAGCTCTCTGCTCGACCACTTTCGCCGGGAATACATTTTCAAATCCCGCGGCCTGCGCGAGTATCACCGATCGCGGGGCATCCAGCACGGCGCGGGGTAACCCGGAATCCTGTACGCGGCCATCTGCCATGGTCAGCACCTGTTCGCCGATGGTGTCCACTTCTTCAAGGTTGTGGGTTACGTACAGAATAGGAATCCGACTGGAATCGTTCCAAACTCGCAGATCTTCCAGGATTGAGCGGCGCAGGGCAGCGTCCAGTCCGGTGAGTGGTTCGTCCAATAACAGAATGCGCGGTCGGGTGACCAAGGCGCGCGCCAAGGCAACACGCTGCTTTTCGCCACCAGAGAGTTCCGCGGGACGCCTATGCAGCAAAGTTGCGATGTGGAACGCCGCAGCCACGCTGGCCACTCTCTTCTGCTGTTCGCTGGCGGGCAGTCGCGCGAGCCCATAGCTAATATTCTGTTCGACAGAAAGGTGCGGGAAGAGCGCCAGCAACTGAAAAACGTAAGCGAGTTCGCGGCGCTGAGGAGAAGTGTTGATGCGGCGTGACGCATCGAAGAAGATTTCCTCCGCGAGGCGAATTTTGCCGGTTTCCGGCTTCTGAAGACCGGCGATGCAATCCAGCAGTGTGGATTTTCCCGCGCCGGATGGGCCAAACACGACTGTGAAGCCCGGCGCAAACGAGGCGTTCACCTCCAGCACAAATGGGGCGGCGCCGTTGGAGGAAAATCGTTTGCGAATTTGAACGAAGAGCATCGCGCGGTTCATTTCGCGGGCCACGGCGACCACACGCGGCGGTTCACGGCGTAGACAATCGAAAGCACCACAAAGCAAATGAGCAGTAGAAAAAGCGATGTTTGATTTGCGCTGGCATAATCAAGCGACTGGACACGGTCGTAAATATCAATCGAGACGGTGCGGGTGATACCCGGCAGATTCCCGCCAACCATCAGCACGACGCCAAATTCGCCGAGCGTGTGCGCAAAGCTGAGCACCAGCGCGGTGAGAACCCCAGGCCACGCGAGCGGAAGCACCACTTGAAAGAAAGTGCGCGAACGGCTGGCGCCAAGAACAGCAGAGGCGTCCAGCAAGCGCCGGTCAAGCGACTCGAACGACGCGACCAGCGGCTGGACAGCGAATGGAAGGCTGTAAACGAGGGAAGCAATCACCAGGCCCGCGAAGGTAAACGCGAGCGGGTGGCCGAATAACGATTGCCAAAATTCGCCAAGCGGGCCGCGCGGGCCCATCAAAATCAGAGCGTAGAAACCGAGTACCGTTGGAGGCAGAACCAGTGGCAAAGCCACGATGGATTCCATCAGAAATTTTCCCCGCCACCTGAAAAAAGCCAGCGCATAGGCTAGCGGCAATGCCAACAGTAAAAGCAGCAGCGATACGGTTGTTGCGAGTCGTATTGAAAGCCAGAGAGTATCGAGATTCATTGCTTGCCCTTCTCCTGACCGGAAGAAGGCGGCAGAAAGAAACCGTATCGCTCAAATGTGGCTCGGGCTACGGGCGTTTTCAGGAACTCCAGAAAATTCCGGGCGGCTTTCTTTTCGGGCGAAACTTGTAACAAGACCACGCCTTGTTCGATTTGGGGATACTCATCCGCGGGAATCAGCCACTGCTTCCCCGATTTCATTCCGGGGGAAGTAGCAAGCGAAAGGGCAATCAGGCCTGCTTGCGCGCTGCCCGATTGCACAAATTGTGCGGCCTGGGAAATGTTTTCACCGAAAACGAGCTTAGGTTTCAAGTGCTCGTAGAGTCCCGCATGTTGAAGTGCGGCAACGGCTGCGCGGCCATAAGGAGCGTGCTCGGGGTTGGCGATGGCGATTTTCTGAACGCGCGAATCCAGAAGAATTTTTAGACCAGAGGCGGGGTCGAGCGGCGAGTCCGGCGGGAGCCAGAGAACGAGCCGACCAACCGCATAAACTTGAAGCGGTTCGGGATCGGCCAGGCGCGACGCGATTAACTTCTGGGCGTATCCGACATCGGCGGAGAAAAACAGGTCGAAAGGCGCCCCGTTTTGCATCTGCGCAAAGAGATTCCCGCTGGAGCCATAGGCGATGGTGAGTTTTACGCCGGATTGTTTTTCGTATTGAGCGGCGAGATCGGGAAAGACAAATTGCAGGTCGGAGGCGGCGGCGATGCGCAGGGTTTGCGCGGAGACGGAGGAGAGCGAGAGAAAGAGAAATAGAAAAGTGAAAAGCGTCCGCCTCCCTTCCTTTGCCGGGGCAAGCAGAAGGCGAATGATGAACGGGCGGCAATGAACGATGGTGGGCATCAGAACTCCCGGCGTCAGACGCGGAGGATCATGACTTCGGTGGATTTGATAAGGGCGGCGGCGCGTTCGCCGGGCTTCAGACGCATTTCTTTTGCGGCGTCGGCGGTGATGATGGAGGTGATGTGCTGCTCGCCGATGGCTAGCGTGATCTGGGCAAGCAGGCCGCTATATTTTATGGCGATCACGCGGCCAACCAGCTGATTTCGGCCGCTGATTTTGCGGTAATTCGTGCGGCGCGTGCCGATATCGCCGCGCAACAGAGACTTGGGAATGAGGCGATCGATTTCGGATTCGGGGACGCGGTGATGGCCGCCGGGAGTCTTCGCGGTTTTAATCTTGCCGCGATAGATCCACTGCTTCAAGGTGGGATAGCTGATACCCAGAATATTCGCGGCTTCGCGGGGCGCCAGAAGTCTTTGCATAGGCACAAGGATAGACGACTTTAAGCGATAGGACCATACGATTTTATGTGGATTGGGAGTTGTTTGGGAGCGCTCACTAGTTGCTTAACGGCTTGCCGGTTTTCAGGGTGTGGGCGATGCGCTCCTGGGTTTTCTTCTCGCCGCACAGGGAGACGAAGGCTTCGCGTTCGAGGTCGAGGACGTACTGCTCGCTGACGAACTGTGGCGCCGAGAGCGAGCCACCCGCGAGAATATTAGCAAGCTTGCGCGCGACATGCGCGTCGTAGTCTGAGGCAAAGCCGCCGCGCGTCATCATGTGAATCGCCAGCTTACCGGCGGCGAGAAACGATTCGCCCAGCACTTTAATTTGCGTGGTCTGCGCGCCTTCCTGCCAACTGGCCGCAGCGGGCTTCCAACCGCCACGGACGAGAGCCAAGGCGGACTGCTTGGCATCCGCAACCTGGCGATCGCGATTGATCGAATATGTATCGGTGCGGCGAAGGTAGCCGAGTTCCCGGCACTCTTCGGCGCTGGTGCCAACTTTGGCGAGGGCGATATTCTCGAAGACGGGCCTAAGCGTATGGAAGAGATCGAGTTCGTCGCCGGAGGCCGCAAATTCATTCGCGCGAATCAGCATTTCCTTTGTGCCGCCGCCGCCGGGAATCAGACCAACGCCGGTTTCCACCAGCCCGATATACGCTTCCGCTGCGGCGTGAATTTTCGCGGCGTGCAGGCTCACTTCACAACCGCCACCGAGCGCCATGCCCTGCGGCGCGGCAACCACAGGCTTCGGGGCATACTTGATCGCAAGGTTTACGTTCTGGAACTGCTTCACCGCCATGTGCAGTTCATCCCACTCCTGCTCCTGCGCGCCAACGAGCACCAACATCAAGTTCGCGCCAACGGAAAAATTGGTGGCTTGATTGGCGATCACCATGGCGTCGAAATCCGTTTCCAGCCGCTTGATACCCTTGTGAATCATGGCAATCAGATCCGCGCCGATGGCGTTCATCTTGGAGTGGAATTCGCAGCACACCACGCCATCGCCCAGATCAATCAGGCTGGCGCCAGAATTGCGCTCCACTTCGCGGCCGGCATCCTTGAGATTTTTCAGAATCTGGATGCCGGCTGGTTCTTCCACCTTTTTCGTCTGGCTGGTGACGATATCGAAGACGGAAGTTTCGCCCTTGCTCGACTCAAAGAAGCTGGCGCGGCCCGCGGAAAGCGCCTTTTCAAACACGGCGGGCAATGCACGGCCTTCCTTAGTGATTTGCTCGGCAAAGGCTTTTAGACCAATCGCATCCACAATTTCGAATGGGCCAATCTCCCAGGCAAAGCCCCAGCGCATGGCGCGATCCACATCCGCAATATTTTCGGAAATTTCCGGTATACGCCGCCCGGCGTAAAGGCACATTTCCGAAAGGCCACCCCAGATGAATTGCTGGCCCCTATCGGTTTTTTCTCCCGCAAAAAGCGGCGCCAACAAGCCACGCAGACGTGCGCGCGTGTCTTCCACGGATTTTCCAGCTTCGATCGAGGCGAAGCGCGCTTTCTGTTTTTCGCGATACTCCATCGTGTTCAGATCCAGGGTCAGAATTTCCTTTTCGCCCTGGCCACCCTTCACACGCTTGTAAAATCCCTGGCCGGTTTTATCGCCCAGCCATTTGCGCGTGGCCATCTCTTCCACAAACGCAGGAATTTTGTAGGTTTCGCGGGATTCGTCGTACGGCGCGGTTTCATAAATGTTTTTGACCACGTGCATCAGCACATCAAGGCCGACAATGTCCGCGGTGCGGAACGTGGCTGACTTAGGCCAGCCCACGGCGGGGCCCGTGCACGCATCCACTTCTTCAATCGTCATGCCGAGCAATTGCATCAAGCGCAGCGCATTCAACATGGAGAAGGTGCCAATGCGGTTGGCGATAAAATTCGGCGTGTCCTTGGCCAGCACCACACCTTTACCGAGGCGTCGATCGCAAAAATCGGAAAGCGCGGCGATCACATCGGGTGAAGTTTTGGGACCCCGAATGACCTCCACGAGTTTCATATAGCGAGGCGGATTGAAAAAGTGCGTGCCGGCCCAGTGCTGCTGAAATTCCTCGGGCAGGCCTTCGGCAATCAGCTGAATCGGAAGGCCGGAAGTATTGGTGGTGACGATGGAACCGGGCTTGCGGAATTGCGCGACCTTGGCCAGCAGCGCGCGCTTGATTTCCAGATTTTCGGCAACCACTTCGATGATCCAGTCGGCATCGGCGATGCGCGCCAGATCATCCTCAAAATTACCGATGGACACTTTGGAGGCCAACGAGGACGAAAAAAACGCGGCGGGCTTCGATTTTTTCGCAGCTTCAAAGCCGGCGAGTACGATTTTGTTGCGATCCGCGGGGGCCGCGTCCTTGGGAACAATGTCGAGCAGCAGGCAAGGCAGGCCGGCATTGGCAAAGTGTGCCGCGATGCGCGCGCCCATGGTGCCGGCGCCAAGAACAACGGTTTTCTGAATGCGAAGTGTCATAAGCAGGCCTTCATGACGAAATAGTGGGACGGCTGAACAGGTTACAAAATGGGACGCCCCGGGTCAAACAGGTGTTTGGTAAGTGGTGCCGGGCGATTTAAAATAGGGGAATGCCAGAGGACAAAAACGCGAGCGCGGAAAGTGTGCTGCGCAGCGCGAAAGAGTGGCTGCGCGCCTTCAGCAATGGAAACGGCAAGGATGATCCCACTCGGCCGCGCGTGGGGATTGCATTGGCCGGAGGATTTGCGCGGGGCATCGCGCATATCGGCGTTCTGCGGGTGCTGCGCGACGCGGGAATTCCGGTGGATATGGTGGCGGGAACCAGTGTCGGCGCACTGATCGGCGCGACTTACTGCGCGGGTGCGACGCTGGAAACCATGCAGGCGCTGGCCTGCGAAACGAAGTTTACGGATTTCGGGCGGTGGACGCCATCATGGCTCGGCCTGGCGACGAACCAGCGACTGGAACAATATTTAGCCCAGTTCACATCCATCACGAATTTTGAAGACCTGCAAACTCCGCTGGCCATCGCCGCCACAGACATCAACGCGGGCCTCCCGGTTTACTACTACCAAAAAGGACCGATCGGGCCGCCATTGCGAGCTTCCTGCGCTTACCCGGGATTATTCGTGCCCATCCAGCACGATGGCCGCACGTTGGTGGATGGATTCTTGACCGCACTGGTCCCTTACGAGGGATTGCTGCTGATGGGCGCGGAAGTGGTGATTGCGGTTTATCTGGAGCCGGGATTGATTGGAGATCCGCGCACGTTCACCG
This sequence comes from uncultured Acidobacteriota bacterium, assembly GCA_963734705.1. Lineage (GTDB taxonomy): Bacteria > Acidobacteriota > Terriglobia > Acidiferrales > UBA7541 > Acidiferrum. The sequence goes on along the minus strand of CAVTII010000009.1, from coordinate 449,270 downwards.
ATATTCTTAGCCGCTCTTTCACGATTATCCAGAAACATGCGGACCTGGAATGGCGGCAGTACGCGGATGTGATTATCGAACCGGACGTGACGCCGTTTGTGTGGGATGATTTCACGAAGACACCGGAGATGGTGCGGGCGGGCGAAGAAGCGACGATGAAAATGTTGCCGGGGATCCGCGCGGCGATTGAGGCGAAGAGGAAGTAGGTTGGGACTACATCCTTGCGGCTGGCATTATTGCCGTGTTCGCGGAGAAAGAAAGAGCCTCGCTGACTCGGCCGCTTGCCTGCAAGATGCAGGCGCTACCAGATCGAGTCGCGACGATTATTGGGGCGGAAACGGCGCCCGCCTCGGAAGGCGGCCGCTACAACACCTTTACTTCGACTTGGACGGGTTGGCCTTCGCCTTTGCCGCGCTGGGTTAGCCAGGCTGCCAGGCCTTGTGCAAAGCGTTCCGGAGTCAGGCGAAAGCTGGCTTCGAGGCGGCCTTCGGCAACCGGCAAGGTGTCGTCGAAATCGGCGGAGTTGGTGAAATTCCGCATGGAAAACTGGTCCAACCAATCCAGCGGGCATGGCCGCCGCTGCCCGTGAATCAAAACATCCACCTGAAATTTCTGCGCGTACATGAAATAAGGATAGCATCCCAACTGACAGGACGATTCCCCATGCCGTGATGCGCGAACTTGCCTCCGGGGTTACGGGTAACATAGACTTGGTGTGGTTCAGAAAACGATCTGCAGAATCCCGCCAGTCTCGGAATCAAGTCCACGCTGCCAGGACAGGCCGGATCGGGCGCATCCACTCCTTCTTCGATGCCGCCTTGCAAAAAATCAGGGGGATGACTGTGGCAACGCCAATGGAAGCCTGGGTGGAAGAAGCGGCCCGGCTGACCAAACCGGATAAAGTTGTTTATTGCGACGGCTCCGAAGCCGAAAATCAGGGCATCCTGCAGGAATTGCTAAGGCAAGGCGATACCTTCGCACTGAACGAAAAAACCTACCCGAATTGTTACCTGCACCGCAGCAACCCGAGCGATGTGGCGCGCACCGAGCACCTGACCTTTATCTGCTCGCCCGAAAAAGACGACGTCGGCCCCACAAACAATTGGATGGATCCTGGCGGCGCCAAATTTAAGGTTGGCCGCCTGCTCGACGGCGCCATGCGCGGGCGAACCATGTATGTGGTGCCCTACATCATGGGCCCGGCGGGCTCGCCGATCAGCAAGGTGGGAGTGGAAGTCACGGACAGTCCGTACGTGGTGGCCAGCATGCGCATTATGTCGCGCATGGGCAAAGTCGCCACGGACCAACTGGGAAGTTCTGCGGACTTTGTGCCGGGATTGCATTCGCTGGGAGATCTCGATCCTCTGCGGCGATATATCGTTCATTTTCCCGAAGAGCGGCTGATCTGGAGCGTTGGTTCCGGTTACGGCGGAAACGCGCTGCTGGGTAAGAAGTGTTTCGCGCTGAGGATTGCCAGCTACATGGCGCGGCAGCAGGGCTGGATGGCCGAGCACATGTTGATCCTGGGACTTGAATCACCCGGTGGAAAAGTGACGTATATGGCCGCGGCATTCCCTAGCGCCTGCGGAAAAACGAATCTGGCGATGATGGTGTCTACGCTGGAAAGCCAAGGGTACAAAGTTTGGACCGTGGGCGACGACATCGCATGGATGCAGATTGGTCCGGATGGCTACCTGCGCGCGATCAATCCGGAAGCGGGATTTTTTGGCGTGGCTCCCGGAACCGGGATGAAGACCAACCCGAACGTGATGGACGCGCTGACGCGCAATACCATTTTCACAAATACGGGCATGACTCCCGCAGGGGAGCCCTGGTGGGAAGGAATTGGGAATGAACCGCCGGCGGGCCTGGTCACCTGGCGCGGCGAGAAGTGGGATCCTTCTAAGGGAGTAGCGGCGCAACCCAATTCGCGCTACACCGTCCCCGCAAACCAATCGCGAAGCATTTCGCCGAAGTGGGAGGCTCCGGAAGGCGTGCCCATTTCTGCTTTCATTTTTGGCGGGAGACGGGCGCGACTGGCGCCGCTGGTCTATCAATCGTTCGACTGGCAGCACGGCGTATTCGTAGGCGCCACGATGGCGTCGGAGACGACCGCGGCGGCCACCGGAGATGTGGGAATCACGCGCCGGGATCCCATGGCGATGCTGCCCTTCTGCGGCTACAACATGGCGGATTATTTCCAGCACTGGCTGGAGATGGGCAAGAAAATTCCCCACCCGCCGAAGATTTTCCATGTGAACTGGTTCCGCAAGGGCGCCGACGGTAAATTCCTCTGGCCTGGCTACGGCGAGAACGTGCGCGTGTTGAAGTGGATTCTGGAGCGCGTGGAGGGCCGGGGCGAAGCGCGGGAAACGCCGATCGGTTATGTTCCAACAAAGTCCGGCCTGACCCTGGATGGGCTGAAGATTTCACCTGAAGCGCTGGAAGAGATGTTCCGCGTGGATGCAGGTGACTGGGAAGCGGACCTGGCCGACAGCAAGGAATTCTTCGCGAAGTTCGGAGAACGGCTTCCCAAGGAAATCAAACAGGAACATGAAGCGGCCGGGAAACGCTTTCGGCAAACCGTACCGGCTTAATAAATTAGCGGCGGACTCCCTCGTTGCATTCCGCTGCGAATGAGGTGCCTTGATGACAAGGATGTATGAGTGCTCGGCTGTTGGCTATAGGCCGGGCGGCAGGATCGCGGCAGTAACTCTTCCTGCCCATTTCCACAATGTCCCCTAGCGGATCCGTACCTGACAAGTAAGATTTGCGGCAAAACACGATAGAATCTGGAGCCATGCCAGCGGCCCCTTCGGGTATCTACAGGTTTGTCCTTTCCCTAGGAATTCTATTGCTGGTGCTCGCCCGGTTTGCCTCTGCTGCCACCCCCTGGAGCGGCGTGCTGCGCGATGCGGAGGGAAAACCCGTAGCGGCCGCAAAGCTCACGCTGAAGGCCACTGGCGGAGATCACTTGTACGAAACGAGCACTTCGCCGGACGGCACATTCGCATTTGCTGACGTTGCGCCCGGCGCTTATACGCTGACTGCGGAATCAGGCGGGAAGAACTGGACGGCGGCCAGCCCGATGGTGGTGACCGATCAAGGCGCGACACCAATTGTGCTGGTGCTTTCCGCGAAGGACCAAACCTTGGTGGTGAATCCTACCGGCAAGGAATCCGCAGCGGGCGGCAAAGGGAGCGGCGGCGAACATCTTTCGAGCGAAGAAGTTTCCAACCTTCCCCTGAACGAACGCGATTTCAGCAAGCTTTTGCTGCTGGCCGCCGGCACCATGACGGACACCAACGGCGCGGCAAATTTCACGCAACAGTTTGCAACCAACGGGCAGCGCGGCGTAGCCTCTGTCTTCGCCATGGACGGAGCCACCACTACGGATCCCGAGCTGGGCGGGGCCACATTTTCCAATTTCAATGTGGACGCGATTCACGAAGTGCAATCAAGTTCCGGGGTGATGCCGGCGGAAATCGGCCAGGGCGCCTCCAGTTTCACCAACGTAGTGACCAAGCAGGGATCAAATTTCGTGCATGGCAGCGCGTTTGAATTTGTGCGTAATGCGGCGTTTGACGCGCGCAATTTTTTCGACCATTCCAATCCTCTGGACCCGCGGCGCATTCCTCCTTTTGTGCGCAACGAGTTTGGCGTGACCATCGGCGGCCCGGTGGTGCTGCCGGAAGTTTACGACGGGCGTGGCAAAACTTTTTTCTTCGCCGAGTACGCGGGCTTCCGCCAAGTGCTAGGCACCACGCAGGTTTTTCCGGTTCCCACCGCCCAGGAACGCGAGGGCATCGATACCACCAGTTTCCCGGGGGACACGCTGACTGTGCCAGTCAACCCGGAAATCGCATCACTGTTGGCGCGCTATCCCTTGCCAAATCTGCCGTCGGGGGCGTACGGAGCGCGCACCTACGCGGCGTCCTCCAAAGTGGAGACCACCACCAACCAGTTTTCGATCCGCGTGGACCACAAGATTTCTGACAAGGCCACGCTCTTCACGCGCTTCAGCCTGAATCAGATTGACGGGCCAACCACCAATCCGGATCAGACGGCGATCGACCCCAGTTTCGGGGTGACGTTTTTCGATCACCAACGCAATGCGGCGGTGAGTTACACGCGCACGTACACTCCAAATCTAAGTTCCACATCGCTGTTTGGCTATGTGCGAAGCACCCCGATTTTTCCCGCCGCCAATCATACCGATATCGCGATGACCACGGCTGACGGCCTCTACGAAGGGTTCAACACCGCCGACGGCTCGATTTTCGGTTCGTACGGAAACCTGTTCCAGTTCAAGCACGACATGACGTACACGCACGGCGCACATTCGTTCAAATGGGGCGCGGAGTTCCGCATGAACCGCGATTCCACGGTCTTTGCAACAAATCCAAACGGCATTTATGTTTTCGGCGGGGGGACTGCGTATTCCCCCGTATTCATCCCTTCCACAAGCGGGCAGCACGATATCCTCCCTGGCCAACCGCTGCCAGATTCCCTTCTGGGCCTGCTGACCGCGACACCCTATGAATACACAATTCTCGCCGCTTACCGACTGACGCCGACCGGCGACAAATTTGACGAAGCAGCAGTGCGTCGGGAGTCTTACAATTTCTATTTTCAGGATTTGTGGAAGATCAATACGCAGCTGAGCCTGAACTACGGCTTGCGGTACGAAGTAAACAGCCGGATCAAGGAAGCGCAAAACCGCACTTCCGTGGGCTCACCGATTGGCTCGGACGGACAACCCTCGGATTTCCTGACACCCGGCGCGACACAAGAATTTCTTTTCAACCCCCAGCCGGTCTACCCGCTGGATTGGAAGGGCTTCGGGCCGCGTGTCACCGCGAATTACCGCCTCACGGATCACATCGTTCTTAGCGCAGGCGGCTCCATCACCACGCAACTTCCCAATCTCTGGCAGGATAATTTTGTCACCGGCGGCTTTCCGTTTACCGTTCAGCCCCTGGTAACCGCGCTGCCGAACACCCCGGTTCCATTCTCCAACACGATCGTTCCCCTGCAGGTTCCAGAGCCATATACGACGTCAGGACAGCTATTGTTTCCGGGCACCAGCACAACGCAGACCCCGGCGAACACGCCAATTGATGTTCCCCGGTTTCAGCGGGACTTGGAGGCGCTGACCCCGGGTGACCAGACGCAATTGATCAGCGTTAGCGTGATTTCGCGCAATTTCAAGAATGGATATGTCGGCACCTACACGGCCAGTGTGGATCAGTCGTTTGGCCCGGTTCACTGGAACGTTTCCTACGTAGGCACTGCCGGAATCCATCTTCCAAGAGTGTTTGTGCCTAACGGCTATTCCGGCGCGGGTCCCGCGTTTGCGCCATTCACGCAATTTGATGCCGCGGGCAATGCGATCAGCGGTTACGGGCCTGAATATGTGATGAACAGCGATTCGCACTCTAGCTACAACGCGCTGCAGAGCAGTGTCAGCGGAACCTTGAGCAAGATTGGGCTGAATTTTGCCGCGAGCTATACGTATTCGAAATCTCTCGACGATACGAGCGCCGTGGTCGGCGCTTCCAGCGGCGGCGCGGGAACCACATTGCAGGCGCTGGCACAGAATCCTTTGGACCAGGCGGCGGAAAAAGGTCCCTCTACTTTTGATGAGACGCACGTGTTTGCGGTGAGCTTGTTCCAGTCACTGCCATTCGATCGCATCGGTTTTCTGGAACCCGTCAGCAAGTATGTGACGGCGGGCTGGCAGCTTTTGAATATCACGGTGGTGACCAGCGGACCACCGTTCACTGTGTTTTCCGGAATTCAGCAGACCGACGCCGGGGCGGGAGGGACGGATCGCCCAGACCTGGTGACCATGCCGAATTTCTCTACCAGCCGCACGCGCCGCGAAGATTATTTCGGCTTGGGCAACGACAACAGCTCGTTCTTTTCTATTCCAATCGGCGTGCCGGGTGGCACCGGTCCGAACCAGGGGGTCTTTGGCACCCTGGGCCGCAACACATTTCGGGGCCCGGGTTATCAGAACTGGGATTTCGCGCTGATCAAGGATACGCCGTTCGGGAAGCGCGGAAAAAGCGACCTGGCCTTGCTGGAGTTTCGCGCGGAGTTTTTCAATCTGTTCAACATCGTGAATTTTGGGCTGCCCGCAAACACCGTACGCGGCAGCGGCTTCGGCATTATCAGCCACACCACGGGAAATTCCCGCCAAATCCAGTTTTCCCTAAAGTTGATTTTCTAACGCGCCCTGGGGGCGCCAATCTAGCCGGTGCCGGCCAGATATATTCGCTTATTCGCATGCATAAACCGAACACAGAAGAGTCACAGCACCAGCAAAAATAGCGGCGGAAAAGCCCGGCTGAAGGGCAGGTTCGATTGTTGGATGAACGAAGGAGAGTTCTTACTCTCTTGTCCCAAGAAGAAAAACCCGAGGGTGAGGAAGTTTCGTTCCACCAGGGACAATTCTTACAAGAGTGACGAAATCGCTGGATCAATACTTATGTGAGTCACTTCTTCGCCGTCGATCGCATAGCGGCTGCCGGTGCTGCAGGAAAAATGAAGGTAGCGGCTGATATGGTAATCCTCGTCGAGTGCAGTGAAGAGACGCGAAGTTTTTTCCGGCGACAGGTTAAACGCGGAAAGGGCCACAGGTTCGCCGAATGACGGTGCCAATGAAGTGTAAAGATCCACGACTTCCTTCAGGCTAAGCATGGTGGAAAGTGTAATGCGCGAAGTACGGCGGGGGAAGCCTCGTTTGGCGAGGGCCTGGGGATTGGGTAAGATGCTGGTGCATTTAAAACGCATTGGAGGACGAGTTTATGAGCATCGCGGTTGGACAGACGGCGCCGGATTTCACGCTGCAGAACCAGGATAAAAAAGAGGTAAAGCTTTCGGAATTTGCGGGGAAAAAGCGCGTGGTACTGGTGTTTTACCCGCTCGATTGGAGCCCAACCTGCACGAACGAGCACGCCTGCTTCGTGAACGACATGCGCAATTTCGAGACGCTGGATGCGGAGGTGCTGGGCGTCAGCGTGGACAGCGTGTGGTCGCACAAGGCCTACGCGGAAAAGATGGGCATCAAGTATTCCCTGCTTGCCGATTTTCATCCCAAGGGCGCGATGAGCGAGAAATATGGCGTTTACATGGCAGACAAGGGCATCACTGGGCGCTCGATCATTATTGTTGATAAGACGGGTAAGGTGGCCTGGGTGAAGGACTACGACATTCCCGTGGTGCCGGACGTGAAGGAAGTGGCCACAGCGCTGGGAAATGTGAAGTAAAGGAAGTAGAGGATGTAAAGGAAGTTAAGGAAGTAGAGGATGTAAAGGAAGTAAAGGAAGTTAAGGAAGTAGAGGATGTAAAGGAAGTAAAGGAAGTAGAGGATGTAAAGGAAGTAAAGGAAGTAGAGGATGTAAAGGAAGTTAAGGAAGTAGAGGATTGGAGCGGCGGCCGCCCTTGAGGGCGGCCGTTGGCTTTTTGGGGCGAGCAGAGATTAGTGCTTTGCAGAGGAGTCGGGCTTTTTGGGGGCGCCTGGATCCGGGGCTTTGATTGGGGCTGCTGGAAAAGAGACTGCGCCGGACAAAGCGCGGACGAATATCACCAACTGCCAGCGCTGCTCTTCGCTGAGCTTGTTGCGGAACGATGGCATCGGTTTACGGCCCTGAGTGATCTGGTAAAAAATCTCACCGTCGCTGAGTTTGTTGATGTGCGACGAATCGGTCAGGTCGCTGGGGCCCGGGTCATACATCATGGCGTCGGAGCCGTCGCCTTTGCCGGTATCTCCGTGGCAGTTGGAGCAGAACTCATCGTAGAGGGGTTTCGCGGCGTTGTAGTTGGCAGCGGTAACCGGCACGGGATTCTTGCGCAGCTTTTCCGCCTGCGGAACCTGCCACGGCGTCTCGTGAAGGGCCGCCAGGCCGATTGAGAGGAAGATCAGCGCGATCACCACGGCGAGCAGAACCTTTTGCAGCAAACGCGATTGCTTAGGGGCATTGGTCATCCACTTTCACCAGGAAAAGTTTCGCATAGGCGATGGAAGCATGGGAAGAGAAGATCCAGCGGGCAACTAGTCAGCTCAGGCGCCGCGGAAGATGAGCCACAGAAGTTCGCCATTGAAAAAGAGAATGGCCGCGGCGACGCCCCAGGCGATGTAAGTGGTGGCCCGGGAGTTGACGAAGCTGCCCATCTTCGCCCGGTCGCTGGTGAACTGCACCAAGGGAATCACTGCAAAGGGCAGCTGAAAACTCAAAACCACCTGGCTGAGGATCAGCAGCGCAGTCAGCTTCCCTTCCCCGGCGATGCCGATGACCAGGATCGCGGGAATAATGGCCAGCGAGCGCGTGATCAGTCGCCGCAGCCACGGCTTCAATCGAAGATCAATGAAACCTTCCATCACGATCTGGCCGGCCAGAGTGCCGGTAAGCGTGGAGTTCTGCCCGGAGGCAAGCAGCGCGCAAGCGAAAAGCGTGCTGGCAAACCCAGCACCCAATACCGGGCTGAGTAGTTTGTAGGCCTCTGCGATGTCCGCAACTTCATTGAGGCCGCGCGTATGAAACGCCGCCGCGCCAAGAGCAAGAATCGCCGCGTTGATGAACAGAGCAAAAAAGAGCGCGACCGTGGAATCGATCACTGCGTAACGCAGTGCTTCCCGCTTTTCCGTTTTGCTCTGGCCGAAAGCACGCGTCTGCACAATGCTGGAATGCAGATAAAGATTGTGCGGCATCACGGTGGCGCCGAGGATCCCGATGGCGATATAGAGCATTTCCTTGTTGCGCAAAATCTCAGCGCGCGGGATAAAACCATGCGCGGCCTCCAGCCACAGCGGCTGCGCGTAGAAAATCTCGTACGCAAAGCACAGCGCAATGCTGGCGATCAGTGTGACGACGAAGGCTTCGATAATCCGGAAGCCGCGGCCCTGCAGCGCAAGAACCATCAGCACATCCAGCGCAGTCAGAAGAACACCCAGAAGCAACGGAATATGGAACAGAAGATTGAGCGCGACAGCCGAGCCCAGCACTTCGGCAAGATCGCACGCGGCAATGGCCAGTTCGCAGGCGATCCAGAGGAAGATGGACATACTCCGCGAGTAGTGATCGCGGCAGGCCTGCGCAAGATCGCGCCCGGTGACGATTCCGAGCTTGGCGGAAAGCGCCTGGAGAAACATCGCGAGAAGGTTGCTGATCAGCACCACGCTCAGGAGCGCATAGCCGAACTTCGAGCCCCCGCCGATGTCGGTGGCCCAGTTTCCCGGATCCATGTAACCGACAGCGATGAGGTAGCCCGGTCCGGCGAAAGCCAGGACTTTGCGGAACCATGAAGCGTTGTGCGAAATGGGAATCGAGCGGTGCGACTCAGGGAGAGATGGCAGCGTGAGGGCGCGGCGCCACGCGGACGACTCGGCCTGGTCGGCGGGAACCGCCGGTGAGGTGGAGAACCGCTTGGAGAAGATATCGGACATTTCTTGTTAACTATAGTTAACTTCCTCTATAAAGTATATTTAACTGAGCCCGTTGTCAATGGAACTGTTCCTGAGATGAGGAAATGGTGCGGTGCGGAGGCTCGATCCGGCCGCATGCAACTGGCCGCTGCGGGCGGCTGCGAACAGGTGTGGTAAGTTGGAGGTGAATTCCGGGAGAGAACCATGGACGAGAAACAGGCCGTACCGCCAGGCCAGGTGCAGATCAAGGCGGACGAAAAAGAATTGCAGGGCGCCTACAGCAATCTCGTGATGATCCAGCACCACGCGGAAGAGTTCACGCTAAATTTTGTCTACGTTTTTCCAAATGGCACGCACGGCAAGTTGATGAGCAGCGTGATCGTGAGCCCCGGACACGCCAAACGTATCATGCGCGCACTGGAAGAAAACATCCGCCGCTTTGAGGCGCAGCACGGCCCCATCAAAGAGGGCCCGGAGGGCGCGCCGGTCCCGGGTGCAAACATCGGTTTCGTGCAATAGACGCGAAAGGCGCGGGGAGAAGCAGTGCGATTTCAGGCCGCGAGCGATCAAGCGCTGCTGGTTTATCTGGGAGAAGAGATTGGCGCGGCGGCGCACGGGCGGGTGGTGCGACTTCTTCGCGCACTGCACAAGAATCGACCAGTGTGGATCCAGAACATCCAACCGGCCTATTGTTCCCTGCTGATTGCGTTTGACGCCACGCAGGTTGACCACGACGAAGTCCGCGCAAAAATTTCCGAATACGAAAAAATAGCGGAGGAAATACCGGCGGCGAAGGCGCGGCTGGTGGAGATCCCTGTTTGCTATGGCGGCGACTTGGGGCCGGACCTGGAGGAGGTGGCGGCAAAGCGGGGGCTCATGCCCGCGAAAGTGATCGCTTTGCACTGCGCGGGAATGTATCACGCCTATTTTCTGGGGTTCGCGCCGGGGTTCGCGTATCTGGGGGACGTGGCGAAAGAGATCGCGATGCCGCGATTGGAAACGCCTCGGAAAGAGGTCGCCGCAGGCAGCATTGGGATCGCGGGGCGGCAGACGGCCGTGTATCCCTTCGGCACGCCGGGGGGCTGGCGGCTGATTGGGCGGACACCGCTGGAAATATTTCGCAAAGATCGCCAGCCGATGGAGTTGATTGCCATCGGGGATCAGGTGAAGTTTCGTCCAATCTCGCGCGAGGAATTTTCCTGGAGCAGCCGCCCATGAGTTCGCTGGTGGTGGAAGCGCCCGGATTGTTGACGACGGTGCAGGATTTGGGGCGCGCGGGTTATGGCGTCACGGGCATTTCGGCTTCGGGTGCCGCGGACCCGGTGGCGCCGCAAATTGGGAACCGCCTGGTGGGAAATGCGCCCAGCGCGGCTGCGCTAGAAATGACGCTTGCCGGCGGCACGTTTTTGTTTCCGGAAGGCGGCGTGATCTGCCTGGCGGGAGCGAATTTTGGCGCGCAACAGGATGGCAAGGAACTCGCAGCGTGGAGAGCACATGCGATCTTGCCGGGAAAGCGCGTGGTGCTGGGCGCGACGAGGGATTTCGCGCGGTGCTATCTCTGCGTTGCCGGCGGAATTGTGGTGGAAGATTTTCTGGGCAGCGCGTCCACGCATCTGCTGAGCGGCTTGGGCGGATGGCAGGGGCGAGCCTTGAAAAAAGGTGACGTATTGCCGATCGGCGAAGTGACGAAAATGATCCGCCAGCGAAAAATGGCTGCGGGTGTTTTGGAGACCTTTCGACCGGGAAAGATCCTGCGCGTCACACGCGGGCCGCAATTTGACTGGTTTTCCCAGGAGACGCAGAGCCGCCTGTTTGGCGAAGAGTTTGTTGCGAGCGAGGAATCGAACCGGATGGGCTTGCGGTTGGAAGGACCACAGCTGGAAACGCGCGAAAAAAAGGAACTAATCAGCGAGGGCGCGCCGCTGGGAGCGATTCAAGTAACTCCCTCCGGGCAGGCGATTATTTTATTTGTGGAGCAGCAGACGACGGGCGGCTACCCGAAAATTGCCAATGTGATTAGTGCGGACCTGCACCGCGTGGGACAGTTGCGGCCGCGAGACGCCATTCGATTCACAGAAATCTCGCTGGAGGAAGCGCGAAAGCGGTGGATCGAACAGCAGCGGCTGTTAGGTTCCGAGGAGAAATTATTCGCGTGAAGCGGCTTGATTTGAATTGCGATCTGGGCGAACTGCCGGAAATGCTGGCGGATGGCAGCCAGGAAGCGCTGATGCAGTTTGTGACCTCCGCCAACGTGGCCTGCGGCGGTCACGCGGGCGACGAAGCCATGATGCGCGCGACGATCGAACAAGCGCTGCGGCATGGCGTCGCCGTGGGCGCACATCCGGGTTACGAGGACCGCGAGAATTTTGGCCGCGTCACCTTGGAATTAACTCCTGAGCAGATTTGCGATTCGGTCCACCGGCAGGTTGCGGCGCTGGCCGCGGTTGCGGAAAAATGCGGGGCCCGGATCGCGCACCTAAAAGCACATGGTGCACTCTATAACGATGCAGCAAAGAATGCCAAGATTGCGCGCGCGATTGCCGTGGGTGTAGAGCGGTGGCGACAGGATGTGCTGCTGGTGGGCTTGGCCGGCACGGTGATGTTGAGGGAATTTAGCGCGGCTGGATTTCGCGTGGCGGCGGAGGCATTTGCTGACAGGCGCTATGAACAGGACGGGAGCCTGCGCGCGCGACAATTTCGCGATGCGCTGCTGGGCAAGCCTGAAGATGCCGCGGTGCAGGCCGTGCGGATTGCAGAGGGGCGCGGCGCGGTGACACTGAGCGGCACGGTGGTGCCCATTGAAGCGGATACCCTTTGCATCCACGGCGACACTCCCGGCGCGGCCGGGATCGCGGAAACGGTCCGAAAGGCCCTGGATGGAGCCGGGGTGGAAGTCCGAGCATTCTAGGGACATTCTTGCGCGCTGATCGTCCTCTTGTGGACATCCAGTCCGATGTAATACATAGGTTCCATGGGGGAGCCTCCTTGGTGTTCTGAATCAGCGTGCAGCTGAGTTCAGCTTTTTTACACCAAGCGCTCCTCCCTTGACCTATACATTCAAACTTACCAGCACCTAACCTCAGGCTGGCTTTTGCTGAATGGCTTCCTTGGCTTTATGCTGTCGCTCCTCTTGCACCGCGATCAGCTTGTATGCCACGTAGTATTTGTAAATGTTGGTGACGTAGGTGACCGTTTCGGCGCCGATACGCTCAGCCGCAATGATTTCTACATTGTCGATCCAGACGTTGGGGTTATAACCCTTCTCGGCCGCTTCTGCCCGCAAGTGTTTCATGCGTGCTGGACACAGTTGTACGCCGCAAAGGTGAAGAGAATCTTGTTGAGGTCGTCGATTCCCGGCTCGTTGCCGTAATACTTTTCGACCATTGAGTGAAAATACTTGATACCGGCATGGATGTTGGCGTCTTGTTGATGTATGTCGCCGACGTTCATCTGCTCGCCGGTAGCGGGCATCAACTGCATCACTCCGACCGCTCCCACAGGACTCTTGGCATCTTGTTTTAGGCCAGACTCCTGAAAACCTTCCGCCATCATGAGCAGATAGTCCATGCCATATTCCGAAGAATACTTCTGGAATGTTTGGGATGTTTGCTCGAACTGTTTCATAGCGGTCACGGAAACTGCCTGTTTGAGCATATAGGTCGAACCAGTATATTTGGTAATCAGCTGCTGCCCGAACGCCGTTCCCTGACGATGCGTTTTAATAAACTCGTCGATATCCGCCAGGAGCTTTGGCGAGTTCTTACGAACGACCCATCCCAACGATCCCCCGGTGTTAACGGCGACGTCGGTGTGAGCTTGCAGCTTGGTGAGCAATTTAACCCAGAGTTTCACGGTCCAATCGTTCGCAACTGTGGTTGGTAGCAACCCGGCATTGACCATTTCCAGAAGATCATCGTCATTTAGGTCCTCGGGGACAGCACGAAGGATTACCGTCGGTTTATTTTCCTTCTTGAAGCGTTCGTTCAAAGCTTCTATGTGTTCCCAATAACTCGATGTCTTGCGCACGAACACTTCCTTGCCTGCCAAGTCGTCCAGCGAAGCTATTTGAGGGGAGTTCGGGCCAGTGACCACAATCTCATTGATGTTGGTGGCGGTGGGGTCCGAAAAATCGACGAGTTTCTGCCGCTCAGGTGTGATCGTGATGCCCGCGATGCCGATGTCCACGAGGCCGCCGTTAAGGTTCGCAAGCGCCTTTTCCCTTGGCGTGACAAAGAAGACCACGTGGATCTTGATGTTTTTGTTCTTTTGTGGGTATTTTTTGTTCAAGAAATCTTCGAATGCCTTCCCAGCTTCGTACGCAATGCCATGTTGCACACCGTTTACTGTGTAATAGAAGGTTTTGGAATAGGGAACGGCAATGCGGATGGCCCTGTGTTGCAGCAGTTCATTCAGGTCGCCCGTCCACTGCTTTGATGCTGTGGGCGGTTTGACGATTGGCGCCTTGGTTTGTGGAGAAGTGGATTGCGGGAGAAAATTGCAGTGATAAGTACGCAGAAAAACAGCAAAAGCGAAGAAGTCTTGGTCGGATGCATTGTGGCCTGAGTTTAAGAAGAGGTCAATCAAATGGCTGTGACGTGCCGCACACTCCCAATAAGTCTCCGGCCACCGGGATCTTCGGCGTGCTCCTCGCTCATCTGGCCCGATAACTTCCAGCGCATAGGTCCCGATTAACGCACGCAATATAAAAGGGCGCCCTTTGTGGAGTAGGGTTTTGAGTGCAAGCTCAACCGCTCCAGAGGAGGAACGCCCTTTATGATGAGTACCAAATATATCGGCATGGACGTGCACAAGGAAAGTATTTCGATTGCGGTGATGAATTCGGTCGGCAAGGTGGTGATGGAATGCGTCATCGAGACCAAGGCCAGTATAATTCTCTAGTTTTTCAACGGACTGAGTGGCGATTTGCACGTGACTGTTGAAGAAGGAACCGCAGCCGCCTGGCTGTATGACCTCTTAAAGCCGCACGAGCGGAAACTATCTGTTTGGCTGCGTTCAATCAAAACCTAGCCAGGGCAGAATTCCTGCCGATTCAACCATCACCAGGGGTTTTAGCGTTTGTTTTCAATGCAGAGTGGGTTCGTGCCTAATGTTGCGTCGACTCATTGAGACCACCGCGCAAACCAGACAAATGGGTTTCGCCTAAGAACAACGTCGAATTACACTCACTTTGCTCACAAGCAGAAGCGTGAGATGGCAGAACGATTGCTATTTTGTACTCAAACTGCCACTTTGTACTCTGCCGTGAACTAAGTTAAACTAAGTGGGTTGAATCGCTTGCAGTGATTTGCCACAATGATTTTTGAGGGCCTGTAGCTCAGGTGGCTAGAGCGCGCCCCTGATAAGGGCGAGGTCGGTGGTTCAAGTCCACCCAGGCCCACCATAAATCCCCAATAAATACGCGGCTTTTCTCACTTTTCCCTTCTTGGGCCTGCTCCGAAAAAGCGATTTGCCAAAAATTTGCCAAAAGTTCGGGGTGTCGTAGGCTCTCTCGGTGATAGAGCATATCGGCGACTTTCAGAGATTAGGCGCAATTCGGCCCATTCCACCGGGAAACCCAATCCCGTAAGTTAAGGAGTTGACGATGTCATGGTCGTCGAAGACTGGGAGACCGCTGACGCGGAGGCGAGCACAGGCGCGGTCGAAGTCCACATCCACCGCTTCATCGTCCACGCGGACTATCCAGAACAGGCTGTTCGAGTCAATGTGCATGTTGAAGTCGTGAATCTGTTCGGGAATGTTGGCCGATCCAGCCGGACCAGTGTAGAGGTCAAGTCAAACAAAAGCGAAAGTGCCTTTAATACTTCAGCCATCCGTATCGATAAACCTACCGTTGCCAAAGCCCATGTCCGCCCGGAAGGCGAGGGGCGTTGTGATTCCGGTCTTGGCGTCCGTCCCGGTGCCACCCCCGTGAATGTTCGTCAAACCCACGAACCCATCGAAGTCTGTAATTTCAGACGGATCGCTGATTTCAGCGAGCGGAGTTAAAGGGTTGAGCGGATTGTGGTGGACGAAAATCCCAAACGGCTTAAATGGTGCCACACCCCCAGGAATCGGGTTCAGGTGGTTGCACTTGGCTTCGTGCTGATCCTGATCGTGTTCGTCGTGAGCCGAGCTTGGGCGCAATAGCCCCGATCCCAAGGCTGCGCCCGCCGCACCACGAAACAGATTGCGACGGCTCACCCATTTGGAATCAAATTTCTTCAACAAAATAGAATCCTGTTTTTTCATCGTGATTCTCCTTCGATCTGCAAGTGCGGACGCGAATAGACCCACTCACCGGCGAGCGATGCCCGTGGCTCCCGAATCTATCTGCCTAGAAATCATGAGAAAGGAACCGAACGATCAAATGAGGGAAACCGCAGTGACTCTGCGCCGTTGATCAGCGAGTGTCAAGTAATAAATCAGTGAATTATACTGACGAATAAGCAGTCACAGGGTATGTGGCCCAATCGCGTACCTGAGTATGGTGTCGAGCGAGCGAGTCCCGGTACCGAGATGTCCGGTAATGAACAAATCAGGAGTTAGTTGATGGCTGCAATTTCGCGGGCCGAAAAACGTATACTTGCCACATACATCGACCCTGCCTGAGAAACTATGAATATTCGAGATGAAGAGTGGATCGAGAAACTTGAAGACGGCAGGAATGTGAAATTCACTTACCAAGAACTGCCTGACGACGGAGCATTTATCACCGCGCAGATTGAAAGGAATGAGGTCGTTTATTCGGTCGTATTAGCGAAAGCCAAAAACCCGCTGAGTCATGAAGATGTTGAGAGTCATTTCAAGGGTGAGCTTGCAAAGAAGTAGTACTGCTGACCCGTGTAAATTCATTTCCTCTCGGTGGCCTCGATAGCGGCAAATTTCCGATCTACGTGTGCTTCTGAACGCGGAGCACCCGAATGCAGGACACAACACTCCCCCGGGGCGGCGCCACATGTGGGACATCTGACGGAGGAAACTTGCTTGGGCGTGAGTTCGCTCTTTTTCATACTGTAAGAATATGAATGCGCACTGGAGCAAATCTGTTCAAATTTGCACAGATGATTGGAAAGGCGAATGCTGGACCCAACTTGTACGGTGTTCCGACTAATGAGGAGCTAAGGGCCCGGCCGATTACCCCGGGCTTGTCATTCGCTTCCAGAGAGAATACGTTGTGACTACCGGCCTTCTCCCATGGATCAATCGCCAGTCACACTCGGGTGCCCTCAAGCGGTTCCGGCGAGAGGTTCTCATGGTCCTTAACTTCACCACCAGCAGGATTGCGGGGGTCATTGTCGTCTATCTCAGTGGCGCCATATTGTTTGGCGAAGAGTCAGCATCTTTGCTTATGCTAGTGAAAAACTTGTTGAACAAATCCCACCAAATCGTGCTAGATCTCGGGAATGTCACCCATTTCGATAGTGGCAGCGTGGGAACTCTTGTGGCTGTGTGCGCCTCGGCTCGAAAGGTCGGCGGTGACATCAAGTTTGTCAACCTTGGCAATCACATCAAAGAAGTGCTTCAGATTACAAAGTTCTTAACAGTCTTTGAGATATTCGACAAGACAGAAGACGCAATCGCATCCTTCAAAGGGTCCACGGCAACAAGCTAATCATCCCGGTCATGTCACCGAGGCTCGCCCGCTATTCTTCTTTATCCCGATACTCGCCGGGAACGTCATCCTGCGGCACCTCATGAGTACGAACCTCCCCCTCGTCAGAGTCCTCGGCGTCTTCCACGCCTGTCACCACCTCGGCCTCGAACGCGTTTCCTTGCTCAAGCAACTCGTCCACACTCTCCGAATCCGCGCCTTGGACGTTGGACAATCCCTGCAAATCTCCAGATTGCTCTCCCGCCCGCACTCCCAATCTCTCCAAGGGGAATGACACCGTATCGACGCTTTGGCTTTTCCCCCGAACCTGCTCCTTGAGTGCGCCCGCAGTTTTTACCTCCGTCTTTTTCGGTGCTGCTTTCGTTTTCGCCATTTTTTTCTTGGGAGTGGCCCTCCTCTTAACCAGCTTTTTATTAATCGCCTTTTTCATCGGGGCCACCTTCTTGCCCAGAGTTCGCTTCGAGTTCGTCTTCTGCTCGGCCTTCGCTTTGGTAGCCATACGCGCAGTCTACCACCTGGGGCAGACCCTCAGGTCACTTGGATTAACCCGCAAATCCGAAAAGTGGGTTCCAGTACCCATGTTTCCGGTAACGCGACTAACCGGGGATTTGAGTCGGATTGCTCTTCTACTAGGAAAATCCCCAGTATCAGCAGGGAGGGGAACGCTATAGGTTCGCGAATAGGACGTGACCTCCATACGTCCAGACTAGGGGGCTGCCGTTGACTTCTTGGACGGGGAAGATGGCAGCCCAGTCTCCTCCTCGGCTTACCTCCGCGGTTGTGGGTCAGGGACGTTTTGCGACCTGGAACCGCATGCGTCCCGCTTACTTTGGAGCTCTAGTCGTTGGAGCATTATGCCCGAGCAGTTGATAAGGCGTGGTCTGTTAAGGTGTTGTTTATCTATTACGGAGGGTAACAGAATGGCGATTAGATTTTCAGCGAGTTTAATGCTTGCTCTATTAATTACATCATTAGCTCTTGCCGACGGAAAACTTGAGGAGGCGAGGAAGCAGTTTTTTGATGTGACGCAGAAGGAGTACGTGGAGACCGTGAAGAACTTGGAAAGCGGCGATACGAAAGCAGCCGAGGTTTCAGCAAAGCGGCTCCATGACCAGCTTGATGCCCTGGAGAACCCGATGCTGTACATTCAGAAGGAATTGCCGAATTGCCCTGAACTTAAATCGCGATGGGAGTCGGTTATGAAATTGTTCGGGAACGTCAGAACTAGCACTGGTTTGCTAGAAGCGAAAATTGGTAGCGGGGACACAAGTTTTGAACTGTCTACCTTGAAGACCTATTTTGAGAAGTTCGGCGACGAATTTAACAAGGCTTATGATGATTTTAAGAAGATGGGCAAGAGCTTTTACAGCATCTGTGAGACTTGCCGATAAACTGGCAAACACTACCTTGAGAAATCCCCGTACGATCGAACTCCGAAGGAGCGCCTAGGCCTATCGGTTTGAATCAACGCCGATTAAGACGTAAGCAATTAAAACCTTGCGGGAGCCGAATGCCCCTCCGGCCCATCAGGGATTTCCCTAGTAGTGCTCGATCTGCAATCCGCGTATATGAGGGTCTGGAGCTTTAGTGGGGTTGTTGACAGGACGCCTCAGCTAGACTGAATTACGTCGGCACCTGGCCGTCGAACTCTGGAAAGGAACTATTCCGATGAGAGCCAAGATGATCGCATCGATTCTCGCCATGACGATGCTGTCCGCAGTGATGTGTAGGGCCGCAGATGACGACGAGGAAAAAAGGCAGAAAACTCGCAAGATGGCAGCCGAGGCCTTGCAGGATTTGTACAAGTTCGAACCCACTTCCCAGGCAGCGATCCAGAAAGCCGCGGGATACGCCGTTTTCGACAACATGGGAGTGAACGTATTGCTGTTGAGCACGGCACGCGGTTCCGGGCTGGCCGTCAACAACAAGACCAAGCAAGAAACCTTCATGAAGATGGGTTCGGCCGGTGTCGGTGTGGGCATGGGGGTGAAAGACTATGTCGTGGTGTTTGTTTTCGAGAACGAAAAGGCACTGGAACAATTTCTAGACTCCGGTTGGTCCGGTTCAGGGCAGGCGGACGCTGCCGCCAAAGCGGGCGAGAAGGGTGGAGCTTACTCTGGAGCGGCTGAAGTTGCCCCGGGCGTATGGGTCTACCAGATGACAAAGAATGGCCTCGCACTTCAGCTGACCTTGCAGGGTACGAAGTACTACAAAGACGACGACCTGAATAAAACAGCCAAATCGTAGCAGTCAGTTTCCAGCCGGATCGGTTGAGGAGAAGTGCTTTGCGAGATCCAACCAGCCCATGGCAGCCCAACATACAGGAGCACAGACTTTTCTCTGTGATGGGTGAAAAGCTTGACGGAGCCGCGACGGCTCTCATAATCGCTGCCAGTGAGGCAGATGCCGAATATTACGCGCTCGATAAACTCGGCTTTGTGGCTCTGTCGATGACGACACTAATAAGCGACTCCGTACACGTTGGGCTCGGAGATCTACACGAATAAATCGCTGATGGCCTTCACCACGGGCCACAATTTCCATCATACCTCCTGATAAACGCTGCCGGCTCAAGCGGTCGATGCAACACCATCCAATGCGTTAATTCGAGGATGCTTCCCAAGAAATCCCATCTGCTTCTCCGTCCTCACTCAAAGCCTTGCCAGGGTAGTGTTCCGGCTGATCTAAAGCTAGATTTTGGAAATGAGTTTTTTATTTATCTGTACCAGCCGTGCATCATTTCATGCAAGCCGCTGAATCTAAAGCAGCAGATTGCGAACGGCCGATTGCCAATCGGATCCTCAGCGGTTGGCTTTATTGAAAAGAGTGGAGCCGTGAAAACCGAGTACAGAGGCTAGAGAGGTGCGATCTGCAGTTTCGCGCGCCCGGGCCCGTTCCGCTCGAAGGATAGTGCTCCATTCTCCCAGCAAGCCGAAGGCGAGTGTAACGGGGGCGGTACTGGGAGCAACATGATTGCATAACAATGTCGGCTCCTCGGCCCGAGTAGACTGTGGTTGCGTAACGACCACCGGCTCGGGAGAAAGGAGCCGAACATGTTACTGATAGGCGTAGATTACCACCCGAGCTTTCAGACGATTGCATTTTTCATGGAAGAGACAGGTGAGTATGGTGAACAAGAACTGAACCACAGTGATGGACAAGCGGAGAAATTCTATCGGGACCTGCAGCAGCGAGGAATCTGCGTACGTGTAGGAATGGAGGCTACCGGGTATTCACGCTGGTTCGAGCGACTGCTGGCAGAACTTGGTTTCGAACTTTGGATCGGCGATCCCGCTGGGATCAAGTCCAAGCGAGTCAAGAAGCAGAAGACCGACCGTAAGGATGCGCAACTCCTGCTCCGGTTGATGCGAGAGGATAACTTTCCGCAGATCTGGGTGCCGGGCCCAGAGAACCGGGATCTGCGGCAACTGCTGTGGCATCGGCATCGGCTGGTGCAGATGCGCACGCGGATCATGAACCAGCTTCAGGCGTTGGCCATGAACGAGGGCTATCGCTGGAAGAAAAAACTGTTCAGCGAACTGGGGCGAGCGCAGTTAGAAAAACTGTCGCTAGCTCCTTGGGCCAGCCGTCGACGGCAAGAGTTGTTGGAGTTGCTGGACGGGATGAATCCGACCATCGAAGAACTAACAAGAGCTGCCGAGCAGGAAGCCAGGAAACGTCCCGAGGTTTTGCGACTGATGACGCATCCTGGCGTGGGTCCGCTGACGGCACTGGCGTACGTGTTGATCATCGGAACGCCGGCACGGTTTCACTGTGGCAAGCAGATCGGCACGTATGTGGGCATGGTTCCGAGTGAGAACTCCAGTGCCGGCAAGCAACGGCTGGGACACATCAGCAAACAGGGGAATTCGTTGTTGCGATTCCTGCTGGTGGAGGCGGCCCAGGCGGCAGCCCGCAGCAACCCGGAGTGGAGACGCCGCTACATTCACCTGGCGATGCGTCGGCACAGGAGCATTGCCAAGGTAGCGATGGGACGGCGTCTGGCGGTCCGCTTGTACTGGATGTGGCGGAATGGCAGTGTGTATTCGCCGTCGTTGGAGTTCGGTTCGTACGTGGGACAGCCCGGTACCGGACATGGTGTGCAGTAGGGCGCCGTCCACTTGATTGGGCATCCCGCTCCCTGAAGAAGGGAGTCCGAAGAAGTAATCGTGGTCGCAGTATTGATCGAAGAGATGTTTAGGTCGGACCGAAACCGGCCGAGAGATTACGAAACGAGCCGTGGTCGTCGATGCACAGGTCGAAGAAGAACAAGGAAGACCACTCTTCGGAGTGGATGGACCAGTGCGCTCAAAAAGGATTTGACAGGGCCGACATTGTTAGAGATGTGTGGAGTCGAGATGTGGCGCGGTGGTGTAGGTGCGGCCTATCTGTTGCCGGCCCTTTCGTCCGCCGGTGCCTCACTAGCCTCACCCTGCTTCCGTTTCCACACCCCGCTCATCGAACCGGATGGGCGGATTTCCCGCTTCCGGCTCTCGGAGAAAGGTTCACGATGTCGCCCACGGGAGATGGCGCGGCCGCCTGCTAAGGCGGACTAGACCCAGCACGTTGTGTAGGGAGGCCCTAGAGAACCGCTTGGTCCCCGACATCACTTTGTGCTTGGCACACAACCACTGACGTAGCCTTTTACAGGCGTGGTTTTCCACGGCGCTGTAGGCATTGCTGACCGGCCCTAGACAGAAGTAGTTGGCCCACCCAATCATCGTGCGGTTGAGTGTCGCTACCACTATCTCCTGGTCCAGCAGAGTTTGATCCCGTCCGGTGGTCTCGCTAATCGCCTCGCAGACGCGGATCACCCGCGTCTTCGTTTCGTTCACCGTCAGCTTCAGCTTCGTCATGATGTCTCGCATCCTAGCCAGCGCTTCTTCCGCTCGGCCTCGGCAGCAGATCACCAGATCATCGGCGTAGTTAACGATGTATGCAGCAAGACGCTTCTCGTGTCCGAGCTTCTTCCATCCCAGCACGAATCGACGCATGTACAAGTTGCTGAGCAACGGGCTGATCGGAGCCCCTTGCGGAGTTCCCTTTCCTTCATCCCGATTGCGCGTACTCCGATGCTTATTCCCTTTCTCGTCGGTCTCTTCAACCGGAGCTTCCAGCCACATCTTGATCAAATGCAGCATGGCTCCGTCGATGATCCGTCGAGCCACCGACTTTAGGAGGTCGGAATGTGGAATCGAATCAAAGTAGCCGCTTAAATCCGCGTCTACAATTTGTCCATGGCCAGTGTTGAGCAGCTTGTGGACATGCCTCACGGCGTCCAACGCACTGCGGTCTGCCCGATAGGCGTACTGTTCCGGCTGCAGGTCGGCCTCGAAGATCGGTTCGAGCACCAAGACTGCCGCCGTCTGTGCCACGCGATCTTTGATCGCGGGCACCCCTAACGGTCTCTGCTTGCCGTCCGGCTTGGGTATATACACCCGCCGCACGGGCTGCGGTCGATACGTTCTACTTTTCAGCTCTTGCGCCAGTTCGTCCAACCACTTCTGCACTCCGTACTCTTCGATGTCCTCAAATGTTTGGCCGTCTACGCCTGCTGCTCCGCGGTTCGCTTTGCAACATTCATAGGCGAATGCCATCACATCTTCTCGGTACACCTTGTCGTACACAGCATAGAAGCGAAACTTGGGCGATCCCTTCGCTTTGTCGTGCAACGCCGTCTGCAACTTCTGAACACTTAGTGGAGTTGTTAGGCTCATCGCCAATCCCTCGGTCCTTCGTCGCTTCTTGCGTTTCCTTTCAACTGAGGCCCCTTCCCTCCACCGGAGTTACCCGGCTTCATCGGTACTGCGAGCCCCTCCGCCATCCCACACGGCCTGGCCGGTCTCTCGCGAGTTGCCAGTTGATCCATACCGCGATCACCGCTGGGACTTCCCGTGTTGCGCATGGTCCCCATTGCGTACATGCCGTCGCCAATACCCCGGCAGGTCGGATGGAACTTGTTCCCTCGTACAATTCCATTCGCTTCGGCCTTCCCACGAAACCGGGGCGGGTCGGCTCCTGCATCACTATTTTCGGGGCCTGCTTAGCGTTCACTTCACGTTACGGCCTACACGCTCGCCGAGTCGCCTTAGCGACCCTCTGCACCAGAGGCTTCAGCAGTCTCGTTGCCTCCACCGCTGCTCTGATTGCTACCGGGTGGAGCGAACCAGTTCCCGGGCGGGTATACCCCCGCTGTGGACCAGCGCCTTCACGGCGCACTAGGCAACAATCGCCGACTTGCGAAAAAACGGGTGGTCCCGTAAAGCCTTCGACTGTCATTTGAGCATTTGAGGGCCGGAGGCTCTGCGATGGCTGACGGAATTGCAGATCTCCGAGCAGGGTCACTTCCGGTCCATTGGCACCCACGGGTTCTGTCAGGCAGATCGGGTGCGGCCGATTTTGACCAACTGCCAATTGAACAGGCGCAATGCGCTTTCGACTGGTTCCTCGGCTGGAATGATCTGGGCTGGGAACTCTCCCAAAACCGGTGGCTGCCGCGATGGCCTGCATGTGGACCGGGTTAGCGGCAACCAGGGAGCTGATTCCACTCTAGCCTCCTTGCTCTGTTGGCGGAAATGCGTCTGGCCCAGAATAGGCGCACCAGCTTTAAGGAACCGATTGCCTTCGCAGAAGAATAGTCGCGTCCTGTCCTCGTTTTCCTGGAACAATCAGACTATGTCAATACAACTTAAACGTACCTCTGTCATTCTCAGGCCCGACCAGTCACGCGTTCTTTTGCGGCCATTCAGTCCGGGTGACGCTGGGCGGGTGCGTGGCATCGTAGCCAGGATCATGTTGCTCACGGATGACCAAGTCGGCCTCCTTCTGGACGAAGTCTCCGCTGAATTCTCAAAGCGCCACCAACAGATCTACAAACTCTTTCGACAACGCTTTGAACAGGTCCGCGAGTTGCTGCCGACGGACGGGGAACTTTCTGAACCAAGACAGCTGTTGATCGGTTCCTATTTCCTGGCCGAATACTCGTTAGAATCTGCCGCGCTGTTCAACCCGTCCATCGTTCCGCACCCTGACCAGACAGACCTTCCGGCCGGCGCTCTGCGTTTTGTTCTCAGCTTGCGCGCGACCGGCGAAGGCCACATTTCTTCCATCACCTTTCGGACTGGTGTCATCCATCCCGATCATCGGATTGAAGTGCTAACGCCAACTGGCTTCCTCACCGAGCCGCGTCAAATCCCCAGCCTACGGTACGAGAAGGCGCTGTTCATACGGAAACTCGTTGAGCTGGGATTGACCAGCGAATTCAGCCAGCGGGTGATGAACAAACTCGGAGGGTCGTTTGTGCTAGAAGAGTTGCGCGCCAATCTGGAAGCCGAAGTGAACCAGTTTCGGCTAAAAGAGTTCCGCCTGTCGGATGGAATGGTGTACCACGATCAGAACGTCGCGCAGGGAATTTGGATGCTCGCTCGCTCCAACTACCAAGTGCAGTTCCAGCCAGACCAGCAGTTGTCTGAGCGCATTATTTTCCCGGCCACTCCCTCGCAGCGGAACGGTATTGAGGACGCACGGTTTGTTTGTTTCAAGAACGATGACGGCACTCACATTTACTACGCCACATTTACTGCCTTCGATGGCAGAGTGATCATGCCGGAGTTGGTAGAAACGTCTGACTTCCTCCTATTCCGATTCATTACCTTGAATGGTCCGGCCGCGGAGAACAAAGGCATGGCCTTCTTTCCCCGGAAAATCAACAGCTTCTATGCCATGCTGTCCCGCCAGGACAACGAGAACGTCTACATCATGTTTTCCGACAACGTCCACTTCTGGAATGAACGCAAATTGGTCCTTAGACCCGTTTTCCCGTGGGAACTGGTACAGCTCGGGAACTGCGGATCCCCCATCGAGACCGATGCTGGCTGGTTGGTCCTGAGCCACGGGGTTGGCCCCGTGCGCAAGTACTGCATCGGCGCGTTCCTACTTGATCGCAATGATCCGAGCAAAGTTATCGGACGACTGCGGGAACCCCTGATCAAACCCAACGAGAGCGAACGCGTAGGCTACGTGCCTAATGTTGTTTACACATGTGGAGCTCTCGTCCACAAAGATGAATTGATCATCCCTTATGCTATGGCCGATCACGCTACTGGTTTTGCTACTGTGCCGCTCGCTGAGGTCCTGGCCGCCATGCATCCGGAAGGTTGCTGAACAGCATGACCGTTACCAGCACCAAGAGAAGAGTGGCGATGCTATCGCCGGTAGCCTGGCGAACGCCTCCCCTGCACTATGGTGCCTGGGAGACGGTGGCTAGCAACATTACCGAAGGGCTGGTCGCACGGGGCTGGGATGTAACCTTGTTCGCTACCAGGGATTCTGTGACCCGCGCTCATTTGCATGCCGTCGTGGACCGGGGATATGAGGAGGATCCCTCTGGCGATCCCAAAGTGGCTGAGTACCTCCACATCTCGGAAGCGTTCGAGCATGCAGCTGAGTTTGACCTCATCCACAGCCATTACGATTTCATGGCGTTGACCTACACCCGGTTGGTCACGACGCCGGTGCTCACGACCGTCCATGGGTTCTCGTCGCCCAGAATCATGCCCGTCTATCAAAAGTATGGGGACGGATATTTCGTTTCCATCAGCGATTCAGATCGTGCACCCGGACTGAATTACCTGGCAACGGTCTATAACGGGATCGACCTCTCGCTGTACACGCTGCAGGAATTCGGCGGCGATGACCTGATCTTTCTAGGCCGAATTCACCCGGATAAAGGCGTGCATCTGGCCATTGAGGTCGCGCGCCTTAGCGGCCGACGTTTGATCATCGCCGGAATCATCCAGGACGAAGTCTATTACCGGGAAAAGCTCAAGCCACACATTGACGGTCAAAAAATCTGCTACATAGGGCCGGTCGGGATAGCGGGAAAAAATGAATTGTTCGCGCGGGCCTGTGCGCTACTTCATCTGAACACCATTCCCGAGCGATTTGGTCTGGTCCTGGCGGAAGCCAATGCGGCCGGCGTGCCTGTGATTGCCATGGATCTCGGCTCGTGCCGTGAGGTGATCCAGGACGGACAGACCGGCTTTCTGGTCAACAACGTCAATGAAGCGGTGCTGGCGCTGGGCCGCCTTTCTGAAATCGATCGTCGCGCGTGCCGTCAACGCGTCCAGCAATGCTTTTCTATCGAAACTATGGTGGAGGGCTACGAACAGGTTTACGCAACGATTTTTGATTTGATAGAAAAAGAAAAGAGGCAGTCATGAAGGCGGACATTGTCAGACGCTATAGCCACAACCCCATCCTGACCAAAAAGGATATCCCCTACCCGGTGGAAACAGTTCACAACGCAGCGGTTGTCAAACATAAGAATGAATACATTATGCTTTTCCGTTCCCATTTGCGCACGGGCCGGTCGATCCTTGGTTTGGCCCGCAGCAGCGACGGATTTCAATTCACCGCCGATCCACAGCCCTTTCTCACTCCTGCGCGGGACAGCCCATTTGCCGCCTATGAAGAGTTCGGCGTTGAAGACCCACGTGTGACTCTGCTGGAAGGGGAATACTTCATCACATACAGCGCCTACTCGCGCAATGGAGTGCGGATCGCTCTAGCGAAGACGAAGGACTTCAGTAAGGTAGAAAGGGTATCCCTCATCACCGAGGCGGATTATCGGAATGTGGTGATCTTTCCCGAGAAGTTTGATGGACTCTATGCCCGGCTGGACCGTCCCCATTCTGAAATCTCACCGTGGTCAATCTGGATTTCCTATTCTCCTGACTTATGTTTCTGGGGTCTATCTCAGCTCATCATGAGGCCGGTCCCGTACCACTGGGACGAAATGAAGATCGGTCCGGGTGCGCCGCCGATCAAAACAGACCAGGGATGGCTTTCCATCTATCACGGAGTTTTCAAGACGATGGATGGATCGGTCTATCGTCTAGGGGTTGCTCTGCATGACCTGCAGGATCCGGCCAAGATCATCGGGGTGGGAGACTCTTGGATTTTGCAACCGCAAGATCCCTGGGAAATAACCGGATATGTCCACAATGTAGTCTTCACCTGTGGGGCCGTTCCTGAGTCCGATGGAACCGTGAAGATTTACTGGGGTGCCGCAGATACGGTCATGTGCGTCGGCGAAGCGAACATAGCAGATCTTGTCGCCCTCTGCCGGGACCAAGGCAGGCAAGCCAAATAGATGCCTGGGTTGTCCCCTTCAACAAAATCGACAGCAGTTCACAGCGATCCTTTCGGCCTATACTGGTTGCGTTCAATCAGGGTGAAGCAGAAAGCGAATATCGATTGCGTGAAGTTCACGTTCCTAGCGTTTGCAACGTATCGCTGATCGAGTCGGAACGTAGGGCACGTTTGCCCCGGTAGTTCCCCAGTGGTTGGCAATCCGGAAACAATCCTGAAAGTCACAAATTAAGCAGTCAAGTCCTGATTAACGCTAACCGTCCATGTGGGTACTAGTTGACTGTAACAGCCATGTGTAGACTATAATCGTGTCCATGAGAGACGCGATCACCCTTACAAATTCGGAGCTTAAGGAACTGACTCGGCGAGCCACAAGCCGGACGGGTCGGGCCGAAGATTCCCGACGGGCACGGCTGATCTTGCTGCTGGCCGAAGGCCATACCTGGGATGAAGTGTCGGAGCGCATCGACTGCAGCCGGGGTTTTGTCGCTAGTTGGAGCCGGCGATTCACCGAGCAGCGCATCGCGGGACTATACAGCCGGCATTTGGGGCAAGTCGCTACCGTGCTGACTCCGGAACTGGAAGCACGGATTCTGGAGGCCACACGACATGCACCGCCGGGTGCAGCAACCCACTGGAGCACGCGCAAACTCGGAGCATCTGAAGGTCAGCCACATGATGGTGGTACGGGTGTGGCGTAAGCACGGACTTCAGCCGCATCGCATAGAACGCTACATGGCCTCGAACGATCCGGATTTTGAGAAAAAGGCCGCCGACATTATTGGGTTGTATTTGAACCCGCCGGCGCATGCGGCGGTATTCAGCGTGGATGAAAAGACTTCCATCCAGGCCCTGGATCGTAAGGATCCGGTTCTACCGCTATCCCCGGGACGCGCCGAACGGCATGGTTTTGAATACTTTCGTCACGGCACCTTGTCGCTGTATGCCGCCTTCAATACCAAGACCGGCGAAGTGCTCGGCAAAACGACCGCGCGGCACACCTCAGCCGAATTCGTCGCCTTTCTGACCGACATTGTGATCGATCAACCTCGCGGCAAAGAGATCCATGTGATCGCTGACAATCAATCCGCGCACAAGAGCAGGCCGGTCACGGACTTCCTGGCGGTGCATCCTAAAGTTCACTTGCACTTCACGCCGACCTACTCTTCCTGGTTGAATCAAATCGAGCTGTGGTTCAGCAAGATCGACCGCGACGTCATCGCGCGAGGCGTATTCACTTCCGTCTCAGATCTAAAGAGGAAGCTGTTGCGCTACATCCGGCACTACAACAAATCGCCTCGTACAGTGAAATGGAAATATGCCGATCCATCGCGCCATCTCAGTACACAATCAGTTGGTACAGGCCACTAGTGTGCTGTCCCGTAAATACCTTTACATAGTCGTTCGACTTTGGCGAAGATCGAATCCGCTGTGGCGGTCCAGGTGAACGGCTGTGCATGGCGGTTGGAATTCTTGACGTACTGATCGATTTTCCTGACCAGTTCCTTCACGCTGCTAAACGTTCCCCGACGAAGAGCTTGTTGCGTGATGCGGTTGAACCAGATTTCCACCTGGTTGAGCCAGGAGGCATAGGTCGGAGTGAAGTGTACGTGGAACCGTGGCCGTGTGGCGAACCAGCGTCTCACTCGCAGATGTTTGTGCGTGGCGTAATTATCCACGATGATGTGCACTGCTAAGTTCTTCGGAACGCTCTTCTCAATCTCCCGGAGAAAACTCAGATATTCCTGATGCCGGTGGCGCTGTCGACATTTCGTGAGCACTTTGCCGTTTGCCGTGTCCAGCGCGGCAAACAGCGTGGTAGTTCGCTTAGATATTTTGTCGCGCTTGCCCCGTTGGCCTTCAAGTCCGAATCAGGAAGAAAAAGCTTCAATCTCCAGGCTACCTACCTATAATCCGACTTGAACGAAGCCACCCGGCGGCAGACGCTACGCGTGAGGTAGTGGAGCGTTGGTTGCTCGACGGTTTGATGTAAGTGTGGGTCACAGGAGGTGTCCCGTGACCCATCTCAGAAAAATGATGCTGGAAGATCTCCAGCGTCGTAATTATGCCGAAACTACCATAAACAGTTACATCCGGATAGTGGAAGATTTCTCTCGACGCTTCCAGCGTCCTCCAGACCGACTGGGCCCCCAGCAGATTCGCGAATACCAAGCGGAACTGTTCAAGAAGCGAAAGATGGCGCCAAGCACCGTTACGGTATATCTTGCGGCTCTTCGGTTCTTCTATACCAAGACTCTCAAGAGGGGCTGGAATGTAGCCGAGACCCCCTATCCGAAAAGAGCCGAGCACGTTCCCTCGATCCTGAGCCAGGAAGAAGTGGCGCGACTCATCGATGCGGCTCGCACTCCCTTCCATCGCACGCTGCTGATGACGCTCTACGCCACCGGAGTGCGACGCGCCGAGTTGACCCACCTGAAAATTTCGGACCTCGACAGTCAGCGCATGGTAGTTCACGTCCAGGGTGGCAAGGGACGTAAAGATCGCGACGTGATGCTTAGCCCAAAGCTGCTCACGGAACTGCGTGAGCATTGGCGTCGGTTAAGGCGCAAGCCAAGCCAGTGGCTGTTTCCAGGCAACCGGAACCATACCAGCGATAAGCCGATTTCTACGAAAGTGGTTTGGCATGCATGCCGGAATGCCGCCAAGCGAGCGGGCATCCAAAAACGGCTGCACCCGCATACCCTGAGGCATTGCTTTGCAACGCATCTGCTGGAACAGGGCGCGGATCTACGCAACATCCAGATGCTGTTAGGCCATAACGACCTGGAACAAACCACCATCTACCTCCATGTTTCTGAACGCCGCCTGAACGCGACAGCGAGTCCACTGGACTCACTGAAACTCAAAGACAGGCCACCCCAGGAAGAATAGATGAGTCGGCCACCGCTCGAGGTGGCCGATCTGGTCCGCGCCGCGGGAGACGCATTCATCGAACGAAGCCGTAAGTGGATCACCTGGAAGCACGTCAAAGTGCTACTGGCCATTGCGCGGTGTCGCACCGCCGCGCTCGGCGGCCATCTCGATGAATGCACCCGCTGCGGACATCGCGCCATCTCCTTCAACTCGTGCAGAAATCGGCACTGCCCAAAGTGTCAGGCAGGAGCTCGCGATCGCTGGCTCGCAGCACGTCGCCAGGAGCTTCTCCCGACGCGTTACGTCCATGTTGTCTTCACGCTTCCTCGTCATTTGGCCCCGTTGGTTTTGCAGAACAAGAACGTCATCTACAATCTCCTGTTTCGCACCAGTGCGGAAACCCTTGTGGAAGTCGCGCGCGATCCCCAGCATCTCGGTGCAGAAATCGGCTTCTTCAGCGTGGTGCCGGCCGGTGGATTGTCTGCCGATCACACGCACTGGATCAAACCACGCTACGATTTCTTTCTCCCCGTCGAGGTGCTCGGCGCTGTCTTTCGCGGCAAATTCCACGAAGCGCTCAAGCGTGCCTTTCATGACGGCGAGCTCAATTTTCATGGAGACTTGAAGCTCCTCGCTCAGCCGAAAACCTTTGCCGCGTGGCTGAGACCACTGTTCCGAAAGGACTGGGTGGTCTACTCGAAACGTCCGTTCGGAGGCCCAGAGCATGTGCTCCGTTATCTGGGCCGTTACACCCATCGCGTGGCCATCTCCAACCATCGTCTGGTCTCGTTTGCTGACGACACGGTCACGTTTCGTTGGCGCGATTCCGCCCACAACAACGAACAGAGGTCGCTGCCTCTATCTGTCGATGAATTCTTGCGCCGCTTCCTGTTGCATCTGCTCCCCGAAGGATTCGTGCGCATCCGAAACTTCGGCTTCCTGGCCAATCGCAGACGTGCCACCACCTTGCCACTTTGTTTCCAACTGCTCGGTGCGGCACCGCAAACCGAGCAAGCGGCCTCCACCGCCCGTCCGAGCGATCTTTGGTCTTGCCCCAAGTGTGGCGGGCCGATGATGGTCGTCGGAAGACTCACCCCTGCTGAAATCCAACTTCGCTCTCCTCCGGAGGTCACGGCTGCGGCATGAAACGACGTTCTCCAATTCGAAAACGTGTTTCGACCCGCTCCGTACCTCTGTGTCTTGCCGCGGAACGAATCTCCTTTTCCAACTTCTTTGACCACGCACTTCACGATCCTTTTTCGCAACGGCCAACTTCCGGCTCATACAGTCACGTGTCGCGCTCTGCGGCACAGCCTCGGCGCAGTTCGGCGCTGCTCCTTCACACCATCGAATTTGCATAGGGCCCGCGTCCGCCGCAACCGCGGGCGGCTTCCTTCAAGTCGTTGTATCGAAAGCGCTGAACTCACCGTGCTCGTGTATGCGCCTCGCCCCTTCGCGCTTCCGATACAACCCTAAGACTTGCGAGTAGTTAGCCTGCCGTTGCTGGAGCCGATTGCCGGTGGTAAGGGGCTTTATCAACAATTAAGTGGCGGCCTCTGTCTAAAGTTTGGAAGCAGCTAACACTCACCAACCCCTCACCTCCCTCTCAACAACGTAGGCTTCAACCCCCCCTCTCCGCCACAGCAAAAATCATCAATAAGCATGCGGCGATTCGCGCCTTGCTACTATTTTCAAAATTACTCTAATTACATATAGATCGTCGTCAAACTTCAATCCAAAACCGGGTGGGATTTGACTTGAAGGATGCACGGCCGCACCTCCTCAGTTGTAGGAGCCATGACCGCTAACCTAATAAGGTAGGTTTGAAAGACTGAACCAAGAAAAAGTGAGCAGGGCGCGTTTTTTTGGGGGCGTAGTATGCGTCGTTCTTTGGAAGGGGCGCGGTGACGAGATGTCATCCCTGGATCGACTCCCGACCTGCGACAATTGTGGCACTAATAAGAGATTGTTGCTTTAAAGTAGTGGCGACCACGGGGCCAGCGCTCGCTCTTATGCCCCAGCCCGGAATTGGCCCGTCATGGAGATCAAAAAATGATTTTGTCGCCCACAGGAAGCTCAAGTCACGCTGGTCCATTTCTCTTGCCGTTCGCGGTTCTGCCTGGCAAAGGCTTATCCGTCATCCGAGCGCTTCTTTGTAGTTTTATTCTGACGGCGATCGGAGGGATCGGGCCTTTTGCTCATGCGCAGAGAGTTGAATTGTCCGTCGATCTATCCAACCCTGGCGCAAAGATCGACCGCAATATTTTCGGTCAGTTCGCCGAACACCTTGGACACGGAATTTCCGACGGCATCTGGGTCGGGCCGGATTCGACAATTCCAAATACACGCGGCATTCGCAACGATGTAGTTACTGCGCTAAAGGCCATCCGTGTACCAAACGTGCGATGGCCTGGCGGCTGCTTCGCCGATGAATACCACTGGCGCAACGGAATTGGCAATCCGCGAACGGTAACGCTCAATCCCAATTGGGGCGGGGTGATCGAATCGAACTCCTTTGGAACCCATGAATTCATGGACTTCCTCGACCAGATTGGAGCGGAGGCCTACGTTTCAGTTAACGTTGGCTCCGGCACTCCACGGGAAGCGGCCGAATGGCTGGAATATCTGACCACCGCTCAGCCGACTACTCTGGCCAAAGAGCGCGCAGCTAACGGTCATGCCGGTCCTTACAAAATCGCCTTTCTCGGCATCGCCAACGAAAGCTGGGACTGCGGCGGCAACATGACGCCAGACTACTATTTGAGCCAGATGAAGATCTACAGCCGCTTTGTTCGCAACTTCAATCCGGCACAGCAAGACAAACAGCAGATGCTGAAGATCGCCGTAGGCCCGGGTGGCGCTGAACCAAGGTGGACCGAATGGACGGAAACGATCATGAAGGCCTACCAGCAACACACGTGGAGCTGGGACATGAATGGCCTTTCGATGCATTCGTATACTGTGGGGAAGTGGCCACCTGCTTTTGCGTCCGAAAACTTTGGCGAGACCGAGTACAGCCAGTTCCTTAAACTCACGCTTGCGATGGACGATCTCATCAACAAGCACTCGGCTATCATGGACAAATACGACCCGGAAAAGAAGGTCGCCCTCGTCGTGGACGAGTGGGGCGCGTGGTACGCGCCGTTGCCGAGCAGCAATCCGGGTTTTCTGGTTCAGCAAAACAGCTTACGGGACGCAATCCTGGCCGCTCTAAACCTGAACATTTTTGCCCGTCACGCCGACCGGGTGCGCATGGCGAATATCGCGCAGATGATTAACGTACTGCAAGCGATGATCCTGACGGACAGAGAAAAGATGGTGCTGACCCCGACTTACTATGTCTTCAAGATGTACACACCATTTCAGGACTCAACGTTTGTCCCCATCGCATTCGACGCCGGCAGGTATACCCACGGCGATATCACTTTGCCCCGCGTCGATGCCATTGCCGCGAAAGACACGGCAGGTAAACTGTGGATAGCCATAACGAATCTCGATCCGAATCAAAGAGTGGACGTAGAGGCGACCCTATCCGGCATTACGGCAAAATCGGCGGCAGGAGAAACGCTGACCGCTCCGAAGGTCGACAGCATCAACACCTTCGATTCACCTAAGACCGTGGTTCCAAAACCCGTTTCAGCAAAAGTGCAAGGCGGCAAGCTGGCCCTGAAGTTGGAGCCGAAGTCGGTGACCGTGATCTCCGTGGAGCAATGACGCGATGCCACATACGAGCATCTGGAATTCGACACCGCCGAAGTAAAGTGATCGGCAAGGATTTACAGAGTAGAGGTTTGAGATTGAGAGAGACATGCGAACAGCCAATGTTAGAACTTTCGTTATACTTGCTGTTTTTTCAATTGGGAGCCGCTTATTCGCACAGAGTACCGAACGACCCGCTTATCTGAACGATTCGTTGCCGGCCGAACAGCGCGCAGCGGATCTAGTGCACCGCATGACGGTGGAAGAAAAAGTGTCTCAACTGGTTAACCAGTCTCGGGCGGTGCCGCACTTGAATGTGCCGGACTACGATTGGTGGAGCGAGTCATTGCATGGCGTGGCTCGAAACGGAACCACTGAATTTCCCGAGCCGATCGGTCTGGCCGCGACCTTTGACACCGATGCGATCCACCGAATGGCCATAGTGATCGGGACTGAAGGGCGTGCCAGTTACGTTCGAGGTTTGCGCGATGGGCACAGCGACATCTTCGAAGGGCTGGACTTCTGGGCGCCGAACGTCAATATCTTTCGTGATCCTCGTTGGGGACGCGGGCAGGAAACCTACGGCGAAGATCCGTTTCTAACGGCGCGCATGGGTGTGGCATTTGTCACCGGTATGCAAGGCGATGATTCGAAATATTATCGCGTCATCTCCACTCCCAAACACTATGCGGTGCACAGCGGCCCTGAGTCGACGCGTCACACGGCTGACGTGACAGTCAGCAAGCATGACGAGGTGGATACCTATCTGCCGGCGTTTCGCGCGACGGTGACCGAGGCGAAGGCAGGCTCTGTGATGTGCGCCTATAACAGCATCAACGGGCAACCGGCCTGCGTAAACGAGTTTCTGCTGCAGGATCAACTGCGTGGCCGGTGGGGATTTCAGGGTTATGTAGTTTCGGATTGTGACGCAGTCATCAACATCTTCCGCGATCATCACTTTACGAAGACCCAGCCTGAAGCCTCTGCGCTCGCGGTGAAACGTGGAATGGATAACGAGTGCATCGACTTCGCAAAAGTGAAAGACGATCATGACTACAAGCCATACCTGGAGGCGTACAATCAAGGAATTCTGACGGAGAGCGAGATTGACACCGCGCTGGTCCGGTTGTTCACGGCTCGGATGAAGCTGGGAATGTTTGATCCGCCGGAGCTTGTTCCGTACTCGAAGATCAACGAGAAAGACCTCAATACTGCTGAGCATCGCGCCATGGCGCATGCGGTCGCCAACGAGTCAATGGTACTGCTCAAGAATGACGGCACCCTGCCTCTGAAAATAGGACCGGTCAAAATCGCACTGGTCGGGCCTCTCGCGGATCAGACCAGATACCTGCTTGGAAATTACAACGGGGTTCCGACACACACGGTTTCGGTGCTGGAGGGTCTTAAGGCGGAGTTCCCCGAGGCGCAGATCAGATTCGTGGCGGGGACGCAATTCCTGCGCGACGATGGCGAGGCCATTCCGGTGTCAGCCTTAACCACGAACGATGGTCGACCGGGCTTGGATCTGGAGTTTTCCACGGGGGACGTATTCGGGGAAAAGGCGACCATTGTCGCCAGCCGCAACGTGACTACCGTTGATTTTAAGGCGGAAGACGTTCCCGAAGAAGCCAAGGGGAAGTACCCGATGCAGGCAGAGTGGAGCGGCTTTCTGACGCCGACCGAGACGGGTGACTACAGTATCGGCATGAGCTTTCGATCCGGGTTCGCGCGGGTCTTGGTGGGTGGAAAGCCAGTCGCGCAGGGATGGGCCGGCAACGACGCGGCGGGGCAGGCAAAAATCGGGCACATTCACTTGGAGCAGGGCAAGAAGGTATCGCTTAAGGTGCGCTACTCACAAGTGAATGCGGACCCAGTGAGGGCCCAGTTGATCTGGTCGAAGTACGATCCGAAGCCGAACCCTGAAGCGATTCTGGCCGCAAAAGCCTCAGACGTTGTCGTGGCAGTGTTGGGAATCACCAGTGAACTCGAAGGCGAAGAGATGCCGGTTAGCGAGGAAGGTTTCAAGGGAGGCGATCGCACGAATATTGATTTGCCAAAACCCGAAGAGGAGTTGCTTCAAGCGGTGACTGCGGCTGGGAAACCGGTGGTTCTGGTGCTTGCAAACGGGAGCGCGCTGTCTGTGAACTGGGCAAAAGAACACGTCAACGCGATCCTCGAGTCTTGGTATGCGGGAGAGGAGGGAGGGACCGCAATAGCGCAAACGCTTTCTGGCAAAAACAATCCTGCGGGCCGTCTTGCAGTCACCTTCTACACCGGAATTGAGCAATTGCCTCCCTTTGAAGACTATGGGATGAAGGGTCGCACCTACCGATATTTGCAAGCCAAACCGCTGTATCCGTTTGGCTATGGCCTCAGCTACACGACGTTCTCTTATCGCGGACTGCGGCTGCTGAATAAGGAAATCAAAGCGGGTGATCCGCTTTCGGCGGAAGTGACCGTTACCAACACAGGAAGACGTGCGGGCGATGAGGTGGTGCAGCTGTACATTAGTTTCCCAAATGTGCCGGGAACTCCGCTGCGAGCTCTGCGCGGATTTAAACGCGTACATCTGGAACAAGGGGAGTCTGAGAAAATACGCTTCGACCTTAAGGACCGCGACCTGAGTATGGTCACCGAAGCGGGCGAACCGGTCATCGCCGAGGGTACTTATTCAGTATCGATCGGTGGTGGCCAGCCGAATACCGACGTGCCAGTAGTGGTGGGAACGTTCAAGGTTAAAGGTACAAAGACTTTGCCGGAATAGGCTCAGGAGGCGTTGGTAAGGTGCGAACAAAAGCCAACAATATAAGTATTACGCTGCGAGTTGCGTTGTTAATGGGGCTCTTTTCGACTCTTCTTTCTGCCCAGACTAAAACTATCAGTGCGACGATTGACGTCTCAAAAACTGGCCCTCCGATTTCAAAAAACATCTACGGCCAGTTTCTTGAACACATCGGAGGAATCGTCAATAACGGCATATGGGCCGAGATGTTGGACGACCGGAAATTCTTCTATCCGATCACCTCGCACCCGCCTGCCGAACCGGCCACCCCTTCTGGGTTCCGTCGCCCCGCGCTGCGCCACTGGACGCCAATCGGCCCCGACGAATTCGTGACGACGGATTCCGATCATCCTTATGTAGGCGAGCACACGCCGGCGGTGAAACTGAGTGGAAGCGAAGCGCATGGAATCCAGCAGGTAGGACTGGCGGTGCGCAAAGGGGAATCCTACACGGGCCGCATTATTCTGGCCGGCACTCCCGGCGCAAGTGTGAACGTAACGCTCGCGTGGGGAGACGCAGCGAGTGAACGCCAAACAGTTGCCATCAACAAACTCCGCACTAATTACATCAAGTTTCCACTAAGTTTCCGCGCTGAGGGCGACAGTGATAGCGCCCATCTGGAGATTGTCGGGATCGGCGCGGGTGCGTTTCACGTTGGAGCCGTCTCGTTAATGCCCGCAGACAATGTAACCGGCTTTCGCAGGGAAGTGATCGATGAGTTGAAGCAGTTGCACTCTGGCGTGTATCGCTGGCCCGGCGGGAACTTCGTTTCCGGGCACGAGTGGCGCGACGCAATCGGCGATCCTGACAAACGGCCACCAATTATGGATCCAGTCTGGCACGCCGTTCAGCCGAATGATGTGGGCACCGATGAGTTCATGACGCTCTGCCGGTTGCTGCAGGTCGAAGCCTACATAACTGTCAACGCAGGCTTCGGTGATTCCTGGTCTGCCGCGCAACTGGTGGAATACGTCAACGGCGCGGCAAGCACACCGATGGGAAGCCTGCGTTCCGCGAATGGCCATCCGCAGCCTTACAACGTCAGGTTCTGGGGCATAGGCAACGAACCTTGGGGCGAATGGCAACTGGGGTTCATGCCAGTTGCGCAATTTGAACTGAAATACGATTTGTTCGCCAAAGCCATGCGGAGAGTCGATCCAACGATCAAGCTGATCGCTCCTGGGTCAATGCCCGACGCCATGACTGGATCCAAGCAGGCAAAGCGGCTCAGCGGACAGATCGTGCCGGATTATCTGTCGCCCGGCGATTGGAGCGGTAACTTGCTCGCTCACTGCCTGGACAACATTGATATGCTCAGCGAACACTTTTATTCCACAAGCGATAAGCGAACTGATATTCAGACAGGCGAAAAAGTAAGCACGGGACCACAAACACTGATCGAATGGGAGCGCGCACCCGCCACCCAGGTTCGCGTGAAATACGAACACTATCAGGAGTACTTGAAGCGCATTCCTGGGCTCAAAGAAAAGCCCGTCCCCATCAGTCTGGACGAGTGGGCCTACATCGGCGTGCCGCTGAACTCGTACAAAGTGGTTCCTGCTTACGCTTGGGCGTTTCATGAAATGTTTCGTCACTCGGACCTGTACCAGCTTGGAGGATTCACGTTTGCTACGGCTATGATCAGCGCAGACCGCACTAACGCGATGCTGAGTCCGACGGGTCTTCTGTTCAAGATGTATCGGGATCATTTCGGTACGATTCCCGTGCAGGTATCAGGAGATTCGCCACAGCCGAAACCGTTCTATCCCGGAGGGGGCGATCAACCGGCAGTCAATCCAGGTAGCGACACCTATCCCCTGGATATGAGCGCGACTCTGAGTGAAGATCGCAAGACGCTCACGTTCGCCGTGCTGAATCCTTCGGATTCCGCGCAACCGTTGAAGCTTTTGATCAACGGAGCGAGGCTCTCGGGTCCGGGCCATCTCTGGCGTATGGCTCCAGAGAGTGTTGACGCGACTGTCACGGTCGGCCAGAAGCCGGGAGTTGAAGTGCAGGAGAAGGAAATCACGTCTGTGCCGGATACGATGACGGTGCCGCCCTTCAGCGTCAATATCTATTCGTTCCCGCTAATATAGTTGTTGTTTGGAATCGATACGGGAGCTGTCTTAATCCAACCCGACCAAAATCTTCCTGAATCGGGATGGGTTTTCACTCCAGGATCGCAAAGCCTCTCCCGCCTCCTCCAAACGCACGACTGCGCTCACGGCCTGATCGATGGGAAATCTCCGCGCTTCGAGCATCCGAATTACGGCCTGAAAATCTTCCGGCAGTGCGTTTCGCGATCCGAGAATATCCAGTTCCTTCTGTACAAACAACCGTGTCTCGTAGCTGACCGGCTCTTTCGCATATCCGATGTACACGACCCTGCCTGTGAATGCGACTTCTTCGACGGCGCCTCGAAATGTTGCTGGCGTGCCTATCGCTTCAATCACTACGTCGGGCCCACGGCCCTCGGTCATTTCTTGCAACTGGTCATGCAGTGATTGGCGCCGCGTGTTGATGGTGCGAATGCCGCCTGCGGCTCGCGCCAGTTCCAGCTTCTCGTCATCCACATCAACGCAGATCGTTGTCGCACCCCGGGAGCTGGAAGCGGCGATGGCTCCCAGTCCTACTCCTCCGCACCCGAGGACCGCCACGATATCGCCTGCCCCAAGGCGTCCGCGCGCAACGGCATGAAATCCAACCGTCAACGGCTCAACCAGGCACAATTCCTTCCTGGTGAGTTGCGCGGGATACAACTTCTCCCGCGGCACCGCGATGAATTCAGTCAGAGCACCATCTCTTTGCACGCCGAACGTCTGGTTGAATTGGCAAGCATTCGCACGTCCTCGGCGGCACGACGCGCATTGGCCACAACTTGTGTACGGAGAGACAGCCACATCCGTTCCAACCGCCAGCCCGCTGTCGATGCCGGCCTGCACGACAGTCGCACAGACTTCATGTCCTAGAATTCGGGGGGAGGGAAATCAGTGGGTTGAGTCCGCGGAAGGAGTTCAAGTCGCTTCCGCAAAAGCCCACCATGCGGACTTTCAAGAGAATCTGCTGATCCGTAACGACCGCCTCGGGAACCTCTTGGATCGCGATTTGTCCGGGCTTCTCCAGTACGAGTGCTTTCATTCGAATTCGCCCTGCTCAGTTTCGGTCCAGTTTTTACGGGGCCGCGATTGAGATTTCCTTTCCGGTGTATTCAACTGAGGTATCGGGTTGGGCTACACCGGCACCCGTACCGTGTCCGGCCGATACCCATACGATATTGAACTGCATTCGAGCGGGCATCTCTGGATAACTCCCTTTCCGTTCGCCCAACGTCAGCCTTCGCGTTGATTCTGACCAGCGCAATGGAATGACGGCGCGCGCGCCCTTCTCATAATCGTAGCTGTCGCCCGCATCCTGATAGAAATCGAAGCTTCCGTCCGAGCCACGATAAATGCGCAGTTCGATCGGACCGGCCGGCTTCTCATCGGCATACTCTATCTCCGGCCCGAGGGGCAGAATCGAACCGGCCCGCACGTAAACGGGAATACGCTCAAGCGGGGCGTTTGCATCGATCTGGCGACCGCCTTGCTGTGCCGCCCCGATCCAAAAATCGTACCAGATTGACTCGGGCAGATAGAGAGTTCGGCGAACTGCGTTTGCTTCAAGCACCGGGCTCAGAAGAAGGGCCGGACCAAACATGAACTCGTCCCCAAGATCACGGGTTTTAGCATCGCTCCGCCAGTCCATCACTAGAGGGCGTTGCATCGTGTAATCTTCGTTCGTGACACGCCATGCCAGTGAGTAAATGTAGGGCATCAGACGGTAGCGAAGCTTGTCATAGTCGATCAGGATCGATTCGACTTTGTCGAAAGACCAGATCTCGTTCTGCGGTCTGTGACCGTGTGTACGGAAGATCGGGCAGAAAACCCCGTACTCAAACCATCGCGCGAAAAGTTCCTGATATGCCCGGTCAGGAACCGGATTGTCATGAGGCGGCCAGTAACCGCCAATGTCCGTTGTCCAGTACGGATATCCCGAAAGTGCGAAATTCAGTCCCGCTGCGACTTGATGCCGCAGCCCCCAATACGAGCCATACACATCGCCGGACCAGACCGTTGCTCCAACTCGCTGCTGCCCGAGGAACGCTGATCGCGTCAGCAGAAACACTCGTTTGCGCTCGGTCGTAGCTTTCCAGTGTTCCTGAACGCCAAGCGTGTGCATCAGCGGAAATACATTCGTGTACTCGGCGCCGTTGCCGATCCAAATCTGCTTGTTCTGCAAAATAGCGTCGCCCATATGCGGCCAATCGACCGAATGGCCTGCCAGAGAGCTTAAGTTCAATTCGAGCGGAAAGCGGTTATCGACATACGTTAGCGAAGCTGTGTTCCACATTAACCCGTAGCCCTTTGTCGATAACAGCAGCGGAATCGCGACGTCCGTATTGTTCTGCGCAAGCGCAACCGTCGCACCCCGGTAGTTGAACATTCCACTCTGATGCTGCCCCAACCCATAAAAGCCCTCGGTTGCATCGGGGGCAAATCGGTCTTCCACATGAAACGTCGTTTCACCGTTCAACTCAACCGGTTCATACGTACGAGGCACGGAATCTCGCTCGCGCAGAAGGACCTCACCCCCGTTAGTGCTGAATTGCACGTTGCCTCTTTTGACAGAGAACTCGATTTTCAACGTGTCGGTGGTAATCACGGCGGCATCGGGTGTCTGTGCCAGTTGGAATTTGGCACCTGGACACGCCTCCTTTGGGTCGAGCATCCAGGGCTGGCTCCGGGCCACTGAGCTATGTGACTCCGGGGCCGCTACGAAATGGATGATGGAAGCGCCACAAACAGAAATGTGAACGCTTTCTGTGCCGATAGTTGCCGTCATGCCGTCTGGCGCAGCTACGTATTGCACCGCAGGCAACGGCGGCACGTCCCAAAGTTGCGCTTTCGTTGGCGCTGCATTGAAAAGGAAAGAGCAAAGTCCGGAAAAGAAAATCGCCAGGATGTTCCACTCGCGATAGGGAAGTATTCTCATTGTCACCTTTGAAAAAATGAAACTTGCAACTCGCCGCCTTCGGAATTTTCCTCTACTCACCAGGTCACGTTATGGTGAAAGCCCTGCCAAAGATGGCAAAGGCTGCAACGTCTTCGGACCTTCGCTCTGGATTTGAGGAACATTTGAAGCAAACCCAAGAACACGTAGCCAGGCTCGAGCAAATTTTTGAAGCCCTGGGCGAGAGTCCAAAGGGAAAAAGTGCAAGGGTATGGAAGGTTCAATATTGACGCTGACGACTTCGAGAGTATGTACCTGCCAGCCAAACCAAGTCTGCTAAGAGGCGGCAAGGAATATGAATGCCCCAATTGTGGTCACACGGCTAGATACCAGCAAACTGATGTTTCCTATTTGCATGATTCGCGGACTGCAAAATTGTGAGTTTATAGAATGTAGGCCTACCCGATGCCTGATCACCGCCCTTTCCGCACCACCATCAAGACTTGCCTGTGCGCTCACGGCATCAAAATCCATCGCGTGAGAAGCAGGGAGAAGACCAAGGCGTACCCTTGTATGCATCCGGGATGCAACTGCGAAGACTATCGTCCTACCAAAAGCTAACCCATGAAGCCTACC
This sequence comes from uncultured Acidobacteriota bacterium, assembly GCA_963734705.1. Lineage (GTDB taxonomy): Bacteria > Acidobacteriota > Terriglobia > Acidiferrales > UBA7541 > Acidiferrum. The sequence continues at coordinate 407,096 of CAVTII010000009.1, read as the reverse complement.
GTCAAGTCAGACCCTGTCATCCCCGAATTGAAGTGCACTAATCCGGCCAGTTTTTGGTATTGGAGCAATGACAGTCCGCCCGTTAGGCACAAAGCGGAATGGGCCAACCCGTATTTATGGGGCGCCGCATCATCCGGGCCCAGTGATTGCCAGATAAAGTTCGTCTGTGTAGATCATGCCCGGAGCCTAGGATTCGATTGGTAGGAGCGATGCGCGGAAGTATAAAGAAACCGGGGCCGTGTTTTTCTATTTCGGCGGGAAGATCGTGCCATCATAGACGCTCCACGACTCAGGCAGCACGTTGCTTGGTGGATGGTACTGAAAGCAGAATCGCGTGGTCTTGGAGAACCAAAGCTTTGTCTCGTACGTGACGTGCCCGAACAAGAAGTCGCGTTCCCCGGAACGCAGCTTCTCAGCGTTCCGCATCAAAGAGCTGTTTGCCGCGCCTCTTTCAAGTTGGGCGGCATCCCTCCTATTGCTCGTCGCCGCTCGCGGCTAGCATTCACTCTCGCTGAGCGAGAAGATATCTCACGAGGGATCGCTCCCGGCTCGTCGATTCGTGAGATCGCCAGTCGCCTCGATCGAGTTGCGTCGACGGTAAGCCGGAGGTCGCGCGTCATGGTGGCCGCCCTGCTTATCGTGCCCATGACCTTGGCCATACAGGTCGCGACCACCTGCTAGGCGATCAATCTCCTGCCTCCAGGATATTCCGAAAGAACTTTGACGCGCGATACCTGGGATCGAGCATGGGCAGGTTCATGTCCGCCGACCCAGAAAACCTCAGCGAGCTAATTAATCAGGACGATCCGCAGGCCTGAAGCGGATATGCTTGCGTGCGGAACAACCCATTGGTGTACACAGATCCTCCTTCCCTTCCCTCATTTGAGGTGCTAACACATGCCGAAAGCCAAATCACCAGCCACACGAGTCATGTTCACTTACAAGTGTGTGGGTCTGACCAAGGAGGATGCCGAGACACCGTATTACTACGGCAGCCTGCCGGCCAAACCCGACCTCGGGCACATTCTCGTCATAGGGAGAAATGGCAATCTTTCCGACGTGGTTGCGACCCAGGGCGAAGGGTTGGTCGGTGATGGCCGCATCAATTCCGAACGCGGGGACAGTCGTGACTTAAGGTTTACCTGCTTGTTGGGGGTCAGCACGGTCGGGGAGTAGCTAAAGCCGACGAATTGGCGCTGCCGGTCTCACGCGGCGATTAGAATTCCGTGTACTATCTGTAGGAACTAGAGCCTCGCCGCAAGCAGACTGGATCAAAGAACATAACTCGACGAGGACGGCAATTGCTGTTTTGGAGCGAGCACTGATTGTGGGATTCAATTCCGTATTGCAGGCTAAATTGCTCGTGTCTGCGGCGATGATTTTCGGCACATTTTTCGTGTGCCGAGTGTTGAGTGCCCAAGCGCCTAGCGGGGGCGATGCTAACAAGGGAACATTGCGCGTTGAGGTGCAGGATGCAAAAGGAGTCCAGGTGGCGGGGCCGGAAGTCCGAACTGCTGCGAAAGAGACTTCGTCCGTGCTGACTTTCGATCGAAAGTATCAGCCGGGCGATCGTATTGTCTTTGGCGGGCCGCAGCGCATGGCAGTGCGAGTGGACGAGAATATGCCAGAGTGTGTGGTCTATCTAACTGGTACGGGTCCGGGGAACGCATCGTATGAAATTCCTTACGGCCGGGAGGAGAAGGAAACCGGGAGCGCCTACGCGCCTGCAAGCTTTGCGGGGAACTCCCACCGCGTGGCGGTTCGAACCTTAAAGAAGAAAGAAATGCGCGCTTATCGCAATCTGGCGCTGAATCCCTGTGATGCACAAGAGACCGAGGAAACGCCGGCGCAAATCTTTCCGCACGCCAGCACGAACAGCGTTTCGCGGAACTTGTTCGACTTTGCGGCGCGGAATGCGATTGACGGCAATACGCAGAATGGACATCACGGAGTGTGGCCCTACCAATCGTGGGGGCCACAGTTGCGGACGGATTTGTGGTGGAAGGTGGATTTTGGCCGGCCCGTGGAGCTAGATAAGATTCGCCTGATGGTTCGTGCTGATTTTCCGCACGACAGCTATTGGAAGAGTGCGGATGTGGAATTTTCCGATGGGAGCCACGTCTCGATCCAAATCGAAGCGTCTGCGGCTTTTCAGGAGTTTACATTTCCGAAGCACCGGGTTTCCTGGGTGAAGCTCGATAACCTGGTGCCCGCGGACCCAAGCAGATGGTGCAGCTTTGTCGAGGCGGAAGTCTGGGGACGCGACCTGCTATGAGGCGCATCCTGGTTACCGGGGCGACCGGCAAGGTTGGCATGCATTTTATTCGGCGCGTCCTATCGGACGTAGACCTTCATGACGTGACGATTCGCGCCTTGTGTCATAACCGGTTGCCTGAACCGAACGGGCGTTTGGAAATCGTAAAGGGAAACATCGCTGACCGAGAAACCGTGCGTGTCGCGATGGCTGGGACTACGCATGTGGTTCACTGCGCGACGTGTAAAGAGACCGAAGAAAGCGTGATCGATGTCAGTGTCAAAGGACTATTCTGGCTTTTGGAAGAGTGCCGCACCAGCGCGTCCTTTAAGCAGATCATCTTAATCGGCGGCGATGCGGCACTGGGGCATTTCTTCTATCCGCAGCAGCGTCCCTTAACCGAAAAACAAAAGCACAGCGCGTATCCCGGTTGCTATGCGCTATCGAAGGTTCTTGAGGAAGTGATGCTGGAGCAGTACTACGTGCAGTACGATCTTACTGGATGCTGTTTGCGGGCGGCGTGGATTATGGAGAAGGACGATTTCAGATATTCCCTCTCGTTTGGAGAAGACGTATTCGGAGGCCCGCGGTGGCGGGAACTTGTTGGTGCGCGAGCTGCCGACGAGTACGTGAAGAGCGATACGGTGCCGGTGATGCTCGATCCCGAAGGCCAGCCGGTAAAGCGCAATTTCACACACGTCAGCGATTTGATTGAGAGCTTGGTTCTGACGCTAGATCATCCCAAGGCGAGGCAGCAGACGCTCAATATCTGTATGGATGAACCGGTGGATTACGGGGAAGTCGCAGCTCACTTGCGCGAAACGCGGGGAATGCATGCGGTTGAAGTCAAAACCCCGTTTTGGTCGACGTGGCTGGATAACAGCAAAGCTAAATTTTTACTGGGTTGGAGACCGCGCTTTGATTCGAAACGATTGATTGACGAGGCCTGGTCTTATCGTAGAAGCGCGACGGATGTAAGGAAGGTGTGGTATCCGGGTTGAAGATCTGCACTTTCCAGATCAGAAAACACCCTTCGTCGTATCTGCCTTCATTAAATGTAAGCTTGTACCCCCGTAAATCACATAGCCTGCAAGTACTGGATGTCTATCCGTTAACTGATCTGCGGTTGGTGTATGACGCTTGAATTAGGTTGCTCAACAATATAGCTTTACGTTTGTGAATCTTTCCTGTGGTAGTTGCCACGCAATCCGATCTTTCTCGGGAGAACCGCCGAAGTGTAATGTCTGCGGTTGGGTATGCGAAAACACAGACTCCCCTTATTGGCAGAACCTGAGAAGCCAGCGCCAACAGCCCCTTTCAAAGCCGACCCCACAACCAACGCTTAGCGCAGAACGGAAAGCGGAGACGCCGGCGTCCCCTCGCGCGAAAGCGTGCGGATTGGTAGATGGGACAGCCCGGAAAGGTGTGCGAGGCATGTATACCTAGATTTCCGGCCACTACGTTTATCAGATGGGATGAGAAGGCCGGTCTCCAGCGGGATGCGATACGCTCCCAATGTTTGACGTGCTCTAGGCACAAAAAAGGAGATCGGCGATGAAGAAGATTAGCACTATGCAGGCATTTAGTAATGAAATTTTGAAGGAGCAAAAGCTAACTATCGGTGTGGATCTAGGGGATCGTTGGTCGTTCTACTGTGTTTTGGATGAAGCTGGCAAAATCATTCTGGAACAGAAAGTAGCAACAACGCCGGAAGCGATGAAGCAGACATTTGGAAAGATACCGCAGAGTCTGATCGCCTTGGAGACAGGAACGCATTCGCCCTGGGTAAGCCGGCTGTTAACGGAGCTGGGACACGAAGTGATTGTGGCGCACGCACAAAAAGTGGAATTGATCACCAAGAGCAATCGAAAAGACGATCGACACGATGCGCGGACCCTGGCACGACTGGCGCGCATCGATCCCGAGTTGTTGGGGCCAGTACGGCATCGCAGTGCAAAGGCGCAAATCCACCTGACGGTGATCCGGGCGCGAGCGGAACTAGTCAGTGCTCGAACGGCCCTGGTGAATACAGCCCGTGGGTTGGGGAAGCCCTTTGGTGAACGGCTGCCCAAGTGTGGCACGCAGCAGGTGAGCCGGGAGCTAGGCGCTGGATTGAGCGCAGAGTTGCGGGATGTTCTGGAACCCTTGCTCAAAGAAATCGAATCGCTGAACGAACGCATCCAGGAATACGACGAACGCATGGAGAGCATCGCCAAGGAAGTGTACCCGGAAGTGTCCTTGCTCAAGCAAGTGAAGGGTGTAGGAACGCAGATCGCGCTGACCTATGTCCTCACGATAGAAGACCCGTATCGGTTCCCGAAGAGTCGCGCGGTAGGTTGTTTTCTGGGGTTGCGACCTGGCCGGAGAAACTCGGGGAACAGCGAACCACAGAAGGGCATCAGCAAAGAAGGAGACCGATATCTGCGAACGATGATGGTGCAGGGAGCACACTACCTTCTGGGACCATTTGGAGAAGACCGTGATCTGCGGAGATGGGGACTGAAGCTTGCAGAGCGAGGAGGAAAAAATGCCAAGAAACGAGCGGTGGTTGCGGTGGCTCGAAAGTTGGCGATACTACTGCATCGCTTGTGGGTAAGCGGAGAGGTGTACGAACCATTGCGCAATAGCCAAAAAGCGATGCGCGCCGTGGCCTAGAGAGTTTCGATCCGAACAGCTGAGCGCAAACCGCCAAGTCTAGGTGACTGCGGCTAAGTCCTGGGACCCGACTCCCACCGAAAAGGTGAGACGAGAGGACGATTATCAGGTAGCAGCACCTACTGAACGAGAACACCCACCTTGCACCGAGCGAATATCGCTCACCAAAGAGTGCGGATGGAAGGATGGCGACAGAGGCGGCTTAGCTGAATGGGAATAGACTGAAAGAAAGAAGAAAGCAAAAGTGTGCCTTGACATCAACCGGCCTTCTCATGGAAGGACTTGCACCCGGCATCAGTCTTACAGGTGATTGGTAAAGTGGCTACGACTGAAGTTCCGTGGGAATTCGACTCAATGGTCATTCGCCCGTGCAGAATCTTGATTCGTTCTTGCATTCCCCGCATTCCAACCCCCACGCTGACGCCAGAAGCAATCTTTTTCTTTGCGTCTTCCCCAATCCCTGTGCCCCTTTCGGTTACTTCCAGCCTAACTTCCTCTTCAGCGCGCGAGAGCTTTGCCGTGGCAGTCGAACTGCCCGAGTGCCGATGTATGTTCGTGAGGCATTCTTGCACGACGCGAAACAGAGCCAATTCGTGCTCTTGTGGAAGGCGGCCCAAGTCAGGTGATAGCTCCAGCTTCACACTGACCTTACTTCGTTGGGAGAAACCGTCAATGAACCACGGCAGTGCGGAAGAGAGACCAATTTCATCCAACATTGGCGGGTGAAGCAGATAAGACACCGTCCGAATGTCCCAATTGGCTTGTGCAATCATACTCATATTTTCTTCGACGCTGCGAGCCACCGCTTCGCTGAGTCGGTCTTTTTCCTTGAAAATTCGCGAGACATTCATCGAAATGGCCGCCATTATTTGGCCAACTCCATCGTGCAATTCACGCCCGATACGACGCCTCTCAGTGTCTTGCACTTGCACCAGCTTGGAAGCAACTTCCGCATTCTGTCGAGCTTGCTCAACTTCCTTACGGTCAGTGATATCGCGGGCGACTTTGGACGCTCCGATGACACGGCCTCGGTCGTCTCTAACGGGAGAGATAGTGAGAGATATGCTTACCAGCCCTCCGTCTTTTCGTTTACGAACAGTCTCAAAGTGGTCCACGCGCTCGCCCTTTGGGAGTCGCTCAATGATTCTCGGTTCCTCCTCCAAGCGCTCAGTAGGGATGATAAGGGTTATAGGTTTACCGATAGCCTCTTCCGCCGTATATCCGAACAATCGCTCGGCTCCCGCGTTTCAGCTAAGAATGATGCCGTCTAAATTCTTGCTGATAATGGCATCGTCCGAACAAGAGACGATCGCAGCTAATTGCTTGGAGGCACCGAGCGAAAGAACGGTCTGGTAGGCCGCAGAGGCGAACCCCGCAAGTGTTTCGAGTTGCCGCTTATCTTCCGCATCGAATTGGCGACTGGCGTCATGCATCACCGCCCACACGGTGCCCAGCGCCGCTCCTCCCACGTAGAAAGGAACCAGCAGCGCTTCTTCAACTGGTGGCTGCACGGGCTGAAAATACGTGTAGCGACGTTCGACGTGTTTGAATAGCAAAGTGCGATTGGAATCCAACACATCGCCGCATGGCCCGAAGTTTCTTGGTGTGCCGCCACCAATGTGTGGCTTCCATATCCCCGAGATTGCTGGCCAGTAGAAGCGAGTCCCTCCGTCTCTTGTCAAAAGGCTGATTCCCGCCGACCCGCAGCCGAGCATTTCGCGGATGACATCAACAAGTGTTTGAAGGATATCCTGCGGCGAATCAACCATCCCCTGAATGAGAGAAATCAGGGCTTGATTCTCTTTTTGATATTCAGGCGGTCGCAATGGGCGCCGAGCCAATTCCTCAGTGCACAGGATGGATTCGAGCGCAACCGGGCCGTCTGTCTCTTCGGGCATGCGTTACTCTCACATGAAGCTCGAGCACTGCTAGAGAGGGATGTTGATCCTATACACCATCACAAGTCCTAAATCTATTGGGAGTTTCACGTAGGTTGGTCAAGGGTCGTTAGCGCACTGACAAATTCAATCGCCTTCGCTACACGCCCGAGCCAAGATGCAAGAGAAGCGGCCCAAAGGTGAGTGAGGACCGCCCCTAGAGAGACGTGCTTTCGCCCAAATGCCCTCCGCTGAAATTTTCACTCTTCTGTCTGAAGAAGACAATCAGGTGTTTGGCGTAGCAAAGAAGACCCGGAGCAGATTTCCCGGCTTTTGGGGCACACAAAGGCACGGACGGAGAAAACTATCACGCGTGCAAACGGCACTACCGCCAGTGGTTCGCTCCCGATGAACCCACAACATTTGAACGGGTCATTCTTTGGAGTATTTACATTGTGGTTGGCGCGGTGATTCTTCGGGTAATCATTGCCGTGATCAAATGGTCTTTTGTTGAGGTGTTCCACCGCTAGGCAGACCACCTGACTAGGCTTTGGGCAGTTCGTAGTGTAGAGGCTCTTTGTCACACACCCATGCCCAAGCTGGCTGTTCCACTCCCGGGCTATGGGTTCCGGGTAACAGAGCACGTGTGTTCGGAATCTTCGCTGGATTGCGCTCGAATGTCTGAGTTCCCTTGCATCCTTCGTGTGTGCAGGGTCGTGTTTCGTTTTCGGTAGGCATATTCAATTCCCCTGTTGGGCAGCAGTATACACCCCGAACCGGAACGGCAGACCACCGGGCCGGAGGGAAAGTGAAACTTGCCTGTCCGCCGTGCGGATGACCAAGTTTTGAAAGATGAAGAAAACAGGAAGGCAGAAACCAGCGCGAAGCGCAGCTATGAACGAATGCGTTTAATCGTGGAAATCAGTTCTTCGTACAGTTGGGCTTTGTCCAAAATAGCGAGTGCCCCATAATCCGATGCGAGTTTGCTTGGGTCATCTTCGTCCGTTAAAAGTGTCATGCCGAAAACTTGCGACGTGGAACCAAGCATTGATTTTACGAATGCTGGCTCATAGTCGCTGGCATCGGGCATGTGCAGGTCCAAAAGAATGACATCGGGCTTCAAGCTGGCGGCTAGTTGAAGGGTTTCAAAATAATTTTCTGCCTCACCACAGCCGTGTATCTCTGAAGTGTTCTCCAAAAAGTCTCGAATCGCATTGCGAATGCAGGTGGCGTCGTCTGCGATGAGTACCCTAATAGGCATAGGTTGACAAGCAAACCACAGAAGGAATCTGAATTTCAAGTAGGCGCATCGGCAAGAGTGAAGATACAGCGATGTGGGTATATCTATCCCGCCCCAGCGGGTCATAGTCAATTCAGACGGAGGTTGCGCAAATGGCTGCATGGGGTTTCGATTGCCCGAACTGCAACAAGCAGTTTGCGCAATTCAGCATAAAAGACAGTCCGGAAAGTCATTACCCTCCGACAAAGCCTGTTTTCCCTGAAGGCGGCATAGAAATTGAATGCCCAAGTTGTGGACACAAGGCCGTGTACCAGAAAAATGACTTGACGTATCTGGGTTGGGCCAAACACAAAACCGCTTAACACATCCATCGCTTCAACTCACACACACATTTAACACGTGGTACCCATTACTACAGGGTAAGATAATTGGCTTCGAGTCGTATATGTCCAAACAAAGTGTCAGGGCATCCTTGGGCTGTCAGAAATAGCCCAGCCGGGCACAAGGAGAAAAGCATACCGACATTCAGCAACCTTAGAAACCAGCCTCATATGCCTTGAGGCAGGCACGAAGCCGGGCTGCCCGGTGCAAGATGGCACAGGATGCCCCACCATTTTCATTTCGCAGGTTACCGAGCGTCGTCCCACAAATCCCAACCCACAACTGAACCCACACTTTATTGCGCCAATTGCGTAGCCACTCCGAGCGCCGTTAGAGATTCCCCCTGTGCCGCGCGTGTTTCATGGCCGTTGTCCTGGGTATATAGGTCGAGTGTTGTCTGAATCTTCGAAATCCACACTTGACATCGACGGATAATTCACTACCATATGGTTGTGGATAAATTAAATACAACCTTTGCCGCTCTGTCTGATCCAACCCGCCGGGCGATGATCGAACGGCTCTCCCATGGGCCTGCCTCCGTGCATGGATTGACGGAACCGTTCGCACTCTCGCAGCAGATGATTTCAAAACATATTGCCTACCTGGTGCGAGCGCGGATTGTGATCAAGAGGAAGCGCGGAAGAGAGAGCGTGTGCACGCTTAGGCCAGAGGCGATAAAGACGGTCAGCGACTGGGCGATTAGCTATCGCCGATTCTGGGAAGAGAGTTTCGATAAGTTGGATGTGGTTGTGAATCAAATGAAAAAAGCGGAGGTCAAATATGACAAAAAACACGGTTAACGAGGCAGCGCGGATGGTTATCACTAGAGTGTTTGATGCCCCACGCGCATTGGTTTGGAAGGCGTGGACAGACCCGAAATATGTGATGCAATGGTGGGGGCCGAAGGGCTTTACTGCGCCTTTTTGCGAGATGGATTTTCGCGTAGGAGGAAAATTTCTCTGCTGCATGAGATCGCCGGATGGGCAGGAGGGCTGGAATGCCGGGGAATACCACGAGATTGTTCCGCACGAGAAGATCGTTTACTCCATGTACTTTTCCGACTCGAAGGGAAATAAGGTTGAGCCTGCGGACTATGGGATAGAACATGAAGCCATAGACGATGCGCACGACGTGGTTATTTTTGAGGATTTTGGAAACGGCCAGACGAAACTCACCTTCATTGGAAATGAAACCATGGAGAACGCAAAAAACAGCGGGCAAGTAGAGGGCTGGAATCAGATACTCGATAAAGTTGCCGCAGTTGTTGCGGGGCTAGCGCAGGCGAAATAAGAAGTTGAAGTTTTGATGACCGCCATGCGCGAGATACAGCTAAGGCTGGCGGCGGGGGCTCAGTTAGAACGGGCTTCTCGCCGCTTGGCCGAATAGCCGCATTTCCGGCTGAGTGAGGCTTGGCTCAACTGTTGCCTTCAGGACAATGCGCTCAGCGACCAATGTTTACCGGACTCAACATTAGTCCTGGGAAACTCCGTTGTGGCCACCGAACTATCGACTTCTTTTGTTGGCCAGTAACGGGGTTCTGGGCCGCGAAGGCGGGGCTGCTCCAGAGCCTGTGGACTTTCCAACCCACAATCCAACCCACACTTTACCGCACCATCGGACTCCCCCTGCCAGCGCGGTAAGATATTTCCCCTGCGCCGTAAACGTTTCGTCGCTGCCTTCCTGCGTGTACAAATCGAGCGTCGTCTGAATTTTTGCAAGGCCGGCGCTCGGTGATGAGTGATGCCGCCCGGTTGCGACATTCCGAATATCGCAACAGCATTTGAAACCCAATCAAACTGTGAATCGCTCTCTGACGGACGCCGAGGATGCGATGCAGGAGACGTTGCGTAGCTGGCGGTATTTCGACGAGGTCAAGGAAGGCGCGCCGTTGCGTCCATGGCTCTAACGCGAGGCTACGAACGCTTGCCTCGAAAGTATCTTTGCGGTGTGGTTCCGAGCATCGTCCGAAACATTTCAATGAAGGCACTCACACTGTCGTAACCGACTGCGATAGCGACCTCTGTGACAGATTTGCTTTGTGCCAGCATCTCGAGGGCAGCAAACAACCGCGCCTGCTGCCGCCAACGGCCAAATGACATGCCTGCCTGAGCCGAAAACGCACGCATGAAAGTACGGCGGGCCATTCCGGCAAGATGCGCCCAGTCGTCCAGCGTGCGGTCATCTCCAACATCATCCAGCAAAGCCTCCGCAACCCTGGCCAGTCTTTCTTCTCTGGGTATGGTCAACCGCAAGGATTGCCGGTCAGGCTGTCGAATCTCATCACGAAGCGTTGCGATCAAGCGCCGCTTCGCCGCATCGAGCGGTTGGCGCAGGTCCCAACCAACCATGCGATGAACGATGGCGAACAACAGCTCCGATGTATTGAACACACAGGGCGTCTTGGGCAGTCCGCGGCACATCTCCGGAGACAAGTCCACCATCGAACCAGCAGCGCCTCCGACAGAACGCGCCGCGTGCTTGCAATTTGGTGGAGTCCAAGCGCAACGCTGGGAGGGAAACAGCCATCGTTCGATTTCTGTTTCCACGATCAGCAACCCCTGGGTCAGTGCGACGAGTTGCCCGCGGTGGTGACTGTGCTCCGGTGCCCAACCCTCCACCATCCGCCTCTTGAAGTCATAGGCAAGCACGGCGGTATCGCTCTCGTAGAGAGCGCGCAGTTCTTCCATATTCCGCACGGTGAACATGGATTTCCGAACTTGACCCTTTTCCGACATAGTTCGCCACTTTCCCGTTAGCGGAACAACCGAAACTTAGCTAGAGTACGCGGTAGAAAATCGAAAGACAACACTGGGAAATAAGGACAATCCATGAGAAAGCTGATCTACACCATCAACATCACTATCGATGGCTGCTGCGACCACACCAAAATGGTTCCCGATGAAGAAGTACTGAACTACGGCGCGCAACTCGTCCGGGATGCTGACCTGCTCGTTTATGGACGCAAGACCTATCAATTGTTGGTTCCCTATTGGCCTGATATCGCAAAAAGCCAGTCCGAGACAAAAGCGGATATCGAATTTGCTCAAACCTTTGTCTCCAAGAAGAAGATTGTTTTTTCACGATCATTGGCCAGCGCTGAAGATGAATATACGAGAATTGTTCGTATGAACCTTCGCGACGAAATACTTAAACTGAAGCAAGAGCAGGGCAACAATATTTTGGCCGGCGGTGTGGATGTTCCTTCACAACTGATGGAGCTTGGCCTGATTGACGAATATCATTTTGTCGTTCATCCAATCCTTGCAGGAGAAGGGAGACGGTTGTTAGAAGGCGTGAGTCTGCAGGAGAAATTACAATTAAGACTTGTTGAGTCGCACATTTTCACAAAATCAGGCTGTATTGCCCTCCGCTATTTAAAACACTGACAGAAATATCGGCGGCGCTCTTCTGCTTACCTTCCAGGATGTCAGGCGCGTAATTCACATTGGAAAAGCGAAAAAGATGAGACCGAACTTTTTGGAGAAGCAAGGCACACGGCGCGAAATGTTGCGGAATTCCGCCGGGTTCGCCGGAAGTGCGTTGCTGGCGCAACTTTTTCCGGCAAGTCTTTTGAGCGCCGACGTTCCTGGCCTCCCGCAGCAGGCGGCAACGCCTCCAACAGACTCTCTGGCGGCGATGCGCGCGCAGATGGGCAGCGCACCTATTCAATCGCAAACGCTCGCGAAAAATCTCACCTTGCTATCCGGGCCTGGAGGAAATGTTGTGGTGTTGAACGGGCCCGATGGCAAAATCGTGATCGACACGTTCCTTCTGCCGGCCTGGCCAAAGTTGAAAGAAAATCTCGATGGGCTTGGCAATGCGCCGCTGAAAACGGTGATCGACACGCACTGGCATGTCGACCACACCGACAACAACGCCAATCTGTACGCCGCAGGCGCCACAGTTCTGGCCCACGACAACACCAAGACCCGGATGGCAGAGCCACACGACAGTGCCCTTTTCGGTTTGCACTTTCCGGCATCCCCCGCGGATGCTCTGCCGCAGGAGACCTTCAGCAGCAGCAAAGAACTGCACGCCAACGGTGAAATTGTATTGCTGCAGTATTTCCAGCCCGCGCACACCGACACGGATATCTACATTCACTTCCAGAAGGCCAACGTGATTCACATGGGCGATACTTTTTTTAACGGCTTTTACCCGGTCATTGACGCCAGCACCGGCGGAAAAATCAACGGAATGATTCTCGCCGCCGATAAAATTCTCCCCTTGGTCGACAACAACACTAAGATCGTTCCGGGGCATGGCCCGCTGGGCAACAAAGCCGATCTGACCAGGTACCGCGACATGCTGGTTGTGTGCCGCGATCGCGTGCAAAAACTGAAGACCGCCGGCAAATCGGCCGACGAAATTGCGGCCAGCAAACCGTTCGCGGATCTGGACGCCACCTGGGGCAAGGGCTTTTTCAACGGCGACGTCTTCGTTCAGATTATTTATTCGGCACTTTAATTCGCACCCGTCTGATGGTTTTGATAACTGCGCTGGAGTTGGCGCTGAGAAGATTTTTTGGCTGCGAAGGTGATGTGGTGATGTGGCTTAAACCGTGAAGCAGCGCCAAGCCGCCGCGCTCCACAAGTCGCTGCCGTTTCAATGGCGGTTTTCCGAACTGCCACCTCGGGATGTTCCTTACTACGGACTTCCCGCGCGAGCCCAGTTATTTCGCAGCGTCAAATCGGAATCGATAGCGGGAGTTGCGTTTCAAAACCGAACGACCACCACCACTGTGGCCCGGCTCACTTCTTCATACTAAAACAAGTCGTGTGGTACCTGGCAGATACTCGCTGCACGCCGCCCTCTTGTGGACTCCTGCGTGCCTGTGTGCTTTGGGGAGTCGCGCCAACAGGCTATGCCGGAGCTAGGGGGCCAGGAGATCTACAGGGCGGTGCTGGATTCGCTGCCGGTGGCCGTGTGCGCGGTGAACCGCGACGGCAACTTGATTTTGTGGAACGAGGGGGCGGAACGTGTGACCGGCTACCTGCGGCAAGATGTGCTTGGCCGCATGTGCACGGAGACCTTCCTGGAGCACGCCGACCCGCAGAACAATCCCCTTGAAAGGACCGAGGTGCCACTACTGGAGACAATGCGCGACGGCCGCTGCCTCACCATTCAGGCCTCTTTGCGCAGAAAATCCGGCCAGTCCGTTGGCGTACATCTGCGCACAGTTCCCCTGCGTGGAGAGGACGGCCGGATGCAGGGAGCGGTGGAACTGTTCGAAGAGGTTCTGACGCGCACGCCCACCGAGCGGCGGCACGACAAACTCGCGGCGCTGGGCTGCCTGGACCAGCAAACAGGAATGCTGAACCACAGCATGATTCAGGCACACCTGCAGGAGGCGCTGAGCCTCTACAAGGTTTATCCAGTTCCGTTCTGCGCTTTGTGCGTTTCGATTGACGATCTCCCGAAGGTCCGGGAACGCTTCGGACAAGCAGCCGTGGAAGCGACTTTGCGCGTGATGGGGCAAACGCTGGAGGCCGCTGTGCGGCCAACCGATTTCGTTGGCCGGTGGCTGGACGAAGAATTCCTGGTGATCCTCACCGAATGAGGCGAGAACGACGTTCTAAAGGTAACCGAGCGCCTGCGAAAAATGGCCAAGCACTCGCAAGTGAACTGGTGGGGAGACGCCTGGAGCGTGACGATTTCGATCGGTGCCGCGCCAGCCCATGATCTGGACACGGTTGGCTCGATCGTGAGCCGCGCGGAACAGGGGATGCGCCAGAGCGGCGCCAGTGGTGGCAACCAGATTGTGGTGGTGACGCATTGAACTCCAATGATGGGATAAGGGTTCTCTGACATGTTCGTGATTATTGGAATCGTTGTGGTGATTGGGGCCATCCTGGGTGGCTACCTGATGGAGCACGGCAATCTGAAGGTGCTCATCCAGCCGGCGGAACTGGTGATTATCGGCGGCGCGGCACTGGGCACGGTGCTGATCGCCAACCCACTGTACATTTTGAAACAGATCATCGGCGGGTTGCTGGGCGTCTTCGGCAGTTCGAAATATGGCAAATCGCAGTACATGGAAAATCTGAAGATGTTGTACGAACTTTTTTCTCGCGCGCGCAAGGAAGGTCTGATGGCGCTGGAAACGGACAGCGACAACCCGGAGCAGAGCCCGGTGTTTTCCAAATACCCGAAATTCCTGAAGGATCACCACGCCCTTCCCTTCGTATGCGACACCATCCGCATGGCCGCTGGCGGCGGCATCGAGCCGTTTGACGTGGACCAGATGATCGAGTCCGACATGGAAGTGCACCATCACGACGCGACGACTCCGGTGGCCGCGCTTTCTACCATGGCCGACGCTCTGCCAGGCCTGGGTATTGTGGCAGCGGTGCTAGGCGTGGTGATCACCATGGGCGCGCTGGGCGGCCCGCCCGAAGAAATCGGCCACAAGGTGGCCGCCGCGCTGGTGGGCACCTTCCTGGGCATTTTGCTCTGCTACGGCTTCATTGGGCCGATCGCCGCGAACATGTCGAAAGCCACCGAGGAGGAACACGCGTTCTATCAGGTGATGCGCGTAGTGATCGTGAGCTTTATCAAGGGATCGCCCCCCACCATTGCGGTGGAGTACGGGCGTCGCTCCATCCCGGGGAATGTACGTCCCACCTTTCAGGAACTGGAAAAATACATCAAGGGCGGCGGAGACGCGGCCCCGGCGAAATAGACGCAACCATGCCCGGCCCCCCACCAATAATCATCAAAAAGAAAGTCTCGCATGGAGGCCACCACGGCGGCGCGTGGAAAGTGGCTTACGCGGACTTTGTGACCGCGATGATGGCGCTGTTCATCGTGCTGTGGCTGCTGAACTCCAGCGACAAAGTGAAAAAGGCGGTTGGCGGCTACTTCAAGGACCCCACCGGCACATCGAAAATGGTCGGCAGCGACATGCTGGGCAGCGACGAAAATTTCGCAGTCAACAAAGACAATATGGAGGATTTGAAGGAACAGTTGCAGAAGTCCATCAAAGAAGTTCCAAAGTTCGACAAGCTGGAAAACCACATTGACATGACCGTTACCAACGAAGGTCTGCGCATCGAACTGACGGAATCCGCCGCCGGCACTTTTTTCGACAGCGGCAGCGCCCGCATCAGCAGCGACGGCGGAGACCTGCTGAAGCTGTTGGCGCAGGAACTTGGAAAGCTGCCGAATCATCTGGCAATCGAAGGTCACACCGATTCGAAGCAATACCTGCCAAGCGCGGTGTATACGAATTGGGAACTCTCCGCGGACCGCGCAAACGCCGCACGCAGGCTGATGCCGGAAAACGAAATTCGCTCAGATCAGGTCACCCAAGTCCGGGGATTCGCGGACCAGAAATTGCGCAAGGCTGACTCGCCGACGGACCCATCGAATCGCCGCATTTCCCTGATCGTGCAGTATCTGCCGAAGAAACCTGAATCTGAACCAGCAGGCGGCGAAAAAGCCGAAGGGGAAAAGGGCGCGGCGGAGGGTGAAAAAGGCACGAAAGCGCCCGAAAAGAGCGCCGAGAAACCGCCCGCGGGTATAGCGCCGGCGGAAAAGAAAAAAGAGTGACTGTCAGAAGGCTATTGACCCGAAGATTTCCGGCGCCAAAATACCGGATTCCACCTAGTCATCCGATTCGGCTATCACGCAACTCTCTCGGTTCGAAACTCATCTAATCTGGTGGCCAAGTGAATTTTGGCCCCGGGCGCGCAACTTTCTGCGCCAAGCCGGGTTTGTATCGCAAGGGATAGTTGACTCACGCGAAGTTTGTTCCCGCCCACCGCTCAGCCGGCGGCAATCCATTGCTCAGCAGCGGCTTGCCTGGCGGTTGTGCATTCCGTGCAACAACGCAGTCCGTGCCACAAAAGGTTGGTCCAGCCAGGAAAATTCCATTCAAGGAGCATTTTGATCATGAAACACTGGGCGATTTGCCTTAGCCTGGCGGCATTTCTGCTACCCACCGGGGTGCCCGCACACGCGCAGGGAAAATTTGAGGTTTCGCCGTTTGTGGGATTCGAAACCAGCGGCTCTTATCCGGTGAGCCTCAGCTCCAGCGGCACCATCACCAATCCGATTAACCAGCTGCGAGTGAATCAGGCGACTGCCTTCGGCACTTTCCTGGACTACAACATTTCCGAGAAGTTTCAGGCCGAATTCATGTGGGACCGTAACAACACCTCCTATAGTGCGCGCCAAATCAGCGACGGATCCTATTTCAAGGCTTACAACACCATCATTGACCAGTATCAATTCGGCGGCGAGTACACATTTCTCGACAGCAGCCACCGGCTCCGTCCCTATGCGGCGGCCAGCGTCGGCTTCACGCACGATGAGAACAGTGGGGGCAATCCAAACCGCACCGAATTCAGCTTCAGTCTGGGCGGCGGCGTGAAATATTATCTCAGCCGGCACTTCGGGCTGCGCGGGGACGTGCGCTATCTGCCCACCTACGGAAATTCTTCCTATGGACTCTATTGCGACCCGTTCGGGTTTTGCTACCAGGCGAAGGTCGCGAATTTTCTGAACCGTGGAAATTTCGTGGGCGGCTTAATCTTCAAATTTTAACAAACAGCAAACGCCATCCATCATCGGCCGGCGATGTTTACGTTTCCATCAGGGATGCGGAGCCGCAGGCGGGGCGGGGGGCGGCATAGCGAATAGTTTTTGGTCAACAGCCACGTTCTGCTGCACGGACTGAATTTGAATGGTGAACGATCCGTTCGTGCGCGTAAGCGTCCACTGATACGGGATTTTGACTCCGTCTGTCTGCCGGTAATCGGAGTAGTCCACCTGCGTCGGATTGCGCCCCAGCGGCGTTTCGGCATAGCGCACTTGCCGCAGCAGCAAACCCGATTGCTGATCGAAGTACAAATTCACCGGAGGCAAGCCCGCGCCTTTCGCCGTCACCAGATAGGTGGCGTGGCCTCCGATGGTCTCTCCGGGAAGCACTTTGAACTCCTGGAATAATTCGCGCACGCGCGCGGGAAAATAAAGCTGCGCGTCCATCCGTGCCGCTTCATTTTCCAGCGTGCCCATCGGATGCACACCCCGCGGCGAACCCAGCCACCCCGCTTGCCCGTTGAACGCCGTGACGCTTTCCCCGAACGACGGGTGAGAGACCGACACGCGCTTGTCCGGACCTTCGGAGTAGATCTCCACGGGATACTTTTCACCCATTGCGTCAATTGTGCCCTTTTCAATGCGCGTCTTGATTTTGTGAAAGGCGTCGGCGCCGCCGGTGGCCGCCAGATATTTGTCCAGAATCACCTCGGCCGTGGGCAAATTGGGCTTCGCCGCGGCTTCGTTCGCTTCGGCATGCTGGTGCGGCGGCTTGTTCGCAATTTCGGCCGAAAGGATTGGAATGTTTATCGGATGCGGCGATCCGCGATGGCAGGTGAAGCAGGTTACTTCGATGTGGCCTTCGAAGTGATCGGCGTTGAGCGTCAATTCCATCTCCATCATTTTCCGCGCGATCTTCTTTTCCTTTTTGTCATCCTTGTCCATGGCGTGCTGCACGTGGCAAAACTCGCAGTCCACGCCCAGCGCCCCGGCGATAAATTGCATCGTGGGGATTAGCTCGTCGGCGGGAATGTCTTTCAAGACTTCAATGTTTTTGAATTGCTGGACGGCGGTCTTAGTCGGAGCTTTTGCTTCCTGCGCGGAGGCGACAACGGCGGTTGAAAAGAGAGCAACTGGAAGAAGGACGGCTAAGAAAGCGATGCGACGCAAGGAACTAAGGGTCATGCCAGGGTCTCCCGTGAAATCTCTAAGCGCGTTGAAGAATTACCGGCGCTTTTTCTTAACCGGCCGCAATTTCGCCCTGCTTGGCCAGCGCAGTGATGCGGTCGGCAGCGCGATAGGCCAGCGCCTGAATCGTCATGGTCGGCTGGCCGCGGCCGGAGGTGACCATGCTGCTGCCATCGCAGAGGAAAAGATTTTTCACGTCGTGCGTGCGGTGATCGGCATTGACCACGGAAGTCTTTGGATCATTACCCATCCGGCAGGTGCCAAGCAGGTGTACGGCAAATTCCTGCTCCGCAACCGGATTCGCCCATTTGGTTTTTGCTCCGGCGGCATCGAGAATTTCCAGAGCACGATCCTTCATCCAGTTCATCATCTGCAAATCGTTGGGATGGTCGCGAAACGTCATGCGCAGCGCGGGCAATCCCCAGGCGTCCTTAACGGTTGGATCGAGGGAAAACCCGTTGGACTCGACTGGCAGCGAAGTGCCATGACAGAATATTTCAAAAGTGCGCGAGAAATTCTGGCACAACACCTTTTTGAATTCGGGTCCCCACTTCGGCGTTCCCGGTGGCAGGCCGTTCAAGGCGTAAACAGCGGGAGTGAAATCGTAGCGCGCGTCCAGGCCGCCGCCGCCGTGGAACCCCATTTTTTCAAGTTCGTAGAAATCGTGCATGACGCGGCTGACGGCGAAACCCTTGTAGTCGTTCAACGGCTCATCGAGCACGCCGCAAGCGACCACGTTGCTGTTGGGCATCAGATTCTTGCCGACATAGCCGCTCGAATTCGCCAAGCCGTTCGGGAACTGGCTGGAAGTGGAAAGCAGCAGCAGGCGCGGAGTCTCCGCTCCATTCGCGGCCAGAATCACGGCCTTTGCGCGTTGGAGATCCGTGTTGCGTTGCGCGTCGAAATAAACGGCGCCGACGGCACGGCCATTTTTATCCATTTCGATGCGATGGACATAGGAATTCGGGCGTATTTCGCAGCGGCCGGTTTTTTCGGCCATGGGAATCACGCTGGCCAGCGAACTGGACTTGGCGCCAAATTCGCAGCCAAAACCCAGGCAAAATCCGCAATTCATGCACGCCGAACGGCCGGCGCGCGGCTGCGAAAGAATCGCCATGGGCGCGGGGAATGGATGGTAACCAAGCTTTCGCGTGGCGCGCTCGAAAACCACGCCGGATCCCTTCACCGGCAGCGGCGGCATCGGATACGGCTTGGAACGCGGCGGGTCGAACGGACTGGCGCCGGCCAGACCGGAGACGCCAACTTCCCATTCCACTTTCGTGTAGTAGGGTTCGAGGTCGGCATAGGTAATCGGCCAATTGGCGCAATTCGCGCCGGCAATGTCGCCGATCTTGCTGTGCTCGATAAAATCAATTTCGTGCAAGCGCCAGTAGTTGGCGGTGAAGTGCACACTGCTGCCGCCCACGCAGCGTCCATACATCACGCACGGCTGCGTCTTGGCCGTGTCCGTGGTAGTTTTTCGAAAAGTGGCGGGTTGCAACTTTGGTTGATTGGTGAGCTCATGCTCAGCGAAAACCTTGATCTCGTCGTGCGTGAAATCCTTTTCCTGGAGATACGGTCCCTGTTCCAACACGACCACGCGGAATCCGTTAGTGGAAAGTTCCTTGGCCAACACGCCGCCAGACGCGCCGGAACCCACGATCACAAAATCCACTTCTTCGGATGGCTTGTACTTAACTTTGCCCTGGCTCATGACTTTTCCGTTTCCGAGGACGCAGGTTTCCAGCCGGGGTAATCCTTGTCGTAATAGCCGAACGGCGGTGAAAACATAGGCGCGGGATCGCGGCCGATGGCTTTCCAGCCGGCGTAGTCGCGATTTCCGCCCCCACTCGGATCCACCAGAAATCCAAAGATGGTGTGGACGCGGAGGGTTTCGAGAAAATCATTTGGCGTTGGGCCTGGATTCAGGCGCCGGTTGCCCTCGTGCTTTTCACCTTCGGCGAAGAGCTGGGTGAGGATCTTGTTTTGCTGTTCCACGCTGGCGGCGGAGAATCGCGAAACACCAGGAACAATTTCCGCCGTGCGCTTCTGAATCTCGATGAGCCCCGCCTGATAAGTGGGCAGCTGATCGCTCGCAAATGTTTTCAGCGCCCGGTCGATGAAATAAACCACCCCGGCCTCGTGGGCGCCAGGCACTTCATCCGTCGGAATCAGGCGCGAGGTAAGCGCGTCCAGTTCGCGCGCCTGCTCCGGTGTGAACACTTCCAGCGTGGCATTGGCGGATGTTGCGGCCTGCCGCGCATGCTCTGCGGCGGAAAGCATGGCTGGCCAGTTTGCGGCCAGCCATGCGGCCCCCGCGGTTCCCGATAAAATTTGCAAAAATTCACGACGCGGCGGTTGGAAAGTGCTCATGGTCCCCCATTGACTCAAGCAATTTACGAACTGCGCACGGCGGCGTCAAGCCGAAAGCAGGAATGCGACCATTCCGTGAGTCAGAGAATCGCTCCAAAATGGCTGGCTCGTGATTCGAATGTCGGGCGGCTGCGGTATTTGGTTCAGGGGAGGGCCTGAAGTATCATTTCGTTTGGCCTAAAACATGACATTTACAGGTGCAATCGGGACCGGCTCGAAATGGCTCCTCGACCGGATTGTGGGCGCCATCGCCGCAACGGGGATCAATCCCAATCTGCTGACGTTTCTGGGGCTGGTGGTGAATTTCGGCGCCGCGGCGAATTTCGCCGTCGGCAATTTCCGCACCGGCGCGATCATCATTTTCATGGCGGGATTTTTGGATATGCTCGATGGCCAGGTGGCGCGGCGGCAAAACCGCGTGACCGCGTTCGGCGCATTCTACGATTCCACGCTCGACCGCTACGCCGACATGGCGCTCTACATGGGCCTGCTGGTGTATTACTCCGTAAGCGGCCGCACGCCTTACGTTGTGCTGGCCGCGGTGGCGACGGCGGGCTCGGTGATGGTCAGTTACGCGCGCGCCCGCGCTGAATCTCTGATTCCCATTTGCAAGGTTGGCTTTATGGAGCGGCCGGAGCGCCTGGTGCTCCTGATTATCGGCGGGATGTTCAACCGCATGGCGCAAGTGCTCTGGGTGATCGCGGTGATTTCAACTATCACGGTGATTCACCGCATCGTGTTCACCTGGCAGGAAACCCGCGCCGGCCGCATTTTACCCGGCCTCAAGTCGTAATTGCCTTGTACATTCCTCGTAGCTACCATGGCAATGAGGTAGTTACATGCGCAAGATCGGCAGCCGTGAATTTAAGAACCACATGGGACGATACATGCGCGCCGTCCGTTGAGGACAAACTCTCCTTCTTACAGATCACGGAAAAGTCTTCGCCCGCGTCTCCCCCGAGGATGAGATCCAGGCGAGCGATTTGCGGAAGAGGTTGAGAGAAATGGAAGCGCAAGGGTTGATCCGTCTCGCCATAAAACCCTTTAAGAAATTCCATCCAGTAAAGAGCAAGGGGAAACCCGCATCCCAGATGATCATTGAAGACCGACGTTAGTGCGCTATGCGGATTTTTTCGCTGCTTGGTAGGCTTCGGCCACTATTTTTCTACGGCCACTGATTTTTCCACCGACGGGGCCATTTGCTCGCGGACGCGGACTTTCAGCGCGGGAATGTCTTCTTTGGACATGCCAGCGGTCTCGATCGTAGCGTGCAGGATCACGGTGATTGTTGCTGGCCGAAGCAGCCAGTGGCCAGTGCGCAGATGGTGGAATGAGCCTACCAGGCTGACAGGCACGATCGGTACTCCAAGTTGCTGCGCGAGGCGGAAGCCGCCTTCTTCAAATTCGCCAATAAGCCCTGTGCGCGTGCGTTTGGCCTCTGGAAAAATGATCAAGCTAACGCCGCTGTTGATCGCTTCCTGCGTAAGCCGCCACAACCGCTTGAGATCCTTTGGGCTGCGCACGTTCGGCACGGGCACGTTGCCGAAGCGCTTCATCAGCCAGCCGTAAATCGGGATGCGAAAGTGGGACTCCAGCTCCCAACCGCGGACAAGCTGCGGGATCACGCAATAAAGGATGAACGGATCGAACAGATTGACGTGATTCACCATGAAAAATGAAGTGCGCGTGCGATCGAATCCCGGATCTTCCTGCACCACTACCTTGGCACCGCTGAAAAATGCAATGCGCCGGCACAGCCCGCGCTGAAGATAATCGTGCTTGCGCGGGTCCAGAAAAATTGCCAGCACGATCAGTACGGGAACCACGATCAGAAAATGCAGCCAGCTGAGCCCCCAGAGCACCCCGCTGCGCAGTATTTCCCAATGCCGTTTCATACGTAGACATCCATCGCGCCGGGCAGCACATCCAGCGCCGTGGCGCTCACGGTGACCACTTCCCCATCCACCATCACGTCCACTGGCGCATCCAGTTCGAATTCAACGTGCTTCACGCGCCGGGTTTCCGAAAGCGGGTGCGTGGTGTGCGTGCCGTCATAAAGCCGCGGCAGCATTTTCAGAAGTCCCAGCCGGCCGATCGGACCCCAGCGAACGAACTCGATGAAACCGCTGCTGGGATCGGCATTGGGCGCAATCAGCATGGTGCCGCCGGTATATTTGCTGTTGTTGAAGGTCAGAAACAGGCAGCGGCGGTCGTCCCAGGAGGCATCATCGTCGCAGCGCAACTTAAACGCGCGGCGCTTGAGTTGCACCACGCGGACAAAAACCCCGAGGAGATAGCCAATCTGCCCGAAGGGCTTGAAGACTCGATTGGTCAGCGCGGCAACATCCGCGGTGAATCCCACGCTGAGCAGATTAAAGGAGTAAATAGTGCCCGCGGGATGGCGAAGCCGCAGCAGGTCCACGCGGCGAGTGCGCCCGGCGAGCAGCGCTTCCATCGAAGCCTCCGCGCCCTTTTCGGTGTAATCACGCAGAAACGAATTTCCTCTGCCCATCGGCAAAAACCCGAGCGAGATGCGGTCAACCTGCCCTTCGCGCGTGAAGATTCCGTTGATGACTTCATGCGCGGTGCCGTCTCCTCCGACCGCGAGAAAACGCCGGTAACCCTGCTCATAGGCCTCGCGAGCGAGTTGCGCGGCGTGGCCCAGAGCCATCGAAGCGATAGCGTCGACGCGCAAACCCTTTTCCTTGAGGCGCGTCAACTCCGCACCGGCAAGCTTCCCCGAACGTCCGCCGCCCGCCGCCGGATTCACAATGGCTAAAATTTTGTCGCTCACAATTTTTCCGGAGTAGGCATTCTACATGGTCCAGGGCTAAATCGGCACGATGGATTGTTCGCGGTCCAAACTGGCGAGCCGTCCGGCTAGCTCGTTGCGCTTGATTTTCATCGAAGCGGTCAGCGGAAAATCTTCGTGATAAACCACCAGCCCGTGAACGCGTTTGTAATTCAGTAAGCGCGAATTGCGCGTGGAAATTTCCGCCTTAAGCTCTTCGGTGAACGCCTGGCCGGGCTCCAGATGAATCACCAGGATCAGTTTTTCATTCACCATCGAGCGCTGCGGCCACACATAATTTGCCGCGAACACGCAGAACTCCTTCACCCGCAAGCCTTCGAATGCCTGCTCGACGTCTTCGGCGTAAACGTTTTTGCCTTCCTCGGTGACGATCATGTTTTTCTTGCGCCCAAAAAGCTGCAGGTGCCCGCTGGAATCGAAGCGACCCATGTCACCCGTGCGCAGCCACCCATCCACGATCGTTTCGGAGGTCAATTCGGGTTCGTTCAAATAGCCGGCCATCACCGTTTTGCTGCGGACGGTGACTTCGCCGATGCCCTCAGCGTCGGCATTCCGGATTGCCACTTCCATGCCGGGTAGCGGTTTGCCAACCGTGTCCGCGCGAAAAGGCTTCAGGTCGTTGACGGTTACCGCGGTTCCGGCTTCCGTGAGGCCATAGCCATTGGCGACCGGAACGCCCAGGTCATAAAAAAACTGGAGTGTTTGCGGTTCCGTAAACGCGCCGCCAACAATAATTGCCTCCAGCTTGCCACCGAGCCCCGAATGCACCTGTCCCAGCAGTTTGCGGCTCAACCATAGGCGCGGATGATCCTGGGTCAGCGCTCGATTGATGTTGCGCACGGCTTCAAACGCCTTACGTTTGGAAGCAGGCAATTCATCGAATCGCGCCTGCAAACCTTTTTGCAGATTTTTTAGCACCAGCGGCACCAGACTGACATAGGTAATCTCGTACTTCGAAAACGCTTCCCGAACATATTCAGGCCGCAGCGTGCGCAGGTGCACCACCGCAGCGCCGCAGGTGAATGGTCCAAAGAAACCAACCATGAAATCAATCGCATGATTCGTCGGCAGGATGCTCAGGTAGCGCACGCCCGGCCAGAACGGATAGAGCGACGTCAGGGCCATGCACTGTTCGAGATAATTTTCGTGCGTCATCATGCAGCCCTTCGGCGTGCCGCCGGTGCCGGAGGAATAGACGATGCAGGCGATATCCTGGCGTGCTCGCTCAACGAACACCGGTGACTGAGCGCCGCGGACTTCTTCCCAGCGCACTGCGCCCGCAAGGTCGGCATTTTCCGGAGCCTCGGTGGCCAGCACATCTTTGAGTTCCACCGCCTGGGCGCGCCCCGGCGAAACTCCGAGCTGCCGCCAAATTCCATACTCGGTGATCAGGATTTTCGGCCCAGAATGTTTCAGCAACTGCCACTGCTCTTCCGGTTTCAGCTTGTAGTCGAGGGGCACCAGCGTGGCGCCGCAAAAGAAAATTGCATAAGCGGATATCAGCCATTTCGACTGATTGGTCATAATGATGGAAACCCGGTCACCCGCTCCGATGCCGAAATCCTGCAACGCCTTCGCCAGCGGCAACGCCCGTTCCTTAAATTCATGATAAGTGAGCCGAAGTTTTTCTTCCCCGCGGTCCGATTCAATCAGGCACACCTCCGTCGGCCAGGTTTCCAGCGCATCGCGCAGCGCGCCGCCAATCGAAGTGTATTTTTTTAAATCGAGCATCAGAGGCGGGCTTGGATGCGTTCGGCGAGTGTCCGAAAATCACTGACGCCCTGCACTTCGTAATCGGGCAATTCGATTTTGAAGTGATTTTCCAGGCGAGAAAGCATCTCCAGCGCCTGCAGGCTGTCGATCCCCAGCTTCCGGTAAAAATCGTCTTCGGGCGCCAGCGATCCCGCCGGAACCTTGAATTGCTCCGTGGCCAACTTCAGTATCTCCCGCGTAGTTTGTTCGATGGTACGCATATTCTTACAATTTATCATTCCGCGCCCGGGAAGGAAAACTATAGGCGCAGGGGACAATCTCAGGCGATCACTTCAGCGAAGATGGTTGACCCGGCGTATTAGATATTCGCTCCGCTTCGAAGTAAACATTGCACACAGAAAAAATAATTCTATTCTTGTCCTTGATCAGGACTTGGTCACCAGGAATTTCAGTGGTGGCTGCCTTGGTCGCTTCATTGGGATGTTGAATCACCACCTGTGTTACCCGGTCGGTCTTGATGCCCAGTTGCTGGAAATTCACCTGTGAATCGTTTGCGCCACCGCCGGAATTGTCGCCATGAAACTCAACCGCGGTGATGATTTTTGTTTCCGCCTTTGGCTTTTTCATGACGACCTTATTCCAGCGGAAGAGCGCGGCGGAATATTCGATCTCCGTGCCAAGCAACGCTTTGGCTTCTTTTTCTCCCCAGCACGAAATTGTCGACGTCGGCACTATCTGGCGTACGACCCAGGTGCCCCACAGCTCTTTAGGAACGGTCTGCGCAAAGGAGGGACTGAGGAAACCAAGAAATATCCCCGCGATATAGAGTACTTTTCTCACGCGATTACCTCGCTCGATCGTCTCTCAATGGACGCATGGGGAACAACCAATCAAATGCCGTCAGCTTGGCTAGGGCACGGGCTGGTGCTTCATCGGATCGTCGGATTCCACGAAACGTTTCAGGCTTTCCATAACCGTGGGGCGGTCGAAGAGTTTGCAAAAGAGTGCGATTTCTTCGCGAAGCTCTTTGCGCGGAATCGGCTTGATGAATTTCTTGGCGGCCGCGCGGGTTTCCGGATCGAACTTGGTAATTTGCTGGGCCATGGAACGTGCCACTTGCAATGAATAGCCCTCGCCTGCAAGAGTCGTCACGAGCCCTGCCTGTTGCGCCGCTTCGGCCTTCACTGTTCGTCCGGTGAAGAGCAGGTCGCGAATAAAACTGTTCCCCACGTCGCGCCGTAGCCGCGGGATTCCGCCGAAGCCTGGAATAAGGCCAAGCCGAAGTTCTGGAAAACCGAAGCGCGCCATTTTATCCGCCACAGTCAAATCGCAAAGCAGCGCAAGTTCCAGCCCGCCGCCCATGCACAATCCATGCACCGCAGCGACGGTGATAAACGGCGCGGCATCAATCGCGTCGGCCACCGCGTGAATGCGCTCCAGGAATTTTCGAATTCCAGCCACGCGTCGTTTGCGAGAGAGCGGCAGGGCGTTGCGGTAAAGCTCTTTCAAGTCCGCGCCAGCGCTGAACCCGCCTGGGCGTGCGCTGGAAATAACGCATGCGCTGGTGATAGGAGCGAGGCCGCTGATGGCCGCCGCGAACTTTTCGAGTTCGCCGAGCATCAAGGTGCCGATCTCGTTGAGCGGCTCGCGGTCGAGGGTCAATTCCACCACGCCATCGCGCCACTCCCATCGAAGGGCTTCGCCGCGAAATTCCTTCACTGGCAGAGACATTTTCCGCGTTTTCTTCATGCGTTGCTTCCCACGGCAGCAGCCTGTTTGCTATACATCATTTCGATTTCGCCGCGATACTTCTGATTGATCACTTCGCGTTTCAGCTTCCCATTGGCGGTGAGCAATCCATTTTCAGGTGTGAACGCCTCCGGAATGAGCGCAAAGTTCCGCACCTGGCGATAATGCGGCAGTTCCGAATTCACCTGGTCCAGCGCCGCCTGGACAGCCTGTGATTCCACAGCGCCAGTTACCAGCGCACAAAGATATCCTCGGCCATTCCCGACCACCACCACCTGCTGCGCACCGGCCAAGCGCTGAGCAATCTTATCCTCGATGGGTTCCGGCGCAATATTGTGACCGGAATTCAGAATGATCAGGTTCTTAATTCGGCCGCTGATTCGCCAGTTGCCGCGTGAATTGACTTCGCCCTGATCGCCGCTGTGGAACCATCCGTCCTGCAGCACGCGCGCGGTCTCCGCAGGACGGTTCCAGTAGCCGGGAAAAATATTCGGCCCGCGCACAAGAATTTCCTCGTTTTCCCCGGCCCGCATTTCGATTCCGGGAACGGCTTGGCCCACGCGGCCCGGTTCCGACGGGAGCCTCGGATCGTCCATCGTGCAGATGCCGCAGGTTTCCGTCAATCCATAAACCTGCCAGATGGGAATGCCAAGCATGGCGAAAAATTCCTGCGTTTCCGGGGCCAGTGGCGCAGAACCGCAAACCAATCCGCGCAAATTGGGCCCAAAACGTTCGCGGATTTTTCCGAAGATCAGTTTTTGAGCAGCGAACAGCCAGATGCCGCCGCCGGATTTGCCATCATTTTGTTTCAACCACGCTGCGCGGCCCTTTTTGTAAATGGCTTGAATCAGCGAGCCGCGCTTGGTGATGCCCTCTTCCACCGCGCGCTTCACACGTTCCAGCAGCGTGGGGACGTTGAAGAAATAATTGGGGGCCGAAAGCCGAATCTCGTCGGCCAGTTTATTCAAATCGGTGGAGAGTGTCAGAACAGTCTCTCGCGTCAGGCAGGACATCATCACAATCCACGAAGCCGCGAAGTTGAACGGCAGGTACTGAAACACGCGCAGCGGTTCGCGGCCGTTATTTCCCAGGCGGTCCATCCACCCCGTGGTGCAACCCAGCATGTGATCCAGATTTTGCGTGTTCAGGCACACGCCCTTTGGTTCACCCGAGGTCCCGGAGGTGTAAATGATCGTGACCAGATCGTCCTTCCCGCGCGCATTTGGTGCCGCCACGATTCCCTTCCCAGAAGGAACGGACTGAAAAATTTCGTCAAATGTAATGCGATGCGGCGCGGCAGCCCACACCTGGGCAATACTGTCCCCCAAAGCGGCTTCAGCGGAAATCAGCAGCGGCGGCGTGCAATCCTGCAGCATCGCCGCAAGCTCGGCTGGCGCTTGCCGCGCATAGAGCGGCACAACCACCACGCCTTCTGCCATCAAGGCAAGATCAATGGCCGCCCATCGGATGGAATTCGCGCCCAACAACGCGCAGCGGTCGCCAGCCGCAAGTCCAGACTGCCGAAGATAAGCGCGCGCCCTCGCCACATGATCGTGAAGTTCATCGCCGGAAACACTTACGAATTCCGCGCCGCGAATTTCCCGCAGCACCACGCGGCCCGCGGCCTTCTGCAATTGTTCAAACGTCTTTTCCAGAAAATTCGGCATCGCCGTCAGCGCCCCGCGGCCAGCGCTGCAGGAGAAGAATCGTACTCTTCCACCAGCCTCCGCAGATCATCGCTGAACGGAGGCAAATTATCTTCCCAACTCAGCACGCCCGTGCGCAGGGGAAACTCCGGATAATTTTTGCGGACTTCGTCCTCGAAAAAACCAGCCATGCGCGACATTGCTCTCAGATTCGAGACTACGGTGCGCCCGATGGCCTCGCGAATGTCATCCGCCTCGACCACCAGCTTCTCCATAATCTCCAGAAGTTTGGGACCGAGATCCGGATCATCCACAGCCAGCACCAAGTGCTGGTGGCCGCGCTCGCGCATCAGGTTTCGGATGCGCTCGTCCATTGTGACGCCCGCCGATACCACACGCGCCGGCATGCTTGTGACAATCCCGTGATAGCGAGAGGAAACCATGTACTTGCACGCCCGCAGGATCGAAACCAGTTCGAACATGTCGAAATCGTCGGAGGTAAACACCGGCGTCCCGGGAATTTCTTTTTCAATTGCCGTGCAGGCGACAGTATCGAGGCGTTCCATGGCCACCAGAATTGGAAAAACCTTGTGCCGCTTCAAGAAGGCTTGCGTGGCTTGCGTGTAGCCCTCGACGTAATGCTGAAATTTTCGATCCACATCGGCGCCCGATTCAAAAAAATAGACCGTGCGGTACTGGCTGTCCTTATAAGCGCCAGTGGTTGCGGCGGCGATATATTTGGCGAGCGACGCGCGTACCGGCCACACGAAGGGATGAATCGGGCAAAGCGCAAGGATCGGCGTCTTCTCGTCCCAGCCAGCCTGTCGCAAAGCAGCCCGCGCGTATTCCTGCGGGCGCGGCTCAAAGGTCCATGCGGTATCTGCGCCAAGTTCGTTGGGCACGCCCATGCCGGAAAGAAGTTGCTGCGATTCCAGGCTGCGCGTAATCACCAGCGATTCCTTGGTGTAGCGCGCGCACATTCGTTGCAGCAGATCGTCCATGTGCCCGGCATCGCCCGCGTACGCCACCGAAAGTTTATTTTGCGCGGAGGCCAGCCCCAGCGAGCCGATCATCATGGTCGTCAGCGCGTTGGCAAATTTGCTTTTGAACATCGAGCCTTCGCACGCCACCACCCCGTGATTCGCCTGCACTTCGCGGAAAAGAAACGGCGGGTACACGTCCGGCAGATGCACCTGGCGCGTGCCGTCAAAATAGCCGCGGGTGCGCTCAAAGCTCTGCGTCATCACGCTGAAATCCACATTTTGCGGGCCTAGCACGTGGCGAAGCTGCCGCAGCGTCTCCTGCACGCGAACGTCGCTGCCGGTGTTGCGCGTGCCGTTGTAGCCGGCAAACAACAGCTTCAGTTTTTCGCCCGGCGTCCAGCGTTTCCCCAGGCCAAACATCCAGCCATAGCGCCGCAACTCGATAAGCGCGCTCACCCACGCGACAAGAAGAAAATCGGTCATGCGCCGGCGCTCCCCGCTGTTACCACCACGCTTTTCCCCGGGCTCCCAGGCCACGGTTTCGCGGGATATTTAAATTGATTCGCGCGGCTGAATTGCAGCAGTGGATATGCATAACTGGAAAATTTTGCCGGCGCCTCGCCCATTTCCTGCACCACTCGGGAATTATGGAACACCGTGTTCCAATCGAGATACGGCCAGAAAACTTTCAGCAACGAAGCTCCGTAACCCACTGAGCCGCCCTTGAACGCCAGCCAGTTCACCGTTTTCGAAAACGGCCCACCCAGCCAGGGCTGGTACCTCGGCTTCGACCAGCCGCCGGCCTCGGCCAGCGCATCGGTGAGTTCTTTATAGGTCTGGGAGCCCACACCGGAGGATAGATGATAGATACCGTAATTCGGTTTCGCCAGCTGGTGAATCTTCACGATCGCGCCACCAACGTAGTTGGCGGGCACAATGTCGATTTTATCGTCGGGCCGCAGTGGGAGCACAGGAAAGCGCGCCAGAGTGTCAAATGCCTGCACCATGTCGAATTGCGAAGTCTCCGCGCGGCGCGAATCACCCAGAACAATCGCCGGCCGAAAAATGGTGTGCGGCACATCGGCGAGCAGTTGATGCACCATGTGTTCGCTGAATTTCTTGGTCCGTGCGTAAGGATCGTAGTCGGAACGATTCCAGTCGATCGAAGCGTCTTCGGTGACCACTTCGTTCTGCCGCTTGCCCGCAACCGCCACGGTGGAAACATGGGAATACCGGCGCAGGCCGTGCTGATTCTGGGCGCGCCGCGCCAGCTGAATCACTTCCAGCGAACCGCGAAGATTTACGTTGAGGCACTGCTTTTCCGACTTGCGATTGAGCGATGCAGCGCAATGCAGAATCGAATCGGTGGAATCTACCAGCGCGTGATACTCATCATCGGACAAACCGAAATGATCGCCGGTCAGGTCGCCGCGAAAAATGCGCACCCGCGAGTTCACATACTCCTGAAATTCCGGAAATTCAAAATGCAATTGCAGCGACTGCCACAAGCGTTCACGCGCTTCCTGCTCCGATTTCGCGCGCACCAGCAGATTCAGGCGGTCCGTGTGGCCGGTAAACAACCCGGCGACAAGGTAGCTGCCCAGATAACCCGTGGAACCTGTCAGGAAAATGGCCATAGGCGGATACCGGCGAATCAGCGAATCGCCGCGGAAGCTTCCTCGGGAGGCGCCGGCCAGTCCAGCACGCGGGGTTCGCGGGACTCGAGCGGCCTGCCCTCCATCAATGGGTAGCACCAGCGGCGCAGCGCCGGTATGTGGATGTTAATCCAGTAATCCCACCAGTCAATGGTTTCTGGTGAAAAATCGAACATCTTCTTTTCTTCGGGCGAGAGCGCCGCGGAAAGCACGCGCGCATTTTCACACTCGAAGACGTGCTCGTTGTGAAGAATAAAGGGTTCGTAGAGTTCGATGAGCTTCGCGGCGCGCACCAGGTCGCGCTCCGCCTTCGCCAATGGCGGTTTATTCATGCGCAGTGAAGTGGCGGCCTTGTTGATCCGCGAAACCACCGCCTTCTGCATGGGAATCGAGAGGCGCTCGTAGCGCTGCTTCGAAACGGGGATGGTTTCGAACTTTACTTTTAACCAGTGTTCCAGGCCGTTCTGCGTTTTGTAGTGTTTGCGGTGCGCCAGGCCGGTCAGCTCAATCGAGCGCGCCATGTTCACGGGATTTATGGCCGAAGTCGCCAGTTGGTAGAGCCGCGCGTGCTTGCCTTGCACCAGCGCCGCGGCGATCAGCGTCATCCCGCGCGTCACCATGTCCACGGGAATCACGTCCAGGCATTTCCGCTCGTTCGATGGCAACTGCCGGAAATTCGTGCCCAGAAGATAAGAAAGCGGCCCCGAAGTGTTGATACCTTCGTTCCAACCGGTGAATGGTGTGCGTTCCGAACTTTCCACAATCGACGGACGCACGATCGCGATGGCCAACTCCCGGCCTTGCTGCGCCAGGATCGATTCGCCGAGGCTTTTCGTAAACGTATACGTATTCGGCCAGCCGAGATGTTGCGCGCGTTTCATTCCCGCGCGCACCAGCCGGTTGCGGACCCAGCGGGCGCGATTGCGCTTCGTGACCGCATCCAGTTCGTCCGCGGCCACTTTCGTGGGATCTCCGCTGCGGCCCAGCGCCTGCCGGCGTAAAGCCTTTGCGAGTTCGGGGCTTTCGGCTCGCTCTTCGATGCGCGCCATCATTTCGCGCAACGACAGGATTTCCTTCTCGGCGTCGAATTCAGGATTGTCGGCGGGATTGTAGTTGGGGCGCAGGTCCTCGTTCACGCGGCCGTCGCGCATGCCCACCACATAGCAGGTGGAAAGGTGCATCAGTCCGGCATGCTCGCACTTGCGCAGGAAGTCCAGCAGGTAACGCGTGGAATCCACGTTTGAGGCCAGCGCATCGCGCAGGTCCGGATTGAAATCGGTGAGCCCCGCGCTGTTGGCGATCACGTCGAGCGAGCGCTGAAGACGCGCTTGCGTCGCGGCGTCCAGCCCGAGGCCCGGCTGGCTTACGTCGCCTTCCACAACTTCAATTTTTCCCTTCAGGAAAGCGGCGAGCTTCGCGCCATGCATTTCCTGCAACCGGTCAAGCGTCGGAGATTCCTCGACGATTTTCTCGAAGCGCCGCTGCGCCGAAGTGGTGCGGTTTCGCCGGATCAGCAGCGTGATCCGCGCAATCTCCGGAATCTTCTCCAGCAGGTCCACCAGCCAAACCTTGCCGATGAAGCCGGTGACGCCGATCAGCAAGATGTGCTTTCCCGCCAGCGATTCGCGCACGGAAAGCCGGGCGACATCCGGTGTGCTGCTCAGCCGATCCACCGAGCACCGAGTTGCAAGATGCACGCGTGCAGCAGGCTGCGCGGCGGTTTCCAGAAGGTGTGGCGCGCCGTTCCATCCAAGCTGCGCAAGCAATCTATCCTTTGCAACGGCGCCTTCCGCGGATCCGCTGGCGAGCCAGGCAAACGGGCCTCGCGGGCGGATCACAGGCTCGCAAAGCCGGCCGGTTGCCTCGCCATTCCGAAATTCCAGGCGGTTCGCGATAAAGCCGTCGGCTGCAAAATACTCCGCCAGCGGCCGCACGATATGATCCAGCAGTTGGCTCACCAGAATCACGCGTTGCCCGCTGCGTACGGCGTCCCGCAATTTCTCCACGGCTTCGCGGCGCAGTTTCGGCCTCAACTCATATTGAAAATATTCTTCGCCCAGCAGGTCCAGGCGGTCCTTCGTCAGGCCACGCAACACGCTGTGCAGAAACCGCGTGGCAAACGTCCGGCTGGCCAGGTAAGCCGGCGGCCGCAGCACCGTCAGCCCCACCATGCCCAGGCGGCGCACCCAGCGTTGCAGAAAGTTTTGGCTGTTCCAGTTGAAAAAACCCACGCTGCGCAGAGCGCTGATCTCCAGGAGCGATCCCTCCACGCGCCAATACGTTACCCCGGGCACACGCCCGGACTCGCCGCCGCTCTGATTGGAAGAACTTGCTGGCATTTTTCGGATAAACAATGAAAACCGGCCAAACTGGGGGAAGAGCAACCCATTCCAACGGCGAGGGTTCCCTCGGGACACAAATCGCGAACTCGGAGTTACCCCGGCTGAGCTTCCACTTCAGGTCCCTTCCCCTGTGCCCGGGAAACCAAGAATCATTAAAATTATCATCCCCAACAACTTATCGCAACCAACGGCCCCCAGCGAATGGCGCTGACAGTTGGACTATCACTGGCGCTCCGACCTTTGCAGTCTGTTCAAAATCAGCCACAGTTCCCCTTGACCAATTCGCAGGTTCCCCCAAGATTTATTTTCACCAGCGTCATTTTGCCGTAGTATCGCATCAGTACCTCTCCTCAGGATTCCCTCCTCCTGCGCGGCATGAAATGTTTCACGTTACCCCCCCTCCCCGCATATGCCTGTCTCCGGAAATGCGACGCATGTAAATCTCGGACAAGGGTAAATCGCCCATGAAAATCGCCACGAAGCTTCGCCTCTTCTATCTTGCGGTTCTCGCTGTCTTTTGTTTGACTGCGTTCGCCCTGGCTGCGGACCTGCAATCCGTTTCCAACGGCTATAACGCGGTCCTCAACTCGCCAGTTCGCCAAATGGAGGATGCTCGCGTCGTCCAGCTCAATTTCAAGAAGCAGGTCCAGGAATGGAAAGACATTCTGCTTCGCGGCCACAATCCCGATGACCTCGCCACGTACACAAGGCAATTCCATGAAAAAGAAGATCAGCTCCGCACGGGGGCAAAAACATTAGCTCAGGCAGTGGAAGATCCCTCAGCGAAACAATTGCTCGAACAATTTCTTCAGGCGCATTCGACGCTAAGCCAGAAATATCAAGTCGCGTATGCCGCCTACCTGGCCGGTGGCGCCGATTTCAAGACTGCTGACAAGTTAGTGCGCGGCCGGGATCGCCCCCCAACCGACCTTTTTGACCAGGTGGCCCAGCGCCTGGATGACCGTGCGAAAGAATCCATCGCCGCGCAATCGGCCGCGGCGACCAAAACACGAAATATCTCGTTCGTTATTTCCGGTGCCTTGCTTGTGCTGCTGGGCGTGGTGGGTTTTTGGCTGGTTCAGGACATTCTCGGCCGCCTGGGCCGTCTCAAACTGGTATCGGACCAACTGGCACGCGCCGATCTTTCCGGTCTGACGCTGGACGTTTCCGGCCACGATGAAATCGCAGAGTTCGGCGGAAGCCTGAAGGGCGTTCACGCCGCGATTGACGAGCTTCTTCGGCTGGTGTCTGCAAAAAGCACAGAAAAATCCTGAGATGGGGCGAAAACGATGGGGGCTCAATTGGTGAATTACTACGAAATGGTAGCCGCGGAATTTGGTTTTGAAGGCCGCATGAAGCTCGCTTTGCTTACCACCATCTCGTCGAGCAAAGCGGGCGCCGAACCAGATACTCCCGCGAACATCCAGAAGTTCGAAGACGCACTCACGCAGATAAGGCAGGGCAGCAAATCATAAGCACGCACGCCGCCACTGGCCGACCTCTCGAATCACACGCCCCAGCCGTACTTTTCCGCGTGCTCAAACGTGCGCAGCATCTCGTCGTGCAGCATCTCGTTGAAGACCGAGCAGCCGACCGTTTTCTTGCCTGGTTCCGCAATGTCCGCGGTTCGCACTCCGGTGTTCAGCACGCGCACAACCGACTGTTCCACCCAGTCGGCTTCCAGGCTCAGCCCAAACGTATCGCGCAGCATCATCGTGGCGCTCAGGATCGCTCCGATTGGATTGGCAACATCTTTTCCCGCCAGCGTGGGCGCCGAACCATGAATCGGCTCAAATAGTGGCGCGCTGGTGCCAAAACTCGCGGACGGAATCAGCCCGATGGAGCCGACAAGCGCCGCCGCGGCATCACTCAAAATATCGCCAAACATGTTGGAACTCAGCATCACATCGAATTGCGTCGGCTTCAGCGTCAATTGCATCGCCGCGTTGTCCACGTACATATGCTCGAGCTTGACGTTGGGGTAGACCGTGCCCATCGCGGAAACCGTGCGGCGCCACAGTTGCGAACTCGCCAGCACGTTGGCCTTGTCCACCGAACACAACCGTCGCGAACGCGCCTCCGCGCGCGCAAACGCAAAAGTGGCAATCCGCTCGATCTCCGGAGTGGAATAGGACTCCGTATCAAACGCCCGCTCCACGCCATTTTCTTTCACGTTGCCCCGCTCGCCAAAATACATCCCTCCGGCAAGCTCGCGCACAATTTCAATGTCCAGATCGCCGATGCGCTCCGGCTTCAGCGGAGAGATGCTGCGCAGCGGCTCCAGCAGCTTCACGGGCCGCAGATTGGCATACAAGCCCAGACCTTTCCGCAGGGCGAGCAATCCAGTTTCCGGGCGCTTGCCAACAGGAAGCGAATCCCACTTTGGTCCACCCACTGCTCCCAGCAAAACGGCGTCAACTTTCTTGCAACCGTCCAGCGTTTCATTGGGAAGCGGATTGCCCGTTTTCTCAATCGCCGCGCCACCCACGGGAAATTCCACAAACGTGAACTGGTGCTGAAACTCGCGTGCGCATTCCTGCAGCACATTCGCGGCAGAGCGCGCCACTTCGGGTCCGATTCCGTCACCAGGCAGCAGCGCAATGGTCTTTTTCAGCTTCATCGAGGCTACCCCGACTTAAATTCTATGCGGCTTCGGTGCCACGGCGTCTTCGCTCAAGCGGCCGGCGAGGCCTCGCTGGCAACCGCTAAAGCCTTCCGGCGAATCACTTCATGCGCGATGGCCATCAGGTCGCGCGCACGCACATTTTTCGACTCATCCGCAAGCGACGTCACCCGGCGATAGCATTCCGCCAGCTCCGCATCGCTGGCCTCGTAACCAAGCTCTTTCAGCGATTGACGAAGCGCGTTGCGCCCGGAGTGTTTCCCCAGCACCAGCGAACGAGCGGGCACGCCCACCGCCTCCGGCGAAATAATCTCGTACGTCAGCGGGTTCTTGATGATGCCGTCCTGGTGAATGCCCGCTTCGTGAGCAAACGCGTTCGCGCCTACCACGGCCTTGTTCGGCGCAATCTGCGCGCCGGTGATTTCGCTCAGCAGCTTGCTGGATTTATACAGCTCCTTCAAATTGAGTTTCGTCGCCACCCCAAAGCTTTCCTTACGCACGGCCAGCGCCACGGCGATCTCTTCCAACGCGGCGTTCCCAGCGCGCTCGCCGATGCCGTTCACCGTGCATTCAATCTGCCGCACGCCCGCGCGCACCGCGGCCAGCGAATTGGCAACCGCAAGCCCCAGGTCGTCGTGGCAATGGGCGCTCAACGTAACGTGGTCCGGATCCCCCAGGTGTTCGCGAACCTTCAGAAACATCGCGGCATATTCTTCCGGCACCGCATAACCCACCGTGTCCGGCAGGTTCAGCACCGTTGCGCCGTTCTCCACCGCAATTCGGCAAGCCTGACAAAGAAATTCAATTTCCGTCCGCCCGGCGTCCTCCGCCGAAAATTCCACTTCTTCCACATGATTCCGCGCCAGCTTGATCATGGAGCCAATGGCTTCCAGAGCCTGTTCGCGAGTCATGTGCAGCTTGACCTGCAAGTGAAGATCAGAGGTTGCCAGAAACACGTGCATGCGCGGAGAAGCAGCGGGCTTCAGCGCCTCGGCAGCGGCCAGAATGTCGTCCTTGCGCGCGCGGGCCAGCGCGGCGATCGGCACTTCGCGAACTTCCCTGGCAACCGCCTGCACCGCATCCAGGTCGCCCCGCGAGGAAATCGGAAACCCAGCTTCAATAATGTCCACGCCCAGGGCCGCAAGCTGGTGCGCCATGCGGATCTTTTCCTGGGTATTCATGGAAAAGCCGGGTGACTGCTCGCCGTCGCGAAGGGTGGTGTCGAAGATGCGAACGTGGCTCATGGCTACTCCCAGACCTAAAAGCCTAGTAACGCACGTCCGGGGGTCTCTAGTCCAATTTATCTTCATTCTGTAATTGATAATTCTGTCTTATACTGGAAATCGGGGTAGTTGCCGCCCGCATCCCTCCCGGCCCGGGCAACCCTCGAATTTCAGCCAAATAAGCGAAGGGCCAGCGCGTCCTTCCAACCGAGGTTTCGCTCCATGGATTTAGGTGAATTGCAGGTCTTTTTGATGGTGGCCAAGGAAGGCAGCTTCAGCCGCGCGGCTGAACGCCTTTACCGCACCCAACCGGCGGTCAGCCTGACTATCCGGAAGCTCGAGGAATCCCTGGAACAGCCGCTGTTTGTCCGCGGTGCGCGCCCGGTGCGCCTTACCGATGCCGGCACCCTGCTTCGCGAATACGCCGAACGCCTGTTGAACCTGCGCGACGAGGTCAAAAAGGGCCTTCTGGAACTCGAAGGCTTGAAGCGCGGCGAACTCTCCTTGGGAGTCAACGAAAGCTCCATCCACGCCTTGCTCCCCGCCCTGGCCAGTTTTCGCGAAACCCACCCAGGTATTCAGGTTCGCGTACACCGCATGTTTTCCCGGGATATTCCTCACGAAGTCGTGAACTATCGTCTGGACCTGGGCGCCGTTTCCTTCGTCCCCCGCGATGCGCAACTGCAAGCCACGGAGATCCTCAAAGACGAACTGACACTCGTGGTACCTCCCAAGCATGTGCTCGCCAAACGCAAGGAAGTGGACGTGGAAGAACTGGGCAAGGAAGCCTTTATCGCCCACATCGTTGAGTCTCCCTTCCGTCGCAAGGTCATTGAACTCTTTGCCCGCCACCGCACACCACTGAACATGCCGATGGAGATGCCCACGATCGAAAGCATCAAGCGCTTTGTGCAGATGGGCATGGGCGTGGCCATCGTGCCGCGCATGTGCGTCACCTGGGAAGTGGAGCATGGCTGGCTTAAGGAAGTTCACATTCGCCAGTTGAGCATCCCCCGCCACCTTTACCTGATTTCCCGCCGGGGCGCGCGCTTGCCGCACACCGCTGCGGAGTTTATGCGCATGCTCAAGAAGACCTGACCCAAATCAGATCAGTGACAAATCAGATCAGTGACAAAAATCACTCCCGCCTGACCCGAGGCTCCAGTATGCTGAAACCTCGCACAAACGTGCGAAAATGAGCTTTCCAATGATCAGCGGCCTAACCATCCTGGCGATCGGCTTTTTTCTCGGCATGCGCCATGCCACGGATCCGGACCACGTGATCGCGGTTTCCACGATCGTCAGCCGTGAACCCTCGATCGGCAAAGCCGGACTGATCGGCGCCCTTTGGGGGCTCGGTCATACCCTGACGATTCTCCTGGTTGGCGCAGTCATCATCCTCTTTAACGTCGCCATTCCCACGCGGGTGGGCCTCACCATGGAACTCGCCGTCGGATTGATGCTCATCCTGCTCGGCATCCTGAATCTCACCGGAGTAACCCGCTGGCTGAGCGAGAAGTTTTCCCCGGCGCACCCCAAAGTGGTCGGGGATCACGTCCACGTCCATGAACACGGGGCGCGCCTGCATTACCACTGGCACTCGCACCAGCCGGACGCCCAGCACCATGCAGAATCGCTGGCCGCTCCGCGATGGCTGCGTGGCCCCTTCGCCAAACTTGGTGTGTTCCACTCCCTCCGGCCGCTCTTCATCGGCATCGTGCATGGGCTGGCAGGCTCCGCGGCGGTCGCGCTGCTGGTGCTCACCACGATTCACAGCCCGCGTTGGGGCGTTTTCTACCTTCTGATATTCGGGGTGGGCACCATCGCCGGGATGATGCTGATTACCATGGCGCTGGCGTTGCCGTTTTCGTTCGCCGGCACGCGGTTCGCGTGGGTGAATCGCGGTCTGGTCACTGCGTCGGGAATCGTCAGCTTGTGTTTTGGAATATTTGTTTCCTACCAGATCGGCTTCGTCGACGGCCTCTTCACCAGCCACCCAAATTGGACACCACGGTAGCGGCAGCTCTGCCGACGCTACAACAATAAAAGAATTTTCTGGGAACGTTCCGGCTCCTGCTTATTGGGGCATTCAAAATCGAGTCATCCTGAGGCCCGCTTGCCCAGAGTGTTCTTTGCGAAGGCTGCTCTTTGCGGGCCGAAGGACCTCAACTTAAAGGGGAGCTTGAAGTTTGCGGTGAGATCCTTCGCGTCCCGATAGGAATCGGGACACTCAGGATGACGGCGCACAGAGTGCGCCTGCCGGCCATTCGAGGCTCAGGGTAATCAGAATGCCAGCGCCACCAATCAACCCGCGCTCTTGGCAGTTGCGTCTTCCACGGTCTTATAAATCGGCAGCAGGTTCTGCAACCCCGCCACGGTAACCACCGCCACGGCCTGCGGCGCCAGTGCGGCCAACCCGAACTCTTTCCCCTGATTGCGCCGGCTTACGAACAGCGACACCAGCGCGCCAACGCCTGCGGAGTCCAGAAAGCTCACGGCGCTCATATCCAGCACCACGCGTTGCGCGGTTTCGGCGCGGAGCCCGGGGAGAAACTCGTTCACAGTCTCCAGGCTCAGCTTTCCAGTAGCCTTATAGATGGTCAGCGCTTCGTTACTGCTCGGCAGTTTTTCGACATCCAGTTTGAATGGTGGCATATAGAGATAAACCTAGCCGATTTCCCGCCCGTCCCACATTAACAGGCATTCACAGACTCTAATCCTTCCCTGCCCCCAAGGGAAGGCCCCTCCCAGCCTAGCTGCCTGCAAGCCATTGAATTCCATTTTGGAACGCCATTCGCGGGGCCAGATTTTCCACAGGTGTTAAACTTTAGAATATTCTAATCTATGTATTACCTATAATTTTCTCATTTCCATTGTTGACTCATTTGCTACGCAAGACTACTCTCGGTTTGAGTTTCCCTCTACTTTCACCCATGCGCTGAACCAAAGAGTCCGCGCAAGAAAGTTGTCTATGAGGCAGGATTGGTCCGGGTGTTCCGGGAACCCGCGCGTGGTGTTCCCGTTGCTGTGTGCGATCTTTTCGTTTTCCTTGCGGCTGGCGTGGCGCGCGCGCAGACGCAGCAGCCCTTTCTCTTCGCCACCACCCAGGTGAGCAGCAATCCCGCGGTCGCTACCTTCACGCGCGACGACGCGACCGGCGCGCTCTCCGAAGTAGCGGGTTCTCCCTTCGTCCTGTTCACTCCGGGCTGCTATCCCACCACGATGGACCCCAAGGCGCGGTTTCTGCTGGGTTCGTGCGGAGACGGCATTTCCCTATATCAATTCAACAGTTCCACAGGAATAGTCTCCGAGGTGCCCAATTCCCCGTTCGCCGCGTCCACAGGCGGGCCGCCAGACGCGGTGATTGCCGAATCCACCGGACAATTCGCCTATGACCTGCGCATCGTTCGAAGCAATTTTCACACTCCCAGTTCGGCTACGCTCGATTCCTTCACAATCGACGCCACCAACAACGTCCTGAGCCAACCCTCTTCGCAAGTCGTCAGCTTCACCGGCACTTTTCTCGGCCTAGTGGTTGATCCCAATGACCACTTCATCCGCGTCTTTCTCGCGGAACCGAGCGGAGGCGCCGCACCCCTCGGTAGCAGTTGCACGATCCTTTTCGATCCGCAGACCGGCCTTCCGGTGAGTACAAATTCCGGCGTGTGCCAGCCCGGCGTCTTCGCGGGAAGCAATCCCCTGGGCATTTCCATCGACGGCCGCGGCACCTTCATCGGCACCTCGGCCGACGGTCAATTTCTCCCCAGCTTCGACGTCTTCGCGGTCTCGCCCACCGACGGCTCCCTGCAGGGTTCCGGCATTTTCACCTTCACAGATACCAACGACCACACAGACACTCCGTTCTTCGATCCCACCGGCCAACTTGTTTACGCAAATTCCCAGTTCACCGGCCTCCGCATCTTCAGCCTCAGCGTCGCCCAGGGAACCGTCTCCTTCTCCGAGCTTGCCTCCTCTCCGCTTCCTTCCAATCTCGATGCCACGCCGCTTCACGCTCTGGCGGACCCTGCGGCCGACTTCACCTACATCGGCGGTTCGAATCTCATCCTCAGCTACCCGATTGATGTCACCACCGGCTATCGGGGAACGGCGCTGCAAAATTCCTTCAATCACAATCCGGCTATGAATTTTCAGCCGATATTCGCCACCATGCCGCCGCCAGGCCAGGCCGTTTCCGCGCCCGCCGTGCTCATCAGCGCTTCAACACTCTCGTTCGGCCCCATCAACCCGGGGCAGACCAGCGGCCTGCAAACGCTCACGATTTCCAGCACCGGCAATGAAGCGCTCACCATCAGCTCGATCGCATTCAGCCCCGCTCCCATCCCCTTTTCCAAAATCGACGGTTGCATGACGAACCCCGTCCTCGCGCCCGGCACTTCCTGCCAGGTTTCAGCCAGCTATGCGCCAACAAGTATTGGCGTAACCCAGGCCGCGCTCGTTATCACGGACAACGCCCCGGGCAGCCCGCAAAGCGTTGCATTGACTGGCACCGCGGTGGCCCCTGCCCCTCCGGCGCCAGAAGTCACACTCACGCCCGGAACCCTGACCTTCCCCGGAATGACCACGCAAGGTGAGTCGAGCCCCGCACAATCCATCACCATCACCAATTCCGGCAACGCGAAATTGACCTTTACCTCCGCTCCGATGCTCAGCGGTGTCAACACCGCCGACTTCTCCATCACTTCCAACACCTGCGGGTCATCCCTCGCCACGGATGCTTCCTGCAACTTGGCGTCGTTTTCTCCCCGCTCGCAGCCGGCGTGCGGACTACTTCCTTGATGCTCGCGGACAATGCGTCCGGGTCGCCGCAGTCGGCGACCATCATCGCCACCGCGACCGCCGCTGCCACCTTCATTTCACCGGCAGGGACAAGTGCCTCGGTCAGCGCCGGCCAGCCCGCGGTTTTCTCCATGCAAGCAATGCCGGGGACAGGCTTCAGCGGCGCGTTAGCCTTCACCTGCGCGGGTTCGCCAACAGGCGCAGCTGCAACGCGCCTGGCGTAACACTAAGCAACAATGCAACGACGAATTTTTCGGTGACGGTAACCACCAGTGGGAGCGCGTCCCTCACGCCCTTCGCGATGCCAGGAAATAATTTACGCAGCTATGGCTACCCCGGCCTCACGACACTCTTCCTGGCATTTCTTTTCGGGTGGGTGTATTCCACAACGAAAAAATCGCGATCCGCGGACACAAGTCCATCTTGGCGCATAGCTTTGGGCGTCGCGTGCTTCGCGCTGGCCCTGATTGGTTGTGGAGGCGGTGGAGGAAGCACCGGGCAAACGCCGCAGGAAATCGTCACTCCATCCGGCACCTACAATATCGTCCTCACACCAAGCGTCACTCCCGCGAGCTCCAGCAAAAAGCTACCGCTGCCGCCAATCACCCTAACCCTGATTGTGAAGTAGCGCGGACCGTTAGCATCCATGGCATTCGCGGAAGCAATAGCTAAAAGGGTCTCAACCTAAAACCTTCGCAACACTTGAGATCCCGTCATCCTGAGGACTGCGCCGTCTGCAG
This sequence comes from uncultured Acidobacteriota bacterium, assembly GCA_963734705.1. Lineage (GTDB taxonomy): Bacteria > Acidobacteriota > Terriglobia > Acidiferrales > UBA7541 > Acidiferrum. Next base: position 364,304 of record CAVTII010000009.1, on the reverse strand, counting down.
TCCGAAGGATCTCAACTTAAGCCATTCGCAATATCCCACAGGGCAATCCCTCTGCGTCGCAAACCTTACTTCCCATAACTAATCCTATAAATCCGCTGCGCCCCATCGTCGCTCACCAGCAGCGCCCCATCCGGCGCCACCGTCACGCCAACGGGCCGCCCGTTCACATTCTTTCCCGCCGGGTTCGGCACAAAACCAGTTAGAAACGGCGCAGGATCCGCACTCGCCTTTCCATTTTTAAATCCCACGAACACCACCTGATACCCGTCTCGCGAAGCGCGATTCCACGAACCATGCTCCGCCAGAAAAACTCCCCCGCGATACATTTCCGGAAATTGCGTCCCCGTATAAAACGCGAACTGCAGCGGCGCCACGTGCGCTCCAAGCAACACATCGGGAATAATCGCCTTGGCCACCAGTTCCGGTTTCTGCGGCTTAATTCGCGGATCTATATTGGAGCCGATGTAACTATACGGCCAGCCGTAAAATCCTCCGTCCTTTACCGAGGTCAGATAATCCGGCGGCAGATTGTCGCCCAGTTCATCGCGCTCGTTCACCGCTGCCCACACGTCTCCGGTCACCGGCTCGATCGCCAGTCCAACGCTGTTCCGCAACCCGGACGCAAAGATCCGCGCGTTTTTCCCGTCTGGATCACACGTCAGAATCGCCGCCCGGCGCTGGTCTTCCTCCATGTCGATATTTCCGGAGGACCCGACACTAATGTAAAGATGCTGCCCGTCCTTGCTGAATGCCAGCGTTCTCGTGAAATGTCCCCCGCCGCCAGGGAGGTCCAGAATGTGCTCGGCCTCGCCCGTGCGCTTCGAACTCTGTTTGTCGTAGCGGAACCGAACCACCTCTCCCGTGTTGCCCACATAAACGTAATCGTCGCGAAACGCGATGCCGAAAGGCTCCTTCAGCTTTTCCGCAAACACTTCGCGTTGCGTTGCCCCGCCAGTTTCTTGTGGATCGCGAAGCACGATTACTTGGCCCGCGCCGGTGTCCGCCACAAAAATATCTCCATTTGGCGCGGTGGTCAGAAAGCGCGGCTCCTTGAAAGCTTCCGCGAATACGTTGACGTGAAAGCCCGCCGGAATCGTGGGCAGAAATCCCTGCGGCGGTTTCTCTCCCCTCGGCCCATTGCCCGAGGACTTCGTGGAGAAGGGTGCGGGCAGATCCGGCTTTTTCCCATAAGTAACTTGCGCGTATGCCGGTTGCTGCGCCAGCAGCGCGCCGCCTATCGACAGGAAGACAATCGTGCGGAGGGACATGTTATTTCTCCAGGACAGGAATAGGTTTTGCGAACTTCCGGCCAGTAGGATGCGCGACCATATCTGCTGATTCCACATAAGGCGCTTCCGGCCAAAAGGTTACACCGAATTCACGATTGAAATGGGGCATTCGCTGGATTTTCTTCCGTCTGCATCCAGAAGCTCGAGAGTCGTAACTTCCCTGGTCCTCCCCACTCTAACGGCCTGAGCGGCTGGAATTTCCGCCACTCTGTCCGGGGCACAACGCAGCCGAGAATCCTAATTCTTTTCGGTTGCATCTAAACAGGGCAATTGACGCGTACTCGGAATACGGTCAGATCCAGCTGCACGGGAGCGCTGAAATGCAAAATGGTTTGAGAATTCTTTCCTTCGCAACCATCGCCGCAGCCCTGATTGTCTTCGCGGCAGTAGGTTCGCGCGCCAAAGTCCCGCGGTCTGGCGCCGAGTTTCCGAGGCCCGTCGTCGACCAACCCGCCGCTTCTCAAAAGGGCAAGGCAACCGCGGTTCTCTCCGGCGGCTGCTTCTGGGGCGTCCAGGCCGTTTACCAGCACACCAGAGGCGTGATCTCCGCCACATCCGGCTACGCGGGCGGAGACGCCGATACCGCGTCCTACGATATTGTTGGCAGCGGCAAAACCGGGCACGCCGAAAGCGTGAAGATCGTCTACGACCCCTCGCAGATCACCTACGGCCAGCTGTTGATGATTTTCTTCTCCGTGGCCCACAATCCCACTGAACTGAATAAGCAAGGACCGGACTGGGGCACGCAATATCGCTCGTCGATTTTTTATGCCGATCCCGAACAGGAAAAAATCGCGGATGCCTACATCAAGCAACTGAACGAAGCCAAGGTTTATTCCGGCAAAATCGTGACGGCAGTTGTTCCGCTGAACGGTTTCTATCCGGCTGAGGGTTACCACCAGGACTACCTGAAGCTCCACCCCAATAATCCCTACATCGTGATCAACGATATGCCCAAGCTGCAAAATCTGAAGCGCGAATTCCCGCAGCTCTACCGGGACTATTAATTTCTACCCCACCCCATTCGAGGGGCGAAGCCTTTCCCAAGCCACGGAAACAGTGTTCGGCGCGATTTTTACTTCGCCGCAGGCCGCTCCGTAATCGGCTTTCCCTGCGCCCCCGGCAGCGTGCTCTTGTGCTCCGCTCCCGGCAAATCGCGCAACAAATCCTCCAGTCCCTTGTATGCGTATATTGTCGGGGCATGCTGCTGCATCAAACCGCCCGTGTCCGCCGTCGGCCCATAATTGCTGTGAAGATCCCGTCCCAGCATACGGAGCATGGCCATCTGTTGCCCCCGGTGATGCGCCGTGTGCGCAATACGCCGCGTCATCACCCACGCCATCGAACGCTTGACGTCAAAAAAAGTGGTCTCGCTCTCCCACCAGGATTCCTCGCGCGCCTTAAATACGATGAGGCGTTTCGCGCTGTCCTCCGCATACCGGCGGATAAACTCCACCCGCGTTTCCGGCGTCGGCAATGGCGGAGCCCCCACGTCCACCCCCAGCATGGTCCGCAGCCAGAGATCTTCGCTCACGCATTGGTGCACCATCTGCTCGTGCACGCTTCGGCCGCGCGGATCGGTCGGGTGCGGACGAACCTCCATATCGGCATCGCGAAACTCGTCCCAAACCGCCAACACCTTTATTCGCTCCGTCGCGTACGTCTCCACCAGAAAGTCGTACCGCATCCCTCACCTCCCAGCAATGCGCGCGAATTGTATTCCAAATTACCCATCCCACGCACCAGGTTGCGCATCTTTTTTCATCTCAAAAATTCAGCCGCTGGCTTGCCGAACGAGGCGATCAGACCACTGAAGTTCCAGTACTCCGCTTGTAGGACCCTTAGTACCGATATCTCCATTCTAATGAGTCTCTTAGCCGGAATTTTGCCCATTCCCGGCCAGTGGATGGCATTCATTTGCCCATGACTTTTGGAAGATCCTGTTTAACCGTGTTAACTCTTTTATTGTGAATGATATGCAGAGGTATCTATTTGGCATGCCAGATGCAAATTACATTCCGACGAGAATGATCCCCTCGTTCTAATTTCTGGGAGATACGGATGACCTCAGCACGCATTCTTGGAGCACTCGCCGCGGTGCTGTTTCTGGTGCCGCTGGCAAAAGCCGATGGCTCGGTGAACATGGTGTTCACCGGCGTCAATGGCGTGAACGACGGCCAGTATTATGTCAGCCCCTATACGGGAACGATGAACGGCCAGACCGTGGTTTTATTTTGCGACGATATCATCAACGAAGTGACTTTCGGACAAACCTGGAACGCCAACGTCACGAATCTTGCGACCGCGGTAAACACCAGCAATTTTTCGCAGACCAGATACGGTGGAGTTTCCACCTCCGCGGTCTTCAGCAATCCCGCGGTGGCTTATGAGGAAGCGGCCTGGCTCGTGTCGCAGTTCGCTTCTAACCCGGGCGACCTCGTAAACCTGCAATACGCTCTCTGGGACATTATGAATCCCGGCGCGCGTGGCAACGGCAATTCCGACGTCCAGAACTGGCTCACTCTTGCCGGCCAAGACTACGGCCAGATCAACCTGAATAACTTCGAGATCGTCACCAACTGCGGCCCATTGGCGTTAACCGGCCAGGTACAGGAATTCATCGTGCAGACCCCTGAACCCGGAACGCTGGCGCTCTTGCTCAGCGCCATGCTTGCGTTGTGCATGCTGGCGCTTCGTCGTGGCCAGTTGACGGCGTAATTCACCTTCAGCCCAAACTGGAAACGCCCTCGGACCAGTCCCGAGGGCGTTTTCTTTTTTGGCAACGATCCGTACCAACTTAAATCTGTCATGCCTCACCCCACGTCTTTGTGGGGGGATCTGCTTTTTTCCTCTATCGCCACTGACGCAAACGCTTTCAAAAACGTTAAGCGAATTGCAACATCAACCCCTCTCCAACGGCCACAACCACGCCGCACCACGCACCCCACTTGCGTCCCCATGTTTCGCCACCACCACCGGCGTATCCGCTTCGCGCCCGAAAACATATTCCTTCAATCTCGAAGGCACATTGCGATAAAGCCGCGGCACCTGCGAAACTCCGCCTCCCAGAACGATCACGTCCGGATCCAGAATATTGATCAATTGTCCTAGGCTGCGCGTTAACCGGTCTTCATAGCGCTCCAGGCAGGCCAGCGCCGCGGCTTCTCCGGCTTCCGACCGCGCCACGATTTCCTTTCCCAGTAACTTGGTTCCGGTAACGCGCAAATAATCCGCTTCCAGCCCTGTGCCGGAAATCCACGTCTCAATGCAGCCGTTATACCCGCAGTAGCACGCGGGACCCGGATATTCATCGGCCTTCATCCACGGCAGCGTCGTGTGGCCCCATTCGCCCGCAACTCCGTTCGATCCGTTGTGCACGCGCCCCCGAAACGCAATTCCGCCGCCGCATCCAGTTCCCAGCACCACCGCGAAAACAACGCGATGGCCCGCACCGGCGCCGTCTGTAGCTTCCGATACCGCCAGGCAATTCGCATCGTTCGCGCAGCGCACTTCCCGGTTGAGCGCCACGCTCAGGTCCTTGTCAAACGGCCTGCCGTTCAGCCAGGTGGAGTTGGCGTTCTTCACATTTTTTGTAACGCGAGAGATCGTGCCGGGAATTCCTACGCCAACACTGGCAGCGCGCCCTATTTTGCTTTCGATCTGCACCACCCCTTCCCGAATTGCGTTCACTGTGCCGTCGTAATCGCCGCGTGGAGTCGCCACGCGGTGACGGTGAAGCTCGCGCCCGTCGGACTCCAACGCCACGAACTCAATCTTCGTGCCACCCAGATCCACTCCAATGCGAAGCGCGTTCGCACCTGATTCCGGCGAGCCGTGACTCATCAAGTATTTTCCTTTTCCGTTTTCGGCGCTGCACCTTTTTGCAGCAGGCAAACGCCGGACCACGGCCGGTTGAAGTTCGGCTCGCCGCGCCCGGCAATTTTTGATAGCAGCCGCAAAAACAGTGGCGGTCTGCCAAAACCAGTCGCGGTCTTCAGCATGCCCTCCAGACGCACGGGTCTCCATCCAAACAGTGCGAAGAAACTGGGCCCCCCAGCCGGACCGAAGCGGAACGGCGCGCCTACTTTTTCAAGCGCTTTCCCAGTGCGCCGCTGCATCATGCGCAGCAGTCGCGGCGAATGCAGGTCCAGAATCCAGCGTTGTAACGACGAAACCCCGGACAAATCCGTGGCAAAGCGCGCAACCTCTTCCTGCTCCAGATAAATCAGCAACCCTTCCGTCAGCACCACCCCGCGCGTCCCGCGGCCCGCAATCCGTTGCAGAAATTTTCCGCGCTCGCCCGGATCCGCAAGATTCACGGCGACGCGTTCGAGTTGGCAGGTAGGTTTATCTCCAGTAAGGCGCTCCGCCTTATACGTCAGAATTCCGGGCAAGTCCGCTTCGATCCACTGCAATGTGGCGGGAAGCTGCATGCGGTAGGGCCGGGCGTCGAGCCCCGCGGCGCAATTTACGATCAGATCCGCGCCCTGCGCAATTTCCTGCTGCAGCATCTGATCGAACAAATAAGTGCGAGCAACCCAGGCCCAGGCATGGCTTTCGCCATGCGGCAGTTTGCGCGCCATCTCTAGGCCTTGCTCGGCGCCCAGCTTTTCAGCGTATGGATCGCGGAACAACGCGTCCGGCCGCCGCGTTTCCATCGCGCGGAAATGTGCGGCCCACAACGCCGTGTCCGAAATATTGCGAACGCTCGCCGAAGTTTCCGTCAAGGGAGAGCCCCTCCGGCGGAAAGAGTAGCAGATTCGCCCTTCCCTCAGAAACGCGCAACCCGTTGCTCAGGCGGCGCAAAAAGCCTCACCCTAGATGGAGTGAGGGGTGGGGCCGCTCAAAAATGAAACCCAAGTTCCACCGCCTCCGTGCGCGGCGTCACGTAATGCGTCCCGCTGAATGTAGACAAGAAGTTGTAGAGCGCGGTTTTGTCCGTCAGATTCACCAGCGTAAACCGCAGGCTCCACTTGTAGCGGTCGCCGTTGAACAGATTGTCGTCGCCAACGGCGATGTCGAACAGGTTGCGCGGCTGAATTCGCGGCGGATTCTTGTCGTCGTTTTCCGTTCCCGGCGCGGGAATCTGCACCAACTTCGATCCGTACAAATTTCCCGGGCAAGTCGTCAGCGGCACGGATAGTGTCGGAAAAACGCCTCCACAGTACAGTCCGGCTTGGATTTGCTGGTCGGCCGTCAGCCCGGTCAAATCCACCTGATAGCCGGGGTCCAGTGGGTTCGCGCTGGTGGCGAACGGCACCGTGCCGGCCACCAACCCGCTGTCATACCGCCAATTGAATCCGAGCCACGGCCCGCGCTTCCACGGCTGGAATTGCACGTGCGTGGTCTGATTGAACTTTTCGTCGTGATCTATGCGGAAGACAGAGCCAGGTCCACCGCCCGGTGTGACGCCGATGCCGCTGACCTGCGGCGTGAAGAAGCGCGCCGCTACGCTCGAAGCCACGAAGTACGCCGTCAGCCCGTGAAAGTTCGGCATGCTCGCGCGCAACAAATATCCGGGAATTTTCGAACGATCCCATTCGATGGGGTACGTAACGGGAGTATTCCCGAACACGCTGAAATCGTAAGCGTGATGCGTGTACTTCCAGATGTATTCGGCGTCAACCACCAGGTACTTTCCGAACGCCTGCTGAAAGCCGGCATGAAATTCGTTGCGCCAGCCGGGGCCAAGCGGATTGGAGATGCAAGGGTAGCCCTGCAGCGCGGCTTGCAACGCGTTCACGACGGCGTCGTTGCAACCGCCGCTCGAAAGCACCAGGTTTTCATTAAATGGTGTTTCCATCGACCGCGCATACGAAACGCGCAGAATGGTATTTGTCGGCTTGATGTTGTACGCCACGCCAAGGCGCGGTTCCGCCTGGCGTTGCACGGTCAACCCGTTATAGAGGTCCCCGCGAATCCCCAGATTGAACGCCCAGTTCCCCTTCGTGATCGAATCCTGCACATAGAGCGCAAGCTGTTTCACGTCGGTGTGCGCGGGATAAAAGTAGTAACTCCCGCCGGTAGTCAGATCGATCGGAGCCAGCGTCGTGCATGGCGGCGCGACATTTATCCCCGCAATCTGGCAGGGCGCCCCATTCGCATCCGCCAGGCTCGCCACCAAGCCGGGATCCGCGATCCCGAACGAATCCTTCTCCGTCAGGAATGTCTGTTCGTACAAAACTCCTGCCTTGATATTGTGCATTCCCTTCACGTACGAAATGTCCGACCGCGCGCCGGCATTCGTCAGCCGCCGGTTCTGGGCAATGGAATCGCTCTGTAAACCCGGCGTGAAATCCGCAAAGGGATTCGCGCTGGGGTAATAGTTGAACTGGTCCTGGCGAACAAACGCCCCGATGGTGGCCACCGCCGTGGGGCCGATCAAATGCACAAAGCTCGGCGCAATATTGAACGTTCCGATTTTCGACCGCTGGTCCTGCGCACCAACCGGATTGCCATTCGGACCCAACCCCTCGCACGAATCCGATTGATCGGGGGCGCATGGGGCCGACCACCCCGTGGCAAGCTGCGCATCGTAGGAATTGGGCGTCTGAAACCACGAACGCGTGTAGCCCAGGTTCAACTGCAACGTATTCGCGTCCGAGAATTTATAGTCCACCCGGTCGAAAATATTTTCCTCGTTGCCTTTGTCATGAAAGGTCGTCTGCTCCGGTGGGTCCAGAAATCGGCCGGACTGCAATGCGCTGAACGCGATAAAATTTCCCCAATTCTTCCCGCCGTACGCGAGATCGCCCGAAAAGCTCGGCGACCCGAAGCTGCCGTAGGAGGTGGAAATATTGCCGTGCGGCGTGTCCGATCCAAGTCCAGAGCGCGTGGTCACCTTGATCACCAGGCTGGTCTTGTCTCCAAATTCCGCCGGCGGTGCGCCGGAAATCACTTCCAGCGACTGGATCGATTCCGAAGGTATCTGGTTTGAAAACACTTTGCTCTGCTGGTCCGTGATCGGCTGCCCGTCCACCGAAAACGAATTTTGCGCGTGGTCGCCAAGCCCGTGGAACAATCCGTTCGAATCCGCCGCCACTCCCGGCGTCGTCAGCGTCACCAGTGAACTCACCGAGGATGTCGCCGATTCCAGCGGCACTTTCCGGAACAGTTCGCGATCCACGTCCGTGTGATTCGTCGGATCGTTTTCCAGCAAATCCCCGCCGGTTTCGGTCACGTTTACCGTGGTGGCCTGCGCGCCAATCTTCAAACTCACGTCGGCCTTTGTGGTCACGGTTGAGCGCACATCCACGTCGGCCGTGTAAGAAACGAAGTTCGCCGCCGCGACGCTCAAGTGGTACGGATTGAACGGCACATTCGCGAAGTGAAACGCTCCATTCGTATCTGTAACTGCCGCGCGCGTGTAACCGCTCACGGGATTGACAATCTCCACAGTCGCGCCCGCAACCATTGCCCCCGAAGGATCTTTCACCGTTCCTTCAATCGATCCGGAATTCCCCAATTGCGCCCCGGCCAGCAGCGCAAACACAAACACCTGTCCCAAAACTAGAAATAGACCTCGAATTACAAAACGCATAAATCCTCCAAGCCGCTGCGGGCTCTGTTGTGGGTGGAGTGGTAGGTCCGCCAAAACAGTGGCGGCAGCGAGACCCATAGGGGTCGCGCTTCACGATCAAATCAATTCGAGGATTTAAGCAACCAGGGCGGGAGGTGCGCGGGAAGGAGACTGCAGGAAAAACAGTTCAGTGAAAGAGATATGAACCGAAACAAAAATTTCACCGAAGTAAAGCAGAACCAGACTCAACAGCATCGCGCAGATCGTCGGAGCAATCGGAGCGTGGGCTATCTGGCAAAGTCTGCAAGCAGGGTCATCCTGCCCGTTGGGATGCTCGTGCGGAACAACCTGTAGCAGGAAGAAAAAAGATACCAGCGCCAGGGCCAGGGCAGCGGACACCACCACGCGGTGGTCCCGCCAAACGCGCCTCGCCCTTTTTTTCCCTATTCCCCGCAAAGCCTGCTCTCCGAGGACCGGACCCATTTCCGGCTAGTTAGCCTGCTCAACCAGTCTGATTCACAAATGGATGCCACGCAAGCCCCTGCAAGATGCCCGTGCACCCGTAGTCAAGACGCCCAATCCGCCGTAGCTGCGCACGACGTAGCGAAGGCGGATCAGTGTTCGAACGCGTGTTCATTCTTCTCCAGCAGCGCCAGCAGGCTGGCGGCAATCTGGTTACAAATCTTCTGCACATCCTCTTCCGTGGGATTCTTGTCCACTTCGTATTTCGCCATAGGAACGTAATTGTTCAGCGTGATGACGGGCCCGTACGCCGTGTCCGGCGTCTGACCGGGCGCAGGCTGGTTCGGCGCCTGCCCTTGCCGCGCCTGATTGAAACTGGCCAAATAGACCTGGCGGCAGATTTTCTCCGCGTTTTCTTCGGTGAAATTCTTACTCACTTGCGACGTTGCCTGAGAAATGCAATTGTTCACCGCGAAGGTCGGCTCGTCCCCGCGCTCGGAGGTCTGGTTCGTCGCAGGTTGGTAGAGCGGCTGCTCCTGCCGCGCTAAATTAAATATCCCTACATACAGCAGGAACCGCGTGTTGGGCGCGCCGCCGCCCAGCAAAGCCCGGCGGATCCGGTTCATCGCGTCCGGCTCCGCGAACACTCCCCGAATCAGCGCCCCGGTGGCAGGATTCGCCCCGGACGCCCGCGCGGCCTGAAAACCTTTTTTGTCCAGCGTCTGCACCAGTGTCATTGCGAAATAATCCATCAGCCGCCGGGCCTGCGCCGAGGGAACATCCGCGTCTCCATAGACCAGCGGCACTTCCGGCTTTGCTTTTTCAGGAGCTGGAGGGGCGCCTACAGGCGGCTTGGGCCTGGCGGGAACAGAATGCATTTCGAAATCGCTCACCACCACCGGCACGGAAGACGGCGTGGAATCTGGTGGCTTGGTCTGCGCATCGCTACGGGGCAGGTTGCAAAATGCGATCAGTCCGGCGAACAGGAACATTCTTGCAAGTAACGGTGGAATCGGTGGATGCGCCGGCAGAAAAGGCATGAGAAACTCCCTGAGCTGGGGCGGGACTTCAGCATAATCAATTCCCGGGGTGAACACGAATGAATTTCCATTCAACGCGGATCATCACCATCGCTGCACTCTGCCTATTCACTTCCCCCCTCTTGTCTGCCCGCCTGGAGCCGGACCCTTATGCGCCCTTGAAACTCTACGAACGCTCCTGGCAGATAAATATTTCGGTTCCCGACAAAAAGTCCGACCATCTCGTCAATCGTTGCGCGCTCACCGGAACCTTTTTCTCCTGCGAACAGGAACTCAATGGCAAGACTGCGGCACTGGTGATCTTTCTTCTCGTGGAGCCCTCCGTCGCCAGCGCGCTCGAATATCGCACCCTCGCCGTCCTGCCCGACGCATCCACGCCGGGCGACTGGAGCCATCTGGTGATTAATGGAAATACCTGGACCTACAGTTGGACGCAAAAAGACGGCGAGAAGACTGTGGAGATGCGCAACGTCAACCACTTCCAGGACAACGACCACATCCATTTTGAGCTGCAGAAACGCGGCGACGACGGAAACTGGACCACGCAACTTGCCGGAGACGAATCCCGCACAAAATAGAGTTTCAATTAAATTTTGGAATGTTCGCCGCGGAAAATCGAATCAATCGGAAGTCATCGCCAGCATCTCGTACCGCACGGGCAGCGTAATGCCCAACTGCTCCAGCAGACCCAGGCCGTCCCAGATCACTGTAGACTCAATAATCTTCCCGTTCTGCACATGATTGACTGTGATCCCGCTGAATACCACCCGTTTGTACGTAGCCGGCACACCCAGAAATTCCCCGCGATGCGTTCCCGTGATCGTCCAGACGGCCACAAACTTGTCGCCTTCGCTGATGGTCTCTTCGACATCAAAGTGCAGATCCGGCAAGCCGGTCAGAAAACGCTCCACCTGGCGCCGGTAAGCTTCCGGCCCCACGCCGCGTCCCGTCACTGTGGGATCACACAAGGCATGAGTCTCCGCGAACACCTGAGGAATAAATTCCAGCCGGCGCTCATTCCAGATCGAATGATACAACCGGCCGTACAGTTCTTTGTGCGCTGCGGATACCGACATGACCCCCTCCTGCCGGAACCTCAAGTCCCGATCAACGAAGAGTCGCTGCCGAAGCCTACAGTTCGCATACCGTACGGCGGCAACACTTGACGGTGAGCCTACTCCGAAACCAGGTCCCACGCAATGGCACACAACCCACCTAGCGTGCCAACACACTCCGGTAGGTATTCAGGTCCATCTTTTTTGGTTGCTGATCCATGTGCAGAACCACCGAACGCGTGGAATTCCCCACCACTTCCAGTTGCGTCAGTCTCACCATCCCTTTGCCAAAATCCGCATATACCGGCACCAGCATCGCGAACTGGTCGTCCACCTCGCTCTGCGTGATCTCCACGCGCACGCTCACGCCCTTGCCGTCTCCCGGTTCTACTCCGTACTTGAACTGATACTTCGGCACTTGCGTTCCGTACACCCATTCCCGGAAGAACCAGTCCAGTCGCCCGTTCTTCTGCAGATCCATCACCGGAGTCATATGCTTCTCCACAATCGCTTTGAAAGATTCGGTCGATGCCGGCGTGTTCTGGTTGCTCGCGATGTAGTCGTGCATCATCTCCTTGAATACATGATTGGGATCGTTGCCCGTGCTCTGGTCCTCGTACATCATCGATTTCAGCATCTGCAGCACGTAAGCGCCCTTCGAATACGTGATGCCCTGATACGCGTGAGAGAACTTCGGCGATTCCAGCCTCAGCCCCAGCCACAGCGGTCCGGCGTCGTTCGCAGCCATCCCGTAACTATTCTTTTCCAAGATGCGCCGCTTCTGGCGGTCCCAATATTCCACATAATCGCCCTTCCAGTTGCCGCCCACGGCCTCCTGCAAATAAAGTCCCGCGGCAAAATCCGCAAATCCCTCGGACAACCATGCATCGTGATACGAAGCCCATCCCACGCTATGCCCGAACCATTGATGCGCCACTTCATGCGGCGTCACTTCCTGTACAAATCCCGTAAAGTTGGAATCGATGGTTCCAAACAGTCTCCATCGCTGCGTGGAATCGATGTATGCGGAAATTGGCAGATACACCAGGCTTGGCCAGGATTGCCCAAAATTGAAATTGGGCTGCTCGGTGATGGACACGTTTTCGTACGGAGCCCTGCCAAAGTAAACAGTGCACAATTGCATCTGAGCGCGCGTCTGTTCCAGGGCGTACTTGGTCATGGCGTGGGGCGCCATCGTCGCCAGCGGACCATTTCCCAGCTTATACGGCGCCAGATTGTCAGGCAAATCCATCAGGTAGTAGCCGGTAATCGCGTAGTGCGTGATGTCGTCGGAAATTTCTTCCTTCTGGTACTTGCCGTAATTAAATCCCGCAACCGCCACTGGCACCGGCGTCACCCAGTGCGACACGGCAAATCCTTCCTCCTCAGACACTCCCTGCAGTTTTCCCACGCTGATAACCACATTCGGCTTGGGCACCTTGAATGTCAGGTCGTACAAAGCTTTCTCGCCAAACCCGTTCAAATTCGGGTACCACGACTCGCGTGCTCCCACGTAATAGCTTCCACCGCCCGCGTCATACAACACTTTGTCGCCGCCATACTCGATGCTGATGGTATGCGCTTTCCCCATTGGCGGCGCTTCATCCAGAATCGCATAAAAAGAACCGTCCTCTTTCCTGCTCTCCTGGATAAAATGCAAATCCTTGCCGCTTTCATCCGTCACTCGAGAGACGCGCAGTGTCGGCAACAGTGCGAACTTCAGTACACGATCCCCTTCCACGAGCGGTTCGAAGGTAATCGTGGCACGGCTGAAAAAATGGATGTTCTTTCCAATCACCGTCTCGATCTCGTACTTCCGCGTGGCGAAAAGGCGGCGGTCTTCCAGCGAATTGGCCGTATGCGCCTTCAACTCCGGATACATGTGCTGCGAATACCAGATGCCGTCGTCCATCCCATCGCCGTTGCAGTTGATCAGCGCCACCTCTTCCGGTGAATCCAGTTGCGGAATCGCTCCCACGCGCTGCCGGATGAAAAAACGCAGATCTTTATGCGGGGTTCCGGTCATATAGGCATTGATGAACGCCGGATGCTTCGGATTGTAAATAGCCGCGAGCATGTCCGCGTCGTCGTTATCAACCGTGGAATCTTCCAGAATCGCTTGCGTGAATCCGTTGGGGAATTCGTGGCGAAATCGCATCCTGGCCTGCCATTTTTTGAAGGCCGTCTCCGCTTCCGCCGGCCTGTCTACAGGCTTTGTCACCAGCTTCGCGAAATACGGATAAGCCCCCGCGGTAAACCGGAAAACCACGTCCGTAACGTCTTCTTCAGCGGTCTCGCCGCCGGAGCGTCGCACCATTTCCTGGACGTCCACCCGCATCACCGGCTTCAGTGTGAAATGCCCATGTCCAACGAAAATGGCCCCGGTCTGGTAGCCATCAATGGGAGCCAGAAACGTCATGGTGCCGGACTTGAAGACGAACGTTCCCACATCCATCGGCAGAGTGAAGTCGTCGCATCGGTATGTGGGGCCATAACCGATATCGCGAAGCCGCCGGTAAAATCCGTCGGAATTCGCAAACGCCAGGCTCTTTCCCGTCACCGTGATGCTTGTTTTCTCTTCCGCGATCGCCAGTGCCAGTTGCACCGCGGATTGGCCATGCAGCACCACGGGGGAACTCAAGGGCTGAAATCCATCTTTCGTTACGTGAAGCACGTATTTCCCGGGCTTCAAATCAGGCGAGACAAACTTTCCGGTGTCATCGGAGGTTACCGTGATCGGCTGCGCCAGGTTTTCGCCTGTAATTTCAATCTTCGCCCCCGCCACCGCAAGCCCAGAGGGATCCTTCACCGTGCCCGAAATCGTGTCGGCGCGCAGTTCCGTTCCGCAGCCCAGCCACAACAAGCCCAGGGCTATGCCCAGTGCCAGCCGGATTAGCCACCCATATGACCAACAGGCGCTCCAGGATTTCGTTGAATTGCGGTTGCTCAGCAGCTTTGGAGTTCGCTCCATGTTCCCTCGCCAGAATTTTCCAGCCCTGCGCACAGCAATGCCGTTCCGTGAAAAAAACGATACAGAAAATGGCTCGTGGTTGGCCTGGCTTGCCGAAGCGCCCTTACCATATACCTGACGTTAGATTTTCGCTACCCAGTTTTGCGGGAGTGCGAACAAAAGAGAAAGATTCCCGTGCGGGTCATGGAGGCACCCGCTGGAACGTGGGAATTTGCGTTAGGGGCAGGAGGCGTGAACTAGCGTGGCCAGAGCCACCCGAATGTGCCGGCGGTGAGCAGGGCGTAGATCAGCCCATCAAAAGATTCCTTGATGACCATGCTCCATGGCTGGCCCTTCCAGATGCCGTTGCTCAGGATGCCCAGCCCGTAGGCCAGGAACGCGCCCGTGCCCACCACTCGAAACACCCCCGGATAGCCGGCCCCACGTAAAACCGTGTGCCACGCCAGATACGCCACAAAAAATCCAATAATCAGGCAGAAGACAAACCACTGCCCTAGAAATTTCGGCATCACTGGTGGACCGCTCGGAAACACGGTCAATGTCCCCACGGGTCCCTGCTTATATTTTTCCTGAATCGCGGGAGTATTCATCTCCTTGTGCGTGCAGTAGGGAAAAACATAAAGCCCCCGCTGCAATCCAGCAGCTCGCAACGCGGCCAGAACCTTCTCCTCCTCCGGCATTTGCCGATAATCGTTCTTGTGATACGGCAGCACCATGTGCAGCAAAGAACTAGCCACAAACACAATCACCGCCGAAAGCAATATGGGCAGCCACAACGCGGCGAGAAATTCCATGCGCAACCTCCATTCCAATAAACGTGGAAGGACGAATTGCGTGCGAGGCTATCGTTTTCTCGGTGCTTGGTCAAGACATCCGTAGGAGGAGAGAAGTTTGCTGTGATCGAGGCCCCGCCCCCGGTTTCATTCAGGCTTGGCCTTCAATCGCGCCAAATGTGCACCGAGTTGCCCTTCGGGGAGGCCCTCGCCCCGCTCAAGTTGCTCGAGCCCGTTCCGTATCTTCGCGTTGATCGCCTAGCGGTTTTCCGAGAACCACCGATCCTGCTCCTCCTGGGTCTCCAGGAGGCGGAACAAAACTTCTTCAACCGTGCTGGAACCGCTTAGCCGAACCTGCTCCTTAAGCCTGGCTTCCAGCTTTGCATTTCGAATTTCGATGGCTATAATTTTGACCCACTCAAGGGTGCTCAATCCTTTTCAGCGCAACCGGCAGTCAGTCAAAGCCAAGATTCCACGTCGCGGATCAAGGAAACGAAATAATTTCATTTATTTTTTCGTTGTCGATCCGCAAAGAACCGGGCCGCTTTGAACGTATTATCGGAAACGTATCACGGCGCCCTTCGTTCGATTGCGGCGGGCGCAAGATCGCCGCAGCGCTCCTGAGAATCAACGCTTCAATGGAGCGCTTTTCTCTAGCAGCTTTGGCACTCAGTAGCCGATACAGCCCATCCGGAATATTGATCGTGATACGCATCCAGCCTCATCTTGGCAGCTCCCTCGGATTATAAGCTTATTCGGAGAACGCGTTTCGGTACGAGATGTCTGATTCAGAGCTGATAATCAAGCGTGCCTGCGGCTTTTCACGAAAAAGCCTCGGAAATTAAAAAAGGGCCGTTCGCGATTGGCGAACGGCCCTTTATTCGTTGAATTTTTGCTCGATGACGATCCCCGCGCGAGTACGCAGGGGACGCTGAAATCGATCTGCCAGAATCTGTCCGCCCCGACGGCCGAAGCCGACGGAGTCTGAGTAACTTGAGTCTAGCGAATCACAAACCCGTGAGAGCCATGATTCGCACTGGAGACCATCTTCCGCACACCAGAGCGGAATAGATCTCGCCTTATTTAGAAAGGAGGTGATCCAGCCGCAGGTTCTCCTACGGCTACCTTGTTACGACTTCACCCCAATCATGAGTCATACCTTGGGCGCTTGCATCCTTGCGGTTTGCGCGGCGACTTCTAGTACAACTCACTTTCGTGATGTGACGGGCGGTGTGTACAAGGCCCGGGAACGTATTCACGGCGTCGATCTGATACGCCATTACTAGCGATTCCGGCTTCATGCAGTCGAGTTGCAGACTGCAATCCGAACTGAGCAGAGTTTTTTCCGATTAGCTCCCCCTCGCGGGTTGGCAACGGTTTGTACCCTGCATTGTAACACGTGTGTAGCCCTGGACATAAAGGCCATGCGGACTTGACGTCATCCCCACCTTCCTCTCCGTTATCCGGAGCAGTCCACACAGAGTTCCCTCCTTGCGGAGTAGCAACTGTGTGCAGGGGTTGCGCTCGTTGCGGGACTTAACCCAACACCTCACGGCACGAGCTGACGACAGCCATGCAGCGCCTATACTAGTGTCCCTTGCGGGAAGGCCGTATTTCTACAGCTGGTCACTAGCATTTCGAGCCCAGGTAAGGTTCCTCGCGTAGCGTCGAATTGAACCACATGTTCCACCGCTTGTGCGGGCCCCCGTCAATTCCTTTGAGTTTCAGTCTTGCGACCGTACTCCCCAGGTGCAGGACTTAACGCGTTAGCTCCGGGACGACACCCGAACGGGTGCCACCCCAAGTCCTGATCGTTTAGGGCTAGGACTACCAGGGTATCTAATCCTGTTTGCTCCCCTAGCTTTCGTTCCTCAGCGTCAGTAGTGATCCAGCGCGCCGCTTTCGCCACGGGTGTTCCTGCAGATATCTACGCATTTCACCGCTACACCTGCAATTCCACGCGCCTCTCTCACACTCGAGCACAGCAGTTTTGGAAGCAGCCTCTGGGTTAAGCCCAGAGATTTCACTCCCAACTTGCCGCACCGCCTACGAACCCTTTACACCCAGTAATTCCGAACAACGCTGGCCCCCTACGTCTTACCGCGGCTGCTGGCACGTAGTTAGCCGGGGCTTCTTCTACTGGTACCGTCACTCCTCTTGCGAGGCATTCTTCCCAGTCGAAAGGGGTTTACACACCGAAATGCTTCATCCCCCACGCGGCGTCGCTGCATCAGGCTTTCGCCCATTGTGCAAGATTCCCCACTGCTGCCTCCCGTAGGAGTCTGGACCGTGTCTCAGTTCCAGTGTGGCTGATCATCCTCTCAGACCAGCTACCGATCATTGCCTTGGTGAGCCATTACCTCACCAACTAGCTAATCGGGCGCGGGCTCCTCCTCCGACGCATTACTGCTTTCAATCTCCAGACCGAAGTCCAAAGAATCTTATGCGGTATTAGCCCCGCTTTCGCGGGGTTATTCCCCATCAGAGGGCAGATTGCCCACGTGTTACGCACCCGTGCGCCGTGCGCCTGCTCCGTATTGCTACGGAACTGCGCACGCGACTTGCATGTGTTAAGCACGCCGCCAGCGTTCGTTCTGAGCCAGGATCAAACTCTCGTTTGAAGCCTGTCGCTTGGCGCAAATAAAATAGCCCGGGTTTTATCCCGGACCAGCCTGCCAAGCAAAATTGTTAGTCGCTCAAATTCTCTCAAAGTCCTCATCTGCTTCTACCCGCCTTGCGGCGGACTAGGCTCGACAGATGAGGTCGAACAGATTCTGGCACATCGATTCAGTTGTCAAAGAGCGTTTGTTCTACCCCCCTGTCCAGCAGAGTGGCCTGCAACGAACTAAATTAGATTAGCAGACTCACCGCAATTGTCAACACCGCATTACGCACAAAAATTAGTTTTCCACACGCTTCCTCAGCCTCCACGCTATCCCCTTGCATTTCCACACGATGCAACTTTCTGCACGCAGAAAATTCTCCGTGTCGCGGCGGCTCCCCGCCGTCGTTCATTTCTTGCAAAATCGCCTATCGCCGAATTGCACCAGATAGCCCCGCAACAATTTCCTGGTCTTAACAGGATCTCCCCGCGAAATTGTAGCGCTGGCTCGCCCCGGTGGGGTCTTTTCTGCGCGCCTTCTGCGCCCCGAACGAATCTACGGGGCCAGCCTCTTCCTTACCTCTCATCCAGCACAACCACGTGATCGATAGTTACCCAGCGGACGCTTTATAGCAGCCGCCTTCCGCCGGGGGTCGGAGCTTCAGCTTCGACATTTCGAGCCAAAAAAACCGGGCTTTAGCCCCTGAGAAATTGCCGCGCCCCTTGGCCACTCCACAAGCTGATTCGAGCCCCGCCGTGAACCTTTTCCCGCCACTGAATCGTCACCCTGCTGCGAGGGCAAACGACAATTCCCCGCTCCCTGCTGGCTGCTAGCTGATATCCGGTTACTGATATCTGATTACCGCTCCCCGCTCTCCACCATGCGCGTCACTGCGCCGCCACCTCCACAGTGCTACGCTGAAACCGTTCACTCCACGTGGAGGCACCCATGTCACCGCGCACCGTATTCCTCAGCAAACTCATCGGGCTCTACTGCATCTTGATGGCGCTTTCCATGGCCCTGCACAAAACAGCGACCAGCGAAGTAATCGCCGCGCTGGTCCAGAACGCGCCCCTCATGTTCGTTGTCGGCGTCTTCACCCTGTTCGCCGGACTGGCCATGGTCCTCGGACACAATCTCTGGCGCGGCGGCGGCCTGACGATTGTGGTCACGCTGATCGGCTGGCTCACCTTGCTCAAGTCCGTGCTGATCTTGTGCGTCCCGCCAGACGTCGAGTCCCGCTTCTTCCTCGGACCTTTACATTCGGACGCCGTCTTCTACTTCCGCACCGCGCTGACGTTGGTGCTTGGCCTTTACCTGACATACGGCGCCTTCACCGCACCGCACAAGGCCTGACCCGCATGCACGATTTACTGAACCAGATCAACAGCCTCTCCGCCGCGGAAAAAGCAGAACTACTGTGCAACCGCCCGCCGAACATTTTCCGAATTCAGCTGAGTCACCCACTCGCTAATTGCATAATGAATTTTAGAGGGCAGTCAAATGAGCACGAGTGAAGTCTACCTATTCCAATACGGATCCAATATGTCTACGGAACGACTGAACTCGCCGGACCGACTAAACGCCCAAGCAAAGGTAGTCGGAAAGGCTCCACTCGCGCGGCAGCTCAGAACAGATCCTGCTCCATCAAGTGGGCTGCGAAGCAAGAAAACGTCCGGCCGGTGCAGGAGTCTTTTTTCTTGACTTCTGCTTTTATAGAACCCATCGGCAACCATCCATCGCCCATTCACAAATCCTCCCTCCCTACCCGCCTCCCCAATCCTCTCTGCACGGAACAACGTCACGAATCACGAAACACCCCTCGTCTCTTCGCCCCACGGAACACCGGTCAAAGCTCACTTCCCATTTCTTCGGGACACGAACCACGGGTCACGGGTCACGAAACACGTTCCCGCCCCCCACTTCCCTTTCCCTTTTCCGCCCATGCGGCCTACAATGTGCCCGCACGTTTCCAACGAGAGGCGAATGCGAATGCGAAAACTGAGTATGGCGGTGTTGTTGTGCTTGTGCTTTGCAGCGGCGGCCAGCGCGCAATACACCGATTGGCAGGCGATCGACGACCTTGGCGGCCCGCAGGAATTTGCGGCACGCCGCGCGGAACTGGCCGCGCAAACGAAAACCGGCTACACGCTGCTGTTTGCACGCAACGATATTCCAGAATCCTCGCACTATCGCGAGGACAACGATTTTTACTATTACACCGGTGTGCAGGATCCCGGCGCAGTGCTGGCAATGGACAACGCCACCGGCAAGGTCACTCTATTTGAGCCGCAGCAAGTCGGCCGCACCGCGCAGGTTTACGGCGCGAACCTGCTTTCGCAGCCGGACGCAGCAAAGAAACTCGGCTTCGATAATGTCCAGCCCATCGCCAATCTGGATATTGCGATTTCCTATGCGATTGCCGGGCGCTCCGGCATCGACCTGTGGGTCCGACTGGGCTTTCCAGATAAGGCCGACGGCGCGCGCCCGGAAGTCGGCCGCGACCACGCGTGGAAATTCGCGCATCCCTATCACGAGGAAATTCCCTCGGACCTGGCGCCGGCGAAATTGCTGAAAGAACGCTATCCGATGGCGAAGCTGCAGGACCTGACGAACTTCATCGACGCCATGCGCAACATCAAGCGGCCGGGTGAAATTGAAGTGTTGCGCCGCAATGGAAAGATCAGCGCGGAAGGAAATCGCGATGCCATGGCGCACGCAAAACCGGGAATGCATCAATACGAAATCGAAGCGCGCGCTTACGACTATTACTACAGCCACGGCGCGCAGGGCATGGCCTATCTGGCGATTGTCGGCTCTGGAAAAGACATCAACACCTGGCACTACTTCTCAAACCGCAACCTGATTGAGCCCAACCAACTGGTGGTGTTTGATTTCGCCGCTTCGCTGGATCACATGACCATGGACATCACGCGCACCTTCAACATCAGCGGAAAATTCACCGAAGAGCAGGCCAAGTGGTATGCCGTGGACCTGGAATCGCAGAAGGCCACTATCGCGCTGCTGAAGCCGGGCCACACGTACGAAGAAGCCGAAGCCGCTGGCAAAGCGGTGTTCGATAAAGCCGGCATCGGCGACCAGTGGTATGGCTTTCCCGGGCATTTTGTGGGATTGGCGACGCACGACGTGATGCACCCAAGCGGCCCGATCAAGCCGGGCCAGGTAATCACCGTCGAGCCCATCGTGGAATTCCCCGACAAGCAGATGCACTACCGCGTCGAAGATACCGTCCTGATCACCAGCGGTGAACCCGAAATCCTAAGCTCCGCCATCCCCAAGGAACTCCCCGACGTAGAAAAACTGGTCGGCAGCGCCGCCAAATAGGAATAAATGCGAGTGAAAGGTAAATAACTCGGCAACTCAACATGCTCCGAAGCCTGAAGCCTTCGATCCTCTTCACGCGGGAGAAACCTGCCGCGAGCGCTAAGGAAGTTGTTGGCTGGTGGGAAGCACGCAGGCCGATTTTCAACCTTGTAGTTGGTGCGGCAGGTATTTTCTCGTGCATGGTAGCCGCCATCGACGTATTTGCTAGCCGCTATTTACATTACGGGAACGCGTCTTTGCCCAATCCTCCCCTCTTCGTCTTATTGGGCATTTTCTTCTATGGCTTTGCAGCTAACCTTTGCTACACGGGAGGTTGGATGGCGGAACTCCTGGTGCGCAAAATTTCGCCGCTGCAATCGGATCGACTGGGCATCTTGAGTTTCAAATTCGGCCTGACGTTTTCCGTTTTGCTAAGTTTGTTTCCTGCATTCATTTTCGGCGGATTTGACTTGATTGCCGCTTGGCAGCGCATTTTTGGAAACGGGCAACACTAATTTGTGTCATCTAACAGTGCGGGCCGATCTGGAGATCGGCGCTCCTGGGGCTAAGCCGCACAATCTGGAATGGCTGTGCCGCAGATAGCGGATAGAAAGCTGAATCATGACGAAAAAGAGTGCGAGAGAGCGAAAGGGACAAGACGCGATTGCAGAACGCCTGAGGATAATTTTGCATGCCAGCTTTGGGGTGTCGGCGGGCGAACGCGTTGGCATTGGCGTTTCCGGCGGCGCGGATTCGGTGGCGCTGCTGCGGCTGTTCGTGGAGCTGCGCGGAGAGATGGGGATTGTGCCTTGCGTGGTGCACTTCAACCACGAGCTGCGCGGAAAGGCTTCGGACACAGATGAGAAGTTTGTGGCGAAGCTGGCGGCACAACATGACCTGGAATATTTCGTGGCGCGGGAAAATGTGGCGGCGAAGGCGAAGCGCGAACGCGTGAATCTGGAAGATGCTGCACGCCGCGCGCGGTATGCATACTTTGAGCTATTGGTGAAAGAAGGCCGCGTGGCGCGGGTGGCCGTGGCACACAAGGCGGACGATCAGGCCGAAACCGTGCTCGCGCACATACTGCGCGGAACGGGCCTCGCGGGGCTTGGCGGGATTCATCCGGAAGTCGGCGGTGTGTTTCGGCCGCTGCTTGGCGTGCGGCGCGAGGAACTGCGAATTTATCTGCGAAGCAAGCGGCAGACCTGGCGCGAAGATGCGACGAACCGCGATGAGACTCGGACGCGGGCGCGGATTCGGCGAAAGCTCTTGCCTCTCCTGCAGAAAGAATTCCAACCGGCGGTTGTGGAGCATCTTTGCCAACTCGCGGAGCTTGCGCGAGAAGACAATGCGCATTTGGAAGAGGAAACGGAGCGGCGGATTGCAGTGGTTTGCGAGGAGAGAGCGGACGGGATTGCGATTGGCATTCGGGAATTGTTTGCTGAGTCTGGGAACATTGAGCGGCGTGGTGGTGAGTTGCAGAGACGGATTCTTGGCACGGGGATTGTTGCGAATACTGGATTGGTTGCAGGTGGTTCGGGCGCACAGGCAAGAGTGCCTGTGCCACAATCCATCGCGAAGCGGATGGTGCGGAGGCTGGTGATCCGGGTGAAGGCGAGGGAGGGAGAGTTGGGCGCTGGGCATGTTGAGGCGGTGCTGCAGTTTGCCGCGCATGGTCATTCGGGGCAGATTTTGCAGTTGCCGGGCGGAGTGGAGGTGCGGCGCGAGCGCGAGGCACTGGTGTTCCGTGGGACGGCATCTAAGAAAAGTGGGGCGGCAGTGGCGGAATTTTCGCTGGAGGTGAAAGTTCCGGGAATCGGGGAGACGTTGCGGCTTGATGCACGCTCCCACATCCTGTGCTTGCGGGTGATTGACTGGTCCGCGGAACGGCGAGAAACTAGTAGGAGCAGGGCTGTACTGGACCGCGAGCGGCTGAGACAACCCCTCATCCTGCGTCACTGGCGCGCAGGGGATGCCATGAGACCCGCGGGCCACCTGAAGCGCCACACGCTGGCAGGGCTGCTGAACGAATTGGGAAAGTCACGGTGGGAGAAAGAGTCCTGGCCGGTGCTGACCAGCGCGGGAAAAGTGGCCTGGGCGCTGGGTTTGCCTGTGGCTGAGGAGTTCGCGATTGGGAAAGAGAGCCGGATTGGAGTGGTGATCGCCGAGGAATCCTCAACTTGAGCCAAACCAAAGAGGTCGCGTACTCCGAGGCGCGCCTTGCCAGCCGCGTGAAACAACTTGGACGCGCAATATCGAAGGCCTACAGCGGCCGGCGGCTGGACATGGTGGTAACAATGGACCGCTCCTTTGTGTTTGCGGCGGATCTGGTGAGAGAGATTGACGGTCCCGTAGCGATGCATTTCGTGAGCGAGGATGTGCGGGACATCGAGTTGGGTGGAAAGACGAGGCGCGAAGTTTTTTTCGCGAACCGGGAAACCACCGGAACGGCGAAGGAATCCGGTGGATTGAAGGGCCGGGATGTCTTGCTGGTGGACGCGGTGCTGGACAGCGGCGTAACGCAGGATTTTCTGCTGCGGCGAATCGGGGAAAGTAAGCCAAGGTCGCTGCGGCTGGCGGTGCTGCTGGACAAGACTTCGAAGCGGCGCGTGGCTCTGGAGCCCGATTACTTTGGCTTCCGGACGGCATCTAATCAAGTGTGGTTTGGGTACGGGCTGGCAGGGGCGAACGGGCTGGGGCGGAATGGCAGAGCCCTGGCGAGCGGCAAGGGGCCGCAGAAAACGAAGCGAAAAAAGAAAAAGAAGAAGTAAGTCAACCCGCAAAAACCGGCGGCGAAATTTGGTCTTGGGCACCAGGGGCTTTACTGTGAGGGCAAAGTGAATTCGACGGCAAAAACAATTTTATTCTGGATCTCGATCGTGTTCCTGGGCGTGATGCTCTGGAAGCTGGTGTCGGCCAATGGTCAGGCCGCGCGAGAGGACACGCCGAGCTACAGCGAATTTATGGCCAAGGTGGATGAGGGGGACGTCAAGGAAGTGACGATGTACCTCTCGCCGAACAGCTATGAGATGCAGGGCGAGTATGTGCGCCCGGCGAACCGCAAGTTTCGCGTGACGATTCCGAAGGAAAATGCTCCGGTCATCACCAAGACGCTGCAGGACAAGGCAGTGCAGTTGAGCGTGAAGGAAGTGCGCAGCGGCGACTGGGTTTTGATTTTGCTGAATGCCCTGCCTTTACTGTTGCTGGCAGGATTCGTTTTCTTTCTGATGCGGCAGATGCAGGCCGGCGGGAACAAGGCGTTGAGTTTTGGAAAGTCTCGCGCGCGGCTGCTTTCGGCTCAACAAAAAAAGGCGACCTTTAAGGATGTAGCGGGAAGCGACGAAGCCAAGGAAGAGTTGCAGGAGATCATCGAGTTTTTGAAGGATCCGCAGAAGTTCCAGAAACTGGGCGGGCGCATTCCGAAGGGCGTGCTGCTGGTGGGCCCTCCAGGAACGGGGAAGACTCTGCTGGCGCGGGCGATCGCGGGCGAAGCGAACGTGCCGTTCTTTTCGATTTCGGGTTCGGACTTCGTGGAAATGTTCGTGGGCGTGGGCGCAAGCCGCGTGCGCGATCTTTTCGAGCAGGGCAAAAAAAACGCGCCGTGCATTATCTTCATCGATGAAATTGACGCCGTTGGGCGGCACCGCGGAGCGGGGCTGGGCGGCGGACACGACGAGCGCGAGCAGACCTTGAACGCGCTGCTGGTGGAGATGGACGGATTTGAGTCGAACGAAGGCGTAATCCTGATCGCGGCAACGAACCGGCCGGACGTGCTAGATCCGGCGCTGCTGCGCCCGGGTCGCTTTGACCGGCGCGTGGTGGTGGCACGTCCTGACGTGAAGGGCCGCGAGGAAATTCTGCGGGTGCACACGCGGAAGGTGCCATTGTCCGATGACGTGGATCTTTCGATCATCGCGCGTGGAACGCCGGGTTTTTCCGGCGCGGACCTGGCAAACCTGGTGAACGAAGCGGCGCTTTGGGCTGCGCGACAGAACCGGAAGTTCGTGGCCATGGACGATTTTGAAATGTCCAAGGACAAGGTGCTGATGGGCGTGGAACGCAAATCCATGATCCTGTCTGACGAAGAGAAGCGGAATACCGCGTATCACGAAGCGGGACACGCGCTGGTGGCGGCGATGACTCCGGGCGCTGATCCGGTGCATAAGGTGACGATCATTCCGCGCGGGATGGCGCTGGGCTTGACGATGCAACTGCCCGAAGCGGACAAGCACACCTACACCAAGGAATATCTGGAAGGCATGCTGGCCGTGCTGATGGGCGGGCGGAGTGCGGAAGAGATTTTCCTGGGACACATCACAACGGGCGCGGGAAATGATATTGAACGCGCAACGGACATTGCACGCAACATGGTTTGCGAATGGGGAATGAGCGATCTGGGCCCGCTGGCGTTCGGGAAGAAAGAAGAGGCGATTTTCCTGGGACGCGAGATTGCGCAGCATCGCGATTTCAGCGAGGACACGGCGCTGCAGATTGACCGCGAAGTGAAACGGATCGTCAACAGCGGCTACGAGAAAGCGAAGAACCTTCTTTCCACGCACAAGGAAACGCTGGATAACATTGCGCAGGCATTGCTGGTGCGCGAAGTTCTCGACGCGAATGAAGTGAGGCTGCTGATGGAAGGCAAGCCGCTGCCGGAGAAGCCGCGAACGCCTCCGCCGGCGCCACCGACGGCGACGGCGCCAGCGGCGGATCCTAAGGTGGTGCGGCCGGAGATGCGGCCGGCACCAGGGTTCACGCATGGGGATTCGCCGGCGAAGGCGTAGGCGCAGCCATAAGCTATTAGCCATAAGCCATAAGTTCAGAAAACGCCGCCTTCGGGCGGCGTTTTCTCGTGTTTGGCTATCCTGAGGCATAGAGGACGGCGGATTGCAGGCTGTTTTGGAATAGCGGTGGCTTCGTTGTGCCGTGGCCGGGTGCAGCGAAGCTGTTTTTATTTTGTAAGTGCAAGGCGGAGGCCCACAGTTCGGCGCGTAGCAGGGAGATGGCTTGCGGGGTGGTGATGCGGGGATGAGAGCGCTGCGGTCGAAGTCGTTGCCAACACGGGCGGGGCAGCGGACTGTGCGTGAGATGGCAGTTTTCCAGCGCCAGCAGCAGGAGCGCGTAGACGAAAACGAAGAACGTAGCGGTGGTGCGCACGGACGGATCGCTGCGGACCTGCGGCTGGCCGAAACCGAGCAGGGTTTTTTCGTCGCGGAAGTTGAGTTCGATTTCCCAGCGCCACAGGTAGGCTTGCAGGATTTTCCGCGGTGGCAAGGCGGGATCGCTGCAGATCAGATAAGCCGGATTGCGGTAGCTGAGATGCGCGCCTCGGCGCAACCGGTAAGCGACTGGGCGGACGATGAGCAGCGAGAGTTGCCGTTCCCCACCGGCTTTTTTCCAGCGCAGCGGGGTGATGAATTTGATGTCGAAGTCGTAGACGTTGCCGGCGGCAAAGGCTTGCACGGTGGTCCACGGAACGGAGGCATCCGTGCGCAACTGTTCGGGAGTGGGCAGACGCTGGCCGTAGCAGCGCTGACGGCCGCGTCCCTGATTTTCTTCTTCGGCAGTGGGTAGCGCGTAGAGGCGCGCATCTTGGCGGATGCGGCCGAGCAGCGTGGTGCGCAGTGGCAGATCGCGCAGCACGGTGCGGTTGGTAAAGGTGGCGTCGGCGCAGACCAGCAGCGGGCGCGAGGCACCGTCGGCGAATTGATCGATGGCCTCGCGCAAGTGTGCCAGACGCTCTGCTCCGCGCCGGCTGATAGCGGAAGCGGCCGACGCCGAGCGCCAACTTTGCCACTCCGGCCCAGCGGGATCAGCGCGACGTGAAGGTTTGCGCGGCGAAGGTGCATGCAGCAGATCGACGGGAATAGCGCGAGCGGCACTGACCGGCGCTTCGGGATGCTCGGGCAGCGCCAGGGAAATCTGCAAGAAGCGGCTGGCCCAGATGAAATTATCGGCGAAGTGCGGTCCCAGCGGATCGCGCCGCCAAGAAGTACCGGCGATGCGGTGGCCGCGCTTGCGAATCAAGGTGTCGTCGATCAGCGCCACGACGGGACCAGAGGGCGGCAGAGTTTCCAGCACGCCGTTCAGCGGGATGCGCCACAGCACCTCGCCGTCCAGACGCTCGCGCTCGAACAAGCGATAAGCCGCCGACCAGTCGCAGAATTGCTGACCAGTGGCGCAGAGCAAGCCGGATAACGTGCGTCGGCCCAAGCAGGTCAACGCGGATACGCCGAGCGTGCGGGCCCGCTGGAAGCTGCGCTGCTGCGCGAAGGCCGCTCGCGCCTGATCGAACAACGCGTTCCAACCGGCCATCACGCCTTGCCGTGTTTCGTTTTTTTAGCGCCGGTGCAGAAAGCTTGCGTCGGAGCAGCAGACGGTTTCTGTCCTCCACGATCCACTCCACAACCTCGCCGCGAGTGAACTCCATGGCTTGGGCGACCGCTGAGGGAAAATTGATATACCACTGCTGGCTGTCCCTGCGCTGAATGAGCTGAACCTTGGTGGGGAATCCCATAAGATGCCTCCTGATATCTAGTCATATAACTAGATAGCAGGAAACGCAAGAAGCCGCATAAAAAGATGTTGTGGAGTTACTACTGCACAAGAAACCCTTCTGAACTAGTCAAAGGGCCAAACACGAGAAAACGCCGCCTTCGGGCGGCGTTTTCGTTTCGCAGGTGGAATGGAGCGGCGGGGGAGGGGTACAATACGCGCATGGGACTGAAAGACGGCGAAAACTTGAACGTTACTTGCCCGTGCTGCCAGGCGAAGCTGGTGGTGGATCCGATATTTGGCGCGGTGCTTTCGCACGAGGCGCATGTGAAGCCCGGGCCGGACGTGGATTTGACGCAGGCGCAAAGCATCCTTGAGCAACAGAAGAAGAACCGCGAGGATAAGTTCGCGGATTCGTGGTTTCAGGAGACGAACAAGGAAGACATCCTGGCGAAGAAGTTTGAAGAGGCGATGAAGAAGGCGAAGGATGCGCCGGCGGGAAAGCCGATTCGGGATTTTGATCTGGATTGAAATCAACCACAAGCCAGTTAATGACAGATTTGGGATGGGTTTCGGAGAGTATGCCGCCCTACGGGGCTGGGTTTGTTATTGGATCGAACCCCAGCGCTTACGAGTCTGTGTCGCAACTAACGGTTGCAAGGGAGCGAGAGTTTTGGCAAGAAGGGATATGCCAACCTATCAACCGTATTCTCCGGATCAAGGTGAGTTGTTGCCTGCCCATGGGAAGGATGTCTTGGGGGCCGATCATCTTTGTTTTCTGGTGCACGAAGTGGTGGAAGCGTGCGACCTGAGCGTTTTCGAGAAGCAAGAGGAGGACGCGGGTGGGCAGCGGCCGTACGATCCGCGAATGATGCTGAAGATTTGGCTGTACGGGTTCGGGGTGAATGTACGCACGACGCGCAAGCTCGAGCAACGCATTCGCGAGGACTTGGGCTTCCGATACCTGGCCGGCGGGGCAACGCCGGACCACAAGACGCTAAGCGAGTTCCATCGCCGGCATCGTGTTGCGATCAGGTCGATGTTCACCGAGGTGCTGCTGTTTTTACGGCGGGCGGGGATGGCACGGCTGGGCACGGTGGCGATTGACTCGACGCGGGTAAAGGGGTCGGCGTCCCCCGACCGGTTACTGCGTCGGGAGCAGATTGAGCGGGAGTTGCGCAAGAAAGTCACACGCTGGCAGAAGGAATTGGACGATGATCCAGATCGTGATCCGGGAACGCGTGTGGGGCAGGAACCGATCGCGGAACTGCGCAAGCAACTGAAACATCTGCGCGCGAGCGGCGAGGACAAGCTGTCGGCGACCGATCCGGACACCCGTTTTTTGCGGGAACGCGGGGGTTTCGTGCTGGGCTACACAGCGGAGATCGCAGTGAGCGAGGACCATTTCATCGTGGCGCAGCGGGTAACGCAGAACAAGAACGATAACCGTGCTTTGGTGCCGATGGTGGAGGAAGTGGAACGACAATGTGGAGAGCGTCCGCAGCGGGTGTTGGCCGACTGCGGTTTTTTCTCGAACCAGAATTTGCGCGAACTGGAACAACGCGGCATCGAAGGCTACCTTCCCGACCCGAATTTGGCGCGCGAGCTGAATACGGGTAAAACCGCACGAGGAGTCGGCCGGATGACCGTGAGCGATCCGCATCTGCTGCGCGCACGCAAGCGGTTGCGAACCGTCCGTGGCCGCGCTTGGTACAAGAAACGCAAGGGGATGGTCGAGCCAGTGATCGGGACTTTGCAGGAACAGCGTGGGATGCGGCAGTTCCAGCGCCGAGGACAGCCAGCAACCGCGGTCGAATGGACCCTGGCATCGATCGCCTACAACTTGATCCACTACCGAAACCTGTGCCGCAAAATTTAGCAGGCCAAAGCGCGCAATTCCGGAACTGGAAACGAGAACGGCGCGCCGGAAAACTGGTTGGAGTGCGGCGGTAGCTAAAAACCAGAGCAGTACCCAAGTTGCGACACAGACTCGTAAGCGCTGGGCTGGCTTTTTTCGCGCCTCCGGCGCTTTGCTGTGGCGCTTGATCATAGTGGCTAGCTGCAATGCTCCCTGAGCGCGGTGCCTGATTGCAAATATTGATCGCGGCGGTTGACCGCGGTGTGAATTAGAAGCCCGCCCGAGATAGACTGAATTCGATGAAATCTCGAAAAATTTATCGGTTGAGGCTGCCTTCGCGGTCGTTGGTGCTGGGGGAGCGCACGCTGGTGATGGGTGTGTTGAATGTGACGCCGGATAGTTTTTCGGATGGAGGGAAGCATTTCCGGACGGAGGACTCAGTGAAGGCCGCGTTGGCGATGCAGCGGGCGGGCGCGGACATTCTGGATATTGGGGCGGAGTCGACGCGGCCGGGATCGATGGGCATTTCGGCGGCGGAGGAATTGGGGAGACTGCTGCCGGTGTTGCGGGCGCTGCACGGGCGGCTGAAGATTCCGATTTCGATTGATACGCAGAAGGCGAGCGTGGCGGAGATGGCGCTTGGCGCGGGCGCGGAGATGGTGAATGACATATCGGGGTTGCGCCACGATGCGCGGATTGCGGAGGTGGCGGCGCAATTTGGTGTGCCGCTGGTTTTGATGCACATGCGCGGGACGCCGCGAAAGATGCAGAAGGAGCCATTCGCGAAGGACGTGATGCGCGACGTGGCGAGCGGACTGCGGAAATCGGTGGAGATTGCGCGGCGGGCGGGAGTTCGGAAATCGCAAATTATTGTGGATCCGGGGATCGGGTTCGGGAAGAGTTTTGCGCAGAATTTCAAGTTGCTGGCGGGGTTGGCGGAGTTCTCGAAGCTTGGGTATCCATTGCTGGTGGGAAGTTCACGGAAGGGATTCCTGGGGGCGGCGCTGGCGCGGAAGGGAAAGCCGTTGTCGGCGGAGCAGCGGATCTGGGGGACGGCGGCGAGTGTGGCCGCGAGTATTTTGAATGGGGCGCATATTGTGCGGGTGCATGATGTGGAAGAGATGGCGCAGGTGGCGCGGGTGGCGGATTGCGTGGTGAATCCGGAGTTGCGGCCGAGGAATTCGGGGTGAGGTTTTTTGTGCCCGAAGGATGAAGATTCTGTCGCCCCTCCGGGGCTTGCGTTTTTGTGGAGAGCTACCCACGGCTTACGCCCTGGGCTAAGTTCTTCCGCGCCTCTGGCGCTTGGTTTGGATAGGGCTGACCGGGAGTGGACATTCGAAATCATGGTCGGCACAGGGACTCCGTTATAATTCCGGCGGCTACTTTTCTAAATGAGGGAATCGTTCATGCGCATTCGATTTGGTTTTGTTGCATTGCTCTTTGCTGGCGTCTTCGGCTTTGCCGATGTGGCTGTTGCGCAAATTCCGCAGGTGAAGACGGAGCTGCGTCCGGGGCAGATGGTGCAGGGGCCGGCGGGGTGTTCGACGACGGAGGCGTCGTCTTGCGCGCAGGCGGCGGCGAAGATTATGCCGGTGGTGATGGGGGAATCGCCGCTGGAAGAAAATCTGCGACGGTTGACGGATGGGATCGGCGGGCGAGTTAGCGGTTCACCGGAGATGGCGAAGGCCGTGGCGTGGGGAGTGGCGGGATTTCGCGCGGCGGGCGTGGACGTGCACACGGAAAAATACACGCTGCCAGAGGCGTGGAGCGAGGGAGCAACGCAGCTGGAGGTGACGGGGCCGGAAACGTTTGCGGTGTCGCTGGTTTCGGTGGGGCTTTCGCCGGCAACTCCGGCGGGCGGGTTGGAAGGCGCGCTGGTGAATATCGGGAGCGGAACGGAAGCGGATTTTGCGCGAGCGGGGAGCGCGGTGAAAGGCGCGATCCTGATTGTGCATACGGAGGTGAGCTACAACTGGAAAGACCTGGACAATGAATATCAGATACCGCCGCCGGTGATTGAGCGAGCTCTGAAGGGCGGGGCGTTGGCGATTTTGTGGACGGGCGAGCGCGAAAGGAAGCTGCTTTACCGGCACACGAATTCGGCGGACGGCAAGCTGGAACTGACGCCGCAGGCGGTGGTGGCGCGGGAAGACGGATTGCGGCTGGAGCGCGCGGCGCTGGCCTATCCGGGGAAGATGCGGGTGCGGCTGACGATGCCGAACGTGATCGGCGGTCCCGTGGAGCAAGAGAATGTGGTGGGAGAAATCCGCGGGTACGAGAAGCCAGACGAAATTGTGGTGCTGGGCGCGCATCTGGACTCCTGGGAACTGGGGACGGGGGCGCTGGACAACGGATGCAACGCGGCGCTGGTGATTGAAGCGGCGCGCGCGATCAAGGCGAGCGGAATGCTGCCGCGGCGAACGATGCGATTTATTTTGTTCAGTGGGGAGGAGCAAGGGTTGGTGGGTTCGTGGCAATACGTGGAAGCGCACCGCGCGGAGCTGGACAAATATCGCGGCGTGGTGATCTTCGATGACGGAGTGGGGCGGGTGACGGGATTTTCGCTGGGCGGGCGGCACGACATCGAGCCGGCGGTGCGGGAAATTTTGAAACCGTTCGCCGGATGGGGCGTGGACGACCACACGTACGACGCAACAACGGGAACGGACCATTTGGACTTTCTGCTGGAAGGCGTGCCGAACCTGGTGGCAAATCAGGAGGTGGCAAACTACTTGCAGAATTATCACGCCGCTTCGGACACGTTCGACAAGGTGGATATTCGCGAGCTGAAGCTGAATACGGTGATTGCGGCGGTGACGGCGTGGGGGTTTGCGGATCGCGCGGAGCCGATTGGGGCAAGGTATTCGCGGGCGCAGATGGAGAAGTTGGTGAAGGATGTGGGATTGGATCAGGAGTTGAAGGGGTTGGGGATGTGGGAGGGATGGGAAAGCGGGACGCGGGGGAGGAAGCCCTAGGAACGGCTTTGGCAATTGGGCCTGGGGGCCCGACCTGAAGGTCGGCCAGTACAGGAAGAGGAAGAAAGAGAAGAAAGAGAAGTAAGAGAAGGATAACGCAGAGGCGCAGAGGGCGCGGAGATTTCGCAGAGGAAGGCGGCTTTCAGCTATGCCCTTACATTCGGAGCGGAAGGCCGGGCAAGCCCGGCCCCTACAATCGGCGGCGGGGATTGGGCGGGTGGAAAATTTGCGGGGCGGCCGGGCGGGGCTTGCGTGGTTCACGATATACTGGAAGAGTGACGGGAAATCCAAATAAAAGCGGGGTTTTGGAAGGCGAGCGCGGGGCGGCGGCGTTCAAGATATTGGCGCTGGACTATGGGCGGACGAAGATCGGGATGGCGGTGGCGGACAGCGAGGTGCGGATGGCGCAGCCTTACGACACGCTGGAGCGGATCAACCGCAACGAGGATATGCGGCGGCTGCGGGAACTGGCGAATGAACTGCGCGTGCGGCAGATTGTGGTGGGGCTTCCCTTGCGGCTGGACGGCAGCAGCGGAGAGATGGCCGACGAGGCCACGCGATTTGCGCAGCGCGCGCGGAAACAGATTGGAGTGCCGGTGGAAATGGTGGACGAGCGGCTGACGAGCTGGGAAGCGGAGCGCATTCTGGAAGAAGAGATGGGCCGGCGGATTATCCACGAAGAAGAGTCTGCGCATGGACGGAAGAAGGCGGCGCGCGCGACAGATGGGAAGTACACGGTGGATGCGGTTGCTGCAATGGTGATTTTGCGGGAATATCTGGCACGTACGGCGATGACGAAAGAGAGCCGCTAAGGTGAAAGCAGTTACCGCCTTGTTGCTGATTGTCTTGCTGGCCGCAGCGGCCGCAGGCGGGTATGTCTGGTATTCCATCGAACAGCCGTATGGAACGGTTCCAGCGGATGGGATTTTTGTGACGATTCCGCATGGGGCTTCGATGCGAACTGCGGGGCGATTGCTGGAGCAAGGCGGCGTGATTCGCAGCGCAGTGGCGTTTGAGGTTTACGCGCGGAGGCATCCGAAACGGACACTGGAAGCCGGAGATTATTTTTTCGATCGTCCGCTGAGCGGCAAGGCCGTGTTCTGGAAGCTGGCGAACGGAGAGGTGTACGAGCAGCCGTTCACGGTGAAAGAAGGCGACACAATTTTCGATATCGCGCATAACCTGAAAGCCGCAAAATTTATGTCGGCGGATGATTTTCTGAAAGCGGCGCAGGATCCCGGGCAGATCAAGGATCTTTTCGCCGATGCGCGAACGCTGGAAGGATTTCTTTTTCCGGCGACGTATAATCTGCCGCGGCACGCGACGGCGCCGGAGCTGACGGCGATGATGGTGCACAAATTCCGGGAGGCGGTGACGCGGCTGGGCGCGAACCGGATGAACGAGAGCGAGCCGGGAGAATCGCTGGGATCCATTGTGACGATGGCTTCGCTGGTGGAACGGGAAACGCCGAAGCCGGAGGAACGGCCGCTAGTGGCGGGCGTCTTCACGAACCGGCTAGCGAAGAACATGATGCTGCAATGCGATCCGACAGTGATTTATGCGCTGCAGCAGGATGGAAAGTACAACGGCACGCTGACGCTGAAGGATTTGCGGATCGATTCACCATACAACACGTACGAAAACCGCGGACTGCCGCCCGGGCCGATCGGGAATCCGGGCGAGGTGGCGCTTGGGGCAGCGATGCATCCGGCGGACACGACGTATTTATATTTTGTGGCGAACACGCAGGGCGGGCACTTTTTTGCTTCGACGCTGGCGGAACACAACAAGAATGTGGCCAAATATCACCGCCTGCTGAACGGGGAGCCCGCAGTGCCCGCACCGGTGGAAGCGGATCATACACATGCGACGAAAAAGTCTGGCAAAGGGCGAGGATGAGCGAAGCGCACAAGAATAAGAAAGACATGATTCTGGAAACGGCGCGGGAGATTGGCGCGCAGAAATGGTCTGTGGCGGAAATCGACCAATTGCGGCGGCGGCTGCTGGCGGAGCACGGGGAAGCCGGGAAGACCGGGAACGAATACATCGCCGAGGTGCTGAAGGACGCAGGGTGGAAGATCCAGATCACGGAGCGCGAGGAAGCGGAAGACCGATTCGAGGAAGAGTTCGAGGACATTCTGCATTTCAAAACGCTGCAGGACGCGGAAGTGAGCCTGACGCGGCTGGACGAGCTGGCGCGGAGATTCCGCGCGCACGGTGAAAAAGCGGCGGTAGAGCGGGTGCTGGAAGTGGCGCGGCTGGGAAAGCGCCGGGCGGAAATGATTTCGCACAACCGCAAAGTGGAAGAGAAAAAGCGCAAAGAGAAAAGGGAGATTGCGGAATGGTTTCGCATCTGGCTGGAGATGCCGGATTCGTTCTTTAATTGGCTGGACGTGCGCAAGAGCTCCGCGGAATTCCGTGCCAACTTCGGCGAAATCGAGGAAGAGTAAACTTGGCGCCGGAAACCAACCTGCCAGATTTGCCGCCGTATACCCTGGATGTACAAGCGATGGATTTGGGCCCGGGCACGAAGGCCGTGGGCCTGGAACTGATTGAGACGGAGAGCCGGGAGCCGCTGAGGGGCGAGGTGGCGGCGGGAATCTGGGCGGCGGTGTTGCCGGTTCTGGCGAATCAGGAAGCGTGGGTGCTGGATTTTTTCAGCCATCTGGATCGCGTGCGGGAATATTGCGGGCAGCACGAGATTGAGTTTCGCGAGGCGGCGAATCGCTGCCTGGTGGTCCCGCAGCCAGAGGCGAGCACGCTGCTCGAGATGGTAGTGCGGTTCGCCGGGGAGACTTTTGGAGTGCGCTGCGGGGAAGCGACGAAGACCGCGGACCCGGTGCTGGAGGGCGAACTTTCGCAACGCGGGCTGGATGCCTATCAGGATGCGTACAAGCGTTATACGTATTGTGGGATTTGCGAGCCGGATGACGGGTGGCTGACACTTTTGAGCGATACGATCTGGGCGAGCGAGATAATTCGGCGGGCGCGGCCGGCGTTGAAGGAGTTCGACGTTTATATTGTGCGGCCACAGTGATGGGTTATCGGAAGGCAGACGGAATTCAGAATGCTTGCCGCCAGGATGGCGGCGCTACCGGGTGGTTGCTGAATTGCAAAAGAATTGGAAATTGCGGATGAAATGTGGGTGGCGGCGCCTGATTTTGCTGACAGTGTCGGCGGCGGCTTGCGGCTGCGGGCACGCGGTAAAGCAGTCCACGCAGGTGCCCGTGACGGCGCGCCCGGTGGCGCAGGACGCCACCGAGGCGGAACTGCTGGAGCGCTACAACGCATTTGCGCAGAGCGTGAACAGCATAAACGCGACGATGGAACTGAAGGCGACGGCGGGCTCGAAGTACAGCGGAGTGATTGACGAGTATCACGAGGTGAAGGTTTTTTTGCTGGCGTCGCGACCCTATAACGTGCGGATGATCGGGCAGGTGCCGGTGGTGGGGAAAACGGTTTTCGACATGTCCAGCGACGCGCAGAAATTCGAGGTGTCTATCCCTTCGAAAAATAAATTCCTGGTCGGGCCGGTGGCGCTGGAACGGCAGAGCAGTAAGCCGATTGAAAATCTGCGGCCGCAGCATTTGCTGGATGCGGTGTTGTGGCCGGAAGTGCGCAAGGAAGAGGTTGTGCTGTTCGAGGAATCGAACGACGAGAATGCGCTCTATTACGTGCTGACAGTGTTGCGCGGCGGCTACCAGACCGAAATTTTGCGGAAGATCTGGTTTGACCGTGCGGATCTGCGGGTGGCACGGCTGGAATCGTATGGGCCGAAGGGCGCGCTGCTCTCCGACGCGCGCTACCGGAACTGGCAACCGGTGGCGGCGGGAAGCGCGATGGAATATCCGATGCAGATTCAGATTGACCGGCCGCACGACGAATACCAACTGGAGATGACCATCAGCAAGATTGCGTTGAATGAGACGCTGACGGCGGGGCAATTCAAGCTGGAGCCGCCGGCGGGCGCAGAAATCGTGCACGTGGGCGAAAGCCCCGAGGCGAAACAACCATGATGGGACAGTTTGTGTTTCGCAACCTGTTTCACCGGCCGGTACGGACGTTGATTGGAGTGCTGGCGATTGCCGTGGAAGTGATGCTGGTGATCACGATTGTGGGGCTGACGTCCGGAATGCTGCAGGAAACCGCCAAGCGCATCGAGGGAATTGGCGCGGACATTATGGTGCAGGCGCCTTCGGCGCAGATATTCATAGGGTTTTCCGGATCGCCGATGCCAGTCAAGATCGCCGGCAAGATCGGGGAACTGAAATATGTGGCGTACGTGAGCCCGGCGTTTCTGCAGTTCAACACATCTGGCAGCGTGGAGACAATTTGGGGAATTGATCCGGTCAGTTTCCGGCAGGTGTCAAACGGGTTCGTCTTTCTGGAAGGCCGCGACATGGAAGGGCCCGACGACATGCTGATTGACGACTGGCAAGCCAAGGCGAAGCACGTCAAAGTGGGCGACACGTACGTGCTGCTGAATCACAAGTGGAAAGTGGTTGGGATCGTGGAGCACGGCAAGGCGGGGCGGATTTTTGTGCCGATCACGACTCTGCAAGAACTGGTGGGCGGGCACGACAAAGCCACGATTTTCCTGGTGAAGTGCACGCGGACGGATCACACGGCGGATGTGATCGCGGAGATCAAGGAGTTGCTGCCGAATCATCCGGTGCGGCCGGTGAAGGAATTCATGACGCTGATGACGTCCACAAATATTCCGGCGTTGCAGACATTCATCAATTCGATGATCGCGCTGGCGGTTTCGATCGGATTGCTGGTGATTTTTCTTTCGATGTACACGACGGTGCTGGAGCGGACGCGGGACATCGGCGTGTTAAAATCGCTGGGAGCCAGTAAATTGCTGATTGTGCGGGCGCTGTTGGCGGAGACGACGCTGCTGTGCTTTCTGGGAATTTTTGCCGGGATCGGGTTGAGTTATGTGGTGCGGGCAGGTTTTCTGAAGATTTTTCCTACACTCTCCATTTTGATTACGCCGGGGTGGATGTTGCGCGCCGGGTTGATTGCGATTGTGGGGGCGTTGATTGGGGCGAGTTATCCGGCTTGGCAGGCTAGCCGGAAGGATGCGGTGGAGGCGTTGGCTTACGATTGATAAGTGGGAATTGTTGGCCAACCTGAAGGTCGGCCTGTACAGAAAGAGGAAGAAGAGAGAGAAGGATAACGCAGAGGCCCAGAGGGCGCGGAGATTTCGCAGAGGAAGGCTAGGAAGCTGGCCGATCTGAAGTTCGGCCACTACAATTAGGATGGGAAACTAGGCAGAGATGGGAATCACAGTTACAATACGAACGAATTCCACCGGAAATACGGAGCCCGAATTTAAGACCTTGGAGCCGATACTCAAAGTCGAAAACGTCTGGAAGCTTTACCATGCCGGGAAGGTGGAAGTGCCGGCGCTGCGCGGAGTGAACCTGGACGTTTTGCCCGGTGAAGCCGTGGCGGTGATGGGGCCTTCGGGCTGCGGGAAGTCTTCCCTGCTGTATGTGATTGGCGGACTGGCGCAGGCGTCGCGCGGCAAGGTGCTGGTGGACGGCAACGATCTGGTGACGATGACAGATGCCGAGCGAACCAAGCTGCGGCGCCACAAGATCGGCTTCGTGTTTCAGCGGTTCAACCTGCTGCCGGCGTTGACGGCAAAAGGCAATATCGCGATCGCACAATACATTCACGGAGACGGATTCGATCCCCACCGCTTCGAAGTTGTGACGAAAATGCTGGGGCTGGATGGGCGGCTGAGCCACCGACCGGCAGAGATGTCTGGCGGCGAGCAGCAACGTGTGGCGATTGCGCGGGCGATCATCAACGAACCGAAGATACTACTGGCGGACGAGCCGACGGGCAACCTGGACACGAAGAATTCCGAAATTGTGCTGGAGATGCTGCGGCGGTTGAATAAGGATCTGGGACAAACGATCGTGATGATCACGCACAATCCGGAAGCGACTACGTATTTCGATCGCGTGGTGCACATGCGGGACGGCGTGATCGTGGATGGCATACCGGCAGACTGAGCCATGGCGGGAATCGGACAAATCCTGAATCGGATGTTTTTCTGGGCGTACGAGCGCGGGTCGTGGCAATACGACGTCGCGGTGGCGCTGATCCTGGTGTTCGTGCTGGTGCTGCCGAAGAGCTGGTTTCACGACCAGCCGCAGGTGGGTTTGCCGGTGAGCTCCGCGCAGGTGGAAATGGTTTCGAAGTCCGGTGAAGTGGAAGTTTACAAGGTGGATTCGCGGGTGCTGGCTCCGCCGGAGCGGACACCTTCGCTGCAGAACGATCTGCATACGGTGTTGCAGAAGGCCGGGGCGGGGTTGCAGGATGGGCGGTTTGCGATCGGGAAGATTGAAGCGCTGAGGGACGAGCAGGGGAACGTGATTGCCTACCAGGTGGAAATCAAGCATTAAGACGAATTATTCACTAGGTAAAAAGAAGAGTTGAACGCTGAGATGGGGAGAATTGTAGGTGCCAGGCTCCGCGTTTTGGCTGGTTTTCGGAGAACGGTGCAAAGGCTAAAGCCCGTGCTACTGGCGGTGGCACGGGGCGGCGTTGGCTGGCTTGTGCTACGATTTCTAAAGAAAGAACCACTCGCCAAGAACAGGGGAAGCTTTGAAACGAACCGCCCTTTTCGCATTGATCCTGCTGCTCGGAATATCAGGAATTGCTCCCGCCAAAAATAAAAGCCAAGCTCAGGCCAAGATGTCACTGGAGTACATTCTGGGGATGATGGACAAGTCCGCGCAGGACTTTCGCAGCCTGACGGCGGCGCTGGAACACGTGACGTATACGGCGCTGGTGAAAGACACTTCGACCGAGACGGGCGAGATTTATGTGCGCAAGGATTCCAAGATGCGCATTGATTTCATCAACCCGGACCCGCGGACGATAATCCGCAACGGCGATAATCTGTATATTTACACCCCGAAGATCAATCGCGTGGAAGAATACAACATTGGGAAGAACCGGGCGCTGGCGGATCAGTATCTGGCGCTGGGATTTGGGACACGCTCTGATAGCCTGCAGAAAAATTATGATGTGAAACTTTCCGGAGAAGAGGATCTGGACGGGCAGAAAATGGCGGTGCTGGACCTGGTGCCGCATTCGGACGAGGTGCGCAAGCAGATCACGAAGATTCGCATGTGGGTGGACGAGGCGTCGTGGCTGCCGGTACAGCAGCAGTTTTTTGAGGCGGGTTCGGGAGATTATTTTTTGTCGCGGTATAAGAAGGTGATGAAGAATTTGAAGATTGGCGACGGGAAGTTTAAGGCGGATTGGCCGAAGGGTACGAAGGTTGAGAAGCCGCACGAGTAGTTGAGCGTTTTTCTTACCGGTACGTTTTTCTGCACATTTGAGGTTGAGTTCCTTCGGGTTGCGAACTACGCAGCCCTCAGGATGACGGGTGTGTTTTGCGATGCGATGTTTGGGTTAGAAAGTTGGGCCAAACGGAGGGGAAGCCAATCTGGAGATTCAACCCGCTGAATGCGCGGGTTGGGGCGGAGGTAGCGCTCCCGGATTAGGATGCGGAGGATTCGCGTTGGAGGAGTTTTTGTTTGCGGTGGAGGCCCCAGCGATAGCCGGCCAAGGCGCCGTCTGTGCGGATGACGCGGTGGCACGGGACGACGATGGAAGTGGGATTGGTGGCGCAGGCGCGGGCGACGGCGCGGACGGAGTTGGGCTTGCCGAGGGCGCGAGCGACTTGCGTATAGGTGCGAGTGGCACCGCGGGGAATTTTCTGGAGCTCCTGCCAGACGCGGCGCTGGAATGCGGTGGCTTGCACATCAAGCGGGAGATCCACACTGGGCGGATGGCCTTCGACGCGACTGAGAATTTCCTTCAGCCAGCCGGCATTTGATGCCGCGGAGCGCAAGATTTCGGCGCGCGGATATTCCTTACGCAAGGCCGCGACGAGGACCCGCTCGTCATCACCGAGATAGACAGCGGAGATGCCGCGTTCGGTGTCGGCTACGAGAACCTTCCCAAGAGTTGTCGGTGCGATAGCGTATGCGATTTTCATGCCTGCCCCTCCCTTCCGGTACGAGGCCGGGGTCATTCCCAAGTGTGAATTTGTTTTTTCATAGACGCGGCTGGGCGAGCCATAGCCGCAGGTATAGAGCGCGTCTGTAATTTCCGCACCTCTGCGAAGAAGCTTTTTGAATTTTTCGAGGCGGGCCGCGTGGGCGAATTCACGCGGGGTCAGGCCGGTCACGCGTTGAAAGGCGCGGCGGAGTTTCGCGGCGGAAGAATTAAGTTTTGCGGTGATGGAATCGAGGCGCACGGCTTCGTCTTCGTTCGTGTCGCCAAGAAGTGCTGCGGCGCGCTTCACGAGGGAGATGGCCTCTTGTTGTTCGTGGGGACGGCAGCGGCGGCAGGGACGATAACCATGTTGTTCCGCTTCCTGGGTAGTGCGGAAGAAGACGGCGTTTTCGCGGCGTGGGCGGCGGGCGGGGCAGGTGGGCCGGCAATAGATGTGTGTGGAGCGAACGGCGAAAACGAATTTGCCGTCGGCTCGGAGATCACGCTCCAGTGTGGCGCGCCAGTATTCGGCGGCGGCCTCTGGGTTGATAGCGGCTGGTTGTGAATTGCTGGCCATGAGGTTCATGCGGCGAATTTACAGGAGTTAATGATAGCAATCTATCCGCTTTGTGACGTTAAAGCGGGGGCGGGAAAAGAGGAAAAGCAGATCCCGAACCCCGCAAAAAGGCGCGGGGTTCGGGATGACAGTTTTTTTGGTGGTTCGCTAGGACGCGAGAGGGTGACAGTTTTGTGCGTGCTTAGGCGAGAGGGGGCAGGCCGACTTGAGTGACTAGTTTTTGGAAGGAAGGGTCTGCGTGCAGGGTTTGAAAATCCTTGTCCACGCGGATGGCAATCACCGGGGCTTCGTGGCTTTTGACGGAAGACTGCAGAAAATTGAGGGCTTGCTGATGGTCGCCTAACAGGCAGTATGTCGCGGCGAGATCGTAGGCGGGCAATTTACCGGCAGCCTGAAGGCGCTGCTGGACACGCAGCATGGCGCGCAGCATACCGGGAGCGCCGTTGAGGGCGAAACCTTTTTCGGCGACTTCCGCGAGTTCCAGGCGATCGGAATCATGGAGAAGTGCCGCGGTTTTTCGGGACTCCGGCAGGTATTCCTTATAATCCCCACTCGCGAGAGCGATCACGGCGAGATACGTGTGCGGAGAAAGAAAAGTCGGCTCGGAGGCTTCGAGATTCTTGAGAAGAGAAACCGCTTGATCCTTGTGGCCGGCCAAAAAAAGCATGAGTCCTTTGTCCGCAAGGATTGGGGAGGAGTGTGGGTCAAGCTGGCGGGCCTTCTCGATTTCGGAGAGGGCGTCGCCCGAGCGTCCAAGAACCATCAGAAATGTGGCGTACCAATGATGGGCGACGACGGAGTTGGGATCGAGAGCGATGGCGCGCTGGAATTCGCGTTCTGCAGCGGGCACATCCCAGGCCCAATAGAAATCGGCGAAAGCCAGAGAGTTGTGGGCGTCGGCGAGAGAGTCGTCGAGGGCAATGGCGCGCTGGGCTGCGGCGATGGCGCGTGGGTACGCCTCGCTGGCGGGCATGAGCGTGTATTCGCGAAGAAGGTTGTAGCAATTCGCGAGGCCGGCATAGGCGGGAGCGTAGTTGGGATCGTGCACGATGGACTGCGTGAAGTCGTCAAGAGCCTGATGGAGATCG
Source organism: uncultured Acidobacteriota bacterium (assembly GCA_963734705.1). GTDB lineage: Bacteria > Acidobacteriota > Terriglobia > Acidiferrales > UBA7541 > Acidiferrum. Next base: position 322,247 of record CAVTII010000009.1, on the reverse strand, counting down.
TCTGGCGTGCGCTTGTTCCAGTGATACAGACCTTGCAGATAAAGTTCGCGGGCTTCCGGATTGGCGGCTTTGGCCACGCCGGGCAAGGCGGAAGCGACCGCGGTGCGGGGAGAAATATATTTGCGGTAAGCGACTGGGGAAGCTAGCAGCAGAATGAGAGAAGCCGCCACAATGAAGAGAGTAGGGCCATTTCGAGGGCGAGGGAGTCGCCAGATGGGCGCCGGTTCAAGGGGATGGGGCGAAGAAATTGTTGGTGAAGTTACAGGAGCTTCACTAAGTTCTGCAGTCGAGGACTGGCCGTCCGCGGTCTTGAGCCATTCGGCAAGCTCGCTGGCGTAGGCGTAAACGCCGGAGCGGCCGGCGCCGGGGACGCGGTGAACGGGGAGGCCGCGCTCGGCTTCCCAGCGGCGAACCGTGCGCTCATCGCGTTCGAAGAAGGCGCCGATGGACTTCCAGGAATTCAGGCGGCCGTCTGGCGGCTGCCGGCCTGGGGCCCGTTGATGGTGGGGCGAGTCCATAGGTAGCGAGATCTGATTCGGAACAGTGTTTCGTCTAATTCAGGCCCAAATGGCACGGGACCCTGGTTACACCCGAGGAATATCTATTCTTACAGGGGGCAAGTTCGTTGCCAGATATTACCTCAAAGAGGGTGCAAAAGGTACACGGTGAGGGTATTGGATGGCGTGCTAACCGCCAGGTTCGGCAGCCGGTTCCACCGGGTTCAAGGAAAATGTGGCGGCTCGGCTGGAGAGCTAAACGCAGAAGAAAAATAAAAGTGGGAGAAACCGTGCCCGAAGTGTGCAAAGGAGTTCCGAAGAATTGAAGTTGGAAGTGAGGCTGAGACTCACCAAAGCGCGTACTTTGGCTGGTTTTTAGCGAGTTTACTGGCGGGCATGACCGGACATGGGCAGACATCTGAGGTCAGAAGCGGTTTCGAGGGGGCAGAGGTGTGAATTTCGAGGAGTCGGGACCTGAAGGTGCCTGTCACACAAGCTAGATCGCCTGACCTGTTGCTCTCGGACTGTCCCGAGATGGCGTAAGCGCCAGGTGGTCTTTCGCGGGTGCTGGTTGCACCTGCGAGGGCGGAAGTTATTCAAGAAAGCAAAAAGGGGAGCCTGAATGAGAACTTTAATGAGCAAGGTCCTGGGGATGGGTGCGGCGATTGTTTTGGCGGCGATGGTATTCATGCCGAGCAGAGCCGGAGCGACGGGTGCAACTTACAACTTTACGGGGGTTGCCGATTTAAGCAGTCTGAGTTGCGGCACCGTTGTCACAGGCGGAGTGACGCAAACGAATTGCTTCTATGCTTGGGACCTGAACTTTAGCCCACCGCCGCTCGGCCCGGTGCTGACGCTGAACGCCGGGGATGTGGTGAACGTAGATATCACCTTCAGCAATCCCACGACGGTAACCGTGCCTGGATCGAATTTCCAGAGTTCGCTTTTCGCGGTGCTGCTCGACGGGAATTACGCGAACTGCCAGAGCACGCCTTCGACGTGCCAGCCCAACACTTCGACATCCACAGTAACTCTTACGGATTACAGTGGACCATCTGGACTGGTGACTGGGCCAGCCACTTACACGAATAACGATTTTTATCTGGCCCCTGCGATCCTGAATGGGGTGAATTCGGGATTTACAGCGACTGGGTTTGCCGCGACATTTGACATCGATTCTTCGGACCCATACACGATTCCCTTTATCGCAATCGAGACGCAGACCCTCGATACCGCCAATACAACGGCTCCAGAACCGGGAACGATTGGGCTGATGCTGGTGGGTATGGGCTTCCTTTTCGTGATGAGGAAGCGATTGACGGGGAGTTTTGCCCAGACGGCGTAACAGCGGGGCGAATCGGAAATCACGATGGAAGGTGTAGAGCCACCCCTACATCGGCGGCGAGCGGCATTGTGTGCGCTATGCTTCACCTAGGGCGGGGACCTTTTCCTCGTCCGGCTTGGAGGGCGGGTGTGGAGCGGTGATTACAAGGAGCACCGCCGCCAGGATGGTCGCACTGGCCACCAGGGTCCTCAGCGAGACAGATTCCTGCCCGAAGAACGATCCAAGACAGAGAGCAACGACCGGGTTAACGAACGCGTAGGTGGAGACGCGCGATGCGGTGCTGTGCCTAAGGATGTAGACATAGGCGGAGAATCCCAAGGCCGAGCCGAAAATCATGAGATAGAGCACCGCCAGCCAGGAGCGGGTGGAGACCTGGGCGAAATGGAAGACGCGGATTTCACCGGTCAGAAGAGCCACCAGCCATAGCGCCGCGGCGGCGGAGATGGATTGCATGGTGGCCCCGAGTAAGGGCGAGCGCGGGGTTGGCCGGTGGCGCGAGTAGATGGAACCGGTTGCCCAGGCAAGAGCGGCGAAGAGGAGAGCGAGAGCACCGGCGGGATCGACACGTTTCGAGCTGCCGAATTGGGCAGGGCCCACCAGTATGGCAATGCCCCCGAACCCGAGAATAATTCCGACGAGGACTCGGGGAGCGGGGCGGCTGCCGCCCGGGCGCAGCCAGTCTAGAATCACCATCCAAAGGGAAACCGTGGCGACAAGCAGCGCGGCGATGCCGGAAGGCACGCGGGTCTCTGCCCAGGAGACGATGCCATTTCCGAAGAGCAATAAGAGCAAGCCGGTGATTGCCGTTGTGCGCCATTGTCTGGCGCTGGGTTTTTCCCCAGTGACCATACGGATGACAGGGAAGAGCGTCAGACCAAAAATCATGTGCCGGAGACCGGCGAGCATGAAGGGCGGAATGGTCTCGACACCGATGCGGATAAAATAATATGTGGAGCCCCAAAGTACATATACTGCCGCGAACGATAGCCAGAGCAGGCCACGACGCGCGGGGGCGTGGGCTGAGACCGTGGAAGAGTGCGGGCCTTTCGAAGAAGATGAGGGGCTCATGAGCTACTACAAGGAAGTAAAGATAGCGTGAAAGCAGAGCGGGGCCATCAGCCATATTGGAACCTAGTCGGGAGATGGCGAATAATTAACGAATCGAGTGGGAATGGCAAAGTGGGTACTAGTCCCAAGTGTTTCAATTTAGGGCACTTCGATCGTTTTCCACAGGTTGACAGGGGCAACTGGAAGTGGCATTTTGGCAGCCCAACTTCATGGTTGGGTTTTGGTCAGGGTCTCAGCAAGACAGGTAATAGAACTTAGAAAGTTAAGGCCGTGTAGCTTCATCTCTCTGAGGGGTGAGATGACCGCCCGCAATCACGCGTTAGCTTGGGATAACTTCGCTTCAAGACCGGAAACCATCGTACAGGCAGCGGCTGCTACCGCGCCCGTAATTGCGATGCCGGAGGCACCAGCAGCACGGCCAACGCCGTCGCTGCGAGTGATGCCCCTATTGCGAGCGCCGCGACCACGGCGTTTCGTTCGCGTGCCAACCCATGCCGTGGGCGTACACCTGGAACAACGGGAGTGCCCGCGCGCATCCCTGAAATTACCTCTGAAATTGCGCAGTGTGAACGGGTTGCTGGAAGAGTTTCCGGTAACGCTGGTGACGCGGGACATCAGTTCGTCCGGAGTGTTTTTCCTGTGTCCGAAGACGATGGCCTTGGAAACGGAAATTGAGCTGGACATCGTGCTGGTGAGCCGGCCGCTGGGATACGGGAACGTGGTGGTTTCCTCAAAAGCGCGGATCCAGCGCGTGGAACCGGCGAATATGCCCGGATGGTTCGGGATCGCGGCGAGCTTTGACGATTTTGCGTTTGACCGGGATGATCAAATTCCGGGGAAGTTTTCGGCGGATTAGTGAGCCTTGCCAAGCATTTTTGTGCCTGCCTTGGAAGATAGATAACAGATAGCGGATAGCAGCGAACAGGAAGCGAGAGGCGGCCTGCGTTTCGCGTTTCGTTTCCAGGCTTGGGGCGGGCGGGCTGTCAGTAATCAGTGATCTTTCCTCGATAAAAAATAGATCTGCAATTAGATAACAGCGAACAGAGAGCAGCGAACAGGAAGCAAGTTGCACTTCGCACCTGGTGTGCGGTTTGGCGACGGCTCTGCTTCGGGGTGTTTCTGCTAATCTGAGGGATATGACTTCCCTGCCAGCGCTTCATGGAGTGCTGTTCGATTGGGATGGGACGCTGCTGAATTCTTATCATGCGGATTCGCAGGCTTACCTTGGGATGTTTCGCGAGTTGGAAGTGGGTTGGGGGCTGGCGGAACTGGAGCAGCACTATTCGCCCGACTGGTATGCGGTCTATCGCGCGGCGAATATACCGGAAACACGCTGGGACGAGGCGAACCGCGTCTGGCGGGCGCATTACGCGAAACATCCTTCCAAATTGATGAGGCCGGCGCGGCGCGTGCTGGCGCAATTAAGCAAACGACACAGACTGGGACTGGTGAGCAGCGGGGATCGCGACCGCGTGAGCCGGCAACTGAGAGAGTTCGGGCTTACGCGCGCGTTTCGCTCGCGAGTTTTAGGCGGGGATACGCCGGAGAAGAAGCCACATCCGGCACCATTGCTGAAGGCGCTGCGGGAGATGAAGGCGGAGGCGCGGAATTGCGTCTACGTGGGAGACACGCCGGAAGATGTGGAGATGGCGAGGGCAGCGGGGGTGCGGGCGATCGCGGTGCTGGGTCCGTTTCCGACGGAGAAGCGGTTGCGGGCGGCGCGGCCGGAGATTTTGTTGGAGGGTTTGGAGGAGTTGCCGGGAGTATTGCGCGAGATTTATCGGGACGGGAAGTGTTGAGGGCGCAGATAGAGCAATTCACGGAAGGCCGCGAGCGGGGATATCGTTTGCCCGCGAAGTATTTCGCACCTACGCGCTTTCGATTGTTGTGCGTTTACCCAGGGCTCACGAGTCTGTGTCGCAACTTGGGTACTGCTCTGGTTTTTAGCTACCGCCGCACTCCAACCAGTTTTCCGGCGCGCCGTTCTCGTTTCCAGTTCCGGAATTGCGCGCTTTGGCCTGCTAAATTTTGCGGCACAGGTTTCGGTAGTGGATCAAGTTGTAGGCGATCGATGCCAGGGTCCATTCGACCGCGGTTGCTGGCTGTCCTCGGCGCTGGAACTGCCGCATCCCACGCTGTTCCTGCAAAGTCCCGATCACTGGCTCGACCATCCCCTTGCGTTTCTTGTACCAAGCGCGGCCACGGACGGTTCGCAACCGCTTGCGTGCGCGCAGCAGATGCGGATCGCTCACGGTCATCCGGCCGACTCCTCGTGCGGTTTTACCCGTATTCAGCTCGCGCGCCAAATTCGGGTCGGGAAGGTAGCCTTCGATGCCGCGTTGTTCCAGTTCGCGCAAATTCTGGTTCGAGAAAAAACCGCAGTCGGCCAACACCCGCTGCGGACGCTCTCCACATTGTCGTTCCACTTCCTCCACCATCGGCACCAAAGCACGGTTATCGTTCTTGTTCTGCGTTACCCGCTGCGCCACGATGAAATGGTCCTCGCTCACTGCGATCTCCGCTGTGTAGCCCAGCACGAAACCCCCGCGTTCCCGCAAAAAACGGGTGTCCGGATCGGTCGCCGACAGCTTGTCCTCGCCGCTCGCGCGCAGATGTTTCAGTTGCTTGCGCAGTTCCGCGATCGGTTCCTGCCCCACACGCGTTCCCGGATCACGATCTGGATCATCGTCCAATTCCTTCTGCCAGCGTGTGACTTTCTTGCGCAACTCCCGCTCAATCTGCTCCCGACGCAGTAACCGGTCGGGGGACGCCGACCCCTTTACCCGCGTCGAGTCAATCGCCACCGTGCCCAGCCGTGCCATCCCCGCCCGCCGTAAAAACAGCAGCACCTCGGTGAACATCGACCTGATCGCAACACGATGCCGGCGATGGAACTCGCTTAGCGTCTTGTGGTCCGGCGTTGCCCCGCCGGCCAGGTATCGGAAGCCCAAGTCCTCGCGAATGCGTTGCTCGAGCTTGCGCGTCGTGCGTACATTCACCCCGAACCCGTACAGCCAAATCTTCAGCATCATTCGCGGATCGTACGGCCGCTGCCCACCCGCGTCCTCCTCTTGCTTCTCGAAAACGCTCAGGTCGCACGCTTCCACCACTTCGTGCACCAGAAAACAAAGATGATCGGCCCCCAAGACATCCTTCCCATGGGCAGGCAACAACTCACCTTGATCCGGAGAATACGGTTGATAGGTTGGCATATCCCTTCTTGCCAAAACTCTCGCTCCCTTGCAACCGTTAGTTGCGACACAGACTCTTGCGCCCTGGGCTAAATTGTGTCGCGCCGCTGGCGCTCGGCAAAACGAGAGGCCGGAAGAAGACTGCGGGACACTCGTTAGGGTTTTGCAGGTGGGGGCGGACTGTTAGTGGCCGGGGCGCCGGCGGGTGGGAAGGGTTTGAAGTCGGACCATTTGATGGTTACACGGATGGGGATTTCGCGGTCTTTTAGTTTGTAGACATCGTCGGAGCGAGAATAGTCGGGGAACCAGTATTTGCCGTCGACATTTTCGCGATAGGTTTCAAACATGCCGAAGGGCAGGCTGCCCGGGTGCATGGGCCCCAGGTCGGTAATCCACTTGCCGTAGGTTTTTACTACTTCCAGATATTTCTGATCCACCCAGAGGACGCCGTCGAAAAAGGGATGCCGGCGGTCCAGCGTTTTGGGATGGACCTGAAAGATATAGCAATCGATTTCGTCGACTTTTTCGGTGCCGAGATACTGCACGTTGTAGTTTTTGAGCTGCTCGGTGGTGAGTGGGAATTCCGGAATGCTGGTGAAGTAATGGGCGTCGTCGGGTTCGAATTGCAAATATTGTAGAGAGGTTTCCGGAGCAGCGATGGCGCGTTCGTAAAGCTGGCCGTCGGCGGAACGCACGGCCTGGTAGGTGGCGTTGTATTCGCCGCTGGGATGGCCGTCCGGGCCAAACTCCTGAATTTTGATGGAGCGGCGATACGAATAGAGCGGGCGCTCTGTCTGGTAAAGATCCTCTTTTTTGGTGAAGGCGCTGATGATCTGTGGGGGAGGAAGGGATGGCGGGGCTTCGGGCTGGGCTACACCGATAACGCGTTTTACATCATGTTCGGGTGCGGGAGGAGGGGTTAGCGGGCCAGGGGCGTTATCCTGTGCCCGACCGCGAGGCGCGAGAAGCAGGATCGCGGCGAAAAAGAAAAGTTGGGCAATCCGCCGCGTTTGCGATTGCGCTGAAATGGCCGGGATGCGAATCATGTGGATTAGGATGCGGGCGGAGAGGATTTGTGCCGCCTGACGACCCGCTGCCAGTGTAACGCAATGGCAGCAGGCCTGCGCGGGGATTTGGAGGAGAGGCAGGAGGCTCTGCTAAAATCGGAATATTGTGAACGATGGGATTGTCGCCAGACGTTATGTGGTAACGGGCCGCGTGCAGGGAGTGGGCTACCGGAATTTTGTGGAACACCTTGCAAACAAGATTGAGATCGACGGCTATGTGAGAAACCTGAGCGATGGAAGTGTGGAAGTGCTGGCGATGGGGACGCCGGAAAATCTTTACAAACTGCGCAAGGGGTTGGAAAAAGGCCCAATGATGGCACGGGTTTCCGGAGTTTCGGAAGAACCGAGCGCGGTGGAGATGCGGTACACGGGAAATTTTACAATTGAGTTTACGGAATAGTCAGGAGCCGAGCGCATGGAAGATTTGAAGCAGTTGATCCGGGAGATTCCGGACTACCCGAAGCCGGGAATTCTGTTCTATGACATCACGACGCTGTTGAAGGACCAGAAGGGTTTCAAGATGATGATTGATCGGCTATGCGGGCACTATGAGGGGCATACGATCGATCTGGTTGCGGGAATTGAGGCGCGAGGATTTATTTTTGCGCCGGCGCTGGCATACCGGTTGAATGCGGGATTTGTGCCGGTGCGAAAGCCGAATAAACTGCCGTCGAAGACGGCGAAGATTTCCTATGCGCTGGAATATGGAACGGACACGATGGAGATGCACGAGGACGCAGTGAAAAAAGGACAGCGCGTGCTGCTGTGCGACGATTTGCTGGCGACGGGGGGAACGGCGGCGGCGGCAGTGCAATTGATTCGATCGCTGGGTGGGGTGGTGGAAGGCGCGGCGTTCGCGGTGGAGCTGAATTTCCTGCAGGGTCGGGCGAAATTGCCGGGGATTGATGTGTTTTCGCTGATGCAGTATGACTCGTGAGAGGTTTGTATAACCGGCTTCCGATTTGCTGATTATTTCCTTTCGCCTCGTATCATCGAGAGTACGGTGGCTTGAGACAGACGTTGGTGGGCCTAATACCCGCCGCTCCTCTTAGCTCGGTAAAATGCGAGGTTTCCGAGACTTGTTCAAGTAGGAGGCGGTGGCGGCTGGTGATTCGGGCTATACTTTTTGGCACCCGGCCTCAGCACGTTTGAATATTCGCGGAGGCACGCCATGACTGAGCGACGCGATCGGGTGGAGTTAAAGGGCAGCGCGCGGAAATCGTTGCCGGGCGGGCAGGATGCGGGACCTGCGGACCCGAATCAGCAAATCGAAGTGACGGTTTTGTTGCGGCGAGGAACAAAGACCGGCGAATTCCCTTCCGCCGCGCAAATGGGGGCGCGCCTACCGCGCGAGCGAAAATACCTCACCCGCGAAGAATTTGCGCATTTGCACGGCGCCGCGGCGGCCGACGTTGAAAAGCTTCGTGCGTTTGCCACGCAATACGGCTTGAAGGTTGTGAGCGAGGATCGCGGGCGGCGAATTGTGAAACTCGCCGGCACGGTGCAGGCATTTAACGACGCGTTTGGCGCGAACTTGCGGCGTTACGAGCACAGTTCGGGCGCGTATCGGTGTCGCGCAGGCAGCCTGACGATTCCCGCTGATCTGGAACCCATCGTGAAGGGCGTTTTGGGGCTCGACAATCGCCCACAAGCCAAGACGCATTTTAGGCTGCGCAAGAAAGTGCCAAGTGTCTCCCCTCGGGCAGCAGCCGTTTCTTACTCTCCGCTTCAAGTTGCGAAAGCGTACGGGTTCCCCTCGGGCGAGAGCGGTGCGGGGCAGTGTATCGCAGTGATCGAGTTGGGAGGCGGGTATCGCCCCAGCGACCTCAGTTCCTTTTTTAAAAATTTGGGGATTTCCGCTCCGAAGGTAACGGCAGTCTCCGTGGACGGTGCGGCGAATACTCCCACAGGTGATTCCAGTGGACCCGATGGCGAGGTGGAGCTGGATATCGAAGTGGCAGGAGCAATCGCGCCCGGGGCGCAGATTGCGGCCTATTTCGCGCCGAATACGGACCAGGGGTTCATCGACGCCGTCAGCACGGCCGTACATGACACGAACCTGAAACCGTCCATTATTTCAATCAGCTGGGGCGGGCCGGAGGATTCATGGACGGAGCAATCCCGCGACGCGCTGAATTCCGCGTGTGAGGATGCCTCAACGATGGGAGTGACGGTTCTTGCCGCGTCAGGTGACAGCGGATCGTCAGACGGAAGCACAAGTGGAGTTCCTACAGTGGATTTTCCCGCTGCAAGTCCATTTGTGGTGGGATGTGGCGGCACGAAGCTGACGATCTGCGGTGCGGCAATCGGCAGCGAGCAGGCATGGAACGAGCTTTCGGCAAATGAGGGAGCCACGGGCGGCGGCGTCAGCGAATTTTTTGCGCTACCCAACTACCAGCAGAGCGCGAAGGTGCCGAAGGCTCCGAACGGCTTCGTCGGCCGCGGTGTTCCCGATGTCGCGGGCAATGCCGATCCGGAGACGGGTTACAACGTATTTGTCGATGGGCAGCAAGCGGTGATTGGCGGCACGAGTGGAGTTGCCCCTTTGTGGGCGGGACTGCTGGCGCTAATTAACCAGTCGCTGGGAACAAATGTGGGCTACGTCAATCCGCTGTTGTATTCAGCGAAAGTCGAAACCACGTTTCACGACATTACTGCGGGAAGCAACGGGAATTATTCCGCAGGTCCAGGCTGGGATGCGTGCACCGGCCTCGGCAGCCCTGATGGCGCTGCCCTGATGACAGCTTTGCGAGGAGAACCAGCGGGATGACAAGTGTTTGCCGCTGATGCAGTATGACGCGTGAGAGTCCCAAACCAGGCCACAACGTCCAATTGCAAGCAATCCCAGAATGAGCAATTTAGTGTACACTTCTGTTCATTAATTACCTTTCAAGATTCAATCTGCTGAAACATTGCGGGGGCTTCCATGACATGGGTCTGGAGGAACGTCGTTTGGCTGGTCGCATTCTCGTGCGCATTGTTCCTATTCCCTTCCGCGTTCGCGCGGACGGAACAGTACGGCAAGGCTGACCGCGAATTCGCTCAGGAAATGCTGAACAAAGTAGCTAAGGATATCCCAAAATACTATTACGACAGTAAGCTGCATGGCGTCGATTGGGATGCGAAGGTTCAGGAAGCTAAAAAGAATGTCGATGCGGCTCACTCGCTCGACAGAGCGGTATCGGAGATCGCCGCGCTTCTGGATAGTCTGAATGACTCTCACACAGCTTTCTACCCTCCTCCTCGCGCCAACACTTTCGATTACGGATTCAGAATGGAGATAATTGGCGAACACTGTTTTGTCACCCACGTTGTTTCCGGAAGCGATGCGGAGAAAAAAGGACTGAAACCGGGAAATGAAATTCTTGCCGTCAACGATCAGCCCATTTCAAGGAACACTCTTTGGAGAATCCAATATATCTACGACGTATTGAGGCCACAGCCGGGGCTTCGACTATCTCTTGCCGATTCAGGGAGTCCCCCGCGGCAGTTGGAAGTGATAGCGACAATTCGCCCATCCACGTTAGCCACATACTTCCAGCACCAGGGCATTAATCAGATTGTTCGCGACTCGGAAAACGCTCATCACGCCAAGGAAGCACGTTATTTCGAGAAGGGAGATGATCTGCTGGTGGTGAAAATTCCCACGTTTGGCTTCTCGGCGGATGAGGCGGACAAGATCATCGGCAACATGCGGAAACACAAAGGCGTGGTGTTGGGCCTTCGAGGGAATCACGGTGGATTGACAGGCCCACTTGACCTCCTATTGGACTCAAACTTTCAAAACGACAACATGAGCAAGATACGGAAACGCAGGGGTCTGGTGTTAGACCCTGGGGACAATTACGGTGAGTTCGCTGAAACACTCGGCCGATTATTGGGCGGACTCTTCCAATACGATCGGAAAATTTGTGACCGCCTGGGGCGCGACTCCAGCAAGCCCGTCGTGGCAGCGGGCCGTCACCACGATGCCTTTACGGGCAGATTTGCAGTCCTGATCGACAGCGAGTCAGCGGCGGCTTCTGAAGTATTTGCACGCGTGGTGCAACTGGAGAAGCGCGGATTTGTGGTGGGGGACCGCAGTGCGGGAATGGTGATGGAGTCGAGGTTTTATCCGCATGAAGTTAACCTGGATTCAGTGATCTTCTATGGCGCCTCGATCACCGATGCTGACCTGGTGATGACCGACGGCAAATCGTTGGAGCACGTAGGTGTGGAGCCGGACATCGTGATTTTGCCAACCGCACAGGATCTGGCGAATGGCAGGGACCCGGCCTTGTCAAAAGCGGCTGCCATGGTCGGCGTAAAACTCAGCCCGGAAGAAGCTGGAACGGCTATCCCGTATGAAGAGCCCAAGAGTGAATGAGATTCCGCCGACTCTCCAATTATAGATCACGGGTTGCGTTTGGTGTGGCGCTGGCGGAGGGCTTCGAAGAGGACTACGCCGGTGGCTACGCTTACGTTGAGTGATTTTACGGGACCCGTGGTGGGCAGCGAGACGAGGAAGTCGCAACGCTTCTTGGTTAGTTCGTGGAGGCCGTTGCCTTCGCCACCCATGACGATGCCGGTTGGAGTGGTGTAGTCCATATCGGTATATTTTTTTTCGGCGGTTTCCTCCAGGCCTACCAGCCAGTAGCCTGCTTCCTTCAAATCTTCCATTGCGCGAACGAGATTGGTGACTTTCGCTACGGGCAGGTGGGCGAGAGCGCCGGCGGAGGCGCGGGCTACGGTGTCCGTGAGGCCGGCGGCGCGGCGTTCGGGAATCACGATGCCGTGGGCGCCGGCGGCCAGCGCGGTGCGGATGATGGCGCCTAGATTGTGCGGGTCTTCGACGCCGTCGAGGAGAACGATGAGGCCGATCTGGCCCTTGGACTTGTTGGCTTGTTCGAGGAGGCTTTCGAGCGTGGCGGGAGGGCGCGCGGCGGCGATGGCTACTACGCCTTGATGGTCACGGGAGTTGGCGAGGCGATCGAGCTGGCTGCGATCTTCGAAACGGACGGGAATGTTTTGGGCGCGGGCGAGCTGCACGATTTCTTCGACGCGGGTATCCTGGCGGCCCTTGGCGATGAGGATGCGGTCGAAGGGGCTACCGGCTTCGAGGGCCTCGCGGATGGCGTGAATGCCGGTGAGACGATCCATGGGAGAAGAGTTTACTAACAGAGGGGGCGCAGAGGAAGGCGGAGAGAGAGTACGTGGAGAGATCGCGGCAAGACGCTAGGGTTGAGATCCTTCAGGTCGCGGACGGCGCGACCTTCAGGATGACAGGGGTGGAGTGGAGTAGGTGGTCGGGGATTGGTGGAGGGGATTAGTCGAGAGCATTAGACGAGCAGATTGGTCGGGAGCATTGGGGGCCGACCTGAAGAGTCCGTGTGAGGACTCTGTTTTTTATTTTTGTGGCGGGCGTGGTGCTGGGAAAAGACGGATTCTGCTTTGCAGGGCGCGGGGTGAGGATTGCTTTGCGCCGCGCAATGGCTAGCTACTGCGCCAGATGCGGGTAAGGTTGTAGGCGATGCTCGCCAGGGTCCACTCCACTTTGACTTTTTCGAGGCCCTTCATCCGAAAGCGCCGCATTCCTCGTTGTTCTTTTAGCACTCCGTTCACTGGTTCCACGATTGCCTTGCGTCGTGCATAGACTGCCCGGCCTGCCGGGTCGCGTAGCTTCCGTCGCATGCGTTGATGCGCCGGGTGCCTTGCAGGATGATGCAGTCGACCGCCGCGATTCAGCACCCGCGCCATATTGTTGTCCGGCACATAGCCGTCGATGCTCCGTTCTTCCAATGCTTCCAGATTGGCGTGCGAGAAAAATCCGCTGTCGGCGCTCACTCGCTGCGGACATTCGCCGCATCGTCGTTGCACCTGATCGATCATCGGCAGCAGCGCTTCATTGTCGTTGGTCTCCTGACTCACCCGCTGCGCGACGATCAAATGATCCCCGCTCACCGCCAGCGTCCCGGTATAACCCAGCACGAATCCACCGCGCTCCCGCAAAAACCGGCTGTCCGGATCGCTCCGCGAAATCTTCGGCATCCCGCTTTTCTGCAGGCGTTGCAGCCGCACGGGTATTTCTCCCAACTGCCGCTCCAGCTCGCTAAGCGCTTCCCGACTTACCTGCACCCCGGCTCCTTCGTTCGGATCCTCCCCGTCACACTGCTTCTGCCAGCGGCGAATCTCCCGCCGCAAGCGTGCCCGTTCGTCACGCAGCGCCTGCTCGCTGTCGATTCGGTTCCGCGAAGCGTTTCCGGCAATGCGCGTCGAATCGATGGCCACATGCCCCAGTCGCGCCAGCCCGCTGGCTCGCGCCAACTCCACTACCTGCGTGAATAAATCGTTCAGCCCGCACCCGTGGCGGCGAAATGCATTCAGCGTCCAATGATCCGGCGTCGCCCCACCCGCTAAATAACGAAACGCCAAATCCTCGCGGATGCGCTGCTCCAGCCGCCGCGAACTGGTCACCCCCAACGCATAGGCATACAGCCACACCGACGCCAGCATCTCCGGCGCGTAGGCCGGCCCGCCCTCGCTCCCATAGTCCTCGCGAAAACGGTCCAGGTTCATCCTGGCCATCACGCGCCTCAGAAAAAAACACAAATGCCCTTCGCCCAGCACATCCCGTACACTCGGCGGCAACAGATACGCCTGATCCGGGTGGTATTCCAAAAATTTGCTCATCGCCCCTCGCCTCCCCCGCAGTATAAATTACCAGTCAAGACGAGTTCTCACACGGACTCTGAAGGTCGGCCAGTACACTGGGATTTAGTCGAGGGCGGAGCAGAATTCGAGGATGCGGGTGCGGACGGATTTTACGGGAACAGAAAAAGGGAGGACGGAGGCTTCGTCGAGGAGAAGGATTACGCGATCGAGTTCGCCTTCGCCCGTGCGGCCGGCGAGCGCGAGACGGATCGGATTGAAGAGATCACGGCTGCGAACGCCGCAAGTTTCCTTCAAGTATGTCGCAACTTCCTTGAAGCGTTCGGAGGTGAAGGGAGATGGTTCGAGTACCAGCAGGGCGAGTTGGCGGATGACCTCTCGCGCGGCGAAGCGCGAGATGGCGGCTTGCGCGTCGGGGGATTGCAGAATTTCGGAGGCGTCGTACTGGAAAACAGGCCGAAGGAGATTTGCGAGGGTGGCGCGGTCTTCGGCGTAATGGCCAAGGAGTTGGGCGGCGCGGGTGGCCCAGGCGGTTTGTTCGGGGGTGGGGTCGGTGGTTAGCCAGTGGTTTTCGTGGAGAAGTGCGAGGACGTCGGCGGCGGTGTAGGGATTTGGGTGCGGGGGATGTTCGGCGCGATAGTCGTTGAGCGGCATGGAAAGGGATTAGTTTAGCGTGGAAATGGGGGAGAGGAGTTGAACGCGGAGGCGCGGAGAAGAGGCGGAGGAGAAAAGTGCGCACATTGGAAGGAGTTGGGTCCGGCACATTCCCGGAAGAAGGGAGCGGCCGCTTCGGAAAGCGGGGCCTTGAGCTTGCCGGCTAGAAGCCGGCGCGGCGCTACCGGGAGAGTGTGGCCACTACGTGGGCGGCGAGGGCTTCGCCGCGGCCGACCGCGTCTACGCCTTCGTTGGTTTTGGCTTTGAGGTGGATTTTTTCGGTGGGAACGCCGAGGGCTTTGGCGAGGGCTTCGCGCATTTTGGGGAAATGGGGGCCGAGCTTGGGGCGTTCGAGGATGACGACGGCGTCAACATGTTCGATGGAGAGATGTTTTTCGTCGAGGAGTTTGCGGGCGTACTCGAGAAATTGCAGGCTGTTGGCACCCTTCCACTTTGGATCGGTGTCCGGGAAATGGGTGCCGATGTCTCCGAGGCCCGCGGCACCGAACAAAGCGTCGCAAAGCGCGTGGGCTACAACGTCGCCATCGGAATGGCCGACGGGGCCTTTATCGAATGGGACTTCGATGCCACCGATGATGAGCTTGCGGCCTTCCGCGAGGCGATGCAGGTCGTAGCCGATGCCGCAGCGGACGCTCATGCTTTTTTCTGCTCGAGATGAAGGTAGAAACGGGCGAGTTCCATGTCGGCGGGTTTGGTGATTTTGATGTTGCGCTCGGAGCCGTGGACAACATGAACGTCATGGCCGAGGCGTTCGACGAGGCCGGCTTCGTCGGAGGCGTTGACGCCATCGGCTTCGGCGCGGGCGAAGGCTTCCTTGAGCAGTCGCGTATCGAACACTTGGGGAGTTTGCGCAAGCACGATGCGTTCGCGGGGAACGGTGTTGGTGATCAGGGCGACGTCTTCGGGGAGGCTGGCGCGCTTTACTTCTTTTACGGTGTCCATCGCGGGAATGCCGACGATGGCGGCCTTGCAGCGGCGGGCTTCTTCAATGACGCGAGTGACGTGTTCCGGGGATACGAACGGGCGCACCGCATCGTGTACGAGGACGAGCTCGACATCGTTGGGGACGAGCTTTAGCGCTTCGGCCACGGACCCTTGGCGGGAGTCCGCACCTTTTATGACGCGGACCGGCTGGTTAAAGTTTTCCTGACGGATCCGGGATTCCAGTTTTTCGACGACGTCCGGACGCGTGGCGACGATGATCTGGGTGACCAGCGGGCAGGAGGCGATGCGGCGGAGGCTGAGAATGGCGATGGGGACACCATCGAGTTCGAGAAATTGCTTTGGGGTTTCTGCGCCCATGCGCGTGCCGAGACCTGCAGCCGGAAGAATTGCGGTGATTTGACCCATAGCGTGTTAGCAGACCGGCTGAAGCGAGACCTTGCGGGCCCAAGCGCGGGATGCAGAAGGGAGAGTGTACCGCAAGAAGGGGGTGGAAGAGAATTGGCGGGGGGAGAAGACTTGCCAATCTGGAGATTCATCCCGCAAGAACCGCGGGATGGAGAAGAGTTGGCGCTCCCGCCTTCGCCGCAAAGGGCGCGGCTACGGCGGGCTCTACATGGGATCGGAATCAGGATATTGAGGATTGGTGGCAGACGGGGAGGGTTCGGGGCGGGCTGGGCGTTGGGCGTGGCCGTTGCCGCCGACGGCGGATTCGGGGCGCATGACGCTGACGCCGGCGGCTGCGGCGCGGACGGAGCCGGAGTCGGCGCGCTCGTCGAGGCGGCCGAAGATCATTTTGCCCGCAGGGGTCTGGTGGACGGAGGTGACCAGGATGTCCACGGTGCGGTTGATGAGGCGGCGGGCACCGTCCACGACAACCATGGTGCCATCGTCGAGAAAGGCTACGCCCTGGCTGGACTCCTTGCCTTCGCGGAGGATCAGCACTCGCATGGATTCGCCGGGGAGAACTGCGGGCTTAAGTGCGTTGGCGAGTTCATTGATATTCAAGACGGAGATATTCTGCACGCGAGCGACTTTATTGAGATTGAAATCGTTGGTGACAATTTTGGAACCGGTGCGCTGCGCGAGTTCGACAAGTTTCTGGTCGACGGCGGAAACACCGGCGACGTCGTCATCGAGCAGGCGAAGATCCAGCCCCGGCATTTTCTGAAGACGCTGCAGGACTTCCAGGCCGCGGCGGCCGCGCTGGCGTTTCAGGGAATCGCTGGAATCGGCAACCATCTGAAGCTCGTGAAGGACAAAGCGCGGAAGACCCAGCGAGCCATCGAGAAAATGAGTTTCACAAATGTCGGCGATGCGGCCATCAATCAGGACACTGGTGTCCAGGAGTTTCATTTGGACAGAGGACTCCGGAGCCGAGGGCGGAACGGGCACCGCGATTCCAACGGATTGCGGCAACGGGATGTGCGGAAGATCTTTGCCTTTGCGCGCGCCGATGGCCAGGCCGAGATAGCCGAGCGAAAGCGTGGCGGTAAATTCGAAGAAAGACTTGGTGGTTTCCGGTTCGGAAGTGCGGGCAACTACGAGGGCAATCAAGAGCGAGGCGAGCAGGCCGACCACGAGACCAATCGCACCACCCGCAAGCCCGCTGATCTCCGCGTGGCGCAAGCGAAGTTCCGCGAGTAGGACGACCATGGCGATAAAAAAGCCGAGGCCGGCGGCGGGAAACGCGTGCAGATTGAAGGGGCGCAGGGCGTAACAAAGAGCGACGGAAGCGCCGACGAGGGCCAGGCGAATGGCCCAAAAATCCCAGGCTCGCCCACGAAGATTTGCGTGTGGTGCAACCGAGGCAAGGGATCCGGAAACTGTACCGCCAACTTGCTGAGACCTAACTGCGTTCATAGGACCTCACGGTACGGCATGACGCGCACCGCTCCGCGATGCGTGGAAAGCAGAGAAGGCGGCTGAGGAAAGGCCCTTCCTGCCGGAGCAGGTAATGAGAGGAAATGTATACTCTTGAATTAGAGTAACGTCAAGTTGAAGATAATGCCGGAGCGAAGAGAAGAGGGAGCAGCGGCGATTGCGCGGGCCGAGAAGCGCCTGTCACCCCTCCTGGGCTTGCTGCGCATTGGCGGTTTCCCAGCGCTTACGAGTCTGTGTCGCAACTTGGGTACTGCTCTGGTTTTTAGCTACCGCCGCACTCCAACCAGTTTTCCGGCGCGCCGTTCTCGTTTCCAGTTCCGGAATTGCGCGCTTTGGCCTGCTAAATTTTGCGGCACAGGTTTCGGTAGTGGATCAAGTTGTAGGCGATCGATGCCAGGGTCCATTCGACCGCGGTTGCTGGCTGTCCTCGGCGCTGGAACTGCCGCATCCCACGCTGTTCCTGCAAAGTCCCGATCACTGGCTCGACCATCCCCTTGCGTTTCTTGTACCAAGCGCGGCCACGGACGGTTCGCAACCGCTTGCGTGCGCGCAGCAGATGCGGATCGCTCACGGTCATCCGGCCGACTCCTCGTGCGGTTTTACCCGTATTCAGCTCGCGCGCCAAATTCGGGTCGGGAAGGTAGCCTTCGATGCCGCGTTGTTCCAGTTCGCGCAAATTCTGGTTCGAGAAAAAACCGCAGTCGGCCAACACCCGCTGCGGACGCTCTCCACATTGTCGTTCCACTTCCTCCACCATCGGCACCAAAGCACGGTTATCGTTCTTGTTCTGCGTTACCCGCTGCGCCACGATGAAATGGTCCTCGCTCACTGCGATCTCCGCTGTGTAGCCCAGCACGAAACCCCCGCGTTCCCGCAAAAAACGGGTGTCCGGATCGGTCGCCGACAGCTTGTCCTCGCCGCTCGCGCGCAGATGTTTCAGTTGCTTGCGCAGTTCCGCGATCGGTTCCTGCCCCACACGCGTTCCCGGATCACGATCTGGATCATCGTCCAATTCCTTCTGCCAGCGTGTGACTTTCTTGCGCAACTCCCGCTCAATCTGCTCCCGACGCAGTAACCGGTCGGGGGACGCCGACCCCTTTACCCGCGTCGAGTCAATCGCCACCGTGCCCAGCCGTGCCATCCCCGCCCGCCGTAAAAACAGCAGCACCTCGGTGAACATCGACCTGATCGCAACACGATGCCGGCGATGGAACTCGCTTAGCGTCTTGTGGTCCGGCGTTGCCCCGCCGGCCAGGTATCGGAAGCCCAAGTCCTCGCGAATGCGTTGCTCGAGCTTGCGCGTCGTGCGTACATTCACCCCGAACCCGTACAGCCAAATCTTCAGCATCATTCGCGGATCGTACGGCCGCTGCCCACCCGCGTCCTCCTCTTGCTTCTCGAAAACGCTCAGGTCGCACGCTTCCACCACTTCGTGCACCAGAAAACAAAGATGATCGGCCCCCAAGACATCCTTCCCATGGGCAGGCAACAACTCAACTTGATCCGGAGAATACGGTTGATAGGTTGGCATATCCCTTCTTGCCAAAACTCTCGCTCCCTTGCAACCGTTAGTTGCGACACAGACTCTTACGCCCTGGGCTAGATTTTCGCGTCCCTACGGGACTGGATCGGGAGAGAAGACGCCCGCCTGAGAAGGCGGCCGCTACATGAGATTTCGAAGGTGTAGATACACCCCGGTTCCCGCCTTCGCCGCAAAGGATGCGGCTACGGCGGGCGAGGCCCTACGGTTATGGGACGTAGATGCGGGGGACGCGCTGGCCTACACTGCTGATTAGGTCGGAGGTTACGGTGCCGATGCTGCGGGCGACGACGTTGGCGGGATAGGTGCGGTCGCCATCGGTGCCATAGAGCGTGGCGATATCGCCGATTGCGGCGTCTGGAACATCGGTGACGTCGAGCATGATCACGTCCATGGAGACGATGCCGAGGATTGGCGCGACGTGACCGCGAATATAAACGATGCCACGATTGCCGAGCGAGCGGTGAACTCCATCGGCGTAGCCCGCGGAAAGCACGGCGATGCGCGAAGGGCGCTGCGCGATCCAAGTGGCATCGTAGCCGACGGCTTCGCCGGCGGCGATGCAGCGAACACTGATTAAACGGGCGCGCAGACTCATCACCGGGCGCAGCGGTAACTTTTTTTCGAATTCCGCGCGGCGTTCCTGGGGATCAAATCCAGGATGATAGCCATAGAGAAGCGCGCCGGGACGCACCATGTCCGCCCAGGTTTCGGGACGCGCGGCGATCGCGGCGCTGTTGGCGATGTGGGTGATGCCGGGATCGGCGCCGAGTTTGCGCAAGCGGTCGAGTGTGAAGTGAAAGCGATCGAGTTGCTGGCGCGTCTGATGGCCGAGCTCGGTGTCCGTGAGAACTTCGGAAGAGGCGAGGTGTGTGAAGGTGCCAACCATTTTGACGTGTTTGCATTTGGCGAGCTGGCGAGCGAAGCAGTCGGCGTCTTTGGGGAGGATGCCGAGGCGATTCATGCCGGTGTCCACCTTGAGCTGAACGGGGACATTTTTTTTTCGCAGCTTCGCGGCGGCGGCTTCGTAAGCAAGCAACTGCTCGCAACGGTGAATTGCGGGAGTGAGATTGTGCTGCAGGAGATTTTTTTCCTCGCCGGGCCAGAAACCGCCGAGAACCAGGATTGGCGCACGGACGCCGGCCTTGCGAATTTCAATGCCTTCGCCGGCGGAGGCAACGCCGAACCAGTCCGAGCCGGCCTTTTCGAGGGCTTTGGCGACAGCCGGGCCACCATGGCCATAGCCATTGCCTTTGACGATGGAGAGAACTTTGCGCGGAGTCTTGCGCTTTTCCGAGGGAGGATTGACGTAGCCGCGAATGTTGTTGAGATTGCCGGTGAGCGCGGAGAGAGAAACTTCGGCCCAGACGGGGCGGCCGACGAAATCGGCGGGATGCGAATTCTTTTTGGAGCGCGTCATGAACTTTCCTGAAAGATCTAGTGTACGGCATTCGCACGCGGAGATGAAAAGCGGGGATGACCGGCCGCACGCGAGAAAGACAACAGGGAGGGGAGCAATTGGGGTGCCAAGCGACCAAGGAAGGCAGCGATTGAGGACCCCATAACTCATGGTTTGGCAAGGGGACAGACGGAGGGGTAGGCAGGGGCAGATAGAAGGGACGAGTCGGCGTGTGGCCATCATGACGCAGTGTGTCAGGAATGAAATGAAGTCGGATTCGAGGTATGGGCAAGCGCGGGGATTCCTGCTCAGAAGAAGGTGGTTGCGGAACCGCGGAACCTATAGCGCGGGCAGGGGTCGCAATGGGCTGAACACGAGCTGAACTTCCTTGCGGTGGGTTTCAATTTTGGGCGGAACGCTGCCATCTTTTCTGGGCTTCGCGGTGGCATGGTAGCTGAGTGCATAGGAATTTTTCAGTACGAGCTGCATGCGATGGTTTCTTCGGCCATGCGCCGGGAAACTTTGGCGCCAAGCCTTGCACTGCGATCCGACTCATGACCCTTCGCAAAATTCACAAAGGCGAAGACGGCGGCTCCCGTAAGCTGCATATCAAAAATCGCCTTATCAAGGTTCTGATGACTGGCGTTGTCTTCGAAATCGCTGAGAACCAATAGCACTTTCCGGCCCGCAAGTTCTGGAGGAAGCCATTCAACCGTGGAAACTAAGGAATCGAAGAGAGCGGTGGGCCCGTAGGGGTTGGCCTTGTCCACCACTTGCAAACCGGAAAGAAGTTCGCTGATGTTCGAGGTTATCCCTGTGAGACGACGGGAACTCGATGCAAAGGCCACAATATATGCCTCTTCGGAACCACCGACCGAAGTGCCAAGGAATCGCAAGAGGGCGTTCAACTTGTCATGGAGTGACTCATCCTCGCGCGCGCTGCCGCTGACGTCAATCATGGCCCCAAGAACCAGATGGGAATCCGCGGATGGGGAGACACTCACAACCTGCTGGGGAATTTTGTCTTCCGTGATTGCGAAATCTTCGGCCTTCAAGTCTGCGACCGGAGTTCCCTTTTTATCAAGAACAGCAACATAGGCGACACGGATGTCACTTTCGTTGGTCGCGGTGGCAGAAGCAGAGGTCTGGGCTGGCGTGCGCGAGCATATAGTTGCGGAGGATACGGCGGCCAAGAGCACATAGGCCATCAAGTGGGGTCGCACGCCAGCAATGATTCGAGGAAGGTTGAGCATACCTGTCAATGTGCCGCTCACGTCCCTGGGCTTGACGAAAGTATTATCTGTTCCTGGCAGTAAAGCGGCGGGGAAGTATAGCAATGTAAACCTAAAGTTGCGGCACAATAGTAATTATTTCCGTGGGAACTGATTCGGCAAGCGGAGTGCGGTTGAAACGGGAGCGCGGCGGGGTTCGTGTAGACTGGATTTATAGCGAAACGAATCGTGCGGCACGGGGATTTTGCGGCCATTTTGGAGAGGTTGTACTGATGACGCCAGCGCAGAAAGAGCTGCTGCAGGAGTTACAAACGTTTGCGCGGACCGCGGCGACGCCCGAAGCGCTGATGGAGCGGATCGCGAAGCGCCTGCATGAAAAATTAACGCGCTACAACTGGGTGGGATTTTACGTGGTGGATCCGGCCGATGCAGGGTACCTGATCGTGGGGCCTTACGCAGGGAGTTTTACTCCGAACGCGCGGATTCCGCTGAATACGGGGCTTTGCGGAGCGGCGGCGAAGAGCGGACAAGTGGTGGTGGTACAGGACGTGACCAAGGATCCGCGGTATCTGGCGGGGTCTTCGATGGTGAAGTCGGAGATTGTGGTGCCGATTTACGTGAACAAGAAGCTGGCGGGAGAGCTGGATATCGAGAGTTATTTTGCGGACTCGTTTCCGAAGTCGGAGCAGGCGTTTGTGGAAGCCTGCGCGAATGTTTTTGCGGAGTATTTGAAGAAGGGCTGAACGTCGGTCCCCTCAACTAATACCTGTCTGGCGTTGCCATCCGAACAATAAAAACGAAAAGCAGATCCCTCACCCCGCAAAAGGCGTGGAGTTCGGGATGACAGATCTAGTTTGGCGACGTGAGGCTCGGCCTTTCAGTTCGACATGGACGCTAATTCCCCGCTGCCCCGCGACTCCAGTCGCTGTGAGAAGACGGGGAGAATTCGGGAGAAGATCGTGGACCCGAGGGGTTGGCAGCTTTTACAATTCGCGATAGGGGACGGAGTACATCCGATGAAGGTGCAACATTCGCGCATGAT
Source organism: uncultured Acidobacteriota bacterium (assembly GCA_963734705.1). GTDB lineage: Bacteria > Acidobacteriota > Terriglobia > Acidiferrales > UBA7541 > Acidiferrum. Next base: position 299,717 of record CAVTII010000009.1, on the reverse strand, counting down.
TGGCTGGACCGCGATTGTGGTGGCGTTGTGCACTGGTGTCGCCTGCGGGCAAGAGGGTGGGGCGAAGAAACGCGTTGCGGTTCTGAATTTTGATAATCCATCTATATCCGCAAACGGGCCATCCGGACTTTTTGGGGCGGATGGAACGGATGTTGGCAAGGGCGTTTCCATTCTCCTGATCGAGAAACTGGTGCAAGGAGGCAAATATACGGTTGTGGACCGTTCGGCGCTGGAAAAACTTCTAAAGGAACAGAACGCTCCTGAAAACGAGCGGGTGGACGCTTACGGAATGGCTGCGAAAATCGGCCGAATTCTGGCACTGGATGCAATGATCATCGGCGCGGTAACGCAATATGGCCCCGATGACCGGCGAGGGGATGCGAAAGCGGAGGGCGGACAATTCGGGGCGGGAGTGCGGGCACGGAAATCCAAGGCATATGTGGGAATCACCGCCCAGGTGCTGGGGATGAGCACCGCAAAAATCATTGCCAGCTTTACGGCTGCAGGCGAATCCACCCAGGCGGGCGGCATCACGGTGATCAGCGGCAAAGGTAAAGCAAAAGACTCAACAGAAATGCTGGGGAACGAGTTTGCGAATAGCCTTTTGCCGGAGGCTACGCGCGATACGGTGAGCAAGATTGCGGCGAAAATCAATGCGTTTGCTGACCAGTTACCACGGCTGGAAATGGCGCCGAAGGCTGCGGCGGCAGAAATTTCCAGCATGACGATTACGGAGTATCTTCCAAGCGAAAATTATTGGGGATTTTTACCGGAGTTCAGGAGGACGATGTCCGCCGAGGGAATGCCGCGCGCGAGCACCAAGGATTTGCCATCGCCAGACCACGTGCCGCCGAAAATGAGCTCCGAAGAAAACTGGGTGAGCTGTTTCGGCGCACCGCCGGGCAGTGGCTGACGCCAGAAGTTCGAAACACTGCTCCGAGTCACGGCAAAATCAATTCCGCGGCCATCGGGAGCCCAGCGCAAAAAGCCGCCGGTGCCAAGCATTCTTTCAAAGGAGTATATGGGAGGGCCGCCTGAAACGGGGGCAATGACCATGCGAGGGCGAGCCGCCATGTTGGCGGGATCGGAAGTCATCTGGAGGGCGAGTTTAGAGTCGGGTGACAAAGAAGCGAGGCTAAAGGCGACGCCTGGGAAGTGCAAAATCTGGGGAGTGCCGCCGTTGATGGAGATTAAGGCGGAGTCTAGTTCCGTGTTGGCGCTGTAGGCAATCCACTGACCGTCGGAGGAGCAATTCGGAATCCCGTCGGATTTACCGTGAGTAAGTTGAACCGAGTTTGTGCCATCGGCATCCATGCGCCAGATGTTCGACTGATCGTTTTCCGCTTTCTGATAAACGATGTGCTTGCCGTCTCCGCAGCCGGAGGCGAAAAAGACCCTGCGGTCGCTGGGGCCGATCTGCACGGGAGTCCCGCCGTCCACGGGAATCATAAAGAGCCCGCCAGCCTCGGTCTGATAGAGAATGCGGTCCTTACCCAGCGGCGTGACGTTGCCAACCGGGGATCCGCCGGGAGTGATCTGCTTGGCCTTTGCGGAATCTCCGCCGGGAAGCACCCAGAGATCGGAAGTGCGGGAGGTTTCGATGGTGGCGAGCGACGAAGCATCCTTGGAAAGATCGAGCCAGGAAAGACTGTAATTGGTGAGGTCGTGCGACAGGCGATGCGCTTCGCCAGCGGGAGAAGAAACGGTCCAGAGCTGGCCGTGACTAAGGGGCCCCTGCTCGCGTACGGGAATCATCAAGGCGCTGCCGTCCGGGAGCCAGTGGGGAACGCCGAGCTCATCACCGGTGGTGTAGAGCGCGCGCGCCGTGGAACCATCGTCCGGGGAGACTGCAATGAGATTTTGCTGATTGGTGCCGCCGTAAAGGGTAAAGACGATGGTTTTGCCGTCCGGGGACCACGCGGGACGAAGCATCAAGAAAGGATTGGCGAGACCGCTCTTGGCCAGCAGGAGATGCTCGTTGCTGCCGTCGGTATTTGCAACGTGGAGTTCGACGAGGGCTTTGTCCGGAACGCCGCGAAGGAACGCAAAACGTTTCCCATCCGGGGAGAAGCTGATGCCGGTGTCAATATCGCGAACAACTTCGACGGGGGCACCGCCGAGAACGGGCATTTTGAAGAGTGAGCTGAACAGGATGTTGTCCTTGCCGGAGGCGGTGTAATAGATGTAGACGCCGTCTGGGGAAAAGGTGAGGCCGTAGAAAACGATGAGATCGGGGGCGAGGATCTGCACGTCGCTGCCGGTGGCCACCTGGCGGACCATGAGGCTCTGCTTTTCGCCATCGCGCAAAACATAGACGACGTATTGGCCATCGGGGGAAATGGCGACACCGGAGGCCTTGCCGCTCTGGGTAATCTTTGTGATTTCGAGATCCTGGAGGTTTACGGGAGCTTTGCGATTGCTGAACTTGAGGAAAGCGCCGACGGCGATCAGAAGCACGACGAGCGCGAGAAGCGAACCGATCAGAATTCCCTTTTTGTTTTTGGTTTCTGCAGCGACCACCGGGGAGCTTCCAGAGGCGACCGCGGATTCGCCGGCCGCGGCGGGCGGAACGGAGCCAGAAGAGCCAGCCTGGGGAACACGGCCCGAACTCGCCGGAACCGAGGGGTCGCCCGGCTCAGCAACCGGAACGCGGGAAGAGCTGGTGTCTCGCTGGAGCCGCTTGAGGTCGGCGCGAATGTCCGAAGCGTGCTGGTAGCGAAGGGCACGGTCTTTCTCGAGGGATTTGTTGATGATGCGCTCGAGGTCGACGGGGAGATCGGGATTAAGGCGAACGGGAGGAATCGGAGCGCGGTTGAGGATGGCGTCGAAAATGGTGGCGGTGCTATCGCCGCGGAATGGGAGTTGGCCGGTTGCCATTTCATAGAGCACGGCGCCGAACGAAAAAAGATCGGTGCGGGAATCGAGTTCCTTGGCGCGCGCCTGTTCGGGCGACATATAGGCGACGGTGCCGATGGTGCTGCCCGGACTGGTGAGCTGAGCAGTGTCCACGCCCTGAGTGGCCATGGTTTCGGTTGGGGCGGCGCTGCCCCGTTCAAAACCTACTTTGGCAAGACCGAAGTCGAGAATTTTGGCGTGGCCGCGGTCGGTAACGAAAATATTCGCCGGCTTGATGTCTCGATGCACGATGCCCTTGGAGTGCGCGGCATCCAACGCGTCGGCTAAATCGATGGCGATGGTGAGAAGGAAATCGAGTTCCATCGGACGGCCGGTGATGGTGTGCTTCAGCGTCTTGCCTTCAAGGCACTCCATGGCGATGAAGGCCTGGCCATTTTCCTCGCCGATGTCGTAAATGGTGCAAATATTGGGGTGATTCAACGCGGAGGCGGCTTGCGCTTCGCGCTGAAAACGCGCGAGCGCTTGAGGGTCCTTGGAAACATTCTCCGGGAGGAATTTGAGGGCGACGAAGCGGTGCAGGCGGGTGTCTTCCGCTTTATAGACCACGCCCATGCCGCCCCCGCCAAGCTTTTCGAGGATACGGTAATGAGAGACAGTTTGACCGATGAGGGAGGGCGTGTTGGACATCCTCGCGCATTGTAAAGAGCGCGGGAATTTAAGTCAACGACGCGGACAATGGCTTTTTTTTGGGCGATTGCTAGGGCAACTGCGTGGCGATCCACCAGGTGTTGCCTGCGGGGTCTTTGACGCCGCCGCGGCGGTCGGGGTCGCCGGGTTTTTGAGAAGGTTCTAGCGTAGAGATGCCGCCTGCGGCCAGGGCTTTTTTGTAGGTGGCGTCTACATCGGGGACGTCGACGTGGAGCCAGGCGGGAAAGGCGGGATGCGGACCGCCAGCGTCGGCGATCATGACGACGGTGTCTCCCACGCGGACTTCGGCCTGCATGATGGTGCCGTCGGGATTGTCGTAGCGGCGAAGGGGCGCAGCGGCGAAGGTTTGTTTGAGGAAGTCGAGGACGCGCTGGGCGCCGCTAGCCATGATGTAGACGGAGACGGAATTGTAATTTTCAGGTTTCCAGTTTGCGTACATGGCGGCTCCTTCTTTGGCGTTGGCGCTGAAACGGCGCGCCTCCCGCTACGCGGGCAAGCAGAAGGCAGGCCCTACTTTTTGCCGACCTGAAGAGTCCGTGTGAGGACTCTGTTTTTTATTTTTGTGGCGGGCGTGGTGCTGGGAAAAGACGGATTCTGCTTTGCAGGGCGCGGGGTGAGGATTGCTTTGCGCCGCGCAATGGCTAGCTACTGCGCCAGATGCGGGTAAGGTTGTAGGCGATGCTCGCCAGGGTCCACTCCACTTTGACTTTTTCGAGGCCCTTCATCCGAAAGCGCCGCATTCCTCGTTGTTCTTTTAGCACTCCGTTCACTGGTTCCACGATTGCCTTGCGTCGTGCATAGACTGCCCGGCCTGCCGGGTCGCGTAGCTTCCGTCGCATGCGTTGATGCGCCGGGTGCCTTGCAGGATGATGCAGTCGACCGCCGCGATTCAGCACCCGCGCCATATTGTTGTCCGGCACATAGCCGTCGATGCTCCGTTCTTCCAATGCTTCCAGGTTGGCGTGCGAGAAAAATCCGCTGTCGGCGCTCACTCGCTGCGGACATTCGCCGCATCGTCGTTGCACCTGATCGATCATCGGCAGCAGCGCTTCATTGTCGTTGGTCTCCTGACTCACCCGCTGCGCGACGATCAAATGATCCCCGCTCACCGCCAGCGTCCCGGTATAACCCAGCACGAATCCACCGCGCTCCCGCAAAAACCGGCTGTCCGGATCGCTCCGCGAAATCTTCGGCATCCCGCTTTTCTGCAGGCGTTGCAGCCGCACGGGTATTTCTCCCAACTGCCGCTCCAGCTCGCTAAGCGCTTCCCGACTTACCTGCACCCCGGCTCCTTCGTTCGGATCCTCCCCGTCACACTGCTTCTGCCAGCGGCGAATCTCCCGCCGCAAGCGTGCCCGTTCGTCACGCAGCGCCTGCTCGCTGTCGATTCGGTTCCGCGAAGCGTTTCCGGCAATGCGCGTCGAATCGATGGCCACATGCCCCAGTCGCGCCAGCCCGCTGGCTCGCGCCAACTCCACTACCTGCGTGAATAAATCGTTCAGCCCGCACCCGTGGCGGCGGCGAAATGCATTCAGCGTCCAATGATCCGGCGTCGCCCCACCCGCTAAATAACGAAACGCCAAATCCTCGCGGATGCGCTGCTCCAGCCGCCGCGAACTGGTCACCCCCAACGCATAGGCATACAGCCACACCGACGCCAGCATCTCCGGCGCGTAGGCCGGCCCGCCCTCGCTCCCATAGTCCTCGCGAAAACGGTCCAGGTTCATCCTGGCCATCACGCGCCTCAGAAAAAAACACAAATGCCCTTCGCCCAGCACATCCCGTACACTCGGCGGCAACAGATACGCCTGATCCGGGTGGTATTCCAAAAATTTGCTCATCGCCCCTCGCCTCCCCCGCAGTATAAATTACCAGTCAAGACGAGTTCTCACACGGACTCTGAAGGTCGGCCAGTACATCGGAAAGAAGGCGGCTTGCAGCCGCGCCTACATATCGTTGCCGCCGGAGAATTGGCTGAAGGCGTCTGGGGCAGCTTCTTCGAAGCGGGTGAGGCGGCTGCGGAAGACGAACTTCACTTTGTCGGTGGGGCCGTTGCGCTGCTTGGCGATCAGGATGTCGGCCATGTCGCGCTCTTCGGGCGTGGCATTCAGGTTAAAAAAGTTGGGACGGTAGATGAACATGACCACGTCGGCGTCCTGTTCGATGGCGCCGGATTCGCGGAGATCGGAAAGCTGCGGGCCGCGCTCTTCGCGTTCGGGTGCGCGTGTGAGCTGACTGAGAACGAGGACGGGAATCTGCAATTCTTTTGCGAGGCCCTTGAGACCGCGGGAAATGCTGGCGACTTCTTCCTGGCGGGAGCTGAAGCGGCCGCGGGCGGTGATGAGCTGAAGATAGTCCACGATCAGGAGCGAGAGGCCTTTGTCGCGCTTGAGACGGCGGGCCTTGGCGCCGATTTCGAGGACGCTGGTGGAACCGGCGTCGTCCACCCAGAGCGGCGCAGAAGAAATGGTGCCGAGGGCTTCGGTCATACGGCGCCAGTCTTCGCGGCTGAGGTGGCCGGAACGGAATTTGTGCGCGTCCACCTGCGCGACGGAAGCAACCAAACGCTGCAGCAGCGACTCCTTGGACATTTCCAGGCTGAAAAGGGCGCACGGCAAGCCGCCGCGGATGGCAATGTTTTCGGCGAGGTTCAGTGCGAGCGCCGTTTTTCCCTGCGAGGGACGCGCGGCAAGAATGATCAGTTCGGAAGGCTGCAGGCCTGAGAGCAGCTTGTCCAGTTCACCATAGCCGGTGGAAATGCCGGTGACGCTCTTCCCTTCGCGGAAGATTTTTTCGAGGCGTTCGAAATTGTCGCGAACGATGTCTTTGACGGAGATGAGGCCGGCTTTGACGCGGTCTTCGGCGATGGCGAATATGCTGGACTCGGCGTTATCAAGGATGGCATCGGCGCCGTCTTCGCCCTCAAACGCACGCTGCTGAATATTGTGCGTGGCGTGGATCAGGTTGCGCAGCATGGCCTTTTCCTTGACGATGCGCGCGTAGTGCTCAACGTTGGTGACGCGGGGCATGCCGTCCGCGAGCGAGGCGAGATAGGGAGCGCCGCCGGAGGCGTCCAGCTCGCTGCGGCGGTGGAGTTCTTCGGTGAGGGTGACGAGGTCGATGGCCTGCTGGGCCTCGCCGAGAGCAATCATGCGGGTGAAAATGTTGCGGTGCTGGGGGATGAAGAAATCGTCGGGCTTGAGGGCCTCAACGGCGGCGTTGAGGGCGTTGTTGTCGAGCAGAATGGCGCCGAGGATGGAACGCTCAGCGTCTAGATTGCTGGGCAGCGGGCGTTCGAGAGTGGAATCAGCGGGCATAGGGACAGAGAAGCCTTTCGCTATTTCGCTTTTCCTTCGCTATTATAAAATGCGTTTTGCGAAATGCAAGACGGAAAATATCCGGCGGATCAATCACCTGGGAGCCGGAGTTGCAGATGGAAGTTTGCGTGTATCTTCCGCGCGCGTCAATTGGAGTAGCTGTGAATCGTAAAGGAAATGTCGGAAAACTTTTTTGAAGCGAATGTGGGAAGATGCTGCGACGAAAATTGGCGACGAGGGAGCGTGGGAGATGAGTTGGATAGCGCTGAATCGGATGAAGCGAAGGGGCGGCCTGACTTTTGTTGCAGTGAGCATCAGCTTATTTTTTGCGGCGGCCAACGGCCTGGGCCAAATGCCGGCGGCCGACCCTTACGCCGAAGCGAGACATTTCGCGGATCAGCAGGCCAAGGAATGGATACAGCGCGGAATCCCCGGCTTGTCTTTAACGGTGGCTGTGGATGGCAAGATTCTCTATTCGGAAGGATTTGGTTACGCGGATCTCGAAGAACGAGTGCCCACGTGGCCGACGACGAAATTCCGGATCGGAAGTATCTCCAAGCCGCTGACGGCGGTGGCGCTGATGCAACTGGTGGAAGCGGGGAAAGTGGATCTGGACGCGTCGGTGCAGAAATATGTGCCGTCGTTTCCGGATAAAAGGGCGCCGATCACAGTGCGCATGCTCGCCGGACATCTTGGCGGGATCCGGCACTACCAAGGCGACGAATTCGCAATCCAGAAACATTACGATACGGTGTTAGATGGGCTAAAGATTTTCGAAAACGATCCCCTGGTCTCGCCGCCGGGAACACAGTTTCATTATTCGAGTTACGGATTCAATCTGCTGAGCGCCGTGATCGAATCGGCCTCTGGGGAAAATTTTCTGGCCTACATGCAGAAGCACGTATTCGATGCCATGGGATTGGCGCACACCACGGCGGACCAAAACACGCGAATCGTTGAGCAGCGGTCGAGATTCTACGACAAAGCGAAGGACGGGGAGGTGGAAAACGCGCCGTATGTGGACAACAGCTACAAATGGGCGGGCGGAGGATTTTTGTCCACGTCCGAGGATCTGGTGCGGTTTGGATCGATGCTTCTACAACCAGGATTCCTCAAGGCAGAGTCGCTGAGACTTCTGTTCACCTCTCAAAAGACGAGTGCAGGGAAAGAAACTGGATACGGCATGGGCTGGGGAATCGCCCGATCACCCTCTGGAAAGTTGGTATATGCGCATTCTGGCGGCTCAGTAGGAGGGCATTCACAATTGATTCTCTATCCCGAAAGCCGGGTGGTGGTCGCGCTGGTGACGAATCTTACGGACGCCAATTGGAAATCGGAAGAGGTTGAGGCTGTAGCGGAAAAGCTTGCCGGGACGTCTAAATAGACGCGCAGGCGGAATAGAAACAATTACGAGTTGGGAATCTACACGGAGGCGGTTTGACGAGCCGATTCGTGCGATGCGACGGGTCAGCACCACAATAAAAAAATAGGGGGCACGAATTCTCGTGCCCTGAAGGGTGGCCGGTCTAAAGTCCGGCCACAACAAAGGCGCCTGCTTCCGCGGGCGCAGAGGCGGGACTTAGGATTCTTTTTCGACTGAGATTTTGATTTCGGCGGTTACGTCGCGGAAGACTTTGACGGTGACCGGGAATTCGCCGAGGGTCTTGATGGGTTCGGCGAGCTGCACCTGGCGCTTGTCGACTTCAAATTTCTGGGCCTTGAGCGCTTCGGCGATGTCACCGGTGGTGACCGAGCCGAACATCTGCTCGTTCTCGCCGGTCTTGCGGTGGAACTTAAGGGCAACGCCGTTCAGCGACTCAGCGTGCTTCTTGGCAGCTTCGAGTTCCGTGGCGGTTTTCTTGGCCAAGGCTCCGCGAATGCGCTCGAGGGCCTTCATGTTGCCGGCGGTCGCCTCAATGCCAATTTTATTGGGCAAGAGGAAATTGCGGGCATAGCCGGACTTGACGGTGACGACGTCGCCGCGGTGGCCGAGTTTTTCTACGTCTTCTTGAAGAATGATCTGCATGACTCGCTCCTGATTCTTTGAATAGCTTGGTGCTTCCTCGGCGGCCCGCCTCGGAAGGAGGGCCCTACATTTCGGCGACTTGAAGGTCGCCGTTGGGCTGCACAGGCTGAAGCCTGTGCTACTGGGCCTTCGGGGCTTCGACTACGATGGCGCGGGGAGCCTGGGCACCCGCGGCGCTGCCTGCGAACGGCAGAAGAGCGATGTTGCGGGCGCGCTTGATGGCCACGCCGAGCCAACGCTGGTGGCGCGCACAGACGCCGGTCATGCGGCGAGGCAGAATTTTGCCGCGCTCCTGCACGAACTGCGAAAGAATATCGGCGCGCTTGTAGTCGATGAAGTCCATCTTCTCGACGCAAAACTTGCAGACTTTCTTCTTGCGGAAATACTGGCGCTTGCCGCGGCGCGGTCCCCCCGGACCACCGCCTGGGCCACCGGGGCCGCCTTCGCGACGTCCACCACCGCCACCGCCGGGACCGCCTTCGCGGCGCGGGCCGGAGTGCGAATGTCCACCCTCACGGCGAGGGGGCGCTCCGCCTTCGCTGCGCGGAGTGTGCGTGGGAGCAGGAGCCGAAGCGGCTGCGGGCGCGGACGCGGGAGCATCTTGATGAGCGGCTGGCGCGGGGGCGGCCGGGGCTTGCGGTTGCTTTTGTTCCTCTGACATAACTTCCTACCTTTCCAGATGGTGAGACGAATTCGGTCTGTGGTGCTGGCCGGTCTAAAGTCCGGCCACTACAAAAATCTGGGAACCCAAGAGTGGGGCGGGCAAGCCCGGCCCCTACAAATCATAGGGGCGCTGCACAGGCTGAAGCCTGTGCTACCGGTTGCGTCAGGCGGCGCCGGTGGACTGCTCCGCTGCGGGCGCGGGTTGCGTGATGCGGCGCGGACGGCGTGCGGCGCGCACCTCGCGCTTGTGCGAAAGCTTCTTTTGGCGCTTGAGCTCTTCGTCGAGACGAATAGTCTGGTACTTGATGACCGCATCCAGTACGCCGAGACGCCGCTCAATTTCGTGAACGAGGTCAGCGTGATTCGTGCGCACCTGGTAATAGATGTAGATGCCTTCACGATGCTTGGCGACCTTGTAGGCCAGCTTGCGCGTGCCCCAGTGCTCGGTCTTTTCGATCTTGCCGCCCTTTTCGGCGACAGAGTGCTCGATAGTGCTGATGACCTTCTTGAGCTCCTCTTCCGGCGTGGCCGGACGGGCGATGAAGATCAGATCGTACAAACGCTCTTCCATGATGACCTCGTTTCCTTCTTGCCCGGGCGCAAGGCCCGGGAAAATCGTTGCTACGATTACCGCTGGCCGATCTAAAGACCGGCCACTACAAAAATCTTGGAACCCCAAGAGTGGGCCGGGCAAGCCCGGCCCCTACAAATTACGGTGCGCCGCACAGGCTGAAGCCTGTGCTACTGAGGCTCCGGCGGCGGGACGCGGCGGTTGAACTTGTTCATGGCGGCGGCGATTCCCTGCTGAAGAATCAGTTCCGCCGCGTCGCCCGCCATGGCCACCATTTCGGAGGCCACTTCCAGTTCGCCCTTTTTCATCGGCCGCAAAACATAAGCGGCAAGATCACTGACCGGATGATCGGGCCCGCAACCCAATCGCAATCTGGCAAATTCCTGCGTGCCCACCGCACTGGTGACCGACTTCGCCCCGTTGTGCGTTCCGGGACTGCCGCGTTCGGCGATGCGAATCATGCCCCAGGGCAGATCGCGTTCGTCGAACATCACCAGCAAATCCTCCGGCCCCAGTTCGTAGCGTTCCAGCAGGTTCCTCACGGAAACGCCGCTGAGATTCATGTACGTCTGTGGCTTGGCCAGGATCACTTCCTGCCCGGCCACCTTGCCAAGCCCGACAAGCGCCATACCTTCGGGCCGCTCGACGCGGATGGAAGCGCGGTTCGCGATTTCATCCACAGCCAGAAAACCGAGGTTATGCGGCGTCCACTGATATTCCGGGCCAGGATTGCCGAGGCCGACAATGAGCCGCATGGTGTTTGGCACGTGGCGAACGGAAAAGAACTACTTTTTCTTTTCCTGTTTCTCGCCGGCCTTCGCGCCTTCCTCGCCTTCCTCGCCTTCCACTTCCTTCTTGCCCTTCTTGATAACTTCGGGCTCGGCCGGAACCGCACCCGCAACGGCCGCTTCCACGGGCTTCTCTTCCTCGGCCCGCAATGCGACGACGTGAGAAACCACGCTTTGCGGATCGGTGACCAGCTTGTGCTTGGCCTTGTCGATCGGCAGATCGCCGGCGCGCAGGCTTTGGTTCAACGCCAGGCCGGTAACGTCGGCGCGGAATTCCGTGGGGATGTCCGCGGGCAAGCATTCGACTTCCACTTCGCGGAGCACCACCTCATAGACGCCGCCCTGGACCTTGACGCCGGTGGGCTCGCCGAAGGTGTGCACGGGAACCTTGACCTTCATGCGCACGTCCATGGCGATGCGGAGCAAGTCCACATGCAAAAGATTGCCGGTGACCGGATCCACCTGCCAGTCTTTCACGATGGCGGGTTCCTGCTTACCGCCAAGGTTCACCTGGAACAAGGTGTTGTGTCCGGATTCGGAGCGGAGAATCGCGGTGACCTGCTTGGTGTTGACGGCCAACGAGAGTGCTTCGCCTTTTCCGCCGTACAACGTGGCGGGAACTTTTCCGGCAACGCGCAAGCGGCGGGCTTCGTTTTTGCCCCGTGTGTCGCGGGGCGCGCCTTCCACAATGATCTGAGCCATAGCTTCTTTCCCTTGTTGGATAACAGAGAGCAGAAAGCAGCGAACAGGAGGCAATTCTTGTTTCCTGTTATCTGGTTTCCCTTTGCTGCTATCCCCTTTTCTTTGCCGGTCTAAAGACCGGCCACTACAAAATTCGGGCGGTATGCCGCCGCCTATCGATCAGATGAACAACTCGCTGATCGAAGTTTCCTCGTGAATTGAGCGAATGCCGCGGGCAAGGAGTTCCGCGACGCTTAAAATCCTGATTTTCTTGACGCGGCGCGCCGCTTCAACCAGCGGCACGGAGTCTGTGGCCACGACTTCGCTGATGCACGACTTCTCAATGCGTTCGACGGCAGGGCCGGAAAAAACCGCGTGGGTGCAGGCGGCGAAGACCTGGGTGGCGCCCTCGCGGATCAAGGCGTCGGCGGTTTTCACCAGCGTTCCCGCGGTGTCAATGATGTCGTCTACGATTAATGTGCTGCGGCCGCGAACGTCGCCGATGAGGTTCATCACTTCAGTGACGTCCATGTCCACGCGGCGCTTGTCCACGATGGCCAGGGGCGCATCGAGCTTTTTGGCGAAAGCGCGGGCGCGTTCCACGCCGCCGGCATCTGGAGAAACCACGGTGAGGTTCGGCAACTTGAGCTGACGAAAATATTCCACCAGAACGGGCGAGCCGTAAAGGTGATCCACCGGCACGTCGAAATAACCCTGAATCTGCGGCGCGTGCAAATCGAGCGTAAGCGCGCGGCTGGCGCCAGCGGTTTCCAGAAGGTCGGCGACGAGTTTGGCTGAGATCGGAACGCGAGGCTTGTCTTTGCGATCCTGGCGGGCGTAGCAGTAATAGGGCAGCACGGCGGTGATACGCCAGGCGGAAGCGCGTTTGAAGGCGTCAATCATGAGCAACAATTCAAGCAGATGGCTATCCACCGGGAACGAACAAGGCTGCACGACGAAGACATCGGCGCCGCGGACATTTTCGAGAATCTGAAAATAAATTTCCCCATCGCTGAAGCGGTCCAGCTTCGCCTTGCCCAGAGGCACGTCGAGGTGCTTGCAGATCGCCTCTGCCAACGGAAGGTTGGAGGTGCCCGAGAAGATTTTGAAACGCTCGTCGTTCACTCTGGCTCGCTGCGATCGCCGCTTGGTGGCGATTCGAAATTCGGACTGCTAGGTGCTGCGGTTGCCGACCTGAAGGTCGGCCAGTACAAAGGCTTGTTCAAGGCGCCCGCCTCGAAAGGCGGCCGCTACAAATGATTTGGCTGTGCGGAGACGGAGAGGTGCTGGGGATTGGCCGACAATCGCGCGTTTTATGGTAGTCGGTCTAAAGACCGGCTACTACATTCGCATACCTTTTCCGCGAAATTGTTTCGCAGAGGAAGGACTGATCGTGCGGAAACCCGACAGCAGCTCGGCGCGCCTTCGCTGGGTTCGGGAAAACACCAAACACCGCCGAACCGCTACCCGCCAGCAAGGCTTCTGTAGCTCCTCGATGAAGCAGATCCCGCTTGATTTTGGCAAGCCGCGGATGCCGCCGGAAAACCGCCGCCTCGAAATCATTCGAAAGCGAAGCTTCCTGCGCGCTCCAACACAGAGCACAGAACCTAAATAGTTTATGGTTCGCGGCGGATTTTGTCAACGAAGCCAATTCGGGCGCATGGAGCCAGCGATAGGCATCCGGCGTGGGCACGTGGACGTCCGCGGGTGAGACGATCAGCAGAGTGCGGCGGGGTGCGTCCGGAAGCGGATAAATTTCCTCGCCCCTGCCGATGCCCAGGGCCGTGCCCCCAAACAAAAAGAAGGGTACGTCGGCGCCGAGGCCGGCGGCGATATCCAGCAAACGCGGAGTTTCAAGCTTCTGACGCGTCAATTGGAGGTAGCCGATCAAGGCCGCAGCGGCGTCGCTGGAGCCACCGCCCAGCCCGCGGCCAGCAGGAATTTTCTTTTTCAGAAGGATTTCGACTCCCGGGCGGACACGGCTTTCGCGCCGCAGCGCATCCACGGCACGATAGACGAGATTTTTCTCGAGGTCTTCCTTGGCGAGCGAATCGTTACCCGAAATTTGCAGGGAGATGCCTGGACGCCGGGAAGGGCGCAGTTGGAGCGTGTCGTGCAGCGACACCGTCTGGAAGACGGTGCGGAGTTCGTGATAACCGTCGGCGCGCTTGCCAAGGACTTCGAGACGCAAGTTGACCTTGGCGTACGCGGGAATTCGGACTGTTCGCATGCGTTGACTCAGGGTTTCGCGTCGGCAGCGGGGGTTTTTTGCGCTACGCGATGCTTGTACTCGTTGAGCTTCTTTTCCACGTCCGCGACTTTATCTTCTTCCATGTCGGCTGGCAAGGAGCGGTGCCATTCGGTAAGGGATTTTTCCCACTCGGCAACTGCAAGCTCCATGCGGCCCTGTTTTGCCAAAACGTCTCCCAGATGTCCGCGGATGGTGGGATCGTGGGATTCGCGTTCAAGCGCCTTGCGCAGAGTGAGTTCGGCTTGATCAAGTTTGCTCTCTTTGTAATAGGTCCAGCCGAGGCTATCGAGATAAGCGCCGTTATAGGGATCCTGATCGAGAGCACGTTGAATCAGGTCGCGAGCTTCCTCGAGGCGGATACCGCGGTCCGCCAACATGTAGCCGTAATAGTTCAGAACGATGGCGTTCTTGGGATTCACGTCGAGTGCTTTTTTGAACTCGTCCTCAGCCTTATCGTACTGCTTCTGATGCTCGTAGATGGAGCCGAGCAAGAGCCAGGTCATCTCATTGTCCGAAGGCTGCGTGGCCATGGCTTCGGCTTTGCGCGCGGAGTCTTCGGCTTCTTTAGAACGATGGCTGCGCTCGTAGATTTGCGCGTAGCTCAAATAGGTTTCACGGTCGGGAGAAGCGCCTTTCCCACTAGCTTGCATAAGTTTGATGGCTTCATCCGGCTGCTGCGCTTCGGCAAGGAGCATGGCAAGACTGGAACGAATCGAGGAATCGTTGGGATATTTGGCCAGAGCATCGCGGCCCGTCTGCAGGGCTTTGGGCAGATCGCGCGCCTGGCGGTAAGTGTCCATGATCAGAAGGCGCGAGCGGGCGTCTTCTTCGTCGCCCAGATGCCCAAGCTCCTGAAAGGTGTAAATCGCGGCCTGATAGTTTTGCGTGTCGCGATAGAGCATTCCGAGTTGCTGATAGAGAATGGCCAGAGAGCGACGCCGCGAAGGCATCACCCGGGATTGCGATTTGACACCCGTCACGGCGTCGGAGAGGACGCGAATGGCATCGTCAAAGCGGCCCTGGGATTCGTAAATCATGGCCTCGTTGTACATCACTTCTAGGCTTCCGGGAGCGAACTGCCGGGCCTTCACGAGATTTTCCTCGGCTTTATCGAGCTGGTGGAGTTCGCGATAGATCTGCGCGATACGCAGATAGGTGTCCGCGTCGTCCGGGAGGAGTTCCGAAAGTTTTTGATAGACCGATAGCGCTTCGGGATATTTCTCTTCGGAGAGCAACGTTTGGCCGAGCCCCCGCAGGTGGCTTAATTCGGTGGGGTCCAGATCCACGGCTTTGCGGTAAGCGACTTCGGCTTTGGCGTAGTCGTGCGTCTGCGTATAGGCATCGCCCAGATGATCGTAGAGCGTCGCGGAAGGCGAACGCTCGATTAGTCCATTGAGAAGCTTGATCGCTTCCTCGGACTTGTTTTGATCGAGGAGCAACTGCGTGAGCTGTTCCACGCCCGCATCGTTTTCCGGGTCGTCCTTCAGCAGGCCCTGCAAAACTTGTTCTGCTTTATCGGGCTCGCCGTGCAAACGGTAAAGGCGCGCAAGCCAGATGGTATTTTCCTGGTCGGAAGGATCCAGGCGATGAATGGCGGAATATTCCACAATCGCCTTGTCGATGGTTTCCCCTTGCACGTTGGAGCCGCTGATGTCTCCCAAACTGCGGAGATAGACCAGCGCCAGCAACCGGTGGGTGGGCAGGTCATCTGGATTGTTCTTCAGGATCTGGTTGGCTTCGGTGACCGCGTCGTGGACGCGCTGCGCCTTCCAATACATTTCCGCGAGGCGCTCGCCAATGATGGGGGACTGGGGATCGATGGCGTAGGCCTTTTTGTAGCACTCGATCGCGCGAGTAGCGTATTCGCCGGCGCCGGTCTGCTCGTATTGCTGCTCGTAAATGTGGCCCATGGTGAAGTTGTAGTAGGCATCGGCGCGGTTGGTGACCTTAGGCGCTTCGGGAGCGTGGTTAGGAGCCGAAGCTGGATTCTGGGCGAGCGAAGGAAACGCCAGAAGAGGGGCGCAGAGAACAGTGAGAAACAGTCGATTCAGGGTCATAAAGTTCGTTTTTTCAGTATCCCATGCGCCGGAATGGCGGTCAAAAGCGAAAAAGGCGGGCGTTTCGAAAAATCAGGTGTCACAGAAGTAGGATGCGGAGGGGATGGGGAGGGTTTCCGAAAAAAAGAGTGGCGTTACTTCCGTATTTCTGCAATCATCGAAATATGAAGAAGGCTGACCCACTGGTGGTTACTCGCTGCGCCGATCGATTTTCCGCCATCGGCTCTGAGCCGCGTCTGCAGATTGTGCGCACACTGCTCTCCGCTCACCCTACCGGCATGATCGCGGGCGAAGTTCAGGAAGAACTGGGGATTCCCGCCTCAGCACTTTCCCACCATCTGGAAAAATTGCGGCAAGTGGGGCTGGTGGATGTGCGCCGGGCGGGGACTTTTCTTTGGTACACGGCGAGTACCGAGGCGTTGCAAGAGGTGCTTGGTTTTCTCTACGAGGAGTGCTGCACCAGGAATCGCGCGGTCCCTGCGGAATCAATCGTACAGATTTCGAGGTAGGAAGAAAGAGGACGGATTATGAGCGAATCGAATATTCAGGAAGTAGTGAAAGCGAAATATGGGGCTGCGGCAAAGCTGGTGGCCGATGGAAAAACGGCTTGCTGCGGTGGCGGGGCTTCTTTGAGCGGGTGCGACCCCATCACGAAAAATCTATACGGGGAGACGGAAAAGGGCAGCGTACCAGCAGCGGCGGTGGCAGCCTCGCTGGGCTGCGGGAATCCCACGGCGCTGGCGAAGCTCCAGGCTGGGGAGATTGTGCTGGATCTGGGATCGGGCGGAGGCATTGACGTTTTGTTGTCGGCTCGACGCGTTGGCGCAACGGGGAAAGCGTACGGCCTGGAGTATGACCGATGAAATGCGGGCGCTGGCGCGCGAAAACCAGCGCAAGGCCGGCGTGGAGAACGTGGAATTTCTGAAAGGCACGATTGAAAATATTCCGCTCCCGGATAACACCGTGGACGTGATCATCTCCAATTGCGTGATCAATTTGTCCGGAGATAAGGACCGCGTGCTGCGTGAGGCGTTTCGCGTGTTGAAGCCGGGCGGACGGCTGGCGGTTTCCGACGTGGTGCTGCGCGGCGAGGTGCCGGCGGAGATTCGCAAGAGCATCGAGTTGTGGGTGGGCTGCATTGCTGGCGCGCTGCAGGAAACGGAGTACGTCGAAAAACTTGGAGCGGCGGGCTTTGGAGGGATCAAAGTGGAGCCTACTCGCGTTTATCAGGTGGAAGAGGCTGCCGAATTCCTGCAAGCTGCGGGGTTTGATGCGGAGAAGGTCGGGCCGCTGGTGAAGGACAAGTTCATGAGTGCGTTTCTGCGTGCCAGCAAACCCGTGGCCGGGACGTGCGATTGCCCGCCGGGTTGCACGGATATTCCCTGCTGCCATTAGGATTGGCGCGTTGCCCGAGGAGCCGGCCTCAGAAGGCCGTCTCTACAAAGGCATGAGGTAAACCATGGCAAAAGCTTACAGCGTGTTATTTCTGTGCACTGGAAATTCGGCGCGCTCGATTCTGGCAGAAGCGTTCCTGAATCGCCGGGGTGCGCCGAACTTCCGTGCCTATAGCGCGGGTAGCCATCCCACTGGGCGCGTGAATCCCAACGCGATGGAGCAGTTGCGATCCGCAGGACTCCCCACCGATGGATTACGCAGCAAGAGTTGGGATGAGTTTGCAACGCCTGGAGCGCCTAAGATGGATTTTGTTTTCACGGTTTGCGATTCGGCGGCTGCGGAAGTGTGTCCGGTGTGGCCCGGGCAGCCGATCACCGCTCATTGGGGAGTTGCGGATCCGGCGGCTGTCGTTGGTAATCAGGAGGAAGTTGCGCGCGCGTTTCGTGACGCGTTTGTGACACTTGGTCGGCGGATTGAGTTGTTTCTGAGTTTGCCGATGGAAAAGCTCGATGCGCTCGCAGTGAAGAAAGAAGTGGAGCGGATTGGGCGGGAGTAGGGGATTTCCTCGCGTGGCTTGGGGCGATTTGCACCGGACTGCTTGGCAGGCTGAAGCCTGCCGCTACCGGGGATCAGTGGAGGAAGTGGCGCATGTTGGTGAAGACCATGGCCACGCCGAGACGATCCGCGACGGCGATGACTTCGCTGTCTTTCACGGAGCCGCCGGGTTGGATCACGGCGGTGGCGCCGGCTTTGGCGGCTTCCTCGACGCCGTCGGGGAACGGAAAGAAGGCGTCCGAAGCGACGGCTGTGCCCTGCAATGAACCTTGTGCCTTGGCGACGGCAATTTTGACCGAGTCTACACGGCTCATCTGTCCCGCACCGACGCCGATCGTGGCGCGATCCTTGGCAAAAACGATGGCGTTGGACTTCACGTGCTTGCAAACTTTCCAGGCGAAATTGAGGTCCACGAGTTCGGCTGGCGTCGGCTCCCTCTTGGTGACCACTTTTAGTTCCTTGTCCTGCAATGTGCCCAGGTCGGGCTGCTGAATCAACATGCCGCCGAGGATGCGCTTTAACTGAAGTTCCTTGTCTGGTTCCAGGCCGCCCTGCGGAAGCTGCAGCAAACGCAAATTTTTCTTGGCGGCGAAAATTTCCTGCGCGCGGTCGGCAAAGCCCGGAGCGACGATACATTCCACAAACAGCTTCACGACTTCTTCCGCGGTCAAGGCATCGACAATGTGATTGAACGCGAGCACGCCGCCGAAAGCGGAAACTGGATCGCTCGCGAGCGCCTTGGTGTAAGCGTCCAACAGCGTGCGCTGTTCCGCGGCGCCACAGGGATTATTGTGCTTGATGATAACGGCGGTGGGGCCGTCGAACTCCGCGACCAGGCTGCGCGCCGCCTCGAGGTCCACATAGTTGTTATACGAGAGTTCTTTTCCCTGCAGCTGCTTGGCGGCGGCAAGGCCGGTGGCCGGATGGCCCGCGGGAATATATAGGGCCGCGGCTTGATGCGGATTTTCGCCATAGCGGAGTTCCTGCTTGCGGCGCAACGCAAGATACACGCGCTCGGTGAGTCCGCCTTTGAGCTGCACTTCCATCTCTTCGCCCTGCAGGGCCAGGCGCTCGAGGTTCATGGTGATGACGCCGTCGTAGCGCGAGGTCATGGCAAAAACCTTGCGCGCCAACTGCAACCGCAAATCCAGTGTTGTTTCACCCTTGGATTCAAGCGCGGCGGCGACGCGAGCATAGTCGGCCGGGTCGGTGACCACGGTGACGCTCTCGAAATTCTTAGCGGCGGAACGCAGCATGGTGGGCCCCCCGATATCGATGTTTTCGATCAACTCTTCGGGAGGGAGATATTCCTTGGCAGCAGTGGCTTCGAACGGATATAGGTTCACGACGACCAGGTCAATCGGGGCAATGCCGTGTTCAGCGGCCTGCTTCTTATCGTCAGAATTGTTGCGGCGGTAAAGCAACCCTCCGTGAACTTTCGGATGCAGCGTTTTCACGCGGCCGCCGAGCATCTCCGGCCAATTCGTGAAGTCGGAGACGTCCGTCACTGGCACGCCGGATTCGCGAAGAAGTTTTGAGGTGCCGCCGGTGGAAAGAATTTCGATCTTCAAGACGACCAGCCTGCGGGCAAATTCCACAATGCCAGTCTTGTCGAATACGCTGAGCAGCGCGCGCTCCACTCCCATATCGCCTCCCAAACAGGAAAGAATCTACTAGTTTACGCGGAGGAGCGGAATTTCGGAAACGCGAGTCTGTGGGAAATTCAGAGGGGTCTACGATTTTACGAGCGCTTTGAGTTTGACGTGACCGTCGACGGTCTCGACGACATATTCCACTTCGCGGCAGTTCTTCTGGGTCTGCAAATCCTTGGTCTTTTTGCGCACGAATTCGTTGAAGGCGGAGCGGGTCATTTTGCCCGTCTCTTCGCCGGCATCGCGCTTGGCGTTGGCGAACGCCTCGTAGAGCTGCTCGACTTTTTCCTCTTCCTTTTCCGGCGCGGTGCACACCACGCGAAAAGTCTTGGGGGCTGCCGCAGCGGCTTCGGCATCCGCGGCGGCTTGCGCGCGGGCGCGTTCAGCTTCGATGGCTTTGGCGGCGGCGCCGAAGTGGCGCTGGATCTTGCCTTCCTCGCGCTGGGCCACACGCTTGCGAAAAACTTCCTTATATTTGGCGTAGGTCTGTGAAAGATTGCTGAAGCGGAAGCGCTGCGTGTATTTGAGGTCGCCGCCGCGCTCGGAATAGCGTTTAACGATCAGCTCAATACGCCATTCGATTTCGGTGGGAGGGCGCTTGCGGCCGCCGCCGAAATACATGTCGTATTCGATCTTGAGCTGACGAATGTCGCGCTCAAGTTGCGAGAGTTCCTCGTCAATCGTGGGCATGCGGCTGAAATCCCTGAGAATTCATCCTAGGGGCGGACCCGCCGGGCGTCAACGCTGCTACGGGGCGAAGCTACGGATGAAACAACGGTCCCTGATGTGCGCGGGCCTGCCCATTCGAACAGTGGCGATTGCGGCGGGATTCCCGGCTGTGCTCCAATGGCGGCATGGGGGAACGCACAAAATCGGCGGCTTCGGACCAGACGACGCTGCTGCGGCAGGTGCCCTCGGTGGATGAACTGCTGCTGCGGCCACGGGTGGCGGCGCTGGGGAATACTCTGCAGCGCGGATATCTGGTGGAGATTGTTCGCGGCGTGCTGGCGCAATTGCGCCGTGAAATTGTTTCGGGCGGCGCATTGGGAGAGAGCGATTTTTCCGGCGAGGCGCTGGATTTGCGCATTGTGGAGGCCGTTCGGAAAGAGCTGGCGCCTTCGCTGCGCGCTGTGATCAATGCTTCTGGAGTGATCCTGCATACAAACCTGGGGCGTGCGCCTTTGCCTGCTGCGGTCCTGGAAGAGTTGCGACAGTCGGCGACGCAATATTCGAACCTGGAGTACGACGTGGATGCGGGGGCGCGCGGGAAGCGCGACGCGCATACTTCTCGGCTGATCGAACGGCTCACCGGCGCGGAAGCGGCGATTTTGGTGAACAATTGCGCGGCGGCCGTGCTGGTGACGCTGGCGGCTCTGGCGCGCGACGGCGAAGTGATCGTCTCGCGAGGGGAGCTGATTGAAATCGGCGATGGGTTTCGCATTCCGGAAATCATGGAGCAGAGCGGTGCGGTTTTGCGCGAGGTAGGGACGACGAATCGGACACGGATTGCCGATTACGAAAATGCGTTGAACGAAAAGACGCGGGTGCTCCTGCGGGTACACCCTTCGAATTTTACGGTGAGTGGTTTTACGGAAAAACCGGAGGTGGCGGAATTGGTTGCGCTGGGACAGCGCACCGGCCTGCCGGTGGTGGAAGATTTGGGCTCGGGTTGTCTACTGGATCTTTCTGCAGCTGGGATCACTGAGCCGACTGCGCGCCAAAGTGTGGAGGCAGGATTTTCGCTGGTGCTATTCAGCGGAGACAAGCTGCTGGGCGGTCCGCAGGCGGGAATCATTGCCGGGAAAAAGGACTTTGTGCAGAAGGTGCGACGGCACCCGCTGTTTCGCGCGCTGCGGGTGGATAAACTGAGCATCGCGGCGCTGGAAGTGACGTTGCGCGCGTATCTGCACGGTGCATGGAACGAGATTCCAGCGCTGCGGATGATGCACCTGACCTTGGAAGAAATTGCCGCGCGGACGCGAGCGTTTCGCGAAGCTCTGCTGGCACAGACTGACGATGCCGATGCGGAAATCGAAATCGCGGAGGGGCGTTCGCTGGTGGGCGGCGGTTCGACGCCAGCACAATCGCTCGCAACCTGCGTTTTGCGTATCGCCAGCGCGCGGCATTCGGCAACGGCGCTGGAAGCCCGTCTGCGGCAGTCCACGGAACACCCAGCCATAATCGCACGCATCGAAGAGGAACGGTTGCTGGTTGATCTGCGCACTGTTTTCCCCGAGCAGGAATCCCTATTGGCAAAGGCCCTGGCGGCGGCGTTGCGGTAACCTCTCCCCGGAAAATGGTATGATATAGGTGTGATATAGGAGGGCTTATGGCCACTGCCCTGATCCATCTGGATCCAAAACAGAAGGCGAGACTGACGCGCCGGGCGAAGAAACGGGGTAGCTCGTTTTCGCAGGAAGTGCGCACCGCTATCGATCTGTATCTTGATTTTCCCGTGGAAAATGAGGCAGAACTGACCGCGCTGGCGCGGGAGGCCAAGGAGTCGGCCGACCGCAGTATCAAGCGACTGGATGAAACGATTGCCTACATGAACCGCGGCTTGAAAGCGATCCAGAAGGCCCGATGAGCTGGGCCCTGGAATCCCTTGCTGCGATCAAGCGCATCATCCTGCTGGAAGATCGGATCAAGACACTTACGGACCAGTCTAAATCACTGATGGATACCTGCCAGGATCTCGACCGGCGGTTGATTCGCCTTGAGGCAAAATTCGAATTCCTGGAACGCATGGCGACTCCCAGCCGCCGCAGCCTGCCTGAAAAATCCGAAAAATGAAAAGTGAAGAGGCGATGATCAGCTTTGTCGTGAGAGGCAAAAAGCTGCAACTGCAACGCAAGGCGCTCCCATCTCTCCAGCGGGGCTGGGCTCTGATTCGCGTGCGGATGGCGGGGATTTGCAATACGGATGTAGAGATTCTGCGCGGGTACCACGCGTTTCGCGGCACGCCCGGCCATGAGTTTGTCGGTGAAGTCGTGGGCATCACCGGGGTTTCCGCGAAAATTAAAAAGAAGTGGGTGGGCAAGCGCGTGGCAGGCGAGATTAATGTTTCCTGCGCGGCGTATGGTTATAAGCCCGTTTGCGAATTCTGCCGGCGCGGGCTGAAAACGCACTGCGCGCGGCGGACAGTGCTGGGGATCGTTGCACACGATGGCGCGTTTGCGGAATATCTGACGCTGCCGCTGGAGAAACTGCATCTGGTGCCGGCGAATGTCAGCGATGAACAGGCAGTGTTCATCGAGCCACTAGCCGCGGCGTGCCAGATTCTGGATCAACTGGATATTCGTGAGTTTCATGAGGCCGCCGTGCTGGGCGATGGAAAACTGGCGCAACTGATCGCCATGGTGCTGCAGGCCGCGGGCGCGCGCGTGACGATGTATGGAAAACACGCTGAAAAACTGGCGCTCGCGCGGCGCGGAGGCCTGGCCACAAAAAAAGTGCGCGGCGATGCTGGGGATCTGAAACGCGTAAAGGAAACGTTTCGTTTGGTTGTGGAAGCGACTGGGTCACCAACCGGCCTAACTCTTGCGCAGGAGATGACCGAGCCACGCGGCACGCTGCTGCTGAAATCTACATTTCACGGCGCGGCGCCGGTGGAGACTTGGCCGGTTGTGGTGAAAGAAATTACGGTGGTCGGGTCACGCTGCGGTCCGTTTGCGAGAGCCATTGGACTTCTGCGGTCCGGCAAAGTGGATCCTACGCCGCTGGTCTCGCGTACTTTTGCATTGGCGGAAGCAGCAAAGGCCATCGAGTACGCGCAGCGACGTAATGTAATGAAGGTTTTGCTTCAGGCGGAATGAGGCTGATCGAAAGGATGCTTGCCGGCAGGACGCCGGCGCTACCAAGGGCTACAGGCGGTTGATGCAGGAGGCGACGCAGGCGGCGCCGAAGCCGTTGTCGATGTTGACGACGGTAACGTTGGAGGCGCAGGAGTTCAACATGCCGAGCAGCGCGGCGACGCCTCCGAAGCTGGCTCCATAGCCGGTGCTGGTGGGGACGGCAATCACCGGAACTCCGACGAGGCCGCCAACGACGCTTGGCAGAGCGCCTTCCATACCGGCGGCGCAGATGATGACTCGGGCTTCGGTAAGTTCGCGGCGATGCTCGAGCAGGCGGTGAATGCCCGCCACACCCACGTCAAAGAGTTGTTCGACCCTATTGCCCATCATGCGCGCAGTCAGCACCGCCTCTTCGGCAACGGGAATGTCGCTGGTGCCAGCGGAAACCACAAGAATCGTTCCCTTCCCTACAATTTCCTTGCTGCGTTCGATGGTGATGACGCCGGAAAGCGCATGAAATTTTGCGCCGCGGGCGACGCGTTTCACGGCGGTGAAAGTCTGTAAATCCGCCCGCGTTATCAGCACGTTGTGGCGGGACGCTTTCTTGCTGACCATCGCCCGCGTTATCTGCGCCACCTGCGAGGGCGTTTTCCCTTTGCCGAAGATCACTTCCGCGTAGCCCTGGCGCAGCGCGCGGTGATGGTCCACTTTAGCGAAGCCGATGTCTTCAAACGGAAGGTGCTTCAGGTTTTCCAGCGCGGATTGCGGCGAAAGCTTCTTGCCGTCCACCGCTTTCAAAAGTTGCAGAATTTCGTCAGCATTCATGTTTTTTGACCGATTCGCATCTTAACATTCCCGCGGCGGCCCACGCCTGCTTGACTTGGCAGAAAGCCGTTGCGAGACTGTTTATATCCGCACAAAAGCCATGCCTCAAGCACAAACCAAAATCATTACCGTGGGTGTGACCGGAGCCAGCGGCGCTGTTTTCGCCCAGAAGACGCTCTCTTTGCTGGAAGATGATCCGCGCGTGGGGCAGATTCACCTGGTGGCCACGGAAACGGGGCAACGCCTGTTTGCCGAAGAACTGAAAATCACCTCCGGCGATTTGAAAAAATTACCCGGGCGGATCCTGGGGCGCACCTCCAAGAAAATCGAAACCGTTTCGAATAAGGATGTTGGCGCGTCCATCGCTTCGGGAAGTTATACGGTGGACGCAATGATCGTGATTCCCTGCACCGTCGGCGCGCTCGCCTCCATCGCGTGCGGAACCTGCGATGATCTGGTGTCTCGCGCAGCGGATGTGATGCTGAAAGAAAGCCGCAGGCTGATTCTCTGTGTACGCGATACGCCGCTGAACCGCATTCACCTGGAAAACATGATGCGTGCACAAGCCGCGGGAGCGGTGATCATGCCGGTGATGCCGTCTTTCTATCACGGACCGAAAACGATTGACGACCTGGTGACGCAATTTGTGTGCCGCGTGCTGGTGCAAGCCGGACTGCCGCAGGAAAAAATGTTTCGCTGGACGGGCAGCAGCGCCGGGCGGAAGGCGGAGGGCTGAAGAAATGGCGAGCCGTATTCACACAGTTCTCGAAATGATCAAGTTTGAGCACTCTGTGTTTGCTCTGCCCTTTGCGCTGACGGGTGCGCTGCTGGCGGCCCGCGCTACCGCGCATGGTTGGCCGACGCTGCGGCAGATCGCATGGATCATCGTGGCGATGGTGGCGGCGCGATCGGCGGCGATGACGATCAACCGCATCGCCGATGTGCGCTACGACAAAGAAAATCCCCGGACGAAAATGCGGGCGCTGGCCACTGGAGCGCTTTCCGTTGCCTTCGCCTGGACGTTTACAGTTGTCGCGGTTGGCGTGTTTTTTATCGCGGCGTGGCGGCTGAATCCGCTGGCGCTGAAACTGGCGCCGGTTGCGATCGCGATTCTGTTTTTCTATTCGTACACCAAACGGTTCACAAACTGGTCGCACCTGTTTCTGGGCTTTGCGCTGGGAATTTCTCCGGCGGCAGCGTGGATCGCCATCACCGGCGGGCTTGACTGGCGCATGCTGATTCTTTGCGGCGCGGTGACGCTGTGGGTCGGAGGCTTCGACGTGCTCTATGCCTGCCAGGACGTGGAGTTTGACCAGGGCGCGGGACTTTACTCGGTTCCCAAGCGATTTGGAATTGCACGCGCGTTGGTCATTGCTCGAGTAATGCACGTCGGCGTGGTCGCGCTACTGAGCTGGCTGGCGTACAGTTTTGCGTTGCCATGGCCGGCCTGGGCGGGAATTGTAGTGGTTGCGGCGCTGTTGGCTTACGAGCATTCGCTGGTGAAGGCCGACGATTTGAGCAAGCTCAACGCTGCGTTTTTCGCCGTGAACGGCTATATTAGTATGTTGTTTCTGTTGTTCTGGGGCGCAGCGGCGGCCCTTTGGCGCGTTTGAACCTTTCGATCCTTTCGCAAAAGAAATCGAGTAGCGGCGAGCCGCAAGCCGCAATCTAATGAATGAGACGATCGTGGCTGAACTGACGATTCAAGACGCAACACTGAAACCTATTGCCGACAGAGTGCTGGCGGGCGAACGGCTTTCGTTTGACGACGGCGTGGCGCTCTTCCGCACGCCGGACTTGCTGGCGGTGGGCTGGCTGGCGAATCACGTCCGCGAAAAGCGGCACGGCAACACCACTTATTACAACGTGAATCGGCATATCAATCCCACGAATGTGTGCGTGGCGCATTGCAAGCTGTGTGCGTTTGGGCGTGATCCCAACGCTCCCGGCGCTTACACATACGCTTTGGAAGAGGTTTACCAGCGTGCTGCACAGGGCGTGCGGGAAGGCGCGACGGAATTCCATATCGTCGGCGGCCTGCACCCGGATCTTTCCTTCGATTATTTTCTGGAAATGATCAGCGGGCTGAAGCAGCGGCATCCGCATGTGCACCTGAAAGCCTTCACTATGGTGGAAGTGCACTATTTCGCGCGCATCGCCAAATTGACGATTGAAGAAACGCTGAAGAAGATGAGAGACGCGGGTGTGGATTCCTGCCCCGGCGGTGGCGCGGAGATTTTTCATCCCCGCGTGCGGAAGATTATCTGCGATCACAAGGTAAGCGGACGCATGTGGCTGAATATCGCGAAGAAGGCGCACCGCATAGGGCTGCGTTCCAACGCGACAATGCTTTATGGCCACGTGGAAACGTTTGAAGAGCGCGTGGATCATCTGGTGCTGCTGCGCGAGGCTCAGGATGAAACGCACGGGTTCGTTGCGTTTATTCCGCTGGCGTTTCACCCAGACAACACTCCGCTGGCGCACATTCCGAAACCCACTGGTTACGATGATTTGCGCTGCATGGCGGTGTCGCGGCTGATGCTCGACAATTTCGATCACATCAAGGCCTATTGGATCATGCTGACTCCGAGCATCGCGCAAATCGCGCTGCGGTTTGGCGCGAACGACATGGACGGTACGGTGGCGGAAGAAAAGATTTATCACGACGCCGGGGCGAAGACCTCGGAATATACGCCGCTTAGCGAACTGGAGCGCCTGATCCGCGCCGCGGGACGCGTCCCTGTCGAGCGCGACACGCTCTACAACCCAGTTGACCGGTCGAAGCTTCCTCCCATTGTTCCTGTGACGCCGCGTGGTCTGGTTTCTCTGGGCGTCACGATATAGCTCCGTGGTAAACTCCACGTCCGGGAGGTTTCATGAGGCAAGTAATCCTATACCCTGGAGAATCGGGTTACTGGGTAGCTGAGTGCCCATCCTTGCCCGGGTGCGTGAGTCAGGGCACGACCAAAGAAGAAGCCATAGTAAACGTTAGGGAAGCGATTGAGGGATACATCCTCGCACTTCGGGAGGACGGACTGAAAGTTCCGGAAGAACGGTTTGAAGCCATCGTCCTGGCAATATGACCAAACTGCCGCGCATTTCTGGCAGAGAATGTGTTCGCGTCCTGGTGAAGCTAGGGTTTAAAGTCAAACGCCAACACGGCAGTCATATAATCCTTCGTCGCGACGATCCATATGTTAGCCGTTGTTCCAGAGCATTCGGAATTGGATACTGGAACGCTAAGATCCATCCTCCGTCAAGCTGGTGTCATGCCCGAGGAATTTTGTCTTCTCCTCTGATTATCCCCGCCACTTAAGAGTCCCGATTGTAGCGGTTCTTCCCTGCTGAAACGTCAAAGCTAATTGATCCCACCAGAAGGAGCAAACCGTGCGCACCATTCTGCTGCTGACCATTTCCAACATCTTCATGACCTTTGCCTGGTATGGCCACCTGAAATACCGTAACGTGCCGTTGTGGAAGGTGGTGCTGATCAGCTGGGGCATCGCCTTTTTCGAATATTGTTTTCAGGTGCCGGCCAATCGCATCGGCTCTTACGAATTCAACGCCGCACAACTGAAAACGATTCAGGAAGTGATCACGCTCTCCGTTTTCTCAGTTTTCTCGATCTTGTATCTGGGCGAGCCGATGAAATGGAACTACGGGGTGGGGTTCGCCTGCATCGTGTTGGCGGCTTTTTTCATCTTTCACAAGTGGTAGAATTCCGGTGGTCGCTGTATCCTTCCCCCTCCCGGGTGAATCCAACCCCCTACGCAGCGGCACTGGTTGAACGAAAAGGAGATCATTCATGCAACGCAAAGCTTCCGCAGTATGGCAAGGCGATCTGAAAACCGGCAAAGGTTCTATCTCTACCGACAGTGGCACATTGAAGGAGACACAATATTCCTTCTCGGCGCGGTTCGAGAATGGCGTGGGCACCAATCCCGAAGAGCTTCTTGCCGCGGCGCATGCAGGCTGCTTCACCATGGCGCTCTCCGCGCAACTGGCCGGCGCAGGAATGGTCGCTACTAAACTCGAAACCACCTGCACGATTTCGCTCGAAAAAGTGGGCGACGGCTTTTCCATCACCAAGAGCCATCTGGACCTGGTGGCCACCATTCCCAATGCGGACAAAGCCAAATTTGACGCCGCCGTGAAGGGCGCGGAAAGCGGATGCCCGGTTTCCAAGCTATTCAAGGCGGAAATTTCGGTGGACGCACGGCTGGTCACCTCGATCTCCGCTTGATGATCCCGATCGCGAGCACAATTCGGGCGGGTGCCGCATGATTCTCGCCCCGGGTGTGTTCCTCGCCGGTGTCGTCGTTTTTTTAATCATGGTGTGGGACGCCTTCGAGGCCATTATCCTGCCCCGCCGCGTAACCCGAAAAATCCGCCTGGCACGTTTTTACTATCAATTCACGTGGGTCACGTGGAGATTTTACGCGCGCCTGATTCCGTCAAAGAAGGGCCGCGAGTCATTCCTGGGGTTCTACGGGCCGATCTCGCTGCTAGTTCTGATCGCCGTGTGGGCGTTCGGGCTGATCGTCAGCTTCGCGATGATGCAGTTTGGCGCTGGCTCGGCGGTCAATGTTGCGGGGACGTCTCCCAGTTTTTATACCGACATGTATCTGAGCGGGACGACATTCTTCACGCTGGGCCTGGGCGACGTAATTCCGCGCTCCGGGTTGTCGCGCTCGCTGGTAGTCGTGGAGTCCGGGATTGGATTCGGCTTTCTCGCCGTGGTTATCGGGTATCTTCCATTTATTTTCGGAGCGTTTGGCGAACGGGAGACGGAAATTGTGCTGCTTGACGCGCGGGCCGGCACGCCTCCAACGGCGGGTGAACTTCTGTTGCGGCATTCCTATCCTCGCGGACACGAAGCCCTGCTTAGCTTGTTCAAGGACTGGGAACGCTGGTCCGCGCAACTTCTCGAAAGCCATCTTTCCTATCCGGTGTTGGCTTATTTTCGATCGCAGCACGACAACCAGTCCTGGATCAGCGCGCTGACCGCGATTCTCGACGCCTGCGCGCTGACCATCAGCGGCGTGGAGGATGTTTGCGCCCGCCAGGCGCAGCTGACCTTCGCAATTGCACGCCACGCCGTCGCGGACCTCTGCCAAGTATTTTCCGCCGCGCCGGTGGCGCCCCCGGAGGATCGCCTGCCGGCGGAAACGCTGCGAATGATTCGTGAAACGCTGGCGCAGCACGGCACGACGCTGATTTCCACGCCAGACTCGGAAAAAAAACTCGCCGAGCTCCGCAAAATCTACGAGCCGTATGTTTATGCGCTTGCGGAGCGCTTCCTGCACACCCTGCCGCCGTGGGTTCCGGCACAAAAAAAGAAGGACAACTGGCAGACAACTGCCTGGGCGAAGACCCTGGAAAAGGCGGAAGCGCCAGGGGCGGCACTGATCCACGACGATCATTTCTAGAATTCGTAAAATTTTCGAGTTCATGGGACAGCCACATTTCTACTTAGAATTTTTGCAGGATTCCCGGTATCTTGATGTCGCCCGTTAATTGCGGAATTCATCAATCGATTTGTTAGCTCGATCGCCCTTGGGAGAACTCCAATGAAAGCGATTCAAGTGCACCTGTTCGGCGGCCCCGAAGTTTTGCAGCTCGTGGAAATTCCGACTCCAAAGCCCGGCCCGGGGCAGGCGCTGGTTCGCGTGCACGGCGCGGGCGTCAATCCATATGACACGTACATGCGCAACGGCACGTATGCGATCAAACCGCCCCTGCCGTATACGCCTGGATCCGACGCCGCGGGCGTTGTCGAGGCCGTCGGCGAGGGGGTGACCAAATTGAAGCCAGGAGCGCGCGTCTACACGGCGCGAACGGTGAGCGGGGCATACGCGGAATATGCGCTGGTGCTGGAATCGCAGGCGCACCCGCTGCCGGACAAAATTTCGTTTGCGCAAGGTGCGGGAGTCTGGGTTCCCTACGGCACGGCATTCACCGCACTGCATCATCACGCACATGCACGGCCGGGTGAAACTTTGCTGATTCATGGTGCCAGCGGCGGCGTGGGCACCGCTGCGATTCAATTCGCACGCGCCATGGGCATGACCGTATTCGGAACCGCCGGCTCGCAAAAGGGACTCGATCTGGTGAAACGAGAAGGAGCGCATCAGGCGTTCGAGCACAGTAAGGCCGGCTACACCGAGGAAATCATGAAAGCCACCGGCGGTCGTGGGGTGGACGTGATTCTGGAGATGATCGCCAACCTGAACCTGGCGAACGATTTGAAAATGCTTGCAATCAACGGCCGCGTGATCATCATCGGCAATCGCGGGGAGATCACCATCAATCCCCGAGACCTGATGGCGCGCCGCGCCACTGCAAAAGGTTTCACACTCTGGGCGGCAACGGACGCGGAGACCGTGGAAATTCATGCGGCCATCGGCGCGGGTCTCGAGAACGGCACGCTGCGACCCATCGTCGGCAAGGAACTCCCCCTCAAAGATGCCTCGCAAGCGCACGTGGACGTGCTTGCCCCAGGCGCCCACGGCAAAATTGTATTGGTTCCCTAACTGCGAGTTAATTCCCCTGATAAAGCAACCGAGCCCCCATTTTTACGAAGCTGGTGAGAAGGATTGAGATCTTCGATGAAGATGCGATCACCATTTACCGCCTACTCGATGTCGCGATTTGTGATGGACACCCGGAACAATGGCTTGGCCCTTTCGCCAGCTTCCATCTCATAGGTTTGCTCGCTTTTCGCGGGATCGTAATCACGCCACAGCCAGATCATTTCCACGGGAAATTCCGCCGCGCCCTGGCCAGAATTATGCGTACCTTTGCCGAAGCTGAAGTGAAAGTCGTAGTCCTTCAATTTCAGCGCGTTGGCCATGCGCAGATTGTCCAGCGGCCAACTGCCGTAGCGGTCTGATTCGATGTCCTGTGCGCCGTCTTGCAGCCAGACACGAATATTTCTCTTGGATTCGCGCAGGACTTTATCGGAGTAGTCCTGGCCTCCGTCCGGGACATTCGCGTCTTCCTTCCACTGAATGGCGGTGAAGCTGCCGATCCAGGTAATCACGCGGCTGAACTGGTCTGGTAATTGCCACGCCGCGTTGAACGAACAGATCCCCCCGGACGAAAGCCCCGTGATGGCGCGGCTATAAGAATCTTTGCGGATGTTGTACTTGAGTGAAACATCGGCGAGGATTTCGTCGCGCAGAAACCGCGGGTAGCGGTCGCTGACGGTATCGTAAAGCGTGCTGCGCATGGAATCCTTCATCGTACGCTTCCATTTTTCGGAATACGCCTTGACAAGGGCGTAGGTTGGCGTCCCGGGGGAGCCTTCAATGTCGCCAGGGTTGATGAATATGCAGATCATCGCTGGAATCTTCTTTTGCGCAATCAGATTGTCGATCACATTGAGGGCGGGATTCTTTCCGGCGCGGTCCAGATACCATTCGCCATCCTGAAACACCATCAGCGCGGCGGGAGTTTTCGGATCGTATTGTGCGGGAACGTAGATCCAGTATTCGCTTTTCATACCGTCGTAGATCTTGCTGGTGTGCACGATTTTGGGGGAGAGCGTTCCGGCGAGAACGCCATTTTGCTGGTAGGAGTCGGGGCTGAACGCCGGAAGGTCGATCCGGCCGCCGAACTTCGCGCCATTAATGGTGTAAGAAAACGAATGCAACTTTCCGACCGGCTCAATGTGAGCAACCGAGAACCACAGGTCCGACCCAGACAGATTTTTCATCGCGGGACCGGGAGCGTCATCAATCAGCAGCGTGGTTTGCGAAGCCGCTTCCGTGGCAAAGAAAAAATCGGGACCCTGCGCAATCCACGCGGTCCCGTCTTTCAGGTCTTTCGCATCGAAGGTGGAGGTGATTGCGTCGCGAAGCGCGGGATTATTGCTGTTGGCAAGCGCAATGAGTTGGGAAGCCGTGGATTTTTCCGCCCCAGGGGCGGGAGTGGCCAGCGTAAGGGCAAAGATGCTCAGGAGTGCAGTGAATATTAGATTGCGCAAAGGAAGGCTCCGGCAATGGAGTCGATGCTTGGCATGCGCAGCACATGGTAGGTTGCAGGCAGGAAGCAAGTCAACGAGCGCAAAAATCCCGTCGAGCTAACAACTCTTAATTTTCAAGTGCTCAAGGCTTTGGGGAGTTTTTGTAGTCCGCGTCCTGCACTGCGAAGCGTTTTTGGCGCACATCATCTCCCGCTAGCAGAAATGCCGCGTGGTAGTTTCCGAAGGGCACCACATGCGCTCCGCCATCAATCAATTCCTGCTTGAGCGTCAGATGGAGTTCTGGAAGCTCCGACCAGTGGACGCGGGGATGGTCATGGTGCTCGGAATGAAAACCGATGTTGAACATGGTCAGATTGAAAAAGTTCGAGACGAAGACGGTCGAGTGGCTTACCGGTCTGGAGACAGTCTTCTCCACGCAGCCTGCATGCTGCACATACATTCCAGAATTCATCACGAATGCGTTCGCGACCCAATGCGGCAGCACCCAAAGCCAGATGGCCATCACGGGATCGATCCAGAAAGGAAGGGACCAGAGTGCAAGAAAGATGGCGAGTTCTCGAAGCGCTCGATTGCGCAAGGCTCGGCGCGCGGTCAGATCCTTCCATAGATGTATCGAAAGGCGCCACGGCCAGTGAGTGAAGAGGTAGCATTGAAAATTTTCGAATTTCCCGTCCGGCGTGTGTTTAGGCAAGGTCCAATCTTCTTCGCTCAGCAGCCGGGCATGATGAACCGTAACGTGGCAGTACTCCCAAAAAAACGATGGCCATCCGCCCAGAATGGTCCAGAAGCGCCCGAACCACCGATTGGCGAATTGCGAAGTGAAAATCGGCCGGTGGGAATGATTGTGAAAGTTTACGCCGACATCGATTCCGGAAATCCAGCCCAGGACCGCCGCCGAAGCCAGTACAAATGCCACTCGGGACCACGGCCCGGTGATGCCGGCCACCGTGGGATGCAGGTAGAGCCAGAACGCGCAGCCGTACGCCGCGATGCAGACGAAATGGAAGAACACGCAGTGCCAGTCCTGTGTATGGGAGAGCAAGCGCCGGCGGCGCGGAAGCGCGAGGGCATTGCCTGCGCGAGAAATCAAATCAGCCTCAGCGCGGCCGCTATCGCGATGACTGTAACACCCAAGCTTACCCAAGGACCCCAGAGCGCCGTACCCGCGATAACCACAAGTGCGAAAAGTGGAAAAAAAGATCGGCCAAATGCCAAGCCGGTTTGTGAAACAAACGTGTGCGACAGACGCGCCATGTTGCGCTCTTTTCCACTGAGGCTTGGCTGTACGATGTATCCGGAGCAGCTAAGAAAGGTCAGTGCCCGGTAAAATTTGGAGCCGACGCTATGGGGTCCCGCGCCGCCGAGTTGCACGCAGCATAACACCTAACTTTGCCAACAGCATCGCAATTATTAAATTGGGAGCAAACTGGGCGTGACACTCCGGCCAGTTCGCCGACCGAGAACATTTCAGCCGGAATTCAACTCCAATTGCAGGGTCTTGGGCATGCTCCGGCTTTCACGAGCTCCCAGAGTTCGGGTGCGATTGTGATATAAATCGCAAAGCCATTCGAGATCGGCCAGTGTTGGGGAGCTATGCGAATTAACAAAACTATATTACGTTCGGCAATGATTGTAGCGACAGCGTATGCAGCAATATTGCCGCACACCGTTTTGGCACAGCAGCCATCAACTCAACCATCCACGTCCGAGCTGGCGTATCTCGACGCGAGCCTGCCCATGGAAAAGCGGGTTGACGCGCTGATTTCAAGCATGACGCTGGAAGAGAAGGCTGCACAAGTGGGGCACACGGCACCGGCCATCCCACGCTTGCGCCTGCCAGCATACAACTGGTGGAATGAAGGACTTCACGGCGTGGCCCGGGCCGGAGTGGCCACCGTCTTCCCGCAAGCAATCGGAATGGCGGCAACGTTTGACGCGCCGCTGATGCATCAAGTGGGCGATGTGATCAGCACGGAGTTCCGCGCGAAATATTACACCTCCGTCCATCCCGATGGTTCTACCGACTGGTATAGAGGGCTCACTGTATGGTCCCCCAACATAAATATTTTCAGGGATCCGCGTTGGGGCCGCGGCCAGGAGACTTATGGCGAAGATCCGTTTCTGACCGCACAGATGGGACTTGCCTTCGTAACGGGCCTGCAAGGGGACAATCCGAAATACCTGAAGACGGTTGCGACGCCAAAGCATTTTGCCGTCCATAGCGGACCGGAGTCTACGCGTCACACCGTGGATGTGAAGGCTTCGCGCCACGACATGGAAGACACGTACCTGCCCGCATTCCGTGTGGCGGTGATGCAGGGAAAAGCGGACTCCGTGATGTGCGCTTACAACTCCTTGAACGGGCAGCCGGCTTGTGCCAACACGTTTCTCCTGCAAGAGCACCTGCGCAAGGACTGGGGATTTAACGGCTACGTTGTTTCGGATTGTGGCGCCGTGACCGATGTTTTTCAGTGGCACAAATATTCACCGACCCCGGAGGAAGGCATCAGCGCCGTGTTCAAGGCTGGGATGGACGTGATCTGCGGGGATTATCGCAGGAACATGACCACGGAGCGCGAAGCGATCATGAAGGCTGTGCAGCAGGGGCTGCTGCCCGAGGCCGATCTGGATCAAGCGCTGCGCCGCCTTTTCACCGCGCGGATGCGGCTTGGGCTTTTCGATCCGCCCGCCGCGAATCCTTATTCTCGAGTTACCGCAGCCGATAACGACAGCGAAGCGCACCGGCAGATCGCGCTCCGAGTAGCGCGTGAATCCATCGTTCTGCTCAAGAACAAAGATCATTTTCTTCCATTGAAGAGCGCTCCAGCGACGATCGCCGTGATCGG
Organism: uncultured Acidobacteriota bacterium; assembly: GCA_963734705.1. Classification (GTDB taxonomy): domain Bacteria; phylum Acidobacteriota; class Terriglobia; order Acidiferrales; family UBA7541; genus Acidiferrum. Next base: position 264,745 of record CAVTII010000009.1, on the reverse strand, counting down.
GCCGAACGCAGACAATCTTGACGCGCTGGAAGGTAATTACAACGGTGAGCCATCGAAGCCGGTGACAGTCCTTGCCGGAATTCAAAAGCGATTTCCTCAATCGAAGGTGGTTTTTGTGGAGGGCATGGGTCTGGTCACCTCTGTAACCAAGCCTATTCCAGCAATGGCACTTTGCGCTGATTCCGCTTGCGGAACTCATGGTCTGAAAGGCGAATATTTCTCCAACATGCAGTTCGAGGGCAGACCGGTGATGATACGCACCGACCCGAGCGTGAATTTTGAGTGGGGAGACACGGGAATTTCCGCGGATTTGCCGAAGAATTATTCGGTCCGCTGGACTGGATATCTGATGCCGCCGGAAAGCGGGGAGTACTTGATTGGATTTACTGGGCAGGATGGGTACCGCGTGTGGCTAGACGGTAGATTGCTCACGGAGGATTGGAACGTTCATCACCCCGCGTCCACAGAAACAAAAAAAGTGACGCTTGTGAATGGGCGAGCCTACTCGCTAAAGATTGAATATTTTGAGGATATTCGAAGCTCTGAAGCACGGCTTATCTGGAGCCTGCCCGACGAAGAAAGCCGCCGGGCCGTGGATGCCGCCCGCAATGCTGACCTGGTTGTGATGGTGATGGGACTTTCGCCCAGAATTGAAGGCGAGGAAATGAAGGTGAACGCGGACGGGTTTGCGGGCGGCGATCGTACGCTGATCGATCTTCCCGCGCCCCAACAGCAATTCCTGGAACGCGTACACGCCGTCGGCAAACCGATTGTGCTTGTTTTGATGAACGGCAGCGCCCTGGCGATTAATTGGGCGGACGCAAATCTGCCGGCGATTCTGGACGCCTGGTATCCCGGGGAAGAGGGCGGCACGGCAGTGGCTGAAGCGATCGCCGGGGACTTCAGTCCCGCCGGACGGCTACCGGTGACATTTTATAAGTCGGTCGATCAACTGCCACCGTTTGACGACTATTCCATGGCCAAGCGCACTTATCGCTACTTTGATCAGGAACCGCTGTATCCGTTCGGGTATGGATTGAGCTACACCACGTTTACTTACGGAAATGCCCGCGTGGATCACGAAACAATTGCCGCCACAGGCGTGGTGACCGTCTTCGTGGATGTGATCAACAGCGGCGCGATGGCGAGCGATGAAGTGGTGCAGATTTATCTGGCGCACCCGGGCGTGGCAGGCGCTCCTCTGCGTGCGATGAAAGGCTTCTCGAGGATGCACCTCGACCCAGGCGAAAAGAAAACCGTGCAGTTTACGCTGCGCGAGAGGGATCTTGGCATCGTTGACCCGGAAGGAATACACCGCATTGTCGCAGGGAAAGTAAAGGTTTGGGTCGGCGGAGGTCAGCCTGTCGGACGCTCTGGCCTGCCAAAAACCCCAGGCACGGAAACGGAATTCACCATAGCTTCTGAGGCGGCCCTGCCCGATTAGCGCACGCGATCCAGTTTCAGTTCAAAGATCCAATCATGCTTGTGGAACGCGTGCCACGCAGGATTGGCGTTCCGGTTTTACTCCTGCACATTCCAGATGTACAAGAATGTGGCGTCGCTGGCGGTTGCAACCTCGAGCCCGGCTTTTCGGGTAGCCCGATTGAGCGCGGAGCGCACTTTTTCCTTGGATCCGACCATGTCCGCCAAGGGTACTTTGAGCGCTGCGCCGCGATCCAATCGGGCAAGGTCCTTGAGAATAGTAGTAACGATCAGTTTGTGCTTTCCATTGCGGCCTTGCGGAACTTCCGTTTGAATCATTGTTTTGAAGTGCATCGCGGTGTTCTTGATCGCGCGGGTAGGCATTGCAACCCCTTTTGCAGAGTTCTTATCCATACGGACGCCTATCCTAGCGAATCGTAACGAGACGTGCAATTAAATTATTTCCTATCAGGTTACCGTTCGATAATTGGTCCCGCGAGCAACCATGCGTCGCGCGCCGCTAACGCGAGAGCTTATCCCGATTAAAGGCGAGCAAGGATTCCCTAAAGAGTCCACCCGTACGATTTACAGACTGATAGCTTCTGCATACTGGAACGGAGGAATGCGATGGACCGACTAAAAAAACCAATTCGAACATGTGCCCCACCCGAGTTTGGCCACACGAAAATCAAACAATTCGGAGCGACGGCCACCCTTCTGGCCAAGCTCGAACGATTCGGGCAGCGGGGATTCGATGATACTGAGTGAACGGCTGCGCGCTCTTCGAGAGGCCAATCGGATGTCTCAAGAGGAAATCGCGGAGAGAACGGGCTTCCCAGATTTTTTTGTGTCACGAGTGGAGAACGGCGAAGAAATTCCCGCGCTGGCAACGCTTGAAAAATGAGCTGCGGCCCTGGGGGTCCCCGTGCATCAACTATTTTTTGAGACCGACGCGCTCCCTTCACTGCCAAACCTACCTGGCCGGTTAACGACTGAGGAGATTTCCAAAAGCGGCTCCGAAAATATCGCAACGACCAAGGAACAAATACTTCCGCGCAAAAAAAAGAATGAGGCGCCGTAGGCTTGCTTAGAGTGACTCAGACTATTTTTACTTGGGCAGGCCTGTCCTATACCATCACACGCGTGAAGCCATTCGAGTTGCTGGGCCAAACGATTTCCCCCGACGGCACGGTCATCAAGCTGATTCTTCGCGACGACGAGCACCTTATTCTTGCGGACTCCGCGGTCCTTATGTCCAGCCGGATGCACGGCTCGGAGGAAGCATTGGCGTGGTTCGCCTGCCAGCGCTTGCGGACGCTGAATAGACCGAACGTACTTATCGGCGGGCTCGGGATGGGATTCACGCTGCGTGCGACGCTCGGATTTCTTCCGCAAAGTGCAACCATTCTTGTCGTCGAATTGCTGCCTGTGGTGGTGGAGTGGAATCGTGGGCCGCTCGGCCCTCTGGCGGGGCACCCCCTGAAGGACAAACGCGTTCGAGTGGTGACCGGGGATGTGTTAGCAGCGATCCGTTCAAGTTCCGGACAATTCGATGCCCTGCTGCTGGATGTGGACAATGGCCCCGCCGCATTTACGGCGTCAAACAATGCGGGGCTCTACGATGATCGTGGAATAGCCGCGGCCCACGCGGCGCTCAAAACGAAAGGCACACTGGCCGTTTGGGCGGCGCAAAACGATCGAAACTTTGAGCGGCGATTGCGCGAAGGCGGATTCCGTGTGCAACTTGAGAGCCCTCGTGGCCGGCTAAATAAGGGCGGCCCACGCCACACAATTTTTCTTGGTCACAAATCATGATCTGGCAGCCAAGGACGGCAACGATAGAGATAGCCGATTTCTAGCGCGAAATTCCAGCTTGGCAGGTATCCATCAAGACGGCCGGCCTTCGCCGGTAAAAAAGATAATCGCCAATCAGCAACGCGTAGAACGGAGTGTAGACGAGCCACTGCATAAAGGGATCGAAGTGGAATTGGCCCAGAATGCCGTAGCCGATCAGCACGTTGTAGGAGAGGAATTGCAGCACGGTAAGCATCAGCCAGGCGGGATTCGGGAAAAAGCACAGCAGCGGCACGATCCAGGTGAAGTACCACGAATACCCGTTGGGCCAAAGAATAAGGCTGGTGCCAATCAGTAGATACGCCGCGCGCGCTGGCTCGGCTCGTTTCCAGCCTAACCAGAACGCAAGACCCCAAATAACCGAAGTGCTCACCGTTGCGGGGAACCGCGTTCCCCCGCCGGTCAACCAGTCCACCACAGTGTACAAACTGGCGTGATAGTTTTTCCAAGTCGCCTCGTAATAGGCGAAACTCGCGAGAAATGTTTCGTGTGCCGGCCAGTACGGCAACGTCAGAAGCACGCAAGCTGCGCCCGCCAGAAGCGCCGCCCACCAACCCGCGCGTTTTTCCGGCCACCCCGCGCGGCGAATCCACACCGGAAGCAGCACGGCCGGAAAAAGTTTGGCCATTGCCCCCAGCGCGATTGGCACGCTCGCCAGAGCCGGGCGTTTTCTTATCAGCGCCAGCCCGCCCACAATTCCAAGTACCGCCAGCACATCGTTGTGGCCGCTGCCTGCGAATTCCACGATCACCAGCGGATTCCAGGCATACACCGCCACGCGGAACACGCGGTCTTTCTCCCTGCGAAAAATCCAGACCAGCAGCAGCATCACCAGAACATCCGCCGCCGCAAAGGGCGCTTTAAAGGCGATCGTCCCCGGAAACAGCTTCCAGGCCCAGCGATACAGAAGCTCTGTGGCCGGCGGATAAATCGCCGGCACTTCCTTGCCCGGCATGATCTGCCACTCGTGATCCCGCAGGGAAGCCAGCCGCGGATCGCTGGGTGCCACGGCATAGGGATTCCAGCCGTTGGCCTGCACCTTGGCGTCCCAACGATAGCGCTGCAGATCATCGGAAAGCGTCGGCAGCATGGGCCAAAGCGTCGCGCGGAATACAATGGCGCCAAAAATGAGTAAAATAAATGTCGCGCGCGAAGCCTGTGTGTGGTCGAATCCGTACAACGCAATCAGATAGACGATGCCCGCGGCCAGCGCCAGCACGATAAACGCAATCGCGTGGTTTTTCAGGAAATACAGGCTGCGCATCCGCAGGTAGAACGCTTCCAGCCCCAGCCCGGCCGCCAGCAGCCCGGCAAGTTTCAGGGATTCAGATCGCGTTTCGGACGACATTCGGAGAGGCACGCATCTTGTTGAACTTCGCTCCAACTCTTTACGCGGCGGTGGCCCAGAGCGGCTTTGGCCATTACTGGCACAAAATCACGGACCGGACCTTCAGCGGAGTCTATAACGCCAACAGCTTCGACCTGGCGATGATGATTCCCTATTTCATCGTGCTATTCGTTCTGGCCGCCTACGGTTTACACCGCTACGTTCTGCTCTACGATTATTTCGTCTATCGCAAAAATGTTCCGCCGCCGCCACCGCCGGTTGAAAACTGGCCCAAGGTTACCATACAGCTTCCCATCTTCAACGAGCGCTACGTGATCGAGCGATTGGTGGACGCGGTCGCGCAATTTGATTACCCGCGCGAGCTGCTCGACATTCAGGTTCTGGACGATTCCACCGACGAGACCCGCGAAGTCGCCCGCGCCTGCGTGGAGCGCCACGCCGCGCAGGGCCTGCCGATTGAATACATCCACCGCACGAATCGCGAAGGCTACAAGGCTGGAGCGCTGGAAAACGGCCTGAAAACTTCTCGCGGCGAATTCGTCGCCATCTTTGACGCGGACTTTATTCCGCAGCCAGATTTCCTGCGCCGCACCCTTCCTTATTTCCTCGATCCCGCTACCGAAGGAAAAATTGGCATGGTGCAGACGCGCTGGACCTATCTCAACAGCGACTATTCCCTGCTCACCCGTGTTGAAACTATTCTTCTCGACGGCCACTTTGTCATCGAGCACGGCGGCCGCTCGCGCCGCGGCACGTTTTTTAATTTCAACGGCACGGCAGGCGTGTGGCGCCGCGCCGCCATTGACGCTGCCGGAGGTTGGGAACACGACACGCTGACCGAAGACACCGATCTTTCCTATCGCGCGCAGCTCAAAGGCTGGAAATTTCTGTATCTCCCGGACATCGAGTGCGCCTCTGAACTCCCCGTGGATATGAACGGTTTTAAAGCGCAACAAGCCCGCTGGGCCAAGGGCCTGATGCAAACCGCCAAGAAAATTCTTCCACAAGTCTTCCGTTCGAATGCGCCCTTCTACGTGAAGTCCGAGGCCTTTTTCCATCTCACGGCAAACATATCTTATCCGCTCATGGTACTGCTCTCTACCATGCTGCTGCCCGCGATGATCGTGCGCTTCTATCAGGGGTGGTTCCAGATGTTGGTGATAGACCTGCCGCTGTTTCTCGCCTCCACGTGCTCGATTTCCAGTTTTTATCTCGCCGCGCAAAAAGAGCTGCGGCCAAAAACCTGGCTCTCTACCTTCCTGTACATGCCGTTTGTCATGGCCACCGGCATCGGCATCAGCGTGCGCAACGCCCAAGCAGTTCTGGAAGCCATCGCCGGTAAAAAATCCGAATTCGCGCGCACGCCTAAATTTAAAATTGAAGGCAAGTCCGGAACATTCGCTGCCAAAAAATATAAGAACAAAGCTGGCTGGATGCCGTATTTCGAAGTGGCTCTCGGACTGTACTTCGCGCTCACCGTCGTCTACGCCATCGTCAACGAAAACTACGCCACCGTTCCATTCCTGCTGCTTTTCGTCTGGGGCTACCTCTATACCGGTTTCATGTCGCTCAGCCAGTCCTGGTTTGCGCATCTCCGCTTTGGGGTTAATGCGCCAGAAATGCGCCCCGCTTCCTCGGGTGCGCCGGGATTTTAAGCATTCGCTTAGGTTCCTTCTAAAACTTTCATGGCAAATTGCCTTGCTATGCCCATCGCGCTGGCGCAAGCTGAATTCATGCTCTCCTGGACTCGGTCCCTTACCCGCCAGATCACCGCCGACGAACTCGCCAATACGCTTACGCACGGCTGTGGCCTGATTGCCAGTGTTCTCGGCTTCGTCATTCTGCTAATTGTCGCGATTCTGCGGGGCGGTACATGGCAAATTCTGGGGTGCGGGATTTTTGGGGCGACGCTGGTGTGCCTCTACGCTGCCTCCACGTTCTATCACGGCGCCTCTTCCCCGCGCGTCAAACGCATTCTGATGGTCTTCGACCACTGCGCCATCTATCTGCTTATCGCCGGCACGTACACTCCTTTTCTCCTAGTCAATCTGCGCGGCAGTTGGGGCTGGTCGCTCTTCGCCGTGGTGTGGAGCTTTGCCGCCGTTGGCATTCTGCTCAAGCTGTGGTTCGCTGATCGCTTCCCTATTCTCTCCGTAGCCGCCTACGTCGCCATGGGCTGGTTGGGCATCATCGCGGCACACCAGATCCATACGCACGTGCCGATGACTGGCATCGTATGGATAGTGCTCGGCGGCCTGGCTTATTCCATTGGCGTGATTTTCTATGCGTGCAAGAAAATTCCTTACCACCACGTCATCTGGCACCTGCTGGTGATGACTGGCAGCGCCTGCCACTACGTTGCCATCCTCTATTCTGTTTTCCCCCGCGCCTAAGTAGCTACCCCGCTCAATCGCGAATCAAGACAAAACAGAAAATCGAATTGTAAAAATTGGAGTGACAAACTTGGGGAGACTTCCGACGCTGAATTCCCGCGCGTCTCGACGAATTACGTTCCCTTCGCCGCTTGCGCCAGCCATTCCTCCAGCATTGGCACGTATTTTTCTTCGATGTCCACAAAAGCCACGCCCGCACCCATATTCGGCTGCGAATAGATGATGCGGCCCTTGGTCTGAATCACGTGATTTTCTTCCCGCCAGATTTTCAGCAACACGTTTGTATTCGTGGGAAACGGATTCATCATGTCCAGGTAGCAGCCATAGCGGCTCAACTCACTCACTCGAGTGGCTACGCGAATATCGGATGCTTCATCAAGCAATTCGGCGCTGGCAAAAAACATGTAGCGGGGCGTACGACGTCGTTCGCGACCCATGGTTCCTCCTGGCTAAGCGCATTCGTTCCCAATACCCGCCAATCTCGTGCTTTACCTTCTATCTTCTCCCCGTTTTCCTCCAAATGCTCGCTCGCTTGCCCTGACCGCCACTAGCCCTACCGATTGCGCCGAAGTCTCCCCCTCCCCTTCGTGTGGGAGCCGGTTGCTTTATACTGACAAGGTCACTTCTTGGAGCCTCAGCCATGATCGAGAGCAGACACGAATCCGGCACGAGCCGGTTACGCCCTATTCTGATTGCCCTGATTTTAGTGCTCGGCGCCTATTGGGTTGGCGCGCGTTACGGCCCGCATCAGGCCAAGGAAGTTGAGGCCCGCCACCTGGCTGTGCCGATCCCGGAGCCCGCGACGGCTCCGGTTCGCGTCGCGGCGAACGTCGTGGAGCATCCCGGCAACCTCACCGAAGATGAATCCATTAACGTGCGCATCTATCGCGAGGCATCTCCCGCGGTCGCCAATATCCTAACCAAGGCCACGGAATATAATTTCTTCATGGATCCGATTCCGGTGGAAGGAGCCGGTTCTGGATTTCTGATCGACCCACGCGGCTACATCCTCACGAATTTTCACGTGGTGGCTGGCGCGCAAACTATTGAAGTGATCCTGGGAGACAAAAGCCGGTACCCGGCGAAATTCGTGGGCGCGGATCAGCGCAACGACGTAGCGCTGGTGAAAATCGATCCCAAGGGAAAGCAACTCGCTGCCTTGACGCTCGGAGACTCTTCCACGCTGCAGGTAGGTCAGAAAGTTCTCGCCATCGGCAATCCCTTCGGTTTTCAGTCCACGCTCACGACCGGAGTCGTCAGCGCACTCGGACGCACCGTGCAAACAAGCGAGACTACATTCATTGACGCCGCGATCCAGACCGATGCTTCCATCAATCGCGGCAATTCGGGCGGCCCGCTGATCAACACGCATGGAGAGGTGATCGGCATCAATTCCGCGATCTATACGCCGTCCGGCACCGCCGCGGGCATCGGCTTTGCGATTCCCATCAACACCGCAAAACTTATCGCCAACGACCTCATCACCGAGGGTCGTGTCCGCCGCGCTTATCTGGGCGTCAGCACTTTGGAACTCACGTCGTGGCTTTCCGAGGCCTTGGACTTACCGGTGCAAGAAGGACTACTCGTAGAACAGGCCACACGAGGTGGGCCGGCTGCAGCCGCAGGCCTTCACGGGGGCGACCGTAAAGTCCAATCCGGGATGCGCAGCCTGATGATCGGCGGAGACGTGATCATCGGCATCGACGGCCAAAAAGTGGCGAACCAGTTTGATATGAACGTGCTGCTGAATCGCAAGCGTCCCGGGGACACGGTAACGGTTACCGTGTATCGCGGGGCTAAGAAACTGGACATCCCCGTGAAGCTAGGCGAGCGCGACGGAAACTAACAAATTTCAGTCAAAGCTGGATTGCGGCCAGAAGTGGCGCACAGGCGAGCACTTTCACGGCCCAATTTCGGCACGATAACGAGTTCGTTCCTCTTCGCAAAGCGAAAACCATCCTTCCGCGATGTCACGCACACGCTCCAGTTCCTTCTGCATCTCCGCATGCTTAAGCTTGATCATCTCCGGGTCAGCATCCTGCGGGACAAAAATCGGTCTACCGCCGATCAGAATGGCGTGCGCAAAGAGTCCCGGCAGCAGAAAATGGTCCCAGGTCTTCTGAATAGTTTTGCCGCGATTCACCCCGATGTGGAAGACCACAATCGGCGCTCCGGTCATGCGCGCCAGCAGCACTGGCCCCACTTTAGCGACATAGCGCGGCCCGCGCGGTCCATCAATCGTGAACGCACAATCCAGACCTTCACGGATGCGCTGCGCCATCACCTGCAGGCCGCGCAAACCGCCGCGAGAAGAACTACCTTGCGAAGTGCCGAATCCCAACCGCTCGATGACTTTGCGCGTCCATTGCCCGTCGAACGCCGTGGTGTTCATCACCACGATCCCTCGGTTGCGGCCGAACCATGCAATCGGCAGGATCACGCGGTGCCAGAACGCCCAAATGCACGGCTGCTTTCTGGCCCAGAACGCATCAATCGACGCGCGGCCCAGCACTTCAAAGCGTAACGTCGGGCCGAGCACTCGGATTACGCTATATACCACGGCCGCCAGAAGAGGAATCTGGATTCGGCGACTCCACGGCAGCCTGGGCAGCCGCGTGTCATAGTGAGAGCTGACGGCCGGCTCGGTTTCGGGTCCTTGAATATCCGGAGTTTCCATCTTCCTATAGTATATAGAGAGTCCGAGTGCCCCCGCCCGGACGGAAAGCCAACCTGTTGACCAGCAGCGCCAAGACCGGAACCTTCGGCAGAAGTGGGCAATTTCTACTGTGCGCCACCGTGTGTGCGGGCATATTTCTGGCCAGGCCAGCGCACGGCGACAACCCGGCCGCAGATGCTATCGGCGCAATCGAAGGAGAGGCAATTTCGGTGGAAGGCCCGATGTCCGTGGACGTTGTACATGGCCAGGTTAGAACGATCCTTCGCAGTGGGAGCGATGTGCACGTGAAAGCCGGGCAAGCACGCGTGGATCTGGTGGAAGGCGGATACATCCTGATTTGCGGGCCAGCGCATTTTTCGGTTTTGAAAAAGGGTGGGGCAATTACGCTGGCTCTGGACTCTGGAACAATTCACGCTCAAATCGGGAGCGAAGTTTCGCTGGACGTATACACCGCGCAGATTCAGGCGCATCCGATATCCATCGGGAATGGCATCGAAGATCTGCTCGTGGGAGTGGCGGGCTCCGGGGCGATGTGCATCCGGGCCAATCGCGGCGCGATTCGCGTGGAGCAGCAACTGACAGGGCAAAGCGTGATTGTTCCTCAAAGCGGTGACATCACCTTGACGAACGGTCAGATCGATAGTCTACGGACTACAACCGGGCAATGTAGCTGTGAAATGCAGACGAATCTGCAGCCGATGACGCCTGCGACAGAGATAAGCCAACCGGCCTCGCCGGACGAAATCAAGAGGCGAGCACTCGAACCAAAAAAATCCGTGCAACCCACGAGCGTGGCACAGACCGCGCAACCGGAAGAACCGGTCTACCAGATCTTCATGCCACCATTGCAATACGATGCGAAAGCGAAGGTGCAGGCCGATTACGAGCCAAATCTGGTGATACTGGTAAGGCGAGTGCGCGTGCGGCCTACACTGATCTATCAAGGGCGCGTAGAGGGAGATCCCGTGGAGGCGCGGGCGAATCCTGTGACCCCGGTCGCTAAGCCACAAGTCGCTCCCCAAAAGCCGGCAGAAGAATCCACCTGGAACCGGGTCAAGACGTATATCCTGCACATCTGGTCACCCGCCACCTGACTTTTTGCCTCGGAAATCCCCCTTCCCGACTGGCCACGTGTCCAACTATCTAAACTGGCTTGACGTACCATTTTGCGGATTTGCGATTCAATGTTAAATATTAGGTAGCGCCTAGCCCCGTCCTCGAACTAGTAAACGAAAATCGCCCTACTCCGTTCTTCAGGAGAATCTCGAATTCATGCGAGCCCGGATCCTTCGCCACACAGGCTGCACCCCTGTCTTTGCATTACCTCTTTTGATTGGCTCCATTCTCCTGAGCGGTTGCGCGTCTCTTCAGAGTTCCGGAGGCGGAGGGAGCGATCCTGCCCCACTGGCGGTCACGACAATGACTCTGCCAAATGGGCAGGTAGGTACTGCCTATAGCGCCATGCTGATGGCGAAGGGCGGCAAAGTTCCTTATTCCTGGTCGCTGATGAACGGAACTCTGCCCGCTGGTCTGACGCTAAACCCAGCCACAGGAATGATTAGCGGCACACCATCCGGCGTCTCGAATGGGGTAGCGATGACTTTCCAAGTATCGGATTCCGGGAATCCCACTCAAAAGAAGCCGGTGAATTTGGCACTGACAGTGGCTCCCGCGAATTTGGCGATTGCCACAAGCAGTCTGGCAAATGGTCAGGTTAGCATCGCCTATAGCGCAACGCTGGTTGCCAGCGGAGGCACAAGTCCATACACGTGGTCGATCACCAGCGGCGCGCTTCCTGCGGGCCTCTCCCTGAATGGAGCGACTGGGGCAATCACAGGCACGCCCACTACGGCCGTCAGTAGCACGCCGCTGACATTTCAGGTACAAGACTCTTCCAGCACGCAACAAACGAAAACCGTAAACCTGACGTTGACCATTCTTCCGCCGCCGCCTGCGATCAGCACCACTTCGCTGCCCAATGGCCAGGTGAACGTGGCTTATAGCACTACGCTGGCTGCCAGTGGGGGAACGCCTCCGTATCATTGGTCCGTCACCACAGGGACTCTGCCCACTGGCTTAACCCTGAATGCTTCGACCGGTGCGATCACTGGAACTCCCACAGCGCCAGTCGCGAATTCTTCGCTGACTTTCAAAGTGACGGATAGTGGTTCGCCCACGCAAAGCGCCCCCCAGACTTTGACGCTTAGCATTGTCCCCGCAATGCTTGCCATCAGCACTTCCTCGCTGCCCAACGGTCAGCTTGGCATCGCTTATCACGCAACATTGGCGGCCAGCGGGGGCACAACTCCCCTCACCTGGTCCCTCACCAGCGGCACGCTTCCCGCGGGACTCTCTCTGAATCCGTCCACGGGCGCCATCACCGGGACTCCAACCGCAGCCTTCAGTAACGAACCCCTTACGTTTCAGGTGCAGGACTCCGAAACTCCCAAACAGACGAAGACCGTCGACCTAACGCTGACGATCGTGCCAGCTACGCTGGCGATTACAACCGCTTCGTTTCCCAATGGACAGATTAATGTGGCGTACACCACCACAATCGCAGCTTCTGGCGGAACAACGCCGTATACCTGGAGCCTGACTAGCGGCACCCTGCCCGCCGGGCTGACACTAAATGCGGCGACCGGTGTTATCTCCGGCACGCCGACAGTTTCTGTAACGAACTCGCCGCTGACGTTTCAATCAAAAGACTCCGGCACGCCGCAGCAGAGCAAGTCCGTAAGCTTGACACTGACAGTTCTCCCAGCGGGACTTGCAATCGATACGACTTCCCTCCCCGGCGGGCAAGTGGGCGTGGCATATGATTCCACATTGGCCGCCAGTGGGGGGACACCTCCCTATCACTGGTCCATCACCAGCGGCACGCTTCCCGCGGGTGTCTCTTTGAATGCCGCAACCGGCGCCATCACCGGAACACCGACCGCGGCGGTTACTAATTCCTTGGTGGCTTTCAAGGTTACGGACAGTGGTTCGCCGGTTCAGAACGCGCCGCAAACCTTGTCGATTACGATCGTTCCCGCGGCTCTGGCGATCACAACCAGTTCGCTGCCCAGTGGCCAGGTGGGAGTGGCATACACCACAACGTTGGCCGCCAGCGGAGGGACAAAGCCCTTCTCCTGGTCGATCACCAGCGGCACACTTCCCACAGGTTTGAGCTTGAACGCGTCCACCGGCGCAATCACGGGTACGCCAACTGCGGCCGCCACCGGAACGGCACTCACTTTCCAAGTGCAGGATGCCGGAAATCCAATACAGACGAAAACCGCGAACCTGACGCTAACGATTGCCCCTGCCACTATGACTATTACAACGAGTTCCCTCCCGAATGGGCAGGTCAGTGTCGCGTACAACGCAACACTTGCTGCCAGTGGAGGAACGTCACCGTTTACCTGGTCCATCACCAGCGGCACTCTCCCGGCGGGTCTCTCTCTCAACGGTTCAAGCGGCGTAATCAGCGGCACACCCACCGCGGCGCTAAGCAGCACGCCACTCACTTTCCAGGCACAAGATTCTGGTAGTCCCAAACAAACCAAGACCACAAACCTGACGCTAACCATTGCCCCCGCAACGCTTGCTATCACCACTTCCTCGCTGCCCAGCGGGCAAGTGGGCGTCGCTTACAGCACAACGCTGACTGCGAGCGGCGGCACCACTCCATATAGCTGGTCAATCACCAGTGGCTCGCTCCCCGCAGGTTTAAATCTGAACGCCTCGACCGGAGCGATTACGGGCACACCTACCGCGGCTGTCACCAGCAAGGCAGTCACATTCCAGGCGCAGGATTCTGGTACTCCCAAACAGACCAAGACTGCAAACCTGACACTGACCATTGCTCCCGCAACGCTTGCAATCATCACTTCTTCTCTGCCAAGCGGCCAAGTGGGGGTCGCTTACAGCACGTCTTTGGCCGCCAGCGGAGGCACCACTCCGTATACATGGTCCATCACGAACGGAACAGTTCCAGCAGGCTTAAGTTTAAACGTGTCCACCGGTACGATCACGGGCACGCCCACCGCTACTGTCACCAGCACACCGCTCACGTTCCAGGTGCAAGACTCCGAAAGCTCGAAGCAAACGAAGACCGTCAGCCTGACACTTACGATCGCACCGGCCACATTGGCGATCACCACGAGTTCTCTGCCCAGCGGACAGATCAATGTGGCGTACAGCACAACGCTGGCTGCGACAGGCGGAACAACTCCATACACCTGGAGCTTGACCAGCGGAACTCTGCCCACTGGTTTATCGCTAAATGCGGCGACAGGGGTCATCTCCGGCACGCCAACAATTTCTGTAACCAGCACCCCATTAACTTTTCAAGTGAAGGACACCGGCGCTCCGCAGCAGAGCAAGACCGTAAGCCTGATTCTGACGATTGCTCCGGCTACACTGGCGATTACGACGACATCTCTGCCCAGCGGACAGATTAACGTGGCTTACAGCACGACGCTGGCGGCTACCGGCGGAACCACTCCATATACCTGGAGCCTGACAAGCGGCACCTTGCCGGCTGGACTTTCGCTTAATACCGCGACCGGAGTGATTTCGGGAACACCAACTGTATCGGTAACAAGCACTTCACTGACATTTCAGGCGAAGGACTCCGGCACTCCACAGCAGAGCAAATCCGTGAGTCTGACGTTGACGATTGCTCCGGCGACTGTTTCGATTACAACCAGTTCCTTGCCCAGCGGCCAAGTTGGTGTGGCCTACAGCACATCGCTGGCTGCCACCGGAGGCACCACTCCCTATTCGTGGTCAATCACGAGCGGCACGCTCCCCGCGGGATTGAATCTGAACGCCTCCACCGGCGCAATCACTGGCATGCCGACTGCGACTGTAACCAACACGTCGCTCACATTCCAGGTACAAGACTCCGAAACTCCAAAGCAGACGAAGACCGCTAATCTGACACTTACGGTCGCACCAGCCACATTGGCGATCACCACGAGTGCCCTGCCCAGCGGACAGATTAATGTTGGGTACAGCGCCACACTGGCCGCGAGTGGCGGAACAACTCCGTATACCTGGAGCTTGACAAGCGGCACTCTGCCCACTGGTTTATCACTAAATGCGGCGACAGGCGTCGTCTCCGGCACACCCACTGTGTCTATCGCGAACACGCCGTTGACGTTTCAGGTACAGGATTCAGGCGCTCCGCAGCAAAGCAAGACCGTGAACCTTACCCTGACGATCGGCACCGGCGGCAACTACACCGTTTCCATTTCACCCAAACGCGCCGGCCTAACTGTGACGCAGACGATGACCGTGACCGCGACCACGAATGACGCGGCGGGTGTGACCTGGACAGCTGCGGGCTCCAGTTGCTCTGGATCGGCGTGCGGAACCTTTTCTGCTGGCTCCAGTCTGACTGGGGTGGGAGTAACCTACACGGCGCCAGCGACCGCGGGCGTTTACGCAATCACCGCGACCAGCGCGACCGATGTCACGGTTAGTGCGTCCATCACGATCGGTGTGACGGATCTTGCCGGCGTCTACACTTGGCACAATAACCTGAACCGGGATGGAAGCAATACGCAGGAATACGCGCTGACGCAAGCTCTGGTCTCGACCGCGACATTCGGAAGGCTATTCACGTGCACGATTGATGCGGCGGCTTACGCCCAACCGTTGTGGGTGGCGAACCTCAGCATCAGTGGAGTAAAACACAATGTCGTCTACGTGGAGACGCAGCACGACACGGTTTACGCCTTCGACGCGGATGCATCGCCCTGCGTGACCATAAAATCGGTGAGCCTGTTGGGTTCGAATGAGACCTGGCTATCAACCTCGGATGTGAATACTTCGGATATCTCGCCGAGTATCGGAATCGTTGGAACGCCGGTAATCGATCCTTCCAGCAATACGCTTTACCTGGTGGCCAAATCCAAATCCACCAGCGGCACAAATTACATTCAGCGGCTGCATGCACTGAATCTCACGGATTTGTCGGAAAAAACGAACTCTCCTGTGACCATTGCAACAGGGGGGGTGAATTCGTTCGCGCTCATTGAAAATCAGCGACCCGGCCTAGTCCTTTCGGGGAGCAGTGTCTATGTCACCTGGGCTTCGCATGGAGATAACGGGCCGTATCACGGATATGTCTATCAGTACGACAAAAGCTCGCTCGCGCAACTGGCTACGTTTAATGCCACCCCCAACGGAAGCGATGGCGGAATCTGGATGGCGGGGGCGGCCCCAGCAGTGGACGGCAGCGGAAATCTCTTCATGATTACGGGCAATGGGGATTTCAGCGTGGCCAATTCCCAGTATGGCGATAGCTTCTTGAAACTTTCCAGCAGCTTGTCGCTCCTCGATTATTTCACGCCATCCGATGAACAGAGTGATCAGAGCGGTGACCAGGATTTTGGATCTGGCGGAGCGGCAATCCTGGTGGATTCGTCAGGCGGGTCAACGCCAAATCTCGCAGTTGGCGGAGGCAAGGATGGGGCGTTGTACGTTTTGAACCGGAATAACATGGGGCACTTCGGCGATTCCAACGCAGTACAACACTTTCAGCCAGGAGGCAGTATTTTTTCGACCTCCGCATTCTGGCAGTCATCGCTCTACGTGGGGACTGTCGGCTCGCCGATCCGCGCCTTCCCACTGAATAACATCTCGCAGCCGTTTGGCAGTCAAACTTCACAGACTCCCGCCTCTTTTGGTTGGCCGGGGTCGACGCCTTCTATCTCCTCGCAAGGCGCGAGTAGTGGAATTGTCTGGGCGATTGAGAACACTTCGCCAGCGAGGCTGCACGCGTATGACGCGACGAACTTGAGCACGGAATTATGGAACAGTTCGCAATCCGGCAATGATGCTGCTGGAAGCTACGTGAAATTTACGGTGCCGACGGTGGCTAACGGAAAAGTGTACATCGGGAACGGCAGCCAGTTGACGGTTTACGGATTGAAGCCGAACTGAAGAGTCTTTTGAAGGCGGCAGTGGCGGCGGTTTACATTCCTTCGTAGTTCGGGCCACCACCGCCTTCGGGGACGACCCAGTCAATAATTTGGTATGGGTCGGCAATGTCGCAGGTTTTGCAGTGAACGCAGTTTGCGGCGTTGATCTTCAGCTTCTGCGCAGTTCCCTCTTTCACCATTTCATAAACCGCCGCCGGACAAAAATACTTACAGGGATTGCCAAATTCCTCGGCGCAGCGCGGGGTGCAGATGTTGAAGTCCTGCACCTTCAGGTGACACGGCTGATCTTCTTCGTGGCGCGTGCCGGAATGGTAGACGTCCGTCAGGCGATCGAATGTGAGTTTGCCGTCACCCTTGAATCTTTCAGGCGCCGGGCGGCCAAAGATGGGGCGGTAGGCTTCGTGACCAGCATGGGCGGGCATGGGATCGATTAGGCCGGCGCCCCCGGTGATTTCCTGCAAGCCTGTATAGAAAAAACCATCGAGCAACCCGTTGTGGAACGATTGATGGAAATTGCGAACTTTCCAGAGTTCTTGCTTGATATAACTGTGATCGATTTTTTCTTTGTAGCTCCGCAATTTTTCGGCGGAATAGTCGCCCTTTTTGAGGGCTTCAAAAATTGTTTCGGCGGCAAGCATGCCGCTCTTGATCGCCAGGTGTACGCCCTTCAGACGCTGCGAATCCAGAAAGCTGCCGGCGTCACCGACTATAAGGCCGCCATCAAGGTAATTGCGGGGCATGGCATACCAGCCGCCATAGGGCAGCGATTTTGCGCCGTAGCGAACGAGCTTTCCCCCTTCCAAAATGTTGCGCACGAAGGGATGCGTTTTCCAGGTTTGAAATGCGGCGTGGGGATCGAAACGCGGATTTTCATATTCAAGCGCAATGACCAGCCCGATCGAAACGCGATTGTTGCTGAGGCCATAAATCCAGCCTCCACCGTACATTTTGGAGGAGAGCGGCCAGCCGAGCGTGTGGGCGACATAGCCGGGCTGAATTTTGTCGGGTTGAATGTCCCAGAGTTCCTTGATGCCGATTCCGTAGCTTTGTGGATTAATGTTGTCGAGATGTTTTCTGGCGACGAGTTGTTTGGTGAGCGAGCCGCGAGTGCCCTCGGCAAGAACCGTTACTTTGGCGCGGAGTTCGTAGCCTGGCGTGTAGTTATCCTTGGGCTTGCCGTTTTTGTCGAGGCCCTTATCCTCCGTGATGACCCCGGCGATGCCTTCGTCCTGGTAGATTAATTCTGCGCCGCCAAATTCCTTAAAGAGATTCACTCCGGCCGATTCGACTAGACCGCCGAGCCATTTCACCAGCTTGTTAAGGGAGATCACGTAGTTGCCGGCGTTATTGAAAGGCGGCGGCGTGATGGGCGCACGATAGGAATGCTTTTCGGTGAAAAGGAGCGCGGCGGAATCGGTGACGGGCGTATCGAGCGGCGCCGATTTCTCGAAACCCGGGACGAGTTCAGCGAGTGCCTTGGGATTCATGATCGCGCCAGAAAGCTGGTGCGCGCCGATTTCGCGGCCTTTTTCGAGCACATAAATGTTTTCAGCAGAGAGCGGAGGCTTGGCGCCGCTAGCATTGTGCTGTTTGATGAGATTGGCGAGGTGTAGCGCGCAACTCAGTCCGGCAGGCCCTGCGCCAACGATCAATACATCCGCTTCGAGTTGTTCTCGTTGGATGCTCATGAGTTCATTTTACCAAACGCACGTTTGATGAAAAGCGCTCTTTAACGGTAGCGCCGGCATCCTGCCGGCAACGCTTGCCGCCGGAACGGCGGCTCTACCAGTTACGCTTTGGCTTTTTGGAGTTCTTCGGTCAGGGCGGGCATAATTTCGAAAATATCGGCGACCACGCCGTAGTCGGCGATTTCGAAAATGGGCGCGTTCTGGTCTTTGTTGACGGCGACGATGATGCGCGCTCCCTTCATGCCGACAACGTGCTGAATCGCGCCGCTGATGCCGAGCGCAAGATAAAGTTTCGGCGCTACGGTCTGACCGGAACTTCCGATCTGCCGCTCCATGGGGAGCCAGCCTTCGTCGCAAATCGGGCGGGAGGCGGCGATTTCCGCTCCCATGGCTTTTGCCAGGGCTTCCGCTTGCGCAATATTTTCGGGGGCCTTGATGCCGCGGCCGATCGAGACAATCAGCGGCGCCTGCGTGAGATCCACAGCGGATTTCGCTTCCTTGAAGAGTTCGAGCGGTTTTGTGCGGATGTCCGCAGCGTTGAGATTCACGGTCACAGAATTGACGGGAGCTTTGCCACCGGGATGTACAGCGAGTTGGTCGGCGCGAAAGGAGCCAGACTGGAAGGAAACGAACCATGGCGCCCCGGAAGTAAAGCTCAAGTCGGCCGCGGTTTTGCCCTGGAACATCTGGCGCACGAATATCAGCTTGCCGCCTTCACTGCGAAAGCCGATGCAATCCCCGACCATGCCCTTTCCCAGCATGGCTGCAAGTTTGGGGGCAAAGTCGCGCACCTGGTAGGTGTGCGGGAAAAGCACGAGGTCGGGTTTTGCGGATTCGATGACTTGCTTGAGTGCGTTGCTGTAGCCGTCTGGAGTGTAAGCGTCGAGGAGTTCGTGCTCAACGGAAAGAACCTCCGCGACGTTTTTCCCCGCCAACTCATCGGCAAGGCTGCGGACACCCTTCCCGATTACCGCGGCGCTGATCGTGCCGTTAGCAGTTGTGGTGATTTGTTGGGCGGCGGCGAGGGTTTCGAAGCTGGCATTGTTCCACTTGCCCTGGCGCTGTTCGGTGACGACTAGAATTTTCATGTTCAGATCACCCGCGCTTCAAATCGAAGTTTTTCGACAAGTTTCGCAGCGACTTCCTTTGGGGTGCCAGTGATAAATTCAGTTTTCTTGGTTTTTGTGGGCACGTAGATCTTATCGATGGTTTGCGTGGGCTCGACGGCGACGCCCAGCGACTCTCGCGTGTGCGCGGCGATTTCCTTTTTCTTGGCGGCCATGATGCCCTTCAGTGTGGCGTAACGGACCTTATTGATACCGGACTGGATAGAGAGGATCGCGGGCAGAGGGCATTCGATCCACTGGAACCAACCGGCCTCCAATTCCCGCTTCAACTTCATTTTTCCATCCTGCAGGTCAATCTGCATGATGATCGTGGCGTGCGGCAGGTTCAGCAGCGCGGCAAGAAGCACGCCGGTTTGACCGAAACCGTGATCGTCGCTCTGCAAGCCGGTGAGTACGAGGTCCACTTTTTCCTTGGCGATTGCCGCTGCAAGAACTTTCGCGGTGCCTAGGGGGTCAAGCTGGGCGAAGTTATCGTCAGCGATGTGGATGCCCCGGTCAGCGCCTTTCGCAAGGGCTTCCTTAATGGTTTGCTTCACACGCTCCGGGCCGAGAGAGAGCGCGATCACTTCCCCGCCGTGCTTTTCCTTCAGGCGCAACGCCTCTTCGAGCGCGTAGGAGTCCGGTTCGTTCATTTCAAATCCGATATCCGATTCCTTGATCCAATTTCCGGCGATCGCCAGCGGGGCGTCTTTGGCCGGAACCTGTTTGATGCAGACGAGGATGTTCATGCAAAACCTTTCACAGCGAAAAGCGCACGTTTCCGGGCGCGCGGGCCGTGTTGAAGTTGAGATCCGTCGCTTCGCTCAGGATGACAAACAATGAATCCGGAGTACGAAAGCCGGATGGAGCGCTTTACTTCCCGGTCCAGCGCTTGAAAATCAGGGCGGCGTTGGTGCCGCCGAAGCCGAAGGAATTCGAAAGCGCGTAGTCCACGGTAGCTTTGCGGGCCAAGTTGGGCACATAGTCCAGATCGCAAGCCGGATCGGGATGCTCCTGGTTGATGGTCGGCGGCAGAATCTGATCGCGCAGCGCCAGCACGCTGATGCCGGCTTCCAGTCCGCCCGCGCCGCCAAGCAAGTGTCCCGTCATGGATTTTGTGGAGCTGACCGGAAGTTTTTTACTGATCGCGCGCTCGCCAAACAGACGCTTCATAGCGGTGGTTTCGATAGCGTCGCCGAGCGGCGTAGAAGTGCCGTGAGCGTTGACGTAGCCGATATCGTCGGCGGAAATCTTGGCATCCTTGATCGCCGCACGCATTACGCGGAATGCGCCATCGCCATTTTCGGCGGGCTGCGTGATGTGATAAGCGTCGCCACTCATGCCGTAGCCGACGATTTCGGCAAGTATGGGGGCGTTGCGTTTCTGCGCGTGCTCCAGGGATTCCAGAATCAAAATGCCGGTGCCCTCGCCGACAACGAAGCCATCACGATCCGCGTCAAACGGGCGGCTGGCTTTTTCCGGCGCGTCATTCCGCGTCGAAAGCGCCCGCATGGAAGCGAAGCCTCCGATACCCATCGGAGTAATGGTGGCTTCCGTACCGCCACAGATCATCATTTCCGCGGCGCCGCGCTCAATAATTTTGAAAGAGTCTCCGATGGCATGCGCTGAAGCGGAGCAGGCGGTGGCCGTGGCGGAATTGGGCCCGCGCGCGCCATAACGAATCGAAATATGCCCAGAAGCAAGATTCACGATCGCCGAGGGGATAAAAAATGGAGAAATCTTCCCAGGTCCGCCCTGCATGAGCTTGATGTGCTCGCGCTCAATGATGTCGAATCCGCCGATCCCGGATGCGACGTAAACGCCGACTTCATCGAGATCCGAATCTTCCGGCTTCCAGTTGGCCATCTTCACGGCAAAATCCGCGCCGGCCAGAGCGATCTGGATGAAGCGCCCCATCTTCTTGAGTTCTTTTTTCTCGATCCACAGAAAGGGATCGAAGTTTTTCACTTCGCCCGCAATCTTGCAGTCGAAATCGGCTGTATCAAAATGGGTGATCATGCCCACGCCGCTCTTACCGGCCACGAGGTTCTTCCAGCTTTCCTCCGTGCCGATACCCAGCGCGCAGACCAATCCAACTCCCGTAACGACAACCCGGCGAGTCAACTCACGTGCTCCTTCATTCGGGAATTTATGTGCGACCTACTTGCCCTTGGAATGCTTGTCGATGTACTCGATGGCATCCTTGACGGTGGTCATCTTTTCCGCGTCCTCATCGGGGACTTCAATGCCAAACGCTTCTTCAAACGCCATGACCAATTCCACCTGATCGAGGGAGTCCGCGCCCAGATCGTCCACAAAGGACGCCGTGGGGGTGACTTCGGCTTCATCCACACCGAGCTGCTCGACGATAATCTGCTTTACGCGTTCTTCCACACTGGCCATACACATTCCTCCGCGAACTGGGTCGCTTATTTGTGTGTCGTACTACCCTGCACCTATGTCCGGCCTTGGCCGGCGTACAAGCTCGTTCAGGCTGCCTTAGGTAACCTTGTCAGTCTACTTAGGCTGCGCATCAAGGTCAACTTCGTGAGGGCTATTAGCCATTAACCTCAAGTCGTAAGCTAAACGCTGTTCTCCCTAGGCCAAATACATGCCGCCATTTACGTCGAGGACGTGGCCGGTGATGTAGGCAGCTTCGTCGCTGGCAAGGAAGACGATGGCGGCAGCGATGTCGCGGCCAGAGCCGAGACGCCCGAGCGGAATGCGCACCTTCAGTTCTTCCTTCACCTTGTCTGGCAGCACGGCGGTCATAGGCGTTTCGATGAAGCCCGGGGCGATAGCGTTCACAGTGATGTTGCGCGAGGCAATTTCGATGGCAATGGCCTTGGTGAGACCGATCAGCCCGGCCTTCGAAGCAACGTAATTCGCCTGGCCGGCGTTGCCGCTTTCCGCGACCACGGAGGAAATATTGATAATGCGGCCCGCGCGCGCCTTCATCATCGACGGCAAAACCTGCTGAATACAAAAATGAGCGCCAGTGAGGTTGGTGCGCAGGACGGCGTCCCAGTCGTCGGGCTTCATGCGCATGGCCAAACCGTCGCGCGTGATGGCCGCGTTGTTCACCAGAATATCGATCTTGCCGAATTTTTCGAGCACGGATTTGAAGCCGGTCTTGATCTGCTCAAGATCCGCGACGTCCATTTTCACTGCAAAGGCCTCGCCCCCCTTAGCGGTGATTTCCTGGACGAGTTCGGCGAGCTTTTCTTCATTGCGCGCGGCAACGGCGATTTTAGCCCCCGCTTCGGCTAGTGCAAGCGCCGTGTCTCGCCCAATGCCTTGGGACGCGCCAGTAACCACAGCAATTTTGTCTTTCAAATTGAACATTCGCTTTTAACCCTTATGCGGCGTCGGATTTTGCGGCGGTAATGCGATCCACCGTGGCCTGCAAACTTTTTTCGTCCTCGACGTTCAGCGTGGTGACCGAGCGTTCGATCTGGCGCATGATGCCGGTGAGCACGCGGCCGGGCCCGACTTCAATAAACGTGTTGACGCCTTCGTCGAGCAGCAACCGCATGGACTCTTCCCAGCGCACGGGCATGGAAACCTGGCGGATCAGGGCCTCGCGGGCTTCCTCACCCTTTTTGATCGTGTCCGCATCCACGTTGGTGACCACCGGAACGTGAGGATCGGCAAATTTCACGGCCTTCAAATCTTTTTCCAATTTTTCCTGTGCAGGCATCATCAGCGCGGAATGGAACGGCGCGGAGACCGGCAGCATCACGGCCCGCTTGGCGCCAGACTGCGAAGCAATTTCAACGGCGCGCTTGACGGCGGCAGCGTCACCGGAAATGACGGTCTGGTCCGGCGAATTCAGATTGGCGGCCGTGCAAACGCCGCCTTCGGCAGCCCGTTTACAAGCATCCGCAACCACCGCCGGCGACAGGCCCAGTATCGCAGCCATGGCGCCTTGTCCTGCAGGCACAGCATCTTGCATGTACTGGCCGCGCTTGTGCACAAGCCTTACTGCATCGGTAAAATGCAATGTCCCGGCGGCAACCAGCGCGGAATATTCACCCAGGCTGTGCCCGGCAACAAAATCAGCCCCAATACGCTTTTCAGAGAGCGCCCAGAGCGCCGCAATGGAAACAGTGAGAATCGCCGGTTGCGTGTTGGCGGTCAGCTTTAACTCGTCCTCGGTGCCTTCAAAGCAGATTTTCGAAATGGAAAAACCCAGCGCTTTGTCGGCCTCCTCAAAGATTGCGCGTGCCGCGGGAGATTTTTCCGCCAGCTCCTTGCCCATGCCGGCGTATTGCGAAGCCTGCCCCGGAAATATGAATGCCACTTTACCCATGATTGCTCCTCTCTCCGGACGTCACGCCTGTGCGTGGGTCAGGGAGAGCTCTTGTTCGATTTTTTCATTCACCTGCGCGCGCGCAAGTCCTGCGGCGACGCGAATAGCGTTCTTGACGGCGTTGGCGTTGGAGCGGCCATGTCCGATCACGCAAACGCCGCGAACTCCCAATAGCGGTGCGCCGCCATACTCCGAATAATCCATGGTGCGCTTGATACCCTTCAGTGCTCCCTTGGAAAACAGATAGCCCAGCTTGGAAGACAGCGAACTCTTGTAGGTCTTGCGCAGATACTTGACGATTTCCATGGCCAGCGCCTCGCAAATTTTCAGCGCAATGTTGCCCACGAAACCGTCGCAAACAATCACGTCCACTTTGCCGGAAAACAAATCGTTCCCCTCGACGTTCCCCACGAAATCCACGGGCAGTGCCTTGAAACGCTCGTACACGGAGCGCGTCAATTCATTTCCCTTGATCTCTTCCTCTCCCACAGAAAGCAAGCCGACGCGTGGCTTGCGGCTGCCGAAGGTCAAGCGGTAATAAATCTCGCCCATCACGCCAAATTGCAAAAGATGCTCGGGCTTCGAATCCACATTGGCGCCGACGTCCAGCAGCACCGAAACGCCGCCCTTGGCATTCGGAAACGGAGCGGCCAAGGCTACCCGGTCCACGGATTCCAGCGTGCCCAGGATGAACTTCGCCGTGGTCATCGCCGCACCGGTATTCCCGGCGGTGACCATGCCATCGGCCTTGCCCTCTTTCACCAGGCGCGCCGCGACATGCACGGAGCTATCTTTCTTGCGCCGAAAGGCCTGCGCCGGATGATCTTCCATGGTGATCACTTCGCTGGCCGGGACGATTTCAATGGGCAGCGAAGCCTTATTGAAGCTCGCCAACGTGCCACGGATCACCTGGGGCTGGCCCACAAGCAGAATGCGCACGCCGTATTCTTCAGCGGCGCGAACACTCCCCTCCACCTCCGGACGGGGTGCGTGGTCTCCCCCCATGGCATCCACTGCAATTGTGATCATGGGATTATCTTCCAGCGGCTCCAGCAGGCTCGGGACAGAGGGACACACGAAACGTTACTCCATCCGGGGCCTGGCAAGAAACTTGATCCGTTACTTCGTGTCGTGGACTGGCCGGCCTTTGTAATAGCCGCAATGAGGACAAGCCCGGTGGGGCTGCTTCATTTCGTGGCAGTTCGGACACTTGGCCATCGCGGGCGCGAACAAGTGGTCGTGGGCGCGACGCTTGTTTTTGCGTGCCTTGGAATGTCGACGTTTTGGATTAGGCATTACATCACTCCTGGTTCTCGCCTTGCTCGCGGCAACACACTGCGCCACTCCGAACAAGGTCGGATTCTATGGGCTTTCCGCCCGGAAATCTATTGTTTCTTGAGCCAGTCCTGCTTTAAACGCGCGAGGGGAGCCAGACGCGGGTCCGTGGCGTGGGTTTCGCACCGGCACTCTTCGTGATTCAGATTCGCGCCACACGTAGGGCACAAACCGCGGCAATCGCTCTGGCAAATAACCTTCATCGGCAGTGACAGCAGCACCTGTTCCTTCAGCACATCCGCGAGGAACAGGCCTTCTCCTTCAAAAAAACCAATCTCCGTGTCGTCATCTTTCAGCCGCTCTTCTTCGGGCTTGGTGCCCTTGCGAAGCGGTTGATAGAAGAGATCAAAATCCTTATGAACTTCCTCGATTACAGGCTCAAGGCATCGCGCGCAGACCATTTCAATCTTGGTCTCCAACTGACCCACGATGCGAATCTGGTCTTCCAGGAGCTCGGCGGTGGCATTCACCTCCAGAGGTCCCGATTGTTTCACTTCGCTGATGCCGTAATCAATGCTGCCCGGAGCGTAGGCTTTCCGGATGTGCACCTTGCGGACGGCAAGATCCTTGACGTCGAGGAACATGTCTGCGGCGCCTCCGGCGCGTACGCTCATGCCTATCCATTATTTGGGCAGACGCGGGGTAAGTCAAGAAAGCCGGAGGAAAACTCAGAAGATTCGCGGCGGCTCGGTCAACTGGTTCTCCTAGTACCGGGACGCGTGCGGTGGCTGGGGACACGCTTTACGAATCTACGGCCCAGGGTTACCTGCGGAGAACGAGGGAACCGGCCATCATGTCGTGGAGGGCCTGCTTACGCTCGGTGAACCCCGCCATGATATAGCCAATACCCAGCGGAATCATGCCGGTGACAATTTTGGCGAAAAAACGGCCAGATGCACGTCCGAAGGTGACGCGATTCCCCATCAGATCCGTCACGTAAATCCCCAGCGCCTGTTTTCCCCAGGTGGCCTGCTTTTCTCCACTTTCCAGATAGGCATGATACAGCCACTGAATCAATATCGAGATCAAAACGAAAACCAACATCATCGCAATGAATCCGCCAATTACCGCAGCATTGGGTTGGCCATGGTGGCTCTGCGCAATCGCTTCAAAGTTCGCGGAGAGGCCAGTCAGAAACACCAACGGCAAAAACAGCACCAGCACCGCAGCGCCAAGAATCACGCTATCGAGCAGGTACGCCACGACGCGAAGCCAGAAGCCCGCAAACGTAAATCCCCGAGACACCACCAGGCCCGCGGGATCCGCGTAAGGCACGTGGCCCCTTCCGCCGGCGTATGCCGGCGGAAGGGGCTGCAATGGAGCAGAACTCGCCAGTCGCCCGGCGGAAGTACCGCAGGAACCGCAAAAAGCCGCATCTGCGGCCAGATTCGCACCACACTTGGAGCAAAACACAGTCTGCACCCTCCGTTCGATCCCATTGCACAGACTTCTGCAACCGAGCCTGAAATGCAGCGGCTATTCGTTCGGCAATTAATCGCCACAACCCTGAGTTTGCAACTCTTCCAAGCCCTTCTGCGCCTCCGCGCTGCCCTTGCGGGCGGCAGTGGACAATAAAATTTTCGCCTGCGCGCAGTTTCGGGCGACGCCGCGTCCCGTGCGGTAGAGTTCAGCAAGAGCGATTTCGGCGCTTCGGTTGCCCTTCTCCACGGATGTCCACAGGAGCTGGACCGCGTTGGGGAGTTCTGCTTCGCGATTGGGTGCGCGGAGGATGGCCTGAGCTTGCTGATATTCCTGTTGCCCGGGCTCAACGGGTGCCTCCGAAGGAGTTGGTGTGGCTGGCGTGCGATTCTGCTGCGTCAACGGAACAAGAGAAGGTGCGGTCGAATCCTTCAGTCGCGGCGACGGTGTGACTTCGGAAGCGGCCGGAAGCTCCGTGCTGGAGGATGCCGAGGAATCCGCCGAGGATGCCGAAGATGGCGGCGGGGCATCGGTTGCCTGTGTTGGAGTGCTTGTAGCGGAGGCCGCATCGCTGTTAGGGGGAACGATGGACGGCGTAGGTGCAGGCACTGGCGCTGTTACCGGTTGCAAGCTCTCCGTGGCACTTTCTCCGGCGATAATTTGGCCAAGCCACACAAGCGCATGACCAACCTCGCGACGGTAAACCACCGAGCCAGCAACCAAAGTGAGTGTCAGCATGATGCCAATGGCCCGGCCTAATGTGAACCGATCCATCCAGCCTGGCGAAGACGCGTCCCTAGCACCTTCAAAAGATGAGAGTGGCTCAAGAACCGGCGGCGCAGGAGCGCCTGCCACAAATTCGGGTTTGAGCTCTGGGGCCGAGACTTCCGCGGACATGAGTCGCGGTGGGGCAAGCACCGGAATCGTGTGCGGCAACGGAGGGGAGATCTCCTCCGCTAAAACATAGTCTTCCTTTGGGGCCACTGGAGCCTCCGTCGGCCAATAACGCTTGACCGGTTCCGGCCGAACGGAGGAAAGGTTCAGGAGCGGAGCCGTCTGCGGGGGCGGTGCCGGCGGTACGAATTGCGGCGGGGGTTCAGGCTCCGGTTGCGCCTCAGACTCGGAGAGTTGCAACTCCACGGGAGGAAGGGTCGGCCGGGCTTCGGTGGCTCGAATTTCAGTGCGGAGTTCCTCAAACGTGGAATTTGTGGCGATTGGGGTTTTTGCGGGAGTCTCCTCAAGCGGAGTCGGGTCATCGAATTTTTCCAGCCACCGCCGGATGAGATCCCGGGAATGAACTGGCAGGCCCGCATATTCGAGCGCGGCCACATGGCCTTCGTCATCCACCCGAACAACAATCGCGTCGCCGTCAATTCGAGCGGAAGAATCCAGTACAAACGAAAACGGAACCTTTTCGGCTTGCCGCAGAGGCAGCATCGCGCGTAGGGCAAAACCCTGCTCGGAAAGGTCACGCAGCATTCCGCCATTGGCTGGCGGGATTTCCACGTAAACAAGGCTAAAGGGACGTTTGCGGGATTGCGTTCGGCGTTCGGTCCTTGTAGTCATAGCGCGCGGCTGGTTGCAAGAATTCTAACCCGCAACGGGGTATTCCGGTGAGAGGTTCTGCGAGGAAGGGCGTAAGAGAGAACTGCGGGTCAAGTTGGGGCGGAATACAAACAAATGGGCATTGAGAGGGAACTTCGAAAAAAGTTCCCTGCCCTGCCCAACTTTCCGCGGCTGGCCGTCCAAACAAACAGCACTCAGCCGCGGCGAGGGAGCTACTTTTTGCGAGCGAGCTTGACAGCCACGCCGAGCAGCAGCTTGCGGTCGTTCTCTTCCATCTGTCCGAGCAGGCCCCGCATCCGGTTAATGAAGCCGCCCCATTTCCCGGTGAGCCCCCATTCCTCGGAAGCCGCATCTTTGGTACGAGGAATCACGAGCGGCTTGGCCGGACCGTTACCTTGATAGAAAAGCTGATACAGCGGAACCTGCATGGCGCCAGACAGCTTTTCCAGTGTTTCGATGGAAGGGGTTGTGTGCCCGTTTTCGATCCGGGAAAGATAGCAGCGGGAAAGTCCCGTGCGTTCTTCCAGGTCACCTTGTGAGAGTTTTTTTTCTCTGCGGATATCCCGCAAACGTTCTCCGATCATTCCTGTCTTCTCCTTAACTTCGTTCCGAATTCTCCCTTGTGCAGGGAGTTTGGGGACGATTGTTCGAGTAGGGTAGGGACAAATACACCTTGCTTGACCAGCTCGGTGATGTCGCTCGCCAGCCCCAGGAAACGCGTGGCGCGGCCTGAGGGATCTCGAACGACGAATCCCCGATCAAAAATCCAACGAATGGAACCATCCGGGCGGCGGATGCGGTAAGAGGTTTCGACGCGATCTCCTGGAAAATCCTGGCCGACAAAAAGGATTGCACGGCCACGATCTTCAGGAATCACCGAATCGAGCCAGGAGTGGACGTCCCGGCCGAGATCCTCACGCGGGCGCCCCCAGACGGATTCATAAGAAGGGCTCACGTAAAGAATATTTTCTGTGTCCGCCTCAAGAAACCAAAGCACTTCGTTCGGACTGGCATTCACGTTGGCAGCGAGGCGGTCTATTTCGGGCCGCGATTTTGCATGGACCCGGCGAATCAATTCATCGCGGAAGAAATCGAGCTCTGAATTCAGGCGTTGAATTTCCAGTTCTTTGGTCTGCTCAACGCGGTAGAGATTTTCCAGCAGCTGTTCGGATTCGTCCCGTTGGCGTGCAACCGTCGCCGTGCCCGTAAGAGTCATGGTGGTTGCCACACAAATATAAGCGGCAAGCGCAAGCGGCATGGCGGTAGAGTTCACGAAAGGCCCGTAGCCG
This sequence comes from uncultured Acidobacteriota bacterium, assembly GCA_963734705.1. Taxonomy (GTDB): domain Bacteria; phylum Acidobacteriota; class Terriglobia; order Acidiferrales; family UBA7541; genus Acidiferrum. The sequence continues at coordinate 235,398 of CAVTII010000009.1, read as the reverse complement.
TGCAGGGAGCCCCAGGTGGCGAATCCGCAAAGAACCAGACAAGCTCCCGCGGCTTCCAGCGGACAAAATCGAATTCCGACCCAGACCAGAAAAGGCACGCAAAGAAAGAGCGGAGTATCCACTCGGTCCGTAAATACCCCTGGAGGGCCAAAACTGATCACGCAAACAATGCTGAGCCCCACCAGAAGCGCGGCGATTTCCGCAAGTTCGTTCAGATGCAACGGGTGATGGGCACCATCCAACAGCAGCACCAGAAACGGCGTGACCACTAGCACACCCAGCGCATGTCCTGCCCACCAGGCCGTAAGCGTAGCCAGAACTTCCCCCTGCGAGGAAGCCAGTGGCGCGGACGTAACTGTGGTGCCTACGGTGGCGCTTGCGAGAGTGGCCAGCGCTCCGGCAAGCACAGAGAACCGCAGCACGTTCGTGGGGCTGGAGAAAGCCTTGGCTCCGCCCGCAAAACGATTCACCAGATAACCGCCCAACAGGCCTTCAGACGCGTTCCCTGCCGCGATAGCCATCGCAGAAAGCACCGACTGCCCGGAGGTGAGTTCCACCAGGAATGAGGCCAGGAAAATGACGGGGATAATCCTGTTGCCCTTCAACAAAACCGCCGCCAAGGCAATTCCGGCGGGAACCCAGACAATTCCGTTCCCGTTCTGAAGATGAACCAGATTCAAATCTATATGCGCAGAGAAGAAATAAGCCCCAAAGACCAGCAGATATATCCACACGTCTCGGCTGGTAAAGGGCGCAGGTGCTTCGTGTTGCGGATTCAACGGATCAGGGGATGAGACAACGCTCATATTCACCTAGGGGTGTCCGCAAAAAGACGGGAAAGAGTAGCAAAGCTCAGCGATTCCCTGGCCCGGCCGCAGACGGAGTATCTATAATGCGAGCGAATTGTCGTTTTGTATACAGGTTTTCATGATCCGGATCAATCTAAAAATGCGCCGAAATTAAGAACAACTTATCCGCGGACGCGGTGGTAGTATTCTGGGGCGGCCGCCGCCCGGGATCGCCATTCCCGAAGAATTTACTCAGGAGCCTTCTCATGCGATGGACACCCGGCGGTTCCTCTGACGACGTCGAAGATCGCCGCGACCAAAGTGGCGGTGGAGGTGGCGGAGGCTTTGGGGGAATGCACATTGGCATCGGCGGGCTGGTGATTTTGTTTGTGCTCAGCCTGATCTTCAAGCAGAACTTTTTCGCCATGCTGGGTGGTGGAAGCGTTGAACCAACAAGCAGCAGCGTCAGCCGCCCGAATCCTGCGATGGATGAAACGGAAAAGCCGCTGGTGCAATTCGTCACTTTTGTGCTCAACGACACGCAGAAGACCTGGGACGAAACGCTGCCGCAGCAAGCTGGCGTTCCGTATCGTCATGCGAAACTCGTGCTCTTTCGCGATGCCACGTATTCCGGCTGCGGGAGCGCGCAGGCGGCCACTGGTCCTTTTTACTGCCCGGCGGACGAGAAGGTCTACATTGACCTGGGATTTTACGACGAACTGAAACAGCGATTCGGTGCGCCGGGCGAGTTCGCACAAGCCTACGTACTGGCGCACGAAATCGGCCACCACGTGCAAAAGATTACTGGCGTGGAAAACAAGGTTCGCCAATTGCAAAGCAGCAATCCCTCCGCGGCAAATCCGCTTTCGGTAGCCCTGGAACTCCAGGCCGATTGCTATGCAGGAGTTTGGGCCCATTCCACGCAGCAGCGCGGCCTGCTGGACCCGGGCGACGTGGAATCCGCTTTACATGCGGCGGCCGCCGTTGGCGACGACCACATTCAACAGATGACGCGCGGGCGAGTGCAGCCTGAGACGTTCACGCATGGAAGTTCTCAGCAGCGCACGGAATGGTTCAATAAGGGCTTGAACAGCGGGTCCATCTCTGCCTGCAACACGTTTGCCCAGCAATAACTCGAGTCACTTTCAACAAACCGTTGGCAGTATTTGCAATCATTATTCGGAATCTGTGGGTACGTGCATTCCCGGCACTCCGGGATGCCTCGCTTTTTCTATCGCCACCTGTGCCGCTTTGGCCTTTTGCGGATCAATCCAGGCATCTTGCGTAACAAACGTAGTCTGCGTTGGCAGCGCAACCACGGCGCCCGCCTTTTCGATCTCTTCCATAATCTGTAAAAACAACTGCTCCTGGCTGGCTAGATAAGCTCCGTATTCCGGTTCCAGGATGTAGCAAAAGACCTCGACCTCCAGCGCATATTCGGCGAATCGAATGAATCGCACGCGGGCTGTGGAGTCTTCCACCTTTGGATCTTCCTTCAACAGGTCTTGAATTTTCCCCAGGACGTAGCGAACGTGGTCGGGAGCGAGGTCGTATCGCAGGCGAAGCGTCTGCTGGCAGAGAAACTTGTCGCGAAAGCGAAGATTTTCGAGCGTCGCAGTGGCCATCGTGCCGTTGGGAACGGAAATCAGTGTGCGTTCGGCAGTGCGCAGTCGCGTCGAACGTAAACCAATGTCTTCGACCACACCGGTCTGATTGTTGATGCGGCAGGGATCGCCAATCTGAATCACTTTGTCGAAGAGGATGGATACGCCACCGAACATGTTTTCAAATGTCTTCTGCGCACCAAGGCCCAGTGCCAGACCGCCGATGCCCACACCGGCGAGAGCTGTGGATACGTCCACCCCCAGGTTGCGCAAAACCAGCAGACTCACAAGAAGAAAAATGGAGATCTCTGTAAAACGGCGGATCAGCGACACGATCGAGCGCTCCGCCAGCATTCCGCGGGTCGTGAAGCTGGCGCCAATCCGCGCGGAGATCGCCCGAGTGATCCGTGTGAGAATCCAGTAGAAGGAGATAGCCAGAAATATCCAGACAAGATGACGGTAATAGAGACGGTAGATCAGCGAGGTGCCAATGTAGCTGACGAAGCTATAGTGCAGGAGAATCGCAAAGGTCAGCGAAATCGGATCGACCTTGAAGCATCTTTCCGGCACTAGCGCCGAGTGGCCGCGTGCCTTGCGCCACTGGCTGTACAGAAAAAGGGTACCCAGAGTCAGCATTCGGCCCGCCAGCAGGGCTACCGGGATGAACAGCACCATGGCGAGCCACTGCCACAGCGGCATGGAAAGCAGCCGGTGAGTTACCAGGGCCTCCGGAATCTTTTTTTCGAGTCCCGGGAAAGTCAGCGAATCGTAAATTTCGGGAACGTGGTCCAGGCTGTTACGCGAAAAATACCAGAGCTTGCGGCCCTCTTCATCCTCTTCTCGAACCAGGATTATGGGAACTTTGTCGCTGAATCCAAGCGCGCCCGCGACCTTTTCTTGATCCGGCGGCAATCCGTCATCAAGACGCCCAAGCGGATCTTTGCTGATAAGGTCCAGCGCGCCCGCAAATTTTTGGTTCAAGATCGCGAGCAACTGCGCTGCAATTTCCTCGTCGTCCTCCACCGGATGCCTCCGGCGGCTTAAAGGCGGCTGGAAATATTGCACAGCGACGTTGTAACGCTCTTCCTGCGCGGCCCGAATGAAACCAAGAAGCGTTCCTTTGGGAGTTTCGCGCCCCAGAGGATCTGGCGGTACGGCAGGCTCCTGCTTGGCGGCTGCAGGCGGGGACTGCAATGCGGTGAGTCCTGGGATCTGGCCAAATGCCGGGGTACACAGGAGCAACGCGAGAACGAACGATTGGATTAGCCGGCGAACACGCATGACAGGGACTCCGTGAGTCCAGCTCATTCTAGCCGCCCCAAGGACGCAAGAGAAGGCGGAGTCGCAGTCGAGCCAAAGCGCTCTTGATGTTGCCGAAGCAGAAACTGGTCTGTCATGCCTGCGATGTAATCGCACACCGCGAGATGTCTTGGCACGCGTTTTGCAGCATCCTCATGGGAATCGGGCATGGAACCCGGATGGTTCATATAGAGCGCGAACAGTTCCGCCAGGCACGCGACCGAGCGGCTGGAATCTTCAGTAATTTGCGGGTGGTTGTAAACATGGCTGAAGAGAAAGGCCTTCAATTGCGCATTGCTTTCCCGCGCGCCATCGCTGAATCGGGCCAGCCGCGTGGGTGACCGGCGGATGTCCCCAACGGTTCGCGCGCCAGACTCGCGGACCATGGACTCGGTATGAGTGATCAGATCGCTAACCAAATAATCGATTACGCGCCGCAAGGCTTCGTTGAATTTCAATTGTGTACGCGCATCGGGATGTTCCGCTTCGATCCCGGCGTAGAAACCGGCAAAAAACGGGACTTCACGGCGCAACGCTTCCAGATCCAGAAGGTTCGCCTCCAGCGCATCGTCCAGGTCGGCGGAGTTGTAGGCAATTTCATCCACCCAATCGATCAGTTGCGATTCCAGCGGCGGCCGCAGATCCAGTAAGTACTCGGCCAACTCCGGAAATTCGGAAGCGGAGTAATCGCGAGAGTGTTTCACGATGCCTTCGCGGACTTCGAACGTCAGATTGAGCCCCTCGAAGCCGACGTAGCGATGCTCAAAATGCTCCACGATGCGCAGCGCGTGCAGATTGTGATTGAAGCGGCTGCCATGGGGGCGCATCAGTTCATCGAGTTTGCGCTCTCCCGCGTGACCAAACGGGGGGTGGCCGATATCGTGGACCAGTGCGAGAGCTTCGACGAGTTCTGTGTTCAGGCTTAGCGCAGCAGCTACCGTACGAGCAATCTGCGCAACCTCCAGGGTGTGCGTCAGACGGTTGCGAAAATGATCGGAGTAACGCGCCGTGAAAACCTGCGTCTTTGCTTCAAGACGACGGAAGGCGCGGGAATGCACGATGCGGTCGCGATCACGTGCGTATTCGCTGCGATATGGATGCGGCGGTTCGCTGAAACGGCGCCCGCGAGAGGCCGCCGCGTCCACGGACCAAGGGGCGAGATTGCGAAGCGTTTCGATTGACGAAACCTCCGGGCGGCGGGCAGGAGCAGCCGTACTCAGGATTGCGGTGCGATGGCTCCCAGACCGCGGTCGGCTTCATCCGCCAGACCCGTGTTGGGGTTGTCCTTCTTGATCTGCTCGTACAAGGCGACGGCTTCCTTGGGATTGGTTTGCCGCAGGATGCCGGCTAGTTCGAGCTGCACCATGGGCTTGGGCACAAGGATGGATCCAGAGACGGCAAGCGCGCGGAGAATCTGAATGGCCTGGTCGCTCTTGCCGGTGCGTTCGGCGATCAGCGCTTTTTGAAAATCGGCCAGCGCCGCAAGTTCCTTGTCAGAGCCTGTCTCCAGCTTCTTCAGTTCCTCGGAAGCCTGGTTCAGCTTGTCCATGTCCATGAGGCAAAGAGCGGAATAATAGCGCGCGAGGCGGCCCGGTTTCGTGCCCGGAAAGTTCGCGGCCACGGCGGTCAATTTCACCTCCGCATCCTGGGAACGCTGCGTGGGATCGGCATAGGTGAGCTCTCCAGGAAGAGTCGGCTGGCCGGGCAGGGCAAGCGGTGCATTGAATACTTTCATGGCATCATCCAGCGCGGCCTGGGCACGCGCCGTCTGCCGGTCGTTATAGATTTTCCAGCCGAAGTAGCCGGAGAGAAGCACGATCGCGATCAGGAGGGCGATGGAAGCCAGTCGAGTGTGGGAAAGAACAGCCTCGGCGCCGTGTTCAATGGTTTCGCGGACCTTGTCTTGTTTCAATTCTTTGCGTGAAATGTGCTCGGACACTAGCGCTCTCCTGCCTGAGTTGGAAACTCTAATCGTAGCATAACTGGCCGAATGGAGAGGTCCGGGACAAGTAACCCTTCTGGCAAACGAACGGCAGGTAACGGCCAGCAACCACGTTGTCCGTGGTAATTTCAATCTATGCAGGCAGGATGTATCCATTGTGGCCAGCTGCACCTGTTGAAGGATGCGGTTGTGGCGAAGCATCCCAAGGTAAGTTTTCGCTGCACGAAGTGCGGTTTGACGACGATTGTTGAAGTGAAACGCAGCGTAGACCAGACGGTGGTCATTTCTCCAATGCCCTCGTTTGCGCGGGCCGATGCTTCCACGCAACGATTGCGGCTTCTCCCCGACGAGGAAGGACTGATCTTGCCCGAAGATGTGGACGTGATTCTGACCGTCGAGAGTGGCCCCGAGTCCGGCAGGAGCTTTACCCTGATCAAGGGGCGGACGGTGATCGGCCGCAAGGGAGCCGATATCGCACTGGAAGATGCGGAAGTCTCCCGGCACCACTGCCTTGTGGAAACCCGGGAGCGCTTTATCAACCTGAAGGACCTGGATTCCACCAACGGCACTTTCTTCGAAGGCGAACGGGCGCGCGCCGCCGTGCTGCAGGAAGGCGCGGCGTTTCGCATCGGCAGCAGCATGATTCGCATGACCTTCCGGCCGAAATAAAACGGCATAGTGACTTCCGCCAAGCGGCCTGGCGCAAGTTAGCGCTTGTGAGATACTGGCGCGGGCGAGGCGTCACCCCGAAAACAGATGAATCGGCTGAGCATTTGCGTCATCACCCTGAATGAAGCGCACGATCTTCCGCGCCTACTTCGCTCCGTCGAAGGCATTGGCGACGAAATCGTGGTGGTCGATTCCGGAAGCACGGATCGCACGGTGGAAATCGCGCAATCCTGCGGTGCGCGCGTGTTGACGCGGGCCTGGACCGATTACGCAGAACAAAAAAATTTTGCCGTTTCACAAGCGAGCGGAGACTGGACCCTGCTGCTAGACGCCGACGAGGAATTAAGCGAGCAACTTCGCGATTCGCTTCGCCAATGGAAATACCGGGAACCGGAATTCGCCGTGTATGAAATGGCCCGCCTCGCCTGGTTTCTCGGCGCGTGGATACATCACTCCCGCTGGTATCCCGATTGGCAGCGACGGCTTTTTGACCGGCGAAAAGCTCGCTTTGTTGGCGCCATCCACGAATCCTTGCAGTTCGAAGGACAGCCAGGCCGCCTGCGCGGAGACCTGTTGCATTACACCGTCCGGAATCTGAAGGAACAGCGCGAAAAGAGCCAGGATTATTCCATGCTTGCCGCAAAGGCCATGTACTCCAAAGGCCGGCGCAACTGGCGGGCGGCAAAATGGCTGGCAACGCCATGGGCCTGGTTTCGATGCTTCGTTTTGGGAGCGGGATTTCTGGACGGTTATCGCGGCTGGGTGATCGCGCGCGTGGCGGCGTATACCGTGTGGCTTAAATACTCAAAGCTCGGCGCGCTGGTTCAAGAGGCCGGCCGGGAAACAGATCCCTCCATTAAATAGCAATTTGCATCCCCGAATTTTCGGCGCAATTCCGGCCGCAGACTTAGTCGGGATACCCGTGAGGATATTTCCCGCGCCAGGCCCATGCGGATTGGATAATTTCTTCGAGGGAAGAGTGCTTGGGCTGCCAGCCCAACGTGCGCTTCAGCTTTTCGTTGCTGGCAACTAGCGTGGCCGGGTCCCCTGGGCGCCGGGGCGAAAGCCGGTGCGGCACTTTTCGGCCAGTGATGCGCTCCGCGGCCTGTACCACCTGAAGATTGGAATAGCCGCTCGTAGTGCCTACGTTGAAGGCTTCTCCAGGCACGCGATCAATCTGTTCCAGCGCTAGCACGTGAGAATCGGCGATGTCCAGAACGTGGATGTAATCGCGCACGCATGTTCCATCCGTCGTGGGGTAATCGAAACCAAAAATTTCCATCTCGGGGTAATTGCCCAACGCGGTATCCAGAACGCGGGGTATCAAGTGGGTTTCCACGCGATGATTTTCGCCCCGCTCCTGACTGGCGCCTGCGGCGTTGAAATAACGCACGGTGACGTACTTCAGGTCCGTGTAGCCGCGATAGTCGGAGAGGAGCTCCTCAAACCTCAGCTTGGATTTTCCATACGGATTAATCGGAGCTTTCCTGTGATCCTCGGGAATAGGCACAATTTCCGGTTCGCCATAGGTGGCCGCGGTGGAAGAGAAGATCAATTTATTCACGCCGTGCCGCACCATGGCATCCAGCAAATTCACGCCACAGCCCACATTGGCCGCATAAAACGTGCTGGGTTCGCGAACGGATTTGGCCACCAGTGCCTCTCCGGCAAAATGCATCACCGCGTCAATCTTGTGCGCGGAAAAGGTCTTTTCGATTTGCGTGCGATCCGCAAGGTCGGCCTGTATGAAGGCAGCCGCCGGGGGTACGGCGCTACGATGCCCTTCCTGCAGGTTATCCAGCGCAACCACCTGGTGACCCCGCGCTAGCAGAATTTCCGAGCAGATGCTTCCGATGTATCCGGCCGCGCCGGTCACGAGAATATTCAACGAAGTCCCTCCGGGATAACACTTCGGTTTTCAGCCCTTGAGTATACCGCCGAAATGAAAAGGTTCGAGAATGGAGATTAAAGGCGGGGAAAAAGCAAAAGCGCCGAACAGGTCCTTTACCTCCTGTGCGGCGCTTCGACTTACAAACTTTGCGCTAGTAATTGTTTCCCTGTAAGAATGTTCCAGCAGTTCCCTCCTGTCCGCTTGCCGGAATTCGTCAAGCTAATTTGTAGATTCGACTACCCATCGCCCCGAAGTTTCGAGGAACTCCACCCCCACCGCGTAGCCGTCGCCACGCAGAGGCTGGCAGTAAGCCACTCGAGCCTCAGAACGAAATTCTCCGGTGCGCGACGCCAACTTCAAGGCCGCGCCTTTCTCCCAGCGCCGCCAGCTGACTACGCGGGCGCCTTTCACGCTGACGTTTTCCGTAAACGTTGCTTCTGTGCCGGGCAAATGCCGATGTCCGTCGAGCACGACGGGAATCTCCATCGGGATGCGATTTTCGCGGCGAGGAAAGGAATGTTCGGTGCGGGGCGGCATTTGCATCATCCTCAGAGGCACGCCGCGATGCGCGTGATGGAATTCAAAGTCGTGCCGCGATGCTTCATGCGGTACAGGGCGCGATCCGCTGCGCCGAGAAGTTTTTCGGCGGAATCGCCGTCTTCGGGATAGGCCGCGATGCCTGCGCTAACCGAAAGACCAGGTTCCTCATTTTCAAGAGCCAAACGTTCGCGGACACGGCTGGCGACGCGCGACGCGATTTCCTTGGGCGCTTCGGGAAGCACCAACGCAAATTCGTCTCCGCCATAACGCGCCGGGGTATCAATCGCGCGCGAGTAATGCTTCAAGATTTTTCCCAGGCGAACCAGCGAACGGCTGCCGACCAGATGGCCGTAACGGTCGTTAATGGCTTTCAGGCCGTCCATATCCAGCAGCACGATGCTGAAGGGCCGCCGCGTACGGCGCGAACGATCCAGCTCCGCTTCGATTACCGCAAGCAAGCGGCGATAGTTGGCCAGACCGGTAAGGGGATCGCTAACCGCCATGTTTCGAACCTGATCAAACAAGCGGGCCTGATCGATCAAGGCGGCGCCAAGCATCACGGCGTAGCTCGCAACCTTGTTCAACTCCGCAAAAAAGAATGGTCCATCGAACAGCCGGCGGGAAAACAGCGCCGCAACATGGCACGCGGCATTCAGCAGCGCCACCAGGAACAAAGAGAAATCATAGAGCGAGGCATCGCTCTCGTTCTTCTTCCCCTTTTGATAGCGGTGATAGAAGAACAATGCGGCCATGGCGAAAAGCCCGCCGGGAAGGAGTTCCCACGGGCGCGAGAAAAATGCGCCGGCCTGTGCCACCGGAGTTGCTGGGGCGGCGATGAATGCCGCGCTGGTGATGTACGCGGCGGCGGCCACTACGAATAAGGCGCCAGCCGTTTCGCGGCTAGGCTGCCGCGCAACCGGCAGAAAACGTTCCACGGCAAGGGCAGCGAGCAGGAGCACCGCCAGCAACGTGCGGCCAACCATCCACCCCATCGGCACGTGAGTCAGCGCAACAGCGCCGGTCCGTAAAAGATTGTTCAGACCGAAGTAGCCGATCGTCTCGATCATTCCGGAAAGTACAAAACCGAACGCCAGGATCAGCGCGATACGGTCGTGTGTGCCGCGGAAACGGACCAGCGCATTCGCCGCGTAGCAGAAGCAAAGCAACGAGCCGCCTACTTCCAAAAACAGATAGGTTGTGGGACTCCCAACGAGGTTCGACTGACGCGAGTAGAACACCACACTGAGGTACAGGGCGCCGAGGATTCCAAAAGCGATCGCAGGCAGGTGCCCGCGATCTTTGTGGAAGAACCCCGTGATGTTCGTCCAAACGCCCAAAACAACCCCCAAATGCCGGAGAAACCCGGTCACAGCCTGAAATAGCACGTCCGTGCCCTTTCTGGCGTCTGCTAAGGGGTCTATAAGCTGTTGAAAAGGATGGGAATAATAAACAACAAAAATACGGCGGAGTGGACTGAGACTCGGGCCGAGACACATTTTGGCTGCGTCTCAGGCCTTATTTGGAACACTATCGTGAATGTATCCAGAGAGTTAGCAGGGGTTTAAACAACTTAGTGCCGAATGTGGGCAAAGTCTCATGCTGAGACAGTCTCATCTTGTGCTGAGTCAGCGTTTCTCAGGCTTTTGGGGGTAAATCGCGGGCTTCCACGGGAGAAACAAAACTCTGGCGCTTGTGGGTTCCGTCGCAAAAAGGGGAGTTGCCGGTATGCCCGCACCGGCAAAAGGTGATTGCGCTGCGCCCACCCAGGCCAAATTCCTTGCCTTCTTGATCCACTACAGTGAAATCGCCTTCAACCCGCAAGGGGCCGTTTGTGAATACGGTGACTTTTGTGCCTGCCAAGGAATCCTCCGTTTGCGATGCTTGCTCTACGAATTAAGTCCGAAGCTAAGATAGCGGCACGACCGCGGAATAACAAGCATTACCATTACCAGGTAAGAGAGCGCACCCTGGGCGATTTATCGGCGCCGGTGGGTCGTTAGTAGCGAGGAACGGAAGGATCCACTTCCGTGGACCACGCCAGAATGCCGCCGCGCAAATTGTGAATCTTGCGGAATCCAGCCTTGCGGAGAAAATCCACGGCTTCGGCGGAGCGCTTGCCGCTGCGGCAATGGGCCACGATTTCGTGGGAAGAATCCAACTCGTGCACGCGGCGCGGCAATTCGCCCAGTGGAATCAAGTGCCCGTTCAAATTGCAGATCTGGAATTCGTGAGGTTCGCGAACATCCAGGATGAAGAGATCGTCCCCCTTATCGAGGCGCTGCTTCAATTCGCGGGGCGTTATCTCTGGGACGTGAAGATTGCTTTCCGGCTCCTCTTCGCCGCGGATTCCGCAGAATTCGTCGTAATCAATCAGGCTGTGAATGGTGCGATTGGTGCCGCAAACCGGACAGCCGGCGTTCTTGCGCAGTTTCAGCTCGCGGAACTTCATGGCCAGCGCGTCGAAGAGCACCAGCCGCCCTTCCAGCGAATCACCGCGGCCAAGGATGAGCTTGATCGTCTCCATCGCCTGCAGCGACCCGATGATACCAGGCAGCACGCCGAGTACGCCGCCTTCCGCGCACGAAGGAACAAGGCCCGGCGGAGGCGGCTCCGGATACAAGCACCGATAACAGGGCCCGTCAGGCATGCCGAAGACGGTGACCTGACCTTCAAAACGGAAAATGGAGCCGTAGACGTTGGGCTTGCCGAGGAGCACGCAGGCGTCGTTCACCAGGTAGCGCGTGGGAAAATTGTCGGTGCCGTCCACCACAATGTCGTAATCCTTAAAGAGCTCCAAGGCGTTTTCGCTGGTGAGCCTGGTTTCATAGGTGGTGATTTCGATATCCGGATTCAGATTGCTCAGGCGCGCTTGCGCGGCAGCGGTTTTTGGCTTGCCGACATCGCTGGTGCCAAACGTGATCTGGCGCTGGAGATTGGTGAAGTCCACGACGTCGAAATCCACTAGGCCGATTTTCCCAACACCGGCGGCCGTCAGGTATAGCCCAAGGGGAGCGCCGAGGCCGCCAGTCCCTATCAGCAGAACTTTGGCGGCTTTCAGCTTCAGCTGACCCTCCATGCCCACCTCGGGCATGATCAGATGACGGCTGTAGCGGAGAATCTCTTCGTTGGTAAGGCTCGCTGCCGGCGGCCGGCCGGTCAACGGCTGCAATTTGGTAGACATGGTGTTTTTCCCCAAAACCATTTTACGCGGGATAGCTTAATCAGGAAAGGAGCACTCTCGCCGGTCAATACTCGCAGCACTTTACAGAACTGAACTGAAATCGTACTCTGATGCAGCCATGTGGAATGTAAACGAACGGTTTGAGAAGAAGGCGATGGACAGCTTGGCCGCGCTGGGTTTTGGCGTAGGCAGCACACGCGGCGTCGTCCGCGTGGAAAAATACGGCTGCGGTGCGGAGTTCCGTCAAGACCCGGATGCCAGGTTTCGCATGACGGTGCTGCCGACGATCATGCTGAAGGGGCAATTCACGCGGCTGTGGGACGCTGGCTACCAGAAATTTTTATTGACCGATGAAGGGCTGAAAGTTCCGGCGCTGGCCACTCACCTGGCGAATCTGCGGAAGTTCAATGAAGAGTTACGCACCGCCCTGGGAGTGCCCACCTTTTACAACGAAGCGCTGGGATCCGTAAGCCAGGTCAGCGTGTACGACCGGGTGAAGGGTCGCAAGGGCGACGTGCCCGATGATACCGTTGGCGTCCACGTCGCCGGCGAGAGCCACTAGAAGTCATTCCATAATCTGCAACCGCATCTTGCAAAGCCCACGCCGTTTCTTGCCTCAATCTCTTTATGAAATGGAGGCTACGCTCCAGTTTTGCGGGCTTTCGCTCGCGCGGGTGGCGCCACGCCTTCTTTTGCTTCCTGCAATTGCCTGCGAAATTGCTTCACGTTGACGCGATGCTTGGCAGCCTTCCGGCCACCAATGAAGATCACGGGAATGTCCCAGGCATAGCGCTCGGCAAGCACCGCGTCGCCGTCAATATTCACTTCGCGAAGCGCCGCGCCGAATTCCAGCAGCAAGGGATCAATGGCGGCCTTCGCGGCTTCACAGAGATGGCAGCCAGGACGCGAGTAAAACGTCACGTCGAGGGCCCGCGCGGCGGATAAGAGCAGGTCTTCTGGGTGATCGCTCATGGTTTTGGACTCGAATAACGCTGGAATGGCCCGGCAAGCGGATAAAAGGCCTTGGCACGATAGATTTCGGAAATCTGGCGCAAGTGGCCCAGATCATGATTGGCCAGCTCATTCAGCAGTTGCAAGAGCGTGATCACACCCATCTCCGGATGCACGGCAGTGCGGCGGGCAGCACCAGACGGAATGGAATGCCAGAAGAAAATATGAGCCCGGCGCGCGGCGATGAAGTCCGCGAGGTGCTGACGGGCTGTCCTCATGCGAATTTTCTCTTCATCAGACGGAATATAGCTGCTAAGCGTGGGGGTTTCATCCACTACGATGCGCTTTGCCCGGTCGGCATAGAGCTGTTCGATCTCCAGAAGATGCGCGAGGACTTGCCGGATGGACCAGCGATCCTCCGAGGGCTTCCAGTCGAGGATCTCCTCGGGGACATCGTGGAGCAATAGTTCAAGGATCGCCGGCGTCTTTTCCAACAGTGCGACGGGCGGTTGCAGAGTCGAAGCTGGCGAAATGGCTTGCATCACAAAGCGTTGGGGGGCAGGCTGATTGTATCGTGTGCGGGCCACACGGCAAAGCTTGGAAATTCCGGCCGCCGCGACAAGGAGAAAGCGCATGGGTCGAGTGGCAGCCCTGATCGATGATTTGTTTTTCCAGATGAAAGTGGCGGAGACGGCCAAGCATCTTGGATTGGAATTCAAGGTTGCGGGCAGCGCGGATGCGTTGCTGAATCTGCTGGAGCCGCCCACAAAACTGGTGATCGTGGATTTGAACTCGCGGAACCAGCCGGTGGCAACCATCGAGCGCGTGCTGGCAACTCAGAAAGAGATGCGCGTGGTGGCATTTCTCTCGCACGTGCAGACGGAGCTGGCCGCGCAGGCGCGTGCAGCTGGCTGCACGGAAGTGATGCCGCGTTCAGCGTTCACACAAAACCTGGCGGCGATTCTGCAAGGGGCAAAGGATTAGTGCGCGCGAGGCGAAAATTGCGCGTGGCGTCAGAAAGCCGGCGGCCGGGCTGGTTGGCAGCCGTGCTTCTGGTAACTTGCGCTACCCTGCCGGCGCAAGCACCGGCCGGAAATGATCCGGCCATCGCGTTGAGAGACGCGCTCGTGGCAGCCTGTTCGCAGAATCCCACGGATTTCGTGCGGACGCTGACGGCGCGCAACGCGGAAGCGTTTTCGCGCATGACCCCGCCCGCGCGGGAAACGCTGCTGAAGCGTTTCGTGCTGCTCGACAAACCGGGAAAGCCGAGTACGCAGGGCGACCCGGCGGGGCGGCTGGACGTTCTCTGCGCCACCGCCGAAGTAACCACCTCAATGCAGATGGAAAAGCCCGAACTGCGCGACAATTTGGCTTTCATCCCCTTGACGGTGAAAGACTCCACTGATACGGCCGGAGTCTCCGCGCATCACGTGATCATGGGTATGGTGCGCGAGGATGGCCAATGGAAAATTCTCTCCCTTGGACTGTTGTTCCTGGATTTGCCTTCGCTGGAAAAGGAATGGGACCGTGCTGAGATCAAGTCCAATGAACAAGCGGCCATCGCCGCGATGAAAAACCTGGTCGAGGCCATCGAGGCCTACCGCAAGACCTATACAAGGCTACCGGATTCACTGAAGGCGCTAGGTCCGGCGCCCGGCGGAACGCCCAAGCCTGATTCCGCAGGGCTCGTGGACAAAGAACTGGCCACGGGGCGTAAAGACGGCTACGCCTACCGGTACGTCATCGTGGGAGCGAACAATTCGGGCGCGCCTGCGAAGTATGAGGTGGCGGCGATTCCCAGCGAATATGGGCGCACGGGGCAGCGATCTTTTTTTTATGATTCGACGGGTGTGCTGCACGCCGGGGATCATAACGGGTCGATCGGTAGTTCCGTGGATCCAAAGTTGACGGAAGGCGATCCGCCGGGTGCGGAACCGCACTGGTGACCATTTCGCCCACCATTTAGAAAGTCCATTGCCCGGAGCGACTTCTCGCGCAAAAATAGGCATGGGTTCATCCACGAATACTCCGGCGGAAGAATTGTCTGCCCGGAAGCTCTCTCTCCTGCAAGCAGGTTGTGATTCGAAGCCAGGAGAGAATCGTGGCGAATGTTGCTGTGGAGCGGCGAGCCGCTCCGCGAATTGCGATGGTGCTTTCGGCAGAAGTGGTGGAACTTCCCCAGAGAGCAAAATTGGCCGCGCGAACTGCGGACATGAATCCCCTCCCGAAGGACTCCCAGGTTCGCATACGGCTCACCCACCATGACGAAATATTCGAAGCGCTGGGCCGAATCGTTTACGTCAGCCCGGGGCTCGGCATGGGAATCATTTTCGTCACAGTGGAAACCGAACAGCGCGCGCGGCTGGAGCGCTGGCTTGCAGAATCCGGCGCCGAGTTCTGAGCACGGAAAAGTCACAATTTGTAGGCGGCTGGAAGTGCGCTACTATTCCGCTTCGCCTATGCAAACCTTGCTGCCTCGCCTCGCGTTGTTGGCTATCCTGCTGATCGTTCTGGCGAGTCTGGCTCCGCTCGGCCGCGCGCAGGAAGTGGACTCCGGCATGGGCTCGCTTCCTGTGTTTGAGTTTCACAGCGGCTTCTGGGTGAATTTGCACCAGTTCCTCTATTACCAGGCCAGATTGCGGGAATCCACGCCGGAGGCAAGGGCTTCCGCAACAAAAAGCGTCACGCCGGTGCTGAAGCAGACCCCCATTTCGCTGACGGCCACGGAACAAAAGACGTGGGATGAAGCCATTTCCTATTACCGATCCAATTACGCGGGTAAGGATCCTCAGGTGAACCTGGATTTAATCCTGCTCAAGGATCAGTTGGGCGATTTCGAAGATTGCAATGAACTGCTCGGAAAAAAGAAGCGTGCGTGCGATGCGGGTCTGCCGGGGAATATCGGCGTGATCCTGGAAGCGGCGGCGCCTATTTATAAGAACCACTGGTGGGCAGACCAGGACCGCACGAACCGCCGCTGGGTGGCACGCGTGGCGCCTCTGGTCCGCGAACAGGGCGTTGGTATTTCACAGCGCCTTGCGGAAATTTACCAGTCCACATGGCCGAAGGACAAAATACGAGTGGAAGTCTGCGAGTTCGCGGGTTCCGGAGGCGCTTTCACCACCTTGGACCCGCTGCTGGTAACCATTTCAAGCTCCGACGCTCGCAATCAAGGCACCGACGCGCTTGCTGTACTTTTCCAGGAAGCCTCGCACGGCATTGCCTTCCCGGTGGAGGACGCCATCGCCCGCGAATCCCGCCAGCGGGATAAACCCATCCCTCGCGATCTTTGGCATGCGTTGATCCTCTTCACCACTAGCGAAGTCCTGCGTCCGATCCTGTCAGACCAATCGGTGCAAGCAATGCCGGGCGTCGCGAGCGGTCCCCTGAAAATGAAACCCTCATCCACGCCGCTGGATGTGAGCCAGAAATTCCAGCAACGTGGCTGGGGCGACTATTTGCGGTTGCTGGATGTTTACTGGCAGCCCTATTTGGATGGCAGAGTCACCTTCGAGGACGCGATCGCGCATCTTGTATCCGCTGGCTAGCCGGTGGTCAACAGCTTTGTCCGTGGCGGGCGGGTATGTTAGGCTTTGGTTTGCACACGTAAACCCGGCCGCAAGCCACGCAAGTTCCGAAGTCAGTTGACCTTCCTTTCATTCGTCCCGCAAGAATGAACCGAAGGTTGAGTCTACTCCGCGGGCGTCCTTCCGGGTCAGAGGAAGCAGAACTCATGGCCGCACGACAAGTGGCATCCAAAACCGGAAAAGAGACGCGCGAGATCAAACTGGCGCACTCACCCGATTCCGACGATGCCTTTATGTTTTACGCTCTGGCCACCCACAAACTGGCCACCCCGGGCTACAAATACACACACATCTTGTCCGATATCCAGAGCCTCAATGAGGCAGCGCTGACGGAGACCTATGACGTCACCGCGGTGAGCTTCGCCGCTTATCCCTCGCTGCGCGATAAGTACATCCTTCTGGATTGCGGGGCGAGCTTCGGCGAAGGCTATGGCCCGATCGTCGTCTCCACGAAGTCGCTTCGGCCGCAAGACCTGAAGGGCAAGCGCATCGGCGTGCCTGGACTGAAAACCTCGGCTTATCTTTCCCTGAAGCTTTACCAGCCGGAATTTGAAGCCGTGGTGATGCCCTTCGACAAAATTATTGAGGCAGTGAAGAATGAAGTGGTTGAGGCTGGACTGTTGATTCATGAAGGACAGCTCTTCTTCCCTCAATTGGGTCTGCATAAGGTAGTGGATCTCGGGATCTGGTGGCAGGAACTTACGAATCTTCCCCTGCCCCTGGGCGGCAACGCCGTGCGCCGTGCGCTTGGCCCCGATATGGGCCGGCTGATTTCTAAAACCATTCGCGACAGCGTTTCTTATGGATTGGAGCATCGCGAGGAAGCATTGAACTACGCGATGCAGTTCGCCCGGGATATGGACACCGAGCTTGCCGACAAATTCGTCGGGATGTATGTGAATAAATGGACGCTGGGATACGGCGAAAAGGGCAAAAAGGCCGTGAGGGAATTGATTGAGCGTGGTACCGCGGCCGGCCTGCTTCCGGGGCCCCCTGAGGTAGATTTTCTCGAGAGCTAGTCGTTGCGTCGCCGGGACCGAACTTCGTAGGTTCTCATTAAGAAATCCTTTTCTTGTTGAAACTTCCTGCAATCACCACAAATTTTTTCAGGATCGCCTAAAGTTTCTCGCGCCGCGGCCGATAGCTCCGTTGATTGCGCTGGGACCGCCGCGACTCCCATCTCCCCTTCTCGCCGGACAGGTTTCACGATTCAGGGGGATACCATGAGCATTTCGTCCATCGTCCAGATTGCAGAACGCTTGCTAAACGGGAATCTCGGCCAGGATCAGGGAAACCAGGGCAAGAGCAAGCCCGCCCAACGAGCCACCCAAGGACAGAATAATCAGACGGAGTTTGGCGATCGCTTCACGCGTTCCGCCGATACCGCTGACGGGAATGCGGCCGGAGAGACTGGAATCTTGCAGGTGGAAAACCTGCGTTTCACCGCCGTGAACATACAATCTTCCGGTGGCAACACCGCGACAGCAGCAACCTCACCGGCCGCGGCAGCAACCGGCGGCAACACCGCGGTAAGCACAGGAGTAACTCCAGCCGCTGCCGCTGTTCCGGTTCTTGCCGCAACGAACCCGGCGGCAGCGACCGTGGTTCCGCAGAATACCGCCGCCGGCGCAGTTGTGCCCGCGATTGGCGCGGCAATCACAGCCACACCGGCGGCCCCACAGGGCGCCACCGCGGCCGCGGCCCCAAATACGGTGCAGACTCAGCAGGACCTCCAGGGCCTCAACGCCTCGCTCTCCGCGCTTGGTTTGAATGCCGCGGAGATCGCCGCCTTCGATCAGTTCGCTTCCGTCTTGCTGCAATTCGATCCAAACGCCCTCCAGGACCTGCAAAATCAGCTGAATCTTCTGGCCACCCAGTTTCAAACCCAAAACGCTCCCAGGACGACCGCTCCGTCACCGAATGCTGCTGCGACGCCTACTCCGGCTGCGAATAGCACCGCGACCGCAACTCCGGCCACTGCTGCAGTTGCGCCACCGCCGGCCAATGCTCCCGGCTTCCAGCTCAACGAACTTTCTATCTCCTTCAAGGGCGTCCAGGAAACCGTCAATCAGGGCACGCAGAACGGCGGAACATCCGCAACAACTACTCTTTCCGCGTTCAGCCTTCAAATTAAGGAAGTGAGCGTGACGCTCAACAATCCTGCGGGTCAACCTACGCAAGTGCAGTCTCCGCAGGCGGCGGTTACGCCAACGGCGGCAGCACCCGTCGCCCAGGCCGCGCAAGCAGCCACGGCCTAACTGGCAAAAAAGCAGACGGGCGCAATTTCGCCGTTCCACACCGATTTCCAGAGACACGGCTCCGCTTGACGCGCTGGGTTGAATCCCTTAGTGTCAATTCTTTGCCATGCCTCGAAAAATAATTCCTCTTCTCGCATCCCTGGTTCTTCTCGCCATCTATTCATCACCCGCTTGCGGCCAGGCCGCAGCGGAATTTCGCGACCATCCGGATATTCCGGCAGATTGGCCAAGGCAGCCCGTGCGCGCGGCACATGGCATGGTGGCCACCGACGAGCCGCTCGCTTCGGAAGCTGGCGTGGAAATCCTCAAGCGCGGCGGCAACGCCGTGGATGCGGCCGTGGCTACAGCGTTTGCGCTGGCAGTAGTGGAACCCGCTGCGGGAAACATTGGCGGCGGCGGCTTCATGATGGTCCATCTGGCGAATGGGAAAAACGATTTTTTCGACTACCGCGAAGAGGCACCGGGCAAGGCCACGCGAAACATGTACATCAAGCCTGACGGCAAACTGGATAATGCGGCCGCGACGATAGGTTATCGCTCGGTCGCTGTTCCGGGCACAGTGGCGGGTCTGGCCCTTGTCCTGAAAACTCATGGCACGATGAAACTTGCAGACGTGATGCAGCCGGCCATCCGGCTTGCGGAGCAGGGCTTCCCGGTCAGCGAAAATCTCACGCGGGACTTTATCGAGGAAAAGCCGGGCCTCCAGCAGTTTTCCATGAGCAGCCACATTTTTTTGAATGACGGGAAGATGTTCCGTCCCGGAGATACGCTTCGTCAGCCACAGCTTGCCGCCACGCTGAAACGCATTGCGAAGAACGGTCCGGCGGAGTTCTATCAGGGCGAAACTGCGCACATGCTGGCGCAAGATATGGCGGCGCTTGGCGGGCTGGTTACGCTGGAGGATCTGGCGCGCTACCAGCCGAAAATTCGCAATATTTTGCACGGCACCTACACTTCTGACGGGCAGAGGTGGGAAGTGCTTGCTCCCCCGCCGCCCAGCTCCGGCGGAGTGGCGGAAATTGAAGCCCTGAATATGTTGCAGACGGTCCAGCTGAAAGGCTGGGAAGATCCGCAAAGCGTGCACATGGTGGTAGAGGTAATGCGCCGCGTGTTCGCAGATCGCGCCACCTACCTGGCGGATCCCGATTACTCAAGCGTTCCCGTGGCTGGGCTGATAGCTCCCTGTTACGCGCAGGAATTGCTGGCGACCATTGACCCCTATCGCGCAACGCCCAGCACGATGGTCAAGGCCGGAAATCCACATGAGTGCAGCTATGAAGCCGGCGCCAGCCCCCCGCCGAATACCATTGTCAGCCTGGGCGAGGGGCCGCATACCACGCACTTCTCGGTTGTGGATGCCACAGGCAACGCGGTGGCGAGCACTACCACGCTGAACGACAGCTTTGGCTCCCACGTCACTTCTTCCGCGGGCTTCCTGCTGAATGACGAGATGGACGACTTCACGACCCAGCCCGGCGTACCGAACGCACTGTTTGGTCTGATTCAATCCGAAGGAAACACCATTGCCCCGGGGAAACGTCCGTTAAGCTCGATGACGCCAACGATTGTGCTGCGCGATGGGCAACTCAGCTTTGTGACTGGCTCACCGGGTGGACCGACGATTATTTCTGCCACCTTGTTGACGGTGTTGAACTGGATGCGTCTGGGCATGGATGCCCAAACCGCAATCAACGCGCCCCGATTCCATCACCAATGGCTTCCGGACGTGGTGTTGATGGAAAAACTGTTTTCGCCCGAAATGGAAGAGCAGATGAAGGCGCGGGGCTACACAGTGAAACGCCGGGGGCATATCGGCCTGGTGAATGCGATTGGCATTGACGCCAAAACGGGCGAGCGTTGCGGAGCCGCCGACCCGAGAGATAACGGGTCCGCTGTTGGATACTGAGAGAGCTCTGCGGATCACTGTGAGCGAGCCGATTGTGCCGCCGCTTTGGACACCCTCATTCCTAAAGGGATGAGCTACACATTGCGCCGCGATAAACTGTAGACCATGCAAAGAATCCTTTCGACCTACCTCTTTGTATCCAAGACCCTCACCCCGGAGCTTCTTGCCGAAATCCGCGCCCACGGATTCCAGGCCATAGAGCTATTCGCCAGCCGTGGCCATTTCGACTACACCAGCAAAGTGGATGTGCGCACCCTGGGGCAGTTGCTGGCCGACAACCGGCTGCAACTGGCATCGCTGCACGCACCCACCAGCCGTGACTTCGGCCCCAATCG
Source organism: uncultured Acidobacteriota bacterium (assembly GCA_963734705.1). GTDB lineage: Bacteria > Acidobacteriota > Terriglobia > Acidiferrales > UBA7541 > Acidiferrum. Next base: position 214,447 of record CAVTII010000009.1, on the reverse strand, counting down.
AGAAGGGGACACACCGCTTTCCATCACCGAAGTGGAGCGCGTGCGCCGCATCGAAGCTATGGATGAACTAAAGCGCGCGATTGACCTGGCCGGAGACTTGCCATTTGCGAGAATGATTTTGCATATGGGCGGCCACCGCGACGCTGCCGATCCACGAAAGCGCGATGCCGCGTTCAGTTCGCTGGAGCACCTGGTACTTCATGCCAAGCACGCGGGCGTCACCATCTGCGTGGAAAACACCACCAGCGAAATGGGGGAGCCGGCTTATTTGCGTTCGTTTGTGGAGGAGACCCGGCTGACCGGATTGCGCTTCAACTTCGATATCGGACATGCGCATCTAGCGGATGGCCCAGAAGAGGGACGCGTCGCGGCAAGTTTTGCGGCCATGCGGGAGCGCATCGTCAGCGCCCACATCCACGACAATCTGGGAGACAAAGACGCGCACCTTCCACCCTACCACGGCTCCATAAATTGGCCGGCAGCGCTGAAGCTGTTACGCTCGCTGCCGGGCGGAGAAATTCCCCTGACACTGGAGTTGAAGGAAAAGACCGGACCGGATGCCCCCAGCCTACTAGAACAAATATCGGCGGGAGCAAAGGCTCTCGACCGCCTCGAAGAGGACTTGCAAACGCTTTAGGATGGGCGCGGTTTTACGGCGCCTCCTTAACCATCAATCATTCAAGGTCTCTGCTAAACTAATTGTTTGGAGTTTTCACAGAGACGCTCACCATGACCACGATCAGCATTGAAAACGCAGGCAAATACGACGGCCAGGAAGTAACCATTCGCGGCTGGCTCTACAACATTCGCGAATCCGGCAAGCTTGTTTTCCCTATATTTCGCGATGGCACCGGCATCATCCAGGGCGTCTGCTCGCTGAAGGAAAATCCGGAAGCCTTCGCCGCGTTGAAGGGACTCACGCAGGAGTCCAGCGTAATCGTCACGGGCAATATTCGCGCCGAGCAGCGGGCCCCCGGCGGCTATGAATTGGGTGTCACCCAGATAAAAATCGTGCAGAAAGTTGCCGAAGCCACACCCTTCCCCATCCAGTTGAAAGAGCATGGCGTGGATTTCCTGCTGGACCAGCGACACCTTTGGATTCGCACGCCGCGCCAAGCTGCGATTCTGCGCATCCGTGCCGAGGCGATTCGTTCCGCCCGCGATTTCATGGACTCGCAGGGCTACACACTCACCGACGCGCCTATGTTCACACCGGCCGCCTGCGAAGGCACCAGCACGCTATTCGAAGTGAATTACATTGACGACCAGAAGGCGTACCTCACGCAAAGCGGCCAGCTCTATATCGAAGCCACTGCCATGGCGCTGGGAAAGGTCTATACCTTTGGCCCGACCTTTCGAGCGGAAAAATCCAAAACCCGGCGTCACCTTACAGAATTCTGGATGCTGGAACCGGAAGCGGCCTATGCCGAATTGCCAGACATGATGGACCTCGGTGAGGGTCTCGTCAGCGCCATTGTCCAAGGCGTGGTGAAGAAGAAGCCGCGCGAGTTAGAAGTTCTCAAGCGCGACGTCAAGAAGCTCGAGAACATCAAGCCGCCCTTCCCGCGGATCACCTATGAGGAAGCGATTGGCGTGCTCCAGAAAAACGGCAATCCCGCCAAATTCGGCGACGACTTCGGCGGCGACGAGGAGACCATCATCTCCAGCAGCTTTGACCGGCCGGTGATGGTCCATCACTACCCGACAGCGATTAAAGCCTTTTATATGCAACCAGATACGGAGCGTCCCGATTTGGCACTTTCCTTTGACATGCTTGCCCCAGAGGGTTATGGAGAAATCATCGGCGGCAGCCAGCGCATCCACGAATACGATCTGCTGGTTCAACGATTGAAAGAGCACAACTTACCAGAAGCATCTTTCCAGTGGTACCTGGACCTGCGGCGCTATGGCAGCGTCCCCCACGCCGGATTCGGCATGGGCTTGGAACGCACCGTGGCATGGATCTGTGGCACCGAGCACATCCGAGAGGTCATTCCCTTCCCACGGATGATTTATCGGGTATATCCTTAGCTCGGGGTAGTTGCAGCGCCATCCCGGCTGTTCCACTAAATCGTTCTTAGGCTTAACCTATTTGACTGGCGAATGGTGACCAGTGGCCGGTGCTTCTTCGTCTCCAGTGGCGCCAGCAGCCGGCCACAAGCCAATCGTTAGAAGTAACGGAGCCCTTTCATGCCTCAAAAAATTCGCATCATTGGCGTACCCATGGACCTCGGCGCCAGCCGCCGCGGCGTGGACATGGGCCCCTCCGCATTGCGCGTGGCTGGACTGCAGGCGCGCATCAAGCAGTTGGGGGTGCAGGTGGAAGACATCGGCAACATCTCCGTGAAGCAGCCGGAAGAGATGCCGGTGGGAGAAAAGCGCGCTAAATACGTTGAAGAGATCACAGACGCCTGCAAAGATCTCGGAGAGGCGGTTCAGAAGGCCATCGAGGACGGGTTTCTCCCGTTGGTGCTAGGAGGAGACCATTCGATCGCCGCGGGTTCGGTCAGCGGCGTCGCGGCTCATTTCAAAAAGGAAAGGAAGCAGATTGGCTGCATCTGGCTGGACGCCCACAGCGACATGAACTCGCCCGAGACCTCGCCTTCGGGAAACGTTCACGGCATGCCATTAGCCTGCATCTTAGGCTACGGAGTTCCCGAGCTTTACGATATGTGCGGATTCAAACCGAAAGTTGAGCCGCAAAATGTGGTTCTGGTCGGCGTGCGCGATCTGGATTCCCACGAAAAGAAGTTCATCAAAAAGTTGGGTGTGAAGGCTTTCACCATGCGGGATATCGACGAGCGCGGCATGCGCGAAGTGATGGCCGATGCCCTAAAATTCGCAATGGACGATACGGACGGCATCGCCGTCAGCCTGGACATGGATTTCGTGGATCCCAGCGACGCGCCTGGAGTTGGCACCCCCGTGCGCGGCGGCGTTACCTATCGCGAGGCCCACCTGGCCATGGAAATGATTGCGGACAGTGAAGCGATGGTCTCCATGGAAGTGGTGGAGATTAACCCCGTCATTGACGAGCACAACCGCACGGCATTGCTCGGCGTCGAACTCGTTCTCTCCGCGCTTGGCAAGAAAATCCTCTAGCAGCTATCCGGTCCAAGGCTCTTTCGTAACCATTTAGTGTTCAGCAACAATCTTTCGCGCCACCGCCGCATTCGGGTAGTTCGGATCCACTTCCAGCGCCTTTTTGTAGTTGGCTACCCCTCCAGGCACGTCGCCCGACTTCAACAACACTTCACCCAGGCTATCCCAGGTGTTTGCCGATTTCGGAAATTCCTGCGTATTCAAATGGAGCACGGCGATCGCCTGCGCGTTCTTCTGTTTGCGAAACAACTGGTAGCCCAGCGTATTGATCGCCGGTTCGGACACCGCGTTGGAATTTGGAAGCTTGCGGCGAATCTGCCGGAGCGTCGTCTCCACCGATTTCGCGTCTTTTCCACCCGCGATGCGTTCCAGCGCGCTGGCGGCAATGCTGCCGAAAGGATCGATCTCGGTCATCAGCGCTTCGGCTCTTGAGGGGTCCTTTTCCAGCAATGACTCCATTTCCTGAATGCGCGCCTCATACGCCGCTGGCACGCCCGCCAGATCGGCTTGCAATTTCGATTGTTCGATCCACTTCCCCTGCAACACCACGCCGGCGATTTTCGTGGTATTGCCGATGTTTTCCAGAGGATTGACGTCGAGCAAGACCATGTCCGCGCGTTTACCCGTCTCAATGGTTCCCCACTGGTTGCTTTGCCGGAAATAACGGGCGGGATTTACCGTCGCGGTACGCAAGGCCTGGTATGGGGTGAATCCGTCGTTTACAAACTCTTGCAGTTCCTGGTGCAAGCCAAATCCCGCCACGGGCCCGACGTCGCTTGCATCGGTGCCGCTCAAGATCGGGACGCCCGCATCCTCCAACGCTTTCATCAGCTTCCGTTGCAACGCCAGCGAAGCGCGCAGTCGCGGATAAGCATCGGGCTTGAAACCGTTCTTGTACCGGTCAATGTCTGGCTGAAAACTGGCGCGAATCCACGGCGAGTCATAACGCAATTCCGGAGTCTTCAAGAACTCGGCAAGATCCGTAGCCTGCTGCACGATGGTGGCGTAATTGGCCAGGGTCGGCGTTACAAAAATTCCGGCCTTCACCGTCAGACTGACCGCTTCCGGAATTTTGTTTTCGTCGTAAACGATGTGCTTATCGTCATCATCGCGTCTCGGATTAAAAAAGGTATAGGTATACTCCTCCAGATGCGCGATCGATTGCCCGGCATCCAGCGTGGCCTCAAAATCCGGCTTCCGCGCCACGTGCCCCATCAACAGCATGTTCTTAGCTTTCGCCTCGGCGATCAGCGGCCCATAGGCTTCCTTGGAAACTCCGTTGTAAACCTTCACGCCGTCGTATCCCAACGTCGCCTGTTCGTCGACCTTCCTTACCGCTTCTTCCGCGGTCGCCGCCTGAAAAAAGATTGGCCCGGTTGAAAAAATCCGCGGACCCATCATTTCACCCTCCGCAATTTGCTTCCTCCAAGCCAGATGAGCCGGGCGACCATCCAGGTTGTAAACCGTCGTAACTCCGTTCGCCAGAAATACAGCGAACTCGATGGGCGTTTGCAGATGAACGTGCGAATCCGTCAGTCCAGGAATCAGGTATTTGCCTTGCCCATCAATTTTTCGTGTGCCCGCCGGGATCGCAATTGAGGCCGCTGGCCCTACCTCTTGAATTTTTCCATCAGCGACCAAAACTGTCTGATCGCACAGCACTACTTCGCGATTCATCGGAATCACGTTGACGTGCACAATCGCGATAACGCTCCCTGATTTCCCTTTTGATTGCGCCGCAGCCAGCCCCGCCGCCAACCCGAAACCCAAAAGGGTGCGCGCCAATAGCTGCAAACCGACCGCACGGAGCAGCCTGTAGTTCGAGTTTTTCATGTGAGTAGTTACGCCCGTCGACGCCGTTTTGTTCCTTGGATTGGACGTTCCAATCCCCGGTTCGGCTCGCCCTAATCTTCGCCGTTGCCGGTGAAGCAACCTCCCGGAGACTCCCTTTTCCCTTTTTCCGCGTTTCCCTTTATAACTGAATTCGGCATTCAAACATCTGCTTCCTCGGCCCAGCAAGACAGGAACGATACGTGACCCCAGACAAGAAGAAGCGACTCCGCGTTGGCGTGCTCTTTGGCGGCCGCTCCGGCGAACATGAAGTGTCTCTGGCCTCCGCCGCGTCAGTGATTCGCGGGATGGATCCAGACAAATATGAAGCAGTCCCCATTGGCATCACCAAGGATGGCCACTGGCTCGTGGGCGAAGGCGCGGCAAAGCTCTTGCCGGATATTCTGAGGAGCGGGCGCCGAGTAATGCTCACCGCCGACCCCACCGAAGCCGCCGTCGTGCCGCTGGACCGCGGCGCGGGCGCGCAGCGATTTGACGTGATCTTCCCGGTAATGCACGGCACGTTTGGCGAAGACGGCACCATTCAGGGGATGCTGGAGCTCGCAAATCTTCCGTTTGTCGGCGCCGGTGTGCTGGGTTCCGCGATTGGCATGGACAAAGACGTTTCGAAGCGGTTATGCCAGGCCGCCGGCATTCCCGTGGTTCCCTGGGTCACCGTGCAGCGCTCCCGCTGGGAGAAGGAACCCGCCGCGGTACAAGCTGAAATTGAGGCCAAACTCGAATATCCATTATTCGTGAAGCCGGCCGCACTGGGCTCTTCCGTCGGGATGACCAAGGCGCACAACGCCGAAGAACTCGCGCCCGCCCTGAATCTTGCGTGTGAATTCGGAATGAAAATTCTGGTGGAATCGGCGGTAAGCGCAAGGGAAATTGAAGTCTCTGTGCTGGGAAATCATCAGCCACAGGCATCGGTGCCCGGCGAAATTGTTCCGCATCGCGAATTTTACGATTACACGGCAAAGTATCTGGAAGACGGCACGCAATTGCTGATCCCCGCGGACTTGAAACCTCCGCAAGCGAAAAAGATTCAGTCCATGGCCGTCGAAGCCTTCCAGGCCCTGGAACTTTCCGGAATGGCGCGCGTGGATTTTTTCCTGGATAAAAAAAGCGGAAAATTGTTCCTCAACGAAGTGAATACGATTCCGGGCTTCACCTCCATCAGCATGTACCCAAAAATGTGGGAAGCTTCTGGAATTCCCTTCCGCGAATTGATCGACAAGCTGATCGAACTTGCGCTGGAAATGCATCGGGAAAAAGCGCGCACCAAATACGCCATCGATCTGCCAGACGGGCCGGGCGGCGCCCTCGCCGGATAGTCGCGGCGCCTCTGCGCGCGAGCGGTTCTGCCCAGGGGAACCAATTCCCAAAAAGTGGCGTCTAACTAAATAGAATCTTTGCAGGAGTCCGCCTGCTCCTGTACCATTTTCAGGCGGCGCCTGTGGGAGCTGCGCTGTGAGCCACTTGCCGGGAGCTAACGGAATGTCGCTGTTGGAACCGCCGGTTGATAAACCGCAAAAGTCGCGTGTCATGGCCTTCACCGTGGTCGCGTTGGTTTTTACCGCGGCCGTGGTCCTTTGGTTCACATTCCGCTATTACCCTGAGAAAAAAGCGACGGCACACTTTTTCGATGCGCTGGTGGCCGGCGATACCAGCAAAGCTTACGATCTTTGGAAGCCCTCCTCGAGTTACCGAATGAGCGATTTCCTCGCTGACTGGGGCACCGATGGCTACTACGGCCCGGTGAAGAGCTACAAGATAATGGACGCCAGCGCACCACGGAATGGCAGTTCCATCGCCGTGAATGTTGCGGTCAGTCCGTTCTCTCCGATGCCCTCGGCTTCGGATGCCGACAAAAGCCGCAAGACGCGGGTGGTAACGCTCTGGGTTTTGCCGAAAGATAAATCTCTTACGTTCCCGCCATAGCTTTCTACTCTGGAACGAAAATCGACGAAGTTGACTTAAACCACGTAGGGAGGGCTTTATGCCGCCTTCTTCGCTTTGAGCAGTCCGCCGTTAATAATTAAATTTCAGGAAATAGACAGCGGAATTGTTGCGGGTACAGGGATCGAGAAGCGGGTGGGGGTGTTCTTGCGGCAGCAGAGCTGCGAACAGGGTCCGTAGAAACGGGCACAAAAAAAGTTCCGTGCGTTTCAAAAAGCGGAGGAGTTGCCGGAGGTTGAAGCCGACGGCGGCCAGCAGTGCGTTGCAGCGATCGCCGGCGCGGCCTGCCAACCAGTTACGTCCGAGCAGTCCGTCGTTTTTAGCGTGGCCGATGACCGGTTCCACGACCGCGCGGCGTTTCAGCCATCGTTTGATTGTTTCCGTCACGCCGCGTCGCTGTCCGGTGAGGTACACCGCCGTGTGTGGCAGGGCGATGCGATGCCCCTTGTATCCTTGATCGACGGCCACGCGTTGCGGCACACGCCCCACGATCTTGCGAATATCTTCCAGTGCGGCCGCCAGGGTATGGCCGTCGTACGGATTTCCGTGCAGCGCCTGGGCATGCAATATAAAGTGCCCGCCCTTGGCCGGATGCAGATTGGTGGCCAGGGAAACTTTGCAGCCGAACTCGTACGGCGCGCGTGCTTTGCCTTTGCTGATACATTCCACTTCCGTGGCATGCCAGGAATAGAGATAACCCGCATCGCCGCGCCGCTGCTGCGCGATGCGCCAGGCCTTGGCCAGCGCCATCTCCAGCCGTTCCCTGTGCCGCTCTGCCATCGCCGCTGCTGACGCCATTTTGCGACGTATGTCGCGCTGCAAACGACGCAGTCGTACGCGCAGAAATTTCACCTGCTTGTTGGCGCGCTTCCTTTGCTGCGCGTGCAGGTAACGTCCTGTTTTCATCGCCGCACGCCGTGCCACCCGCACGTAAGACTGCCGCAAACGCAATCCGCTTTTCTTCGCTTGCGCGCCCAACTGCTCGATGGCCGTCAGCAGCAACCCGTGCTCGGTCGGATGGGCGATCGCTTTCTCCTGCACCGTGGTGTCCACCGCCACTGCTGCTGTCGCCTTCACGCTCAGCGCCCCACCGCGGTACGCCGCGGCCAGCGTTTCCTGCAGCAAAGTTTCCAGCGCCTGCTCGCCCACCCGATGGCGAAAGTGCGTCATGCCCGAACGCTCCAGCGGAAACGCATGCTGAAAATATTCCTCACCGCAAAAATATTGCATGTACGGATCGCGCTCCCAGCGCTCGCACACCGCTTCATCCGACAACCCCTCGATATGCTTCAGCAGATGCAACCCCACCACCAGCCGGATCGGCAACCCTGGTCGCCCGGCCACGCTGTAGTACGGCGCAAAATGCGCTTCCAGCCGCGCCCAATCGATCAAATCACCCAGTCGCACCAGTTCATGGCGCAGGTTGATTATGTTTCTCAACTTCGCTCGGAACAGTTCTTCCACTCCACTGTCCTGCGGTTTCACTCTCGGTTTCATCCGTTCCCCCAAAAATAAAATTGCCAGATTCCAGCGTTCCTCACGCTAAAACCTTGCAATTTCTTTCTTGGAAAATCCAATGATTTCACTATCAACTATTCATTGTTTAAGCTTTTTAACGGGAGACTGAGCACTAACCGTCTAACTGAACCAATCGCTATAAAAAAGCGTTTAAATTCTGAAGAATTCCCGTGCGTGCTGGGTACGTCAGCCGTGGATTTCGTGCAGCGCCGAACCTAACTCGTCTGGACTTAACGTTGCTGTCCCAAGTTTTCCAACAACCACTCCCGCGGCGACATTCGCCAGCAACGCAGCCTCTGGCACGCCCGCACCCGCCGCAATCGCCATAGCTATCACGCTGAGTACCGTATCTCCCGCGCCCGTAACATCGAACACCTGCCGGCCAGCCGCCCCTGGTTCCACTCCGTGCTTCCCGATGCGCGCATAGGTTACTTCCGAACTGGTAGCGGGAATGTGCAGGTGGCGCGGTGAGGCTTCCTCAAAAATGGTCATTCCCTGCCCCCCACGAGTGATCACCACCGCGGCGCATCCGAAACGAGCCAGCAAGTCCCGCCCCGCATGTACGAAAGAATTTTCGTCGGCGAGCGATCTGCCAACATATTTCGCTGCCTCCTTGGCATTGAAGACGACCACCCGCGCACCCGGATAAGCAAGCAGGTGAGATCTTTTGGGCTTTACGAAAATAGACACCTTCAGGCGATGGGCAGCAGGCAGGATCCGATCGGCAAATCCGTCACCCAAAAGACCCTTGTCATAGTCAGAGAGTATGAGCGCATCCAGTTTTTTCAACGCAGCCAGGACCAAGCGAAAAAGCTTCTCTTCGGTTTCAGGAGAAAGCGGGTCTCGTCGTTCACGGTCGATGCGCACAATCTGGTGTTTGCTGGCAATAATTCGCGTCTTCAGCGTTGTAAGGCGCTCCCCATCGGGGAAAATTCCCTTCTCGCCCACGCCGGCTTTTCGAAGATGCGCCAGCAAGGATGCTCCCGGTTCGTCGGGCGAGGCTTTTCCGGTATTACTACCGCGAATCTTGCTGGCTGATAAGCCGCCGATCACACCAAACGCCTCAACGTGAGCCCCCAGCGCCACGATGTTCATCGCGACGTTTGCCGCGCCTCCCGGAAAATCCTCTTGCGACTTATAATCCACAACCGCCACGGGGACTTCTGTCGACAGACGGTTTGCCTCCCCTAAGACATAGCGGTCCAACATCAAGTCGCCAAGCACGCCGATGCGTAACTTTCGTAAACACGGGAGCAGCCGTCTGAGTCGCGCAGCGCTGTGGGAAAGGTCGGGTGTCATTTCAGGCAGGTCTGGGAACTATTCGGGAGCGATGGTGGCTTCTTCAATCAGCAGTACCGGAACATCATCGCGCACCGGATAGACGCGCTTGCAAATCTCACACTTCAATCCGGCATTATCATCCAGCAACCGCAACGGCTTCTTGCAAAGCGGGCAGGCAATCATGTCGAGCAGGTCTTTGGGAATCGGCATAAGAATCTCCGTTGGCTGAAAGAAAACTTTAACAGAGCCGGCGGCGAGTGGCTAGCAACGGAGGCCCGGCTAAACCGGCACATTCTGCGGCACTGGTATGCTTGCCTCGATGCAGGTCCCTCCGCCCGGGCGGGATTGCACGAAAAGTTCACCGCCCATGCTGCGCAACCGCTCTTCCATGCTCAGCAGGCCCAGCCCCTGCGAAGTTTCCGCCACGGCAGGATCGAACCCGACGCCCTGGTCGGAAATGCGTAACTTGAGTGCCCCGGCCGTCTCTTCCAGCTCCACGGAAGCCTGCGAACTTCCGCTGTGCTTCTGCACGTTGCGAACCGCCTCCTGCGCAACACGGAACAGGCACAGCGCCGCGTCGTCCTGCAGCCGGTAAGTCAAATTCGCGCTGTTGAATTGAATGCTCATGGCATTCCGGTCCGCAAACTCTCGGCAAAAATTATTGAGCGCAGCGGAGAGCCCCAGCAATTCCACCTGCGATGGGTGCAGGCGCCGCGAAACGTTGTGGACGTCCGTGGTGATTTCGCTGGCCGTCCGGACCAGGATCTCCAGCTCTCCGGCGAGCGAGTGACTGGCTTTCTGCGAGGCCACTTTGATCTGCTCCAGATCAATAGTAAGGAGCGCGAGGCGCTGCCCGATGTCGTCATGCAGATCCCGGGCAACACGCGAGCGTTCTTCTTCCTGGGCGCGTGTCAGCCGGTTGCGCAGCGCCTGCAGCTTTTCTTCCGAGCGGCGCCTTTCGGTAATGTCCTGATAGATAGCAAACGCCCCGACGAACCTTTCGCCGGAAAAAATGCGAATCCCGTGCAGCTCTACATCGATCAGAGTTCCGTCTTTCCTGCGGCGTTGTGCGGTGGCATGCGTGACGCCGCCGTTCAAAACTTCGCGGGTCAAGCGGCCGGCCTCTTCCCGGTCATGCCGCGCAATCAGGTCGTCAATGTATTTGCCCTGTAGTTCCTGCTGCGAATAGAAAAACATTTCCTCAAACGCGCGGTTGCAGAACAGCACGCGATTGTCTTCGTCCTTGGTCACGATCCCGAACGGGCTGTTCGCAATCAGTGCGTCCAGGTACATGTTCCGCTCACGAAGCTGCTGTTCCGCCTGTTTTATGGCCGTGATGTCGAACGCGGTGGCCAGGATCGCGGGCCTGCCCTCGAATTGCGTCCGCGCGCCGGAAAAATCCAGCCAGCGCACCTCGCCGCTCTTTATGCGGATCTTGAATTGGTACCGTGGTTCGAGAGTTTCGCCCCGCAACCGCGCTTCGGAACGCTGGTAATTGATGTCGCGGAATTCGGGATCCACCAGCTTCCAGGGGTCCATCGAAAAAAGTTCCTCGCGCGAATAGCCGCTCAAGTCCTCCGCATATTTGTTGACGTACACCAATTTATTGCTTTCCAGGATCCAGATGGCGCAAGGAGCTGTTTCTGCCACCAGGCGAAACTTCGTTTCGCTCTCGCGCAACGCATCGTCGGCCAGCCTGTGAGCCGTCAGGTCCACAAAACTTACCAGGAAGGAGCCGCCCACCCGCGATAGATGGAACTCGATTTCGCGTGTCTTGCCGTCTTTGCAGGCCACCCGCGCGTTCATGATTTGCGATTCGCCGGGAGCGCGATTGAGGCGCTCCGAAAGTCTCTGCCACTCCGCCTGAATGGCCTTCCGGTATTCCGGATCCGGGTAAGCAAGCAGCCACCACTTTTCGACATCGGACACTTCTTCGGCCGTATAGCCGAATAATTCCAAAAACTTGTGGTTGGCTAGCTCAAGGCTCGCATCCGTTACCCGCGCTACCAGCATCGCCACCGGCGAGCCCTGCAGAATTTGAAGAATGCGGTCTTCGCTCGCCCGCAACGCCAATTCAGCCCGGTGCCGATCATCGATTTGTGCCTGCAGCTCGACGTTATTTACAGCTAGTCCAAGCCGCCGCCGCTCGCTGATCGCCAGGTCGCGTTGGGTCATCTGCGACTGCTCAACCAGCAGCAGAATCATGCCCAAGCAGATGCCGCAGATATCCACCAGATCAATGAAAAATAGCGGCGAACCAACCAGCGTTTGCACGTAATCAAAAGGGTTCGGCGCCACCTGCGCGGCCCCGAAATGCTTCCGAAGCACGTCGATAAAATCGGTGGTGTAGGAGACTTGATCCAGCCCGTACAGCAGGCAGAATGCGCCGGTCATTAACGCGGCCCAGGAATGATTTTTTCGCGACCTTCGGAAGAAAACCACACAGCAGTAAAAGAGTGCCGCGATCATGCTTAACGTTCGCGGTAGATTTCGCACTGCAAAGCTGGCGACGTGATCTTCCCGGAGCATGTAACCCGCTGCAAATGCTATCGCAGAAAATCCAGCGGTCAACGAAATCCCGGACCAGAACAGCCGTCGCACCGAATGTTCAGGAACTTGCCAACTGAGCCCGCCGAGTGCCAGAAGGAACGGCTGCAAAATCCCGAAAACCAGAACTCCCAGGATCGCCACGATTTTAAGTGGTGTCCAATCCGGACCGAGGCGAACCGATTCTATGGCAGCCGCGAGAAACAGAGCAGAACTCGTCCAGGCCCAGGCCCACCAGCGGAAAAATTCCAGTTTCCGCAGTCGCTGGTAAAGCGCCCAAAGCAGAATGGCCAGAAAAATTGTGATCAGAAGTTGAACATGGACAGATTCGAAGGAAGGGTGCGGGCTACTGTTCATCGGAAATCAACCCAGACAGTTGGCTACGCCTCTTTAGATTGTTTGGATTCCCAAGGCCACAGACCTCGTGAGTTTACATTATTCAATCCCGGTTTGCAGCAGGTCGAATCGTCCAGGGGAATGTCACAGCCAGAGCCATCAGCAGAGCCAGCGCCGGATCGCAGGGATGCCGCAACCGCAGAGACGCTTGCGTCGCGTAATAAACCAGCGGGAAGGCCACGGGGAACGCCGCCACGGCCAGAAGGTAATCTCGCCTCGCGGCTACCAGCCATGCAAGCCCCACAATGGTGCCAAGCAAAGTTAAGGCATTCCAGAGGAAAACAACGCGGACCAGCGCCGAATCGGCCCGCCGAAAATCTTGCCATGGGGAAGCAGTCCCCATCCAGAGAGCGACAGCGCGCTCCCCCGCCAGCCGCAAACAAAGCATAGGATGAGAACGGATAAATGCCCGCGCTTCACTTCCCTTTTCCCGAAGAAAATTGGTTTCGCCAAGTTGCGCGTACTGATGCACCTGCTCGTAACGCGTAATGCGATTCACCGCGTGGGAGTGCGCATCGTAAATCGGATTGTTTCCCATCCAGAGCTCGAATGGAAAATCGGACCGGATCGGCACCAGGCGGCGAAACTCAATCGTATTTCGGATGCTCCAGGGAAGGCACACAAGGACGGCCATTGCAACGACCAGCAGAACGTCACGCATCGCCCCGATTTTTCTTCCGCGCAAGCGCAGAAAAATCCAAAGGAGGAAAAAAGGAAAAACGGCGCCAAGCGCCGGATTTACCAGCAGGCAGAAACCCCAGAAAAGCCCGTACAATACAAAATCTCGCCGCCGCGGCCGCTCAGCCAGAACGATTGTGAACCAAAGGAGACTCACAGCCAGCAGCGCGGAAAGGGACGTATCCCAGATCCATTCGAACGGGATCAGGATGCCGCTGGGGAAGAAAACCCACACCCAGCCCGCCGCCACGGCAGCCGCTGGGCCTCCGATGCGCCTAGCCGTATGAAAAAGCGGCGAACAAACCAGCGCGGAGAAAATGCAATTAAAAAACGCCGCAACATAAAACGAGGCTACAGTGAAGACACCGAACGTTTTAAAAATCCCGGCCAGGAAGAACGGGTAAACAGGAGCCAGCCAAGCCGTTGGACCCGTGGGCTGCTGAAACAGGCAGCAAAATCCCTGCCCCTTCGCCAGCGCCGCGGCAACACTTCCCACCTCGTTCTGAAAGGGGACGACGGCCAGCGCTTCAGCCGGAACCAGACGTGCTTCGTAAAACAGAAACGCCAACCGCAAACAAAGGGCGACCCCGAAGATAACCCATGGAGAAGAAGCGACTGACTGTACTCGGAAGTTCACTGGAGAGAGAATACCTTGCGCCGCTCGGGCCGCAAAATCCTGCGAATGCAGACAGCTTGCTGAAAAAATCTAAATCGATTCCACGCGCCACAGCAGCCGCGCGGAAAACGAAGTATGTTGCACCAGGTCGGGACGCCATAAGGCCAGAATCTGAGAGCCCTGATACACGCGTTCGAACCCGCCTTCCGATTCCGACACCGTTTCAATCGGCGCGACCCAGAATTCCTGCGCCCCCGGCGCGTGCAGCGTCACCCGGATTTTCTGCCAGCCATCCTCCACGCGAAGCAGAGGAGCGGGCAGTACTCCCGAAAAACGCAGGTTTTGCGGCCCGGAGGGAGCCTCAAAAAATCGGTCCGAGTCCGCTGGCGCAAGAAAATTAATAATTGACTCGATTCCCAGTGCCAGTGGCTTGGCCAGCGGCGCCGAAAGCGTAGCGGAAAGATCGCAACTAACTTCACAACCGTGCGGAGCAGGGCCAAACAGAAATAACTTGATTATGGAAAGATGCGGAATCTTGCCACCTTCCTTCCCAAATTCCGGAAGCTCGCACTCAAATCGCAAATCCGCATAATTCGCGGAAGAGGCACGCAGCAAATACTGCCCGGCAGCGGCGGCCGCTAGCTCCTTGATTTGCAGCGTTTCATAATCCGCCTGGGTTTGCGCGGGATCAAAAAGAAGCATCCGAAAGGCGTGGGGCGCATGGCGATCGTAGCGAAGGAAACGGTCCAGATTCGGCTCCTTCACCAGCACCTGCTCGTGGATGGAGACCGCGCCTCCAGCCGTCGGCGCGGCCGCGACCGCCTCCCGAAGCCGCGTATGGTATGCCTCCGGACGCCGGATAATCGAATTGATCAGCGTGGCACTTGCCGGACGAAAATCAAACATCGGTATCGTTGCGCCGTCGGACGGCTTCAGCAGCGCTTGAAATTCCGGCGCGGTGAACAGTACTTCCGAGGCCCCGTCCGCATCATAATCCACCATTTCCACGCGCGGGATCAGGCCCCCGGGGGTCAATTGGTCGGCCAGCGTTTCCGCGCGGACCAGGTTGCGCCAGATTTCCGTGCGCAGGTGCGGCGCATAAATTCCGCCAAATATTCCGTGCCAGTAGGTGTCGTTCCCCTGCCCGCGAAGCACGTGGTCGCGTGCTTCCTGTTGATGTGCGGCGTGTTCCGCGCTGGTTCGCCGCGCAGGAATGGAGGCCACTGCCGCCGAAGCCCGCAGCATTTTCTTGTGCAACAGATTGGACTCCGGATATTTTCGAAAAAAACCCCGCCAGGAACCGCCGCGCAAAAACGCCAGCACCTCCGGCCGCGACGTAAATTCCCTCTCCAGCGAGAAAAACCGCAAGCGTGGGGGCGTGGGCAGCACCCATTCCATCATTTCCGCATAGGAAGCGCTGGGCAGATCCGCGCGACCCAGTGGATGATGCGTGGCCATGAATTCGCCCGGCGTCACTGTCTTCAACCAGGAAGAATTCTCTTCCAGCGCGGAGAAGAACTCTTCCAGCCATCCGTCCGTATAGCAATGCTTAAAGGTTCCGGGCCAGCAACCGAACTTCTCCATATCGTCGCCAAACGCCGCGGCCCCGCTCGGATGTAGGTTTGCAGCTTTTTTCAGATACTCGATCGTCTCTGAAGCTTTGCGAAACGGAATCAAGTACCGCAGGTCCTTAAGCCCTGGAAACACCCATACGGATTTGCCGAGATCCTCGGCGATATACGCGCCATACAATTCCTGGGGCTCAAATCCCGCGGCGATGAATGGCAGATCGTCGATCAGCGTGTATCCGACATTCGCCTCCGCCAGCGCAGCCGGAAGTTGCGGTTCCCAGACGCGCTCCGCCAGCCACGCTCCCGTGGGCCGCTTTCCAAAGTGGTTTTCCAGATACGTCGCGAGTCGCGTAAGCTGTTCCACCTGATCCGCTGCGGGGATCGAAATCAGGATCGGTTCGTAAAATCCGCCGCCAACCAGTTCCACTTGGCCCGCAGTCACACGTTTTCTCAGCCGCGCGAAATACTCCGGGTGATTCTTTTCGATCCACAGCAGCAACGGCCCCGAATAGTGCAACGCCAGCCGCACTCCGGGATGCTTCTCCAACATCGCCAGGAAAGGATCGTATGCGGTGCGGTAACACTCCTCAAACACATGTTCGAAGTTTCCCGCGGGCTGGTGCGCATGCACGATCAGGACAAGGTGGAATTGCGGTTGGGACTCGGTCATCAAGCTCACATTTCATGATACCAAGAGAGGCGGTAAAACCTGGAGCCGAAGACCGCTTTAGTGCGAAGTTAACTGGTTACTTTGCGGAGCTGCGCTTGCCAACCCAGTCCACAATCAGGGTCAGCACTTCCGGAGAAATTGTCTCTTCAATCGCCGAATATTCCGCGGGAGTCCCCGTGTAAGCGTGCTGGAAAAGGTGATTGAGGTCCGGCAACTCGCGCGCTTCCACGTGAGTGTTACCGGCGTCCGTCAACTCCTTCTGAACCAGTTGTAGATTCGCCTGGGACGAAACTTGCAGATCCTTCTGGCCATAAAGCGCCAGCACCGGGCACTTCACCATCTTGAAATTAGGCAACGGATCGTAATCCAGAAAAAACCGGAACCAGGGCGACGTCAACATGCGCAACTGCGTCTCCAGCGCGGATGGCGGAAATGCGGCCTCCAGCCCTGAGTCTTTCACCAGCTCCACAAGTTTCTGCGTGAGTACACTGGTATCCTTCTCCTGCCGAACCAACGCATACGCCGCCTGATCGAAGCCCAGACTGGCATCCAATTGAGCATCGGTTAAGCCCCCCGCTCGCCCGATCAGCTCCGATTGATTCAGCAGCGTATCTTCGCCCTTGGTAGCCGGCGCCGCCAGCAGCACGATCCACGCCACATCCTTCGAATGCCCGGCCAGATATGGCGCAATAATCGCGCCTTCGCTATGGCCAATCAGCCCGATTCGCGATGCGTCAATTTCCTTGTGCGATTTCAGAAAATCTAGCGCGGCTTGCGCGTCGGCCGTCAGGTCCAGCGTCGTCGCCACATCTGCGTTCCCGGTGGACTTGCCAATGCCGCGCTTGTCGTAGCGCAGCACCGCAACCCCACTCCGTGTGAGGACATCGGCAATCACAAAAAACGGCCTGTGATTTGCAATCGCTTCGTCACGATCCTGTGGCCCGGAACCCGCGATCAACAACGCCGCGGGGAACGGTCCGCTCCCCTTCGGCAGCGTTAATGTCCCCGCCAACGACACTCCCCCAGCGGAATTTTCGAATTTCACTTCCTGCTCGCCGTACGGGAGCGGCGCCACCGGCGTCTGTGGCCTTCTCAATTCCAGCGCTTGATCCGAGCGCTTGAAATCCAGCGGCAAATTGTCGGCGCTCGTCTGCGACCATTTTCCCGTGATCGCATTTTTTGTGGCGTTCAGCGTACCTTCATATACGCCAGCCACCGAAGGAATATCGAAATGAAAAACGGGGTCCTCCAACCTGACGTGGTTCGCGGGCAGGCCACTCACGCCTTGGTCCAGGCTGTCGAGCGCCGCAATTAGGTTGCCCTCTGTGTCATGCGACACATGCAACTGGAATCGCAATCGCATCCCGTGCGTTTCGATTGCTCCCTGCCACAGCCCTTCCACCGGAAACACCGCGTCGCCGGGTTTTCGCGCCAAGGCGCGCGTCTCCCGTTTGAACTTCAATGGCAACGCCGCGCTTCCCTGCCACCAGTTGCCTTCAATGACTGCCAGATCCGGCGACACCTTTCCTTCAAAGTGGGCGCCCACCGAAGTAACTTCCAGCTTCAACGTGTAGTTGGAAAACGAAACAGCGCTGGCTTCAATCGCGAATACCCCTTGCTCCAGGCTGTCCAGCGTTGCGCGCAGTGATCCATTCGCGTTTTTGGAAAGATGCAGCAGCAAGTGTAGTTGCGCCTCTCCCGCCTGCAGTGTTCCGGAGTAGGTGCCCTGTGGCACGCTCGGCGTTTGTGCCGCGACTCTGCCTGCGCCCGCGAGCAGAACCGCCATTCCCAGCAACCAGGCTTTCACTGAATGTCTACGCAAAAAACCCTCTCAAAATGCGTGTGAACCGCAACCGATTGGATGTGCGTTCGCCCCCAAACGCGGCCTCGCATACACTTTCTCCCAAAAAAAGAGCCCCGGGATAACCCGGGGCTCTGAATAACAATGGGATTCCGCGCCGCTTTACTTCTTTTCGTACCACTGCGTATTCAGGGCGGCAAAGTTCTGCCATTTCTCCGGGAGATCCTCCAGTGCGAAAATCGCCGTCACCGGGCAGACCGGAACGCAAGCGCCACAATCGATGCATTCCACCGGATTAATGTAGAGCATCGTCTCGCTCTGATGCGTCGGTTCATCCTTGCGCGGGTGGATGCAGTCCACCGGACAGACATCAACACAAGCCGTATCCTTCGTGTTGATGCAAGGTTCCGCAATCACATAAGCCATGCAAACTCTCCTTCGCTTCGGGAAGCGGGCCGGGCTCGCTTACGTACGGCATCCGGCTTAAGTCCAAATAAGGGAAAGCTGCCACGTCAATGGCAGCATCCAAACCATTCTACGCGGTACTCCGTGGATTCTCAACCGCCCGGGAAAGGCTAGAATGGAGAGTAGAGGAAACGCCATGAAACTTCGAGTTGTGTTGGGAGGGCTACTGGTAACCGCAAGCGTGATGCTGGCCGCCGCGCAAACACCCGCCCCCACGGACCCCAAATTGATTGATCCACAGGGCTACCAGAAAATTCTCGAGCAATATAAAGGCAAGCCTCTGCTGGTGACGTTCTGGGCCACCTGGTGCGAACCCTGCCGCGATGAATATCCGATGCTCAACGAATTGGCCAAGCAATACGCCCCACAGGGATTGAATGTGGTCGGCGTCAGCCTCGACCAGGATGGCGATTTGATCCTGATGCGCCGTTTTCTGGCCCGCTACAAACCCATCTTCCCAAATTACCGAAAAAAGAAAGGCGAAGAAGACGCCTTTGTTCAAGCCGTGATGCCAGGATGGAATGGCTCGATCCCCGCTTCGGTTTTCTACGCCAAAGACGGCCGCCAGATCGGCCACCTGGTTGGCGCAGGCGACCGCGAAACCTACGAAACAGCCATTCGAACGCTGCTTTCCAAATAATTTTCACCTCTAAGGAGCACCGATGCTCGACCTCAAAGGAAACAAGATCACCTATTTCGGCCACAGCACCTTTGGGCTGACATCGCCCAGCGGCCAGTTCGCCCTGATTGATCCTTGGGTGACCACCAATCCGAGTTGCCCGGAAAATTTAAAGAAACTCGCCCGTCTGGATGCCATTTTCCTCACCCACGGCCACACGGATCACTTTGGCGATCTGCTGGCGCTGGCGAAACAGTTCAAGCCCAGCATCGTCGCCACGTTTGAGACCTACCTTTATCTGGAGTCAAAAAACACTGGCGCAAAGTGCCTTCCTGGAAACAAAGGCGGCTCGCAAAAAGTCGGCGATTTCAAAATTACGATGACCAATGCGTTTCACTCGAATTCCATTGAAGAAAACGGCCTGCGGATTTATAGCGGCGAGGCGGGCGGATACATCGTGAAACTCCCGGGAGGGCCCGTCCTCTACCACGCCGGAGACACCTGTATCTTTGGCGATATGAAACTCATCGGAGACATTTACAAACCGGAAATCGCTTGCCTGCCCATCGGCGACGTCTTCACCATGGGCCCGCGCGAAGCCGCGTTCGCCATCCAGCTGCTGGGCGCTAAACATGTCATTCCCATGCATTACGCCACGTTTCCCATGCTCACCGGCACGCCGGAGGAATTGCGCTCCGAAAGCAAGGACATCGCGGGACTGGAAATTCATGCGCTCAAGCCGGGAGAATCGCTCTAACCGGCGTGCGAGCAGAGAGGGAATTCTTTTATCGGGAGCGCATCAGATTGCGCAGGAAGAAGCCAACGTTCGCGGGACGCTCAGCCAGCCGGCGCATAAAATACGGAAACCAGTCCCGCCCGTAAGGAATATAGATCCGCAAACGGAAACCGTCGTTCACCAGTTGCCGCTGCAAGTCCGTCCGCACGCCGTAGAGCATCTGAAACTCAAAATCATCCTTGGAGATTTGTTTTTCCGCCGCCCAGCGAATCGTTTCCGCAATCATGCGCGGATCGTGCGTGGCGATGCCATGGTAAAAGCCGCTGGGCAGCAGCATGCGCATCAATCGGGTGTAATTGGCATCCACGTCGGCTTTCCGTGGATAAGCCACTTCCACCGATTCCTTGTAAGCGCCTTTACACAACCGGATGCGGCATCCATAGGAAAGCAGGTCGTGAATGTCGCTCTCGCTGCGATAGAGATAAGACTGAATCACCGTACCCACTGTCGGCGTCTGGGCACGCACCCGCTTCACCAGTTCCACCGTGCGCTGCGTGTAATACGAACCTTCCATATCCACGCGCAGGAAGCTTTCATATGCGGAGGCGCGCTCGGCGATCGAGAGCACCAGGCCCTCGCAAAACTCCACGGACAGATCCAGCCCCAGTTGGGTAAGTTTGCAGGAAACATTGGCGTTCAGCTTTTCCTGCGCGATGCGATCGAAAATTTCCAGGTATGCGTCGCGGGCTTTCTGCGCGTCCGCAGGCGTGCTGACGTTTTCTCCAAGGTAATCAAGAGTCGCGAGCATGCCCGCGTCATTGCACTCCCGCGCCGCCTTCAGCGCCTCTTCCAGGCTCTCACCCGCAACAAAACGGTGAGACATCCGGCGCATCGTGGCGTTGGTGGTTACCCAGTGGGCGAAACCTTTGCTCTCGGAGAGTTTCAGAAGGATCGAACGAAGCATGGACTATTCGATTATGCCCGGAGTTAACGTGGCTCGCTAGTGGCGGGCTAGCCTTTGTGCTCTTCCAGGAACTTTTCGGCGTCCAGCGCGGCCATGCACCCGGAACCCGCGGCGGTGACCGCCTGGCGGTAGCGGTGATCCTGTACGTCGCCCGCTACGAACACTCCCGGGACATTCGTCAGGCTTCCATGTTTGGGGACGATGTAGCCGTTTTCGTCGGTGTCTAGTTTCCCGCGGAATGCAGTGGAATTCGGATCGTGCCCGATGGCCACGAATACGCCGTCGACCGCAATCTCGCGTTTCTCCGAAGTTTTCACGTTCCGCAGACGCACCCCGGTAACCACCTTTTCCGGGGCCAGAATTTCTTCAACCACGGCCGGCGTCACAAACTCCACCTTCTCGTTCGCGCGTGCGCGGTCAATCATGATCTTCGACGCGCGGAATTCATTCCGCCGATGAATCAAATAGACGCGGCTGGCATAGCGCGAAAGAAAATTGGCCTCTTCCATCGCCGAATCTCCCCCGCCCACGACCGCAATTGGTTTCCCGCGGAAGAAATAGCCATCGCAGGTCGCGCAAGTGGAGAGTCCCCGCCCGATTAATTCCTTCTCGCCGGGCAAGCCCAGTAACCGAGCTGAAGCTCCCGACGCTACGATCACTGTCCGAGTCTCGTAAATCTCTTTTCCCGCACTCACCTTAAATGGGCGCCTTGTCAGGTCCACTTCCGTAACCGCTCCCGCCTTGAACTCGGCGCCGAATCGTTGCGCTTGCTTGCGCATGTTTTCAATCAATTCTGGCCCCATAATCCCGTCAGGGAATCCCGGGAAATTTTCCACGTGGGTGGTTAGCGAAAGTTGCCCACCCGGTTCATGTCCGTCCAGTACGATGGGCTTCAAATTGGCGCGCGCCGAATAGATCGCGGCGGTCAGACCGGCGCAGCCGCTTCCGATGATAACCACATTGTGCATTGAGAATTGCTCCGTATCTTAGATTCCGCTCGGCCGCCCGCAGGTACAAGGCGAGGATTGTAGCATTCCCAGGCTGATGAACCACCACGGAGCAATTTCGCAGTGACTAGCGGCGGAGGTGCAAGCCCATCTCTCAGTATAGCGAACAAGTATTGATGCGAAAAAATATCGGTGCGTCCAATTTGGCAAACCGGCCGCTCGCTTTGGGGCTGGACGGTGCTTCCGGCTTCTCTTAGAGTGGTTCCCTTGGCGAAGGTTACTCGACCGAGGTGATCCTATGGACCCGCGCTACCCTGTCGGAAAATTCGCGATGCCGAATGAAGTCAATCCCTCTTCGCGCCAGGCCGCCATCGAGGAAATCGCCTCAGCTCCGACTAAACTCCGCGCCGCCGTTGCCGGACTAAGCGACGTGCAACTCGACACTCCCTACCGCGAAGGCGGCTGGACTGTCCGCCAGGTGGTCCATCATGTTGCCGACAGCCATATGAACGCCTACATTCGCCTGCGCCTAGCTCTGACGGAGATCGAGCCCACAATTAAACCGTACGAAGAAGCCGAGTGGGCCAAACTCGAAGACGCGGCGCATGGTCCGATTGAAATCTCCCTTAAACTCCTGGAACCACTGCACGACCGCTGGGTCCGCCTCTTGCGAACCGTCACGCCGGAACAGTTCTCGCGCCCCGTCCGCCACCCCGAAGCCGGTCTGAAAAATGTCGGCTGGCTCATGTTCCTCTACGCCTGGCACGGCCGCCATCACACCGCCCACATCACCAACCTCCGCCACCAAAAATCCTGGAATTAACCCAGAAGTAGCCGAACTTCAGATTCGCCCTCTTCCATTGTACTGGCCGATTTTTAGATCGACTTCCGTCTTCCACTGCTCCACTCGCCAAAATCCAAACCGCCCTTCCACCATCCCCAATTTGCTTTGCCTTCCTCTTTCCGCATAGCATAGAAACGTTTCCATAAAGGAGCCATCATGGCCAGACCCGCTGGTACATACGCAATTTTCGAAACGTCCCTCGGCAATGTCGTTTGCCGACTGTTTGACAAGGAAGCCCCCAAAACCGTTGAAAATTTCATCGGCCTCGCTGAAGGTACCAAGGAATTTCGCGATCCCATCAGCGGCAAAAAAGAAAAGCGGCCTTATTACGACGGCCTCACATTTCACCGCGTAATCCCCCAGTTCATGATTCAGGGTGGCTGCCCGCAGGGCGATGGCCGCGGCGGCCCCGGCTACAATTTCGCCGACGAATTCCACTCCAGCCTGCGCCACAACAAGCCGGGCAAGCTTTCCATGGCCAATGCCGGCCCGAACACCAACGGCAGCCAGTTCTTCATCACTGTTGCTCCCACGCCCCACCTCGACAATCGCCACAGCATCTTCGGCGAAGTGATCGAAGGCATGGACATCGCCAACAAAATATCGGAAACCTCGCGCGACGCCATGGATCGCCCCCGCGTTCCGGTCACCATGAAAGTCCGCATCGAACGCGTTCCCTGATTCTTAGGAAACTCCCATGCTCTCCCCCGCGCGCCTCACGGAATTGCTGATCGAGGTGGTCTTCTTGCTGCTTGGCGCGCTCGTGGTGTGGCTCGCGCTGAACCAACGGATCTATTTCGATCGCCATAGCCGGCCTTGGCTGGTGCTAAGCATCGGCCTTGTGGCCTGGGGTTTGCTGGCGCTGGCAAAGTCCGCCCAATTCTGGGCCAAATGGCAGAAATGGAATCGCGGCGGCTCGCTCATCCTACTCGGACTTGTGATGCTCGCTATGTCTCGTGCGCCCTTTAACTGGGTGCTGACACTGATCACCGTCGCTGGCTTCATTCTGGTAACTCGAGGAGTCGTCGGCTCTCTCCTCATTTTGCGCCAACGCTGACCACGCTTCAGCTATAATCCCGGCATCAATCGGTTCCCGCCGCCCCCAGGAATTTTGCCCACGAGGGTTTTAGGCTCAACTTTTGCTACAGGAGAATGACCGTGCTCAAAGAATTCAAAGAGTTCGCGATGCGAGGGAATGTTCTGGACCTGGCTGTTGGCGTGATTATCGGCGCCGCCTTCGGAAAAATAGTTTCCTCGCTCGTCGACGATATGCTGATGCCGCCGCTCGGCCGCATCCTTGGGCGCGTTGATTTTTCCAACCTATTCATCAACCTCAGTGACAAGCCTTTCGACACACTCGCCGCCGCCAAGGCCGCCGGTGCTCCCACGCTCAACTACGGCAATTTCATCAACACCATCATCAATTTCCTGATTGTCGCATTTTCTATTTTTCTCGTGGTGCGCTCCGTCAATCGCTGGATGCCCAAACCTCCCGCGCCCGTTACCACCAAAGACTGCCCGCAATGCGCCATGCCCGTTCCCGTAACCGCCAAAAAGTGCGGCCATTGCACCAGCGCAATCTAGATTGCGTAGCGGCCGCCCTCCGCGGCGGGCGTTCCTCCGATGAACTGGCCGCCTTCCGCTAGCCCGCCGAAGTCCGCCGTTAATAATTAAATTTCAAGAAATAGACAGCGGCATCGTTGCGTGCACAGGTATCAACCTTGCAATTTCTTTCCTGGAAAATCCAATGATTTCACTATCAACTATTCATTGTTAAAGTTTTTTAGCCGGAGACTGAAAATCAAACGAAATGTCTGCCGGGCAAAAAAGAAATCCTGCGTCGCTGTGGGCCTTGGGACAGGGCGAATCCAGAGTGCGAGGAAAACTCTTAACGCGCGGGTGAAGTTCCGTTTCGGTGTAGGCGTTTGCCACCAAGCATGGCGCTAAAATCGGAGTAGCAGGCCCGCGCATCCTGACGGAACGACCGGGCAACCTCTTTCCAATACTTCGCAATCCGGGAATGCTGTTTGTAGCTATGCCACCCTCGGGTTCTGCCTGAGTGTTCCGCCGTTTTGATGCGCGCAGCCGGAGTACGACTGAAAGCTATTTCCGCGGCTGCCACGGGCTTTGCGCCATCGGGAGTTGTCCGGGAGGACTTGGCTTGCTGTTCGTTGGGAATGCCGACCGGCACCGTGGCCAGTGGCGCTGGCGGAGGCAAACAGAGACCCTGTTCGAGAACCAACTCCGGTCCCGGCTGGGTTGTGGCACTCAGGAGCGTGGCAGCATTTACACCAAAGGCCTGCTGGGAAACAAAGGCCATACGAAGGGCGCTGAGCGAACCAGGCTCCGGAGAGAAATGCGGGAACCGGAGAACGCCGTCCCGCTCTTCCTTGACTTCTCCCGGATTCAAACTCAAGGGATTTTCAATCAGATCGAAGTCCGCCGCGATGTAGCGGATATCCTCAGGCGTAACGCTGGATTTCTGCCCAGCGTAGGCATTGATCAAGGCATGCTCACCGAGGAGATTGACGGTACGTGGAATTCCATGGGAATAGCCGTAGATGGCGGCGATGGTGTCTGGGGGAAAAAGCTGCAACTCGTTCAAACCCGCGCTGGTGAGGCGCGATTGGATGTAAGCGGACGTTTCTTCAAGGTTCAGCAGGGGCAGACGGCAACGGAACATGACGCGCTGACGCAACTGACGGAGTTCTGTGCGGCGAAGCTTTTCGTCTAGCTCTGGCTGGCCGGCAAGAATGATTTGCACTAGCTTGCCGTTGGAGGATTCAAGATTCAGCAGCAGGCGAAGTTCATCGAGAGTGGCGGCGGGAACCACCTGCGCTTCGTCAATGATGATTACGGGAGTGTCCCCTGCGCGGTGGCGCTGCAACAACCAACGATGGAGAACCTGCAAAACATCGCCCTTGCGGCGAGAGCTGCATGGAACTCCAAAGTCTTCCAAAATAAACTGGAACAGATCGTCCGAATCGAGGCGCGAGTGGAAAATATAGGAACTCGAAACGCCCCGGCGATGCAAGGTGTCGAGCAGTTGTTGTAGAAGCGTGGTCTTCCCCGCGCCAGCTTCGCCAGTTAGGATCATCAGTCCTTGGCGATTCTGGACGGCAAATAGTAGTTCGGAGAGAGTGGATTGGTAGGCAGGCGTGGTGAACAGGAAACGAAGATCCGGGGAGACGTTAAACGGGTTTTGCTGCAGCCCGAAAAAAGAAAACAGCTGACTATATGCAGTTGTAGTCACAATGCTTCCAGTGGGCGGCGGGACGGGACGTGAAGATTTTAGGGGAATGGCCCTAGAAGGGCAACCAAGAAGTTGAAGATAAAAGGGTTCGGGGAGAAGAGGGGTCCGGTCGGTCTCAAAATGGTACGCCTAGGAGGCCGCCCGGGGAGGAAACCAAGCGGCGGCGGACCGCTTTTTAATGGCAGCCGCAACCACCGCCGCAGCAACCGCCTCCGCCACCTGAAAAGCCGCCCGAGGGGGAGGAGGAACCCGATCCCGAACCGCCGGTGGTAAACACGGAAAGCTGAATCGTGGCCTTCTTGCTGGAACACTTGGGGCAGGCAATCTCTTGATGCTTATTGATTACGATTTTTTCGAATTGCGCTTTGCAATCGTCACAGATGTATTCGTAGATAGGCATGGGGTCTTCCTGAAGTGAGTTCTCTGCCCTCTAAGTATAGCAAATGAAGGGATTTCGGCTAGGGGACGAATTTCGCAGCCCGGCGGCGGGGAAGGCTCAATGGGCTCGGAGCTGGGCCGGTTCGGCTCAGGGGCCGAAACGTTCAGCGCTGCGCAATTTGGCTTTTGCAGCTTCCTCTTCGCGGTTTTTCGGAGGCGCGGCGGTCTCGAGCGATTGCAGCAGGCGCAGAGAAAGATTCGCAATCTCGTCAATGGCACTGAGAAATGCGGCTTCGTTGGCCTTCGATGGTTTATTGAAGCCGGTGATTTTCCGCACGAATTGGAGTGAGGCGGCGCGGACTTCTTCGGGCGTGACCGGCGGGTCGAAATTGTAAAGCGTCTTGATATTTCTGCACATGCTGCAAACTCCTGTAGCGCGTCCTTCTGAGGCCTTCCGACGAGGAAGGCCGAAGAATCTCAAATGCGGAATCCTGCAAGGACTTATGGTTGAGATCCTTCGCCGATCCGCAGCGGATCGTCTCAGGATGGCAAATTTTGGTGATTTTTTGAATGAAGAAGCAACTACCAAGATTTTGTGGGGGTAATCAGGCGGTTGGCCTCAATCGGGATAGGGGGAGCAGTCACCTGCTCGCCCCTCCCACACCACCGTACAAGCGGGTCCGCATACGGCGGTTCAGCAAGTTGAGCCCTTGCGGGCCGGAGGTTCGAGTCGTCGTTCGCCACAAGGGCTTCGCCGCTCTGCAGGTTTCCGTTTCGGCTTCACCGTCTTCTGAACCTGCAAAACTCAGCCGAAGCTGATTGGCTGGCGCAGTGCCACCCGTGAGTTCGACGTTCTACTACTCGCTCTCACTGTTTGGGCCTTCCTCACTTCCGTGAGTACTACGCCCGCTGCTGACTTCTGCTACAGGGTCAGAGTGAATTGCTTCACCCTCAGTCACGAATCCGAGACGTGCAGCAGATCTCCCGCGATAAGCTCGACTGCTTTCGATACGCGACCGCCGGATTTACCACCAGCGTCCTTGATGGATACGGACTTCGCGATCACTTGCTCGCTCGTCCGGCGCCGTAGGCCTCAAATCCGGTTCTTGTCCATCGGCCCGTATCTTTGCTCCACGCTTCCTTTAGACCTCACCTCACGGTGACGCCCTTGCGCTTCGCTACCCTTCACCTCCATCAGGTTGGGACGGGACTTTCACCCGCAAGCTGCCGAACATGCACGGCGTACAAGGAAAAGGCCCCTCGAATATTCGAGGGGCCCTTTTTTGTGTTGCCGAATGTGGAGTCTGGCTTAGTCGCCGGCTACAGCTTCGGCGGCGGCTTCCTGTGACTTGGGAGCCGCGTTGCTATTGGCTGGGGCGATGCCGATCGGCTTGTTGGCATTGGTGAAATTTGCCGGAACGGCCTTGGCGATATCGGAAACCGTGCCGATCTGGACGACGGTCGGCTGAGGCTTCTTGAGGACGAGTTCTTCGTAGATGGCGCGAACGCGGGCCTGCTCCTCAAGCGCCGCCTTCCGGCGGATGCGGTTCTCTTCGGCAGCGGTCAGAGGAATGTCGTGCTCCAGGTGGCGAACGCGCGCGGCGTCATCAGCGTCAATGACCAGCGAGTGCTCGTAGGAGCCGAGGTTGACGGCCTTGCCCTTGGCGTAAATCTCGTGCTTGCCATGGTTCTTGTACCATTCGGCGACTGTGGCGTTCTTGTGCATGTTCTCGATGATATTGCGCCAGCCGATGCCCGTGTTGTACGCGCAGAAGCTGATTTCGCCCTGTTGCGTGCCATAGGGAATGATGCACATTTCGGTGCGGCGGAAATCATAGTTGAACAGATCCTGGAACCACATGCCGGCGATGAACAGGAAGTTCCACGGGTCTTGCGAGCGGCGCTGCATGGCGTCTTCGTAAGTGCGTTCCGGGGAAGTCTTGCCGTACTTGCTGGAGGCACCCTTGGTGAGCGCCCAGGTCTTGTCGAACTTTTTGAACAGGTCCCAGAGCTTCAGGCCTTTGGGCCCCTGGAACGGGTGATAGTTCTTGAGCAGCGCCATAGCCATCATGAAGTTGGAGAAGCCCTTGCCGCGAGCGGCGTCGGTAATGGCGGTGACATCTTTGGTCAATTGCTGCGCGTCCAGGAAGCGAGGCACGGGAGCCCATTCCTTGGTTTCCTTGTTGATCATCAGCGCAGTGCCCACGCCGCAATTGGGATGGCAACCGCAGGAGAGCGAACCCCACTGCGATTCGTTGCCCTTGACCATGTCGGCAAAGCCGGCAAAGGTGCTGATGAAGGAGATGGGGAACCAGTCGCGCGTCGGCTGAATCTTGCCAACCTGATTGCTGACGTCTTTCGCGAGATGCGAAAGCGTGTAGCGCTGGCGGAGACGGCGCTCCGGGGTGATGTTTTCGTCGCGGCCAGTGAAGGAAACCGGCTGGAAGCTGACGAACGAGATTTTCTTGGGGTTTTCCATCGCGAACTTCACAACCGAACCGACCTGGTCGTTGTTCACGTTGTTGACGATGGTGACCACCAGCACGATTTCGATGCCTGCTTCGTGCATGTTTTCGATGGCGCGGAGCTTCACGTCAAACAGGTTGCCAATCTGGCGGTGGCTGTTGGCGTCGTTGCCGATGCCGTCGAATTGCAGGTAAGCGTAACGGAGACCCGCCTCGAACGCCTTCTTTGCGAATTCCTTGCTCTTGGCGAATTCGATGCCGTTGGTGGCCGCCTGCACGGAGTTGTAGCCAACCTTGCGGGCATAGCGAATGGCGTCGAAGAAATGCGGGCTCATGGTGGGCTCGCCGCCGGAGAATTGCACGGACATCTGGCGGCGCGGCTTGATCTTCACCGCGTTATCGAGAATTTCGACGATTTCGTCCCAGCTCAGTTCGTGGACGTAGCCAACCTGGTTGGCATCCATGAAGCAGGGATCGCACATCATGTTGCAGCGGTTGGTGAGGTCGACGGTGAGCACGGAGCCGCGGCCATAGCGGACGTTCGAAGAGCCGTGCTTGTGCAGGCCTTCATCGTTGTGCGCCGGGATATCGCGGCCGGGGAACTGCTTTTCAATCCACTTCAGGAAGTCGGAGTCAATGGCCATCATGTCTTCATAGTGGCCGTGCAGCGGGCAATCTTTCACCATCCAGACCTGGCCGTCGCGCTCGATGATCTGAGCCTTAATTTCGCCGACCTTCTCGTGCATCAGGTCTTTCCAGTCTTTTTCGCCCTTGATGATGGATTCGCGCGCTTCTTTCACGCAGGCCGGGCAGAGCGAGTCTGTCTGGCGCGGGAAGCCGAGCGTCGGCTTGGTCTTTTCCCAGGACTTCAGCAGCGGCTTTTCGGACCACTGCGGGGTGACCGACGGATTCGGGTTGCGCTTGTTGAAATATTGAATGGAATCGAACGTAATCGCTGCCGTCTTGCAAAGTACCCAATCCAGGGACCGGAAAATCTGTGTGCTGATGGTATTAGGCATACAGCTGTAGCCTCTCTTTCAGAGTCGTGCGAGAAAAACTTGGTATTTGGAGTAAATCCCCAAATCAGCCTGAATGGAACTGCCCCCCATAGGCACTTCCAGACTATCACGCGGCGAGGCGTGAGCTCTAAGTCATTGAGCTTGTATAGTTTGAATCGGTAACGGGGGATAAGCCAGCAGGATACGGCGAATGGCTAAAAAGGACGGTTGAACGGCGGAAAAGGCCAGTGAACGGGGGTAAGTACTGGCAAGAAAAGGGGGTTACCACTAGGACGAAAATTCGCAAAGTTTTTCTGTTTGTCCTTGGTCCGAAGGTCGAGATTATTCGTTGAGGCTAGGATGCAGCACGGCGATCAGGAAATGCGCGAAGTAGGCGGCATCGTCGTCCATTTGGAGCCAGCGCACCACGCAATGGTCAGCCAAGTACTTGGCGACGCGGGTTTCCGCGATGCCCAGGTGATCCGCCAATTTGGGCTTGATGGATTCGCCGCCGCGCCGGGCTGTGCCCCCGCGTGCCATGTTGGGAATGGCCACGCGAAGGGTCTGGCAGGCCTCCACGTAGTAATACGTGGTCAGGTCGGAGTCTGTGAGCACCCAGACGCCGGGGCCCGCGGGAGCGCGGTCCGCATCGTCCAATTTCATCGCCGGGCAGGCCAGCAGGCGGCGAAAATTCATTTCCAGTTGCGAAAGGCGAGAAGAGAGGCCGGGGTCGCCATAACGCCCACGAAGGCTTGGAGCGGCCGCTTCTGGCGGCTCTTTCGAAAATGTACGAGGAGGACGCTCGGAAAGCGCAGGAGTTTCTTCCGGTTCCGATGCGGGCGCACCCACGGGCGCGGGGCGGGAATCGCGATGAGAGGGAGAATGTCCACCACGGCGGGAAGAGCGTTGATCGTGCCCGCGGCGCCCTCGGCGGTGGCGTTGTCCTGGCCCAGAAGGGGCGGGGCGGCGTTCGGTTGAAGTCTCCGCGGGCGCAGCGGCGGCGGATTCTAATTCCGTTCCCGGTTGTGCTGGTGGTGCATCCGATTCGACGGCAGCCTCGCTAGGTACAGCAGGCTCCGACTCTTCGGATTTGGCAATGGCCGCAGGAATTTCCGCGGGGGAAGTGGCGCCCAGGCGCGCGGCGCTTTCTTGTGCCTTCGTTTTCCAATCGGAGCGGCGAAAACGTTCCGCGGCGGTGAAATACCAGCGGCCAGCGTCGGCGGAATTGCCGATGGATTCCAGATAGCGCGCCAATTCGAACGCGACCATGGCGTCGCGCGTCTTGGTGAAAAGATTCGTCAATTGTGCCGCGGGGTCTTTTCCGGTGCGTGCTCTGCGGATTCGCGCGGTGATCTGCTTCCAGTCAGCCATACTGTGCAGGCATTCTAGCAGCGATTGAGCCATACCGCCAACGAATCCGAATCCGCTTCAGAATGTGAGGATTGTTGGCGCGACCCGGATTTGCGGTGTTTACTGATTGACGACAAAGCACGCAGAGAAGTATGCTTTTCCTGCACCGCCCTGGGGAGGACTCTATGCAAGGTTTGCGCGCATCCCTCGCAACCTTAATGATTGTTGGGCTAGCGGCTACACCTGTGTTTGCGGGGCCGAGGCCAACGACCACCTCGCTCGGCACGATTGTGACTGCCGACCATGCACGGGTGGGTGATTCCGCCGCCGAAGTGGGAACCACGATTTTCAGCGGTGATCACCTGGCCACCGATTCTCAGGGAACCGTTCAGATTCGCGCCGGCGCCGCGCGCCTGCTGCTGCAAAACGCTAGCGCCGCGATTGTGAACGACACCGATGGCGCGCCCTCCGCAAAATTGGTGCTGGGCACGGCAACATTCTCCACCGGCAATGCCAAGGCATTCACGCTGTACGCATCGAGAGCAGCCATTCGCGCGCAGTCCGATGCGCCGACGATTGCGCAAGTGACTTATCTCAGCGAAAAGGAATTGCTGGTGGTCAGCAAGCGCGGTCCACTGACGATTACCGTGGACGATGAAACACAACTGATCCCCGAGGGCACAACCTATCGAGTGATCCTTGAACCGCCGCCAACCATGGCGCAAGGTCCCGAGGGCGCGGGCGCCGGAAATGGCAAAGGCATGGGTGGACCGCCGTTGCGCGCCGGGCGCAGCTATTTTCTGATCGGCGCAGTTGCCATTACGGGCATCATCACCGGGTTCGCTATTTCGGAAGCGTTGGAAAGCCCCAGCCGTCCGTAATTCCGTGAAGCAATTTAATTTGTCGAAAAGGCCATCCAATCTGGATGGCCTTTTTTATTGGCAGGATTAAAGTACGGCGACTGCTTCGATTTCGACCAGCGCGTCTTTCGGCAGCCGGGCGACTTGAACGGTGGAACGCGCCGGCGGCGAAAGTGTGAAGAACCGCGCATAGACTTCGTTCATTGCCGCGAAATCATCCATGCTCTTCAGAAAGACAGTGGTCTTCACCACATGATTCAAGGGGGCGCCGCTGGCCTCCAGAATTGCTTTCAGATTTTCCAGGGTGCGCTCGGTCTGCTGCGCGATATTCGCGCTGGCGGCAAATTCCCCGGTTTTGGGATCGAGAGCGATCTGGCCGGACACGTATACAAATCCATCGGCCTTGATCGCCTGGGAATACGGCCCGATGGGTTTTGGTCCGCGATCGGTAAGCACGACGTTCTTCATTGGAGAAGCTCCTGAAGTTCGTTCAGCAGGATAACAGAGAGCGGTAACAGGCGGAAAGATTAGCGCGCGCGACGTCCGCGCACGTGGACAAAGTCCGTGTGCGCGTGATCGCGCGAAGCCTCAAGCTTGGTAATCTCCGCTTCCGCGTGCGGGCCCGCGAGCCCCTGGTCCACCAGTTCCAGAATCTTGCGTTCCGACATGCCGGTGTTCTTCAAGCGCCCGATCTGTTCGCTGGTGAGCGTGGGCAATCCCTGAACGCGGCGTTCGATAATCGTCTGCACAGTGGAATTCGAAAGGCCGAGAAGCTTCAGCATCACCGCGTCGTTGCTGAGAATGTCGATCTTGTCCGCCTGGGCCATGGTGAGAATCTGCGCGTCCGAATAGCCCGCGCGCGAAAGCGCGACGGCGGAATCACCGCTGGTGAAATCATGATTGTGATCGCGCGCCGCCTTCAGCAGCGCCAGGCAGAACTCATCGCCGGCCCCGGACTTCTTCAGCGCCGTAAGCTGCGCAATCTCCGAAGTGGACACCTTCATCTTCTTGATTTCAGCGAGCGAGGTGGACCACATTCCGGACTCGTCCAGCGGAGAGTAATCAATCTCCGGCTTTTTCTGGCAGCCTGCCGGCAGCAAGAGCACCAGGGGCAGGAACAGGAGCAATTTGCGCATGATTCCATTGTAGGCGGGGCAAGCGCAGTGCGGGGGAACTGTGCCCTCGCGCTCACTGGACAATGGGACAGGTGGGGAAAAACGCGGCCCCTAGAGATTAGGCGTGAAAGTCAGGTTTGATAGGTGCGTTCGACGCCGAAAACACCATTGATGCGCCGGATGTTGGAGAGAATCGTTTCCAGTTGCCGTTTGTCTGAAATTTCCAGGCTGGCGTCAATGCGGGCGTTCTGGCGGTCCGGGCGGCTCTCCAACATGCGTATGTTGGAGCCGGCGTCGCTGATGACCGCGGTGATATCGGCCAGCAAGCCGGCGCGGTCTCGCGCGCGGACCTGGAGCTCCACCGGAAATGTCGCCGTGCTTTCCCCGCCCCAAGCCACAGGGATGCGCCGCTCGGTTTGATAAAGAAGATTCTGCACGTTGGGACAGGTTCGCGTGTGCACGGCCACACCGCGGCCGCGCGTGACGTAGCCAATGATGTCGTCCCCCGGAATGGGGTTGCAGCATTTTGCGCGGAACACCAGCAGGTCGTCGTGTCCTTTAACAATCAGCGGAGCTTCGCCCATGCCCAGCATGCGTTTTACGGTCTTGACCAGCGTGGGCTTGGCGTCCTCCGCGGCTTTTTCCGCCTCCTTGGTCGGCTCTCCAAAATAACGAGCCAGCACCTGCCGGGCTGAATATTTGCCGAAGCCCACGGCCGCGTACAGATCGTCCGGCTTCGATAAGCCGTACTCGACGCAAAGCTTTTGCAAGTCTTCGGTCGGAATCTTCTTCAAGCCCTTCGGGAAATTGCGCGATTCGTTCTCGAGCAGCCGCTTCCCCATCTCCGTTGCTTCTTCGCGTTCCTGCGTATTGATGTAGTGCCGGATTTTGCTTTTGGCGTGGGACGATTTGACGAAGCTGAGCCAATCGCGGCTGGGCTTATGACCCTTTTGGGTGAGAATTTCCACCACATCGCCGCTGACTACTTCATGGCGCAGCGAGACCATCTGTCCGTTGACCTTCGCTCCCACGCACTGGTGCCCCACTTCGGTGTGCACGGAATACGCAAAGTCCACCGGCGTGGCGCCGCGCGGCAACTCCAGCACGCGCCCCTTCGGCGTGAACGCATAAACTTCCACCGGCGAAAGATCCACCTTTAAGGTGGAGAGAAACTCGCCCGGCTCTTGCAAGTCCTGCGACCATTCAATCAACTGGCGCATCCAGGCGATGCGCTGGTCGTCGCCCGAAGACACCGGCTTGCCGTCTTTATATTTCCAGTGCGCGGCCACACCTTCTTCGGCGATGCGATGCATCTCTTGCGTGCGGATCTGAATTTCGAACGGCTGCCCGCCGTGAATCACCGTGGTGTGCAGCGACTGGTAAAGATTCGGCCGCGGCATGGAAATGTAATCCTTAAATCGCCCAGGCACCGGCCGCCAGATGTGGTGAACCACGCCAAGCGCCGCGTAGCAGTTGCGATCAGAGTCCGACACCACGCGCACCGCCAGCAAATCGTAAATCTGGTCCAGGCTGCGCTCCTGCCGGACAATTTTCCGGTGCAGCGAGTAGATGCCTTTCACGCGGGCTTCGAGTTCCGCCGGGATACCGTTTTCAACAAGTTTGGTGCGAATCGTGTTTTGTACGTCTTCCAGAAAGCGTTGATGAATAGGTGCTTTCTCGCTTACCTGTTTCTGCAGAGAGAAGTAGGCGTCTGGCTCCAGGTAACGAAATGCCAGGTCCTCCAACTCGCCTTTGATCACGGCCATTCCCAGGCGGTGGGCGATCGGGGCATAGATGTCCATTGTTTCGCGCGCAATGCGATGCTGCTTCGGCGGCTCCAGGAATTCCAACGTGCGCATGTTGTGCAGCCGGTCGGCCAACTTCACCATCACGACGCGAACGTCCTGCACCATGGCCAGAAGCATCTTGCGTACGTTTTCCGCCTGGCGGGCTTCGGGAGCCATCATGTTCAGGCGGCTGATTTTGGTAACGCCCTCCACAAGCTGCGCAACTTCGACGCCGAAGCGCTCTTCCAGGCGCGAAACGGGAAACTCGGTGTCTTCAATAACGTCGTGCAGGAGGGCCGCCGCAAGCGTGGTGGCATCCATGCGCATGTCCGCAAGGATGTGCGCGACTTCGAGTAGGTGGGAAACGTAGGGATCGCCGGAGCTTCGAAACTGGTCGCGGTGCCGCTCGGCGGCGATTTCATAAGCACGGCGCACTGGCCAGGGGTCTTCGGATGGCCGGTTCGTGCGCAGCTTTTCGAGCAACTCTTCCAGGCGGGCGTTCAGTTGCCGCTCAGTCCGGTCGCGATTGAAGTTCAGCGGGATATTGGCGGGCGACGGCATACTCTAGTATACCAAAGGGCCCGCTAAACCGCGTTTTTGGCGGGTTCCTGAAGCGCAACGCGAAAAAAAGAGCCCCGATTTCGAATCGGGGCTCTCGCTAATTTTCGGGCCTTATCTTTACGACGCGGGCGGCGGTTGCTCGGCGCGCTTCTGCTTGATCTCCTTGACCTTGTCGAGAAGGTCGTCAGCCATCTTGGTATAGGAATCACGCTCGGCAGTGGATTCCACCATGTCTGCCTTACGGCGATAGAGCAGGTTGAGGTATGTCATCGCGTCGTCGTATTCCGGATTCAGCTCGATGGCCTTTTTCAGGTTCGTGATGCCATCGTCCACCAGCGTGCCATACTTTTCCACGTACGCGGTGCGAACGTCCGGTGGGAGCGGATCGGTATCTTTCACCTGCTTGTTGATGTGCGCCTTGTTGTAATCCTGGCGCATTTCCGTGTTGCCGCGGTAGGCCAGCGCCCAATCAATCACGCCAACCGAATAATAGGGCTGCGGATCCTGCGGTTTAATCTGGATGTGCTTTTCGTGGTAGGACTTCGACTCTTCGAATTTCGCTGCGTCGAACGGCTGACCCGCCATCTGGTAAAGAATGGAGGCAAGGCCGTCGATCGCGCTCAGATTGTTAGGGTCTTTTTCGAGCACGCTCTTGTATTCGGCAATGGCCGCGTCGCCGTGCTGCTTATTTTCATTGGACGGCGCGCCGGGGATGTACTGGCTGGCATACGCGGTGGCCAGGTACAAACGTGCATTCATCAGATCCGGATCGAGGTCCTTGGCTTCCTTGAAGAACTCGACGGCCTTATCGAACTGCGCTTCTTTAAATGCCGCGACACCCTTGTTCAAAAGGTCGCGAGCGCGCAGTTTACTGCAACCGGAAATTCCGGCCGCAAGGATGAACAACGCCACCAGGGCAAACGCCTGGCTGGCTCTGCGGGAAAACCGCGAGTTGGTTTCCCGGGACACAAGTGCGTCAGTCATTGAAGCAACCATCCCCGATATGTGCGGCTGGCTTTCCCGCCGCAGCTAGGATTCACATCCGGCCACTGGGGCCATTCCATCACGTTCAGCGATTTTTTTCCAGTTCAGAACTCAGCAATCCGATGGGAGCAGCGCCCGCCGTGTGCATAAGGTCCAGAACCTGGGCAACCGCCTGAAACTCAAGCGAGCGAGCTGCCTGGAGAAACGCAACCCGATCCGGGCGGAGAGCGAAGATTTCCTGGAGCCGCGCACCCAACTGATCGAGCTGTACTGCCGACTGATTGATCCGGACGGCACCATCCGAGGCGATTTGCACCACGATGATCTCGCCTGGAACCCCTGGATCCGGGCGTTCTGATTGCTGAGGTATTACCGCCTGGAGCCCCTTCTGATGATGCGGGATGATCATGAAGATGACCAGCAGCACCAGCAGAATGTCGATCAGCGGGACCACATTCATATCCGATACTATCCCGCGTTTACCGCCTACGACGCCCATGCCCATGAGTCACCTCGCTTGCCAAATTTACCCGGCGAGGAGGACTCTCACATCCCGTGCGAAAAACCCTTTGCGAGCTACTGCCCGGCTTCGAGTTTGGCGGTAATCAGACCAACTCTATCAATGCCTGCGCCGTGCATAATGTCAATCGCGCGCGCCACCTGCATGAACAAAACGTCGTTATCACCCTTAACGAAAGCCACCTTCTCGGCGCGGTCCTTGAACACCTGCTCCATGCGCGGCCCAAGGCCATCCCAAGTGGTGTCCTCGTTATTGATCTTGAGCTTGCCGTCCTTCAATACCTGCACCACCACGGTCTTGTTCTCAAGTTCCTGGTTTTGTTGCTGATTTGGCGAAGGCTGCGGCACCAGCGTATCCAGGCCTTTGGGCGTCAAAGGCGTGATCACCATGAAAATGATAATAAGAACGAGAAGAATGTCGATCAGAGGCACGACATTCGGCGAAGACAATGCTCCAGAACTGCTGCCTACATCCATCCCCATTGCGAGATCTCCTGTCGAGCCGCCGCTCACTCTTTTTTAAGTTGGCAACCGCGCCGGGTGGGAGCCGGCGCGACGCCTGATACTCAGCAAACGAATGTGCGTACAGCTACTGCGTGACTACGGCTCAGTCTCCCGGGTTAGTCCCCTGTGGAGTCTGAGGCTGCTGTTTGTTGGGATTGTTCCCTGCCGAGGCCCCGGCTTTTTCCGTCAATAGACCAAGCTGGTCGACGCCTGCGGAGCGGATTTCATCCACCACCGCTACGACGTCGCCGTACTTGGCGCGCGCATCGCTTTTCACATAGACGGTCTTGTCCAGTTTATTGGCGATGCGGTCCTTGACCTGCCCGGTGATTTCTTCTTTCGCTATCTTCGAATTACCCAGATACAGGCTGCCATCCCGGGTGACCGCAACCACGATCGCGTCGTCCTTATCCGCGTCCTTCATATCCCGCGGATTATTGACGGGCGCCATGTCCACCTGGTGGGTTTTCTGCAACATGGGCGTGACCACCATGAAGATGATCAAGAGCACGAGCATGATGTCGGCCATCGGAATCACGTTCGGGGCCGCCATCTGTGCGCCGGCTACTGGCTTGTAAGCCATAGTGTGCCTTCTTCCGTGTTACTTCTTCGTTGCGCCGCGGCGCAGGATGA
Source organism: uncultured Acidobacteriota bacterium (assembly GCA_963734705.1). Taxonomy (GTDB): domain Bacteria; phylum Acidobacteriota; class Terriglobia; order Acidiferrales; family UBA7541; genus Acidiferrum. The sequence goes on along the minus strand of CAVTII010000009.1, from coordinate 176,493 downwards.
AGTAGTTGATCAACTCCATCGAAGAGTTGTCCATTTCGACGTCAAACGCTTCGACTTTGTTGGTGAAGTAGTTGTAGGCCCACACGGCGGGAACGGCCACGAGCAGACCGAACGCGGTGGTTACCAGCGCCTCAGCGATACCGCCGGCAACCGCGGAAAGACCCGTCGCCTTTTCGGCGGCGATGCCCTTGAACGCGTTCAAAATGCCGACGACCGTGCCGAACAGTCCGACGAACGGCGCCGTGGAACCGATGGTGGCAAGAGCCGAGAGGCCGCGCTTCATTTCCGCGTGCACGATGGCAACGGAGCGCTCCAGACCGCGCTTCGCGGCTTCGATAACTTCCGCGTCGGAAACCTGCTGCGATGCCGACTGGAATTCCGAAAGACCGGTGGCGACGACCTTGGCGATGTGGCTCTTCTTGTTGCGCTCGGCGATGGCGATGGCTTCGTCGAGTTTGCCGTCCTTCAGCGCGCCGGCAACCTGCTGCACGAACAGGCGCGACTGCTTGCGCGCGTTGTTGTACATCAGGAAGCGGTCAATCATCACACCGAAGGAGTACACCGAAAGAATGAAAAGAATCACGACTACGATTTTCGCAAGCAGGCCCATGGAGGTCCACATGGAACGAAGGTCCCAAGCGGTGGCCGCCTCCTGCAGCCAGGCTGCGTAAATGAAAAGAGTTGCTAACATTCGTTTGCTCCTTATTTCCTAGGAGAGCCGGGCGAGCCGGACCCCTCAAGTGAGTTAATTCGACTGCGGACTCAGACCGGCGCGCACGTCCCACGACACCCGCGCCGCCCCGTTGAACTACTGTGCCAGAGAGAAAATTACGTCGATTTCGGTATCCACTTCGACTGGCTCACCGTTGAGCAGCGTTGGCTGATAGCGCCACTGCTTCACGGCATCCAGTGCGGACTGCACAAGGAGTGGATGGCCCGAAACCACCTGGAGTTGTTCCACCGCGCCGTTCTTGCCGATGATGGCGTGGAGCTTCACGGTGCCGCTGATGCGCGTCTGGCGCGCCAGCGGAGGATAGAGAGGTTGGACACGATTCACAAGGCGGGCAGCCTGCACGTTACCGCCAACGGTGACGCGGTGCGGCGCAGCCTTCGGCGGGGGCGGCGGCGCAGTGCCCGCTCCACCAATCACGCCTCCAAGCACGCCTCCAGCGGACCCACCGGCGACGCCGCCGGGAACTCCGCCTGCCATTCCGCCCATATCGGGTGGCTCGGCTTCTTCCTTAATAATCTTGAGGTCCTTCGGGATGGCCTTCGGCGTCACCAACTTGCCGGCGTCCATCAAATGCTGCACAGGCCTGCGAATCACCTGCACGGCGGCCGGAGGCGGGGGTGGCGGCGGAGGCGGAGGCGGCGCCAAAAGAATGGAAGACATCAATGTCTTCGGCAGCGCTTCCGTATAAATCAGAGGAATCAGGATCAGAATGGCGAGGAACAGGACCTGAACGGCCATGGAAATGAAAACGGTCCACGGCTTGTTAGTCTTCTTGTTCGTCGGGTTTGATACGACCATTTCTTCAAACATGGTTGACGACTACCTCCTCCCCGAAGTTGCCAGGCGCGGTTGCCCGCCCTCGTTACCCCGGGGTCTGCTGCCGGCTGCGGTTCCGGTGCTGGCAACTCCGCCATGTCCCCGCCAATTATTCCAGGCGACGACCAAGGGAGCTGCAATCCCAAAACTGGAGTACGTTCCTACCACAATCCCCACCACCAGGGCAAAGGCAAACGCCCGAAGCACCTGGCCGCCCATCAGGAACAGGACAAGCACGGTGAGAAAGGTCAATCCACTGGTCAGGATGGTTCGCGACAATGTCTGATTGATGGACTTATTGACGATGTCGGCGAATCGTTCCTTCCGCAGCAGGCGGCTGTTTTCCCGGATGCGGTCGAAGATGACGATAGTATCGTTCATCGAGTACCCGACCAGGGTCAACAAAGCTGCGATGACCGTGAGCGAAATTTCAAATCCGAAAATCTTGAATAGACCCAGCGTGATCAGCACGTCGTGAAACACGGCCAGAACCGCCGCGGCTCCGTACACCCACTCGAACCGGAAGGCAATATATAACAGCATGCCTGCCAAAGCATAGAGGGTTACTCGAATGGCCTGATTGCGTAACTCGGCACCCACCTTGGGTCCCACAATTTCCACCGAGCGGATCGCGAAAGGCGCCAACATATAATCGTCTTTCAGCGCGGAAATTACGGCCGGAGTCACCCCGCTGACGTTTGAAAGATCATCGAAGCTCGTCAAAACGCCGTTTTTGACCTTATCCCTATACGCCAGAATCGCGTTGGCCAGCTGTTTATATTGGTCGCCGGAGCTCAAGGAAACTCCGAGCGGATTTTTCGCAATTAGCTCCGCGGAAAGAGCGGAAGGAGTCGCGGTATTGAAATCTTGCTTGCTGCCGGAGTTCACACCATAAGTGGCGTTCAGCGCCGTCAACACTTTGGTCTTGCCTTCATCCAAAGCCTGGTCGCTGGAACCCTGCTGTTCGACGAAAATCATGACTTCATTGGAATTGGGATTGGCAATGTCGCTGATGCTTTGAATCTCGCTGTTGCCCAGGCCCTGCCCGCGCAATCCATTGCGCAATTGATCCACATTCGGCGGCTGTGCGAAACGTACGTCCACGTTGGTGCCACCTCGGAAATCGATGCCGTATTTTATGCCGCCCTGCATAAAGATAGCGGCCCACCCGATCACGAGCAGCGTGCCGCTCAAGGCGAAGAAATATTTGGCTTTGCCCATCCAGTCCAGATTGGGCTGTTTAAAGAGCTCGATCATCCCGTTTCGCGCTTCCCTTCTTTAGACTCCAACAAGTTCCTGTTTGTTCCCATCACCCATGCGATGGAGTAGTACTGGAACCGATTGGCTGTACCTAGATACTGAGTTCCGCCTGACGATCCATCTTTCCCAAGTGATAGTGGAATATGGCCTTGGACAAGTAAATGGCGGTGAAAACGTTGGCAATCAAACCGATGGTCAAGGTGATCGCAAAACCTTTGATGGGTCCCGTTCCGAAAATGAACAGGAAGAAGGCGGACACCACGGTCGTTACGTGCGTATCAATGATCGTTAGAAATGCCTTATCGAAGCCCGCGTCCACCGCCGCAGCGGAAGACTTTCCATTGCGAAGCTCTTCGCGGATGCGTTCGAACACCAGAACGTTGGAGTCCACGCCCATACCGATCGTCAGGATGACACCGGCGATGCCCGGCAAGGTCAGCACGGCGCCGAACATGGCCAGTGCCGCCAAAAGAATGATCAGGTTGATGATCAAGGCCAGCACCGCGTTTACGCCGGAGAGCCGGTAATAGAAGACCATGAAGATCATCACCACCAGCAAGCTCAGCACGGAAGCCTGCACGCCATGGCGGATGGAGTCCGCGCCGAGTGAGGGCCCAACGGTGCGCACTTCCAGATATTTAATGGAGGCGGGCAATGCACCGGCGCGCAGCACCAGTGCCAGATCGTGCGCGGATTTCTGCGTGAAGTTGCCGTCAATGCGTCCCTGGTCTTCGATGCGGCTCTGGATCGTGGGTGCGGAATAAACCTGGTGGTCCAGAACAATGGCCATTTGGCGGCCACGGTTCTGCTCGGTGAAAGGACCGAAACGCCTCGCGGCTTCACCCGAAAGAACAAAGTTAATTTGCCATTGCCCGGGCATTTCCGTATTGCGGCTTTCCGTGGCACTGCGCAGATCGCGTCCCGTCACCACCGGTGTGCGGCTGACGAGATACCAGTTCTCGCCGGTATCCGCCGGATTTTGCGGGTTGCGCGATTCGGCGCTGCCCTTCAGCAATTCCGTTCCGGCCGGCAAAATGCCGCCGTGAGAGGCGAGTGCCGCCGCTTCAGAAGGATAAGGAGTGGGATCTTCCGCCAGTTTCAATTCGAGTTGCCCGCCAGCTTGAATCACCGCCTGGGCGCGCGTCGGATCGCCTTCGCCAGGCAGTTGCACAAGGATTTCATTGTCCTTGCGTCCGTGAAGCTGAATGGTGGGTTCGGTCAAGCCCAGTGCGTTGATACGGCGGCCGATGGTTTCCAGCGACTGATTCATGGTGGTTTCTTGAATCGCCGCGACGGCGCTGGCCCGCATGCTGAACAGGTAGCCGTTGACTTCGCCCGGCGCCGCGCTAATTTCCCACGTCCCGTCATACTGCTGTTCGTGGGCCACATTCTGGAATTGCGATGCCTGGTCGGAGGGAACATTGCGGACAACAATGTGCGTGTCATCGACGCGGCGCACTTCGTCGTAGCGGATATTTTTCAAGCGCAGTTCGGTGGTCAGCCGGTCCACGGTCTGATCCGTTTCCTGCGCGATGGCTTCCTGCACCTGCACTTGCAGGATCAGGTGCGTGCCGCCCTGCAGGTCCAGCCCGAGCTTGATCTGGTGCGCGAAATTGTCTTTCAGTGTGCTGAGCGAGGTGGGAAAACTTGGAATCCCCACGACGAAATAGATGCACAACACGATGACTGCCACGATAAACAGAGCTTGCCACTTCAGATTAGGGTTCATGGTTAAGAGGTCAAGCGCGAGGAAGAGCGGCTCGTGGAGTTATTTGGCATCTTCGGATGCCTCCACCTGAGCAATCGCTGCCCGCGCAATGCGGATTTTTACATTGTCGGCGATCTTCAAAATCACGGTGTCGCCGTCCATACCGTTGATGGTGCCGTAAATGCCCGCCGTGGTGACGACCTTGTCGCCGTTTTTCACCGCCGAGAGCATCTCCTGCACTTTCTTGCGCTGCCGCTGCTGCGGCAGAATTACCAGGAAATACATGATTCCGAACATGAGCGCGAGGGGAATCATAAAACCGCCGAGACCCGCGGCGCCAGCTTGCCAGAAAATCAGTGCTGCCAGATTCATGTTCCGAATTGTTCCTTGCCTTTCCGAATTTTTCCTGATTGGACCCGAAGAAACAACCTGCGGACCGCGTCGCGAGCCGAGTAGAGAGAATACCATCCTCCAGCGGGTGATTTCCCGCTTCCCCTCCCGCCCGATTCTCCTGCTGAGATTCGACCTGTGCGGGTTGCCGCGCCTGAAAACGACCTACCGGTGTTTCAGGCGGCTCGCTTCAGGCTGGACCCGCAGTATAGCGCGTGCGCAACTCTGATGCGAATTTTGCAAGTTGTCCAAAACTGATAGCCTCTCGAATTTGCCGCATTATGTCAAGGTAAAAGTGGACATTATGGTGGGTGGCAAGGATGGCTGCGGTGATTTCTCCGGCGGCGAAGAGATGCCGAAGATACGCGCGTGTGTAGCGCCGGCAAACCGCGCAATTGCAAAGCGGATCCACCGGACGCTGGTCTTCTAAATAGCGCGCGTTCTTGATCAGCACGCGCCCTTCGCTGGTATAAAGGCACGCGTGGCGCGCCGCGCGCGTGGGCAGCACGCAATCCATCATGTCAATGCCGCGCGCAACGTAATCGGGGATTTGTTCCGGACGGCCCACACCCATTAAATATCGCGGCCTGTCTTGCGGCAGCAGAGCGGTGACTTCCTGGGTCATTTCGCAAGTGGTTTCGTGCGGCTCTCCGACCGCGAGCCCGCCAACGGCGTAGCCCGGAAAATCCAGTTCCAGAAGCTGCCGCGCGCTTTCGCGGCGCAGGTCCGGAAACGTCGCGCCCTGCACGATGCCGAATTGCCATTGCGCTGGTTCGCCGCTGCTTTGCGTTTGCTCCAGAAAATATTTTAGCGCACGGCGCGCCCAATCCGTCGTCCGCTTCAGCGCGGCTTCGGCGATCGCGCGCGGCGCTGGGGTCTCGATGCATTCATCCAACACCATCGCGATGTCTGACCCGAGTGCCAACTGAATCTCCGCGGCCTTCTCCGGAGTCAGCAGATGCTCGGAGCCGTCCAGATGCGAGCGAAAGCGCACGCCTTCATCGGTGATTTTCCGCAAATCCGAAAGGCTGAACACTTGGTAGCCGCCGGAATCGGTGAGGATCGCGCCGTTCCAGGACATGAACTTGTGCAAGCCACCCAGTTTGCGGATCAGCGCGTGGCCGGGCCGGAGATACAAATGATAGGTATTGGCGAGAATGATTTTGGCGCCGAGCGTTTCCAGCGCTTCTTGCGTCATTGCCTTGACGGTGGCCGCCGTGCCCACGGGCATAAATACCGGCGTTTCGATCACGCCGTGCGGCGTGGTCAGCCGGCCGCCGCGCGCGCCAGTCGGATCGCTTTGCAAAACTTCGAAAGAAAAATTCACCCGCTTAGTGTATCAGGACCAAATAAAGGTCCAGAAAACTTTCGCGAGAACCATGGCGCCCAATACGGAAAACGCCACCACGTAGGATTTGCTGCCCTTCAGTTTTCGCGGATTCACCGCGGCGAATCCGATCGCCAGCAGAATCAGCATCCAGATGGTGAAGATATCCAGCGATTTGCATAAAACCATCAGCCATTTCGCGGAGTCTTCCGGAAGAAAGGCCGCAAGATTTGTGGCCATTGGATTTTCAGGATCGGTGGTCCCTTTTGGCCTTAAAAACAAAATCAGCAGGAGAACCGGCGTGCTGACCAGGCCAACCATAAGTGTGTGCGCCGAAATCGCAAGTGATTGCGCAAAGCTGGCGCCAGCTCCCACCAGCAGGTTATACGCCAGCATCATCACCGCGGCCACGATAAGCGCAAACAGCGTGGAACCCAACACTCCCACGGCGTACACAATGGCGGTTGTGATTTTCGTCCCCATTTCAATCTGCCGCTCTTTTTGCTCCGCGGAAAGATTGGCCGCCTGGGGATTTTTCTCGATCTGCTGCGAAATGTAATCGCGCCAGTCCATTCTTTTATTCATGGTCACGGTGGCGGCGATACCCAAGAGCGTGGAAATCACCACGGGCAGCAACCAACTGGGCTTGCGCGCAATGTCCTCAAAGGTGGCCTTGGGAGAAAAGAGCACGCCGATGATGCGGCCGAACGCAGAAATGGACGCCTGCGGTTCCGGCGCAGGCAAAGGAGTGGGAATGCTTGCCATTTAGAGGACCTCCAACACTGGGTTAATGAGTGCGGCAGCTTTGCATTGTACGCAGCGGCAGGCAAAAAAACATCACAGCTGTCCGGGACGCGGTAACTGCGGTACGTCGGCCACGAACTCGCGGGCGCAGCCGTGCTAGGGATGCTCAAAAACTTTTCGGGGCACGCGCTATACTCGTCAGCATGCGGACGCTTTTTCAGCAAACATCTCCTCCCGCAGGGGGAACCCCCGGATCGCGCGAACTGGATCCCTCGCTACTCCTCCAGACTCCGAGTCCCCGCGTTGTGAAAATGGGCTGGTCAATCAAATTGCAGTTCGTGGCATTTGTATTTTTCTTTGTCATATTTGCAATCTGGATGTCCGACCCGAATCGCGTACCCAAGAGCGGGAGCGTCGCGGGAATGATTGTCCCAATCTTGGTCTTATTCATCTTGGTCAGCATCGTGTCCACGATCGTAGTCCGGGATCTTCGTGACCTCCGCCTTCTCCAAAACGGCAATTGCGTCATGGGACTTGTTGTCGATCGAATTCGAGTTGGTGGAGGCAAGCAGCGCAGAACGCAAATCATTTATCAATTTGCGGTTGGTCCCGGAAAACCCATGACGGCCCGAGGAGACGATGACACCAATTCTTGTTTGATCGGTTTCCGTGTGCTGGTGTTTTTCGATCCAAACGGTTATGAGAGAAACGTAGCCCTTTGCAGTACTGGCTGGCGAGTTTACGACGAACAAGGCCGCATGATTGAACCATAACTTGTCCCAGCCGCCTCAATAAAGACACATTGCCCACCGCACCAGGCGAACCGCTCAACCGACAATAGTAAACTGATAGGCTCGATGGCCACTGCGGTCACACACAAGGTTGACTGGTCGCTGCTGTGGCAGCAGCGCGGGTTCCGCTATTTTTTCGCGGCGATGTTTGTTTCGCTTTTCGGCAGCGGGATGAATTTCATCGGCGTGAGCTGGTACATCATGTCGGCCACGCATTCGACGGTCGCGGTCAGCTGGCAAGTGATCGTCGTCACGCTTCCCGGCCTCGTCGTGCCGTTTCTCGGCGGCGTGCTGATTGATCGCATGGACCGCCGCTACCTGGGCGTGCTGCTCGATCTTGCGCGCGGCTTCGCGGTGCTGGCCATCGCCTATATTGCCTGGCGGCGCGACCTGCACATCTGGCACCTCTACCTGATGACGCTGATCACCGGCACCGGCTCCGCCGTCTACTGGTCCAACGTCAACGCATTGGTGCAGGAAGTGGTGCCGCCCAGCCAGTTCACCGGCGCCAACGCTTCCGTGCTGGTTGGCGTGCAAACCGGGATGCTGCTTGCCGGAACGTTCGTGGGCTTTTTCTACGACAACATGGGCATCGCCGGGATCCTGCTGATCGACGGGCTCACGTATTTCGCCTCCGCTTATTGCCTCTACCGCCTGCGCAGCGACTATGTTTCGCCGCGTTCGCATCGCCAGTATCCGCGCGAATATTCCGAATCGTCGGGCACCGCCTCGCTGGCGCTCGAAAGCGGCGAAAATCCGGAAATCGCCGAAGCCGGAATGTCGCTGGCGATTTATGCCGCCGATATGAAAGAGGGTGTTCGCTATCTTCGCGAGCAGCCGGTGGTGCTGGCGCTGGGCATCACACACGCGATTCTGATGGCCAGCGTGGTCAGCGGCAATGTGGTGGTGGTGGCGCTGGCGAATGATGTGCTGCACTCCGGCTCGCGCGGGTTCGGCTTCATTGAGGCGGGCTGGGCCATTGGCGCGATTCTTGGCGGCTTGATCACCAGCCAGTTGCCGCAGCGCGTGCGTTTGCCGATGTACGTGGCGGTAATGGCGGGCCTGGCGCTGGGCCACGTGGCCGTGCCGTTCGTAACTTTTCTTTTGGGCGCGGCCATTCTGCAGGGCTGCTTTGGATTTTTCCGCGCGCTTGGCGGCATCGTGGCGCAATCGTCGCTGATGTCCATCGTGCCGAGGCACTTCATGGGCCGAACGCAATCCGCGTTCGCGATTTTCGCCACGGTGCTGCAGTTGGCAATGAGTTTTTCGCTCGGTTGGATCGCGCAGCGCTTCAGTGTCGCAATGGGCTTCTTCCTGCTCGCATTGATGTACGCTGGCGCCACCTTCTCCGCCTCGCGTGCCCGCGCCTTGCTTGCCAGAAACGTCGCGCTTAACGGCGCGTCATCCTGAGGCTATCCGGCGAGGATAGCCGAAGGATCTCAACCTCAAATTCCAGCACGCGCTTAAGTTGAGATCCTTCGCTACGCAAAAGGCGCTTCGCTCAGGATGACAACATTATTGTAGGCCTTAGAATTCCTGGATTATCTCCCCAGCAGCTCCACCGCCGCCTGATTCAATTTCGATCGCAGCGAATACCTTTCATTCGCCCTGGTGATATAGCGCACCGCCACTTCCACACCACCCACCACTGGCTTGATGCTGATCGCCGGAGTGGCGGAAAAGCCACTCATCTCCCGAGAATTCGTCGCGCTCTGCCATTCCTGCTCCGCCTGCTCTCCGCTGGCGCGCGTTTCTTCTTCCACTTTCTTGCGCAACTCCTCCACGATCGGATAGCTCTCTTTGCCGGCCGGCAGCACCACTGTCAGTTCGTCCCACAGCCACTGCCCCGTCGTTGAGAAATTGAAGTAGTGCCCTTCAATCGCGAAACTGTTGGTGAAGGTAACGCGGCGTCCGGTGGGATGCCCGGAATCAGTCCAATTTCCCGTTTCCAGCAGCACGGTGTGAAACGGTCCAATCTCCACCACTTCGCCAGTCACGCCGTTGATCTCCACCCAATCGCCCAGGCGAATTCCGTTTTTCCCCATCAGCACGAACCAGCCAATGAAACCGACGATGAAATCCTTCAACGCCACCGTCAAACCCGCGCCGGCAAGACCCAGGAAGGTGCCCAATTGCCCCGGCGGCCCGAAGATCACCAACAGCATCAGCAGCAGCGCGAGCACTTGCAGCGAAACGCGCGTCACCGTGTGGAGCGACTGGATCTGACGACGGTCCATCGAAATCCGGCTGACCAGTGAATTCATCCAGGTACTGAAAAAAAGCGCCACCAGCGCGATTCCCAGAATAATCAGCACGCCGATCGTGGCGCGATGCACCACTTCCCGTTGCCGATCGGAGACCAATTGGATCCACTGCGCGTACACCGCGGAAAGTTCTTTATGCGCTTCCACGCGCTTGTCGAACATCGCCAGCATCTTCTGGTCGGCCGCAATCTGCTCTGTCTTCTGCAGTAGCGCCGTGGATTCTTCCGCCGTGCGTTGAGGCACGGGCGTTACGGTGCCCGCCGCCGCTTCCGTTCGCCGCTTGGTGTGGCGCGCCAGGTCGGGTGATTTCTGCTTTTCCTCGTCGATCCGCGCGTCCAGCGCGTTATGTTGTTCCGCCAACGATATCGAAGCGGTGTCCGAACTATCCTTGGCATCCTGAATCTGTTTTTTTTCTGACCGCAACGCCATCCACTGCCGCACCTGGTGCAGCAAACCAGGCTGTTGTTCAGGTGCAGCGCCGGTGGGAATCACGGACTCGGAGCCGTGCGTGGTTTCCTCGTGCTGCTTCTTCAGCGTTTGAATTCGGTCGGCCAGGTTGCCGCCCGCGCGCGCAAAGTCTTCCTTTGCGTCGTCCAGTTCGTCTTGATCGAGCTCAATGTCCGCCTGCGCCTGGACCAATTGGATCTGTAGGGCATCCTGTTTGCTCTCCGGAGCTTTTACCAGCTCCTCGGAAAGCTGCTTGGCGCGTTCCTGGTCAATGCTCAGCAGCTTTTGCGCTTTCTTGATGCGATCTTGAGTTTCCTTGGCCTCGGCGCTCAAGGGCGGCGGGTTCAGCAGCGCCTCGTGTAACGCCGCATCAAATGTCAGATCCACTTCATAATCCGCCAAGCGCAATGCTTCCTTGGCAAGCTCGCGTTCCTTGTGCGTGGTTGCCAGGGGCGCCAGTTGCTGCGCCGTTTTCAGCGGAGATTGGTCCACCAGGTTTTGGCTTGCCCGATTTGCTTTTCTCGCTGCTCTCGCTTGCCGCTGGCTTTCGGATTCCCGGGAAATCCAGAACGCATAGAGAGCGCCGGCAATCAGCAGGACCAGTATCACCGCGAGGATTTTCTGTATTTTTTTCATCGCATCATCAGTAAGTGAGTAAGTGGGATTACTTATGCCGGGGTTTTTCCAATTTCCCGGATTCCCGCGCGAAAGGCAAGGACTTCCTGAACACAAGTTCCGTCAAACTCATTGCCGCTCTCGAACGACCGTCTTACCCTGAATTAGAAGAGTTTCCCGAGGTGCTGTGTGGACGATCCGCGTCTTCCCCGAATGCTCTACGCGTTTCTGGCCTTGGCCTGTCTGTTGCTGATGACTTTCTATTACCCCAAAATGCCGCAGCATATGGCTTCCCATTTTGCCGCCGACGGCGCTCCCAACGGCTGGTTGCCGCGCGAAGCTTTTTTCCTGGTCATGCTGCTGGTGACTGCTTCCTCCGCGGTGACGGTGTTTTTCGCTCCCTGGCAGATCGCCAGAAAATCCAACGCGCGCATCAATCTTCCCAACCGCGATTACTGGCTAGCACCGGAACGACGCGACGCCACCATGCGCATCGTCGCCGCCTTGATGGCCTGGTTCGGTTGCGGGCTCCTTTTCGTCCTCATCACGGGCACCTACCTCGCCCTGCAAGCCAATCTGGCTCCAGACCACCATTTCAATTCGGAAGCTATGCTCGTGGTTCTGGCTGCAGTTCTTATCGTCCTGATTTTACTGATGGTTGGATTTGTGCGCCGTTTCCAGCGCGTTCCTTCCCATTTGTAAAATCGTTTTGGCGATCAGCCTCCAGAAACTTCACAGTTTCCACAACGTTTACAGTTCTGTAACGAGTCTGCCCTCTGCCAGTAATCATCCTCTCCTACTCTCTTCGTCGGCCTAAGGCGGTATTCCGCGCCCATCGAACGGAAATACCTGGTTCGGCGCGTGCCACGCGCGTCCCCAGCCGGACCGGTCGGACGCCAACTCTGGTAGGGAAAATTCACTGCACTCCTTGGAAAGGGAAACACTATGAAAATGAAGTTCAATCTGAAATCAGCCGCGGCCCTGCTTGCAGCCGCCTCGCTGGTAAGTCCCACATTTGCCAACGACCGTGACGACAACAAAAGCGTTCCGCGTCTGGATCACGTCTTCGTGATCATGATGGAGAACCACGGGTATCAACAGATCATCGGCAATCCCAATGAACCGTACATGAATGGCATCATCAAGAACGGCAAAGTCAATTTGGCAACCAACTATTTTGCGGTGGGGCATCCGAGCCTCACCAATTATCTGGAAGTGGTCGGTGGTTCGAACTTTGGCATCCGCAGCGACAACTCTCCGGATTGGGGCAACACCACTTGCCAGCCCAATATTGTGGCCGGGACTGTCAACGCCGATGGCACCAATCCGCCCCAGGGCGTCAATTTGGACCCGGATTCCGCGCTGTTTATAATCTGTCCGATCTCCGCTTCCGGAACCGACGCGGATACACCCGCGGTTGACGATTGGAACGAAATCCCACCGGCGTTTCTCGCAGACATCGATGGGGTCAAGGCCGTCCATCCAGGACCCACGGTCGGGAAGTCCATTGGCGACCAACTTGTCGAGGCTGGCTTGAGCTGGAAGGCCTACGAGGAAAGTCTCCCGCTCGGCGGCGCTTATGGAGTCAATAACAGCAACGGAACGGTGAGCAATCTTAGCGACTTCACGAATCTACCGGGTCCTGTCGCTTCCTACACGGCGCTTTACGCGGTCAAACATAACCCGTTTGCCTATTTTCTGAACGTTGAGCAGGGCTATCAGCGGAACAACAGCATGAAAAATACCGTCCCATTTGATGGGGCAGGCGGCCTGTACGCGGATCTGGCTATCGGATCTCTCCCCTCGTTGTCCTTTATCGCGCCGAACCAATGCAATGACCAGCACGGCAAGGGCGGCGAGAGCGCCTATTGCGCAGGTGATCCAGGCTCCAATGGACTTCAGGCTGGTTTGAATCCCGGTCTGATTCAGCAGGGCGACGTGACCATCGAACGGTTGGTCGGGGCCATTCACGCCTCACCTGCCTGGAAGGAAGGCCGCTCCGCAATCGTCATCGTCTGGGATGAAAATGACTACAGCGGAGTTAATTCGCCGATACCACCGACCATGAAGTTCCCACCGCAGAACCAAAACAGGGTGGTCCTCACCGTCGAAACCAATTACAGCAAAAACGGTGTCGTAAGCCAAAACTACTACAACAGTTTCTCTTTACTGAAATCCATCGAGGCGGCTTTTGACCTCCCTTGCCTCAACCATGCGTGCGACCCGACCGTTAACGTGATGTCTGATCTCTTTGGAAAAGACAACGACCACGGTGGTCACTGGTAATCAACGACGACTGATCAGCCAGAATCATTTCTGATCAACGAAAAACGCCCGGCGTGAGCCGGGCGTTTTTGTTATCGAACAACAGCGACTGGTGGTTTGCTGCTTCTATAGATAATCCCGCGACGGCCCTTCCAGAAACGCCCGCAACTTCCGCGAACGCGAGGGATGCCGCAGCTTCCGAAGCGCCTTGGCTTCGATTTGCCGGATGCGTTCGCGCGTGACCGCGAACGACTGGCCCACTTCTTCCAGCGTGTGCTCGCTGCCATCATCCAGACCGAACCGCATCTTGATGACTTTCTCTTCGCGCGGCGTCAGCGTCTTCAACACCGAAGACGTCTGCTCCTTCAGGTTCAGGTTGATCACCGCGTCGGACGGCGAAACCACGGCCTTGTCCTCGATGAAGTCGCCGAGATGCGAATCTTCTTCTTCCCCGATCGGCGTTTCCAGCGAAATCGGCTCCTGCGCAATCTTCAGGATCTTGCGCACCTTGGACACCGGAATGTCCATGCGCTTGGCGATTTCTTCGCTGGTCGGCTCGCGCCCAAGCTCCTGCACCAAGCTGCCGGCTGGTGCGCACCAGTTTGTTGATCGTTTCGATCATGTGCACCGGAATGCGGATGGTGCGCGCCTGGTCTGCAATCGCGCGGGTAATGGCCTGGCGGATCCACCACGTTGCGTAGGTGGAAAACTTGTAGCCGCGGCGCCACTCGAACTTATCCACGGCCTTCATCAAGCCGATATTGCCTTCCTGAATCAAATCCAGGAACTGCAATCCGCGGTTGGTATATTTCTTGGCAATCGAAACCACCAAACGAAGGTTGGCTTCGATCAATTCCTTCTTGGCCTGCTCGGCTTCCGCTTCGCCGCGGTGAATGATGGTCAGCGTGCGCTTCAATTCGGTCAGCCCGACTTCGCTGGCCTCCTCAATATCTTTCAGTTCCGAACGCCGCGTGCGCAGTTCCTCGCCGCGCTTCCGCCGCATTCTCGCCCTTGGACACGTCCGCGCGCCGCTCCAGCCGTCCAGCTTCGCGCTCCAGCGACTGCAGGCGCTCGACCGTGCCGCGCATCTTGTCGATCAGCCGCTTCTTCTCAAACGGGTTGAAATCAATACCGCGAATTTCCAGCGAAATCCCGATGCGCGTCCGCGCCACTTCCCACTTCGCCCGCATGTACGTGCTTCTTCTTCGCCTTCGCCGTCTTATCCAGCTTCACGGCCTGCTTCAGCGCCAGGTCGTAAAGCTTCGCGATCTTGTCGATGTACTTCAGCGTCTGCTTGGTCTTGTTGGCGATCTTCTCTTCGGTCAGCTCTTCATCGTCAAACTGGACGATTTCCTTGATCGACCGCGCGCCCTTCCGCAGGTCGTCGCCCACGGCGATCAATTCCTTGATGACGATTGGCGACCGCGTGATCGCCTTCATCACCACCAGTTGCCCGCGCTCGATGCGCTTGGCGATCGTCACTTCGCCTTCGCGCGTCAGCAACGGCACGGTGCCCATTTCGCGCAGGTACATGCGCACCGGATCGTTGGTTTTTTCCAGCGAACCCGGAGTCAAATCCAGGTCGCTGCCTTCTTCCGCGTGCCCGTCATCTTTCGCCGCCGCATCGCGGTCACCGTGATCGGAAGACACTTCCACCGCGCGCGCCGCTTTCGCCGACGCCGCATCTTCGTAAATCTCAATGCCGTTGCGTTCAAAAGTGGTGAGTAGGTCGTCGATCTCTTCCGAGGAATGCACTTCCGCGGGAAGCGAATCGTTTACTTCGTCATAAAGCAGGTACCCGCGCTCTTTGCCGACGGCAATGAGCTGCCGTACTGCATCATATTTTTCTTCCAAGCCCGTTGCTGCCACTGCGTTCCTCCCAATAGCTGCGCCTGTCTCTCGTTATCCGCGCCAACTTCCACAATGAGTTGCGCGCATTGTCCACACGAAATGCAGAGAGAAAGCCCGCAAAGGGCGATGAGAGGGAGCGAATCCCCCGGAAAACTCTCAATTTTTTCGGTGAAGCCCGATGCGCCTGCTGCGTCTTTGCTCTCGCGGCTGCTTGCCCGCTGCCGCGCCGTCGCGGGTACGCCCTGCGTAACCCGGACATACGTATAGATGCCGGGATACACTAATCCGTTATCCGCGCAACCCTTCTACGCTACATGCATAAGTCCCAGCGAGTCAACATTTTAGTTTGTGGATATCTTCGCAAAACCGTGGAAGATTCTTGCCGGATTCCAATCCGGAACTTTACACAAGACAAAGGCTTTAAGGCCGGTTTTGCCCATTCTTTTGCTTTGCCCTCGCCAGTCATCCACAAGCGGACCTCTTAGTCCGCCGCTTACTTCTCTTAGGCTAGGCTGACCCCGCGCTCCCACGGTGGCGGTACCTTCACCCACTCCATTCCCGCCGCCTTGGCCGCTTGAATCCCCATCTCTGTATCTTCAAACACCAGACACCCTTCCGGCTTCACATGTAAATTCGCCGCCGCCATCAGAAACGCTTCGGGGTCTGGTTTGCTCTTCTGGTATTCCCCTGCACATGCCATCGTCTGGAATCTATCAAGCAGGTTTACCACTTTCAGCGAAGCCACCACCGACTCTCTGGTGCTGCCGGATACAACCCCAAACGGAATGCGCCCGTGCTGCGCTTCGATATGCTCCACTACCTCCGGCACGGCTTTCAGTTGCGGCAGCAAGTCGTAATATAAATTTTCTTTGCGATGCCCCACTTCCTCCACTGGTATCTTCAGTCCCCGCTCCTTGTTCAGCGAGGAGATAACCTCTGCAACCGGCATGCCACCCCAGGCGTAAAAAAGCTGCTCCGAAAAATCGCATCCCCATTCCCCTAGCGCCTTTTTCCACGCCAGATAATGTAGCGGCATGGAATCCACAATCGTTCCGTCGCAATCAAACAAATACGCTCCAAACGCGCCCTCCGGTATTTTCAGCTTCATCACTCTCTATCTCTCCGTTTGTAGGGGCCGGGATTGTTTAAACCATGCTTCGAACTGCCCAACCCTCTTCGGATCCTGCTTCATCAGTTTGTAGGGGCTGGGGCTTGCCCAGCCCTCTTCGATTCAAAACGCGCCTGGTTCTATCCCGCCGCCGCCAACTGCTTCATCAACTCCTGCTTCCGCTCCAGCAATTCTCGCAGACCCGACCCACTCGGATTCGCCTCAATTGTGCGCTGCACTTTCATAAGTTCCTGCTCAATCTGCCGCCGCCGCAATGCATCCAGGCAACTCTCCGCTTCCTCCCAGGTCGGTTCCTGCGCGTCTTCAAACAGAATCTCGAAAAACACGCGCCGGTCGCGCTCTTCCAGATTCGCGCCGATTTCCGTGGCCGGCATCGGTTCATCGGAGAGGCCTGCAATGATCAGGGCCGCAAACACTTTCTCCGTCTCCAGGCCTTCATAGAGCCGCCCGTGCTGCAACCGCTGCGCCAGTTCCCTTTTAAAACCTTCCGCCTCCGCCAGCATGCGAATCAATCGCCGTTCAATCTGCTTGGCCGGCTTGCCCACCAGTTGCGGCGACACCTTCACCTCGCGGCGCCGCTCGGTGGCCGATTTGTTCAATGCCGCGCGCAGCACCGGTTCGTCAATCCTTAGCTGTTGCGCAATCCGCGTGGCCCATTCGGAGCGCAACAGCTGGTTGGGGATTTTCTGGACATAGGGCATCAGAAAATTCAGTGCCCGCTGCTTTCCCTCGCCGGTGGTCAGATCCATTTGCCGCGCCCGCGCAATCAGGTAATCCACATAGGGCGGAGCCTCTTTCAGCGCCTTGATGTACGCATCCGCGCCCTTTTCCCGGATGTACAAATCCGGGTCCGCCTTTTTGTCGCCAATCGGTGGAAGTGCCAGCACACGCACTTCAAAGTCGTGCTCCAGCAAAAGCGTCAGGGAACGCTCCGTCGCCGCCTGCCCCGCGGTGTCCGGGTCATAGTTAACGATCAACCGCTTCGTAAACCTCCCCAGCAATTTGATCTGTGGCTCGGCCAGACTCGTGCCGCAGCTTGCCACCACGTTCGCAATCCCCGCGCGCGCCACGGCGATCGCATCCATGTACCCTTCCACCAGAATTGCAAAATCCTGCCGGCGGATCGTTTCCTTCGCGCGGTCCATGTGATACAGCACGTTGCTCTTCGAATAGATAGGCGTTTCCGGGGAGTTGAGATATTTCGGCAGTTCGTCGCCCAGCGCGCGGCAGCCAAAGGCCACAATCTTCCCCGATTCATTGGCAATGGGGAACGTGATGCGTTTCCGGAAACGGTCAAACAAGCGCGCCCCCGATTGGTCGCGCGAAATCACTCCCGATTCCACCAGAAGTTTTTCCGCGTATTTCGGCTTCAGTTGCCGCAGCAGAAAATCGCCACCGGTCGGCGCATAGCCAATTCCAAATTTCGCGATCGCTTCTGCATTCAAACCGCGGTCTTCCAGGTAAGCCCTTGCCGCGCGTCCTTCGGCGGTCGATTCCAGTTGCCGCGCAAAAAACGCCTGTGCCTCGCGGTGTATCTCAATCAGCGCCGCCCGCTGCTGATTTTCCTTCCGCTCTTCCGGAGTTCGCTCCTTCGGCCGGGGTATTGGGATTCCGCACTTTTCGGCTACAACCTTCACCGCGTCTGGAAATGGGCACTTCTCCATCTCCATCACAAAACTGAATACATCCCCGCCCTTCCCGCACCCGAAGCAGTGAAATATCTGCTTCACCGGATGCACGGCAAACGACGGCGTCTTCTCTCCATGAAAGGGGCACAGGCCCGTGAAATTCTGCCCACTCTTCTTCAGGCGCACGTATTCGCCAATCACGCGCACAATATCCGCCTGATTCTTCACCCGATCCGCAAATGATCCAGCTTCCGCCATTGTTTATGATTTCAAATCAACAACAGTAATCGCTTTTCCGCCTTGTTCTTCAGACTCGAACTCCGCCTGTTCCACCAACGGGTGTGTGCGAAGGAATTCTCCAAGGCCCTTTCGCAGTGCACCCGTGCCGTGACCGTGAATGATCCGCACGCGCATCACATTCGCCAGCGCCGCCTCGTCCAGAAACTTGTCCACTTTTTCGCTGGCTTGTTCCACGGTCAATCCAATCACGTTGATCTCGCCCGTTGCACCGCCTTCGCTCGATCGCGCGCTCACCGTGATATTTTCCCTCTTCGACGGCGCAATCGCGACTCTCCCAGTCGTTTCGCCTTCCACTCCTGTAATCTCATCCACCGCCACCTTCATCCGCAGCGGCCCCGCCTCGATCTCTGCCGTGCCGCCATCCACGCGCCGCAGGATCACGGGCTTGCTGAAGCCTCGCACGCGCACCTTCACTCCCGGCAGCAGACTTTCCGCGCTCACCTGCTCCAGCGATTCCAGTTTGATTCCCAAATCTTGCTGCGATTCCGAAATCGTCTGTACCAATGCGGCATTCAACTCCTCTTTCGCTTCGCCCCGCGCATCCTGCATTCTCCGCCGCGCGGTTTTTTCCGTCTGCGCGCGCAATTCCCGGTCTTTCACCGCCTCCACCACGCCGGCAACATTCTCCTCGAACCGCTTCTGCATTTCCGCGAACTGTTTTTCCAGCTCCGCAATCCGCGCCTTCTGCCGGTCCACCCAGTCCGACCGCAGTTTCCGCCGCTCTTCCGCCAGCGCGTGCCGTTCTTCCGCCATCTGTTGCCGCATACGGTCCAGTTCATCGCGGCTGCGGTGCAGATACGCGATCAGATCCGCCGCCTCCTGCGCCTCCGGCGCCATCAGCGAGCGCGCGTGCTCGATAATCTCCGCCGCCAGCCCCAGGCGCCGCGCAATCGCGATCCCGCTGGACCCACCTGGCACGCCCACCATTAAGCGGTACGTCGGTCGCAAATTCACTTCGTCGAACTCCACGGCCGTATTCACAATCCCTGGCGTTTTCGAAGCGTGGGTCTTCAGCCGGTCGTGATGCGTGGTCGCCAGCACGATGCAATCCTTCTTCCGAAATTCCTCCAGCAGCGCCACGGCCAGCGCCGCGCCCTCTTCCGGCGCGGTGCCCGTGCCCATCTCATCCACGAGCACCAGCGACTGCGGCGTCGCCTCCGCCAGCATCGCTTTCAAATTCAGCATGTGCGCGGAAAACGTGGACAAATCCGCGGCGATCGATTGCTCGTCGCCAATATCCACCAGCACGCGGTCAAACAGCGGCAGCACCGCCCGCTGCGCCGCCACTGGAATCCCCGCCTGCGCCGAGAGCGCCGCGATTCCCGTGGTCTTAAGAGCCACGGTTTTTCCGCCGGTATTCGGGCCGCTGATCACCAGCAGGCGTTCCTCGCCGTCCAGCGCCAGCGACATCGCCACAATCGCGCGATTCTCCCGCCTCAGTTTGTCTTCCAGAACCGGATGCCGCGCGGCGTCCAGCCGCAACTCCGTCGTTTCCGCGAACTCCGGCATGCACGCGTCAAAATCCCTTGCGAATCGCGCTCGCGCAAACACGCTATCCATCTCCGCAATCGTCTCCGCCGCGGCCAGCAGTGGACCCACGGTTGCGCGCAGGCGTTCCGTCAATTCCTTCAGGATGCGGAAAATTTCCGCGGATTCATCTTCAGCCAGCTGCACCAATTGATTGTTCGTCTCCACCGTTTCAAATGGCTCCACGAACACCGTTTGCCCCGTGCCGCTTGCGCCGTGCACCACCCCCGGCACGTTTCTTCGCTGCTCCGATCGCACCGGAATCACAAACCGGTCGTTTCGCAGCGTCACGTAGTCCTCGCTGCATTCCGCCTGCCTCGACCTCAATATCTGCCGCAGCGTTTTCTGAATCGAATCACGCGTCTGCTGGATGCTCGCGCGTATCCGCCGCAGCGCGCTCGACGCGTCGTCGTTGATCTCTCCATTCGGCAGCACGCAGTGCCGGATCGCCGCCTGCAAATCCCGAAAATCTCCCAGCGTTGCGCAGCGCGCCGCCAGCAGTTGAAATTTGTCCGCATCTTCCCGAAACTGCTGCTTCAGCCAGCCAGAGGTTTCGAGGAGCGAGCCGGCATCCAGAAATTCCTTCGCCTCCAGCACGGTTCCTGGCGCTTCCAGCCCCGCCATCCATTCTTCCGGATCGGCCAGCGCGCCAAATCCCAGGTCGCGCCCCAGCCGCAGCCATTCGCGCGCCTCGCGAATCTGCGCAAACGCGCGTTCCAGGGCTTCGCGGTTCGTGCTCGTTTCGAGCGCATCGATCACACGTTTACCCGGGACACACGTCGTTCGCAGCCGCAGCAGTTCCCGCAGCTTGTCGAACTCCAATACGCCTTCCGCCCGCCGTGACATTCTTCTCCCTGCTCCCCGTGTTCTGTGCTCTGCGAACTGCGCGCTAAATCAACCAGTCAGACTGCAAGGCGCTGTGCCAGATAGTCCGCTGCATCTTCAACCGTACCCGCGCTATGTACTAGGTTACCGTCCGCCTCTCCCCACACTCGGCCTCCCGTTGACGCGCCCGGTGCCTGCTCCACTTCGCGCACGCGTTCCAGTATCGGCTGCCAGAACTCCCCCACTACCACAACCGGCTTCCCATCCATCACCGATTTGTTCAGCATTTCCCAAACCACGGCGAGTTCCACCAGCGTCCCCGTGCCGCCTTTGCACACCGCGAATCCGTCTGCCAGACGAATCAATTCGAACAATCTCTCTTCCCATGTCTTCATGCGTACTTCCGAATCCACCCATTCATTCGCCGCGCGCTTGAAAAATTCCGCCGTCACCCCGTACGTCGTTCCGCCTTCATCCTTCGCGCCCCGCGACACGCCTTCCATCACGCCGCCATATCCCCCGCTGCAAACCGCCAGCCCGCGCCGCGCCAGATGCTTCCCCAACTCCCGCGCCTCCGCGTAATCCACATCCCCCTCCCGCGGCCGCGAACTCCCAAACACCGTGACAATCTTCTCGACACTCATCGGGTCCCTGCTTTCGCGCACTTTCCTTACTTCGTTACCTCATTACTTCCTTGCTTCGTTACTTCCGCTTTTTCATCAAACTCTTCCACCATCGCCAAACACAATCCGTCGATCGCTTCGTGTACGTCATGATTCTTCCCGCCCTGATTGTTGCTGAGAAAAGAAAAAATCAGCTTCCTTCCACCCGGCGTTTCCGCGTAACCCGAAAGCGTTCGCACGTGCGTCACTGAACCCGTCTTTGCCTGGATCTTTCCCGCGAGCGGAGGCGCCTTCATCCGCTCATTCAAAGTCCCGTCCTCTCCCGCCATCGGCAACGAAGCCTGATATGCAGGAAACCATGCCTGCTTCTGTGCATATTCCAGCACGGCCACAAACGCGCGAGGGGTCACCAGGTCGTGCCGCGATAATCCCGACCCATCTGTCTGAATCACGTCCCCATCCGCAATCCCAGCCTTCGCGTAAAACGCCGCAGGAAATTTCTGCAGATCCTCAGGCGTCGCCCAGCGTCCCTGCTGCCTCGCCGATGTCCGCAGCAACACTTCCGTGTGCAGGTTCTGGCTGATCTTGTTCACCAGTTTCACCGAATCCTTCAATGGAATGGATTGATGTTCCGCCAGCATAGAGCGCGGCGTTTCGTTCGCGTCCGGATCGTGTGCCGCACGCACTGTTCCATCCATCTTGATTCCACGGTCCTTCAGCAATTGGGCTAGCAAATTCGCTGCTTGCAGCGCTGGCTCCTGAATGGCCAGCAGAAGATTTCGCGGATCGCTTTTCGCCGGCATCACGCCGCTGATCACCACCGTGTCTCCGCCCGGCTCGCGCGTCAGCCGCAAATCAGGTTTCTCTTTCGCGCCGATCGTGGCCACTTGGTTCTTGACCGCAAATTCCTTCGTGAACGGTTCGATCGTCGCCGTCACCGCATCGCCGGCCTTCTCTCCCGGCGTCAACCTCACCAACACCGTATTGTCGTTCACCACGATTGCGGAAACCGCCGCGCCGTACTCCCACACCATGTCATCAATTTCCCAGCCGTCCGGGTAGCGCTCCCGTGGGAAATAACTGTCGTCGCCCACCACATCCCCGGAAATCTCTTTGACGCCGCGGGCAGCCACCGCATCCGCAAGTTCCGCCAGCACGCGCTCCGGCGGTCCCTCAAACTCTTCTTTCGTCTGATACGGGAATTTCCGGTTGGACAAATTGGGATCCCCGCGCCCCACCAGAATCAAATCCCCAGAAAGCTTCCCGTCCGGCGCCAGCGTTCCATTCGTTTCCACCGTAGTGCGAAATCGGTATTCCGGCCCCAGCGTGTCCAGCGCCAGCGCCGTCGTCAGCAGCTTCATGTTCGATGCCGGCTGGAAGTAATCGTCCGCATTCTTCTGATAGAGCGTCTCGCCACTCTCCGCGTCCACCACCAGAACTCCCCACTCTCCCTTCGCCAGAGGCGCCGACCCCAGTAAGTTCTCCACGCGAACCGCGAATCGCGCCGCCGCAATCCCGCTTTTTTGCTGTGATCCCTTCTCCTGGGCGACCACCCCACGCGCCGCCAGCAGCAAAATAAGCAGCGCCCAACAACGGAATACCTGCTCGCGCGCAAATCCCCGCCCAAATCCTCGCTTGGCATTTCCCATGGACTGAAAGTATAGTCGAAAGACAGTGGGCGCTTCCTGTTGCACTGCCCGCGGGAGCAAATGCAGGGCGCATCGCCACCTCCAGCCATGCCCCGCAACTTTCATCCGTCGTTTGTTTTTACCAACTTGCTTGTGGGCCTTACTCTCTAAAGGTGGATTCGAATGAAAAAGCTTCTCTCCTTCTTCCTCACCCTCTCGATGCTGTGTCCCGCGCTGCTCGCGGACGACAAGAAAGAGAGCGCCCGCCTGGAAAATTGCGGCACGGTGATTCAGGAAATCATGGATATTCCCGACGATATTCCCCAGGACCTCATCGATAAAGCCTATTGCATCATCATTTATCCTTCCGTCGTCAAAGGAGCCTTCTTCGTCGGCCTCAGCTATGGCCGCGGCGCAATGACGTGCCGCAGCGGCGAACACTTTAACGGCCCCTGGAGCGCTCCCACCATGATGGCTCTCGAGGGAGGCAGCTTTGGTTTTCAGATCGGCGGACAGGCGACCGATTTCGTGCTCCTGGTGATGAACGCGCGCGGCGCCACTTCCATCCTCAGCTCCAAAGTAAAACTTGGTGCGGACGCTTCCGCTGCCGCCGGCCCCAAAGGTCGCAACGCCGAAGCCTCCACGGACGTGACCATGCGCGCCGAGATCCTTTCCTACTCTCGCGCACGCGGGCTGTTCGCCGGTGTCTCGCTGACCGGATCCACGGTTCGCCCGGACAACGGCGCAAATTCGAAGCTCTACAACAAGAGCGTCTCGGCGCAGGACATCGTGTTCAAAGGTGTGGTACCGGTTCCGGCTTCGGCGCAGAAGATGATCTCGTACCTCAACAAGAAATCACCCAAAAACCTCTCTTCCGGGAAGGAAATCTAACCTCTAACATATTCATAATTGGAAGCTTAGTCACAAGCCGCAGGGGGCCGAACCCTGTGGCTTTTTTCTTGCATTTCACCCGTAACTGACTTATAGTCATATTTGGCTGTAGGTCATTTTATGAACCAGGTCGCTACCTCTGAACCCTCCAATCGCAGAGAACGCCACTCTGCAGAACGTCGCGAGCGCCTCTTTCGCGCCGCCCTCGATCTCTTTGCCCGCAAAGGCTTCGCCGAAACCACCGTCGAAGACATCACCAACTCCGCCGATCTCGGCAAAGGAACTTTTTTCAATTACTTCCCCAGCAAAGAACACATCCTCCTTGCCTTCGGCGAGATGCAACTCTCGAAACTGCAGGCCGCATTCGATGAAATGCGTGCCAGCGACATTCCCGTTCCCGTTTTCCTGCGCTCGCTTGGAGCCCGGATGACTCAGGAGCCCATCCGCAACCCGGGCATCATCCGCATTCTTTTGCAGGCGTTTTTGGCCGACACCAAAGTCCGCCAGCCGATGCTCGACGTTCAAAATCGCGTCAGCGCCATCCACGCCGAAATGATTCGCATCGGTCAAAGCCGCGGTGAAATTCGCGACGACCTGCCTGCCGCAGTCTTGGCGCACGTTTTTCGGCAAACCATTTTCGGAACTCTCCTGATTTGGTCGTTAGATGGAGATTCCACCCTGCTCTCCCGAATGGAAGAGGCTTTTGAAGTGCTCTGGACCGGACTCGCGCCGCGAAGTACTCCGTCTCCGGATTCTGCGGCTGTCTAGTTCACGTTGGAGATGGAATTGATGAAACGTAAGGCTCTGATTCCCTTTTTGATTGTCGCCGCACTGATCGGCTTGGCGGTCTACTCCTCCGGCGTACTGCATCGCGACAATTCACTCCACGGCTCTGGCACTGTCGAAGCCCGCGACATTCGCGTCGGCTCCATCACGGGCGGCCGCATTGATAAAGTCCTGGTTCGCGAAGGCGATAGCGTCGAGGAAGGTCAAGTGCTGGTCGTTTTCGACGACAAGGAACTTTCCGCCTCGCTCGCCGAAGCCCGCGCTGAAGCGCAAAAATCCCAGCGTGGCTACCGCCCCGAAGAAATTGCCGAAGCCCGCGCCGCCGCGGAGCAGGCCCAGGCCGAGTACGAGCAGCGTCTCAATGGCTATCGCAAGGAAGACATCGCCGCCGCGCAAGCCGACCTGGATCGCGCCAACGCTGACGAAGTCCGCGCCAACCTCGATTTTCAGCGCTACGACGCCTTGGCCAAAAAAGATCTGGTCTCCAAGCAGCAACTCGACTCCGCTGAAGCCAACTGGAAGATGTCGTTGGCGCAGCAAGCCAATTCTCAGAACAAACTTGCAATGCTGCAGCGCGGGTATCGCCCAGAGGAGATCGCCGCTGCCAAAGCCCGATATATGCAGACCAAGGCTACGCTGGAAAAATACGAGCGTGGAAGCCGTGTCGAGGACATAGCCAACGCCAATGCCACGCTTGCCTATCAGGAAGCGCGTTTCCGCGAACGCCGCGTGCTGGCTCCCGCTGCCGCCTCCGTGGAAGTGCTCGACGTGCGGCCAGGAGACTTGATCGCGCCGAACACTCCCATCGCCACGCTGCTCGAACGCGATCAGATTTACGTCCGCATCTATATTCCAGAAACGGA
Source organism: uncultured Acidobacteriota bacterium (assembly GCA_963734705.1). Taxonomy (GTDB): domain Bacteria; phylum Acidobacteriota; class Terriglobia; order Acidiferrales; family UBA7541; genus Acidiferrum. The sequence goes on along the minus strand of CAVTII010000009.1, from coordinate 151,082 downwards.
GATCGGCCGCGTCCATCTTGGCCAGAAAGCCCAGATTCGCGTGGACTCATTTCCCAAACAGGCGTTCGACGGCGCGGTAGAGCAGATCAATCAACAAGCTGAATTTCTTCCCCGCAATGTGCAGACCGTCGAGGAGCGTGTCCACCAGGTCTTTGGCGTGAAAGTACGCATCGACGATTCCGCGCATCGCATTCGCGCCGGCATGGCCGCGGATGTTGTCCTCGCGCCGGGGAGCTGATGGATGCACGACACGCCCCAGCCTGCCATCCACGCGCAAAATCTTGTCCGCCGCTTCGGCCACTTCACCGCGGTGAACGACATCAGCTTTCGCGTGCAGAAAGGCGAAATCTTCGGTTTTCTCGGCCCCAACGGCAGCGGGAAAACCACTGTCATCAAAATGCTCACCGGGCTCCTGCCGCTTACCAGTGGCGAGGCCACCGTTCTCGGGATTGACGTGCGCAAGGATCCGGAAACGGTGCGCGAAAATATCGGCTACATGTCACAGAATTTCAGTCTCTATTCCGATCTCACCGTCACCGAAAATCTCACTTTCTACGGCCGCATTTACGGCCTTTCCAACGATCGCCTCCGCAAACGCATGGACGACATTATTCAACTTAACGGCTTCGCCCCATATGTGAATCGTCTCTCCTCACAGCTTTCCGGAGGCTGGAAGCAGCGCCTGGCCCTGGGCTGCGCCATGCTGCACGAACCAAAACTGATTTTCCTCGATGAACCCACCGCCGGCATCGATCCCGTGGCGCGCCGTCAACTTTGGGACTTGCTCTTCGAACTTTCTGCCCACGGCATCACCTTTTTCGTCACCACCCATTACATGGACGAAGCGGAGCGCTGCAGCCACGTCGCCTACATCTATTACGGCAAAATGATCGCCGACGGGACTCCTGAAACTCTGCGCGAACTTCCCGAAGTCCGTCCCGAAGGCACCTATCGCGTCGAAATCACAACTCCTGAAGTCACCCGCGCCCTGAGGAGCGCGCGCACCATTCCCGGCATTCGCAGCGCTACCATCTTTGGTCAGTCCATCCACGCGCTGATCAACGACGACCTGGATCTCGAACATCTCCGTGAACAATTATTGAAACAAGGCATCGTGGTCGCGGAAATCCGTCCGCTCGCGCCGTCTCTCGAAGATGTCTTCGTCGAACTCACGTATCGCCACCAGTCGTTGAACGAGGCCGCACGTGATTAATCCGTTCCGCGGCTTCAGCGCTGTTTTTTACAAGGAAGCACTGCACGTGCGCCGCGATTTCGGCACGCTGTTTTTCTCGTTGATCATTCCATTGTTGCAAATGTTCCTGCTCGGTTTCGGCATCGATACCAACATCCGCCAGATCAACACCGTGGTTTACAACGCCGATGACCGCCGCGAAAGCCGCGAACTTCTCGACCGTCTGCGCAACTCGGATACCTTCCGCCTGGTTCGCTTCGTCGAAAGCGATCACGACCTCACCGACGCCATCGTCTCCGGAAAATGCCGGGTCGGCATCAAGATTCCCGTGGACTACTCCGATCGCCTGATCCACAAAATGAGCGCTCAGGTGCTTGTGCTGATTGACGGCTCCGATTCTTCCGTCGCCGGCCAGGCCATAAACGTAACCACCGCCATCGGTCTGGACGAATCGCTCCGCCGCGTCCTCGCCGACAGCAGCGCGCCCTTTGCCGTGGATATGCGCCCCAAAATTCTCTTCAATCCGGATTCTCGCTCGCCCAATTTTTTTCTCCCCGGCCTCACTGCGATTCTGCTGCTCAACGTCACCACATTTCTGACTGCGTTTTCCATCGTGCGCGAAAAAGAGCGCGGCACTCTCGAGCAACTCTTCGTCACTCCCGTGCGCCCCATGGGTCTTCTGCTTGGCAAGCTTCTTCCCTACCTGCTGATCGGTTTCTTTGAGCTGTGCATGATTGTCACTTTCATGCGTTTTATCTTCTCCGTGCCCATTCACGGCAGCGTGATCCTTCTCGCCGTTCTCTCTCTGCCGTACATTTTTGTCTCCCTCTCGCTCGGCATCCTGATCTCCAGCAAGGCCAGATCGCAGGCCGAAGCCATGCAACTCGCATTTCTCACCATTCTCCCCAGCATCTTTTTTTCCGGCTATATTTTCCCGCGCGAAACCATGCCCAAATTCTTTTACATCCTCAGCTTCTTCGTTCCCGCCACCTATTTCATCGACATCACGCGCGGCATCATCCTCCGCGGCGCGGGCTTCAAACATCTCTGGATTGACGCCCTGGCCCTCTTCCTTTTCGGCTCTTTCCTGCTGATCATTGCGGCCCGCCGCTTCCAAAACAAAGTCATCATGGCGTGATCCTGAGCCCATGTAGTGGCCACATTCTGAGGCGGGCGCCGTTCAATCCAGTGCACTGGCAGATCTTCAGATCGTCATCCTCCCCCGCCGAACGATGCTAAACTCCAGTGACTAAATTTTTCGCGCAAAATTTTCGCGCGCAATCCCAGGTGCCCCGTGTCCTGTCCCATCTGCCAAAAACGCAAGGCCGAACGCTTCTGCCCCGCCAGGGCCGAAAAAATCTGCGCCGTCTGCTGCGGCACCGAACGCGAGGTCTCACTCGACTGCCCGCCCGACTGCGCCTATCTCCTCGCCGCGCATCGCTACGAAGAAAACCAGCCGCGCCCGCTTCCCTCGGACACTCCCCTGCTCGACGTACGCCTCGCTCCAGACCTCGTCCGCCTGCACCCGCAATTTCTTTCCGCCATCGCCTTCGCCATCCTGAAATTCTGCGCCAGTCAGCCCGCCGTCACCGATCCCGACACCCTCGCCGCCCTGCAATCCCTCGCCGAAACTTACAAGACCCTCGCCGCCGGCATCGTCTACGAACAGCCGCCGGTTTCCTCCATCCAGCGCGCCCTCTACGATTCTCTTTCCGCCTTCCTCACCGAAACCAAACAGTCGCCCCCGCAAACTCCGCTCGGCCACCCCAAAGACTCCGAAATCTTCCAGCTCCTCGTCTTCCTCTACCGCATGGGACTCCTGCGCACCAACGGACGCCCGCGCTCCCGCCGCTTCCTCGAATTCCTCCGCAGCCAGTTCCCCGCCGCCCACGAACTGAAACGCGAAGAATCCCGCATCATCGTCCCGTAGTCAGGAACAAATGAAATACCCGCGTTCGGGAAGAGAGTCAGCAAGGAACTATCAACCGTAGACTTCGGTTCACGCTCGAACCGAATCTAGGTCAGTTGTTCCAAATTGGCGCTCCATAATTGCACTCGTTTCAGAACGCCACGCCTCAAAGTTAGCTCTTAAAAATCTCCCCTCAGCTAAATGTGTAACTTACAAGTCCGCGCCAAAAGCGGTGAGCACGCACAACTTGGCCTCAAACCTGCCTCCGTCTCTCTCGCTACCAAGTCCGTAATAAAACCCACACGGCTTCCTGATTATTCAGAGGTGGAACTATGCTTACAAGACGGTCGATTATCAAATTGTCGTTGCTCGGGGTGCTCGCAAGTCCACACGCTTGGATCACACGAGCAACGCCCATTCCTTCCGCGGAGGAACCTGCCGCTTGCGGTAAAGCCTCTCCCGACCTAATTTTTGGGACGGAAGGCGAGACTGCCTCGTTCAATCGCGGGCATTCCGCGACTGTCCAAACTGACTTTCGGATAACACGGATAAATCCGCTTCTACTCGCCTTCCGTCGCGCGCCGCATTATTTCCAGGTCCACTTGGATTTCGCTGATATCGCTGGAACCACTCAAACAGTGCCTGGGGAACGAATCGGAAATGTCATGTGGCACATCGTGCCACTGACTTTTGCAGACTGGATATTCATTGATCCGCAAGGCTTCACGCAGAACAGATATAAGCTCAATTTCCGCGGCCCGGAACAATGCCAGGACCGAACCTGCTGCGCCTATGACGTCACGCCCGATCCCAAAGCCGTCCATTCCGGACCAAGCCCTTTTTTCAGAGGCAAAATCTGGGTGGAACCCGCTAACTCCACCATCGTCTCCTTCAACGGAATTTACGTTCCTGCAAACCATCTGAAACCTACGCTCGCCGATGAAAATTACTTCCCTTTTGAATCGCACCGAACGGAAGTTGCCCTGCATCTGTGGCTGCCATCCTCTGTTCTCGCCTACAACATCGGGAAGGACAGCGACATGTTCTTCCCCAAATTCAAATCAAAGACAATCTTTTCGAACTGCCAATCGCGCTGAATCGGCGCATCGCTTGTGTGATCGGCGCCCCAATTCTTAACCCACTTTGAGAGTTAGTTCCGGGCAGAATCTGACCTGGGAAGGGAGATTTGCCGTGAAGAGGAAGCGTTTTCTTTGGAGCAGATCGCGGCGGTTCTGAAGCAGAAGGAGGTGGGCGTCAAAGTGGTGGAGGTGCGCCGACAGGCCGGGATTACCGAGCGGACCTTTGATCGGTGGAAGAAGCAGTACGTGGGTTTGGAGATCGACCAGCTGCGGCAACTGAAGCAGCTTCAGGAAAAGAACGAGAGGCTGAAGAAACTGGTTGCCGACCCGAGCCTGGACGAGAGGATGTTGCAGGATGTCCTCGCGAAACAATTGTGAGGCCCCCGCGTCGCCGCCCGGTGGTGAGCTAACTGCGCGTTTACTGACAGAACTCGGTTATGTGTTATGGATCGGGGACGCGGTGAAAATCCGTGCCAGCGAAGTGCGCAAGCAAAAGACGTCGTTCGCGATGTCCAGCTCATTCTCGAGCGAATGCTGTGCAGGCGCTTTCCTATTACCCGGGCTCCCACGCTGGTCGAGCGGGATATGCCACTGTTTGCTTAGCACTGGTCACTCGCCTCCATGCCACAACGCGGTAGACTTGGGTTGAGGGGCTGGGGAGAGACCATGTTCGCTACCGATACATTTCGCAAAGCGGCCTTCGCTGCCGTTCTTGCTTTGGCCTGCAGCGGGCAGGTGGCCGCGCAGACCGCGGAGGCAACGCCGCAGGAACAGAACAACGTCCGCACGGCGGTAAAGTGGAAGCGGTTTGACTATATCTGCGAGAACGACGCGAAGGTGACGGTCTACCTGCATGACACGACGGCGAAAGTCCGCTATCAGGATCACATCTACATGATGCGCCAGACACCTTCCGCAGACGGCAACCGCTATTCGGATGGAAAGACAGTTTGGTGGGGCAAGGGCGACGGCGGCTTCCTGCAGGAAGATACGCCTGACGGCGACGGCAAAGTGATGGTAAAGGATTGTGCCGTGGAAGAAGCCCCGGCGGGGGCGAATACACTCACCGGGACGATCACGTATCTCGCGCGGATAGCGCTGCCTCCGCAGACAGTGATTCATGTCCAGTTGCTGGATCTATCCCGGGCGGACGTGCCGGCAACGATCATTGCGGAAGAAAAATTTACGCTGGGGGAAAAGCAGGTGCCGGTCCCGTTCACCCTGAAGTACAACCCCGCCAAAATCGACGAGAAGCATACCTATAGCCTGCGTGCTCAGGTTTTGATTGGAACCGAACTGAAATTTACAACCGACCAGGCATTTCGAGTCTTGACGCAAGGAAACCCGTCGAAGCTGGATTTGATCCTGAAACCGGCGGGTGGGGGGAAACCTTAGAAATCCTCCTTCCTCTGAAAACGGAGCCTAAGACTGGCAGGTCTGGGAATAAAGCGGGCCAAACCGGCTCCTACCGAAACTGGGGACCGTACTCTAGGACAGGTGCCCGATACGCTGCGCGGCGCAGGTGGCCGGTGATCTTGACAGCGCAGGCACCTATACTTCGGAAATGGCGTCCCCTAACCCCCCCCTCGCGCCGCAAGTCGGCATTCTTGTATTCGAGGACGATCCGCGCAGCAGCGCTGCCCTGCGACAGATCCTGGATTCGGAAGGCTGGCGCGTCCGAGATGTTCCGGACTTCCCAATGCTGCAAGCGGAGCTGAAGACCGCCGAATATTCCCTGCTGATCGCCAACGTGGCGCTAGTGGCCAGTAATCCGGCTTTGTATCACGTGCTCCGCGAACTCGCTTCGGTAAGCGTGGAAGACGGCGCCCGGCTGCGGGTGCTGTTTGTGGTGCCCGAAATGGGCGGCAGCCAATTCATTGGGCAACTCGAAGGGGCCAAGTTGCCATACGTGGTCCGGCCGTTTCACCTGCACGATTTCCTGGAAAAGGTGAGCGATCTGTTGGTGGAAGTGAAAGCCATTGAAGGCCCGCTGCGCATGACACGCTATGAATTTGGCGCCGCGCGCAAGAAAAAGAAGGCCAACAGCCGCACGACCTCAATGTTCGCTTCGCGCGACTCCTATTCCTACACCGAGGAAGAGCTGGCGGAATATGAAAAACACGAAGCGGAGTCGAGCGCGAAGAAAACGAGATCGCGGAGCGACCTTGGAAATCCGAGAGGCTGAGGCCGGAAGTAACGAAGTAAAGAAATAATGAAGTAAAGATAGGATCGATTGCCGCTTCCTTTTTGCCTGCCTGAAGTTCTGAGTCCCGCCACAATTTAGTTGCAAGGAAATCTCGGGGCCGCGTTCTAACTCCGAAACGTGTGTTTATCGCACGCCTTGGAGGATGCAATGAATCGCGCACTGATCAGTGTGTTTGGACACGGTTTGCTCGGTATTTCCACTTTAGGAATGGCTGCGCTCGGCTTTCTCTGGTGGTCGCCAATGGAAGCGACTCTGCGGGGAAAACCGGAGGGCGAATGGAAGCTGCTGGATCCAATAAGCTACGAGAACCTGACCGTCTTTCCAGTCGTCGCGTCTTCGGGCTACGACACCAACGCGTTCCTGACTCTGGAAGATGGACTATCGAGCGGCGAAGTAACCGTGCGCGAGCAAGGCTTCGAAACGATGTACCGCAACCGCGACGGCTCGCGTCCCGTGACGCAGAATTACGACGGACCATCGGTGAATCAGCTGGTGCTGGTCAATCACAGCAAGCGCCCGCTGCTGCTCTTGGCGGGCGAACTCGTCAGCGGAGGAAAGCAGGACCGCGTGATCGGCAAGGACCGCATCGTCGCTCCGTTCGCGGAGCCGCTGCCGCTTGACGTGTTCTGCGTGGAACACAGTCGCTGGTCTTCGGGCTCCCAGTTCAATGAGGCGAAGACGATTGTGCATCCAAGCGTGCGAGAACAGGCGGCTGTGAAGCAGAGGCAGGGCGACGTTTGGGCAGCGGTGACGGCAGGATCAACCGCACCGCGCGCGATGGCTGCGCCTGCGCCGCAGGTAAACGCCGAAGTGATTTCGGAAGCCGTGCAGGTGGAGGCGCCGACGCAGTCTTATTCCAAGATCTATGGTTCGCCGCGTGTGGGGAGTTCGGTAGACGCGCTGGTGAGCGAGATCCAGCGGAAGTTTCGGAAGGAGACCGCAGGACTAAAGGGCGAACGCGTGGTCGGCGTGGTGGTTGCGTATGGCGGTGAGGCGGCCTGGAGCGATATTTTTGCGTCGGATGCGCTGTTCGAGAGTTACTGGAACAAGTTGTTGCGAAGCTACGCGGTGGAGGCTGTGGCGAGGCCGAACTCGCGGGAGAAGGTGTCGATGGATGATGCCCAAGCATTTTTGCGGCGGTTGAATGGGAGAGAGAGGACGGAGTCGGAGCCCGGAGTTTACCGGTGGAGGAAAATTGAGGAGGGCGGATTGTCGCAGATTGAGTTGGACGCGTTAGAGCCGAAGGTGATGACGCTGCATCGATTGGTGGTCCGGAAGACGAGTTGAGGAAAAAGAGGAAGAAAACGGAACGGAGTGATCGCGACTTTCGATCGTAAGAGCCCACCCTTAAAAGGCAAGGGTGGGGCACCCTCAAGTTTTGTGTTGAGAGCCGCAGCGCGATGGGATTCAGATTTCGGAGGGGGACCAGATGGCGGAGGCGTCGAGAAACTTTTTGACTTGGCTGTGATCGGGAGTCGAGGACAGGAGTTTAGTGACACCGGAGGGCCACGATGGATGGCGAAGAGTGGGCGCAATTTCGGCGAGAGGGATCAGGACGAACTTGCGATCTAGCATGCGGGGATGGGGGATCTGCAACTCCGGCGTGTCGAGCGATTCATTGGCGTAGAGGAGAATGTCGAGATCGATGAGGCGCGGACCTTTGGCGAAGGCTTTGCGGCTGCCCATGCGAGCTTCGATGAGGCGAAGGGAGCGCAAGAGCTCCAGGGCGTCCAGTTCCGTTTCCGCTTCGATGACGGCATTGAGGAACCAATCCTGATCGAGGAAATCGACCGGCTCGGTTTCATAAACGCTGGAGACGCGGCGAATGTGCACGCCGACTTCGGGGAGATAGCGCAGGGCGGCGCGGAGATTATCCTCGCGTTCCCCGATGTTGGTACCGAGGGCGATGTAAACAATGCTCATGAACGAGAGACCTGGCGGGCGGCGGCAAATCCAGTGGAAAGATTACCGCATTCCCGCGCGGCGGCGAAGCAGACTGAGCATGGAACTGGCTTCCGGCAGTTTCAGGAGCATGGCGACGGCAAAAAAGAGGATCCCGTAGACCGAAAGAACAACAAGGGCGAGTGGAATTGGTGCGTGATGCCCGAGTGCGATGAGCACACCTCGGGCGGCCACCGCGCCGAAAATCGCCGCGAACCAAACCTGGATGAGAAACACCGGCAAGATTCCGATTTGTCCGAGACGGCGACGCATGCCGCGCTGCAAGAGAAGAAATTCCACCCACGAAGCAATTCCCGCGGAAATGGTGAGTCCAGCGACGCCCCAGCGCGGTTCGATTCCAAGAAGGCGCGGCAGGGGAAGCGCCGCAAGATAACCAAGCAGCGAGGTGAGCAGGACGCGCACGGTGGCATAGCGCAGCGGCGTGCGCGTATCGCGAAGTGCATAGTAGCCGGAAGAATATAGACGCCCAAGCGTTGAGGCAAGCAAGCCAACGGTGGAACCTGCGAGAATGCCCCATACGTAGAGGACGTCCGCGTGGAGGAAGCGGCCGGACTGATAGATCGCGGCGACGATCACGTCACCCAGCACGAGAAAACCGACAGCGGAGGGCACGACCAGGAAGGTGATTTGGCGCAGCCCAGCGTTGAGGCGAGTGCGCAGAATGCCGGCGACTTCATCGGCTGCGCCGAAGGCTCCGCTCATCACCGGAAGTTCGGCGGCAGAAACGGACATGCCGAAGAGGCTGACGGGCAAGGTATAAAGAGTTTGCGCATAAGCAAGGGCAGAAACTGCGCCAGTGGGGAGCCAACTGGCGAGAAAGGCGTCAATATAGGCGCTGATCTGGACTACGCCGCGGCTGACAAAGACCGGAAAGAAGTTGTGGATGACTTCGCGAACGTGTTCGGTTTGATGTGTGAGCGAGAGTTTCAGGCCGCCGAGAAGTTTGAGAACCACAGGTAGCTGGACCAGAACCTGCAACGCGCTGCCGGCGACGGAAGCCCATGCGGTGATGACGACGAGGGAGTTCTGCGCGCGGCCGGGACCGAAGGCGATCATGCCGGCAATCATGGCGACGTTCCAGAGAACAGGGGCGGTGTAAGAGAGAAAGAACTTGCGATGGCTGTTGAGCACGCCAAGGCACCATGCGGAGGCGACGAGCAGACCGGCTCCCGGGAACAGAATGCGCACGAGGAGAACGGTAAGTTCGCGCTTTTCGCCGTGAAAGCCGGGAGCGATGGCATCGATCAACCAGGGCGCAGTGAGGACGCCGAGAAGCACGATAACGGAAGTGCTGAGACAAAGCAGTGCCGCGACAGCGCCAGCGGTTTTGCGAGCTTCCTCTTTGTCGCCTCGAGCAAGGAGTTGGGCATAAACAGGGATGAAAGAGGCGGAGAGCACGCCTTCGCCAAAAAGATTTTGCAGGAAATTGGGGATCCGGAAGGCAGCTTTGAAAACGTCCGCGGCGTCGGAATTGCCGAAATAGTGGGCGAAGACGCGATCGCGGATCAGTCCGGCTACGCGGCTTAGGAAAATGCCAGACGCCACGAGAAACGCGAAGCGTTTGGAGCTTGCGGGCATGGAATTTGCGGTGGGCTCTATCAATTGGGTTACCCGAGGCGGCGCGAACATGCATTTCTTCGCCAACCTGCGGTAGTTCGAAGATATCCTACCCCGGTAAAGCCGGGCAGATTTGAATTGAGCGGGTGTGCCAAGAAGCTACTTCTGGCAGGACGGCCAGAAAGCAATCTTACTTACGGTGGTAGAATGCAGCGCGGACAGGAGAGGGCGAATGAAGAAATTATTGAACTTCTCGAGCGTTCTGAAGTGCATGGCGGCTGCGGGTTTGGCCGTAATTGCGACGAGTGGAGTCTGGGCACAGGCTCCCGATTATTCGAAGGTGCAGATCAAGGTGACGCAGGTCTCCGGGACCATCTACATGCTAGAGGGCGAGGGCGGAAACATTGCGGCGTCGGTAGGCGAGGACGGCATAGTGATTGTGGACGATCAATTCGCCCCCTTGGCGGACAAGATCCAGGCAGCGTTGAAAAACCTTAAAATTACGGACAAGCCGGTACGCTTCGTGATCAATACGCACTATCACGGGGATCACACCGGCGGGAACGAGCCTTTCGCGAATTCGGGTTCCACCGTGATCGCGCAGGACAACGTGCGCAAGCGGATGGAGACCGGCGGAGTGGCCGGGAATGGCGGTTCCTTGAAAATGGAAAACAAGCCTGCGGCGAAAGCGGCGCTGCCGGTGATCACGTTTGATCACGACGTGACCGTACACCTGAATGGCGAGGATATTCGCGCGCTGCACTTTCCCGCCGGGCACACCGACGGCGACGCAGTGATATTTTTCCCTAAGAATAACGTGGTGCATATGGGCGATGATTTTGTGCGCTATGGTTATCCGTTTATTGACGTGGCCAGCGGCGGAAGCGTGCAAGGAATGATCGCTGCGATGGACAAAGTTTCCGGCGAGCTTCCTGCCGACGTGAAGGTGATTCCCGGGCATGGAGCGCTCTCCAACCTGGATGACGTACGCGCGTTTGTGAAGATGCTGAAAGAGACCTCAGCGGCGGTGCAGAAAGCGATTGACGAGCACAAAACCTTGGCGCAGATGCAGCAGGAGAAAATACTGGCGCCGTGGGCGAAGTGGTCCGGTGAATTTATTGATGCGGACAAGTTTATCGAGACGCTGTACAACTCCCTGACTGGGAGCAAGGGCGAGTTTATGAAGCACAATTAGGTTGGGGATTTGCGTTTTCATAGCGAGAGCGAAAAGCGGATCCCTCACCCCTCAAGAGACGAGGGGTTCGGGATGTCAGTTTTTGGGGTGGCGCGGGGAATTGCCCTGCCCAGTACCCTTTAATGGACGCGGCGTTGTTGATGTTAAGGGTTAGTTCTGGCCGATGACTTTGTCGCGTTTCAATTGCTTGACGAGGGCTTTAGCGTATTCCTTGCCGAGTTTTTCGAAATCCTTGGAGTAGACAGTGTCGGTCTCGCCGCACCAGACGAGCTTTTCGTCCTGGACATTATAGAAATTGACTTCGATGCGGACGATGACGTTTTCCTGGGTGTACGAACTGGTGGGGTAAAACTGGCCATAGGCCATGTTCCAGTAAGGATAGAAGCTGTAATACCCCGGAGGCGGCATCCAAACTCCTCCGACGATGACTTGCTCGGTTTCCTTGCGGACCGCTTTGGGCAGAACGACAATCACGCCGTCGAGTGAACTCTCCTTGATGCGCTGTTTCAGTTCCCCCTCCATCATCTCATTCTTGGGCGGAAGAACCTCGTAGCTTTGAATGCCCTCGACGCCATTTTTGGCCAGCAGCTTTTTCATTTCATCTTCGAAATGCTGGCGGACCAGATAGTTTTCCCCAATGCTGGCGATCATGACCTTTTTGAATTTCGGCATGGGCACGCCGGTAAGGACCCAACGATGAACAATGTCTGTGCCGGCAAAGAGGGGAACGACAGATAAAACGAGAATGGCTAGAACCAGGGGAAGGCGTGAACGCAAGTTGGCTCCGTGAGTGAAGAGTTGGAAGAAGTATGTTAGCACGCTCGACGGCGGGGCGACTGTCGGCGGCGAGCGGTTGAGATCCTTCGGACCGCCAACTGCGCCCTTCGCAAAAAACACGCAAGGCAAGCGGGGCTCAGGAGTTCGAAGTCCGGCATTTGGCGACTGCGGTGGTCCTGAGACGTTTGGGAGAGCGCCGATAGACAATACAAATGCGCCCGCTTCGGAAAGCGGCCGCTACATGATCTTAGAAGAGGCGGGGTTGGCGTTTGGGGAGGGCGCGGCCGAAGTATTCGTAGGCGCGGGGAGTGGCCACGCGACCGCGGGGAGTGCGGTCGAGCATGCCGATTTGCATGAGGTACGGCTCGTACATTTCCTCGATGGCATCTTCCTCCTCGCTGAGGGCGGCGGCGAGGGTGCCGAGGCCAACGGGTCCGCCGGCATACTTGTCGAGGAGCGCGATCATCAGATTGCGGTCGACTTCATCAAGGCCGTTTTCATCCAGGCCAAGCATCTTCAGGGATTGCTGGGCGACCTCGCGGGTGATGCGGCCCTGCGCGCGGACTTCAGCGAAATCGCGGGCGCGGCGCAGAAGGCGATTGGCGATGCGCGGTGTTCCACGACAGCGGCCGGCAATTTCCTTTGCGCCGTCCTCATCCATCTGGATATTCAGGATCTTCGCGGAGCGGCGCAGGATGATCAGCAAGTCGTCCGGTTCGTAAAAATCCAGGCGGTGGACGATGCCGAAACGCGAACGAAGTGGCGCGGTGATCAGTCCGGCGCGGGTGGTGGCACCGACGAGGGTGAACTGGTTCAGATGGAATGGATGGATGCGCGCGCCGGGTCCCTGGCCGATGACCAGGTCGACGCGAAAATCTTCCATCGCTGGATAGAGGACTTCCTCAACGGCGGCTTGCAAGCGATGGATTTCGTCGAGGAAAAAGACTTCTTTTTTGTCGAGGGAAGTGAGAATGGCGGTTAGATCGCCTTTGCGTTCCAGGAGCGGCCCGGCGCTGGTTTTAATAGAAACGTCGAGTTCGTTGGCGATGATTTGGGCGAGGGTGGTTTTGCCAAGACCCGGCGGACCATAGAGAAGCACGTGATCGAGGGCTTCGCCACGGGAGCGCGCGGCCTGGATGGCGATGGAGATGTTCTCCTTGACGCGCTTCTGGCCAATGTATTCGTCCAGCGTTCTGGGACGGACGCTGGCGTCAAGGCGCGCGTCGTCGTCCAAGGGGACGCCGCTGACGAGGCGTTCCGGGTAGGCGGGGGCTTTCTTGGCGTTGAGATTGGTCATGGAAGGGAAAGGATAACAGCAAACAGCGAGCGGCGAACAGGAAGCAAGGTATGAGGCTTAGGTCGGCTAGCCAATAACGGATGTGGGTCGCTGTTTTCTGTTGCCGGAAGTCCGGCTTCACCCTCCTGCCGGCCGCGGGGCGCTCAAGGCTGTCAGAGTAACTCGGAGCAATTTTTCAAAATTGGAGGTACCGGCTTCGCGCTTGGCTTCGGCAAGGGCGGAGTCGGCGGTGCGTTCATCGTAGCCCAGGTTGAGTAGCGCGGATTTCACGTCGGCCTCGACGCCTGCGGGCGAAGAAGGAGCGAGCTTTTCAGTTGCGAGAGCAATGGATTCGAGCTTGTCGCGGAGCTCGACGACCATGCGCTCCGCAGTTTTGCGGCCGACGCCGGGAATTTTCGTCAGGCGGCCAAGATCTCCGGAGCGAATGGCGGGGACGAGTTCCTCTACGTTCATGCCAGAGAGAATTTTCAGGGCCAGTGTTGGGCCGACTCCTGAGGCGCCGAGGAGAAGTTCGAAAAGATGCTTTTCGCGCGCGGAAAGAAAGCCATATAGTGCGAGGGCGTCTTCGCGGACGTGAGTGTGAATCAGCAAAGTGACTTCCGCGTGCAGATCGCCGAGAGCGGCGAACGTGGAAAGCGGCACGGCAACGAGATAGCCGACGCCGCCGACGTCGAGGATTACCTGGTTCGGCCGTTTATCGAGGAGGCGACCGCGGAGGAGTCCAATCATCGCTGGCCAGTATTGCCGGGAGAAGGAGGAAGTGTCAACGCGGGACAGGGCGGCGGCCGGGGTGATGCCACAGCCGCAGCGCGCATTTTGGCGGCGAGGCGTTGAGCAGTAGTAAAGCAGAGACCATTTATTACTTCTGATGGTGGGGCGTGACTTTGTTGAGCAGGTGGATCAGGGATTGGGCGGCAGTGGGCATCCGGACCTTGCCGCCCCGGACGATTTCATTGGCGGTGAGATCTTTGCCGTAGAGAGATTTGTTGGCGCCATCATCGGAGCGCATGGTGGAACCTTCGAGCGAAATGCCGGCGAACACCCCGCGGGCACGCGAGTAGGAAAGAATTTCGGCCTTCATCACCACATCGGTTTCGGCAGAGGCCGTGCGGCCGACGGGTCCGGCAGCAGCGGAAACATCGGCGCCGATCTTCACCTTGCTGGAGAGGACGGAATCGGCGCCGGAATCGTTCATCACTAGGAGGACGAAATCTGTGGCCTCTCCACCGATCTGAAGCCCAAAGCTGCCACCTTCGAGGGCGAACATGGCGGGAGCGCTCCACGGGCCATTGTGATCTGCGCCGGTGCGGCATGTGATGACGCCGCGGCCGAAACTTCCGCCAACGATGAAGGCGGCCTTGAGGACAGAGGGATAGATGATGACGCATTCAGATTTATCGAGGAGGTCTTGCGGAATACCCTGATCGGGAGTATTGAGAATCTCCTGGATCACGGTGTAGGAATTCTTCAGGCGGTCGTCCACTTTATCTTGCGCAAGAGCAGTCGTCGCAGTGCAAAGGACCAAGATCAGGATTGTGGGGATTTTCATTTGGCCATCCTTTGTTTATTAGATGCTCGCGGGACCGAACGATGGAATCCATGAGCAAACTGGATTTCGGAGAAGAGTTCTCAATCGGTCAAGAGGCAGCAACTGCCAAGGAACGAAAACAGGATATCGCCCGGGATGGAGAGGGACAACTGTTCGTTTTGGCACGGGTTGTTGGTGACCGGGGACGCCGCGAGGAAAATGACGGGCCGTGCCCGGGTCATCCGCTTGCCTGGCCTTCCGGGATTAGGGCGAACTGGAAGCAGGCGCTACCCGGCGGAGGAGGTTTTTTGCGGGGGTTGGTAGCGGCCGGGGACAGCGCGGAGAGAGATGGCGATGCGGTTCCAGGCGTTGATGACGGAGATGGCGTAGACCAGATCGATGATTTCTTTTTCGGAAAAATATTTCTGGAGCTCGGCGAAGACTTCGTCTGGGACCTGTGTGGAGGAAACCAGTGTGAGCGATTCGGTCCATGCCAGGGCGGCGCGCTCACGGTCTGTGTAATAGGGGGATTCGCGCCAGGCATCGAGGCCGTAGAGGCGCTGCTCCGTTTCACCGGCGGCGCGGGCGTCTTTCCAGTGCATGTCTATGCAAAAGGCGCAGCCATTGATTTGCGAAGCGCGGAGCTTGAGGACATGAAGGAGGCTGTGCTCGATGCTGCTCTGGGCGAGATAGGATTCAATGGAGAGCAGGGCTTTGAGGGGTTCCGGAGCGAATTTGCGGTAATCGATTCGTGCTTGCATCGGGGGCCTCCTGGGGAATTGGATGCGGGGAGATGGTGAGTAGATGCGGAAGTGAGGAGTCGGCGGCTTTGGCTCTGCGCTCACCACATGATCAAAGAAGGACTGTTTACACTTGCCTGCCCTTCGGAACTCAGGGTGAACCAGACGCAGGCGCTACCAGGTTAACGGCGGGCGCGGTCTTTGCGGACGGCTTCGTCTACCAGAGCGTCGAGTTCGGAACGGGTGAGGGTGACTTCACCGGTTTCGTTTTCGCCGTCGTCGCAGGTTTGCGGAAGTTCCGCGCCGCCGCCCGGCGGCGGATTGACGTGATAGCGGGCGCGCGCGGCCATTAACTTGGCGACTTCGCGGGTGGAAAGCAACTGCGGCTCTCCGGCAAGTTTTGCGGTGAGCGAGATTTTGGCGAAGTGCTCGAGCGTTTCCATGCGGAAGAACGCAGTGCGCAGGTCCGGGCCGCAGGTAACGGCGCCATGATTGGCAAGCAGCAGAGCGTCGTAATGCGGCGCGTAAGTTTCGAGAACGGCTCCAAGATCCGGAGTGCCGGGGGTGGCGTAGCGAACCAGCGGAATTTTTCCTAGGGAGACGACCACTTCGGGGAGCAGAGCCTGATCGAGACCAAGGCCGGCCGCGGCGAAACCTGTGGCTGTGGGGGGATGTCCATGGCATACGGCCTGGACGTCTGGGCGCATGCGATAAAAGAGCAGGTGCATGCCGGCTTCGGAAGAGATTTTGCGGTCGCCCTGGAGATGGCGCCCGTCCATATCCATGATCACAAGATCTTCGGGCGACATCATGCCCTTGTTCATGCAGGTGGGCGTTGTGAGAATGCGGTCGGCATCGAGCCGGATCGAGAGGTTGCCTTCACAGGCGACGATCTGGCCGCGCTCATACATCCAGCGTCCCACGAGACAAATCTCGCGACGATAGTGCTGTTCAAGTCCTGCCGTAATCTCCGGCGATGAGTCCGTGGGCACGGGGCGGACCCTTTCCTCGGTTGAATGAGAGATTCAAACCGAAAATAATTTTCAAAAATGTCAAAACTTCTGGCAGAGAGAGTACGCCCGTGGGTCTAGAAAGCCAAGAGCAAATTACGCATAAATGCCACGAAGTTTGAGGGCCGTTGCGACGCGATCAATAGCCAGCATATAGGCGGCGATGCGGTTATTGACCTTGTGGGTTTCGGCGTAGCGGACAACTTCGTCGAAGGAGCGCTCCATCACGTCCAGGAGACGCTCATTGACTTCGCTTTCGCGCCAGAAGAAACCCTGGCGATCCTGCACCCACTCGAAGTAGCTGACAGTGACGCCGCCGGCGTTGCCGAGGATGTCCGGCACGGTGAAGACGCCCTTGGAATCAATGATAGCATCGGCCTGCCAGGTCGTGGGACCGTTGGCCCCCTCGCAAAGAATCTTGCACTGGACCTGGTGAGCGTTCTGCTCCGTGATCTGGTTTTCGATAGCCGCGGGGATGAGCACGTCGCAGGGCTGGAAAAGGACGTCGCGGGAGCTCAGCTTCGTGCCGCCACCGGGAAAATCTTGCAGCGGCTTCTTGTTGGTGTAGACCCACTCGATGACTTTGGGAACGTCAAAGCCATTTTCGTTGTAGAGGCCGCCGCCGATATCCGCGAGGCCAACGATTTTGTAACCGGCTTTTTGCATCAAATCGGCGGCGAGCGAGCCGACGTTGCCGAATCCTTGAATGATCACGCGGGTGGATTCTTTCCGCATGCCCAGCTTGACGAGGGCTTTGTCCACGCAGATCATCACGCCGCGGCCAGTGGCTTCGCGACGACCGCGCGAGCCGCCCAGTTCGATGGGCTTGCCGGTAACGACGGCAGTGGTGGCCTGGCGGGCGTGCATCGAGTAGGTATCCATCACCCAGGCCATGGTTTGTTCATTGGTGCCCACGTCTGGCGCAGGGACATCGCGCTCGGGCCCGAGCCAATCGGAAAGTTCGGCGGTGTAACGGCGGGTGAGGCGTTCGAGTTCACCGCGCGACATTTTGCGCGGATCGCAGATGATTCCGCCCTTCGCGCCACCGAAGGGGATATCCACCACCGCACATTTCCATGTCATCCAGGCAGAGAGGGCGCGAACTTCATCGATGCTGACATCGGGGGCAAAACGAATGCCGCCTTTTCCGGGGCCGCGCACGGTGGAATGCAAAACGCGGTAACCGGTGAAAACTTCCAGCTGGCCGTTGTCCATGCCGACGGGAATATACAGCGTGATTTCCTTGTCTGGATATTTCAGATAGCGGTAAACGCCTTGTTCGAGGCCGAGCTTGTTGGCGGCCACTTCAAAACGCGCTTCCGCGTTCTGATAGACATTCATTTCTTCGGGTGCAGGCGTGTGCGGCATGCAAAAGTCTCCTTTGCCAAGACAGCTCTGGGAGCGGCCGGCTTTGCATTATCGTTCGCCTGGTTGAGACGCGCAGGCGCGAAGAGTGAGGCCAAAAGTGAGGTTGAAGGCGGGCTACCCACCCACCAGACCCGAATTTGGCCGGGCTTGCAGTATACGAATAGGGCTGCCGGTCCGCAAGGTTACGGGGCACGGAGAGAGGGCTGGAAAGTGGCGAAAGAGCCAACGGAGTGTAGCTAACTCCGGGCAGTTGCGCCAATTACTGGGTGCGGAACTGAATGGTCACCGTCAGGTGCATGGAGGTGGGTTTGCCATCGAGTTCGGCGGGCTGATACTTCCATTGTTTCAGGGCGTTGAGCGCGGCCTGGTGCAAGAGCGGCGAGCCGGACAGAACTTTCACGGTGCTGACATTGCCATCTGCATCAACCAGGGCGTCAATGCGCACATCACCGGAGATCCGCTGGTTGCGGGCCATATCCGGATAGATGGGAGGCACCGACTTGAGCAGCTTAGCGGGCTTCACATCGCCCCCAATCGGAACCGGAGCGACGGGTTCCGCTCGGTTCGAAGTTGAAAGCGAAGAGACGGGAGCGGAGTTGTTCGCGGGCGAATTGATTTCGATAGCAGGTGCGGAAGCGGGCGAGGAAGCCACTTCACCGTGGTTGACCGTAGGAGCCGCAAGATGAACGTCGCCAAGCGAAGGCTTCTTAGGCTCTTCCACGGCGGGCTGCGCGCTGTGCTGAACAGGAGCGGAAGCCGGGCCGGTGCTGCGCAAGGAATGGTCAACCGATGAAGTCGGAGCCGACACGGGTTCGGCCGGAGGATTCACGCGCGATGGCTCAGTCGAGCGGTTAGAAGAAGCAGGCGCGGGAGAGGGAGCAGGCGTTTCCACGGAATTTGCGGCTGGCGAGGAGGCGCCGACATGCTGCGAAGTGGGAGCGGAAGCACTGCCAAGCAAACCGGAAATAGCGTTACCCGGTTGGTTGGAATACCACACTCCGCCAGCGACCAGAAGCAGGGATGCTGCAATACCGATGAAGAGACCCGCTTTTGATTTGGATGCAGAGGCATCGGAAGGTTGCGACGATTCGCCAAGAAGCTGGCCGCCAAAGACGGCTGTTTCCGGGCGGCGAGTGGATTCCTGTGCTTCAGCGAGGATGGTTTCCGCAGGAGTCTCCGGGATTACAGCTCCCGAATCAAGAATCGCGTTTGGGGAAGCCGGGGAAGAGGAGGCATCCGTTTCGCGGGCGAGCGGCGCCAACCAGGACGGAATTTTGATCTCCTCGACTTCGAGGGAACCCGAGGAAACCTTGGGCGCAGCCGAAGGGGGACTGATTTTGATGGGCTTAGCTGGCGCAGCATCTGGAGCGAGGTTTGCGAACTCCAAAATTCTGTTCGCTGCCTCCGGCACGCTGGCCGTTTCATTCAGTGGCGTGGCAGGAGCCGGAACGGAGGCGACGGGCTTGAACGATTCCGTGAATAGGAGCGAGCTGAGCTGCTCCTGGAGACGCGCGGCCTGTTGCTTAAGCTCTTCGGTTGAGGTTCCCGAAGAGGACGGGACGGAGCTGATCGTGGCAGCGGGCTTCGACTCCACTGACGGAGTCACGGGCGCGGCTGCAACCGGCCCGGAAGGCGCTTCGACAATGGCTGGAGGAATAGCAACAGGGGCCGAATGGATGGCTGCGGGCGGCGGCGCGAAAGGCGAAGGAGCCGCCGGAGTAGGAAATGCAACCTTGGGCTCCGCGGCTGGTGGCGCGCTGACAGACGAGGGAACGGAGACACTGAAAGCGGCCGGAGACGCAGCGACCGGAGAAATCGCAGCCAGGGGCTGGGGCATTACGGGCTGCACGGCGACCGGTGGAGCCGGCGGCGCTACCTTGGGCGGAGCCGGAACCGGCGCAGGCACGGCGGGGCGAACCGGAGTTTGCGGAAGAACAGTGTCCGACGGAAAGCGCATGCCCCAGAAACCGGGAGCCGGTTCAGTGAAACGAAGTTCCACGTAGCCAATGGCATTGCCGTCGGTCTTGGATTTGACGACCTGGCAAACAACTTCCTTGCGAGTTTTTTCGTTGGTAAGAAAAATCAATTGGCCGGGCGCAAGGACAGCGGAAATGCGAATGACTGCGCCGTGTCCAAAAACGAGAACGGTGGCGGATTTTTCGGAAAAGGGTTCGCGTTTGTCCGAGCCATCGACTGTGCGGGCGCCATTCACGGTAACCGGAACTTCCAGCGCGACGGGCTGCGGGCGCGCCGCTGCATCAGCGGGAGCTTTTGGCGCGGAAGTCGCGGGGACGCCGGAGGCGGAAGGAGCAGCGGCGTTCTCTGTATCTTTCAAAATAGGTGTCATAAACCACTCACTCCAATGTAATTGGAACACACAGGCCCGGAAGACGGGGGAACCCTGATGTACCTCTATATGTTGGGGGCCCTGGAAAGAGGGCCATATAGTACGCAAGTACCACAGTGGAAAGGCTGTGCGCGAAGAGTGAAGGTGAAGAGTAGGACAAAAGAGATGAGGGCTGGCCAATCTGGAGATTGGCGCTCCGGGGAGGCTACGCAGATTCAGGTGCGAATGGACAAAGCTACTTTTTGTGGATGTCGAGGGGGGGCTGGAAACGGGCGTCAACGGCAACCTGGTAGCCAGTGACGAGCTTGTTGGTTTCGTTGGCCATGCCGATAACGGCCTGAAGTTCCTTGAACATTTCGGGGGTCATGCCTTTGGCGAAGGCCGAGGCGGTGTGGGACGCAATGCAATAGTGGCAGTTGTTGGTGACACTGACGGCGATGTAGAGGAGTTCTTTGGTAAGCGGGTCAATTGCGCCGGGGCCCATGATGGATTTCAGGTCTTCCCATGTGCGCTTAAGCAGGGTGGGATCGTGGGCGATGGCCTTCCAGAAATTGTTGATGTAATCAGTTTTGCGGGTGGCCATGATGTCGTCGTAAACGGCTTTGACGGCGGGATTGGCGTCCTTGTATTCGATGAGGCCGAAGGTGGACATGGAGATTCTCCGTGGAAATGCGATGAGTGCTCCGAGAATGTTAGCTGGAATTAGACAGTTGGGGTAGGGCGTATCGGAAGGTTCGCCGGAGATTGCAAAAAGCCCTTATTGAACCGTTATAATGGGCCATTTTACTGGAGGAGCATATGAACGCCCACCGGCCGCGAAACATTCTTGCTGCGACGACGCTACTCCTTGTCTCCACTGCCGTAGCTTCGGCTCCGGCAATTGCGCAGACGGTTCGCGTAGACATTTCGCCCGAACGCGCGATTCCTTTTGATCCGGACAAGGCGATGGGCAGCTCGATGGATATTTTGCCCGCGAAAGAATTTGAAACGATTTATAGCGACGCAGTTATCAAGGAGTCGCTCTCGGCGGGATGGGGTCCGATCACCTACCGGCAGAATACGGAATTAACGATTGATGCGTGGCATTGGAATCCACAAGGGAGTTGGAGCGACCCGAAGGAAAAGAGCGGTTATTTCACGGGAAGCGCCGAGCCGAAAGAACCTTTGCGTAAGTCGTTTGGATACGCGCTGCCGCATCGAGGAACGACGCGCAGCGATGCAGGGCAAAACGAATTCTCGAGATTGACCGACGGTGAGACGGCGAGCTACTGGAAGAGTAATCCTTATCTGACGGAAAGATTTACCGGAGAAGCGGACGCGCTCCACCCGCAATGGGTGGTGCTGGATTTCGGTACGCCACAGGACATTGACGCCATCGAAATTGCCTGGGCAAATCCTTATGCGAAGCAGTACGTGGTGGAATATTGGACCGGGAAGGAAGATGCGCTGGCGAGGCAGGATCAGGGCACATGGGTGAAATTTCCGGCAGGGAGCATTGGTGACTCGGCGGGTGGAAAGAATGTGCAGCGCCTGGCGGATAAACCTATTGCGGCGCGGTTTCTGCGCATCTGGATGACGGAGTCCTCGAACACCTGCGACACGCACGGAAGCGGCGATGCGAGGAACTGCGCTGGCTACGCAATTTTCGAAATTGCGGTGGGAAACTTCAATTCCCAGGGACAGTTTGTAGACCTGGTGCATCACACGCCGGGACAAGCGCAAACGGCGACGCAGGTTTCCTCAATTGATCCCTGGCACAGGGAGAGCGACCTGATTCCCGCGCGCATTCAAACGGGCTTCGATCTTTTCTTCACGAGCGGTTACACGAATCGGCTTCCGGCGATGATTCCCGTGTCCATGGTCTACGCCACGCCGGAAGATGCCGCGGCGGAACTGACCTACATTGAAAAGCGTGGTTACCCGGTTTCCTACGTGGAAATGGGCGAAGAGC
This sequence comes from uncultured Acidobacteriota bacterium, assembly GCA_963734705.1. GTDB lineage: Bacteria > Acidobacteriota > Terriglobia > Acidiferrales > UBA7541 > Acidiferrum. The sequence goes on along the minus strand of CAVTII010000009.1, from coordinate 128,964 downwards.
CTGACGGGCAGTTTATGTTGCCAGAGGATTATGCGGCGCTCTACCTGCAGTGGGCGACAGCGCTGCATCGGGTGGATCCAAAATTGAAACTGGGCGGGCCGATCTTTACTGGCTCAAATGAGGACATCAATGCATGGCCGGACGCACAGGGACACAGGTCGTGGCTAGGGCGGTTCCTGGACTATTTGAAGACGCACGGAAGGATGGCAGACCTGACGTTTGTGTCGTTCGAACATTATCCGCTGGCGCCGTGCGACATCAATTGGGCCGATCTATATCGCGAGCCGGAACTCGTGGGGCACATTCTGGATGTGTGGCGCGCGGATGGCGTCCCTGCGGATGTGCCGCTGATGAATACGGAGAGCAACGTTTCCTGGGAACTGACCGATCCGATGCAGGACATTTTCGCCGGGTTGTGGCTGGCGGACAGCGTGGGCGCATTTCTGACGCACGGGGGCGCGGTGTATTACCACTCGCCGATCCAGCCGGAGCCGTTGAGGCCGGGGTGCCATGCGTGGAGCACGTACGGAAATTTTGTGGCGAATGAAAAACTGGAGATTCAGCAACCGACGGCACAATATTTCGCGGGGCAATTGCTGAATCTGGAGTGGGTGAAACACGGCGCGGGAGTGCATCAACTCTATCCCGCGCAAGCGGATTTGAAGGATGAAGCGGGGCATACTTTGATTACGGCATACGCGGCGAAACGCCCGGATGGGGAGTGGGCGTTTCTGCTGATTAATAAGGATCCGACGAATGGACATGAGGTTGGGATTGAGTTGGATCGGCCTGGAAAGGCGGAGGGATTGCAATTTAGGGGTGAAGTGAGAGAAGTGCACTTCGGTGCGGCGGAGTATGTTTGGCGGCCTTCGGGGGCGACGAGTCACGCGGAGCCGGATGGGCCGGCGAAGGTTTCGCGGATTGATTGGAAAGCGGGGCAGAGGATTGGTTTGCCTCGGGCTTCGATTACGGTGATTCGGGGAAGGATCGAAGAGTAGGAATTGCGGGAAAATGAGGACCGCTGCGCGGTTTGCTTGCCACCTAGAAGCAGGCGCTAGATTGCATAGCCTAAAGCTTGTGCTACCGAGGTTGGAGAAATTTTTTCAGGAGGAGGGTAGCCAGGCGGGTGGAGTTGTGGCGGATTACGTTGTGTTCTTCGAGGAGATCGTCGGCAAGCAGGCGGATTTTCATTTTGCTGACGTTGGGGCGATCGATGAAGACAGGTTCGGCGCCCTGGGCGCAATAGCGGCGCGCGACTTGCGGCGAGACGGATTTTTTGTTGGCGACAACATAATCGATCAGGCGCTTGTTAACGTGATTTTCGATGGCTCGCAGATGCTGGCTGAGAGTGTAATGAGCGGTTTCGCCGGGTTGAGTCATCAGGTTGGCCACGTAGACGCGCCGCGCCCGAGACTTCGCCAACGCTTGCGCGATTTCCGGGATCAAGAGATTGGGAATGACGCTGGTATACAGCGATCCTGGCCCCATCAGAATAAGGTCCGCCTCGTGAATGGCCTCAATCACTTTGGGCAGGGCACGGACACGACGCGGGCTGAGCTCGATTTTGCGGATGGGAATTTTGCTGCGAGAAATATTTGTTTCACCTCGGACGCGCTTGCCATTTACGAGCGTGGCGACCAGATGGACATTGGAGACCGTTGAAGGAAAGATGCGGCCACGGATAGCGAGGACCTGGCTGGAAACGCGAACGGCTTCGGCGAAATCGCCGGTGACGTGCGTGAGGGCTGCCAGGAAGAGATTGCCGAAATTATGACCGGCCAGGCCGTTACCCGCCTGAAAGCGGTATTGAAACAGGCGGCTGAGCAGCGCCTCATCCTTTGAGAGCGCGACCATGCAGTTGCGAATGTCGCCCGGGGGCAGCATGTGGTTTTCGCGACGCAGGCGGCCGGAACTGCCGCCGTCATCGGTGACGGTGACGATGGCGGCAAGATCGGAGATGGGGCGTTCCCGGTTTGGAAGACGGTTGGGGCCGCGGACCACGTGTTCGCGCAAGCCACGCAATAAGGCGGAAAGTCCGGTGCCGCCGCCGAGAGCGACTACGCGGAAACCGCGAACCGGTGGATTTTTTCTGGCATACATTTTCTTTTTCACGGGCGATCCCGTTCCAAGGAAAACTCGTCAGGCACGGACCGTCACCTGGAAGTTTTAGTCCGTCGCGGTGGGAAGACGGCGGAAGAATCAAAATAACAAACTAAAGACTGGAACGAGTTCCAGTTCGTTGCGCAAACCAGGCGAACCGGGCTAGCCGGCGTAGCCGTCCTTTTCAGGATACAGCAACTCGGTGAAGCGCGGGTCTTCCTGAAGGAAGGCGAAGTCTTCGTCATTGCGCGCGTGGAAGCGGTTGGCGGGGCGCAGGTCGATAGCGATCTTGAGATTGGCCATGGCGGAATCGGCCTCGCCGGTGAGGCAATCGAGCGCAGCCAGGGCATAATGAACGTGATCGAGCTTGGGCGCGAGCTTGCGGGCCTTCTCAAGGCTCTCGCGAGCTTCATCCCAGCGGCCGAGATTCATCATGGCCACGCCGCGCTGATAGTGCTCTTCGGGAGATTTAGGATTTTGCTCCGAGGAGGGCTTCATGCGCTGCTCGACGATGCGGAGATGGGTGCGCGCACGGTCAGCAAGTTCTTTACTGGGGCCCTCGAGGACCTTCTCAAGCTCCTGTTTGGAGCGCTGGAATTTCTGCTGATGAAAGAGGCCCATGGCTTCTTCATAGAGCTTCATTTGCGCCTGGACACGGGGATCCACCATTTCAACACCGCCTCGCTGGGGGGGAGGAGCGGGCAAACCGCTCTTTTTCTTGGACTTAGAGGAGCTCTTGGAGGAGGACTTATGCCGCCTGGAGGAGCCGGAAGAGGATTTTTGCGCTTTCGCCATGGCGCGAATGCTAGCAGAGGCTTTGCCGAACGTCAATGCAGGCAAGAGTTCGGGGGAAACGCGGTGGGAAAGTGCTGAGTTGGGTAGCCTTAACCGACCGGGAGCACCGTCGAAAATAACTTTTTAGAAAATGGGGCTTCTCCGCGACACTAGATGCAGTCTTTAGATGGCAGACGCAAGGCGGAGTGCTGGCCTGCCCTGCAGGCGTGTGCTATAAGTTTCAGGTGAAACTCAGGTTGACGACTAGTGCCTTTCATAAATTTTCCTGCGCGCGAAATTAATTGCAAGCTGGTGTATTACGGTCCAGGTCTAGGCGGAAAGACCGCCAACCTGCAATGGATTTACGACCACACCGGCCAGAATTTGAAGGGGAAGATGGTGTCTCTGGCCACGGAGACAGACCGCACGCTGTTCTTCGATTTTCTTCCGCTGGATCTGGGGACCGTGCGCGGATTCAAAACGCGCTTCCACCTTTATACGGTGCCCGGGCAGGTGTTTTATGAGGCCAGCCGTAAACTGATCCTGAAAGGCGCCGATGGCGTGGTATTCGTGGCGGATTCGCAGGAAGAACGCTTGGACGCGAATTTTGAGACCATGGAAAACCTTCAGGAGCATCTGAAGGAGCACAACCTGAATTTCGACACGATTCCCTATGTGTTGCAGTTGAACAAGCGCGATTTGCCGAACGCGATGAGCGTGGACGAGTTGAAAAAGCAACTGCTGAAAAAGGGCGAACCGGTGATCGAAGGCGTGGCGATTAACGGCACCGGGGTGTTTGAAACATTGAAGGAGCTCGCCAAGATGGTTCTCGCCGAATTGAAAAAGGGCGGCTAGCCCGCTTATTTAAGTCGAAACGTAATCTGGAATGGAACGCGCGCTGGGACTGGCTTGCCCTCATGGGTAGCTGGCTTGCATTTCCACGTCTTTAGAGTTGTCAATATCGATTCATCAATGCCGAGTCCCGGCGATTTCAGAATTCGCAAATTTGTTACTCTTTCGTCGATCATTACGACGCCTTGTACCACGATTGTCCCTTGAAACTTCGCGTCCTTTGCTTCTTTGGTGTAAGGCGGGTCCGGCCTGAAGTAACACGACGGCATTGCGTTTCCATCCTTGCCGGGCACGAATGTTTTCCCGTCCTCTGAATTAGAGTTCTTTGCCGACGAATCTTGGGATTTCTCTGGAGCTTGGGCACGAATCACCGAAACCAGGGGTACGGTCAGCGCAATCATAAGGAGAATTATCAAACTTGAAAAGAACCGTCTCAACGCGGACTCCAACATGAATCAAAAACCTGCGCGGGCGGCGGATTGGGATTCGTAGGTAGGGATGGCTTCGACGAGACGGGTGACGGTGAGGGCGTCGCGGACGCGGCCTTCGCCGCAGACCAGATGGAGGCCGCCGCCCTGGCGCGCGAGCGAAATGGAAAGTTTCACGAGTGCGGAGATGCCCGAGCTGTCGATCTGGGGAATATCGTTGAGGTTGACGATCACTTTGCGGGCGCCGGCGGCGACGAGTTTTTGCACAAAAGAGCTGAGGTGATCGCTGGGATCGCCGATGGTCAGGCGGCCTTGAACTTCGACAAAGTGGATGCCGTTCTCTTCCCGCGAGGAAACTTCCAGTGGTGGATGCAAGGTCATAGCGGTGCTTCCTTAGCTCTCGATTCGCAAGTGCATCGGGTGGCCGCAGGGCGTCCGGGTGTTGGCGGCCTTTGCATTATACGATGATAAGGATGAAGGACAAGCCAATTGGGGTTGTGCGGCCGCACCGCTGGGATGTGTCTCCGGCGGAGGCGCGGCAAATCCAGGAGGAGCTGAGGGCTTACTGGAAAGGCGACGACTCGTTCGGCAAAATCCGGACAGTAGCCGGACTGGACGCGGCGTTCGTTCTGACTGAGTCGCAGGCGTTGATTGGAGGGCGGGGCAAACCTCGTGCCAACAAGACGCGATGGTCGCTGTTGCGGCAGGCGAATCGGGCGATTGGGTGTGTGGTGATGTACCGCTTTCCGGAGATGGACGAACTGGAGAGAGCATATGCGATTGCCCCTTTGGAATTCCCGTACGTGCCGGGATTCTTGAGCTTCCGGGAGATTCCGGTGCTGCTGCAGGCGTTGAGGAAATTGCGCGAGATGCCGGACCTGCTTTTCTGCGATGGGCAGGGTTACGCGCATCCCCGGCGACTGGGGCTGGCGTCGCACCTGGGTGTGGTACTGGACCTGCCGAGCATTGGTTGTGCCAAGAGCATACTGCTAGGAACCCACGAGCGTGTGCCTTTGAAAGCCGGAAGCTGGGTGCCGCTGGCGGACGAAAAGGCAAACGGCGAACATATCGGCGCGGCGGTGCGAACGCGAACTGGGGTGAAGCCCATTTATGTTTCACAAGGACACCACGTGAGCCTGAAAACGGCGATCCGGCTGACGCTAGCCGTCAGCGACGGCTTTCGAATTCCTCGCCCCACGCGCGACGCCGACCACTACGCAGGCGAAATAAAAAGAAAGGTCTTAGCAGACCATTCATCCGAAAAATGAATCCTCGCCAGCAAAATTTCAAGCGCTGGCGGCCGCACCCCATGCGTATAATCTGGGCGATTAGTTGGCCACCCCCGAAACATTAAGCGATTGATCCTATAGAGGACGGGCGCAAACCTTTCGCTCTGGAGAGCTTATTGATGAAGCGCATGGGCATTCTGTGTTGTTGTTTATTGATCCTGGTTCTGAGCTCACTCCCCACGTTCGCGCAACAAACCTCCTCCTCGTCCGCCGCTAGTGCCGCTTCCCCGGAAGTCTCCAAAGCCGTTACGGATAAACTCAACCAACTTGACCAGCGGGTGACCGCCGCGCAGTCTTCGGCGGACAACGCCTGGATGCTGGTGAGTGCAGCCCTGGTGCTGATGATGACGGGCCCTGGCCTAGCGCTCTTTTATGGCGGGCTGGTGCGTCACAAAAACGTGCTGGCGATCATGATGCAGAGCTTCGCGCTGATGGCGCTGATCACTGTGCTTTGGGCGCTGGTGGGGTACAGCCTGTGTTTTGGCGGCAGTGGGCTGGTGATCGGGAATTTCCAGTTTGCGATGCTGCGCGGAGTAGGCGTGGTGCCGAACGCGGATTATTCCGGTTCGATTCCGCAGTTGACGTTCATGGTCTACCAGCTGATGTTTGCCATTATCACGCCGGCGCTGATTACCGGAGCGACGGCGGAGCGCATGAAATTTTCGGGCACGATGCTGTTCATGACCCTGTGGTTCCTGCTTGTCTACGCACCGATGGCGCACATGGTTTGGGGCAAGGGCGGATTCCTGAACGCTTCACTGGGAGGAAGATTCCCGACGCTGGATTTTGCCGGTGGCACGGTGGTGCACATCACCTCGGGTGTTTCCGCGCTGGTGTGCGCGCTCTATATGGGCAAACGCGTGGGCTACCCGAAGCAGGCGATGCCACCGCACAGCATGGTTTTAAGTTTCATTGGCGCCTGTTTGCTGTGGGTCGGATGGTTTGGGTTCAACGCGGGTAGCGCACTGGCTTCCAACGGATTGGCCAGCAGCGCGTTTGTGGCCACCCATTTCGGCGCGGCGGCGGCAGCGTTGAGCTGGGCCGGGGCGGAATGGATTAAAAACGGGCGGCCGAGCGCACTGGGCGCGATTTCCGGCGCGGTGGCCGGGCTTGTAGCGATCACCCCGGCGGCGGGATTTGTGGGCCCGCTTCCCGCACTGGGCATTGGATTTATCGCGGGCGGGTTCTGCTACTGGATGGTCACAAAGTTCAAAGCCATTTTCGGGTACGATGATGCGCTGGACGCGTTCGGCGTACACGGCGCGGGCGGCACGATTGGAGCGCTGCTGACGGGCGTTTGCGCGCAAGCGGTGATCAATCCGATTTATGGCGATGGAAAAGCGGTTGGGGGATTTGACGGGCACTGGGGGCAGGTGGGCAACCAATTGGTGGGAATTCTTATGGCATGGGCTTTCGCGATCGTGGGAACGATTGTGATTCTGAAAATCGTGGGCGCGGTGACCGGCGTGCGCGTTACCGAAGACCAGGAGATCGAAGGATTGGACATCACGCAGCATGGGGAAGAGGCGTACAACCTGGAAGCATAGTTGAGAAGTGGCTTTGTTGAGATCTCGGGGATCAAATCCGAAAAGCAGATGCCTCACACCGCAAAAGACGCGGCGTTCGGGATGACAATTTTGTGCGGCGCGCAATTTAAGAGGGATGCCAGGACAATTACACGGACGAAATCGAGAATACACGGCAGGCGGGGGCGGAAATACGTATGATGAAAATTGAAGCGATTATTCAGCCGTCGCGATTCGAATCGGTGAAGGACGCACTGCTGGAAATCGGAATTGACGGGATGACAGTGACGGAAGTGCGCGGGCACGGCCGCCAGAAGGGACATACGGAGGTGTACCGCGGCCGCGAGTACACCGTGGACTTGCTGCCGAAGATCAAACTGGAACTGGTTCTGCCCGACAATCTGGTAAACCGCGCCGTGGAAACGATTCTGAAGAGCGCCAAGACAGGCAAAATCGGAGACGGTAAAATATTCCTGAGCAGGATTGATGAAGCGATCCGGATCCGCAACGAGGAACGCGGCGAAAGCGCCCTGTAAGGATCCTGATGTCCACTCCGCGTCCAGGCCTGATCCCGAGCTTTCGCCCACACATTAAGAAAATGGAAGAAAAGCCGGTTACTCCGCTTTCCGAGCTGGGACCGCAGTGCGAAGCTCAGCGAGAGCGGATTCGCAAGCTATTTGAGAACGGAGCAGGCGCCCGCGAGACGCTGCGACAGTTGTGTGAGCTGGCGGACAACATCATCAAGAAAGTGTTCGGAGAATTGCTGCAGGTGCGCAGCCTCCCCGGACAAGGCTTGAGTCTGCTGGCGCTGGGAGGTTACGGGCGGGAGATGCTGTTCCCCTACTCGGACCTGGACCTGCTTTTTCTTTTTGGAAACGAAAAAGCAGAGCAGGACTTCCGGCCGCTGATATCGGAATTTTCGCGCACACTTTGGGATTTGGGTTTTCGCGTGAGCTCCGCGGGCCGCACGCTGGATGAGTGCAAGCATATCGAAGAGTCCAACGCGGAATTTCACCTGGCAATGCTGGACCGCCGATTTCTGGACGGCGATCCGCAACTTTTTGAAAGGCTGGACGCGAAGGTGCTTTCCGGCCCGGAGAAGCAGGCGCGGCCGCTGCTGCATTCCGAATTGCAGCGCCTGACGCGCGAACGGCTGGCGCGCTATGGGAACACGATTTTTCATCTGGAACCAAATGTGAAAGAAGCGCCAGGGGGCCTGCGCGATTATCACGCGACGCTCTGGATGCGGCAATTGGCGGGAGACCGGCGCGACCCGCGCGTCAGTCCGTTGAATGAAGATGAAATGACGCGCAACGCCGTGGAGTTCCTGAGCGGCATCCGCTGCTTTCTGCATTACAGCAATGCGCGCAACGACAATACACTGACCTATGAACTGCAAGCCGAAGCAGCGGAACGCTCACTGGGCATTGACGACAACCTGCGGCGGAACGCGGCGGAGTGGATGCGGCTCTATTTCCGCCACGCACGCACGTTGAACCGGCAGTTGCTGCGGTACATGGAGCAGCGCCAGGTGACCACGCTTTCCCTGCGGCAGCGGCTGATGAACGCCATGCCGGGCACGAAGGTCGAAGCCGGAAATGGGAGGGCGTTTGCCGTGCGCGACGGCCTGCTGGAATTGACGAACGAGCAGACTTTTTCCGATCGCCAGGCGATCTACAGCTTGCTGGCGGAAGCGGCGCGCATCGGCGTCCCGCTGAGCCGCGAGGCGGAACGAGGCATCGCGTACATCATGACCCACCCGGAGATTGCGCAGAAAAACACGCGCATCACCTGGCCGATCCTGAGTGAGATCCTGAGCGGCGATTACCCATCACTCGCGTTGCGGCCGATGCACAGGCTGGGCTTGTTGACGGAAATCCTGCCGGAATTCCGGACGATTGATTCGCTGGTGGTGCGCGATTTTTATCACCGCTACACGGTGGACGAGCATTCGCTGCGGGCCATTGAACATTTGCAGGAGCTGGTGGCGCCGGCCGACGCACGAGGCGTGCATTTCGCGCCTTTGTGGCGGACTGTGGAGCGGCGAGACCTGCTGATCCTTTCACTGCTGTTGCACGACGTGGGCAAAGGAATGCCGGTGGAAAACCATGTGGCCGGTAGTCTGCTGGCTTTGGAAACGGCGGCGGACCGGCTGAAGCTCAGCCCGGAAGAAAAAAGCGAAGTACACTTCCTGATTGAACATCACCTGGACATGTCCGCAACCGTGCAGCGACGAGATATTTTCGATCCCGCCACGGTTTCGGGATTTGCCGCGATTGTCAGCAACCAGGAACGCCTGCAGCGGCTTTGCCTGCTTACCTACGCGGACATTCATGCCGTGAATCCAGAGGCGCTGACGCCCTGGAAATCGGAAATGCTCTGGCAACTGTTTGTTTCCACATCCAACCACTTCAGCCGCACCGTGGATCGCGATCGTTTGCATGTTTCCGACGAAGCGCTTTTGCTCGAGCAGGTTCGCGAGCAGTCTACACAGGCGTCGGCAGCGGAGATGGAGCGTTTCCTGGAAGGGTTCCCGCGGCGTTATCTGGCCGTGCATTCGCCCGAAGAGATTGCGCTGCACTTTGCGCTGTACCAAAAATTGGGAGCGCAACCGGTTCAGACGGAATTGAAGGAACGCCAGCATGCGTTTGAACTGACGCTGCTCTCCGCGGACCGGCCCGCGCTGTTCGCGGCGATTTCCGGCGTGCTAGCCGCGTGGGGCATGAACATCGTCAAGGCGGATGCGTTTGCGAATTCCGCCGGCGTGGTGCTGGACACTTTTCATTTTGTGGATCTGCACCACACGCTGGAGCTGAATCCAACGGAACGATTGCGTTTCCAGCAAAGCATCGCGGATGTGGTGAACGGCAAGCAACCCTTGGAGCCGCTGCTGAAGGGGCGCTTGGCCGCCGCCGTGGCGAAGCCGCCGAAGGTTACCTTCCGTACTTCAATCCAGTTTGACGACAACTCGTCAGATCACTCCACTCTAATGGAAGTGGTGACCCAGGATCGCCCGGGATTGCTTTATGAAGTGGGATCCGCGCTGGCGCGGCAGGGATGCAATATTGACGTCGCCCTGATTGATACAGAAGGCCAGAAGGCAATCGACGTTTTTTATCTGACCGCGCAGGGCGCAAAGCTTTCCGAACAGAAGAAAGTGCTGCTGCGCGAAGTGCTGGAAGCGACGCTGAGCTGAACTGGCCGCACGCTAGGGGCGCCAGGGCAGAACCACGCTGGGCTCCCATTCAAGCCCCATATTGTCATCGGTGAAAAGCCGCAGGCGAGGAAGGCGTGCGCGCAGCGAGTCGTTGCTCTCCATGCCGAGGAATCGCGGAGCCTCATGAGTGGTATCGGCGAAATTGCCATAGGCGGCAAGAAGAAGCTGCCCATTCGGTGTTGAGGAGTTGAACATTAGATTACCGTCGATCTGAAAGTGAGAAAGATTCTGCAACCAGGCGGCGCGATCCAACACGATGGGAGAATCGCTGATGGCCAGAAAATTAACAATGCGCATTCCGTAGGGAAAGACAGAGAGCGCCGTGGCGATGGCTTCCTCGGATTCAGTGGTATTGAAATAATAGACGCCACCGGGATTCAAATGTTGCCGGATCAACTGGTAGAACTCCCTGGACAACAATGTGGTGCTGTGGTTTCGCCAGTGATACGTGGAGTTGGTGACGATCAGATCGTATTTTTCCTGCGGGTGGGCGATCAGCCAGCGGCGGCCATCATCGACATAGATCTGAACTTTCGGGTTCTCGAGCAGCGAGCGAACCGAAGGGTATTGCGGGATCAGTTGCAGGTAGCCGGGATTAATCTCGACGATGTCAAAATGCTCGACTCGGCTGTCATTAGCGAACACTTGTCCCCAGGAGCCGGAAGCGAGACCAATCATCAACATGCGCTTCGGTGCGGGATGCAGACCGGTCACGGCATAGGCGCGAATGATGATGTTGACGTCCTTGATGGGACTTGTATTGAAATGTCCATCGTAGACGCCGCCGCCGAAGACAGCACCATCGGATGTCACACAGATTACGCCGTTGCGATTTTCCACAACGTGGACGAAGGGGATAGCGGACTCAGGCCGATTGCCAAGAATTAGTTTTTCGAAAAGCAGACCATAGCTTCGGGCGGCGATGGGAAGCAACGCAAGAGACGCGGCGGCCACCAACCAGATCCATACCGGAGTCCGCGCGACCCGTACCAACAAGAGCGTAAGCACGCCGGCAAAAATGCCGAGCACCGCCAGTTGAAGACAAAGCGATCGTAATCCCGAGTATTGCATCCAGATAAAACCGATCCCCAGGCTCCCGGCGACCGAACCGGCAATATTGGCGGCGTAGATAAGGCTGACTTTGCGGCCCGCGTCCTCGGTTGCCGCAACCGACAATTGGCAGAGCAGTGGAAGGACGCTGCCAGTCATCGCGGCCACCAGGAAAAAAGCCGGCGCGCTCCAAAGGTAAGAAATGTGATGGTGGGAAAGGTATGCAACCAAGGGAGGCAAGAACGGAGAGAACGCTCCGGCCAGGACAAGAAGTATCCCCATGGTGCGAAGGACGATTTCTGCGCCGGCTTTTTGGGTGAATTTTTCCGACAGATATGCACCCGCCGCAATGCCGCCCAAATAGGTGGCCAGAAGAAGCGCGAAAGCGGGCGCACGGTCCGCGGAAGCGAGAGAGTAGACACGGAACCAGACGATTTCAAAGCCGAGAGCCAGAAAGCCTGACAGCGCGGCAAGCAACATGGCTTTCGGCAGAGCAACAGCCGGCTTCTCCACTGAGTGTTCCTGAAAGAATTCCTGGTTTGCGGAATTGCTTGGCTGCGCCATACGGCCGTAGAGATAGGTGAAAGCACCAACGAGCGTGTTCAAACAGGCCGCCGCGCTGACCGAACCGCTCTCGCCAAAATTTCGAAGCAAGTATGTCGCGCAAAAGTAGCACGCGATGGCCGAGCCCAAGGTATTGGCAAAGTAGAGGCGAGAAACCGAAATCCCGACGCGGCCGGAACGCGACACAAAGTGTTCCACAAGCAGCGGCAAAGTGGCGCCCATCAGAACCGTTGGTACAACCAGAAGCAGAACGCTAAAAATCACGACGGAAAGCAGGTTGGCACCCGCTGTAAAAGTGGCTGCCCAGTGGAAGATCCGCAGAGAGCAGAGGCCAAAAACAGCGACTCCCAATTCCGAAAACCCGAACAATATCAGTGCTTTCCGTGGGAAGCGCGAGGAGAGCCAGCCACCCAGGAGTCCTCCGACGCCGAGGCCGAGCATGAACGCGCTGACGACTGCGGCGACTGACTCCGCGTTTACGCCGTAAATTGCGAATAAGGCACGTTGCCACACGACCTGATAAACCAAGGCAGGCATTCCAGAAAATAGAAAAAGGGTGGAGAGAAGCAGGTTTTCCTTTTTCTGCGGCGAAGAATCCCATAACAGGCCCGCGGCAGCGAAAAGAACGAGGTCGACGCAGAGTAGAGCTAAAACCGGAAGTGTGAACATAGTTTGCAAGGCCAATAGTTCCTGAGGGCTGGAGACACAGGAGCATTGTTTCATAAAGCGAAAAGACGCTCCGAACCGACACACGGAAGAGTTTCCTAACCGACATTTCGTGAATGGACACGCGGAAATCAGGTCAATTCAGGCGGGATCGATCAAGCTGCGGACTTTTTCGACGAGCAGTGCTGAATCATAAACAGGTTTTTCCAAATAGCCATCGGCGCCGGAAGCTTCCAGCAGACGTTCGCGATCACCGCTCATGGCGTGGGCCGTAGCCAGCAGAACGGGTAAACGCCGGGGCGATTTTTCCTTTAACATGCGGCAGAGCTGGACGCCGTTAATCGCTTCGCCATTCCACTCCGAATTCGTCAGCGACACGTCCAGGAGAACAAGATCCAGATCGCCCGATGCGGCGAGATTCAGAATCTGCGGCACATCCTCGGAAATCATGCAGGAACAGCCCCCCGCGCGCTCCAGAGCCATGCGAAAGAACTTTGCGACCAGCGCATTGTCCTCCACGATCAAGACACGCTTTCCTTGAAGAGTTTGGGGCTGTGAACTCACTCGTCGTTCGCCTCTTCGGCCGATGCAGGCACGGCAAGCGGAAGAGTAAACCACACCAGGGAACCCTTTCCGCCCGGCCCGGTTTCCAGGCCGATCTTTCCACCCATCATTTCCACAAGGCGTTTGGCGATAGCCAGGCCAAGGCCGGATCCGGTGACGCCGCGAAGCGCTTTCGGATCGTGGCGCACAAATTTTTCGAACACGGCGTCGCGCTTCTCCACGGGCACCCCGATGCCCGTGTCTTCGATCTCCATCCGTAAGTGGTCGGCAGGCTGATTTTCCAGAGCGCGCACACGCACGCAACCCTGGACGGTGAACTTGACGGCATTGGATAGCAGATTGAGCAGGACCTGGCGAAAGCGAATCTCGTCGCTGCGGACAAGCGGCAAAATCTGGTCCAGAGTTTCGTCAACCAGCCGGATACCCTTCGATGCCGCGTGTATGGCCACTAGCGGAAGCGTGGAATCCAGGACCGCACGCGGATCTATTTCTTCCAGGTCGAGCGCCAGTTTTCCCGCTTCGATTGACGAGATATCCAACAGATCGTTGACCAGGCGCAGCAGCAGCTGACCGCTGCTGAAAACATCACGGAGGACTTCCTTTTCTTCCTCCGGATCCGTGCACAAGCCGTCGAGAACCATTTTCGTGAAGCTCAGGATCGAGTTCAGTGGCGTACGCAGATCGTGAGAAACCTGGGCAAGGAATTCGTCCTTGATGGCATTGGCTTCGATAAGTTGCGCGCCGGCATGTTCCAGTTCCTGGTTGAGCGTGTGCAGGTGGGCCATGGTGGCGCGAAAATAGGAGCCGCACATCAGATTCAGATCGAGATCGAGAATTTTTCCGAGCGCCTGGGAATAGGCCAGGCGTTTTTCGCGCGCGGGAAATTCATCGAACAATTTTTCCATCAGGAAAGATCTCACCACGCCCATGGCACTGATCACGTATTTCTGGTCCAGGCCAATGCGCACATGGCGGAATCCAATCAGAAAGCGATCTTCCGCGTAATGATCATCGTAGACACCATTGAACAGGCCACGGCCCCAAACCTGCAGCGTGGATTTCAGGCGTTGCACCTGGGTTTCGCCACCCGTGAATACGCGGCCGGCTCCTGGATGGTGCGGAATCTGGGCGTAAAATCTTTCCGCCATTTCTGGCAGATATTTTTCCATGCGTGGCCCAAGCTCGCGGAGGAACAAGGCGTCCTCGTGGAATAAGTGGAGATAGCGCTTCATCTCCTCGACAAAGCTTTCGGAGTGAAGTGGCCTGGGTTCTGGGGCAGCCATGCTGGGGATGATATCACCCCTCCCGGAACAGCTAGATGATGCTTGCGCCTTCGCCGGGGTGCCAGAGCCAGCAGAATTCTGACTGGAGAGTATTTGAACGGTGGGAAATGCCTCTGGGCTGTGGGTGAACTGGCCCAATTGCTGTTCAGCGATTCCCCCCTGCTGCCCGTAACATACGTAGAATCAGTTCATTGCGAAAGACGAACAGTGGCATGTGATGTGCATCACCTTGATCCATTGTGTTGGAGTTGAAAATAAGCAGTACACGAAAAGCTATGTCCAAGAGTAGAACGGCTGCCAGCGAGGCGCTGGTTAGCCCCGAGGTCAAGCTGCAGCGGATCCTGGTTGCCACTGATTTTTCGGTGGGCGCCTTGGAAGCGCTGGAATTTGCCTCAGGCCTGGCGGAACGTTTCGAGAGCAAGATTTTTCTGGTTCACGCGATTCCCTCCGGAGTCCTTCGCTACGTGGCGCCCGCTGGATTGGAAGATGCCATCCGTCAGGCCAAGAATTTTGCCGCCGAGGAGATGCAGCGCCTGGTGAACAAGGCAGGCTGCGCAAATCGGGTGCAGCAGGAGATTTTGTGTGGCGATGGAGTCTGGCCGATGCTGCAGCAATTTGCGGCCGCTCAGGATGTTGACCTGATCGTTCTGGGCACCCACGGGCGCACGGCAGCCAACAAACGGCTCCTGGGCCCCGTGGCGGAAGAGACTTTTCGGCTGGCCTTGCGCCCGGTGCTCACCGTCGGACCTCGCTCCGAATCGCCGGCTGAAGTATTTCCGCAAATACGCCGGATTCTTTACGCAACAAATTTTAAGCCGCATGCCGAACGCGCCGCTAGTTTTGCTTATGCACTGGAACGCGAGCATGGTGCCCGACTGACGGTTCTGCATGTGGTGGAGGAATCTGGTAGTGGCCCCGAGGGCGGCGATGAAATGGTACGGGATTTCCTGATGCAGCGGCTGAAGAAGGGGATTCCCGCGAGTTATGCGGAGAAGGCCGACCCGGCGTTCCAGGTGCGTTTTGGAGAACCCGGTGACGAGATTCTTGCGCTCGCGCGCGAGGAACGCTCTGACCTGATTGTGCTGGGAGTGCGGGCCGGAAAAGTCGGACCTGGTCACCTGCCATCCGCGATCGCGTACAAGCTCGCCTGCCAATCGCCCTGCCCCGTCTTGACCATTCGTCACTAAAGCGTTTGGGCAACCATCTGGTTCTGGATTATGGATGAAGCGCGGCGGTCCCGATGCCTATGATTTTCCGCGAGTCCTGCTCCGCAACAAAAACCACTACGGAAAGATTTTCGTGGCTCCAATGGGAGTCCGGAGTCAGCTCGATATTTCCCTGGTAGGTGGCTGGATCCTTGAGCGTGCTGATTTTTCGCAAACTGCGAACGACCGCGGCGTGCTTCAGGAGTTCGCCGGAATTTTCTCCCGCCTTTACATTGGATTGCAGGTTGCTTTCTGTCACCGCGAGCCAGAGGTCTGCCGATCCGTGGATAGAGATTCCATGAGGATTGCTGAGGCGGACAGTGACTGCCGATTTGACCGTGGTACTTGCAATCAAACTGAGGGCGACATCCAATTTGGGTAGGGCCGCAGCTTTCAGAATGGCGTCACGTGCAGCGGCGCTGTGGCTGCCGACAAACTCGGCTTGGCCGTCCACCACCATTTGCGGAGTGTAGACGCCGTCGCGTCCAAAAATCTGCGCGTAGGCATTCTGTCTTTGAGAAAGATCATCCGAAGAAAATGGATCTGCCCAGCCGAGATGATTCCAATAGTCCACGTGCTCTTCCAGCGCGACGATTTGGATGCCTTGCAGGGGCTGTTGTTCGCTTAGTTTTTTCAGCAATGCGTCGGCCGGTGGACAACTGGAACATCCTTCCGAGGTGAAGAGCTCCACGAGGACAGGTCTCGCAGCTTCGCCTGGCTGACGGGCGTAGGTCGCGCTGCTCCGCTCACCAGAGCAGGAAATGGCCAGAAATCCAGCCAAGCTGATGGCGCCGAAATAGAGAAAGGGGAATCGCAATGGATTCATAAACATGGGTTGCTCCCGTTGCGGCTCGGTTCGCGGTGGGACTTTTCCGCTTCCATTAGAGTGGGAAACAAGGAAAAAGTTTCAGCTGTGCGCACCGTCGATGGGAATGAGCAGGCCGGTGAGGTGGCTTGTTTGCGCGGCCGCGAGCGAGAGCACGAGTTCAGCGACGTCCGTGGTCTTCAACCACTTTGAAAAATGGGCATCGGGAATGGACTTGCGGTTCGCGGGCGTATCCATCGTTCCGGGAAGAATTGCGTTGGCCGTGACGCCAGCATCGGCATTCTCCTGCGCGATGGTTTGCACCAGCATTGCCAGCGCCGATTTAAAGACCACATAGGCGCCGAGATTGGCGTGAGGTTGCGCTGCGGTCAGGCTTCCGATGGCGATCAGACGGCCGCTCCCGGATTTACGCAGGTGGGGAATGCACTCCCGAAAGACGCGAAATGCGGACGTGAGATTGATATCCTGCATCTGTTCCCACATGGCATCGGTGGTGTCCACCACGGACGGGCCGCCGGCAAAACCTCCCAGAAGGTGAACCAACACATCCAGTTGGCCGTACCGCTCGACAATCGTGGCTACACCGCGGCGAATTTCATCTAGTTTGTTGAAGTCCAGCGCCAGCGCCTCAAAATTAGGTTCCGGAAAATCCGCGGCGGCGATGTGCAGGGAGCCCCCGATTACACGTGCACCTTTTTGCAGAAATGCGCGCGTCACCGAGGTGCCCAGCCCGCCGTTTGCGCCGGTAATGAAAACGACTTTGTCTTTCACGGTAGCAATCCTTCCCGGGAAGTCGCTGGCGGATGAGAGTCCCGGCGTGTGTAAAGGTTTCAGCCCTGATACGGCCGCTCATTCGGGCAGCGGGTCAGGGTGGCGGCGTTCGGAAGGGTCCATAGTGCGGGCGATTTCGTTGGCTGGCAAGGGGTTCCGGCGAAATGGCGCCTGGCCAGACCAAGGGCCTGGCGTGGCCATAATTCGCTCCTGGAACCGGCAAATCTCCTGTAACCTTTCGGCGTAGACAGACTCGCACCTAGGTAGCAAAGGGGAGACGTTCCCAGGTTCATGCCGGCATCGGTCGAACAAGAGAAGGTGTTGATCGCCCGCATACTCGCGGGGGAAGTGGACCTTTTCCACGAGCTGGTTCGGCCCTACGAAAAGCTGGTCTACGTGACCATCTTCACCATGGTGCGGAACGAGGCGGATGCGGAGGATGGCGCGCAGGAAGTGATGGTCAACGCGTTCCGGCACCTGAAAAGCTTTCGGGGCGACGCAAAGTTCAGCACCTGGCTGGTTACGATCGCGATGAACGAGGCCCGGCAGAGGCTGCGTAAGGCAAACCTGGCAGCCACCGATTCGCTGGACGAGGAAAAAGAAGAACGGGACGGCGATTTCACGCCCGCGGTGCTCACCGACTGGCGCGAAATTCCCTCCGAGGCGCTGGAAAAAAAAGAGATGCGTGAGAAGTTGCGGGCGGCGGTGGAGCAACTGCCTCCCATCTACCGTGAGGTTCTGGTATTGCGAGACCTTGAGGAACTGAACCAAGAGGAGACGGCAAGCGCATTGGGCATAAATGTTTCGCTGGTGAAAGTGCGCTTGCACCGGGCGCGCATGATGCTGCAAAAACTTCTGGCACCCTATCTTAAGGCCGCCGCTCCGGCGAAAAAGGGTTTCTTCGGGGGGATGTTTCGATGAAACTGGCGTGCAAACATGTTTGGGAACACATCTCGGAATTCCTGGACCACCAGCTGGATTCCGAGCTGCTCAAGGACATTGAGAAGCACCTGGAGAACTGCGAAGTGTGCTCCGCGATTCTGGACTCTACGCGAAATATACTGATGCTGACGGCGGATGGCCGCACGTATGAGTTGCCGGTAGGCTACAGCGAGCGGTTGCACGAACGTTTGGAAAAGGCGTTGCGGGAAGAACCCGGTCCTCCGGAGAAGCCAGCGTAGCCGGTTCCAGAAAAGAAATTAGAAACTAAAGATGATGGGTGTTGCGCAGGTGGTAGAAAGACTCGACGGCCAGCAATAGTAGCGTAAGCAGCGACAACGCCAGTTGAGCCCCCTCTGAAGCAAACTTGCCGCGGGAAATCGCTTTTTGGCGCCATGCGGCGGAGGCGCGCTTGCGCAGCCGGCGCACTTGCCACACCGCCAAGAGGTTAATCAGCGCCCCGGCCAGAGCGAATATCACCATTGGAATGCGGATGGCGTCCGCGTGGATTTTGTCGACCACGTGCATCGCGGCGATGGCCGCGCTGAAAGCAGCCGCGCTCAACAATAATTGCAAGCCGCTGAGGGCGACGAAGAGTGTGCAAACGCTCTGGACAACTGCAAAGAACAGGCTCGACCATCCCACCCACTTGAGCCGCGATATCGTCCGCTCTGCCGCCTGTTCCTGCGGCGGGGCCGGGGCGTCGTGGGTGTCGTTCATTGGATTGGTCCTTGCTCGGAAGGTTCCGGCTGGCGAAGCTACTTCGAGACGATCAACAAGTTCATGGTGCCCGGCTTTGGACTGGGCCACTTTTGCCCGGGACCCGGCGGAATCATTTCCGCGGAGGGCAGATACAGCGTATGGGTCTTCAAATCCAGCGCCATGGTCCGCGCGCTTTTTTTCGTCGGCACGTTTTCGACAACGGTATATTTGTCCGGCGCGTCTTCGTGGATGACGGTCAGCGTCCCAGATTCGCCGTTAGAGGAAAATGCGGTGTCCGTAGCGGGATCGAACGCGGCCGCGTCAGGGCCCTCGCCGATTTTCGGCGTTGCCATGATCTCGCCGGTATCCGCATTCACAACCGCCATCATTTCATTATCGCAAACCGAAAACAGGCGGCGCGATTTCGTATCGATGGCCAGACCGGAAGGTTCCTTACAGGGTGCCAGCGGCCAGCGGTGAAGAATGTTCATTTTCGCCGCGTCAATTTGCAGGATTTCGCTGGTGTCTTCCACATTTACATACACACTGCCATTGCCGTCAGCCACTGCAAATTCCGGTTTGCCGCCAACGGAGATCGTCGAAAGCACTTTCCCGCTTGTGCCATCGATCACCGTGGCATCCTTACTGCGGCCGTTGAATGCGAAAACACGTTTGGTGACGGCGTCATAGAGAATGGCGTCGGGATTTGTACCGGCGGGAACGGTGCCAATTGTCTTGAGCGTCTTCAAATCAAAAATTGTGACGGTATTGCCGCGGCCGGCGCTGACGAAACCCTTGCCCAGGTCAGGAGCCAAGGCTATGCCGTGAACTCCCGGCGTGTCCGCAATGTCGCCAACCACTGAGTGAGAGTCCACGTCGAACACCACCACGTGGGTTGCATGCGAGAGGTATAGCCGGCGCGCGGATTCGTCCACAAGCAGGTAATCCCATCCGCCATCGCCTGCGACTGGAATTTGGCCTGAGACTTTATAGCCCCCTGCGCCGGCCGCGCGATTTGCCGCGTGCGCGCCGGAACTATAGAGGATTCCGCAAATGGCCAGCGCGACCAACGAAACGAATCCGGAGATTCCCATTTTCTCCATTGATTTTCCTTTTCCCCAACATAACGTCTACTGTGGCATCGGACGCTCCGTATTGTATCTCAAGCGACCGATGCGCAGCGCGAGTCGGCAGTTGACGATGAATCTCGCGCAACATACGATGCGCGCATGGAGGTGCTTCGTTGCGAATTCCCCGCTATGCCTGTTCAACCCCGATTATGGCGTTTGCCGCGTCCCTAGTTTGCTGCATCTTGCCCGGATTCTGCCGGGCACAGTCGGATACTGTAGTTGTCGAGCACGATGTACCTGCAAAGATGCGCGATGGGGTCACGCTCAAAGCCGATATCTACCGCCCCAAAGCGGATGGTAAATATCCCGTGCTGCTGCAACGCACGCCTTATGACAAGACCGGAACGCGAAATTTTGCCATGAGGGCGGCCGCCCGCGGATATGTGGTGGTGGCGCAGGATGTTCGCGGGCGTTTCACCTCCGAGGGCGAGTGGTATCCCTTTCGCCATGAATCCCAGGATGGCTACGACACTATCGAATGGGTTGCATCCTTGCCGGAATCGAACGGCAAAGTCGGGATGTTTGGAGGTTCTTACGTCGGAGCCACCCAAATGCTCGCTGCTGTCGCCAGCCCGCCGCACTTGTCGGGAATTGCCCCGCATGTCACCGCTTCGAACTATCACGAAAACTGGACGTATCAGGGCGGTGTTTTCGAGCAGTGGTTCGATCAATCGTGGACCAGCCAGCTTGCGCAAAACACGATGAATAGAAGCGTTCTGAAGGAAACGAATGCGCTGATCTGGAAAGACGCGTTGCCACTGGACAATTATCCGGTGCTTCCACAGCCCGATCCCAAAGCGCTTGCACCTTATTATCGCGACTGGCTGGCGCACCCGAACTATGACGACTACTGGAAATCCATCTCCATCGAAGAATCGTATCCGCGCATTCAGGTTCCGATCTTGAGCATTGCCGCGTGGTACGACATTTTTCTTGGCGGCTCGCTGCGCAATTATGTGCTGCTGAAATCCCGCGGCGGATCGGAAGCGGCACGGAGCGGGCAGCATCTGGTTGTGGAAATCGGGGGCCATGCTGGCGGCGCAGAGCAGCGGAAAATCGGCGAAGTGGATTTTGGAGCTACCGCGCCGCATGACTTCGATGAAATTATTTTGAAATGGTATGACTTCCTGCTGAAAGGCGAGCAAAACGAATTTGCGGGGAACAAACATGTCCGCATTTTCGTGATGGGCAAAAATGAATGGCGCGATGAAGAGGATTGGCCGCTGGCGCGCGCCAAGGCCGCGAAGTATTTTCTGCACTCGGCGGGGAAAGCGAATGGTTCTGCGGGCGACGGGGTATTGAACACTCAAACTCCCGCGGCAGAGGCGAAGGACTCTTTCCTTTACGATCCCGCGAATCCCGTGCCGACGATTGGCGGGCAACTCTGCTGTGATGCCACGCATCTTGCGCCGGGGCCGCGCGATCAGCGCCCCGTCGAAGAGCGCAGCGATGTGCTGATATACACTACACCGGCGTTCACGGCCGCAACCGAAGTCACCGGGCCGATCTCGCTGGATCTATTCGCCAGCACTTCGGCGAAAGATACGGACTTCACCGCCAAACTTGTGGATGTCTGGCCGGATGGCTTTGCGCAAAATTTGACGGAGGGGATTCTGCGGCTGCGCTATCGGGAATCACGAGAAAAGCCGGACTTCGCGAAGCCCGGCGAAATCTATCATCTGGTGCTCGATATGTGGGCGACCAGCAACGTTTTTCTGCCCGGCCACCGGCTGCGGCTGGAGGTTTCCAGCAGCAACTTCCCGCGCTTTGCGCGCAACCTGAATACTGGCGAAGTAGCGGCTTCCGACACGCGCATCACAAGTGCGACGAACACGATTTATCATGACAAGGAACATCCTTCGGCGCTTGTGCTGCCGATCGTGCCGTAGTGCACATGTGATGCACCGAACGCCATTAAGCTATAGGCGAGCCATCCTCATTCTGAGCGCATCCGACAATGATGCGCGAAGAATCTCAACGGGGAGAGGGCAAGGACTATGCGTTGAGATCCTTCGGACCGCCAACTACGCGGTCCTCAGGATGACAAGCTATTAGGGCGTTCTCTTATGGTTTTTTGGCTGGTCCGGCTGGGCGGATTTTTTCGAACGGGACAACACCCTGGCCTTCGAGGACGCTGTAGAATTTGTCGACATCCAGATTTTTCAAGGATTCTACCGCGCCGGACGGCCAGCGAATCTCCAGGCTGTCGATTTTCGCGGCGCTGCCCAAACCGAAGTGCACGCGCAAATCGTTTTGCGAAAGATAGCTGCCGCCGCTGTGAATTTCGTCCGTTTGCGTCATGCCTCCAGCAACAATTTTCAGGCGCGCGCCGATTGCCAGGCGGTTGCTCTTCGTACCCGCCAGTTCGAAGCTGACCCAGTGGCGGCCAGGAAGCCCCGGATTGCGCAGAACCATCGGGCTGCCCTGCAGATCTTCCACCACCAGATCCATGCGCCCATCGTTGAAAAGATCGCCGACCGCAAGCCCGCGTGAGATGCGCGGCTCGCTGATGCCCGCACCGGACTGCTCGCTGGCATCGCAAAATGTTCCATCCGCCTGGTTGTATTGCAGGAGCTTCGGTTCGCGATAGCGCGCGCCCGATTGCAAGCTGTCCACTTGCGGATAGACGTGGCCATTGACGGTGACGAGATCCAGCCAGCCGTCATTATCCAGATCCACGAACGCCACGCCCCACTTCACATAGGGCACCGAAGGCAAACCGATGCCCGACGGATAGGAAACATCCTGAAAATCCCATTTGCCGTCGTTACGATAGAGCGGCGTATTGTCCAGCGCGAAGTTTGTGACTACCAGCGACGGACGCCCCGTGTGCAGGTAATCGCCCAGCGCAACGCCCATGCCCGCTTGTTCGTGACCGTCTTCACCAAGCGCGGTTCCAGACTCTAATCCGATGTCCGCAAATTTGCCGTTGCCGTCATTACGATAGAGAAATCCCGCGGTTGAATCGTTGGCAACATAAATATCCGGCCGCCCGGTGTTGTTGAAGTCCGCCCAAACGGTGGTCAGGCCGTAATAACCGTTGGGATCATCGACGCCGGCTTTTTTGGAAACGTCCGTGAACGTGCCATCGCCATTGTTGTGATAAAGCGAATCGCCTGATCCTTTCAACCCGCGCGGACCGCATTGGACATCGATGCCCATGTATTTGCAGGTGACGGTGCTGCCGAATGCGGGAGGATTGTGGATATCGAGGTCCACATAATTGGTGACCATCAGGTCCAGATAGCCATCGCCATCGTAATCGCCGAAGGCTGCGCCAGTGGAAAAACGCGCGTCGCCCACGCCGGCTTTTGCGGTTACATCGGTGAACGTTCCGTCGCCATTATTGTGATAGAGCACGTTGCCGCCGTAGCAGGTGACATAAATATCCGGCCAGCCGTCGTTGTCGTAATCGCCGACGGCGCCGCCCATCGCGAAGCATGGTTTCCCGATGCCCGCTTTATCGGTTACATCAGTGAAGGTGCCATCGTGATTGTTGTGATAAAGCGCGCCGCGCGCATACTGGCCTTTCAATGCCATATCCACCGTGGGCGCGTTCGTGAAGTAGATATCCAGCCAACCATCGCGATCGTAATCGAGTAGCAGCACTCCGCCGCTCATGGATTCAACGATGTAGCGGCTTTCCGGCGCGGAGGTGTGAGAGAAACGGATGCCGGCTTTTTCCGTGACGTCTTCCAATTGCGGCACAACTCGATTCTTGCACTGGATAGTCTTGGCGGTTGGCGGGGGCGGAGGCCCCTGCGCCACTCCCTGCCCGTTGGCCCCGACTGCGGCCACCAGTGAACAGAGGATCGCGAATCCGGTGCGAGTCATCCAGCGCAGCACGCAAGGTCACCGGAAAAGTGAAGCATTGTCATGATCAGAATCATCTCGGGGAGGAACGCTTTCACTGTTCAATTGTATAACGAACGGTTCCCGGCGCTGATCTGGCTGGACACGCCAATGTTGTTATGGGAGGCTGAAGGAGTCTGCACCGCGCGTCAGACCACTTTTTCGAGGAGATTTCCGATGAAAACGCGATTTTTCGTTTTACCTGCGCTGGCACTAATGGCCGCATCCGTTCTGGCCGCGGCGGACGGCTCGTGGACTGGCTGGATTTCCGACGATATGTGCGGCGCGAAAAACGCCCAGGAGGGCGGAGCAGAGTGCACGAGCAAGTGCGTCAAGGAACATGGCGCAAAATACGTGTTCGTGAATGACGCCGACAAGAAAGTTTATATGATTGACGCCCAGGACAAAGTCGCGGCGCATGCCGGGCATCACGTGGTCGTCAAAGGGACAGTGGACGGCGACACACTGAAACTCACCAGCATCGAAATGGCTAAGTAGTTCGCTCTTCCAATTTTTTTCACGTCGGGCATAAAGAAGAATCTGGCAACTCCGTCATTCCGAGGACGAAGTTTGTCCGAGGAATCTGCTTTTCCGGTGCTGCTCACCGAATAGAAGCGTTGTTGCCAGGGGCTCCGTTTCTACCCAATTTGTTTTTGCGCCTGCGGCAAATTCCGCTACGATAAAACTTCGCCATGTCCACCACCCTGGTTCATGCGGGCCGCGCGTTAACTCCCACGACAGAAATTCCGGATGCCGGAATCCTGATCCGAGATGGCGTGATTGAATCGATCGGACCGCGCAGCGCGGTGACTTTGCCTTCGGGCGCCGCCGAAGTGATCGCGACGGACAAGATCGCGGCGCCCGGCTTCCTGGACGTGCACATTCACGGTGCCGGAGGCCACGACGTGATGGAAGCCACTCCAGATGCACTGAAAGCGGTTGCCCGCACCGTTGCCGCCCACGGCACCACTTCTTTTGTCGCCACTACGGTCACTGCGAGTACGGACGCCATCTGCCGCAGCGCTGAGGGTATCGCGAACTATATCTGCTTGCAGCACGAAGCCGTGGATCACCGTGCGGAAACTCTGGGCATCCACTTCGAAGGACCATTCATCAGCGGTGTGCGGCGTGGTGTTCACCCGCAAGAATTCCTGCAGCTCCCATCCGCGGGCGTGCTGGAAAAATTCGTGGAAGCCGCGAAAGGCCAGGCGCAAATCCTGACTCTCGCGCCTGAGCTTCCGGGAGCCATGCCGTGCATTGACGCTGCTCGCAAAGCCGGATTAGTTGTCGCCATCGGCCATACCGACGCTACCTACGAGCAGGCACGCGCCGCGATCGCCCATGGCGCGCATCACGCCGTGCACGTCTATAACGCCATGCGCCCGTTTTCGCATCGAGACTCCGGCGTCATCGGAGCGGTGCTTACCACTTGCGAGGTCACCGCCGAACTGATTGCCGACGGCGTACACGTGGACGAAACCGCCATGCGCCTGTTGCTGCAAGCGAAGGGCGCGGGCGGTGTGATTCTGGTCAGCGACGGCATCTCCGCCACCGGCATGCCGGATGGGAAATACACGCTGGGAACTTTTGAAGTGACAGTTAGCGGCGGCGTCTGCCGCAACGCGGAGGGAAAACTCGCGGGCTCCACGCTTACACTCGACCGCGCTCTCCGGAATATCGTGAAGCTCGGCGCTCCGCTTGCTGATGCGCTGCGCATGCTCACATTGAATCCGGCCACGCTGCTGGGCCTGGAATTCAAGAAAGGTTCGCTGCGCCCCGGGGCGGACGCGGACCTGCTGCTGCTCGACGAATCGCTGCATCTTGCCCAGGTCTGGACCCGCGGCATCCCCAACTGACAGTTCGGCCCCGCGGCCCACTTCATGAAGCAAACAAACCGCTTCCCCGTGACTCTATTTATAGTTATTATGTTCGGCAACACGTCTCTTCCGTGTCCAGGAGGTCCCCATGGCGCGCCGCATTTTTCTGCACCTGTACCTGATGCGCTTCCCCATCTTGATTCTGCTGGTGTTCGGCTGGCTGCTGCCCGAGGCTGTGTCCTCGCCCATGTTTCACGGGTTTGCGGACCTTTATCCCGTCCAAGTCTCGTTGGTGGCTTTCAGCGCGTTCCTTCTGGTTTCCGCGGCGATCACGTGCAGTTTCCTGGTGTTGCTATACGGCAGCCAGCGCGCGGATGGAAAGCGCCTGCCACCCCAGCCCGGCGCGCATCCCTCGGACATGCCCCAGCGCATGCCTCTTTCCGGATGGCTCGTGGGGCTTCTTTATTTCGCTGGAGCTGCCCTGCTTCTGAGGTTTCTCTTCGCCGTGAAGCAAACCATGGTGGAAGCGCACCTCCACCCGGAGGGTATCGCGGTCCAATTCTGGCAGCAATCAGCCATCGGGGTGTTCTGTGGCTTCGTGTTTATCGTCGCATTTTTCCTGCTTGATCTTTTGCTGACGAACCCGCGCAGCGTGCCGCAAGTCGAAGTGTTTGCCCTGCCAATCGCTTACCCCTTGCGGGACACAAAATGGCTTTTGTCTATCCTGAACTATCTCAGTAATCTGGATCTCCCTCGAAGGCTCGGATTCGCTCCGCTGGTCTCCCGTTACAACAAGCTAAGCCTATGGGTGGTGCGCTCACTCGGCCCTGGCTACGGGAGTTTCGACGAGAAGGGTAATCCGGTGGAACTTTTTCCCGGCCATCGGTTCGCTGGATTTCTGGCGTTTCTTT
Source organism: uncultured Acidobacteriota bacterium (assembly GCA_963734705.1). GTDB lineage: Bacteria > Acidobacteriota > Terriglobia > Acidiferrales > UBA7541 > Acidiferrum. The sequence goes on along the minus strand of CAVTII010000009.1, from coordinate 102,498 downwards.
GCTTCGTAATTTATCTCATCGCAGGTCGCGGGTTTTACAACCGCCTGGCGAACAACGATCCGTTCCCCCCGCCGCACAGGTACGACGCGGTCCTGCTGCAGGTGATTCTGCTATTGCTGCTGGCTTGCTGGGGCATCTCCGCGCTCTGCTTTTATTTCGACAGGTTCCGGGTGCCAGTGCTTATCCCCATCGTAGTGATGATGCTCGCGACTTCGCGGCTTGGTCCTTCCGACCACACGTTTACTGCGTTGAACCGGGCGGCAGATTCGCTCCATTCAACTCCCGCCTCCGTGTTAGCTTCCAAAGGCGATCGCGTAATTGTGGTGGCTGCAGCGGGCGGCGGCATCCAGGCTGCCGCATGGACCAGCGAAGTGCTCTGTGCTTTGCGTGGCGACTCCGAGACTGCCCTTGACGACAATATGCTGGCGCTCAGCGGAGTTTCCGGCGGCTCCGTGGGAACGCTGTTCTATCTGCGTTGCAGGAAGGATGCTCCAACGGATATGCAAGGCGCCCTTGCAGCGCGCGACTCCAGCCTCGAAGCCATTGCTTGGGGACTAGCCCATCCTGACTTGCGCCGCGCCATCCTTCCGATCGACGCATTTCTCTGGGATGGTGCGGACCGAGGCTGGGCTTTGGAGCGCGCGTTGCGAAAAAATGCGCGGATTTCGCCGGTGGATTGCCCGCTTTCGCTCAGCCAGACAATCTGTAAGTTCCCCACGCTGCTTTTTAACTCTACCGAGGTGCGAACCGGGGACCCCGTTGTCTTCACCAACTCCGATATGCCAATACCCGCGCCCGGTCCAGATTACAACCACGCGGTGCACAGCTTTCTCCGGGAGTACACGAAGAGCGATGTGCTGTTAGAAACTGCGGTACGTATGTCCGCCGCATTTCCTTTTGTTTCTCCTGCGGCTCGGCCTGACTCGCAATCGAACGGTGAGCATCTAGTCGACGGCGGATACTTCGATAATTCCGGCCTATATACGCTGAGCGGCTGGCTGAAAGCCGCAACGCCAGAACCGCCGCCGAACGCGTTGGCCCCGCGTTCCAGACAGAAAATCCTGATTCTTCGGATTGACGCTTTTCCAGATTCGACATGGAAGGGCCCGGACGACAAATCTCAAGCATGGACTTATCAATTGATCGCCCCCATTCTTGCGGTGCTTGATGTGCGTTCGGAGGGCCAACTGGTTCGCGACCTCTCCGACAGCGGTGATCTTTTGCGCATCCTCTATCAACGCGGCTACGAGGCGGAGACCTTGACGGTGCGCTACATTCCGCCTGCCCACCTGCCAGGTGTACCGGAAACCACAAAATGTCCGCCTAAACCGCCGCTCACCTGGCGCCTCACGGAGGTGGAGGGCGCGTGCATTGATCAGCGGTGGGCGGAACTCAGCGAAGTACTGACCGCGGCCATCCACGAGTTTTTCACTCCGCCGCTGTCGCCAGCTAAACAAAAGAATATGCCGTCTCCAAATTCAGCCATTGAAGTGACGACTATCCCCCTCAAGAATAATTTGTACCTCCAAAAGCTAGCTCACTGAAAATCGTTCAACATGCGGCGGCTGCGGGTTCAACGCGATTGGTAGTTGGAAAAAATCGTTTCGGATTTGAACTGGGGGAAGGACGTGTCGCTGTCATTTCCGATGTTGTAAGCGAGGACTGAGGATGGTAGCCAGAGATGCGGGGCGGCTTCCGCCCGGTGAGATTCAAAAGGAAAATAATTTTCAACAGCGAGCGTAGGTTTCATATGGCTTGCAGGAACGTAGATTCCCTTGAAGGAGATGATGGTGGAGTTGGCGGGTTCCACCCAGATTTTGCCTGCGAAAAAAGGGCTTGGTCCAGCATGGACGGCTTTTGGGTCTGGAATAACGCCATAGACGCAGCAGGTACGGTCTTGGCACCGTTCTTCGCCGAGGAAATTGAGCTTATATCTGGCTGGCGTGAAACCTTGCGGGTCAACGAATATCCAATCTGCAAATGATAGTAGATCGATGCGCCACAGGGGATTGCCGACGTGTTCTCCGTGCCCCGGTTGAGTAGTTCCCGCGGTACGGGAAAGATCCATCCGTGCTCGGAAATCATGCCCCGAGCGCCACAAAACGAGTAGCGGCGGATTTATCTTTGTTATCAGAAGTTCAGTTTTAACGGTCGCGGTGTGCTTGCGAATGGAAGTTTCAGTTTCGCCTTCTCCTCTGAAAATCAGGTCGTGAGAGAGTTCGATGCAAGTAGCGGATACCTGAGTGGACGGCCAGGATGCAGCGCTGGCGGCTGCAGGCATCAGCCTTGCGAGGGTCCCGAGCAACCCAAACTTTATGAAAGAACGTCTGCGCAGCATAGTTCCACCCTTGGATAGCCACGGGGACAGGTGGAGCATTTGTGGGAAACTTCTAATTCGTCTTGAAGGAGCATGCGAGAGACCAAGGCAGAGGAGATCACTGTCTCGTAACGATTTTGCAAATGACAGATTTCCTTAGTGATAGAAATTGAGTCTCGAGGATTTGGACGCCACAGGCGACTTCCAGTGCCATTTTGGAATTCCAAATTGGGAAACAGGTCCGTTTTGATAACGTTGGAACCATCCCACGGAACAAATTTTTCTTCCTTCAGCCTGCCAAACACACGCGAGCCCGGACTTATACGGAGGAACCCGGTCTGTTTGTGGTTGCTCACCTGTATCGTCACGCACGGTCGAGAAACCTCAACTGACGGTTTTTGCGTGGTGAGTAGGTTGCGATTCTGAGCGCATCCTGGTCGGATGCGCTCAGAATGAAAGTGGGATGTGGGTGGAAAAATCCGAAAACGGAGGGAGGCAGCGGCTAGGGATTCAGGGCGACTTGCAGTTCGGCGGCGAGTTTTTGGGCGTTGAAGGGACTGCAGGCGAAGTAGCGGTCGCCGATTTTCAGCGCGGGGATTCTGCGGCGACCTTCGTTAACCTGGAGGACTAGTTGTTCAGCCTGCCGGGCTGTAGCGCTTCTACTGCAATGGCCTTCTAGATGGGACGAGTTTCAGCTGGGGCTGCCGCCTCCCCATGCTTGGCACCACAAGTATGCGCGACACCCGCATTGAGGGACTCATCAATTTTCCTTTTCCGCGCTAATCGTGCCCACGTTGCATGTTGCTAGGTGTGCTAGTTGCGGATTGCGTGCTCTGCGCCGATCAGATCGGCGAGGCGCATTTCGGAGTATTTGCGAGAGAGGAGGACGCCGAGCCTCATTTTGCGATCGGGCGATAGTCTTTGCACTTACAACCGGGATACCAGCAGGGATGGATCATGCCTTTGGAGGTTTTTTTGAGGTGATGGATGGCTCTGCCATGGGAGCAGCGGCAGGATTTCTTTGTGCGTGGGAAGAGCGAGCGGCGATCAGGCATTGATGAATGTTAGCACGGGGAGGATGGGACGCCCCTCGGAGGAAGAGCGTCCCAGTCAGGTCTTGTGTGCGGACTCAACTTGAGATTACTGTACGTTTAGTGCGATGGGTATGCCATCCAGTAAACGCTGTAATTTTGAAGGGTGGGCGCGGCGCCCAAAGATCTAAGCGGTGGCGGGTTTACCCTTGCTGCCATATTCTTCGACGTGCGTTTTTGCCGCTTCGCTGGCATGGTGCGTTGCGTGTTGATGGTGGCCGTGGGCGAGCTGCGCGTAATGCGCGGCCGTTTCATGTTTTCCAGCTTCGTGATGTTTGGCGGCTTCCTTGTGGTAGCGAGCCGCGTGCTCGTGATGTTCCGCTGCTTTGTGATGATGCTCCGCTGCTTTCTTTGACATAAGTTTCCTTCCATTGGTTGTTGCGAACAACCGAACGAGATTTGGAACAATGGTCGGACTGGGAGGGACTGGGGTGAACTTTGATTTACCTCGCGACTTCCGGACGGAATTTGACTTTACACCTGGGGCGGCGTCAGAGCAATGCTGCCAGTGTTCCACGCATGCTAATTCTTCGCGGGTTCCCCGGCTTGCGGGCCCGCAATTCTTTGCACTTCGGTGACAAGCGCGGCCAGGGCCTTCTCGAAATTTTTGTCGCGGTTGTCTTGCATCACCGCGCCTTGCGCGTGTTCGGTTAGTCCCCACAACGTGTGATGGCTCCTAGCGTCCCGGATGACGATGCGAAACTGGGAATCAACCAAGGGACTGTCGTCAGAGAGCACACGGACATGCTGGAGCTGCAGAATGGTCAGTCGAATTTCGAAAATCAGATCCGCATCGGCGGGCGAAGACACCAGTTCATAGCGGCCCCAGGTCTTCATCGCGGAGTAAAATTCGTTGTAGGTGCGATCCGGTCCGCCGCTGTAGGTCGCTTCCTCGTAGCGAGATTCGTCCCCGCCGCCGTTTGCGACAAAGACTTTCTTTGCGGCAAGGATTTGCGCAGGGATAGGCGCAGGCAGCGCCGGTTTTTTCTGCTCCGCCGGGGAGACCGGTCGGGCGAGCAAGAGGATTGCCAATCCGAAACAAAGGGCGGCTGCTTTCCGATGGTTGGTGATTCCTTCTCCGGATATGGCGCAGGTATCGAAAGCATGGCATCGTGTTTCGGCCTAATTTAGCCGAGTGTGCCGGGTCAGTTTTATAGACGTTGGGAGTGAAGCGTTGGGTTTCAGAGAATGGGAGCACGCATTTTTCGCTGCGGACCTGGGTCGGCCGATCTGAAGTTCGGCCACTACATTGGGGCGGGAATTGGAGCGGCAGATAGGGTGCGGGCGCGGACGGTGCCGACGAGGAGGGCGAGGTTGGTGAGGAGGATGATCGCAAAAGCCAGGGAAGGGAGGAAGGCGAAAACGGCGCCGCGCGATTCGAAGACTTCGATGCCCAGCACGGCGGTGATAAGGCCGCGGGGCACAAACCAGATCATCAACTCGCGCTCCGGGCTGGAGAAGGTGGGCCAGGCGAGGCGCCCTGATTCGACCGCGATAGCGCGAGCGACGAGAATGGCGGCGAAACACCAGAGCGCGAGGCGCAGGTTGTGGCGGAGCCCCGAATAGTCCACCAGCATGCCAAGGAGCACGAAAAAGAAAGTACGCAGAAGAAATGCAAGTTCGCCGTGAAAAGTGAGCATCTGGTCCTGACGGTGATCCTCCAGCGAGCGGGCAGCGTTTTCTTCGAGAGATACTTCATTGAACCGGTCCGCGATTTGAGATTCATCAGCGTTGAGGCTTTTGCGAACAGCGTGGAAATTGCTGAGGGTGAGGCCGAAGACCAGGACGGAGAGGTACTCGTTGCCCTTGAGCGAGTGGACGCTGGAATAGACCAAAAGGACGGCGGCGAAGGTCAGGACGTGCCAGAAGCGTTCTTCGGAAAGAATCGGGAGGAGATAAGACCAGAGCATGCCCGCGAGGATGCCGCAAGCCAGCCCGAGAATAAGGCTGGAGCCGAGGGACCACGCCACGGTTTTCAGATTGGCGCTTCCACCGGCGGCGACGTCAATCAGAGTGGTGACGGCAAGGACAGCAAGGGCGTCGCCAAGCGACGCTTCGACCAGCAGCGTGACTTTTACTTCGCGGCGCAAATCCACCTGCTGCAAGACAGGAAATAGAATGGAGCTGCTGATGCAGCCGAGAACCGCGCCGTTCAAAAGCGCGTTGGGCCAGGAAAAATTCAGCGTGAAATGGCAGGCGCCCGCGACGCCGCCCATGGTGAGCAGGTAGCTCAGGAAGGCGAGGAAAAAACCTGAACCGAAGTGGCGGACTTCGCGCAGCGTTATGCCGAGGCCACCTTCAAAAAGGATGAGAATCAGCGCCAGCGAGCCGAAGCCGCGCGTTGCGCTGCGGAAGATGTCTGGATTGACCCAGTGGAGCACCGGACCGATGAGGACGCCGGTAGCGAGCAGGACAAGGACATCGGGTACGCGTGTGAAGCGCACGAGACGATTGGCGACGAAGGCCAGAACGAGAAGGCCGCCAAGGACCGCAAAAAAGAGAGTTAGATCCATGAACGCGTGCGGCTGGGAGGAAGATGATGGACGAAATCACGCGGCGGCGCAACGGAAAGTGGAATGTGCGCCGAGAGTTTAAAAGGAGACGCGCGCCGGCCGGAGCGGGTGTGACCTGCTTCAACCGACGCGCGTGATTTGACTTCTCTCTACTTCAGCGGGGGACGAAGAACCCTGGCTGCTGTTGTGCGTTTCGACGACTAGCTGAGCCGCGCGATGGTGGCGCGAATTGCAGTGGCCGTCAACGAGAGTCCGCAGAAGAGGACGCCGAGCAACCCAATCAAGGGGAACTCGCTGGCGGTCTTCGGCAGCTTCTTGGGTGCAGGTTCTGCCGCCGCGGCGGCAGGTTCTGCCCCCGCGGGGGCCGGCGCTGGAGCTTCGGCGACAAGCACGATGATGGGCACATCAGGCGCCGGTGCCGGTGGAGGCGGTGGCGGCATTGTGCCGGAGCGCTTGACCTGTTGCGTTACGACCTGCTCGGGCGCCTCGGTTACCTGCTGGGCGCTGACTTGCATGCCTTTACGAAGCCCGAACGCGTCGGTCTCCTGGCCGTTGATCATGAATTTCTGGCCATTGGGAATTTTGAAGCGCTGGTTTTTACCGTCTGCCATGGTGAGAATAACCGTGGTCGGGGGACTAACGGCCCACACGGTTCCGGTGACGGTCTTGACGGTGGTGATCATCTTCGGAGTGGTGGTGGTGATGGTCTCGCGTTCAACGGTCATGCCCGGCTGGAGCTGGTGGACGTTCAGTTGTTTGCCACCGACGTTGACGGTCACGCTGTCGGGAACGTTGTCGAAATGGCGAAGCGTGCCATCCTCGGCCTTGATAACAACACTGTTGCCGGACACGTAGACGACGGTGCCTTTTTCCACCTTAACGGAGTGCGTTGCGGCACCTGCGGTGGCTGTTTTCGTGGTAGTTTCAACTTGTCCCGAGGCTGTGAGTGCAAACGAGAGACAGACTGCGCCCCCCGTCAGCAAACCACGCCCCAAAGTTCTTGCGAACTCCGTAGAAATCATTGTTCATTCTCCTTTTTGTTGGTTTTCTTGCCTGTGGAAGTTGAGTTTTTGCTTTCACTCCCATCCAGCTGGCTAGAACTTTTCAATGCCGCGGTAACGATATAACGCTGCGGGGCGCTACCCACGAAATAAAAGGGGTAGCAGGTAACCAAAGTAAGTGTGGGAACGGGGGTCGGGTCCAGAACGTGAACGTCATCGGGGCTGACGATTTGAACGTTCGTGACTACGTATTGATCGGTGCTTTTGCCTCGGACCAACTCAATCAAGTCCAGAGGGCCCACGTCCTTAAGGCCGCGGAAAAAACCGTCGCGATGGCCAGCGATACCAAGGTTACCTGGCTCGCCGATGCGGGCCGTGCCGATGATGCGGCCTACGCCGCGATTGAGAGTGAGATCGTCGGTGTCATTAAATACCGGAACTTCCAGATTGATTTTCGGAACGCGCAAAATCGCGAGCGGAAGATCCGTTTTTGTCTTCAGGCTTTCCTTGTAAGCTGCGATGCGCTGGTCGGACCATTGGCTGAAGTCCACGCCTGTTGCGGAAGACGGGGAATCGGAGTTCGCGGCGGCATTGGCCTGAAAGCGCTCGATCGCTGAGTGAGAAGCAACACTCGCGTGAATGCGCGCCACGGCCCAGACGCCGATCAGCGTCAACCCAACGAGCAGCAGGACGCGTTCGCCTGCCCTGATCAATCTGGCAACCTTTGAAACCGTCTTCGACACGCCGTCCTCGGCCTCCGGCAAAGAGTTAACTGCGAATCCTAGTCCGCACGCAACGATAATTTCTCGAAATTTGAGCTGGACCAGGACATGCTTGCGATCTTCGAGGTTCAGAATTTTCTAGAGGAAGCACGCCTGTATTGGGAAAGATTTGCCTCAGGCGCTGGAAATGCTCAGGACAAACCTCGCCCAAATTGACTGTACGGTACGCAATTCCGGGGCTTGGGGCTATTGTCAGAAGTGACAGATGGGAAGGGGGCAAACGGCAGGGTATCCATCCTGGAATGAAGCAGCGGGCACGGAGCTGAGTGCCTGATTTGTTAAAAGAAGCTACTGCATATGGTGCAACATGCTGATTGCATTATAGATATCACGTGGCGCGATTTGCAAGTTAATTGGCGCGTTGTACTATGGACGCGAGGAAGACGGGGAGATAGAGTCGCGATGCAGCCAGAATCGGGAGGGACACCAACATGAGCGAAGCAGCCAAACAAGCAGTGAAGGAAGGAACAGGTTCGGGGACAGAGAAGGCGACCAGACCGGGGACTTTTGCAGCCGGTGCATTTGCGGCCCAGAGCCCGACCTCGGGTTTGGGGGGGTGGCAAATTGAGCGGCGAGAGCCGCGCCCGCAAGATGTGCAGATCGAAATACTCTTTTGCGGCGTGTGCCATTCGGATCTACACCAAGTACGCAATGAGTGGAAAGACGTGATGCCAACGGTTTACCCACTGGTCCCCGGGCACGAAATCGTGGGGCGCGTGACGAAGGTGGGCAGCGCGGTGAAGAAGTTCAAAGCGGGAGATATTGCGGCAGTTGGCTGCATGGTGGATTCCTGCCGGAAATGCGCGGCTTGCAAGTCTGGCGAGGAACAGTATTGCGAAAACTTCATGACGCTGACGTACAACGGGGAAGACAAAATCCTCGGCGGCGTCACTTACGGCGGGTATTCGAGCAGCATCGTGGTGGATGAGAATTATGTGCTGCGCGTGCCGGAGGGATTGGATCCAGCGGGAGCGGCGCCGCTGCTCTGCGCGGGGATCACGACGTATTCCCCGATGCGGCATTGGAACGTGGGCAAAGGACAAAAGGTGGGCGTGGTGGGACTGGGCGGCCTGGGACACATGGGCGTGAAGTTCGCGCATGCGTTCGGCGCGCACGTGGTGCTGTTCACAACGTCCGCGAACAAGAGCGAAGACGCGAAGCGATTGGGGGCGGATGAAGTGGTGCTCTCGAAGAACGACGCGGAGATGCAGAAACATGCGGCCGGCTTTGACTTCATCCTGGACACGGTTTCCGCAAATCACGATTTAAATGCGTACCTGCAACTGCTGAACCTGGACGGAACGATGGTGCTGGTGGGCGCTCCGGAAAAGCCGGCGGAAGTGCAGACCTTTCAGTTCCTGATGAAGCGTCGGCGGCTGGCGGGCTCAGCGATCGGCGGGATCCGCGAAACGCAGGAGATGTTGGATTTCTGCGGGAAGCATGGAATCACGTCGGATATTGAGTTGATCCGCATCCAGGACGTCAACAAAGCGTACGAGCGCTTGCTGAAGAGCGACGTGAAGTACCGGTTCGTGATAGATATGGCGTCGCTGAAGTAGGGTAATTTGTGAGCAAAATTCCGCTGCGAAGACATTTCAAAGAGGGCGCCGGAAATTTCAATACGGTGCCCTTTTCTTCTTTGTTGGGAAATTCAGGGAGGTAAAATCGAGCGAACCATGATGGACCGATTTCGTGTATCGAAAGTTTTGACGCGGCGTCTGGAAGATCTGGGCTTGCCGCCGGCGAAAGTGTTGCGGCATGCAGGTTTGCCGGAGACGCTGTTCCAGGCGGATAAAGTTTACCTGACGACCGAAGAGCTGTTTGCGTTTTACCGGGGAGTCTCGGAAGTGAGCGGGGACCCGGGGATCGGGCTGAAGCTGGGCACCGAAGAGCGCGTGGAGCGCTACGATCCGGTGGCGATTGCGGTTTTGTGTACCCGGACGTTTCGCGATGCCCTGCAACGCATGGCGCGCTACAAGCAATTGACCTGCCCAGAAAAAATTGAAACGCAGGAACGCGGCGAGGAGTGCGTGGTGCACTTCAAGTGGCTGCTGGCGAACGAGGCGGAGCCGGCGCTGCTTGTGGATCTGTGTTTCGCCTGGATGCTGGCGGTGGCGCGGCGCGGAAGCGGCGTGGCGATCAGCCCGAAGCGCGTGGAATTGCAGCGAGCGGCGGCGCACCGGGAGATGTATGAGGCGCACTTTGGATGCCCCGTGAAGTTTTCGGCGGAGCGGAACCTGCTGGTGTTTCACAAAGAAGACGTGGAACGAAAATTCCTGACGCATAATGAGGAGCTGCTGGCAATGGTGGCGCCGCAACTGGAAAAAGAGCTGCGGCAGCAGTCCGAGCAGAAATCGCTGAGCGAGCAGGTGAAAGGAATTCTGAAGCGGCTGCTGGCGGGCCAACGGCCGGGATTGCAGGACGTAGCGCGGGAGCTGCGAGTGAGCACGCGAACGCTGCAGCGGAGGCTGAACCTGGAGAAGGTGACCTTTCAAGGATTGATCGGAGATGCGAGGCGGGAACTGGCGCGGCACTACCTGCAGCATTCGGCACTGGAGTTAAATGAGACGGCATACTTATTGGGCTACGAGGATGCGAATTCGTTTTTTCGAGCGTTTCATGGTTGGGAAGGCGTGACGCCAGGTGAGTGGAGGCTGGCTCACGCCGGGCTCGGAGAAACACAGGCGCCGGTCAGCTACACGATTTAATCGAGGGGAGCAAAGCGGGACGATGCTGAAGGTTCGGAGAACAATATGAATCTACGGGTCCGGATGCTTGCAGATGGCTGGAACAACTTGAGGATTGCGGCGCTGGTGGTGAGCAGTCTGCTCTTGTGCGGGACAACGGGCCGTGCGCCGCAGGCGGCGGAGAATGCGAAGTCATCAGCGTCCACAGTGTTGGCGGCGGTGGACCAGCGGACGGCGATGAGCTTGGACGGAGATTGGCACGCGATTGTTGATCCCTATGCGACGGGCTTGCAGGATTTTCACGGGAAAGCGCGCGCGGATGGATTCGAACAGAATCGCGAGCCGAAAACGCCGGGGGATCTGGTGGAGTACAGCTTTGCGAAGTCCGGGACGCTTCGAGTGCCCGGGGACTGGAACACGCAGCGCGAGTCGCTCCTCTATTACGAAGGCGTGGTGTGGTACGAAAAAGACTTTGTGTATCAGCCGACGGCCGGGAAGCGCGTGTTTCTGCACATTGGCGCGGCGAACTACCGTGCGTATGTCTGGGTGAATGGGCAGAAGATTTGCGATCATGAAGGCGGATTCACCAGCTTTGATTGCGAAGCGACGCGGGCGCTGCACGATGGAAACAATTTCGCGGTGATTGCCGTGGACGACACGCGCTCTGCGAATGGAATTCCAACCCTGGAAACCGATTGGTGGAATTACGGGGGAGTGACAGGAGACGTTTCGCTGGTGGAAGTTCCGGAGAAATTTATTGATGAGTTTGATCTGCACCTGAAGAAAGGAACGCGCAACGAGATTGAAGGATGGGCGCACGTGGAGGGCGCAGCGGCAGGGACCGAGGTCACGCTGGAATTGCAAGAGGAAGGGCATCCAATTCGGGCCAGCGGCAAAACGGATGGTGAGGGCCGGGTGGGGCTGCAGGTGGTGGATGAGGGACTGCGGCTGTGGTCACCGGAGCATCCGGTGCTTTATCGCATCACGCTGACGGCGGGCGAGGACCGACTGGAAGACGAGATCGGATTCCGCTCCATCGAAACACGCGGAACGCAAATTATCTTGAATGGTCAGCCGATTTTCTTGAAGGGAATCAATATGCATGCGGAGGCGCCGGTACGCGGCGGGCGGGCCTACAGCGAGCAGGATGCGGAGACTCTGCTGGGCTGGGCGCACGAACTGGGCGCGAATTTTGTGCGGCTGGCGCATTACCCGCATAACGAGCGGATGACGCGGCTTGCAGATCGCATGGGATTGATGGTCTGGTCGGAAATTCCTGTCTATTGGGCTTGCCGTTTTGAAGATCCGGCGGTGCTGCGAAACGCGCAATCCCAATTATCGGAAATGATCCGGCGAGACCGCGACAAGGCTTCGGTGATTTTGTGGTCGGTGGCGAATGAAACGCCGGCGACGGCGGCACGTACTACTTTTCTGGCGACGCTGGCGGGAGACGCGCACCGCGCCGATCCCAGCCGGCTGGTGACGGCGGCGCTGCTGGTCCGGACAGAAGGCAACACCAAGATTGTGGACGATCCGCTGGGCAGCGCTTTGGATGTTCTGGGCACGAATGAATATGTGGGTTGGTACGAGCACACGCCGGCGGAAGTCGCCCACACGGTTTGGGATATTCGCTTCCAGAAACCGGTGATCATGAGCGAGTTTGGCGCCGGCGCGAAGGCGGGAATGCACGGCGACGCAGGCGCAAGGTGGACCGAAGAATTTCAAGCGAATCTTTTCGAGCAGCAATTTTTGATGCTGAATCAGATTCCACAATTGCGGGGGATTTGTCCCTGGGTGCTGGTGGATTTTCGGTCGCCACGGCGGTTGCTGCCGGGTATCCAGGATGGATACAACCGCAAGGGGTTGATTTCCGATAAAGGCGAAAAGAAGAAGGCGTTCTTCGTGGTCCAGAAGGCTTATCAGACGAACAGTATTGGCCGCTCACAATAGGGCGCGGCCTCTTAGCGCACGGAGCAGCCTATACGAGAGAAACTGGGCGACCAGGTCAGAAAAAGGGGCCTGCCCCGAATCTCGTCGAACGGAACGAGACCGAATTGGGGAAAGCGGCTGTCGAGGCTGTTTCCCAAATTGTCTCCGATGAGAAAGAGCGACCCCTCAGGAACCGTTGTGGGCGGGAAAGATGGCCCATTATCTGAGATGTTCTTTTCGCGAAGATTAATCCGGCGGATCTCGGGGGGTTTCAGTGGTGCACCGTTCACTTTGATCGTGTTCTGGGGGCCTGATTCAACGATGTCTCCTGGAACACCGATCACGCGCTTGACAACAAGTTCATTGAACAATTGATGCTGTACCATCACAACGTCGCCTCGCTGTGGCAGCGCGGTTTTGTAGGCGTTTCGATCAGCAACTATTCGTTCTCCCCTACAAATAGTGGGGCACATCGAGGTCGAAGGGACCACGAATGCACCAAAACCTACCCAGCGAATCGCTTGGCTAGTGGCATGTAACAACTGATTGCGTACTGAGATGGCGCGATGGACTGGCATCGTCGACAGCGTTATCGCATCTATCGTGGCGGAGCACAGTCTATACATAGCTGGTACAGGCCACTAGAAGTAGGAAATGACTGAAAAAGCAGGATCGCGATACAGATTAAAATATAGGTGAGGCGAGGTCGCGGGAAAGAAGGCTCTGGGTTACGCTCGAGGGCTGCTGTGTACGCGGCTTCGGCAAGGACAAAGAGCCGCCAAACGATAGAGATCCCCAAGATTAAAACAAGGCTCCAAAACGAAAGTAGAATTCGAGTCCTCGCCATTATTAGAGACAACAGAAGCATGGTGAGTGCAATGCCGATTGCTTTGCGCGGCTGGCGATTATAGAGCTGGCCCATACCTGGGATGAGCAGGCTTAGAAATCCGGCGAGGAATGCCTTGCCCCAATGCGTGCGCGACTGCTGTTCAGAATGTGAAGAAACCGGCGGGGAGAATATGGATTCAGTCATGGCAGACAGTTCCATAGAACTACTTGCCGATGACCAGGTAGGAGCCGGGGGAATAGGGATGGAGGCCGGAGGCATCCCAGAAGATGCGAGAAGTGGCGAGAGTGCTTTTGCCGGGAACGCCGCGGGTGAAAAAAATCTGTAGGCCGTCGCGCGACCAATCGGCCGCACGCGCGAAGGTATCGGTGGGGCCAAGAACGGTACGGCGGCGGGACTTCACTTCGTAAAGAAAAAAAGTGGAGTTGAAGCCGGCGGAATCGGTGGGAGCGCCGGCGGGCGCGTGCGAGTAGTCGGCGGAGACGAGCAGCAGATCAGAGTTGATGGGATTCGGGCGTAGCGTGTCGCTCGACATGACATGGAAGATGCCGCCGTAGATGTCGTCTAGTGGCACGGATTGTGGCGGCTTGTCTTCGCTGAGCCACCAGGCGTTTTGAGAGTCGGTGGCAAGTACGGTGTTGGGGGAAATCCAGCCCTGCAATGCGTCGACGGGTTGCACCGAAAATTGCGCCGCGGTTTCGGGAGCGCTGAGTGGAAGCGTCCAGACCTGCCAGAGCTTGCCGTCGAATTTCAGAAAGGCGACGCGGGAATCGTCGGGAGACCAGAAGGCGCTGCGGGCATTGCCGGTGGCGAGGTCGCGAGAGCGGCCGGTTTCTGCATCGTAGAGCACGATGGAACGCTCGGGGCCGGTCGGGGAATCGGAGCGGGTGTAGAGGAGTTTTTTGCCGTCGTGAGAGACGGCGAGTTCGGAGCCGGCGGGAGCGATGGTTTTGCGGGTGGCGCCGCGGCTGAAAATCACTTGGCCGGTGGCGTCGAGATAGGCGACGGCGACGGGCGGGTGGAAATTGGTGATGGGATCGAGGACGTTGCGCTTGTCTTTATCTTTGTCCTTATCCTTATCTTTATCCTTGTCGTTGCTTTTGTCCTTCGCCGGGTCTTTCGCCGCGGCGTCAGCGGGCATGTCCAACTGATTTTTCTTCAGAAATTCAGGAAATTTTCCAGGGTCACTCTGGCCGCAGCCATTCAGTGGGCCGATCTGGGAGTGCTGGATCACGACGGTAAAGGTGTATTTCACCTCAGACATATTGTCTGAGCAGGCGGCGCGGGAAACCTTCACGGAGACATCGGCGCCGGTGGCGTCGTCTTTTGCCAGGTAGGTCCAGAGGGTACCCGAATCGTCGGGAGTGACATCGCCGGGATCGAGGACGATGGGCGGGTAGCCGGTGCGGTCAAGGCGTTCGGGGCCTTTCATTCCCAGGCGGAGGGACCAGGAAGGTTCGTTGCCGTGGGCAACAATAAGTATTGGAAAGTGGTGAGAGACCGGCGAGGGGATGGGTGCCTGGGCCGGAGCGCTTGGTTTGGGTGGAGTCTTGGCGGCCGGTTTTTGGGGAGGAGTTTGCGCCAGCGAAACGTGAACGGCGAAGAGCAAACCACATAGACACAAAGTACGATCGACGCTTGAGCCGGTTACGCGCATGCGGATAACTCCCGGAAATACTTTAGCAAGGAGAACTAGAGCGGAGCGAGCGGAATAGGCGCGCGCGTGCGAATGAATCAGGAAAGGGGTTTCTGGGAGCGGCTGCGAATAAAATACGAAAGTCCTTGACATGGCGAACAAAAAGCGAAATACTGGGCCGGCTTCGAGGTGAGCCATGTCCCCAGTTCTTCCACAAACGGCGCCGCGTTTCACGATGCGGCGACGCCTCGCTAGACGACCCGCAACACAACTCCTACCTTTTCGCCCTGCTGAACCAAAGCCAGAGGCCGGCGCCCTTGCCCAGGGAAAAGCTGGCGGGCTCATGGAAAGTCCGAAAAGCCCAACTGTGGATTGCCCTCCACCCGAATTTCGGACTTCCCCTGAGCCCCTGGTGGGCATAGCTCGCCTTGCAGCCGAAGCCCCGGCGGCGGATACGAAGCGCAAGTCGGTGGAGAAGCCGGAATATTTTTTGCTGCCGGTGAAATCGATATTGAACCGGTGCGATTCTGACCGCGTGCCGTTTGATTGGACGATCAACCCCTACCGCGGTTGCGAGTTTGCATGCAAATACTGCTACGCGCGGTACACGCACGAATATATGGAGCTGGACGGCGGAGAATTCGAGCGGAAGATTTTTGTGAAACAGGATGCGGCCGCGGTTCTGGCGCGTGATGTGGACCGGAAGTATTCGCACGCGTCGAAGGCATCGGGGTACACGAAGGCGGAACACATTGCTATCGGCACGGCGACGGATCCATACCAGCCGGCGGAAAAGGAATATGGCGTGACGCGGGCGTGCCTGGAGGAACTGGCGAAGCGGGAAGGCCTGAGCATTTCGATTATTACGAAATCGAACCAGATTGTGAGGGACCTGGATATTTTAAAGGTGATTGCGAGGAAGTCTGCGCTGTCGGTGAACATTACGGTGACAACGCTGAAGCCGCGGCTGGCAAGGCTGCTGGAGCCGCGGGCGCCGCGGCCGGATTTGCGACTGGCGGCAGTGAAGGAATTGCGACAGGCAGGATTGCATGTGGGGGTTTCGGCTTCGCCGCTGTTGCCGGGAATTACGGATGCGGATGGAGAGCTGGAGGGTGTGGCCGCGGCAGCGAAGGAAGCGGGCGCCGAGTGGTTCTGGTCTGGTGTGCTGTTTCTGATGCCCGCCTCGGCGCGGCAGTTTTTGCCGCTGGTGGAGGCGAAATTTCCGAAGCTGGCGAAGCGATACCGGGAGTGGTACGGAAAAAATGGCTATGCGCCGGAAGCCTACCGGAAACAAGTGTCGGAGCGCGTGGCGCGCATCCGAGAGAAGTTTGGATTTGTCGGCCGGCCATGGGAAGGTGAGCGGCCCAGCGTTGCGCGGGCGCAGTTATCGCTGGCATGGGATGCTGGTGCGGTAAGCGGGCAGGTGTAGAGAACGGGTTTGTCCACGGCAGGCTAGAGACTAATCCGCGAGTGGGTTGAGATTCTTCCCGCATCCTAGTCGGATGCACTCAGAATGACAGGGCGATCTGGGTAGGGATCTCGGGGTTTGGCAGACGGGTGCTGCTACGGGTTTAGGGCGACTTGGAGTTCGGTGGCGAGTTTTTGGGCGTTGAAGGGGCTGCAGGCGAAGTAGCGGTCGCCAATTTTCAGCGTGGGGATTCGGCGGCGGCCGTCGTTAACCTGGAGGACCAGTTTTTCGGCTTGCTCGTCTTCTTCAATATTGATTTCGCGAAATTCCACGCCGCGCTCTTGCAGGAACCTTTTTGTCCGTCGGCAGTCCGGGCACCAGCCCGCAGTGTACATAGTTATTGTTTCCATGGTTTCACCGGAGTGTTGGATGTGATTGAGTGCATGCGGTTCGTACCAGTCAAGGAAAGGGAAAGTCAGGGAAGGTTAGCGGGTTTCCAGCGTTACGCCGCGGTATTTTCTGGCCACCTGGATGCGAATCAGGGCTCGCTCGAGCGAAATCACCGCGCGATCCCAGTCCATGTTGGTGTCATTGGATGCAAGCCGCTGCTCCGCCCGCGCTTTGGCTTCCTCCGCACGCGCTAGATTGATTTCTTCGGCGCGCTCGGCGGTTTCCGCCAACACGGTCACGCGGTCCGGCAGCACTTCGGCGAATCCCTGAATCACCGCCAAAACAACGGGCTGACTGGAGGCGCTGGTTTTGTAAGAGAGTTCCCCGATTCCCAACTCCGTGATCAGTGGAGCGTGGCCGGGCAAAATCCCCAACTGGCCGTCCAGGCCGGGAATATCCACCTCGACGACGGTTTCGCGCAGCAGTTGCCGCTCCGGCGTGACCACGATTAATTGGATAGCTTCGGGAAGCATCGCTTTCCTAAACGCCCGCCTTCATTTTTTCGGCCTTGGCCAGCACTTCGTCAATTGTGCCGACCATGTAGAACGCCTGCTCCGGAATATCGTCGTACTTCCCTTCCACGATTTCCTTGAAGCTGCGCACGGTGTCTTCGATCTTGACGTATTTGCCTTCCAGACCCGTGAATTGGGCCGCCACATACATGGGCTGCGAAAGGAATTTCTCGATGCGCCGCGCGCGAGCCACGGTGCGCTTGTCTTCGTCGGAAAGTTCTTCGATGCCAAGAATAGCGATGATGTCCTGCAAATCCTTGTAGCGCTGCAGCACGGATTTCACTGCGCGCGCCACGGTGTAATGTTCCTGGCCGACCACGCGCGGATCCAGAATGCGCGAGAAGCTGGCCAGCGGATCGACGGCGGGATAGATGCCGCGTTCGACAATCTGGCGGCTCAAGTTTGTAGTCGCGTCAAGGTGCGTGAATGTCGCGGCAGGCGCGGGGTCCGTGTAGTCGTCGGCGGGCACGTAGATCGCTTGGACCGATGTGATCGAACCGCTCTTGGTGGAGGTGATACGTTCCTGGAGTTCGCCGATTTCTGTGTTCAGGTTCGGCTGATAGCCCACGGCGGAAGGCATGCGTCCGAGCAGCGCGGAAACTTCCGACCCCGCCTGCACGAAGCGGAAAATGTTGTCGATGAAGAGGAGCACGTCGAGATGTTCCTGGTCGCGGAAATATTCCGCCACCGTGACGCCCGTCAGACCAACGCGAAGACGCGCTCCGGGCGGCTCCGTCATCTGGCCATAAATCAGCGCAGCGCGGGATTTTTCGGAATTTCCCGGAACCACGACACCTGATTCCTGAAACTCCAGCCACAGGTCGTTGCCTTCACGCGTGCGTTCGCCTACCCCGGCAAAAACGGAAACGCCGCCGTGTTGCATGGCCACGTTGTGGATTAACTCCTGAATCAAAACCGTTTTGCCAACGCCCGCGCCGCCGAACAGCCCAATCTTTCCGCCCTTCAGGAATGGTTGGATCAGGTCCACTACCTTGATGCCGGTTTCGAACATTTCCAGGCTGGTTGATTGCTGATCCAAAGCGGGGGATGGCCGGTGGATCGAATAATTCGTGTCGCTCTTTAACGGACCCAACTGGTCCACGGGTTTGCCGAGCACGTTCATCACGCGCCCGAGAGTAGCGCGGCCCACCGGAACGGTAATTGGCACGCCGAGGTCCGTGGCTTTCATGCCGCGGACCATGCCTTCCGTGGGCTCCATGGCCACTGCACGCACGCGCCCTTCGCCGAGGTGCTGCTGCACTTCGGCAGTCACGTCCAGCGGTTCGGGAAGATTGAATCCATCGCTGGTGATCTGCACGGCGTTGTAAATCGCCGGCAAATGTCCCTGCTCAAACTGAATGTCGAGCACCGGCCCAATGACCTGGATGACTCGACCGATCTGTTGCTGCGCCATCATTTCTCCTACGCGGTCGAAGATGCCCCGCTGACAATTTCAATGATTTCTTTGGTGATTGCGGCCTGCCGGACCTTATTCATGTGCAGGGTCAACCCTTCGATGACTTCGCCCGCATTTTTCGTGGCCGCTTCCATGGCCGTCATGCGGGCTGCGTGCTCGGCCGCGCACGATTCCAACATGCTGCGTAGAACTTGGGTCTCGACATAGCGCGGGAGCAACTTCTTGAGGAGCTCGTCCTCCGGCTGCTCGTGAATGTAGTCGATCTGCGAGGTCTCGGCCGCGGCTTCCGTTTCATCGCCAGCCGTAATCTTTTCCACTGGCAGCAACTTCTCCACCACCAGATCGGCTGAAATCACGTTCCGGAACTCACTGAAGATTGTATAAACGGCGTCGACTTTTTCTTCCGTGTAGAGGCTGGTCACCAGATTCGAAATCTCCCGTGCGATTCCGAAATCCACGCGTGAAAGCACGTTTACATACTCGCCGGCAAACGTGAATCCCGCCCGCCGGAGCGAATCGCGTCCTTTTTTCCCGATGGGGATCACGGTAATCTGTTTTCCCGCCTTGCTGCGGTAAAATTCCGCGCCCTTTTTTAAAATATTCGTGTTGAACGCCCCCGCCAGCCCGCGCTCGCCGGTGAGGAGCAGCACCAAAATCCGCTCTTCGGGCCGCTTGGCCAGCAGCGGGTGCTGCGGCGATTCGATGCGCGCCATCGTGGAGCGGAGGACGCGCACAAGTTCCCTGGCATACGGACGCGCGGCAAGCGCCGCTTCCTGGGCCCGCCGCAGACGTGCGGCGGCCACGAACTTCATCGCACGCGTAATCTGCTGGGTGTTTTTCACTGAGCGGATGCGTCGCCGGAAATCGAGTAATGTGGGCATGGTCTCTGGTTATGCCAGTTCTTACTTCGCGGTCGCAGCCAGCGCAGCCGTGAAGCGCTCCTTGAATGCGTCCACCGCGGTCTTTATGGTTGCCTTGATGCCGTCGTCGAGCGCCTTCTTGGTGGCGATATCTTTCAGCACCGCCGAATAGTTGGTCTCCGCGAACTGCAGAAACTCTTTTTCGAACCGGCGCACCTGGTCGACCGGAACGTTATCGAGCGCGCCACTGGTGGCGACGTAGAGAACCAGCACCTGCTGCTCCACTGAGAGCGGCACGTACTGATCCTGCTTCAACACTTCCGTAAGCCGCTGACCGCGCGCCAACTGTGCCTGGGTAACTTTGTCCAACTGGTCCGCGCCAAATTGCGCGAAGGCCGCCAGTTCGCGGTATTGCGCCATATCCAACCGCAAGCTGCCTGCCACCTGACGCATTGCCTTGATCTGCGCGTTGCCGCCCACGCGGCTGACAGAAATGCCCACGTTGATAGCGGGCCGAATGCCAGCGTTGAAGAGATCCGACTCCAGATAGATTTGCCCGTCGGTAATCGAGATAACGTTGGTCGGAATGTATGCGGAGACGTCGCCAGCCTGGGTCTCAATCACCGGCAGAGAGGTGAGCGAGCCCGCTCCCAACTTGTCGTTCAACTTCGCGGCGCGTTCCAACAGGCGCGAGTGGAGATAGAACACGTCGCCAGGAAACGCTTCGCGTCCGGGTGGGCGTCGGAGCAACAACGAAATTTCGCGGTAGGCCTGCGCGTGTTTCGAAAGATCGTCGTAGAAGGTCACGGCGTGGCGCTTGTTATCGCGGAAATATTCACCCATCGCGCAAGCCGCGTAGGGAGCGATATATTGCAGCGAAGCGGGTTCCGCCGCCGAGGAAGCCACAACAATCGTGTATTCCATCGCACCGGCGTCGGTCAGTGCCTTGATCAGCTGCGCAATCGTCGAGCGCTTTTGCCCGATCGCGCAGTAGATGCAGACCATATCGCTGCCCTTCTGGTTGATGATGGTGTCCAGGATGACGGCGGTTTTTCCCGTCTGGCGGTCGCCGATAATCAGTTCGCGCTGGCCGCGCCCGATCGGAATCATGGAATCGATGGCCTTGATACCCGTTTGCAGCGGTTCACGCACTGGCTGGCGGTCCAGCACGCCCGGCGCGATGCGTTCCAGGGGATTGCGTTGTTTCGCGGTGATTGGGGCCTTATCGTCCAACGGGAGTCCCAGCGGACTCACCACACGCCCGATCAGCTCATTGCCCACCGGCACGGACATAATCGTGTTCGTGCGGCGCACCACGTCGCCTTCCTTCAGTTCGGAAGACTCGCCCAGGAGCACCGCGCCGACTTCTTCTTCTTCCAGGTTCAGCGCCAGGCCAAAAACTTCGTGGGGAAAGGCGAGCATCTCGCCGGCCATCACCTTTTCCAGTCCATGAATGCGCGCGATTCCGTCGCCTACGCTGATGATGGAGCCGACTTCGTCGACGGAAACCGTCTGCTCGTAGTTCGCGATCTGTTCGCGAAGTATCTTGCTGATTTCGTCTGCCTTGATATTTGCCATACCCGCTCCGTTCCCGAATTCCTATTCCGCGGAAAGCCGCGCACGCATCTGATTCAGCCGGTTTCGCACCGACCCGTCGTAAATTGTGTCGCCGATGCGCACCACCACACCGCCCAGCAATGCCGCATCCAGCGAATACTTTGCCTGAATTTTCTTGCCCGTCAGGCGTTCCAGCGTCTGCTGCAACGTGGCTTTCTGCGGCGCAGTGAGTTCCGCCGCAGCGGTTACTTCCGCTTCCGCAAATCCTTGGCGCTGGCTGATCACCGATTCGAAGGTCTGCAGAATCTCCGGCAAAAGATGTGTGCGCTGGTTGTCCGCAATCACGAAAAGAAAGTTGCGGACGATTTTGCTGGCACCCAGGCGCACGGCTAGTTTTTCGATCACGCTGTGCTTCGCCTCGATCGCCACTGCCGGGCTACTCAAAACACTGCGCAGCTCCGCGGATTCCGCATACGCCGAACCGAATTCCTCTAGCTGCTTCTTTACGGGTTCCGTAGCGCCTTGTTCCAGCGCGATATCCACCAGTGCCGTCGCGTATTGCAAGCTCGCCGACCTCAATTCGGCCTCCCCTGCAGGCTCTGCACGAAGCTGCTAATCATTGCTTCCTGCACCGCCGGGGTCATCTGCTTGGCCACCAGGGATTCCGCGCCATCCACGGCAAGTTTCGCCGCCAGCTCTTTCAATTCCACGCGGGCCGCGCGTTCCGCCGCTGCCATTTCCGCTCGCGCCGCCGCTCGAATTTTATCCAGGTCGAGCTGCGTTGCGTTCCGCAAGCGCTCCATTTCTGCAACCGCATCGCGCTGCGCCTGCTCGCGGAACGCCGCCACTTCACGCTCCAGATTGCCGAGTTTCGTAACGGCTTCCTTCAATCGGCGTTCCGCATCGGCTTTGGCGGCCGTGGCTTTCTCGATCGCGGAGCTGATGTTATCTGCTTTATGCCGAAAAAACGGTGGCAGGACTTTCGCGAAGACCCAATAGGCGAGCACGGCAATCACGACAAAATGAAACCACTTGAATCCCATTCCTAGGGATTGCTCGGCTGCGTTGCCGCCCTCTTCCGATGCAAAGACGGGGATTGCCATGAGCAAACCGGCGAGAAGGACAAGCGGTGTGCGGGTAAGACTTCGCAGCATCTTCATTGCGCCCCCCGGGTGGGGGCGCCGGGCGTCGGAACCTGCAGGACGCGGCTTGCGATCTCCGCAGAAAGTTGTCCGGTGGTGGATTCAATCTCTTTTCTTGCGCCTGCAAAGTCCGCGGCCACGCGATCCTTCCCCGCGTTCACTTCCGCATCGGCCTTGCCGCGCGCTTCCTTGATGAGAGCGGCGCGCTCTGCCATCAACTTCTTGCGGCCGGCTTCCTGTTCGCCATAGACCTTTGCATGCGCCTGCTTGAGCGCTTCCTGATACTGGCGTTCCTTCTCGGCAGCCGCCGCCTGCGCTGCTTCCGCGGCTTTCTGCGCGCCCAGCGTGCGGGCGTCGCG
Source organism: uncultured Acidobacteriota bacterium (assembly GCA_963734705.1). Taxonomy (GTDB): domain Bacteria; phylum Acidobacteriota; class Terriglobia; order Acidiferrales; family UBA7541; genus Acidiferrum. The sequence continues at coordinate 79,990 of CAVTII010000009.1, read as the reverse complement.
CTCTGCCATCACCTTCAGCAACGGCTGAAAGAAAATGGCGCGCATGATGATGTAGAAAAGGAGGACGAGGACCGCTACGGGCACAGCCCGGAGGAACAGTTCGCCTACTTGGTGAACCAAACTTGACATGAAATTGTTTCGCCTAAGCTTTCAGGAAGGCAGCCTCGCCGACTCCCTGACCCGGTAGGAGCATACGGTGGGCTTTGCGCCGCCTTACAGAATACTATTTTATAGCATTCAGCGCGACTCTTCGTCAACGAAACCTCCCGACCCGATTTCAGCCCAAAACCGCATTCCTCGCTATACTTCTGACGCTAGATTTGCGCCCGGTGCAGGCCATTTTGGCGCACAAGAAGGCTCCATGACCAAGAGTTGGCAAACCAAGCTGATACATTCCGACGCAAAAATACCTGCGGGCTATAAGTCACTTTCAACCCCCGTATATCGCGGCTCCACGACGGTTTTTCCGGCCGCCGCCGCTGTCCGCGACACCTGGGATCAGAACAAGGTTGGCTACACCTACGGGCTCTACGGCACACCAACTGCCCTGGAACTTGCCGCGCGCATCTGCGAGCTGGAATCCGGGCAGCACACCATTCTTGCACCCGGCGGCCAGGCCGCGATTTCGCTGATCAACTTTGCGATGCTGCAGGCTGGCGACCATATTCTGATTCCCAATAGCGTCTACTACCCGAATCGCAAACTCACGACACAACTGCTCACGCGGTTCGGCGTTGCCGCCACCTTCTACGATCCGTTGATCGGTGAGGGAATTTCCGCGCTGATCCAGGAGAACACGCGCCTGATTTGGACGGAATCGCCCGGGTCCATCACCATGGAGGTGCAGGATATTCCCGCCATGGTGGACACTGCCCACGCGCGCAATGTAAAGGTGGTGCTGGACAACACCTGGTCCGCCGGCGTGCTCTTCGACGCCTTTGAGCATGGCGTGGACATTACGATGCAAGCCGTCACGAAATATATCGGAGGTCATAGTGACCTTCTGCTGGGTTCCGTCACCGTCCGCGACGACGCTATCCATCAACGGCTCGGCGCGGCGCAACAAATGATTGGTTGCGCGGTCTCTCCGGATGATTGCAGTCTTGCCCTGCGCGGTTTGCAGACACTGGCAGTGCGGCTTTCCGCGATCGAAAATTCAGCGCTACAAATCGCCAAATGGCTTGCGGACTGCCCCGAAGTCGAGAGCGTGCTGCACCCCGCGCTCGCCTCCTGCCCGGGCCATGAATTCTGGAAACGCGATTTTCTTGGCTCGTCGGGCGTGTTTTCGATTGTGCTGAAGCCGGGGCCGACGCAGGAGCAGGTCCATGCGTTCGTGGATGCGCTGAAGCTTTTCAAGATTGGTTATAGCTGGGCGGGCGTGACCAGCCTGGCGATTTCTTACAATATTGGCCGCATCCCCGGCCGGCCGGCTTACGATCATCGGATTGTACGGCTGAACATCGGGCTGGAATCAACGCACGACCTGATTGCCGACCTGCAGCAGGCCCTGCCTAGGTTGAAAGAATAAATTTGGAGTGCGGATGCGGGAGATGAGATCTCGCAGTCCAAATTTCGCGGTTAGTAATCTTCGTTGGCCACTGCGTCGTAGACATAACGGAAGGTAGCGGGATTTTTGTCCTTCCCGGTCACCAGTTCCACCTCTTCATACAACTGCAGGCCGTCCGAGGATAGTTCATACGTGCGGCGCATCGAGCCTTTCTTCGGCAGTTGCGAGTCGCTCACCAGTTTGGTGCCGTCCCAGCGAGCCTCGGCAACGTCAACGCCTACGCCCGACGGGGAGTCTGGCTTTTTTCCGTCGGTATAGAAAATCGTCTTGCGCCCCTGATCACCAAACATGGTCACGTCGGGGTCCGCATCGCCCTTACGTTCCAACCGCAAGCGCACCGAGGGGTCGATCAATTCCTGGTAGCGTTCGTTGTCTTCAGGGTTGGTCTTTTGCGATCCATTGCTCGGGTGCTGGCCGCTGCCCGTTCCGGGACCACCGATTCCCCCGCCGGGAAATCCGATTTGCGGCCGTCCGATGCCGCTATGATTCGAATTTTGATCATTCACCTTTCGCTGGTTCGCGCGCGCTTTGGGATCGTCGCTTTCGTCACGGTTCAAGCGCCAAGCACCCAAAATATTCTTGCGTGGGGCCATGCGCGGCGGCGGCGGAGTCCGCGGGCCTTCTACCTCCGTCCCTGGAGGCGGCGTAATCGGCCCTGGGGGCGCCTGCGCACGTGCCGCACTAGCAAGCAACGCTGCAACTCCGCCGAAAAACAACACTCTCCCGAATGGCTTCATGACCCTCTTTCCTAAACGGCCCCGCATCGCGGAGCTCAACGGATTCATTCCTTCAGACGCCCGCGGAAGTTCCCGGGTTGTGTCGGGACTTCGTTCCGGTCCGCTCCTGAGTTCAAAGCAAAACCCATCTTACTCCCTCCAAAGTAGAATTCGTCTTCCGTGATCAGAGGGAGCCGTGGTCGACGCTTTTCTTCCAGCCTTCGCTCTCGCTCGCTCACCCCCGCGCCACTCACACGGTGTCATCCTGAAGGCCGCGCCTTTTGCGGACTGAAGGATCTCAACTGTGTCGCCACTCAAATCGCTGGGCTGAGATCCTTCGCCTATCCTTAACGGATAGGCGAAGGATGACAATTGCGCAGCGGAGTAGGCGATCGTCGCAAGTGGAGTGCGAGGAAAACCGATCAAGCTAGCAAACGATCGAGATCACGGGCGCGTTCCAGAAGGCGAAGGGCCCCCAGTTCGCGAAATTTTTTCGCGCGCTGCCGGTAATCCGGCACGCCTTTGGGCAAAATCGCCATGAACGGAACACGCGCGGCCTGCGCCGCGAGCGCATCATCCACGTTGTCGCCCAAATACAACGCCGATTTCGGATCGCGCTCTCCCAGAATCGCGTGCAAGCCGTCCGGGAATGGTTTTTTCCGCGCATCGTCCATCGTGATTACCCTGCGAAAATACTTTGCCGCCGGCCACCGCTCAAACGAATAGAAAAATTCCTGCCGCGTTCTCCCGGTAAACAGGTTCAGCTCCCGGCCCCGGGCCCATTTTTCAACCAGCTTGGGGGCCACCAGCCATTTTTCCTTAGCCACGTTTCCCGGCTTGCCGTCGCTCCCCCAATAAAACGGTTGGAACGCCTTGCGCGCCTCTTCATAAGTTGTTGGCACGCCCCAGGCCGTGGCCCATCGCGAAACCATCATCCAATCGTCATTGTTTCCGGGCTGTCTTTTCCACTGGTGAAGTTCCGCCCACGTCCCCTTTTTCCCTGTCAGTTTTTCCACGGTCTGCAGCGCGGAGCGCCAGAACGTCTCCTTCACGTCAATCAAAACGCCGTCCACGTCAAAAACCAGAAACTCTGGATTCACCTTCGTTACCGCGCGTTTCGCCACGTCCACGATCCTTTCCACTCTGCTCCTAGTGTACCTGCTCCAGCGCCGCGTTTTCTTGCCGCTTCCGCGAACGCCTTGCTACACTTCCTTCGCCGCGCCATCCGCGGCGCGAAGGACTCTTCATGCCCTCATTTGCCGGTGTGGATTTCATCGATTTTGATTCCCTGCTGAACGACGAAGAAAAGCTGGTCCGCCAGACGGCCCGCCAGTTCGTGGACAACGAAATTATCCCGATCATTGAAAAACACAGCCGCGAAAGCACATTTCCCCGGCATCTGATCCCGCAGCTTGGCGAACTCGGATTTTTCGGCGCCAACCTTCACGGCTATGGGTGCGCCGGGATGTCCAACGTCGCCTATGGCCTGATGACCCAGGAGCTCGAGCGCGGCGATTCTGGCCTGCGCAGCTTTGTCTCCGTGCAGGGCTCGCTGGTGATGTACCCCATTCATGCGTTCGGGAGCGACGCGCAAAAAGAGAAATGGCTGCCGCGCCTGCAATCCGGCAATGCGATCGGCTGCTTTGGCCTGACCGAACCGCAATTTGGCTCAAATCCCGGCGGCATGCTCACCCGCGCGGTGAAAAAGGGCAACCAGTACATCCTGAACGGCGAAAAAATGTGGATCACCAGCGGTTCGCTCGCCGACGTCGCCGTTGTCTGGGCCAAATGCGAAGACGAAAAGGTTCGCGGGTTTTTGGTAGATAAGGGAACTCCCGGGTTCAAGACCTGGGATGTTCACGGCAAATGGTCGCTGCGCGCTTCCGTCACTTCCGGTCTCGCGTTCAGCGATTGCGCTATCCCCGAAGAAAATCTGCTACCCGGCGTCACCGGTTTGCGCGGACCGCTGAGCTGCCTGAATCAGGCGCGCTACGGGATCGGCTGGGGCGCAATTGGCGCGGCCATGGCCTGCTACGACACCGCGCTGCAATACGCCAAGACGCGCAAGCAGTTCGCCAATAAACCAATCGCATCGCACCAACTCGTGCAGGAAAAGCTCGCCTGGATGATCACGGAGATCGTGAAGGGGCAACTTTTAGCGCTTCACGTTGGCCGTCTGAAGGACAAAGGCAGGGTGGATCCCTCGCACATTTCCATGCTCAAAATGAACAACGTGGCCATTGCGCTGGAAACTGCGCGCAAATCGCGCGACATCCTCGGCGCCAACGGGATCGTGGACGACTACTGCATCATGCGCCACATGAACAATCTCGAAAGCGTGTTCACCTACGAAGGCACCAACGACATTCACAAGCTGGTGATCGGCGAAAAAATCACCGGCATCTCCGCGTTTATGTGAGCTACATGAAAAACTCCATCCGCCATTTCACTTTAATTTTTGGACTGCTCGCCGCCGTGGTTCCAGGTATCTTTGCCCAGACCGCGGCCCCCGCGAAACCTCCCGCCACTCCCAAACCTCACGTGCGCGCCATCACCGCGTTCATCAATCTGGACCGCACGCAATACCAGTTGCAGATTGCCGAGGCCGCCAAATTTCTCGGTTACGCGCAAACTGTTTTTGAATCGCGCGGCTACACCGTGGATACACTACGCATCGCCACGCAGCCTTTTCCGCAATACACCAGCGGCCTTTCCACCGAGGACGCGGTTCGCCTGTTTAAAGATCTCGACGGCTTGGTCCAGCAATATAAGGTCCGCCTGAGCATCGGACCCGCCTATCTGGCGGGCGACGATGGGGACGCGCAGGCCGATCTTCTGGCGGCCGTACTGCAAAACACAAAAAATATTTTCGGCGGCCTGGTGGTGACCAACGATGCCGGCATCAACTGGCCTGCCGTGAACGCCGCCGCCCGCGTGATGAAAAAACTTTCCACAAGCACAGAGCGCAGCGAAGGCAATTTTCGTTTTGCCGCCAACGCCAACGTGCCGCCTTACTCGCCATTTTTCCCCGCGGCATATCACACCGGCAGCGGCCATCAGTTTTCCGTGGGCCTGGCCTCCGCCGGACTGGTTGCCACCGCCGCAGAAAACGCTCCCGATCTGGCCACCGCGCGCCGCCAGATTATTGACACCTTATTCAACGTCGCTTTCGACGTGGAGGATCTCGCGCAACGCGTGGATCGCGAGCAGGGCTGGAACTATATGGGCCAGGACCTTTCCCCCGTCCCTTCGCAAGAAGCCTCCATCGGCGCCGCCATTGAAACGATCTCGCGCCAACCCATCGGCTCCAGCGGGACCCTGACCGCCGTTGGCACCATCACTTCCGCGCTCAAAGATATCGGCGCGCGCCGCATCGGTTATTCGGGGATTATGCTGCCGGTTTTGGAAGATCCGCTTCTTGCGGAGCGCTGGAATCAGGGCAGGCTTTCGCTCGACTCACTGCTCAGTTATTCCGCCGTCTGCGCCACCGGGCTCGATACGATTCCGCTGCCGGGTGACACCTCCGTGGAAGCTCTTGCCCGCATCATCGGCGATGTCGCCACTCTCTCCGTCAAGTGGAACAAGCCACTTTCCGCGCGCCTGCTGCCCGTCGCCGGCAAGCATCCTGGCGACATGACCGAGTTTACCGATCCGAATCTTATAAATGCGATGATCCGTGCACTTCCGTCCAAAGAGCAGGTACAATAGCGTTCCAGCCGGTGGTTCAGCGCCCATAGTGGATCGCGAGTCCGTTCCTTCGCTCCTATCACCCCAATCGAGTTTGAGCTGCAGTTTGCCGAGCATCAGCGTCCGCGGAGGGCGCCCAACATGGAAGAACAACTGAGCCTGGAATTTCTTCGCGTGGTTGAGAACGGCGCCATCGCCGCCGCCCGCACCATGGGATTTGGCGACCGCCACAAAGCCGACGAAGTCGCCGTGGAGGCGATGCGCCGCACGATGGATCAGGTGGAAATGGACGGCACCATCGTCATCGGTGAGGGTGAACGCGACGAGGCGCCAATGCTGTATATCGGCGAGAAGGTTGGCCTTGCAACGCATGCTCCCAAAGCGCTGTTTCCTTCCGTGGATATCGCCGTGGATCCTTTGGAAGGCACCAATCTCTGCGCTACCGGGGCGCCGAATTCCATCGCCGTGCTTGCTGCGAGTGAAAAAGGCGGTTTGCTGCACGCCCCGGATCTGTACATGGAAAAAATCGTCGTCGGGCCTTCCTGCAAGGGCGCGGTGGAACTCGACGCCCCTCCCGCCGACAATCTTCGCTCCGTCGCCAAGCGGTTGGACCGCGACGTCGAGGATCTCGTCGTCATGGTCCTTGATCGTCCGCGCCATGAAAAACTGATTTCCGAAATTCGTGCCGTCGGAGCGCGCATCCGGCTGATCGGAGACGGCGACCTTTCCGCGGGTATCTCCGCCGCCGTTATCGGCACCGGGGTTCACATGGTCATGGGTACGGGCGGCGCGCCGGAGGGTGTGCTCACCGCAGCAGCTTTGCGTTGCCTCAATGGCCAGATTCTCGCGCGCCTGGTAGTCAGCAAGCCGCAAGACGCCGAACGTCTGGCGAAAATGGGGGTTACCGACGCTAAGCGCATTTACGACACCGAAGACTTAGCCCCGGGAAAGAAAATCATCTTTGCCTGTACCGGCGTCACCGACGGCAATTTGTTGAAGGGTGTGCGATTCTTCGGCGAAGGCATCCGTACTTCATCCATGATTCTCACGTTCGATGAGCGCCAGGTGCGTTTTGTGGATTCGGTGCGTCTGGAAAAGCGCCCCGATATCCGCGTTCGCTTCAACTAACTTTTTACTCTTCCTTTTGCAATGTGGAACTGGCTGCCCTGCTAAGGTCTGCAAGGCGGCTCTCTCTGCCGCGCACGATTGCAGCGCCGTAATGCCCAATTACCTCTTCACTTTTCCCACGATTTCGAGTGCTAACACTTGAAGTACACACGAACAGCTACCCGGATTCTGTCCCGCTGGGCAGTAGCCTCTTTTCTCTTTGGACACTACTCTTACCCAACCAATCCAGCCAGTCGCCAGAGCCAAATATGAGCAAAATCCCGCAACCTTGAGACTCCTTGCGGGATTTTGCCCCTCAGATTCGCTTACGGTAAGGGAGAGACTGCAGTGAATCGCATACGGCATATACTTCCGCTGCTTCTCGCTATTGGCCTTTCCGGCTGCTCGGAACTGGTCCACGACACAGGCGGAGGCGTCCATGGATTCACGCTGGCCGTCAATCCAACCGGCACAACTGTGCGCGGCACGGCTTCCCAACAGTTCACGGCTACCACCAGCGACGGGTCGAATCCGGCTTTGATCTGGTCGGTAAACGGCGTCCTGGGGGGATCCGCGGCCACTGGCACCATCAGCGCCGCCGGACTATACGTGGCTCCAGAATTTCCTCCCACAAATAATGCTATTACCATCACGGCCGCCGAAGCCTCTGATTCCACCAAATCCGGCTCGGCCACGATCACGCTGCAAAATCCAGTTCCCCAGCTTACCAACGGTACGCCGATGACGTTTGGTGTCGGCCCGGTCAGCATAAATCTCACTGGTTTACACTTTGCCCCCGGCGCCGTGGTTTATCTGGGCACCACGGCTTTGACGACGACGCGCGTCTCTTCGACACAGCTTGCGGCCACCGGGTCGGCAACGCTTAGCCAGGTCGGCAGCGTAAATATCACGGTGACGAACCCGGACCCTGGAGCGATTCCCTCAAACATTCTCACCGCGCTGATTACGAAAAGCGGCACTACCGTGGACGTGACACCCGCAACCGCTTCGGTGCGCGCCGGATTGCAGCAGCCATTTGCGGCTGCGGTTTCCGGAAACGCCAACACTTCCGTTACCTGGGCCGTGAACGGCGTGCCCGGCGGCAACTTCACACTTGGCTACATCACGGCAAACGGTATCTACACCGCACCACCCGTGGTGCCGAGCCCCAACGGCATTCAGGTTACCGCCACCAACGTGGCGGATACCACTGCCTCGGGAAATTCCGCGGTCACGCTGGAGAATCCGCTGGCCGTTCTCACGCAGGTAAATCCAGTATCCGTCACGATCGGCGCTGCAATCATCACGGTGACAGGATCTTCGTTTCTGAATGGCGCGGCGATCCATCTTGGCGGGCTGACACTCTCCACCACGTATGTCTCCTCCACGCAGCTAACCGCCACCACCACGCTGACGGCCAGCCAGGTCGGCAACGTTCCGGTCACGGTGGTTAATCCAAATCCCGGTTCCGGTCCTTCCAACGCGTTGAACCTGCTGATCACCCAGCCGAATTCGAACATTTCCGTAAAGGTCGCGCCCGCCAGCACAACGCTGAAGGTTGCGGGCGGCTCGCAAACTTTCGCCGCCACGGTCACTGGCGCCACGGACACGACGGTTACCTGGGAAGTAAACGGCATCATGGGTGGCGACAGCCAGGTGGGTTACATCAGCACGGACGGGATTTACGTGGCACCGGACAATCTGGTGAACGGGAACTCCGTCACGGTCTCTGCTGTCAGTGAGGCGGACACGACGAAATCCGGCACCGCCACGGTCGCGTTGCAAAACCCCGCGCCCACGCTCGACACCGTTTCCCCCGCCACCATCGGTCCGGGTGCGTTTCAAATTTCGCTGAACGGCAGCGGATTCGTGAACACCTCCACGGTCAGCTTCGGCGGGCAGCAGCTCAAGGTTCTCTACGCCACGCCGAACCTCATCACCGCCATCGGCACTGGTGCTACCCCGGGTAACGTTTCCATTACGATCAACAATCCCGCGCCCGGTGGCGGAGGTTCCGCCTCCGCCAGTGTCAACGTCACTGCCAACGGCTCTCCTGTCAACGCCGCAGCCGCCGACCGCTTCCTCGAACAGAGTTCCTTCGGACCGAACACCGAATCGCTGAACCAGGTTGAGGAACTGGGCTTTGATCTTTATCTGCAGAGCGAATTCGCGGCGCCGACCACGATCTATCCAACGTTCAATGTCGCGATCAAGCCTTCCGTTCACAATCTCCAGCAACCCTTTTTCCTGAACGCGGCTATGGGTGGCGATCAACTTCGCCGCCGCGTTTCGTTCGCGCTCAACGAACTGTGGGTGGTCGCCGGCGACAAAGTCAGCGATCCCACCGGCTACACCAATTACCTCACCACTCTCGATCAGGACGCCTTCACCAACTACTTCAGCATCATGAAGGACGTGACTCTGACTCCCGCAATGGGCAACTACCTCGACATGGTGAACAACGACAAGCCGGCAGTGGGCCAACACGCCAACGAAAATTATGCCCGCGAAATCATGCAGCTCTTCTGCCTTGGCTTGAATCAACTCAATCTCGATGGTTCTCCCGTCCTCGATGCCAGCGGAAATCCAGTTCCCACGTATACGCAAGACGATGTTATGGCTCTCGGCCTGGCGTTCACCGGTTGGACCTATCCTGTGATGCCAGGCGGCGCTCCGCAGAAACATAATCCGCAATATTACGGGGGGCCCATGGTGGCCGTGGATTCCAACCACGACATGGAAACAAAAACCCTGCTTGGCCAGGCGATTCCCGCAGGCCAAACTTCGGCCAACGATCTAAATTCCGCGCTCACCATCATCTTCAACCATCCGAACGTTGGGCCGTTCGTCGCGCGCCAACTGATTCTACGGCTGGTCACCAGCAACCCCAGCCCCGCCTATATTCAGCGCGTGGCGCAGGCCTTCAACACCGGCACGTTCAACGGCTACGGCACCGGGCAGCGCGGAGACATGCAGGCCACCATCGCCGCCATCCTGCTCGATCCGGAAGCGCGCCGCGGCGACGATCCAAATACCGCCGTGGCCACCGACGGCAAGCTCCGCGAACCCGTGGTGCTTGAAGCGAGCATCCTCCGCGCTTTCCATGCGCGATCCGACGCCGCCGGGCTTCCCTACGAAGGCAACAACATGGAGGAAAGCATTTTCTTCCCGGCCACGGTGTTCAATTTTTTCCCGCCGGACAATCCTATTCCTGGCACCGCTCTGAATGGGCCGGAGTTTGCCATCTTCGATACCAACTCCAGCCTTTCCCGCGCCAATTTCATCGACGACGTCGTTTACGGCGCCGTCGGTTCCAATACCAAATTTGATTTTTCTCCGGTCAACAATGCTGGCACTCCCGATCAGATGATGGACTGGTTGAATACACTTTTCCTTCACGGGGCCTTGCCGGACAGCATGCGGCAAACCATTCTCACGGCTGTAAACACCGTTGATGCCGGCAATACGAAGGGGCAGGCACAGGCCGCCATCTACCTGGTCACCTCTTCCTCGATGTACCAGGTTCAGCACTAGCGCGCATAGGAGACGACGATGAATCCACACTCACGAAGAGACTTCATGCGGCTGGCCTGCTGTTCCGCGGCGGGAGCTTCCTTGCTCGGTGGCCTCAGCAAATTCGGTCTGGTCAGCGCGCTTGCGCAGGGCGCCACTGATTACAAGGCGCTAGTGTGCATTTTCATGTTCGGCGGCAACGACTCCAACAACATGGTCGTCCCTATAGATTCGCGTTACACCGCTTACCAGCAGACGCGCGCGACACTGGCTATTCCACAAACGCAGTTGTTGCCGCTGCAAATCGGGAACCAGGCCACATATGGCCTGCATCCCAGCATGCCGGAAATGCAATCCTTTTTTAACAATCAGCAGACGCTGGCCGTGCTCGCGAATGTCGGCACACTCGTTCAGCCGACCACGCAGCAAACCTATCAGCAGTATAAGAATCTTCCTGAAAATTTGTATTCCCACTCCGACCAGCAGGACCAGTGGCAGAGTGCGCAGTTGATGGGCACACCCAACGCCGGTTGGGCGGGCAAAGTGGCAGACAAGGTTCAGTCGTCATTCAACTCCGCCGCGCAATTCCCGCCCGTGCTCTCCGTCTCCGGCAACACCGTGTTCGCCACGGGAGATGTCACGCGTCCCTTTACCATGAATCCCGGGCAAACCCCCGGCTTGCAGGGTTTCGATTCCTCCGCGGCTGCCCAGGCGCGTTTTCTGGCCACTCAACAATTGCTGACTTTCGACAACGGCCTTTCGCTGGTGCAATCCGCAAACTCCGTCACCAGCCAAGCCGTGCAATATAGCGTTGTGCTTGCCGACGCTCTGAAAAATATTTCGCCGCTGCAAACTGCCTTTCCGACGAGCTATCTCGGCCAGCAGCTCAAACAGGTCGCTCAAGTCATCGCCACCCGCGCCGCGCTCGGCATGGGCCGGCAGATTTTCTTCTGTTCCTACGGCGGCTTCGATACGCACAGCGATCAACTGCCACAGCAAATCGACCTGATGAGCAAGCTCAGCCAGGCAATGTCCGCTTTTTATCAAGCCACGCAGGAACTCGGCGTTGCCAACCAGGTCACTACGTTCACGCTTTCGGAATTCAGCCGCACGCTGCAGCCTGGCACAAACGGCGGCACAGACCACGCCTGGGGCAGCCACCAGATCGTCCTGGGCGGCGCCGTCAAAGGGAACAATGTGTATGGCACATTCCCGACGCTGGCGCTCGGCGGCCCGGACGACGCGGGCAACAACGGACGCTGGATTCCCACCACGGCCCTCGATCAATATGCGGCCACGCTCGCGACATGGTTCGGCGTGCAAGCGTCGGACTTGCCGGCGGTGTTCCCGAACCTGGCGAATTTTCCGTCCAGCAATCTTGGATTCATGGGATAGTTTTTCTTCCAGAGCGCACTCCAAGCTTTGTTCCGTCGAGACAGCTCGCTTCCCTTACTGCTCTTTCGGAACCGCCACAACCACGTTGTCGTCCACTTTCACCGTGGGCGTAAGCACCGTCGCGGTCTTTCCATCGCTGAGCGCAATCTGCTTGGCCTGCCCGCTGATCGCCGGCCCAGCAGGTTTTGCCCCATTCCCAGGCGCATCGCCTGGAGACATCGAAATGCGCGTCGTCTTCGGTGTGCAGTTAGCCTCACCCAGGCAGGTATCGCGCACGAAGACTTGCCGCAGTCCGCTGTTCGGTGAAGCGGCCAAATTAGGTGGCGGCCCCGCAACGCGCGCCGAGTTTGCACTTGGCGTGATCGCCACAAAAGCGACATATCTTCCCGTTGTATTGATCGAAGGCAAAATGCTTTCGGTCCCGTTCAGCGCCCCGTCCGCGTCTTTCGAAATCAGCGTGGTCAACGGTTTGCAAGAATTTTCGGCGCCGATGCATGTATCTCGAAGAAAAATCTGCCGCCCCGCCGGCGCGCCTTCCACCAGGTTGGTCGCGGCGGAACTGAACGCGACATATCTTCCATCCGGCGTAATCACCGCATTGTGGCTGTCCGCGTTTCCCGGCGTGCCATCCGCTGTCGCGGAAATCACGCGCGTGTTTGCCGTGCATCCATTCGCCACTCCCACACAAGTGTCCTTCAGCAGGATCTGGTTCACCTGATTCTGTTGCGAAGCATAGGCCACGTATCGCCCATCCTGGCTGATTGCCGGAGTTTCCTCGGCAATCGCGGGGGTCACGCCGGCGCCGATGGTGAAGACCACCGTATTGCTTGGCCCACCCCCCGCCAGCGGCAGGCAAGCCGGATTGGTGCAGAGTCCGTTCTGGGGATTAAGCACCTGTATCAGCCCGATGTCATCGTTCGCAAGATATGTCCCTGGAATCGTCGCTTTGATCTCCGAATCCGAAATGCTGGAGATCGTCAGCGCCGTCGGTTGTTGTTGGGTGGTCAATCTATCCTGAAACGTCACCAGCGACCCGCCATTATTCGAGGTGGAAAGAAAATTCGTTCCGGTGACGGTGATGTTCACCGAAGCGCTGCCGCAACTGGTTCCGCAAGCCGGCGCGGTGTCTGGCGAGACCGAGGTAATTGTAGGAACCGGATTCGGCGCTCCGTAGATATTGAAGGCCAGGGTATTGGAAAGCCCGTTTTGCCCGTTACCCGATTGGGAGGTCAGCGTGTTGACGTAGGCCACTCCGGGTTTTGCAAGCAGGCTTGCGGGCACCATGGCGGTCAACGTAGTGATGTCCACGAAGGTTGTCGGCAACTTACTGTTATTCCACTGAATTACCGTGGTGCTGTTAAAGCCGTTAAACTGGGACGCATTCACGGTCAACAGGAAATCCGTGCCCCCCGCCGACAGCCCCGTCGGCGAAATGTTAAGCAAGGTCGCCCCGGTGTTGTACTGAATCGAGTTGTTATTATCGTTGCATCCGGCCAACCAGCCAAACGCCAAACTTGCGACAGCCACCGCTGTCCAAAACCCCTTCATATAATTCCTTCTCCTGAGACTCACAAGTGTGCCGGCTTCTCCCCGTTGCGGAGAGAATCGCATTCCGCCTGGCTGTGTGGTTTGAGATGCAGAAACGCGTGGCCGCGTTGACCGTGCCCCATTTACCCCTGAGACCCGGCTACTCCACTTCGGTCCGCAAACCCAGCTATCTATTATGGCCCAGGCAGCGCCACAGACAAAGCGTCGAGTCACCTTGTCCCTGGCCTTGTCATCGGCCGCCCGGCGGATTTACCGCTCCCTGAGATGTCAACGCCTTCTGCGCCAGTTGCTCGACCTTTTCCCGGCACGCAGCGTTTCCAAATTTGCCCCGCTCCGCCGCGCGGTAGTCTGCAATCGCTTGCGGTTTTCTTCCCAGCTTTCCGTAAAGGTCTCCGCGCGCCATCAGAAAGATTGGGTTTTCGGGATACTTCTCCACCAGCGGCGTGATCACTTCTAGCGCCTCTTCATACTTCTGGTCGTAGTTGTGGAGATTGATGGCCAGATAAAATCGCGCTTCCGCGGAGGTTATCTCCCCATGTTCCATCGCCTGCCGCAGTTGCCGGATGCCCTCGTCCTTTGAGCCGCCCGGGATGCCCATGAAAAATCGTAGCACTCGCGCCATGGTGGAAAGCGTGTCCACGTAGTAGTTGTAAAGCCCCAGCCCAAAATCGGCGTCGGAGAGCGTTGGATCGAGCGCGAAAGCCCGCAGAAGGTGCTCCCTTGCCCGAACGCCCTCGCGCGCGGTCGCACGATTCTCTCCCCGCAGTGCGTACATCCGCGCAGTTTGCGCTTCGGCCATCCCCGCGTAAAAGTGCATTTCCGCGGTTTCCTGTTGCGCCAAGCTAGCGGCCGCCAGGGATTCCGCTTTCGCGGCGAGATCCAGATACTGCTGATCCGAGGCTTGCTTCTCTTTGTGCCGTGGCATGGTCATGCCGTATTTGTATTCGGACGCCGCGCACCAGATTTCCCACCAGCGCGCTTCCGCTTCCAGCAGATATCCCAATGGATGCGACGATCGTTCTCTTTGAAGGGCTTGCCCCTCCGGAATCGCCAAGTCGCCGCGCCCTGAATAAATGTGATCCAGGATCGCCTGCGTCCCGGGCGGCAAAACAAGATTCCCTGCGTTGGAGCCGGCCAGCCCCACGCGCGATGCGCACACTGCTAGCGCCAGCACGAGAAAAATTCGGTTCATGATGAAACGGAGAGCCAAGGCAGTTGCACGCCCTCCGTTGTACGAGTGTAAGGTGTCAACGCACAGCCCGGCAAAACAAAATGTGTGAGACAGCGATTCCTGGGTGGCCCGTGCAATGGCCGAACTTTAGATCGGCCAGATTCCTGCCCATTTGTTATTCTCCGAGCGCATGCCCGCTGCTCCAGAAAGCCACAACCTCGGACCCTCCCAACCGGCCCTCGAACGTGGCCTCGGCCTCAAAGAGGCTGTCGCCCTGAACATGATCGAGATCGTTGGCATCGGTCCGTTCGTGGTCAGCTCCCTGGTTATCAAAGCCATGGGGGGCCCGCAAGCTTTAATCGCGTGGCTCGCCGGCGCGCTTCTGGCCACCCTCGACGGTTTTGTCTGGTCCGAACTCGGCGCGGCCATGCCTAAAGCCGGCGGCTCTTACGTATTCCTTCGCGAAGCCTATGGCCCCGGCAAGTGGGGTCGCCTGATGTCTTTCTTGTTCGTATGGCAGACCCTGATACAGGCGCCGCTTACCGTGGCATCAGCAGCCATCGGCTTTTCCAACTACGCCACCTATATCTACCCATTCAACAAGTGGGAGGCGAAGGCGCTTTCGGGCGGGCTTGTCGTCGTACTTGTGCTGCTGCTCTACCGCAAAATCACCACCATCGGCAAGATTTCCGTTCTCCTGTGGATTGGCGTTGTTGGCACGATGCTCTGGCTGATATGGGGAGGCTTCCGCCACTTCGATCCCAAACTCGCGTTCGATTTTCCTCCCGGCGCGTTTCAGCTTTCCTCCGTCTGGTTTGCAGGGCTGGGTGCGGCGATGGTCAGCACGATTTACAGTTATCTCGGCTATTACAACATCTGCCATCTGGGCGGAGAAATCCGCGACCCGGAAAAAAATATTCCCCGCGGGATTTTCCTGTCCATCGCGGGAATCACGATTCTTTACCTGGCGATGCAAACCAGTTTTCTGGGGGTAGTGCCGTGGCGGGAGGCGCAGAATTCGCCGTTCCTGGCCAGCCTCTTCGTCGAGCGAATCTATGGGCACGCCGCCGCTCACTTCGCCACCGCAATGGTTTTGTGGATCGCCATGGCCAGCGTATTTTCCGTTCTCCTGGGATATTCACGCGTTCCATACTCCGCCGCGCTGGACGGCAACTTCCTGCCGATTTTTGCTCGCGTTCACCCGACGAAACATTTTCCGTACGTATCCTTGTTGTTTCTGGGCGCCATGTCCTTTGCGTTCAGTTTGACTTTGAAGTTGAAAACCGCGATCGCGGCGATTCTGGCGATGCGCCTGCTCGTGCAGTTCATCGGTCAGGCCGTTGGCGTGATGCTGCTGCGGCGTAGATTAGGTTCCGAAAAGCTGCCGTTTAGAATGTGGCTCTACCCGGTGCCGGCGGTGCTCACCATGCTGGCGTGGGGATGGCTGTTCTGGCAAACCGGCTCCGTCCGAAAATGGGGTCTGCTGGAAATTGGGCTCGGCGTGATTGCATTTTTGGTTTGGACACGGGGAATGCGACAATGGCCCTTTGCCGCGGCGAAGGAAGAAGTTTCGGCGAACTAGCGCCTGCTGAGCTAGATGTATAGCTTGTCATCCTGAGGGCATCCGGCAAGGATGCACGAAGGATCTCAACGTAAACATCTTCGCCCAACGGAACGAACGGAGGCCTTTTGACTCGCACCCGCCTGACGATCACTCTGCTCCTCGCCGCGCTCCTCCCTCTCTCCTCTCGCGCGCAATTTCCTCCCGCCCCCGGCACCGGTCCTGGCCTTCCCGAAACGATTGAGGCCATCGACGCCGCCCGCGTCACCACGCGCATCCTTTACATCACGGCGCATCCCGACGATGAATCCGCCGCCGCCCTCACTTACCTTGCCCGCGGCCTGCATGCGGATGTCGCGCTGCTATCACTTACTCGCGGCGAGGGCGGTCAGAACGCCCTAGGCCCCGAACAAGCGCCGCAACTCGGCCTGATCCGCACGCAGGAACTCCTCGCGGCGACGCGGGGATACGGCGTGAAACTCTATTTCACGCGTGCCAAGGATTTCGGCTATTCCAAGACTCCAGAAGAAACGGAAAAAATCTGGGGCGACGCCGTAATGCAGGATATGGTGCGCGTCATTCGGGAATTCCGCCCCAATATCGTCATCAACGGCTGGGGCGGCGTCCACTCCGGGCACGGCCACCATCAGACCGCCGGCCTGTGGACTCCCGAAGCCGTGAAGTCCGCCGCCGATCCAAAATATCTTGCCGATCCGAGCTTTCCCGTTTGGGATAACGCCGGAAGTGGTGTAAAAATTCTCGACGTCGAACGCGGCAGCGACAATCCCAAGGGCTACATTCTGCCCATTGATGAAATTTCTCCCCTCTATGGAAAATCCTGGCGTGAAATAGGTCTCGACGCCTTCCTGAATCACCGCACCCAAGGTATCCCGGGCTTCATCAACTCTCCATTCCTCCGCCGCCAAATCGGCCTAATCCCCGAAGACGGCAGCAAGCTTGATCCCGCAATTTTGCAGGAAGGGCTTCTTCAATTGGCGCGCCCTCTGGGCTGCGAAAAGAATCAGAATCTATGTGCAAAATTGAAAATTGCTGATAGCAAGCTGTTGGAAGCGAAGCAGGCCGTGCAGCTCTTGGATTGGGCAAAAGCAGTCGAAGCCCTCGAGCAAGCGATGCTAGCAGTCAACGCAGTGATTCCCCGGACGAATCTCGCTTCTACTCCTGAATTTGAAGTCCAGGAAAGCGCGAACCCAACCCGTTTGGCACTGTATCAGGCATTGGAGTTGGCCGCGGGAGTTGACTTCAGAGCTGAGTCTCAGAGTCCCGATGCAATAATCGGCGAACCAATTAAGCTCGTGATTCACTTCCGTTGCAGAGACGGCATTTCCTGCTCTCTAAATGGTCGGCTTTTCGCATCGCCGGAGCCAGATACATTCGCTGAAAATGCTGCAGGCGTTCACGACGGTGATACGTTTACTCTGCAGCTTTCGAAAAAAACTCAGCCATCTGAAAATCCCGTTAGCCCCGTAAGCGCTGTTGACTCGGCAGAGCATGTTTATACCAATTTGACCATTGGAAACCATCCGGAATTCGTATTAGGAATCAGCACGCCCGTGGTCAGTGTCCAGGCGTCCTCTGTCAGCGCCAGCCTTGTGCCGTTACGCATTGTTCCCGCGTACACGTTAAAAGTGGACCCGGATCAATTCGTGGCTGTCCTGAACACCGCTCGCAATCCCTACGATATCTTCCTGCGCGTGCATTCCTATTCCACCAAATCTGCGAGGATCTCCGTCGGCCTTAAGACGCCCGACGGTTTTACTTCAAGTGCACCCGTGGAGTTGACGTTCGACGGTGTTGGCGACCAGTACGCGAAGCTCACCGTTACACCGCCGGCCAATCTTGCCGCTGGCAACTATACGATTACCGCTTATGCCAAGCGCGGGGACGAGAAATTCTCCACCACTCTTGAGCCTCTCCCCACTGTGCCCACCATTCTCTGCAGCGATCCGGCACAGACTGTTGTCCACGCATTCGACATCAGTGTCCCGGCGAATCTTCGCGTAGGATATATTTCCGCTGAAGGAGAGAAAATCCCTGAGGCGCTCGAGCGGTTGGGCATCAGCGTGGAAATGCTCGACGCCAACGCGCTCACTTTTGGCGACCTCTCGAAATATTCCGCCATCGTCGTCGGTGTGCGAGCCTATGAACTCCGCCCCGAGCTCGCCAGCGCCAACAAACGCCTCCTCGAATACGTTTCCGGCGGCGGAACACTCGTCGTCCAATACAACCGCGACTTCGTCTGGAACAAAGTCCTCCCCGCTCCTTATCACGCCACCATCGGCAACCCAACACCGCGCACCACGGATGAAAATGCCGAAGTGAAGTTTCTCAAGCACGATGATCGTCTGCTCAACTGGCCCAACAAAATCACCGAAGCCGATTTCCAGAATTGGGTGCAGGAGCGTGGGCTCTATTACTGGAGCGATTTCGACGCCAAATACACGCCACTGCTGGCCATGCACGATCCCGGCGAATCGGATTTGAATGGGAGCCTGGTCTACACGCCCTATGGCAAAGGCGTTTACATTTACACCGGCCTCGCCTTCTTCCGGGAGCTTCCCGAGGGTGTTCCCGGCGCTTACCGCCTTTTCGTCAACCTGCTTAGCGCTTCGCAAAAATAGTGGCCGCGTAAAAGGCGCCGGCCTCAGAAGGCCGCCGCTACAGAACGCGCAATTGTCATCCTGAGGCCCGCGCGTTTTGCGGGCCGAAGGATCTCAACGATTACAATGTGCGTGACGTGAGATCCTTCGCGTGCGGCAACGGCCGGCCTCAGAAGGCCGCCCCCACAACGCTCGCGGATCGCGAGAATACTCGGTAAACCAACTGGACACACGTGCTCACGCACCTCTTCCCCGTGCGTTATGCTCTCTCTGTCCAGCACAGCTGCTTCTGCCGCGCTTCTGTTTCCAAAATGCGCCGGAGCGCGCCTAATTTTTTGGAGAGTGATCCAAGCATGAAATCTTCGAACGCCTCAACACGCAAATTTCTCCCGCTTCGCCGTCTTCTGTTCCTTTCCGTTGCCTTCCTCCTAAGCGCCACGATCGCCGCCACCAACGCCCAGGCGCAAAACAAGAAAAAGAAAAATAACGACACTTCTTCCGCCCCGGCGCAAGGCCTGCAGATTCCCGACGAACAAAAAATCGACACTGCCATCGGCGAAATGCTCGGCGCCTGGCAACTGGGCGACATTGAAAAGCTTCACGCGCATTACGCAGACGATGTGGATGTGGTCAACGGCACCTGGGCGCCGCCTGTGGTTGGCTGGCCGAATTATCTGATGAGCTATCAGTCGCAGCGCGCCCGCACCCAGCAGGTTCGCATGGACCGCAGCAACACGCTTGTCCGCCTGGCACCTTCCGGCAATACCGCCTGGGCCTGCTATCAGTGGGAATATTCAGCCGTTGTGGATGGAAGCCCGATTTCCGCGTTCGGGCAAACGACGCTGGTGTTCGAAAAGCGCAACGATGTCTGGCTCATCGTGCATAACCATACTTCCCTGATCCAGGCTTCGCAGTCGGCCGCTCCGCCGACACCTGCCCCTGCGGCTACACCACCAAAGCCTTGAGCCGCCACCGGCTCACCTTCGCCGCACTCACGGAGCTAAAAGTTCTTCAGCCCGTGGTAGACGAACATCCCGGCAATCACCAGCAGCAGCACCCCTGAAGTAATTCCGCTCATCATCAGCGGCTTACCCAGGGATTCGATTTTCTTGACCAGTTCGCGCTGCTCCCTGGCCATGTGTTCTTGTGCTGCGTCGATGAAGATTTGGTCATCTTCATGACTGGAGAGTACGCTGCGCCACGCGATCAGCAATAGAAAGATGGCGGTTACGACTCCCCACACGATCAACAGATACAGCAGCGGCCCCGAGAACGCTGATTGCATGGCATCCATGGCAACCTCCGTTGGAACCCATCCCGCGCATGCCTCAACGGCAGGCATGCATTTCAGGCGGAGTATAGCACTCCGCAGGCAAAATGCCAGTGACGGTACTAGCCCCGCAGGCCCGTGTCCCGGCCCCCGAAGTGCCCCCCAAATCCGGCTGTAACCATTCCCCAGGCCCGATCATCATTTAGATGGTTGTCAAAGTATCTGAGCCAACGAAATCTCGAAAGGAACTCGATCATGGGCAAGCTTACGAATCAGGTCGCCGTTGTCACCGGCGCATCCAAGGGCATCGGCGCCGGAATTGCCATCGCCTTGGGCGCCGAAGGCGCTTCCGTTGTCGTCAATTATTCCTCCAGCAAGGCAGGCGCGGATAAAGTCGTTCAGGAAATCACCGCCAAGGGCGGCAAAGCCATCGCCGTGCAAGCGGACGTTTCGAAACAGGCCGACGTAATTCGCCTCTTCGCGGAAACCAAAAAGGCATACGGCAAGCTCAACATTCTGGTGAACAATGCCGGCATCTATCAGTTCGCGCCACTGGAAGCGGTCACTGAGGAGCTCTTTCACAGCCAGTTCAATCTCAATGTGCTCGGTTTGCTGCTTACCACCCGCGAAGCCGTGAAGCTGATTGGCCCTGAAGGCGGCAGTATCATTAATGTTGGCTCGGGGGTCAGCACCATTAATCCGCCAAACTCATCCGTATACACGGCAACGAAGGCTGCGGTTGATTCCATCACAGGAGTCCTGGCCAAAGAATTGGGCGCGCGCAAGATCCGCGTCAATTCCATCAACCCAGGCCTGATTGAAACCGAAGGCGTTCATGCCGGTGGCTTTGTGGGCAGTGATTTTCAGAAATGGGCGGAGTCCCAATCGCCACTCGGCCGCATCGGCCAGACGGACGACATTTCGCCCACCGCAGTTTATCTAGCTTCGTCCGACTCCAAGTACCTCACCGGCGAAACCATCCGCGTCACCGGCGGCATTTACTAAGTTCAAGCCACACAAAGGGGCCGCATCGCCGGCCCCTTTTTCATTTTCGCCCGTTATTTGCCTGACCGGTCGCCGTAACTGGTCTCGCAAACATGTACCTCCGTACAGTATTGCGCTTCCGTGGCCCATGCTAAAAAAGATGGGAAGGGGAGTGCCATGAAGAGACTACTTCCAGGGCTCTGCTGCGTGTTGCTTCTAAGCGCCATCGGCCCAGTTCCCAGCGCTTCGGCCCACTGGTGGTCTTTTCACCGCCATCACAAAGATGCCGCCACGACCACCGCTGCCGCCGAGCCAACTCCCGCGCCAGCTCCGGCTCCAGCTCCCAAACCGAAAGCCAAACGATCCTGGTTTCACCACGAGCACCAGCAGCAGCCCGTGGCGCAGAATGGCGTCACCACGACTCCCGGTCCCCGTTCCGTAGGCTGGTGGCACAAGACCCCAGGCCCTGCCGGCGCCGGCGCCAACTAAGGCTCAATTCCATCGATCTTTCCCGTCGTGGCTACCGGTCGAACTCGACCGCCGATTCGTTGACAAACTCACAGGCCCACCCCACAATAAGATTTGCCTATTTTCTTTGTGCCCGAATGGCGGAACTGGCAGACGCGCTAGGTTCAGGACCTAGTTCTCGCAAGGGAGTGGAGGTTCGAGTCCTCTTTCGGGCACCATCTCTTCCTGTTTCTAACTTGCCGCTGTCTTAACCCCACTGAATTCTGCGTGCCATTCGCGTATCCTTTGTGACTATGCGCCTGCCGCCTCTTTCGCGTTTGTGGTCCATTTCGCTTTTTACCGTATTCGTTTTAGCTTGTGCGGTATCGCTTCATTCTGACGAGTGGAAAGCCCGCCATGCTCTGGTCGCCCCTAACGGCACCATGACGCTGACCATTCCGCCCTCGCCGTCTGAAGTTTTCTTGCCCGGCCCCGCGGATCCCTCTGACCCGACCTGGCTCGACGGAATGAAGGCTTGGCGCAAGGAACGCCGCACGCAACTTCGCCTGGACGAATCCGATTACATCAACCCCGACCTCGCCTGGACCCAACGCGCTTTCTCCCAGGTTCAACTACTAGTCTGGGATCGCTCCATCTACGATCCGGAAACTCGCCAGTACACTCCTGAAAAATTTCTGGCCGAAACGGAAAGCCGCATCGGTCCCATTGACTCCGTTCTCCTCTGGCACGTTTACCCCAACCTCGGCGTGGACGATCGCAACCAGTTTGACCTGATGCGCGATTTACCCGGCGGCCTGCCCGCGCTGAAAGAGCTCGTCGCCGATTTTCATCGCCACAACGTCAAAGTTCTTTTCCCGGTGCTGGCCTGGGATTCCGGCACGCGCCAGGAATCCACTCCACCCTGGACCACGCTCACGCAATTGTTAAAGGAAATCGGCGCTGACGGCATCAACTTCGACACGCTGGAAAGCGTTCCCGCGGATTTTCGCGCCGCTTCGGTTGCCGCGGGCCACCGTCTCGCGTTCGAGCCGCAATTCGAAATCCGCGACGAATCCCTCTCCTGGAGCACTCTTGGCTGGAACGACTGGGTCACCTGGGAGGACGTCGTTTATCCCGTGACGCCCATGGTCAGCAAAACGCGCTGGCTGGAGCCTCGCCACATGATCGACGTTACGGACCGGTTCACCCGCGATAAAAACGACAGCCTGCAGCACGCATTCTTCAACGGCGAAGGCTATGCAACACTCGAAAATCTCTGGGGCTTCTGGTATCCCATGTCGCCGCACGACGCGGAAGCTGTTCTCCGCTTCACGCGCATCGAACGCGCCTACGCTGAAAATCTCGTCAGCGCTGATTGGGAACCGCACGCGCCTACGCTGCAATCTGGCGTGTTCGCCAGCAAATTCTCGCTGTCGCAGCGCACGCTCTGGACGATCGTCAATCGCAACGAATTCGACGTGGACGGCCAGCAACTCCGTGTTCCCTACCGTGCGGGCCTCCGTTACTACGATCTCTGGCACGGCGTGGAGTTGCGTCCAACCGCGAGTGAGCAGCAAGCCACGCTCAACTTCTCGATGGAGAGTCTGGGTTATGGAGCGATCCTTGTCACCAGCGAGGATGCATCCTCTTCCACTCTCCACGATTTGCTCCCGTTCATGGCCGACCGGTCGCGCAAGCCACTTCACGAATTTCCGCGCACGTGGTCGTTCGTCCTGCAGACCATCGTTGACATCCCGGCCACCAAACCAGTCCCGTCCGCTCCTCCTGGCATGATCAAAATTCCCGAAGGCGATTTCAACTTTTCCGTTCGCGGCATCGAAATCGAGGGCGGCAACGATCCCGGCGTGGACGTGCAATATCCCTGGGAGGATTCCCCGCGGCGTTCGCACCTGCACCGCGTGCATCTTCACGCGTATTTTATCGATCGCACCCCCGTCACCAACGCGCAGTTCAAACAGTTCCTGGACGCCACGCAGTATCATCCCGCCGACGATCATAATTTTCTGCGTGATTGGACAAATGGCGCGTTTCCTGCCGGCTGGGAAA
The DNA here is from genome assembly GCA_963734705.1 of uncultured Acidobacteriota bacterium. GTDB lineage: Bacteria > Acidobacteriota > Terriglobia > Acidiferrales > UBA7541 > Acidiferrum. Next base: position 56,339 of record CAVTII010000009.1, on the reverse strand, counting down.
ACAAGCCCGTCACCTGGGTTTCTCTCGACGATGCGCGGGCGTATGCAGCGTGGGCGGGCAAGCGGTTGCCGCATGAATGGGAATGGCAATTTGCCGCGCAGTCCGCGGACGGGCGGCTTTATCCCTGGGGCAATGACTGGAATGCGGCCAATGTTCCTGCTGCGGATCGCGGCCACGCACGCGGCCCGCTCTCCAACGTGGACGCCAACCCGCAAGGCGCTAGTCCTTTCGGCGCTCTCGACATGACCGGCAGCATTTCGCAATGGACCGACGAATTTCGCGACCCGCACACGCGTGCCGCGATTATTCGCGGCGCCGCCGCCTACCAACCCTTAGGCTCTGTCTGGTATTTCCCGCAGACCTACCGCCTGGACGAACATGAAAAACTTCTGCTCATGGCTCCCAGCCGCGACCGCGCCGGCACCATCGGCTTCCGCTGCGTCGTCGACGCCCTGTAGCGGCCGCCTTCCGACGCGGGCGCCTTTTTCCCCAGCATTTCGCGTCAGAACAATTTGTCATCCTGAGGCTATCCGACAAGGATAGCCGAAGGATCTCAACCCCGCGTCTTGCCACCCCACCAAAATCGCAGCCGCCTTCAATGGTCGCTCGCCACCACTCACTCTGCCGCCAGCACCGCATACCGCACAACAAACAAAACCGTCAGTATCCAAAGCAGCGGGCTCACTTCTTTCCACTTCCCCGCTGCCAGTTTCGCCGCCGTGTACGAAATCACGCCCAGACTCAAACCCGTCGCGATGCTGAACGTCAGCGGCGTCGCCACTAACGTCACAAACGCCGGAAACGCCTCCGTGAACTCCTTCCATTCCACCTGCGCGATCGATTCCGTCATCAGCGCGCCTACCAGCACCAGCGCCGGCGCGGTGGCAAATGCGGGAATCGCCGCCGCCACGGGTGAAAAAAACATCGCTGCCAGAAACAACGCCGCCACCATCATGTTGCTTAATCCCGTTCGTGCGCCTGCGGCGACTCCCGCCGCGCTCTCGATGTAACTCGTCACCGTGGACGTCCCTGTCACCGCGCCGAAAATCGTGCCGATACCGTCGGCCAGCAACATTTTCCCCACGCGCGGAATCTTTCCGTCCTTCATGAACCCGCCCTGCTCGCAAACGCCCACCATCGTTCCCACGTTGTCGAACAGATCCACGAACAAAAAGATAAAGATGATTTCCAGCAAGCCCAGGTGCACCGCTCCGCGCAAGTCCATCTTCATAAAAGTGGACGCCGGATGCGGCAGGGCCACCCAGTGCTCCGGTAGATGCGTAATCCCGCGAAAAATGCCAAACAGCGCGGTGCCCAGAATGCCCAGCAGAATGGCCCCGTTCACGCGCCGCACCATCAACACCAGCGTCAGTAAAATTCCCACGCAGGCCGCTTGCACTCCTGGATCCGCAAAACTTCCCAGGCTCACAAAGGTCGCAGGATTTCCCACCACCAACTTCGCGCTCCGCAATCCCACGAACGCGATGAACATTCCGATCCCACCCGCCGTTGCATGCTTCAACCCCAGCGGGATTCCGTTCACGATCTGTTCCCTCACTCGCGTCACCGTGAGCAGGACAAACAGCACACCGGAAAAAAACACCGCGCCCAGCGCCGTCTGCCACGGCACATGCATCCCCAGGCAAACGGTGTATGTGAAATACGCGTTCAACGACATTCCTGGCGCCAGCGCGATTGGATAATTCGCGTACAAACCCATCACCAGCGTCGCCACCGCTGCCGCGATGCACGTCGCGAACACCACGCCGTTCACCGGCATCCCCGCCTGTGACAATATCTGCGGATTCACCACGATGATGTACGCCATCGTGATGAACGTCGTCAGCCCGCCCAACATTTCGCTTCTAACAGTTGTCCCGTGTTCCCGCAGTTTGAAGAGTCGTTCGAGCAATCGTGGCCCCTTTTCCCGGAATGAGCCGCCACTCTAGAGTTCTCCCGCTTAACTGTCAATCGCTCTCTCAATATCCGCAGTGCAACTTCGCCAAATCTGTTTCCCAAATCCATGTGCAACACTACTAGCGCTGTCATCCTGAGGACCGCGAAGTTATCGGTCCGAAGGATCTCAACGTAAGCGACGCACACCATTCACGTGACGCGAACAATTCAACCCGCCCGTCCACCCGCTTTCTGAATCCCCATAAATTGCCGTTCCCGCCAACAATTGCAGCCCCGCCCTTTCTGCGCTAAGTTCTATCCTTCATTCACTCTTCACCCAAGGACTCCTATGCGCTCCAAAATCTTTTCTAGTAATCGCCGCGAGTTTCTCCGCGCATCCGCAGCAACACTTGCCGCTGGCGCACTTCCCGCGGTCCCCGCCTCGATCTATGCTGCCGCCGGTAATTCAGCAGCGAGCTTTCCAGGAAATCCTGCCAAACCCCAGCGCATTATCCTTGACACCGATCCCGGCGTTGATGACGCCATCGCCTTTTTCTTGGCCCTGCGCTCCCCCGAACTCCAGGTCGAAGCCGTCACTCCCGTTTCCGGCAACGTTCCGCTCTCCCTCACTCTTCCGAACGCCCTATGCCTTCTCGAAATCGCGGGCCGCAGCGACATCCCCGTCGCCGCCGGCGCCGCCAATCCCCTCATCCGGCGCCTCGTCACCGCCAAATATGCCCACGGCAACAACGGCCTGGGCGGGGTGGATTTCCCTGAGCCGAAAACCAAGCCGGTCGCCGAAACAGCAACCGAACTCATTTGCCGCCTCGTTCGCGCCAATCCCGGCCAAATCTCCATCGTGGCTATCGGCCCGCTCACCAACGTTGCCACGGTCCTCAAATCGGACTCAACCATCGCTCCACTGATAAAATCTATCGTTATCATGGGCGGCTCGCTCAGCGGTGGCAACGTCACGCCGGCTGCGGAATTTAATATTTACGTCGATCCGGAAGCGGCGCGCATTGTTTTCGACGCCGGAATTCCTCTCACCATGGTTGGCCTGGATGTTACCCGAAAAGTGGTCATCCACGACGAGCAGGTACGCGCGCTCGAAGCGGCGCAGAATCCCGTCAGCCAGGCAGCCGGAAAAATCCTGCGTGCCAATTTCAATCGCCTCAGCAAGAGCGGCGGCGCCGCGGGATTCGCGATGCACGATCCGCTCACGGTCGCGCAGCTCATCGATCCCACGGTCGTCACGCTGAAGGATTATTTTGTCGAGGTGGAAACCTCCGGAGAAATCACCGCGGGCGAGACCGTCGGTTACACCCGTGGACCTATCCGCCGCTCGCCACCGCTTGATACCGGCCTTCCCACTGTGGAAACACCCGAAATCGAATTCAAGCCAAATTGCAAAGTTGCGGTCGATGTGGACCCCGACAAATTCTTCCGCCTGCTGCTGGCGCGCCTTACCTCCGCCGCCTGAGGAGGCCCCGATCATGAAACGTTATCTGCTCTCTGGTGCTCTATTTTTTGCCGCGATTCTCGCTGCCGTTGCCGCGTCCACACAGTCTTCCCCGGCCTCCTGGCATCTCACATCCGAATCGGAGGCTGTCGTCCCGGACCCCGCACTCCGTGCGCAGATTTTCCGCGCACTGGATGCTGCCGAAGGCGCCGGTACCGATCCTTCCCTCTCGCATTTCAAAGTTCGCGCCGCCACGGTCCTCACCGTCAAAGGAGAAGACCACGTCGTCCTTGGCGGCAACACGGAATACGAAATTCCCGAAGCCATCCACGGCGAATCCTCATTGCTCAACCACGTCACCACGCTTTATGGAGCGGACGCCACGCGGCATGATGTGCGATTCGTCGCCTTCTTCTCCCAGCGTTGCGGCCTCAGCGGAAGCTGCGGTGATTGCCGAGACTATCAGCATGCCGTGACTGACTACGCCCACCTTCTGATCGTCTGCGGACAATCTTCCGATCACTCCGTCCGCGTCACCCGTTTCGCCGACCAACTTGTGGATGAAGACAAGTTCCCCGCAGCGTCGCCTGATGCGCTGACCATTTCTTCCGGCGAGCTTGCCAAGCTCACGCAAGCCGCCACGGAAGCTCGCCTCGGCGGCGTCACCCTCTTCACCACCACCCGTCATACTGCGGCCGCGGGCCTTTCTTATTCCGGGAAAATGTATCGCTCGGCAGGAGGCGATGACGCCGCCTTCCACTATCGCTATCCAATCGGCGGACTGCTCCAGCAAGCCGCCACCGAGCGCGATTATTTCCTGCGCGCTATTTTGGTCGTGGGAGAAATAGGCCAGTGGCCCATCGTCAACTATCGCGATCGCCAGTATGGTTTTGAATCCAGCAGCTTCAATCACGAGGCCGGCAAGCCGCCCATCGCGCTAATTCTCACCGATGGACTGGGTCACTATCGCGCCACCACTTTTGAAGCCGCTCTTCCCAATGCTTTCAGCACCGCCAACTTCATGCCCCAAGCCGTAAAAGACTTCCTCCACTCCCACGCGTCCACAAATTGAGCCCGAAAAGCGTAGGGCTCGCCTTTTGCCCTGAGCGAGTCGAAGGGGCCGCGGCGGGCCGCTTCGCATTTGGACCGTTTTGCCGCCAATCAATCCGCTGAAATGAAGCGCTGGCTTTTATGCCAGCTTCGCTTGTTCCCGCCGCGCAGGGCACTGCCACCAATCATTTTCGAAAAATCCCCCACCCAATCCTAACCTGCACGGTATTAATCCCGGGATTCGGCGTGGTCATCCCCGCGTTCGAAATATGCAGGAATCGCACCTCCGCGCTCCAATTATGCTTCTCTCCCAGAATGTGCATCCCAAATGCCCCGCTCGTCGTAAAATTAATTTGCGACGTTCCTTCTGGCACCTGTTTATTCGTAAAAAGCGTCCCGCCCTCAATCTCGAAAAACGGTTTCACTTTCTTCGGTTGCGACAATATCCATTTGAACGCGAACGGATTGATGCCCCCCCCATACGCCGTATCCGTCTTCTGCACAATCACCCACGCCGGCACCACATCGAATGCATATTCCAATTGGCCCTTCAAAAATCCCGGTCCATGCGGGCTAGTCAAAATCAATCCATACCGCAATCCCAGATTCCACACGCCCGTATCCGACGTGCTCCCATTAATCCCGTGCCCGCCTCCAGTCCAAATCTGCAGCTCCCGGCCGGAATTCTCCGGCGATCCCTGCGCCCGTAGCACGCCCGCGCTCGTGATAAACACCAGCATGCCTGACAAACCTGCGAACAAGAATTTTCGTTTCACCTGGCGTCTCCCTACCGCGCGAAGCCAGCACAATATCCGAAAACCCATCGCCCTGACAATCAATGAATCCTCACGGCGAATCGCAACTGACTCGTCAATTTCCGACGAGCACATCTACTCGATTTTGGCGATTGCAGAAGGGAGTCCAGGACACTCTTATTCGTTCATGAGATGGACTGCGGCGTGTTCGCGATCAATTAGGGCCTCACGGCCAGCAAGTTCGGGCTGAGTCTCGAACTCCGCGATCTTTACACGGAAATACCGAAAATCAACATAATCCATTCGATTCCAGTCGAAGTATGCGATGAAGTGCAAGACGGCTTCTCCGGGCCTAATATTGTTCAGGGGATGGTCCCAGTAGCCGGTAGCCGTCTCGGATCGAGGGTTCTGAATCAGAATCGGTTCGTGACCGCGCGGAGTTACGTGGAAAAAAGGAATCGGATTCCTGAAAAGTTCGTGCAGCGGCCATTCTTTCTCGACTTTCGCCAAGACGAGTTCACCGAATAGCAGCTTCTGAATTTCATCGAACTGTTCAAGCGAATCCCAGTTGCGGAACTCGGCACCCGGCCAGAATGCCGTATTCCAGATTGCTCTGGGAGACACCCGATAACGGTCAAAAATGCTGCTAACGTCGTTCATATCGGGCTCTGGTTTTCTGTTCCACGATTCGAGCATGGTCTGCAGTATATACGGCGTAGCGGCGCTTCAATCTAGGCTGCCAAGCGGCTGGTTGCCAATTGGAAACCTACCACGCGCCCACCGCCGGAGGCGCGGCACAATCGCCCGTGTGCGATGTTGCCGCGCAGGCAGGTCCGTCTTCACGCCTCACTCCCAAAATGTCCTTGGATTCAAAAAGAAAGGGAGGCGAGCCAGGTCTTCTCGCCTCCCGGTTATTCCCCTTTCGGGGAATCCGATTAGCCTGACGGAGGGCGGCTAATCGGTCGTGTGTTGGCCTGTCTATGAAACTCGCGGCCGCTGAAAAAAGTTACAGCGAATTTCAAAAAAGTGAATAGAATCAAGGTTCGCTTCCGCGTTCCCCCGGAAAGGGGCCTTTGCATGTCTCGGCCGTCGCAGCTCAGTCCTGATAACATCTTGCGTTTTCTGCAACTTAGAAACAGCGCAGTCTCGCTTGAAGACCTCTCCCGCTCGCTCCAAGTCAAGAAATCCAGCCGACGCGCCCTGGTGCAGATGCTCGCTAAGTTGAAAAAGCGCGGCCTGCTGGAGGAAATTTCGCGCGACCGTTTTGTCCTCCGCCGCGCCCCCGCCCAACAGCCCTCCTTTAAGCCACGGCCTCCCGCCGCGGAGCCTTCCGCTGATAAATTCCCGCAGCACAAAGCCGTCTCCCGCGACGAAATCCGCGGCCGCCTCGTCCTCCACCAGGATGGCTACGGTTTCGTCGTCCCCGACGTCGCCATCCCCAATCTCGACGGCGACCTCTTCATCCCACGCGACTACGTTGAAGACGCAATGCACGGCGACCACGTGATTGCCAAAGTTTCACGCCTCAGTGGACTCCCTGGCGCCCGCCGCGCCGAAGGCCGCATTCTCCGCATCGTCGCCCGCGCGCATCCCTCAGTAGTGGGCCTTTTCCGCTACACCTCTCGCGGCTGCGTCGTCGTTCCGTACGATCCCCGGGTCCAGCATGATATTGAGCTTTCCGCTGGCGAAGAACTCTCTCCCGCGTTGCGTGAACAATTGCTTCCCGGCGCGAAAGAGCAGCCTGGGAAGCGCGTTCGCCTTCCGCATATTGCCAAGCTGGATGGTTCCGTCGTAAATGCCGAACTCCTGCGCTATGCTCGCGAAGGCGCTGCGCCCGTCGGCCGCGTGATCGAAATTCTTGGCCGTCCCGGCGATCTCGGCGTGGACACTGAAATCATCATCCGCAAGCATCACCTGCCGCACTCTTTCCCCGCCGAAGTTTCCCACGAAGCGGAACTGCTTGCACAGCCTGTTGCGGAATCCGATCTGGCCGGACGCGAGGATTTTCGCAGCCTGCCGATCGTCACCATTGACGGTGAAACGGCGCGCGATTTCGACGATGCGGTCTACGTGGAGCGCCGCGAGGGCGGCGGCTGGCTACTGCAAGTGCATATCGCCGACGTCGCCCAGTACGTCACGCCCGAATCCCCGCTGGATCGGGAAGCTCGCCTCCGCGGCAATTCCGTCTACTTCATCGATCGCGCCGTGCCCATGCTTCCCGTAGCGCTCTCCAACGGCATGTGCTCGCTGAAGCCTCGCGAGGATCGCCTGGTCCTCAGCGCCGTCATGGAATTCGATTCCTCCGGGCGCCTGCTCAATTCCTGGATGACCCCCGGCGTCATCCGCTCCACGGAGCGCATGACCTACACGAACGTGAACAAGGTCCTCGAAGGCGATCCGGAAATGTCGGAGCGCTACGGGCACTTGAATCACCACTTCCGCGCCATGAAAGGCCTGGCCCTGCTGCTCAATGCCCGGCGCGCCGAAAATGGTTCCATCGATTTCGATCTGCCCGAGCCGGTGATTGAATTCGACGATCACCAGCAGATGACCAATATCGGCCGCAGCGAGCGCAACATAGCGCACCGCCTGATCGAAGAGTTCATGCTCGCCGCGAATCGTGCCGTTGCGCATTATCTGAATCAGCGTGGCCTGCACGCGCTGCATCGCATTCACGAAAAGCCCGACGCCCGCAAAGTATTGGAGTTCGAGGAGCTCGCCCGCGCCTTCGGCTATTCGCTTGGCGTCGAAAATCTCCACCAGCGCGAAGTGGCCGTACGCCACGGAAAAGTTCCGTCGCCCGCCAAAGGTGGACGCCCGGATTCCCGCGGCCATGGACGCGAGCGCCAGATGCGCGCCGTGCTGCCCGCTTCGGACATCAACCTGACACCGCAGCATTATCAGCGTCTGGTGCAAAAGCTTTCCGGCAAGCCTGAAGAACGCATTCTTTCCTACCTGATGTTGCGCTCTCTCAAACAAGCGCGCTATTCGGCTGAATCACTGGGCCACTTCGCGCTGGGATTTGAGGAGTATGCGCATTTCACTTCCCCCATTCGCCGGTATCCCGACCTGATCGTGCACCGCATCCTGAAATGGGCGCTGGCACATCCCGATTCCGCGGCGCCTGTGCAGGTCAAACCCGCCATCGGCACGCCGGCCGCGGTCTATTCCCTGAAGCATCTTGAGGAGATCGCGACCGAAACTTCAGAGACTGAACGTCGCGCTGCCGGAGCCGAACGTGAACTGATCAGCTGGAAGACCGCGCAGTTCATGGAGCAGCATCTCGGCGATGAATATGAGGCGCTGATCATTTCCGTGCAGAAATACGGGTGCTTCGTTGAACTATTCGAAGTCTTCGTGGAAGGGCTGCTGCCGATCACCGCGCTTGAGGAAGCCGCCGACGCGCGTTGTGTCTATCGCGAGCACGACCACGCCATCGTCGCCGTCCTCGGCGGTGATTCAGGCCGTGGCCGCCGCTCTGGCCGCGGCAAAACCACGATGCAACTCAAATGGAAGCTTGGCGATCGCATCCGTGTGCGCGCCGAACGCATCGATCCCATCCGCCGCCGCGTCGAATTCGCTCTGTCTTCAGGCTAATTCGCCATCCCAACCTGCCGGGATGGATCCTCGAAACTAAAAGCCCATCCGCCTCCTGCTCGCTGTTCGCCGTTATCTGCTCGCTCTGCCCTATGGCTTCGGTAGCTGCAGAATCATTCCCGCACCCTGCCCTGACTCGACCGTCGGCAGCTGCCCGTTCCACTTGTCGATCAAGGCCCTTGAATTTTCAATCCGACGCAAATCCAGCAACTGCGGCGTCAGGGAATTCTGCCGGATCCGGTTAGCATCGGCTTCACCTTGCGCCCGGGTGACCAGCGACTTGGCATCTCCCTCGGCCTCTGCAATTTTCTTTGCAGCTTCCGCCTGCGTCGTCGCCAACTCGTTCCGTGCGCGCTCCGCCTGCTGGATTGCCTGCGCCTTCGCCGTAATGGCCGCAGCAATCACCTGCGGCACCCGCGGCGCACCGATGAATCCGAATTGCTGCACGCCGACGCCCACTGGAGCAACTTTCGATTCAATCATCGCCTCCACCTTGTGCAGAAATTCCGCCTTACCCTCCCCGTAGATATCTTCCACAACGTACGTCGAGGCCACTTCGTTCAGCGAATTCCTTACAATGTCCCGCAAAATCCCGTGTGTGAACCGGTCCAGATCGTCCACGCGATACTTCACGTAGAACTCCGGAGCCTTGGAGGGATCGATCGCGTACGAGAGCGACACGTCCACAAAAATCTCCATCCCTTCTTTCGAGTTGAATCCCATCTCTTCATTGAGCGGGTGCCCTTCGGTGGTATCTCGGGTCCACTTCACCGTCTGCACGTACGTCGGAAACTCAATAATTTGCGTCGTCAGCGGTGAGTACAACACCCATCCCGTGCGCACCGGAATTTCCGAAGCTCCCCGTTGCTTGCCCGCAAGATTGATTTCCACGCCCACATGCCCGGCTTCAATCCGCGTCACGCGCACCGCAAACGACAGCACGAAAAGCGCCACCAGCACTGCCACCGCACCAATCACAATATTCCGCAAACCTGGAATCTGCGGCCGCAGCGTAAACTCCGCGTTCTCTCCGCGACCCTGCCTGAAAATGTCCATGAACTGGTTCCTCCCGTTGAACCTGTAAAGCGACTAATTGGGAGTCTATACTGAATGACTTAAGGATTCCGTAAGGCCCCAGCCGTCCCGATCCTAAGTTTCTGATTGCGAATGGTTTTCCGTATTAAAATCGTCTCTCTAGCCCAAACTCGCCGCCCGCACCAAGGACGCAAATGACTGATTCATTGCTGATAGCCCAATCCTCCCAACCTCTTTATCTGCTTCCGCAAATGGCCAATCGCCACGGCCTCGTCGCGGGAGCCACCGGCACTGGCAAAACGGTCACCCTTCAAGTCATGGCCGAAGCCTTCAGCCATATCGGCGTGCCCGTTTTCGCTGCCGACATCAAGGGCGACCTCGCCGGCATCAGCCAGCCTGGCCAGCAAAATCCCAAACTCGCCGCCCGGATAAAGCAGCTCAAGCTTTCCGAATTCGCCTTCTCCGCCAATCCCGTTGCCTTCTGGGATGTCTTCGGCACCGAGGGGCATCCCGTCCGCGCCACCGTCTCCGAAATGGGTCCGCTGCTGCTCGCGCGTCTTCTCAATCTCAACGACACGCAGGAAAGTGTCCTCGCGCTGGTCTTTAAAATCGCCGATGACAACGCTCTCCTCCTCCTGGACATGAAGGACCTGCAAGCCATTCTCCAGTACGTCGGCGACAACGCTCGCCAGTTCCAGACGCAGTACGGCAACATCTCCGCCGCGAGTATCGGCGCCATTCAGCGCGGACTGCTCGCCCTCCAGCAACAAGGCGGCGACAAATTTTTCGGTGAGCCGGCCCTGAATCTCGACGACCTCATGCAGACCGACTCCGCGGGCCGCGGCGTGATCAATATCCTCGCCGCGGACAAGCTTTACCAATCGCCCAAACTCTACGCCACATTTCTACTCTGGCTGCTCACCGCACTATTTGAGAAACTCCCCGAGGTCGGCGATCCCGAAAAACCCAAGCTGGTCTTCTTCTTCGACGAAGCGCATCTTCTTTTCGCCGATTTACCCAAAGTGATCGAAGACAAGGTCGTCCAGCTTGTGCGCCTTATCCGCTCGAAAGGCGTCGGCGTTTATTTAGTAACGCAGAACCCATTGGACATTCCAGACACGGTCCTTGGCCAACTCGGTAACCGCGTGCAACACGCCCTTCGTGCCTTCACCCCATCCGACCAGAAAGCCGTGCGCGCCGCCGCGGACACCTTCCGCAGCAATCCGAAACTCAATGTCGCCGAAGTCATAACACAGCTCGCTGTCGGGGAAGCGCTCGTTTCTTTTCTCGACGAAAAAGGCACGCCGGGCATCGTCCAGCGCGCCCTGATACTTCCGCCCCACAGCCAGATCGGCCCGATCACGCCGGACCAGCGGCAGCAGCTCATCAAGAATTCGATCGTCGCGGGAGTCTACGAAAACGCAGTGGATCGCGAATCGGCGTTTGAAATTCTCAAAGCGCGCGCGGGCCAGCCTTTACCGGGAGCCTCCGGTTCGACGCCAGGAGCAGGTGCGCCGCAGTCACCGTCGTGGTGGGAAAACATCCCGGGCATCTCCGGTGGTGGCGGACGGCGCGGCGACAATCTGGCCGAAGCCGCCGCAAAAAGCGCCGCCCGTGCCATCGGCAGCTCGGTAGGCCGTCAACTTGTTCGCGGCGTGCTGGGCGCACTCCTCGGCAGCAACAAGCGCTAAACGATCTGCCTCCTCAAGAGACATAAGAAAGTCTTGCGTCAGACCGATCCCTTGGCCAGAAATGTCTGGGCTAGAATTTCGGCCCCGTAGAAAAAATAAAAAACGATGTCATTCCGAGCGCGGTTTTGGCGCGAGGAATCTGCTTATTGCGCAATTAAAACAAAAGCAGCTTTCTCGCTACACTCGAAACGACAAACAGCCGAGTTCCTAAACGGGTTTCGCTGTCACGCTAGCCGGAGTCACCGACAGCAGCGGATCGCCACTAGGCTCTGCCGCCGACGGCGCCTTCAACACCTGCTCCACCGCTTCCGCCATACCTTGCGTCTCCTGCTCTTTCATCTTCAGCCAGCTGCCAAACGTCGCCTTTTCGCGCGCAACGCCATCCAGATTGCGCCGGATGCGCTCCGCATAAAGCGCCTTAACCTGTTCAAGTTCCGCCGGATCTGCAGATTCTCTTCTGCCTTTCGCGCCCACTGCGCCTCGGCATGCTTTCGCTGCTCCGCCGCATAGGCTTCTATGGCTTCGTGGCGCATCTTGGCGTCTTGCAGCACTTCCTCCACCGATACGCCCGCGGCATCCAGCGCCATCCGCACCGCGGCGCGGCGCATCTCTTTCGAAAGCCCGCTCATGTGCTCGCTGCGCAGCATATCCACCACCTTCGTGATGCTGTACCCGCGGCGCGGACTGGTGATTCCCGCGGCGCGATAAATGTCTTCCACGGGTAGCAGTTCGCTTTGGATTCCCCCGCCTTTATCCGCCGCCGCGGATGAAGCCGGCGCCGCTCGAAGCTCTGCGCGTGGCGCCACTTCCGCTGCCCGCTGTACTGGTTCATTCGCCGGAACCCCATTTCCCTGCGCGGCGAGGAGCTCCTCTTCATTCCCCGTAAACCATTTCAATTTCATAAATTTCCTTCCCTTCGTCGCTGGCTTTCTTTCAGAACTCCTTATTAACTCCGTTTGCCGTAGAGCTAATTGCCCGGTTTGCAACGGTGTTTCCGCATGTATGTGCGGTGGACTTTCCCGGTTGCGTCCATCCGGCACGACTAAGCGCTGGGCAACCGGTGTTTCAACCCGCACGCCGTTCCCGATTGGCACAGCTTCCACTCGTTGCTCCGGTCGCTTCTGGACTACTCGCTTTGCCGCCGGAACTTCCTTCGGCCGAGACGCATCCCGCTTTGGAACTTCCTTCGCCTCCGGATTTTTCACCAGTGGCCGGTGAACCGCATCCTTCTGGATCCCCACCAAAAAATCTTTCCCATCGCTCCGGCAATATTTGGCAACTCCTGAAAACTGTTCGCGATGCGATTGAATGCTCAATCGAGCCCCCACGCCGATCCGCGCCTTCAGGCGAATACATGCGCCATGAGCCGAACGGTTTTCCATCCGGGCCGGTGCCGATTGCACTGTTCCGTTCTGGTCCTCCCACGTGGCCTCGACCAGGATCATCACCGCTGTGCGCGGCTCTGGCGTCGCTCCGCTCATGCCACCTCTATCGAGACCTCACAACTGCAGTTCATTTGCCATCCCCGGCCGCCAGAAATTTCTAAGTTCCCTCTCATTTTTGCCGCCGAACCAGGCGTTCCCGATCCCGTTGCCTCGTTTGTCCTCCGGAATATTTGGCTCTGCCTCTTTGTCTCTGCGGGATCACTTTTCCTGCTCGCAGTCCCATACATGGTGTCCAATCGATTATCGTACTGATACTTAACTAATGAGTTTGAGCTGCAGCATTCTGTCCCCAGGGAGATGTGTGAATCGCCATCCCCTACTACCAACCCCCCTTGATCGCCATCGTGGCGTCTCGAAGCGACTCCAATCCCCTTCAGAATCCCCCCCCCCCCGCGCTAACTCCTTTCCTTTCATCAGTTACGATCTGTAACAAAACAAGAGACTTTATCCCTATTAAAATCACCACTTACGTAAAACAGGGGGGAAGGGGAGTAACTTCTTTCTATACACCCGGGTCCCTATCAGAAGTCCCGCCCAAAGGTACCAGCGTAAACCGTGACCAACGGGCCAGTGACACCTGCTCTCTGGTACAGTTAAATGGAAGCGTTGCAGCACTCCGGACCCCTACCCCGGCCTGTGACTCTGAGGTGATCCGTGCTATTGTCCGCAGCGCTTATCCTTCTTTCGTTGCCGGCTTCCGATACCGCAAAGCCCGCAGCAGCCGTCTCCGACGCTCCTAGCGCCTCCAAAGCTGTTGCCGAATCTGCTAAAGCGACCTCCTCTCCCGTTGAACTGCCGGACGCTCCGATCGCCAAGGTCGAGCCCGCGGAGTCCGCCGTCCAGCCATTTCCCTCCTCTGCCATAAAGCCAGCCGTGGAGCGCCCCGTACCAACTCCGCGTCAACAAAAGCTCTGGTATACATTCATGGCTGTCAGCCACGGGGCCGCGGCGTTTGACGCCTGGTCCACGCGGCGCGCTATCACTGGAAACTACGGCACGGAGAGCAATCCGTTCCTTCGTCCTTTCGCGCACTCCAATGCGATCTATGCGGCCACGCAAGTGAGCCCGCTGGTGATGGATTATCTCGGCCGCCGCATGATGACCAGCGGCCATCCCACACTGCGGCGCTTCTGGTGGGTTCCCCAGGTTGCCGGCGCGGGCTTTTCGTTCGGCTCCGGAATGCATAACTACGCTTTAACGCAGTAAATCCACTTCGCTTTCATGGGCGACCCATCGCCTACTGATAGCTGCTAACGCTTATGCAGCCCATTTTCTTCTCTCTCTCCCCTCTGCCTCTTTCTGCGCTATAGTAGTTTCGCCACGCCCGCTCGGTGCTCCGCCCTTCATTTTTTGGAACAATTTATTCGCGGGCGGGTTATGATTCTGTGCTCTGGGGAAAACGCCGCAGCGCCGTGGGGGCGCTGGCAGAGGCGGAGGACAATCGGTATGAAGAAGCCAATCTTGGGAATGGCTATAGTGCTGGCAACTGCCTGCACGGTATGCGCCCAGCAGAGCGGTAGCGTCCCAGACCCGGGACGCGATTCGGAGAATGCGGCCGCCGCATTTGAAAATACTTCCGCCGCTCAGGTCAGCCTGGTCGACACTTCGGCGAGCGGATCGTTCAATCTTTCGCCGGCGACTCCCGCAACTGCGGAGCCCGCGCCGCTTCCCGCCGCTCCCGCGGCAAAGCCAAAATTTGTGTGGGGCGACCGCGACGATTACCGCTGGCAATTGGGCCTGGGAGTGGAATTTCTTCGCTTCCGGTCAAACGTGTTTGACGCCAGCATCGTTGGCGTGAACACCACCATCAACTACTACACAAACAGCTGGTTCGCCATAGAGGGCAACCTCGTTACGGCCTTCGGTCCGCCCCTCGTTCAGGACGACCACGTAAAATATTTCGAGGGTGCCGGCGGGATTCGCATGGGCAGCCGCCGCGCGCAGTTTGAGCCGTGGGTGCACGCGCTGGTTGGCGGAGCGCATATGCAGCCGCAAACCGCAGCGGGCTCTCGCTCGGCGCTAACGGTGACCGGAGGCGGTGGGCTGGATTATCGTGTAAATTCCCGGTTGTCGCTGCGTGGGGAAGTCGACTACATTTATTCGCGGTTTTACAGCCAGACGCAGAATAACTTCCAAGCCGCGGTTGGTGTGGTCTTCCACTTCTAAACGTTTGTTTCTTTCACTTTTGCCCGCAGGAGATTGCGGATTTCGCCACACTCCGGCGCCGGGCGTTTTATTGACACTCCCACATGCGGTTCGCTACACTTTTTAAGTAAAGCGTCGTTCCTACCTACACCGTTCCCCGGTAGCTCAATGGTAGAGCATTCGGCTGTTAACCGAAGGGTTGCTAGTTCGAATCTAGCCCGGGGAGCCAAATCTTTCAGCAAGTTAGGCCTGACTACGTATTCGATTAGATCTGCACTGTAGCGGAGACTGTAGCGGGTGGCCGTCTTTTCGGTCCATCCCAGAGTCACACGCGCTTTCAGCTGAGCCAACTGCTGATGGGCTGCGACACACCGCGATTCGTAGCGTTCAGGCGTCCTTGTCACGGATGAACGAGCGCTACCTCCTGCGGGCCTTGAAGCCGAATGTTGATATGGGTGTGCACCAAATTGTGCACCAGGTCCGTGGGTCCCCCCTACCCCTCCCCCCTGCCGGTGTCACCTTGACCCGGGGGGTGGCCTCCTCGATTGGTCCACGCTGCGGAATTTTTGGATTCCGGGAGTTTTAAAAGATCTTGCAGAATCATTTCAGGGAGACGACTAACCTGAGCTACTTCGTCGAGTGACGGTCACCCAGGTATCGGACTTCATTGAGTGCTTTAGTGCAGAAAGAACACGCTGGGCCTCAATTCCGTCCGAAAAAGTAGGATACTCCACAGCAGTACCACGTATCGCATCGATCAGCACCCCAGGTGTGAAGGGCTGTCCACGGGTCTCAAACTCCGGTGGCAAATTCTCCAACGGCATTTCCGTTTTCCATATAGATTGCTGACCGACTGATGCAGTTGTGCTTCGGCGAATCTCGTCAGGGTGTTCGCTGTCGACACAAATGGTGCCAAGCTCCCCAGAAACTTCAATTCTGAAGAAGTCGCCATATCCTGGCACGACTTGAGCCGTTTCAAACAGTGCGAACGTTCGGCCGTCCAACTCGGCGAGGAACATTGCATTTGTATCTGTCGTAATCTTGCGCACGACCCCTGACATATCTGACTTTTCGCCAAGTACGGTGCCTGCAACTCCAACAACTCTCTGAAATTCGAGTCCCGTAATGAACCGGACCCCATCTATCATGTGGACTCCGAGATCGCCGAGGGCGCCATAACCAGCAATCGAGATGTCGTTCCTCCACGACCATAGAGTGCTGGTGCTACGCATAAAACTCTGTAGGTAAACTGCACTGACCCTTGTAATCTTACCGAGAGCGCCAGCAAGAATTTGTCGACGAGCAAAGCGAAACGATGACAGATTGCGATAGGAAAAATTTATCAAGCCAAGTCTACGCTTTGAAATCCTTACCTTTTCCATTTGTTCAGCTTCTTCAATGCTCATTGCCATTGGCTTTTCGCATATCACATGGGCTCCACTGGAAAGAGCCATAACCACAAGCTCCTTGTGAAACTTTGGTGGCGCGCAGATCGAGACAATTTCGGGTCTTGCTGCCAAAAGGAGTGACCTAGCATCGCTAAAATGCGGAACTGAATAATAATCCTTTGAAATCCGCCAAAGTCTTCTAGGAGCGGGATCGGCAATCCCTACGAAGATTAGGTTGGGTTTACTCAAGAGATCTGCCAGATGAGTTCGGGCCGCACTCCCTGCACCGATAAGGGCGTAGCGGAGAGGTTCTTCGTGATTCCTGCTTCCTTTAGGAGGAGCGGCACCGGAGAAACGTAGTTCATTATTTCGTATGTAGCGCCAGATGGAGCGAAACCTGAATGCTCTAGGGGTAGTCATAGCGCCTGTCATTCATGGGCTTTCCGTCAAGAAAGCCTTTAAGCCACGCAATTGACTCACGGGCGCAACGAGTGAACATCTCCGCGTTATTCCCCGCGATATGCGGGGTGATCGTAACGTTAGGTAAACTTCGAAAAGCGTGCTCCATTGGCAGAGGCTCGATCGAAAAGACATCGATATACGCATCAAAGCGACCAGCTCTTAGCTCATTTATTAGAGCTTTTTCATCGTACAGGGCTGCACGACCAGAATTAATCAATATGCAATCTGGCCTCATGAGCGAAAATTCCCGCGCGCCAAGCACACATTTTGGACTCCCGACGTCTGCACGATGGAGTGAGACGATTCGAGCGGTTGTTAGAAGTTGTTCCAAATCGACAAGTCGGATGCCCAGCGATTGTGCTTTCTGAAGTGAACATGTTTCACTGCATGCAATAACGTTTACACCCAATGAGCGAAATGCGCGCGACAGGTATGTTCCTACCCTCCCGAGCCCAATCAAACCGACGGTACTGCCGGTTAATAAACCCACGCTTCTTCGAGGTTCTCCCCAGGCAGAGCCATTTTTCAATCGCTTGTCAAACACGTGAATCTTGCGTATGCCCATCAATGCCGCAGATAGACACCACTCCGCAACCGCAACTGTCCCGGAATTTGAAGTTTCCATTACTTCAATTGGCAACCCCAGTGGTACTTGTGAAAATTGTTCCCAGGAATGGGCGATTGCAATAAGTCGGACGGTTCGGACTCTCCGTAGGACGTCCCAGGATATTTCACTAGCACCGTATCCATTGAGAGAGAGAATAACTTTGCAACCCTCTATCCGGCGCACAAGTTCGTCCGACCCCAACGGAGTCTTCCTACCCCCTTCTGATGAAACATCGGCAATCGACGCAAGCGCGGTCTCATTTTCTCTGTTCATGAAAAGCGAATACCAATGTCCAGCCCGATGAATGTAGACTCGGTCTCTCATGGCTGCTCTGCTCGCTTCAGAATCCCCTATTATCTGCCTCTTCTTTGCACAACCCAAGGGATCCAGTTAACGAATCATGTTTAAACGTTGATCCCCATTTCCGCCTATCCACCTTTTTATTTACCTCCATTCTGAGATTCTGTTAGTACATGAAACGTGATATGTTCAGCCGACTAAGCATTTGCTGAGCGCTGTCAATTGTACGGCGTGCAGGGGAATGCCTTGGCAAGGACGTTTGCAACGCCCTTGAAAGTTATCGTGCTGGTTTTAGGAGGGCAAGAATGAACGGGACAATTGACGAAACCGGGCGTCCGATTGAATCGGGCAAAGGAAACTCAAGTTCCAAGGAAATTCGGTATTTGCGTGACCGAATTCTGCGAGAAGCCCGCAGAAAAGTCGACCCAGATCTGACTGGCTTCACTCCGTTAATGCAATCAACTGACGACGGCGATTTTTTCCCGACCGATGATGCTAGCTTCTTTCGAGATTGGTGGGATTGGGTTCAGCAGATAGTATTGACAATTTCAGATGGCCTGACCAGGGTCGCACTAGGCATTACCGCCGGCATGCTCGCCATCGCTGCTTCGCATATGTATGGTAGCGAAGCAGGATTGCGCGTGGCAAATCTGACTTTAGGAGCTTCGGGCGTCTTCGCTCTTTGGTTCCTTACTGCTTCAGTGCTCGCTGTTGCCCGCAGGCGATGAATCTTTTTGCAGCGGCTCTGAAAAAAGACGGAACAGCCGGACACGAAGCGAAAATCAGTTTCTGCATGATTGTTAAGGACGGTGGAGACAGCCTCTCGACCTGCCTAGAGAGTGTGCGCCCACTGGTGGACGAAATTATCGTCGTGGATACGGGCTCCACAGATGACACATTGAAAATCGCTAAATCTCTCGGATCGCGGGTAATCTCGACGACGTGGCAGCAGGATTTCGCTTCGGCGCGAAATGTGTACCTTCGGGCCGCTAAGCATCCCTGGATTCTGTCTTTAGATTCGGACGAGACAATTGCATGTAAAGATCCGGTTCGATTTCGAAATATATTGTCAGAGAGTGAAGACGCTGCTTTCGTTTTCACAATCAAGAATTATTTCGTAATGAGTGAATGGACGTTCCCAATGGCACCCAGCGAGTTTGGGGGTGAGATAGAACCCGGCATCGGTTGGACACCATCCAGGACGATAAGACTATTCTCTCGAAAAAGTGGACTCGCCTATCGATATCCGGTTCACGAGTCTTTAGTTCCTGCGGTTCGCGCCCAGGGTATGAAAATACGCCAGTGCGGAGTTCCGATCCGTCACGTAGGAGCGTTGCAGCCAGTATGCGTCCAACGCGCCAAACATTCGATGTATCGGGATATTGGCATCCGAAAACTGGTTCAATATCCTCGATATTTCCGCGGATACCTCGAACTTGGAAAAGTTTGTCTTGCAGAAGGAGATCTAGATAACGCTGAGCAGCTTTTCAAAAAATGTATATGCTTAAATCCCTTCTTCGCTCTTGCATACTACTACTGGATCTCCCTTGCTCTTATTAGAGGACGCCCAGATGAAGCGAAGCGTCGTGCAATTCTCGCCCTGCGCATGGCTCCAAAGAATTTAGATTTGCAGTACGCTCTGGGGTTAGCGGAGCTGGAACTTGGAAACAACATGCGTGCTGCGACCTCTCTTGCCCCGGCGATGGCCAGAATGCCTCACCTCTTCGACCCGTTCGCAGAAAGAGCATTGGACAAAATTAACGGGCCGAGTACCCTAACGCGAGTCGATGTTGGTTCCAATGATTAAGCGAGTGCCGATTTCGGGCAAACATCTGCATATTCGAAGCTATCTCGAAGTGTCGATTAACAGTCCACTTTGAAGCATTAAGACTTCGAGATCGCGTTTCTCTCCTCAAAAACTGCCGATTTTTGAGAAAAATAAACGAAATCGTTCGCTCAATTTCTTCGCTTTCGAAAAGGGCATGATTGCTCTCGCTTCGGCGAGCTCGCGGAGAGACGAAGAGTAAGTACCGAATGTGTCGAGAAAGTTCAATATACTCAACAATCGTTCCTTCTCTCTTCGACTCCGCAGGCATCTTGGATGTACCACGATACCGATGTGAAGATCAGCATAGGCCTGACGCACTAGCTGACGTTCTAGACGATCCCGGCGGATAGCTGAGCCACCGGCCCAATCCCATATATCTACTCCAGCGCGTAGGATCGCAATAGGCGAATCTTTGATGTGATTGGTATACAGGCACGACACAAAAGTCCCTCCCTGACCGTACCAAACGCCAGGTAACCAATGTGGCAGGGCATCAAAAGGAGGTGAAAAGCCACCCGTAAACCTCTTGGGAAAGGCCCTTTCAAGTTCCTTTTTCCCTGCAGTAATTGCGATTATCTCTTCGTCGGTCGGAGAAACACTGTTTGGATAGAATTCACAGCGTTTTCCAGTATTTGTTCGTCGAGGAACATGCGCGTAGCCGTGCTGTGAAACCTCGAAAAGGGTGTTTGATGGGTCGAATTGGTCCAAGAAACGATCGTCGATTTTTGCTAAATAAGGTACCACCTCAACGGAGGCATGAAGCTTCCTAGATGCCAATAAATCGAACAGCCATGACACGGTAGGTTCCGAGCAGGCGACATCGTCGATTCTAATGACCAACGGAAGGCGACGTTTAGAGCCAACTCGTACCTTTCGCGCTGGCGGGGGCGATTTTGGGAAGTGCCTTACCAACCTCTCTGAGGTGTTCAAATTTGGCAATGGCTCGTGACCGGTGATCAGCCGTTGGAATTCGTTAGCTTTTGGAGTTGCCGGATATTGCCTGATCAGTTTCTCACACGAGCGCGAGAAAAAGTCGCGCCATTCACGATCCCACCAGAATTGATGAATATCGGCTGGAAGCAATCCGGTCTTCTTAAGTTCACCTACACGTTCCACCACGGGTTCTCCAAATGTCGTGCCTATTAATGGAATAAAGGGCGTTTTGGCAGCGAGACACTCCCAAGTAGTGTTAAAGCCCGCCCTAATTACGGCACCTTTGGCAATCCCTAGCAGCGCGTGCATCTGCTTTTCGTCGGGAACTACCTCAAACCTTGAAGGAATGATGGTTGTTTTAGGAAAGTAAGGGCCCTGAACGAAAATGAGTCTAACTTTCGATTTAGGTCGTTGTATGACATCAGCGACTTGAGAACAGAGGTGCAGAAATCGTTCGACATCTTTATCGGATTGATTGTGTAAACCGCCGCCACCCATCGTGAAAATGCACACATCTTCGTCCTCCTCCAGATGGTATCGTGTGCGAATAGCGCGCATTTCTAATTCGGTCGCCGTACGATAGATAGGTCCATTGACATACCACTTATCCCAGCTTGCTACATTGCTTGTTTGTAAGTCATCGTATGGCCATGTAGGTGAACCCGGAGAATCGCAAAGAATAAACGCTTCGTACACTGACCCATAGTGATCCCGCAAGCGTAGTAAATATTCGAATGAAGTTGGCCGTACCAATAACACCCGGCGAACATCGGATGGCAGATGGATGGGATTAGGATGCGTGTCTTCTACAATTATAGCTGGCAAAGATAGAGCTGCCATGGTGTAGAGATCAGAGGCAACGCGTTTGCGCAAATCGTCCGTTGCGCGCCACAGGGAGGGGACATACATCGCAGGGAAGTGCACCGCACCGTCGGGACGATAGATGCCTTGGGAGAAAACAATGGGTCGTTCACCGGCGGCTTCAAGAACATTGCATACGGTCATCGTTCGAATTAGATGGCCGAGTCCCTCACCGTTCAGTGCCAAGATTACAATTGCCATTTCGCTACTTTCCGAACATGCTCAATCTTGCCCTCCGGGCCGCGGGCAGTGACGTTTCAAATGCGTTCCAACGCCAAAATGCTGCTAAGATGCTTATACTAGCAATACGCACACGGTCAACCCTAGGTAAGTCGATATTTTTCCATGCTCGTCTCGCGTGTTCGTATGTGGTCTTCAATAAGCTCCGGCGTTTCATACGATGTTTGTGCTTTCGGGCAAAGATTATCTCTCCACGAGCAAGCCGTTCCGACTTGGCCTTAAGTTCACTCAACCTTGACATGCAAGGATGTTGAACTATTGCACCAGGTTCATACCTTATCTGGATACCAGCATGGCGCGCTCTCAATGCCCAATCCCAATCTTCAAATGCCGCTTCATTAAATATGGGATCGAAGGGCCCGAGAAGTTCAAATATTTTGCGGTGAACAATAAGATTTGCGGTGACAAACGCTCCTGCCCCCTTAACGTAATTCTCCTGTTGCAAAAATGTCACGCTGTCATAGAGACTGATGGAATTGTGACGAGACCCAAAACGAGCTATTGAACCCGCTACAATCATTCTGCAACTGACTTCTCCCAGGGCGCGCAGTCCGCAAGCGAGCCAGGAAGGATCGGCGATGCAATCTGAGTCGGTAAAAGCGAGCACATCGCCAGTTGCTGCACCAACGCCAGCATTGCGCGCAGCGGCTGGACCCCGTACCGGCTCGAAGACCACGGTGGCCCCACGCAAGCTTCGAAACTCCCCCGTATTATGGCCATTTACTACAATTATGGTTTGCATAGGTAATGTTAAGTCTTGATCAGCGATTGATGCGAGACACTGACGAAGTGCGTCTGAAAATGTGGTGCACGGCACGATGACACTCACGGAGCGCATTTTTAAATCATGTAAATATTTATCGACAACCCGATTAGGAAGACTGGCTGAGAATTCGGTAGCGCCATGGGCCATTGTGGACGACTCCTTAAATCTCGTCGTACTCACAAGCATTGCAACTTTTTGAAACAGCCTCACTCTCACATTTCGTTGTGCCCTCCCCCGATTGACGATGCATCGTGGCAAATCGTGGCGCAACCAATGCGAGCCCTATGAGAGTGGTGAGCGTGCAGCAAATCATTGCGTATCTTTCGGAATCAGACTAGCAGATAAGATAAACCTCTCATGAAAATATTAGGAAGGACAGCGCTGATTTGATTGCAGAATGGTCGATCCGCGAGATACTTCTCGCCAAATTCAAATGCCGCTGACTCAAGGATGGCTCTTGCTGTCGGATTATTGAGAAGGGCAACGATTTCATCACCACATTGCCTAAGTGTGGACGCCGTGACCCAGGCTCGGCTGGGAAGTATTGGCATTCCTTCGTTTGCCATACTTGTTACAACAACTGCCTTCCCAAACCGTAACGCCTCAAGCATTTTGGTTTTGATCCCAGTCCCGACGTTCACTGGGCAAACTACCACAGATGCAGTGGCGTAGTGACTTCCAACTTCGGGTACTTGGCCTAGTTTTTCGATGTGGGGGAGGTCCGGAACTCTGGTTGATATGCCTCCAACGATGCGAAGTTGAGCGTCTGGGACCCGCTCGACTACGTTAGACCATACATTACGCGCAAACTCTAGTACGGCCTCGTTACCTGGATGATCGGCTCCTAGTGTTAACACCTGATGTCCTTTCGGTGAGGTCCGCTGGAATTCTATTGGTAAGGAAATGGGGGTCAGAATGCAATCCACCCGCTTACCCGGTAGCAATCTCCTCAGTAGTTGGGCTTCACGGTGCTGAGTGGCAATGATCACATCCCCAATCGACAAGCGCCGCATTTCTTCTTCTCGGCTACAAAATGCCCAAGGGTGCAAACCGACGGCGGAGAACCTTTGGGTGCGTTCGTGCAGCAGATCGTGGCAATCAATCACCCGGCGAACGCAAATTGGCACTCTTGCGAGCGCTTGGGCCATCCATACGTATTCCGCGATTACCATGCTTGGTCTTAGCTTGCAGACTAATCGGTTGAGGGTTCGGCTGAACGGTCGGACGTCGAACCTCTCAAGACGCCCCCCAAGGAATGGACTCGCCTCTACCCCAACGAAAAGGTCCACTAGCCTTAATATCTGATCTGCCGGTCCAATGCGATGAATACCTACTAGTGCTACCTTCCAACCAAGCGATCGCAGTGCAGCCAAAATTCCAAGGATTCGCAGGCGATTCCCCGAAATGGTAGGCAGAAGCTGTCGATCTGTGACAAGTATTGCCCAGCGACTCATAGACGGCCTGGTTCCAAGGAACATAGAATAGAGGGCGTGGTAGAAATGACCTCCATTGACCTAAAAAGTTTGATGAACTTGCCACCGAAAAATAAGCTAACGGCAATCCACGTTGCAAAGGTCATGACCGAATGTTGGCTGGAATTAGAGGCGAAACCTTTGGAAGGTGGACTTTTCAGCATGGCTGGTTTCTCACAACCCAAGTTCCCTAATCTCTTGGCAAGGATTGCTAGGAGATTTTGCGAGGTCACCTCCCAGGTCCACCTTCCAGACACTAAAGCTAAGATTACTCGTAGGTTTTCGTAATGGGCGTAGATGGGAACGCTATCATTTTGGATTCGCCTGGAACAAGGGGCATCGATAAGAAAGGGCAGTTCCCCAAGGACTCTGAATGAAAGCAGTGACGGATAATCTTAAGCGCTATACTTTCGTCACTGTAGCATACCGTGATGATTACGGTCTAACGCGCTTGCAAGCTCGCTCTCTAGGCAAGTACCTTGATCCGAGACTCGCCGCTGAAATTCTAATCATTGAGAACTCAAGCTCTGGAATCCCGAACGATTGGCAAGAATCCCTGCAGAGCGAATACCGATCTCTTGCTGGCAAAGTAAAAATCCTCGACGCCCGCGAAATCACGCATATACCGGAAAAGATGAGTGGATGGTTTTCGCAGCAAATTCTCAAACTAATGGTTTCGACCGTCGTCTCGACTGACCAATACGTGATCCTCGACGGAAAGAATCATCTTGTCCATACATTAGGGCGCGATTTTTTTGAGACGCCCTTAGGCTTAATACGCTCATATTTGATGAGCTATGAGAATCATCCAATGAGGCCGTTTTTCGAAAACTCACTCAGTTACTTCGGCCTGAATCCCAATGAATATCTAAACAACTTCATGCCGACGACTACGCCCTTTGTACTTCCGACTAGACTTGTTCGCGATTTAGTTCACACTGTGAAAATCCGTGAAGGGCGACCGTTTCCTGAAGCATTTGTTCACGGCGGATATAATAAATCTGAGTTTTTCCTGTTCGCTAGTTACGTTCTCAGCCTTGGCAAACCCCTAACGGATTTTTATGAGTTTTCGGGACAGAGGCCTCCAGCAATATGGCCGGAAAGTTCGCCTTCAGATTGTACTGCGGCCATCGTCGATAGCGAACAACGCGCCGCGCCATTCTTTGCCGTACACCGTCGCATTTTCTCCAAGCTGAGCGAAGATACTCGCGGAGAGATTGCTGCATTTTGGCATAGGCACGAACTCTTTGAATCTCTTGAGCAGGCGGAAGAATTCTTATTAAACCCCTAATCCACCCATGAAGGAATGAAATTCTATGTGCTTGGATAGGTCTGATGATTTTGGACCGATTACAGGCTTGTCTTCCTGCACCATCCCCAGGAGTCTTGCTCGATAAAGTTGCTAAAATGCGGATGCGGCTTTGCTAGGAATTCCCAGACCATCCTAACTTGCGCAGTTTGTCGTTGTTCCTTCGTCATTCGCTGGGCCCAAGGTTGATGAGCATGCGATTGTTCTTCGAGAATGTAATCAAGGTCGTCGAACAGAATCCAACCTCCAACCCGAAGCAGTTTCTCGGCAAGGAAAAACTCGAAGCCCGCCGATTGCAGCGTATGGGCAGCGTCGATGTAAATGAAATCGAATTCTGCCCGATTTTGAATGAATTTCATCATCCGCCATTCCGCACCTTCGGAGTCTCGATGTAGTTCAACCAAATTACGAAGGCCACATCGTTCTAGCAATTGCTCCGCTGTTGGATGCAAATCCGCGGAAGTCGGCAGGTCACAGGAGGTTACACGTCCAACAGTCTCATTCGCTATGGCAGCGAGGTAGCAAGTAGAAACGCCGTGCATGAATCCAATTTCGAGAATCCTGCGTAAATCAAATTTCGACACATGATCCCGGATAGTTCTGGCCTGCTCTAAGGACATCCATCGGAGGTCACCCACGACCGCCTTGACATCTTCAATTCGCATGCTCTCGTGCCGCCAATGTTATTCTATTTTGAGAATACGCTTTTCTTGGAGTTTCGCCTTTGGCAACTCAAGGTGAATACAAAACGGAAAGCCTAAATTCCAAACGGATTGATCTCTTCTTTTGGGCAAGAACGGGAGAATCCAATGCCAAACAGAATCTAAGAATAGCAAGATTAATCTACCGGACTTTGAGGGTTGTTGCGCATCACATTCTGGGGTGATACGGCAACGAACAGCGGCATTCTTGCACCACGCAGAGTCGGTGGCAATAGATTTCCCTAAAAGAGAAGCCCGGCTTGGGACCGGGCTTCACAACCATTCGAGATTAGGAGTGCGACGACCATATCACGCTGAGCTTAGCGCTTCCGTCCACTGACGCTCCGCTTCTTCGCCCTCTTGCCGCAACTTAGCAAGTTCGCTCTTTAGGAACCAGCAGACGATTTCACAGGATGTGGGTCGATAAAAGCATGGCTGTGGCGTTCCTGGCCTTTCCATAGGAGGAGAGAGAGGGCGAGAATAGTGACGATTTCGAAGGAAGCAATGGCCCATTGATAGCCAACGCGGTTGCGCAGCGCGTATTGGATTGTATTGGTGGGGGCTGCGCACAGGATTCCTATTTGGTAAGTGAGGCCCGGCATTAAGCCGCGTGCCGAATCGGCGGACATTTCGTTGAGGTGGACTGGAATGACGCCCCAAGTTCCCTGCACACCGGTCTGCATGAGGACAGCTCCAACGACTAGAACAGCGAGAGTACCTCCGAAAGCCCACAGGGGGATGACGGCCAGGGAGAGTGCGAGCGCGGCAACCATGCTTTTGCGGCGACCCGCAACTTAGAGAGCTGGCCAAAAAGGATGGCCCCCACAATAGCGCCGATATTGTAGATGATGGCGATATTGGCGCAGGCAGTGGAAGATACTTTGTGCACCTCCTGGAGAAAATCGGGATAAAGATCTTGTGTGCCGTGGGAGAGAAACATCATGAAAGCCATAAGGATTGTGAGATATGCGAACCGTTTCCAATTGGTGGCGATGGTTTTGAGTATCTGAGAGGTACTTGCAGCGTGATTTTCTTTCCAGGCTTCGGATTCGGGAACTTTAGAACGAATGTAAAGCGCGAGAAGCGCAGGGAGAGCTCCAATCCAGAACATGGCGCGCCATCCCCAAAGGGGAAGAATGAAACGTGTTGCTATGGCGGCGAGGAGATAGCCGAGTGAGTAGCCACTTTGCAGAATGCCACTGAGGATGCCACGAAGTTTTACCGGCGCTGCCTCCATGGCTAGCGATGCGCCGACCCCCCACTCACCACCCATACCAATGCCGAATAGTGCGCGAAGAATGAGGAAGCAAGTGTAATTGGGTGCGAAGCCGCAGAGGAGTTCGACAATCGAGAAGTAGACCACATTTGCCATGAGCGGAATGCGGCGACCGTAACGATCGGCGAGCAGACCGAAGAAGAGCGCGCCGAGGGGGCGCATGGCGAGAGTGATGGTGGTCGTGAGAACGATCTGGCTCTTGGATACTCCAAATTGTCGGGAAAGGGCGTCGAACAGAAAGACAACCACAAAGAAGTCGAATGCGTCGAGTGTCCAGCCGAGAAGACCGGCGGCGACGGCGTGGTGCGCTCCAGAATTTGTTGCGTTCCCTGAGGCTCTAATTCCCAATGGCGATCCCTCAGATTAGATGAAAATACGTATAGATCGAGGCATTCTGAATGACTCAACAACTGCTCACGAACCTCGGCGGTTGGCGGTAGTTGGTGCCAAACTCGGGCAACCAGATTTCGGCCGAACGACGAGCGGATTGACAACCCTCGGCCCGCAAGCTTGCGGCTGTATAGCTAGGGTGGCGACTGTCCGGCAGAAACCGTGCGACTTCTGCCGGGCGCTCACGGAGAAGTTGGCAGGATTTTACTGAAGTGGCACTTCTATGAGCTTCTCATCCCAATGTTCGGTGATGAGTTCCCAACGCTTTTTGTCGCCTTGTTCAAACTCGGCGGTATTTGGAAAGACGGCCTTCATGACCTGTGCGCGTTCTTTCTGGACTTCAACTTCGGCGTCCAAATCACGATAGACGATAACAGCACAATAGTCCCAGGCAGGCGAGAGCTCGTGAATGCCGCGCTTGTACATCGTTTCGCTTTTGACGAGGCCCTGCTTAATTTCGTACTGCATGATGGGGTAATGATATTTCTTGTAGAGGGCGAGCCATTCCTCCAAATGGCCAGGAGCAATGCGATAGAAGCTGGCGTTTGTGACGGTGCCGCCGGAATATCCCGTGGGTGTCTGCGCCTTAGCCACGCGTAATCCCGCGCGTTCAACTGGGAGTGCAAGCAAACAAAAGGCAACCAAGAGCATTGAGAGTATGCGAAACCTCATTTTATGTTCTCCTATGTAAATTTTTATTCAACATGAACATCCGAAAAACACAAACTCTTCGAGTGCAACTTTGTCGAAATCCGCACGTCAATCAACCTGGAAGAACAAAATTCTGGCATCTTCTTCAAAGTGCGGAACGGAAACAAAAAGTCGCTTGATCTCCGGAACGTAGAGCGCAGTCTTTGCCCGCGGGGCGGTGGGAGTTTTGGAAAGAAGCGAGTAACTTCCATCCGCATTTGACTGGGATACATAGATGGAGCCTCCCCCAGGAATGGGTGCGCCGCAAGAGGCATAGATCCTCCCAGAAGCTGGGTCATAGGCGATGTAATCCACCCAGCCGCCGAGTGGATCCGCTTCCAGTTCTTTACCGGTTTCGGTGTCGAAAATATCGAGAGTACCGGCGGTCTCTGTATCGCGGCAACCGACGAACAAGCGGTGGTGGCCCTCATCGAGGGCTGCGGCAATATTCTTCTTGCATTTAGTGACGGGCCAAGTGGCAACCAGCGTCCGTTTATTACGATCGACCACAGCAATTTTGTTCTTGTCCATCAGGTTGACGTATATTTTCGAACCTTTGGTTTCCAAGGCCATTGCTTCGGGGCTCTGGGCGGGGAGTACGATGTCCCCTAGACGCTTAGCAGTGGTTGTGTCGATTATACTGAGCAGAGAGCTGTCGGACTTGGCGACCTTGCCGCCATTAGTGACATAGAGATACTTCGTGGTTCCGTCGTAGCCGATGGAATCGGCGTCTGGGAGATCGGCGATGGCGTCGAGCTGCTTGTAGTCTTTGCCAGTATAGATTCGCAGCAATCCGGCTTCCCCGTCGGTCACGTAAAGCTGGTCGAGATCAGGCCGGTAAAGAATGGAATGAGGATTGCCGATTCCGCTGATTGTGTGGAGCAGCTTGCCTGTAATGAAATCAATCACCTGCACGCTTTTCTGCGCCTGCGGAGTGGCAAACAGACGGTGCGATTGTAGATCGATGGCAAGGTGGTCGCTGTACGGCCCCTTGGGAACGTCCGGCATGACAACTTCTCGTAGAAACCGCAACGGTTGGGTTGAATCAGGCAGAGCAAAAGCAGCCAAAGGCAGTAAAATTCCTGCAAGTAGTAGAATTCGTCTCACTTCTCCACCTCCATGGCTCAATCTGGTCTGTACTGCGGTTGTCGAACCGCTAGTGACAGCCCTGACCTTGTGGACCGGCGTTTATTTCCCTGCCACTTCTTCGAGGATATCAATCCAGACATCAGTCTGGAGTTCAAACCGATGCTGATCGGCTTTTTCGTATTCGGAAAAATCAGGATACAACTCACGAATAATGCCGGGTTCCTTCAAGTGGCCTTCTTCAAGGGCGCTCCAGTCGCGCCAGATGAGGATGACTTCATAATCCCAGGCGGGAGTTTCAGCGCGGAAACGGCGCTGATAAATCTTTACGCTCTTGAGGATTCCCCTCTTTACGAATTCCTGCATCACCGGGTAGTGATATTTGCGGTAAAGGGTAAGCCACTCGAGGCGCTTACCCGGGGGAACTTTATAATACACGGCCATTGTCACCGGGGTACCGGCAGGTGGCGGCTCCTCAGTGGTCTGCGCATAGATAGCGGTCGCAGCGCTGAGCGTCAACAAGGCTACAATCGATACGTACAAGGCTCGTAATTTCTTCATGGGTTTGTCCTGAAATTTCTAAGATAAATTCCAAATACGCGCCGCAATCCTTTCACTGATCGGAGAAACCATGGGCGATTTTAGACCAAGTTGATTAAGGGAGCGATGCCAGAGCTGGGGCACAGAGAAATGTGAGCCGACCCCGGACCGCTGAGAGTTAGAAGATCAGTTTGAGTCCAAATTGAATCTGCCGGGACGCCGTTTGAGTAACGTCGATGAAACCCGCGTTGCCCACGGTGGTGCCATCCTGGTTGAACAGGGTGCTGTTGTCCAGTGGAGGAGCGAAGTTCGTGTGATTAAATATATTGAACATCTCAGCTCGAAACTGCAAGTTCGCCGTCTCTGAGATTTTGGTGATCCGGGTGTTCTTAAACAATGAAAAATCCATATTGATCAAGCCGGGACCCGTGAGAGCGTTGCGTCCGAGGTTGCCCAGAAGATTGGAACAGCTATTGGCGTCGGTGGAATAAGGAACGCATTGAGCTGCGATGGCCGGCGTGGATTGTGGCAGGCCGAAGCATTGAAGTTTGATGTAATTGTTCGGATTGCCCGGATTCACGAGTGAGCCACAACCAGGACCCGACAACCGAGACGGATAGGCCCAAGGGTCGGTGCTTCCCATGCCGAGCGGATCGCCACCGATCAGCACGGTGAAGGGGGCGCCGGAGCTAGCCTGCAACACACCACCGATCTGCCAACCATTGGTGGCCCAGCCGACGAATCCGGTTTTTGATTTGGGTCCAGGAATGTCCCAGGTACCGCTGATAGACAGATACCGCGCAAGGTTGAAGTCAGACGGGCCTCTCCTGATGCTCGGCGCGAAATAAACGGGGAGACTGGAGGGTGAATTGGAAAACTGATCGCCCGCAATCGTAGACGAGCCGGTATCCAGACTCTTGCCCCAAGTAAAGGATCCCTGAACTTGGAGGCCATGGCTAATCTTCTTCTCGACCCCGATCTGTAGGGCGTTGTAGTAGGAATCCGCATCGAAACTCAGACGGTCGATTCTGCCTACATTGGGGTTAACTTGGGTACCGAGGGTAGTGGGCCAAAGATACCCCGCGCTGGTACTAGTAGGCAGGACGATATCTGCATCGTCGGAGCGGAAAGGAAGGTGGACGCCGCGTGACCCAACGTAGGCTACGGTCAGCGATGTTTGCGGAGCGATCTCGCGCTGGATATTGAAATTCCATTGCATTACATAGCTGCGAGGTGGATTAGGATCGATATACGCGGTCCGGTAGCAGACGAGGCTGATGGATGTTGAGCACGTTGCAATGGCTTTGTCATACGCAGCAGTTGGAAAGTCGCCAGGTTGCAGGCCGCCGAAATTAAGGTTTTGTCCAACCGGGGCGGACGCGGAAGAGATGATCAACAACTCGTAGGGCAACGGAAGCACATCAAACATCCCAAATCCGCCGCGCACGGAAGTTTTTCCGTCGTGGAAAGGGTCCCATGCGAATCCAATCCTTGGTTCAAAGTTCCTCACAGTCGGGTTGTTGTTGAAGTAGGGAGCACCGACGGTGATTTGCGAATCCGTCATGGTCTTGAGCGAAGCCTGTTTACCGTTGACTTCAGTGGGAATGGTGGTCATTTCGTAACGGAGGCCGATATTTAGAGTCAAATTCGGTCGCAATCGCCAATCATCCTGTACGTAGCCTGCAAACAGTGTTTCTCGAATCCCGCGCGGCGAGTTGGCAGTTGGAATCGAGGCAGCAAACACAAGAGGCTGATTGGTTAAGAATGCGGAAAGAGACGGGAAAAAGAAGCGGCCGTTGTCGAAGAAGTGAAACAAGTTATTGGACTGCATGCGTTCCACGGCGAAGCCTAACTTGATGGAATGAGTGCCGCGGGTGATGAACGCGTCGTCATAGCCTTGGAAAGAATTCCAGCCAAATGTAAAGTTTGGAAATCCATCAACGCCTCCCGAAAATACGCTGATTCCTGGAACGATGAGGAAAGGCGCCGCCTGACCGGGGACAGAACCCAGTGAGGTGTCAGTGGCAAGAGGATTGTTACCTGGCCCCGTCAAGATATCGGCACTGTTGCGACTAAATCCAAAGCGGGCGGAGTTTACGACCGCGGGACTGAAGATGTGCGTTTCTTCCAGACTCACAAAGGTACGTGAGTTGCTGTTAAAAAATGTTTCATTGTTCAGCGGGTCGGGGTTGGAAAGCTCAGTCTTGTCATAGAAGAAGCTACCAGTAAGGGTGTCTTTGGAAGAGAAATTATGGTCCACACGCGCGGTATAAAAATTATCGGTGCCGGGCTGCTTGGTTACCACCCTGAACTGCCCCGTGTCTCCACCAGGATTAAGTCCAGCGTTCGGCGGTGACCAGAACTGGAGGTATGGAACGACCGCTGGATCAACGGTGACATTTCCGGTTGATAGGATTCCCATACGCGCATCGTCGGAAGGAACCGTATTCACTTGGGTGCTGCTGAGCGACTGGCGCAAGCCTTCATAGTTGAAGAAAAAGAATGTTTTGTCTTTAACGATCGGGCCTCCAATCGAGCCACCGAACTGATTCCTGCGGAACGGGGGAACGCTAGGGCCATCGAAGAAATTCCTCGCGTCAAGTGCGCTGTTGCGCAGAAATTCATAGAGATTTCCATGGAATTGATTTGTACCCATCCTTGTGATCGCGTTGATAACACCCCCTGCGGTCTTGCCATATTCGGCGGAATAGTTCGTCGTTAAGACGGAAAATTCCTGGATAGCATCAACGCCGGAGAGAATGCCCAGCACACCGCCAGGAGCACCATTGGTGTAATCGTTGAAGCTGATGCCATCGAGTCGATAGTTATTTTCGCTCGGACGCGCGCCAGAGACTGCGAGTTGATTTCCGAAGCCGCGGGCGCCCCTGACGACGTCCGCCGACCCCACGCCACCAATGCCTGCCTGGTTGCGAACCTGATTTACGCCTGGTTGTAATGTGGCAAGCTGCGACCAATCGCGTCCGTTCAGCGGAAGCTCTCGGATGGTGGTTCCATTGACTTCACCGCTGATGCTTGAGGTAGCGGTGTCGACGCCAGGGGCGATACCTGTTACTTCGACAGAAGAGCTGGCCGAGCCAACCTTGAGAACAATGTTGATGTTTTGCTCGGCGCCGACTTGCAAAGTAACACTGGAAACGGTGCCGACAGAAAATCCTGGCGCAGAGATTCTCAAATCGTACTGGCCGGCCGCCAAGTTTGGTGCGATATAGAATCCAGCAGTGTTGCTGGTAACGTTGCGCACGACACCCGTGGAAACGTCTTTAATCGTGATTTCAGCATTGGCAAGAACCGCACCACTTGGATCGGTAACTTTGCCTAGAATTGTGCCGCCAGCAACTTGAGCGTTCGCTGGGAAACTATTTGGGAAAAGAAGTGCGAGGACCACCAGGAATGAAACGAGCCCGTACAAATTTCGCGTACAATTTTTAGAATTCATGCTTCTCCCCTCCACACGCGAGATGAAATCCCCTGGCCCAACCAAAACTATGCAGAAACTGCCCCTGAGACTTTGCGGACTTTGCCCCCCCGAACCTTGAGCCCCGAGATGAGTGGCCCCAGTCTGCGGCGCTAGGCAGTCGCTGGCAAACCTGATTTGCGGTCATTCAAATCGGTTTTTCAGCGACTAGCCAAAATATACTTCGCTTCAAGATCGTCCCTTGTTGAAAAACAACGCAAATACGGAGCATCTGCATGCGTCAGTCCTTCGTTTGCCGTTTCTCAGCTGAAGCAGCATTTTGCTGAACGTCGTCCTTCCCAATCACATTCATCGGCAGCGTGGCTGGCTCGCGTGTCCCATCGACAGAAATGCGAACACGCTTGATCACCATGTTTTCGTAAAGTTTGCGAACCGCGGAAGAACCAGTCGTAACGAACAAAAATGGGAAAATTGCATGGACGAGGCAAGCGAGTCCGCCGCAAATCATACTCGCTGAAAAGCCACATGCGGATCGGAAATGCTCACCGTAAGATTCCCCGACAGAGGCAGGGTGGTCGGTGAATGACAGTCGCAGCATTAAAACATCTCCCCAACGTCGAGTGTGGGGCGGACAATATCACGGATCCAAGTAAATAAAATTGCGAAATCGGGTCGCTACTGTCCAAATATTGATATTATATACCACAGAAAAGCTCTTTATTGGCATAAAATATCAAAGTTGTAAGATTTCGCGAATTTCCCATCAGCGTAAGTCAAATGGATCGTGGAGAATCTTTCGGGGCACCACGCTGAGTGATCTGGATTTCTTCGAGGTTCATCGACGCGAGTAAGTGCAATGGGAGGCGGCGTTTTTCCTTGGGAGAGTATGGCGAAATGAAGGTTTACGCTAACGGGCGCACTTGCCTGGGTTAGCCTTCAGGCGGAAGTCCGAGAATTCGGCGAATGACATTCGCCTTAGAAGTAAGTTATAGCCAACAGATTTGTACCTTAATCGCAAAAAGAGACCGGTCTGCAATTTCGTTCCGCTTGTTCGCTTAAAGGAGGCATTATTTGCCATGGACCAGATCGACCTAAAGATTATCAAATGCGTGCAGGAGGATGTCATGATGCCCGTAGCCGAAGTAGCAGAGCGGGCAGGCATATCTCCATCTCCGTGTTGGCGGCGTATTCGAAAGCTGATCGCCGATGGAGTTATCCGGCGCCGCGTGGCATTGATTGACCCAGTCAAAATCAATGCGGGTGTAAATGTGTTCGTCAGCATTCGAACCAATCAGCATTCCCTGGAATGGGCGAGCAAATTTTGCAAGGCGGCCGCGCAGATTCCGGAAGTAGTGGAATTTTATCGCATGAGCGGACGCGTGGATTATCTGCTCCGCGTTGTCGTGCCCAACATCGCTGCATACGACGACGTATACAGACGCCTCATTAAAGCCGCCGACCTCTACGATGTGACATCGAGCTTTGCCATGGAGACCATTAAGTACACGACGGCTTTGCCATTGCATTACGCCGACGAATCCTGCTGACAGCAAACTTGCTGGGTTTTTGTGAAAACCGGATGCCTCGAAAATCCGAATTGCAACCCCGGCAAGTCTTGACGGAGTATAGCCAAACAGATCGCCTCTCCGGGGAAAGCAGCGTCGAATCATGTCGACAGGCGGGTCAGGCTAACACTGCCATGGCCTAGAGATAGATTCTTTCAAATTGGGCAAACGTGGGCAAACCGGAAGCAATCGCCTAAGTCCCGGTAAACGCGCTTACCAGAGAAGGGGATACTAGTGTGCTGTCCCGTAAATAACTGACCGAGACAATAGATGCGATTCTATTGATGTTGCAGAACTTAGACCGTGGAACTTAGCCAAGAAATTTCCGGGACACTACACTAGTACCCACATCTGTGGAGTCGAGGTGTGGCGCGGTGGTTTAGGTGGAGCCTATCGGTTTCCAACCCTTTCGTCTGTCGGTGCCTCACTAGCCTCGCCATGCTTCCGTTTCTACACCCCGCTCATCGAACCGGACGTGCGGATTTGCCGCATCCGGCTCTCGGAGAAGACTCACGCAATCGCCGTAGCCATTACATGTGACGCCGTCTGCAACTCCTGGAAACAACGCGGGAGTTGTCAGGCTCATCGCCAATCTCCCGTTCCGTCGTCGCTTCTTGCGTCCGCCTTCAACTGAGGCCCCTTCCCTCCACCGGAGTTACCCGGCTTCGTCGGTACTACGAGCCTCTCCGCCATCCCAGTCGGCCCGGCCTTTCTCTCACGAGCTGCCAGTTGATTCATACTGCAATCACCGCTGGGACTTCCCGTGTTGCGCATGGTCCACTTTGCTTGCATGCCGTCGCTAATACCCCGGCAGGTCGGATGGAACTTGTTCGCTCGTACGATTCCATTAGCTTCGGCCTTCCCCGAAACCGGGGCGGGTCGGCTCCTGCATTACTGTTTTCGAGGCCTGCTCCGCGTTTACTCACGTTACGGCCTGCACGCTCGCCAAGTCGCCTTCGCGACCCTCTGCACCAGAGGCTTCACCAGTTTCGTTGCCTCCACTGCTGCTCTGATTGCTACCGGGTGGAGCGAACCAGTTCCCGGGCGGGATTAACTCCCGCTGTGGACCACCTCCTTTTCACGGCGCACCCGGTTTGCGCGTTAATCAGGACCTACGCGAAAGCTTTCATCTTGGTCTGCGTTTTCTAGCACGGAGTTTCAGAAATTCCGGCTCGACCCACACGGTGTCTAATGACTTCGGTTAAAGTTGCACGTTTCCATATCTATCGAATCCTCGAATGGTGTAGACCTTTACAAGCATGCTTTTTGAATAGCTTTTCGGTGCCAAGCTCATCCTTCACGCCGGGCGGATACGTCACGGGGACATGGCGACAACCTTCACTTTGTCTCGAATCCGAAACTTCCTGTTCATCGCTAGGTACTCTATAGGTATGGACTGGGTAAAAGTGATACACCCAGTTCGGCTGAAGAGAAATACCCTCGGCAATTGCAGATCCTGGGGTAGAGATTGACGGGATTCTGAGGACACAAATCCCTCACCGCTTCGACTTTCCGAAATGCAAGCGGAAATGCACAGGTCGGAGGTCGTACTGATTCCGCCGAGACCTGAAACTTCTTCGGGTGGACCGCGTAGTTTGGCTGCACCTTGTCATATTCGAACGAGGAAAGCAGATGCCGTGTCAATTCCCCGATGAGTTCGTAGGGAATTGCTCCGTTATCGTGCTCGGCAGTACTGTTTTTTTTCGATGAAAGAAAACAGCCGCTCGAATCCTCGCTCTGAGATCTGTTTCTTGAGGGTCGCCTGTTTTGGCAGGACGGCTTGAAGTAGTCGATTCGGACTGTCTTCGAACCCAACTTTGCATGAGAGTCACCCTCTCAGAGTTTTTTTAGAAATAAAATCGCGTTGAAAATTGGAAGCTTCTCGCCCCGAATCGCGGCACCATCGCCAGAGGGCTGCCGAAATGGGGATTGGGAGCGGCGGTCCAGTTGCTGTTATTAACCCCGCTGTCGTCTAGTTGTGTCAGCGTGTACTGGACATTGTCCAGGCTGGTTTGCTGAAAATTTGCGTGGTTGAAAATGTCAAATGCTTCCGCTAGAAACTTCAACCGGTAACGTTCTCCAATCTGAAACGTTCGTGACAAATTAAGATCCACGTTACTTACTCCCGGTCCACGAAATCCATTGTATTTTTCGCCTGGTACCATCGAGAAATTCACCTCTGGGTTGTCAAACACCGCCGTGTACGGCCGGCCGCTGGCAAAATTCAGGACGCCCCCAAATTGGAACCCGTTGAGATAGTGTTGTGTCGGTGTCCAAACACCGGTCGCCACAAACCTTTGCGGTTGGTCGAGCTGTGAAGGTCCCCTCTGTGCTGGCTGATCGAACTGATTGTAGTAGCCAGTCCCTTGATCCGTGACGTGCGAATAAGTGTACGCCACCGACCCCGAAAATTGTTTTTCGTTGTGGCGCAGCGAAATCAACAAACCGTTGTAAACGGAGTGACCTGAATTATCCACGGCGTTGATTGTTCCAAAATTCGGATTCGTATATCCATCAATCGCACTGAAGTCGGGTGTGACATATGTTTTGCCATTCGGTAAGGTCACCGTCGCTGTTGCGTACGATCCTCCAAACGCTGGTTGCTGATCAGGAGGCACCAGGTTTAAATCCAGGCCAAAATTGCCGTTAGCCTGGCGCGTAACTCCGTTGGAATTCCCTAATAATGCCAAACCGTGGCTGTATACGTAGCCTACGCTCAGAGTTGTGCTCGAG
This sequence comes from uncultured Acidobacteriota bacterium, assembly GCA_963734705.1. Lineage (GTDB taxonomy): Bacteria > Acidobacteriota > Terriglobia > Acidiferrales > UBA7541 > Acidiferrum. The sequence goes on along the minus strand of CAVTII010000009.1, from coordinate 18,680 downwards.
CCGAATTGGTGTTCCACGGCTACGTTACCCTGTTCAACGTAAGGGTTGCGATAGTTCGGTGAAAATATAACTATGGAAGGTGATCCTCCGGCGTCGGACGGAAACGAACTAAGGCTATTCGGGTATGTCACGAGGGGACTGGTGTTCCCAAAAGCCGGACCCACGACAACAAGAAATTGTCGGCTGACTCCATTGGAAATGGATGCTGTCGAAACGTCCAGAAGATCTGTCTGTATGTAGAAAAGACCGAACGCGCCGCGGACAACGGTCGCGCTCTTTGAATCCAGTGAGTATGCAAATCCCACTCTGGGAGAGAGCATATTTTTGCTATAGGGAATGTGACAGGTTGCCACATAATCCTGATTGCAGGGTTTTGGCTGCGGGAGCACTTGTAAGTCGTATCGCAGGCCATAATTTAATGTTAAGCGTCGCGTTGCTCTGAATTGGTCTTGGGCGAACAACGAGTAAGTGGGAGCAGTGAACAGTGCGGTCGTTTGGCCGAATGACTGAAGATAGAGCTGGAAGTTTCCCGTGGCTACGTCGGTCATTCCACCGAAGCGATATTCTCCCTTAGGTCCATAAACAAAGTAGTCCGAATCATGGTTGATATTGATGTCCACGCCGAATTTTGCCGTATGCCGGCCCATTACACGCGTAAATGTGTCTACAAATTGGTAGCGCTTGTCGGTTGTGGCGAGTTGAAAGCGAGCGCCCCCAAAAACAAAGCCACTGTCAGGATTCTGGATGGTTACCGCTGGTGAAGTCACCGCTGATGGCGGAAGATCGAAGTGATAGTCACTGCCGAAATGAAATCGGAAATCGTTAACGCTCGAATTGCTCAGTGCGGTCTGGACCGAAAACTGGAAAAATTGGCTCGTCGCCCCATCTGTAAGTGCAAGCCCGTCTCCCGTTGACGTCGGAGTGTTGAAGTAGCCATGCGGGCTGCGGTAGCGCTGGTAATTATAAGTTGCTGCAAACGAATTCTTGTCGTTGAAATTTCCCGTTATTTTTCCGAACGCCGTATTTTGGTTAAAGCTCCGTGGAAATGAGCCCGAAGCAGCCGCGACCTGAGCCGCGATATCCGGGTTATCCTGATAGAAGGTCGGTGACACACCAACATAGGCAGGGGCGTTGTTTACCGTCAGGGGTTCGTTGCGCACCTGTCCCTCATAGTTGGCAAGGTAAAAAAGCCGGTCCTTCTTGATGGGGCCCCCAATTGTGCCCCCGAATTGTTGCCGCCGATTTGAAGGCTTAGGGATACCCTGGCTATTGTTGATGGAATCGTTCGCGCTGAATGCCGAGTCTAGTATGTAGTAGTACCCGTCTCCATGCACCATGTTGCCGCCGCTTTTTGTGACGGAGTTGACCAGCCCGCCGCCGGCCTGTCCGAACTCAGCTTCGTATCCCGTACTGGTCACCTGAAATTCCTGGATCACATCCTCGCTGAACTGGAATGGGATGCTTGTGCGCCCAATCTGTTGCGCGAAAAACGCATTGTTATTATTTCCGCCGTCCACAGTGTAGTTGTTGAAGTTACCCGCGATACCGTTGAAACTGATCATCCCAAAATCACCGTCAGTCGTCGCTCCGGGGGTCAGTAGTGCAAAGTCCGTAAAGTTGCGACCGTTCAGCGGCAAAGATTGGATGCTCTGATCATCAACCACTGTTCCAAGAGATGATTGTGTCGCGTCGACGGCGACGGTGTATGCGTTCACCGTGACGGAAGATTCTATCTTCCCTACGGTCAAATGAGGATGCAGCGTCGTAGTCGTACCGACCGCCACGGCCGTATCCTGCAGCACCTGTTTCTGGAATCCTTCTTTCTCAATCGAAACCTCGTAGATTCCTGGAGATAGATAGAGAGCTACGAAACGCCCGTCTTCATCCGTTTTCAGGGTTGTGGACATCTCAGTCTTCTTGTTGGTGATTATTACCGTCGCGCCGGGTACCGCCGCGCCCGATGGATCCAGCACCAATCCTTCCAGACGACCACTTGCCGAGGCCGCCTGTCCATAACTACCTACTGGGCATATAAGAACAAAAAGGGATACCAAAAAGAAGAATGAGAGCAACGAATCTAAAATCGAACTGCACGAATTCATTCGTGTGGACATTCAACTACCTCCTAAAATTCACGAGCTGGGTAGTTCAACTAAGTTGCTTGTTTTTCGCAATTAGTCCCAGAAAAAGGAAAGGCCCTGGAGTTGGCGGCACGCCTAGAAACCCAGTCGCTAGGGATGAAGGGGTTTCTACACTTGCCCATGCTTTCTGGCACAAAAAAAGTTCCAGGAAATTGGTCTCAGACCCATTCCTTTATGTTTAAAATTATTCTTTAGAACTTTTTTCGCGCTGCCAGCATATTTCAAATCGAGGTACCTACCCGTCGTTACCTTAAAATTTGACAGACTGGACATAAACGCAAGGTAAATTTCCACAGCTCCATTCGGCTCTTGGTTTCAAAAGGCGCCGCAACCCTCCGGTGCTTGGTTTGGGAATGAGGTTTCCGGCTAAACCGTTTGCGTGTAACCGAAGAGGTTATTGATTCCGAATTAAGCAAACGCCCGGGACCATTGGGCTAAGTCCTGAGTAAGTTCTATAAAGGTGAAGTCAAGAAAAAACACTTCTCCTATGGCCGGAGTTTTTCTTGCTTTCCAGCCCACGTCATTGAGCAGGATTGTTCTTGCCTTCCGCCCCATATGCTCGGTACGCTGCGCAGCTGCGGTCGCGGCGGTTTGGTTTTCTCTACCAGCGGTTTTCATCGCTTCTTCGCGACGAAGCCAGTCCGTTCTGAGACCAACAAGCAGAACGGTTGTCAGGTGCCAACCATGGTTCTATCTGGGACTCGTGGCCCATAGCTTTTTCGGGTTATCCGAGAGGGCCTAGGGTCGGCTGTGAGACTGGGTGCCCGAGGCACGCAGCGCCTAACTAATCAGCTGAGACTCGCTCTCGAACCCGAGTGTCTCAAGAACCCGACTGGCCACCGCCGGGAAGAATCCCAGGGATGGAACGGATTCCCAGAGACACTCAAGCTGTTTGTGGTTTCAGATGTTTGGCGTCGAAGTGCACTCCTTTCTTCCAGACGATCAAAGTGATCGCTGCAATCTTGCGCGCCAGCGTCAGACGCGCCATCTCCGGCCGCATTCCCTTGGCCACCAGCGCAGCGTAAAACTCCTGGAACGGTCCCGGCTTGGTCGGCGGCGATGATGGCGGCACTCTTGAAGATGATTCTTCAGATCGTGATTGTGATTGCGGTTCAGCCCACGAATCGAGACTGGCTTCTTCGGCGCCTCAGCTCCCCCTGGACGTAACGATGATCGGCACTGCTGTGCGTCTCGATCCCAAACCCACTGTAAGTCCACAGTTGTCGCTTGGTGCGGAAGCGATGCGGTGTCTGGATCAGCGCGATCAGCAGAGCCGCGCGGATCGGCCCGATCGAAGGAATCTGGCACAGCAATTTCCACGCCTTGTGCTTCTCGCTCTCGGCGAGCAGTTCGCGCCGCACTTGCTGGCGCAACGACCTCAGCGCATCGAATTGCTGGTAGTAGAACTCCGCCCGGCGACGCACGCCGGCTTCGCTGATCTTGCCGAGCCACTCCGCACGATAGCGCGGTGCATAGACCTGCTTCCCCGCACAGGGAATCCCCCAACTGCGGTAGATCGCCTTCAGGCGAGTCATCACCCGCGCCAGATCTTTGCTGATCGTCAGATAACTGCGCGCCAACTCCTTCAGCGTCCGTACGCCGTGCTCACCGTGATAGACCGGCTGAGCAGGTTCGACGCGCAGCAGTTCGGCCAGCTTCGCGCGCATCGATGCGGTCACTCTTGCTGCCTTCTTTCAGCAGAGCATTCCTGCGCGGATTGCACACCACCAGTTCGGTGACGTGCGGCTTGAGCAGGTCATACAACCAAGCGGCCCAGGTGCCTTCTTCAAACGTGACGTGCAACTCTCCGCGCAGTCCTTGGAGAAACTGAAGAATCGTGATGGCCTTGGTTTCGATCACGCATTCCATCACCAGCTTGCCAGAGGAATTTAGAACCGCGATCGAGATCGTTTCCTTGTGAACATCCATCCCGATATACTTCACGCTATCCATAAAGGGCGCTCCTTTCTGTAGAGGTTTGAGCCGAACACTCAAAACCTACTCCAAAAGGGGCGCCCTTTTATATTGCGTCGGATTACCGGAAAAGTGGAGGCTAGTACCCGACTTCGGCGATAAACGCGTTCAGGAGTTTGTCCTAGCTATGATGCCATCCAAGCTTTGTTTGAGTTTTTCGAGAGTTTCAGGTCGGGATGCCGGATCATTGTCGGGGACGAAGGTGGGAGGACGCCGTATTATCAGCGTCCCGTGGTCAGGTGTGGTCAGATCAGGTTTAGGAGTGAATTGTTGGGTATAATGACGCAAAGTGACCGTCTCGGACACTGGTAGTAGTTACAGCATGATTTGTAACCGCAAATTAATACTTTATCCAATTCAAATGTGCATGCAGCGACTCTCGATGTTCGACATGAAGGGCAACACCTGAGAGTGGCGCGTGGATAATGTGGCGAACTGATTCGAACTGATGTTTCAGTGACCAACCAATTGTAAGTCCTGGTAAGTTCTATAAAAGGAGAAGTCAAGAAAAAACACGTCTGCGACGGCTGGACGTTTTCTTGCTTCACAGCCCACTTGATTGAGCAGGATCTGTTCTGAGCGCCCGCACTAGGTGCTTGGTTGCTGGACGCTATGGTCCAGCGGTTGGGGTTTTCTCTACCAGCGGATTTCATCGTTCATTGGCGACGAGGCCGGTCAGTTCCGAAACTAACAAAGCCGAACCGCGGTCAAGTTGGCGACCATAGTTCTATCAGAGACTTTGCGCCTATAGCTTTTTCTGGTTATCCGAGAGGGCCTAGGGTCGGCTGTGAGACTGGTTGCCCGAAGCACGCAGCGCCTAACTTACCAGCTGAGACTCGCTCTCGAACCAGAGTGTCTCGAGAACCCCACGGCCACCGCCAGAGAAATACCCCGCGATGGAGCGGACTCAATCAGAGACACTCAAGCTGTTTGTAGTTTCAAATGATTGGCGTCGAAGCACACTCCTCTCTTCCATACAATCAAGACAATGGTGGCAATCTTTCTCGCCAAGGTCAGCCGCGCCATCTCCGGCCGCATGCCTTTGGCCACCAGAGCCGCGTAGAACTCTGCGAGCGGGCCCGGCTTAATCGAAGCCACCACCGCCGCCCCCTTAAACAGGTTCTTCAGATCGTGATTGCAGTTCTCATTCAGCCCGCGAATCTGTACATGCTTCTTCTTCCGTCGCAGCTGGCCGTTGGCAACCTCATGGTCGGCACTACTGCTGGTCACCACACCAAGACCGCAATAGGTCCACAGCTGCCGCTTGGTACGGAAGCGGTGCGGGGTCTGCAAAATGCCCAACAGTTCTGCTGCGCGAATCGGACCCATCGACGGAATCGCACACAGCCGTTTCCACACCTTGTGCTTCTTGCTCTCGGTGAGCAGGTCTTTTCGCACTTGCTGGCGCAAGGTGCGCAGCGCATCCAGCTGCTGGTAGTACAACTCCGCCCGCCGATGCACTCCTGGTTCCGGGATCTTTGCGAGCCACTCCACTCGATGCCGCAAGCCATAGACCTGCTTGCCACTGCACGGAATGGCCCAACTGCGATAGATCGCTTTGATCCGAGACATCACGCGACTCTGGTCGCGAGTGATCGTCAGATAGCTTCGCCCCAATTCCTTCAGGGTCCGCAGCCCGTGATCCCCGTGATAGACCGCGTTGAGCTTGTTCAGATACAGAAGGTCGGATAGCTTGCGGGCATCGACGCGATCATTCTGGTTGCCATCCTGGAGCAAAGCGTTCCGTCGCGGATCGCAGACGATCAGCTTTGTGACGTGCGGTTTCAGCAGGTCGAACAACCACGCGGCCCACGTGCCTTCTTCAAACGTGACATGCAACTCTCCGCGGAGCCCATCGAAAAACTGCAGAATCGTGCTGGCCTTGGTCTCGATGACGCACTCCATCACGATCTTGCCGACAGCATTTCGGACCGCAATCGAAATGCTTTCCTTGTGCACATCCATCCCGATATATTTACTGCTGGTCATAAGGGCGTCCCTCCTCTGGAGCGATTGAGCGAGCACTCAAACCTACTCCACAAGCGGCGCCCTTTTATATTGCGTCGCGTAACCGGAGAAGTGGCTCCTAGTGTGCTTTCCCGGAAATTTCTTGGCTAAGTTCCACGGTCTAAGTTCTGCAACATCAATAGAATCGCATCTATTGTCTCGGTCAGTTATTTACGGGACAGCACACTAGTACCGAGCGGCACCCTTGAGTTGACATTTTAAGTTGAAAAATACACAACGGTCCTTGGAATAGGCGCAGCCCGCACAGCGGGGGGATACTTCATCTTCGATACCCAACTGGAAGCCTTGTTGACAGCCGGGCAAAAGCCGCCTGATCGATCCATAAACTCGTGCCACGGTGTCCTCGTGATAGCATTCCCGGATGCCCGACCGCCGCTCCCCATTGCAAATAGTTCATCGCATGCTTTTAGCCTTTGATATTTAGCCCCAACCGCATTGCCTCCGGAGCTGATCAGCGGTCAGTTGGCTCTACGAAGCGTCGATTGTCGGCAAGGTTAGAGTGCGCCCTTAAATTGCCGGTTACCCTGATGGAGAAATTCTTGTGGGCGGGTATCCCGTCCACTCCATCTACCGTAAGGTGGATCGCGAACTCCCCTGCACTGGTGTAGGCATGAGATACCCTGGGGCTATCCGCGGTCGTGCCGTCGCCGAGGTCCCAGTGATATGCGACTGCGGGCACGCCGCCAACTTCGGCCTGCGCCGGGAGCGCCGAAAGAATGATCGTCTCACCAGTATTTGCCGCTGCGGGCGCCTGCACCGTCACGGTTGGGGCAGCCTCGGCAACGCTCTTGTCGATCAGCTTGATCACCCTCACCGACTGGGGCGGCTGGTTTTCCAGCCGCACTGCGCCACCCTCGAACGTAACCGTCTCATTCTGGTTCAGCACATCTGTCGCCGCAAACGCGTGGCCGGCAGGCAGGCCGAGGTCCGCCAGTCTTAACGCGTGCGAGCGTACCGTGTTCGTCCAATTGAACACCGTCAGTATGGCCTGCCGTTGATCTTCCCGGAGGAAGAAAGTGCTGGGCTGTCCATCCTCCGGCTCGTAGGTCATCAGATCTAACGGCGTGGATGCTCGGCCGACTTTGGCGATATTCAGCAACTCTTGATTTTCAACCAGCGCCAGTCGATCCTTCTCTGAGCCGAGGACCGGCATATCATCGCCAATCTCATACATGCCGCCAGATACTGCAGACAGCGCGATCGACGCCTCGGCCGCACCCAGGGAGATCGAAGACCTCTCGTTCGCATGCTCCATGAGATGAGTTGCGGTTACGTTGAAGGCGTCCGGATCATCGACGAAGAAATTACGCTGCATATAGAAGCGGGCAGCGATGCCAGAGGCGGCATTCTTGGTTCTCTCAAAACTGTGTCCCGTATCGGCGGAGATCCGGCCCGTATCTACTAGCCCCACTGGATTGAGCATGGGACTTCCGTCTTTATCCAAGATCACCTCCTCGCCCACGGCATCGCGGATTACCTGGAGTCCAATGCGTTGGGCTTCGAGGGCTGTGGTGTTGGGGCGGTAATGGTAACCCTCGATCGCGGTAGTATCCATAAAGTCGAGTTTGATGAACCGGACCCCCCATTCGCGGGCGAGTGTCCTGTAAGTCTCCCGCATATACTCTTGGGCTCCGGGATGGGTGGTGTCCAGCGCGTAAAGCACATCCGTCTTCTGGTGCCAGACGACGCCAATGGGGACCGGATCTCCCTTGGCATTGTGCACCAACCAATCCTTGTGGTGCTCGAAGATCCAAGCCCGGCTTGTCACCTCAAACGGTGCGGTCCATAAGCCGAATGTCAGGCCCTCTCCGGTAAGGTGATGCCCGACAAACCGCAAACCATCTGGAAATTGTGTCGCATTCGGAGTTGCATATTCTCCGCGAGCATACTGATAACCTTCATCAATTTGGAAATATTTATACCCTAATGACTTCAGATGTTCGGCTTGCCAGTCGCCGTTGGTCAGGGCTTCGCCTTCGTTGATGGCGCCATAGTAGACGGTCCAACTCCACCAACCGATGGGAGTCTCGCTAGAGACGCGCGCGTGGTGCAGACGACGAACCGCATCACCGTAGGCTAGCAATTGATCGTGGTAATCCGCTCCGGCTTCGAACATCAATCGCTCTGAAACTACTTCTTCCCCGGGTTTAACGGGAAGGCTCAATTCGACCTGGTCGTCTACGGGAGAATCTTTCAGATCGAATTCCTTCTGGATTTCCGTGGTTCCGGTGGATTCAACGGTATAGGATACTATTTTGGCCTTCGCCCCCCTACCCTCAGCTTTCAGATGCATTAGGGTCAGAAATCGGTCTGATGTGAGAGCGCCAAGAAATAAACTCTGCTTGCTCTCCCGGTTGTAGATGAGTTGGCTCCCTACACCGCGATGCATCCCGTCGCGCACTCCCCCGAGGTCGTAGAGAGCCAAGTCCGGCCAATCCTCGCTGAAACTGTCGGAGAGAACCCGGTCAGCCGATTGACCGCCACGCAGATTGAGGATCGGCTCACCCACAGCCTCCACGCTCCGAATGGCCTGCACAGCTACTTCCTTTCCCGCGCTGTTTTGTACCTTTACCTGGACGGTGCCGTAAGGGCGCTGTTTGTAGACCTGTAGCACGTAAACGAGATCGGGTTTGCCGTCCAGTCCGCTGCAAGTGACTGTGACTTCTCGGCCAGAGCCGAGATCATCTTCAAAGTTAGACTCCGAAGCCTGGTGCCGCGGGTAATCGCTCGAGCGAAGCCATTGGTGGCCAACCTGTGCTGCCACACGGGACCGAAGCACGGATTGACCGTCATGCAAAGACAGTTGGTACGATCCCTCCTGCGAGTTGACCGTCAGGGACAGCTCGTCGTTCGTCAGTTGCTGAGCCGCACAAGGCAGCGCGAACATCAGTATGCCGGCGGTAACCGCTAGTCCAACTCTAATACCCTGCTTTCGCGTTCTTTTTGGCACGTCAAAAAACTCCCTATGTGTGCACGGGATCGACATCGGATACTACTTCATTGGGTCAGCCTCAGTGAAGCGAATACTCGACTCAAGAATCGATCGCGTGAAAGTGATGGATGAGGGGACCTAATCCCTTCGAGACGGATCGCCCCACGAAGTAGGAGGCACCGAGTGAATATCTGCAAAGCTTCGTCCAACGAAATCGCGGCGGCGCGACTGTCGGCAGTTACGCAGTTTGCTCCGCGCATCCGCCGTCGCCTGGCCGAGAGTCCAGAAACTCTGAGAATCGCGCGGCTCTCTTTTTGGACACTTCTATCCCGTATTTCCTCTTGGCTTGCCAAACGCTATTGAAAATCGGTCCGTGCGAACAGGTCAGGGTGAATTAGCAAACCTCCGCCCTCTTCCGCCTTAAACAGAGGATTTAAAGCATTCTGTCTTTACCCGAAAGACCGCAGTGTCATATAGGTGTCATGCGAATGGTGAGAAACCATGCGAAAAAGCGAACAAAGAAAGAAAAGAGAAGGAAAATCTGACTAATCCGATTTGATCAGAACTTGCTGATTTCCCATGGTTAAGCTCGACTCCGGCAACTTGCGATTAAATTAAATTCACGGCTGTTAACCGAAATGTTGCTAGTTCGAATCTAGCCCGGGGAGCCAAATTCTCCTTCTCTCTCAGTAACTTACAGAACCTGATTTTCAGGTTTTGTCTCTGAAGCGTCAGGTGTCATGTAAGTGTCATGTGAATTCACTGAATCGTGCCCTGATCTCCATACACTCGCTGATTCGCTTTCTCCATTGCTTCTCGAACTTGCTCGACCATGCTGAGTTGATACCGGCGCTTTGTCTCGGGGCTGGTGTGGCGCATGGCCTGTTGAATCATAGCGTCTGGCGCTACCCAGCTTAGGCGCGTACAGAAAGCATGCCGTAAGTTGTAGATTGGAAAATGCGGCACGCCCGCACGCCTTAGCGTGGCCTTCCACGCCGTCTTTACGGTGGTGATTGGTCGATCCGGTTTACGCGGACTAGGAAAAACGAAAGGAGAATCAGACCCCAATTCTTTTTTCCATTCGCTCAAAACCCGATAAGCCAAATCAGTTAACGGAAGTGGTTCGGAAGAGCCCGGCGTCTTCACGTCGTTCCCCAAGCGGATGAGACGATGCTCCCAATCCACTTGATTCCAACGCAACCGGAAGCCTTCGCTGTAAGTCCTTCCTCCCGTTTGGACGAGCAGAATAATGCCCACGCGAAGATGCGGAGGAGCCGCTTTCAGAATGCGGTTCTCTTGATCCAACGTAAGCATTTGTTTGTCTGGCCGCTCGCGGAGTTCGTTGAAATGTTTCACTCCACGAGCCGGATTTGCTGGGATGTACTGGCGGCGTGTTGCAAGGTCCATCACGCACGTGAGGCATTCGAGTTCGCGATTGACGGAAGCGCCCTTTAGGGTGCGACCTTTATAGCGAACGGAGGGTTGCTGCCGACGATGATCGCGATACTCTTCGATCAGCTTCGTGGTTACTTTCAACAGCACGAGTCCTCCAAAAAACTGCTTCAGGTGTGCTAGATAGATTCGATAGCCTGTGATCGTGTTCTCAGAGATTCCAGCGAAGTGAGATTTTTCAAATTCATCGCAGACCTCTTCGAACGTGATCTCCTGACCAGGCCATCCGACTTTGAATTTACCCAAGGCAATCTCGGCTTCGCGCTTCTTCCAAATCTGCTGAGCCGCATTCCTTGAGCTTGTTTTGGTGGACTCCCAGAATTGCTCGCCATCCACCATGTACGACATCCACTAATACCGCGACTTACCTTTCTTGTAGAGTCCCACTGACGCTCCTCTCACTTGCCGGAGCCGAGCGTCGGCGCGATTATACCGCGACTGCGAGGACGCCGAGCGGGGCGAATCTGTTGCTCTTTGAATTTATCGAGGGTCAAACGGCTATATTCCAATCGCCCTCCAAGCTTTCGGGTCTCGATTCTTCCTTCGCACGCGAAGCGGTAGAGCGTGCTCTTGGACACACCGAGGTAGTCGGCTGCTTCAGGATGTTCCAGCCAGGGTTCAGATTGAGGCCGTGGCGAGTTCATCGTGCGAACGTCAGCGATTTGCGCGGTGGCAGATGGCCCGGAATTTCCATTCACTTGCTTGAGGAGGGCCAAAAGTGGTGCCACGTCCTTTGGTACCAACAGAATGCAAGCGAGGAGGATCTGATTGTTTGGCACCTCCAGCTTTTCAGCGTTGTTAACGGTCTCTTCGTCGCACACGGATTTTGACGCGAGGGTCATGGGTCCTCCTGAAATTACGGGGAAATTGGACTGGTAAACCTAGTTAGCGGTGAAAACTTGAGTCAGATTGTATTGGTCAGCGTCGGCACTGTAGCCACCAATTTCTAGAACTTCCGAGACAAAACGTCTGCCCGGTCGGCGTTCGAGCTGAATGATGACGTTGAGCGAGTCGCCGATGTTGGTCTTGATGGCGCGATAAGGCAATTCCACGCCGCTTTGCAGAACGCAGCTCGTGCAGGCGCTGTTGGCTGATCCGGTGAAGCATTGGCGAACTGGCTACTCAGCGGACGGCTTTGCCCAAGTCTCCGATGACGTCGCGGTGCGGTCCCATTTTTGCGGCGGTCCAATCGCTGACTCCGCTGTCATACATGGCAAAGCCATCATGATGTTCGGCGACTGGAACGACGTACATTGCGCCGGATTTTTTGAACAGATCTGCCCACGCCGCAGGATCGAAGTGCTCGGCCTTGAACATAGGAATCAGGTCCTTGTAGCCGAACTTGTCCTGAGCGCCGTAGGTCGCAATGTGATGCTTAAATTCGTTGCTACCTGCCTCATACATAAGTCGCGGATACCATTCGCTGCCGAAGGCTGGAACGGAATACGCGCCCCAATGAATAAAAATGCCAAACTTCGCGTCCTTGTACCATTCGGGCGCTTCAAACTGCTGCAGAGACTCCCAATCGGCACGAAATGGCCCCTGCTGATTGACGCTATCCACATCCTTTAGAAGCGCTGCTCTCGCGGAGTCGTATTTGTTGCTCGCCTTCTGCCAAGCTTGATCAATCGCCGCCGGATCCTGAGACGCTGTGGGAGCCGTGGCGCTTTGCGCCTGCAGCGGAGGCAACCGCAACAGCGCCACCACCAGAACTCCTGTCGCTCGAAAACGATTTGTGAACATACAGTTCTGCCTCCGGTCAGGGAATTACCGGCGAGATCGCACTGCCGCAACACCGGTCAGTGCGATTCCGTGCCGGACAAGATATCTTTCTTGCTCAGACTGGCCCACATCATTCCATAGAGAGCGACGAAACCGAAACAGACGAGAGGAACGACAAATCCCAGTCGCATGGTGTGGCGGTCGGCGATGTGGCCCATGAACGGCGGAGCAATCGCTCCGCCGACGATCGACATGACAATCAGAGACGAGGCCAGCTTGGTGTGCTCGCCGAGACCCCGAATACCGAGAGCGAAGATCGTGGGAAATCCAACCGACATGAAGAAAAAAGAAGCAAACATGGCATATAAGCCCGCTTTGCCGCCGCCCATCGTAATCGCAACAAGCGCTACATTGATGGCCGAATAGAGCGCCAGGACGCGATGAGGCTGGAATTGACTGATGACCGCGCTGCCACACAAACGACCCAACATAAACAAGACGAATCCGATGCCGCCGAGCCATTGCGAAGCCTGCAGGCGGGAGACGCCGGAAGCGTTCTCAAGAACATAGTTGACGCAAAAGCTAAAAATTCCAGTTTGCCCTGCGACATATAGGAATTGAGTGGCGACGCCGAGCGTAAAGTGCTTGCGGCGGAACAGGTCCCAATTTCGTGAGACGACCAAGAAGGAACCGACGAATGCAACTACCAACAGGGCGTATTTCGTGGGCTGGAACAACGCTTCGTTCAAATGGATTAGCGTCCAGAACAATCCCAAAATTGGAGCGATGAAGAAATACAGCACTCCGCAGACGGCCGCTAGCGCGACGGCGATGCCGAGCTGCTGCAAACTTGTGGGTTTGAGCTGCCCTTGCTGGGAGCCCGACCCGCGGCTTTCATCCACCACGTGCAAATCGGGGACTGGCGACAGGACAAAGATAACCAGCAGCACGGCAACAAAAATACCAATGCCCAAATAGGGCGCGGTCAATCCGGAGTTGGCGTTTGCGCCTTGCGAGCCGGCAAATACGAAGTGCCCTCCAACAATCGGCCCAAGAATCCAGCCGACTCCGTTAAAAGTCTGCGCGATATTGATGCGAGTTGGGCCGCTCTCCGGCGGACCCAAAACGGTTGCGTAGGGATTGGCGATGGTTTCAAGGCAGGTCATGCCGGAGGCGATCACGAACAAGCCCAGGAGGAATGCCCAATACGTGCCGATATTGACGGCCGGAATGAACCAGAACGCGCCCCCGGCAATTAGGATGAGTCCCACGAGGATGCCGCCTTTGTAGCCGATTTTTTTCGCGATCAGGCCGGCTGGAATTGCCATGAGAAAGTACGCGAGATAATTGGCAGCTTGGACGAGGCCGGACTGTTCCTTGTTGATATGCAGGGTGTCCTGAAAATGTTTGTTCAGGATATCAATCATCCCATTGCAAAAGCCCCACAGAAGAAAGAGCGAGGTGATAAGGATGAAAGCTACGGCGAGGTTGGTGCCATCCGCCGTGCGGAACATCCCCCGACTCGAGCTTGCAGGATTAACGGTCGTGGTTGATGCGCTTATGCCAGTGTTCATCGTGTTCAGTCCAGAGAGACGAGGATTTTAGTAAACTGCGACGGATTTTCACTCCAGGAGCGCAAGGCTTCCGGAGCTTTTTCGAGCGGGACGATTAAGCTCACTGCCTGGTCGACGGGAAACTTCCCTGCTTCCAAAAGCTGGATAACGGCCTGGAAATCGTCGGGCTGGGCGTTTCTGGCGCCCAAGATATCCAGTTCTTTTTGGACAAAGAGCTTCGTTTCGTAGCTGACTGGTTCTTTCGCGTAGCCGATGTAAACGACTCTGCCGGTGAAGGCTACTTCTTCGACGGCTGCGCGAAAGGTTGTGGGATTGCCTACGGCTTCGATGACGACGTCAGGACCCAAGCCATCTGTCATATCCAGCAAAGCTTTGTGGAGGGGCTCGCGCAGCGTATTGATGGCGGAGTTTGCACCGGCGCGTTTGGCGAGTTCGAGCTTGTGGTCCTCGACATCAATGCAGATCGTGCGCGCGCCGCGAAAATGGGAGGCCGCCACAGCGCCGAGTCCGACTCCGCCACAACCGAAAATGGCCACGGTGTCGGTCGCCGTGACGCGGCCGCGAGCAACGGCATGAAAGCCGACAGTAAGAGGCTCGACGAGGCACAATTCTTTGGTATCGAGATTCGCCGGATACAGTTTTTCCTGCGGGAGGACGATGAGTTCTGTCAGGGCACCGTCTCTTTGTACGCCCAACGTCTGGTTGAATTGACAGGCGTTTGGACGGCCACGCCGGCAGGAGGCGCATTTGCCACAGTTGGTGTAAGGAAAAACAGCGACGTCTGTGCCGACTTTGAGTCGGCTATCCAAGAAGTCGCCTTCGAGGATTGTTGCGGAGACCTCGTGGCCGGGAATGCGCGGGAAAGAAACCATGGGGTTCAATCCGCGAAAGGAATTCAGATCGCTCCCGCAGAGGCCAACCATACGAACTTTCAAAAGCACGCTGCCATTGGATTTGGATGGCTCGCGCACCTGTTCGATGGCAGCTTCTCCGGGATTGCGAATTACCAGTGCATTCATGTTGGATCCGGGGTCGCGGAAATTTGGGCTGACTTTGCCAGACCTCACCTGTAGCGCTGCGGTCTTGAAACAGGGTGAAGTCAGGCGACTACTTCTTGGAGCTCATTCGCTGAATGCTCTTCGAAGCGGGTTTGCCATCATACATAATCGTTGCGTCCGGACGCGAGCTAGACCCAACGCCGGTTCCATGCCCTGCGCTGACAAGCACAACGTGGAACGTCCGGTGTTCGAGGATTCCCTTGAAAGACCCATATCGCTCGCCGATGGTGACTGTTCGGGTCTTGTCGTCCCAGTGGATGGGAATCGTTGAATACGCACCCTTTTCATAGTTGTAGGTATCGCCTTCGTCTTCGTAGAGAGTGAAATCCGCATTCGCTCCGCCATAGATGCGGAGTTCAATCGGATCCGGCTTTCCGGCGGCGAATTCCACTGCAGGTCCGAAAGGAATGATAGAGCCCGCCTTGACGTAAATGGGCATGGTTTCAAGCGGAGCGCTTGCCGTGGTGTTCTGTCCACCGCTTAGTCGCTTGCCCGCCCAGAAATCAATCCATTGATGACCTGCCGGAAGATAGAGAACGCGCTCTTTGGCGCCTTCTGTGGTGACAGGATTGATCAGCAGAGCGCCGCCGAACATGAACTGATCCGGAATGCCGGTAACCTTGGGATCCGAAGAGAATTCAAGCGGTAAGGCGCGCATGAGCGTTTCGCCGTTTTTGGTTACGCCCCACGCAGAGGAATAAATATAGGGCAGAAGCGCATATCGCAAATCGTCGTACTTGCGAAGGATTTGCTCAACGTCCGAGCCGTAGTTCCAAATTTCAGCGTTGGACTTATAGCCGTGAACCCGGAAGAGAGGGCAAAACGCGCCGTATTGGAACCAGCGCACCAGGAGCTCATGAAACGCCGGCGAAGTGTATTGATCGTCGGGTCGGAAGAAGCCGCCGATGTCCGTGGTCCAGTACGGCAAGCCGGACATGCTGAAGCTGAGCCCGCCCGGAATTTGGCGCCGGAAGGTGATCCAGTCAGAGCTAATATCACCGGACCAAGAAGCAGCTCCGTTCCGCTGTTGTCCCGCAAATGCCGAGCGGGTCAGGATAACAACGCGCTTTTGATCGGTTGTGCCACGCTGCCCCTCGTAAATTGTTTTCGTTACATATAAAGGATAGGCGTTGCGGACCGAATTGCCAGAACCGAGAAAGGTCTGTTTGCCCTTCAGAATATCGAACTCCGGCTCCGAAGCATCCATCCACCAACCGTCCATGCCTTTGTCGAAGATGCCAGACTTGAGTTCGGACCAAAACGCGGTTTGGGCGTCGGGATTAAAAATGTCCACCCACGGCTCACCCTTGATTAAGAACGAGCGGTCCTGCAAGCGTTTGTATACATCGGACTCCGGTCCGAAGCGAGACCAGACGGAAATTAACATGTGGAGATCTTGGGCATGCAACTGATCCATCATTTCCTTGGGATGAGGATAGAACTCTTCGTCGAACTTGGCGGCGTTCCATCCGTATTTGCCCCAGTATTGCCAGTCCTGAATCAAAGCATCCACGGGGATCTTACGCTTGCGGAATTCAGCACCTATATCCAGGATTTCCTTTTCGCTATGATAGCGCTCGCGGCACTGCAGATATCCGTAAGCCCACTTAGGAAAGAGGGGAGCCGCGCCGGTAATCTGGCGATATTCGGAAATGACGCGATTGAGGTCGGGGCCGTAAAAGAAATAGTAGTCAATGGCATCGCCGAGTTCCGAGCGAAAGGTTGTGGTGTCAGAGGGAAGCCGAACAGCGAGCTGCACTCCAGCGGGACCGCCTGCAGCCGACACTTCGTATTCTTTGCCAGCATCCAAATTGAGTACGCCACTTGCTACGCTCGGCGTCCACATGTTGGTGATGTCGATGACAGGCTTGCCCTCCACCTTGACCACGAGTTGATCTTTGTTGTCGCTAGCGAGCCTGAAGCCGTAGGCACCCTTGACTGTGGAAGTAAATTTGCCTTTGCCGGTTTTGGGATCGACCTCAATCGGTTGGTCGGCTGGATTGAAATCCGTTAGGGATGGATTGTTCCAGAGCAATCCGAATCCGCGATTGGAGAGCAATACGGGCACGGAGATATTGGTATTTGCCTGGTGCAGTCGGATGGGAACGCCGCGGACGTTGAAGATACCTTCCTGATGCTGGCCGAGGCCGTAGAGCGCTTCGTCGGATGGGGAAGTGAAGGTCTGCTGGATTTGCCACGCAGCATTGTTCGGTGCGGACTGGACATCAAAGGCTTTGCCGCCAGCTTCCGGTTCCGCCAGCAACAACTCTCCCGCATTCGTCCAAAAGCTTACAGCGGACGTTGCCGAGTTGACCCGCACTTCAATGCTGGCGGTGCGAATTTTGACCTGCTCTTTGCCGGCGACAGTTTTCAAAGCCTTGCCGTCGCACGCTTGCGTGACGATCGGAACTTTTGGCGCGGGAATCTCACCAGTGCGGCTAACCACGACGTGGATAACGCGGTCCCCGCACGATTCAATTTTCATGGTTCCCGTTCCCATCTTCAGAACGACGCCAGCAGCATCTGAGTGCGGATCGGTGACAGGCGACTGAGCTCCAGCGGGAATTGAAAACACGAATGCAAGCACGGGCAAGATGCTGCAGGACTTCAGTGACGGCATTAGGTAAACCTTTCGATGCATCGATTTAGTTCCGCCAGGCAAAATTCTTGTCGCCGGTGATGCGCCGCAAAACTCAAATCCTATGGCGCACTTAACTCTTCCTCGCCTTGCTGCATTCCAGCCGCGGCTCGCGGCTTTGCCCAAGTCTCCGATGACGTCGCGGTGCGGTCCCATTTTTGCGGCGGTCCAATCGCTGACTCCGCTGTCATACATGGCAAAGCCATCATGATGTTCGGCGACTGGAACGACGTACATTGCGCCGGATTTTTTGAACAGATCTGCCCACGCCGCAGGATCGAAGTGCTCGGCCTTGAACATAGGAATCAGGTCCTTGTAGCCGAACTTGTCCTGAGCGCCGTAGGTCGCAATGTGATGCTTAAATTCGTTGCTACCTGCCTCATACATAAGTCGCGGATACCATTCGCTGCCGAAGGCTGGAACGGAATACGCGCCCCAATGAATAAAAATGCCAAACTTCGCGTCCTTGTACCATTCGGGCGCTTCAAACTGCTGCAGAGACTCCCAATCGGCACGAAATGGCCCCTGCTGATTGACGCTATCCACATCCTTTAGAAGCGCTGCTCTCGCGGAGTCGTATTTGTTGCTCGCCTTCTGCCAAGCTTGATCAATCGCCGCCGGATCCTGAGACGCTGTGGGAGCCGTGGCGCTTTGCGCCTGCAGCGGAGGCAACCGCAACAGCGCCACCACCAGAACTCCTGTCGCTCGAAAACGATTTGTGAACATACAGTTCTGCCTCCGGTCAGGGAATTACCGGCGAGATCGCACTGCCGCAACACCGGTCAGTGCGATTCCGTGCCGGACAAGATATCTTTCTTGCTCAGACTGGCCCACATCATTCCATAGAGAGCGACGAAACCGAAACAGACGAGAGGAACGACAAATCCCAGTCGCATGGTGTGGCGGTCGGCGATGTGGCCCATGAACGGCGGAGCAATCGCTCCGCCGACGATCGACATGACAATCAGAGACGAGGCCAGCTTGGTGTGCTCGCCGAGACCCCGAATACCGAGAGCGAAGATCGTGGG
Organism: uncultured Acidobacteriota bacterium; assembly: GCA_963734705.1. GTDB lineage: Bacteria > Acidobacteriota > Terriglobia > Acidiferrales > UBA7541 > Acidiferrum. Next base: position 133 of record CAVTII010000009.1, on the reverse strand, counting down.
AAATCCAACCGACATGAAGAAAAAAGAAGCAAACATGGCATATAAGCCCGCTTTGCCGCCGCCCATCGTAATCGCAACAAGCGCTACATTGATGGCCGAATAGAGCGCCAGGACGCGATGAGGCTGGAATTGA
>CAVTII010000008.1:0-455840 GCA_963734705.1 uncultured Acidobacteriota bacterium | reverse complement strand
CAGGAAATCGGAAGGAAACAGCCCAGCAGCGGCGCGAGGTACTGCACGACTTCGTATTTGGGCGCAAGATTCAGCAGCGCGTAGCTTCCGGCATAGGCGCTGAAATAAAGCCCCAGCGACAGCACCATTTGCACAAGACGCGTGCGCGTTTCCTGAAGCTTAAGCACCGCGCCCCACAAAAGATAGGTGAGCACCAGGCCGACGAAGTAAAGGTTCTGGGAGAGTTCCACGATAACGGGCGTGATGGTCATGCGGTCCGTTGTTTGGGCGACGACCCCATAGGAAAAACCAGCGGTGCCCAGAAGCAGCAGGACCGCAAGGATGCGCACATATTTGACCAGATTCAGTTCGGCAAACACACGGGATGCCAGGCTGATGACCGACACGAACAGCGCGACCGTGAGAAGGCAATCAGTATAAAAATAAGTGTACTTATATTGAGGCGAAGCAAGGCCCCAGTCTCGCAGGACGTACTGGCGAACCAGATCAGCGGACATTGCCAAGATTACATAAAGATTCAGGAAGAAATACCGGAGGAAGGAACCGCGGAGCAAGCAGGTGAAGACAAAACACACCCCTGCGCACATCCCCACGATCCAAACAGCCAGAGCAAATCCGCTAGGCATTTTCCTCGCTAGCCCTGGCCCGATCCGAGAATCAGTCGTTCAAATTCACGGAGACCAGGTTACTTCTTAGGCGGCAGCAGATCCTTGAGTGGGGGAACCGGCGAAACTCCGTTGGCCATCATAACCGAAGTCATCGCTTTCGCTTTGACCATGGTCTTGAGACCCATTGCGCCGACCAAGATACCCATTGCAAGGACCAACACACCCAGTTTACGTGACATTTAGTGCCTCCGAGAGCGGGAATACAATCGGAGACACTCTATCCCTAATCAGGATAGTGTCAAGTACGGCACACGAAAATACTGTGCAAAACCGCCAACGGAACAGTGCAAACCTCTTCGCCGGGCTTTCGCCAGGCGTGAGAGCATGCCTCTTCCGTCAGGGGTGACTTTAGCGTTCCAAATCGGCTAGCAGCAACGGTACCGAAGTTCCAAACTAGTTGGTACTAAAGTACCAAAGGTGGCCCACGAGCAATTCGGCTGCAGTTCGCCAATGCGCGGGCTAGAATGGTTTTGGACGAGCCGCAGGCGGCTGTGGGGCGCGGGGCCGTGCGGCATGGCGCTGCTTGACACCCCTCACCCTTACTCCGTAGCATGAAGAATTGCACTTCGCCGGCGTAGCTCAGTGGTAGAGCGAGGGTCTCATAATCCCTAGGCCGTGGGTTCGATTCCCCCCGCCGGCACCATTCATTTCAAAAGACTTAACCTCGTTTTCGACCTCTTCACGTATCCGCCGCGTATCTTCTCCTCAATTTTGGGATCGAAAATCGTGCAGGGAACTGATTTAGAAAATCTGCATGATTATTTCGAGTTCAGTGGAGTCCTGCGCCGTGCAGACGACCGCATTGTCCTCAAAAGGTGGCGGTCACGGCTTAGCGCTTTGAATAGCTTCGGGTCAACCCGCTAGTCGGTGAAGTACGAGCGCGATCCAGTTACTTCACTCGCAGGGGACCGTGGAACTGAGATTTCCGTGGATCAAAGTTTTCGACGACACGGGAGAGGGGCATAATCCACACTGGTACAGCGCCGCGGCAATCACTCGCGCAGGCCTACGGGCGTTTTGTCTCCTCCTTCGCTTTTCGGGAATGAGAATTGGAGATGCCGTCAGCCTCCGCACTGAAATGCTAGACGGAAACAAACTATTCCTCTACACGCAAAAGACAGAGTGTCCCGTGTACTGCGTCTTGCCCGATTTCGTAGCAGAGGCATTGCGGACGATGCCCCGATTGAGCGAACGGCATTTCTTCTGGACAAACAATTCAAATCTACATACCGCGAAGGGAATTTGGCAACGTTCCTTGAAGAGTCTTTTCAAATTGGCCGGCGTCGAGAACGGGTACGCGCACCGCTTCAGGGACACGTTTTCCGTGGAGCTATTACTCTCTGGCGTTCCCATCGAGCAGGTGTCCGTGCTCCTGGGTCATAGCGGAAGCAGGATAACCTCCAAGCATTACAGCCCTTGGGTCCGTTCGCGGCAGGAGCAACTCGGGCGAGACTTGGAACGAGCGTGGGGACAGGACCCGCTAGTGGTAATGGAAAACCAGCGGTTGCAGAGCGAACCCGGGCGGATCAATTAAAGAAATATAAAATTGAAAGCAAAATTCAGTGGTTACGCCTCCCAAGTCTTGCGAGCCGGATTGCTTTACAAAAAAGAGGACTCCCCTTGGGCCTTAGCGGGTCTAATTATTCACAGAATTATTGTGGATAAAATTGGATCGGTACCTTCACACCTAGAGCTGTGCCGCGTAAATTGAGGTGGCCCGAACGTTGGGAAATCACATTAGTAGACGAGCCGGAATTCTAGTAGTCACCTTACCGGTAACTTCGTTTCGGTTTTTCGCGGCGAGGAGGACTACTCGGATTTGCCAGGAATCATTAGCGATGCAACTGCAGCACTTGCCAAGGACAGACCCGCACAGATGACCATTACGGTTCTGAATCCGAAAACAAACGCATGGGAAATCGACGCCCGGATCAGCGTTGCCGTTTCAGAATCTAGGCCTGAGGGTAGGTCAAGGCCCGCCAGCTTGATCTCGTTCGACCGAACGTACTGCAGAATGCCGGGCGTAATGAGATCACCCGTTAGACTACGATCCAAGCTAGAACTGAATAATTTCACCATCACGATCCCGAGGATTGCAACGACAAGCACGCCCGCTACCCGAGCGACTGCGTTGTTGACGCCCGAGGCCGTACCGGCATGGTCCTGCCCTACCGAACCCATAACCACCGTGGTCAGTGGAGCGACGCTGATTGCCATTCCAAAACCGAGAACAAGGAACGCTGGGAAGAATGCTTTCCAATAACTAACTCCCACACCGGGTAAGGCGAAAAGAAGGAAGCCCATTGCGGCAATCAGCGGCCCGATGACCAGCGGGAGCCTGGGCCCGTAACGTGCGACCAGGCCGCCAGACCAGCGCGAAAAAAAGAACATCAGCAGAATCAGCGGCAGCGCAGCAGCGCCAGTAGCAGTTGTGGAGTATCCCTGCACTTGGATGAGGTTCATCGGGAACAAGAAGAAAAAGATTCCAAGAGCGGCGTAGAGAAATAGGGTGAGCAAATTTGCGGCAGTAAAACTGCGTGACCGAAACAGCGAAGGCTCGACCATGGGTGAAGTTACTGTGGCCTCGACGAACACGAAACCAATGACACAGCTGAAGCCGGTAAGCAGGCTGCCAAAAACCAGCGGATGGCCCCAACCCAAACTCGTGGACTCGATGAATCCATAGACCACCCCACCTAATCCGACGGTTGCGACCAGGGCTCCCAGCCAATCTACGCGCCCAACAATTGCGCTACGGCTTTCGGGAATATGTCGTAGCGAAATTGTGATTACTGCTGCCGCAAGCGGAATATTGATGAAGAACGCCCAACGCCAGGAGGCATGCTCAACAAGCCAGCCGCCCAGAACCGGTCCCAGTGCCATTGTGATCGCGGTAAAGGCCGACCAGGTGCCGATCGCTTGGCCGCGGGATTTCTCGTCAAAACATGCGCTGATGATCGACAGGCTGCCTGGAACGAGAAAGGCAGCTCCTATACCCTGGATACTTCGTGCGATCACGAGTTGCTGTATGTTCGAGGCAAAACCACAAGCGATAGATGCGGCCGCGAAAATCCCCACACCAGCCAGGAACATCGAGCGACGGCCAAACAAGTCGCCGAGGGAGCCGCCGACGAGAATCAACGCCCCCAAGAACAGCCCATAGGCTTCGACGACCCATTGCACCCCGACGACGGTTGAGTGGAAGCTCGCTTGCAGCGCTGGCAAAGCTACGTTGACGACGGTGCTGTCGATGAATGCCATGCTGGAGCCGAGAATTGTCGCTGCTAGGACCCAACGTCCGGCTTGCGCTGTGCATGGAACGTCAGCACTCACCGATTGGACCACGGCTTCGTCGCATGGTGGTTTCATGAACGCTATGGATGCATCGTCACGCGGATTGGGTTCCACCGGCTCCCCCGATTGTTTTCGAGTTGCCGACCACCCGGAAGATGGCGCGCTCAGTAAACAGAAGCGCGTTTGCGTGGACTGATCTCTCCTTCTAAGGTTTTCTCACGATTCGCAAAAGTTCCATTCGGCAAGAGCCTACGCTGGTTGTTGCAAGGCTCTTGCGGGAACACTAGCCAGCAACGGGCCTAAGCCTTCTGCGGCGGTCGGGTGGGTGAAAATTGCGTCGCGCAGTACGGTGTAAGACAGGCCGCCCAGCATCGCCGTCTGGACCGCTGCCATCATCTCGCTCGCTTCCATGCCGAACGCAGTGAATCCCAATATGCGGTCACTTTGGACGTCCATAAGCATTTTGACGAAGCCGCGGGTTTCGCCTATAGCGACGGCTCGGAGCACTGCGGCCATCGGTATTTTCGCCAAGCGATAGGCGATCCCGCGTTTCTTAGCTTCCAATTCGCTCAAACCGACTCGCGCAAGCTCCGGGTCGGTGAACATGCAGAATGGTACGAGCCTATCGCGCGTGGTGCGACTACCGCCGTTCAAGTTGTCTCGGACCACGCGGAAATCATCGAACGCGACGTGAGTGAACTGAGGGCTGCCCGCGCAATCTCCCAACGCCCACACCCCCGGTGCGGTGGTTTCCAATCTCTCGTTGACTTTGATGTACCCACGCGAATCCAGCTCGATTCCGGCCGTTTCAAGCCCGATCCCCTGAGTGTTCGGAATCCGTCCAACCGCGACCAGCAAGTCGCTAGCTTCGATCGTCTGTTCCCCACTGTCGGTTTCGGCGTGGACCTGTACGCTTTGACCCGAAAGTCCATCGACCTTTCTCACTTGTGTCCCGAGCAATACATCGATCCCCTCGCTCGTGAAGTTTTCACGAATCGCTTGCGAGACGTCGGGATCTTCCGCCGTTGCGACTTGCGAGCCACGCTCGATAATGGTCACCCGGCTGCCGAATCGACGGAGGGCTTGGGCGAGTTCAAGGCCTACGTACCCGCCGCCCAGCACGATCACATGCCTCGGCAGACGTTGAAGATCGAGTGCTTCGATGTGAGTCATGGGTTTTGCGGCCACGAGGCCGGGAATATCCGGCATCATCGCGCGTGACCCCAGGTCCAGAAACAGTCGATCACCGGTGACCGTCCGACGACCTCCGTCGTTTAGTTGCACTTCCACAGCCTTAGGAGCGATAAAGTGGGCCTCACCGCGGATCAATTCGGCTCCGGTCGCTTTGAAGCGATCGAGATGAAACTGAACTCCGCTCTCGACCATCTTTCGCTTGCGGTTGAAAACCCCCTCCATGTCCGTGGATACAGGACCCGTTTGGATGCCGTACTCGACGCCGTGCCGCGCAAACCAGTTCGCCTTCGCGCTGCGGATCACGTTCTTGCTGGGCATGCACGCAATGTTGGGGCACGATCCACCAATGTATTTCCGCTCCACAACAGCCGTGCGGTGACCAGCTTGGGCCAAGCTCCATGTCAGGTGCTTGCCCGCCTCTCCACTTCCGATAACAAGAATCTCGTAGTGTTCTATCTCAGACATTATTATTCACCTCCGTAGACGGGCAAGACCGGCCTCTCGCCTCGGGCAGCCGTGACTGGTGAGAACAACATACATGATCAATGAGGACCGCAAGGTTTTTTTAAGGCTCATGCAACGTAGCTGAGTCACGCGTCCACACGCTTTTCAGCACCCTGCATTCACGGGGAGTGTACATTACACCGCTCTGCTAAGTCCTTCCATGAGAAGGCCGGTTGATGTCAAGGCACACTTTTGCTTTCTTCTTTCTTTCAGTCTATTCCCATTCAGCTAAGCCGCCTCTGTCGCCATCCTTCCATCCGCACTCTTTGGTGAGCGATATTCGCTCGGTGCAAGGTGGGTGTTCTCGTTCAGTAGGTGCTGCTACCTGATAATCGTCCTCTCGTCTCACCTTTTCGGTGGGAGTCGGGTCCCAGGACTTAGCCGCAGTCACCTAGACTTGGCGGTTTGCGCTCAGCTGTTCGGATCGAAACTCTCTAGGCCACGGCGCGCATCGCTTTTTGGCTATTGCGCAATGGTTCGTACACCTCTCCGCTTACCCACAAGCGATGCAGTAGTATCGCCAACTTTCGAGCCACCGCAACCACCGCTCGTTTCTTGGCATTTTTTCCTCCTCGCTCTGCAAGCTTCAGTCCCCATCTCCGCAGATCACGGTCTTCTCCAAATGGTCCCAGAAGGTAGTGTGCTCCCTGCACCATCATCGTTCGCAGATATCGGTCTCCTTCTTTGCTGATGCCCTTCTGTGGTTCGCTGTTCCCCGAGTTTCTCCGGCCAGGTCGCAACCCCAGAAAACAACCTACCGCGCGACTCTTCGGGAACCGCTACGGGTCTTCTATCGTGAGGACATAGGTCAGCGCGATCTGCGTTCCTACACCCTTCACTTGCTTGAGCAAGGACACTTCCGGGTACACTTCCTTGGCGATGCTCTCCATGCGTTCGTCGTATTCCTGGATGCGTTCGTTCAGCGATTCGATTTCTTTGAGCAAGGGTTCCAGAACATCCCGCAACTCTGCGCTCAATCCAGCGCCTAGCTCCCGGCTCACCTGCTGCGTGCCACACTTGGGCAGCCGTTCACCAAAGGGCTTCCCCAACCCACGGGCTGTATTCACCAGGGCCGTTCGAGCACTGACTAGTTCCGCTCGCGCCCGGATCACCGTCAGGTGGATTTGCGCCTTTGCACTGCGATGCCGTACTGGCCCCAACAACTCGGGATCGATGCGCGCCAGTCGTGCCAGGGTCCGCGCATCGTGTCGATCGTCTTTTCGATTGCTCTTGGTGATCAATTCCACTTTTTGTGCGTGCGCCACAATCACTTCGTGTCCCAGCTCCGTTAACAGCCGGCTTACCCAGGGCGAATGCGTTCCTGTCTCCAAGGCGATCAGACTCTGCGGTATCTTTCCAAATGTCTGCTTCATCGCTTCCGGCGTTGTTGCTACTTTCTGTTCCAGAATGATTTTGCCAGCTTCATCCAAAACACAGTAGAACGACCAACGATCCCCTAGATCCACACCGATAGTTAGCTTTTGCTCCTTCAAAATTTCATTACTAAATGCCTGCATAGTGCTAATCTTCTTCATCGCCGGTCTCCTTTTTTGTGCCTAGAGCACGTCAAACATTGGGAGCGTATCGCATCCCGCTGGAGACCGGCCTTCTCATCCCATCTGATAAGTCGGGCTACCGGACATGTTCCTCCCAGTACCCACTTCTCTGGTTAGCGCGTTAATCAGGAGCTAGAATGCCGAAAGGTTTTGTCCTTAACAAACGCACTGCCGTACGATACAGCTAATCATGAAAACTTAACGGCTTGCAGTCTTGATGCTTGCATTGGCTCTCTTTTTGAGACCCAGTTCATGACAGGCGTCGCGCTGACAGCACGAGGCTGGATTCAGGTTTGCACGAGGCACGCTGGGAGACGCTTTTCAAAAAATCCGCGCCGGGAAACCTCTATTTGTTGAGCTTGGTGTCAAGATCCGGCAGGAACATCGGCTGCGCGCCCGGTTCGAGCTTTCGCACTTCCCTGAGTGCCGTGTCCCACTCCCGCCGGGCCTCTTCCTTTTGTCCCATTGCCGCGAGCGCATCTCCCCGTGCCTCGTGCGCAAATATTGAAGATGGATCGATCGCCACAGCCTCCTCCGCCAGCGCCAGCGCCGCCGCCGCGTCGCCCTTCCCGACTGCTGTGGTTGCATTCTGCGCGCGGCTTAGCGCCGCCGCATGTGTCAAATCAAACCGACCGCGGTAAACCATCACCGCGTGATCAATTGTCTCTTCTGGTTTGGCGTTTCGAAACGCATCGTACGGATTGAGAGACGCCGCTGGCCACTCGCATCCCGACAGATCCCCCGCGCTCACAAGGACAGTCCCTTCAAATACCGCAGGGACTATGTCCGCCCCTCCCAGCCCGGCGGTATCCGCGGTTGGCAAATGGTGACAACTAATCCCGTAGGTCTCAGGGTTTATCTCAGGATACGCAAAATAGGCGAACCAGCACTCTTCTCCTGGATGCCGCTCCTGCCACGCTCTCACCTGGAAGAGTTGCTGCGCCCAATCCACGCTCGAATCGCTCAGCAGCTTATGCACGTTCGCCGGCCCGCCCCATGCTTCGTTCGCGTAGGCCATGGCATTGGGAAATGCCGCGAGCGACGAACCCACGTGCGCCGCCAGCAGTACACAGCACACGGCGAACCACTTGCGGTTCGATGCCGCCAGCGCCGCAGTTCCCCCGCCGGCCAGCACGAACAAATACGCGTAAAACGGCAACAGGTGTCGCGCCCCGATGTTCATCCCCGATACCATCGCCACGGCCAGATAGAACAGCGCCGGATATAGCAGAAAATCCACTTCGCGTCTCCATTTCAGTTTCCGGGTCGCTGCCGCATAGATCGCCAGGACTGCCAAGGCCAGCAGTCCGAGCGTCGTCTTAATCGCGATCACCGATGGAAAATACCACCACACGCCGTGCGCGATGTTCCGTCCAAATATGAATATCGGATAGAACAGCGCCATCCGCCCTACGTCCACCAGACCGATCAGGTAAGACTCCGGCAGCAGGTGCAGCCGACCCACAAGATTGATGATCCACGAAATGTGCGGCCCGAGCGGCGCCACATATTCCCCGAGTGTCGTGCTCATCTTCATTCCCGCGGGCCGCGCCGCGTAACGAAAACCGTAGAAGCTCCACAGCACCAGCACACCGATCACAAAAATCCCGCAGAACGCTCCCGCCAGTCGCAGCGCCTCCCGCGCGCGCGTTCCTTTCTCCGTCGCTGCGATCTCTCGCGCAATCAACAGCGCCAGGATTGGCGCCAGCATCACTCCGGAATGCTTCGTCGCAAGTAGGAGGCCCGCCATCACGCCGGCCACCACCAACCGCTTCGCAGTCGGGTGCTTCACGTACCGATAGAAACACCACGTACTCGCCAGAAAAAATAGCGAGACGCCGATGTCCGTCGTCACCAGTGCCGAATGCGCCAGAATGTTCGGATCGAACGCGGCCAGCGTCAGCGCGAAAATCCCCGCCCAGTCCCCAAACGATTCCCGCGCCGCCAGGAAAACCACCAGCGAAATCTCCATGGCCAGGAGGCCCGCCGCCATCCGCATCTCGAAAACCAATTGGTTCCGATCGCCGTCGTTCCGCGCAAGCCAGTCCCGCCCGTCCAAATACGCCTCGGTTTTGAAGTCACGGCTTTTCAGCTCCGGCACCCACAGATCCTGCCCCAGCAGGGGCGCCGTCGCCAGCAGCTTTACGAACGGTGGGTGCTCCGGGTTTAGTCCGTAGTCTTTGATGTGCCACATCATGTAGCCGGCAAACATGTGGTTGCCTTCGTCGAACGTGAGCGATTCGCGGTGAACCATCACCAGCGTCAGGGCCATCTGTGCACCGATCAGCCCCGCCACGATTCCCCACAGCATCCATCCAGAAAGTTTTGGCACGTTCCTCCTATCCCTCGAAATTCTCGCGGACATCATACGTCGAATGAACGATCGCTTGCCGCGCCCGTTACGCGGCCGGGTTCGATCGCCCCACGGTGTATGTCAGCGTATTCTTCTGAGAGGCGAATTTCTTTTCATTGAGGTTGCTGCGAAAGCGCTCAACCCACTCAAGATCACAAGTATCCATAGCGCAGCGCGAATGGTCGAAAGTTGCGCGACAAACCCGATCAGAGGCGGACCGGCAAGGAAGCCAACATAACCGGCAGTCGTGACAACGGCGAGGCTGGGGCCCGGTGCGCTGCCTTCAATGTTCCCGGCAGCCGCAAACGTATTAGGAATAATCGTAGCAAGACCTGCTCCAGCGCACGTAAATCCCACCAACGCCGAGCCCACATTGCCGAACAATAGAGCGAGGACGAGCCCTGCCGCCGCTAAAAGTGCCCCGTAACATACGAGGTGCTGGCGGCCGAGCTTCCCGGTGAGATAGTCGCCCGTCAGACGACCTCCAGCCATAGCGCCTGAGAACACCGCATATCCAAGAGCGGCCAGTCCTGGCCCGGTGAGAACCGAAGTACGAAGATAAATTGCACTCCAATCCGCGATTGCACCTTCAATAAGCATAATCGAAAATGCAAGAAGAGCGAAAGCAACTAAGGGAACGGACCACGCAATCGTGCCTCTGGATGCCACTTTTTCTGCATCCGAAGATGCTGAGGGAAGCGGAAGCCACCTGAATGCAAGCAGGGACATTGCGACAAGCGCTATACCGCTGTCCCAAAATTGAAGCCCGACCGGAACAGCACGTGAAGCTGCCAAACCCCCTAACGCAGACCCGGCCATTCCACCCAAACTGAACAGGGCATGGAATGAGGACATGATGTGACACTGATATCGCTTCTCAAGCATTACGGCGTGAGTATTCATCGCTACGTCCATCGAACCACCCATCGCCCCATAGAAAAGAAGAGCGACCGACAGCGTTAAGACTGTATTGGATTCGGCAATCAAGGGCAGCGCGAGGCCAAACCCCAACGTCGACCCAATCACGATACTCAGACTGCCGAACTTGTTGATGAGCCATCCAGCCACAGGCATGGCGAAAACCGAACCGATTGCCGCCATCATCAGCGACCTGCCCAACACAGCGGGAGAGAGATGTAGCTGCGCCTGAAAGGCTGGAATCCTCGACGCCCAAGTAGCGATGATCAGCCCGTGGATCAGAAAGACTAAGGATACGCTCACGCGTACCTGTTGGAGGCTACATTGCCGCATCAATCGGGTTCCGTGCGATTCGAGGGCAGACTTGTTGGGCTGTGCTGTGATTTTGATTGGAGACAGCGGCCATGACTCGGAACATGGATGTCGAACAGGCTCTCGACCCTTGATGCAGTCTTTTCAACAGTGTCAAACAGTACAGCGCTAATTCCTAAACAAGTCGCCGCCTCGATGTTTTCGGCGCGGTCATCCTGATACAAGATGTCTTGAGGGGCCGCCTTGAGTAGTCCGAGACAATTTCGATTGATTGCCAACTCTGGCTTCATTGACCTGTAGACGCGGGCAGGGCCATCGATATTCCCGCAGTCATAGGGCGGCCGCCGCTTCCAGTAGAGTTCAGAGAATCGTTTATAGGCGATGCCCCAAACGAGCGCCATGGCTTCCATGTCCTCTGGCGTTTGGTCGAGACAAAGAACGTTTCCAGAATCGAGGACGACTTCTCGAACCGCGAGGCTTCGCCAAAGATCTTGTGCGGCGCTGTGCTTGGCAGTAACATGCACAAAACGAAAGCTACGCGTATATACGTGCATATTCAAGTATATTCGTGCAATATGGTGCAGAATGAGACCGGAAACTGAAGCAGACCAGCTCGCCCTGAAGGAAGAGCGCCACCAACACATCCTGGATCTGCTTGGCAGGGAAGGCCGAGTCCTCGCCGCGGACCTCAGCAATCGATATTGCGTTTCTGAAGACACAGTTCGTCGAGATCTGCGCGAATTGGCGCGTTCGGGAAAGATCCAACGGGTACACGGGGGCGCCCTGCCTCGCCGCGCCGAGGCTCTTCCCTTCGCTTCTCGCCAACAAATCGATATTGAGAGCAAGACCGGAATTGCTCGAGCGGCCGCTGGCATGATCCGCGATGATCAGGTTGTGCTGATCGATGGAGGTACGACTAATCTAAGAATTGCTTCCTACCTTTCAAGAGAGCGTTCGACAACGATTGTTACCAACAACCTTCCACTCGCACTTGCGTTGGCGGATCATCCGAAGGTGACCGTGCTGCTGCTCGGCGGAAACCTTCAAAAAGAGGCGCGGGTCACGACAGGTATCGAGACCATTCGGGGAATCGAATCCATCCGCGCTGATTTATGCCTTCTCGGAATGTGCAGTTTGCACCCGGAGGTCGGAATAACCGTCAGCGATCGAGAAGAAGCGCACGTGAAAAAAGCGATGATAGGGGCTTCAACGGAAGTTGTTGGCCTGATTTCACTGGGGAAAATGGGGACGTCCCTGCCTTACCTAGTCGGGGCTGCTTCCCGGCTGACACGTTTGATCACCGATGCCTCGAACGAAGATGTCCTCAATCCCTACCGCTCCCAAGGCATTGAAGTCACAAGTACGTAGACCGACTGCAGTTCGAGCTGGAGCACTTCGTAAGCTAACCTTGCGAAGCGCATGGAGAGGCCCCGGATGCCCAGTCTGAAATACACTGCCTACGAAGCCGCCAGGCCTTACTTCGATCTGGTTCGCGTGGCGCTAGGCGACCTTGTGGATGGCGAACACTTCTTCGACATCATCACAGACGACGTTATCTACGAGGTTCTCTACGACTTTCCGGGCTGGCCTCGCATTATCCAAGGACGCGCCGATCTGATGAGCCGGTTCAGGGGCTACTGCGACAACATTGAACTCCAATCTGCCGATCAGCTGATTATTCACAAGGCAGACAGCGGTCGTGTCGTCATCGAATATGAAGTGCATGGGACTATCCTAAGGACAGGTGTGAGGTACAACAATCGGTTTTGTTCAATCATAAAGATCGAAAACAGAAAAATTGTGCAATGGAGAGATTATATGGACTCTCTGGCGGCCTGGAACGCATTGACGCCGCGCGCTCGCTAAAGGTTCTTGACTAATCCGTCCGCCACTTGGCTCTGCGAAAACAGCTCACAAGTCCCATTTTGTCGGATAACCGTCCATCTGGGGACCAGGATCGACTGCTCCGGTATTCGCGTGTCACAGGATCTTGACCGCTTAATTTGTGACTTTCAGGATTATTTCCGGGTTGCCGACAACTCACCCAGAACTTCATCTTTTTACGCTTCGTGAACGCCTGCTCAGGGTAGCTTGTCGAAAAAGAGATAAAGGGCGGCAATCCGGCCATCACGGGCAATGATGAAATCAGTTCCGGCGTAAGCGGGCGCTTCACCCGGGCGGCCCGCTGCCCATCGGACCCGCCCGCCGTTGCCCGTCTCCTCGGGTTCGGCAATTGGCTCATACCGAAAGTCAAAGTGGGTAGCCCTGATCTCGCCCGCGACGCGGTCAATTTCGTCGTGGCCACGGTAGACTCCCTTGCTTGGGTCGTAGAACACGCCATCTTCGGTGTAGAGTTCTTGAACGGCCGCTCGCCGGCGAACGGGGTCGTTCTCACCGAAGACTTCTTGGAGATTGCGGGTCAATAAGGTCGATATGCTGTGTAACATGGCTTTTCTCCTCTAGGCATCGAGTGCGGCTTGCGATATCTCGAGCCGGAACGGAACGGCTCTCTTAGCTCGGCGAGGCTGCGCATCGCCACGTGGTAACTACATCTCGAGGAGCGTGCCGAGTACCTCGGGCCAGCGAGTTTCGAAGTCGCTGTCTCGTTGGAGTCCGCGTTGCAGCAGATTCTGGATTCGCCGCTGTGTTTCAGGCCAAGTAAGAGCGGTCTCAAAAGAAGTGATGGCGGCGAGAAGCCGGTCGGCGGATGGCAATGAGACATGGTTGACGAGATTCTTCGCGGCGGCGATAGCACGCCGGTCGAAGGAGGCGATCCGGCGCGCGAGCGCGTCGACGAAGCCGTCCAGTTCGGTGTCTGGAAGTGCCCGGTTGACATATCCGTATCGTTCTGCGGTGTCGCCATCGAAATCGTTCGCGCCGAGAACGATTTCGAGCGCCCGACCGCGACCGACCAGATGTGGAAGACGTTCCGTACCGCCGCCGCCGGGATGCAATCCCACCCCGACTTCGGGTTGGCCGAGTCGAGTTTTCTCGCGCGACGCGAAGCGCATGTCGCAGGCGAGGACAAACTCGCTGCTTACGCCCCGGACACAGCCTCGGATCTTCGCGATGCTGACCACCAGGGACCTAGTGAGACGCACGAACGTATCCATCAGGATCGGGAGGCCCGAAGCCCCGACAGCAGTCATGATGTTCCCTAGCTTGCCGGTTAAATCAAAGTGGGCAAGGTAAAACTCGGGGTTCGCGCTTTCGAATACGACGACCCGCAGGCTCGGGCTGGCGTCCATTCGCGCGAGCAGGTCCTGTAGGGCTTCGAATATGCTGGCGTCTACGATGTTGAAAGGCGGGTAATCGAACACAACCCTCCAGTACGCAGGAGTTTCCTCGATCACCCGCACGTGCGCCGCAGAATTAATATTAGCCATATGGTCTCCCTTCTCAGACCGCGGGACCGCAAGGTGATCTTCTTCCCTTATAGGAACGCATGCGCGCGAGGGCTCCGACACAGCGGGCTAAGCTCTTATGGCACGGACTGAACTCCAGAGCGCACCTCGATTGATCCAATCAGGGTACAGCTTGAGCATTTCGTCATATAGTTCCCGTGCGGTCGTCGTACGTAGGGCAAGGCGCTCGAAATCGCGGATATATTTCCGGGTTTCTCCAATGATCCGAGGGCTATCATCGTTTCCGACGCGCTTGTGCCCGGCGATGACTGCGCGTGGCTTAAGCGACTCCATTTTATCGAGGGCGGCAATCCACTCTTGGCGCTTCTGCTGATCTGGCGACTCTGACAGATGCAGGTGATCGCCGTTGTAGGCGGCATCCCCCGCAACGATCAAACCGATGGAGGGAACGTGAAGGCAAGTCGTGCCAGCAGTGTCGGTGAATCCGAGCGGCACACTGATTAAATCGCGGCCTTCCAGATTAATTGACGTTTCCAGCCAACTCTTCGGCAATTGCAAGATGGCTGGAAATCTGGCCGGGAAAACGCGGATTCCAAAACGTAGCGAGAGACTCTGGCGATGCCTGTTGGCGCATAACCTTAATCACCTCCGGCCGCGCTACAAAGCGGGCACCTGGAAATCGCTCCAGAACTGTGCTGGTACCAAAGAAATGATCGCCATGGCCATGCGTGGCGTAGATCGTCGTCAGATTCTTTCCGCTCGCCACAACCCAATTAGCCAGGGCGCGCGCCTGGTCGACCGTAATCGGGGTGTCGACCAGGACAGCGTCCCGCTCCCCAGAAATAAGTGTTGATGAAATAGGCGGCCACGGCCGCTCTTTTTCGCCTGGAGGCAAATCGCTCGTGATGGCGGGTACGCTGGGCGCCAGGAACACGTCCCACGTCAGCGATATATTTTGAGTTGTAGGTTCGGAGTTGGAGGCAATGCTGTCGGATTGTCCGTGCATCGAGCGGGATTGGTCAGCTCGGATTGGCCAAGTCGAGGCCGTTACGAGAGCAGTTCCGAGCGTGTTCGATAGGAACTCCCGTCTTGAAGTCATTGCCGCCTTTTCGTATCGCATACCTTTGCTCCTTTTCTAAAGCAACTGCTCGCTCGGGCCTTCCGAGCGATCCCCCCAAATAAGTCTCCCGCCCTTTCGGTTAGATCTGGGCTCTGCCACCGTCAACGAACAGTTCGATACCCGTGACGAAACTGGAGTCATCCGAAGCGAGAAACAACGCCACCTTAGCGACTTCCTCGGGTTCCCCCATGCGTCCCATCGGGATCGTGGACACTATTCGCTCAATGACGTCTGTAGCTTGCCGACTTACCAGCGGCGTATTGATTGGACCCGGACTAACAACGTTAGAGCGGATACGACGGTCCTTCAGGTCTGTAGTCCAGGTTCGCACGAAGGAGCGGATTGCAGCCTTGCTCGCGGCATAGACGCCGAAAGCAGCAGTACCCTTAACACTCGCGACTGAACCGTTGAGAATGATGGAGCCCCCATCCTTCAGTAGTGGTAAGGCCTTTTGCACCGTGAACAGCGTTCCCCTCACGTTGATGTTGAACAGCTTGTCGAAATGCTCTTCGGTGACGGCCCCAAAGGGGACAAATTCGCCAACGCCTGCGTTGGCAAAAACAATGTCGATTCTCCCCTTCGCCTTAGAAATCGTCTCGTAAAGCCGATCCAGGTCGGTGAGTTTGGCGACGTCACCTTGAACACCAGAAACATTGCTGCCGATTGTTTTCACGGCCTCGTCGAGTTCCTTCTGGCGGCGGCCCGTGATGAAGACGTAGGCACCTTCTTTCACGAAAAGCTTTGCCGCAGCTAACCCAATTCCTTCTGTACCGCCGGTGATGACAGCGACCTTACCTTCGAGCTTCTTGGACATTGTCTTTCTCCGTGGTTGCCCACCTCTGACTCGCGGCGACCGATCTTTCACTCTCGATCACTTGCGTCCGAGCACCGCTTGGCCGAGGTGATAGGAGAGATGGTTCGTGCGGCTCAGTAGGATGGCGAAGCGATTGCGCAAAGGATCTTTGGCAAAATCTTCTTCCGATACGGCCGAGTGTCTCCGGACCCAATCGGACCACGACATTTTTTCAAACCCTTTCCGCAATTCAGCATTGATGCGGTTCCATGCCTGGCGAACTTGTTCGTGCGAAGGAATGTCGGCTAACGATTTGTCGGGATTCGAGACGAAGGCGACATCAAACTCAAGGTGAAGTCGTTCTCTCAGCGACAATAGTGGGAGCATAGCGTCGTGTACGGCCGTGAGATGTCCCCACAAGTAAAGAAGCCTGTTCCTGCCAGGTGCTATTTCCCGCAGAATCTCCTCGGCCGACAGGCCTCCAAAAAGCTTTTCCGCGCGATCAATTTGGGTGCTCCATGCTTTAAGCCCGAGAGCTACGTAAGAGAATTCGTTTTCCATCCGTTCGTCTCCTGTGAACCACTCTGTTTCATTTGTGGTTTGGAAAGGTCTTTCCGAACATCGGTGCGCCACTTTTCGATTGCTCTTTTGTGGCCTCATCCTGAATCACATCCCAATGTTCGACGAATAATCCGTCCTCGACGCGCAAGATGTCGGCAGCGATCCAATTTGCGGGAGCACCGAATCCCGAAAACCGTCCGTGCACAATGACGAAATTGCCCCCCGCCACGATCGTTCCCGCCTCGTACTTCAACGTTGGTGGAAGGCTCTTGATGAGATCGAACAGGCCTTCACGACCGGCAGCGATGTGAGCGCTATGCTGAATGTATTGCGGTGACCAGAATTGCTCCGCCGTTGCATAGTCACGCTTGTTGAAAAGCGTATCGAAAGCCCTGAGTACCAGTGCCTTGTTCTTCTCCTCGAGTCCGCTTGCCATTGGTTGTGTCCTCCAATCCTAAACAATCAGTTCAGCGTCCGATTCCTGCGCCTTACCCCTTCAAGCCTCGAGAGGGCGAACGAAACTCGACCTCCGAACGTCCCCAGTTGTAATTCAGGTCGCCTTGGGTCAGGGGTCCGCCGATCTGCTCATGACCGTAGTGGTGTTCGTACACAACCCTGGACGCCGCCCATCTTCGAATCGCGTACCACTTCAAAGTGCACCGTCTCCCGCCGACGCCGGTGAAGTCGATTCTCCATTCGGAATGTGTCTCGTCGGCGCTGTCTCGAGGAACTTGAGTCAACTGAACTGACATCGACAATCCGGCAACTTCAGCCATTACGTGAAGCGGCAGCAGAAAATTCAACAGAAGTGGACGGACTCTCTGCTTTCCACGGATCATCTCGGACGAATGTTCAGTGCTTACCTCGACATCATCGGCGTAAAACTTATCAAAGATCTCCAAAAATTCTTCGTAGCTCCTGGCGATTTCGGCGCGCAGGATCGCCGCATTCAGGGTTAACTCCGCGGCCTGTGAGTTTTTGTATGCGTTGCCGTCGAACTTGCTAACGGTCACGAGATTATTTTCATGGATCATCGGGTTCTCCATTAGACTTGCGAGGTTTCACGAGTTCTTGCGCCATTCAAGAAAAAGAGCATCGTGACGGACTTGGCACCTTTATTTCGCCATGCGTGGCGCGTACCGTTTTGCACGACCACGTCTCCTTGGTTCAAATGCAGAGTCTCGCCGTCGTTCAACTCCAGCCACATCTCGCCGTCGTAGACAACTGCATAGTCGACGGTGTTCGTTTTGTGCATTCCCGGATCTTCCTTTTCGAAGTGATCCGCTAATCCTCGCAGACGAACGAGAGCTTCTTCTTGAGAGGCCTCGGCATCGAAGGAGGGATCGGCAAAGACCGAACCGGGCGGAAAGGTCACGAAGTGCAGGCTGGTCCCGCCAGGTCCTGGAACAACGGAGTCGGGATACCAGTCAAACCTCTGCTCCTTGCTTAGATCCGGGATCGCCGGGTTGACCCAGATGAGTGTGTGCTCGTAACCGGGAACGGTCTTGAACTCATAAGCCAACAACGGTTCGTCGCTTTGGACGACGGACTTGCCGTTTACATTCCCCGTGACGATACGACGATACGTACTCGGTTTCTTACCACTCTTTGGCAACTCTGTTTTCTTAGAGGTCGTTCTATTCATCACTCGATCTCCGCATCGGCGATTTTTAGTATTGCTTCCCAAAATTCTGGTCTACAAACAGGCGGTATCGGGTGCCGGCTTAAGCGGTTGTAGCCTGCCCGTGATACGCGGCCGCAAAGACATCCCGCACAAATGTTTCGAACGAAGTCGGTGTACTGTTCTCCGGCGAACGCGGTTCCTGCGCAGCGAGGACTCCTGCGTTGATGGCCTCGAACATCTCGATGTACACCTCGGCTTTCTTCGGCGGCATGCCCATTTGGACCAACGCCTGCTGCACCTGGTCGTACGTAAACTGCTCGTAACGTAGATCGGGCTTGCCAATACCGCGACCAATTACGGCGGTGACTTCCTTCATTGAGAGGTCGCGCTCGCCAAGCAATTCGCGCGTTTGTTTGCCAGAAAAATCCACGTTCAGGAGGCGCTGCGCAGCGTAATCGCCGACGTCGCGCGTCGCGATCATGGGCAGCTTCAGCTCGGGTAACAGAGCATGCCCGAACAGTCCCTTTCCATGGATCATGTCGATCGCAGTCAGATTGTTCTCCATGAAATACGCAGCTCGCAGGTGTAGGACGTTCAAATCGCCGATCGCATTCAGTTTTTCCTCGGTCGAATGTAGCCCAGTGACCGGTCCGGTGCCTTCCGGGACATGCGCGCCGTAGCTGCTCAAGTACACCGCGTGGCGCAAACCGGACGCCTTCACGGCTTTAGCGATCGCATCGCTCTGTCGCTCTTGCTCCTCGCGGGAGTTCAGCGGCGGCAAGAGCAAATACGCAGCGCGCGCACAGCCGAATGCTTTAGTGAGCGCCGCCGCATCGCTCAGGTCGGCCGTGAACGCTTCCGCGCCGTTGCGCAAGAAGCGCTGCAGGCGACCTAGGTCGCGCCCGACGACGCGCACCTTCTTGCCCTTCGCTAGCAGAAAGTCGGCGATGATCGAGCCGGTGTTCCCACTGCTCCCTAAAACCACATACATCGCATCGATGGCTACCGTGTCTCTAGAGCTGTTCATGTTTGTCTCCTCTTTATAAGGCTCGGTTTGCAATCCGGGTTCTTGTTTTATATGTGGCGATTATCTGCACATATATGTGCCAAAAAATCACCGCCTCGCGTGACGGATTCCCCCGACTAGATCCGCGAGCGTTATTCCATCAAGACTGTTCTCGAAGCTGTCCTGCGCTTTCTTTAGGACCGACGACATGCATCCCTTGATGTTGCGGCTGATCGGGCATCTCTTCTCTACTGGATAGCTATGAATCGCGAATGTTGGAGGAGCCGCGCTGGCGCGATAAATGTCCAAAAGGGTTATTTGCCTAGGGGAACGCGTGAGCCTGCTCGCGCCATTCTTACCGCGCGTCGTGACGATCAGGCCTACCTTTGAGAGTTTCGAGAGAGATTTCCTGACGAAGGTGGGATCGGCATTGACACTTTCCGCAAGCATTGCCGAAGGGGTTTCCACGCCGTGACGGAAGCCGAGAGCTGCCATGATGTGAGCAGCAACCGTGAATTGGACGTTGGTCGCGGACATTAAATCTCCTGTCGCATATGTGATGTTTAAGGGCACAATGTAGATACAAGTTTTTTCCAACGACGGGAAGTGTCACGTCGTTTGCATGGATACGATTGCTGTTCCACAGCGAGTAGGCACTGAGTGCGTTCAGGCATTCATTCCGCCATCGACGGTGAGATTCGCGCCGGTGATGTATGAGGACTCCGGGCCGGCGACAAACGCTACCGTAGCGGCGATCTCCTCCACACGCCCGTACCTACCAAGCGCTGTGGCGGCCTTCTGCGGCACCGACCAATCACCCGAGGCGGGATTCAATTCCGTGTCGATCGGACCAGGCTGCACGTTGTTGACCGTGATGCCCCGGCTTCCGATCTCTCTCGCAAGCGCCTGCGTGAACATCTTGACGGCTCCCTTGGTGCCCGCATACGGCACAAGCCCGGGTGCCGCCACGCGTTCACCCACGGCCGAACCGATCATGATAACCCGACCTCCGCTCTTCATGTGCTTCAGTGCTGCCTGAGTCGCGACGTATACGCCACGAACGTTGATGGCGAGCACCCGGTCCATCTCTTCGAGCGTCGCCTCCTCGAACGGTTTCGGAATGGCCGTGCCGGCGTTATTGACCAGCACATCCAGTCGACCAAAGGTTGCAAACGTCTTTTCGACCGCAGCTTTAACCGCGTCGGCATTGGCGGCATCCGCCTGAATCGCGATTGCTTTTCCCCCAGCGCCTTCGATCTCTTTGACGACGGATGCGGCTGCGTCGGCACCCTTCGTGTAAGTGATGGCCACATTCGCTCCGTCTGCCGCCAGACGCTTAGCGATTGCAGCACCAATTCCGCGCGAGCCTCCCGTAACGAGTGCAATCTTTCCTTCCAATCTCTTTGACATTGTTCCCTCCCCGAACTACTCGTATGCTCATCAGGCATGAGTTTAAAGTTTTTTGCTTTGCCTAACGCATCTTACGATCACCCCATAAGATGCCCCAGAAGACTAGTAGTCGCATCATCGAGGGATACTTTGTTAAGCTGGGAGCAATGCTTCTCAGGCATGGGAGAGTGAGCATGGAATTACGACATCTGCGCTATTGGCTGGGCCTTTGCTGCAGGCCCAGCCTCGGTTTGAAGCCAGATACCACGCCCATGACCTTCATCACCACAGCGCTTTGGTTGAGGTCCCGATATACCATATTGAAACTTGCTTCAAAATATGTTGCTGTTAAAAGGGAAATGGTGGGCCCGTGAGGACTCGATTTACGGTACTTACACAAATAGCCAGTGTTTATGTAGCGTTGCAACCCACAACCTGATTTTAATTATTACGTTGTAATACGTTTCCCCGTTGTCGGGTAACGCGACTTCCAAGTGGGACCGAATAGTCCAACCGAAGTGTAACTTTCTCCATCGGGGCTTCGGGACCGAAGTGACTTGGGGTTAGCCTTTCATCCGGGAAAAGCATAAGTTTCTTTCCTGCCAGGGAGCCACTTCAATGAATAGCCGACTATTCACCCAGGTACCAGCGGACAGTAGTTTCCGTTATATTGGTTCCGCTAGATGGACCTTCACGCTTTATTTACTGCTCGCACGTCCGGCAAGCGTTGTACCTCACCAATGAATTTTGCGAGCAAGGGAGAGCTATTGTCCCTTCTCCAAGCGAGCGCGAGCGTCAGAGGCACGTTCAAATCGACCACGGGCAAGATGGCAACAGTTGCTGGGCACCGCCACCGCGCGCTTCCTAGGACCCATCCCACACCCAAGCCGGTCGACACGAGACTCAGGATTGTTGCCTCATTAAATCCTTCTTGGACGATGCGCGGGGACTTCAATCCCCCGCGATAACATGCATGCATCATGCGGTCGTAGAACGCCGTGTTTGCCGACCTCGGAAACCAGACAAACGGCGCATCCGTTAGGTCCCGCAGGCGGAGTTTCTTCAGCTTTGTGAGAGGATGTCTTTTGGGCACGGCCAGCTCCACACGCTGGGTAGCGACCAGAAGTTGGTCCAATTCCAGATCGGCTTTTGGCATGAAATTGAGGAACCCTGCATCCAAACGGCCGGATCTTATAGCTTCCAACTGTTCCAAACTCGGTGCCGGTTGAAGTTGCAATTCCGCGTCGGGTTGCTGCTCCCGGAATCGCCGGAAGGAATCCGGAACAACACCGCGCCAGGACGCATTCTCGGAGAAGCCGATGCGCAGGGTGCCCGATCGACCGCGAGCCACGCGAGCCGCACGCGCAGCTGCCTCATTTACTTCTTGAAGGACGCGCCTCGCATCCTCCAGAAATAGCTTGCCGGCTGAACTCAACTTCACGCCACGCGGGAGGCGTTCGAAAAGTTTGAAGCCGACTTCTTTCTCCAAATCCTGAATCTGGCGAGAAAGCGCCGGCTGAGCCACTCGCAATCTACGCGACGCACGCCCGTAATGCTGCTCCTCGCCGACTGCCACGAAATATCTCAGATGGCGCAACTCCATTCCGATACTTTATCACGATCAGTCTGATAGCAAAGATGTCTTTGACGTATGAACGGCCTTTTTGCCAGATTCACTGACGTGAAGGGCGGAAAGAAGAAACCAAAGGCCAAACCGATTCGGGGAAAACGGCCGACCGCGACACCGGCAAAGTCCTAGCCCATGGCTGTCCCTGCCGCTTTGGAACGCTAGATCGGTTCGAGCGTAAGGAGGGCGCATATGAAGGCGCTTGTACTTAAAGCAGTCGGCCGTGGGTTCGATTTCGAGAACATGGACATCGCCCCGCCGATTGGGCGCGAGGTTCCGGTCGATGTGTGCGCATCTGGGCTGTGTCACACCGACCGTATTAGGAGAACCCGATGACAGCAATCATGGATAAAGCCACGATTAAGACACTCACGACGCACTACATTGACGGAGCGTTCGTTGAATCCTATGGCCGCGAGGTCATGGACATCATCAAGCCGACCAACGGACAAGTGATCGGCCGCGTCATGCTAGGAGACGAGGATGATACCCGGCGCGCCATTGCCGCGGCTAGGCGCGCATTCGCCAGTTTTAGCCGGACAACAAAGGAACAGCGCTCGCGCTACTTGCGCCAGCTACATAAGGCTGTCTCAGCTCGCATCGACGATTTAACGACTGTCATGATTGAGGAGTACGGCGGGGTCGCCCGGTTCGCCCGGCTTATTGTGGAGTCGGGCGTCAATGCCTTCGGAGCGGCCGAGAGCGCACTTCAACAGCTGCCGTTGCGAGAAAGCTGGGGCAAGACGACAGTCACCCTGGAGCCAGTCGGCGTTGCCGGTCTGATTACAGCTTGGAACGCGAACGCGCTGTTCATTTGCCTCAAGCTGGCATCAGCCGTGGCAGCTGGTTGTACGGTCGTCATCAAGCCGAGCGAAATGAGCCCCCTCCAGACGCGGGTGATGGTTGAGGCTCTGAATGCGGCCGAACTGCCCAAGGGTGTGTTCAACGTGGTGACGGGCCTGGGCACTGTCGTCGGCGCCGAGCTCGTGCGCAATCCCGACGTCGCGAAAATTTCGTTCACGGGCTCAGTAGCCGTGGGCGAAGCCATTATGCGGGATGCCGCCGCCACGATGAAGCGTATAACGCTCGAACTGGGCGGGAAGTCGCCGACAATCCTGCTGGATGATGTTGCGCTCGACAAGGCCATTCCAGTGGCTCTTACCTTGGCCTTTTTGAATAGTGGTCAAGCTTGCGCAGCCGGAACGCGGCTTCTCGTGCCCAGGAGCCGCCTTGACGAGGTGAAACGGGCGGTCCGGGATGAGATGCGTGCCTTTACGGTC
This sequence comes from uncultured Acidobacteriota bacterium, assembly GCA_963734705.1. Lineage (GTDB taxonomy): Bacteria > Acidobacteriota > Terriglobia > Acidiferrales > UBA7541 > Acidiferrum. The sequence goes on along the minus strand of CAVTII010000008.1, from coordinate 432,276 downwards.
GGCGATCCGGCCGATCCCAACATCATGGTTGGACCAATGGTGTCGCAAAAACAGTATGAGCGCGTGGAATCCTACATTCGGAAAGGCATTGAAGAAGGCGCAGAGGTGCTGGTCGGCGGAGAAGGCCACCCGAAGGGTTTGGAAGCAGGTTACTTCGTGAAGCCCACGGTGTTCGTCAATGTAAAGAACGAAATGACCATCGCCCAGGAAGAGATTTTCGGCCCCGTGCTCAGTGTGATCGTCTACGACTCCGAGGACGAAGCGATCCGCATTGCCAACGACTCCAAATTCGGTCTCCACTCCGCCGTCTTGGGGACTGACATCCCGCGCGCACGCCGCGTGGCTTCTCAGCTGCGGGCCGGCCGCGTCGTGATCAATACCATGACCGACGATCCGCAGGCACCCTGGGGCGGATTCAAATACTCGGGTGTCGGCCGCGAATATGGCAAATACGGCATTGAGGCTTTTCTTGAACCAAAAGCCATCCTTGAATGACCGTTCTTACCGAGAGGAGTGAACGAGGGAGTCCATACATGTTTACCTCTAACGGGAATTGGTCACGGAGAGGCAATGAGCGAAGTCGCCTGAGCACACTAAGTCGCCACGTGCTTGCGTCCGCGGCGTGCCTGATGGCTTTTCTCGCATCAGCGCGAGCAAGTTATGCACAGGTTCCGACCTACGAAGTTACGCCCACCGAAAGCAGTATCAAGTTCGGCGTCGAGTCTTCGGTTTCGATTGAAGGTATCTTTGAGAAGTGGGACGCAAACATTAAGTTTTCGTCGAGCGACGTCAGGAGCGCTGTCTTAGACATTGAGATTGAAGCCGACAGCGTCAACACCGGAAGCCGTATGAAGGACAATAAGTTGAAGGGTAAGGATTTCTTTAATGCAAAGGAATCTCCTTTGATTACTTTCAAATCGACCAAAATCATTCAGACCGGCCCAAACACATTTGACATCGAGGGTAACTTCACCATTCGCGGCGTTACCAAGACGGAGAAACTCACTCTCACGAGCGACAGCAAAGGAACACCCACCGGCACTCTCGACGGCACCATGGCTTTTGATCGCAAAGACTACGGCATAACGAGCGGCATCCCTTTTATCAAGATCGCCAACCGTGTCGAGGTAAATGTGAGCTTGAAATGGAAGCAGATCAGCGGACCTCCGCCAGTGTTCCAACAATGAGTCGAGATTCCGCATCGGTGCTGCGGATGGCGCTCGGATGAATACACGAATGATGGAGAGCTGCGAATGTGCAAACACATAAGCATCTCGCCAGCTGAAGCCGCGGACCGGCTCGCCATTAGGGAGCTCGTCGAAGCTTACGCACATTGCGCCGATTGTCGGGATGCCAAAGGTCAGATGTCTCTCTTTACTCCCGACACTCACTTTGTGGTTTATATGAACGCTAAGGACCCGACGCCCTCACAGGAGCTGCACTCGCGCGAGGCGCTTGCTCCGGTGTTTGCCGATCTGAACAAGTATGACGCCACGATGCACTTCGTCGGACAAAGCACGATATTGACGCTGGCGGCTGATCGAGGCACGGGGGAAGCGTATTGCCTGGCGCATCACCTGACCATCGAAGGTGAAAAACGACAGCTGATGATCGCTGCGCTCCGCTACTACGACACGTTCGTGAAGGTGGACGGCTCATGGTTGTTTGCAGAGCGCCAGTTGTATGTAGATTGGATCGAGGGGCGCGCACTTTCATGATGCCAACGAACTGGGTGGCGTCGTGAGCCTCCTGTGGAATGAGAGAGACTGTGGATGAACGTTCCGATGGCAAGCAAGAAACGGCTAGTAATTGTGGGCGCGACCGGAATGGTAGGTGGCTACGCCCTTAGCTACGCCCTCGACCACCCCTCCGTCTCACGTGTGACGGCTATTGTGCGCAGGAAACTCACCATCTCGCATCCCAAGCTAAACGAGGTTCTGCACAAAGATTTCGCGGAGTGCTCCCCGCTCGCGGAGGTGCTCTCGGCTCAGGACGCGGCGGTCTTTTGCCTGGGCGCCTATACCGGGGCGGTGTCGGACGCCGAGCTTCGCACGATAACCGTGGACTACACGGCCGCGTACGCGCGAGTTCTCCACGCCGGCAGTCCCGAAGCGGCGTTCTCATTCTTGAGTGGGAGTGGCGCGGACCCGACCGGCCGAAGCCGGATGTCTTTCGCGCGCTATAAGGGAGAGGCTGAGAACGCTCTACTCGCGGCTGGCTTCCCGCGCGTGTATCTCTTCCGGCCCGCCTACATCTACCCCGTGGATCCCCGGAAGGAGCCGAATTTCACTTACCGCCTCATGCACGCGATATATCCTGCGTTTCGGATGCTGTTCCCCAACCAGGTGATTCGGGCCGACGACTTGGCGCGTGTCATGGTGAACTTCGTCCTCCAGAAAACAGCGGAGCGCGAAAACCGGGTTTTCGAGAATCGTGACATCCGGGCAATGATCCGTTCGTTTCACGTGACCTCGGAGTGATGCAAGCATGTTAGCAACTGCAAGAGAAGAGTTGGGGTTCTGCACAGCAGCATGATACAAAGCCACCGCATCTCGGTCCTTGCGCCCCTTGGGGTGAGCTTGATCGCCCTGGTTTGCACGATCGCTATTTATCTGGTGCCACTCAGAGCCACCATCAACCTTGCTCGTCGTGAAAGAAGGCGCGGTTATGTCGGCACACCCTGGACCGATCTCGAAATTTTTGCTCGTGTAGTGTTTTACGCGTCTCTCACGCACCTCCTAGAGATCGCATTTTGGGCGGTATTGTTCATGATCTGCGGAGAATTCACGGACTTCGGAACAGCGTTCTACCACTCAGCCGTGAACTACACGTCTCTTGGTTACGGTGATCTCATTATGTCGCCTTCCTGGAGACTGTTGGGTCCGCTGGAGGCGGCGAATGGCGCGCTCCTGTTCGGGGTTTCGACGGCGATGGTCTTTGCAGTCACGCTGTGGTTGATTCAAACTAGGTTTACGGATCTTAAGGAGTGAAATACCTCTCGTAGAACGAGAATTCTATTTGCGCCGTCAGATGCAATTCGTTTCCAGGAACTCCGACAGCCGACCTGTTCCAGACCAATCTCATTATGCCCGAGCCGACAATCCATTCTTCCGGTCTGAAAGGCAAATCTTCAAACGAATCACGCTCAGTCGACAGTGACAGTAGCGGCAGTAGTGGCGATGATTGCACCGCTGGAACCGGTGCCTGTGTCGCTGCTGCCAAGCGTAAGAGCGCGAGAGGTAGAAGCCCCGAAAATGGGTGGCTGGGCGGGAGTTTATTGGGCAATCGCTGTTGCAGTTGTCGTGCTAATCGCCATCGGATTCGGTTTTTTCCGCCGCACAAATCTGGGTCCAGTTGTTACGGCGGATGTCGCCATCGTGACTGCGCAACCACTGGAACCCGTCGGCGCGGCGAGAGAGGCCGTGGGAGATGGAATCTCGCCCTCGACAAAACTCGGGCAGACCAGAATTAAGGCGTCGGTGAAACAGGAAACGATGCCCGAGGTCATCATGCCGGCTGAGGAGCGCGAAACGTACGAGAAATACGTGCGAGGGATTCATGAGGGAAATGCAAATCCGGTGCAGCCGGAAAGACCTCTGAGGCCAATAGAGATTGCTTCACAGGCAATTTCGCAATTGCAGTTCCGGAATTTGGAGTTGGGGTCGCTCACCAATCAAGCGGAAGAGTAGGCGCGCAGTTCAGCAGAGGTGAATTGAAAAACTCGGGGAGACTACGCATGAAGACGACGAAGGCAAACTTAGCAATGGCTGTGTTGACGTTCATGCTTCTTTCGGTTTGGCAGTGTTCGGCCCAGGAAAAACCGAAGCCTGAGAACAATCCGGAACCGAAGACCTTGAAGCTGCAATTAACCGTTACTGAGCAAGAGGGGGAGAAGAAACTGTCCAATCTTCCGTATACGATTTTCGTCGAGGTGGCTGATGTCGCTGGACATAGTTCGCCGGCGACTAAGTTGCGGATTGGGAGCCGCATTCCTGTCGCCACTGGAGTTCAGGGAGAGAAGCTCGAATTCCAATACATCGACATCGGCACAAATCTGGACGCACGGGCTTATTCTGCAGGTCAGGACAAATACGAGTTGGTGATTGCCATCGAACGATCCTGGGTTGACGGAGAGATTCCGGCACAAACAGGTGCCAACGCCGGGGTATGGAAGCAACCGTCCATTCACCAGTTCAAAACTGAGTTCACGCTGAAGCTCCGTGACGGACAAACGATTCAGAGCACCCAAGCCGCCGATCCCCTGAACGGGAGAGTCCTCACACTCACGGTAACCATGAGCATTGCGAAGTGATTTCTCTTCATCCGAGGGCGGAGCGTAACGCATCGTCAAGGGCGGAGTAGAGGAATCGGATTTCATGCGCCCCAAGTCCTGGTTAACGCTAGTGCTTTACCGGATGCGCGTTCTCGGTGAGGAGTGAGCGGTGGCGAGGAGTTCTGCGCGCGTCCGGTAAAGCCGTTTGGACGTGGCCGCCCGTGGTTGCGGTGGACGCGGGCCCTATGCAAATTCAATGGTGGGAAGGAGCGGCGTTAAGCCGTGCCGAGACTGTGCTGCAGGGCACGACACCGGACACCGTGCGCGCGGAAATTGGCTACGGCGAAAAAGTATCGCAAAGACGGTGGTCGAAGAAGCTAGAAGAAGGGATTGGTTTGACGGCGGGGCACAGAGATGCGCAGCGCCTGGAAGGACGCAGAGTTTTCGAGTTGGAGAGAGTAGTCTCATGCCGCAACGCTGATCCGTGGTGGAGAACGAAGCTGGATTTCGGCAGCGGTGAGCCTTTCGATGACCTTCATCGGTCCACCGCATTTAGGGCAGCGCCAAGAATCGGGGAAGTCTTCGGCGGAAGAGGCGTGTTGTCCGGCTTGCGGCGGTTGTGCCGAACCCAACAACTGAAAGCAAAGAGGCAGGAGTGTGGCGCGTTTGCGGTTGGCCAAAAAGCCGAAGTTACGGATGCGCACGAAGCCTTGTGGAAGGATAGGCAGTAAGAAGCGGCACAAGAATTCATTGAGCGATAGGGGCAGCAACTTCTGTTCGTTGTGATGAGCGGAATCACGCCAGCGAAAAGTGACTTGGCCATCGGTGAGCGAGACCAGGCGATGGTTGGAGATGGCTACACGATGAGTGTAGCGGCCCAGATATTGCAGCACATATTCGGGGCCGCCGAAGGGACGTTTCAAGTAAACGACCCAGTCTTGTCGATAGAGTGGCCGCAGCCAGGCGGCAAAGATCTTGGGTTGCGCAAGAAGCTTCAGGTCTCCCTGGAAGTTGAGCTGGCCTTTCTGGAAAGCCTGCTCAAGAGCGTCGACGAACTTGCCGCGAAAGATTTCACGCAGCACGTCCTTGGGAAGAAAGTAGTTGTCTCGGGAGCGAATCCAACGGGTGTGATCCAGTGAGAGGCCGCCGGCAGGAACGACACAATGAACATGCGGATGAATATTGAGCTTCTGACTCCACGTGTGTAACACGCTGAAGAAACCAATCTCTGCGCCGAGGTGTCTCGGATCGCGAGCCACCTCGAGAAGGGTTTCGGCACTGGTGCGGAACAGGAGATCGTAGAGGATCTTCTTGTTCTGCAGAACCAGTGGCGCCAAGCGGCTGGGGAGTGTGAAGACCACGTGCGCGTAGCGTGTTGCAAGAAGTTCTCGTTTACGCGCAGCGATCCAGCGTTCCCGTGCAGCGATCTGACACTTCGGGCAGTGGCGATTGCGGCAGCTGTTATACGCGATGGTGGCACGATGCCCGCAACGGGTGCACTCGTCGAGATGGCCGCCGAGTGCGGCGGTACGACATCGCCGAATGGCCAGCAACACTTTGCTGTGCTTCCACCGGAGCCAGTGGCGATTTCGTTCGAGGAATGCATCTCCCGCGGCGCGGATCAGATCGGCCACCTCGAGGGGTGGCCGGGCCATCTACTCTTCCTGCGGCGAAGGGCCTTCGAGCGGCAGCGAATCCAACGGACTGGAGGCCGTATGCAGGTGACGTTGGGAGAGATGCAGATAGCGGGCCGTCTCTTTCAGATCGTTATGACCTAACAGGATTTGAATGGTGCGCAGGTCAGCACCATCCTCGAGTAGATGCGTCGCAAAACAGTGACGAAGCGTGTGAGGATGAACATCTTTCTGGAGGCCCGCTCGCTGGGCGGCTTTCTTGCAAGCGTTCCACACCACCTTGGTGTCGATCGGCGTATCACCGGTATGCCAGCGGTTGCCAGGAAACAGCCATGCGCTTGGCTTGCGCTGTAATCCGCGCCAGTGCTCACGTAGCACCTCGAGTAGTTTTGGGCTGAGCATCACATCTCGGTCTTTGCGTCCCTTGCCGCCCTGAACGTGAATCACCATGCGTTTGCTATCGATGTCGCGGACTTTCAGGTGAGTCAATTCAGCGCGTCGTACTCCAGTGGCGTAGAGCGTCATCAGCAGGGTGCGATGGAAGGAAGTGCCGGCGGCTTGAATGAGTTGAGCAACTTCTTCCTGGCTGAGGATCGCTGGCAGGCGATGGGCCCCTTTCGGATAGGGTGTGTCGGCGATGCTCCAAGTTCTCTTGAGCGTCTTACAGTAAAAGAACCTTAAGGCTGCCAGACGGACCGCGACACTACTCGCTGACAACTTGCGCCTCTCAAATAGATCCGCTTGGTATTCGCGAATATGTCGAGGGCCTAAGCGATCCGGGGAGCAGTTGAAGTGTCGAGCAAAATCCTCGACTGTGCGAATGTAGGAACGTGTGGTATGTTGAGCGTAATTACGGCGCTGGAGTTCTTCCAGCATTATTTTTCTGAGATGGGTCACAGGGACCTCCTTGTGACCCAAAATTTATCTCAAGCCATCGAGCAACCAACACTCCACTACCTCACGCGAAGCGTCCGCCGCCGGGCGGCTACGTCCTAACGCGCTTACCGGAGAAGTGGATTTGACTCCAATTGAACTGAGAAGCGGGTGGTAACGCCCTTGTTTGGTTCATTCGGATTTGTTCGATTCCCATCGCCCGCTCACCACTTTGCGACCACGCTGCGGCGCGGTCTTGGCTTGCTCTCGATACCCACGCCCGAATCATCTTGGTTTGCACGGCATCACGCGCTGCCGGATCGAACTGCGCGTAGCCAAGGTTCAGGTGTCGGTTCGATTCCGATAAGCCGCTCCACTCTTTTCAAGTACTCGGCAAATTGTTTTCGATTTAGGACGCCCAAAGGAAAAGGCGGGTTGGTCTAGACACAAAGGTAATCCTCTGCGTGACCTGCTGAGTTCCTGGGCAGTGGCTGGTTTGACTACGCCCCGTGTGCAATCTTCGACGCGCCCGGACCCTTCGCCGCCAACACGTCAATCTTGTGAATCTCCGGCGGCTTGGCGAACAGTTCATTCGCCTTGGCCATGAGTGCTTTCGCAATTTCTCCTGTTAGGTGTGCCTCTCGGCCGTTTTCGTCGGCAAACGTGTCGAAAATCCCATACTTCCCGGGTCCGATTTGCACCGCGTACCAAGTTAGCGTCCCCCCTTCTCTCTCCGCCAGAGGTTGCGCCGACTTCAGGAACCCTTCAACCTCTTTCTCCTTGCCAGGCTTTGCCTGCACTTCTGCCCATATCGCTAGTTTGGCCATATAACACCTCCGGTGGATTGGATGCGTCTTCCCGCTAATGGTTTCAACCTTGCAAACGTTGACTTGGAGAGAAAGAATCGGAACACGGACATAGATAAACCGTTTTCCGGTCGTCAGAACGTCTTCCGGCATCACTCAGACAAGGTTTCCGGAGTAGTTGTTTGCTCTCAAGAATTGCTGGGATCGTTCTACAGCGGCACCGAAATCGGTGTCAGTCTTTTTCAGAGGAGACCGAGGAATCTCGTTGTCAGGGCGCATTTCGTGACTCGCGGAAATTCTACCATTTCGATCGGGCCGCCAAGTCCTGATTAACGCGCAAACCGGACAAGTCGAGCACTCGGGCACGCGTCCGCTCTCCGAACCAATCCCAGGTCCGTGATATAAAGTCTTGGTCTGATTCAGTGAAGGTACGATCTTGCGAGCTACCATGCCTCCAGTTATCCAAGTTTCCGGGGTCCGCAAAACCTACGGCTCAATGGTGGCGGTAGACGAGGTGTCGTTCGAGGTTAACGACGGTGAGATATTTGGTTTGATCGGTCCTAATGGCGCTGGAAAGACCACCACGATGGAATGCGTCGAGGGTTTGCGCACACCTGACCGTGGCGACATATCGGTCCTGGGTCTCAATCCCTTCCGTGACGTCTATAGATTGCAGGATCGGATTGGAGTCCAGCTCCAGGAGGCCCAACTGCAGAAGCGTATCAAGGTCTGGGAGGCCGTGGATCTCTGGGTTTCGCTTTACCAGAAGAAAGCGGTAGACGGCGAACGATTGCTAGAACAGCTTGGCCTTCTCGAGAAGCGGGATGCCTGGTTCATGACGCTGTCTGGCGGCCAGAAGCAGCGACTTTTCATCGCCCTTGCATTGATTAACGATCCACAGGTGGTATTTCTCGATGAGCTGACTACAGGGCTGGACCCGCAGTCTCGGCGTACCATCTGGGACCTGGTGCGTGGGATCCGCGAGCGCGGCAAGACAGTATTTTTGACTACTCACCTAATGGAGGAGGCCGAACGGCTGTGCGATCGGGTAGCCATCATCGAGCACGGACGGATCATCGACATCGACACGCCGGCGAGCCTCGTTGATCGGCATTGCCCTGAGCGAACCGTCGTCCTCGCTACGGATGATCCGAAAGCTCTAGAGTGCTTTCGAGCGGTCCGGGGGGTTGAAGAGGTAACCCGTAGTGACTCGCAATACAAGATTCGCGGTCGGGGCGACGATCTCGTCACTGAGCTAATTCAGTGTTTGTCTGAGAATCACATTCGTGTCACGGATTTCCGCACCTTCCTACCGAACCTTGAAGATGTCTTTCTCAAACTTACGGGTCGTTCAATTCGCGACTAGCTTCCATCATGATGCTACGTGGACTCTGGAAACTGACTTGGATCGAGATCAAGATCTTCTTACGCGAGCCGCTTGGCGCGTTTGGGGCGATCGGTATCCCCGTTTTGGTGTTCCTCGTGGTAGGTCGAACAGTCGGCCGCAGCCTTGCACCAAGCTCTCTTGCCACGAGCGGCTTTATCCGCGTGGGGCTGCCGGTCTTCGCCTCTCTGCTCATAGCAATGAACGCGGTGTTGTCGCTGGTCACGATTATCTCGATCTATCGCGAGGGTGGCATCCTCAAGCGACTCCGCGCCACGCCATTGCGCCCGCAAACCATCCTCACGGCACACGTGATCGTCAAGCTGCTCCTCACCGCTGCGACACTGACTTTGATGGTCCTGGCAGGCAAACGCTACTACCCGGTGGGATTGCAAGTTCCAATATTCTCTTTTACGATTGCGCTCCTCATCAGCACTTGGAGCATCCTGTCGATCGGCTTTCTCATCGCCAGCATCGTTCCCACAGCGCGCTTTGCGCAACCAATTGGCGCCGTTATCCTGTACCCAATGATTGCCCTTTCGGGACTCTTCGTGCCTCTTCAATCGCTGCCTCCCGTGCTTCGCTCCGTGGCGCGAGTGCTGCCGCTCACCTATGCTGTGTCACTCCTCCAGGGAGTTTGGACCGGAGATCCGTGGATGGCCCACGTCGGCGACATTGCGGCATTGGCTGTGATATTTATCGTTTGCACGGCGCTCTCGTCGAAGATATTTCGATGGGAGTAGCCTAAATCTTGCGCGGGACCTCTGTTGATTAACGTGCTAACCGGACAAATAGGTTCCGGTACGTCCAAGACTGTCAAAGTAATTGTTGAGACATGCCTGGACCGCAGGACAGTTTCTCCGCAAGTATGCATCCCCTAGACTTAAATTGAAAAAAAACATGATCTCCAACCGTATTGGCAGGCTCGAATATCTTCTTTGGTGCAGCGTACCGATTGTTGTCGGCTCCGTCCTCGCGGAACTTATAGGGCTCAGCATCGGAGTAATAAATCTCCAAAGCGATGACGCAGCAGTACGAAGGGTAGTCACCCCGGTCGTGTTGATCGTAGCGGTCATTATTTTGAGGGCCGGGGTGTCCCGATTTCACGACATTTGCTGGTCTGGATGGTTCGTCCTGCTAATGTTCGTCCCCTTGCTAAACCTGATCATATTTCTGCTTCTGGTTCTTATACCCGGACAGAAAACAGGCAACAAGTACGGCGACCCACGCTTGTTTTTCGGAAGGTTGCGAGGGTTGGGCCGGATTGTCAGCTCCTGATTAACGCGGTGCATCGACCGTCTGAGCCGGCAGCGTTTACCGGGACTTGAGAGGGATACGTAGGCTCCAATCCCGAAAATCGCCAGTAAACACAATCCGACTTCCCGGTACTGATAGCCCGCCGCCCGTCTGGATTACTTTCGGTTTGCGTACGATTCGTTCAAGATGCAAAATTGAATGTTGACGCGCTGTTTAAAACGCTCTTTAGCATAAGGAGCATAAATCGAGATTTTCATGCGCGCGAGGCGCAATTCACAGCGATGGACGTTCGGGGGTACGGGGAGTCGGATCAAGAACAATGGTGAATATGAGCAGACTGTCTAATAAAGTGGCAATAGTGACGGGCGCGTCCAAAGGCATAGGCGGTGGGATTGCAACGGCCTTGGGAGCTGCGGGCGCGCGCGTGGCCGTGAACTATTCCTCCGACCGGGAAGGCGCCGAACGCGTCGCTCAGGCGATCACCGACAACGGGGGCGAGGCGATCGCGGTCGGGGCCGACGTGTCCAAGGCCGCAGATGTCGCGCGGTTATTCAAAGAAGTGGATTCTGCGTTCGGAAGACTGGACGTTTTGGTCAACAACGCCGGGGTATTCCGCTTCGGCGCCTTCGCGGAGATCACCGAAGAGAGCTTTCACCTCCACTACAACATCAACGTTCTCGGGGCGATTCTCACCGTGCAGGAGGCGATCAAGCGGTTCGGGGCCGACGGCGGGAGCATCATCAACCTCAGCTCTATCGTCGGCTCGCATCCGGTGCCGGGAGCCCTGCTGTACGCTTCCACGAAAGGCGCCATCGAAACGCTGACCAGGGGATTGGCGCTCGAACTGGCGCCGCGCAAGATACGCGTCAACGCCATCGCTCCCGGTCATACAGAAACCGAAGGCAATGTAGCCGCGGGGACCTTTGAGGGTGGTGCCGGCGCCGTTCTGGCTGGGAAGACGCCGCTCGGCCGGCTCGGTCGCGTCACGGATATCGCCCCGCTGGCGGTGTTCCTAGCGTCAGACGAATCAGCCTGGATCACCGGGGAGGTCATTCGTGCCGCAGGCGGTCTCGTTGTGGCCACCTGAGTGCAATGTGCTGACCTCGCAATAACACATTCGGGTGAACGCAGTCAGGGCAACACAGAGAGGAGAATCCGATGCAACTTCAAAATGACTACTTCACTGCTTATCACAACCTAAAGCTGACACGAGATGACAAAGGTGTGCTGGTTGCTGAATTCCACAGCAACGGCGGGCCGTTCATTATGACCGCGCAAGCTCACACGGAATTTGTCGATGCCTTCTACCGGATTGCGCAAGATCGAGCGAACAAGATCGTAATCCTGACGGGCGCAGGCGGGGAGTTCATTACTGATGTCGATTGGTCCTCTTTCGGCGATGTCGCCGATCCCGGCGTTTGGAGCCAGGTTCACGACGAAGGCGTTCAGGTTTTGGAAAACATAGCCAACATACGCGTGCCGGTCATCGCGGCTATCGAGGGACGTGCCCATGTGCACTCCGACTACGCGCTACTTGCCAGTGTAATTGTGGCGGCGGAGGGTGCGACCTTCCAGGATGTGGCCCACTTCGCGCGCGGGCGTTGCGCCCGGTGACGGAATCTTTACCACCTGGAGTTATCGCGCTGGAGCGGGACGAGCGGAGGCGTTCCTGCTGAACCCACAGCCGCTGACGGCGCGTACCGCACACGAATGGGGAGTGGTTGCCGAAGTTGTGCCGAACGGTAAGGCGCTCAGTCGGGCGCGGGAATTGGCCGAGCTGTACCTGAAGGCTCCGGAAGTGACGCGCCGCAACACGCGCGTCCACTTCATTCAGCCGTTGAAGGAGCGCATCGTGCGAGAAGTTGGCTATGGACTGTCGCTCGAAGGAGCGTCGTCGGCTGACTCTCGTGAAATCAATGCAAGCCAAGAGTGAACCTGTCGCTCAGAAAGGAAAAGTCCGCATGAAGCGCACCGAAAGCGCCTCATCCGCTCAGGTACTTAAGAAGACGCAGCCGGAAGAATTTGATCTGGTGATTCTCGGGGGCGGCACGGGATCGACGCTCGCTGACCTGGGACCGCGGACTGGAGATGGCCAAGCACAAGGACTTTACGGTGGCCACGGATGTGAAAGTCTACTTCTGTGATCCGCAGAGTCCCTGGCAACGCGGCTCTAACGAAAACACAAACGGACTCTTGCGACAATATTTCCCAAAGAAAACAGACCTGACCGATTATTCTCAGTCGGACCTGGACAAAGTAGCGCTGCTCCTAAATCAACGCCCGAGAAAAACATTAGGATTTCAAACTCCAGCGAGTAAACTTCAGGAAAGTGTTGCGTCGACCCATAGAAACCACCGCGCTAACCGGAGAAGTGGGTACTAGGATCAGCTCGTCCGGTTAGCCGGATTGCCCAACAAAAAGAGGGTTCCCCTTCGGGCTTTAGTCCGTTTCATCCCGCGCGAGATTTTTTGGGATAAAAACGGATCGATACCCCTGCAAACATCCGCGTATCCGCCGCGTATCCCAATCCTCAAATTCTGGCGATTGTAGCGTTTCCTGCGTTTCGTCAAATGAATAAGTTATGCATTTTCAATCTAGAAGCTCGGTTCGATTCCCCCCGCCGGCACCAAATTCCCCAGACAATACAGTCTTCCGGATCAGTCGAGCTTCGAATCCTACTTCCTGGATTGCTGAAAAAGTAGAGGGTTGCGGGCTACCCATTCCGCAATAGACGATTCCCGAGCGTTGGATTCGCTTAAATTCGTGCAGCTTCATAGCGATTTAAGTCGGTTTGACTTAACGGATTGAACTGTATTGAATGATATTCCTGCCGTTGGACATGAAACCTCGACGGCCTGACTTCTTTCTGTAGGGGATCCACGATGATGAAGAACCCGCCAGCTGGAATTGGACCACAAGTTTTCCGAGATCATCAGATTGCCGCCGCTCCTGCTCGCTATCCGCGGGTCCTAGGGCCCCTTTTTCTGGTGTGGCTGGCGACGATTGGTCTGACCCCGGCCCATGCGCAGGTGACCGCAAGCATACAGGGCACCGTTACGGACAGTTCGGGAGGAGCCGTGCCAGGGGCAGCGGTATCGGCCAAAAACCTGGAAACGGGAGCGCTTCGCAATGCCGTTACGGATGGGGCGGGAAGGTACCTGGTGCTGACCTTGCCCGTTGGGGAATACGAGGTGCGCGCTTCCAAATCGAGTTTTCGAGATGCTATCCAAACCGGGATCCATCTTGTGGTCGGGGAAGAGGCGCACGTGGATCTTCGACTGCAGGTCGGCGAGGTCACTTCCGAGATTCGCGTAACCGGGGACGCGCCAATGGTTAGCACCACCACGCTGGATATCAGCGGACTGGTGGGCGAACGCGCCGTGAAGGATCTGCCACTGAATGGCCGGAGCTACGATCTTTTGCTCCCGCTCAATCCGGGAATCGTCAACTTCACTTCGCAGAAAACCGGCGGGACGGGCATCTCCAATTCCACCACGGCGAACAACTTCGCGGTTTCCGGGAATCGGCCACAGCAAAACCTGTTTCTTCTGAATGGCGTGGAGTACACCGGCGCCGCGGAAAACAACATGACGCCCGGGGGGCCCAGCGGCATGTTGTTGGGCGTGGAGGCGGTGCGCGAGTTCAACGTCCAGCGCGATTCTTATGGCGCTGAGTTTGGCAAACACCCCGGCGGGCAGGTGGTAATTGTCACCCAGTCGGGCAGCAATCAATGGCACGGTTCCATCTATGAATTTTTGCGGAATAACGCGCTGGACTCCGCGAACTATTTCGATCAAGGCTCCGCGCCGCCGTTTCAGCGGAACCAATTCGGCGCCGCTTCAGGCGGAGCTATCCAGAAAGATAAAACCTTTGTGTTCGGAAATTACGAAGGCTTCCGCCAACATCTCCACCAAACCTCGCTCGCGTTCGTTCCTGATGATGCTTCTCGCGCCAGCGCGGTGCCCTCGGTCCAGCCGTTGCTGAATTTGTGGCCGGAATCGCCGACCGAGGCCTGCAATCCGGCATGCGGGATTGCCGAGTATTTCAGCAGCCCGCTGCAGACGATTCGCGAGGATTTCGGCACCCTGCGGGTGGATCACAACTTTTCGCAGAGGGATTCCCTCGCCGCGATCTATACCATTGACGACGGCGGCGATGTGACGGCGACTCCCGCCAATCCCTACAGCGCGGACATCCTGAATCTTCGGGAACAGGTGCTGAGCCTTGACGAGACGCACATTTTTTCCCCCTCGCTTTTGAACACCGCGCGCTTCGGGTATTCACGCGCGGGCTATTACTTTACGGGAGAGCCAACGCCAGGGACGCCGGCGGCGAGTGTTCCGGGATTTCTGACGGGGCTCCCGGTTGGCGCAGTGGTGGTGGGAGGCAGCGCGGCGTCCAATCCACAGGCATCCATCGGGCTGGCCGGTAGCAATAACGGGAGCAATCTGAGCATCGCGCGGAATCTTTTTACCTATGAAGACCGCGTAACCTGGACGCACGGAAGACACCAGATCAGTGGTGGCGTCTGGTTCCAGCAGTTTCAATCCAACGAAACCATCGCACTCAGCCAGTATGGACAGGCTACGTTTGCGAGCCTCACGACCTTCCTGGCGGGAACGACGTCGTCGTTCCTCTACGACCCTGCACCGACCGAGATGAACTGGCGTTCCCTGTTCAGTGCAGCTTATGCTCAAGATGTTTTCCGCCTCAGCCCGAAACTGACGCTTTCGCTGGGCTTCCGGGCGGAATTTTCAACCGGATGGAACGAAGCGCACGATCGCGCCGCCAATTACACTTATCCGGACGGCGTGATTTCCAGCCAGCCACACATCGGCAGCGCTTTCTTTACCACAAATAACGCCACCTTCCTGCCACAGCCACGAATTGGGCTGGCGTGGAGCCCGGTGGACAGTAAGACGGTCGTCCGCGCGGGTTTCGGCATGTACAACGATTTGCAGGACGCGTTGGGCTACCGCGCTGACCAGAATGCGCCTTTCAATCCGACGTATAGCATCGCGGGTTTTGCAGTCGGTTCCTTCCCGGTCGATCCGGCGGCTCCGGTGCCAGCCACAGCTAAGCTTGTACCGGGCGGCGTGCAACCGGATATGAGCACACCGACTCTGATTTCCTGGTCTTTACGTGTGGACAGAGAACTTTCGCCCAACACCGCATTGACTGTGGGTTATCTTGGCTCGCACGGATACCATGAATTGATCGGGATTGATGCGAATGAGCCGGTGCCAGTGATTTGCCCTGCATCGCCGTGCCCAGCGGTTTATCCCGCTAATTTTCCTACTCCTCTTGCCGGGACAGCTGTTCCTGCCGGGACCTACTACATTCCGGTAGGAACGCCGAAAGCAAATCCATCGCTGGCGAACACTTGGACGTGGTTTTCGGTCGGCAACAGCTCTTACAACGCGTTGCAAGTGGATTTGCGGCGCCGGTTCAGCCACGGCCTTTCTTTCCGAGGTGTCTATACGTTTTCCAAAGTGCTGGATGATGGTGATTCGCTGAACCAGACAACGGCAGGCAATGCGCCGGGACTGGTTTCGAACCCGCTCAACCTTTCCGCTGACCGCGGACTGGGGACATTCGACGTCCGGCACGTAGGGTTGATCAACGTTCTCTACGAGCTGCCCTTCGGCCACGGTCAGGCTTACGCGCATGATTTGGAAGGCTGGCGTGGCGCATTGGCAAGCGGCTGGATGGTTTCCAGTATTTTCACCGCCCAGACCGGATTTCCGTTCACGCCGCAGCTCAGTTACAACCCGTCCAATAATGGCGACACACGGAACCCTGTGCGGCCTTTTCTGAATCCAGACTTCAACGGCTCCGTGATTCTGGGCAACCCGAGCCAGTGGTTTAATCCCAATGCCTTCCTGGCCCCGCCGGCAAACAGCGGTTTCTATGGAAATCTGGGCCGCGATACTTATATCGGCCCGGGGCTTGCTACCTGGGATTTCTCGGTGCTGAAAAATACGCTGATCCGCGAAAACCTGAGGCTGCAGTTTCGCGCGGAAATTTTCAATCTCCTGAATCGCGCTAACTTCAACACTCCCAATCTGATCGTTTTTACACCGCCAACGGCCAGCAACCCCAGCGGGGTCTCCGGGACAGCGGGGGCGATCACCAGCACATCCACAACGGCTCGCCAGGTACAATTCGCACTCAAGCTGCTCTGGTAGAGTGAAGCGAACGCGCGCTCGCGATTGACAGCCGCTGCCGGGTTCGGCAGCATAGCCCACCAGTGCCCAACATTCCTGGCAGTTCATCACAGGATGCAGACCTGATTCTGGCCAATCCCACCGCGGGCGGAGGACTTGCCCGGGAAGTTACGCCGCGCCTGCAGAAATTTGCAAAGAGCCGGCAATGGGATGTGGAATTCCGAACTGCCGCAAGCACCGCGGAGTTCACGCAAATCGCGCAACAGGAAGCACATCGGGGCCGTGAAAGAATCTTCGCGCTTGGCGGCGATGGAACTTTTCAGGTATTGCTGAACGCTGTTGCGGGGATCAGCGACGTTTCGATTGGAGTTTTGCCCGCGGGCGGCGGCAACGATTTGGCATCTGCGCTTGGGCTGCCGCGCGATCCCATAGAGGCAGCGGAAGCGATTCTGCAAAGAGGAGAAGTGCTCCGATTGGACGCTGCTCGGGTGCGCACCGCCGACGGAGTGGAGCGATTGTATATGGGCGGCGGCGGCGTGGGGCTGGATGCGGAGGCGGCGCGGTTTGCCAGCGGTGCTTATCGCAAGATGCGCGGCAGGAGCCGTTATCTGCTCTCAGCCGTTCGTGCCTTGGTGGGATTTCACCCCTTAAACGTGCGCGTTTCCTTTGAAAATTCCGGGCAGGAAGCGATCCAGGGTTCCGCGCTCGTGCTGGGAGTGCTGAACACGCCGAGCTATGGCGCAGGGCTGCGGTTGGCGCCCGAGGCGAGCTTAGTGGATGGAAGGCTCGATCTGGTGATGCTGGAGGATCTGAGCTGGCTCGAAGTTGCGAGGATCCTGCCGTCGCTTGCGATTTCCGGGGAAATCCGCACGAAGCGGATTCGAAGATACCTGATCAAGGAAGCGCGCATCGAAACGGACCGCTCGTGCGTGTTCCATGCAGATGGAGAAATTATTGGCCAGACGCCGGTGAAGATTTCCATCGTGCCGCAGGCGATGCCGGTGTGGCGCGCGAGTGGAATCACGCAGCGTTCTCAGACTTCCTGAACAGTCTGCAACCCGCCAAGCTCGCTGAAGTCTTAGTCCACGAAATCGATGATGGCGCCTTCGTGGCGATAGAGGAATCCCACGAACTGCCCGAAATTGGGCGACGCGGTGTTGTTGTACACCGTGCTGAAGTTTCCGTGGTTGGTGACGTTCAGAGAATAAACGCCGAGCCGGATGTGGTGCGATTTGCCGCCGCGATTGCCCAGAAAAGGAATGCGAAATTCGCGATACATCTTCAGGTCCAGGGAAAAATATTCCGGGAAACGCTGGCTGTTGGGCGCGCCGACGTATTCCTGGTTCACGTCGATTGGCGAATAAGGGAAACCGGTATGAACATCCACAAGCGGGCTGAACGTGAGCTTCCAGGGCAGCGCAAAAATGCCCCAGGCGACTATGCGATTGGGAATATCCGAAGGCAGAATGCCGTATTGATCGGGACGGATCACGGGGGCCGCGAACGGAATGGCGACATTCGAAATACTGTTCAGATCCCCGCGCGACTGACTCCAGATATAGGAGAAATTCACCTGATCGCGCTCGCGAAAATCATAGTGCAGCGTGGATTCCAGCTCGCGATAGTGCGCAGAACCGGTGTTGGTAAGGCCCATGTACGACGGCCCGCCGGTGAGCGATGTGAACGGTTCTACGTCGAAAAGATACGTTGTGTGGCTGTCCAGGTAGCCAACACGGAGCCGCAAGTCCTTGTGCAGCTCCTGAGAAAACTCTCCGTTCCAGGTGACGTTTCGCGGAGTGCTGTCTGGCTTTCCCGGCAGGGTGGCGGAAGTGAGGGGGTTTCGATTGCCCACATAAATGTTTGTGTAGGTGGTGCCCGGTCCCAGCGGCAGGCCATCGATGCCATATTGGCTGATGGTGCGGTTGGGATTCTCGTCGAAATCGGCAGCGAGCAGCGGCAGCACACCATAAAATATTCCGGCTCCGGCGCGAATTACCGTCTTTCCAGATTTTCCCGGGGAATAGGCCACGCCGGCACGCGGCGCGAGCGCGGCCGACCATCCGGAGGTTTCCGAAGAGAGCCGCGCTCCCATATCCATGCTCCAATTCGGACTGATAATCCAGTGATCCTGCACAAATTCGGCAATGGAGCTGTCCGAAGGAGCTTGCGAGGTCGCTGCGGAAAAGGTGATCTGTTGCGTCAGCGAATTGTCCGGGCGGAGAACCTGAATCGTGTCCGCGAGGTTTGTTCCATAGAAAGAGCGGTAATCGATGTCCGCGCCGATGCGGATCTCATGATCGCCGTGCCAGTGCTTCTTGGCGAACTGGTAAGAAGGCACGGCCTGAAATTCCTTGCCCCTGCGCGACCAGCGATTGAAATAGTTGCCGCCATAACCTTGCGGTGTGATCAGCATGTCCTCAAAACCCTGGCCGTGGGCATTGCTGTCGAAGCGCATGTATTGCGCAACAACTCCCAGGAGCGCGCCGGAGGTGAATTGATATTTGTCGTTCAGGCCGATGGCCACGCCGCTCTGGTTCAGGTCGTTGGACGCGGGAATCGGGACGAGCGCGCTGATATCCACATTCTGTTGCCGGTAGGGAAAAGCGTTCACCGTGAGTGTGAGTACATGATTGGGGGATAGGATCGCCTCGAGAGTCGAATATGAGTTGAACCCCTGGCGCTTGCTGATGTCGTCCGGCCAGGGAAGCCCTTCGACGGTCACCTTCTTCATGTCGTACTGAAAAACTTCCGAGAACAGCAGCTTGTGCTTGATCACCGGGACATCAAAGGCGACGCCAGGAATCGCTTCTCCCACGCCCGCCAGATGACCTTCTTTGCCCAGGAAAGACGGCACGATGCCTCGAACCTTGAAGCTCCACTGATCTTCCGGCGGTTTGGTTTGGATGGTTGTCAATCCACCGGAAAAGCTGCCAAGTCCCGCGTCGTAGGGGGTCTTGTAGACGGCGAAGGATTCAACGGCGTCGGTGGGAATGGGAACTCCAAAGCTTCCGGTGACCGGATCCGTGGTGCGCGCGGAATTTACCAGCAGCAGGCTTTGATTCTCGTCCGCACCTTTGAAGTTCAGCTTGTTGTCCAGCGTTTTGATCACGCCGGGGGTAATCGGAAGAATGTCTTTTACTTTTTCCTGCAGGGTCGGCAGGGTGATCAACTGGGATTTTGTGACTGTTGCGGGCGGCGGAGCGGCACTTTCGGTGGAGACCTCTCCGGGTGTCTCCTTCACCTCGACCTTTTCGGACACGATGTCCAGTTGGAGAGAAAAATCTTCAACGTCCTGCTGTTTAGCGGCCAGGACGATTTGCTTGTTGATGGTTTTGAAGCCCTGCAGCTCAATGGTAATCGTGTAATTGCCAGGGACAAGGTTTTTGAGTTCATAGACCCCGTGCTCATCGGTGTCGGCAGTCAGCGGCGTACCTTTCAGAGAATCGCCGGAAAGCTTCACGGTGATGCCCGCCACGCCAGAGGCGACGTTGTCCTGCAGGGTCGTTACGGTTCCGTGAATGGACGAGGTAACGTCCTGGGACTGCTTGGGTGGAGTCTGCTGTGCGCTGGCGGGAAAAATGGCGAACGAGTAAAAGAGCGCGGCGGCCAGGGCTGAGAGCAGCACCCCCACGCGACCGCAGCCGCCAACCAATGAAGCTGGATGATTTCCTGGCCGGCCAGCAAGACAAAAAAAACGCTTCAAGTTACGTTCCATGCAAAAAATTGCAAAACCCTTTCTTCCCAGATATTGGGGCACGGCGGCTCGGAATGCGGAAAAGCTTTCCGCGTTGTTTCCGGCGCCACTCACTACCTGATTGGCCAATGCTGCGACCGCAGCTGCGTGGCGAGAAGTGTGGAGGCTACGGCTGCAAATTCCCGGACCCGCCATCGGCAAGTCCCATTCCCCAGGATGAGCGCAAGGCCGGAGCTTCAAAATGGCAACCGGGCGACCTGCTCATCGCCAGGGCCCCTTTAGAAATGGTAGCAGATTGCGGCTGGAATCATGGCAAAAGAGACACGGTTTGTGCGTCCAAATCGCAACGATGCCCTGCGGTTCGCCGGCCGCTCAACTCTTCTTTCGATCTATTTTCAGGTTGATCACAATCTCCCTGCGGCTGTCGAGGGAGGTGACGCTGCGCACAGCCGATTTGGCGCCTTCCAGCTCCGCGTGAATCTCATAATCGGCATTCGGATCAAGCCCGCTGAAGCGATACTCGCCGCTGCTGTCGGCAAAATTGCTGCGCACGCCGTTGGTCCGCAGATTCTTTAGAAACACAACGCTGCCCGCCAGCGGATTATCGGACTTATCGCTGACCACGCCGCGCACGGTGCGAAGCTGCGCTTCCTTCTTGGCGTCCTGAGCTGCGGTGAGGCCGCAAAACAGGAAGAGGGCCGCGAAAATCCAGACAAGATTCCGGGAATAATTCATTTCGATTCTCCAGCCTTCGCCGGTGAAAGGGGTTCCAGCTTGAACGTAAGCCGCTTTTGCACCTCTTCCATCTTTGCGGCTATCTCCTGGCTTTGCTCCTTATACTTTTTTTGCCGGACCATCACTTCATATTCGATGCCGTCCGGAACGCGAACGGCAAATTCGCCGCGGGAGTTTGTGTACTGGTCGTAACGAAATTTCTTCTCCCCCTTAGGGCGGATTTTGACCTCCACGCCGGGAAACGCGTATCCACGTTCATTGAAGACGGTGCCAAGGATCAGAAAGGCGGGAGCGCTCTTATGCTTCTTATTTGAGCTTTCCTTCTGAGGTGAACTTGCGCGTGCTTGCGCGGAGGGCTCCGGAGCAGGAGGAGGCGAAGGTTGTTGGGCCGCAGAAGTGCGCGCGAAAAGTAGAAAAAGGAAAAGTGCAAACAGGCAGGAGGGAAAATAACCGCAATGGCGCCGGGAAAGATTCACACGCAGCTTAGATGGCTGCCCGAAACGGCCGGGATGCCGGGCTCGGGAAGGCGGACTTATTCGTCTTCCTCTTCGTCGTCATTGGCTTCGTCATCGTCGTCATCTTCCAGAAGATCGCCATTTTCATCGAATTCTTCTTCATCGTCTTCGGCGTCTTCCTCGTCGTCTTCTTCGTCATCTTCTTCTTCGACTTCGTCGGAAATGGGATTCAGCGCCACCGGATGCGTCTGCGAAACTTCCAGCTCGCACTCGCACTCGGGACAACTCAGGATTTCGCCCTCTTCCACTTCGTCTTCGTCCACATCAATCTCAGCGGAACATTCAGGACAACGGAGCACGTCTACATCCTCCGATTGGATTTTCGGCCAGCGAAGCTTGGAACCTCGGCCTCCGCTATCCGGCGTATTATATACCCGGCGTTGGAGTCCAACTTCCAGCCCTTTTTTCACCGGCTATTCAGTGTAACCTAACGCCTTCAATGAAAGAATAACAGGCATGGCGAGAGAGTACCCGGACCGCCCGGTGGTTGGCGTGGGCGGAGTTTTGATTGAGGACGGACGCACCTTGCTGATCAAGCGAGGCACCGAGCCGCTGCTGGGCCAATGGTCCATTCCGGGCGGGACACTGGAGCTTGGAGAATCGCTGCAAGCGGGCGTTGCCCGCGAGATGCTGGAAGAAACCGGGCTGGAAGTGAAGGTTCTGGACATGATCGAAACCTTCGACCGGATTTTTAGCGACCCGCCGGCCGCCAGTGGCGCAAGCAAACCGCGCCTGCGATATCACTACGTGATCGTGGATTATCTGTGCGAACGCATAAGCGGGTCGCCGCAGGCGGGAAGCGATGTGACCGACGTTGCCTTCGCCACGGAGGCCGAGTTGGAGAACTTCCACCTTACCTCGACGGCTTTGCGCGTTTTGCGGCGGGCATTTGCGATGGACCGCGAGCGCCGCAAGTCAACTTAATGAATTTTTGTGGACCGGCGTGTTCTCAGAAGTTCGTTTCGCGAGGCAGGCCGCCCTGGGTGCGATCACGGCGTTCGAAATCGCGAATAATATCGCGCAAGTCTTTCGGCGTGAAATCCGGCCAGCGCTTGGAGAGGAAGAAAAACTCCGCGAACGCGCATTCCCACAAAAGAAAATCCGAAAGCCGTTGCTCGCCTCCGGTGCGGATCAGCAGGTCCACATCCGTGGAGCCGCCACGCTGCACTTCCGCCAGCAAGCCGCCAAACGCCTCCGCGGAAAGATCGGTAACTTTGTAAAACTTGGCGGCCGCCTGAAAAAGCGAGTGGCGTGCCGAGTAATCAATGGCCAGACGCAGATGCAGTTTCTTCCCGTTTGCTGTCAGCGCCTCGGAATCGGCGATGGCCTCCCGCAAAGGGCCGGGCAGGCGATCGCGCCGTCCGATGATATTCAGGCGAATTCCTTCGTCGAGGCAGTGCGACGTCTCCGCAGTCAGATATTCCTGAAGGATCTGCAAAATGGCGGCAACCTCGGCCGGCGGGCGCTTCCAGTTCGCGGAGGAAAGTGCGAACAGGGTGAGCGTGTGGAGGCCAAGGTGGGGAGCGCAGCGGATGACGCTGCGCGCGGCATCGGCTCCGGCACGGTGTCCCGCTGAGCGTGGCAGGAACCGCGAAGTGGCCCAGCGGCCGTTGCCGTCGCAGATTATGGCGACGTGGAGTTGAGATGCCGCCGCTGGAAGAGCGGGGCGTTGCTGGAGAACTTCTTTTTGCAGGACTTGGTTTAGCATGAGCATGCTGCTTTCTCCGCCGCGGGCTGTTATCGCAATGTACTTTATACTGCAAAGTATACGAGCAAAAAATTTTCACCCTTCGCGGGTTGCGCGAATCAACGCCTCCATGTGATCCAGGTAGCGCTCCAAGGCCCGCCGCCCCGCCGCCGCCAGCCGGTATTCCGTCTTGGGCAGGCGTCCATCGAAGGACTTGGTGCAGACGATATAGTCCGCTTCCTCCAGCTTGCGGGCGTGCACGCTGAGATTTCCGTCCGTGGTTTTCAGCAACGCTTTCAGTTCGTTGAACGTGAGGGTCCGGTTCACGGCGAGGGCACTGACGATGCCGAGGCGAATGCGTTCGTGAATCAACCGGTCCAACGAAGGAGCGACGGGCTGCGAACCGGCGCTGCGAACCGCCGCGGGGCCAACTTCGCGCGGTGCGCGTTCCTGCCGGATTGTGGACGACTTAGCCATGGTTTCCTTCCACCAATGAAATCCTTTCGTCTACCCGCCGTAGCGCAGCGCGATCCAGAATCCAAAAGCGATTTGCACCAATCCAAATCCCGCGGCCATGAACAAATTTCCCGCGGCAGGCGACGCAAACAGCGCGGCGGCACCCAGCGCCATCAGACAAAGACCCATGATCGGAACGGCACGAACGGAAAACGCCCCGCCGGTGACAATTGCAGTGCCATAGAGCAGCAACCAGACGCCAGGCAGCGCCGCGATAGCGCCCAGTTGGAATAACACCAGCGTCAGCAAGCCGCCCACGATAATTGGCGGGGCAAAACTTAGCACAAACTTTCTTCCCGGGCCCCGAAAAATGGAAGAGTTCGCGCGGCGGGCCTTGGTGGCCGCGGCGGGCGCGGCAATCGCAATCGCAACGAAAACTTCCGCCAGCCAGACGGCCATCCACAAGCGGGGCGAGGCTTGCCGCGAAGCGAGGAAAGCGGCGGCCAGCGCGGTGGCGCCCATGGCCACGCCACCCCAGCCCGGAACGGCCGTAAATTCGGCGGCGTTTTCCATGGTTTCGCGGATATAGCGGAGATGATCGGCAGCGCGAGCGTCAATGGGGATGGGCTCGGGGAGGGAAGCGGAGCTGCGGCGGGGGATAGGCACGGGGCAAGGATAGGGAAAATGGGAAGCCGTGTCAAGTACTTTATATCACAAAGCGCTGATTGATTTTTCGGCCCTTGGGCACAGCAATACCCAGCGACCTGCCCCCCGGGTCAGTGGCGTCCGCAACAATTCTGCACCACAGAGCAGGAGGCAAGCGCACGCGCGCTCCCTACACTCTTAGCTGCGGTACGAATTCCGGGCAAACGCAAATCACCCGGTTCGCGACGCGGAGGAAGTTATGAAGGCGGTTCTGGCACTCGTTCTCATCTACATCGGCACATTTCTGGTCGCGATCCAGGGCAACTCCATCGCAGGAGTGCAAGCGGCTCCGCAAAACGTTTCCGCCCCTCAAAATGCTGCTTCTTCCAGCGCAAAGATTGATCCAACGAAGGAAGCGGACATTCGCGCCCTGCTGGAACTGGTGGGAGCGCGCGACCTGGTTCAAGACTCAATGACACATGCCGCCGAGCAATACCGCGAACGCCTTCTGGAAACCGTGCCGAAAAACCAGCAAGGGCAGGCTTTCGTGAACACGGTGATCACCAATTACGAAAAAAAGTTCGATGTGGACGCGGCGACCGAGGAACTGGTTGCCGTCTACGATAAGCACTATACCGACGATGAAGTGAAGGGACTGTTGCAGTTCTACGGTTCTCCTCTGGGACAGAAGGTCGCTGACGAAGCGCCGAAGATCGGCCGCGAACTTCAGGAAGTTGTGCGCGCCACCTCTGGCAAGGCCGCCAAGGAAGCGCTGCAGGAGGCCAAACAGGAAAATCCCGGCGTGGGGCAAAATGCCAGGCTGGCGACGCCGGGAAGACGACTGAATCAGCACCGCGCGCAACCGCAGGATGCCGCGCCGCAATCTGCGCAGCAGCAGGATCCTCAGTAGCAAAAGCCTGCGAGATCAATCTTCTTCGAGCCTCAGGGAAATCTCTTTTTGAACTTGATGTCCACGCCGAAGGTGCCGTTCTGATCCCGTA
This sequence comes from uncultured Acidobacteriota bacterium, assembly GCA_963734705.1. Taxonomy (GTDB): domain Bacteria; phylum Acidobacteriota; class Terriglobia; order Acidiferrales; family UBA7541; genus Acidiferrum. Next base: position 407,149 of record CAVTII010000008.1, on the reverse strand, counting down.
AGCCAACAATCGAAATATTTCGAGTGACGTTGTATTCCACCTGGATAACCTGCTGCTGCGTGGAACTGACGTTGGAAACGTACGTGACGGTGAGATTGCGGGTAACCTGCTGTTCCACGGTGATGCGCGCGGCAACGTTCTGCCCGGAACCCGTGCTGCCCACGCCAGCAAGTCCGGGGTCGACGCGGAACCTGGTGATGCCAAACAATCGCTCCACACGGCCGCCGAGCTGGCTGGAGATGGCTTCGGAGAGCAGCGCCGTGGCGCCGCTGTTCGCCGCCGCCCCGGATTGCCCGGTTGCACCTGCCCTCAGGGTGGATTCGGAACTCGTCTGCCCCAAAGCCAGCAGTGTGACAATGTCGTTCCCAGGCAGCGGCGGATCGGAACGGTAGGAGAAACCCATTTTGCTGGCCTGGCCCGTAAAGTTCAGCGTGATCTCGTACTGCTGAATATTGGTGGTGGCTTCGAAATTGATCACCGGGTCCAAACGGAATGGATTGGCAAAATTCAAATCTCCGCGCGTAACTTTGTAGTGGTTATCCCGGAAATACAGGTCCCCTGAAAGCACGTGGATATGGCCCAGCAGAATGGGATGGTCCGCCGTGCCGCGTACACGCAAATTCGATTCCGCCTCCAGATGCGCTCCGGGCCATTCCAGGCGGGCGTCCGGCGTGGAACTTCCTTCGACGTCCAGTTGCAGGTTACGCAGAAAGGACGATCCTGTGGGCGTCGCGGAGGTGGAAGTGAGCGAGCCAACGGCCTCAATTCCCTCGGTCAAGTTAACCCGCTGAACGACAACTTTTCCGGAAAGCAATCCTCCATCGGGAGTGCCGGAGAGCCGCAAGGATCCTCCCACGAGCCAGCTCATGCCTTCGGGATACCGGATGCGAATCCGGTCCGTCTTGGCCGTAAGGTCGTAGCGAAATGGTTTATCTGAATAATTGGCCGTGCCTGCAAGGGTGATCAAGCCTCCGCCCGCTTCGCCGGTCACATTCTCGAAAAACAACCGGTTTGCATCGAAGACCAAATCCCCTTTTACGTTGCTGAGGCCCGTAGGAAAATCTGCGGAGCGCAAGGATGCATCATTCAATTTGACGCGGCCGATAATTCGCGGGCGGTCCAGCGTGCCTTCAAACGAAGCATTGATGTCCGCGTGACCCGCCACCGCTGCGTCCGGAATGTAGGCACTGAGCAAACGCAAATCGACCGAACCGTTCATTTTCATCGCCACAGTACGGCGCCCCGTAAATTGCACGGAGCCGGTCAACTCCGCGTTAGTGTCCGTGCCTTTCAACGACATGCTGAGGATTTTCAGGCTATCCCGGGTGGAAGTCAGATGGATGGGTCCCTGGTTTTCCAGTTGGACGCCGCCATAATTGATGGCCAGGCGCGAAAAGTCTCCGTCCACGGTAAGAGTTTCCGGATTCCTCAATTCGCCCTGAACGGTGATCACTCCATCCGCGATGCCGTGGCCCGGAAATTTTTGCAAGTGAAGAGCGGAAAGCAGATAGGGGTCGAGATTGATATTGCGAATGGAAATCTTCCCGTTCAGCGGGAGGGGGTCGGTCAGACCCAGGTTCATGCCACCGCTAATTGCGCCCTCGCTCATTGCCGAGCCCAGTTTTAGCTGCACTTGAGATCCATCCGCTTGCAGGTCTCCTTCGAAGCTTCCAATTACTTCGGAGCCAACCTGGAAGTCCACAACCCGGAAGGAGCCATCCGCAACCGGCGCACGGATTGGTCCGTTGGATTTCAGGCGAAACGATAGCTGACCATCCAAAGGCAGTCCCGATGCTTTGATCCGTCTGAAATTTGCGAGCGGCAGTGACGCCCCAACCAAATCCAGCGACAGTGCTGCGTCCGCGAAACGATATCCCACCGAGCCGGTTACGATTCCAGCGCCGCCAGTCTTTTCCGTGCCCGGCGCAAAGAAACGCAGCTCCGCGTTGGACAGGTGCACTTCGTCCGGCATCACCGTAAGCTGGCCGCGCAATCGATTGAACGGAACCGTGTCCACGTTGGCATCCGCCAGATCCAGCAGGCCTGTTAGCGTAGGCTCCGCGCGCGTTCCCCGGCCGTGGAACTGCCCGGTGAGCAACCCTTGCACTGGATATTTCCAACCGGCAAGCTGTTCCAGCGATTCGAGCGGCACTTTCTCCAGGTTCAGTTCGGCTTGCCACTGATTTTCCGGCCGGAATTCCCAATCGGTCAGTTGCAGTTGCCCGTCAATGCCGGCTTCCATTGCGCCCCGGCGGGCGTGTCCACGCGCAATCACCAATTCGCTCGGCGAGTAGGTCATGTCGCCAACAAGGGAATCCAGCAAAACGTTGTCGTAGCGTACGCCCTCGCCTTGAATATGGCCTGCGAAGGTGGGCCCGTCCGACGCTCCGGTGATTTTTCCTTCCCATTGCATCGCGCCGTCAATCACTGTTTTAGCCTCAGGAGTGCCTGGAGCGTCGCCCGCGATCGCGTGGATGAAATCGTCCCACGCGGCCAGCGAACCGATATCCAGACGCACATCCAGCGCGGTGTCCTTGGGGTGAAGCACCCCGGTGAAACTCCCCCGCGAAGTGGGGGTCTCGAAATCGAATTGGTCCAGTTGCAGGGTGTCCCGGCCATAGCGGTATCGCAGAATCGAATCGCTGGTGACGGGGATATGGCCGGGCAGCGTTTCGTCCGGCGGATCCCAATGCATGTTGGCCGAAATATCGAACTCTCGGAAATTGTCGTGCCAGGTTTCCACGGTATCCGCGGTGATCACGGAATCCCAGTGCAGGCTGTCAATCGGAAAGCCGGCGTGGTCAATGGCCGGCGTCACCGCCGAAAGGCGCACGCCCTGAACTTTGGTGTCCGCGCGAAATTTCAAGCCATCGAAGATCATCGTTATGCGGCCCTTGACGCTGCCCCCCAGGGCATAGGCGGCAAAATCCGGCAGCACGACTCCCTTGGGATCAAGAATGTAACTGGAACGGCTGGTGAGATTTGCGGAATGGAAATCCAGGAACCCGAGTGTGATGTTATCGGCCGCAAAACTGCCCTTTCCGCTGATCCCGCCGGAAGTCAGGGAGCCTTCGCCACGCAAATCGATTCTGCCCAAAGGCACTTCAGGAGTGCGAAAGGCTTCGCGAATATCCAACAGGTCCAGCCACCCGCGGTACTTATAGCTCCAGTCGGGTGATTCCAGATTTTTGGTTTGGGCCTGCAGATCGAAATGCGACCGCCCGACGTCCACGATGGCTTGTTCCACAGCGAAGCCATCCGCGCTGAGCGAAAACTTTGCGGAAAGGTTGGCGGGCAGGGGTACATCGCGCCGCCGCGCCAGTTCGATGGAATTCCAATCTAGCGTGCCGACATAGAGCGGGTGCCCCTGGTTCGCGCTTCCTGCGATTTTCAGAGCGAAGTCGCCGCCTTCGACGGCAATCAACGAGTGCAGATTGTTGTAGAGTAACCAGCCATCCTTAATCTCCACGTGCGCTACGTGCAATTCCAGAAGCGTTTGTTGTAATGGCTCCCTCGAAGCGCTGGCATTGATTTCTGGCAGGTTGTTTCGTCCATCTTTCTGAACCAGCAGGTGCACACGAGGTTGCAGCAGGAAGAGATCGTTCAAGGAAACGCGGCGGCCCCAGAAGGAATCGATACGCAAGCCGATTCGCGCCTGCTCAGCGGAGAGCAGTGGCTCCGTGTCTATCGGTTCCTTGCCATGAATCACCAGGCCGTTGACGGTGGCACTTAAGGAAAACCAGCCAACCGTGACTGTGCGGATTTCCACACGACCGCCTGTGAGGTTCTGCAGGCGCTGGATCAGCAAATGCCGGAGGAGCGGATTGGCCAAGCCACTGCCGAACGCAATCACAGCGATCGCCACACCCGCCAGGGTCCACACGCCCAGCAACCACAGGGCATGCTCCACCCATAGGATCTTCCGGGCGCGCGATTCCTTCGTCATTGCACCTTCTCGTTCAACAGCATCTCGATCCGCACGCGCGTTCGGCTTTCCTTCAGCCAGCGGTCCGACTGTTCGTTAATTGCCCTTTGGACCAAGGCTTCCTGGATAAAGTCGCGTGCGTTTTCCAATGTCGGGGGCGTTTGCCCGCGGGATTCCGCGCGCGGCACAACGCGTGTTTTGTAAAACTCTTCGATTTCTTTGTCGTTGACCTGGATCACCGGACGAAAACGGCTGTCCAGGTAATTGCTCAAGTAGAGCCGCGAGCGCATGAACTGCAAGACCTGCTCGTCGGTCAGACCGCTTTGCGTCTTGCGCGCTTCATATTCTTCGGGAGACGAAAAAGAACGCTTAAGGCGCTCGATGCTGCGGTTCACGTCCTCTTCCGAGGGCTGCGGAAACCGCGCCACTTTCGCTTCATTGCGGACAATCCATTGATCAATCAGTCGATCCAGGATCTCCTGGTCGCTTTGTGACTTGCCATCCAGGAAAAGCTGATCGCGGGCCAGTTGCTGGACGTCACTCATCAGAATGATGTCGGATTCCACTTTAGCGACAATCCGGTCCACCACTTCCTGCGAACCCGCCTGGCCGGCTGCCAAAGTGAGCGCCACAAAAATCGCCGCGATTGTGCAATAGAGTCGCATCAGAAACTGGATCCCAAATTGAAAAAGATTTGAAACCTTTGCAAATGGGTTCCTTCCTGACAGTAAGGGGTGTGGTTATTCTGGCAGGGAATTACAAATGTCGCGGGATTCAGCTGATAGCCCAAATCAATTCGGATCGGGCCGATCGGCGTGGCGTAACGGAGTCCGAACCCAACCGTATTCGAAAAGTAGTTCAGTTCATTGGTGCAATTGGCAACGCAACGCGTGGGGTTGAAGGGCCCCGCTGGCTGGCCGGGATAGGCGGGCACGAAAACGGGTTTCGGCGGAGACCATCGGAGAGTGATGCGGCTTGCGCGGCTATACACGTTACCGCCGTCATAGAAAAACGCCCCGCCCAGTTTTGTCCCGACGAAGGGAAGTTTCAACGGGAAGCGAATCTCCTGATTGAGCACGAGGACCGCCTGGCCGCCGACCGGGAAGCCGGAAAGCGAATCGCGCGGGCCCGCCTGGTTAAGGGCAAAGCCTCGCAGCGAAGTGCCTCCTCCGGCAAAAAGCCGTTCCGGGAGCGGAATAACCTGGGGCAGCGGTTCTTGTGTGGGTGCGGGAAAGGTGAGCGAAACCGTACTGGCAAACGGTTGCAGAATGCCAAGTCGCAGCGAGCGCGCGAAATTCCAGTTTCGCGAGATGGGCGTATACGTGGAATTCTGCACGAAGTAGCGCATGAAGCTGGCGCTGGAGCCGATGGCCGTTCCGGCAACGCTGACGTCCGCAGTGGTGAAGGAGCCTTTGGTGGCGTCAGCGGGATTGTCGCGCGTGTCGCGAAAGTAGGTAACACCAAACTGGGAGATCAGCGTGGGCTGGTTGAAAAGCGGCACTTCCTCGGCGGGAATGTTGAGATTGCTGACCGTCACTTTGCGGAACGCATAGCGAAAGAGAAAGGAAGAGCGCGTTGTTATTTGGTCCGTAAGCTGGAGATTAGTCTCATATCTTGTCTGTCCGAACGTGTTGATGTCCTGGGTCTTTTCTACGTATGCGGTCGCCTGCAAGCTTAGCTTGGAATTATTGAAGGTGTTCGGCGCGGTGTAGGCCAGCAGAGCCCGCCCCTGGATCGTACTGCCCCGAATTTTCAGCGCCAACGTGTCCGCCCGCCCCGTAACATTCTGCTTGGAAATTTCAAAGATCCCGCGCGGCGCAGCCTGGATTTCGCCACCGGTGGGATCGGTGGTGCTGGCCAGGCGCTGGACTTCAAAACCTCCGCCGTAGGCGATGGTGTATCGTTTCGCCTCTTCAACAAGAACGACCACGTCTTTCTCAGGGTCGGTTCCATTGGCGTTTTGCGGTTCGATTGTGACGCGGTTGAAAATTCCCAAGTTATAGAGTTTCTGTTGAGACTCGACGACGTCGCCTTCCCGGAGAGGCGCGCCCGGCTTCACTTTGATTTCACGTTGGATGACACGCCGGCGCGTGTGATTATAGCCGGTCAGAAAAACTCGGTGGACCAGGACGCGTGGGCCTTCGTCAATCTTGTACGCCAGTTTCACCGGTTCGGCTCGTTCGATCGCGTATTCCCGCTTCTCTCCAGTCAATTGTTCGGTGGCTGCGTTCTCTTTGGCGATGGTTGCTTTCGTCTCCGGAGAATCGTCGGGCACCGCCGTATAGGTAAACGTGGCATTCGGAAAGCCCTGGTTGTAGTAAAGCGCCAGGACGTTGTCGCGGTCGCTGGCCACGTTAAGATCCGAAAACGGCTGGCCCGGCAGCGAACCAAGAACTCCCCGGATCACTTCATCGGAAAGCGCGTGCTCTCCCTCCACCTGGAGACTTGAGACGAGAGTCTGCTTCCCTTCGGTGATATTGAAGACGACGCTCAAGCCGCCATTCTTCCCCTTTTTCTCTTCCGTCACCTGCGCATCCACCGTGGCCGAAAGAAATCCGTTCGAGATATAGAGATTCTTCATCGACAACGCGTCGGATTCCATCAATCGGCGGCTGAACCGCGGGTGCGTGAATAAACTGGTGGTGCTGATCGTAAGGCGGCTTTTCAGCAGGTCCGTGCCGAAATAATGGTTGTCGCTAAAGCCGATGTGAGTGAGCTGGTGCCGCGTCCCTCTCTCCACGGTGTACGTGATCAACTCTTCCGAACCTTTCCAGCCGGATTTCGTGCCCACTACCTCGTGCGAGACAACGTTGTACTCCACCTTCGCGTAGAAGTAGCCCTCGCGCTCCAGCCTCTCCCGAATATTTCGCTTGCCCTCCTCCAGTAGGTCCGTGTCCACGGATCCTTCCTGATAAACCGGAATGAATCGTTTCAAATCGCGTTGCGATAGTTTTGCTCCGGTTACCGCTACCTTTACACGCGGGCCCTCCGTAACCTCCAGCGTCAGCGGAAGCGAATTGTCCGCCGGATCGTAATCGCCTCGCCGTACCGATACTCCCGCGCTGAGGTGGCCGGATTTTTCCAGAAATTTCCGGATGCGGTCCAGGCCCGATTGCGCCTTCGCCGTGGTTAAGGGGCTGCCAGCGGTTAACTTGAACTTCGCCAGAATGTCCGCATCGCGATATTGCGTGTTGTTGATCAAATTGATTTTCTTTGCGCGGACTCGTGGTCCCGGATTCAGTTTGACGAGCAGATCCATCTGGTGCGTTTCCGGATGAGGCTGTTCCTCGACGCTGATCTTTGCAAGGTACAACCCTTCTTCACGCAAGGTTTCCTGCAGGCGATCCACAGCGTCCTTCACATCCTGTTCGCGGTACGTTTGGCCGAGCGAAAGCTGCATCGCGGCCACGGCGGACGCATCCGTGGGCGGGGGCGCGAGTCCATCGATTAGGATCTGGCTGAAATAGAGATTTTCGCGGGCGACAAAATCCAGTCTCATTCCATCGCCCTCGGGGAAAAGGACTGCCCGCAGGTCGGCGTAATTGCCACTCTGATAAAGCGTGCGGAGGCTTGCCGCCACCTGACCGGCCTCCAGGGGGTCGCCGGTGCGTACGGCCAAGCCCGGCGGGTCCGATAACAGCACTTTTCCGTCTTCGGCCACCACTCGAACAGAGGTGATTTTGGGGGAGGCTGGCTTACTCTTAGCAGGAGTTTCTTCGCCAGATTGGGCGTGCACGAGCCCTCCGGCCAGCGTCAAGGCCAGGAGGAAAATCGCCCGCAACCCCTTGCTCCATCGGCATTTCATGCGTTCCATCACTCAGACGAAGCGTAGCACAGGCGCGTTGCCTCCCCGGGCTGCTTTAGCGCTATGATGAAAGGGAAAAGATAACTGCAATGCCGGGATTCTATTTTACGTGACTCTTCCCCCCAGCGATAAGTATTCCCGCCAAATCTTGTTTACAGGTATCGGGCGGGAGGGCCAGGAACGACTGCTGGCTTCCAGCGCCGTGATCGTCGGCTGCGGGGCCATCGGCGCCGCGGCGGCGAACCTGTTGGTACGGGCGGGGGTCGGACGCATTCGCATCCTGGACCGCGATTTCGTGGAGCCTTCCAACCTTCAGCGTCAGATCCTGTTCGACGAGTCCGACGCCCGCGATGCACTCCCCAAAGCCGTGGCCGCCGTACGCAAGCTGCGTGCCGTGAACTCAGACATTCAGGTCGAAGGAATCGTCGCCGATCTCAATTCACAGAACGTCCGCGAATACCTTTCCGGATTTCCCTTGATCCTGGACGGCACGGATAATTTCGAGACTCGTTTCCTGATCAATGATTTTGCGGTAGAGTCGGGGACTCCCTGGATTTACGCGGCCGCAGTGTCGAGTTACGGGCTGACCATGACCGTTCGCCCTCGACAGACAGCGTGTCTCGCATGTCTCCTAGATTCGAAAGGCCAAGCCGGACTCGAGGAGACTTGCGACACCATTGGAGTCTTAGGCCCTGTGGTGAATTTGATCGCGTCGCTCGAGGCTTCCGAAGCCCTGAAGGTGCTTTCCGGTCACGAAAACCTGCTCCACGGCCGCTTGCTCTCCTGCGATGTGTGGAGCGGCCGGTTCCAAAGTGTGGAACCCGAGCGGAACCCGGAGTGCCGCGTGTGCGGCTTGGGGGAATTTTCCTATCTTGCCGGACAAGCGCAACCGCATATCACGATGTGCGGACGCGATTCTGTGCAGATCCACGAACGCCGGCGCGTTTTGGATTTGCCGGCGTTGCAACAGCGCTTGGCTTCGTGCGTGCCCGGGGTGGTCCAGAACGGCTTCCTGCTACGTTTTCAGGTGGCGCCTTACGAGATAACGGTCTTCAGTGATGGCCGTGCCATTCTTAAGGGCACGAAAGACCCCGCCGTGGCACGTTCGCTCTACGCAAAATATATCGGTGCTTAGGGTGTTCTAACGAAAGATGCCGCTGCGCCCCGCCGGGGTGCGCATGGAGGCGCGGTCGAGGTTTTCCCGCAGGTTCATAAGCGTCAAAAAGGTACTCAAAACCCGGGCTTTCAGGTCGTCGGTCAGGTGCAAGCCGCTGGTGGCGACGCGGGCCAGGGATTCACCATTTCCGGTGATGAATTTCATAATCTCCCGCTGGCGTTCCTGGGGAGTGTTGCCCAGGGCGGTTTCCCGGCGCATCTCGGCACAGCTGGCTTCCAGGGAGAGGGTGAAGTGCAGGATGCACAGCCTCAGTTCCGCCAGGGCGGCAGGTACGTCGTGCTTGCATCCGGCGATGTGACAGTTGTCGCTCATGGCCCAAAAAGCCTGATTGCTGATAGGTAACATTCTTAGGCGCGAAAATCCAGCAATCATCTGTGAGTTGCGGCGTATGAAGTAGCTGCCCTTTTCCGCGGCCTGCCTGTCCCCGCGGCCAGTCGCGCGGATCCGGCGACTCTTCCGGTGCGCCGCCGGGCGCTCCAAAAATATTTCCCCTGCGGCGAATTAAACCCGTAAAACAATTGACACGCATTGGATGCGCCTGTATAAATATACAGTAGGCTGTATATTTTATGAGTGCGACAAAAACATTCCGGCACGGACAGATTCTGCGGCTCGTTTCTCACGAGCGCATCTCCAATCAGGAGGATTTGCGCCGCCGTCTGGCGCAACAGCGGATGCGGGTCACCCAGGCCACGCTTTCGCGCGACCTTCAGGAACTCAGGCTCGTCAAAACTACCGAGGGCTACAGAGCCGATTCGGAACTGCCGGATGAAACTTCGGCAGTTCCTCCGCTGACGCGCGCGCTCCGCGAATTTCTTCTGGACATTCGCCCGGCGGAAAACATGCTGGTGCTGAAGACGCCCCCCAGCGGAGCGCAGCCGCTGGCCGCCGCCGTGGACGCGGCAAAATTTCCCGAAATCGCCGGCACCATCGCTGGAGACGACACCGTCCTGATCATCACGCCGAACCGCAAAACGCGCGAATCCCTGCAGAAAAAAATCGAAGCGCAGGTGAAATGAGAGATCCCCGCAGCATCGCCGTCATTGGTGTCACCGGCTATACCGGGTTCGAGTTGGCTACGCTATTGCTCCGCCATCCCGGAATCGCCAAGCCGACCTTTTATGTGCGCGAGACAAACGGCGCACACTGTCTTTCGCAGATGTTCCCGCAGTTGCGCGGCTGGGGCGAAGCTCCGTTGAAGACGCTTTCGGTGGAAACGATTGAGAAGAGCGCAGCGGGAACGGCGTTTCTTGCCACGCCGCATGAAGTCTCGGCTGAGATTGCACCCAGGCTTCTGGACGCGGGCTTGCGAGTGATCGATCTTAGCGGAGCGTTCCGCTTCGCCTCCGCGGACACCTATGCCGCCTGGTACAAACTGCCGACACCCCATGCTTCCCGCCTCGCCGAAGCGGTCTATGGATTGCCGGAGTTGTATGCCGATCAGATTCGCGAAGCCAAGTTGATTGCGAATCCTGGCTGTTACGCCACCAGCGTGATCCTTGCCCTGCGGCCCTTGCAGCAAGCCGGCCTGTTCGCCGCCGGACACACGATTGTCTGCGATTGCAAATCCGGGGCCAGCGGAGCCGGCAAGGACCCTCGCCGCGACCTGCACTTCGTGGAACTGGTAGGGAATTTTCGCGCCTACAACCTCTTCGCCCACCGCCATACGCCCGAAATTCTGGAGCATACCGGGCTGCCGGAGTCGCAGGTAATTTTCTCCACGCACCTGCTGCCGATTCCGCGCGGCATTTTGTCTTCGATTTACCTGACGCTGGCGAAATCGCACACGCCCCAGGAAATCGAAGGGCTCTATCGCAAGGTTTATGCGGGGCATTCCTTGATCCGGATTCATCCCGCGGGCACATTGCCGGAGGTTCAGCACATCGTCAAAACCAATTTCTGTGACATCGGCTTCGCCCTGCACGCGGACGGCAAGCGCCTGGTGGTGGTCTCTTGCCTCGACAATCTAGGCAAGGGCGCGGCGGGCCAGGCGGTTCAGAATCTGAATCTCACGCTGGGACTTGAGGAAAGGACGGGACTGGTATGAGGATCGTCATCAAATTCGCCGGCGCGCTGCTGGAGGACTCCGCCACGGTGCGTTCCCTGGCGAAGCAAATCGCGACGTTGGCGCAGCGCAAGCACGAGATCCTGGTGGTGCATGGCGGCGGCCGGATTTTCACGAACACCCTGAAGCAGATGGGCATCGAAAGTAAATTCGTCTGTGGCCTGCGTGTAACCGATAAGCAGACCCGCGATGCCGCCGTAATGATTTTCGCCGGGCTTCTGAACAAGCAGCTTTCCGGAGCCATCACCGCGGAAGGGCAATCCGCAATCGGGATTTGCGCGGCGGATGCGGCATGTTTTTCCGCTTCACCGCTGGTGCACAACGATGTGGAGGGCGGGCTCGGTTTTGTCGGCTACCTCACCAGCGTCAATGTGCGTTTCCTGGAATCGCTCTGGAAGGCCAAACTCGTTCCTGTGGCCGCTTGCCTTGGGCTTGGTGCGGACAACGAACTCTATAACATCAATGCCGATCACATGGCGGCTGCCTGCGCCGAATTCATCGAAGCCGATCATTTGATTTATCTGACGGACGTGGCCGGCGTGCTGGATGGAGAAAAAGTTCTTTCCGGGATCTCCTGCGAAGAGGTGGATCGCCTGATCCACTCCCGTGTGGTGTCTGGTGGCATGATCCTGAAACTGGAAGCCGCGAAGCGCGCGCTGCAATCCGGCGTAAGCGAAGTGCACATCGTGGGAGGAAATTCCGCGGCCGCTGCGCTTTCGCCCACTCGCTTCGTTCCCGTCCCCGCCAAAAACAGCTTTTCCAATCTTCCGGGAACCCGCGTTTTGCGCGAACCCAATGCCGCCGGCCAATTCGCCAGCGCCGCCCAGTAATCGAAGGAAATTCGGAGACTCACATGACCACAACGCTCACACTGCCAGTTGCTGTTACGAAAGACCTGCTCACCGGGGCCGAATGGAGCCCCGCCGATGCGCGCGATCTGTTGCAGCGCACCGCCGACATCAAAGCACGGCCCGCAAAGTATGCTTCCACTCTTCGCGGCAAGCATATCGCGCTGATCTTTGAGAAGCCGTCGCTGCGCACGCGCGTCACCTTCGAAGTTGGCATTCAGAGCATGGGCGGCTTCGTGGTCTTTCTGGATCACACGCAGGCGCGGCTCGGCGAGCGCGAATCCATCCCCGACGTGGCGCGCAACCTGGAGCGCTGGGTGCAAGGCATCGTCGCGCGTGTTTACGAGCAGCGTGTGCTCGACGAGATGGCAGAGAACATCGCTATTCCCGTCATCAACGCCCTGTCCGACAAATTTCACCCCTGCCAGGCACTGGCCGACTATTTCACGCTGGAAGAAAAATTCGGCAGCTTGAAAGGTTTGAAGCTCGCTTATGTGGGCGACGGCAACAACGTTTGCAACTCACTGATATTTCTTGCTGCGCGCCTGGGCGTGAATCTCCGCATCGCCACACCCGCGAGCTACGCTCCCTCGGCGGACGTTCTCAACGACGCGAAACGCGTGGCGAAGGAAACTCGCGCGAAGATCGAACTCTTCACCAATCCTGTGGAAGCCGTTGATGGCGTGCAGGCCGTCTACACCGACTCCTGGACCAGCATGGGTTTCGAGGCCGAGGAAAAAATGCGCCGCCAGGTCTTCAAGCCCTTTCAAGTCAACCGCAAGCTGATGGAGCAGGCCGGCGAGGGCGCGCTTTTCATGCACTGCCTTCCGGCCCACCGAGGCCAGGAAGTGACCGATGAAATCCTGGATGGCCCCACTTCTGTAGTGTTACAACAGTCTGAAAATCGCATGTACGTGCAAAAGGCCATTCTGCACGCGCTTTTTACCTGATATCTTCGTCTATATCCAAGGAGAACCAAGCAAGTGAATCAGCAAGCCCCGAAACCTAAAAAAGTTGTGCTCGCCTATTCTGGCGGCCTGGATACTTCCATCATCATTCCCTGGCTGCGCGAGAATTATGGCTGCGAAGTGATCGCCATGATCGGCGACGTCGGCCAGCAGGAAGATCTGCAAGCCGCCTACAAAAAGGCACTGGCCACGGGCGCTACCTCCGCCGTCATCGAGGATCTGCGCGAGGAATTCATCCGCGAATACATCTGGCCGACATTACGCGCCGGAGCGGTCTACGAACACACCTATCTGCTGGGCACTTCGATGGCGCGGCCGGTGATCGCAAAACGCCAGGCCGAACTCGCCCTGAAACTGGGCGCCGACGGGCTTTCCCACGGCTGCACGGGCAAAGGCAACGATCAGGTTCGGTTTGAACTAGCCTACAAAGCTATCGCGCCGAATGTGCAGATCATCGCGCCCTGGCGCGAGTGGGATATCGATTCGCGCGAAGACGCCATTGCCTACGCCGAAAAGCACAACGTGCAAGTCGAGCAGAGCAAGAAAAACATCTACAGCCGCGACCGCAACATCTGGCACCTGAGCCACGAAGGCGGCGAACTGGAAGATCCCGCCAACGCGCCCAACGAGGCGATGTGGCAGTGGATTGTTTCCCCGGAAAAGGCCCCGGATAAACCTGAAGAAGTGGAAATTGGTTTTGAGTCCGGCACGCCCGTTTCCGTCAACGGCAAAAAGCTGGGCCCGATCGATTTGCTGAACACGCTGAATGAAATTGCCGCAAAGCACGGCGTGGGCCGCACGGACCTGGTCGAAAACCGCCTGGTGGGCATGAAATCGCGCGGCGCTTACGAAACTCCCGGCGGAACCTTGCTGGTGCTCGCGCACCAGGAACTGGAACGCCTCACCGTGGACCGCGAAACCGCGCACTTCCAGCAGGCGCTTTCGGTGCGTTACGCCGAACTGGTTTACAACGGGCTGTGGTTCTCTCCTCTGCGCGAAGCGCTGGACGGTTTCTTCAACGTGGCGCAGCAGCGCGTCACCGGCTCCGTCGGTCTGAAACTTTGGAAGGGCACGCTCAATGTCACCAAGCGCCTTTCGCCCTATTCGCTTTATCGCGCCGACCTGGCCAGCTTCACCATGGGCCGCTACAACCCCAAGGATGCCGAAGGCTTCATCAACCTGTTTGCGCTGCCGGTCACCGTTCGACCGAAAGCCAAAGCCGAAGGCAGCAAGTCATAATTGAAAGTCGTAAGTTTATCGTGGTTAATTCTCAGTCAGGTTGAGCCGGGAATTTGGGGCGCGCCTGAATGAGGACTTACTACTTTTACTGGAAACTCTTCTATGTCTGAACGCAAAGATGACCGGCTCTGGGGAGGACGCTTCGACAGCGCGCCAGACGCGCGCTTCGATGAGTTCCAGTGCTCCTTTTCGTTCGATCGCCGTCTGCTCCCTTACGAAATCGCCGTGGACCGCGACTGGGCCAAGGCGCTCCAGGGAGTCGGCATTTTCACGGAAACAGAAGTTCGCCAGACGCTTGCGGCGCTGGACAAAATTGCCGCGCGCGCGAAAACCGATAAAGCCTGGATCGATTCTTCAACCGCCGAGGATGTTCATCAATTCGTCGAAAACGCCCTCGTCGAGGAACTTGGGCCGCTCGGCTGGAAATTGCATACTGGCCGCAGCCGCAACGAACTGGTGGCCACCGATTTCCGCTTGTTCGTTCTCGACGCCGCTGTTGCGATTCGCAAGGCGTTACTCGCTTTGGTCCAGGCTCTTCTTCAGCAGGCCAAATCCAATCTGAAAATCCCCATGGCTGGCATGACCCATATGCAGCACGCCCAGCCGATTCTTCTCTCGCATTTCCTGATGGCGCATGCGGAAGCTCTTTCGAGGGATCTGAGACGGCTCGAGCATGCCGCCGAGAGCGCGGACGCCTGCCCCATGGGTTCTGGCGCATTGGCTGGTTGCTCGTTTCCAATCGATCGGACGGCGCTGGCGCGAGAACTGGGCTTCTCGCGGATTACGCCCAACAGCCTGGACGCGGTGAGCGACCGCGACTTTGCGCTCGACTATCTTTTCGCGCTGGCTGGCATCGCCACGCACCTTTCTCGCCTCGCCGAAGACTTTGTCCTCTTCGCTTCGCAGGAATTTTCTTACCTGATTCTCCCGGACGAATATTCCACCGGCAGCAGCCTTATGCCGCAGAAGAAAAATCCTGACTCGTGGGAATTGTTACGCGGGAAAACCGGCCGCATCACTGCCGCACTGTTTAGCCTGTTCACCACCCTGAAAGGTCTGCCCACCAGTTATCAGCGGGACCTGCAGGAAGATAAGGAAGCGCTCTTCGCGGCGCACGATCAGATGGAAAACATGCTTTGGGTGGCGCACGGCGCACTCGCCGCCACGAAATTTCGCACGGACCGTCTTTGCACCACGGCCTCGAACCCAGCGCTGCTGGCCACCGACGCCGCCGATTATCTCGTCCATCGCGGCGTGCCCTTCCGCCAGGCGCACGACCTCGTCGGAAAAGTTCTCCGCGAGTCCGAAAAACAAGGCAAGCCCTGGACGCAGCTTTCGCTCGCTGATGTCCAGAAGATCTCGCCACTGTTTGAAAAGGATTTCCTGCAAGGCCCTTCCGTCGAAAGCGCCATCGCCTCCAAGGCTATACCTGGAGGCACGGCGGAAGAATCCGTTCGCGCTGCCATCGCGAAGCTCGAACTAAAACTTAAAACACTGGAGACCAAGCCATGAGCCTTACGTCGAGTATTTTCACCCTGCAAACCGTAGCAAAACGCACGGAGGATCGGAGGTCGCTTCCGTGAGCGTCGGCCCCGCACTGCGGACTCTGATTCCATGAACCACGCCCTCACTGAAGCCGCGTTGCCTCGCGGGTTTCGCTTTTCCGCCACGGCCTGTGGCCTGAAAAAAACCGGCGCGCTGGACCTCGCCTTGCTCTCAAGCGACGTGCCAGCTTCTGCCGCCGCTGTCTTCACAAAAAATCTCGTTGTCGCCGCTCCGGTTACGGTCTCCAAGGCAAATCTACGGGCCTCCAAAGGCCGCATGCGCGCGGTGATTGTGAACGCCGGCAACGCCAATTGCGCCACAGGGGATGCGGGCTACGCCGTCTCCATAAGGACGGTGGAAGAAACCGCGCGGCGTCTGCGCTGCCATCCGCACGAGCTGTTTGTTTGTTCGACGGGCGTAATCGGCGTGCCCTTGCCCATCGAAAAAATTCTTCGCGCGCTGCCGGGAATCGTGCAGAATCGCCGGCCCTCGGCGCGCTCGTTCGCGGAATTGTCGCTCGCCATCTGCACCACGGACACCCGGCCGAAGACCGCTTCCGAATCGTTCAAGATGGCCGGCAAGCGCGTGCATCTGGTGGGCTGCGCAAAGGGCGCTGGCATGATTCATCCGAATATGGCCACCACGCTCGCGTTCGTGGTCACCGACGCGTCCATCGCGCCTTCCCTGCTGCAAAAAACCTTGCGAGAAGTCACACAGCGCACGTTCAACTCCATCAGCATCGATGGCGATACTTCGACGAACGATACTCTGCTTGTTCTCGCAAACGGGGAATCAGGCGCCCCGGCCATCAAGCCCGGCACCAGCGCTCATCGCGCTTTCAAAAACGCGCTGGAACACGTGTGCCATTCGCTGGCGTTGCAAATCGTCGCCGACGGCGAAGGCGCGCAACGCGTGATCGAAATCATCGTGCGTGGTGCGAAAAGCGAAGCAACCGCGCGCCAGATCGGCCAAACAATTGCCACATCGCCACTGGTGAAAACCGCGTTTGCCGGCGGGGATCCCAACTGGGGGCGTATTTTTGCCGCTGCGGGGCGTTCTGGCGTGAAATTCAATCCAGACCTGGTGGACATTCACATGGCGGGAATTCCAGTGCTGCGCCGCGGCCAGCCGCTCGATTTCAACGAACGCGTGGCCAGCAATCGCCTGCTGGAGAAACACGTCCAGGTCATTGTGGATCTGCATGGCGGCCGCGCGTCGGCAAGCTATTACACCTGCGATTTCACCGCGGAATACGTCCGCATCAACGCCAGCTATCGGACCTGACCAGTTCTCAATTACAGCAACCACAACGAAAGCCTGTCATCCTGGGAGCCGCGAAATCTGCGGGCCGAAGGATCTCAACTTAAAAATCTAGCTTGAAGTATTCGTTGAGATTCTTCGTCCATCCTGATTGGATGGCCTCAGAATGACAACCCGTCGGTTTGGGGATGCTGGTAACAGTCCAGCGTACAAACCCCTAACACTTCCACTTCCAACCGGCGAACTGTTCGCGAAGCGCCGTCTTCTTGAACTTTCCGACGCTGGTTCGCGGAATCGCATCCACAAATACGAAAGCGTCCGGTAGTTGCCAACTGGCGAACGACTTGGCAAGAAACTCGCGCAACTCGTGCTCGGTAGCGCTGGCCCCGTCTTTCAAAACCACGGCGGCCAGCGGACGCTCCGCCCATTTCGGATGCGGTAAGCCTACGACGCAGGCTTCCTTCACCGCGGGGTGGCCCATCAGCGTGTTTTCCAGATCCACGGAGCTGATCCACTCGCCGCCCGATTTCACCATATCCTTCGAACGGTCCACGAGCTTGATGTAGCCCTCTTCGTCGACCGTTGCGACGTCCCCGGTGCGAAACCATCCATCTTCGCTCCAGCGCGCCGCCTGGTCAGGCGCATCGTAATAACTCGCTGCCACCCATGGCCCGCGCACCTCAAGCTCTCCCGCCGATTGCCCATCCCACGGCGCGATCGCGCCTTCTTTTACCACGCGCACTTCCACAAACGGCGCCGGCCAGCCTTGCTTGGCGCGCACTTCATATTTTTTTTCGTCCGTCCAATCTTCCATGTGAGGCTTCAGGGATCCGCCTGTGCCAATTGGAGTGGTTTCCGTCATGCCCCAGAGGTGGCGGACGTTGATCCCAAACTTGTCCAGACGCCGGATCATTTCCAGCGGCGGAGCGGAACCTCCGCACGAGCCCAGAATCGGCGTGTTCAGCTTCCACTTGCCTGGATTCTTTTCGAGCTCCGTCAACACTCCGCCCCAAACCGTGGGCACTCCGCAAGCCTTGTTCACTTTTTCTTTTTCCATCAAATCCAGAAGGCTCTCGCCATCCAGGTTCGGCCCCGGCAAAACCTGTTTGGCGCCCAGCATCGGCGCGGCATGGGGAACACCCCAGGCGTTCGCGTGAAACATCGGAACCATCGGCAATATGGTGTCCTTGTTGCTCAACCCGATCACTTCTTCCAGGCCCACGCTGAAGGAATGCAGCACCAGCGCGCGGTGCGAGTAGATCACGCCCTTGGAGCAGCCGGTGGTCCCCGACGTGTAGCACATCGCCGCGCCCTGATTTTCGTCCATCGCGGGATACGCGAAGTCGTCGCTCGCCTCCGCCAGCAACTCCTCGTAATTCAGAAATCCTTCGGGCACACTCGCAAAACCGAACGGCACCACGATCACGCGTTCAAACGAAACTTCGGCGGCAAATTTTTCGTACAACGGAAACAGTACATCATCCACCAGCAAAAACCGATCCTTCGCATGATTCGCGATCGCCGCAATTTCGTGCGGGTGCAGCCGTAGATTCAGCGTGTGCAGGATGCCGCCAGCGCAGGGCACTCCCCAGAATGCTTCCACGTGCCCGGAGTGGTTCCACATCAAGGAAGCCACGCGTTCACCGGCCCGCAATCCCAATCCCTGAAGCGCCGCAGCCAGCCTGCGCGCTCGCTTATACATCTGGCCGTAATTGCATCGCGTGACCGAACGATCCGGCTTGCGAGAAACGATTTCGACGCGTGGATACAGCTTTCCGGCGCGCTCCAGCATGGTGGGGAGCGTTAGCGGAAATCCCATCATCGTTCCTTGCATGGACATTTCTCGGCTCACTTCTGTCTTCGGCGCATCCTATCACTATTCAACTCACAGCGGCTCGGCTCCACTTGTGCCACCACCCCCGTTTCCACCTTTTATGGTTGCAAAAGATGCCAATTTTCGAGAGTATCTCCGGGACCACTGAACCACCCCCGCCCGTGCGGCATTCCCATTGGTTTGCCCCTTGGCGGTACAGGTATCTCAGTGCGCTCCGCAATCGTTGCTAGGTTCCGGGCAGAAGGAGTCCGCAGGTGAAGAAGCTTTACGTCGGTAATCTCCCGTTCTCTGCATCCGAAGAACAGTTGCAGGAATGGTTCGGACAGGTTGGCGTGAACCCGTCCGCAATTAATTTGATTCGGGATCGATTCACGGGACAGTCGCGGGGATTCGCGTTCATCGAAATTACCAACGATGAGGAAGCGGATCGCGCGGTTGCCAATCTCAATGGTCAGAATTTCGGTGGCCGGAACCTGGTTGTGAACGAAGCGCGTCCGCAGACCGAACGCGGCGGAGGCGGTGGTGGCCGTGGCGGCGGCTACGGCGGAGGCGGTGGTGGCGGTGGGCGTGGTGGCGATCGCGGTGGACGCGGCGGCGGTGGTGGGCGCGGCGGCGATCGTGGCGATCGCGGAGATCGCGGCAACCGCTGGTAACCTCTCTTCTCGCCATTCTTTTGGCGTTTTGACTTCGGGCGCACTATTCTTGCGTCCGAAGTCATTTTCTTTTTGGGACTCGCCGCTCCTCGAAATTCACAGCCCTCGCGAATTTTTTCTGGCTAAGCCAGCGGGTTGTGTGTACTATCCCCGCGAATTGGCGGCGGCCTGCAACCGTCCAATTTCCGCCCCGTACTCGCAGAGCAGCACCTTGGATTCCTGCGTTCCTGCAGCCGAAACATTCCGCGGGTTGTCGTGTTTGAAACAACAGGCCAATAAACTCTTTCATCCGCCGCCGCTTGCGATATATCAGGAAGTGCTTGGGCAAATCGGCAGCAAATGTACACGCCGGCCGTCAGCCCAAGGGCCAGAGGAACCATAATCCTGCTGGCCGCATCCAAGAGAGGGCGATGAATTGAAGCAACCGATGAACACGTGGCACAAACGCGATTGGAAGCAATTCTACGAACTGGCGCGCCGTCCCTGGCAGCGTCACCGTCCGCCGCGGCCCGTCTATCCTTCCGGCTTTAATCGGGTGCTGCCCGCAGCGGGCTTCAGTCTTTCCGAACTGGACGACGCCGGCGTGGATCTGGATCAAGCCGAAAGCCTTGGACTACCCGTGGACGCCGGACGCATCGGCGCCTATGGCCCCAACGTCACCGTTCTGCGCGACTTCGTGCGCTCTTCCCGTCAGCCGGTCTAGAATCTCTACTCCTGCAGCCGCCAGTCATGTGGTGATCATGCTATTAAGTACATTTGTGCACCGCGGGAATTCCAAGTAAAATGGGGAATTCTGGCACCTCCAATGGCCTCACCGTTTAACATCATCTCCAACACCGGCGTTCCAGGCGTACCGCTTCCCAGTGCGCACCCCCGTCCTGATTGGCTTCGGGTGAAGTTCTTCGGCGGCGAGCGCTATCAGGACTTGAAGCGCATCATGCGCACGCTAGATCTTCACACTGTCTGCGAATCCGCCCGCTGCCCCAACATGGGCGAGTGCTGGGAACACGGCACTGCCACCTTCATGATTCTGGGAGACATCTGCACGCGCGCCTGCGGATTCTGCGCCGTGCCTTCGGGAAAGCCGGTTGGCCCGCCGGATGAGGACGAACCCCTGCGCGTGGCCAAAGCCGTTGCTTCGATGGGTTTGCGCTATGCCGTGGTCACCAGCGTGAATCGAGACGACCAGCCCGACGGTGGCGCGCGCATCTTTGCCCGAACCATCCAGGAAATTCGCAAGCGCGTTCCCGGCTGCAAAGTCGAAGTTCTGATTCCCGATTTTCGCGGAGATTGGAATGCGCTCGACCAGGTGCTCGCCGTAAAGCCGGATATTCTGAATCACAATACGGAGACCGTTCCTCGTCTCTATCGCCAGGTCCGCAAGGGCGCGCTGTACGAACGCTCTCTGGAACTGTTACGCCGCGCGAAGGCCACGCATGCCGACGTTCCGACCAAAACTGGATTGATGTTGGGCCTCGGCGAAGAAAAACAGGAAGTCCTCGCCACCATGCAGGATCTCGCCGCTCAGGGGACGGACATTCTGACACTCGGCCAATATCTACAGCCCACGAAGGAACATCTGCCGGTCGTCCGCTTTGTTCACCCTGACGAATTCGCGGAATACAAACAGTGCGGTGAAACCATGGGATTCAAACATGTCGAATCCGGCCCGCTGGTTCGTTCTTCCTATCACGCGTTCGACCAGGCCGAAAACGCCGTCCGGTAATCTTCTTATTCAGTGAAAACAACTCAGGAAACTTCCTAGTTCGAATTTGCCGCGGCGATGGACCAGTCCGTGAACGGCACCGCTCGCCCGCCAGGCACAATCGTGGGAAATACGTGGTCGAATCCTTTGTGTGATTTCGCGGAGTAATTCAGCTTTAGCTGCGGCCCCAGCCCCATGTCCACTTCGTGCAAGGATTCTACGGCCTCGATCAACCCCTCCCGCGTCGGATCCTTCCCGGCTTTCTTCAATCCTTCCACCATCACCATCGCATCCACGAAGCCTTCCAGGCTGACGAAGCCCGGCCGGACGGTCGGCATATATTTCTGCAGGGCGCGCCGGTATAGGGCCACGGTCTTCAAGTCCGTCAGGTAGTAAGGTGGCACCACTTGTGTAATCACCGTTCCTTCGGCGTCGGGCCCGGCAGCCTGTATCAAATCGTCGGTGCCCACAAAGGAGACGGTGACAAAAAGCGGCTTCCAGCCCATGGCGTGCGCTTGCTTGATGATCGGTGCAACAGTATTCGACGGGCCGACCACAATCACCGCCTCAGGATCCGCCGCCTTCACCTTTTCGATGGCTCCGCCCACTTGCGTCGTTTGGCGTGTATACGACGCGGCCGCTATCGGCGAAGAGCCCTCTTTCTGCAACGCATTTTGCACTCCCAGGAGCACCGCTCCGCCAAACGCGTCATCCGGATAGATGACTCCAATCTTGTGGTAACGCAACGTCTTCCACAATCCGTCAATCTGTTCCTGGGTTTCATCTCCATACGAAGCGCGCACATTCACCACCCAGTGGCGCAGCGGAGTATAGAGCGTCTGCGCGCCGGTAAAGAGCCCGATCAACGGCACCTTGTTGCTCTCCGCCAGCGGCACATATTTCACCGCCGTCGGGGTGCCCACGAAAAATCCCATGGCGAAAACTTTTTGCGCCATTAATTTGTCCCAGCACGCCTGCGTCTTCGCGGGATCGTAGCCGTCGTCGAGCGAAACAAGTCGCAACTTCCTTTCGTTTACGCCGCCTTCTTCATTTACCGATTGAAAGTAAGCCTCGGCCCCCGCTACCGTTTCCTTACCCAGGAAACTTGAGGGACCTTCGAGCGCGGCGCACGATCCGATCAAAATCTCTTTCTCGGTTACTCCCGGAGCACTTTGGGCCGAGCCCAGACACGGGATGGCTAATGTGCCTAATAAAGACAAGATGGCCCGGATATATGTCCGACTCGATCTCATAAATATCTCCTGAACTGACGTACGAGAGGGCCCGATCCTGATTCCCACTCTACGCTCTGACTTTTCCACTTCCATAAATATTCGGAGGGATGCATCCAACTTGGCAGGTATCGGTTGGCTACAAAGTGAAGCACAAAGACACCCCTGCGCCGGATTTGGCGCTGCTTCTGGGGTTACTTCAGGAGTGTTACTGCTTACTTCGCGGCGGCTGCGGCTTTCTTGCTGGCCTTCACGGCGGCAGATGCTTTGCGGCGGCGCTTCGTCTTTGGCGGAGTGGCTGGCGCTTCGCCGATAAGTTCCGCGACAAAGATGCTGGTTACAAACAGCTTTGGCCCATGATCGTCAAAATCGATGGCGGTGCGTTCCGGATCCGACGCAGTGACGATCCCCAGGCCGTATTGCTCATGCTTGATAGTTTGTCCTTCTTGCATTACTTGCACTCTTCCTCCTTGGACCGCTCGCTGATTTCCGAATTTCTTTCTGAATCTCGAAGAGGAGAGGCTCCCGACCCCTCGGCAACCTCTCCCCATCTACAGGCTAGAGGCTTGTGACGTTCTCTGCCTGAAGGCCCTTCGGGCCCTTCTTTACTTCGAATTCCACCGCCTGGCCTTCATTCAGGGCCTTGTACCCATCCATCTGAATGGCGGAGAAGTGCACGAAAACATCTTCCCCAGTTTGGCGTTGGATGAACCCGTAGCCCTTCGAAGCATTGAACCACTTCACTGTTCCTTGTTCCTTCACTTCACAACCTCGATGTTGAAATTGCTTTGCCTCTCTTGGTCGCGGGGTATGGTCTCCCAAACCTCGAGACAGCCTCTAGCCCGACAAAAAGGGGCTGCGAATTGTTGTCGCAGCCCCCTGAACGAGTCAAAAGGTAATACAAGAGCAACAAACGCTATGCCTAACACTATCACAAGAAAGGGCTTATTGTCCATAGCGCCCTATGGACACACCCCTCCCCGCCCCCGGCCGTAAATCGCTGATTTTCCATGTTTTACGTTTTTTGGTAGGTCCAACGGGCCCCGAACGGCCACAAAACTAGCCTTCCAGTGGCTCCGGTTCCAAGCTCGCTTGCCCTTCGCCCGCGCCCTTTTTCGCCCAATACTTCGTCACCCAGGCTTCCCAACTCTTCCCCGCAGCCGTATCCCGGCCCGTGAATGCCAGGGAGGCAATCTCCGAAAAAGCGATTTTGATCCGTTGATTGGAATCCTTTGGTAAAACTCGCACAAAGGAACTCACCAGCGCAGCTCCGGACACGCGGTCGAAGATGTATCCCTCGATCGTGCTGCCATCCTTGCGGGTAATCGTCACATCGCCGCGGTAATCGAAGGCCTTTTCCAACGCCTGGCGCAAATCCTCTTCGCTTGCCAGCTCCGGAATCCATCCTTGCAAGCCTTCATGCGCAAAACCGGGAGCCACTTCCAGTTGATCCGGATTTACGGAACGTTCGGGCCGGTCCGCGTGCCTGGGGCCCGTCATGCTCGAGTCTCCTCAAGATTGTTGGAAGGCTCGATCTGAACCAGCGGATTGAAGGAATGAACCGGCTTTACGGGTTCGTTCAGCAAATCCTGCGCTCCGGGATCCGAGTAGTCGTTACCGAACAGCGTGGCTCTTGCCGTTGTCAGCAAGCCACGCAGGCCGCTGAAGGTATAGTCCACGGCCGTGGCCTCATACCCGCTGTGCACCATGCAATTGGCGCATTCCGGATTTCCAGATTCCGTGCCGTAATTCGCCCACTTCGTTTCGGCCATCAACTCGCCGAAGGTGTCCGCATAGCCGTCCGAAAGCAAATAACACGGTTTCTGCCAGCCAAAAATCGAATACGTCGGCATGCCCCAGGGCGTGCATTTGAAATCGCGCTTGCCCATCAGGAATTCCAGGAACAGCGGCGACTGGTTGAACTGCCAATTTGATTTCCGGTTGGAAAGAATGGCGCGGAACAGCCGCCGGGTCCGGGCGCGCCCCAGAAAGTGCTTCTGGTCTGGCGCTTTATCATAGGAATAACCGGGCGAAAGCATCATGCCTTCGACGCCAAGCTCCATCATTTCGTCAAAGAACGCGCGCACGCTCTTGGGATCCGCGCCGTCGAACAATGTCGTATTCGTGGTCACCCGGAAGCCCTGTTTCACGGCTTCCTTCACGCCCTCGATTGCCAGTTCGAATCCGCCTTCACGGCAGACCGAAAAATCGTGATGTTCCTTCTGCCCATCCACATGAACGGAAAACGTCAGGTACTTACTCGGCTTGAAAAGATGCAGCTTTTCCTTCAGAAGCAAGGCGTTGGTGCAGAGATAGATGTACTTCTTCCGCGCGACTAACCCTTCGACAATCTTGTCGATCTGCGAGTGCATCAGCGGTTCGCCGCCGGGAATGGAGACCATCGGCGCGCCGCACTCGTCCACGGCCTTGAAACACTCTTCGGGAGAAAGTTCCCGCTTCAACACATGCGCCGGATACTGGATTTTTCCGCAGCCCGCGCAAGCCAGATTGCAGCGATAGAGCGGCTCCAGCATCAACACGAGCGGATATTGCTTCCGCCCTTGCATCTTTTGTTTGAGGACGTAACTCGCAACCGTCCACATTTGGGATATTGGTACGGGCATTCTTCCCCTGCTGTAACTTTAGACTTTTGAGGCGATGTGAAACCCCAGCCCCGAAGCTTCTATTTTACCCGAGAAACATACTGCTGGTAACCCCTAGATTCTATCCGGGTTTTACGGGCGCCTCTATTCTGATGCAGCGAAAGGTGCTTAGGTGGCACCCAGCGTACTGCCTTGTGCCCGACTGGGACCTCCATTTCCTATTTTCGAGAGGGGGGCGTCACGCAATGCTACGGGACGAATCGATGAGCGTCGGTTAGGCGGGACTTCCCACTTCCACGAATTTGCCTGGACGAATGGATTCGAGGGCGTCCAAAGCAGCTGGAATATGTTTCCGGACGTCTTCGTAGTCGTTGGATTCCGAGTGGATAATCAATATGGAGGTTTTACGACCCGCGAGATTCTGTTGATATCTTATGTTCTTGTCGATGGTAATGAGAACCTCATACTGTGCTTCCGCCAAACCCAACAACTCGCCGTTTTCTTTCCCGCTCCAGCCCGCATCCTGAACTGTTTCACAGATCAGCCCTTCCTCGGCGAACAAATGTTTGATCCTTCGGGGTACGCACTCATCAAGTAACAGCTTCATCGGAGAGCTTCAGCAAGCTTCACCCGCGCCTCTTCCAGTGCCGCAATTGCTTCCGCGCGAGTTACGCTGGGAAAATCATCCAGAAACTCACTCAGCGTCCGGCCATGTTCAATGTAGTCGGTGAGGGCTTTAAACGGGACACGCGTCCCGCGAAAAATGGGCTCTCCGCTTAGAACCCCTGGGTTGCGGACAATCACGTTACTAGCCATAATCTTCGCCTTATCTCCCTACGCCGCAATTCTAGCCCAATTTCTCAAAAACGAAGCCGATTAACCGGAAGTCTTGTTGACTCATGGGGGAGGCAACAGCTGCTACGTCATTTTTCACGCCGTCCCCCGGTGTGGCAAAATAGAAGGTCTGTAGACGAGACCCATGGCCAACCGTACAACCTTAATCCCGGATAAATCCACGAAGCCCGCGCGGAAAACTTCATCCTCCAACGGCGATGCTTCTGCCGAGCGCGAACGCATCTTTGCCCTCTTTCGCCGCTGGGGCTTCTATGAAGCCACGCTCGACCCCCTCGGTTTCTTCGCCCCTCTGAAATTCCCTGATCTCCAGGGCCTCTCTGGCGAATTCGCGGACGAAGCGCGCCGCTTCTATTGCGGCACAATCGGCGCCGAATTCGAGCACCTGCCCGAACCCGAACGCCGCCGCTGGATCGCCGAGCGCCTGGAAGGCCCCGAATTCGAGGTCGACCAGGAAAAAATCCTGGAGCGCCTGATCCGCGCCGATCTGTTCGAGCAGGTTCTCCAGAGCCGGTACTTGGGCAGCAAACGTTTCTCCCTCGAAGGCAATACTTCGCTCATCCCGCTGCTCGATTCCATCCTCGATTGCGCGGGCGATTTCGGCGGCGTTGATTCCGTGATGGCTATGAGCCACCGCGGCCGTCTGAACGTAATGACCCACATTGCCTGCAAAACGGCGCATGAAGTGGTCGCGGGCTTCGAAGACGTGGATCCCCGCAGTGTGCTTGGTGCAGGCGACGTGAAATACCACGTCGGTGCCACCGGGGCTTATTGCACTTCCTCCGAAAAAAAACTCAATATCCATCTGGTCTCGAATCCCAGCCACCTGGAAGCTGTCGACCCCGTCGCCATGGGGCGCGCCCGCGCAAAACTCACGCGCCACTCCATGCGGGGCTCGCAACTCGATCGCTCCCCTGAAAACCTGAATAAAGTCTGGGCCATCGTGATGCATGGAGACGCGGCCTTTGCCGGGCAGGGCATCTGGGCGGAAACGCTGAATCTCGCCGACCTCGAGGCTTACACCGTCGGCGGCACCATCCACATTATCGTCAACAATCTCATTGGCTTCACCACGCGGCCACCGCAAGAGCACTCTTCCCGCTTCGCCTCCGGCGTCGCGCGGCGTCAAAGCGTACCCATCTTCCACGTCAACGCCGAAGATCCCGACGCTGTCGTGCGTATCGGCCGCCTGGCCGCTGAATATCGCGCCGAGTTCCATTCCGACGTGGTCGTTGACCTGATCGGTTATCGCCGCCACGGCCACAGCGAAGTGGACGACCCCACGATCACGCAGCCCCGCTTATACGAACGCATCAAAAGCCATCCGCCGCTCTGGAAGATTTACGCCCAACAGATCGGGACCGCTCCGGAAGCCCTGGCGGACGCCATCAAAAAGGAATACGAAGAAGAGCAGCGCAAGGCCGGAAAACTCACCAAGACTCCCCACCTGCGCAAGCTTCCCGACTATTGGTCCCCCTACAATTTCGGTAAGTACGATCAAAAATATGAAGTGGACACGGGACTCCCTGCCGAAACGCTGGCGAAAATCACCGAAGGCCTGGTGCGTACGCCGGGCGACTTCCACGTCCACCAGAAAATCGTCAAGCTCCTTGAGCAGCGCTCCGAAATGGGCAATGGAAAACGCCCCGTGGACTACGGTTTCGCCGAACTCCTCGCTTACGGCTCGCTCGTTCTCGAAGGCACTCCCGTCCGCCTTACCGGCCAGGATTCGCAGCGCGGCACCTTCAACCAGCGCCACGCCGTGCTCGTCGATACGCAGACCGAGCGGGACTATCTTCCCCTCGCGCATCTTTCACCCGCACAGGCCTTCTGCGAAGTCCACAACTCTTCGCTCTCCGAAGGCGGCTGCCTGGGTTTTGAATACGGCTTCTCGCGCGATTATCCAGAGGCCCTGATTCTCTGGGAAGCGCAGTTCGGCGATTTCGCGAACGGCGCGCAAGTGATCATCGATCAATTTCTCAGCGCCAGCGAAGACAAATGGGGTCTTCCGACGGGCCTCGTCATGCTCCTCCCCCACGGCTATGAAGGCCAGGGACCGGAGCACTCCAGTGCGCGCATTGAGCGCTTCATGCAGCTGGCTGCCGAAGGCAACATGAACATCTGCCAGCCTTCCACCGCCGCGCAGTATTTCCACATGCTGCGGCGCCAGGCCCGCCGCCAGTGGCGCAAACCGCTCGTCGTCTTCACGCCCAAGAGCATGCTCCGCCATCCCGACGCGAGCTGTCCTCTCGCCGATTTTTCACGCCCGCGTTTTCAAACCTTGGTGCCAGACCCGGAAGTCACCGACGCGCATAGCATCCTGATCGCCAGCGGCAAAGTCGGCCACGAACTCCGCGCCGAGCGCCGCCGCCGCAAAGACACAGGCACCGCGATCTTCTTCCTCGACCAGCTCTATCCGCTTCCTAAGGTCGAAATCGCGGCAGCCATTGACGCGCATCCGAACGCGCGCGAAATCGTCTGGGTCCAGGAAGAGCCTGCGAACATGGGCGCGTTGTTCTACGTCCTTCCGCGCCTGGAACGCATCGCGCACGCGAAGAATCTTCGCGTACGTTCCGTGAAGCGCTCCGCCAGCGCCAGCCCGGCCACCGGATCCGGCAAAGCCCACGAACTCGAGCAGAAGACTCTGCTCACCCTGGCTTTCGCCACATCCAGCAATTCCTGATTGCCGTCCCGGCCCAACAAACAACGAAAGTGTATACAAGTGAACAGACGCAGCCCCCGAAATCGCTTAGGATGGGGTTGCTGTAACAGGACTGGTTTGTTGGCTAGTTCACCCCCGGAGCTGTTCCCCCAGGTTTCATCAGCGCCAAGGATATCGAACGACAATTGAATCCAGCACCCCGGCGAAATTGAAATCATGCCGAGCGGAGCCAGAGAGTTCCATCTCTTTTTAATTCCTGAAAGAGCATGGAAGTTTTTCAGGCCACGCCAGGGGTGTCTCGAAACCCGGACTGAAAGGAAACTACGCAATGCCTCTCATGCAAGTCTTAATAGCCCTGATCGTCGTGGGCGTCCTCCTATGGTTGGTGAATCGTTTTATTCCCATGCAGGCCACGATCAAGTCCATCTTGAACGCGGTGGTGGTTATCTCCGTGGTCTTGTGGCTGCTGAATGCCTTTGGATTATTTCATTCACTTTCGCATATCCGCGTGGGCACGTAGGCGGGAAACGGCAAGCAGCTCGTCCACGAGCTGCTGATTGCGGAGAGTCTTAAAAGGCCGGGAGAACGAAACGCGTCGGACAGGCAGAAAATGCGGTCACCTGGAATCGGTAATGGAGAAATCGGTATGAAACCAATTAGAGCCATCAGTACGACATCTGTTCTTCTGCTTTTTGGTCTAAGTGCGCCGGCGTTCGCCTCTCGAGGCCAGGAACAGAACTCGGAAAAACAGGAACCAGCCAAGCCGGAGCAGAAACAAGAGGCCAAGCCGCAAGCGGATCTGAAACAGCAAGAACAACACGCACAGCAACAAGCCAAGTCTCAGCAGGATCAGCAGCAGAAACAGCAGCAAGAAAAACAGGCCAACAACAATAAACAAGAGCAGCAACACGCACAGCAACAGGCAAACACTGACAAGCAGCATGCACAAGAGCAAGCGAAGAGCCAGCAAAACGCGCAGCAGAAACAACAGCACCAGCAAGCTAGCGTGCAAAACCAGCATTCCGGCCAACAGGTCCACGTCCAGAAAGTCAGTATGCAGTCCCAGCAGGAGCAGCACCGGCAGGAAGGCGAACAGCAAGGTGCATGGCAGCAACATCGCGCGAATAACTGGCAGTCCGAACACCGTGATTGGCAGCAACGCGGCGGCTACAACGGCTATCGCATTCCTGACAACCGGTACGACGGTTACTTCGGTTCCAGTCATTCGTTCCGCATCTACAGCTACCCAGTGATGGTTGTTGGCGGATATCCCCGCTTTCAATACGGCGGCTATTGGTTCAGCCTTGCCGATTCCTGGCCGGAATATTGGGCCAGCAACTGGTATGACAACGACGACGTGTACATCGATTACTCGGGCGGCGGCTACTACCTGTATAACCGTCAGTATCCGCGCGACCGCATCGCTATCAACGTGTACCTGAACTAGCCCTGCGGCGAGCTCTGTTGTAGAAGGAAACTCCTGCCCGGCAAGTATGCGCGTCGAAAGACCAGCGATTCGCCGGGCGAAGTGTTTCAGAGGCAATCAACCCGCAATCCGGAGAAGGAGTAACTGATGCTCGGAACAATTCTGATCGTGGCGCTGATCTTGGCGCTTCTTGGAGTTTTCCCCCGGTGGTCACACAGCAGGAATTGGGGATATGTACCCACGGGCGGCGTGGGACTGGTGCTTCTGGTCATTGTGATACTGGCACCGATGGAAAATCTGTAAGGCATTTTCTTGGCCAGCGTGCGCATAGAAATAGCAAAACAGAACAATGCCGCTGGCATCGCGCGATCTCGTGGCTTGACCACTTGAAGCAAGAACGAGAGTTGCCGGCTCTTGCGGCGAGCCAGGCAAAGTAAATCCGAATGTGTCCCTAAGTGAACAGACTTCGAAGTGCAGGTCGGCTAGGATGGGTCATCCGGGAAATCTCGAAAGCGAATCCTTGATGTAACGCAAGCGCCCGAAACAAAGGCGACTTGTGAGACTGGAATACGCAATGCTATGGACAATACTCGTGGTGCTCTGCATCCTTTGGCTGTTGGGAATGGTTACTTCCTTTACCGCCGGAGGACTGATCCACATCCTGCTGGTCGCGGCAGTCGTGATCCTGATCTACAATCTGGTTACGGGCCGCAGAGGAACGGTTTAAGAACAAAACCATGAAACCCGCAATGATGCTCGGAATTCTATTGGTCGTGCTTGGCGGCTTGGCTCTGGCTTATCAAGGTTTCAGCTATACCCACCAGGCAAAAGTTCTTGATGTTGGCCCGATTCACGCCACGGCGGAAGAGCAGAAACATGTCTCCGTTCCGCCTATCCTTGGTGGGCTGGCTTTGGTAGCGGGTATCGTTCTGGTGGTCGCTGGATCCCGCAAGACTTCTTGAACTGATACTCCGCAAATGTCCCGCCTGAGAGTCGGGCAACGTATCTCCCTCTCCCGACGCTACCCGCGAGGAACCCCTTCCCTCGCGCGCAGTCCTGAAATAGGTCATTCGAAACAGAAGTTCCGACCGTGGAGGTCAAAATGAGGCGATCTATAATTGGAGCCATGTGCATCACTCTGGCAGCAACAACCCTATTTGCCGGAGAGCTGAATAAGGAACAGAAACGCCTCGAAGAGAGCGGCGTAGTCATGCAGGAGGTGCTGAATATTCCAGACAACATCCCTCATGATCTATTGGAAAAAGCCGAATGCGTCATCGTGTTTCCAAACCTGATGAAAGCGGCGTTTGTAGTTGGCGCCCAATACGGGCGAGGAGCCATGGTCTGCCGGACCGGCGACAAATTCCGCGGAGTCTGGGGAGCGCCGGCGATGTACGCCCTGGAAGGCGGCAGCGTTGGATTCCAGATCGGCGGAGAAGCCACCGACTTGATCCTACTGATCATGAACGACCGGGGTATGGACTCGATTCTGAGCAGCAAGGTGAAACTCGGCGCAGATGTTTCCGTGGCCGGCGGCCCCAAGGGTCGCGATGTTTCGGCCGATACGGATGCCTGGATGCGAGCCGAAATCCTCAGCTACTCGCGTTCACGCGGATTGTTTGCTGGAGTCTCGTTGGAAGGCACCAGCCTTCGTCCGGACGACGATGCAAACGAACAGATCTATGGCCGCGCCATTAAGGCCAAGGAGATCGTGCGAAGTGAACATATGACCGTGCCCGCAACCGGCCGTCATCTCGTGAACGTTCTGGAAAAGAGCGCCCCGCGCAACGAGTCGAAGGAAGCCGCCTCGAATCGCTAGTTAATTGGAAGCCCGCCAGATCAATTCGATTCCGGCGGGCTTTTCCATTTTTGACGCAGGAGTTCTTATTCGTGCAGAACGACGGTCAGCAGCGATTTGTTGACTTTGATTTTTCCGTTGTATTCGATAAAGCCAAGTTTGCGGAACTTGTTCATGAAGAAATTGATGCGCGAGCGTGTGGTTCCAACCATGCTCGCCAGGGTTTCCTGAGAGACCTTCGGAAGCACGCGTTCCGGCTGATCCTGTTTTCCATAGCGAGCGAGAAGTAAGAGTGTGCGCGCCAACCGCTTTTCACTGGAGTTGAAAAGCTGATCGATCAGATCCTCTTCGACACGGATGTTATGCGCCAGCATGTACGCAATGAAGTGGTCGGACAAGGAATTCTCTTCGTGGAGCACGCGCAGCAATTCGTCCTTGTGGATGACCAGCAGGGTAGTTGGCGTGACCGCAGCCGCTGTTCCCATGCGGATGGTCTGGCCCGCCATGCAGCCCTCGGCGAAAAAGTCGGTTGGACCAAACATGGCCACGACCGCTTCCTTTCCTGAACCGTTGACAACGGAGAGCTTCACGCCGCCCTTCTGGATGTACATGACCGTTTCCGCGGAATCGCCTTGGGAGTAGATAGTCTCACCTCGGCGGTATTCGACCACTTTTCTTGCCACGCCAGCCGTGTCCAGGAAGGCTTGCGCATTGAAAGAGTTCTTGTCGCCCTTGATTTTGATTTTCGGTAGTTTCATATACCTGTTGAGACTTTGACTATGCGCCGGGTGGTAAGAATAAGCATGCCTTGCGAGATTGCAGAGGCATCGAGTTTACACCCGCGTGAGCGCTGAGGATATGAGTTTGCAGGAGGTATTGAAACATGGAAATGGATTCACTTCTGTATGTTTCCGCGCCCCATTACGAGGTCCGTCCGCGCGTTGACTTACTCCTGCCGCTGGCCTAACATTCCGTGTCTCAACGAAATCACAACACGTGACGCCCTTACCACCCGAGGAACCCACGGATGAGCGACTGGCAATTTGCGCAGGAAAATCCCGCTGAGCAGCTTGCCCAGCTCCATTTTTTCTCGATCATGAAGCGCCAGCCTGGTGGCGACGTTCCCTTCCGCATCACGGTGAAAGAGTTTGCCGCGCCGCCCCCGGGGCAACGTCTCCGTTTCTTCGCGGAAGCAGACAAGCCTGTGAACCAGAAGGCCGCCGGGTTTGTGCCCTGCGGCTGGGGCAATACCGTTTTCAACGCGCTGGTGGATTGCGTACGACTGATCCGGCAATTTCCTTATGATGGCGAGGAGCCGCCGCTTGCTCCGTAAGCGGTCTGCCGCAACACGGCACGAGTTCTAATCTCTGTTGGCATGGAGCTGAACCATTGATTCTTGAAATTTCCAAGGGCCAGTTGAACGACGGCATCAATCTCGTTACCCTTCGCGGCAGCATTCACACCGGTCCGGATTGCCGCCGAGTCGAGGCCGAAGTGGAAGAACTTCTGCAGAACAAGCAGACGCGCGTGATTTTCGATTTCGCCGGAGTTACCCACATTGACAGCGCCGCCATCGGAGTGATCGTGCGCTGCTTCACGCGTCTCAAGAATGCTGGAGGAGCGCTGCGGCTAGCAGCCTGCAATGGCATGGTCGTCTCCAGCCTCAAGATGACCAAAGTAGACAAAGTGATTGATATTTTTCCCACTACCGCCGCCGCCGGCGAGAATTTCCCACAGTCCACTTCGCGCACGTAAGGCACGGTTCCGGCTCCGGCAGGCAAAAAGCAGCCACTCACAATTCTGATTGCGCGGCCTTCCAGCCTTTGTTACGCTCCCGCCAACAATCTTTCTGGGAGGAGCCCCTTATGGCGTTCTGCAAAGCGTGTGGACAGGACATTGGCGCGGCCACGTTCTGCCCGAAGTGTGGTGCAAATCAAGGTGCAGCAGTCGCACCAGTCTCGTCCCCGGCGGCGCCCAGCAGCGAAGGCCTCGCGGAAAATGTTGCCGGGCTGCTCTGCTACTCGCTCGGTTGGGTCACGGGAATCATCTTCTTGCTGATTGATAAGCGCGCCTGGGTGAAATTCCAGGCCGCGCAATCCATCGCTGTCTTCGGCGGGCTCACCATCATCCGTATCGGCCTTGTTTTCATGGGCCACATAATTGGCTGGGGCATCTTCGCATTGATCGGCCTGCTCAGCTTCGTGCTTTGGATTTTCTTGATGATCAAGGCTTACCAGCACGCAGACATCCGCTTCCCGATAGCCGCGGACATTGCCGACAATATCGCCGGCAACAAATAACCACCGCGCGCTCAGGCGTGCAGGTAAAAATATCCGTCTTCGCGGAATAGCCTCACCGGCACCCGGAACAATTCGGATAGCGCATCGTCCGTCAGCACGTTCTCTTTCGCTCCATCGGCGGCGACTCGGCCGCCTTGCAGTAGCACCACGCGCTCGATCTCCGGAATGATTTCCGAGACGTGGTGTGTCACCAGCAGAATCCCCAGACCCGCTTTCGCCAATTCCCGCATCGTGTCCCGCAACTCCACCTGCCCGGCGATATCCAGGGCGTTGCCCGGCTCGTCAAAGAGCAGTGTTTGCGGATCGTGCACCAGCGCGCGGGCAATCAGCGTCCGTTTGGCTTCCCCGGACGACATTTCCGTCAGCGGCCGTTCCGCCAGGTGCGCGATGCCCAGCCTTGCCAGCGCCACCTCCGCTCGCTTCCGGTGCTCTGCCTGCGGCTGGTGATTTGGAAAAATACGCGTGCTGCTGAAAAATCCCGAAATCACCACATCCATTCCGGTCGCACCTGTCGTGCATGCATTCAAGAGGTCTGGAGACACAATCCCCAGCAGCGACCGCAATTCAAAAATGTTCCATCGCTCCTTGCCCAAAATCTGGATGCCGGAATTTTCCCGCGCAATCGGGTAGCACTCCCGTGTCAGTGTCTTGATCAACGTGGATTTCCCGCAACCGTTTGGCCCCAGGATGCAGAGATGCTCGCCTTGCTCAATGCTCAGCGAAACGCGGTCAAGCGCCAGGTTGTCCCCCCGCACCACAGAGACGTTTCGCAGTTCCACAAGCGGGGCCGTCATTGCGGCCCATCAAATTTTGTTTGCCACATGGGAAATGATTATAAGGAAAAGCGGCGAACAAAAATAAAAAGGAGGCGAAAACCTTAAGTCTTCGCCTCCCGGGGTGGGGTAGGTGATACAAACCAAACCCTTAAATGGCAACAGCAGCGCCTGCCCTGCCAGGCAGGCCTGCATCTCACTCGCGGTTCGCGACTGCCATCACGATGGAGACTCACCACCCGAGGGCTTGTCTTTGGGGTTTTTCTAACACCGGGAACAGCGGGTGTCAATCGAAAAAGGCCAATACATGGCTGCGGTCTCGCCAATGCATTCCGCTGCTCGCGGGAATCAGGCGTCCAGTATTTCTCGGATGGTTCCGGCCAGCGAAGTCGGACTATATGGCTTTTGCAGATAGTGCGATCCGGGCACCTGGGCGATGGCATTATTAGCATTTTCTGAAAATCCGCTGGTGAAAAGGATCGGAAGACCGGGAGTACGGCGCAGCAACTCCGCCGCTGTGGCTGCCCCTCCCATCTGCGGCATCACCACGTCCAGCACGGCCAGTGCTGGCGGTTGCAGTTCCGCCAGATGCAGCGCCTGCTTGCCATCCGCGGCCGCCAGCACCTGGTAGCCCAGCCGGCCCAGCGATTGCCGCACGAGCTCCCGGATCGAATCGTGATCTTCCGCCAGCAGAATCGTTTCCGGGCCCTGCAGGTTTTTCGTCATCTGGGGGCGGGGAAACTCTTTCGCGGAATCAGCCACGAAATTTTCTAGCGCGGGCAGATAGACATGGAACAATGTGCCCTGCCCGACCTCGCTATAGACGTGAATAAAGCCGCCATGCTGACGCACCACACCGTAAACCGTGGCAGGCCCATTCCTGAGCCCTTGCCGCGCTCCTTGGTGGTGTAAAACGGCTCGAAGATCCGTTCCCGCACCTCCGGACTCATCCCGCTGCCGGTATCGGAAATGGAAAGCACCACGTAGGCGCCAGCGGCGACTCCGGGATAAAACTGGCAGAACGAATCGTCCAGCAGGATCATTTCTGTCTTGATGCGCAGCATGCCACCGTCCGGCATGGCGTCCCGCGCGTTAAGGCAGATGTTCATCAGTACCTGCTCCATCTGCGCAGGCTCGGCCTTCACCGCTTGCAGGTTTCCTGGCTCTACCCGGATCTCAATATCTTTTCCAATTACCTTGTCCAGCAGGCTCATCAGGTCTTGAATGATCGTATTTAGCTGAACGGCGCGAGGCCGCAACGGCTGGCGGCGCGCAAACGTAAGCAGTTCTCTGGTCAGCGCGGCGGCGCGGTCGGTCTGTTGCCGGATGTGCGCGAAGTACTCGGCGATTTGCGGGTGCTCGCGGCTCTGGTCGTAGCCAATCTCCGCCCAACCCAGCACCGCGCCCAGGACATTGTTAAAGTCGTGCGCGATTCCTCCGGCCAGCTGGCCGATGGTTTCGAATTTTTGCGCCTGTTGGAGTTGCCGTTCCAGTGCCCGCACCTCGGTAACGTCTTCCACGATTCCTTCGATGATTTCGGACCCGGCTTCCGCGGTGATTCGCAAATGGAGCCGCACGGAAACGAATCCGCCATCACGGCGCCGCCATTCGCTTTCGGCGTTATGCACCAAGCCATGCTCACGGCAATCGTTCACAAGCTGCGCAAACGCTTCTGGATAACGGAACACATCCTTTGCCAGATTCAACGAAAGCAATTCCTGAAAATTAGAACAAGCCAGAATCTTCTGCACCGTCTCATTCGCGGACTCAAATGATCCCTGCAGATCCGTCTGGAATATGCCGTAAATCAGATTTTCCATCAGATCCCGCGCGCGTGCTTGGCTTTCCAGCAGCGCCGCTCGCACTCGCGCGTTCTCCTGCATTATCTTTTTCGCTGCAAGAGCCCGCTTCAGCGCAAAAGGAAGCCGGTGCAGATGCTCCCTCGCCACGTAATCGCTCGCGCCGTAGCGGTCGCATTCCAGCGCTGCTGTTTCCTCGGCGTCCTCCGTCAGCAAAATGAAGGGTGTATCCGGCCAGCCCGCTTTCAGCAGCGCGTACGCGTCCGACGCTTGCCCTTCGCTCAATCGTCCATCGAGTAGCACCGCATCAAACGCGCCGTTTCGCAGCGCGTCGCCAAGTTGCGCCGCGCTGGCCGCCACGGTTGGCGCCAGTTCGATCCCAGAGTCCCGCATCAGATGCAAGATTCTTTCTGCCTCGGACGAGCGCTGCTCCAGCAGAAGCACGCGCATTGTGCCTGTCGAACTTGCACTACTTTGATTGAGGACGGCCACAGGTCCCATGAACTACCTCTCTTAATCGCCGCCACCGGGTTTGCACGTATTTTCGACCGCGAATTCAGCTGGCATTTGGCGAAAATGCCGGAATCCCCGGGACATGCCAAATCATCGCTTCCGAATTTAAAATCCCGGAAGAACCGTTCGCGCGGTACAAGAATTTTCACCAATCGATCGTGGTAGCGGAAACAAGCACAAGGAGATTCAGTTCAACCTGGGAAAAATGCCCTGAATCGCGGCACGCTACGCTGGGAAGGGAAGTCAGTATTGATTAGAGAATTGACAATATCAAGATATATTACTATTTTCTAAGAACTCTTTCGAGTTTGTGCTCGCTCGCCCCGCCCCAATAAAAACGCGGCCAGCCCCGCCAGCAATCCCCCCACAATCACCACCCCTTCCCACACCAGCCCCGCGGCAAGGACCAGGTGCGGCGCTGCACCAAATGGAGACAGCAAGCCAACCAGTGCGGCCTCCCTCACTCCAATTCCACCCTGCGTCAGTGGCAAAAGCGCGGCAAGCTTTGCCAACGGCCACGCAAAAAACCAAACTCGCAATGACAACACTAAGCCGCACGCCTGTGCCAGCCATGCCGTCAACACCAGGAACGTCATTTGAATCGCGGTGGCCAACACCCAGGCGAATCCCAAAACGCGCGGCGCTCCAGAGACGCTGCGCACCGCGTGCCGCAACCGCGCCAACGTTCGACGGAACCGCACGGATCGCCCTCCAAAAAGTGGGCGGAACAGTAGAACAATGCACAGAGCGAGAATCCCGCCGCCAATTCCCACATAAAGAATCGTCTTCTGCGCTTCCGCTTGCACCGTTGCCGGCAGCGCTCGCGGCAATAGCAAAATTCCGAGGAGCACCAATCCCGCCTGCGCCGTCATATCCGCAAGCCGGTCCGCCACGTTTCCTGCCAACACGCCCGCTGGATTCGGGCTCCTGCGCAAGCCCACCGCCAGCCGCACCACATCTCCGCCAATAATCGACGGCAGGAACAAAGTTGCGAACAATCCGCCCGTATAACATTGCGCGCTGGTGCGCAAATCTAGTTGCGCCCCGGCGGCGTTCACCACCATCCGCCATTTCAATATACCCACCGCATGTGCGCAAAGATAACCCAACAGCACCAACAGAAGAGTGGTTACCGGAACTCTTCGGACTGCCGCCCCAAGCAGATGCAACGGCAAAAAGTGAAGCAAAACGCCGATCACAGCCGCAGCGGCCAGCCAGCGCAGCGTAATCAACCATCGGCCACGCTTTCGACTCTCTGTGTGCTGGATTGCGATCATTCGGGGCCGGCAGCCTAGCTGCCGAAAATCTCATTAATCTTCGCCGCCAGCTGGAAATCCAGGTTGCTGATCCCCTTCACGCTGTGCGTGTTCAGATCAATCACCACTTTGTTCCACACGTTGAACCACTCCGGGTGGTGATTCATCCCTTCCGCAACCAGCGCCACCTGCGTCATCTTCCCAAACGCAGTCGCGAAATCCTTGCATTCAAACGCTCGGTGCAGTTTGCCATTCACCAGGCTCCAGCCTGTTGCTTTTTGCAGCTCGCGCTGAATTTCCTCTTCGCTCAGTTTTTGTGCAGGCATGGCGCCCACCTCCCCAAAGATTCCCTTCGGCTGGCTACATTATGCGTGCACAGGCACGGTGCGGCAAGAATGCCGGCGGCCTGCGCAAAGCCAGAACGATTGAACGGGCTGCCAATTTCCAGTACGCTTGATGGTTCATTCTCACTGATTTTCCGCGTCGTGCGTTCGCCCACAGCCCTGCGGAACGGAGACCCTCGTGAAAAAGAAAATTCGTGCCATTCAGTATGGAATCGGGCCGATAGGCGCCTCAATTCTGAAACTCATGCGGGAAAAGGAAGCTATCGAGATCATTGGAGCCATTGACACCGATCCCGCAAAAGTCGGCAAGGATCTTGGCGAAGTGATTGGTGCTTCCGACGCCCCCTGGGGCATCAAAGTTTCTGGGGACGCCAAGGGCGTGCTGGAACAATCCGCCGACGTGGTGATGCACACCACGTCCTCTTCTTTGCCTAAGGTCATGGATCAGTTGCTGGCGGCGATGGATGTTGGGTCCTGCATCGTTTCTACGTGCGAAGAGCTCTCCTATCCCTATCGCACGCATCCGGAGCTCGCCTTGCAGCTTGATAAATCCGCCAAGGAAAATGGCGTGGCGCTAGTGGGCACGGGAGTCAATCCCGGCTTCGTTATGGACAAGCTCGTCGTCACGTTGGCCGCCGTTTCCCAGCGCATCGAGCACGCCAAAGCCTTGCGCATCGTCGATGCCTCCAAACGCCGCCTGCCGCTGCAGAAAAAAATCGGCGCCGGCCTCAGTGTTGAAGATTTTCGCGCCAAGGTCCAGGAAGGCACCATCAAGCACGTCGGCCTTCCCGAATCCGTGGCCATGGTTGCCGATTCGCTGGGCCTTCGCGTTGATGAAATCACCGAAACCATCGAACCCAAAGTCGCCACTGAGCGCGTGCAAACCGAATTTCTCACCGTCGAACCCGGCCAGGCCGCCGGCGTTCACCAGATTGCCCGCGGCCTCTCCGAGGGCAAAGAATTGATTTACATGGAACTCCAGATGTACGTCGGCGCCAAGGATCCCGCCGACACTGTCGAACTCACTGGCCATCCCAACATCAGCCTGGTGATCCCCGGCGGCTCGCACGGAGACATCGCCACCGCATCCGTGGCCGTCAATTCCATCCCTTCGATATTGGAAGCCCCATCCGGCCTGCGCACGTCGCGCGATCTACCGATCGGCTTCTTCCCACCCAAGGGCTATAAATCGACCTAAAATTTCACCGGCACCCTACTTCTTCCAAAACTTCATCACCCCGGAGTAATCCAGGTCCTGCACCGCTTCGCCCTTAACGTAACTGTAGATTTCACGCGCCGCCGCCGTCGCCGGCAGCGCAACGCCCAGTTGGTTTCCCAGATCCAGCAGCAAACCCAGATCCTTGTGCATCAATCGGAGCGGAAAACTCGGCTTGTAATCTCCCTTCACCATCAGCGGTGCCTTCACATCCAGAACGCCGGACCGCGCCATGCTCGCCTGCATCACCTCAATCAATTGCTGCTCGGCCAGCCCCGCCTTATTGACCACCGCCAGGGCCTCCGCCATCGCGCCCACCTGCAGCGCTAAAATCCCATTCATCGCCAGCTTGATCGTTTGCCCTGCGCCGTTCGGTCCCAGATGAAACCATTTCTTCCCCATCACGCCGATCACCGGCTCTGCCGCTCGCAATGTCTCCGCATCGCCGCCGATCATGAACACCAGGTTCCCTTCTCGCGCTCCCCAGTCCCCCCCCGTTACCGGCGCATCCAGGAA
Organism: uncultured Acidobacteriota bacterium; assembly: GCA_963734705.1. Classification (GTDB taxonomy): domain Bacteria; phylum Acidobacteriota; class Terriglobia; order Acidiferrales; family UBA7541; genus Acidiferrum. The sequence continues at coordinate 366,835 of CAVTII010000008.1, read as the reverse complement.
GCGCACACTCCGCTCCGTGCATGCCGCGGCAATTCTCCGCGCCAGGACGGGTGAGATCGTGCTCGAATCCACGTAAATGCTGCCGGGTTTCAATCCACCCAGCGCTCCGTCCTCTTTCCCTTCGTGGCCCCAGAGAATTTCCTCCAGCGCCGGCGGGTCACTGACGATGGTGAAAAGAATCTCCGAAGCCGCCGCCACTTCCCGCGGAGTTTTCGCCAGCGTCGCTCCCGCGGCCACCACCTCGGACGCCCGCGATGCCGTACGGTTCCACACCGTCACGGAATGCCCCGCCTTCAGCAGATTTAAGCTCATAGGCCGACCCATCAATCCAAGCCCGATAAATCCAATCTTCTTAGGAGAAGGAACATTGCTCACGAAAGGCCTCCAGACACAGTTTTTCTGTCGGTCAGCGTCATTGCCCGGAAAGTTTGCACGGAAATTGTAGCTGATTCTCGGAACTGTGGGGTTACTTCAAGAGAAATTCAGGCAATTTTGGGACGGGGGGGCATGGAGATCAGAGGAACCGTCGCACTGGTCCCTGTACTGGAAGCCGCTCCCGCCGCAGCGGCGTGCGCATTCTCCGGCTCGGCAGCGGCATTCACTGGCGATGCTGGCTCCTCCGCCGCGACGCCATCCTCAACCGCTTCGATGCGATGAACATATTGGTAGGGAATTTCCCAGCGAAAGTAGCTTCGCTTGCCCTTCTGCTCCACGTGCTGTTCCAGAAAAATAGAACGCCCTGAATCCGCCGCGAATGTGCCTGAAGCAGGCAAGAGCACATCGCCGACCCGGTACTGTACGGTGACTTTGCGACCCAGAAAGTGCCCAAACGACGCCATTTTGGGTCAGTCTGCTCGGGGGGCGCAAGGGGGTCAATAGTACTGACGGTCTGTTACCTGGCTGGCCGTGGAAAGGCTGCCGGGTCATCGATAGCCCTCACCACTAGGTCGCCGACGATAAATACGCACACCGCGGACACCACACCGTAACCAAGAATCGCCTCCACAATTCGGGCTACCAACAAACTCCCAGGCAAATCCGCCGGCGCCAGATGCGCCGCAATCATCGCCCCGGCAATTCCTCCAAAGCCCGCTGCGATCTGCGTATACGGCGAGACTTCCAGCTGTGCCCGGCACGCCGGGCATTCGATGTCATGCGACTGCGCCAGCACCGTCGCCCACCGCACCTTCGCAAAACACAAAGGACACTTTCGCCTTCCCATCGCCGCCGCCTCTATCTTTGAAAATCCTCCAACACCGCCTCTGCCGCGCGCCGGCCGCTGGCCATCGCCCCGTGGATGGACGCGTTCTCTCGATGGTCCCCGCAGACATAAATTCCCGGACGGATGCGCACCGGGCGTTGCGGCGGTTCCAGCGCCCCGGGATACTGCTGAGGCTGGGCGTGCGTGATGCGATAGCTGCGCAGCAATTGCCAGGTGCTGGCAACCTTCCCAAACCAGTTTTTCATCTGCGCAACGATGAATCCGCCCAACTGCGCGTCGGTCAACTGGTGTATTCCCAGAACCGTCGCGGAGAGTAGGTGCATCCCAGCCGGTGCGTAACTTGGGGCCACGCGTGATACCACCGCAAAATTATTCACCGGCCCGGCGCCGTCACCATTGAGCAATAGCAGCGGCTCCGCCACGGGTGGCTCGTCCGCCGCAAAGTAAAAACACGTGACGCTGCGCGAGGCCGGCTCCACTTCGCCCACCAGGTGCGCCGCCGAAGGTCCGTCCGCCGCAATCACAATTGCCCGGCCGCGCGCCGTTTCCCCTCCGGCCAGGGTCAGCTCATTTTCATGCAGCGCTTCCACTCGCGTATTCAGGCGCACCGCTTCGCCCGGAATTCTCTCTGCCAGTTGCGCCGGGATCGCCCCCATGCCTCGCGCGGGCAGGGCGATATCTCCCTCGGACAGCATTTTGAAAACAAACTCAAATATCCGGCTGGAGGATTTCAGCTCTCCATCCAGAAGGATGCCACCGAGGAACGGCTCGAAAAAGTGATGGATCACCTCGCTCGAGAAACCCTCTGCCAGCAGCGCGTCCTTTGTGCTCCGCTCCAGCCGTTGGAATATTTCTTCAATCGAAGTTCTCCTCACGCGATTGCGCAACCTCATGATCCTCAGCTTATCCATCAGTGTGCAGAACTCGGAGCCCAACGCTTCCTTCCATCCCCCCGGCGTCCGCCACGGATCCACGAGCTTGTTCATGCGCCCCGCGTACCAAGAAAGCGCGCCAGGTACGAAGAATTTCAATTCCAGCCGCGAGTAGTCGAGCGAGCGTTTCGCTTCCGGATAAGCCGTCAGCAGCGCCTGAAATCCGCGATCCAGCAAAAATCCGTCCATGGTGTCCGTGCGTACGCGTCCGCCGATCCCGTCGGAAGCTTCAATAATCTGAAAGCTCACGCCCTTGGCCTGCAACTCCCGCGCGCAGCACAAACCCGCTAACCCGCCGCCGACGATCACTACGTCCGGACTGGATGGCATTCGTCTGTTTTCCCCGGTGAAGCGAAAAGAGGCCCTGGGCACTCCAAGCTAGGCATTATCCTCTGTCAGATGGAGGAATCTAGGCAAGCCCTGCCCGTGTGAAGCCTCGAGATTACTTCGACCGAGGCGGATTACTTCTGAGTTGTAGCTTCCGCGGAATATTTTTTGAGGTATTTCTTCACGGAGAGCGTTCGCGCGGTGTTCTCCGAACTCATGTAGCGGATCGAACCGAACACCGGCCGCACCGGCCCCCAAGGCCGGTCGTACCGCCCCAATACCCAGAAAATTCCGCTGTATGAATTTGGGTCGCGCCCGTCCAACGCATATTTGTTGTTGAGCTGAATCATGATCTTCGCGGCTTCCTGCGGTGTACGCGTCCATTGCAGAATCTTTTTCCCCCACAGCATCCGCAGATAGTTGTGAATTTTGCCTTCGCTCACCAATTGGCGTTGCACCGCATTCCACAGTTCGTCGTGCGTTTTCGCATTTTCGAACTCCTCTGGCGCATAAACGTATTCGCGCTCGTCCCGGGCGTGGTCTTGCAGCGTTTTCCTGGCCCATTCTGGCAACGACTTGTATTGGTCGTAATCGGCTCGGTGCGTGCTCAAGTTGAAGCCCAATTCCCGCCACGTAATGAGTTCGTCCAGAAAACTCTCTGCATTGCGGCTCATGTTCCACCAGCCCGCGCGGCTCCCTTTCACCCGCAGCGAAAGCTTTTCGGCGTTCCATTTTTCGCGCCGGGCGAGTTCCGCGAACACCTCGTGAACGCTCAAATGACCAAAGTGCAGAAAAGGCGAAAGTCCGCTGGCGCAATCCAGATCCGGCTCGCTTCGTTCGTCCGCGTAATGCGGAAGCCTTCGCTGCAAAAACTCATTCATGCACGCTCGCGCATTGCCATGTCCTCCTCGAAATGCCACGACGGCGACCCCATGGTCGATCGGAAGCGAATTCAGCCTTCTCGCATCACCTGAGAGCAACGCTGGCGAGGCCGCAGGCCAGTTCTTGCGGATCGCCCCGGGCAATCTCGCCGTGACCAGCAGTCGCAACTTGCCCAGCGGGTCTTTCTGTGGAAATTCCTGCAGATGTTTCGGCAATTTCTTTTGTAGAAACCGGCGGAAATCAAATGCCCGCCCCATCACTTTTTCGCAAGCACGAATTGGCAGCAGTCCGTTGGAATCTACCGCCTCAAGCGCCACAGCCAATCGGTTTCCTACACTCTCCACCATCCGCGGCAGAAAAAAGCACGGATACTCGTCTGTGACCACCACGCACGCCTTTTTCGCCAGCGCTTCCAACAGACCTTTGCCCGCGCCTGCCTCAGGTTCGACGTACGCGTAGTAGCAAATCCCCTTTGCCTCACACGACCGTGCGTTATCCGCCATCCCATCCATCACGAACCGGTGCATCCGGTCACTGGCCCAGGGATACCCGCAGCGCAGCGCCTCGAAAATCACCAGCGGCTTCCCCAGCGCCACGCAGTGCTCCACCGCGCGATCCAGCCCAAAATTAAAATGCACCCGCCGGCTAGCGATCATCCAATAGAGCACGTACGCTCCATCGGCGCGGACGCCTGCCGAATTTAGTCGCTGTATTCGTATGTTTGGGAAGGCTCCCACACGCTTCTCCCACCCTCACGGGTTGACTTTTTCGGCTGACACGATACAGTCTGCTTCGCTTCCGTTCGCGAACCTCAAAGGAGTCCTGCATGCGCGGCAAAATTCTAAGCAGTCTGCTCTGCGGCCTGATCTTGTGGGCGCCTGGAATGGGACAAGGACAAAAACCTGCCGAAAAGACTTACGTCCTGAAAGCAGCTCGGCTCTTCGATGGTAAAAGCAATTCCGTCGTCACGCCAGGCCTCGTGGTCGTCACCGGCGGTAAAATCACGGGCGTCGGCCCAGGCGCAATTATCCCTGTCGGCGCGCAAGTGATCGATCTTGGTGACGCCACGCTTCTCCCTGGCTTCATTGACGCGCACACGCATCTTACGTTTCCTTACTCCGAAGATTACAAGCAGGCGCGGCTCGACACGCTACAGAAAACCGTCGCCGAACAGGCCCTCGACGCCACCGTTAATGCCCGCGTCACCCTGATGGCCGGCTTCACCACCGTGCGCGACGTCGGTTCCCGCGATTATCTCGACGTCGGTCTCCGCAATGGCATCCGCAGCGGAGACGTTCCTGGACCCCGCATGCTCGTCACCGTCCACGCCATCGGCGCCACCGGCGGCCACTGCGATTTCGAGGACGGCTTTCGCGAAGGAGCCCTCGGCCATGAATCCGGCCCGCTCGAAGGCGTTATCGATGGCCCAGAACAGGCCCGCTATGCCGTTCGTCTGGACCACAAGTACGGCGCCGACATGATTAAAGTCTGCGCCTCCGGCGGCGTCCTCTCCGAAACCGACGACGTGGACACCCCCCAGCTTACCCAGGAAGAACTGAACGCCATCGTCGATGAAGCCCACGCCCTCCGCCGCAAAACCGCGGCCCACGCCCACGGTGCGGAGGCCGCCAAGCGCGCAATCCGCGCGGGCATCGATTCGATTGAACACGGCAGCTTCCTCGACGACGAAGCGCTCGACATGATGAAGCAGCACGGCACCTACCTCGTCCCCACCTTAATGGCCGTTCAAGGCATTCAGGAACAACTGGATCGCGGCGTCTATATGCCTCCCGCGATTGAAGCCAAGGCCCGCGCCGCAATCGCCGCCGTGCACCAAACCTTTCAGCGTGCCCTCGCCAAGGACGTGAAAATCGGGCTGGGCACCGATGCCGGCGTTTATCGCCACGGGCGCAACGCCGAGGAATTTCATCAAATGGTGGATCTCGGTATGAAGCCTGTCGCCGCCTTGAAAGCCGGCACTTCCGCCGATGCGGAACTCCTCGGCCTGGCAGACAAGATTGGCGTGCTCGAATCCGGAAAATTTGCCGATGTGGTGGCCGTTCCCGGCGATCCCACGCATAATATTCGTCAAACCGAACACGTCTTCTTCGTCATGAAAGAAGGCGTGATTTTCCGCAACGACGCGCCAGGCGCGGCGGCCCATTGAACAAGAGGCAGGATTCCATGAGTGAACTTTCGGAAAGCGTCTGCCAAGCCTTCGCGAACGAATATCGCGACCGCGCCGCCGAGCTGCACAAGTGGGCGGACCCGCTCTCTGACGAACAGTTCTGGCGGAATCCGTTCCGCTACGGCAATTCCGTCGGCCACCTGGTGCTGCATCTCACCGGAAACCTCAGCTACTACATAGGCGCGCGTATCGCCGGCACCGGTTACGTCCGCAACCGCGATTTAGAATTCACGGACTCCCGCAACCTCTCAAAAAACGGAGTCCTGAAAAAATTCGATGAAACCATCGCCATGGTCATCGCCACCGTTGAAAATCAGTCTGAAACCGACTGGACCGCCGCCTACACCGCCGAGCGCGAGCCTTCCGCCAAAAATCGCCTCACCCTCATCCTCCGCTGCGCCAGCCACCTCTACCACCACGTCGGCCAAATCATCTATCTCAGCCGCGAACTCCAAAAATCCTGACCTGGAGCAACTCTTCCTCGTTCGCCCACCGACCCGTCGCTCTATATAGAGTTGAACGTAAGCGTTGTCATCCTGAGCGGCGCGCCGTTTGCGCCCGAAGGATCTCAACGTAAAAATCCAAGCACCACCCATCTGCCGCAGCGCCACCCCGGACGTCCGCATCACGTCTCCAGCTTGAACCGCGTCGACGCCAAACGATAGAGCCGCCTCCACACCAACCGGTTGATCAGCACCACGATCACCGCCATGATCAACGTCGAGGCCAGCAGTATGTCAAATCTCCCCGCATCGCTGGCGCTGCTGATCGTGCTTCCCAGCCCCGGCGCTTGCACAATCCTTCCTTGAAAGTGAAAATATTCTGCCACGATGCTGGCGTTCCACGCGCCACCCGATGCCGTCACCATTCCCGTCACCAGATACGGAAAAATCCCCGGCAAAATCAGATACCGCCACCGGTCCATTGAACCAAACTTGAAAATGCTCGACGCTTCCTTCAGATCCGTCGGAATCGCCATCGCACCCGCAATCACATTGAAGAGGATGTACCACTGCGTCCCCAGCAGCATCAGCGCCATCGCCGCAATCTCCACCCCGCCGCGCAGCCGAATCAGAAACAACAATATCACCGGGAACAGCGCCGTCGCCGGAATGGAAGCTGCCAATTGGACCAACGGCTGCGCGAGCCGCGCAAACTTCGGGCTGAACCCGATCGCCACGCCCACCGGCACAGTCCACAGCGCGCCGATAATCAGCGCCAGGTTCACCCGCAGAAACGTCAGCCCCGCGCTGCGAAAAAGCTCGAAGTATACATCGCGCGGCAATTGCGCCAGTTCGCGCACTCCGCGGTAAACGCCGTAAAGCAGCGCCACACCGGTCACTCCCGCAAAAATCCAGCCTAGCCACGCGCGCGGCCTTGCGGCCTGGCTCGTCCGAAAGCTTGCCGCCGCCCGCTTCGCTCCGCTCGCAAATTGCATCGTCAGCCATTCGGCCACCGGATGCAGAATCCGCCGGTAAAACCGTATTAGAAAAGACTCTTTCCGAATAAAGTTAAGAATGGAATTCGACGCTGCCCCCGCGCTCTCCACTTGCTCGAATTTAAATTTGTCCGCCCAGCTGATCACTGGACGCCAGATCAACTGGTCCATCAATACGATCACCGCCACCATCGCCGCCAGTCCCCACAGCATCGCCCGCGTATTTCCGTGCCCCGCCGCCGTCTGCAAATAGGACCCCAGCCCCGGCAACCGGAAATCTTTATCGCCCAGCACAAACATTTCACAGGCCATCAGGAAGAACCATCCGCCCGCCACAGACATCATGGAATTCCACACCAGCCCGATTGTCGAAAACGGCAAATCCAGTTCCGTAAATTTCTGCCACGCGCTGAACCGGTAAATAATCGCGGCTTCGCGCAAATCTCGCGGCACCGTTTTCAGCGAGGAATAAAAGCTGAACGCGATGTTCCACACCTGACCTGTGAAAATCAGAATGATCGATCCCAGTTCCACTCCCAGTTGCCGGCTCGGAAACAGCGCCACCATCGCCAGCATCACTCCGGGGAGAAAACTCAATACCGGAATGGACTGCAGAATGTCCAGCAGTGGGATCAGAATAATTTCCGCGCGCCGCGATTTCGCCGCCACATAGCCATACGCCAGCGCAAACACCAGGCTCAGCGCGTACGCCACCAAAATCCGCACCAGAGAATACAGCGCGTAGAGCGGCAAACTTCGCGGGTCCTGCGAGATCTCGGACTCCGCCCGCACCGGGCCCAGCCACGAATGCCCGATCGAGTACACGCCGTAAATCACCGCAAAAACGGAAACGAATACGCCGATGTCAATTAAAAACGCGTACGCCCAGCGCGAACCCGCGGGCCGCGTGGCTGTCGGCGGCAGCGGTGTCTGGTGTTGTGGAAGAGGAGCGGGCGATGGCACGGCGAGATCAGGTCTCGGTGAGCGTCAGCTTCCCGCTCGCCGCATCGTAATCGAAAAGTTCCGCGTAGCGGCCCCACTGGATGGCCGTCTCCAACTGTCGTCGCGCTTCGTCCTCGCTGAAATGCTCGTCCAGTAGGTCCTGGAAAAATTCCGCCGGCAAGGTGCGGTTCGATTTCGCTTTCAGCGCCTGTTCCATCTGCCGCAACAGGGGAATGTGCGCCAGCACGGCTTTGCGGAAAATGGCTTTGCGCTCCTGGATGTCCGCATGTGCGAACGCTTTCCCCTCCGCGGTCAGAATAGCGTCGCCCTCTTCCAGTTTCAACAATCCCAGCAGAGTCGCCGTGTCCACGGTCGGCAGCAACGCATCCACTTCCAGGCTCAATTCATCCGCAAGCACGTGTAAATCCGCGCGCCCTTCGTGGTCCTCCAAAATTTCCAGCAACCCGGCCATGCCGCCGGGCCGTGTGTGAGGAAGCATCACCACCTCTTTGCGCCGCTGCCCTCCATTATCCGGTTGGCCCGCAACTGCCCGCTCCGGGTGCTCCTGCTGCGTCAGTGCCTTGTAGATCAAATCCACAAGTTCGGTAAATCTCGGATCCTTGTGATCCCGCGGGTGCCCCATACTCACGTTGAACTCCGCGTGAATGTGCGCGGGATTTCTGCCCAGCACAATAATCCGGTCCGCCAGAATCACCGCCTCTTCGATGTTGTGCGTCACGATAAAAATCGCCCGCGTCGGAATCTTTTTTCCCAGCCACAATTCCATCAGCTCGCCGCGCAGCGTCTCCGCGGTCAATACGTCCAGCGCCGAAAACGGTTCGTCCATGAACAGCACTTCCGGTTCCACCACCAGCGCCCGCGCCACGCCCACTCTCTGCTTCATTCCGCCGGAAAGCTCCTTCGGATACGCAGACTCGAATCCGTCCAGCCCAACTGAGTCAATAATTCGCAGCGCCCGCTTGTGGCGTTCCACCACGGGAACGCCTCGCGCCTCCAGCGGCGCCTCCACGTTTTCCAGTACCGTCAGCCAGGGGAACAGCGCGAAACTCTGAAACACGATGGATACATTTGGCGACTCGTCCCGCACCGGCTGCCCGTGCCAAAAAACCGTTCCTCCCGAAGTCGGCGAAAGCCCCGTCAGCATCCGCAGCATCGTGGACTTACCGCATCCCGAAGGCCCCAGCAGCGCGATAATCTGCCCGGGGTAAATGGCAATGTTAGTCGGCGAGATCACCTGAATCCGGCTGCCATCCGGCTGCGGATAAAATTTTTCCAGGTTGCTTGCGGCAATAATCGGTTCAACGCCAGTTGTTGTGGTGCTCATAATCGCGTGTATTATCGCTCAGTTTCACTCCACGATGAACGGAAATGGGCGCGGCGTTGATTCTTCCGGGAAACGGTTACAATCTCTTGACCCCTCCATGAACCAGTTATTACCGCAAGCAGGCCCGCAAACTCCGCCCGGTCCGCGTTTCTGGTTCGTGCCGCTGGGGCTCTCTTTCCTTGCGTCCCTGGCCCTCCTGCTCCCCTTCTTCTGGCTCGGGAGCGCTTCCGGCCACGATTTCGAATTTCACGTCGCCTCGTGGCTCGACGTCGCTTATCAGTGGCAGCACGGCGTGCTTTACCCTCATTGGACCGCCTGGACCAACAACGGCTTCGGCGAGCCCCGTTATATCTTCTACCCACCGCTCTCCTGGATGCTGGGCGCTGCCCTCAGCCTGGTGTTACCGGTCGCTTGGATCCCCGCGGCCTTTATTCTTCTGACGCAAACCCTCGCCGGCTTCTCGGCGTTCCTGCTGCTCGGCCGTCTTGTCTCGCGAAGGGCAGCGTACCTCGGGGCCGTTTTCTACGCCGCCAATCCCTACGCGCTTCTGGTCAGTTATGTCCGCAGCGATTTCGCCGAGCAACTCGCTTGTGCCATTTTCCCATTGCTCTTGCTGGCAGCGTTTCGTCTCGCGGGCCTTCTGCAAGACGAAAAGCCCAAACTCTCCGCCATTCCCCAGTTCGCGCTTCCTTTCACCGCCGTGTGGCTTTGCAATGCCCCTGCAGGGGTCATCGCCAGCTATTCCATGGCGCTTCTGTTTGCCTGGGCCGTGCTCCGGCAGCGTTCGTGGAGAGTCGCCCTCCGCTCCGCTGCTGCCCTTGCGCTGGGATTCGGACTGGCCGCCTTCTATCTGTTCCCCGCCGCCTATGAACAGCGCTGGGTGAATATCGCCCAGGCCCTCTCCAGCGGATTGCTTCCTACTCAGAATTTTCTGTTCACCCGGCTGGACGATGTGGAACACACCTGGTTCAACTGGATTTCTTCCCTCTGCGCTTTAGTGTTAATCGTTTTCACCGCCTCAACCGCCTTAGCCTCTCGCAAGTTCGCTCGGAAGCTGTCCTCTTCCGCATCAAGGTCCCTCTGGGACGCTGTGCTTCTTCTTGGAGTCGCAGCGACGATCCTGATGTTCAGGTTCACTGCACCCCTCTGGAATCTGCTGCCAGAGCTCCGCTTCGTGCAATTTCCGTGGCGCTGGATGTCCATCCTCGCCGTGATTTCCTGCTGCTTTTTCGCTGCGGCCATCGAGCGCCGCCGCGGCTGGCTCTGGTTTATACTCTTCATCGCCATTGCACTACCGCTCGGATACTTCCTGACACAAAACACTTGGTGGGACCCCGACGAAATGTCCACGCAGAAAGCCGCTATCACCAGCGGCACCGGCTATGAAGGTGTGGATGAATACGATCCAGCCGGAGACGATCATCTCGATCTCCCAAAGCACGCGCCACTCGCCGCGTTGCTTCCCACTTCACCAGATGAAACCGCGTCGCCGCCGCCCAAAGCCAAAATCGAAATCCGGCTTTGGCAGCCCGAAAACAAAACAATTTTCGTGGAAACGGTCGGACCCGCCCGCTTGGCCATTCGCCTTCTCAATTATCCCGCCTGGCATGTCGCTGTGAACGGCCAGACCGTGACGCCACAACGCCCTGATGACGTGGATCAGATGATTGTTCCGGTGGATAGAGGAAAATCCGAGATTCAAATTCGTTTTGAGCGCACGCCAGACCGTACTGCGGGCCTAGCGCTTTCGATGTTTAGCGCACTGATCTCTATTGGTTTGTTTCACGTTCGGAAATCGCGGCCGGGCTAACGCCGGTCCACCGACGGGTGCCGGATGTCTTGCCCTTGGACGATATAGATCACGTCTTCCGCGATATTCGTGGCGTGGTCGCCAATTCGCTCCAGGTTCTTAGCCACCAGGATCAATTCGAATGCCGGAAAAACCACGCTCGAATCGCCCATCATGTAGGTCAGCAATTCGCGAAAAATCTGGTCGCGGTAATGATCCACCTGGTCGTCGGTGGACATTACTTTCTGCGCCAGTTCCACGTCGCGCCGCACCACCGCGTTCAACGAATTCCGCACTTGCTCTTCCACCAGCTCCGACATGCGGGGCAAATCCACGTATGGCTTTACCCGCGGGTGCCGCAGGATGCGCAGCGCGCCCTGGCCAATATTCACGGCCTGGTCGCCGATGCGCTCCAGGTCGTTGTTGATGCGCGAAACAGCCAGCACCAGCCGCAGGTCCGCCGCCATCAATTGGTGCAGCGCCAGCAGTTGCACCACGCGATCGTCAATTTCCAGTTGTAGCTCGTTGATCGCGTCTTCTTCTTCCAGCACGCGCTTCGCAAGTTGCTCGTCGGAATCCAGCACCGCGTGCACGCCCTGGTGGACAGCGCGCTCCGCCAGGCTGCCCATCCACAGCAGCCTTTCCTTCAGCTCGTTCAAATCCTTTTCGAAGTGACGTTCCATTTCGCCCTTCCCGTTCGCAGTTTACAGACACCCTCTCCGCATCGCCTATCGAAAACTCTTCCGCCTCATCCGAAACGTCCGGTGATGTACGCTTCTGTCCGCGGATCACCAGGAGTTGTAAAGATCAGCGGTGTTGGATTGAACTCGATAATCTGCCCGGTCAACAGAAACGCCGTGAAGTCGCTTACGCGCGCCGCTTGTTGCATGTTGTGGGTGACGATCGCAATCGTCGTTAAATTCTTCAATTCCACCATCAATTCTTCGATCTTCGCCGTGCTGATCGGGTCCAGCGCGGAGCACGGCTCGTCCATCAACAGCACTTCGGGCTCCACCGCCAGCGCTCGCGCAATGCAAAGCCGCTGCTGCTGGCCGCCCGAGAGTTCGTACGCCGATTTGTGCAGGTGATCCTTCACTTCATCCCACAGGGCGGCGTGCCGCAAACTTTTTTCCACCGTGTCCGCAATCGCTCCCTTGAATCCGTTCATGCGCGGACCATAGGCAATATTGTCGAAGATGGATTTCGGGAAGGGATTTGGTCGTTGAAACACCATTCCTACGCGCCGGCGCAGCAAGGTTACGTCCTGCGCCAGAATATCCTGTTTATCCAGCAGGATTTCGCCTTCCAGGTGCGAAGTGCTCACCGTTTCATGCATGCGGTTCAGGGTACGTAACAGGGTGGATTTCCCGCATCCCGAGGGGCCGATCAGCGCGGTCACCTTTTTGTCTGCGATGCCCATGTTTATGTCAAAAAGGATCTGCTTGGCGCCGTAGAAGAAATTCAACTTGGAAATGGTCATCCGCATCGGCAGCGCTGCGGACGTTTCTCGCGCTGTGGATGTCGTTATATTCGTCGTGATATTCACGGAAAACTCCGGCTTAGTGGACGCTTCCATTCTTAAGACCTCGGTATGGCGATCCCACGCGAGAGAATCGTGCGTGCAAGAATATTGATCACCAAAATCAATCCCAGCAGAACCAGGCCCGCGGCCCATGCCTGGCGGTGCCAGTCATCGTACGGCGCAACCGCATACGTGTAGATGACCACCGGCAGAGTCGCGGTCGGCTGCGACAAACCGTTGCTCCAGAAGCGATTGCCAAAGGCCGTAAACAACAACGGCGCCGTTTCCCCTGCCACGCGCGCCAGTGCCAGCAAGATCGCCGTCACGATTCCCCGGTAAGCGGCTGGGACGATCACCGTCGCAATCGTCCGCCACTTGCTCGCCCCCAGAGCCATCGCCCCTTCCCGCAACATCCGCGGCACGCCCTTCAGAAATTCCTCGGTGCTCCGCAACGTGATCGGAATCATCATCACACCCAGAGCAAACGCCCCCGCAAAAGCGGAAAAGTGCTTGAATGGCAGCACCGCCACGCTGTAGGCAAAAATTCCAACAACGATCGACGGCACACCGTTGAGTAGGTCCGCGGCATATCGCACGATCGAGGCAACGCCCTTGCCGCTGAATTCCGCCAGATAAATTCCGCCAAGAAAACCGATTGGCACGCCGAAACAGGAGGCCAGCAGCAGGACTTTTGCGCTGCCAACGATGGCATTCGCCATTCCGCCGCCGCTTTCTCCCACCGGCTTCGGCAGTTTAGTGAAAAAATTCCAGTTGATTGAGGTGCCGCCATTGAAAAGCAAATAGCCCAGAATAAAGAAAAGAATCAGGACGGAAGCTACGGCGCAGAGACCCGTCATCGTCAGCATGAAATGGCTGACAAATTTTCGCCAGCGGAGCCTTGCATTCATTATTGGCTCACCCCGCTGCCCTTCTGGGTTGTCAGAAGAATCAGAATGCGCGCCAAGCCGTTCAGAATGAACGTAAGCAAGAACAAAACGAGGCCCAGCTCAATCAAAGACTGCAGGTAAATATCGCCAGTGGCTTCCGTGAATTCATTGGCAATCACGGCCGCGATGGAATAGCCAGGGGCAAACAGTGATGCCGCGATTTTGGGCGTATTGCCGATCACCATGGTCACCGCCATGGTTTCGCCCAAAGCGCGCGCCAGCGCCAGAAAGATCGAGCCCATGATGCCGGTTTTCGCAAAAGGCACCACCACTTGCCAGGTGGATTCCCAGCGCGTGGAACCCAGCGCCAATGCCGCTTCCCGTTGGTCGCGTGGAACCGAAAGCAGCACCTCCCGCGAGACGGAAATGATGTACGGGATGATCATCACCGCCATCACAATCCCCGCTGTCATGAATCCTACGCCATAGGATGGGCCCTTAAAAATCGGCAGAAAACCCATTGAGCCGTTCAGCACCGGATAGAACACATCCCGCACCAGCGGCACCACAATGAAAATTCCCAGCAACCCATATATCACGCTGGGCACCGCGGCCAACAAATCGATGAAGAATTGCAGCGTGTCAGACAAGCGCGCGGGCGCCAATTCAGCCAGAAAGATCGCGGCTCCGATCCCTAATGGGATGGCGATAAACAGCGACACCGCGGACGTAACCACCGTTCCATAAATAAACGGCAGCGCCCCGAAGTCGTCCATGATCGGGTCCCACGTCTGCGTGAACAAAAAATGAAATCCAAATTTGTGCCGCGGCAGCGCGGAATTCACCCACAATTCCCAAACCAGTGCCGTCGTCAGCAAAACCACGGTCGCCGCAAACACCATCGTGGTGAGCCGCGCGATCTCGTCGCCGTCGGTTAACCTGGACAAAAAGGTGCGCGAGCCCGGTAACGGGCCCGCGCTTTTGAGGGTTGTGCTGGTTGTCGCCACAGGTCTTCCGGGTCTTTACTGCACTTTGCCGAGGGCCTTCTTTTCCTTCTCGACAACTTCCTTCGGCAGTTTCGCGTAGGACAGCGCTTCTACTTCATTCTGCCCGTCAGTGATCATCCACTTCAGGAAACCCTTGATGGCGTCGCGCTTTGCGGAATCCGAAATCTTTTCGGGAATCAGCAGCCACGTGAAGCTCGAAATCGGGTACGCCGTTTTGCCAGACGCATTCGTGATGCTCACCCGGAAATCCTCCGGCATTTCCTTGGCTGAACCGGCTGCCGCTGCCGTCACGCCGGTGAGACTCGCCTTCACAAATTCTCCGGACGCGTTTTTCACCGAACCGTACGGAATATTGTTCTGCACGGCGTAGATCAACTCCACGTATCCAATGGAATTCGGAGTCTGTTTCACCAGTCCGGTCACGCCTTCGTTTCCCTTGCCCCCAAGTCCCACGGGCCAGTTCACCGAAGTGCCCTTGCCCGCCTTCGATTTCCATTCTTCGCTGACCTTGGAGAGGTAGTCCGTCCAGATGTAGCTGGTTCCGCTGCCATCCGAGCGATGCACCACCACGATGTCCGTCGCAGGCAGGTTTACTCCCTTGTTCACGCCTGAAATCGCCGGGTCATTCCACTTGGTTATTTTTCCCAGATAGATCCCCGCCAGCGCTTCCGGCGTAAAATTTAGAGAGCCGCTCACACCTGCGATGTTGTAAGTTGGTACCACCGCGCCCAGCACCGTGGGAAAATGCAGAATTCCCGAACCATGCTTGGTCTCGAAAGCCTTCATCTGGTCGTCGTTCATCGGACCATCGCTGGCGCCAAAATCCACCGTGCCTTCGGTAACCTGCTTGATCCCCCCTCCCGAACCGATGGACTGATAGTTGAACTGCACATTCGGAAATTTCGTGTGATACACGTCGAACCATTTGGAATAGATCGGGTAAGGAAAAGTCGCTCCCGCACCGTTGATCAACAGTGGATTATCCGCAACGACGATGGCGCAGAGCGCGAGCACACCGACCGCGAGCAGGGTAAGTCGTTTCATGAGATGAATCTCCCAATTTAAGAAGATTTGGCTTAATAACGCCCAAGTCTGACCACCCACCGTTACGGAATTGTTACAACCATTCGAGAGTCTGTTAAAAATCGGAAACATTCTTTCAGGCAGCCTTTAAGTCGCTGATACGGGGACCGTTAAGCTGGCTGAACGCACCGAACCTGAAAACAAAACAGGGGCGCCCGTGAAGGTGCCCCTGCCGTTTGTGGTTTCCCACGTTTGCTTGAGGCCGCTCTAGGGAATGTAGTAACGGAACGACGTCCATACCATGTTGTCCACGGCGTGCGGCTGCCCGCTGACCGCCCCGGCAACTCCCGACCAGCTGTTCCGGTAGAAGTAGGAGTATTGAATGCCCCACTGCAGCCGGCCCTTTTCGCCCTGGTAGACCCTGTGCCAGAAACCCAGGGTGGCTTCGCTGATGTACCGTGTATCTCCAGCGCAGTTTGCACCGCCGTTGGGAGCGCTGTTGCCCGCCGGAGGCAGTTCCACACTGCATCCAACGTTGTTGGCCGTCGGTCCACCGTATCCGCCTGCTCCGGTGAACGAAGTCTTCCAGGTCGTCTGCGTCTCGGGGTAGATGATGGATGTACCGCCTTCCGACGTCAGTGTAACTGGAATTGTCGCGGCGGTGCCAGTCACGGACGCGTAACCCGTGTATGCCGCTCGTCCAGCATACTCACCACCCACATACGCATAGATATCGATCTTCGGCGTAATGTGCCAATCGATCGAGCCCAACCATCCCGCGTTGTGGATGGGTGACAGCGTTCCGTCCGGACGAATCGTCGCATCCGGAAGCTGTGCCGAAATGAAGCGGCCCGTGCCAACGCCATAAACGCCCGTCAAGCCAATATCAAACTTCTTGTGAATCACGGGCGCGTGCATGTGGAATCCACCACCGCCTTCCGTGATCGATTGATTGGAAGCGTTCAGCGCACTCGGGGTGGTGTTCGGACAGGTGGCCGCGTTCGGCAACGGTCCCGCGCCTGTCAAAAGGTTGTTGTTGTATGTGTTGGTATAGACCGTACCATCGGCGCCGGTGACGGTAGCTGTAGCCGTAGTGTTATCAGGAATGCTGACCACCGCGCACGGATACACGCGGTTCCGGAATTCGCTGACGATTCCGAAGATTTCGAAATGGCCGAATCCTGGATCCCATGCCGCCTTGAAGATGAAATCGGGGAGTTTATTCGGCGAGTAACCCGTGGAATCGAAAGCGTTATACAAACCGCCGCCATTTCCTGGAGCAAAGGCAAACGAATTCGTTGTCACCGCTCCATTCGCCGCGGTGTAAGTGCTGAACCCGCGACCGGCAATCGTCGCCTGCGAACCTTCGATCGATGCGGCAACTGTGAACTTGTCGCCGAAGCTCTTGGTCGCGCGCAACGCATCGGCGCGCTGCCAAACATAGCCCACCACGTATTGAGGATCAATCTGCGACGGGAACCACTCTCCGCGGTTCACGATGCCTTTTTTGTTTTCGGTCGCCAGGCTCCACATCTGCCCGGCTGTGAACGCCCAGCCATTGTCCAGGTCCACGCGTCCCCACAATTGCCGCTGCCGGAACACGTAGGAATTGCTTTCCCGGTTATTGGAAGTCGTGCCCGCGCCGAGGAAGTCCGCTTCGTAGTAGCCAGACACTTTCGTGCTGCCAATCTTCGCTTCTGCAAGCAGTGACAGACGCGACTGGCGAGCCGAGAAGTTCATTTCGGAAAGTTTTCCGGTTGCGTTATCCCCGTAAGGAATAGAGTTGAACGGCGTGTTGATATCCGAACTCAATCCCCGCTGCCGGTTAACCGTCGCGGCTTCGATGAACCCGCCCGGAGTCAGGCTGATTCCTTTATAACGAATCGTCGCCGGACCCTTGTCTTCATCTTTATTCTGGCCGCCTGAAGTCGCCACCCCCGCGGAGTTCACCACCGCCGCATTGCTCGCCGCCATGTTGGCAACCGTTGTATTCAGTGCCGTCGCGGTGGACTTCACTTCCGCCGACGTTGCTGCCGACGTCGCCGCCGCTTCGGTGGCCTTCGTGTTGGCATCCGTCGCGCGCGAATTCGCCGTTGCTGCTGCTTCCCGTGCTTCTTCAATTTCCCGGTCACGCTTTGCCAGCTCCTCCTTCAACATCTGGAGCTGTTCCTGCTGCGCCTGCAAAGCTTGACGCAATTCTTCCATTTGCGCGGCAATCTCTGCGTTGGTTTTTGTAGCTGCTGCCGCCGCGGGTTTCGCCGCTTCCTTTGGTGCATCCTTCGGTGAGTCTTTCGGTGAGTCAGCAAACGCCACTCCATTAAACAGGAGCAGCGAAAGTGTTAGTGATGCAAGTTTTTTCATTGCCTCTCTCTTTTTGATCCAGATTTGGCCAACGAACCTGGGAATTGCGTACCACCCCGCTTGGCAAGGTATTGGGCGACTCTTACGCTGGCATCAATCCTATGTGAATAGTTTGTAACTATTCCTTGGAACACCCTGCCAACCTACTGATTCCAAGCTTGTTACGAATTGTGAACAAGCCTCCAGAAAGTGACTGAACTCCGGCGAAACCTCCTCGCAAGTTTCCGCCCCGGTGTTCCGAGAAATTAATTTCCCGAAACGCGCTCTGGCTCTTGAATATTTTTGTTGGAACGTTTTTACGGGTGACCCAGTGAAATGGACCTTCTTTGGGCCTGAATCTCTACAGGCTTTGCTGTATTGCCTAGCGTTTCTCGCCCATCTGATAGGCCAGAAGGATTTGCGACAGCCGGTATTGATACTTCGCGTCGGTATTCTGCAGGTCCGCGTCGGTTTTTTGCAATTCGGCTTGGCTGAATTCCACGATTGAGCTCAAGCCCAGCTTGTATCGTGCTTGCGCCAGATCGAGCGCCAGGTTCGCCTGCTGCCGGAGCTCTTCCGTCAAAGACAATCGCGCGAATGCCGTCTGGGTATCCAGCCAACCATTTCGCACATCGCGCGCCACGTTGTTCTGCAGATCCTGCAGTTTCTTTTGTTGGAGCTCTGTTTGCAGGTCCGCCGATTTCGATCGCGCGTTAAACAAAAATCCATTGAACACCGGAATGTTAATGTTCACTCCGGCCGCTCCATACCAGTTGTCGATGTGGTCGTCGCGCACGGGCGCCAGCCCCACCGCCCCGGCCGCATTAATCGATGGTTTCCACAAATCATGCTCTGCGTGTGCGAACTTCTCCGCGGCCGTCACTTCCTGCCGCAGCGACAATACCTCCGGGCGCTGCTGCAGCGCCTGCTGAATCAAAGGCGCAGCATCCGCCACCGGATTCGCCATTTGCGTCGCGGGTTCCACCGGCTCGAATTCCTGCCTCTCGGGGTAACCCAGAACCGCGGATAACGTTGCCAGTGAAGCCGCGTAGTTGCTCTGTGCCTGTAGTTGCAGCAGTTTGGCGCGCGACAAATCCACCTGGCTGAAACTCAAGTCCAGGTCGGATCGCAACTTCGCATTGGTCAAGGCGCTCACCTGGTCCACCAGCAATTGCCGCGCGTCCACCGTCTCTTGCGCCACCTGCAACAGTGCTTTCGTCTCCAACGTGTTGTAGAACGCTTCGTCCACCGCCAGCACCACCTGCTGCTGCGTGGCCACGGCGTTTTCGTCTTCCGCTTTTTGTTGGAACTCGGAACTCGAAAGCAAATTCGTCGTTCGCCCGAAATCCGTTATCAACTGTGTCACCGAAGCGCCCGCCGCCGCCCTGGGGTAGATCACCGGATTGTTCAGATAGCCCGCTGCAATGCGGCTTCCTGCACGCGACTCCACGCCAGTGACGCTCAACGTCGCCGTCGGCATCAGCGCGGCGCGCGCCTCTCTTACAAACTCCCGCGCTTGCAGCGCCCGCAACCTTCCCACGCTGATCTGCGGATTATTCCGTATGCCGATTGCCTCCGCTTCCTGGATCGTCAGCATATGCGGATTCGTGCCGCTGCCCGTTTGCGGAGCCCCGCTCGGATTGGCGGGGTTTTCCTGCGCGGCCAGATGGCCGGAACTCAGCCCGGCCGCGAGCGCCAGCAGTACCACCTTTTGTATCGGCCTCATGCCCGCACCTCGGCCAATTCTTCTTTTCGGTGCACCAGCAAGTAGGCGGCTGGAACCAGATACACCGTCACCACCACGGAAACCAGCAATCCACCGATAATGGCGCGGGCCAGGGGCGCGTAGGCTTCGCTTCCCGCCTCAATTCCCAGCGCCATCGGAATCAATCCCAGCAGCGTGGCTAAAGAGGTCATCAACACCGGCCGCAACCTCTGACGCGAAGCCGTAGCCACCGCTTCCTGCAGACTTTTCCCTTCCTTGTGCAGGTGGCGCGCAAATTCCACGATCAGAATGCTGTTGGACACCACGATGCCCACCATCATCACCACGCCCATCAGCGACATGACGTTCAGCGTCGTTCCCGTGGCCAGCAGAAACAGCAGCACGCCCGCCAACCCCGGCGGCACAGCCAGCAAAATAATCAACGGGTCCGACCAGGATGCGAATTGCGCCACCAAAATCAAATACACCAGAACAATGGAAAGAATCAGGCCGACCCCGAAACTCTTGAAAGACGCCCGCATGCCCTGCACCGATCCGCGCAGCTTCACGCGAACTCCTTCCGGCAGATTCGTATGCGCGATAATGTTTTCCACCTGACTGGTTACCTTACTCAGGTCTTCTTTCCGCGGCGCCACGTAAACATCCATCACGCGCGCCAATTGGTAGTGGTCCACTTCCGTCGGCGCGGTGATGCGGCGCACGGTCACCACGGAATCCAGAAACGTCGGCTGCGTCAGTTTCACGCCGCGCAGTGGAATCTGTTTCAGGTCCGTCAGCGTTTGGATCGATTCTTCCGGATACTGCACCGTCAGCAGGTAGGGATTCCCGCTTTTCGGGTCCACCCAGTAATTCGGCGCGATCATTCCATTCGACGTCAATGCCGTGATCACGTTGTCCACCACCTCTTTTTGCGAAAGCCCGAGCTGCGCCGCTTTTTCCCGGTCCACGTCGAGTTCCAATGCTGGGTAGTCAACGTCCTGGGGAATCAATACATCGCTGACGCCTTTCAACTGTTTGGTCTTCGATGCGATTTGCGAAGCCACCTCATGCGCGGCATCCAGATTGCTCCCGCTCACCTGAATATCAATCGGGGCCGGCAATCCCAGATTCAACACCGCGTCCACCAAGCCACCGGATTGAAAATACGTCGTCAGCTGCGGCAACTGTTTCTGTAGTTGTTCTCGCACCCGGTTCATGTACTCGTAGCTGCCGACTTTGTGTCCTTCGCGCAGGCTGGCCTGCACAAACGCCGTGTGCGGCGCGGAATTTGGTGTATAAATCACCGAAAAATCCGGAGTAATGCCGATATTGGAAACCACCATCTGCAGCTCGTTTTTCGGCACCACCTGCCGGATGATCTCTTCCACCTGTTGCACGTAATTTTCGGTCACTTCCACTCGTGTTCCAGACGGCGCCTTCACGTTGATCACAAACTGCCCGGGATCCGTGCGCGGGAAAAAGGCTTGGCCCAAAAGCGGGTAAAGGCCCAGACAAAGAATCGAAACGCCCGCAAGGCCCACAACCGTTGCCGCTGGCCGCAGCAGCGATTTCGCCAGACTTTTGTCGTAGCTCTTGAGCATGTCTTCAAATTTGCGATTGAATCCCTTGACGAACCGCCCAAACACGCTGATCGTGTCGCCTTCCAGTTCCTCGTCGGCTTCGTGCCTGCCCATGAGTTTCGCGCAGTAGAGGGGCACCACGGTCATGGCCACGAAGTAGGAAGCGAACAGCGAGAGCACCACGCAGGACGCCAGCGCGATGAACAAAAAGCGGCTGACTCCGTAGAGAAACACCACCGGGAAAAACACAATCGCGGTCGTCAACGTTGCCGCAAGAACTGCCAACGCAACTTCGTTGCCGCCCTTTTCCGCCGCCACTTCGGGAGCCTCGCCATTTTCGATATGCCGGAAAATGTTTTCGAGAACGATCACGGAGTTGTCGATCAATCGCGAAAACACCAGTGCCAGCCCGCCCAGAACCATGGTGTTGACGGTTCCACCCCCCGCGTTAATGGCCAGGAACGCGGCCAGCGCCGATAGCGGAATGGAAAGAAATACCGCCGCGGTTGCGCGCATGCTTCCCAGAAACAGCAGGATCATCAATCCCGTCAGCACCAGTCCTATCGCGCCCTCATTGATCAAGTTCTTGATCGCCGTTTTCACAAAGACAGACTGGTCAAATACTACGCGCGTCACCAACTGCTTCGGCACGTCCACCAGGTTTTTCAGCGATTCGCGGATGCCGTTTACCACCGCGATGGTGTTTGTATCGCCGCCTTGCTTCAGGATTGGCAGGTATACGGATGGCTGCCCATCTACACGCACGATATTCGTCTGGATCGCCTGCGCGTCCACCGCTTTGCCGATATCCGCCACCATCACCGAGGATTGCCCGATCGTTTTCAGCGGCATCGTGTTGATGGATTTTGCGTCCGGCGCCTGCGCATTTGAGTAAAGGTTGTAGTCAAACGGCCCAATCTTCACGTCGCCCGCGGGCAGGATCAGATTGCTTTCGTTCATTTGCCGGACCACGTCCATCGGGCTCAGTTGGTGCGCTTCGAGTTTCAGCGGATCCACATACACCATAATCTGCCGGTATTTTCCGCCGAACGGTTGCGGCACAGACGCGCCCGGCACGTTCGCAATCTGGTTGCGCACACTGAACTGTCCAAGGTCGTGTAGTTCCGTCTCGTTTAGCCCTTTGCCCTTCAGTGTCACCAGGCAAACTGGCAAACTCGACGCGTCGAATTTCAGAACCACTGGCGGCAAGGTTCCTTGCGGCAGCCGCCGCAGTTGCGCCATCGCCAGATTGGCGATCGTGCTCACATCCGAGTCGGCGTTGCTTCCCGGTTGGAAGTACACCTTCACCAGACTGACTCCAGGCAGGGAGCGCGACTCGATATGATCCACACCGCTGGCTAGCGTGAAAAATCGTTCAAATGGATTCGTGATGCTGGCTTCAATCTGCTGCGGCGGCATCCCCGAGTAAAACGTCGCCACCACCACCACCGGAATATTGATGGGTGGGAAAAGGTCCACCGGCATGCGTACCAAGGTCACGGTGCCGACGATGGCAATAATCAGGCAGCAAACCATGACGAAGAAAGGATTGCGAATCGAAAATCCGGCCATCAGCTCGCCCCTCCGGTTTCGCCGCCCGGGGTTTGAATTTCCTTTGGCGCGACCTTTTCGCCGTTCCGGAACTGGCTCTGATTGCCGATGATCACCCGGTCGCCTTCATTCAATCCGGAAAGCACTTCCACGCGCGATTTCCCCTGCAATCCCAGCTTCACCTTGCGCTCTTCAACCACGTTTTGCTGGTTCACCATAAGCACTCGCGCTTCCCCGGCGTTTTGCATCACGGCCTCGATCGGCACGATCAGCACATCCTTGCGGTCCTGCAGTTGCACCACGGTTTCCGCATACATTCCGGGCAGCAGCTTTTCCTGCGGATTTTCAAAATCAATTTCCGTTTCCATCGTCCGTGTTTGCAGGTCCAGTGATTGCGCAAATCGCGACACTTTGCCCACGATGTCTTCGTGCAGAGCCTGTACATTCACCTTCACCGGATCGCCCAGGTGAATCTGCGCGGCAATCGATTCCGGCACCGGAAGTACCAGGCGGAGTTTTGAAACCTGCGCCAACCGCACAACCGGCATGGATTGCGTGCTCGAGGATGTTCCCGCGGCGATCAGCGCTCCCGTGTCTGCGTAGCGAATGGTCACCACGCCTGTAAACGGGGCGGTGATTCGCGTGTAATCCGCCAGCGCCGAATACTGCCTCTGGTTCGCCTCGGCGACTTCCAGAGCCTGTTGCGCGCCGCTCAATGCCGCCTCGGCGCTGGAAACCTGCGCTTCACCTTCCAGGTCCTTCGCTTGCGCGTCGTCCAATTCCTGTTGCGCCACCAAGCCGGCTTTTTCCTTCGACGCGCCGTCCAGCCTTTCATACATCGCGTGCGCCGCCGAGTGTGCCGACTTTGCCCGTTGCAAGTCTCCCTGCGACCTGCGAATTTCCTGTTGCGAGCGCCGCACTGCCGCGTCCGCTCCTGACAGCTCCGCGGTCAATTCCGGCACTTCCAATACCGCCAGCGTTTGCCCTTCTTTCACATGTGAGCCAACGTCCACGTAAATCTGCTTGATGTAACCGGCGACTTTGGCATGAACGTCAATCTCCTGGAACGGCTTGAACGCTCCCGCAATCGTCAGCGATTGGGCAATCGTTCCACGCTTCGCCGGTGCTACCCCGGCGGTCACGATTCCCGCTGCGGGCGAATCGCCTTCGTCCGCTTCGGTCTTTCCGTGATGCCAGCCCATCCAAAGCAGGGCGAGCCCCAGCAAAGCTCCGCCCGCGATCAAAAGCTGAATCTTTTTTGACATTACGTTTCCTCAATCAAAGGTTCTTGGACTGCGATCCGGGCGCGAAGCCCTTTCTCGCCGTTATTGGGAATGGAACATCAGAAAATCCTGGATAACTTGAATCTGTCCGGGATCCACATATCCCGATTCGGGACGTGTGGCTACGCCTGATTTACGCCAAAGGTGGGGGGCGCGACCAGACTCGAATTAGGGAATCTGGCTGCGGCACTTCTACGTCTCGCTCGAAACTTTGCGCTTGATACTCGGCGATGAATCCTGCGAACTCTTCCCGGTTTTCCCGGAGGTTCACATCGGTTTGCTGCGTTTGGTCAGGGCTGCATGCCAGGTGCTGGAGTTCCGAAGCTCCGACTGTTGCGCGGTGCCGTTCCAGGCCGCGCACAGCGAAGGCGTTGCCCGAAATGCCAAGTGTTGCGAAGGGGTTGTAAAGAATCAGGAAAGCAAGGAGCACACAAATACGGATCGCCCACGGGCGCTTTTGAACATCCAGCCTGGAGATCCAGTTCACTCGCATTCACTAATTATCCATCACTCCTTTGAGTGTTCCAAGCGGGAAAGAGGATGCCTGTACTCAGTTAGAGGAGGGAGGAGAAGGGACCGGAGCCAGGGGTGCACCGGTCCCTGAGGTAGGACGTCGAGTGAAGTTTAAACACGCTGAGTTTCGCAGTTCGGGGTCACATCCGGATGAAGGCCATGTGAATTCTCCGTAACCTCCGAACTGAGACCCGTGGTGGTCATTTCCGATTCCGGACGAACGGTTAAGCCGCGTCCGTGACGCACGTCGAGGCCGCGAACCCAGAAGATGATGTCCTCGGCGATATTGGTGGCGTGATCCGCGATGCGTTCCAGATGGCGCGTGGCCAGCACAAACTGCATGCCAGGCGTGACCATTTCCACGTGCTGGGTCATGTGCGCCATCAGGTTCTCGAAGATGCGGTCGCGGTATTGATCCACAACGTCGTCGCATTCCAGAACCTGCGCGGCCATTTCCGCATTGCGGAAGATCAGCGCGCCCAAGCTGCGGCTGACCATCGAGCGGACAGCTTCAGCCATCGGAGCGAGTTCTTCGGGCTGTTTCGCGTCGGGCATTTCGCGGAGGGAAATCACGCGCTCGGCAAGATTCACGGCGATGTCGCCGATGCGTTCCAGATCGTTGGTGATCTTCAGGGAAGCGACGACCAGGCGCATTTCGTCGTCGGTAAACGAGCCGCGGCGCAGCAGGCGAATGGCGTGCTCGTCAATCAGGATTTCCATTTCGTTGATGCGCGGCTCCAAGAGAAATACTTCACCGGGAAGACCAGCAGTGCGCGGATTCTCGAAGGCGATAATGGCGTCCAAGGCGCGATTCATCGCGCTTTCCACGACGCGAGCCATCGAGATCAAGTAATTGACGAGGGAATCGTAAAGAACCGCTTCGGTCAAACCGGCTGATGCTGCCATTGCAAGCCTCCGCGGCGGAAAAGTGGAGCGGCAGAATTCCGCACCCAATCCCGATGTTGGCAGCGGGACATTACAGAGGAGTAACGGAAGAATGAATATGAGAAAAACTGGACGAATAAGTGCTTTATAAAGAGGCGGGCCGGTTTCCGCGAATCGCCGTAGCGCTGGAAGAAGCGGGGCGAGTGGAGGTGCGCTCCGGATCAAACACCGGAACCGAAAAATGAAACCTGGAGCCCTCGCCGATTTCGCTGTCCACCCAAATGCGCCCGCCCTGGACTTCAATGAGGTGCTTGGCGATGGCCAGGCCAAGTCCAGTGCCGCCGGCCTCGCGCGAGCGCGCGGCGTCCACGCGATAGAAACGCTCAAAGATGCGGGGCTGATCGGCGGTCGGAATGCCGATGCCAGTGTCCGCCACGGTGAACACGACTTCGCCATTTCGCGTTACTGCGCTGAGTACGATTTTTCCGCCGGGCAGCGTGTATTGAATGGCGTTGTCCAGGAGATTTTGCAGAACTTCCTGCAGCCTGCGCGCGTCACCGGCCACATCGGGGAATCCGTCGGAAAGCTCCAGCGTGAGGAAGAGTTCTTTTTCTGCGGCGCGATGGCGCGCCGTTTCGTAACAAGATTCCACGAGTTGCGCCACTTTCACCGGGCGGATCTCTAGTTCCAGGCGGTCCGCATCCATCTGCGAGAGCTTCAGCAAATCCTCCGTGAGACGCGCCAAGCGGCGCGCATGCTCGAGAATGATATTGAGAAAGCGGCCGCGATTCTGAGGATCATCCAGCGCTCCAGCGATCAGGGTTTCCGCGAATCCCTGGATGGCGGTGAGCGGCGTGCGGAATTCGTGGGAAACGTTGGCGACAAAATCGCGACGCACACGTTCAAGCTTGCGAAGTTCCGTAATGTCGTGCAGCACGATAACGGCGCCGGAGGTTTCCCCTGCGCGCACGGAGGCGACCGTGGCAGCGAAGAAATGCTGGCGCAGGGTGCCGGTGGCGATTTCAGCCTCAACGCGGGGTTCGCCAGCCAGCACGCGCCGAACGGCTTCGATCAATTCCGTTTGCCGGACAACTTCCAGGAGCGAACTGCCCGCGACGGGCGGCACATCGAGGCCAAGAATGGAGGCAAAACCGGGATTGGTGAAAACCAGGCGTTCCGCGCCGTTGACTACGGCGACGCCCTCGACCATCGAGCCGAGAATGGCGGAGGAAAGATTGCGCTCTTCGGTGAGTGTGCGGATGGTGCGATCCAGACGCGATGCCGTCTGGTTCAAGGAAGAACCGAGCGCTTCCAAGGTGTCGCCAGTGCCGTCGGAAGGCAACGGGCGAAAATCGCCTTCGGCGACGCGGCGGGAAAATTCGCGCAGGCGTTCCACACGGTCCGAATAGCTCCGCGACATCAGAAGCGCCGCGGCGCCTGCGAGCAGAAAGATGAGCAGAGAGCCGATCCACAAGTTGGTGCGAAATCGCCCGAGCGGCTCATCGAGTCCCTCCATGGGCAGCGCCAAGCGGATGATTACGGGAGCATCGCCGGGGAGATATTCGCGGAAGGCGTAATAAAGGAGCGCACGCTTCACGGAGACGCTGGTGCGGATGGAGCGGCCTTCGCCCTGCTGCAGGGCAGCCTGCACTTCGGGGCGGTTGGCGTGATTTTCCATGGTGTCTGTGACCGACTGGGAATCGGCAAGAACCTGGCCATCGGCGGCGATGATGGTAACGCGGGCCCCACTTGAAGCAGAGTTTTCGACCCACTGGTTTAACGCGGCGGACTCTTCCAGCGTTTTCGGTGGAACGGAAATGACCGGCAGCGGGCGCGCGCGGACGACGCGGGACAAAGCTTGCAGTTCGCGGTAGGAATCGTTTTCGTAATTGGTGCGCAGCGCGCGTTCGGCCAAAAAGTCCACGGCCAGCAACACGCTCCAGAGCAGAGCGAGGAAGGTCAGCGAGAGTCGCCAGAAGAATTTACGCCGCACGTGTCTCGAACAGATAGCCTGCACCGCGGACAGTCTTCAAGTGCAGGGGATTTTCCGGATCGGATTCAATTTTTTCGCGGAGGCGGCGGACATAGACATCCACGCTGCGGGGAGTGACAAAGCGGTCCGTGCCCCAGACGGCATCGAGCAATTGATCGCGGGTGAAAACGCGATTGGGACGCGAAGCGAGGTAGTACAGCAAACGAAATTCGAGAGTGCTGAGCGGCACGGGCTTTCCCGAGTGACTGACGCGATAGGAAGCCGGATCAATTGCCAGGCGGCCAATTTCGATGACGCGCGGAGAATCGGCGGGCGGCTCGGCGCGGCGGAGAAGAGCCTTGACGCGGGCGATCAGCTCGCGCGGGCTGAAGGGCTTGGTGACGTAATCGTCCGCACCCATTTCCAGGCCAACGACGCGGTCCGCTTCGTCGCCGCGTGCGGTAAGCATCAAGACGGGAAGACGGTTGAGAGAGTCATCCTTGCGGATTTCGCGGCAGATGTCGAGGCCGGTCATTTTCGGAAGCATCAAGTCGAGAAGAAGAAGATCGGGCGGCGCTTTGCGGAGCGCGGCGAGACCGCCGGGACCGTCAAAGGCGGCAGAAACCTGAAAGCCTTCATTGGCAAGGTTGTAACGAACGAGCTCGACGATATCGCGATCGTCTTCGATGATTAACACGCGTTTCATGAATGGATCTCGCGCGCCTGCTCGCATTTGTAGAAGTGTACCGTACGACATGGTGTTGCGGTAGGCATCATGTGTGAGTTGCACCCCGGAATCCTTCAGCATTGTGACAAGAGCGGGATAAGGATTGGTAAAGAGGCAGTAACAAGACTGTGAATGGGAGGTGAATGGAGGAGAGGGGGTAATTGAGGTAGAGGAAGTAGAGGAGGGAAAGAATCGGAGGGTAAGTGGGAGTGCTCTATCTTGAGAACCGGTATGCCCCCTCCCCCCGGGGGGGTCGCGTATGTGCGGGAATGATTAGGGTTACGAGTGAGTAGATCGTAAGTGCGGGAATGATTGGAGTTAGAGGAGAGCCTGAAACTTTAAGCCCTAAGCCATAGGCCGGAGCAAGCATGGCAAGTGAATCTGTCTCGGATGAAGGGGCACACGAGATCTTCATGGGTGTCAGGTGGAACGTTGCGTAGCGGGATTGGGCGTGGAGGGGTTGGCGGATTGAGATTGGGGAGGGTTCCCGGCGACGGTGCGGTATTTGGGGTGATAAGCGTATTCGATGGTTTTGACAAAGGCGCGGGAGAGATTGCTGAGGTTTTCACGGTCCTGCTTACTGCACTGTTTCATGAGGAGCAGCTGGCCGAGATAACCGAGGGTGGCGGCGCGGCGGTTGGAGATGCGGTCGGCTGCCAGGGAGCGGAAGACCACGGAAAGCGCGGAGTGAACTTCAGCCTCAGAAGGTGGATCGTTGGTGAAGGGCTCCAGATAGACGTAATCGTTGTTCTCTGCGGGCGGGGATTGGCGGGATTTTTTGAGCTGGCCGTGCGCGCGACAGAGGCCGTTAAACTCGCGGACGGAAAGAAGGTCGCAGTAGCGGCCATCGGAGTATTCAAACTGGCAAAGGTCGAAGTCGGTATCGGAGCGTTTCGTCGTCATGCAGTAAGTTTACTATATATGTATATACTTGTCAAGATATAATTTTCCCTTGCCGGGAATCCATTGAGGCGGGCGCGTTCGAAAACGATGGCGAGTTCTTCGAATGGATGTTCGGAGTTTTCGAACGTCCACGAGAGAAGGCGGCTGCGGCCGGAGAGCGGCCCGCCTCGGAAGGCAGGCTCTATGTGGGTTGGAGGGTGGGGCAAAGGCGCCCGCCTGGGAAGGCGGCCGCTACTTGAGTCGAGAAATTGGGAGGTCCTGCGGGCTCGCTTGCCGGCAGGATGCCGGCGCTACCGGGTGAGTTGGGCGGCGAGGCCGGCGGCGTCCCAGTTTTGCCAGGCTTCGGCGAAATGGGCATCCTCGATGCGAACGACAGAGGTGCCGGTGATTTTGAGGGGCTGCGAGGTGGCGGTGTGGCGCAAGTCGGCGCCCCAATGGAGACAGACAAGGTCGCCTTCGGCGAGCGCAACGACGGGAGAGAATTGGAAATCGGAGAACTCGGCGCGAATAGTGTCCTGGAAGCGGCAAAAAGCTTCAGGGCCATGGATCTGATTTTGGCCGTCGTGGAGAATCGCACCGGCAGGGAAGAGTTCGAAAATGGTTTCGCGGCGTCCCTGGTTCCAGACCTCTTCGAACCAGCGGATGACGAGGTGTTTGTTTTGTTCCTGCGGGGAAAGTGGTTGAGCTGCAGAAGACATGGGAGCCTCCTTCGGGAGAATTGTCGGAAGTATACAGGGAGGAACGTGACACGGGAAGAAGCAAAAGGAGGAAAAAATGCGCGTTGGCTCGAGAGGAGTTGAGGGGTCCCAGGTTCGGCAACGGTGGGTTTTGTTTTGGCGGAAGAGGCTGGCATAAAAGACCAGCGCTACACCTGGTGGCGAAAACCTGGGCAAGCTACTTGGTCCAGGATTTTTGGAGGAAGAGGTAACGGTCGCGGTGGTCGTCGGGGCGGGCGGCGGAGACGGCATCGAGATGCATGAGTTGCCAGCCGAAGGCGGGGTTGTAG
Organism: uncultured Acidobacteriota bacterium; assembly: GCA_963734705.1. GTDB lineage: Bacteria > Acidobacteriota > Terriglobia > Acidiferrales > UBA7541 > Acidiferrum. The sequence goes on along the minus strand of CAVTII010000008.1, from coordinate 336,866 downwards.
GTGGGCCAGTTGGGGAGGCCTTCTGCATTGGGATTCCCGGTTTTGGCGAAGTTGGTCCAATAGACTTGCATGAGCTCGGAGAGTTTGTAATCTTCCGGGCGCCAGGTGTAGTTGGGGCGGGAGTCGAGGGTGCCGAAAACGTATTCGATTTCGTCGGAGTGAAAGGCGCCGAGCGCGGCGGGATGCTTGGGGCCACCGGGAACGCCTAGATCAAAGCGGAAGCGATAGACAGGCGACTGGCCGGTTGCAACCTGCGCTTCCAGCCATGCCCAGGTGCAGTAGCCGAGAAACGCATCGTCGGCAAAATTTCCGGCGACGACGGCAGCTTCTGCATCGGTGGTGGCATGGTAAACCTTGAGAAATTCCGCGGCGTTGGCGCCGAATCGCTTGGAGGCGAGCTCGGAAAGCCCCTTCAGATCTACTTTTGGACCGGCGATACGGGCAAAGCTGAGCTCGTCTTTGTTCCATCCGGCGAGGAGCGGGATTTTCGCCTGTTTTCCCGCGGCGAAGGTGGCGTCCACTTTTTGCGGCAGAAAGTAGCCATCCACGGTGGGCATGAAACGGAAGGCATCGAAATTCGGGCGCGGCGAAGTTTTCTGGATCAGCTCATCTGCGCTGAGCGCACGAAGGGCGGACAATGATTCCGCGTGCAAATCTTCCCTGGCGAACTTTTCGTCGGCGGCTTGGGTGGCGGCGAGGTCGTGATCGACGATGTCGCTCTTGCCGAAAGCGGCACCGCTTTCGCCGATGGCGCGGGCCATGAGATCGCGGGAAAGCGGCGAGGCCATCTGGAACGAAACGCTGAAGGAGCCGGCGGATTCGCCGAAGATGGTGATATTGGCGGGATCGCCTCCGAAGGCGGCGATGTTGTTTTTCACCCAGCGGATGGCGAGCGACTGGTCCATCAGGCCGTAATTACCGGCAGCGTGTTGCGGAGATTCGGCGGCGAGTTCATGGGTGGCGAGAAACCCAAAGATGCCGAGGCGGTAATTCATGGAAACCACGATGACACCGTGGCGCGCGAGCGTCTCGCCATCCTGGCGCGGCTCGGACGTGGCGCCCGCCTGGAAACCACCGCCATAAATCCAGACCATCACCGGCAGCTTCGCACCTGCGGCGGCGGCGGGCGCCCAGATATTCAGGTTCAGGCAGTCTTCGCTCATGCCGGAATCGCGGAAGATCATGTCGTCGTACACATGGGCTTGCATGCAGCGGTGGCCGAAGGAGGTGGCGTCACGTACTTCTTTCCATGGCGCAGCGGGTTGCGGGGGTTTCCAGCGAAGCGGGCCAACGGGAGGCGCAGCATAGGGAATGCCGAGGAAGATTCGCATTTTGCCGTCAGCGGATTCCTTGCCGCGGATCGGGCCGGCGTCGATGGCGACGATGGGGTTGTTATCTGCGAAGGAGGATGGCGCGAATACCAGAAGCGCTAAAAAAATCAGGAGAGATTGATGGAGAGGATTTTGCATGGGTGTTGGCCTTGTAAGAAGCGTGGAAGCATAGCATTGGATGGTTTGAGCGGAACAGAAAAGAAAGAGGCCAGGCTAAGCCCGCCCCTACCCGAAGAGTTGCGGCTGTCGCCGCGGCGGGCGGCCGCTACATTCGGAGGAGGAGGATCGCGGGTTCATTTTTGTAGGTGGCGCGGGAGGATTCCTGGAAGCCGCATTTTTCGGCTACGCGGAGGGAGGGAAGATTTTCCGGGTGGATGAGGCAGATGGTGCGGGGATCGGAGAAGCGCGAGGCGCCCCAGTCCAGGACGGCGCTGATGGCTTCGGTGGCATAGCCTTTGCCCTGGGCGGAAGTGGGGAGAATCCAGGCGGTTTCACGAAGATTTTCAGAAGGCGGAGTGAGTTCACGGAAGAAATGGGCCAGGCCAACTTCCCCGGCGAACGAGCCGGTGGATTTTTCTTCCAGAATCCAGAAACCGAAACCAAAGAGCGGCCACAAGCCAGCGTTGCGGACAAATTTCGTCCAGGCTTCTTCCTGGGAGAGAGGCCGGCCTCCGAGGAATCTGGTTACTCCGGGATCGGCAAGCATGGAGCGGAAGGCGGGAAAATCTTCTCGGCGGGAGCGGCGAAGGAGAAGGCGCGAGGTTTCGAGAGCAGGGAATTCGGCGTTTGGCGGGAGAGATTGCAAAATGAGGCTCCTTAGTCGCGTGGGATTGCGTGGGTTTGCAGTCGAAAGAGATTTTAGCGCAAGTGGGAATCGGGCGGCGGAGTGGGAAAGTGGGCACCGTGAATTAGGCGATACATTGTTATGACCTCACAGTCGAAAAAGGCGGCCTACCCTTCGACACAACGCAGGGCAAGAAGCCGCACCTGCCGGGAGGCGGTAGATACAAAGAAGGAGTGGAGGCGGGAGCGGGGAAAGGATAGAATCAGCGCGAATCCGCCTGGAAGAAAGCCGCGGGTGCCGCGCGACGAGTGCGAAACGCCCAAATTCGAAAAATATCAAAGAAGAGGTGTGGAATGGCAACAACTGCGAGTCATGGATTGCAAGGGCCGGGAGCGGGCGTAAAGAAGGCGTCTGGATGGTTTATCGCCATCGCGGTGCTGTTTATTCTGCTGGGAATTTTTGCGATTGCGGAGCCGTTCGTGGCCGGGCTTGGCGTGACGCTGCTGGTGGGCTGGATGCTGGTGTTTGGCGCGGTGGCGCATTTCATCGCGGCATTCAAGGGCGGCGGAGCGAAGCACGTGATCCTGCAGGTGCTGATCGGCATTGTGTATCTGATTGGCGGAGGATATTTCCTGACGCACACGATTATGGGAGTGAGTACGCTGACGCTGCTGCTGGCGGGGGTGATTCTAGTGGAAGGCGTGCTGGAGATCGTGGCGTATTTCCGGTTGAAAGGTGTGGGCGGATCCGGATGGCTGCTGGTGAATGCGGTGGTGACCCTACTGCTGGGAGGATTGATCTGGTTTCACTGGCCGTCGAGCTCGGTTTGGGCGATTGGGACTTTAGTGGGAGTGAACTTGCTGATGACGGGATTTTCGAGGCTGATGGTGGGATTGGCGGCTAGGAAGCTGGTGACGGCGTAGAGGTTGTCAGTAATCAGTTATCAGTAATCGGAAAGAGGGCGTCGCGAGAGGTTGGATCGCGCCGCTTTTTATTTGGGGAGGAAGAGAAGAGTCGGAAAAATGCTTACCACAGAGGCCACAGAGGAGAGCGAAAGGTCGCGGAGAATTTGGTGAGGAGCGGTTAGTTTGGGGTTAGGTCGCGGAACGAGAAGTGGGTGGTCAGGTCTTTTAGGGGCTGGCCATCGGCTTCGGCGTAAGGATAGATGAAGTAATTGAGAGGCGCGCCTTTTTGTTGCGAGGAAAGGGTGATGTCGCGGCCGTAGGTGAAGAAGACGCGATTGTCGTCGTGGGCGCCGAAGAAATAATCGTGTTTTTCGGGATGCTTCCAGGCTTCGCTGGCGTCGACGGGAATCCAGCCGATACCGTTCAGATAAAATTCCGCCCAGCAGTGATAGCCGGGAATATCGCCTTCGGATTTTCCCTCGGGCAGCGGGAAACCGATTTCAAAGCGCGCAGGAATGCCAACCGAGCGCATCATGCCGATAAAGAGGGAGTGAAAGTCGGTGCAGTTGCCGCGTTTGGCGGTGCAGGCCCAGATGGCGTCGCCGTGACCCCATCCTTCGCCGGTCTTGTCGTAACGCATGGTGGCGACGACGTAATTATAGATGTGGCGGGCCTTCTCGAGCGGAGTGGTGTCGCCGGAGGTCTGCTGCTTGGCCAGCTCGGCGATGGTGCCGTTGAGGGGAACGAGTTTGTCGGGCTCGAGATAGCGCTTCATGAGCGGGTCGTTGGCCACGGAGGTGTTCACTGCTTTTTGCAGGGCGGGAGAATTGATATCCACGACGTGTTCATGGCGGGTGGCGTCGAAGACCAGCGTCACGTCATAGCCCGCGGCGGCCTGGGCGGCCGTGGGCGTGAACACCGCGAAGGGATTGTGGTATTCGGGATCGTGGCCATCAGTATGGGAGACGGGGCTCTCGATTTTCAGATTGGAGACGGATTGATAGGCGTCGTCCTGCGGAAGCGGGATCCAGAGGTGAACGGACTTCGCGCTGGCATCGCCGGGGACATGCACCTGATAGGTGAAGGCAAAGCTGCGCTGGGATTTCGCGGCGTCGACGGCAGAGGAGCGCGGAGACGCGGAATGAAGCAGAAGCGCCAGGGGAGCGGCGAGGCAGAGAACGGCAGATGCCGAAAGGATGCGCAGGGAGCGAGACATGTGTGGAGCCTCCTTGGGATTCGATAGAGCTTACTCAGGAAATGTTACAAGGCAATGATGGAAAAGGACTAGGCAGGGCGGGCGCCAGGAGTCAGCTCTTCCGGGTATAGGTGAAATTCTCGGACTGCGATTTACCGTTGTCCATGAAGGTCCAGTTCTGGATCAGATGATCCTTGTCGGGCATGGAAACGCTCAGGCCGACCATGTGGCCTTCGTCGGGAGATTTGGCGCCGCTGAGCCGGGAAAACGTGAACTGATACTTGCCATCCGCGGCGGGTGAAGGAGCGGTCTGCATGGTGGGCTGGTTGCCCGCGGAGCAATAGTGGGTGGCGAGGATGCGATCGCCTTCGAGCGTGTACATGGTGATCATGTCGGGCTCGTCGCCGGGGCTGAGGCGTTCCATGAGGACGCTGCCGTTGGATATGAGTTCGAAGGAGACGGTGACCTTTTTGCCATTGGAGGTGGTGCCTTCCCAGTGTCCGACGAGGAATTTGAACTGGTCGAAGGCCGGATTGGAGTGCGCCGCCATGTGCATTTCCTGAGCAGCGACAAACGCGGGGGCGGCCGCGAGGACGGCTAAAGCGAGAGCGGTACGTAGATGAATCATGGGACCTCCGTTTTAACTGACGGAATGCATTCTGACTATTTCTTGGGTTGCGCGGTGGGCGGCAGAACGCCGTTCAAACGCAGATACATGGCCGCGGCGCCATAGTGGTCCGCCCAGCCCCCGGCCAGAAATAATACGCCCATGGCGCGGGGACCCTGCACACGGCCGAAGTCCACGTTGTCGCCGAGAGTGGAATCCTCCAGATTGGCGAGGGCGGTGGAACAGAAATTGAAGGAGGCGGTGGCGGCGGCAAGCAGTTTGTCCTTGGGATCGGTTTCCTTGAGTTCGTCCACCTTGGGAGCAGGAACGCCGGCAACCTTCGAACACAGGCCGTTATTGGATTCGGCAATGTGGACAACCAAGTGGGCGAAGCTGATCTGATCGGGAGTGGGCTTGTAAGCAAATTTGTCGGCGGGCATGGCTTCGATGGCGGCAAGAGTATTCTTCTGCCGGCCGGGCAGCGAGTTGCGCAGCGCGGTGGCGACCGGATTTTTCACAGGGGCGACCGTTTGGGACGCGGCGGCGGGAGTTGTGGCGGCCATCTGCGCATTTGCGGAAGCCGCGAAGGCGCAGACAAAAGCAAGGGCGAGCAGAATATTTTTCATGGGGAGATCTCCAAGGCTAATTCAATCGCGGGGTCTAACTGTTCATCGGCCCGAATCTCGTCTGGGTCAAAAACAGACCAAATGATACACCCAACGTGATGTTTGCCGACATAAGGAAGAAAGCCCAAGAGCGCCCGCGAAAAAGGAAAGGGTGGGAAGCGGTGTGTCGCCGGCGCTGTAACTTAAGCTCTAGGGCTTGGCGGCGGTCGCTGGCGTTGAGTGGGCCTGGCGGAACGGCTCGAAATCGTTCCAGACGCGCTGGACGGTCGCGGCATCCACGGGGCGGGTTTCAGGCGTGTTGGGATCTTTCTCGGAATAAATTTCCAGGACCATGGTTCCGCAGGCGGGGTTGACGGCATCGGGAAGATATTCGTAGATGCCTTGAAAGGTGGTGTCCACCTTGCGGTCGCGCTGGTCGTACAAATCGTACTCCTCGCGGCCAGGGAGAATGGGCGTGATTTCCTTGCCACCGCACAGAAGCCGCATGCGCTCAAACCCATTTTTGAAATGAACTCTAAATGCGGCGCTGCCATATTTCGGGCGAACCCGGAGCAGTAGTATTGGGCGGTAGTCAACGGCGTCTTCCAGCACGCTGGAAGGAGGCTTGGCGGTGGCCGGGTCGCCTCCGTTGCGCTTGGCCGCTTTGCGGGCGGCGGCCATCTCCTGCTCATGGCGAAGGTAGTAGTTCAGCGGGGGCGTAAAAAATCCCACCTGAAATTGTCCGTCGTCAAAAAAGTAGGGTTTGGTGTCCATGCGGTCCTGTTTCAAAAGATCGCGCAGGGCATCGGCGGGGAAATAATCGCTAGGTTCGACGGGAAGCAGCACGGGCGCGGGAGGGGCTTCCTTGACGATATCTTTTTTAGCTTCGTCGACGACGGGCCGGACGACCTCCACGGGAACAATCGAGGCCAGATTGCGGAGCACGCTGGTGGTGATACCCGCGACCTGGCCGTCCATGGTGAACAGCGGGCCGCCGGAATTTCCGGGGTTGATATTGATGTCGCTGTTGATGGAGTCCTTTTCAATTTTGCTGACAACGCCGGTGGTGAGGGCTTTTTCGCGGCCCAGCGGATTGCCGATGGTGAAAACGCGCTGGCCGACGGCGAGGTGCGCGGCGGCTTCATTGGGAAGGAGGGGCGCGACAACGCCTTCGGGGAAAGCCGCGGGATCGAAACGGATGACGGCGACGTCCTTATCGGCGTTGGCCGTGACCAGGCGCGCGGGTACCTTGCGCTTGTCGTCGAACTGCACGGAAAGGTAGCTGGAGGAAACGACCACGTGGTTGTTAGTGACGATCAGTCCAGTGGAATCGACGAGAAACCCAGAACCCTTGCCGGATTCGGAATGAACGACGACTACAGAGTTTTTCAGTTTATCGAACAGACCAGTCAATTCGGCTGGGGCGGCGCCGGATTTATTTTCGATGGCGGAGGATGCGGCGGGCGGCAGGTCTGCGATCTTGGCGTTGTCGTTGGTGAGGTCGATCTGCTGTTCCGCCCCGGTGATCTGGATTTCCAGGTTCCAGGAATAGCGTTTTCCACTGAGTTCGACCGGCTTGGAGGTGGAAATGGAATAGCGGCCGGGTGAGAGCTGTTTTTCGGCTTTGCCATCCAGATCGGTCTTCAAGTCCACCGGAGTGTCCGTACCCGCGGATTTGCGGAAGCTGAGAACGTAAAAAGGGACAGGCTTCTGATTCAAATCCTTGTCCACTATCACGACGCGCACTTTTACGGTGACGAGTGCGGCTTGCGGGACAGAAACCCCGTAAGGAGCGCCGAGCAACAGTGCCACCAGCAAATAGGCGAACATAGGTGCCTCTCCTGCGGCCAAACTACTTTGGTCGTTCGATGGATCCGCCTGCGGGGAATGAAATTGTAGCTTATCTTTCTATGAACGTAATACGAAGACAAGCGCTTTTTGCCAGCGAAGTCCAAAGCCGCAGGCGGGAGGTGCGGCATGGGTACGGGGCTGGCGGGGAAGCGTTGACCCGTGGCGGAAGGGGTCCTTACCATACAAAGGATGGCGTTGACCTCCAATGGACTTCGGGCGAGGCAGGGAATAGCGTGCGGGCTGGTATACGCGGCGCTGGTAGTGTGCCTGGCGGGTTGCGAGGATGCGGCGAAGGGGCCGGTGAAGGCGCATGTGCCAGCCCTGGACCCACCGGTGGCCGCGGCGCAGACGGCACCAAGCGAGCTGGGCATGCTGCCGCTGCGGAATTTCCAGACCCAGCCGCTGATTTCGCTGGAACAGCCGACGCCCGGCGGCATTCCCTACCTGATCGAAAAGGTGAAGGAGAAGTTTGCTTCCGGAGAAGCGAATTTTAAGGCCGGGCATCTGGCGGCCGCGCGGCGGGATTTTGACGATACCGTGGACTGGATTCTGGAAAGTGGCTACGACCCGAACAGCGATCCACAGCTGAGCGAACTGTTCCATCATGTGACAGACACCATTTACGCCTACGAACTGCAGGCCTTTCAAGCGGGGGACGGGTTCAGCGAATCCCCGGCGGTGCCGGCGCCCATTGACGAAGTGGCGGAAATGACGTTTCCGGTGGACCCGAAGTTGAAGGAGCGGGCGGAGGCAGCAGCCAAGAGCGTGTCGCACGACCTGCCGCTGACGGTGAACGACGTGGTGGTGTCCTATGTGAACTTTTTCCAGACGCCGCGAGGCCGGGCGATTGTGGAGAACGGGCTGCGGCGGAAGGGGAAATACAACGAAATGATTGCGCGGGTACTGCGTGAGGAGGGCGTACCGCAGGACCTGATCTACCTGGCGCAGGCGGAAAGCGCATTCCAGCCGCTGGCGTTGTCGCGCGCGGGGGCGCGAGGGATCTGGCAGTTTGTGCAGTGGCGCGGAAATGAATACGGATTGAAGCGGACATGGTGGGTGGACGAACGCATGGATCCGGAGAAGGCCACGCGAGCGGCGGCGCAGCACCTGCGGGATCTTTACGGGCTGTTCGGCGACTGGTACCTGGCGATCGCGGCTTATAACTGCGGGCCGGGGAACGTGTCCAAGGGCGTGGAACGCACGGGGTACGCGGATTTCTGGGAGCTGTACAAGCGCAACGTGTTGCCCCGAGAGACCAAGAACTACGTGCCCATCATCCTGGCGCTGACGTTGATCGCCAAGGACGCGGCGCATTACGGAATTTCCGTGGAGCCGGAACAGCCGGTGGAAACGGATTCCGTGAAACCTGGGCGGGCGATTGACTTGCGGCTGGTGGCGGAGACGATTGACGTAAACGTGGAGACGTTGCAGACGCTAAATCCTTCTTTACTGCGGATGGTGACTCCGGACGATCCGGAGTTTGTTCTACACCTGCCTCAGGGCACTTCGGGCACGTTTTCCGCCGAGATTGCGGACATTCCAGCGGACAAATGGGTGAGCTGGCGGCGGCACCGGGTGGAGGCGGGAGAGACACTGACCTCGATCGCTAAGAAATACCGGGTGACCCCAGGGGCGATCGCGGCTGCCAACGACCTGGAATCAGGGACCGATCTGGAGCTGGGGGAAAAGTTGATTATCCCGGCGGCGCGGCCGGTGGAGGAGACTCGCAGCAAGCTGGTCCGGTATCGCGTGAAGAAGGGCGACACGCTGGGGGGGATTGCGGACCAGTTCAGCGTGACCAGCGGTCAGATCCTAAAATGGAACGGGCTGCACAGCGCCAAGGTGAGCCGGGGCATGGTGTTGCGAATTTACACGGTCGGGGGAGTGCCGGAGACGCACACGGTGAAGAGTTCGGCCAAGAGCCATCATAAGAAGGCGGTTGCGGCAACGCAGAGCGCTGCGAAACCTTGAAACCCCGGGACCGGAAGGGGCGCGGACGGAAAATAAAAATAATTTGCGTTTCGGGGCCAAGGAATCGTGCGGAAGGCTTGACAAGGGCCTTGGAGTGGGATAACAAATCGCAAGGACGGAGTGCAGGGTATCTCCGACTGGTGCATCGTGCCAAGAACAACGGGTGACAAGGTTCCCCATGGGGAGGAGAGCATGGAATTCGAGAAGGATCAGTTTGAAGACGACGAGGAGCTGTCCCGGTTGGAAGACGATGAGGAACTGGGCGGAGTACCCGGGGGCGTGGTGGAAGAAGAAGAGCTGCTGATCGTGGAGGAAGAACCCGCCGAAGAAGCGGAGGGGCCGGCCGCGAAGCCCGCGGCGAAGAAGGCCGCTCCGAAAAAAGCCACCAAAAAGGCCGCCAAGAAACCGGCCAAGAGAGCCGCAAAGAAGGCCAAGAAGCCGGCTAAGAAAGCGAAGGCCAAACCGAAGAAGAAAGCCGCGAAGAAGGGCAAGAAGCGGCGATAGTCCGGGCTGGTCTTTAATCCATTCGACGAAAGGCTCCCTGAGAGTTCGGGGAGCCTTTTCTTTTTTGCGCGGTGGGTGCCGGAACGGGGAAGGAAGCATGCCCGACTGAGGTCCAGAATGAGGAATGCGAAGGACCAGAAGGGGACGCCGGAGGGAGGGGAGCGGCCAATGACTTGCCGAGAGAATCAAGTACCGCTAGGCTAATCGCACATGGTCCGAGCTATCGAGCAGATCCGGCGGATGCGCGGCGGCGCCCAGTCTCACCTGATGCGCTGCTCCGACGAAAACTATTATGTGGTGAAGTTCCAAAATAATCCGCAGCACCGGCGGATCCTGGTGAACGAGCTGCTGGGTACCAGACTGGCGTCGCGCCTGGGGCTGCCGACGGCGCCGGTGGACGTGGTGGAGGTGGACGCGGAGCTGATGCGGTTGACGCCGGAGCTGTGCGTCGAGATGCCGAGGTCTCGGACGCCGTGCACGGCGGGACTGCAGTTCGGCTCGCGGTATCCGGGCGATCCGCGACGGCTGGCGCTGCATGACTTTCTGCCGGATGAAAAATTGCAGTCGGTGGATAACCTGCACGACTTCGCGGGAATGCTGGTTTTCGACAAGTGGACGTGCAACACGAACGGAAGACAGACGGTTTTTTTTGAGGGCGCGGCGCGAAAGGGTGGCAGCCCGAGTGGACATCGCGAAGAGGCCGGGCTTCATGCGACAGGGCAGAGTGAAAGTGCACGGCGCGCCGCGGCAGTGGACGCGGATGCGAGCGGGCCGGCGTATCACACGGTGATGATTGACCAGGGCTTTTGCTTCAACGCCGGGGAGTGGAGTTTTCCGGATGCGCCGCTGCGCGGATTGTATGCGCGGAGCCGGGTCTACGAGGGCGTAACCGGAATGCATTCGTTCGCGCCGTGGCTAGAGCGGCTGCAAAAGCGCATTACGGAAAAGGTGCTGCCGGAGTTGGCCGCGGAGATTCCACCCGCGTGGTACGACGACGAGTACGATGCCGTGATGCGGGTGCTGGAACAGCTGTACCGGAGAAGGCCGCGGGTGGAGGAGTTCCTGCTTTCCGCGAAGAATTGCAACCGGCCGCCGTTTGCGAGCTGGAGGTAGAGAAGTTGTGACCAGCTGCCAGCGACCGGCGAGAGGTGATGAATGACTTGCGGAAAGTGACTCGTGGCCTCTGACCTGCGACCCACAAAAATGACTGGTGGGCGATCACTGGTGGCGGATGACAAAGGACTCGTGGCAAGCGACCGGTGCTCCGCGGCAAGTGAAGAGTCAGAAGCGGCTGGATACTGACGACGGATGACTAATTCCTTGTGAAACGCGAGCAGCGGCCAGCGACGAGCATAGGATTTACTGGTCGCCGGGCACTGGCCGCTGGTCGCTGAGGACTGGGAATCAGGGGGATGACCATGGCAACGCAGCCAAATTCATTGGAAAAGACATTCGCGTACCGGGTGTTGCGCTATACGCCGAATCTGGTGCGGGATGAGTGGGTGAATATCGGCGTGCTGGTGTTCGATCCGGAAACGGGCGAACGGCGGCTGCGGATGATTGAAGAGCCCGGGGAATACGCGCGCGTGAGGCGGTTGCACCCGCGGGCGGATGAAGAACTGCTGCGAGCGCTGCGCGATGACCTGGAAAACCGGTTTGCGACCGCGACGCAATTTTTTGGCGGCAGCGGGACCAGCGAGGCGCAGGCTAGCGCAGACTGGCTGCGGCTCCTGGCGAAGTGGGACGAAACACTTTCCAATGCACTGCAACTCGCTCCGCCGAAGGGTGTGCACGCGGACGACCTGGATGCGGAAACCGAGCGGTTGTACGCGGACCACGTGGCGCCGGAGCGCGGCGTGGCGCGGGTGGGCGCGCCGGGGAGCCGCGGGGCGATTCGCTCCTATTGCGCAGAGGTGTTCAAGCAGGAGCGGGTATGGGAGCGGATGCAGAAGGGCGTACGCGCGAAAGAGTTCACCTTCGCAGGAGACCCCATGCGGATTGATTACGGGTACCGAAGGAACGGCACGCGCGGATTTGTGCACACGCTGAGCGTTTCACGTGCGCCGGGAGAGGTGAAGTCACTGGTGTACACGGTGGAGCGCATTCGCGGCAAGGTGGCGGCGAGCGAGTTCACGGCGGTGACCGACGTACACCTGCTGACGGAAAACGAGCGGCACCGGTTCGTGCAGGAAGCGCTGCGCGACGCGGGCGTTGCAGCCGTGCCGCTGGAGGGGCTGGCGGTGTGGACGGCGCGGATGCGGCCGTTGATCCAGTAGACAGTGGCCAGCGGCCAGTGCCCAGCGACCAGTTCTCGGCGAGCATTCAGGCCGCTGATCACTGGCCATCGCTAGCGCTCCACAAGTTATTGGTCATCAGTCATCAGCGATTAGCCCGCAGTCATTCATCACGGGTCACAGGACACGGATCACTCTCCCCAAGCTCCCCCCTTCACAGGTCGCTTGTCGCTGGCCACTGAGCACAACTTGCGAGTCATTTACTCAGGCGAGAACTAGCGCGAGATGCGTGACCGAGGCCGGCGGAAAAGTGACGGTCAGGGCGCCGGGGCGGAGATCCAATTTCAGCGATTGCGGCTCGAGGGCGTTGGGTTGATCGAACGTGTTGCGGGCGTGGAGATCGGAACTCGTGAGCACTGTCGCGGTGGCGGAAGACACGCGGGCGCCGCGGAGAACGAGCGCGGTTTCGCGCGGTTCGCTGACGTGCGGGTTGACCACGGTGAGCTGCAGGGCTTTTTCCTTTCGCGAGGCGGAGGCCTGGAGTCCCCAGAACGTGGCGGGTTTTCCATCGCGGTCATAGTGGACAGCGGGTGCGGAAACCGCGGTGCGCAGCGACTCCCCGCTCTGGTGCGGGGCGTACATGCCGAAGACGTGGCCGACCGGGGTGACGCAGAATTTATCTTCGTGCGCGAGATACAGGCTGTTGAGGCAGTTGATGAGCTGCGCGCAGTTGGCCATGGCCACCTGCTCTGGATGGCGGTTGAAAATGTCCAGGGTCATGGCGGAGAAAACCGCGTCGCGAAGCGTGGGCGTTTGTTCCAGGATGTCGCCGGGAGTGGCTTCCGAGCCGGGGCGGTACCACGGGCCCCATTCATCCACGATGAGTTTCACGTGATGTTCGGCGTCGAACTCTCCCATGATCTGCCAGTGGCCTTCGATCAGGCCTTCAATGCCCTGCCCTTCGTGGAGGAGTTCATACCAGTCGACGGGAGCGAAATCGACGGCGCTGCCTTTGCCCTTTTCCCAATCGGTGGTGTGGCCGCGGCTTAGGTTCCAGGCGTAGTCGTGCAACGAAAGGCCGTAGACGGAGTGCAACTGGCCGCGGCCCTTGCGGAGAAGCTCTTCGAAAAACCCGCGCGTCCAATCCCACTCGCCGGTGTTCGGGCCGGAGGCGATTAGCGAAAGTTCCTGGCCGTAGCGCGGCACCCAGGTGGCGAAGCGGCGGAACTCCACGGCGTATTCCTGCGGCGTGAAGTTTCCGCCGCAGCCCCAGGATTCATTGCCCACGCCCCAGAAGCGCACCGCGAAGGGGTCGGGCGAGCCGGCGGCGGCGCGCTGCTCGGCGAGCGTGGTGCTGCCCGCGGGAGAATTGCAGTACTCAACCCAGCGATAAAAAGATTCCGCGGGTAGGCTGCGGAGATTGGCGGCGAGATACGGCTGCGCCTCAATCAGGCGGCAAAAGTGTAGAAATTCATTGGTGCCGAAGCGGTTGGTTTCCAATTTGTGGCTGGCGGGCGAGGCAGGCGTTTCCGCTTCTTCCCAGAAATTGGTGCGGCGCGGGCGTTTTTCGGCGGGACCGATGCCGTCTTCCCAGTTGTAACTGTCGGCGAAGCAGCCGCCCGGATAACGGACCACGGGCGCGTGAATCTTGCGCATTTCTTCGACGAGGCGCTTGCGAATGCCGCTCACGTTGGGGACGGGGGAGTTTTCACCGACCCAGATGCCATCGTAGATCACGCCGCCGAGGTGCTCGGTGAAGTGGCCGTAGATGTTGGGGGAAATTGTGCCGAGGGGTTCGTCGAGAAGGATTTCGATGCGCGAATCGGCGGAAGCGGAATCCGCGGCCAGCAGGCGCGCCGGTCTGGCCGCGGCAGCGGCGCCGGCAGCCAGCAGGGTGGTGTGCAAAAATTCGCGTCGGCGCATGTTTCGTTCCTCCGTGAAGTGACAGACGGGCTATGGTATAGCGGCGGCGGAATTAGTCAATCGTTGTCAGTTACCGGGATCGTGGGCGCGCCGACAGCGCGGATGCGCCCAAGCGGACGGGCATGAGAATCGCCGGGCGCAGCATTGGCCGCTCGCTATTCTTCGTCCGTCGCTACACCAGGGGTTCGGACCAGTTTTCCAGGGTCTCTTTTACTTTGTGGAGGAACTGGTGCGCGACCGCGCCATCCACGACGCGGTGGTCGTAGCTCAACGTGACGTAGCACATGGAGCGGATGGCGATGGCGTCGTCCACCACCACGGGACGTTTTTCGATGGCTCCAAGGCCGAGGATGCCGACGTTGGGCTGGCTGATCACCGGCAGGCCGAAGAGGCCGCCGAAGACGCCGGGATTGGTGATCGAAAACGTGCCTTCCTGGACTTCTTCGGGCTTGAGTTTTTTGGAGCGCGCGCGTTCCGCCAGATCGTTCAAGTTGCGCTGGATGCCGAGAAGATTTTTTTCGTCGGCGTTTTTGATAACCGGCACGATGAGTCCCCAGTCGAGCGCGACGGCCATGCCGATGTTGATTTCCTTGTGCAAGACTACGTTGGTGCCGTCGAGCGAGGCGTTGAGCGTGGGATAGGCGCGCAAGCCGGCCACGGCGGCTTTCACGAAGAAAGGCATGTAGGTGAGCTTGGTTTCGTAGCGCGACTCGAATTCCGCCTTGGCCTTGGCGCGGATGGCGGCGACCTTGGTCATGTCAATTTCGTCAACGGAATAGACGTGCGGCGAAACATGCTTGGAAGCCACCATGTGCTCGGCGATCTTCTGGCGCATGACGGTGAGTGGCTGTACTTCGTAGTTGCCGAAGTAGATGCGTTCGCGCGGCACTCCGAGCTGCAACGCGGGCTGATACTGTGCGCCATGCACGGCGGGCGCGCCAGGCGCGGCAAGCGGTGCGGGCGGCGGAGGCGGGGCTGAAGGACGAGCGGCCGCCGGCGCCGGTGCCGCAGGGGCAGCCGCAGCGGGCGCGGACTGCGCTGCGATTACGGATTCGATGTCTTCCTTGGTGATGCGGCCGCCGGCGCCGGTGCCTTCGATGGCGGTGAGGTCCACGCCGTGTTCCTTGGCCAGACGGCGAACCAGCGGAGAGGAATGGATGCGCTCCGCAGAAGCGGAGCTGGCAGGCGCCGCTGAAGCAGAGACAGGGGCAGCCGGCGCGGCGACTGGAGGTGCCGGCTTTGCGGCCGCCGGTGCAGGCGACGGAGCCGAAGCCGGAGCGGCCTTGGCTGGGGGCGCAGCTGGGGCGGGAGCGGATGCCGTGGCGGAGCCCGCGCCATCAATGACAGCGACGATCGTCTGGATAGGAACCGTCTGACCTTCGGGAATTTTGATTTCTTTCAGAACGCCTGCGGAGGGGGAGGGGATTTCGGCGTCCACCTTGTCGGTGGAGATTTCGAAGAGGGGTTCGTCGCGCTCGACCTTGTCACCGGGTTTCTTGAGCCATTTGGTGATCGTGCCTTCGAAAATGCTTTCGCCCATCTGGGGCATGACGACGTCAACTGCCATGGGATTGCTCTCCTTCACTGGGTAAGCCTGGCGAACTTCCGGTGGTGCAGGGCGCCCGCGGGGTGAACCGCAAAACCTTATTAGTTTACAGCGAAAGGCGGGCCGGGCATAGGCGGCGAAACACGAAGAATTACGGATGAGCGGGAAGCAGCAACTGGCGCAGGAAGTTCACTTCCTGCTGGTTGTACGGCGTGCCGTCGGTGCGAAAGATGTCGTGGAACCAGACTTTCGGCGGAGCGTCAACGTAGGGTTTTTGCCAGGAGTCCCAGGGAAGATAGGTTTGCGATTTTCCGGCGACGAAGCCCCAATTGATGGCGGCGACGTGATCTTTTTCGGCGACGGGCAGAATCGCTTCGAACGTGCTGCCGGTTGGGCGTGCCATGTATTCGGTGCAGAGGAGGGGACGGCCGTAGGGCTCCAGCCACTGGACATGTTTTTGAAAATCCTCGGGCGGCGCGTAATTGTGGAAGGAAATTACGTCGGACTGGTCCAGTTGAATCTTTTCCATGGCGGTGAGTTTTTCGGGCGAAGACCAGTCGCCCTTCCAGACACCACTCGTGAGGGGCTGGATGGCTCCGGCTTCGCGCGCCCAGGCAAATACTTTGGGGAGCAGGGCGAGAACGAGTTGTGCCTTGTTGGGAAGTTCAGAGGAAGCGTAGCTGCTGGCATTGTCGTTGTCCGGTTCGTTCCAGACGTCCCAACCGAGAACGCGAGGGTCGGAGGCGAAAGCGCCCACGACGCCTTTCACGTAAGCCTCCAGGCGAGAATACTGCGAAGGATCGCTCAATGCTTTTGCGCCGGGACTCTGGACCCAGCCGGAATTGTGCACGCCGGGGCGCGGGGCGTGCTGCTTGCCTACCCGCGGCGAGGGATCCCAGCAGGAATCGAAAAGAACGAAGAGGATGCGGATGTGATGTTTTTCGGCGATGGAGAGAAACGTATCCATACGCTTCCGAAAGCCGGCGGCGTCCTGCTGCCAGGGCAGGTCATGGAGAAAAACGCGCATCACGTTGAAGCCGAGGGACTGGGCCCAGCCGAGTTCGATGTCGATGCGCTTGGAGTCAAAGGTTTGGGGCTGCCACATTTCCAGTTCGTTGATGGCATAGGCGGGAAGGTAATTACTGCCGACGAGCCAGGGCTGGCGCGCGTTCCAATCGCTGGCTTGTTGGGGGGACCAGCGCGCGGGCTGCGCGGAGGTAAAAGCGCCGCCGAGCAAAAACAGCAAAAGTAGACGGCGAGAACGCATGAGCGCGGTGGCCATATTGGAATGGCCAGACTACACCACTGGCCGCGCCCTCGACAACGCGGCTTTCCGGCTGGGTTTTAGGGTTTGGCAGAAAAGGTGAAGTTGACCGTCTGGGCTTCTCCGCTGGCCGTGATCGTAATGTCGCGTGTTTGCGTGCCGAGAAGTTCATGCCACGCGGTGACGGTGTAATGGCCGGCAGGAAGTTCAGGAAGTTCGAAATGGCCGTCGTCGTCGGTGATGGCATAAAAGGCGGTGTTCAGGACGGCGAAGTAGCCGTGCATCCACGAGTGGATATTGCATTTCACGGAAATAAATTCCGGACTTTCGTACGAGTAGGAAAACGGCGGCGTGCCGGCGGGCTGGATTTTGTTCCACTCGCGATTGACCTTGGCGAGGGGATGAATGTTGTGGGACAGCGGATCGCTGTTGGAGATGCGCACTTCCTGGCCGACGCGGAATACCAGTACATGCGTCGCGTAACGACAATCGAGTTGATCAAACACGGCCGGGTTGGGCGGCACCGCGCCGGAAGGCGGCGCACCCGCGGAGATA
The DNA here is from genome assembly GCA_963734705.1 of uncultured Acidobacteriota bacterium. Lineage (GTDB taxonomy): Bacteria > Acidobacteriota > Terriglobia > Acidiferrales > UBA7541 > Acidiferrum. The sequence continues at coordinate 319,591 of CAVTII010000008.1, read as the reverse complement.
TAGACGACCACGTTGCGGAGGGAATTACCGGGACCAGTGAGCAAGGAATCGGGATACAGGGGATCGGTGGCGTGTAGCTTGGCGCACACCGGCTCTTTCGACAGATCGAAAGGCTTAAGCTTGCCGACCGTTCCGGAAAAAGTGACCTGTCCCGAGACGCGCGCGCCCCCGCCGGGACTTGCGAGAACGCAAAGGGGTGCCCCGGCAAACAAGACGGTGGCAAGAAGTGCGGATAGATGTTTCATCAGTGTAAAGCCTCCGGAGTCGAAAGATCCCAAGGAGCCCTGAATCGCGAAGGAACTGGAGCGCGACGCGGATGAGCGGGAAAAAACGAGCGGGAAGTACCGCGCCTCCCCTCGCTCTTATTTTAAAAAGAAGGGAGCGCGTGGAATGGAGTTTCGAGAGCTGTGAGGTGAATCGGTTAGTAACTTTTTGAGTGAGTAGAAAGGGGAGGACGGCGAGGCCTAAATTAAATAATAAGGTATATAGATATGAAGTAAATAAGAAGCGACCCGCCTCCCGCCTTCGCGATAGCGGCTTCGGCGGGCAAACGGAAGGCGTCCGCTACAACGGGGGTTGAAAAGCGTCGTCATGGTCAAAATTTGGCGAGGTTTTTGGCGGCGGCGAATACTTTTTGGGTGTTGGGAAGGAAGGCTTCCTCGAGGGACGGAGCATAGGGCACCGGTGTGTCGAGAGAGGTGACGCGAAGGACAGGGGCGTCCAGATCATGGAAGGCTTTTTCAAAGAGAATCGCGGCGATTTCACCGGCGATGCCACCGGTTTTTGTGTCTTCGTGGACGACGAGACATCGGTTGGTTTTGCGGATGGACTGGAGAATGGTTTCTTCGTCGAGGGGGAGCAGGGTTCGCAGATCGATCACTTCGGCTTCGACGCCCTCTTTGGCGAGGGCTTCGGCGGCTTCCAGCGAAGTGTGCATCATGGCCGCGTAGGAAAGGATGGTGAGGTGCTTGCCTTCGCGGCGGACGATGGCTTTGCCTATCGGCACGGTGTAATCGCCTTCGGGAATCTCTTCCTTGATGCGCCGATAGAGAAATTTGTGTTCGAAAAAGAGGACCGGATTATTGTCGCGGATGCTGGACTTGAGCAGGCCCTTGGCGTCGTAGGGCGTGGAGGGATAGACAATCTTGAAACCGGGCGTGTGGAGAAAATACATCTCCGGACTTAAGGAATGGAATGGGCCGCCGTGGACGCCGCCGCCCGACGGGCCGCGGACGACGATGGGCGCGGGTGCGTTCCACAGATAGTGCCCCTTGGCGACAAAATTGGTGAGCTGGTTGAAGCAGCAGGCAATGAAATCGATGAATTGCATTTCGGCGATGGGACGCAAGCCGAGATAGCTCATGCCGCAGGCCGCGCCGATGATGGCGCTCTCGCTGATGGGCGTGTCAATCACGCGTTCCCAGCCGAATTTTTCCAGCAAGCCCTCGCTAGTCTTGAACGCGCCGCCGTAAACGCCGACGTCTTCGCCGATCAAGACGACGCTGGGGTCGGCGGCCATTTCTTCGAACATGGCCTGGCGGATGGCTTCGAGAAAAGTGATCTGGGCCATGGCTACCTCCGGCCCTTTCCGCGCGCCGCCGGTTTCGCGGGCGCAGGCTTGCGGTCGGGAAATTTCGCCGCTGGTTTCGTGGATTTCGCTTTTTCCTCGGCGCCACTGGCGACGGGTTGGGTGTCCCCGAAATGGATTGGGGCATTCTCGCGCGAGGAGGATTTGCCACGGCCGAAGCCCTCGACGGCCCAGACCGGCTCGACGCTGGATTTTGGCGGCGTTACTTCAGAGACAGGGCGCTCCCACTTGGGGCGGATCTTGTGGCAGTCGTCACCGGTGCAATAAACGCCGGTGGCGGCGAATTCCGGCGGCGGCGCAGGTGAATTTTCAGCAAACTCCCGTTCTTTTTCCAGGAGCGCTGTGATTTTTTCCTCAATTTCCCGTTTGCCTTTGGGGTCGAGGAGTTTTTCGGCGATCAGGAATTTTTCGTAGAGGGTGATGGGGTCGCGCTTTTCCCAATATTCGCGCTGTGCCGCGGGAACGTATTCGGCGGGATCGTGCTGGGCATGGCCGCGGCGGCGAAAAGTTTTTGCTTCGATCAGGATGGGGCCTTCGCCGGAGCGGGCACGCTCAACGGCTTCCTTCGCGGTAGAGTACATGGCCACGACGTCGTTGCCGTCCACGATATAGCTGGCGATTCCATAGGCTTTGGCGCGGTCGGCAAGATTTTCGATGGGTACCTGGCGGCGCACGGGAGTGGAATAGGCCCACTGGTTGTTTTCCAGTATCAAAACGAACGCGGCCTTTTGCGAGGCGGCAAGATTCATGCCCTCGTGAAAAACGCCGGTGGAGCTGCCGCCGTCGCCGATCCACGTCATGGCCACGATTTTCTGGCCGAGATAGCGTCCCGCCATGGCGACACCGGTGAGGACCGGAATGAGATCGCCGAGCATGGAAATGGGCGAAACGATATGAAGATTTTCGAGGTCACCGAAATGGCTGGTGCCGTCTTTGCCCCGGGTGGGCGAAGTGTACTTGGCCATGTGCTGGGTGAAGATGTCGCGCGGGGGAACACCTTTCACAAGCAGCGCGCCGATATTGCGGATCATGGGCGCCATCCAGTCTTTTTTCTGGAGGGCGTAGGCGCTGCCGACGGAAATACCTTCCTGGCCGAGGCTGGAATAGAGGCCGCCCACAATTTTGTTCTGGCGGAACAGGCGGGTCATGGTGTCTTCGACCTCGCGGTTGAGGCGCATGTAATAGTAGAGGTCGAGATATTGCTGGCGGGAAAGTTTGGTTTTAGAGGCTGCTTGCGTGGCAGGCATGTTCGGCGTTTCTCCGGAGGTATGTCCGGGTGTCTATCTTACGGCGAAGCGGGGCAGTTGGCGAATTGGAGAAGGGGACTGCGGAGACGGAAAAGGCTAGTGCAGAGACGCTGTGGGCATAAAGAAGGGGTGGCCCGTCCGCCGCAGCGGACGGGCCCTACAAAATGGGAGCTACTCGGAGAGATAGGATTCGAGGACTGTGAAGCAACCGAGCCAGCCCTGATTGTGCTTGTCGCGTTCATCGGCGGAGAGGAAGTGCTTGTGGGTGAGGCTGACTTCTGTCGAACCGCCGAGGTCTGTGAAGAGAACGGTGACGAGGGATTCCGTAGCGGTTTCGTCTTTTTCCCAGCGCCAAGTGAAGACGAGTTTTTCGGGCGGGCGGACTTCTTCGTAGATGCCGCTGAGGCGGCTGACCCTGCCTTCCTTGTGATGCATTTCCAGCGAGTATTTTCCGCCGACGCGAAGGTCGAGACGCGTGATCACGGTGGTGTAATCGGCGGAGGGGTGGAACCACAGGGCAAATTCGCGGGCGTCGGTCCAGGCGCGGTAGACCCGTTCGCGGGGAGCCGCGAAGGTACGCTTTATTTCGAGGGCGTGCTGCGGTTGCGATTGCGTGGTGGCCATGATTTGTTCTCCTTCTGATTATCCGCCTGAGGATTTTCGTTGATATAGCGTTCCAGGGAATCGAAGACACTTTCCCAAAAGCGGCGGTATTTGGCGATCCAATCGTCGGCCTGTTTCAAGGGATGTGCCGAGAGACTGCAGAAGCGCGTGCGGCCGATTTTTTTTTGGGAGACGAGGCCGGCATTTTCGAGGACGCGAAGGTGCTTCATAACCGCGGGAAGGGACATGCGATGAGGCTCGGCAAGATCAGAGATAGAGGTTTCGCCAAGCATCAGGGAGGCGAGGAGGGCGCGGCGAGTGGGATCGGCAAGGGCGCCAAAGGTGGAATCAAGAGAGGCTTCATACTTAACCATATGGTTTAGTATCGCAAAGGCGAGAAAGATTGTCAAGAGAACCTGTCCCTGGCTTGACGGTGTACGGATTGCGGTGCTACAAACTGAAGCATTCTGACGCAGGTCGGCCCCTTCGGAAGTGCAAACGTCGCACGCCTGCCCAACGTTTGAGCTTTCACACCATGAGCAAATCAGAAATATTCCCGCGCAGGCGATACTCGTTCGTCCAAGGAGAGAATTAAAAATGAAGAAGAAATTGCTGTTGTGTTTCGTGGTCATGGCGATGATGAGCATTTCCGCGGTGGCGCAGGAAGCGAAGATGCAGCCGCTGACGTTCTGGTATGAGTACACGGTGAATCCCGGCAAGGAAGCGCAATTCCTGGAACTGGTGAAGACGGTTGGCGCGCCAGTGCGCGACAAATTGATGACGGAGGGCGTAGTGCTGGCTTGGGGAGTGCAGACTCCGCTCTTGCGGATACCCGGAAACGCTACGCATATGATCTGGTACACGGTGGCGGATTGGGGTGGCGTGGAAAAAGTGGACGCGGCGATGCGGGCACAGATCGCAAGACTGGATGAAGAGGCAATGAAAGCGGGCGCGGCAAAGAAAGGGGCCACACCGGCTGGCGGTGTGACGGCACGGATGATGGAGATCGCCGATGTAAGTAAGACGCACGATTTCGTGACGCGCGATCTGATCTTCGTCACCGGAAAGGGCGACCTGCCGGCAAATACATTGCCATGGGCGCGCTACAACTTCGTAAAGGCGAAACCCGGGAAGGGCGCCGAGCTGCGGAAGGTTTGGGAAAAGTACAACCAGCCGGTACTGGACAAACTGGTGGCGGATGGCGTGGTGCTGGCGTACGGCTTCTCCGTGGAAGATGTGCGGACAGACGGAGACTTCACACACTACATCTGGTACGCGACGAAGGATCTGGGTTCGATGGAAAAAATCCGGGCAGCGTATATGGCGGACCGCAACAAACGAAGCCAGGAAGAACAGGATGCGATCTCCGCGGAGTTCAACGCGTTGCTAGACGCGGATGCGTCGCGGAGCGAAATCGACCACGCGATTATTTTCAGGGTCGGCGGGATGAAGTAGAGAGGGTAGTCCGCTTTAAAACTCAAAATCATCAATGGCCCCGCGTGCAGATTTTCACGCGGGGCTTTTCTGTTTTGGCTGACATAACCAACACCAACATGTAGGGGCCGGGCTTGCTCGGCCTTCTTTGGTTTGTACAGCGGCCAAACGGAAGAAACGTGGAAAGCGCAAAGCATCAGTAGCTTGCACGGCCCGCCTCGGAAGGCGGGTCCTACATTTGCGACGGATCCAAATCACGCAGCAAGGAATGGATGTGTTACTGAATTGGCAGTGCCGGGAGTGATTCGAGTAATTCGCTCAAGGCAATCTCGTGCGGAGTGAGGGAGAGGAGGTCGGCGAGGTGATAGGTGAGGCGGGGTTTCACTTCGTAGAGGGTGACGCTGCGGTGGAGAAGTTTCTCGAGAGAAGTGGCTTTGCGGTCGGGAATGCCGCAGGGGATGATCATGTCGAAATAGCGAAGGTCGGTGGCGACATTGTAGGCAAAGCCGTGCGAGGTGATCCAGCGGGTGAGGTGCACTCCGATGGCGGCGAGTTTTTCTTCGGGGATTTCCGCGGGAGGCTGGACCCAGATGCCGGTCTTGCCGGAAATGCGATAAGCGGTGACGCCGAAATCGGCTGAGGCGCGGATCATGGCCTCTTCCAGGGTGCGGACATACCAGTGAACGTCGCGGCGGATGCGATCCAGATTAAGAATAGGATAACCAACGATCTGGCCCGGGCCGTGATAGGTGATGTCGCCCCCACGATTGGTTTCCCGGAGTTCGACCCCTTTCTGGCGGAGGACATTTTCGGAGGCGAGAAGATTTTTCTGACTGGCGTTACGGCCGAGCGTGAGCACATGCGGATGCTGGCAGTAAAGCAGTACATCTTCGATAGCATCGGCCTTGCGGGCGGCGACGAGGCGTTGTTGCAGGGCATAGGCGTCGGACCAGGAGAGGAGGCCGAGGTCGCAGATGTGAAGTGGGGGCATGAGATGGAGCTGATATCAGATGACAGCTAGCAGCGAGCAGGAATCCCTCGGTACCTCGTGACAGCAAGCATGCATTTCTGGAATATTTGGCTGCGGAAATCTGTAATTTGAGGCGAGAGTGTGCGCCTCCTGCTACCTGTTATCTGCTCGCTGCTATCTGCTTCTCCCCCTACACGTTAATTTGCAGTCCCCGGACCGAGGCGAAGGCGTCGCCCATAGCTTCCCAGACCGTGGGATGGGCGTGGATCATGTTCATCATGTCGTCGATGCAGCCCTCAAGATTCAGGACCGCGGCGGCTTCGGCGAGGATTTCGGTGGCCAGCGGCCCGATGATGTGGATGCCAAGGATTTCGCCGTACTGTTCTTCTGAGACGACTTTGATGAAGCCACCGTGATTACCCAAGATGGTGGCCTTGCTGTTCCCGACGAAGGGGAACTTGCCGATTTTCACGGCATAGCCGGCATCACGCGCCTGCTTCTCAGTCATCCCGATCGAGCCTATCTGCGGCTCGCAGTACGTGGCATTGGGAATGCGCAGTTTGTTGATCGCATGCGTGGGTTTGCCCGCGATATGGGTGACGGCGACGATGCCCTCCATCATGGCGGCGTGCGCGAGTTGCGGCAGTCCGGCGACGATATCGCCGATGGCGTAGAGGCCGGGTTCCTCGGTTTCCATGAACTGATTGACCAGAACGAAACCGCGATCCAGCTTGGCCTTGGATTTTCCGAGACCGCAATTTTCGGTCATGGGCTTACGGCCGACGGCGAGGAGCAACTTTTCGGCTTGCAGCGCTTGCGTCTTGCCGTCTTTATCCTTGAAGGAGACGGAGACGCCCTTGGCGTCCTTTTTCACGCCGTCCACCATGCAGCCGGTCTGAACGGCAATGCCCTTTTTCTTGTAGGTCTTTTCGAGCTCGGTGGAAATTTCCTCGTCTTCCACGGGCACGACGCGCGGAAGAGCTTCGAGGATGGTGACCTGCGAACCGAACGAGTTATAGATGGAGGCAAACTCAACGCCGACGGCGCCCGCGCCAATAACAATGAGGGTCTTGGGTATTTCCGGCAGTTCGAGGATCGAGCGGTTGGTGACGATGATTTTGTGATCCGGTTCAATGCCAGGAAGCGACTTGGCCTCTGAACCGCTGACCATCAAAATGGCGCCAGCTTCAATGATTTCGCGCTTGCCGTCTTTTTCGACGCTAATTTTCCCCGGGCCTTCGTATTTCCCCCAGCCCTGTTTCCATTCGACTTTATTTTTCTTGAAGAGAAACTCGATGCCCTTGGCATGCTTGGTGACGATTTTGGATTTGCGGGCCAGGATGTTGGGCCAATTGATTTTCACGCCCTGGACATCGAATCCGAGTTCGGCGGCGTTCTTGAAGTGATCGTAGACATCAGCGTGGTGAAGAAGAACTTTTGTGGGGATGCAACCCACGTGGAGACACGTGCCGCCGAGAAATGGATCCTTCTCGATGACAATGGTTTTGAGTCCAAGCTCGCCGGCACGAATGGCGGCTACATAACCGCCAGGCCCGCTGCCAATAATTGCCACATCATATTTCGCCACTCGAAATCTCCCTTCCCAACAAACAAACTGCGCCACGGACGCAAAAAAAGTTTTGGGCAATGATGGAAATTACAGACGGAATTGCCCCGTGGGGCGCGGCCTGATCCCGCGAAAAGTTAATTGTAACAGTGGCCGGAAGAGGGGGGCAACTCGAAGGCGAAGGTGAGGAGAAGCAGGGACCGAAACGGGAATGCAAATGGGCACGCTGAAATAGAGGTCGGAGGGAAGGAACTTTTGTCTAAACCCAATAAGTGATTATCGTTCTGTAACCTAACGGCACCATGAAACAAAGACCGGTGACGCGCTTGCGTTGGCTACGGATCGCATGGCGATTGACAGAGTGTTTCAGTTCGGAAAAAACGGAATGGCGCTGGCTTGTGATCGCAGAAGCAGCGTAATCCAGCGAAATTCCGGGCATTGTTTATTAGTTTACTTTTACATTAGCTTCTCCACTGCTATATATAAGCGCCACGGCCTTCCCTCCGTGGTTCGCCTAAAGTCGTTACTCTATTATTAACAGTGGGGCCGGGGAATTTTGAAAGATGCAAGTGTACTGGCACTGTGTAAACCGGGCCTGCGGGCTAACTGCCCTTTCGACAGCGAAAGAGCGGGGCCTGGAGAAACGCATGTGCGTTTGCGGCAGCCCGATGGAGAAACGCGAGCATTCAGTGGTGTTTTCCTATCTGAATTTTTTGCGGGAAGAGGCTGAGACGGAACCAGCGGAACGAATGCGAAAGGAACAATGGCCATGAGGGAAACACGGGCGGGGACGGTGCATCTGCGGAGTCATACGCCGCTGGCGGTGCTGGGGAGTTCACCCCACACCTTTCGCGGGCTAGGCTTGTTCGCGGAAGCAGGTTTGCTGTTTTGCGGCGGTTATTTGCTGGCGCAGGTGATCGTGAGTCCGCTGAATGCGGGGACGGTTTCCGTAATTGGAGGAGGCCTGTTTCTGGCGCTGGCCACGGTGCTGCTGTTTTATTTGACCTGGCCCATCTATGCAAAATCGTTCGCGAGACGCGAAGAACCGACCCCAGTGCCTTCGGACGTAGCAGGGCTAATGGGCGGTGAACCATTGGACCGGACTACGGATGCCCGCTGGCGGTTGGAAGAGGATGACGATCTGCCCGGGCCGATGTGACGCGCGGTCAGGCAGTAGGTAAGGCCGGGAGGTAGCGCTGTTCCAGGATGGCCTGATGGTGGATCGCGTGGCCGGCGATAGTGAAGGCCAGTGCGAGGGCGGAGATTTCCTTGCCGCTGGCGGTGCCGCGCCGCAAAAATGAGGCATCGTCGAGCGAGCGAATCAGCGTGACACTGGCGTTGCGGACGGCGCCGAACTCTTCGAGGAGGCTCGAAAGTTTCTGGGCCGAGGAATTCGCGGTTTTGATGTAATCGTCCTGTTCGAAGCTGGCGAGCGGAGTCTGGTCACCGCGGGCGATGCGGAGCAGGCGATAGGCGAAGATGCGTTCAGCGTCATTGATATGGCCGACGATTTCCTTGATGGACCATTTTTCGGGCTGATAACGAAAATCTGCCTGTTTTTCAGTTAGCGGCGCGAGAAGCCGCGTCATTTTCTGGCGTTGCGCTTCCAGCGTTTCTAGAAAATCCCCATCGGGCACCTGCGAAATATAGGTGGCGAAGTTAGGAGCGTACTCACTCGATTGCGGGCGCTTTTGTGTCATCATGCGGTTACCTCCGCGGACTGCAGAATAATTATAACGCCAGGAAGAAAGACGCGGAGGAATTGCGCGGCAGGGACACGAATGACGGAACTGAATTTCAGGAAAATGCGCGTGGGGTTTCAGGGCGAGCCGGGGGCGTTCAGCGAATCAGCGGCGGTGCAACTTTTGGGCGAAGAGATTCGGACGGTGCCGCGGGCGACATTTGACGCGACATTTGCGGCCATCGCCGAAAGAGCCGCGGACGCTTTACTGGTGCCAGTGGAGAATACGCTGGCCGGCTCGGTGGTCCGCGTCTACGATTTGCTGCTCGAAAGTCCGCTGGAGATGTGCGGGGAAACGATACTGCCGATCGAGCACCAGTTGATGGGCATGCCTGGGGCGCAGTTGGAGGAATTGCGAGCGGTGGCTTCGCACCCGATGGCGCTGGCGCAGTGCGAGCGATTTTTTGCCGCGAATCCAAAAGTGAAGCGCGTGCCGGCAGAAGACACTGCTGGCAGTGTGCGCGAGATGATGGAGCTGGGCGATAAACACGCCGGCTCGATTGCGGGACGCCGCGCAGCCGTGCATTACGGCGCGGTGATCCTGAAAGAAAACATTCAGGACAACGCGGAGAATTTCACCCGGTTTGTTTTATTGCTTCCACCGGAAGAAGCGCGGAAGTTTCGCGGCCCCGATGCGCGGAAGATTTCGCTGGCGATGCGGCTGGCACACAAACCGGGAGCCCTATTGGCTTCGCTGCAGCCGTTTGCGAATCACGGAGTGAATTTACTGAAGATCGAGAGTCGGCCGATCCACGGCAGCCCGTGGGAATACCAGTTTTTTCTGGATGTGGAAGCAGATGAACCGGAGAATCTGGAGCAGGCGTTGAAGGAAGCGCGGGATGCGACGAGCGAACTTCGGGTGCTGGGAAGGTATGCGGCAGCGCGAAGGTGAGATAGTTTGCGCTGGAAGTAATAGTTGAGATCCTTCGGGCCGCATAAGGCGCGGCCCGAAGGATGACAGCGGGTGGGTGGCGGCACGTTCTACTTAGGACTTAGAAATTAAACCCAGCTTTTTAATTTGGGGCGCAGAAACACTTGGAGTTTCTGCGCCGCGAAGTGGGTGCTGTTAGCAGTAACTGCAGGCTTCGTCGCCAACGTTCGAGTTCGATATGCCGTCTTTCATGCGGCGGAGGCGCCGGCCGAGGCGTTCGGCAAGCTGGTGGCGGGCGCGCCACAGCCTGGCCTTCAGCGTGTTTTCCGTGACACCGAGTTTCTTGGCTGCTTCTCCGGTGGAATAACCCTCGACTTCGCGAAGAAGAAACGCGGTGCGCAGGAGCGGAGAAAGTTCGTCGAGATTTTCGTTGATCATCTCGCGAATTTCCGTTCCGGCGTACACCTGCTCCGGAGTGGGGCCGTCGTCGGCAAAACGTTCGGCGGCAGGAAGCTCGTCTTCATGGTGCGTTTCGTCGAGCGAGACCGCCGGGCGAGATTTGGCGCTGCGGCGCTTCATCAACGCGGCATTGATGACGATGCGCGTGAGCCAGGTGGAAAACTGCGAGCGGCCCTCAAAACGCTTGAGGTTCCGGTACGCGGAAAGCAGCCCGTCCTGCAGGGCATCTTCCGCATCTTCGGCATTTCCTAGTACGCGAAGGGCGGTCTGAAACAACTGGCGATGATAACGGCTGAACAACTGTTCGATGGCCTGAGAATCGCCTCGCTGACCAGCACGAATCAACTTCTGCTCGGTGAGTTGCGTTGGATTGATCACTTGCGTTGCCATTTGGTCCCCCCAAGTAGCTTCATAAGAGTCGTTACGCAGGAAATGGTTACAAAGTTTCTCTAGTGCACCGGTACCGCGCCACCGCCCATCTTTGGGCGCCTCATAAGAAAGAAGATAGGAATGATGGCGAAAAAAATGACCCCCAGGAGTTTGAAGTTGTCGACAAAGGCCAACATGGTGGCCTGCCGCTCGATCATATTGAAAAGCATGCCGTGTGCCTGGGCGACCGAACCCGGGCCAGAAGAGCCCCCGGCGATTGAGGCGGCGCCGAGGCCAGTCATCGTTTTTTGAAGAGCAGGATTCATGCTGTTCACATGATCCATTAGACGCACCTGATGGAGTTGGGTACGCCGCTCTAACAGAGTTGTAACAGTAGCAATGCCGACGCTGGCGCCGATATTACGGGCGAGGTTGATGATGCCGGTGCCCATGTTTGTTTTCTCACGCGGAACATAGGCGAAGGCGGTGACGTTGATGGGAATGAAGAGGAACGCCAATCCGAACGACTGCAACACGCGGCCGAGAATCGCGTGATTCAGGTCCAGAGAGAGATTCCACCCAGCCATCACCAGAAGGGCGGAGGCGGAAATTGTACAACCAAAGGTGATCAAATAGCGTGTGTCCACTTTGGAAACCAGGAAGCCGACGAGCGGCATGCAGAACATGATCGTGGCGCCGCCAGGCGAAAGGGCGAGGCCGGCTAGCTCCGCGGGATAGCCCATCAATTCCTGCAACATCTGCGGGATAAGCACAGTGCTGGAATAGAGAACGAAGCCGAGGAAAAACATCGCCAGGGTGGAAATGGCGAAGTTGCGATCCTTCAACATACGGAAATCCACAACCGGCTCTTTGGCTTTGAACTCGCGAATAATGCCCCCGACGATTCCGATGACCATCAAAACCGCGAACAGGCGGATGAAACCGGAATCGAACCAATCGTCGCGTTGACCTTTATCGAGGATGATCTGCAGGCTGCCAAGCCCAAGGCTGATCAGGCCCAGGCCAATGTAATCGATACGGAAGCCGTCGCTGACCTTGATGCGCTTCATGTACGGCGGATCTGAAACGAGGAAATAAGTAAGGCCCATCGAGAGCAGGCCGACGGGAACGTTGATATAGAAAATCCAGCGCCAGGAAAAATTGTCGGTGATCCAGCCGCCGAGCCACGGTCCGAGTGTCGGCGCAACCACCACGGCGATGCCATAAACGGCGAACGCCATGCCGCGCTGCGAAAGTGGGAATGTGTCGTTCAAGATCGCTTGCTCGCTGGGCTGCAATCCACCGCCGCCGACACCTTGTAAGACGCGAAAGAAAACCAGCATGCCCAGACTGGCGGCGAAACCGCACAAGAAGGAGCTGAGTGTGAAGATCGCCACGCACCCCATGTAGAAACGCTTGCGTCCGAGCAATGAAGAAAGCCAGCCGGAGAGAGGAAGAATAACGGCGTTGGAAACCAGGTACGAGGTGAGCACCCAGGTGGATTCGTCTGGGCTGGCGGAAAGATTTCCGGCGATGTGCGGCAGGGCGACGTTGGCGATGGAGGTGTCGAGAACTTCCATGAACGTTGCGAGCGTAACGGTGACGGCGATCACCCAGGGGTTGATCGAGCCGTCCGGCATGCGCAGTTTATGGATGAATTTCTCGATCATAGTCGTCTACGTTTCTCAGGCCTGCCTTATTTGGTGATTACAGTTGCATCCACATTCATGCCCGGGCGCAAAACCGCTACGTCGGCAGGAATGGGATCGAGCACAATCTTTACCGGGAATCGTTGGACAACTTTCACGAAATTGCCGGTGGCATTTTCAGGAGGCAGCAGACTGACAACGCCGCCGCTCGCGCCAGAGATGGAATCCACGTGTCCGGGGAATGTTTTTCCGTAAGTGTCCACGTCAATGTAAGCCTTCTGGCCAGCACGCATCTTGCGCAACTGAGTTTCCTTAAAATTTGCGGTGACCCAGACATCCTGCAGAGGAACAATCACCATCAAGCCCTGGCCTTGCTGGATAATCTGGCCTTCTTCGACCTGCTTGTGGGTGACCACGCCATCCACGGGAGCGACGATGTTGCAGTAGCTGAGGTTGAGCTGCGCGGCGTCCAGCTTGGCGCGTGCTTGATCCACTTTGGCGAGTTTGGCTTGCGCGTCCGCGGAACGCATGGCTACGCGCCTGGTATCCGCATGAGCGCTGGCGACACCGGCTTCAGCCAGTTGCACCCGCGCTTTGGCGGCATCGAGTTGCGCTCGGCAGATTTCAATGTTGCGATTGGCCTGCGCGAGTTTTTGTTCATCGGCGTGAAGCGCGCTGGTTGTCGCATCGGCGTTGGCCTTGGCCGCGTCGTATTGCTGCTTGGAAATTTCTCCGCGCTGCATCAGCGGCAAATAGCGGGCAAGGTCGGCCTGCGCAAGCTGGGCATTCGCCTGACTTTTTTCGACGTTGGCTTGCGCAAAGGCCAGGTCCGCGGTTTGCGACTCTTCGTACGTCGCTTGCGCGCGCAGTAGATCGGCCTGCGCGCCGGACAATTGGGCATTCGCGCTGGAAGTGTCACTGGCGGAATTTTCGCTGGTGCGCGGTATGTCTACTCCCGCTGAACGCGCTTCGCCTTCGGCCAACGCCAACTCCGCTTTGGCTTCATCCAGTGCGGCCTGGTAATCTCCCTGCTCCAGTTGCACGGTCACCTGTCCCGCTTTCACTGGCTGGTTGTCTTTCACCAAAACTTTGCCAACGCGACCATAGACTTTCGCGGCGATTGGCGTGATGTGTCCGTCCACCTGGGCATCGTCCGTGGTTTCCCGGTTGTGGAAGTACAAATAGAGGCCGAGGAAGACCGCAAGCACAATGGCGCCGCCAAGAATCAGGCGCGTGCGGAGCTTGGAACTGATGAGCTTGTCCGGCTCAAGATCCAGCCTTTGCGTTTCCGGCGCAGGAACTTTCATCTTCGCCGCGTTTTCCAGTCCAACTTCGATCTCAACACTCATGGGTCCTCACTTCGCGTAAGTTTTTTCCATCTGGCCAACGGCGCGCGCGAAGTCGGCACGGGCCTGGTTAAAACGGTAGAGCGCCGCGATCTGATTGTCGTTGGCGCGGGAAAGCGAATCCTGGGCGGAAATGACCTCGATATTGTTGGCCACGCCGGCCTGAAAACGGTCGCGGGCCTGATCCACTTCCTGCTGGGAAAGCTGCACGCCGAGGTTAGCCACCTGCACTTCCGTGCGCGCGGAATTCAGATTGAGCAGCGAGGTTTTAACGTCGAGAGCAATCTGGTTGCGGATGTCATCTTTCTGTTGTTCGAGTTTTTGCAATTCCAGATCGGCTTTCACGACTTCCGCGTGAATACGGCCGCTGGTGAAGAGCGGCATGTTGAACGAAGCCTGGTATTGATACGTGGGAATGCCGTTGCTGGTGGAGGTGCCGAGATAGGCCCAATTGCCGTCGAAACGGAGAGAAGGTAGGCGTTGATATTGCGACGACTGTTTATCCAGCTTGGCCGATTTTTCCTGCGCTACGATGGATTTCCATTCCTCGCGGGTGGCAAGGGCGCTGTCAATGCTGGAGTCCACGTCGGGCTGAGGCGTGTCGAAGAAGGCCAGGGAATCGGCGAGGTCGATTTTCTGACGCGGGTCGAGGTTCAGGAGTTTGCTGAGACCGAAGAGCGAGGCATCGCGGTCATTTTCCGCTTCGATGAGGCGTTGCTTTTCATTCTGGAGTTCCACGTTAGCGCGGAGCGTGTCAATGCCGGTTCCAACGCCTTCTTTTTGCAGGTCGGCGGCCTGATCGTAGAGCGCCTGCGCAAGATCCACACGGGAGCGGGAGGCCTGCACATTGGCAGCGGCGCGCAACGTGCCGATATATTGCGAGACAACCAACAGGATCACTTGCTCGCGTGTGGAGAGGCTGTTGGCCTTGCTGACATTCACGTTGCTGCGGGCCGCCTGGTAGCGTGTCCAGAGCGAGAGATCTATGACACTGCTGCCAAAGTTAGGGCCGGCGGAGAAAATCTGATAGGGCCCGATGTGTTCCGGGAACGGAAACGTAGGCGGAACGTTGCCGCCAAACTGCGCGACCAGGTTTACGCGATTCGCGGAGTCCGCGACGTGCAGATTTGCCTGCGGTAACAGTTCGGAGCGCGTTATGTTTTTGTCCTGGACGCTTTCGGCAGCGTTGAGGACCGCGATCTGTTGCGTTGGATTCTGCTTGATAGCCAGTACCACGGCTTGCTGCAGGGTCAGCTTCAGGACCCCATCCGGCGCGGTCGCGGACAACGAAGGGGTTTGCGTCTGGGCAAAAGAGAAAGTCGGCGACAGGAGCAGACTGAAAAAGATGATGTAGAAAATAATGGACGAGCCTTTTGAGGACTCGCCGTCTTTTGTTTCGCGGTTGGTGGTCTTATCTCCGGCGGAGATTATTTCGGTGACGATTGCCTGATTGAGGCAGCCTTCGGCAAGGAGTTCTGCCCCGAGGCGGTGCATCTCTTTCAGGAGAATCTTGCCGGCGTTGTCAATGAAGCTGACGCCACACAGGTTGACAAAGAATTTGGGACGCGGCGAGGTGGCATAAAGTTCGCGCCAGCATTGTTCCAGGGTTGCGACGCGGGGTCCGGAGAGACTGCCCTCGACGCTGAGGAAGAGTTTCCCTCGTTTGGTTTCAGTAGTGATTCTAAGCATAGATATTCGGGCTCGCGTTTAGGAGTGGGCAAGGACGGGGCCAAAGGGGATTTAAATCCATTCACATTTAAAGCTTTTGTTTATTGGGAGTTATAAAAATCTAGCAAGATTGAGCGGACGGGGATCGACGCGATTTCAGTCATTTGCCCATAAATGGACAAATGCTATTGCCCATATTTGGCCATATTACTGCCGGTGCTGGGGGCCGGAGCCTTCGTCACACTATCGCCGGCGCTATTTGCGGGGATCCCCAACCTAGCGACGGACTGCGATGGCCTGCATTTCAAAATGGCCGCCGCGCAGAAGGGAGCCAGCGCCAACGAATGCACGTGCCGGAAAATCCTTGGAAAAGCGGGTGCGGTAAGCGGCGTTGAATTTGTCGTAGAGAGAAAGATCGGAGCAGAAAACCTGCACGTAAACCAGGTCGTCCATGGTCATTCCCGCAGTGCTCAGCACCGAATTGTAGTTGTCGAAGAGATTCTTGATTTCATCCTCAATTTTTTCGGGAGCTTTGCCGGTCTTGGGATCGAGACCGATGCTCCCGGCAAGGTAGAGCGTGTCCCCCGCTAGAATCGCATTGCTGAATGGCGCCTGGGCCGGCTTATCGGGAAGATTAATGACGCGGCGCTTCGACTGCGCCTCGCCTTGCGAGAACGCCCCTCGAACGGTGAAAACCGTAGATATACCAAGTGCGATTAACAAAAGCCACACGCGACGATTCATAGAAAACTCCTGAAGGATCAAGGATGACGTAACAAGTCGCCGGAGTTTAGACCGGCGCGCGGAAAGGGGCAAGGAAAAAGGGTGCGCGCAGATCGGAATCTGGTTCGGCCTCTAGCTTTGATAGAATGCTCACGGATCTGGAGAACTGAATGAACATGAGACGAATCTTATTATTCGCAGTGTCGGCAATTCTAGCGGGAGTCGGCCTGCCGGTCGCAGCACAATCCAACCTGGATCAAAAGGTGGACAGCAACATCAACGACTGGGTGGGAACCTACAAGTACCTGCATGAGCATCCAGAGCTTTCGACTGAGGAGAAAGCCACTTCGGAGATGGTGGCGTCGGCGCTCAAGAAGATGGGCTACGAGGTAACCGACCACTTTGGAAGATACGAAGACGGAAGCAGCGCGTATGGCGTGGTGGCGGTGCTGCGTAACGGTTCGGGGCCGACGCTCTATATTCGCACGGACATGGACGCGCTGCCGGTAACGGAAAACACCGGTTTACCCTACGCGAGCAAAGTGCGGGAGAAGAAGCCGAACGGCGAAGTGGGCGTGATGCACGCATGCGGGCACGATCTGCATATGACCGTGCTTTTGGGCACGGCAAAAATGATGGAAGAAACCAAAGATCAATGGAGCGGCACGCTGGTACTGATCGGCCAGCCAGCCGAGGAAGTCGTTGGAGGCGCGGCGGCAATGCTGCGCGCGGGCCTTTATACTAAATTCCCCAAGCCGGATTACGTGATTGCTCTGCACGATTCTTCGTTTCTGCCGGCCGGGACGGTGGCATGGCACGCGGGAACGATGCTGGCAGGCGCGGATTCGGTCGACATAACGATTCGAGGATACGGCGGACACGGAGCTGCGCCTTATGTCACGAAAGATCCGATCGTCATTGGCGCGGAGTTGGTGATGGCGTTGCAGACGATTGTGAGCCGGGAGTCCGATCCACAGGTGCCGACGGTGGTGACGGTCGGCTCTTTTCACGCGGGCACGAAGCACAACATTATTCCAGACGAAGCGCACCTGCAGTTGACGGTGCGAACGATGACGCCGGCGCAGCGCGAAAAAGTGCTTGCGGCGATCAAACGGATCACCAACGGAATCGCCGAAGCGGCGGGAATCCCAGCGGAGCGCGCACCCATCATTGAAATCGCAAAAGACGCCGTGCCAGCGACGATCAACGATCCCGCGTTGACGCAACGCATGGCCGTCTCGCTGGATAAGGCGCTGGGCAAAGAAAACGTCTGGCCGGGTCAACCGATTATGGCCAGCGAGGATTTCAGCCTGTTCGCGCTGGAGGATCCCAAGCCGCCGATTTCGATGTTCTGGCTGGGCGCGACGGATCCCGTGAAGTGGAAAGAGGCGCAGGAAAAGGGAACGCGGCTCCCGGGGCCGCATTCGAGCGAGTTTGCGCCGGTTCCGGAGCCGGCGATTCGCACGGGCGTGAAAGCGATGACTACCGTAGCTACAGATTTACTGCACAAATAAGAATTCCGCTCAGAGAAGTGATCCCGATTCAGGGCTTGGCGGATTCAACGGGAGTTGGTGTAGTTGACGCAGGCGCGGCAGGAGCGACATCCGCCTTGGGCGGTTCCGAGACGGGAGCGGAGATTTTCTTAACAATTTCCGCGGTGCGCCGCTGGCTGATCTGGCAATCCGGGTCATAGATGCGGCATTGCGCGAGCGTGAATTTGCAACCGCAATCACAGGACTCGGCGTTGAATTTGTGCAACGCGGCGTCGCGCTGGTCCTGCGAAAGTTTGGTCATGTCCACGCCGGGGAGCATTTTGGCGCGATCGGCATGTTTGAGGAAAATGTCGCCCTCATCCTGAAACGTCTCGACCTTCGCGGTCACGGGAAGGCCAAGAAGGGCGCGCACTTCGGTCTCGTAGAGGGCGGGATTATACAGGCCGACGTGCTTCTGGACCACCCGGCCGTCGGCATTGATCAGGAACACGGTGGGAAGCGCAGCGATACCGCCATACTCGAAACGAGTTTTTCCATCCGCAAGTGCTATCGGATAATTAATTTTTTCCGCATCCACCACACCGCGGATTTCCTTTTCGTCGTCATCATCTACTACCAGGCCGATAATCTGCAGGCGATCTTTGTAGCGGTCCTGCAAAGCGATCAGACCTGGAATTTCCTCCCGGCAAGGGCCGCACCAGGTGGCCCAGAAATTCAGGAGGACCACTTTTCCTTTGGAAGCGTCAAGGTTGAGATCTTTGCCGTCCAGATCCTTCAGCTGAAAAGCCGGCGCGGGATCCGGGTCGCGGACAAAACGAACCACCGGCAACTGCGCGAAGGACGACGCCGCAAACGGAAATAAGGCGACGGCTGCGATTAGGCATATCACGCCAAGCGAGCGACACCGTTTCGTGTTTGGCAGCGTCTTCATCGGTCTACTTTAGTAGAAGAGCACAGTCCTTTGGGCAATCCAAGTGGGCATGGCGCATTCGACAGCAGGGGTCACACTGGACGTTTGATGCCGAGTTTGCGGATGCGGGCTTGCAGTGTGGTTCGCTTCATGCCCAGCACCGTGGCGGCGCCACGCGGCCCGGAGATGCGCCACTTGGTTTGACGCAGCGCGCGGAGGATATGCTGCCGCTCAGCGTCCACCAGCGTGGCAATCGGCGCAGAGGACGGAATCGTGGGAGGGGATGGGGAACCGGGATTAAGGTAGGCGTAGGACGCCGCAGCTGTGTTTGTAGCGGTAGTTGCCGCTTTGAGTTCGGCCAGCGGAACACGAAGTTCGTTGCCGCCGGAAAGCAAGACGGCCCTCTCGATCAGGTTTTCGAGTTCGCGAATATTTCCGGGCCAGGAGTAGTTGACCAGCGCGTCCATCACATCGGAGGGAATGTATTCGACGGTTTTGTTCTGGCGGCGGCTGAAAGTCTGCACGAAATAGCGCACCAGCAGGGGCACATCTTCGCGGCGCTCGCGGAGCGGCGGCACAAGGATGGGGAAAACGTTCAAGCGGTAAAAAAGATCACTGCGGAATCTGCGGTCGGCGACAAGCTGGGCGAGATCTCCGTTGGTGGCTGCGACGACTCGCACATCCACTCGCTGCGTGCGATTGCCGCCCAGGCGCTCGAATTCCTGCTCTTGCAGCACGCGCAGCAGTTTTGGCTGCAACTCAAGCGGTAGATCCGCAATTTCATCAAGGAAAAGCGTGCCGCGGTCCGCAAATTCGAAACGGCCAATTTTTTGTGCGAGCGCGCCAGTGAAGGCGCCGCGTTCGTGCCCGAAAAGTTCGGATTCCAGCAGGCCAGCAGGAATCGCAGCGCAGTTCACTTTGACGAAAGTTCGTTCTCGCCGCGGGCTGAGGTTATGAATCGCCCGGGCTATGATTTCTTTTCCGGTGCCGGTTTCACCTTGAATCAGCACCGTGGTGCCGGCTGGCGCTGCAAGTTCCACTTGCGCAAGCGTGCGCCGCAGCGCTGCGCTTTCGCCGATGATCTCCTCGAAATTGAACTCGGAACGAATTTCTTCCTCGAGATAGAGCTTTTCAACCGCCAGTTTGTCCTTCAGGGCGTCTATTTCCTTGAATGCCAGTGCGTTCTCCAGCGCGATGGCCACCTGCGCCGCCACTTGCTGTATGAGTTCCACGTCGGCGGGCGTGAAGGCGTCGAACTTGCGGCTGGCGAGATTGATGGTGCCAAAGGTGCGGCCGTGGGTGATCAGCGGGACGCAACAAATCGCCTGAACGCCCTGTTCGCGCAGCAGGCGCAAAAAGTCCTGCTGATATTTGTCGATCTCTTTTCCGCGCGAGATGAGCACCTGGCTATTAGCGAAGCACTGGCCGGCGGGGGAGCCACCGAGCGGTACGGTGATTTCAGCTCTGGCCACTGAGGGGTTTCCCGGAAGATCCAGATAATGGATTTTCAGCAGGCCGGAGGCGGCATCGAGCAGGGCGAGGCTGGTGTAGTCATGCTGCAGCACGGGCTTGAGCGAAGAGACGATGCCTTTGAAAACGGCGGCAGGATCGCGCGTGCTGACCAGAAGATTGTTGATTTCGAGCAGCACTTGCAGACGATCGCGTTCGCGCGCCAGCTGTTTCTGATAAGCCTCGGCGGCTTCGAAATTCAACGCGTTGTCCACGGCCACCGCCACCTGGGCCGCAACGCGTTTCATGAATTGAATTTCGGCCTCGCTGATGCCCTGCGGAACGAAGCGGCCGAAGACCAAGGTGCCCAGACGATGGTGGGCCGTGGTAAGCGGAACAATGGCGCCGGAATGCGCTCCCGACGCTTGCAACTTCTGCATGAATTCGGGATAACGCGGGTCTTTGGAAGTGTCCTGGGTGACGAAGGGTTGCTGATTTTCGAAAACCCAGGCCGAAGGGGAATTCGCGATCGGGGATTCTTCCGCTGATTCTTTTTCGATGGGTTGCTGCGTCACCAGAATGTGCAGACGCATGGTGCCGCGCGCGGCATCATGGAGCACCATGCCGAGGAAATCGAACTGCAACACGTCGTGGAGTCGATTCGAAAGCTCACGGAATAGAGCCTTCAGGTCGCGTTGCTGGGCAATCGTTTCGCTGACCTCGAGCAGAGCCTCAAATTCTCGGCCGGGCTGCGCGATGAGCGAAGGTTGCGCAATTTCCGGAGCCGTATCTGGAAGCTTCGCCATAATGCGAGAATAGCACCCGGTTTGGCGGGGTCACAACCACGGAAGCAGGTGCGGCTTGGTGGCGGTTTTCGTATACTCGCGGGACCGTGTGACGGCGGCGGTGTGGAATACCGGGGCTAAATCGGTGAGAAAAATTCGGAATTGGAAGTGGCGCGGGGCGCTCTGGCTTTTTGGATTTATTGCGATTTGCGCCGGGGTGGCCGGATGCGGGCCGGTGCCGCCACCGGAGCACTCGCAGAGCGAAAATCAACGCACAAGCCGGGAAGCAATTCCACGCGCGACGAATCGCTACGATCTGTCGCGCGACGAGGAGCGCGGCGGACACACCCTGCAGCGGCACGTGGCGCGTACCGATGCGCAACTGCGCGAACGCTTGCAGCGCGAGCGCAACATTTCCGCGGCGTCCACCTGGACAGACCGGGAAACCGCGGAAACAGTGGTTGGGGAAGGACTGAAGGCGGAACGCGGCCGCGTGGAGAACTGGATGCGCCGGGGATACCCGCGCGCGAATCTGGCGTTGCACTATAACGCTGGAAGAGTGGTCGGCCGAAGTTTGCGGCGCGGCGAAGATGCCACGGTGGATTGCATGAGCGCCGTAATCGTCTTGCGCGCCGATGGTCCGGAAAGTTTCTACGTGCTGGCCACCTATCCGGAGGCGCGCGAATGACTCACGAGGATCACAAGAAGCATGCGTTTGATCCAGAAAACTATCCGGCGCTGCAGGAATTTCTGCCTGCGTATCTGCACGAAGATTTCGAGGTGGAATACGGGTCCGCACCCAAGGCAATCGAAGCGCTGGTTGCGGATGCGAGCGGCGATCAGATTCGCAATGTGAAAGACGAGTGGCAGGCGCTGCGAAAAGCGCTTGCCGGGGGGCCTTGGGAAGTGACGCAGCGCTCTCTGGGGGAACTGGGAACGGCGTGGCGCCCCGAGTCTGAGCAGGAGTTGCAAGCAATCGACGAAATTCTCAGCCGGGCGGAGGCGTGATATTCTTAGTAGGTTGCAGGCCCGTAGCTCAGTTGGTTAGAGCGCTACCTTGACACGGTAGAGGTCTGGGGTTCGAGTCCCCACGGGCCTACCATATCCTACCGGGTCCAACCCGGAGACATGGTTAACAGAATGTACCGGCTAGATGGGTAACACTTTTGGGCCAAAGGGATTTTCAAGCGGTTCCAACACACGGGTCTCCAGATCGAAGTATCCTAGATCATAATCCATAAAACTAACCAGCCAGATATCGTCGTGCACTTCCTTGATGCCGATGGCTTGACCCGCGAAGACCTGGCTGAAATTAATTTTCTTGCTGCCCAGGCAGATTCGGCCACAACGGGTGACCACGATGGTCTTGTCGTGGACCGGGCAGTCGATGTCGGGCAGACCCGTGTAGGCGCGCGCGGAAGGTTGATAGACCTCGGCCGGACATTTCATGTCCAATGCTTCATGCGGGCGTTCGTGGTTGAAGACTTCGATGAACTTGTCGAAGCGGGCCTGCTGTTGCAGGAAGTTTCCAGCGGCGGGCTTGGTGGCCTCTTTCTTCAAGGTAAGATGCATGCGTTCGTGACGGCCGTTTTGCTGGGGATGGCCCGGCTTGATGCGTTCGATGCCGATGCCCAGCCGCAGCCACTACACGGCGAGCTTGCTCAGGTTGAACAGAGCATGCGCGGAAGCGAACGGCACACCGTTATCGCTGCGGATGCCGGCGGGCAGGCCGCGCTCCTGAAAAAGCCTCTCAAACACGGCAAAAGCGAAGTCTTCGCGGGTGGAGGAAAGACCCTCGCAGGTGAGCAGAAAACGGCTGGCATGATCGGTGACGGTGAGCGGGTAACAGTAGTGGCCGTTGCCGAGCAAGAACTCGCCTTTGTAATCGGTGCACCACAACTCGTTGGGACGTTGCCCCAACGATAGAGCGGTTCCTTGTGCGCGTCGACGCACGCGACCGCGGCGTTCGACCAGTCCATGCCGATCCAGCACGGCGTGGGTGGTGCTCTTGGCCGGAACAGGAATGCCGGAGAATCTGCGAATCAAGCGCTCGCGAATCTTTCGCGCACCCCAACTGGAATGCTCGCGCTTCACGTTCAAAATATAGTTTTCCACCTGAAAAGGAAGTTGGTGGGCGTACCGATAGGGGCGACGACTGCGATCGGTCAGCCCTTGCACCCCGCATTGCTGATAGCGATCGAAGACTTTATAGCCCGTCTTGCGGGAGATCCCGAACTCCCTGCAAAGTTCCGCCATCCCCTCGCCGGCTAGCCGGCGAGCCACAAACTGCAGTCTTTCATCCATGACCGAACACTCCTTCCAAGGCATCACTCCCTCCCCAAAAGGGAGAAAAGTGTAACCTATGTGTCCGGTACGATCTGTCACCTATGTGTCGGGTCGCTCAACCTATCTTGCTTCTCTCTCAGCTCTGTTGCCGTATTCCCGACAATTCTGATCAAATCGGTACGAGCATTTTCTGGAAGACTTCGCGTACCCGACATTAAGCCTTTCTGGGGAAAGTTCTGCGATTCGGAAAGTTTCACGGTTTGAGCCGGTTTGGGTGGCGTGGTATTTTAGTGACCAACTGCGGAGGCAGGATGTTCACTGGAACGATTCACTCGATTCACATTGCAGCAGGCCCCAAAGAAGCGTTGCATGCGGTTGGTGAGGTGCGCGCTATTCCCGGAGTTGGCCTCGAAGGGGATCGGTACGCGCTCAAGCAAGGCACCTTCTACAAGCCTGAGCCGGACTTCGAGTTAACGCTCATCGAAGCCGAAGCTATCGATGCGATTAAAACCGAATATAAAGTTCAAATCGCGCCCGGCGAATTGCGGCGCAACCTGGTGACGCGCGGCGTGCCGCTGAATCATCTGGTGGGCCGTGAATTCCGCATCGGTGACGTACTCATACGGGGCATTCGTCTTTGCGAGCCGTGCAATCATCTGGAGGCGCTCACTAAACAGCCTGTCGTGAAGTCGCTCCGCCATCGCGGAGGGCTGCGCGCGCAGATTCTGAAAGCGGGCACGATCCACGTGGGCGATACCGTCAGCGCGTAAACTGCTTCAGCAGACTGCCGATAATCACTTACAGTTTTCCTGCTTCTTTACAATTGCAAAACTTCAGCCGCAAGTGTTCAGCGGCAGACATCATTCAGCTTGGCGAGGGCGTTTCCGGATTGCTCTGGAAGGGCGAGGTGATGAGCCTGCATCATCTGGTTGGAAAACAGGTTGTCCCAATGTGCGGCCAGCGCCGGTTCCACATTGTAAATGGGGTCGGCGGCGGCTTCAGGCAGGGTGATCAGCTGGAAGTTTTTTTGTTTCAGCAGATCGAGCAGCTTGGGAAGCATCACGGTCTGAAAACCGCCAACGTGCAAAAGCATGATGTATTTGGTGCCCCGGTGATAGAGTTGGTCTGAAATTTTCCGTCCGCGTTCGAGCGATTCCGCCGCTCCATCCATGTAACTTTGCTTGAGCTGTTCGATCGCCGGCGCATCATGCTTGGCGAGGCAGCGGGCATACGGCTCGTTGTACGCGTAATCGTTAAAACTCAGCGTTACTTCGGCTACTTGATATCCGCGTGCTTTCAGAAATGCTTCGATCCCGCGGTGCTTTTCCGCGGTGTCCCCTTCGTGAAGAAACGGGAATCGGAACCAGTGCCAGTCCTCTCCGGCGCCGTATTTCTGAAGTGTGGCTTCAATCGCAAGGACGTCTTTTTCGAAAGCCTCAAGGGAATTGGTGTCGAGATCCATATGCGAATAGGTGTGATTCCCAAGCGGGAAGCCCGCATCTCGCCAGAGCTGCAAAACCTGGCCGGTACCGGGTTCTTCCGCCAGGCTCTTTGCGTTGATGAAACCATAGACCTGCGGCGCGTTGGCGGCCCTGAGGGCAGCGATGATGCTATTAATAATGTCCACGCGGGAAAGCCCTTCCGGCAGCGGGCCATGGGAGGGCAGATCGTCGAACGTCAGCGCAACTTGCGATGGTTGCGCCTGCGAAGAAGTTGGGTCGGGTTTTTGCGCAAGCGCGGGCTGATTGCCCATCCAGAGGAGAGCGGCCGCAAAGACTGACCGTAGAGCTGTTTTCCAGAACATCGCCACGCCTAATCCTCCTTCAAAATCACCGCAAGAAATTCATTGCGGCTTTTCAATCCGGCTCGGCATTCCGGCGGAGTAGCTCTCCGGAGGCCCAAGATACGTCGCCGGAACTTCTTTAAAGCTCACCATAATTTTTTGCAGGACAATCCCGGGATCGACATACCAGAATTTCAGCACGCGATAGCCCGGGCTCCGTACCTCATATTTCGAGGTAACTCTGCGCACGCTGTCTTCGACCGCCTTCGACCAACTCTCCGTGGTATTTACAGCAAGCGAATCAATTACCTGCGGGGGATCGTCGTCCATGGAAATCGCATAGCGAAGCCCGCGTCCCGGAACGAAATTCAGGGACGGCGAAAGAGTGGCTTGCACCTGTGCTTCGCCGGAATCAAACAAGTACACGCGGTATTCCAGGTGAGGGGAATTCAACGGTGGCGCGGCGCTCCGAGAAGTCACGGGAAATACGCTCATTCCAGATAACGTGGCGCCCAAATCCGGGATTTCTTCCCAACGCGTCGGACCCGCGCTGACATTAGCGGCGTAATGGGCGGACTCGATGGACACAAAACCCCTGCTCTCCACAAATCCTGTAATGCTTTCGCGCGCCGGCGATTCGGGATTGAACGCGTTCACATTCACGCTTACCCCGGGACCCGCGTTTCCAGAAACGGTGATTGTGCCGGTGGAGACACCCTTTGGAGCAACGCTCCAGTCGACGTTGACCCAGACTCGTGTTTCTTTTTCCACTCTGCCGCGCAGTTCGCTGACTTTCAGCCAGGGGTGGTTAGCTCTCAAAGTGAATTCGAATGGGGCCGACCCGCGATTGAAAATATCCAGAAAAGTACGCTGCTGATTAAAAGCATCCAGAGTTGGGAGTGCTGGTTCCGTCGAGGCTCCTGGCCACGAAAGAGTTGAGCCATCAATGGCAACTCCCATTTGAGCAGCGGAAAGAAGGCGGAGCTCTTTCACTTCCGGCATGGTGTTGGTGTCGGGATCGTGCCAGCCGGTGTATCCGATGTGGGTTTGATCCATCATGTGATTCCACTTTCCGCCGGCGACGTCATGATTGTAGCGCGCGGAAAGATCCGCGTCCGCCTGATATAGCGCTCGCGCTTGCTCCGCAAGGTCGTTCGTGGAAGCGCGGCCCTGGCTGGCATAGAGCCGGTTTTTCGCTACCATAATATAAAGCTTGTTCACGATGGCAGAAGCTTCCACGGGATGGAGCACTAACTCAAAATATGCATCACGCGAACCGGCGGGCAATTCCTTTTCCAGCGCTTCCGCGCGCCGCGCGAGCAATTCCCACTCGCTCTGGATGCGATCCGCTTCCCGAAAATTCGTCACGCTGAAAGTGCCTGGCTCCAGCAACTCCGGCTTTCGCCGGCTATTGTATTTGGCGTATTGAGAAAGTAGGTTCGAAATCGCGGGTGCATACTGCGATCCAAATTCCCGCGCCGCCCAAAGGTTTGTGAACTCAGCGATTTTTTCTTTCGGCCAACGCTCCGGATTCCAGGCCAGGCTAAGGAAAAACTCGATGGGGAACTCCATGGGTTTCAAATCGCCAACATTCACAATCCAAATGCGGTCAGCCCCGTAGCGATACGCTAGGTTCATCTGTTCCCAGATTTTTGGCAGCGGATTTGTGTTGATCCATTTGTAAGAACGCGGATCGCCGACGTAGTCGAAGTGATAGTAAATGCCGGCACCGCCGGTGCGCGAGCGCTCTTCGGGAGTCGGCAGGCGACGGATATTGCCCCAATTATCGTCGCACCAGAGGAGCGTCACGTCATCCGGGACGCGCATCCCCTTCTCGTAGTAGGCTTGCACTTCTTTGTAGAGCGCCCAGTCCTGGGGGACCTGCGAGAGATCCTTGTTCATGTGCGCGGCCAGGATTTTGCGTTGCTGCGCGACGATCTCTTCCAGCAAGGCCACGTTAGCGCTTTCCGTCATGGGCATATCGCCGTCTCCGCGCATGCCCAAAGTTACGATGCTCTCGAAGCTTTTGTTGCGTTCGATGCCCTCCGTCCAAAACTCGCTCAAGACCTCGGCGTTTTTCGTGTAGTCCCACGGGCCGGTGCCATGGCGCTTCCACTCCTGCTGAGCGCGCAACATCGGCTCGTGATGCGAAGTGCCCATGACGATCCCATATTCGTCGGCAAGTTCGGGATTCAAGGGATCGTCTTCATTGAAAGCGCTGTTCCACATGGCCGGCCAGAGATAATTTGCCTTCAGCCGCAAAAGGAGTTCGAAGACCTGCTCGTAAAATTCGTGATTATAGCCGCCGTATCTGGCTTTGACCCATCCGGAGAGAGATGGCGCCTCGTCGTTGAGAAAGATGCCGCGATATTTTACTTTTGGCGGACCCTGAATATGTGAGCCGGGCTTAACGAAGAGCGCATCCTGGTGGCGAACGGGCACGTCCGCCCACCAATACCACGGCGAAACGCCGATTTGCTCCGAGAGGTCATAGATTCCGTAAATGGTCCCGCGCTTGTCGCTACCCGCAATCACCAGTCCGGAGGAAATCCCAGGCAGCGGATCTTCAACTACCTGCAGAACAAAGGATTCCCATTTTCCGACGATCGCCGAAACATCCAGCTTGTGGCTCTCGACGAGCTGATCGATGATGCCGCTTTTTCCAAGAGTGCCGATCAGAATGACCCGCACTGGAAGTTGGCCCGAGGCTCTAATGACGGCCGGCATGTGGCCTGTGACTCGCTGAATATCCGCCTGCAAGCTCACAGACGCGCGTGCTACTCCCGGAAAATCTCCGGCGTCCACGAATATGGGTACGGCGCTTTGCGCATCAATGAGCGCAAAGTCTCCCGTTCCACGAGAAGTTTCGATATAAGAGTCCTGGCCAACCGCCTTGGCCAGCGGGATAAAACCGCAAAATGCGAAGATCACAAATGCGGCGGCCCTGAAATGGCTACTTCTGCACGCATACGACCTTCGTTTGTTTGGTCCGTTCATTCGCGCGCGATTCCTTGGAAGGACCGAACTGCCAGGTTATGAATGATGTGCTTCTCGAATTGGCTTCACGGAATTTAGCGAAGCCGGCGCCTACTTCGCGTCGACAGTGAGTTTCGCGTGAATCAGATCCACCGAATTGCCGCCCGCCATGATATCAAACGTGCCCGGTTCAACGACGCGCTTCATCTCTCGATTCAGAAACGAAAGTTCATCGGGCCCCAACTGAAATTCCACCGATTTTGTTTCCCCCGGGGCGAGCGAAATGCGCTGGAAACCGCGCAACTCTTTCACCGGCCGCGTAACCGAGCTTACTTCGTCGCGAATATAGAGCTGGACGACTTCCTGCCCAGCCACGCCGCTGGTGTTTTTCACGTCCACGATTGCTTTCGTGGAACCTTGTGGGCCGATATGGTCCTGCGAAAAACGAAGATTGGAATATTCGAATTTGGAATAGCTCAAACCAAAACCAAACGGATACAATGGCAGCGTTGTCGAGCCGAGCGATTCTCGCTTGGCCGAAGGTTTCTGATAGTAGTAGGTAGGAATCTGGCCGACCGAACGCGGAACAGTGATCGGCAAGCGGCCAGCGGGATTGAAGTCTCCGAACAGCACGTCAGCGACGGAAGTTCCTTCTTCCTCGCCGAGGTACCAGCCATCCACAATGGCCGGCACATTCTGGGCTAGATAATTAATGGCGTTCGGCCGCCCGTGCAGCAAAACCACCACAACAGGTTTTCCGAGCGCGAGCATTGCTTTCGCCAGGTCGTCCTGGTTGCCTAGCAGTTCGAGACTATCGCGGTCCCCAGGGTGTTCCGGGGCCCATGCCTCGCGTGAAGTCTGCTCATTGTCACCCAGCGCAAGAATGATCAGGTCCGCATTCTTCGCCACCTTCACAGCCTCTTCCGTGCGTTTCGCGTTCAGCGCAGGATCTCCCAAGACAACTTTGTCCGCGTTCCAATCCGGCAGAGTCTCCGTAATCTTGCAACCCTCGGAATAAACAATTTCCGTGTTCGGTCCGATCTTATCCTTGATGCCCTGCAGGATGCTGACAGTTTTTCCGGGCTTGTTACTGTAACCGCCAAGGTGAGCATCCGCAGCATTAGGGCCAATCACAGCAATGCGCTTGTACTTTGTCTTCGCCAGTGGAAGCAGTTGATTGTCGTTCTTAAGCAACGTGATGGCTTCGTGCGCCGCTTTCAACGCGAGTTCACGATGTTCCGGACTATTGGCAATTTTTTCCGCATTCTCAGGATCCACGAAAGGGTCGTCGAACAATCCAGCCTGAAATTTCTGCCGCAAGACGCGGCGCACCGAGCGGTCAATCATGGACTCCGCAATCAACCCTTGTTTTACCTGCGCCGGCAGAGTCTCGTACGCATCCGCGAAGGGCAGCTCCAGATCTACCCCGGCATCCAGCGCCATTCGCGCGGCCGCTTCCTTCGTGTCCACAATGTGATGAATACGGATCAATTCCGCGATGCCGAAATAATCGGAGACCACCAGGCCATTAAAGCCCCACTCCTCGCGAAGAATGCCCTGAAGAAGATGTTTGTTGCTGTGGGAAGGAATGCCGTCCACCTCGTTGTAGGACGCCATCACCGACTGCGCGCCGGCCTCCGTTATGGCGTAATAGAAAGGCTTCAAGAAGTATTCGCGGACCACGCGCTCCGAATAATTGCCCGGCGCCACGTTTGTGCCGCCCTCTGGCTGCCCGTGAACGGCGAAATGTTTTGCGGTGGCAAACACATGGGCCTTGTCCGGGTTGGGTGTGTTCCCCTGAAATCCACGGATCGCCGCAACGCCGATTTGAGTGACCAGGTAAGGATCTTCACCGTAGGTCTCTTCTGTGCGTCCCCATCGCGGATCACGAGCCAGATCGAGCACCGGAGCAAGGCACCGATCTGCGCCGCGGGAACGCGCTTCGGCGGCGGTTGCCGAAAAGACTTGCTGCACTAGGCCGGGGTCCCAGGTGGAAGCGATCGCGATCGCTTGCGGATAGGACGTCGCGCCCGGCGCCACCAGGCCGTGGAGGCATTCTTCATGGAATAGAACGGGGATGCCCAATCGTGTGTTCTCGAGGAACCACTTTTGCACCGTATTCGTGAATTCCGCCATCGCGCGTGGTCCACGATTGACGATCGGCTCGCTGGGCCGCGACACTTCTCCCAGTCCGTTTTTCAGCAGCACGGCCGCGCGCTCCGGCATGAAATTTCCCTTGTCGTCCACAAACATCGTCTGTGGGTCCTTGTGAAAATCGCGATTCTCCCAGGCGCCCTCCATCTGCGCGACCTTTTCTTCCAGGGTCATGCGCCCCAAAAGGTCATCAATCCGCTGCTCAACCGGGAGCTTGTCGTCGCGATAAGGCGGCGTTTGCTGGGCGAAACTTTGCGCACCAAACCCTAAGAAGAAGAGAATCGCCAGCCCGCATGAAAGCGTGAGGCGGGAGCGAAAACGAAACGCGGCAAGGGTCATTAAAATCTCCGATAGTAAGAATCAAAAAGTTGCAGGCAAGCGGGCATATGTTACTATAACTTGACCGTTAACGTACACGTTTTAGGTTTTCGCGTATGTTCGGCCCGGTTCCCCTTGCCCCGTTTTTCCGTTCTCTTCGCCTCTGGGGTGCTGAAGAGGCACGTTGGGGCTGTCTTCCGGTTGGCGGAAACTAGAAAAAAAACGGCCTTTCAACGCGACC
This sequence comes from uncultured Acidobacteriota bacterium, assembly GCA_963734705.1. Taxonomy (GTDB): domain Bacteria; phylum Acidobacteriota; class Terriglobia; order Acidiferrales; family UBA7541; genus Acidiferrum. The sequence continues at coordinate 288,961 of CAVTII010000008.1, read as the reverse complement.
CTGGTGCGGGTTGCTTGGGTGGCCGGTGCAATTTGCGACCGAAGCAATCGCTTGCTCGAATGTTTGAATCTCGCGAGGGAGATATAAGCTCATGGACTCCAGCTCCAGTTCCTTACTGCCGCGCCCAGAACATAAATTCACCTTTGGACTTTGGACCGTAGGCAATCGAGGTCGCGATCCCTTCGGCGATTTTGTTCGCCCGCCGATGCCGCCAACGGAGATTGTGGCCCTGCTTGCCCACGCAGGAGCCTGGGGCGTGAATCTTCACGATAACGATCTGGTGCCGATCGACGCTTCGCCCGCCGAGCGCGACTGCATTGTCAAGGAATTTCAAAAGGCTTGCCGGGACCATGGCCTGGTTGTGCCCATGGCGACAGTCTCCTTGTTTTTCCACCCGGTATTTCGGGATGGCGCGTTCACCGCGAACGATCCCGAAGTCCGCGCGTATGCGCTGCAAAAAACCATGCGCGCCATGGACCTGGGCGCCGAACTGGGCGCAAAAATATTTGTGCTGTGGGGCGGGCGAGAAGGCACGGAAACCGACGCTTGCCGCCGTGCGGACGAAGCCGTAAAACGGCTACGCGAAGCGATCAATTTTCTTTGTGAATACAGCCTGGATCGCGGTTACGGTTACAAATTTGCGCTGGAGGCCAAGCCCAACGAGCCGCGCGGCGACATATACATGCCCACGACCGGCCACTATCTGGGGTTGATTGCGACCCTGGATCATCCGGAAATGGTGGGCGTAAATCCGGAGTTCGCTCACGAACAGATGGCCGGCCTGAATTTCATGCACGGCGTGGCGCAGGCGTGGGAGGCAGGCAAACTGTTTCACATTGACCTGAACGATCAGGCGCCCGGACGATACGATCAGGATCTGCGCTTCGGGTCCGCGAGTCTGAAAGCATCCTTCTGGCTGGTGAAGTTTCTCGAAGACGTAAAATACGAGGGGCCGCGCCACTTTGACGCCCACGCTTACCGCACCGAGGACTACGAAGGCGTGAAGGATTTTGCCCGCGGCTGCATGCGGACCTACCTGATCCTGAAAGACAAGGCTGCGCGCTGGAATGCCGACAAGGAAATTCAAACCATCCTGAAAGATATTTCCAGCGGCCCGAACGGTTTGCCAGAGACGAAAAAGTATTGCAAGCAGGCTGCAAATGCGCTGCTGGCGAAAGCATTCGACAAGGACGCGATGCTCGAGAAGCGCCTACCCTATGAACGGCTGGATCAGCTGACGGTGGATATCATCACAGGAACGCGCTAAGGAAGCTACCAATCGCGCGCGGCTACATTTTTGGATTTGGAGCCGCGCTACCGCCGGACATCTTCTTCGCTACATCTTCTTCCGTTTTCTCGTGCAACTCTTTGACGCGGTCGAACTCCTTCTGGGATTCTACCGAATTGCCCATGGCCTGGTAGAGGCGGCCGAGCCGATAGTGGACATCAGGACGTTGCGGATCGAGCATCTCCGCTCGCCGCAAGGCGTCCAACGCTTCCGGATACTTCCTCTGGGCCGTGTAGATCACGCCCAAATCAAAATAGGCAATGCGAATGTCTTGCCGTCGCAGCACCGCTTCCCCGAGCAATTGCAAACTTTCTCCGTGTTTTCGCGCTTTAATTCGATATCCCCCAAATAGGCCATCGCCTGGGCGTTGCCGGATCAAGCGCCAATTCCGCCTCAAACGCGCGCGCCGCGTCATCATATTCACGCAGCTTCCAATATAAAAAGCCGAGCCCAAAGTGAATGTCCGTCGCCTTGGGATCCGCCTTGGCGGCAGCTTCGAATTCAGTGATGGCTTCTGGAGTTCTCCCCAGCCCATCAAGCGCTTCCCCCGTCAACATGTGAGCGGCTGCAGAATTCGGATCCTGCTGTAGAATGGCGCTAAATTCTTTTAAGGCGCAGTCGAAGTTTTTTGCGGAAAGGCAGCTTTGCGCCAGAACCCTGTGGAGTTCGCCATCCGCCGGATCAGCCTGCGAGGCCCGCTGCAAATATTGGATGGCTTCTGGAAAATCCCCAGACGCGTAATAGCTGAGGCCCAGAAGTGTGACCGCTTGCAGGCTTTGCGGATCGGCCGCGAACGCGGCTTTCAACGGCTCGATGGCACCCTTAAACTTGCCGCCCTTGAACTCCGCGAGACCCAGATTCATCTGCACGCCGGGGAGTTTCGGATCCAGTGCCAGCGCTTTGACGTAAGCCGCGGCCGCATCTTCATATTTCTGTTCGCGAGAAACACCACGCCAAGGCTGGCGAACGCCGCCGCATCGTTGGGGTTCGCTGTGATCCAGGCTCGCCATTCCTGCTCCGCTTCCCGCAAATTTTCCTTCCTGCTGGAGTGCCATCGCCCGGGCAGGACTGGGGCCCTGCGCCCTGGCCACGGGACCAAGGGCAAGCGTCAGGGCTAGAGAGAACAGCGCCAGTCTCCCGAGCCTTTCCAGAAATATTGTAATCGCGTGGAGCATCGCAACGTACTTTATCAGTTCTGTTTCTGCCCTCCAAAACCCTTGACGCGACCGTTCCCCAGACTACTCTGCGGTTCTCTCCCCAAAGGTTGGCTCATGAGCCCGAATATAAGGTCACGTCTCGTTCTCACGGTGGTTCCGCTGTCCGCCCTGCTGAGCGTCTGCGCCTCGCCCGCGCGGTGCCAAGACAGTGGGGACCAGGGCACCATGGTCCGGGGCGACCGAGCGGAAATATCGATCACCGTGAAGGACGCTTCCGGTGCACTCATCACCACCCCTTGCTCGGTCAAAGCTCTACAAAAATGGAATGCCCAGCGACCAGAGCTCCACTTCCCACGGTCGCGCCTTTTTCATCCCTGCGGGCCTGGGTGATTTCACGATCACGGTGGAGGCGGCCGGCTATAAGTCCGCTCAAAAGGACATCTCCCTTTCGATGGCGGGCAAGGTGGAGATCGACATCAATCTACAGCGCGAACTGGCGGCCAACGAAAGCACGGGCGTGCCCGGGAAGCCAATCCTGGCACCGGATGCCCAGAAAGCGCTCACCAAAGCCACGCAGGCGTTGCGTGAGGGCAAGCTGGATGAAGCCGAGAAGGCGCTGGACAAGGCTGTCAACCTTGCGCCTTCGAACCCAGACGTACTCTACATCCAGGGAATGCTGTACCTGCGACAGGGCCATTGGGAAAAGGCGGAGACGGTATTAGCAAAAAGCCGATCAGGTGGAACCGAATCAGGCGCAGATTCTTTCGGGACTGGGCATGGCGCTGTGCAACCAGAAGAAATACGAAAAGGCGATTCCGGTTCTGGAGAGGTCCATTCAGATACAGCCAAACGCGTCCTGGGAGACGGATTGGGCGCTGGCCAAGGCCTACTATTCGCACGAACAATATGATTTGGCGTTGAAACTGGCGGAACAGGCCCACACTGCCTCACAGGGTACGAGCCCCCAAACGGAGTTGCTGCTTGCGCAATGCCTGACAGCGGCGGGGCGATATGAGGACGCGGCGAACATCCTGCGAGACTTCCTCCTGGCGAACAAGCAGGGCCCGGATGCGGCAACCGCAAAGGATTGGCTCAATCGGTTGTCTGCCGACGGGAAGATTCATCAATAAACAAATGGCGACTTGAAGAGTTGCAGACCAAGAGACAGGAACAAAAAATATGCGGCGTGCGGGGGGTGTTCCGCACGCCGCTTTTGTTTGGGCGGTTATGGGTTACTGCAAACTAGAAGTACAACTTCAGAGCCAGCTGAACGATCCGGGGATCATAGGCGTTGGTGATCTGGCCAAAGTTGCTGCCGTTGAGGTTTCCACCGATGCCGCCATCATTCCCGTTGCTAGCATTCAGGAACGTATCGGCCTGGAGTTGGGTGTGGTTCCAGAGGTTGAAGAACTCTGCGCGGAACTGGAGATAACTCCCCCGATTTTCGTTGAGCATGAAGTTCTTAAAGAAGGAGACGTTCCAGTTGTCGCGGCCGGGCCCCCTAACCGAGTTGCGCGGTGTGTTGCCCCAAGTGCCGGGAGCCGGCGTGCTGTAGATGGAAGTGTCGAACCACTCGGCAACGGTATGCGGATCGTGTGGAGTGCCTGTCTGGTCCGGGCGGTTAAAGGTGTTGGGCACGATGCTGGAGACGTTGGTCCCATTTAGGCCAATGTTGATTGGTGCTCCTGAGGAGGCAGTGACGATACCGGAGATTTCCCATCCGCCGAGCATCGCCTTGGCGAACTTATTGTCGCTGTGTTTCATCAACGGCAAATCATAGACAAAGTTGGCGAAGAAGACATTCCTTTTGTCGAAAGCAGAGGGGCCGAAGTCATACTTCCATCCCAAATAAGGGTTTGAGATCTGGTAGAGATCGCCACCGCTCGCGCCGCTGTTGAAGGAATCGTTAGTGTGGGAATAGGTGTACCCAAACTGATAGGTCAAATCGCTCGAGAGCCAAGTGCCACGCAGGGACATCTGCAGGCCGTTGTAGTCGCCGTTGGCTTCGTTCCTCGACATTTTGATGCCGTGATAGCCGACATATTGGACTTCGGCGTTGTAGTTGCTGGGATCCGCCTGAAGGGCCGGCAATGCACTGTAGCCCGGAAGATTGGTCTCCGTATAGTAGTTCTGGTGCCGGTTTTGCGTGCCAACGTAGGCCACCGACAGTACTGACTTGCCGATCGCCTGCTGCACGCCCAAGCTGAACTGGGTGCTGCGCGGCGAGGCATAATTGGCCTTGTCCATGCCCGTGACGTTGTTCACGGGAATACCCACAGAATTGGCGCCGGCGATGCTGGTATTGGGATCGCTTAGAATTACGTTCGTGAAGTTGATGCTGGCAGCGAGAGGAACCGTGCCGGCATTGTTGTAGACGTCGTTGCCCTGAACGCGCTCGTTCATAATGCCGTAACCGCCGCGGATGACCGTCTTGCCATCTCCCTTGAGGTCGTAGGCAAAGCCGAGGCGGGGCTGGAAATTCAGCCACGAATTGTCGACGCAACCTTTCGGCACGCCAGCAGAACCGCATTGCGCGATACCGTTAACGTAGAAGTCCTGACCGGGAACGGTCGGGCTAGGCCCAAGTCCGGGGCTGGACGGGTCGATGGTGTTGCCTCCGGTTTGGAGGAGCGCCGGGTTCGAGAAGTTATAAAGATTGGGATAGAAGTTCGCCATCTGGTTGCTGGCTTCGTACGTGTGGGGGATTCCATCCCAACGCAAGCCGAGGTTCAGGGTCAGGCGGTTGTTGACGCGCCAGTTGTCCTGGAAATAGAGGTTCCAGGAGACGTTGTTCCAGTGGCCGGCTTCCTTCAAGGCGTCTTCCGTATAGTTCTGTCCGTAGCCAAGGAGGTAGTCCGCGAAATCGTTCCCCGTGAACGAACCGTTGAAAGTGTAGTTGCCCTGGGTGTTCTTAAACCAGTCCTGGGTCTTCTTGTACAGGAGCCAACCGCCGCCTAACTTCAGTTGATGGCGGCCCTTGGTCCAGGACACATCGTCACGAATTTGATAGCTGTCGGCAATGTTGTTCCACGGCATCCAGTTGACGGTGTAGTTTGTGCCGGTGGTGCCTCCGAGGTTGATCGACGGGATGCGGTTGTCGGCGTTTTGACCGCTAACGTCAAAGAACCGGCTGTATTCGGTTGGGGAGGTGTACAGTCCAGCGGGAGTAATTGCGATGCGGTTCCCGTTGTAGTTGAAAGAGATTTCGTTGACCAGCGTCGGGCTGATGGTGTACGCGGTGTGAACAACGCCGGCGTAGGATGGGTTGCCGAACGTGTTTCCGACGGACGGAACGTTATCGCCGCTCCACATGGTGGTCGCAAAGTTCTGGGCGATCTGTTCGGCCACGAAGTGCCCGTAGATTGTGAACTTATCCCCGACGTTCTGGTCAATGCGCACGATTTCTTCGCGCACGTCCGTAGGAGAACTTACGGGCAGATTGAAAAAACCGCTGCTGTTAGTGGGCGCCGGGAAAATACCTCCGTATTTTCCGCCCGCAGTCAGCAATGCCTGGCCGTATGGATTCAAGAGGGATCCCGGAATCTGATTGGTGTTTCCGCCGCTCGTGAACGGAACCTCTTTCGTCGTATCGGGAGCGAGGGCGCCATCCGTGAGGGTGCAGCCGCTGAGTGCCTGTCCCGCGGTAGCAAACTGAGTCGCAATGGCTGGCGAAACCTGACATGCGAACGGAGCGTGCAATTGCGCCAGGGTGAGCCCTGCCTGCGAAAAATCGCCTGTGTACGTAGTCGGGTCTGGTACCTTCGTGTTGATCGGCGACCCGCCCTGAATGATCTTTCTCCATTCCATGTTGTAGAAGAAGAATGTCTTCGTCTTGTTCGGATTGTAGAGCTTGCCAAATGTCACCGGGCCGCCGATGTTGAAGCCAAAGATGTTGTAACGCAGTTCAGAAACCGGATTTGGCGCCGGGTTAAAAAAGCCACGAGCATCAAGCGCATCATTCCGGAAAAACTCCCAGGCTGAAGCGTGGATGGTCTGTGTGCCGGACTTTACGACGGAACTGAGCGTGCCGCCGGAAGAAAGCCCGTACTCCGCGCTGTAGTTGGAAGTCAGGATCTGGGTTTCGGCAATCGCGTCCATCGAGGGCATGACGCTGGAGTTCGAGCTGGATCCGCCGCGGTCCGCGTTCTCGCCGCCGTCCAGGAGGTAAAGATTGTGGGTGGGCCGGTTCCCATTAAAGCTGATACTGCCGTTGCCGCCGACCGGCACAGGCAATTGCGAGTCCGGCGTCAGGCCGGAAGCGCCCGGTGTCAGCACCACGTAGCTATAAATCGTTCGGCCGTTCGTAGCCAGTTCGGTGATCTGCTTGCTGCTCACCAGGGAACTGACTTCACCAGTATCCGATTGTACGGCGATCGGGTTGGCTTCCACCGTGATCGATTCCGTCTTCGCGCCGACCGTCATCGAAAAATCAACGCGCAGGCGGTCGCCAACGTTCAGGACGATTCCCTGGCGGTCGGTGACTTTGAAACCTGATGCCGTGGCCCTTACGGTGTAATGGCCCACCGGCAGATCCGGCGCAACATACTGGCCGGCATCATTAGTAGGAATCGTGGTGGTTTTGCCCGTGTCCGTGTTTGTAATGGCCACCGACACGTTTGGAATTGCGGCGCCGGTCGGGTCAGAGACCGTTCCGACGATCGTGGCGTTCTGCGCGAATGACCGGGAAGGCAGCCCAATCAGAGCGAAAAACAAAATCGCTCCGAAAAACAGACTTGAGCGACGAATCGAATGCACAAGCAACCCAACAAATTTAAAGGCACTAGTCATAGAGTTCACCCCTGTTAAATTCCGAAACGCGGAGAAACGTTAACACCCCAAAATCCGTTAACGTTAACGGTTGCTCGAACTTTTATTCGAATGCTGAATCCTTGTCAAGCGTTTTTTCCATTTGACAAACGATTTCCCCTATTTCGGGGGTATAGGGGTGACTCTTAAGCCACAACCCGCTTCATTGGGGCAGGCAGCTGCGTCTGGGACTCGCTTTGGCGAAGTTCGCGGAAAAGGTGCAGATTTGAGGCCATCACCACGCCCGGGCTCAGGTGGACCTGCGGGGGAAGGTTTGTCGCGTTGACCAAGTTGGTCCGCCAGATTGCGCACCGCGATCTGCCCTTGCCGATAGGGATGCTGGTAAATCGAAGCCGTGATCGTGCCCTGTTGCAACAACGCGGACATCTCTGGAAACAAGTCCGTCGCGATCAGCTTCACCTTGCCTGCCAGCCCTCGGGTTTCCAGGGCCTGGCACACCGGCAGGCAGTTCACGGTGTTCACATAGAGCCCGGAAATATCGGGAACCCTCCGAAGCAAATCCACGGTTTTTTCGAAGCTCTCTTTCTCGTCCTCATGGCCCTCGATAACAGCGACTACCTTGCCTCCGGGATTGTTCTGCGGGAATCCCCTGGAAAAGCCGTCGGTCTTCTTGCGGTGATCTTCAGCCTTCAGCATGCCGGCCACCACCGAGACGCGGGACCCGGGAGGCAGAAATTTCCCCATCAACTCACCCGCCAGGAATCCGTTAAGCGACGGTTCGACGCACACGATGCTCGAGCGGTGGCTGGCGGGTGCGTCGGTGGAAACGCAAACCACACGAACGCCTTTCTTTTCAGCTTCGTCGATCAGAGGAGTAAGAACCTGCGGACTGCCCGCTGTGAGGATGATACCGTCCACGCCGTTCTCCATTAAATCCTGGAAGGCCTCGGCGTCGTGCTCGCCTAGCGCATGCACCGGGCGATTGATGAATTGCACGCCAAGATGCGCAACGCGCTGCGCTTCATCCAGCACTCCATTCCAGAGTTGGTCGTAGAAAAAATGAATTTCCCGGGGCATGCAGACACCAATGCGGATATCCGCCTTGGCTGTGGATAGCGCCCGCGCCGCAAGATTCGGCATATAGCCAATCTTTTGCGCCGTGCGCAGAACTTTTTGTCGCGTGACTTCGTTGATGCCGCTGCGTCCATGCAGTGCGCGATCAACCGTGCCAATGGAAACGCCGGCTAACTGGGCTATAAGATGGATGCCCTTGATTGTGCTTTTCTTCCGCGACATCAAGCGACCCCGAACGCGGAGAAAAGAAAACCACCGATCACGAAACTCATCCTTGCACCACGCACCTGCCGCCATCGCGCTTGGGATGCAGAAATTGAAACGCGCCTGGGGAGCGAATCCGAACTTAGAGGGATTCTACATGGAATGCCCAAACTGCAAAGATGATTTTTCTAGCATGGTGAGTGTGCGGCCTCCGGAAGTCATCCGGGCGGCGCTCCAGACTGGGTTCAAATTGGGTCTCGTGCGAAATGCTATAGTTCCGGAATATGAGACGAAGCGATCGCCCGAATAGGCACATCCAAAAAGCAGCTTTCGCGGGTCCGGTCTGTGCCGCTGCGTTGGGGCTTCTCCTCTGCGGAGCACCTGTCAAGGGTCAAGAAGCGCGTGTAACAACCGATAAACAAGCCCCGGGCCAAATGGGAGTAGCAACCGGCGCCGCTCATCCGGCGGTCAAGGACGTGACGGGCCGCCCAATCACCGCAGGCGGCTTTGTGGATGGCGCCTCCGGTGATCTTCGCCGATATCACCAAACAAGCGGGACTGGACAAATTTCGTCATCGTTCGGGCACCCCAGCAAAAGAAACCGTCCTGGAAACCATGGGATCCGGAGTCGCGCTGCTCGATTACGACAACGATGGCTGGCTGGATATCTATCTCGTGAATGGCTCCACGTTCGCAGCGATGAAAGGGCAGGAGCCCGCTCCGCGTGCGATGCTGCTGCACAACAATCACGACGGCACCTTCACCGACGTCACCGAAAAAGCAGGCGTCGCCAACGAACGATGGGGTTTCGGCGTGGCCGTGGCCGATTACGACAACGACGGCTGGCCGGATATCTACGTTGCCAACTTCGGAAAAAATCGTCTGTATCACAACAATCACGACGGCACCTTCACCGACGTGGCGGAAAAGGCAGGTGTCGCGCTGGGTGGCTGGTCGACGGGTCCGACCTGGGGCGACTACGACCATGACGGTCTGCTGGATCTTTTCGTTCCGGGTTACGTGAAATTCGATGTGAACAACCCGCCCATCTCCGGCCAGGGGAAGATTCCGCCGAATTTCTGCCAGTTTCGCGGCATCAATGTGATGTGTGGCCCGCGCGGCTTGCCCGGCGAACCCGATCATCTGTTCCACAACAATGGAGACGGCACGTTTACCGACGTAAGCGTCAAAGCCGGTGTGGCCGACAAGCAGGGCCTGTTCGGGCTCTCATCCGTTTTTGTGGACGTGGACGATGATGGCTGGCTGGATCTGGCGGTGGCCAACGATTCCACCACCAACTATCTATATCGCAACAAACACGACGGAACGTTCGAGGACATCAGCTACGCATCGGGCTTTGCCTTGAGCGATGACGGCAGGGAGCAGGCCTCGATGGGCCTCGGTCTCGGCGATTACAACCGGGACGGAAAATTGGATTTGTTCATCACCACGTTCTCCGACGACTACAAAACGCTCTACCGGAACGATGGCGGCGCAAGCTTTACCGACGTTTCCTACAAAGTTGGGCTAGCCAGTCCCACGGTTCCGTTCCTGTCTTGGGGCACGGCCTTTCTCGATTTCGACAACGACGGCCTGCTGGATCTCTTCATCGCCAACGGTCATGTCTACCCGCAGGTGGACAAGCAGGACTGGGGCACCACCTGGGCGGAACGCCCGCAATTGTTTCGCAATCTGGACGGCGCGAAATTTCAGGAAGTGCCGCCAGCGGCAGGTAGCGGACTGGCCGCGGTGGTGCCGGCGCGTGGGGCGGCTTTCGGTGATCTATTCAACGATGGGCACATTGACGTTGTACTGAACTGCATGGATTCGCCGCCTCTGCTGCTGCGCAATGTGGTGAAAAATGACAATCGTTGGCTGGAGTTAAAGCTGGTCGGAAATGGAAAAAGTCCCAAGGATGCGATTGGCGCAAAGGTGTTTCTCACCGCAGCGGGTGTTCGCCAGCGCGCGGATGTTTATAGTGGGGCCAGCTATAGTTCGAGTTCCGATATCCGCGTGCACTTCGGGCTCGGAACAGCAAGTTCCATCGAGGCACTGGAAATTGATTGGCCAGATGGTGTAAAGCAGATGGTGGACGCGGCGGCTCTGAACCGCGACGGACTCAATCGCATCTTGCGGATTGAGGAACCAACTCCCAACCCAGTGAAATAGTGGTGCGAAAAAAATGCCGGAAAACGCAGAAGGACGCACGTTAACGTACACGCAGATAAAATCTGTATTGCCACTTTGGTTTTTGGAGGAGGCTCTATCCGAGTCCTTGGCATAGATGTCGGCACCGGCGGCACGCGCGCTGTTGTGGTGGACGAGAGCGGGCGCATCCTCGGCTCCGCCACCGAAGAACACGCGGCGTTTGCGAGTCCGCAACCCGGCTGGGCAGAACAGGATCCACGCGACTGGTGGCGCGCCGCGGCGATCGCCGTTCGCGGAGCACTGAAAAATGCAAATCTTTCCGGCGACGCCATCGCTTGCGTTGGATTTTCCGGGCAGATGCACGGCGCTGTGATCCTGGATGAAGCCGGCGAGGTGATTCGTCCCGCTTTGATCTGGTGCGACCAACGCACCCAAGCACAATCGGACGAATTGCTGGCGAAGTTCGGGCTGGATCGCTTGATTCAGTTGACTTGCAATCCCCCGCTCACCAATTTTACGCTGACGAAACTCCTTTGGGTTCGCGAGCACGAACCAAAACTCTGGGCTCGCGTGCGCAAGATCATGCTTCCCAAGGATTATGTGCGGTTCCGGTTGACGGGCGAGACCGCCATTGATATGGCGGATGCGTCGGGAACCTTGCTCCTGGACGTCGCCAAACGCGCCTGGTCGCAGGAAATCCTGAAGGGGACATCCATCGATGAAGCTTTCCTTCCAAAACTTTTTGAATCGCAGGAAATCTGCGGCCAGATCTCTCAACAGGGAAGCTCCGAAACTGGATTAAAGGTAGGAACTCCAGTTGTCGCTGGTGCAGGCGATCAAGCCGCAGGCGCCGTCGGAATCGGTATCACCAAACCCGGCATTGCCAGCGCCACCATTGGAACCTCCGGCGTGGTCTTCGCGGCCACCGATCGGCCCACGCTGGATCCCAAAGGCCGGCTGCACACCTTCTGCCATGCCATTCCCAATCGCTGGCACGTGATGGGCGTGACGCAGGCCGCCGGGCTCTCGTTGAAATGGTTCCGCGAACAGTTTGGAGTTGCTGGAGGAAATAAGAGCGGCGGCTACGACCACTTATCGGAGGAAGCGGCCACCGCTCCGCCGGGCTCCGGTGGCGTGTTCTGGGCTCCGTATCTGATGGGGGAGCGCACTCCGCATCTTGATCCCGATGCGCGCGCGGCTTTTGTCGGCTTGTCTGCCTCTCACACTCGCGCACATATGGTGCGCGCGATTCTCGAAGGAGTTACCTTCAGCCTGAAAGACACGTTCACTATTTTTGAACAGATTGGAGTTCCCGTCAGTCAGATCCGGCTGGGAGGAGGCGGAGCGCGATCTCCACTCTGGCGGCAGATTCAAGCCGACGTCTACGGACAAGCAGTGGAAATTCTTGCCGCGGAAGAAGGCGCGGCTTATGGCGCAGCGATTCTTGCGGGCGTGGGCGTGGGTGGTTGGAGCAGCGTGGACCAGGCGTCCGAGGCTGTCGTGCGAGTCGTCTCGCGAATCGCTCCGGACCCGGCGAGCAGTTCGACGATGCAAAAGTCCTATCAGACTTATCGTCGAATCTATCCCGCGCTGCATTCGATTCAGCGGTAGTCATCTGGAGCCCACGAACGCGGAGAAAGGCAGATCATGCAATGAAGCGCAAAATCATCTTTCTGTGCTCCAGTGTTCTGCTTTGCGCGATCGCGGTGGCACTTTCTTGCGCCCTTGGTTTAGCACAAACCCCCAGTCTGGGAATTTTCACAAACCAGGGCAGTGTGGGTCAGACGCCGCCGGGGGGCAACGCGACTTACAACGCCGCGAAGGGCGAATATCGAATCACCGGCGGGGGCGCCAACATCTGGTACGACGCGGACGCCTTCTATTTCGTCTGGAAGCAAGCATCCGGCGATCTCACTCTCACGGCAGATATCCAATGGGTCGGCACCAGCACTGTGGAGCATCGCAAGGCGGTGCTGATGATTCGCCAGGACCTGACACCCGGCTCAGCCTACGCCGACGCGGTCTCTCACGGTAGTGGGTTGACCTCGCTGCAATTTCGCGGCGCGGCCAACGAGCATACCTACCAGGTGTTCACGCAACTCGATGGACCCGCGAGACTGCGGATCGTGAGGCAGGGAAGCCGGTTCACCATGTACGCCGGAAAGCCCGGTGAAGAGTTGAAAGCCGTAGGCCCGGTGGAATTTATCTCACTCAAGGATCCCGTCTACGTCGGACTGGGCGTGTGTTCGCACACTCCCACAACACTGGAAACGGCGGTTTTTTCAAATGTGAAGTTGGATGAGGAAACTACCAAAAAATAAACTGCCCGGGCTCAGGGCGCGGGGTGCGTTCCCGAATATTCTGAGCAGCAGGGCTTTTCCACCGGCTTGAACTCCATGAATTCCACGCGTGTGTCATCCGGGTCATAGAGATTTAGTTGCCATTTGCCGTCGCGCCCGAGTTTGGGTTGCTCGCTCAGGCTCGCGCCATTCTTCACCAGTTGCTGCTTCGCTGCCTGAATGTCCGCGACACCCAGCGCAATGTGATTCATGATTCCAATCACGTGATGGTTGGCGTCGGGCCCGATGTTGAGCATGTACTCAATCCAGTCCGTTCCTTCCGGCACCTGCATGCTCACCCAACTGGTCTCGTTGTCTTTCATGCCTCCCTGCCAGTAAAGATGAAAGCCGAGAATTTCTTTGTAAAAGTGATCCTCCGCCTGCCGGTCATGCACGATGAATCCCGTGTGAATCAGGCTTGTGCTCGCTTGATTCGGGGCCTTCGCCACAGGCTTTGACGCCGGGAGTTGGATGAAGCTCACCGCATGGCCCTCCGGATCAAGCAGGGTAAAATGCTGCGCGTGACCGGGCGAATCGCTGATGGGATTCGGCGTTAGACCCTTGGATATCAGATAGCGGCGCATCTGCCCCACATCCGGCGTGGAAAAAACCACATTGGCGATAAGGTTGGCAGGCACGCTGGCTGGCGACTGCACAAGTTGGATCTGTTGATGATTGTTGACCACCAGACAGACAACAAATTCCTTGTGGCAGTCCGCGGTTTCCGCGGCGAATCCCAGTGCCTGCTCGTAATACTCCTTCGACTTACCGGAATCGGTGACGTAGACCTGCACGCGCGCGACCCCCGTGATCGGTGGGCGCGCGATTTGTTCCTGGGACATCGCGGCCGCGGCCATCCACAGGCAGAAAAAGTACGCCGCAAGAAATTTGGCCAAACGATTCACCAATGCACCTCAGCCTTCCGGTAAATGCGTAGTCCCACGACAAGAATTCACTGCGCAGGCCCGGCCAGCACCTGGATGGTATGGAACCATCTTTCGGCCAGCTCCGGCCAGTGCGTCACGGCTTGTTCGGTCGGTCGAAGACCATAACCGTGCCCGCCTTCGGCGTAGACGTGCAACTCCGCCTTCACCTTCGCCTCTTTCAACGCTTCGAAATACAGAAGCGAGTTCTCCACATGCGCAAAATCGTCTTCCGCCTGCAGCAAAAAGGTTGAGGGGGTGCTGGAATTCGGCGCGGCAGGCGCTGCCAGCTTGGAAAGATCCGGCGCCGCCGTCAGGTACCCGGGATAAATCACCAGCAAAAAATTCGGGAGCGCGCTGATTTTGCCCAGCGGATTATCCGGCGCGCCCTCGCGGCGGAAGTCAGGATGATTGCCCAGTGTGATCGCCAGGTGGGCGCCGGCGGAAAAGCCCATCGCGCCGATTCGTTGCGGATCGATACGCCATTCTTCCGCGTGGGCCCGCGTAATGCGCATCGCTTGTTGCGCGTCTTCCAGGTCTTCTACGAATTCCGGGTAGTGGCCCTCAAACGGAACTCTGTACTTCACCACAACGCAGGTGATACCCAACGAGTTGAGCCACGCGCAGACTTCGGTTCCCTCCAGGTCGTAAGCAAGCCTTTTATACGCTCCGCCCGGAAATACCAGAATTGCCGGGCCCGCAGCCATCCCTTTGCTTGTCGGAAAAACCCTGAGTGTCGGCTTGCTGACGTTCTTGATTCGAGTGACGGGTTTGCCGGCGACAAACGGCTCACCGGCTTCGCTGATTTCGTTGTCGGGTACGTTTGCCCCCGGATTTTCCGGCGTGCCCTTCGGCCAAAGCGGCAGCGTAACCTCTTGCGCCCAAACACAACTCGCGGCGACGAGGAAAGCCAGGACAACAACTGCCCCTCTGAGCGCGTAGAAAAGCTGGCGAAGCATTTTCAGTTTCTCCGAGCTAGTGTCACGTGCTCTTCGTTTCGCAAGAGCGATAGATTTGCATCATCAGTTCCGTGTCGCGCAGGCCTTCGGCGCCAGACGTCTTCGGCTCTTTGTCCTGCACGATGCAATCCGCCATGTGGTCGGCTTCCAGAAGAAACTGCACCGGGTCGGGCTCGTCCGGCGCATAATCCACCGCCTCGCCGCCCTCGAATTGAGCAACAAGATGCGGCTTGTCGTAGTTGAACGCCGGCTCAACCAGAAGAGTTCCCTTCGAGCCGTGCACCCGGAAATATCCCCGCATGTTCGCTCCGTATGTGCAGGCGCAACTCGCCAGCGTCCCGCTGGGAAATTTCATCGTCCAGGCCACATTTTCTTCCACCTGCGCGAAGCGCCCATCGTGGTCCACCACGGAGGAATAGCCTTTCACTTCCACTGGCTCCTCGCCTGTAATGTACCGGCTGGCATTCAGGCAATAAATTCCCACATCCATCAACGGGCCGCCTCCGGCCAATTTTCTGTCCAGCCGCCATTCGTTCGGCCCGATGCGAAAGCCGAATGCGCTTTGGATGGCTTGGATGGACCCTAGTTTTCCTTCTCGAATCAATTGCACCGCGCGAAGATTTGCCGGCTCATACTGGCAGCGATACGCGATCATCAATTTTTTCTTGGCGCTGGCGCATGCCTGGATCATCGCGCGGCAGTCCTCAACTGTTGTGGCCATCGGCTTTTCGCAAAGCACATTCTTCCCGGCTTTGGCCCCGCGAATCGTATATTCCGCATGCATGCTGTTCGGCAGCGCGATATAGACCGCGTCAATCTCCGGATTCTGCGCAATCGTGTCGTAGTTTTCGTAGTTGTAGATGCTAGTGGCGGGAACACCGTACTCCGCGGCCATGCGTTCAGCCTTGTCGCGGTGTCCGCTGACCAGCGCCGTCACCCGCGATTTGCTCGACGTTTTTACCGCCGGCATGAAGTGCTGCATCGAAATGCGCCCGAGTCCCACGATGCAATAGCCGATTTTTCGCTCGGCCCCAAGCGCGGGAATATTCGGGAGCAACTGCGCGCCGGCGCCCAGAGCGGCTAGCCGGCTAAATTCCCGTCGAGAAATATTCATGGCCCACCTCGTTGCGAGAGGGACCCTTTTACCACATTTTGCGGATGGCGGCGCGCCGGCGCAAAAGGCGCGCTGAATTTTCAACGATCTCCCAAGGAATCAGCGGCTGCCCGAATTCACTTCAGGTGAATTTCTTCTTTCAGAGGAAAATTCTGCGAAGAGCCGCCGACGAAAAAGGTGTACGCGCCTGGGACGAGCTTCCAGCTGCTCGTCGCCTCGTCGAAAATCGACAAATACCGCGGGTCGATGGAAATTTCCATTTCGCGCGTCTCGCCCGCCTTGAGCGATACCTTGCTCCAGCCAACCAGGCGTTTCGGAGGTTCCCCGGCATCGGCAGGCAGCGCCGCGTAAACTTCCGCAACCTCCATCCCGTCGCGCGCCCCACTATTTTTCAGCGAAAACTTCACTGTCACTGGACTGTTTCCGACCACTTTCAATCCGGAATAACCAAAGCTCGTGTACGAAAGCCCATAGCCAAATGGGAACAGCACGTCTTTGTGTTCGGCGTCATACCATTTGTAGCCGACCTTCAGTCCTTCATCGTAGTGCACTTCAAACGTCGGCTTGGCCTCTCCGCTCTTCATCACGTTGGCGATACCCAATTGGTTTGGGGTTGGCAGCGTCATCGTGGGATGCGGCATGTCTGCTTCCGAACGCGGAAATGTGATCGGCAGCTTGCCCGAGGGATTCACGTCTCCGAACAAAACATTGGCAACTGCATCCGCGCCCTTGCTTCCTGCATACCACGCTTCCAGAATGCCGCCGACTTTGCCTGCCCATGGCATGGTCACCGCTGAACCGCTCTCCACCACCACCACCGTGTGCGGATTCGCCGCCGCAACCTGCGCGATCAGCGCATCCTGGTTGCCCGGCAGGGAAAGGTTCGGCAAATCGAAGTCCTCGCTCTCCCACTGATACACAAAAACCAGCGCGACGTCCGAATTCTTCGCCAGTTCCGCGGCGGCAGCGGGATTTTCTCCCGAGTTGAACTTCACACTCGCCCCACTCGCCAGGGCATGCACCGCTTTCAACGGCGAAGGGGGAAACCATACTTCCGACTTCCACTGTGGAGGGAAAGCGCCGGGTGGATCCACCTGCGCGGATCCTCCGCCGGAGATCATGCCCATGTCCGCGTTCCGACCGATCACCGCAATGGAATGAATCTTGTTGCGGTCCAATGGCAGCAGGCTGCCTTCATTCTTGAGCAGCACAATGCTGTTTTCCGCCAGACGTCGGGAGACATCGAAGCCGCCCTCGATATCCACCACACTCTTGCGGACTGGATTATCCACCATCCCCGATGCGAATTCAGAGCGCAGCACGCGGCGGACATGCTCATCCAGTTCCGCCTGCGAAACTTGTCCGCTTTGGACTGCGGCTTTCAACTTTTCCCCGAAGAAGTCCGCGAGCGGCTGTTCCTGGTCCAGTCCCGCTGCCGAAGCCTTTACGGTGCTGTGCGTGCCGCCCCAATCGGAAACCACAAACCCCTTGAAGCCCCAGTCCTTGCGCAACACGTCGGTTAAGAGATAGTGATTTTCGCAAGCGTAAATCCCGTTCACCGCGTTGTAGGAGCACATCACCGCGCCGGGATTGCCAATTTCGATGCCGATCTGAAAAGCAAGCAGATCGCTCTCATGCATAGCTCGGATGCCGATCACGGAATTCACTTCGTTGCGGCCATTTTCCTGGTCGTTCACGGCGTAGTGCTTGATGTCGCCGATCACGTGCTGACTTTGTTCGCATTTGATCCGGTTGCCCACCATCGTTCCGGCCAGGATGGGATCCTCACCTTGATACTCAAAGTTACGCCCGTTGCGCAATTCCCGCACGATGTTCACGCCGCCGCCAAGCGTCATGTTGTAACCCTGGGCGCGCAGCTCCCTGCCAATCAGCGCGCCATACTCGCAAGCCGCGTGGGTATCCCAGCTGGCTGCGCCGGCAACGCCGGAAGGCAACGCAGTTGAGTAGCGCCCGTTCTGCGCGCTGGCGCGTATGCCATAAGCCGCGTCGCTCATCTGGATCATCGGAATACCCAATCGTGGGACGCCAAGAACAAATCCCGCGCCGCCATTCCCCAGATACGCTTTGGGATTTGGAGGCGCCGGCCAGTCCAGCATGCCCTGGCCGTGCACAAGATCGATCTTCTCGTCGAGCGTAAGTTCTTTCAGCACCAACTCCGCGCGCTGGTCTGGAGAGAGACTTTTATCCATCCACGGCTCTTTCCCGGTGGCCTGGCCCTCATTCGGTTTTGGCTTTGGATCGGCGCAAACTCGGGTTCCGAAATAACCGGCCAGGAAAATCAGCGGAACCACGATTAGGAATTTTCCGATCCAGCGAAAAGAAAGTCTCATCATCAGGGCTCCAGTTGAAAAACGGCTCGCCCGACACAGCGGCGGTCTTAGACGATAAAGATAGTTTTTCGTTAAGTCAACTTACTCCGAGGATAAAAATATTTCTGTGACGTAAGTCTTGACGCGCTCAAAACAGTGGACTACGGTGGGCGAGTGTCTATCTGACTTACCTCTCTAGACATCGACAGTGGCAAGCCCACTGTCCGCCCACCCCATAAGTCCAAATACGCAGTGCCGCCCGGAAAGAAAGAGAAAGAAAATGACTCCAGATGAACTCAATAACCTCGCAACTGAATTGAAACGTCTCGGTTCCGAATTAAACCTGTCGGACCAACAGAAGGATCAGTTAAAAACCTTCCTGTCCGACAAGTACGAGAAGTTTCAGGAATACAAGAAGCAGAATCCGAATGTATCCAAGGAAGACATCGCTCAATACCTGTCCAAAAACCGCGCTGTAGGACGGGAAAAACTCGAAAAATTCCTCACCCCCGACCAGTTGTCAAAATGGGATGCAGAAATGGCGAAAGCCAAGGACTTCCTCAGTCAACGTGCCGCAAGCGCCTGAGCAGAAATCTCCTAGTTTCCAAACTTGAAAATTTCTTCACAAACACTGAAAATCTCCACGGGCAATTACCCCAGCCGATTGCCCCTTTTTTATGCCCGCCAGTTCCAGCTACCAACGCCTCCAATCGCCTGCCGGTTAGCAAAGTTTTAGTCCCGTGAACTTTGCGCTGCTTTTTCACGTTGAATCCACTCGCGAATATAAGAAGGACAATTCCGAAGCTGGGCACCCTTGGCTTCGCAAGCAGCGAGAAATGTGACCGCCTGCTGGTCCACAAGCCTCACCTCTTGAAGGTCCAACACCACTTTTTCGTAAGCGCTCTCCTGACACGACACGGTATCTCTTAGTTCGGCCAATCCCTCCACTTCAATTCTTCCGCAAATGCGCCAGACGGTAGAACCGTTCTCCGCCACCTTTTGAATTTTCCACATCGGTGCTCGCTCCTCTTTCGGGCGAAATCTGCCGCAGTGGATAAAGCAACGCACGTACCAATTGTATGTTATAGATAAAGAAGCAATTACCAATAGCAGAAGCTTGCACGAAGTTCGGGAATTCCCGAAACTTCGTGAAGCCACCAACAAGAACAGTCAGCCCGTTTGGAAGCGGCGCTTGTCGATTTTCAGCGACTTGATCTTAGAATCGAGCGTTGAGGCAGGCATCCCAAGCTTCGTTGCAGCGCCCCGATCCCCAGAACTCGCCCTTTGGCCTCCGCCAGGGCGGCCTCAATCCGCTCTCGCTCCTGAACCGCAAGATCGTCCATCAAAGGTCTGGTGGATACAGGCTTGTGGGAGAGCCAGCTCTCGTCCACGGAAAACGCTTCCGGGTCCGACACAATAACGGACCGCTCGATCACATTCTGCAATTCTCGAATATTGCCGGGCCAAGAATAAGCTTGCAGATGCGCCAGGCTCCGCTTATCGATACTCGTAATTTTTTTTCCCAATTTACTCGAATAGCGGTCGATAAAATATTCGACCAGAAGACGAATATCTTCTTTTCGTTCGCGCAGCGGAGGAACTTCCACGGGAAACACATTGATCCGGTAATACAGATCGTTTCGGAATGTGCCGGCGGCGATAGCAGCCGGCACATCCCGGTGAGTGGCCGCGATCACACGAACGTCTGCGCGAATCGGGCGGCCGCCGCCAACGCGATCAAACTCGCGTTCCTGCAAAACGCGCAGCAATGCCACCTGGATCTCCGCAGTCAGTTCTCCGATCTCATCCAGAAAAATCGTGCCGCCCTCGGCAAGTTCGAAGCGGCCGAGGCGGCGTTGCAGCGCCCCCGTAAACGCGCCTTTTTCGTGACCGAAAAGTTCTGAGGCGATCAGGTCGCGCGGGATCGCCGCGCAATTTACGCTTACGAAGGCGCGCGAGGCGCGCGGCGACCGCTTGTGGATTGCCCGCGCAATCAACTCTTTGCCGGTGCCGGTTTCCCCGATGATCAAAACCGTGGAATCGCTGGGGGCAACCTTGGTAACCCGGCCAAGCAGCACTTGCAGTGCGGGAGATGTGCCCACAATCTCCTCGAACATCGAAACCTTGTCGATCTCCTCACGCAGCGCCAGATTCTCCCGTTGCGTACGGTCTTGCATGCGCTTCTGGTCGTCAATGTCGATCCGCGCGCCGACCCAACGGGTGATTTTCCCGGCTTCGTCTTTCAAAGGAAATATCTGGTGCAGAAACCACCGGTATTGCCCCGCCACGCCGCGCATTCTGGCTTCCATTTCGGCGGGTTTTCCCGTCCGTCCGGCGTTCTCAAATTCCGCCCACAATTTTTCGACCTCGTCCGGATGGATAACTTGAAACAGCCATTCCTTTGGAGGCGGCGGATCAGGCGTGCGGAAATATTCATCCGCGGCCCGGTTCCAGAAGGCAATGCTCGCGTCGGGCTGCAGAATATACATGTGATACGGCACAACATCCATCACCTGCTGAAGTTCATTCACATGTTCCCGCAGCGCCAGGAACTCCCTCTGCGCTTGAATCGTGGCGCGTCTCCGGTCTTCGATGTCCGTCCTCGTGCCGCACCAACGAGTGATCTTGCCGGTATCATCGCGCAATGGGCGAAGATGATAAAGAAACCAGCGGTACTCGCCATCGTGGCGCCTCAGGCGCGCTTCTATCTCGAACGGTTCTCCCAGGCCGATGTGGCGCCGGATTCCGTCTTTCAACCCTTCTACATCGTCCGGGTGCGTCACCAGGTCCAGAAATTCCATCGGGCGTTTCGGAGGAATGGGTCCGAAGTAATCGTGGGCCGCACGATTCCCATAAGATGCATTCGCGTCCGGTTCCCAAACAAACATATGTTGCGGAACAACGTCGAGCACCTATTTAAGCTCGCGAGAATGTTTTTGCTCAAGGGCCTGGGATCGTTCGAGGTCCTCAAACGCTTGGGCGTTCGTGATGGCTACCGCGGCCTGGTCCGCAAACATCCGCAACCAAACGGAATCCTGTTCTTGCAAAGAATCGCGGCTGAAAACGGCCAGAACCCCAAGAACGCGGCCACGTACAATCAGTGGGTGGCCGACGAAACTTCGTATTTTTTCCGCGAGCGCCCAATCCGGCCGCCTGACCCATCCACTCTCCTCGGTTATCTCTGCTATGTGAATGGACTTCCCGCTGGTAGCAACAACGGCGACCTGGCGATTATTCAGCGGTATTCGCCGAGACTCACCCTCCAGTGAAGACCAATCCGCTCTGGGGGTCTTTACGGCCTTCACGGCAAGCACGCTCCGTGGCAAGCCGTTCGCACTTCCGGCGGAGAACAAACCGCCCCGCCCGCAGCCGTCAGCTACTCGCAGCCCGTACTGATTCCGCCAACGCCGCAGCCTGTGCCAGCACCCGCTCCTGTTCCAGTGGTGCAACCCGTTTCACAACAAGAAACCGCCGCGGCCACGCAAGGCAGCTCCGCGCCAGCCCCTGCGCCGTTGTCTTCAGTACAGCTCAACGCACTTGTTGCACCAATCGCGCTGTACCCAGATGCGCTGGTGGCGCAAGTGCTTGCTGCCTGCGCAAATCCGGATCAGATTGCCTACGCCGATGACTGGCTTGCGCAAAACAAAAATCTCACCGGCGCCGCTTTATCGCAGGCCGTTGACCAACTCTCGTGGGACCCGAGCATTAAAGCGTTGACGCAGTTCCCATCGGTGCTCGATAACCTGGCGCACAATCTCTCCTGGACTTCGAGTCTCGGCCAGGCGTTCGCCAACCAACAGGCGGACGTAATGGCCGCGGTGCAGGTGATGCGCGCTAAAGCTCAGGCGGCGGGCACACTGCAATCCAATTCACAAATCAGCGTTGTGCAGCAGACTCCTTCCACGATTGTGATTCAGCCGGCGAACCCGCAAGTCATCTACGTTCCGCAATACAACCCCGCGGTCGTTTACGGCGCCCCTGTCGTGGTGCCGTACTACGTTCCTCCTCCAGTTCCGGTCGCTTCGTTCGGCCTCTACTTCGGCAGCGGCATCGCCATCGGCGCTTCATTCGGCGGAGGTGGCTGGGGCGGCGGCTACGGCTGGGGATGGCACGCCTGGAATGTGAACTGGGGTGGGTGGGGCGGTGGAGGCGGTGGAACCGTCATCTTCAATAACAACACCTACATTAACAACCGCACTTGGAATCACACGAATTACAACGGCTACCATCCTTGGGGACCCGGCAACTCCGGCTATCACCCAGGTACGGACACTCACTACGGCCCGCATGGCGACTATCACCCCAATGGATATTACGGCCCCAACGGCCACTTCCACCATGATGTTCCGGGGACCAATCCCAGCGACCAGCCTAAAGGCGGTCACAACGGCGACCACGTCCTAATCGGCGGAAACGGTGGTGTTGATCACGGCCCCAACGGCGGCCATAACGGGGATCACGGACTAATCGGCGGCAATGGTGGCGTTCAGAACCCGAATGCGGCCCGCAGTGTTCCCGCCGCCGGGCCAACTAGCACTCATGCGGACAACAAAGGCCTAATCGGCGGCAGTGACGCTGTCCATAAACAGGACACCGGCACCAATCAGGCGCGCTCTCGGATGACAGGCGACGGCGCGTCCAACCGGGCCGAGAGTCATCGGGGCCACCAAAGTATGGGTGGAGGCCACGCGCAGCATGTGTCTCACCAACACGTGGAACATGCACACGCTGAACACCATTCTTCCGGCGGCGGTCACCGTCGCTAAAGGCTCCGAGCAAAAAATTTAAAAACGAAAGGCACAAAAGAAGGAGATTGAAAATGAAATCGAATGCGAACAAATCGGCGAAATGGAAGCAAATTCTTGCAATTGGATCATTGGCGCTCATCGGCATCGTTGTGATGGTGCGAGGCGTTCAATCGAGAAGTTCGAGCACCAGCGGAGAGATTCCCGCGCAGGCGACATTTCAGACCCCGGCCAAAGCCGGCATCGCCCTCGCAAAGGCCGCCAAGAAAGACGATCAGGCCGCCTTATCACAAATCCTGGGTGTGCAGGCCAAGACGTTATTGATGAGCGGCGAACCGGAAACCGACAAAGCCGCCTCGGAAAGTTTCGCCGCCAAATACCGGGAGATGAATCGTTGGGTGGACATGACCGACGGCAGCCGCGTTCTTTACATTGGAGCGGACAACTTTGCTTTTCCCGTGCCGCTCGCAAAGAATTCTTCCGGCCAGTGGTACTTTGACGCGGTGGCCGGATCTCAGGAAGTTCGCGCCCGCGACATCGGCCGCAACGAACTGCTGGCCATCGATGCTTGCGCAGCACTCGCCAACGCGCAAGACATCTATTTCGCCAGCGCACAGCCGCAACAATTCGCTTCACGCGTCGTTAGCACTCCCAGAACGCACGACGGATTGTATTGGCCGGCACCAGACACCGTTTCCAGCCCGCTCGGCCACCTGAGCCGCTTCCCGAAGTATTCGCTCGCTTCAGTTCCTTCCGACGACACGCTGGTCATCGATGGTTACACTCTCCGGATTCTCGCCGCGCAGGGCGACGCAGCTCCGAGCGGCGCAAAGAGCTATATCGTCGATGGAAGAATGACCGCTGGATTCGCTATTCTGGCGACCCCAGTCAAGTACGGCGAAACCGGAATCATGACGTTCATCACTGGCACGAACGGCATCGTGTACGAACGCGATCTTGGTCCCGACACGGTGAAACTCGCGGCGGCCATCACGGACTACAATCCGGACGAGAACTGGTCGCCGGTTGAGTAACGGTTGACGTCAGCCGAGGAATGGGAAACGCTTCACCCGCAGGCGTTTCCCAGTTCTGCGTTTTCGGGCTTGCTGCGGCACAGTTATCGGTGGGATGGAGGCACTCGCATGGCAACAGTTCCAGCGCAGTATCGATCACAGTTTGATCTCCGCATGAGCGAGTTCTGGTCTGGCGACCTGGGACTCACACTGGTTACGATTTCTCTGCTAGCGCTGGTGTTCATCATCACTCCGCTCCGCGAGGCAGGCCTTCCGGGACGCCTCTTCTTCGATCTGATCATCGTCTCGCTGATGATTTTCGGAGTACTTGCCACCGAACAGAGTCGCCTCGCAAAATTCTCGGTGATCACTTTCGTCTTAATCACCGCGGCCTTTTTAGCTTTGGCGCGCTTCCATCCAACTCCGCGGCTACAACAAGTCGCCAGCGTTCTCTCCACAATCACCCTGCTTCTCTATGCATACATCGTGCTGGCGGTAATGTTCCGGGCCGGGCCGGTAAGTTGGAGCCGCATCCAGGGCGGCGTCAGCGCTTATATGCTGGTTGGAATGGCCTGGGCCTCCGGCTATCAACTATTGGAAGAGCTACGGCCTGGATCGTTCCGGTTTGTCACTGCGCCGCGGGATTTCGACCAACTCATTTCCAAATTGACGTACTTCAGCTTTTGCACCTTAACCACCGTCGGGGGCGAGGTGGTGCCGGGATCGCCAATCGCCCGCTCTCTCACCATCGCTGAAGCAATGATCGGTCAACTTTTCCCCGCGATCCTGATCGGCGCACTGGTGGCCATGGCCATGCAATCGCGCCACAATTCCTGAAAGGTATTTTCAACTTGGGCGTGTGATATTCTGCCGCTCATGTCGCTGCGAAGTATTCTTTCTTCCGCGCTCCTCTTCATTGCGCTAGCCGTCGCGCCAGCCGATGCCCGGGTTGCGCGCGTCGAGATCATTTCACGAACGGATGTGCTGAACGGCAAAGCGTTCGGTGACGCGGGTGCGTATGAACGCATCACCGGACGTGTCTATTTCCTGCTGCCGGTGGCGAATTCGCACAACCTTCGAATCGTAGACTTCGACAAGGCAGTGAATCTGAAAGAAGGCGAGGTGGAGTTTTCAGCAGAAATTATTGTGGTGCGGCCGAAAGACTCGAAAAACAGTAACGGTTCAATGCTCCTGGAAGTGCCCAACCGTGGCCGCTCACGCATCATCGGCCTGGTGGACGGCGGCGACTGGAATCTGGCCGGCGACCCCGGCGATGCCTGGCTGCTGCGCAACGGGTTCACCATCGTGAGCCTTGGTTGGCAGTGGGACGCAGTGGGCGCCGATGCGCTGCTATTATTTGGGCCCATTGCAAAAGATCATGGGAAGACCATCACCGGCCTGCTGCGCGGCGACCTGATGCCGTGGCACGCAATGCCGGAAATTCCGCTCGGCCACCTGATCACCGGCAGCATCGGCGGAGTGGAATATCCGGTGGCAGCGCCAGACGATCCGCGCAACGTGCTGACGGTTCGAACATCCCGCGACGCTCCCCGAACCGTGATTCCCCGCAGCGAGTGGCAGTTTGGGCAAACCCTGGACGGCAAAGTGGTCCCCAGCGACCGCCACATCCACCTGAACGGTGGCTTCCAACGCGGAAAAATCTACGAATATGTCTACGTCGCCGCCGACCCGGTGGTAGCCGGCGTGGGCTTTGCCGCGATTCGTGATTTTGCCTCGTATGCGAAGCACGTTCCGGATTCCGTGGCGCCCGCGGTGCGCGTATACGGCGAAGGGATTTCGCAGAACGGACGCTTTCTCCGCGACTTCCTTTATCAAGGCTTCAATGCCGACGAAGAAGGACGAATCGCGCTGGATGGCGTGCTGGCGCACGTTGCCGGTGCCGGACGCGGGAGTTTCAATTATCGCTTCGCGCAACCTTCGCGAGACGCGCAACCCACCTCTTCAATTTTCTTCCCAACCGACATTTTTCCGTTCACCGATCAACCTGAAAAAGATCCACTGACCGGAGAAACCCGCGGCCTGCTCGATAAAGCCGCCAGCGAAAACGTAGTACCAAAAATTTTCTTCTCCAACACGTCCTACGAATATTGGGGCCGCGCCGCAGCGCTGATTCACACCACCGCCGACGGGAAACGTGATGCCGAGATCTCGCCCAGCGTCCGCGTTTACCATTTCACCGGGTTACAGCATTTTCCCGGCCCGTTTCCACCGGAAAAAGGAACAGGCGACCTCTTCGGCCAGGAACCCGAATCGCCTCTGCCCATCAAATACTTCTGGCGTGCGATGATCTCCAACATGGACGCCTGGGTGCGCACGGGAATGCTCCCGCCGGAAAGCAGTTACCCCAAAATCTCTGACGGCACGCTTGTGCCGCTGAAGGAATACGCGTTTCCCGCCATTCCCGGCGTGAATCTTCCGCACGAAGCGAATGCGGGCCAGCGTCTGGATTTTGGTCCCAACTGGCGAGATGGGAATCTGAGCGTGCAGCCGCCGAAAGTGGGCGAGCCTTTTCCGGTGCTTGTCCCGCAGGTGAACGCCGATGGCAACGAGCACGACGGCGTCCGCTTGCCGGAAATCCGCGTGCCGCTCGCAACATACGCAAGTTGGAATTTGCGGGACCCCTCGATCGGAGCGCCAGACCAGCGTGTCTCGTTCGAGGCTTCCTATCTTCCATTTCCAAAAACCGAGACGGACCGGCAAAAACGCGGTGACCCGCGAAAATCGATTGCGGAGCGCTACGCGAGCCGCGAAGCGTACCTTTCACAATATGCGGCTGCGCTGGATGATTTGGTGAAACAACGCTGGATCTTGCCGGAAGACCGCGCGGCAATGCTCCATCATGGCGAAGAACAATGGGACCTCGCGATCAAGTAAGAATGGCGGACACACAAGAGGATGCACGCCTTGGCTCGCAAAAAATTAATTTGGGGTGGCAGTCATGAAAAACGTACAAGCACTCATGCAGAAATCCGTTTGGAAATTTTGCGCCGCGGGAATTCTGGCGATTCCGCTCCTTGCAGCGCCTGCGCTTGCCCAGAATGATGGACGCGACCCGGAGGAACCGCTGCAAGGAAAGCCACAACCGACTCTGCTGCCGCGTCCCGCCGGTGCAATTGCCCGCAACGATGTAGACGAAAAGGCTATGGCCACGCTGATCCACGAACTTGTGGGCTGCGGCACTCGCCTTTCCATCTCCTCCTGGACGGATCCGAAGCGCGGCGTGGGTTGCGCGCGCGATCACGTGCTCGCTCGCTTCCATCAGATCGCGGCCGAATCTGGCGGCAAATTGAAAGTAGTGGTGGACAAATTCGAGACCGAGTCCGAGCGCACCAACGGCAAAGTCTCAATGGAAAATGTCTACGCGATTCTTCCCGGCTCTGATCCCAAGCTCGAAAAAACCTTGTTCATCGTCTCTGGCCACATGGACTCGCTCTCCTCGCGCTGGACCGACTCCGTGCCGGATGCGCCAGGCGCGGACGACGATGCTTCTGGGACCAGCGTAAGCGTGGAAAGCGCGCGGTTGCTGAGCAAGATCGCGGCGGCAGGGAAAAGTCCCTTTCGCGCCACGCTTCTCTTCGCCGCGGTTTCCGGGGAAGAGCAGGGCCTTCTGGGCAGCCAGCATCTTCTGGAATGGACGAAGCAGCAGGGCTACACGGTCGGCGGAATGCTGGACGACGACATTGTCGGCGCCGATCTCGCACCCGGCGGCCCGCACCGCGTGCGCCTTTTTTCAGGGAACGGTGAGGTCGACGATTGCGATTCGCCCTCTCGCGAACTGGCCCGTGCCGTTGAGGAGATTGACGGGCGCGCGGCGATTCGCATGATCTTCCGCGTGGACCGTTACGGCCGCGGCGGCGACCATTATTATTTCTACAAAGCGGGATTGCCGGCGGTGCGCTTCACCGAGCCGTTGGAAAATTACGCTCACGAACATCAAACGCCACGCATGGAAGACGGCGTGGAGTATGGCGACCTGGAAAAATATCTGGACTTCCGTTTCATGGGAGACGTGGCCCGCGACAACGCGGAAGCATTGCGCCAACTGGCCATGGCCCCCGCGCCGCCAACCGAAGTATTTCTGAAGGGAGCGGTTACTCCCGACGCAAAGATTTCCTGGGCCGCGGAGGACGACGCGGAACGCGGGGGATTTGAAATTCTTTGGCGCGAGACCATCGATCCGCGCTGGCAAGTCTATGATTTTGTGCCCAGCGCTGGAGAAACCACTCTCAAGGGAGTTTCCACGGATAATCATTTTTATGCAGTTCGCTCCGTGGGGAAAAACGGAGCCCGCTCGATTGCCGTCCCCACGGTGCCTGCGCAAAGAAGCGCGCTCCCTGTCAAAAAGCAATAATCCTTCGGCCAAATTCCCATATCTGGAAAAGGATCAGCGCGCTGCCAGCGCCTCTTCCCGGCGATCCGTACTAGAACTCAATCGCCGACTGATTCAGTCCTATTCAACTCTTTGATTCATAAGATTTTCTTAATTTTCTCGTTGAAAAAAACGTGAAAAGTCGTAGATTAAATGCGAACTCAAAACCTTCCTTGCCGCCTCAAGGTCAGGTCTGATTTCAGCTCTTCCCATTCGCCCCGTGTTGCTGGCATAGCCTATGCTTGCCAGGCATTTTCCTCAGACTCCGGTGAATCAGGCAGTTCTGATTTCACTCGAATGCGAAGGCGCCGCATGAAACACGAACGAGCTCTCCCGATAATCGTTGTCACTCTCTTTTCGCTCGCGATGGCGCTGACGTCCGCCATGCATGCGCAAGATACTTCCAAACCACACGACAAGCCAAAGTCCTCGGGTTCTCAAGAAACCCATTACGTTCGCCCCACCGACCCAGCCTTGTACGTCGGCCCGGACACCTGCAAAACCTGTCACGAGGAACTTTATAACGGCTTCGCAGGCTCACCGCACTTCGCCACCACCATGGACTCCAAACTGGACTCGCACAAAGGTCCTGAGTGGCACGGTTGCGAGGCCTGCCACGGTCCTGGCAAGGAGCACGTGGATGGCGGCGGGGATGTCACGAAAATCTTTACCTTTAAGGATGCCTCTCCCGCGCAGATCAGCGCCCGCTGCCTGGATTGCCACCAAAGCAGCCACGAGCAAGACAACTATGGGCGTTCCGCTCACCTGCAGAGCGGCATCTCCTGCATTGATTGCCATTCCCCACACCATGCAAAAGAAAGCCAATACCTGCTGAAGGAAGCCTCACCCAAACTTTGCTATAGCTGCCATCTGGATGTGCGCGCGCAATTCGCCCGCCCATTCCATCATAGGGTCAACGAAGGACTCCTGCAGTGCAACGACTGCCACAATCCGCACGGCGGATTTGAAGCCCACCAATTGCGCACAGCTGACGGGCAAGACGCGGTCTGCTACAAATGCCACGCGGATAAACAAGGACCCTTCGTCTATCAGCACGAAGCCAAGCTGGAGGGCTGTACCATCTGCCATTCTCCGCATGGCTCAACGAACCAGCGCATGCTCGTCCAGAATCAGGTCAACCTTCTGTGCATCAGTTGCCACTCCCTGAATGCCGATGTTGGACCTTCGGCCACTCCGTCATTTCATAACCAGTCGACCAAATATCAGGCCTGCACGCTCTGCCACGTCGCCGTCCACGGCTCCAATACAAGCCCGGTCTTTTTTACACCTTGAGGAAAGGAGGGAAACGCCAATGACCGATACACGACAGGGAAGGAAAGCAATCATGAATCTCTTATACCGCTTCGGCTTCTGGTTTCTCCTCCTGATGTTGACTCTTGGATGCCTGGGATTTTCGCCGGCCCGTGCGCAACAAACTCCCGATCCAAAAGGACTCGACGAGGGAAATTACAACATCAAGCAATCCGTGGAATTCGGATACCGCTTCACCAGTATTGACGGCGACCAGCAGACCTACGACACCTTCGTGAACCTGCAACAAGGTCCGCGTCTGCTCGGTTTCACTACTGAAGCGAACTCCCTCGATCACCACGGCACTTTTTTTGACCGCCTCTATTTCAGCAACTTCGGCTACGGTGGCGATCCAAACAATGTCTCCCAGCTCCGCATCAGCAAGAACAAGTGGTACGCCTTCGATGGAATGTTTCGCAAGGACCAGAACCATTGGGATTATTCCTTGCTTTCAAATCCGCTGAACGCCCCGACGCTGATGCCCAACGCGCCGCCGAATTTCAATCCGGTGGTCAATGCCCCTTCCAATGTGGTGAACACCGCGCTGATTGGCACCAGCCCGGCGGCCTTCTACACCACCCGTAATATGCAGGATTATCGCCTGACGATCTTGCAGGATTCGAAAATCCGATTCCGGCTGGGCTATGACCAGAACACCATGTACGGCCCGGGCTTCAGCACCACGCACGAAGGTACCGACGAGTATCTGACCCAGGATTATTCCATCCACAATCGCAACTACCGCCTTGGCGTGGATTTCCGTTTTCTCCCGCGAACCACCATCAGCTACGACCAGGTGTGGAGTTACTATAAGAATGATCTGGGCAGCACCGATACCAACCTGCAGTTCTCTCCAGGTGTGGGCTTTCCGTCCGTGGACCTCGGCGTTCCCTGGAACACCAGCAGCCAGCCGTGCAGCAATACTTTTGCACCCGGGGGAATCGTCAATCCCATTTGCAGCGCTTTTTCTGGCTACCTGCTGCACTGGCGCACGCGATTGAACAGCCCCACGGAAAAAGTTACCGTCCAATCCACTTTTTTCAAGAATCTGGAATTCGCCGGAACGTTTAGTTATACCGGCGGAGATCTCACCGTCGACGACTATCAGCAGAATTTTGCGGGTTTGACACCCAAGGCGAACCTGTCCAACTTCGGCGAAACCGGACCGATCAGCGGACGCCACGTGGCCACGTTTGCCGATTTCGGCGTTACCTGGCACATCAACGAAGCCGTCAGCCTGGTGGATTCGGTGCGCTTCAGCAATTGGAAAGAACCAGCGCAGTTAGCGGCCACGGATTGCTCGTTCTTCAGCCCCAGCCTCATTGTGAATCCCAACGTCTACTCGTCCACCGCAACGCTTCCCGGCTCGTGCGCTGCTCCGGGCAACGGCGTTCTCAACACGATTCCGGTTCATACTACCAGTTCGGGTGGAGACATTGCCCTGAACCTCGATAGCAACTTCCTGAAGCAGCAGGATCTCTCCAACACCATCCAGTTTCGCGTACAGATAAACCCGAAGGCTGGTGCTTATTTTGGTTACGAATATCGGGCACGGGTCATTTCCGATAACTTCTACAACAGTTTTGGCGGGATCTATTACCCCAACAACGCCGCCCGTGGAAACTGCGCCCCGGTGGATCCCGCACTCCCTCCCACCCAAGCCAATTTACCAGCAGGTTGCACCCTCAATGCCGATACGTCCATCTCCTATTCCTTCCCCGGCACGTACGCCCCTCCCAGCGAGACGGATATCAACGAGAATCACGCCATTTTCGGGCTTTGGATTCACCCGTCATCAAAGCTGCGCTTCAGCGTGGATGGCAACATCATGAGCGCGAATCAGACGTTTACCCGCCTCAGCCCGCTGACTTCGCAAGAGATACGCATCAAGGCCAATTATCGCGCAGCCAGTTGGGTCAGCTTGAGCGGGAACGCCAGTCTCTGGTACGGGCAAAACGACGTTCCAAATGTGAACGGCTTTCAGCACAATCTCAGTTATGGCGCGGCCGCCCAGTTTGTTCCCAGTGAAAAATTCAACATAGACCTGGGCTATAACTACAACAATATTTCCTCCCAACTTCTGGTCTGTTTTACCGCGTCGGGATCCCAGGCTGGCCTGCCCGCGTGTCCGGATGTGTCAGGCCTCGTGCAAGAACTTTCGCCGTACTCGAGCAAGGTCAACACGGGATTCCTGGACTTCTCCTGGAACCCAATTCCCAGGTTGACCCTTCATGGCGGCGCAAATCTCTCCAGTGTAAGTGGTTCGCAACTGAACTTGACGCCCCAGAACCCCATTCCGACAAACGTGGCCGGCTCGTTGAATTCAAATTGGTACGAACCTTACGGAGGATTCGACTTCCGCTTCACAAGTCATTGGACAGGAAAGGCCTTTTGGGATTATTACAGTTACCACGAGGATCCAACCGCGGCCTATCAGGATGTTTATGCGTCACGGAATTTTCATGGCAACCTCGTCACACTTTCAGTAAGGTACGCGTTCTAGCAAGGCAGCGAGGTGGCAAGCAATTGCTGGCTCGCTGAATTCACGTCAGGGAGAGGGAACAAATGCAGATGAAAATAAAGCACTTGGGGACCGTGACACTGGCAGGAGCACTGTTGGCGGGAGTCTGCCTGTTCAGCGCGCCGGCGAACGCCGATACCGCTGCGGGCGCGACCATGTTCAAGGCCAAGTGCGCCGGATGTCATGGCGCCGACGGCGCGGGCAAGGATGCAATGAAGACGATGGATATGGGTAGCGCTGATGTCCAGAAAATGAGCGACGCGGACCTCAGCACCATCATCACCTCTGGCAAGGGCAAGATGCCCGCGTACAAAACCTTGACGCCGGATCAGGTGAAGGATCTGGTTGGTTATATCCGCTCCCTCAAAAAGTAGTTTTTCCTGGGGAATTTGCCCAGTTTTCGGCACGGAGCGCTTCTGCTCCGGGGCGCTCCGTGTCAATTTGAAGTACAAACCAAGGAGGAAGTAATGAAGAAAGTTCTCTCGGGAATCGCAATCGTTGGAATGCTGTGCATGGCAGCCTCGATCACCCTCGCTCAGGATTCTGCCAACGGCGAAAAGACCTTCAAGGCAAAGTGCGCTGGTTGTCACGGCGCGGACGCTGCCGGGAAGCCGGCGATGAAGTCGCCCTCGATCAAGGGCAAAACTGCCGATGACATCCAGAAAGTGATCGCCAGTTCTCCAAAGCACGCCAGTCTCAAAAGTCTGACCGCGGACGAAGTGAAAGATGTCGCCGCGTATTTGGGTACCTTGAAGTAGCCGTCTATTTACCTTCGGACGGTTTCGAATAAGTTCACCGCAGGGCCTGCTTCTCCAGGCTCACTGAGTATGGGCTAGTCCAGAGGCCCTGGCGCATCCGTCGCCGGGGCTTTTAAAACTGAAGAAAGTGGGCTTGGGGGGCTTTCCGTATGGGCACAAATAACACGGCAAGGGATTGGGCTCGGCTGCTCTACTACTTCAGTCAAAACACCATCAGCCTGATCGGTGTGGTCCTGACAACAAGTAGCGCGCTCACCCTGATCGCCTTCTGGATTTACGATTTTGTTCTGCCCGGGCCACCCCATCCCTATATTGGCATCCTCTTATTCCTGATTTTGCCCGGCTTTTTCATTTTGGGCCTGATTTTGATCCCGATCGGAATCTACTTGCGCCGCCGCCAACTGCGCGATGCCGGAGAACTTCCCCACACCTATCCCGAAGTTGACCTTAAGATTCCGATGGTTCGGAACGGTCTGCTGTTCATCGCGGCCGCTACGTTCCTGAATGTCTTGATTTTCTCCTTTGCCGCCTATAAAGGCGTTTCCTATATGGATACGCAGAACTTCTGCGGGCAAACCTGCCATACCGTGATGGCCCCGGAATTTTCGGCCTATCAGAATTCGCCGCACGCGCACGTCGAGTGCGTGGAATGCCACATCGGTCCGGGAGCCGGTTGGTTTGTGCGCTCCAAGCTTTCCGGGTTGCGCCAGGTGGTTGCCGTAACCTTGCACACCTATTCGCGCCCGATTCCCTCGCCGGTGAAGTATCTGCGCCCCGCGCGCGATACCTGCGAACACTGCCACTGGCCACAGCGCTTCTCTGGCGACAAGTTCATCCTCAAAACCAATTATAAGGACGACGAAAAAAACACCGCGATGACCACGGCACTGATCGTCAAGCTGGGTGGCCGCGCCGGTACCAACTCCCTGGGCATCCACGGCCGGCATCTTGATGAGGGCTCCCGTATTCATTACATCTCCATTGACGAGAAGCGCCAGGTAATCCCGGTTGTCTACTACACAGACGATCAAGGCAAGACCGTGGAATATGTTTCCACGGATATTAAAGCCAGCAAAGAAGATCTTGAGAAAGGCGAAAAGCGCTCGATGGATTGCATCGATTGCCACAACCGGCCAACGCACGCTTTCGAGATGCCGGAAAATGCCGTGGACCTGCGCATGTCCCACGGATTGATTAGCCCGGAGCTTCCCTTTATCCGCAAAAAAGCGGTCGAACTCCTGAAAGTGAACTATCCGGACCGCGACACCGCGCAGAAGCAGATCGTTGAAGGTGTTCAATCGTTTTACCGCACCAGCTATCCCGACATCTACAACAGCAAGCGGGCATTGGTCGAGCAGTCCGCCGACAACGTCGCCAAAATTTACCTGCGCAATATTTTTCCGGATATGAACGTGGGCTGGGGCGTGCATCCGAACAACCTGGGACACACCGATTTCCCCGGATGCTTCCGCTGCCATGATGGTTCCCACACCAGCGCCGACGGCCAGACGATTTCCAACGATTGCTCCGCCTGCCATAACTTGCTGGCGGTACAGGAGGAAAATCCCAAGATCCTGAAGGACCTTGGATTGCAGTAACTAAAAATTCGTGGGCCGCAACGGCCCGGAGGTAGCGTCCTATGAGCTCCAGACGAGCGGAGCGGCAGGGCTGGCCGCAATTATGTGGCTGCCTGCTGTTCGCGCTGGTATGGGTGCTCGCTCCCACTCATGCTGCCGAAAAAAAGAAAAACGACTCACCGGTAAAAAAAGATGAAACGTGCCTGGCGTGCCACGGCACGGCGGGAATGAAGTCCGAAAAGGGCCGGGATATTTCCATCAATCCCGTCAAGCACGCCGCAAGCGCGCATGCTGTTCTCGGTTGCACCGATTGCCACACTTCCATCAAGGATTTCCCGCATCCGGCGAAAGTCGCCAAGGTGGAATGCGCCACCTGTCACACGGACGAGTCCAAGTCGTTTGCCGCCAGCGCCCATTCCTTGCTCGGCGAGAGCGCCTGCGCCTCCTGCCATGGCAGCGTCCACGATCTGGTGACCGCGGAAAAACTTGCGCCCGCCAAATGCCAGGAGTGTCACGCGGACGAAGTGAAACAGTTTGCCGACAGT
Source organism: uncultured Acidobacteriota bacterium (assembly GCA_963734705.1). Taxonomy (GTDB): domain Bacteria; phylum Acidobacteriota; class Terriglobia; order Acidiferrales; family UBA7541; genus Acidiferrum. The sequence continues at coordinate 253,798 of CAVTII010000008.1, read as the reverse complement.
ATTCACGGGCAAGCCACCAAGAGGGGCGACCCCGATGCCCCGAATTGCGAATCTTGCCACGGCACGATTCACAGTGTGAAACCCGCAGGTGAGGCAGACTCTCAGGTTGCGGCCAAAAAACTTGCCAATACCTGCGCCAAATGTCATAGCGATGCAGGGTTCCTTTCGCGCCATCTGATTCCCGTCGCTCACCCAGTCGATTCCTACGAGAAAAGCGTGCACGGCAGAGCCATCGCCCGGGGAAGCACCGAAGCCGCGAATTGCAACAACTGCCACGGCAATCACGATATTTATCCCGCAAGAGACCCGCGTTCCCGCGTGAATCACTGGAAGGTTGCGGAAACCTGCGGGACCTGCCACAAGGAAATTGCCAAAACTTACGAAGCAAGCGTTCATGGCGTGGCCGTGCAGGCCGGCATGCGCGATGCGCCCGTCTGCGTCGATTGCCACGGCGAGCACCTGATTCTGGAGCCAAATAATCCCGGTTCACCGGTTAACGCGGCGAACGTTTCTTCGGAAACCTGTGGACGGTGTCACTCCAGCCCGCGGCTTGCGCTCCTCTACGACATTCCGTCGGATCGCGTGCCTTCTTATGCGGACAGCTATCACGGCCTGGCGCTGAAGGGCGGAAAACTCACCGCCGCAAATTGCGCCTCGTGCCACGGCATTCACAACATTTTCAAATCTGCGGACCCGCGCTCCACCGTGAACGCCGTCAATCTCCGGCAAACCTGCGGCAAATGCCACCAGGGCGCAGCGGAAGCGCGCTTCGCCGTGGGCCCAGTTCACGTGCAAACCGGCAGCGGCCCAAACCATCCTGTCGTGAAATGGATTCGTTGGACGTACTGGGTGCTCATCCCGGCCACGCTCGGCTTCATGTTGCTCCACAATCTGCTGGATCTGTTAAGCAAGCTAATCCGGCGCCGCCCGCGCCGCGAATCCAGCGAAGTGGTGCTGCGCATGAACCTTTGGTTCCGCGTCGCCCATTGGGGAATCATGGTCAGCTTTCCCACGCTGGTGGTCACCGGCTTCGCGCTGAAATATCCGGATAGTTGGTGGGCCAAGCCAATGCTGATGTGGGAGGCCAGCACCGGCGTTCGCGGCGGCTTGCACCGCGTGGCCGCCGTGGTCATGATCGCAGCCACTCTCTACCACTTCGTGCATCTTGCATTGAAGAAACGTGATCGCTCGTTCCTCTGGGCCATGATTCCAACCATCAAGGATGCGCGCGACATGGTGGACGTGTTCCTCTACAACCTGGGCCTTTCGCAAAAGGAACCCAAATTCAGCAAGTTCAACTACGCCGAAAAAATGGAGTATTGGGCCTTCATGTGGGGCACGGTGGTGATGGCGCTTTCTGGCTTTCTGCTATGGTTCAATAACTTCACGATGCGGCATTTTCCCAAGTGGATATCCGACGCGGCTACCGCAATCCATTGGTATGAAGCCCTGCTCGCCACTTTCTCCATTCTGATCTGGCACTTCTATCTGGTGATCTTTGATCCGATGGTCTACCCGATGGATACCGCCTGGCTGGATGGAAAAATCTCCGCGGACCACTATCGCCACACGCGGCCGGCATACTACCGGCAACTGGTGAAAGAAGGTCTGGTGGAAACGCCGGAAGAATCCACTCCCGCGGAGCACGCGCCGGAACCTGCGCACGGCGACGATTAACTATCTTCCTCCTTGGCGGGGATACGGGAAACCGCGTCCCCTTGCCTTTTTCCATTTCGCTTTCAAATCGCTTCCGCAACCGTCACCGCAAATCGCGGCGCGAAAAGGATTCTCCAACTTGTGGTAGTGTCTGCAAGGAGAGTTTTCTTTTCGTATGTCCAAGCGCCCTATTATTGAGCCCTTCCGTATCAAAAGCGTCGAGCCCATCCATGGCTCCACGCGCGAAGAACGCCAGAAACTGATCGAAGCGGCCGGCTACAACCTGTTTCTAATCGCTTCCGAAGCGATCCTGATCGACCTGCTGACCGATTCTGGCACCTCCGCCATGTCCACGGAACAGTGGGCGGCGATGATGCGCGGCGACGAATCCTATGCCGGCTCTCCCAGCTTCGTGCGTTTCCGCAACTCCGTCCAGGGCATCTTCGGCTTCCGCCACGTTATCCCCACGCATCAGGGCCGCGCCGCCGAACGAATCCTGTTCAACGTGATGTGCAAAAAGGGCGACATCGTCCCCAACAACACGCACTTTGACACTACGCGCGCCAATTGCGAATTCGTCGGCGCACAAGCCCTGGACCTGCCGGTTCCCGAAGCGAAGCAGCCTTCGCTGATTCACCCCTTCAAGGGGAACATGGATACCGCGCGGCTTTCTGAGCTTATCGATCGCGAAGGCGCGAAGAAAATTCCTCTCGTCATGCTGACGGTAACGAATAATTCCGGCGGTGGCCAACCCGTCTCCATGGCCAATATTCGCGCGGTGAAGGAAATCTGCAAAAAGCACGGCATCCCTTTGTACATTGACGCTTGCCGCTTCGCCGAAAACGCCTACTTCATTAAGTTGCGCGAGCCGGGTTATGCCGCGAAAACACCGATGGAAATCGCACGCGAAATGTTTTCCAATGCGGATGGCTGCACCATGTCCGCGAAAAAAGATGGCCTCGCGAATATCGGCGGCTTCCTCTGCACCAACGACGATTCCATCGCCCAAGCCGAAAAGGATCTTCTGATCCTCACCGAAGGTTTCCCCACCTATGGCGGTCTGGCCGGACGCGATCTGGAAGCCATCGCCGTTGGCCTCAACGAAGCACTCGAAGAAGACTATTTGCATTACCGCATCGCCTCAACGGCTTTCCTCGGGGATCACATCGCCGCCGAAGGGGTGCCCATCGTCCAGCCGCCTGGTGGACACGCCATCTATCTTGATGCCCGCGCGTTTCTGCCCCATGTGCCGCCCGCGCAATTTCCCGGCGTCGCGCTGGCCAACGAACTCTTTCTGGAGGGCGGCATCCGCTCCGTGGAAATCGGCACGCTGATGTTCGGCGAACATGCGCAGATGGATCTCGTCCGGCTGGCGATTCCGCGCCGCGTCTATACGCAGAGCCACATTGAATATGTTGTGGAAGTGATTCTGGATGTGTGGCGCAGCCGCGAAGCGATTCCCGGATACGATCTGGTTCACCAGGCGCCGGTTTTGCGGCATTTCACGGCGCGATTGCAGCCCCGGAGCCGCCAGGGATGAAACTTTCGATCGACCCGGCTTTGAAAAAGAAATGTCCGTCCGTTGCGCTTGGGATGGTCACGGCGCAGGTGAAGACCGCCGATTCCTCCCTGGAGTTGCTGGGAGAACTCTATTCCTGTGAAGCCAGTATTCTGAAAAGTGTGGATCCGCGCGCGCTTCTGGATGCCCCAGCCATTTCCGCCACGCGCACAGGTTATCGGGCGCTCGGCAAAGACCCCGCCCGCTATCGAGGTTCCGCCGAAGCGCTGCTGCGCCGCCTCGTCAGCGGCAAGCATTTCCCGAACATCAATTGCGTCGTCGACATTATTAATCTGGTTTCCGTGGAAAGCCGCCTGCCGATTGGGCTCTACGATCTTGCGCACGTGCAGAGCGACGTGGTATTTCGCGCCGGAAAAAAGGGCGAAACCTATAAAGGTATCGGGAAGTTCGATCTGAATCTGGAAGACCTACCCGTATTCGCCGACGCCACCGGCCCCCACGGCAGTCCCACCAGCGATTCCGAGCGCACCATGGTGACTCCCACCACGGAAAATGTTGCCGCTGTCATTATTTCCTTTGGCGGCCCGCAGCCCCTCGAAGCCTGGTGCCGCCGCATGTCCGCGCTCTTCGAAAAGTATGCGGGCAGCAACGCCGTCCAAACCGAAATCATCACGTAACCCGCTTGCGTAACGATTCCGCCTGCTGCCAGTTTGCGGTTACGATGGGGGGCAACCCCGATGCCCAGCGTCTACGATCTAAAGCCAAAATTCCAAGGGATCTTCCGGCCGGTCACCAATGCCCTGGCAGGGATTGGCATCACGGCAAACCAGGTAACACTGGCAGCTTTGCTCATGTCCTTCGCAACGGGCACGGCAATTTATTTTTCTCGCAGCCTGCGCATTCTGTTGCTGCTTCCGCTGGTGCTGTTCGTGCGCATGGCGCTCAACGCCATCGATGGCATGTTGGCCCGCGAGCACAATCAGAAAACTCCGCTCGGCGCCATCTTGAACGAACTGGGAGACGTTCTTTCCGACGCCGCGCTCTATCTACCCCTCGCCTTTTTTCTTCCCTTCGACCCGGTGGCCATAGTCTTAATCGTCCTGCTCGCCACCATCACGGAAATGACCGGCGTCCTCGGCGTGCAGATCGGCGCATCCCGCCGCTACGATGGCCCAATGGGCAAAAGCGATCGCGCCTTTGTGTTTGGCGCTTTTGGGTTGCTGCTGGGAATGAACCTGCCGATTTTTCCGGCCGTCCGCCCTGTTCTCTGGATCGTGGTGTTTCTGCTTGTGCTGACGATATTCAATCGCGCCCGCGGCGCCCTCCGCGAAATTCGTGGCGAAGCAAAATCATGAGTGACGGAATACATCCGATCGCCAGCCTTCTGGCCGCCGTTGCGCGCGGCATCACCGGCGTGCAGGTGCAATGGGCGGGCTGCGAACCCAGCGAGCGGCAGCGCATCTATTTTGCGAATCACACCAGCCATCTGGATTTCGTCGTGCTCTGGTCGGCGCTGCCTTCGGAAATTCGCGCCCGCACGCGCCCCATTGCAGCCAAAGACTATTGGGAAGAAACTCCCTTACGCCGCTACCTCGTCGAAAACGTGTTCAAGGCCGTGCTGGTGGAGCGCGGCGCAATGGCCCGCGCCAAATCTCCTGAAGAAGCAAAATTCGTGAGCCGTTCCCTCATTGAAGATCTGGCCGGCGCTCTAGGCAAATCGAATTCCCTGATTCTTTTTCCAGAGGGCACCCGCGGCACGGGTGAAAAAGTCGGCGAATTCCGCGGCGGACTCTATTACCTCGCTTTGCGGCGCCCAGACGTGGAACTGGTTCCGGCCTATCTGGAAAATATGAATCGCATTTTGCCCAAGGGAGAGTTTCTTCCCGTGCCGATGCTGAGCCTGCTCACCTTCGGGAAACCCATCCAGTTGGAACCCGGCGAAGAAAAACAAGCTTTCCTGGAACGCGCGCGCGAGGCCGTCAGCAGCCTCCGCCGGATCGGACCTGCCTGATGCTGCAAGCGATTCACGATCCCAAGCTCATGTGGCTCTTCGGCGGCGTTCTTTGCCTGCTGGCGATTTCCAGTTTGATCGGCGGCATTCTGAAAGCGCGCCACCGCTCCGACGCCAGCCGTCCCACAATCGATAATTTGAACGCCCGCATCCGCGCCTGGTGGAAAATGTGCGCGATCTTTGCGCTCTCCTTGCTGGTCGGCCGCGTGGGCACGCTGGTGCTCTTCGCCATCATCTCGTTCCTCGCGCTCCGTGAGTACATGACTTTGGTGCCAACGCGCCGCGGCGATCACCGCACCTTGTTCTGGAGCTTCTTCGTCATCATGCCGCTGCAGTATTATCTGGTCGGCATTCAGTGGTACGGCTTCTTCGCCATTATGATTCCCGTGCTGGCGTTCATCTTCATTCCTTCCAGCATCGCCATTCACGGGGACACGGAACATTTCCTGGAGCGCGCCGCAAAAATCCAGTTCGGTTTGATGGTGTGCGCTTATTGCCTAAGCCACGCACCCGCGCTGTTACTGCTGCAAATTCCAGGATTCGAAGGGCACGATGCGCGCCTGCTCTTGTATCTAGTCATCGTGGATCAGATGAGTGATGTGCTGCAATACGTTTGGGGCAAGCTGATCGGCAGGCACAAAATCGCCTGGCGCGTAAGTCCGAACAAAACCTGGGAAGGTTTTATCGGCGGAGTCGCAAGTGCCACAGCTTTGGGAACCGCCTTGTGGTGGGTCACCCCGTTCACGCCGCTGCAGTCCGCCGGCATGTCCTTCACCATCTGCATCCTTGGTTTTGCGGGTGGACTGGTGATGAGCGCCATCAAGCGCGACATCGGCATCAAGGATTTTGGCGTGGTGATCGAAGGCCACGGCGGCATCCTTGACCGCATCGATTCCCTCTGTTTCGCCGCGCCAATCTTCTTCCATCTGGTCCGCTATTATTTTGTTCCGTAGGTGGTCGCTCTCAACGAGCGACTGGCGCCGCGCTGTGTGCGCCGCTGGCCACGCGTGCTTTCAAAAATCCGCGCGCCGCCAGTAACTCCGCGTTGAGCAACGCCGCCCCTGCCGCGCCACGCACCAGGTTGTGCGAAAGCAGCGTAAGCTTCACATCCAGAAGCGGGCATTCCCGCACGCGCCCCACAACGGCCGCCATGCCATGCCCAGCGTTCACATCCTTGCGCGGCTGCGGCCGATCATCTTCATCCTGTACAACGATGGGATGTTTCAGCCCGGTCGGCAAGGAAGCCAGCTCCGGCGAAACTTCGAACGCCCGCAGCGCCTCTCGAACTTCATCAAGCGTCGCGGTCTTTTTCATCCGCAGCGAAGCGCATTCCATGTGCCCGTCAGCCACTGCCACGCGATTGCAATGCGCGCTGATGCCCAGGCCCGCTTCGATAAAGCGCGATCCGTCCCATCGGCCCAGCAATTTCTGCGGCTCCGTTTCCATCTTTTCTTCCTCACCGCTGATGAAGGGCACCACATTCCCCAGAATATCCAGCGAAGGAACTCCCGGATATCCCGCGCCGGAAACCGCCTGCAGTGTCACCACAAAAATCTTCTCCAATCCAAAGATGTCCGCGAGCGGCTTCAAAACCAGAACCAGCCCCGCCGTCGAACAATTCGGATTCGTCACAATGAACCCCGTCTCATACCCGCGGTTCTTCTGCTGCACGCGGATCGCATCCACGTGCGACGCGTTCACTTCCGGAATCAGCAGCGGCACATCCGCGTCCATTCGGTGATTTTTGGAATTGCTCACCACGGGATAGCCCGCCCGCGCAAAATCTTCTTCCGCTTTTCCTGCCACCGAGGAATCCAGCGCCGAAAAAACAAAATCGCATTCCAGGCTCGGCTCCAGATCCTTCACCACCAGTTTTCGCGCCGCTTCGGGAATAGGGCCTTCCAGGTGCCATCGTGCCGCTTCCGCGTACGCTTTTCCCGAAGAGCGCTCCGATGCGGCCACACCCGTTAATTCAAACCACGGGTGATCCGCCAACAGCTTCACAATCCGCTGCCCCACCATCCCGGTCGCGCCCAGCACGCCGGCGCGCCATTGCTTCCCATCCGGGCGGCGGCTCACCGCGCACCCCCGCGATATCCTGCTTCAACTCTCGCGTTCACGATTTCTTGTGGCAGTTCCAGACTCATCTTCGCGGCTCCTCATCGATTTGTTCCGCCGGAGTCACTCGGGAGGGGGTGAAACGAAAAAACCCACCGCCCGGTTCACTTCGGGGGTGGGTTGGAAACTTTTGCTCGCTGGCTAGCTGTTTCTCCCGTCGCCCGAAGCGCATGTAGTGGACGTAGTGCTAGTCGTAGCCGTCGTAATGGACGGCTTCGCCGGGGTCCCGAGTCGCTTCGTTGCGCCAGCCAACATATTTCTCACCATATCACGGGCGGCATGAATTGCCAGAGCATTTTCCCGGATCTCCCTTATTAATGTTGCGAAAGTGAAATCACCCAGGCCGCGGCCGGTCGTGCCGCGCTCCGAATTGGTACTAAAACCTAGCCCGTAACGTTAAGTAAATACATAACTTATTCCTTGCAACTTTCCCCTGCCCATTGGGCTTAGAACCGGCAAGGGACGGGGAGGCTCCAGTGGCCTCCGGGGAATTTCAAAAGCTAATTCAAAAAGGGAGAATGTTTTTATGCACCTCAAGAAGTGGTCTCGTGGTTCTTTTGCCCTCGCTTTGGTTGGTCTGCTTGCTGGATGCAGCAATAATTCCAGCAGTCCCTCCGGCACTCCAACTCCTCAATCCAATTCCGTTTTCGTCACCGGAACCGACGCCCCCCTCCCCAGCGTCGTCGGCTTCCGCGTGGACATCACCGGTCTCACTCTTTCAGACGGCTCAAGCACACCGGTCTCCGTCCTGAATGGAACTCAGACCGTCGACTTCGCGCGCCTCAACGGCCTGCGCACGCTACTCGACATCAACACCATTCCCACGGGCACGTACACGCAGGCAGTCGTCACCCTCGCGAATCCCTCCATTGACTATCTCAACGTGACGAATCCCCAAACCAATCCGCCAACGCATCCCACCATCAGCACTCTCGATTCCAGTGCAAACTCTAATCCGCAACTTAGCCTGACCACCTCCACTGTCACGATCAATCTGGCGACTCCGCTTGTGGTTTCCGCGGGTGATATCGACGGCCTGCGTTTCGAATTCGATATTCGCAAGTCCGTGGCGTTGGATGGCAACGGCCAGATCACCGGTGCGATCACTCCAACTCTCGGTCTGAAAGTAGTCACTCCCTCGGACGCCGACGCCTACATTGATGAGTTCGATGCGGGCGTGGTCAGCGTCAATGCCACCGGCAATTCTTTCGTGATTCAGGGCCCCCACGGGCATCAGTTCACGGTCAACGTGACCCAGCAGACGGAATGGGAAGGCAACGAAACCATCAACGACTTGACCCCCAACTCCATCGTGGAAATTTCCGGCACGCTCGATCGCACATCCGCCGCAATTCTTGCCAACACGGTAGCGATCGAATCTCAGAATAAATTCTGGGCTGGCGGCCTGGTCACCTACGTGGATCCTCCGGTGGGAACCGCCGCGGACTTCGACATGTACGTCCGCGACGTTCTTCCTTCGGGCACGGGCTTCAGTTCCGGGCAAATTTCCAATATTGCTCTAACTGGGCAGGAGAAGTATTTCATTCACTGGTGGCACAACAATTGGGGCAGCTTCCTGTTCACTTCCACTGGTCTGGTTCCCGGACAGCACGTCAGCATCGCCGGCCCATTCAGCAATGGCCAGGTTACTGTGAAGCGCGTTGTGCTCCGCCATTCCGGACACACCGGCACACTCGTCACCGGGCAAACCAACACTTCCGCCGGAACCTTTGAATTCAACTCCAACGGTTTGGCCGGTGTTCTCTTCCAAGGACCCGTGACCGTGCAGGTCACTCCCTTCACGCGCTACCTTGGTGGTTTAACGGGACTTGGTGATCTCACCGGTACAACGCCGCTGGATCTCCGCGTCGTCGGCCTGGTCCTCAAGACCAACACCGGCGATCCCATCTTCCTCGCCTTCAGTGTGGAAGAACTCACCAACTAAACCATCGCGACATTCTTCAGTCGCACCGCGGCCGCTTCGCATTCCGGGGCGGCCGCTTTTTTTAGCCAGAGGAATCAAACAGCAGGCTGGAGCACGTCAATCCCGATTCCGCTTTCTGTAACTCGGAAATATCCACCGGTTCCACGCGGAATCCTTTGGCCTCGATCAGCGCCCGCGTTTTTGGGAACGACGTTGGGAATATCACCGCCTCTCCAATCGCCAGCGCGTTTCCGGCGTGTGGTTCCGCCGGATCCACATCCACCCACTCAAATCCTTCCAGGCGCTTCCATTCGAACCACGCGCGGTTCCCCAGCAGTACATTTCTTCCCAGGTACGTCACCGCGGATTTCAGATGCAGGCATCCCGTCACGGGAACGGCTGTCACTTCATATCCATAACGCCCAGCAATCACCGCCAGTTGCCGGATCCCCTCGGGATTCGTTCGCTGCGTGTGTCCCACAAAAATCTTTCGTCCCACGCGCAGAACATCTCCGCCTTCCAGCATCCCCGGGAGCTTGATGTGCGCCAGTTTCCGGTAAGGCTCCAGCGCCACTGCCAGCGAAGACGCTTCCTTTCTGCGCGTTTCCGTGCCCAGCGTGCAAATCACCGCCGTTTCATCCAGCACCAACGCCGGATCCTCCACAAACATGGAGTCCGGTAAGTCCCGCTCTTCCGGCAGCGAAATCACGCGCGCTCCCAATTTCTCCAGCGCAGCTTCGTAGGCGTGATGCTGTGCCCGCGCCTTTTCCATATCGATGGGTTTTCGTTCGATAAAGCTCAATTCGCAATTCACCAGGGAGGAGCTTACCGCTCGTGTGATGGCCGTCAGCATTTTTTGAATGTATCAGAGACGCCCGGCGCAGGCCACCCGGCAGATCGCGCGCCGCAACAGTAGTTCACCTTCCCGGTGGGAAGCTATATATTCATAGGCAACGCTTAACCCTGCGCGCTGCGTTGGAACAATCAAGGAGAGGCCCCTCATGTCCGATGGAATACGTCGCATTGCCGCTCTCGGCATTCTGCTGCTGGGCACTGGGCTTTTATGGCTGACCACCCGCTCCACCGAAGACGCTGCGAACGCCAAAAGCGATCAGGAAACCACTCTTTCCTCTGCGCGGCTGCGCGCCGCCTCGAATGATCCAAGGCTCAAAGGCGCCTATCGCTATGAAGAAGGCGGCTGGGTGTACGTCCATTTGCAGGGCGATCCCGCCACGGTAGGCTACCAACATGGATTTTGGCTGGCCCCGGAAATCGAGGACGCTTTTCCCGCCGTCAGCGCGAATATGATGCATTCCTCCAAGCGCGATTGGGCATTTTTCCGCAAAGCCGCCCGCGAAATGCTCTGGCCAAAGATTGACGAGGAGTACCAGCAGGAACTCCAAGGCATCGCCGAAGGATTGAACGCGCGCACCGGATCAAAGCTCGATGTTTACGATATCGTCGCCTTCAACGCCTTTGAGGAATTGCCGGACTACTACGTCCCGTGGCTCGACAAGCACGAAAAAACGCCCAATCCTCCGAACGTAAAAAGCCCCGGCAATTGCAGCGCGTTCGTCGCCACTGGCAGTTGGACAAAAGACGGCAAAATCGTGATCGCCCACAACAATTGGACCAACTATATGAACGGCGAACGCTGGCGCATCATCTTTGATATTCAGCCGAAGAGCGGCTACCGCATGTTGATGGACGGCTTCCCCGGCGTCATTGCCAGCGACGACGATTTCGGCATCAATAGCGATGGGATGATGGTCACCGAAACCACCATCACCCAATTCGAAGGCTGGGATCCGAATGGCAAAGCAGAATTTGTTCGCGCTCGCAAAGCACTGCAATACGCCGGCTCCATCGACGAATATACGAAAATCATGCTCGACGGAAACAACGGCGGCTACGCCAACGACTGGCTTCTCGGGGATCGCAAAACCAACGAAATTGCGCAACTCGAATTGGGACTGAAGGCCTACAAACTTTGGCGCACCAAAGACGGGGTCCTCGCCGGATCAAACTGGGCGCGAGATCCAAAAGTATTGAAACTGGACGCGCCGGAATTCAATCCCAGCGATATGTCGAGCTCTCCCAACGCGCGCCGCGCCCGCTGGGAAGAAATGCTGAACGAGAACAAGGGAAAACTCGACGTGGAGATAGCCGAGAAGATGCTGGCCGATCACTTTGACTCTTTCCAGAAGAAAGAAGAAGCCAATGAGCGCACGCTCTGCGGCCACGTAGATGCCTCGCCAAGTGGCATCGCGATCTGGGGCTGGGGCCCCAACTATCCCGGAGGCGCCGTGCAGGGCAAAGCCACCGACTCCGCAATGGCCGAGCAACTCCGCCTCGTCGCCCGCGTGGGCCATCCCTGCGGCGAACCGTTCCGCGCCAAGCCGTTCCTAGCTGCCCATCCCGAGTTCGCGTGGCAAGAACGCTATTTGCGCGACATGCCCGCCGGCCCCTGGACCGAATTCCACGCCGGCGAAATCCCCGTCGCCCAACAGTAGCAATCGTTGCAGCCAAGTCGGCTAAGTCAACAATGTCATCCTCAACCAAACCGACCAATCGAACATTGCCATCCTCATCCAAGCGAAATTGTCATCCTGAGGCCCCGATTCCGATCGGGGCCGAAGGATCTCAACCATAGCCTCTTCCTCGTCTCATCCATTCAGATCCCCCGTGTCGCATCCCGATTCAGTGCGCACCACCACCCGGCACCGCAATCTCCACCCGCGACGCATATTTGCTCGACCGGTAAATCTTCTCCGTCGCCTTCTGATAATCCGATTCCTTCGCCTCAAAAATATTCGGCACAAATTTCTGCGGGTTCCGGTCATAGAGCGGAAACCACGTACTCTGCACCTGCACCATAATCCGGTGGCCCTTTTTGAAAACATGGTCCGCGGTATGCAAATCAATCGTGAAAGGTGTGATCTCTCCCGGCACCAATGGCTCTGGCTTCGAGTAGGAATTCCGATAACGCCCGCGGAAAATTTCATCCGCAATCATCAATTCATAACCCGCCAGGCTCAGGTCGGAATCCGCCTTCTGCGGATAAACATCAATCAACTTCACCACCCAGTCCGCGTCCGAACCGGTCGTTGACGCAAAAAGTTTTGCGGTCACCTGTCCGGTCAAGGTCACATCCTCCGTCAATTCGTCGGTCTGCCACGTCCGCACATCCGGCCGCTTCTCCACAAACCGCTGGTCCTGCACCAGCCAGGTGTACCAGCGCCCCGGATGATCCGTCGGATATGTCTCGTCGATCGGCCGGTTGCGGTAGGGCACTGGATTCGCCGGATCGCTCACGTAAGAATCGAACGCCTCAGCGGAATCGCTCTTCGGCGCATCGAAACTCAATTTTCCGTCCGCCCCGAAATAGAGACCTTTGGTCTGCGCATCCTTTGGCGGCCAGGAATCAAACTGCGCCCAGGTATCACTTCCGGTTTGAAATACCAGCGCCTCTTTCAAAGGCAACTTGCCTTTGTCATGCAGCCAGTAGGCAAACCACGGCGCTTCCACCTGCGTGCGAAAATATTCTCCCGTGTTGCTGTGGAACGGGATCGACCCCAGAAAATTTCCCGCTCCTCGCGCCCAGCCACCATGATTCCATGGTCCCACCACCAGATAATCCATGTGTGCCGCGTCGTTCTTCTCCAGGTTGGCATAAGTAGCCATCGGGCCGTAAAAATCCTCCTGGTCCCACCAGCCGGCAACGTTCAGATTCGGAACCGTCGCCTGGTGCAGCGCACTGGCAATGGCTTTCCGGATCCAGAAATCATCGTAAGCCGGATGCTCCACAAAACTGTTCCACGACGGAATTTTCCCATGCAGATATTCCTTATTAATATTCGAAAGCGGCCCCACACTCAGGTACCACTCGTAAAGATCATCGCGGTCAAAATTTAACTCGCCGCGTTCCTTGTTGGTTTCCATCGACGTGGCGTATTCATAGCCATAACTCAGCCGAAACGCGCCATTGTGAAAAAAATCGTCGCCCAGCCATGTATCGCCCATGCACGCCTGTTCGCTCACGGCCTTCAGCGCGGGATGCGGGTTCACCAGCGCCATCGCCGCCAGAAATCCCCCGTAAGAAATTCCCGCAATGCCCACGCGCCCATTATTGTTGGGCACATTTTTCACCAGCCACTCGATCGTGTCGTAAGTATCCGTACTTTCGTCCACGCCCTTCGCATCGCTGGCATCGTGCACCGGGCGGTTCATCACAAACTGCCCTTCGGATCCAAATCGTCCGCGAATATCCTGAAACACCATTACGTAACCGTCCGCAAACATATGTTGGAAGCCGTAGAGACTCGGACTGTACCTTTTGTCTTTGGCGGAAATTCCGTAGGGCGTGCGCTCCATAAAAATCGGCAGCGCTTCCTTCGCATCCTTTGGCGTGTAAATCTCCGTGTGCAGTTTCACGCCGTCGCGCATCGGGATCATCACCTCCCGTTTCTCAAACAGCCCTGGCAAGTCCGGCCGCCCCATCCCTTGTCCCCACGCTCCGGGAACAATGCTCCACAACAAGCCCAAAACACCCACAAAACGCTGAAAAGTCCCCATATTTCGAAGATCCCCCTGAATCCCAACAAAATCGTCGCGAGCATACCATATTGCGGCGGACCCATTGGTGGCGCGCCCTTCCTCTGCTAAAATAGAAGTTCATAGCACCGCACCTGAATTGATGAAGAAAGGGTTCGTCCGGGCTGCTGGCTGTTTCAGCAGCTATTTTTGTCTACAGACGCTTTTACCAAAATGACCAAAGAGATTCGCAATATCGCCATTATCGCCCACGTCGACCACGGCAAAACCACACTCGTCGACACCATGCTCCGCCAGAGCGGCATTTTCCGCGCCAACCAGGAACTCGTTGAGCGCGTGATGGACTCCAACGATCTGGAGCGCGAGCGCGGCATCACCATTCTCGCCAAAAACACGGCTCTTTTCTTCCACGATACCAAGATCAACATCGTGGACACCCCCGGCCACAGCGATTTCGGCGGCGAAGTCGAGCGCGCCCTCCGCATGGTGGATGGCGTCGTCCTCCTCGTGGACGCCAGCGAAGGCCCGCTCCCGCAGACCCGCTACGTCCTCCAAAAAGCCCTCGCTGCAAAACTGCCTCCGGTCGTGGTCCTCAATAAAATCGACCGCCCCGACGCGCGGCCCGAAGAAGTCCTCAACGAAATCTACGACCTTTTCATCGATCTGGACGCCACCGAAGACCAACTCGATTTTCCCATCGTCTATACCAACGCCCGCGCAGGCGTGGCCCATCGCAAAGTTGGCGACGATTCCAAGGACCTGCTTCCGCTCTTCGAAGCCATCGTCAACAAAATTCCCGCGCCCACCGGAGATCCCTCTGGCGTGTTGCAGCTTCAAGTCACCAATCTCGACTACTCCGAATTTCTCGGCCGTCTGGCCATCTGCCGCGTCTTCAATGGCACTCTCAACCGCGGCGAGGAAGTCGGCATCAGCAAACTCGACGGCAAGCTACAAAGCACCAGAATCACCAAGCTCTTCACCTTTCGCGGCCTGGAGCGCGATGAAGCCGAATCCGTCGTAGCAGGCGACATCGTAGCCATCGCCGGCGTGGAAGGCATCCAGATCGGCGAGAGCCTCACTTCACTCGTGGATCCCCAGCCGCTCGAGCCGCTAACGATTGACGAGCCGACGCTCGCCATGATTTTCAGCGTCAACTCCGGCCCGCTCTCCGGCCGCGAAGGCAGTTACCTCACTTCGCGCGACCTCCGCGATCGCCTAGCCAAGGAACTGCTCACCAACGTTTCCATCCGTGTGGAAGACACCGACACTCCGGAATCCTTTCGCGTCCTCGGCCGTGGCGAGCTGCAACTCGCCATCCTGATCGAAACCATGCGTCGCGAAGGCTTCGAGTTGATGGTCGGCAAACCGGAAATCGTCGTGCGCACCGAAAACGGCAAAAAACTTGAACCCCTCGAGCGCCTCGTGATTGATATTCCGGAAAATTTCATCGGGATCATCATGGAAACCATCGGCAGCCGCCGCGGTGAAATGCTCAAGATGAGCAACCACGGCTCCGGCCGCGTGCGCCTCGATTTCAAAATTCCCTCGCGCGGCTTGATCGGCTTGCGCAGCCAGTTGCTCACAGACACGCGCGGCACCGCTCTGATTCATTCCATTTTTGAAGGTTGGATGGAATACGGCGGCGACATGGCGCTGCGTCCCACGGGCGCGCTCGTCGCGGATCGCGCCGGCGTTTCCACGGCATATGCCCTTTGGGGCCTGCAGGAGCGCGGTGAACTCTTCATCGGCCCAACGATCGAAGTCTACGAAGGCATGGTCGTGGGCGAAAACTCGCGCGAACAAGATATGGAAGTCAACGTCACCAAGGAAAAGAAGCTTACCAATATGCGCTCTTCCTCGGCCGACGAAGCCATCCGCCTGATTCCCCATCGCCAGCTCAGCCTCGAGCAAGCCATTGAATTCATCGCCGACGACGAGTTCGTCGAAATCACTCCCAAATCCATCCGCCTTCGCAAAAAAGTCCTCCAGGCCGGCAAACGTCCCCGCCGCTGGCAAGAAATCCGCGCCAGCCAGGAAGCCGCCGGCTGATACTAATTGGTACTGTTTAGTAGTACTCTTTAGCGCGGTTAAGTCCGTCGCTCGGCGGCACAGCCAGGACTCGCAAAAATGCCGGACAAGTACAAATTTACCCGGGCTGAGGCGAATGCTCTAAGGCGTGATCTTGAAAAAATCCTGAAGTATGGGGATGAGCGTGAATTTATGCAGGTCTTGCGGATGCGCGGGATAATGGACGAAGACCCCCGCTGCGCTAAGAGTGCTCAAATGCTCTTCAAGAAGGGCCGCGGTACGTTCCACTGCGGCCTCGAGTTTGGTCTTCTTTGCCATCTACCTTGAGGATACCAGTGTGGGCTCGACGCAGCAATATAGCATGCCGTTCGATGCTCTATGGATGAAAATCACCTAATTCAGCAGCGCCTTCCCGTCCGCACTCGGCAATGAAAGCCCCGCCTTCTTCGCCAGCGTCGGTGCGATATCCCGCATATCGATCACGCCCAGATCTTTCCCAGGGGGCACTCCCGGCCCCACCAAAAAGAACGCTGCGCGCAAATCCGGCACATCCGGTAATTCCCCATGCGTCCCACCCGGCTTTATTTTTGACGTCACCGGCCCGGTGAGGGACGTTCCCGTCCTCCACCCTGTCTTCAAACTCACAAAAAACGATGCGTCCGGATAACCGCCCCGCTTGTGCAATTCCTCCGCCTCCAGCACGAGATCGATTCCATTCGCGGGATCGCTGGCAAGTTTCGCCAGCAGCGCGGCCACTTCCGCAAGCGTGGCCTCATCGTGTGGGTCTTTCAGCACAATCGCCGCCGATCCGCCGGTTTCCCACGGCATCGCCCGCCAGTCTGTCACCGCGCCTTTTTCATCGGTTGAAAACAGCTTCGCATCATGAAATGCAGGGAACAGATCCAGTTGTTGATCGTAAGTGGTAAATCCATGATCGGAAACCACCGTCACAAACGCTCGCCCCGGGGCCATTCGCTCCGCTTCCTGTCGTACGCTTCCAACCACTTCGTCCAATTTTTCCAGCACCGCAATCGCCTGCGGACTGAACGGCTGAAATTGGTGCTCCGCGTGATCCAGCGCCGTCAAATGAAGCGTCAGCAAGCTTGGATGTTTCGTATCCAGGATCCAAACCGCATATTTCCCGCGTACCTGATCGCCCTCAACACTCAAATCGCCCCCTCCCCGGTATTCGCCTATCGCCGCTTTCCCTTCCTCTAACAATCCGGGGGTAGCAATCGCGCGCAACAGCTTCATGTCATCCGGAGTCCCTGCGCGCCAATATTCCGGGATATCCCACGTAATCTTCGCGCCCGCCGTCACCGGCCACTGAATGCTCGCCGTCGTTCGTCCCGCCGCGGCCGCAGCGCTCCACAATGTGGGCACCCGAATAGCTTCGGCGTACCAATACCATCCCTGGAAATTTTTCCCCAATGGGTCGAATGTCGTGTTCGCCAGGATGCCGTGCTTCGCCGGCCACACGCCGGTCATCAATGTGATATGGCTGGGGTAGGTCACCGTCGGCACCACGCCCGTCACACCGTTCGCATACGTCCCTTCCCGCAGAAATTTCCGCAGTTCCGGCACCTTCGCCCCATGCTCGTCCGCTGCGGTAACGTAATCCGGCCGCAACCCATCCACCGAAATAACCACCAGTAGCGGGACAGGCTTCTCCTGCGCCGCCAGTCCCGAAACTCCAATGAAAAACCCCACGCTTCCTAATACCGCTCCCAACCAGCTCTGTATCCTCTTTAGTTTCATCATTCGCACCCGGCGTTTCCCCTGCGCATTAAATTGATGTACAGTAAACCACACGTAGCTTTCACCCCGAGCTTTGCATAAACTCTGTTGCTCGCCTGTGAAATTGTGGCGGTTGCGTCAATCTTCGCTTTTGCCAGGACGGTGTCTGTGAACATTTCGGATCCGAGTTCCGCCAACGGCCACCGGCCGCACGCCACAATCGCAGCTACTGCCACGGCTCTTCCGCCTTTCCGCATCACCCGCGATGACGTGAAATATTACTTTGGCCGCGTTTTCGAGGTCCCTGAACGCCGCGTTGAGGCCATGATGGCCATCGTTGACAACGCCCAGGTCCATAATCGTCATTCCATTTTCCCCATTGACTACACCATCGAGCCGCGCGCGCTGTGCCAGACCAACAATGAGTATATCGAGCATGCCGTAAAACTCGGACGCGAAGCCGCGGAAAAGTGCCTCGAACGCGCCGCCATGCGCCCCGAAGACATCGACCTGATTATCACCGTTTCCTGCACCGGGTTCATGATTCCTTCGCTCGACGCCCACCTGATCAAGCTGATGGGTTTCCGCTCCAACGTTCGCCGCATGCCTTTCACCGAATTGGGATGCGCCGCCGGTGCCATGGGACTTTCGCGCGCCGCCGATTTTATCGCCTCAAACCCCGGCAGCAACGTGCTGGTAATCGCCGTCGAATTGCCCTCCCTCACCTTTCAGCGCAAGGATATTACCCAGGCCAATCTGATTTCTTCCATTCTCTTCGGCGATGGCGCAGCCGCGGTCATCGTCACTGGACAGGAAAGATCCGGCCCGCAAATCCTGAAGACGGAAACCTACACCTTTCCCGACTCCCTCGGCGCCATGGGTTTTGATCTTCGCGACTCCGGCTTCCACATCATTCTCGCTAAGGACGTCCCCGAAATGATCGGCGCGCGCATCAAGGAACTTGTGCAGGGCTTCCTCTGCCGCAATGGAAGGACGCGCGAAGAGATCAAGGGTTGGATCTTGCATCCGGGCGGTGCTCGGCTCCTTAGTACCGTCGAGACGCAACTCGGTCTTTGTAAGTGCGACACTCAGCCTTCCTGGGACATCCTCGGCAACGTAGGCAATCTTTCCAGTGCGACCATCCTCTTTATTCTTCAAGAATGGTTGGAGAAGCGTCCGCTCAAGACAGGGGAACACGCCGTCGCCGCCGCCTTCGGCCCGGGCTTCAGCGCCGAATTCCTGCTATTGCAATGGAACTGAGTGTTATCGCGTATCTCGCACTTCTCTGCATCGTCGCGCTTCTGCGTTTGTACGAACTGCGCATCTCCCGCCTTCACCAGCGTGAAATGGTCGCGCAGGGCGCCTCCAAAGTGGAAGAGCCGCGCTTCCGTTGGATGGTTCTCCTCCACACCGGTGTTCTGATTGGCGCCGCCTGCGAAGTTGTCTTTCTTCATCGTCCGTTTATTCCGATTCTTGCCGCCGTATGCTTCACAATTTTTCTTGCCGCTAACGCGGTCCGCTGGTGGGTGATCCACACCCTGGGTGAGCACTGGAATGTGCAGGTGATGAACTCCACCGGCTTGGGCGTAATCACTTCCGGCCCGTTCCGTTATGTGCGTCATCCGAACTACGCCGCCGTCTTTGCGGAGATGCTGGTGCTCCCGTTGATTCACACCGCCTGGATCACCGCTTTGGTTGGCTCCAGCGCCCATGTTTTGGTGCTCTCGCAGCGCCTCGCTACCGAGGAAAAAGTCCTCTTTTCGGATGCCCACTACCGCGACGCAATGTCTGGCAAGCCGCGGTTTCTCCCGGGCCTGTTCTGAGGCGCAGAATCCCATGCGTTACCTCTCGGCGCTAATAGCCGTTGCGGCTTTCAGTGCCATACTCTCCCCTGCTCAACCACCTGGGAGATCCTCCACCAAGCTCGACTCTCCCGCGTTTAGCACCGTTCCCGAATTGAAGAAGGGCTACGATCTTCTGTACGAACAAAAATTTCCGCAGGCGCGCGCGATTTTCGTCGAGTGGGCCGCGAAAAATCCCTCCGAACCATTTGGCCAGGTCTCCATCGCCGCCAGTTATCTCTTCGAAGAGTTTTATCGCCAGCAGGTTCTCAGCAGTGACTATTTTCTGGACGACAAGCGCTTCCTCGGCGGGATAACAGGCACCCCTGATCCGGGTCGCATTAAGGGTTTTGAAGACGCAGCCACTCAGGCCCGCGCGCTGGCCGCGCAGCGCTTGAAACAGAACAAGCGCGATCCCGAGGGTCTTTTCGCCCTCACTCTTTCCGCCGGCATGCAGTCGGATGCGGACAGCATACTCCTCAAGAAACACTACGACGCCTTGAAGCACTTGAAAGAAGCCAACGCCAGCGCCGAAATTCTCCTCGCCGATCATCCCGACGCCTACGATGTCTACGTTGCTCCTGGCGTCGCCTATTACGTCATCGGCTCGCTTTCCGGTTCCGCTCGCTTCGTCCTGTGGTTTGGCGGCGTGCATGGAGACAAAGACCTCGGCATGAAAAAAGTGGAGCAGACCGCCGACAACGGCAATTATCTGAAACCCTTCGCCCAGATCCTCCTTGCCCTTTCCGCGCGCCGGGAAAAAAACAACGCCCTGGCCATCAAGAACCTGAGAGAACTCACCGAGGAGTTTCCGGGCAATACCACCTACCAATCGGAATACAGCAAGGCTCTTGGCCAACCTAGCCCTTCAACGATGGGTCCGGCCCACTAATACTTTTCACCTTCTTGGACGACCCCCCACTTTAGCTCGACTTCATTGCGCTGAGTGTTTTCCGCCCTCCTCACCCCCAATCTGGGGGTTACCGCTCACATCCCTTCCCTAATAGCCTGGTCCCGCCAGGCAACTGGCTTGTTTTCAATTTATTAGCGAAGTTTCACTTTGGCGCGTCACCTGCCTTTTCACTTACCCGATGACTTCGGGCACAACCGCAATCTCTTCGCTTCCGGAACTGAGGAGCACCATGCAAGGCAGGGATGTCTATCTCGACCGCATAACCACCGAGGTGGAGGAAGTCGCTTCGCGTGTCACCTTATTGAAAGGGCGTTTCGCCAAGCAAAAAGTCAGCGTCAAGCTGGACCATTATTGGGAGCTCGATTACGTCCGTACCCGCTTTACGGAATTCAAGCGCCGCATTCAGCAACTTGAGGACGCCGACGACCAGGAACTCGCCAGGATCCAGGAAAACGTGGACCTCGCCTGGAAGGATTTACTCCAGGCTGTGGACACGCTGACGGCCGCTCTTAACTAAGTTCGCCTCGCACAGATTTTCTGGCTGAGGCTTTCAGGAGCAATTCGCGAAACGATGAGAGGGCTCGTATAGAGCGGCAAGATACCGACACAAACAACACGGGTTTGCGGCCAGCAGTTATTGGGGCCGCACCAGAGGCAGAAAGGGAACAGGTCCCCCTCCTGCCTCTTTTTTTTTACGGGAATCCACGGCAGGGGTCGCTGCTACAATGCTGCTTCAGCCTGAAAGGTGGTCCGCCATGTTTCAACCCGGTCTTCTGAAAGATCGCGCCATTTTCCTGACCGGAGGCGGCACTGGCCTGGGCCGTTCCATGGCGCTGCATTTCGCAAAATTGGGCGCGCGCCTGTTTGTGGTTGGCCGCCGCGAAGAACCACTGAAATCCACCTGCGATGAGATCCACCGGGAAGGCGGAGCCGCGGCATTCGCCACCTGCGATGTGCGCGATTTTGCCGCCGTGGAAGCCGCCTTCGCCGCCGCCGAACTGCAATTCGGCGAAATCGACACGCTGGTCAACAATGCCGCGGGTAACTTCATGGCCCGCACCGAAAAGCTTTCTCCCAACGCCTTCAACGCCGTCGTTGGCATCGTCTTAAACGGCACCTTCCATTGCACGGAAGCCTTTGCCAGGCGCCGCATCGAAAAAAAACTCGGTGGCAACATTCTCAACATCTCCACCACCTACGCCGCGGCCAATTGCGGCAGCGGCTACGTGGTTCCTTCGGCGTGCGCAAAGGCCGGCGTTCTTGCGATGACCACTTCGCTTGCGGTCGAGTGGGCGAAGTATCACATCCGCGTCAACGCCATTGCTCCCGGCCCCTTCCCCACCGAGGGTGCCTGGTCACGGCTGATTCCCTCCAAGCAATTCGAAGAGCACGCCATCAACAAAATCCCCATGAAGCGCTTCGGCAAGCACGAGGAGTTGACCAACCTCGCCGCATTTCTGATCAGCGATATGGCCGAATACATTAATGGCGAATGTGTGGTAATTGATGGCGGCCAGTGGCTGCGCGGCGCCGGTGAGTTCAACGATCTGGGCCTGCTGCCGGATTCCGCCTGGGAGCAACTCGAGTCCGGGCGTCCAAAAAAATAACTTATTGTGGCAGTGCGCTGTGCCTCAGCAGAACGCGCAGTTTCACTTCGCCCAGCGATTTTCCGCTCGACTCCGCATGCACCGTGATGATCTGCGCTTCTTCCTTCTTTAATTCCTCATTCGAAAGCGCGGGCGTATCCACTTCCACGCGAAGCTCCGTTGCCGATTCTGCAGGGAGAGAAAATTCCCCCTGCCCGGCCGTCACCTTCCAGCCCGCCGGCGCTTCCACCGTAATCTTTACTTTCATCGCTTGATCGTTGGAATGCTGAATCACAAGCGGCACATAAACTTGCGCCCACGCCTTGATCGCGATTTCCGGAACTTTGGCCACCGGCAAAGTCAGCAATCCGTGCCCCTGCCGGAATTTTTCGTAGTATCCCCACGGGCCACCAAGTAACACGCGCTCCTGACCAACCTCGGTCGCACTCTGGGTCCCCATTGTATGAACTTGCTCCAGGCTCGCCGCGCCAATATTGCCGAAAACGTCGTCCGTCGGCTTTCCTCCCACCACGGATTTGCCAAACACCAGAGTCTCCGGGTCTGTCCACCATGCCTGGTTTGGATCCTTCATCATCTTTTCGATATCCGCGTCGCTCAATTTGGAAATGCGTTCTATGTCTTCCGGGTACTGCGTCATGTGTGTCGTCGCTGCGTCCAATGCCAGCCGCCAGTAAGGTTTCTTCTGAGAAGGCGAAACCTCCAGGATCGAGTACGCCGGCCCGCTCCCCGCAAATTGTTTTTCATCGTGCGCGTCGGGAAAATAAAAAATCTTACTTGGCTGCCAGGGCGAAAGATTCTCGAGGTAGAGTTCTCTTTGCGGCGAAGCGCCCGCTACTTGCTCCGGAAAAACAATCGGATTTCCCGCCAGATCAAACGCCTCGGTCGCCAGCACTCCGGCCGCCTGATGATCGCCGTGATTTTCGCCGATGAAAACACCGGGCAGGGAAGTGATCACCACCTCCGGCCGCGTCAATCGCATCAACTGCACCAGTCTTTCCAGATTTTCCCCGTGGCCCCAGTTCGCCAGTGAATTCAGCACATTCTGCGAAGCGGTATCTTTCCCGTCCAGGAACCACACATTCTTGATCCCCAGCCGCGCGCACGCATCCCGCGCCTCGATTTCCCGAAGGTCCGCCAGCGCCCCCGCGCGTTCCTTTCCGTAACTGTTCCCGCCGCTCCCTCCGTGTGTCCCGTAAACCACTGCCACGCGCTTATGCAAATCGTAAATCGCGCGTGCCAGGTACGGCGTCACTGCCCCTTCGTCGTCCGGGTGCGCCACCACCACCAGAATATCCGCCTTGAATCGCTCATCCGCGCCACGTACTTTCTCTTGAGCTCGGGCGATCTGCAAAGAATTGCAAAATAGTAAACCGATTACCCACAAATAGTGCGAACTGCGCTTCATGCCACTCTCCCGCGCGAGATTAGTTCAAGTCCAGCAGTGTACCCCGCCCTGTTTTTCTTCGCGAATGCCGCTTGCAACTCATTCCGCGCATC
Source organism: uncultured Acidobacteriota bacterium (assembly GCA_963734705.1). GTDB lineage: Bacteria > Acidobacteriota > Terriglobia > Acidiferrales > UBA7541 > Acidiferrum. The sequence continues at coordinate 230,393 of CAVTII010000008.1, read as the reverse complement.
CATGAGAAGAGTCTAATATCGATATACAAATCGACATACAATTTTTATATCGATATAATATTGGTAGGAGTGGCTCTATGAACAAGCCCACAGTGAAGGTCTCCCCCAAATACCAGATCGTCATTCCCAAAGAAATTCGCGAAAAACTTGAACTAAAACCAGGCGAAGAGCTGCAGATCTATTCACTAGATGGCGTCATTCGCCTGCATCGCCCCCGCTCCATCAAAAGCCTGCGCGGTATCGCCAAGGGAATGGTATGGAAAGACGACTATCGTGACCGAAACGATCGCTTCTGAATTGATCGTCCTCGATTCTTCAGGCTGGCTTGAGTATCTGACGGCCGGCGAGAAGCAGGACCTTTTTGCCCCTTACCTGGAGAGCGAACAACCGCTCCTGATTCCAACGGTTGTCCTCTATGAAGTGCGCAAAGCTCTTCTCTTCCGGCAAGGCAAAACGGCGGCGGATGCGTTCTATTCCGTTGCGCTGAAGCACATCATAATTGTTCTAGACGAGGATCTTGCCGTCCTCAGCGCGGATCTGAGCCTGCTCCACAAACTCTCCTTGGCAGACGCGATCATCTATGCCACTGCCCGCCGTCACAAGGCCCAATTGGTAAGCTCCGACTCCCACTTTGCGGGTCTCCCAGACGTGGTCATTCACTAGCCGCCCCGCTGCAGCTTGACCCATCCTCCACCCGCCGATACTCTAATTAGCTACAGCCTCTGCAGTTTTTCTGCAGGTCAGGACAACTCTCATGGATCAGATTCACGTAACCCTGCCCGATGGCAGCGTCAAAGATTTTCCCAAGGGCGTAACTCCCGTGGAGATCGCCCGGTCCATCTCTCCACGTCTGGCCGACGCCGCCCTGGTCGCCAAGGTCTACGCCACCGAGGGCAACGGCGCCCACGCGAAAACCGGCATTTTCTCCAACTCCGTGGATCCCGAAGCCGATGGGGGACTGCTGTTCGATCTTCGCCGTCCCATCGAGCAGGACGTCAAACTCCGCATCCTAACCGAAAAAGATCCCGATGCCCTCTATGTCTTCCGCCATTCCGCAGCGCACCTCCTCGCCGCCGCCGTTACTGAGCTGTACCCAGAAGTAAAACTCGGCATCGGTCCGCCGGTCGAAAACGGTTTCTTCTATGAATTCTTGCGCGAACAGCCGTTCACCACGGAAGACCTCGAGAAAATCGAAAAGAAAATGCGCGAACTGGCCGCCAGGGATTTGCAGAACGAACGCAAACTCCTGCCGAAAGACGAAGCGCTGAAGCTCTATAAAGATTCCAATCAGATCTTCAAGTGCGAGCTCGTCCAGGAAAAAGCCGACGAGCCCATGGTTTCTTTTTACACCACCGGAAAATTTATAGATTTCTGCCGCGGCCCACACATTCCTTCCACCAAACGCATCCAGGCATTCAAGCTCACCAACGTCGCGGGCGCCTACTGGAAAGGTCAGGAAGGGAACGCGCAACTCCAACGCATTTACGCTCTGGCCTTTTATACACAAAAAGAACTCGACGAATATCTCCACCGCATCGAAGAAGCCAAGCGCCGCGATCATCGCAAGCTCGGCACTGAACTAGAACTTTTCAGCATTCAAGAAGCCGCCGGCCCCGGCCTGATTTTCTGGCACCCCAAGGGCGGCCTGATCCGCACCATCGTCGAAAACTGGCTCCGCGAAGAACTCCAGCACCGCGGCTACGATCTTGTCTTCACTCCTCACATCATGCTCTTCGACCTCTGGAAAACGTCCGGCCACGCGGACTTTTACAAAGAAAATATGTTCGGCGCGGTGGAAGTCGAAAAGGCCGATTACCAGCTGAAGCCCATGAACTGCCCGGGCCACATCCTCATCTATAAATCCAAGCTCCGCAGCTATCGCGATCTACCAGTTCGCCTCGCCGAACTCGGCACCGTTTATCGCTACGAGCGCAGCGGCGTGCTGCACGGTCTGCTCCGCGTTCGCGGCTTCACCCAGGACGACGCGCACATTTTTTGCATGCCTTCCCAAATCGAATCCGAAGTCGAAGCGTGCATGGATTTTGCATACGCCGTCATGAAGAATTTCGGTTTTGATAAATTCGAAGTCGAACTCTCGGACTGGGATCCTAAACACCCCGAAAATTACCCCGGGAAAGCAGAAGATTGGCAGCACGCCTCAGACGCTCTCGGCCGGGTGATGGCGCGAATGAATATCCCCTACAAAAAAATGGCCGGCGAGGGCGCATTCTACGGTCCCAAAATCGACGTCAAACTCATTGACGCCATCGGCCGCCCCTGGCAGCTCACCACCGTGCAGTTCGATTTCAATCTACCCGCCCGCTTCAACCTGGAATTTGTGGGCGAAGACGGCGCGCGCCACCAGCCATTGATGGTCCATCGCGCGCTCCTCGGCTCCGTCGAACGCTTCTTCGGCATTCTCATCGAGCATTACGCCGGTGCGTTTCCTCTCTGGCTCGCTCCCGTTCAGGTGGAAATCTGCCCGGTCAGCGAAAAAGTGATCGACTATGCGCGCCATCTCAACGAAACACTGAAAAATCACGGCGTTCGCGTCCATCTCGACGAACGCAATGAAAAATTGCCCGCGAAAATCCGCGACGCGCAGCTCCAGAAAATTCCCTACATGCTCGTCGTCGGCCCCAAGGAAGCCGAAGCCGGCACCGTCAGCGTTCGCCATCGCAGCAAGGGCGACCTCGGCCCCCGCCCCATCGCCGATTTCGTAGCCACGCTTAAAGACGAAATCTCTTCCCGCGCCATCAACTAACTTCTTGCCACATGCCATCAACACAAAATGTAGCGCTGGCTTTTATGCGGGTAGTTTGCGTCCCGAATGAATTTACGGGGCCAGCCCCCTTCAACCAATGACCCACCCATCCACCATTTCACGCCGCCTCTTCCTAACACTCGCAGCCGGAGCCGTCGCGGCCCCGCGCCTTCTTTTCGCCCAAAATGAGGTCCCCACCTTGCTTGATCACCTTCTCCTCGGCGTCCAGAATCTCGAAACGGGAATCGCCTTCGTCGAAAGCCACACCGGCGTCCGCGCCGTCTTCGGCGGCGTTCATCCCGGCCGCGGCACGCAAAACGCGCTCCTCTCTCTCGGCGATCGCCGCTATCTCGAAATCATCGCTCCCGATCCCGCGCAACCCGACGCGAAAAATCCCATCGCCGTCGAAATCCGTTCCTTGCAACAGCCTCGCCTCGTCGGCTGGGCCGCGCACCCCGGCAACCTTTCCTCCTTCGCCGAAAAACTCCGCGCCGCAGGAATCGCATTCCAGGGACCCACCCCCGGCTCTCGCAAACGCCCCGACGGCCGCCTCCTTCAGTGGCAAACCCTCAATCTCGACGACGATTCCGATGGCCTCTTGCCGTTCTTCATCGAGTGGGCCCCAGAATCTCCTCACCCCTCCTCAGACGCCCCAAAGGGCTGCTCCCTCGCGCAATTTTCCGCGCAGACGCCAGATTCCTCCAAACTGCTTGCCACTCTAAAACTCATGAGCCTGGATCTGCCTGTGCAAACGGGCGAAAAATCTCGTCTACGCGCCAGCGTCACCGGACCAAAAGGCACTCTCGAACTCTCCTCTTGAACCCGTCCCATCCACCCCGTTCGGCCTTCCATTTCTTACCCACCCCTTGCCCCATCTTCTTAGCGTGCTATAATTTGAAGTCCGTCCCTCCTTGATGTGGGCCTGTAGGGACCTGCTTTCAATTCGGGGTGATCTCCGGCGCAAGCCGGGTGCCTTTTCTTTTCCTAGGGGGTTTTATCGCTGAGAGGAATTTCCGGCAAGCGGACCGCATCCGCATCAATGAGCGGATTCGGGCTCGCGAAGTCCGGGTGATTGACGAAGATGGCGGGCAGTTGGGTGTCATGCAGCCTTTCGAAGCTATGCGACTGGCGCGTGAACGCGGTTTGGATTTGGTGGAGATTTCTCCCACGGCCGATCCTCCGGTTTGCAAGATCACCGATTACGGCAAATTCCAATACCAGCAGAACAAGAAAGCCCACGAGCAGCGCAAGAGCAGCCGTGGCTCGCAGCTCAAGGAAGTTAAGTTTCGTCCGGCAACCGCGGAGCACGATTTTCAGGTTCGCAAGAACCAGATCATCCGCTTCCTCGGCGAGGGTCACAAAGTTCGCGCCATGATTTTTCATCGCGGCCGCGAAATGGCTCACCAGGAAGTTGGCCGTGCCAAGATGACGCGCCTTCTCGGCGAAATCGGCGAGCACTGCCAGATCGAAACCATGCCGCGCATGGAAGGTAACGTTCTGGTTGCGCTCCTGGCTCCCAAAAAAGGTGCCGGAGTCGCTCCCCGGCCCGCCGCAACGGCGCAAACCAACGCCTAGAAGTTTTTTGGAACTGGTTTTGGGTCGCACGGCTTCAGCCGTGCCGTTAGCGCCTGGCAAAACCTGGGCTTTAGCCCCTGAGGATTCCGGGATTTACAATTTACCGGCTGGGAAATTTCAGCCCGCAACATCGCACGGAGAGGATTTAACGCAATGCCACGCAATTCACAGAAGCCCAAACTGAAGTTGAAAACGCATCGCGGCGCCCGCAAGCGCTTCAAGATCACCGCCAACGGCAAGATCGTCCGCATGCATTCCGGCAAGCGCCACCTGCTCGGCACGAAAGCTGCCAAGCGTATGCGCAAGCTCAAGAAGTTGACGCAGGTCAGCAAAGCCGACAGGCTCAAGACCCTGCAGATGCTCCCCTACGGCATCTGAGCTCAAGCAGCGGCAGGCTTCAGCCTGCCCAGCAATTTTAGCGAGCCAGTTCTCTCGCGATCGATTTTTGTAGTGGCGGGTCTTTAGACCCGCCAGCACAAAACAAACGTGCCAGGCAGTGCTACACGGGTGCCTGCCGGCCGTTGCGCTCCCGCAAGGGAGCGCCCAAGCGCCGGGCTTCAGGCCCGGCCATGTAGGGGCGGCTTGATGCCGCCTGCCTCACGGCAACTGCAAACACCTCGGAAACAAACCCGTTGCGAGCCTCGCGTCCGCGTGTCGTTCCGCAACCTGTATTGTTTCCCGGAAAACTAAAGGAGCAAACCCATGCCACGCGTAAAACGCGGCACGAAGCGCCGGGCCCGGCGCAAAAAGTATCTCAAACGGACCAAGGGCTTTTTCCTCACCAAGAGCAAGCTCTATCAATCTGCACAGGAAGCCGCCAATCGCGCGGATCGCTACGCCAAGCGCGATCGCCGCGTCAAGAAGCGGCAATATCGCCGCCTGTGGATTCAGCGCGTAGGCGCCGCCGCTCGTCAGAACGGTATCACCTACGGCCAGCTCATCCACGGCTTGAAAGCCGCGGGCATCGCCCTCGACCGCAAGGTCCTGGCAGACATGGCGGTGAAGGACGCCGCCGGTTTCGCGCAAATCGCCGAAAAGGCCAAAGCCTTCGCCCCCAAGCCCAAGCCCGCCGCGAAAAAAACCTAAGCCTCTTTGTAGGGGAGGGGCTTGCCCTCCCTCGATCTTCGAGCAACCTACCAAGTCCTTGTCATCCCGAACCCGCGCCGCCAGCGGGTGAGGGATCTGCTTCATTCCCTAATTCTTCCGCAGGCGCGTGCGAACCTCGCCCCTGCGCTATATTCTTATCGCAACCAATGTCGACACCTGACTCCAAACTTTCGCAGCCTCTTTCCGCCCTCGGCATTTCCTCCGCCGATGGCCTGCAATCCCTCTTCGCCGAACTCCGCTCGCGCTTCGACGCCGAAGCCGCGCGCGCCGTTGACGATTCTTCATTCAAAACATTTCGCGACACCTGGCTGGGTCGCAAGTCCGGCGTACTCACCCTCGTCACCGATAACTGGCTGAAGCCCGCTTCTCCGGAACTCAAACGCCTGGTCGGCGCCGCTCTCAATCACTTGCGCGCCCATGTGGACGCCCAAATCGAAACCCGGCGCATGGCCGTGGAATCCGGCGCGGAAGCCACAGCGGCCGCCAAAGACCGTATCGATCTCTCCCTACCCGGCGTAATCCGCCCCATCGGCTCGCACCACCTGATCCGCACCGTCATGCAGGAAATCGAAGACATCTTCTTTTCCATCGGCTTCTCCGTCGTCGAAGGGCCGGAAATCGAAACGCCTTACTACAATTTCGAAGCCCTCAACATTCCCGAGCATCATCCCGTCCGCGACGATATGGACACGTTCTATCTCGATCTGCCCAAAAGCGCTCCCGGCCCGCTGCTTCTCCGCACCCACACCTCGCCGGTGCAGATTCGCACCATGGAAAAGCGCCAGCCTCCCGTGCGCGTCATCGTGCCGGGCAAGGTCTATCGCCGCGATAATCCAGACGCCACGCACTCCTTCATGTTTCACCAGATCGAAGGCCTTGCCGTTGATACCGACATCACCTTCTGTGATTTCACCGGCACCATCGAATATTTCGTAAAACAGTTTTTCGGCGAGACCGTCAAAACCCGCTTCCGCCCAAGCTATTTCCCGTTCACTGAACCTTCCGTTGAATTCGACGTCTCCTGCATTTTCTGCGGCGGCTCGGGCACCGGCGCTTCCGGCGCAACCTGCGGCAAGTGCAAAGGCTCCGGTTGGATCGAACTGTTTGGCGCCGGCATGGTGGATCCCGCCGTCTATGGCTTTGTGAATTACGACGCCAAGCGCGTCAGCGGATTCGCCTTCGGCATGGGCATGGATCGCCTCGCGATGCTCAAGTACGGCATCGACGACCTCCAGGTCTTTTTCCAGAACGACGTCCGCTTCCTCCGCCAATTTCCCTAGAAACGCAGCGGAGTAGCCCGAAATTTCTTGCTTAAGGCTTATGGCTTAGAACTTACAGCTCCCAATGACCTTCTCCGACGCCAAAAATCGCTTCTCCAATCGCGTGGAGGACTACGTCCGCTACCGCCCGGGCTATCCCTCCGAAGTGGTGTCCCTGCTCCAGAAGTGGTGCGGCCTGCGTCCAGCGCACGTCATCGCCGATATCGGTTCCGGCACAGGACTGCTCAGCAGACTCTTCCTCGAATTCGGAAATCATGTCTACGGCGTGGAACCCAACGCCGAAATGCGTTCCGCTGGCGAATCATTGCTGGGCACCAATCCGAAGTTCACCAGCGTCGCCGGATCCGCCGAGGCCACCACGCTGCCGTCCGATGCCGTCGATTTTGTCACTGCGGGCCAGGCCTTTCACTGGTTCCAGCAACCCGCAACTCGCGAGGAATTCCATCGCATCTTGAAAGCCCAGGGCCGCGTCATCATCGTCTGGAACGAACGCCTCCTGGACGACACTCCGTTCCTCCGCGACTACGAAGAACTATTGCTGCGCTTCGGCACCGACTACTCCAAGGTAAGCGAAAGCTACCCGCGCGCCGAACAAATGCTGGAATTTTTTTATCCGAATGAATTCACATCGCACGCACTCCCCAATATTCAGGAGTTCGATTTTGCCGGCCTAAGCGGTCGCCTGCGCAGCAGTTCCTACGCCCCGCCTCCCGGCGATCCGCAATTCGAGCCCATGATGCAGGATCTCCGCCGTATCTTTGACGCGAATCAACAGAACGGCGTGGTTCGCATGGAATACCGCACGCGCGTCTACGCGGGCAAATTGGATTTCGACAGGACAAAAGCATGAAGGTTTCCTACAACTGGCTCAAAGAATTCGTGGCCATCACGGCTTCTCCGGAGGAAATTGCCTCGCGGTTGGCACTCTCCGGCACGAACATCGCCTCTCTCGAAAACGGTCCGCACGGCTCGGTAATTGACGCGGAAATCACTTCCAATCGTCCCGATTGCCTCGGCATGTTCGGCATTGCCCGCGAAGTTGCCGCCATCTACCGCCTGCCGTTGAAGTTCAACGCGCCCAAACCCGCGGAATCCACCAGCGCGAAAGCGGCCGACGCCGTTTCCGTAAAAATCGACGCCCCAGATCTCTGCGGACGCTTCACCGCGCGCGTAATTCGCGGCGTAAAGGTTCAGCCATCTCCCCAGTGGCTCAAGGATCGCCTCGAAGCCACTGGCACCGCCAGCATCAGCAACGTCGTGGATATTTCCAATTACGTCATGCTCGAGCTTGGCCATCCCCTGCACACCTTCGATTACGATCTCGTCCGCGATCACAGCATCATCGTCCGCCGTGCAAAAGCCGGGGAAAAAATCAAAACGCTCGACGGGGTCGAACGCACCTTGGACGCCAGTCTCTCCGTGGTCGCCGACGGCGATGGCTCGCGCCCCGTTGGCATCGGCGGCATCATGGGCGGGGCCGATACCGAAATCTCCTTCTCCACGAAAAATGTCCTCATCGAATGCGCCTGGTTCGACCCCATCTCTGTTCGCCGCGCCGCTCGCTCGCTTCGCCTGCACACCGAAGCCAGCACGCGCTTCGGCCGTGGCGCAGACCCGGAAATGGCGGAGGTCGCCTCTCGCCGCGCCGCCGAACTCATCCTGCAACTCGCCGGCGGCGAACTCCTCTCCGGCGTGGTGGATGTCCATCCCGGCAAACGCGCGCCGAAAAAAATTACTCTCACGCGCCGTGAACTCCTCCGCATCATGGGCGCCGATGTTCCCGATAAGGACATCGAAGCCGTCCTCGCCTCACTCGGCTTCGCGCCGGTTCGAGCCGATCAGAGCGGCGGCAGTTTGAACTCCTTGTTAGCCGCCTGGGAATGCACGCAACCCTCCTGGCGCGCCGAAGTCGAGCGCGAGATCGATCTCATCGAAGAGGTCGCGCGCGTCTATGGCCTTAACCATTTCCCGCCTCGCCTTCCCGCCTCTCGTGCCGGTGCCGCTCGCCTGCCGCATTACGAAGCAGAGAGTCGCCTCCGCGAACGCCTCATCGGCCTCGGCTATCACGAAATTCTCACCATTCCGCACGTCGCGGAAGATCGCAACGAACTCTTCCGCCCCGCCGATGCCGCGCCCGCGAAGCTCAGCAACCCGCTCTCCGAAGAAGCCGGCGTCCTCAAATCCACCGGCGCAGTCACCATGGCCTCCGCCATTGAATGGAATCTCAATCACGGCCAGCGCAACGCGCGCCTCTTCGAAATTGGCAGCCACTATCGCTTTGCGGATGGGAAACCTGTGGAGACTCGTGTGCTCACGATTGGCGCCACCGGCGCCGCGCGCCCTCAAGCCCTCTACGATCCCCCGCGCGATTATTCGTTCGCGGATTTAAAAGGCGACCTCGATTCCCTCGGCGCGCTTTCTGGCGGCCTTCGCTGGGAACAGAGCGGCCCGGACTGGCTGAATCCCGCCCGACGCGGTGCAATCTCTTTGGGGAAAGAATCTGGTCCCGCATTGGGATTTGCGGGGCAACTTGGCAAACGTGTCGCGGAAAAATTTAAATTCCGCCAGGATGTTTTTCTAGCGGAAATCGCTCTCGGTCCGCTCTATTGCATGTATTACGGGGTAAAAAACAATCGCCGCTATGAAGCGCTGCCGCGGTTTCCCTCGGTCGAGCGTGATTTCTCGCTCTTCCTGGCCGATGGCGTACCCTTCGCACAGGTCCAGCAAACCATCCAATCGCTGGCCATCTCCGAAATCGCGTCTATCGAGGCCGCCGATCTCTTCCGCGGCAAAAATGTCCCCGCCGGAAAATTCTCCCTGCTAGTCCGCGTAATCTTTCAAAGCCGCGAGGCCACCCTCACCGATTCCCAAATCAACGACTTCTCCACCCGCATCCTCTCCGCCCTCGAAAAATCCCTCTCCGCCACCCTCCGCGCCTCCTAGTAGGGGCGGCTTTATGCCACCTTCTTCTCTTGCCTTCTCCGCCTTCCTACCTGTAGCGCCGGTCTTTTAAGCGCGCATTTTGCGCCCCGAACGAATCTAAGGGGCCAGCCTCTTTCTTCTCTTTCCTACTCCGTCTTCCGCAACGCCCGCTCCACCAACGTCAAACACCGCTCCGCCTGCTCCTTCAAAATCTCTTCCCGCTCTCCGCGCTCTTCCCGTAATCGGTGCAACTCATCCGCAATCGCAATCGCTGCCAGCACCGCCACTTTATGCGTATCCACGGTCCGCGCCACATCCGAAATCAACCGCATCTTCTCGTCCACATACAAAGCAATTCTCCGCATGTACGTCTCATCCAGGTCTCCCTGGATCGGATACGTCTGCCCAAAAATATCCACCTTGATCGTCGTGCCCATTGCCCCCTCGCTCACTGCGACCACGACGTTGGGTTGCGGTCCCAACGATGCCCGCGAAGTTTCTTCTGCACGTCCGCCCCCAGCCGCCCGCTCTTTCCCGCGGCGATATTCGCTTCCACGTTCTTCAGCTTGCGCATTCCGGGAATGATGGTGCTCACGTCAGGATTGCTCAAAATAAAACGCAGCGCCATTTCCGCCATCGTGCTGCCCGCCGGCACCAGCGGCCGCAAAGCCTCCGCGTGCGCCACGCTCGTCTTCAGATTCTCCGGCACAAAATAGGTATTTCTCCAGTCGCCCGCCGGCCACTTCGAATCCAGCGTCAACGTCCCGGTCAGCGTCCCTTCATCAAATGGCACGCGCGCAATCACCGCGCACTCCTTCACCCGGCAAATGGGAAACAGCGCATCCTCCGGGTTCTGGTCGAAAATGTTGTAAATCACCTGCACCGCATCCGCGTAGCCCTCCAGCACTGCGCGAATTCCGTTCGCGGGCTCCCAGCGGTTCATGCTCGGCCCGAACGCGCGCACCTTCCCGCTTTTCTTCATCTTCTCGATCGAGCGCGGCAGCCGTTCATCGTTCAGCCAGCGATCCTCCCACGTGTGCAGTTGCATCAGGTCAATCGTTTCCAGCCCCAGATTCTTCAAGCTCGTCTCGATATATTCCTCGATATATTCCGGCGGGTAACAATCATCCAGCGTAAACTCCCGCCGGCTCGGCCATTTCCGGTTCTTCGGTGGCACCTTTGTCGCCACATACAAATGCTTGTCCGGCCCGCCCACGGCGGCATTTCCCCGGAATTCGCGAACCATCTTTCCCAGGATTTGCTCGCTCTTTCCTTCTCCATAGGCCCACGCCGTATCAAAAAAATTGCAGCCCAGTTCAATTGCCCGTCGCAGCGATGCCATCGATTCCGCATCGTCCGATCCCGTCCAGCCCGCCAGTCCCCACATCCCATAGCCAATTTCGCTCACCTGCCAACCCGTTCGCCCAAATCGCCGGTAGTTCATCGCCGCAGTCTCCTCAATTTCCGCTGCCATTGTAACCAAGCCCCGCTTAACGCGCGAGCTACATCCAGCGCCACATCCAATTGCCATTCGATTTGTCGTCAGCCGCCCGGGATGCCACAATGGTTATCTATGCCTAACACTAAATTTATTGCGACATCCATCGTCGCTGCAGGACTTTTTCTGGCCGTGAGCGCTCCGGCCCAGCAATCTCCCGCCGCGAATTCCACTTCCACTCCTCCCGCCGCGGCCAAGCCTGCCACTGCGACCAAGTCCACTCAATCCACCGCTGCCAAGACCGGCGCTGCCGCCACAGCCAAGCCCAAGCCTGCCCCGCTCGCGCTGACCACGCAAACCCAGAAGGTCAGCTACGCCATCGGCATGGGCCTCGGAAAAAATCTCAAACGCGACTCGGTTCAAGTTGACTCAACCGCTTTTCTTCGCGGCTTGAAAGACGCCATGGCCGGCAATCCTCCGCTGCTGACCGACGAGGAAGCCAAAGCCGCCATCACCCAGTTGCAAGCCGAAGTTCGCGCCAAGGAAGAAGAAAAAGCCAAAGTCGCCGCCCTCGAAAACAAAATGAAAGGCGATGCCTTTCTTGTCGCCAACAAAACGAAGGAAGGAGTAGTCACTCTTCCCAGCGGCCTGCAATATAAAATCATCAAGGAAGGCACCGGACCCAAGCCCACACCCGATGACATCGTTCAATGCAATTATCGTGGCACCCTCGTGGACGGCACCGAATTCGACAGCTCCTACAAGCGCGGCGAACCCATCAAAATTCCCGTCGGCCAGGTCATTAAAGGCTGGACCGAAGCCATTCAACTCATGCCCGTCGGCTCCAAGTGGCAACTCTTCATTCCCCCGGATCTCGCTTACGGCGAGCGCAGCCCGCAGGGCTCCCCGATTCCTCCGAACGCCACGCTGATTTTCGATGTCGAACTTCTCTCCATCGAACCAAAACAAGCCAAGGAAGAGCCGAAAGACGCTCCCAAGGACGCCCCTAAGGACCAGGCTCCCGCTGCCGCGCAACCCAAGCCAGCAGCCCCTGCAACCCAGCCACCTCCCAAACCATAAGCCCAGCTCCAATTCCCCAAGCTATTCCAAAGGCCGCATCATTCCCAAGATGCGGCCTTTTTTTGTCCTTCTCAAACTCAACTGTCATCCCGAACCCGCGCCGTTTGCGGGTGAGGGATGTGCTTTTCGCCTTTGCGGTCCTCTATAATAAGCACTTCATCAAGGCCACGTAACTCCTCCCCGCCCTCCATTACTGCTATCCTTTGCCTCGCATTCCGCCCACTCCATCTCTCCCAGGAGATCTTCTCCGTGCCTGGCAACGCCGTTCCAATCGAGCACTATCCCGCAGACCATTCCCCATGGTTCAGCGACATCGCGATCCTCCTCTACATCGCCTTCGCCACAATCATCATTCACATGCTGGTTGGCCAGCGCTACGGCTTCCATCGCGATGAACTCGCCACCCTCGACGACGCGCGCCACCTCGCGTGGGGCTACGTCGCTTATCCTCCCGTCACTCCCCTCTTCGGCCGCATCTCGCTGATCCTCTTCGGCCCAACCCTTCCCGGCTTCCGCTTCTTCGCGGCTCTCGCGGAAGCCCTCGCGGTGATCCTCACCGGCCTGATGACTCGAAAACTCGGCGGCGGCCGATGGGCTCAACTGGTCGCGGCATTCGCGGCGGTGCCGTTCTGTCTCGGCGGCGGCGCATTGATGCAATACGTCTCCTTTGACTACCTCTGCTGGGTCCTCGCCGCCTACTGCATAGTCTCCCTGCTGCAATCGGAAGATCCGCGCTGGTGGATTGGCGTTGGCGCAGCGATCGGCTTCGGCATGCTCTCGAAATACACCATGGGCGTATTCGCGGCCGGCATCGTCGCAGGAGTTCTGTTCACCGATGCCCGGCGTTATCTCCGCAGCAAATGGCTATGGTTAGGAGCGGCTTTCTCCCTCCTCATTTTTCTTCCGAATTTTCTCTGGCAGGTGCAAAACCATTTCGTTTGCATCGATTTTCTAAAACACATCCACGCGCGAGACGTCCGCCTGGGCCGCACCACCGATTTCTTGCCCGCTCAATTAAAAATGACGCTTCTCGCGTTTCCCCTCTGCCTCGCGGGTCTCTGCTATTCACTCTTCACCGCCGCTGGCAAGCGCGTTCGTGCGATCGGCTGGATGTTTCTCGTCCCACTGTTGCTCTTCGTGGTCCTGAAAGGCCGCGTCTATTATTTCGCCGCGGCTTATCCGATGACGTACGCCGCCGGAAGCGTCTGGGCCGAGCAATGGCTCGCTCGAATGTCCCAAGCCCGGAAACTCATCCTGCGTTCAGTTGCGGCCCTGGTCCTGGTGGCAGACATCGTAGTCGCCAGCGCTGTGGCTTTGCCTCTCGCCCCGATTCCCTCGAAATGGTGGACAATCGCCAGCAAAGTGCAACCAGACTTCGTCGAAGAGATCGGCTGGCCAGAGCTCGTCGAAACCGTCGCCAATCTCCGCGATTCTTTGTCTCCCGAAGAGCGCGCAAACATCGGCATTCTCGCAGGCAATTACGGCGAAGCCGGCGCCATCAATCTCTACGGTCCGCAATACGGCCTCCCGCCAGCCATCAGCGGCGTGAACTCTTTCTGGGCCCGAGGCTACGGCAACCCTCCGCCGCAAACCTTGATCGTCCTCGGCCATTCCCCCGTTTTTCTCCAGGAAAATTTCACCTCGTGCCGCGTGGCCGCCCACTCCACAAATCATCTCAACGTGGCCAACGAAGAAACCCTCGACCATCCGGACATCTACCTCTGCCGCGGCCTCAAGAAACCATGGCCCGAGTTCTGGGCCGGCTATCGCCATTTCGGCTGACCTTGCACCCCGCCGTCGCCCCACGGATTGGACGGAACTCCTCCGGCAGGCGATAATATTCCCGGAGCGGTACTTCGAAGCAAGTGTGGTCGCGAAAGCCGTTTGAACCGTAACGAATCTCTGGGGTGCTGCGGATAGCCAGCTTGTGTGCACGGCCTGTCCCGTCGGCGAGTTTCCCGCGAAACTCGCGGCCGGGGCAGGAAAGCCTAATGGCCGGCTCGTGGTACCCACCTATTTCAGAGGTTCACGGCCTAGCAGCCCACGGCCCAGCAGTCCGCTCCATTTTTGTGTGTAGAGCGATCCGAAGCGTCGCGGCTTCTTTGTTGGCCTTGTCTTCCTGATCGCTGTTATCTGATATCTGCTAACGGTACAGTCCTTCATCCCAATGCGCGTACTCTTCATCGGCGACATCGTTGGCTCTCCCGGACGTCACATCGTCCAGGAACGCCTCGCCGATCTTGTCGAACACCGCCAGATCGATCTCGTGATTGCCAACGGAGAAAATTCCGCCTCCGGTTTTGGCATCACCCCGAAAATCGTTGAAGAATTTCTCGGTCTCGGTATTGAAGTCATCACCGGCGGCAATCACAGTTGGGATCGCAAAGAGATCATGGAGTACATGCCCCATCAGACGCGCTTGCTGCGTCCGGCAAATTTTGCCGCCATTAACCCCGGCGGAGGACTCTTTGTCGGCGATTCCAAAGGCGGAGTTAAATTCGCCGTCCTCAATTTCCAGGGCCGCGTCTTCCTCCCAGCCAACGACGATCCTTTCAAGAAGGCCGACGAGGAACTCGCGAAAATCCCCGCCGATGTCGCCTTCGTTCTGGTGGACATGCACGCCGAGACCACCAGCGAAAAAATTGCCTTCGGCTGGTATCTCGATGGCCGGGTCACCGCCGTTGTCGGCACTCATACCCACGTAGCCACTGCCGACGAGCACGTTCTTCCTGGCGGCACTGCCTACATCACCGATGTCGGCATGACCGGTCCGCATGATGGCGTCATTGGCATGGACCGCGCGGGAATCGTCAAAAAATTCCTCGACGGTCTCCCCTCTCGTTTTGAAGTCGCCACCGGAGACATTCAGATGAATGCCGTCCTGATTGAAACCGACGAAGCCGCGGCCCGCAACGATGCCGGCCGGCTGAAAGCCAAATCCATTGAGCGTCTGCGCCTCCGCATCGACTAACTTGCCTAGCGTCGCTTTCGCGTTACCAACTCGACCAATTCCAGGAAACGTACAGGCAACCGCCGGCGTCACACGGTAATCTGAGAGACCATGCATTTGAAAATAGGAAAATTCCTGGCCGCCGTCGCGGCCCTCTTTCTCCTCGCTTCCGCGATTCCCTGTGCCTCTGCGGATGTGGACGCTGACCTGATGGCCAAGCGTCGCGTCTTTCCCTCCATTGGGCCGGGCCTTCGCGCCATCCACCGCGGCCAGGATGGCAAATACTATGTGCTCGCTTCTCCAAACCTTGGCATCACCGTCTTCGATTCCGCTGAAAAACAACTCGCCGTCATTGGCGCATCCCCATCAGTTCCAGCATCTGCCGCCGCTGGCCGCGCCTCCATCGCCTCCAGCGAGGATTTCGACCTGGACGCCCACGGAAATTTCTACGTTGCGGATCGAAGCTCCAACCAGGTGAGTGTTTTTTCTCCGGATGGCGCCTTACTCCGCTCCATTCCGTTCAACTCTCCTCTCTCGCTCGCCGCGCTGCCCGATGGGGAAGTCGCGGTCACCGCGCCTCGCGGCCTCCACTTGGTGACCGTCTTCGGCGCCAATGGCCGTCTCACCCGTGAATTTGGCGACCCGGAACAACTTTCCGAACGCGAAGACCTCAACCGCTTCGCCAGCATTGGCCGCCTCTCTTCCGATCCCCAAGGCCGCCTCTATTACGGCTATACCTATCTGCCGGAGCCCATGGTCCGTCAGTACGATGGTTTTGGCTATGCGAAGATCGATTTCCAGTTCACGGCGATTGACGCCTTTTCCGAAGCTCGCGCAGCTCGCAAGTCCATCGAGCGCCAGGAAAAACTGGATAAACAGGATAAACACTTTGCTGCGCCCTCCCTTCAACCGATTCTTACTGCTTATGGCGTGGATCCCGTCAATGGAGACATTTGGATGGCGTTGCACAACACGCTTTTGCACTTCGATAAGGATGGCAATCGGCAATCCGAATACCAGATTTACACCAAGGAAGGCGCGCGCATCGAAGCCACCGTCATTCTGGTAGAGGAAAATCGCCTGCTGATCGGTGCAGATCCCATCGGCATCTATGAATTCGCCCGCCCTGATCGGAATCAGTGAGAAAATTCACCACTTTTTCCTCAGGTCGCTTTGCACCGAAACAGTGCATTCACATTTTTTCGCTGCCGTAAATAGCAATTTTTCCCCGTAAATTTTAACTTTTCTTGCCACTTGCACAATTCCCGGGCTTGTGGAAAAGTTGTGCATGGCATGTGAACTTCGTTGAACCCCTCCGCACACTTTTCGCTTGCTCCCACCGGGACAGTGCGCGAGAATCCAACGCAGTTAAGGGCAGTGGTGCTTGGTTCAGCTTGTCTGATACGACCGCGCAGGTCCACAGGGGCAAAACTTAATCGTTCCCGCGCGGGCAAGAACTCCAAGGCTTGAAGCTATAACGTAAAAATTGTCTTTCCACAGTTTTTACACACCTGTGGAAATGGTTCAGGTTTGGCTTTTTCTGATGACGACTGCTACTCAAATTGGCCGCGAAAAAGAAACTCAGAATATCTGGGATAAATTTCTCGATCTGATCAAATCCAGGGTCAGCATCAACACCTATTCCACCTGGTTCCAGCCCACGCGCCTCAATCGCGCAGAGGGCGATACTCTCTTTGTCCAGATCCCCAGCACCGTTTTCCGCCAGGTCCTCACCCGCACCTACGGCGAAATCGTAAAAGCCGTCTTTCATCAGATGGGTGTCCCCCAGATGAAAGTGCAATACGTCTGCACCGAGGAAGAAGCCGTGCAGCCCGCGCCTGCCACCAACGGCAACAAGCAGGCCAAACTCGATTTTGAAAGCAGCGATCACCAACTCAGTGCTCGCTATACCTTCGACACCTTCGTCGTCGGCAAGTCCAACGAGTTCGCGCACGCCGCGTCCCGCGCCGTCGCCGAACAACCCTCCAAGGCGTACAACCCGCTCTTCCTTTACGGCGGCGTGGGCATGGGCAAAACCCACTTGATGCACGCCATCGGACATACCATCAAGAAGCGCAATCCGGCCATGCGACTCAGCTACGTCAGCGCCGAGAAATTCACCATCGAAGTAATTAACTCTCTCCGTTTCGATCGCATGATCAGTTTCCGCGATCGCTTCCATACCGTGGATGTTCTTCTCGTTGACGACATTCAGTTCATCGCCGGAAAAGAACGCACCCAGGAAGAGTTTTTCCATACCTTCAACGCACTCTATGAGTTGCAGAAGCAGATCGTCATTTCCTCCGACTGCCTGCCGAAGGACATCAACTCGATTGAGGAGCGCCTTCGTTCGCGCTTTGAATGGGGATTGATTGCGGACATCCAGCCGCCCGATCTCGAGACCAAAATCGCCATCCTCCAGAAAAAGGCGGAGAACGAACGCTTCCACTTACCGGATGAAGTCGCCGAATATATCGCGCGCGCCATCAAATCCAACGTCCGCGAACTCGAGGGCGCGTTGACCCGCCTTATGGCGTACGCTTCCCTGACCGGCACCATCGTTTCCCTCACCACCGCGCAACAGGTCCTGCGCAACATCATCGCTTCCCAGGAAAAGCGCGTCACCATCGATCTGATACAGAAGCGCGTCAGCGAGCACTTCAATCTGCGCGAGCAGGACCTCAAAGTCCGCAGCAACACCCGCGCCATCGCTTTCCCGCGTCAGGTGGCCATGTACATCGTCAAGCAGCTCACCACCGCTTCGCTCCCGGAGATTGGCCGCCAATTCGGCGGCAAGCACCACACCACCGTGCTTCACTCCATCAACAAGATCGAAGAACTCCGCCGCTCCGACAAAGAACTCAATCGCACCATCACCCGCCTGATGGACGCCCTGCAGTAACTCTTCTCCGCGAATTCTGCGTCTTCCCTCTGCGATCTCTGCGTTAAGCTTTTTCTTTCTTCCAGTCGAAAACTACCAGGGCCGCGCCCCACCGTCATACCCCAGAAATTTTCCAGATATTTCCTTTGGATTTCTCGCCAGCACCTTCCTGATCCCCGAAATACTTTGCTCCGGCGTCAATTGTGCGTGCGGCCCACCCATGTCTGTCTTCACCCAACCCGGATCGATGATCGCCACGCTGATTCCCCGCGGTTCCAACTCCTTCGCCAGAATCGCCAGCGCCATGTTCAGCGCCGTCTTGCTGGTCCGGTATTGATACAACGTTCCCGCTTGCGCCACCGATCCGCCCTCAACGCCCCTTAATGAAGACAGACCCGTGCTTATCGCCGCAATCTGCTTCCGTTCGCTGGCCTCCACATTTCCCAGCAATGCCTCGGCCAGTCGCATCACGCCAAATAAATTTGTTTCCAGCGTCTCACGCCAGCTCTCGTAATCGATCTCGCCAATCTTCAGCCCCTTGCGCGGATAAATTCCTGAATTGTGCAGCAAAAGGTCGATCGGCTTTCCCTTAAGCGCGGCCGCAAGATTCTGGATCGATCCTTCATCGGCAACATCCAACTTGTGTAAAGCGAGGCTTGGATGTCGCGCAGCCAGCTTTTTCAACTCTTCGGCGCCTTCCAACTTCCTCGCCGTGGCCAGCGTCTGCCAGCCATCGGTGGCATATTGTTTTGCAAACTCCAACCCCAGCCCGCGGTTTGCTCCGGTAATCAGAACTGTCGGCATATTTTCACCTGTTACTTTTCTCGCGCTGCAAGTGTGAGCGTCAAATTACTTTTTGAAGACTCGCATCCATTGTGGAAATCTCTGTCCAGCGCACTCGATTGGATGTCGTTCCTCAAAAATGGTCACCCGATTTGCGTGTGGAGAATATGTGAAGAACAGGTGAGTAACATGCGGACAGATTGTGGACGCGATTGTACAAAACGGCTCCGAACTCGCGCTTCACCCTGTTTTTCCAAAGATCCGCCCGGAAATTCAGTGGACACCATCCTCCAAATCGCAAGCCAGACGAGCACTTCTCTTACTTTTCCACCAATCCACAGTGCTCATCACAACAACAAGCTATAGCTATTTATTTTTATCTGAATGTAGTTGTGAAAGCTCTTGTGTCTGTGAAAATCGCGCCATTGGGTAACACTCGCGCGGCCGCCACGAAATCCTCAGCACGCCGCATTTCCACAGTCTCCCGTCCACTTGCACACTTTATACTTGCCCGAAAAACGAGTAGAGTACGCTAGCGGGTCACATCTACGGGGGAAAGCCAAATGACGGCAACCGGCGCCGCACGTGAGGAAAGCCAATTCATGGAATTCAGCGTAACCAAGTCCGCGCTGCTTAACGAACTCACCACCACGCAGGGTGTGGTGGAGCGTAAAACCACGATCCCGATTCTTTCCAATCTTCTCGTCGAAGCCAAAGGCAGTCGCGTCACCATCACCGCGACCGACCTTGAGCTTAGTGTCCGCACTTCCTGTGAAGCCAAGGTCAAAAAAGAAGGTGCCGGCACCATCCCGGCCAAGAAACTTCTTGAACTTGTCCGCCTCCTCCCCGAAGGCGAAATCAAGTTCAAACTCCTCGACAATCACTGGGTCGAAATCGTCAGCGAAAAGAAAAAATACAAACTCGTTGGCATGGCCAAGGAAAATTTCCCGGCCCTCCCCGCGATGCCTCACACCCTCGTAAATCTTTCCGCCGCAGTGCTCGAAAGCCTCATCGCCAAGACCAAGTTCGCAATCTCCATGGAGGAATCCCGCTACACCCTCAATGGCGGCCTGCTGATCCTCAAGCCGGACACCCTGGCCATGGTCGCCACCGACGGCCATCGCTTGGCGCTTGCCGAAACTGATCAGAAACTCGCTGGCCTCAACGGCGAAGTTCGCGTGCTCATCCCCAAAAAAGCCATGGACGAAGTCGAAAAACTTTCCGCCGCTGCCGGCTCCGATGCGCATCTGGAATTCGCGAAAGACGAAAGCCACCTATTTTTCCAGGTTGGCCATCGCCTCCTGATCTCCCGCATCCTCACCGGACAATTCCCGAACTATGAAGCAGTTCTTCCACGAGAGAACAATAAAACCATTGTTCTTGAACGCACCGAACTCAGCGACGCCGTCCGCCGCGTCTCTCAACTTGCCGACCAGCGCTCTCACGCCGTAAAACTTTCCGTCTCCACCGAAGGCGTCGAAATTTCCGCATCCAGCCCCGAATACGGCGAAGCCAAGGAAACCATCGACAAGGACTACAAAGGCGAAACCATCGCCATCGGCTTCAACTCCACCTACGTCCTCGATTTTCTCGCCGCCGCCGCCGATGGCCCCATCAGCATCGAGCTCAAGGACGAACAATCCGCCGGCCAGATGCGTCCCCTCGCCGATGAAAGCTATCGTTACCGCTACGTCATCATGCCCATGCGCATCTGATCAGCTCACTCCATTGCCGACCTGTTACTCTTGAATTAGTAAAAGCATGAGTATACAATCCTGCCGTTCCCTCGGTTCCCAACCGGAACCCCAAGCGAGCTATTCCCATGCCAAAAACCGCCTCCGCAATCCTTCCTGCTTCCGCCATCAGTCACAAAATTTATTTCCTTCGCAAAACGCGTGTCATGCTCGATTCCGATCTCGCGATCCTCTACGGCGTCACGACTTCCAATCTAAACAAAGCCGTGCGTCGCAACCTCTCCCGTTTCCCGAAAGACTTCATGTTTCGCCCCACTGCCACCGAGCTCAAATCTTTGATATTCCAATCTGGAATATCAAACAATCACGGCCGCGGTGGCAGCCGTTATCTTCCGAGCGTTTTCACCGAACACGGCGTCGCTATGCTTTCCAGCGTACTCCACAGCGATCGCGCCGTTCACATCAATATCGCGATCATGCGCGCCTTCCTCCAGATCCGCGCCATGCTTGCCACTCACGAGGATTTGCGCCGCAAAATTGACGAGGTGGAGAAGCGCTACGACGCCAGGTTTCAATCTGTTTTTGCCACCCTCCGCCAGATGCTTGAGACCCCATTTCCGCCCAAACGCCATATCGGTTTTCATGCCCGTGCGGAAGCCGCTCGTCGCCCTCACTGACCATTCCAACCTCCCCATAAACCACTGTATTTAAATAAGTTAGTTATCCACAACCCCATTCCTCAAACTTGAGTAAAACCTCCTTTTCCAGTAAAATTATGGTGTTGTCGATCGGTCGTTTTTCCTTCCCGTCGACACGTCCGCCAGGCTCGCCAGACCCGTTTCGCTCTGCGCCAGGAGCAGGTCCCGCTGTCTGGAGAACATAAGTCTTCGCCACGTCCCGGATCGCGGGATGGGATGAAGCAGGAAACCCTACGAGCTTCGATCTGCCTCAGTGGGATCGCTGCCAAAGGGTAAGGCGACGGTTGCAGATTTCAGTCTTCACGCCTTCCTTGCTTCGAAAAATTTTGGATTTCAGCAGTCGCCGTCGAAACTCCCCGGCAGGAGCTGGCGTTTCGCGCGACTCGCTTGCCGCAGGCTTGTACGTTAGGAGAGCAAATGGGCGATAAAGAATCAGTCACCGGTAAGGGTGGACATCAATACGACGCAAAATCCATCAAAGTCCTCGGCGGACTCGAAGCCGTTCGCCTGCGCCCTGCCATGTACATCGGCTCCACCGGCGAAATGGGACTCCACCATCTCGTCTGGGAAGTTGTCGACAACTCCGTTGACGAAGCCATGGCCGGGTTCGCGGATGAAGTCAACGTCACCGTTCACGCCGACAATTCCGTCACCGTTATAGACAACGGCCGCGGCATTCCTGTGGACATGCACGCCACCGAAAAGCGTCCCGCCGCTGAAGTGGTTCTCACCGTTCTTCACGCCGGCGGCAAATTCGACAGCGACACGTACAAAGTTTCCGGCGGTCTCCATGGCGTCGGCGTCTCCGTCGTCAACGCGCTCTCCGACTGGCTCGAACTCGAAATTCAGCGCGATGGCGCCGTTTGGGAGCAGACCTACGAAAAAGGGAAGCCCACCAACAAACTCAAGCAAACGGGCAAAACACGCAAAACCGGCACTAAAGTCACCTTCCATCCCGATCCCAGCATCTTCGAAAAAACCGTCTTCAGTTACGACACGCTGGCCACGCGCCTCCGGGAATACGCTTTCCTCAACAAGGGCTTGAAGATCACGCTCAACGACGAACGCACCGAAAAAACCGCTGAATTCCGCTTCACCGGCGGTATTGCCGAATTCGTCAAGCACCTTAATCGCGGCAAAACCACTCTTCACGATTCGCCGATTTACATGGAAGGGAAAAAGGGCAACGCGGAAATTGAAATCGCCCTGCAATATAACGACACCTACGGCGAAAATGTTTTTTCTTTCGCCAACACCATCAACACCGTTGACGGCGGCACGCACCTCTCCGGTTTTCGCTCCGCCCTCACACGCAGCATCAACAATTTCGCCTCCAGCGCCGGCATGTTGAAAGAGCAGAAAGACGAAGTCTCCATCTCCGGTGACGACGTTCGCGAAGGCCTCGTCGCGGTCGTCAGCGTCCGCCTGCCGCAGCCTCAATTCGAAGGCCAGACCAAAGGCAAACTCAATAGCGACATCAAGGGCGACGTCGAGCAACTCGTCAACGAAAAACTCGGCGAGTGGTTCGACAAGCATTCCACCGTAGCCCGCCGCATCATCGGCAAATGTATCGATGCTGCCCGCGCGCGCGAAGCCGCCCGCAAGGCTCGCGAACTCACGCGCCGCAAGTCCGCGATGGACTCCAGCGGCCTTCCCGGAAAACTCGCCGACTGTCAGGAGCGCGATCCCTCCCGTTGCGAACTCTTTGTCGTCGAGGGCGAATCGGCCGGTGGCTCCGCAAAAATGGGCCGCGATCGCAAATACCAGGCCATCCTTCCGCTCAAAGGCAAAATCCTCAACGTTGAAAAAGCCCGCTACGACAAAATGCTGGGCCACGAGGAAATCCGCGCCATTATCACCGCGCTCGGTACCGGCATCGGCAAGGACGATTTTGACGCCGGCAAGCTCCGCTATCACAAAATCATTCTCATGACCGACGCCGACGTGGACGGTTCGCACATCCGCACCCTGCTCCTCACCTTTTTCTTCCGCCACATGAAGGAGCTCATCGAGCGCGGCCACGTCTACATCGCCCAGCCGCCTCTCTATCGCGTGAAGCGCGGCAAAACCGAACGCTACATCCGCGACGACCGCGAGTTTGCCCGCGAACTGATGAAGCGCGCCACCGAAGATCACATCGTGAAAGCCAAGGAAGGCGTCAACCTCGAAGGCGCACGCCTCACCACGTTCCTTCTGAACGTTCAGGAATACGATGCCGCCGCGGCCAAGCTCGGCCGCCGTCTCCGCGAACCCGGCCTCGTCGAGCTCCTCGCCGAAAGCGGCCTCGAAAAGAAAACGGATTTCGAAGACAAGAAGGCGCTCGAAAAGCTCCTCAAGGAAATCGATAAGTCCAAACTCAAACTCGAGGGCAAAATTGCCTTCGACGAAGAGCACAGCCTCTACGAGATTCAGTTCGGTCTCCCGCACAATCAGAAAATCAGCTGGGGCGTCGCCTCAACCGCCGAATACAAGCGCCTCCGCGCCCTCACCAAGCAGATTGAGGAGTTCAACCATCCGCCGTTCACCGTCGCCCGCAACGGCACCAAGGTCACCCGGGAGAAAGCCACGGACGTACTCAGCTACGTCATGGAAGACGCCAAGAAAGATTTCACCATCACCCGATTCAAGGGCTTGGGCGAAATGAATGCCGAGCAGTTGTGGGAAACCACCATGAATGCGGACACCCGCACGCTGCTCCAGGTCAAGCTGGAAGACGCCGTCGCCGCCGAAGATATTTTCACCACGCTCATGGGTGAGAACGTCGAAGCGCGCCGCAAATTCATCGAGGACAACGCCCTCGAAGTCGTCAACCTCGACATCTAGCGGTATCGCCGGCTTCCAGCCGGTCTTTAGACCGGCCAGCAAAAATCTTGAGTGAGGGAATTACGAAACAAATGCTGTACCAGTTAGGCTGGACAACCTTACCAGGACTGCGCGGACTAAGCGTCACCGAATTTCGCGCCGTTCCCACGTCCACGCCAGACAACGAAAAAGGCGTAGCACTCGAACTCGGCAATCAATCCGAGTGCGATTCCTTTTTATGCAACCTCGAAGCGGAATTCGCAACCCGGCGCTTCACCAACGCCGCCGACGCGTTCGACACCGTAAGAGCATTCGCCCTTGAACGCGCCACGAAGTCAACGTAGCGCCGCGAAGTGAACGTAAAATTTCGCAGCAGAAGCTAGATCGACAAAGCCTTACCCGGGTCACGCAACACAAATCACGAACCACGGCACAAGAGGACACATGGCAGACGAGCAGAACACATCAATTCTCCTTCCCATCGATATCGAAGCGGAAATGCGCAAGTCGTATCTCGACTACGCGATGAGCGTCATCATCGCCCGCGCCCTTCCCGACGTGCGCGACGGCCTCAAGCCCGTCCAGCGCCGCATCCTCGTCGCCATGAACGACCTCGGCCTCGCCTCCAATCGCGGCTACCGCAAATGCGCCAAGATCTGCGGCGACACCTCCGGCAACTATCACCCCCACGGTGAAGCCGTGATCTATCCCGCGCTCGTTCGCGTCGCGCAAGATTTCAACATGCGTTACCCGCTGATCGATGGCCAGGGTAACTTCGGATCCGTCGACGGCGATCCCCCGGCGGCCATGCGGTATACCGAAGCGCGCCTCGCCAAAATCACCGAGGACATTCTCGCCGACCTCGAAAAAGAAACCGTCGACTTCATTCCCAACTTCGATCAGACGCGCGAAGAACCCGTCGTCCTGCCCTCTCGCATTCCGAATCTTCTCGTCAATGGCGCCAGCGGTATCGCCGTCGGCATGGCCACTAACATCCCCCCGCACAATCTCCGCGAAATCGTGGATGCCGCCATTCTTCTGATCGAAAAGCCAGACACCCCGCTGAAAGAAATCATGAAGATCGTCCCCGGCCCGGATTTTCCAACCGGCGCCTATATCGCGGGCAGGGAAGGCATCGAAGCCGCCTACCGCACCGGCCGCGGCAGCTTCATCATGCGTGCCAAAGCCGCCATCGAAGACGCCGGCAAGGATCGCGAAAACATCGTCATCACCGAAATTCCGTATCAGGTCAACAAATCCAAGCTGATCGAACGCATCGCCGAACTCGTCCAGCTCAAAAAAGTCGAAGGCATCTCCGACGTTCGCGACGAATCGTCCCGCGAAGGAATGCGCATCGTCGTCGAACTGAAGCGCGGCGAAGAATCCCAGCTCATTCTCAACAATCTTTTCAAGTACACCCAGATGCAGGAATCCTTCGGCATGATCCTGCTCTCCATCGTAGCTGGCCAGCCCCGCGAACTCGGCCTCATTCCCCTGATCAAGCTCTTCATCGAACACCGCATGGAAGTGGTTCGCCGACGGACCATCTTCGAGCTCCGCAAAGCCGAAGAACGCGAACACATCCTGGTCGGCTACCAGATCGCACTCGATCACCTCGACAACGTGATTCGCGTCATTCGTGGCAGCGGCAGCCGCGCCGAAGCCAAGGAAAACCTGTTCAAGTATTTCAGCGAGCAGGACGTCACCATCACCGAAAACGGCAAGTCCAAGAAACTCGAAGGCGTAAAGCTCGATGGCCGCAAGCATCGCTTCGTGGGCGCCGCCGAAATCGAAGCCGCCGGCCGTGGCAACACCCTGACCCTCAGCTACGCGCAAATTGACGCCATCCTCGAACTGCAGTTGCACCGCCTCACGCAACTCTCCATCGACGAAATTATCAAGGAATTGAAGTCCATCCGCGATCTGATCGCCGAGTTGCGCGAAATCCTCGCCAGCGACAAAAAACTCAAGCAGGTCATCACCGGCGAACTCCGCGAAGTCCACATAGCCTATGGCGACGACCGCCGCACGCAAATCGTAGACAAGGTCGACGAAATCAAGCTCGAAGACCTGATCGCCGACACCGAAATGCTCATCACCGTGAGCCATGCCGGCTATATCAAGCGCACCGCCGTCGAAACCTATCGCCACCAGTCGCGTGGCGGCAAGGGCCGCATCGGCGCCAAAACCAAGGAAGAAGACTTCGTCGAGCATCTCTTCGTCGCTTCCGCCCACAGCTACATTCTGCTCTTTACCTCCAAGGGCCGCGTCTATTGGCTCAAGGTCTATGAGCTCCCCGAAGCCGCCGCTGCCACTCGCGGAAAAGCCATCTCCAGCCTCGTCAAATTCCAGGAGGACGAAAAGCTCACCGCTCTCGTCGCCGCCACCAATCTCGAAGAAGAGGGCCGCTTCGTGTTCCTCGCCACCAAGGACGGCACGGTAAAGAAGTCGGCGCTCACGGAATTCTCCAATCCGCGCTCCACCGGCATCATTGCCATTAATCTTG
This sequence comes from uncultured Acidobacteriota bacterium, assembly GCA_963734705.1. Lineage (GTDB taxonomy): Bacteria > Acidobacteriota > Terriglobia > Acidiferrales > UBA7541 > Acidiferrum. The sequence goes on along the minus strand of CAVTII010000008.1, from coordinate 203,913 downwards.
AGGCAGACAACGAACTGATCGGCGCCAAACTCACCGACGGCAAAAAAATGATCTTCCTGGCCAGCCACGAGGGCCAGGCCATCCTCTTCCGCGAAACCGAAGTTCGCCCCATGGGCCGCAACGCCGGCGGCGTCAATGGCATGGACCTCGCCAAAGACGACTACGTCGTCAGCATGGACGCCGTCCAACCCGACTACGAGATCATCGCGAAGGAAAGCAAGAAGACCACGCAAAATCTCGAGGAACTCGAAAACGAGGACATCAAGGACTCGCTCACCACCCTCATGCTCACCGTCGCCGAAAAGGGCTATGGCAAGCGCACCGCCCTCGCCGAATACCGCATCACCTCGCGCGGTGGCAAAGGCGTCGTCAACATGAAGACCACCGACCGCAACGGCTCCGTCGTCGCCACTCTTCAAGTCACCGAAGAGTCCGACGTCATGATCATCACCGAACACGGCAAGGTCATCCGCGTCCACGCCAACGAAATTCGCGAAGCCGGCCGCTCCACCCAGGGCGTCCGTCTCCTCCGTCTCGACGACGACGACTCCGTAGCCGCCGCCGCCGTAATCCAGGAAGAAGAAGCCGAAGAGAAAAAGTAGCCCCGCCTGCCCGGGAAGCGCAGCATCGCGACCGCAACCCGGATTGGGAGCGCCGATCTCCCGATCGGCTCTTCTCTTTGTTTATCTTCTCCGCAGCACAGCGATTCCTCGCTGTGCTCTTCAACGAATCGTTTCGCCACCGTAAAACTGACCTTGAGGGTTCACCCTGAGCCTCGAAGGGTGCCCCATCCTTCGCGCTCTTTTGCGAAGGGTGGGCTCTTACGATCTAAGGTCGTCCAATCTCCGTTCTTCTGTGTGCCCTCTGCGCTCCGCCCTCTCTGTCCCCTCCGTCAAATCCGTTTCTTTGGTCAACCCGTCTCGCGCTAAACTACTACCCCATGAAACTAAATCGACGCTTCCTTCTCGCCGCCACAATCTCTCTACTCGCAATCCATCCGGGCTCCACACAAATGCCAAATAAAAAATCCCTCGTCTTCGTCGGCACCTACACCGACAACACCGAAAGCAAAGGTATCTACGCCTTCGACTTCGACGCCTTCACCGGCAAACTCACTCCCCGCGGCCTCGCCGTCGAAACCTCGAATCCCTCCTGGATCCTCATCCATCCCAACGGCAAATGGGCCTACGCCGCCAACGAATCCGCCAAACAAAGCATGGTCAGCGCTTTCTCCATCGACGCGCAATCCGCCAAGCTCACGCTCCTCAACCAACTCCCCTCCCAGGGCGAAGATCCCTGCCACCTCGCCTTCGACAAATCCGGCAAATATCTCTTCGCCGCCAATTACACCTCCGGCCACGTCGCCGTATTTCCAATCCTCTCCGACGGCAAACTTGGTCAACCCACCGCCGTCGTCAAGGACGCCGGCACCGTCGGCCCCAACAAAAAACAACAAGACAGCTCCCACGCCCACTGGGTCAGCGTCACGCCCTCCAACAAAGTTCTGTATGTTTCCGATCTCGCCTTGGATCGCGTCCTTACCTACGATTTTGACGCCGCCAACGGCACGATTGCTCCCGCTTCTTCAGGCTCCGCCGTCCTCATTCCAGGCACCGGCCCTCGCCACGCTGCTTTTTCCGCAACCGAAAAATTTCTGTACGTCCTCGGCGAACTCAAATCCACGGTCACCGTCTTCTCCCGCGCGGAAGGCAAAGACTACCAATCCATCCAGGTCATCTCCGCTCTTCCCAAAGATTTTTCCGGCCGCAATGACGCCGCCGAAATCACCATGCATCCCTCCGGCAAATGGCTCTTCACTTCCAATCGCGGCCACGATTCCATTTCCGTATTCGCTGTCGATCCCGCGAAAGGCACGCTCACGCTTCTCGGCAACACGCCCACCGGTGGCAAGGAACCCCGCCACTTCGCCCTCGACCCCACCGGCCAATTCCTCCTCGCCGAAAATCAAAACTCCAATTCCATCGTCGTCTTCCGCATCAACCCAACCACCGGCGCCCTCACAGAAGTCTCCCGAACCGAAACCATCCCCAGCCCCGTCTGCCTTATGTTCTTGTAGGGCCCGCCTTCCGAGGCGGGCCGTCCTTGTGCCACGACTTCTTGTTTTTCTCTTCTGCCGGTGTCGCGGTCCCTTCCGCTTGCCCGCCGAAGCGGTTTTCGCGTAGGCGGGAGGCGGGCCGCTCCTGCTAAAACCTTCCCTCCCGCCTCCCCATTTCCTCCTTGCTCTCCCCCACTTTTGCGGTAAAATCCCCGCCGTTATGCCCAAATCAAAATCTCGCCGTTCCGCGAAACGCCCCGCCCGCCGCCGTTCCCGCGCCACTGCCGCCGCTAAACTCCCAAAACACGCCGTGACCCTCGTCGTCGTGATGCGCGCCAAAGAAGGCCAGCACCTCCTCCTCGAAGCCGAACTCCGCGCCCTCCTCACTCCTTCCCGCAAGGAAGAAGGCTGCCTCCAATTCGATCTTCATCGCAGCGTCGAGCAGCCCGGCAATTTTCTCTTCCACGAAGTTTGGGAAACTCGCGACCATCACACCGCCCACACCCGCACGCCCCATTTCCTCCGTTGGAACGCCCGCAAAGATTCCCTCCTCGCCTCCCGCGAAGCCGCCTTCTGGCACCAACTCGCCTGAATTTGTAGCGGCCGCCTTCCGAGGCGGGCGCCTTGCGTAACGCCGAACCACACCCGAAATTGATTAATAAAAACTAGACAAGCGACCTTCCTACTCCACCCTCTTCCCCATCCGCACCACCGTCAACGACAATTCCCCCGGCAACGGCACTTCCAGCCGCTCCTTCGCCTCATACCCCCGCGCCGCATACATCGGCACTCCCGTCAGCGTCGCCCCCATCTCAAATCTCCGGAACCCCCGCGCATAAGCCGCATCCTCGCAAGTCTTCAAAATCAGCGTCGCTATCCCGCGCCGCGTCCACTCCGGATGCACAAAAAACGCCCGAATCTTCGCCGCATCCCTCTCCGGATCCAGTTGCGCATTGTCCCGGTAAGGCCCGTGATCGCTCCCATAAAGCGTCTTGCGCATGCTCCATCCGCCGCAAGCCACAATCCCGCGCTCGCCACTCTCACGCAATGCTTCCACAACGTAATAAGTCCCATCGGCAATCAATTGCGTATCCACCCCATACGCCGTCCCTAGCGCCGCTTCCAACTGCTCCGCCGAATAATCTTCACGTTGCAACACGCGCACCGACTTCTCAATCAATCCGCGCAGCACCGGAATATCCCCCTCCGTCGCCAGGCGAATCGTAAACGTATCCTCAAATTTGGTCATGTCGTTTGTAGGGGCCGGGCTTGCTTGCCCTGAGCCTGAGCGAAGGGCCCCTCCCTCTTCCGCCAAACCATCACCGGCAACTACCTCAACTCCCCGGCGCCCCCAAATAATACCCCGGCCGCGCCCGCACCTTCAGCTTCCGCTCCTTCTCCTGCGTCACCGTCACGCTGATCTCGTGATATCCATCCGCTGCCGTTCCGCTCGGCGTATACGTAAGCGTGTACTGCGAATGCAGCTCCCCGCCCATTTCATCTAGCACCGTCTCAATCGACCGGTCCTTCCACGTCGAAACATGCATCCCACCGGTCGCCTCCGCCGCAATCTCCAGTTGATGCGACGTCACTTGATCCCGCGCATGGGTCACCGCCCAAATCGCCAGTGCCAGCAAACTCCCTCCTTGCGGCTGGCTCGTGTCCCCAGTCGTCGGTGTCTGTACTGTTCCCGGCGGCGCGGGCACGCTGTACGTTCCTTCCGGCGTCACCGGCGCCGGCCCACTCGGCTTTGGCTGCCGCTTCAAATCCGCCTTCGTACTCGAAATTCCCACCGCATAAATCGTCACGTTTGCCAGTTGCGCGCGCCGCAGCACCTCGCCCAGCTTCGCCTCGCTTCCAGAATCGTGCGCCTCTCCGATCACCAGCATCACGCGCCGGTGCCCTAGGTCCGTCTCCGAAACCTCCGGCTGCTCGCTCAGCATTTGCACGCCTCGCGCCATGGCATCGAACAACCGCGTCCCCCACGTTCCTTCCCGCATCGTTGAAATCGTTTTCTCCAGCTCATCCCCGTCGTTCGTGAAATCCAGCAGCGTCGAAACGTCGTCGTCATACGCCACCACGGCGCCCTCGCCTGTCGGCCCCGTCACCGTCTGCGAAATCAGAATCCCCGCCTTGCGAATCTTCGGCAGCGCCGACGCAATCCGCTGGCTTCGTTCCACCACCACCACCAGCGAAATCGGATCGCCTCCCAGATCAAAATGCGTAATCTTCTGCGGCACGCCGTTGTCCGTCACCCGAAAATCAGACTCTTCCAGGCTGTGCACCATCTCTCCATTTTCATTCCGCACTGTCACCGGCGTATCCACCAGCACGCTCCGCACTCGAATCGGCGCCGGTGCCGTTTGCGGAATGGGCGCGCCCGGCACGATCGGCCCCGCAGGAGCCTGAGCCAACGCACACGCAGCCCAAAACGCCCCAAGCACACACGCCAACACCGCTCTCCAGCAACAATCTCTCAAGGTCTACTCATCCTCTCCGCTCAAACGTATTCAATTCGACGCCCTCCGCTCCAAAGGCGTTGCCGCCGCCCTTCACCCTGCCTACAATCGAAGCGCATCTTGAATGGAGAAATTCCCATGCCAGACGGTAAGCGCCCCAAGCCCCAGCACGCCCCGAAAGCCCCCCACGAAGATCCCAAATTTCTCGCCAGCACTCCGGCGCGCCCCATTCGCATTGTCGCGGAATATATCCACCCGCTGGTCCAGCTCAAGAATCAGGGCATCGGCGACACCATCGTCATGTTCGGTTCCGCCCGCATCGACTCGCATGAAACCGCCGCCTCCCGCTACACTCGCCTGAAAAAATTAAAAACCTCCAAGTGGAGCGCCGCTCGCCTCAAAAAGCACCGCTTGCACCTTCGCGAAGCCAAAAGCCGTTTGGAAATGTCCTGCTATTACGAACAAGCCCGCCAACTCTCGCACAGAATCACCACCTGGTCGCTCTCCCTCGGCCCGCGTCCTCGCCGTTTCGTCATCTGTTCCGGCGGCGGCCCCGGCATCATGGAAGCCGCCAATCGCGGAGCCTACGAAGCCGGCGGAAAATCCATAGGACTCTCCATTGAATTGCCGCACGAGCAGTTCGCCAATCCCTACATCAGCCCGGAGCTCAGCTTCAACTTCCACTATTTTTTCATGCGCAAGTTGTGGTTCGCGCAAATCGCCAAAGCCCTCATCGTTTTTCCCGGCGGTTTCGGCACGCTCGATGAACTCTGGGAAATGATGACCCTTTCGCAAACCGGAAAAATGCCCAAGCACACCCTCATCATCATCTATGGCCGGAAATATTGGGACGAAATTCTGAAACTCAAAAATATGGTCCGTTGGGGCACGATCAGCCAGCGAGATTTCGACAACCTGCAGTATGCCGACAGTGTCGATGAAGCCTTCGACCTCATCCGCACCGGTCTCGAAAAATATCACATGCAGGTCGACCCTTTTCTTCAGGCTTACTGAAAAAATTTCGTCCTAGAACTCCCGCTAACCTTTTTGTTTTCAATCTCCATTCCGTGGAATTTCCCGTGCCCCTTTCTCCCATGATTGAAAATTCGCATCGGCGTCTGCTCAGGGGCTTCGATGACATTTGCACTCGGGAGAATCAATGACGCAAAAGCCTCTATCCGTTTCGAGCCTGATCGGTTTTTTTCTCTTAGCAACTCTCTGTGTACTCGTAGCTACCGCCCCCGCCCGCGCGGACGACGACTGCCAGAAACGCGTCAGTCATGCGGATCATGAACTCCATGAAGCCGCCCAGCATTACGGCTGGAATAGCCCCCAGGCCGAGCATTGGCGCCAGGAACTTGCCGAAGCCCGTTCTTACTGCTGGGAGCACGAACATCGCTGGTGGGATGAAGACGCCCATCGCTGGCGCACCGATCACGACTGGGATGATCACGACCACGATCACGGCCCCGGCCACTAACCGAAATCTTTCTTCCTCCTCCTCCAAACAAGAAAGGACGCCTCGTGCAGGCGTCCTTTCTTTCCGTTCGATACGATCCCAGGCTGACTAACCAAATTCCAGCAAGGACGACAGGCAGGAATTGTAGCGCTGGCTTTTATGCCAGCCCTCTTCCAACGTAAAACCCTCCGCCGACCCGGAACCTTTAGTTCAAACAGGTGTTTGAATCGATAGAACCACCCGATCCCTCCCCGGGCCAACACCTGGAGGCACTCCAATGAAACTTCACTCGTTCAACCTCAAATCGTTCCTCGGAAAAACCGCTCTCGCAACCGCCGCACTGGGTTTCTTCCTCGCTGCCGGTGCGCCTGCCGCAAAAGCCAACGATTGGGACGACTGCAAGCGCCGTATCTCCTATTCCGAAATGCATTATCGGCAATCCGTCGAGCGCTTCGGCCCCTACAGTTCCCAGGCGCGCCATTGGGCCCACGAACGCCGTGAAGCCTACGAGCGCCTGCAACATCTCCGCCATGATTCCCGACGCTAGTCCAGACGGCAGGAGTCTTCTCGCGCCTCCGCAACTTGTAGGGGCCGGGCTTGCTTGCCCTGAGTGTTACCGAAGGGCCCGGCCCTCTTCGCTGCCCACCCTACAATTTGCCCGACGAAGGATGCGTAATCCGCACCCACTCCCCCAAAAACAAAAAGGGCGCCCCAACTTCAGGACGCCCTTTTGTAACCTCTTATGACTCCCGATTATTCCGCGTGCACCAACGGTTCTTCCGAAAACACCGCTTCAAACCGTTTCGTCTCATCCTGGTCGTGCAACATCACCACCGGCACCACCCGCAACGACTGCTTGCAAAAGTGGCACTGCACTCCCTCTCCCTGCACGTCCTGCAAAAACCCATCCGTAAACCGATATTCAATCCGCTCGCGCCGCGCTTTCTTCTGGCTCTTCACGCCGCAATGAGGACAAGTGAACTCCACCACATCCTGTTGCGGATCGCGGTCCAGAGCCGCCCAGCCCGTGCGGCGCACACCCACTACTTCCGGTATCTGCCGTTCCAATGGGGTCTCCTCCTGGGATCCACGTCCGCAAGATTGGATGCCCCACCTTCCACTTTGGATGTAACCAAATCTTAATCTTCCTCTTCACCAACGCCGAATTCTCCAAACTAATAGAAACACATTACTTCCCATTTCTTCATCAATCCCCGTCTTTCTCCGTGACCTCTGTGTCCTCTGTGGTAAAGCCGCTTCTTTCTCTTCCTATTCCTCCGGGCACTTACCTTTCTTCCCGGTGTCCAATTACCCAGAGGACGCGCGCACCTCACATCCCTGCGAGCGCGGCGCTGGCCTTCGGCAGCAACCTCCGAAGGCTGGCGTCGCAAATTCGTCCCACAAGCTCGCAGGAAATTTCACGGAGGTGTCTGATGTCTCTCGAAGCCACGCGTGTGCCCGAAAACGGTTTCGGCTCACTCCAAAGTTGTCTCGTCGAAGGCGACCCGCAATCCGAAAAACGCGCCCGCCGCATCAAGCAGCGCGCCGTAGCAATCTCCATCGCTCTGCAAACCCTCGCACTCACCGCGCTCATTCTCTTTCCGCTACTCAGCAAAGGCGAGCGCATCTCCCTCCAGAATTTCACGCCGATTCCACCGTACGCCCCGATTGGCAATCACCTTCACTCTGCCCCCTCAGATCCCGGACGGCATGCGCCGGCTCCGTGCCGCATCTGCCCTCCACGCAACATTCCTCCAACCATCGTGGAGCATCTCCCCGGCCCTACAACCACACCAGGTGAACCAATAGGCGAGATCATTCCCGGTGCCCTCGACCGAGAGGGGATCATCGGCGCAACGAATCTCTCACCTCACCATCCCGTTCCCCCGCCCCCAGACACACACGAAACGCCGGTGCTGGTCCGTCGCAGCGAACTCCAGCAAATGGCCCAACTCACAACGCGCATCGAGCCCCGCTATCCAGCCATTGCCATACAAATTCACCATGAAGGCCGCGTCGAACTCCACGCCCTCATCTCTCCCGAGGGCACCATCGAATCGCTCGAAGTCCTCTCCGGCGATCCCCTCTTCATCCAATCCACCCTCTCCGCCGTTCGCCAGTGGCGCTATCGCCCCACCATCCTCAATGGCCGCCCCATCGAAGTGGACACTCACATCACCGTCATCTACACCCTCAGCCACTAACAAAAAAAAGGCCGGAATACATCAGACTGTTACGAAACGGACGGCAAGATTGAAGGAAAAGCGACGTTCCGGGTTCCGGAGCGCCGCTTTTCTCTTTTGGTGAACGCTGGCCGTGATTCCGCTTGTTTCAAGCGGTTCGTAGTATGGAAGTCAGTCGGTGTCCTCCGAGGATGTTCCGCATTCTTTTCAGATTGTAGGCGGCCACTCCCAAACTAATTTCCGTTTGCGCTCCCCGGAGCCCACGCAGCAGGAAGCGCGGATGTCCGAAGATGCGATATTTCAAATTGGCGAATGGATGTTCCACGGTTGATCGTCGCAGTCGCATCGCTTCGGGCGTGGCCCGCTGTTGCATGCGCTGTAGCGCTTCTTCGTGCAGGTGGCGGGTAATCATTCGTCGTGGCGACACGGTGCATTGCGGCTTGAGAGAGCAAGCTCCGCAGACTTCGGGTTGTGCTGCGTAGAGCACGGCGCGGTCCTTCCGCGATAGTTGTTTGCGAGTTAGTGTCTGCCCGGCTGGGCACAGCAACGTATCGCTCTCAGGTTGATAAGTAAATTCCGTGCGGTCGAACAGCGTACCGCCTCCGTGATTGTTCACGCCGCGGTTGGCAGGCACATGCGGCAGGATTCCCTTTGTCTCGCAGGCTTCCGCCTGTTCTCCATTCGAGTAGCCCGCATCTGCTACTACATTCAGCGTCTGTGTTGGCCCGCCTACTGCCGCTTTCGCAGCCTCCGCCATCGGTTGCAGACTGCGATTATCGGCAGCTTGGTCGGTCACCTGCTGCGCTACGATCAACGCGTGTTCGGCATCGACGGCCGCTTGCATGTTGTAGGCTGGAATGAAACCTTGCGTGGTGCGCATGAAACCAACTTCCGGCTCCGGGTGCTGGCGTAACTTTTCCAGCGCGCTGGCCACTGCACTGGAGTCGATGACCACCTCGTCCTGCTCATCGCTCCGCTCCAACTGTTCCAGGTAGCGTTCCAGCGCTTCGCGCTCGCGCACACTTCTCGCGCTGCTAACCGCTTGGAACTTCGAGCCATCGATGGCGATCCACTCGCCCTTCACCAATCCTACCGAGCGCGCCAGTTGCACCAACTCGGCTCCCGCAGCGGTTACGCCTTCGCGATGCATGCGCCGGAACTCGGCAATCGTCTTGTGGTCCGGCGCCAGTCGCCCCAACAACCACATCAACTCGATGTTCCGTCGGCACTCCGACTCCAGTCTCCGCGAGGAACGGATCTGATGCAGGTAGCCATACAGATAGAGCTTCAGAAGGTCGCGCGGATCATAACCAGGCCGCCCTGTCTCGGCCGCCTCGGCACGCTCAAATCCCAAACCCGCCATATCCAGCCGAGCGACAAATGCATCGATGACCCGGCACACGTGATCATCCGGAATCAACTCTTCCAAGGTGACTGGAAACAGAGTTCCCTGTGTACGGCCTTCACCCTGCACAAAGCCCATAAAAAAATGCCCTCGCTTTCACGAGGGCATCTTCTCATTTATTTTCCGTCGGTCAACACAGTTTCGTAACAGTCTGTACATCCCGGCCCTTCTCGAACCCCGTGGCACAGGCACTCCTGCCTGTGCTCCTGGGTTTCTCTCCTCTGCGAACCTCCGCGCCCTCAACGCCTCTGCGTTATCCTTCCTCCTATCTCACAGCACCGGCTCCCCCGCATATTTCCCAATCGCCTCTCGCGCTGCATCCCGCAGTCGCACAATCTCCTGCAAATGATTCAGATCGCTCGCCGGCAACTCCCGTGCCGGATAAATCGGCGCAGACAAAGTAATCGTCACGCTCGTCGGCCGCGGCAGTACCGTTCCATCCCGCAAAAATCTCCGCGTCCCCTTCAAAGACACCGGTATCACCGGCGCGCCGGTTGCTACCGCTCCCCGAAACGCACCCAGTTGAAACGGCCGCACTCCAACTTCCGGCGTAAACGTTCCCTCCGGAAACACGAACACCGAATCGCCCTGCCGCAAGCACTCCTCGATCTCATCCACCTGCTTCAGCCGCGCGCCCGTATCGTGCCGGTTGAACGACAAATGCCCCATCTGATTCAAGAACGTCCCGATGAACGGCATCTGGTTCACTTCGCCCTTGGCCACAAACCGGTACGTCACTCCCAACCCCATCATCACCGGCAGCACATCAAAGTAACTCGTGTGGTTGCTCGCATACACCTTCGCGCCCGGCGTCTCCATGTACTCCTTGCCCACCACCTTCAGCCGGATCCCTGCCAGCGCAAACAGCACATGCAGCGCCCGCGAAGTAAATCGCCCTGCTGCGTTTTCATCCTTGATCTGCCTCACGATCAGCCACGACGGCACAATCCACAGGAAAAACACCACGATGAAATACACGCCGTAAATCTTCTCCAGCGCTTTGCGAATCCCGCGCCCCACGCCCTGCGCCGCTTCCAGCAAAAAAGTGCCCGTGCCCAATTTCGCAATCTGCACCCACGCCGGGGGCCGCCCCGCCGTCAGCGTTCCCGCCGCATACAATTGTTTCGTCCCGTCGCGCCGCAATTTCCCGCTCGACGTCTTCGGGATGCTTCCCGGCGGAATCAATTCCACGCGATCCGGCGGCAATCCCAGTCCGCGCGAAACCTCGTCATTGATCGCCGCCGCAATCGCCGCCCGCCGCCCGGGATCCTGCTCTCGCGATTCCGCCACGATTACCAGTTTTTCCGTGCCGCTGCCTTTGTCCTTCAAACCAAACGCTACCACGCATCCTTTGCGAATTCCCTCCGCCCGCGAAGCCAGCTCTTCCACTTCGTGCGGATACAAATTCCTTCCGCCCTTAATGATGATGTCCTTCACCCGCCCGGTGATAAAAATCTCGCCGTCCGCCTGAAACGCGCGGTCGCCCGAATTCAACCAGGGATAACCGCCATCCGGACCCACTGGCCCTTGCGGCATCAATTGCGCCGTCGCCTCTTCATTTTCAAAATATCCGCTTGTTGATGACGGCCCCCGGAACCACAAATATCCCTCGGTGCGTTCCGCAACGCCGTTGCCCTGCTCGTCCACGATTTTCACTTCATGACCAGGAAACGATTTCCCCACGGACACAAACGCAATCGCATTTTCCGCGCCCGCCGCGGTCGGCACTGCTCGCCCTTGCGCCGTAAACGCCTCGCGCTCCACCCGTTCCACGCGCGGTCCGCGATCCAGCGGCGGAAACGTCACGCCCAGCGAAGCTTCCGCCAGTCCATAAACCGGCAGCATCGCCTCTTTCCGGAATCCATATTTCCCAAACCGTTGCGCGAACCGCTCCAGCGTTTCCGGATTCACCGGCTCCGCTCCGTTCATCATCACCCGCATCGAGCTCAGGTCCACGCCCTCCAGCGACTTGTCCGACACTTTCCGGACACACAGTTCGTAAGCAAAATTTGGCGCCGCCGTAATCGTTCCACGATGCTTGCTGATCGCCTGCAGCCAGCGCTCCGGCCGCGTCAGAAACGCCAGCGGAGACATCACCACGAGCGGCACGCCGTGCAGCAGCAGCGTCAGCCACGCCCCGATCAATCCCATGTCGTGGTAAAGCGGCAGCCAACTGATCCCCACGCTCTCCGGGCCCAGTCCCGCTCCCTTCGCAATCACCCGCATGTTCGCCAAAAGGTTCGCGTTCGTCAGCATCACGCCCTTCGGATCCCCCGTGGATCCCGACGTGTATTGCAGCAGCGCCAGATCGCTCCCCTTGCGCACCCGGCTCCCACTAATGAACGCCGGCAGCGCGCCCGGCGCCGGCGGCGGCGCCTTCTCCGCCGCTTCCATTAATTTCTCCGCTTCCACCACGCCCAGCAGAGACTTCACCCGCGGCTTCAGCAGCTTCGCCACTGCCTCCGCTCTGCGAAACGTAAGCAGCAGGCAAACGCCGGCATTATTCAGAATCGCCGCCTGCCGCTCCGCGTACTCTTCAATCCGGTCCGCGCGAAATGGTGGATAAATCGGCACTGGCACCGCCCCTGCCAGCAAAATTCCCGCGAAGCTTATAAAAAATTGCCGAGACGTCGGCAGCATCAGTGACACGCGCCCGCCTGCCGGCACGCCGCGTCTCGCCAGCTCCTCCGCGCACTTCTGTGCCGCCGCGTACAGTTCCCCAAACGTCAGCGTGTAGCGGTGCTCGCCCCGCTCGTCGTCTTCCGTGATCAATAAATGCGCGCGCTGCGCATCATGCACGCCCCGGTAACGAATCATCTCCGGCAACGTCTCGGCCTTCTCCGCGATTGATTCCGCCGCCTCCCGCGCTGCCTCCCTTGTCGCGCTGCCCGCCCGCAATGCGGAAATCTCCTCATCACTCACCGGCGTTCCCGGTGCCGCAACGATCGCCGCAATCAACTCTTCCGGCGTACTCGCTTGCGCCGCCAGCGTGTCCGGCAAGCGCACCTCAAACGCGCTCTCCAGTCGCGTCAACAACTCCACGCGCTCCAGGCTTCCCAATCCAAGATCGCGGTCCAGATTTGAATTTATGGATAGCTCCGCAACCGCCCCGTGGCTGCCCAATTCTTCCAGCAGCCCGCGCAACACCACCAGCACGCGCTCGCGCACATCGGGCAAGTCAAGTTGTGGGGATGTTGTTGCCAAGGTCTTCCTTCAATTCGGGGCTTTCCGCGAGGCTAACACGCACTCCAAAGATTTGCCACCATGGGGCCCCCCGCCGTAGCCGCCGATTTTGCGGCGAAGGCGGGCCGCCCTTCACTGCGCACTCTACTAAATTCCTTACTTCTTGGCCGCCCATCCCGGCGGCATCAACGTCGTGCTCAAATCCACTCCCGTCAAATCCACATTCTGTAAATTCGTCTCCCGCAAAATCGCAATTCCCAGATCCGCGCCCGCCAATTTCGCGCCATCCATCTGCGCATCCCGGAAATTCGCATTTCGCAGCATCGCCTTCTGAAAATTCACCCCCGTCAAATCGCACCGGAAAAACTCCACCCCGCTCGCCTGCGCCTCCGCCAGATTTGCACCCGGCAGCGCCGCCTCGGTCATGTCGCACTTCCGCAAATCCGCCTTCTTCAGGTTAGCCCCAGACAAATCCACGCCCGGCAGCCGAGAACCGCGCAGGTCGCTCCCCTCCAGATTCGCGCCCTTCAGAATTGCCCCCGCCAGATTGACCTCCGTCAAATCCGCGCCAGACAAATTCGCCCCGGCCAGGTCCGCGCGCGCTCCGCCTTCTTTGTTCGCCCAGAACCGCTCGTGCGCCTCCAGAATCTTCTCCAGCGTCTTTCCGTTGTGCTTCAATCTCTTTACGCTCTTCAGCCCCATAGTCCTTTTCGCTCCTCGCTTTGCAACCTTCTATTTTAGCGAATCCTTCGTCCCGCGGATACCAGTCCTCCGTCTTCGCTCGCCCATCCCTTCACTGTGCTACTCTGCCCCTGTGAAGCCCATTCTCGCTTCCGCCTCGCTGGTTCTGCTGGCCGCTCTCTCTGCCGCCGGCCCCATCCGAGCCCAGGAAGACGAAATCGTCGCCAATCTCGCCGGCGGCCGCACCATCATCCAGGTCGCCAATGACGCCATCCTCTTTGCCGCCATCGATCATCCCCTCGAGTCCAAATCCGTTCCGCCTCGTGTCGCCTCCATCGACAATCGCCACATCGGCATTTTCTTCGGCGCCTCCGAATGGCAGGTGCCCGCGCAGCCCAAACCCATTCGCCTGGATCGCGACATCCCACGCTTGGCCACTCCCGATGCCCACTACGCGCGTGCCGACGTCGACCAGGACCTCGAGCAGGTAGGCGTCGCCTTTCTCGAACGCCTCCGCCCGCTCGTCGCCCAACTTCATCACAAAATCGATCTCAAGCCAGACGAACCGCTCTTCGAAATCATTCTGATCGGCTACGCGCCCCAGGATTATGGCCCGGAAGTCTGGCTCATCGATTTCAATGTCGAACAAACCCCCATGCCCGCGCAGGCAGATTTCTGGCAAACACACATTCTTCGCCCGCGTTTTACGCAGATCTATCCGCCGGAAAAGCACCAGCCAAAAGTCCCCTTGGACGTTCGCTTCCCCGCCAATCTGCCAGGAGTTCCCCTGCTCGGTCTGATTCAGCAAAGCGATCCGCTGATCACTCGCCTGCGCTCTTCCGATCCGAAAATCAATAAAATTGTCGAGCAAATGGAACATGGCGAGACGCAGAAAACCGACCCCACCGCATCAGAAAATTTCCTGCGCGCCCTGCTTCCCCAGATTGCCGGTCAAGCGGACTTCATCATGGGCAAAGTCGGCGAAAGCTCAGGTTTCGAATGGATCGTCCCGCCCGCGGAACCCCAACAGACAAAAGAAAAAACCGCCGAAGACAAAAACCGCCCCCCCGACGCCCCCACCCTAATGCGTAAACCCAAACCCTAATGTAGCGGCCGCCTGCTGCTTGCCCTGGCAGAGGAAGGGAGACGGGCGCCTTTCCTTCGCTCCTGGGTTTCTCTCTTCTGCGAACCTCCGCGCCCTCAGCGCCTCTGCGTTATCTTTCCTCTTCTCTCGCTCACAACCATCCTCGCGTTTCAATCCCCCGCCACCGACCTCTGCCCCCCCATCCTTCCAATATCCTTCCGATAATGCATCCCCTCAAACCGAATCTTCCCCACACCCGCATACGCCCGTTCCAATGCCTCCTGCAAATTCCTCTCCGTCCCCGTCACGCCCAGCACGCGTCCACCGCTGGTGACAATTTTGTCACCAACCCGCTTCGTCCCCGCGTGCAGCACCTTCACGTCCCCCAATCGCCCCGCTTCCGCCAATCCGTAAATCTCTTTCCCAATCTCAAATTTTCCCGGATACCCGCCAGAAGCCAGCACCACGCACGCACTCGCCCCTGCCTTCCATTTGATCTTCTCCGGTTTCAAATTCCCCGCCGCCGAATCCGCCAGCACCTCCGCCAGATCAAAATCCACGCGCGCCAGAATTGCCTGCGTCTCCGGATCGCCCAGCCGGCAATTGAACTCCAGCACCTTCGGCCCATTCTTCGTCAGCATCAACCCCACATACAAAAATCCCTGGTAACGAATCCCGTCCGCCGCCAATCCTTTGATCGTGGGCACCACAATCGTCTTCTCGATCACCTCGCGCAAATTCGCCGGCAAAAGATCGTCCGTCGAATACGCACCCATCCCCCCTGTATTCGGCCCTTGATTGTTGTCGAATACCCGCTTGTGATCCCGCGTCGGCACCAGCGGCGCGTACCGCTCTCCATCCGTCAGCAAAATAAACGAAAGCTCCTCGCCCTCCAGAGCCTCCTCCAGCATCATGCGCTTTCCGCCTTCGCCCAGTTCATGCTTCTCCATCACCCGCTCAATAAACTCCGTCGCCTCATCTGGATTGGCCGCCACAAGCACGCCTTTTCCCGCGCACAATCCATCCGCCTTAATCACCACCGGCCAATCCACGGCGCAAAGCGCCCCATACGCCGCCCCTGCCGAATCATGCGCCCCGTAAAATCCTGCCGTCGGAATCCTGTGCCGCTCCAAAAACTCCTTCGTAAAAATCTTGCTGCCTTCCAGTTGCGCCGCCTTTTTTTCTGGCCCCACCACCGCCCATTTCCTCTCCACAAACGCGTTCACCAACCCATTCACCAGAGGCAGCTCTGGCCCCACCACCGTCAAATCCGGTCCCACTTTTTCCGCCAGCTCCACCAATCCCGCAACGTCGCCCCCGTCCACTGCTACGCACTCAGCCTCAGCCGCAATCCCTCCGTTCCCCGGAGCGCACCAAATCTTTTCCACGCCCGCACTCTGCGCCAGCTTCCACACCAACGCGTGTTCCCGTCCCCCGCCGCCAATCACCAGAATCTTCATTCCACCGACCCCTCTCTCAAGAACTCTGAACGATAGTCTGCCCTCCCCATCGTGTCAATTCTGCTGTAACCAGGCACTCGGTTAAGAGCGTCCCCGACGAGCTGCCCAGTCCAAGAAGCATATTGTGCAGAGGGAAAACACACACCAAGAGAGGCGAAGGCTCGAGAGCAGCCAAGAAGATTCAACTCAATAATTTGCGAAACAGGATTTCACCGTAGAAAACACTAACCTATAAATATTAATTTACAGGTTAGCTAGAACTCGGAGCCATTTAACTCGCTTGGCTAATCGCCCGAATCGGAATCGTCACGCCCGCCGACGCATCCGATGCCGCCAGCATGTGGCAGCGCCCATCAAATATCCCGCCCGGGTCAATCACCATGCACGGAGAGTGCACTTCTCCGGTCACCACACCCTTAGGCTGTATCTCCACCCGCCCGCGCGCAAAAATCACTCCGTCAAAGTGACCCGCGATCACCACGCGGTTTCCCTCAATCTGCCCTTCCACCTTCGCGTTCTCGCCCAGGATCACTGTCTGCTCGGAAATAATATTTCCCTTAATGTGTCCGTCCACCCGGAACGTTCCGGTCAACGTAAGCGTGCCTTCCAGAGACACGCCCTGATCGATGAATCCTGTCCACTCTTCGCTCGTTCCATTCTTCGCACTGCCCGGCCACTTCCACGCCATGAAGATTCTCCCAACGCTTTTCGCGCGCTCGAACTCTTACTTCACCAATGTAGCCACCGGCGCAGAGAAGTCAACGCCGCATCCATTCGGAGTTGTCGAATGAAATTCCTGCTCGAACGTCCAGTAGGGAAGTCTCGCGGAAGAATCTACTTCATCAAACGATCGTAGATTCCCATCAATTGCGCCTCATCGTAAAACTCCAGCACCAGCTGGCCCGGCCGTATCCGTGTCTTCTCGCGCAGGTGGACCTTCGTGCCCAGGTGCCGCTGCAGCTCTTCCAGTGCCTCTTTAATATTCGGATCCATCGCGGTCTCGGTCGCCATCCGCGCGCTGCGTGCTCGCCGCGATCCCAACCGCTCAATCTGCCGAACCGTCAATCCACCGCGCGATGCGCGCTTCGCGTACCGCATTCGCAGACTCGGTTCTGCCACGCCCAGCAGCGCTCTTCCATGCCCCGCGGACAATCTTCCTTCTTCAATCCAATCCTGAATCGTCGGTTCCAGCTTCAACAGCCGGATCGCATTCGCCACAGTGGCCCGGTCTTTTCCCGTGCGCTCCGCCACAGACTCCTGCGTCAATTGAAATTCATCCATTAATCGTTCAAACGCCCGAGCTGCTTCCATGGCGTTCAGATCTTCCCGCTGGATGTTCTCCACCAGCGTCATCTCCAGCGCCAGCTCATCCGGCACGTCCCGGATGATCGCGGAGACCTTCGTCAGCCCCGCTTTTTGCGCTGCCCGCCACCGGCGTTCGCCGGCAATCAATTGAAAGCGATTTCCAATCGGCCGCACCACGATCGGCTGGATAATCCCACTCGATTGAATGGAACGCGCCAGTTCATCAAGCGCTTCTTCGCGAAATCTCGTTCGCGGCTGGTAAGGGCTGGGCTCAATCAGATCAATATCCAGCTGTAGCGGCCCTGCAGGGCCTTGGGCAGATCCCGCAGCGATTGGCGCCGGCGCAGTTGCCGCCGCCCCTCCCGAGGTCACTCCCATGCTGGTTGGTGGTGCTGTTGGCGCGCTGGGTGGCTCAGGCTCCCGAATGAGCGCTCCGAGCCCCCGTCCCAAGGCGTTTCTCGGCATTTGCAATTACCTCCTGGGCGAGCTGCGTGTACCCCTCAGCCCCCTTGCTATGTATGTCATAGAAAATAATAGGTTTACCGAAACTTGGCGCTTCCGCCAGCCGCACATTGCGTGGGATCAGGCTCTGAAACACCTGCGTACCAAAAAAACTGCGTAGATCCGTGGCAACCTGCCTCGAAAGGCTCGTTCTTTCGTCGTACATCGTCAGCAATATGCCTTCAATTTCCAGGCTGGGGTTCAGGGTTCGCCGGATTCGCATCAGCGTATCCAGCAATTCCGATACGCCTTCCAGGGCAAGATATTCGCACTGGATCGGAACTAGCACCGCATCCGCCGCAACCAACGCATTCAAGGTCAATAAGTCCAGGGCAGGCGGGCAATCGAGGATGATAAATTTATATTTCTCTCGAACAGGCCCTAGGAAACCCTGCAATTTATATTCGCGGCTTTCAGCCAACACCAATTCCACGGCCGCGCCTGCCAGGTTTTTATCAGCGGGAATTACGTCCAATCCGTCAACCTGCGATTTCTGAACAATTCTTTCAAACGGTTCCGTCATGATCAGCGCATGGTAGAGCGTTCTGCGCGAGGGATCCTTTGGAAAACCAATAGCTGCCGAGGAATTTGCCTGTGAATCGCAATCCACCAACAAAGTAGGTTGATCAGCTGCCGCCAGGCATGCTGCCAGATTCACTGCGGTTGTGGTCTTGCCAACTCCGCCTTTTTGATTTGCAACCGCAATGATACGCGCCAAGATGGTCCCCCAAACTTGCGGAAAATAACAAAATCTCTGCGGGTATGCAAGGCAATTCACGCCTATTAGCGTTCGAACTTAGGATTTCCTGTTGGAATCCCGAATGTTCCACGTGGAACGTAGCATTCGAAACATCTCAAAACAATTTAGTTACGCGATGTTCTCTTGCAGATCTAGTTCGAACGCTCTCAAGCAGTCAAATCGCGCGCCCGACTGTTCCACGTGGAACACACCGACTCCAACCCTTCGAAGCAAAGCCAGCACCGTCGAACTCTTCCCGCTCAAGTGTACTGGCCGACCTTCAGGTCGGCCTCCCGATCTCTAAAGATAACCACAGTCTCACAGCCGAATCGTTCCACGTGGAACAATCCGAACCCAATAAAGCCCCAGAACTTGGTCACTGAAAGGCTCGCATCTCACCGCGAAGCGAGATCGTTCCACGTGGAACGCACGGTCGCCTGAAATCAGTCGCCCTCTATTTGAAATTAAGTGAAACCGAACTATGGAATTGAGATTTGCGTCAGTGAATTGCGATTTGATGAATCAAAGACGCTAACTTTCAGAGTTTGCCTCTGAATTCTATAACAATTGTCATTCCGCCGACATTTGCTTCTTTTTTCCCACCAAAATGTATCTCTGCAGCGATTGCGGAATCAAAACCGGCTCGCTCCACTCCCACTGTTTCGATTTCCGCGCCTCATCCAGATCCCGCCCGCCAATCCATAGCGCCACTCGCTCCGCGCTCACCTGCGGCGATCCCGCCCACTCCAAAAACGTCAAAAATTCGCCCAGGGCCCTCGAACAGACCATATCCAGCGGTGCCAGCTCTTCCCCCAGTTCCTCATACCGGCTGATTAGCACTCGCGTGTTCGATAATTCCAACTCCCGCGTAACCTCCGCCAGGAATGTCCCCTTTTTGATATTCGATTCCACTAACACCAATTCCAGCTCCGGCCGCGCAATCTTCATCGGAATTCCCGGGAATCCCGCACCCGATCCAATGTCGGCGAGCCGACCTTTATCCACAGGAATTGCACCGGCCCCAAACATGGATTCACAAAAATGACGATGTAGTATCTCTAGCGGATCGCGAATTGCCGTCAGGTTCAGCTTCTCATTCCAGCGCAGTAAAGTCCTTATATATTGTTGAATTAAAAAGACTTGCTTGTCATCGGTCGGGATCTGAAATTCCCCCAAAGCGCGCCGGATGGTTTCCTCGGAGATCGGCTTTTCAGTATCTGTTGTCATATCAGTAAATATGCTGTGACTATTTCCTTTCTGTACCCGCCGCTGCCATCTCTTGCCCCAGCAGGTATCGAGGCCCCGCAATCCCCGCTGCTAAGTCCAATCCCGCGTGCCACATCATCACCGGAACCAAGCTCCCAAACCCCAGCCTTCCAAGCGCCAATACCACTCCAAAGATCCCCGTGCTCAAAATCCCCGCTCGCCCCTGATAAGCATGAGCCAATCCAAACAACGCCGACGTCAGCACCACCCCCGCCCAAACCGGCAAGCCCGTCCGAAAAAGAGCAGCCAGCAAGAACCCACGGTAGATAAACTCCTCGCAGACCCCCGCCGTCACCGCCAAAGCCGAATAAGGCAAATACTCGATCAACGTAACCGGTAAAAGCCGACTTGCCAGTTTACGCAGCAACTCCGGTGCCGCGCCATCCAGCCGGCCAATTCGCCGGAGATTGAACCATTGCAGCCCGCCAACCAAAACCGCCCCGAACAGTCCGGCGCAAAAAATCCACACCCAACCGCCGGAACCCAGTCCCAACTCTTGAGCCCTCAATCCGCGCGCGATTGCCCGCCAAGCCACCACTCCGCAAAGCGCCCACTGAAACCCAATCGTCGCCGCATACAGCGCCAGCTTCTCCTTGGTATCCACCGCCGGCAGCGCCAATAATTTCTTTAACCGGGTGTGCCCCCGCCAGGGAATCACCACGCCCAGAAAGAGCACAATCACCCAAAAATCCCAAGGCATCACGCGATAAGAACACTTTCTCCTCTTTCCGCGCAAGTTGTCCTAAAGGTCCAGTTTCCATCCTCCTTCAGCAAGATTCCCGCTGTGCCGCTATAATCGGTGCGCAGCATGGTGAGGTGTGGCTTGACCAACTCCGTGAAACTCACGGCCATGGTCAAGGCAGCTGGTTGAGCGGCCAAACTGAGTCCCGGGACGCTGGACTCAATTCTACGGCGCCTACCACTGCCGACTGATCCGAACGTACTCGTTGGCTTCAACACCAACGACGACGCAGGGGTGTATCTACTCAACAACGATCTCGCCCTTGTCCAGACCGTCGATTTCTTCACGCCCGTCGTGGACGATCCCTTCACCTTCGGCCAAATCGCCGCCACGAATTCTC
Organism: uncultured Acidobacteriota bacterium; assembly: GCA_963734705.1. Classification (GTDB taxonomy): domain Bacteria; phylum Acidobacteriota; class Terriglobia; order Acidiferrales; family UBA7541; genus Acidiferrum. The sequence goes on along the minus strand of CAVTII010000008.1, from coordinate 183,050 downwards.
TCAGCGATGTCTATGCCATGGGTGGCAAACCCATCTCCTCGCTCTCGATTGTTGGTTTTCCGGAAAAAGGTGATCCAGCGATCCTCGAGCAAATCATTCGCGGCGGCCTCGACAAAATGAAGGAAGCCAATTGCACTGTCATCGGTGGCCATTCCATTCGCAATGATGACATTCAATTCGGCTACTCGGTCACCGGCAGTATTCACCCGCAAAAAATTTGGAGAAATGTCGGCGCTCTGACAAATGACGTAATTTTACTCACCAAGCCCTTGGGCACCGGCCTCATCTCCACCGCGCTGAAACGCGAGCGCGCCTCAATGGCAAGTCTCGACGCCGCCACTGCTTCGATGTCGCAATTAAATCGCGCCGCCGCCGAAGCCTTCCGCGAACTCGAAACAAAATCGTCTTCCGCCTGCGTGCATGCGGTCACAGACGTCACCGGTTTCGGCTTGCTCGGCCACGCCCGCGAAATGGCCCTCGGCGATCCCGGGAAGGGAATCCCCATCGTTTCGATACAACTCCACGCCGATAAAGTCCCCGCCCTCCCCGGAGCGCTCGAGGCCGCCAAGGAAGGCATGATTCCCGGCGGCCTCAATAACAATCGCGATTTCATCGGAGACTGCGTTCACTTTGCCGCCCATGTCCCTGAAGAAATTCGCGCCGTTCTCTTCGATCCGCAAACCTCCGGCGGCCTGCTGGTCGCAATTTCATCTGAACACGCCGGCCTCGCTCTGCAACTCCTGCGCGATCGAAATATCTCCGCAAGCCAGATCGGCCGCGTCCTCCCGAAAGGCGGTTCGCTCCTCTCCGTCGTCTGATCCCGGCGGAATCCTCTTTCATGGACACCATCACCCACGGCATCGCCGGCGCGCTCATCGCAAAAGCAGTTTTCCGCGGCGGCGACGTTTTTCCTCCCTGGCCGGTAAACAAACGCCGCGTCATCACCTGGTCCGTCATGCTCGCCGCGATCTTCCCGGACTCGGACGTCCTGCGCGAATATTTCTCCAACGATCCGATGCTCATCGTCACGTGGCACCGCAGCGTCACCCACTCGCTCCTCTGCCTTCCCCTCTGGGCCGTGCTATTCGCCGCCATAACGCTGCGTATTTGCCGCTGGCGCAAATGGGATTCCCCTTCATTCCTCGCGCTGTGCGGCCTCTGGGCCGCCGGAATTTTCAGCCACATTTTTCTGGACCTCGTCACCACCTTCGGCACCATGATCTGGTCGCCGCTCCAATGGTCGCGTCCCGCGTGGGACATTCTCTTCATCATCGATTTCACCTTCACGGCAATCCTCTTGATCCCGCAATTACTCGCCTGGGCTTACGAAGATCCAGACCACGTCCGCCGCCGCGCCCTCATCATGTGGCTCATTTTCACGCCAGCCCCGTTCTTGATCTCGAAAATTGCTGCAATTGTCGGCGCGCCGACATCCAACAACGCCATCATCGTCGCCACTTTGCTTTTTGCCGTCTTATTCCTGCTGCCCGCCGTCCGCCGCTGGGGTCTGCGCATTCCTTTTGTCACCTGGAATCGCAGCGGCCTCGTTCTTGCGATCGCCTACCTGCTGGCAGCCACCGTCGCTCACCACGAAGCGCTCCTGCGCGTTCAATCCTTCGCCGCCGCCGAAAATATTCCCGCGAAAAGCATCGCCGCGCTGCCGCTTCCTCCGTCGTTCTGGCATTGGGACGGCCTCGTTCTCGCTCCGCGCGGCGTCTACGAAGTCCGCATGGACCTCAGCGATTCGCTCTTCTCCAATTCCGCTTCCGCTGCCCCCATCGAACACACCTATTACCCGGACGCGCCCACAAACTCGTGGATTGAAAAAGCACGCGCTCTTCCCAACGTTCAAAAGTTTTTATGGTTTGCGCGCTTTCCCGTCACGCGCTTTCACATGGAAGGTTCCGAAGCCGTAGTCGAAATCCTCGATGCCCGTTTCCCACAAATCCGCCGCGACCGCGCCCCCGCGTTCGAATACCAAATCCGTTTCGCCCCCGACGCCACAGTCCTATCCCAAGGCTGGCTAAAAAAATAAAACCCGTCCGCAATCGCGGACGGGCCGTGAATCCCCGTAGAGGCGGCTTTACGCCGCCTTCTTCTCTTCACTCTCCGCCTTACTCGATGTAGCGCTGGCTCGCCCTGGAAAGGGTCTTTCATGCCAGCCTCTCCACTTCTTCCGCCCGCCCGCCGAAGCCGCTTTCGCGAAGGCAGGAGGCGGGCCGCTCGATGCTTAAAGCTTACAGCTTACGACTTAAGGCTTACGACTTCCCCCCCTACTTCCCCTTCACCGGATGAATCACCACCTGCCGCTCCTCCCCGATCCCCACGCTCTCCGTCCGCACCCCAGGAAATTTCTTCAACGCCAGATGCACAATCCGCCGCTCCCGCGAAGACATCGGATTCAACGGAAACGCCTGCCGCGAACTCTGCACCCGTTCCGCCGCCACCCGTGCGGTCATCCGCAATTCCTCAAACCGCAGCGTCCGAAATCCCCCGCTATCCAAATGGATCTTTTCATGAAACGCCGGCTCCAGCCGCAGCGCCCGGTACGCCAGATGCTCCAGCGCCTTCAGCGCCTCTCCCCCGCGCGCCACCAGAATCTCTTTATCCTTCCCATCCAGGTCGGCGAAAACTTCCGCCTCTCCTTCTTCCGTTCCACTCGCGGGCTCCGCGGTCCGCACCGTCACCTTCAGTTCCAGCCCGCTCGTGCGCACCATCGTCTGCAGAAATTCCCGCACCGCCTCGGCCGCGGCCACACGGTCGAGCTTCCCTTCGCGTACCAGTTCTTTCGTCATTGTGTTCTCGCCCGGCTCAATCAACCGTCAACAATCCCCAAGCGTCACGCGCGTTCAGTTTCAATTCTTCGCGCGTGTTGGCTTGGCCGGAGCGGGGAGGGGATGCGTCCGGTTCAGGTACCACTGCTGCACAACTCCAACCAGACCGCTCGTCAAAATATACACTGCCAATCCGCTTGGGTAGGGAATAATCATAAACATTGCTGCCATGCCGATCGGCATGAACTTCATCATCTGTGCCTGCTGCGGGTCCGTGGTCGTCATCGGCGTCATTTTCGACGCCATGTACATCGACACGCCCATCAGCACCGGCAAAATATAATAAGGATCCTTCGCCGATAGATCCGTGATCCAGCCAAACCACGGCGCGTGGCGCAACTCAATCGTGCCCTGCAATGAACGATACAGCCCGAACCAGATCGGCATCTGCAGCAATTGCGGAATGCAACCGCCCACCGGATTGATTCCCTCGCGCGAATAAACGGCCATCACTTCCTTATTCATCTCGGCCTTGCGCGGGTCGTTCATCTTGTACTTCTTATAGCGGTCCTGGATCTGCTTGACTTCCGGCCCCACGCGCTGCATTTTCATCGTGGTTTTGTAGCTCGAAATGCGCAGCGGGAAAAGCACCATGTTGATGCCCAGCGTCAGCAGCACGATCGCCCATCCCCAGTTCGGCACGTATTCATGAATCCATTTCAAGCCGTGAAACAGCGGGTCGGCGATAAATTCCAGCCAGCCAAAATTCACCAGCGAATGCAGCGGCGGATTCAATTTCTTCAGCAGGTCGTAATCCTTTGGACCCACAAACACGCGCAGTTGCAGCGGCTCTGCCGAACTTGCCGTCGCCACCTCCGGCACCGGCTCCGCCTGATCTTTTCCGTCCACCTTGATATTGCGCCACGCCTTCCAGTAGCGCACTTGCAGCGGCGCCGGCGCCGTCAACGACGGCAAAAATGCCGCCGCGAAATAGCGGTCTTCAATCCCCGTCCAGCTTTTCCCGCCCTGCCAGAGGTTGCCAAACTCTTCCGCGCTCTTCAGCTTCTTGTGCGGAAAAGTAGTCAGCTTCCCGGCTTCGTCGTAAAACACAAATTCCGTTTCCACCGGAATCGGGTTGGTCACCGTCACATCGCCAAAGCCGCCCAGCCACGCCAGCCCGGCCATCACCGGGTTGCCATTGTTCGTCACGGAAGTTTCCACATTCACGATGTAGGAATGATCGAAGTGGAATTTCTTCACCACCTGCAAATGTCCGTCGCTCCACGTAAACGTCACATCCGCCGGCGCGTCCAGCGATTTCGCATCGCTGGAAATCTTGTATAAGCCCGTGTTCGCCAGATTGCCCAGCTGCGGGTCGTCAAACACCAGCGCAAACGGCCAGCCGCCGGTCTCCGCCGAAGCCGCCGGGTGCACCACATCTAGAACTTGCGGCGGTTTCGCATCGTCCTTGTATTCCTTCAGCTGCCAGCTCTTCACCACTGCGCCGCGGTTGGAAAATTCCACGCGATAGAGTTTGTTCTCCACCACAATCGTGCGCTCTTGCGAATCCGCCGTCGCAGTCGCCGCCGGCACCGAAGCCGCGGACACTGTCGAAGGAGCGGATCCAGGATTCGCCGTTGTCGCGCCAGCCGTGCTGCCAGGAATTGCCGGCGCGCTCTGCGTCGCCTGATTCTTCTGCGGAGGATTCACCGAAGGCTTCGGCCCAAAATATTTCGCCCACAGCAGAATCACCACCATCGAAAGCAGCGAAGCCGCTAGTATCCGCAGCTCTGGCGTGAACTTGTCCTTCGGGCCGCCCAGCGGCGGCAATTGATTCATCGCGGGCGTACTCACGGCCGCACCTCGCCCGTCTTATCCATCATCTCGGCATTCGCTCGCATCGCTTCCCATTTCTCCGGAACCGGGTCCAATCCAAATTTTCTCGCGAAGGGTTGGCACCGCGCCAGACGCCGCAGGCCCAGCCAGCCGCCACGCAGCACGCCAAATCGCTCGATCGCTTCATACGCATAACGCGAACACGTAGGCTCAAACTTGCACGTGCCCGCAAACAGTGGAGACAAATAAGCCTTGTAACAACTCAACAAAACCAGCGCCGCCCTAACCCCAAATCCCTTCGCCACAAACTCCGTTTGTACGTGAGGCGCTTGCTCGCCCTGAGTCTTTTCGAAGGGCCCCTCACCCCGTGCTACGGCGCCGCCCCTCACCGCCCCCCCACCAGCCGCACCAAATCCCCCGCCAGCACCTCGATCGGCGCCGTGGCCACACTGCTCTTCGGATGAATCACGATGTCCCATCCTGTGGCTATCTCCTGCCGGTGGCAGCGCACAATCTCCCGCATCCGCCGCCGCATGCGGTTGCGCACCACCGCGCCGCCCAGCGCTTTCTTGATGCTGAATCCAAAGCGGCTGATCGGCTGTCCACTGGCGCGAACAAATACGGTGAAGTGGGAACTCGAGCGGCGCTTGCCGGTGCGGTACACCTCATCGAACTCGCTCTTCCGCACCAGCCGCACTTCGCGGGGAAACGTCAGGCCCGCCGTGGGGCCCTCCGCATTACTCGGGCGTAAGGCGATGACGGCCCTTCTTGCGGCGCGCCGCCAGCACCTTGCGGCCACCCTTGGTTTTCATGCGCACGCGAAATCCGTGTGTCTTGGCGCGGCGTCGTTTCCGCGGTTGATATGTACGCTTTGGCAAAGCATTCCCCCTTTGATTCTCACTCCCTGCAATTTCCGGATCCGGAAAACCTCAGGCTGCAACGCGCAAGCGGCCTTCTGCCGCGGGTTCCCTGCACCTGCCGCGTTGCCTTTGGAGTCTTCCCGGGTCCAGCCGCACCACCCACATCGGGGCAGCTTTCGGAATTTACTAGTGTACTTGCCGCCCGCGCAAAGGGTCAAGAAAACGCGGGGTATAGTTACAAGGCGGGGAAAAGTGATACACCCATATATCCCTGAACTAGACTTCACTCAATTTCGGGGTCCATTTGATGAGCTGTTGTCTCAATTGATGTGTAGTCTCATCATTAATTTCACCGAGTTTAATATGTTGGTGCTTACGGCTCGGCCAACCAAAATAGAGAATATTTCGTTATACATCCGCAACCAGTAGAAACCCCGGAATGTTCGAAAGTGTCGATTCCCGCCTGAATACTGGCGGCGTCGCCAGGAACATGTATGGTGTTTTGAGCCCGCAAAGAAGGAGTTGCAAGGCTGAGCAGGAAGCAGAATAGTGTTAACGCAGGTCCACCCTTACGGGTCATCGAAGCACTTCCTGTTGTATTGCCGTTGACTTAGCTACTTGATTTAGATTTTTCAAGTCCTAGAATCTATCAGAATTCCCGCGGTAACCGCTATCAACTTCTAATTACTCGGCCAACTATATGAGTTCGTCGGGTGGGCCGGGTTCCGGTCCCGGATTCTCGGGTGAATTTAGGACAGCCGAGTCGCAAGCTAGATCTAAGTGTTCGCCGGGAACTCGGGGACAGACGGGACGTTTTCCTGATTTTAATTCCCACTGATAAAAAGGGGAACTTTCCGTCTGTCCCCGAATTTCCCGAATTTCCGAAAACGAAAGCAAACACCCCGAGCGATGGTTAGATAGCAACACTGCCCAGGATAGATTTTGACTGGCTACAACAAGCCAGATATTTCCGGTTCGGAAGCATTGTCGCATCAATGCCATACCGGGCGTTGCATCGACCGTTTGAGCCGGCAGCGTTTACCAGGAGCTACCGAGAATTTTCTCGGTTCTCCGTGTCGATTCGGCACCTTCTCGTTCGACTATCAGTAGAGCAGCAATTAAGCTCTGAACTTGAACGTCAGACCAACTTAACCCGAAAGGACAAACAAAATGCGATTCATGGTCATCGTCAAATGCTCCGAAAACGAAGGCGCGCTCCCGTCAGACCAACTCATGGCCGACATGAACAAATTCAACGACGAGCTCTTAGAAGCCGGAGTCTTGATAGGCTACGACGGTCTTCACCCCTCCTCCAAAGGCGCCCGCGTCCACTTCTCCGGTAAGAACCGCCCCACCGTGGTTGATGGACCCTTCGTCGAAACCAAGGAACTGATCGCCGCCTTCTGGTTCTGGCAGGTCAAGTCTCTCGAAGAGGCCATCCAGTGGGTCAAGCGATGCCCCAACGAAGGCGAGACTGACATAGAGATCCGCCAGGTCTTCGAGCCCGAAGAATTCGCATCTGCCTTCAACGACGAAGAAATTCAGAAGGAAAAACAGTTCCGCGCTCGAATGGCAGCGAACGCAGCCAAGAAATAGTCCCAGTTGCACTGACGTATCCAAGCTGGTGTGATCGGTACCCGATTAGGCTTAGATGTTGGTCAGAGATGACAAAAAACACGGTTAACGAGACAGAGCGGATGGTTGTCACTAGAGTTTTTCGTGGTCAAACCGATGGAAACGAAGAAAGACAAGTAAGCGGGCGGGTGGCCCGCAAACATCTTGCTCGCGCCATTTTGGGTCGATCGATCGAGAGCCTCAACTCGATATTTTGTTCGAAACCAAAAGTACTCGGAGGGTGCCCCGGATTCGGTTTGGGAATCTGGGTCTTGGGTTTGACTTTCTTTTCGTCTCATAGCCGATCCCGGCATCTGGGAAATCTCTTCAGCACCTCGACACCTTGATAAATTCGAGAAGAACACCCAGCCCGCCGCCGAATTTTCCGAGCCCCGGGGAACAGCGCAGTTCACCCGCGTACCAGTCCCCCACTTTCCACGCTGATCAGGAGTTGGGCATTAAACCAAGCTCCCAAAACCCCGTCTGCCTCCGTATCCGCTCGTAATTGACAAGAATCACGCCCTTCGACGTGACCGTGCTTTCCGTCACCTTAAACACCGCCGGCATCGTTCCATCGGCAAACAATCGTTTTCCACTGCCCAGCGTTACAGGAAATATCTTCAGCCAGAACGCATCCACCAAATCATGCTTCAGCAGCGTCTGAACCAGATTTGCGCTTCCATAAACGTGCAAATCCGGCCCTTCCTGTCGCTTGATTTGCGTGATTTTTTCCGCAACATCTCCGCTAAGAAACACAGCCGGCTGCCATTCGTGACCAGTCATCGTATTCGAGGCCACGTACTTGGTCGCCGTATTGACGGCCGGCCAAATCTCTCCGTGTTGCGGCCAGAATCGCGCCCAAATCTCGAAAGTTTTCCGCCCCAGCAACAAATCAAACGGCAGGTTCATCTGCCTGGTTATCGCCGCCGAACTGGCAGGGTCGGAATGTGGACTGATCCACCCGCCATACGCGAAGCCGCCGCTGGTATCTTCCTCCGGCCCGCCCGGAGCTTGGATCACTCCATCAAGGGAAACAAACTCCAGCACATTAATCTTCCTCATGATTTCTCCTTCTTCTCCAACCCTCTTCGGCCCCGGCGGTTGGAAATGGCCTCCGCATCCTCTCACCGCTCGTGTGAACCGCATACTGCATCGCCTTGCCAGGGAATCGGACGCGCCCCCACATTTTCTAAGAGTGCCACAGGAAAGACCGATGTATCCTTCTACATCTAGCCCGCGCACGTCACCTCCACCGTGCAATAGTTTGCCCGCACCGAGGCGCGGACCTTCCGAGATCGAGCCACTCACAACTACACGAAATCCCATGGCAGATTGGCAAATGCGAGAAGAGCGGCCGCTCCGCAACAGCGCGCGAGCAATCCGTTTGAGCTGCCCGTACTCCCCCCGCGATCTCTTGAGAGCTTTTGTGATTCTCGTGTAAATTAGAGCGCACATGCCGGCAGAGATTGCTGTCCCCAGCAACCAGGAAGCAATGATAAAGCGCCACCCTGTTGCCGCGTACTTTGCGCTGACCTTCTTGATCTCTTGGACGGGCGCACTTGCAGTGGCAGCCCCGCACCTCATCCGCGATCAGCCTTTGCCGAAGATGACCGGTATTTTGATGTTTCCGGCCATGCTTCTCGGCCCAAGTTTTGCTGGGGTTTTGTTGACCAGAATCGTGGACGGAAAAAGCGGTCTGCGGGTCCTGTTCTTCCGAATGTTTCGAGCGCGGATTCCGCTGCTCTGGTGCATGGCTCTGCTCATTCCCCCAGTCCTCGTCCTGACCGTTCTCCTCTTTCTGGAGAGATTCGTCTCCCCGGTCTACGCTCCCAACCACTTTTTCCTGGGCATTCTGTTTGGGATTCCGGCTGGTTTTTTGGAAGAAATTGGCTGGATGGGCTATGCATTTCCGAAAATGCGGTCCGCAGGAAATGGGTTGGCCCCGAGCATCCTGCTCGGGCTGTTGTGGTCCCTTTGGCATCTTCCTGTTATCAACTATCTTGGCACGGCCACTCCACACGGTGTCTATTGGTTACCCTTTTTTCTTGCTTTCAGCTTGGCCATGACGGCCATGCGAGTGCTGATCGCGTGGATTTATACGAACACGAAAAGTGTGTTCTTGACGCAGCTCATGCATGTAAGTTCGACAAGCTCCCTGGTCCTTTTCAGCGCAGCACGCGTGACAGCCGCGCAAGAAGCGATGTGGTATGCCCTGTACGGAACGGTTCTCTGGATTGCGGTTGGAATCCTTGTCAGGACATTCGGCAGACCTCTAGAACGCCACCCAGCCTAGGCGGCTGGACCCGCAAAGTTGTTTTCTTACTCGGGATCAAGTTTTCGGTCTGATTTCCTAATTCCCTCCCCACTTCCTCGGAAATCGAATCGGCCGATGGTATGCTTTCCGCCGGTATTCGTACGTCTCGCGTCATCGCGCGTCCGGACTGGGAAAGGGCCTCTTCTTGAAACGCAAACTTTTTTTATTCGCCTCCGGCATCGTTGGGATTCTGGCCGTCCTTCCGCTCCTCGCGTTTCAACCGCAGTCCGAATCCGTCACGCTCCTCACCTGGCCCGGCCATCGCATGTTCGAGGATTTCAGCGCGCGCTCCGAAGTCAGCCCAGACGGGAAATCGATTCTGCGCACCTTTGTGGATGGCAACCAAACTCTTCTCCGTTTGCCCGCGGGAACCCCCGACGCTGCCACGCTGCAAGGCGGCTTGCCCGATTTCGAACGCGCCGCCTGGTGCGGCACGCAACTTCTTCGACTCGGCACAGAGGGCGGCAAGCGCGCCTGGTTCGCGCAAGCGCCCGCGGGCTTCGCCGCTCTTTCCATTCCGCCAGAGGCCACGCCCGTCTGCAGCGCCGCTGGCGATCATCTCGCCTATTTCACTTCGTTTCCCGCGCGCCGCGAATTGCCTCCGCCCAAGGACATCTATATCGGCACACAATCCCCTCAGGCCCACGTGGATCGCGTGGAGATCGGCGGCGTCGTCCTCACCGCCAAATTTTCTCCGGACGCCAAAACTCTCTACGTCCTCTCCCGCCAGGAAAGCGGCGCTTCCACGCTCTCTTCCATCGCTCTCAACACCATGCAGGTCCAGCAGCTCGCCCGCGATCTCGACGCCTGGCCATTTCCCGGCCCGGAGCTCGCCGTCGCTTCCGACGGCAAGTCGCTGATCCTTCCTCTCGCCACGCTGAAAGCTCCGGATGACGCGCGCCGCCAGGTTCCCCGAACGCCCGAACGCTGGCTGAAGCTCTACGGCTTCGAGATTGCCACCCGCCAATTCTCTCTGCTCGCCTCCGAACCGGACTCCGATCAAACCGATCCTTCCGTGGTCGGCAACGATCTCTATTACGTGAGCAGCCACACCACCAAAAATGTCGTCGCCTTTCCCTCCGCCGGTGGTTCCGTGCATTCCGTTATTGCTGGGCGCGAGGCCTACCTTCCCACTTGGTCGCGCGATGGCAAGCGTATCGCCTATGTCGAAGGCGAATACCGCCTCGCCGATTGGGCCCTCTCCCAGGATGTCGGCATTGTCGCCATCAACAGCGAGGTTCTTTCCGCCGGCGATCCCAAACCGTTCGTCGTCGGCAACCACGAAGACTTTCCCGTCGAGTGGTCTCCCGATGGCCGCTGGATCGCCTGGCACTCGCACCGCGATCCGCATGGCAACGCTCCTTATTACGACGAACCCGGCGCCACCGACGACATCTGGGTCCGCCGCGCCGAAGACCTCCACGCGCCAGAAATCAAAGTTACGCACGATCTTTGGGAAACCGGCTGGGCCTATTGGTCTCCCGACGGCACTGAATTGATTTACACCACCTGGGACCGCAACGGCCAGCCCGGCATCTATCAGGTTCGCGTCACCAAAATCAACACGTCCACCGGCCAGCCGATCGAAGAGCATCCCTTCCCGATGCCCAAGCAGGTCGTCAGTCCGGAAATCGCCGCATGGTCGCCCTCGGGAGACGAAATCGCCGTCGAAGACGCGGTCGGCCCTGCCAAACGCATCCTCTGGATTGTCTCCAAAGACGGCTCACGCCTGCAAAAGGTCCTCGCCTACGATTCGGAAACCTATGGCGGCTTCGATTGGTCGCCGGACGGAAAAACGCTCTATTTCAGTGGGCTCGAAGGCGATCGAATGAAAATCTTTTCCGTCCCACGCAGCGGCGGCCCCGCAAAAAAAATCAGCGAAGGCCCCGGCAACTATCTCAACCCCATCGTCTCCCCCAACGGCCGCTGGCTCGCCTCTTCCGAACTCGAATCCATTCAACATCTCCACCGCCGCCCTCTCCCCTGACCGCGGGTGGCGCACCCGGCTGGCCAATGCCACTCGCGAGTCGCTTTCGACACAAAGCCTCTTACAGCCCGGCATCTCTTGCACTCTCCTCTTGACAACCAATTACCGTTTCTTTATATTCTATTCAAGTACACTTGCATCGAACTCCGCCTTTTCCGTTTTGAAACCACCCACTCTCAAATCGTTCCTGATGTGAGCGTCCCAATTCGGCATACCGCTCCTATCCCCCGTATTTGCCTCACTTACAAACGCCACTTCCCGTAACCCCCTGTATTTGCCTCACCTACAAGAATTCGCACTTTTCCACCCGCCCCCCGTCGGCGGTGGGCCAGGCTCCGACGTTTTGTACTCGGCTGTTCCGTTCTCTGTGCTTCCGCTTCCTGGATGGCTTATACCCGATCGGAATTAAGTTCTTATGTAGCGGCCGCTTTCCGAAGCGGGCGCTTTGCTCCGGTCCATCCGCGTCCACGGAACAGCAATTTTTCCCCCACGCTAGCCGCGGCTTTCCAGTCGCTCCCTCATTATTCCTCCCTCCTTCCAACTTCGGTCGCGCGAAATCCCATCTGTCGCACCCGCTGCCCCCGCACGCTGTTCACGCATTTCTTCCGCGGCTAGAATGCTGTGCAGGATGGAGCCGCAAATCACTGATGTGGAACAAGCCAGGAAATTTTATTTTGTTACTCCTTGCATGCTGTGTGCTGGCCGACTTCCTTCTGGCAAAACCCAACAACGAGGGGATGATTTTGGTCTCCGTCGGAGTTTTCGGAGCGCTCCTGAGCAGAGCGCTTTTGACAGAACCTCAATCTGTGATGGTTTGCTTCTTGGGGCTTGGATTGACGGTTCTAGTGATTTGCGGAAACAGCGGTTTGATTGGCGCCCTATCCGGAGGTTGGTACTTCTCAAGCTTGCTAATTGCTTTCACTTATGCGCTCTGGGAGAAAATTTACAATTGGATCAAGCTGTGAAATGTTCTTTTTGCTAATCGAACATTTGCAATTTCGCAAATAGAAATCTTCGAACTGCGGTCTACTACTGCGGAGAGCGCTGCGAGGGCTTCCAGAGACAGACAGAATAATTTTTCGGCCTGGATGAGGCTTAATGGCCGCAGATAGACCGTTAGCTTGATTTACCAGTTTCCAGATGTGAATAGGGAACTTAGCGTCAATTCCCGAATTCCGCTTGAATCAGGGATCCGACACGTAAGTGTTTGTGCAACGGGGATCGCTTTAGCGTCTTCTCGCTTCCCGAGCCCGGCCTATTCTAGGAAACATGAATCATCTGATTCCCGCGCAGAGACGCTACTTTCTTGCGGCCATGTTTTTCCTGCCACTTGCTTGGCCCAACGCTGCCGCTGAAGCCGTCCGCTACAATCCGGTTTCACGGCAACTCATCGAAACCCGCCTGGGTAAATACAAGGGCAACGACCAGCAGCGGGAGACAACACTGAAACAATTGTTTGCGGAAGCCGGTTGCGATGACCAACATCTCTCCGAACAGCCCGTGAAGGGGTCGAAGCTGCCAAACGTCGTTTGCCTCCTGCCAGGAAGTTCTGCCAAGGTCATAATCATCGGAGCGCACTTCGACCATGTGTCCGATGGAGATGGAGTCGTCGACAATTGGAGCGGCGCGGCTCTTCTGCCCTCTCTCTACCAGGCGATCAAGATGGAACCGCGCAACCATACCTACATCTTCATTGGGTTTACGGACGAGGAGAAGGGCGAAGTCGGCTCCCACTTCTACGCCCGAAATATGACCAAGGAACAGGTCTCCGCAACCGACGCCCTGGTCAATATGGATACGCTGGGACTGGCGCCGACGGAGGTCTGGCCAGCCATTCAGACAAACAGTTGACGGGCGCGCTCATTTATATCGCGAAGCAACTGAAGGTGCCCGTTACCGGTGCCAATGTGGAGCAAATCGGCAGCACAGACTCCGTGCAGTTTTCCGATCGCAAGATTCCAAGCATCACGATTCACTCATTGACCCAGGCGACGTGGGACGCCAACATCCTGCACTCTTCGAAGGACAAGCTTTCCGCCATGAATCTCGACAATTACTATCAGACCTACAAACTTCTCGCGGCTTACATCGCGTTCTTAGATCAGGTTGCCAGTGTGCCAGCGCCATCTCACGCGCGTTAGCTGCAGCCCGAAATTCCAAGGGATCAATCGGGGGGCTGTCCTTCCCGCGCCAAATAGTTTCCAGGGATAAGGAGGAAGCCGCCATTCGGCTTCCTCCGGCCTGATGATTAACTTGCTCGCGCGGCCTTGGAATCAACGGAAGATTCACCCGTCGAGGAAACATCTTCCGCGCCGGTATTCTTCAAGACTTCCTTCGCCCGCTTGATTTCGTCGGAGGTATCGCAGTGGACGGAAAGAAGGATTCCGCCCTTCTGTAAGCGGCCTTCATACCGCTTCGCTTCGTACTCCGGAATTCCCACGCCGACCAGTGCGCCCGTAAATCCACCGACCGCGCCGCCAACGCCAAGCCCAGCGAGCCCGGCCATGATCGGACCAGCCGCGATAAAGGGGCCCAGCCCCGGAATGGCCAATAGCCCGACGCCTGCCAGCACTCCGAGAGTTCCTCCAATGACGCCTCCGGCTGTGACGCCCGCCGTCGCACCTTCCGGCGCCTTGGTTGCCTTTTCCGTTCCCATATCCTTCGGGCCGCCGAGACTTTCCGGCAATAGAACAGAAACGTCAGCTAGCGGGAAGCCTGCCCTGCCGAGTGCGTCTATCGCATTCTCAACCGCGGTGCGGGTGGAATAGATTCCGAATACGCCTACCTTTTTGTCAGACATGTGTTTCTCCTTTAGATTTCAATCAGACGGAATGGAAAATTCTCGAATACTTGAAAGGTGCGGCTATTTTTTTGATCGTGCGCTGTGTGCAATCCGCTTTTTGGTGGAAGACGGCCGTGCCGCCCTCCTGGCGACAGTCTTCACGCCATGCATTCTTCGCGGCGCAGTTTTCCCCAGTTTTCTGGTCCTGACATTCTTTGAGGCGGAATTGCCAATTTTTCGCGCAATGGTCTTGCTTCTCCGCACCAGACTCTTTCCTTCGCGCCTCGCGGTTCTCACCAGCTCACTGTGAGAGACAACCTCCGGGATCTCGCTGGCTTTAGAGGCGATCGTCCCTAACGTATTTCCGATGAATCCCGCCACGCTGCTCAACAATGGTTCCTTGCTGTGCTTATGCTGCGGAGATGACATTTTTAGCTCCTTTTTTTGTGGATTTTATTCAAGATTTTGTTTAGCTGTTTTTTGCGTTGGTATAGGCGTTTTCGCCCGCTTCCATTGCGTCGTTTATCTCCGTGCTGGCGCGATCCACCAGTGCCTGCGTTCGCTTGCCAATTTTTCTGCCGGCACTGCGCACTTGGTCCAGCCCATCCGCGGCTCCGTTTGCGATCTCTTCGCGCAGTTTTTCTCCTGACATGGGAGCGAAAAATAGTGCGGCAATAGCTCCTATACCCAAGCCGATAGCAAACGATATGAAAATTCCTGATTCGACGTTTCTACTCATTTGTGGCTCCTTTGCTGAATTCGGGAGCGAATCCCGGCGAGACCTGCCTGCGTTTCCACTGGCCGCAGACGAAGATCCCGGATTCGGAATCACTTTGGTCCGGGCATTCTGCAATCCAGTGCGCGCATTTCCCATACCTTGTCTCCTTTAATTGCGAAATGGTCTTGCTGTAGCCAGCTTAAAAAAATCCAAGACCCTGGGGCTGTTGCTTCACGCCGCCAGGTATTCCGGCTCGGGCGTTCGCTGCTCGAACTCCCCTATCTCTTTAGCCGCTCGCCCTCTTTGCGCATTGCCAAGAGCCGCCCCGTCCCTCACAATTGCTCCATCATTGCCGTGTGCGATTGAACTGAAGTTCTGCAAGGTTCAGCATACTCATCCGGCATCTGCGACGGAGCGGGCATGCGACTAGTTACAAAAGTTCTATTGGTTCTTTCTTGTTTTTGCTGCGCGGGTTGCAGCGTCGGCAGCATCGAAAACGCCCTTGGCATAGGCGGCGGCAAGAAAACTGTCACCGTTGTGGTCGCTCCGGCAACGCAAAGCGTCGTCGTTAGCACCACTCAGCAATTCACGGTCACCGTTACTGGTTCCACGAACATGGCCGTGGCGTGGAGCGTAATCGGCACCAATTGTTCCACTCAGGATTGCGGCTCGATCTCCGCCGACGGACTATACACCGCCCCCGCAACCATTCCAGATCCGGCGCTGATCTCAGTCATTGCAGCAGCCAACGCCAATCCCGCGGATCGCGGCGCCTCTGCGGTTACCATCATCGCCGCGCCCGCCCCGGCCTCCGCCATGCTCCGCGGCACGTACAGTTTTCTTCTCACCGGTTCTGACGCTGATGGACCCGTCTCCATCGTTGGCACTTTTGAAGCCGATGGTTCTGGCCAACTGCTCAACGGCCGGCTCGGCCTATGCCGCAGGGAAGCCCACTGCTCCGATCAGGCCTTCGCCGGCGCTATCGCTTCGAGCGACGCCAACAACGGCACGTTCAGCGCGGACAGTTTTCCCGATTCCGCCTTCACCTTCTCTTCGGCAGCAAACAATACCTTCAAACTCGATCTGACAGGCGCTCACAACCTGCGCGCCTCCGGCATCCTCCGCCCCGACGCAACCACCACCCACAACTGACGCGCACAAATTGATACTCGATGATGTCTTGCCTTAAAGATGCGGGCGGTTGAGCGCAATTTCGCAATCGTCTGCGGCAATGATCGACTACTCCGGCCGCCGGATATGTTCGATCAAATATCCACTTTTTGAATTGCGCCAGTTGTTCGACCGGTCGATGCAGCTCGACAGGAAGTATGATGATTATTGTAGAGTTACGTAGTTCAGGATAAAAGACCGTTGGTACTACGCAACTGGTGGACAAGTGCTATGGCTGTCCGCTCCCCACAACCGTGAAAAGTAACCAAGATCAGGTACCGGGCGATTCCCTTTCGTTCGGTGGTGGACTGCCCCTATTCACGCGTGGAGGCTTGGGACACTTTGGCGATTTCATTTTTGAACGGGGTCATCCGTCCAACGATCCCCCTTCGTGGGTTTCGGGGAGCCGTGTCTCTCTTGATCGAACGATCCTCACGACGGTCTGAAAATCGCTCGCGGCCAAAACGCCGCGCTGTTCGGCGACATGGCTCTCAAAGCGGCTTTACCTTGGTGGAGTTGCTTATCACCCTAATGATCATCGCAACGATTTCTGCGATCGCCATACCTTCCCTAATGGCTTCGATTTACCAGGCGAAGATTGCCCGGGCGGTGGGAGATATCCATACGATTGAAACCGATATCGCTTTCTATCAAACGATCAATGGTCAACTGCCGGATAACCTCAGCCAGGCTGGTGACGGCAATCTGCTTGATTCCTGGGGAAATCCTTATCAATACCTGAATCACTCCAATATGAAAGGAAATGGTCAAGCGCGAAAGGATCGCTTCGTTGTTCCCCTGAATGACGATTATGACCTTTACAGCGTGGGGATAGACGGCGCCAGAGCGCCCCCGATTACGGCAAAGAAAAGCCAGGATGACATCATTCGAGCTGCGAATGGCAGCTACGTTGGCCTGGCTGCGAACTTTTAAGGACATACGTGAAACTTGAGTTCACCTATCTTCGCAGCCGCTTGGCCCGCCGCATCTTCTGGCTGTTCGTCGTATGTGCGCTGCTGCCCATCTCGGTGCTGGCAGTGGTCAGCCTGTTCAGCGTTTCTTACGAGCTGAAGGATCAGAAACGCCGCCGACTGAACCAGGCGACTCACGATGAGGGGATGATCATTTTTGAGCGACTGACGTTGCTTGACGCGAACCTGAGAACCATAGCCGCCGGCCCGGATTTATTTTCGGGCAAAGGTGAGCCAAAAATATCCTTCAACGTGGACGCCTATTTTGCCGCAGTTGCCCACTTTTTCGCGGATGGGAATTCCCAATTACTGGCGGGCCAAAGCCTTCAGACCTTTTCGCTGTCCGATCAGGAGCAGGCTTTTGTTAATTCGGGAAAGAGTTTGCTGAAGGTCGACGATTGTGGGCAGCCGGAAGCTTGCATATATCTCGTTGTTCGGCCCCCATCGCAGACGGCTGGACACGACCTGATTGTCGGAAAAGTGCGCCACGATTTTTTGTGGGGCAGTGATGAACTTCCGGAGTCCATGAGTCTCTGTGTTCTCGACCAGCAAGACCGGGCCTTGAATTGCTCGACAAAAGAACAGCAGATCCTGATCAGTCAACTGTCTGGCCCTTCGGAATGGAAACAAGAGGGCAAGACTTTTGTTGCCCAATCTTGGAAACTCCCCATGAAAGCAAAATTCCTCGAAGATCACTGGACCATCCTAATCGGTGAATCCGGCGACACGGCCTTTTCTTCCCTCGGGAGTTTCCGCCGTAACTTTCCCCTTGTGATGTTGCTTGCTCTTTGGGTTGTCCTGCTTCTCTCCATCATCGAAATACGTCGCACACTGATCCCACTGGAGAAACTGCGGGAGGGCACAAGAAGAATCGCCGCTGGCGAATTTGATGCGCATGTGGACGTGCGCAGCCAAGACGAATTCCAGGAACTTGCTTCCTCCTTTAACTACATGGCCGGGCGTATCGAAACCCACGTACATTCGCTCAAGACCCTTAACGAAATTGATCGGGCAATCCTCTCTTCCCGGGATCTCGACCAAATCGTGAAAGCACTGGTATCGCGCCTACCGGAGTTACTCCCCTATGATGTCGCGGGTATAACAGTAATCGGTGCGGACCCCTTGCGCCAAAGCATCACACACGCTGCCCGTTCGCGGGGAGCCCTGCACGCTCTGAACACCCAGATCACTGCGGATGATTTAAATTGTTTGAAACAGGAAGAGGAAATTTTCGTTACCGTCGACGCCAGCTCGTCCTGCCCCGCGTACTTGACACCACTGGTCGCGGAAGGAGCGACACGATTCCTGGTTCTGCCGGTTAGCGTTGATGGAAAACTGGCGGCCGTCCTGAGTTTTGGCCGTGCCGCGACTTGTGAGTGGACAAAAGATGACCGGCAACAGGCGCGCCGAGTAGCGGACCAGGTCGCGGTGGCCATTTCAAATGCGCAACTAGTCAGCCAACTGAAAGAGCTGCGCTGGGGCGCCCTGTTGGCGCTGGCGCGGGCCATTGACGCGGTTTCTCCGTGGACGGCTGGTCATTCCGAGCGCGTCACCTCGATGGCCCTGAAGATTGCTCGCGAGTTGGGACTGTCCAGAAAAGAGGTCGACACACTGCACGCGGGCGGCTTGCTCCATGATATCGGCAAGATCGGAACCCCTCTACATCTCCTTGAGAGAGCCGGGCCTTTAACTCATGAAGAGCGCCTGGTTGTCCAGGACCACGTGATGATCGGGGTGCGCATCCTCGGCCCGGTATCCGGGTTTGAGGAATTCCTTCCCATCGTCCGCGAGCATCACGAATGGTTCAACGGTAAGGGGTATCCGCAGGGAATCGCCGGCGAGAATATCTCCTTTCTGGCACGAATACTGGCTGTCGCCGACGTCTGTGACGCGTTGGTCTCCGACAGGCCCTACCGAAAAGGTATGCCCAACGAACAGGTGGAACAAATCATTCGCGATGGTTCTGGCACTCAATTTGATCCGCGAGTGGTAAATGCCTTCTTGCGCATCATCGCGCGCGAGGGACTGTCCGGAGGCCCGGATATTCGACAACCTGAACTTGTGGAGGCTTCATAAACATGAGCGGCGATCAATACGGCGTCGAGCAAAAATCCTGGCGCAACATCCACGTTGTCTATTATTGGGTTCTGGGGGCTGAACTGGCTCTCTTGATTCTAGGGCTCACTCTTTCTCCCAAGCGTCTTGAAGTGCCGCCCGAACTACAGGGCGTCTGGAGAACTAACGACACGCACCATAGTGATCGGAGTTTCGAGATTTCTGCCCTGACCCTGACCTTCGGCACCGGAGACGGGACTTCCTCCACGGGATTTATTCGCCATATTGATTTAAAACCGGAGGGAGCGGAATCGCTCTATACGATCACCTACGCTGGAAATGACGGCAATCAGACACTTTCCATGAGTTACGATCCGGCAAAGCAGGTGCTCCACTTCAATAATCAGCCATCGATTGAATGGAAGAAAGAGTCTACAGACTGAAATCCTTCCGGCCGCGAAGGGCGTAATCTTTTCTGCTATTCACCGCGCCCCCGGTGCTTAGCGATTGACACCAATCAAAACAATTCACTTTGAGCACCCAGCCTGGTCCTTGTAGTCACAGGAAACGCTTCGATGCAATCCCTGCGCTATGAACTTGCGCGGGCCGCAAATTTGACTTGAAAGAAAATGCTTGACAGGGAACCGTTGAGTTCCCTATTGTTAATAGGCAACCGTATGGTTGCCTATCTTGAGATGAGCGAAGAAACCGTATTTCGAGCTTTGGCGGACGCTAGCCGTCGCAAGCTCCTCGACAAGCTGCACCTGCGGAATGGACAGACGCTGGGTGAGCTTTGCCAAGGGCTGCGCATGACGCGCCAGGCGGTTGCCAAACACCTTGCCATTCTCAAGAAGGCCAATCTCGTGTCGTGGAAACGGGAGGGCAGGGAGAAATTCCATTACATCAATCCCGTCCCGATCAGCGACATCGCAGAACGCTGGATCAGCAAGTTCGAATATCCGCGGCTGCAAACACTTTCAAAGCTAAAGAAAAGTCTGGAAGGAGAAGATCATGAGTAAGAAGGAGCAAAGCACTTTTGTCTATGTCACCTACATCCGTACCACGCCGGAGAAGTTGTGGTCCGCACTGACCGACGTGGAGTTCATGAAGCAATACTGGTTCGGCATGAGCTGCGAAAGCAAATGGACGGCGGGCTCGTCGTGGAGGATGGTATCTGGCGACGGCACTATTTACGACTCAGGTGAGATTGTGGAGGCCGAGCCGCCGCGGCGCCTGGTGATCCGCTGGCAACACCAGAACAAGCCGGAGCTGAAGGCCGAGGGCGATTCGCTCTGCACCATGGAACTGGAGCCCGCAGGAGCTGCAGTGAAGCTCTCGATCACGCACACGATCGAGCGCGAACCCTCGAAATTTATCGAGGCGGTTTCCGGCGGCTGGCCGAAGATTCTCTCCAACCTGAAATCCCTGCTGGAGACGGGCACCACGGCTATGCAGGACCCGTATCCGACGGGCAATCCCTACGCCCGCCGCTGAGGCGGGCCCATTGGGACTCCCTGCTCTTTAGCGAAAGCGCATTCTCGTGGCGGCCGCCTGCCCCGGTGGGCGGCCTTTTGTCTCAGGGCGAACCTGCCCCGAATCGGCGCCAAAGTGTTATCGTCCGTTTGCGCAAGTACTAGTCGCGCTTTTGGTAGCCATCCCCTCAGAGCTGGCTATAGTCAATGCAGGGGATCCCCTACATGCTAAGCGTGGCGCCAAATGGCATTCGCGGTGTGCTGGTCCGTCTCTACGGCCTGCTAAGTTATCGATCCGTCGTTGCGACGATCAGTGGCGACCCGTCCCGCGTCGCACGCCACCAGGATTCTGCATTGCGAGTTCGAGCGCTGCGTCCATTGCTGGGGGTTCTTGCGCTTTCCATCGGCTTACTTAATCTGTCCGGCTGTGCGGGCGGCTTTCAAGGCTACCGGCCGGTGGCTCCAACGGTTTCCCAGCCTGTGAGCGTTACCGTTCCCGTTGGGCAAACGGCAACTTTCAGTGTCACCGCGACCGGCACCGGCAACCTGACTTATCAATGGTACAAAAACGGAGTTCTGGTTCCTGGAGCCAATACCAGTTCCTACACCACTCCGCCAACCGTGGCGGGCGACACCGGGTCGCTATTTACCGTCATCGTTTCCAACTCGGCGGGTTCTGTAACCAGTGGGCCAGCAGCTCTCACCGTGCAGCTTCCCCCTCCGGTTGCGAAGAGTCTTGTTCCGAGTTCGGCGACGCCTCCTTATGACTCGTCCGTGATGCTCGTACCTACTTTTTCGGGCGGCACTGCTGTGATTGGTTCCACCGGTGTGGGGAGTTCGGATATCACTTCTTCTGCCGTGAGCGGCAGTTCTTATCCGACTCCGTTGCTGACTTCTCCGACAACGTACACGCTCACGGTCACCGATTCCAAAGGCAACGTGGTTTCCACCACCTGCCTGGTCACGCCCAGCGGGGTCAGCATTACTCCCATTTCCCCGGCAAATCAGACACTTGCTCCCGGGCAGATTCCGTTTTCCGCAACGGCAAGCGGCGGCGCAACGAATGGGCTCAATTGGTCCGCGACTGGCGGCACGTTTGCCGGCAATGTGTGGACTTCGCCCACGGTTCCCGGCACTTACACCATCACCGCGACCAGCGCGGACGAACCGTCCGTTTTCGTTACGACAACCATCACGATCAGCGCGCCGGTGATCTCTGTGCAACCCGCCAGCCAGCACGTTTGCACGGGCAGTCAACTGATTCTCTCCGTGACTGCCTCTTACGCCACCAGTTATCAGTGGAGTCTGAATGGCACGGCAATTCCCGGAGCGACCAGTGCTACGTACAGCGTTTCTCCTGCTGCTTCAGCGAACGCCGGAAATTATTCCGTCACGGTCACGAATGGGGTGAGCAGCGTTACTTCCAACGTGGCTACGATCGCCGTGGGATCATCCATCACCTCGAATCCCACAAGTCTCGCGCTTCATCCCACGCAAACAGGCGCATTCGCCGTTTCTGGGCAGGGCGTTGGACCGCTTTCTTACCAGTGGTATCAAATCGCATCTGGCGGAACGATGGGCGTGGCGATTTCGGGCGCGACGTCCAGCAGTTACGTCACGCCACCCGTCGATGCTTCCTTCGATGGCACGCAATATTTTGCGACGGTCACCGATTCCTGCGGACCGCTGACCAGCACCGATGCGTCGCTTGCGGTCACGACAGGAAACGTTCCACCCACGATCATCACGCAGCCAGTTGGGCAAACTGTTGCTGTGGGAGATACGCCAGCTTTCACCGTCACGGCTTCCGGCACGCCCGCGCTGTCTTATCAATGGTATCTAATTCCTGCGGGACAAAAGACTGGCGTGGCCATCCCTGGCGCCAATTCCGCGACTTACATTGTTCCAGCTACGGCTACAACTACCGCGAACGATCAGGACGCATACTACGTCATCGTAACCAACGCCTACGGGCAGGCCACTTCTCAACTGGCGCCACTTGCGGTTGGTAATGGAATTCTTCTGCAGATTACCGGGCAACCCATCACGCAGTATGTCGACGTCGGCGGGTCGGCTACCTATCAGGTGACGGCTGTCTCTTCGCTCCCCCTGACGTATCAGTGGTATGAAGCGGCACCGGGGAGTTCCACGTTCACACCGATCGCCGGGGCGACGAGTCCCACCTATACGTTGGATTCCGCTGCCACCACGGACAACGGAGATGTTTTCTACGTTGTCGTCAGCAATGGTGTCACTTCGTCCGTGACCAGCAATCCCGCGGGACTTTTCGTTGGCCCGCTGGCGAGTGTTCCCGACCTTTGCAATACCAATTGGTCCGCGCTGGGCAATGCCGTGGCCCAATCCGGTTGCGCGTTCCAACTTGTTCCCGCCGCCAAGAATCAGCACGGCGAAATCGTCTGGCCCACGCTGATTTCCACGGGGAACATTCAGATAAGTTTTACTGTAACTCTGAGCAATCCCAGCGCGCTTCCCGCGGATGGCTTCACCGTGCTTTTGGCGGATCCGTCCCTTGGTGCCACTCCAACCAGCTTGGGAGCCCAAGGCATGGGCTTGGGCGCGGAAGGCATTCCCGGCGCGATGTTTGCGTTGGACACCTACCACAATGCGGGCGACCCAACCGTTCCCTATGTCGCCGTGGGTCGAGGCGAAACCGCTCTGTTTGGCAAGCCCTGGTTCAACGTCAATACCACGATTCCTGCCGTCGTCTCCAGCAGCATGCCCATATCCCACGATTACACCGTTTCCATCGTGCAAGGACAAGTGACCGCGACAATGGATGGCGTCCAGGTTTTCTCTGGAAATATTACGGCGCCACCCGTTGCTTATCTTTTCATCACTTCTTCCACCGGTGGTTCTTATGAAGACACCGTCGTCAGCAACGTGTCCGCCACGGTTTCGGTGCCTTCAAATTGATGCGAGCCGCCCGAGGAGAATCCGGTATGCGAACTTTTCTACTTTCAGCGATCCTGTTATTTGCCGGCGCCTCCGCTTGCATGGCCCAACAGGACGGTTACAGTGGCGACGCTGCTGCGGCTTATCACTGGGTTCGCACGAACGCCGGCCCCGGAGAGTGCGGATGTTTTGGCACGAATGGCGGAGGGGTCTCCGGTTCGTGGAACTTTCATGGTGCCTGGTCCGCGGTGGTGGACATCAGCGCGGAGCACACGGGCAGCGCTCCACCGCTAAATAATTCGCTCACTCTGGTTTCGTATCTGGCAGGCGCTCGCTACGCGGTTCCGCAACCCTGGTTTGACGGGGACCATAAACCGAAGCCCTTCGCGCAAATCATCCTGGGTGCGGCGCATGCCGGGGGTGGAGAGGCTGGGGTTGCAGATGGTTCCTACCGGTTTGCCACGCGCATTGGCGGCGGCATTGACGTGCCATTGAATGCCCACTTCGCGGTGCGCGCGATTCAGATCGATTATTACCTCACCACTTTCGCGAACGCCACCAACGACCATCAAAACAACTTTTTGATCGGTGCCGGAATTGTTTACCACTGGTCCCGCGAGAAATAGCCGGCTCTCTCCGGTTTTTGTATTTGGTGTCTCAGTCGGGCCCGGAAAGTTTTGATCGTCATTTTCCCCCTGTTTCCTGCAATTACCTCATTAAGCACATTCTGGCGCGTTGGTACCAGCGGCCTATCGTTAGGGGCTACTCCGTCTGCCAGGTTAGAGAAAGCTGGAGGAAAGTCTCTATGAGCTTTCGGACCAGGACTACTACGGCTGCAGCTTTTGTTGTGTTTGCGCTGCCTTACGCCGCTTCAGGGCAAGCATCTGCACAGACGACTGCCCAGAGGACAGAAGCCACGTCAGGCAATGACGTCCAAACTCTGCGCGGGCCCGCCCCCAGCGGGGACCCGCAGGCGCAGTTTGCCCTGGCGAACTTGTATTTTCGCGGCAGCGGCGTTCCCCAGGATTATTCCCAGGCTCTGCTGTGGTATGGCAAATCCGCAAGCCAAGGCTATGCCCCGGCCCAGAATCAACTGGGCAGCATGTATCAACACAAGTTTGGTGTGCCAAGGGACTACAAACGCGCTTTGGCCTACTATCGTTCCGCAGCAAACCAGGGCTATGCGCTCGCGCAATACAATCTGGGCGGCGTTTACGAGGATGGAGTTGGCGTCAAACGTGATTACAAGCAATCCTTGGACTGGTATCGCAAAGCGGCAGACCAGAATCTTTCGCAGGCAGAAAAGCAGGTGGGCTACTTTTATCAGTGCGGGTATGGAGTCAAGCAGGATTTCGCGCAAGCCAACGCCTGGTATCTCCGCGCGGCCGGCCACGGAAACGCCGACGCGGAAAACCAACTGGGATTCATGACCGAAAATGGATGGGGCCAGCCGAAGAATTATGCTGAGGCACTCGACTGGTTCAACAAAGCCGCGGCACATGGCAGCAATGATGCGCAGGAAAATATCGGCTACATGTATCAGAATGGCCTTGGCGTGCCCACTGATTTTGCGAAGGCGATGTCCTGGTTCGTTGAAGCTGCGGCGCACGGGAACAGCAACGCGGCAAATCAACTCGGTTGGATGTATCAGAACGGCCAGGGCGTGGCGCCGGACGATGCCAAGGCCTTGACCTGGTATCAACTATCTGCCGACCAGGGCAATATTCACGGCAAAAAGAATCTTGAGGATTTTACATACGATCTGCAGGAAAGCGGCGGTGGGACGTGGCAAAACGCAACGGCGCGTGTCAACGACCCTGCCATCGCGCGGGCCCAGCACTGGGCGAAGATCGACGATCTTCAGCGGCGCATTGCTGGTCTTGAGGGCGACGCACAAAACCAGGATGACCTTGCCGACCAACTGGAACATACCGGCAGGGGCAAGAACGATGCGATGACCAAACTTTTCAATGCGGTCGGCAGCGTCCCCGCCACCAAGTATCGTATGGAGGCCGCAAAGTACCGCGGCGAAGCGGCACAATTACGCGAGGAACTTGATCAAGTCAAAAACCAAAGCCAATCCTTCGCAAGCGTCCCCGCCCCCTAACCGCGTTTATCAAGATCGGGCCAGCCGATTTGAAAGCTTTACTGCGGCACGCGGCCTGCGCGCTAAGCATGTTGTGCAGATTGCTGGTTGCGCAGGTGCGCCAGGAACTGCCGGACATTCTGGGCGATCTCATCGCGAACGCGGCGAAAGACTTCTTTCTATTGCTCGGTGGAACCCTTAGCCAATTCCGGGTCTGCCAGACTCCAGCGAACAATGTTCCGCGTGAATGGCCAGACCGGGAATTTTTCTTTTGAGGCGTCGCAAAATGCTGACGACGTACGAGAAGTGTTCCTTGAACGATTCCTTTATCTGTTTGGCTTTTTGACCGGAGATGTCGATTCCGACTTCGTTCATCACTTCGTGCACCATCGGGTCGGCCTCGGGGGACTGCGCCGTACTGACAGCTTGAAACTCTTCGCCTGCAAATTTATTGAAAAAACCCTCGGCGATCTGGCTGCGGGTTGAATCATGCGTTGAGAAGAATAGGATTCGCGGTTTGTGATTCACAGATGGCCTCCGGAACTTCAAGTTTGCCGGGGTCTCTATACTCGGCATCCGCAGTGAGGCGGGCTATCCGGTAAATCCCTTAAAAAATAGACGAATTTGAAGGCTTTTTAAGTCCCTACAATAAATGGGGTTACATCACGCGAGATGATGTTCAGTTTTGCAAAACCGCTTTTTGAGCCTGTAGCAACGCCGCCCTTCCAGGATTGTCGGAGCGGGTGCAGACCGCGAGCAATTCCAGATAATATTTCTGACTCGCGTCGCGATTTCCGTTGAGATCTGCGGCGCGTGCCGCGCCGTAGAGCGCGCGAAAGCGTCCCGGCTCTTTCTTTAGCGTGGCTTGAAATTGCTCCAAGGCGTGGCCAGGTTCGTTCACCTGCAGGAACATCTCGCCGAGTAGCTCGCGCGCCGGAGCCAAAGGCCCCGGTGTAACCGCGCTTTTTTCGGTTCCATCTTCCAATTCCGCGGCCAGGCTCATCTTCCGCAGCGCTTCTTCTTTTCTGCCTGCCGCGAATGCCGCCCACGCTGCGACGGTAATTTGTTGGATTTGCACCTGCAGCGCCCAATATTGTTCATCAGCCTTGGACAGCCGTTCCTGGATCTGCTGGAGAGCCAGTGCGGATTCGTTTGCTGCTTCGGCTTGTCCCAAACGCGCTGCACCATAACCTCGTGCGAACCACGTCATTGCTTCTGTATACGGAAAGGGAGTGTCTCGCACGACGAGTTGCGTAGCCTGCTTCCAATCCTGGCGTTCCAGCGCATATCGTGCCGGGATTGCGGCCAGAGCGAAAAAACCAGCGGAGGGGCTGCCCGCACCACTGATCACGGCTTTCGGATCGAAGTGCGTTGCGATCTCGGGCAGAGAACTCACGATTCGACCTGCCGCCTGGTCTTGCCCGGTTTGAAGGTATGCGTAAATTTCGTAGTCGGTGGCGTGCAATTCTTCTGCTGTCTGAAGTTCGCGGCGAGCCGCGGCCGCCGCTGCAATGTTGGTATCAATGGATTCCTGCCAATAACCTGTGCGAGTGAAGGTATGGGAAGGCATGTGCAGCGCATGCGGCGCATCGGGAGCAATCGCCGCGTAACGACTGGCAGCTGCGAGTCCCTTGGCGGCCAAGGGCGGCACGTCGTAGGTATGGATGATGTAGTGCGCCAGGCCCGGATGATCTGGTTCCTCAGCGAACAATTTTTCGAGAATTGCTCCGGCTTTGAGCCGCCCGGCGTAGGTCTTATCCGCGGGATCCTCGGCGGCCGCAACTGCCAATGCGTAGAAGATTTGCGCTTCCTGGTCGTCTGGATATTTGGCTGCGACTTCGCCCATGGCATCGCGGTAAGAGAGCAGGCGTGTTCGCTGGGGTGTGCCCTCGTAATTGCTGTACAGTTTTCCAACCGCTGCAATGTAGGCCTTTTCACGCTCTGTCTTTGCGCCAGTGGATTTGCCGCGTTGCGCGTTTTCCTGCCCCGCTTGCAACTGCGCATTGTCCTTTGCTCCGGGAACAAAGGGATTACTCCAATCGCTGAGGGCTATTCCCCAGTAGGCAATGCCGCAGGAGGCATCCTCTTGGAGCACGGACTCGAATCCCGCGATGGCCTGACTGAACTGAAAAGAATGCAGAAGGGCTACGGCGTGGTTGAATTCCGTCTGTGCGGCGTGGTTGCATGAGGTGGCAAAACTTACTGTTCCCAACTTTTTAGGACCCTCATGGAGATGCTCCTGCGCAGGCGCGTTCCATGCCAGCAAGGTGACCATGGCAACCGCAACGGCACGCATTTTGTCCATATTCGTGGCTCGGCCCAGCAGTATAAGGGGTTCAATCCGGTGGGGAACACGGTGGCGGCCACATGCGCGTGCGGTTTGGATTGTTTCAAAATCCGCCGTTCAGCGCTTCGCTGCGGCCGCGGAGGTGCTGAAGGATTTCACACCCACCGCCTCGTCGCTCAGTATGTCGAAGACGGTATAGAGCTTCGTCATTTGCATCAGGTCGGCGACCTTATCGGGGAGGTTGCAGAGTTTCAGTTCGCCCTCATGTTTCTTGGCGGTCGCGAACGCTCCAACCAGAGAACCAAGGCCCATACTGTCTATGTATTCGACAGCGGCAAGATTCAGCAAAATCTGCTTATGGCCGCTGGTCAAAAGGTCAGCAACCACATCGCGGACCGAGGCGCTCTCTTCGCCGAGGACAATTCGTCCGGTGATGTCCACGATCGTTACGCTACCAACCTGTCTCGTGCTCGTCGTCATGCTCATAGGTAACCCCTAAGCTTCTCTTATCCAATCCACCCCTGCATCAGAGCACGCCGTTCCGCTGGTTGCAAGCTGGCAAACGGAGTTCCTCACGTCTGCTTGGCTCGAAGCGCACCAGTCGCAACTGCCCGCGGTTTCGCGGGTACCGACTTTCGTGCATCATAGCTAACGGACTCTCCGCGCAATCCCTCCCGGAGGTGTACGGATGAAACCAATCCAAATGATTGTGCTGATGATCGTTTTTGTGTGCCCAGCACTGGCGCTGGCCCAAGGAAGTGGGTCTGAACCTCGCCAACCGCAGCCCATCGGAGCAGACAGCCCGCCGCCGTTCGAAGTTACGCGCTCTTTTGTTGGAAAAATTCTGGACATTCATGCGGATGCGCACACATTGGTGGTTGAAGACAAGAACGGCAAGAAGGTGCAGTTCAGTGTCGATCAGCATACGGAGTTTAAGGCCGACAAAAAAACGGAATTGGCGGGGCGCAAGAATCTGAAGCTTGATGACTTTCAGAAGGATCAATTGGTGAAGGTCACCGTCCGTTCAAGCGATGGCAAGGTCATTGAAGTGCGCCTGGAACGAGAGAAGACCTAGCGAATCAGCGCGGCAGACCTGCTGCCAGGGGATCAACAATTGTCGCGGACAGGTTCGTGGAAATTAACCAGGCAGGCACGGCTGTGGGTTCTGGGGGCACTGCTTTTGGGCTCGGAATGCGCTTATCTCGCGCTATTGCGCCTGAATGCGACAAATGGGCTGCGCCCAGTGCTGAATTTCCTGGCGCTGCTAGGCGCGGCTTTCGCACTTTACGCTTTTGCGTTTTTCCTGGTGCGTGATGCTCGTAAATCCTCGCGTGCAACGCTGCTGATCATCACCGCGGGAGCCATACTTTTTCGTCTAACGATGCTTCCCGCTGGTTGCCCTTACGACGCGAATTTCCGGGAGTTGCTCGCGGGTTTGCGGGCGGACGTGAGGGGAGAATCGGTCTATTTCGAACGATTCCAGCTTTTTGATGACGATGTGTGGCGATACCTCTGGGATGGCCACGTGTGGGCGCACCATGAAAATCCTTACGCCTTTGCGCCGGATGATACGGCGGTCGACCAATTCGCTGACGAAGAGAATCGCGAGCTAACTGACAATCGCGCGATCTGGAGCGATGTTCGCGGCGACATTCCCGAATCTGGCGTTCACACCATCTACCCGCCGCTCGGACAAG
This sequence comes from uncultured Acidobacteriota bacterium, assembly GCA_963734705.1. GTDB lineage: Bacteria > Acidobacteriota > Terriglobia > Acidiferrales > UBA7541 > Acidiferrum. Next base: position 153,514 of record CAVTII010000008.1, on the reverse strand, counting down.
CCATTTTCCGCTTGGCGCATGGCATTGCGCCCGGAAGTGTCTTGGTCTTGAAAAGCATTCTGGTAATAGCCGATCTGCTTGCAATTGTGTTTCTGGCACTTGCGCTGGATGCCGCGGGGTTGCCGGTAGAGTGGGTGATTCTTTACGCCTGGAATCCGCTGGTGATAAAAGCATTTGCGGGCAGCGGCCATTCCGATGCAATTGCAGTTGCCGCCATCGCGGCGCTTGCTTATTTTCTGCTGAAAGGAGCAAAGTTTGCGGCTGGCACAAGTTTCGCATTGGCGGTCCTCGCAAAGCTCGTCCCCATCATCCTGTTTCCTTTTGTGGCGCGGCGCATTGGTTGGCGCAGCTCCATCCTTTCGTTGCTCGTGATTTCACTGGGCTACCTTCCGTTTCTGGGCGCCGGGCGATCGCTCTTCGCCGGCGCTTCCAGTTACGCGCGCTTTTGGCAGTTCAATGCCGGACCATTTGCGCTGGTTCAGTGGATTGCCGGAGCTTTTTGCGCGAACCCCTCGCGCGACGCTCGATTGTTCATGCTGTTCGCGCTGGCTTGCGTTATCGCCTGGCTAACCTGGCACGATGACGGGTCCGCCGCTTCCTTCTCGCGAAATGCCGCCGTGGCTTTGGGCACTTTTATTGTTCTCAGCCCCGCGGTTATGCCGTGGTATGTGACGCTGGTTCTTCCGCTTTCCATTCTTGGCGGCCAGCGAATCTGGATCTGGTTTTCCGCGATCGCGTGTTTCGCGTTTTTCGTCATGGTGGACCAGCATCTGCCAGTGTGGGCAATTTGCCTGGAATATGGATTATTCAGCGCCTTGCTGCTGTACGAACGCTTTTCCTTGAGTCATCGATTACCCGCGATGGAACCGCGCATGCAGCAGGCGGGCCCGATAGAATTCGGCGCGATTGACTAGTTCCGCGGCAGTGCAATAAGATGCGTGCATGGGAAACAAAAACGCAAGGAAGCGCGAAATCCGGAAGCCCAAAAAAACCACCCCTAAACTGGCACCCCCGAAACGGGAAGTGAGTCATCAGACCACCACCCCGATTGCGCCCAAAATTAATCCGTAAGACCGCTGAGGCCGGGCCAAATCTTTCGGTCTTTTCTTTCCAGATTGCACATGGCGCGCACCCTTAAAGTCACACGAACCCGAATGGCATTCGGTTTCGTTGCGTTTTCTTTCCTCGCCGGAGGAATGCTGGTGGTAACTGTCTCTCCCGCGAAAACCACCTCCTCCAGTTCCCCGCGAGACACGAGTGGCAAAACATCTCCTCTGCGGTGGGATCCGCCTCGAGTGGACGCGTCAATTCCTTCCCTTTCGGCAACTCCGGCGTGCTCTCTTCCCGATGTCTTGAAACAGACTGGAAAGCGTGCTGAGGAACTCGTTGACCATCTTCAGAAATTTGCCGCGCTCGAGCAGGTCCGCTACCAGCAAACTGATAGACAGGGCATGCTGCAGATTTATCTCGCGCCGAAATTCGACTACGTCGTGGATTTTGGAAAAACGTTCGAGCCTCTCATGGTTCATGAAACACGCACGCCTCTTTCAGGCGTCGATGACCGGCACGTCGGATCCATTTTGGATAAGGGTCTGCCAGTCCTGGCGCTGATCTTTCATCCCGCGCTTCAAGACGATTACGAAATGTACTGCGAGGGCTTCGCGCAATGGAATCAGCAGCCGGCCTGGGTAATTCACTTTCGCCAGAGGAAAGGAAAGCGTCCGCGCACGGTGATGATGGAAACTCCGGTTGAGGTCTACCCGCGCCCCGTCAGCGCAACGGAACTTCGTCCGCTCAGCATCAGGGGTCGCGCCTGGATTGCCGCCGACTCCGGTCAAGTGCTGCATCTGGAATCCGCCCTGGTGGACCCGATTTTGGAGGCTGATCTCAGCGAGCTAGCCGCCTCCGTGGATTACGCGCCGGTGCGGTCTGATTCGCTGAGGATGGAAATCTGGCTGCCCCAATACGCGGTGGCATACACGGATTACGCCGAGCGCCGGATGATCATAGAGCACACTTTTTCTGGCTTCCAGCTTTTCGCTGTGCAAACGCGGGAAACCATACAGAAGCCGCGAGATCCATAAGCGAGTCTTTCTCCGCTTATGCCTGTTATTTCTCCGCATTGACTTGATTTCGGGCGCAACCTAAGATGAGCCGGAAAAAGGCGGACTTGACTCCACAATTGCCGATTAAGCCGACGAGACGCACTTTTCTTTTAAAAACTGGGAGGAAGATTATGACAACGAGATTACGCGAGTCTGGTGATCAGCCGGCCGTGGATCGCCGAAGATTTCTCGGCGCAGCGCTGGCGGCGTGCGCGGTAAGTCCAATGGCCGCACTGCCGATGCAGCTTGTGCCGAGTTTGAGCGGGTCGCTGACGAAAGAACAACGCGACAGCATGACTCCGGCGCAGATTATTGACGAATTGAAGAAAGGGAACGAACGATTTCGCGCCGGCAAGATGGCTCCCCGGGATTATCGGGCTGAAAAACGTTCCAGTGCCGCCGGGCAATATCCCGCCGCGGTGGTCCTTGGATGCGTGGATTCGCGGGTGCCCTCGGAAATCGTTTTTGACGTGGGGATCGGCGACACCTTCGTCGGGCGTGTGGCCGGCAACGTGGTCAACGACGATCTGCTGGGAAGCATGGAGTTCGCCTGCGCTGTTTCAGGCGCCAAGCTGGTCCTGGTGCTGGGTCATACGGCCTGCGGCGCAATCAAGGGCGCGATCGATGACGTGGTGTTGGGCAACCTGACGGGATTGCTGGCCAGGATCAAACCGGCCATTCCGCAAACCAAATTTGATGGCGAGAAGTCCAGCAAGAATCCGGCTTTCGTGGATGCCGTGGCCTTAACCAACGTGAAATTAGCGATGGAAAACATCCGGATGCGAAGCACGGTCTTGGCGGACCTGGAGAAGAAAGGATCCATCCAGATCGGCGGCGCGATGTACAACCTTGCGAATGGCATGGTGGAGTTCGTCAGCTAGCGGGGTTCAGGAAAACCGCTTGGCCTTGCCAGATTTAAACCGGAAAAATAAAAAGGGAGCGCTTGGAGTCCAGTTGCTGAATCCCCGAACGAGGATTAGGGGACGCCAAGGCTCCTGCAGCATTTAATCCTGATTTTGGCTCAGGCCCGGCCCCCACACCGGGATTCTGAGCACGCACCAGCTTTTAGTGGTGGTTGGCAAACTCCGCTGCTTCTTTCAGTTCGCGGTCGGCTGCTTCCAGATGTTCTTTTGCCTTGGAAGCGTGGCCGCCCAACTCTTCCTTGTTTGCATGTTGCGCTTCATCCACTTTCGCCCACGCTTGCTGGATATGGTGCTGCGCCTCGGCGAGATTCGGATGCTTGTGCTGGTCGATATTTTCGGCGGGCATTTGGGCCATCATTGCCCCGCCACAAATCAATCCCACGGCGAACACCGTGCCCATCAGCACATTCTTCTTGTTCATTCTGCCAGCTCCTTGAGATGTTATTCCTGAATCGGACTCAGGCTAGGAAACAGCTTAAGCTGAATTTCCAGAGCCCGTAAAGGGGACCCCATGTGACTTTGGACACTCGTCTTCTCTCGGACAAACTCGAGCAGTCTCTGGGATTTACTGGACCACGATTTCCGGAAGTAGCTCGATTCGCCAACAAAATTTCCACGTTCCAGCTTTCGTATACTGCACCAAAGTCTAAGAAAATTCCACACTTCGGACAGGCCGCGCTTGCCCTTCCTCGAAATGCACACGCCTGTCCTGATTCTGGCCCTGCCACCAGTAGAAGAAATACGCGGAAACTTTTATTGTCTGCGTGGAAGTAAAAACTCGAGCCGCGTGACGTCACGCCACCCCTCTCCGTTCCGCCCGCGCTCCTGAAACGACGACAAAGGATTCTCCGCCCATGGTTCAGACGCGATTGGTGTGTCTTGTTGCTGGCTTGTTAGTTTTTGGATTTATCGCATTTCCTCCCATCGCTCACGCGAGCGTGGGCGTCTCTCCCAGTGTGATGAGCTTCGGCTCGGTCAATGTAAACAGCTCCAGCGCGGCGGCCACAATCGTCGTGACCAACTACAGCCGGCAAACCGTAACGCTCGAGAGCATTTCCAACAGTTCCCCGGAATTTGTGGTCACCGGGGCCGCGCTGCCCGTTTCGCTGGCCGCTCGTAGGAGCGTCATGTTCCAGGTGGTCTTCCTGCCGGATGCGGCTTCCGGCTTCAGCGGAAGCATCCGCTTCAACGCCGGGAGAAAGGGAGGGATTTCCACGGCCGTTACCGTGACGGGCACTGGAGTTGCGCCTCCGCCACCTCCGGCGTCAACTTGTCTGCTTTCGCCCAGCGCGGGCAGCCTCGCCTTCGGCAACATACAGGTTGGCGGCGGCGCTTCGCAGGCGATCGCGCTCACGAATGTGGGCACCGGCAGCGTGAACATTTCTCAGGTGATTTCTACGGGTACGGGGTTCAGCGTCACAGGTTTTGCCGGAGGCGTGACTCTTGCCGCGGGGCAAAGCCTTTCGCTTGCCGCCAGTTTTGCGCCGGCCGCGGCGGGGAGCGCCACCGGAAGCATCACCGTGGTGAGCACGGCGACCAATTCGCCGGCCACGATTTCGCTGAGCGGGACAGGAGTGCAACCGCTGATTGCGGTGGTTCCGGGAAGTGTCAGCTTCGGAAATGTCACCGTAGGCGTCACGAACACGCAGACCATGACCATCCAGAATCCCGGCTCCGCCAACTTGACAGTTACCCAGGCTGCGATGACCGGAACAGGCTACACTTTGTCGGGGCTTGTGTTGCCGGTTTCGATTGTGCCGGGCGGTTCCGCGGTGTTTAACGTTGCTTTCGCGCCGGCCGCGGGCAGCAGCTACCCCAGCATCTTGACGCTGGTCAGCAACGCGCCCAATTCTCCTTCCAGCATTTCCGTCAGTGGCACCGGGATCGCGCCGGCGTTGCAAATTTCCGCGAGCCCCGCTTCGCTGAGCTTCGGCAGCCTGACTGCCGGCACCAGCGCCACGCAAAATGTGACGGTCACCAACACGGGGAATTCCAGCGTCTCCATTTCGCAGATCGTTGCAAGCGGAACGGGATTCAGCACCGGCTCCATCGCGTTGCCCATTTCGCTGGCAGCGGGGCAATCCACTTCCTTCAGCGTGGCTTTCGCCCCGGCGAGCGCGGGAAGCCTTGCGGGAAGCGTGACAGTCACCAGCAACGCCACCAATTCGCCGTTGACGGTAACTCTGGCAGGAACCGGCGCCGCGCCTGTCACTCACGCGGTTACGCTCTCCTGGACGCCAAGTTCCTCCTCCTATGAAGGGTTCAACGTTTATCGCGGCGCGGTTTCCGGTGGGCCGTACTCCCGCGTGGACTCCAGCATGATTTCGGCGGTGTCTTATACCGACAGCAATGTGACTGCCGGGCAAACGTATTATTACGTGGCCACGGAAGTGGACAATACGGGGACGGAAAGCAGCTACTCCAGCGAAGTCAGCGCCGTTATTCCCTAGCCGCATTTTCACCAGGCGAATTTTTCGCCGGAAACATGCGACCATACCTGCCCGCTGTGCGAACACGCGGAGGCTGGGTTACACTGACCCAGCCATGAGCGTTATAGACGAAGTACTTGCTGCCAACCAGAATTATGCGAAGACCCACGAACTGCGCCGGCTGACGCCGCGTCCGGAGCGCAAGCTGGCGGTCCTGACCTGCATGGACACGCGGCTGCAGATTTTGACCCTGGGATTAAAAGCGGCCGACGCGCACATCATTCGCAATGCCGGCGGGATCGTCACGGACGACTCGCTGCGTTCCCTCCTGATCTCGCATTATCTGCTGGGGACCGAGGAGTTCATGATCATCAATCATACCGATTGCGGATTGATGCAGACGACGGAAGAGGATTTGCGCACGCGAATCCAGAATCGCGCGGGGACGGCCGCGATTTCCCCCGCGTTTTTCTTCGCCTTTCAGAATATCGAGGAAAACGTCCGCCACCAGCTGCAGAAATTGCGCACGCACCCGTGGATTCCGGAAAAGGTGGTGGTTCGCGGCTTTGTTTACGACGTCACCAGCGGGCTGCTGCGCGAAGTCAAAAATTCCTGATTGCGCTATGATCGCCCGCGCTTACCCAATGACCAGTGAAACCGCAAAGCCGTCGTAGCCTTTTCCCCCGACGTTTTGCAGCACCGTGGAACTCACGCGTTTTTCTTTGCCGGCCATTTCCGCAAAACGCCGCACACCTTGAATGTCCGGATCCGCGCTGTTTGTATCCAGGACCGCGCCCTTGCGAACAACGTTGTCTGAAACGATCACGCTTCCCCGGTGCGCCAATTTCAGCGCCCACGCAAAATATTCCGGCATGTCGGACTTGTTGGCATCAATAAAGATCAGATCGAAGGGGCTGCCCCCTTCGGCGGCAAGCAGCGGCAGCGTCTCCAGGGCTTTGCCGAGCCGCAGATCCACTTTGTTCGCCACTTCTGCCCGCGCTAGATTCCGCAGAGACACTTCGGCGTGTTTTGGATTTACTTCCAGCGTCACAACGCGGCCGTCCTCCGGGAGCGCGCGTGCCAGCCAGATTGTGCTGTAAGCACCAAGCGTGCCGATTTCCAGAACGTTGCGGGCGTTGATGATGCGCGCAAGCAGGTGCAGGAATTTTCCCTGTGCGGGAGAGACTTGAATGGGCGGCAGACCCGCCGCAGCGGAGGATTCGACCGCCGCGTGCAGCGCCGCATCTTCCTTGACCAGTAAATCACCGAAATAATCGTCCACTGCTGCCCAGGTTTCCGGAGTCATTTTTCCCTCACTCGCTGGATCGTTCAGGAATCAGAAGCGCCAGCCATAGCCCATGGTGAATTGAATCGTGTGCCGCAATTTGCCGCCATCGGCGGGCACGGGGGTGCCATCTATATTGACGTCGCGCGTATTGAAATAGATGTGTGTGTCGCCCGCTTCGAAGCGCAGCGTGCCATGCTCGGAGGGATAAAACTCCACGATGCCTCCCAGATCCAGGACGAAGTTGGTCGAACGCGCGTAACTGTACTCTCCGTCAGCGGAAACGGCGCTCAACGCGTTGGAGTAGCTGTTGAAGCCGGGTCGCACTTTGCCGAAAAATCCAAAATGATTCCTGCGGATGCCGCCCTTCAGCCCAAAGAGTCCCTGGAAAATCGTTCCACCGTCATGCGGCCCCGAGGAATTCGTACCGCGCGGAAAATAGAGCAAGTCGCTGTCGAAATAAAAAACATGATAGAAGCGGTAGGTCGCATAGCCGCCAAAACCGGGTTCCGTGCGTACGCCATCCTGCGGCCCCTCACGGGCGATCAGCATGGTGGAAAAAAGCGGGCCAACTTCCCATTTGCCGGGAACGTTGCTTTCCTTTTCCTTTTCGATCAGGGCTCCGGGGCGATAGGCAACGCCAAAGCTCAGCCGCGTGGTGTCGTCTATTTTTCCCACGCTGAACGCGGTGCCGCCGCCGGGGAGCGGAATCGGGGAGTTCGGAACGCGATACGGATTCCCTTCGAGGTCCGCGCGCAGGGCCCAGCGCGGCGAAAGATAATATTCCAGGCCGCCGCCGATATTGAGGGCGAAGTGCGTTTCGGGCTGCGTGGCAAAACCCGTGCTCGAATTTGGATTGCTATAGAGCACATCCGTGAAGTGAAAAAATCCCGGGCGGACAAGGCCGAAGACGGAGAGCCGCCGGGTTTGAATTACTTTTGCGCGAACGCCGAAAACTGCTTGGAGCGTTTGGCCGCCCTGGATGGAGAGGAGCGGGATGGTATGCTCCGGGAAAAAATCGATTTGCGACTCCAGCGCCAGGCGGCGGTTCAGATTCCAGTCAAAGCGCCCGCCGAATCCTGAATAGTTTGTGCCGCCCAGGTCGTAGTTGGTCAAGCGCACCAGGGAATATTGCGCGCCAAATTCGAAGCGCGTGTAATTGTCCTGGCCAAAAAGCGCGGGGGCGGCAAGCAGCAGCGTCAAGCAAAGTGTGGCAAATAATCCAACGGCACGACGAACAGTCACGGTTCACTTTCTGCAAGCCAACAAGTTTGGCAAGTGATTCTTCGCCTTCAAACAATACCCGATGAGTTTACCGCCTGTTGCGGGGTTCCGTAAGCTTGGAGTCCTTCGGGTTGCGGTTCGCGGGGAAAGTGAATAACGTACTGACGCAAGGATTCCACACCGTTGGGAGAATCCGGATGCAACTGACTGGAAAGCGCTGGGCTATTTTGCTGGGATTATGCGTGCTGAACGGTTGCGTAGCCGCGGGGCAAACTCCTGCTCCAGCCTCGGGGGCGCATAAGGCAAGCCCGGCATCTCCCTCCAAACCCGGCAAGGGAAGCCCATTTGCCGCGCAGCATTTTGAGCAGGCTGCGATTTCTCCGGACGGCCAGCACGTGGCCTGGGTGGAGGTCCGGGCCGACGCGGCGGGCAGTCCAACGGGCAAGCAGGATATTTATGTTGGAGCAACTTCGGGCTCGGGCAAGCTGGTGAGAATCTCCGCGGCTGCGGAGTCGCTTGACGAAGGCGATGTCGCGTGGTCTCCCGAAAGCAAGAAGATTGCGTTCCTTTCGGACGCCGCGAAAAGCGGCCAACTGCAACTTTATGTTTCGAATTTGAAAGGAAGTCCGGCGCAAAAGTTGACCAACGTTAAAGGATTTCTTGCCGGGCCGAAGTGGTCTCCGGACGGCAAATCGATTGCCGTGCTCTTCACCGAAAATGCCACGCGTGAAGCGGGCCCGTTGGTAGCGGAGACGGCGGAAACCGGCGTGATCAAGGACGCTTTTTTCGAGCAGCGCCTGGCCATCGTAGACGTGGCGAGCGGATCGCTGCGGCAGATTACGCCTGCTGACACCTATGTTTATGAATACGACTGGGCTGCCGACGGAAAGTGGATCGCCCTGACCGCGGCGAAGGGGAATGGTGACAGCAACTGGTACATAGCGGAACTGTACGCGGTGACGGTTGCTTCCGCGGAGATGCATTCGATCTACAAACCGAAACTGCAGATTGCGCGGCCAGCGGTTTCTCCGGATGGGCAGAGCATCGCCTTTATCGAAGGGTTGATGAGCGACGAGCCTTCGGTTGGCGGCGATGTGTACGTGATTTCGCTGGATGGGGCAACACCACGAAACCTGACGCAGGAGCGGAAGGCTTCCGCGGCTGACATCGCCTGGAGCAGCGATGGACAAATCGTTGACATGGAAAATGCAGACGAGGAATCGAGTATCGCGCGAATTGACCCGGCCACCGGGAAGATCGATTCGCTTTACCGTGCGCCGCAGATGATGACCAGCGGGTTTTGGTCCACCAGCATTTCGCTGACCCCGGATGGAAAGACGGCGGCATTCGTGCGCAGTTCGTTCCAGGATCCGCCGGAAGTGTGGGCCGGTCCGATGGGAACCTGGAAGCAGGTGACCCATCGAAATGAGGGTGTGAAGCCGGAATGGGGCGAAGCCAAAAGTCTGCATTGGAAAAGTGATGATTTCAGCGTGCAGGGATGGCTGATTTATCCGCAGGATTTCGATCCGGCAAAGAAATATCCGATGGTGGTTCAGGTGCACGGCGGCCCAGGCCTGTCTGCGCAATCGAACTGGCCGTCGGCGCGCTCTTACGGAATGGTCTTGCCCGCGCACAATTATTTTTTGCTGTTGCCGAATCCGCGCGGAAGCTTTGGGCAGGGAGAAGCATTCACGCAGGCCAATGTGAAGGACTTCGGCTACGGCGATTGGCGCGACATTATGGCCGGTGTGGACGAAGCCATCCGCGTGGCGCCGATTGATCCGCAGCGTCTGGGGCTGACCGGGTGGAGTTACGGTGGCTACATGACCATGTGGGGCGTTACGCAGACGGATCGCTTCAAAGCGGCCATGGCCGGGGCGGGCATCGCCAACTGGTCCAGCTATTACGGCGAAAATAAAATTGATCAGTGGATGATTCCCTTTTTCGGAAAATCGGTTTACGACGACCCGGAAATTTATGCCCGCAGCGCGCCACTGACGTTCATCAAGAAAGTAAAAACGCCGACGCTGATCATCGTGGGCGATAGTGATGGCGAATGTCCCACGCCACAGTCCTATGAATTCTGGCACGCACTGAATACGCTGGGCGTGAAGACGGAACTGGTGGTTTATGAACATGAGGGCCACCTGTTTTCGAAACCCGAGCATCTGCGCGACGTGCAGCAGCGCACGCTGGCCTGGTTCGACGAATATTTGAAGTAACAGCCAAATTCGGCCGCGGGCCGTGCCGCCAGGCTGGGGCGATGCGGCCTTCCGATGGTTTATACTCCCCAATTGCTTGCTAACTGTGGAGAAAGCGGAAGTCGAGGATGAAGCTGGCTCATAAACTCATTTCCTTTTTCCTATTTCTCGCGTGCATTGTACTTAGCTGCCCATTGCGCGCCCAGAATCCGCTTGGTGCGCTGCGTGGAACGGTGGTGGACGCGAGTGGCGCGCGCGTTGCGGCGGCGGAAATTTCGCTTACTAACCCCGGCAGGTCCTTCACGCGCACGGTGCGCTCTGATGCGCGCGGCGAGTTCCGCGTGGACGGACTCCCGCCGAACTCCTACCAATTGACCGTGAATGCCAATGGGTTCGCCGAAGCCCAGGCCGACGTGGTTGTGTCGGTCAGTTCCACGCGAGAGGTCACAATTTCGCTGCACCCGAAGGGAATCACGCAGCAGGTGGTGGTGAAAGGATCCGCTTCGATCACGACCGCGGAATTGGATACCACCAGCGCAGTTCACCAGACCGTCGTCTCTCACCAGGATCTGCAAACCATCCCGCTGGCAGCGCGCAGCTTTGCCAATATCGCGTATCTCGCGCCGGGCTCGGAACCCGTGGAGCCATCCGATCCCACCAAGGCGCGCATCACGGCTGTTTCCACTGGAGGAAGTTCTGGCCTGAACAACGTTATCTCCGTGGACGGCGGCGACAACTCTGACGATTACATCGGCGGTTTTCTGCAGAATTTTTCACCGGATGCGCTGCAGGAATTCGCGATTCGTACCGCGCAGATGGAGGCGGACACCGGCGGCACAACCGCGGGATCCGTGGTGATCACCACGCGCAGCGGCAGCAATGATTGGCACGGCGAATTCGGGTTTTATGAGCGGGCCGCGGATCTGAATGCGCGCTTCCCGATTGATAATCCCGCGCCAGACCCGAAGCAGCCATTTTCGCGGCAGAATTATGTGGGCACGCTGGGCGGCCCGATCGTGAAGGATAAATTGTGGTTCTTCACCTCGCTGGAATACGTGCATGAGGACGCGAGCATCGCCTTCAGCAACGCCAGCGTGGAACAGTTCACCGCGCTTTCGCAATTGGCCAACGAGGGCCTGCTTCCCGGGGTCAGTTCAATCGATGTGCCAAGCTCCGTGCCCGTGCCCTTCCGGGATTATCTGGCCACAGCGCGGCTGGACTGGGCGCAATCGGAACGTTCGCGCTGGTTTTTGCGCGGAGCCATTGACACCTACACTACGGGCAACGCGCTGGTGCAACAGGGCACGCTGCCTTCGACAGGAGTAAGTTCGCACAACAATTATTTCAGCGTGGTGTTGGGACAGCAGTTCGACTTTTCACCGGAGTGGTTTGGTTCGCTGGTGCTGAATGCCAGCGGCCTGCACCTGACGCAAACGCGCAATGAGGAATTGGGATTCGCCTATTCGTTTCCGTTTACGATTACATCCAGCACGATTTCCGGCAACGAGACTTACGGGGACAATTTGTTCGTCACCGCGATTTCCGCCTTCCCGGTGCTGCGCAACCAGCAAAAGTATCAGCTGCGCTACGACGTTTCTCACGCCGCCGGGAGTCACACCCTGCGGTTCGGTGCGAGCTTCATTCACGAGCCCGTGCTGAGCGGAGCCCTGACAGGCACGGCTGAACGCGTCTACGCGCCGCCGCAGAATCCGACCTTTTATGTGGCAAATCCCGCGCAGGCCGCCGTGGATCTGGGATGCGACCCATCGGCTCCGCAGAATCAGCCGCCCAATCCGCCGTGTGCGTATGTTTCGGACACGCCGGCTTACGACGGAAGTTTTTCGCAGAATGTGCAACGCCTTGGCGTCTACGCGGAGGATTCCTGGCGGGTGACGCCGCGGCTGACATTGAATTACGGCTTGCGGTACGACACGACGTTTGGCTTGTTTGAGGCTTCCGGGCGCGATCAGAGCTACAACCCGGCGCTGGCAACCGGGTTGGTGACCGGCATTCCGCACGATTACCGGAAGGCGATTGCGCCGCGGGTTGGGCTTGCCTGGATGCTGGGGTCCTCGGGGAACACCGTGCTGCGCGCCGGGTTCGGAATGTTTTACGACGACCTGGCGCAAAATGGCTGGGTCAATGCGTTCACCGCGGTCAATTCGTATAATCTTGCCAACGGCACCAGTCCCGCTGCGTTGATCGATCCGAACTATCACACGCCCTACGCTATCCACGCCACCGCAGGAATCCAGCACGCGCTTTCCGCGAACTGGATTGTTGCGGCGGATTACACGTTGGAAACGGGCATGCACGCGTACCGCAGCTATCCGTATCCAGAGGCGGATTTGTACCGCACGGACAATCGTTCCACTTACCAGGGAGTTTCGTTTCGCGTGCAGGGAAATATCGCGCGGCGCGCGCATTTCACCGCGCACTATACGTTTTCGAAGGCGCAGACGTGGGGCTGCACGGTCGGTGAACTTTTCGATTATGTAAACGGTGTGTGCGATCCCGCGAATCCATTTGGGCCCGGGGATTACGGGCCTTCGGGGGAAGATGTGCGGCACCGTTTTGTGCTGGCGGGAACATTTCAGATTCCTGCGGGGTTCCAGCTTTCCACATTGTTTCAGGCGGAGAGCGCGCGGCCTTATACGATGACCACGCCGGATGGGGATCGCGCCGTGGTGAATGGCGTGAAAACCACGCTGGATGAATTCCGCGGATCGCCCTATGTGCAGATGGACCTTCGCTTCAGCCGGCCGTTTTATTTCCACGAGCGCTGGTCGATTACTCCTTTCGCGGAGTTCTTCAACCTGTTCAATCGCAACAATCCCGGCAACAATTTCGTGCCGGACATTTCGGCTTTGCCCGTGCCGGTCAACGATCTCGCCAACGCCACTGCGCTTTGCCCAACTTCAGCTTGCGCCGTGCCCATCACCAGCCTCAGCCAGTTGCGTGCCCCTGCGGGAGCCTTGGGCGATTTCTTCGGCCCGGGCACCACAGTGGGCATACCCTTCGCCGCGCAGTTGGGCGTTAAACTCACCTTCTAGCTGATTTTCAAGACAATGGGAGCGTTACATGCTTGCGCGACCACGTTGGTTGTTGCGGGTTGAAGGCGTTTTCGTTCTGGTGCTGTCCGTCTGCTTTTATCGCGCAGGACATTTTCCCTGGTGGATGTTCGCGGCTCTGTTTTTCGCGCCGGATCTTTTCATGCTCGGCTATCTGATCAACGTGAAGTGGGGCGCGGCAAGCTACAACCTTGTGCATACCCTCGCCGGTCCACTCCTGCTTCTGCTGGCCGGTTCCCTTGGTGGATTGCTGCAACTGACGCCGTTCGCGCTGATCTGGCTGGCGCACATCGGGTTTGACCGCATGTTGGGCTACGGCTTGAAATATCCCACTAAATTCAACGACACACATCTTCAGCACGTCTGAAGCTGGCCGGTGCCGGGCAGCGCCGCGGGCTGTTACAATAAAAGAGCGCCAATAAGCGAACCTGACCATGTTTGAAAACCTTACTGATCGGCTGCAACGAACTTTTAAGAACCTGCGCGGGCAGGGCAAACTCTCCGACGAGCATCTGGATATAGCGCTGGGCGAAATCCGGGAAGCGCTGCTGGAGGGCGACGTCGCCGTCAGCGTGGCGGACGAGCTGCTGGCCAACATCCGCAGCAAGGCGCTCGGCTCCGAAGTGATGCTTCAGCTTTCGCCGGACCAGCAGGTGGTCAAGATTGTTCGCGACGAATTGCTGAACCTGCTGGGCAAGCACGCCAAGCCTTTATTTGCATCGCGCCCGCCTTCGGTGTGGATGATTGTGGGCCTGCAGGGCTCCGGCAAAACCACCACCACGGGCAAACTCGCGAAATGGCTTGCGCAGCATGGCCACCGGCCGATTGTGGTTTCCACGGACGTCTATCGCCCGGCGGCGCGCGAGCAGTTAGCGCAAGTGGCCAAGTCCATCGGCATTTCCGTGTGGCCCGCGACGGGCACGGACAAGCCGCTGGAGATTGTGCGCGGCGCCATCAAGGAAGCCAAGCTTTCCGCCAGCGACGTGATCATCGTGGATACGGCCGGCCGCCTGCATATTGACGACGACCTGATGAATGAGCTTTCCACGCTGAAGAAGGAATTGCAGCCGACGGAGATTCTGTTTATCGCGGACGCCATGATCGGCCAGGACGCAGTGCGCTCCGCCGGCGAATTTCACAAACGCCTGGGCCTTACCGGCGTGATTTTGACCAAACTGGACGGCGATGCCCGCGGCGGCGCGGCGCTTTCGATCAGCAAAGTCTCCGGCGCACCGGTGAAATTTGTGGGCCTCGGCGAAAAGTACGACGCGCTGGAAGCCTTTCATCCGGAGCGGATCGTTTCGCGTGTGATGGGCATGGGCGATATTCTTTCGCTGATTGAACGCGCGGAATCGGCCTTTGATCGCAAGACCGCGATGGAACTTGAGCGCAAGCTGCGCAAGGAAGAGTTCACGCTCGAAGATTTTCGCGACCAGTTGAAGCAAATTCGCAAAATGGGTCCGCTCGAACAGCTTGTGGACATGCTGCCGAAAGTGGGGCCGCTGCAGAATCTTCCCAAAGACGCCACGGTGGACGAAGGCAAGCTCAAACAGGTGGAAGCGATCATCAATTCGATGACCAACGAGGAGCGCCGCGACCACAACGTGATTGATGGCAAACGGCGCAAGCGCATCGCCAAGGGCAGCGGCACCTCCGTGCAGGACGTCAACCAGGTGATCAAGCAATACCTGCAGATGCGCACGATGATGAAGCAGTATGGCGCCATGGCGGCGCGCTCGCGCATGAAGGGGCTGGGCAAGTTGGCGGGCTTGGGATAAACCACCAAGCAACCTACCTATTCACGATTAAAATCAGAAAACTAGCAAAACCAATGATGCTTGCAGGTGCCGATTGCATTATAATATACATGCTAATGCGCGAGGACCTATGAAACTCAAGCTGAGATCTATCGGCACTTCCACTGGCGTTATTCTTCCGAAGGAAATTCTTCATCGCATGAAGGTCAAGAAGGACGATGCCCTCTTCGCGACAGAAACCCCCGAGGGTTATCTTCTGACGCCGTACGACCCCGAGCTTGAAGAGCAGCTAAGAGTCGGTCGCGAGGTCATGAAGGAACACCGGGAAACTCTTCGAGCCCTTGCGAAATGAAGGAGCCGAAGTGGCTCGATATTCGCATCATCTACATGCTTCATGCCGAAAGCCTTGCTGAACATGGCGGCGGCACAGGCCTCCGGGACAAAGGGCTGCTTGAATCCGCGCTCTCACGTCCATTACACAAATGGAATTACGCTCCTAAAACGGATTTGGCAGAGCTGGCTGCTGCATATGGCTTCGGTCTGTTACGCAACCATCCATTCGTGGATGGAAACAAACGCATTGCATTTATCGCCGCAGAAACTTTCTTGCAACTGAACGGCTACTCCCTCACCTCAAAACCTCTCGCGGAGATCGGTGTCATGTTGGATGTTGCTGCCGGGCAGATGTCAGAGCCCGAATTTGCACAATGGATCCGGGGGAATGTGAAGGGTCGGCGTTGAGTTTGTGGGCTGGCACTCTGTGCTGTTCAATTTATCGCTATCAGGGCGCTGAAAAATAAAGATCAGCGATTTGAAGGGCGAATTTGGTGGGGTCGAGGTCTGTGCGGTTGGAGAGGATCACGATGGTCAGGTGGTCCGTGGTGAAGCGGTCGATGATGGTGCGGAAACCCAGGGTGCTGCCGCTGTGCCACATGCGCGGGTGGCCGCGCCAGGGATCAAGAAACCAGCCGAAGCCATAGGAAACGGGCTGACCGGGCGCCAGGTTGTCGTCGTCGGGCTTCGCGGGCCAGTGCGGCTCGCGGCCGTCGGCAAGTTTCACGGGCGTGAGGGCCGGCTGCATCTCTTGCGCGGATAAGAGCGTGTGATTGGCCAGTGCGTCGTCCCACTTGGACAAATCCTCCAGGTTGGAATAGACGCCGCCATCACCGAGCGTCGCGGAAGTGGAACTCTGATCCGTCACGACGAGCTTCCCGTTCTCCAGGCTGTGGCCAAACGCGCGATTGCGAATTTCGTTTTTTCCTTTCTGATAGACCACGGTCTCTTTCATTCCGAGCGGTGCAAAGATGCGCTGTTGCAAGAATTCCGCGTAGGAAGTTCCAGAAACTTTCGTGATCACCAGGCCCAGAACGACATAGCCGGAATTGCTGTAGGCCCAGCTGGTACCCGGCGGGAATTTTCCCTTGCTCTCTTTTTCCAGCAAGGCCAAAACCTCTTTATCCTGAATCTGGTGCTCTGGCGTCCAGCGCGGACCGTGTGCTTTTTCTTCCTTGTCCATCAAATCTTCGTAATCGGGCAAACCGCCGGTGTGGGTTAAAAGATTCCGCACGGTGATGTTTTTTCCATAAGCGGGAAACGCCGGGAATAGTTCGGTGAGTGTGGCGTCATATTGCAGCTTGCCATCGTGCACCAGGAGCATAATGGCCATCGCGGTGAATTGCTTTGTAAAAGACGCTAGTCGAAAATCCGTATCCGGCGTGATTGCTTCATCGGCGCCGAGTTTCCGCAGGCCATAGCCCTTCTCGAAAACTACGCGACCGTCTTTTTTCACTAAAACAGCGAGCCCCGGCTCGCCTGGATGGACCTCCCCAGCGAACACCGTCTCCAATTGCTGAGGCGTCACTTGCTGCTGCGCCACGGCGGTGGCGAGAAAAGGGCTGGCGCCCATCAACATCAAGAAAAGCCCCAATACTTTTACAAACGTGTGCATGGATGACCCTACGAGCGCCAGCAGCATATCATCCTGAAAGGGCATTCATCTGCCGGTAACACGCGTGAGATACTTTTACCCGCCGCTCCGGGAAGGCCTATGGCACGCATCAGTCTCGATGATCCCCGCTTTTACCTCAACCGCCACCTGCAATGGATGGCGTTCAACCAGCGCGTGCTGCAGGAAGCCCAGGACCGGAGCAATCCGCTGCTGGAGCGCGTGAAATTCCTGGCCATCACCGCGAACAATCTCGACGAATTCGTGGAGATCCGCGTCTCCAGCTTTTTGCAGAAAATTGAACACGGTTCCCGCGATGTCAGCGCCGACGGCCGCACGCCCGCCGAAGAACTGGAATTGGTCACTTCCTCGATGCAGAGTTTCGTGAAGGAACAGTACAAATGCTGGAACGATGAACTGCTGCCGGCATTGGGCAAGCACCAGATCCGCGTGCTTTCCGTGGACCAGCTTAGCTCCAAGGCAGCACAGGTGGCGAAGACGTTTTACGACCGCCGCGTATACCCCATGCTTACGCCCGTGACTGTGGACCCGACGCATCCCTTTCCTCACGTGCTGAACAAAGCGCTGTGCATTGCGTTTTTGCTGCGGCGCAGGCGGCACTCCGCGGAGAAGCCGGTTTTCGGCGTGGTCACGGTGCCGCGCGCCTTGCCGCGCCTGCTTCGCCTGCCGACCGAAAACGGCGGTTTCCATTTTGTGTTTTTGCAGGACATCATTTCCGTTTACGCAGAGAAACTCTACCGGGGCTATGAAATTCTGGCTTCCGCTCCATTTCGCATCACGCGCAACAGCAATCTTTACCTGGAAGAAGAAGAAGCGCGCATGCTGATGGATGCCGTGGATTCGCAAGTGGCGCAGCGGCGCAAGGGACATGCCGTGCGCATGGAAATCGAAGCGGGCGCGCATCCGGAAATTGTGGATCATCTTGTTTCCACATTTGAGCTGGAAGAGTCGCTGGTGTTCCGCGTGGCCGGCCCGGTAAACCTGCAGCGACTCTTTCATTTGTATGAGGAAACAGCGCGGCCGGATTTGAAGTATGAAAAGTTTGTGCCGCGACAGGTGCAAATTGGCCACGACGCGGATTCGTTTTTCGAAACCCTGCGCCGCCAGGACGTGCTGTTGCACCATCCTTACGACTGCTACGACCCGGTGGTGCATTTCTTGCGCACCGCGGCGCACGACCCGCGCGTGCTTTCCATCAAGCAGACGCTCTATCGCACCAACACGGATTCGCCGATCGCCCTGGCGCTGCTGGAAGCCGCGGGGAAGAAAGAAGTAACCGTGGTGGTGGAACTGAAAGCCAGCTTTGACGAAACTACCAACATCAAATGGGCGCGAAGTTTTGAAGAGGCCGGCGTCCAGGTGTTTCACGGGCTGGTAGGGTTGAAAACGCACGCCAAGCTGCTGGCGATCGTGCGCGAAGATCCGGATGGAAAGATTCGGCGTTACGCGCATCTGGGCACGGGGAATTACAATCCCTCCACGGCGCGCTTTTATTCGGACCTGAGCCTCTTCACCAGCGACGAAGCGATCACCGCGGCAGTCCACGACGTTTTCAATTTTCTGACCGCGTACGCGGAAAAAGCCCACTACAAGCCCCTGATGGTGGCCCCGAAAGACATGGCCAAGACGTGTATTGCACTGATTGAGCGGGAAGCGCGTCATGCGCGCCGCGGCCGCCCGGCCCGCATCATCGCCAAATGCAATGCCGTGGTTGACCCGCCGGTGATCCGGGCGCTTTACCGCGCTTCGCAAGCCGGCGTAGAGATTGACTTGATCGTGCGTGGCCAGTGCACGCTGGTTCCCGGCCTGCGCGGCATCAGCAGCCGCATCCGCGTGCGCAGCATCGTAGGGCGGTATCTGGAGCACAGCCGAATTTTTTATTTTGAAAATGGCGGGAAGCCGGAAATTTATCTCGGCAGCGCGGACTGGATGCCGCGCAACCTCTACGAGCGCGTGGAGGTTCTTTTTCCACTGAAAGACGAGTTGCTGCGGCAGCGCATCTGCCAGGAAATTCTGCCCGCGTATCTGGCGGATAACGTGAAGGCCAGAATTCTGGGAGCGGATGGTCAGTACACTTACGTGGCTCGCGGCCGCAAGGGCAAAGCCTTTTCCGTGCAAAGTCATCTGATGGCGCTGGCGCACGACGAAGGTAACGGTTCCGCAAAGGCCCGGGAAATGGCCTCGCGGCTCGCCTATAATAAGGGTGCGGAAGAGCCCGCCCCCACAAATCCCGCGGCGCCTGCCGAAGAAGTCCAGGATTCCTCGAATGCGACCGTTTGATCTTGTGGTGATCGGCTCGGGTCCCGGCGGCCTGCGCGCCGCTATTCAAGCCTCCAAGATTGGGAAGTCCGTGGCCGTGGTGGAAAAGCAGACCATGGTCGGGGGCACCTGCATCAATTCCGGAACCATTCCCAGCAAGACGATGCGCGAGGCGGTTTTACATCTTTCCGGTTTTTACGACCAGGCCTTCTACGGCGCCAATTACCATTCCAAAGAAAACGTCACCATGAGTGATCTCAATTTCCGCGTGAACCGCGTGATTGAGAATGAAGCGGCGGTGCTCCAGGATCAACTTCGCCGCAACAATATTGAACTGTTTCACGGCACGGCCTCCTTTACGGATCCGCACCACCTACGCGTGGAGAACAGCATCGGCTTCAGCGAACTGGAAGCCGCGTATGTGGTGGTGGCCACCGGCACCAAGCCGGCGGTGAACGAAAAAGTTCCCATCAACGGACGCAATATCATTAACAGCGATCAGATCCTGACCATGCCGCTTGTCCCCCGCACCATGATCGTGGTCGGCGGCGGCGTGATCGGCGTGGAATACGCCTGCATGTGGGCCACGCTTGGTGTTCGCGTCATTATTGTCGAGAAGCGGCCGCGGCTGCTGGAATTTGCCGACGCGGAGATGGTGGAAGCGCTCAGCTACCACATGCGCGATCGGCGGGCCACCATGCGGCTGAATGAAGAAGTGGAAAGTGTGGAGGAACAACCCGACGGCAAGGTGGCTGCCAATCTGGGCAGCAACAAACGGATCGTTGGCGATGCTTTGCTTTACGCCGTTGGGCGCCAGGGCAACGTGGACCGGCTGAATCTTGCCGCTGCGGGAATTGAAGCGGACGATCGTGGGCGCATCCCGGTGGACAAAGATTTTCGCACCTGCCAGCCGCACATTTTTGCCGTGGGCGACGTAATCGGATTTCCCAGCCTGGCCTCCGTCTCCATGGAGCAAGGGCGTATCGCGTCTGCGCGTGCCTTCGGACTGCCGTTGGAATCCGATCCCGCCGGCTATCCCTATGGCATCTACACCATCCCGCAGATTTCGTTCATCGGAAAGACGGAAGAGCAGCTTACGGAAAGCGATGTGCCCTACGAAGTGGGCGTGGCCTACTACCGCGAAATTGCCCGCGGCCAGATCTCCGGTCACACGGACGGGCGGCTGAAACTGCTTTTCCACCGCGAAACGCTGGAACTGCTCGGCGTGCACATTTTCGGGGAGAACGCAGCGGAATTGCTGCACATCGGTCAGGCCGTGCTGTTGCTGAAGGGCACGATCACCTATTTCGTCAATACGGTATTCAACTATCCCACGCTGGCGGAATGCTATAAAGCCGCCGCTTTCAATGGACTCAACCGGCTGAGCTGATCTGGAAATCTGAACGAAAGCGAATGGGCCCTAAGTATTCGGTTCGCCGGTAGGCTCTTCCGTGGCTTCCTTTGGTTTTTCGATGTTCTGCTTTTCATCCACCCAAAACAGCAAATAGTTGGTGAAATCCTGGCGCCGGTGAATATGGTGGTAGTTGAAGTCCAGGAAGGTTTCGGCGGAATAGGGCAGCCACAGCACGGTATCTCTCTTCTTGAATGGCACCGGACCGTAGAGAATGTCCTGATGCTCCGCATAGAGCCGCAGATCCGGCACCTGATTCACCAGATCGCTTTCCATGCGAATAATCTGAAAAGAGTCGGCGGCTATCCAGGCGCGGCCTTTGATGCCCACGCGATAATATTTCGTGCCCAGCCGGTAACTCCGCAGGCGGGATTGGCGGTCGAGCTTTTGCTGGAAGTGAATCTGCCAGGCAAGTTTATCGCCCTGATGCGCGAGGCCTTCGCACTTAAAATCGAAATCCTCGGCGTAGTGGGGATGAAAAACAAAAATCAGCGCGACGGTGCCCAGGGTGGCTACGTGCTCCGGAAAAATATCGCGCGAATCGCTGCCGTCGCGAAACTCGGAGACATCGAAAATTCCCGGCTTCACCTCGTGGATATAGACCGAGTAGTCGTATTTCTGCTCCACGGTGCGCACGGCAAGGCCAAACTCGTTCAGCGTCTGGTGATGCAATCGCTCCGTTGCGGTAAAGCGGTCCAGATTGTCCACAAGCTGCAGCACGCGCGTCCCGGCCTGCTCGATCACATTGGTGAGCGGGCAGAAAACGCTGGAATCCGCGGGAGGGACGTTGTCGTCCACATTGGGTGGAATCCAGCGGGAACTTTCCGTCAGGGGATTAGCGGAAGCCGCGGGAAGGCTGGGGGAAAGCGGCAGGCTGCCTACAGCGGGGGCTTTGCTACTGGAAGGAGAAAAAGAAGCAGCGCTGGAAGAAGCGGAAAGTGTATGGGGGGCGACTTCCTGACGATTGGCCTCCAGGATATCGTGCGCTTCTTTTGATTGCTCCTTTGTGGGACTTTGTTTCAGCAGTTCGTTCACGACTTCGGTGGAGCGCTGGTAATTGCCGCTGGCGGAGAGCGCCTCGGCGAGGGTCAACCGGGCTCCTTTCGCTTCGTTCTTGCCAACCTGGAGCGCGTGCTCCGCGTGTTGAATGGCCTCCGGGTAAGCCTGCTGGCGCAGGTTCACGGCGGCCAGCAATTGTTCGGCGCGCCAGGCGTTGGGATCGGCCTTCAGCGCTTTTTCCAGATTCGCCTTGGCTTCGGGGAGTTTTCCCGCGGTCAGGTCGAGTTCGCCGAGAGCGGTGAGGGAGCGCACATGCTGGTAACGCGTGGCGGCGTTTTCAAAATACTGTCTGGCCGTGACCACGTCTCCCGTCATGGCCGCTATCACACCCAGTAAATAGTCCACGTCGGGTTGGTTGGGATTGGTTTTGGCCGCGGCAAGAAAATGCTTGCGAGCCTCTTCGATTCTTTGGGCTTGCAGGGCGCGCAGGCCGTCCGTGAGCTCTTTCTGCTCTTTTGTGGAAAGAGGAGGCGGAAGTGGAGGGCCAGCGGGGGAGGAGGAAGAATTTCCCGAGCCGACCACGATGTCCAGATTCTTGTTTTCACCTGCGAGTTGCAGCGAAACGTTTGCCTTGGTGGGCGGGGAGCCCTGCACCTCGACCGAAATTTCGTAGGTGTCCAGCGGCAAAGTGCGAAAAACGGCGCGGCCCTTTTCGGCGATGGAGGTTCCGCGGAGTTCACCAGTGGAAGTGCGCAGGGTCACTTTTGCCGTCTGCAAAAATACGGCATTCTTTGCGTCGTGAAGCGTGATCACCAGATCCGCGGTGCCCGCGGTTACGTCGGCGGAGCCACCCCGTGGAGGTTGGCCGCCGGGGCTCGGCCTTTGGGCCGCAACTTGGTTCGGAAGAATCCCACAGGCGGCAAGCACCATGGCGAGCAGGGACGCGGGTAAAAAAGGCCTCATTGTGGCTTACCTAATGAGGTCCGTGCAGGGCAGTCCCCCTCAACATCGGGGTGCAAAGGCCAAAGTTCAGGGCACTAGTGTTGCTGAGGGGTGCCTAGAAAGCAACAAAAGAAATCGGGAAGAAGCCGGGCACAGCTTGGGACTCGACGAGCAGCGCCCTTCGGCTAACCCGGTACTGGGATACTGCAAGGCCCCGATTGCCGCCGGGTGGGAAGTCACGTAGAATAAGAGGTCTAAATGGAGGTCGTACTTTAGTGTTAACGATTCGTCTGGCCAGAATTGGCAAAAAGAAAAAGCCCTTTTACCGCGTGGTGGTGATTGAACGGACGCGAGCCCGGGATGGGCGTGTGCGTGAAGCCGTCGGCACCTATGATCCGTTGAAGAAGCCCGCGGAAATTAAGTTGGATTCCGATCGCATCAAGTATTGGCTGGGCGTAGGGGCACAGCCAAGTGATACGGTTCGGAGTTTCATCAAGCAGCAGAAAATAGCGTAGTTCAGCTTTTTCCAGCTGAGCTCTCTTGCATAAGCCCAGGTCATAAACCAGCTCGCTTCCCCTCTTAACGGATGAAGAGGGGCGGCACTTGCACGACTACGTGGTAGTGACAGCAAAGCGAGGGGGCTGATATGAGGGAACTCGTTGAGGAAATAGCCAAGGCGCTGGTGGATCGTCCGGAAGGCGTGCAGGTGAAGGCGGTGGAAGGCACACAGGTTACGGTGCTGGAGTTGCGAGTCCACCCGGAAGATCTGGGGAAGGTGATCGGGCGCCAGGGCCGCACCGCCAAGGCCATCCGCACACTGCTGGGGGCGGCCGGAATGAAGCTGCACAAACGCTTCACGCTTGAGATACTTGAGGATTGAAAGCCTCCACGGATAAGCAGCAGTGGGTCCTGATCGCGCGCATTCTCCGCCCGCGCGGGAACAAGGGCGAGGTTCTGGCGGAACTCTTCACGGATTTTCCCGCACGTCTTAATTCCCTCTCCGAAGTTTATTTGCGTAGCGGCCAGGTTGAACCTCGTCTGGCTGCACTGAAGAATTTCTGGGTGGATCGCAATCACCCCGAATACGGCATTTTTCATTTTGCGGAGAGCGCTTCGATTGATGCCGCGGAAAAATTCCGCGGGTTTGAGGTTGTGATTCCCTTGGCCGAGCGCGTGGAGCTTCCCGCCGGGAAATATTTTGTCAGCGATCTGATCGGGTGCACCGTGTTTGAAACTCCCGCGGCGGAGAAAAAACTCGCTTCCCCTGCGTGTGAGATGGGAGAGGCGCCGCGTGTACTGGGAACTGTGAGGGATGTATATTTCCCGGGCGAAGGTCTGGCGGGTACGCCGCTGCTGCAGGTGGAAACGCCTGCAGGCGAACTGCTAGTGCCCCTGGCGGAGGACATCTGCCGCAGCATTGACGTGGCCGCGCGGCGCATTGATGTTACCCTGCCCGAAGGGCTGAGCGACCTGAACTCCGCCGACCACTAACGTGCGATTCGACCTGATCACCATTTTTCCGGAATTTTTCACCGGGCCGCTGGACTACGGCATTGTGCGCCGGGCGAAAGAAGCGGGCATTGTGCAGATTCACGTGCAGGACCTGCGCGAGTTCACCAAGGACCGCCACAAGACCGTGGACGACCGCCCGTTTGGAGGCGGCGAAGGCATGGTGCTGAAGCCGGAGCCGCTGTTTGACGCCGTGGAAAAACTGCTGGGGCACGGCGTTGGCGACGCCCAACAGCGCGTAGCGCCGGAGCCGGGGACCGCGATTGTGCTGATGTCCGCGGCGGGGCGATTGTTCACGCAGGAAACGGCGCGGCGCTATGCGAAGCTGGAACGATTGATCTTGATTTGCGGACGCTATGAAGGCGTGGACGAGCGCGTGGCGGAGTATCTGGCGACGGAAGAGATTTGCGTCGGCGATTACGTCCTGAGCGGCGGCGAACTGCCAGCGGCCATTGTGCTGGATGCAGTGACCCGCCTTTTGCCCGGCGCACTTGGCAATGAGGCATCCACCGAGAACGAGTCTTTTTCGGGAAGTGGCGAGTGGCCCGCCCGAGGCGGGAGTAGCGAGCATGCGGGCCGGCGAGCTCAAAACGTTTTGTTGGATTTTCCCCACTATACCCGGCCGGCCGAATATCGCGGCTGGAAAGTCCCAGAAGTGCTGATCGGCGGCAACCACGCGGAGGTCGCCAAATGGCGAAAGAGCCAGGCCGAGGAGAAAACCCGGAGAAATCGGCCGGATCTGTTGACGGAAATCGGCTAGGCAAAGCGGCGGAGATTGGCTATAATTGATGTTTGTCTTAGAAGTGCTGGCCCCACCTGAGTGGGTCTGCAGGGAACAACGAACATGAATCCGGTTATTCGAAAATTACATGAAGCGCAACTGCGCACTGACCTCCCCGATTTCCGCGCCGGCGACACCATCAAGGTGAACGTACGGCTGATGGAAGGCGAAGGCGAAAAGGTCAAAGAACGCATCCAGACCTTTGAGGGTGTGGTGATCTCCAAGAAGGGCCGAGCCAGCAGCGCCAGTTTCACGGTTCGCCGCGTCAGCTTCGGCGTGGGCATTGAGCGCATCTTCCCGCTGCACTCGCCCTCGATCGCATCGGTGGAAATTGTCGGCAAGGGCAATGTGCGCCGCTCGCGCCTTTACTACCTGCGCAATCTGCGCGGCAAGGCCGCCCGCATCAAGCGCGCCGCCCGCGAAGACGCTCCGGCACCTGTGGCCGCCGCCAAGGCCTAAGTTGTACACAAGCAATCTTTCGAAAGGGACAGGCTCTGCCTGTCCCTTTTCCTTTCTATCGGGGTGCAGTCCGATGGGGGCGATGGGGTGCTACTCTACACATCAGCCATTTATCGCAGGCTGGGACTATCAATACGGACATGGACTGGAAATCCAACCAGATTCTCAAAATCCTCGACAATTGCTGCAAGGCGTTCACTTTTCCCGCCATGGATAATGGCTACGTTTATCTTGCGGCGAGCCGGCTCGCACTCTTCCGATCCAACAAAGACTGGGCCATCGTGATCGAGGTTTTCGGTTTTAGCCCCAGGGCAGGAGTTCCTGACACGAGCGTTTACACCTTTGGCAGTTGCTTGAACAACCGCAAGACTCCGGAGCAGTATGTCAATCGCGCGGCCTATGAAAACTACCTGAAGAGCAATCCAAACGATGAATTTTATTCCGTTTTTCCGATTGAGGAAGGTCCCTGGCAAGACTCCTCTGATTTGGAACTGCTGGCAGAGAATGCGGCCGAACTGAGACTACGCGATGAGATCGTTTCGCTCCCATCGGCGGACATGTATAAAGCCTACGGTATTGAGTTACAAAAGAAAGATTCTCCTCGCGTTTTTGAGCTCAGCAGACTTCTGGCGGCGACGCGCCGCGAAAAAGTGCTCGGAACTCTCCACGAGCGCCGAAACAATGTGCTTCCCGAGTTACAGCAAGTTTGCAACTAGAAGAGTGGGAACACCCAGATATAACTTCGAATCAGCTTGCCACTGATACTGAAGCATTTCAGCAGTTGGCTGAAGTAATCGTGACCGGCGACTTAGCCAGATACCGGCCCTCGCACCCTCCCAATACTCACTGGAGAAACTGGCCTGACGGTGGCTCGCTCTAGCTTTGCTTGGTTCGGGACTACTCGAGTTCCACCCGGACGCCGTCGAATTTTCGGAAGTCCTGATCGAACGAGGCAACCGGCATGTCCTCGACGGTTGCTGTGGCAGCAATCAGGCAGTCTACGAAGTGGACTTTCGATCTTGCATAGCGGTCTAAGGCATCGAGATGAATCGCTGCATCCACGATCTCCACACCCGGGCTTGAAATCAACCTGCTCAGTGCTGATGTGATGTCTGTCCGTTCATGCTCGTAGAACGACTCCAGGACAAACACGCACTCAGCGAGAACGGCGGGCAACACCACGATCGCGACTTGGCCTCGATCGCATGCATCGAACAGTTTCCCGGCAACGCTGGCCTGCTTTTCGTTGTCTTGCACCAAGTGGCGAACAATCAGGTTAGTGTCGATCAGCTTTCGCTTGCTCACCGGGTGCCCTCGCGGCCCCGGGCAGCCTTTGCCGCAGCCTCGCGAATTTCGGAGAAAGACATCCCCTTACCCTTTTTGCTGGCCAACGCACCCTTGAGTGCGCGAGTGCCAAGATGCACGCGGATCGTGACGTGATCTCCTTCCACGGTGTACTCCAGCTTGTCCCCCGGCTTGATGCGCAAAGCTTTGCGGATCCTCCCCGGAATCGTCGTTTGTCCCTTGCTCGTTATGGTGGAATGCGGCATCGAGATATCCTTGCTTCGAATCATTTTTCCTTACCTTCTCATTATTCCTTACTTTTTGCTTGCTGACAAGGCAAAGGAAGCTGCGTGTGGCTGGCGAGGAGTGCTAAACTTCGTGGCTGACGACACGAATATGACGCGACTCTGCTCTTCCCGTTTCGAGCGAGCGGCGCGGCGGCTGGGCTGGACCCGGATTGCGGGTCTGGACGAGGCCGGGCGCGGCGCTTTGTTTGGTCCCGTGGTGGCCGCGGCGGTAATCCTGAATCCCAAGCGGCGCATCGTGGGTCTGGACGATTCCAAGAAGCTGCTTCCCGAGCGGCGCGGCGAACTGTCTTTGCGAATCCGCGAACATGCCCTTGCGTGGGCGGTGGCGGAAATCGATGCGCAGCGCATAGACGCCTGGAACATCTATCAGGCGAGCCGCCAGGCCATGCAAGCCGCACTGGAACAGCTCACGATCCGGCCCGATTACCTGCTGATTGATGCCATGCAACTGGACGTGATGGTCGAGCAGAAATCGCTGATCAAGGGCGACGCGCGCAGCGTCTCCATCGCTGCCGCGTCCATCCTGGCCAAGACCCATCGCGATGCCCGGATGGAAGAGTGGGACGCCGTCTACCCGCAATATGGCCTGGCGCGGCACAAAGGGTACGCTACTCCCGACCATCTTGAGGCGCTGCGCGTGCACGGCCCCTCGCCGCTGCATCGCCACTCCTTCGCGCCGGTGCGGGAAGCGGGTTGCTGGGCTGCGGGAGCGGTGCAAGAGGCGCTGCCGCTGGAAATCTGGCCCAGCGGGTCGTAAAACATCCTTCGCTATTTCTTCTCTCCAAGTTTCCTATCTGCTACGGGGATAACTGCCTGTCTACACGTGTCCGCGGTTTCGTTGACGCACCCATAGGCGGAGCGTAGCGTGAGAAAAGTAAGGTTGCGTGGTTTTAGTACCGGCAGCCATTTGAGGAGAAAGTCGCCGGCGGCTTTCGGTGGGGAAGCTGTCGCCTTTGGGCATGGCCTACAACAAGAGCAAATTCGTCGAATCAGCGCAGAAGCTCCTCAACCAGGGCAAGGTCGCCCAGGCCATTGCGGAGTATCAGCAAATATTGAAGTACGAGCCGCGCGATCAGGTCACGCTGATGACCATCGGCGAGCTGTACATTCGCCAGGGCGAAACCTTTCAGGCCATCGAATATTTTGAACGGCTGGCGCAGCTGTTTGTCAGCGACGGATTCCTGACCAAAGCGATTGCCGTCTACAAGCGCATTTCGAAACTTGCTCCGGAAGAGATCCGGCCGCTGGAAAAGCTGGCCGATCTTTACGTGCAGCAGGGGGTGATGAGCGAGGCGCGGCCGCTGTTCCTGCAGCTTGCGGAATTGCACCTGAAAAATGGGAAACAGCCGGAAGCCATTGCGCTGCTTAAGAAACTGCTGCTGGCAGAGCCGGACAATTTGCGGATTCAAGTGCGCCTGGCTGATCTTTACCAGGCGATGGGGCAATCGGGCGAAGCGCTGGAGGGGTATGTCTCCGCCTCGCAGCGGGCGCTGGCCCGCGGAGACCAGGCGGAATGCGAGCGGCTGGCGGACAAGGCGCTGCAGCTGAACCCGAAGCATCTGGATGCGCTGATCGTGAAGGCGCGCAGCCACTCCTCGGTGGGCAACACCACGCAGGCAGCGGAAATTCTGGAGCGCGTTCCGGACCTGGAAAAGGGCGGCGAGCCGGCGGAGCTGCTGTTGGATCTTTACTTGAAGGCCGAAAAATGGGACGAAGCGACGGCGCTGGCGCTGAAGATTTTCTCCAACGACGAAAAGAATTTCACGGCCACGCAAAAGGTGACCGAGGCGCTGCTGGAATCCGGTCAGGGTGACCGGGCCATGGCGCTGCTTTCGCGCATCCGCATTCCGATGATTGACGCGGGAGAGCACGAAGGCGTGTCGCACCTGCTGCAAGGGCTGGCGGAAAGAATGCCGGGCCGGCTGGAGCCGCTGGAGTGGCTGGTGGATACGTTCGGGCGGACGAGCGATTCGTTCCGTTTGCCGGATGCACTGGCGAACCTGGGTGACGCGCTGGTGGCGAGCGGCAAGATGGAGCGCGCCAAAGCGATTTTTGAGCAACTGGTTGATCGCGACCCGGAAAACGATTCAGCCAAGCGCAAGTTGAATGATGTGCTGCGCAAGATGGGGACGCTGCCCGCCGAGCCGCAGCCGATTCCTGAGTCCACCGATGCGCCGGAAACGCTGCAAGCGGAATTTAACAAGGCGCCTGCGGCCAAGGTGCGCGCGGGATTGGCGGCGGAGGAAGCGCCCAGCGTGGCGGCACAGGCGGCGCTGCAGAATAAGCCTTCGATTGATGAACAGGAACTCGACGAAGAAACCCAGAAATTTATCGCGCAATCACTGACGGACGTGGACCTTTTCGCCAGCTATGGCCTGACGCAAAAAGCGATCGGCTTGCTGGAAGCGATTTTGCGGCGCGCGCCGATGCACACGCCAACGCTGGAAAAGCTTCTGGACTTTGTGCTGGGCGCGGGGGACGACCGCCGGACGGCGGAACTTGCGGCGCAACTGGAACATATTCACGGCAGCCGCGGCGATGGGCGCAGCAGCGAACGGTTTGGAGAATTGCGGCGGCGGTTCCAGCGCGCGGCCGGTTTGAGCGACGAAGAGATTGCGGCAGCAGTTGCCGCGGCGATGCCGCAGGCCGTGGAGACTCACCCGGTTGCTGCGGCGGAAGAGATTCCAGTTGCCGAGATATCGGTGGAAGCGGTGGAGGAAGCCGCCCCGGAAGTTGCCGAAGTGCCGGTGGAAGCAGCGCCCGTCGAAGAGAAAGCTATTCCCGAAGCGATTGTGGAGTCGCCGGAGACCGCTGCTGTTGCCGAGCAAGTCGCCGAAATTCCGGCTGCACCCGCGGAATCTGTACAAGAAGAAGTCGATCTCTCCGACGAGTGGGCCACGCTGCTGGAAGAGACCAAGGAACCTGCGCCATCCGTGGCGGACGAGATTCCCGTGGCGCCTGTTCCGGCTGCTGCGGCGCCCGAGCAAGAAAACGTAGCGGCATCTTTCCTGGAGCAAGCGATCTTAGCGCAGAAAGCTTCCCCGAAATTGCCCAGCCAGCCCGTGCCCGCGGATTTGCCGGAATTTGAAATATTCGAGGAAACATCCGCAGCGCCTCCGGCGGCTAGTCTGTTTGCGGAGATCTCCGCGGAATTGCCGCTGCCGGAGCCAGAGCCGGAGTCCGCCCCCGCGCCGCAAGCCCACATCGCAGAGCCGGACGAGATGCCGGAAACATTGCTGCCGGAAGAAGAGCTTACCGCCCTGCCCGTCCCGGAACACGCGGAATTGGCTTCCGAGGGCCCCGAGCCTTCACTGGATATTCCGCAGCCGGCTGTGGTGGAAAAGTCTGCCACCGAACCGGAATTTGAACTGGATCAGGATTTTGAGCTGGTGTTGGAGCCGGAAACCATTGTGCCTCCGCACGAGATGCTCGCGCAGATGCCGCCGCCGGTTGCGCACGAAGTGAAGCTGGAGCCGCGCGCGGAGAAAGCTCCCACGGAAACCGTGGCCGCCGCGTCCACTGGCAGCAAGGAATTTTCCACCGACGATTTCCTCTCTGATCTCGCCAAGGAAATGGGCGAGCTGGGCCTGGGCGAGCTGACGCAACCCGTTGCGCACGCGCCCGTGGAAGAAATAAAACCGGTGGTGAACGCTTCCGCCCGAAACGCAACGGCAACCGGTGCAAATGGCGAAGCCGGTCCGTTGAAGGACGTGTTCGACGAATTCCGCGCGGAGCTTGGCGAAATGGGCGCGGAAGACGAAGATCTGGAGACGCACTACAACCTGGGTATCGCTTTCCGCGAAATGGGTTTGCTGGAAGAGGCCATCGGCGAATTCCAGAAAGTGGCGCAGGCCAACGACCGCGGAAAAGTGTTCCGCTACGCGATGCAATGCTGCACCTTGCTGGGCCTGGCGTTCATGGAAAAAGGACAGCCAGGAATTGCCGCCATCTGGTATGAACGCGCGCTGCAGACTCCCGGTATGGACACGGAAAGTAAACTGGCATTGCGGTATGATTTGGGAGTGGCCCAGGAGTCGGCTGGGGAATCGGACGCAGCGCTCAAGAGCTTTTCCCAGGTCTACGCGATCAATATTGATTATCGCGACGTGGCCGAGCGCATTCACTCCCTGCAAAAGCCGGCTCGCTGAGATCCACACAGTCCAAAACAGAATGCCCTCGGGTCCCAGATGAATCGAATCCTTCGCGCGATGACGGTGGTGTTGTTGTTTGAATTGGGGGCGTTGCTGCTCTATCTGCCGTGGTCCGCATTCTGGGAACAGAACTATTTTCTTAGCCATTACCCCTGGATGATGCCGGTTGTGCTGCACCCCGCGATGCGGGGAATTGTCAGCGGCATTGGCGTGCTGGACATCTTCGTGGGTTTCGGATTTTTCAATTCGCGTCCTGTGCCCGCCCGTGTGCCCCCTTCTACCAATCCGTAAACCGGTGCTGTGCTATGTGACGGACCGCCGGAGCCTGGCGGAGGATCCGGCAGCTGCAAAGAATATTCTGCTCGAAAAAATAGAACAATTTGCGGAAGCTGGCGTGGATTGGATACAGCTCCGGGAGAAGGATTTGCCTGCGCGAGAATTGGCGGAACTGGCCGCGGAGGCGCTGCGCCGCACCAAGGGCCACGCGGCGCTTATTATTAACGACCGGCTGGATGTGGCTTGCGCGTGCAAAAGCGCTGGCGTGCATCTCGGCGAACGAAGTTTGCCGGTGAAGGAAGCCCGGCGATTCGCCAGCTTGCGATTTACCGGAGCTGAATTTCTGGTGGGAGTTTCTGTCCATTCGCTGGAGGCGGCGCAAGCGGCGGAGCGCCACGGCGCGGATTACGTGATTTTCGGGCCGGTTTTCGCGACGCCGTCGAAAGAGAGTCTTGGCGCGCCGCAGGGACTCGCCAAGCTGCGGGAAGTGTGCGAACAGATTGCGATCCCGGTGCTGGCGATTGGCGGAATCACCGTGGAAAACGCTCAGCAATGCCTGGCAGCGGGCGCCAGCGGCATCGCGGCGATTCGCTTATTCCAGGACGCAAAAGATATGAAGAGTGTCGTCGCGCGACTGCGCGGGGAAGGGCCAATCTCCAGATTGGCCAGCGATCGGAAATAAAAGTCCTACGAAATCAGGCGCCGGAGCAGCCGAATCTGCCCCGCGTGATAGACATCATGGAAAGCAACTCCATACATCATCGGCAGCAACTTTCCGGCGCGCGGTGACTTCAATGCGCGGCGAATGGCCAACTCCAGCGCCTGATGCTCGTGCGCCAGTAATTCCAAATCCTTCTTCCACGCGGCTTCCGTTGCCTTTCCCTCTTCTGGCCGTGGAAAAAAATTGCTTCCCTTCAGGATAAACGAGCCGCGCTTCCCGCCTTCGATGCGCCGGCGCACCGCGTATTTCCAGTACGCCGCGTGCACTGCCAGTTCCCAAATGTTGTGACGGCCGGGGGCAGGGCGCCGGGCGGCATCTTTTGCGGAAACTCCTTTCAACGATTGCCGCAAGTTCGGGCCGTGCCACGTTTTTTTGGAATAGCCCTCCGCAAGCAGTGCCAACAGCATCGCGTCGGTTTTCATGCAACCCCCAAAACGATTTCGTCAATGCCGGCTGGGCGCTTCCGCAGGATCGTGGTGGCGCCAGCCGGGATTTCCGAAGACGTAACGCAATTTATTCCCCCAGCCAGGAGCTGTCCACGCATCGCGGAACATCTGCAGCCATTCGTGGAAAGCGATGCGCACGGGATTGTATGTGCCGATGTTGTGGGTCAGGCCGAAACGCGGCGGATCGACGGGATCTTCCGGCTCAAAAGTACCGAAGAGTTTGTCCCAGATGATCAACGTACCGCCGTGGTTGCGGTCAATATATTGCGGGTTGGAGCCGTGATGTACGCGGTGATGCGAAGGCGTGTTCAGCACGTTTTCCAGGGGGCCCATGGAACGCACCAGTTCAGTGTGAATCCAGAACTGGTAAAGGAGACTGATGGCTTTCATCGTCAGGATCATGACTGGCGCAAATCCCACGACGGGCAGCCAGAGCCAGAAAACAAAACTGGTGAAACTCCCTGTCCAGGTCTGGCGCAGGGCGGTGGACAGGTTGTAGCGCTGCGAGGAGTGGTGCACTACGTGAGAGACCCAGAAAAAGCGGCACTCGTGGCTGGTGCGATGGAACCAGTAATAACTGAACTCGTCGCCGAAGAAGAGCAATATCCAGGCCCACCATTGAAAGCCGATGGTGAACAGGGCGAAGCGATGGAGGTAGGTGAGGACGGAAAACTGGATGGCTTTGGCGAGCAGGTC
This sequence comes from uncultured Acidobacteriota bacterium, assembly GCA_963734705.1. GTDB lineage: Bacteria > Acidobacteriota > Terriglobia > Acidiferrales > UBA7541 > Acidiferrum. The sequence goes on along the minus strand of CAVTII010000008.1, from coordinate 120,311 downwards.
CACGAAGATGCTGCCCAGGCCCATGGTGACACTGGCGGCGGCATCCTTAATGTCGTAGAGGTCGCGGCGCATCACGGCGCCGGCGACAGCTTCGGCAAACAGGAGAAACAGGAAAGCCGGAATGGCCCATGTGATCAGGTCATGCATGCGTCAGAATTTGCGCGGGCGGTAAGCGCTGCGGAATTTCATCCTGGCTCCATTTTACACCCCGGGCGAGGCGACTGCATGCGGCGCGAGGATTGGCGGAAGGGTTTTTGCGGAGACTAGCGGTGCTGCTCCATGCGCGCGGTTTCGCCGGCGTGATGCAATTTCTTGTCCTGATAGAGGCGCTTGTCGGCGGCTTCCAAAAGGCTGGCGGCTGTCGGTCCATCCTGAGGATAGGCGGAAAAGCCGATGCTGACAGAAAGCATGGGAGCTTCCGAATGAAGGCGCAGACCGTCGCGAATGCGATCGGCCACTTTCTGGGCTTGTTCGGCGTCGGCGTCCAGGAGCAGGATTGCGAATTCGTCGCCGCCAAAGCGCGCGGCAAGTTCGGTTGCGCGGCAATGCTGCTTCATCACGCCGGCTAGGCGCTTCAGTGCCAGATTGCCGGTCAGATGGCCGAAGCGGTCATTGATGGTTTTCAGATCGTCAAGATCGAGGAGCAGCAGGGCGAAGGGTTGGCCGGTGCGGCCTGTGCGGCGGACTTCCTGCTCGAGTGTCTCGACGAATTCGCGATAGTTAGCCAGACCGGTGAGGCCGTCGTGCGTAGCGCGATAGCGAATCTCGTCCTCGGATTTCCGGCGATCGGTAATGTCCAATGCGACGCCGATGCAGCCGATCACGCCTCCATCGCGGCCGCGGTAAGGATCGATGCTCAAATCGTATATGCGTTCGCCACTGGCATATTCCAGGCGGGAGGCGGTGCCGCGGAGGGCGAGGAAGTGTTGTTTGATGGGAGTTTCGCTGGCCTCCCGGCAGCCAAGAAATTGTTGGATGGATTGCCCGGCGGAGTTCGCAGGGAAATCCGGAGCTGAGCTGGCTTTGCTTCCCCAGTGCGAGGTGATCACCAGGCGGCGGTCCGTTGACCAAAAGTAAAGCGGCAGCTTCTCGACCAGGAATTGCAGGTGGGCTGAGGCGACGGCGTGGGCCAATTCCGGGGACGTATCGCGCGCGCGTTCGATTATTCCCAGCGGCCGACCCAGCGAATCGCGCAGCAAAGTGCGGCGGACGCGAACCGAAATGATCGTGCCATTCTTGTGGAGACGTTCCAACGCTCTTTCCTCCGGGTTGATGAGAACGACGGGGCCGGAAACCAGTTCATCAAACGCCTGCAGTTCGTTCCTCGACACAAGGCATCTGGCGGATTTCCCGATCAGGTCCGCTTCCCGGTATCCATAGAGAGCTTCGGCGCCCAGGTTCCAGAGGAACACGGTGCCATCGAGGCGAAAACCGACAAGCGCTTCTGCCGGGTCGGATAGCAAGACGCGCAGCAATTCATCAGCGGACGGTGTGGCGCCCATTGGCAGGCAACAGATCCTTGCCGAGCGGAACTCGGCGCTGGGAGGAGCAATCCACGGCTCAAAGGGGAGGAAAACCCGCGGGCAAGAGGGGGAAGCTCAGCGGGCAAAGGCAAAGTGCACAACGACAACAGGCCGAGAATAGCACCGCGGTTTGGAGCCGTCAAAGTGGAAGCAACGAAAGGTGCCAAAGGGGTAAGCCTTTGCAGATGCATGGGATTCCAGGCGGTCACGGCGCTCTGTCGGTCTCACAAACGGCTGACGAATATCTACTTGTATTGCGCGGATCTGGCGGCTTCATTGAGGATCATGGCCAGCCGGATACCTGCCTGGGCGATGCGCTTTTCGACGACGGGCGCGGCGGCATCCTGATATTTTTCGCTGACCACGAAATGCATCTGCAGCAGGCGATCGCCGACGTTGTTGTCGTCTGTGCAGGAATGCACGGAGACAGGCGCTTCGACTGGATCTTTCGGCTGCAAATTCCCGTAGGCGAATGTTTCGGCGAGGTCGTGGCTTTCCCAGGTCCAATCTTCGACGTGCATTCCGGCTTTTTGCCATGCATCCACATCGCTACGGAAAGACTCTTCTAGAAAATCAGCGTACTCGCGGGGCTCGGCGCCTTGCATGTCCCGCTCGACGATGAGGGTGTCCCACGCGCTGTGCAAATTGGGGTCGAAATGGTGATCGTGCTCGCGCGGCACGCGGCGCAAATAGCCAACCGGGACGCAACTGCCGCTTTGGTCGTTGTTGCTGCTGGCGTGCAGCGGCATGTGCAGATCGCCAACGAAATGGATCACGTAGCGCGCGGCATCGGCGCGTTTTTGCGGGTCGGCGTGGGGGTCCTGCAGAATGGCCAGTTGATCGGCGATGGCCTGGGTGACGCAGCCAGAATCTCCACAAAAGTTGGCGAGCGGCGCGTGCGGAGCGTTCCGCGGAATATCAATGTAATGCCAGGGGCCATTCTTGCGCGTACCGCGAATATCGTCCGGCCAGGTGGAGCTATCGGCGAGCAAGCTGGCTGCGTAATTTCCGCAAAAGCGTTTTAGCTGCGGATCGACGGGATTGTCTTTGAGAAGTTGGTCGAGAAACTGGCGCGATTCGGGAGTGAGGTGATTCTCTGCGATGAGGGCGACAGTCTGATGTCCCTTGCAACCCCAGGCGGATGCGTTTGAGGCGAGCAGTGGCGAATAGAGAAAAACAAAACAGGCGAAACGGAGGAAGGCGGCGCGAAGGATCACGTTGCGTCCTCAGTCAGAAAAAATTAGCGGCTAGGCGCTCAGCCACCGGGCCACGGGCTTCCAGGTTTCGGTATGGTCGAAAATGACGCGCAGCGCAGCGGTCAGTGGAATGGCGAGGATCAGGCCCATGCCGCCCCACACCCAGCCCCAGAACAGCAACGCGACAGTGATGGCCACGGCGTTGAGACGCACCTGACGGCCGACCAACTGCGGTGCGATCAGATTTTGCGCGACCACATGAATGCCGGTGAGCACGATGGCGATGATGGCGAAATGGCTGACCGATTTCCATTTGATGACCGCCAGCAGAAAGCCGGGGAACCAGGCGAGGACCGCGCCCAGGTAAGGAATCATATTGAGCAGGCCCGAAGCCAGGCCGGCCAGAACCGGATAGTCGAGGCCAAGGATCATGAAAAAGATGCTGCTGAGGGCGATGACCACCAGCGTGACCACGCTCATGCCGACCAGATAATCGCGCAGGACGTCGCGCAAATCCTCGAGAGTTTCTTTTACTTGGGTGCGCCGGTTGACCGGAAACAGTTGTAGCGTGCCATGCCAGACTTCGCGTTTTTCCGCGAGCATGAAGAAAACTAGAAAAGGAACAAAGGTGCCCTCCAGGACGAGGGCATAAAGCGAGCCGATGCCGCGGACGATCAGATTATGTACTTCGTTGGCTCCGTCGGTTGAGGGCGCCGCTTTCTGCACAGGGCCGTTGCTGGTGAGTTCGTTGACGCTGCCCTCGAGGCCGCCCAGCTTGTCTTGCACGGCACCGGTGGCGGTTCGCAGGATTCCCCGGTATTTGGGCCATTCCGCCGCAAAATCAGAGGTACGCAGCCACAACGTGTAGCCGGCGGCGAAGATCACGAGGATCATGAGCACAACCAGGATTAACGCACCAATGGTTCGGGGAACGTGGAAGCGCTCCAGAAATTCCACCGCGGGGTCCAGAAAATAGGCAAGGAGAACGGAGAGAAGCACAGTAATAACGACGCCGGCGGCGTAATAAACGAACAGCAGAATGATCGCGGCGGCGACCAGGCGCAAACTGAAGTTCGAGCCAGAGATGCGGAAGACAGTTGTCTGCGGCGTTTCCGTGGTGGACACCCAACACCCCTATTCGAGACACGTTAGCACAATTGGAATGATTCCCCACGGGGCGGCGGGGATAGCTACGGAATACTAACAAAATTTAACCGGGTGCGGTTGGATTCGAGCGGGAAGGGTGGCTCGCGGCAAAGAATAGGGTGGATTGCGTGTGTGCTAGACTGCGACCGGGTTTTATCACAGAGACAGGTATACAGCGGATATGGCGAAAGAACTTTTTGGCACGGACGGGATGCGCGGCGTACCAGGTACGCCGCCGCTGGATGATTCCACGTTGTATGCGACGGGCCGGGCCATTGGCGATTATTTGCAGAAGGAATTTAATTCCGCGCACGCGCTGATTGGAATGGATACGCGGGAATCCGGTCCACACATCGCGCAATTGCTGACCGCGGGCTTGCAGGCCGCAGGCGCCAGTGCGGAATTTGCCGGGGTGATCACCACGCCGGGCGTGGCTTGCCTGGTGCGGGAAAATGATTTTCAAGCGGGAGTGGTGATCTCCGCTTCACACAATCCCTATCACGATAACGGAGTGAAACTGTTTTCGCACGCGGGGATGAAATTTCCAGATGCAGTGGAACAACGGCTGGAGACGGAAATCCTGAAGTTGCGCGGAGAAGCGGTGCCGGCAAAGCGCCCCGCGCTGGCGGCGAATCACGCACTGCACGTGGAATATCTGGATTTCTTACGAAGCCGGGTGATTCCGGGCGCGAATTTGTCCGGAATGCGGCTGGTGCTGGACTGCGCGAATGGCGCGGCGTACCAATTGGGGCCGGAATTGTTTCGCAGGCTGGGCGCGCATGTGGTGGCGATGGGAGTGCAGCCGGACGGACGCAATATCAATGCGGGATGCGGGTCGCTGCATCTCGAGGGGCTGCAGCAAAGAGTGCTTGCGGAAGGCGCGGCGCTTGGAGTGGCCTTCGACGGCGACGCGGATCGCGCGCTGTTTGTCTGCGCCAATGGCCAGATTGTGAATGGCGACGGGGTGCTGCTGGTGGTGGGTCGCTATCTGAAATCGCAGAAGCAGTTGAAAAATGATCGCGTGGTAGCGACGTCCATGTCCAACCTGGGGCTGGAGCGGATTCTGGAACAGGAAGGAATTTCACTGGCGCGGGCTGCTGTCGGCGACCGGTATGTACTCGAAGAGATGCTGAAATCCGGGAATAACCTGGGGGGAGAACAGTCCGGCCATATTATTTTTCTAGATGACAGTCCGGCGGGAGATGGATTGCTGACTGCCGTGAAGGTTGCCTCCCTGGTGGCGTTGCACGGGCCGCTCGAGAAGTTGGTAGCCGGGCTGAAGGATTATCCGCAAGTGATTCTGAACGTGAAGGTGAAGGCCAAACCGGCGATGGAGTCGTTGCCAGACGTGTCGCAAGCGCTGCGTGAGGCGGAGAACGCGCTGGGAGCCAACGGGCGCGTGGTGCTGCGCTATTCGGGGACGGAACCGCTGGCGCGGGTGATGGTGGAAGCGGAACACCAGGAAGACGTGAAGCGATATTCGGAGCTGATCGCCAACGCGCTGCGCACCGCCATCGGCGTCTGAACTGCCTTATTTTACCTGCAAGAAGTTTCCGGGTCTCCGTTCAAAGCAGGACGGCAATGGAGACCACCCTCATGAAAATCACTTCTTCTTCCCTTTTTGATGGATTTCAGCGGCTAACGGCGAGCAAGAAAACAGTGCTGACACTCTTCGGGCTCTTTTCGATTTTGTTGCTGATTTCGTGGATCAACCGGGCGCCTCTTCCGCCGCATGGGCGGCCTCGAGCTGCGCAGGCGCCTCCGCGCGCGCCGGGAAACCAGCAAATTGATGAAGAGATGCGGTCACAATGGCAAGCATTGAAGACCGCGCCCAAGGAATCCTATCTTGCTCCCATGCCGGCCGCGAGCGGAGCGTTGGACTGGAGGGGGGAAGCCACGCAGCCCAACCCGCCATTGATTGCCCATGCGGCGGAACTGGCGGTAGCCACGAAGGAATTCACCAAGTCGCGCGCGAGGCTTGAAGATATTCTGGAGAGGCATCACAGCTATGCCGCGAAACTCCGGATGGTTGGGCAGCCGACCGGGAGCGAGTTGACCGCGACGCTGCGCGTGCCCTCTTCGGAATTTGCCGACGCGGTGAACGACCTGAAGACTCTGGGCAGTGTGGAACGAGAGGAGCAGACGGCGGATGAAATTACGCAACAACACGCGGACCTGGAAGCCCGGCTGAAGAACGCCCAGAACACGCTGGCGCGATTGAAGGACATGTTGAATCAGGGTTGGAAGGCAGGGGACCCCGCCTCGGTGCAAAGGCAGATATCGGCAGCGAATGCTGAGATCGCCCGGCTGGAGTCAGAGCGAGCCACGACAGCGCGCCAGGTGACATTTGCACAGGTGCTATTTTCGTTAAGAGAAGAGGTCGTGCCTCCGGCGGAGAGCTTCGGGGCGCAGTTCCGGGCCGCGGCCATGGCGGGGTTTGGCGACGCGCTGAGTAATCTTTCGGCAATCCTGCTGTTCGTGATCAGCCGCGGGCCGGCACTGCTGCTTTGGATCGTGCTGCTCTACTTCCCGTCGCGCTGGTTGTGGCGGAAATGGCACAGTAATACTGCCAGAGAAGCGGACTTGACGGCGGGAGCATGAGCGCCAGGCACTATGTGAGCTGGTTGGAATTCCCAAACTCTGTAGGAACCATAGAAGAGTCTGTGAGAATTTGTATATTTTCCGGACCAGAATCGTGGGATGGTCGAAACGAGATTTAGTAAGCGTCGTTTTATCAATTACTTGAATAAGTTATTTGATTCATGCGATTGGTGGCAAGAGGCTTGCATCTATTACTGGCAATTCATGAGATTGGCTTCCCGGGGTGGCTGGACCTCAACCTCGACTGAGAGTCCGGTTAATTGGGGGGTCGAATCAATAGAAGGGGGCTTGCACCGGCCCCCTTCTTTATTTTGTGCGCTCGATTGTTCTTCCTACCTACCTGAAGATTAGTTCCTGCTGAAAAACGCCACACAGAATCTCAAGCTGTTCATCAAACAGGAAGGCTGTTCACCGAACGACTGCGGGACGCGCACGCTTCGATTGAGCTGGAATCCGAGGCTATCGAATTTTTTAGAGGCCCAAAATAGTGAGCGGCCGGTGGGGGTGCCGGCCGCTCTGGCGTGGGGGATGGAGGGTACTTAGCTGGAAGATCGGTCTGAAGACTTACGGGGAGCCGGTTGTTCAACTGCGCTCGCCAGCAGTAGAACAACGCACAGGAGCAAGATCGTTCTGATCATCCGCTCTCCCGGGGTCCAACCTATCTCCCAACCACACAGCGATTGTGCCGGGAGGCCGTGCGGGCGTCAGTAGAACTGGGGGTTCATTTGGGGGAGTACTCGGCGGGTGGACTTCTGGTACTGAGGATTTGGTACTTTTCGAAACGCAACGGCGGGGCAAAAACCGCACGCAAAACCGTGCATGGTGCAGAACCCAGGTGACGCTACAGGTCGACGGTGGGAGGCGGGCTACGGTATCCTGTTCGGACTATGCATGATTTGAGTTATTTTCGGGATCACCTGGATTTATTTGCCGAGATGGCGAAGCGGCGCAATATGACGCTGGACCTGGACGGGTTTCGGGCCCTCGATAAAGAGCGGCGCGAACTGATCACCGCCAACGAGCAGCGCAAATCGCAGCGAAACAAAGCCAGCGACGAAATTGCGCGCCTGAAAAAGGAAAAGCAAAGCGCGGACGCGCTGATTGCGGAGATGAAGCAGGTCTCTGAATTGATCAAGCAGACCGATGTGAAAGTGGATGAATTGGATCTCCGGCAAAAGGAACTGTTGCTGACGCTGCCGAATATTCCACATTCCAGCGTGCCCTATGGAAAGGGCGCGGAAGACAATCAGGAAGTCCGCCGGTGGGGCACGCCGCCCAAGCTGGATTTTCAAGCAAAACCACATTGGGAAGTTGGGGAACGCGCGGGGATCCTGGACCTGGAAGCGGCGGCGCGGATCACCGGAGCGCGGTTTGCGGTCTATAAAGGCTGGGGGGCGAGGCTGGAACGGGCGCTGGCGAATTTCTTTCTGGATGTGCACACACGGGAGCACGGCTACACGGAGATTTTGCCGCCGTTTCTGGTGAACACGACTTCGTTGATGGGTTCGGGACAACTGCCGAAGTTTGCCGCAGACCTGTTCAAGGTGGAAGGCACGGATTTCTGGCTTACGCCGACCTCCGAAGTGGAATTGCACAATTTATATCGCGACGCGACGCTGACGGAAGATCTGCTGCCCATCTGCGTGACCGCCTGGACGGCTTGTTTTCGTTCGGAAGCGGGCGCGGCAGGAAAAGATACCCGGGGCATCCTGCGACAGCATCAATTCCAGAAGGTGGAACTCTTTAAATTTACGCATCCCGATAAAAGTTACGAAGAGCACGAAGCACTGGTGCGGAATGCGGAGACGATCCTGCAGAAGCTGGGGCTGCATTACCGGACCATGCTGCTTTCCTCGGGCGACATGGGATTTGCTTCGGCAAAAACGTACGACCTGGAAGTGTGGCTGCCATCGAGCAACGAGTTCCGCGAGATTTCTTCGTGTTCCAATTGCGAAGCGTTTCAGGCGCGGCGCGCGGGGATCCGGTTCAAGCCGAAGGCCGGGGGAAAAAGCGAATTTGTGCACACGCTGAATGGGTCCGGATTGGCCGTGGGACGCACCTGGATTGCGATTGTGGAGAACTATCAGCAGGCGGATGGTTCGATCGTGATACCAGAGGTACTGAGGCCGTATATGGGAATAGATCGCATTCCGGGTCCAAAATCATAGCACCAGTTCCCTTTGCGTGTGACTTTCCGCAAGCAACTAGAAATAAAAGGCTTATTTGCATTTGCGGGATTTTTTATGGCGATTTGGGCCGCCTTTTAGCCCACGCAAGCTCTTGAAACTACACATTTTCGTTTGACGCACCGTTTAACCCTGCATACACTCGGCTCACGCGAATTTGAGGCAGGATGACGCTCAGGCCTGAGACCGCGCCACAATCTCGATGACATTTATTGCCCGCATCCTAAGGTTTCTGTTCTGGGTCGTGATCGTTTCGTGGAGCATCTCTCTGCTGCGCAAGCTGCTGAAGAGCGCCGGCATGGCCGCGCCCAGCCGCACTACACCGCTGGACGTGCCGAATGGCGAGGTGTCGCGCAAGCTGGTGCGTGACCCGGTGTGTGGGATGCATCTGGCGGAGGGTATCGCGCTGGTGGAGCGAAATGCCGGAGAGCCGGTGTTTTTTTGCTCCGAGGAATGCCGCAACAAGTTTATGGGCGAGCCGAAGAAGTATGCGGCGAACGCCTGAGTGGAAATGAACGAAACGCAGTTCGGCCCGGCAGTGCGCAGGTGAATTTAGACACGAGCAGAGGAAAGGACCGAAGCTGATGGCCACGGTCGCAAAACCACCCGTTCCAACCCGACCAACGGGCGCTACACCGATGGTGCCGCGGATTGCTCCGCGTGAGGAATTGAATCCCTTTCGCATCGCGCAGATTCAGTTTGATATCGCCGCGGAAGTGCTGAAGCTGGACCCAGGTTTGCGCCAGGTGTTGCGCACGCCCAAACGGATACTGGAAGTGTCTCTGCCCACGAAGATGGATAACGGGCAGCTGAAGGTGATGACGGGGTTCCGCGTGCAGCACAACGTTTCGCGCGGCCCGGGCAAGGGCGGTGTCCGCTATCACCCCGGCGTGACGGTGGACGAGGTGAAGGCGCTGGCGGCGTGGATGACGTGGAAGACCGCGCTGGTGAATGTGCCGTTTGGCGGCGCCAAGGGCGGGATCATCTGCGATCCGAAGCGCATGTCGAAGAGCGAACTGGAGCGGATGACCAGGCGGTACGCCAGCGAAATTCTGCCGCTGATCGGGCCGGACCAGGATATTCCGGCGCCGGACGTCTATACCGATTCGCAGACGATGGCCTGGATCATGGATACCTATTCAATGATGGTGGGGCACACTGTGCCCGGCGTGGTGACCGGGAAGCCGATTTCGATCGGTGGGTCGCTGGGGCGCGGGGAGGCTACGGCACAGGGATTGGTCTATGTGGTGGAAGAGGCCTGCAAGGTGAAGAAAATTTCGCTGCGCGGGGCCACGGTGGCGATTCAGGGATTTGGGAACGCCGGGGCGACGGCGGCGCGACTACTCGCGGATAAAAAAGCGAAGATTATCGCGTTGAGCGATACGCGGGGCGGCGTTACCAATTCGCGCGGCATCGATCCGATCAAAGCGATCCGCTACAAGGAGCGCTCCGGGACGGTGGTGGGCATGCCGGGGGCTTCGCGGATTTCCAATGACGATTTGCTGACCATGAAGTGCGACATTCTGGTGCCGGCGGCGTTGGAAAACGTGATTACGCTGCAAAATGCGGAGTCCGTGAAGGCACGGATCGTGGCCGAGGCTGCGAACGGGCCGACCACGCCGCACGCCGACGAGATTCTGGCGCGGCGCGGCATCACCGTGCTGCCGGACATCCTGGCGAATGCCGGCGGGGTGACGGTGAGTTACTTCGAGTGGGTGCAGAATCAGGAAGGCTTGTTGTGGGACTCCGAAGAAGTGAACGTGCGCCTGCAAAAAATTATGGTGCGCGCGTTCCACGACATGCTGGAAGCGATGCGCAAGCACCATGTGCCGCCCCGGGCGTCGGCGATGAGCGTCGCGGTTGGGCGCGTGGCAGAAGCGACTTTGGTGCGCGGTTTGTTTCCTTGATGGAAGTTCGCAATCGCCTAGAGCGAATCTTCGTTAGTTAATTCCCGTCCAAGAAGCGGCCTGCCTCGGAAGGCGGGCCCTACAGTGGTGGTGGTATTTCTCCGCCATTGCCGAAAATTTCCTTGCAGAGAAAATTTAGTGCGCGTACATTCGCAGATGCCGGGCGTTTTCTGGCGCGAGATTGCAATTCCTCACCGCCGGGGAAACGTGACCGGCTATTTTCTTCACGGAACGAGGCAAAAGACAGAACAACATGAGCCATCTCCAAGGACAAGGAATCTCGGTGCCGCCCGTTCTGCTGACAATCTCGGGATTTGACCCGAGTTGCGGCGCGGGTGTGGGAGCGGATCTGAAGACATTCGCGGCCTACGGCTGTTACGGCATGGCGGCGATCACTTCGCTGACGGTGCAGAGTACGCAGGGCGTGGAGGCGGTGCACAACACGCCGAGCGCGGAATTGCGTGAGCAACTAGATATTCTGGCGCGGGATTGCGACATCGCGGCGGTGAAGATCGGGATGCTGGGAAACCGCGGCAACGCCGTGGCGGTGGGGGAATTTCTGGACGCGCACAAGTTTGCGCATGTGGTGCACGACCCGGTGATGAAATCTTCCAGCGGGACGGAACTGCTGGACGCGGGCGGCATCAAATATATAGTCGGTGAATTGCTGAAGAAATCGAGCGTGATCACGCCGAACCTGCCCGAGGCGGAAGTTTTGACCGGGCTGACGATTAAAGATGTGGCGGACATGGAGGCGGCGGCGCGTAAACTGGTGGAGATGGGAGCGCAGGCCGTGATTGTGAAGGGCGGCCACATGGAGAAGGCCGTGGATGTGCTTTTCGATGGAAAAGACATGCACCAACTGGGCGGTGACCGCGTGAAGATAGAGAACACGCACGGAACGGGTTGCACGTTCGCGTCGGCGATCACCGCGCAGCTTGCGGCCGGACGATCTCTGCTGGAGGCGACAACGCTGGCCAAGGCGTATGTGATGAAGGCGATCGAAAAGGCGTATCCGGTGGGCAAGGGCAGAATCCCGCTGGATCATTTTTACCGCATGAAGATTGAGCCGCTGGCGCGCGGCACGCATGAAGTGCCGCAGCATGGATTGCACCCAGCAGCGGAACCCGCAGCCCACTAAGCAGTAGAACGGACAAAACCTCTCACCAGCCGAAGAGGGCAAGGAGGCGTATGCAAAAGATCTTCCGTTGCGCGAAATGCCAGCGCGGGATGAGAGTGGTGGGTTCGACAGGGATGGGGAAAGAAATCGCGCGCGCGGTTTCCTGCCCGTACTGTAAAAGAAAAAATAAAGTGACGTGGCCGCGCGGCGACACGTTTAACGTGCAGCGCGTGGGCTCCCGATAAATGCCGCAGTTGCCGCACACACGCTGCTCACCAGCCGCCTCCTCCGCCTCCACCCCCGCCGCCTCCTGAACCGCCTCCGCCACCTCCACCACTGGAACCCGGCGCGGAGGACGAAGAGGAAATCGCACTGGCGAGTGAATTTCCAAAGGAAGTGGCAAAGCCTGCCCCGCTGAAGGCACCCAAAGAAGCGCCGGAATAAAACGAAGGAGTGTAACCGGAGCCGGTGGAGTTCGGCGAGTTGCCCGCCTGCGAGAGAACGCCGGAGAATTTTTCAGCCCAATCCTGTTCCACGTCCAGAGCCAGGGCGTACGGCAGGAATTTTTCAAAGGTCTGTGGCGTCTGCTGCGGGGGCGCGGCGCGATTCAGGCGATCGCCGTCCACGGCGCCGAGAAACAGTTTGAAGCCTTCTACTTGATCCATCAGGCGGCGCCCGGCGAAGGTGGGAGCTTTCATCAGATGGACGAAAACGCCGTGAAGAATGCCCGTGGCGATCAGGAAGATGCCGAAGGAAATAGAAGTGAATTTCGCCAGCAGAAAAAGGCCAAAGACCTCGCCTGCAAGAAATGGAATGGCGAACAGCGTGAGGAAAACAGCTTTGACCCACCCGATTAAGGAAGTGCTGCCGTGACGTAGGACATCGTGCCAGGCGGCCAGCAGATTCAAGAACATCGCGGAAACGCCCACGGTCCAGAGCGTGAGCCAGACGCAAACGAAAATGCCGCCAGCGGTTTGCGGGACGCCCAGGGTGAAAAAATAGGCCAGCGCAACAAAAACCGAAAGAATGCCGGCGGGGATCAGGTAGCGGGAGTTGGTGACGAAATAGACGCGCTGCTCAGCGGTTTTCAGCCATTTTTTCAGCGAGACGATGGCGGCGTGAATCACGGTGTGATTTTCCTGCTGCAGGATGATCTGCGTGCGGCCATCGAAGAATTCGCCGGCAATTTGTTTTTCGTCAGGGCTCAGTACACGTTCGCTGGCTCCGGTCAAGGTCAGCGTGTAGGTTCCCGCGCTTTCGGTAATTTTCAGGTAGCCGCGCACGGCCATATCCAGAATCGCGGCGGCGAAGACCTTGTTGTCGTAGCCCATGCGCATCAGGTAGCGCATCGCGGAAGGCGAGAGATTCGCGGGCGGCTCGTAAATCGCCATCACCACGCCGCGAGAGGGATCGCGGCCCACAGCGGACCAGGCGATCAGGTAATAGAGAAGCGTGACCAGAAAGCCGCAGATGAGCAGCAGGGCGTCTTTGTTATCGCGAAAGAAATATTCCAGTTTTTGTGAAGTGGTAGGCTCCGCGATATAGCCCTTGGGCCACATCAGCTGGACGCTGAGCCCCTGGTGGGGAGGCAGCGGCCGCTCGGCGGCGAATTCGAAGGCGGCGTCTTCCGTGGAAGTGGCGAGATTCGCCTCGCGAGAGCCTTGGGGACCGGTGAAGCCCGAGAGCTTCACGAGATCGGGTGGAATATTGGGAGGCAAATGCACGGTGGCGCTGGCGTGATCAATCGTAAAGTCCCAGCCGTTGCCGGTGGCGTTCCAGAAAAGTTCGTCGTGATCTTTGTAGAAACCGAGCTGGCGATTGGTGGTGTAGGTGATGGCATACACGTGGCGGCCGCGCGGAGCCATGGCGTTCTGGCTGCCGAGGTAGATGCGCTTGCCGTTGAACTGGTCCTGCACGCGGAAGGGCTCAGGTGAGGAATCGCGAGTGGCGGAAAGCATCTGGAAGCCGACGGCGTATTTTGTGTTGTACGGGTCCTTGTATGTGGTGGGGAAATCGCGAAAAATGCCGTGGCGAATGCGATTGCCGGCGGAAAATACGGTGATGGTTTCGGTGACGCGGAGAGAGGCATCATCCTGGAGCGTGACGTCGCTGTGAAAATCGAGGATGCGCTCGGATTGTGCCGGCAAGGAGATGCATCCGAGCAAATAGGCAAGGATGAGCAGGGAGAGGCGAATTGTGCGTGGAAGCCACATCGCTGTTCCTTTATTAAGTGTAGCGGGGGAGGAATCGGAATTGTCGGGCGCGGGGCGAGTTCGCTAATTGCTGATAGATGACCTCCTGCGGGGTGGTCGAGGCGGCCAGCCTCGGAAGGCGGGCCCTACGAGACATTTGGCAGAATTTTCGGGGAGGGAGGGTGATGTTGTGCGAGGTCTCGAGGCGCGGCAGTTCGCGTAAAGAGCCGTGAAAAGCGCCGGAGGCGCGGAAGGGATTAGCCCAGCGCGTTAGCGGTGGGTGCGAAGCATAACGTTGGGCGAGCCCCGGAGGGGCGGCAGAGGGAGCGGTGTGTGAAAGATATGTCGCCCCTCCGGGGCTGGATCTGCAAAGACGGCCCGCCTCGGAAGGCGGGCCCTACGTGGCGCGGTGGGCGAATTTGCCGGCTACTATGGTCGCGATGGGACCGCCTTTGAAGGTGTGGCCGTCGAACGGGGAGTTGCGGGATTTGCTGGCGGTTTGTTTTACGTTGTAGGTCCAGGGACGATCCAAAGAAAAAATTGTTAGGTCTGCGGGCTCGCCGGCGGCGAGTTTGCGTTCTTTGTCGAGGACGCGGGCCGGGCCGGTGGTGAAGAGTTCGACCATGCGCATCAGCGGAATGCGATTGGTATGGACGAGTTGCTCGAGAGCGAGGCCGATGGCGGTGTCGAAGCCGAGGATGCCGAAGGGCGCTTTGTCGAACTCCACATCTTTGATGGCCGGTTCGTGGGGAGCGTGGTCGGTGGCGATGGCGTCCACGGTGCCGTCGGCGAGTCCGGCGAGGAGTGCATCGCGATCTTCGCGTGCGGAAAGCGGCGGATTCATTTTGAAGCGGGAATCGTAGGTGACGTCCTCATCGATCAGCGTGAAGTGATGCGGCGTCACTTCGCAGGTGACGCGCAAACCGTTCTTTTTGGCGAAGCGAACCTGTTCGAGCGAGGCTTTCGCGGAAAGATGGGCGATGTGCAGGCGCGCGCCGGTGAGCTCGGCGATTTGCACGTCGCGGGCAACGCAGACGGACTCCGCAGCGGCGGGCATGCCGGGAAGTCCGAGGCGCGTGGAGGCGACGCCTTCGCGCATGACGGCGCCGGCGGCGAGCGAAACATCTTCGGCGTGCTCGATCACCAGCAGGTCGAGGCTGCGGCAATAGTCCATGATCTGGCGCGCAAGTTTTGCAGTTGCGATGGGTTTGCCGTCGTCGGAGACGGCGACGATGCCGGCTTCGCGCATAGCGGCGATTTCGGCGATGGCTTCGCCCTTGCTGCCGACACTGGCGGCGCCGATGGGCCAGACGCGGACGTGGCCGTGGGCCTTGGCGCGATCCACGATGAAGCGGGTGATGGAGGCATTGTCGTTGACAGGTTTCGTGTTGGGCATGCAGCAGACGGCGGTGAATCCGCCGCGCGCCGCCGCCTTGGTGCCAGTTTCGATGGTTTCGGAATTTTCCTGCCCGGGCTCGCGCAGGTGCACGTGCATGTCAATGAAGCCGGGAGCGACGATAAGGCCGGAGGCGTCGAAGACTTCCGTGCCGTTGGCGGAGGCGATTTTGCCTGGAGCGGCGATTTCGGCGATGGTTTCGCCGTCGAGAAGAATGTCGCGGACGGCGTCGGAGTTGGAAGCGGGATCGAGGACGCGGCCGTTTTTAATCAGAAGCATGCGCGGATTCCTTGGAGGTTGATTCGGGTTTTTCCTGCAGAGCGGGATGCGTGCCCTCGGTGGCGCCGGCCATCAGCAGGTAAAGGATTGCCATGCGCGTGGCGACGCCATTGGTGACTTGTTCGAGAACGGCGGACTGCGGGCCATCGGCGACTTCGGGAGTGATTTCGATGCCGCGATTGATCGGGCCCGGATGCAGGATCACGGCTTCGGGCTTGGCGAGTTTCATGCGCTCGGCGTGCAGCTGGTAGAGCAGGATGTAGTCGTTTTGCGAGAGAGATGGCTCGTGCAGGCGCTCGGTCTGCACGCGGAGGACGATGATCACGTCGGCGTCCGCAAGGGCTTCCTCGACGCGATAGACGCAACGGATGGGCGTGCCGGGAGGGCCGATTCTTTCGAGTTCGCGGGGCACCCACATCGCGGGGCCACAGAGCGTGAAGCGGCAGCCGAATTTGCCGAGCAGGTGGATGTTGGAACGGGCGACGCGAGAGTGCGCGATATCGCCAAGGATGGTGACGTTTAAATTGTTCAGGTGGCCAACGCGGTCGCGAATGGTAAGCGCGTCGAGCAAGCCTTGGGAGGGATGCTCGTGGGTGCCATCGCCGGCGTTCACCACAGGAATTTCCAGATGGCGGGCGACGAAATCGGCGGCGCCCGAGGAGGCATGGCGCATCACGAAGCAGTCCGGGCGCATGGCGTTGAGATTGTTCGCGGTGTCGAGGAGAGTCTCGCCCTTTTTGAGGCTGGAGGCCTCGGCCTGCAGGTTCATCGTGTCCGCGCCAAGGCGAGAGGCGGCGGTGGCGAAGCTGAGGCGGGTGCGCGTGGAATTTTCGAAAAAGGCCAAGGCTACGGTCTTGCCACGGAGAGTGGCCAGTTTTTTTAGGGGATGGCGCTGGATTTCCTGGAAAGGCTTGGCTTGATCGAGAAAAAAGGTGAGTTCGTCCGCGGAAAGCGGCTCGAGGGCCAGGAGGTCGCGAAAGCGATAGGTCAAATTTGCACTCGATTGGACGCGGGGAAAAGCGCGCCTCGTCTGGAGAGATAGTTTACGCGATGGAGGCGGGAAGGGAAATAACGGATATCAGCTGGCAGAGAGCAGCTAGCAGGAGGCGGGGGAATAAAGCAGATCCCTCACCCGCAGAAAGCGCCCTTCGTGAAATTCACTCTGGGCAAGCGGGTTCGGGATGACAGTTTGCGTTACCACGCGAAGTTATTCGACGCGGTCGACTAGGACTACGCGCTCTTCGCTGTCGATTTCGGTGAGGCGGACTTCGATGATTTCGGATTCGCTGGTTTGCACGGTGCGGCCCACGTATTGGGCTTCGATGGGCATTTCGCGATGGCCGCGATCGATCAGCACGCAAAGAGAGACGCGCTTGGGGCGGCCGAGGTCGAAGAGGCCATTCATGGCGGCGCGGATGGTGCGTCCGGTGTAAAGGACGTCGTCTACCAGGACCAGGTCCATGCTGTCCACGCCGAAGGTGATGTCCGACGATTGCAGAACGGCTTGCGGGCGCCACCTTAGAGAGATCGTCGCGATAGAGTGTGATGTCCAGCGTGCCGACCGGAACATCCACGCCGTCGATGCCGCGCATGGCGCGAGCAATGCGCTGGGCCAGCGGAACGCCGCGGCGGCGGATGCCGATCAGCGCCAGGCTGCGCGTGCCGCCGCTTTTTTCGACGATCTGGTGGGCGAGGCGTTGCAGGGTGCGGTCGATTTCGGCCGCGGACATCAACTGCGATTTTTCGACGATGCGCATGTTCGCGTAATGCTAGCACAAGTCTGGAGAAGCGGAAGTGTGGAGATGAATCTGAAAAGGGATTCACGCCGAGGGTGAAAGCGCGTGCTAGACTTTCGGCGGAATTGCGGGGGAGAAGAGCATGAGAGTCTGGGAAATGCGGAAACTGCGGATGCATAGCGCGTATGGGCTGGTTGCGGCAGGAACTTTGCTATGTATGGCGGGGGCGTTTGCGCAGACGGCCAAGACTGGCGCGGTGAAGAAGGCGGAGCGAGCCGCGCGGCCGAAACTTGTGGTGCTGCTGGTGGTGGACCAGATGCGCGGGGATTATGTGGACAAGTTTCGCGGGCAGTGGAGCGGCGGGTTGCAGCGGCTTGTGACGCAAGGCGCGTGGTTCCGAGCGGCGGCGTACCCCTATGCTGCGACCGAAACGTGCGTGGGGCATTCGACAATTTCGACTGGTTCGTTTCCCGCAAGCCACGGAATGGTGGCCAACGGTTGGTGGGACCGAGATCAGCAAAAAATGACTGACCTGCACGGCGGATTCGAAGGTGAAGAATTCCGCGTATGCGGGTGCGAGCGCGAGCGGCGGGGATTCCGCGTGGAAGATGCAGATTCCTTCGTTTGCCGAGGAATTGAAATTTCAGACCGGCGGCGGCCACACGGGTGGTGACCGTTTCCGTGAAAGCGCGCGCGGCGATCACCATGGCGGGTCATAAGGGGGATGCGGTGACCTGGATGGATTCTTCAGGGGCGCTAGTGACGTCTTCGGCTTACGGGACGATGCCGTTTGTTGAGGAGTTTGCGAAGAAACATCCGGTGGCGCAGGACTATGGGAAAACGTGGTCGCTGACACTTCCGAAGACAGCGTATCTTTACGACGAAACCGCAATGGGCGCGGATATTCCGGACGGATGGACGGCCACTTTTCCGCACGCCATGCGTGGGAAAGAGGGAAGCACTTCTGCGGACGAGGGTTTCGTTGAGCAGTGGGCCAGCAGCCCGTTCGCGGATACTTATTTGACGCAATTGGCGGAAGCCGAGGTGGATGCGCTGGGACTTGGGAAGAGTGGCGGAACGGATTTTCTGGGGATCAGCTATTCGTCGGTGGACTACGTGGGCCACGCGTTCGGGCCGCGGAGCTGGGAAATCCAGGACATTCTGGTGCGGCTCGACAAGGACCTGGGCGAACTCTTTGCGTTCCTGGACAAGAAAGTTGGCGCGGGGAATTATGTGGTGGCGCTGAGCGCGGATCATGGCGTGGCCCCGATTCCCGTGGATATGCAGCGAACGGGCGTGGATGCGGGCGTGCTAAGTCTGCCGGATCTGCAGGAACGGATCGAAAATGCGCTGGAGCCGTTTCATTACACACGGCCAGCGGTGGCGCGCATGTCTGGCGAAGAGATTTATTTTTCAGAGGGAGTTTATGGGAGATTGCAGGGGGATCCCGCGGCGATGAAAGCGGTGCTGGCGACGATCACCAGTACGCCGGGAGTTGCGGCGGTTTATCGCGCCGAAGATTTGAGCAACGGGACAACGCCCATTTCGCCCCTGCGAAGGGCGGCGGTGTTGAGCTATTTCGCCGGCCGCAGCGGCGATTTGTTTGTGCTGCAGAAGCCGTACTGGTTGACCGATGGTTCGCCGAACGGGAAGAAGGCGCAGACGGGCACAGGGCACGGGACACCTTATTACTATGATCAGCATGTGCCGGTGATTTTGATGGGATTTGGGATTCAGCCGGGCGAATATTTTGAGTCCGCTACGCCGGCGGACATTGCGCCGACATTTGCCGCGCTGACTGGAGTTACTCTGGCTACGCGGGACGGAAGAGTGCTGGCCGAGGCGCTCCGGAAAGAGCGAAGTAACGAGGTAAAGAAGTAAAGAAATAAGGAAGTAAGGAAGTAAGGAAGTAAAGATACATCTGGGGCCGCATATCCTTCCCGCGCTCCGGGACGGTCGAATCTCCGGCGAGTATTCAGAGGCTTTGCGGCCGCTCGTCCTTTCCTAGCCGCGTGGAAATCCACAGGTTTTGAATGGATGGACACGGGATCGCGGAACGGTCCCTCTGGCTTCGTGATATCCTCCCGAGCGGTGAATCCTACGGAACGCGTTGACCTCAGTGTGCGGGTTGGCGCCCTGCGCCTCGCTAATCCCATCATTGCCGCCAGTGGAACATTTGGCTACGGGTTGGAGTTTGCTCACCTGGTGAACCTGAACCGCCTTGGGGGCTTCGTCACCAAAGGCATATCCCGGGAGCCGATCGAAGGCGCGCCAGCGCCGAGGCTCTGCGAGACAGCATCGGGCATGCTGAACGCGGTCGGCTTACAGAACGTGGGCGTCGAAGAATTCGTCCGATCTAAACTTCCACTGTTGCGAAAATACAACACTCCCCTGATCGTCAATGTTTTTGGCTACTGCCAAGATGACTACGTTGAAGTCATCCGGAGGCTCGAGGATGCCGAGGGGATTTCGGCCTATGAACTGAATATTTCCTGCCCCAACGTCAAAAAGGGCGGGATGCAGTTCGGCAGCGACCCTGCTCTTGTAGGTGAGGTGGTTGGGGCAGCACGGAAGGCGGCGCAGAAGAGGCCGCTTTGGGTGAAATTGATGCCGCTTGTTACAGACATTGGACTTATCGGGCGGACGGCCGAGGGAGCGGGGGCGGATGCGCTCACCGTAGCCAATACCTTTCCGGGAATGGCGGTCGATTATAGAACCCAGAGGTCACGTTTGGGGAATCCGACGGGAGGTTTGTCCGGCCCAGCGATCAAACCGATTACCCTCCGGCTCGTCTGGGAGGTAAGTAAGACCGTGAAGATCCCAATTGTTGGGCTGGGTGGGGTGGAGACTGCCGCGGACGTGCTCGAATACATCACCGTTGGGGCGGCAGCCGTACAGGTTGGGACGGCCAGCTTCTCTGACCCGAAGGCCAGTGAGGCAATTGTGGAGGGTCTGCAGGGGGCATTTTTTGATGCTAAAGTGTTAACTATCAGTGAGTTATGTGGAAAATTTAAAACAGAAAATGGTTGACATAATGCGGTAATTTAGATACACTTTTTAGGTATTTGTAGCGGATTAAACACACTATGAGACGACCACTCTTTGTAGCATGGGCCGCGATTCGCTGGGTGCCGCTGATGTTTCTGATCGCACCCGCGATGGAAGCACCCCTTGTGGCTTTGAAGAGCGAGCCAGTGAAGCCAATCAAGGTGTGGACCGGTAATGCCAGTTGGTACGGGCCGGAGTTTGACGGCCGGAAGACCGCCAACGGCGAACACTTCAGCGCGGAGGCTTTGACCGCCGCGCACCCGAACCTCCCCTTTGGTTCCTGGGTGAGGGTTGTGAACCCCCGGAACGGAAAATTTGAGGTTGTGCGCATTAATGACCGGGGTCCCTATCAAGAAGGACGCGAAATTGATGTATCCTATCGCGTAGCCCGGAAGATTGGCCTGATCCACTCGGGAGTCAGCCAGGTGCGGCTGGAATTGATGCAGCTGCCGCCGAAGCGGACCCGGGGCGACGAAAGCCAGAACTAAGCACTCCCGGGCGCGTCCCCCGACCTTGACCTTTGACGCCCATCCACGAAGCAGCCTGATCGTCGCGCTGGACTTTGATTCCCTTTCCACAGCCCTGAAGTTTGCCGAAAAAGTTGTTGACCTTGTAGGCATGTTCAAGGTCGGCAGCCAGCTCTTTACCTCGGCCGGACCAGAGGCGGTGCGGCAGGTTGCGAAACTTGGCGCGGACGTCTTCCTGGATCTGAAATTCCACGACATTCCAAATACCGTTGCGGGAGCCGTGCTGGCCTCCGCCGCGCTGCCGGGCGTGCAACTGGTGAACGTGCACGCGCTGGGCGGCGGCCAGATGCTGCACGCGGCTGCGCAGGCGGTGAGCGCGGGCGTGCCGATGGGCGCGGACCGGCCCAGATTGCTGGCCGTGACGCTGCTGACAAGCATGGACGCGAAAACGATTCGTGAAGTGGGTATCGGCGGGCCGCCGAATTCGCGCGTGGTGAGGCTGGCGAAGCTTTCACAAAAAGCGGGAGTGGACGGCGTGGTGGCCTCGGTGCAGGAAGCCAAGGCGATCCGCAAAGCATGCGGGCGGGAATTTCTGATTGTGACGCCGGGAGTGCGGCCGAAGACAGCGGAGTCGAAGAAAGACGACCAGGCGCGGACGGCGACGCCGCGAGAAGCGATTCGTGCGGGGGCGGATTTTATCGTTGTGGGGCGGCCGATTCTAACGGCGCCGGATCCGCGTGCCGCGGCGCAGGAGATTGTGGACGAGATCGCGGCTGCCAAGTCGTGACGGTGCGTTATTTGTTGGCTGGGGCACTTGAAAGTGGCCGACACGGTTAGTTCCTTCCATGAGTGAATCCAGAAAAAGCGTGATTGTTGGGACGGCGGGTCACATTGATCACGGGAAGTCCACGTTGATCGAGGCGCTGACCGGGACGCATCCCGACCGGTTGGAAGAAGAAAAACGCCGCGGCATCACGATTGATCTGGGTTTCGCGTTTCTGGAAGATGGCGGCGTGCGTTACGGATTTGTGGATGTGCCGGGGCACGAGCGGTTCGTGAAAAACATGCTGGCGGGGGCATCGGGGATCGATCTGGTGCTGCTGGTGATTGCGGCGGACGAAGCGATCAAACCGCAAACGCGCGAACATTTTGATATTTGCCGCCTGCTTGGCGTGCGGCGCGGCGTCATTGCCTTGACGAAAAGCGATCTGGCGGATAGCGATACGCGCGAACTGGCGCGGCTGGAAGTGGAAGATTTTGTGAAGGGCACATTTCTGGCCGGCGCGCCGATCCTGGACGTGAGCGCGAAAACGCAGCAGGGGCTGGCGGAATTGAAGGCGGCGCTGGGCGAGGCCGCGCGGGAAGTGAGCGCGAAGGATACGGCGCGTTATTTCCGGCTGCCGATTGACCGGTCGTTCGCGGTGAAGGGATTCGGAAGCGTGGTAACGGGCACTCTTTTTTCGGGCCGCGTGAGCGTGGGCGACGAAGTGGAATTGCTGCCGGAAGGCAGACTGCTGCGCGTGCGCGGATTGCAGACTGGCGGGAAGAGCGTGGAGCACGCCGAAGCTGGACAGCGCACCGCTGTGAATTTGGCGGGGATCGAGCATACGGCGATGCAACGGGGTATGGTGCTCTCCGCGCCGGGCCGACTAAAGACCACGCGGCGCGCGGATGTGCGGCTGGAACTGTTGCCGGGCGCTCCGGCGCTGAAGCATCGTGCGCGTGTACATTTTCATGCGGGGACGCTGGAGACGGTGGGCGAAGTCCACCTTTTGGGAAGCCGGGAACTGGCGCCCGGCGGAACGGCGCTGGCGCAGATCCGCCTGCAGGATGAAGCCGTGCTGGTGCGCGGAGACCGGTTCATCGCGCGGCAGTTTTCGCCGGTGGTGACGATTGGCGGCGGGGCGGTGCTGGATCCGCACGCGCGGCGGTTCACCGCGAAAGACACGGGCCGCGCGCAATTTCTGGAGGTCCTGGAGCGTGGGACCAGCGAGGATATTCTGCGGGCGATGGCTGAGCGAAATGTGCTGGGAATTACCTCTGAGGAAATCATCTCGCGGACCGGGTGGGTGCAGGCGGAGCTGCAAGGCGCCGCGAAGACTTTGGCGGGGAAACAAGGCGTCCGCATGGTTTCAACCGAACCTCTGCTTCTGCTGAGCGAAGCGCGATTCGCGGAAATCGCGAAACAGCTGCTGGCCAAGGCGGAGCGCTTTCACAAAGAGAATCCTTTGTTGCAGGGGATTTCACGCGAGGAATTAAAGGCCAGCCTGGGGCGGCGCGTGCGGCAAGAGACTTTTGCGGCGGCGCTGCAACTGCTGACGGAGCAGAAAAAACTGGCCGTGCAGGGCGAGTTTGTGAAGAAAGCGGGCGCGGAAATAACGCTGGCGCCGGAAGAGGTTCGCGCGAAAGACCAAATTGCGCAGGCCTTTGCGAAGGCGGGGCTGGCTGTGCCCTCCGTGAAAGAAGTGCTGGCGCAATTGAAGATTGAGCCGGCGCGCGCGGAAAAGCTTTTGCAGATACTGCTGCGGGAAAAGGTGCTGGTGCGCGTTTCGGTGGAGCTGATCTTTCACCAGGAAGCGCTGGCGGGGCTGAGCAGCCTGCTGGCGCAGTATAAGAAAACAAAAGGCGAAAAGATCAGCGTTCCCGCTTTCAAGGAGCTGACAGGAATCACGCGGAAATATGCGATTCCGCTGCTGGAGCATCTGGACCGGCAGAGGTTGACGCGCCGAGCGGGGGACGAGCGTGTTATTCTCTAGGGGATTGTCCGAGCACGGTTGCGGCTGGAATCGAATCCAAGTCATGCGCAGTTCTAAAAGCCGGGACGCCAACGACGGTGTGGAGGTAGTTCATGGGTGAGTTCAGTATTTTTCATTGGCTGATCGTGCTGGCCGTGGTGCTGATTTTCTTTGGCGGCCGCCGGATTCCCGAAGTGATGAAGGGACTTGGCGAAGGCATCCGCAGTTTCAAGGACGGCATGTCTGGCGCGGCCGCGCAAATCTCCGGCTCAGCTTCGGCAACGGTGACGGCGCCCACAGGAATTACCGCGAAACCCGGCAGCGGACAGGTGGCACTGAGTTGGAGTTCGAGCGTGGGAGCGAGCAGCTACAACGTGAAGCGCTCCGGCACCAGCGGCGGGCCCTACGCACTGATCGTTTCGACGGGTTCGACGAGTTATACGGATGAAGGATTGGCCAGCGGAACGTATTACTACGTGGTTTCCTGCGTCAGCCCAAGCGGCGAAAGCACGAATTCAGTGGAAGTGACCGGCACGCCTTCCTGAGATCGCACGCCAGATAATAAACATCGGAATTTTGTAAATGCGCCTCGCCGGAAAACGGTGAGTTGGGTGAAGTTTGTTCCAATGCGCGGATACCGCGCCAAATACAGTGTTTTACTGCCACAAAATGGCTGTACTTGCGACCAGTAGAGGCCGCGCAACTTTTTCTCCAGACTTGGGTATAACCGAGTACCCAGGAAGTCAGTTGAGGACTAAAAGGAGAAACGGTTATGAGTGGATCATTCTCGAAGTGGACGATTGTGCCCGCAGCGGTGCTGTCTGCTGGGAACGGTGGCGATGGCGCAGGATGCCAGCACGACCACCACCACAACTCCGGCGCAACAGCCGACAGTTGGCCAGCGCAAGGAAAACCAGCAGGATCGAATTGCCAATGGCGTGCAGAGCGGCCAGCTGACGGCGGGGGAAACCTCCAAGCTGGAAACGAAGGAAGCGGCCATCAATGGCGAGACGCGCGCGGATCGCGCGGCCAATGGCGGCAAGCTGACCTCCGCGGAAAAAACCCAGATCAACCAGCAGCAAAACCAGGTTTCGAAGCAGATTTACAACGATAAGCACAACGCCAACACGGCGCACTACGGCAACAATCAGGTGGGCCAGCGCAAGGAAAACCAGCAGGACCGCATCGCGCAGGGCATCAAGAGCGGTCAATTGACCGCCGGCGAAACGGCCAAGCTGGAGAATCAACAGAAGGCCATCAACCAGCAGACGAAGGCGGATCGCCAGGCAAATGGCGGGAAATTGACGCCAGGTGAGAAGCAGCAGGTGAACAAGGAACAGAACGCTGCTTCGAAGAATATTTATAACAAGAAGCACAACGACAATACGCAGCACCCGAAGAAGTAAGCGGTACGGAAAAAAGAAGCAAGAGAACGCCCCGGTCTTGGCCGGGGCGTTTTGTTTTTTGGGGAGATTACAAAGGCGGGTAGGTCGGAGCGGCCGGCCTCGGAAGGCCGGCCCTACGGGGTAAACCCTCAAACTCAATTGGTGGGTGGTGTAACGCGGTTGCTAAAGATTTTGCTGCCAGCCCAGGGAGTGGAGTTCAGAGAGGAGGCGGGAGAGGGGGAGACCGACTACGTTGAAGTAGCAGCCTTCGATGCGGGGAATGAAGCGTCCGGCGTGGCCCTGGATGGCGTAGGCACCGGCTTTATCGAAGGACTCGTTCGTGGATAGATAGGCGGAGAGTTCGTCTTCGGGGATCTGGTGAAATTGTACGAGGGTGGATTCGGTGAACTGGCGGCGCTGGTTATCGGGAAGGCGAATGAGCGCGACGCCGGTGAGAACAAAGTGGGTGCGGCCGGAAAGCATCTGGAGCATCTGGCGGGCTTCTTCGATCGATTGCGGCTTGTTCAGGATTTTGCCTTCGCACACCACGGTGGTATCCGCACCGATCACAATCGCCGGGCCCACGGCGCGCGCGGCAGCAAGTTCGGCCTTGGCGTTGGCGAGGCGCAAAACGAGCACGGACGGTTCTTCGTTTGGGAGGGGGGTCTCATCCACCGCGGAAGAAAGAACGGAAAATGGCACGCCGGCGTTGGTAAGGATTTCCGCGCGGCGAGTGGAAGACGAGCCAAGGATCAGTTTCATCGGGGTCACGCGGGAAGAATACTACAAGGCGATTCTGTAGAAAGCTGTGCAGTGGTGCAAAACATGGAGCACGTCGAGCGGACAGGGCGTTTCGATCAGATGACGACGGATTCCTGGTATTCGCCGTAGACGCGTCGGAGGGTGTCGGAGATTTCGCCGACGGTGGCGTGGGCTTCGACGGCGGCGAGGATGGCGGGGAGAAGGTTCTCGGTGGTGCGGGCGCGGCGATCGAGTTCGGCGAGGGCGGCGGCGGTTTTGGAAGCGTCGCGCCGGGCGCGCAAGGCCTGCAGGCGCTGGACCTGGTTACGCTCGATTTCGGCGTCCATGCGCAGGGTGGGAATGGTGCGGTCATCGCTGGTGACGAAGTCGTTCACGCCCACCACGATCTGGTCTTTGGTTTCCACGGCGCGTTGAAAATCGTAAGCGGCGCGCTGGATTTCGGATTGTACGAATCCGGCTTCGATGGCTTTGATCATGCCGCCCAGGGCGTCAATTTTCGCCAGATATTCCTGGGCGCGCTCTTCGATCTGATTGGTAAGGGCTTCGATGGCGTAGGAGCCGGCGACGGGATCGATGGTGTTGGCGACACCCGTTTCGTTCGCCACAATTTGCTGCGTGCGCAGGGCGATCAGCGCGGCCTCCTCGGTGGGAAGAGCTAGGGCTTCGTCCATGGAATTCGTGTGCAGCGACTGACAGCCGCCGAGCACCGCGGCCAGCGCTTGGATGGCCACGCGAACGATATTGTTTTCAGGCTGCTGTGCGGTCAGCGAAGAGCCGGCGGTCTGCGCATGAAAGCGGAGCAGCAACGAGCGCGGATCCCGGGCCTTAAAACGCTCGCGCATGATTTTCGCCCACAGGCGGCGGGCGGCGCGGAATTTGGCGACTTCTTCGAGTAGATCGTTGTGCGCGTTGAAAAAGAAAGAGAGTTGCGGCGCAAATTCATCAATGGCCAGGCCGGCGCGCAGAGCGGCTTCGATATAGGCGATGCCATCGCCGAGCGTGAAGGCCACTTCCTGAACGGCGGTGGAGCCGGCCTCGCGAATGTGATAGCCGGAGATGGAAATGGTGTTCCACTTGGGCAGGGCGTCGCGGCACCACGCGAAAATATCGGTGACGATGCGCATGGCGTGCGGCACGGGATAAATGTAGGTGCCGCGGGCGATGTATTCCTTGAGGATGTCGTTCTGAATGGTGCCGGAAAGTTTCTGCAAACTGGCGCCCTGTTTTTTGGCGACCGCGACGTAAAGCGAAAGCAGAATCGCGGCAGTCGCATTGATGGTCATGGAGGTGGAAACGTTTTCGAGGGGAATCTGATCGAAGAGCGTTTCCATGTCTTCCAGGGAATCGATGGCCACGCCAACTTTGCCGACTTCGCCAAGGGCGAGCGGGTGATCGGAATCCATTCCGATTTGCGTGGGCAGATCGAACGCAACGGAGAGGCCCATCTGGCCTTTGCCCAGCAGATAGCGATAGCGCTTGTTGGATTCGGCGGCGGAACCGAAGCCGGCGTACTGGCGCATGGTCCAGAAGCGGCCGCGATACATGGTGGGATAGATGCCGCGCGTGAAAGGAAATTCGCCGGGATAGCTGAGGGCTTCGCCGGGATTCCAGCCGGGGAGAGATTCCTCGGTGTAGAGGCGATCCACGGGCAGGCCGGAGAGGGTGGTGAATTTGGGTTTGCGCTCGGGGGTTGGGCTCGATTTGGATTTAACGTCGGACATTCGTTTGGCCTTTTGATGTGTCGCGGCTCAGCAGGCTAAAGCCCGCTGCTACTTTACGACTATATCCGGCGAGAGCGGCGAAAGGAACTGACCGCAAGGAAAACGAAGAGGGCGGCAACGGCGATGGTGACGAGAATCAGCCAGGGGGTGGCGTCGCGCGTCCAGGCGCGGAAGGCCATATTGAGCCAGCCGAACGCGAGGACCGCAAACATTGCGCCCATAACCTCGTGGAAAACCTGTTTGATGGTGCGCCAGAGTCGGCGAAACCCCTGGGGCTCACTAGGTAATAATGCGGATTGCGCCGGAGCAGGCATCATGGAATCTTAACCCAGGAAGCGCTGCGGGCGGCTTGGGAACCCGTCCAAAAGGACAGGTGGGGGCTATGAATAGATTGAAGACACGACTTGCAACGAAACTTGTATCGTGTTTCACGAAGGCCTAGAATCAGGAAAGTAGTACTGGGGTGCCAGCCTTGCAACTCGACGATCACCTGAAAAACTTGTTGCGTGAACTTGGCCATGCAATCAATGACACGGTATCGGAATCCGAGCGCATCACCGGAGCGATTGCGGGAGTGCGCGCGCACGGCTACGATATCGTGCTGAAGCTGGATGCGACGATCGGACTGGCGAAGCGCGACGGACAGAGCGACGATGGGCCGCGCATCACCACGCAAGACCGCCGCTTTCTGGAATCGCTGCGGATCCAGGTGGATCAGGAATCCATGGAGCAGGACACGGATCGGCGGGCGGTGGCAAAACTGGCGATGACACCCCAGGACGTGAGATTTTTGAAGTCCCTGCGGATAGCGACCGAAGAGAGCGAATGAAGAGCCTGTTCCAACTCGCGGGTGTGAGCATCGTGTTCCTGGGAACTCTGGGAGTTTCGCGGGCCGCGGCGCAGGATCCCATTTTGACGAACATCATCGTGAGCGAAGCGGCGCCGATTATCATCAACGCGGTTACGCCAAAACCCAAAGTAACCGGATTGGCGAAGTATGAAGGCTCCGTGATGCACGCAAGCTCGATCCAGGTCACCGTGAAGGCCAAGGGCGACGACATGGCAGTGCAGACGTTTCCACTGAGCGAAGCCGCGTCCGCCAAGATGCAGCAGATTATTGATAAGGGCGGGTATCAGTACGGCGACAAGATCACGCTGGAATACGATCCGCAATCGAAGCAAGTTGTGAAGTTCAAAGGGAAGCCCTCGAAACCCCTCTGACCGGAGGGTACCGATGTTGCGCCTGCCCGCCGTTGCCGGACAGTTTTATCCCGCGAATCCGCAAGAACTGACCCACCTGATCCGTAAATTCACCGCGATAGAATCCGCCACGGAAAAAGTGCGCGTGGCGGCTTGTCTGGTGCCCCATGCGGGATACATCTATTCCGGGGCGGTGGCCGGGGCGGTATTTGCGCACATTCGACTTCCCAAGAAAATTGTGGTGCTAGGCGTGCGCCATTCGCCGCCGGGCGCAGATCTGGCGATCTTTTCTGAAGGGGCGTGGCGCACTCCGCTGGGAGACGCGCCCGTGGATGCGGGTCTTGCGTGGTGTGTGAAAGACGCCTGCCCGCGGATGCGGGAAGACAGCGAAGCGCACAGCCGCGAACACTCGCTGGAAGTGGAACTTCCCTTTTTGCAGGTGCTGGACCCGGGATTTGAATTTGTTCCGGTGGCGGTGGGAACGCTGCGGTATGCGGATTTGCGGGAATTGGGAATGGCACTGGCGCGGGTGATCCAGGAGAGTGGAGACGAAATCCTGATTGTTACTTCCTCGGACATGAATCACTACGAAGAAGATGATGTGACGCGAGTGAAAGACGCGAAGGCCATCGAGAAGCTGGTTGCGCTGGATGCGCCGGGTTTATACGACGTGTGCCGCGAAGAGCGGATTTCGATGTGCGGCCTGGGTCCGGCGGTGGCGATGCTGACGGCAATGAAAGAACTGGGAGCGGAGCGAGGCGAACTGGTGCGGTATGCCACTTCGGGCGAAGTGAGCGGCGATCGTGACTCGGTGGTCGGTTATGCGGGGATGATTTTTTATTGAGTGAACTTTTTATCCGCAGATTAAGAAATTTTCCGCCAAAAAAAACGGCTCGTGAAAGTTCACGAGCCGTTTCGGTTGTGTGCCGAGCATGTTCGATAGCTTGGAGGTGAAAGTCCTCTTCACAGCCTGATGGAGGCGAAGTGATAGCAAAGCGCAAGGGCTGAGCCGCGAGGCAAGGTCTGAAAGAAGCGTGGAGCAAACACGCGAGCCGATGGACAAGAACTGGATTTGAGGCCTACGGTGCCGGGCGAGCGGGCAACTGATCGCGAAGCCCACATCCATCAAAGGCACTGGTGGTAAATCCAGCGGTTGTGCGTGGAAGGCGATCGGACTTACCTCGGGAGATCTGCTGCATGTCACGGAATCGTGACTGAGGGTGGAGCGATTCACCCTGACCGTGCAGCAGAAGTCAGCAGCGGGCGTAGTAGTCGCGAAAGCGATGAAGGCCCAAACAGTAGGGAGCGACAAGTAGGACGCAGGACTCGATGAGCGACAAGCGGCAGAAAAACCAGCTAGTGCTGGCCTTTACTGAGGAGGGGAGGAGTGAAGCTCCGAGGACTTCTCAGGAAGGGACCGAATCGCTTACGGCGAAATGCGAAACCGAACGTCCAGCTCGTCACGAGCAATGGATGGAAGAAGTCTGTGAGCGGAAAAACTGCTGGCAGGCTTACAAGCGAGTCAAGGCGAACAAAGGAAGTCCGGGAATCGACGGCATGAAAGTCGGAGATCTTTCGGGCTACCGGAAGCAGCACGGGCCCTCCATACGGGAACAGCTGTTAAACGGAACCTACCAACCACAACCGGTAAGAAGGGTGGAAATCCCGAAGCCGGACGGCGGGGTGCGAAAGCTTGGTATCCCGACGGTGCTGGATCGCCTGATCCAGCAAGCGGTAATGCAGGTTCTGCAACGCAGATGGGACCCGACCTTCTCTGAACACAGTCACGGGTTCCGACCGAAACGCTCGGCGCATCAAGCAGTGGCCAAGGCGCAGCAATACATCGCCGCAGGCCATCGCTGGGTGGTAGACCTCGATCTCGAGAAATTCTTTGATCGGGTCAATCACGACAAACTGATGCATGCGATCGCACGGCGGGTGACCGACAAGAGAGTGCTCCGGTTAATCGGAGCGTTCTTGAAAGTGGGTGTGCTGGAGAACGGGCTGGTGAGTCCGGCGGAGGAAGGGACACCACAAGGTGGTCCACTTTCCCCGCTTCTATCGAACATCGTACTCGACGAACTCGACCAAGAGCTCGAACGGCGCAAGCATCGCTTCGTGCGGTATGCGGATGACTGCAACATCTACGTTCGCAGCCGACGAGCAGGACAGCGGGTGATGACGAACGTCACGCGCTTCCTTACGCACCGGCTCAGGCTCAAGGTAAACGAGACCAAGAGTGCGGTGGCTCGACCAGTAGAACGGAAGTTCTTGGGGTTCCGCTTCAGCAACAACACGGAACCGAAGCGGCGCATCGCGCCGAAGGCCCTGTTGCGCTGCAAGCAGAAAATCCGGGAACTGACCCGACGGACCCGAGGAATCAGTCTGGAACAAATGCTGAAGGAACTGACGGCCTACTTAAGGGGCTGGAAGGGCTACTTCGGCTTCTGTCAGACACCCTCGCTGCTACAGCAACTGGATCAATGGATACGCCATCGTCTGCGGTCCACGATCTGGAAGCAGTGGAAACACAGTCAACAACGGTACGGGAAATTACGCCAACGCGGGGTTGCCAAGGCGCTCGCTGCACAAACAGCGGGAAGTCCGCACGGCCCCTGGCGTGTGGCGAACAGCCCGGCCTTGTCCATCGCGCTTCCGCTCGCCTACTTCGACTCTCTCGGGCTTCCTCGGCTGTTCGCTGGCCTTGCGTGACCCTCTGAACCGCCCGATGCGGACCCGCATGTCGGGTGGTGTGGCAGGGGAGAGCGGGCGACCGCTCCCCCTATGCCGATTAATGCGCAAGCAATGCGATCAGTGCGGGTGACTGCCTCCGCCGGAACCGCCACCGGAGGGATGCGAACCGGAACCGCCCATCGAAGGATGGGAAGCCCCAGAAGATGAACCGCCGCTTCCTCCCCACACCGCCCCGCCCGCCGCGCCACTGGGAGCTGAACTTCTGCCAAAGCCACCGCCGCTGTTTGCACGCGGAGGAGCGGGAACCGCGGGCGCGCGCGGTGGCGTACCGATGCGTGCGGAAGCCGGGGTTTGCGGAGTAGCAGCGCGATTTGGAGGCTGCACTACCGTGTTTCCGTGCAGGGTGGGATTGGTAACGCCGGGTTGCACGCCGTTGGTGCGTTGGATTTCTCCGTGCGTTTGTGTCTGTTGCACGGCAGCCGGATTGCCGCTATTCACGTAGCGATGTTCGACTGGATCGTAGCTGATCGAAGAATTGCGGCCGAAGCCTACCATCCGGTTACTTCCGGTTGGACCCGCGGCGATCGTGCGGGAAACGCGAACAGGCGCACTGCTGGAGGCAACATTGGAGGCTACCACTTCTGTTGGCGCTTTATGTAAAACGGACCAGTTGCCCGAAGTTGCCGCGATGGAAGAAGCCGCGATATGGGAATTTTGGACCGGGTAAATCCCTTGATTCAGGTTCTGCGCGGTCTTGCCGTATTTGTCTCCCGGATGCAGCGGCACGATGCCCATCGCGGTTCCGTTGCGAACCCAAACGGCGGTGACAGGGCGATAGTAGCCCGGGCCGCCATAACCGCCGAACCCAACCGGCGCCCAGACCCAGCCATAAACCGGCGAAAACAGCCAGCCGCCATAGTGATACGGCAGCCAACCCCATGGCGCGAAACCCACGAACGTGCTGCCAAAGGAGGCATCCTGATACCACGCACCGTAATCGAAGGGCGACCAGCCCAGGCCCACTCCAAACGGTCGCCAGCAATTTCCATAACCTGCCATTGGATACCACGAGCCATAGGTGTAGAGGTCGGCGAATCCAGCGGAATATCCGGGGGAATTCACATACTGCGAGGAATAGTTTGTGGCCGTGACCACGCTATCCACGCGGCCGGAAACCCAGTGATCGAAGTCATCGGGATCGGCGGCACGTGCGACCACCACATCGGCGGAATCTCCCGCGTGAACCGAAAGCGACTGGCCCTTGGAAAGCGGGGTGCTCTTTTTGTCGCGCAAAACATTGGCGTGGCCCTGCTCGACGTTCACGGTGCTGCCGTCGTCGAAATTATCCAGGCGAAACGTGGTGCGGCCGGCGGCTTCCACGGTGAAGTCGCCGCCGGTGAGGCTGAAATAATCGCCGTTGGCGGGATTGACGTAAGAGGTTGCCGAACCCTGGCGAAGCACCAGCCGGGTGATGCGGGCGCCATCTTCGAGGGAGAGGTCGTAAAACTCGACGACGGTGTTCGCTCCCAGGAAGAGCATCGCGCCATTTTCAAATTCCACTTCCGCGCGGCCATTGTCCGTGGCCAGAACAAAGCCCTGGCGAATGGGCAGATTCAAGGGTGCGGTCTGCCAGTCGGCTTTGGCGTCGGTAAGGGGATCCTCGTGAAAGGCGCTGGCGAAGCGGACGTCGCCCTGAACCAGGCTAAGGCGCACAATGCGGGCATGGCTGTTTTCAGCCGAAGCAGCGGAAGAAAGCCCCAGCGAGGCAAGCGAGAGCGCGCAGAGCAGGAGAAATAATCGACGGTTCATGGCAAACCTCGGTGAAGGGCGTAAGTCTATAGGATTAGACGATAGCGCAGTTCGCGGGGTTGCGTTACCGAAAAGGGCAGTTGCCGTCCCTTAGACCGAGGGGAGCGGTAGGCGGCACGAACCATGAATTAGAAAGCCTTTTCGGATGTATAAGAAAATACGATTGCCAAGTCATTGACAACAGGAAGGTTAACCAGTTACCTTGGCAGGCACAAATAATTTCATGGGTGCGGTTGATTCGACCATGCGGATCACAGCTTCGCGGCCACCGATTGGCCGTGCCTGAGGGCAACGCGCAAGTGGTTTCCGGCTGAATTCCGGTGCATGGTAAGTGGTACAAATTTTGGGGGTGAACAATGAGGAAGTCTGCACGCGCACTTATTCTGATTTCATTCCTTTTGAGCCTGTTTTGCTTTGACAACGGCGCATTTGGGCAGGGCGGGGCCACCGGAGCGCTAAGCGGAACCGTTCAGGATACGAACGGCGGAGCAATTGCTGCCGCGGATATCCAGGTCATCAGCACGGCCACGGACGCGCTGGTCCGGCGATTGACCACGGGTCCGGATGGAAACTTTGAGGCGACGCTTTTGCCACCCGCGAAATATTACGTTGTAGTGAACAAGTCTGGATTCGCGGAAGCGAAAGCGTTGAATATCGAGGTTCGCGTTACGGAAACCACGCGCTTGACGATTACGCTTAAGCCCGGTACGGTGACGGAAAAAGTGGTGATCACGGCGCAGGTGGCAGCTGTGGAAACCACGAACGCGACGACAGGACAGACCATCGGCCCGGAAACCGTGCGAGACTTGCCGCTGGCGACACAGAACTATCAGCAACTCCTTTCGCTGAGCAGCGGCGTGCAGAGCGAATTGAATCAGTCCACTCAATTGGGGCGCGGCACGACGAAGATTTATGTGAATGGCCAACGCGAGGACAACAACAATTACCTGATCGAGGGCGTAAGCGCGACCGACTACAACGTGGCGCAGAACTATTACGTGCCACTGCCGAATCCCGACGTGATTCAGGAATTCAAGGTGCAGACTTCGCTGTACGACGCCAGCCAGGGACGAAATGGCGGAGGCAACGTGAACGCTATCTTGAAAACCGGCACGCGGGAATACCACGGCGATGTGTATGAATTTTTTCGGAACGATGCCCTGAACGCCAACGAATATTTTCACAATGCCACCGGCCAACCGCGGCCACCGGTGAAACAAAACCTGTTCGGAGTGAGCGTAGGCGGGCCTGTGGTGAAGGAGAAGTTCGGTTACTTTTTTGTGAACTACCAGGGTACAAGGCAAACCAGCGCGCTTTCGCCTGGCACCCAGATCAACAATCCAGGGCTGCCGGTTCTGCCGACAGAGCGCGATGCAACGTCCATCGCGGATGCATTCAGCACTGCGAGCGCGCCGATCACGCCGAGCATGATCGACCCACTGATCCTGAAGCTTTTCCAGGCAAAGAGCCCCCTGTTCGGGGATGGGAACGGCTTTTTGATCCCTTCCGTTCCTGGAGTTGCCGCCAATCTGGACCCGAACAAGGAAGCCTACGTGACCGCGCCCTACGTATACAGCAAGGCCGGAAAATTCACCGACGATCAGTTCACCACGAACTGGGATCGCGACTTCAATTCCAGCCGGGACAAAATCGGGGCGCGGTTCTTCTTCTCCAATTCGGAAACTTCGCTGCCCTTTGGCGCGGGCGGTTTGCAGGCTTCCCTGGGCGGCACGCTTCAGAGCAGCATCAGCTCCACGGACCTGGATTTCCCATTCGACATTCCGGTGGCAGCACGGTTTTTCTCAGTGAACGAGACACACCTGTTCTCACCATCGGTGGTGAACGATTTCCGTTTCGGATACATACGCATGAACTACAGCCTGCTGAACGAGGCGCCGGTGACGGCGGATGATTTGGGGATTGACCGGCCGTCGAACAGCATCACGCAGTCTATTTATAAATTCACTTTCAACACGTCGGGATTCCAGATCGGGCCAACGCCCCCTGCGAACCAATATCAGATCCAGAACAACTTTAATTTTGTGGACACGGTGAGCTGGGTCACCGGCCCGCATGACCTTCGCTTCGGCGGGGAATACACGCGGGTGAATCTGAACAAGCAATTTCCGCAGACGTTCAATGGCCAGATCTTCTTCAACAATGCCGGGGGTTACACGGACTGGCAAAACTTCCTGCAAGGCATCGCGTCATTCAGTTTTGGCGGTGGCGGCGTTTACAACCACGACTACCACACCAACGTTTTCGGGTTCTTTGCGCAGGATGACTGGAAGGTGACGCGAAACTTGACGGTGAATCTGGGCGCGCGCGTAGACATCAACGGAGCGTTCTCGGACAGCGACTGCCACATCGGGAATATTGACGAGAATCTGGCAGCCATGAACCTTTATCCGATGGTCTATGGCTCGTGCGCAAACAGTCAAAATGTTCCGGGGTTGGTCGGGAGCGGGAGCAACACCACTTTCAATAACGACTACGCCACGGGAATAGCGCCGCGCATCGGATTGGCTTACGACTTTGGCGGCCGGCATACGACCACGGTTCGCGCGGGTTACGGTATTTACTACGTTCGCGAAGACGTTGGCACCGCGGACCAGTTGTCGTTCCAAGCGCCATATCTGCCGATTGTTTTCGGTGCGCTGCCGCCAGGGTGCCTGTCGGTATTTTTCTCGAATTCCACGAATTTCCCGTCGAATTGCCTGGTACCGCCGAATACCACCAACTTTAACGCACTGCCGACGGCGGGCACACTGGATCCCAATTTCCTGCCATGCCAGGCGGCGTTTACCGGATTTCCCGGAGGGGACACCACGCAAGCCGGAACGTTTCAATGCGCGGCGGGCAGCCCAGGTTCCATCCCGACGCCGTACCTGTTTACTCTGGCCGTTCCTCGCCGGTTTGTGACACCCAGCACCCAGCAGTGGAACCTGACCTTGCAGCGAGACCTTGGGAAAGATTGGATACTCGAAATTGGATATGTGGGCACGCACTCGATCCACTTGCGGGAAACACGCACGAATCTTCCGGCGGAACTCGCGAGTCCGGCCAACCCAATCGTCCGTACCGATATATTCGATAACACCTATCAAATTACGCAGAACACGCTTAGCAACGGACCGTTGCGCAGCCCAATCCCGGCAATTAACGGCTACGGTGGATTTCAAATTTTCGACAATTCCGCCTATGCCCACTACAATTCGCTGCAAACAACGGTGTCGCGACGCTGGGCGCACGGGTACTTCCAGGCGGCATACACTTGGTCCAGGTCAACTGACGTAAACTCCAGCGGAAACACCGCGCTGAACACCGCGTACAACAATGAAGCGGACTTGCGGAGTGGCTACGGCCCCTCGGACTTTGACCGCACGCATCGCTTTGTGGTGAGTTACCGGTACGACCTGCCGCTCTTCACGAACGCGACCGGTTGGAAGAAAGCCGCATTTGGCGACTGGTCGATCAGCGGAATCACAGTGATCCAGTCCGGAACGCCATTCAGCGTGACGGACTCCGGGGCGGGGACGGCCTTTCTTGGTTCGGGATACACCCCGACATTGACAGGTAGCTTGGTGTCTGGCGCCACCAGCAAGGGGAGCTATACCAATGGGGACATTCACAACCGGTTAAACGGCTATTTGAACGCGGCCAACTTTGAGACCGCGCAGCTTCTCTATCCATTTGACCCGGCAAATCCGGCAACCACCTGCGATCCGGTGAACAACGCGAATTTTTGTACGACTTATTTCGGAAACCTGGGTCGCAATACCTTCCGCGGACCTTACCAGCAGAACTGGGATTTTTCGCTCCTAAAAACATTCCGGCTGACGGAGAGGTTCAATCTGCGGTTCACCACGGACTTCTTCAATATCTGGAACCACGCGAATTTCGCGAACCCCTCAATTAACGACGTGGAGACCATCGGCGGGTCTGGTAGCCCGTTCGGGAAGATCTTCTCGACGGTCGGCACGCCGCGCTTGATTCAGTTCTCTTTGCGGTTGGCGTTCTAGCCGGATTATCCGGACTCAATGGTATTGGGGCGCGGAAATTCGCGCCCCATAACTTTTCGCGGAGCGTGAATTCTCGATCGCTTGAAATACTCATCCACGCGTTGCGCTTAGGAAGTGTTGTCCTGAGGGCCACGATTTTTGCGGACCGAAGGATAGCAACTCCAAATTTGCGCGAGATTTTCAGTTGAGATCCTTCGGCTATCCTCGTCGGATTGCCTCAGGATGACAAGTTGTGGTTCGTTTTGGACGATGGGACGATCGGCCTAGGGCGCGTCGATGGAAATTCGGGCTGAGATTTCGCAAAGTGGTATGATTTTCCGGCCATGGCTAAAATTGCATCCAAAATTTCTCAATTGACCGGCGAAGGCGCCCTTGCCGTTTTCACGCGGGCGAAGGAACTCGAAAAAGAAGGCCGCTCGATCATCCATCTGGAACTTGGCGAGCCGGATTTTCATCCGGCGGCGCCGGTGGTGGATGCGGTGCGTGCGGCGGTGGCCGAGGGGCGAGACCGCTACGTGGCTACGCGCGGCATCCCGCCGCTTCGATCCGCGATTGCGGAGTATCTGAAGCGCACGCGCAAGCTGGACGTTGCCCCAGAGCAAGTGCTGGTGGCGCCGGGCTGCAAAATGGCCCTGGCGCTGGCGATGATGGCGCTGATCGAGCCGGGCGATGAAGTGATCTACCCGGATCCCAGCTTTCCGATTTATCCCTCCTTCACGCGCGGGCTGGGAGCGAAAGCGGTTTCTTACGCCCTGCGAGAAGAAAATAAATTCCAGCCAGGCCTGAAGGAAATCGCCTCGAAAATTACTTCCAAATCGCGAGTGCTGATTTTCAATTCACCGAATAATCCCACGGGGACCGTTTTCACCGAAGCAACGATTGCGGGGATCGCGGAGCTTGCGAAGAAGCACGACCTTTGGGTGATTGCCGACGAAATCTACGCGCGCATTCTTTTCAATGGCGAGTACCAATCCATCTGGGCGCTGCCGGGAATGGCGGAGCGCACGGTGATCATTGACGGATTCTCGAAATCGTTTGCGATGACCGGGTGGCGGCTGGGCTATGCCGTGGCGCAGAAGCACGTGATCGACGCGCTGGATATGCTGGTGCTGAACACGTTCACGTGCACGGCGGAATTTTCGCAGGTGGCGGCGATTGAGGCGCTGAAGGATTCCACGAATGCCGTTCCCGCGATGGTGGAGGAGTACCGGAAACGTCGCGACCTTTTTGTAGAGAGGCTGAACCGGATTCCGGGATTTCGCTGCCAGCGGCCAGACGGCGCGTTTTACGCCTGGGTGAATATTGAAGAGACCGGAGTGCCGGCGGCGGAAGTGCAGCGCGTGCTGCTGGAAGAAGCGGGCGTGGCGGGAATTGCCGGGGCGGCGTTTGGAGCGGAAGGGGAAAAGTATTTGCGGTTTTCGCTGGTCAGCGCGACGCATTTGCTGGAAGAGGCGCTGGAGCGGATTGAGCGGGTGGCGAAGCGGTGGGGGAAGGTGGCGGCGGCTCGATAGTGCGATTCGGATGTGTTTTACGCTGGAAGAGGGCTGGGCAAGCCCAGCCCCTACAAGGTCGACCAGCGGTGGAATTTGGGATCGAAGAGCACAGGCAGGAATGCTTGTGCTACTACAGCGGAGGAAGGTGAAATTTGGGGAGACTGGCTTGGTTGCGTGGGGCGATTGCAGTGGTCATCGGAATGGGAACGGCGCAAATGGCGGCGGCGCAGGCGACGCCTTATCCATCGGGCGACGTGCAGAAGACGTACGAGCGGCTGCTGAAGGAAATTGACAAGATTCCGATGTACGACAACCACGCGCATCCGGGATTCGCAGACGACAGCGACGTGGACGCCATGGCTTCGCCGCCGGATGAGAGCGCTACGCTGCGCTTGCGGGACGACAATCCCGAATTCGTCGCCGGCGCGAAGGCGCTGTTCGGCTACCCTTATGACGACTTCAAGCCAGAACATGCCAAGTGGCTGGCCGACAAGAAAGCCGCGGCGGAAAAGGCCGGCGGCACGCAGTACTTCGACACCCTGCTGGACAAATTGAACGTGGAGATCTGCCTGGCGAACCGCGCGATGATGCCCGCTTATCTGGATACCAAGCGATTTCACTGGGTATTTTTCGGCGACTCGTTTTTCTATCCCTTCGACAACAGCGCGCAGGCGGCCAGCACGCCGGACATGGGCGTCTATGTGCCGCTGCAGGAAAAAATGCTCGCACGCTGGAAGAAACAGGAGGGCGTGGAGGGATTGCCGGCGGATTTGAGCGGCTATGTGGATTTCGTGCAGAAAACGATGGCGGAGAATCAGAAGCGCGGCGGTGTGGCCATCAAGTTTGAGGCGGCCTATTTCCGTACCCTGTATTTCACCGATCCTTCGCGCGAGACGGCGGAATCCATCTACAACAAATATCGCGCGGGTGGCGTGCCGACGGCCGAAGAATACCGGACGTTCCAGGATTATATTTTCCGGCGGATCGTGGACCAATCCGGAAAGCTGCACCTGCCGATGCACTTTCACACCTGCGTGGGAATCGGCGACTACTTCAGCCTGCGCAATGGGAACGTGCTGAATCTGGAAAACGTGGTGCGCGATGCGCGCTACAAAAACGTGAAGTTTGTGCTGATTCACGGCGGGTGGCCTTATGAACGCGAGGCGGCGCTGCTGACGGCGGTGAAAAACGTTTACCTGGATACTTCGTTCCAGTCGGAAATGCTCTACCCGTCGCAATTCAAGATGGTGCTGAAGCAATTGTTGACGCTCTATCCAGACAAGATGATGTATGGTTCCGACGCCTTTCCCTTTAATGACGCGCTGGGCGCGGAAGAGAGCATGTGGCTGGCGGCGCGCACCACGCGCACCGGGTTGGCGGCCGCGCTTGCGGAATTGGTGGACGAAGGCGCGTTCAGCGAGGCCAAAGCGATGGAGCTGGCACGAAACTATCTGCACGACAATGCCGCGCGGCTTTATGGAGACAAGACCCTATGAGCGAAAAGACAGAATGCAAATACATCCCGTGGAACAAGGTGGAACGGGAAAAACTGAACGACCTGATTGACCGCGAAATGGTGGTGGGCGACAAGCTGATGCTTGCGCGCGTGTTCATGAAAAAGGGCGCGCACGTGCCGAAGCACCAGCACCACAACGAACAGGTCACCTACATCCTGGAAGGCGCGCTGAAGTTTGCGATCGACGGCAAAGAGATCGTGGTGCACGCCGGCGAAGTGCTGTGCATCCCTTCCAACATGCCGCATGAAGCCTGGGCGCTGGAAGATACGCTGGACCTGGACGTATTCGATCCGCCGCGCGAAGACTGGCTGAACAAGACGGATGCCTATCTTCGCCACGGCCGCTGAGGTTCAGCGTTAGTAGGTAGCGTGAGTGGTGCCGGTGGTCTGCACTTTGCCGCCGACGACGGAGAGCGCGTAGTTTTCGCCACCCTGGCCGCTCCACGATTTCAGGTTGAAAGATTGTCCCGCCATATTTTTGTGCACCTGGATATTTTTGAACTCCAGCGGTGTTTTTCTCCGGCAGACTTCCGGAGGTCGGGTGGACTCCAGAAAATAGGCTGCGCCGCCGACCACTTTTGAGGAGCCGTCCGGCTCCACGAGGACCGCGGCATCTTCGTCCACGGCGATGGCGCGGACACGATCCGCCCAGCCATCTTGCAAAATCCTGGCCATGAAAACGAGCAAGCGGCCGAGCCGATCGCGTTTCACGAAATGCGTGTCGGTGATGGTGCCGGTGAGCAAAGGGATATTCAGAAAATCCCGGGAGATGGTGACTTTATTGCCGTACGGATCGGCGAGCGCTTCGGGGGAGTGGATGGTGTCAATGATCGAAGCAAACGAAAATTGGCCGAGGATCGCCAGGCCCGCGCTGGAGCCGCCAATTGGCTTGCCCGCGGCGATGTGGCGATTCAATGCTTCCTCAACGGGAGTGTCCTGCCAGAAGCGGACGTAATTGGATTGATCGCCGCCGGCAAAATAGATGGTCTCCGCCTGATCCAGGATTGGCAGAAGTTTTGGATCGTCGGAATCCTCGCGGCTCGCAAAGATTATTGTGGCAACGGAGTTCAGCGGGCACATGGCCTTGATCTGTTGATTTACCTTTTGGGCGTAGTCGTCTTCGGTGTCCGCGCGGAGAATCAGGAAATCTCCGCCGTTTGCGCGTTCACAAAGGAATTGGAAAGCGGCGTCTTGTTTGGAGCCGCCGCCCATCAGCGCGATGCCGCCGCGAGGCTGCGCGGCGCTGTCCGCGGGATTGCCGGTGCGGAAATATTTCCATTTTGCCTGCGCGGAAAGGGCAAGTGGAGAAAGCAAGATAAAAACAAGCGACGCCTGACGGATAAAATAAAGATTGCGCGAGTTTGAAATCATTTTTCGAGTATACGGTGCGCCGCAAGGCGGCAAAGGAAATTTTCGCATTTATATCCATCACACTTGCAGAATCGTATAGGATTAGCTGTTCCTCACAAAAAATCCATGTTCTTCGTTGACTTCCCGCACCCCGCCCAACATACTGCGTCGCAACGATAGAGGAGAAGTACCGGGGATACTCGTAATGCCATCATTAGGAATTTGTTTATTCCTCAGACGCCGCACACAAATCACTGAGCAGGTATCCACAGGTTCGCGGCAATCCGGTCTGTAATGTTCGCGAAATCCAGATTCTCCAGGTGTGGTGCGCGCATGCGAACAACTGCGCGTTCCCGGTCCGTAAAAACCTTCCATGGGGGGCTTATGAAACGTTATTTCGCTTGGATTTTGGCAACAGGGTTGTCCTGCTGCCTGGCATCGGGAGCGCTTGCGCAATCGAACCGCGGGCGCATCAGCGGGCAGGTGACGGATTCGTCCGGGGCTGCGATCGCCGGCGCGAAGGTGACGATTGAGAATACCGGGACGCACGTGGCGCGGAATCTGCAGACGAACACCGACGGCAATTACGTGGGGACCGACATTGAACCCGGAATTTATTCGGTGAAGGCGGAGGCGGGTAATTTCAAGTCCGTGGTTCGCGAGAACGTCCAGGTGGAGGTAGCGAACGACATCAAGATTGATTTTCAATTGCTGCCTGGGGCGATCACGGAAACGATCGAAGTGACGGACGTGGTGCCGCTGACGGAAACGTCCAACGCAGTGCTCAATGGCGTGCTTTCGAATCAGGCGATCAATGAACTGCCGCTGCAAGGGCGCGATTTCCAGAACCTTTTGCCGCTGCACCCGGGCGTGCAACGCGATCCGGGCGGAGGATTTCATACCCTCACTTCCAACGGAATGCGGCCCGATGCCAACAATTTCATAATCGACGGCGCCAACGACAACGACATCTACTATGGCGAGACGGTCGTCAATGATGCGGGCATCTCCGGCACGCCTGCCAGCACGCTGCCCCTCGACGCGATTCAGGAATTCAATACCCAGGAACAACCGCAAGCCGATTACGGGCAGAAACCCGGCGTGGTAGTAAATATCGGCATCAAGTCCGGCACGGACAGAGTTCACGGCACGGCCTATTATTTCAACCGCAACAACGCATACGATGCGCGAAACTATTTCAATCCCAGCCCGACGCAAATGTCTGCGTTGAACCTGAACCAGTTTGGCGCCTCGATCGGCGGGCCGATCGTAAAGGGCAAGCTGTTTTACTTTGCCAACTACGAGGGCGTGCGGAGCAAAGTGGGGAACCCGCTCACAGTCGATACCCCGGTCACAAGCTCCCTGATAGGGCGATTGGACCCCTCCCTGGATCTCGATCCAACCGAATACAGCATCGTGGACGCGGCCAACGCAGCAGGCTGCGGAATTACCCCGCTTCCTTCTACATGTAACGCGCAGAGTTTGGCCCTAGTGAAATATTTTCCGATCAATCCAGGGCTAACCGTCAGTTCGTCCGATCCGGCCACGATGAGGACGGATTTCAACAACATCAACCGCGCGGATAACCTAGTGTTCAAGATTGATTACCATCCAAACGATAAAAACGTAATCTCGGGGCGCTTCATCTACGCCAACAGCAACCAGATTGAAGAAGACGCCAAGCCCGTGGCCAGCCAATGGCTCAGCCAGGCGCAACCTATAACGATGGTAATCGGTGGGGACTGGGCGTATGTCCCGAATTCGCAGCTTACGAATGACTTGCGCTTCAGTTACAACAGTTTTTACGAAAAGATTCAGCCCGTCGATGCAAACGTCAATCCGACAACCTATGGCCTTAATACTGGAGTCACTGACCCGAACCTGTTTGGTTTTCCCAGCATTTACGAGAGCACATCGGACATGGATCCCCTCGGTGGAAACTATAGCTGGCCACTGTGGACGACCCCGAGCCACACGCAAAACATCTCGGATACCGTGACGTATACGAAAGGAAAGCACTCGTTCAAGTTCGGCGGCATCTACACCTGGGGCGGAGTGGATTATCTGCGCGCCACGGAAGGCCGTGGAGAAGTGGACTTCCACTACTTGGAAGACTACATCGCCGGCGATGTGCGCTCCTGGTATTTGCAGTATGGAAATCCTTCCAGAAACGTATCCATGAAAGGCTTTGGCCTGTTTGCCCAGGACGACTACCGAATCAGCAGGAAGGTTACTCTGAATCTCGGCCTGCGCTATGACGTGACATATCCAATTAAGGATTCCAACAACCTGCTGGCGAATTTCACGCCAAGCCAGGGGCTCGTCCAGGTGGGGCAAGGGATCAGCCAGCCTTACCAGACGAACTACAACAACATTTCTCCCCGCCTGGGAGTAGCTTGGGACGTGATGGGGAATGGAAAGACCGTGGTGCGTGCGGGCTTCAGCATGATCTACGTTGAGCCTGCGATTCGCACATTCATGTTCAGCGGCGGCGGACTGAATTTGAATCCTAGTGGTTTGACGAAGGTCACCAACAACACAGACGGCTCGCAAACGGTTACTCCGGGTGTGGGGAATTTAACGTCCTTCTATGTGTCTGGGGGGGATCCCAGCCAGCTCAACTGGAACACGACCGG
Organism: uncultured Acidobacteriota bacterium; assembly: GCA_963734705.1. Taxonomy (GTDB): domain Bacteria; phylum Acidobacteriota; class Terriglobia; order Acidiferrales; family UBA7541; genus Acidiferrum. The sequence continues at coordinate 76,191 of CAVTII010000008.1, read as the reverse complement.
GCCACCAATTTTTCCGGACGTGAACTCTACCGGACTCAACACGTGCAGCACAGACGTGCCCTGCGGCGTATTTGCAGTCAATCCAAAGCTGAATACGCCTTACGTGTTGAATTGGAATTTAAACGTGCAGCAGCAGTTGACTCCCAATACGGTGCTGCAAGTTGCTTATGTTGCGAATCGCGGCGTGAAACTCTATAGCATCACGGATCCCAACCAGGCTGATCCGAGCCTGGTGGTGCAAAATCCGTTGTATGAACCGGGGGACTTCGACGGCACGAACATCATTGCGGAACAGCTTGCCCGACCCTATACCACGAATTGTCCGACCTCGGTGCAAGGAGGGCTCGGCACCGGCGGGCCTTGCTATCCTTACCTTGGATTCTTCAACTATCTGGCCAACCAATCCACATCGAGCTACAACAGCCTTCAGGTGACGCTGACCAAGCGCTATTCGAAGGGGCTGTATCTGTTGGCGGGCTATACGTTTGCCCACGCCATAGATACCGCGGGCGCGACCAGCAATCTTGCCGATGTGCCGCAAAACAGCCTGGACTACGTGGCAGAGAAAGCCAGCGGTGATTATGATATTCGGCACCGCTTCACTTTCTCGGCGACCTATGAAATTCCCGGCCGCAAGTCCTGGGCGCAGATGCTGGAAGGTTGGCAGGTCACCAGCCTGGTGACACTCCAGGGAGGTTATCCCATTGAGTTCTATGATGCCGGAAATGATTTCACGGCTACTGGAGAGGGCGAATTCAACGCAGGGAATGACCGCTGGAACATTCTGGGTCCACCTTCCGAAGTGAAGTTTACGAAAGACGGGAATCCGTTTCCGCTCCTCGATCCCAGCAATTCTCAATGCCAACGAGCCGTTAACGGAAATCCCGGCCTGGAGGAATCGCTGGAAGCCAACGGCGGATGCTTCAGCATCAATGGAACGATTCTCTATCCCAACGCGCCCGGAACTTATGGAAACATGGGCCGGAACATTTTTCGCGGCTTTGGATTTTACGATTGGGATGCTTCCGTCGGGAAGGTATGGCAATTGAACGAGCGTTTCAAGCTGCAGTTCCGCGGAGAAGCGTTCAACGTGCTGAATCATCCGTTGATGTCCACCAGTTCGATCCGCAAGAATCTCTATTCCAGCGGATTCGGAGAAGTTCGGGGAACGCCCGATGTGTGGGCTTCGAACCCGGTAATTGGTTCTGGCGGCTCACGCCACCTCCAGTTGGGGTTGAAGATTATCTGGTAGTTTTTAGGTAGTCAGGAAAAGGGCGAGCCAACCAGCGGCTCGCCTTTTTTTGGTTCAGGGGTTCGTAAACTGTGGATTGTTATCAGAGTTCCATAGCCGATCCGGCAAGCTTCGCGATCACCCTCCTGCCGCACAATCGACCGGTTGAGCGTGGAGTAGTTCGGGGAGCACCTGCGGGGAGAGTTCGACCAGGAAGCCGCGGTTTCCGCCGTTGATGTAGATAGCCGGCAAAGCAAGGATGGAGCGTTCCACGTAAACCGGGATCGGTTTGCGCGTGCCGAAGGGCGAGGTGCCGCCTACCTGATAGCCAGTGTGGCGCTGGGCCGCGTCCGGTTTGCAGGGAGCCACTTTCTTGACGCCAATTTGGCGGGCGAAATTTTTCAGGCTCACTTCGCGATCGCCGTGCATCAGGATCAGCAGCGGCTTCGCGTCCTGGTCCTGCATCACCAGGGTTTTGACGACGGCGTGTTCGTCCGCGCCAAGCTGCCGCGCGGATTCGGCGGTGCCGCCGTGATCCACATAATCGTAAAGGTGTTCGGTAAAGGCGACGCCGTGCTGGCGAAGAAAAGAAGTCGCCGGCGTTTCGCGCCATGACGTGATAGCGGGGTTCGTTGCTAGTTCGCCGGAGCGTGCTGCGCCGGCAGGTAACTCTTCGCGTATTTCGCGGTGTCTACCTTTTGCCAATCGCCGCGCATGATTCCCTCGCGGATTTGCGCCGGGCTCTTGCCCAGGTGCGTCTGTTCGTAGGCGTAAAAATCTTCCTTCTGGCAGACATCGCAGCCGGTGGCGTGGCGGCTGACGTAGCAGTCGAGGAGGCTGCCATGGCCCTGGCTGCGGTCGCAATGGCAGTAGCAAGGCTGCTGGTAGAGAACTTTCTTGATGCGGCCGGCGAGGACGTAGGCGTTGAAGGTTTGAACGTCCGTAAAGAGGGAAGGCTCCATCGTCGGCGGCAGCGCGTCCTGCGGCGGCTTGGCGTGGAAAGCGGGTGTGGCCTCGTCGGTGGCCTGCGCGGTGTGATCCATGGCTGGCATTTGTTGCGCTGGTGACGCGGCGAATTGCGGAAGAACCAGCAAGCCAGCAGCCGTGGCCAGCAGAAATCCACCGACACAGAGTTTACGGAACGCGTTCATGGAAACCCCTTTCCATTTCAATCCCACAGCTCTCTCCACTTTACGGCGGCGGAGCGCGAAATTCCAGAGAGTTGCCACAAGAAATAACGGACCGAGTATCAAGGCAGGGTGAGAACACCAATGCGCACCGGCGCCAGCGTGGTGGTATCGAGTATGCGATCCCCGTTCAAATTGTCGATCTGGCTGTTGACGATGAAATAGAAATTGTCGCCGCGAATCGCGCCGGTGGTTGGAAGTGTGGTGAACATGGAACGATATTCGAGAACGGTCGCCTTGGAGACATGGAGGCCGTCGGAAGAAATCTGGAAGGCGGCGATGCGGGGCGAACCGATTCCATTCTGAACGGCGATTAACGAGCCCTTGTGCCAATACAGGCCATCCGCGCCCGCGAGCGTGCCAAGTGGCCCGGGAGCGATTTCCGCGGAATGGCCGGAACTGAGATCGAAGCGAAGGATGCCGAACTGGTCGGCGATAAAAAGGGATTGCTGATCGTCTGAGACGGCGATTCCATTAGGTTGGAACATCACGCGGTTCAAAGACAATGCCTGAAAGGTCTTGGATTTTGGATCGAAATGATAGACGCGGTTGCCGGCGGTGTCCGTCACGTAGACCGAGCCATCACGAAGCACAACCAGATCGTTGAAACCGTGCTTGGCGTCGTCCTGCAGGGAAAAGCGGCCGAGCAGCGCACCGCTTCTATCGAAATGAAGAAGCTCGGTGGGGCCATTGTCGAGCCAGGATGCGCTCCAGACCGAGTCGTCATTGGGGTCCACGCGTATGCCCAGGACAGGCAGGAGATGGTAGCGGTCCGCGGGCACAAAATCGTCGATGCCGTCCGGGTATTGCCGGGGTATGCGCAGAATTTTTTTCAGGTGCAGGCTGCTCAGATAAAAAACGTCTTGCGTGGGATCGTAGGCCAGGCCTTCGGGAATCAGATTTTTCTCCGGAGCAACGAAGGCAAGCTGCGCGCGGGTCACCTCCGGAAAATCCTTGTGGGCCAAATCGGTCAGGTGCTGGAATTCCGTGGAATATTTCAAGCCAACGAACAAGGGATCATGGGTGGGATCGAATCCCTCTTTTGCCAGGATGCAGTCTTTCAGGTTGCCGATGGCTTCGTGAGGTTCGTGCAGAAGCGCGTGCGTGCCGGCGAGGAAATATTGGACCGCGGCGCGATCGGGAGTCTTGCCCAGCAGACCTTCACCCAGCGCGAGTTGCTTGCGAAGGTCTGCATCATCGGTGGCTTCCTGGGAAAAAAGAATTGGCGTGACGGCCAGGAGCAGCAGCAAAATCACAGCACTCAGGCAGCGCGTGGAAGCGGGAATTGAACGAGAGGGCATGAAATATCCTGGCGTCTATTAAACGACGGCGGACTTCGCTCGGGAAGAAGTATTCCAGGTGGTGAGAATCTCCGGGTTCAGCGCGCCGATTTGCACATCCGTTCCGGTTTCTTCGGGAAGCGACCAACGCCAGACGGCAGCTCCCATCAGGCCGTTTTCCAGGCAGCGAGTGAGCGCGGATTCCAGCGTATAGTCCGAGGCGCGGGGAGCCCGCGCGGGAAGTTCGCCGAGCCAGAGAGGTTTGTCGAGCGGGCCAAGCGAGTGGAGTTGGCGCGCCAAATCTGTGCCTGGATCCAGACCCTGCGCCGGATAGTAATGCGCCTGATAGAAATCCAGCCCAAGCTCAGTCCACGCGCGCACCCAATCCAGGCGAGCGGAGCCCAGCGTTACGGGCACACGGGCGAATTCGCGGACAGCCTCCGCGGCCTCCGCGGCGAAGGCGCGAAAATCCGCGAAACGCATTTTCGCGGCGGGTGCGCGTTGGAATTCGCGGATCGCCCACTCCGGTTCGTTGGCGATTTCCCAGGCAAAAAGAGCGGGGTGCTGCTGAAATTCGCGAAACAGTGGAATCAAGACGCGGTGAAGAAACGCCTCGCGCCCAGCGGCGAACTGCATTGTCTGCTGATTAGCATGGGGCAGTTGCATGCCCGTGCGATCCTGTAACCAGAGATAGTCGATCAGCGAAAAACAAAGTTGTAATCCAAATTGCCGGGCCAGCTCCAGAACGGCGGCGACATCCGCGAACAAGAATTCGTCGGGGTGTTGGGGAATGCCTTTTACGGAAGTGAAGCCGCCGCGGCCGTCGCCAAACAGGAACCAGCGCACCACTTTTGCGCCGCAATCTCGAATGCGCGCAAATTCAACACCCACCGAAGAACGATTTTCCGGCAGGGAGATTCCTTGATGACCCAGAGGAGTTATGCCGAAGTCTTGCGCGTAATGAACCCAAGGGTAGTTGACGCCTAACAGGAAGGGCTGATGGTTCATGGTCTTTCCACAAACAGACCGCAGCTAACGAATCGGAAGCGGTTTGACAAAAGCCAACGGCAGGGCGGCGGAAGCACGATCCGCCAGATGCTTATCGCGCAGATGGCGCTGGACGCGGCGGCCCCAGGTGCGGACGAAGGTGTAATTCAGCGCGCCGCCGATGGCGGAACTGGCCAGCGGCACCATGCGGCCCACCCACTTTTCCGCGCTCTCTTCTCCGATGCGGACAGCCAGGCTCCCCGCAATCCGCGGCGCCAGCCTTTCCGCAAGCTGCTTTTCCGCAAGATCCTTGCCCAGATCAATTCCAGCGGCGCCGGCGGCGGCAATCCACATTTGCGCGCGGCGCTCCGTATCGTCTTCCACGAACCCATAGAGCAGGCAGAGCCGCTGGATCAACCGCAAGGTGATGATGGTGAGCAGGCTGGCATCGGGAAGAATGGTGATCATGCCGCCCAGCCCAAAGCCCGCGCCCTGAGCAAGCGCGATGCGCTGCGCATCCATAATCAGGCGCTTGGCAATGGCATCAATCTGTTCGATGGGAACATCGCGCATGCGGCCAAAGTGCGGAATCCAAAGATTGTGCTTATCCGCCAGATGCTGGCGGAACTCTTCCGGGTCAATTTCCACGGAGCGCAGGCCACGCAAAACCCCGAAGCGCAGCATACGGCCGACGGTGCGGCCGGCGAACGAGTTTGGTAACTTCCCCATGGCCTTAAGCATCCTATGCCGTTTGGAAGCGGTCAAGGGCGGCCGGGTTGCAACGGGCTGGGAGGGGGTGTTGACCAGCCGGGCGCACAAATCCGGGAGTCCTACTTGACGCGAAAGCGATTTTGAGTAAACTGCATTTTTCCATGGCGACGATGACCACATACCTGCCGGCCGAGATCACTGTGGATCTGGAGTATCCGCAGCGCGAAGCGGCGTTTTTCTACGGGCTGTTCCTCAGGGGGCATTCCGCGGAGAAACTGCGCCAGGATATTGAGGTACCCCCCACAGTTCTGGCCAAATGGCACCGCGAAGCCGAGCGCGAGCCGCAACTCCGCAGTGTTTTTTCCCGCATGTTGGAATACCGGCGGCATGTGTTGGCCATCTTCGATGCCCTGGTAGTCTCTGAAGTCCAGAACCACCGCGTGCAATAGGCCCGCTTTTCTTTTCGGAACACTTTTTTCCAGGCAACGCAGACCCACCCTTTATCCGTCTAACGGGCATCGGGCATAACTGTCTTTAAATGAACAAGATTCCCGATTTGACGGGGCCAGTCCAGGGGTTTAGAATCCATAAGCTGTGAGGGTGTCTCCATGCCTATGAAGTTTCGAAGACTTGCCGCCGGTCTGACCGCCTACGCCTTGCTCACCCTCCCTCTCGCCGCACAGCAACCACAAGCTCCCGATCCGAATCCGCCGGCTGCTCCGCAGGCCCAGAAGCTCACCAAAGATCAAAAAGGCAAGATGAAGAAGACGTACAAGGAGCTGGACAACTCCTTCAAGACCTGGCTGAACGAAGACGTGATCTACATTATTTCCCCGGAAGAGCGGTCCGCCTTCCTGCAGTTGCAAACCAACGAAGAACGCGAGCAGTTTATCGAGCAGTTCTGGCTGCGCCGCAGCAGCAATCCGGATATGCCGGACAATGACTTCAAGGAAGAGCACTATCGCCGGATTGCCTACGCCAATGAACATTATGCTTCCGGTATTCCGGGTTGGAAGACAGACCGTGGGCGGATTTACATCATCTGGGGTGCGCCGGATGAAATTGAATCGCATCCCACGGGCGGAACCTACGATCGTCCGATGGGTGAAGGCGGCGGTTCGACGACCACTTATCCCTGGGAACGCTGGAGGTACCGGTACCTTGAGGGCATTCAGGAAAACGTGGAATTGGAATTTGTGGATCCTTCGGGTTCCGGCGAGTATCACCTGACGATGGACCCGTCGGAAAAAGACGCGTTGCTGTATGTGCCCGGCGCGGGCTTGAGCTTGATGGAATCCATGGGCATGGCCTCGAAAACGGACCGGTTTACGCGCTCTGACGGCACGCATTTGCCAACCGCGCTTGGCGGGCAGCCCGCCAGCATGAACGAATTCACGCGCCTGGAACTTTATGCGAAGGTGCAGCGCCCGCCGGAAGTGAAATATAAGGACCTGGAAGCGCTGGTGACGTCGCGCATGGTGCGAGACGATCTGAAGTTTAATTACCGGACCGATTTTCTGAAGATCACCAACGACACAGTGCTGGTCCCCGTGAGCGTGCAGATTCCAAACACGCAACTGCAATTCAAGGACAAGGACGGCGTCTACACCGCGGAACTCAACATCTTTGGGCGCGTAAGTACGCTGACCGGCCGCGTGGTGCAGACGTTTGAAGATCCCCTGACGCGCGATTATCCCGAATCGCTCTACAAACTTTCGCAGAAGCAGTCCTCGGTTTACCAGAAAGCCTTGCCGTTGCGGCCGGGACTTTACCGCCTGGACATCGTCATCAAGGACGTGAACAGCGGAAACGTGGGCGCGGTAAACACGCGGCTGGCGGTTCCCCGGTATGAGGACGAAAAGCTGGAGGCGAGTTCGCTGATTCTGGCCGACCAGATCGAGCACGTGCCGGCCAAGCAGATCGGCACCGGACAATTTGTGCTGGGCTCAACAAAAGTGCGGCCGCGCCTGGATGGGGATTTTACGACCGCGGACAAGCTTGGTATTTATTTGCAGATTTACAATTTGAAGACCGATGAAAAGACGCACAAGAACAGCGCGTCGTTCGTCTTCACCATCAAGAAGGGCAACGAGCCGGTGCAGGGGATGCAGTTCAAGCTGACCTCGGCGGACCTGAAGGAAACGGGCGACCAGGTGACCATCGAGAGATTATTGCCACTAGCCAGCGTAGCTCCTGGGAAGTATACTCTCGACGTTAACGCGACAGACCTGATAGCGAACGTCACGATCTCCCGATCGGCCGACTTCAGCGTGAAGAATCCGGTGGACCAGAAGACCGCGGCGAACGTTACACCAGGGAGGTAATAGGGTGAAGCACAGTCCGCTCCTGTGTTTGGGAGTGTTATTGACCTTCACTCTGGGTGTGACCGGCGGTGCGGAGCAAGCAGCAGCGCAGGGTTCCAGCAAGCTCACTCCAAAACCAGGAACTCTTTCTGGATTCGTGCGGGATTCCACCGGCATTCCGCAATTGGGCGCATCAGTAGCGATCATCCCGGAAACGCCGGGGATTTCCTCCACCTACGAATTCTTCACCAACACACAAGGAATTTTCAACGGCGAGAAGTTGCTGCCCGGCGCATATACCGTGCGGGTCACGCTGGCGGGTTACCTGCCTTATCTGCAGAAGCACATTCAAATTTCTCCCAGCCTCACCACCACGGTTCGCATTCAACTGGAATCGATGTTCGCTTCGATCGAGCAGCTGCGCCGGCCTCCAACGGATAGCGGAGCGGAACCCGACGACTGGAAGTGGGCGTTGCGGTCCGCGCCGGGATTGCGCCCGGTCCTGCAATGGAATGAGAGCGACCCACCGGGTACGATCATGTCCTCCGTGGTCGTGGAGCAACACATCCAGCGCCCGCTGGGAATCGTGGCGCTGACGGATGGCGCGCGGCGGCCGGGATCGGTTTCGAATGTTGCGGCGGCGCCGAGCACAGCGTTCGCCTACGATCAAAAAATCAACGGGAACGATCACATTGTTTTTGCGGGCCAGTTCACGCCGGATGATGAATCTCCCGCCGGCGGAATCGCCACGGTCTGGCTGCCCACCGGATCCGCGGAAAATGGACCATCGAGCACGCTGGTGCTGCGCGAGGCAAAATTAGGCGCAAGTGGATTAACCTTCCGCGGCGTGCGCCTGGATCAGAGCGAAAGCCTGGCCCTGGGCGACCGGTTTCTGGTGCGCGCAAGCGGAGAATACGTGCTGGTCGGCTTGGGAATGGCGGCGCATGATCTGCGCGCCAGCGTCCGGCTACAGACCCGGCTGACCACCAATTGGTCCATGGACACGATTTACGCAGCGTTGCCGAACGGGGCAATGCCGAATGATTTGATGACCTCCGAGCTGGAAGGCGTGGACGCTCCCAGCGTTCTAGCCGATGCATTGAATCAACTGGATACTTTCCCAGCGTTGCTGATGCGCCGCGGACATCCAGTCCTGGAAAGCGGCCGCCACGAAGAAATGGCTGTGGGAAGAAAAATGGGAGCGCGCGGAAGTTTCCAGGTTGCCGCGTTCCACGACGATTACAGCCACGTCGCCCTATTCGGCAAGGGGAATGGTTTGCCGGCGGAGGAATATTTCCAGGATTTCTATTCGAAAGGGTTTGCCTACGATGGTGGATCCACAAGCGACTGGGGCGGACGAGTGGCTTTGCGGGAACGAATCAACGACGACCTGGAAGTGACCGCGATCTACGCGCTCTCTGGCGCTCTGGTTCCGGTGGCCGAAATAGACGGTGGCCTGCGCGACGGGTTGCGCACTGCGCAGCGTCAATCAGTGGCCGCCAGCATCACCTCACGTATTCCGCAGAGCGGAACGCACCTGACGGTAGGCTACAAATGGATCAACGCGCCTGCGTTGACACGAGTGGATCCTTATGGCGAGGCGGAATACCAGGTCAGCCCGTTTCTGAACGTTGGCGTTCGGCAACAATTGCCGCGGATTTTATTCGGCCGATGGGAAGCGAACGCGGAATGCGATAACCTCCTTGCCCAGGGATACGTCTCAGTGAATACGAGGGATGGCCAAATCCTGCTGGTGCCCGCTTTCCGGAGTTTTCGAGGGGGATTGAGTCTGCAATTTTAGGTTCGAAAGAACCTCTTAAAAGCCGTAGCCACCCTATTATAAATTGGATACCACCCGCCCTGCTGAAGTCATACATCCATAAGTACTGTGTTTGCATCTAGATGTCGGTATCGGAATCTACCGAAGATTGGAAGATGACTTGCAGCAATTTCCAATTCGATAGGGTGTTTGCCGTCTAGGGCTGCGATGCGACAAAAACTCCGCGTGCGTGTGGGTGCAGTCGTCCTGGCGTTGGCGACGTTGGCTGCCATTGTCTTTTCCTGGTACAACTTCCTGCAACGCGCCCGCTACGATTTGGTGGACGACGGAGTGGCCTGGTCCGACGGACCTTCCGGCGTGGAAGCCTGGAAGGTAGCACCGGATTCACCGGCATCCGCGGCCGGAATTCGTTCCGGCGACGTGTTGCTGGCGATAAACGATGTGCCGGTGCCGAAAGCGGCGCATGTCGCGCGACGCCTTTATCGGGCCGGGCAATGGACGCAACTTCGCTACAAACTGGAACGCAACGGCGAAGAGTTTGAAACCCGCCTGATCACCACCCCGCCGCACAAACCCATCAGCGTAGAAAATTACCTGCGCGTTGTTGGCCTGCTCTACCTCTTCATCGGCCTGTTTATTTTTGCGCGCCGCTGGAATGCGCCCCGGGCAGTGCATTTTTATGTTTTCTGCCTGGTGTCGTTTGTTTTGTACTCGTTCCAATACAGCGGCAAGCTGGACGCCTTCGATCTGGAAGTGTATTGGGCGAGCGTTGCGGCGCGGTTGCTGGCCCCCGCGCTGCTGCTCCATTTTGCCCTGGTCTTCCCTGAACGGCCGGAATCTCCGCGGAAATCCCTGATGAAATTCGCCGCGGTCTATGCGCCGCCGCTGGGGCTGCTGGTGGTGCACATCCTGGCGGCGGAGAACGCGATGGGATTCGTGCCCACCACGCGGTCTCGCGTGGCGCTGGATCAGCTGGAACTTGGATTCCTGGGGCTCTATTTTCTCGCCGCAGGAGCGATTTTCTACATCAGCTTCCGACGCACGCGGTCCGGCATTTTGCGGCAACAATTGAAATGGCTCACCGGGGGGACGCTGGCCGGAAGCGTGCCGTTTACGGCGCTCTACATTCTGCCGTTCCTTTTCGACGCGGCGACGCTTTCCTGGATGCAATTTTCCGCGCTCAGCCTGGTACTGATTCCCCTGTGCTTTGGTTACGCCATCATTCGCTATCGCTTGATGGACGTGGACATTATTTTCAAGCGGGGCTTGGCGTATACCGCGGCCACTGCGGCCGTGGCGGGCGTCTATTTTGGACTGGTTGCGCTGATCGCGGAAATCTTTCACCAGCAGACCACTGGGTCCGTCGGGGGCATGATCGCGATCGTGGTGGCGGCATTCCTGTTTCAGCCGTTTCGTGAAGGCATTCAGGGGCGCCTGGACCGTTTCTTTTATCGCGACCGATTGGATTATCGCCGCACACTGATTGAATTTGGACGCACGCTGACAAACGAAGTGCGGCTGGAGCCGATGCTCGGCTCGGTGATGGATCGCGTTTCGCAAACATTGTTGGTGGATCGCCTGGCGATTTTTGTGGAGGACGCGCAGAATCCCGGAGAAATGCGGCTGGCGCGCTCGATGGGCGTGCGGCTCAGCGAGCGGCTGGATCTGAGCTTCCTGAAATCGGCCAACCCGGAATTTGCGTACAACACCATCTTCTTCGAGTCCTCGCGCAACGTACCGGATGTTTCTGACTCCGTGCGCCGCGCTATCGAGCAACTGGATCTGAATTATTTTATGCCCTGCCGGATTCGCGAACACACCGTTGCATTTCTGGGGCTTGGCAAGACCGTGGATGGAGATTTTCTTTCCAGCGACGACGTGGAACTGGTGCAAACCATTGCCGGATACCTGGCCATCGCGCTGGACAACTCCCAGTTGTATACCTCGCTGGAACAGAAGGCTTTCGAAGTGGCGCGGCTGAAGGATTTCAGCGAAAACATCGTTGAATCCCTGAACGTCGGCGTATCTGGCCGTGGATTTGTATGGAACCGTGGAAGCCTGGAACTCACGGATGGAACAACTCTTCCAGGTTACCCGCGGAGACGCCGTGGGGCAGCCGCTAGCCAACCTGCTGCCAGTGGACTTGGTGAATGAAATATCGAATCGGGGAGAAGCCGAGCAGATTACGGGTATCTATAAACAGCGCCTGCAGCATCAGGGGCGCGCCATGGTGCTGAACGTTTCCATCACGCCGCTGGTCAGCAAGTCCGGCGAACGCATCGGGCGGCTTTTGCTGTTTGACGATGTGACGCAGCGCGAGCGCATGGAAGAGCAGATGTCGCAGACAGAAAAACTGACCTCGCTGGGATTGCTGGCGGCGGGCGTGGCGCACGAAGTGAATACGCCGCTGGCGGTGATTTCCAACTACATCCAGATGCTGGCGCGAGAAATGCCCGAAGGCGATCCGAAGCAGGCCATCATTGAAAAAATCGTGAAGCAGACGTTCCGGGCCAGCGAAATTGTAAACAACCTGCTGAATTTTTCGCGCACCGGCCCCAGCGCGCTCGCGGACGTGGACGTGAACCGAGTGGTGGAGGAAACATTATCACTGGTGGCGCATCCGCTGAAAACGTCGCAGATTCAAGTGGTGAAGCACCTGACAGACGGGATTCCGGCGGTGCGCGGCTCCGCCAACAAGCTGCAGCAGGTTTTTCTGAATCTCTTTTTGAACGCGCGGGATGCCATGCCCAGCGGAGGAATTCTGGAAGTACGCACGGCGGCGCACAACGGCAGCGTGGAAATTGAAGTGGCAGACACGGGCAACGGAATACCCCGCGATCACATCCACAAGATATTCGACCCCTTTTTCACCACCAAGCCGGGTGGCCGGGGAACCGGGCTGGGCTTGTCCGTGAGTTACGGGATCATCAAGGAACATGCCGGAAAAATTGACGTGCGGTCTGCGCCGGGCCGCGGCACATCGTTTCACGTGGAATTCCCAGCAGTAAGGAATGTGGTGCATGCCTAAAGGCTCGATACTGGTGGTGGACGACGAAGCGGAAATTCGCGAGGGACTCGAACTCCTCCTGAAAACCGAAGGCTATAAGGTGTCCATGGCGGAGACCGGGCAATCCGGACTTTCTCGCCTGGGCGAAGAACCTTTCGACCTGCTGCTGCTGGACGTGAGCCTGCCGGACCGCAACGGCATCGAAATGTTGAAAGAGATCCACCGGCAGGATCCCCACCTGCCGATTCTGTTGATCACGGCTTACGGATCCATCGAGATGGCGCGCGCGGCATTCAAAAGCGGCGCGATGGACTACATCACAAAACCCTGGTCCAACGACGAATTGCTGGCGCAGGTGGCCCAGGCCGTGGAATCCCACCGGTTGCGGGAAGAGAACCTGCAACTGAAGCGCGCGCTGAAGCAGCGCTTCAATTTCCCGAACATCATCGGCAAGAGCGACAAAATGCTAACGCTCTTCGATCTGGTGGCGCAGGTGGGCCCCTCGCGGTCCACGGTGCTGATCAGCGGGGAGAGCGGAACGGGGAAAGAACTGATCGCCAAGGCGATTCATTCCGCTTCGCCGCGCGCGGACCGCGCCTTTGTGCCGGTGAACACGGGTTCCATACCGGTAGACCTGCTGGAATCGCAGCTTTTCGGGCATGTGAAAGGCGCGTTCACCAGTGCGGTCGCTTCCAAAAAAGGCTTGTTTGAAGTTGCCGACCAGGGAACGATTTTCTTCGACGAAATCGCTACTGTCAGTCCGGAAACGCAAGCCAAACTGCTGCGCGTGATTCAGGAGCGCGAGTTCATGCGTCTGGGCGGCACCGAGCAGCTCAAGGTGGATGTGCGCATCGTCGCCGCTTCCAATATCGATCTGCTCTCTCTGGTGAAGGAAGGGCGGTTTCGCGAAGATCTCTATCACCGCCTGAACGTTATCCACCTGCACTTGCCCGCGCTGCGCGAGCGCCGCGAAGATATTCCCATGCTGCTGGCGCATTTTATGGAGCGCTTCTGCCAGGAAAACAACAAGCCCTTGCATCAATTCACCGCGTCGGCGATGAAACTGCTGATGGATTACGACTGGCCGGGAAACGTTCGCGAGCTGGAAAACGTAGTGGAACGCGCCGTGGTGCTTTCCACGCAGGAACGCGTGGACGTGGATCTGCTGCCGGAATCGTTGCGCAGTAAGGAAATTGTTCGCGGCGTTCGCCTGCAGCTTTCGGAATTTTTGCCGCCACTGCCCGGCGAGCCCGGCGCGCGAACCGCCGCCGACAATCCGAACCCGTCGCTGTTTCAAATCATTGACGAGGTGGAGCGCCGCATCATCGTGGACATGCTGGAGCGCACGGGATGGAATCAAACCGATGCGGCAGAGCGATTTTTGATTCCACTTTCCACGTTGAACCAGAAAATCAAGCGCCTGGGAATTGATGTGCGCCGACGCGGGCGCGTGGATGAAGGCCAGGTGGCATTGCAAGGCAAGTAAGCCCGAAATTCCTTGCCACAAGTGGATTTACTGAAATAATTAGCTCCGAGATCTAATCCTGCGAACAGAAAGCTCACCGATAAGTCGAATTGCCGATTACGGCTGGATTATCAGGAAGAAGACTTTTGGCGCTGACCGATCCATTTGAGATCGCCTCATTTCAAGATGAATGGCGTGCGCTTCTTGAGTGCACCTCTCCCGCGTTCGATGCCCAGCGGTTCACGGAATTAGCTCGAACAGGGGATTGGTCTCGATTGTTGTTGCTTGCGGAAGAGCACGGAGTCCTAGGACATCTCGCATACCATCTACGGGAGCTCGACCCAAATTTCGTGCCCGCAGATGTAAAGCGAATGCTGCTGGAGCGCCACCGCGCACAAGTATTCTCCACGCTGAAGCTAACGGCAGAGCTGTTCCGCCTCTTGGGATGTTTCGCGGCCAAAGAAATTCCCGCGCTCGTCGTCAAAGGTCCGGTCCTGGCCATGCAGGCTTACGGAGATCCTGCGATGCGTTACTTTGGCGATCTGGACTTGCTTGTGCGCCATCGCGATATCCGCCGCGCCACGGAAGCCATGATTGCCTCTGGCTTCGAAGCGACCGTTCCTCTCAGTGCTATCGACGCCGGCAAGATACCCGGACAGTATCTTTTCACGAAGCCAGGCGCAAATCTACTCGTCGAACTGCACAATGATTTCACTTTGCGCTATTTTCCTCGTCGGCTGCCTATTGACAGGCTTTTTGATCGACACATACAGGTGCAATTAGATGGTCACGAAGCGCCTGCTTTGGCCGTGGAAGACGAGTTAGTCTACATTTGCGTCCACGGGGCAACTCATTTCTGGCAGCGTTTGAGTTGGATTGCAGATGTGGCTGGATTAGTTGCGAGAAAGGAAAGCATGGATTGGGAGGCACGTGAGTGTTTTGCTCAAGAATTGGGAGCGGAGCGGATGTTGAACCTGGGACTTTGCCTCGCCGTCGATCTACTACACGCACCTCTGCCCGATCAGGTGTTTGCGATGTGAAGCGAGATAAAGGCGCCGCTCAGATGGCTCAAGACGTTTGTAGCTGGCTGGCTTTGGGGATCTATCTGCCCACGATCCGCCAACGGGTGACGTTCCGACTACGAATGCCAGGGGGCAAAGTAGGCCCCGTCTATCTTTTGCGGCTCCCTTTTTCTCCTACCGAAGAAGACTGGCAGGCGGACGGTCAAATCAGCCACAACCGTCTGCTCGAGACGTTGCGCCGCCCGCTATCGTCTTGCGCGCAAATACCGTCAGGTGGCCTAACGTGCGTGAGAGTTGAATTTTCGACTTTCGCAAGTGTGTACAAAATTCAACTCGGTTCCATCCTGATTGCCCTCTGCGGTCCACCTTATGCCCGCAGAAGTGGAAAAATCCTTCCGAATATTGTCCAATCGACTGCATGAGTGGATGCCAAATCTACGTCTAACTGTTTATTTTCAGCGAGACTCAATGGCAATTCTCTTGCACTAACAACCTAGGCTGTCCCCCGGTGCCTCTAGGTGGAAAAATGAATCGATTGATACTCCGAAGCTCTGATAGCAGCTTTTATGCTGATGGAGTGTTTGGTATTCCATCCATCGCGTCGGCGGATGGAATTACCTGGGATCTGAGTGGTGTGACCTTTGACGACGGCGGGACGGCATCCGGATCGTTCTTCTATGACGCGGTTGCCAATAAGTTCGATCCCATAAGTGTGAAGACCACATCGGGATCGGTATTGACTGGTGCCACCTATACGAGTCTTAGTTTCCTCGGGTGGTTCCTCGGACACCGGTTTGCTGCTCGGGGTGAGTGGTGGTGATGCTACGAATACTTCGTCGCTGTTTCTGCTCTTTGATGCCGCTCTGACAAATTCCGGCGGCATCGTTAAACTTTCGATCATGCCTCCCGACAATAATAGCGTCGAAGGCTTCTGCCACGACCCACTTTGCTCGGATTTTACCATGAGGTCTGTAACAGGCGGTGAACTGGTCTCAGAAGCTGTTAAAACGCCGGAACCGGCATCGATTTCGCTTCTGGGCATGGGGTTCATTGCCTTGCTGATAAGCGCTGCGATACGCAAACTGTTGTACGTCTAATTTCTCTACATCCATTCCGCTGCGGTTCTAAGATTCAGGCCACTCTCTCTGGAACGAGGGGTGGCCTTTGCCTTTGGTGCCCGAGTCGCTAAGCCCCGTTAGACTTTTCCACTGATACGACCAAGACGAATCAGTTCGTGTCGTGACGACAGGAATCAACACAAATCGGCCAGCTCAGGCCAGGGGCACCAGGGACTCGGCCTTATGGGCGCGATTAGACCGGGGGCAGTTTGCCGTAGACCGGCTCAAAATTTGTAAATTGAGGTTATGGTTTGTGGGCGAGTGCGTGAAAGTCAGTCGCTGGTTCTGTCTACCGGCAGTACTCTTGCGAGATAACACCAGCGTATGACAAGGCCTGCTGCCAACTTCGGAAGCGCTGCGGGAATTCCGTTGCCAATCGGTGCGCGATCTCCTCAAGCGAAACGTTTCCCGTCCATTAGTTCGAAACTTCTTCGATGCAAGCGCCCCTCTTCGGAGAGATGCGGGACATAATCTGCCGCCCTTCTGTGGAGTTGTTCGGCGGAAAGCACCTCACCAGCCAACTGTGATTGATCAAATTTGATGGCTGGATCGCCCGATCCTTCCAGCGGTTCGATGTTTGTCGTCCATCGCCAGACGTAATCATCTTGCACCAATTTCGCTTCGAGGCTTACCGCCACGACTTGACTGGGCGCCAAGGTCACTGGCTGCGGCCATGGGAAGAGCAGTGACCCGTAAATTGTTTCGGGCGCGGATGGAGCATTGGAGAACCCAAAACCCTCGACCAATTCCGTGTCAAACCAGACCAGAATCCCGTGGCCGCGTCCCGCCTCGCTCGATCCTCCAATCCAAGAGTGCCTCGGACGACCTGATTTTCTATGCTGCTATAGTCCAGCGTGGCCCAGAGTTGAGGCGCGCTTAAAAGCTGGTCGGGACTGACACGGACCCTCTGAGCGTTGTTCACCGCGAGCTGCGGAGCCGCGTGCAGGTTCAGTGGCCGAGCGGATTGTTGTCCCATGGGTCCACTAATTCACTGTACTGTTCTGGAGCCTTCACGATCGCCGCCCACATCGTATCCGTACGAGGGATCAGGGCTCCGCCCGGCGCAAGAAAACGGCGCCGTGCATCCACAATCGCCGGGATATGACGTTGAAAGAGTGGTACTACACCACGGAGATCCGACAGGATTACGTCTGCCCGGAGGGGAAGCGTCACGCGGTCGGAGAACTCCTCGATAAAGTCGATCTTGTCCGCGCAGCCGTTGGCGGCGGCAACCTCACGCGCCACTTGAATGATCTCATTTGGCTCGATGGCATAGACTCGGCTCGCCCCAAGCTGGCACGCGAGCACTGCGAAAATACCTGGCCCCGTGCCGATTTCTAGAACGAGTGCTCCCTGGGCGAACGGTTTTGCGCAGGGCTAGCGCATAAGCATCCACACGAACACGATCCGCGACCATGGAGCCATAGTCGCCAAGCTATACATCGGATTGGTCGTGCTTCGCGAGCGAGTTCGACGGGATAGGTAGCATCACCCGTTTCGCATCAGCAGCGATAGCCTCACAGAGGGTAAATACAGTTGACGGGTCGGCCGAGGGGCGCACCCGGCGAATGGGGACGCCAGCCAGAACTCGACTGAGCAGGTCAAACTCCTGAGAACGCATTTCGCGATCGAGTAGATAGTTCACATAGGTGTTGGCGACGAGCCCTGCCAGTGCCTCGCTTCCGACAACTTTTTCGACAACGGGAGCGGCCAACCCCGTCTCGCGTTCGCCGAGGAGGTAGATTGCCGCTAAGGGCAACGGATTTGTTGCGAAACCAAAAGAATTTTCTCCAAGAGCCAGGTACCGCTTGTCCCAGGTTGGTGTGATCCGCGGCAAAGCTTCTTCCGAGCCAAATAAGGCACGAACTGAGTCAGGCCACAAGTTGACTCGAGGATAACCCGGTGTAACTAGAAAGTTCTCACCGTCTTCCACCAATGCCACCACGTCATCCGCGATCACCGAATAGCCGAGTTGCGCAAACGCCGCCGCCGTGGTGGACTTACCGGAACCAGGGATTCCAGCCAGCGCAATTGCGTGCTCACCGAAGCGACTGCACTCGCGTGCAAGCAGGTAACTCCTCGCCGGCGTAACACGTATCCAATCACGGGTCCGAGCAAATAGGTGCAGGCATCTTCCAGCGTGTAGTTTTCTGGCCAATCGGCCCACACCTCGTGGCCCTGGCGTTCGACCGCAAATCGCACCCCATCGCTGTAAAAGAACCCAAAATAATCCCCATTACCGAGAACGCCGACACGCAAGCTCGGTTCGTCCGGCGTATCGCCTTGCGAACTGGCGTAGAGGACTTCGCTCGACTCAGGTAAATGTGTTGGGAATGTAGGCCAATCCTTCAACCGAATCCGCACGTCAAACTGCATCTGAATCATGTCGAAAGGATAAGGCCGGGAAGAGCCATGTTGGCCCTAAGTCGCAGCCCATAAACCACTTGCGATACAGAGCAATGGTTCCTCGGGAAGGGATCTTCAGTGGGTCTTGAGATTCATTGCCTAAAGCCATGCACGGCCGTCACGCATGCATCCATTAGTAGAAGTGACTCCCTGGGTCAATGTTCCGATATTGCCGTACACGCGAAGTGTAGGTTTCTGGTACGAGTTTCTTCTGCCGAACTGTGAGTATCAGATTTCACGACACTTATCCCTTCATTTTTATACCCTATAATTCCTTTCGACCGCAACCACGTGTTCAAACTGAGCGGCCGCAGATGAATCCAAGCTCTCCACGCATTCTTTTCTCCGAAGACTTTCGGAATCAGCCCCCGCTCTATGTATCGGCCCAATTCCGGGACAGCCTCAAATGAATCGACCCAAGCCGACTCCGGACGCTGAAGAAGCGCAATGAGGGGGTCCGCTAGGAGGGGCGACTTGCGTCGTAAACGGACCGCTTCAGGCAGGATACCGCGAGCGGCCTCGCGCAGCAACTGTTTGTCAGAACACCAAGGTAGCGCAGGCAAACCCAGCAAGAAATTCACTAGACGCAGATCAAAAAAAGGGTGGCAAACTTCCACCGGGACGCGCGTGACCCCGGAATCACCTCCTTCAAACAAAGATGGCCAAACTGGGTCAACCATCGCTTCGTAGGCTGTTGGGCGAACAGCTGCATTTGGAGCGGATGGCCCGGGGTAACGCTTCCCAACGCTCGCGCAGACCAAAGCGCTTTTCCAGGTCCCGGTTCAGCCATCCTGGATAATGGGATATCTGACTCTTGGAGGCAAACCATCTTTGCCAACGCGTGCGAAGGTACAGCCGCGAAAAGCGACCTTCGGTTGTCAGATAACGCATCGCTTCAGCAAGCACCCGGCCAATCTGCCGCTCCTTGAGTAAGTGCAAGAAATGAACTGAGAGCAGGCAGGAAAGCGCAGGATCGGCTCCAAAGCCGGTCAAGGCCACCCGGTTGCGAAGAGCAAGGTTGCGCAATTGCGCCAGATCCCCATCCGACCCGGGTGAATGCAATGGCTCGGGCCAACGATCGTCATCGTGATTCCGATCCTTCCATAGCCCCATCTCTTCCGTCTGAAATTCGATCGGAATTTTCAGCGCTTCTGCAACAAGTCCCGCATAATGGCCGCTCTTCATGCGGAATCAAACTGTCAAAGACTTCCGTATAGGCGCGCAGCCCGGAAACGGACCCGCTGCGCGCTAGTGTCCGCTGCGCGCTCGCCGCCACGGTCGGAGAGTCGAGTCCACCGCTCATCAAAACTGCCAACGTTGTTCGTTCTTAGCCTGTCCGCGACTGCTTGATCGAGTAGTTCCCGGAATTGCTCGACGCACTCCATCGGCTGTTTGTGATGAATCGGAGGGCTCACCGGCAGCACCCAGTAGCGGCGAAGTGATATGCCGTCTATCCCACAAATGAGGGTATGCGCGGGCAGCAATCTTTGGATGTCCGCGAACGAGGTAGCCCCAGGTTCCTGGATCATGTCAAAGAGAAGGAAATCGGCAATCGCGAGATCATTCAAGCGTCCTGAGACGGCAGGATGCCGACGGATACAGTCGAGGGTGTTGCTGAAGACCAGGACAGAACCGACGCTAGCATAGTAGAAAGGTTTGATGCCGAACTGATCGCGGGCACAAAATAAGCGCTTCTCGGGCGCGTCCCAAATCGCGAAGGAAAAATCACCGCGCAAATGTTCAACACACGCCGAGCCCCATTTCGCATAACCTCGAAGGATTAGCTCGGAGTCGGGAATCGAGCGACCGATGTCGCTCTCCGAAAGATCAAGTGCAGCCAGCAGCTCTGCGCGTCCGTCGAGCCTCGCGTCCGCGGTGATCCAATACCGGCCCTCAAAAACGGCGGGCTGCGACTCGCCATGCGACTCGCGCGTTGTCCGCAGCATGGTATGGCCCAGGCCGATCGAAGTTTCTATCCAACTATCGCGGGCATCCGGTCCACGATAGGCGAGAAAATCCACGAGCGACTGCAACAAGGCCGGCTCAATCGGCGCGCCGTCCCTGTTAAAAATGCCGACAATTCCGCTCAATCAGACACCTTTTAAGCAATGGGTCAGGATTTGAATTCCCGAAACATGTTGTCGTGCGACTAGAGTTGAAATTCCATTTGCTACCGAGCGGGAGCTTTATTCTATCCCCAAGGCTCTTCCCCCAGCAATCGTGACCACTTAAGGGAATCTTTCGAAACGTGGTCTCGCGAAACTTGCGAAGTCATTCCAGTTTTCGAAATGGTCAACCGGATACCCCGCAACTCGAAAGCTTACTAGGCGGAGACGGAGGAAAGATTCTACGTTCCTTTGCGCATATCGAGACGACGTGATATGGCGCCACCTGCGTCAATTGAGTGGGCACCGTTTTTCTGAGAATGGGGGCTCCGCATTGGCTATGAAAAACCGTGAACCAAAAGCAAAGGCCCGATTGCTACACAATTTGGTTGGCGTCTGGCAGAGCTGGTCCTGACCCGCGGCAATTCATAGAAGACTGTCCGGTCCCGAAGTGCATCACCCACTCAGACTATCCCTCTACATCTCTGTTATCGTGGCTCAGGTGGCAGCGTCGCGAGTGCCGCGTCGAATGCTGCGAAGTGGTGATGATGTATTTCCGGATCGCTTAAGGTTTGACCTCCGCACTCGACCCAGGCGTGTGCTTCAAAGGCTCCTTTGTCCTTGCGGACTCCCACGCGCAATTCTGACGCGATGCCTTGTCGCGCGAGTAGCCACCAGAGGGCCAATGATATCTCGAGGCAGGTAGGATCGCCGATTCCATTGCGTGCCGAGGCGTGTACCATTTGCGCGGTTAAAACGGCGCGCACTTGAGCGTCAGTATTTTGCGATCCGTAAGGAGCAGAAAGGAACTGTTCGAGGAAGGCCTTGGTATCGCGAAATCCGCGCCATCTCAAGCTGATAGAAATCAGAGGCAACAAAACTGACGCGCGCAGGAAGAGTCTCCTCGTCGGCCTCTCCAGCGAGCTAAATAGTCGGATCCACTTCCAGATTCGCATGATGGACTTGGAACAAACCGAGATCTGCCAACTTCCCAAGGAGGTCCGAAAGGTGCTGACGAAGGGGCTCTGCTTCGACGTCGAATTCGCACAACAACTGGGCATAAGCACTTTCGATGCTCGGCGCCGCAGTGACCACTTGCCACATCCGCGTTCCAGTCTCATCGAGGCCGTAATACTGTTCCGTCTCCAGATTGAGGAAGACGGACTCCTTTTCAAGAAAGCGCACCAGCACATGCCCCGGCACTTCAACACGATCGGAGAAAGAAAACTTCATTCCAGCTCCTCAAGGACAGCTACAAAGATAGCATTTTCAAAACCAGGAGAGATGAAAATTGTCACTGCCAGACCCACGAAGCTGGGTTTTGGTCTGTCTTGCACTCATCCCAGGCCCTGCGTCTGCAGAACTATTCCAGTTTGCGGCCAGTCTCCCACTCTCATCCCTTCAATTTATTCTTGCATCGCCGAAGCGGGCTAGGCAGAGTTACAACTGATGATCCTGCACCTTTCCGATTCCCTCTCCCGTGGACTGATTGTCGTCGCAGCCTTGCTAATCGGGTTCTGGCTCTCGTTTTTTGGATTGCGTACTGCCATCGCGCGCTACGGCTACGAAGGGGACACTGCAGAGCGACTGCAATTGGCTGTGCGTTTGGAGCCGGGCAATCCCAATTATTGGTATCGCTTGGGAAGATACCAGCAGAACAACCTGGAAGCACCAAACTCCGCCTTAGCGCAGCAATTCTATCGGAAGACGATAGTGCTGAATCCTCTCGATACAGATGCCTTGCTGGACTTGGCTACGGAGTATGAATTGGAAGGCAAAAACTCAGAAGCCCACGATGCTTATCTCCTAGCCAGGAAGAGTTACCCCTCCTCGGCGGATGTGTCCTGGCGATATGGAAACTTTCTTTTGCGGCGGGGCAGCCAGCCCGAAGCCTACGCAGAATTGCGGCGCGCCATAGAGGCGGATCCTCAGCGTGCGGCTTTGGCGTTTTCGCTGGCCTACCGGACCAACCCCGATATCGATGAGATTTTGAATCGCCTTTTACCAGCGAAACAAAGCGCGTATTTAGGCATGATCAATGAGGCAGTCAGTGAGAATCAAGTTGCTGTGGCACAAACCCTTTGGGCTCGAATGCTGGCGCTACATCCGCGTTTGGAACTGAGGGACTTCGAACCACTGGTTTCTGGGCTTTTGGCGGCTAGAGATGATGAGGAAGCTCGCCGCGTGTGGGATCAGGGCGTGGCTACCCTGAGTCTTCCTCCACTTCTGCAGCTTGAAGATTCGGTAGTGTGGGACCCTAGTTTTGAGTCCGGCATCAACGATTCCGTATTTGGTTGGCAATTCAAACCGATCGTGCAAGGTGTGAGCATTGGTTTGGACAAGGCTGATAAACATTCCGGCAGCCAGGCGCTGAGGCTCTCGTTTGACGGCAAACACAATCCATCTCTAGCGGCAGCCTGCACTCTCGTACTGGTACGACCAAACACGGCGTATCACTTTTCGGGCTGGATCAAGACAAAGGAAATCACTACAGCATTTGGAGTCGGCTTTCGCCTCGAATCCCTGGGTGGCTCCGGTGGCGCTTTCGTCTCCACCCAGCAGATTTTCGGAAGCCATCCGTTCACGCGGATCGATCAAACCTGGACTTGCGGGAGCTGACATCCGGCGCGTCATGATCTGTGTGGTTCGCGAGCCGAGCGACAATCCTGAAGTGCGGATCTCCGGAACTGCCTGGGTGGACGACGTAAACCTTGTGCCTCAGCCCACCGAGCCCCGCACGCCATGAAACCTTTCCGAATCGCCATCTGCTGCCTGCTGGCCTTCGCCGTCTTTGCCTTCGGCGCGGTCGAAGAATGGTCACAGGCAGTCCTGGAGATTGGTGCCGCCGTTCTGCTTGTGCTATGGGCCCTTCGCCAGTACAGGCAAAGAGTGGACCATCTGTTTATCTCGCCGGAGTTTCTGCCGCTCTGTGTATTCGCTCTCGTAGTCCTCGCGCAACTGGCCTTTCACCTGACAGCTTCAACCTACGACACGCGCGTCGAATTTCAGATATTGTTGACCTACCTGATCATACTGTTTCTGATCTCTCAGGCTTACACCCGAACTCATCATTGGCGCGGGTACATTTGGTTTCTGATGAGTCTTGGTTTTTTCGTCTCGATCTTTGGAATTCTTCAGTATCTGACCTTCAACGGGAAGCTCTATTGGCTTCGCGTGATGCGCTACGGAGGTATACCATTTGGCCCCTACGTGAATCGGAATCACTTCGCTGGATTTGCCGAGATGGTGATTCCGATGGCTCTGGTGCCCCTGGTTCTGGGCAAGGTGCGCCGGGAAAGGATTTTTTTGGTGGGTCTGTTCACCTTAGTTCCGATCGTGGCACTTTTCTTGTGTGCTTCGCGCGGGGGAATTGTCAGCTTTGCCGTGCAGTTGCTCATCCTGCTTTTGTTGCTTTTGGTCCGTCGGGTCCGTAGCAAGCACATGATGTTGGGCGGACTTGTGGTGCTGTGCGCGGTGATGGCCGTCTCCTGGATTGGCGTCAAACAGGTGTTGGAGCGTTTCGCGGGAATCCAATCGCTTGAGGTGTCAACCGGGAAAAGGACGGCTATGCGCCGAGATACCTGGCGGCTGTTCCTTGACCACCCATTGCTGGGAACGGGACTTGGGACCTTTGAGATGGTATTCCCTCCCTATGATTCCCTGTACGACGGAAAAATTGCGAACCACGCCCACAACGACTACCTCGAGGTTTTAGCAGAAACTGGTCTCCTAGGGGGGCTGTGCTGCGCGTGGTTTCTCGGTGCCGTCATATGGAACTCCTTGAAAGGGATGGCCGAGTTAGGGAGTTCATTCGGCTCAGCCCTGAACCTCACCGGATTGCTGGCGTGTTGTGGGATCCTGGTCCATAGTCTGGTAGACTTCAATCTGCATATACCTGCGAACGCCCTGCTCTTTTTTGTCTCCGCTCACTTGGCTACGGTCCGCCCACAGCCGACCCACCTGGGGGCGGGGGACAACCCACCGCAGGCTAGACGCGATCGAAAACACTAGCCGCGCTTTGGCTTCGAGATTGTATAATCCGGCGAGGGGGAATCCATCGAATTAAAGGTCCAAGCTAGACTAACGGGCCAACGCCTTTGTTTGCCCTGCTTTGCGCTTGCATTTGTTTTGTGCGGGGTACCGTGCGCCTCCGCTCAGGATGTTTCGGTTGTTGGAACTCCCCAGCAGACGAACGAGCGAATCCGTGAACTCAGCACAGCGTCGAAATCGACACCCCATGAATACACCATCGGAGGTGGCGACCTTCTGAGTATTTCGGTCTTCGATGTTCCTGAGCTGACACGAGACGTTCGTGTGAGCCAAGCGGGCACGATCGGCATGCCGCTGGTTCCCACACGGTTGCACGTTGTCGGCCTCACAGAGACCCAAGCCAAACAAATGATCGCGGATGTTTTGCAAGCAAACGGATTGGTCAGCCACCCGGAAGTCGACGTGAGTGGTGAAAGAGCACAAAAGCAGGCCCATCACTGTTGTGGGGGCTGTCCAGCACCCTATGATTTATGAAGCGGAATCCAATGTAACGTTACTCGAAGTTCTCGCGGCAGCCGGTGGCATCAGCAACGACGCTGGCGAGACGATCATCGTCACTCGCGGCCATCCCTCGACCTTTGTCATGATTCCCAATCCTGAGCCGAATTCGTTGCCCCCACCGGGTGCTGCGATGTCTGTTCCAGACTCGAGTGAAACGCTGCCCGGAGCTGGCGATCAGGAAATCGCACCAAGTACAAAACCTGAGGTATTCCCCGCAGCAACGGAGAAGGCCCAAGGCTCTTCCGAACAGGCGAATTCGGAAAAGACTCCGGACACGGCGACAGCTTCTGGGAACATCATTACCATAAATCTGAATGAGCTACTGGAGAAGGGGGACACGCGGGAAAACATTCCGTTGCAGGCGGGCGACGTGGTTACCGTTCCGCACGCAGGAATCGTCTACGTCCTGGGTGCCGTGAATCGGCCAGGCGGATTCGTCATGGCGAACGATCGGACCGAGCTCACGACCATGAAAGTGCTTGCGCTAGCCGGAGGGATCACGAAAATCGCGAAACTCGATCACGCGGTTATCATCCGCAAGGATGACCAGGGTAAGCAAATGGAGACTCAGGTCGATCTCAAGAAAGTTCTTGATCAGCAATCGGAGGATGTTCAACTGCGCGCCAGCGACATCCTCTACATCCCGACAGAGTCGCTCGAAGGAGTTCCTGATCCAGGTCGTGCAGCTGTCCCTAGCCATTGCCTCTGCCGCAGCGATCTACCGGATCGGAAATTACTAGAGAGTGCGAATGGCGGAAAACTCCAAAATCGTGCCGCGAGAATATAGGTCGAATGGGAGCGTAGAAGTGTTCCCGCCCTCTTCTTCGGGAATTTCCTTCAACCAGTTTCCCCAGCGTCAAGCCCATTTGGTCGACTACTTGCTGATCCTGCGCAAGCATCAGTGGCTGATCCTAAGTTTTATGGTGGCTGTTGTCACGATCGTGACCGTTACGACCTTTCGGGCGAAGCCGGTGTACGTTGCGAGCGCGGAGATCGAAATTGACCACGAAAACGCAAATATTTTGCCGTTTCAGGGCATGGATCCCTATAGCTACGTTATGGATCTCGATAACTATATCGAGACCCAATCGCGAATTTTGACTAGTGAGACGCTTGCACTCGAGACCATTCGAAGCATGGGTTTGGCAGGCACTCCGGAATTTGCCGGTGCTGGATCGGACGCGATCGCGATTGGGAGTCTCAAAAACCAAAAATTCCCGCCCGAAATTGGTTCATTTCTCGGGGGCTTAACGGTCCATCGCATCCCCAATACCACTTTAATGCAAGTCGGTTATGAGTCTACCGATCCAGCACTTGCCGCGCGTATCCTCAATGCTCACCTCGAGAACTTTATCACGCAAAATTACAGGAGTCGGTACGAAGCTACCGAGGGCGCAACCAAATGGCTGCAGTCGGAACTCGATGAACTCAGCGTCAAAATGCGCCGCTCCGAAGATGCCCGCATCCAATACGAACGCAATAACCAGATCTGGGCCGTCGACGACAAGAACAATGTCACCACTGTGCGACTCGCAGATTTGAACAAAGAGCTGACCGATGCGCAAAGCGATTCCTTGAAAAAACAGGCTCTCTACGAGTTTGCCAAAGCGGGAGAATTGGATGCCGTGCCGCAACTCCGGGACAATGTTGTCCTGCAGGGTATGGAGAAGAATCGTAGCGATCTTTCTATTCAGTACACGGACGCTGTGAATCAGTACGGGCCGAATTTCCCAAAGGTTCAGCGGCTACAGGCGCAGATAAAAGCGCTGGATGAACAGATGATGCGGGAACGCAAAGGCATTGTCACCCAACTCGAGAACGATTATCGCGAGGCCAAGCAGCATGAAGATCTTCTGAGCAAGGCCCTCGACGGGCAGAAGACCGAAGTCAACGCGATGTCCGAGAAAATGCTCCAGTACAATATCCTTAAGCGTGAAGCCGAAGCCAACAAGACACTCTACGATGGCTTGCAGACCAAGCTGAAAGAAGCGCAGATCTCTTCTGGGCTGAAGTCGTCAAATATCCGAATCGTGGATCCCGCGATGGTACCTTCAACCCCTGTGCGACCGGCGAAAACCAAGAACATCACCTTGGCGATTCTTGTCGGTCTGATAGGTGGCATTAGTCTCGCCCTTCTCCGCGAGTATTTGGATAACACCGTGAAGACCCCCGACGATGTGGAGACCCTCTCACGCTTGCCCTCTCTTGCGGTTGTACCCGCGTTCAGCGATGGCTTGGCTCCGAGAAAAAACTACAGATTCTTCAATAAAATTTCAGCTAACGGTCACGATAAGCGCATAGAATTGGTTGCCCAGCACCTTCCCAAATCGCAGATGTCAGAATCCTTTCGGGCTCTTCGAACAGCGCTGCTTCTGTCGCGGCCAGATCATCCACCTCAGGTCATCCTGGTGACTAGCGCCCTCCCACGAGAAGGCAAAACGACCGCTGCGGCGAACCTTGCGGTCACTCTAGCTCAACTAGGCGATAAGACTGTCTTGGTGGACGCGGATTTACGTAAGCCTGGTGTGGGCCGCCTGCTAAATCTGGGCAAGGGCAAATTTGCAGGTTTGAGCTCCTATCTAGCCGGTGTGTCGACCCTTGATCTTGTCACCGTGCCTCATCCGACGATTCCGAATCTAGCGGCCATCCCCACCGGGCCCCTGCCCCCGAATCCTGCGGACCTTCTGTCGTCCCACAAATTGACAGAGGCGATCGCCGAATTGCGAACGAAATTTAAATTTGTAGTGATCGATTCACCGCCAATCCTCGCTGCCACAGATGGCGTGATACTTTCCGTCCAGGTAGATGGTGTGATCCTCGTCGTGCGCAGCGGGGAAACCCCCAAGGAGGCGTTCACCCAAACACGTGACCTGCTGGCCGGCGTCAAGTGCAATTTGCTGGGTGTTGTGTTGAACGCAGTGGATTCCTCTTCTCCGGATTATTACTACTCTTATCGGTATTATCCCTATTCTTATGGTTATGGCCCGCAGGAAGGCTCGGAGCCGGCAGAAGAGCACTCACCTGCGCGTGCTTCAATCTCCTCCCGGGACTCGGACGATTCGGACAAACTTTAAGGAGGCTACAGTTGCGATACCTCATTACTGGTGGTGCAGGATTCATCGGTTCTCATCTTGCCGAGCGACTGCTGCGGAACGGCGAAAGGGTTGTGATCTTGGATAATCTCTCGACCGGCAGCGTGGAGAATATCCGCCACTTGAAGGGCTCTGAGAATCTGGAGTACCACCTCGACGGTATTGAAAATAGACACCTCCTCGCGGAACTCGTCGACGACGCAGACGTCGTCGTTCATTTCGCCGCCGCGGTGGGAGTAAAACTTATTGTTGAAAGCCCGGTCCGCACCATTGAGACCAACGTTAACGGAACGCAGATGATCCTCGAGGCCGCCTCGAAGAAAAAAAAACTTGTTCTACTGGCCTCTACCTCTGAGGTCTACGGGAAGAACACCCAGGTGCCTTTTCGCGAGAATGCCGACTTGGTTCTTGGTCCCACGACCAAGGGGCGCTGGAGCTATGCGGCTTCGAAGGCGCTCGACGAATTCTTGGCAATCGCCTATTGGAAGGAGAAGAAACAACCCGTCATTGTTGTACGTTTCTTCAACACCGTAGGGCCACGGCAAACCGGCCGCTACGGTATGGTGCTGCCGAATTTTGTGCAGCGTGCGCTAGCAAATGAGCCCATCGAGGTGTATGGGGATGGCAAACAGTCTCGCTGCTTCTGTGACGTGCGAGATACGGTCGAAGCTCTCCTGAGGTTGATCCCTCTCGAGCGTGCGATCGGTGAGGTCACCAACATCGGCAACACCGAAGAAGTTACCATCGAGAATTTGGCCAAGATGGTTAAGCAAAGAACGGGCAGTTCCTCGCCGATTCACTATATTCCCTACGACAAAGCCTACGAGCCCGGATTCGAAGACATGATGCGCCGCGTTCCATGCATCGATAAACTTCACTCCCTCACCGGTTTCCGACCACAGACCAGCCTGGCGGATATCATCGATAGGGTCTCAGCCTTCTACCGTCAAAAGGAAGGACCTCTGAAGGACACTGCGGCCAAGTGTTCTATCGCTTGAATCGATTCTTCGCCAGAATATTTTTGTCACTCGAGTTGGACATACTATCCGCTCGCGGCAGGGATAGAGTTTCTGGTTCAAAGCTGGTCGTTCTGGGGACACACGAAAGAATCATCGCTCGGACCATTCACGGCATACCTTGATCAATTCCAGGGTATTCACGATACAACGCAATGACACAACTATTCCACCGAATGCAATTTCATAACAAACAACGCAAAACCGAGAAATCCATTGTGGTGGTCGCAGCGGCGATAATCGCACTTTTTGGGCTTACGGTTCGAGTTGCCCTTCTTTTTCTTTCTGGAAACCGCCAGATTAGCTCTTTTAGCGGCGTTGGCGACCAAATCCGCTATCTGACCCTGGCAGACAGCATCATGCAAGGTCGAGGCTTTAGCTACGCAGGCCAGCCAACAGCCCTTCGTCCTCCTCTTTATCCTCTGGCTTTAGTAGGGGCTCACATGGCATTTGGCTCCCACTATTTAGTAGCGATGAGAGCCTTACAGTTCGTGATCGGAATTGTAGTTGCGTACCTTTGCGTCCTGCTTGGCGAAAAACTTTTTGGGGTCGAAGCAGGCGCAATGGCTGGTGCGATCGCGATAACCCTGCCAACACTGCTCTTGATTAGCATTGAGCTTCAGACGGAACAATTTGCTACTCTCTTGACCCTTCTCTTTTTGTACTACCTCCTTAGAGAAATCCAAGAGAAAGACTCCGGTGCGGTAGGGATGGGGATTACTTCGGGGCTTGCAGCATTGGTTCGTTCTAACTGCGCAATATTGACAATCATCGGGGCTATTGCGTGCCTGTGGTCGCGGCGCAGCCTAAAGGATGCACTCCTTGTGTCATGTATCGCTGGATTGATTGTCGCTCCATGGCTCGTTCGAAACGCGGAGGTGTTTCACGGTAAGGTCTTATTTTCTTCACACGGAGGTATAAACCTCCTCGAGGGTGTCTTGACCCCTGATGGCCGGGCCCAAGACGGAGAAGACAATCGAGTTCGGGCAGCAGTCGGTTGGTTACACACGGATATTGAGCAGAACAATTCTCATCGGCTGTTGTTTGCGAGTGAAGACCAATTAGAGCGGCAAGCTCGTGATGCCGCAATTGAAGCATGGAAGAATCTAAGTTGGCATTCCCGGCTGAATTTGTTGGCTACGAAAATTGTCACGTTTTGGCTTAGTACTGACCAACTCCTTGATACCCGTAGCTTTCCCCCAGCGCAAAGAGTATTGCGGGCGACGGGAGTAATGATCTACTGGTTCGTTTTGGCTTTAGCTCTTCATGGATGGGTGAGTCTATTTTCATCATCGAGAATTGTAGCTTTTGTGATCGTGTTTTATATGATTGCCATTACTTTGGCGCACTTACCATTCGTAATGAATACAAGATTGAGAATCCCCTTCGTTGACCCGCTATTAGCTGTACTGGCGGGCGGTGGGTTTTCTCTCCTGATCCACAAAATTCGACAGGGTCGTGACCAATCGGGGGAGCGGCATCTGCTGAATATCGCTGGGACTGGAGACGCTCCTTCCACTGGGCACTAGGTTTGTGAATATAGTTATGGGGGACACGGAGGGAACTTGGTTCACCTCAAGGCAGCTGGTGAATATTGAGCTTCGGTCGGTCCCGCCCGCCCGCGCGTAAATCAGGCGGTTTTTAGACCTTTTCAAGATTGTAACTGCCCTTTGTAGTGTTAGGGTGGAACACCTCAATCGAACACTGCTACTAGGAAAGTAGGAGCGCATCGCGTGTGGGAACCTCGATCCATTGCGGGCTTCGCCTTTTCGATCTGGAGTCTCGGAGGTGCCAAATTCCGCAGCGTTAAACAAAGATCTCGGTACTAGTGGCCTGTACCAGCTATGTATAGACTGTGCTCCGCCACGATAGATGCGATGACGCTGTCGACGATGCCAGTCCATCGCGCCATCTCAGTACACAATCAGTTGTTACATGCCACTAGTGGCCTGTACCAGCTATGTATAGACTGTGCTCCGCCACGATAGATGCGATAACGCTGTCGACGATGCCAGTCCATCGCGCCATCTCAGTACACAATCAGTTGTTACATGCCACTAGTAGCCACTTCTCCGATAACGCGACGCAATATAAAAGGGCGCCGCTTGTGGAGTAGGTTTGAGTGCTCGCTCAATCGCTCCAGAGGAGGGACGCCCTTATGACCAGCAGTAAATATATCGGGATGGATGTGCACAAGGAAAGCATTTCGATTGCGGTCCGAAATGCTGTCGGCAAGATCGTGATGGAGTGCGTCATCGAGACCAAGGCCAGCACGATTCTGCAGTTTTTCGATGGGCTCCGCGGAGAGTTGCATGTCACGTTTGAAGAAGGCACGTGGGCCGCGTGGTTGTTCGACCTGCTGAAACCGCACGTCACAAAGCTGATCGTCTGCGATCCGCGACGGAACGCTTTGCTCCAGGATGGCAACCAGAATGATCGCGTCGATGCCCGCAAGCTATCCGACCTTCTGTATCTGAACAAGCTCAACGCGGTCTATCACGGGGATCACGGGCTGCGGACCCTGAAGGAATTGGGGCGAAGCTATCTGACGATCACTCGCGACCAGAGTCGCGTGATGTCTCGGATCAAAGCGATCTATCGCAGTTGGGCCATTCCGTGCAGTGGCAAGCAGGTCTATGGCTTGCGGCATCGAGTGGAGTGGCTCGCAAAGATCCCGGAACCAGGAGTGCATCGGCGGGCGGAGTTGTACTACCAGCAGCTGGATGCGCTGCGCACCTTGCGCCAGCAAGTGCGAAAAGACCTGCTCACCGAGAGCAAGAAGCACAAGGTGTGGAAACGGCTGTGTGCGATTCCTTACCAGGAGCTAAGCGAAAATCCGTGATAAATTCGGATTCGACAAAGCCCCCATGGTCAGGCGAAACGAGTCGGCAACGAGGAAGGTTGTTTGCTGGTCTGCCTCGGAATATTGTCATTCTTGTTCGGGATGATGATGGTGTTTTTCTATCCCTTTAAGCATCCACTCCAGGAAGAACTCGGACGCTCAGCAGTTCTGGCTGTGCCGATTCTCCTAGTGCAGCCATTCTTCGGGCTTTGGATGCTCTATCAAGCGATACGACACGAAACTAAACCATTATGGTATGTGCTTCTGGCCGCGTCTGTTCCATTTGCATACGTTTGGTATTACGTCGAGAGATACAGGCCAAGGAAATTGACTGCGTGAGACGGTACTGGGAGCCACTTTTCCGGTGACGCGAAACGCCAACATGAGTGGCTACCTCCGGAGTCTTTCCATTCGCCAAAGAGAAGACTTCATGCGGTATTGACCTGGTTCAATCATTCGGTACTTTGGCTACCGATATTTTGCGTAAGCGGGTGAATGCGCAATGTTGAAACGCTTCTTACTCTCCGTACTATTGACGCTAGGATTTGTTTCCGGCGCGTACGCTCAGCGCACGGCTTCTAATCCTCTAGGCGGCAACCTCTTCACGCAAGACTCCGGTACGTGTTCCACGACAAATTCCTACCTTTGGCAAGTTCTCCCGCGAATGCCGGAACCACAACGCTCAACGTAACAGGCACGTTCTCCGGTACGATTACCGTACGCGAATCGAACAACGGCGGCGGGACGTGGTCCACGGCAGCCACGATCACAAGCGCTGGAACGACGACCTCTGACAAATACAAAATTCCCAACCCTGCACAAATCAGAGCATTTGAAGCATTGGCCCGAACGTTCACCGTGGCGTATGGACTAGCCGCAAACCTTTTCGCGCGCCAACTCCTGATTAGCACGTTTACCGGAGAAGTTGGTAATAGAACCCGGCCCTCGCGCCTGCTTGGTCGAGTTGGTGCGGACTACCCGGACTGAGTCTTCCTCAGTGTCTCGGAGGCAATGGGTGTGGGGCGGCAGTTCAGGTGGTCCGCAATTCAAATAAGTGCATCTCTCATGGCAATATGAGCTGAGGAATCCAAAGTAGCTGCCCTCACGCTAACTTCAATATGTGCTGACACATCCTGCGTAAGCGAAGAAAACAATGCAGAGTTTCCAAGAGTGTCACTTCTGGTCTTAACTGGACGACTTGTTACAGAATTGTGCGAGAAAAGTTCGTGACCGAGACACGTGATTGAACGCTGAGCAGGCCCCGAAAACAGTGATGCAGGAGCCGACCCGCCCCGGTTTCGGGGAAGGCCGAAGCGAATGGAATCGTACGAGCGAACAAGTTCCATCCGACCTGCCGGGGTATTAGCGACGGCATGCAAGCAAAGTGGACCATGCGCAACACGGGAAGTCCCAGCGGTGATTGCAAGATGAATCAACTGGCAGCTCGTGAGAGAAAGGCCGGGCCGACTGGGATGGCGGAGAGGCTCGTAGTACCGATGAAGCCGGGTAACTCCGGTGGAGGGAAGGGGCCTCAGTTGAAGGCGGACGCAAGAAGCGACGACGGAAAGGGAGATTGGCGATGAGCCTGACAACTCCCGCGTTGTTTCCAGGAGTTGCAGACGGCGTCACATGCAATAGCTACGGCGACTGCGTGAGTCTTCTCCGAGAGCCGGATGCGGCAAATCCGCACGTCCGGTTCGATGAGCGGGGTGTGGAAACGGAAGCATGGCGGAGCTAGTGAGGCACCGACAGACGAAAGGGTTGGAAACCGATAGGCTCCACCTAAACCACCGCGCCACACCTCGACTCCACAAAAGTCCTATAAGAGGGAATGTCCAGAGAAAACAGCTCCTCTTCGGCTCAATGCCGATTTTTGTCTCGGTATTCAGCCCAGCCGTTTGAAGAGTGGTCTTCCTCAGGCCGTAAGGCCGTTGTCTTTGCGTGCGAGGCGGAGACGCGGTTCTTCTTTCCTGTGGTTTCATTTCGCTGTTGTGACGGCGCCAATGGTTTTCTGAAACGACAAGCCTGACGATTGTCCACTCCAAGAGTGGCAATGCATGGTCCTATCGGAGACTCGTGGCCTAATGGCTTTCTTCGATTGTCCGAGAGGGCATAGGGTGGGTCCGGAGACTCGCGTGTTTTAGCACGGGCCTGACTTGTCCGGCTGATACTTCCTCCCGAATCGAACGTCTCAAGAAGCCGATGGCCACCGCCAGGAATGGTCCCAGGGGTGGCACGGACTCTCTGCCAGAGACGCTCAAGCTGCTTGTGGTTTCAAA
Source organism: uncultured Acidobacteriota bacterium (assembly GCA_963734705.1). Lineage (GTDB taxonomy): Bacteria > Acidobacteriota > Terriglobia > Acidiferrales > UBA7541 > Acidiferrum. The sequence continues at coordinate 41,809 of CAVTII010000008.1, read as the reverse complement.
TAGTTGGCGTCGAAACGAACCTCCTTCTTCCAGACGATCAACGTGATCGCGGCAATCTTTCTCGCCAGAGTCAGGCGCGCCATCGTGGGCTTCCTCCCCTTCGCTAATAAAGCCTGGTAAAAATCGTGGAGCGGCCCAGCCGCGTTGCTGGCTCTCATCGCCGCACCCTTGAAAATATCTTTGAGGTCGTGGTTGTGGTCCTTATTGAGACCACGAACCGTCGCGGGTTTCTTGGAACGTTCGCAGCTGTCCTTCGGCAACGCGGTACTGTGCGCTGTCATGCGTTTCTAATGCCAGGCCGCTGTAGGTCCACAGGTTTCGCTTGGTGCGGAAGCGGTGCGGCGTCTGCATCAGCGCCATCACCAGGGCTGCTCGAATCGGACCAATCCCCGGAATCAAGCGCAGCAATTTCCAGGCCTTGTGTTTCTTGGCTTCCCCCAACAAATCTCGGCGTACTTCCTGGCGCAGGAGGCGCAACACATCCAGTTGCTGGTAGTAGTGTTCGGCGCGTCGCCGCACCCCGGCTTCGCTGATCTTGCCGAGCCATTCCGCGCGGTGCCGTGGCGCATACACTTCTTTGCCGGCACACGGAATGCCCCAACTGCGATACAAGGCCTTCAGCCGATTCATGACCCGGGTGAGATCTTTGGTAATCGTCAGATAACTGCGCGCCAGCTCCTTCAACGTTCGCAAGCCGTGCTCACCGTGATAGACCGACTTGATGTTGTTCATATACAACTGTTCGGACAGCTTGCGGGCATCAATCCGGTCACTCTTACTGCCGTTTCTCGAGGCATTTTTTCGTGTATTGCACACCAGCACCTCCGTGACGTGTGGCTTCAGCAAGTCATACAGCCAGGTCGCCCAGGTCCCTTCCTCAAATGTGACGCGCAAATCCCCACACAGCCCGTTGATGAACTGCAGAATCGTGCTCGCTTTGGTCTCGATGACACACTCCATCACCATCTTGCCAATCGAGTTCCTCACGGCAATCGAAATACTTTCTGTGTGCACATCCAGACCGATATATTTAGTGCTGGTCATAAAAGGGTGCTCCTTTCTGGAGAAGTTTGAGCAAGGCACTCAAAACGTACTCCAAAGGGGCGCCCTCTTATAATGCGTGGGTACTAGGATCGACATGTCCGGTAATGCGACTCACCAGGACTTGGGCGGCCTGTAAAGATAAAGGCCATGATGGTTTCTAGCCTGGCGAATGACCTTGGCTGAGTTTGCCTCTGATTGCCTTCCCTCGACGCTCGAACTGAAAGGGCGTAAGATTATTTTCAATTGGCCCCTGCTCAGGGAAGAAGTTATAGTCAGCCCATGTGTTTGGTGCTTCATGCACCTCGCTCCTGGATTATCCTCCCCAAAGGAACAAACCGAATCGTGGACAATAATTCCAGTGTCGCCCGTCGTTTTGCGCTGGTGTCCAATCTCAAGCCACCAAACGAGCAATTGCAGCGCTCCGTTGCGAATCACCCCGGAGACGAACGATATTTCAAACCCCTCATAAATATCATTGGACTGGCCCTGATATTCTTCCTCGCAGCGACAAATTCCTTCGCTCAAGTCCCTAACGTTCGGCACGTACTTGTCGTGTTGGAGGAGAACACCAACTATGCCGATGTCTGCGGCCCGGACAACACCAGCATGCCGTTTTTGTGTAGCCTGAAGAGCCAAGGCAGCTTTTCGGCCAACTACTATGCGCCAACTCACCCATCCATCGGCAACTACGACGACCTAGGCTGGGGGGTGGTCACGACTAACGACGACAGCTGTGCCCCAAACACCTGCGGATTTCCGTACAGCGGCGATAGCATTGTTCGGGAATTGCAGACAGTTAGCCAGACGTGGAAGGGCTATGCGGAGAGCTTGCCGAGCACGTGTTATTTTGGGGGAGACAGCGGGCAATACGCCGTCAGGCACAGTCCGATTCCGTACATCTCTGACGTCCAAAGTAACTGCTTGAACCGTTACGTAGCTTTTGAGGATCCCGATTTGGGATTTGCTCATGATCTCGCCAACGACACGCTTCCGAATTACGCGTTCATCACTCCCAACTTATGTGACGACGCTCACGACTGCACGATTCCTGGAAGTCCCATCCCCGATCGATGGCTGCAGAATAATGTGGTGCAACCCTTACTGAACAGCGGACACTTGAACCCAACAACGGGCGACACTATCCTCATCGTCACGTTCGATGAGTCCAATACCGACAACGCCAACGGAGGGGGCCTAATCTACTGGTTTATGATGGGCAAGGGCGTCAAGCAAAACTACCGATCGACCGGCCCCAGCGTCTCTCCTGGATTTTATTCCCACGAAAGCACTTTGAGAGTAATCGCAGAGATGCTTGGCGCCAGTGTTAACGGATTGGGCGGCGCTGCAAACGCTCCTGATACGGCTGAGTTCTTTGGGACCTCTTCAAATTCGCCGCCCTCGGCAGGCGTTTCGCCCACGTCGCTGACATTTGGGAGCGAGACAGTTGGGACCAGCAGTGCTGTGCAAACGGTGACGCTGTCCAACACGGGCAACTCGGCGCTTGCGATCGCCAGCATTGCGACCAGCGGGGATTTTGCCGAGACCAACAACTGCGGGAGTTCCTTGGCGGCTGGGGAGAATTGCTCGATCAACGTCACGTTCACGCCGACCGCTTCGAGTACGCGGAACGGGAACCTGAGCGTTAGCGACAACGCCCCAGGTAACCCACAAACGGTGGCGCTCGCAGGATTGGGGCAAGACTTCTCGTTGGCTCTGTCTTCGTCATCCACAGCAACGGTAACTGCGGGACAAACCGCGAACTATAGCCTCGAGATTACGCCTGCTGGCGGATTCAATCAGATCGTGGCACTCAGTTGCACTGGAGCGCCTGCATCAGCTACATGCTCGCTGTCTTTGAGTTCTGTGGCGCTCAACGGCTCCACGCCGGTGTCGGTTACTGTCGCCGTAGCCACGGGAGTAAATTCTTCGAGCATGGTAGAACCGCTGAGACTTCCGCAAGTCATCGACGTGTATGGATTCTGGTTCTCGTTCGCAGGTTTGGGGGCGCTGGCAGCGATTCGCATCCAATTGGCCCAGTCCCGCCAGCGATCAGCGTGTCTGCTCCGGCTGCTCGCTTTCATTTGCATCATCGCTCTCGCAGGCGCAATTTCCTCTTGCAACAACGGGGGAGTCGGAAGCAACCGAACGGATGGGACGCCGGCAGGAACCTACAACCTCACAGTGGCGGGTACGTTTGGTTCAGGATCGACGACATTGACGCACATTACGAATCTAAGGCTGGTTGTGAAGTAGCTACAGCGAATCGCAACGTAGTGCCAAGACTGTCCGGTACCCGTAGATGTCTACATGTTGCTACAAGATGGGCAGATGCGGTCTGGAGTGAGCGCTAAAAATCGCTTAGGTCCGCTGGGCGAGCGAACGTTGAGTTTTAGAATTGACAGTAAATGCGGCCGAGGCTGCGGAGCGAACACACGAGCCGCGGTCAGCGATTTGTTTCGCACTTTTGCTTGAATTTTCCACCAAAAGAGACGTTTCATCCAATTCGCTCGCGAAATTTGGTCGTGGGGCTTCATCGGGATTGGTATAGACTTGATCCTTTCCGGTTCGGATTAAATTTGCATTGAATTCCCAACTCCAATATCAGCAACGATGTTTCGAGCGAGCCCTGCTCATCCTCTTCGGTCTGACGCTGCCGTTGCTAAATCCCTGGATTCGAGGGGATGGTGTCGGCTACTACGCGTACGCTCGTGCACCCCTCATCGAACACAATCTCGATTTCACGCACGACTATCAATCGGCAAATGAAAGTTTTCGGGAAGCCAGGTGCGACGCAAACGGCCAACCGAAGGCGGAGTTCCGCACTCGTACTGGTCACCTTGACAACCATTTCACTGTGGGACCTGCGATCCTCTGGTCTCCCTTCCTCTTGCTAGCCCACAGTGGCGTCTTGTTGGCAAAAACTCTAGGCTTTCACGTTGCTGCTGATGGTTTTTCCGCCCCGTACCGTTACGCCATTGCTTTTGCGACAGGCCTATATGGATTTCTTGCTCTGTTCTTTTCCTTCCGTTTGGCCAGCAAATACGTCAGCCCGACGTGGTCGTTTGTCGCAACACTTACCATCTGGTGGGCCAGCTCTCTACCGGTCTACATGTACTTCAATCCATCCTGGTCGCATGCGCACTCCGCTTTCATGGTGGCTCTGTTTCTATGGTATTGGGAACGGACCCGTGAGGACCGAAATGCGCGACAGTGGGTGGTTCTTGGGCTCATTACGGGCCTTATGCTGAATGTCTACTACGCGAACCTGATGGTAGTCACCGTCGTGCTGGTAGAGGCGGTCTGGCAGCACTCAGAAATCTTGCGAAAGGCGCGCGAAGAGCATAATCGGTCTCTCTCTCTGCTCTCTAGACAGTTTCTCTTTGGAATCGTTGTCTGTGTGTGCCTTTTGCCAACATTTGTGTCGCGGTCGATTGTCTATGGTGGTCCATTTGAAACAGGTTATCTTTCCATACGCAATTTCCTTTGGAGCTCACCAGTTTTTCTTCAGCTCCTATTTTCGGCTAATCATGGGTTGCTCTCGTGGACCCCGGTACTCATCCTCTCTCTTCTTGGATCGATCCTATTTATTCCGGTCAACTCTCGGATCGGTATCCCGTTTTTGGCCGCTATCGTGGCTTTCTATCTATTCTTCTCTTTGTATCCGGATTGGGCTGGAATTTCGTCCTTTGGAAATCGTTTCTTTATTTCACTTACTGCACTCTTCATTTTTGGCCTCGGGGTCACTCTTAAAACAGCTGCCGAGCGTTTTTCTCAACAACGCACGGCCTTATTAGCGTTCGTGATGGTTCTAAGCTGTTTTGTGCTCTGGAACCTAGGTATGATCTATCAATGGGGCACTCATCTGATACCCGCTAGGGGGCCGATTTCCTTCTCTGAGGCGGCCTATAATCAGTTTCACGTCGTTCCTCGACAGATCGGTTCGCAGCTAACCGCATACTTCCTTCGGCGAAGTGATGTGATGCAACAACTTGAACAAAAAGACATCGAGCAAATGAGACGGACTCAGCAAACAAACCCTGACCATTAGTCCAGATCGGAACCCTTTTCAATGTTTACCTCTCTGCCCGTCCAGTGTGATTCTGTTACTCTATGAGGAGAAGTAAATTTCAGTAGACATTCTTGATAATAAATGGCTTCGGCGACTTCCAATCCCTCTGTGGCAAACGCACCCAGCAATCGCGCTCCGGGCCAGGAGATCCTGCGCATTGAGCCGCCCCACGCCTTGTTCGCGTTACGAACAAGGGAGGTTTGGAAATATCGGGAACTCCTCTATTTCTTTGTCTGGAGAGATGTCAAGGTGCGCTACAAGCAGACTGCCATCGGAGTCTCCTGGGTGATAGTGCAGCCACTGCTCACAATGTTGGTGGCTACGCTATTCTTCGGAAAACTCGCCAGGTTACCCTCCCAAGGGCTGCCTTACTCCGTCTTTTGTTTTGCCGCGATTGTTCCTTGGACCTACTTCTCGACAGCCCTGACTGCAGCAACAAACGTGATGGTGGAAAATCAGCGCGTAATCACGAAAGTCTATTTCCCGCGTCTAATCCTGCCCCTATCTGCGGCTCTTTCCGGAGTTGTGGATTTCGGGATTGGGTTTATCGTACTCCTGATTTTCACTTTTAGTCATGGTATCCGTCCGGCTTGGACGCTTCTATTGTTGCCGTTGTTTTTGTTGGTCGCAATTTTCACGGTTTTGGGCGTCGGCTTATGGCTTTCTGCACTCAACGCGCTCTATCGAGACGTCAAGTATTTGATTCCCTTCATCGTGCAGTTTTGGATGCTCGCGTCACCCGTCTACTATTCGAGCTCAATGATTCCCCAACGCTATCGCTGGCTCTACGGTTTGAACCCAATGACTGGAGTCATTGATGGGTTCCGATGGGGCCTCACCGGCACTGGCCACCCTCCGACCACCAGTCTTCTCGCATCATTTTGTATTGTTATTGTAGCGGTTCTAAGTGGATTTCTGTTCTTCAACCGAATGGAAGGAAGCATTTCGGATCGTGTATGAGCGGTGTTGTCATCCAGGCCGAAGGGTTAAGCAAGCGTTACCAACGCGGGGCACTGGCTACTTCTGGTCTCCTACGCGATAAATTGGCTATGGCCTTGCGCTCTCCGGGAATAATGTTCCAGCGGAGTAAGCCGGAGGTCTTCTGGGCGCTAAAGGACGTGTCCCTTCGGGTGCGCGAGGGCGAAGTCATGGGCCTGATTGGAAGGAACGGCTCTGGCAAGACGACACTTTTGAAGATTCTTTCCCGCATAACCCGGCCGACGGAGGGCTGGGCGGAAATTCGTGGTCGTGTTGGCAGCTTGCTGGAAGTTGGCACTGGGTTCCATCCAGAACTTACCGGGCGAGAAAACACTTATCTTAGTGGTGCGATTTTAGGTATGGGCAAGCAAGAAATTGCTCGTAAATTTGACGAAATTGTCGGTTTTGCAGAACTTGATGACTTCATTGATACCCCGGTAAAGCACTATTCGAGCGGCATGTATGTTCGCTTGGCTTTTGCTGTGGCCGCACACCTCGAGCCAGAAATTCTGCTTGTGGATGAAGTGCTCGCTGTGGGTGATTTCAAGTTTCAGAAAAAGTGCTTGGGCAAAATGGGGGATGTGGCGCGTGCCGGGCGCACGGTGATTCTGGTCAGCCACCAATTGAATCAGATTCGCAGACTTTGCGACCGCACCGTCTGGGTGGACGATGGTTCGGTTCGGCAAACTGGCCTTACGGCAGAAGTTGTCAGCGCATACGAGACCGCAATGACTTCACCGGAACGCACCTCGGCTCCTACGCAAAGCAACGCAAAGGCCAGATTCCTGTCATGGCAAATAATGTCGCCCTCTGGGACTTCCCCGCATAAGCTCGATTCCTTGGGACCTGTCAGTTTCTGTTTTCAGCTCGAAGTACGTGCTCCGATCCGTCACGGCCATCAGGGAATAGCCTTATTCGATTCCGAACGGCATCTGATATGGGCTTTCGCAAATGAAAATCTGGTATTGCAGCCGGGGCTCCACAATCTCGTCTTCAAGTTTCCTTTTCTGCCTCTGTGTCCTAGATCGTATAATTGGCAACTGAGTTTATGGGATGAGAAGGAAAATGTTGACTTGTGGGATGCGATCCCGGAACTGCAGGTTACCATCCCGAATTACCAGCACGCACGCGATGAGTGGAATGGTTTTCTCAATCTTCCTTCTGAATTCCATGTTTCCTCGGAGAAAGGTTAATCCTTGAATTCTTCTTGGGTTTTCGACCAATCACACTACGATGCGTTAAATTCGGCTCGCGGAGAAGTAGTTGCCAGGTTACTGCCCGACCTAAAGCAGCGGCGCAATTTGAAAACCGCCCTCGATTTGGGTTGCGGGCTGGGTCATTACGCCGAGATTCTTCACGAGTATGGGTTTGATGTGTTAGCTGTGGATGGGCGCGCCGACAACGTGGAAGAGGCTCGACGGCGGTTGCCACACCTTAAATTTCAAGTTGCCGACGCACAGGATCCCGCGCTAACAAGCCTTGGAAAATTTGACTTGGTATTTTGCTTTGGGCTGCTCTACCATCTCGAAAATCCCTTCCGCGTCGTAAGGAGCATTGCGGAGCTCACGTCTGAAATCGCTTTGATCGAAGGGATTGTGTATCCAAGTCACGAACCCGCCATGGTATTGATGGATGAAAATGCAGGGGAAGATCAGGGTCTAAATTATATGGCTTACTACCCGTCCGAGCCATGCCTCGTCAAAATGTTCCGACGCAGCGGTTTGTCGCACTGCTATAACCCGGAACGCATGCCGGTGCATCCGGAGTACCGGCGAGGAACAAATGGTTTTCGTCGCCGAACGATCTTGGCGGCTGCGAAACAATCCCTCGAATCACCGTTGCTCTCAGAGTGGGAGGAGCCTTCGCCTGAATTTAGCCCGCGGGTTATGATGCCTCTGTACCCGGCTCACTCGCGGGCGACCGGCATTTACAGTGCTATTGATCGGCTTTTGCACGGCAAAACGCGCCGTGCTAACCGCCACTAGTTTTTAAGGGGAGTTCGTCACGGACCCAAAATGCTTACATTGTTTTCCACTCCGAAACCGTTTCATGGTCACATCGGCGTGATCCAGCGAAATGCCTTGCGTAGTTGGCAGCAACTCCATCCAGACGTGGAGATTTTGCTTTTCGGGGACGAAGCTGGAGCGGCCGAGGTGTGCCTCGAATTGGGCATTCGACAGATCCCGAACGTCCGGAAAAACCACCACGGCACTAAGTACTTAGCCAGCATTTATGATCAGGCTCAGGAATTGGCTCGTCACGACCTTCTCTGCCACGCGAATTGTGACATTCTCTTCTTGGACGATTTCTCTCCCGCCATTGCAGCTGTCGCCAAACTAGCTTCGCCATTTTTGCTCGCCGGGCGCCGTTGGGACGTCGATATTCACGATCCGCTGCAATTTGGTCTGTCCACTTGGCGTCAGGAAGTGCGCGAGGTGGCCATGCGAACAAACCAGCAGCGTCCTTCGCAGTGGATCGATTACTTTGTTTTTCGCAGGGGGTTATTCCAGAAACAAATTCCTGAGTTCGTGATCGGACGTCCAGGATGGGACAATTGGCTGCTCTGGTTTGCCCGGCATTCTGGTGCCAAGTTGATCGACGCCTCAGCCGTCATCTGTGCAGTCCATCAAAATCACGACTACAGCTATCACCCACTAGGGGAAAAGGGTGTTTGGGAGGGTGAGGAAGCACAGGAGAACTACAATCTGCTTGAAGGTCATCGAAAGTACCGAACTTTGGATGATGCAACGCATCTATTGAAGTCGGATGGCATGCACTCAAATTACCGCCACTGGTACGTTCAGGCGAAGAGAGAAGCACGCGATCGATTGTCTAGATTGTGGTTCCGACTACTGAATGTGACCCGGCCGTTTCGACATCGCATTGGCCTGCGTCAGAAAGACAACTCTTCCCTATGAATACGATCTTGGTGACTGGCTCAAGTGGGCTGATTGGTTCAGAAGCTGTGGAGCATTTTGACCGGCAGGGTCATAAGCTTATCGGCGTGGATAACAATATGCGCCGTGTTTTCTTCGGCGATTCTGGTGACACGACTTGGAATCTGGAACGCCTTCGACGGTGTACACGAAACTTCACACATTACAATATAGATATTCGCGACCGAACCGCGCTTGAAGATCTCTTTCGAGCGAACCGCTTCGACCTAATCGTTCACTGCGCTGCTCAACCATCGCATGACAAAGCCCGCGATATCCCGGTTCTGGATTTTGAAGTCAACGCCCTCGGTACGGTGAATCTTCTTGAAGCCATGCGGCTCAACTGTCCGGAAGCAGTTTTCATTTTTCTGAGTACCAACAAAGTTTATGGCGACGCACCGAACGAATTCCCCCTCAAAGAACTGGAAACTCGCTGGGACTATGCACGCCCGGATGACTACAATGGTATTACGGAAAATTGCCGGATCGACCGCACGCTTCATTCGCTCTTTGGTGCTTCGAAAGCTTCAGCAGACTTGATGGCCCAGGAATACGGACGTTATTTTGGCCTGAAAGTCTGCATCTTCCGGGGCGGATGCCTGACTGGCCCATCGCATTCGGGCGTCGAGCTTCACGGCTTTCTTTCTTATCTCGTTAAGGTGGCCATCTCGGGCGGAACGTACTCCGTTTTTGGTTACAAGGGCAAGCAAGTTCGCGACAATATCCATAGTCACGATGTCGTCCGCGCTATCGAAGAATTTGCCGCCAAACCGCGACCCGGGGAGGTCTACAATCTCGGTGGTGGGCGAATGAACAGCATCTCGATTCTCGAAGCAATTGCAAAAATCGAGGAAATGACTGGAAAGAAACTCCAGTGGAACTATGTGAATGAGAACCGCAAAGGCGATCACATCTGTTATATCTCGGATTTATCAAAATTCAGGTCACACTATCCGAGCTGGAACATCACAATCAGTCTCGATGAAATCCTCCGGCAGATCATCACCGACTACACCCAGCGCCTCCAAAGCACGGGGGTGAGGTGATCGCTTATGTGGTTCGCCGACAGCATCCCTTGTTGAGTGGTATTTCCCGCCTTTCTGCTTCTAATTCAGGCGGGTGAGTGGCTCTAGCATTGAGCAGCGGATCCATCATTATTTTTGTGGGGTGGTCACGTGCCAGATTAAAGTTTGTCAAAGGCAGATGCACGGATGCGGGTGGCGAGCGTAGAACTTGCTCTCCTGCACTGGGCATTTCTTTTTTTAGACAGAGGCAAAAAGCATTCGCTTCTTCGAGATCTCAGTCGCCGCTCGAAGAGATTGCTGAAATAGGTCTTTACTCTCCCGTTTCGGCCGCGCCAAATTTCTCATTCCCAATTCTTTCCTTCGCCACTTACCACTGCACTCCGGGATACATACTCGGAATCCGCTGTCCCCGATACGCGAACGGATAGAGCTGCGCTGAATCTATCACGGACTGCATCTCCCAAATCTCTTGCGCGTTGCTGTCCTGTGTGACCTCATAAATGGCTCCGCCATGGTTTCCTGCCGATTCGCAGTACTCGACGTTGCCATTTTTCGACACGGCTGCATTTCCGCCGAAGAACGAGAAAACCGGCGCGGTCGGATTAAATGTAAGCGTCGCGGTCTTCGCCGTCTCATCGAGTTGTAGCAACGGTACCGTGCTGTAACAAGTGGACGTTGTCAGAACGCCGCAACTCACCTGGCCTGAGGGGAAGAAACGATCGTTGCCGTTATCAAAAAGTATCAGTGAGAACTGTCCGGTCGTGTTAGTTGTCGCGAACGATGGGCCATGTTGCGCATAGAACCAGTCCGTCGGATCGGTCCCACCGGACAGGGTGAAGTCACCTTGATAGCCGAGTCTCCAGATCGCATCTCCCGAGCCTGCTCCGTTGTTGTAGGGAAGCTTCAGCAGCCAGTTCTGGTGCCGGATGGAAATGATCAGGTTGCCGTCGTCCGCTGAATAAATAACTGCGTTGGTGTGCGTCCAGTCAGGCCAACCCATTGGCCGCCGGGTTATGGGTAAGCTGTTGGGATGGTCAAATTCATTCCACGTCCAAACGGGCTTGCGATTCTGGTCCAGATCTATAACCACGTCTCCGGTGACTGTCGTCCCAGGGACAATCGTTGTGTTCGGGACGCCCGCAAGGACGATAAGGTGCCCGTTAGGAAGCAGAACAAAATCGTGATGCGTGCCGGTGACGGTGATATCTGCATCCGTCGCCGCCACATGTCCCTGCGGTCACCGCCGCTGCCAACGCGGTATTCAAATCCGCCGCCGTCATTTGCCAAATCAGCTTCCCACTTAGATCTACTTCTTGAAGTATTGAATTACCCCCGTCCGGATTGGACGCGCTAAAATTAATCAAGAAATGCCCGTTTGAGAGCAATTTAATCGGATTCGGAAGTAACCCCGAAGGCAACGCAGGGTTATAACTCCACAGAACATTCCCCGCTAAATCCGTTACAACTGCTTGAGCAACCGTTCCTCCCGCGTTCACGAGGTCCAATAGCTCCACTCCGCTTTGTGGCGTCATACCGGGTTTCGTCCCTGCAGCGAACACCGGTGTGTCTGCTACGGGATATGCGCCCGTAGTGAACGTCTGATCTGCGTCCGTGTATTGCGAACCGTCACTGAATTGAACTACACCCCTCATGTGATACAGCGTGTTTCCCTTCATTCCCGCCACGAACAGGCTTACTGCCCCGCCGCCGTTGGGCACAGGCTCGGCCCACGTCGTCAGGCCGTAACTAGTATCGGTACCAAATTGCACGGAGACATTCCCCATGGCTGCAGGGGAAATCGTATAAGTGGCCACTTGCACGTTCGCAGTCGCTGCCACTTGCCCCGGTGCTACCACGTTGACCGTGGCGCTAGCCGACTTGGTCGTATCTTTTTTGCTTGTGGCCGTTACGGTGACAGTTATGCTTTGTGTTCCAGATGGCGCCGTGTAATTGCCGGTCGCGTCAATCGTCCCGGCCGACGCCGACCATGTGACTGATGAGCCGTCACTTGTCGCGGCAGCAAGCAGGATCGTTTGACCCGCCCCGAGAGCGGCCTCCGAGGGAGTGATAGTGACACTTATAGGCGCAGCGGGGGGCCCGCTTGATCCGCATCCAGCAGTGAATATGATTCCCCCGCAAAATAAGAGGAGCAATTTATTGAGACGCCTTGATAGCTGGATCATTTGAACATCTCCCCTGTGCCTAATAATTCAAAAAAACATGAAACGCGGTTTAGTCTAACACTGGCGGTCCAATAGTCGAAGCTGCAAAAACTAGGGGGACAGCTGAAGTAGGAATGCGCAGGGACAACCGCAGAGGCGATCATCTTTGCTATGGATCTAATATTGCTACGTAGTTCCTTGTATACCCTCCGCTTCCCAACACACGGGTTCCAAGTCATTCCCTAAATTAATATGCCGGCTCATCAAGTCGCATTGTGAAATGTTTGGGCGGCGCCCACAAGCCCCACATGAATACGCACTGTCTGTTTGTCGTATAATTGAGCAATTCTAATGCTGTCGTATAAGGCGAGTAATTGACAAAGTCTGGGTATTACGAATATAGGTAAACACACATGTCAAAACCTCTCTTAAGTGTGTTGGTTGACACATACAATCATGAAAAGTTTATCGAACAGGCGGTTGTGAGTGTTATTGAACAAGATTTCCCTATGGATGACACTGAAATCTTGGTGGTGGATGATGGCTCGACCGACAAAACTCTTCAAATTCTTCGCAAATTTGAGCCACGTATCCGCATTCTTCAAAAGGAAAACGGGGGCCAAGCCAGTGCCTTCAATCTTGCGATTCCACAGTGCAGAGGAGAGTTGATTGCCTTCCTTGATGGCGATGATTGGTGGAGAAGAGACAAATTGCGCACTATCGTTCCCATCTTTGAGTCGCAACGGGACATTGGCGGTGTGGGTCACGGGTGCCTGATGGTGGATGCTCAGGGTTGCCTCAAGAATACTGTCCTACCGCAAAAGTCCCGGCGCCTGGATGCACGCACACCAGAGGCGGCGGCCCTTTTCTCTCGATACGCCTGTTTTTTTGGTACGAGCAAGGTTGCTTATCGGAAATCACTTCTGGAACAATTACTTCCGATCCCCGAAGGAGCTATCATCGAAGCAGATGAATGGCTTTTTACGCTTGCACCCTGGCTTTCCGATGTCATGGTGCTTGATCAGCCGCTCTTCTACTATCGGTTGCATGGCGGAAATATGTATATGCTCAATAGCTCCGCAGAGAAAGGGCTTCTTCGGATGCATAATTCTCTGGCCTGCCTCGTCCAACAATTTCCTCACAAGATGCGAGCATTAGGCATCCCCCCTGAAATCGAGTTGCCACTTTTGGCCAATCTACGTTTGCAGACAAATCGACTCCGTCTTCAAGTCATGGGCGGATCGCGGCGGGAGGTACTGCAAGTGGAGAGGGCTGCGAACGACGCTTCTAATCGCAAAGCTCCCTTAGGTTACCGCATTTTTAAGGAGATCACGCTCCTTCTAACTTTGGTGCTTCCATCAAAATTGTTCTTTCGTCTAAAAAACTGGTATTCAGAGAGCGGGCTACGGCGCGTGCGAAAGTGGATTGGCGATCCTCCGTCCGATGGTCATGTGATTGAGCGCGGGACTAATGACGGGTGACCGGTCGCCACTTTGATGCGAATGGCCTGGCTAAAAGAACTGGGAAAAGTCTCTTATTGCATCTACATAATCCATCTCGTCGTGAATGTGGGATGTCACACCGTTCTTCACAAATCACCTCAAATATCGACCCCGACAGGGGTGGCAGTAACCATTTTCGCCGCTGCAGTAACGTATCTGGTGGCAAAGACTTCATGGTCAATTATCGAGATTCCGTTGCTCCACCGTGGACATGCTTTCAAGTATTAGGTCCTCGAGCCTTGCCGACGTAGAATGGATTCCGTTGCACGTTGGTATTATTCTGTCAGGGGTCCTTATTTCCCCGTCACGCCCTGTGGTATTCGCCCAACCTCTTTCGTACTTGCCTCAAGCTACGGCCGGTTCGCTTGCCGAGTGGGCAGGGATTCTGCAGACGGAGATGAAGGCAATATGGGATTTGTGCCTTTGGGAAGCCAACGGACTAGCCGGTTTTCGATTGCCGTTTCGGGAATTGCAGAAAATCGACGTAGCGTAATTCAATTGTTGGTTCTCAATCTTAAACAAGGACGTCGGATATCCGTTAAAATCGCTATGATCAAACTCTGCCTGCATTACTTCCAGATGCAAGATCCCTCCGATAGTCTGTTATGCAACGGCGAATTCCCTCCCTTCTGCTGTGCCCAATTGTTTTGACAGGAGAAAGTGACTTGAATAATGCCAAGAAAACCATGCGTCGCGATTGGGATGAGCGGGCGCGACGTGACGCTTTTCTCTATATTGCGAGTTGGCGCAAGGATTGGAATGAAGCGACTTTCTTTGAATCGGGGGAGGAGGATTATCTCCGTCTCGTCCATCCCATCTTGCAGAAACTTCAGCTTGATCCGGCTAAGAGTTCAATGGCAGAACTCGGTTGCGGCGCCGGGCGGATGACACGGAGCTTCGCGCAGCGCTTTCAGTCTGTAACTGCTGTTGACATTTCTGCTGAAATGCAGTCGCGTGCGAAAGAATACCTCCGGCCGTTCTTGAATGTCCATTGGGTCCTTTCCAGCGGAGAAGCGCTTCCGTCCATCCAAACCGCTTCGGCTGATTTTGTTTTCAGCTATCTTGTGCTGCAACACATGCCCAACAAGGAAGTCGTCTTCGGTTGCATTCGGGAAATGATGCGCATCCTTCGACCGGATGGAGCATTTCTGTTTCAGTTTAATGGTTCTAATCATCCCACAATGAATTTGAGAGGGAGACTCGTTTCGACGACTCTGGATGGCTTAGCCTCCGTCGGGCTACACCGTGCAAGTCGCCTTATCGCAAGCCTCTTTGGAATCGATCCCGAAATGGTGGGTAAGACTTGGCGAGGCGTTGCACTTTCCGCCATAGAAATTGCTGATGCCGTTCGCCTAGGGCAGGGCTCACCGGAAGACTTCCTAGATGCAGGCACTCCACTGGCATGGTGCTATGGCCGCAAACAGCTGGAGGGTAGTGCGTGATTAGCCTCGGCCTAAACTACTCCCAAATGCACGACTCCTCCGCTTGCATCGTCCGCGACGGAGAACTTCTCTTTGCGGTCGCGGAGGAGCGCATTAGCCGCAACAAGCATGATGCCGAATTTCCTTGCTTAGCGATTCAAGCGTGTCTTGATTTTGCCAAAGTCCGGCCTGAAGCCATCGACGAAGTCTGCCTAGGATGGCAGCCCATCGGGCAGTTATACCGGCACGACCTCGGCCTGTATGCCACGGGCCGCTGGCCGCTTACATATCTGAATTTCCTTAATTCCACACGCTACTCCGCGAGCATGTGGCACCAGGGCAGCGGTGCGAAGCGCTTTATGAAGCGATTCGGTGGTAGCAAGGCCCGGTTCCGTTACGTCGATCATCATCTAGCCCATGCACTCAGCACGTATTCCTATTCCGGCTTCGATGATGCCGCCATTGTGGTTATGGATGGGCGAGGTGCCTGGGAAGCCAGTTCCATCTGGCACGGTAGCAAAGAGGGTGTTTATCCGGTTCTCACCATTGATTGGCCGGATTCCTTGGGGCTTTTCTACGCAATGTTCACCGGCTTTCTGGGATTTGTGCCCAACTCGGATGAGTGGAAGGTCATGGGCCTCGCTCCTTACGGGAATGCCGGCATTGACCTCAGCATGTTCCTTGACCTCCACACACCTCCATATAGGGTCCACACTGCGAAACTCGTCGGAAACGGAAGTAATCCTTATGCAGGGTGGCCTACGGTGCTTGGCTCCCCTCGCGAGCCGGAAAGCGAAATCGGCGAGGTCCACAAAGACATTGCTTACGCCGTGCAGGATATGTGTGAAACTGCAATGTTGAATCTTGTGCGGTTGGCCTTGGAGAAAACGCACAGCAGAAATCTGTGTCTCGCGGGTGGCGTTGCGCTCAATTCCAAGGCCAACGGTAGAATTGCCAGCTCCGGCATTGTGGACAAAATTTTTGTTCAGCCCGCTGCATCCGATGACGGCGTTGCTCTCGGCGCAGCCCTCGTCCCGTTTTTGGAGGGAGGCCTGAAACTGCCGCTCAAACCCATGCGGCACGCGTATCTCGGTCCCTCGTTTGAGGATGATGCCATCGAAGCTTCGCTCAAAACTTATAAAATTCGCTCAACTCGCCTCTCTGATCCCGCATCAACGGCCGCTGAAATGTTGGCCGAAGGTAGGATTCTCGGCTGGTATCAGGGCCGTATGGAATTTGGACCCCGGGCCCTCGGTAGTCGCTCCATCATTGCCGATCCTAGAGATCCGGAGATGAATACCAAGGTCAACAACGCCGTCAAATTTCGCGAGTGGTGGCGTCCCTTCGCTCCCTCCATCAAAAAGGAAGCCGCCCCTGAGTACCTGGAATCCGCATACGATTCGCCCTTCATGATCCTCACCGCGCAGGTACGGCCGGAAAAGCGTAGTATCATCCCCTCGGTCACGCACGTGGATGGTAGCGCGCGCCCTCAGACTGTCGAGAAGGAGATCAATCCCCTCTACTATCATCTTATCGATGAATTCGGCAAACGTACGGGCGTACCTGTCATCATGAATACCTCATTCAATCTCCGCGGTGAGGCCATCGTGAATACACCAACCGACGCTATTCGCACCTTCTTTAGTTCTGGCATGGATGCGTTGGTCCTTGGAAACTTTCTGGTGGAGAAATAGGATGGTGAAATCTGACAGGCGAGCTGCGAATTTTTTGCTCCGCTGGGGTTCCTTGCTGTCAGGTCTTCGCGGCATTCCAATCCTTGGCGGATTCCTGAGCTGGGGCAGCCGTCAACTCGTACCTACTGGCACGCTTATCTGGGCCCAGATAAAGCATGGCCCAGCCCAAGGGTTGTGGATTCGCGTGAATCCACGTACTGGTCAAAACTTTCTGCTAGGCTTTGTCGAACCCGCTGTACAGCTAGCCATGCAACGACTTCTCCATCCCGGTATGACCTTTTACGACCTCGGGGCCAATATCGGTTTTTTTTCTCTCATGGCCGCGCGCTTGGTCGGTCCCTCTGGAACCGTCATCTCTTTTGAAGCCGATCCAGAGATTGCCTCGCGCCTCCGTGAAAATTTAATTTACAACAAGTTTCATCGCGCTGCGGTTGAGGAAAAAGCGGTTTGGTCTGAGCCAATGACTGTATCCTTTGCACGGGTGGATAGCAGCATTTCTCCCGACCGTGGCCTCGGGCACGTTTCGATCTTGGGTTCAACCGATTCTGACTCTATTTCTGTCGAGGCCATCTCGCTCGACCAATTCATTTTGTCGCATACCGCTCCCGACTTCCTCAAATGCGATGTGGAAGGTGCGGAAGTCGCAGTGTTCCGGGGGGCTGAGCTGCTTCTTCGCGAAAAGCGCCCGATTCTTCTGGTTGAAATGCACAACTCAGAGAATCAGCGAGTCCTTACTCAGAAATTCAGCCACTTAGGTTACGCTTGCAGCAGTCTGGACGACAATCACGTCCTTGCCCTCCCGCAATGAGCCAGATCGCGATTGCACTTCTCGGCAAGCAAGACAAACCGACCGACGCTGTTGAGGAATACTGCCGTTACCTTGCTGACGCTCTAATGGCCTGCGAAGTTCAACTGGAAATCCATCGCGTGCCTTGGGAGACTCATGGCTGGTCGGAGGCGTTCCAGACTCTTCAGCTTCAGGCCACCCAGTGGCGCGACACTTGGGTGCTGGTACAATACACCGCCTTAGCTTGGTCATCACGGGGATTCCCGCAAAAGGTGCTCCGCACCATGAAAATCCTCAAGTCCACTGGCGCCCGTGTGGGCATCGTTTTTCACGATGTTGAGCCCCACCCCGGTCCCCGCCTGAGCGATTCGGTTCGGCGCTGCGTCCAGCTTCGCACTATGCACCGCGCGCTCGACCTAGCTGATCTAGCTGTCTTCACCGTTCCTCCGGAAAGACTCTCCTGGCTGCCCGCCGTCCCGAAAAATGCCAGTTTCATTCCTGTTGGTCCTAATCTTCCCATCCCTTCTATTCCTATGAAGTCTTCCTTGCAGAACTCGATGCCCACAATTGGCGTATTCAGTATTACTGGCGGTGAGTCTGGGGAGAGAGAAACACAGATCATCCTCGGCGCAGTTCGCTATGTCGCGCAGAAGTTGGGCAAGTTTCGGCTTTCGATTTTTGGACGTCATGCTGAACTTCGGGAAACCGAACTGAGAGAAGGGCTTCGCGACCTTCCTGTGGAACTGGCAGTAGAAGGTGTAATAGAGCCCGCCCAAGTTGTCCGGCGGCTCTCCGCTTGCGATGTTCTGCTCTTTATTCGCGGTCCTATCTCGTCGCGCCGCAGCAGTGCCATCGCAGGTATTGCTTGCGGCCTTCCTGTAATTGCGTATCCTGGCTCCGAGACAGCAACACCGATTACGGATGCGGGGGTGATTTTCGTTTCACCCGAACGGCCTGAAGAGGTTAATGCCGCCCTGGTTCGCGTCCTCTCAAACACTGCCTATCGCATGGATCTTGCTGCCCGCAGTCGAGCAGCTTACCAAGCCCACTTTGCCTGGCCCATCATTGCCAACTGCTACGCGACTATTCTTCGGCGATATTAATGATCAGAAGGAATGGCCCCGTCTTCCGTTACCCTGCGGAGTGATGAGACGCCGATAAGAACATAGTCGTGCGCCCGCTGATCTGGGCTCTTAGCCTTAAAGGACTTTAGTCCTTGCAAAAGTGCCCGCGGCAAGATGCCAGCGTTTCCAATTTCCGCTGAGCTTGAACTGCTCCTTAAAGAAAACTTCGCGGTTTCGGAAATCGTTCCCCGCAGGAGACGTTTGTTAATTTTGCGGTGTTAACCAGAATCGAGGTCTCGAGCGCCTAAATCAGCGGGGAGCATTATAATCCCGGAACTGAACAGGAGAGCGCTTTTCGCTATCACCTCACCAGCACGGTAAACTTCGATCTGCTCTAAAGCGGAAGTCTATTTAGACAGGGGCGTAAGCCGAGGTGGAGAAAGGTCAGGTTCAACCAACCAGACCCGTCGTGCGTGAAAATAAGTGAGGAGCGGCCCTATATCAACGCCGGGAATCTCTCTCGCCCAAATAACTTTGGAGTGATCGATATCTGCATCATTGTAAACCCATTCAGCAAGTGGATCATGCTGCGGTGAGTAGCGGACGATTACCAGATTTTCGGCAGAATTGGCTTTCAACTGCTTAGAAAATTGCTCCCGGTAAACCATGAATGGTGGGACATTCGGTGGAAAAGGTTTATGGAAGGGTGCGAGAGCCACCACGAATAGAACAATCACACGCGTGAGGCCAACCCCTACAGGGCGGCTTTGACACTTCCAGCGACGTAAGTGGCGAAGGCATTGGACCACTACTGCAAAGAGAGTGCATGTCAGTGGGGCTGCATAGTGAGGCTGAAACCACGACACCAAAGTGAATCCAACAATGCAAATGGCTAGTTGCAGAATCAGAAAGCGATGCTTGATATCGTGGAACATCATTAGCACCAACGGTGCGAGGAAACATAATTCTGGCCACAGGAAATAAAAAGTGATCCTTAGTGTATCTCGAATGGCTGCCATGCTGAATGTTTGAAAGCTATTGACACGACCTTCAAACCAAGAACTCCGCGCCCATCCATTGTAAAAGTTGTCGAGTTGAATGCTGCTATGGTGGAACGGATCGCGAGGTGGCTGCCAAGGGAAAACCCCGGTAGTGAAATAAGTACGATCGTTGATCGAGTACGGGAAAACAAACGGGTGCCCAGTCCCACGCAGGTTGTAATAAGCCATGAAAGCGGCACAAAGGGCGCCAGCCATGCAAAGGGGGCCTATCACGCGAGGCACCACGCTTCTGCCGTAAATCGCCCCGCTTTTTCCAGACGGCGAGGGCCAGTCCTAATGCAATAGGTATGCAAAACACCAGGCCTTCAAAAGGCCTGCTATTCGCTAGGATTGTAACTCCCAGCCCCAATAGGCTTGCGTCGCGAGTTCGCCAATGCCGGAGAATCGTGGGTACGCTCCGATAACCAGCGCGCCACCCATTGCTGCGACAGCTCCTCCCCAATAACTATTCATCCAATAACTGAAAACACCGACTCGGAATGACAGTATTACTGCGCCTAGAAATGCCCACCTCGCTGGAGCCAACCTTGAAGCGCCCAAAGAACTACTGCACACATCACAGCAGAGCTCAGGAGCACCCCTATCCACGGGTGACCCAGAAGCTCACCTAATGCCAACACGGCGCCCTGAGCCGGCGGATACTTTGACATGTACGTTGGGTGTTGATTGACATGAAATGTGTCGAAGAATATCCACAACTGGTGAGGAGGATTAGAGAGTCGGCCATGCGCAAAAGTGTCTCCGGCCAGCAGATAGCTGAACTCGTCGTGAACTTGTGGAAAAGGAACCGGGATCAAGGGAAAGATGCAAAGGCGAGAACAACGACAGCAAAGGCGATTGAAAGAAGGGCTGCCGTACTTGTTGGCTAATCGAGTCCCGGCTGCTTCAAATGCGGTGAAAATGCGAGTCTCAGAATTGCGGATTGAACCAAAAAGCATAATCAGGCAAATAACCAAGAAACCTGTACTCGAGTATGTCTTGATAGCCGAGGTGGGACCAAATTACATTAAACATGCCGGTTGGTGGCAAACCCGTTGAGATTTTGGTTCCAACCGTAGACAAGGTCACGCAATGGCACAAGTCCTCCGACAACTAACCCAGTGTAGCAGCTAGGTCAGTCCAGTCTATGCTCTTGTGTAGCAAGTGCTTGAACTTTGACTCATGGAAGCTCACCGCGCCAATTTCTGTGAGATTGTGTTGGTACCTCAATTGGTGATCAGGGCGAGAAAGAAAACGACAGAGATTCGTGAGAAGACTGTCGGGGTCATAGTTACGCCAAAGGCCTTGGCTATCGTGGAACTGTGTGAAGGAGACCGGAGGCGAGGGCCTTCAGTTCAGCAAGGCTCCAATCACGCATGCTCACCGAGCGCAGCCTCCGTTCCGGCCCGATAACTATTGATAAAATAACTAAAAATAAAAAACCGAAGCAGAGCCAGAACCCCGCCGAGTAATGCTCATTGCGAGGGAGACCGATCTTGCAGCGCCCACTCAATTGCGATGCACATCGCGACGGCGCTAAGAAGTACGCCGATCCAGGGATGGCCAAGAATTTGTCCTAGTGCCAAGAGCGCACATTATACGGGAGAATATTTGGACATTGTGTGGCTTGCGGCCCGATCACGTAAAAAGTTTCGAATCACATCCACATGGGATAAGGTGCATTTGGTTAACCCCCATGGGGCGAAGGTGTCGCTCGTCCGCAAATAGCTGAACTCGTCGGCAGATTTCCGGAACAGGAACTGGAACCCAGGGCAGCACACTCACCCTGATCAGAATCGCAGCGAGGGCGACGGATGCGATGGCCAAGCCGTTGCGTTGTGCGGGGCGAACGCCAAGGCGCTCGCCCGCCGAGGAGACAAAATCCCTCAGGCGCGGAAAAAAGAACGAAGGACTGTTTCGGCGCAAAGCCAACATCCCTATGAGGAAGGCCCTCAGCGACATGCCATCAGCTCGCTGGGCCGCTCAAGTCTCGCGACAAAATGGAGATTGCGTTCGAAGAACCAGGAGGCTGGCGCCGGATACAGGCCCAAAGAAGTGATTCGCTGCGACGTCCCGACGCCGAGCGAGTCAAAGGCTGCATTCCATTGAGCGTCGGACCAGTAATTATAAGGGAGCGCGACGCCTTGATGCGCGTTTCCCAAACCAGTCCATGAGTCGGAGCGTCGCATAGGAAAGAAATCCTGCGCGAAGGTGGTCCTTAATGACAATGGTATTGGCGACGCGAGCCGCTTCTTTAAGGAGCAGGAGAGGGTCAGCGGTGTGGTGAAGTACGTCGACGAACATCGCTGTATCGAAGCTTGCGTCGGGATGCGGGATGACACACCCGTCAAACGATTCTACCGGAATTCGGGGGTTGGGACGGACGAGGACATCGATGCCTTGGATGGTGACGTCAGGACGTGCCTGTTGAATGAGGTGGTCAAAATTCCACCACAGCCGACCCCCGCGACTTGAATACCGAAATAGGACCGCTAAAGTTCACGTTGAACGTTGGCTCTCCTGTTCGCAATCCTCGGGATGCATAAGTTTTTGCCAACAACCAATAGAGCAATATTCGGCTGCTACCCTTCGTGATTCATACCCAAAACACTGGGAAGAAAACTAGAAAGGATGATGTGAATTCCGATAGCTCAGGGAAATCAGTTCTGGTGTCACGATACGCGGTGATTTCTCCGGATCAAGCGACCCGAAGTAGTGAGCACTCCAATCCCGAACCTTCGGCCCCGGAAAAGCCATGACCACAACCATCTGCGACCTCGAGAAAATACGGCCAAGCTATTCTGAACGCGTTTTTTCGAGCTTGGAAGAGTAAAGTTTCGATTAAACTTTCTTGCGAGCCAATGACTGGGTACAAGATCTCTAACAGTTCCGAGCTACTTCCGTTGGCAGCTTTTGATCCTAGCCCCGACGCAGAGCGTGCCGTTAGCTTCCTGCCGCATGCCGACCTTAAGTCCCGGCATGCCTTAAAACGCCTATCTGGTTCGCGATTCGCAGCCGCTACGCGTCGCCGCTCTCCACTGCGAACGAGCACACTGGAAACGCAATTTTAGGCGGGAGTCGAGGCGTTGAGTTTTCGGCGCCTAACACTTTCTATTATATAAAACACGGGAACTGCGGCAAGAATTGTAAGGATGGGGTCCATTGGAAAGCGGTAACGAACCAGGGTGTGGGTTAAATAAAAGACTAGTGGGTAAATTAAAATCAGAAGCAAATACGGGACGCGGTACTGGTTTTGCCTGTGCCAAGTCAGGATTGCGCCGGCCCACGAAAGCAAAATTATCGAGGAGTTGGCGAAGAAATATAGCTTGAGATAGAGTCCACCCGAGGAAAATACACTTTGTGTGCGGTCGCTTACAGCGAACCAATTTGTACCGACGCGCCGCATAATAAAGTATAGGGTCTTCGTAGGATGTGCACGAATAAAAGCCAACGCCTCATTCTGTTTTCTTCGAACATAGGCGACCTCGCCTAAGCTCTTGTATTCGTCTGCTTCCGACTGATTCAAGAACGGATGTAATCGGAAAGAATTTACCTCCATGGCTTCGGGATTATTACCAAGCCACAACTCGACTCCGAAATTCGATCGCACGGGCACGAATCTTCCGAGTGCTCCGTAGTTCCGCAGGGTCCACGGGAAAAGGCAAACCACAAATGCGAGAACTGCTGCTATTGGCTGGAACCCTAGCGAAGACTTCTTTTTCGCTTCCCAAGCAACCCATACGAGAAAAAAAGGAAATAAGGAGAGGAGGGCAGGGCTGGTGAGTGCGGCAATCGCCCACAACGCCCCGTATCCTATGAAACGCCCATTGTGAAGCGGTGGGTCACACAAAACCACTGTCGCTGAAAAGAGTAGAGCGAGAAGCAAGGCGGCTAAAGTGCTGTCCCAAATATCGGCCACGGGAATGTGCCATGCGGTTGGAAGGATGACCCACAACCAGGATGCCAGAATCGCAACTGATGTGCCAAAACATCGCCGAGCAGTTGCATAAACAGGAAGAACCACAAATGAAGAAAACACACAATTAACTACCTTTATAACAAAAAGCGACCGAATGCTGAATACTCCCCAAATCTTAAAAATAACCGCGACCAGTGACGGATAAATTGGTGCAACCCATGCCGTAGGGCCAGTCGCGACTAGGTTGAAAGGCGAACTAAAGCCGTGTCCAGAAGCGATTGAGCGGGCTACGTTGCCCATTTCGTAACCATAAGGCCGCCCAACATCATCCGGAGCAACTTTATGCCAAGTCACACCCAAGATCAGAATGCGCAGAGTGAGGGCCACGATGGCTATGAATATGGGTGAGGAAAGCATGCGCTTGAATACAGGTTGCATTCTTAGAAAGTTCTCGGCAAATATCCTCTTATACTTTGTGGAGTTTAGTACTGGGGAAAGGAGGAAATCCGTCAAGTGTTTGGCGAGAATCGCAGTCCTTCGGTTTAAGCCAAGGTAGGAATGTATTTTCCCTCCAAACGAACTAGAAGGCAGCTTACTTTTGCAGCGGTCCATGGCGTCTCATTCCCAATATGCTGAGAAGGAAGCTGGATAGGATAGTCTGGATTCCGATGGTAAGGAAAACGAGTCCCGGTATCACGATGCGTAGTGTTGTCTCCGGATCAAGAGAACCGAAATGATTAGCACTCCAATACTTTAGACCGAGGATCCAAGTGCCTACTCCTATGAGGGCGAGGAGTATTCCTATGGCCAAACCCACCTCCAAGGTGATGTATCGAAACATGATTGTCAGCCGGGGATCTTCTGGCACCAGCTTCTCCGTCACCGCGAAGACTTTACTGAAGATGGCGAAATACACGGATTGAAAACCGATTAGCATGGCCATCGCTCCAAACAGCAGAGTATGGAGATCAAACGTTACGGTTCCAATTCGCCGAGGGCCAGGGAGCAGCCAAAAGCCCACGGCAACCCCAAGTAGTAAGAAAGCAACTCCGGGATACAAGAAGAGCCACCGCGGGCTAAAGAGGAGAAGAAAGCGAAGATGACGCCAGCCATCCCGCCAAGTGCGTAGGTGTGGGGGACGATCGCGTCCATCGGGGGAAAGCACGGTAGGAACTTCTGTGACCCGCAAGTGAAAAAGACTAGCCTTAACGATCATTTCACTAGCGAATTCCATCCCGACTGACTGAAGTTGCAGGCTGTCGATGGCTTCCTTACGAAACGCGCGCAATCCGCAGTGGAAATCTCCAATCGGTGATTTGAAGAAGAGACGGCCCAACCAACTCAAGACGGGATTGCCGAGGAAACGGTGAAGGGGTGACATGGCGCCCGGGCGGATGCCACCTTGGAAACGGTTGCCCATAACAAGGTCATAGCCTTCATCGAGTTTGTGTCACGAAATCGGCAAGCTGGGTAAAGTCGTAACTTTCATCAGCATCGCCCATGATGATGTATTTTCCACGGGCGGCGGAAATCCCTCCGCGGAGAGCGCTTCCGTATCCCCGGACAGTAACAGAGACGACAAGCGCCCCCGCTTCTATCGCTAACGCCTGCGATCCGTCAGTGCTGCCATTATCAGCAACAATGACTTCACCACGAATGCCCATAGCCTTCATCGTGGACAATGCCTTTCGAACACAGCATCCGACTGTTAGTCGTTCATTCAAACAAGGCATGACGACGGTGAGGTCGAGTTGCTCAGTTTGGTTGTTGATGTTCGTCGGCACTTGAGAGTGGTTCTTCTCCCAGTTTGTGTTTGATAGCTTTGTAATTGATGATTTGAGTCTACTACCCCGTGCCCTTAGGAAGGCGAAGAGCAGACTGCGGATGCTACCGCTAAGGACCTGTCGCGCAGGTCGCACCGCATACGCTATCACATTCCTCCGGAGATTGTTTCGCTCATCCTCCGTATTCTCGACGACTGACATGGTGACGCCAGGGATTGTTACCTCTACGGGGAATCGGCAAATGGCGCTTTATACTGCATCGCCGCACAAAGGCGACGTGAAACAGATAGCGAGGTCCGACGTAGCAGTTGGTATATAGTACGAGACTGCATTGCGGCTCCGCCCATGCGTCCTAAATTCGCGGGTACTACTCGTCGGCGTATGAAATGTCATTAAAGCAATTTCTAATTGGAATCATGACCCTGAGCGGGTTTGCCGCGGCATTCTTCGCGCCCCGATTTGGAGACGGACCATTAACAACCGTGGAGACCTTAGGCCTGCGTTTGGCTGAAAGAAAGAATGTTGCAATTGTGGTGATTGCTGTTGCCGCGATTGTACTGCGTTTAAGCTTGATATGGATTGTTCCTGTCCCAGTGCCGGAAATTGCCGACGAGTTCAGTTATCTGCTGGCTGGTGATACCTTCGCCCACGGCCATCTAACCAATCCGGCGCACCCCATGTGGTTGTATTTCGATACCTTTCTAGAGATTCAGCACCCCACCTACATGTCAAAATTCCATCCGGCACAGGGCGCGGTCCTAGCTCTTGGGCAGATTCTGGACCACCCGTGGATCGGTGTGTTGCTGAGCATGGCAGGGATGTGCGCAGTTTGCTTGTGGGCTCTCCAGGGATGGTTACCGCCCGGATGGGCATTGCTCGGCGGGATTCTGGTGCTGCTGCGCTTCGCGATTTTAGGATATTGGATCAATAGCTATTGGGGCGGTGGAGTAGCTGCGATCGGCGGGGCGCTGGTGATCGGCGCGCTCGCGCGCATCATGAAATATAAATATAGCCGTGCACGATATGCCGCGATTCTTGGAATTGGGGCTGCCATTCTCTTCAACAGCCGCCCCTTCGAGGGCTTTATTTTCTGTCTTCCGGTTCTTGGTGCCCTACTCTTCTGGATTTTTCGAGGTCAATGTCCCCATTGGCGAATAGTTTTGTTAAGAGTTGCACTTCCGCTCTGCGTTGTGGGTGTCCTATGCGCGGCGTTTGACGGATATTACAACTGGCGCGGGACTGGTAACCCTTTCCTCTTTCCGTACGAGGTCCATGAGCGAACATACATGAGTCTGCCGCCATTCCAATGGCAGAAGGCCGCCGCACCTCTCCATTATGCGAATTCGCAATTTGCGGGTATCTACAACGGTGACGGATGGGCGCGAACCATTTGGACGAGGGGCCGAATTACCAATTTAAAGAGCCTCATCGTTGTGTCATGGCTCCACGCAAGGGGCATTGTGGCGTTTTTCCTATGGCCCGAATTATTCTTCGTGCTTGTTGCAGCGTCTCCCTGGATTGTGCGTGACCATCGAGTACGTCTCTTACTCATTCAAGGGGGGGTGTGCTTTTGCGGGTTCCTACTTGTTGTGTGGTTTCAGTACCACTATGTGGCTCCGCTCACAGCTACCATCATTTGTCTTGTTGTGCAGGCGATACGACACCTGCGCAAATGGAAAGTAGGGAGCCGCCAGGTGGGAATTGGGCTTTCGCGCGCTGCCGTCTTGCTGGCGGTGGTTCTCGCTCCCTTCCATCCGCTCTATTCGGATCTACTCCCAGCTATGGCGGCCCGTGAGCTGATCGAGCGACAGTTGAATCATCTGTCGGGCGAGCATTTGGTTATTGTCCGTTATTCGCCTCGACATAATCCTCACGAAGAATGGGTCTACAACCGAGCCGATATCGATCATGCGAAGATTGTGTGGGCTCGTGAAATTCCCGGTCTCTCGCCGGACCCGCTGTTGGCCTATTTCCATGGACGTCAGGTCTGGATTGTCGAACCAGACGAGAACACACCAAAGCTTTTGCCGTACCGTGGGGACACAGGGATGGTGCAAATGACGGTCGAGGGGTCATCGGATTCAGGTTCGAGACTACGGCCATCTATGAGAGCCGACAGCCCATCAAATGCCGATCGGAACCATGGGAAGAACCCGTAGCTAATACACGAGTCGACTGTCCGGAACTTATTTAAGTAGACCATTACCTCGGCAAGAGCCCGCGGGCACGATGCGCCGATTACTGGCGTCATTACCGCTCGTCAAACTATTGCTCGGGGTTCCGTTTCTGCCAACCGCAGATCGAACAATTGGTGTGTCGCATCGCATAGTCCATTGCCTGGCCGCTAGGCGGATTCCGATCAAAGGGCGGAGCTTGCTGCGGCTTTTCCATCTGCTTCCTCGATTAGCGCAGTTCTCCAAAAAACAGCTGGCGTGGCACAGAAAATAGTCGTATCTTATGAGGCCCAACAGCTAGACATGTGTTTGAAATCTTTGAATGTATGCCGAGGGCATCGGTTGAAATTCACGTGCTTCAGTGGAAGGGTCCAACGATTATAAATCTGCGATGTACCCTGCCATCACAAATCTTTGATGAATTGGAGAGGCATCGATGAATGGAAAATTAGGGATATCTTGGTGGTTACCCTATCTGTTTCTGGGTGTTGTTAGTGTGGGCATGATTGCCGCGGGATGCGGATCTTCAACGCCGCCCGCGCCTATCACGGTGGCCGTCAGCCCTGAGACCGCGGCCATCGCCACAGGCCAAGCCACGCAGTTCACGGCCACGACCAATGATCCGACCGGGGTCACATGGTCGGCGACGGCGGGAGCGATCGATGCCAGTGGCAATTTCACTGCGCCGTCAGGGGCGCAAAGCAGCACCGTGACGGTCACAGCGACTAGTGTGAAAGATACCACCAAGTCGGCCAGCGCCACAGTGAACGTGGTGGCACCAGGTGTAATTACTTCTACGGCAAATCCACAGGTAGCTTTGTATGCTGTGTCGCCGGCGGCGGCCGGAAAAGTCTCGGTACAATTTGGACTGGATACCAGTTATGCCCTGACCACCTGGACACAGCCGGTACCGACTGGTGGCGGAGTGGTGAGCCTATTCGTGGCTGGGATGAAGGGAAACACGCTGTATCACATGAGGGGGATAGTGCAGTTTGCCGACGGTTCACAGTACACGGACGCGGACCAGACGTTCACGACGCAAGCTTATCCGACAGCGCAAATGCCGGTGATCACGGCAACGACGACGGCGGGCATGACGCCTCAGAGTGGCGTCGAGGTGTTGGATTTGGTGAGCGGACCGGCGACGTTGCTCCAGCGGTAGTCACTGATATAGGAGGCAACATTCTTGGAGCTACTCTCCGGGGCCCGCTGTGACGGGGAGCCTACATCCCTTCAAGTTGCTACCCAACGGGCATTTCATGCTCAATTTTGGTGGTAATGCACCGGATGGAGCTAACTCGACTCTTCAGGAAGTCGATCTAAGCGGGACGGTGATTTGGCAGATGACGGCGGCGGATCTGAATACCGCGTTGGCTGCAGCGGTGACCGCAGGGACCTGTGGCGGTGACGGATGCAATGTCAGCGTCACCGGCACGCATCACGATTTAGTTCTGCTTCCTAACGGGCACCTTATCGTGCTTGCGGGCGTCTTGAACACAACGATTGTCCCTGGGACGACAGTTACCGGAGACGTGGTTATAGATCTGGACCAAAATCGCAAGCCCGTTTGGACATGGAATGAATTTGACCATCCCAACAGCTTGCCCATAACCCGGCAGCCAATGGGTTGGCCTGACTGGACGCACACCAACGCAGTCATTTATTCAGCGGACGACGGCAACCTGATCATTTCCATCCGGCACCAGAACTGGCTGCTGAAGCTTCCCTACAACAACGGAGCAGGGTCTGGAGATGCGATCTGGAGACTCGGCTATCAAGGGGACTTCGCCTTGGTCGGGGGGACCGATCCGACGGACTGGTTCTATGCGCAACATGGTCCATCGTTTGTCACCACTAACACGACCGGACAGTTCTCACTGATCCTTTTTGACAATGGCGACGATCGTTTCTTCCCCTCAGGCCGTGAGTTGTGGAACGTTCTGATCAACGACCACTTGTCTACAGCACGGTACCGTTGCTGCAACTCGATGAGACCGCGAAGACCGCGACGCTTACGTTTAATCCGACCGCGCCGACTTTTTCGTTCTTCGGAGGAAATGCGGCAGTACTCAAAAACGGAAACGTCGAGTACTGCGAATCGGCAGGGGGACCAGGGACAGCTGGGGATATCTACGAGGTGACACAGGACAGTGCAGCTCAAACTGTTTGGCATATGCTCATCACTGGTCAAAATGCTTATAGGGGCCAAAGGATTTCGAGCATGTATCCCGGAGTACAGTGGTAACGCCCTCGCCGCTGGAAGATTCTGGGCAGGCTGTTCGCCATTTTGTAATGTGGATGTGTAGTGTGTCCGTCCGATAATACATTTGTGCAGAAGGGAAGGGCGAGATGATTCGACATTTGAGTGTGTTGACGCGTGTTTCCTATCTGTTTCTGGGTGTTGTTAGTGTGGGCATGATTGCCGCGGGATGCGGATCTTCAACGCCGCCCGCGCCTATCACGGTGGCCGTCAGCCCGGAGACCGCGGCCATCGCCACAGGCCAAGCCACGCAGTTCACGGCCACGACCAATGATCCGACCGGGGTCACATGGTCGGCGACGGCGGGAGCGATCGATTCCAGTGGCAATTTCACTGCGCCGTCAGGGACGCAAAGCAGCACCGTGACGGTCACAGCGACTAGTGTGAAAGATACCACCAAGTCGGCCAGCGCCACAGTGAACGTGGTGGCACCAGGTGTAATTACTTCTACGGCAAATCCACAGGTAGCTTTGTATGCTGTGTCACCGGCGGCGGCCGGAAAAGTCTCGGTACAATTTGGACTTGATTCGAACTATGGCCTGACCACCTGGACGCAGCCAGTGCCGACTGGAGGCGGGACGGTGAGCTTGTTCGTCGCAGGAATGAAGGGAAACACGCTGTATCACATGAGGGGTATAGTCGATTTCAGCGATGGTTCGCAGTTTACTGATGTTGACCAGACTTTTACGACAACGGGCATCTCTTCCGCGCAATTGCCAGCAATTGCGGTCACAACGACACCAGGGATGACGCCGCAGAGCGGCGTCGAACTGTTGGATTTGATCGACGGCAGCACGACCGTTGCTCCGGTCGCGGTTACCGATTTGGACGGGAACGTTCTCTGGAGCTACAACCCGCGGATTGCGGGAATCGTTCCAAATCCGATCAAACTGCTGCCTAACGGCCATTTTTTGATGCAGTACGGAAATGGACCAACTGACGGACAGTTCTCAGTGCTCAGAGAAGTCGACCTAACCGGGACCACAATTTGGGAGATGACCTGGACCGACCTCAATACAGCGCTGTCGGCCGCGACATGTGCGGGCTGCAATATCACAGTCGTAGGGACGCACCACGATTTCGTGATGCTTCCTAACGGGCACCTGATTGTGCTTGCGGCCACCCAACAAGTCGTCTCCGGAACGACCGTAACCGGAGACGTGATTATAGATCTGGACCAAAATCACAAGCCGGTTTGGCTATGGAATGAATTCGACCATCTAGATGTGAATCGGCGGCCAATGGGTTTTCCAGACTGGACTCATACGAACGCCGTCATCTATTCGCCTGATGATGGAAACTTGATTATCTCGATCCGACACCAGAACTGGCTGGTGAAGGTAGACTACGCAAATGGAGCGGGCTCAGGGGATATCCTTTGGAAGCTGGGCTATCAGGGCGATTTCACCCTAGTCGGAGGCACCGACCCAACTGACTGGTTTTACGCACAGCACGGCCCATCCTTTGCCACCACAAACACGACAGGACAATTCTCATTGGTCCTTTTTGATAATGGCAATGACCGTTTCCTTCCCTCTGGCCAGGTGAGTTGCGGCGTTCTGACCACGCCCACCTGTTACAGCACGGTACCGCTGCTACAACTCGATGAGACCGCGAAGACCGCGACGCTTACGTTTAATCCGACCGCGCCGGCTTTTTCGTTTTTCGGAGGAAACGCAGCCGTGTTGAAGAATGGCAACGTGGAATACTGCGAATCGGCCGGAGGACCAGGGACGTCAGGGGACATTTATGAAGTGACCCAAAACAGTAATTCGCAGACTGTCTGGCATATGCTGATCACCGGACAATATGCGTATCGGGGACACAGGATTCCCAACTTCCATCCGGGTGTGATGTGGTAAAAGCAAGCGGTGGGAGTTCGAAGCCGAGAATAAGAAGTCAGAGAGACTGTTCACAGGCAAACACAGATGCGCCTGGCTGCACTGTGGAATAGGGATATCGGGAGGATCAACAATCTGAGGTTTCCACGAATCATCACGGCCATAAGAAATGTCTCCAGAGAAGCGGACCGAGATTCAACGCCGGACTGCAATTTTCGAGGCACACTTCTGGACGCGTTCCCCTTTGCCGCGACTCGGTGGGGGCTGCTGGCACTGGTAGCCTATGCAATCGTCCGGAGCTTGGTCTACGCTAGAGTGAAGCCTCTTTGGGCGGACGAGTTGCTAACGCAGGTCGTCTGCCGCCAAGGAAGCCTCGCGGCCATCTGGAAGGCGCTGAGCCAAGGAGTGGACGGCCAGCCGCCATTTTTTTACCTAGTCGAGCGAAGCGCAGCAGGGCTGATCCACGACGAGTACATCGGGTATCGTCTCCTGTCAGTACTGGGATTCGCCTGCACTTTGACCTTGCTTTACACGTTTGTCAAAACACGGAATGGCGCAACACCTGCGTTTATCTGCACTTCACTCTTGCTGACGACTCAACTCTTTACTTACTATTCGGCCGAGGCAAGGCCGTACAGTATGTTGACCGCTTGTATTGCACTTTCCCTGGTGTGCTATCAGCGCGCACCCGCCGCGCTGTGGGTGGGTGGGATGTTCCTCAGTCTGTTGCTTGCATCGATGCTCCACTACTACGCGGTTTTTTTCCTTCTCCCATTCTTCCTCGCGGAATCCACGGTCCTTTACAAAACAAAACTAGTACGCTTTAACGTGTGGCTTGCGCTGCTAGTTGCTCCCGCGCCCTTCGTAATTTCCTTGCCCCTTCTCTTGCGAATGAAACAGCAGTGGGGAGCGCATTTTTGGAACCAATCCTACATTGGCCCCGGGTACGGGACCTTCTTCGGATCGGGGGCGGAGTGGGGCACAGCCCTAGCAGGTACCGCTGTTGTGGTCATGCTGGCCAGCGTCCTTTCGGCGACCCAGCAACCCGAAGAAGCAAAAGGCTCGTCAGCAGGATCGGTTGCCGAGCGAGTCCTTATCTTGAGCCTTATTCTCTTGCCGATGATCGCCTTCACCGCAGCGAAGTTCACCCACGCTCCCTTCGTGAACCGGTACTTTCTGCCGGCGATCCTTGGAATCGCCGCAGCCGTCGGTTACGTTCTCGCGCGAGCCAAACCAACGAGCATACTGTTGACCGCGGTCTTCCTTGTGTTCTTGATTGGAATTCAAGAACTGGTGTTCTGGAAGTCAATGTACAGTGGAGGGGCACCCCTCGGACGACTTACGCAACTTGTAGAAGTCGCGCATCGTGAGAATCTGCCGATTGTCGTCTCCGATTTCAACACGTACGTGCAGGTTTATCACTACGCTTCCCCCGAGCTTCGGCAGCGGATCGTAACATTGGTGGATCCTGGCAACTCGTTGAGCTATACGGGGACGGATACTGGTGAAAAAATAGCAGTTATCTTGCGGTCATACGCGCCGGTAACCGTACTGGATTTCCCTCCTTTCGCCGCGAGCCATCCCGCTTTTCTCCTTTATTCAAACCCAGCAGGGCGTGACTGGTGGCCCACGCGGCTACTTCATGACGGCCACCGTCTGCAACTCCTAGCTGTTCACGGGGATGAGGCAATGTATCTTGTGGAATTAAAAGTGACACCTACGAATTAGTCGAGCATGCTGCGTCTAATATTTTCATTTCGTAATTCAACTGTAGAGCAGACAAGTCTGCCTGAACAATCGAAGACGTGAAGGCAGAATTGAACCTGTCGGCCAATGCTTCACCTGGTCGAGCCAGCGGCCGTTCTTCGTCCGACGGTTCTGCATGGCCCAGGGCGCTCCTGGTACGAAGATAGACTGGTGTTACGTCGAGGAAAATCCGAATTGTCAGCAACATCTGCTACTATAACGATCTGCGGAAGAGGAAAGCATACTGCCCCGACAGGAGAATCGTCATGAGACTATCGATGATCTTCGAGGGGATCGCCGCTAGGTGGAAACAACAATTGCCCGCTAATGTCGTATGAGGATTCTCATTACTGGGGTTTGCGGCTTCGTGGGAAGTGCGCTCGTTGAATGCTTGCTCGAACGGGTGGAAGGCATCCGCGTGACCGGCATGGACAATCTGATTCGTCCGGGGGCAGAAACAAACCGGGTACGGATCGAGAGGCTAGGTGTCGAATTCATTCACGGGGACTTGAGATCCGCGAGCGACATCGCCAGTCTGCCCCCTTGTGAATGGGTGATCGACGCGGCTGCCAATCCCAGTGTGCTGGCTGGCCATTTCGGTGCCGGCAGCAGCCGTCGACTCTTCGAACATAACTTGGCTGGATTCGGCAACGTGCTCGAATACTGTCGAGAGCACAAAGCCGGACTGTTTCTACTGAGCAGCAGCCGTGTCTACTCTATTCCTGCACTCGCCGCTATTCCCCTTTGCGTGCGAAACCAAGCCTTCCATCTAGACCCAGTCGCCCCGCTACCCCCCGGCTTAACAATGAACGGCATCGGAGTGGACTTTTCCACCCTCAACCCAGTTTCTCTGTACGGCGCTACCAAGCTGGTCTCGGAAATAATGGCCCTCGAATATGGCGCAGCGTTTGATTTCCCAGTGTGGATCACACGTTGCGGCGTGCTCGCTGGCGCAGGCCAGTTCGGCACTCCGTCCCAGGGCATTTTCGCCTTTTGGGTGAATGGGCATCTGCGGCGCCGACCGATTCGCTACATCGGTTTCAACGGTTCTGGCTACCAGACTCGAGACGCATTTCATCCTCGCGATCTCGCGGCCCTGATAGTAACCCAAATGCGTACGGCCCGCCGTGACGGACAGCGCGTCTATACCGCCGGTGGAGGTCCCTCCAACACGATGTCGCTCGCTCAGCTCACCGACTGGTGCGACGGACGCTTCGGGCGCCATGCTCCCGCCGTCGATCTGGAACCACGTATTTATGACATCCCGTGGATGGTCATGGACAATACAGATGCCGCCAGGGATTTCGGCTGGGAAATCGAGATGGCTCTTCCCACCATTCTCGAAGGCATCGCGCAACACGCCAGCCAACATCCGGAGTGGCTGGAGGTGAGCCACGCATGAAGTCGCCACCTCCCACCTCCCGCGAGCCGCTACGGTCACTCTCCGTGGTGATTCCCGCCCAGAATGAAGAAGGCTGCATCGGCGCCACAGTAGAACATCTCCATCTCGAACTGCGCTTACATCAGATTAGCCACGAAATCGTGGTCGTAGACGATGGCAGCACGGACTCCACGTGGAGTCTGCTCCAGGAGATCCATACCCGTATCCCAGAATGTAGGCCAGTTCAAAATTTCGGCGAGCACGGCTTCGGGCGCGCGGTTACATTCGGATTCAATCACGTGACCGGGGACGCCGTGGTGGTAATGATGGCTGATGAATCCGACGACTGCCGGGATGTGGTCCGTTACTGGCAGATCCTGGGCGAAGGTTGGGATGCAGTTCTCGGATCTCGCTTTGTGCATGGAGGTGGCGTGGTCGGCTATCCCCGCCCCAAACTCCTACTCAACCGTATTGGGAACTTGTCCCTGCGTCTTTTATTTGGCGTCCCATTTAACGACTTCACGAATGCCTTCAAGGGTTACAGGCGAGCTTTGATTGAGGGTTGTCGCCCGTTCCTCTCGCCGCACTTCAACCTCACAGTGGAATTACCATTGAAGACCATCGTGCGGGGATATTCTTGGACTGTGGTTCCCATCACCTGGCGCAACCGGCGCGCCGGAGAATCGAAACTCAAGATCAAGGAGATGGGCAGTCGCTACCTGTTCACCGCCCTTTATTGCTGGCTGGAGAAGTACTTCAGTAGTGGCGATTACCGCGCGAAGTGAAGCTATTCGGAACTAGCCCTTTAGTGTGATTCCACCGCGTGCGATAAATTCTGCAGACGTGCTTCCTGAAGTTTTTCTTCGAGTGCGGCAGGGGAAGGAGTGGGTGAAGTGCTTTCTCCCGCGCGCGAGTCTTGATCATCCGGACGTTAGTAGCTTGCCCCTTAAGGAGGGTGAACTAGCGCCAAAATCCTGGAGGAATCAGGTGCGCTTAGGTTGTCGCTGGGCGACGTTCAGTTCCTCATATCTTACTTACGAACAACTACCAGAAACTGTTTTCCCGCAAACCGCCAGAGAAGCGGTACCGCAAGATAAAGACGCAACATCCAGATGGGATATTGCCTGCCATCAGACATGGTGTAGGGCAAAAAACGGTCTACACAAAACTCGTTATTGAACCCACATTTCTTCAGAAGTTCCAGAATAGATAATTCTGTGAGCGGAAGATAATGGTCGATAAAATCCCAATACGCCCCCGGTAAATATTTGATGTTAGGTCCCATGGCAATTAGCTTCCCCCCCGGTTTCAGAGCACGATGGGCCTCTAGAAATGTTTTTTCCAAGGCGGACTTTGAGGGCAGATGTTCGAAGAAATTGCTCGAAAACACCACGTCCAAGCTTTCTTGCTCAAGCTGCCAAGCCTCAGAACAGTCTTGAAGCAGGACGGTGATCTCGGGGAGAGCATAGCGCTCAACATCGGGGTTTAGGTCCATAGCGAACCTGCGGTTACAAGTCACAGCATTGATAAATTCACACCAACCACATCCCAAGTCCAAAACCGCGGCGCCAGAGGGAATCCAACGTGAAAAAAATGGGGCAAGAACCGCCCAGATGTGTCTCCGATACTCAGACTGTGCGGCAAAGCGGGTTTCGTAGAGCTGTTGCAAATCCAATGGGGAGTGGGCCTGGGGATTCACGTGACCATTCTCCCATAACATTGGGTGCGGCCGTGAGTTACCAACTACCGAATAGTCGGATTTCTATTTAAATGATTTGGTTCTCGAAGAACTCGCGCAGCGCAGAAAATTCGGTCGCACAACGGTGAGTAGAATATGAGTACTATAAAAATAAATCATCAATCAGTTAACTAACAAAGGCTGCGACCAAGGCCGTACCAATAAATAGTAGGTCTGAAGCGCCGGCCCGTGAGCGATCCTCCCCTTCGAGTAATCGGCACAGCAATCAGGGGATTGCGTCAGCTCGCGGTGGTGGACCAAAAACCAGGCACGGAAAGAAGCGAAGCAGTCGCAATTCGCTCAAACATGGCATATTTTCTTCGGTAGTTTTGTTAGAGGATGAACCTGCCGCGCAGTTTGATTTGATACTGCAAGGATACTGGAATTATTTCCAGCCTGAAGGAGTGGTCGAAGAAACACACGTCGAGCAGCTTGCCACGTTGAAGTGGCGTTATCGGCGGCTGCTTGCTGCCGAGAGAGCGGAAATTCAAGTCGAAGGGAGGTACAATTCACAGACCGATATCCGAAATAAGCGAGATAGAGAAGAAGCTCAGAGCTTCGAGCTCTCTGTGGAAGCACAAGTTATTGAGGACCAACAAAACGGGGTCACAATGCCCAGGCCCGGTCTCGTGGCGCGTTTAAATAATCCGGTTATACGAGAAAGATGCATCGAGATTCTGAAGTCACTCCACACGGCTATAAAAACTAGAGATTTTTCCCCAACTCGGGACAAGCAGGACATAGCCAAGATTTATGGACAATATGGTCAAGGCCACGTTCAGTTAATGTACCAATTATGCGTGGACCCCGGAGAGTTGGCTAAGTGCGAACGGTTTAAAGAGTTCGATTTGCCCCCAGTCGAACGCAAAAGAAAGTTTCTTGAATTCCTACAAGAAATAATAGATGGTTTCGAGGATGCTAAAGAACTCTTGGATCAATTCTCTGCGGCTCGAGAAGCAATGGAGAGAAAATGTTGTGTTGTTCCCGAAGCACCTAGATTGGACCGCCTACTTCGGTACAGCGCAAGCCTTGAACGCGATTTCGATCGCACCTTGAACCAGCTCGAGAGACTCCAGCGCAATCGTAGGGGTCAGCCCATACCTCCCACGCTCAACGTAAACGTGTCGGCATGATTCGCTAGGAATGACCGAACGCGTGGAACGGGAAATTGCAAAACGAACTCAACTAAATTGTTTAGTGTTAATAAGTTGGTGTCTGCAGAGGGTACCATTCTAAGGCTCTTGCGGGGGAGCGCATGGGCGGAAGCCGACTCGCGATCCGCAGCGAATTTGACAAGTCTATAGAATGGTTGCTCGCAGGGGATGGATACTTCCTGCAGACCCACCAATTGGTCTAGACGATCTTGGTCCCGACAACGCCCATTCAAAATTAGTCGGCTGGTTGAGTTTGGCAATCAAGGGAGTAGAATTGCTGCTGTCTCCATAAGTCCGCTGGGGAGAGTACGCAAGTCACATTCGTCTGGCTGATATATAAAGGCGGTCCAATCCGATTTCAAGTTCTTCGGCGACCAGCGCGCCATATTCTTAAATTGGCTAGTGGTGCTAGCTACTCCCGCCCAATTCTATTGGGAAATCCAGTAGGCGCCGTGCATTCTAATCCAACCTGAATCCAAACCGCACCATGAAGATTGACGCGACACCACAGCTCTCAGAAGAAAAAACTTTGCCGGCCATTCAGCAAGCTAACTCACCGTTCGATGTCTCTGTCGTGATCCCGTGCCTCAATGAGGTGAATTCCATCGGATTTTGCATCGAGAAAGCGGCGATTGCATTTGACGAAGCGAGCCTACGAGGCGAAGTCATCGTCGCAGACAATGGCTCGACGGATGGCTCTGTCGAAATTGCCGAATCGAAAGGAGCTCGCATCGTTCATGTGCACGAGCGAGGATACGGCGCCGCGTTGAAGGCGGGAATCACCGCTTCGCGAGGCACGTACATCATCATGGGCGATGCCGATGACAGCTACGATTTCGGGGAAGTGCCAAATTTTGTTGAGAAACTGCGCCAGGGCTACGACTTAGTCATGGGGAACCGTTTCAAGGGCGGTATCAAACCGGGCGCTATGCCCAAATTGCACAAATACTTCGGTAATCCCGCTTTGAGTTGGCTTCTGAATTTTCTCTTTGGTGCCGGAGTCGGCGATTGCTATTGTGGCTTGCGAGGTTTTAACAGAAGTCTTTTCGAACGGTTGGACCTCCGCTGCACCGGAATGGAATTTGCCTCTCGAGTTTGTCATCAAAGCCAGCCAGATTGGGGCGAATATCTCCGAAATTCCTATTATTCTTTGGCCCGACAAACGGGGGCGCCCACCACATTTGCGCAGCTTTCGCGACGGTTGGAGAAGCCTGCGGTTCATGCTGTTGTATGCCCCGAACTGGTTGTATCTATTGCCGGGTAGTCTTTTCTCGATTTGTGGATTTTCTTTAGTCCTATGGCTTTTGCCAGGTCCTCGATCTGTCACCTCGCACATTACTCTCGACGTCCACACGATGGTGTTTGGTGTGATCTTTACTTTGCTCGGTGCCCAGATCCTGTCGATCGGCGCATTCGCCAAGGTGTTCAGTTATGCTTCGCGGTTCGATCGCGGTTCGCTCTCCCTCAAGCGCTTTTTGAAACGAATTACGCTAGAGACGGGCCTCCTAGTCGGTGGCACTATTTTTCTCGCTGGTTTTGGGAGATGCGCGTGGATCACCTGGAAATGGGTAGATGGCGGGTTCGGTCCCCTTATACGAAATTCGTCAGGTCCTGTTCTGGGCGATGTGGTTATTTCTTGGCATCCAAATCATCTTTGCCTCTTTTTTTCTGAGCATGCTTGGCATCAGTCGTGGCACCTTTATTGGCGACTACGATCTTACCGAAATAAGCATAATGTTAGCTTCGCAGTGCTATGGTTCCGCTCTAGGCTTGAGAGGTTGTCGACAAGTTCCTCCGCTCTTGTTCTCGCGCCCAGGTACCATTTAGGCCCTATCCTCACCACAATTCGTTGTCCTACAGCCCCCAACATTTATGATG
Organism: uncultured Acidobacteriota bacterium; assembly: GCA_963734705.1. GTDB lineage: Bacteria > Acidobacteriota > Terriglobia > Acidiferrales > UBA7541 > Acidiferrum. Next base: position 2,212 of record CAVTII010000008.1, on the reverse strand, counting down.
GTGTAGGCTCATTTTCCTAACGCGTTCGTGAGGTTCAAAATGATAAAACACCTTTGGATCTTGCCCTGCACCTTGCTAGCTATCCCCATGCTAAGTGCTGGTCAGGATATGCAGCCCAAACCTGTTTCCAAAAAGAGTTCTACCCCATCCGCAAAGTCCGCAAAATCCATAAACCCAACTCCTAAGCCAGTGGAGCAATCCACCAAAACTGCCTACGCTGAATTAACCATCAGTGAGTTGATCGCGGAGGATGCCAATCGGTGGTCCGACAAAATGTCTTCGCATGCGGCGATCGGTGGGTTCGTCACCCAGGTAGCAAAAGAAAGTGATGGCGACACTAATATCCGAATTTGCGAAAATCCCAAAATCGAGGGGATGGATCGCGCCCGCTGCATTGTGGCCAAGTGCATACCCAAGATTCCTTGCGATGTGCCGTTGGTCGGGAAGCCCGTAACAGTGAAGGGCATCACCCGATACGACGCCGCAGTTGGCTCTCACTGGTGGGAAATTCATCCCGTTGAAGAAATAGAAAAATAACCGCAAAGTTAGATTCCCCCGCGACTCTGAAATTGAGTCCAGGCCCTCACACAATCCGTGTGACTTTAAAGGGATATCTGGAATGGTAGACCCGACGCAATATAAAAGGGCGCCCCTTTTGGAGTAGGTTTTGAGTGTTCGGCTCAACCCCTACAAGGAGCGCCCTTATGGATAGCAAAAAGTATATCGGCATGGACGTGCACAAGGAAAGTATTTCGATCGCTGTCAGGAATTCCGCCGGTAAGGTGGTGATGGAATGCGTGATCGAAACAAAAGCGATCACGATTCTAGAGTTTATCCACGGACTGCGCGGAGAGTTGCATGTCACGTTTGAAGAAGGAACCTGGGCCACCTGGTTGTACGACCTGCTGAAACCTCACGTCACGAGACTGGTGGTGTGCGATGCGCGGAAGAATGCCAAACAGGGGAACAAGAATGACCAGATCGATGCACGCGAGCTGGCTGACCGGTTGTACATGAACAAGCTCAGCACGGTCTATCACGGCGAAGCAGGAGTCCGCACGCTGAAGGAATTGGCACGGAGTTATCTGACCATCAGCAAAGATCTGGCCAGGGTCATGACGCGGGTGAAGGCGATCTATCGCAGCTGGGGTATTCCTTGTGCTGGTAAGCAAGTCTATGCGCCGCGCCATCGCGCGGAGTGGCTCGCGAAGATTAGCGAACTGGGGGTGCATCGCCGGGCCGAGTTTTACTACCAACAACTCGATGCCCTGAGGTCGTTGCGCCAGCAGGTACGGGGCGATCTGTTAGCCGAGAGTAAGAAACACAAGGCAACGGAACTGCTCTGCCAGATCCCATCGATCGGTCCGATTCGCGCAGCTCTCATCATCGCGCTGATCCAGACGCCGCACCGCTTCCGCACCAAGCGACCGCTCTGGAAATACTGTGGTTTTGCCATCGAAACGCACAGCAGTGCCGATTACCGTAAGGTCGAGGGGCAGCTAGAACGAACCAAGAAGCGCATCTCGGTTCGTGGACTCAACCGAGACTGCAATCACGATCTGAAGAATCTGTTTAAGGGTGCGGCCGTCATCGCTTCGAGCAAGCCCGGCCCGTTCCAAGAGTTTTACGCTGCGATGGTTGCCAAAGGAATGAGGCCGGAGATGGCACGCCTCACCTTGGCGAGAAAGATTGCTGCGATCGTATTGATGGTATGGAAGAAAGGAGTACACTTCGACGCCAAATATTTGAAGCCACAAACAGCTTGAGTGTCTCTGAGCGAGTCCGCACCATCCCCTGGGATCTTCTCAGTGGTGGCCGATTGGATTCTTGAGACACTCGGGTTCGAGAGCGAGTCTCAGCCGATTAGTTAGGCAACTGCGTGCCTCGGGCACCCAGTCTCAGAGCCGACCCTAGGCCCTCTCGGACAACCCGAAAAAGCTATGGGCCACGAGTCCCAGATAGAACTATGGTTGACACCTAACGACCACGTTCCGCTTTGCTGGTTTCAGAACCGATTGGCTTCGTTGCGAAGAAGCGATGAAAACCGCTGGCAGGGAAAACCCAAACCGCTGGACCGCAGTGCCCAGCAACCGAGTCTATGAGGCGGCAGGCCAGAACAGATCCTGCTCAATCACGTGGGCTGCGAAGCAAGAAAAACTCCGGCCGTCGGAGAAGTGTTTTTTCTTGACTTCGACCTTTATAGAACTAATCG
>CAVTII010000007.1:0-527392 GCA_963734705.1 uncultured Acidobacteriota bacterium | reverse complement strand
GCCGGTTCGCACGGCTTCGGCGTAGAAGCCAAAGGGTTGTGGCGGCGCGGGAAGCTGGAGGCCAAGTTCCTGCAACCGCTGTTCAGCGCTGGCAGGCCGAGAGCTGTCGCGGGTTACCATTTACCGGCGTGCGAGCCGCCATCCACGTGGAGGATTTCGCCGGTGGTGAACGTGGCGTCCGTCAGATATAAAACCGCGTCCACTATTTCCTGAATTTCGCCGAGCCTACCGAACGGATTTGATTTTTTCAGCGCCTCGTGGGTTTCCTCTTTGTGCATAGGAGTGTGAATCACACCGGCGGCGACGGTGTTCACGCGAATGCCTTGCTGCGCATATTCGATGGCCAGTGCGCGCGTCACGGCATCCAGGCCTCCCTTGATCATAATTTGCACGGCTGCGGAAACGCCGGCGATTGGCTGCTCCACCAACGAGGTTGAGATATTGCAGATGCTGCCGCTCTTCTGCCGCACCATCTGCTTCACGGAAAGCTGGGAAACGTAGAGAAAACCGGCCAGCGTCGTGGAGACCAGGGCGTTGAAGTCTTCCGTGGTGTACTCGGTGAACGGCTTGGCGATCAGAATGCCGGCGTTGTTCACCAGAACATCGATGCGCCCGAACCGGGTTATGGCGGCATCCACGATTTTTGCGGCCGTCTGTGGGCTGCCGATGTCTCCTCCCACTAGCGCAATATCCGGCGACGGAGGAAATGGGCTGGTTTTCTCAATGTTTCGCGAGTTCGCTACCACGCTATACCCGCGTTTCAGAAAGGCTTCCACCAGCCCGGCGCCCATGCCCTGCGATGCGCCGGTAACGATTGCCACTTTTTTTGGATCCGCCATGCCTACGCTCCTTCCAGGAATCACCGCGCGATACTTCGTCCCCGCGGCCGGCAGACGATTCGCCGGCACCCGAATTGTGATGCCGCATGTCGCCTGGCGGATACGTCTGGTTGTACAATGTGGGGTCTCACCAGGCCGTTCACTTACTCAAGGAGAGTGCCATGAAGGTTCGCCCGTCCATTTCTTTGCTTGCAGCCATGCTCCTGGCTGCGGTTACGTTTTCGTTCGCTCGCCCGCAATCGGCGGCTGCCGGGAAAGACACCATTCTGCCCGCGGCGGAAGTTGGCACCAAACTGCTGCCCGAAAAAGTGTTTTTCCGCGGCCAGATTGCCCCGTCGCAGGCCCGCAACAGCGGCGGCGTGCGGTATGGCGATGGATTTCTGGTGTTCGCGGGACTGGTGGATAGTTCCGGTTACTCGACCGGCATCAAGGAGAAGTATCAGGCGTATCTGATCAACGAAGTGTCCATCGAAATTGGCGGCCAGACACTGAAGCCCGGCGCGTATGGCATCGGATTCGTGGAAGGCAACAAATTTATCGTCATGGATATCGGAGCGCACGACGTTTTGCAGGCCACCTCAGCCAAGGACGGGGACATGAAACGCCCCGTGCCGCTGCAGTTCACCGCGGGCACCGGAGCAGGAAATTATCGCCTGTATCACGGCCGCGACTACGTTGAATTCAAGCGCGCGATGTAACGGCCGCCCGGCGCGGCGGGTTGGTGCTTTCACTTATCCTTTAATCTGTCCGCTCGCCGCGTCCCACGTCACAGTGGCGTGGCGGAAATACGATTCATTGGCCATGTGGCAAGCGAGCGCGGCGTTGTGTCCAAACACCGCGTCTTCCACCACGGGCTTGCGCGTGCGCACGGCCTGCAGAAAATTCCACATATGCGGGCGCAGGTCGTCCCAGGAATCGCCCTTGTAAGTGTAGCCCTCCAGAATCGGCTCTTTGCCGGGAGCGGGATCATGCTCCTCATGCCATTTTCTGACGTAGGCTTCGTGCATTTCATGCGGGTAGCTGCTGGCGTAATAGCTTGGCGCGGTGTCCACGCCGCTTTGCGGGGAGTATGCGATGCCGGTTTCCGTCACTTCCAGAATGCCCTTGGATCCCTGGAAGCGATAAAACTCGGGAGTTTCGCAGCCGAGATTCAATCGCAGATACACTGGATATTTTCCGTATTCGTAAATCACCGCTTGCACGTCGGGCATGTTGCGGCCATCGTTCCAGCGAAGAATGCCTCCGGCAGCGGTGGCCCGCGAGGGCGGCTCGTTCCAGCCGAGCATGAAATTCATGCCGCTGACCAGATGCACCAGCAAATCGCCGGCAACGCCCGTGCCGTATTCCTTCCAGCAGCGCCAGCGCGCAAAACGATTCGCGTCGAAGTCGCGCTTCGGCGCGGTGCCCTGCCAGGTGTCCCAGTCCAAAGTTTGCGGCGAAAGATCGGGGGGCGGCGGATATTCCCACGCGCCAGTGGGATCGTTGCGGCCCAGCGAACCCTCCACCAGATTCAAATCGCCGATGATGCCGCTGGCCAGCAGTTCTTTCGCTTTGGCGCAGACCACGGAGCTGACGCGTTGCGAGCCGATCTGCACGATGCGCCCGGTTTTCTTCGCGGCGGCCACCATGTCCATGCCGTCCTGCGGCGCTGTGCGACATCGGCTTCTCGCAATAAATGTCCTTGCCAGCGTTGACCGCGTCCACCACCACTTGCTTGTGCCAGTGGTCGGGCACCGCGGCGATGAGGCAATCAATGTCCTTATTCTCCAGAAGCTCGTGATAGCGCCGGGTGACTTTGATTTCGTCGCCGGCAATTTCTTTCGCCAGCGTGTGCCGGCCATCGTATAAATCGCACGCGGCCACACACTGCGTGCCGGGAAGAGCGACCGCCGTTCGCAGCAGGCCGGAACCCTGCATGCCGATGCCGATGATTCCGAAACGGACGCGCTCTACATTTGCGCCTTCCAGCATTCCAGTAATATTCATGGGTTGCAGGGCGATGCTGCGCGCGGCAACCATGGCTCCCGCCGTAGCGGTGCTGGTCTGGAGAAACGACCTGCGGGTGATCGGTTTTCTGCTCATTGTTTCCTCCATGGCGCCGGATTTTTTCCCTCGTTTGCAATTTACGGCAGGGGCTGGATGCTGATTTCCTTGAAATAGACTACGTCTTTTTTGTTGTGATTCTGCAGGCCGAAATAACCCTCGTCGGGGCGCGGGCCGCGTTCGGGCTCGAAATCAAATTTTTTCGCAGGGACGGGATCGCCCTCGTGAAAGTCGGTCACTTTCACACCGTTGACTTCGACGATGGTGTGAGGGCCGTCGATGGTGATGATCATGGTGTTCCATTCGGGCCCGGGCTTTCCGGGTTTTGCCAGCGGCTTGGTGAGCGAGTAGAGCGTTCCGGTGACGTGATATTCGTCCTCGCCGCCGTCTTCCGGGTGATTGTCAATCTGCACTTCATAGCCGTAGTGCACCGGCATCCACGGTTCGCGGGGTTCCACGGGAATGCGAATGTAGACGCCGGAGTTGTCGTTGAAGTCGCGCATTTTGTAAACCACACGCAGCTTGCAGTGGCCGATTTTTCCCCCGGCCCAATAAAGCAGGCCCATGCCGCCCTGCGTTTCGATCAGGCCGTCAGTGACGACCATTTCGCCGGGGCCCACGTGCTTCCAGCCGTCCAGATTTTTGCCGTTGAAGAGCGGCTTCCACTCGGCTTCGGGTTTCGCCGCGGCCGCAATCAGAAAAATTGCTCCGACGGCCAGCAGCTTTGCTCGGATCATTCGCATCGCCTACCCCCATGCTTTTCAGGCAAATAAATTTCGCGCCATGAACCAGAGGTTCGCGGGCCGCTCCGCCAGGCGCCGCACGAACCATGGAAACCAATAGGTGCCGTAGGCTACCAGCACCGCCGAGCGGTATCCTTCGCGCGCGAGTCGCTCCTGCTCTTCGCGCTGGATGCCATAGAGCATCTGGACTTCAAAATCCTTTTTCGCGAGGCCGATTTTTGCGGCATGTTCGGCAAGGCGCCGGATCAGCGGCACGTCGTGGGTGCCAAAGGCCGCGTGTACGGATTGGCCCGCCATCTGTGCGGCCATCATTGTTTGCGCAAGCGTGAAATAGCTTTCATCCACGTCTTGTTTTTTGGGAAAGGCGATCTCCGGCGGCTCCTTATACGCGCCTTTTACCAGGCGGATCGAGGGGCGAAGCGGCAGCAAGTCCTCGACATCCTTTTTTGTGCGGAAGAGATACGCCTGCAGGCAGATGCCAACGTTCGGGTATTTTCGCAGCGCGCGCTTGTAGATTTCCAGTGTGGCATCCACATAGGAGCTTGCTTCCATATCCACCCAAACGATGGCGCCCTGCTTCTCCTGCGCGATAATGCGTTCCAGATTTTCAAAACAGAATTCCGCGGAGAGGTCGAGGCCGAGTTGTGTCAGCTTGACGGAAACTTCGGAGTTCATCCCGTTGTCATGAATGCGCCGCAAGACTTCGAGGTAGTGCTGCGTTACTTGCTGGGCTTCGGCGCGATCGGTGACGTTCTCGCCCAGATTGGTGAACACGCTGCCGATATTCCGCTGCGCCAGCGTCTGCGCGGCGGCCAGCGCGGCATCCAGGGTTTCGCCCGGCATGAAGCGCGAGACGCTGCGGCGCACGAACGGATAGTTCACCGCATTTTGTCGCAACCATTGGTTTTGGGAAGCCGCAAGCAAGACCGATCGCATCAGCGACATTTTTTTAAGGCGTCCTCAGGGGAAAGTAAGCTGCACCTAGCGGCTTCATTCTAGTGAGTCTTGCGCAATATGGCTACGCCTTGGTAGCGCCTGCATCTTGCCGCCGAGTCTGCGAGGCTTTTTGAAAACGGTTAGTCTCCTGCACTCTTTGTTTACCGTTTTCGGGGAACAAAGAGGATTGCCGCTTCGCGGCGCACTTGCCTGCAAGATGCAGGCGCTACCAACTCCTTCCATTATTGTTTTGTGGGTGGGAACGAGGAGAGGGAAGCGACTTCAGCTAAAAACTCGGGCAATTTGGCGCGCACTGCGGTGGCTTCTTTTCCGAGGCGGGCTTCGGTGGCTTCGCGCTGTTTGATTACTGCGGAGAGGTCACTGCCTGGTGAAGCGCGGAGGAGGTCTTCGGCCTTCAGGAAGCAGGCAAACGCCAGAGTTTCTGATTGCTTCTGACGCTGCAAAAACTGTCCGTAATTCAGCCAGTCGATCGCGGAGGCCTTCGCGTCGCCGGTTTGCTCATCCAGTTTTAAAGCCTGCTGATACGAACTGGCGGCTTCGGCGGGTTTTCCCATGCGCTCCAGCACTTCGGCGGAATGTGCCAGTGCCAGACTCTGCAGCGGAACGTCGTTCGACTTTTGCCCGAATTGAATGGCTGCGGAATATCCCTGCGACGCAGCCGCAAGCTGACCGCCGGAGGCATCTCCATCGGCTACTTTAATCAAAGCCGAAACCACGGCGTGATTTTCGCCGCGGTGTTTGTCCGGTTCCTTGGCCACATCTTCCAGGTATGCGCGATAGTGGCGCGCCGCGGCCGCCTGCTCGCCCACCTGCTCCAGTGACTGCGCCAGATAAAGTTGCGCGTTCGCCTGCCGGGGATCCACATCCACGGCGCGCTGCCAGGTATCAATGGCTTCGGTGTCGTGTCCAAGCCGGTGCGCCAGCAAACCGTAGTTCACCAGCGCGTCCGCATTTTTCGGCGCGATCGCCAGCACGCGCTGATACAGTGCGTACCCCTGGGCATAATCGCCGGCCTGAATCAGTGCTTCGGCATAGGCTTGCTGGACGGCCACATCGCGCAGATTTACTTCGGCGGCGTGTTGCAGCGACTGCAACGCGGCGGATTTGTCTCCAGAGGAAGCTTCCGCGCGCGCCAGGCGCAATTGCAGAAGGCTGTCGTCGGGAGTCCATTTCGCGGCGCGTTTCAGATCCGACAAGCTGGCCGCGACGTTGGCGTAATAAAAGTGCAGCCGGTCAAACCCGCCCCAGAGAAGCAGCAGAACGACGGTCCCAACGCGCAATATGCGAGCGCCGCCGCTGGCGCCCGCAATCCAGCCCATGCCCCGCGCAAATGCGCTCCGCGGTTCACCGTCCTGCGCGGCTCCGCTTTCAGGTGTATTCAGAAGGAAGCGAGCGATCCGCGAATCCCGGAGTTTCCAGATCGCGCCATCCAGCAGGAAATGGTGCAAATTCACCAGCGCCGTAAACGTCAAAAAGCTGGCGCCAAAATCGGCATGAAACACGCGGCTGACAATCCATGGGCCCGGCACAAACAATGCGATTCCACCCGCCACCAATACCAAAAGATATCGCGCGAAACTCCACGCCGCATTTCCCGCCGCGCGCGCTTCCTTGCGCTGGTAATAGCTGGTGATCCAGAGATATTGCGCCGAATGAAGCACCGCCAGAATGCCGCTGGAGTAGCGCGTTTGCGGCACTTCTTTACCGCTAGCCAACTCGATGACCGCCGGCAACAGGAACCACAGGAACTGCGTGGTCACCAGTGTGGCGGTTGGCAGCGTGGCCTTCCAGCCGCCGCGACGTGCCAGCGAGTAAAGCCCCAACGCGCTCGCCCCTACGAAAAAAATAGCCAACATGAGTCGTGCGGGAAGCGTTACCACCGCGGGCAGTCCCAGTGAAATGATCATTGAGTCGCCCGATGGACCGGTCTGAAAACTCAGAAGCAGCATCAGATACGACGCGATGAAGGAAAGATGCAGCAAGCGCCGCTCGTTCTCGCTGGGCGAGAGTTCGGCGCGGCGGGCAAACATCATCGCCAGCCCGAAATTCTGCCCCGTGTAGTGCCACGGGCTCCAGCAGATATACAGCGTGAAAATCCACGGCAACACGGGATACCACAGATGCGCCAGCAAGCCCGCGGCGGCCAGGAGCAAAGCCACATGAATGGTGTAAAAGCGATAGCGCGTCACTTCGTCGTACGAACGATAGGCCCGGTACGCGGTGGCCATGAAGTGCGGATAGTTGAAAAGCAGCGCCAGCAGGTAAAACGCGAACGACCACTGCGCCGTCTTGCCTCCCGACACCAGCGTGGTTAGTAGCAGTAATGGAGCCGACCAGGCGCCGCAACCGACCAGCAGGTCCAGCGCCGGCGTGTAAATCCAGACGCGCGCTTGGGGTCTAGTACCGGTCGCCCCGGTTTTCCGTTGGATCGGCGGATTGGTCAACGTGGTGGCCATGAATTTAGCCTAACGCAAGCTAGCGGCACCGGCGGGACAGCGGATAAATTGGTTGGTCGAAGGGTAACTTGTCCGTTTGCCGGGTTCTATAACTGTGCACCGGCGCGTCAATCCACTGTCAACAGAGACCGATGACAATTGACAAGCTCGTGATATACGCTCTAGGCGATTTGCAGCATCTCACTATGTGACAGTTCAAGAGGAGTTTTTCGATGAAACTACGTAATCCCGCAGCACTTTTGAGTGCGTTGTTCGCAGCAACGTTCGTCTTTCCTTCTGTCGCTCCCGCGCAAACGAAAGAGGCCGCCGGCAACACAACCTTCACGGTGACCGCCGTGGCCAAAAAAGAGGGAGAAGTCTCGAATATCGCGAAGGATAACGTCCAACTGTTTCAAGGAAAAGAGCGCAAGCAGATTGGCGACTGGAAAAAGGGCGACACACTGTTTCTGGCCATTTTGATTGACGATTCCATCGACAGCGGGGCCGGTGGCCAGTGGCAATACTTGAAGGACTTCCTCATGGCGCAGCCCGCCACCACTTCCATCATGGTGGGCTACATCCGAAATAACAGCACGATGGTGGCGCAGGACTTTACCCCCAACCACGAACTCGCGGCAAAGGCCCTGCGGCTGCCGCTTGGGGTAGGCGCGCTCGGCTCCAGTCCTTATCTCGGCACGATTGATATGTTGAAGCGCTGGCCGGATACGGGTGTGCGGCGTTCGATCCTTCTGATTACTTCGGGCATTGATTATTTCCGGGGAAGCGGCTGGGGGACTTTTTATCCGGACCTGGATCCGCTGATATCGCGTTCGCAACGGCAGAATACCAACGTCTGGTCCATCTATTACCCCAGTGCCAGCCATCGCGGGCGGTCCTACTGGATATTGAACAACGCCCAGAACAACATTGATAAGCTTTCTGAGGACACCGGGGCGGAATCCTATTTTCTTGGCGGAGGGACCCCGGTTTCCATCAAACCGTACCTGGACGAAATTTCAACGCACCTCAGCAACCAGTACCTGCTGACCTTTGCCGCGAACGGCGGGGCCAAGGGAAAATACCAGCGGATGAATGTGAAGACGGAATTGCCAGACGTGGAGTTCCTGACGCCTGCTTCGGTCTTTCTGGCACCCACCGGAAAACCCTGATCGACTGTAAGAATCAAGGGGCGCGGGATTTCACTCTCGCGCCTTTTTTCTTTTTGGGGAAACGCGTCGCTGGAATCAGATCGCGCGTGTTGAGTCGCGAATCACCAGTTCTGGATGCAGCTTTTGCGCCACGGCGCTCCACTCGCGATTTTCGTGCGTGGTCTTGATCGCATCCATCACCATGTTCACAGCCGCGCCGCCCATGATTTCCAGCGGCTGGCGCACGGTGGTCAGCGCGGGCGCGGAAAGCCCGGAGATGGGCACATCGTCAAAGCCGATCACCGAGCACTGCTCCGGCACGCTCACGCCGGCCTTGGCCAATGCGCGAATGGCTCCCAGCGCGGTCAAATCGTCAAACGCCAGCAATGCCGTGAATTTTTTCTTTTTCTGCAGCAACTCTTCGGTCAAGCGGTAGCCCTGATCAAAACTGGCCGTGGCGTCGTAGACCTCCGGCAACTGCACCACCAGCGCCGGATCAATCTCAAGATTCACGGATTGCGCGAATTTCTGGACGCCGCGCCACCGCGGGGCGCTGTCAATCAGGCTCTTCGGCCCGCGAATGCAGGCGATGCGTCGGTGCCCGAGCTGGTAGAGATGTTCGAGAGAGAGGCGGCCGCCGGTTTCGTTGTCCACCATCGCGAAGCTCACGCGGTTTCCAGGAATCTCCCAGCCGATAGTGACCGTAGGAACCTCGGCTTTGTTCAGATCGGCCAGGATGTGAATGTCCACGAAGAGCCAGTTGGCCACCACGATTAATCCGTCCACATGGCGCTGCAAGAGCATTTCCAGGTAGCGCTCGAACCGCTCGTGCTGGTTGTGCGCGTCCGCAAAAATCGGGAGGTAGCCGAGGGGGTAGAGGGCATTCTCAATGCCGCGAAGAATCGGCGTACAGAATGGGTCGGTCACGTCGAACACCATCACGCCGATGCTCTGGCTGCGCTTGCTGCGCAGAAAACGCGCCATCGCGTTGGGCCGGTAGCCCAGGCGCTTGGCAGTATCTTCAATTTTCTTGCGGGTGGCGGGCGCGATATAGCGCGCCAGCGGGGCGTTGTTCAATACGATGGAAACAGTGGCGGGGGAAAATCCGCTCGCCTTCGCAACATCGCGCATGGTGATCAACACGCGCCTGTTCTTTGCGTTCATTCCGAGGCCCTCGCGCGCTTATCATCGGCCCACACTGCCTTGCAATGCAATTGAAATGACGGGCAAGCCTATTCTTCGGGAGGAACTTCGAAGGACATCGGTTCGCGGAAGCCACGGGTCTTCCAGACGCCGAAGGCGATGCCCGCAGCCATCCAGATGGAGCCCACGATGATCGCCGGGCGGCTGAGATTCAGCCACAGCGCCAGGCAGATGATGAATCCCAGCACCGGCGGCAGCAGAAACCCCATCTTTTTTTCTTTGGCTCGAACGTAATAGCGAAGAAACGCGGCCGCGTTGACGCCCATAAAGGCAATCAAGGCGCCGAAGTTCAGCATCTCCGCGCCCAGACCGTAGGCTTCGCCGCCATTCATGATTTTCTTGAAGGTTTCCCAACTGAGCGCTGTCGTGCCGAGCGAGTAGGTCTTGTAGCCCGCGACGATTTCCAGCAGGAACGCGCCGATCAACGCAACGGCGCCCACCAGGAACACGTTGTTGCGGGGAATGCGATGCTTTTCATCCACGGCGCCAAAAAACTTTTTCGGCAGCGCGTTGCTGCGGCCCATTCCATATAGAAGACGCGCGGCGCCGATCTGCGAGCCCAGGCCGGAGCCGAAATTCGCCAGCAGCAGCGTGAATCCTACGATGGTAAATAAGGGCGCCCAAGAGCGCCCGGCCACATAGGAGTACGCCGTGTTTATGTCGGGAAAGGGCTGCGAGGCCGGCCAGATCAATTGCGCGATGTAGACTTCGAAAGCGGAAAGGACGCCAATCACCACGCACGTCAAGACCGTGGCCAGCAGGATATTTTTTCGCGGATTTTCCGCTTCCTCGGAAAGCGTGGATATGCCGTCGAAGCCAATATAGGTGAGCACCGCAATCGACGTGCAGCCAAACAACCCGCCGAAGGAAAACGTCATTGGATCGTAGAAGGGCCGCGTGAAATAGCCGGCGTCGTGTGGAGCGCCAAAAATATACCGCGCGCCGGCGATGAAAATCGCCACCACCACGATGCCCATGAAGAAGGCCATGCCGGTGTTGATGCGCGCCGACGTCTTGATGCCGCGAACGTTCAGCAGCGTGAACACCACCGCGAAGAAAATCTTCCAGATCCACGGTGGCACACCCGGCGCGAACTGGCTGGCTTGCCCGGCGCACCACACCGTGCAGATCAGCGGGTTCAGCATGTAGTCCATCACCATGCTCCACCCGGTGATGTAGCCGACCGTTGGATTCACTTCCTGCGCAACGTAGGTGAATGCCGAGCCCGCGCTGGGATAAGCACGTGCCATCCGCCCGTAGCTGATGCCCGTGAAGAGCATCGCCACCATGGCGATCAGAATGGCGGTGACCACGTGACCCCGGCCGCGATCGCTCAACACGCCGAAGACAGACATCGGCGCCACGGGCTGAATCACGATTACGCCATACAAAATTAAATCGGTGAGGGTTAGAGTTCGCCGGAGACGCGGCCCGGCTTCGGTGGGGCCCGGTGTTGTGCTCAAGCACCTCTCCTTTTTAACGCGAACTTCCGTTGGAGCCCAACACCACGGCGCGCGTCAGGTTCTTCGGCGCGTCGGGGTTCAGCCCCTTCCGCAGACCAACAGCGGTTCCGATCAGGTGCGCGGGAATTGCGGTCACAGCGTATCGTGCAAACTCCGGTCCATCAAGCCCAAGTTCGATCAAAAGGTCGCAGTGCTTTTTCAGCTCCGGTGTGGCGCGATTTACGATCACGCAGGTTGCCGCGCCAAGCTCCTTCAATTCCTTCACCAGCAGCGTTTCTTCGGCGGCCGCCGCTTCGGAGACGAAAAAAGTGATCAGCGTATCCGGTCCCGCAATCGAGCGCGGGCCATGCCGGAATTCCAGCGAGTGATAGACCTGCGCGTAGGAAGCGGACATTTCCGTGATTTTTAATCCGGCTTCTTGCGCCAGCCAGTAGTGAGCGCCTTGCCCGAGAAAAACGTAGTCCTTCACCTTTCGCTTGCTTGCGAATTCCCGGATTTTTTTCGTATGCGCATCCAGCCAGGTCTGCCCGGACACGGGAAGTTGGTCGAGAGCCGCCGAAAACTGGTCGTCGCCTACGAATTGCAGCCCCAGCCTCTGGAACGCCAGAAGGATGGCGGTGAAAGAGCGGGTCATCACCGTGCTCTTTTCATCCGCCCAGGTCAGCTTGAAGGTGTGCGTGCAAAGCTCCTCCAGCGGGCTTTGCGGATTGCAGGTCACGCCGATGGTCTGCACCGTCTTGTGCCTCTGCAGGACTTCCGCCGCGCGCAACACCTCCGTGGTTTCCCCGGAGCGCGACATCAGCACGATCTGTTCCGCGCCCAGCCGCCTCAGTGTTTCTTCCGGTGCAAAGAGCAGCTCGGAAGCGGGAACGCCTGTCGCGGGCATGTAGAAATGCTTGGTCCAGAGCGCGGCGATCAACCGCGACAAATAATAGCTGGAGCCGCAGCCTACGAATAACCAGGGGCTGCGCGGAGAGAACAGAGCGGCAAATTTCTCCAGAAGCCGGGAATCCCGAAGTTGGGTTTCGGTTTCGCTCCAGATGCGCGGCTGGGAAAGAATCTCTTGCAGGGTGTGCTCGCCAGGGGTACTTTTGGCCGGACGCGTTGCCGGTTTGCTGCGGAGGGTGGTCTTGGGCAAGGGCTTCCTCGTATTGAATCGTTTCAATAAGGGTATATTGCGCAATCTTTCCGGTCCATGCAAGCCCTATTTTGGGCCGCAATTCCTCTTGCTTTCCCGCTTTCCGGGGGACTAACCTGTCCTGCCGTACAGGCCGCCCGAATTTCCACAGCGGATATCTCTTCGTTCACACCGCTGTTTTCGGACGCAACAGGGTTGCCCGCTTTCGCGTCTAATGGAGATAAGGGGAAACTAACCGGGCTCCCAGAACCGGGCCGATACCATGGGCCAATTGTCTCGCTATTTCGAACGCCGGCAGTTCCAGCGCGTGTTGCTGCACGCCAGCGGTTTCGCGCTGATCTTCCTCGCGGCGAACTGGCTGCAGGAAATCACCGTACGTTCCAACCCCATCCTGAACGGATATCTCCAGATCACCACTGGGATTTTTGCCTTCGTCTTCGCGGCGGTCGCGCTGGTTCGTTTTCAGGGCACCCAGGACCGTATTTCCCTGATTCTCGGTTCCGGCTTCATGCTCTCCGGCGGCACCCTGGTCGCTTCCAGCATCCTGTTTTTTCAACTGAATCATGATAACCAGACTTGGTTCCTCTGGGCGCCGGTTGCCTGGTGGATCAGCCGGTTGCTGCTGGCCTTGCTGTTTGCCGTGGCGCTGGTGGTGGAGCATTTCCTGCCGCGTTCGCGACACCCGAAGCTGGAAATCGCCGGCGGCCTGTTCGCGGTATGCGCCGCAACGTATCTGATCACCGCTTCGCTGCGAAAACTGCCTCCGGAGGTTTCGCACCAGCCAACAGCGTTAATCCCGAATCCGCTGCAACTTGTCCCCGCGATCATTTTTCTGATTGCTTTGTTTGGTTACCGGCAGCGCAAATATCTGCAGAACACGGCATTCGACAAATCCGTGTACCTGGCGGTTTGGCTCAACCTGGCCGCGCAGCTTGCCGCTTGCCAATCGCTGAAGCTGCTGGATGGCCCTTTTGTTTTTGCGCAGGCATTGAATGTGATGAGTTATGCGATTTTGCTTGGCGGCGCGCTGGTGGACAGTGCCAAGGTCTTCGAGCAAGTGCGTCACCTGGCGGCCAGCGACCCGCTTACCGGACTGGCGAACTATCGCAAGCTGCTGGATGTCCTGGATACGGAAACCGAGCGCACGCTGCGTACCGGGCGTCCCTTTGCCGTGCTGCTGCTGGACCTCGATGGGCTGAAGCGCATCAACGATACTTACGGGCACCTTGTCGGCAGCCGCGCGTTGTGCCGGGTGGCGGACATTCTGCGATTTCATTGCCGCGCGATTGATACTGCCGCGCGCTATGGCGGCGATGAGTTCGCGCTGATTTTGCCGGAGGCGCGCGAAGAAGAAGCCGAGCGCGTGGCTGCGCGCATCACGGAGACGCTGGCCGCCGATCACGAACACCCGCCGCTTTCCGCGAGCATTGGCGCGTCGATTTATCATGGAGAAGGCGAGCGCGTGGAAAAGCTGCTGAAGGAAGCGGACCAAAATCTTTACGCGGAGAAAGCGCGGCGCAAGGAAAGCACGCGGCCGACCGATGCGGCCCGCCGACGATTGAAGAAGAGCTAGCGGAGCCGTTTCACGGAATTCGGTTTCCCGGCCACGGAACCACCACCCGAACTTTCAGACCGCAACAGTCAAACCGCGAGACACATTGTCATTCTGAGTGCATCCGATGAGGATGCGCGAAGAATCTCAACGACGGAATTGCGCACAGACTTAAAGTTGAGATCCTTCGGCCCGCAAAAAACGCGGCCCTCAGGATGACAGGGGCTTTACTGCGCGCCCTCGGGATGACGGACGCACTGCAGAAGTCCCGCCCGATTATTTCGCGGGCAGAAATGCGGCCAGTTGATCCGTGATTTTGGATTTGTCGCCCACCACCACGATGGTCATCTCGTCTGGCTTGATGTAGTCCTGGGTCATCTTCTGGACGTCTGCGAGGGTGACCGCGTTGACTTTTGCCACGTAGGTCTTCAGATAGTTTTCGCCGAGTCCCTGGAAGTCCACAAACTGCAGCTGTCCGATCAGCGCGCCGCGGCTGGAATTCTGAATCACAAAGACGCCGGAAAGGTAGTTCTGGACTCCCTTCAGCTCGGCGGGCGTCACCGGGTCCTTTTGCATGCGGGAGACTTCGGCGAGAATTTCCTTCAGCGAAGCTCCGGTATATTGCGTAGTTACATCGGCGGTTTCCGCCCAATAGCCATCGTGGTAGCGGCGCGAGAGTTCGCTGTGGGGAGAATAGGTGTAGCCCTTGGCCTCGCGAATGTTGGCGGTGATCCGCGAATTGAAGGAACCACCGAGGATCGCATTGGTCACTACCAGCGGCACGGTGTCCGGGCTGGTGGCGGGGGGCACGGGCAGCCCAACAATCAATGTAGATTGTGGCGCACCCGGGCGGTCTGTCACGTCCAGCACGCGCTGCGGCTTCAACACCGGCACGTTTTCCATGCGTGCCGGACCCTTTTCCCAGCTTCCAAAACTTTCGTCGATCGCCTTCTTCACCGCCGCGGTATCAAATTTTCCCGCCACGTAAAGATGCGCGCGTTGCGCGCCGAAATTTCCCTTGTAGAAATCCTTCACATCCTGAATGGTCAGCTTCTGGATCTCGGCCTCGGTCGGCAGAACGGTGGCGTAGGGATGATCGCCATAGAGGATTTTCCGAAAACGCTCCAAAGCCTGCGTCTGTGCCTGCGAATTGGCCAGCGCGATCTGCCGCAGCGAATCGTTTTTCAGTCGCGCGATTTCGGATTCCGGCAGGCGCGGGTGCTCCACCGCGTCCGCCAGTAATTTCACGGCGTCGGGAGTAAATTCCTCCAATACGTCCATACTCAGCTTGGTCTGGTCCGAGCTCGCGCCGATTTCCAGCGTGCTGCCCATGCGCGCGGCCGCTTCGGCCACCTGCTGGGAAGTGTATTTATCTGTTCCTTCCTTCATCAGGTCGGCGGTCAAGCCGGCCACGCCGACGCGCGCGCTGCCTTCATTGATTTCGCCCGCGTAAACGGCCAGGCTCAGCGCGGCCTTCGGAATAATCCCGTAAGGCACCAGTGTCACTTTCAATCCGTTAGGCAACGTGTAGGTTTCGTTGGCCGGCACTGTAAAGGCCTTGGGGGGACCGCCCTCAGGAGGAGCTTGTTTCTGCGCGAAGGCAGGCGAGATGGCGAAAGCGGCTGAGGCAACAACCAGCAGGCTTAGTTTTTGAGTGATCGTTTTCATCGGTGGTCTCCTTTCCTACTGGTTCTTCGCAGGCTCAGCGGCGGCCTTCGGTTCGGGTTGGATTTCCAGGATGGTTCGATTGGTGGAGCGCAGATATTCCTGCGCGGTCTTCATCACAAGGTCCGGGGTCACTTTGTCGAATTGCCCAATCAGGTCGTTGACCTTCCCGGGATTGTCGTCGAAGAGCGAAAAGCTGGCCAGCAGATCCATCAGGCCAAAACCGCCGAGCTGCCCCATGGTGTCGTAGAGGCCGGAACGCAGTTTCACACGCGCGCGATCCAGCATGGCTTGATCCACCGGTTTTTTGAGCAGCGGATCCATCACCGAATCAATCGCTTCGATCACCGTTTCTGGTTTGGTCGTCGGGTCGTACACCAGATCCGCGGTCCAAAGCATCGGTCCCTGATAATTGAACATGTTGCCCAGCAGGTTGATGCCGCCCTCCACGCTGTCGGTCAGTCCGCGTTTCTGGACCAACTCCTGGCGGAGGAGGCTGTCGTCGCCTTCAATCAGCATCTGGTTGAGCAGGCCCATGGCGTAATATTCCGGCGTGTTGCGGTCCGGCATGTGATAGCCAACGGCCAGCGCGGGACGCGGCGCAAGCGCGTCTTTTTTCACCACGATCTTTTCTTTTTCCTGGCGCGGTTCGGTCAAATCGGGCTGCGGCGGCACATTGGCGGACTTGATGCCCGCAAAATATTTCTCCACCATCTGTTTCGCGGCGGCTGTCTCAAAATCTCCTACAATCACCAGCACGGCATTGTTGGGCGCGTAGTAGGTATCGAAGAACTGCTTCACTTCATCGAGCTTCGCCGATTCGATATCCGTCAGGTCGCCATAGAAATTGTGCGCGTTGTACCAGTTGCTGTTCGCGGCCATGGGCATGTCCACCCAGGGGAAGCCGCCATACGGGCGATTCAGCACATTCACTTTCACTTCGTTGCCGACCACGCCTTGCTGGTTTTTCAGATTCGCGTCGGTCACGTCCAGGCCGCTCATGCGGTCCGCTTCCGCCCACAGAATCGTCTCCAGCTTGTTGGAGGGCACCACTTCGAAATAATTCGTGAAGTCGAAGCGTGTCGAGCCATTCAGGATTCCACCGTTGCTCTGAATCAGCTTGATGAACTCCATCTTCCCCAGGTTCTTCGAGCCCTGAAACATCATGTGTTCAAACAAGTGCGCGAAGCCGGTGCGGTCTTTCGGCTCGATGCGGAATCCGATTCGGTAATAGACGCCCACACAGACCGTAGGTGCAGTGTGATTTTGCGAGAGCACCACACGCAGACCATTGGGCAGCTTGTAATACTCCACCGGCACGTGAAATTCGTTCGCCGGCGCGGCCACGCCCGGCACAGCCAGCGCCAGCAGCAGGCCTAACAACGCCAGTACACCTTGCGCGGCACTCCTTGTTGCTGCTTGCATGCTTCCTCCTAAACAGGAATCGTCAGCGAACCATGTGGGTGGGATGAGGCAAACCCCTACCTGTGTAAAGACGCAATCGCTTGCGGAAAGTTTCGTCGCTATCCGGCAGAACTAATATACAGTCCTTTTTTGGCGTGCTTCCTTGTTCTCCAGGGAAAAGCGGGGTTCCGCCGTTTCTTCGCCGCAGATTTGCTCCGCCAGGTACTCGCCGAATGCCGGGCCGTGCTTGAACCCGTGGCCCGAGCCACCGCCGGCTAGCCACACGTTGGCCATGTCCGGGTGGCGGTCAATCAGGAAATCGCCGTTGGAGGTGTTTTCGTACTGGCAGACGCGGGTCTCCGTGATCGGCGCATTCTTCAGGGCAGGGAATCGGAAGGCCACGTAGGTGCGGGCCCAGTCCGCGCCATCCGCACTGGCCAGCCGCGATTGCGTGTCGGGATCCACGCGCTCGCCGTGGGTGTCCCGGGCGACTTTCAGACCGCGCGACTCGATATCTGGCATTCCGTAAACTTCGTCATTATTGAAGAGCCAGGTGGGCAGAGCCGCCGGCTTAAACCGCTCCTCGCCGGCAGGTGCCCCGAAGAAGAATACTTCCTGCCGCGTGGGAAAGATGCGCGTTCCGAGAAGTTCCGGGAAAACTTTTCCCAGCCACGGCCCGCAGGCAAATACAAATTGCCCGGCGGAGATGGTTTCTCCCTCAGAAGTCAGGATGCTCTCCAGCGGTCCGGTTCCTTCCGGCGGCTTGACCTGCGCGATGCGATACTCCGCGGCGTTTTTTGCGGCCTCGGCGATCACTGTTTGCACGCCGCGCCGCGCCATCAGAACACCGCTGTCTGGCTCCAGCAACGCGCGGGTCACGCCGTCGAAATTTACCTGCGGATACCGATTGCCGAGCGCCGTGTTCTCCATCACTTCGTGAGCGATGCCGCAGCGTTCCAGCACCGCCTGCGAATCACGCAACCGGCCGATGTCTTCGCCCTCCATCCAGAGCACGCCCGTCTGGCAAAACAATTGCTGTCCGGTGGCCGCCGAGAGCTCTTTCCATTGCACCAGCGAGCGCTGCGACCAGCGGGTATAGATTTCGTCGCTGGCGTAACTCATGCGGATGATGCGCGTTTCGCCGCCGGAGCTTGCACGCGAGTGCGACGCCCCGTACGCATCCAGCACCAGGACTTTCTTCTTGCGTTGCGCGAGATGCCATGCGGTCCAGGCGCCGAACACTCCCGCGCCAATCACCACCACGTCGTAGTTGGAGGATTCCGACATCGCCCCGCTATTCTAGCGCGCCCCGCGCGATTCCGTTGGCCCATCCGCCCCCACGGGAGTACTATTTTCGCTTGCCGTTAATCTTCTTTGGGGGACCACGTGAACCGCCTTCATCGCATCATTCTTTTTTTTCTTTTGCTTTTCACGTTTGCCTTCAGGTCTTCCGCCCAAAGTTCCGTTGATCCCAAACTGTATGAAGGAATGAAATGGCGCCTGGTAGGCCCGTTCCGCGGCGGTCGTTCGTTGACGGCCATCGGCGTCGCCAGCCAGCCAAACACTTATTATTTCGGGGCCGTTTCGGGCGGCGTCTGGAAGACCACCGACGGCGGCATAACCTGGGATCCCATTTTTGATAAACAGGGTATCTCCTCGATCGGATCCATCGCCATGGCGGATTCCGATCCCAACGTGATTTACGCCGGCACAGGCGAGGCGTGCATCCGGGGGGATATCTCCTATGGCGATGGCGTCTACAAATCCGTGGACGCGGGAAAGACCTGGACGAACGTGGGGCTGAAGGATTCGCGGCATATTGGCGCCGTGATTGTGCATCCGGCGAATCCGGATATCGCGTTTGTCGCCGCACTTGGCCATGCCTATGGTCCGAATGAAGAGCGCGGCATTTTCCGCACGCGCGACGGCGGAAAAACCTGGGAAAAGGTTTTGTACATCAACGATCGCACGGGCGGAATCGACGTGGTTTTTGATCCGCAAAATCCGCACGTTCTGTTTGCCGCCATGTGGGAGGGTTATCGCACGCCTTGGAATCTGAATAGTGGCGGCGAAAAAAGCGGCCTCTACCGTTCCGCGGACGGCGGCACTACCTGGAAGCGGCTGGACGGCAAAGGCTTGCCCGATGGCCCGCTTGGCCGCATCGGCGTCAGCGTTCCCGGCGGCGATTCCAACATTGTTTATGCGCTGATCGAGGCGAATAAGGGCGGCTTATACCGCAGCGAAGATGGCGGTGAAAACTGGACGCTGGTGAACGACGATCAACGCTTCCGCCAGCGCGCCTGGTATTTCACGCACGTCTGGGGCGACACGAAAAATCCCAATGTGGTCTATGTCGCGAACACAGGGTTATTTCGTTCCATCGACGGCGGCAAAACTTTTGAACGCCTGAGCGCACCCCACGGCGATCATCACGGTTTGTGGATCGATCCCAACAATCCCAGCCGCATGATCAATGCGAATGACGGAGGTGCCACGATCACCGTGGATGGCGGAAAGAATTGGTCTACGCAGATGAACCAGCCTACGGCGCAGTTCTACCACGTGGTTGCCGACAACGATTACCCGTATCGCTTGTATGGCGCGCAGCAGGACAACTCCACAATTGGCATCCTCACACGCAGCGACCGCGGCTTCATTGACCGGCCTGATTGGGATGCGGTTGGCGGCGGCGAGAGCGGCTATATTGCCGTGGACCCGCGCGATTCCGACATTGTTTATGCGGGATCGTATTTCGGCCACATCACGCGTTTCGATCGGCGGACCGGCCAGGCACAGGATGTGATGCAGTGGCCCGACGACCCCGACGGCCACAACGCCAGCGGCCTGAAATACCGCTACACGTGGACGATGCCAATCGTGTATTCGCCGAATGATCCAAATATTCTCTATAACGCGGCGCAGTATGTGTTCCGCTCAACCGATAGCGGCCACTCCTGGCAAACCATCAGTCCGGACCTGACGCGCAACGACAAATCGAAACAGCAGGACTCCGGCGGGCCGATCACCAAGGATCAGGCAAGCATCGAGTTTTACGACGTTGTGTTTACCGTTGCGGAATCGCCGAAAGAAAAGGGTGTGATCTGGGCGGGTACCGACGATGGTCTGATTCAGATCACGCGTGACGACGGAAAATCCTGGACCAATGTGACGCCGAAGGGCTTCCCGGAATGGTCACTCGTCAGCTTGATCGAAGCATCCGGGCACGATGCGGGCACCGCCTATGCCGCCGTGGACGCGCGAAAGCTCGACAATTTTAAACCGTATATTTTCAAGACCACCGATTTCGGCAAGAGTTGGACACAAATTACGAGCGGAATTCCCGACGGCGCCTATGTTCATGCCGTGCGCGAAGATCCTGTGCGCAAGGGATTGCTGTTCGCGGGGACCGAACTCGGCATTTACGTTTCTTTCGATGATGGGGCGCACTGGCAATCGCTGCAGCTGAATCTGCCGAACACGCCGGTGCACGACATGGCTATTCATGGGGGCGACCTGGCCATCGCTACGCATGGTCGCGCGTTCTGGATACTCGACGACATCGCGCCGCTGCGCCAGGCCAACTCTGCGATGGCTACGAGCGAGGCGCATCTGTTCAATCCTTCCAACTCCACGCGCACGCGCATGGGCCACACAAAGCGCCGCCGCTATGCGGTTGCGGAGAATCCTCCGGATGGCGCGATTCTCTACTACTACTTGAAAGAGGCGCCGAAGGAGCCGATCCGGCTAGAGATTATGGACTCGACGGACAAAGTGATTCGCTCCTATACCAGTGAAGAAAAAAAGAAGCCGGAGACGGACGAAGAAGGCGAATTTGAAAAGGACGAGCCGCCCGAAACCATTCCCGCGGCGGCCGGTTTGAACACCTTCGCCTGGGATTGGCGCTATCAGGAGCCGGTGAAAATTCCCAAAGCGATTTATGACGAAGGCGATCCCGCAGGGCCGCTGGCGCTCCCCGGAAAATATAAGGTGCGGCTGGTCGCCGGAGGAAAGACGGAGACTGGACCCATCGAGATTGTGCTCGACCCGCGCGTGAAGACCAGCTCCGCTGATCTGCAGAAGCAGTTCGACCTGATGCTTAAATTGCGCGACCGCCAGGACGAGATGAATAAAGCGATTCTCTCGATTCGAGATTTGCGAAGCCAGTTGCTGGCGATCGAAAAGAGAATTGGTTCCGGCGGCGCGAATAAAACCCTGATCGAACAATCGACTGCTTTGCGCACAAAGATTTCCGATATTGAGCACCAGTTGATCAATCCGGAAGCCAAGGCCAGCGAGGAAGAGCTGAACTATCCCACGAAGCTGAATAGCAAGTTTGGATCGCTGAACCAGGCCGTGGATAGCGCTGACGCTGCGCCGACGGAAGGCGAGATCGGGGTTTTCGCCGATCTGGATAAGCAACTCGATGTGCAATTGGCCAGATGGCGGGAGGTGGCCAGCGGCGACGTCCCGGCATTCAACGCGGCCCTGCGCAACGCCAGTATTCCTGCCGTGACTTTGAAATAGGCGAATGGGGTGGGCGGAATTTGGACCGGCCCGCCTCGACGTGGGGAATGTGCAGGGTGTGAACGTTGAGATCCTTCGGACTGCTTAAGGCGCAGTCCTCAGGATGACACGGGTACTGTGTCTCCGTTCGGGGATGATTTTGCTGTCGCTGGAGTTGCTTCTTTGAAATGGATTTGCGGCCACATGTAACGGTCGGCCGACGAAAAGGCGCCCGCCTCGGAAGGCGGCCGCTACAAGTTCGTGGTTGTGTTCAGCGTTTGGCGATGAGGGGCGCCCAATAGCTCAGGTGGTTGAGCGATTCGGCGTGTGTTGGATCCAGGTGTAGGGGCGTCACGGAAGCTTCGCCGGCAAAAATGGCGGCGTAATCGGAATCCGCGTCGAGCTCCATGGCGCTGTCGATGCGCTGCTCGCTCAGCCAGAAATAGGGTTGGCCTTTGGGATCTTCGCCTTCACGCAGAACCGTGCGCGTGATTTTCTTCGATTGCCGCGTGAACTTTACTGCGCCGTTCCAGTTTTCCGGCACATTCACGTTCAGCAGCACCTGCGCGGGCAAACCTTCTTTCAGAATCAACTCCGCGGCGTGGCGGGCAATTTTTGCGGAGGGCGCGAAATCGGAATTCACCCGCTTCGAACACAGGGACATCGCGAGTCCCGGCACATGATGAATCACCGCTTCGCGGGCGGCGCCAACAGTGCCGCTGTAATAGACGTTCTCGCCTAGATTCGCTCCGTGGTTGATGCCGGAAATCACCAGGTCCGGCGGTTCCCTCAATAATTTGTGCAGCGCCACGATCACGCAATCCGCCGGAGTTCCGTCGATGGCCCATTCGTTTTCGCCCGTCGCGTGGCAAACAATCGGCTGGCGCAGCGTCAGGCTCTGCGCCGCGCCGCTGCGTTCCCAACTCGGCGCCACGATGCTCACCTCGGCAATCGCGCGCAACTCCTCCGCCAGCGCCCGCAACCCCGCCGCCTGATAACCGTCATCATTCGTCAACAACACCCGCGCCTTTTTCACGTCCGCACATGCTCCCTACTCATATTGTAGTCGTAAAAGGACGGAACGTAGGAATGGCCATCTCTTCAGGAGTCCCACGGGTTGAACACGGGTACGCCAGTGGGCCCAGCGTGCTTCGTACTGCGCGTGACCAGTGTCAGATTGTGATGCAACGCGGTCGCCGCCAAAAGAGCATCAATCGTGGGAATCCGACGGCCCACCACCGAGGCTTTCGCGGTGATTCTCCCCCAACGGTCTGCTATTTCTTGATTCACAATTAATATACGGCCGGTGAACCGAACCATTAGATCTCGGCTCAACCACGACTCCAAGGTCGTTCGTCGGGCTGATACTGGAGTAGAATCAATTCCGCTTCGGATCTCTCCCAGCGTCAACACACTGACATGAAACAGTTGTTCGTCGGAAGCCTCGAGCCAAGCCAAGACTTTCGCGTTGGGCTGCGGCTTGACAGTCTCGGACAAGACGTTGGTGTCCAGCAGGAAACCACTCATAGGTCGACATCCCGCCCGTAGTCTTCCTCGCGCTCCAAGTTGATGCCAGAGCCCACCAGCGGGGATTCCCGCATGAACTGCACAAAGCTCTTGGGCTGCTTGGCTCGGGCCGTAAGAGCCTCAAAGTCCTCTGCTGGGAGCATCACTACGGCTTCTTTATCTTGTTTTGTGATCCATTGGGGGCCCTCTGTCCGGGTTCGGCGGAACAGTTCGCTGAACCTTGCCTTGGCGGTCTGCAGTTGCCACCGTGTGCGCGGCCCGGTGCTCGGTGTATCCGCATGTTTCTTAGCTTTCGCCATCTTGACTTTTTTCAAGAGTCACCATTCTGACTAGTCTGACTAGTTATAGAGTAGAGGGAATCTTATCGCTCCACAAGGGATTTCGTCCCGAGGAGAGTCTCGCTACCAAATTTTTGAGCGCCATGATCAAGTCCTGACACACGGAAGTCCAGAGGATTGGGCATTTTGCTGCGGGAATTCAACCCTGAGGAATCGGTGCGAGCTGCGGGAGAAAATTATGGTCGGGCACTCTTGCCGATTTTGAACCGTATAGCCCAACTGCGGATGTGCACAAAGGCGTTACATTCCCAGACGCCCCTTGATTGAGTCCCGTTACGAGGCTTGAGGGGATGTCCCCCCAAACGCGCTCCAACGAAATTGGTGACAATAGGGCCGGACAGTCCTTATGGGACAGAGCAATTGGCGGACCGAATCCCCAAGCGACTCAGGCTAGTGGCTGATCTCTCGTTCGACATGGCCAGAGTGCGGAATGTGAGGACAAGAAAATTCTAAGTCCCTCTCTGCCAAATAGACCCCTTCAGTAAACGTTGAAATCAGTAACGAAGCCAATGCCAACTGGATAACAGTTTACAGTCGTGTCGTACCCGCAGGAGTGCCGCCCCAGGATTGCAGCATCGTTCCAGCCACCATTCTGCAGCGGGCCGACTTCGGAGACACTCAGAAAGTAAACTTCAAGGAGAGCTGCAGCATGCGAGGGCTGGAATCGGAGCCCAATATTCGGCCGAAGTTTTGCGGATCGATGACTCGGCCCTTGATGGGATCAAGAATTGCTGCGCTTATATCACTTACAGGGTTGCTGTCGCTTGGGTGATTCAGCGCGTTGAAGAAGTCCACACGGAATTCCAGACTTTTCGTTTCATGAATCGGGAAGCGCTTCATTGTCGAGAGATCCAGATTGTTTTGGGACGGCCCGCGGAGAATGTTCCGGCCGACATTCCCGTAATCGGTTCCGAATCCACCCGCGGGAGCCGTCGGATCGTTGGCGCTCGGGATCGCGCTTCCGGGTTGCACGACCGCTTCGGCGAACGGGTAGGGATTGAAGTAGTAGCCAGGCGGGATATGCCTTATTGCCATACTTGGATTCGCGCCAGGCACCCAATTGGGGCGTGCGCCAAAGATGCTGCCATACAGGGTGCCTCCGGCTGGATCGTACAGGTCAATCGGCAGGCCGGACATGGC
Organism: uncultured Acidobacteriota bacterium; assembly: GCA_963734705.1. GTDB lineage: Bacteria > Acidobacteriota > Terriglobia > Acidiferrales > UBA7541 > Acidiferrum. The sequence goes on along the minus strand of CAVTII010000007.1, from coordinate 503,294 downwards.
GATCAAGAATCCAGACAACTGCCAGTTAGTGAGCAATGTGCGCACGGCGCGCGAGTGACTCACTTTCTTTGGAGACGGCAAGTCCCAAACAAAGTTCAATGTAACTCGGTGAGTGCGGTCAAAGTCGGATAGGCCCCGATTCGCTCGGGGATCCATTTGATTGCCGACTACCGCGGAAGTATCGATGGCATTGCTGGTGTCAGTCGAAACTTTTCAAGTCACCATCAGTGATGTGCGCAACCTCGCTCAAGCAAAGGTATTTTCACCAGATTCCCGCCGGGCGATTTTGGTGAACAACGACTTTGCTTTTGGAGCCGCGAGGGTGTTTGAATCGCTTCGCGAATTTTCGGGTGAAAAAGGAATTCGCGTGTTCCGCGATCTCGACGAAGCACTCGACTGGATACTTTTCACGGAGTGAAACTCCCCGAACTGGTCATCAGGATATTCAATATTCATAATTTGTTACTTGACTTCCCCTCCGTAAAATGACAAATGTAGCGTGGTACCGCGAGGCTGGGGCGAACCTTGGGCGGGACGCCCCGGCTTCATTTTCCTTACGAACACCCAACCTAAAGTTCCGACCTGTTGCTTCTAACAATAGACACTTGTTCCCATCAATGAGATAAGAACATCGCTCATCGAAGGCGGGGGTGGAAATCTTGGCGGAAGACCACCCCGGCTTCATTTCCTTCCACACATCCAACTTAACTTCCACCTGTCAGTTCTACTAGTAGTTTCACGCTCTAGACAGTGAGATAACAGGCTCGCTACATCGAGACCCCGACTACTTCTGTTAGATGGCTGCTCATGGACATGCGTGCTCTGTCTTTATTCGTGCTAGCTCTTTTGCTGATGGGCTGCAAATCTGAACAGCCCAAGAGCACACGCATATATTTCGGTTTTGTTAAGCATGATGAAACACGGGATGACGTGTTGCGACTAGCGAATCAATGGGGCGGCACCCCGATATGTCCCCTGTGGCATGCAACGACCCATCGGGAACACGCCGATTATCAAGTGCTCTTCGGCACTACGGAAATAACCTTGATTGATCGCCGCGGACGTATGCTTTACAACGGTGGATGGGGACCGCTGTTTCTACCGCACGGGAACCCGAACGGCGGCGGGGTGAACATTTGCAAACTTACGGGCGATTAGCGTATGTGGTGAGTCTGGGATTAGGCTCGATGCGAATCGGGTTTTTCTATTTGCAGATATCTGTTGCCGCACTCGTTGCATGTTGCAAGAATGCCGCTGTACGTTCTCGTATCACCCCCAGAACGTGATACGGCACAACCCACAAAGCCCGGTTCCGTTCCCTAGACCGGGCTTTTTCATTTGCAGAAATGTGTTGCCACAATCGTAACTCGGTGGGAGCATGACTTTATTCGGCAGCGCATTTACACACACCAAATGCGCTGTGCCTCCGATAACCCGGCTCACCGCTCCCTCCGCTTTTTTGGGGGCCGCTCGAAGGGGATCTAAATTGGTGTTGGGTTGAGCAATTTTAAGCCAGTTTGAACGATTTGCCGCACTCCAGGCAATACGCTTTGCGGCGCGAGGTGATTAGTCCACAAAATGGGCAAATGCGCTGGGGGGCGAACTCGCTATCTCGTCGTCCGGCTCCCATGAGCTTTTTTAGTAGAGCCGACAGAAACTCAAGCGCGCCGCGGACATGGCAAAGAATTTGATTCAGGAAAAGCATCACGGGGTCAACTCGCAGGCTTTCCAATCGCCAAGCGCCCCGAGAGATGAGCCGTCCCAGTATTCGTTGAGAAGTTTGATGGACATTTGTTTGGCGCAAGTTCAATTCGAAGCGGAGCGGCAAAACTTACGTTGTCGCGGTCCGAGAGGCATTGGGATTGACCGCGAAGGACCAACGGAAGAAACGTTCGTCGCATCCTTCGCAGCGAAAGGGTCGGACAAAGAGCAGCGCCAGAATCACCGTTTCCACGAGTCCTTTACGTTTGGATTGGTGAATTCTCGCGCTAGCGCAGTTTGGGCAGTAGACCATTGTGATTCTCCTGAAGCGGCCAGGCGTTTCCTGAACTATTGTCCAACGCCGAGTGAACTGTTGACTGTACACTTTTGCACACAGTCCCGGCAGTTGTACCGTTCGTTCGACTAGCAACCGGGCGTATGCCATGGCAATTACAGAAAGCTTGATTAGTTACGTTAAATTACAGGTGCCCGAAAAAGTGGCCGGTTAAGTACCTGATTAACGCGTCAAACGCTCATGGGGTACTGCGAGCAAGTCGTCCGTTTAAGAATCCCCGAGATCAAAAGTCTACGACCAAATCTTCCGGCGAGGATTTTCTGGGCGTGATTAACTTTCATTTCGACCGATATTCTAAATTGGGAATCCATTTTCGACACGAAAATGAAGCGGGTCTCTGAGGCTCTGCAACTCTCGGTAGTAATAAAGTGGAGTAGGCCGCTTTCCGTCGAACCTTAGATTCCTTAGCAGCTCGATTTCATCGGTGGTGGCAGTCCCGCTAAGGGAACTATCATTAAGGAACTCTTTGAATCCCGGCTCTACCTCTGGCTGAACAGGTCCCGCTTCGACAAACTCAAATCGCTTAGGATCCCCTATGGCGATTCTCCGATTTAACACAATCTCCATCCCAAAAGTCGTTAAATCGACGTCCCAAGATTCAATCAGTGGACCCAGGAAGGAGAGACAGTTTTCAGGTGACAAGCTAAAAACATCCGTGTCCAGGAACTCAAGGAGGGTAACACGCGTTTGTTCGTAGCTCCGGCCCGCGAGTCGCGCCACCAAATGGACCCAGTTTTCATTGTTCAATTCTTCTTTGGCAACCTTCTTGATCACGTCCAAGAGCTTTTGTGTAACGAAACGTTCGAGTTCGCCGAATGGCTGCTTCTCAAAAATCGCACGTACCTGTTTTTCCTTGTCAGCTACGCACTTCCTGAGGATTACTTCCCGAACTTCCCTAAACAGCGGGGCGGGTGGGCCGGCCAAATCTTTCTTCAATTCTTCCCTACGCTGCAGCTCAGCTAGCCTCGAAAGTCTGTCGATCGGAATCTTTAGAAATTTCGCCATTTTCCCATAAATATCTGTTCGCTCAGGCGCTGGTGGTAACTTCTTGCGAGTCAACAGTTGTGAAATGTAGGAATCGGTGACTTCGGCGGCAGTCGCCAGATCTTTCTGCTCAAGCCCCAATTCTTCCAATCGCCTTTTAATCACTAGGCAAACGTCCACAATGCCCCTCCATGCCATTTCACCGCACAAGTTAACCAGAAAAATAATCTCAGAATGCACTTGACAAGTCAAGTTAATTAACTCATTGTGGTTAATAGACTGAGGGAGTATCCAGGATAGCTTAATCAGTAGTGGTTATCTGTATCGCCCCTTTGGTATCGAGAACCAAGGAGAGTGTCATGTTTGCACGCAGAGTCTATATGCACCTGAAGCCGAATAGTGTTGCCGAGTTTACCCAGAGGCTGGAGAAAGAAGTCCTCCCTCTGCTTCGAAAACAGAAAGGATTCCAGGACGAAATCACGTTCGTTGGCCAGGGCGGCAAGGAAGCGTTTGGAATCAGTTTGTGGGACAGAGCCGAGGATGCCGAGGCATACAACCGTGGGAGTTACCCAGAAGTGACGAAAATTCTTGCCAGGGTGGTTGAGGGGGTTCCTCAGGTTGAGACCTATGACGTCGCCAATTCGACGTTCCACAAGATCGCTGCTCTCGCAGCCGCCTGAAGCCAGTAGGTCCATTCGTTCGGAGGGCGCGGGCTAAGTCCGTGCCCTCAAGTTGTCTGGCATCGGGGAAACGCAGGAGCACGCGAGATTTCAAATGGTTACCAAAATCAGGGATCGAGCAGCGGATTCACTGTTAAGGCAGGGACTCCTATGCGGGGAAATGAATTTCCGCGCCTTAGCTGAAGCCATTGCGTGTGGGATATTCGTTCATCGTGGGGGGCAGCTTCAGTACGTGAATTATGTTGCCGAGAGTATGACCGGATATGCACGAGAAGAGCTTTTGTCCATGGAGTTTTGGGATCTAATCCATCCTGATCACCGAGAATTGATCATAAATCGAGGGGTGGCGCGGCACGGGGCCCTCGGGCAGCAAGAAGTTAAGATCCTTACGAAGAACGGCGGGGAGCGGTGGCTCGATATCAGCACGGCGATGATTGAATTCGATGGAATGCAGGCCAGCTTGGTATCCGCGTTCGACCTCACCGAGCACAAACACGCAGCAGAGAAAGCTCAACTTCTGGCCGTGACTGACCCGCTTACTGGCTTAGGAAACTACCGTCGGCTCGTTGAAGGGTTCGACACAGAGGTCAAACGCACCCGGCGCACGGGGCGACCGTTTGCCATCCTGCTGCTCGACCTGGATCAGTTGAAGAACATCAACGACCGCTACGGCCACATGATCGGCAGCCAAGCGCTGTGCCGCCTCGCCGATGTTCTCCGCATTTTTTGCCGCGCAATCGATACGGCCACGCGGTATGGTGGCGATGAGTTTGCCATCATCCTCCCCGAGACAACGGTGGCAGGCGCGAAGCATGTTGCATCACGTATTCGCAGCCTGTTAGCCACAGATAGTTTCCAGCCACGGCTTTCCGCGAGCGTAGGCGTGGCTCTCTATCCGCAAGACGGTGAATCTATGGAAGCTCTGCTGCGCATAGCGGACCGCGAGTTGTACGCGATGAAGCCAGTGTGAGGAAGAACTCACCCCATTGGTTAGTAGCCTTGTGAGGGCGTCGGGGGCGGGATTTGCTCGGTCCCTGCAATGAATTCGGTCTTGAAAATGCCGGAATCCGGGTTGTGTGGCAGCGGGGAAGAACATCAGAGTACTGCTACCACAACGCAATACGCGGCTATGATCTCAGGTTCTTAGGGATTCGTGGGAGATATGAAAATGAAAACGATGCGCACTTCGATTCTTTGCCTTAGTGCCTTCTTTCTTACAGCCTCTTCGCTCCATGGACAGGAGCTTTCCAAATATCGGGAGTTTTCACTCGGAACCAGCCTGTCTAACGTATTGAAGCTTAACGAGCAAAAACTGACGGACGTGAAAACGATTCATGTCCGACCAATGCTGATTCAGGAACTCACTTGGTGGCCACCAAATTCCGCAGGGACTTTTGCCCGGCCTGATAGCGTTGAACAAATTCTCTGCTCTTTCTCCAACGGTGACCTCTACAAGATTTCAGTGACTTACGAGCGTGCGTCCACGGAGGGACTTACAACGGCGGACATGGTGAAGTCCATTTCGGCAAAATATGGCCCGGCAACAAGGCTTGAGTCGGAAGTCGATTCTGTTTTGAACTCGGGATATGACATGAAACAAAAGTTTGTCGCGTCTTGGGAAGATTCACAATATTCCTTGAATCTCACCCGTTCTTCGTACACCGATCGTTTTGGGCTGGTCATTTATTCAAAGCGGGTCAATGGTGAAGCCGAACTTGGCACGGCGGAAGCGGTGAAACTGGAAGAGCAGGAGCGCCCGGAAAAGGAAGCCAATCAGAAGAAAAAGGAAGCGGACGACCTCGAAGTCGCGCGGCAGAAAAACCAGAAAACGTTTCGTCCTTAATGTCGGCCTGTAACCACATAGAGTACTCGAGCTTTTGGAATAAATTGAATGGAGGCAAAGAAATGAGTTTGAATATCACTCCTCTGCATGACCGCGTCCTCGTACGCAGGCTGGAAGAGAAGGAAACCGCGAAGGGCGGGATCATTATCCCCGATAGCGCTAAAGAAAAGCCGCACGAGGGCGAAGTAATCGCCGTCGGTGCCGGCAAGATGGAGAAGGGCCATCGTATCCCGCTCGACGTGAATGTTGGTGACCGGATCCTGTTTGGCAAATACACGGGCAACGACATCAAGATCGAGGACCAGGAGTATCTAATTCTTCGGGAGGAAGAAATCCTGGCGAAGGTTGCCGGAATCGCCAAAGCGGCATCCGGCAAGAGGTAGGTTTCAGCCAACCGGAAGATTCCGGAAAAGGCAGAATTGGTTAATCACCCGGGAGGGTGAACTCTCATGGCAAAACAAATTGTGACAGGTGAAAATTCACGTCAGGCGATTTTGCGCGGGGTCAACATTCTGGCGGACGCCGTAAAGATCACGCTCGGCCCCAAGGGGCGCAATGCGGTGATCGAGAAGAAGTTCGGTTCACCGATCATCACAAAAGACGGTGTGACGGTAGCAAAAGAGATCGAACTGCAAGACCCGCTCGAGAACATGGGCGCGCAGATGGTGCGCGAGGTTGCGTCCCAGACTTCGGATGTGGCTGGCGATGGCACCACCACCGCAACTGTGCTGGCCCAAGCGATTTTTCGTGAGGGTGCACGAACGGTTGCCGCGGGCGCAAGCCCGATGGCACTAAAGCGCGGCATCGATAAAGCCGTCGCAGTCGCCGTAGAAGAGATCAAGAGGCACTCCCGCGAAGTGAAGGGCGACATGATCGCGCAGGTCGGCACAATCAGTGCCAACACCGATAAGGAGGTTGGCAGCATCATCGCCGAGGCGATGAAGAAGGTCGGCAAAGACGGCGTCATCACGGTAGAGGAATCCAAGACAATGGAGACAACCCTTGAAATCGTCGAGGGGATGCAATTCGACCGCGGTTACCTTTCACCGTACTTCGTGACCGATTCGGAACGCATGGAGTGCGTTCTGGACGATGTTCGCATTTTGATCCACGAAAAGAAGATCAGCTCGATGAAAGACCTTCTGCCTTTGCTCGAGCAGACGGCCAAGTTAAGCAAACCATTGCTGATTATTTCTGAAGACATTGACGGAGAAGCCTTGGCTACTCTGGTAGTGAACAAGCTGCGCGGTACCTTGCAGTGCGCAGCGGTGAAAGCCCCGGGCTTCGGTGATCGCCGCAAGGCTATGCTCGAGGACATTGCAATTCTCACCGGCGGTAAGGCCATCACCGAGGACCTTGGGCTGAAGCTGGAGAACGTGAAAATCGAAGAACTGGGCAGCGCCAAAAAGGTGACCATAACCAAGGACAACGCCACCATCATCGCGGGCGCCGGCAAGTCCAGCGAGGTCGAAGGCCGAATCAAGCAACTCCGTTTGCAGATCGAAGAGACTACATCGGACTACGACAAGGAAAAGCTTCAGGAGCGTCTAGCGAAGCTCGTCGGCGGCGTAGCGATTATCAAAGTGGGCGCGGCAACCGAGACCGAATTGAAAGAAAAGAAGGCTCGCGTTGAGGATGCCATGCACGCTACGCGAGCGGCAGTTGAGGAAGGCATAGTCGCCGGTGGCGGCATAGCTCTCCTGCGTTGCTTGCCGGCTCTAGAGAAGCTCAAGCTCCACGGCGATGAAGCCATCGGGGTGAACATCGTAAAGCGTGCGCTCGAAGAACCATTGCGACAGATTGCCCAAAACGCCGGGCATGAAGGCGCGCTAGTAGTAGGCCGCGTGCGCGAATCGAAAGAAGAGAACTTCGGCTTCAATGCAGAGACCGGTGAGTTTGGCGACCTAGTCAAAGCCGGTGTGATTGATCCAGCTAAGGTCACCCGTCTGGCACTCCAGAATGCTGCCTCAATCGTCTCGTTAATGCTAACAACGGAAGTTCTGATCGCTGACTTCAAGGGAGAAGAAAAGGCGGTCGCGGCTGGCGGAGGCGGCTACGGTGGCGGAATGGGCGGCGGCTACTAAGTTTCATTGAGCCTACGCCCCTGTTGCTGCCAAACGCGCAACAGCGAACACAGTCGAGCGGCATTCCAGTTATAAGGAATGTCGCATCTCGCTTCGAATTGGGCGTATTTCGTTGACGAGGAGGATTTTCATGATGATAGCTTCCATAAATGTTTTGAGCACCCAACTGAGACCCCTTTGTTCCCGCGACAACCATGCCATGAAGTACGAATCTGGCGGCTCCAGGGCAAATTCCGGCCCCGATGCCTCGTACCATTGCGGCTCCACGGGATGCAGCGCCCGCTACAATGCGAGTGATGGGTATTACATGCTCATGGGAATGCCTGGTCACACGTACGCTGTCGATGAGCCTGGCGTGAACACCGTGAAGTGCCCTATACACGGTCGCTGGTTGTACCGTCGACACAATATCGATGCCGAACCGGGTGTCCATTGGTCTTGTGGCGTCGAAGGCTGCAATTTTGGTTACGATGCCAACACAAAGGGCGATTGGGTCAGGACCTTGTAAAGGCATTGTCCAACTTGCATCAGACGCGGAACTTCCGACCTCAACCAGCCACAGCGTGCCACCCACCGGACCCGACCCCATTTGCTCCGCTAAGGCTGCATTCCGGCGGCGGCTGTCCGGTATGCTGTTGCAAGCTGGCCAGCGATGCCGAATGAATCTCAAGTGTGAGGTTTTCTTAAGCGGCCACTTCAGGTCCACCGTCCATGACATGGCGCGAGTACCATGAGTATTCAAAACACACTGTCGAAAAACTTCGGCGGACTCGGTACTACCTCGATTGGGCCAACATGCCCGATCCGTTTCGCCACTATGAAGGTGTGCCTGTGCTCGATTTACCCGCTGATCCCCCTGCTCCGGAGATCCCAACCATTGAGGTGATGGCAGGCAAAACCGGAGCGACTCTGGCCACAGACGGTGCGGCATTCTTGTCGCAGTTGATGTTCTACTCGGCCGCGATCAGCGCGTCCAAACGAGTGCCCTCCACTGGATCGACCTACGCACTCCGAGTAAATCCTTCTTCCGGGAATCTTCACCCGACCGAATTTCATTTCTGTCCGCGAGGGCTCGTTGGGTGGCCCGACGGCCTCTATCATTATCGCCCCTCCTCCCACATGGCAGAGCAACGCGCTCTTGGGGATTTTTGCAGGAAACTGGCTACCACCGATTCCCCCCTCGTCTTTGTTCTGAGCAGCATTGTCTGGCGCGAAGCGTGGAAGTACAAGGATCGCTCCTATCGTTACTGCTTGCATGATATCGGACACGCGTGGCAGGCCCTCGCGCTTGCTGCTAGAGCAATGGGATGTGAAAGCCTTGCTGTCGGCCAATTCGAAGATGACGAAATTGCGGAGATCTGCCTCTTGAATGAAGATGAATGGCCCATGTTAATCGTGCAGCTTGTTGGATCTTCCATTCCCCAAGACCTGCTGGCCCCTGGCGAACGCCATTTGCTGGGAGGTCAGCCCAACCGGCTTTCGGAGGAGCAAATCGCCTATCCATCGATTGAGAAGATCCATGCGAGCACGAAACTTCTCGTGGAGCCCGCGTCACCTGACGTTGGGTGGCAACCAGGAAGGCGCGGGGGAATCGCCTTGCCACAGCCCGTTTCCACGAATCGCACTTTTGGTGAGGTGGTGCGCACCCGGCGCTCTGCTCTCGACTTTCGCGGCGGAAATGAGTCCATCTCTCTATCACAATTGGCAACTCTGCTGGCGAGTACACGCGAACCTCTCTCCACCGACTTCACTGTGCGACCTTGGGTTCAGTTGTACCTTTACGTCCATCGCGTAGATGGCTTGACGACGGGAGTTTATCGCTACTGGCCGGAAAACGAGGAATTGGAGCTTATAAAGGCCGGTGATCAGCGTCTTATTGCCGCAGCACTCAGTCTTGGACAAGACCTGGCGGGGAATGCCTGCGTGGCATTCTCCATGATCGGTGATTTCGAGAGCGCCACACGAGCCTTCGGTGATCGCGGATATCGCTACGTACACTTCGAGGCGGGTGCGCTTGGTCAACGGATGTATCTTGCGGCCGAGGCTCTTGGACTTCGAGCAACTGGAATCGGAGCGTTCTTTGATGACGAAGTACACCGATACCTGAGCCTGAGCCCCAAACAGGGGCAAGTCGTCTACCATTTCGCGATCGGTTACCCAGTCCATGATGCGCGGCTGGAGGCTTGATCGCGGATGGTCATCAATTCGGAAACAATTCGGAAAAGGAACAAATTAACCGGCTAACTCCTTCCATGAGAAGGCCGGTCCATGTCAAGAGTGAATAGCGCTCTCTCTTTGGTCCTTCCATCTTTTCCGTGCCGCCAAGCCGCCTCTGTCGCCACCCTTCCATCCGCACTCTTGTGTGAGCGATTTTCGCCCGGTGCCAGTTGGGTGTTCTCGATTCAGTAGGCGCTGCCACCTGATTAGCGTCCTCGACTTCCTTCTTTACGAGGGAAGTTGGGCAAGGACTTAGTCGCAGTCACCTAAACTCGGCGGTCGAGCTCAGCTGTTCGGTACAAATTCTTTCTCTGCCAGGCTTCTCTACGCCGCAGCGTTCATCGCCTGACTATTGCGCAATGGTTCGTACACTTCGCCACTCACCCACAACCGGTGCAGCAGCACCGCCAACTTGCGCGCCACCGCCACCACGGCCCGCTTCTTGGCGTTTTTTCCTCCTCGCGCCGCCAGCTGCAATCCCCAGCGACGTAAATCGCTGTCCTCTCCAAAGGGCCCCAAGATATAGTGCGCCCCCTGCACCAGCAGTGTCCGTAGATACTCGTCGCCTTCTTTGCTGATGCGCATCTGTGGCTCGCTCTCCCCGGAGTTCCTTCGTCCGGGTTGCAGCCCGACAAAACATCCCGTGTCGCGGCTCTTCCGAAAGCGATGCGGGTCTTCAATCGTCAGAACATAGGTTGTGGCGATCAGCTCTCCCACACCCTTCACTTGTTTCAGCAACGCCGTTTCCGGATATGTCTCCTTTGCCAATCGCAGCCGCCGAATCGCTGCATTGAGGCTTTGTTCGAAATCGACAAAGGTATCGCTCGGCCAAAGGCGCCTCTGCAAGTCCTCGCGGGCAACCAACTCGCCGGGATGTTCCAGCAGTATGGTCAAAACAGCTATAGGCTGGCCTTCCAGCCGGACGCGGAATCCTTTTTTCCGTAGTTCGCCGGTCTCCAGATCAAATTCAAACGATCCGAATCGGTAGGTGCCCGATCTTGTTGTGTTTGTGGCCAAGTGAGATCCGTACTGGCCGCCGAGTATAAGCGCAACGACCCCTTCAATCAACGTACCTAACTCATATCTCGTCCCAAAGCCCTTGCCCTGAATGGGTTTCCATATCATCGAGGTTTCATGCGAGTGCCATTGTCTTCTTTCCTGTCCTGCCCTCATCCTGCGCACGGTATGCACGATCGCAGATCCGACTCACCGAGGCGAACAAAGATGATCCGATATTTGAAAGTGATGTCCCTTGCCGTCGTCACCTTTTTGGCCGCGCTGGTTACACCCGTTACGATGGACGCGCAGGAGCCGCTGCGCCAACCACCGAAAGCGCGCTTCACCGTCAAGGACCTTGGCACGCTTGGCGGCTCCGCGGCGGAACCCGGGGGCATCAGTAACACCGACTGGGTGGAGGGTTGGTCCTTGCTACCGGGGGACGAGATTTCTCACGTTTTTCTTTGGCACGATGGCGTGATGCGAGATCTCGGCACCCTTGGCGGTCCGAACAGCTTTACTGTATTCCGCCCGAGTGACGAAGGCGACGTCGGGGGCTATTCAGAACTCTCCAAACCGGACCCGAATGGAGAAGACTTTTGCGGCTTCGGCGACAACCTGGTGTGCCTGGCTTTTTACTGGCACAACGGCAGGATGATTCCGCAGCCCACACTCGGCGGCCCAAACTCATCCGGATTCGGCGTCAACGATCTGGGAGAGTTGGCGGGGACGGCCGAGAACAATGTTCTCGAGCCCACGTGTGCGGACATAGGCGAGGTTTTGCAATATAAACCGGTCATTTGGAAGAGTGGCCGCGTCTATCAACTACCGACGTTGCCGGGGGATCCGGTGGGCGTGGTCTTCGCGATCAACAACAATGGCGAGGCCGTCGGAAATTCGGGCCAGTGCGGAGCCGGGAGTTATCCCGTTCAAGAGCACGCGGTGGTTTGGCAAAACGGAAAGGCAATTGATATCGGCAATCTCGGCAGCACCATCAATAACAACCCAGAGGACATCAATTGCAGGGGAGATGTCACGGGATTTGCCAACCTAGCGGGCGATGAGACTTTCCACGCTTACCTCTGGAAAAGAGGGGTCATGACTGACCTCGGGACGCTTCCTGGCGACGTTCATAGCGTTGGCCAAGCCATTAATTGCCAAGGGCAGGTGGTGGGAAGAACGTCGGACGCGGATTTCAACGGGGTGGGATACCTGTGGGAGAACGGCGTGATGTCGGACTTGAACACCTTAATCCCGGCGGATTCGCCGCTTTATATTACAGACGCGAACGGCATCAATGATCTGGGACAGATTGTCGCCATTGGACTGACCAGCAGTGGCGAAGAGCACGCTTGCCTGCTGACTCCGATTGCGAACGATCCTTTCGGCGCGAGGCCGACAGCTCGCCAGACTGTTCCAAGGCCGGAGGCCGCGCTATCCGAACGTTACCGTAAGCTGCGACGGCAGCGCGGAAATCTATTGGTGCAACGCTGAGCATACTCTATCGATCCCTTTCTGGGACTCAAGGTTTAGCGGAAAGGGATGTTAATTCGCTGCCGTTAAAAACCAGAGGTGCAATCGTCGAGATCGAACGCCGAGATGAATTTGGGAGGGAATTGTGAATTTAAAAGCGCGGCAGCGCGAGAGCATTCGGAACCAAAATCTCAGTAAGTGTCCGGGTATACGACGAGCCATGCCGATATCGCTTCGAAGAAATAGTCAATGCGCGATCCGTTTAAGCGTGTAAATCAATCGTTGGGTTCGCCGGCCGTCGGCATGCCTTCCAACCTATCCAATTCATTGAGTACTTTTTGCCAAGCTTCCGGATCTTTCTTGGTTGCGAACCCTCTCTCGAGGTCCGCGTAATAGGCGAGAATGTCCCGACGCAACGCCTCCGAAATAGGCTTTCCGTTCGTCGCGCTCAGCAAGTTTGCGTAGGTTTCATCTGTGAGTCGGTACACAGCTGGCCCGGTTAGTCCACCGGTGTCGAGATTGTCGTTGGGCAATAGCAGTCTGCCTTCCCCTTGCGCGAGCAGCAACAATTGATAATGGTCCAGGCTCTCGTTGAAACTGTGCATATAAATCTGTTCCACAGCAGGTGTGGGTGGATGAAAGGCGAGGGTACTGGATGGGCCGATTTTGGGCACTAGGTGCGAAAGGAACGCCTTGAAGCGCGCGAAGAAGCCCGGCTTCTCGTAATCGCCGCCCCACTCCTTGCGGTACCCAGAGTTTGAAATGTTGTAGACGAATTTTGTTTTGGTTTCACTGGGGTCACCATTCTGGATCTCTCGCCTCTTGAGATGCCATGCTACTTTTGTCGTGCGCGGAATAACGGTGGAAACAGCGTGGCGATAGCTGCCGATAGCCAGATCCACACTACCAAAGACTCTCGCCATCTCGACTGAGTATGTTCTTGCGAACGCTCTTTCCAAAACCGGCTCGGAAACTTCAAAACCGATAAAGTCGTGGTAGGCCTTCGGCGCGTAGTTTCCCTCGGCAACCTGGTCGACATCGAAGCCAAACTCCACCTTGGCGTGCGCGGAGGGCTGATCCTCATAGGTAACAACCGGTCCGTATTTCCTTGCCAGTTTGGGGTACATCATAGCAACTGCACGATTGGTCGCGATGGGATGACCGGAAGCGTCAGCGGCATAGTGGGCGAGTGCACCGAGCGCAAAGGCGTACTCATTCAGATCTCTGGATTCTTCAATCAACGCAAGAACAAAATCCCCACTCCGGACATAGTGGGTTAGATCGCTGAAGAACGCGTTTCCGAAAGGGTAGTAGCCCAAGTCCTGGATAATTGCGCCCCCGTACGCATACGCATGCGCCTTGAGCAGTTCCTCCGGTGTCGCGTTGGGGAACCGCTTCAAGAGCACTGGCACGATGCTCTCTTTCCACGCGGCGTCGATTATCGCTTCGTGCGTCAGGACGGCGTAACCGGCACAGCTAGGGGCGCAGCATGACCCGAAGACGAGTCCGAGGATAACGGGCACACATAGAGAGCACAGCTTGAATCGACTGCGAGTCAGCATCTGAATTGATGATAGCAGGGGTTCTTGCAAACTAATTGGCGTGCCTGATTAACGCGCAAACCGGGTGCGCCGTGAAGGCGCTGGTCCACAGCGGGGGTATACCCGCCCGGGAACTGGTTCGCTCCACCCGGTAGCAATCAGAGCAGCGGTGGAGGCAACGAGACTGCTGAAGCCTCTGGTGCAGAGGGTCGCTAAGGCGACTCGGCGAGCGTGTAGGCCGTAACGTGAAGTGAACGCTAAGCAGGCCCCGAAAATAGTGATGCAGGAGCCGACCCGCCCCGGTTTCGTGGGAAGGCCGAAGCGAATGGAATTGTACGAGGGAACAAGTTCCATCCGACCTGCCGGGGTATTGGCGACGGCATGTACGCAATGGGGACCATGCGCAACACGGGAAGTCCCAGCGGTGATCGCGGTATGGATCAACTGGCAACTCGCGAGAGACAGGCCAGGCCGTGTGGGATGGCGGAGGGGCTCGCAGTACCGATGAAGCCGGGTAACTCCGGTGGAGGGAAGGGGCCTCAGTTGAAAGGAAACGCAAGAAGCGACGAAGGACCGAGGGATTGGCGATGAGCCTAACAACTCCACTAAGTGTTCAGAAGTTGCAGACGGCGTTGCACGACAAAGCGAAGGGATCGCCCAAGTTTCGCTTCTATGCTGTGTACGACAAGGTGTACCGAGAAGATGTGATGGCATTCGCCTATGAATGTTGCAAAGCGAACCGCGGAGCAGCAGGCGTAGACGGCCAAACATTTGAGGACATCGAAGAGTACGGAGTGCAGAAGTGGTTGGACGAACTGGCGCAAGAGCTGAAAAGTAGAACGTATCGACCGCAGCCCGTGCGGCGGGTGTATATACCCAAGCCGGACGGCAAGCAGAGACCGTTAGGGGTGCCCGCGATCAAAGATCGCGTGGCACAGACGGCGGCAGTCTTGGTGCTCGAACCGATCTTCGAGGCCGACCTGCAGCCGGAACAGTACGCCTATCGGGCAGACCGCAGTGCGTTGGACGCCGTGAGGCATGTCCACAAGCTGCTCAACACTGGCCATGGACAAATTGTAGACGCGGATTTAAGCGGCTACTTTGATTCGATTCCACATTCCGACCTCCTAAAGTCGGTGGCTCGACGGATCATCGACGGAGCCATGCTGCATTTGATCAAGATGTGGCTGGAAGCTCCGGTTGAAGAGACCGACGAGAAAGGGAATAAGCATCGGAGTACGCGCAATCGGGATGAAGGAAAGGGAACTCCGCAAGGGGCTCCGATCAGCCCGTTGCTCAGCAACTTGTACATGCGTCGATTCGTGCTGGGATGGAAGAAGCTCGGACACGAGAAGCGTCTTGCTGCATACATCGTTAACTACGCCGATGATCTGGTGATCTGCTGCCGAGGCCGAGCGGAAGAAGCGCTGGCTAGGATGCGAGACATCATGACGAAGCTGAAGCTGACGGTGAACGAAACGAAGACGCGGGTCTGCAAACTGCCGGAAGAGAAATTCGACTTTCTAGGGTATACGTTTGGTCGGTGCTATTCGCCGAAGACAGGGCGCGCGTACATCGGTACGGTTCCCTCGAAGAAGCGGGTGATCCGCGTCTGCGAGGCGATTAGCGAGACCACCGGACGGGATCAAACTCTGCTGGACCAGGAGATAGTGGTAGCGACACTCAACCGCACGATGATTGGGTGGGCCAACTACTTCTGTCTAGCGCCGGTCAGCAATGCCTACAGCGCCGTGGAAAACCACGCCTGTAAAAGGCTACGTCAGTGGTTGTGTGCCAAGCACAAAGTGATGTCGGGGACCAAGCGGTTCTCTAGGGCCTCCCTACACAACGTGCTGGGTCTAGTCCGCCTTAGCAGGCGGCCGCGCCATCTCCCGTGGGCGACATCGTGAACCTTTCTCCGAGAGCCGGAAGCGGGAAATCCGCCCATCCGGTTCGATGAGCGGGATGTGGAAACGGAAGCAGGGTGAGGCTAGTGAGGCACCGGCGGACGAAAGGGCCGGCAACAGATAGGCCGCACCTACACCACCGCGCCACATCTCGACTCCACACAGGTCAAGTTCTAGCAGCAAGATGTCCGGTTACCTGTGCGCGGTTGGCCGTCTGGAATCGCTCATCGTGGCTGGCTTCTGATGCCGTTTTTGGAGCAACATCCTTGAGGCAGCACCTTGAGGTTAGCATTCCTAAAGACTTATGCCGTGCTTTTCGCTGTGGTTTTCTTCTCGCAATTATACCTCAATGGTTATTCTAGTCTCGTTTTACGGACACGAGGCGGAACTCGATCCGGATGCGGGCGGGAAAATCGATGGGCTTACCATCGCGCATCGCGGGGGTGAACCGAATCCGCTGCGCGGCATGAATCGCTTCTTCGTCCATACCGAAGCCAATACCGCTCACCACACCGGTCACTTTAATCTGGCCTGAGGCGAGGAAGATCACCTCCAGCACCACGTCGCCCTGGAGTTTGTGCTTACGCCCTTCGACGGAATAGGCGGGATCTGGCTTGTGCAGAATAGTCACACCAGCCGAAGCGGTTGCGGCAGCGCCGCCACGCCCGGAGCCCTCCGAAGCCACCGTGCCGCGCAGGCCATGCGCGCCTCCGGTGCCGTTGCCATAGCCGGGACCTCCGGGCAAACCGGGCGAGCCGGCCTGGTTGATGTTGCCGCGGCGGTTCGGATTTCCCGGTCCCGCGATTCCGTTCGGGTCGCCAAAGCCGCCGGTCTGCACTTTGCTCAATGCGGCGTTCACCGTGCTCGGCGCAGGATTGTCGGGACCGGGATTGGGCTTCACTTCTTCCTCGGGAGCTTTTGGACCGTCCGACGACAGCACAATCTCGGGTTGCTTCAGATTTTGCTTCAGCTCGAGGGGCCCCTCCTCCACCGTGTGCGCCTTGGGAACGAGCGGTTTGAGATTCAGAAATACGTGCGGCCGCTGGGGACTCAGCTCCGGCGCTTTGGGCTCGACTTGGGGCTTGGGTTTTGGCTTCGGTGGCGGTCGAGGTGCGGGAGGTTTCCGCGTTCCGGGTGCCACGGGAATTTCGGTCACCGGCTGCATCAGCTCAACCACATCAAATTTGAGCGCTGTCTTCATCGTCTTCGGAAAGATTATCGGACTGAGAAGCGCGAGGCCCAAGATCACCAATTGTCCCGCGGCGCTCAGGCCGAGCTGGTTCCAGCGCGGCTTGGCGTCGGGCAAAAGCTCCAAGCGAGCAGAAACGCCTCGCCGCACTTGCGGGCTCCTAGGAGAGGAGGGCGCGGGGATTTTCATTGGCTCCGAATTATCGAGGACCGGTTTTCGCTCCGGGCGCGGGGGAGGCGGAGCAGGTTTTCGTTCGAAGATCGGCGTTTGGATATGGACTGGCCGCAGTCGGACCGAAGGTGTCGAGGCAATTCCAGGCAAAGGCGCCAAGCCTCTTTGTAATGCGCGGTTCCCGCGGCTGAGACCTGGATCGATGCCCAGTTGAAACGTGGCTGGTTTTCCTTCGACAATTCCTGGTGCGGGGGCGAGGCCCTTGCGGCTCGGTTCCACCTTCCCGGCCGGAGCGAGGCTTTTGTGAAATGGATCTGTCGGCGGGTTCGGACGCAGCGGCGATGGCCTGGATTCAGCAGCGTGCGCTGAAACAAGATCCTTGCGTTCCCACTCGGCGACGGGCCGAGGGGCGGTGGGCGTTGATTCCGGAATGCTCGAGAGCGGGGTGACCGCCGGACGGTTCGGTTTCGCAGCAGGGCGGGCCCACGGCGATTCCGCTTCGACTAGCGAAGTATCGATTTCGCCTGGCTGCGCATACGCGCCTCGCGGTCTATGTCTTGGAGAATCCCCCATAAGGCAAGCTAACCCTCACGCGGCTAGGTGTCATCTGTACAGAGGGTCAGTTTCCGGACAGGACCCCACCTTAAAGGGATAGATCAAGCGACCAAGTCTTCATGCACGCGCTTACGGGACAATGTGATTTGACCTATACTTCGAAAAATCGCGAACAGTCCTACATGCATTAACGTAGGGTTGCGAGTAGCGAAGAGCCATAATCCGAGGCGCAGTGCATGACAGTTATCGCGTGGGAGATATCTCATTCAGTCGAGACCAACGCAAGTCCTGGCTTCGCTTGGCATTACTGGACCAATGTCGCCAATTGGGACGATACACCAGCTCGGTTTGAGCTGGACGGACCTTTCGCAACCGGATCGTACGGTGTCACGTACTTGCCTGGGCAGGCACCGCTCCGCTGGCTCATCCGAGAGGTCATTCCCCCCAAGGCAGCCACGATTGAGCTAAGTTTAGATGGTGCAGCACTGTCTTTTGAGTGGCAATTTGTGGGACTCGCAGATGGAAGGACCAGACTCACACAGCGAATTGTCTTAAAAGGGGAGAAAGCCGATATGTACCTTTCGCAGGTGAAGCCTGTGTTCTCGGACAATCCCCCTTACGCGATGAATAAGCTCGCTACGGCGATGGCAAACGCCGACCCGAGTCGTAAGAGCTCAAAATCCTGATTAACGCGATTAGTGGATAAGTAGCCCCCGGTAATCAAATTACCGGTTACAGACCCATCAGGAGTTGGATACAGCGACCAATGCGTGGCCTCGAAGATTAGTTAAAGCGCCGTAGCGTAGCCTCAGCCTACCCTCCAAAATCCTCAGACATTCTGGCGTTCCAAGTTTCATCATCCGCACCGTTTGGTTCGGCCCATTCTTCGTCAGACATTGATCTGCGCCATTCCAAAAAGGGAATCGCATCGGGTCCAATCGATGAATACACGCGGGAGTGCCTGGCAATTCGGGTGGCCAGACGGCTGGGGAGCTATGAGGTGATCGAAACGCTGGCGGAGGTGATGTTGTGGCGAGGAATCCCGGAGAACATTCGTTCGGATAACGGCCCGGAGTTCGTGGCGAACGAGTTGCGGAAGTGGCTGGGGAAAGTGGGAACAGGAACGCTGTACATCGAACCGGGCAGCCCGTGGGAGAACGGCTACTGCGAGAGCTTCAACGGGAAGTTGCGGGACGAGTGCTTGAATGGAGAGATTTTTTACTCGCTGAAGGAGGCGCAGATCGTGATCGAGCAGTGGCGAGTGGAGTACAACACGAGGCGACCGCACTCGGCGCTGGGCTATAGGCCGCCGGCGCCGGCGGCCTATAGCCCCCTGGTTTCACCGGGTTCGCTTTCAAGACCCGAGGTTGTGATGTAAACTCTCGCACTCGCTCTGGTACAAAAACTCCATCAGGTCAGGGGCAACAAATTGGCGTTAAGCGTTCGAGACAGTTTAACGTCATGTACAAACAGTAATCGGCATGTAGAGTCAGATTTTCGACAATTTGCTCGCAACGGCATTTGTCCCTACCGAAACCCAGCTCGTGCCTTAATAGGCTAGGTCCTGATTAACGCACGCAATATAAAAGGGCGCCCTTTGTGGAGTAGGGTTTTGAGTGCAAGCTCAACCGCTCCAGAGGAGGAACGCCCTTTATGATCAGTACCAAATATATCGGCATGGACGTGCACAAGGAAAGTATTTCGATTGCGGTGATGAATTCGGTCGGCAAGGTGGTGATGGAATGCGTCATCGAGAGCAAGGCCAGTATAATTCTGCAGTTTTTGAACGGACTGAGTGGCGATTTGCACGTGACTTTTGAAGAAGGAACCGCAGTCGCCTGGCTGTATGACCTGTTAAAGCCGCACGTCGCACGATTGGTGGTGTGCAATCCACGTCGGAATGCCTTATTGAAGGTGGCCAACAAGAGCGGGACAACTGCGAAAGATGAAGAGGCGAGTGTCGATTCGTGGCCTGAACCAAAATCACAATCATGATCTGAAGAATCTGTTTAAAGGAGCGGCGGTTGTCGCCTCAACGAAGCCTGGCCCATTTCAGGAGTTCTACCAGGCATTGCTGGCCAAGGGTATGCGGCCCGAGATGGCACGTCTGACCTTGGCGAGAAAGATTGCCACGATCGTGTTGATCGTGTGGAAGAAAGGAGTAAGCTTCGACGCCCAATACCTGAAACCACAAACAGTTTGAGTGTCTCTGATCGATCCGCTCCATCCTGGGAATCTTCTCGGCGGTAGCTGTGGAGTTCTCGAGACACTCGGGTTCGAGAGCGAGTCTCAACCGGTTAGCTAGGCGCAGCGCACCTCGGTCGTGCAGTCTCCCAACGCACCCTAGGCCCTCTCGGATAACCTGAAAAAGCGATGGGCCACGAGTCCCAAATAGAACCATGGTCGCCAACTTGACCACTGTTCTGCTTTGCTGGTTTCGGAACTGATCGGCTTCGTTGCCAACGAGCGATGAAAACCGCTGAGAGAAGAAGACCTAATCACTGGGCTACCAGGTCCAGTAACCGAGCGCATAGAGCGGGCAATCAGAACAGATCCTGCTCAATCACGTGGGCTGTGAAGCGCGAAATATTCCAGCCATTGCAGAAGTGTTTTTTCTTGACTTCTCATTTTATAGAGCAAACCGGGGAAGTGGGTACTAGTGTAATGTCCCGGAAATTCCTTGGCTAAGTTCCACGGTCTAAGTTCTGCAACATCAATACAATCGCACCTGCTGCCCTTATTCGTTATTTACGGGACGGCACACTAGGATCAACCTGTCCAGTTACGCGACAAATCAAGAGTTGAGGTCGGTGACCTCTTTCCGGAAGGAATTTTGTACCGCACGGATATCGGCTTCTTTGAACCACCCGACAATGAGCTGCAAGCGATGGTATTCAGGATACTTCTTGCAAATGTGGGGGAGCCAGACTGGGAAGAAATCGAAAGTGGTCGGGGCGCCCGGATTTGAACCGGGGACCTCACGCACCCCAAGCGTGCGCGCTACCAGGCTGCGCTACGCCCCGACCGGGGCGGCCACAGAAAATGGCCGCAAACCTGCTATTTCCACGGTATCACTTGCCTTCAAGCAGCGTCAAGAAACTGCGCAGGGAATCGCGGAGGTCCAGCAGCATCTTGCGGTTCAATTGCACGGCTTCGCCTTCGCCCTCGGTTACTGTTGCGGCGGAAAGTTCCTCGACGGCGGCTTCCAGGCCCACGCCATTTTGCAGATCGCGCAAATGCCGCCGCACGCCTGCCAGCGTGAAGCCTTCGTCGTACAGCATGCGCTTGATTTTCAGAACCAGATCCACTTCCTGCTGGCGGTAGAGGCGATAGCCCGCGGGGCTTTTCAGCGGCACCAGCATTGGAAGTTCATCTTCCCAATAACGCAGAACAAACGGCGCCACGCCGGTAAGGCGGCTGAATTCGCCGATACGGTAAAACCGCTCGTCCTCGTTTTCGGAAATGGTCGCTGTGGCTGCGCTGCTCATGTTTGGAGTGCGAGAGCCCGGCTCCCGCTTTCACGGTGTGAGTTTATCAGAAGGAAATACGGGCAGCCAGAGTAGCGGATCAATCGTAACGTCGATCTTTGGCGGGGGTCCTGCGTCCGGCCGACCAAGCCGCAATCTTGTCATCCTGAATGTCCCGACGTTTTTCGGGACGTGAAGGATCTCAACTGGAGCAGGGGCATACAAATTTAAGTTTGTTCGAGTGTCTTACGTTGAGATGCTTCGGCGATGCTGGTCGCATCGACTCAGCGTGACAACTTGCTAGTGCGCGTGATTATTCCTTCTCGTCGTCGCCGCCTGCTGGCGAACGCTCGCCGCGTTTGCGCATTCGTTGGATAAAACGGACAGGCGTTCCGATGAAATTCCATCTGGCGCGCAACTGGTTTTCCAGGAACCGCTCGAAGTTGAAATGCAGCGGCTTTTTTTGATTGGTGAACAGCAGAAACACTGGCGGCGCCACCTTGGCCTGCGTCATGTAGTAAATGCGCACGGGACGGGCCTTGGGATTCGACGCCCTTTGCAAATCCACGTCTTCCTTCAGCCAGCGATTCAGCTCGCCCGTGGAAATTTTCCGTTTGCGGGCTTCGGCCACCTGGTCAATCAGGCTATAAAGCTTTTCCGCGCGCTCTCCGGTCTTTGCCGAAAGAAAAATGATCGGCGCAAAGCTCAAAAACTTAAACTTCCGCTGCACCATTTCCTCGTAATCAATCAGCAGCTTGCCCTTGTCCACGGGCCGCTGCGCCACGCCGGAGGCCGCGCGCTTTGTCCTGCCACGGGTGCTTTTTTCCGACGCATTCTCGGCACGTTGTGCTGCTTCCACAGCCAAATCCCATTTATTCACCACGATAATCACGGAGCGACCGGACTGTTCGGCGTAGCTTGCAATCGTGGCATCGCCCTGGGTCACCCCATGTTCGCCGTCAATCACCATCAGGGCCACGTCCGCGCGTTCCAGGCCGCGGCGCGCCATCACCACACTCAATTTCTCCGCCACCAGCTTGGTTTTGCCCTTGCGCCGGATGCCCGCGGTATCCACGAAGCGATAGACGCGGCCATCGCGCACCACGTCCGTATCCACGTTATCCATCGTAGTGCCGGGAATCGGCGAAACAATCGAGCGTTCTTCGCCCGCCAGGCGGTTCAGCAGTGTGGATTTCCCCACATTCGGCCGGCCGATGATAGCCAGCTCAATTTCCTTTTTCTCTTCCGGCTGGTCCTCCACTGCCTCGCCTTTGGAATGGGCCAGCACGGCGTCGAGGAGGTCGTCCACTCCCGTGCCGTGCTCGGCTGCAATTGGAAAAACCGGCACGCCCAGGCGATAGAACGCGGCAGCATTGCCTTGTTGCAATGGCGAATCCACTTTGTTCACCGCAACCACAAACGGCTTTCCGGTGACGCGGAGGTGGCGCGCGAGTTCCTCGTCGAGCGGCGTCAAGCCCGCGTGGCTATCCACCACCAGCACCAGCAGCGACGCATTGTTGATGGCTACACTGGCCTGGCGGAAAATTTCGGCGGGGATCAGTGCTTTGTCGTCGGGCACGATTCCGCCCGTGTCCACCACTTCCAACACCCTGCCATTCCATTCCGTTTTGCCATACATGCGATCACGGGTGATGCCCGGCTCGTCCGTGACGATGGCGCGGCGCGTCCCGGTCAGGCGATTGAATAGCGTGGACTTGCCCACATTGGGCCGTCCGACGATTACCAGCGATGGCAGAGTTCCAGTCATAATTTTTCAGCCGCGTATCAGCGCAATCCTGTGCGCAAATCTCAATCTTCCAATCTACCCCATCCAACGGGAACTAGCGAGTTCCGGGCGCCCAAACTCGTCCAGGGGCCTGTAGGCTGTGACCCCTGTCACTTTTCACGCCCCGGTTCCGCTTATGGCTCAAATAGAAACTTTTTCTTTGGAAAACCTTGCTTCTACTGCTCCCTCTGAGTATGTTCTTTAGCAACAATCCTAGGTGCCCCAGGACGCTTTGTCGGGGAACGCGTCTGCAACGCTCTCGGGGTTTCGAGATGACTTTTGAATCAATCAAGGAGTAGCTGATGAACAGCTTTTTCCGCAGCATTCGCGTGCTCGCGTTTGCAGTGCTTTCGCTCGCCCTGCTCGCCGGCGGCACCACCCTCGCGCAGACATTTCGCGGCACCATTCTCGGCGCTGTCTCCGACTCATCCGGAGCGGCTGTTCCCGGCGCCACGGTTACCATCAAGAATTTGGATACGGGGCTCACCCGTACCGCCAGCACCTCAGACGACGGCAGCTACTCTGCCCCAGAATTGCCCATCGGCAATTACAGTGCGACGGCGGAGAAGGCAGGCTTCAAGAGCAGCGTGGTCAGCGGCGTCAAGGTGGAGGTTTCCAGCGAGCGCCGCATCGACTTCACATTGCAGCCCGGCCAATTGGCGCAGACCGTGCAGGTGCAGGCCGACGAACTGCCGATGGTGGAGTCCACTTCCAACACATTGGGCGGCATCCTCGAGTCCAAAGTTGTCACAACACTTCCCGTGAACGGCGGCGACTATCAGAAGCTGATTTTCCTGGTTCCGGGAGTCACCGGCTCTCCTGACCAGATCACCGATTCGCCGGGATCGTTCGGTATTTTCTCCGTGAACGGCGCACGCGGCCGCGCAAACAATTTCCTGCTGGACGGCACGGATATGAACGACGGTTACCGCAACGACCCAGCGATCAACGAGGCGGGCGTCTTCGGTACCCCGGCGACGATTCTGCCGATTTCGGCGATCGACGAGTTGCACGTGGCCTCCAACTTTGAGGCGGAGTATGGCCGCAGTGCGGGCGGCGTGGTGAACATTGTCACCAAGAGCGGCGGCAACCAGTTTCACGGCGCGGCGTCCGAATTCTTCCGCAACAATGCGCTGGACGCGCGGAATTTCTTCAACGACACTTCGCTGCCGCAAAATCCGTTTCACGCCAATCAATTTGCCGGTTCGCTCGGCGGACCGATCGTTAAGGACAACACATTCTTTTTCATAGACTACGAGGGAATGCGCGAAGTTGGCGCGCAATCCACGCCATCCTGCGTCCCGACAGCGGCGGATATTGCGAACAATACGCCCGCGGGCGGAATCAATCCGGTGATTCAAAACTTGATCAACGCTGGCAAGGCCTGGCCCACGGCGAACGGCACCGGTTCTTGCATTGCCTCAGAACACGACTCCACCATTGTGGATCCGATCGTCCAGGACCAAGTCCCCTCAAACACGGTGCTCGCGACGCCGTTCTCCAACAACGTCAATGACGGGCTGATCAAGATTGATCATCAATTCAATCAGAACAACACGCTGACGGGGCGCTACTTCATTGGCGACAGCGAGCAGAGTTTTCCGCTGGCGCTTGTTGGCGGCGGCGCGTTGCCAAACTACAACACGTTTACGCCGACGCGAGTGCAACTCGTAAGCATTTCGTTTGTTACGGTGGCAACTCCAACGGTCGTCAACGAGGCGCGTCTCGGTTGGAATCGGTTCGCCGAAGGTTTTTACTCCGAGGACCGGCACTTTGATCCTTCGACCATCGGGCTCAATACCGGAGCCACGGGCATCAATCTGGGTCTTCCGCGCTTCAGCGTCGGGTCGTTTCCGCAACTCGGGGCCAGCTCCAGCGACACACGGAATCGTGTGGATTCCAACTGGCACTATATTGACAACATTTCTTGGAAGCACGGAAAGCACGACATCAAGGCGGGTTACGAGTATCGCCGGACGACCGTCTCTCAAAACTTCAACTCCTACTTCAAAGGGCGGTTGAATTTTAATAGCCTGAACGATTTTCTGTCTGGCGTACCCGATGGGGGTTTCCAGTATTCAGGGGATGCGAACCGCAACACCTTCCAGAACTCGCAGGCGATTTATTTGCAGGACAGCTACCGCTGGTCCAGTCGGCTGACCGTGAATCTTGGTCTCCGCTATGACTACTATGGCTTGATCCAGGAAAAGCACGGCAACTTCACGAACTTCAATCCGCTGACGGGTGCAGACATACTGGTCGGCCCGGGGCGCTTGTACCAGCCCGATTACAACAACGTTGCGCCGCGTGTCAGCGTAGCTTGGGACGTCACGGGGCATCAGAAAACCGTGCTTCGCGCCGGGTGGGGCATCTTTTATGACGCCTTCTCGCAGGACATGTTCATGGGCCACCTGCCGTTCAACAGTTACTACGATCCGGGCCCGGCTTATTCCGGCGCTGGCGCGAACCCGATTTCGGTTGGTTCCGCATATTCGTCGACGCCGCTTACGGCTGGTGTTCCGGTGTTCCAGTTTGGTAGCCCGATGTCCGATCGCTTTGGCGTGGATCAGAATTTGCGCACGCCATACATGGAAAACTACAACCTGAACTTGCAGCAACAGATCACGCGCAAGATGACTCTGCAGGTGGGTTATGTGGGTTCACAGGGACACAAGCTGCTGCGCTTCCGCGACCTCAATCAGCCGAATTTGGCGACCATTCAGGCCTATGACTATCACACGGGCGTGGATCCCATTACCCAAGAGGTCTACAACGCCGGCGGTTGCTGCACCCCGGGAGCCTTGCTCGGACCGGGCGGTGGAGGCGTTTATTATAACTACGAAGAAGCCTCCGGAAACTCGATCTATAACGCGCTGCAGACCAGCTGGCACATCGACAACTGGCACGGGTTTACGTCCACGTTTAATTACACGTGGTCTCACTCGATTGACGATTCCAGCGACGGGGAAGATTATGTTCCGAACGCCGCGCAACCGGACAACAGCCAGGCAGCCAATAGATACAATCGGGGCAATTCCAATTTCGATGTGCGCAACCGCTTTGCCTGGAATTTCATTTACCAGCTCCCAGACGATCCAGGCAGCAGCATGAAGTTGCTCCGCAACGGCTGGGGCTTCAGCGGCACGGTCACCGTGCAGGCTGGCCAACCCTTCCACCTGAATTACAATTTTCAAGACGACTACAATGGCACGGGCGAATTCTTCGCACGGCCGGATGTGGTTGGGCCGGTCGTCTACAATCAGAGCGATCCGAACAATTTCCTGCAATTGGGTGCGTTTGCCGTTCCCTGTACATTTGACGGCCTTGGCAATGCCGCCTCAAACTGCATCTCGGTGAATCCCGCAAATCCCGATCCTACAGGTCTCGCCTGCGATAAGATCGTCATTGGTGGCACGACCACCGGTGGCACGAACACCGGAGGGTGCATCAACACGATGCATTTCGGCAGTGAAGGCCGCAACTCCCTCATCGGCCCGCATTTCCGCCAGTTCGATTTCTCACTCTTCAAAAGGACGCAGCTGACCGAGAGATTAAATATGGAGCTCCGCTTCGAGGGTTACAACATCCTTAACCATCCAAACTTTGCCAATCCTTATCTGCCGAACTTCATCGCCGACGCAGGTCAACAGGGAATTGCATCCGGGCCGGGTATTGATCTGCCAGGCTCGTCTTGCTATGGGGTAGCGGCGGGCCGCAGTTGCGGCGCGCTGCACCTGACGGCCACGGGGGATGTCGGCATCGGTTATCCGTATCTCGGCAGCGGCGGCCCGCGCAGTTTGCAGCTTGCCGCGAAGTTTACGTTCTAACCGCCCACGCGAGTGGTCTGGTTGGTTCAGTCGAAGGCCCCGGTCGCCCAGCCCGGGGCCTTCGGCGTTTTGAGGGAACAAAAAATCACGCATTTCTTGCAGGTGAGGCAAACACAGGGAGTTACGGGAAACACGCTTTGTAAGTGAGGCAAATAAAGGGGATAGGAGCGATATCCCATTTTGGAACACGGAAAGTTGGCACCCGTTCGCTCCTTTAGTCCTCCTGCTTGCCGCGCGCACCTTGTTCCCTCCTTACGCCCTTTCTCAAGCCCCCAAATCCATCCGCAGCACCCTAAATTGCAAGTTGTGATAGTTTTGGCGGGGCTGCCGCGTACTAACTTATGGAACCGCTGAGACCAGGGCGAATGAGCGCACCGGGAAAAACGGAGCCGATCGAATTAATCGCTCGAGCCCGGACTGGGGATACCCAGGCTTGGGGCGATCTATACCGGGAGTACGCCCCGGCGATCTTCCGCTTTTGCCGGCGGGCCATGCCCGCGCGGGAGGATGCGGAAGACGCCACGATGGAGATATTCATGAAGTTGCGCGACAAACTCGTCCAATACGATCAAACGCGCTCTTTCACCGCCTGGCTTTATAAAATTGCCGCCAACCACTGCTGGGATATGCTGCGGCGCAAGAAAGCCCGCCACGATAAAGACACCGACGACATTGACGACGTGGCCCTGGAATGTCCCGAGCCGAACCAACTGGAAAAACTGATCGAAGAGCGCACCGGCGAGGAAGTCCGCAAGGCGCTGGACAAACTGGGCATGCGCGCGCGGATGGCGCTGGTGATGCGCTATTACTCGGACATGAGTTACGACGAAATTGCGGACGCCCTGGGCGTTCGCAGGCAGTTTGTAGGCGTGGTGCTGCTGCGTGCGCGCCACGAATTGCGGCTGGCGCTGGGAGAGAGCAACGCCGTCGCCGTGGGAGGAGCCCGGTGAGCGATTCAGAAATGAACAGGGACAAACGCCCGGAAGACCAGTGCGTGGATGAAATGACGTTGCTGCTCTACGCGGAGCGGCAACTGGACCGCGAAGCGGCGCAGGGCGTGTCTCTTCACACGCAAACCTGCACGCGCTGCCTGACGCTGTTGCGCGCGCTGGACCGCGAATCGCGCTTGCTGACACGCTCCATGCTGGAGCAGGACGAGCCTTTGCCCGCGCGCCTAGCGGAGTTTCAAGCGCAAGTGAAACGCAACATGCAGTGGATCTGGGGCGTGATTTTTGGCCTGGCGGTTCTGGGCGTCTACGCTCTCTATACCGGATATATCGAGCCGTGGGAACGCCAGTTCGAGCAGGCGGGCTTCGGCGGCAGCAATTTACTCAGCCTGGTGGTGTTTCAGGGCGCATTCTGGAAAGGATGGCAATCCATGTTCAGTTTGGTTGAGGTGTTTGCGGTGGTGACCATGGTTGGATTCGGCCTGTTTGCTTTCCGGCGCTTTCTGCGGCGCGGGTCGGCGATGGCCGTGCTGTTCTCTGGGCTAGGTCTGCTGGTGGCGATGGCGCCTGCGGCTTCGGCAACGGAATTCCGCAAGGGAGACAGCATCACGGTCAAGAAGGATGAAGTGATCAAGGGCGACCTGTTCGTTACCGGCAAGCATGTGCGCATTGAGGGCGAGGTGGACGGCGATGTCTATGCGTTCGCGGAGCAAGTAGACGTTACCGGACACATCAACGGCGACCTGATCGGCTTCGTGCAAACGGAACGCATCAGCGGCGTGATTGACGGCAATCTCCGCACTGCGGCCAACAATGTAACCATTACGGGCACGGTGGAGCGCAGCGTGCTGACGTGGAACCAGGTGTTCAACCTGGATTCCGGCGGAAAAATCGGGCGCAGCCTGACGGCCGGCGGCCAGACGCTGACGGTGGACGGAAAAGTGGATGGCGATTTTCTCTCTTTCTCCGAGAGCACCAGCATTTCGGGATTCATTGGTGGCTCCGTGAAGGGGCGTGGAAAATCCCTTTCCATCAGTTCCGGCGCGGAGATTGACGGAAAGACGGTATTTTACGGCGAGCAACCGCCGAGCGTTTCCTCGGACGCAAAGCTCGGCTCGCCCGCGGAGTTCACCAAGGCGGAGCATCACCCGCACGAGCGCGACGCCGGCTATTACGTCTGGCGCATTATCTGGTCCGGCGCCGTGATCCTCTTCGGGCTGGTGCTGGCGGTGCTGATGCCGAAATTTGCCAAGGAAACGGTGGAGTCCGCCGGGCAACTGGGGGCGTCGTTCGGCTTGGGCGTGCTGGTGTTCTTTGGAGTGTTCATCGCTTCCTTGATCGCCTGCGCAACGATCGTCGGTCTCTTGGTTGGATTGTCGTCGCTGATGCTGTGGTTTGTGATGTTGTTTGCCGCGGAGGTGGTGGTTGGCGGCATCGTGGGACAGTGGATCATGGGCCGCGACGAAGAGTTCTGGCCATTCTTTCTGCGCGTGGTAGTTGGTGTGATTGCGGTGCGTATCGTTACCAGCGTGCCGTTTATCGGATTCTGGGCCGGCCTGGCCGTGGCGATTTGGGGCATGGGCGCCATTTCGCTGGCGCTCTATCGCAGGCTGCAGCCGACGCTGGCGCCCAACATTCCGTCCATGCCGTTGCCGCCGCTGAATTCGCCGCTTCCGCCGCACACCACGGTTGGGGGGATTTGATCCTCGTCGGCGGAATTTGATTGTTGTCGACGGAGTTTAAGGTTTGTAGGGGCGGAGCTTGCTCCGCCCGCCGTCCGCAGCAGGTCGCGGTGCGGATGCAATCGAAGAGGGCCGGGCACTTCGAATCTCAGTGTAAACAAGCCCGGCCCCTACAAACGCTCTCGGAGCCTCTGGCCTTTATTGGGACAACTACCAACAATCAAGCTGTCATTCTGAGCCTATCCGATGAGGATAGGCGAAGAATCTCAACGTTTAATTTGTGCACGCATTCAAAGTTGAAATCCTTCGGCGCGCAAACGGCGCCCTTCACGAAAGGCGCTCCGGGCAAGCGCAACTCAGGATGACGGACGGTTGGCGCGTTCGAGGACCAGGATGACGAATGCTTGGCGCTTGCGACCACCAAGCCGCACTCCAAACCATCAAGCTGTCATTCTGAGCCTATCCGACGAGGATAGGCGAGGAATCTCACCGTTTACTTTGTGCACGCACTTAAAGTTGAGATCCTTCGGCGCGCAAACGGCGCCCTTCGCGAAAGACGCTCCGGGCAAGCGCACCTCAGGATGAAAATATGAAAGCGCGACTCAGGGCATCGGCCTAGGCTGGTGCTGAGGGAAGAAAAGAGGGAAAGGAGTCGCGCATGGAAGAATATATCGCGTTTGATAGCCACAAGCGTTATACGTGGGTGGAACACCGTGAGGCCAACACCGGAAAGACGCGTGGGTATCGGCTGGAGCACGGGACGGGAGCGATTCGTCAAGCATTGGCGGGGTGCAGTCCCGGGACCGCGGTGGCCATCGAAGCAACCGCGAACCGGTATTGGATCATCGATGAGATCGAGCAGGCCGGCTGCGTGCCCAAGCTGGTGCATCCGCGCAAAGCGAAGCTGATGATGGGACTGATCAACAAGACCGACAAGCTGGATGCGAGCGGTTTCAACACGCTGCAGCGCAACGGGACGTTACCGACGGTATGGATTCCACCGGGGGCGTTGCGGGAACTGCGGGAGTTGACGCGCACGCGGCTGGTGCTGGTGGCGCAACGCACCCGGTGGAAGAATCGCATCACTGCCACGCTGGCGAAGTGGGGGATGCCGCCGAGCCAGTACAGCGACCCATATGGAAAAAAAGCGCGAGCGGAATTGGAGCAGCAGATAGAACGCTTGCCGGAGCAGACGCGCTGGGCAACGCGGCAGATGCTGGCGCAACTGGACAGTTTGAGTGAGCAGACACGACAGTTCGAGAAACGCCTGGAAGAGTTGGTGGAAGTAACCTCGATGATGCAGTGGCTGATGACCCTGCCCGGAGTGGGAGTGATCCTGGCGGCAACGATCGCGCTGGAGATTGGAGAAATCGCACGTTTTGCGAACGCTGAGCGGCTGGCGAGCTACAGCGGAACCACGCCACGGGTGCATTCCAGTGGCGATCGCACGCGGTATGGAAGGACGCGGCCGGATGTAAATCGCTATTTGAAATGGGCGTTTGCAGAAGCGGCGAATTCGGTGGCCGTGAATCACCGGCGGAACCCGGAACGGCACGTAAGCCGATTGTACGCGCGCTTGCGGGCCAACAAAGGGCACGCGCGGGCGGTGGGAGCGGTGGCACGACACCTGGCGGAAGCGGCGTTTCACGTGCTGCAACGAAATGAGATGTACCGAGATCCGAGTCTCCCCGCGAGACCGGAACAGGGGGTGTAAGCGCGAAGATGTCATGCTCCCGCCTCGCGGCGGGACCGCAGGATGAATGCGACACACCTCCGGAACAAGTTCATGCCCCACAGAGGGCGCAGAGATGACTAGCCTACGAACGGCGATCCGAAGTTGCCATTTGACCGTCGCGCTTTCAGAGATGACAAGCACCTGGCCGTTGCTGGCACCAAGCCAGGCTTAAAAAAGAACGGGCCCCGGAACTTCCGGGGCCCGTTGCCTTTGCGGAGGCAGGTGAAAACTCTAGTTCTTGCGAATCTTCGCGGCAGTGAAAGACGGGGCAGAGCTTATCCCGAAGTACAAAGCCCGAATCGAAACATTATCGTTCACGGCCATCGCGCCAGTGCTCGCATAGCCGTCCAGATAGGTGCTTGGACTCCCTACACCGAGTTGCACCTGGTTCGTCGTGGTTTGTCCGAAGAATGGCGGCAACGATTGAAGACTGAAATTCGGCGCCGGCGGTGCTGAGACATTGCCAGTAACTCGCGTGAAACGCAGAGCCAGCGCATCAACCGTCGCCTTGGCGAAAGCACTTCCGGACTTTGCGGTGAAGCCGGTTATGTGCATGAAGACGGTCTGACCGGGCAAGATGTCCGTTGCGGACGTGCTGCCGCTGAACGCTGTGGATACAGTCGGCAGCCCCTTGCTGTCAATCACGAAGGGAAGCACTCCGCCCGCCAGCGTAACATTGACGGGGTCGCCGAGGCTCAGCCCCGTTGCGATCGAACTGTTGGCTGCGCCTGGGATGTAGTCATTCGTCACGATCTGAAATTGCGTGGATGAAGTATTCGAGGTTGTAACAATGCCCTCGATAAAGTCCTCACTGGTTAGAGTGAGAGGGTCAAATTGTAACAAGGTGGAAGAACCGTCGGCGTTCAGCGTGCTATCAATGCTGGCGATCTGGCCGACTGTCGCTTTACACGGCGAATTTCCGATGACGCAGTTTGGGGAACCAATCGTGTTGGACGTAAGCGTCGAGGTAACGGAGCCTCGCGTCGCGGTTTGCACTGTGATGGTGTTCGCGGAAACGGCGCTTACGACTCCGGTGACATCCTCAATATAGTCAAGTTGGCCGGCCGAAAGAGTGGAAGCGGCAGGAGGCAAGGACACGGCGGTCAGGACGTTGGCGGCTGTCAGGCTTACGCCGGTAACTGCTTGCGTCACGGGATTAACCGTCAGGGAGTTGCTGAAATTAATCAGGACGCGCAAGCCCGCCTGCTGGTTTCCCGCAAATGTGATGGAGAAGTTGGACGTAGTTGGCGCGCCGGCGCCGCTGCTGAACTGCGCGACGGTATTCGGAAGGCAGCCCGGCGTCCCGTTAGCGGCTGCGCAATAAGTAACGACAACGCTGGTGATGCCGAGTGTGATCTGGTTGTAGGTTCCCGCGGGAACCGTCGAAGTGACCTGCCCAAGGAAAGATGAATCGCTCGTCAGCCGGGCGAGGTCCGCGGAGTAGGAGGTTGCGTTCAGCGGAATCGTGATCGCGCTACCGCCGGTGGAAGGCGTCAAAGAAATCGAATTCACAACCACCGCGAACGAGAGGATCGAAGTGTTGGGAGGAGGAGTAAACGGGACCGCCGCTATGACTAGATTCAGTGAAGCCGTACCCCCTCCGCCGCCACCGCAATTGACGGTGCACGGAGTTTTCACGCCGCTGCAGGAGGTGAGAGCGAAGATTGCGGCGAGCGCAACAAGAGTTATACGAAGTTTTGAATTCATGCTTATACCCCACGAGGGATTCGGGCGCCACGGGCGGCGGCCAAGGGCAGCTGGACTTTCCCCAGAACACTCTAACCCTGCGCGAGCGCTGGAGTTGTCTAGAAATCCGCAAGTTGCCCAACTGTTAACGGCTGCCGGACAAAGAGGCCCGGAAAGGGGATGTGCTATCGTTGTTCTTTAAGGGTTCTTTCAGGCTGGCCCCGAACCTACAGGCAGGAATTCTGGCAAAACGTAAACCCAAGACGGACTCTCCCGAGACGCCGCAAACCCACCAGCAAGCGATCCGCGAACGCGTGTACGCGCCGCTGGAAGAGGAGTTGCGCGGCCACGAGCCGGACGATCAACCGGCGCGCGCGAACCGCTCCACGGTCACTTCCAGCGGAAGCCGATCCGCCGCAGGCGCGGCCCCCGCGCATGAGGAAGAAACTCCCTACAGCGGGCCCAGCATGGAGCAGATTTTCGGCCCCGGCGGCTTCCTGGAACGCAGCATGATTGGCGGCTATGAGCATCGCCCGGCGCAATTGCAGATGGCCGAGGCGGTGCACGATGCCTTCGCCAAGCACCATCACACGGTAGTGGAGGCAGGCACGGGCACCGGGAAGACGCTGGCGTATCTGATTCCGGCAATCTGCAGCGGGCGCCGCGTGGTGATCTCCACGGCCACGAAATCGCTGCAGGAGCAGCTCTATCAGAAGGACGTGCCGTTTCTGCAAAAGCATTTCGCGCCAAAGCTGAAAGTGGCGGTGATGAAGGGCCGCAGCAATTTCCTGTGCCTTTCGAAGCTGCACGCGCTGGCCGACCAACCCATGCTGAAGGGCATGGAAGAGGTGGACGCGTTCCGGCAGATCAAGGACTGGTCCAACCTGACGGAAACCGGCGACCGCGCCGAGCTGACGTTTCTGCCCGACGATTCGGAATTGTGGGGACGCATTGACGCGCGCCGCGACACCTGCACCGGCAAGAAATGCCCCGAGTTTAAAAAATGTTTCCTAACGCAGATGCAGAACCGCGCCAAGGAAGCCGACCTGATCATCGTGAACCATCACCTGTTTTTCGCGGACCTGGCGCTGAAGCAGGACGATTTCGGCAGCATCCTGCCGGAATATTCCGCGGTGGTCTTCGACGAAGCGCACGAAATGGAAGATGTGGCCAGCGATTATTTCGGGCAGCAGATCTCGAACTACCAGTTTGAAGAGCTGGCGCGCGACGCGGACCAGGCTATGCGCCTGACCAAGACCGGTTCGCCCACGCTGCTGCGGCGCACGCAACGCATCCGGGAAAAGAACCGCGCGTTTTTCGAGAGTTTTCCGCCACGCGACGGGCGATTCCCCTTCACGCGGCCGGAGCGCGAAGCATTCCTGGAACAAAACCGCGAGGCTTACGACGCGCTGCTGAATTCACTGAAGGCCATGGAGACGGAATTCGCCGCGCTGACGCAGAAGCCGGAAGAGCTGACGCGCATCGCCCGGCGCAGCTTTGAAATCCGCCAGGAGCTGACGTTCCTGTTTGAGTCGAATGAGCGGAATTATGTTTATTGGTTCGAACGGCGCAATAAAGGCGTGTTCCTTGCGGCAACGCCGATTGATATCAGCCAGATCCTTCGCGAAAAATTGTTCGAGCCGTTCGACACGGTGATCCTGACTTCCGCGACGCTGACAGTCGCCGGCCGGTTTGAATTTATTCGCCAGCGGCTGGGGCTGGATCACGCGAAAGAGTGCGCGCTGCCGCCGGAGTTTGATTACGCGCAACAGTCTTTACTCTATTTGCCGCTGAAGATGCCGGATGTCCGCGACGCCGGTTTCCCCGCGAAAGCCGCCGACGAAATCGTGCAACTGCTGGAGCTGAGCCAGGGACGCGCGTTTTGCCTCTTCACCAGCTATCTGCAGATGAACGATTTGTTCGACCGGGTGCGCAGCCGCGTGCCATTTCCACTCATGCTCCAGGGAACGGCACCGCGCTCCGTGCTGCTGGAGCGTTTCAAGAACACGCCCAACGCGGTGCTCTTTGCCACGGCGAGTTTCTGGCAGGGCGTGGATGTACCGGGGGATCAGCTTTCCTGCGTGATTGTGGACCGCTTGCCGTTTGCCGTGCCCAGCGATCCGATCGTGGCCGCGCGCGTGCGCGCTTTGCAGGACGAAGGCCGCAATCCTTTTTCCGAATTTCAGGTGCCAGAGGCGGTGCTTTCGTTGAAGCAGGGCTTCGGCAGGCTGATCCGCGCGAAAACCGATCGCGGCGTGCTGGCGTTGTTGGACACGCGAATCCAGCGGATGCCCTATGGTAAAATTTTTCTGGAGTCGCTGCCGCGCTACCGGAGAACCAGTGAGCTCGGGGAGGTTTCCCGGTTCCTGTCGGCGGAGAGCCCAGCCTGAAAAAACCGGAAGAAGCCCGAAGTCGCACGCGAACGTTCCCAGGGAAGAAGAGAAAGAGTCAGCCAGCTATGTTTCAAGTGAGTGTGGAAGATACATTTTCATCGGGGCATGCCCTGCGCGGTTACAAGGGCAAGTGCGAGAATCCGCACGGGCACAATTATCGCGTGCAGGTGACGCTGGAAGGGCCGCAACTCGACAATATCGGCCTGCTGATTGATTTCACGCAACTCAAACAAGTGATGCGCGGGCTGATTGCGCGGCTGGATCACCAGTACATCAACGATCTGGAGCCATTCACCACCGTGAATCCTTCGGCGGAAAATCTGGCGAAATATTTTTATGAGAACTTGACCAGCCAACTGACCGACCTGCCCCCGGGCGCGAAGTTGAAAGACGTGGTGATCTGGGAAACCGACACGGCGATGGCGCGGTATCACCCGTAGGAAATGATTTTGAAAGCAGGTTGCGATGAATAAATCGCTCGTCATCATTTTTATTCCGGCCCTGCTGGTTGCCGCGGGGTATGTGGTGGTGCTGCGATGGATGGGGATTCCGCCGGGCTATCCGCGGTTGATTATTGCGGTGGTGGTGTTTTTTGGGGGAATTTACTGGTTTTCGCGGCGTTCGGGTAAGAAGGCGAACAGCGGGAGTTAGCGTTTTGTGACAGAGGGCGCCCGCCTCGGAAGGCGGCCGCTACAAGGTTCGAGGATGTTCATCACGGAAATTTTTAAATCGATACAAGGCGAAGGGACGCGCGCGGGCCTGCCGTGCATTTTCGTGCGGCTCACCGGCTGCAACCTGCGCTGCACCTGGTGCGACACGGCGTACGCGTTTCACGGCGGGAAAAAGATGAGCGTGGACGAGGTGATGGACCGGGTGGAGAGGTTGAACCAGCGCGCCGATGGCACCCCGGCCGGTGTCACGCTGGTGGAGCTTACCGGCGGCGAGCCGCTGCTGCAGGAAGAGATTTATCCGCTGGCGGAACAGCTCCTCGCGGTTGGCTACACGGTGATGATCGAGACCAGCGGCGAACGTTTTATCGGGCGCCTGCCGAAGCAGGTGATGAAGATTGTGGATGTGAAGTGCCCCGACTCCGGCGAAGCCAACACCTTTGATGAGCGAAACCTCGAGGAACTGGGACCGGACGATGAGGTGAAATTCGTGCTCTCCAGCCGCGCGGATTACGAATTTGCGCGGGAGTTCACGCGACGGCACCGCCTGACCGAAAAAGTTCGCGAAGTGCTCTTTTCCCCGGTCCATGATGATCCCGAAGGAAAATGGACCGGCCTGGAGCCCCGCACGCTGGTGGAGTGGATGCTCGAGGATGGTTTGCCCGTGCGATTGGGATTGCAGCTGCACAAAATCGTGTGGGACCCGGCGATGCGCGGCGTCTAAGTCCGCGAAGGGGAAAACGTTTTGGCGGGCAGAATGGACGCGATTGTATTACTGAGCGGCGGGATGGATTCCTGCGTCACCGCGGCGGAGGCGATTCACCGCCACGGATCGGGCCGCGTGGGTTTGCTGCATGCAAGTTACGGCCAGCGTACGGAAGCGCGGGAAGCGCGGGCATTTTCAGAGATCGCGAAATATTATCGGATCGCGGAAATGCTGGTCGCAAGGCTGGATTATTTTCGCGCCATCGGCGGCTCCGCCCTGACGGATTCGGCGATCACCGTCCCGGAAAACGAGTGGGCAGCGCCGGGCCTGGAAACCAGCGGGATTCCCGTCACCTACGTCCCCTTCCGCAATGCCCATTTCCTCAGCGTTGCTGTGAGCTGGGCAGAGGCCGCGGGCGCCGAGGAAATATATATCGGCGCGGTGGCGGAAGACAGTTCCGGCTACCCCGATTGCCGGCCGGAGTATTACGCAGCCTTTCAGGAAACGATTCACCGCGGCACACGTCCGGAAACAAAAATCGAAATCGTCACGCCGGTGATCGCGCTGAAAAAAAGCCAAATCATCCGTCGCGGGATGGAATTGGGCGCGCCGCTGCACTTGACGTGGTCGTGTTATCAGGACGAAGAACTCGCTTGTGGAACCTGTGACAGCTGCCTGTTTCGATTGCGCGCGTTCGCGGAGGCCGGCATCCCAGACCCCATCCTTTACCGGGCCGCTGCCCGCGCCGGAGCCGCGGAGTGACTTCAAAGGACTTGGATTCAGCGCGATATGAGAGATAATGGGGCGAACCGGCCGGTCAGCCTTGGCCGGCGCTCCTCAACAATAAAAGGAGAATGGGGCATGTTGAAATTCATGAAGTCGTGCGCGCTCGCGGGCGCCCTGATGCTGATAGCGATGGGCAGCCTGCCAACACGCGCCGCGGCGCAAGATGGAAAGATGAGCGGCACGCTGCTCGATTTTGATGGAAATCCGTTCGCCAACCTGCCGGTCTCGATCAAGAGCGACCAGGGCGTGACGACGGAAGGAAAGACCGGGCCGGACGGCAAGTTTCAGTTCACCGGACTGAAGAACGGCAAGTACACCTTCACCGTGCATCCGCCGCAGATGCAGGCGCCGTTTGATGTGCTCATCGAAGTGAAGGGCGACAACACTCCACCGGTGAATCTCAACTTCAAGGAAATCCTGGAAAAGCAGAATCCGGAGGCGGCCGCCAAATATCGCCAGCAACAGCAGGAGCAGAAAAAATTTGCGGGCATGAAGGAGCAGTTCGCCAAGGGCGTGGCGCTGCTGGACCAGGAACGCGTGGCGAGCGCGGATGCGAAGAAAGTTCCGGCGGACCAGAGAGATGCCGCAAAGGCCAAAGTGGCGGACCTTTCGAATCAGGCGGTAGCGGTGTTTCAGGAGGGACTGAAGGCTGCGCCGGAAAAAGATCCCAACATTCATTTGTTCTGGGCGCGCATGGGCGAGGCGTACGACCTGGCCGGGCGAAACGACGAAGCGATCAATGCTTACCAGCAGGCGATTGCCGCCAAGCCGGAAAATCCCAGCTACTATAACAACCTGGGAAACCTTCTGGCGCGCGTTGGGAAGCTCGACGAAGCGAAAGCCGCTTACACCAAGAGCGCGGAACTCGACCCGGCGAATGCCGCGATGGCCTGGCGTAACTTTGGCATCAGCCTGTATCAAGCCGGCAAGATGGTGGACGCCATCGAGCCGCTGCAAAAGTCCAGCGAATTGGATCCCAAGAACGCGCAAACCTGGTATTTGCTCGGCGCCTGCATGGTTGC
The DNA here is from genome assembly GCA_963734705.1 of uncultured Acidobacteriota bacterium. GTDB lineage: Bacteria > Acidobacteriota > Terriglobia > Acidiferrales > UBA7541 > Acidiferrum. The sequence continues at coordinate 464,893 of CAVTII010000007.1, read as the reverse complement.
GGATCCCAGCATCTACAAGACGGTTGGGGACAAAATCGAAGTGAACCCCCGGCCGGGAACCGTGGAAGCCTATCAAAAGGCCATCGATCTGGATCCCAACGGGCAGTGGGGCACGCAAGCCAAGCAGGGACTGGAGCAGTTGCAGCAACTGACCGGCGGCATCGATACCAAAGTCGGTGGCAAGAAAAAGAAACCGTAAGGCGGTCAGATACGCGGTCCATTACCATTACAAGGCGGCCCTGCTAGAGCAGGGCCGTTTTTTTTGAGCTGGATCGGACGACGCACGATTTGCTCATTTCCCAGCAAAGTATCTGCTTACGACCCACCGCCGCGCGATCGCGCGTTTGTCATACTGAGGTCACGAAGTTGGTGGCCGAGGATCTAAACGTAAAGTTTGTGCGCACATTTTAAGTTGAGATTCTTCGGACATCCTCGTCGGATGCCCTCAGAATGACAATCTCGGTGCGGGTGCGAGCCAGCAAAGGGGAATGCGGCCTGCCAAGGCGCAATCAGCTGTGCGTGAGCGTTCCGGTTATTTTGGTGCGGCGCAGAACCCAGGAAAAAACCACTACCGACAAGGGAAGAAGCACTGCGCCAAACGCCAGCAGGAGCAGCAGCGAACGCGCGATGGAAAATATACTCGCGCCATCCAGCAGCGCGCCGCGCATCGCGTCCAACGCATAGGTAACGGGATTGAGATGTGCCACCACTTGCAGACACGGCGGAAGAATGTTCACCGGGAAAAGCATTCCCCCGGCGATGCTGGAGACGCCAAGGATGAACCACTTTGCGGGATTGCCACGTTTGAACAGCAATAAATAAGACGCGGAGAGCACCCCCATCCCAGAGAACGCCAGCAGCGTCGCCAGCAGAACTGCGGCCACGGCCGCCCAGTTCGCGGCGTTCAGGGGAAAATCAAAAAACGCGGCCGCCCACCCCAGATACACCGCAACGCGCAGCGTGGTGGCCACAAACGGATAAAACGCCGAACCAATCAGCATCACCGGCAGCGAGACCTGGGTGACCAGCAAAGGTTCCAGCGTGCCGACATCGCGCGCTTCCTGCAGGCTACGATCAAAGGTATCTAGCGCGGCGTTGAGATAATCGAAAAAAACAAAACCCACCAGCGAATAGGCGAAATAGGTTTTTCCCTGCGGAAGGGCCGAGCGCAGTGCCGGCGAATCCACGAAGCGCGCCACGTAATAAAAAGTGGTCGCGCCGAAGAGCGCTTCTATGGCTTCAAGAATAAACGGACTGCGATAGGTGCTGGCGATCAGCAGATCGCGCCGGAAGAAAAGCAAAAGATCGCGGAGGAGTCGCATCATGGAGTGGCAGACTCCCCGGCGGCCTGCAGACTCCGTCCGGTAATTTTGGAGAACGCGTCTTCGAGCGTAGCCGAAGAAGTGCCTCCGCGCAGCGCGGCCGGCGTGTCGAACGCGAGCAACTTTCCTTCTTCCAGAACTGCGACGCGATCGGCCAGCAGTTCGATTTCCTGCATGGTGTGCGAAGCGAACAGCAGGGAAGTTCCCTGCCGCGATAAAACGTCGGTTTTAAGGAATTGGCGGAATTGTGCCGCCGCAATCGCATCCAGGCTGCGCGTGGGCTCGTCCAGCAGCAGAACTTTGGGTTGATGCAGCAGCGCGCGCAACAGGCTGAGCCGTTGGATCGTGCCGGAGGAAAGCGTGCGTGCCTGGCGATCCAGGCTGTTCTGCAGGCCGAGGCGTTCCGCCAGCGCGCGAATGCGGCTTTTAACAAACTCGTCGGACAGATGATGCAGGCGTCCAAAAAAAAGCAGATTCTGCCGCCCCGTCAGGCGCGGGTAAAAGCCCAGATCGCTACCGGCGTGATAGCCAATATTGCTGCGCACGGCCGCGGGTTCGCGCGCCGCATCGTGGCCGGCCAGTTGAGCGCTGCCCCGCGTGGGCAGCAGCAACGTCGCCAGGATGCGCAGCAGCGTGGTTTTGCCCGCTCCATTTGCGCCCAGCAAGGCCACGGCTTCGCCCTGCTTCATTTGCAAGGAGATGCCACGGAGCGCGGGCGAAGTGGGCGGCGAGAACGGCTGCAGGTAGGCGCGCCAACCTCCCAGGGCCGGCGGAAACCATTTTTCCAACGAATCCAGAATAATTGCGGAGTCGGACACTCTGGCGTTTATAGCGTGTCTCGCGCCAGAAAACAATGCGCCTTGTCTGGCCCGCCGAACTTCAGGAACATGGCGATTCGCGGGATTCCCCGGTAAAATACTGGCAGTTTGCGGGGCCGTGTCGCGAAGGAAGACCAGTATGCAAAGCGGCGCAAAAATGGGGATGCAGAGAATGGTGGAGCTCACAAAGCGGGTGGTGGTGCCGGCGCATGTGTTGATTCGGCATCTGGATGGCGAGTCCGTGCTCTTAAATCTGGAAAGTGAACGATATTTTGGCCTGGATACCACCGGCACGCGGATGTGGGAACTGGTGACCACCGAGCCGAATGTGGGGCTGGCTTTTGAAAAATTGCTGGCGGAATTTGATGTGGAACCGGAACCGTTGCGGATCCATCTGAACGAACTCCTGAGCGGCCTGGTGGAAAACGGCCTGCTCCAAGTGCTGCCCGTGGATGTGGGAAACACTTCAGCGGTATAGGGCGCTGGACGAGGAATCGCGGCGCCTTTTCCGGCGCGCGGCGATGCTGCTGCCCATGATTCGCGCCTCCTTGCGCGTACGCGGCTACAACAAAACTTTTTCCTCTCTGCAGTCTCGCGTAATCGCAATAGCGCCCGCGCAAAATGCGAACGCCGAGGAGTTGCGGAAAACCAGCCACATGGTTCGCGCCGCCGTGCACCATTCTCTGCTGCATTTTACATGTCTCGAGGAGTCTCTAGGTCTGTGGTACCTGCTGCGCAAGCAGGGAATTGCTCCCCAATTGCGCATCGGCGTGCGCAAGGAAAATGGCAAATTCGAAGCTCACGCCTGGGTGGAACACGGCGGCGAAGCTTTGAATCAACCAGAGGCGACGCATCTGCACTATGCCGCGTTTGAGAAGGAATTTTCCGAGCCTCCCGCGGAGCGGCCATGAGCGGCTTTTTCGGCATGGTTCGTACGGACGGCGAAGCGGTGCAGCAGGAATTCCTAGATCGCATTGTGCGCAGTCTGGAATTTCGCGGGCCGGACGGCACCAGCACCTGGAAAAAAGACGGGGTGGGATTCTGTTTCACGCGCCTGGATACGGGAACTCCTCGCCAGGCGCCGAGCCAACCCGTGAGCCTCGGCGGTCGGTATTGGCTCGTTGGCGAAGTGCGGCTGGATGCGCGAAGGGAACTGCTTGCTGAAGTACGCGCGAAAGGACAACCAGCCGGCGAGGAGCCAACCGACGAGGAACTCCTGCTGCAGTGCTGGAACATCTGGGGCGAAGCCGCCCTTCAGAAGATTGCTGGTGATTTTTCCTTCGGTCTGTGGGATGCGGAAAAGCAATCGCTCTGCTGTGCCCGGGATTTTGCCGGCGCGCGTCCTTTTTATTACGCCCAGGCGCCGGGAGTTTTTTATTTTTCCAATACTCTCCAGGTCCTGCGAAAAGTTCCACAGATCTCCAGCGATCTGGACCCTTTCTTTATTCGCGATTTTCTCCTCGAAGGGCAGTCCAACCACCCCGAGCGCACCGTGTGGCGCGGCGTGCGGCGCCTGCGGCCCGGACACCGCCTGATTTTTTCAAATGGCACACCAGACCTGCGGCGTTTCCTGCAACTGCCCATCGAGGAGCCCCTGCTCCTGAAACAAACTGAGCAGTACCTGGAAAACTTTCGCGAACTTTTGGAGCGCGCTGTTGCGGATCGCCTGCCACAGAGCAAAACGGCCCTCTATTTAAGCGGTGGCCGAGATTCCGCTTCGGTCTGCGCAACGGCCGCCCTCCTCGCCTCCCAACGTGGAACCCTGTGCGATTTGATAGCCTTCACCGTCAGCTGGCGGACGCTGCTGGACGATCCCGAGCCGAAATTTGCGACGCTGTCGGCGGCCCACCTCGGCCTTGACCACGAAATTTTTCAGGAAGACCGCATTTTCCCCGACGACGGGACGCAGACTTGGGCCACGCCCGAGCCCACGACTGAGCCTTTCTTCGCCCGCGCCTGCCGCATGGACCGCCGGATCGCCTCCCATTCCCACGTTGTGCTTTCCGGTGATGGGGGCGACAACGTGCTGGACGGCTACGCGTGGCCGTATCTGAACTACCTGGGTGCGCGCGGCGAGTGGGGCGAAATTTTCCGCCGGTTGGGCGGCTACGTCACCTCGCGTGGCCAGTTGCCTTCGTTGGGCGGTGGCTACCGAACCCGACTACGCCAGATGTTCTACTCCAACTCGCTGCCAGAAGCGGCACCCTCCTGGTTGAACGAAGATTTTTATCAACGGGTGCTCGAGCCAAGCTCTGAGGCGAACCCTATGCAAGATCCGCTGCCTGTTCATCCGGTTCATCCCTACGCCTACCAAGGATTGCATTCTGGTTATTGGGCCAGCGTGCTGGACGAGGAAGATGCGGGTTGGACTGGCGTCCAGTTGGAAACTCGCGCGCCATTTCTGGATTTGCGGCTTCTCAAGTTTTTGTTCCGGCTGCCGCCTGTGCCCTGGTGCATGCGCAAGGAACTGACGCGACAGGCTATGCGAGATTTGCTCCCGGCCGAAATCGCAAAGCGCCCCAAAACGCCGCTCCTGGAGGACCCTCTCGAAGCCTGCCAGCAGAAATCCGGCTGGCGCCCGGAGCTCGAAAAAAATCCACCAAAAATACTGACAGAATTTGTAAAATGGGACTCCTGGCTGGCAACTTTAGAAGGTTTTAAGGGTTTGCTTTCATGGCAATTACTCTACCCGCTTTCTCTCGCCCGCTGGGTTAAAGCCATTGAAACGGTGCAGGGATTCAGTAGAGTGCTAGCTGAGGGGCCTGAATGACGCAGCCGTCTGAACGACTCGCAAAAAAGTTGCGCTGCTGCTAGGGGAATCCTTACTGGGCGTTTCTGTTCCCGCGGCAATGGCGGCGGGAGCCACGGAGGATTCAACCGCCAGACAACTGGTCGAGCAGATTCAAAGCTGGATGCCCGGCGCCGGCTACACGCCACCGCCCCTGCTCCAACGCGCGATGTTTCGGCTCCGGATGGGGGGCGGCGGCTCGGCTGGCTTTGCATACCTATTGCGCCTCTCCATTTCGCCCACGGAGGATGATTGGAGCGCGGAAGAGGGCCAGGCTGGTTCGCGGATATGGGGAGCGATCAAACGGCCGTTCCGCCTGATGCGCAAATACGGTCACGACAGCTGAGCGCAGCGCGCGCAACAAGAACCGAAACACCCGGGTGCAAAAAAGGGAAGCCCGGCTCATAAACTGCATGAGCCGGGCATTCGTGTCTGCAGCCAAATCAAATATTGGTTCGTTCGGAGTCGAAGGGTTCTTCCTGCTGCTTGTGCTGCGGGAGTTCCACGGTAACGCTGAGCTCCGCCTTATTCCGGAGCAGCCCCAATTTAATCGTCTTTTCCTCGCGCTTGGTCAGCATTTTTTCGCGCAACTCGCTGGCGTTGTGGATGCGTTCGCCATCCAGGCTGGTGATTACGTCGCCGACCTTCATTCCGGCCTTTGCAGCGGGGGAATCGTTGAAGACGCCGCGAACCAGCACGCCCTCTCCATCGGGCGCGCCGAAAAATCTGCCGAAATCCCCGTCCAGGCTTTCCGCGTCAATGCCCAGCAGCGGATGGCCCGGCGAAACCATGGTGAAGGTGCGAAGGTGTTCCAGGCCGGAAAGATCCGGCATTTCGGGAAGCTCCGGCATCTTGAATGCGAAAGCCTTTGGATTGCCGGAGTAAACCCGGAGATTGTTCGCGTCCGGTTTGCCGATCGTAACTTTTACATTTTGCGAGCGTCCGTCGCGCCATAACGTCAGGCTCGCCGTGCGCCCGGGAGGAATTTCGTGGATCAACCGGCGAAACTGTTCGGTACCTTCCACGCGCTGGCCATTGATCTCTAGCACCACGTCATTTTCTTTCAAGCCGGCTTTGGCCGCCGGGCTTTCCGGGACCACGGTGCCGAGCACAGCGCCGCGCTCCTCAGGCAGCTTTAATTCCTTCTTTTTTTCCGCCGAAACTTCCGAAACGCCCACGCCCAGCCAGCCGCTCTCCGAACTCACGAAGACCTGATCATCCGCATCGTCGATGATTTTTGGGTCGTCGATTGCGACCGTTACCTTGGGATTCACTTCCTGAAGTTGGCTGGCGAGCGCGGCCACACGGCTCTTCAACTCTGCCATTCGCTCCGCAAATTCCGCGCTTTGCAGGGGTTGCGCGGCGAAATCTTCTTCCGCGGAATTCGGGGCCGGGGGAGCCGTCTGTGCCGGATCTTGTTTTGGGCTGGAAGAGCCGGGCAGCGCGACCAGAGCAATACTCATAGCGCTGAGCCCCAGCAGGGTCCACATGTTTCGGTGATTCATATTTCTTTCTTCTCCTTCGTCTATTTAGACGCAGGAGAAGCTAAATGGTCGACCGCAGGGCAACCACGCGGATGGCGCCATTGACGGTGCCCAGCCGGATGGGAGAGCCGCCCTTACCCAATTTGCCGTGCAGCACGCGGGGTTGGATCGCGCCTTCCATCACGAAGGGCAGTTCCGTTGTGAAGCTGCCGTTCATGCAACGCGCTTCCAGATCCGCCTGGGAATTGGCGGGGATGGCCAGCAGCACGGAACCATTGGTGGTTTCCGCCATCGCGCCATGCGAACCGGATGGATGCGTCAGTTCGACATAGACATTGCCGTTGGTGGTGTGGGCGTGCAGGTCGCCGCTGCTCTCATAAACTTCGATATTGCCGTTGACGGTGTGGAGATCCCCGACGGAATCCATATCCTTGACGCGCAACGTCCCGTTCACGGTGTTGATGTGCTTCAGCAGCGTGCGCCGCGGCACGTGCACGGTATATTCCACGGCCACTTCCACGCCCTCTTCCGAAGGATAGCGCGTGGAGATCGAAAGATTGTCCGGTGTCGAACTCACGTCAATCGAGACCAGGTCGAGCTTGGAGTCCTTGTCCGGCGAAGTTTTCACCGCGCGCACTTCCACCTCGTCCTTGTCCCAACCCTCGATGCGCACGGTCCCATTGATGTTGTTGAGTTCCAGCGTTCCATCGGGCTTCAGGTGATAGGTTTGCGCAAATTCGCGCGTCACTCCAAAGCTTGCAGGAACATACAGGACGGATGCGGCCAGCAGAGTCAGCCCAATCGATCGGAATGCGGAGCGAAAATTCATACAGCCTCCTTCGCGGACAATCCTTAAAACAACCCCAGGACAACAACCAAATCCTATGCGTCCGGCTCCGCTACCACCTTAGCGGAGTTGGAAGTTAAACGCCAAGGTGGAAATAACCTCCACCTTCTTGCCGCAAATGTCTTGTGGCGTAACCCGCCATTGATGGACGGCGGCGCTCGCCGCATCCGCCAGCGCTGGTTCGCCCTCCAGAACTTTTTCGACCTCAAGAGTTCCATCGGTCTTCGCTCGCACTTGCAGCAGCACGACTCCCTGAAGGCCTGCCGTGCGCGCCATCTGTGGATAGTCCGGCGGCGGCGAAAGCACCAGGTGTTTCTGGAATTCTTCGGGATCTTCATGAACGCTGCCGAGGAACGTCACCTGCAGGCGGCTCTTCCACGTGCCCCACCAGTCGCCGTCGTCGCAGGTAGCCGCCGCGCCGGCCGGCGCCGCCCCTTGTGCAGGCGCAGCGCTCACGCTCGGAATGGGTTCATCGTAGCCCACCGTGCTCAACTTCTGTGCCAATCGCTGTTTCTGCTCTTCCTGCAGGCTCTTGCGGAGCGCCATCTGCTCGTCCACATATTGCAAACGAATCTTCCCGGCGGTGCTGCGGAGTTTCAGCAGCGCGCCGCCGCCGTTCAATGCTCCGGAAGCGTGCATCGGCCCATCGTCGTTGAACTCTACGCTCAAGCCAAGCGCAGGGTCGGCTTCGATGCGGCCTGGCCCACCGTTCATAACGCTGGCATCAATCGTGGCGGCAAGATTCCGCGGTAGGAACACCACGATGTCGCCCGTGCCGGAGGCCAATTGCGAAGGCCCAGGCAGACGCACTGGATGGGTGGAATCGCCGGAGTCCGGAGTAATCCACGCCGTGATGTTGCCGTTGCCGGTTGCCGCGCGAACCACGTTCGAAACACGCGTGAGGCAAATTCCGCCGCCGCTGGTTTCCACTTCCATCGGTCCGGAGACATACATCACACGCACGCCGCCGCCGCCGGTCTCCGCGTGCACCGAGCCGTGCACTTCGCCAAAATCAATCTGGCCGCCGCCGGTGCGCACGCCGACTAGCGCGCCCGCTTCGCCAACCGCGATATTCCCGCCGTCCGTTTCCAGTTGCGCGGTGCCCTTGATGCGCGCGGCGCGAATGTGTCCGCCGCCGGAGCGCAGCTTGGCATCGCCGGCAATGTTGCCCACCTGAATGAATCCGCCCGCGGTATAGGCGTCCAGGTCGCCGGAAACGTCCAGCACCGTGATATGGCCGCCCAGGGTTTCGATCTTCGCGGCGGGTGAAACGCTGGCAGTGGAAACAGGGCTGAACGTTCCGATGCGCCCCGTGGTGATATTTCCGCCTTCGGTCACCAGTAGCGCGTGGCCGCCGATGTCTCCGGTTTCAATGTCGCCGCCGCCGGTATGCACGTCCACGGAAAAATTCGCGGGCACATAAATCGTGTACTGCACCCAGAACTGCGCGCTTTTGGCGCCGGTGTTGTGGATCTTCGGCAGAAAGCCAGTCATGCCCACGGTACTGGGGGAATTCCGGAAGTTCAGGGAAAAATGATCAAACAAAAATTGTGACAAAGGCGCCTGCGCGTCGGTTTCCAGATGGATGGTGTAGCGGATTTTGTCCGAGGAGCCGGCGGGCTGCGCGATCAAGTGGACGGAGCCCATATCCGCCACCAGCGAAAAAGTACGCGCGGCGCCGGTGGTAATTTCTCCCGCGCGGTCCGCGGAAGCGTGCGCAGGCACATTTTCGGCAAGGGTGCGCGGAGAGAACACGAGGCAGAGGGCCGGGGAGAGAAGTGCGGAAACGCCCACGCAAAGCGCGCGAAGCGCGAACCTTCCTAGACCTGTAACGGAACCATGCACTTTGATTGCCTTCAATTCCAGGCCGCCAGCCGCGCCTTACTGCTCATTTCTCGCACTGAGCTGCCGAAGGGCCGCAGCGCTGCGCAGCCGCACGTAACGGCTGGGATCGCTGTGTTGCAAAATTTCCAGTTCGCGAATGATGGTTGCCAGCGACGCATCCACTTCCGGAGCGACCGGCGCTGCCACCATGCTGTTATCCCGCAGCGATGCAACAGCTGGCATCTCCATCGTATCGCTTACTTCTTCGGGTTTTTCCAGCGAGTTGACCAGCAGATTCACGGCTTCCACGCGCACGCCAGGATTCGTATCGTGTTTCAGCGTATCCAGCAGGACTTCGCGCACCGCATCTTCCGAAGTGGAATCGCGCAAAGCCTCCAGCGCCTTCAGGCGCACCGCCGGATTCTGATCCTTGCGCGCAGCGCCGAGCAGCGCGGCACGGACTTCGGTATCTCCCGCGCGGGCTTTCAATGCATCCAGGCAATCCAGCCGCATCCCCGGATCAAAGCGTTCGCCGCTCTTGACCACATAGGTCAGCACGCGGCGCACGTCGGAATCGTCCACACTGCCCTTCAGTTCCATGGGCTGTTCGGCGTTCAATTGCACGCGAACGTTTTGCGTCCCGGTGGCCGAGGCGGGCATGAAATTAATTCCGGCGACGGCCATCTTGGAAAGCTGGTCGTCGGAAATGTGCGGGCCCGGTCGAACATTTACGGCGAGATCCAGCGGATTCGCGCTTTCCCTGGCGGCAAACCATTGCGAGGCCTGCGCGCCCGCCAAAAGCCCCACGAACACAAGCGCCGCACCGCTCCAGACCGGACGGAGAGCCATCCAGCGGCGGAACGCGCTGAACACCGGCGTTTTTTCCAGAACTGGCGGCCGCACCAGATCGTCCAGATTTTCGGCCAGCTCGCTGCGGCACTGGGAAAGAAGAACCCCGGACGTATCCAGGCTGTCGGCATCCTGCGGATGCGAGCTCAGAAGGCTGTGAAAGTTTTTTTCTTCGGCAAGCTGCGCGCTGCACTGCGCGCAAATGGCAAGGTGTTGCTCGATCAGGGAAATCTCACTGGCTTCGGCTTCCCCGCACGAATAAAAAACCAGCAGCGGCGCAACCTGCTCGCAATTCTTTTGCATTTCCGCCGGCGTCATCGGAGCTCTCCCAGCTGGCTGCGGAGTTTCCGGGTGGCGCGGAAAAGGGAATTCTTCACCGTTTCTTCACTGGTGCCCAGGGCATCGCCGATGGCGCGCAACTTCAGCCCCTGGTAATGCTTCATCTCAAAAACCACACGCTCGCGCGGGGAAAGGCGTTCCATGGCGCAGGCCAGCCGCCGCTGAATTTCCTGCCCGATCAGGTGACGCTCGGGATCGGAAGACGGACGCTGTTCCTTCTGCCGTTCAAAAAAATCGGTGATGCCTTCTTCGTAATGCGCGGGATGCACTTCGGGGGCCTGGTCTTCGGGGCGCGCCTGGCGGCGGCGCAGATGGTCCAGGCAAACGTTGGTGACAATGCGGTAGAGCCAGGTGTAAAAGCTGCACTCAAAACGGAAGCGGTGCAGATTGCGGTAAACCTTGAGGAAGGCTTCCTGGTAAACGTCCCGCGCATCTTCGGTACGCTTCATCAGGTTCAGCGCCAGTCGCAGGACGTCGCGGTCGTACCGGCGGACAAGCTCTTCAAACGCGGGGCGGCTACCAGCCTGGGCTTCCTGTACGAGCGCGCGCTCTTCCAGATGCGTCAAAGAGGTCCCCGAGGCCAAGGCCGCGTTCGGAGTGCTGGACCGGCCACTTTCGTCAGCTAATGCAAAAGCCAAACGGGGTAGAGGCATCGCTCATCTTTCTGCAGGCTCTTGTCTAAAATACTGATTCAAGAGACTTTAAGGAATCGGCCGCTTACGTTCTTGCGCTGCACTTCCAATACACGCAATAGACGTTTGGGGCGCAGTTTTGTGAGCAATCTACTTTGGCCTCAAATGCCACTTGCGTGGCGTTTCTCCTCGATTGGATGCCGCAAACTGCCTGGTTGTAGCTCCGCTTCCGCCCAGTCCGCTAAGCCGTGGGCCCACTCGCGGGCGCCGTCCGCCAAGCCACCAGCGGCCACCCCAGCAGCAGGACCAAAACCCCGATGATCCAATACCCTTGTATACGGTAGAAGCCGTCAGGTTGTTGCAGCATTTGCGCTGCGCCACCCAGCAACATGGTGGAGGCGATCACCAGGAACCAGCCCAGCATATTGAATCGCGCGATGTTGCGGATTCCAAAAACTACCAAACCCAATACCAGGACCGATGCCAGGAACTGTTTCAGGAAATCCGCGCCGCTTCCCCAGTCGGAAACCATTGCCGCGGCCAATGCGATGAATAGAACCAGCCGCAACCAGCGCACCCGTAGCTCTGCTCCTAGAAACGATGCCACCACGGCAAATGTTCCGGTCAAAAGCAGGCTGCGCCAGATTGCCCCGCCGATCACCGCAGCGGCGGGGTAGAAGGCGTCAAAATTATCGCCAAACGCAGCCGGTATTCCTCGATGCAGCGTGGGCCACCAAATATCAACGACTCCCAGAATTCGTTTCAGGCCTACAAGAAGAGCCGTGCCCCCGAGCGCGATCCAAAAAGCGTCGCGATAATAATTCGCCGGCATGCCAAGCCAGGTCGGCATCCGCTCCGCGCCAAAAGCGCGAGCGCCGAAGGACCACGCCAATCCGAATAGCAGCGCCAGTCCGCCCAGGATGAGCACCGCCACAATAAAGATTCCGATGGAGAAGATCCCAAAGAACAGCCGCAATGGAAGCGCGGTTTGATACTGCATCAGCAGGCTTGGAATTCCCTTGCCCAGCAGAAAGCTCAGCAGAAATGCCGCGCACCCGCTCAGGCCCCAAAGCAGCAGCCGCCGCCAGGGCACGGTTCCCGGCGGCTGCGAATGCAGTCGCTTGAAGTAGTAAACCAGCACGATTACGATCAGCGCCAGGAACAATGCGGCCCCACCGATGCTGAAGAGAGTTCTTGGCAGCGATTGCTCCTGCTGGTGGCGTGTGAACTCCTCGGGAATTTTGATGTACGTGCGGTAATTGGCGGGTTCGTCGCCAAGAACCTGCAGCTCCATGCGCGCGTAGGCGTGGTCGGCCGAATCCTTCGCCCCGCTTTTTTCCGAATCCAGCGGCGTGAGCTGTTGCCAGGTCAAGGTGTGGTCGGTGCGGTTAGGCCGCTTGTCGGAATTCGCTTCCATCAGCTTCCAGCCACTCAAATCGATCTGTTTTTGCTCGCGCAGAAATTTTTCCGCAATCGCTTGCGCGTCTTCCTTCGAAAGATTTGCGCCTTTCGCCGCTTCCGCCAAAATGTGGTGGAAGGAATGCAGCGTGCCATCGGGCCTCAGCACGACCGCGAACTCTTCCGGCTGCGAATCGCGGAAGTAGCGCACCGCCCAGAGCGCGCCGGGGACTTTTTCCTGATAGATCTGATTGATCTGCGCAACAGAGAGCCGCCGGCGCAGATATTCGTTGGTAATGCCGCTGGTTACATTGCGGATTTCCGCCACGCTGCGAAACGTCTTGGGATCCAGGTTGTGCGCCTGCATCACGCCGTCGGCGCGCGTGATGGCGGAGCGCCGGTTCACGGCCAGCCGCAGATAATCGCCAATCGCCTCGCGCTTAATCGCAAACGCCAGCGAACCACCAACGAGCACGCAGAGCGCCAGGAATCCGATCATCCCGGTGGTCAGCGCATCGTAGCGGCGCGATGTAAGCGCTGTCTCGGCCGCCGCGGGTGGCCGCTCCAGCGATATCTCTCCCGTGGGTTCGGCTCCGTTCAGCAGGTCGTCCACCGGCTCGAAACTTCCGCGCGCCAGATAGGAGATGCCAGACCATGCCAGCGGCGCCACCGCCGCCAGCCCCACCACGACTCCGGAAATCTTGAAGTAGGTATTGTCCGAGCGGATCAGCAGCATGCCCACCAGCGAAGCATCCACCGTGTAATGCCAGATCAGTGTGGCCACGATTCCCCAGCGCAGCATCACCAGCCCCGCCACGATGCCGATCAGGCCCACTTCAATGCCGCGGATGTAGCCCGGCTCCTGCGGGTATGCGCTGTGCAAGAAGCTCCAGAAAAACGCCGGCAGAATTACGGCGAGAATTCGCGAGCCGGTCATTTTTTCAAGGAAGGGAATTGCAAACATGCGGAAAAGGAACTCTTCACTGGTTGCTGCCATCACTCCGATGGCTACGCCGGCGATCCACGGGAATGACGTGTTGACCACGTCCGAATAATTCAAATCTTGCGGCGCCCACGCTCCCAATTTGCTGGCCACAATGTAGAAGGCCACCAGAAAGCCCATGTGCGCGGCGGCCATCGAAATTCCCACCACCGACGAGGAGAAAAACTCTTTCGAACGAATCCCGCGGGCGCTAAAGGCTCGATACAGGCGCAGCCGTGCCGGTTGCGCCGCGCGATAAAGCGGTTCACCGCCGGGAAGAACCATGGTCACCATCAAGCCGGTGGCCAGCGCGCCCAGCAGAATTTTCGCCAGCGTCAGGGTCACGAAGCTCGAATAATCCTGATGCGTGTCATAGCCCGCTCGCAGCGAGTTCCAGTCGTTTGCCTGCATCAGAAAGAAAAGCAGCGCCACAACCGCGCCGAGTTTCAGCGCTGTTCCCCACGAGCTCTTGCCCTGCCGCGTCAGCGAAATGCCAAGCCAAAGCGCCGCGCCGATCAGAAAACCATAGGGAATGAGCGCAATCTGGTTGTAGAAAATGTTGGTGGAGCGGAGATGCTGGAAAGAGCGCGTCCAGGCTTCCGGCACCTGCAAATAGGTCTGGGTATTGCCGATGCGGTCGCCCTGCAGGCCCACTTCCAGTCGATACGGCGCGTCTTTGGCCTTGAAATCTTTCTTTTCCCAGGTGAACGACCAATCGAGCCGGTTCGGGCGCGCGTCGGAATTCGCTTCCGCGGGCAGGAAATTCCAGTTGTCCAGATTGACGCCCAGTTTGCCTTGCAGAAATTGCTGCGCGGCCGCCAACGCCTCTTCACGGCTAAGCGATTTTTCGCCGCGGGCTTCTTCGATTTTGTGGCTGTAAGCGACAACTTTTCCCGCCGGGCTTACCCGCACCCGGTACTCTTCTTCCTGCTGCGGCTTGAAAAAGCGCACTTCCCAGAACCAGATATTCAGCTGGGAGGCCATCAGGTGATTGGCTTCCTGCAATCCCAGTTCGCGTTCCAGATAAGTTTTGGCGTTGTCGTCCACCTGAAAGGTGATCGTGGACTTGTAGCCTTCCACATTTTCGCCCAGGCCCTGCACAAAGCTGCGGGCGCGCCGCTGCGCCTCGTTCCGCGTGACCTTGAAATCCACCGCCGCTTCCGGAAATGCGCGGAAGAAATTGTGCTGCGCGAACAGCAGACCCAGCGCGCCAAAAATAATCCAAAGCACCAGAGCGCGTTTTTCCGACCCATTCAACCGAACATCCGCCACAAAGGCCTCCCAGCGCGAAACACACGTCGCCAGCCCACTCTAACGATACGCATGCCACCCGCGCAAGTTTCACGAAAAGCAGGGCTTGCTCGGCCTTCTCCGCGTGCTCGAGCTCCTGCCTGCGTTGTCATCCTGAGGCTATCCGACGAGGATAGCCGAAGGATCTCAACGTAATGAGTTTGCGCAAACTGACAGTTGAGATCCTTCAGGCCGCAAAAACCGTGGCCTTCAGGATGACATCGCGTGCGCACCGTTAATTCCAATGGAGTGCCGCCCACCCCCAATCCCCCGCGCAATGCGATGATATAAATAGCTCAGCATGCCTATCAGCCTGCAAACCGAAGTGCGCATGGTTAAGGGAGTCGGCCCGCAGCGCGCCGAACTCCTCGCCAAGCGCGGCATCCACACGCTGGAGGACCTGCTCAACTATCTGCCGTTCCGCTACGAAGACCGCATCCATTTTTCGCGCATCCTCGACGTGCAGCCCGGCGGCACCTATACCCTGCGCGCCCGCGTCATGAGCGGGCAGGCCGTCCGCGGCATGTACGGCCGCGACGCTATCTACCACTTGCTGGTGCAGGACGACAGCGGCTCGCTCCCCTGCAAATTTTTTCATGGCGGCTACCTGGAAGATCGCCTGAAGCCGGGCCAGCAACTGATTCTTCACGGCAAGGTGGAGATCGACAAGCTGCGCCCGGCCCGCCGCGAAATGGTGAATCCGCAGATCGAAGTGTTGAGCAGCGAAGAAGTGGACTCCACCGAAATGGGCCGCATCGTGCCCATTTACGAAGCCATCGGCACATTCGGCTCGCGGATGATTCGCCGCTCGATTTACACCACGCTGCAAAACCTGGAACAAAACATTCCCGATGTCTTGCCCGAGGAAATTCGCCATCGGCTGAACTATCCGTCGCGCCGCGAAGCCGTGATTCACACGCATTTCCCCGAAGCCGGCACATCCCTGGAGGCGTTGAATCTCTTCCGCTCGCCCGCGCAGCAGCGCCTGATCTTCGAGGAATTTTTCATCTATCAACTCAGCATGGCCCTTGGACGCAAAACCGGGCGCAAGGAAAACGCCATCGCTTTTCGCGTGCGCGAAGACAAAGTGCGCGAAGCACTGAAGCGCATTTTGCCCTTTAAGCCCACCGGAGCGCAGAAACGCGTGCTGGCGGAAATTGCCACCGACCTGGAAAAGCCCGTGCCCATGAACCGCCTGTTGCAAGGCGACGTCGGCAGCGGCAAAACCATCGTCGCCATGCAGGCCGCGGTGATCGCCATGGAAAATGGCTGCCAGGCCGCGCTGATGGCCCCCACGGAAATTCTGGCCGTGCAACATTTTCTTTCCGCGCGCCGGATTCTTGCGCCCGGCGGATACACCGTGGAGCTTCTGATCAGCGGCCTGAAACCTGCGGAGAAGGCCGCAGCCCGCGAACGCATCCGCACCGGCGAAGCCCGCATGGTGATTGGCACGCACGCGCTGATTGAAGATCAGGTGGAATTCGCGCGCCTCGGCTTCGTCGCCATTGACGAGCAACACCGATTCGGGGTGCTGCAGCGCAAGCGCCTGATGGACAAGGCTTCCAAAACCGGGTTCGCGCCGCACGTCCTGGTGCTGACCGCCACGCCCATTCCGCGCACGCTTTCGCTCACGCTCTATGGCGATCTCGACGTCTCCGTGCTCGATGAGCTCCCGCCCGGCCGCACGCCCATCGAAACGCGCCTGTCCACCGAAAAACATCTCCCCGGCGTCTGGGAATTTCTGCGCCGCGAAGTTGCCGCCGGGCATCAGGGCTACATCGTCTATCCGGTGATCGAGGAATCGAAGCTGGAACTGAAGGCCGCGATGGAGGAATACGAACGGCTCTCACGCGACGTATTTCCGAAACTGAAAGTGGGTCTGCTCCACGGGCGAATGTCCAGCGAGGAAAAAGAAGAGGTGATGCAGCGCTTCCGCAAGAATGATTTGCAAGTTCTTGTGGCCACCACGGTGATCGAGGTGGGTGTCGACGTCCCTAACGCCACCGTCATGGTGATCGAGCATTCCGAGCGCTTCGGGCTGGCGCAGTTGCACCAGCTCCGCGGGCGCATCGGGCGCGGAGCGCAGAAATCCCACTGCATTTTGGTGACGTCCGGACGGCTTACCGATGACGCCCGCACGCGTCTGGAAACCATGGTGCGCACCACCAACGGCTTTGAAATTGCCGAGACGGATCTGTTGATTCGCGGGCCGGGCGAATTCTTTGGCACGCGCCAGTCCGGCGAACTTGGCTTCCACATTGCCAATCCGCTGCGCGACCGCGAACTGCTGGAAATCGCGCGCAAAGAAGCGTTCCATCTCGCCGAGGATCCTGCGGAAAAAGAATCGCTGCAGCACATGCTCCATTTGCTGCCGCCGCAGTGGCAGCGGCGTTATCATCTGGCGCGGATTGGGTAGGGCCACTTCGATGCGTATCATCGCCGGAAAATTTCGCAGCCGCTTATTGAAGAGTCCGAAAGGACTCGCGCTGCGCCCCACCAGCGACCGCCTTCGCGAAACGCTGTTCAATGTCCTCGCGGATCTCGTCAGCGGCGCCTGCTTTCTGGATCTTTTCGCGGGCACTGGCGCCGTGGGCATTGAAGCGATCAGCCGCGGCGCCAGCGAAGCAATTTTTGTGGAGAAGCACGCGCCGACGGCTGCGCTGATCAAGAAAAATCTGGAGTCGCTGGAAATTCGCGCCGGCATTCGCGTCTTGACGCTGGATGTTCTGAAAGCGCTGGATCGTCTTGCAGCGGAACCCGCAGGCGCTGCCTCGCGCATCAATCTCGTCTATCTCGATCCGCCTTATGCGGAGAAGGACCAATACAAAGAGGTGCTTTCTTCCCTCGCCAATTCCAACGCCAAATTGCTCGCGCCCGGCGCGGTGGTCGCCGCCGAACATCTCCGCACACTTGAACTTCCCGAGTTCTTTGGTACTCTCGAATGTGTCCGCGTGCTTCGTCAGGGAGACGCGGCGCTGACTTTTTACCGGTACCGTCCCCCCAGTCCGCCGGATAAATCCGGCACCGAGTAAACCTTCGCCGGGTTCTGTTCATCTGTTTTAACAGCCCTTTGGACGATGAGTAAGGAGAAGGCGTGCCCGCCACTGGCGCGGTACAATTAAAGATTAATGGCCAGGAAGTTCCAGGTTAATCCATACGATTTGCTCGGTCAGGCGGAGCTTTATCCGCCGCACATCCTCCTGCCCGCGGGCGACCCGCCGAAGCTGGACATCGCGTGGGACAGTTTTCACCAGAATTTTCTCACCAATATCCCGGTCTTGTTTCAGAGCGCGCGATTCACCGGCGCCGTTCCGCTTTCATACGTTCTGCGCGATTGCCGTGTGGAACATCGATTTCCGCGCCGCGGCCTGCTGGTGGCCGCCGCTGTGCAGGTCTGTCTGTTGCTGCTTCCCTGGCCGGATCTTCCCGCGGCTCCCCGGAAGAATCATGCGTTCGACAATACGCAACTGACATGGTCTGGCCCGATCGACGATCTGCCCTTGCTCAATATGCCGCGTGAAGCCAAAACTGCGCCGCGTGCAAAACAGCCGGATCCGCCGCCTCCCCCGGGCGCCGATGCCTTCCATCCTAGGCAACAAATTTTTACGGATCCTTCGCGCCCCACGCATCCCAAACAAACCCTGGTGAATCCCGCGGCGCCGCCCGATGCGCCCAAAGATTCTTCCGGAGATGCCCAACGTGGTGCGCCTTGTCTCTGTGGCCGCGCCTCCGCGCCCGCAATTGCAAATCAATCAGGAAGCGCTCAAGCAGCTTCGCCCGCACACTAAGAAATCTGTGGCCACCACGGATGCGGCCGCTCCTGAAATTCCAACCACGGAATCCAAAGTGGGGGAAATTAATCTGGCTGCGGAACAGGCCGGCCCCGCGCGACCAAAGCTCGAAATTAACGCCGCCTCTGCGCCACGCGTCGCCGAAAAAAAGCAGGATGGCCAAATCGCCGCGCCGGAAGTTGTACCTTCGGGTTCCAACGCGCCGGCGGGTGCTCCGGCAACTTTGATTGCTCTCTCGGCCTCGCCTGCTCCCCCCGCGCCGGTGGTACCCGTGCCGGAGGGAAATTTGTCCGCACGCGTTGCGATTTCCCCGGAAGGCAAAAAGCCCGGAGCGCCGGGAGGAGTTCCCGGTTCCACCGCAACAGGTGGGGGAAATTCTCCGGCAGCCAGCAACACGGGCGGAGGAAAGAATTCCACGGGCATCGTCATCAGCGGTGGAACTCCCAAGCCCACCGCCGGTGTCTCTGGTTTAAGTGACGCGCACGGGTTCAGCATGTCGAAGCCGCAGGCCTATCTGAAACGTCCCGACCCGAATGCTCCGGTCGAAGACGAACCGGTTCGCGCCGGCCCGCCGAATTTTGCTGCGCTTCCCCCGGGTTCAGTGCCGGAACAGATTTTCTCGCGCCGCCGGGTTTACTCGATGAACGTGAATATGCCGAATTTCAATAGCGCCACCGGCAGCTGGATTATTCATTTTTCGGAGCTGCATCTCTCCGCGGCCGCAAGCCATGCCGGCACACTCGCTTCGCCGGAGCCTGTTCACAAAGTGGATCCCCAATATCCTTCGGTCCTCATGGATCAACACATCGAGGGCGAAGTGATTCTCTACGCCGTGATTCGAAAGAACGGCAGCGTGGACAGCCTTCAAGTGGTGCGTGGCATTGATTCACGCCTAGACGCCAACGCGGTGGCCGCCTTCAGTGAATGGAAGTTTGAACCTGCAACCCGCGAAGGCCAACCCGTCGACCTCGAAGCCATCGTGCACATCCCTTTCCATCGTCCGCAACAGCAGTAAGGGCGAATTGTAGGGCCCGCCTTTTTATCCTGAGCGATGCGAAGGGCCGAGGCGGGCCGTCTTTGCGCGCAACATCCCGCCCCAACGCGGACGGCCTCAGAAGGCCGTCCCTACACTGGCGCCCTACTGATAATTATCTTCCTGAAGTTTCACCAGCGCGGCTAGTGTCTGGTTCACCGGCGTCGCCACACCCAGTTCCGCTCCCACCCGAGCGATATACCCATTCAACGAATCAATCTCTGTCCGCTTGCCGCGTGCCATATCCTGTGCGGTGGAAGAGCGCGTTTCGCTCATCTGTTCGCTAATCCGGTACGCGCCAGTCATCGCCGCCCGCGGGTCTTCCAGTCCAGGCGGGTGGATCCCTTTCTTCTTCGCCACTTCGAGCACTTCATAAACCACGGCTTCCACAACGCGTTTGGCGTCAGCATTGGCAATAATTTCCCCATAGGTTGCGCGGCAGAGTCCCGATATCGCGTTCAACGCGCAATTCCAAACCAGCTTGGTCCACAATTCTCCCTCAATGTTTTCGGAGACACGGCACGGCAGCTTGCCGCGTTCAAAAAATTCCGCCGCCCGATCCACTTTCGCGGAACGCGGCCCTATCACCAGGTCTCCGCGCGCCAGATGCTTGATCGTTCCCGGCGCTGGCATGGCCGCTGCCACATAAACCACCGTCGCGATTGCCTCGATTCCCGAAGCCTTGCGAATCTCTTCCACATTGTTAACGCCGTTTTGCAGGCTCAAAACCGTGCACGACCCCGAAATGTGCTTCGCCAATTCCTTTGCCGTCGCCGCCGTATCGGTGGTCTTCACGCAAAAGAAAACGTAGTCCGCGCCCGCGGCGGCCGCAATTTCACTCGACACCGCGGGATGCACGGTCTCCTGAAATTGCGTCGTATCCAACCGCAAACCATCTTTCCGCACCGCCTCTACGAACGCCGGCCGTCCGATCATCGTCACCGGCACGCCAGAGCGCACCAGCAGCCCTCCAAAATATCCGCCGACGGCACCCGCGCCCACCACGGCAACCCTCGGCCAATTCGTTTCCGTTGTCATTTTTGATTCACCATGCGCTCGCGAAAAGATCCCGCGCCGGCGCAGCGCTAAAAGTGATTTCGCAGGTCGCGAAATATCGGCAGGATCACCAGCTTGCCCGTGCCCGCCATCACCGGCTCGTGCTCCAGTTGCCAGGTATTTACGTGCGGAATGTAAACCGCGTTCAGGCCCGCTTCCATCGCCGGATTAATATCGCTGCGCGGGCTGTTGCCGATCATCCAGCCAAGCGTTTTCACAATTTTGTGTTTGTGCACTAGCGCGTGATACGTCTTGGTATCTTTTTCACCGACAATTTCGATGGCCTCGAAAAATCCCTGCAACCCGGAGCGTTCCACTTTCGCGGCCTGCTCGGCGGGTTCGCCCTTCGTAAAAAGAATCAGCCGGTGGCGCGCCGTCAGGTACGCCAGCGTCTCCGGCACGCCATCCAGAATTTTTGGCGGCGTCCGCTCCAGCTCCACAACGCGCACGTGAACCTGTGCCAGCGTCTCCCGCTTGGCCATCTGGTCGGCGAGCTTCAGATAAGTTTCTTCCAGCGAGCGGCCGAAACTCCGCACGCCATAGCCATACTGGCGGATATTCTTGCGCTCGGTTTCATTCAGGATATGCCGGATATACGCGCGGCTGTAGCCGCAGGGTTCCACCAGGGTAATGAAGTCCTCGATCAGCTTCTCGAAGAAAACATTGTTCTCCCAGAGCGTATCGTCTGCATCAATCAGCAGTGTTTGGCGTTTCATAAGCTTGCCGGGTCAGCTTGTTCCGCGATTCCCAATAATTTGCGAATTTCTAGTGTAGCAGTTCAAGCGCATCCTGCGCGATCACTCGCGCGGCATCGGGCCGGGCCATGGCGCGTGCGGCGAACTTCATTGCGGCGAGTTTTTCCGGCTGGTCCACTAATTTCGCAATTTTCCAGGCCGCCGCCGGCAGATTATTGCAGCGAATCGCCACGCCCGCTTCCAGCAGGTGGTCGGCGTTGCGTTCTTCCTGGCCGGGGATGGGTTCCACCAGCACCATGGGCAATTCCCGCGCCAACGCTTCCGACGTAGTCAATCCGCCGGCCTTGCCGATCAGCACATCCGCCGCGGCCATGTATTGATCCATTTCCGTCGTAAATCCCACCGGCACCACACGCGGTTGGCCGGACGGCGTCTTGCCCGCGTTTTTTGCCAGTGTGTCCAAGCGCTTCTTCAGCGGCTCCGATTTTCCCGCAATGGCCACAATCTGCCAGGGCCGTCCCACGGCGACCAAGTCCTTCACCAGTTGTTCCAGCGGTCCCACGCCGTATCCCCCCGCGGAAAGCAGCAACACTGGATCATTCGCCGCAAGGCCAAGTTTCTGCCTCGCCACGCTGGCGCTTACGGGTTTTTCGAACAGTGGGTCAATCGGAATACCCGCAACACGCAGCTTCTCCCGCGGCACGCCGATCCGCGCAAGATATTCCTGCGACTCCTCGATCGCCACGTAGTAGCGGTCCACCGTGCGGCAAAGCCAGGAAGCGTGCACATCGTAATCCGTTACCGCGATCACGTGGCGCGCCGATATTTTTTTCTTGGCGATCAGCCACGCCAGAATTTCCGCGGGCAAAAAATGCGTGGCCACGCAAAGATCCGGCTGCACTTTTTTCAGCATGCGGATCATCGGTTGCGTATTCAGGCGGTCCATCGCCAGCCGTTCCCGCGGGTGGCTCCACGGTCGGTCGGTCTGCTGGTAAAGCAGCCCCATCAGGTCCGGGGCGCGATTGACCATGGCGATGTACGCCTTGTCATAGATCCGCTGGAATAGTTTGCTTACGTACTTGAGCGCGTCCACGTGGGCCACTTCGCAATTGCCCGCCGCGCGGAACGCCTTTTCCAGCGCCTGCGCGGCCCGCACATGGCCCGCGCCGGAAGAGGCGGAGAGAATCAGCACACGCGGCTTTCGACTAAGCGAAAGGAAAGGGTTCATCCAGCGGCGCCGCTAAGCGGACTTTCGATTGCCAGAGGCCAGCTTGCCCAGAATTTCGCGCGCAATTTTCTGTAGTTCGCCAAAGCGCGTCAGATATTCCTGAAAATCGTGATTCAGCAGTTGCGCTTCCTGGGGCCCCAATTGATTGCGCAGGATCATGTCCCGCAGTTTCACCGGATGCGGCAGCAGCGCATCTTCCTGCAATTCTTCCAGCGCCTGTTTCGGGTTGTAGTGATACATGATGTCCCCCCGGCAAGATTTGATCTCGCCACGCGAAATGCTCGGAGCTCTATTCTACCCAGAAATTGACCGGCGATTTCCAGTTCAGCGCAAGGAAAAGGAACTACGCGGCGGAGGCCCGCACGGGGATGAATTCGTATTTATCAATCTTGGCGGCGATGCCGGTTCTGCCGGCCTCATCATTGGAGTCCACGCGCACGATGTGGCCGTGGCAGCGAATATTCACGTCGCCGGCGGAAATGATCTGCTGGGGAAGGGTAAGAATGAAATCAATTTCGCTGCCTTTTTCGAAACGCGTTTCGCTGAAAAAATACAGGCCGCGATAACTGACGTCCCGCGTGCTGGCCTTCAGTTCCGGGCCATTCGCTTCGCGCGCAAGCACACGCAACGGCAGATTCATCGCAAAGCGCCGTGCTTCGCGCCGATCCGAGAGATCGCCCATCAGGCCCCCTGGAAAACACCAAACAATTGCAAACTAACACCGAGGATGGCAATCCGCAATGCGAAATTACCGGAAAGTAGCACTAGTACGAGGTAAATTTCGTAGTGGGCGGTCTAGGACTCCATCATCGTTTTTCCCGGCCTTTCGGCCCATTCAGGTACACTTCTGTTGACCATATCTCCCATGCTCACAACCCACGACTCGCAAAACCTT
This sequence comes from uncultured Acidobacteriota bacterium, assembly GCA_963734705.1. GTDB lineage: Bacteria > Acidobacteriota > Terriglobia > Acidiferrales > UBA7541 > Acidiferrum. The sequence continues at coordinate 441,622 of CAVTII010000007.1, read as the reverse complement.
TTCCTGGAAGGGCCTGTGGGCCGCCTGGAAGCCATCCTCTGGACGCCTGCGAGCCCCGCTGCGCCTCTATTGGCCGCGCTGGTTTGCCATCCGCATCCGCTTTTTGGCGGCACCATGCACAACAAAGTGGTCTATAACGCCGCGAAAACTTTGGACGCACTCGGCATCCCCACGTTGCGATTTAATTTTCGAGGTGCGGGCCTCAGCACGGGTGAGCACGACAAAGGCCGCGGCGAACAAGGCGACGCGCAAGCAGTACTGGGATTTCTGGCTGCACAATTTCCGGGCATTCCGTTATTGGTTGCGGGGTTCAGCTTTGGAAGTTTTGTGGGGCTTCGCGTGGGTTGCCCGGACGCGCGCGTGGCGGAACTCATCGGCCTGGGAATTCCCGTGAACTCCACGGACTTTTCTTTTCTGCAGGAATGCCCTAAGCCCAAATTATTCGTGCACGGTTCGGACGATCAGTTCGGCGCGCGAAAAAAAGTGGAAGATACCGTAGCCGCGCTTCCCGGCGAAAACCGCTTGGTCATGATCGAAAACGCCGATCACTTCTTCGCCGGCCACCTCGACGAATTCAACGCCGCTATCACGGCTTGGCTGACAGAACGCCATCCTGGACTCCCCCGGTAGCGCCGGCATCCTGCCGGCAACCGCGCGCGTAAGCGGTCCGAACTCCGTTCTCCTCGCCATTACTCCAAGGGGCAAATGCTCGGAAGAGCAAAGTGAAAGCAACTTGTCATCCTGAGGGGCGCGCCTTCCGCGCCTCGAAGGATCTCACCTGCCACACCGCGCAAATTTTTGACGTTGAGATCCTTCCGCTATCCCCGTCGGATAGCGGAAGGATGACAGTCGGTAGATGTATTAGCATTCCACGAGGCCGGGGCCTACGCACTTCACGCCGACTCGCCTCGCTCAAACAATTTCGAAAACTCCTCAATCCCCGCCGGCTTCACGCCCACCAGTTTCGCGTTCGCCTCCACATGCGCCGCGCGCGACATTCCCACCAGCGCCGTCGTAATCCCCGGCGACGACCGCGCAAACTGCAGCGCCCGCTCCAGGTCGCTCTGCAATCCCAGCGCCTCCGCCACAAACGCCGGCAAATTCTGCGCCAACTGCCCCTGCAGCAGCGCCGCGCTGGCCACCAGCGTAATTCCCAAATCGCCGGCCGCTTCCATCATCGTTCGCGGTTTGCCCTGCACGGTTTGATTCCCCAGGGTCAGCGCTTCCGTCATCGCCAGGTTGTAAGGCAATTGCACAAACCGAAAGTGATGCGCATCTCCCGCGATTTCGCGCGCAACGCTTTCCATTTCGCCCAGCAGCAGCGAATCCGCCGCTTTTGCATCCTGCCGAAACCCATTCCAGGTGGCCAGCCCATAAAACTGTATTTTTCCTGCCGCCACCGCCGATTCCAGAAATTCAAATGCCTGCCGAATGCGCCGCAGAAATTCCGGCCGTTGCACTTCGGCGAGTTGCGTCTCCGGATTGTGCAGGTAATAGACATCAATGCAGCTGACACCCAGATTCTTCAGGCTGCGGTTCAGCTGATTTTCCAGAAAACGCGTCGCCATGCAATGGCAGCCGGCGGCCACTTCCTTCGCGGTGAACACCCCCCGCTGAATGTACTCGTCAAAAAAATAGCGATTGGGATCGGCGGGCATCGTGCCCTCGGGTGTCAGGTAACCGCCTTTCGTGCAAACCACGAATTCATCGCGCGCCAGCCCCTTGTTCGCCAGCACTTTCAGCGCGGTGCCCACGTTGCGCTCGCTGCGCTGGAAGCGGTAATTGATCGCCGTGTCAAAAAGATTCATCCCCGCCAGGCCCGCCTCCACCAGCGCGGCCGCGTAACTCGCGTCCGTGCTGTCGTTCGGCTGGCCCAGATAGGTGCCGATTCCCAGCGAGGAAACCGTCAGCCCCTGGGCCTGCCGGAAATGCCCTTCGGCGGCAATCTCCTTGAATTTTTCAGCGTAGCGCTGCGTGCCTTCCGGCGTTGCACCATGGCTCATCGTGATTTCCTCACTGCCTGAATTGTCTCTCTATTTCTTCGATTCGTCGGCTTCTTCTTTTGGCGGCGCCAGCAGGCGGGAACACGCCCGCAGTATCCGCCGGTAAGGCCAATCTTTTTCGCGGAAGAAAATCTCGCCTTCGCGAGGATTGCTGTAAAACCACCGCGCCAGCAATCGCAGGTGCTCGCCCAATTCCACGGCGGATTGCCGGAAGGTTCCCGCGGCTGGGGGCGCGGTCATCATCGCTTCCAGATAATCGCGCACCGTTTCCTCGGCAGAGCGCGGCTCACTGGTGTCCCCGAATCGCAACGCGGAAGGCTCGGCGAGCCTGCCGCCGCGCACGCCAAAGATCCCGATCGTTTGCTCTTCGCCCATGCGCTGCAAAATCACCACGTTCAGGTCCTGCACGCGCCGCGCAATTTCCGGCCCCGTGCGCAGGGCATCGTCCAGCTTCTCCAGTTTCTTGTGCACCGCCGCCGCGCGTTCAAAATCCAGTTCTTCGCTGGCGCGCTCCCGTTCCTGTTCGTACGTTCCGCGCAGCGAGCCGCCGCCGGTTTCCAGAAATTCCACCAGTCGGTTCACCTCCACGTCGTACTCTTCCTTTGTGCAGCCCGCGAAGCACGGCGCCAGGCACATCTTCATTTCCGAATAGATGCAGCCGGGAAACGCAGGGTCGCGGCGGATCTTGATCTGGCAGCGGCGCACCTTGAAAAAATCCAGCACGCTGTCGGCGTAAGTCTGCGCCGCGCGGCGCGAGGCAAATGGCCCGTAATAAATTCCGCCAGCGGGTTCGCCATGCTCATTCACGCGGATGTGCCGCGTCACATAGCAGCGCGGGTATGCATTTTTCAGATTGATCTTCAGCAGCGGGGAGGGGCGCAACCGCATCAGGCCACGGTAGCGCTTGGGAAAGTAGTGCTTCGCGATGCGGTAATAGGTCAGCGACTGCTCAAAAGCGGAGTTCGTAACGCGATACCGCACCTGCCGTGCCAACTCCCTAAGATTGAGCCGCTTGCTGGTGGGATCGGCCGGGCCCAGCAATCGTTGCAACCGGCTCCGCAGGTTTGCGGTGCGAATCAGGTGCGGCTCGGCTTTTTCTTCGCGCAGTTCAATCAGGCAAACAGCAGGTTTGTCAGGAAGGAGAGAAAAAAACTCCGCGTCGTCTTTTGGATTAAATTCCAGCCCCGCGTCGAGTTCCAGCACCCCGTCAGGATACTACGGAGCGTTTTCGCGCGCCCGCCGCAGTGGCAGCACTACGCTTTCTGCAGAGTCGTCACGCCGCGCACTTCCAGCGAATGCAATTCCGCGCGCATGGCCTGCTTGTACAACGCTCTGCGGATCAACGAAGCGGGCCACAGCGCCCTCCAGGCCATCAGCGCCGCGCCTTTCCAGGTCAGTCTGAATTGCCCGCCATCGCCCGCGGGTTGCATATAACCGATTGCTACGTGCCTGGGACCGAAATTTTCCACTGCGCGCGTCCAGCGCAAAAGTTCCTGCCCCTTGGGTTCGGGTTCCGCCCAGCGTCCGGCTGCGTGTTTCTCGATCAATAGGCGGTGAAGGCGGTAAAGCGCAAATGTCTCCCGAATCTCTGCAAACCGAAAAACGCGGACCGTCGCCGGATCCGGCGTCAGTGGAAGAACTCCGTTATTGTTCGTCTCGATTCGGAACCGGGAAGAAAACTCGGTGGAAAACTCCAGATAGCTGTGCACCACGCGGCCAGTGATGAAAACGGTGAAATTGGCGAAATCGTTCGTTCCCGGATTGAAGAAAAGCGCCAGAATCGTGCGCGTGTGGGCCTCGGGTTCAGCGAACTCATAAAGACCCAGCGATGCAAAGCCCAGGTTTTGCAGGCTGGGCGTCAGCATTCGAATGCCTTCCCCCATCTCTGCGGGGCACTCTTCTGGCGAAAGGGATCGCGGGCGCTGGACGCCGGAAAAACGATACGCGCGGCGAAGCGCAATTGGCGCCAGCAGGTGGGGCAATCCAATAAGAGCTGCCCCAGAAAGTAAAATAGTTTCGACCATAAAAAGGTTTTCGCGGGAGCGCGCGAACTCTCCGTCCTGGGTGAATGACAACCTGTCTCTTAGTATTGGGGAAATGCGCGAAGAAAGGCGGGCGTGTTCCACATTAGTAAGTAATCCTTGCGCGGCAAGCAGTGGGGGGCGTTACGATCGCGGGGTTCGCCTGGCACTTCGCCGAAATCCTGCTAGGATTTCAGCAGCCAGCCGGCGATCACCAGGCGCTGAATTTCGCTGGTGCCTTCGTAAATTTCCGTGATGCGCGCGTCGCGATAGGCCCGCTCCACCGGATATTCCTTGCTATACCCGTACCCGCCGTGAATCTGGATCGCCTTATGCGCCACCCGCGTGGACATTTCGCTGGCGAAAAGTTTCGCGGTCGCCGCTTCTTGACTGAAGCGCCCGCCGGAGTCCTGCTTCCACGCCGCCTTGCGCACCAACAACCGAGCGGCGTCAATCTCCGTCGCCATGTCCGCCAGCATGAACTGAATCGCCTGGAACTGCGCGATGGGATGCCCGAACGCCATGCGCTCCTTCGACCATTGCAGCGCCGCCTCAAACGCTCCTTGCGCGATGCCCACCGCCTGGGATGCGATGCCGATGCGGCCACCATCCAGCGTCGAAAGCGCCACCTTATAACCTTCGCCTTCGTTGCCGATCCGGTTGCTCATCGGCACAACGCAATCGGTAAACACCAATTCGCTGCAGGCCGTGGCATTAATTCCCAGCTTCTTTTCTTCCTTACCCACCTTGAAGCCCAACGTCCCTTTTTCCACGACGATTGCCGTGATGCCTTTTTCGCCCTTCGCGGGCTCCGTATTGGTGTAAACGATCGCCGCGTCAGCCACGCCTCCGTTGGTGATCCATGCCTTCGTGCCGTTGATCACGTAGGTGTCGCCGTGTTTCACGGCCTTGGTCTGCAGCGCGGCGGCATTCGAACCGGCTTGCGGCTCCGTCAACGCATAGCAGCCGATCTTTTCCCCGCGTGTAAACGGCAGCAGGAATTTCTTTTTCTGGTCGTCCGTTCCATAGCGATGTATTGGGTCGCAGAACAGGGAATTCTGCACGCTCAGAATCACGCCCGTCGAAGCGCAGCATCGCGAAATCTCTTCGATCACAATCGAGTACGCCGTGTGATCGAATCCAGCGCCGCCTTCCTCGTCCGGAAACGCAACGCCCGTCAATCCCAACTCCGCGGCCTTGCGGAACAGTTCGCGCGGAAACTCTCCGCTCTCATCGTTGTGCTTCGCCAACGGGCGCACTTCCGATTCCGCAAATTCCCGCACACTCTTCTGCAGCAGCTTTTGCTCTTCGGTAAGTTCCAGATCCAAGGTAGTTCTCCGGCCAGCGGGCAATCAGCGCTCTGAATTCAAGATTCTAGCCTTTTTAGGAGTGCGGCGGCAAAGCCGCGGCTTTTGAGATGGAAACCACGCGCAAGATTTACCGTCGGAGAGGGCGACTACATTGTCAAAGCGGAAGCCGGGCTTCGGCACTCCAAGTTTCTACGTCTTGAACGCTTTGCTCAACCGTTCATACGTAGACTTCAACTCTTCCGGATGAACGCGCGTCTCTCCGGTTACCGTCATAAAATTCGAATCGCCAAACCAGCGCGGCAGCATGTGCAAATGTAGATGCCCAGCCACCCCTGCGCCCGCGGCTCGACCCAAATTCATCCCCAGGTTCATCCCGTCTGGCCGATAATTCGCGCGAAAAATCGTTTCCATCCGCTGCGCCAAGGCCATCATTTCGTCCAGCGTCCCCGGCTCGCACAAACCAAGCTCCGCAACATGCGCATACGGCACGATCATCACGTGGCCCGACGTATAGGGAAATCGGTTCAGAATCACAAACGCCTTCTTCCCCCGGTGCACGATCAGCGTCTCCGCGTCCTGCATTCGCGCCACCGCATCGCAAAAAATGCACTCCGGCTGCTTTCCCGAAGCCGCTTCGGCCATGTATTGGTAACGCCAGGGAGTCCAGAGGTAGTCCATTGTGTCCTGTCCAATCGAATCGTCGACTGCGGAGCATAGCTTACGACGGGATAACAGCGAGCAGCGAGCAGAAAACAGGAACCAAAACCGCCGGAGCGATGGAGCGCTCTTGCCTCCTGATCGCTGTTATCTGCTAGCTGCTCGCTCTCCCCCAAAACAAAACGCCCCGGCAACCCGGGGCGTCAACTTATCTCAAGTCCAGATTAGCGAACCCTACGAGGCCGCCTCGCTCTGCGGCGCTGACGTATTCACGAAGTCCTTCAATTCCTTGCTCGGCTTGAAAAAGGGAATCTTCTTTGCCGGCACGTCCACTTTTTCTCCGGTCTTCGGATTCCGTCCAATGCGGCCGCGCCGCTGCCGAGTGCGAAAGCTGCCGAACCCGCGAATTTCGATCTTGTCGCCCTTCTGCAAGGCGTCAATGATGCTCTCGAAAATCGTTTCCACGATGGTTTCCGATTCCTTGCGCGGAAGCTCGGTCACCCGAAGCACTTCCTCGATCAGGTCGGCTTTGGTCAGCGTCGGTTGCTTTGTCATCGGTCTAAGCCTCTTTAGTCCAGAACCGCGTGTGCCGCACAACCCTATGGGGCAAGGCCACTTAGAGGGACATCCCTTCCCCGGGTGACCCTCTTCGTATCATTAAAGTGACCCGTACGTAAATGAATTTATCTGCTGAATCGGCCGGGCGGTAGAAAGACGATCGGTCTTACCGGGAAGCTAGCTTCTGCTTCATGACATCGCCGATCGTGGCGGTCGCCGAGGACTTCGACGACTTGTACTGGTCGATCTCTTTGCGTTCCTGCTGGCGGACCGCCGCGCGATAGCTCAAGCCGATGCGCCGCGTCTCCGAGCTGATCTTGATGATCTTGAAATCGTATTCCTTGCCGGGTTCCAGCGGGCCCGCGCTCTTCAGCGGTCCGGTGGACGGCCGGAAATTGCCCACGCCTTCATCGCGGCGCTTGCGCTCTTCGATTTCCGTGTTGTGGCAAAGGCCTTCGATGTTTTCGCCGAACTCCACGAACGCGCCGAAGGTGGCAATGCGCGAAACCTTGCCGCGCACGATGTCCCCCACCTTATGCGTCTTGAACCAGTCCGCCCAGATGTCGTTCACCTGCTTCATGCCCAGGGAAACGCGGCGGTTCTCCGGATCAATCCGCAGCACCTTCGCGGTAATCGGTTCGCCCTTCTTGAACACTTCGTGCGGATTCTTCACGCGCCCGGTCCAGCTCACATCGCCGACGTGCACCAGCCCGTCAAAGCCTTCTTCGATTTCAATGAACGCGCCGAATTCGGCAATGTTGCGCACCTTGCCGGTCACCACGGTGCCGACGGGATATTTCTCCGCCACCAGCAGCCAGGGATCCGGTTGTGCCTGCTTGATGCCCAGCGAAACGCGCCGGTCGCTCGGCTTGATGTCCAGCACCACCACGTCCACTTCGTCGCCGGCTTTCACCAGTTTCGATGGATGCGTCGGCTTCTTGGACCAGGACATTTCCGTGACGTGGACCAGGCCCTCTACGCCTTGTTCCAGTTCCACGAACGCGCCGTAATCCACCACGCCTACAACCTTGCCCTTGTACTTGCCGCCCGCCCCGTAGCGCTCGCCTGCGTCAATCCAGGGATCCTTGCTCAGTTGCTTCAGGCCCAGGGAAACGCGCTGTTTGCCTTTATCAAACTTCAGAATGATGACGTCCAGTTCCTGCTCCGGCTTCACCACATCGCTCGGATGCCGCACGCGGCCCCAGGTCATGTCGGTCAAGTGCAGCAGGCCATCAATGCCGCCCAGATCCACGAACGCGCCGTATTCCGTAACGTTCTTCACCGTGCCGTGCACCACCTGGCCTTCGGTGAGCTTTTCCATCAACTCGGCGCGTTTTGCGTGCAGTTGTTCCTCAAGCAGCGCGCGGCGGCTCACCACCACGTTGCCGCGGCGGCGGTTCAGCTTGGTAACGCGGACCTGCAGTTCCTGGCCCATCAATCCGTCCAGGTTCTGCGTGGGGCGCAGGTCGTATTGCGAACCCGGCAGGAACGCGCGAACGCCGATGTCCACCACCAGGCCGCCCTTGATGCGGTCCACAACCTTCGCCGTGATGGTTTCCTTGGCTTTAAACTGCGCGTCGATCTTTTCCCACGTGCGGCGCCGCAACACCTTCTGGTAAGAGACGATGACGAAGTTGTCCTTTGTCTCGCCGGTGCGCTGCACTTCGATGGTGGAATTCGGATCCGGGCGCGGAACTTCCGTTTCCGTGAATTCCGACGCCGGGATCAAGCCCTCGGTCTTTCCGCCCAGGTCCACCACCACGCCCTGTTCGGTGTAGGCCACCACTTTCACTTCAATAACTTCGTTCTGCGACGCGGTTTCCTGCGGCTCGCCGTATTGCTCGATCAGCTTGCTCATCTCTTCCGCGCTGGCGGCCTCTTCGGCGGCAGCGGCGGCTTCGGCGTCGACTGCGGCCGTCTGCGCCTGTGCTTCCGCGTGCGCGTGGGCCTCATCGGCCTTCACGACCTTCACGGGCGCGGCGGCGGGTTCGACGGCGGCAGGTTCAGCTGCCACGGGAGCAGCAGCTTCGGCCACCGGCGTCGTTTCGTTTTGTTGGGGAGCTTCGCTTTCCTGCGCGGGTGCGGTTGCTGCGGAAGATACGGGGTTATCGTGGTCTGAAAACATGTTCTATCGCCTCCGGGATGTGTATCCCTGTTTTTTGTCGTGTCAATCCTTGCCAGATCCCAACCGGGGTAATGCAAGGAGGGGTTACAACGGGGCAGAGAGGACAAACACCTGCCAGAAGTAACTCGGTCTCTAACTACTGAGATGCTGCAAACGTCTTGGGCGCCTTACAGCCTTAAAAGGATACTCGCCCGCCAAAGGATGTGTCAATCAAGCCAAATCACTTCCGGGAAGGCAAACTTCGCTCGCTTTCGTCCCTCGCAAGCTCAAAAGGACAGTAGTCCGGTAAGGAATACGCCAAATGCCCTAAAGTGATATCCTTCGCGCGCGCAAGATTATGCGACTACTGTCGGCAATCGCGCTAATAGCGCTAACCGGTGCTGCACCGATTCAAATCGGCCAGGCTCAGGATAAGGACTGGATTCTCTGCAAGAGCGCGGATCCCGACAAAGCTATCGCTGGCTGCTCCGCGGTGATCGTCGCAACCCCGCCCTCCGAAAGGTCCTTAGCAGGTGCCTACTATGAAAGGGGCTGGGCTTACCGGCATAAGGGAGCGTACGACTCTTCCATCAAGGACTTCGATCAGGCTCTACAACTCGATGAAAAATACGCGGTTGCTTTCTACGCCCGCGGACTTAGCTTTTTCGACCAGGGTCAGAACGATCGCGCGATGGTGGACTTCGATCGCTCCCTGCAGCTCAATCCAAGTTTCGCGAACACGTACATCGCTCGCGGCAATCTATTTGCTCGGGAGCACGCATATGTGCGGGCAATAAGCGAATTCGACCAAGCCATACGTCTTGCCTCTGCTTCCGCCGATGCCTATTACAACCGTGGAAGAGTTTTCGAGATCCTGAAGGACTACGATCGTGCCATTTTGGATTTCGACCAGTCCGTGCGGCTCACGCCTGGCGATGCCGATTCCTTTTATGGGCGCGGTTTTGCGTACGCGGAGAAAGGCGATTACGATAGCGCCATCGCCGATTACAACCAAGCGTTGCGGATCAATCCAAAAGATCGCGAGGCACTGAACGGCCGCCGTTTCGCCTATGTCCGCAAAGGTGACTATCTTCGCGCCATGTCGGATCGAATGCGGCTACGGTGGTTGAATTTTGGTTTCTGGAACGCGATCCGCCTGTGCTTTTTGGTTCTCGTTGTTCTCGCGATCAGGATTGGACTGATTTCCAAACGAACTCGACACGAATAATCGCGGTCAAATTCGCTATCGAAGTCTAAGCCCGCGCGCGTCCCGCCTGGCGCGCTTCGCGCCGAAAATCCGGCGCCTGAACCTCGATCTCCCGGCACATTTCATAGAGCCGCGAGCGCATGCGCACCCCAATGCGCTGCTCCAGCGAATCTTCGCGCACCGCTTGCACCCACCGGCCGTCCGGCCCTTTCGTGGGCTCGCCCTTCGAAGCAGGATTGTCCATGTAATTCGTCGTGATGATCGTGGTTAGATTCCTGTTGTAGCGTCCGTTCAGCACAATCTCGATAATGTCCCGCACCCAATCAGACGGCTTGCTGGCTCCCAGGTCGTCCACCACCAGCACTTCCACGTTACGCAGTGGCTCCAGAATGCTCATCTCCGTGGATTCGCTCGCCGGGTTGTAACTCGCCTGAATCTCCTTCAGCAGTTCGCGGTAGTCGCAGAACATTCCGGGATGGCCCTTCTGAATCAATTCCTTCAGCGCCGCCACCGCCAGATGAGTCTTTCCCGAGCCCGCCGTCCCCATCAACAGCAATCCTTTTTCGGATGAGGCGGGATAATTCTCCACAAATTTCTGCGCCAGCAGCTTCGCCGCCGCCAGCGACTGGGTATGCTGCGTTGTCCACGTCTTCCCATCCTCCAGATCCGTGGAAAAACTTTCAAAATCGCAATGTTCGTATCGCTTCGGCACCCGCGCGCGATCCATCACAATCCCCGCGCGCTCCTCCATTCCACATTCGCACGCCAACGCCACCTGCCCCGGCGTCCCATCCTTCCGCGGCACCAACTTCCATCCCGTCCCCTTACAAAGCGCACAATCTTCCCGAGCCATTTTCCCCCAGTAGCACAGGCTTTAGCCTGTCCAGCCTCGAATCCCAATGTACTGGCCGAACTTCAGCTCGGCCCAACCTCTGTACTGGCCGACCTTTAGGTCGGCCTCCGAATCCGTTCTCACAACCAACCCATCATACGTCCCGCCCCCGCCGCCAACAATCCGCCCCGCTGCGGATATCTGTGCACAAAAAAGGCACACAAAAAAAGCCTCGACAAAATCGGGGCCTTCCAAATCTTCCTGTTATCTGCTCGCTGCTATCTGCTATCCATCTGACCAACCATGGCTCACGCCTTCACCACCCGGGGTCCCGCCCTCACAATTGCATGCCTCGACGCCTTCTCTTCCGGCTGCGACGCCATCCGCGACAACTCCTGCTGCACCACCAGCGCAAACTCGCTCATCTGCCGTTCCATCTCGATCATCTTCTCGCGCATGTTCAAAATAATCTCGATCCCCGCCAGATTCACGCCCATGTCCCGCGCCAGAGTCAGAATCACGTCCAGCCGCTCCAGATCCGAATCTGTATAGAGCCGCGTATTGCCCTGCGATCGCGAAGGCTTCAGCAGGCCAACGCGCTCATAGAGTCGCAGTGTCTGCGGATGCAGCTTATAAATCTCCGCGACGGCACTGATCATGTACCCGGCCTTCGCGCGTTTCTTGGACTTTGGCGGCATGGCTACACTCCCGCCTTCGCGAACAAATCCTTCCGCGGATCCGCCGGCGCAATCTCTTCCAGTTCCTTCATCAGATTCCGCACCCGTTCGTCGGTCGGCTCCGGCACCACCACCTGGATCTCCACGTACTGGTCGCCGCGTTCGCCATTTCGCGCGCTGGGCACGCCCTTTTCTTTCAGCCGCAAATTCTTCCCGCTGTTTGTTCCCGGCGGAATGCGCACCAGCGACCGCCCGTCAATCGTCGGCACTTCCACCTTCGCGCCCAGCGAAGCCTCGGCCACCGTCACCGGCACCTTGGTATACAAATCATTGCCACGCCGTTCGAAAAAGTCATGCGGTTTCACCACCACGCGCAAATACAAATCTCCTGCCGGTGCACCCATCGTTCCCGCGTTGCCTTTTCCCGGCACGCGCACGCGGCCGCCATTCGCCACACCCGCGGGAATGCGCACATCGATCGATTCGCTGCGCCGCACGCGCCCTTCGCCGCCGCAAGTCTTGCACGCCGTGCGCAGCTTTCCAGTTCCGCCGCAACGGCTGCACGGCACATTGAACCGCATCTTCCCAGCGGTCTGTTGAATCTGCCCCGTGCCGTTGCACGTCGGGCAAGTCTGCGGTGTCCCTACTGCGCCGGTTCCATGGCACACGGCGCAGGTATCCAGCCGCGTGATCTGCAGTTTCTTCACCGCGCCGCGCACCGCGTCCCAGAAATCAATTTCCAGCTGGTATTCCAGGTCGCTGCCGGGTTCTTGCTCCGGCTCCGTGGCTCCGCCGCGTCCGCCCGTGAAAAACTGGCTGAACAGGTCGCGGAAACTTGCTCCGCCGCCCGACGCGCCGCTGCCGCCGCCGAAATCAAACCCGCCAAAATCAAAATTGACGTTGCCTTCGCCCGGCTGGCCTCCGCCGCCATAGCCCGCGGGCGGCGCATTCTCGCTGTAAAACCCGAACTGGTCGTACATCTGCCGCTTCTTGGTATCCGAAAGAACGTCGTAGGCTTCCTGGAGCTGCTTGAATTTTTCTTCCGCGGCCTTGTCGCCGGGATTCAAATCCGGATGGTATTTCCGCGCCAGCTTTCGAAAAGCCGTGCGAATGTCCTTGGTCGTCGCGGACTTCGAGACTCCCAGCAATTCGTAATAATCGTTTTTTGTGCCTGTGGCCATGCTCACTCTGCTGGCGGCGAATTTTCCCCGCGCGCGCCGCCCTCTCCATCAGAAAAATGGGCCCAACACCCGTTGCATTACTATGCCGCGTGCCGGACCCAGTTTTTCATTTCATCCACTCACCAGAAACCGATCCCAACCGAGGACCGCCTCCTGATCGCTGCTAGCTGCCTACTGCTCGCTGCCGTTAATTCGGCTTCTTGTTGTCGTCCACGTCCACATACTCGGCGTCAATCACGTCGCCGGGCTTCTGTCCGCCCGCCGCGCCACCACCGCCCGATGTAGACCCGGCCCCAGCCGCCGCACCCGCGGCTCCAGCCTGCTCCGGGCCTGCCGCTGCCTGCGCCGTCTTGTAGAGCTCTTCCGCCATCTTGTGCAGCGTTTTTTCCACGTTCTCCGCCGCACTCCGCAGCCGAGCCACGCCGCCTTCGTTGACCGCCTTCTTCGCGTCTTCGATGGCTTCTTCAGCCTTCTTCACGTCGTCGGCGTTCAGCTTCTCGCGGTTGTCGCGAATCGTCTTTTCGGCCTGATACACGATGCCGTCCAGCCGGTTCCGCGCTTCCACCTCTTCCATCCGCTTGCGGTCATCTTCCGCGTGCGATTCAGCCTCGGTGCGCATCTTCTCGGCCTCTTCCTTCGTCAATCCCGTCGAAGCCGTGATGGTGATCTTCTGTTCCTTGTTCGTGGCCTTGTCCTTCGCGCTTACGTTCAGGATGCCGTTCGCATCGATGTCAAAAGTGACCTCGATCTGCGGCGTCCCGCGCGGTGCCGGCGGAATTCCGTCCAGCTTGAACGTGCCCAGCGACCGGTTGTCCTTTGCGAACTTCCTCTCGCCCTGCAGGACGTGAATCTCCACGCCCGGCTGGTTGTCCGAAGCGGTCGAATACGTCTCCACCTTGCGCGTCGGAATCGTGGTGTTCCGCGGAATCTGCACGGTCATCACACCGCCCAGCGTTTCCACGCCCAGCGAGAGCGGAGTCACGTCCAGCAGCAGGATGTCCTTCACTTCTCCGCCCAGCACCGCGCCCTGAATCGCCGCGCCCACGGCAACCACTTCATCCGGGTTCACGCCCTTGTGAAGTTCCTTGCCGCCAAAGAACGTGCTCACCAGTTGCTGCACCTTCGGAATTCGCGTCGAACCGCCCACCAGCACAACTTCCTGAATGTCGTTGGGCGACATCTTCGCGTCTTCCAGCGCCTGCTTCACCGGTTTCATCGAGCGCTCGAGCAGATCGCTCATCAATTGTTCCAGCCGCATGCGCGTCAGCTTCTGCTGCATGTGGATCGGACCGCTTGCACCCGCGGTGATGAAGGGAAGGTTGATCTCCGTCTCCATCATCTGCGAAAGCTCGATCTTGGCCTTTTCCGCCGCTTCCTTCAGGCGTTGCAGCGCCATCTTGTCCTTGCCCAGGTCAATGCCGTGCTCTTTCTTGAATTCGTCAATCAACCAGTCCACGATCCGCTGGTCCACGTCGTCGCCACCCAAATGCGTGTCGCCGTTGGTGGACTTCACCATCACCGTTCCGCCGCCCACTTCCAGCACGGAAATGTCGAACGTTCCGCCGCCCAGGTCGTAAACAGCGATGGTTTCATCGCTCTTCTTGTCCAACCCGTAGGCCAGCGCCGCCGCCGTCGGTTCGTTGATGATGCGCACCACTTCCAGGCCGGCGATTTCGCCCGCCTGCTTGGTGGCCTGCCGCTGCGCGTCGTTGAAATACGCCGGGACGGTGATCACCGCTTTGGTGACCTTTTCGCCTAGGAAATCTTCCGCCGCGGTCTTCAGCTTGGTCAGAATCATCGCGGAAATTTCCGGCGGGCTGTACACCTTGCCGGCCACTTCCACGCGCGCATCGTCGTGATCGCCCTTTACCACTTTGTAGGGCACGCGCTTCATCTCTTCGCCCACTTCGTTGTAGTGGCGGCCCATAAAGCGCTTGATCGAATACACGGTGTTTTCCGGATTTGTCACCGCTTGCCTCTTGGCCACCTGCCCAACCAGCCGTTCACCGGATTTGGTAATCGCCACCACGGAAGGCGTCGTGCGTGTGCCCTCCTGGTTCGGGATCACCACCGGCTCGCCGCCCTGCATCACGGCCACCACCGAGTTCGTCGTACCCAGGTCAATTCCAATAATCTTACTCATCGCCGCTCTCTCCTTCTTGTAACTCTAAACTCCGCTAACTCAGATAACTTTCCGAAACTCTCCGTTACCGCCGCTCCCCAAAGTCCCTGCATCCACCAAAAATCCAAAATGCAGCGCTGGCTTTCCTGCCAGCCTCCGCGCTTGTAGGGGCGGCTTTAGGCCGCCTTCTTGGGGTGACCCAAACTATCCAAACGACCCGTAGTATAGAGGTTGAGTGTAGCCTTGTCAAGTTATTTGATATCGTCAGTAAGTTGCTGAATATTATAGGCTTATTCCTGCATCCGGCCAGTTTCCTTCCGGATTCTCCTTCCGCAGACAACTCCTCCCACCCCTTCCAGCAATCAAACTCATCATGCCTCTGCCCACCCGCTCCTCAGCTCCCTCTTCGCTCCAAAACTTTCAGAAACTCCGAACTCCCACCCACTCACTTCCCAGCCCTCCTGCCCTCCTTTCAACCTGTGATACTCTGATTCCGTCTGCACCATTTCCGTCATTTTTCTGGAGGAATCTGTGACCCGCCGTTCCCGTCTCGTCCCTGCCAGCGCGATAACTCTGCTCTCCATCGCCATCCTGTTACTCGCCGCATCCCCCGCGACGCACTCCCAGACACCCGCTACGGCCAAGAAAACCGCCGCGCATAAGACGGTTCTAGACGCTCCCGCGGTGTCCACGGCCACCGTCACGGTTGACGGAGTTGCCGACATCGACCCCACCAAAGCCTTCGGCTCCAAATCCGCCACCGTGGTCGTTGAAATCTTCAGCGACTTCCAGTGCCCCGCATGCCGCCAGCTTTTCCTTAACACCACGCAAAAAGTGATGGACAACTACGTCAACACCGGGAAAGTCTATCTCGTCCATCGCGATTTTCCTCTCCCCATGCACGCTTACTCCCGCGTGGCCGCCAGTTATTCCCGCGCCGCCGCGCACATCGGCAAGTGCGAGCCGGTCGAAATGGCCTTGTTTGAAAATCAGGATAAGTGGGAAGTCAGCGGCGACGTCAAAGGCACCGTGGCCGCCGTGCTTACACCCGCCGAAATGAAAAGAGTGGAAGCGATCGTGGCCTCCAAGGAACTCGAGCCACTAATCGAAAAAGACAAGGCCATCGGCATGACCTTCCCGGTCAGCCAGACGCCCACCACCGTCTTCCACGCCAATGGCCAGACGTATCCCTATGCGGGCACGTTGCAATACGACGTGCTGAAGACTTTTTTGGATCAGTTGATAGCGCATAAGTGAAGCGAGCAGGGAGCAGATGACAGCGAGCAGGAACCAAAGAAAAATGAAGCGCTAATCAACCGATTGAGCTCGGCTCGAGTTTCCTGTTATCTGCTCGCTGCTAGCTGTAATCTTTCATCATTGCCCGGCCGGAGGCCTCGCCATACCACCATGCTCCAATCCGCCCCATTCAACTTCCGCCGCCTCATCATCTGGACCGGCCGCCTGGTTCTTGGCGCAATTTTCATCTATGCGGGAATTGCAAAGCTCACCATGCCGAACACGCACCTGTGGCCCTGGTTCATCCTGAAGTTTTCCGTCTCCACCAATCTCACCATGTTTCAGCAGCAGGTGGATTCCTACAAAATGATCTCGCCGGATGCGGCTGGCGCTCTGGCGCACACCTTGCCCTTCGCGGAAATTATCATCGGGCTGATGCTGCTGATCGGCTGGCGCCTGAAAATCTGGGCCACGCTGGTCACCCTGATCATGCTGGGATTTCTCTCCGTCGTCACCCGCGCCTATCTTCTCCACATGGACATCAATTGCGGCTGCTTCGGCACTCCCGAAAAACTCACCGGCATGACCATCGTCCGCGATTCCGCCATCTCCGCCCTAGCCCTCCTAATGACCTACTTCATCTTCACCGAGTCCCGCGCGCCGCACCCGTGGACCGCCGATTCCGCAGTCTAGCTCGCCCCTCAGAGGTGAGGCCTTTCCCGACGCTAACTCCGAAACCGTGCGCGGTTGCGTTAGTTACTGACACATACTATTCTTGGTTCGTTATGTCCCGACTGCGTCGCATCGCCGAATCAGACCGCTATTTCTTTATCACCACCAATCTTTCAAATCGCGTCCCGCGCCTCCGGCCCTCCGAAATGGACCTGCTTCTCGATCACATGGATCGGGTCCGCCAGTCCATGGATGTTTTCCTGCTCGGTTACGTCCTCATGCCGGACCATTGCCATCTGCTTCTGCTCGCGTGTTCGGAATCCATCTCCTACGTCATGCACCAATGGAAATTCAAAACTGGTTTTGCTGTCCAACAATACCGCCACCATTCCGGCCCATTCTGGCAACCGCGTTATTTCGATTTCATTTGCCGCCGGCTGCGCGATGTCTCCGACAAGCTTGCCTACATCCACCAAAATCCCGTCTCCGAGAGACTCGTCCGGTATCCCGAAGAATGGAAATGGTCCAGCGCCGCGACCTATCTCAAAAAGGGCTATCCCCCGATCGCTCCTGACATCCTCGAACTAAACGGCGATCCAGACACCCTCCTTTGGTGAGTGTCGCCCCAAAATGCATCAACGTTCGGTGTGTAGCTCACCCCTTCAGGGGTGAGGCATTCCAAGGCGTAACCGACCAACTCTCCGTATCATCTTTTTCCCTACAACCCCGTCCACCCATCTGAACATCCTCAGGCCTGAAGAGTCTGTGTCGCAACTTGGGTACTGCTCTGGTTTTTAGCTACCGCCGCACTCCAACCAGTTTTCCGGCGCGCCGTTCTCGTTTCCAGTTCCGGAATTGCGCGCTTTGGCCTGCTAAATTTTGCGGCACAGGTTTCGGTAGTGGATCAAGTTGTAGGCGATCGATGCCAGGGTCCATTCGACCGCGGTTGCTGGCTGTCCTCGGCGCTGGAACTGCCGCATCCCACGCTGTTCCTGCAAAGTCCCGATCACTGGCTCGACCATCCCCTTGCGTTTCTTGTACCAAGCGCGGCCACGGACGGTTCGCAACCGCTTGCGTGCGCGCAGCAGATGCGGATCGCTCACGGTCATCCGGCCGACTCCTCGTGCGGTTTTACCCGTATTCAGCTCGCGCGCCAAATTCGGGTCGGGAAGGTAGCCTTCGATGCCGCGTTGTTCCAGTTCGCGCAAATTCTGGTTCGAGAAAAAACCGCAGTCGGCCAACACCCGCTGCGGACGCTCTCCACATTGTCGTTCCACTTCCTCCACCATCGGCACCAAAGCACGGTTATCGTTCTTGTTCTGCGTTACCCGCTGCGCCACGATGAAATGGTCCTCGCTCACTGCGATCTCCGCTGTGTAGCCCAGCACGAAACCCCCGCGTTCCCGCAAAAAACGGGTGTCCGGATCGGTCGCCGACAGCTTGTCCTCGCCGCTCGCGCGCAGATGTTTCAGTTGCTTGCGCAGTTCCGCGATCGGTTCCTGCCCCACACGCGTTCCCGGATCACGATCTGGATCATCGTCCAATTCCTTCTGCCAGCGTGTGACTTTCTTGCGCAACTCCCGCTCAATCTGCTCCCGACGCAGTAACCGGTCGGGGGACGCCGACCCCTTTACCCGCGTCGAGTCAATCGCCACCGTGCCCAGCCGTGCCATCCCCGCCCGCCGTAAAAACAGCAGCACCTCGGTGAACATCGACCTGATCGCAACACGATGCCGGCGATGGAACTCGCTTAGCGTCTTGTGGTCCGGCGTTGCCCCGCCGGCCAGGTATCGGAAGCCCAAGTCCTCGCGAATGCGTTGCTCGAGCTTGCGCGTCGTGCGTACATTCACCCCGAACCCGTACAGCCAAATCTTCAGCATCATTCGCGGATCGTACGGCCGCTGCCCACCCGCGTCCTCCTCTTGCTTCTCGAAAACGCTCAGGTCGCACGCTTCCACCACTTCGTGCACCAGAAAACAAAGATGATCGGCCCCCAAGACATCCTTCCCATGGGCAGGCAACAACTCACCTTGATCCGGAGAATACGGTTGATAGGTTGGCATATCCCTTCTTGCCAAAACTCTCGCTCCCTTGCAACCGTTAGTTGCGACACAGACTCTGAAGGCCTGAGCTACAATGGCCCCATGAAGACGCTCCCCGAATACCTCGAACTCGCCGCCGTCGCCCACGGCCACATCTGCGCCGGGCAAGTCCTCGGCGTGCGCCTCGCCATGCTCGGCATCCGCGAACTGGGCCTCGACCCCATCGCCGAACGCAAACGCATCGTCACCTATGTTGAAATCGACCGCTGCGTCACCGACGCCGTCGCCCTGGTCGCCAACTGCCGCCTCGGCAAGCGCGCCCTGAAATTTCGCGACTGGGGCAAAGTTGCCGCCACCTTCTGCGATCTCCAGACCGGCCGCGCCATCCGCATCGCCGCGAAAGAATCCTCCAAGCAAGCCGCGAAAGACCTCTTCCCCGACTTGCCCAGAGAAGAAGGCCAGCAAAAAGCCTACGCGCAACTCTCCGACGACATGCTCTTCTCCAAGGAATGGGTGAAAGTCGAAATTCACCCGGAGGATCTTCCCGGTTTCAAAGGCCCCCGCGTCGTCTGCTCCCAATGCGGTGAAGGCATCAACTTCAAGCGCGAAGTCCTCCGCGACGGCCACACCCTCTGCCGCGCCTGCGCCGGCGAACGCTATTACACTTCCCACTAGCACGTTTGCGATGGAAACTTTTCTCCCACCGATTCACATCCCGCCGCGCGTTCTGCGCTAGAATTTTTCTTCGATGCTCTCTCTTCCCCCGATCACCCTGCGTCTCCGCGGCTGGAAACTCATTGACCGCGTCGCCCTCGCCTTCCTCCTCCTCTGTTCTGTCGCCCTCGGCGCCGCCGCCGGACTCCTCTTCGTCTACGAAAGCGACCTCCCGGAAATCCGCGCCCTTGAAACCTATCGCCCCAACGTGGTCACCGAGATTTACGCCGACGACGGCCAGCTCGTCGGCAGCTTCGCCCTGCAGCGCCGTATCCTCATGACCTGGGAGCAAGTCCCCAAGGTTCTCTACAACGCCGTCACCGCCATCGAAGACCAGCACTTTGAAGATCACTGGGGCGTGGACTTCCCCCGCGTCGCCGGCGCCGCGTATCGCAACATCCTCAAGCACCGCAAAGCCGAAGGCGCCAGCACCATCACCATGCAGCTCGCTGGCAATCTCTTTCTCGACCGCAGCGACCGCAGCTTCCGCCGCAAAGCCCAGGAAATTCTGCTGGGCCTGCAGATCGAACGCCGCTACACGAAGCCGCAAATCTTCACCATGTACGCCAACCAGGTCTACCTGGCCCACGGCAACTACGGCTTTGCCGCCGCCGCGCAATTTTATTTCGGCAAAAACGTCACGGACCTCAATCTCCAGCAAGCCGCCCTGCTCGCCGGAATGATCCGCGGCCCCATCTATTCGCCCATCATTGATCCCGCACGCGCCCTTGCCCGCCGCAATCTGGTGATCCATCAAATGATGGAAGAGGGCAAAATCACTCCCGTCGAGGAAGAAGCCGCCAAGAAAACTCCTCTCGGCCTCCACGTGCAATATCCGCGCAACGATCTAGCGCCCTATTTCTTCGAAGACATCCGCAAATATCTCGAAACCACCTACGGCACCGAAGCGGTCCACGAACGCGGCCTGCGCATCTACACCACGCTCAACATCCAGATGCAAAAAGCCGCCAACCAGGCCATTCGCGACGGACTACATCAATACGACCGTCGCCACGGCTGGCGCGGCAAGCTCCCCAACGTCCTGAAAGACAATCTCGGCGAGCTGGACAACTATGAAGACGACGACTGGCGCCACGCCATCGAAAAGGGAAGTTACGTCACCGGCCTGGTGATGGCCGTGGACGACAAGAGCGCGATCATCAAAATCGGCAACTATCGCGCCATCCTCTCGCCCTTGGAAATGGCCTGGACCGGGCAGAAAAAACCCAGTGCAATTCTCGCCGTGGGCGATCTCGCGCAATTCTCCATTCAAGACCTGCGCGAAACCACCGCTCGCGTCCAGTTGGAGCAGCAACCCGCCCCGCAAGCCGCCATGATCGCCATTGATAACGCCACCGGCGAAATCAAAGCCATGGTCGGCGGCTATAGTTTTGAAGATTCCAAATTCAATCGCGCCACGCAAGCCGTTCGCCAGGTCGGCAGCTCCTTCAAGCCATACGTCTACACCACGGCCATCGAACAAGGGTTTACACCGTTCGACACGATCCTCGATGCTCCTTTTACCGTGATGAGCGGCGGCCAGGTCTATTCCCCGCACAACTACGACGAAAAATTCGAAGGCGTCATCACCCTGCGCCGCGCGTTGGCCGGTTCCCGCAACGTCCCCGCCGTGAAACTCGCCGACAAGGTGGGGATCAACAACGTTGTTAACATGGCCCGCCGGTTCGGCATTACCACGCCGCTTCCTCCGTACTTGCCGCTGGCGCTGGGCGCCGCCGATATGCGCCTGATCGAACACGTTTCCGCCTTCACCGTTTTTCCCAATGAAGGCATCCGCATCGATCCGCACATGATTCGCCGCGTCACCAGCTACGACGGCGCGTTGCTCGAGGAAGCGCATCCCGAAGTCCACGACGTCATCGCACCCGACGTGGCCCATACCATGACCGCGATGCTTGAGGAAGTCGTCCAATTCGGCACGGCAATGAAGGCCAAGGCACTCGGCCGCCCCGCCGCCGGAAAAACCGGCACCACGCAAGATTTCACCGATGCCTGGTTCATGGGTTTCACGCCGCAGCTGACCGCCGGCGTCTGGGTGGGTTACGACGACAAACAAATTTCATTGGGGAAACGGGAATCCGGCGCGCTCGCCGCCCTGCCGATCTGGATCGAGTTCATGGAGAAATCGCTCGAAAATGTGCCGGCGATCGAATTTCCAAATGTAATCACCCTCGAGCAACAAGCGGAAGAACACCACGTCCGCACCGACGTCCCCGACACACAACCCGAAGAAGAACTAGCCCCACCAAAAGTTCACCCTGCTCCCGCAGCCCCAACTCCGACGCCGCAATAACCGGTAGCGCCGGCATCTTGCTTGCCCTGATCCTGGAAGGGCCGGCAACCAACCGCGCAGCGGGTCCCAGTTCCGCCAACCAAATTTTCCCTCACCTATTTCCGAATCCGGCGATTTTATCGTCGCCTTCACCCTCTGCTTCTCCGACCTCAGCGCCTCTGCGTCTCTGCGTTATCTTTTCTCTTACTCTTTCCTCTTCGCCCGAAACGGATCCCACCCACCCCCCACCAATTCCCCCACCTCACCCTCTCTTCGAACTATCAAAATCCTCCGCCCCTCCGAGATCGCCCCCACCCAAGAAATCCGCACTCCCCCAAAACTCTTCCTCAACTCCGCCGCCCGCCCAGGCGGCACCGCAAACAAAAGCTCATAATCATCTCCGCCATGAATTCCCAATCGCCTAGCGTCATTCTCCGCGACTCCTCCAACCACGGGGATCGCCCGCTCCTCAATCACTGCTCCCACACCACTCGCCCGGCAGAGCCTCGCCAAATCCGTCGAAAGCCCATCCGAAATGTCCAACATCGCGCTGGCCAATCGCTTCTCTGCCAGCCACCGCCCCAAGGCAATCCGCGGCCTCGGATAAAGATGTTTTCGCAATGCCGCATTCTTCGCCGATACCCGCCGTTTGCTCTTCCGCAATTCCCGCAACCCCAACTCCGCCTCGCCCAATCTCCCGCTCACAAATAGCAAATCGCCAGCACTCGCTCCAGATCGCAGTACCGCCCTCCCCGCCTCCACTTCTCCCACCACCGTCACACAAATCGAAATCCGCTCCGATCGTGTCGTATCTCCCCCAGCCATCGAGCAGCCCAGAAATCGCGCCGCCCGTCGCAGCCCTCCCAAAAATCCATCCAGCCATTCACCTGTGTGCGAAGAGGGAAGCGCCAGATTCAGCAGAAAGCACCGCGGCGTTCCCCCCATCGCCGCGATATCGCTCGCTGCCCGCGCCAGGCATTTCCACCCAACGCTGTCCGGCGGATGCGTATCTCGCAGAAAATGGGAGTCTTCAAGGAACCAGTCACTCGTCAGTATCGTCTCCGCACCCTTCGTCGGCCGCCACAAAGCGGCATCGTCTCCCGCGCCCAATCGCAGCCCCGCGCCGCGCATCGCCGGAAATCCACGCCTGATTTTCGCCACCACCGCATCTTCGGGAGACCGTTTTCGCATGATTTGCTCCATCCTAACCCAGACTGCCCGTTCGTACAGGTGGACAGTTTTCCAGAGGCTGTCCCAAAAAACCAGAAATACAGGGTTGACCCGAGCGCCTACAAAATTTAATATCCATAGAGTCGCGAACCAAGGCTCACGGTTCAGATCGTCAGCAGTACTCGAAGTAGTGTGCGGCAACAGGGAAACTGGTAATCAGGCCGCACCACAAGCTAAAATTAACGAAGGGCCTGAGGGGCCTATTGTGATCAGCAGCAAGAACTATACGTTTTATATTGCTTCCGCGCCTGGCCAGATGAAGAAACTCATCGTGCCTGCGTATGTGCTGCATGGCCTGGCTGCCTTGGCCATCATCGGAAGCA
The DNA here is from genome assembly GCA_963734705.1 of uncultured Acidobacteriota bacterium. Lineage (GTDB taxonomy): Bacteria > Acidobacteriota > Terriglobia > Acidiferrales > UBA7541 > Acidiferrum. The sequence continues at coordinate 418,440 of CAVTII010000007.1, read as the reverse complement.
TCACCGTCCTCGCTGCCGTCGGCTCTTACAGCCGCATGCTCTGGAAGGTGGGCAATTACAACGCGGTCCGCCAGGAACGCGACGTCTGGAAGAAACAGGTTCGCGAACTCCAGAGCACGGTGAAGGACACCAATCAGCGCCTGGACGCCGTCCAATCACTCGCTACCGATGTCGCCATGACTTTTGGCGTGATGAAATACCACCCCGCCGCCTTTGAAACCACCGATACACCTTCTACACCCGAAGATATCTTCGACCGCTCCGTCGAACAGTTCACCTTTTTGAAGCGCAATGCCGCCGTGATTGCTATTTCCTCCGAAGGCCTGCGCATGATGCCTTCGATGGCTTTTGCGGACTCCAATTACACGCCTTCGATCTGGCCGGTGGTCGGCCACATCACGGATGGTTTTGGCGAACGGCTCGACCCGTTCTCTGGCGAGGGAGCCTTCCACACCGGCGTTGACGTAGGTGCCGACTACGGCGCACCTGTTTATGCCACCGCCGACGGCATCGTTATGGATGCCGGACAGCACACCGGCTATGGCCGCGTTGTCATCGTGGATCACGGTTTTGGCATCACCACCTGGTATGCCCATCTTTCTGCCTACGGCGTGGTCCCGGGCTCCCGCATCAAGCGCGGCGAAGTCATCGGCTATACCGGCATCAGCGGCCGCTCAACGGGCCCCCACGTCCATTACGAAGTTCGCGTAAACAACGCCCCAGTCAACCCCTGGCGTTACATGCGCACCGCCACCGCCTCCGGCGACTAGCCCTCAGCCAAATTCCCCGTGGCACAGGCACTCCTGCCTGTGCAGCCGATCCAGTAGCAACCAGCCTATGAATAAACGCACCCTGCCCTATTTTCTAAGGATTTTTTTTAAGTGACGGCTCCGCCGCCATCGTGCCCCGTGCCGATTCCAGAAGTTGCGGTGTAATCTCCAGGATCAGCCGCACGGATTGCGAACTCCCCCGCCCCTGCTTCTGCACTTCCGCCGTCTTCAACAGCGTCTGATACGCTTCTCGCAATTTCGGATCCAGCTGCCGGCTTGCTTTGGGGTCGTCCAGCCCCACCTGCGCCAGAATCAAAAGCCCGCTCAGCATGTCGTTTAATTGGCGGATCGTCGTTTCATTCGTGCTCTCGCCTTCCGCCACCACGCGCAAATCTTCGCCGTCCGGCTTCGCGCCAATCGAAACCCATTGCAACTGGCTCAGCAGCGTTGCCAGTTGCGGAGAGCGCCACCCGCCTGGGCCTTGTTGCGCAAGTTGTGAAAGCCAGGGCGAATCTTGCCGCATCACTCCATACAGAGGCGTTCCCGCCAGACGGGTGAAATGCTCGCGCCAACCTTCTTCGGCGCTGGGGTTTTTTCCAGTGGACTGAAAGAAGCAGGTGGCGTCGTTGCAGATCTCCACGCGTTCGGTTCCCAGAAACGTGAAGTACGCGGTCCGCGCCGGATTGCTCAGCGTCACCGCATAAATCGTTTTCCCGGAAGCCGTTTTTAAATTTCCGAATTGCGCGCTGTACGCTTCCATCTTTTTTTGATCGAAGCGGCCCTCCGCAATTGCCACGGTTTTCGGATTCTGCGGCGTCCCGCTGAACGAAATTGCCATGCGGTCCAGATCGCGTTCGTAATCAAATCCAGTTGCCTGCACAAACTTGGTGTACTCTTCATCCGCGGCGGGCCGCGGCGCCCAGGCCAGAATCTGCGCCAGAAACGCAGACGCGCGCAATTCCTTCAAATCCACATAAACAACCGTAGTGGAATCGGCCGGCAGCAGCCCTAATAAATCCTCGCGCCCGCCCTGCGAATCGCCCGTCGCCGAACGGAAATAGAGCCAAGCCCCAGCCAGCACGGCGGCCAGCAAAACGACTACGGCAATGATTTTTTTCGGTGTCAGCATTTCTCAGGCAGGTCCTGTCCTCGAATACCCCGATCGCGGTATTCTCGCATCCCTAGTGCTTTCCGCCCCAGAAAAGAGGGCAGGAAAGCCCTCCTCATTCAGGCGGCCAGGAGAGCCTGTGGAAACCGCTGCGCCATCTCCGGGTAATTCTATTGTATAGTGCTGATAATAAATAGCTTCCTTATCAGTAGAGGGCCGCTACGGAGCCCCTGTTTTCCACAGCGGCCCACGGCCCCCTGCAAGTGAATTACCGATCCACCCTCTTGCAACTTCTGTGCCTAATCTGCTATTCTTGTGCGGTTTGAGCAGCGCTGGCGTAGCTCAGCTGGTAGAGCATCTGATTTGTAATCAGAGGGTCGGGGGTTCAAATCCCTCCGCCAGCTCCACCAGATGGTAGCAGGGGAGTGAGGCGGATCGATTCCCGTCATGGTAACATAAATGGGCTGGTGTCTTCGGACACGAGTCCGTTTTGTGTTTCCTCTCGTTTCACGCTCCAGTTGTTCTCGCAACGCCTTCAGATGCTGGGCACGTTGGTGATGGGTCAGGAATTTTCGCGGATACGAATTTGGTATCCCGGAGCAAGTTACCGGGACGGGTGGGTGAGTGGCTAAAACCAGCAGACTGTAAATCTGCCGCTCCTTGCGGGCTACGAAGGTTCGAATCCTTCCCCGTCCACCAGGATTCGAGCTTCGAGAAAGAATCTTCGGGCTGAATTTTTCCCGGAGACCCTGAGTTGAGCAAGAAGCAAGTACACCGCAGGAAATCGCAACACGCGATGTTCAAAAGCGGTACCCAGCGCGGCGAGCAAGCCGGTGGAACGGAGTGCGCCGCGTGTTGGGGAAATTTTTTGGAAGGATCGGGTTCAGCCTGGGTAGCTCAGTTGGTAGAGCGCGTCCTTGGTAAGGACGAGGTCACCGGTTCAATCCCGGTCCCAGGCTCCAGAGAGTTAGTTGAGTTTCGCAGGGCTTCAAATGTAGTGGCCAGTCTTTAGACTGGCGCCACAAACGAATCCTGCACCGGGCGGGGGTAACTCAACGGTAGAGTCTCACTCTTCCAAGGTGATGGTTGCGGGTTCAAATCCCGTCCCCCGCTCCAGATTTTGCATTGGCCGTAAAAAGTTTGTGTACTGGCCAGTCTTTAGACTGGCTAGCAGTAAAAAGTTTTGTAGCAAAAAAAAGTTTTGTAGTGGCCGGACTTTAGACCGGCCAGCAACAAGGAGATACCAGCACCAGGGCACAAACAACAGGAACCGCTTCTCTCGCCTGGCAGTCCCGGTTCCCGTTCGCTGTTCTCTGATAACTGATATCCCGCAAATCAACGAGAGAACATACATTTCCATTTCCCTCTCGTAAGGAGCAAAAGCCCAAATGGCAAAGGAAAAATTTGAACGCACCAAGCCGCACGTGAACATCGGAACGATCGGGCACATCGACCATGGCAAGACCACGTTGACCGCGGCGATCACTAAAGTGCTCAGCAAACACAATCCGAAAGTCGCTTTCCGCGCGTTCGACACCATCGACAACGCGCCGGAAGAGCGCGAGCGCGGCATCACCATCGCGGTTTCGCACGTCGAGTACGAAACCCCGAACCGTCACTACGCGCACATGGACTGCCCGGGCCACGCCGACTACATCAAGAACATGATTACCGGCGCGGCGCAGATGGACGGCGCGATTCTTGTCGTTGCCGCCACCGACGGCCCCATGCCGCAAACCCGCGAGCACATTCTGTTGGCCCGCCAGGTTGGCGTGCCCTATATCGTCGTGTTCCTCAACAAGTGCGACATGGTTGAGGATCCCGAGCTTCTCGAACTCGTCGAACTGGAAGTTCGCGAACTTCTCAAGACCTACCAGTTCCCGGGCGATGCAGTTCCCGTGATTCGCGGCTCCGCTTTGCAAGCCCTCAACGGCGACGCCAAGTGGGAAGGCAAAATCGACGAACTGATGGCCGCGGTGGACGCCAACGTCCCCCTGCCGGTCCGCGACATTGATAAACCGTTCGCCATGCCGATCGAAGATATTTTCTCGATCTCCGGACGCGGCACCGTCGTCACCGGCCGTGTGGAACGTGGCAAGGTCAAGACCGGCGAGGAAATCGAAATCGTGGGCTTCCGTCCGACGCAGAAAAAAGTGGTCACCGGCGTCGAGATGTTCAAGAAGCTTCTGGACGAAGGCCTCGCGGGCGACAACGTAGGTTTGCTGCTGCGCGGCACCGAAAAAGAAGACGTGGAGCGCGGCCAGGTTGTCTGCAAGCCGGGCTCGATCACGCCGCACACGAAGTTCAAGGCCGAAGCGTACGTGTTGACGAAGGAAGAGGGCGGGCGTCATACGCCGTTTTTCACCGGCTACCGTCCGCAATTCTACTTCCGCACCACGGACGTCACCGGCGACGTGAAGTTGCCCCAGGGCGTGGAAATGGTGATGCCGGGCGACAACGTGAGCTGCGAAGTAACGCTGATCACTCCGGTCGCTCTCGAAAAGGGCTTGCGCTTCGCGATTCGCGAAGGCGGCCACACCGTCGGCGCTGGCGCCGTCACGGACATCATCGAGTAACTGTTGTTTGTCTGAGGCGAGCCGGAGCACCCGGCTCGCACTCTTGAGAAAAGGATTCGAGAAATGCGGGAAATCATTACTTTGCAGTGTGGTGATTGCAAGAACCGGAATTACACCACCACGAAAAACAAAAAGAAGCACTCCGAACGCTTGGAGACCAAGAAGTTTTGCAATACGTGCCGCAAGCACACGCCTCACAAAGAGGCGAAGTAACAGCGGTCTTTGCTGGCGGGACACCGTAGTGCGGTTTTGGTTTTAGGGGAGTCGTCCAACGGTTAGGACTCCGGTCTCCAAAACCGGGTATGGGGGTTCGAATCCCTCCTCCCCTGCCAGGATTTCGAAGGACACGAACCACAAAGTTCGTGCGGGTGAAAAGGATTCATGGCGACACAGGCGGTCAAAGTGAATGGCGAAGAATCAAAAGGTAATGAACTCACACGCAGAGTGACGAGTTCGCTCGATAACACCAAGGAATTTCTGCACGACGTTCGTGTGGAAATGAAACAGGTCACCTGGCCCAACCGCGACGATGTGGTCTCCACCACCGGCGTCGTCATCGCCACCGTGGCGTTTTTCGGTCTGTTCCTTGCTCTCGCCGACTGGCTGATTCAGCACGGGGTCCAGCGGCTTTTTGATTATTTTCACGTCTGAAGGACGGAAACGATTTATGGGCATGCAGTGGTACATCATTCACACCTACTCGGGCTTCGAGAAGAAAGTTAAAGAAGGCCTCGAGAGCCGTGTGGCCGCTTATAACCTCCAGGACAAGATCGGCCGCGTGCTGATCCCCACCGAGGATGTCGTCGAAGTGCGTGGCGGCAAAAAAGTGGTCGCTTCGCGCATGTCCTATCCCGGCTATGTGCTTGTCGAAATGGATCTCGACGAAAACACCTGGCACATCGTGCGCAACACCCCGCGCGTCACCGGATTCGTCGGCTCCGCCACCGCGCCGCCGCCGCTGTCCGATGCCGAAGTGGACGCCATCATCAACCGGGTCCACACGCCGCAGGATCGCCCGAAGCCCAAGGTGGTCTATGAGCGCAACGAACAGGTCCGCATCGTGGACGGCCCGTTCGCCAATTTCAACGGCACGGTCGAGGAAATTGACAACGACCACAGCCGCTTGAAAGTTTCCGTAACGATTTTCGGACGCTCCACTCCGGTCGAACTCGATTTCGCCAGCGTGGAAAAACTAGGCTAACGGTAGTGGCGGGACTTTAGACCCGCAAACAAAAAAGGAAGAGTAATGGCGGGATTTCAATCCGCCGGCAACACAAAATTTTTGAGGTAAAGAAAAAATGCCACCAAAGAAAGTACAAACCACCATCAAGTTGCAGTTGCCGGCCGGCAAGGCCACCCCGGCGCCCCCGGTGGGCACCGCGCTCGGCCCCCATGGCGTCAACATCATGGATTTCTGCAAGCAGTTCAACGCCAAGACGCAGAAGGAAGCCGACGGGATGATTTTCCCCGTCCTGGTCACCATCTATACCGACCGCAGCTTCACCTTCATCCTGAAGACGCCGCCAGCCTCCATTCTTCTGCTGCGCGCTGCGGGCATCGCCAAGGGTTCTCCGGAGCCCAACCGCAATAAAGTTGGCAAGGTCACCAAGAAGCAAGTCGAAGAAATCGCCAAGATCAAGCTTGTCGATCTCAACACCACGTCTCTGGACTCCGCGGTGCGCACCGTGATGGGTACGGCGCGCAACATGGGTCTGGAAGTCGTGGAAGCCTAGGGAATTTCAGGCGAATCGGGATCGCAGAGGTAAAACGTATGAAGAAGTCAGGAAAAAAGGTGGAGGGAGCGCGCAAGCTGGTCGAAGCTCGGCCATACAAGCTCTCCGAAGCCGCTGAATTGATCAAGAAGACGCACCACACCAAGTTCAACGAAACCGTTGAACTGGCCATCAACTTGGGCGTGGACCCCAAGCACTCCGATCAGGTCGTCCGCGGCACGGTTGTTCTGCCGCACGGTTTGGGCAAGTCCGTTCGCGTGCTGGTTCTCGCGGCCGGCGACAAGCAGCGCGAAGCCACCGAAGCCGGCGCCGAGCACGTTGGCGGCGACGAAATGGTGCAGAAAATCATGGAAGGCTGGACCGATTTCGACGCCGTTATCGCCACACCAGACATGATGCGCTCCGCCGGAAAATTGGGCAAAGTTCTCGGCCCCCGCGGCCTGATGCCCAATCCGAAAACCGGCACGGTCACCGCGGATGTTGCCAAGGCCATCCGGGAAACCAAGGCTGGCAAAGTGGAATTCCGCGTGGACAAAGCCGGCATCGTGCACTGCCCGGTAGGCAAGATTCAGTTTGACGCCGCGAAGCTTTCGGAAAACGCGCACTCGATCATCGCCGCTGTGGTGAAGGCCAAGCCGGCGGCGGCCAAGGGCAAATACGTCAAGAAAATCACCCTGACCTCCACCATGGGCCCGGCCATCACCGTGGATCTTGCGGAAGCGGAAGCTCTTGCGGTGGCGGCGTAAGCCGGAAGGAATTTGGGAAACCGATCATGAAGAAGAAAAGCGAAAAACAGAAAGATCTCGACGTTCTGAAAACGGAGCTGGCCAAGGTCTCAACGGTCATCCTCACCACCTTTCAGGGCATCACCGTTGAAGCCGACACCAAGCTCCGCCGCGAAGTTCAGAAAGCCGGCGGCAAGTATCAGGTCGTCAAGAACACCCTCGCGGAGCGCGCCGGCAGCGGCACTCCCGCGGAAGGCGTCCTTAAGAACCTGACCGGCACCAACTCCATCGCCTACACGCAGACCGATCCGGTCGCGCTGGCCAAGGCGCTCACCAAGATTGCCAAAGACGTTCCGGCTTTCCAGTTCAAGGCCGGGGTCGTCGAAGGCAAGGTCATCTCCATCGCGGAGATTCAGCAGCTCGCGAACATGCCGTCCAAGGAAGAGCTGATCAGCAAGATCATGTTCCTCCTGAACGCGCCGGCGCAGCGCATTGCCGTCGCGTTGAACGCTCTGCCGCGCAACCTCGCGGTCACCGTCAACGAAGCGATCAAGGCCGAAAAGTTTAGTTCGTAAGGGTTCCGGGGCTCTTCGGGTTTCCCCCGGCGGGTTCCGAAAAATTTGATTCAGAAAATTGAGAGGAGAAATAGCTGTCATGTCGAAAGTCGAAACGATCCTGGAAGAAATCAAGGGCCTCACGCTTCTCGAAGCGTCGGACCTGGTGAAAAAAATGGAAGATGCCTTCGGCGTTTCCGCCGCGGCGGCCACGGTTGTGGCGGCCGGCGGTGGTGGCGGCGCGGCTGCGGCTGCTCCCGCGGAAGAGAAGACGGAATTCACCGTCGTCCTCACCGATGTGGGCGGCAACAAGATCAACGTCATTAAAGCCGTGCGTGAAGTCACCAGCCTGGGCTTGAAGGAAGCCAAGGACCTCGTGGATGGCGCGCCCAAGACCGTCAAGGAAGGCATCACCAAGGACGAGGCGGCCACCATCAAGAAGAAGTTCGAGGAAGCGGGCGCCAAGGTCGAAATCAAGTAACGGTCCGCCGGCCACTCGCTGGCCGGCTCTCCGTGGTTCGGGCTTCGGTTTCGGCGCGGCTGTCGCAGTCTTTGGCCGCGTCAGGGGAATTGGTACGCAAGCTACGGCCGGTATTCTCTACAACCTTCGAGGTCCTGTTCGGACCTTCACTTACCGTGTGCACAACGGCTTCGGGCAAGCTGTTCGGCGCCACGGTTAAGTGTCTTTTCAGCGGTTTTCTGCACCCTGCCCGAAAGGGAATGAGGTAAATCAGGCATGTCCAATAGCAACCAGCATGTTCGGGAACGCCAGCGACTGGATTTTGCAAAAATCCAGGGATCCATCCAGATCCCCAACCTGATTGAGGTCCAGAAGAAGTCCTATCAGCGCTTTCTGCAGATGGATTTGCTTCCCAGTGAGCGCGAGGATGGCGGCCTTCAATCGGTGTTTACGTCGGTGTTTCCGATCCGGGACTTCCGCGAAATGTCGCAACTCGAATTCGTGGACTACTCGATCGGAAACTGGGAGTGCAAGTGCGGCAACCTGAAGGGCCTGCACCACCTCCGCGCCACTTGCCGGAATTGCGGCGCTTCCGTCGTCACAAATCCGTATCAGACCGGCGACGTTGTCTGCCAGAAGTGCGGCACCTTCAACAAAAACACGCCCACGTTCTGTAACAAGTGCGGCGACCCGGTGGCCATGCAGTTGAAATACGACGTAAATGAGTGCCAGGAGCGCGGTATGACCTACTCCGCGCCTCTCAAGGTCACCATCCGTCTCACCATTTACGACAAAGACCCGGACTCCGGCGCGAAAACCATTCGCGACATCAAGGAGCAGGAAGTTTTCTACGGCGATATCCCGCTGATGACCGATAACGGCACCTTCATCATCAACGGTACCGAGCGCGTCATCGTCAGCCAGTTGCACCGTTCGCCGGGCGTCTTTTTCGAAAGCGCCAACAACCGCACCTACTTCCTCGGCAAGATTATTCCTTACCGCGGCTCGTGGGTTGAATTCGAATACGACACCAAGAACATTCTCTACGTCCGCATTGACCGCAAGCGCAAGTTCCTCGGCTCCATCTTCCTGCGCGCATTGGGCATGAAGTCCAACGAAGAAATCCTCCGCACCTTTTATCAGGTGGAGCGGATTTCCCTGCGCGATAAGGAACTCCTCTGGAACGTTTCGCCCGGCATCGTGGACCGCAAGCTCACCCACGAAGTCCGCAACCCCAAGAGCGAGGAAGTCATCGTTGGCGCGCACAAGCGCATCACCGAAACCTTGTTCAAGGAACTCATCAAGGCCAAGATCTCCCAGGTTCGCGCCGCTCTGGCCGACCTCGAAGGCGCGTACAGCGTCGCCGATGTCGTCAATCGCCAGACCGGTGAAGTCCTGCTCGAGGCCAACAAGCCCTTGACCGCGGATCTCTGGCAGGCTTTTGCCGAGGGCGGCATCACCGAAGTCGACGTCTTCTTCCCGGAGCGCGACGACATCGGTATGGTTCTTTCCCGCACGCTGGACAAGGACGCCATCCGCTCTTCCAAGGAAGCGCTGATTGAAATTTATCGCAAGCTGCGCCCGGGCGATCCTCCAACGCTGGAAACCGCCACCAATCTCTTCCGCGGCATGTTCTTCGATCCGCGCAAGTATGATTTCAGCCGCGTTGGCCGCCTGAAGTTCAACATCAAGATGGGCCTCGATACGCCGCTCGACAATCGCACGCTGGACACCACCGATTTCGTCGCGGCCATCAAGTACCTCTTCAAGCTGCGCAAGAACATCGGCGTGGTGGACGACATCGACCATCTCGGCAACCGCCGCGTCCGCGCGGTCGGTGAACTTCTCGAAAACCAGTTCCGCATCGGCTTGGTCCGTATGGAACGCGCCATCAAGGAAAAGATGAGCGTGTACCAGGAAATGTCCACGGCCATGCCTCACGACCTGGTTAACGCCAAGCCGGTTATGGCCGCCATCCGCGAATTCTTCGGCAGCTCGCAGTTGAGCCAGTTCATGGACCAGACCAACCCGCTCAGCGAAATCACCCACAAGCGGCGTCTCTCGGCCCTTGGACCCGGTGGTCTCTCGCGCGAACGCGCGGGTTTCGAAGTGCGCGACGTTCACCCAACGCACTACGGCCGCATCTGCCCGATCGAAACGCCGGAAGGTCCGAACATCGGTCTCATCAGCTCCTTGAGCTGCTTCGCCCGCATCAACGACTACGGCTTCATCGAATCGCCCTATCGCCGCGTGAAGGGTGGACGCATCATTGACTACGTCCACATCGTCAACGCCGGCGACAGCGAATTCAAAGCCGGAGACATCGTCGAGCGCGATCGCGTCGAAGAACTCAACGACGAACTGAAGCGCCGCAAGGTCGTCTACGAACCCTATTGCTTCTATCTCTCCGCTTGGGAAGAGGACAAATACGTCGTCGCCCAGGCCAACGTTTCTCTCGACGAGCGCCTCAAGATCACCACGGAACTCGTCAACTGCCGTCAGGCCGGAAACTTCGTGCTCAAGCATCGCGATGAAGTTGACTACGTCGACGTCTCGCCGAAACAGCTCGTTTCCGTCGCTGCCAGCTTGATTCCGTTCCTGGAAAACGACGACGCCAACCGCGCCCTTATGGGTTCCAACATGCAGCGCCAGGCCGTTCCTCTGATCCGCGGCGAAGCTCCGCTGGTCGGCACCGGCATGGAGCGCGTCACCGCTCGCGATTCCGGCGCGGTCGTGCTCTGCAAGCGCGACGGCATCGTGGATCAGGTCGACTCGGAGCGCATCATCGTGCGCGTCGAAAGCGATCATTCCGGCGTGCTCAGCCGCGAAGTTGGTGCGGACATCTACACGCTCACCAAGTTCAAGCGCTCCAACCAGAACACTTGCATCAACCAGAAGCCGCTCGTTCGCGTAGGCGACCGCGTGAAAAAGCTTCAGGTTCTTGCCGATGGTCCCTGCACGGATCGCGGTGAACTCGGCCTCGGCCGCAACGTTCTGGTGGCCTTCGTGCCCTGGCGCGGTTACAACTTCGAAGACGCTATCCTCGTCAGCGAAAAGCTCGTGCGCGACGACTACTACACCTCGATCCACATCGAGGAGTACGAAATCGAAGCCCGCGACACCAAGCTCGGTCCCGAGGAAGTCACTCGCGACATCCCCAACATCAGCGAGTCGTTCCTTCGCAACCTCGACGAAAGCGGCGTTATCCGCATCGGCGCGGTCGTGAAGCCGGGCGACATCCTCGTCGGCAAGGTCACCCCCAAGGGCGAAACCACGCTGACTCCGGAAGAGAAGCTCCTCCGCGCCATCTTCGGCGAAAAAGCCGGCGACGTTCGCGATGCTTCTCTCTATTGCCCACCGGGCATCGAAGGTACCATCGTCGACGTCAAGATCTTCACCCGCAAGGGCGGAGAAAAAGACGAGCGCCACAAGGCCATCGAAGCCGCGCAAGTCTTCAAGCTGGAGCGCAACCTCGCCGATGAAATCCGCATTCTCACCGACGAGCGCCTCAAGCGCTTGGGAGACCTGCTGGGCGGCAAGATTCTCCAGGCCGACCTGCACGACGAAAAAACCAACAAGCGCCTCCTCACCAAGGGCGTCGAACTCATCCGCGACCTGATCGAAAAGATCTCCACGCGCAACCTCAAGCGCTTGAAGCTCAACGAAAAGGATCCTCTCCTGATCGAAAAGATCGAAGAGATCGAGGAAATGACCTCGCGCCAGATCGACGTGCTCCGCAAGATCACCGAGGAGCGCAAGGAAAAACTCAAGAAGGGCGACGAACTGCCCCCGGGCGTCATCAAGCTGGTCAAGGTCTATATCGCCATGAAGCGTAAGCTCTCCATCGGCGACAAAATGGCCGGCCGCCACGGTAACAAGGGCGTCATCGCGCGCGTCGTTCCGGAGGAAGATATGCCTTCTCTCCCGGATGGCACGCCGGTGGAAATCGTTCTGAATCCGCTCGGCGTTCCTTCGCGTATGAACGTCGGTCAGATTCTCGAAACGCACTTGGGTTGGGCCGGCAAGGAACTCGGCAACAGCCTCAAGCGCCTGCTGAGCAAGGAAGTGAAAGCCGAAGCCATTCGCCGCTGGTACCGCGAAGTCTTCACCGATACGGCAATCTGGAAGTCGCTCTCGAAACTGAGCGACGAAGAGTTGCTGGAATATTCCGAAGGCTTTAAGGACGGCATTCCCTTCGCCACGCCGGTTTTCGACGGCGCGCGCGAAGCGGAAATTCGCCACCTGCTCGAAGTCGCGGGCCTGCCGCACGCCGGAAAGATCAACCTGTTCGACGGCATGACCGGCGAGCAGTTCGATCAGCCCGTCACCGTCGGCTACATCTACATGCTCAAGCTCTCGCACTTGGTCGACGACAAGATCCACGCTCGTTCCATCGGACCCTACTCCCTCATCACCCAGCAGCCGCTGGGCGGTAAGGCGCAGTTCGGCGGACAGCGGTTCGGCGAAATGGAAGTCTGGGCGCTCGAAGCGTATGGCGCCGCTCACATTTTGCAGGAACTTCTCACCGCGAAGTCCGACGACGTTTATGGCCGCGCGAAAATCTACGAGGCCATCGTCAAGGGCGAACCGGGCATCGAGCCGGGCGTTCCCGAATCGTTCAACGTGCTCGTCCGCGAGTTGCAGTCGCTCTGTCTCGACGTCGAACTGATGAAGCGCCAGAAGCCGACCGCCGAAAAAGCAGCCGACTGATCGTCATTCCTTGTAGGGGGGCAGCTCGCTGCCCCCATGCTTGGCAAGACGTCAGCAAACTCAATGTAGCGCTGGTCTTTCATGCCAGCCTCTTTGGTTCGAAGGTTTTGAGCAGTTCGGTTCTCAGCCGTCCCGGTCAGTCTTCAAACTGATCGAGGCGCAACCCCGGCGAAAGCTGGGGAGGAGGAAACAACCTTGTATCGCAGCAGCCCTTATGATCGCGCCAGTTTGATTGCGGACTTCGATTCCATTCGCATCAGTCTTGCGAGTCCCGAAAAAATCCGCTCCTGGTCCCACGGCGAAGTCACCAAGCCGGAGACCATCAACTACCGCACCTTCAAGCCCGAACGGGATGGCCTGTTCTGCGCCAAGATTTTCGGTCCCGTCACGGACTGGGAATGCTTGTGCGGCAAATACAAGCGCATGAAGCATCGCGGAGTCATTTGCGACAAGTGCGGCGTCGAAGTCACACTCAGCAAAGTCCGCCGCGAGCGCCTCGGCCATATCGAGCTGGCATCGCCCTGCTCCCACGTCTGGTTCTTCAAGGGCCTGCCCAGCCGCATCGGCTACCTGCTGGACATTTCCATGCGCGACCTCGAGCGCATTCTCTACTTCGAAGCCTTCGTCGTCGTCGACCAGGGCGAAGTCGCCATCCTGAAGGAGCGTCAGGTTCTTCAGGAAGAGGAATATCGCAAGCTGGCCACCGAATATCCCGGGCAGTTTGTCGCCAAGATGGGCGCCGAAGCCATCAAGGAGCTCCTGCGCCGCGTTGAAGTCGACAAGCTCGCTGACGACCTTCGCGAAAAAATGAAGGCCGATCCTTCGCTCCAGAAGCGCATCAAGTACGCCAAGCGCCTCAAGGTGCTCGAAGCCTTCCGCAAGTCCGGCAACAAGCCCGAATGGATGATTCTCGACGTCATCCCCGTGCTTCCGCCGGAGCTGCGCCCGCTTGTGCCTCTGGACGGCGGCCGCTTCGCCACTTCCGATCTCAACGACCTCTATCGCCGCGTCATCAACCGCAACAACCGGTTGAAGAAGCTCATGGAACTCCGCGCTCCGGACGTTATCGTCCGCAACGAAAAGCGCATGCTCCAGGAAGCCGTCGACGCGCTGTTTGACAACGGCCGCCGTGGCCGCGTGCTGCGCGGCACCAACAACCGCCCGCTCAAGTCTTTGAGCGACACTCTCAAGGGCAAGCAGGGCCGCTTCCGCCAGAACCTCCTTGGCAAGCGCGTGGATTATTCCGGCCGCTCCGTCATCGTCGTCGGCCCCGAACTCAAACTCAACCAGTGCGGTCTGCCCAAGAAAATGGCGCTCGAGCTCTTCAAGCCCTTCATCTATCACAAGCTCGAGGCTCAGGGACACTGCACCACCATCAAGCAAGCCAAGGAAATGGTCGAACAGCAGGAAGCCGTCGTGTGGGACATCCTCGAGGATGTCATCCGCGAGCATCCCGTGCTGCTCAACCGCGCCCCCACCTTGCACCGCCTCGGCATTCAGGCTTTCGAACCGCAGCTCGTCGAAGGCAAGGCCATCCGTATTCACCCGCTCGTCTGCACCGCGTTCAACGCGGACTTCGACGGCGACCAGATGGCCGTGCACATTCCGCTTTCGCCGGAATCCCAGGTCGAAGCGTCCGTGCTCATGCTCAGCTCGCGCAACATTCTTTCGCCCGCGCACGGTCTGCCGCTCGCCGTTCCTTCGCAGGACATGGTTCTCGGCATCTATTACCTGACCAAGAACAAGCCGGGCGCCAAGGGTGAAGGCCGCGTATTCGGCTCCGCCGAAGACGTCACGCTGGCTCTCGAAGCCGGCGAGGTGGAACTCCTCACCCCGATTCGCTTGCGCTACACCGGCGAGGTCATTGACCTGACCACCGCGTTCGACAACCAGGACGTTACGCACACCGAACCGGTCAAGATGCAGCGCCAGTTCATCCAGACCACCGTCGGCCGCGTCATCTTCAATTCCAACTTGCCCAAGCACATGCCGTATATCAACGGCTTGCTCAAGAAAAAGGGCGTGCAGCAGCTGGTCTATTACGCCTACTTGCGCTTTGGCCTGGAATCCACCGTCGAACTGCTCGACCACTTGAAGACGCTCGGCTTCACTTACTCCACGAAGTCCGGCATCTCCATCGGCATTGACGACATGCTCATCCCCAGCGACAAGTACAAGCTGGTGGAAAATGCCGAAAAGGAAGTCGTCAAGGTTCAGCAGCAATATCTCGACGGCGCCATCACCAACGGCGAACGCTACAACAAGGTCATCGCCATCTGGGGCGACGTTACCGAAAAAGTTGCCGACGAAATGTTCAAGGCCCTGGAAACTCAGGACCGCGACGGCAACATCAACCCCGTTTACATCATGGCGGACTCCGGCGCTCGCGGTTCCAAACAGCAGATCCGCCAACTTTCCGGTATGCGCGGTTTGATGGCCAAGCCCTCCGGCGAAGTCATCGAAACCCCCATCACCTCCAACTTCCGCGAAGGCTTGACCGTGCTGCAATATTTCATTTCCACGCACGGCGCGCGCAAGGGCTTGGCCGATACGGCGCTCAAAACCGCTGACTCCGGCTATCTCACCCGCCGCCTCGTGGACGTGGCCCAGGACGTCATCATCAACGAGTACGACTGCGGCACCTCCGACGGCATCTACGTCGAGCCCATCATCGAAGCCGGCGTCGAAGTCGAACCGTTGCGCGATCGCGTTGTTGGCCGCGTTTCCCTCGAGAAAATTAAGGACTTCGAGGGCGGCATCATCGTCGACCTCAACCAGGAAATCACCGAGGAACTCGCCAACCAGATCCAGGCCGCGGGTATCGAGCGCGTCCGCATCCGTTCCGTGCTCACCTGCGAATCCCGTCGCGGAGTTTGCGCCCTCTGTTATGGCCGCAACCTCGCCTCGGGTCGCATGGTGGAAATGGGCGAAGCCGTCGGCGTCATCGCCGCGCAGTCCATCGGCGAACCCGGCACGCAGCTCACCATGCGTACGTTCCACATCGGCGGCGCGGCAACGCGCGTCAGCGAGCGTTCCACGCTCGAAGCCAAGAACAACGGCATCGTCAAGTTCGTTGACCTTCGTCACGTCGAAGGCCGCGGCGGCGCTGCCATCGCCATGAACCGTTCCGGTCTCGTCGTGATTCTCGACGACAAGAACCGCGAAAAGGAACGCTACCACGTCGTTTACGGCGCGCGCTTGCGCGTCAAGGACGGCGACACCGTCAATCAGGGCCAGATCCTCGCCGAATGGGATCCCTTCACCTTCTCGATCCTCACGGAAACCGCGGGCTCGGTGAAGTTCGACGATCTCCGTCCGGGTCTCACCATCGAGGAACAGGTCGACGAAGTCACCGGCCTCTCGCAGCTCGTCGTCACGCTTCCCCCGGGTGACGAAAAGCATCAGCCCGCGATCCTCGTCCGCGATTCTTCCGGCAAGGTCCGCAAAAAGTACCTCATGCCTTCCCGTGCCCACTTGATGGTGCAGGATGGCGATGAAGTCCAGGCCGGAGACGTGCTCGCGAAGATCCCGCGCGAAACCACCAAGACGAAAGACATTACTGGTGGTCTCCCGCGCGTCGTCGAGCTCTTCGAAACCCGCAAGCCCAAGGATCCCGCCGTCATTTCAGAAATCGATGGCACCGTCCGCTACGGCGAAATCGCCAAGGGCATGCGCAAAATCTACGTCGAAAGCGAAGATGGCAAAACTTCCAAGGAATATGCCATCCCGCGCGGCGTGCACATCAACGTTCAGGAAGGCGAGCACGTCCGCGCTGGTGAAGCGCTCATTGACGGACCGCTCAACCTCCACGACCTGCTCGCGGTTCTGGGCGAAAAGTACACCCAGGCCTACCTCGTCAACGCCATTCAAGAGGTCTACCGCCTGCAGGGCGTCAACATCAACGACAAGCACATCGAGACCATCTCCCGCCAGATGATGCGCTGGGTCAAGGTCGAAGACGTCGGCGACACCACGTTCCTCCTCGAGGAACAGGTGGACAAGTTCCGCTTCCGCGAGGAAAACGATCGTGTCATCGCCGAGGGAGGACGTCCCGCAACCGGCCGTCCGCTGCTCCTTGGTATCACCAAGGCGTCGCTCTCTACAGACTCGTTCATCTCTGCCGCCAGCTTCCAGGAGACCACCCGCGTCCTCACCGAAGCGGCCGTCGCCGGAAAAGTGGATTACCTCCGCGGCTTGAAGGAGAACGTCATCATGGGCCGGCTCATTCCCGCCGGCACGGGTCTCGAACACTACCGCAGCCTGCAGCTGCTCACCGAAGTTCCCGTTCCGCCTCCGGTCGAGGAACTTCCCGAAGCCGCCGACTTCGCTGCCGCCGAGGATGCCGCCAGCCTCGACTTCCTCAGCAGCAAAGACGACGAAGCCGACGCAGCCGCCGCCACCGAAGGCCAGGACTAATCAGCACCCACTTGTAGGGGCCGGGCTCGCCCGGCCCTCTGCGCAACGTATGACCAAGCGTCCCGCCAAAACCGGGACGCTTTTTTGTAGCGGCCGCTTTCCGAAGCGGGCGCTTTTTCTTCGTGCTTTCCGGTCTCTTCCACTCCGTTTCCGTCTCCGCGCATCTCCGCGCCCTCCGCGCCTCTGCGTTATCCTTTTCTTCTTCTCCCGTCTAACAAATCCCCCAACCCAACATCCAATCACCGTCAAACACAATCCCAAATCCAGACACCCAAACCATGAAAACTAAAAAATCCCTCCCCGCCCACCTGACGGAACTCCTCGAAGGCGGCCACGCCCACATCACCTTTGACGACGCCGTCAAAAACTGGCCCATCAAACTCCATGGCCTCGTCCCCAAAGGCGCCGCCCATTCTCCGTGGCAGGTCCTCGATCACATGCGCCTCGCCCAATCAGACATTCTCGAATTCACCCGCAACCCCAAACACGTCTCGCCCGAATGGCCCGAAGGCTACTGGCCGAAATCTCCCATCCCTCCCAACGCCAAATCCTGGAACCATTCCATCCAATCCTTCCGCGCCGATCTCCGCGCCATGATCAAACTCGTCCAAAACAAAAAAACCGATCTCTTCGCACCGGTCCCCCACGGCTCCGGTCAAACCGTCCTCCGCGAAGCCCTCCTCCTCGCCGACCACAACGCCTACCACCTTGGCGAACTCCTCCTCCTCCGTCGCCTCCAAGGCGCCTGGAAATAACCCTCCCCACTCTGTAGGGGCCGGACTTGCCTGCCCTGAGTCTTCCCGAAGGGCCCGGCCTCCTGTGGCACAGGCACTCCTGCCTGTGCACCCGCACCCCCGCGCGATTCGACCTTCCTCGCAAAATCCTCAGTTCCCTCTGCGGCCCATCTGCTACCTCTGTGGTAATTCTTAATTCTTTCCGCTTCCAGTGATACGATTCCCCCGCATCCAGGGAGCCTTCCAATGAATCGCATCCTTCTCCTAATCCTCGCCTCTGTTTTCCTGATCTCTCCATCCCTCGCAGCTCCCATCCCCGTCCTCCTCATCGACGGCCAATCCGCCGGCCCGTATCACGACTGGCAGCTCACCACGCGCATCCTGAAACAGGAGCTCGACGACGCCGGAATTTTTCAGGTCACCGTCACCACCTCGCCCCGCTCCAGTGAAGACTTCTCCAATTTCCATCCGGACTTTTCCAAATACAAAGTCATCGTCATGAATTACGACGGTCCAGACTGGCCCGCCGATCTCCGAGAGCAATTCGATCAGTTCGTCAAAAACGGCGGCGGGCTCGTCGTGGTCCACGCCGCAGACAATGCTTTCCCCAATTGGCCCGCCTTCAACGAAATGATCGGCATCGGCGGCTGGCGCGGCCGCACCGAATCCGCCGGCCCCGCCTGGTACTTCAAGGATGGCAAGCTCGTCTCCGATCCCGCTCCCGGCCCCGCCGGACGCCACGGCGCACGTCTCCCCTTTCCCGTTGAAACCCGCACCCCGAATCATCCAATCATGAAAGGTTTGCCGCCCGTCTGGATGCACAATACAGACGAACTCTACGCCGCCCTTCGCGGCCCCGGCGGCCACATCACCGTGCTCGCCACCGCCCATTCCGATCCCGCCAATAACGGCTCCGGCCGCGATGAACCCATGCTCATGGTTCTCACG
The DNA here is from genome assembly GCA_963734705.1 of uncultured Acidobacteriota bacterium. Classification (GTDB taxonomy): domain Bacteria; phylum Acidobacteriota; class Terriglobia; order Acidiferrales; family UBA7541; genus Acidiferrum. The sequence goes on along the minus strand of CAVTII010000007.1, from coordinate 399,706 downwards.
TATGGCAAAGGCCGTGTCTTCCACACCACGCTCGGCCACGATGTTGCCGCGCTCAGTTGCGAAGGCTTCATCACCACATTTCAGCGCGGCGCCGAATGGGCCGCCACCGGACGCGTCACGCAGCGCGTTCCCCTTGCTTTTCCAACCTCCGCCTCGGTAAGCTTCCGTGTGGACATCGCCAAAATGGATCCAACATTCGCTAAAGGTCTTTCCTCTTCGCCCACTTTCGAAAGCCTCGCCGGCCCCGCGCTGCAGGCCATGCGCAAACGCGCCGAAGAAATGAATATCGTGGGCGTCGCCGTCGTCGCCTATTTCGAAGGCACTCCCATTCAATCCTGGAGCTCGCGCATGGCGGTTGTCGGCAGCATGACCAAGCCACCCAAGGAAAAAGATAACGGCTCGAACCTCCTCGCCATTGCCTATGCCAAAGCCTCCGAAATGGCGGAAACCCTCAAGGACAGCGGCAGCCAGGTGCGTCCCGCAATGATCGGGGAAGTCGGCTGGCAGGGCGGCGTAATCGTCCCCGGCAAAAACGGCCACCTCATCGCCGCCTTCAGCGGCGGCAAATCCGAAGACGACGTCCTCATCTCCAAAGCCGGCATAGCCCAACTCCAGTCCGGCCTCTAGCCACAATCTGGTTCGATTAAGTTCGACGAACATCCCTTCTCAGTTGCGCGGCCCTGCCGAACTGTCATCCCGACTCCCGCGCCTTCTGCGGGACGAGGGATCTGCCTTTCGCCCCACGAGCCCCGCCTTTTCTGATCTGCCCGCGGCCCCTCATATCCAACTCCACACCTACCCAAAAATTCACTTCCATTCCCCAAATCCCCCGCCTATCATTCCCCCGTAAGGGGACACCATGCTTCACCGCGCCAGAGTCCCATCCGTTCTTTTCCTCTCCCTCTTCGTCTGCCTCCCCGCCCAAACCTCGCCCACCTCCGACCCCCGCCTCGCGGAAATCCTCCGCCTGCCCGCGCTCCAACCCGAAGACTGGCAAGCCCTCTTTTCCATCGCCGAGTCCGGCGACCCCGAAGCCCAATACCGCCTCGGAACAATCTACGAATACGGCAAGCTTCTTCCGCTCGATATGCAAAAGGCCGCGTTCTGGTTCCAGAAATCCGCCGACCAGGGCTACGCTCCAGCCGAATATTTTCTCTGCGGCCAACGAGCTGGTTCGGACAATTTAGAGCACGAACGCTGCCTCTGGCGCGGCGCCGAATCCGGTGTACCCGAAGCCCAATTCTGGCTCGGCGTCGCATTTCGCGACCATCTCTGGTTCGGCGTCACCGACGAAGTCGAATCTTTAAAGTGGATTCGCAGAGCCGCCGAAGCCGGCAACGTAGACGCAGAGGAAGAACTCGGTTCCCGTTATGAATGGGGTCTTGGCGTCGAACAGGATTATTCCCAGGCTGTTCTTTGGCTTCGCCGCGCCGCGGAACACGTTCCGGATCGTGGCGGCGCAGGAGGCGCCAGGAATGAATTGGCAATACTCTACGAGTCAGGCGAAGGCGTTCCACAAGACTACGTCCAAGCCCTGATGTGGTACACCTTGGCTCGGGTCCCCGAGAACGCCGCCCACATCCAGCTGGAAATGACCCCCGCCCAAATCGCCCAAGCCAATCAACTCGCCGCCGACTGGCGCAAACAGCACCCCGACCCCGCCATCTACTAACCGCCTCCCCCCGCCGCCCGCATTTTTCCCATTCTGCCCCTTCGTACAGGTATGGCGCAGGAACCCGCCCGCTCCAACCCACTTGCTGCTCCTCCCGTATCCTTCTTATGATGAAGAATCGCCGTACACGGCCAATTGCAACGTCTCCCGGTGGACTGGATCCATGCAGCCCGAGTCGAATCCGGACGTTTCCCCCAAGCTCTCCCCGCGAGACGCACGCCCTCCCTTGTCCGAACGTGTCGAAAATTTTGAAAAGCGCCAGCACGAACTTTGGCGCCTCACCTTCTTCGTCCTCTTTCTCGTCAGCGCCGTTTTCGCGTGGATGTCCTGGGACTGGCTCCGCGCCTCCAATCTCCATCTCGAAGCGCTGCCCATCGGCCTGGTCGTTCTGGTCGCGCTCCTCGGCGTCTACGTCTGGAAAAAGACCCACGAAATTGCCGAGTTAAAAGGCCTGGTCCGCGGCCTCGATCAAAAAGACGCCACGCTCCCGAGCGATCAGCAGCTCCACCATCTCTTCTCCATGATCTCCAAGTCGCAGCAGGGCTTTCGCGACCTGATCGATTCTTTCGACGACATTCTTCTCGCCATGGGCCTCGACGGCGAAATCCGCGCCGTCAATCGTAGTTTCTCCGATCTCGTGGGCCAGCCCTTCCAGGAAATCATCGGCGGCCGCCTCACCGATTTTTTTGAAGACTCCGATGGCCATCCCCTCGAAGTCCTCGAAACTCTGAAGTCCCGCTTCATCGAGCGCCGCATCTGGTCCGGCATCGTGCAGGTCCGCCTCAAGAAGCGCAACATGATCTACTTCTTCGATTGCGTCGCCCACGCGATGATCCGCGGCGAGGAAGTCCACGGCGTCACCGTGCTCGCCCGCGATATCACGGCCATGAAGCGCAGCGAAGCCCGCTTCACCGAGCTATTCGAAAATCTTCAGGAAGGCATCTACATCGTCACTCCGGAAGACAAAATCCTCGAAGTGAATCCCGCGCTCGTCAATATGCTCGGTTATCGCTCCAAGGAGGAGTTGCTCGCCAAGAAAGTCACGGAAGTGTTCGTCGACAGCCTGCAGCGTGACGCCCTGGCCCGCGAAGTCCATCGCGAATCCGGCCCCCACGGCCGCGAAATCACTCTTCGCCGCAAAGACGGCCAGCCCGTCTACTGCCTCAACACCACTTCCGCCGTTCGCGACGCCGCCGGCCGCATCATCCGCTATCAAGGCGCGCTCGTGGATTTCACCGAACGCCGCGCCATGGAAAAGCAGCTCCACCAGCAGCAGGAGTTCGCTCGCCGCCTGGTGGACAGCTTCCCCGACCTCATCTTCGTCGTCGATCCCGACCGCCGTTACACCTTCGTCAGCCCCCGCTTCAAAGATGTCCTCGGCTACGAAGCCTCCGAAGTCATCGGCCTCACCTTCGGCGAACGCACGCACGCCGACGATCGTCCGGCCATGATTGCGCTCTTCGACGATCTAACTTCCGGAAAACTGAAATTTGGCTCCATCGAAGTCCGCGTCCGCCACAAACAGGGCGAATGGCGCAGCCTCAAATGCAATTTCAGCCCGCTCTTCAACGCAGAGGGCGTTATCGAAGGCGCGGTTGTCTCCGGCCGCGACGTCACCGAGGTCAAGCGCCTCGAAAGCCAGCTAATTCAAGCGGAAAAACTCGCCGCAATGGGCCAGATGCTCGCCGGCGTCGCCCACGAACTCAACAATCCGCTCACCGCCATTCTCGGCGCCAGTGAACTTCTCCGCGATCGCCAGGGCGTCGACGAAAACACGCGCCGCCAGCTCGAAATGACCCATCGCCAGGCCCGCCGCGCCGCCCGCATCGTCCAGAATCTTTTGGAATTTTCGCGCCCCGCCTCGCCGCAGAAAAAAGCTCTCGATATGAACATGGTCATCGAGCGCACGCTGCAGCTGCACGAACACTCCCTCCGCCGCAACAACGTTGAAGTCGAATTTCAATCCGTCCCCAGCTTTCCGCTCATCGTCGGCGACGCCAACCAGCTCATCCAGATTTTCCTCAACCTCATCAGCAACGCCGAACACGCCATCCGCGACGTTCGCCAGTCCGGCCGCGTTCAGATCCGCCTCAGCCATTCCGCCACTCGCGTTTTCGTCACCGTTCAGGACGATGGCGTCGGCATCAAGCCGGAAACTCTTCCCAAACTCTTCGATCCCTTTTTCACCACCAAGCGTCCCGGCGGCGGCACCGGACTCGGCCTCAGCATCTGCATGTCTATCGTCCGCGAGCACGGTGGCAACATTGAAGCCTCTTCGCTCCCCGCGGGTGGCGCGGCCTTCACCGTTTCGCTGCCCGTTGCCGGACCAGAAACCACCCGGCGTCCCTCCGGCAAACTCGATTCCGGTTCCGGCTCCGGCGAACGCTTTGTCCCCACGCTCGACGCCTTCGCCAAACACACCCTTCTCGTTCTCGACGATGAAGAGAGCATTCGCATGCTCCTCACCGAAGGCCTTGCCGCCTATGGATTGAAAGTGGATTGTGCTGCCACCGCCGAACAGGCCATGAGCCTGATGCTCGGCACCAAGTACGACGCCATTCTCTGCGACCTGAAACTCTCCGGCTCCGGCCCCAACGCCGATGGTTACGGTGTCGCCCAGCGCCTCAAAATCGCCGCCGGTGAAAACAAACCCGAAGTCATCTATATGTCCGGTGATCTCGTCAGCGAAGAGGGAGGCAATCTTCCCCCCGAAGCCCGCCGCCTCCAAAAACCCTTCCGCATCTCCGACGTCCTCCACCTCCTAACCGAAGTCTTCGCCCCCGCCCACTCCACCAAACGCTAACCCCAACTCCACACACTCCACTGCACGCTAAATTTAAATTTCATTTCAAACTTGTCATCCTGAAGCTATCCGATAAGGATAGCTGAAGGATCTCAACCTAAAGTCCTACCCTCGCCTGTCTATCGGCGCACCTATTCATTCCCCACCTCATGAACCCCAAATTCTTCTTCGCCCTCTCCCACCCAACCAGCGCCATCGGCGCGAAAAAAAATAGCCCAGGGCGCAAGCCCTGGGCCCCCAACCCCAATCACGTTCCAGCCCCGGCGGGGCGGCACATCCACTCGCGCAATCTCTCCCCTCAATTTTCCCCTGGCGCCGCTCCTAAAAAAATCACTTCCCAACCTGCCCCGCCTCATCCACCCCAAAATCCCACACATACAAATTCAATCCATCCGCCAGCATCTCCGCCAACACATACTCCCCCGGCGGCAACGCTTCGCTCAACGTGAACCGGTAAACATTCGGCGCCACATCCCACCTCTGCACCGGCACCTCATTCACCGTCTGCTGCACGGCCTCGCCAAACAAGGTGTTGATCGACTCCAATACCCGCTGGTGCTTTTCCACCTTCACGCGGATCAGCGCCACGTCCGGCCCGGAATCCCCCGGCTTCCCGCTGTGCTGGATCACGCTCACCCGGTCCTTGTCCGGCGGCGGCTCCCGCAAATAAAATTCCGGATGCGTGGTCTTTATCCGCAGGAACGCGCGCGTTCCCTGGATCACCACGGTCTGCTTCCCCGGCACCATGTGCACCGGCGAAAGTACCTGCGCCACCACCCGCATTTTGTCCGTCTTCACCGCGGACCCGGCCTGGTCCAGCACCCGGATCGATTTCCCTTCCACCACAAACATCCCTTCGCTCTCTGGCAAAAACACTCCCTCACCCACGCGCAGGCTGGCGTCAATATCCGTCACGTCGTCCATGTGCCGCGCTTGTTCCTGTGTACGAACTTTTTCCACCAGCGCCGCGGAATCCTTTTCCGCCTCCGCTTCCGTCTTCGCCGTCGCCGCCCAGTCCACCATCGAGGCGGGCAACTCCTCCCAGGCGCCCCGCTCCACGCTGAAATACCGCACGTGATCCCCATTCCGCTGGTATTCGCGCACCAGTTGAAACGTCCCGTCGGTCAGCATCAACTTCATGCCCCGGGGATATACATCGCTTTTCTTGACGTTGGGGGGAGCGGTGCTGCCTTGCGATTGTTGGTTGGATGGAAGTTTGGGGGCGGCGGCGAACCCCGGCAAAATCAGGCACAAACTTAGAAGGAAGCTACTAAAGCAGAACCCGTGGATGTGTCGGCGACCCATGAAACCCAGGCACAATACCGTGTGACGCGATGTAGCGCTGACTTTCATGTCAGCCCTCTGTACACGCGCCACACCAGCCGCGTATGCAAGCAGCATAGCGCCGGACCATTCTTATTAGCAAGTTCGCCGATTTATCTGGGATCGTCTGATACCGAAAAACGGGGGAGAGGGCAGGCCCTCCCTTGGGCCGGGTGCTTCCGTTAGTGGCTGCAGCGCGGGAACAACGTAACCAGAACCATCAGGTCAGACAGTGTGAACAGCCATTGATCCGCCGTCACTCCCGCCGCTTCCGCCGCGCGCGCGATCATCCCAAGATGCCGGCTGCGCGCGAAATTGTGCAGGTGATCCACGCAGATGCCGGTCAGGCTGGCCACTTCCGCGTCGGTGAAAATCTTCTGGCTCGATTTAACAGTAACCAAGGGTTGCCTCACGTTCATCCTCCCCTGCTCTGTCATCACCGTTCTTGTGATGCTCCTCGCAGGTTAGAGGATGCAAATTACAAGAGCAATAGTCGTTCCGTTTAAATACCGTTAAACCATTTCTCTAGTACTTTTTAAAATCCCTGTGGAAACAAGGCTTTTTGTCGGTTTTCGGGAAGTCTTCGCTGTTAGCCCCTGTCAGAACTGACAGGCCTCGGATATGCAAAATCGTACCTAAGTTGTGAAATTCCTACTACTTTCGGGAGAGCTTCTCAATGATTTCCTGCATCTGTTTCCGGTGCCGGTTCTGGTGCGCCGCGATCATTTGCATCCAGTCATACGTGGTCAGCATCCCCAAAAACGGGTGTCGCCACCGGTAAACGCTCAAATCTCGCTTCTCTGTTTCGTCCAGAAAGGCCAGTGTCCGTTCCCTCGCGCCGCGCAGCGTCCCCAGCATCGTCTCTTTTTCCGCCAGCAAACTTTCATCCTGCGGCAGCGGCGATTTTCGGCGAATCACCCGCGCCTCCACCAGCCAGATCGGCAGGTGCATCCGCTGGGAGAAGGGAATTGCCAGCGGCGTCTTTCGTATCACGCTATCCGCCTTCCCGATCACCCCGCGCTCCACAACCACCAGGTGCGCCACCAGTTCCGCCGCAGACCACGCCTCGCGCCCCGGCTGCTCCGCCCACTCCTCCGCACCAATCCTATCCGCAACCCGGCAAAATCCCGTCTGCGCCAACCGCAACTTCTCTCGTATCGCATCCAATCCCATAGTGTCCGTGTGGCTTTTTACCCTGAGGTTCTTTCCCGAAAGGTATGTCGTCTTCACAGTGTAGGGGCGGCTTTTACCATGAGAACCTTTCTCGAAGGGCAGGCCGCCTTCTTGCCTTTTCCATCTAGCGCCAGCCCGCCGTAGCCGCGCCTTTAGCGGCGAAGGCGGGTTCCTGCTAGCTGCTAGCTTCAGTCCGATTACTGATTACCGATTACTGATGACAGACGCACCCGATTCAGACCTCAGCCCCTCCACCCACCTCAAACGCATTCGCCAACCGCAAAACCTGCGCCTCCGCGAAAGCCGGCCCAAAAATCTGCAACCCCACCGGCAATTTCCCACCAATCTTCCCGCAAGGAACCGAAATCCCCGGTAACCCCGCCAATGACCCCGTAACCGTATAAATATCAGCAAGATACATCTGCAGCGGATCGTTCGTCCGCTCCCCCAGCTTGAACGGTGGCACAGGCGAAGTCGGCGTCACAATCGCATCCACCTTCGCAAACGCTTCCCGGAAATCCTTCGCAATCAACGCCCGCACCTTCTGCCCCTTCAGGTAATACGCATCGTAATATCCCGCCGACAAAACATAGGTCCCCAGCACAATCCGCCGCTTCACCTCGGCCCCAAATCCCGCACCGCGCGTCTTCCGGTACGTCGAAACCAGCGTGTCGCCCTCTTCCCGTAATCCATATCGCACGCCGTCATACCGCGCCAGGTTCGAGCTCGCCTCCGCTGTCGCGATAATGTAGTAGGTCGCGATCGCATAATCCGTGTGCGGCATCCGGATCTCCACCAGTTCGCATCCCAGCTTCCGCAGCACTTCAATTCCGGCTTCAATCTTTTCGCGAACCCCCGCGTCCATTCCTTCGCCGAAATATTCCTTCGGGATTCCGATCTTCATCCCCTTCACAGGTTTGTTCAATTCCGCCGCGTAGTCCTCCACCGGAGCTGTCGTCGAAGTCGAATCGTTCGGATCGCGCCCCGCCATCACCTGCAGCACCGCCGCCACGTCCTCCACCTTCCGCGCCAATGGTCCAATCCGGTCGAGCGACGACGCAAACGCAATCAATCCATACCGCGACACGCGTCCGTAACTACCCATCATCGCCGGAATCCCGCAGAACGCTCCGGGCTGCCGAATCGAACCGCCCGTGTCCGTTCCCAGCGCTGCCACCGCCATGTCCGCCGCCACGGCCGCCGCCGATCCCCCGCTCGATCCGCCCGGCACGCAACCAGGCGCTGCCGGATTCTGCGTCACGCCAAACGCGGAATTCTCTGTCGAACTCCCCATCGCGAATTCATCGCAATTCGTTTTGCCCAGTATCACTGCGCCCGCCGCTTCCAAGCGGTTCACCGCCGTCGCGTCGTACGGAGGAATGTAGTTATGCAAAATCTTTGAGCTGCAAGTCGTCCGCACGCCCCGCGTGCTGATCGTATCCTTCACCGCAATCGGCACACCCGCCAGCGCCGGCAGCGGCCTCCCAGCCGCCACATCCGCGTCAATCCGCTCCGCCTGCGCATAAGCCCGCTCCTCGCACAGCGTCAAATACGCATTCACCTCCTTATTCTTTTCCCCAATCCGCGCATAGTGCTCCGCCACCACTTCCCGCGCCGATACCTTCTTCGTCGCCAGGGCCTCTTTCACGCTGCTGATCGTCCAACCGTTTCCCATCCGCTCTCCGTCTCCTCAGTGTCCTCTGCCCACCGGCTGCCCATCCGCTGTTACCGTCGTCCGCATCAACCGTTCATCGCGATCACCGAAACATTGTCATCCCGAAGATCGCGTCAGTTAGGGGTGCCTTGTCATCCTGAAGGTCGCGTCTTCTGCGACCTGAAGGATCTCAACCACCGCGTCTTGCCTCCATCTCTCCGTGTCCCCTGCTTGCCCGCCGTAGCCGCGTCTTTAGCGGCGAAGGAGGGTGGTAAAACTCCGCTTTAAATGGCCCCGGCCCAACCCGCGAAGCCCCCTCCGTTCCTTTACCTCTTTTACCTCCTTTACCTCCTCTACCTCTCTATAACCTTAGGCACCAGAAAGTATTTCCCCTCCGCATCCGGCGCCTGCTTCAAAATCTCCTCGGCCGCAGCACAAGCCATCACTACATCCTCCCGCAACGTCGCATCCGCCGTCTGGTCGTCCGCCAACACCTGCGCCATCGGCTCCACATTCGCCGTATCCAGCTCGTTCAATTTCCCGATGTACTCCAGAATCTCATCAATCTGCGCCCGGTAAGTCTCCAGCTCCGCCTCGCTTAAGTCGAGATACGCCAGCTCCGCCACCCGCACCACATCTTCCCTCGAAATTTTCAAGTGACACTCCTCCCTACGCGCGAACTGGCAATTTTATCATTTTCTTCTGGAGGGTGGGGGCTGAAGCCCAAGTTGCTCTACGATCCGGAAACGCTCCGGCTGAGCAGTAGCAGAGAAACTTGATGCCCTCCTGCCCACGTCAGATCCCAGTCTTTCGCGAGCGATACTCGATTTCGCCCGTGCGAACGATCGATCCTCTGGCCTGGGAAATGTGCTTTGATTTCATCGATTTTCTCGCCCAGATAAACATTGTCAATGCCAAGACGCGGCTGTCTTGCACTGACTGGGGCTAACATCATTATTGAGATTGGAATCTCAGATTGGGAGATTTCTTGCCCGAGAGGGACTTGGAATGATGCAAGAATGGCGCAGTTTTCAGCTGCGCAAGCCCAACCAACTAGCGTGGTATGCTGCCGCCCGTCTTTGATCAGGCTAGGTTCGTGCAGTTGGGTCTTTAGTTTTGCAAAATTCAGATCTGTCGGCTCAATATTCACTTCACCTAAAGCCTGAAGTTCATCGGCTTGCGCCGCCAATAAAAGCTCCGGCGTCTTTTCTCATTTGGCGCCGGGCCTGATAGTCCCTCAGCTACAAATAACCAATTCCGAGCAGTGCCACGCCCAGAACAATGCCGAGATCAATTGCGACGCGCTTCAGCATAAAGCCCGCACGGCGTTTTTAGATTCCCGCGCAGCCTCCGCAATTTTGGGCGGATACTTCGTCCTCACATAACCATGCAACGGGTTATCCGAATAGCTTTTCACTCAGTTCGTCTCGTGAAATATCCAAATAAGCTGCAACATCACTCAAAATCTGGGACAAGGTGCCAACCCGGATCGGATCATGCGCTGGGATCGTTACGTGATGTTCGGTCCCTCTGCTCTTGGATGTCAATCGCATGTGGCTCCCCGCTTGGCGTGTGACCACATAACCAAATTCTGCGAGAGCGCGAGCAAGGTCGTGACCACTGACGTCACGACGAAGTCTCAAGCCGGAATGACCTCATCCTTCACGATATGCAGGCGGATTACGCGCGGTTTTTCTGGCTCTTCAAAATGGCACGAAACAGCATCTCGAATCGACGTCTTCAGCTTGTCGAGTGTCTCAGCTTGCGTAAATATCGAATACCCGAGCGCTCGGGCTTCATACCCACCTTCCGGCGATTCTTGAACGGCGAAGATAATTTCATTGTTCTGCATCGGCTCACCCGCAGTCTCGCGCATCTGGCACTCGAATCGTCGCTTCCAGCCTCAACCTATCACACTCAACGTAGAACGGGCCTTAGCCTGTTCACCCATCCGCAAGCAACTTCATCCGAACGATCTTACCGCCCCGCCACTTCCGCCGTTTTCCGCGGATATTTCGTACTCACATAATCATCCAGCAATTTCTTGAACGCCACCGCCAGCTCGTCGTACGTCCCCTCGAGAGTCATCGCCTTCTGCCCATCAATATAAACCGGGCACCGCGGAGCCTCGCCCGTTCCCGGCAAGCTGATCCCGATGTTCGCGGCCTTCGACTCCCCCGGCCCGTTCACGATGCATCCCATCACCGCCAGCGTCATGGTCTCCACGCCGTCAAACTGCGTCTTCCACGTCGGCATCATCTCGCGAATATAATCCTGCGTCCGCTCCGCCAGTTCCTGAAACGTTGTGCTCGTTGTCCTGCCGCATCCCGGGCACGCCGTCACGCTCGGCGAAAACGACCGCAGCCCCAGCGCCTGCAGCAATTCGCAGCACGCATAAACTTCCTCGCGACGATCTCCGCCCGGCTTTGGTGTCAGCGAAATCCGGATCGTATCTCCAATCCCATCCGCCAGCAGCACGCCCAGCGACGCCGACGACCACACCAGCCCCTTCATCCCCATCCCCGCTTCGGTCAATCCCAGATGCAGCGGCTGCTGCGTTTTGCCAGACAAATCGCGATACACCGTAATCAAATCCCGCGGCCGCGAAGTCTTGCACGAAATAATAATCTGGTCGTTCCGCAATCCACTCTCCAGCGCCAACTCCGTGGACTGCAGCGCCGAAAGCACCATGCAATCATTGATAATCTCTTCGCTTTCTTTCCCCAGGTTCTGGTCCGTGTTTTCCTGCATCTTCAACATCACCAGTTCCTGGTTCAGCGAACCGCCATTCACGCCGATGCGCACCGGCTTGCCATGATCCACGGCCACTTTGCAGATAGTCGAAAACTGCTCATCGCGCCGCTGCCCCGCGCCCACGTTCCCCGGATTGATCCGGTATTTGTCTAGCGCCGCCGCGCAAGCCGGATATTTCGTCAGCAGAACGTGCCCGTTGTAGTGGAAATCGCCGATGATCGGCACGTTGCAGCCCGCATCCATCAGCCGCTTCTTGATCTCCGGCACCGCCGCCGCTGCTTCCGGCACGTTCACCGTCCAGCGCACAATCTCGCTGCCCGCTTCCGCCAGTTCCAGCGTCTGCTGTAGCGTCGTCTTCACATCCGCCGTATCCGTGTTGGTCATCGACTGCACCACGATCGGCGCGCCTCCGCCCACCTGCACGTGGCCCACCTTCACGCCATACGTCTTCTTCCGCGGATGCCGCAGCCCGCTCGCATCAAATCCCGCAATTTGGTTCAACATATCCACTTATTTTACCAGCCTGCCCGCTTCCGTGTCTCTCGTAGACCGTTTTCTGTGTGATCGTCATGCATAACGTGTCTTAGGGATCCAACCGAAAGGGTATTTCCACGATAATGCGAGTATCCACCGGATTACCGTCCACGATCCTTGGCTCGTACCGCCACTGTTTGACGGCGGCAACGGCTGCCGCAGACAGTCGCGGGTCCCCGTCCATCACATACACCGCTCCCACCGCGCCATCTTTTTGAATCTCGATATACAGCCGAACGACCCCCTCCACTTTGTTTTTTTTGACATCGTCCGGATAGGTGGGCAGCACGGTTTGAATCAGCTTTGACCCCGGCGCGTCTCGTAACAAGCGCAATTTTCTCGGGCCTGTGGACCGCGGCGCCGTGCTGAGCGCCTGCAAGACTCCTTGATCCAAAAAACGAAATCCGCCGGCTACATAGACAAAGCACCCGATCCTCGATCTTGCGGTTTCATCCCCCGATTTAACTAATTCCGCGCAGTAAAAAGTGGTCGGTTGCTTTTCCGCCGTCAATGCTGCCGCGAGCAGTGCATTTTGTGTGTCACCGGGTTTTGCGTAGGCGCTCACGTTCACCACCAACCGCTCCGCTTCGATGGAACGAAATCCGAACATTTTCCACCGGTCCTCACTTCCCGGCTGTAGCTGGCTGAATGCGACTTCAAGGCTCGGCCCGTCGGAGTAACCAAAGGTGTTTGCAAACCAAATGGCGTGATCCGGAATCACAAAGCCCTTAAGGATTGCATCGCTCTTGGCTAGATCACCCGACTTCATGGCCATAAGCCAATCCCCAAGAAGTTTTTTCAACCCTTCCGTCGTTTCGGGATATTCCAGACTCGCTGCCTCGGACGCCCACTCTTGCACGGAACTTCGTTCCGTCGCCGCTGCAGAGATCGTTTGCGGCAGAATCGTCGCCGCCAAGCTCAGTACAATTGCAATTTTCACTTTGTTCCTCTCACGCTGCCAGAACTCGAGGGTGCCCAGATATCCGCACGCTTTTGCACGATCTTTTTGCCATATTGCGGCCGCTTGAGAATACTTCGATTGCATCCAAACGCAAAGGCTCTCGCCACTGACTGTTGCTACCCTTAGGCCACGTAACCATAATTGATAAAACTGTGTTACATTCCCGCCATGCGCCCACCTGCCCGCGTTCTCCCTGTTCTCGCAATCCTCCTCCTTGGTGCTTCCGTCTTCGCGGCCGCCGCCAACTCAGATAAGGAAGCCGCGCCGCATTTTTTCGCCACCACAACCACAGGCGAAAAATTCTCCAATCAATCCATCAAAGGCAAGGTCGTCCTGTTCGAGTTCTGGACCACCTGGTGCGGTTTCTGCGCCGAAGAAGCCGATTTCGTCGACCAGATCGCCAAAGAATTCTCCGGCAAAGGCCTCATCGTTCTCGCGGTCAACGTCGGCGAATCCAAAAAGACCGTCAAAAAATATCTCGACCCGCATCCGCGCACCATCCCCATCGTCCTGATGGAGGACACGAATCTCGCCGCCATGTACCAGGCCACTGTCTACCCGATCTACGTGGTCGTCGATCGCGACGGCAATGTCGCCGGAACACAGCGTGGCGCTGGCGGCGAGCGTTCTCTGCGACGCCTGCTCAACCGCGCCGGCATCGCCGCCCCTTCCACCAATTCTGACGACGATCAATAGTTCAGTCGTCGCACAGGCACTCCGGCTTGTCCTGGAAGGGCCTATGCGCCCGCTACCAAACACGATCTTCCCGAAGCACTCAGGCGTAGCCCATTTTTCCGGCGCCGGATTTCAATGAGCTAATTTGGAATTTTGCTTGTGACTGGTAAATGCCACGGCATGGCGGCGGTGCGCGATTTCTTCGTTGACTGGCTCGAGACGCCTGCTATCCGCGCTGGGCCACGGGCGCTTTTGAAGTTCATTCCTGGCGTAAGTCAGCACCTTCGCGCGCTTCTCTCTGTCACGCTTTTCCGACCGCACAACGATCAGGTCGTTCTCTTGCGCGCCGTTCGCGCACCGCTTGTCTTTGGGACGTCGCCGTCGCGTGCGGCCCTTTTCGCCCAGCGTCCACTGAAACAAAAAATAGATCAGGACGTCGCACCCAATCACGCAAATCGCCATGAACAAATTCAGCGTCATGCCATCCCGCCTGCGTCGGCCCGGCTCGTTTCGCGCGCGGCCAGCCGATATCTCCACGCTAACTCCGCGCTGGCGGGAAAGTCCTAAGCCCTTCATCAGAAATCTATAAGGTTCGCTCCCCGCAACCACCGGGCACCCCAACTGGCCCACCCGTTCATCCCGCCCAGCCCCAAAACGCCCCCCCCAAAAAAACCCCAAAAATTCCTCTTGACATATTCCCGCATGGGAATATACTCCGACCATGCCACGCGCCTCCACAACCTCCGACGCCTTCAACGCCGTCGCCGAACCCCGCCGCCGCGACATCCTTTCTTTCCTCGTCGCCCAGGAGCGCCCTGTCAACGACATCGTTGCCTCTCTCGGCCTTGCCCAGCCCTCCGTTTCCAAGCATCTCCGCGTTCTGCTCGAAGTCGGCCTGGTTGACGTCCGCCGCGACGGCCGCCAGATGTTCTATCGCACCAACGCCGACGCCATCCGCCCGCTGCATGAATGGACCGGCACCTTCGAGCGCTTCTGGCGCCATCAGTTGGCGAAAATTAAAGAGCGCGCAGAGAATCCCGAACGTCCTACGTAACGAACCAAATCCATCGCACCGACAGGAGAAACCATGAGCACAGCAGCTGTTAGCCTCGACGGACTGACCCTCAACATCGCACAGGAAATCCGCGTGAAAGCAAACCTGGAAACCACCTTCAACGCGTTGCTCGAGCAGCTCGGTCCCTACAACGAAACGCCGGACCACCAGCCGCTGGCGATGGTCATCGAACCGTGGCCCGGCGGCCGCTGGTTCCGCGATCTTGGCAATGGCAACGGCCACTATTGGGGCACGGTGCAGGCCATCAAGCGCCCCACGCTGCTGGAGATCTGCGGCCCGCTGTTCATGTCCTATCCCGTCGCCAACAATCTTCAGTACCGCTTGAGCGAGGAAAAAGGCGTCACCGTCATTAAATTTTCCCACGCCGGTTTCGGCCTGATCATCGACCAGCACAAAGCCGGCGTCAGCACCGGCTGGAATTACATCCACCAGCGCGTGGCCGCCCGCGCCGAAGCCGCCGCGATCGCGCGCCCGCACTAGCATCCGCCGCAACTGGAAAGGAGCACTCGCCATGATTTGCCCCGCATGTTTCACCAGCGCCGCCCTCGTCGTCGGCAGCGTCACTTCCGGCGGAGGAGTCTTCGCCCTGCTCGTCGCGCGCATCCGCCGCATCACCGGTTCCCGTACCCGCAGCACCGCATCAAACAATAAGGAGAAGCAGTCATGACCACCGCAACGTCTCAAAAACAAAAAGTCGCTTCGCCGGCCGAATGGCTGGTGGCGCGCAAAAAACTTCTCGCCAGGGAAAAGGAGTACACGCATCTGCGCGACGCGCTTGCCGCCGAGCGCCAGGCCCTCCCTTGGATCCGCGTCGAGAAGAGCTACACGTTCGACACGCCCGCCGGCAGAAAATCGCTCGGCGAATTGTTTGACGGCCGCTCGCAGCTCGCCGTCTATCACTTCATGTTCGGCCCCGAATGGGCCGAGGGCTGCCCCAGTTGCTCGATGGTCGGCGACGGCATTGATGGCGTGCTGCCGCATCTTCTACAGCGCGACGTCACCTTCACCGCCGTCTCCCGCGCTCCGATCGCCAAGCTCGAAGCCTTCAAACAGCGCATGGGCTGGCGCTTTCCCTGGGCTTCCGCGCTCCTCACCACCTTCAATCAGGACTTCCGCGTTTCGTTCACCCCGGAAGAAAATGCCGCCGGGAAAAACTACAACTTCGGCACCACAAATTTTCCGCAGGACGAAGCTCCCGGCTTCAGCATGTTTGCCAAAGACCCGTCGGGCAACGTCTATCACACCTATTCCACGTACGGCCGCGGCCTGGAAGAATTGCTCGGCGTTTATTTCTTCCTGGATCGCGCGCCAAAGGGCCGCGATGAAGCCGGCATCAAGCCGCACCCGATGGGCTGGGTGCGCCACCACGATAAATATCCGCCTGCGCCGGCCGCCGCAAAATCCGCGGAACCCGCCCGCGCCGCCGCCGCGTCCGCCGCAAAACCCGCTTGCTGCCACGATGAAGCCCGCTAATCGCACGCAGCGCGTTATCCGCTATTCCTTTTCCGCCCAGCAATCTGTTTCCCGTTTCACCCTGCGCGTGCCCGATCCAGTTCACCCGGCGCCGCAGGAATCGCGGTAAAAAATAAAAAGGAGCTTTACCATGTCGAAACAAGAAGAAGCAGCCTTGATCCTCAGACTCTACGAATTGCGTCGCGAACCGGTGATGCGGGAAGCGCGCAATTGGTATTTCCGCGAGTTCAATCCGCAATCCTTCGCCGATTTCAGCGCCACGCTGTTCAGCGAACACTCCGGCCATCTCCGCATGGTGATCAGCTATTGGGATATGGCCGCCGCGCTGGTCAATAACGGCGCCATCAGCCTGGAGCTTTTTTCGGACAGCAATGGCGAGCATATCGGCGTCTTCTCCAAGGTCGAGCCGTATATCGCGGAATTCCGCGCGCAGTATGGCCCGCAATTCGCCGCCAACTTCGAGAAGCTCATCGACGCCACCCCTGACGGGCGCAAACGCGTAGCGCAAGCCCGCGAACAAATGAAAGCCATCCGCGCCCAAATGGCGAAAGCCCAGGCGAGGACGGCGTAAGAAGCGAGGCAGTCGACAGTCCACAGTTGACAGTCGACAGCCCAGAAAAAGAAAAGCACGTCTTGCCCATCCGCAGCATGTTCACGCTGCGGGTGGGCTTTTCTTTTTTTGGCGCGGATTGGTTTGGGATTCATGGGAGTGGGAGTTTGTTTTAGCGGCGCCAAAAGGTGGAGAGGCGGTTGGAGGCGTTGCGGTAGAGGCGGCAGTTGGGGAAGCCGCGGCGGGCGTTGAGGCGGGCGCATTCGGCGGCGTCGGGGTGTGGGAGAGGGGAGATGGAAGAAAGAAAAGAAGGTGGCATACCCTTCGGACGCACTCAGGGCAAAAACCGCCCCTACATTCGAAGGGGAAGAGGATTCGGGAGCGAGAGGTTTGTTTCTTCGGAACACGAAACACGAAATTCGGAACGCGGAACACCAAATACGAGATTCGGAATTCGGAATACGGAACACGAAAGTCGGAACACGGGGGACGCTACACGGAATACTTAAGTACTAGGAATAGGAGGCGCGGTTGTGTGGCGATTAGGATTTTTCGGAGGGTGACATTTGTTCTCTTGACGGAGGGGACGCATGGCGGTACACAGAAAACGGAGGTGCGATTATGAGAATTGTAGTGATCGGCGGAAGTGGATTGATTGGGTCGAGGGTGGTTCCGAAGTTGCGCGAGCAGGGGCACGAAGCGGTGGCAGCATCCCCCAATTCTGGTGTTAACAGCATCACGGGCGAGGGGCTGGCGGAAGCGATGAAGGGCGCGTCGGTGGTGGTTGATGTATCGAATGCTCCCGCGTGGGAAGACGCGGCGGTGATGAATTTTTTCGAGACGTCCACGCGAAACCTGCTGGCCAATGAAGTGGCGGCGGGCGTGAAACACCACGTTGCGCTTTCCGTGGTAGGGACCGAACGCATGCTTACCAGCGGATACTTCCGGGCAAAAATGGCTCAGGAAAGTTTGATCGAAACTTCCTCGATACCTTATTCCATTGTTCGCGCGACGCAATTCTTTGAATTCGTTAAAGGCATCGCGGATTTTTCTACCGACGGAAATAAGGTGCGCCTGCCAACGGCACTGATCCAGCCGATGTCCGCGGACGATGTGGCCAGTGCGGTGGCCCGGGTGGCTGTGGGCGCACCCGTGAAGGGAATCGTTGAAGTCGGAGGGCCGGAAAAGTTTCGCCTCGATGAACTTGTCCGGCGGGCGCTGGCCGCGTGGAAAGATCCGCGCGAGGTTGTGGGAGACCCGAACGCGCGATACTACGGCGTGGAAGTTAACGACAGGACACTCGTTCCCGACGATGGTGCGCGGCTCGGCGAGACGCGTTTTGCAACGTGGCTCACTCAACCCGCGGCGAAAGCGGCTGGGGCGGGGAATTGAAGAAAACTCAGGGAACTGGCGCTGAAGGAGCGCGAAAGACGACGGCAATAATCATGTGCGAGGGGATCGGTTTTTCGTCGTAGGTTGCTGCGGTGAAATTCCAATTCTTCAGCGCCTGGGTCGCGGAGGCTGTGAGTGGTGGGATGTCGCACAGGATTGCGACGTTGGAGGCGTTGCCATTGGTGTCCAGGGTGATGTTCAGGACGACAGTTCCTTGGGCTTTTGCTTTGGCAGGATACGGAGCGAAGGTGGCACTGTTGAGTTGCGGGGCAGCGAAGGGCAGATCTTTTTTAGAGATGGGCTGAGTCTGCGCGGGCGGTGGCAGCGGAATGTTATCGGCGCCGAGGAAACCGGGATCATAGAGGATGTTGATCGTGAGTGTGGAGGCCACGGGCTTTCCGTCGAGCGTGGCTGGCGCGTAGGTCCAGGAGCGGACTGCCGCGATGGCGAGCGCGGAGACCGAGGGAATATCGCGCAGAATGCTGACTGCGGTTACCTGACCGGAATTGTCCAAGGCAATCGAAAGGGTGACTACGCCGGCGTCCAGGCTGGTGGAGGGATAGGGAATGTCGGTGGCGGCGGTGAGGTTTGCGGGGACGAACTGGGCGGGCTTTTTTGCTGGACAGGGGGCGGCCCATGCAGCGGCGAGGAGCGACAGGCTAACGGAGAGTGGGAAGGTTCGGTTCATGCTGCGCTCCTGAGGCGTTGGGTAAAAGAGTTCGGTGGTGCTGGGGAGTTCGTGCCGTTACAGGGTATGCGGATAAGGGCGGAAGGGTATTGGCAAAAGTGACAAACGGGGCGGGAGGTTCTGACCCAACAAGAAGGAAGGCTAGGTTTGAAAGGAGCGGTGGTTGCCACCGTCCCTCCGCTCCGCAGCGACAAACGGCGTCGCTGCTTCGGTCGGGATGACAACGTGGGGGTTGAAATGGCGGGCCGTACAAGAGGGCTGGCATAAAAGACCAGCGCTACATTTCGGCGGGACGGGATGCGATGAAGCGTTAGGCCGAGGGGTTTTTGGTGGAGTGGCGGAGGTGGGCTACTACCAGGCGGATGGATTCGTAGGAGATTTCTTCGGGGAGGGAATCTTTGATGGGTTTGAGGAGGTCGAGGCCGAGGGTGGCGGCGGACTGGCGGATTTGTTCGAGGTGGATGGGGTGGACCCAGTCGGAGCGGAAGGCGAGTTCGCCCTTTTCGACGAGGTCGGCAACGAGGACGATGACGGAATAGATTTTGCGGCCGCGGAGCTGGGCGATTTCTTCGAAGGAGTGGCCTTTTTCGAGGAGTTCGCGGGTTTCCTGCGAGGGGCTGGAGGCGCGGCTGTGCCATTCCTTGCTGGCGCGTTCGCCGTTTTCGAAGCGGCGGAGCGCATTGAGGATGGCTTCGCCGTAATCGCGGCATTTGGCTTCGCCGATGCCGGTGATGCGGCGGAGTTCTTCGAGAGTTTTGGGTTTGCGGTGGCAGAGATCCTCGAGCGTGGCATCGTGGAGAACGATGAACGCGGCGATACCTCTTTGCGTGGCGGTGGTCTTGCGCCACTCGCGCAGAAATTCGCGCAGCTCTTCATCCACGGGCGAAAGCGGCGCGGACCGGGACGGCTCGCGTTCAAACGTTGCTTGTTCGATGGCGCGGGACGGGCTGGTACGTAAGGCGGATTTTTCGCCGGCGGTGCCGCGAACGCGTGAAAGCCAGGCGGGAGCCGGAGCGCAGACGTCGCAAACGCCGCAGCCCTGCCACTTCACAATTTCGCCAAAGTGTTCGCAGATATTTTTCTGGCGGCAGCCTTTGGCGGCCACGAATTCCTGCATGCGGTAATAGCGCTGCCAGGCGCGATCTTTTTCCTGCGAGTCGCCAATCTGATTGATGAAGAAGGCGTGCAGGGCATTGTCTTTTTTCTGCCAGAAGAGGAAGCAATCGGCGGGCAGGCCGTCGCGACCGGCGCGGCCGGTCTCCTGATAGAACTGCTCGATGCTGTCCGGCAAACCGAGACGAATCACCGCGCGCACATTCGGTTTATTGATGCCGAGGCCGAAGGCGATGGTGCCGACGAGGACGTGCACTTCCTCCGCCATCCACTTTTCCTGGTTGGCGCGGCGGGAGTTGGCGTCCATCTGCCCGTGATAGCCGACGGCGGCGATGCCATTTTCCTGCAGACAATCGACAAGTTCACCGACGCGGGCGATGGTGGGGCAATAGACGATAACGTTGCCGGAAGAGATTTGTTTTGCGGCTTGGACGACGAGTTCGTCCTGCAGCGGTTCCTTGGCTTCGCGTACGACGTAGCGGAGATTTTCGCGGCGGAAACTGGAGACGGATTTCAGAGGATCGCGGAGTTCGAGTTGCTGGACGATGTCGTGGCGGACCTGTTGCGTGGCGCTGGCGGTGAAGGCGGCGATGGGGCGATCTGGGAAGAGCGCGCGAAGCTTGCCGAGCTGGCGGTATTCGGGGCGGAAATCGTGTCCCCATTGGGAGATGCAGTGGGCTTCGTCGATGGCGAAGAAGGAGACGGGGACGTTTCTGAGCCAGCGTTCGGTGCCGTCCATGACCGCGCGTTCCGGGGAGACGTAGATGAGGCGGAAATCGCCGGCGACGGCTTTTTGTTTGAGTTCGCGCTGATCGGATTCGAGGACGGCGCTGTTGAGGAAGATGGCGGAGATGCCCATCTGGCGGAGCTGCGCGACCTGGTCCTGCATGAGAGCGATCAGGGGAGAGATGACGACGGCGGTGCGGCGATCGTCGAGGACGGCGGGGAGTTGATAGCAGAGGGATTTGCCGCCGCCGGTGGGCATGACGACGCAGACATCGCGGCCAGAATCGAGCGCGCGGACGATTTCTTCCTGGCGGGGGCGAAAGGAGTCATAGCCCCAGTAGCGCTGGAGGGGGCCGAGGTAGCGCGCGGCGGGCGCGAGTTCGGAAACGGGGGAGGCCAATGGGAGCTCCGGCGGGGTGGGAAGGCCCGCGGAGGGATGTTCGCTTTTATTTCGCTTTGTGTCAAGTGGAAAGTGGGGATATGGATAGTTGGTTATTTGGGGAAGGGCGGTGAGGGGGGCGACGGGTTCGGCGGATAGGTCGGTAGGGAGTGTCGCCCCTACGGGGCTGGGGATTTTTTGGATTTGGGGACCCACCGCTTACGCGGTGGGCTGGATTCTTGCGCGCCTCCGGCGCTTGGGTTGGAAGTGCGGTTGGGTTTGTGGGGGTTGCGATCGGAGGGGAACGGAGAGTACGGAGGGGAGAAACCCCGGAGGGCACGATTTATCGTGCCCCTACGGTGGGAGGAATTCTGAAGGAGGTTTGGGATCGAAGAGGGCCGAGCAAGCGCGGCCCCTACAAAGAGACAGCGTTAAGGTTTTTCGGACCACCACCAGAGTGGGCTGAGGGGTTTTTGTTCGGGGTAGATTTCGTCCAGGGTGTTGCCTTCGAAGAGTTCGCCGTTTTTCATTACGTATTGGATGGAGTTGGTGTTGTGGATGTCGTCGAGGGGATTTTTGTTGAGGACGACAAAATCGGCGAGCTTGCCGGGTTCGAGTGAGCCGAGATCCTGGGCGAGGCCCAGGGCTTCGGCGCCGCGAATGGTGGCGGAGCGAAGGACGTCCATATTGGAAGCGCCGCCGGAAGAGAGCGCCCACATTTCCCAGTGATAGCCGAGTCCCTGGAACTGGCCGTGGCTGCCGATGCAGACTTTGCCGCCGGCGGCGATGATTTTGGCGTCCTGGGCGGCGAGGCGCGGGAAGGCGAGTTCGTCCTTGCGGGTCCAGATGCGGCGGCGACGTGTGTGATCGTCCACGATGTTGTGCGGCAGGAAGTGGCGGACTTTGGGATCGTCGTGGACTTCAGTGGTTTCGTAGAAATAATTTTCGGCCCAGGGACCGCCGTAGGCGACGATCAGCGTGGGCGTATAGAAGATGCCGGACCGCGACCAGAACTGCACGGTGTCGTCGAAGAGCGGCGTAATGGGGAGGCTATGTTCGTTGCCGCTGTAGCCGTCGATGGCGTGGGTGAGATCGAGTTTCATGTCCAGACCGCCTTCGGTGGTGGGCATGATGCCTTCTTTTTTGCAGGCCATGACGGTCCACTGGCGCTGCTTGCGATTGCCAACCATGTAGGACTTGATGTAAGCGGTGCGGTAAAAATCCTTGTAGCGGCGGACAACGTCGTCGGCGTCGTCGAGGGATTGGAAATCGTTGTCGGGGAAAATGCCGGGTCCGGTGGAATAAGGGCGCGGGCCGATGATGTCGCCGGTGTCGACGAGATCCTGATAGGCAAACATGTCGTTGGTGGCGGTTTGCGGATCGCGGCCGGCGGTGACGCCGTAGGCGAGGTTGGCGAGGAAGCTCCAGTTCTGGAGGTCGAGGACGCCGCGGCGGATTTCGGTCCAGTGCGGATGGATATCAATGAAGCCGGGAACGATGGTTTCGCCAGAGACTTCCATGACGCGGGCGCCGGTGGGAATGGTGACGGCGCCGGATTTGCCAACGGCGACGATGCGATTGTCTTTCACGACGATGTCCGCATTCTCGAGGACTTCATCGCCGTGCATGGTGATGATGCGCGCGCCGCGCAGGGCAATGGTGCCCGTAGGAGTGTGGCGGGGGAAGGTGAGATTCACGGCGATGACTTCGGGCTTGAGCTTGGGAAGTTTTTTCTTGTCGTCGTCTTTGTCTTTATCTTTATCGCCGGATTTTGCGTCTTCGGTGGAGGCTTTGCCTTTGGCGGATTTCGGTTTTTCGGCGGGTTTGGCTTCGGGTTTTGCGTCGTCGTCGGATTTGGGAGCGGCGAATTCGACTTGATCGAGTGGCAGACGGAAGAAGGTGGAACCTTCGGCCCAGGTGAGCGTTTTGCCGGCGTCGGCAAAGCCCATGTAGTCGCCGCCGACTTCGGTGATTTTGCGGAGAGGTACGGGTGATTTGGAAACGTCGACAGTGACGGGTCCGTCGCCGGTGCGCGGGACGGCGAGGAGATACACCTGATTGGTGACTTGCGCGAGCGCCCATTTGCCGTCAGGGCTGATGCGGACATCATCGGCGGGATTACCGTCGGGAGTGTCGGGATCGGGGAACCAGGTTTTGCCGACGACTTTGATCACTGTACGGCGATCGGTGCCGTCATAGCGCAGAGAGATCAAGCCGGCTTCGGAATAGACGTAAATGCGATCCGGTTCTGGGCCGAAATGCGGATGAGCGGCGCCGCGAGCGGGGAGAATCAAGGTGGCGTCTCCACCGCTGGAGGGGAGCCAGATGAGATCCATGTTGACGGGCTTGGAGTCCCACTCATCGAACTGCTCAACGTGGCCCTGGCGCGGCGCGCGGATGGCGACGAGGCGGGAACCGTCGGGCGAGAAATTGACGTCGCGATAGTAAGCGGCAACGTGGGTGAGTTGCTGCGGAGAACCGGAGCCGTCGGCGCGCGTTTTCCAGATTTGGCCGCCGTCCTTGGAAGTCCAGGTGACGTAAGCGATCCACTGGCCGTCAGGTGACCAGGCGGGCATGAATTCGCGGGCGTCGGCGGAGGTTAGGCGGCCCGCCTTCGCCCCAGAGGCGGGGGCTACGGCGGGCTCGGGGCCCGCTAGGTCCATGACGTAGAGGTGAGTTAGGGCGGAGAAGACCAGGCGCTTGCCGTCTGGGGATTGCGCCGGTTGCTGGATCAGGCGGAGTTGGACTGGTCCTTCATCGACGCGCATGGCGAGATTTAGATCTGGGCCGAGCCCGCGGGAGATCTTTGCGGAGAAGGGAATTTCGGTGTCGGCGTTATCGACGACGGAGATGCGGTGAATTTTTCCGCCGTAGGCGGCGACGACTTCCTTGCCGTCTGGAGTGAAGGCGTAATTGGGGAGGAAGTCGCGGGTGAAGAGAGATTCCTGATCGTCGCGCTGGACGGGATATTTGAGCCAGTGCTCTTCGCCGCTGTTGAGATCACGGATGCGGAGTCCGGTTTCGGTTTCGGCGCGGGTGGCGTAGACGAGAAGCTTGCCGTCCGGGGAAATTTGCGGACTCATGGCGCTGCCCGGGGAATCGGTGACGGTGTCTTCTTCGCCGGTGACGAGATTGCGGCGGACGATTTGCGACAGCGGGAAGGTTACGTTGTAAAAGCCCTCTGGCTGGACGCGGGAAGCGTAATAGAGGAAGCGGCCGTCTTTGGAGGGAGAAGCGCCGAGGGCGTTGACCCAGCGGCGGGGAGAGGTGTCCGGTTTGCCTTTGGACTTGGTGACCTGGATGCCGGCGCCGCCTTTGATGTGGTACATCCAGAGTTCATCAGCGCCGATGGGGAACTGCGTGAAGCGGGAGGCAATGACGTAGTTGCCGTCGGGAGTCCAGACGGGAGAGCAGAATTCGCTTTGTTCGTCCTGGCTGAGCTGCCTGGCGTTGGAGCCATCGGCATCGGCGATCCAGACATTTTCGGCGCCGCCGCGATCGCTGATGAAGGTGATTTTCTTGCCGTCGGGCGAGAAGCGCGGCTGGGAATTGAAGCCCATACCGGTGGTGATTTTATGGGTGTCGCCGCCGGAGAAAGACATGGTGTAGAGATCGCCGACGAGTTCGAGGACGAGAGTTTTGCCGTCGGGAGAGACATCGAGGGAGAGCCAGGTGCCCTGGTCGGTGGAGAATTCGACGTTGCGCGCGGGTTTGAGAGGGAGGGGCGCGTCTTTTTTAGCGTCTTCGGCGGCGAAGGAAGGGATGGCAAGGATCGCGGCGAAGAGTAGAGCGATGCGGGTGGGTTTCATGCGTGCCTCCAGATACCGGGGCGGTACGTTAGTCTGCCCGGAGGATGAGTGTCAATGAACAATGTCCCGCGAAGGAGCGGGGAGAAGCGTGATTGCATGGGATATGTTTGACGCCGGGACACGATCGGCGACGTTGGGCGATTGGACGGTGGGGAGAGGGAAAGGAGAGCAGGGGGGCGAGACGAAGAGCAGCACGCCTCCCGTCTTCGCCGCTGAAGGCGCGGCTTCGGCGGGACCTTGGGGGGACGGCCGGTTAGTTAGCGTGCGTGGAGGATTACCCAGTCGGCGAAGGAGTGCCAAAGGCCAGTTTTGGCGAGGGGGATGCGGACTTGCTGGACGAAGATCAGGAAGGCGCCGGCCCAGAGGGTGGCGCGATGAATCTTGTGGGTGGACCAGAGGTCGTAGGCAATCAGAAACAGGAGATAAATCTCGCAGCTTAAAACGGCAACCGGGAAATGTCCTGCAATGAAGGCGAACGGCCAGCGAGCGAAGGCCGCGAGAAGGAGCGCAGTGGTGGCCAGATAAATGTAACGCTTGTGGGCCGGGGAATCCCGGCGATTGCGGAAGGCTAAGAAGAGAAAAACGGCGAAGAGGAGAATGTCGGAAAGGGGAATGATGTAGAAGGTGCCGGCGTCGAGACCGGAGGGCCCGACTTGCCCGGCGTGGCGGACCAGGGAGTCTGTGCTGGCCATGACGCCGAGAATGATCATCAGGCAGCCGACAAGAAAGCCGGCGATGCCGAGCTTGCGGTGAATGTCGGTGCGGCCGGCGGCGACCAGAGAGGTTTGTGTTACGAGAAGAAGAATCCAGACTGTAAAAGCGGCACCGTGGATATGAATCACTAAACTGGGCAAGGGCGCGCGGAAAATGCCGGCGAGATAATAGGTGCGGGCAAACCCGAGCAAGACGGTGACCAGCATCAGCAGCGCGGTGAAGGAGAAAAAGTAGTGATCGTAGCGGCGGCCCGGAAGAACGGAAAGCTTGGGAATGGATTGGTGAGGTTGAGCAGCGATTGTGGCCAAATTGCCTCCCGGAAGAATGGGGACGTCGGGTGATTTTTGCCTCGAGATTGGAGTTGGCGGGATTGTAGATGAAATTGAGGTGGGGCGCACGGAAAGACGGAGGCCGACCTGAAGGCCGGCCAGTACATTGGGCGGACCGTTAGGGCTTGGGAGCGGGTTTGGCGCCTTGTTTGGTCATTAGTTTTTCGGCGGCGGCTATGGCTTGGTCGGCGGGGATTTCGGCGCCGGATTTGTCGACGTAGTGAATGTCGAAGGCGGCATCGAGGATGAAGATGCCGGTGCACGGTTTGGAGCCGGTGCATTTGGCCTGGTGGACATGTTTGGCGGGGAGATAGCCGTAGTCGCCAACGGCGAGGATGACGGGCTTGGCGTCTTTCATGGAGATTTCCAGAAGGCCGCTGAGAGGAACGGCGCTTTCCGAAGTGCTGTGCCAATGCCAGGGGATGATACAGCCGGGAGTGAATTTCATTTCGACGACGGAGGGGCCTTTGCCGGGGTCGCCGCGAAGGACGGCGAGGGTGGCGCAATCGGGGACGCCGGGAAGCGGGGCGTATTTTTGTGTGGAGGCTTTGCTGACGACGGTGGTGTCGGATGCGTCCTGGGCTGAGATGTTTGCCGCGAGAAAAGTTGTTAGGAAAGCGGAAAGAAGGAGCGTTTTCATGGGTGCCTCCGTGGCGTTGACGTACGGTAATCGTTTGGGAGGAAGAGTGTCAATGAGGATTGCGGGTGGGGATTATGGGGACGGCTGGTATGCTGACAGTTTGGGAGGGAGTGTGTCGCCCCTACGGGGCTTGGGGTTTTTTGTGGTGGGACCCAGCGCTTGCGCGCTGGGCTAGGTTCTGGCGCGCCTCCGGCGCTCGAAAAGGAAGAGGCGGATAAGAAAAAGGAAGAGACGGAGAAGAGTTCAACGCAGAGGTAGCAGAGGGGCGGCCCTCCTTGGCCGCAAGAAACGCGGCTACGGCGGGCAGGCAGAGGACGCAGAGAAAAGAAGAGAGAAGAAGCGGGGACAAGAGATTGGGTGCTGATGGAGCGTAAGAGCCCACCCATTGAAAGGCAACGGTGGGGCACCCTCAAGATCATTTAGATTTGACAAAGAGGGGACGGAACATTTGGCGGCGATAATTAGTGCACAGAAATTGGGGAAGCGGTTTGGGGCTACGCCGCTGTTTCGGGAGATTTCGTTCACGGTGGGGGAGCGCGACCGGATCGGGATTGTGGGGCCGAACGGGTCGGGGAAGTCGACGCTGCTGGCGATGCTGGATGGGCGCGTATTGCCGGACAGCGGAGACGTGGCGGTGCGGAAGAATGCGCGCGTGAGCGGAGTGGAGCAGAATTCGGAATTTGCGGAGGGGGACACGGTTCGAAGTGTGGTGGATGCGGCGCTGGATCGCGCGAAGGTGACGGAAGACGATCGCGCGGGACGCAAGGCGGAAATTCTGGGGCGCGCGGGATTCGCGGATGTGGATGCAGCGGCGGCCGCGCTTTCGGGAGGATGGCGAAAGCGGCTGGCGATTGTGCAGGCACTGGTGCAGCGGCCGGACGTGCTGCTGCTGGACGAGCCGACGAACCATCTGGACCTTGCGGGGATCGAGTGGCTGGAAGGGGTGCTGCAGAATGCAGCATTCGCGTGCGTGGTGGTGAGCCACGACCGATATTTCCTGGAAAATGTGGCCACGGCAATTGTGGAAGTGAATCCGGCGTATGAGGACGGGGCGTTTCGCGTGGAGGGGAACTACAGCACATTTTTGGAGAAGAAGGAGGAGTACCTGCACGCGCAGAAAAATCGGCAGGAGGCGCTGGAGAATCGCGTGCACACGGAGATTGACTGGCTGCGGCGCGGGCCGAAGGCGCGGACGACGAAGTCCAAGGCGAGAATTGATAAGGCGCACGAATTGATCGGCGATCTGGCGGAGATGAATGCGCGGACACGAACGACGAGCGCGCGGATTGATTTCACGTCGAGCGACCGGAAGACGAAGCAACTAATGACGCTGGACGCGGTGACGCACGGGCTGGGAGGGCGGACGCTGTTTCGCGACATTCATTTTGTGATTACGTCCGGGATGCGCGTGGGGCTGGTGGGGCCGAATGGAAGCGGGAAAACGACGCTGCTGCGGCTGCTGAGCGGGGAGAACAAGGCGGAGGGGGGAACGATCAAGTCCGCGGAGAACCTGAAGATTGTTTATTTCGATCAGAACCGGGAGCTGGATCCGGACGTGACGTTGCGGCGGGCGCTGGCTCCGGATAGTGATGCAGTGGTTTACCAGAACCAGGTGATCCATGTGGCATCGTGGGCGGCGCGATTTTTGTTCAGCGGAGAGGCGCTGAATCAAAAGGTGGGGCGGCTTTCGGGAGGAGAGCGGGCGCGGGTGCTGATTGCGCAATTGATGCTGCAGCCGGCGGATGTGCTGCTGCTGGACGAGCCGACCAACGATCTGGACATTCCGACGCTGGAGATACTGGAGGAGAGCCTGCTGGAATATCGCGGGGCGCTGGTACTGGTGACGCATGACCGGTACATGCTGGACCGGGTGTCCACCGTGGTGCTGGGGCTGGATGGATTGGGGAGCGCGGAGCGGTTTGCGGATTATGGGCAGTGGGAGATCTGGCAGCGCGGGCAATTGACGGCGGCGAAGAGCGAGGCGAAGTCGTCCGCGGCAGCGGCGGCGAGCGGGGCCAGCGGACCGGTGGTGAAGAAGAAATTGAGCTACAAGGAAACGCGGGAGCTGGAAACGATGGAGGCGCGGATTGCGGAGGCGGAGAAGGAACTGCAGGGGAGGCACGATTTAATGTTGGATCCGAAGGTGATGGGGGATGCGGTGGTGCTGCGGGAGCTTTCGCTGGAGTTGGAGGCGGCGCAGGAGGCGATTGATACGATGTATGCGCGGTGGGGGGAATTGGAGAAGAAGGGGAGATAGTAAGGGAGTAAGCGAAAAGCAGATCCCTCACCCCGCAAAAGGCGCGGAGTTCGGGATGACAATTTTGGGGTAGCGCGCGGGGAGCGGATCGGGTGCACAGGCAGGAGTGCCTGTGCCACATGGGCTGACCGAGATGGGATTTAATTTGTGCTGGATTCGCGGGGGGCGCAGGGTTCTTCTTTTACTGGTTGGAGGATTGGGAGGGCGTTGGCGATACGCGGGGGAGTTTTGGATTTGGTGCGGGCTTTGCCGATTTTGATGGAGGTGCGGAAGATGGCGCCGACGGGAATCATGCCGCCCAATTTGTGGTCGGCGATGGCGGCGAGACCCATGGAAGCGACGCAGCCGCAGGAAGCGCAATCGGGTTTCCCACCAAATTGACACGGAGTGATCCTGGTCTTCAGATCCGCGGAAATGGTTTGCGTGGTGAGCGCGAAAACGCAATCTTGCGGAGATTGCGGCGGTGAAGCGAACTGGCGAATCACTGCAGCGGGCATGTCCAGTTTCGGGTACTGAATTCGCAACTGCAGCATTTCGGCGATGACGCGCTTGCGCTCCTCAGGAGTGAGGATTTCCGGCATTTGATCGCCGATCTGGGGAGTGAAGAGGCTGAACCAGACTTTTTTGACCTGGGGGCGCGGGGTCCAGAATTCCAGGAATTCGGCGAGGTAGCCGGGGCGCTTCATCATTTGCCCGGTGACGGTGCAATGAATGGTAACGTGCTGGTCGGCGATATTTTTCAGGATACGTTCGTAGGTTGCGGGGGCGCGACGGATGTCGTGTTCAGGCTGCAGGCCGTCGACGGAGACGGCGACGTGCAGGTGGTCGAGCGTTGGCCAGGTGGGGCCCATGGTGCGGAAGGCGCTGGTGACCAGTTGGACGTGAACTCCGCGCTGCATTAATTGGGGGAGCAGAATTTCCAGTTCACGAAAGCGGACTAGGGGATCGCCACCGACGATGGAAAGGTGCAGAGGCTTGAGGCGATCAACGATTTCCAGGACGCCATCGACGAGCGCCTGGCCACGATAGTCGTTCAGTTCGCGTAGGGTCTGGCCGCCGCCGAGATGGCCGTCTTCATAGGCGTAGCATCCGGGACAGCGCAAGGGACATTCCCGGGTGATTTCTATGGAGAGGGTTGGGGCCTCACCTTTGAGGATTTTTCCCCACGCCTGGATGATCTGAGATGTGTGCACCGAACGAGGACCTTTTCTGACCGTCAGCCGAAGTACGGTCTAGGAACGCTTTGCGAGGGCTTGGAAGTTGCGAATTGTAGTTGTGGCGAAAAATATTTTTGCATCGCATCGTTGGGTGGACATAGCAAAGGGTAGGCGAGCGCCGGATTTGATAAGAGAATCAATTTGAGCTTGAGCCGGAGTTATTGCCCCTACCTTTAGACAGTATGCTCTTAATTGGGCGATTGCGGGGGGCGAATTTTTTGAGGAAGGAGTGCGGAACGAGGTAAAGAGGTAAAGAAGTAAGGAAATAAGGATTTGGGGAGAAGCTGGATTGCGGCTTTCGATCGTAAGAGCGCACCCTTAGACGGCAAGGGTGCGGCACCCTCAAGTTCATTTGTTTGGGGGGCGTGGGGAGGATTATGGCTATAAGGTGGGCTTTGGTTGTTATGGGTGGCTGCGGGTGACATAATTTGGGTTTCAAGGACATGAATGGGCGCGCTGTTGAGTTAAGGTTTGAGAATTAAATTGGACGGAATCCAGGGGGTTGGTTATGGCGATGAGAGACGGATGGATTGAGAAGCGGGAAGCGGCGCAGGCTCAGGCAAATGGGTCGAGGAATATGTCGCAGATGCATCTGGCGCGGCTTGGCGTGATTACCGAGGAGATGCAGTACGTTGCGACGCGGGAAAGGCTGGACGCGGATACGGTGCGCAGCGAAGTGGCGAAGGGCCGCGCGATTATTCCGGCGAACATTCATCACCGCAACCTGGAGCCGATGGGAATCGGGATCGCGTTCAACTGCAAGATCAACGCGAACATCGGGAATTCGGCGACGACTTCGGAGATTGAGGAAGAGTTGAAGAAACTGCACCACGCGGTGCATTACGGCGCGGATACGGTGATGGACCTTTCGACGGGCGGAAACATTCCGGAGATCCGGAAGGCGATTATCGATGCGTCGCCGGTGCCGATCGGGACGGTGCCGGTCTATGAAGCGATTTCGCGGGTGCGGCGGCCGGAGGATTTGACGATTGAATTGATGCTGGAAGTGATTGAAGAGCAGGCCGAGCAGGGCGTGGACTACATGACGATCCACGCGGGCGTGCTGCGAGAGCAGGTGCCGCTGGTGCGGAAGCGGATTACGGGGATCGTGTCGCCGCGGCGGATCGCTGATGGCGCACTGGATGGAGCATCACAAGAAGCAGAATTTCCTGTACGAGAATTTCGACGACATCTGCAAGATTTTCAAGAAGCACGACGTGAGCTTTTCGCTGGGAGACGGGATGCGGCCGGGATGCCTGGCGGATGCGAGCGACGAGGCGCAGTTCGCGGAATTGAAGGTGCTGGGCGAATTGACGAAGAAGGC
Source organism: uncultured Acidobacteriota bacterium (assembly GCA_963734705.1). GTDB lineage: Bacteria > Acidobacteriota > Terriglobia > Acidiferrales > UBA7541 > Acidiferrum. The sequence goes on along the minus strand of CAVTII010000007.1, from coordinate 368,471 downwards.
GTGGGAGCACGATGTGCAGGTGATGATCGAAGGTCCCGGTCACATTCCGATGGACAAGATCAAGGAGCAGGTGGAGAAGGAAATGGAGTGGTGCCACGAGGCGCCGTTTTACACGCTGGGGCCGCTGGTGACGGACATTGCGCCGGGGTACGACCACATCACGAGCGCGATTGGGGCGGCGATGATCGGTTGGCACGGGGCGTCGATGCTGTGCTACGTGACGCCGAAGGAGCATCTGGGATTGCCGAATCCGGAGGACGTGAAGCAGGGCGTGATTGCCTACAAGATCGCGGCGCATGCGGCGGACGTGGCGCGGCACAGGCCGGGAGCGCGGGACCGGGATGATGCGTTGAGCTATGCGAGGTTTTTGTTTGATTGGAACAAGCAGTTTGAGTTGTCGCTGGATCCCGTGACGGCGAAGGCCATGCACGACGAGAATTTGCCGGACGATTTTTACAAAGAGGCGAAGTTTTGTTCGATGTGCGGGCCGAAGTTTTGTTCGATGAATATCACGCAGTTGGCGGAGGCGGAGAGCGGGCAGGACCAGGCGGAGCGGAAGCAGAAATTTGCGGAGTTGTTGGTGAAAGTGCAGGGGGCGGGGAAGTAGAGGCGGCCGATCAGAAGTTCGGGTAGTTCGTTACGTTGAGATCCTTCGGGGCGCCCTTCGCGAAAAGCGCTTCGGGCAGGCGCCCCTCAGGATGACAAGTCGTGGCGTTGTTCTCGCCTAGATTGGGTTACATGAGGACGGGGACGTCGGCTACGCCGGCCAGGCCGAAGAGGCGGCGGTAGCGTTCGACTTCGGCGGAGTTGCCGAGGGCTTTTTGGAAGTTGTCGGAGAGTTTGACGGCGGGGCGCCCGTCCACGTCGTTGAGTTTGCAGACCAGGCTGAGGGGATCAAAGCTGGAATCCCCGCGCGGATTACAATCCCGAAAATCATTGGTGAGCAGAGTGCCCCAACCGGCGCTGAAGCGGATGCGGCGGTCGGGAGTCCATTTGTGTTTGTCGAGAAAATCGTCGGCGCTGCGGAAATCGGCGGGTTTGGCGCCATTGTGCAATGTACCGCCGTAATAAGCGTGGAGGCCGACGATGGTGTCCGCATCCAGGGCGTCGGAAGCGATGAAGCGTTTCTGGCGGGGATCTCGGCCGTGGTGCTGAAGCCAGTTGATATATTCTTCGCCGGCGAGGAAGGGATCTTTGCTGTCGGCGCGCTGGCCGGTCCAATTGGCGACCCAATCGGGAGCGCTGTTGAGGAATTGCGTGGAGCCGAAAGTGTCAGGAAGGAGGATGAGGAGTTCGCCGTGATAGGTCTGCTGCCAGAGATCGAGAAGGCGGTATTGGGCGGTCTTGAGCTCGTCGTCGTTATTGGAGAGGGCGGCGAGGGCCATGGGGAGTTCATGGGCGTTGGTGCCGATGGCTTCGAGGTCGTGCTTGTAGGCGAGGTAGGTGTTGGAGGTGCCTTTGAAGGAGGGGCCGAGGACGTCGCTCATGGCTTTGACGACGTATTCCTGCCAGAGAAAACTGTGACGGCGGCGGGTGCCAAAATCGCTGACGCTGAGATCGGGGACGCCGCGGAGGCGAGCCATTTTTTCCCAGAGTTTGGTCTTGGCGCGGGCGTAGAGGATATCGAGTTCGAATTCGCTGAGGCGCTTGAGGCTGGCGCGAGTTTTCAGCTCGCTGATGGTGGAGAGGGCGTAGATCTCCCAGAGGGTGGTGTCGGTCCAGAGTCCGCGGAAGGTCAGGGAGAACTGGCCGGCCTGGGAGGAAAGTTCATATTCGGAGAGCTGGAAATCTTTTTCGAGCCATTCGAGGAAGGCGGGTTCGAAGATTCCTTTGCGACCGTAAAAGGTGTTGCCGGCTAGCCAGATGAGTTCGGATTTATGAAAGCGGCGTTTGCGGGTTTGTTCGAGCTGGGCGCGGAGTTCTTCGATATCGATGAGATCGGCGAGGCGGACATGGAAGGAACGATTGATGAGGGAAAACGAGGCGCGGGTTTGGCGGAAATGCTTCCAGATGAATTGGAGCATGAGGAGTTTGTAGAAATCGGTGTCGAGCAGGGAGCGGGTGATGGGATCGAGGTCCCAATTGTGATTGTGAGCGCGGCGCGCGAAGTGGATGATCACGGTGGGGTATAGATTACCTTAAGTGGGGGATTCTCCGGGGTTTGGTGGGGAGAAAAAAGGAAGGAAGAGAACCTAATGCAGAGACGCAGAGGGCGCGGAGATTTCGCAGAGCGGAAGTGGCGGAGAGAGGGTATGGAAGGGGTAACTTGGAGATTAAGGGGTGGATCGTGGCGTTTTGGCGGAATTTGGCGAAGGCGGGGTGGGGATTGCGACGGCGTCTGTTAAGTTGGAAGGAAGCACACCTGAACAGGCACAAAAACGAAAATCGCGCGGTGGAGTGCGGTTAACCAGAATGAAAATGCAAGGGCACAGCTATGACCTGCTGGTCGTGGACGACTCGCCGGTCTACCGGAGGCTGGTGGAGCAGGTGCTGGAGGCGCATGCATTCCGTCTGCATTTTGCGCAGAATGGAAGGGAAGCGCTGGAGATGATCCAGGAATTTTCGCCGGCGATTGTGGTGACGGACTGGATGATGCCGGGTTTTTCGGGACCGGAGCTGTGCAGAAAGATTCGCGAGGATCAATCGAAACCGTATACCTACATCATTCTGATGACCAGCAACACGGAAAAAGGGAATGTGGTGAAGGCGCTGGAAGCGGGGGCGGACGATTATCTGACGAAGCCTTTTGATAGCGGGGAAATGCTGGCGCGGATCGGCGTGGGGCGGCGGATCATTGATTTGAACCGGGAACTGGCTGAGAAGAGTCTGAAACTGGAAGAGGCGGCGCGGACGGATCCTCTGACGGGATTGCCGAACCGGCGGGCGATCGAAGAGTGGGCGTTCAAGCAGTTGCGCGGGGCGGAACGGCACGGATTTTCGGTGTGGGTGATGCTGGGCGACATTGACTCATTCAAAGGGATCAACGATTCGTTCGGGCATGACGCGGGCGACACGGTGATCAAGACGTTTGCGGATTTATTGAAACGGTGCACGCGGGCATCGGACATTTGCGGGCGGCTGGGCGGGGACGAATTTTTGCTGGTGATGACGCACGTGGAACCGGAGCAGATTGAAGCGACGGTGAGCAGGTTCCGGGCAGAGTTTGCCGCGCTGTCGTTTCCGTTCAAGGGACAAAGCGTGGGCGTGACGGCGAGTTTTGGCGTTGCAGGATGCACGGGAAGAGGGTTGCCGGATTTCGGCGCGATGGTGCGCAAGGCAGACCAGATGTTGTATGAAGCAAAGCGCGGCGGGCGGAATGCCGTTCGCGTTTCCTACCCGGAAGAATACACCTCCAAATAATTGCGGTGCTGGCCGCATGCTGGGAATTGTGGTAAGAGTGCGGTCTGGCGGCGATTTTTCGCGCGTGAAGAGCTGCGCGAAATTTCTGGCGGGTGGGATAAAATTGAAAATGTTTACGTGGGTGAGCCGATGTCTTTTCTGAGCGAGGGAGTGGCGGTGATCACGGGCGCGGGATCGGGCATGGGGCGATGCCTGGCGCAGCAACTGGCGGCGATGGGGAGTTCACTGGCGATTGCCGATGTGAACGAAAAGGCGCTGGCGGAGACGGCGGGGCTGCTGGGCGGAGCAAAAGGAAAGGTGACGCGGTACGTGGTGAATGTGGCTCAAGAGGCCCAGGTGAAGGCGTTCGCGGAGGAGGTGGCCGCGCAGCACGGGCGGGCGACGGTGGTGTTCAACAATGCGGGCGTGGCGTTGCTGGGGAATTTCGAGGAATTGTCGCTGGAGGATATCCGCTGGTTGATGGACATCAATTTCTGGGGCGTGATTTACGGGATGTATTATTTCATGCCGCTGCTGAAGAAAGAGAAGCGGGCGCATATTGTGAATACGTCGAGCGTCTTTGGTCTGGTGGGCGTGGTGGGGCAGACGGCTTACTGCGCGAGCAAGTTTGCGGTGCGGGGGTTTACGGAGTCGCTGCGGCACGAACTGGAGGGAACGAATATCTTCGTGACCAGCGTGCATCCGGGGGGCATCAAGACGCGGATTGCGAAGAACGCGCGGCCGGGGGCACGGGCGGAGGCGAGCTTGTATGAAAAGAGTGTTTCGCGATTTGACCGCGTGGCGATTACGACGTCTGAGGATGCGGCGGCGAGGATATTGAAGGGGGTGGAGAAGTATGAGCCCCGGGTGCTGATCGGGTCGGATTGCAAGACCGTGGATATTCTGCAGAGGCTGCGGCCGGTGGGGTATTGGAAGACGCTGGCGAAGAAGATTCAGGATCCGGGGAAGAGGTCGTAAGGCGGTAAATCGAAAAGAGGAAGAGTTTAACGCAGAGGTAGCAGAGGTGCCGCAGAGGTCGCAGAGAAGGGCGGGGAGCACAGGCTGAAGCCCGTGCTACTTGTGTGGGGCTGGCTTCTGGCGGGGATAAGAAAAACTGGGGATAGGCGGCGGGGGCCGGGGCGTATAATGCACCCACTTTGGTGGAACATGTGGGAGGCCTCGCATGCCTATAATTGCGCCTGCAGCCGAATGGGGAAGTCTGTCCGCACGATTGAAAGCCGAAGCGGCCGAGGCGTTTGATTCCGAGGGGCGCGTTCTCAACTTAATGGAAGCGGAGTGGAAGGAGCCGGGATTCGGGCGGCACTACGAGTCGCCGATCGATGGGCGGAGCCTCGGGCGAATTCCGATGATTGACCTGGAGGCGGCGCGGGCGGCGGTGAAGTTCGCGAAGTCCGAGGCCGCGGCGTGGGCGAAGACGGATCTGGACGAGCGGCGGCGCCGGGTGAGCGAATGCCTGGCGGGGCTGAAACAGCGGAAGGAACTGATTGCGCTGCTGCTGATGTGGGAGATCGGGAAGCCGCACGCGCAGGCGATGACGGATATTGAGCGGTGCGTCAGCGGGGTGGAGTGGTACATCGAGAATATCGAGGGGATGCTGGGGAAGCGGCAGCCGCTGGGGCTGATTTCGAATATTGCATCGTGGAATTATCCGATGTCGGTGCTGATGCACGCGGTGCTGGTGCAACTGCTGGCGGGAAATGCGACGATTTCGAAGACGCCGACGGACGGGAGCTTGTATGCGCTGACGCTGGCGCACGCGGTGGCGAGAAGGTGTGGGCTGCCAGTGTCCCTGGTGAGCGGGTCCGGCGGGCAATTGAGCGAGGCGCTGGTGCGGAATGAGTTTGTGGATTGCCTGGCGTTTGTGGGTGGCAAGACGAATGGCGGGGTGATCGCTTCGTCGCTCTACGACGAAAATAAACGATACATGCTGGAGATGGAGGGAGTGAATACGTACGGGGTGTGGAAGTTTTCGGATTGGGCGGGGCTGGGGCAGCAATTGAAGAAGGGATTTGATTATGGGAAGCAGCGGTGCACGGCGTACGTGCGTTATGTGGTGCAGAGAGAGCTGTTTCCACAATTTTTGGAGATGTATTTGCCGCTGCTGCGGGGGTTGCGGTTTGGGAATCCGGTGATGGTGGAGAACGAGGCGGATGCGCTGCCGAAGCTGGATTTTGGTCCGCTGATCAACAGCAAGAAGGTGGAAGAGCTGCGGGTGCTGTATGTGGAGGCGCTGGGGAAGGGCGCGATCAGTTTGTTTGAGGGCGGCGTGCAGGAGAGCATGATTTTCCCGAATCAGGATACGTCGGCGTATGTGGGGCCAGCGGCGCTGCTGAATATTCCGAAGAATTGCCGGCTCTATCACAGCGAGCCGTTCGGGCCGCTGGACACGATTGTGGTGGTGGACCATCTGGAAGAATTGATTTCGGAGATGAACGTGTCGAACGGGGCGCTGGTGTCTTCCACTGCGTGCGATGACGCGAAAATTGCGCGGCGGGTGGCGGAGGAGTTGCGGGCGTTCAAGGTGGGGGTGAACACGGTGAAATCGCGCGGGGACCGGGAAGAGGTGTTTGGAGGAGTGGGGCAATCGTGGAAGGGATGTTTTGTGGGCGGGAGGTATCTGGTGCTGGCGGTGACGACGGGAGAGGCGGGGGAAAAGTTGTATGGGAATTTCCCTGATTACACGAGGATGCCGGAGGAGTTGAAGATGCGGGTGGCGAAAGTGGCGTAGGGGGAGAGCGAAAATCGAAATTGGAAAATCGAAAATCGAAAATCGAAATTCGTGAAGAAGATTCAAAACCCGCACCCTTGAAAAGGAAGCTGTGAAAAAAGCCACTGGGAGAAGTGGCTTTTTTCACAGCTTCAATCGGAAGGGTGCGGCACCTGCGGCCCGCCCTCGCAGAGACGGCTACGGCGGGCAAGCGGAAGGCGGGCCCTACGGTCGGTGTGGGGGTGCGGGGTTAGAAGCGGCCCAGGCGGAGGCGGATGGTTTCGATGGATTGATGGAACTGGAGGCCGCGGTCGGTTTCGTCGCCGTTCCGGAGGCGGGTGGTTTTCCAGACGCCATTTTCGTAAGAGCCTTCTTCGGCGGAGAGGATTTGCATGCGAATGCCGGGAAGGCGGCCGGGCAAGTGGAAGAAGACGGCGGCGTCCATGCCGGTGATGAGGAATTCGTCTGGGCCGAGTTGGGCGACGACGGCAGCGCCGCGCGCGTCTTTGTTGCCGGGAGGGCGGCGGCCGTCATATTGCGGGTAGCCGTAGGCGACGCTGGCTTGCCAGGCGCCGAAATCGAGTTCCTGCTGGGCTTTGCCGGGTTCCTCGACGGAAGTTTTGAGCTTGCCTTCGAAATTTAATTTCGCGAGTTCGCGATCCATGGAGCCGAGAAGTTCGAAGACGTGAGCGTGGGCCTTCGGAGGATCGTCGCTGACATTGTTCCAGCCTTTTTCATCCACGCCGAATGGCGAGAAGCCGATGGCGCCGTCACCCAAAGCATAGAACATGAGTTTGGCGAAATCGTCGCCGCGGCCCATTTCCGGGACCCAGAGGGCGTTATCGGGGCGATTGTAGACGTTGAGGATTTCCTGAAAAAAACCGGAGTCGCTGGAGTAGATGTCCGGTCCGATGATGTCGATGGAGGGAGTGAGGGCGCGCCAGAGGCCGACGAATTTTTGCACGGCGCCGCCGCTGGGATATTGGATGCCGGGGATGGCGATGCGGCGTTCGGGAAGTTCGGCAGGCGGATAGCTGAGCCAGACGTTCATATAGAGAGGAATGGCGAATTCGGATTTGCCGGCGGCGGCGATTTCGTTGAGATAGTGGGCTTGATAATAGGCCTGAAAGGTTTCATCGGCTTCGGCACCGAAGACCTGACTCCAGGTGCCGGGCTGCTTTTTTACGATTTTGAGGAGATCGGCGGGAACCTGCTGCGCGAAGCTGGCGTTGGCTTCGGGAGAAAAATCGCGGACGGAGCCGATGCCGCCGGATTCGTTTTCGACCTGCAGCAGGAGGACGGTGTGTTCGGTGGAGTCGATGGATTTCAGGTGGCGCATGAGAGCGGTGAAAGCGGTTTTATCGGCTTCGAGATTGGCGTGGGAGTTGGCGGAGAGGACGTCGAGGGGTTCGCCGCCGGGATTGAACATGCGCGGGTAAGTTTTTGGATCGGTTTTGACCCACTCGGGGGCGTAGTGCATGTTGCCGTTTTTCCAGGTGCCGAACCAGAGGAGGATCAGGTGGAGATGGTGTTCGCGGGCGCCGGTGACGAGCGCATCGACATTGGTGAAATCGAATTTGCCCTGCTGGGGTTCGAACTGTTCCCAGTAAACGGGGGCTTCGAGAGTGTTGGCGTGGAGAAAGGCCATGCTCTTCCAGACTTGCGGGAGTTCGGAGGGCCAGGCGCTGGAGTTGTGAATCTGGCCGCCGAGGATGAGATAGGGTTGGCCATCGACGAGGAAGGCCCAGCGGCCGTCTTTCTGGATGAGCTTGGGAGCGTCGGAAGCGTGGGCGGGATTGCCGGCGAGGGTGGCGGCGAAGAGAAGAAGGAGAATTCGGAGACGATGCACGGGATCACCTCGGGGGAAATATAGGTGGGGAGGGGAGGCGGTTCAAGGAAAATCGGGATTTGGCGAGAGAAACTTTGAGCTGTGGGTTGAGATTACCGGGTTCAAGCTTAGTCGGTCAGGCCAGATTGATGCGCCCATTCCTTTAGCGTTTCCGAGTTGCCGGGTTCCTGAAACGACTGCGCAAATTTGGAGAGACTGTCGAGAACTCTTTGATGGCCACGCTGCACGGCGTCATCCATGTGCTTTTTGATGTGATTCCAATCCTCATCAGAAAGTTCGGGATAGCGCGGGCGTATCCGGTCCAGCGCTTCAGAATCTGACTGCTCCGGAAGCTTTGGGATTTCGGTGCGGAGCTGTTCGATTTTTTGCGCGTCCGGCACCCCGGGGTCATTCACGATTCGGGTGAGCAGTTCGCGCAACTGGCGCCTGGGGCCGGAGGTAGTCACTTGAGATGCCTCGAGGCGTGCGACGATGAGCGGGTTGCCAGCATGGGAGCCATCGGTGAAGAGCGCGCCCTCAAGAACGATGGGGCAGGGAACCGGATCTGGCGAGGATTTGTCTGGGGAGGGGCAGGTAAGTTCCTGGGAATTCATCGGGAAATAGTGGAGGGCGTCCGGAAGGATCAGGGGATCACGATCGTCGTACACAGTTAAGGTGTTGTGGGAATTTTCGACGGCCCGGACGATGACCACCCCCATCACAGTCTGGCGGGAAACATTGTGGACCATTAACTTAAACTTTGTGCGGTCTTCACCGACGATTGTCAATTGCAATGCCGGGACTTTACTTTGCGCTTGCGTATTGGAGCGGGGAATCTGTCCGGTGATGAGCGTGATGGTGTAGGGTTGGACGCCAAAGGGGCGCATCTCCTGCAGAACGACGGATTCGCCCAGTCGAAGAGAGTAAGTGCCGATGCGCTTACTGGGATGTTTGGAGAGGTCCACACTTTACTGGGTGAGCGCGCCGAAGTAGAGAGAAGCGACGATGGAAGCGGAATCCCCTTCCTCCTTGAATTCGAGCCCAAGCGCGCTGGGAGCATTCGCGGTCAAGACTTCGCTCCCCTCCGCCGCCAGGGGAACGAGCGAACTGGTGAAGAAGGAGTTGGTCTGCCCCGCGGCGGGCGCGTGCTCGATCAGAACGTAGCTGGGTTGCTTGCCATCGGCGGCGAGCAGTTCCAGAGCGAATTTGTGGCCCTGGGGCGGAGGTTGGGGATGCAGGGGAGTGGCGAGGGGAGAGAGCAGCAAGCATGTGAAGAGTAAGCGGAATCGCATGTTTCTTCGTCCGGGCCGCGCCGTTGAATTGAGGCCGTAAAGACTCAGGGAATTGTATAAAAAGGAATGGAGGCTGACAAACAAAAATCGTGAGGGTCAGCGGAAGCCGCCGGAGTGGAGGATGGAGTGGAGGACGGCGGCGATGATGACGGTGGTGAGAATTAGCCAGATCAGGGCTGCGCGTTTGAGGAACCAGTCGAGGGTTTGCACGGTTGTGTCTCCACGGGGAATAGTCTCTGGGGTTTTATCGGCGGGTGGGGGGATTTCTTTAGGATTGGGACGGGAGTTTTGACGGGGAGTTGGGTGGGGAATATACTGCGCGGAAAGGCAGAGAAGAAGGGGCTAACCCGCCTTCGCCGCTTGAGGCGCGGCTACGGCGGGCAGGCGAGGGCGCGGAGATTTCGCAGAGGCCCATAAATTGTGAGCTTAGATGTCTGGATTGGAAAAAAGGCGCCCGCCTGGGAAGGCGGCCGCTACAGGAGAGGGCGATGGCGTTTGTTAGGGCGATGAAGGTGGGGGAGTTGGGGGCGGGGCAGATACGGGAGTTGAATGTGGAGGGGAAGGCCGTGGCGGTGGCGAATGTAGCGGGGAAGATTTACGCCATTAGTAATACGTGTTTGCACCGGGGCGGGCCGCTGGGAGAGGGGACGTTGGAAGGGAAGATTGTGACGTGTCCTTGGCACGGGTGGCAGTTTGATGTGACGGATGGTAAGGCGGTGGGGAATCCGGCGACGGGGGTGGCGTGTTATGCCGTGGAGGTGCGAGGGGAGGACGTTTTTGTTGATGTTGGGTGAAGGGGGGAATAGGCGCAGATGGAAGGCCTACGCGTTTGCTTGTTGGCGCCTCCGCCGTCGGGGCAAGCAGGATGGCGGAGCTTGGGGAGTCGGGGGACGAATGGTGGCTGACTGAGAATTGGCTCGGAAAAGGCGCCCGCCTCGGAAGGCGGCCGCTACAGGGAGATACCGGCGCTACCAAGGCCATAAGCTATAGTAGACGCAAGACTTAAATTGGTGTTAAGGCTGGGAATGGGTTTGCGGAGGGTTTTGCACACGGATTGGGGGCTATCCCTCACATTTTGTTTGGTTTTCCTTTCTCGACCGTGTATATTGCACGCGACTTTGGGTGAAGATGGCGACTGCGACTCCTCAGACACGACATTATTGGATCTTCAGCACGGACCCGCATCACTACCACTGGGACACACTGTTTGTGAAGGGCAAGGAAATGTGGCACGGGGCAGGTGCGAAGCCCGACGCAATCCGTGCGCTCAAGCAGGTGAAGCGCGGGGATCGCGTGCTGTGCTATCACTCCGCGCCGGAGCGGGCGCTCTATTCGATTGCGGAAGTGACACGGGATCCTTATCCGGACCCGCACGATCACAAGGGAAAAAATCTGGTAGCGGACCTGCGGGCGTTTGAGAAATTGCCGCGTCCGGTGACCTTGGCGGAGATGCGGGCGAATCCCGCCGTGAGAAAAGCGAAGCTGATGAAGAATGTGCGGTTGATCATCTCGCCGATCAGCGAGGCGGAATACCAGGAATTGCTGCGGATGGCGGGAATTGTGGCCACGCCGGGCGTGCCGCTGCCCTGAAGACGCGTGAGCGGACTGGGAGAGATTGCCTATTCTTGGAACTCGCGCAACAACGCTAATTCCTCAGGGGCTGAAGCCCAGGTTGCATCAGAACCCATGTCGGAGCTGAAGGTCCGACCCCCAGCACTCTAGGGATGAGATGGCGAATCGCCTCCGCAAAGCTGAAACGCAGAAATGCGGGGCGATGCGTCTAATTCGTAGGCGTGTGGTCAAGGAACAATCCATGAAAATGAACGGGAAGAGAAGCGCGCCGCTGGTGATGCTGGCGGCGGCGATGCTGATGTGCGTGTGCGCGGCGAACGGGCAGGAATATCCGGTGGTCACGAAGACCCTGAAAAACGGGATGAAGATCCTGGTACAGACGGACCACAGCATTCCGAACGTGGCGATGTACACGTTTTACAAGGTGGGGTCGCGGAATGAGCGGCCGGGAACGACGGGGATTTCGCATTTTTTCGAGCACATGATGTTTAACGGCGCGAAGAAATACGGGCCCGGGGAACTGGACAAGGCGATGGAGGCGAACGGCGGTTCGAATAATGCGTACACCACGCGGAATGTGACGGTGTACCAGGATTGGTTTCCAGAGACCACGCTGCCGCTGATTTTCGATATCGAGGCGGACCGCATCGAGAATCTGAGTTTTGACCCGAAGAAGATTGAGAGCGAGCGGGGCGTGGTGGAGAGCGAGCGGCGGAGCAGCGTGGATGCAGAGAATGAAGGAGTGCTGGACGAACAACTGTGGGCCACGGCGTTCATCGCGCACCCTTACCAGTGGCCAGTGGTGGGATGGATGAGCGACATCGAGCACTGGACGATTGCGGACCTGAAGCACCACTTTGAGATGGGCTATTCGCCGAGCAACGCAACGATGGTGGTGGTGGGCGATGTGACGCCGGAGGAAGTGTTTGGACTGGCGGAGAAATACCTGGAGCCGATACCGGCGCACGCGCCGCCTCCACCGGTGACGACGGTGGAACCGGAGCAACTGGGGGAGCGGCGGCTGGTGGTACACAAGCCGGCGGAGCTGCCGCTGGTGATGATGGCTTACCACGTGCCGCAGACGGACAACCCGGATTTTTACGCGTTAAATGTGCTGCGATCGATCCTCTTCCAGGGGGAGAGCTCGCGGATGTACCAGCGTCTGGTGGATAAGGATCAGATCGCGCTGGACGTGGAATCGGAAACGGACAATGCGTTCGACCCGACGCTGCTGATTTTTGATGCGCAACCGAAAGAAGGCGTGGAGCCGGAGAAATGCGAGAAGGCGATTTACGAGGAGCTGGAGCGGGTGAAGAACGCGCAGGTTTCGGATCAGGAACTGGAAAAGGCGAAGAACTTCCGGCTGGCGGAATTTTACCGGCAGGTGCGGACGATAAATGGAAGAGCGAACACGATCGGGACGTACGAGGTATTTTTTGGAGATTACCGGAAGTTGTTTGACGCGGCGAAGAATTATAACGCGGTGACGAAGGACGACGTGCAGCGGGTGGCGAAGAAATATTTCGGGGCGAATAACCGGACAGTGGCGACGTTGGTGCCGGAGAATGCGGAGAAGGGAAAGCCATGAGGGGGAGATTGAAGAGGAAGAGTGGAGAAGAGAAGAGCCCTCACCGCGCTAACTACGCCCTTCGCGAAGTGCGCTCAGGGCAAGCGCGGTTTCGGGCTTGCTTGGCTGCAAGATGCAGGCGCTACCGGGCGGTGCGCGCTGCAATTTTGATGTTGGTGATGGTGGGGCTTTGCGGGGTGGCGCGGGGGCAGGAAGTGAGGATGCCGGCGCATGAGAAGGTGGTGCTGGCGAACGGGTTGACGGTGCTGCTGCTGGAGAAGCACAGCGTGCCGATGGTGGATGTGGCGGGGATTGTGAAGACGGGAGGGCTTGCGGATCCGGCGGGGATGGAAGGGCTGGCTTCTACAACGGCGGGATTATTGCGAAAAGGAACGAAGACGCGGACGGCGCAGCAATTTTCCGGGGAGATTGATTTCATCGGCGGAACTTTTGGAGCGGACGCCGGAGCGGATTACACGACGTTTGGGGCGGAGTTTCTTTCGAAGGACACGGCGAAGGGACTGGAGCTGGTGGCGGACGCGGTGCTGCACCCGACGTTTCCGCAGGGTGAGGTAGAGAAACTGCTGGCGCAATCGGTGGATGGAGTGAAGGCGGCGAAGGACAGCGCGCGCGATGTGATGTTCGACTATTACGACGGGTACCTGTACAACGGGAAAGGTTACGGAAGGCCGACGGAGGGGGATGAAACTTCGCTGAAGAAGATTCGCCGCGACGCGATTGTGAAGTTTTATGAGACATATTACACGCCAGGAAACACGATTCTGGCGGTGACCGGGGATTTTAAGCCGGAGGAGATGAAGAAGCGGATCGAGGAAGCGTTTGGCGGATGGGCGGCGAAGGCGGCACCGGCGGTTAAGGCGGAAGCCGCGGGAACAGTGAAGGGAAAAAGGCTGCTGCTGGTAAATAAGGGTGATGCGACGCAGACCTATTTTGCGATTGGAAATGTGGGGATATCAGCGACGGACCCGGATCGCGTGGCGGTGCAGGTGGTGAACACCGTGTTTGGGTCGCGGTTCACTTCGATGCTGAATGAGGCGCTGCGGGTGGAATCGGGACTGACGTACGGGGCGAATTCGTTTTTTTCGCCGGAGAAGGAGCCGGGGCCGTTCGCGATGTTCAGCTTTACGCGGAATGAGACGACGGAGAAGGCGATGGACATGACGCTGGAGGTGCTGAAGAAGCTGCATACGGATGGAGTGACTGCGGAGCAACTGGCTTCGGCGAAAAGTTATATGAAGGGGCAGTTTCCGCCGTCGATTGAGACTTCGGGGCAACTGGCGGGGGTGATCGCGCGGCATGAGTTTTACGGGCTGGGCGATGATGAAGTGAATGAACGGTCGAAACGGATTGATGCGGTGACGCCGGAGATTGCGAGGCAGGTGATCGCGAAGCATTTTCCGCTGGAGAATCTGACGTTTGTGTTGATCGGGAAGTCGGCGGAGATTGGGCCAGTGGTGAAGAAGTTTGCGGAGAAGCAGGATACGAAAGAGATTACGGCGCCGGGATTTTGGGAAAGTGGGAGATAGAGAAAAGCAGGAAACGGATTACCACAGAGGACACGGAGAGCACAGAGGAAATCCGCCTTCGCTGTGTAATGCGCAGCTACGGCCGATGGGATGCGCAGACGGATTGTGGGATTGGTGAATTCACGATGGGGGATTGGATGAGGACATTGTTGGGGTGGGTGGCGGTTAGTTTGTTGATGGTGTGCGCGTGTGTGAGTAGGGCTGGGGCGGCGGATGCGCCGCTGCTGTTGCAGCAGCCGACGTTGTCGAAGACGGAGATAGTGTTTGTGTATGGCGGGTATTTGTGGAGCGTGGCGCGGGACGGCGGGGAGGCGCGGCAACTGACGACCGGGGGACACGAGTCGCACCCGGCATTTTCGCCGGATGGGAAATGGCTCGCGTTCACGGGATTGTACGACGGGAATGCGGACGTTTACGTGATGCCGTCAATGGGCGGCGCGCCGAAACGGCTGACGTGGCATCCGGGTGCGGACCTGGTGGTTGGGTGGATAGCGGACGGCAAGCGCGTGGTGTTCCAGTCGGGCAGGGAGTCGTACGCGGATTTTTCGCGCATTTACACGATTGCGGCGGAGGGCGGGGTGCCCGAAGCGCTGCCGATGTGGCGCGGGGAAGAGGGAAGCTTTTCGCCGGATGCGGCGCGTTTCGCATATGTGCCGAATATGAAGTGGCAGGATGCGTGGAAGCGCTACCGCGGCGGACAGACGACGCCAATTTATGTCGTGAGACTTAGCGACCTGGCGCTGGAGAAATTGCCGCGGGAGAACTCGAACGATTCGAGCCCGACATGGTTCGGGGAGACAGTTTATTTTCTTTCGGACCGGAACGGGGCGGTGACGCTGTTCGCTTATGACACGAAAAGCAAGAAAGTGAAGCAGGTGGTGGAGAACAAGGGATTCGATTTGAAGAGCGTTTCGGCGGGACCGGACGCACTGGTGTATGAGCAGTTTGGCGGGTTGTTTATTTTTGATCCGAAGGCCGGGAGTTCGAAGCGGGTGGAAGTGCGGGTGAGCGGCGATTTGACGGCCACGCGCGGGCATTGGGAGAAGGTGGCGGACAAAATTCAGAATGCGCAGATTTCGCCGACGGGGCAGCGGGCTTTGTTTGAGGCACGCGGAGAAATACTGACGGCGCCGGCGGAAAAGGGCGATATTCGGAATCTGACGCGGACGCCGGGAGTGGAGGAGCGGGACCCGGCGTGGTCGCCTGACGGAAAGTGGATTGCGTATTTCTCGGATGAGTCGGGTGAGTACGCGCTGCACCTTGAGGATCAGAGCGGGTTGGGCGAGGTGAAGAAGATCAGCCTGGGAACGCCGCCCTCGTTTTTTTACGGGCCGGTGTGGTCGCCGGACAGTAAGAAAATTGCTTATACGGATAAGCGGCTGAATTATTGGTACGTGGACGTGGAGAAGGGCTCGGCGGTGAAGGTGACCACGGACCTGTTTGAGGACCCCGGCGGACTGGCGACGGGAACGTGGTCGCCGGACAGCAAATGGCTGACGTATTCGAAATTTCTCGAGAATCACTTGCACGGGGTTTTTGTTTATTCGGTGGAGAGCGGGAAGGAAACGCAGGTGACGGACGGGACGGCGGACTCGCGGTATCCGGTGTTCGACAGAAACGGGAAGACGCTCTATTTCACGGCCAGCACGGATCTGGGGTTGTCGGCGGGATGGCTGGACCTTTCGAGCTTTCAGCATCCGGTGCTGCGCCACGTTTACGCGGTGGTTTTGAAAAAAGGCGATGCGGATCCGGTTGCGCCGCAGAGCGACGAAGAGAAGGTGTCGGGAGAAAAGGGTAAGGACGCGGACAAAGATAAGGACAAGACAGCGGATAAGGATAAAAGCGGAGATAAGGACAAGGGCAAAGAAGGGGAGAAGAAAGAAGAGACGCCGGTGGTGACGATTGATTTCGATGGGATTGGACAGCGGATTGTGTCGCTGCCGATCCGGGCGGCGAATTACGTACAACTGGATGCGGGAATAAGCGGAATCCTGTTTTTGTCCGAGGTGGAGGACGTGCCGCGATTCGGTGAGCCGACGTTGACGACGGTGAGCCGGTTTGATTTGAGCAAGCGGAAGACGGAGCCGTTTGTGGGCGGCGTGAGCAGTTTTTCGATTTCGGCGAATGGAGAAAAGGCGCTGCTGCGGGAGGGGCCGCCGAGCAGCACGAACTGGATCATCGCCGGGACAGCGGCCGCGCCGAAACCCGGAGAAGGCGCGTTGAAGCTGGACGGCATGGAGGTGTTCACGGAGCCGCGCGCGGAGTGGAACCAGATGTACCGCGAAGTGTGGCGCATCGAACGCGATTTTTTCTATGACCCGAATCATCACGGGCTGGACATACCGGCGGCGGAGAAGAAGTACAGCGCGTACCTAGCGGGGCTCGGCGGGCGCGCGGACTTGAACTACTTATTCGTGGAGATGCTGGGGGAGTTGACGGTCGGACACATGTTCGTAAATGGCGGAGATGTGCCACATGCGCCGATGGTGAAGGGCGGGTTGCTGGGCGCGGATTACAAGGTGGAGAACGGGAGATACCGGTTCGCGCGGATTTATAACGGCGAAAATTGGTACCCGTCGCTGAAGGCACCGCTGACGCAACCCGGTGTGGAAGTGAAGACGGGGGAGTATCTGATTTCGGTGAATGGGCGCGAAGTGCATCCGCCGGAGAGCGTCTACAGTTTCTTTGAGAACACCGCCGAGATGCAGGTGAAGATCAAGGTGGGACCGAATCCGGATGGAAAGGACGCGCGGGAAGTGACGGTGGTTCCGGTGGCAAACGAATTTGCCCTGCGGAACCGCGCGTGGGAAGAGGACAACCGGAGGAAGGTGGATGAGTTGAGCGGCGGGAAGCTGGCGTACGTGCACGTGCCGGACACGGCCGTGGGCGGGTGGACAAACTTCAACCGGTTTTACTATGCGCAGACGGGAAAGCTGGGCGCGATCATTGACGAGCGCTATAACCACGGCGGAGAGATTGCGGATTACATCATTGATATGTTGAAGCGACCGCTGCGGAATTGCGCGGTTTCGCGGGAGGGCGATAAGTATTGTTCGCCGCTGATGCAGATTTACGGGCCGAAGACAATGGTGACGAACGAGATGTCCGGTTCGGGAGGCGACGCACTACCGTGGATGTTCCGCCAGGACAAGGTGGGCCCACTGGTGGGGACGCGGACGTGGGGCGGACTGGTGGGAATTTATAATTACCCACCGCTGATGGATGGAGGAAGAGTGACGTCTCCGCGAGTGGCGATTTACGGATTGCACGGGGAATGGGAAGTGGAGAATCACGGGATCGCTCCGGATATTGAAGTGGAGAATGATCCGGCGTCGGTGGCGGCGGGGCATGACGCGCAACTGGAGAAGGCGGTGGAGGTGACACTGGAGGCGCTCAAGAAGAATCCGGTGGTGATACCGGAGCATCCGGCGTATCCGGATTATCAGAAAAAATAAGGGCGTTGAGCAGGTTGAAGGAAGCAGGAAAGGTTTGGAGGTCACTGAGGGACGACGCTGCTTCGTCGCGGGGTCCGCACAGATTGGCATGAGATCGAAGAGGACAGGCAGGAGTGCCTGTGCCACAGGGAAGGTTTGGGACCAGATGCCGGAATTGCCGGAAGTGGAGACGGTTGCGCGGGGACTGCAACGCGAGGTGGCGGGGCGGCGCGTGGTGAGCGTGACGCTGGGCAAGACGGACTTCATGGACAATCCGGGAGAGATTGAGCGGGCATTGCCGGGAGCGTTGATTCGGGTGGTGGAACGTTATGGGAAGTTCATGCTGCTGCGCTTGCGCGGGGCGGAAGCGGCAATGGACGCGGCGGAGGAATCGGCGCTGCTGGTGCACCTGGGAATGACTGGGGCAATGATGCCGAGGGCGGTGAGCGAGGCGCGCGAGAAACATACGCACCTTGTGGCGTTGCTGGATGACGGGCGAGAGTTGCGGTATGTGGACCCGCGAAGATTCGGGCGGATCGCTATGCTGGCGGGTGCGGCGCTGCGGGAAGAGTTGCTGCGATTTGGGGCCGATCCGCTGGAAGTGAAACTGGAAGAGTTTGCGGAGAGAATCCGCGGGAGGCGCGCGCGAGTGAAGGCGCTGCTGCTGGATCAACAGGTGCTTCGCGGCGTTGGAAATATTTATGCGGATGAAAGTTTGTGGAAGGCGAAGATCCACCCTGCGCAATTGGGCGCGCGGCTCGGACCGAAAGAAGTGGCTTTGCTCTACCGGTCGCTTCAGGGAATTCTGAAGAAGGCGATTGTGCTGCGCGGGTCGACGATTTCGGACTTTCTGGATGCGGAGGGCGCGCCGGGAGAATACCAGTTGCACCACCGGGTCTATGGGCGGGAAGGGAAGACTTGCCCGCGATGCAACACGGCAATCCGGAGGATTGTGGTGGCGGGACGGAGCAGTTATTTTTGCCCGAGTTGCCAGCGGGGACCGCGAGGCATGAAGAGCGGGCGGCGGGTGAAACGCAGGCTGCGGCGTGGGGCGTCCAAGGTTGCGACAAAGGGTTCAGGGCGGAAATTGTAAATTTGGCACTGGGTTGTTGCCTGGGTGGAAGTGGTTGCTTGTGGGTCGGGAGCACAGGCAGGAGAGCCTGTGCCACATATCTGATTTTGGGGGAATGGGATGAAGAGGAACCACAAGGTGGGAGCAGTGATCGGGTTGTTGGCGTGCGCTGTGGTGGCGCGAGCTTGGCCGGCGCCGGGGGATGAGGAGAAGAGTCCCAATGCGGCCGCGGATGCGCAGATTATCGGCGAAATCCACGAGCACAGCGAATTGATGGACAACCTGGAATATTTGTCGGACCAGATCGGGGCGCGGCTGACGGGCACGACGCAATTGAAGCAGGCGAACGACTGGACCGCGGAGATGTTCAAGAAATACGGTCTGACGAACGTGCACCTGGAGGCGTACTCGGTTCCACACGCGTGGATTCGCGGCACGGCGACGGCGCGAATGATTGAGCCGACGGAGCACCCGCTGGAGATCGCGGCGGCGGCATGGGCACCGGGTACAAAGGGAAGAGTTCGCGGGCCGGTGGTCTATTTTGACGCGAAGGAACCGCAGGATTTCGACAAGTTCAAAGGGAAATTGAAAGGGGCGATCGTGATTCTGGCGGAGCCGCGGCAGCTTTCGCCGGCGAAACCGGTGGACCAGAACGCGGAGATTTATCACCCGATGGAAGAGCCCCCGGCACAGGTGGGGCAGCCGGCTTTGCCCGATCCTTATGACAAGTACATCGAAGCGATCAAGGTGCGGAACCAGTTTTTGAAGGAGCAGGGAGTGATCGCGGTGCTGCGCGACGCGAACAAGCCGCAGGCGCTGCTGAACATGACGGACGGAACGGCGGAGCCGTTTCAAATGGGCCCTCTGACAACAGCGTTTATCACTGGAGAAGGGTACCGGCTGATTTTCCGTTTATTGAAGAAACGGACGGTGGAGGTGGAGCTGAACATTTCGAATACGCTCTCCAAAAAACCGGTGGAGGTCTACAACACGGTGGCGGAAATCCGCGGGACGGAGAGGCCGGACGAAGTGGTGATTATCGGGGCGCACCTGGATTCCTGGGATTTGGCTACGGGCACGACGGACAACGGGACGGGTTCGATGGCGGTGCTGGAAGCAGCGCGGACGCTGGCGAAACTGAACCTGAAGCCGAAGCGGACGATCCGGTTCATTTTGTTTACGGGCGAAGAGCAGGGGCTGATCGGGTCGAAGGAATATGTGAAGGCGCACAAGGCCGAACTGGACAAAATTTCCGGGGCATTGATTCACGACAGCGGGACGGGACGCGTGCTGGCGATCGGCCTGCATGACAACTATCAGGACCGGGAGATTGTGGACCAGGTGATCGCGCCGCTGGGCGAACTGAAGATGCTGGAGCCGACGATGGAGCGGGAGTATGGTACGGACAGCCTCTCCTTCGATGAGGTGGGCGTGCCGGGATTCTGGTGCGCGCAGGCGATTGCAGAATATTTTCTGACGCACCACAGCCAGTCCGACACGTTCGACAAGGCGTGGAAGGAGGACATTAATCAGGGAGCGCAGGTGCTGGCGACGTGGGCGTACAACACGGCGCAATTGCCGGGTATGCTGCCGCGGCGGCCAGTATCGCTGATGGCGACGGCGGCGGAAAAGACGGAAGCGCCGAAGGATCCAGTTGCGGAGACGGACAAAAAAATTGTGGAGCAGGTGAAGTTGGATTCCGAGTTGTTGAAGGTGGATTTGACGTATCTGACGACGCGGATCGGGTCGCGGCTGACGGGATCGCCACAACTGGAGCAGGCGAGCCACTGGACCGAGCAGCAATTCAAAGCGCTGGGATATGAGAATGTCCATCTGGAGCCATGGAGCATCGCGAACAGCTGGACACGGGACACCGCGACGGGGCGAGTGATTTCGCCGGCAGTGCGTGTGCTGACGCTGGCGCAAGTTGGCTGGACGCCCTCGACCAACGGAACGATTCGCGGCGAAGTGATTGGAATTGAAGCGGAGAAGCCCGAGGACCTGGAAAAGTACAAGGGTCACCTGGCGGGAAAGATCCTGCTGCTGGGGCGGCCGAAGGAGATGGAGCCGCCGCTGAACCCGATACTGACACCGTGGGGGGAAAGCAATCTGCCGCTGAACCATGCGAAGGGGCAGGGGAAGTTCGACATTGAGGCGTACCGGAAGATGCGCGCGGCGATTACCAAGATGATGGCAGATGAGAAGGGACTGGCGACGCTCAGCGGCTCCGAGAAAATGTTTGGATTGCTGAACATGGGAAGCAATGCCAGGGATTACAAACCCACTGCATTTCCCGCGGCAATTCTCGCGCGAGAAGATTATCTGGCGTTGTGGAGAATGCTGGATGCGGGCGGGCCGGTGCAGGTGGAGTTGAATCTGCAGGCGACGTTCAGCGAAAAACCGGTGGAAGTGTACAACACGGTTGCGGAGATTCGCGGGACGGAAAAGCCGGACGAGGTGGTGATTATCGGGGCGCACCTGGATTCGTGGGATCTGGGCACGGGGGCGACGGATAACGGGACGGGCTCAATGGCCGTGTTGGAAGCGGCGCGGGCGCTGCAGAGGGTGGGCGTAAAGCCGAAGCGGACGATCCGATTCGTGTTGTTTACGGGCGAGGAGCAGGGGCTGAATGGATCGAAGGCGTACGTGGAAGCGCACAAGGCCGACCTGCCGAAGATTTCCGGAGTGCTGGTGCACGACAGCGGGACGGGAAAAGTGCTGACGATTGGAATGATGGGAAATTACAACGTGCACGAGACGATCGATCGCGCGATGTATCCACTCTCGAAATATGTGGGATTCATGGCGCCTTCGCTGCGCAGCGAGGGCGGATCGGACCACGTGCCGTTTGACGAGGCGGGCGTGCCCGGCTTCTGGTGCGTGCAGGAAGTGGCGGACTACGACAAGATGCATCACTCGCAGGCGGATGTGCTGGACCATGTGCGGTGGGACGACCTGACGGAAGGCGCGCAGGTGCTGGCGGTGTTTGCGTACAACGTCGCGGAGTTGCCGGGGCTTTTGCCGCGGAAGCCGGCGAAGGCGGAGACGGCGAAGTAAGGAAGCAAGGAAGTAATGAAGTAATGAGGTAAGGAAAAAGCGAAGAAGAAGAGGATTATGCGAGTGGTGGTGCAGCGGGTGAGCCGCGCGAAGGTTACGGTGGAGAATGGGGTGACCGGAGAGATTGGACCGGGCCTGATGATTCTGCTGGGCGTGGGGAAGGAAGATACATCCGCGGTGGCTGTGGCGATGGCGGAGAAGACAGCGAATTTACGGATTTTTGAGGATGAGCAAGGGAAGATGAACCGGTCGCTGCTGGAAGTGAAGGGGGGAGCGCTGGTGGTTTCGCAGTTTACGCTGTATGGGGATGCGCGGGGGCAGAGGCGACCGAGTTTTATTGCGGCGGGGCCGCCGGAGTTGGGGAAGAAATTGTATGAGGAGTTTTGTGAGGCGTTGCGAGGGCTGGGAGTGAGCGTTGGGACGGGGATTTTTCAGGCGATGATGTCGGTGGAATTGGTGAATGAGGGGCCGGTGACGATATTGTTGGATTCGGAAAAAACATTTTAAGAATGTGGCCAGCGACCGGCGACCGGTGGCCAGTGAAGAAGGCTCGCCCGCCTTCGCCGCATAGGGCGCGGCTGCGGGGGAAGGAGCGCTGAGGAAATGGCGCGAGCGAAGGATGCTTTGCGAATCCGGCGGGTGAGGGCGGGAGATGCGGAGCGTGTGGCGGAGTTGTCCGGGCAGTTGGGGTATCCGGCGAGCGTGAAGGAGATGAAGCGGCGACTGGGGGATGTGCTGAAGGATAAGGATGCGGCGTGTTTTGTGGCAGAGGCGGCGGAAGGCGGAGTGATCGGGTGGATTCATGTGAGCGTGACGCCGCTGCTGGAAGTGGAACGGCGGGCGGAGGTGAACGGGTTGGTGGTTGACGAGCGGGCGCGCAGCCGGGGAGCGGGGGCATTGCTGCTGGCGGCGGGGGAGAAGTGGGCGAAGGGGAAACGATGCAAGGGGATGTCGGTGCGGTCGAATGTGATTCGGGAACGGGCGCACGGGTTTTATTTGCGGGCGGGGTACGAGATTTATAAGACGCAGAGGGCGATGAGGAAGGGGATTTAGGGGGGAGAGTTTGGGGGTCGGAAGAGCTTGGAGGAGAAGGCGCCCGCAACGGCCGCGGGCTGGTCTTGGCTTGCCTGCCCTTCGAAGCTCAGGCTAAACAAGATGCAGGCGCTACCAGTGACGGAAACGCGGCGCGGTCGTGGCGGGGGCTGGTTCTATGTATCGTAATACGATAGACTTTGGGTATGGGCATCAGGATGACGGACGGGGAATACCACGCACTGTCGCAGCTTCGTTATTTGATCCGGAAGTTCCTGCAGGAAGGCGACGAAACGGCACGCCAGGCGGGACTGGAACCTCAACATTACCTGATGCTTCTGGCGATCCGAGGGCTGCCTTCGCCGGAGGAAGCGAGCATCCGAACGTTGGCGGAGCGGCTCTCCCTGAGGCACCACAGCACGGTTGAACTTGTCGATCGATTGGAATCCCACGGACTGGTGAAGCGGACGAGGGGCAATGAGGACCGGCGTCAGGTGCTGGTGTCGCTGCAATCCCGCGGAGAAAAGCTGCTGGAAAAGGTGGTAGCGCAGCGGATCGTGGAGTTGCGGTCGCACGGGCACTCGCTGGTGGCCGCGATTGGGAAGTTGCTGGAAGCGGGGCCGAAGAAGAGAAAAAAGAAGAGATTGCGGGGCAAACGGAAAGAGTAAGAGCGGCATTCCTGGCAGAGCCAAGCCGAGAAGAATGGGTGTGGGTGTGGGGAATCACAGGCTGAAGCCTGTGCGCTACGAGGGGAATCGTGAACAAAGGGTCAGTGCAGCGGAACGAGGAGTTGAGTGACTTCACGACGACGCGGCGAGTGCTGCCAATCTCACTGCTGGCGATGGGGATTGGAGTGGTGTGCGCGTTTGTGGCCCTGGCGCTGCTGCGGCTGATCGGATTTTTTACTCACGTTTTCTATTATGGAGACATGGGGAGCAGCATGATTTCTCCCGCAGGGAATCATCTGGGTTACTGGAGCGTGCTGGTGCCGGTGGCGGGTGGAATTATTGTGGGAATCATGGCGCGCTTCGGATCGGAGCGTATCCGCGGCCACGGAATTCCCGAAGCGATCGAAGCAATCCTGATGAACGGCAGCCGGGTGGAACCGAAGGTGGCGATTTTGAAGCCGGTTTCTTCGGCGATTGCCATCGGTTCTGGCGGCCCGTTTGGTGCGGAAGGTCCGATCATCATGACGGGCGGGGCGGTGGGCTCGATGATCGCGCAGTTGTTTCACTTGACGAGCGCGGAGCGGAAAACGCTGCTGGTGGCGGGCGCCGCGGGAGGCATGTCGGCAACGTTCGCTTCGCCGGTGGCGGCGGTGTTGCTGGCGGTGGAGTTGCTGTTGTTCGAATGGAAGCCGCGGAGTTTGATTCCCGTGGCGCTGGCGAGCGGCGTAGCCGCAATCGTGAGGCGTTACATTCTGGGAATTGGACCGCTGTTCCCAGTGCCGCCACACCCCACTGTGATAGGCATCAAAGCCCTGCTGGGTTGCGTGCTTGTGGGGGTGGTTGCGGGAATATTGTCAGCGTTGCTGTCCCATTCGATTTATGCGGTGGAGGATGCGTTCCAACATTTAAAGCTGCACTGGATGTGGTGGCCGGCGATCGGCGGTGTGGCGGTTGGCATTGGCGGACTGATTTTTCCGCCTGCGCTGGGCGTTGGATACGACAACATTGGAGCGTTGCTGGCGGGAAGCGTAACGACGAAGATGTTTCTGGGAATTCTGTTTGTGAAGTGGTTCATCTGGGCGATATCACTGGGTTCGGGAACCTCGGGAGGGGTGCTGGCGCCGCTGCTGATGATGGGGGGTGCGCTGGGGGGACTGGAAGGATTGTTTCTGCCCTATGAAGGCGCGGGATTCTGGCCGCTGATCAGCATGGCGGCGGTACTGGGAAGCACGATGGGCGCGCCGCTGACGGCGATCGTGTTTGCGTTGGAGTTGACGCATGATGCGAATGTGCTTTTGCCGCTGATGATCAGCACGATCGCGGCGTATGCGGTGACGGTGCTGACGCTGAAGAGGTCTATTCTGACGGAGAAAATCGCGCGGCGCGGGTATCACCTGTCCCGGGAATATGCGGTGGATCCACTGGAGTTGCTGTATGTACGCGAGGTGATGCACGCCGGGATCAGCACACTGCAGGAAAATCAGGGGATCAGGGAAGTGCTGAGTTCACCGCAATTAATTGATTGGCTGGTGCAGCGATTGCTGCCGGTGGTGGACGAGCAGGGCACATTGACGGGAATTGTGACTTCGGGTGACCTCTACGAATGGCAGAAGAAGAATGGAAGCGCGGAAGTGGACCGGCGGCTGCACGAAGTCGTACACGCGAAATATATAACTGCTTCGCCGGACGAGCCGTTGCGGGCAGCGGTGCACCGAATGGCAGAGAGCGGAGTAACGAGAATGCCGGTGGTGGAGGCGGGGACGAAGAAGGTGCTGGGTATTGTGTCGTTGGATGATGTGTTGAAGGCGAGGTCGCGGCATCTGGAAGAGGAGCGGCGGAAGGAAAGGACGCTGGGGTTTGGGAATATGTCGGTGAGTTAGGCTGGGCGTGGCGTTCGCAGGGTGCGCGGGCAATACGATATGCGCTGGGTTGTGGTTGAGATTCTTCGGACATCCTGGTCGGATATCCTCAGAATGACAGGTTTGGAGTATCTTCCTGCGAGATGAGACTTTTTCGTGAAGGCGGAGATTTAGTAGGGAGCGGGGAAGTCCCCACGGGTTTTGCGGTAGGCGTCCATTACGGCGGCAAGGTCCAACACTCCTAAAATTTGGGAAAGATCGGCGCGGTTGACGACCGGAATCAAGGAATACCGGGTCGTAAGCGGGAGTGCGTCTTCGAGGTCCTCATCGGGGTGAAGATAGGGAGTGGGTGTCAGCGCTTGGGTATTTCGCAGAGGGCGCGCGTCGTCGGCTTCGACGAGGTGTTGGAGTTCCCCAAAGGAAATTTGGGTTGGAGGCTGGTTGGGGAGGGTTACAAGGAAGAAAGGTTCGGCGGTTTGACTCACAAAAGGCCAAGCTGCGCTGGCCGGCTCTGCGCCATCGAGAATAATGGCGGGACGCGGGCTCATTGCGTCTTCGACGTTGAGGGATTCTTCTTCGCGCTTTTCTTCCATCGCTGGGAGCGAAAGGCCATCGTGGCGAGTGATAACTTCCAGAATGGGAACAGCCTGCAGGCGCCGTGAGATCAGATAGGAAAAGGTGTTGGCGACGAGCACGGGAAGGATGATGGTGTAGTCGCCGCTGACTTCAAGGGCCATGAAGACGGAAGTGATCGGGGCGCGAAGGAATCCGGCGAAAAGGACGCCCATGCCGACGAGGGCATACGTGCCGACGGAGCCAGTGAGGTTCGGGAAAAAGAGGTGCTCGACGGTGCCGACGGCACCGCCCAGCATGGCGCCGATATAGAGCGTGGGAGCAAACATTCCGCCGGGAGTGCCACTGACGAAGGAGAGAGTGGTGGCGAGGATTTTGAGGCCGGCGAGAATGCCGAGAACTTCCCAGGTGTACTGGTCGTGCATGGCCTGGTCCATAAAATCGTAACCGGCACCCATGATTTGGGGGAATCCGGCGAAGGCGATGAAACCGATCAGCAGGCCGGCGATCCCTGGATAGAAAAACTGCAGAGTTTCAGGCGAAGCTTTCATTTTGGGACGGAGCCAGCCGATGGCTTTTGAAAAGACAACGGAAGCAATGCCGCCGAGGATGCCCATGACGGCGTAAGCGACAAGCTCCTCCCAGCGAAGCACGCCGACCGAGGGGATGCGGAACAGGGGTTCGGCGCCAAGAAACAGCCGCATAGTGACCACGCTGGAAACGGCGGCGAGAACGATGGCGCCGAGAATGCCGGCGCTCCAATGACCAATGATTTCTTCGATGACGAAGAGGACCGCGGAGATGGGGGCGTTGAACGCGGCGGCGAGGCCCGCGGCGGCGCCCACAGGAGCGAGGAGGCGCATCTTTTTACGGGAGAGTTTGAGACGGGTACCGACGGCGGAGGCCAAGCCCGCGCCGATCTGCAGTGACGGATCCTCGGGACCGAGGGAGTGACCGGAGCCGATGGCGAGGGAAGCGGTGATGAATTTGCCGATGACGGTGCGGAGGGGGATGTAGCCGTCGAATATATAAAGCGCGGCCTTGGTTTGATTGAGGCCGCTGCCTGCGGCTCCGCGGAAGACGGTGAAGATGAGTAGAGAAATGAAAAGACCCGTTAAAGAGGGGGCCAGGAAGGCGCGCCAGGGGGAGGGGGTGAGAGAGCTGCCGAGAAGGTAGAGGCGGGACCACTCCATTGTGATACGGAAGCAGACGACAGCAAGTCCGGCGAAGATGCCGATGAATACGGCGAGAATCAGGAAGAAACGATCTTCATTGAAGGAAAGTTGGGCGGTGATGCGGCGGCGCAAGGAATCGGCCGCGGAAACAAAGGAGCCCGTGGTGGAAGAGGGTTGCGAAGTTGTGTCGGAGGCGCTCACTTTTCGTCCGAGGGGCGCGCGCTGGCCAAGGCGAGAAGAGCGGAATCTTCCGGAGTTGGCGCGCCGCAAAGAGATTGCGACTGTTTTTCGATGGCGACGGAAAATTCAAAGAGAGCGTCGATCTGGTCGGGCTGCCGGGTCAAGAAGCGGGAAGTGGCGTTGTTTCTCCATTGTTTCCAGGGTTCCTCAAGCGTGGTGAGAAAGGGGGGAAGCGATCCCGGGGAGCCAGAGCTTTTCGCGCAGGAATCCAGCCACGCGGAGGCGATTTGAAAAATGCGGAGAACGCGCTGAATTTTTTCGGATTCGCGGAGGCCGTGTTCGTAGGGATTCAGAGACGAAGCGGCTTGGGTCACTTCCAAAAGTGTCTTGGCATCCGGACTGGCGGAATCATCGCGTGCGGCTCGGCTCAAGTAGGATTCGGCGGAGCGATAGTCTCCCAAATGGAAAGCAGCCTTGCCGGCACCATAAAGAGCGGGAAAAGAATTGGGGTCGAGTTGGATGGCCTGGCGGAATTGCGCGAGCGCGCGCTGGTTGTCGCCGACTTTGGAATAAAGATCGGCGACGCGGGCATGGAGAACGAGATCTTCGGGAAGATTCCCGGAAAGAATGATGAGCTGCGATTCGGCCTGACCGGTGTCTCCCCGCTGGAGATAGAAGTTGACCAGTTCGAAAAGGGATTCGCGGCGGTGATCATTTGCATTTTCCGGCCAGACGCCGAAGATGGCACCGTTGAAGTAGCGTTCAGCGTCGGCAACCTGCCCGGCGCTGGCGGCGAAGCGTGCCAGATGAAGATTAACGACGCCATTTTGTGGATTGATCTGCCAAAGACTCTGGTAGTAGTTGATGGCCTGCTTGGTGTGGCCGGCCTGCGTGAGGGCTTCGGCGAGGCGGAGGCGATAATCCCAATTCCGTGGAGCATAGAGCAGAGCGGTGCGAAAGGCTTCGACGGCGGCAACGGGGCGATTTTTCTGGAGTTCGGCGTCGCCACTGGCGTACCACTGCTGGCCGAGCAGGTTGCGGCGGTGGTCGTAGGCCTGGGTGTAGGAATGAGTGATGGTGGAGAAAAGTATGGTGACGAGAACTAGGATGGCAACGAGCAGCGGTTCCCGAACGACAAAGTCGCGCCTAAGAACGTTCATTTCCGTCCAATCATGATGCCGCTCTGCCCCTTGCGTGGCGAGGAGAAACCGCAGGGGTCTTGCGGGAGCAATGTGCTTCGGGCTAATTATATCGTATCACGACATGATTTGGTGGAAGTGGGAGGGTAGGAATGTGTTCACGGCTGGTTATCAGGGCATTTTGGGGGGATTAGTGCGAACTCCAAAATTGGAGATGGACATTGGCAATTAGTTTGCTGATGGCGTCCCGATCAATTTGGTCCGGGAGTGGTGAAGATTTTTGAGCTGTCAGTGCCTCCGATTCGAGCAAGGCGCCGAGTTCGCGAATTTCGACAAGGGAATATTGCCATTTCGAATTTCGATCAGTTCCTGCTTATTGGGCCTTGGAAACGTGATGCGCCCGTCTTCCATTAGCTCTTTTGCTTCGCCGTAGAGGCGGATCACGTGCATGGCGTACTTCGTGTCGTATCCTTGCTTTTCCTCAAGCTGACCGCAATGGACGTTTTTCTGACCCTTTTGGCCGAGAAGACGTTTCATCTGGTCGTCCGCGAATCCGAGGAATGGTTTTACATGCCCTTTCGCGAGAAAAAGTTCAGGTTGGTATGCGATGCGATTCCACATTTCGGTTGTAAATTCGAGCGGTGCAAATAAAAAATGCAGAGCCGAGGGATTTCCCTTTGCCGCAAGTCCCGCCCATTTAAGAAGAGTGTAAAGGCAAACGTCAACGTCTGACGGGCCGTTGCCCCCGAGCTTGCCTCCAGTGGTGAAAACGAAGTGTTCTTCGCGCTCAAGTCCAAGGACCAGATTTGGCGGATGAAATTTCCTCTTCGAAACGTAATGAGGTGCTAGAAGGCGTCGCCGCCGCCTCCGCCGAAGCCGCCTCCGGAGAAGCCGCCGCCACCGCCGCCGTCGCCACCGAAGGCAGAGCCGCCAGAGCTGCGGGGGGCGGAAGTCATGGCCGTGCTGGCGAGCGAGGACATGGAATTGAGATCGTTGGCGAATAGGTACGGATAAAAACCAGGGCCATAGCTGCCCTGATACCACTGGGGCGGCTGGGTGTAGATGCCCTGGAAGGCTTTGCTCCAGTTTTTCTCAACGCCGAGGGCCATGGCGAAAGGGAGAAATTTTTCGAACATTTCGGGCGTCTTGATCATGCGGTTGAAGCGGTCTGATTCGACGTGAACGAGGAAATCCTCGAAGCCGAGGATGCCTTCGAGAGCACGCGCACCGGCGGTGGTGCGGGCGGGCATGAACCATCCGAACCCGCAAATGATGGCGCCGGTGAGGAGTCCCGCGACGATGAAGGGCAAGGGCGCCATGCCGAAATGGTTGGAAAGCCAATTACCTGCGCCAATGCCGATTACGCCGGTAACGAATCCAAAGATCAGGTAGGCGGAGCGGACGGTGTCCGGACGATGGGTGTAATAGCCCCGACCGACGAGCGAGGCGAAGATCTGATTTTTGATGGTGGGAATATTTGTGTAGAAGGAATTTTGAAGCTGGTCGAGAGTGACGAGGTCGCCGGCGTTACCGGAGCTGAACAGGCCGTCGAGCAGGGTTTGTTCGTGGGCGGACAAGACGCTCCATTCGGAGCGGGGCTTTTTCAGATGGAAGACGAAGTCCTTGGTGTGGGCAGAGGCCGAGCAGCTTGTCCTTTTGTTTTTCTTCGATGGTTAGATAGCCGCGCACAGCGAGATCCACGATTGATGCGGTGATGTCGCGCATGTCCACGGAATTATCCACGAGGGTGCCGACTTCGCCGGGAGTGAGTTTGTCCGGAGGCTCGTATTGTGCGGCGATGGGGCGCAGGCGGGGGTCGCGGCCGCGGGTCCACCACCACCAGAACATCAGGAAGAAGGCGACGATAGGAAAAAAAAGCGGCCAATTGCTGCGGAGATAGAGGATGAAGATGGAGAGGGCGGTGGGTTCGCGGACGGCACCTTTGTCGAAGGCGACAGCGACGGTGAGGCCTTCATGCATGGGAAGCGGGCCGCTGGTTTGCAGGTCCACGCCGGAGCCGACGATTTCAACTGTGGCATCGGCGCCCGTGGAGCGATACGCGCCCGTGAAGGCTTTGGCGCGGAGATTGGAAGCGGTTGCGGGAAGAACGATGTGCGCGCCCGCGGATTCGATGGGGATGGCCCATTCATCGCCGGTGACATTCCAATAGAACTCGTCGTGATCGTCAAAGAATTTCAGGGCGTCGGAAACGGTGTAGTGGACTGAGATGGTGCGGGTGCTGTTGTCTGCGGCAGGGATGAAAATTTTCAGGTTGAGGTAGTGGCGCTCGCGGCTGGATTCGTAGCGGAGCTTGGCTCCGGATTCGTCGGTGATGCCTTGTACGTCGAGGAAGAGGGAGTAGTTGAGGCCGCGCGGGCCGGAGTATTCGACGGGGATATAACGGTTGATGCCGTGCCACGGGCCGCCGATGAATTCGAAGGTGATGTTTTCGGTGATGTCGACGGTGCCGTTGGGGAGGACGACGATTTCGGCGAAGAATTTCTTTAGGCGGCGATCGCGGGCGGCGGAGGAAGGGGAAAATACGGTAACGAGCAGGAGCAATAGCGAGAGCACAGAGAAAAGAAAAAGCAGGTTCCTCGGGCGAATGCGGCCCTCGGAATGACAGGGGCGGGGGCGTTTCAACTGCGCCCGCCTCGGAAGGCGGACGCTACAGGGGATGGGGCGGGGCTTCATGGGGCGATGGTGAAAACGAGGTCAGGCCGTGGGCGCGGCGGGGGCGTCGAAGCTGACTTTGGGGGCTTCGCGTTCGGCAGCGGCGGTGACTTCGAAGAATTCGCGCTGCTTGAAGCCGAGCATGCCGGCAAAGATGTTGGTGGGGAACTGCAGGATTTTGGTGTTGAGGTCGCGAACGACGGCGTTGTAATAGCGACGGGCGTTCTGGACCGTGTCTTCGATCTGGGTGAGGGAATTTTGCAGCGAGGTGAAGCTCTCGATGGCGCGGAGTTGCGGATAAGCTTCGGAAAGAGCGAAGAGGCTTTTTAGGGCGCCGGAGAGCATATTTTCGGCCTGGGCTTTGTCGGCGGGTCCGGTGGCGGTCATCGCGCGATTGCGGGCGTTGATGACCGCTTCAAGGGTGCCCTTTTCGTGGCCAGCGTAGCCTTTGACGGTTTCGACGAGGTTGGGGATCAGGTCGTAACGGCGTTTGAGCTGGACGTCAATGTCGGCCCAAGCGTTGTCGCACTGGACCTTGAGGCGGACCAGGGAGTTGTACATGCCGATGCCAAAGAGCACCAGCAGAACGAGAACGACGAGAATGATGATTCCAACCATCGGGGAACCTCACACTGGGAATACGTAAGTCGAGGTGCAGTAATTTCACTATACGGAGGGAAGGTCGGAGAGTAAAGGGAGGGTTTAGGAATGGATTCGAGGCTTAAAGAGTTGAAAGGTCAAGGGGTTGAAGAGTTCAGGCAGAGAGCGGGTATCGGCGAAAGGAGAAAGGTGTAGCGCGGAGACAAGGAGCCGCCTAGAAAGCAGTTGGTTAGATAAATGCCTGAGTCTTACCGCTGGCGTATATTGGCAAAGTAATATATTCTCCAATCGAGTTTGCTTACCCCACGAATGCTATTTAAGACATTGAGCGCTTCGGTTTATGGGATTGATGCCCACCTGGTGTTGGTGGATGTGGGCGTGGGCCGAATGCAGGATTTCAACGTGGTGGGGCTGCCGGACAACGCGGTGAAGGAGAGCCGGCAAAGGGTGCAATCGGCTTTGAAGAACTGCGGGTTTGAGTTTCCGTACGGACAGGGGGTGACGATCAACCTGGCGCCCGCGGATTTGCGGAAGGAGGGGTCGGCGTTTGATCTGCCGATGGCGCTGGGCCTGGCAGGGTGCCAAGGGCAGTTTTTCGGGAAGGCGCTGGACCGGATGATGTTTTTGGGGGAGCTTTCGCTGGATGGGAGCGTGAGGCCGGTACGCGGGGCGCTGTCTGCGGCGATCGCGGCGCGGGACAACGGGATTAAAGCGGTGGCGGTGCCGGAGACGAATGCGAGGGAAGCGGCGGTGGTGGAGGGGGTCGATGTGTATGCGCTGAAGTCGTTGCCGCAGGCGGTGGACCTGGTGAATTCGCCGGAGTCGTTTCAGTGCGTGAAGGTGGATGCGCAGCAGATGCTGAGGGAGTCCGCGCAATACAGCGTGGATTTGCGGGATGTGCATGGGCAACAGTCTGCGAAGCGGGCGCTGGAGGTGGCTTGCGCGGGCGGGCACAACATTTTGTTTATCGGGCCGCCGGGAGCCGCGAAGACGATGTTGGCAAAGCGGATTCCGACGATCTTGCCGGCGATGTCTCTGGATGAGGCGATCGAAACGACGCGCATCCACAGCGTGGCGGGGATACTGGAGAACGCGCAGGGGTTGCTGGGGACGCGGCCATTTCGTTCGCCGCACCACACGATCAGCGATGCGGGGTTAATTGGAGGAGGGGCGGTGCCGCGGCCAGGCGAGGTTTCGCTGGGCCACAATGGCGTGCTGTTTCTGGATGAGTTGCCGGAGTTTCAGCGGAATGTGCTGGAGGTGATGCGGCAGCCGCTGGAGGATGGCAGCGTGACGATTGCGCGAGCGGCGATCTCGGTGACGTTTCCTTCGCGGTTTATGCTGGCGGCGGCGATGAACCCCTGCCCGTGTGGGTATTTTGGGGATCCGGCGCACGATTGCCATTGCACGCCGCCGATGATTCAGAGGTATGTGTCGAAGATTTCAGGGCCGTTGCTGGCCCGGATTGATATTCATATCGAGGTGCCGGCGGTGAAATACAAGGAACTGCGGGCTCCTTCGCCGATGGAGGATTCGACGGCGGTGCGGGGACGGGTGATTGCGGCGAGGGAGAGGCAGTTAGAGAGGTTTCGAACGGAGAAGACAACTTACTGCAATGCGCAGATGGCGCCGAAGATGATCCGGAAGCATTGCGGGATCAATGCAGAGGGGGAGAAGCTGCTGGAGAGTGCGGTGACGCGGTTGGGGCTGTCGGCGCGGGCGCATGACCGAATCTTGAAGGTGGCGCGGACGATCGCGGATCTGGATGGGGCGAAGGATGTGTTGGGAAAGCATTTGAGCGAGGCGATTCAGTATCGGACGTTGGATCGGGATTATTGGGCGTAGGAACCCGCCTTCGCTGCGTAATGCGCAGCTACGGCGGGCTGGTACCCCAGGCGGGCTGCTCCATTGACTTATGTTTGGGCGCTGTGTTACGGATAGGGACGCCTTTTTATGAGGTAAAGCAGAAGTAGCGACCCGGAATGGCGCCAGACACCAAGCATCTGGAAGTTACGCTGGACACCCACGTCGAGAGCGTGAATCTCGCCGAAGAGATGTGTGTGCGTGTGGCGGAAGCCGCGGGGTTTAACGAGGACGAGTGTTACCGGATCGGGATGTCCGTGCGGGAAGGCGTGATCAACGCGTTCCATTATGGGAATCAGGAAAAACCGGAAAAGAAGATTCACCTGGCGATCGAGTTGACGGTTGAGCGCATGGTGATCCACGTAATGGATGAGGGAAAAGGATTTCGATTGAAAGATGTGCCGAATCCGCTAGCCGAAGAGAATTTATTGAGCACTTCCGGGCGTGGGCTATTTTTGATGAAGACGTTTATGGACGAGTTTGATGTGCTCCCGGGCAGGACGGGAGGCGCGGAACTGGTAATGTCCAAGCGCCTGCCATTGCTGGGAAGTCCATCGAGCAACGGAAACGGCAGCGCCTCCGGGTCGGACTCGGCGCCACACCAGGAAGCGTAGGGACGACATGGCCTCACTGTTTGCCACAACACGAGAACTTGGTGGAATCGCGATGGTGGATTTGAGCGGGCGAATCTCGTTGGGCGACGGCAGCGCGCTGATGCGGAAGACCGTGCGCGACCTGCTGGAAGAGGGCAAGACGAAGATCATCCTGAACCTGGGGGACGTGAACTACATTGACAGCTCCGGGATCGGCGAGCTGGTGAGCGGGTTCACGGCGGTACGGAACCGTGGCGGCGAATTGAAGCTGCTGAACCTTACCAAGAAAGTGCACGACCTGCTGCAATTGACCAAGCTGTTCACGGTGTTTGAGGTTTACAACGACGAATCAACGGCGGTTGGCAGCTTTAAGTAGCATCTCCCTGCAACTCATAGGTTCCTATTTAGGCACGCGCGCTTTTCGTGTGGGCTGGGTGGCGCTGTCTTTTCCTGTGAAATAGTGACAACATAGAATACGCTCGCATGAAGCCCCAGAGAATACGCCACACTGGGATTGCAACCTTCCGTTTTCCGAGCAAAGACTAAAGTTGCCGCGGTATTTCCCGGCCGAAAGAAAAATTTGTGCGTACGTTTGCCTGCAAGCCCAAGCAGAGAATTGTGCGCGATTGTGCGCTGGCGTCTTTCATGGCCTTGCTGCTGTCGACTTGCGCAGGTTTTGCGGCGCCGCTCCCTTCCTCGCCGGCGACGCCATCTCCCAAGAGTTCGGTTCTGCCGCCTACCGAATGCAAGATTGTTTATGCAGGGTTTGTGGGGGCCATGGAGACTTCGAATCACAAGCACTCCGGCGTGGTGCAGATCCGCGACACACTTCGAGGCCCGGGGTACAGCGATGTTTGTGCGGATTCGTTCATTCCGATTTCGTGGGAGTCCGGGCGCGACTGGATCCTGACGCACTTCGCGTCGCATCCCGGAACGCTCACGGAGAGCGAGCTGCTTCATGCGCCGCGGGTGATTCTGGTGGGGCACAGCACGGGCGGATGGGCGATGCTGAGCGTGGCGCGCGATTTGCGGGACAAAGGGATTCCGGTGGAGCTGACGGTGCAAGTGGATAGCGTGGGCTTCACGGATTATACGGTGCCGCGAAACGTCAAAACGTGCGCGATCTTTCACGCGTGGGACATGCTGATGTTCATGACGACGAAGTCCATTCGAATGCAGGATCCGGCGCATACCAAGTTAATCGCTAATATTGTGGTGAAGAATGCTTCGCATCTTTCCATTACGCGGGACCCGCGTATTCGGGAGTTGGTGTTGACGGCAGTTGCTAATGTTCGGGCGGAGTCGGTTAGTCCTGCGCTTGCCGCGCGCTGAGGTTTTTCATTTCCACTAGAAAATCGAACGAATTTCTGGCAACGGAGTTTGTGTGCTTTGGTGATGATTGTCGGAAAGATAGGGAGCACCGCAAAGGCTGACAGGCTAAAGCCGGTCGCTACTGGTTTTGATCAACAGTCGAAGAAGACGGTTTCGTCGGGGCCTTGCATGAGGATGTTCCATTCAAGTTGGGTGGGGGAGTTTGGGGATTTGCGGGCGATTAGCGTGTTGCGGCGAGCTGGCTCTACCAGACTCAGAGCAAAGTCGCGCTGGTTGGAAGGATCGCCCGGGAAATAGATTCGGGTGACGAGGCGGCGGAGCAATCCGCGCATGAAAACGGAGACGACGATGTGCGGCGCCTGAAGCTGGCCGTCGGGACCGGGCACTTGGCCCGGCTTGATGGTGGTGAAGCGGAAAGTGCCGTCCTCCGCAGTGGGAATTCTGCCAAAACCTGAAAACTCAGGATCCACGGGCTTTTGCTGCGTGTCGCCGTGGTGCGCGTATTTGCCATCGGCGTCGGCCTGCCATAATTCCAGCACAGCGTCGGGGATTGGCTGGCCATCCCCGTCCAGAACCCGGCCAGCGATTTCGATTTTTTCCCCGTGCGCGCCCGCGCCAGCAAGGTTGTCCACATAGTGCCATTTCAAGCCGATACCAAAGAAGGGTCCGACGGTTTGCGAGGTGGTGGCCGCAAGAGTCATTTTATTTCTCCCAGGGAGTGGCCAGGCGCCCGTTGAGAATAATGTCGAACTTGAAGCCCAGGGCTTGGTCTGGCTCGGTGGTTTCCCAGTCGAACTGCGAGATGAGGCGATTGCGGGCGTTTTCGTCGGCGGTGGAGTTGAAGATGGGATCGAACGGAAGCAGAGGATCGCCGGGAAAATACATTTGAGTAACCAGACGCGTGGCAAAGGCGGGGCCGAAGACGGAAAAATGGATGTGGGCGGGGCGCCAGGCGTTGTGATGATTTTTCCAGGGATATGCACCGGGGCGAATGGAGATGAATCGATAGTTGCCTTGATCGTCGGTGAGTGCGTGGCCGCTGCCGGCGAAATTGGGATCCAGGGGGGCGTTGTGCTGATCCACTTTGTGAAGGTAGCGGCCGGCGGCGTTGGCCTGCCAGATTTCGACGAGCGTGTTGGGCAGCGGGCGGGCGTCTTCATCCAAGACGCGGCCGCTGACGACGATACGTTCGCCGAGAGGTTCACCTCGGCGCTGGCGAGTGAGATCGAAGGCTTTGCTGCCCACGCGGGAAGCGCCGAACGACGGCCCGGTGATTTCAGAAAGAGTGTGATGGAGAAAGACCAGGGGTTTGGAGGGAGCGCGCTTGAGGGAGGAAGCGTAAGGAGGATGCAAATAGTTGGGCTGGGTGCCCGGAAGCGGCCGGCGATATCCCGCGAGAGGCGGCATGAATGGAGCCCTCCTTGAAAAGTGGTGAAACCAAGATACCGCGAAAGTGGGTGAAAAACGGAAAGGTGAAAGGAATTAAAAGAGGAGAGATGGGTAAGGACGCGCAGGTTGTGATCCTCCGAAGAGGCTGGGGAGCTCCTCGAAAGATCACAAAGAACGCGGCGATGATTGTGCGGGCCGGAGCGACTGCCAGCCCAAAACTAATCTGGCGAGGCCCAGGGGCGCGCGCTCAGGTGGTTACTTTGCCTGAAGGGTCTCGATGTAGCGAATCAGGTTCGAGATGCGCATCTGCACGATGGCGTCGTCTCTGCTGCTTACCGAAGAGAACAGGGGTCCCCAGACCGGCATTTCGTTCGAGCCGTGTGCGCCGGCGACGCCGGTCCTGAGTTCGTTGCCAACGTGATCCGCGGGGAATTTGCCGTTATTTTTTTTGGCCAACTGGGTGAGGTCTGCCGGAGGAACTTTCAGGGCCGAAGCCGCCGGGCCGTTTCCTTTGGCATCTTTACCGTGGCATGCGGCGCAATAGGAGTTGAACATTTCAACACCGGATGCTGCCGACGTCATTTGAATGGGTTCTTTTTTTACTTCGGTGGTCTGGGCATGGCTAGCCGCAGCGGCAAATCCGAACAGGAACACCACCACGAGCGCAGAACGAAGAAACTTAATTACCATTGGCTGCCTCCATTGAGCAGAAAGGGATATTTGCCCTGGCCAGGCTCAAATGGAAAGCCAGCGGCCGCTGGGACTTATGAAGACAGCATCGCTCTGGCTGGGAAAAACGTCTGTGACGGTTGACCAAAGTTTTCGGTGCAATGGCCGGACAAACAAGTGAGGAGGTAAGCTGTTGACAGGATGTCTGTTAGGCTCGACCTTGGGATGGTAAGGAAGTGCAAATCTTGACAAAGAAATCGAAGAATGGATGCGAGCGAACTATGAGCGACTTGGTGAACGTTGAGAAGGTGAATGGAGTGGCTGTTCTGGAGGTGAACAATCCTCCGGTGAATGCGTTGAGCGCGGGGGTGCCGGAAGCGATTGGGGCGGCTATTGCGACGGCCCAAGCGGATGCGAGTGTGCGCGCCATTGTGTTGATTGGTGCGGGCAAAACATTCATTGCCGGCGCGGATATTAAGCAATTGGAGGAGATGGCGTGGGGTCGGAGAGCGGGTGCACCGAAGCTACATGAACTTTTGCGGCAGATCGAGGATTGCCCGAAACCCATTGTGATGGCCGTTCATGGAACGGCTTTGGGAGGGGGGCTGGAAGTGGCGATGGCAGGGCACTACCGAGTGGGGGTGCCGGAAGCGCAATTGGGCCAGCCGGAGGTGAATCTGGGAATTATTCCCGGTGCTGAGGGGACACAAAGATTGCCGCGACTGGTTGGCATCGAGAAGGCGATCGAGATGTGCGTGGGTGGCAAGCCGGTGAAGGCGAAAGACGCGCTGGATGCGGGACTGCTGGATGCTATCGTCGCGGGCGAGTTGAAAGCGGGGGCGATTCAATTTGCTGAGGAAGTGATCAAAAAAGGCGGGCCACATCCGAAGACCAGCTTGAAAAAAGCGGAGCGGAGGACGCCCGGATCGCTGGAGGATGCGCTGAAGGCAGGGCGCGAACTGGCGGGCAAAACGAAGAAACAAATGATTGCGCCTTTGAAGGCGGTGGATGCGATTCACGCGGCTGCGACATTGTCGTTTGCGGAGGGTTGCGTTCGGGAACGCCAACTTTTTCAGGAATGCGTGACGTCCGATCAGTGCCGAGCGCTGATTCATGCTTTTTTTGCGGAGCGCGAGGCTTCGCGAGTTCCTGGAGTGGGCAGAGAGACGCCCATCAGCCAGGTGGCGCGCGTGGGGATTGTGGGCGCGGGGACGATGGGGGGCGGCATCGCGATGGCGTGCGTAAATGCGGGCATTCCGGTGCTGCTGAAGGATTCGGAGCAGGAATCGCTGGACAGGGGAATGGCGGCCATCCGGAAAAATTATGAGGTTTCGGTGCAGCGGGGACGGTTCACGGCCGAGGGCGTTGCAGAACGCGTGGCGAAAATACATCCGCAGCTGGATTATGCGGGCTTTGATTCCGTGGATCTGGTGATTGAGGCGGTGTTCGAAAATATGGAGCTGAAGAAGAAGGTGTTCGCGGACGTGGCGAAGATCGCAAAGCCGGAGGCGATCCTTGCTTCGAATACTTCCACCCTGAGCATTGATGAAATTGCGAGCGTGACTTCGCGCCCGGAGCAGGTGATCGGGATGCATTTCTTCAGCCCGGCGAATGTGATGCGGCTGCTGGAGATTGTGCGGGGGAAGGATAGTGCGAGTTCTTCGATTGGAGGAGCGCTGGCGGTGGCAAAGCGGCTCTCCAAAATTGGTGTGGTGGTGGGGAATTGTTCCGGATTTGTGGGAAATCGGATGATGTTTCCGTACATGTACGAAGCACAATTCCTGGCGGAAGAGGGCGCGACGCCGGAGCAAGTGGATGGCGTGCTGACGCGGTTTGGCATGGCGATGGGTATTTTTGCGGTGGATGATATGGCTGGTCTGGATGTGGCGTGGCGCATCCGAAAAGAATTGGGACATTTCACGGAACCGGGCGCGCGGCGGCCATTGGTGGCGGACCGGCTTTGTGAGATGGGGCGTTACGGGCAGAAGACTGGAAAGGGCTGGTACGTCTACGGCGCGGACCGGAAGCGGCAGGCGGATCCTGAGGTGCTTTCGTTGATTCGGAGTGTGTCAAGCGAAGCGGGAATTCCGCAGCGAACGTTTTCGGATGAGGAGATTGTGGAGCGCGCTTTGTACGGATTGATCAACGAGGGGGCGCGGATTCTGGAAGAGGGCTACGCGCTGCGGGCCTCGGATTTGGATGTGGTCTATTTGAATGGATATGGATTTCCGGCGTGGCGCGGCGGGCCGATGTTTTATGCGAGTACGGTG
This sequence comes from uncultured Acidobacteriota bacterium, assembly GCA_963734705.1. Taxonomy (GTDB): domain Bacteria; phylum Acidobacteriota; class Terriglobia; order Acidiferrales; family UBA7541; genus Acidiferrum. The sequence goes on along the minus strand of CAVTII010000007.1, from coordinate 329,020 downwards.
GGATTGGCGAGGGTGTATGAGCGGATTTGCCAGTTCGAGAAGGAAATGGGCGAGCGGTGGAGGCCGGCGAGATTGTTGCGGAGGTTGGCAGAGGAAGGGAAGAGTTTTCGCGAGTTCGATGAGGAGAAGGGGGCTTAGGGGCGACTGGGTGGACGGGTTACAAGGCCTTACGCGGACGAATGGCAGCTTGGAGCTTCCGTTGAGTTCCTTCGCCTATCCTGGTCGGATAGGCTCAGGATGACAGCGTTTGTAGTCAGTGTTGGATATTATGGTGGTGTGCGGAGCGATGGGGATGAGGACGGCGGCGGATACTGCTTGGATTGTGGAGCGCGCGCGGGAGTTGGGATTTGCGTTATGCGGAGTGGTGAGGCTGGAAAAGTTTGCGGAACATGAGAAATTTGAGGAGTGGCTGGCGAACGGATATGCGGGAGAGATGGCGTATCTGGGGGACGATCGGAGACGGGAGCCGGACCGGGTGCTGCCTGGCAGCGGGAGCGTTATTGTTTGCGCGCTGAATTACAACACGGCGCATCCGTATTCGATAGAGGCGGATGCGGCTGGATCTCCTAAAGAGCCGCGGGGTTGGGTATCGCGTTATGCATGGGGCCGCGATTATCACGAGGTAATGTGGGAGCGGCTGAAGGAACTCCAGCGGAAATTAACGGAAAGATTTCAGGATACTCATTTTTCGCGGGCGTATGCGGATACCGGGCCGCTTGCGGAACGGATTTTCGCGAAACATGCGGGGCTGGGTTGGCTCGGGAAAAATACACTGCTCCTGAATCAGGAATTGGGGTCGTGGTTTTTTCTGGGAATGATTGTGACTACGCTGGAACTGGAGCCATCACTCGCGCCAGGAGAACTTCCGCCGGCGGACCTTTGCGGGAATTGCCGGCGATGCCTGGATGCGTGCCCGACGCAGGCGCTTGTGGAACCTTATGTGATGGATGCGAGCCGGTGCATTTCGTATTTGACGATTGAATTGCGTGGGAGCATTCCCGAAGAATTTCGAGAGGCCGTGGGCCGGAACGTCTACGGATGCGATATTTGCCAGGATGTTTGTCCGCACAACCGGAAGGCGCCGCTGACGGAGGTGAGTGAGTTTGAGCCGCGAGGTTGGGCTGACGGAGGGAGTTTGCTGGAGCCACGGCTGGAATGGCTGGTGGGAATGACGGGGGAGGAGTTTCGAGAGAAATTTCGCGGGAGCGCGATGAAACGCACGAAATGGCGCGGGTTGGTGAGAAATGCCTGCATCGCACTGGGAAATGCGAAGTTGGAAAAAGGATCGGCGGAGCAGAAACGGATTGTGGAACTTTTACAAGAACGTGTAGCCTCTTCGGAAAGGGCGATCGCGGAATCTGCCCGATGGGCACTCTCGCGCATCACATGACTGGCTGGAAGTAGTAAGGCGCGCGCCCCGAGATTGAGCGGTTGAGGGAGGATAGCGGAGGGGTTATAATTCGCGCGCAGGCTCCTGCGCCCACCCGAGCTGAGAAACTCCAAGAATTACGGAAGGCTTCTGATGCCGGGTGGCATTGTCGGTGTTGGCTGATTCGGGAGGTTGCGCCGTTCCCGTTCAGCAGCAGGCTGAATTTAGGCCAGTTTTGGATTCATATCTCAATCTGAAGGAGAAACCCGTGGCTTTTACAGTGCCGCCTTTGCCTTACCCGAACGATGCACTTGAACCCTACATTGACGCGCGAACGATGGAAATCCATCACGACAAACACCATGGTGCGTACGTAACCAACCTGAACAAGGCGCTGGAGGGCCACGCCGACCTGCAAGCCAAGTCTATTGACGATCTTTTGAAGAACCTGGACGCGGTGCCGGAAAACATCCGCATGGCTGTGCGGAACAACGGTGGCGGCCATTGGAACCACTCGCTCTTCTGGCAATTGATGAAAAAGGGCGGCGGTGGGGAACCGAAGGGAGATCTTGCGGCGGCGATCAACTCGAGTTTCGGATCGCTTGCGGGATTCAAGGAAAAGTTCAAGGCGGCCGGGCTCGGGCGATTTGGTTCAGGCTGGGCGTGGCTGATTGTGAAGGATGGGAAATTGGCCGTAGAATCCACGCCGAACCAGGACACGCAGTATTTCACGGGCGGCAAGGCGGTGCTGGGAATCGACGTTTGGGAACACGCGTACTACTTGAAGTATCAGAATGTGCGCGGGGATTATATTGATGCGTGGTGGAACGTGGTGAATTGGGACAAGGCTGCGGAGTTGTTCAGCGCTGGGAAGTAAAGAAGTAAAGAAGGAATGAAGTAAAGAAGAAACGAAGAGAAGAGGGAGGGGCAAGCCCCTCCCCTACAAAACCAAGAAAAGAGCAGAACGGAATTAGAAAAGGCCCGTGCCGGGTTTCGGTGCGGGCCTTTTTTTTTGAATAATTCCTAATTGGGCTTGGCAGGCTGAAGCCTGCCACTACTTAGATTAACCCACCATCATGCGATGGCGAGCGAGGGGAAGAATTTTTCCCGAATGAATCGGCCTGCGATAACTTTCGCGGCGTTCCTGAATAGAAGCGACCTGCGGAGCCGAAGCTTCCACAGATTGCGGAATGGAATTCAGGGAGTGACGCGAAGCCTCGCGCATGAGTTCCAGGCGACCACGAACCTTGAACTTGGCGAGCAGGGAAGAGACATGGAATTTAACGGTACGTTCGGAAAGATTGAGTTCGTTGGCGATTTCCTTGTTCGCCAAACTGCGAAGAATGCCATCGAGGACTTCTTCCTCGCGGCGGGTTAGGCGCACGGCGCTCTTTGCGCTGTGGCCGGCTTCCAGGAGTTTTTGGGCCTTTTCTGCCAGTCCACCCAGGCAATCCGGCTGGGCAGGAACCATTACGAGATAGTCCTTGGGGGATTGACCGCGCACCATGCAATGCATGGCGAGCAGGCCTGCGGCATGATCAACGGGAAGTTCCCCGCTGGGTCCGGCATCAACATGGAAATGGGCCGTGCCCGAGCTTTTCTCGTAGAAGAGGTAAACGTTGGATGAGGGTGAGTATTTTGGCTGGGTGACCAAATGCGTCGGTACTGATCTGCGGATCAACTTCACGTGCACTCCTCCGATTGTGCCTCGTGGTGGGACCGAAGCTACTCAGTTGGATTTTTAACCTTCGATAACCTCCGGTGGAGGTCGGCCGGAATGACCGAGCAAGCGATAGGGAATTAGGACTGGTTCAGGCCCATATACTCCAGAGAGAAAAAATCCCTCAGAAACCCTCTGGGGTAAAGTAAAGGATCCCCATCATTGACTTGCGAAAGTTACACCTGACCGGGGTAGTGCTGTGCATCCACGGTGCCGGACTGTCATTTATTACAGGGGTTGATTTCTCAACGACTTAGAATAGACATTTAGAGGACATAAGCGCATAAAGAGGGTAGAAATTGCGCGGAGTCAGAACTTTTTTCCTCAGGGCTGATTTTCCACAAGCTATGGAGTCAGGATTCGGGTCTGCTCGGGCGAGATGAGTTCGTATTGAATCCCGCGCCAACGGATGCGGCGCCCAATCAAAGAGGAAACAAAATTCACCAAGTACAAGAATGGGACAAGCAGTGTTACCAGAATATAAATCCAGGATTGGCCCATGATTTGGCTGCGGGCCGCGGGAAGAGCCTCTGTGGCGCCGATGACGCGGAGCGCACCGCGGATCGCTGAGAAGAGCAGCGGAAGCATCCAGAGGGTGATGATTTGCGATGAAGGGCGTGACTCTCCCAACAAACTAAGGGTGACGATGAAGCCAAGAAAAAGAGTGAAGCAAAAAAGAAAATGGGTGGCGAATGCGATGGCCCACATCTGCGGACGGTAGACGCGGGTGATCTTCACCTGGCGGTTCGTGAACTCGAGCAGATTTGGGAAATCCGTCTGCACGTAAGAGAGCGTGAGGCATTCGGGAAGGAAAACGATCTGGCGGCCCGTTTTTTCGACCGCGATGGTGAGTGAGTAGTCGTCGCTGAAGGAATATTGCCAGACGTCGAGCATGCCGATCTGCTCGAACAAGTTGCGCCGGATAGCAGTGCCGCCGCCCCAGCAGAAATTCTTTGCATGGCCGCCAAGCATGGTGACTACGGAAGCGTTCCAGGCCGCGAGGAGCGCCGTGGGCAGGCCGTTGTTGTTGGGAATAAACCAGCGCATGGTGGTGGTGGCGCCGATGCGGGAATCGGTGAGGGGCGCAACCATGTGATGCAGCCAGGTTTTGCCGGGCCGTCCATCAGAATCGGTGAAGACCAGAACCTCGAATTCGGGAGGAAGTTGCTCGATGCAGACGCGAAGGTTGTTGACCTTTTCCGAACAGTTGGAAGGTTTGCCCGCGATGATGATATGCGCTTTTATGCGGGATGAAGCTGCGACGCGTTTGACAGTGCTATAAGCGGGATCTTCTTCGGACGCGAGGATGAAAAAGACTTCGTAATTCTGGTGGTTGAATTCGCAGAGGGAGACCAGATTGCGCTCAAGGCCAGGTTCCATCCCGCGGCACGGGCAAAGGACCGCGGTGCGCGGGGCGTAGAAGCCGGGGTCCGTCTGCAAGCGGCGACGGACATAGAGGAGCCACTGGATTCCCTGCCAAAGCAGGAAGAGGCCCGCGGCGATCTGGAGGATCGCCAGAAACTCGAAGAGATTTTCCATGCAAGTTGAGCATAACAAAGAGAAAGAGGGTTGCGAGGGGAATGAGCAGGGGTAGAATCGGACCGGTAAACAGTCGAAAACCAAGGAGAAGGACATGACGGGACGCGTGGAAAGTTCGATGGTGACGTCGGCGAATGAACTGCCGGGCTACCGAGTCGTCAGGAATTTCGGGATCGTGCGAGGGATTACGGTGCGCTCGCGGAGCGTGCTGGGGAATCTGGCGGCGGGGATTCAGACGATTGTGGGAGGAAATATATCGGTGCTGACCGAGCTTTGTGAAAAAGCAAGGGAAGAGGCGTATGAAATTCTGCTGCAGCACGCGGCGCAGCACGGAGCGAACGCGATTGTCTGCATGCGCTATGACGCGAATGAGGTGATGCAGGGTGTGACGGAAGTGTTGGCATATGGCACCGCAGTGCAGGTGGAGCGGGTAGGGTAAAAAAGGATTGAGCTTCGGGCCGCTTTGGGGGTGGTAGAATTCCGGCTCCATGTTCTGCGCGAACTGCGGTTCTAAACTTGCGGAGACGGCGCGATTTTGTTCGCGGTGCGGAACTGTGGTTGCCGTGGATGCAGATGAAACCATTCTTGGCGAGGCAGCCCTTATTGAATCGGGTGAAGAGACGCTGGCGCCCGGAAATACCGCCGCGAAGCCGGGGCAGCGTGGAGCGATACGAACCGGAGGCGTGACGCCTCGCCCGGGTCGTGCGGGGACACCCAATCCCGCGGTTCTCAGCAGCAGTTCCGATCCAATTGGAGGAGGACGATTCGCGCCGGGCGCGATCGTTGCAGAGCGCTACCGCATTGTTGCGTTGCTGGGCAAGGGCGGAATGGGAGAGGTGTATCGAGCGGAAGATCTTCGATTGAGCCAGGTGTTGGCGATCAAGTTTCTACCCGAAGCACTGTCGCAGGATGTTTCAGCACTGGCGCGATTTCATTCGGAAGTGCGGGTGGCCCGGCAGGTCTCCCATCCCAATGTGTGCCGGATGTTTGATATTGGGGATGCGGATGGCTGGCCGTTTTTGACGATGGAATATGTGGACGGCGAGGACCTTTCCTCGCTGGTACGGCGGATCGGTCGGCTCCCACAAGACAAAGCGATTGAGATCGCACGGCAGATCTGCGCTGGACTGGCAGCGGCGCACGAGCGGGGCGTGGTACATCGCGACCTGAAGCCCGCGAATATCATGCTCGACGGCGCGGGAAAGGCGCGGATCACGGATTTTGGACTGGCAGGGATTGCCGCGACGATTCAGGGAGCGGAGATTCGCGCGGGGACGCCGGCGTATATGGCGCCGGAACAGTTGTCTGGGAAGGAGGTGACGACGAAGAGCGATATCTATTCGCTTGGATTGGTGATGTACGAATTGCTGACGGGGAGGCGCGCCTACGACGCCGCGACCTTGCCAGAGTTGATGAAGGCGCGAACCGAGGGAAAGATCACGAATCCCTCGACGCTGGTGAGAGATATGGATCCGCTGGTGGAGCGGGTGATTTTGCGATGCCTGGAAAGCGATCCCGCCAAGCGGCCGGCTTCGGCGTTGCATGTGGCTGCGGCACTGCCAGGAGGAGATCCACTTGCGGCGGCGCTGGCTGCGGGAGAGACGCCCTCGCCGGAAATGGTGGCGGCGGCGGGGGAAAAAGAGGGGACGCGACCGAGTTTGGCGGTGGCGTGTCTGATTGGCGTGTTCCTGCTGTTGAGCGCGTGCGCGTATCTGGGGAATCGGCAGAGCGGATTGCAATATATCCGCGCGGAAAATTCGGGCGAGGTCCTGGCGCATCAGGCGCGCGAGACGCTGGGGAAGCTCGGGTACAGCGCGGAGGAAAAAGATTGGGCGTCGGGATTTTCCTACGACGAAGATTATTTGGATTATCTGGACAAGAAAGATAAGCCAGGAAAGAATTGGGCCCGCGTGCTGCAGGAGCGGCCCACGCTGATGAATTTCTGGTTCCGGCAGAGTCCAAAGAGGATGGCTCCGCACGGGTACTGGAATGTTTCGATGACGCCGGGCGTGGTGACCTTCGACGATCCACCGGCGATGTTTTCGGGAATGATCAATTTGAGGCTCGATCCTGAGGGGAGGCTGATTTATTTTCAGACTATTCCCGCGGAGCGGGAGGAAAAGCCAAAGGAGAATTATCCAGCGGTGGACTGGCAGCCCGTGTTCGCCGCAGCCGGTTTGAATATCGGGGATTTTCATGCAGTGCCTGCAACCTGGAATACGCTGGCCGCGGCGGACGCGCGCGCGGCGTGGGACGGATTGTGGCCCGGATCCATGCGGCCCCTGCATGTGGAAGCAGCGGCGTTGGGAGGCAAGCCAGTTTTCTTTCAGTTGATGGGCGCCTGGACGACGCCGACGAGGATGGCGGCGCCGGAGGAAACGGGATCGGCCCGCGCCAGCGTGATTTTCGGGACGTGCTTCGTGCTGCTGCTGGCAGGGGGAGGAATCTGGCTGGCATATCGGAATTATTCGCGCGGAAAAGGCGACCGGCGCGGAGCGATGCGGATGGCAAAGGCGGTGTTTGCGCTGGAGATGGTGGTGTTCGTGGCACGGGCGCAGCTTTCGTTTTCCGCAGGGACGCTGGGACTGGCGGTGATGGCGATCAGCGCAGGGCTGTTTGTGTCCGGAGCGCTGTGGGTGCTCTACATCGCGCTGGAGCCTTATGTGCGAAGCAAATGGCCGCAGACGATCGTTTCGTGGTCGCGGTTGCTGAGCGGAAAGCTGCGCGATCCGATGGTGGGCCGGGACGTTTTGTTCGGGACGCTGCTGGGGCTGGCGTGGACGCTGGTGTTTTTTGTGGGTTATTTCTTCGATATTCGATTGGGCGAGCGGCCTCTGCTGCCGCAATTGGATTACCTGGAGGGGATTCGGGCGACGGTTTCGATCTGGCTGGGGAATATTATTGGAGCGCTGGTTGGCCTGCTGCTGTTTTTTTTCGTGCTGGTGCTGCTGCGCGTGGTGGTGCGGAACCGGTGGCTGGCGGCGGCGCTGTTCGTGATAATTTTCACAACTCCGAAAATTATTGGGAGCGAGCACCCGCTGATTGATGGACCGGTATGGATGATTATTTACGGCATTGCGGCGTTTGCAGTGGTGCGTTTCGGTTTGATCGTGCTGGCGATGGCGGGGTTCACTGCGAATGTATTGTTGAACCTGCCGCACACCGCGGATTTTTCGGCGTGGTATGCGCCGAACGTCATTGGCGTGCTGCTGAGCTTTGTGGCGATTGCCGTCTGGGGATTTTACGCCGCGCTTGCAGGGCAGAAGGTTTTAAAAGACGAATTGTTTGAGTGAGCGGCGGAATTAATTTCGAGCATTCTTTGGTGATTTTAGAGCGGTAGCGACAACATGGGAAGCAACGGATTCGAGGTCGACGAGGGCGCGGCTGGCAGCGAGGCGCGCTTTTTCGAGAAAAGAAGAATCCAGGACGAAGGCGCAGCGGTCGACGAACGGGTGATTCGCAGCTTCAAAGGTTTTGCGCGGGCGGCGAGCGACATTTGCTCGGGCGATGAGTTCTTCATACATTTTCAGATCGGATTGAAAATCGAGGGCGTCCCCGACATTCCAGCGCTGGTGGCGCGTGAGGCCGGCGAGGAATTTCTGTCGAAAGGCGGCGGCATCTTTGCGGGTCAGGGGCCTGGATCCGGCGGATTCGTTTTCGGGAGTGCCGCGAGTGACGAGTTCCAGCGCGCGCGCGACGACGGTGAGAAGGGCTTCGCGCTGGAGAAGATTGAGGAGATCGCGGTAGAGGCCGGCGTGGACTTGCAGGGAGTGGCGGCCGTGTTCGACGACGTAGGAATCGACGAAGCGGGGGATGCAGCGTTCGCGAAGGACGGCTTCGCAGAGTTGTTGGGCGAGGGTGGCGGCGAAGTCGCCTGATGCGGATTTTGGTTTCGGTGGCATGCGAAGTTTTTATAGTAGCAGTTGTGGAGAGAGTTCCCACATCAGGGAGTCGGGGGATTGGGGTTGGTGGCGCATTTCCGGCAATTTTGGTTTTTGATGGGAGGGGAAAGCGCCCGCCTCAGAAGGCGGCCGCTACAACGGCGGGATAAAAGAAAGAGGGCCGGGCGAGCCCGGCCCCTACAATCGCTCGGAAGTGTGGTTGCTTGGTTTTAGTGGACGGCGCTGGGGGAGTCGCCTACGCCGGGCTGGGCGGGCTCGGGTTCGGGGACTACCGGGGCGATGGGGTCTTTCTCCAGTGCGTGCTCGAGGACTTCATCGAGAGTGCGCACGTAGGTGATCTTCAGATCGCCGAGGATATCCGGCGGAAGATCGGCGACGGCGTTGGGCTCGTTGTCAGCCGGGAGCAGGACGTGGGTCACGCCCGCGCGTTTGGCACCGAGGACTTTTTCCTTCACGCCACCGATGGGCAGAACAACTCCAGAGAGAGTCATTTCACCGGTCATGGCCAGGCGATTTTTCACCGGGCGGTTGGTCAGCAAGCTGACCAAGGAGGTGACCATCGCTGCGCCGGCGGAGGGTCCATCTTTCGGAACCGCGCCGGAAGGCACGTGGATGTGAATGTCCTGCTTGCGGAAGAAGTCTGGGTCAATGCCGTAGCGCTCGGCGTTGGCACGGGTCCACGTCAACGCGGCAGTCATGGATTCCTGCATGACTTCGCCGAGATGGCCGGTCATGGTGAATTGCTTGCCACCACGCATACGGCTGGCTTCGATGAAGACGATGTCGCCGCCGACAGGAGTCCAGACGAGGCCAACGGCTACGCCGGGCTTCTTGACGCGCTCGTCGATTTCCCGTTCGGTGCGGAACTTCGGCACGCCGAGGAATTCGCGAACGACTTCGGGAGTGACAATCATCTTTTCGGGCTTGCCTTCGGCCATGCGCCGCGCCTGCTTGCGGACGATGGTGGCGATTTCGCGCTCAAGATTGCGAACGCCGGCTTCGCGAGTGAAGCTGTGGATGATTTCCCGCAGCCCCTCTTCTGTGAATTCCAGCTGATCGCCTTCCTTGATGCCGTGTTCGGCGACCTGCTTGGGGATAAGGTATTTGCGCGCGATATGGATCTTTTCTTCGCCGGTGTAACCGGGGAGTTCGATGATCTCCATGCGATCGCGCAAAGGTTCGGGGATGGGATCCATCCAGTTCGCCGTGGCGATGAAGGTGACCTTCGAAAGATCGAAAGGCACATCGAGATAGTGATCGCGGAACGTGGCGTTCTGCTCCGGATCCAGGACCTCCATTAAGGCGGAGGAGGGATCGCCGCGGAAGTCGCGGCCGAGTTTATCAACCTCGTCGAGCATCATGACGGGGTCGTTGGTTTCGGCGCGCTTGAGGCCTTGGACGATCTGACCTGGCAGGGCGCCAATATAGGTGCGGCGATGGCCGCGGATTTCGGCTTCATCGTGCATGCCGCCCAGGGCGATGCGGACGAACTTGCGGCCGAGTGCGCGAGCGATGGATTTGCCGAGCGAGGTTTTGCCCACGCCTGGAGGGCCAACGAAGCAAAGTATCGGTCCCTTCATACCGGGCTGGAGTTTCTTGACCGCCAGGTAGTCGAGGATGCGCTCTTTGACCTTCTGCAGGTCGTAGTGGTCCTCGTCCAAGATTTCGTGCGCCTTGGTGATATCAATTTCGGCGCTGCCGGAAGATTTGGACCAGGGAAGCGAAGTCATCCATTCGAGATAGGTGCGCGAAACCATGTACTCCGCGGAGGCGGGGGTCATTTTGGCGAGGCGCTTGAGCTCGCGGTCGCATTCTTTTTTTGCCTCGGCGGACATGGCGGCTTCTTCAACTTTTTTGCGAAGTTCGTCGATTTCGGCCTGGGCGTCGTCAATTTCGCCGAGTTCCTTCTGAATGGCCTTCATTTGTTCGCGCAGCAAGTATTCGCGCTGGTTCTGGCTGACCTGTTCCTGAACCTGTTCGTTGATTTTGCTGCGGAGTTCGAGGACCTCGAGTTCCTTGGAGAGTTCGCGAATGAGCATTTCCAGCCGCTTGCGAACGTTGGAAGTTTCGATGAGTTCCTGGCGCAGCAGTGTGGAAAGGCTGGGCAGCGTGCCGGCAATGAAGTCGGCGAGGCGGCCGGGATCGTCGATATTGATCGCCGCGTTCTGCAGATCGTCAGAGAGCTGCGGCGAATGGCTTACGACGTCGCGGAACAGATCCTGAGCGTTGCGCTGCAGGGCCTCGAGTTCGGCATCTTTGTCGCCGGTGAAATCAGGCTCGGAGGCCACAGCGGCGCGCAAGAACGGTCGGAGGGTCAGAAGTTCATTGATGCGAATGCGCTGCAAACCTTCGAGAAAGACAACGACGTTGCCATTTGGCATCTTGACGGTTTTATGGACTTTAGCGAGCGTGCCGACTTTGTGGAGGTCCGCTGCAGCAGGATCTTCGATCCGCGGATCCAATTGAGCGACGACGCCCAAGAGCTTTTCGTCGCCGGCGAGCGAGTTCACAAGAGCGAGCGAGCTCTCGCGGCCTACGGTGAGGGGGAGAACGGCGCCTGGGAAAAGGACCGTATCCCGAACAGGCAGGACCGGGAGAGTTTCTGGAACGATATGTTTTTTGTCAGCCATGGTATCCCCTAAAAAACAGACGGGAAAAAGAGCCGTCGTAGAGCGTTAGATGCAAGAAGGGCGGGAAAGGTGCCCGAAAATGCAAATGTCTACAGCAGAAAATATTAGTCAACAACGCTCAGATTCTATCAAATCTCCTAGCCAAAATCAAAAATTGCATTAAGTCATTCAAAAATAAATACTTAATTCTAGAACTGTTTCTATTGCTGGAATCTCTATCGGCTGAACTGGCGGAGAGGATAGTGACTCCTGACGAAATCCAGGGCTTCCTGCCGGGTGTGGACGGTCTCGCTGAGTTGCGCGTCTTCCAGCGAGGCGAGCATCTTCTGAAATTCCGGGCCGGGTGTATAGCCCAATTCTTTGAGGTCGTCGCCGGAGAGTAATCGAGGGGGAGAGACCCGCTCGGGGGGTGTCTCGGCGATGAATTTGCGGACGGCGTTGTAGGCGTCCAGATTGCGGTGGCTGGAGAGGCAGTCGAGACGGTGAAGTTCGAGGTGCTCGGAGAAGTGCGGCAGCCGGACGAAGCGCTTGAGGGTGGCGGGGCGCATCTGGGCGACGTCTTTGAACTTCATATGGTTTGCGACGAGGGCTTTGATTTGATCCGTGTCGTCGTTGGAAAAGCGCAGGCGGCGACAGATGTCCCCGGTCATGGAGACGCCGATGTCCACGTGACCGTCGAAGCGGATGCGATCGCCGGTTTCGGAAGCGGGGCGGAATGTGGGAGGTTTGCCGACGTCGTGGAGGAGCGTTCCCCAGGCGAGTGTTGGCGAGGATTTGGCGGGGAGATCCTCAAGCATGAGCAGGGTGTGGATCCAGACGTCGCCCTCGGGATGATACTGGGGCGGCTGGGGGACGTTTTTCATGGCGGAGATTTCCGGGAGGATTTGAGGGAGCAGGTCGAGCGCGTCGAGAAGTTCGAACGCGCGGCGGGCAGCGCCCTCAGTGAGGAGACGAGTGAGTTCCTCGCGAATGCGTTCAGCGGAGACGACATTGATTTCGTGGGCTTGTTGGCGGATGGCGGCGAAGGTGGCGGGTTCGATGGTGTAACCGAAACGTGCGGCGAAGCGGACGGCGCGGAGCATGCGGAGTTTGTCTTCCGCGAAACGCCGCACGGGATCGCCGATGGCGCGGATGATTCCCGCGGCGAGGTCGGCGCGGCCGCCGACGAAGTCGAGAACTTCACCCGTGTCGTGGCGCATGAGGAGTCCATTGATGGTGAAATCGCGGCGTTGGACGTCTTCTCGCGGAGTTTGGGAGTAGACGACCTGATCGGGGTGCCGGCCGTCGGAATAGCCCATGTCGGAGCGGAAGGTAGCGATTTCTACTTTGAGGGGATTTTCGTAGAGGAGAACAACGCCGAAGTGTGCGCCGACGTCGATGGCGTGTGGGAAGAGGCGGAGGACTTCGGCAGGCGTGGCGTCGGTCGAGACGTCGTAATCGGCGGGCTCGCGATCAAGAAGAATGTCGCGCACGCAACCTCCGACGAAGAAGGCCTGGTGGCCCTGGCGTTGGAGCGAGTCGGAGACCGAGTTGGCGAGATCGCGGGAATTCACGGGATGATTATGCGACAGAAAGCGCGAAGCAATGAAGTAAAGAAGTAAGGAGGTAAAGAACAGGCAAGAGTGAAATGTTAAGCGCCGAGCGCAGGGAGAAATGGAAACAAATGGGGGAAAATGAGGAAAGCGGTTAGTTGCAGCGGAGAACGAGACAGGTGATGTCGTCGGACTGGCGGGTGGCGCCGACGAAGTCTTCGACGCTTTTCATCAGGTAGTTTAGTGTTTGTTGGGAATTGAGATTCGGGAGGTCGCGGATGATGTTGAGCCAGCGGGCGTCGGAAAATTCCTGGCCCGCGGAGTTGAAGGCTTCGACGACACCATCGGTGAAGAGGACGAGGGTGTCCCCTGGTTGCAGCTGGATTTCGGCAGAGGGGAAGGTGGCTTCCGGAGTGATGCCCAGAGGAAGGCCGCCGGATTCGAGGCGCTCCGTGGTGGCGTTGGCGCGGCGGACGACCGGGGCGTTGTGGCCCGCGTTGACGTAGGTGAGGCGGCGGGTGGCGGGATCGTATTCGGCGAGAACTGCGGTGGTGAAGCGCTGGCCACCGAGGCTGTGGGCACACGCGTAATGGTTCAAGCGCGTGGCCAGAGGCGAGAGCGGCATACCATCGGAGGCGATGGTGCGGAGGCTGGCTTGGAGCGTGGCCATGAGCAGCGCAGCGGGAACGCTCTTGCCGGCAACGTCCGCCATGACGAGCATGAGTTTGCCGCCAGTGGAAACGTCGCCGTTTGGATAGAAGGCGTCATAGTAATCGCCGGCAACGGAATTTTGCGCGCGGGTGTAAAAAGCGACGTCGGCGTTGGGTATTTGCGGAGGCGTGGAGGGAACCAGCCAGGCCTGAATTTCGCGGGCGATTTCGAGATCGCGCTTCATGGTGATTTTGTCGGCGAGTTCGAGCGAAAGAAGCAGGAGAAAGATGAGGGCAGAGAAGAGTTCGGCCTTAACTTCGACGGAGTTCTTGCCGAACTGGAACTGAAAACCGGATAGGACCAGAAAGACGAGGGCGATGAGCACCAGGACGCGGCGCGCGGGCGTGAGCTTGTTCATCATGGCCCAGAAGAGCTGGCGAGCAACGCGAAGGGGACGCTTCCAGGAGGGGAGTTTATTGACTTCGTCCCAGTCGACGTCTTTCCCGTAAAAACCGTAGCTGGAGCGAGCGTCGGCAGCGAACTGGGACCACAGGTCGTCGATGTCGCGGCCTTCACTGACGCGCTGCCAGAACGAGCCGAGGCGGGAACGAGGGACCTGACGGAGCTCAGGGGACGGTGGGGCGGAGGAATCCATCGGGAAAGTATAGGCGATTGCGGCGAAGAATTCAGGGGGGCGGCAGAGCTCAATCGTCGTCGCGGCGGAGGGAGGCTCCGAATTGGACGGAGGTGAAGCCGAATTTATCGCGGAGGTGGTCGGCGGCCTTGGTTAGTTTTTCGAGTTTTTCGCGGCGGTCGGATTCGAGGAGATCGAGTTGCTGGCCGCCATGCGAGAGCGAGGAAAGGGCGACGCCGAGAAGGCGAACTTTGCGTTTGGGATCGCGATGGTGGCGGAAGAGATCGAGGAAGACGGCGAAGATGTCGGTATCGAGTTGCGTGGGTTCGGGAAGAGTTTTGGCGCGAGTGTAGGTGTCGAACCCTGCGTAGCGGATAGTAAGCGTGAGGGTGCGGGCGGATAGACCGGCTTCGCGAAGGCGCTTGCAGGCTTTTTGGGAGAGATGGCTGAGCATAGTTTCCATTTCGGCGAGGTCGGAGGTGTCTTCGCCGAAGGTGTGATTGTGGGAAATGGATTTGGGTTCGGCGTCGATGAGGAACTCGTAGGCGTCGCCGCCGCGAGCCTTGCGGTAGAGAGCGGTGCCCCACTGGCCAAAGATTTTTTCTAGTTTTTCCTGGGAGTGAGAGGCGAGCTGTTCGACGGTTTCGATGCCGAGGGCGCGAAGGGCGCGCTCCGTGACTTCGCCGATGCCGGGAATTTTGCGAATGGGTAGTGGTGCGAGGAAGCGGGCTTCCATGCCGGGTGCGACCCAGACCAGGCCCCGGGGCTTGCCTTGATCCGAGGCGACTTTGGCAGTGAGACGTGTGGTAGCGAGGCCGCCGGAGCAGGGTAGGCCGGTCTGCTGGGTGATGGTGCGGAGGAGTTTGTCGGTCGCGGCGAGCGGTGGGCCATGGAGGCGTTCGGTGCCGGCGAGATCGAGGTAGGCTTCATCGATGGAGACCATTTCGACGATGGGGGAAAATCGGGCCAGGATGGAGGCGACGCGATCGCTCCATTCAGAATATTTTTCGTGGTGGCCGTCGAGGAAGATAGCATGGGGGCAGAGGCGGCCGGCAGTGCGAAGCGGCATGGCGGAGTAGATGCCGAATTTGCGCGCTTCGTAGCTGGCGGCGGAGACAACGCCGCGCTGATCGGGGCGGCCGCCGACCACGACGGGCTTGCCGCGAAGGTCGGGGCGGTCGAGGAGTTCGACGGAGACGAAGAAGGCGTCCATGTCCACGTGGAGGATGGAGGCGTGAAGAGGAGACTCCTGCTCTTCAGCGGCGGAATGTTTTGCGCGGAAGCGGGCGAGGTCTGGCATGGATGTAGGGTAAGGCTTGGGGATTTGGGTGGCAACGGATTGGTTTTAGAGCCATGAAAGCCTCGACGGAATGCGAAGTTTCGAGTTATCATAGAATCTGATAATCTGATTTTGCAGGAGGTAGCCTAATGAAGATAGAGAAAATCAGCGTAACCGAGGCAGCGAGAAATTTCGCGGATTGCGTGAACCGCGTGCACTACCAGAAGATTACCTTCACATTGCTGCGAAATGGGGAAGCCGTGGCGCAACTGGTGCCGGCGGAGGAAAAGGCTCGCACGGGCAGAGAACTGGCTGAAGTTTTGCGAAAGCATCAACTGTCTGACGAGGAGTTCAAGCAGTGGCGCCGGGATCGGAAGAAAGCCCATCAGATACTGAAGGCCCCGGTCGACAAATGGCGATAATTTTTGACACCGACGTAATTATTGCAGGCGAGAGAGGCAAGTTAGATTTGCCGAAATGGGTGGAGTCGTGCGGAGACGAGTTAATTCAGATCGCCGCCATTACCATAGCGGAATTATGGCATGGGGTTGTGCGCGGAATAGGGATGCACGGGATCCGGCGAGCGGACTATCTGAATAAAATAATTGACGGTCTGGGAGTCCTTCCATATACAAAGCAGACCGGGCTGATTCATGCGCAGTTGTGGGCGGAGTTAGAACCGTCTGGCAAGATGATCGGGTATTACGATTTAATTGTCGCCGCGACGGCGCTCGAACACAGAGCCAAAGTGGCGACATTCAACGTGCGCCATTTCAGCCTTGTACCGGGTTTGCAGGTAATTCAGCCGCATTAGAAGAATGCGGAATCGGCTCGGCTGTGATCGGTTGGCACTTGAAATTGCCAGCGCCGATTGTGGGTGCTGAAATGCGCCGAGGCTTTTAGAATCCTGTATTCCAAGGTGGAGAAAATGAATCGAGTGCCGACCATGGCTCGCATCCTGTTACGTCGCCTCCCGCTTCTCGCGGGAATTTTTCTTATGGTGGGGCGCGGCGCGGGCGCGGAGCAGTTGACGTTGAAGAGCTTAGTGACGCCGTCGACGGTGATTGTGAAGGACGGGAAGCCGGTGACGTTTGCGATTCATGGGTTTATTGAGTTCAAGTCGCTGGCGGAGGCGTTTGGGTACATCGAGGCACAGACGAAACGGTGGAACGGGCCTGGGATGGCGGTGGACACGCACCGGTTGGCGCAGGAGTTGTTGCGGGAGGCGGTAGAAAGCCGCGTGGTGTCCATGACGGATGAGCGGCCGCTGGAGACGCTGGTGACGCATACGAGCGGCGAGTTGCGCGCGGCGATTGCGCAGGTGAAGGATCCGGTGCCGCAGGGATACACAGAAGCGTTTCTGGTGGTACAGGAAAAATGGAAGCACGCGTGGAACTGCTGGAGTGCTTCGCCGGTGATTGCGGCGAGGGTGCTTTCGAACTGGTACCCGATTGAAGAGGGGATCCAGTTGTACGGGGCGACGTACGATTCAACGGAGCATTTCTGGCAGGCGGTGAAATATCACCCGGATGTGACGGTTGGCGATCTAAAGGAGCTGACGAAGGAGTTTGAAGCGCGGGACTGGAGCGGGTGGCTGAAGAGATTGGATGAGGATCCGAAGATTTATCTGCCGAATGCGTATGCGGTGGAGTTTTTGCGGGCGAATCTGACGGCGGAGAAAATGAGGCGGTTCCGGGAGGAATTGGGAACGCATGAATTGCAGGCGAGCGAGCACGCGCGGATGGCGCAGCAGCGGGGCGGCACGGCTTTCCGGTTCAGCGCGTTTGAAGAGAAAGAACTGTGGGGGGATCTGGCGGACGTGTTTCAGATGGTTTATGTGTTTTCTACGGCCGACAATCCGATTCGGAAGAGTTTAGAAAAACGTCATTTTGATGGGGTCTATCTGGGAGAGCGGAAAATGGGATTCATCAGCGAGGAGTATCGATCCTTGATGATGGAGATCTGGAAGGTGAAGTATTTGCAGATGGCGAGATTTCGCGAGGTGATTGCGGGGATACCGACGGAGATACGGTTGGAGCATTTTTTGAATGACGGGGATTCGCCGGATATTCCGATTCCGGTTTATGTGGGGTATTTGAATCGGATCAGGGAAATGGCGATAGCTGGAAAATAGAAAATCGAAAATAGAAATTGGAAAGCCGAAATTAGCTGCCGTTGGCCGCTGTTTGCGGGATTGTCTGGAGTGGTCTCACCACAAGAGGCTGGCATAAAAGCGCTACATTAAGGGGTTGGATTTGGTGCTTGGCGGAGGGGTGTGTCCGGCGGAGAGGACGCGGGGGATGCCGGCGAGGTCGTTGGTGACCAGGATATTTGCCCATTGCGGAGAGTCGAGGAGGGGGCGGACGGCAGGGAGCGAGTCGTGGCCTAGTTCGAGAACGAGGAGGCCGCCGGGCTTGAGATGGCGAGCGACTTCGGGGATGAGTTGGGCGTAGAGTTCGTAGCCTTCTTCGCCACCGAAGAGGGCTGTGGCTGGTTCGTGATCGCGGAC
Organism: uncultured Acidobacteriota bacterium; assembly: GCA_963734705.1. Lineage (GTDB taxonomy): Bacteria > Acidobacteriota > Terriglobia > Acidiferrales > UBA7541 > Acidiferrum. Next base: position 311,255 of record CAVTII010000007.1, on the reverse strand, counting down.
TTCGATGGGAAGCGAGTTGGATTCTTTGCGGGCGATGTAGGGAGGGTTGGAAATTATTAGATCGAAGAGGAGTGGGGGTTCGGGTGGGAGGAGATTTGGGGAGGTTTGGGTGCCAAGCACGGGCACGATATATCGTGCCCCTACAGTTGGAACCGCATCGAGGAGATTGGATTCGAGGAAGGTGATGCGATTGGAGAAGCCGAGGCGGGTGGCGTTGCGTTGGGCTACGACGAGGGCTGCGGGAGAGATGTCGGTAGCGAAGATTTGGGCGGCGGGGAGTTCTTTTGCTAGGGCGATGGCGATGCAGCCGGAGCCGGTGCCGATGTCCACAATGGAGAGATTTTCGCCGGTGAGTTTGGGAGGGCGCCCGGCTTTCAGTTCACGGACGGCGAGACGATCGAGGGCGACTTCAATGAGATGCTCGGTTTCGGGGCGGGGAATTAGGACGTCTGGAGTGACTTCAAAATCGAGTCCCCAGAATTCCTGATGGCCGGTGAGATGCTGCGTGGGTTCGCCGGCGGCGCGACGGTGAAGGAGGGCGAAATAGGATTCGGTGGATTGGGCGTCGAGGAGTTCTTCGGGATGGGCGTAGAGCCAGGCGCGGTCGCGGCGAAGAGCGTGGAGAAGGAGAAGTTCGGCGGCGAGTGTATCGGAGGGGACGCGGGCCTCGCGGAGAATATGGATGCCCTGTTTGAGGGCAGCGCGAATGTCGAGGGAGTTGGATTGTTGGGCGTGCATCGGTTCACTCCGGAGAAGAGAGCTTAACGCAGAGGCGCTGAGAGGACAGAGAACAGAAGGAAGCGGCAAGAAGCTGCCCTTATGGATTAGGCTTCGGCTAGTTCTTGTTTCAGGCGCGCCGCTTCGTAGTGTTCGACCAGGCCGTCCACCATAGCTCCGAGCTTGCCGTCCATCACGTCGGTGAGCTGATGGAGTGTAAGGCCGATGCGGTGGTCGGTGACGCGGTTTTGCGGGTAATTATAGGTGCGGATTTTTTCGGAGCGATCGCCGGTTTTGATCTGACCACGGCGTTCGGCGCCGATGGCGGCTTGCTGTTTTTCAAGCTCCATTTCATACAGGCGGGAGCGGAGAACGCGCATGGCCTTGGCGCGATTTTTGATCTGGGATTTTTCGTCCTGCTGGGAGACGACGAGACCGCTGGGAAGATGCGTGATGCGGACGGCGGAATAGGTGGTGTTGACGGACTGGCCGCCGGGACCGGAAGAGCAGAAGGTATCGATGCGGAGATCCTTGGCTTCGATTTTGATGTCGATTTCGTCGGCTTCGGGAAGGACGGCGACGGTGGCGGCGGAGGTGTGGATGCGGCCTTGCGTTTCCGTCGCCGGTACGCGCTGGACGCGGTGGACGCCGCTTTCGTACTTAAGTTTGGAATAAACTTTTTTCCCCTGAATCGCGGCGACAATTTCCTTTACGCCGCCCATAGAGGCCGGGGCGCTTTCCATGACTTCTACTTTCCAGCCTTGGGATTCGGCGTAACGCGAATACATGCGGAAGAGATCGCCGGCGAAGATGCCGGCTTCATCGCCACCGGTGCCGGCGCGGATTTCCAGGATGATGTTTTTGTCGTCGTTGGGGTCTTTGGGGACCAGGAGGAGTTTCAATTCGCGTTCGATTTGTTCCTTGCGAACGGTGAGCTGGCGTTCCTCTTCCTGCGCCATGTGGCGCATGTCGGCGTCTTCGGATTCGACGATCATCTGGCGGGCGCCGGCGAGATCCTTTTCGATCTGCTTGAATTCGCGGTTTTTCCCGACGATCTCCTCGAGGTCGGAGTGCTGCTTGGCGAGTTTCTGAAAGCGCGCGGAGTCGTTGACGATCTCCGGGGTGGAGAGTTGCTGCGACATTTCGTGGTAACGGATTTCGAGCTGATCGAGTTTATCGGTGAGCGTGAGAACGGCCATTGGGATTCCTTCTCTCCGTGGGATTTGAGTCACTGGAGAGGAGTGACTGGAAAAGTGATCGGGAATCGGTGAGAAGAGTAGCGGCGCCCGGGAGGGCGCGTAACGGGAGGTCGCTAATGGAAGAAGGCGTACATTGAGAAATCTTATTGTAGCAGAAAATCGTGGACGGCTTTATGTGGTTAGCGGAGGGCCGCTACAAGTGCATTGCCCATGATGGGATGGTGTACTAGGATGCGATTTGGCGGGGCGGGCAAAGATTGCGAGCGAATGCGATGAGTGAAGCGGTGAGAGCGGCGCTGGAAAATACGGTGGAGGGGCTGGCGGAAAGTACGCCGAAGGCCGATGCTGGATTTTTGTGGGATTTCTGGTACCCGGCGCTGCGGAGCGATGAGATATACGGGAAGAATCTGGCGACGGCGATGCTGCTGGAAGTGCCGCTGGTGATTGGCCGGACGAATGACGGGAAGGCCTTCGCAATGCGGGATGCGTGCCCGCACCGGGGGATTCCGCTTTCGTATGGGCATTTTGACGGGAAGAATGTGCAGTGCAGCTATCACGGATGGGAATTCGACGCATGCAGCGGACAATGCATAGCGATCCCGTCGCTGACCAGCCACGACAAACTGAAAGTGGAGAGAATTGCGGCGGGACATTATCCGTGCGAAGAGCGCGACGGGTATGTGTGGGTCTACATGAACGCGCCGGGAACGCGACTGCCGGAGACACTGCCGGCGGCTCCGGAGTTGGAAAAATTTGGTGCGAGTTACAAGATTACGCGACTGGAGTGCGAACTACCTTCACACATTGATCACGGAATCATCGGGTTGATGGACCCGGCGCACGGGCCGTTTGTGCACCAATCGTGGTTCTGGCGAAGCAAGACGAGCATTCATGAGAAGGCGAAGCAGTTTGAACCGATCCCGAATGGATTTCGCATGAGTCCGCACCAGCCGAGCGCAAACAGCGCCCCCTACAAATTACTGGCGAAGATGACCGGTGAGACGGTGACGACGACGATCGATTTTGTGCTGCCAAACATTCGCACGGAGATTGACCGGAGCGGAAAGCTGTGGTTTTCGAGCCGGGCAACGGTGACGCCGGTGCGGCGGGATTTATGTCGGATCGATTTTGTGGCGGCGTGGAATTTGCCAATCCCGGTATCCATTTTCCGGATTTTTGCCAAGATTTTCTTGCGGCAGGACCAGGAAACGATGATTCAGCAGTCCGAAGGGTTGAAGCACAATCCGAAACTGATGCTGATTGATGACGCGGACCGGCCTGCGAAATGGTATTTCGCGCTGAAGCAGGGATTACTGGAATCGCGGCGCAGCGGTTTGCCGATGGCACATCCGATGGATGGACCGGTGACGCTGCGCTGGAGAAGTTGACAAGAAGCCTCGAAGAGAGCGATAAAGAATCACTGCTTCGCAGCACCTTTCTCGACCAACCCTTGGGAACGTCAATATGACGCAGAAATAGAGGCCGATGCCATGAGTTCGGTTCCCTCCCGGATTCGTACGCAGCTTTCCAGCGTTAGTTTTCTCCTAATTTCGATTTCACCCATTTCGATTGCCCAGGTAACCAAAACCGTCGTGCAAAGGGCCCCAGAAGTGAAGGAGTTCCGAGCGGAGCCTTCGCCGCAAAGGCTGGAACGAGGCCGCTATCTGGTGGAGGGAGTAGCGCATTGCTTCATGTGTCATGGCGAACAAGATTATGCCCACGGGAGCAGTCTGCCACTGCCGGGGCGCAAGGGAGTGGGCAAAATCCTGAAAGGCGAGCTTTATGATGGCGTGTTCTCTCCAGACGGGTTGGTTTGTCCGAATATCACACCGGATAAGGAGACCGGGGCAGGAACCTGGAGTGACGCTCAGTTTGAACGAGCGATTCGACATGGAATCGGCCATGACGGGCGTGAATTATCCGATTACATGCCCTATGCGTTTTTTCGAAGCATGACGGATGAGGATGTGGCGTCGGTGATTGTCTATATCCGTTCGCTGCCGGCAGTACGCAATCCGTTGCCGAAACGGAATGTTTCGTTTGAGATCAAAGTGGAGCTGCATCCGGAGATGGAACCGAAATTCCCCGCAGATGCCAGCAATCAGGTGAAACACGGGTGGTATCTGGTGCGAATCGCCCAATGCAATGATTGCCACACTGCGTTCAACGAACAAGCTGGGATGGCAAGAACGGAAATGATGTTTGGTGGGGGACAACGAATGGCGGGACCATGGGGGGAAGTCGTGACTCCCAATATCACCTCGGATCCCTCTGGCATTGCGCATTACGACGAAGCGATGTTCATCAAGACCATCCGAACGGGGCACGCTTCCGGTGGAGTGCGGGAATTAAATACGTTCATGCCGTATCGGTACTTTCGGAACATGACCGATGAAGATTTGAAGGCGATTTTTGCTTATTTGCGGACGGTGCCGCCCGTGAAACACCGCGTGGACAATTCGGAGCCGCCGACATATTGCCCGATCTGCCGGCAGAAGCATGGATTTGGAGACAAGAACTAGCGAAATGAAGTGAGATCGAAATCCACCGACACCGGAGCCCCCTTCGGTGGATCGATCCGCACCGTTGCAGAATCTTCCGTCAAAGCCGCGGCTGGGTATTCGAAGGTCAACGTAGCTCCCGTTAAAACGCAGCCATAATCATCACAACGAAAAGTGGGTTCGCCGTTTGCGTTAGTGGGGATGAGCATCTGGTCCTTCTGAAATACGCGGAGGCGGAACTCGCGCCAAAAGTCGGAGGAGCGAAAGACAAAACCCTTTGTTGAGTGGGAATCGGAACCTGCCGGACGAACTATGTAGGGCCCGTAGGAATCGGTGAGAAGGATTTGGACGGTGATGCGCACCACCTCGCGATTTTTTTGGTGATCGAGCTGGGCTTGCTGCGCACTGTAGATGCCGACTTGCTGGCTGGAATTCAGCGCGGTGAGGACATAGGGGGTGAGAAAACTTACGGATTGGACGTAGGGGCCGGTCTCCGGTGGCTGCAGGTAGAGAACGTACTTATCGAGAAGTTCGGCGAGTGAGCCGTCGCGGCGCTGGCCGAGAAAGTAGGCTTCGCGGACAGCGGTGTCGGAAAGAGGCGAATCGAATGCGATCGAGGGGATTGGAAAAATCAACGTAGACACGGCGAACAGAACAGAGAGGCGAGAACGAGTTGGGATCAAGGCGGCCTCCGAGCTTATCCATTAGACGAGGGGAAGAAAGAGAGGGTTTCAGATGCGGCGGGGAGTGTTGGGGAAGTCGAGCCAGACTTTGATGCCGCAGAAGTGGGAGCCTTCGGTGCAGATGGGCGTGGTGATGCCGGCGCGGAGATGGCAGGGCGGTCCGATGTGGCGGGAGAGCTGCGGATGGACTTCGCGGAGCTGGGCAATTTCGTCCATTGAGGCGTTATAAATTTCTTCCTGGGCGTTGAAGCAGGTGCGCATGGTCCATTTGTGGAGGAGATGGAGAAGCGAGCCGGTTTCGACGAGGCGGATGGATTTTGCGTTGGGAAGAAGATAGAGAGCGATCTCGGGAGGGACGCCGCGATCGAGCAACTGATTTTTGGCAGCCCAGGCGTCGTGCATGGCGCGAAGGTAGAGTTCCTTCGCACGCGGATTTTCGTTCAGAAGCATGGGAGCGATGAAGTCCGGTTCGCGAGTGTCGGCGAGGGTGAGCAGTGGACGGGATCCAGGGACCATACGATGGCGCTGGTCCTGACTGTCTGCAGTGTGACTGATTTTTTTAGCGAAGGTGTAGTTGGCGTGCTGCAAGGCGCGCATCATTGGGGCGTGGACGCCAATGTTGAGGGTCTCAAGGCGATAGAGATTTCGAGCAGGATTCAGGAGCCGGTCGATTGCTTCGGAGTCGGAACAGGCGGATTCCGAGAGGCCAAGGACGGCACGACAGGAATTGGCCATGACCCGAGGTGCGTTGGGCGAATAGTCGATGAGGCGTGAGGTTTTTCCGGCGAGTTGGGCGTCGAATTCGCGGGCGAAGTGATCGGCCTCTAGTTGAGATGTTGCAACTTCTTTCCATTCTGGCAGCTCTTCCATGGGAGAGGTGCCGAAGCGATCGAAAAATTGGGAATCAAGCTGGCGAACTTGCGCCACCATTTCGCCGATGATGGCGCGGGCTTCGCTGGGCGTGTCCGAGGCGGAGCACATGCGCCAGAGGCGGTGAAGGACGATACCGGAGACGGTGTGCACCATGGTGGTGAAAGCGGCGACCGGTAAGACGTAGCGGGCGATTTCGATGGAGCGTTTTTCGGCGGAGCGTTCGATTTTCTGAACGCGCTTGGGATGCGACATCGGACCGATGTGCCAGATGTCGCTGAGGATGGTGCGGGCGTCGGCAACGAGGAGGGCGGAAAGTTCCCGATAGTAGGCCCAGGCCTGGGCAATGGCGCTCTCGTAAATCTGGTGCGAGGTTTCGTCGAAGAAAAGAGAAAGCGGAGGAATGTAGGCTTGGGCACGGTCGAGGCGGACGTAGCGCTGGCTTTGCTGTTCGGAATTGTAAAAAGGATGCGCGTGGAGGAAGGACCAGACGAACTGGCGACTGATGTTTTCGAGGCCGAATTCGAAATGGGCGTGCTGGAAAACGGTGTGATGGCCGCTGTAAAAAGTGGCGGCGCCGATGTTGAGCCGCTGCTTGTCTGTGATTTCATCGGGGGTGATGAGGTGCGAGGAATAGCAGGTGCGCGCGGCGGCGATAGCGGAATCGAAGGGATGGAGAAACGCATTGCGCAGGGTGACACGGGGAGCGCCCGTTTCCACCAAGCCGGCGTCCGGTGCGCCATCAAACATGCGAGATTGCGTAGCCACGTTGGAAGAAGATTCTACACGGAGAGCTGGAGGCGAACAAAAGGATAGAAAGAAAAAGCGGGCCGGCTGAAGGCCGGCCCGCAGAGAACCAACTTGTGAAGATCGAAATTACTTTTTGCCAGCGGCGGCAGGAATGTTGGCGTACTTCTTCTGGAAGCGCTCAACGCGGCCCGCAGTGTCAACCAACTTCTGCTTGCCGGTGAAGAATGGGTGGCAACTGGAGCAGATTTCGACCCGGAGCATATCGCCCTTGATGGTCGAACGGGTCGGGAAAGTGCTCCCGCAGGCACAGTGAACTGTTACGGCATGATAGTCGGGGTGAATACCGGATTTCATGGATCTCCAATCTGTTGTGGCCGGTCTGCACGGCTAAGCTCGGGACAAGGAGCTACAGTCGCGTCGCTAGGTCACAAGACAATCACCGATTATACGCAAAAATGCGAAAAATTCAAAATGGCGGCTGGAGGATGGGATTAAGAGGAAGGAACGACGGCGGTTGCTTCGTTGGAGTGAGGGCTTTCCTGGCCCGCTGAGTCCACGGCGGTAACGACATAATAGTAGGTAGTTCCGTCAACCACCGTATTGTCCGAGAACGACAGATTGCTGATGACCGATGTGAGTGCCGAGAAGTCAGAGCCGGAAACCGTGCTGCGATAGACACGATAGCCGCTGACAGGGGTGGAACTAGGCCCCCAGGACAACTCCACGGTGTGTTGAACCGGGGGAACCGGTGGAGCGGGTGGAGTAGGGGGCGTGGGGGTCGGAGGCGTTGGAATAGGGGGCGTGGGAGTCGGGGGAGTAGGCGTGGGAGGAGTTGGAGGCGGCGGAGTTGGGTTGGGAGGCGCAACGCCGTCGCCGTAGAGCGGAATGTCCGCAGGTGATGCGATATTCGCACTCAGGATTGTGACCGTCCCGGCGGCCGCTCCCGCGGTTTGCGGGCGAAACCAAACTTGAAAGGTCACCGCCTGATTGGGAGAAAGAGAAAAGCCGGGGGAGAGATCGGAATAACCGAACCCGGCCCCTGCGACCGTGACGCCGCTGACGGTCATATTGATATCGCCCGTGTTTTTCAAGGTGACGTTCTGCGAGCCGGTAGACTTCAGCTTCAAATTCCCGAAACTTATCGAAGCAGGTGAAACCTGCAGAGCGGCAAATGCTTTTTGAGCGACGCCCGCGAGAGAGACGGCTGCCGGGACTGTCGAGTCATTCGTGGAGATCTCGATCGATGCGGACAGGTTTCCCGCGGACGCGGGCACGAAGGAGATTTTGTAAGTTAACTTTTGGGAAGGAAGAATGGAGCGGGGCACCGAAGGTCCCGTGAGTGAAAACTGCTGACTCTTCAGGATGAGCGAGGTGACGGTGAGTGGAGCGGTTCCGGTATTAATAAGATAGAGAGTTTGTGTGGCGGATTTGCCGACAATCACGGTGTTGAAATTCAGACTGGTGGTTGAGAGCGAGAGGGCTCCCTCCGGCGGGGGAAGGTGCGGGCCAGCGCTTGCGCAGCCTGTGAGAAACCAGCAAAGGTTAAACAAAAGCGCGACCGTGTACAGGCTGCGAATAAAGATCGAGTTCGAGTGCGGCGGGAACACTCTTGCTAAGAACCCCCTGAGATTCTGAAATTTGAAAATACCGTCCAAGGAGCAGTTGCTACAACCTGTCCCGGGTACAGTTCTGGGACAGGATTCGCCAAATTGGAACCTGTACGAACGAACAGGCAGCTGGTCGAAAGCCAGTCGAAAGACAGCATGAACGCGAGATTGCTAGGTACTTGCCAAGAAAGCCGTTTCCCTATGGGCCACAGAAGCCCCTAACAGAGATCAGGAGACGAAATGGCAGCCGAAACGAAACGAGCCTTCGGAGGTGCGGCGGGACCAGACGGGGCGTAAATAGACGCGGACAGGAGGGAGAATTGGAACGTGCAGGATGGCAAGGATGCTCTCGGCGAGCTCTTCGGGCTGTTCGAATTCCAGAGCAACGCCGCCGAAACCGAGATCAATGACCCGGGCGCGCCGGGCGCCTTGATCACCGATGATGGCGTAGGCGTTGGTTCCCGACATGGAGACTCGCTCCGCTTTGCGTTGAATTGTGTAACTGGATGGAGAAGGCGGCGAGGGAGTCCGTTCAGACAAAGCACCAGCGGCCGCTGAGGAAGCTGCCGCGAAATCAGTGGAGACGGTTTCAGGATTCCGTGCCGAGAAGATGGAAATTGGCGGAGGTGGGGCCGCAACTGCAGGTTCGGCGATTGGAATCGCCGGGCGCGATGCTTCCGCAGCGCCCCGCGCGTGATTGGCGTGCTTGAACCGGTAGAGGCGTTCATCGGCGACGTGGATCAACTGATCGGCTTGGTCCCCATCCTGGGGAAATGTCGCGACGCCGTGGTCCATGGTGACGGCGAAAGCCAGTTGGATCGGGCGGAGAGTTTCCGCGAAGACCGATTCGATGCGCCGGCTCAGGGCGATGGCCTGAGCGGCATCGGTCTGCGGGAGCAACACGGCAAATTCATCGCCACCAATGCGGAAAGCGGAGTCAGAAGTGCGTAGAGCCTTTTGCAGCGTGGTCGCCGCAGCGCGGAGGACTTCGTCGCCGCGTGGGTGGCCGTACTTGTCGTTCACTTCCTTGAATCGGTGAAGATCAAGAATCACGATGCCAAGCGGCAGGCCGTAGCGGCGGGCGCGATTGAGTTCCTTCTCGAAAGATTCTGCGAATAATCTGCGATTATACAAGCCCGTAAGGGGATCAGTGACCGCATTGAGCTTAATTTTTTTCAGTTCATCGTATTCGAGAATCACAGGAACACGAACCAAGCCAGCGGTGGAAAGCACATCCATCAAGCTGGTTTTGAGTGAAGCGGGGCGTCCGAGCGCGTCGCTAAATTCACGGCGACGAGTGAGCATTTCATCCCAGAGCTGAAGGCACTGGTTTTCACGTAAATCCAGATGAGTGGTCGCGCGAAAGTAGCGCTGCAGGAATTGCGCGCGAGCGGACGGTTCGAGGCCCTCGAGCGTATCGGACAATAGCTCGAGATAGGCATCTTCCAAGGGCAATCTCGGGGCCTGAGGGGCACCGGGGCTGGGCATAGCCGGGTTTTTTCCTACAATTCTGCCTTTCCCCGCGGGGTTTGGGGCAAGCACAATAAGAGAGCTAGGAGAACAGGGAGCAAGTCGGCTGCCAATCAAGAGCTAGCCGGTTGAAAAAACGTAACTGCCCTAATCGGCTCTCTATTTGAGCCTATCCTATTACAAAAAGGGAAGATATGCGAGCAAAAGACAGATTTACAAGGAGGTGAAAAAGGCGCTTCAGGAGTCTGGGAGTCAGCGGATTATTCAAGAGAGCGGAAAAACTCCAACCCGAAAAGGCGTTGGTCCCCCAATGTCTCCAAGCGCTTAACTCTTGCCTGAATGGGGGGAGTTTCACTAGGAATCAGGCTCGAAGAGGCGGGCGACGGGGCTGGAATGGTCAGAAGTACGGTCTGATCGGGGCGCAGGATGTGCGTGGAGGTGATGCAAGCACCGGTAGCGCTGATGTTGAGGGTTCTGGTCAATTCGATGAATTCCGTGCCAGAGGCATCGGAAGCCCGGAGGAATACGGGAACTTGGAGGCGAATTCGAGGGGAACGGCGTGCCCGCTGCGAATCCACGCGAACGCCCTCCTTCAATTGGTCGACGCGAAGGTTCATAAGATCGAGTGTTAGTACTCGAGAACTAGTACAGCTACTAGCAGGTTGTGTGCCAGTGCCTGGCGACAGAATCCAGAGTAAACCGTCATTTTACTTGGAATTAGAGTGGGTAGTTTAGGGGAGGGTTAGTTCCGAAGGACAAGTTGGGTCGGTTTGAGCAGCTCTTTTCCCGAAATGTGCAAATGGAACGCTTTTACCATTGACAGGGTGGGGCGCCTTTGAAAGGATGAATCGGCCACGGGAAAAAATTTACCACTCTTTTTGGGAGCCAACTTAGATATATGGGTAGCGGTCTCACAACGACCACCGGCAAGTCTGCGCAAAGTGGAACTCATTTTCCCGTGGATAGTGTGCGTGCGCTGCTCGACACGGTGGACAAGGCGATGGTGGTCGCCAGCCGTGATGGACGCGTGCTGATAGTGAATGCGCGCGGGAAGAAGTGCCTCGAAGAACATGGGAAGACGGATGTGGAGTCCATCAACATTTTTGAGGATCTATTGAACGTTTCCCAGCGAGAAATTTCGAAGCGTATCGAGAGCGGAGAGAATGAGATTGAGTTGACTGGGAGGAACGGCACAAAGACCGTTCAGGCTCGTGTGCGATGGATTCCAGAATCGGACTGGGTGTCGATCCAGTTTGCAAATGAGCCGGGCAATGAGGAAGGAATCGGCAGCTTGCAGCCGACGGTGCAGGAACTCTTGCAAGAGCGCGAGATTACGTACCGGAATTTGCTGGCTGCGTATCTGAAGCTGCAGGAAGTGAACCGTCAGAAGACGGTGTTTCTGGCGTCCGCCGCGCATGAATTGAAGACGCCGCTGGCGGTGATCAAAGGATATTACGACCTGCTACTTTCCAATTCCCTCGGCAAGGTTACGGACAAACAGAGGGACATTCTCGAAGAATCCAAAGAAAGCTGCGAACGCCTGGTGCGCCTGGTGTCAATGTTCCTGAACTACTCGGCGCTGGAGAGCGGCAAGCTGGTGTTGCAGTTGCGCGAAAACGATCTTCGCGATTGCCTGGAGGAGATGGCGGGCCGCTGGTCGGAAGCTTTTAAGCGAAAAGGCGTGAAACTTGAGGCGCAGCTAGATCCTTCGATTCCAACTTTCAAGTTTGACTATCAAAAGGTGCAGCAGGCGGCGGCGAACCTGCTGGACAACGCCTTGAAACATACACCCACGGGCGGGACAGTAACGATGCGGGCGAAGCCGCATTTTTGGGAAAGGCGCGTAGCGGAAGTGGCGCCGGTGGAAGAACGTCGGCGATTCCGTTTGCCACGGCCGAACAGCGTGGAAGTGAGCGTAACGGATTCGGGTGCGGGCATTGCACCGGAGCACCACCAGGAGATTTTTGAGGATTTCGTGCGCGTGGACCGAAATACGTCGGGGATGGGACTGGGATTGGCGATTGCCAAGCGACTGATCCAGGCGCACCGAGGCAAGATTTGGGTGGAAAGCGAATCGATGCGGGGAAGTACCTTCGCGTTTCTGTTGCCAATCGATCAAAGCTAAGAGCTGGGCAGTTCGGGAAAAAGGGGAAAGCAAATGGCTGTGAAAGAAAAAATTCTGGTAGTGGATGACGAGCCGAGCATTCGGAAATATTTGCAAACGCTGCTCGAGGTGGAAGGATTTGAGGTTGAGGCATTAAGTTGTGGGAAGGATGCGATCAAACGCGTCAGCGGGGGGAGCGGCCCGATTTCATCATTCTGGATGTGCTGATGCCGGAAATGGGCGGCTTGGAGACCTTAAAGGAATTGATGCACCTGGACCGAAGCCTGAACGTGATCATGCTTTCCTGTTCGAATGAAGTCGGGACAGTGGTGGAAGCGATCCGGTTAGGCGCGCACGATTACCTGACCAAGCCATTCGAGAAGTCCGAACTGGAAGCGGCGATGCTGAAGTCCCGCCAGAAGAAGGAACTGACACAAGAAAATAAAGCGTTGAGGGATTATTGCGACCAGGTGACCGAGGATTTGAGTTTTCTCGCGGCAAGCCCGCAAATGGTGCGAATCCGGCAGCAGATTCTTCAGATCGCGCCAGTGGACGTACCGGTCTTTGTCTGTGGCGAGAGCGGCGTCGGCAAGGAAGTGGTCGCGCGGATGATTCATCTCCGGTCCAAACGGCGCAATCAGGCGTTCATTAAAGTAAATTGCGCCGCACTGCCGGGTGAATTGTTGGAATCGGAGCTTTTCGGGTTCGAACAAGGCGCGTTCACGGGCGCAGTTCGCGCAAAGCCAGGGAAATTTGAGCTGGCGAATAAAGGAACGATATTCCTGGATGAAATCGCGGAAATGTCCACGCACCTGCAGGCGAAACTGCTGCATGTTCTGCAGGATCACCAGTATTCACGGCTGGGTGGAAGGCATCTGGTGGAAACAGATGTACGCGTTCTGGCGGCGACAAACGTGGACGTGCACGAAGCAATGAAGACAGGGAAATTCCGCGAGGATCTCTATTACCGATTGAACGTGCTTTCGATCAATGTGCCACCACTGCGGGAAAGAACGTCGGAGATTCCGCTGCTGTTCAAGCACTTCCTGGGAAAATACAGCGAGAAATTCGGGAAGACGCCGCAAACACCTTCGAAACACCTGCTGGATGCGGCGCTCAACTATCCCTGGCCTGGGAATTTGCGCGAACTGGAGAATTTCGTCAAGCGGTATGTGATTTTGGAAGATGACGAAGGCAGTTTGCGCGAACTGGTGGAGATGTCTGCGACACGGCAGCGTACTTCGCCTCGCGACGACATGCCAGTTGCGCGCGAACAGGGATTGAAAGCGCTGGTACGTGGGCTTAAGGACGAAGCTGAGATGGAAGCGATCGCGGACGCTCTGGAAAAGACGCGCTGGTGCCGGAAGGATGCGGCGAAAATGTTGGGCATCAGCTACAAAGCACTGCTCTATAAGATGAGACAGTTCAACCTGGATACGCCCAGGACGCGTCGCACTTCTCCGGCGACAAGTGGAACCGGCGGGCCGGCGCCGGCCGCAGTTGGCGCGAAACAGGAAGCGTAGCTTGGGTCTAGTACGAACGCAGTGGCCCCCAACGTCTAATTGAAAAAGATAACTTGCGGGTTGGCTCCAACCCATGTATCGTGCGCAGCGAGATAATCCGTTCGTTCCAAACGCGTAACTTGAACTAATCCGTGATGGAGTTTCAGACTGGACACCAGCTTCCCACGACGCTCCTGACGTGTAGGCAATCTCGAATTTCTAAACACGAGAGAACCCTCCCAGCGAGTCATTCCGCGGCAGGTGTCTGTCTCGAAACAAAACAACCTGGATCGAACGTGGCGGGCTGCGGAGGCAGCTGGCCGAGAACTCCCGGAATTTTCAAGAAGCAGTTTTTGTGCCCGATAGATTGTGCATGAATCCAAGGGTAGATGGCTCCGAAGTTCGAGCCATAGATGGAGCTGAGGATGTCCTTAATGACGGAACGGCGGCTGACCCGACGTTATGATTTGACGCTTCCAGTAAGCATTCGGTCGGCAGTAGAGAAACTGGTGCTGCGCCAAGACGGGAAGACCCGGGACATTTCCACTAAAGGGTTGTATTTCGTTGTCGAGCGCGAACTGGAAAACGGGAGCGAGCTGGATTTAACGCTCACGCTTCCAGGCGAGATTACTCATGGCTCGGATGTTTTTGTCAGGGCGCAAGGAAAAGTGATACGCGTGGAACGGCGGTTGGAAGAAGGGGAAACGCGCATGGGCGTGGCCGCCGTGATCGAACGGTACGACATCATACGGGGCGAAGTGGCGCGAACCTAGCTGGTACGCTGGGCCAGGGCAACTGGTTAACCGGATAGGGTTAAAGTGCGGGGAAAAGTGATCCACCCTTGGAGCGGCAGAGATTGGTTCCCCTTCCGGCGTTTATAAGGCATTCATCTGAGATTAGCTTTTGGAGAACTGTTTGACTTGCTCCGCGCCATCTTGATAAAGCAGTTGCTCAAGTTCTGCGCGGCAATCGGCTTCCAACTCTGAGATCCCCACGAGAATCTTTCCGTTTGTGACTTCCGGGTCATATAGACGCTTTCTATAGTTGGGCAGCCCCGTCGCGACCACGAAGGCCACAATCGTAGTCACAATCGCTCCCAACATCATCAACTCATACATGATGATTCCCGTAGGCCACATGGCTACAATGGGCATGCCGCCGGTTGGCAGGGGATAGCTGCGTTGGGTAAAGGCAGAGAGTGCATACCCTACTGCTGCCCCTATAATTGCGCCAAGGGGGGCGAGCCACGCCATCGGCGACCGCTCTTCCTCCCAACCGAATCCCTCTTCCTCTAACGGCTCGGACGACATGATGACAATTGCTTTCGGATTGAGGTTAAGGCGCGAGCAGGCTGCGCGTAGAGCCGTCAGCGCTCGCCGCGCGGAGCCGGTATCGGGAAACAGTCCATAGATAGCATTCATAAATCCGTCCACTCTCAGCTGCTGGTTGAGGGCAAGCTATTATCCAAACGTACCCCCGCGGGCTTTACCTTGGCGTTCGCTGTTTCCGCTACTGGACTTGCGTGTTGCCCGCCTTTTAATTCCCAGATCGAAATGATCGGAACAAATTTTGCGAAGAGAACGTAGAGGAGAATCATCCCCATAAGAGTTCCGACCGTAATCGAGATTTCTACCCAGGTCGGATGATAACTTCCCCAGTCATAGGGCAAATACTTGTGCTCCAAGGGTGGGACAACAATCAGGAACCGCTCTAGCCACATTCCGACAACGATGGTGGAAGAAGCGATCACTGTTCCGGCGATGGTTCGCAGCTTCTTGATGGCAAGTATCGGAAAGGGAATCAGGAAATTGCAGCAGATCATGGTCCAGAAGAGCACAGCAAATCTCCCCCGCTGAATGGACCAGAACGCCGCCATCTCCGCGGGTTGATTGCCGTACCACACAGTCAGGCGTTCCGCAAAAATGAAGTAGATCCACAACAGGCTCATGACCAGAAGCAACTTGCCAAGGTTGCTGAAGTGAACTGGTTTGAGGTACTCCTCCAGGTGCATCGCCTTGCGCACAAGCGCCATCACAATAATCAACGCGGCTATCCCGCTGAAAATGGCGCCGGCCACAAAGTACGGTCCGAATACCGTGGAATGCCACATGGGCACCGGCGCCATGGCGAAGTCCCACGACACAATCGTATGCACGGAAATGGCGACCGGGAGGATCGTTACCGCCATGATACGCATCGCTACTTCCAGCCGGTGCCATTCTCGTGGCGTTCCGCGCCAGCCGAGTGCCAGCACTGTGTAAACGCGCTTCCGAAAGCCAGTCGCTCGATCCCGCACCATC
The DNA here is from genome assembly GCA_963734705.1 of uncultured Acidobacteriota bacterium. Taxonomy (GTDB): domain Bacteria; phylum Acidobacteriota; class Terriglobia; order Acidiferrales; family UBA7541; genus Acidiferrum. The sequence goes on along the minus strand of CAVTII010000007.1, from coordinate 295,552 downwards.
GCCCAATCCGGGATAATGGGGAGCAAAAGGAAAGTCAGGCTGCCCGTGAGATACGTGGTGATGGCAAAAAAATCCCAGACCAGGGGTGAGCGGAAATTCGGCCAAATGCCACGTTCGCTGGGATAAGGTATTAGCCAGAAAAACAGCCACGAACGTCCCAAATGAATGATTGGATACTGCGCGCCGATGGCCAGCGCGAAGACCGTTATCGCTTCCGCGCATCGCGTCACCGGCCGCCGCCACCCTGCGTTCACCAGGCGGAGGATCGCGGATATCAGCGTGCCCGCGTGACTAATTCCGATCCAGAAAACAAAATTCGTGATGTAGAAGCCCCAGAAAACCGGACGCGTAATTCCAGCTACGCCCATTCCCTCGGACATCTGGTACACGTAGACAAGCATGCCGGGGAGCCCGATCACCACAAGGGCGATGACAAGGGCGTAGTAACGGCGTGACGTATGGAACACTGGCAACAGCAAATCCTTCCGGATTTTTTCTGCGTTGATATCCATCAAATTGGCCTGCGCGGCGTCATTCGTTGCCATGCGAAGACTCTCTTTCGAGGTAGATAACCTTCGGCAGAGTCCCAACCTCAGCCAGAAGCGTTGTGGCGCGAACCGAGCGCGACATCCGCGATACTTGACTGTTCGGATCGTTCAGATCTCCAAAAATCATCGCCGTCGTTGGGCAGGACTGCACACACGCTGGCTTGATCTCTCCATCCTGCAAATCGCGGTTCTCCGCCTTGGCCTTGATTTCTCCTGCGAGGATGCGCTGATTGCAGAATGTGCATTTTTCCATCACTCCGGCCTCGCGGAGTGAAACATCCGGGTTCAGTTGCAGGTGCAGCGGCTTATCCCACGCTGGATTGAACCAATTGAAATATCTCGCTGTGTACGGACAGGCGTTGGCGCAATAACGCGTGCCGATGCACCGGTTGTAAACCTGCACGTTCAAGCCTTCGGGATTGTGATAGCTGGCATACGTGGGACACACGGGTTCACACGGGGCCGCATCGCACTGCTGGCAGAGAACGGGCTGAAATCTCGCTCGAATATCAGGAAATTCTCCTTCCCAATATCGTTCCACATGAATCCAATGCATCGTTCGGCCCCGGGCGGCTTCATCGGCTCTTACTGTCGCGATGTTGTTTTCGGCGTGACATGCCGCCACGCACGCTTCGCAGCCGGTACAACGATCTAGGTCAATCACCATTCCCCATCTATGCGCCATTTGCCTTCCTTTTGATGGCCGCTCGCAAACGTTCCGTCGTCACCGGCTTATCTTTTCCTGGCTCCACTGGGTGGGGCCGCCCGATAGCAGAATCAACTCGCCTTTTCCTACTCGAGTGATATTCACCCGTGTTCCCGCCCATGCCAGCGCACCCGTCGTGGGCTCCACCTGTGGTGCCAGCAGCTTGATCGGGTTCGCTCCGCGGCCGCTGGCGTAGCGTCCGTATTCTTCATGTCCTTGTCCCACGGGTATAGCGATCACGTCAGGAGCGATTCCCGGCGACAAAAGTGCCGGAGCCTGGACTTTCCCATGAGGGGATGCTACCTCCACGAGGTCGCCCTGTTCGATCTGCAGCGGAGCTGCGGCGCGCGGATTTATTTCCACCCACGTACCCCACATTCCCGTCGACAATACCTCCGGAAGCTCCTGCATCCAGGGCAGATTCGCATGCCGCCCGTCGTGGAACTGTTGCGTGGCATAGGGGAGCAGATGGAAGGGATACGCGGCCACGGCTCCGGCAAATTGTGCCTCCTCGTTTTTCACCGGATTGACGGAACTTGTGCCGGCGTTTGCCGCCGAACTTCTCTCCGAGCTCCACCAACCGCCCTGCTCTTGAATTTTGTTCCAGAATTCATCGCCATCTTTTGCCTTGATCGAACCGGAATAATGAGCCAAAGGCGCGAGAGTCGCCCGCAACATTTCTTCGTAACTCTTCCATGGCAGGGCCTGGCTCGCCCGGCCGCCCAGACGGTGGGCTAGGTCGAGCAGCACGTCCGGCATCGCACGCGTGTCATGAAGCGGCCGCATCGCCGGCGGCGCAACATTGACTACGGATTGCGTTGTTCCCGATTCAGGAGCACCATCCACCCAAGATTCCAGAGACGAGTTGTCCGGAAGAATCAGGTCGGCGAGGCGGCTCGTCTCGTTGAGAAAATTCCCGAAACTCACGATGAACGGAACCTTTTCAAACGCTTCTTTTATCTGCCATCCAAGGGGCGTAGCGAATACAGGATTCGCCTCGTGCAAAAAGAGGACTTCGACGGGCCGTGGCTGGCCTGAGAGGATTTGTTGCGCGAGCGCGCGTACTGAGGTGGCGTCGCTTCCCCCGAATCTTCCCCGAGTCACCGGGGATGCGGGGAACGGCGCTGCCGGGGTGAACTGAAGTCCGCCCGGTCTCCCGACGCTCCCCAAGAGCGCGCTGAGAGCGTTCACCGCAAGTGCAGTGAACAAGCCGTTTGTCTGGGCCAGCGGCGCGCCGCCCACCAGAGCCACTGCGGGCGGTTGGGCAGCCATCTCGCGCGCCAATCTCGTGATCGTCTCCGGAGGGACCCCTGTCTTCCACGCGATGGCCTCAGGTGAGTAGGCCAACAGGCCTTCGTGCCAACCGTCAATCCGTGTCCCCGCGACACCTGCTTCCGCCGCATGCCTCAGCTTCTCCTTAAGAATGATGTGGGCGAGCCCCAGAGCCAGCAGGCCTTCGGTACCTGGGTGCACTGCAACCCACTCGTCTGCATTCGCTCCCGTCTGTGAGACGCGGCTCTCCACCTGGACAAATTTCCCGCGTATGCCTGAACGATTCTGCCGCATTTTGCCGTAGCCTACGCTTTGCGCCACGGGTGAATTCCATGTGCCCAGGAAGTCAGCGCCAAAGGAGATCACGTAACCGGAATGCGCCAGGTCCACGGTCGGCAATTGCTCATGGCCAAAACTCAACAAGTTCGCCCTGCGCAGCACCTCGTCGTCAAATAGTTCGATCGGTACCCAATTTGCTCCTTCAAACCCGGATAAAAAACGTTCAATCAATGCTCTGCGCTGGCCGCCGAGCGGGCTGCTCAGGAAGGCAAGGGATTGAGTTTCCTGTTGGGACGTCAAGGGTTGGAGACGCGTTACTAGCTCTTGGATCGCTTCGTCCCAGCCCACCCTAGTGAATTGCCCTGTTCCACGCTGCCCTGTGCGCTTGAGAGGATGTTGGAGACGGTCGGGGTTATAAGTCACCTGAAGGCCCGCCTCACCTCGTGCGCACAATTTTCCCTGGCTCACCGGGTGTTCCGGATTACCTGCCAGTTTCTTGGCCAACCCCATCTTGATAAGCCCGAACTGGCCGTTTCGGAAAACCTCAGCCTCGCCTTCCATCACGCGCACTTGGATTCCGCAGCCTGCAGAGCACATCGTACAAACGCTTGGCTTCCAGGCTGCCACCCCTGGCACAAGATCTTCTTCGGGTACGAAGCGGATGAATTGCGCTCCTCGGTCGCTACACCCCTCGACGGCAAAGGCGGCGCCGGTCAGGGCGGAAAGACTCAGGAATGTTCGGCGTTCCATAGTTGAATGGCCCCTCTAATCCCTCTGGTGCAGACTTCCGAAGCAGCTATGCCGCTTTGCTTGCTAATAGTGGCAGGTCGTGCAATCCGCCGACGCACCCTTCGCCCTGTGGCAGCTAATACAGAAATTCATGTTGAGATTTTTTGAACGCACCGCCACGGTCTGCAGAGCCATATCCCCGTGGCACTCCTGGCAATCCACTCCCACGCGAATATGGGGCGCGTGCTGGAATCGAACGTGTTCAGAAGGATAAAACCAGTACACCGGCTTCCAGGGTACGTCTTGCTCTTTGTCCGCGTAAGCGGTGAGCTTCTTGATTTCAGGTTTGTCCTTGGCGACTTCTTGGTGGCACGCCATACAGAAGGTCACGCTGGGAATTCCGGCGTCCGGCCCCTCTGTTACCCCCGTATGACAGCTTACGCATTGCATTCCGTTTTGAAGATGCAGCCGATGCGTAAATGCGATCGGTTGCACGGGTGTCGGTTGCAGTTGAAAGTATTCTCTGAGGGACTCAAGGAATCGCTGACGCCCCGGTTTGAATATGGGCGAGGACCCAGTGGACATGGGTACCACGGGGGTTTCGGCTTCGGGAACGGAGCTGGAGAGCGCCGCTACCGACCTTCCGCGGATCCCCAAACAAAAGAATGCAACCACTCCGAGAGCGACTGGCAGAAGTAACCCAAGCCATTTGATCCCGCCGCGGCGAACCTTTGAACTCCCAACTTCGGCGCCGTCTCCGTCATTTTCTGTGGTCTTCCATCGGGATATTTGCATATTTATCCGCGGTTTGAGCGCGACTCGCGTTTACAGTTACTTCTTGGCTTCTGGCTGCTTCTTCCCAAATTCCCGAACGTACGCGATCACATCATTGATCTGAGCTTTATCGAGACTCGCTCCAAACGGGGGCATGTTCTTTTTGCCCTTATCAATTTGGACGTAGAAATCGGCATCGGTTTTTTTTTGGACATCCGGCGAACGAAGGTCGGCAGCCCTTAAGGCTTTTCCGAAATTGGTATTCCCACTACCGTCTTCGCCGTGACATTTTTTGCATTTTTCCAGGAATATTGTCTTGCCGTTCGCTGCACTTCCGGTCTGCGCAGTGACTGGATAGGCGGCACCAAACGCGAATACAAAGAATAGGACCCCGCCGACTTGGTGCCATTTCCTCGCGATCGAGTTTCGGTTCATCTTCCCTCCTCGACGCTCTCGGAGTTTGTAATGTGCTACTTCTGCTGGACACTAGGTCTGTTTGAAGCCTGCGGCTGTGACGAATGTCACGTTCCGCCGTGACCGCCATCACGCGGTTAGTCGTGCTTAGCTTGGGGTTCTGCCCTTTTTCACCTGAGTACGGCAAGGATTCCCGGGAGGGACCAACATGGCGAATGTCGCATCAGAAGCACACCAGTTCCGGTAATTCACACCGACTCTACAAGCCAATAGCGATGCACCTTACTGGGAAACAAGACGAAGTGATTCTCGAATCGTTTCGAGTAATCTTGTGCCAATATCGTTGCAAGTCCGAAGTGAAATCGCTCGCCCCTGATGGAACTCTCTTCATTGGAACAGCTCAAAGATTACTTAAACGAGCGAAGATCATCGCGGGCCAGTTAATTCCCGTGGGTATTTGTTCCGTACCATCAAACCATGGGTTGGATCAGTCACAAGGTCTGACAGAAACCCGCTTACGAGCCGCCCACATAAGAGCCAAGAGTTTAGGTTGTTCGACTGTAAAATCGCCGAAAGCAATTAATTTAGGTGTTTGCGGCGGATCCGTTTAGGCTCAATCCGAAATGGAACCACGGCAGTCTAGTTTCAGCGGGGAGCACTACACGTGTAACACTTTTCCCCGCCCTATGACCATACCCGGCAACTGATTACCCTCTTGGGAAACCTTCATTTTTCCGTTGCAATCCGGCTATGGCGAGCCTAGGATGAGGTCAAATCTGATCCCCCGGAGGGTCCCATGAAGGTTGCGGATCTGATCGGGTCTCGCAAAGAAGTGTATGCCATCCCAGAATCCTCGAGCGTTCTGGAAGCCGCGAAATACCTGCGTGAAAAGCAGGTGCGTTCGGTGGGCATTCTAGATGCGGCAGGAACGCTAGTGGGAGTTGTGTCGCAAAGTGACGTCTCCGACAAAGTCGCGGCGGAAAATAAATGCCCCGCGTGGATGAAAGCGTCGGAGATCATGACCACGGAACTGTTGACAGTTACGCCAGAAGTGACTTTTGATATATGCCTTCGGCTGATGGAACAAAACGGTGTCTACCACCTGTTGATCCTTGGAGAAGGTAAGAAATATCTAGGCATGTTGTCGGTTAGCGATCTTTTGAAGGTCATGGTTTCCGACGAAAAGGCCCGGGCGGATTTGCTGGAATCGTATGTATTTCCCAATCGCTAACAGCTGAAGAGGACGAGGGCGTAAGTAGCAGGATGGTTAGGAAGAGAACATCCCTTCCTCCTAGTGTGCTGTGAATTTCCTGTTTAGGGGAAATAGGCCAATCGGTTCAAATGGGGTAGTACTAAAACTCACCTTTGCCTTGTTTCCGTAATCAATTGAAAATAAGCAGGTTAATATTAATTAGGTCATTCTGGGCCCGGCGATTTAGCTCCGAAATTTGGTGGCCCAAGTGCATTTAGACTGGCCTGAGTGCTATGACGGGCGAAAACTCCAACAAGCTTGCGGCGGTAGGAAGGCCGGGAGCCCTGCTGCCAGAAGAGGTTATTTTCGGTTGCTCGCCCGCGATGGCGGATATCCGGACTCGCGCATTGCGGATATCAAGGACGGACGTGCCCATTTTGGTTTGCGGAGAAGGGGGCACAGGCAAAGAAGTGCTGGCGAGGTGGATTCACCGAAATTCCGAGTATGGGGATGGAGAATTCGTAAAGGTAAATTGCGCGGCGATTCCAGGATCCTTGCTGGAGAGCGAGTTGTTCGGATATGAGAAGGGCGCGTTTACGGGCGCGAATAACATCAAGCCTGGGCGCGTGGAGTCCGCACACCGCGGCACTCTTTTTCTGGATGAGATTGCCGATCTTGACTTGAATTTGCAAAGCAAACTCTTGCATTTTCTTCAGGACGGAACTTTTTCCAGAATTGGCGATCATTCCGAGAGAAAAGTGGATGCTCGTCTGATTTGCGCAACGAATCGGAATCTTGATCAGGAGAGGCAGGCAGGACGCTTTCGCGACGATCTTTTTTATCGCATTCATGTTTTTCGGCTAACGACGCCCCCCTTGCGGGATCGCCGAGACGATATTCCGGTGTTGGCCGAATATTTCCGCAAACAATATGAAAAGCAGTTTGAGATGAAGGCGGAGGCATTCCCGCCGGAGCTGCTTGAGTATCTGAAGAATCTGTCCTGGGCTGGAAATATCCGGGAACTGTCGAATGGGGTTGCGCGGTATGTGCTGCTTGGGCCAGACGCGGCGATTTACCAGGATCTCGCGACACGGCGAGCGAAGAGTTCGGGATTCTCGAATGGGAACGGCGAGGGTCACGGGATGCTGAAGCGTATGTCCAGGGATGCCATCAAAGAAATGGAAAAAACGGTAATCCTGGAGACATTGCGGGCAAACCAGTGGAATCGCAAGAAGACCGCGCAGGCGCTGAAGATCAGCTATCGAGCGCTGATCTATAAGATTCGTGACGCGGGATTGGTTTCACGACGCACAGCACTGCAAAGGGCCCAGACGGCTGGGCCGTTGAGCATTGGAGGAAATTGAGCCACTTGCGCCTTGAATTTGAACTCCCGCTGAAACTCCCCAACGAACATCTGAACCTCCGTTCGGAAGACGAGAAAAAACCAGGGGCATGGATGTATTCTGTGGTGGTGCGCCTGTCGCTATCGAAAACGGGTGGCGCCGGCGAGCCGGATAACCCGAAAAACTCACCGCGCCGCACCTAAGGGATTCCATGCGGATTCATCGGACGGAACTTGAGGGAGTTCTCGTGCTGGAGCCCGAGGTTTATTCAGACATTCGGGGATCATTTCTCGAGACCTACAACGAAAAAACCTATGCGGCGGCGGGGATAACTGAACATTTTGTACAAGACAATCATTCCCACTCAAAGCGCGGGGTCCTGCGAGGCTTGCACTACCAGCTTGGAAACCCCCAGGGGAAGCTGATTCGTGTGCTTCAGGGAGAGATCTACGACGTGGCGGTAGATATCCGGCCAAGTTCGAGCAGCTTCGGCAAGTGGACGGCGATCCGCCTGAACGCCGCGGAACACAGGACGATCTGGATTCCTAAAGGCTTCGCGCACGGATTTTATACTCTGTCGGAATCAGTGGATGTCGCGTACAAAGTGACAGACTTTTACGCTCCCCAAGAAGAGCGCACGCTGTTCTGGAATGACCCGGAACTGGCGATCCCCTGGCCACTTTGCGGAGAACCGGTCATTTCAGAGAAGGACCGGGCGGGTCACCCCTTTCGAGACATCGAAACGCAAACCGCTTGTACGAAGCTAGCAAAACGCCGCGCAGACTAAGCATGTAGACCGCCACTTTTTACGGCCTGCAACCTCTGGGAAGAGGGTGTAGGCAGAGTACACGATTGGACAAACATTCGCCCGTCACGAAGCTCACCCCAAGCGTCCGGTCTAGCCAGTGATTGGCATAAACCTCGACTTCACCCACCAACTGCGTATCCATGCATTCCGCATAACATGCTATGAATGAGCTGTTTACGTTGAGACTTCATGGGCGACCCTGTCCAATTTGTGTTCAACGTTGCACCCCACGGTCAGGTGATAGACACAAGGGCAGGTAGGGGCCTATCCCCCGGACAGGAATGGGAACTGGCCCGAATTTGTTCCTCACGCCAGTAGTCGAAGAGCACCTAGTACCATTACCCTCCAGTTGTGATGAAGAACGCGGAGGGGCAGAAAATGCAAACCGGGGGAATCGTCGGGACCAAGATTGAGGGGGCCCGGCGGGGCCGTTCCAACGTCAGGACCAGTCGAAGGTCAGTCCTCTTGGCGGTTGCGCTCTCCTCCACTAGCTTACTGACGGGCTGCTCCGGGCTGATCAGCGGCGCAAAGTCGGCGGTTGAAGCAGCGTTTCAATTGAATCCCACCAGCGTGAGTTTCGGCAAAGTGGGAGTGGGGAAGCAGGCCACGCAGTCGATTTCGATATCCAACACTGGGAGTACAGCAGTATCGATTACCCAAGCTACACTTTCCAATCCACAGTTCAGCTTGCCCGGTGCAACGTTTCCGATGTCCATGGCGACGGGGCAGTCCAGTAACTTGACGGTAGCAGTTACGCCAACGTCTTCGGGCACGATCACGGGAACGCTAACGGTCCTGGGGAGCGACGGCAGTTCGTCCGCAACTTTAAGCCTTTCCGCGACAGCAGTGACGCCGGGCGCGCAGATTTCCTTGAGCAGCACAACGGTTCAATTTGGGACCGTAAGCGTTGGTTCCACGGGCAATGCAAATCTAACCATTTCGAACACCGGTGGCTCTGATCTCACCATATCGGTAATCGCCATAAAAGGCGCGGAATTTGGCGCAACTGGAATCGCAACGCCGAAAACGATCAGCGCGGGGCAATCAGTGCCAGTGGCGCTGACATTTAAGCCGACGACTGCGGGAGCAGTTACTGGAAGCTTGACCATTACGAGCAACGATCCGACAAATCCGACGACGACGGTCACGCTGGACGGGACGGGTTCGACATCCGCGGTGGGGCAGCTCCAAGACGCTCCTAGTTCGCTGAGTTTTGGAAACATTTCGGTGGGCAGCAGCGGAACGAAACAAATAACGTTGAGTAATACGGGGAATGCCGCCGTGCAGATCACCAGCATTGCGGCGACGGGCACCGGGTTCACCGTGAATGGAATAAGCGTCCCTTACACACTGAACCCATCGGCCACAGCTATCTTAAACGTTGTTTTTGCGCCAACGACGGGTGGAAGTGTCTCGGGCACCATTACGGTGATCAGCGACGCGAACGGGTCGCCGCTGAAGATCTCGGTGAGTGGCACGGGGGTACAGGCCGGATTGTCGGTAACGCCATCGAGTTTTGCGTATGGAAGCGTGGTTGACGGACAGACAAAGTCGCAGACCTTTACCCTCACGAACACGGGCAATTCTTCTCTAACGATCTCGCAACTGGGAATAAGCGGATCGGGCTACAGCGTGAGCGGCTTGACGACTCCGGCGAGCCTGGCGGCAGGGGCCAGCACGACGTTCAGCGCGGTATTTGCGCCGACAACCGCGGGCGGCCTATCCGGCACGGTTACGGTTTCCAGCAATGCGCCGAATTCTCCCGCCACGGTCGCGTTGAGCGGGACGGGCGTGGCTTCCACGGTCACGCTGTCCGCAAACCCGACTGGCTTGAGCTTTGGAAACGTGACCGCCGGCACTTCAAGTACGAAGACAGTGACGCTGACCAATAGCGGAAACTCAAGTTTGACGATTTCTCAGGTGACCGTAAGCGCGAAAGACGTAACCGAAAGCGGGATGGCCTTGCCTGTGACGCTGGCTGCCGGGAAGACGCAAACCATGAACGTGAAGTTCAGCCCGACGGCGGCGGAAACCGTGAGCGGGAACATTACGGTTACGAATTCCCAAGGGTCCAGCACCGTGGTTACGGTAAGCGGGACCGGCCTGCAGGCGGGAATCAGCCTTACTCCATCGAGTGCAAATTTCGGCAACGTGGTGGTAGGAGCGGCCAATTCGCAGACCATCCAAGTGAGCAATCCAGGAAATGCGACGCTGACGATTACGCAGGCAAGCGTGACGGGCACAGGATTCAGCACGAACGGTTTGAGCTTGCCACTTTCCATCAACCCAGGGCAATCCGCCACATTCAACGCGCAATTTCAACCATCGTCAACGGGTTCGGCGAGCGGCGGCATTTCGATTGTGAGCAATGCGGCGGGATCACCGAGCGGCGTATCCTTAAGCGGGACGGGTATCACGGCGACGGAGACACTGTCGTTGAGTACGACGAGCGTGAACTTCGGCAACGTGGATACCGGTGTTTCCTCGACGCAGACCGAGACGGTTACCAATACGGGCAACTCGAATGTCCAGATTTCGCAGATCAGTATCAGCGGCACAGGTTTCTCGTTGAGCGGAGCCAGCGTGCCCGTGACCCTGTCTCCATCGCAGAAATTGACCTTCAGCGTGATCTTCAACCCAACGACAGCTGGGAGCGTCACCGGGGGCGTTACGATCACCAGCAATGCAGCAGGTTCGCCAGCGACGGTCGCGCTGAGCGGCAGCGGCGTGGCAGCCACACCGCACTCGGTCAGTTTGTCCTGGACGGCTAGCACTTCGACCGTTTCCGGGTACAACGTGTACCGCAGCACGACGAGCGGAGCCGGCTATTCTAAGGTGAACGGCGGGTTGGTGGGCGGCGTGAATTACACCGACTCGTCAGTACAGAACGGCGTTACCTATTACTACGTGACGACGGCCGTGGATTCGAGCGGCAACGAGAGCACGTACTCGAACGAAGCGTTGGCCAACATCCCCTAATTGGTCAAGACCGCTTATCAATCAGCCTGTCCGGAATTAGGGACAGGCTGATTGATTTCCGGCGAGTTCCGGTGCAGTTTCGCGTAAACCCAAACTAGAATCTGTGCCAGCAGGGCGCCGGTGGAATCAATGAAAACGTCGCGGACCCTGGCCTCGCGGAGGGGCACGAAGGATTGGTGCCATTCGTCGAGCCCTGCGTAGCTCACTGCGATCAGCAGCGTCATGGCGGCCCAACGAAGGTTCCAGCCATGACGCTCCGCGCGGATCCCATGAAACACAGCAATGCTGAAGATGCCAAATTCCGTGATGTGTGCGAGCTTGCGGATGGCGACGTGCGTCAGGCGCAGTTCACGAGGGGTGGCAAAGGGAAACATCCAATGAAGGATCGGAATGATGATGCGGGCAGTTTGCTCGCCGCTGAAATAGTGAGTGGAAAAAGTGGAAATAAGGATGGCGACGCAAATGGCGGGAATCCAATATTTGAACCGCGGTGGCATGAAGAATTATCGCTAATCGAGTGAAGTATCCCTAGCGAAGTTTGCCCTTCCCGCGGAGCTCGAGGAGATAATCGCCCAACGCATCTTGCCAGCTCCTGAGGCAGATGCCGTAAGCGCCCAAGGAGGCAGGCGAGAGTACGGAATAGGCGGGACGCTTGGCCGGGCGGTGAGTTTCGGATGTGGTGATGGGGAAGATCGGGATTGAACGACCTGCCTTACGTAAGACTTCGGATGCAAAATCAAACCAGGAACAAGCGCCCGAATTGGTGATATTCAGGATTCCGCGCGCATCCAGTCGGACCAGTTCGCGAATGGCTCTGGCGAGATCTTTTGTGTAGGTGGGCGAACCGATCTGGTCGTTGACCACTTTGAGTTCGGGTTGGGTTTCGGCGGCACAAAGAATTTTCGCCGGAAAGCAGGGGCGTGCGGCACCGAAAAGCCAAGAGGTCCGAGCGATGAGCCAATGCCTTGCGTGCTCCTGGATTGCCTGCTCCCCGGCGACTTTGGAGGCGCCGTAGACACCAAGCGGATGGACTGGGTCGGTTGGTTCGTAGGGGCGATCAGAGAGCCCGTCGAAGACATAATCTGTGCTCAGGTAAAGGAGTTTTGCTCCGGTATCGCGGGCCGCCAGGGCAACATATTTCGCACCATCACGATTGATCGAGAAGGCAAGTTCAGGCGATCTCTCACTGCCATCAACATCCGTAAACGCGGCCGCGAGAATAATCCAATCCGGGCGTTCTCTGGCCAGGAATCGGTGAACTTGGGAGGAGTCGCGAATATCCACCTCGCGCGAGGTTGCTGGAAGGATCTCGTCTCCAGCCCAACCTTCAAGAAGGTCGGTCCCCAACAGCCCGCTCGCTCCGATGATCGCGACGCGCATGGGTTTCACTTGTTCCTGGACGAGCGGCTTCACTTAGTTACCAAAGGTCTGTGACCGGCGGTTGTAGTGACGCTCGTAATAGTCGCGGTATTCCCCCGAACGGGCATGATCTAGCCACTGACAGTTTTTCTGGTACCAGTCAATGGTTTTTCGAATCCCATCTTCAAAGCTGACCGCGGCAGTCCACCCCAGTTCACGCTGAATTTTCGAGCTGTCGAGAGCGTAGCGGCGGTCGTGGCCCGGACGATCCTGGACATACTGGATCAGCGATTCGGGTTTGCCGAGAGCTTGCAGGATTGTGCGCACGATTTTTAAATTGGGTTGCGGCGTGCCGGCAGAAACATTATAAAGCGAGCCGGGTTGGGCCGAACCCATCGCTAAACGGATCGCGGCGCAGAAATCTGTCACATAGAGCCAGTCGCGCTCCTGCAAGCCATCGCCGTAAACAGGAATGGGCTTGTCCTGACTCGCATTTGCAATAATCAGCGGAATGAGCTTTTCCGGGAATTGGAATGGTCCGAAATTATTTGTGCAGCGCAGGATGACCGCGGAAATGCCATAGGTATTCGCGTAGGCCCGCACAAAATGTTCCGCGGACGCCTTGCTGGCGGCATAGGGACTGCGCGGATCAATGGGCGATTCTTCGGAGAAACTCTGAGATGGAGGAGCGCTGCCATAAACCTCATCGGTGCTGATATGGATGAAGCGCAGATTTGGGAACCGGCGCGCCGCTTCCAGGAGGCATTGCGTGCCAAGGATATTGGTGTTGAGGAAAGGAGACGCGTCCTCGATGCTTCGATCCACATGGGTTTCCGCGGCGAAGTGGGCCACGACATCGAAATTATTCGCAAAGAGTTTTTCCACTGCCTTGCGGTCGCCAATATCCCCACGAATGAACTGGTAATGGGGGTTGCTCGTGACCTCTTCCAGGTTTTCCGGATTCCCGGCGTAGGTTAATTTGTCGAAATTGACCAATTCGATGTCTGGACGAGAGGCGAGCAGGTGATGGATGAAATTGGAGCCGATAAATCCAGCGCCGCCTGTGATTAGAACCTTCACCGAGCTTGCACTCCTTCTGAGCGTCCGCTCACCAACGACACTAAAGGCGCGGCGGCGAATTATTCACAATCTATGGCCGGGCGAGGCGGACTTCCGCGCCCGGGAATCTTGTTTGTGCCAGTTTTTGCGGCAAGATTTGTGGCATGAAGGAGCGATTCAAATGTGCCCGCGTCGGTCCACCAGCCGTCAAGGATATCGTGGGACAAACTGCCCTCTTCGAGATAGAAATTATTGACGTCGGTAATTTCCAGCTCGTGGCGCCAGCTCGGTTTTGTCCGTCCGATTTTCTCGAAGACGGTAGAGTCATAGAAGTAAATTCCCGTTACGGCGAGCTGAGATTTCGGGGCTTTAGGCTTTTCCTCGATGCGGAGTATCTTGCCGTTGGACATTTCGGGACAACCGAATCGCTCCGGATCCGGAACTTCTTTAAGTATGAGGTGGGCCCCGCCTTCGCGCTTTTCGAAGTGATGTTTCGCATCGATGATGTTGTTTTCGATGATGTTGTCGCCAAGGACTACACAAATCTTTTCGCCTTCCACAAACGGTTCGGCCAATCGCAGGGCGTCGGCGATGCCGCCTTCGCCTTCCTGGTAGGTGTAGTGGATCCGGTGCAGTCCGAAATTCTTGCCGTTGGAAAGAAGGCGGAGGAAATCGCCCGCGTTTTGGCCGCCTGTTACGACGATAATCTCTCGAATGCCGGCGTCCACGAGGGTCTGGATTGGATAATAGATCATCGGGCGGTCGTACACGGGCAACAAATGTTTGTTGGTGACCCGTGTAAGGGGGTAAAGCCGAGTACCCTTACCGCCTGCGAGCACGACGCCTTTCATCGGCACTCTTCTCCTTCTAGCAATACTTTTGGTGCAATGAGCTTATAAAAAAAGATGAGACAGCACGAGAGGAATGATTTAGCGGGGTCATCTGGCAGGCCGCGGAGTTTCTTGGAAATCGCCGTGAATTCCGGGGGGCGCAAGTCACTTCTCCAAAGCCAGCAAGGGGATCTTGGTCTCGATTATTTCTCGGTCTGTTCCGGTGTCTTGTAGTCATAGAAGGGCTTGCGGAAAAGATACAAGAGCTTATGAAGCAGGTCGGACAAGGGAGAATAATACGCCACATAAGCGAGGGCAAAGGAGCGGAAGGCAAACAATCCCGGATAATCGGTCCAAAGACGCTTCAGGTAGAATTTCGTTTTTACGAATTGGCGGTAGTCCTGGCTGAATTGCATGTCGTCCACATTCAGCCGTGTTCCCTCCTTCGCAAGATGTTGCAGATAATAGATAGAGCGAGGGTCAATTTGCATGAGCCTGCAGCAGGCATAGTCAGCCGCGTAGAGATCATCGGCCATCATGAGCCAATTGAGTTCCACGGCATCGCCTTCCATCGGGCCGCTGCGAGTCAATCCATATCTCCCGTCGATTACCGATACGGCGGGTTTTAGATGTTTGTTGATTTCGTAAAGCACCTTTTCAAGGATCGGGTGCAGTTTCAACCGGATGGATGGCTCAGGGATGCATCCCCACTGGTTCTTGATGGACATGCTGACCCCGGTGTACATGTGAATTTTGGGCACCGGAGTGGTGATGAACAGGTCGATTTCGTCCAGTAGAAGCACCGGGAAGGGAACTTTGTATTCGCTTCCTTTGTAATCGAACTGCAAATCCCGGCGCGGCAGATGGCTTAAATTGACCACCTGAATTCCGTACTTCTTTTCGAGAGCCTTAATTCCGGTTTTCTCCATCACCGAGTTGATGTCAAAACGATTGTAGCCGCCGGAGTCCGCCTCACCGACGATGATGCGGTCGGTGTAGTCCTTCAGCACGCGCACCATGGATTCCACACAAGCAGGATTCGTCATTACACCCTGACGAAAGACCGGGAAGGTAAGATTTGGTTTGATGAATAGGGTTCCACCGGGCTTGAGCTTGGATTTCAGGTCAATCCATTCGAAACCTTCCCGGAGCACGGCGTCGTAATCACTTCCCAGGTGCTGCAAAAAAATGCGCGGCGCTGTGGGGGAGTTGGTCATCTGCCTAGAACCTTATGGAAAATTTGCATGAGGGTATTATAGCTTGCCTCGGGCCCGTATTTCGTTTCCACCAGTTGCCTTCCGAGACTGCCCATAGTCGAGCCCGCGGCCGGGTCGCCGCGGAGGCGCTTCACGGTGGCGACCAAATCGTCTGCATTTCCCGGCTCGAACAGGTAGCCTGTCCGCCCCTCCTCCACCACATAGGGCAGCCCGCCAATCCTGGATGCGATAACGGGCTTTGCGGCGGCGAAATACTCCAGCGCCACAATAGGAAAGTTTTCATACCATTCCGAGGGCACCACCGCGAATTGGGAATTGCGGATGAGTTGCCATTTTTCCTCGCCACTTTTGAAGCCCAGGAATTCGATATTGCGAAGGTCTTTGGCCCGGGCGTACTCACGAAGTTCCGGCTCCAGTGGCCCGGTTCCAACAATTTTAAGATTCACTTCGGGCAATTTCTCGAAGGCGCGGATCAGAGTACGGATCCCTTTCTCGTTGGAAAGACGGCCGAGATAGAGCGCATAGCCGTCACCCTGCTGATAGGAACTGGCATCAAGGGGCGGGGCATCAATGAAATTTGGACGAAGATAGATTTTCTCTTCAGGTATCCCAACTTCTAGAATTTTTTTCTTAAAGAAACCAGTCAAGCAGATGTATGCGTCGATTTTATCCAACAGACCGGCCTGGCGATTGATTCCCAGCGTTGCGGAATAAAGCGTGCTTAACAGGTAGCTATCCTTGTAGCAGCGATGAATTATGCCGTGCAGGTGATTTCCCATTTTGCAGCGCTCACAGATTTTTCCATCAATATAGAACCAGCCGTTGGAGCAAAAGGGGCGAAAGTCGTGCAGGACTTGAACCACCGGCACACCCAGGGTGTTCAAAGCGGGATAGAGTGACGGAGAGATAAGCGGATAGACATTGTGAACGAAGGCCACGTCCGGTTTGAAACGCGCAACGGCTTCCTTGATGTCTGTGGTTGTGCGCGAGGAGGAGATAGTCTCTCGAAGGAAGTTTAGCTTCTGCGAACGGCTATAACCCTTGATTTCGTCGTTGTGTCGGGTCCAGAAGAGGACTTCCTCGCCGCGATCTTCCAACAGGCGGCGTTCCGAGTTTGCGACCGCGTCTTCTCCGCCAAATTGTTGGTAGAAGTTGTGGACGAAAAGAATTTTCATTCGGTTAGGGGCGCGTTCCTCATCCGCCAGCGAGTTCCGAAATCTGGTGACGAGCCTGATCCGCGAGTTGCGAAGACGGATTGAGCGCGATAACCTTTTCGAATTCGGCCTTGGCGCGAGTGGAGTCCTTCAGCCTTTGATAGGTGAGCCCGAGATGGTAGCGGTACGTAGGATTATTCGGAGTGGCCTTCACCGCATCCTCGAATAGCGGAGCCGCCACGGAATAGCCTCCGTTATTGTAATAGGCCCATCCCAAGGTATCAGCGGAGTTAGGAAGATTGGGAAGCCCTTTCCGCCCCGTCTGAGCCAGCGTCAACGCAACGGTCGGACTCCCTCCGTGTTCGAGCAGGAGATACGCGAGATTATTGGAGGCGAGGGCATTCTGCGGATCGGTGGCCAGGACTTTCTGGTAAGTGGACTGAGCCTCCTGCCAATTGCCCATTTGCTCGTACAGTCCGCCGAGAGCGACTTGCAGGCGAAGGTCGCGCGGAGCAAGTTGAATCGCATTCTGATAAAGCGAAACGGCTTTCGCAGTTTGGCCATTTGCCGCTTCCAGTTGGGCTAAAAGCACCATGGCCGCGATGTTATTTTTATCGAGTTCCAGCGCTTTGCTGGCGGAATCTTGCGCCTGCTGAGGTTGCCTAGCCTGGAATTGCAATTCCGCCAGCATCAGATAGAGCCCGGGGTTCGTGGGATTCCGTTTAATTTGCTCCTGAACCAAATTGAGAGCGTCCGCAGGCTTGTTCTTCATTTCGTCGACTCGAACCAAGCCCTGAATCGCTTCCATGGAAGTTGGATCGTGCTCGAGCGCCTGGTGGAACATGCTTTCTGCGTCTGGAAGGCGATGTTGGGCGAGCCGAAGTTCTCCCATCTTCAGGTAGTACATGGGGCTTTGCGGAGCAATTCTCTGCAGGTTCATCAAGTCCGCTTCCGCTCCGAGCGCGTCACCTTGATTCATGCGGGCCGTTGCGTGATAGAGATAACCATCAGCGCCCCTTGGCGCGTACTTTTTGAGCTGATTGCTGACCTCTTCGAGGTTTTGCCAGTCGCCTCGCTGTGTGGCACTTTTCGCCAAAGCCAACCAAGCTTCCGCAAGATTCGGACGTAGCCGGACCGCCTCTCGCCATTCGGTCTCGGCCTGCTGAGGATTGCCTTTCTCGGAGAAGGCAATACCTAATTGGTAGTGTGCCAGAGCATTCTCGGGAGCGTTCTTTGCGGCAGTTTGCAGGGCCGTGAATGCTTCGTCAGTTTTGTGCTGACGGAGCAGAATCTGGCCCTTGAAGATTAGGGCGTCCACGTCCTGCGGATTTTTCTTGAGAACGCCATCGGCAAGGCTGCCGGCCTCATCGAGACGGTTGCTCAAAATCAACAACTGCATATAGGTTTTTTTTACGGAGAGATCGTCAGGATATTTCGCCGTGAGGGAACTGAATTCGCTTAGGGCTTTGTCGATCTGGCCGTGGGCAAGGTAGGTGTCCCCGAGCATTCGATATGCGGCGGGATTGTTGCTCAGTTGGGTTTTTGCGTCGCTTAGAACCTGCTCGGATTCTGCGGGGCGACCCATCGCAGAGTAAAGGCCCGCCAGCGCGGCGCGAGGAGCAGGGTCGGTTGGGGCCAGAGCAATCGCAGATTTGAACTGCTGTTCGGCGTCGGCTGGACGCTTTTCCTGAAAATAGAGCCCGCCAAGCATCATGTATGGGGTGGTTGCCTTGGAATCCAGGCTTTGCGCTCTCAGCAAATTGGCCTCGGCGTCTTTCAAATTCCCGGCGCGGATCTGAAGTTGAGCAAGATTCAGATAAGAAGCCGCACGTTCCGGGGCCATTTTGATGGCTTCGGCAGCCTCATCCATCGCTTCTTTGGTGTTTCCCAAGGCGGAATCGGAATCGGCTAGAAGAAGTTGCGCCTCAACATTCATGGGATTCGATTTGAGGATTAGTTGAGCGCGATCTTTGGCTTCTTTTCGTTGTCCGGCGGCAAGTTGCAGTTGGCCAAGCTCCACCTGGGCCGGCCAATTATCCGGCTGCAGTTCGACGGTACGTTGCAGTTCGCTGAACCCCGCGGCCCAACTCTTCATCTTCAGGTGCGTTTGGGCGAGCTTGAAATGAGCCTCAGCGAATCGTGGATCGAGTTGCAGGGCGCGTCCGTAATAAATCAAAGCATCGGGATATTTGCCCTGATCAAAGCTTTGATTGCCCTTCGCCAGGAATTTCTTGGGGTCGCGATTGCAGCCAGCAAGAAGGAGCACGGCGAGTAGAAAGAGAGGAGCCAAGGTCCTCCCAGTTCGCAGGGCGGCGCCAAAATGAGGGCTCTTGGAATAAGGGGACGTGTGCATGGCTATCGGAAACTGCAATTCTGCGCCCTCCTGCCACTTCTGACAAGATGAATCCTCCGGATAGCTAAATCTTATGTTATCTGTTGGTTGGATCGGCGGAAAGGCAAATTCAGTTTCAGAATTGGGGGACGCTGGATTTAGACTGCCAACAAGGTAAGACTTCTTTGGGGGAAATCGAGGGACAATTGGGATATATTTTTTCCACTTCGTCCAGGCGAGTGAGCCGGAGACGATGATCCCTCGTAGGGCCCGACTATCAAGACAAACTGTAAATGATTGATATTGAGAAGGTTGTTTCAATGTGGGAAAATCTCTTGTGTCGTGAAGCGGATTCTTCATGGAAGCACTCGTGCATCTTCTTCTTTTCGGAGCAGTTTATGTAGGAGCTCGCTCCGGAAAGACTCGAAGAAGAAATTCGGGTCGAGGTAACTAGAAATGGTCAGGAACGGGGAATTCGCCATTGCCGATGTGAAGCGGATTTTGCGCCGCTACTGGTGGATACCAACGTTCATGACCCTAACGCTTGGCGCAGTCGGACTCACCGCGTCGCTTGTGCTTCCGAAGAAGTACACGTCATCGACCCTTGTGTTGGTCGAACAGCCCACAGTCCCGAAAGATCTGATCAGGCCTGTCATCACCGATGATCTTAACCAACGAATGGCATCGATGAAGGCACAGATTTTAAGCCGGTCCAGGCTGGAAATGATCATCACTAAATTCAACTTGTACCCCCAACAGCGTGCCACAACGCACATGGAAGACCTGGTCGAGAGACTTAAAGGCGCTGTTACGGTGGATTTGATTCAACCGATGGCGGGAGCGGCGGATCATGAGCCACCTGGATTCAACGTCGGCGTTACGTTTGATAATCCTCAGCTGGCACAGCAGATTTGCCAGGAAATAACCTCCGCGTTCATGGAACAGAACGCTACTCTACGGATCACGAATTCGAACAAGGTATCGCAATTCCTGACTCAGCAACTCGATGATGCCAAGACAAAGCTGGACGAGCAGGACAGGAAGCTTGCGGAGTTTAAGGCGCAACATCTGGTTTCGATGCCCGAACAGGAGCAGACAAACCTTGCGTTGTTGGGCGGAATGAACTCTCAGCTAGATGCCACGACGCAGGCTCTTTCAAGGGCGCAAGAGGATAAATCGCTGAACGAGACCTTGCTGGCGCAACAGGAAGCGAACTGGAAAGCTTCACAGGTGGGCTTGCAGAATCCTGAAACTCAGGACCAGCAACTGGCGGCACTGCAGGAACAACTTTCCGTGCTTCTGGCGAAGTATACTCCCGAACATCCGGACGTCATTAAGCTGAAGGCGCAAATCGAGGATCTGCAGAAGAGAATGGCCGAGACGCCTGCGCCCAAGGCCTCACCGGCCGGCACGCAAGCCGCGCTTCGGGAGCCACCCGCTATTCAGCAATTGCGGACAAAGATCAAGCAGGACAATTTCAACATCGCGGACTTAACCAAGCGGCAAGCGCAAATTCAGGATCAAGTGCGTTCTGTACAAAGCCGGTTGCAGGCAAGCCCGGCCGTCGAACAACAACTTAAGGAACTGTCGCGGAATTACCAAACGGCCTCCGATATTTACAACGAATTATTGAAGAAGCGAGAGAATTCGGTGATGGCCACGGACTTGGAGCATCAACAGGAAGGGGAGACTTTCCGGGTGGTGGATAGCCCCAGCCTGCCCTCAACTCCGTCCTTTCCCAAAAAGTCGGTGTTTCTGGGCGGTGGAGTGGGTGCGGGGCTCGCGTTGTCGCTTGGGCATTCTGTACTTGCTCGCGCTCAGCGATAAAGCGTTGTACTCCGAACGCGATGTGGAAGTCTGCCTTAAGCTGCCTGTTCTTGCAGCAGTTCCGAGTTTCGATGTGCGGGGCCACGCGCATCACCACAAGCCCAAAAATACGCCGAAGTACGACGGTGAACTTGTTTCGAAGGCATGAAAATCAAGTCAGGTTTTGAGAAGAGAATATAGATGAGCCGGATCCACGAAGCGCTGAAAAAAGCCGCGGAAGAGCGGAATGCAAAATCAGGGAATGGGAGTGTCTCGGAGTTAGTAGATCTATCGAGGCACGAGATCTCGACGGAAGCGCTGCCGGGCAATGGCGCCGCAATCGCGAGCGCGCCCGGAAAAGCGCTGGCGGGCCAGCAAGTCCTTCCTTTTGAGGCATTTGCAAAGCGTTGCACGCCGGGTACCTGGAGAATTGAGCCGTCTGCAAGTGTATTTTCCGCGCACATGGATCATCAGGTTGGAGCGGAGAAATTTCGCACGTTGCGCTCGAGGCTCTACCAGATCGCGTCGGCGCAACCCCTGAAGAAAATTCTAATTACGAGTAGCACTCCGGCCGAGGGGAAGACCTTTGTAACGGCGAACCTGGCGCAATCGTTCATTCGGCAGTCGGGCCGGAGAGTCCTGCTGATCGATTCGGACTTGCGTGCTTCTCGTTTGCACCTTCATTTCGGGGCTCAGGGAAAGCCGGGATTGTCGGATTACCTGAGTGGTGATTGCGACGAATCTCAGGTTACTCAGGTGGGGTCTGATGGGAATCTCTGCCTGATTCCGGGAGGACGAGAGGTTTCGAACCCGAGCGAACTTCTGCACAGCGAGCGCATGAGGCAATTGCTTGACCGCATGTCGAGCCTGTTTGACTGGATCATTCTGGATTCACCACCGGCCTTGGCGGTGCACGACGCAAGTATTCTTGCCGATATGTGTGATGGCGTTTTGTTTGTGGTGCGTGCAGGTTCGACGGATTTTGAACTTGCTGAAAAAGCGGCCGCGGAGTTTCACGAGAAGAATCTGCTTGGAGTGGTTCTGAATCGAGTGGAAAGAAGCGACACTTATGGTGATTATTATTATTCCGGTTATGGCTCCCAAAGAGGGGCCGATCCGGAAGTAGAATCGTAGCTTCTAGCGTCCGCGGGCCATGCTTGGCGGTTTAGCTTGCGGCGGGCGCCTGTTCTGGTGTTACCTGCTTTGTATTTTTCACGGAATCAATTTCACCTCGACGCAAATACCAAAATACTGGCAAGAGCAGCACCAGTCCGATCAGGAAAAATACCACGCCACCTTGGCGATGTAACCGACCATACAGGAAGTCAGGATCCACGTAGTTTGCGAGCAGGGTAAGTGTGGCAATGCGTATCCCATTTTTTATGAGCATCATCCCCAGCCCCGCGCAAATAAATACGGCTTTTTTCCAGAACGCGCGAAATGAGAAATGAGCGACCAGCAAAGCTAGAATCAGTAGCGCGAGACTGGAACGAATCCCGCTGCACTCTTGAGCGACCTCAATGGACATTTTCGGAAGATGGAAAACGAAGCCCTCGCGCAAAACTGGGGCGCCGCTTAGATTAAACAGGACATCGGCGATCGCGGCTGATCCCGCCTGCAGCAAATAAATAATCCTGTTCAAGATAATATCGGGAATCGGAATCGTGAACAGCAGAAACGCCAGAGCAAAAGAGGAAGACTTGGCTCTGGAAACTCCCAGCAACAGGATGAAGCCGGCAGTCAGCAAAAGGATGAGAGATAAGATGTAAATGGATAAAATGTCTTTTGCGGAACAGGAAGCGCAGATTACCGCAAGGACCAGAGCGATGACAGACGGCAGAAAAAACGTCATCGCCGCCGCAAAGCTGAATTCCTTATCGTCGGGTTCCGGTTTTCGCTCAGTATAAAGTAGCCATGCAGAGATAAAGGGAATCAGCAGAATGTGGGATGCCGTGTCATCATTCCAGGCCAATTGAGCCAGGCGCATGATAGGTCTGAAATAGAGAACGAGGCACAACAGAACCCAAACACCAAAATAGATCCATCGCTTCTGTGAAAGGTGAGTGGTGGCACTCAAGAGGGGATTCCCCGAAATTCCGCGATATTAGATTCACGCTTTTCAGTGGTCATTTGCAATGGCCGTTTCCTGCCCTTTTAAGCGAATCCAAAGAGTGCCTTGGGGACATCACGCAGTATTCCAGATTTTCGCCGCACGTGGTGATTTCCGTTCCCGCCCTGTGGCAGTTCTCGCGAGAGACCAGCTGGATGCCCCTTACGGACGCTACAGTCCAATTCAGGAGGCAATTCAAGGCCCTAATTGTAGGTAAGAACTGCTCGCTTCGAGGGGCCGTAAACTCGAACTGGCGATTGTGGAAGCGCGTGAGGTCTGCCTGATGGCTCGGCGGTATGCGAATAACGCTATTATAATCAGCCTGTTAGCTTGTACAAAGAAACTGGCCTTATCAACCGGGTTCTGCCAGTCGTGAGAATAAGCGGCCCGTGCGATAGTGAACTTCAGAATGTCCGCATAACATGCTTGTTTTCAGTTCTTTAATCGTGCATTCATTGAATTGGCAAGCGCGCTCGGGAAGCAGTTTGCAACAATAGGGCATTGGTTTTCTCATTCGCGAAAGGAGAGATAGGCGGTAGTTCATTCTCCGGAAGTTCGAATTAAATAAGTGTATTAATTGCAGTATCTTACGGAAACAGTGCTCTTTGAGTTCGCCGCCGAGAGTCGCCGCCAACTGGCAGCCCAATTGCCCTTAGGAATGCTACGGACCCAAGGGACTGTAACGGCGATAGCCTACCGTGAATCCCGAAGGGAACCTAGAACGGACGGCCCCTTGAACAGCTTAAGCCCTCAGATGGAGTCGAGTTTGAATGGAAAGCTGGCTTGGTACGCCTTGCAGGTGCGTTCCCGGAAAGAGAATTACGTAGCTGCTCACATCCAGGGTCAAGGCTTCGAATACCTTCTGCCGACTTACAAATGTATCCGGCAATGGTCTGACCGCAAGAAAGAGCTGGAACAGCCCCTCTTCCCAGGCTACCTCTTCTGCCGGTTCGATTTTCAGACGCGTCGCCCACTGATTACGATCCCCGGGGTGCTGCAGATTTTGGGAAATGGTCGGATCGGGATCCCGGTATCAGACGACGAAATCAGCGCTCTTCGTTTGGCGGTCACTTCAGGAATGCCTAAACAGCCCTGGCCATATCTGGAAGTTGGCCAACGCGTCAGAGTAAATTACGGAACCTTGACGGGACTCGAGGGCATTTTGGTCAACGTGAAGGGGAATCACCGCGTGATTCTTTCCGTGACACTGTTGCAAAGGTCCGTGGCGATGGAAGTGGACACGGCGTGGTTGTCGCCAGTTTTCGAAAGTAAGCGCGGCGCGGTCGGCCCAGGAATTCTCCGCCCAGTTCAAGCAGGAATCGGTAGCTAAAGACCCAGAAAGTGGCGAGTGGAGAAAGACGCATGAGTCCTATGGATGTGGATTTGCCGCAAACGATGACGAAAACGAAACTCGAAGTGCGAGCGCACTTGTCCGTCCCCAATATGGGCAACAGCCCCTCTCGAGTTTTGCTGAATGAAGACGCCTTTGTCTCGATGCTTTATCTGGAGCGCCGCCGCGCAGAACGTTCTCAGAAGCGATTTGTTTTAGTGCTCGTTGATGTGCAGAAGGCTCTCTCGAACGGGCACAAGGATCGCGTCGTTCCTGCTCTCTCGAAGGCTTTGGCCGAGAGTACCCGAGAAACCGACATCATGGGTTGGTACCTTGAAAACAACTTGATGGGCATCATTGGTACAGAGCTCGGTGAGGCCACAAACGAGATCATTCAGGATTGCTTTCTGTCAAAACTGCGGAAGGTATTCGGGAGCAACCTGGGTGCAAAGAACAGTTCCGGAATTTCCGTCTCGTTCCATTTTTTCCCGGAGGAAGAACGCAAAGACCAGAACGACCATTCCGCCAATATCGCGCTTTATCCGGAGATGCAAAAGCGGGAAGAGAGCAAAAAGGTCTCCCTCGCTGTAAAGCGCTGCATTGACATTGTTGGCAGCAGCTTGGCGCTGATCTGCGGTGCGCCGATTTTTGGCGCCATTGCGCTGGCCATCAAAGCCAGTTCGAAAGGGCCGGTGCTATTCAAGCAGGAGCGCTTAGGGCACTACGGAAGGCCGTTTGTGGTTCTGAAGTTCCGGTCGATGCGTACAAATTGCGACCCGCAAATCCACGAGAAATACGTTCACCAGTTTATCGCCGGCCGCTTGGAAGACAGCTCGAACGAGAACAAAAAGCCTGTCTTTAAGATTCAGGAAGATCCCCGAATCACAGCCATCGGCAAATTCATCCGCAAGACTAGCCTGGATGAGCTCCCTCAGTTTTGGAATGTACTTCGTGGAGATATGTCACTGGTTGGACCACGGCCGCCAATTGCTTATGAATACAAAGCCTACGAAGTTTGGCATCGCCGCCGGGTGCTTGAAATCAAGCCTGGCATTACCGGGTTATGGCAAGTGGAAGGTCGCAGCCGAACCCGCTTTGACGACATGGTCCGCCTGGATCTGAAGTATGCTCGCGCCTGGTCCGTTTGGCTCGATCTCAAAATTCTGGCCCAGACCCCTGCGGCGGTGATCCAGGGGGAAGGTGCGCACTAAGATTTTCTTGTCAGGAAACCGCCATCTCCCTTTCAGCGAAGGCATTCGTCGCCTCCACCCCGCGGAAAGACGAAGTGCCTCTGATGTACAAGTGAAGATCAATGAAGTCTTCGGTCTTCCACTGCAGCTCCAAAGAGCAAAGTAGTTGAGTATCTGAATCTCAAGGAGTGCCACTATGCGTATCGGTGTGATTGGTTACGGCTATTGGGGTCCGAATATCGTTCGGAATTTTCACACCCTGGACAACACGGAAGTAGTTCTGGTTGCGGATCGCAACGCGAACTGCGAGGATCGGCTCAAGAAGACCTTCCCGTCCATTGCATTTACAACCAACGAGAACGACGTTCTAACATCAACAGACATTGATGTCATCGCGGTCGTGACGCCGGTTTGGACGCACTACGAATTGGCCAAGAAAGCTCTGGAGAACGGGAAGCATGTTTTCGTCGAAAAACCTTTCACGTGCAGTGCTGTGCAGGCGGAAGAGCTCATCGAGCTGGCTGACCGCAAGAAATCTGAAAATCATGGTGGACCACACCTTCCTGTTCACCGGGGCGGTGAAGAAGATCAAAGATCTTCTCGAAAAGAAAGAACTTGGCGATCTTTACTACTACGATGCCTTGCGCGTGAACCTGGGACTCTTTCAGCACGACGTCAACGTGATCTGGGATCTGGCTCCGCACGATCTGTGCATCATGGACTACGTAATTGCAGACAAGCCGGAAGCCGTTGTGGCCACCGGGGAAAGGCACTTGAACGGCGTTGAAGACGTCGCCTTCATCACCGTCTATTACCCAAAGCGCGTAATTGCGCACGTGAACGTGAACTGGCTTTCCCCGGTCAAAGTGCGAACAACACTGATCGGCGGCGAGAAAAAGATGCTGGTTTGGAACGATCTGGAAGCCGACGAAAAAATCCGGATTTACGACCGGGGCGTCAGCATGTCGACGAATCCGGCGAACCTGCACCAGTTGCTGGTCAGCTACCGTTCGGGTGATATGTGGGCGCCCCAGGTGGAACAGGTGGAAGCCCTCCGCGCCGAAACATCCTACTTTGTGAAATGTATTGAGGAGAACAAGAATCCGTTTAACGACGGGCAAGCCGGGCTTCGAGTTGTACGCATTCTCGAGGCGGCAAATCGCTCCATCCAGAGTCGGGGAGAGGCGATAAACCTGTGAGTGAGTACATTTGCATCGCGCCATCGGTGAAGCTTGGGAAAGACGTCAAGCTCTCCCAATTCATCAATCTCTACGGCTGCGAAATCGGCGACGAGACAAAAATCGGCGCTTTCGTCGAAATTCAGAAGAATTCGCGTGTCGGCCGGCGATGCAAGATTTCGAGCCACTCCTTCATCTGCGAAGGCGTGGAGATTGAAGACAACGTCTTCATCGGCCACAGCGTTACGTTTATTAACGACACCTATCCACGAGCGACCGCTGCGACCGGCGGTATACAGACAGAAGCCGACTGGAAAGTGGAAAAGACCCATATTTGCAAAGGCGCTTCGATCGGATCAGGCTCCACAATTCTTTGCAATATCACTGTCGGAGAAAACGCCATCGTGGGAGCCGGCAGCGTAGTGACGAAAGATGTGCCCGCAAATGCGATCGTTGCAGGAAATCCAGCAAAGTTCTTACGGTTTGTCACCGAGGAGAAAAAGTAGAACATGTCGAATCCGACGAAAGTCCCATTTCTTGATTTGGTCACTCCACACCAGGAGCTGGAATCTGAGTTGCTGGCGGTGGTGAAAAAAGCATTTAGCAACGCGGGCTTCATTGGCGGGCCCATGGTTGAAGGGTTCGAGCGCGAATTCGCAACGTTCTGCGACGCGAAGTATTGTGTGGGTGTAAATAGCGGAACCGACGCGCTGCGTTTTGCATTCATGGCTGCGGATGTCCAGCCCGGCGACATCATCATCACCGTGCCGCACACCTTTATCGCGACCACAGAGGCAATCTCCCAGGCGGGGGCCAAGATTGCCTTCGTCGACGTCCATGAGCAGACCTACACGATGGATCCGGAAAAACTTCGCGAGTATCTCGAGACCGTTGCGAGTACGATGGCAAAACCGGGAAACTGATCGAACGCGCGTCCAATCAGCGCGTCGTTGGCATCGTGCCAGTCCACCTTTACGGGCAAATCTCCGACATGGATCCCATTCTCGAACTGGCCGCGAAATACAACCTGTTTGTGGTTGAAGATGCGTGCCAGGCTCACGGTGCCGAATATTTTTCAAAGGAAGAAAACGCCTGGAAACGCGCCGGCTCCATGGGTCTGGCCTCTGCTTTCAGTTTCTATCCCGGGAAAAATCTTGGGGCCTGCGGTGAGGGTGGCGCGATCACGACAAATAATGAGGCCGTTGCGCTACGAATGAAGATGATCCGCGACCATGGCCAAGCCAAAAAGTATTATCACGACATAGAAGGCTACAACGGCCGGCTTGACTCGATTCAGGCAGGCTGGCTTTCCGTGAAGCTCGCTCATCTTGCTAAGTGGAATGATTCGCGGCGTAATCTTGCCCATCGTTATCACGAATTGTTCTCTGACATGAAGGATTCGTTGGTGCTTCCTGTCGAAGCTTCCTGGACAAAGGGCGTCTATCACCTCTATGTAGTTCGCGTCCAGGATCGCGAAGCGTTCCAGGCGCGACTGGCAGAGGCCGGGATTGGCACCGGCATTCACTATCCAATTCCACTTCATCAGCAGAAGGCTTATCAAAACCTCGGGTACAAGACGGGCGATTTTCCGGTGACGGAGCGTCTGGCGCGGGAAATTGTTTCCTTGCCGATGTTTCCTCAACTCTCGCATGCCCAGCAGGATGAAGTGGTTTCCGCGGTGAGAGAATTCGTTGGAGCTAAGGTCGCAGCCGTCCGCTAGCGGAATATGATCCGTTCTGACTTCAATTAACGGGGCTGGCAGTACCGAAACGCTTCGCTTCCTTCCAGTGCCGGCGCAATAGGCTTTTGCGCCGATCATCTTAGACTCCAACTTTGTCCGATCGATACATAACCAGTCGTTTCCTAGTTTGGCCTCTAGACTCTCGATAGTTCTTCCACGCACATAGAAGAGACATGATTCTACGCGCATTCCAACTGCCTCGAATCGACCGGTTAGCGACGGTTTATGTTTGCCATCCGCTCGCCAAACTCACAGGCTGGAGTGCCAAGTACTGCGTGCCCGTTTTGACGTATCACAGTATTTCGGAAAATCTGTTTGGAAAAGTGCATCCCTATCATCACATCAACACGCCAGTCTCGATTTTTTCGCTTCAGATGAGGTGGCTGCGGCAGGCGGGTTATCGCACCATCAGCCTCACCGAATTGATGAACGGATTTGAAACCACCCAGGACTTGTCCAAGACCGTAGTCCTGACCTTTGACGACGGCTATCAGGATTTTTTCACCGATGCATTTCCAATACTCAAGCAGTGTGGCTTTATGGCCACGGTATTTTTGGCCACAGACCGAATTCGAGATGAGTCCGTGCGCGTGGAAGGTGCTGACTATCTGACCTGGAATGAGGTTCGAGAGCTGCAGGCCGAGGGAATCACGTTCGGTTCTCATTCCGTGACACATCCAGATCTTCGTTCGTTGGGGCCGGAACAAATCGATTACGAGTTGGGTTATTCCAAAGAAACCATTGAACAGCGAATCGGTGCGCCAGGTCGAACTCTTTCTCTTATCCATTCGCACTTCCGGAAGAAGACAGTGACTTTATCCGGTATCTGGCGGACACGCTGGAAAACCTGGGCTATTCGAATGGTGTTTCTTCAGCGATCGGCAGGGCCAAGCCAAAAGACTTGCGTTTCTTCCTTCCACGACTTGTCGGTCAATTCCTGGGACGATCTGGAACTGCTCAAGGCAAAAGTCGAGGGGGGATACGACTGGCTCCATTGGCCGCAATGGTTTTACAAGTTTGCCCATCACAATGTGGCCCTGATGACCGGTCGCTCCTTGGATCAGGTGGAACCGCTACCTTGTACGCGCCCCTCGGTCCCGATGGAGAATGCCAGAGCCTTCTGGCAGGAGCAATGGGACAAATGGTGGTAAGGTTTTTCCACTAAGGTTTTGGACCCAGACCGTCAGCCCAGAATTCAGAACTTCGCACGTTCAAGTTATTGATAGAATAGATTATCTTATATGCTCGTAAAGTTTACTTAAGTCTCAGTTTGGCCGTTGATTGCCACTGATTAGTCGTGCGCAGTCTGAATTCCTGTAAGCTATTGATTGTAAGCAGGTTCGTTATATCTGGTAGGCAAGTCAGGATTCACTTTTCGTGAGTCGAATGGCGATAGCCTATCACAGGTCGGTTTCTCAGCCTTCCGAAAATCGTTTCCACCAAGGTAGATCATTCGAATGTCAAAAACAGCACTCGTCACGGGTTCCGAAGGATTCATCGGCTCCCACATGGTCCGATTTCTTCAAGGCCTTGGTTGGAATGTAATTGGCACCTACGAATTCGAACAAGCACGTTCCGTTTCCCAAATTGCCGAATTTGCAATTCGCACAGTGTGATTTGCGCAATGGACAGCGTGTGACACAAGTCGTGGCCCGGTACCAACCCACTCATATTTTTCATTTGGGCGCGCAAAGCTTGCCGACCGTGTCATGGGCCGATCCTGTAAGAACGTTCGAATCAAACATCATGGGATCATTGTACTTATTCGAAGCGTTGCGCCATATGAAGAAGCCACCGGTAATCGTCTCCGCTTGCTCCAGCGCAGAATACGGAAATGTACCGGCCTCGGCGATTCCGGTGAAAGAAACGCAACCCCTGAAACCTTTGCATCCCTACGGGATCAGCAAGGTGTGTCTGGACTTGCTGGCGCGCGAATACTTCCTTGACTACAAGATTCCAGCCGTAAACATTCGACTGTTCAACACCACGGGTCCCGGTAAGACCAACGACGCACCTTCGGATTTTGTGCGCCAGATCGTGCGTATCAAAAAAGGCCTCCAATCGCCGGTGATCGAGGTTGGCAATCTGAAACCGCGCCGCGCTTTTCTTGATGTCCAGGACACTGTGCGCGGATTTTATCTTGCCGCGATGAAAGGGAAGCGCGGCGAGACCTATAACCTCTGTGCAAGCAGGACGCGTCATATCCACGAACTCCTGCACACTGCCATTCGCTTATCCGGTATTAAACCCGAAATTCGGCCTGTTGCCCGGTTGATGCGCCCTTCTGACGAAAAAATCATCTTTGGGAGTACCCAAAAAATCCGTAAAGATACAGGATGGCAGCCCCGGAATACCCTCGAGCAGACATTGAGTTCGATGATCGACTACTGGCAAGCGAATCTATAGGACGAAATTCCGTTTCAAACGCAAGACAGAGTTGTTGACCTTCAATGAACGCCCACAGAAATCCAGCAGCAGCATCGGAAAATCTTTCGGAAGGGACACCCGTGCTGCTATTGGTTGGTGGCATGGGAACACGATTGCGGTCAGTCCTTTCGGGTAAGCCGAAACCGCTCGCTCCTATCGGGGAAATTACCTTCCTCGAGTTGCTTGTGATGCAGTTGCGCGCGAATGGTTTCCGCAACCTGGTGATGTGCACAGGTTTCGAAGCCGGCCAGATTCACGAAAAGTTCGGCGATGGCCTCAAATGGAACTGTGAACATCAGCTATTCTGAGGAAAATCAGCCCTTGGGGACCGCTGGTGCAATTAAGCTGGCTGAGCCTTTTCTTCGGCAATCGCCGAACTTTGTAGTGATGAATGGTGATTCGTTTCTGGAGCTCGATCTTCGGCGGATGACGCGATATCACACTCAGCATTCTGGTCTGGCAACAATTGCCGTTCGCCGGGTCCCCGACTCAGCGAGGTATGGCACCGTGCAGGTCGATGCGGAAAACAGAATCACCCGCTTCAGTGAGAAGCTGGGGAATGCAACGCCCGGGCTGATTAACGGTGGTGTCTATGTCCTCAAACAGGCAGTCTTGAATCACATTCCTGACGGACCAGTCAGCCTGGAAAAAGAAGTTTTACCGGGATTAGTGAGCCAAGGTATTTTCGCAGTCGAACAAAATGGAATGTTTATAGACATAGGTACACCCGAGGACTACGCGCGTGCCCAGAACATTTACGAATCCCTCTCTCGGGCGGCGGTCTCCGATTCTTCCGGCGATTTGCTGACACGATTGCCGCACTGAACTGAGTTCACAGAACGACTGCAATTACGGATTACGATGGCGTAGTGATGCAAAAGTGCCAGAAAGTAAATGCTCTGCGCAGAAAATAGATGTCATCTCACCGGCGCTTTAAAATTAATTACTCGAAATTCCTTAGTTTGCAGAGTTTTGAAAGGGAATACTAAAGCATGATTATCACGCGTACTCCCCTCCGCATCTCTTTTTTCGGCGGTGGCACTGATTATCCCGTTTGGTATCGTGAGCATGGCGGCGCGGTACTCTCCACGACGATAGACAAGAGCTGTTATATTACCTGCCGTCATTTACCGCCATTTTTCGAATACCACAGCCGCATTTCTTATTCGAAAGTCGAGAATGTGAACCGCAACGGTGCGATTGAGCACCCGGCGGTCCGTGGATGTTTGCAATTTCTTGGCGTGGAGGAGGGGATTGAGATCCACCACGTTGCAGACCTGCCCGCCCGAACTGGTTTGGGCACGAGTTCCGCATTCACCGTGGGTTTTTTGCTCGCTCTCTATGCGCTCCGAGAGCAGATGCGCGACAAACATTCTCTTGCACTCGATGCCCTCCATGTCGAACAGGAGGTTGTGAAAGAGGCGGTCGGCTCGCAGGATCAAATCAGCGCTGCATATGGCGGCCTTAACCGAATCAATTTCCACACGGACGGCAGTTTCGACGTCAGGCAGGTTATTGCTCCTGCTGCCAGGCTGGCAGACCTACAGCAGCATTGCGCCCTGTTCTTCACCGGTTTTTCGCGGACAGCGTCCGAAATCGCCAAAGAGCAGATCAAGGTGACGCCGCAGAAAAAACGGGAACTCGAAACAATGGGTCAGATGGTGGATGAGGCGGAAGCCATCATCGCCAATCCGAATCGTTCACTGGATGAATTCGGCCAGCTCTTGAATGAATCCTGGCAAATCAAAAGGACTCTCACTCAAAACATCACCAACAACAGCCTTGACGAAATTTACGAAGCGGGCCGCAGCGCTGGGGCTCTTGGGGGAAAGTTATTGGGTGCGGGTGGCGGTGGGTTCATGCTTTTCTTTGTTCCCCCAGAGCGTAGAAAAGAGCTACGCATGCGGCTTCAGAATCTTCTGTGCGTTCCGTTCTCCTTCTCCAATCGCGGCAGCCACGTTGTGGTCCATGAGCCGGAACAGGTCTACGACAAATCACTGACTATGGAACGCTCCGAAGTCTACTCGCAGCGCGGGGAGCGCGAAGGAGACTGAGTATGGCGAAACTTCGAACGGAAGAGGCGATGCCAGTGGAAACGGAAGTGCACGCTGGACAAGATGACTCGCAGTCCATGCTGCCGTCCTACGCGCTCGTTACGCCGTCACGGAATGAAGAGAAGCTTATCGCCAAAACGATTGAGTCAGTGATCCGGCAGACTGTCCGGCCGCTGAAGTGGGTAATTGTCAACGACGGTTCGACCGATTCGACAGGCGCAATCGCTGAGAGTTACGCGCGCGAACACGATTGGATTGAAGTCGTAAACCGCCCGGTCCGGAAAGAGCGCAACTTCGCTGCCAAGGTGCATGCCTTCAACGCCGGCCAGGAGCATTTGCAAGGCGTGAACTACGAGATCATTGCTAATCTCGATTCGGATGTTGTGTTGGATAACGATCATTTCGAATTTCTTCTTCGGAAGTTCCAGGAAAATCCCCGGCTTGGTGTTGCAGGCACCGTCTTCCGCGAGGAGGGCGGTTACAATTCTGGTACGGATAGTTTTGAAGGGCAGACTTATGTCTCTGGACAATGTCAGGTCTTCAGGCGGGACTGCTTTCAAGACATCGGCGGATACTTCGCGAACAAGGCTGGCGGGATCGACTGGATTGCCGTTGAAACTGCGCGCATGAAAGGCTGGAAGACGCGCTCATTCCGGGAGAAATCTTTCTTTCACCACCGCCCCTTGGGGACGGCAGACCGCAGCGTGCTGGCCGCCTCATTTTCTTACGGCAAAAAGGATTACTTTCTTGGCGGGCATCCACTCTGGGAATTGTTTCGCGTCACTTACCGGATGACCAAGAAGCCCTATATTCTGGACGGCCTCGCACTCGGAGCGGGCTATTCTCTGTCAGCCGTGCGCAGGCTGGAACGCCCCGTTTCGAAAGAGCTCATGTCCTTCCATCGCCGGGAACAGATGAAAAAACTAAGAGCTGTTCTAAGGCGAGTTCTGTCGGGAAGGCCCATCGACAAGTTTACGTTGTTGTCCGAGTAGGCTCTTCACCGGCTCAGGCGCGCCGAATCATTGGCCCGCAAAGCTAACGATTCCCGGTCAAAGAGAAATTGGCAAGAGGCTAAACAACCTTTATGTGCGGAATTTGCGGACAATTCAATTTCAAAAGCATGGCTCCGGTCAACAAAACGGATATCCAAGCCATGACCCGTTCGCTCATCCACCGCGGTCCCGATGATGAGGGCTATTTCATCGACGGCCCGCTTGGCTTCGGATTCCGGCGGCTTTCCATTATTGACCTTGCCGGCGGCCACCAGCCCATGTCTGATCCCGAGGAGTCGGTCTGGGTGGTCTTCAATGGCGAAATCTATAATTTCCACGAACTCAAACGCGAACTCCAGAGCCACGGCCACGTTTTTCGCACGAACTCCGACACCGAAGTCATTATTGAGGGTTACAAGCAGTGGGGCGACGAAGTCCTCAATCGGCTTAACGGCATGTTCGGTTTCGCGATCTGGGATGTGCGCCGGAAACGCTTGCTGGTCGCGCGCGATCCATTCGGAATCAAGCTCATTTATTACCGTATTGACGGCAACGCCGTTTATTTTGGCTCCGAAATGCGCCCCATCCGCGCCCTTATGCCCGGCAGAACGGAGATCGACCCCACTTCTCTCAATCTCTTTCTCCGACATCGCTTTACGCCTTCGCCCTACACCATCGTCAAGGGCGTGCACAAACTTGCGCCTGGAACCAAGCTGACCGTCGAAAATGGCATCTGCGAAGTCAGCCGCTGGTACAAATTCAAACCGGAGCCGTTCCAGCCGCCCAAGTCCCCCGCGCAGGCAAAGGACGAGTTGCTCTCGCTCTATAAAGACGCCATCAAGCGTCAGCTCATCAGCGACGTGCCCGTAGGCCTGCTTCTGAGCGGTGGCATCGATTCCGGCTTACTGCTGGCCTTGATGAATCTGAATGGCAGTTCTTGGCCCACTTATACGGTTGGCTATGGCTCCTCGTTCGCCGACGACGAGCTCACCGACGCGGCCGAAACCGCTCGTGTCCTCGGATCGAACCACACGAGCGTCAACATCACCCAATCCATTTTCGAGGAAGCCTTGCCAAGAATCGTGGCCGCTCTTGAAGAGCCCATCGCGACATCCTCGATCGTGCCCATGTACTTCGTTTGCCAGCGTGCTCGCCAGGACGTCAAGGTCGCGCTTGTGGGGCAAGGGCCGGACGAATTGTTCGGCGGCTATCGTCGCCACCTTGGCGTGCGCTACAGCGCGGTCTGGTCCACTCTGCCGGGTTGGGTACGAGGTCCGATCTCCTCGACAATTGAGGCGCTGCCAAGGAACGAGACCCTCAAGCGCGGCATCCACTCGCTGGCGACTCCTGACCGCATGCGTAGGTACCAAAATGTACTTTCCCTCCTGCCCGGAGATCAGGTGGAAGGGCTGTTTCAAGACGGTCTTATTGCCTGCCGATGCCGGCGACACCATCCTCAATTGCTGGCAGGACATGAATGACCTGATGCAGGACACGGACGAGCTCGGCGGACTCCAGTTCCTCGAACTGCGGTCCACACTTCCCGATGAACTCCTCATGTACGCCGACAAACTTTCCATGGCACACAGCCTTGAGCTGCGTGTTCCCTTCGTCGACAAAGAAATCGTCGAATATGTCGAGCGTCTCCCGGCCAGCCTCAAGGTACGAAATGGATCGCGGAAATGGCTGCATCGTGAGGTTTGTCGGACGTTTCTTCCCGAATCCATCGTGAAAAGGCCCAAGCGAGGGTTCGCCAATAACGTCGTCGATGACTGGTTCTTCGGGGCCATCAATAACAAAATGGCAGATACTTTGCTCGATGAAGAGTCCAGGATCTATCAATTCCTTCGCCCCCAACTGGTCCGGCAATTGTTCGAGCAGCATGCCTCCAAGCGCCACGACAATCACAAGATTCTTTTTAGCCTGGTCGTCTTCGAAGAGTGGTTGCGCGCGAATGAAGCGCCGGTCGCCAGCCTCGCAGAGTGACTCCAGCACCATCGTCAGGGATACTTGGATGGCAATCGCCACTCAACGCAAATGATCCGTCATCGCTCTCCGAATCGAGCGATTCTTGATTGATTCCAAGCACGATTTAATTCTGGCCAGAACTTTGATTCAGTCTTTGCACGAACTCCTACTAATTTTAGGACTCCAGAACTTATGACAGCTAAGAAAAGCGGTGTGACCTTCAGCAATCGGGAATTCGTCGTCGAGGGAACTCTTTGTCGCGTCGCCCATCTCGATGCGGATGACTATAAGTTTATCGATGACCCCGACGCGGCGATCTCCGTAATGCGCAAGTCCGGCGTGCGTGCCGACCTCTTTACATTCCTGCAACGCTTGCCAGACACCGGCGTTAAGTATCCTTATCCCCTCGAAATGGATAACTTGGCTGTTCTGTCGATTTCCACTTACGAGAACTGGTGGACCAAGCAGATCGGTTTCAAAGCGCGGAACAAGGCCAAGCAGGCGGAAAAGAAGGGCGTCGTCGTCCGGGAAGCCGCATTTGATGACGAACTCGTCCGCGGCATCTGGGAGATCTATAACGAGACTCCTGTCCGTCAAGATCGTCGCTTTCCTCACTACGGAAAGAGTCTTGAAACGGTGCGCAACATGAGCGCGACGTACCTCGACTCGAGCGTCTTCATCGGCGCTTATGACGCCGGAAAACTGATTGGCTTTATCAAGCTCGTTATCGACGACGCTCGAACTCAGGCGGGCATGATGCACATCATCTCTTCCTTGGAGTCGCGCGATAAAGCCCCCACCAACGCCCTCGTCGCGCACGCGGTACGTTCTTGTGCCGACAGGCAGATCTCTCATTTGGTGTACTCCAAGTTCGCTTACGGCAAAAAGGCGCAGAGCAGCCTTAGCGATTTCAAGGAACGAAACGCATTCCAGCCGATCGACGTTCCGCGCTATTACGTCCCGCTTTCCGCCTGGGGCAAAGCCGCATTCTCCATGGGCTTGCACCACCGCCTTGCCGACCGCCTGCCGGAATCGTTCATGTCGAAACTTCGTGACCTGCGCAGCGCCTGGTTGCAACGCAAATTTCAACTGAAAGCAGAATCGCTCTAGGAGATCGCACTTGCCGGGAATTGTCGGACTTGTTACCAAGCGTCCTCGGGCGGACGCAGAGCAGGAATTGTTCGCGATGCTGCAAACGATTCGTCACGAATCGTTTTACGCGTGCGGCACGTGGATTGACGAAGCGCAGGGCGTTTATGTCGGCTGGGTCGTCCCCAAGGGGTCTTTCGCGGACAACATGCCGCTGCAAAACGAGAGCAGGGAAGTTACGCTCTGCTTCTCTGGCGAGGAATACCCGGAGCCGGGAACAATCAATTCCCTCAAGTCGCGAGGTCACGCCGTCTGTGCCGAAGGATCGTCCTATTTAGTTCATCGCTACGAAGAGGAACCGGATTTCCCGAAGCAGCTAAACGGGCGGTTTCATGGATTCGTTTCTGACCGCGCGCGCGGGACTTCCATCCTTTTCAATGACCGGTACGGTCTCCAGCGCCTCTACTACCACGAAGCCCCTGATACGTTTTATTTCGCCGCTGAGGCGAAAGCCATTCTAAAAGTCCGCCCGCAGCTGCGGAAACATTGATCCGCGGAGCCTGGGAGAATTCATCGTATGCGGCTGCGTGCTCGAGAACCGAAGTCTGTTCCCGGGTCTGCACGTTCTGCCACCTGGTTCGGCGTGGGAATTTCGCGATGGACAGCTCGAGAAAAAGGCCACCTATTTCGAGCCTCGCGAATGGGAAGAAGAGACACCGTATAAGCCAGAGGAATATTACTCCCAGCTCCGCGACGTATTTGTCCGGAATCTTCCGCGCTATTTCGGTGGTGAGGAGCGCATCGGGGTCTCCCTCACAGGCGGTCTCGACACGCGCATCATCATGGCTTGGCGCAAAGCCAAGCCGAACTCGCTCCCGTGTTATACCTACGGAAGCATGTATCGCGATAACCAGGACGTCATTCTGGCGCGTCGCGTGGCCGAAATCTGCGGCCAGCAGCACCAAGTCATTACCACCGGCACGGAATTCCTGAACAATTTCTCCCACTATGCGGAGCGCACCATCTATCTGACCGATGCGTGCGTGGACTTGGGCCGATCGCCGGATCTATATGTCAGCGAAAAAGTTCGAGAAATCGCCCCCGTGCGAATTGTCGGTACCTATGGCAGCGAGATGCTGCTTCACGCGGTGATGTTCAAAGCAGAGCAACCTGCCGCCGGATTGTTTCAGGGTGATCTAGAACCCAAACTTCAGGTGGCCAAGGCGACCTACGATAAAAACCTCCAGGTCCATCCCATGACCTTTGTGGCGTTCCGCCAGTCGCCCTGGCATCACTACGGAGTTTTGGGCCTGGAGCAGACGCAACTCGCCGTGCGCTCGCCATATCTCGACAATGACCTCGTCAAAACTATTTACAAAGCTCCTGGCGCGGTTGCCTTCAACGAACAAGGTAGGCTCCGGCTCATTCAAGAAGGCAATCCCGAACTAGCCAAGTTGCGGACGGACCGCGGCATCGGCGGCCTGAACAGCGCCCTCACACAAGGCGTCCTGGAATTTTTGTTTAAGGCGGAATACGCCTATGACTACGGCATGCCGCAATGGGTCGCGCAAATCGACCACTTGTTTGCCCCGCTGCACCTCGAACGTCTCTGGATAGGCCGGCACAAGGTGTTTCATTTCCGGATCTGGTATCGCGACCAGCTCGCGAATTATGTCCGCGAAATGTTGTTGGATCCACGCTCGCTCTCGCGTCCTTACATAAACGCGGATATGGTCCGGCGAATAGTGCAAGGACACCTTAAAGGCAATCACAACTACACCACGGAAATTCATCGACTCCTCACGCTGGAACTGACCCACCGGCTCTTCCTGGATTCGAACTAGGATTTCTAACGCGGAGCGGGGCCCGGGAGGCCCGGAGAATCGCATGACTCTACAAGTCGGAACAGAGCCCCAGGCGCCTGTTAGTACGCTGCCAACGGCTCCCGTGCAAAACGAGAAGGTTCTCCCCGCAGTTCTGCGCTTTGTCGAATGGCTCTCTCACTATGGCGAGACTTCGTACGACTTCCAGACATATTATGCGAGTGACATCGCAAGGAGCGCCAAAGCCCTCTATTACAAGAATCGCCTCCTGGGGACTCTCGCGGTCTCGCCAATGGTCTTCTCTGAAGCGTTTCTGCCTTCGGCCAGAAAGCTCTTTTGGAAACGCCAGCGATTCCCAATCGCTGATGCGCACTATGCCATGGGGTTTGCGCTTCTTGCGCAGTATTCGGGCGACAAACGCCACTATGAAAAGGCGGTTCACTTCCTGGAGGTCCTGAAGGATACGCGGTGCGCGGGCTATAGCCACTCTTGCTGGGGATATCCGTTCAACTGGGAAACCATCCGCGGCACGATCTGGGCGGGCACGCCTCTCATCACCACCGTGCCTTATGTCTATGAGGCTTTCAAACAGGTTTGGGAAATTGACAAGTCCGAAGAATGGCGAGAGATCATGCGTTCGACTGCGGAACACGCCCTGCTCGACTATAAGGATTTCCCGACTTCCGAGAAGGCTTCGACGTGCTCCTATACCCCGGATCCCGAGCAGTCCGTTGCCGTTGTGAACGCCAATGCCTACCGAGCATTTCTCCTGACAAGCGCGTCGCGCGATTTTTCCGACGAGAAATACTGGAATGTGGCGGAACGGAACCTCCATTTTGTCCTTGAAGCACAAAACGAAGACGGGTCCTGGTATTACGCAAAAGATGGAAAGCGCACTTTCATCGACCATTTTCACACCTGTTTCGTCATGAAAGCACTGGCGAAGATCGAACTACTCACGGGGCACCCCGGCTGTACCGAAGCGCTTAAGCGTGGTGTTGGTTACTACACGGCCAATTTGTTCGATGAAGCGGGTCTTCCAAAGCCCTTCTCCAGCCGCCCCCGTTTAACGGTCTATCGTCGCGAACTCTATGATTACGCCGAGGCCATCAACTTGGCTGTCTTGCTACATGGGCGTTTCCCCATGTTGGACAACCTCCTTTCCAGCGTCATAAACGATATTGTGACTGAGTGGCAGAAGTCCGACGGTTCTTTTCGCAGTCGCCGTCTACTTTTGGGCTGGGACAATACGCCGATGCATCGCTGGGCCCTGGCGCAGTTGTTCCGCAGCTTGTGTTTTTTCATGGTTCGCGACACTTCAAATTCCAACTCTCCGACGCGCGCGTAGTTTCATAAGGCTGTTCACCATCCCGCGCGAAGGTCTTTTAGGCGCCCGGTCATGGGAAAAAGCCATCATTAGATAAGGAGCCTATCTTGAGAGTTAGCATATTCGGTCTCGGCTATGTAGGCGCTGTTTGCGCTGGGTGCCTCGCGAAAGAGGGACATGAAATCGTCGGCGTCGACCCGGTGCGCACAAAAGTGGACCTGATCAACTCCGGGAAGTCCCCGATCATCGAGGCGGACATTGAGGAGATTATTGACGCCGCCGTGAAGAGCGGTCGCCTGCGCGCCACCACCGACTCGGTTCAAGCTATTCGAGAGACGGACATTTCGTTTGTCTGCGTGGGCACGCCGAGTCAAATAAACGGCAATCTTGATTTGACGCATGTCCGGCACGTCTGCGAACAGATCGGCAACGCGCTCAAGG
Organism: uncultured Acidobacteriota bacterium; assembly: GCA_963734705.1. Lineage (GTDB taxonomy): Bacteria > Acidobacteriota > Terriglobia > Acidiferrales > UBA7541 > Acidiferrum. The sequence goes on along the minus strand of CAVTII010000007.1, from coordinate 255,081 downwards.
ACAAGGTGGCTCGGCACACTGTGGTGATCCGCAGCACGATTCTGCCCGGCACTATGCGCCGGGTGGTCATCCCCGTGTTGGAAGAGACCTCGGGCAAGAAGGCGGGCAAGGATTTCGGCCTTTGCAATAATCCGGAATTTCTCCGCGAAGGCACGGCCGTCATGGACTTCGCCCAGCCTCCAAAAACCGTCATCGGGGAAGTAGACGCGGCCAGTGGCGACGTGGTAGCCGCCCTTTACGCGAAGCTAACCGCCCCAATGATCAGAACGGATGTGGAAACGGGCGAAATGGTCAAGTACATCGACAACAGTTGGCACGCGCTGAAAATCGGGTTTGCCAACGAGATCGGCAATCTCTGCAAATCCTTCTCGATCGACGCCCACAAGGCCATGGATATTTTCTGCCAAGATAAGAAACTGAATATCTCAACCGCCTACCTGAAGCCAGGGTTCGCATTTGGCGGTTCATGCCTGCCAAAAGACCTTCGAGCACTGGCGTATTCGGCGAAGTTGCACGACCTGGAACTACCAATTCTAAACGCCATACTTCCGAGCAATGAACTCCAAGTTTCTCGCGGCCTTCAGTTGATCATGGAGAAAGGCCGCAAGCGCGTCGGCATCTTGGGCTTCAGCTTTAAGGAAGGTACCGACGACTTGCGGGAAAGCCCGATGATCGAAATCATCGAACGCTTGGTCGGCAAGGGTTACGACATCCGTATCTACGACAAAAACGTGCAGGTCGCCCGATTGGTCGGCGCAAATCGAGATTTCATCCTGAACCGCATCCCGCACATTTCTCGGCTCATGGTCGACGATATCGACGCCGTTCTACAGCATGCGGAAACGATCGTGATCGGCAATAAAGCCGCCGAGTTCGAGTCCGTTACAGATAAATTGCAGCCTGGGCAATCGCTTGTCGATTTCGTCCGCATTTCAGCTTCCAGAAGCAATAATGGCGCATACAGCGGCATCTGCTGGTAATACCGTTGAGCCGGAAAGGATTGCAGGCAACGCCGACAGCCGGGTTGTACACACGGACAACTCCGCGAACGGGTCTCAGTCGATGAGCCGCACCGCCCAAAAAAAACGCGTTCTGATCATTGTTGAGAACCAGACGGTTCCCTTCGATCCACGCGTTTGGAGAGAAGCATGTTCTCTTCATGAGAACGGCTATGAAGTGACCGTGTTATGCCCCAGGCGAAAGGGCTTTACGAAAGGATACGAAATCCTCGATGGGGTCCGCATTTACCGGCATCCTTCGCCAGCGGAGGGAAGTACGCCGTGGGGATATTTGTGGGAATACGGGTGGGCACTCCTGTGGGAGTTTACCTATGCCCTATGGATCTATCTGCGCCACGGATTTGACATCATCGAAGGTTGCAACCCGCCGGACAATATTTTTCTGGTTGCATTGCCATTCAAACTTCTCGGCGTGAAGTACATTTTCGACCATCACGACGCCAACCCCGAACTGTACGTTTCGAAATATGGAAAGCAGGGCGGCCTCTACAAAATCCTGGTCACGCTCGAGCGGCTTACCTACCGGTTCAGCGATGTAGTCATGGTGACGAACTTGAGCTACCGGGACCTTGCCGTGAAGCGCGGCAACTTGGATCCGCAAAATGTGTTCGTGGTGCGTAACGGGCCCAGAAAAGACAAATTCAAGCCGGTTCCCCCCAATCCCGCTCGCAAGAACGGAAAGCAGTACCTGGTCGGATACGTCGGTAACATGAGCGTGCAGGATGGCCTGGACATCTTGTTGGACGTGGCCGAACACATCAAGAAATCCGGCAGACGCGACATCTTCTTCACCTGCGTCGGCGGCGGCACCGAACTGAACAAGTTGAAAAAGATGGTCGAAGAGCGCGGATTGCACGATACCGTCTGTTTCACCGGCAGAGTCTCCGATCAGGAACTATTGGAAGTCCTCTCAACCGCGGACGTCTGCGTGAACCCCGACCGGCCGAGCGAGATGAATGATATCTCCACCATGATCAAGATCATGGAATACATGGCCCTCAGCAAGCCCATTGTTCAATTCGACTCAAAGGAAGGGAAGTTCAGCGCCCAGGAAGCTTCCCTCTACGCCTCGAAAGAAGAAGGAGTTGCGGATTTTGCCGCCAAGATCATTTGGCTCCTCGACCGGCCTGAGGAAAGAAAAAGAATGGGCGAATTCGGAAGAAAGAGAATCGACGAGCAACTAGCATGGGACTATTCCGTCCCCCAACTACTTGCAGCTTATCAAAAGGCTCTCCAATCGTAGTCAACAGCCGAGTACATTGAAGAAGGCATCAGGGCAGCACCGAGTGTACGAACTGACGTGTATAGCGTGGCTGCGGCAAACTTTTTTCGCTCCCATCTCTGTTCTCTCACCATCCCGCATAACCTTATCTTCTTGCTGAGTCGAAGTCCGAGGGGCTGACTCATAGTGCCACGCGCATTGAATCCATAGGAGGAACCGAATCCAATGCAGAGTAAAGTAACCAATATGGTCACCACAACAAACGACGCTGCGAGCGCTATCGCCGAGTTGACCGTGGTCGTCCCAACCTTTAACGAGCGGGACAATATAGCAGAGGTCGTCAGCCGGCTTGAGCGATGCCTCCAGGGAAGAGCGTGGGAAGTAATCTTCGTAGACGATGATTCGGCGGACGGAACAGCAACTCACGTCCGTGAGATCTCGCGGCACGACTCGCGCGTCCGCTGTCTTCAGCGAATAGGTCGGCGGGGGCTCTCCTCGGCGTGCGTCGAAGGAATGCTCGCGAGCTCTGCCCCGTATCTCGCCGTCATTGATGGCGACTGCCAACATGATGAATCTGTGCTGCCCCGTATGCTGGAATTCCTGGAGAGGGGAGAAGCGGATGTCGTTGTTGGCACGCGTTACAGCGCTGGAGGAGGTATCGGTTCCTGGGACGCATCACGAGCGAAAATGAGCCGATTTGCGACCCTTCTTAGCCGCACCGTGATCAAGCACGATTTATCCGATCCCATGAGCGGATTCTTTGCGCTGCGTCGTGAGGTCTTGGAGAGTTCGGTCCGCGATCTCTCAAGTATAGGTTTTAAGATACTCTTGGACGTGATCGCTTCCTCACCTGAGCCTTTGCGAGTCAAAGAAGTTCCCTATGAGTTTCGAAATCGGCACGCCGGAGAAAGCAAGCTGGATAGTCAGGCGGTCTGGGATTACTTTATGCTGCTCGCGGACAAGCTTATTGGCGGTGTGGTTCCCGTGCGCTTTGTGTCTTTTGCCTTGATTGGCGCGGTGGGGGTGTTCGTTCATTTCGCAGTACTTACAGCTCTCTTCCGCCTGGCATCCCAATCGTTCACCGTCAGCCAGGCCGGTGCCGCGGCGGTAGCGATGGTCAGCAACTTCACTCTGAATAACGCCCTCACTTACCGGGATATGCGCCTCAAGGGATGGCGCTGGGTGATGGGACTAATTTCTTTCACCCTCACTTGCTCTCTCGGCGCCCTGGCTAACGTCGGAGTCGCCTCATACCTATTCAAGCGTAACGCAATGTGGGCGTTCTCCGCTCTGGTCGGAATTGTCGTCGGCGCAGTCTGGAACTATGCCATGACCGCCAGTTACACCTGGAAGAAGAGCGCACCCAAATCTAACAAGCGATAATGGTGAAATAGCGCAATGCTCGAAACCCAACCGGTAGTTGTGACTCAAGAGGGCAACGCTCCTCCAACCGCACGTGTCCCTTTGCCCGCGAACAGGACCTTGAGCCAGAAATCGATATTTCTCGTCCTTCTTGTCGCGGCGTTACTGAACGCGGGGATAGTGCTCGTGGCACTGCCAAAGCTGAGCCGGCCATTAATGTTGACCTACAGCTTGAACTTTGGGGACCTGTACGACCTGATAGGACGGAACCTGGAGGAGGGGAGCGGATATCGCGTCGACGCCAAGATGGGCCCTACCATGCTTCGTGAACCGGGATATCCGATCCTTTTGGCGGCTGCATTTAAAGTAGGTGGGTACGATATCCAAACAGCTCGCGTAGTCTGCGTGCTGCTTGCTTTTGGGGCGGCACTTCTATTGCTGCGGCTTACCCTTAAGATTACCGGCGACGCGATGATCGCATTCTGGGCGGCGCTTGTCTTCTTACTTTACCCCAGCACTATTTTTGCCGAGGCACGCGCAGGCATTGAACTGCCTTTCATATTTACAGTATTGCTTTTCATGCTTGTGCTCTACAGTGCCGTCGAGAAGGGCAGCCTCTGGCGTTATTGGGCCGCGGGTTTGTTGCTCGGTGTGGTGGCGATGGTACGGGGTCAGATTCTGTTGTTTCCGGTCTTCTTATTTGTCTACCTTCATGTTTGCTTTGAAGAGCATGAGTGACCGGGTCAAGATCACGCTCCGGATCGCGATACTCTGCTTCGGAATGGTGATTATCATGTCGCCGTGGATTGTCCGGAACTACATTCTGGTGCACAAACTTGTACCCACCGGCAGCGTCGCTGGGATCGCGGCGCAGGAGGGTCTCTATGCCTGTGAAGACACTACATCCGAGCCTTTCTATCTGGCGCAAACACGGGCTGGGTTTGCTCGCGCACAACTCGCGAGCCAGCTGGGTCTCCCGTTCACGGGCCCTTACTACCAGTTGTTCTACACACCGCAAGACGAAATCAAATTCAACCAAGCTCTGCTGAAGGGAGTCTCGGCCGAATACCGCAGCCATCCAGGGGTGTTCGCCAGATGCACCGCGAAGAACGTTTTTTTTAACTTCTGGTTTCTCGGCAAAAGGCCGCAGTCAACCTTTCTGAATTTAGCCTTACAGTTGCCCCTGCTGGGGCTGGCTCTCGCTGGTGTCTTCATTTTGTGGAAGCGTGGCCTGCTGCACCAAGCAGCCATTGTTTTGCTGTATATCTTCTATATTCCGGCGGTACAAGCCCCGATCATCGCACATGCCCGCCACAGTGTTTTGATCGTTCCGTTCCTCGCGATGCTGGCAGCTGTCTCCCTCGTGTCCGCTTGGCGCGCACTAGTGAAGACTTCCTGTACCAGCTATGTATAGACTGTGCTCCGCCACGACTGAGATGCGATGACGCTGTCGTACGATGCCAGTCACATCGGCGCCATCTCAGTGATCGGACAATCAGGTTGTTACATGCCACTAGTAAAGACTTCTGCAAATACACCTAGCCAGGAGTTCGTTGCGGCCAACCAAGGGTAAACTGGTAGCGATGGTTACTCCGTTGGGTAGACTATGAATCAGCAAATAGCAACCCTCGTCTTTGTCGCCGGTATCGCCGGCCTTTTCTGGCTCGACCGTGATCCGTCCGCGCGCACTTCAAAGGCCCTTTGGCTGCCCGTAATCTGGTTTTCGATTGCTAGCTCCCGATCCGTCTCCATGTGGCTCGGGATGGGGGTGCAGGCGGAAATCGCAGGTCAGATTCCCGACGCCAGCCCGCTCGATCAGGCTGTTGCCAGCTTGTTGATACTTGTGGGAGCAATCGTTCTTCTTCGGCGTGGGAAAAGCGTAACGAATCTCCTGAAGACCAGTTGGCCGATCTTGTTTTATTTTTCTTTCTGCCTGGTTAGCCTTGTGTGGTCCGACTTTCCCGCATGGGGCTTTAAGCGATGGACGAGGGGTCTCGGCGATTTGATTATGGTTCTCGTCATTGCCACGGACGCCCAGCCGGTTGCGGCCTTAAAGCGCTTTTTTACGCGTGTGGGGTTCGTATTGTTGCCTCTTTCCGTTCTTTTCATTAAGTATTACCCAGCCCTGGGCCAGGGTTGGGATGAATACGGATTTCGAAATTTCCAGGGAGTCACAACCAATAAGAATGTTCTTGGGAACCTTGTTTACCTTGTGGGGCTGGGGGCCCTTTGGCAGATCTTGACTCTCGTCCGCGACAAGGACAGCCCCGATCGCAAGCGTCATCTGTTGGCCCACATTGGACTGGTGGCGTTCGGCGTCAATCTTTTATACACGGCACAGTGTGCAACAGGCACAGCCTGCTTCATTCTTGGTGCGGGACTGATGCTCGCCATCTCCCTGCCATTCTTTAGGCAACGACCAACGGCTGTGCATGCGCTGATTCTCACGCTTGCACTCGTTGGTGGCGTTGGTTACCTCCTCGGAGCCAAAGCTGCCATCACGGAGGCGCTCGGAAGAAAGCCGGATTTAACGGGACGCACCGCGATCTGGCATATCGTGATTCCGATGGCTCCTAACCCGATCGGCGGCGCTGGTTTTGAAACGTTCTGGGTCGGGCCCCGCGTACGCGGAGGTCGCCCGCAAGGTCGACGGATACTCGATGACAAATGAGGCTCACAATGGTTACATCGAAGCGTATCTGAACCTTGGCTTTCTAGGCTTGGGGTTTATTGCGCTGCTTTTCGGTCAGGGTTATCTCAAGGCTATCAATCTTTTTCGCCGCGATCCGGCGCTCGGTGGCCTATTGATGGCCTACTTTGTCACAGCCGTGACCTTCAACATTATCTGAGGCTGGCTTTAGAATGCTCTGCTTGGAATGGTTTTTCCTGCTTCTATCAATCGTTGCCGTAAACCGAGTCATTGGCCTAGACGAGGAGGTGCCCGAGTCGGGCCGGAAACCTGCCTATCCAGCCCGTCCTCTCCGCGCAACTCGCATGTCGTCCAGCCCAATCCGAATGGGGACGGCTACGAAAACCGGGCTTTCACGGGATGCCGTAGCCACCCGGTCCCAGCGCAAGGAAGCGTGGGCAACACAGACCCTTGTTGGCGCCAAAAAGACCCGTACACAGGGATTCGCGTCTCGGATTCAACCCGACTGTCCTCGGAAAAAGGACGAATAAAGGAAATTCATGAGCCGACTTCGCATTTTGGTTTTGGGACCGGATTGCAATCCGGAGGGTGTCAGCATTCCCTACGTAACTTATTCTCATGCGGCAGCCCTCACCCAAAACCATGATGTTTCTTTAGTGGTTCGTTCAACCGTTGAGGATCGGGTGCGGCGCGCCAAAACGCCGTTTCGCTCTATCGAAGTGATTCGAATGCCCTGGCTCGAACGCATCTACGCATGGGGATTTCGAAAGATATTCAAATCCAATTTTGCCAGCCAGGCGGTGACCGCTTTCGGGTATCCCTTTTACCTTGCTTTTGAATGTTTCGCTTGGCGGCAACTGCGGCATAGAATCTTTTCGGGTGAATTCGACGTAGTTCTCCGTGTAATACCAATGACTGCGGTATTGCCGAGTCCCTTTGCTTTTTTCCTCCGAAAAGGACCAATACCCTTTGTGATTGGACCTATCAATGGGGGCCTGCCATTTGTGCAAGGTTTCAGTCAGGCCACTGGCCAGAAGGAGTGGATCTCCAATCTGAGAGGCCTGTACCGATTCTTTCCATTCGCTCGCTCCACGTATCGCCACGCGACAGCGATCATAGCCGCCTCATCCCAAACCTACGCGGAGTTCTCGGCTTATCGCGACAAGTTATTTTTTGTGCCGGAGCCAGGGGTCGCTCGCAGCTTGTGCTCTGACGACACGCGCAATCCGGAGCCCGGTTCGAAGCTTGATTCTGATTTTCGTCGGAGGACTAATCCCCTGCAAGGCCTGCGATCTCGGGCTGCGCGCAGCCGCTCCGCTGCTGCGAAATGACTTGGCGCGCTTTACCGTGCTGGGCGATGGTCCAGAGAGGAGCCGGTTGCAAGAGCTTGTGAAATCCCTTGGAGTTGAGAAGGCCGTTTCCTTTTGTGGTTGGGTTAGCCATGACGAGGTACTTGACAGACTGCGATCAGCGGATGTCATGGTGTTTCCTTCGGTTCGCGACTTCGGTGCAGGCGTGGTCTTTGAAGCGCTCGCAACTGGAGCCGTACCGGTGGTTGCGGACTTCGGCGGACCCGGCGACATCGTCAATCCAGAAGTGGGCTACAAGGTGCCTCTTACAAATGAAACCGACTTCGTAGAACGCATGGAGAAGATTCTCGCGGAACTTGCCGAGAATCGGGAGCACCTTCAGCAGTTGCGCCGACAAGGTATGGCCTATATACGGGAATCCTTAACATGGGAGGCGAAGGCCGAGAGCACAACTCAGGTCCTCAATTGGGCTGTGCGGCGAGGTCCCAAACCTGACTTTCCGCCTCCGAAGACCTTGGCCGTGGGTGCGCGTTCAGTTCACTAAAATCCACGCCGACGCAGAAGTAACCAACGAACAACATCAGAACGCGGAACGAAAGAGCCTACAAAGCATGGCACAGCCTGGGGACAGCCGCCTCTGGCCCGCTTCTGGTGCATTGAACCATTGGACACCCGGAAATCTGATACCATGCCGTGGACGTGAGAGGTGTTCCAATGAGAAAAAAGCTAAAACACCAAGTTTATAGGTTGTTTAACAAGCCCGGCCTGAGATCTATCCTTGCAGCGTCGGCTGCAATCTTTGCAACTACCCGAGTCAGAAAACTATGCAGGGTATCTTTTGAAGGCGAGTGGGTTCAGAGATTCCCATCACGCACCCTTGTCGAGCCTAGAATCACGCTTTGGACGCCTGAACAAATTGAGAATCTGACTTCTGACTTGTTTATGTATCAGTATCGTCCCAACGAGGGAGACATAATCGTGGACGTCGGTGCGGGTACCGGATGGGAGACCCTGTCTTTTTCAAGGATGCGTGGGGGAGTCCGGTCGTGTCATTTCTATAGAGGCCCATCCCACAGTTTTCCGCTGTTTGTCCAAGATGTGTGCGGCGAACCGGTTGGAAAATGTAACCCTTGTTCAAGCGGCTGTCGCCGATCACGAAACAGAGGTGCAGCTGACTGATTCTCATGAACATGAGGGAAATAGTATTATTGGAACGGCTTCAGGAGTTCGAGTGGCTTGTACAACGCTAGATTCTCTCTTTCGATCACTTGGGCTATTACGGGTAGACCTTCTCAAGATGAATATTGAAGGGGCCGAGAGGCTTGCGCTTGCCGGCATGAGAGAAATGGTGAAAAAGACCAAGAATATTTGCATTTCATGCCATGATTTCCTCGCGGATGGGGGCGGCCGAACGAACTCAGAACGAAGTCAGAGGTCGTCGACTTTCTCAAGCAGAATGGCTTTGTCGTTTCGCTTCGGGAATCCGACGGACGGTGTAACGTCCGGGATTTTGTATACGGGCTAAAGGAGGAGAGGCGCGCGACAGAAAGCCAGGCTGTCTCCGCAACTCCCTGAAAAAAGCGACGGTCTAGAAGTCAATGAGTCGTTTGGCACAAGGCAGGAGCTGGCCACCGAGCCATACATGTCGAAGGCCGCGCCGATGGCGGCTCGTTACAGAAGGAAAAAGTTCCGGCCGATCTCGCGGGCAAACGGGCACCTCCTAGGTGCCTGCGACATCAAGGCATATCATGCGCACGGGAATCCCTAACTTGGGATGCGACGGCACGGAGGGTAGTCCGGATGCGTTCCAAGCCGGACCATCCTCCGCCTAAGATGTTGGCGGCCAACACTGGCAGTCGCCAGTAAGGTGCCTCTGCCGGATCTGATCTCGTAGGCCGTCAATTCGCCCAAATCGGCGAAAACTAAACAATGAATCTACTTAAGGCATTAGAATTTTTGAGGCAACCGATTCTCGAACCGGTATCCCACCGGGAGATTTCCCTTCAGTGCGGATTTACTCCCCTTCACTTCAAGACATTTCTTGCGGCCTATTTGCGCCAGTGCTTCCCCAAGGACAGCGTGCATATCACGCAGGGCCTATACGGCGATCTGGTTGGTAACCTTGAGCGGTTTCGGACATCCGATGGCATTACCCTTTGCATTGTTGTCGAGTGGGCGGATCTTGACCCACGCATTGGCATTCGCTCGTTGGGAGGATGGCGTTCCACGGATATTCCCGACATAGTTGAGTCGGCGCGCCGGAATTGTGACCGGCTACTTGAATCTGCCAAAAGATTGGCCGAGAACGCACCAATTTGTGTTCAGCACGCCAACGCTTCCCCTGCCTCCCATGTTTACAACTCGGGGCATCCAAGCGCAGCATTGCGAATGCCAACTGAGAGATATCGCTGTTTCTATTGCGACCTACCTATCAGGGCAGGGGGGTCTTAAGGTGTTGAGCTCGCAACGTCTTGACGAAGTTTCGCCACTTGCGCAGCGGCTGGATGTGAAGGCGGAAGTTACGACCGGGTTCCCGTACAGCCTTGACCATGCTTCGAAGCTGGCCGAACTACTGGCGAACCTCATCCAAGATTCACCGTCGAAGAAGGGGCTTATCACGGATCTCGATGACACCCTCTGGGCCGGAATTCTGGGTGAAGTCGGCGTGGATGGAATCACTTGGGATATCGCAGACAAAGCGCATGGGCATGGTCTGTATCAGCAGTTCCTCACTTCGCTGGGCAGTGCCGGCGTGCTTCTCGCTGTCGCGAGCAAGAATGATCTTACGTTGGCCGAGCTGGCATTGACCCGAACTGACATTCTTCTCCCGAAGCAAAGTCTGTTCCCACTTGAGGTACATTGGAAGCCCAAGTCGCAGTCCGTAAGACGGATCCTTGAAGCCTGGAATATTGATGCGTCGGATGTTGTTTTTATCGACGACAGCGCGATGGAAGTGGCCGAAGTGCACGCCGCTTTTCCGCAAATGGAGTGCATCGTATTTCCAAAGGGCAATTATCAAGCTATCTGGGAGCTCCTGAGGAAGCTTAGAGACGCCTTTGGGAAGGGAGCGATTTCTGTAGAAGACAGGATCCGACTTGGAAGTATTCGTGCCGCGTCCGAACTGAAAGACTCCTCTTCGGTGGGAGGGCCCGGGGCCGACGATTTTCTTCGCAAAGCCGAAGCGGTTGTTACCTTTTCATTGGGGGTAGATCAGCGCGATACCAGGGCTTTTGAGCTGATCAATAAGACGAATCAATTTAATCTCAACGGGAAGCGGCTCACCGAATCCGATTGGCTGAAGTGTCTCAAGGTCCCTGGTGCTTTCTTCCTCACCGCCTCCTACGAAGACAAGTACGGTCGCCTCGGGAAGATCGCGGTCATCATGGGAAAAAAAACGGACCGAAAGCTGCATGTGACTGGCTGGGTAATGAGCTGTCGGGCATTTTCCCGTCGAATCGAGCATAGGTGTCTGGAGTACCTGTTTGAGAAGCTTGATGCTGACGAGATCATCTTTGAATATCAGCCGACTCCGCGTAACGAGCCGGTTCGAAATTTTCTAAATGAGTTCATAGACGTTCCTCTGGGGCACGATCCATCCATTCGCAGATCCTCTTTCAGCGCCAAGGCACCAGATCTGTTTCACAGCATTGTGGAGGCGGCTAATGTCTGAGCAGGACGACCGGCTGGTGCAGTGTTTTGCAGCCGTATTCCCAACCTTGAGTGAGGAAGAAATTCGCGCGTCTAAAGTTGTTCCTCTCTTCGATCTTGACTCCTTGGCCGGCGTAACGCTAGTTACGCTCATCGACGAGGAATTTGGTGTCAGCGTAGAACTTTCAGATTTGCTGGAGCTAGATTCTTTTGAGGCGGTTTCGCAATTCCTGCGGAAACAGAACTCCTCTGAGGTGCCGCACCAATGAGGGAATGGCGCGAAGAAACTCCTGTGCGAGGAATAATCAACCGGCTGCTTCAACTTTTGGCGAGGATCCTTCCGGGTGGCGCGACAATGCGTGTCAGGTTGCATCGCGCCCGCGGTGTCCACATCGGGAAGGAAGTCTTTATAAGTGAGGATGTGATGCTCGAAACAGGCGCCCCCGAGCTCATCACAATTGAGGACCGCGTGTCGATTGGTATCCGGACTCTCGTCATTGGCCACTTTCGGGAATTGAATGATGGGGTTCGCATAGAAAGTGATGTGTTCATCGGACCTGGTGTAATCATACTGCCAAACGTAGTCATCGGACGTGGGTCTGTCGTAGCTGCTGGAAGCGTTGTAACGCGCTCCGTCCCTCCAATGACAATGGTCCAGGGAAATCCTGCTGTTCCGGTAGCTCGTTGCGAGGTTCCGCTTGGCCCTCAAACTACTCAGAGGGAATTCTCGCGTAGGCTCAAACCGATTGCGGCCCGCACGGCTAGACTCAAATGATGGAACGCTGGCCACAAACGGGCGCAAGCAACAAGAGACTCACATGAGACTCATTGTTCCGCATCTGAAGGAAGTCCATCCTGTAGACGCTCGCCTGATACGCTTGGCCGAATTTCTTGGCGCGCAAAGTGAACTACTGCGTCTACCCGGGCAGCTTCGGCAATGTGCCGAACGGGCTGAACAAGCAGTTCTGGATCGGGGCTCTTGTCTGGTCATAAACCCGCATGTCATGCGCGAGTGGCTGGAGGAGGGGCCTTTTTCAGAAGCGCTGTTTTTCTCTTGGGTGTCACGCTTTCCGTATGTGCTGCTGCACGCCGTTTCGCTAGATCCTTTTGTGAATGCTCTTGTTGCAGCTGTTTCAGGTGGCAAAATTCAGTCGGTGCTTCCCGCGATAGATGCGACACAGCTCTATGAAGTTAGTCCGAATTCGAGAGAAATCTGTGGCTCTTTTTCAGGGCTTTCGTTTGGCCCCATTAATGCTGCCAACGATCGCGTGTTCGCCGTCAGTCCTGGCGACCTGACAGTGCAGGGATTGATTTTTATAGGCGGACTACCTCACATGGCAGCCGTCACTCGGGATAACACGAAAATCTTATTGCTTGCAAGCGAAGAAACCGCAGATATCGACGCTGAGATCATTGACGAGGCGACCACCAGCTATTTTTCCCGATTACTGCCGCACGCGATGGCCCTGCGCTACATTTTCGGCGAAGAATGCTGGAGGCCTTTTAAGTCTTTCGCCTCTGTCATCATCGATGATCCTTTGCTGCGGCGGAACTATGGGTATTTGAATTTCCCGTCTGTTCTTCGTCTAACTCGGGAAATCAACTTCCATACCACCATCTCTTTTATCCCCCATAATTACCGCAGAAGTTCGAAGCAGGTCACTCGGATGTTTCGCGAAAATTCAGACCGCCTCTCGATCTGCTTTCACGGCAATGATCACACAAAGGCCGAATTCTTATCCACCGACTCGGTTCTGCTCAATAGGACTCTAGCGATCGCCGAGGACCGGATGAACACTCATGAACGAGCAACTGGCTTGCACTGCAACAGGGCGATGGTTTTTCCGCAAGACGATTACTCCGTAGAAGCCTTGGAAGTTCTCAAGTCTAGAAACTTCTGGGCTGCGGTTTCTAGCCCGCGTCCTAGTAACTTGCAAATTTCTCTAACAATTCGTGATCTCGCTCAACCCGCCGTGATCCGCTATGGCGGGGTCCCTGTCTTCACGCGAGCCTTTATAAGGCATACTCAAAGTCCAGACATCGCGTTCAACGTTTTTTTTGGAAAGCCAATATTAATTGGTGAACACCACGATGCCTTTAAAGATACGCGGCCTTTGCTTGAATTAGTGAAACCTCCTCCCTGTCCCGAGTGTGGTCCGGAGTTACCTCTCCATCGTCGCGTTATTCTCGGCGCAACGGTTTTCGATTGAATGGACGGAGGTAGCCGGTTTTACTGTCCAGCACGTACTTCGTGATGGCGCGCCTTTGCGGGGTGCCCGAGTTGACGGAGGCACAATCGAGTTGTCGGCGGAGTTGCCTGCTGGGTCCTCCCATGTATTTTCCCTTGTGTATCGGAATGACTACGCTAGCGCCGGAAAACCAGGCATCGTGTGGGATGCGAGGGCCTTTCTTCGCAGAAGGCTCTCGGAAATGCGCGACAACTATCTCAGCAAAAATGAGAGCATTCTGGCCGCAACCAGGGTTCTTCACCGCATTCTAAAATAAGTTATCCCACCTTAGATTGTGATGCTGCAACACACAGTGAGTTTTTTGGCTACCGATGACTCCGGTTGATCTTCCGCAATGTCAAAATCGTCTCGATCAACCGACTGATAGGTGCTTACTGCACCCTGGAATCTCTTGATCAATTGCCTCAACCTACTCGGCTGGAGAGAAAATGAAAATCGCATACTTGACTGCGGCCCATGACAATCCGCGAGTCCTGAAGAGGCTAATTGCGGCACTTATGTGCGAGGATTGCGGTTTCTTCATACATATTGATCGAAAGTCAGATATTCGGCGATTCTCCGGCATCAATGGCGATAACATCTTTCTGAGCGGGGAAAGGATCCCCGTCTACCATTCGGGATTTTCACAGGTCGAGGCGACACTTTTGTTGCTTCGTGAGGCTCTGGGCCGACCCCAAAACTACGATTACTTCGTTCTTCTGGGCGGTACCCACTACCCGCTCCGAAGCAAAGAATACATTCACAGATTCTTCAAGAATAATCGGGGTACGGAGTTCATCAGCACGGCGAGAATGCCCAACGACGCACTCGGCATGCCGCTATCAAAGCTCAACAGGATTTATTTCGAGGAAGATGAACCCGTACGCCGCTTCTTTTCAAGGGGCCTGGCCAAGGTAGGTTTGGCACACCGGGACAATCGGAAATACCTCGGTGTACTCGAGCCGTACGGCGGTAGCAACTGGTGGGCGTTGACGAGAGAAGCCTGCAAATACATCACTGAATTCTTGCAATCGAATGAAAGCCTGACACGATTTTTCCGGAATACGTGCTGCCCGGACGAGATGTTCTTCCATACTATCCTCGGCAACTCGGCGTTCCAATCTCGTGTTCGGAGGAACTTCACGTATCTCCATTGGCCGGCACGGCAGCGTCCTACCTTCCTTAACAGCGCCCAGGTACAGCAAATGGAATTGTGGGACCGGCCGTGGGTGGAAGATGAGTGGGGTTCCGGAGAGGCACTCTTCGCGCGAAAGTTTTCCGACGATAATTTGGAGTTTCTGGACCGAATTGATGAAATGATAATGCGGCAGGGAGAGCGCGAACGGTGCCTTTAGCCGCTGGACATCCTCCCGACCCGCAATGTTCTTCACCTGGCGGTACGGGCCAAGTGAAGCCAGTCTCTTTTGAGGTTAATGCGACACGACTAAGTCAGCCCGCTGAGGATATCAGTTCACCGCCGCCGCGAGGTTCGTCGGAGCGGCAACTGTTGTTGCAGAAGCGGATTGCGTGAGCGGATGGGGGTAGGGATACGGTGTATAATAATCCGTCCAAGTATTTTGAGCCGTACAAACCCAAAGATGTTGAGTCGCCGAGTTCCAATATCCCGGCCCAGGATAAGAGCCAGAATAGTTCGCGTTGTTGCAATTCGGCGCGCCAGCATAAGCGTTAGCGTTCGTTGGGTCCAAGGTTCCCTGGCCCACGCCAGCAGTGCCACTGAAGGTTCCAGGCTCCATTCCGGGAGTTGATCCGAATTGCCTAAATATCTCTCTATTGATAAATATAAAAGCGCTGGCAGAAGTTCCTAAAAATGTGCTGCTCCCATACCCAGCCGCGAGAGTGACAGTGTTAGCCCAAATATAGATTGGGGAAAGCGCTTGGCGAGGCCACTGCCCAGTAAACGTATTGCAAGCTGCATTCAGCGTTTTGTTACAAACTTTTGGGAAATAGCCTGAAAGCAAATCTCCTTGTCCGCGTCCCGGCGCATCAATGCAAGGTCCTCCTCCGCTCGAATTTTGGTCCCAGCCAGTGCCGGTTGATTGATTGCAAAGCCCCCAACCAGCGGGCGGATTCGTTCCGCATTCGCCGTAAGTGTCAGTGCTTTTGCAGGTGTAATCAATATCCAGGGCACGCTGATAACCTGCCGCTTTGATGGTATTGCCCCAGTAAAGCTCGGCCCCACCATTGTTAGCCGCTGTTGGTCCTCCGTTGCCAATGCCTGACAACGTGGAAGACCAGACGTTTTTGTAGATCTCAACAGCCCTGGTAGACCTGCCACGGTCGTGAATTGCATGACTGGAAATCTGTGCAGAGTGGGTGTTCTTGGATATGACCGTGTTATACCTAAAAACATAACGCGCCCCGTCGTGGGAGTCGGAGACCCCATGATCATCGAAATAATTACTTTCGATAAAGAAGAAATTCGCCGAACCAAACTGGTCGGGTTGGTTCCATGGTTCATCTCCCAAGCCATCAGCCCCACTGCTCGTGTTCTCTATGTACAATCCGCCAACTGCTCCCACGCCTTGAAAATAATTGTGGTCGGCCACACCGTATACTCTGGCAATACTCAATTCATGAGAAAAGGCAACCATTTTGAAATGATTGTGGTCTAGGCGAAGAGTTGAACTGCCAGAGCCGCCGATTGCGATCATGCCGTTGTTTCCTGGCACACTAGCCCCATCCTGAAAAAAGGCGCAGCCTGTCATCCTAAATGACTTCCCTGAGGGGAAATTGATTGATAGGGATTGCGGGGGTCCGCTGCTATGGCTTATTTCGTCAATGATAATAGTCTGGTCGGTTCCTGATAACGATGTGCCACCAGTATCAGCGTTTGTCGGGTATTGCGCCCCCGCGCATTGAATCGTGACGGACTTAATGAA
This sequence comes from uncultured Acidobacteriota bacterium, assembly GCA_963734705.1. Lineage (GTDB taxonomy): Bacteria > Acidobacteriota > Terriglobia > Acidiferrales > UBA7541 > Acidiferrum. Next base: position 238,742 of record CAVTII010000007.1, on the reverse strand, counting down.
GCTGGCAGAAACCGAAGTGGTTCCTGTCCAGGTACAGCTACCTGCAGGAATCTGAATGATATCTCCATCAACTGCATGAGCAATCTCGTTGCTGATGGCTGCCTGGACGTCGGCCTGGCTGCAAGATGCAGCCTTATATGTTTGTTGTGCAGAGGCTTGAAATCCCCATAAGCAGCCTATGAAAATAAGAGAACTCTTAATCAACACCCGGCTAATCCGTTCAGGCCTTATCATGATTCTCGTATTCTCCATTCCCCATTCTCCCACGAGTCGATAATGTGCAGAATCAACTAGAAAGTCTACTGTACTCACGGGAAGTATTCGCACAGGGTACTGTTTAGCCCCTTCCCGGTAGTTGGGGCAACGTTCCGGTTTTCACCAGCTTCGCAATCGGATAGGGTGAGTCGAGAACTGCTTGCCTAAGTGTGGTAAAGGTCTTCCATAGGTTTGATCTCCATCGCTGTGGGGTCTCGGCCTTTGTTCTCCCGGCCATTAACCTCTTCATTTTCAGGCTATAAGAAGGCTGCTGAAAACTCCTTTTGTAGGCTGTTTCGGCATCTTGGCGGGCTGATTGCGTCATTGCCCGTGGTCACTGTGTAATAAAATCGTAGTGGGCTGCCATCCGTTGGATGGCGTGCTGCGGAGGATCCGGAGTGTCGAGTACGATTACAACCATGAAGAAGGATATGAAGCCACTCGTCTCCATTCTGATTCCAGCTTACAACGCTGAAAACTGGATCGCCAGTACGATCAAATCTGCGGTGGACCAGACCTGGCCGAATAAAGAGATCATCGTCATCGATGACGGATCCACGGACAAGACCGCCGAAATCGCACGTCGCTTCTCCGCGAAGAACGTGAAGATTGTTTCCACTGAGAACCGCGGCCTTCCCGCTGCCGTGAACTACGCCTACCAGCTTTCTCAGGGCGACTATATCCAGGAGCTCGACTCGGACGATCTCCTGGCTCCCGACAAAATCGAAAAACAACTCGCCGGCCCTCCGCGAGACCGACACCAAGCGCACGCTTCTGTCCGGGCCGTGGGCCTACTTTTACTACCGCACCAACCGCGCCAATTTCGTCCGCTAACTCGCTGTGGCAAGACCTCTCGCCGGTCGAGTGGCTTCTGAGAAAGATGGGCGAGAACCTCCACATGCAAAACGCCACCTGGCTGGTCAGCCGAGAACTCGCCGAAGCTGCCGGTCCCTGGGACAGCCAACTCCAATATGATCAGGACGGCGAGTATTTTGCGCGTGTCCTCTTGGCTTCGGATGGCACGCGGTTTGTGCCGGATGCGCGCATATTTTATAGAGCCTGCAGTACGAATCGCATTAGCTATATTGGCAGCTCGAACGTCAAGAAAGATTCGCTCCTTCGCTCCATGAAACTGCATATGCAGTACCTGCGATCCCTGGAAGAGAGCGAACGCGTTCGTAACGCATGCCTGAACTACATGCAGACTTGGTATGGAGCTTTTTTCCCGGACAGGCCCGATATTATGGCGGAGTTGCAGACTATGGCCCGGGCACTGGGCGGCGAACTGCAGATACCTCAGCTGCGTTGGCGATACGCCTGGATCAAATCGATTTTTGGATGGAAGGTCGCAAAACGGCTGCAGAGTAATATTGCAGAGGGAAAATCTTCTTTGTTGCGGAGTTGGGACAAAGTTATGTTCGAGCGCGAAAGCCGCGTGGCCAGCCGCTAGCCTCGCAACCATACCGCAGAAAGCAAGAGAGAGACAACGTGAAGATCAGTACTCAACAAATCGACAGGATCAAGACTATCTGGGACGAGCACCTCAAAGTTGCCAGCGCTCTTCCAATCCTTGCGGCCGACGTGTCCGATGCCGTCGACAGGATCTATTCCTCTTTGGCTGCCGACGGTCAGTTGTTCATTGCCGGCAACGGCGGCTCGGCCGCTGATGCGCAACATATTGCCGCGGAGCTGACCGGCCGTTTCTTGCTCGAGCGGCGACCCTTCCGGGCCTTCGCCCTACATGGCAACTCTTCAGCCCTCACGGCGATCGGAAATGATTATGGATACGAACACGTCTTCGCCCGCGAACTGGCCGCGCACGCTCGGCCTGGGGACGTGTTTCTTGCAATTTCAACCAGCGGCAACAGTGCGAACGTTTTGAAAGCCATCGATATGGCCCGCAAACTAGACGTATCGACCATTGGGCTGACTGGCGGCACCGGCGGTAGAATGCGCGAGATTTGCGACCTCTCCATCTGCGTCCCCTCTCAATTCACGGCTCGGATTCAGGAGATGCACATCACCATCGGTCATGCGATTTGCGAGATTCTGGAAGAAAGACTAGCCACATGAACCAGACCATTCAGGCAAATAATTCGGAGAAGCGGCATACTGAAAGCTTGCCCTCCCTGCCGGCAACTGCACCGCAAGAGATTTCTGTGACCCTGCTCACCGGTGGTGGTGACAGACCCTATGTGTACGGCCTGACCAAGGCGCTCACCTCGATTGGAATCAGGGTAGATCTCATTGGTAGCGATGAATTGGACGAGCCGGATTTGCGAAATGATCGTGGCGTAAACTTTCTCAACCTGCGAGGCGACCAGCGGCACGATGCTGGCGTCTATGCAAAGGTTCATCGGCTATCAGCTTATTATTGGAGGCTGATTCGTTACGCAGCGTCGGCAAAACCAAAGGTCTTCCACATCCTGTGGAACAATAAGATCGAATTCTTCGATCGCACCCTTCTAATGATGTACTACAAGATATTAGGGAAAGCCGTTGTGCTTACAGCCCACAATGTGAACAAGGGTAGACGAGATTCCACAGATAGCATGTTCAATCGCCTTTCATTGCGAGTCCAGTACGGATTGACTGACCGCATCTTCGTTCACACGACAAAGATGAAGAGTGAACTCATGAAGGAATTTGATGTTCCGGCGGACCGCGTAACCGTAATCCCTTTCGGAATTAACAACTCTGTTGCAGACACCAATCTTTCTCCGAACGAAGCAAAAGAGCGCCTCGGTATCCGCGGGAATAACCGGACTCTTTTGTTTTTTGGAAGAATCAGGCCCTACAAAGGTTTAGACTATCTAGTTACTGCATTTCATAGACTCATCCAACAAGATGACAGCTATCGACTCATTATCGCAGGACGAATCGAGCAGGGTTGCGAGCAGTATTGGGAATCGATCAAAAAAGTAATCCAAGGATACGTGGACACAGGACAAGTGATTCTGAGGATCGAGTTCATTCCCGATAGCGAAACCGAGGTTTACTTTAAGGCCGCTGACGTCCTCGTTCTGCCTTACCGGGAAATATTTCAAAGTGGGGTCCTCGTTTTAGGATATAGCTTCGGCCTTCCCGTCGTCGCCGCGGACGTGGGCTCTTTGAAAGACGACATTATCGAGGGCAAGACGGGATTCGTCTTCAGGCCGGAGGATCCGGTCGATTTAGCGCGAGCTATTTCGCTATACTTCGCGAGCGACCTGTTTCGCAATTTGGAAGCTGAACGCCGGCACATCAAAGACCACGCCTTGCAACAGCACTCCTGGGAGATCGTTGGCCAAAAAACTGCCGATGTATATTCGAAATTGCTCCAGTTGTCACCGAAACCGGAACTATCGAATGCCGACTCCTCCGAAGTTCCCGCTCATGTGAACACTCCCCAATGACGGCCCGGATCGCCTCGCACCCGCTACCTCCAACGAGCTCCCAATGATCCCCAAGACTCTGCACTATGTCTTCGGCATGAACTCAGGCTCCGACGCAAAGCCTTGGAGCCTCGTCCACTATGTTTGCGTGAGCAGCGCTATCGAGCGAATCAAGCCCAAAGACGTCTATTTCTATTGCGAATACGAACCGAAGGGGCCCTGGTGGGAACTCACGCGAAAGCTTGTCGATCTACGGGAAATAAAGGCTCCGCGCGAAATACTCGGAAACCCTCTCATCCATCCGGCGCATCGAGCAGATGTGGTGCGCTTGGAGCGGTTGATCAGTGACGGTGGCATTTATCTCGATGTGGACGTCTTCGTGCATCGTTCTTTCGATGATCTGCTGTCCAATTCCACCGTTCTAGGCAAGCAAGTCTTGGAAAATGCCGATTTTGGGCTCTGCAATGCCGTTATCCTTTCGGAACCTCAGTCACCGTTCCTCCGGAAATGGCTTTCCGAATACCGCACATTTCGCTCGCGGGGGAGAGATGAGTTTTGGGATGAGCACTCCGTCCGGGTTCCGTCGCGGCTTGCAAGGCAGTTTCCCGACGAACTCACCGTTATCCCCCACCAAGCGTTTTTCTGGCCGACCTTTCAATCGGACGATATCAAGCTGATGTTCGCTTCGCCTGCGGAAGCCGACATCAGCAACACGCTTGCGACCCACTTGTGGGAATCCGTTGTCTGGGAACGCTATCTTGAGTTCCTCACTCCCGGGAGAGTCCGGTCGATCGAAAGCAATTTTCACCGCTGGGCGCGCCCGTTTGTCGCGTCGCTTCCTGATTCCCTGGGGCAGCCCGGAATTCGCGACCGTTTCCTACTTGCCGCTCGCGCCACGAAGAGGCGAATCCGAGAGGTTACGCCTTCTTGGGCGGTTCATCTGAAGCACGAACTAACCAAAGACTGAGAGCTGCATGCCCGAGGAAATAATGGCGGTCTCCCCACCACAGCTGGCCGGCGCGCTGGATGCGGAGTTCTCGCGTGATGATTTGAAGGGGCGCTCCGTTCGCGGTGGCGTGCTCTCTGTCACGCGCAGGTTTCTCAGGTCCTGCTGCAGTCCGTGTCAACTATCGTTCTCGCCCGGCTTCTCACGCCCACGGATTTCGGTCTAGTTGCTATGGTCACTGCAGTAACAGTAATTGCCTCGGGGTTTGCCGACTTGGGCCTGACCGAAGCCACCATCCAACGCAAGGACATTACCCATCGACAGGTCAGCACACTCTTTTGGATCAACGTCGGAATGGGCCTATTTCTCACCCTACTCACGGCGGCCATGGCCCCTTTGTTGGCCAAATTCTACCGTGAGCCAAAGCTCTTTGGCATTACCCTTGTCGCCTCTGTTTCATTCTTGATCGGAGGCCTAAGAGGCCAGCACAACGCCCTGCTCAAAAGGCAGATGCGGTTCAAATCCGTCGCGATCCGGGACATCATCAGCTCTCTATTGGGAGTTATCGTGGCCGTCGCAGTGGCGCTCAGAGGAGGAGGCTATTGGGCCATTCTGGCCATGCCCCTCACTGTGAATTTCAGCCAGTTGGTGTTGTCGTGCCTGATGGTGCGGTGGAAGCCAGGCCTCCCGCATCTTGACGCCCAAACTCGCAGCATCCTAGGCTTTGGTGGAAACGTCGCCATTATCCTACGTCATATTCAATTGGGTGCGGAACGCCGACAATATTTTGATCGGCCGATATTGGGGGGCTGGCCCGCTAGGTTTGTATTCGCGGGCATTCAATCTCCTCACTCTCGCAATCAGCCAAATCACCGCTCCGACCTGCAGCGTGGCGATTCCCACGCTCAGTAGAATCCAGAATGAGCCGGAACTCTTTGCCCGGTATTACCTGAAAATCATGAATCTGATCGCGTGGATCATTACATCCCTTTTCGGCTTTCTCTTTGTTGCTGCCACGCCGGTCATCGTCCTGGTCCTCGGAGCAAAATGGCGGGACGCCGCTCCCGTGTTTCAAGTTCTCTCTATCTCCGCCCCAGGGCAAATGCTCTTGGAATCCACTCTTTGGGTGCTAATCAGCAAGGGAGAGTCTGCGCGACTCCTCAAGTTGATGATTATTTTGTGTCCTATCATGATTGGCAGCTTTGCGATTGGCCTGCCTTTCGGAATAAAAGGCGTTGCATTGTCCTTGTCGATTGCCCTGCTGTGCACTCTTCCCTGGCTGTTGAGACTTGCGTTCCGAAACACGCAGCTAACCCTCACGCGCCTTTCAAAAGCCCTCTTGCCGCCCATGGGTCTGAGCCTTACAGGTGTGCTCTTTTCGGAAATCGTAATCCGGCTGCTCAATCCGCAAAGTGTGGTTCTGCAACTGTTGGTCGTCGCGCTCACCTTCCTGGTGACGTATTCGGCTTCTTTGCTGATACCTGCGATGCGAGAGGAGTTCGCAGGCTTCTGGAAGCTGTTCGTCGAATTGCGATCGTCCCGTAAAGTTACTTGATCTCGTCGCCGCGTCGCATATCGAACTGCCTGAATTGGGAAGTGTAAGATCGAAGGGCTCAATGCCAAAGCGAAAGGGCCGTGCCCACGGCGACATTGCCGCAAATATTCCAGGTCGATCCCACAAATGACGCGCGCTGGAAAGCATTCGTTGAGCGTCATCCAAGGAGTTCTATCTTTCACTCCGACGGGTGGCTCCGCGCCCTGCGAACTACTTACGATTATCAGCCCGTCGCGTTTACCACCAGTCTTGCCGCCCAGCCTCTGAGCTCTGCTCTCGTCTTTTGCCGCATCCGCAGTTGGCTCACCGGATCCCGCCTCGTTTCGCTGCCCTTCTCCGATCACTGCGAACCCCTCTGTGATTCAGCAGCGGATTTAGACAACATCCTCCAATTCCTGCAAGAGGAACTCCAGCGTCAGAGCTACAAGTACCTCCAACTGCGTCCTATTTGTTCCGACTTGGCCGCGCCGAACTTGAAAAATACCTGGCTCCCGGCGGAAGAATATTTCTTTCACCTTCTGGATCTGACTCCGAGCTTAAATGAGTTGTTTGAGGCATTCGACAAGGACTCGGTACGCCGTCGCATCCGACGGGCAGAACGCTGCCGGCTTGGTGGAAAGGCGCGGCTCTGGTGGCGCGCTCCTCAAGGACTTCTACAGTCTGTTTCTCATGACCCGCCGCCGGCATGGAGTCCCGCCAGCGCCCTTTCGTTGGTTCCACAACTTGGCTCAGGAACTCGGCAAGGCACTCGAGGTTCGGGTCGCCTACAAGGAAAACATGCCCGTTGCCTCGATCATTACACTTCGCTTCAAGAACACTGTCTACTACAAGTACGGTTGCTCGGATGCGAAATTCAATGCCTTCGGGGCGACACCATGGCTCTTCTGGCAGGCCATTCAAGCGGGCAAATTAAACGGCGCAACCCAGTTCGATTTTGGCCGCACGGAGTTGGATAACCCCGGGCTTCTCGCCTTCAAAAACCACTGGGTCGGACACCCGCGAAGACTCGTCTACTGGCAGTACCCCCCCTCTCCTCTACAATCTCTGGCCAAAGGCTGGAAATGGCGCTTCGCAAAAAGCGCCTTCTCGATCCTGCCCTCGAGACTCCAGGCTATTGGTGGAAACCTGCTGTACAGGCACATTGGCTGAAGTGGTTCTGGGTCGGTCGTCGCGCCGCGGCAATCCAGGCCCATTCCCCGTCGGCATCATTTCTGGACACAAGCAGGCGAAGCTTAGTGGAAATGACCGGGCCTTCTGCGGCAGACTTCTCTCTGTCACCGTGAACCGCACACTCTTTGAATATTATCGATTTCCGCATGCAACTGTTGGAGGGCGTAAACCTGACCAGCGGTTCCGGCGCCACTTGGCACCAGCGCGTCCGCGCCCAGGCGGGAGTGCGCTCCTTCAGCGGGCGATATCTCCGACGCTATTGGCAACTCCTCCCTATCGAGCCTTGTCTCTGTCGATGGTGCGTCGATAAACCTTCCTTTCGACTTCACTGAGACCGTGGAAAACCTCCGGCTCGAGCGCTACAACCTCGAGCCCAACAGCATGGAGCGATTCGCATCCGGCAAGTCGGTGCGTCGTTTCTATTATCTCCTTCGAAGTTCCTTGCCGTTTTGGGTTCGCCGTCGCTTGCAGAAAATCTATCTTCGAGACTGGCGGAGGCTTTCCTTTCCTGCTTGGCCTCTCGATGTAACGGTCGACCGTCTTCACGAAGAGGTATTGCGACTAAGCATGGAAGTCGCCGGCGTCGAAAAGCTTCCCTTCATCTGGTTCTGGCCCAATGGCGCCCGAAATTGCCTGTTGCTTACCCACGATATCGAGACTTCGAAAGGGCGCGATTTCACCTTCAAACTGATGGACCTGGATGATGCTTACGGATTTAAGGCGGCCTACCAGGTGATTCCCGAAGACCGCTACAACGTTCCTGACGAATACGTATCCGAGATTCGTCGCCGTGGCTGTGAATTTAACATCCATGATCTAAATCACGACGGGCTTCTCTATTCGGATAAGGAAGAATTTGTACGCCGAGCGGCTAGAATCAATCGCTACCTGCAGCGCTACGCGTCGCGCGGGTTTCGAGCCGGTGCCATGTACAGGCGGGAGGATTGGTACGACGCTTTCCAGTTCTCCTACGACATGTCGGTTCCCAACGTTGCGCATCTGGAACCTCTTCGTGGCGGCTGCTGCACCGTGATGCCCTATTTCATTGGGGACATCCTCGAGATTCCTCTCACCACCGTGCAGGATTATTCCCTGTTTCACATCCTGGAGGACTATTCCCTCGAATTGTGGAAGCGCCAGATTGCGTTGATTCAGGAGAGACATGGTCTGATGAGTTTTCTGACTCATCCTGACTACTTGATCGAGAGCCGTGCCCGCAAGACGTATGAGGAGCTTCTCGACCATCTCCGGGTGATGGCTGTGGACCAAAGCAGCTGGGTCACCCTGCCGGGAGAGGTCAACGACTGGTGGCGTGCCCGGGCGCAAATGCAGCTCGTTGCTCGCAATGGCCAATGGCAGGTCGAAGGACCCCAGAAAGAGAAGGCAGCCATCGCCTATGTCGTGTCTGAGAATGGCCGCCTGCATTACGCCTGGCCGAACGGTAGCGCCGGTATCCCCGCCCTGATGCCATTCGACTCCCTTAGTGCCAAATTATCCCTGTCTGGTTCTTATCTCTTTCAATTTAAAACTCTTAGCGAACTACCGACCGCAAGACGATTGTAAGTTCACCTATCCCAGGACTGACCATCGGACCCTTTGGGATGATTTGTGGTATCTATTTTCCTATCCATAACCCACCCCTCCATTTGGTTGCCCATCGATAGGCCCGATCGCTGACTACCTGTATTCTAACAGGCTGATAATAAGCCTTTTATATCCGGCTCGCTCGTGGGCTCTTCTCCGCTTTTTCAGGCACTTGGCATCCGGCTTGCGATAATATGAACAAGAAGTGCCTTCAAGTCCTGCTGGGGCTCTGATGGCGGTAGCCTATCCACTCGACTTTCGGCGAATCCACTTTCCAGGTTTTTTCCGCCCGTCTCATTGCTAGGGAGCGTCTTCGCGTGCTTTTTACCGAAACATCCATCGCTGGTGCTTGGCTGATTGACCCGACACTCCGCAACGACGAACGGGGAAGGTTTATGCGCGCCTGGTGCAGCCAGGAGTTTCAGGAGCACGGGATACCTTTCGTTCCCGTTCAGGCCAACATGGGCTTCAGTTTTCGCAAGGGTACAACGCGCGGAATGCATTTTCAGATCGACCGGGCTCCGGAGGCGAAACTCATTCGCTGCACTCGCGGCTCGATGTTTGATGTTGCTCTGGATTTGCGTCACGATTCCAAAACTCTAGGCAAGTGGTTTGGCACAGAGTTATCGGCCGAGAACGGTCGCATGCTGTACGTTCCCGAATGCTGCGCGCACGGCTACCAGACCCTCGAAGAGAATACGGAAATGTATTACATGACCTCGGCTTTCTATACGCCGGCCGAAGCGCATGGTGTACGCTTTGACGATCCGGCTTTTGGCATCGACTGGCCACTCGCCGCCACGGTCGTCTCTGAACAGGATCGAAATTGGCCGCTTTACCAAAGATAGGAGCAGCAACGAGATGATCGACACCGTCCTCCAGGAGCGTGAATTCAGCGGGCGCCCCATCCGCGTCGGGATGATCGGCGCCGGAGCGACCGGCCGGGCCATTGCTCTTCAACTCGCTACGCCTGTCCCAGGTATGCGCCTCTCGGGGATTGCCAATCGCACCATTGCCCATGGCGAACGTGCCTTTCGCGAAGTCCGGCATCACCGACTGGAAGCGCGTGTCCAGTGCCATGGAAGCCGAAGCTGCCATCGCTCGCGGTTCTTCCGTGTTGACGGATGATCCTCTCCATTCTCACATCCTGCAGTGCGATCGACTTGATCGTTGAAGTTACCGGTTCCGTCGAGCCGGCCACCCGAGTCGTCCTCCACGCTTTCGAGCACTGCAAATCAGTCGTTCTAGTCAACGCGGAGTTGGACTCGTTCATCGGGCCGATTCTGAAGGCGAAAGCGGACCAGGCCGGGGTCGTTCTGACCCACACGGACGGAGACGAGCCCGGCGTCGCGATGACGCTATTACGTTACCTCCGGACTTGCGGCCTCCGTCCGGTTGCCGCAGGAAATCTGAAAGGAATGGTCGACTACTATCGGAATCCCGAGACGCAAAAGGCCTTCGCGGAGAAAAACGATCAGGACGTCAAGAAAGTCACTTCGTTTGCTGATTCCACCAAGCTCTCCATGGAAGCCACGGTTCTCGCCAATGCCACTGGTTTCCACGTCGGACGCAGGGGCATGTACGGGCCTGCGTGCAAGGAGGTCCGTGAGATGGCCAACCTTCTTCCCGCAGACCAGATGCTGAGCACCGGCCTTGTCGACTACGCACTCGGTGCGTCGCCATACACCGGCGCATTCGTCATTGTCCATGAAGACTCTCCGCTCAAGAAAACCCAGCTCGCGTACTACAAACTTGGCGATGGGCCGTTTTTCGTTTTCTACACGCCGTTCCACTTGCCCCACATTCAAATCGCCTCCACCATCGGCCGCGCGGTGATTCATCGCGATCCAACGGTTGCGCCGGTCGGCGGTCCTGTTTGCGAAGTCCTCGCGGTGGCCAAGCGGGACCTCAAAGCCGGTGAACGCCTCGATGGAATTGGCGGTTTCTCTACATATGGTTTGGTCGAGAACTCCCACACTGCGCGTGCCACCTCTGCGTTGCCGATTGCTCTGTCGGAAAACTGTCTGGTCGTTCGCGATGTTCCCAAGGATCAGGCTCTGACTTTGGCGGATGTTGTCCTGCCAGCCGGCCTCCTCGTCGAAACACTCTGGAGAGAACAGATGGCGCGCTGGTCCGGCGCCGCTCTCGATGCGCTTTCGGCAACGAAGGCTGCGAACCTCGCGAGCTTGTGACGCGAAATCAGCTGCATGAGATTGCACCGCTGCTAAAAAGACTGCTTAGCCGAAGACCATGTTGAATCGATCATTTTGGAAAGACCGTAAAGTTCTCATTACCGGCCACACCGGCTTCAAAGGAAGCTGGCTTTGCCTGTGGCTTGAATCGCTCGGCGCCAGGGTCACCGGTTACGCCCTCACCCCGCCAACACAACCGAGTCTGTTTGAGCAAGCTAGGATCGCGGATTCCACTCCCACGGTGTTCGCCGACGTTCGCGATCTCCCCCGGCTGAAATCCGTGATCGCTGAAACACAGCCACAGATAATTCTGCACCTGGCTGCGCAATCCGTAGTGCGCCGCGGCTACGAGGACCCCGTTGAAACCTACTCGTCGAATGTGATGGGCACGGTCAATGTCCTCGAAGCGGTCCGCCAGCTTGGCCTCCGCTGTGGCCTGGTCAACGTCACCAGCGACAAATGCTACGAAAATCGCGAATGGCTCTGGAGCTATCGGGAAAACGAACCCATGGGAGGACGCGATCCCTACTCGAATTCCAAAGCTTGTGCGGAACTCGTCTCCTCCGCCTACCGCGACTCTTATTTTTCCCCCGCTCTTTCGATGAGCATGGCGTGGCAATCGGTTCGGCTCGCGCGGGAAATGCGATCGGCGGCGGCGATTGGACCAGCGACCAACTTATTCCGGACTTGATTCGAGGCTTCCTGACAGGGAAGCCTTGCCTAATCCGCAATCCCACCGCGATCCGACCTTGGCAATTTGTCCTCGAGCCCTTGCGCGGCTATCTGATGCTGGCCGAGCGCCTCTCGGAGAGCGCGAGTCCATTCGCAACTGCTTGGAATTTTGGCCCCGCGGAAGCTGACGCTAAGCCCGTGTCCTGGATTGCAGACAAAATCTCCATGCTTTGGGGCGGCCCAGCCTCCTGGAGTTTGGATGGCATTTCGCACCCGCACGAAGCACATTTCCTAAAGCTCGACGCTTCAAAGGCCCATAGCTATTTGGATTGGCGCCCCGTTCTACCCCTGGAAACATCGCTCGCGTGGATCGTCGAATGGTATAAAGCCTGTGAAGGCGGGAACGATCTTCGAAAAGTTACTTTGGCCCAAATCGAGCGGTACGAATCGCTTTGCTCTCCCGCTGGAGCATCCATGTCCCCTTCCTCCCAGACGGGTTAACGGATAGATTGTAGCGCGAACCCTGAACAAAAGAACCGCTCGGATGCATAGGAGAAGGTTGATGGCAAATGTCGTAGTACTCGGATCCGGAATGGCTGGGTTTGGTGCGGCCTTTCGGCTGCACGCCGAAGGCATCGCGCCCACGATGTATGACAAGAACGACTATTATGGCGGCCACACGGCCTCGTTCCGTAACGAAACGGGTTTCCTTTTCGACGTCGGGCCGCACATTTCCTTCACAAAGGATCCCCGCATCCAGGAAATTTTTGCGGAGAGCGTGGATCAGCGTTATGAGACCTTGCCAATCAACCTGAACAACTACTGGAACGGGTACTGGCCGAAGCACCCAGTCCAACTGAATCTTCACGGTCTGCCCGAAGATATGGTCGTCAAGGTCATCTCGGATTTTGTCGAAGAGCGTCAGAAGCCCGAACCGACGGTTAACAACTACGGAGATTGGCTGCTTTCTAGCTTTGGCCGGGCGTTCGCTGAGAATTTTCCTATGAAGTACACGCGGAAGTATCACACTACGGCTGCCGAAAACATGAGCATCGACTGGTTGGGTCCGCGCATCTATCGCCCGAACCTCGAAGAGGTGCTAAGGGGTGCATTGTCACCGTCGGCGCCGCAAGTTCATTACATTACTCATTTCCGCTACCCAAGCGCAGGCGGCTTCGTGAATTATCTAAATAAATTTCTCCCGATGGGAAATTTGCAGCTCAAGCACGAACTCGTCTCCGTTGACCCGCGGGCCCGCGAGTTGCACTTTCAAAACGGCCACATTACCGGATACGACGCCCTCGTTTCCTCAGTACCGCTTCCCGACCTTATCCGCATGATTAAGGGCACGCCGCCGGATGTCGTCGATGCGTCCCGTCGACTCGCTTGCTCCACCTGCGTCCTAGTGAATCTCGGCGTTAATCGTCAGGATCTGTCCCAGGCACACATGACCTACTTCTACGACGAGGACATTTCTTTCACTCGCCTCGGGTTCCCGCACATGCTCTCGCCGCGCAACGCGCCGGACGGTATGGGCAACATCCAGGCGGAAGTCTATTTTTCGGACAAATACAAGCCCCTTACCGGTTCACCAGACGACTGGATCGAACCGGTCATTCGCGACCTCCGTCGTTGTGGCTTGCTGCGAGAGAACGATCGCGTCCTTTCCAAGCACACCATGCTGCTGCGTTATGCCAACATCATCTTTGACCTCGATCGAGCCGACGCCCTCAGAACCGTGCACGGCTACCTCGATGACCTCGGCATCGCCTACTGCGGCCGCTATGGCGACTGGGGATACATGTGGACTGACGAAAGCTTCAAAAGCGGTGAACATGCCGCCGAAAAGGCCCTAGTCCACGCCGCTGCTATATAACTAGGGCAATGAGCCCTGGAAGATATCGCCTTACATCGTTCACCGGAGAAATGAATGTTTAAGGAAAGCTCAACCAATCCGCGAATTCTCCTCTTTTCTCAGAGAAACATTTTTGGCAAAGCGTTGTTTCGTTGCGCTCACTTTGAATTCGAAGACCTCATTATTTCTGAATTGGATTCCGCAGAATTGTATGCGCCTAAGGCCAATCCCTCGGGTTCCCGCCACCAACTCGCCTCGCGCGTTGCATTTCACTTTCCTCTCACCCTGAATCCCGGCATTCCACACACCTCGCCCACGAAGAAGTACGACTTGTTCCTGGCTGTCTGTGGTTCCGCCAGGGATCTGCTCATGGTCAACGCCGTTCGGCACTGGCGCGATGCCTGCAAGAAGGCAATTTGCTTAATTGACGAACTATGGGTCCGCGAGATGGCGGATCATCCGCATTTCCTCCGTCTCCTGGATATGTTCGATGTCGTGATGCTCTACTACTCCCAGAGCGTCCAGCCTCTGAGCGAAAGGACGGGAAGAGACTGCAGATTTCTCCCGCCCGGCGTGGACACCATTGGTTTCTGCCCCTTTCCCAAGCCGCCCAAGCGGGTCGTCGACGTATACAGCATGGGGCGTAGGTCTGAGGTTACCCACAAGGCTCTATTACGCATGGCCGAAACGGACCGCATTTTCTATCTCCACGACAGCATTGCCGGCGATCAGGCCATCGACACTGTGCAACATCGCGCTCTTTTTCAAAACATTACGAGGAGGAGCCGGTATTTCATTGTGAATCCGGGTCTTATTGACCGTCCGGAGAAAAGAGGCAATCAGATTGAAGTCAGTAATCGTTACTTCGAAGGTGCCGCCTCCGGGACCATCATGATTGGGGAGCGTCCGGACAACGGCCAATTCGAACGCCTCTTCGATTGGCCCGACGCGCTCATGCACCTCCCCTATGGTTCGGGTGGTATCGACACCCTGATCAGGCAATTGGACAGGGATCCAGAGCGCTTGGAAAAAATCCGTCGAACCAGCATCGCCCAGTCCCTGTTGAAGCACGATTGGGCCTATCGATGGGAGGCTATGCTCGCCGCCGCGAGGCTTGAGCCCTTGCCAGCGCTCCTTAAACGAAAATCGCGGCTCCAATCGCTTTCGGATGCCGTGATGAATGCTAGCCCGATTTTGGTGGCCGATTCCTAGCGCGGTTGTCGGAGTTCAATTTAGAAAACAAATTGCGATGGTCAAGTGGCCTCGGGCGTCGAAGTACGAAACATTCAAGGAGCAATCAAATGAAGGTCGTTCTATTTTGCGGCGGTCTGGGAATGCGTCTTCGAGATTATTCCGAAACGATCCCCAAGCCCATGGTGAATATCGGCTACCGACCGATTCTTTGGCACGTAATGAAGTATTACGCTCACTTTGGCCACAAGGATTTCATTCTCTGCCTCGGCCATCGCGCCGACGCCGTCAAAGAGTACTTCCTCAACTACAACGAGTGCGTCTCGAACGATTTTGTCCTGTCTTCCGGTGGTAAAAAGCTGGAGCTCTATAACAGTGACATCCACGATTGGCGGATTACATTCGCCGATACCGGCATTGAGTCCAACATCGGTCAGCGTTTGAAGGCTGTCGAAAAGTACCTCGAAGGCGAGAACGAGTTTCTTGCCAACTACAGCGACGGACTCACAGATTTGCCGCTCCCGCAGCAGTTGGAACACTTCCGGAATCAGGACAAAATCGCGAGCTTTCTCGCCGTTCGCCCGAATTTGAGCTACCACTTGGTTTCTCTCAAGCAGGGTGACGCTCATTTAGTCTCCGGCATCCATGCGATCAACAAGGGCTCGATGCGGATCAACGGCGGTTTCTTTGCCTTCAAGACAAAGATTTTTGAATACATGCGTGACAAGGAAGAGCTTGTAAATGGACCGTTTGAGCGGCTTATCGCCGAAGGCCAGTTGATCGGATATCCGTACGAAGGTTTTTGGGCATCCATGGACACGTTTAAGGACAAACAGCAACTCGAAAACCTCTGGGGCACCGGCAAAGCCCCTTGGGAAGTCTGGAAGAACGATCTTGAGAAAGTCTCCAACGGCAAAACTGCTGTTTCGACCGAGACTCCATGCGGACACTGAGCCTGGGCTGGGATCAATCGACGCCCTGCAATATACTTTGTCTCGGCGCTCATTCCGATGACATCGAGATCGGCTGTGGCGGCACGATTCTCCGCCTCCTCGAACAGTATCCTCGTTCTATCCTCCATTGGGTCGTTTTCAGCGGCTCGGACCTGCGTGCCAAGGAAGCCCTGCGGGCCGCCGAGCTATTTGCAGGCTCTGCTTTGATCAAGGAACCAACGATAAAGTCATTTCGCGACGGATTCATGCCCTTTACTGGTGTGGCGGTGAAGTCCGTCTTTGAGGATGAACTAAAAGCCATTTCTCCGGATATCATATTCACTCACAGCCGCAAAGATGCCCACCAAGATCATCGCTTCATCGCCGAACTAACTTTGAATACTTTTCGCGACCATCTCATCCTGGAATATGAGATCCCGAAATATGACGGCGATCTCGGACAGCCGAATTTCTTTGTCCCTCTCCAGGCAGGGCACTTTCAGAAAAAAGTGCAATTTCTTATGGAAGCGTTCCAGTCACAACGAGAAAAGCGGTGGTTCCGGGAAGAAACTTTTTTCTCATTAATGAGACTCCGCGGAATGGAATGTGCCGCCCCGACCGGCTATGCCGAAGCTTTCTATGGTCACAAATTGGTTTTGTGAACCAATTCGAAAGATCAAGAACGACTCCTTGCCGGCTGTTAATGGCCGGTTGCGTCTGTAAAATGCTCCAATGCAATCAAAACTGTATTGAATGACCCAAAACGGGAAATAAGCCTCCAATTGTGCGCAGAATTTTGGACAACATCTACCAAAGTGCTACATTCCGTTCCAGAAGTAGCATCCTTTACTGGACGGTTCGCGCGTCCTCCTTAGATTGACGCTGCCCGGATTTGGTCTTAAGCTTGCTCCCATTGTCTTGGGTGGTTCGGTCCCCTCCATACTTGATAGTTGAAATTCACTATTAATTTATGACAATCAAAGCCGATTTTGGGTCGCTTATCCAGCGACTGGCAAGAAATCCTAAGAGTTCATTTTTTCAGGTACTCAGACGATATTGTCCTGCGTTGGGACTTGCCTTGGTGTCTGCCTGTGTATTGTGTGCCCAAACCTCCGTCACGACACAACACAACGATATTTCACGCACTGGCGCTAACACGAACGAGACGATCCTTACGCCTACAAACGTCAATGTCACTACATTTGGAAGGCTCTTCTCGGAGACGGCAGATGGCTATGTCTACGCTCAGCCCCTGTATCTGCCGAACATCACCATGGGCCCGGGCACCCGGCAGGCGGGAACTACTCACAACGTCCTCTTCGTAGCCACCCAACACGACAGCGTCTATGCTTGGGATGCCGACTCTAATGGCGGCGCAAACGCGTTCCCCCTCTGGCAAATTACGCTTTTGGATGCCGCCCACGGAGCCGCCGCAGGTGCCACGACTGTGCCTTCCACGGACGTCGGTACCACCGACGTCGTGCCTGAACTCGGCATAACGGGCACTCCTGTAATTGATCCAGCAACGAACACCCTCTATGTCGTGGGAAAAACCAAAGAGAATGGCGTTTATTTTGAGAGGATCCACGCACTGGACATCACTACGGGCCAGGAGAAATTCGGCGGACCGGCCGCGATTTCTGGCTCCGTCACAGGAAACGGTAACGGAAGTTCCGGCGGCGTGCTCAACTACGACCCAAAGTGGCAGCACCAGCGTTCCGGGTTACTCCTTCTCAACGGCATCCTCTATGTAGCCTTTGGCTCTCACGGGGATAATGGTCCATGGCATGGATGGATCTTCGGATATAACGCGTCCACTCTCACGAAAACCGGAGTGTGGTGTACGTCGCCGAATTCCTTCGGGTCTGGCGTCTGGATGGGCGGCACTGGCCTCGCCGCCGACGTTCCCGCGGGCAAACCCTACGGCAGAATTTTCACAACGACTGGTAATGGCTTGTTCGACGCCAGTCCTCCGTACAACAATTCCATGGATTTTGGGGATTCGATCCTCACCCTAGACCTGACGAACGGCATGCCGAGTCTTGTGGACGTCTTTGCTCCCCATGACCAATCCAACCTAAATACGGCAGACGAAGATCAGGCCTCTGGCGGGGTTGTTGTCCTTCCCGATTCCGTTGGCGGTGGCAACGGCAACCACCAACTGGTCCAACTGGGTAAATCGGGCCGAGTGTACGTTCTTAACCGCGAGAATTTGGGTGGATACAATCCCAACAATTCTACCGATCCGCAACAGAAAGCCAGCGCCGGGGGTCTCTGGGGAGGTCCCGCCTACTGGAATGGTGCGGTCTATATCTGGGGGCTAAATGACGTTCTCAAAGCTTTCGCATTCGCGAACGGCACTATTAGCTCAGCTACCCCCACTTCAAAAGGATCCGTCGAAGCCTTCACCTACAGCCCCTCACCAAGTATTTCTGCGAACGGTGTTACCAACGGAATTGTCTGGTCCATGAAGACTGACAATTTCAATACAGGTGGTAATGCCACGCTGTTTGCCAATGATGCGACTAACGTGGCAACAGTCCTTTACTCTAGCGACCAAAACACGCAAGGCAATGACGTTCCTGGCCAATCCGTAAAATTTGTCACACCCACCATCGTGAATGGAAAGGTCTACGTTGGTACGGCAACCCAAGTCAGCGTCTATGGCTTGCTCGCGAGTTCGCCCCAGGCTGCGATTCCGATGATCAGTCCCGTTGGCCAGTCGTTCACCGGTTCGCTTCAGGTCACAATTACTGACAGTACGCCCGGCGCCACGATTTACTATACGACAGACGGCAGCGTCCCCACCGGACAGTCCCTGGTTTACACCGCGCCGATTTCAGTGAACACCACGCAAACCGTTTCGGCAGTCGCAAGTGCTTCCGGGTACCTGCAGAGCTCAGTCGCCTCGCAGTCCTACACGCTCCAGAATCAAACGCTTGCCCCGGTCTTTTCCCCGCTGCCTACGATCTACTCCTCCCCGCAAACTGTCACCATCACCGACGGCACGCCGAGTGCCGTGATCTACTTCACCACGGACGGCACCACCCCCAGCCCTGGTGTCGGGTCGACCCAGGTGTACAACGCCCCCCTTACGATTGGTGCGACGGCAACGCTCAAGGCCATCGCCGTCTCAGGTACGCTCGGCACAAGCCCCGTGGCCAGCGGCCTCTACACAATTGTTTCGCCGGGCACGTCCGTCGACTTTAGCGTGGGATTCAGCAGCGCTCCCTCGACGATGACATTCAACGGCAGCACGGGCTTGGATGACACGCGCCTTCAACTCACCAGCGGCGTTGCGAATCAGGCGGGCACCGCGTTTTACAACACCCCGTTGAACATTCTCTCGTTTACCACGGACTTTTCATTTCAGCTTTCCAACGCAGGTGCGGACGGTATCACGTTTACTATCCAGTCTAACAACCCCACTGCTTTGGGGCCGTCAGGTGGAGGTCTGGGCTATGGTCCGGACTCGCCCGGAGGCACCGGAGGGATTCCGAACAGCGTGGCAATCAAGTTTGATACCTACAGTAACCAGGGAGAAGGTCCAAACTCCACGGGACTCTATCTCAATGGTGCATCGCCTACTATTCCCGCGATCGATTTAACGTCGTCGGGAATCGATCTGCACAGCGGTTCGAACTTCTCGGTTCACATGGCCTACGACGGCGCGAACCTGTCTATGACTTTGTCCGATCCTGTGAGCGGGCATACGTTTACGACCACATGGCAGGTGAACATTCCCGCCGCGGTGGGCGGCCCCACTGCGTTCGTTGGTTTTACCGGTGGCACCGGTGGGCTGACCTCCAGTCAGAAGATCACCACGTGGACTTTCAATGTCCTGTCCTCTGGATCCGTTTCATTCAGCAGCGCCAACAACGCGTCATTCACCGTCGGATCAGCGGGATCCTTCCTGGTGACGACGACGGGCACGCCTACGCCGGCTTTGACGGAAAGCGGGGCCCTACCGAGTGGTGTGACGTTCCACGACAACGGGAACGGCACGGCGACACTCAGTGGTACTCCTGCTGCGGGCAGCAGCGGAAGTTACGCGTTGGGCTTACGGGCAACAATGGGGTGGGACAGTCTGCAACACAAAGTTTCACGCTGAAAGTCAAGTTTCCAAGCCCCCGCGATCACCAGCGCGAACACCACCACGTTTGCGGTGGGCACGGCGGGAAGCTTCACCGTAACAACAACGGGATCTCCGACACCCGCATTGACCAGGACAGGGACACTCCCAAGCGGTGTGACGTTCGTGGACAACGGGAACGGCACGGCGACACTCAGTGGTACTCCTGCTGCAGGCACCGGCGGAAGTTACGCGCTGACGCTGACGGGCAGCAACGGTGTGGGCACGGCAGCGACGCAAAGCTTCACGCTGACGGTAAATGGAGCCGGTGGCGGGGGCGGGACGTTCACCTATATCAGCGGGAGTGTGACGGGGGCTCTCAATTCGGGCGGGGGTTCGAGCACGACCTTGGTGACCGCGCTCCATCAGACGCCGGGAACCGGGCATTTGCTTGTCTGTGCGGCAACTTGGCAATCGTCTACAGCCACCGCGATGATGAGCGACCCCAACAATGGAACCTGGCTGATGCTGGGCGCCCCAACGGCGGGTGTCGGAAATCTCTTTGGCTACAGCGGGCAGATGTTCTATGTACCGTCAGCCTTGAGCGCGGCGACGACTGTGACATTGAAAACCAGCAGTGCCGTTATTTTTCGAGCGTTCGAGTGTGCGGAGTACGCGTACACGGGCACACTCGCGCTTGATGGCACGCCTCGTTACAGCACCGTCCCGGCCGCTGGAGGCGTGGCCACAATCGGCGGGCTGGCCACTGCGAATTCCGGCGATTTGATCATTGCTTCCTGCCTGGCTGTAGATACGGGGTGTGCGGGCAGCAGTGGGTACGTGGTACGGGATGATGCGAATACCTACGACGTGGCGAACAAAACGTTTGGACATGACTTCATTGGGTACACCGGGCAATTGATCGAAGACAAGCTGGGAACGGCGGGACCTCAGACCGCGGCATTTCCCACCGGGACGAACAGCGACAACGTGATCCTCGGACTCTTGGCATGGTCTTCGAGCCAGGTTCAGACCGCGCCCGCCATTACCAGCGCGAACACCACCACGTTTGCGGTGGGCACGGCGGGAAGCTTCACCGTAACGACGACAGGATCTCCGACACCCGCATTGACCAGGACAGGGACACTGCCAAGTGGTGTGACGTTCGTGGACAACGGGAACGGCACGGCGACACTGAGTGGTACTCCTGCTGCAGGCACCGGCGGAAGTTACGCGTTGAGCTGTACGGCCAACAATGCGGTGGGTACAGTCTGCAACACAAAGTTTCACGCTCACGCTGAAAGTCAACCAACGCCCGGCGATCACCAGCGCGAACACCACCACGTTTGCGGTGGGCACGGCGGGAAGCTTCACCGTAACAACAACGGGATCTCCGACACCCGCATTGACCAGGACAGGGACACTCCCAAGCGGTGTGACGTTCGTGGACAACGGGAACGGCACGGCGACACTCAGTGGTACTCCGGCTGCGGGCACCGGCGGAAGTTACGCGTTGACGCTGACGGCCACCAATGGGTGGGTACTGCTGCAACACAAAGCTTCACGCTGAAAGTCACCCAAGCGCCGGCGATCACCAGCGCGAACACCGCTACGTTTGCGGTGGGCACGGCGGGAAGCTTCACCGTAACAACAACGGGATCTCCGACACCCGCATTGACCAGGACAGGGACACTCCCAAGCGGTGTGACGTTCGTGGACAACGGGAACGGCACGGCGACACTCAGTGGTACTCCTGCTGCAGGCACCGGCGGAAGTTACGCGTTGACGCTGACGGCCAACAATGCGGTGGGTACAGCTGCAACACAAAGTTTCACGCTGAAAGTCAACCAAGCCCCGGCGATCACCAGCGCGAACACCACCACGTTTGCGGTGGGCACGGCGGGAAGCTTCACCGTAACGACGACAGGATCTCCGTCCCCGCACTGACGGAAACGGGAACGCTGCCGAGCGGTGTCACGTTCCTCGACAACGGGAACGGCACGGCGACACTCAGTGGTACTCCTGCTGCAGGCACCGGCGGAAGTTACGCGTTGACGCTGACGGGCAACAATGCGGTGGGTACAGCTGCAACACAAAGTTTCACGCTGAAAGTCAACCAAGCCCCGGCGATCACCAGCGCGAACACCACCACGTTTGTGGTGGGCACGGCGGGAAGCTTCACCGTAACAACAACGGGATCTCCGACACCCGCATTGACCAGGACAGGGACACTCCCAAGCGGTGTGACGTTCGTGGACAACGGGAACGGCACGGCGACACTCAGTGGTACTCCTGCTGCAGGCACCGGCGGAAGTTACGTGTTGACGCTGACGGCCAACAATGCGGTGGGTACAGCTGCAACACAAAGTTTCACGCTGAAAGTCAACCAAGCCCCGGCGATCACCAGCGCGAACACCACCACGTTTGCGGTGGGCACGGCGGGAAGCTTCACCGTAACAACAACGGGATCTCCGACACCCGCATTGACCAGGACAGGGACACTCCCAAGCGGTGTGACGTTCGTGGACAACGGGAACGGCACGGCGACACTCAGTGGTACTCCTGCTGCAGGCACCGGCGGAAGTTACGCGTTGACGCTGACGGCCAACAATGCGGTGGGTACAGCTGCAACACAAAGTTTCACGCTGAAAGTCAACCAAGCCCCGGCGATCACCAGCGCGAACACCACCACGTTTGCGGTGGGCACGGCGGGAAGCTTCACCGTAACAACAACGGGATCTCCGACACCCGCACTGACGAGACAGGGACACTCCCAAGCGGTGTCACGTTCGTCGACAACGGGAACGGCACGGCGACACTCAGTGGTACTCCTGCTGCAGGCAGTGCTGGGATCTATACGCTTGCCTTGACGGCGAGCAATGGCGTCGGCACGCAGGCCACACAGAGCTTTACGCTAGGCTTGAACGGTAGTGGAGGCGGAGCCTCGAATTTCACATATGTCAACGGTAGCGTAACGGGCGCTCTTAATTCGGGTGGGACCTCGAGCACGACCTTGGCGACCGCACTCCATCAGACGCCGGGAGCTGGGCATTTGCTGGTTTGCGCAGCCACCTGGGAGTCTCACACGGCGACGGCGACTATGAGCGACCCGAACAATGGAACCTGGCTGCCGCTGGGCGCCCCAACGGCGGGTCTCGGAAATCTCTATGCCTATAGCGGGCAGGTCTTCTATGTGCCGTCAGCGGTGAGCGCGTCGACAACCGTCACCTTAAGGATCAGCACTTCGGTGGTCTTCCGCTCGTTTGAGTGTGCGGAATATGCCTATACGGGTTCAACCATATCCCTGGATGGCACCCCGCAATACAGCGCCACCCCGGCATCGGGAGGTGTGGCCACGATCAGTGGGTTGACCACTGCGAATTCGGGCGATTTGATCATCGCTACCTGCCTGGCTGTAGATACGGGGTGTGCAGGTAGTAGTGGGTACGTGATACGGAATGACCCGAATACCTACGATGTGGCAAACAACACGTTTGGACATGACTTCATTGGGTACACCGGGCAGTTGATCGAAGACAAGATCGCTTCAGCGGGAACCCAGAGTGCTTCCTTTGGGACGGGGACAAGTACCGACAACGTAATCCTCGGACTTCTCGCATTTTGAGGGTGCGGATTCATTGAGCCGGTCTATGCTCTTGCCCGTTATGTTTTCTATTCTGATTCCTCCCTGAATCCGCCCATACTGGCGAGTCCCCCGCGTAGCGCGCCGATAGACACTACTCAAGCCCGGTGAACAAGGCCAGTGGAAGCGAGAGCAGTCAGGCTCTGCGGCAAGCCTTGTGAGCACCTCTAACACCTCTATTGGGGCGCGCAAATCGAATCCACGTCCGGCGCTGCGCCTAGTTCATGCCGGAAGTAAGCCCCTCAGTTGCACGTAGAGCGCATTCCACGGAGAGATTTCTGGAATACTACACGATGAAGGCTGAACCGAAATTTCGCATTGGCGATTGGGTGGAAGTTCGTAGCAAGCGGGAGATTCTCGAGACGTTGGATGCGGATGGCCAGCTCGAGGGCATGCCGTTCATGCCGGAGATGCTTGACTTTTGCGGCCAGAGTTTTCAAATCTACAAAATAGCCCACAAAACCTGCGACTATAGCGGGGACTATCCATTTCCGGTACGTCGTATGGCCCGGACTGTGCACCTTCTGACGAGATGCGATGGCAAGGTGCACGGTGGCTGCGAAGCAGGCTGCCTCCTCTACTGGAAGGAAGATTGGCTCAGGCCGGGCACGAATGAAGCAAGGTTAGAAAACTCAATAGGATTGGAACAGGGTGCGCCCAACGCGATCAAAACCTCTCGACAGAGTCCCACGGAGCGTGACTTGTTTGACCGTGTCCTAAAGCAGCCTGTTGAAGGGAACTCCCCGACCTATATCTGCCAAATGACACAAATTCTGGCTGCTACCACGCCGCTCCGTTGGTGGGACTTGCGCCAGTACATCGACGACTATCTTTCCGGAAATGTAGGTCTCAACCGGATACTCACCGCCCTCGTCTATTGGCCTTATTACTCGCTGAGCCAGGCCGGCATCGGACTCGGGCCAGCCATGCGATGGCTATACAATCTGCTCTGTCCACTTTGGGGCGAGTCGCTTTTTCCACGAACTCCAGGGCGTATTCCGGATGGGCAGCCTACACCCCTTGTAAAGCTGAATCTCCAACCCGGCGAAATGGTCCGCGTCAAATCCCACAAAGAAATCCTTGGTACCGTTGACGTGAACAATAAGAACCGCGGTATGTCCTGGGACGCCGAGCTTGTACCGTATTGCGGGGGCACTTACAAGGTAGCCAAGCGCATCACTCGGCAGATCGACGAGCGCTCCGGAAAAATGCTGGAGATGAAAAATCCTTGTATTGCCCTTGATGGAGTTGTGTGCCAAGCCCGCTACAGCCCTTGCAGGATGTTTTGTCCGAAAAGTATGTATCCTTATTGGCGTGAAGCCTGGCTCGAAAGGGTCGAGGTGGAAAAAGTAGGAACTCCCGTCGCAAAGGAGGCCGTCTCGGTGGGCGCGCGTCTGGCCCAGGGCGAGGATGCCTGAAAGCCTCGTGCGCGCATGAACGACCTTAAAGAGAAAACAATCCGGGGCGGGGTAGCGCGGCTGTTCGCGCAGGCCGCGAATTTTTCCATCCGCACGATCTCCCTGATGGTACTGGCGCGGCTCCTTGCGCCCCAGGATTTCGGGCTAGTGGGCATGGTTACCGCGTTCACAGGAGTTCTCGGGCTGTTCCGCGACTTTGGACTTTCTTCAGCCTCGATCCAGCGGGAGACCGTCACCGAGGAACAACTCTCGATGCTGTTTTGGATCAATATCCTGGTGGGCTGCCTGCTAGCCGTTTTGGCGCTGGCAATGTCCCCCGCGATTGCCGCCTTCTACCATGAGCCCCGTCTAATTGGCGTGACCGCTGCACTGGCAACAGCCTTCGTTTTCAATGCTGCAGGCGTACAACACGGCTCGATCCTTCAGCGTCAGCTACGCTTTATGGCTCTGTCGGTAATAAACACCGTAGCACTGCTGTTGAGCACGGTGGCCGCAATCGCGGCAGCCATGCTCGGCTGGGGGTACTGGTCGCTCGTGATCATGGCCATTTCCGTTCCACTGATCACATCGGCCGGAAATTGGCTCTCCGCGCGCTGGACCCCAGGTCCACCTCAGAGGAACTCCGGTGTTCGTTCCATGGTACGTTTTGGTGGAAAGGTTACCTTAAATGGCTTAGTCTGGTATCTCGCCACCAATAGTGACAAGATTCTTCTAGGCCGCTACTGGGGCGTAGAAGCCCTCGGCCTTTATGGAAGGGCCTATCAGCTTATAAACATCCCCACGGACAATATAAACTCAGCAACAGGTGAGGTTGCGTTTGCCGCGCTTTCTCGTGTGCAAAATGACCCGGTGCGGTTGAAGAACTATTTTCTGAAAGGCTACATGCTTGTTTTGGCGTTGACGCTGCCGATCTCCATAGGCTGCGCCTTGTTTGCCAACGACTTGATTTCTGTGGTTCTGGGGCCAAAATGGCTCGAAGCGGCGCCAATTTTTGGGCTTTTAGCGCCGACTGTCCTGGGGTTCGCAATAGGCAATCCGCTAGGCTGGTTGCTATATTCGACTGGCCGTGTAGGACGTTCCACTCTGATGTCTTTGGCAAGTTCACCGATCATGATCATCTCTTACGCTCTAGCGTTGCCTTACGGGCCTAAAGGGGTGGCCGCGGCATATTCCGCGGGCATGATGGTGTGGATCCTTCCCGCCATAGCTTGGGCCGTGCACGGCACTGGAATCACATTTAAGGACATCATCCTGACGGTGAAGTGGCCGCTGATCTCCGGCGTTGCGTCCGCGGCCGTTGCTTACGGCGTGAGAACGGCTTGGGGCTTTTCGCTTATCCCGACGTTCAGGCTGATTCTCGAGATCAGCGTCATGTTGATCATCTATTTGACCATGCTTGTCTTTGCCTCGGGACAGAAATCGCTCTATCTGAACCTGCTTCGCGGAATGACGGGTTCGACCGTGGAAAAGAATGACTTGGTTGCCCTCTAGTTCCACGGCTTGCCATATTTACAGTGCAGTATGTATAGTCTGCATTAACTGGGACCCGAATCCAGCGGGAAAGGAAGCACGCGAGCTCACTACGCCGATGCTTCAGCGGGCTCACTGGAATTGCAAAATGGCTAGCCGTACGCTGAATAGTCGGTGTTTTGCAGATCGATGTGCCTCGCGGTGAGCTTAGGGACTAAAGGAGGATGCATGGTCTCGTTGCTTCGATTGATAGCGCTCTCAACTGCCTTACTCTTCGTACAAGTTGTTAGCGCTCAGGAAGCCAATACCAAGAAGCCAGAAGATTCCACCAAGCCGACTGCGGCCCCCGCTCCCACTCCAGTCGACACGGAATACAAAATCGGCCCGCAAGACCTCATCCGCATCGACGTCTGGAAGGAGCCGGATATCTCCCGTACGATTCCCGTTCGACCCGATGGCAAGATTTCATTGCCTCTGCTCAATGATGTTCAAGCCGCGGGTCTTACGGCGATGCAACTTTCTGCTTCCCTTAGAGAGAGTCTATCAAAATATCTGAACAATCCTCAGGTTACTGTCACAGTCACGGAGATAAACAGTCGCCGCGTCTTTTTAACAGGTGAAATAAACCGGCAAGGTGCCATTCCCCTATTGCCCAACATGACGGTCTTGCAGGCAATTTCTAGCGGCGGTGGATTCACACAATTCTCCAAATTGAAGAATATCTATGTGCTCAGGACAGAAAACGGCAAGCAGGTGAAGCTGCCCTTTAATTACAAGGAAGTCGTGAAAGGGAATCTACCCGAGCAGAATATTCTTCTGCTGCCTGGCGACGTAATAGTCGTACCCTAGGATATGAAAGTGGGAATCATCTCACGCCTCGGACGCGGATTGAGCGCGGCTTTCCTGTTATTCGTTTCCCTGCTTGCGGGGGCGCCAGATATTCGCGCCCAGGGAGAGCCCCAGCCGTCGACAGAGGAAAAACCAAAACCTGCCGGATCCTCGTTGCCAATACCGGTGGTGGAGAATGGCGAGCAGGATCAATCTCCGAATTCCCTCACGCCAGACATTTCGCCGGTCACCGGGATACAGGATTTTACGCTGGGCTCTCAGGAGGTAGCTCACAGCTACTGGATTCCCGGCATACAGTGGGGTGGCTCCGTCCAATCTAATTCCTACGATCAAACGGCAAACTCTAGTTGGCTGATGAACAACTACATCATCGGCAATTTAAGCCTATTGAAAGCCTGGAGCCGCTCCCAGTTTGCCCTCAACTATTCCGGCGGTGGCTTTTTCTCCACTGATAGCACGCAGGGCAACGGTTACTATCAGCAACTCGCTCTTTCCCAGACGCATCAATGGAATCGCTGGCTGTTTCAGATCTTTGAGCAGTTTTCTTATCTACCGCAGTCTTCCTTCGGATTTGGAGGAGGAAGTGCACTTGGAATTCCGGGAACGGGGGGATCACTCGGACCGGTAATTCCGGGCATGGGAAATAGTTATGTGCCAAACCAGAGCATCTTCGGTGCGATTGGTCCCCGATATAGTAATGCGATTGCTCTTCAAGCGACCTATTCTCTTACACGGCGTGGCTCAATTACAGTCAGTGGTTCGTATGGTATCCTCAACTTCGTCGAGCCAGGAAACGTCGACAACAACAGCACAACCGCAACAGTCGGATACAATTATGCATTGACTCGCGAGGATTCAATCGGAGTTTTCTATCGCTTCAGCGCTTATCACTTCAAAGGCCAACCCGTTGCTTACGGCGATCATTCCGTAAATCTCGCTTACGGGCGGAAACTCACTGGACGTATGGCCTTCCAGGCATACGGCGGCCCTGACATTACTACGAGCCGTGCGACCACCAATCCGGACGGTTCTCTAGTGCCTGCTGATACCCACCTCGGAGTCAACTTGGGCCTAAATCTCTCATATGCCATTCGAAATGGTTCGTTTAACCTGGGATACAACCACGCAGTATCTGGCGGGAGCGGCATACTGACGGGCTCTACGAGCGATCAGCTCAATTTCTCGGTCAATCACCGTCTCGGCCGCATCTGGGGGGGCCAATTCGGATTTGGATATGCGCGCAACACTCCGTTGTCAATTGGTCAGCAAAATCCGCAACCATCTGGACAAACGTACAACAATTGGACCGTCGGCGGAGGTGTCAATCGTGCCCTCGGCAGAACTGCAAATTTTTCAGTCAACTACAATGCCACGATCCCGGACTACAGCCAATCTGGCTGCACAGGGCCCGGTTGCGGTACTGCGAACCATATCTATCAATACATCACCATTAATATCCAATATCACACAAGACCGTTTATCCTGCCCTGAGGCTGGCAGTCGTACCCAGCAATGCGAGGTAGAATATTTAGGACCGCCCAAAGTGAGTGAAATCGGCTAATGTACAAGTCCTTCTACGGCCTTAAAGAAAACCCGTTCAACGTCAACCCCGATCCGCGCTTCCTCTACCTCACGAAGCAGATCGAAGAGGCGCTGACCGGGTTAATGTATGGCATTCAGACTAGAAAAGGATTCATCACGCTCACCGGCGAAGTCGGCACCGGCAAAACTACGCTCGTCAATCGTCTCCTGGACTGGCTCCATCAGCGTCGCGCTCGCACCGCTTTTCTCTTCAACTCCAGGATGAATTCGAATCAATTATTCGATTTCATCCTCGCGGAGTTCGATATCCCCTGCGAATCTAAATCCAAGAGCCAGCAGCTCCTGAAGCTAAATCATTGGCTTCTTGATCGCTACCGCATGGGTGAGACGGTTGTCCTGATCATTGACGAAGCACAGAATTTGACGTATCCAGTCCTCGAAGAAATTAGATTGCTTACAAATTTAGAAACGTCCACAGAGAAGTTGTTGCAGATTGTGCTTTCCGGTCAACCGGAACTCGAAGAAAAACTGAAGCTTCCCCAGTTACGCCAACTCCGTCAACGTATTATGCTTCGCTGCCGCACCTCCCCGCTTTCCCAGGAACAGACACAGGAGTACATCGTAGAGCGCTTGCGAATAGCTGGCGCCGCCGGCGAGCCGATTTTCAGCCCAAAGGCGGTAGAGACAATCCACTTATATTCTCTGGGTATCCCACGTGTCATCAATCTTCTTTGCGAACATTCCCTTGTGAACGCATTTGTGGAGCAACAACGTCCGATTCAACCCAAGATCGTTGAGGACGTGGCTCACGAGTTCCAGTTGGACGAAGTCGAGCCTATTGCTCCCCCGGGAGACAGCAAAGTGGACACTGACGTGTACAACTCCGAAGCATTCCTCCAAAACCTCGGCGAAGCGCTCTCCCGCTTCCGCCTAAGCCCCTCCAGCACCCGGGATCGCAAATAGTACCTCCGGCCAGCCAAGAAACATCACCCCCATACAATAGTCGAGAAATAACTGCCTCGCGGCATCATCTCGGGTACTTAGCCATCACCACAAGACCTTTACAAAGCCCATGTTCAGTTCGATGGCAGTGGGCACATAAAGTAATCAGGTTTTGTGCAGCGTCGTCCCCGAACCTGCTGCGAAATTTCCTATGGTGGACCTGCAGGTTACTGGAAGAGCCACATCTTTGGCATCGCCATCCATCCCTCTCTAGGATTTCATTCCAGAGCTGCCGATACTGGTCCGAATCGAGTTTCAGCCGTGGTTCTCGTTGGCGCAATTTGCTCATACTTTGCTGATTCCTTCCCCTAACCAAGCGCGTGAATTAACCCTCTTCGTTCGGTCATCCTTGGCACTGCTGAAAATCTCATTAAGGTGTGTCCTGTAGGCTTGCTCCCGCGAGAAAATCCGCGCAGATCATCTCCAGACAATAGCCCCGTGATTTGTCGGTTCCTAGCATCAGGGCTGCCATTTCTAGTGCCTTCTCAACAACGGGCAACTGGCTTTTGTAAACCTTGAAGTAGATGATTTCCCAGGGTTCGGTCTCTTTGCCGGTCAGGTGACGTTCCACGGCAGATTTGAACCCTTCTTTGGGCATCTCCTTCGCCTTGTGCAACCAGGTTGCACAGTCGAATTCTTCCCGATCCCTACGCGCGACCTTGACCAGTTCGGTTGCTTTGCTCCATCCCACTTTTTGCAGTTCGTGTTTCGGGATACGTGTCAGATTTTCGTGAATCGCCATAAGGTAATAAGCTTTTCGCCTGGAATCCGCGAATCGTTTCTCCAGGAATTCATCGAACGACTTCAGCTTCTCCAGGCGCCAGTACTGTTTCGCGCGCACCTCGCACAGGTACTCTCCCAACTCGACAAAGCGCACATCTTTTTCCTGCTCCTTGGCCTTCTCCCACGACAAAATCTCATCGATCCGACCCAGAACGAAAGCGCCGCGCCGATCATCGATCTCCGGGGTGTCCATCGGACCTCGGCTAATCCACAAGCTCGTCAAGCCATGCAAGGTCGTACGCTCCCGTCGTGCGGATGAGACTTGTATCGATTAATTCTTGGCTATGCAGACAAAGGCCGAGATGCGAGCAACTCACACATCCATTTTGTGGAAAACGAATCCCGCTGTGGGCAGGGAACTGGGCGGACTCAATCTGCCTAATCGTTGCTGCAACTAGTTGGCCATATTCATGGCGTTGTTCTTCGGAAATCGATGTCCTCAGGTATTGGATCTCCGGCTGATGCTTCCGTACGAAGACCACTAATGCAACTTCGGAAATGCCGGTCAACCAGGAATAGCAGATCAGCTGAGGGTCGAGTGAAAGTAGCTCAGCTGGTTTATCAGGATACCGGCTGGAAGTGGTCTTCCAGTCCAGGAGACAACGTTGGCCATCGAAGTCACCAATGGCATCAACGTAGGCCACGAACTGATTGGCATTCGGGAGTTCCCGTACCACCTTGATTTGAAGGTTCTGATGCGGTTGGGGAATTTGGATTCGGTTGTCCTGGGCGAAGTACCCGAGGAGATGTACACCCTGGTGGAGCAGCCGATCCCAGGTCTCTCCCTTTTTGAATTCAAACGGAGTGTCGCGGAAGGCGCCCCATTCTCGATGAAGGGTCGCGCCACAGTCGCCACCGCAGAAGTAAGACTCCAGCGCCTTTTCGAAGCAGCGTCCGAAAATCATGGCGGCCCGGGTCTCCTTCTCACGCCAGCCATCCAGGTAGCGATGGCGATAGCTGCGCGGGCAGCGGAGGTATTGGGCAATCTGGGTGTAACTAAACGTCATTGTGAGCCTCTCTCCTTCGTCGTCCGGCCTGTTCGATACGCAGGAAAGGGCCTCCCACTCCGAGGCTGCGAGCGAATGAATCGAGGTTCTGGTAGGAACGCCCATTCAGGCTGGTAAAAGAGGTCCGGACGACTCCCCTAAGATTCAGGAGTGCTTTTTCGTCGACTTGATCCCGGGTGAGCAGTTCGGGGTCGTAGCCGAAATCACGGAGAAACCAGGTAAGTTTCCAAAGGGCACGTTCCGTGCAGTAGAGTCGGCCGGAGAATAGAAGTGCCTCAAAGGCTGTGGGTTCGAGGATGCGGAATTGCAGTGCCAGGAAGGGCTTCTGCGGGTGCCAGCGATACGAAGCACGCTCGACGCGAACCAGGAACAGCCCGTCGAGATTGCTGGATACTCCGTGGTGGCCGGTATTGAGGCCTGGAATATGGCGTCTCATGATCTAGCCTCCACAGGTTGAGCAAAGGAATTGAGTTTGCAAACCAGCGCATCGCGATTCTCTTTGGCAGCTAAGGAAAGGTGGGAAACAAATGATTCCACGAGTTCACGGCTGGCACCGCTGAGAGCTTCGGTGCCGCAGAAGTCGGCCGCATAGGCCTTCACAAGATTCGGGTCAAGGTTGAATTGTCGGATCACCAGGCAGAGCTGATCTCGGAGCCGGGGTTGCCCGTGGCCTGAACCATTGCTCGAGCCGTTTGAAGAATACGACCCATTCCCGGGTCGGGTAGGAGTGGAAGCTCTCGGTTGACTCGAAAACGCACCCAACTCCTCGACCGAACAAAGACCGATGCCGTAAGCTTTCCGCAAAGCGCGATTGACGGCGCGGGTTTCAGCAATCCGCAATTCGGCGCCATGCACAATAGAAGAAACGTTTGAAGGATCGGCGTCGCCATAACCAACGAATCCTTTGGAAGATGGACTCTTGAAGACAGTTGCCTTAAAAACCCAGCGACCCATTCCGACATCGGAGAGGCTCTCTTGCAGGATCGTTTGGATTCCGCGACAGCCTTTCCGAGAAGCAAGTTGAAGGAGGCCGGAGTGGGTCACATACCACCGACCATCCAATAGTTGTAGATCCCCAGCGGCTATTGATAGCGAGTGCCTCGCAGTTAGTTCTCTAAGCGAACGAAATGCAATGCGAGAAAGTTCG
This sequence comes from uncultured Acidobacteriota bacterium, assembly GCA_963734705.1. Taxonomy (GTDB): domain Bacteria; phylum Acidobacteriota; class Terriglobia; order Acidiferrales; family UBA7541; genus Acidiferrum. The sequence goes on along the minus strand of CAVTII010000007.1, from coordinate 206,083 downwards.
CCCCACAATTGGCGGGCGAGTTTTGCGTTTGAACGAAAGCTGATAGCATTTCTTTTCATGGATCCTCCTGGATGGCTCAGTTGAGCCGATTGTTGCCCATTAGATAGGAGAGGTCGTGTCTCATTTCATTGATTGCCATCCGTCCTTCGGCGGGTTACAAGTGGAAAGACCGTAAGCTAGACTCGGGGACCATTAAACACCGTAGTTTCATAGAACTATTTTAGCTGTATACAACTACAATGTCAATGAAACATTTGAAGGGAAAAGATCGCGCCATCAATTGGAGCGCAGTGGGTCGGAGAGTCAGAGAGTTGCGAGGATTTGATGTTACACAGTCAGAATTTGCGAGTCGGATTGGCGTGAGCCAGAGCTACCTGTCCGCCGTGGAGCACGGACGCAACGAAGTGGGTGCAGAAGTGTTACTTGCGATAAGCCGAGAATCAGGCAAGACAATCGAATGGCTACTCATGGGTGCCGAATAGGTTTAGGAGAATCACTCGTTAAGTTTAAGAACAAGCGGAGCGGCTATTCCGCCCCGGCAATAGTGGACCTTCGACTGAGCACTGGACCACAATTTTTCACGTATAAACGGATTTGCCATAGATCAAGGTGTGGCAGTTTGCGCATCCTTCCATTTTGTCTTGCCGCAACCAGCTCCGCACACTAACGAATAGAATTCCAAAGGTCGAGGAAAACTCGGATGACCGGATAGCTGTTTATTGGTGATATAATCCGAGTGGTGATAGAACAATTTTGGGGCAGGCGCTCATGCGCCTGCCCTTTTCTTGTACGCCGTGCATGTTCGGCAGCTTGCGGGTGAAAGTCCCGTCCCAACCTGATGGAGGTGAAGGGTAGCGAAGCGCAAGGGCGTCACCGCGAGGTGAGGTCTGAAGGAAGCGTGGAGCAAAGATACGGGCCGATGGACAAGAACCGGATTTGAGGCCTACGGCGTCGGACGAGCGGGCAAGTGATCGCGAAGTCCGTATCCATCAAGGACGCTGGTGGTAAATCCGGCGGTCGCGTATCGAAAGCAGTCGAGCTTATCGCGGGAGATCTGCTGCACGTCTCGGATTCGTGACTGAGGGTGGAGCAATTCACTCTGACCCTGCAGCAGAAGTCAGCAGCGGGCGTAGTACTCACGCGAAGTGAGGAAGGCCCAAACAGTGAGAGCGAGTAGTAGAACGTCGAACTCACGGGTGGCACTGCGCCAGCCAATCAGCTTCGGCTGAGCTTTACAGGTTCAGAAGACGGTGAAGCCGAAACGGAAACCTGCAGAGCGGCGAAGCCCTTGTGGCGAACGACGACTCGAACCTCCGGCCCGCAAGGGCTCAACTTGCTGAACCGCCGTATGCGGACCCGCTTGTACGGTGGTGTGGGAGGGGCGAGCAGGTGACTGCTCCCCCTATCCCGATTGGGAGCTAACAATGGACGCGATAAACGCTAAAGAAGAAAGTTCGGGCGAGACGGGGACACCAGCAGTAACTGCGAATTCCGAAAACGCAGTCCCGGCACCAGCTCGTGAGCAAGTTCCTTTCGCAGTGAAGCAAAATGCCGACCAAAAAGCACCATCAGTCGGACCGCGAAGCGTAGCGACTCGCGCCAGGAAGTCAGGTGGTCCGAGTACAAAACAAGGAAAAGAGAAAAGCCGTCGCAACGCGGTCAAGCATGGGATATTTGCCAAGGTGGTTTTGCTGAATACCGAACCTCCGGCGCAATTTGACAACCTGCTTAAGGGATTCCGTATCGATCTACAACCCAAGGGGACTCTGGAAGAGGTGCTGGTTGAAAAGCTTGCCGCGCTCATGTGGCGCTATCGCCGGATGTTGGTTGCAGAGCGTGCAGAAATCGGAATTGAGCAAGGAGATAACTCACACGCTGCTATTCGCGAAGGACAACAATGGAAAGATGCCTTGGCGCTTGAGGGCTCCGATGAAGTATCCACGCGCGGATTTTTGCAGAACTGGGTGAATCCGATTAGTTCTATAAAGGTCGAAGTCAAGAAAAAACACTTCTCCGACGGCCGGAGTTTTTCTTGCTTCGCAGCCCACGTGATTGAGCAGGATCTGTTCTGGCCTGCCGCCTCATAGACTCGGTTGCTGGGCACTGCGGTCCAGCGGTTTGGGATTTCCCTGCCAGCGGTTTTCATCGCTTCTTCGCAACGAAGCCAATCGGTTCTGAAACCAGCAAAGCGGAACGTGGTCGTTAGGTGTCAACCATAGTTCTATCTGGGACTCGTGGCCCCTAGCTTTTTCGGGTTGTCCGAGAGGGCCTAGGGTCGGCTCTGAGACTGGGTGCCCGAGGCACGCAGTTGCCTAACTAATCGGCTGAGACTCGCTCTCGAACCCGAGTGTCTCAGAATCCAATCGGCCACCACTGAGAAGATCCCAGGGGATGGTGCGGACTCGCTCAGAGACACTCAAGCTGTTTGGCTTCAAATATTTGGCGTCGAAGTGTACTCCTTTCTTCCATACCATCAATACGATCGCAGCAATCTTTCTCGCCAAGGTGAGGCGTGCCATCTCCGGCCTCATTCCTTTGGCAACCATCGCAGCGTAAAACTCTTGGAACGGGCCGGGCTTGCTCGAAGCGATGACGGCCGCACCCTTAAACAGATTCTTCAGATCGTGATTGCAGTCTCGGTTGAGTCCACGAACCGAGATGCGCTTCTTGGTTCGTTCTAGCTGCCCCTCGACCTTACGGTAATCGGCACTGCTGTGCGTTTCGATGGCAAAACCACAGTATTTCCAGAGCGGTCGCTTGGTGCGGAAGCGGTGCGGCGTCTGGATCAGCGCGATGATGAGAGCTGCGCGAATCGGACCGATCGATGGGATCTGGCAGAGCAGTTCCGTTGCCTTGTGTTTCTTACTCTCGGCTAACAGATCGCCCCGTACCTGCTGGCGCAGCGACCTCAGGGCATCGAGTTGTTGGTAGTAAAACTCGGCCCGGCGATGCACCCCCAGTTCGCTAATCTTCGCGAGCCACTCCGCGCGATGGCGCGGCGCATAGACTTGCTTGACCAGCACAAGGAATACCCCAGCTGCGATAGATCGCCTTCACCCGCGTCATGACCCTGGCCAGATCTTTGCTGATGGTCAGATAACTCCGTGCCAATTCCTTCAGCGTGCGGACTCCTGCTTCGCCGTGATAGACCGTGCTGAGCTTGTTCATGTACAACCGGTCAGCCAGCTCGCGTGCATCGATCTGGTCATTCTTGTTCCCCCTGTTTGGCATTCTTCCGCGCATCGCACACCACCAGTCTCGTGACGTGAGGTTTCAGCAGGTCGTACAACCAGGTGGCCCAGGTTCCTTCTTCAAACGTGACATGCAACTCTCCGCGCAGTCCGTGGATAAACTCTAGAATCGTGATCGCTTTTGTTTCGATCACGCATTCCATCACCACCTTACCGGCGGAATTCCTGACAGCGATCGAAATACTTTCCTTGTGCACGTCCATGCCGATATACTTTTTGCTATCCATAAGGGCGCTCCTTGTAGGGGTTGAGCCGAACACTCAAAACCTACTCCAAAAGGGGCGCCCTTTTATATTGCGTCTACAAAGGAGTGCGGATCTGCTCAAATCCGTGAAGAGGTTTGTGCTATTGCGAGGATTTAACTCTGAGTGTGATTTCCGACTTCTAGGGAGGGTATTCGGGCGCTTGGATTCAATTCCGGAATGTCTGCTGTACCGGCAGTATGAACTAAAATCGCCCGAAGGTCAGGAGAAATATCTTGCCCGCTTGCAAGATCACATAGATGATATTGAGAATCTCGAAAGGATCACAAAAGAAATCGCGGCACCCCGAGAAAAGAATGGAAAGGAAGTCCGCATGCGTTCCCGAAGCCGCAAGGCTGGACCGCATACTTCGGTACAGCGCAAGCCTTGAACGCGATTTCGATCGCACGTTGAACCAGCTCGAGCGGCTACAGCGAATGCGCAGAGGTCAGCCCGCGACCCCGACACTCAACGTGAACATCTCTGGCTGATTCGTTTCCCGGAAGTAACATTCTTCCGTTGTCGAGAACGCGTCCGAGAAGAGTGCGACTTTGTGTCTTTGGAGCGTGTCGGCTTGGTCACGGCTCCCCACCCAGAAAATAACCAATAATTACAAAACGAACTCATTTAACTTCTTATGGCTCTGAGCTTTGAGGGTATGACCAACTGGCTGCGGTGCTGATTCAAAATTGGGGAATGGAGTTAACTAGGCGGGAGGGCCTTGAGCGACGAGATCGTATGTGGCCTCGGGCGCGCATCGCCTCGTTCGAAACTTTACACAGTCTATAGGTTCGCTTGGTGGTTTCCAGAATGCTAAGGGATATCATGAATTACTTTTAATGGGCATCCCTGCCGCGAGAAGAGTTTACTGAACCGACGACTATTCTTCGGAAATTGACAATGTCCTTTCTCCTGGTGGGTTTTCTACCCGCGATTCTTCTGGTTTCCGCCCGCATCTATTTTGCCCGCACGGGAATGGAACAAGCACCAGGAGAGCCTGTACTTATTTCAATTACTGTAGCCCCCAAGCCTCTAAAAGCTTCAGCATTGTGCGCGAGAGTTGCAGTTATGCTTTGTATTTTCGCACTTGAGTCTGAATGCGGTTCGCGATTATACTTCACGCTCCCAGCCAACTAGCGCGATGGTCGCACGGTGTGTCGCTGAGGCTTTTCGGCTCTCCCCGTAGCTGAGGCCAGTGTCAGCCATCTAATAACTTCTCTAGAGCATGTGTCCGTTCAGGCACAAATGAAGGAGTTCGTCTACATGGAACATCGTTTACGTCGGCCTCCTCTCAAAGTCCTCTCCTTCTTCGTTAAGCTGTTTGAACGTGGTCTTGGCTTGATCGCCTTATGTGCTGCGATCTCCGGCACGGCTTTCGCGCAGACCAATGTAACGACGTACCACAATGATACCGCTCGAACAGGCGCGAACATCGGCGAGACGATTTTGACTCCCACAAACGTGAACGCGACCTCATTTGGGAGACTTTTTTCCGCTTCAGTAGATGGGTACGTATACGCACAGCCGTTGTATATGGCGGGCATCACGATGGGCGTTGGCGCCTCCCAGGCCGGCACAACGCACAATATCGTCGTCGTTGCCACCGAACACGACAGTATTTATGCGTTCGACGCGGACAGTAATGGAGGAGCAAACGCGGCGCCGCTGTGGCAAATCAGCTTGCTGGATTCGGCACACGGAGCGGCGACCGGTGCGTCCTCGGTGCCTAGCGGAGATGTAGGCAGCGGCGACATTGTCCCGGAGGTCGGGATCACCGCAACACCGGTCATCGATCAGGCAACCAAGACTTTGTACGTCGTCGGAAAAACTAAAGAAAACGGCACCTACCTACAAAGATTGCACGCGATTGATATCACGACGGGACTTGAGAAGTTTGGCGGCCCCGTGATACTTGCTGCATCAGTCTCGGGCACGGGAACCGGGAGTTCTGGAGGAACGCTGAAATTCGATCCGCTCTGGGAGAACAATCGGCCGGGCCTGCTGCTGGTAAATGGAATCGTCTACATGGCTTTTGCTGCACATGGGGATAACGGTCCCTGGCACGGATGGCTACTTGCGTACAACGCGGCGACTCTCAAGCAAACCGGAGCGTGGTGTCCCTCGCCAAACTCACTGGGTTCAGGAATCTGGATGAGCGGCGCCGGTTTGGCGGCAGACATCCCAACCGGAAAGCCTTATGGAAGGATTTTTACGGTTACCGGGAATGGAACTTTTGATGCCGCGCCGACCTATTCAAACTCGATGAACTACGGCGACTCCGTCGTTCGCCTGGATCTGACGAACGGGTCGCCGACCGTGGTCGATGATTTCACGCCGCATCAGCAGGCTTCTCTTAATGGCTCCGACCAGGACCAGGGGTCAGGCGGAGTCCTTCTGCTGCCGGATGCGGTGGGTGGCGGCGGCGGAAATCACCAACTGGTACAGCTTGGTAAATCCGGAATCGTTTACGTTTTGAATCGCGAAAACTTAGGCGGTTACAATCCAAACAATTCTACAGACCCCGGGCAAAAGGCGAGTACTGGCGGATTGTGGGGCGCGCCGGCGTATTGGAACGGCAATGTTTACATCTGGGGTCAAAACGACCATCTGAAATCGTTCGGATTTTCTAACGGAACTTTCACATCCTCGTCGCCAACATCGGTGTCGGCCGAAGGCGCGAGCACGTACAGCCCTTCACCGTCGATTTCAGCCAACGGAACAACAAATGGTATCGTGTGGTCTCTGAAAACCGACAACTTCGGAACAAAGGGCGCCACCACTCTATATGCGCACGATGCAACCAATGTCGCGAAGCTGCTGTACTCGAGTGCAACAAATGCAACGGCCGACAATCCCGGTCCCGCGGTGAAATTTGTCACTCCGACGATCGCGAACGGAAAAGTTTATGTCGGAACGGAAACTCAGCTCAGCGTTTTCGGCTTGCTTGGCGGAGTAGCCGAAGCCGCCAGTCCTGTAATTAGCCCGGCCGGTCAGTCGTTCAGCAAGCCCATTCAGGTAACGATGACAGACAGCACGCCTAACGCGAAAATATACTTCACCACCGACGGCAGCACACCAACGACGACATCAACCCTTTACGGCGGGCCCCTTACAGTGACCGGCACGGAAACGATCTCGGCTATAGCTAGCGCCACGGGATTTTTGCAAAGCCAGATCGACCGCCAATCCTACACCCTGCAGACGCAGACTTTGTCGCCGACGTTCAATCCTCCGCCGACGAGCTATACTTCGGCGCAATCGGTGACGATTTCTGATGCGACACCGAACAGCATGATTTATTACACCGTGGACGGAACCACGCCAAACCCCGGAGCTGGCACCACAAAAACGTACACCGCGCCCGTGCCGATCAGTGCCACTGCCACGCTCAAAGCAGTCGCGACTGCGGGAGGGCTGAGTACAAGTCCGGTGGCAAGCGGCTCGTATACGATCTCCTCGCCTGGAACAGGGCTCAACTTCAGCAGCGGTTTCAGTACCGCCAGCTCCGCGATGACGTTCAATGGCAGCGTGGGCCTTGACGACACGCGTCTGCAATTGACGAGCGGCTTAGCGAACCAGGCTGGAAGCGCGTTTTATGACACGCCCTTGAACATTCAGGCTTTCACGACGGACTTTACCTTCCAACTCTCCAACGCTGGAGCGGACGGAATCACATTCACGATCCAAAACTCCGGGCTGACCGCCCTGGGACCTTCCGGAGGTGGACTTGGCTATGGGCCGGCCAATTCCGGAGGAACACCTGGCATCGGGAAGAGCGTTGCGATCAAATTCGATACATATGACAACAGCGGGGAAGGTCCTAATTCGACGGGGCTTTACAAAAATGGTGCGTCCCCGACGACGCCCTTTACTGACCTGACGCCTTCAGGAATTAATCTTCACAGTGGCTCCACGTTTTCTGCGCACGTAGTGTACGACCGAACGACTCTATCTCTCACTATTACCGATCCTGTGACGAGCAAGACGTTCTCGACAAGCTGGCCGGTGGATATCCCAACAACGGTTGGGGGACCAACGGCTTACGTGGGATTCACAGGCGGAACTGGTGGACAAACCTCAAGTCAGAAGATTGGGTCGTGGACGTTCTCTTCCACTGGCACCCAAGCGACCGCGACTCCAATTTTTTCGCCTGGCACAGGAACCTATTTGGGCACCCAGATACTGACTATTAGCGACTCCACGCCCGGCGCCACCATCTATTACACAACGAATGGCACTACCCCAACCACTTCCTCCGCGCAGTACAGCGGACCGCTAGCCATTACCTCGTCGCAAACGATACAGGCGATCGCCAAAGCCGCCTCGAATGCCCAGAGTGGCGTCGGCAGCGCGGCGTTGATGATTGAGTCGCAAGTGGCGAGTCCCTCGTTCTCGCCGGCGGGAGGAACCTACACGGTTGCGCAAACTGTGACGATCAGCACGAGTTCGGCTGGTGCGGTGATCTATTACACTACCGATGGCTCGATGCCCTCAAAAAATTCAACGCGATACACCGGGCCGATCACGGTGAGCAGTTCGAAGACTGTCCTGGCTATCGCCACGGCCAGTGGATTCTTCGACAGCAATGTGACCAGCGCGGCATATACGATAAATACTCTAACTGCAGCAGCGACGCCAACCTTCAGTCCAGCTGGCGGAAGCTTCACCACCACTCAATCTGTGACGCTTGCGGATGCGACGAACGGCTCAGTCATTTATTACACAATCGACGGAAGCACGCCGACTACGGGATCGGCAAAATATGTCGGCGCCATCAGTGTAACCGGCGCCACTACAATTAAGGCCATCGCAACCGCGCCGGGATTCGCGCAAAGCCCGGTGGGTAACGCCACTTACACGATCAGTTCCGCAAACTCGGTGAACTACTCCGCTGGGTTTACGCCGAGCGGCCTGTCGCTCAATCAAAGCGCGAACCTGAACGGTACGCGATTGAGGTTGACCGACGGAGGCGCTAACGAAGCAGGGAGCGCATGGTACAGCGTTCCCGTCAACGTGCAGACCTTCACAAGCGACTTCACTTTTCAGTTGACGGCGCCAAGCGCGGACGGATTTGCCTTTGTGGTACAGAATGCCGGAACAACAGCAGTTGGGCCGTCAGGCGGCGGACTTGGCTATGGGCCCGACCAGGTCTCTAACGGCTCAGGCAGCGGCAATAAACCGATTGGCAAGAGCTTCGCGCTCAAATTTGATCTTTATAGCAACGCTGGAGAAGGAACGAATTCAACCGGCATTTATACGAATGGAGCGTCACCCACGGTTCCGGCGGTGACACTCGGTGGCAGCGTGGATTTACATAGTGGACACGTCTTTAAGGTTCATCTCAACTATCAGGATTCGACGCTGACCATCACGATTACAGACACCACGAACCCTTCGCAGACGTTCACCACTTCTTGGTCGATCAACATACCAGCCACGGTCGGCGCCAACACTGCACTAGTCGGATTTACTGGAGGCACCGGGGGCTCTACGGCCACCCAAGATATTCTTGCATGGAGCTACTCCAGCTCCTCTACTCCTGGCAAGGCGCCTATCGTGTACGCGGCGACGGCATTGACCGGGGCGAGCTCCGGGCCAACACTTAGCCAATTCACGTACACCGGTTTCCCGGATCAAAACGGGATGATCCTTGCTGCTGCGAAGGCTGGGGACAACGTGGTGTTCACGGTCAACATTCCGGCCGCCGGAATATATGATGTAAAACTCTCATACAAGCAATATAGTGCACGCGGCATATCCCAGTTGGCGATCAATGGTGCGACTTTTGGTTCCACGCTGGATCAATACGCCCCGGCGGAAGGGTATGCGGTCAACGATTACGGGAACTTCAATTTCCCGGCGGGGGGAGCCTACTCATTCAAATTTACGGTTACGGGAAAGAATGCAAACAGCTCGGGATACTCGGTGACTTTTGACGATCTCACGTTGACACCGCAGTAAGAAAAGTTCGTTCACTTGCGGTCTCGCAAATCCTAGCGAAATCCCAACCGGAGAACTCTGATGTAGAAGCCCTCTGCTGCTGAATTGTGAGGTGACCGATTCGTGGTCGAATTTTCCTCGCAATCGATTCGCCGCAACAGGAGTCGCCCCACCGCATAGGATGAGGCGACTTTACATGCAGCGTGTTATACTTCCGTCTCTATACCCCCGGCCATGATTACACCCTGCCTTTGAACTCGGTTCCTGATGGGATAGACCGTAAGTTGCGTGTCCCGAGGCGGGCTCAGCGAAGACCGAGAATCGCTCTCTTGATTGAGGGTCGCCATGCTTTCCTTTTCGCTTGGGACTGGCAAACAACTTGAGCAGGCGCCTGGAGCGCCGCCAGCGACAGACCTTCGGCGTGCTTCCCACACCCCCCGAGACAAATCTCAGGCCAACTTCATAGAACTAGCCGTACGTGTTGCCATTGCACTCGCGATCGTTGTTTGCATCATTGCCCGGTTATTCCGGCTTGGTTCCAGGGAACTATGGCTGGACGAGACTTATTCGGCATTGTTGGCCAACTTGCCGTTCCAACAAATGCTGAAATACAGTATGGGAGACGTTCACCCGCCTCTATTTAATGTTCTCCTGTGGTCATGGGTGCGGTTGGTGGGCGGTTCCGAAGCGGCCCTGCGCCTTTTCTCCGTGGTGCTCTTTTCTGCCGGAATGGTTGGCTTCTTCTTTCTGGCACGCAAGTGGCTGGGAGCGCGTTCAGCTTCTTTTTCCACTTTGCTGTTCGCTCTCTCACCAATCCTGTTCGATTACTCCCTCGAAGTCCGTATGTACATGTTGCTCGTGTGCGCGGTCATTGGCGTTCTGAGTATTCACCGCATCGTGACGAGTGAAACGAACCCAAGCTGGCTTCTCTCTTTTCTGTATAGCTTCGCGGCGGCTTTGGTTTACTACACGCATTACCTCGGTCTGTTCATCGTCTCCGCATTGTTTGTCGATTGGTGTATTTCGACTCGATTTCGTACGGATCAGCTGTTGAGACTTGGGTTTGCTGGTTTTCTCACGCTCGCCTTGATCGCTCCGTGGATACCGGTCATGTTCCATCAACACGCGCAAAGGTTGTCAGAGGATCGCGCGCTGACGATGAGTTATGAGGATCCCACCTCGCTGACATTTCACGAGGCGCCGCCTAAGCCGACGTTGCGAAAACGGCTGCCGACCTACGTTTACACAGCCGGAGTAGCAATCGGCCTGTATCCGCGTCACTCGAGCATTGCTCTGATTGGATTGGGACTTCCCATTGTTCTTGTTCTGATCGGGGTGCTTTTTCTGGCCCTCACTGGGGATGCTACATGTCGACTTTTTCTAATCTCTGGCTTTTTTCTGTTAGGAGGAATGGTTTTTCTGGATTTAACCCAGCCGCGTTATTTTCTTCCACTCCTGCCGCTTTTGTTTCTTGCAGTGGCCCGAGCCATTCAGGTTTGTGAACAGTCCCGCTGGTCCCTAATTGCAAGAACCATAGGAGTACTCATTCTCGTTATCTATACGGCCGGATTCGTTCGGCGGGATACCACGACACACCTACGCAGCTGGAGCCAACTCGTGGCCTCAGTTTCGCACAACTATCGGCCAAACGACGTCGTCGTCTTCGACGCTTTATACGGGCAGGTGGTGTTCGACTACTATGCCCGGCAAGAGGGGTTCCATCCAAATGAATTGGGATTTCCCGAGTCCGTTTATCATTGGTGGGAACGACAAGCGTATAAGGGTTGGGCCGGACCGGTTGTGCACAAATCCGATCTCGAAACTATAGCTGCTAGCATAGAGACACCGCCCGAACAAAGAACAGTTTGGTTAGTTCTATATGAGCTGAGATACTACGATCCTGAAGACGCCTTGCTAGAGCGACTCTCACAAAATGGGAACGCGGTTGAGGCCGGAGCTGTCGGAACCCAAAATAGTTTGCCGTTCGAGGGGCTCGAGTCCCCGCGTCTGGTCGCGATTCGTATGAAGTACTCTGGCAAATAAACACCTCAGCAACCCTCAGGACAACCAAAGACAATGATGTTTGGAGTAAAGCATGCGCTGTTTGGAATGCGTTAGATATGGAATGAGACCTGGAAGCTGCAAGCGATTTCATGCTGAAACACTTACCGTTGGGACTGCCGGGACCGGCGAATCGGATGCGGACGATGGATTTCGCGCGTGACATTCTGGCGAGCGACAGGATTCCCACGCTGTGCGTCCACGCAGTTCGTTGGGATATCAGAAACCGGAAGAATATGCGGCTGAAGTCGCCGAGCGACCGGAGTCTTGCCTGACGGCAATCGTACCGTTCACAACAGCGCGGCCCCAAAGTATGTCCAACAACTCGTTTACTTATTACCGTGAATTTTATCCGGAGGCACTATGGCAGCGCTGATGGTGGCGGGGATCGAGGAGACGTTGTACTACTACGCGTTCCGACGCGAGCACTGGGTAGTTTGCGAACGAACAACCCGTTGGAAAGATTGCTGCGTGAAGTGCGACGAAGAACCATGCGGTGGGAGCGTTTTCCCGATGGCAAATCAGCGCTGATGCTGGCGGCAGCACGGTTGCGCCACGTGGCCGGCACGAAGTGGGGCACGCGGCGCTACTTGGACATGAACCGGCTCTCCGAAGCGAGCGAAGCAGCATGACCCGCCCGCGCAAAAACTTTCGGCTCCCCCTCGGGGGAGCCGAGCAGCACCAGGCCCTATGACTCAACAAATGTGCGAAAAACTCTGGACACTACCCACGTGAATGGAGTTACACGTAACAGAGCACGATTCCTTCGAAAGAAGGCAACAAAGTCGGGAGGGAAGCCTCGTCCATGGGGTTCCTTTGGCGGATTCCTAATCTTATGTGATATCATAGGTTACCTTTCAGAGGCGCCTCCTCCGCAGCCGCGAAGAGTCTGCTGACTTCATGACTGTTCTTCGGAAATTGACATTTTCCCTCCTTCTAATCGGCTTGCTTCTCGCTATTCTCCTGGTTTCCGCTCGAATCTATTTTGCCCGCTCCGGGGTGGAAGAAGCGCCCGGAGCGCCGGTTCTCATTTCGATTTCCCTCACTCCCCAGACAACTTCAATTAACTTAAACCCGTCGAGAGCATTCACTGCCACAGGCAACTATTCGGACGGCTCCAAAAAAGATCTCACCACGAGAGCGACGTGGACTTCTTCGGATTCGGCGGCCGTCGGAATTGGCGCCGACGAGGTTGCGAAGGCTCTCAAAGAAGGGGCCGCCCGGATTGAAGCTATCTATGAGTCGCAGGGCGGATCGGCGGAAGTCAGTGTGGGACCATCCGCTCTGGTCGCAATCGCGATTGCCCCTGCCGGCGTCTCAATTGCCGAGGGCCGGATTGTCGCTTTCCACGTAACGGGCATCTATTCGGACGGCAGGACCGAGGATGTTACCAGGTCCGTCAATTGGTCTTCATCAGTTCCGGCCGTAGCTGCGATCACAAGCGCCGGCCTTGCCACTTCCCAGCAAGTCGCCTCAACCTCTTCCACGATAGTCCGCGCAGCCATCGGGAATATTTCCACGGCTACTTTTTTAACGGTAACTCCGGATGCCAACGGATTCGCGGGAGCGCTGATCTACCATAGCGACCTCGCCCGTACCGGGCAAAACATCAATGAAGTCAAACTAAAACTGAGCAACGTAAACGGCTATACCTTTGGCAAGCTCTTCACGATTCCAATCGACGGCAATCTCTACGGCCACCCTTGGTGAATAAAGGACAACATCTTTGAAACTCTTTCGCATATCCAGATCTCGGCTCGCGCTGGTGTTACCTGCCTCGCTACTAATCTGCCTCACTTTGGCGACTTGCTCGAACCGAGGGGGCGGCAACGGGCGCCGAGATGGCGATGGTCAGGGACGTAGCGGAGGGCAGAAACAATCCTACAGCACGAATTTTCCCACAACCGAAAACCCAATTTCCGAGGGTGGAAGATGGATTAATGGTCGTACGATGGGTCGTGATTGGGGAGACGTGCAGTCAATAGCAGGCCTTGCATTCGGCACCGATGTGTCTGGGGCTCCGCCCTTCGATGATTCGACCGTAGTTCTGGCGGGCACTTGGGGACCAAATCAGATGGCTCAGGCCACCGTTTACTCTGTGAATCAGACAAATGCAATCGCAGAAGAAGTGGAGTTGCGACTTCGAACTAAAATTACCGCGCACCGCATCACAGGTTACGAGTTTGACTATCGGGTGACATCAGATGGGTCGCAATATCTGGGTATCGTTCGCTGGAATGGGCCCCTAAATGATTTTACATATCTGACGAAGGACACTTGCACGACGGGGGGCCCGGGTTTGCACAATGGAGACATCATTAAGGCCACTGCCCTTGGAAGCACGCTTGCCTTGTATATCAATGGTACAAAATATTGTCAGACCACTGACAGCACCTATACGAACGGTAGCCCCGGCATGGGATTCTGGAACTGGGGTGGCGCGGTAGGAGATAATGAAAATTACGGATTCACAAATTTCACAGCCTCAGGTGGAGAATAGAGGAAGGCATTTTGACGTGCTGTGATTCTTGCACAAGTTAGGAAGAACCTCCCGTGGGCGAGCCAGTGGACTTTACGTTCTTCCCCAAATCTGATCCACACCTAGCCGGTACCCGTGCTTCACTCACCTCGCACCAAATATTGCGCTAAGCACTTCGCCCTGACGGAGTGGTCCAATGCGTTATAAGAGGAACGCCAAGCTTGTTTGGTAACGAAAGCCCAGCCATAACCAGCGCCAGCATTTCTGGTTGGATAGGGTAAATGTACAAATAGCTTGTGAATGTGTGCGTCACGTAGTAGATGAGCGGATAAAAGAGGAGTACGGCAACAAATAGGAGTGATTTCTTGTTTCCTTGTCTCAGAACGCGGAAAGCTCCATATAGCGTCAGCAATGAAAACGTTAACTGCGGCAGGTATTTCAAAAATATCAGGGTATGCAACCTCTGCGATGTGAGCGGATGGCCGATCCACCAATACGCGATTCGCAAGATCGTGTCGCGTGCAAACTCTCCCGGCCGTGACCGGATTGATTCCATTGCCTCTTGTCCAGAGGCCCTGGCGTACTCGACTTCCCCCATCTCAACCATGCGTTCTAGTTCATATGTGCTCTGGTCGGGATGAACGCTGGCCTTCCATTGCCCCCGGCTGCCCGGCTGATTGCCCACTCTCAATTCGACCCCGAAGTTGTCACGAATAAAGACCGGACGATGAAATACCTCGTAGTTGCGCACCAGCCATGGCGCAACACACAAGGCTGCTGTGGCCAAGGACAACCCCAAAGTCCGCCAACTTTCCCGGTGATACCACCTTCGCCATGCCAGAAACGCAGGCGCCATACTGAGAACTGTCGGGTTGATGAGAGTTATAGTGCCCCAGGCTATTCCATAGAAAACCCAGTGGGGCCGTCGCAGTGTAAGCCAGATTAGACTCACGATACTCAGCTCTGAAAGATGCGTATACCAAATCATGTTCGGCGGGATGAACAGGCCCTGTCCGCCGTAGCCGCCCAGCACGTGGAGAAGCACAAGAGGATAGAAGAGAAGAGGGAAACTGGCTAATGCCATTGCCGCATGCAAACCCACGCGCGGGCCGAACGTTTCACCGGCCCCTCGATAAAGGACGACGCACGTAAATGCGTGCACAATTATGTTCAGTACTACAGCTACCCAGTAGGAGGCTGCCGTAAACGCGCCGAACACGCAAAAGATACCCGCCAGCAGGTATGGATAAAGCGGAGGGATCCACGCGGAAGGTCCTGTGGGCTGCGAGAACGGAGAACTGAACCCTCGACCACTAGCGATCGACGCCGCGATTCGGGTGACCTCCGTGCCGCCAATAACCTCCCAGTGGAACGGTGCTAATAAGATCGCGCTGGAGAGGACCGCGAGCAGGAAGATGACATTTGATGGGCGCGTCATATACTCCGCTGGAAGGATGTGAGTCCCCTCGGCAGTCTTGGATTTGCATTCGACAGAGCGCATGGGAGGTATAAGGCAGTCTACTATAACTGCGGCCGTCTACCCGGTACTCCAAAAGCGGAGCGGGACAGACTGAATAGAGAAGAAACCTTGAAATTGGAGACCGCAGAAAAATTCTCCAGTCATGGTCTCTTGGGTGATTTCCAAAACCTGGCCAGCGTAGAAAGTGCTATGGAACTGCTTAAAAATTTAAAAGAGAACATTGCCATTCGGGGCTTTCAGCCAGAAGTAGATTCCCATACTATTTTGAGAGTATTTGGCACAATGAACTATCGTAACTATCAAATTGTGTACAATTTGTATCGTGACCCCTCAGGTGTGATTCACAATGAGGCATTCAAGGGACTCGATAAGCCGCTTGAAGTACGTCGAGCAAAATATCTCGAACACTTGGAAACGCTAGTTGATAGGTTCGGGCACTTTGCAAGACTGACCGGAGAAATGGAAAAGATTCGCGAGAGAATGGAGGCCAAGGCTGCCAATGTTCCCGAAGCCCCAAGACTGGATCGTATCCTTAGATATAGCGCGAGCCTTGAACGCGATTTCGATCGCACGTTGAACCAACTCGAGCGGCTGCAGCGCATGCGCAGAGGTCAGCCCGCGGCCCCGACACTCAACGTCAATATCTCTGGCTGATTCGGTTCCCGGAAGTAACATTCTGCGGTTGGCGAAAAAGCGCCCGGGAAGAGTGCGACTTTGTGTCTCTGGAGCGTATCGTTTAGCTCACAGTTCCCACGCCAGAAAATACCCAAGAATTACAAAACGAACTCAGTTAACTCCTTATGGTTCTGCTTGTAGGCGACTTTCTGATTGCTCAACTCAACGTTGGGAGAGGGGGACTAACCGGTCGATAGGGACCTGGGCCGACGAGATCGGATGTTGGCATTGGGACCCATTGCCCCGTTTGAAAAATGACACACCGCACGAGTTCCCTTGGTGGTTTCCCGAATGATAAGTGATATCATGATTTACTCATTGACGGTGCGTCCGCCACCGCGAAGAGCTTTCTGAATTCATGACTATTCTTCGGAAATTGACATTTTCCCTCGTTCTAGTCGGCTTGCTTCTCGCAGTTCTTCTGCTTTCCGCCCGAATCTATCTTGCCCACTCTGGGGTGGAAGAAGCACCTGGAACGCCTGTTCTCATCGCGATTTCCGTCACTCCCCAGACGACTTCTATTGCCTTGAACTCCTCGAAGTCGTTCACAGCAACAGGTCATTATTCGGACGGTTCCAAAAAAGATCTCACAAGCAAAGCGGTATGGAGTTCTTCGGACTCGACTGCCGTTGCAATAAACGCCGGCGGATTGGCAACAGCTCTTAAAGATGGGAAGGCGCGGATTCAAGCCATCTACGAATCGCAAGGTGGGTGGACCGAGGTAAGTGTCGGGCCGCTCACGCTTGTCGCCATCGCGATTGCTCCCGCCGACGTCTCGATTGCTAAGGGTCGCAGGGTCATTTTTCACGCAACCGGCATCTATTCAGACGGCAGCACCGGGGACGTTACCAGATCCGCCGACTGGTCTTCCTCCGTCCCGGCCATTGCTGCGATTACAAACGCAGGCATCGTCACCACTCAGCAAGTCGACTCAACCGCTCCCACGATTATCCGCGCAGCCATCGGGAACATTTCGACGGCCGCTTTTCTGACGGTCACTCCGGATGTCAACGGATTTGAGGGAGTACTCAGTTACCGTAGCGACCTCTCTCGAACCGGGCAGAACCTCAATGAGGTCAAACTGAAGCTGAGCAACGTAAACAGCTACGCTTTTGGAAAACTTTTCACCATTCCTGTCGACGGCAACCTCTATGCTCAGCCCTTGTACGTTCCGAACGTAACTGTCCCCGGCCTCGGGATTCATAATCTCGTGTACGCGGCTACTGAAAACAACACTGTCTACGCATTCGACGCGGAAAATCCGAAAGGCGAAGCGATCTGGAGCGCTCACCTCGGCCCACCGGTACCGTCAATAAAACAGGTCCCAGGAAATTGCACCAGCATCGAGCCCAATATCGGAGTAACCAGCACACCCGTAATCGATCTCGCTACCGGCACGCTATACGTTGTCGCCCGCAACTTCGAGGAACCCAGCAAGTTCTCTTACCACCTGCATGCTTTGGATTTTAGAACCGGGGCAGAGCGACCCGGAAGCCCCGTCGCGATTGTGGGTACCGTGCGCGTTCCGGTTGTGGGCGGTACTGAAAAGAAAATCGCTTTCGATCCGACATTGAATCTGCAACGTCCGGGACTCGCACTGGTAAACGGAAACATAGTCATGGGCTTCGGTTCCGATTGTGACTATGGAGATTTTCATGGCTGGCTCTTCAGTTTCGATGCCAAAACGCTAAAGCATACGGGTATTTTTCTGACAACTCCTAGTGGCGAGAACGGTGGAATTTGGGAATCCGGCGCCGCTCCGGCGATTGACACCGATAATCATATTTTCCTCATCACAGGCGACGGAACATTCGACGCTGAAACCGGTGGCTCAAATCATGGCGATAGTTTTCTAAAGTTGCAGCAGACAAATAATGGCCTGAAGTTGCTGGACTACTTTACTCCCAGTACTCAGAAAAAATTAGACGCGTTGAACTTGGACCTTGGATCAGGAGGTCTCGCCCTCCTTCCCGATCAGATATCCACTCATCCCCATCTCCTTGTCGGCTCCGGAAAAGATGGAACAATCTACCTGCTGAATCGCGACAATCTTGGTCATTTTCAGGCAACTGGAAGCACTCAGATTGTTCAATTGCTCCCGTCCGTCTTGAATCCTGTTTTTTCCACTCCCGCCGTTTGGCAAGACTCCTCGCACACTTGGATATATTTCGGGGCAACGCTCGCGAAACTGAAAGCTTATACGCTTGAAAATGGCTTTCTCTCTCCCCTCCCGAGTTCACAATCGTTGCAACTTTTCGGTCCGCCAGGATCCTCTCCTGTGGTTTCGTCGAATGGCACTAAAGACGGGATTGTTTGGATTCTTGCCAAAAACATGGGCGATACTCCCACTGGAGCTCGCGCTTACGCCGAGAGATTACTAAGCATTGTCCGTCACCCGAAGGCTCTCGTAGCGTTCGTTGGGAGGACGCTCAATATGCTGGTTCATCCCGCCCTCTGGCGAGACTACTTTGGAAGGAAACTTCCCACGATACATACAAATCAGGTCGGCCCAGTTGTCTTGCGGGCTTACGACGCGACGAATCTTGCCGATCTTCTCTACAGCAGCGACCAGGCGCCGAACAATCGGGATCAAGCGGACCTGCCCGTCAAATTCGCCGTTCCTATCGTGGCCAACGGTAAGGTCTACTTTGGTACGCAAGACCACCTGGATGTTTATGGATTGCTGAAGTAATCCGCCAAAAGAAGTTTGAGCAGGTAATTAATTCCAAGAGTTCGAGAAGCATCTGCCCAAAGGCGGCCAGTGTGTCTGTTGTCTGCCCGCCAGTCTGCAAGAACGTCAACTTTTACTGGGATACAAAAGATTCGCGGACTACTCCCGCTTCGCCCCGTTCCCTTGCCATATACTGATCGTAAATCCAGCGATACGTCTTCTCCATACCGATCCGCAAGGGAGTTCCCGGCTCCCAGCGGAGATGCTTTTGGATCAGGGTATTATCGCTGTTCCTGCCGTTGACACCCTTCGGTGCCCCCAAATCATAATTCCGTTTCAATCGAATCCCCGCGATCTCTTCCGTCACATCCACCAACTGGTTGATGGTGACGGCCTCGCTCGACCCTAGGTTGATCGGCTCCAGAATCGCCGAATTCATAATTCTCTGAATGCCATCGGTGCAGTCATCAATGAACATGAAGCTTCGGGTTTGATTGCCGCTGCCCCAGATTTCAATTTCGTGCTTGCCACTGAGCTTGGCTTCAATCACTTTTCGGCAAATCGCCGCTGGTGCTTTTTCGCGGCCGCCAAACCAGGTTCCCCACGGGCCGTAGACATTGTGAAACCGCGCAACGCGTGTATAGATTCCGAAATCTTCACGAAAGTGCCGGCACATCCGTTCCGAAAAAAGTTTCTCCCAACCGTAACCGTCTTCCGCAAGTGCTGGGTAGGCATCTTCTTCTTTCAGTGAGGGAGCTTCAAAGGTTTTTTGTTTATCCCCGTTATACACGCAGGCAGATGAGGCATAGAAGAATCGCTTTGCCCCGCGTTTCAGAGCCGCTTGGAGCATATGAGTATTGATGAGTACCGAGAGCATGCACAGGGCTTTGTTATTCTCGATGAACCCCATCCCCCCCATATTGGCCGCCAGGTTATAGATGTCTCCTGTGCCTTCGGCCGCCCTCTCGCAGTTCTCCAGGAGGTTTAGATCCAGAGAGAGATTATCCACACCGTCGAAACGCTGGTACCATTCGTCGAGCGGTTTGACGTCTATTCCCCGTATGTCCCGGTTTCCCTGGGCTCGCAGCTCCGAAATAAGCGCGCCGCCAATAAAACCACCCGCACCTGTCACTAGAATTGTTTTATTCGTCCCCACGTTCATTCTCCCAAGCTCGATTTTTTCAACCCGACCAGCTATAGCATCCCAGCTTCGAACACCCAATTCTAATTTCGCCTCTCAGGCAACGTTCGAAAGGCCGAATCACGAGTATTCTTTTACCTTCATTTTTTCAAGTGCCACATTCCAGACAAATTCGCCCCCGTTCAAAATGTACCTGCGCCAAAGTCGTCGCGGCTCCTGCACCAGCCGGAATAGCCACTCAAGACCATTTTCCCGCATCCAGCGAGGCGCCTGCTTCACTCTTCCAGTGTGAAAGTCGAATGCTGCGCCCACGCCCACCATCAGCGGGACCGGAAGGGAATCGCGATGCGCGTGCATCCAGCGTTCCTGCTTCGGCGTGCTCAGTCCAACCCACAACACGTCCGGTTTCGCCGCAGCGACCATATCCTGCAGTTGAAACTCTTCCGACGCATTGAGTTTTCGATAGGGTGGCGACCAGCAGCCAGCAATCTGAATCTTATGTCGCCGCTTCATTGTCCCCGCAAGTTGCTCGGGTACACCGGGAGCCCCGCCATAAAAGAAATGCGTGTACTTACTGCCAGTCTCACGGCAGAACGTGTCCATTAACTCTGGACCGTAAACTCTTCGACGCAAAGGAAACCCGCGTTCCCGCCCAATCCAGACAAGTGGCATTCCATCGGGGACAACCAGATCCGCCTCGTTCAAAACCCGTTTGAATCCGGGATCATGCAACGCTTCCGTAATCCCGTGCATGCCCGTCGCTGACACAAATCGGCCAACCAAACGCCCTTTAATTACATTTTCCATCCACGCCACAACCTCGGGAATCTGCACAGCGTGAACCCGAACCCCAAGAATCGAAAACTCCGGCATCTCAGGGACATTTCTCGAGAGCTTCTCGGCCTCTTTCTGCGCGAAAAGCGGCAGGACAGAGTTTTCCGCAGTTGTCCGCAAGCTATCCCGCTCCTGCAACTCGTAGATTTCGCTGCCATCATTCATTGCGCAGTTTCCTCTTTGCCTTCATCGCACTGCATGTTCCGCTTCAAACACCACCATCATTTGTCGCAGTCGGTAACTTAGTCCCAGCAGGGCCAGAAAAACCATGAAAAACGCATAAGGCCGCCCGCCAAATGGCACCGCAAAAGGGCTGTTGATCAGCAAATTCAAATAGATCGCTAACAGTCCGCAGGCAAGCGCAAACGTTCCGTTGTCCCCACTGTGGTTCCTTACATAAAGTAGATTTCGCACGATCCAGTAATGCATCATCAAAAGTATGAACAGGCCGGTCAGGCCGAGGTTGTACAGAACATCCAGATAGGCGTTGTGCAGGCTCCCCACTTGCCAATCGCCTTGCTTAAAGGGCGCGGGCACAAATTTCGAAGCCAGATAGCCGTGTCCGAGGACAATGTGCGCTTTGATTTCCGGTAGCTGCGCTTTCCAGAGTTCAACCCGTCCTGTCAAACTTCCAGCTTTATCCGAAGCGGCATACTTCGCGATATATCCCCCGGTGGGAGTCAAGAGCAGCACCGCGATTCCGATGGCACCCAGACCGCCAACTACCATCATTCCGGCCCCTGCCTTCCGCTGCAGGACAAAAAATATCCCGACGGAGAGGATAGCTGCCACGATCGCGATTTTTCCTCCTCCGAGCATCATCACCGTGCTTGCTAGCACCGCAGCTGGCACGCTCCACTTCGCTCTGTCCAAACCAAAGGACACTAGGGATATCAGTAGAAGCAGTCCCCCCAGTTCCGATAAAACAGTGGGGTAAGCGATTCCTCCCAAACGGCCGTCCAGGAATGAATTCTCTGGGTCAATTGGGATTTGCACCAGCGCCATCAAGAGAACAATGCCAATCGATAGCGCTGTGGTGTTCAGCAGACTTCGAATCCCACCTTCATCATGAGTACTTATGCAAAGCAAAAGCACCATCCACACATCGATGGCCAATTTAAACGACCAGGCAAGGGAATAGCCGGGCGAGACCGAGTACACCGCTGACCCGATGCAAGCCAGCAGGAAGATCGTCATCCATTTATAAGGGCCAGTGAAAACAAGTGGCAGCATTTCTTTAAGCCTTGGCAGGGTAATGATCGTCAGGATTCCCGCCGAGACCATCCACAAAATCACTTCGCCATAGGCCGCGGACGTGAATTTCCCCTGCAACTCGCTACTCAGCGGGTTCTGTCTTCCAAAATTGAAAATAACGTCGTCAATGAGCAGAAACAGCCAGACCACCCGCAAGACGGCAAACGTGGTCGTGGATTCCGCAATGGTTCGTCCGCGGGCGTGCGCAAAACTCGAATAAGCAAGGAACGAAAGCAATAGTCCATAACCACAATAGACAACCAATTGCTCCGCCTCTACCTTCGAGAGCAGTTGCATCGTCATCATGAACAGCATGGCTCCCGCAAGAAAGAAAAACACGACGATCGCGAGCCGTGAGATCGGCCTTGTTCTAATCCCAGAGACGATGTTCACTGTCTGCAATCTGCCCTCCTCGTTCTTGTTCACTCGTATTCCCAGTCAACTTCGTTAGTTCATTTGCTTCGTCCGCGTGTTATTTCAGGCCGCTCCAGATCCCTTTAAGACCGCCGGTATTGTGCGTATTAATATTTCAATGTCCAACCAGAAGGACCACTCATCGATGTATTGCATATCGAGCTTCATCCACTTATCGAAGCCCAGATGACTTCTCCCATTTACCTGCCAGAGGCAAGTGATTCCCGGTGTCACGCTGAATCGGCGTCTCTGCCAATCCTGATCGAAACCGTCGTAGTCCCGTACGGGAAGGGGCCTCGGTCCCACCAGGCTCATATCCCCGAGCAAAACGTTCAGCAATTGCGGCAACTCATCAATGCTGGTCTTTCTTAGAAATCTCCCAATCGGAGTAATCCGTGGATCATTTTTAATCTTGAAAACCGGCCCCTCAACTTCGTTGTGCTTTTCCAGGTTCTGTAACCTGGCTTCAGCGTCCTGCACCATCGTGCGAAACTTCCAGATATGGAACAATCGCTTGTTCAGCCCCACCCGCTTTTGTCGGAAAAAAATTGGTCCTGGGGAACCGATCTTGATCCAAAGAGCCACGACAATGAGCAACGGCGAAAGGATCGCCAATAAAACGAGCGCCACAGTGAAATCCATGACGCGTTTTGCGATGAGAGCCCCCCTCCTGGCCCCGCCCGTATAAATGGAGATGACGGACTCTCCCTCATACTCCTCCACGGTCGTTCGACCCAGCTTCAAATCAAACAGGCCGGCCGGGAGCCGGACAATAATCCCCATCTCTTCGCAAAAGTGAGCGATTTTCGACGCTGAAGAATGAAACGACCGGATTGGCAACGCGATGATCACTTCATCCACAATGCTCTTTCGCAGGAAGCCCCATAGGTGCTCGAGATCGCAGACGATCTTTCCACCTTGCCGGCGCAATGCTTCCGCGCCCGCCCATTCCATGTCCGCAAACCCAATCACCCGATATCCCAGCTCGGGATGCCTTTCCAGTTTGTGCCAGAATTCCATTGCTCGCGTATTCGTTCCCACGATCAGAACTCGACGCAGATTCCTTTCATGCAGCCGGATATTCTGCAGGAGAAATTTGAGCAGGATCCGGCTCAGGACCGCCAGCGCACTCGCGGAGATCCAGAAAACCAGCATGAATTTGTTCGTAATCATCTTCATGTGGAATGCAGAGCCCGCCGCATACAAAAGCAAGGAGCACATCGCAACAGCCTTTAAGAGATCGTTCGTTTCTCCGAACCGGAAAGTCAGCCGCCTCGATTTGTAGAGCTCGAAGGAATAGAAAATCAGATGCCAGGCTAGAAGAAGGCCGCCAAAAAGAGCGAAGTTCACAATTTTTATGCGTATGGAGAAAAAGTGCGAGAACGAACCGAATCCTTCGCTGAAAAGCAGGGGCGTATTTCCCAGAAAGCACGCGAACACCAGCAGTCCGAGATCGGACAGTTTGAATGCTGCGAGGAGTAGTTGGCGACGAAAGAGCATCAATTGGCTTTCTACTTTAAGTGCGTTTCACGATCTTGCGTCCTTCATTGATTCGATACACAGCATTCAAAACTCCAGATCTCGAAACCTTTTCCTAGAACTGCTAGTTCTCGTCCTCGTAGTTTTCTGTAACCCATTCCGTGGCTCGCTGAGACAAGAATTCCCCCCAAGTCGAACTCATTTTTTCCTAATCAGCTCGCTGGCCAGCTTGAACATCTACAGGGCGGGATGTAACTGTTCGGACCGTACCGCTGCTTACCCTCTTTGTTACAACCTCCTCGATGCTTCAGGCGGTTTCTGAATTGGGCGCTCCACAGTGCGTGAAACCGGCACCATGCGACTAAAGTGAACCAAAGCCGGAATCCGAAGCGCCCAGTCAGTAAAAATCTCTACCCTTTCAGGCAAGGAATAAGTCGCTCTAGATCTACAACCGTTCGTAGAGCGATTGAGGAATCGGGAAAGTCCGGCGATTCAACACCGCCCCTAGCACCGGAACGCCTGCTCCCTCGAACTCAGCCTTGCTCCTGCGTGCAGTCTCGCGTCGAGTGGAGTTCGCGTTCAATACTAGAACCGCCCCGTCGGTTTGTTTGCCGATGCTGGATGCATCGCTGAACAGATTCACTGGCGGCGTATCAATCAGCACGAACGCAAACTCTCTTCGCAATTCGGCGATCCGAGCGGTCAGAGCCGGTGAGCTCAGCAATACCGATGGCTCGATGTCTTTCGTGCCCGCAGTGATCACCATCAGCTTTCCGCCATACATGGGCTGTGCAAATTCCCGCAACGGGCCCGAATTGGTCAGCGCTTCAGCGAAGCCGCTTCTGTTCTTCATCTGGAAATATTCGTGCACTCCAGGTGCGCGCAGGTTTGCATCCACAATGCAGCATGTTCCGTCGCTCATGGCCATCAGTGCTTCTGCTGCACGCGCACACACCGAAGTGCAGCCGTCTCCCCTCTCAATGCCGGAGAAAACCGTTACCCGTGGCGCCGCCGTGCCAGGAAGCAGAAAGAGGCCCTGCACTAGCCGCGCCGTTTCCTCCTTTGTAATTCGGTCCGCTGGACGCGCCGGCTTGAAACCGTTGTGCGCACCGTTGCCGTTGCCGTTCGCCACATCCAGGAATATTTCCTGGTCTTGATCGGCCTTTTGCATCAACTCAAAGTTTTTGCTCACGGTGTTCCTCTCTCTTTGTCTGCTGGATTTTTGGACGACTCAGTCCCGGAAAGTTGATACTGATCTGCCGCCGGCAACCACAGCGTTCGGCCGACCTGCAGATGATGCGGATCTCTAAGGGTGCTGTTCAAACGAGCAATGTCATTCAAAATCCGGGAATTCACTGTCCCAAAATACGATTCACTGATATGCCAAAGCGTGTCGTTCGGTTTGACTTTGATGGACCGCCGCGGCTTAACAGCTGCTTCCTCGGCCCGGGGTTGCGGCTCACTCGCAGCTGGTATCGTCGGTGCAGCAGGAGTAACTGCTTCAATCGCCGGAGCCACCGCCAAAGTCGCTGCGGGTTGTGCCGCTTTGGCCTCGAGCGGTGAACGATGTTCAACAAATCCAATGGCTGCGGCCGCGATCGCCGTGGCAACTGCTGCGAGTGTGCCGGTCCGCCTAAACCATGCAGGCCATTTACCTGAGCGAGTCCCTACCGATCCCTTCGGCAGTGGATTGCTCTTCTCAGGCACGCCACCAGATTTACCTGGTCGGCCGACCAGTAAGGCTTCAGGAATTTCACGGCTTTGACTGCCCTCTGGGGTGGGATCTTTCGCAATCTCCCGGCTCGCAATTACTTCTCCCACCAGGTCCGCGTCAATCGTTTTCTTCCCGTTTGCAAACCCTAGCGACAAAGCGCTGAAGCAGATGTGATTGATATTCCGCGGAATGCCCTCGCTGTATTGCCCGATCAACCGCAGAGCCTCAGTCCCAAATAGTTGACCATCAGCACGGCCAGCCCTGCGCAATCGGTAGTCAATGTATCGGCGCACTTCCGGACCGTCTAACGGCTTCATCCGGCTAATCAGCGAAATCCTCTGCCGCAATTGCAGCAGATTGGGCCGTGCCAGCTTTCTTTCCAGTTGCGGCTGGCCAGTCAAAATGATGTGCATCAGCTTTCGGCGCGAAGTTTCAAAATCCGAAAGCAAACGCACTGCCTCCAACACCTCGTCGCTCAGGTTCTGCGCTTCGTCGATGACAAGAATGAATTGCTTCCCCTCTTCAGCGTTTCGAATCAGGAATTGATTCAGGTCCAGATGCATCCGTACGTAATCATCGGAAATGTCCAACCCTATGTCCGCCATCAAATAACGCAGGAATTCTCTTTTGTTGCATTGCGTCTGAAATAGAAATGCCGATCGCGCGGTTGGCTTCAGATGATCCAGCAAGTGGAACAACAGGGTAGTTTTCCCCATCCCCGGTGGCGCGATAAAGGCGTGAAAACCGCGGCCCATCCGCGCCGTGTAAACCAGCGATGCCAGTGCTTCTCGATGTTCCAGTCCCAAAAATAGGAACCGCGAATCGGGAGTTACCCCGAAGGGCTGTTCGCTCAATTTGTAGAAATCGAGAAACATATTCCTTTAGGACCTGTTTTCTGGAATGGAAGCGTAAATTGGCAAATCTAGGTACTTCGCGGCTTCGTCCGGCGTCCGGATCGAATCATCCAGCACTTCGGCGGTAAACGCGGATCCCACGCTCACCATTCCAGAAAGCACCAGGGCCAGCAGCATGCCCAGAAGCGGCGAAAATGCTGGCAACGCCGGAACGATTGCCTTCTGGGCAATCACCACATTTGCAAAGCGGTCCGAATTGAGCGCGGTCTCAACTCGCGCTTCTTCGCGCTTTCTGAGATACAAAAGGTAGTTGTCCTCATCCGCCTTTGCCTGCCGCAACAAATCCTGCTGTTCGATGGAGTTCTGGTCGAGTTTCACAGCGCTCAACCGGTATCGTTCGATTGCACTAACGGTGCCCGCTTCCAGGCCCTTCAGCGAGGCCAGTTGCGCCTGCGATTTGGCCAGGTCTTCGCGGATCAATTCGAACGTTGGATCGTGATCTGTCGTGGTGTCATGGACGGGCGACTTTTCCGCCTGCGCGATCGCCGCTTTTGTCTGAGCAATTTGCGCATCCACGTCCTTCACTAACGGATAGTTCGGGTCAAACTTTGTAAGCAAGTCAGTACGTTGCAATTCCAGGTTCAATAGCGTGGTCTTCTGCTGTTGCAAGAGCATCCACGAATCGGATACGTGGTCTAGCGTTACGATCCGGTCGGGCGCCTTGCTCAGTTGGCCTTGCAGATGCGCGATACGTTCTTCGGTTTCCTTGATCCCGGCTTGTGTTTGCCGAAGAGTAGCTGTGAGGTTCGCAATGTTCTGCACGGAATAATCCCGCTCCAGTGCCGGCGAAACAGCCTGCGTTTCTTTCGAATAGTTGGCCAGCTTCGCTTCAGACTCCTGCAGTCCCCTCTTGTAGAGCTCGGTCTCCTTGTCAAAGAAGCTTTCCGCATCGTGCGGAACGTGAACTGCCACATGCTTGGCAAGATACAAATCCTGCAGGGAGCTCAACACTCGGGCAGCCTTCTGGCGATTGAAATATGTCGTGTAAGTTACGTCGATTAGATTCGTCTTAGCTTCCACTTCCACCTTGAGGTCTTTTTCCAGTTTCTTGACGGCCTTCTCGATCCGTTCTTCTTGTGTTAGCGGGAGGAAGAACAATACGTAGTCACGGATAAAGCGATCGTTCTGCAAGTTGTTGGCAAGCACCACTTCACGCATCAAGTCGTCGTCCTGCAGGATGCTGACTTCGGTGTTGACGTCCTGCTCAGCGATCGTGTCGGTCAATTGCTGCGTCTGTTCGTTGGGACGCCCCGCAGTCACGACGGGATCGGAGCGATCCTTATTAACCAGCACTTTCATTTCCGCCTGGTATCGGTTCGCAACGAAAATCACGACGATCAAAGTCGCGCCGATAAACGAGGCGATAAACGATTTTATGACCAGGTTCCGGTGACGGAAAATCACACCGACGTAGTCGCGTAGTGTTTGAGACTGATTGGAAACGGTGATTCCATTGGATCGCGTATATTCAGGCTTTACCATTCTTGGTGCTCCTCTTTGTAATTTCGTGTGCAGCGCTAATTCAAAACGCCGGACTGGCGTAAAGGCCCAGCGGAAACGAGTACGGCACGATGTACTTGAATTTCGAAATCCCGTTTTGTGGAACGTAGACAATGTCGCCCGGCTGCAAGTGAATGTCTTCTGTCAAGTTTTTGGAATTCAGAAGATGCTTTAAATTGACCGTCTTTGCTTCACTCCAGTCGTTGTTAATGCGATGGAAAACTACGACGTCGGAGTGCTTTGCGGTGTTCGCGGCCAGTCCGCCCGCTTCCGAAACCGCTCCCGTCACGGTCGTGTCATCCCTGAGCTCGAATTTTCCCGGCCGGTTTACTTGCCCAACCACGTAATAGTGCGGCTTCTGAAAATCCGTCACGTCCACCGTAAGGATGGGGTCATGCAGGATTTTCGCGTCGACATAGGCTTTTTGGATCGCGTCGTGCACTTGGTCCGTTGTCATGTCTTCCACGCGAATGTCGCCAACGCCCAACAGGGCAATGTACCCGTCGGGCCTGACAAGCACTGTTTGGTCGTACTCCTTCGCGATTGGAAAGGTGATGGTAATCTTGTCGCTCCGTTGCACTTGATACCGCGGCCTGTGTTGCAAGGCCGGTCGCGGATCATCTGTCTTGGCGGCAGCGCTGTTGGCAGTTCCCGCGGAGCTGTGCAACAGATCGTTCTGCTGTGCTCCTGTCGCGACGGCCAATCCCATCGCCAGCAAAGTCACCACGATTCCTTTTTTCATCTTTGAGCTGTACATAACCGTCTTCTCCTTCTCTTTTCCGTCCGAGTAACGGCAACTTCTTTTGCTTCTTCGTTCCTCGAAAACCGCTGAATACCTTTTCAATCTTCCAGGCCCAGGTCCTCGGCTTCTTGCTCCGTCTCGCCCTCGCTGATCGCCCGCAAAACCACGTTGCGTCCGTGCACAGCGAATCCTGCTTTTTGGGTCTCTTCCCCTTGGTCTTCGACGCGAATCACGGACGCGTCCATGAGAATCCGAAGAATCCGGCCGGATTCTCCGAACGGCGGAAGGATGACCTGGAGTTGAAGCGAAGCTCCGACGGGAGGCTGCGTCGATGCAAAAACGAAAACCCCGGAACCACTAATGTCGCGCGTCCAACCGTCACCCCTTTTCACTCGCTTCCCCTCATTCCAGGAGTAAGTAATCGGGGCTTGAACGGAGTAACGGGGAACGCTGCGGCGATTCAATTCCGCTCCATACGTAAGGGTGCGATGTCGCACTGACAGGTCCATTGGTTCGGCGAGACCCCGGACCACCGTCTCGCAAACACGAATCCTAGCAGTTCGAGCCTTCCCCACAAGTGGCCGATACTCTCCAGCTCCTGAGTAAGGTTGTACTCGGGTGCCATTGTGGGAACAAACTACCAGTACTCTAGAGACGATTAGCCCTAGCTAACCCATTCCAATGCTTTGAATTGAATAATGAGACCAGGATTAGTTGGTTCCGAGAGTACTGGTTCTACTGCTGCTAGTTCTTTTTTGATTCTCTCGACACCAAAGAAACGATTGGACATAGCCCACATATTTGATTAAATTATTGACTCCACTTTTACCGCCCAGCTAGCAGAGGGAAAAGTAATACCCTCATTGAGAGCGAGGCAGACTATGAGCCAACGAGCATTCCCAATTCGAGTCCTACTCGCCGGTGCAAGTAGATTCCAAGGTGAGCTGATCGCTGCAGAATTTAAACGTCGTGCGTGTGGTATTGAAGTAGTCGGGTTTGCTCTCGATTCGGCGAGCCTGCTGCAGCTTGCCGAAACCCTGAATGCCGAAGTGGTTCTTTGCACGGCCGACCTGCGGGACGGACTGCAGGCTGGGTGCCAAATGGTCCGCAAGCTTCGCAGCCTTCAGCTCGACACCCGTGTGATCCTGATATTGAATTCCAGCAACCGCGAACAAGTAGTTGATGCCTTCCGCCAGGGCGCTCGTGGCGTTCTTTGTGGCGACGAATCCTTCGATGCACTCTGCAAATGTATTGAGGTCGTCATGCAGGGAGAAATCTGGGCTTCCAAAACGGAACTTTGCTACTTGCTGGAGGCACTTAGTGACTCCGCTCCCGCTGCGATCACCGATTCCAAGGGGCTCAACCTGCTAACCAAGCGCGAAGAAGATGTTGTGCGCCTTGTGGCCGAGGGCCTAACGAATCGAGAGATTTCTGAACGATTGATATTGAGCGAACACACGGTTCGCAACTATCTCTTCCGTATTTTCGACAAGCTTGGAATTTCCAGCCGCGTCGAGCTTGTCCTCCGTACCTTTGAACCTACGCACAATGCCGTGCAACGAGAACGAATCTCTACCTGATCCCACCTATTTGAATCGAAGTCGAAACTCCTAAAGCGGTTCCGGACCGCCTTAGTTTGGTTACGAGGTGCTTCATTAAATTCAGGTTACTTACGGCGCCACATCGCTCCTATTTTGTTCGTTCAACGAATCGCTTCCTTCGCGCGGCAATCCTGGTGCTTTTAATTGCAGTTTTCTTGATACCGCCGCCCTTCCCGGCAGCAACAGAAGAGCAACTGCTCATCCCGCCCGCCGAACCTGTCCCACAGGAATTCTTCGGCCTGCACATTCATCATTTGTGGAAGTCTGTGGAATGGCCGGATCTTCCGTTTGGCACCTGGCGGCTTTGGGATGCTCATGTCACTTGGGCGCTGCTGGAGCCAAAACGAAATACCTACGACTTTTCTCTCCTCGATCGCTATGTAGAAGTTGCGGACGCCCACCATGTGCAGATAATTCTCACGCTTGCGGGCACTCCGACCTGGGCTTCAGCGCGACCTGAGGAATATCCAATGCATGAAGGCGGCGTAAAGGGGTTAGCCGGTGCAGCCGCGGAACCCGCTTCCGATCAATTCTGGCTGGACTTCGTTCGCACCGTCGGCCAGCGATACAAAGGAAAGATCCGCTATTACGAAATTTGGAATGAGCCGATGGCCAAGCCCTTCTACTCGGGCACGGTTCCTGATCTGATTAAAATGACTCGTTCTGCGCGCGACATTCTCAAGCAGACCGATCCCTCGAACCAGATTCTTTCGCCGCCCGTGGATGGCAGTCCTGCTGGATTTCAGTGGATCAAGGATTTTCTCGATCAGGGTGGTGGCGATTCCGTTGACATCTATGGATTTCATCTCTATGTTCCCGGAGCCCCAGAGCTGATGCTTAAGCCAATCAATCAGTTCCGCGCGATTCTTTCCGATCACCACCAGGCGGAGAAACCGTTCTGGAATACGGAAGCGGGCTGGCAAATGAACAACCGGGACCCCCAGCTGGCTGCAGACTATGTTGCGCGTGCTTTCCTGATTGCCTGGGCTGCGGGCGTAAAGCGCTATATGTTCTACTCTTGGGATAACGAGACAATGGGCATTATGCCCAAAGATGGCCATAACGGTATGGCCGCCGCATATCACACGGTCGCGCACTGGATGGTAGGATCAAAGTTTGGTGATTGTGCCATCCTCCCCGATGGCACCTGGATTGAGCATTTAACCCTCTCAGACGGACAAGTTGCTAAAATAGCCTGGAATACTTCAGGCACTCGAAATCTCGCGAAGGTACACTTGGGTTCCGCGAACCGCTATGAAACCTTGGATGGAAAATCTCAAGATATTCGAGCAGGTGCGGAAGTTCCCACCGGCGGCGCCCCGATCCTTCTGCTTTATCCCGCCGCCCGCTGATGAAGTTTGAAAACTAATGACTTCTGGCCTGCCTGACTCTCCAAGCGTTTCCTTGCCGAGCTCCACTGAGGCTGCAACTGAGCTGGAGATTCCCGGCGTACCCCTCGATTCCGCCCAAACAAACTCTTCAACTTCCGCCGCTTCCGCGTTTAAACACTTCCTCGTCATCGGCGATCAATCCGTAGTAAGTGGTTCGAACTTCATCACCAGCATTGCACTCGCCCGTGGATTATCGCTGGAAGAATTTGGGCAATACTCCCTGATCTGGATGTCTGTCTTGTTCGGAATCAATATTCAGCTTTCCAGCATCATTGCTCCGATGATGAGCGTCGGTCCACTCCAGCGCCGGCTCTCTCAATCCACCTATATCGGCTGTGTCACAGTTCACCAGATGTTCTTCACAGGAGCTTCCACTCTCCTTCTCGGCAACCTTCTTTTATTTTTATCCTATGCGGCCGGGATTTTGCCCGCCGCCTTAATTTGGCCGCTGCTCTTCGCGAACGCTGCCTACCAACTGCAAGATTTTGCCCGTCGCGTCCTCTTCTATTTGAACAAGTCCGTGGCGGCCTTACTCAACGATTGCATCAGTTATCTGGGCCAACTTGCGATCATCGCCTTTTATTTTTTTCGACACTCCCTGACCGTTGGCAATGCTCTCTGGATCACAGGGCTCACTTCGGCCGCGGCCCTCCTTGTGGCACTTCCTCTCTTACCTCGTCCTGTCTTCGCTCCAGCTTTGCTGCGCATCGTCTTTCGGAGAAATTGGAAGAGCGCACGGTATTTGGTGGGAGCCACCTTCCTGCAATGGACTTCCGGAAATTTGTTTATCCTTGTATCTCCATTTTTCTTGGGTGCCATTGCCGCGGGCGTAATGCGCGCGTGCCAATCCGTCACGAATATGACGAACATTTGGTTCCAGGGCCTGGAGAACAGCCTTCCGAGCGAAGCATCGAGCACTCTCCGAACGAGTGGCGCGGCCGGCCTTCGCCATTATATCCTCCGGTCCCTGTCAATCTTGGGACTGGCTACTGCCGTCGTTGTTCTCGTCGTCGCTGCAGCTCCAGAATTCTGGCTGCGCATCATCTATGGTTCACATCTCCAGGGATACGGCTATGTCCTGCGTGCCTACGCGTTGCTTTCCCTCGGAATCGTACTCACTTTGCCCCTCAGGGCGGGTTTGCGCGCCATGGAAGACACGTCGCCCATTTTGTGGGGTTACATTGTCACCTCAATATATTCCTTGATCAGCGCCCCCTTGTTGGCCAAGTTGTTCGGGCTCCCTGGCGTGGCTTGGGGCGTGGTGGGTACACAGCTGATTCTTATTCCCATCCTACTGCTTGCGCTCCGGAAAAGGCTTAGGCATGCCTGACCCAAAGCAACCGTCGTCCAGCGTCCTGCTCGTGAACTGCTGGCATGATTCCAATAAGGGCGACGCAGCCATCTCCATCGGAGTGATCAATGCCATAAAAAATGGCGCGTTCGCAGACCGTATCCGGGTTGCTTCTTACATGTATTATCCGAGACAGGAAGATCTCGATTTCGGCTTCCGCCACGTTCGTGCCGCGCACCCAGACGTTGAATTTGTCCAGACCTCACTCCCCGCGGCGGCGCGCACCGTCGGCAAGCTCGAAAGTCTGAGACTCTCCATTCGCGGCGTTCTTAAGCTCCTCGCGCCCAAACTTTTTGCGGATCTCGGATTTGAAAAGGTACTTCGTGAATCTCGTGTGGTCGTTTCGAATGGTGGACTCTATTTCGGCTTTGCGCAGACTGGTTTGTTATTCACCATTTTCCACCTATATGCCTTTTCTTATCCGTTGTTGCTCGCCAAACGTTGCGGAATCCCCTATGTCCTCTATGCGCAGTCCTTCGGTCCTTTTCGCGATCTCCTCTCGCGTTGGTGGATGAAGCGCCTGGTTGCAGGTTCGGCAGGTGCCTGGGCGCGTGAAAGTTTCTCCCGCGATACGCTGCTCCAGATCGGCGCTCCGGCGCAGAAGCTCGACGTGGTTGCCGATGCCGCTTTCGGTTTGAAATTGAACAAAGCCATTGCTCCCGCACTTCTGCAGCGTTTCGATCTTCAGCCTGGTGGCTATGTTGCGATTTCCGTTCGTGGATTAGACGCTTCTGGCCACAGCCAGGACGCGGAATCCCGCTATCGAAACTCGACCGGCGAATTGATTGGTTGGTTGGCCAACGAACGCAATCTGAAACCGGTTCTCGTTGCTCATACGATTGGGCCCCTTGAAGATGAAGATGACCGCGTTACCTGCCGGGCGATTCTGAGCGCTTTGTCCCCAGAGCTTGCGAGGAAGGTTCTCTATATCGAGGCGGATCTGAGCCCCGAAGAACTCGCTTGCCTCTATGGTTCTGCGAGATTCACGCTTGCGACCCGCTTCCATGCCGTCGTTCTGTCCATCTGCGGTGGTGGCCCCGCTATCGCCATCCCTTACTTCGGATTGAAGACGCAAGGCTCGCTTCGCGACCTTGGCCTTAGTGATCTTCTTCTCGAAGTCAGCGACCTTACATTCGAAACTCTCAAGGAAAAATGCCTCTACTGTTTGAATCAGGAAGACTCACTGAAAACGAAGATCAACTCGGTTGCCGTGGACCGCTACGCTGCCGCGATGCAAACAGGAAAGAAATTGCGTTTTATTGCCTTAGACTAGAAGCCTCCCGTATCTGAGCGTGTTCATCCTCAAGTAACCAAGCATCGAAGCACCGTATCGGAGCCAATTGGCCTAGTTGTAAAAAAAAGCGGAAAACCAACCTACCTCCGCCTTTCTTTTCTTTTACGAGAAATGTTCAGATGCTATCCTTCCCAGCACATCTGGTCGATCAATGGAGGTCCGTCTGCGCTGGGCCACCCGCCATGCATTGATTAGCGACTGCGGCCACCCGAAGGAGGCATAGGGGAAATGAAGGTCGCTCGCCTGTTGATGATGGTGTATTACCTGGCGGGGAATTGAGAACGGCATCAATGAGAGCGGTTCCGGTTCTTCCCGCAAAAGGATGCCTTCCGGTGGCCAACTCGTACAGGATCATTCCTGCGGTATAGATGTCACTGCGTGCGTCTGCGGGTTGGCCCCTTAGTTGTTCAGGAGACATATATGGCAAAGTACCGGCAAAACTTTCAGTACTTAGGAAGTCTTTCGTTGAGGTTTCGCTCTCGGGTCGTAGTAACTTCGCTAGGCCAAAATCGAGAACCTTCAACTGACCCTTTGGTGTCAAGGCAATGTTTTTCGGTTTCAGATCACGATGTACGATTCCATGTTCGTGCGCGTCTTCCAGCGCGGCTGCCAGCTGAATACCAAAATCAACCACCAGCTCTTCCTGCGACGGTCCAGCCTTGATACTTTCAGCCAGGGTTGGGCCCGGGACATATTCAAGAACGAGGAAGTCAATGCCATCTTGACTGCCGAATTCATAGACAGCTTCAATGTGAGGATGAGTCAGCTTGGCGAGTGTCAGCGCCTCGTTCCGAAAACGGCGGCGTGAGGAGTCATTGTTGAGCACACCTTCAGGCAATATTTTGATCGCCTCATCGCGGTCGAGTTGTTCGTCGTATGTTCGATAGACAACACCCATTCCGCCCTCGCCTATTTTTTCAATGATGCGGTAATGCCCAAGCGTTGTTCCAATCATCGCCGAAACGAAGCACCCTGCGGGGCATCTTAGGCTGCGATCAGAGACCAGTCAACGGATAGAGTGCGCAGCGATGTAGTGTCCAGAGTTTTTCGCACATTTGTTGAGTGACAGGGCCTGGTGGCGCTCGGCTCCCCGAGGGGAATCCGAAAGTTTTTGCGCGGCCGATCATGCCGCTTTGCTCGCTTCGGCGAGGCGATTCATCTCCACGTAGCGACGCGGGCGCCATTTTGTGCCGGCCACATGGCGCAACCGTGCTGCGGCCAGCATCTGCGCTGATTTGCCATCGGGAAACGCTCCCACCGCATGGTTCTTCGTCGCACTTCACGCAGCAATCTTTCCAATGGGTTGTTCGTTCGCAAACTTCCCCTGTGCTCGCGTGGGAACGCGTAGTAGTACAACGTCTCCTCGATCCCCGCCACCACCAGCGCTGCCACAGTGCCTCCGGATAAAATTCACGGTAATAAGTAAACGAGTTGTTGGACATACTTTGGGGCCCGCGCTGTTGTGAACGATACGACTGGCGTCAGGCAAGACTCCGGTCGCTCGGCGACTTCAGCCGCATATTCTTCCGGTTTCTGATATCCCAACGAACTGCGTGGGCGCACAGCGTGGAAATCCTGTCGCCCGCCAGAATGTCACGCGTGAAATCCATCGTCCGCAGCCGATTCGCCCGTCCCGGCAGCCCCAACGGTAAGTGTTTCAGCACGAAATTGCTTGCAGCTCCCAGGTCTCATTCCATATCTAATGCATTCCAAACAGCGCACGCTTTACTCCAAACATCATTGCCTTTGGTTGTCCTGAGGGTTTCTGAGGTGTTTATTTGCCAGAGTACTTCATACGAATCGCGACCAGGCGCGGAGACTCGAGCCCCTCGAACGGCAAACTACTTTGGGTTCCGACAGCTCCGGACTCAACCAAGTTCCCATTTTGTGAGAGTCGCTCTAGCAAGGCGTCTTCAGGATCGTAGTATCTCAGCTCAAATAGAACTAACCAAACTGTTCTTTGTTGGGGCGGTGTCTCTACGCTAGCAGCTATAGTTTCGAGATCGGATTTGTGCACAACCGGTCCGGCCCAACCCTTATACGGTTGCCGTTCCCACCAATGATAAACGGACTCGGGAAATCCCAATTCATTTGGATGGAACCCCTCTTGCCGGGCATAGTAGTCGAACACCACCTGCCCGTATAAAGCGTCGAAGACGACGACGTCGTTTGGCCGATAGTTGTGCGAAACTGAGGCCACGAGTTGGCTCCAGCTGCGTAGGTGTGTCGTGGTATCCTGCCGAACGAATCCGGCCGTATAGATAACGAGTATGAGTACTCCTATGGTTCTTGCAATTAGGGACCAGCGTGACTGTTCATAAACCTGTATGGCTCGGGCCACTGCAAGAAACAAAAGCGGCAGGAGTGGAAGAAAATAACGCGGCTGGGTTAAATCCAGAAAAACCATTCCTCCTAACAGAAAAAAGCCAGAGATTAGAAAAAGTCGACATATGGCATCCCTAGTGAGGGCCAGAAAAAGCACCCCGATCAGAACAAGAACAATGGGAAGTCCCAATCCAATCAGAGCAATGCCCGAGTGACGCGGATACAGGCCGATTGCTACTCCGGCTGTGTAAACGTAGGTCGGCAGCTGTTTCCGCAACGTCGGCTTAGGCGGTGCCTCGTGAAATGTCAGCGAGGTGAGATCCTCATAACTCATCGTCAGCGCGCGATCCTCTGTCAACCTTTGCGCGTGTTGATGGAGCATGACCGGTATCCACGGAGCGATCAAGGCGAGCGTGAGAAAACCGGCAAACCCAAGTCTCAACAGCTGATCCTGACGAAATCGAGTCGAAATACACCAATCGATAAACAATGCGGAGACTATGAACAGGCCGAGGTAATGCGTGTAGTAAACCAAAGCCGCCGCGAAGCTATACAGAAAAGAGAGAAGCCAGCTCGGGTTCGTTTCACTCGTCACGATGCGGTGAACACTCAGAACGCCAATGACCGCGCACACGAGCAACATGTACATACGGACTTCGAGGGAGTAATCGAACAGGATTGGTGAGAGAGCGAACAGCAAAGTGGAAAAAGCAGCAGAACGCGCTCCCAGCCACTTGCGTGCCAGAAAGAAGAAGCCAACCATTCCGGCAGAAAAGAGCACCACGGAGAAAAGGCGCAGGACCGCTTCGGAACCGCCCACCAACCGCACCCATGACCACAGGAGAACATTAAATAGAGGCGGGTGAACGTCTCCCATACTGTATTTCAGCATTTGTTTGAACGGCAAGTTGGCCAACAACGCCGAATAAGTCTCGTCCAGCCATAGTTCCCTGGAACCAAGCCGGAATAACCGGGCGATGATGCAAGCAACGATCGCGAGCGCAATGGCAACACGTACGGCTAGTTCTATGAAGTTGGCCTTAGATTTGTCTCGCGGGGTGTGGGAAGCACGCCGAAGGTCTGTCGCTGGCGGCGCTCCAGGCCCCTGCTCAAGTTGTTTGCCAGTCCCAAGCGAAAAGGAATGCATGGCGACCCTCAATCAAGAGAGCGATTCTCGGTCTTCGCTGAGCCCGCCTAGGGACACGCAACTTACGGTCTATCCCATCAGGAACCGAGTTCAAAGGCAGGCTGTTATCATGGCCGGGGGGTATAGAGCTCGAATTATAACACGCTTCATGTAAAGTCGCCTCATCCCACGCGGTGGGGCGACTCCTGTTGCGGCGAATCGATTGCGAGGAGAATTCGACTACGAATCGGTTAGCAGCAGAGGGCTTCTGCATCAGAGTTCTCCGGTTGGGATTTTCGCTGGGATTTGCGAGACCGCAAGTGAGCGAACTTTTCTTACTGCGGTGTCAACGTGAGATCGTCAAAAGTCACCGAGTATCCCGAGCTGCTTGCATTCTTTCCCGTAACCGTAAATTTGAATGAGTAGGCCCCCCCCGCTGGGAAATTGAAGTTCCCGTAATCGTTGACCGCATACCCTTCCGCCGGGGCGTATTGATCAAGGGTTGAGCCAAGCGTCGACCCATTAATCGTCAACTGGGAAATTCCGCGCGCACTAAATTGTTTGAATGAGAGTTTTACATCATACGTTCCCGCGGTTGGAATGTTGACTGTGAATACGACGTTGTCGCCCACCTTCGCCGACTGCAGAATGGTGCCGTTTTGATCCGGAAAACCGGCGTATGCGAATTGGCTAAATGTTCGGCCGGAGCTCGCGGCGGTCAATGCCGTCGTCGCGAACACGAGAGGCGCCTTGGCGGGGAGAGCGGAGCTGGAGTAGCTCCAAGATAGAACATCCTGGGTCGCTGTCGAGCCTCCGGTACCTCCGGTGAATCCGAGGAACGCAGTATTGCCACCGACTGTGGCTGGTATGTTGATCGACCAGGAAGTCGTGAACGCCTGCGAAGCGACCGTGGTGTCCGAGATCATCATGGTCAGCGTTGACCCCTGATAGTTGAGGTGAACCTTGAAGATGTGTCCGCTGTGTAAGTCCACACCGCCACCGAGTGCCACCGCTGGGACTGTGGGTGACGCTCCGTCTGTATAAATGCCAGTCGAATTCGTTCCTTCTCCAGCGTTACTATAAAGATCGAATTTGAGAGCGACGCTTTTAGGGATCGGTATATTGGCGCTGCCCGAACCGTTCGTGACCTGATCAGGGCCGTAGCCAAGGCCGCCCCCGGACGGCCCAACCGCTGTGGTTCCGGCATTCTGTAACACGAAGGCAAATCCGTCCGCGCTTGGCGTGGTCAATTGGAAAGTGAAGTCGGTTGTGAAGGTTTGCACGTTGAGGGGAACGCTGTACCACGCGCTCCCTGCTTCGTTAGCGCCGCCGTCGGTCAATCTCAGCTTCGTGCCATTCAGCTTCGCGCTTTGATTGAGGGACAATCCCACCGTCGTAAATCCAGCGGAATAATTTACCGAGTTTGTGGAAGTGATTGTGTAAGTTGCGCTGCCCACCAGACTTTGTTCGAATCCTGTGGCGGTTGCGATGGCTTTAATTGAGGTGGTGCTCGTTACATTTATGGCGCCGGAATATTTTGTCGATCCGGTTGTCGGAGTGCTGCCATCGATCGTGTAATAAATGATTGAGCCGTTGGTCGCATCGGTAATGGTCACAGATTGCGTGGTTGGGAAAGTACCGCCGGCTGGACTGAAGGTTGGCGTCGCCGCTGGCGTCTGAATATTTATCGTAAACACCGCGTTGGTCACATTGCTATCGAAGAATCCGGTGGCCGCGGCGATAGCCATGACAGTCTTTGAACTGCTCACCGTGATCGGCCCAGTATATGGCGTTGAATTCTTGGAAGGCATCGAGCCATCGGTTGTGTAATAGATCGTCGCACTAGGCGAACTCGTGCTAATGGTCACTACTTGCGCAGCTGTGAATGTTCCGCCAGCGGGCGAGAACGAGGGACTGGCCACCTGCGACTCAATCGTCAACGCTGCACTGCCGACTCCGCTCTGAGAGTTCGAGGTGGCTTTGGCGATCGCCTGTATCGTTTGCGTCGAGGTAATGGCCAGCGGTCCGGTGTACACAGTCGAGGAAGTGGTTGGGGTAGTGCCATTCGTTGTGTAATAGATTGTGGCGCCGGGAGTGGAGTCGCTGATCGTCAGAATTTGTGTGCCCAAATAGGTCCCTGTACCAAGCGAAAAAATTGGAGTCGCAGTGGGCTGGGTGCTAGTGGAGGAGAACGTCCACGACCCAATCTTTTGGCTCGAGGTTTGCCCACCAGTTCCGCCCGTGAAGCCGACGAAGGCCGTTGATCCCCCGACCGCGGTTGAAATATCCACCGGCCAGCTTGTCGAGAACGTCTTGCTGGCCACAGGATCGGTAATCGTGAGCGATAGCGTCGTTCCGTCGTACACCACGTGCGCAGAAAACGTGGAGCCACTATGAAGGTCAATTCCCGAGGGGGTCAGGTCGGTGAAGGGGGTAGTTGGGGACGCGCCATTCTTGTAGAGCCCGGTTGAATTGGGCCCTTCCCCATTGTTGCTATATGTGTCGAATTTGATCGCAATGCTCTTCCCTATGCCGGGTGTTCCTCCGGGAACGGCCGGCCCATAACCGAGTCCACCTCCTGAAGGCCCCAAAGCAGTCAGCCCGGAATTCTGGATCGTGAATGTGATTCCGTCCGCTCCAGCGTTAGAGAGTTGGAAGGTAAAGTCCGTCGTGAAAGCTTGAATGTTCACGGGCGTGTCATAAAACGCGCTGCCTGCCTGGTTCGCTAAGCCGCTTGTCAATTGCAGGCGCGTGTCGTCGAGGCCCGTGCTGCCGTTGAAGGTCATCGCGGAGGTGGAGGTGCTGAAACCGCTGCTGAAGCTGGGCTTTGTTCCCGGCGAGGAGATCGTATACAAGCCGCTCGCTACAGGACTGGCAGTGAGGCCTGTCGCAATCGCTATGGCATTGAGGGTGGTAGTGGCGCTGATCGAGATGGGTGCGGAGTACGTTTTTGTCGTTCCGGCGCCTGAGTTGGGCGTGGTTCCGTCGACGGTGTAATAAATCGTGCTGTTCGGCGTCGCATCGGAAATCGTTACCGATTGAGCCGACGTATAGCTGGTCGGCGGAGGATTGAACGTCGGTGACAAAGCCTGCGTCTGCAGGGTATAGGATTGGCGGGCGATCTGGCTTTGCAAAAATCCGGTGGCGCTGGCTATAGCCGAGATCGTCTCCGTGCTGGTCACCGTAAGAGTTCCGGTGTACAGAGCCGATGTCGTGGTTGGCGTGCTCCCGTCGGTGGTGTAGTAGATTTTCGCGCCAGGCGTACTGTCTGCGATGGTTACCTGAATGGATTTGCTAAAAGACTGACCGGAAGGGCTGATTACAGGATTGGCGGCTTCAGTTACTCCACCAAGCAAGCCGAAAACGCTGAGCTGCGTTTCCGTTCCGACATACACTTTGCCGTTCGCGATTGTGGGCGCGACAAATTTTACGGAGGGGCCGGGATTGTCGGCCGTTGCATTCGTTGCGCTCGAGTAGAGCAGCTTGGCGACATTGGTTGCGTCGTGCGCATATAGAGTCGTGGGGCCCTTTGATCCGAAGTTGTCGGTTTTCAGAGACCACACGATGCCATTCGTCGTGCCGTTGGCTGAAATCGATGGCGATGGGCTATAGGTCCCCGCACTTTCAACCGAAACAGAGTTCGGCGAAGAGGATGTGAGAGTGCCGTTAGCAAAACCGAACGATTTCAAATGGTCGCTTTGAGCCCAGATGTAAACATTGCCGTTCCAATACGCCGGCGCGCCCCACAATCCACCAGTACTCGCTTTTTGCCCGGGGTCGGTGGAATTGTTTGGATTGTACCCGCCGAGATTCTCTCGATTCAAAACGTAAACGATTCCGGATTTACCAAGCTGCGCCAGTTGGTGATTTCCGCTTCCGCCACCCACCGCATCTGGCAGCACGAGCACCCCGCCAGATCCCTGGTCCTGGTCGGATCCATTAAGTGACGCCTGCTGATGCGGCGTGAAATCATCGACAACCGTCGGCGACCCGTTCGTCAGATCCAGACGAACGATCGAGTCACCGTAGTTCATCGAGTTTGAATAGGCCGGCGCGGCATCAAAAGTTCCATTGCCGGTAACCGTAAAAATCCTTCCATACGGCTTTCCGGTCGGGACGTCTGCTGCCAGGCCGGCGCCGCTCATCCAGATTCCCGAACCCAGAGAGTTTGGCGACGGGCACCACGCGCCAGTTTGCTTGAGAGTCGCCGCGTTGTACGCGAGCAGCCATCCGTGCCAAGGGCCATTGTCCCCGTGCGCAGCAAAAGCCATGTAGACAATCCCGTTTAGGAGAAGAAGGCCGGGCCTATTGTTCTCCCAGAGCGGATCGAATTTCAGCGTTCCCCCGGAACTCCCGGTTCCCGTACCCGGGACTGATGCAGCAAGCGCCACGGGGCCGCCAAACTTCTCGAGCCCCGTCGTGATATCAATCGCGTGCAACCTTTGTACATAGGTGCCGCTTTCTTTGGTTTTTCCGACGACGTACAAAGTCTTGGTTGCCTGATCGATGACCGGTGTTGCGGTGATCCCGACCTCCGGGACAATGTCGCCGCTGCCTACATCTCCGCTAGGCACCGAGGATGCACCGGTTGCCGCTCCGTGTGCCGAATCCAGCAAGCTGATTTGCCACAGCGGCGCCGCGTTTGCTCCTCCATTACTGTCCGCGTCAAACGCGTAAATGCTGTCATGTTCGGTAGCTACAATGACCATATTGTGCGTCGTGCCGGCTTGGTAGGTGCCAACGCCCATCGTTACGCCCGCCATATACAGCGGCTGTGCGTA
The DNA here is from genome assembly GCA_963734705.1 of uncultured Acidobacteriota bacterium. Lineage (GTDB taxonomy): Bacteria > Acidobacteriota > Terriglobia > Acidiferrales > UBA7541 > Acidiferrum. The sequence goes on along the minus strand of CAVTII010000007.1, from coordinate 163,423 downwards.
CACGTATCCATCTACTGAAGCGGAAAAAAGTCTCCCAAATGAGGTCGCGTTCACGTTTGTGGGAGTCAAAATCGTCTCGCCGGTGTTCGCGCCTGTTCGAGCGGTATCATTGTGGTACGTCGTTACATTGGTCTGCGCGAAAGCCGTGCTGGAGATCGCAGCACATAAGGCGATCAAGCCAAGACCACGTTCAAACAGCTTAACGAAGAACGAGAGGACTTTGAGAGGAGGCCGACGTAAACGATGTTCCATGTAGACGAACTCCTGCTTTTGTGCCTGAACGGACACATGCTCAAAGACGTTATTAGATAGCTGACACTGGCCTCAGCTACGGGGAGAGCCGAAGAGCCTCAGCGACACACCGTGCGACCATCGCGCTAGTTGGCTGGGAGCGTGAAGTATAATCGCGAACCGCATACAGACTCAAGTTCGAAAATACAAAGCACAACTACAACTCTCGCGCACAATGCTGAAGCATTTAGAGTTTTTCCTCAGTGGCGCATTTACTTACGCGCCGCGCGAGGGAGTCCTGAGCGGCGCGAATCCGATGCGGGGCGACTCCATCCCACACGGATGCGAGCCCCGGGGCACTTACGCTTACACACTGGAGAAGATTACTAGGATGTTGGGCGTGCTTCCGGGCCTTGCACGTGTGGTCGTTGGTTGTCGCCGCCTTCAGTGGCCTGCGTAAATCCGAGATTCGTGGCCCCTCTTGGGAGGACTACCAGAAGGTCGAACCCAGCGCCTTTGGAGAGATTCGCGTCGAACACACAGTGTGGGGGCGACATACCGCGATGAAACGCGTCGAGACAGCGCTGCAACCCTACATTTTCGGAGGGACACAGCGGTAGTATAGATAGGTGAGAAATTGAGGACCTAACAAAAGGGATTCCAAGTGTGGAAAAAAAACCCAAGGAATAGGGACAATTCGCTAGAAGTTATCCCTGAACACTTTGAACTGACTGAACGTTGAAACTTATGGCCAATCGCGTAAATCGAGAACATGGACATTACCGACGCCCAGTGGGCGGTTCTCGAACGGTTGTTCCGTCCGAAGCGACGGGCCGATGGACGCGGGAGCGTGCAAACTCTCCCGGCCGTGACCGGATTGATTCCATTGCCTCTTGTCCAGAGGCCCGGGCGTACTCGACCTCCCCCATCTCAACCATGCGTTCTAGTTCGTGTGTGCTCTGGTCGGGATCGAACGCTGGCCTTCCACTGCCCCCGGCTGCCCGGGTGATTGCCCACTCTCAATTCGACCCCGAAGTTGCACGAATAATGACAGGACGATGAAAACCTCGTAATTGGCACCAGCCAGGCCCAACACACAGGCTGCTGTGGCCAAGGACAACCCCAAAGTTGTCACGAAGAAAGCCTGGACGTGAAATACCTCGTAGTTGCGCACCAGCCATGGCGCAACACACAATGCTGCTGTGGCCAAGGACAACCCCAAAGTCCGCCAACTTTCCCGGTGATACCACCTTCGCCATGCCAGAAACGCAGGCGCCATACTGAGAACTGTCGGGTTGATGAGAGTTATAGTGCCCCAGACTATTCCATAGAAAACCCAGTGGGGCCGTCGCAGTGTAAGCCAGATTAGACTCACGATACTCAGCTCTGAAAGATGCGTATACCAAATCATGTTCGGCGGGATGAATAGGCCCTGTCCGCTGTAGCCGCCCAGCACGTGGAGAAGCACAAGAGGATCGAAGAGAAGAGGGAAACTTGCTAGTGCCATTGCCGCATACAAACCCACGCGCGGGCCGAACGTTTCACCGGCCCCTCGATAAAGGACGACGCACGTAAATGCGTGCACAATTATGTTCAGTATTACAGCTACCCAGTAGGAGGCTGCCGTAAACGCGCCGAACACGTAAAAGATACCCGCCAGCAGGTATGGATAAAGCGGAGGGATCCACGCGGAAGGTCCTGTGGGCTGCGAGAACGGAGAACTGAACCCTCGACCACTGGCGATCGACGCCGCAATTCGGGTGACCTCCGTGCCGCCAATAACCTCCCAGTGGAACGGTGCTAATAAGATCGCGCTGGAGAGGACCGCGAGCAGGAAGATGACATTTGATGGGCGCGTCATATACTCCGCTGGAAGGATGTGAGTCCCCTCGGCAGTCTTGGATTCGGATTCGACAGAGCACATGGGAGGTATAAGGCAGTCTACTATAACTGCTGCCGTCTACCCGGCTCGAGGGCCTGAAATAGTTGCGGCTGTTCACTCAAGTGAAGGTGCTACAGAAGATAGGAAGGGCAATTAAATTGCTGCAAAGGCGTTGAAGTTCGCAACTTCGGCTGGATATACTCCTCAGGCGAACAAAGTCGTGGCCAAGGAATGCTGGGTCCATGAACAAGCGATCATTTCTGCAGCTTTGCTCCGTGCTCGCGGCGAACCGGTTGCTTGCACCTCTGCTGGCGTGGGCCTCCGTGGAAAAACTTAAAAATTGGGCAGGCAATATCGATTACGGCACGGAGAATCTGTACTCTGCCAAGTCGCTCGAACAAGCCCAGGAATTCATCAAAAAGCAAAGCTCGGTTGAAAGTCCTTGGCACGCGCCATTGCTTCAATAAGATTGCAGACAGCACTCACCAATTCATCTCCCTGAAAGAGATGGACCAGATCGTCGCCTTGGACACAACGGCCCGCACCGTAACCGTCGATGCCGGCATGACCTACGGTCGCTTGTGCCCCCTGCTCGACAGCAAAGGATGGGCGCTTCATAATCTCGCCTCTTTGCCACATATTTCGATCGCGGGAGCTTGCAGCACCGCCACACATGGTTCCGGAGAGAAGAACGGCAATCTGGCCACGGCGGTTTCTGGAATAGAGATCGTCAATGCCGCGGGCGAAGTCGTGCAATTGTCCCGTCAGAAAAATGGACAAGATTTTCTTGCTGCGGTGGTTGGCCTGGGCGCGCTGGGAGCCGTCACCAAGGTCACTTTGGACATCCAACCCAGCTATCAAATGCAGCAGTACGTCTACGAAAACTTGCCCCTGGACGAATTGAAAAATCATTTTGACGCCATCGAATCCGCCGCGTACAGCGTGAGTCTATTTACCGATTGGCAAAACCAGAAGATCAACGAAGTCTGGCTAAAGTGCCGCATGGACCAAAACGCCGCATTTTGATCGCACCGACCGAATTTTACGGCGCAAAGAGAGCCATTAAGAATCTTCACCCGATCGCCGAACTTTCCGCCGAAAATTGCACAGAGCAAATGGGAGTGCCCGGCCCCTGGTACGATCGGCTGCCGCATTTCCGGATGGGCTTCACTCCCAGTGCAGGCAAAGAGTTGCAGTCGGAATATTTTGTGCCCCGCCAGAATGCGGTGGATGCGATTCTCGCCGTGGAACGTCTACGAGATCAAGTGGGGCCGCATCTCTTGATCTCAGAAATCCGCACGATCGCGGCGGACGATCTCTGGATGAGTCCCTGTTACAAGCAACCCAGTGTAACCATTCATTTCACATGGAAACCGGACTGGCCGGCGGTCAGCAAACTTCTGCCTCTGATCGAAAAAGAACTCGCGCCATATCATCCCCGCCCTCACTGGGGCAAACTGTTCACTCTCTCACCCGCGCAACTCAATTCTGCCTACGAAAAACTGCCGGAATTTATTGCCATCGCCCGGAAGTTCGATCCCAACGGCAAATTCCGCAATGAGTTTCTGGACCGAAACCTCTTTGGTATGAATTCCTGACCAAATTGGATGACCCTCGTCGTCGCGATTGGATGAACCCGCATTCCTGCGATAAACTAAAGCTTCAATCGAAATGGGCTGGGGACGGATAACGTCGCGCTATTCGTGTTCTGAACTTCCGGCCTATTGGGGACTTAAACCAAAGGAATAACGTTTAGAAGCCAAAGGCGCTAGTGTCGCAAATGAATCTTTCCATTCAGACAATGACCAAAGATCAGAGCCGCGATACCGGCATGGCAATGGTCTTGCTGTTGCTGTTGATCTATCTCAAGACGCGGCGGGAGGGGTGGCTCTACTCGGCCATGGTGCTGCACGTCGTAAACATGATTCGTCCCGCGGATATTTGCACCCGTTGCCGTTCTTTGGTTGGGACTCTCCCATATCCTCGGCACCGTGATGTCAAAGGTCCTCCTTTCGATTTTATTTTTTGCCGTGGTCACACCGATCGGTCTGCTACGGCGGCTTTTTGGGAAGGATTCTTTAAGATTGCGTGAGTTCAAGGCCGGCACGGAATCCGTCATGCTGGTCCGAAATCATCTTTTTGTCGCCCAGGATATCGAAAAGCCATATTAAACGGAGGCATCAAGCGTGGACTTCCTGAAGGATTTGTGGGGTTTCCTGAAACAAAGGAAAAAATTCTGGCTGTTGCCCATGATCCTTATTCTGTTGGGCTTCGGCGCCATTATGTTCTTTGCCGCCGGCTCAGCCATCGCGCCGTTTATCTATTCGCTCTTCTAAAGCTGATCCGCATTCAAGGAACAACGCCGAAAGTTTTGGGATGAAAAAAGCGATCCTTGGCATCTCCGCGTTCTATCACGACAGTGCCGCCGCGCTGCTCGTCGACGGTAAAATTGTCGCCGCCGCGCAGGAAGAGCGCTTCACGCGGAAGAAACACGACTCCTCCTTCCCGATTAACGCTTGCCGCTACGTTCTCCAGGAAGCCGGGCTCAACTACAAAGATCTTTCCGCCGCAGCCTTTTACGAAAAGCCGTTCCTCAAATTCGAGCGGCTCCTCGAAACCTACCACGCCTTCGCCCCAAGTGGTTTCGTCAGTTTTGTTTCCGCAATGCTTGCCTGGATCAAGGAAAAGCTTTTCATGCGCCGCATGCTGCGCGACCAGTTGGCCCAGCTTGGCGAAGGCGAAGTCCCCACCTATTTTCCCGAGCATCACCTGTCCCACGCAGCCAGTGCTTTCTATCCTTCCCCTTTTGCGGAAGCCGCCATCCTCACCGTAGATGGCGTCGGGGAGTGGGCCACCACCACCATCGGTCGCGGACGCGGCAAAGATATCGAAATCCTGAAAGAGCTTCATTTTCCGCACTCCATCGGTCTGCTCTATTCCGCTTTCACCTTTTACACCGGATTCGCAGTCAACAGCGGCGAGTACAAGCTGATGGGCCTCGCCCCGTACGGAAACCCGGACTCGCAGCGGACCGCCGATTACAAAAAAAAGATTGAAGCCGAATTGGTGGACATCCGCACAGATGGCTCCGTGGTTCTGAATATGTCCTACTTTGACTTCGCGACCGGTCTGAAAATGGCCAACGAAGCAAAATGGGAAAAACTTTTTGGCATTCCCTCGCCGCAAACCGGAGTCGGAAATTTCTCAGGCCTATATGGATATGGCCCTTGCGATTCAGCAAGTCACCGAGGAATCCGTCCTTCGCCTGGCCAAAGCCGCCCGCGAACTTACCGGGTGCAAGAATCTGGTGATGGCAGGCGGTGTGGCTCTTAACTGTGTCGCCAACGGCAAAATCCTCCGCGCCGGAATTTTCGATGACCTCTGGATCCAGCCTGCCGCGGGCGATGCGGGCGGTGCCCTAGGCGCGACTTACGCAGTCTGGCATATTCTCTTCGGAAACGAACGAGCAGCCACTTCGCAAAAAGACGCAACCCAAGGCTCCTACCTCGGCCCGGAATTTTCCGACAAGGAAACGGAACGTGTTCTGCAGAAATACGGCGCCAAAGCTCGACATTACGACGATTTCTGGCTGCCTGGCTTCCGACGTCGCCAGAAAATTGGGAGAAGGAAACGTAGTCGGCTGGTTTCAGGGCCGCATGGAGTTTGGACCGCGTGCCCTCGGCAACCGCAGCATTCTGGGCGACGCGCGAAACCCCGAAATGCAAAAGAAGCTGAACCTGAAGATCAAATACCGCGAAGGTTTCCGGCCCTTTGCTCCTTCAGTGCTGGAAGAAGACATCGCGAATTATTTCGATCTCCAGAGCGAATTCTCCATACATGCTGATCGTCGCGCCCGTCCGCGAAGACCGCCAAAACCCGCTTCCTCCGGGCCACCACGAAAAGCCTCTCTACGAACGCCTCTACTTTCTTGCGTTCCGATCTTCCGGCGATCACCCACATCGATTATTCCGCGCGCATTCAGAGTGTCAGCCGTGAAACAAATCCCCGCTACTGGGAACTCATCAATCAATTCAAGCAGCAGACCGGTTACGGCGTCATCGTCAACACCAGCTTCAACGTCCGTGGCGAACCGATCGTTTGTACGCCCGACGACGCCTATCGCTGCTTCATGCGCACGGAGATGGACTACCTCGTCATCGGCAATTATCTGCTCGATAAGAAAGGATCAACCGCTCATTGCCCGATACCAGCGACTGGCGCAAAGAATTCAAGCTCGACTGATCGAGCCAAAGTCTATTCTGATGTTATTGCGATCTCTGAATCCGTCACGAATCCGTCCATACAAAGGCAGGGAAATAGCAGCCGCTTAGCGCGCTCCCGCCGCAAGGAAATTTCCGTAGCCGACAATTACCGTTGATCCCACCAGCAGCACCAATGCAAGCGTAAGAAAACGCATCGCTCCGGCACCCGCCCCTCGCCACTCCTTAAAACCCAATCCCCAAAGTGTGCTGAAGATAATGATGCTGGCCATGTGCAGGGTCCAACTGGAAAAGCCATACTTGCCCATCTGCGTTTCGCCCATGGTGTAAAAAAAGAATTGGAAATACCAAGTGGTTCCCGCAAGCGCGCACCAAAGATAATTAGCCAGCATCGGCACCCGAGTGTCATCCAATTTCACCGACCCCGGTATGTGTTCCACAACCTCGCGGCCCGGTGCATCGATAGCGGTTTCAAGAACCGCCCCGCCTTCGACGGCCGTATATTTTTCAGTTCCCGCCGTGAAATACTGAAATCCCGATTTATTTTTGATGTTCAAGGCGACGCACCAGATAAAGTTCGTCGTGAAGCCGCCAATCAGCACCACCACCAGCACGGGCAGTCCCTGCCAGAGAGAAGCCGTGCCATGTTGCACCGTGAGGACCTTAATCGGTGCTCCCGCGGCCAATCCATATGCAAAGCACGCGCTCATCACTCCCGAAAGAGTCGCCACCGCCAAACCCTTCTTCAAATCAAACTCCTGGATCACCGCCTTCTTCTGCTCAGGCGACAACTTGCGCTCCTTCAGGATTCCCGCGATTCCAGCCGCCGCAATACCCAATAAACAAACAAAAACGCCGCCAAGGATCACTCGGCCCGAAGCAGTCCCCAGCACCTGGCTACCGAAAACTCCTGCGAATAGAGGAGGCATCAGTGTCCCGAAAGCGGCGCAAAGTCCCAGCACCACAGCCATCCCCAGCGAAAGCCCTAGAAATCGCATCGTCAGTCCAAACGTAAGCCCTCCCACGCCCCAGAGCAGCCCGAAGAATATTGTCCAGAAAATGGTTCTTCCCGGCGTCTCGGCAAGCACTTGAAGCAGATCGCGAGTCAGAAAAGTTGCCAGCAGCCAAGGCGCAATGATCCAGCTGAAAAATCCACCAGCCAGCCAGTAGGTTTCCCATGACCACCGTTTTACCCCGCGATAGGGGACGTAAAAACTTGCGGAAGCCAAGCCGCCTAGCCAGTGGAACAATACGCCTAACGCCGGATTGGGAATCACGAGCACCTCATCTCAAAAGTTAGGTATGAAACACTTCTTCAAGCGGCGCCATCGCCTGGTCCGGCAGCAGGCCCTTAGGCTGCACGAAAAAGTTGGACATCTCGCGCTGCCAGCGCTCATTCACTTCACGCAATGCCATTCCCGCGCGTGCCCGTTCGAAGTCCACTGTCTCTAGATAACCAACCAGCAATCCGTCTTCCCGCAAAAAAAGCGAGTAATTGCTCCATCCCGTCTCTCGCAGAGCCTGAAGCATTTCCGGCCACACCGCGCGGTGGCGCTCTTTGTATTCCGCCGACCAGCTCGGGTTTCACCTGCAAAACAAAGCAAATTCTCTGCATGAAGTTCACCTGTCATGCTCTTCGCTTCAACATTTTTGATGCACCATCTCCATCCGGTTTCGTGGCCGAGCCATTTCTCCCCGAACGCGTCCATCGGGAACTCAGCGGGCATCCCAAATGGATTTCGTTTTATTTCTTTTGCTTTCGTTTATCTACGTTTCGTCTTACACTTTGCCTGACCGTCTTAGGAATCATTCGCATCATACATTGCCGGGTGGGTGAAACGATGTCAAACGAATGGCGCGCCATGCCGCGCTTGCTTTCAGCTTCTATTCTGGCGGTACTCGCTCTAACGGCTCCGCGCTCAGCCCGTGCGCAGGACATTCAATACCGCGAGGACCCAGACGCCGCCAAGCGCATGACCCTGCTCCTCAAGGACTGGGACCCCAAGCCCATGCTCCACGTCCCGTCTCACGAAGTTCCCCGCGCAAAATATTACGTCATCGACGTCCACAATCACGTAAACGACGCCGCCGGTGTCAATGGCGAATCGGTCCCGCCCGCCGACGTAATCGCCAGTATGGATCGGACAAATGTGAGAACCATCGTCATCCTCACCGGGTTGTGGGGAGACAAGCTCCAGGCTGTCTTGAATAACATGGTGAAACCCTATCCGGGCAGATTTATGGTCTTCGCGCAGATGGATTGGTCCAAAATCGACGATCCGAATTTCAGTGCGGAAATGGTTGCGCAACTGGACGACGCCGTGAAGCGCGGTGCGCGCGGGCTAAAAGTGCTCAAGGATTGGGGTCTGGGTGTAAAAGATAAATCCGGGAAATTCGTTCCCATCGACGATCCGCGCATGGACCCTGTCTGGGAAGAGTGCGGCAGATTGGGCATCCCCGTGGCGATTCATTCCACCGATCCCGAAGCCTTCTTCACCCCGACCGATGCGCACAACGAGCGCTACGAAGAGCTGATGCACAATCCCACCTGGAGTTTTTACGGCCACGGCTTTCCCGATAAATCCACGCTACTCGAGCAGCGCAATCACATCATCGCCAAACATCCCCACACCACGTTTATCGCCCTCCACGTCGCTAACTGGCCCGAAAATCTGGACGCAGTTTCCGACTGGCTCCGCAAGTATCCCAATATGTATGTCGAGCTTGGCGCGCGTGAAGCCGAACTCGGCCGCCAGCCGCGCCGCGCCGGCCAATTCTTCACTGAATTTCAGGATCGCATTCTGTTCGGGACAGACTCCGAACCCGTGCCCGAGGTCTATGCCAACTATTTTCGCTGGCTGGAGACAGACGACGAATATTTTCCGTACTCGGGCTACCCCGGCCAGGGTCGCTGGATGATTTATGGCCTGGGTTTACCCGATGGAATTCTTCAGAAGGTCTATCACGCGAACGCGGAGAAAATCTTCTCCACGTTTCACGGGGAAAAACCATGAACCGCATTGTCCAAAGAAATCGGCCCGGCGTTTCGAATTGCTCGCAATCGCGGCAATGTGCGTTTTGCTCGGCAGCTGTAAGTCGCCAGAATCCAAACCAGAACCCAAGCCGCAACCTGTCTCCGTCGTCGCCGTAGCGAATCAGCCCGATGGCATTCATCTTGCAAACTCCGCAAGCGGAATTTGTTCTCACCGCGAATGGCGCTCTGCTCGCGCGCCTCAAAAACGGCGCCCAGTGGCTCACCCTCGATCAATCTTCATCCAATTCCGGAACTCTCGTCACTGCCAATAACCGGCCGATCAAAGACTTCGCCCTGGATCTCGCGAATCCCCAAATCCAGCCAGCCAGCGGCAAACTCGGTGCACTCGGGAAACACGTGGAGGTCAAAGGACACAGCCCCTCCTCAGCGCTCGACGAAATTCTGACCGTCGAAGTCTACGACGATTTTCCCGCCCTGGCACTGCTCTCTGCCACCTACCGCAACTCCAGCGACAAGCCTCTGAACCTGGACTCGGTCACCTTGCAAAACCATTCGCTTGACGCTTCTCTTGCAGACGCCAGCGCCAAGCCTTATCCAAATGTGGGCGTTTTTCGGCTCCAGCCTGAAGTGGGGAAAAGACGATGTCCTGCCCGCTCACCGCAAAGTTTTCCCAGGACAACCCCTTCGGAGCCCCGGTGGATACTCACGACGATCTCGGCCGCGTCGGCGGCGGAGTTCCGGTCGTAGCCTTCTGGACCCGCAACACCGGCTTGGCCATCGGCCACCTGGAAACTCTTCCCCTGATCATCTCGATTCCCACGCGAACCTCCTCTGACGGCAAAGTAGAAGCCGCGGTCGTTGTCCCCGCGCATGCCGCGCTGAAACCCGGCGAAACCTTCTCCACCCCCAGAACCTTTGTCACCGTTTTTCGCGGCGACTATTACAAACCTCTCAGCACCTGGTCCGAAGCCGTGGATCGCGAAGGACTGACTCGCCCCAAAAACAACGACGAAAACTACGCCGTAAGCTGGTGCGGCTGGGGCTACGAGGCAAACGTCACTCCAAAGCAGATGCTCGCCACCATCCCGAAATTGCAGGAGCTCGGCATCCATTGGGGCACCCTTGACGACCGGTGGTTCAATAATTACGGCGACTGGCTGCCGCGCAAAGACACCTTCCCCGGAGATTCGATCCAGCAAATGGTCAAGGACTTTCACCAGCAGGGAATTAAAGTCCAGCTCTGGTGGCTCCCCCTCGCCGTCGAAGACGGAAAATTCGGCTATGACGACCACAAATACATTGTCTCCGACGTCGTAAAGGAACATCCCGACTGGCTGATCCTCGACGAAAAGGGCCAGCCTGCAAGAATCACCCGAAATTTGGCCTCTCTGTGTCCAGCCCTGCCCGAAGTACAGGATTATTACAAGAAACTTACCGAGCGCTTCATCCACGACTGGGATTTTGACGGCCACAAGCTCGACAATATCTACGCTAGCCCGCGCTGCTACAATCCAAAACACCACCACAAATCTCCTCTCGATTCTGTTTATGCCATGGGCGAAGTTTACAAAACCATTTTCGAAACCACGCGCGCTCTGAAACCAGACAGCGTCACGCAAAGCTGCCCCTGCGGAACGCCGCCCAGCCTTGCCTGGCTCCGCTACATGGATCAGGCCGTCACCGCCGATCCTGTCGGCTCCATTCAGGTTCGCCGCCGCATCAAGATGTACAAAGCCTTGCTCGGCCCACACGCGGCCATCTATGGAGATCACGTTGAATTAACCCGCATCACAGGAGAAAGCACCGGAAACGAGCAGGACCTCGGCGACGACTTTGCATCAACCTTGGGTGCCGGAGGCGTGCTCGGAACCAAGTTCACCTGGCCGGACTACGGTCCGAAGCTGAAAAACGTTTACCTCAATCCCGAAAAAGAAGCCCACTGGAAGAAATGGATCGCGCTTTACAACCAGAAAATGCTTTCGAAGGGCGATTTCCTCGATCTCTACGTGTATGGCTATGACGTGCCGGAGGCCTATGCAATTGCAAAAGATGGAGCGATGTACTACGCCTTCTACGCACCCGGTGCGCCTGATACCAGCAAAGCTAGCAGGAATTGGAGTGGCGAAGTGGAATTGAGAGGGCTTGGCAATAAAACATATCATGTGATCGACTACGTACATGGGAAAGACTACGGCTCCGTCACCGGACCAACCGCCAAATTACATGTGGAGTTTGAAGGAAGCCTATTACTGGAAGCCCAGTAGAAAAAGCTAACCACACTGACTGCCGCCTCACGGCGGATGAAATTCTCATGCACTGAAAAATGCTTTTCGATAAGCCTTGTCACGAAACGCTTCCGTCCCGCCGCTGCGCGTGGTGGAGAATGCCCCCGCAAGATTGCCGTAGCGCAGGCACTCTTCAATCCTCGCCCCACGCAGATACTGATGCAAGAACCCCGCATCGAAGCTATCGCCCGCTCCAATCGAATCAACCGTGGCCACCTTTGTCGGTGGATCTTCGAAGATGTCTTCCCCACGGCGGGCCAGCACCCCACGTTCACCTCGCTTCATAACCACCAGCGGAACCTTGCTGGCCAGAGATTTCAGCGCCTGCTCCGGATCGTCCTGTTGCGCCATCCGGCATGCCTCTCGTTCATTGGGCAGTAGTATGTCCACCCAGGCCAGCACATCGAGTACGTCGCGATCCCAACGGTCCTCCGGGTCATCGTTGGTGTCCAGTGAAGTTGAAAGTCCCGCCTCTTTTGCGTACCGGAACAAATCCGCTATCCGCGGCCTCAGCGCCGTCTGCAGAAAATAAGAGGAAAGGTGCAGGTGTCGCGCTGCCGCGATGCGCTCAAGGTCCAGATCCTCAAATCGCATCTCCGCCATTACGCCCGGATACGTCAGAATGTACCGCTTCTCCGGTTGCGGCAGAATCACGGTAATCCCCGTCTTCCTGCCGGAAAATTTTCTAACTCCGGAAACGTCAACGCCGCTTTCCCCCAGGCGCTTCAGGCAGTTTTCCCCGAAGGCATCCTCCCCGATCGCCGAATGGAACGCCACGCGGTTGCCCAAGAACGCAAAGTTGTGCGCGAAAATTGCCGAAGAACTCCCCAGCGTCAGGGTCGCATCGGAGGCAATGTGCTCCCGGTCTAATTCGAACCGTCCCGGAAGTCCGTACAGGACAAAATCCAGATTCAGTTCGCCAACCACGCTGATGTCAAACTTGCTTTGACCAGGCATCCACAGCACTCCGCACCGAAATCAATCCAGAATCACCACGCGAGTCAAATTCTTCGGTTCGTCCGGATTGAACCCCTTTTTGAGACCAGTGTGGTAGCCCAATAATTGCGTGGGCACAACAAAAGGCGCAAGCAACGCAATTTCCGGGCTGGCGGATTCCATCTCCAGCACGAGATCCGACGCTTCCCGCACCGCTTCGCTCGCCCGGTTGCAGACCGCAATAATCGTGCCGCCCAGTAGCTTCATCTCCAGCAGCACTTCGCTTTCGGCAGCCATTCCTGATTCGCTCAATAAAAATGCAATGCACGTTTGCGGCGCAACGATCGATTTCGGCCCGTGCCGAAATTCCAACGTATGGTAAGCCTGCGCATAGGAGTGCGACATTTCCGTAACCTTAAGCGCTCCTTCTCGCCCGATCGGAAAAAATGGCCCCTGCGCCAGATAAATGTAATCCTCAAATGTCCGCTCGGCCACAAACTCTTCGATCTTCGCGTTCCACCCGCCGATGCGCGATGCAAGACCGCCGGCAACTTCGTCCAGTGCCACGGGAATATTCTTTTTGCCCGCGGTCTCCGCCGCCAGCAAAAGAATCGTCTGCAGCATGGAACTGAACGAGCGCGTCATGACCATGCTCTTCTCATCCGCGTCCGGAATGGCGATCGTCAGGTCGCAGGTATTTGCAAGTTCCGATTGCGGGGAGCAAGTGATTCCCAGAGTGCTCGTCTTGTACTTCTTGCGCAAAATCTCCGCGGCGCGTATCGCCTCCGAAGTCGTCCCGGAGCGCGAAATCACCACCGCCTGCAAACCGGGATCAGACAGATCTTCCAACTGGGGAAACAGCAGTATCTCTGACGACGGAACAGCTCTCGCCGTTTGCCCGGTCAGCAGTGTCCAGCAGCAGGCTGCCGCCTCTGCCAGGTAATAGCTTGTCCCGCAACCGGTGAATAACCAGGATTTATGCGCGGCTGTTTTCCTCTGTATCTCTGCAATGGCCCCATTTCCATTCAGCCTGTGGTAGCAGGCGCGCCAGATCTCCGGCTGCGACAGAATCTCGCTGATTGTGTGTGGACCGTTGTTAGACGAACTCGAAGCGGGCATCATTCTTTCCTCGACGAAGCGAACCCCTGATGGCTGGGATTTACGCTTTTTTCCGAACAGCTGGTTAAGTACTTTCAACTGCCCACAACCGCGGACCTCCAGGGCAATCCGCTTTGTGGATTTCAGCCAGGTGTTTGCACCACAACCTGTCGTTGAAAACTCTTAATATCCTCCGCTCGTGCTGCACCCGGAGAATCCGCCACGCAATTTGCTGCCGCGCATGCCGCCGCAAGTTGCAGCGTTTCCTGCGGCGAAAAATTCGACGCCATGCCCATCGCGAAGCCGGCCAGCGCCGAATCTCCGCATCCAACCGTCGACCGGATCTTCACCGGCAGCGCCGGCGCAAAAAACACTGGCGTATCTGCCCCGGCGCAAAACAGCAACCCAGCTGCGCCAAGGCTGAGTGCGGCGCTCTGCGCTCCCCGTCCCAACAATTCGCGAATCGCAGCAATAGCTGTGGCAAGGGAAGTAACCGGCATGTCCAAAAGCCGGGAAACCTCATCGCGATTGGGCTTCACAAAGAATGGTTTCGCCGCCAGCCCCAATCGCAGGGGCTCGCCACTGGTATCCAGAAAAGTTCTGCACCCGAATTCCCCCGCCAATCTCATCAGCCGCGCATAAAAACCTGGATCTGCGCCTTGCGGCAGGCTTCCCGAGAAAATGACAGAAAGTCTTTTCGCCCCTTGCGCAAATTGTCCTTTGCAGTCCTCTTCAAACTCCGCCCATTCAGAAGAACTCGGCGATATCCCCGGCTCAAGCACCTCGGTCACCGTGCCATCGTCCTCGATAATCTCCAGATTCGTCCGCGTCGGTTCCTTCGTCGCGCACCCGGTCGCCTCAATTCCCAACGCTGCCAACCCGTCCAGAAGTTCTTCGCCGTTTGCTCGGCCGCACGTCCCGATCCAGTGAGGTTTCGCGCCCAAAGTCTGCAGCACCATTGCCACGTGCGCCGCTTTCCCGCCCGCGTGGTCCTTCGCGGTCTGTGCCCGATTCACCCCGCCACGCCGCAAACTAGCGATCGTAAGCCGCTTGTCGATTGCCGGATTTGCGCTGACGCACAGAAACATGGCCGGGATCCGCAGCTATTCCTTTCCACCGGCCGCGGAATTCACTCGCTGCTGCCACGGTCGCGCGGATCCAAGCTGTGCATTCACTTTTTCAATATTCCGCAGGCCCTCTTCACCCAGCCATTCCTCCAGCGCTGAGGCGCCGTGCTGCACAAAGATGGCCACTCCGTTTTGCCAAGTCGCCCGTCCACAGAGCACCCCGGAATAATCAGACTTCGCCTCCGCGGCCAGTGTCAGCGCCTCCACAAACATCTCGTTGCTCACCCCCTCCGAAAGATAAATGAAGGGCAAAGTTGCCGCCTGCGAGGCCCGCCGGAAATGAGCGATTGCTTCCGCACGGGAATAAATCGCCTGAGATCGCGGCAGCGCCGAAGATTCCACGAAATTCATGTTTACGGGCACACCCACCTTCAACACATCAACGGCATACTGCGGCTTGCAAAACTCTTCCACCGACCGCGCAACAGCATCCGGCTTCACCCGCGCGAACTCTGCGCTTTTCTCATCCATATCGTCGTGATAGCTAACGATCTCCAGAAAAAAAGGCACGTCGGCCGTGCGGCATTCCTCGCCAATTCGCGCCACCCATGTCTGCTTCTGAGAATTAATCGCTGCTCCGCTGTCCGGTGAATGATAAAGCAGCACTTTGATCCCGTCCGCGCCCTCTTCCTTCAGTTTCAGAGCGCTGAATCCTGCAAGCGTCTGCGGCAATCTGCCTGGAACCGACTTGTCGTATCCGCTTTTTTCATAAGCCAGCAGCAATCCCGCATTCGCGGCGCGCGCGCGCGCAGCAGGCAGCCCATATTCGGGGTCCAGCAAAATGGCGCTGGCATGTGGCGTCAGAAACTGGCTGACTTTTTCCTTGAACTGCATTAACCGCTCGACTGGAATTTCTTCTGCGGCCTGCCCGCTTGCCTTGGCGATAAGTTTCCGCAACGCGCTTCGCTGGTCAATCGCCAGCGCTGCAATCACCCCGCGCTTGTCAGAAAGCGCCTCAAGCCCTTTTTTCTTTCCCGAAGTCATCTTGCCGGAAACTCCTTCTTACGGATGTTTAGGAACCCAGATCACCGCGCCCCGTTCCACCGCGGGCAAGGTAAATTCCACTTGATCGCCGTTCCGCTTGCCCTTGATCATCTGCTCGGTTCCAAGAAAGGGAAGATACATCAGCGAGTCTCCCATGCCCGCAGGAATTTGGACTCGTAGGTTCTCAACTGGTGTCGGCTGGGCCACCTTGCCCGGAATCAGGCCGCCAAAGTTTGCCAGAAAAATATGCGCAGTGCCGTCCACCTCCGCAAAATTCGCAGCCATGGTCATCGGCCCTTCAATCTGAATCTCACTCTTAGCCTGTAATGACTCCAGGTATTCTTTCGGCCGCTCTCCCCACGCCGCGCCAAAGTCCTTTTCAAGTTCAGTGAAGTACACGCCTCCCGGATTCCCATCCAAAACACTTACGTCCTTCGAAGCATCCATTCCTATGGCGTTCTTGCCCGTGATAACAAGCTTTCCCCCGCCCGATACATACTTCCTCAACGCCTGCGCTTCCTCTTCACCGAGCACACTCACATTCGGCAAAACCAACGTCTGTCCCTTGAAATTCGCCAGCGTCCGCGGCGTCACCACCTGCAGTTCCTTGTGGGACTGCAAAAGTAAAACCAGCGTCCCGCGATAAGCCGGAAGAAAATCATCAGGCGCGTAATCTCGGCTCTTCGGCGAAAAATAGACTCCCACCGGATGCATCGGCTTTCTCGGCTCGTAGAGCGCCTTTTCGTTCTTCTCGATCCAGGCGAATAGTTCTCGCCGGGTGGCGGGATCATTGCTCCCTGCCATCTCATGGCCCTCTGCATCCCAGAAATTTGCTCCGGCCATCACTTCGGACATCGCCAGATTCTTCATCGCCTCGCGCTTATCCACCACCTTATCGCCGTCCCACGAATAGTTCAGTATCCACGTGGCTTTTCCCTCGGCGAACGCGCGAAACGATAGCATCCCCGCCTGGTAGAGGAACCAGTCCGCCTGCGTCCGTGACGCGGCCATGTGTTCCCCATTCCCAAACTCATATTCGTGAGCGATCGCATCCACCACTCCATACATCTGATAAACGTCCGCTCCCACCACCACCGCCTCATGCTCAATCCCCGGATAAATTTCCGGGATCACCATAATGGCTGGATTCACGCTTCGAGCCTGCTCACGAATCTCCTTTACGAAATCCGTCATCGTCGTAATCCGGAAATCCACCCACTTCCGAAAATTGGCGTCCCCGAAATCCCCAAGCTTCAGGTCCTTTCGCGCGTCCAGCCCCGTTTTCTCGTGAAACGCCGCCACCGTCGCGTCATCAAAACTCGCCCACGTTTGTTCCCATCCGTCGAAGTGCGTCATCCAGTAGGGAATGTCCACGTAAATCCCATCAATCCCCGTTCCCGCTATCTGCCGCACCCGTTCCATATACAACTTCCGCCAATCCTTGGCATACGGCGTAACCCACACATCTTCGTCGCCCGGCCGTATCCAGAACGCCGCCCCGGAAGTGAACACCGCCGGCTCCCCGGTCAGCTTCCTCTGCAGCCAGTCGGGATGGTCCTTCACCACGGAATGCGCCGAATGATCGGCATTTGCCGTGATGCATTCCGTGCCTGCGATATAGACGAATGCATGGTTCTTCGCCTTATGCGCTGCTTCTGCCACCGCCCGAATCGCAGTCAATTTTTCTGTCGGGTCCATCAGGCTCTCGTACCGCCCGGGAATGTCATTATCTACTTCAATCCCGAACACTCCATCTGCGGTTGCCCCCCGAACGATTTTGTCGGCATTGCCCGGCGAAAGCCCGTATGCCCCAATCCGAACATAATTTGTCCAGTTCTGTTCCTGCGCCCCCGCACCAGAAGCCGCTCCGCAGCATGCCGCCGCGCACAGACACAATATCGCGCCGATTCGTTTGTTCATCTCACCCGCCTAGAACTGAAACCGCACGCCGAACTGCGTGTGTCGCGGCGTGTTGGCCGTGCTCGTCACCGTGCCGAAGCCAGAGCTGTCCACACTCGTATTTGCCGCCGCGAATCGCGGCGTGTTCGTGAAGTTGAAGAATTCCCCGCGAATCTGCAGCGTCATGCCTTCTCGGATCGTAAATTGCTTCATAAAAGACAGGTCCATGCTGTGCACTCCGTCGGTCCGCAAAGTTGGAATGTAGCGCGACGCGTTGCCCGGTGTCTCGTCCCCCGGATACTTGAAGCAGGAGGCGTTGAACACCGATTGATTTAAATTGGCCAAGGGATTGGCCGCGTCGTCCAGTCCGTTCGCCGCCGCTTGGTGGTAACTGATGCCGCTTCCCAGCTGGTAGGCATTGCAGACGATATTTGGCCGTTGATTGCCGTCAATGAAAGCGCCGTTCGCGCCTTCAGAGGTGCTGAAGGCAAGTGGCTGTCCCGTTTGCCTTGTGATCAGCGTTGAAATTTCCCAGCCGCCCACAAACCCGTCCAGAACTCGATTCATGTCTCTCCCGATCCATAGTCCGCGGCCTACCGGAAGATCCACAATTGCCGCTAGTACAAACCGGTTTGTGGCATCGTTCGCGCTGATCCCGTGTTCCAGTTTCAGCCGATCAAGCTCTTGTACGTTCCCGGCATTCAGGGTCCCGACGAACGCATTAAATCCTGCCGACGAGTCATCCGTGGCCTTCGAAAGCGTGTAATTGCCTTCAAAGCTTATGTAATGATTCGCTCGTTTCTGGAAACGTATTTCCATCGCGTTATAGGAAGCGTTCGCTCCCAGGTTCGGCAATCCCGTAAATGAACCGTCAAACTGTGGATATGGGCGCAACAGATTCACCAGTGAAAGTTGTGGCTGGTTATAGAGAGAAGCTGGCGAATTAAATATTGGAGCCGGTTGTCCCGGGACTTGCGTGAACATCGATTGAAACGGATTGTTGACCATCTGCTCGAGGTAGTTGGAAACACAGCCGTCCGCATCGCATTGCGGATCCATCGCGTGTTGCTGTGCGGAAATCTGCGCGCGCACGTCGGACGACAGGAAGTCGCGGTTCCGTGTCGTAGTCACGTTGTCGCCGCCCCACGGCAAGTGGGTGCTCCGGTTCGCTGAGTAATCGATTCCGAATGTCACATCCCAGGGCAGGAGTCGCTGGATCCCAATGTTCCATTGGTAGATTTCTGCGTTTAGCGCCGTTTGCGTTCCCAGATTGTTGCTGTTCGAAAATCCCCAGTTCGCGTTCGCCCCGTTCGTCATGCCCTGCAGTTGTGGCAATCCATTCGGAAACGGATTCTCCAGGGTCGCAAAGCGCGTGTTGAAATTGTCGGTCGTGAAAAGCGCGTTTGCGCTGGCGCTGAAGGCGGCTCCCGGATACTGGAAATTCGTCGCGGGATTCAATCCATAATAAATTCCCGCCCCTCCGCGAATCACCGTCTTCTGGTCAAACGAGTAGGCGAATCCCAATCTTGGCGCCACATTATTCCGGTCCACCGGCAAATGGCGACCCAAGCCGCCCTGTCCCACGAACAGGGTAGTTCCTGTCAGTTGCGTTGGCGTCACAGTGTTCGGATCGAGCGGAGAGGGGAGCGGCACGGTAATCCCTGTGTTCCCAGTGAAATCACTGTACTGCTGATGGTTGTAGCGCTCCGTGTACGGTGTACTCCATTCGTATCGCAACCCCAGGTTCAATGTCAGTTTCGCATTCAGTTTGAAATCATCCTGCACGTAAAATGCAGTTTCCCAGGACTTGTCGGCAACGTTGGGCTGAATATTGATGAAGCTGTTTCCCGGGTCACCATAGCCGATTAGCAGGTCCGCAAAGGGATTCCCGTTCCCCGGGGTCGTGTCTGTCGGAGATGTCGCCGTAATATTTTGCGGGAAATAAAAAAGCCCCGTTGGATTGCTCGGCTGCCCGAAGTTGTTGAAGAATTGCCTTTGCTCGAACCCGGTCTTGATCGTGTGCCGGCCGCGGATCAACGATACTGCCGAGGAATACGAATACAACGTGTGCGCAAACGTCACGTCCGTGCAGCACTGGTTGAACAACGAGAGCTGGTTATATGGGTCTCCATAATCCATTTGAATTGTCGGCATCCGGTCGAGCCCATTCGCTTCTTGCAGAATGGGAGGAAATCCCACCGACGACAACGTGGGTCCCAGCGAATTCCCCGGTGAACTCACGCGGTCCAACGCAAACCGGCTGGTCCACAGCGTGGTTGGCGTCAGAGCCCAGTTGAACTCCAGCCCCGCGTTGTTTACCACCGTCTTTCCCGCTAACCCGTCATTGATGGTATTTCCCGCCGCGTCGTTTCCGTCGGCCAGAAAATAAGGCGTCGAAAAATCAGAATACAAATGGCTGTAACGTCCAGAGAGATGCATCTTGTCGTTGAAATGCTGGTCAATCTTCACATCAAATTGATAACCGGAACTGGCCGCCACCGTTGACTGCCGGTAATTGAAATTGGAATTGCCCTGCACATTCGGCATTGGATACAGGTTGATCAGCTTCTGCCCGATGGCATCAAACATGGAAGTGGGAATCACGTTCGCCACCCCGGCAAGCGGATTCCCATTGGCATCCACATTCGTGCTGTCGCCAACAAATTGCTGCCTCTGCGCGCAAGGAGAGCCCGGCGGCGGTGGACCGGAAGCGCAGATCGTGGGATTGAAGATATTGGTCCCGTCAGCGGAAAAATTCCCAAGCCGCTCATCCGCCGTGGGCACGTTTCCCGAAAAATTGACCGCGGAATTGTCGCGAACTTTTTCGAAATCGACGAAAAAGAATGTCTTTTCCTTGCGGATTGGCCCACCAAGCGAAAATCCATATTGATCGCGCAGGTGGTCCGGCTTGGGAACGCCCGCCGCATTGTTAAAAAAATCGTTGGCGTCCAGTGCTGAGCGCTGCCCAAACCACCAACCGCTCCCGTGGAACTGGTTGCCGCCTTCCTTCAACACCAGGTTCATCACCGTTCCGCCGTTATTTCCGTACTCCGCGGAAAAGCTGTTGTTCTCAACCTTGAACTCCTGCACGATCTCCACAGAGGGCTGGTAGTAGACATTTGTTGTCCCGCCTTCGCCCTGCTCCGGCGCGCTTGTCAGCGCTCCATCCAGTCGAACCTCTGCGGTGGCGTTGCGTTGCCCGTTGGACACGAAATTCGTTCCCGATGGATAGGAGTCCTGGATGCCATTGCCAGCGGCTTCGGTTACCCCCGCGGCAAGAAATACCAGCCCAAAGAAACTTCGGTCCGGCAGCGGTATGTCGCGAACATATTCATTCGTCACGTCTGTCCCAAGCGTCGCATTTCCCGTATCCAGCAAAGGTGCCTGCTCCGTGACGGTCACTGTCTCGGATACCGCACCCGGCTTCACCGTGAGGTCAATCGATGCCTGCTGGTTCACGCCCAGGACCACATCCTTCCGTTCCTGCGCCGCGAAATTCGCCGCCTCCACCCGAAGTGTGTATGTCGCAGGGCGAATCCCGGTGAAGACATAAATTCCCCGTTCGTCTGTCTGCGTGGTCAAGGCAACGTTGGTTCCCTGATCCGTCAGAATCACTTTCGCGCCTGGCACCACACCGCCGGAGGAATCTTTCACCACTCCGGTCAACTGCGATGTATAGGTCGATTGCGCCGCCAGCACGCCGGCTCCGCCAGACAAAATCGCCGCGCACAAAAAGAAAAATGCCAGTCTGCCACATTTGATGGACATGATGCCCCCCGCGAGAAGCTGCTTCTCGCCCTCGGAAAGCCACTTTCGCTTTCTTTCGCTTGTCTTCTTTTACTTTCTATTGTTTCTCAAGTCAAGGAGATAGATTTCCGGCAGGGGTACCGCGGGGATTCGCCAATTACACCAGCGTTACTTCCACTTCCATTTCGCGCAGCGCCTTCAGATCGCGCTTCGGGATTCCTCGATCCGTAATCGTCTCGTGCACCGAAGACACGCCCATGATCAGCGACAGGCTTCTTCGTCCGAATTTCGAAGAATCGCTCACCACAATCGTCCGTCGCGCCGATTCGGACATCGCCCGGTTCACCCGCGCCTCCAGTTGATTTGGCGTCGTCAGTCCATAGTGCACGTCAAATCCGTCCACCGCCAGAAACAGCATGTCCGCGCTCAATTTTCGCAGCGATTCTTCCGCCAATGGCCCCACCAGCGAATAGGAATTCTTCCGCAGCGAACCCCCGGTCAGCACCACTTCCACCGGACTGTCCGCCAATTCCCCTGCAATATTGGTCGCATTCGTGATCACCGTCAGGCTTCGCATCTGCCGGCATCCCCGCGCAATCGAGGTCGTGGTTGTTCCGGAGTCCAGAATGATCACCTGTCCCGGGCGAATCATCCGCAACGCCGCCGCCGCAATGCGCATTTTCTCCCGCCGGTGCAGCCGCTCTTTCTCGCGCAGTGTCTGATCCTGCAGCGCTCCCGTGCGAATCGGCAAAGCTCCCCCGTGGGTCCGCTCCAGCAAACCATCGTGATGCAGAGACTCCAGATCTTTCCGGATAGTAATCAGCGATGTGCGGAATTTCTTCGCAAGTTCTCGCACCAGCACGCGGCCGTCGCCGTTTAGTAGTTCCAGAATCTCGCGGCGTCGTTCCTCGTTCAGCATCCAGAGCCTCCAAGGGCCAGAGTTTCGTTTTGTTTCCTTTGGACTCTCTCAGAGTTTCGAACGAAAGTCTAGAATTCCGCATTCCCCGGCGGCGGCCTCTTCTCCAATTCCGTTTTTCAATGGCCTCTGCCGCAGCCATACTTTCGACCCACATTCCTAACCGCTTGCGTTCCGAAGGGCCTTCCACCCGAACGGGACCAATCCCTTCGCTTGCGCCCCACTTCAAGCAGGTCTGGTGCGAAGTCCACCAGGGTGCCTCGCCGAAAAATCCACAGCTTCGCAGCCCACCGCCCGGATCTCTCTTCCCCAGTTCCTCAATCTCCGCCCGGAAGCCAATCCCGTCTCAGTCCTCGCCCGCTGCCGAGTCCTGTCACCGACTCGACTTGTGCAATCCCTTGCCGAGACTGCGCAACGTTTTTCATTCATCTGGGTCGACACGAACTCTTGTTTCTATCCAAGTAACTGAGGGGGCAGGCGCTGAGGGACAGGTTCATTTGGTCCTACAACTGCTCCGCACCTGTCTCGCAGCAGTCTGTCCCTTCGAAATCGGTCGCGTACTGGAACCAGGTCAGTTCCAAATTCTACCGCCAGGATGCCTCCTCGCTCCGGGTGCGCGGCTCGGAAAATTGGGTACAAATTGCATTCTGATCGCCCCCCCCGGCGCTTCTGCTCCATTCCTGCTCTCGCAGGCATTCCGTACGACTGCCAGTCCCCGCACTTCCTTGCAGGGACTCCCCGACTCTTTTCATCAATATTTTTTCAAATTCTAAGCGCTTTTCCGCCGTTCGGTCGTACCCTGGGCCCCCATTCCTTCGCTCCAGCTGTGCATTCCGCACGGAACCACATAGATTCCGCGGAAATCTTCCCCTTGGAAATTAGTTTTCTCGTTCACCCGTCGGTTCAGATGCCACGTCCGTGTTGGAGGCCAGTATGAAACCCTGGGAATTTATTCGAGCCCAGTCTCGAGACGATTCGCCGTCCCTTTCCTTACCCGAACCAGCGTCTCCTGGCGCGACTCCAGTTACACCCGTGCGCCGCCTCCGCTCCTCCAAATCTGTCATTGCGGCAATCGCTCTCATCGCTTCTGGCCTGGCATTCCACGCCTGGCATAACCCATCCTCTCCCAACTCGCGCACCACAGCCCCCCTTGCCGCCAGCAACCACAGCCCGGATCTCATCCGCTCGCTTCTGCATCACATTGCCCCCAATACCGATGCCCTTCAACTCGCCTCTCGAACCGCCGCTGCCAACGCGCCAACCAAAATGTCCCGCTCCTCGTTGTCCCTTCCCCTTTTCTTCGAGGCCAATCGCGGCCAGTCGGATTCCCACGTCCAGTTTTTGGCGAGAGGCAGTGGCTACACCCTTTTTCTAACGCCCACCGAGACCGTCTTCGCCGAAGGGAGGACCAGCCTCGCCGCCAACGCGTTTCCCAGCCAGTCCTCCACCACATGGAAAGACGCCCACCCGGCCATCCTCCGCATGAAATTGCTCAACGCAAATCCCGCGCCGCTGTTTGCCGGAGCGATACAGCTCCCCGGGAAAGTGAACTACCTGATCGGCAAGGATCCTCGCAATTGGCACATTGGCGTCCCCCTGTATTCCGAAGTGCATTCCGCCGAAGTCTATCCGGGCATCGATCTTGTCTTTCACGGTGACCACCGCCAGTTGGAATATGACTTCCTGGTTTCCCCAGGTGCGGACCCCGGACGCATCCGCTTCAACGTAACCGGCGCGGACAAATTGCAAGTCGCCGATAACGGCGACCTGGTCCTGCGCACCGCGAAGACCGAATTCCGGATGCACAAACCCGTCATCTACCAGCAGGTGGGCGCTCTTCGTCGCCCGGTTGACGGCGGCTTCGACCTCCAGCACGGCAATCTCGTCGCCTTCAACGTTTCCTCGTACGACAAGACTCTCCCCCTCGTCATCGATCCGCCCATCACCTTCGCCAGCTTTCTCGGCGGCGGTGGCCAGGATATCGATGGCGGTCTCGACCTCGACACCACGAATCCAAGCGCTCCCAGGCTGTACGTCGCAGGAACCACCACCGACACCACCACTTTTACTGAGACCAAAACCGTTCTGGGCACCGCTCCCGGCGCGGCCACCTATTCCTTCGTTGCAAAAATTGACCCCACCACCACCGGCGCGGCCTCGCTCGACTATCTGACCTTTATTGGCGGCAGCGTTGTTTTTACCGGCGGAACCTCTCCCTGCGAAAACATAACCAACAACATGAGACTCGATCTCAGCGGCGGCGCAGGCGAAGTCGAGCCCGTTCTCCTTGGCAATACAAATTGCCAGGACTTTCCGGTCACCTTTGGCGGCCCAGTCGGAACCTCCGATGATCTCTTTCTGACCCGCCTTACGTCTTCCGGCGCAGCCCTCGATAATTCCACGCTCCTGGGTGGCAATGGCTCAGCAGGCCTCGGTTTCGGCGGCGGCGCATCGCTCTTTCTGAATCCAGAGGGCAGCATCGTACTTACCGGGAGCACCACGTCCACCAATCTTCCGATTACCTCAAACCCCTATACGGTCTCTTTCAACAACGGAACCCCGGGCGGCTTTGACGATTGTTTCATCGGCGAATTCGATCGCTCCTTCAACGTCCTCTATATGACGTACTTGAACGTTGGCGGCAGCAGCACCAGCAGCCACACGGCCGGTTGCGGCTTGGGCGGATTGGACGCCGCCGGAAAGATTTATGGTGGTGGCAACACGTTTTCAGCCACGGCATTCAACCTGGCGAATGGTGGAACGGGAGCGAATGGTTTTCAAAAAACTTTCGTAGGCACTCCCGGCACAACTTCCAACGCGTTCCTTTTCGTATTGGATCCAAGCAAGACCGGTGTGAATCAACTTGTCTTTTCCACCTACATCTCTGGCGGAGGCGGTACCGCCGCCCAGGCTGGGGCCATTGACGCCGTTCACGGCCTTGCCGTCATCGGCGGATTCACCGTCGCGAACAGCACCACCAACGCCCCGGATATTCCAATTCTCAACGCCTTCCAGGCTACTAACCCCACAACGGGATCGGGCACCGGTTTCATCACCCTGATGGACACTACCAAGACCGGCGCCAGCAGCTTGCTTGCTTCCACTTATTTCGGCGGCTCCACTGCTGTCGGCAATTCCTCCGTACACGCTTTGGCGTTCGATCCGCAAACTGGCAATCCGCCAACCCTGCGGATCATTGCGGGCGGCCAAACCACTGCCACCGCTTTTCCCACGGCAAATCCCCTGCAAGCTTCCTTGGTCGGCACCCAGAACGCCTTCATTTCTGTATTTACCGCTCCGAATTCTGGCTCCGCATTCAACATGGCCCTTTTGTTTTCCAGCTACCTGGGCGGAGGAGCCGCGGTTGTCGGACAAACGGATTCAATCCGTGCCCTGGTCACGGATACAAATCACAATATTTATGCCCTTGGTCTCACCTCATCCTCGAATTTCTTTGCCAACACCACTCCAGCAACCACCGTTAACGGCTTTCAGGCTACCTGCACCAGCTGCAACACGGTTTCCGATCTCGCGATATTCGTTCTGGCACCGCAGAGCGGCGCCCCCGTACCAGATCTAACGGTCGCTAAATCCCACAGCGGCAATTTCGCGCAGGGTCAAACCGGCGCCCAATATTCCATCACCGTCAGCAACATCGGTAACGGACCCACCATCGGCACCGTAAATCTCGCTGACACTCTCCCCACCGGGCTTACGGCCACGGCCATAACCGGAACAGGCTGGTCCTGCTCGCTCTCCCCGCTTAGTTGCACCCGAGGCGACGCGCTGGCGGCGGGCACTTCCTACCCCGTGATCACCCTGACCGTAACCGTATCCACGCAAGCTCCTCCTTCGGTCACCAACACGGCTGTAGTCTCCGGCGGCAGCGAAACCAACACCTCCAACAACACCGCCTCCAACGTCACTAACATCACTGGCTCCACGGGCGCCTGCACAGACACTTACAGCGGTTTGACCGGCGGCTCTTGGGGCCTGGCGACAAATTGGAGTAAGGGCGCCATTCCGGGCGCCGCGGACGTGGCCTGCATCCCCTCCGGCAGCACCGTCGTTTTCTCTTCCAGCGCCCAATCAATCAGTGGCCTGAACAGTTCCGGCACGCTCAATCTGACCGCTGGCTCGCTCGCCGTCGCAAGCAATTCGGCCGCCAACGTCTTGAACATCACGGGTGGTACTCTCGTCGTGAACAATCAGTTCACAGTCAGCGGCCCCGTAAGCCTCACATCTGGAGCATTCGGAGGCACTGGCGAAATTGATCTCGGCGGACTCCTGACTTGGTCCGGTGGCTTTATCTGTTCCGCGATATCCGGTGTTTCTTGCACCACGGGCACTAGCGCAGTGATGAATGCCAACGCTGGCATCAGCTTCACGCCCACTCCAGCCGCCATCCTCTCCAATCGAACCCTGAACATAACCGGCGCGACTTCGTTTTCCGGCACCGCAGGCTCCCTGACTCTCGAAAACGGTGCTGTCGTCAATAACAATGCCGGAAGCGTCTGGACCTACTCAAACGACAGCACTCTTGCTTTTGGCGGCGGCACGGGTACCTCTGCGTTCAACAATCTTGGCACCTTCCAGAAAATCGCGGGCACAGTCACCACCACGATTCAGGTCCCGTTCCACAACAGCGGTACTGTCAACGGCAACAGTGGCACCATGTCCTTCACCGGCGGCGGCAATTGCACGTCCAGTTGTTCCGGCACTTACTCGGCTGGAACCAGCGGCACGATCAACTTTAGCTCCAATGTGTTCGCGCAAAGTGGACCCATCAATGGTTTGGGAATAGTCAATTTCAACGGCGCGACGATGAATTTTGGTTCCGGGAACACCACCATTTCGACGAAAACGGTGAACCTCACGGCCGGCGCTCTCACCGGTGCCGCTCCTGGCGTTCTAAATTTTTCGACGCCCTTGAACTGGTCCAGTGGATTTATCTGCTCCGCTTCGAGCAGTACATCCTGTGTTTTGGGAACAAATGCCACGCTCAACCTGGACGCGGGCGTCAACTTCCCGACCTCCGCGAGCCCGGTGCTTTCGAACCGCACCGTCAATCTCACTGGCACCGCCATGTGGTCCGGTTCTGCGGGCAACTTGACGATCGAGAACGGCGCCGTGTTCAACGTTCCATTCGGCAGCGTCTGGAACTTCGCCAACGACAGCGGCCTCAGCAACGGCGGCGGCACAGGGACAAATGCCTTTAATAACGGCGGCACGTTTGAGAAGACTGCCGGCACCGGCACCACCACGGTTAGTGTGCCTTTCCACAACACCGGCTCTGCGCTTGGCAACAGCGGAATCCTGACCTTCAGCGGCGGCGGCAATTGCGGTTCCAGTTGTCCTGGAACTTACACGCCTGCTACCGGAGCCACCATCAATTTCAGCGCCAACGTTTTCTCGCAGAGCGGTCTCATCAATGGCGCGGGCACCGTGAATTTCAACGGCGCCACCATGAATTTCGGCACCGGCACCACCACCATCTCCACCACCACCGTGAATCTCACCAACGGGACCATCGCCGGTGCGTCTCCAGGAGTCTTGAATTTCTCCACACCTCTCACTTGGACCGGTGGGTTCATGTGCTCCTCTCTCAACGGAGCATCTTGCTTGACGGGCGCAACTGCCACCACCAATGCGAACGCCGGCATGAACTTTGTCGCTCCCACGGGTGCGCCGAATGTCGTTCTCTCCAACCGCATTATCAATCTCAAGGGCACCGCGGTTTGGTCCGGCACTGCCGGCAGCATGACGATCGAAAATGGCGCTGTGTTTAACGCCCTCTCCGGCAGCGTCTGGAATTTCGCAAACGACAGCAATTTGAGCAATGGTGGCGGTACCGGCACCAACGCGTTCAACAACACCGGAACCTTTGAGAAAACCGGCGGCACTGGCACTGGCACCAGTACTGTCAGCGTTCCTTTTCACAACACAGGCACTGTACTTGGAAACAACTCCACCCTCGCGTTCAGCGGCGGTGGCAATTGCGGTTCCAGTTGTTCCGGCGCCTACACTTCCGGAGCTGGAAGTTCCATCAATTTCACCGCCGGTATCTTTGCGCAGAATGGCGCCATCAGCGGCGCGGGAACTGTCAATTTCAGCGGTGCCACCATGGATTTCGGCACCGGCTCGACCACCGTTTCGACCGCCACTGTAAATCTCACCAGTGGCACCCTCGCTGGAGCCGCCCCCGGCGTTCTCAACTTCTCCTCTCCCTTAACCTGGACTGGCGGGTTCATGTGCTCATCCCTCAGCGGGGTATCGTGCATCGTGGCCACCAATTCCACCGTCAACGCAAACGGCGGCATAAAATTCATTGCACCCACCGGCGTGCCAAACGTGATTCTTTCCAACCGCACCTTAAATCTTCCCGGCACGGCCACGTGGTCCGGCACCAGCGGCGGCATGACCATCGAAAATGGCGCAATCATCAACATCGCTTCCACCGGTATCTGGAACTTCGCGAACGATAGCTTCCTCAATAACGGCGGCGGCACGGGAACGGTGGCAGTTAACAACGCCGGAAACTTTGAAAAAACGGGCGGCACGCTCAACACCACGATTACCGCTCCCTTCCACAACACGGGCGCGGTCAACGGCAATAGCGGAACGATGACATTCAGTGGCGGCGGTAACTGCGGCTCCACCTGCGCCGGGACCTATTCCGCAGGAACAGGCGGCACCGTCAATTTCTCTGCGAATATATTCGCGCAGAGCGGCCCCATCAGCGGCGCGGGCACCGTCGGCTTCACCGGCGCCACCATGGATTTCGGCACCGGCACCGTCAACGTATCCACCTCTGCCGTCAACTTCACCAGCGGCATCATCGCAGGCGCCGCCCCGGGCGTTTTGAACATCACCAATAATATGTCTTGGAGCGGTGGCACGATGTGTTCTGTGCTCTCCAGCAACACCTGCACCACCGGAACCAATGCCACCACCAACGCCAATGGCGGTATTACTTTCCCCAGTAATGCCCAGTTGGATCTGTTCGGTCGCAATCTCACCACCGCTGGAACCACGGCTTGGACTTCCACTCTCGCCCCAGGCGACATGCTGCTCCAGAACGGCTCCACAATCTCCAACTCCGGCACTTGGGATTTTCAGAACGACAGCTATGTCTACCTCTTTACCGGCGCCAGCAACACCTTCAACAACACCGGCACGATTCAGAAATCCGGCGGCACAACCACCACCACTACGGGCGGGATCTATGGGAACGATGGCACCTTCAACAACACCGGTCACGTCACTGCTCTTGTCGGCCAGTTGAATATCAACGGCGGTGGAACCGGCAACGGATCCTGGGCCGCGAGTTCCGGTGCTTTGTTGAATTTTGGGTCAGCGGGAGGAACCGGCACGTTTGCCATGAACGGTCCCTTCACCGGCGCTGGCACCATGGTCTTCACCGGTGACACCGAAAATATCACCGGCACCTATAACGTCACTGGCGGCACCACCGTCAGCGGCGGCACCGCCAATTTCCTGACTCCTGCCGCGGTTACCAGCATCGGTCCGCTCACAATCAGTAATGGCACCGCGAATTTCTCCACCGGAACTCCCATCGCCGCCCCCACTCTCGCCTTGAGCGGCGGCAATCTGGCCGGCACTGACAAAGTCACGATCAGCGGCGCATCCACATGGTCGGGCGGGAGCATGTGTACAACTGTAACCAGCGGCGCCTGCGTGGCTCCCACTGGCTCACAAGGCACCACCGTGGCAACCGGCGGCATCACGTTCACCACCAACGCTCAGCTCACCATAAACGGGCGCGTGCTCAATACGGCTGGCACAACCAGCTGGACTGCACCGGTCAACCCCGGCGACCTGCTCATGCAGAACGGCTCCACGATCAACAACTCCGGCACCTGGGATTTCCAGAACGACAGCTACGTCTACCTCTTTACCGGAGCCAGCAACACATTCAACAATTCCGGCACCCTCCAGAAGTCCGGCGGCACCACCGCCACTACCACGGGTGGGATCTACGGCAGCGACGGCGTCTTCAACAACACCGGTCACGTTATCGCTCTTGTCGGCCGGTTGAATATCAACGGCGGCGGAACCGGCAATGGTTCGTGGGCCACGAACTCCGGGGCCATTTTGGCTTTTGGTTCGGCAGCAGGGGCCGGAACGTTTGCTTCCAGCGGACCCTTCACAGGAGCTGGCACGGTGTCCTTTATCGGCGACACCGAAAATAATACCGGCACCTATAACGTTACGGGCACCACCTCCGCCAGCGGCGGCTTCGCCAATTTCTTGAGTCCCGGAACCGTCACCAGCACTGGGCCCCTTGCGATTAGCGCCGGCGCACTGAGCTTCTCCACGGGAAGTCCCGTCACCGCGACCACGTTGGCCCTCAGCGGCGGCATTCTGGCCGGAACCGATACACTCACGCTTAGCGGTCTGACAACCTGGACCGGTGGCAGCATGTGCACCACGATCACCAGTAACGCCTGCGTAGCTCCCACGGGCTCGCAGGGCGCCACACTGGCAAACGGCGGCATCAGTTTCCCCAGCAACGCTCAACTCTCCCTGAACGGTCGCACCCTCAACACCCCTGGCACAAATGCATGGACTTCAACAACCAGCCCCGGCGACTTGTTGATGCAAAACGGCTCCACGATCAACAACTCTGGAACTTGGGACCTCCAGAACGACAGTTATGTCTATCTCTTCACTGGCG
This sequence comes from uncultured Acidobacteriota bacterium, assembly GCA_963734705.1. Taxonomy (GTDB): domain Bacteria; phylum Acidobacteriota; class Terriglobia; order Acidiferrales; family UBA7541; genus Acidiferrum. The sequence continues at coordinate 132,405 of CAVTII010000007.1, read as the reverse complement.
CTAGCAACACCTTCAACAACACCGGCACCTTCCAAAAGTCCGGCGGCACCACCGCGACGACCACAAGCGGCGTCTACGGAAACGCTGGCACCTTCAAGAACTCCGGCCAGGTTCTTGCCAAAGCCGGGACGATGAATTTCCTTGGCACCTTCTCGCAAACGGCTGGCACCACCTCTCTCGCCGGTGGCGCCATCACCACGCTCACGAATCCTCTCAGCATCCAGGGCGGCAACGTCATCGGGAACGGACTCGTCACCGGCGGCATCGCCAACTCCGCCGGAACGGTTGCTCCCGGCACCACCACTCCGGCGATCACCATTGGCAACATTGCGCTTGGCACCACCACCCTCGGCACCTACGCGCAGGCCGCTTCTGGCGCGTTCTCAACGAAAATCGGAGGCACCGCTGCGGGACAGTTCGACACCCTCACAGCATCTGGCGCAGTAACCCTTGCTGGCGCCCTGAACGGAAGCCTCGTCAACGGCTTTATTCCCGTCCTCGGCAACGCCTTCACCATCCTCACCGCCAGCTCCGTCACCGGCACCTTCACCTCCACCAATCTCCCTGCACTTTCCCCCGGCCTCGGCTGGAAAGTCACTTACAGTTCCACAACCGTTGTCTTGAGCGTCGTCTCCGTCTCCACTCCTGTCGCATCGCTTAACCCCACCACGCTTACCTTTCCGAACACCATCGTGAGCGCAACGAGCGTCGTTCAGAAAGTTCAGCTCCAGAACACCGGCTCCTCGCCGATGACCATCACTTCCATCCAGCCCACCGGAGCCGACGCGGCAAATTACAAATACACTGCTGACCCCACGCAGCCTTGCCCCATTTCGCCCACCAAACTTGGCAACGGAGCCTCTTGTTTCCTCGACGTCGCATTCGCGCCTCTTTCCTCCGGCGCGCACAATACCGCACAGATCACCGTCACCGACGATTCCGGCGGAACACCGGGTGCCACGCAGACCGTATCCTTGTCCGGCACCGGCATCGTCCTCACTTCCATCGCTGTCGCACCCGCCATCGCCAATTTGCCCTTGGGCAGCACCCAGGTCTATACCGCCACCGGCACCTATAGCGATGCGTCCACACTGAATCTCACCTCTACCGCCACTTGGGCTTCCTCCAATTCGGCCGTAGCCTCGATCAGCAACACGGCCGGCACGCAGGGCCAGGCCAAGGGCCTCACCGGCGGCAGCACTTTCATCACCGCCGCGCAAAGCGGAATCACTTCTAATCAAGCATCTTTGACCGTCACCACCGCCAACCACTTCGTGGTCTCGTCGCCGGGCACCGCTATTGCCGGAAATCCATTCAGCATCACGGTGTTCGCGGAAGATTCCCTCGGCAATATCGTTCCCGGTTACGCCGGCACCGTTCATTTCACCAGCACGGATGGGCAAGCCGTATTGCCTGCGAACGCCGCCCTCACGAATGGCTCGGGCACCTTCTCGGCTACATTGAAAACTCTCGGCAGCCAGACGGTCACAGCCACGGATACTGTCACCTCTTCCATCACCGGCACTTCCACCAGCATTACGGTCAGTTCCGGAACGGCCACTCACTTCCTGGTCACAGCTCCCGCCACCGCAACGCCCGGCACAGCTTTCAGTTTCACGGTTTCCACTCGCGATTCGTCCAATAACGTCGCCACCGGATACACGGGCACCGTTCACTTCACGAGCTCCGATGGCCAGGCTGTGCTGCCTGCTAATTCTGCTCTCACCGGCGGCACCGGAACCTTCTCCGCAACTTTGAAAACCGGCGGAACTCAGACCATCACCGCAACCGATACCGTCACTTCTTCGATCACTGGTACTTCCGGCGCCATCGCCGTTAACGTCACTCTGATCTCCATCGCGGTGACGCCCGCGAGTCCGTCCATCGCTAAGGGCAATACGCAGCAGTTCACCGCAACCGGAACCTTCAGCGACACCAGCACCGCGAACATCACCAGCCAGGTGACGTGGACCTCGGCAACGACGTCGGTGGCGACAATCAGCGCCGCCGGTTTAGCCACAGGCGTAGGCACCGGCACCAGCAACATCACCGCCAGCCTGACGGGCGTCACGTCTCCGGCCGATGTTTTGACGATCACAGCAGCAACCTTGAAGTCCATCGCCATCACACCCGTAAGTCCCTCGATCGCTAAAGGCACCACGCAACAATTCACCGCAACCGGAACCTTCAGCGACTCGAGCACTTCGAATATCACCGGCCAGGTAACGTGGTCGTCCGCAACCACTACGGTAGCCACAATCGCCGCCACCGGACTAGCAGCTGGTGTCGGAACCGGTACCAGCAACATCACTGCCAGCTTGGCGGGCGTCACTTCTCCTGCTGATGTGCTCACAGTTACCGCAGCCACGCTCCAATCCATTGCCATAACACCAGTGAACCCCTCGATCTCGAAGGGCAGCACGCAGCAATTCACCGCAACCGGAACCTACAGCGACACTAGCACCGCCAACATCACCACCCAGGTAACGTGGAACTCCGCAACCACAACGGTAGCCACAATCGCCGCCACCGGATTAGCATCTGGCGTCGGCACCGGTACCAGCAATATCACGGCCAGCCTCACAGGTATCACCTCTCCACCGGATGTCCTGACGGTTACTGGCGCCACTCTTCAGTCGATCGCCATTACACCTGTGAGCCCGTCTATCGCTAAAGGCACCACGCAACAATTCACCGCGACGGGCACCTACAGCGATACGACCACCGCGAACATCACGAGCCAGGTAACCTGGTCTTCCGCAACCACAACCGTTGCGACAATCAGTTCCACAGGGCTTGCGACAGCTGTCGGCACCGGTACCAGCAACATCACCGCCAGCCTGACCGGCGTAACCTCTCCGATCGATCTGCTGACTGTCACCGCCGCGTCGTTGAAGTCCATCGCGATCACCCCGATCAGTCCCTCAATTTCCAAGGGCAACGCGCAGCAATTCACCGCAACCGGCACCTACAGCGACACAACCACAGCCAATATCACTAGCCAGGTGACCTGGACTTCCGCAACCACAACCGTAGCAACAATCAACGCGGCCGGATTGGCAACCGGCGTTGGCACCGGCACCAGCAACATCACCGCCAGCCTGACAGGCGTAACTTCTCCAGCCGATGTGCTGACAGTCACCGCCGCAACGCTTCAATCGATTGCGATCACACCGGTAAGCCCCTCGATCTCGAAGGGCGGGACGCAGCAATTCACCGCGACAGGCACCTACAGCGATACAACCACCGCGAATATCACGAGCCAGGTAACGTGGATTTCCGGAACCACCACCGTTGCGACGATCAGCGCCGCTGGATTAGCCACAGGCGTGGGCACCGGCACCAGCAACATCACCGCCAGCCTCACCGGAGTCACGTCTCCCGCCGATGTCCTCACGGTCACCGCAGCGACGCTGAAGTCCATCGCGATTACTCCGGTCAGTCCGTCGATCTCGAAGGGCAACACGCAACAGTTCACCGCGACCGGCACTTACAGCGATACAACAACCGCAAATATCACGACCCAGGTAACGTGGAACTCCGCAACCACAACGGTTGCGACGATCAGCGCCGCAGGATTAGCCACCGGCGTTGGCACCGGCACCAGCAATATCACCGCCAGCTTGACAGGCGTAACTTCTCCCGCCGATGTGCTCACAGTTACTGCAGGCACGCTCCAATCTATCGCCATAACACCAGTGAATCCCTCGATCTCGAAAGGCAACACGCAGCAATTCACCGCGACAGGCACTTACAGCGATACGACGACCGCAAACATAACGAGCCAAGTAACGTGGGCCTCTGGCACCACAACGGTAGCCACGATCACCACCGCCGGCTTGGCAACGGGAGTAGGCACGGGCACGAGCAACATCACCGCCAGCCTGACGGGCATCACGTCTCCTGCCGACGTCCTCACGGTCACCGCCGCAACACTCCAATCCATCGCCATCTCGCCGGTGAGTCCGTCGATCGCCAAAGGCACCACGCAGCAGTTCACTGCAACGGGAACTTACAGCGACACAACTACCGCGAATATCACCAGTCAAGTAACGTGGTCTTCGGCAACCACATCGGTCGCCACGGTCACCGCCACCGGCTTAGCAACTGGCGTAGGCACGGGCACGAGCAACATCACCGCGAGACTGACAGGCGTCACCTCTCCTGCCGATGTTCTGACGGTAACTGCCGCCACGCTGAAGTCCATCGCCATCACTCCAGTCAGCCCCTCGATCTCGAAGGGCAACACACAGCAATTCACCGCAACGGGAACCTATAGCGACACAACGACCGCGAACATCACCAGCCAGGTAACGTGGACCTCCGGCACCACATCGGTAGCTACGATCACCACCGCCGGCTTAGCCACAGGCGTCGGCGCGGGTGCCAGCAACATCACCGCCAGCCTGACAGGTGTCACCTCTCCTGCCGATGTGCTGACAGTTACCGCCGCGACTCTTCAATCGATCGCCATCACACCCGTAAGCCCATCCATCGCCAAAGGCGCCACACAACAATTCACCGCAACGGGAACTTACAGCGACACCACGACCGCAAACATCACGAGCCAAGTGACGTGGACCTCTGGCACCACATCGGTTGCTACGATCAGCGCCGCCGGGTTAGCGACGGGCTTTGGAACTGGAACGAGCAACATCACCGCCAGCCTCACCGGCGTCACCTCTCCGATCGATCAACTCACAGTCACCGCGGCCACCCTCGTATCCATTGCCGTGACTCCAGCCACCCCCAGCGTCACAGCCGGCCTCACGCAAACCTTCACCGCCACCGGAACATTCTCCGACGGCACCCTCGGCGCAGTCCCCGTGAACTGGCTCTCCTCCAACACCAACATCGCAACCATCAATTCCTCCGGAGTCGCCACCGGCGTCCTCGCGGGCGGCCCAGTTACCATCACCGCCACTTCCACGGCCAACTCAAAAATCTTTGGCACCGCTTCGCTCACCATCACCCCGCAGACCGCTATGTTCCCGCTCACCGTAACCGCGATTGGCACCGGCTCGGGCAAGATCACGGATCTCTCCGGCGCGATCAATTGCACCGTTACCGTCGGCGCAACCTCCGGCACCTGCTCGGCAAACTATCCTCCGGGCACGCAAGTCACCCTTGCGGCCACGCCAACGCAGCCTTCCACCTTTGGCGGATGGCTGAATAACGCCGCTTGCTCCGGCACCGGTGGCTGCAACATCGTCATGAATTCCGCGCAATCCGTCGCCGCTTCCTTCGCTCCTCCGCCGCAAATGGTCCCCGTGCCCTTCACGCCCGGCACGAATGCTTCCGGCATGGCGGCATACGATTGCCCGTCCAACCCGAATCCTTCACCCACGAATCCTTGTCTTGATCCCAATGCCCACGCAGTGGCCTTGAATATCGGCCAGGTCATCACGCCCTTCACGCTCACCGTGGTGGCCACGGAAGTTCCGCCCACCATCGGCAACGGTATCTGCCCGAACGGCCTCACCGTGAAGCAGGACTTCGATTGCCGCTTCACGTCCTTCTTCACCTTCCAGACCAATCCGAATGGCGACAAGATCGTTCCCATCTGCTATCCCTACGCCAACGGCAACTGTGTCTACTACTCGGTTTACTATCAGACTCCCGGCACCGAACCGGATCCTTCCTCGTACGTCGGGCCGATTAACTGGAGCATCGCTTTCAACAACGATAAGTTCACGCCTCCCGCCCCCTGGGCCGGCGGCACTCCGCGCTTCTACGAGGATCCCGACCAATTCGTCTCGGGAAATTCGCCCTATGGCACCAACTGCAACAATCCGATGCAGATGGGCAATCCCGGCACGCCCACGAATCCCCCGATTTTCTGTCAGTTCGTGTACGACATCACCACGTCCTACGATCCGAACAAGAAAGTCGACGCAGGTATCGGTGGAAGAACCCGCGTATTCAGCGACTTCGTTGTCGCCATCCCGCCGGTCTTCGCGCCCGTCGTCACCATCACCACGACGCCAGATGCGCCTACAGTCACCGCCGGCAGCCCCATCGGCCTCACCATTGCCGTCAGCAACAGCGCCGCAGCAACGGCAAACAATGTCTCCCTCAACAGCACGCTCCCATCTGGCACGAGTGTGAATTGGGCGATCAGTCCAGCCTATCCCGGCCCCGGCACGTGCGCGATTTCTGGCGCCATCGGAAGCCAGGCCCTGAGCTGCTCCTTCGGCACCCTCAGCCCAAGCACGAATCTGTCGGTCCACGTGCAAAGCGCTTCTTCTTCCGCAGGCACGGCGCTCAGTTCCACCACCCTCTCTGTTGGAACCCAGCAGACACTTTCCATCGGCAGCATCGCCGTGCAACCGGTCACCGTCTCCTTCACCGGCCTCGCCCCGTCGCAATCCATACCCGCAGGAACCACCTCCATCGCCCTCGGTGGCGTCCTTGGCAACGGCACGCTATTCCCAGCCAGCGGCGAAACCGTCTCGATCACCATCAATGGTGTCAAGCAAACCACCACCCTCGGCGCAAACGGCGTATTCACCCTGCAATTCCCAACTGCGGCAATCCCCGCCTCCGTCACGCCGTACACCATCACCTATTCCTACGCAGGCGACTCCACCTACAGCACCGCTGCGGACGCCAGCACTGCCCTAACCGTAACCTCCGGCGGCGTGCCCCGAATCGCTGTCGCCGCTCTCGATACCGGCACCACGAACGGCAACTTCTTCGTGGATCTCCAGCTCACCAACAACGGAAGCGGCGTCGCTGAGAATTTGACCCTCTCCAGTCTGGCGTTCCGCACCCTCCTCGGAACCGGAACGATCACCCTGAACACCGCGCTGTCGCCCGCGATTCCGGCCAGCCTCGGCACGCTCAACGTAGGGGCTAGCCAGACCATCCGGCTATATCTCAGCGGTCCCACAACGGTTACGCGCTTTGTTCTCACGGAAAACGGCGCCGTAAATGACGTGGCAGGTAACCCGTATACGTATTCGTCCTCTCAGTCAGTCGTTTACTGAGACTTGCTGAGACCGAGAATCAGGACTGCCATTACCTCGGGTCTATTGAGTACTGGTAATGGGTTTTTATAAACTTCTTGGAAGCAATCAAAGGGGAACTTTAGCTATGAGTTATCGAAACTTGTTTGGCGCCGTATTGCTTTGCTTGGGACTCCTCGCCTTTGCAAAGCCCTCCATGGCCGATACCATGGACGGAATCACGTTCACTCTTGTGCAAGCGGATCTCGCGGGAAATCCCGGCGACACGCTTACCTGGCAATACAACATCACCAACGCCAGCGGCTCGGATATCTTTGCGGATCACGTGGATTCGTCGGTTTGGTCCGGCGGGGCGGGGGATTCCAGCGTATTTGATTTCTTCGAAGGCAGCGGCTTCGTTATTTCAGACGGATCGTCGCTCCTGGGCGGCACGCTTTACGGCTTCGACTCCGATCCTGGCTTGAAGATGTCGTTCAACTCCGGCAAGTTCGATCTGTTCGTGGATCTCCCGGATGGAAGCCAGGTCGATCTCTCGGCTGATTACTCTGGAACCATCAGCCCCGTCGCCGGTGTTCCCGAACCCGGTTCCATGACGCTTCTCTTGACGGGCCTGTTGCTCAGCTTTCTTGCCCTGCGCAAGTTCGCTAGCTGAACAACACACGCGCCGCTCGCTCGCTTAGGCCCCGAGCACCGGACATATTTTTCTATTGGAAAGTCACTTCCAGGTCTGTAGGAACTCGCCCGCTATCTTTTATCCGCAAACAGCGCCGCCAGGTCAAAACGTTTTGTAAAATCCGCCGTCTGGGCGTCCTTCTGCAGCGCCATTGCCGCATTTCTGGCTTCCTCAAAGTGGCTCGCCGCCTCAGCCGATTTCCCCGATTGTTCCAGCGCCCGCCCCCATTGATATTGGCTCTGCGCCTGCAACGCCCGCAATCCCAGTTTTTCGCTGCGCAGCGCCCCGGACTTCAATTCTTTTTCCGCCCCCGCATAATCCTTCATCCCAATCAGCGCCTCGCCCCGCAGCACCTGGCACTGTGCCGATAGATATTTCAAACCCAGCGAATCCGCTTGCTCGCCAAGCGTTCGCAGTTCACCCGCCGCCGCCGCATATTTCCCGTTGGCCACTCCCAGCTTTGCCAGATTGATTTTCGCCAGCAGCACCAGATGCGCATCCCCGCTCTTTGCCGCGGATTGCATCGCCGCCTGGTATAAAGTCGCTGCGGATTTCAAATCTCCGCGAAAATAGGCGTTGTCCCCCTGATAGCTCAACGCGCTTGCGATTTGCGGCTCGCTTTTTTCCGTCCGCGCCGCGCTCAGCCCGTCCGCCAATTCTTTCGCCGCTTCGTCGCCGCGCCCGTCCATGGCCAGCGCGTGGCCGTAGGCAATCACAACCTCCGTCATCCAGAATCCCTGTTCTTTCGCTTCCTGCAAGCCCTTCAGCGCGTCTTGCTCCGCGCTCACCGCCGCTCCGAATCTTCCTTGATAGCCGAACAGCAGGCCTAGCCCCGATGACTCGATTGCCGCTCCTCGCCCATCACCAGACGTGCGCCGCAGATCCAGCGCCTTCAGATATTGATCCTGCGCCTGGTCATACTGTCCCGTTCGCATCGAGGTTTCCGCCAGATTGTGCAGCGTATCCGCGATGTCTGAGGGCATCTTCAGTTTCTCGCGCACCTGCAGCGCCCGTTCGAAATAAGTCCGCGCGTTCTCGTAATCGCCCTTGGAGAGATACGTGTTGCCGATATTGTTTAGTACCTGCCCCTGCATCAGATCGTTGTGAACCTCAATCTGCGATTGCAGCGATTCCTTGAATAGCGCCAGTCCCTCGTCATATTTCCCGTGCGCCACATAAAAATCGCCCAAATCGCTCAGCACATTCGCCGTACCCTGTCGGTCGCCCAGTTCCCGCCGGATCGTCAGCACCTGATTGTAGTTCTTCAAAGCCAGGTCCGCTTTCCCGGTCGCATCGTAAATCGACCCCATCATCTGCAGACTGTCCGCAATCCCTTTTTTCAGTCCCAGCTTCGTCCGGATCCCAAGCGATTCTTGCAGATATTTCAGCGCGTCATCCGGCCGCTGCATCATCCAGTAAGCCACTCCCATCGCCTGCAGAATTTGCGCCCGCCCGGCCTCATCCTGCAGTTCAACGGAAAGCGCCTGCGCCCGCGCCAGATAATCCAGCCCTGCTTGCGGATTTCCGCTCTCAATCTGCACCCGGCCCATCGCCAGCAATCCCGCAACCCGTTTCGGGTCTAGCTCCACCACTTTCGCAAACATCTCCCGCGCTTTGTCGTAATTCCCCGTATTCTCATACGCGCTGCCCAGCTCAAAGAGATAGTCCGTGTTATCCGGCGAAACCTTCACCAGGTTCTGATATGCCTCAATCGCCTTCGGATAATCCTTCTCAATGCGGTCATAGCTCGCCTGGATCAAGTACGTTTCCTGCGTTGGCAGGGAAGCGCTCAGGGAAAGCGCCTTCTTCGCCGCCGGATCCGCATCGTCATCCTGGCCCAGGTCCGTATACGCCTGCGCCAATTTCATGTACGCCAGCGCAAACTGTCCGTCCTCTTTGATCGCCGCCTGAAAATTTTGCGCGGCCGCGGTGTTATTGCCATCCCGCGCTGCCTGCAAGCCTTGGTTATACTCTCGCAGCGCCTCCACCGATGTCGTCGAAGGCTTGAACGCGTGCTCTTGCAGTTCCTTCAGTAAGCTCTTCGACTGCAGCAAATTCTCCCGAATTTGCGCCGCCAACCGGTCCACCGCAGCGAAAATTTCTTTTTCTCCAGACGCTTCTTCCTTCACCGTAACGCTTTGTCCGCGTTTCAAATCTTGGATAGTCGCGTCAATCCGAATGCGATCCCCTAGCTGAGCGTAATTTCCGGATACCACGGTATCCACGTTGCTCTGCGTCGCGATGCGTCCAATCGTCGAAGCGTCCATGCTCGCCAGCGGCGTCACATGCAGGTCCTTCATCACCTGCCCCACGCGCTCCGAAGATACCGTCCGCAAACTCGACGATTGCCCCACATCCGTGCTGAGCATATCGGCCATCGCCGGTCCCACCCAATCCAGCTTCGGATCCGAAGTGGCATTGTGAAACGGCAATATCGCCAGCGAATGTAGCGGCGCAACTGGGCCGACAGTGCCAACGGTGCCGCTCCCCTTCGCAACGTATTTCCTCGCTACGTAAACTCCGCCCCAAACCACCGCCACCAGCGCCGCCCCTGCAATCATCATCTGCACCCGTGAACGCGGCGGCGCAGCGGGCGCGGGTTCCTTCTCCACCGGAAGCTCAATTCGCTTTGTGGACCCGCCCCTCCATTCATAAATGTCCTTCTGAATCTCCAGCGCGCCCTGGTATCGCTGCGCCGGTTCCATCTGCATACACTTCGCCGCGATATCGCTCAGCAGCGCGGGCACTGTGGGATCCACCTCCGCCGGCGCTTTCGGCTTTTCTCGCGTGCGCTTGTACATCGCCCCCTGCAGCGTGTCCGCCTTGTAAGGGAGCTGCCCCACCAGCAACTGATAGAAAATAATTCCCAGCGTAAACAGGTCCGAGCGCGCATCCACGTGCTCGCCCATCACCTGCTCGGGAGACATGTAATCCGGCGTGCCGATCAGCGCACCGGTGTGTGTCATCCCGGCGCCCTGCTCCATCGTGCGTGCAATGCCAAAATCCATCACGATGATCCGCCCGCTTTTCTCCACCATGATGTTTTGCGGCTTCAGATCTCGGTGCACCACTCCTTCCGCGTGCGCCGCATCCAACGCCGTGCACGTCTGAAAAATAACGTCCGCGCACTCTTCAAAACTCAACCTCCCCTTTTCCTTGATCAGGGAAGTCAGATCCTTGCCCTCGATGAACTCCATGGTGATGAACTTCACACCGTCGGCTTCGCCAAGGTCGAAAATGCGAATCACATTTTTCTGTGTGATTTTCCGCGCTAGGATCAATTCCTGCTTGAACCGTTGCAGTATTTCCTCATGCACCGCAAGTTCCGGCCGGATCACTTTCAACGCCACCAGGCGGTCCAGTTCCACGTCCCGGGCTTTATAAACCGCGCCCATTCCGCCTTCGCCCAGCATTTGCACGATTTCGTAGCGCTTCCCCAAGTGCATGCCATTCCGGAGGCGCCCGCCGAGTACGTCCATGGCTTTCGGAGGAGCCACAGGCTGCGACCAGCCTTGCGCTCCGCCTAAGTCGGTTTGGTCGCCGGGATTGCCCTCGCCGGCAAACGTCGCATTTTCATCGGGATTCGCGCCGCCAAGGAAGGTGGCGTCGTTCAGCGGAAATGGCGTTTTGCACGCCACGCACACCGACGAACTGGAATCGTTCGTCGCGTGACAATTCGGGCACTCCATTCGTTCTGGCGCCATAAACTGCGTCTTTTTTTCAGCTGCTTCCGCTTGTAGGGTCAGGAGACCCTGAACTAGTGGGGAATTTTACATCAAGCGAGTGGCTTTGCGGTGGAAAAGGGAACTCGTGAAGCTTTCAGACGCGGTCAACCGGATACCGCCCCCGCAACGCGTTCCATCGGATCACCAGCACATCCAGAAACATCTGCGCGCTATCTCTCCACATGTTAATTTTCGTCGCCGGGGAATGCGCCCACCGCACTGCCACCTCCATCGTCTTCAACCCGTGGTGCCGCGCCAGATACAACAATTCCGGATCGAATCCAAATCGTTCGATAGTCTGCTGCTCAAAAAGTATTTTGCACTTCTCCCGCCGGAACGCCTTAAACCCGCATTGCGTATCCACGAACGGCAGCCGCAGGATCAGTCGCACGATCCGGTTGAAAACAATCCCCGCGAATTCCCGGAATTTTGATTCATGCACCTCAATCAATTTCCGGTTCATCGCGCGCGACCCGATCGCCACGTCATACTCTTCCATTCTTGGCAGCAGTTTGTCCGCTTCCTCGATCGGCGCCGAAAGATCGGCGTCCGTGAACAGCACAATCTCGCCCCGCGCTTCCGTTGCCCCGTGCTTCACGCTGAATCCCTTGCCCCGGTTCCTTCCATTGGACAAAACACACAGGTTCTCAATCCTCCCTTGGAAAGCATTCGCAACTTCCGCCGTCCGGTCCGTCGAACCGTCATCCACCACGATCACTTCTGTGTTCCTTCCCGAAGCCCGTATGTAGCTGGCGATCCGCTCCAGCGTTGCAGGCAAGCGCTTCTCCTCATTAAACGAAGGAATCACGATGGATAACTCCAGCGCCTCTGGATTCATCTGGTTTTTATTCCTCCAACGCGCACGCCGCCGCCCTCCCGCATTCGTCGAGCAACACTAATTTCCCACGCTCACCAAAGCAACATTTAATTGTGATTGGATCGCTGCCCACACACTGGCCCCATGCCGGGGGGGCCAGTCCTGGCCGTTTACTCGGCGCCTTCTCCCACGCTGAAATACGTGCAGTCTGGATGATGAAACGCCAGCGCGCTCACGCTCGCCTCTGGATCCATCATGAATCCTTCCGTCAGCTGCACATTGATCTCTTCCGGCCGCAAAATTTTCCAGAGTCCCACTTGATCCTCCAGGTCAGGGCACGCGGGATATCCAAAGCTGTATCTTTTCCCCCGGTACTTCGATGTAAACCGCTGCGCCATCGTCAACTCGGGCGGGTCCGGAAATCCCCAGTCCTCGCGGATCCTGCGATGCAGCCATTCCGCGCAAGCCTCCGCCGACTCGATCGCCAGCGCCTGCAATCCGTGCGATTTGAAGTAATAGCCGTCGTGTTTCGCCTGCTCCGCCCTCGGCCGTATTCCTTCGCCCGCGCTCACCACGAAAATCGCCACGTGGTCCCGTTTTCCGTCCTTCGGATCCAGCACGTAATCGCTCAGGCAAAGCTGGTCTCCAACCTTCTGCCTCTTGAATTTCCAGGTCTGCACCGGTTCTTTCCCGCCCGGCGCAAACACATGCAGCGCGTCTCCCTCGGTTTCCGCCTCAAAAAATCGCCACACCGCGCGCACCTTCATAAATCCCGCGGCCTCGTTCTTCACTTCTTCCATTTCATTGAAAAGTTCCACGGCTTTCGCTTCCCGCGCCGCCAGATGTTTTTCAAAGTCTCCGCGATACCCCATGTGCCGCCCATAGAGCATGTAAGGGTTGATGTAGCTCCACAGTTCCCGCAAATCCGGCACCAGCCGCACCTTGCGCTCCAGCGTCGCCACGTCCGGAATCGGCAAATCCCTGCGCACCTTCGGCGAGTGCGCCACCGCGGGCTTCTCCACCACCTTCACGCTCGTCGTCACGCTCACGCCGTTCCCGGAGCTCACATGCTCGCTCACCACCCGTGCCCGCGTCGCCGGATCCATCAATTCGTTCATCAGCCGTAATCCCGTCATCGCGTCCTTCGCGTAGCACACCGCCCCGCTGTAGCTCGGTGCAATCTTTTGCAGCGTGAATTTCGCGCTCAACGCCGCCCCGCCCACCAGCAGCGGTACGTCAATCCCGGCATCCTTCAAATCACTCGCAGTAATCACCATCTGCTGCGCGCTCTTCACCAGCAAGCCCAGACAATCCAATCGCATCCGGCTTATGGCTCTGGAACGCCTTGATCAGTTCGTCCGGCGGCACCTTGATACCCAGGTTCACCACGTCAAACCCGTTGTTCTTCAAAATAATTTCCACCAGGTTCTTCCCGATATCGTGGACGTCGCCCTTCACGGTCGCCAGCACCACTTTCCCGCGCTTCGCCGTGTCCGCCTTCTCCATGAACTGTTCCAGGTGGCTCACCGCCGCCTTCATCGCCTCCGCCGATTGCAGCACCTCCGCCACAATCAACTCATTCGCGTTGAAGAGTCTCCCCACTTCTGCCATTCCCGTCATCAGCGGCCCATTGATAATGTCCAGCGGAGCCGTCCCCTCCGCCCGCTTCTTCTCCAGGTCCTCCACCAACCCGTCGCGCGTCCCCTGAATAATGTAATTTCCCAGCCGCTCGTCCAGCGGCAATTCCTCGCCCTTCACCTTCTCTTTTTTCTTGGTAGTCCGGAAGTGCTCCGCAATCGCCGCGATATGAAATTGGTTGATCGCCGCTTTCTGTTCCTTGCTCTGCTTCCGCCAGTCCTCCGGCGCGCCTCGCAGCAATTCGGTCAGTGGATGGTCCGCCGCAAGTTCCTTCGGCACATGCTGGAACAGCAGGTCCTCCGCCAGTCGCCGCTCGTGCTCCGGAATCGACGCAAATCGCTCCAGTCTCTCCGTATTCACAATCGCCAGGTCCAGCCCCGCCTTCGTGCAGTAATAAAGGAAAACGGAGTTCACCACCTCGCGCGCCCCCGCGGGCAGCCCAAACGACACATTCGAAATCCCCAGAATCGTCCGCGTATCCGGCAGCGCCTCTTTGATCAGCCGGATTCCCTCCATCGTTTCCACCGCGCCGCCGATGTAGTTTTCATCTCCCGTCGCGCACGGAAACACCAGCGGATCAAAAATAATATCCTCCGGCGCCATTCTGTATTTCGTCGTCAACAAATCATAAGACCGCTTCGCAATCTCCCGCTTCCGTTCCCTCGTAAACGCCTGCGCCTGCTTCGGGTCCTCGTCAATGCACCCCACCACAATCGCCGCCCCAAAATCGTGCGCAATCGGCACCACCTTCTCGAATTTCTCTTCACCATCTTCCAGATTGATGGAGTTGATGATCGCCTTGCCCTGGCAATAGGTCAGGGCCTGCTCCACTGCCGCTGGATCTGTCGTGTCAATCATCACCGGAGCTTTGATCTTCCGGATCAGCTTCTCGTAGAACTCCGGAATATCCTTCCGCTCATCCCGCTCCGTGCTCTGCAGGCACACATCCACGATATGCGCGCCGCCCTTCACCTGCCTCCGCGCAATTTCCGTCGCTTCTTCCCATTTCTCTTCCGCCACCAGGTTCTTGAACAGTCGCGAACCGATCACATTCGTCCGCTCGCCCACCAGCAGCGGCCGCGTCGAATCATCCGCCTCAATCGTCTCAATCCCGGAATAGACCGCCCGGTGCGCCTCCTGCGGTCTCACTCGCGGCTTCTTTCCCTCCACCATCTGCGCGATCGCACGGATATGTTTCTCCGTCGTCCCGCAGCATCCGCCCACCAGGTTCAACCATCCGTGATTCACAAACTTCTCAAGTTGTGTCGCCAGCGAAGTTGGCGTCTCCAGATACTTTCCTTCTTCGTCCGGCAGTCCCGCGTTTGGATAGCAGGACACAAACTCGCCCGTAGCCGAACTCAGCGTCCGGATGTGATCCGTCATGAACTCCGGCCCCGTCGCGCAGTTCATCCCGAAAGCCAGCGGGTGCGCATGCCGCAGCGAAGCCCACATCGCTTCCACGGTCTGCCCTGCCAGCATCGTTCCCATCGGCTCAATCGTCACTGAAATCAGGAAGGGAACGGGCATCCCGATCTCTTTCGAAAGTTTCTGAATCGCCAGCGTCGCCGCTTTGATATTCCGCGTGTCCTGGCAGGTCTCCACCAGCAGCAGGTCGCTGCCGCCCTCAATCAATCCCTTGGCCTGTACGTAATAGGAGTCCAGCAAACCTTCAAATGTGACTCCGCCTGTCACCGTAATCGCCTTCGTCGTTGGCCCCATCGATCCCGCCACGAACCGCGGCTTCCCGGGCGTCGAGTATTCTTCCGCCGCCTGCCGCGCCAGCGCTGCCGACCGTTTGCTCAAATCCAGGGCATCCGCTTCGAGTCCATATTCCGCCAGCACCAGTGGCGTGCTGCCGAAGCTGTTCGTCTCCACCACATCCGCACCGGCTTCAAAGTACTTCCGGTGAATGTCCAGCACCACGTCCGGCCGCGTCCGCACCAGATTCTCGTTGCATCCCTCCAGCGCAGGTCCCCCGAAATCGGCCGCCGTCAAGTCGCGTTGCTGCAGCATCGTGCCCATCGCGCCATCCAGCACCAGGATGCGCTCCGCCAGCAACTCCCTTAACGCCCTTTCAGATTGCTTCAAGTCCCGCAATTGCAACCTCTTTCGCCCGCCATAAGGCCCCTCTGGGCCCCTCACCGTTATCCCTTGATTCTAAAGCCATTCCCACGGAAAGGAACCCCTTCCCATCGAACGGGTTCCTGGCCCCTCCAACCCCCTGAAAACACGTCTTATCGGTCAGTAACAGTTCGTGAACATCTGCCCCCAAGGTCCTTGCCCCATCGCCCTGCTTTCTCTACCCTCAAGTACAGTGGCTACGAAAACTATGGCTTCCAAACTGACCGTCTGCCTGCTCTCGCCGCATCCTTTGGTGCTCACCGAATTTGAGCGCCTCCTGGGCAAGGCCTCCCAATTCAAAGTCATCGCCAAGCAGCTCGAGTCCACCCTGGCCCCCGATCTGCGCAACCTCGAACCTCCTCGCGCACAGGTCTACGTAGTTGATGCGCACGCCGCGCGTCAGGCTACTGGCGCTCTGCTTACCAATATTCTTGAGCGTTACACCGATGCTCGTCTGATTGTCGTTGGGGATTCGATCAATGAAGCAAACAGCTTTTCCCTGCTTCGCCTTGGCGTGAAGGGCATTCTCACCTACGCCGAGGCCCGCGACCAGCTTTCTCGTGCTTTGCCGCTTGTCTCGCAGGGAGGCTTCTGGGTTCCACGCACCGTCCTATCCGGCTTCGTGGACTCCATCCTCACCAGCCAGGGTCGCCGCCTGAAAACCGATTCCGTCACCAATCTCAGCCGTCGCGAACAGGAAGTGCTCGATTCGCTGCTCGAAAATCTTTCCAACAAAGAAATCGCCAGCAAACTCAATATCGCCGAGCGCACCGTAAAATTTCACGTCTCCAACCTGCTCAACAAATTCGGTGTCCGCCGCCGTGCTGACCTGATCCTCCTGACCTTCCAGCGCCGCTTAGCGCAGCCCTAATTGTAGCGGCCGCCTTCCGAGGCGGGCGCTTTTCGCAGGATGAATTTCCAGATTGGCCAGCAATCTCCAACTCCTAACTCTCAATTTCTAACTCTTAATTCTCGTCCCCCTAATCCCCCACCCGATACCTAACAATGCACCACAACGCCTGCACCCCGTCCTTCCACGTAATCTTCTTCCCCTCTTCATAAGTCCTTCCCGCATAACTGACCGGCACCTCATAAATCCGCCATTTCCCCTTCGCTATCTTTGCCGTAATCTCCGGCTCAAATCCAAACCGGTTCGATTTCAGCCGGATGTCTTTCAACACCTCGCGCCGGAAAACCTTGTAGCATGTCTCCATGTCCGTCAATTTCAAATTCGTAAAAAGATCAGACAGCAACGTCAACGCCTTGTTCGCCACATAATGCCAGAAATAGTGCACCCGCTGCGGACCGCCCAGGAATCGCGATCCATAGACCACATCCGCCAGCCCCTCCATAATTGGCTCCAGCAATTTCGGGTAATCGCGCGGGTCATATTCCAGGTCCGCATCCTGTACCAGCACGATATCGCCCGTCGCCTCGGCAAATCCCCGCCGCAGCGCCGCACCTTTTCCCTGGTTCTTCTCCTGAAAGAAAATTCGCAAATTCGTCAGTTCAATGGGATCTTCGCCATCGGGTGCCGGTGCTTGGTTCTCTCCCTGATTTTGCCTCTCGGTCAGATCGCGCAAGATTTGCCGCGTGCCGTCGTTCGAACAGTCATCCACCACCACAATTTCCTTCCGCATCGCCGTCTCTTCCACGCGGCGAAGTATCTCGGCAATGGTCGCCTTCTCGTTATAGACCGGGATCACCACGGAGACTTTCGGATCCGCCAGCGCTGTCGCACTTCTTCGTATGTGGGTCATGGAAGCATCAAATTGTATAGACCCCCACCTTCCCCGTAAAGCGCCCGTAAGCCATTTGACCGTCTCTCACCGGCTGTCTCCCCATACGCCCCTGTGATTAAATAGGTGTGCCCTGGTGAATCGGATGAGCTCCTTCTTTATCCAGCAATTCGGCTGTCGCGCCACGCAAGCCGACGGCGCCGCCATCGAGCGCCAGTTGCGCGATCAAGGCTACTCCGTCGCTCCCGATCCCGCCTCCGCCGATGTCGTGGTCCTCAACACCTGCACCGTTACCGCCGCCGCAGACTCCCAGGCTCGCGACGCCATTCGCAAACTGCACGCCGCCAATCCCGCAACCCGCATCCTTGTTACCGGCTGCTACGCCCAGCGCGCCCCCGAAGAAATCGCCGCCCTTCCCGGCGTCTCCTTCGTAGTCGGCAATTCCCACAAACCCCAAATCCCCAATCTCCTACAAAACAATACTCCCGCACTTGTAGGGGTGGAGATTGCCTGCCCCGATCTACCAGGGACTACACCCGCTCGATCCATTCGAGAAATCGTCCCCGCCCCCATCCTAATCGGCGACATCTCCGAGCTGTCCGAAGTCCTCGTCGCCCCGGTCCTCGGCGGGGAAGGGAATCACACTCGCCCCACCCTCAAAATTCAAGATGGCTGCAATTCCCGCTGCTCCTTCTGCGTCATTCCCTTCGTCCGTGGCAAGTCCCGTAGCCTTCCGCCAAGCACCGTCATCTCCGAAATCCAGCGCCTCGCCGATTCCGGTTTCCGCGAAATCGTACTCAGCGGCATCAACCTCGGCACTTACGGCCGCGATCTCACTCCCCGCGTCGAATTTCTCGATCTGCTCCGCCGTATCCTCGACGAAACCTCCGTTGAACGCCTGCGCATCAGCTCCATCGAACCTCTCGACGTCACCCAGGACCTCATCGAATTCTTCGCCGGCTCCCATCGAATCGCGCCCCACTTCCACATGCCCCTGCAATCCGCCTCAGACCGTCTTCTCGCGGCCATGCATCGCTGGTATCGCGCCGAACACTACGCCCGCCGCGTCGAACTCATCCACGATCATCTTCCCCACGCCGCCATCGGCGCCGACCTCATCACCGGCTTCCCCGGCGAAACCGATTCCGACCACGCCGCCACTCTCTCGTTCATCGAAGCTCGCCCCTTCACTTATCTCCACGTTTTTTCCTATTCCTCGCGCCCCGGCACTCGCGCGGCCACGCTCCCCAACCCTCTGCCCGGCCACATGATCAAACGCCGCGCACGGGAAATTCGCGCCCTCGCGAATCGCAAATCCGCGGCCTTCCGCCGCTCCCAGATCGGCCACACACTCCGCGTTCTCACTCTTCGCCGCGACCTTGACGACGATCCGACCTGCACTCCCGCACTGTCCGAAAATTATCTGGCTGTCCTTCTGCCCGTCGCTCTTCCCCCCAATCAATTTCTCGATGCCACTGTCGAGCAAGCTGACGGCAACCACCTTCTCGCCATTCCCGTCGAATCCTCCATCTTAGCTGTCCAGG
This sequence comes from uncultured Acidobacteriota bacterium, assembly GCA_963734705.1. Classification (GTDB taxonomy): domain Bacteria; phylum Acidobacteriota; class Terriglobia; order Acidiferrales; family UBA7541; genus Acidiferrum. The sequence continues at coordinate 113,180 of CAVTII010000007.1, read as the reverse complement.
CTACTCTGTGAGCGGCTCCTCCCTGCGTATTCTCGGTGTCTCCACCGTCGGACGCGGTGCCGCCGTCTCCCTGCTCGATGAATCCTCTGTCCTTTTCGCCATTGAAGAAGAAAAACTCAATCGCCTCCAGGATCCTCTCGACATCCCGCGCCTGGCACTCCAGCGCTGCCTCTCCGAAAATCATCTGCAACTCTCCGATTGCCGCGCCATCGCTGTCGCTCAGCACCTTTCCGCATCTTTATCCAGCGGCGCTCGCCGTAAAGGTTCGAAACCCACCGCGACCGACGACCAACTCCGCCAACTCCTCCACGGCGGTCCTCGTCCCTCGCACTTCGATCATCACCTCTGCCACGCCGCCAGCGCCTATTACACCTGCGGTTTCGATCGCTCCCTGATTCTCTCCTTCGACTACGGGGCCTGCTCGCAATCCGGCCTCATCGCCACGGGTGAGGCTGACGAAATTCATCCACACCAGTCCCTTAAATTTCCCGATTCCCTCGGCTGGTTTTATTCTCGCGCCACCGAACTCGCCGGCCTCCGCCCCCGCCGTGATGAACACAAACTCCAATGGCTCAGCAAAGACGGCGAACCGGAATTTCTCCCCGCCTTTCGCAAGCTTTTCAACTGGCGCTCCAACGGCCTCCCGGCGCTGAATCGCCGCTATTTCGCCCCTGGCCCCGACCGTCAGGGCCTTTTCGCTCCGCCGTTTTATCGCGAACTCGGCCTCTCCCGGCGCAATCTTGTCCTCACTCCGTCCCTCCGCGCCAACCTCGCTCGCAGCGCCCAGGATTGCCTCGAGGAAATTGTTCTCCAACTCGCTGCAAATTTTCAGCAAACCACTGGCGCCCGCTCCCTCTGCCTCGCTGGCGGCGTCTTCCTGAATGTGCTTCTAGTCCGCGCCCTCGAAACCCGCGCCGGCTTCGATCACGTCTACGTACAGCCCGTCGCCGGCAACGCCGGAACCGCCCTGGGCGCGGCTTATCTCTCTAGAAAAAAGCTCACCGGAAGCTCAGGCCGCGGCCCACTTACAAATCTCGCGATTGGCGTCCACTCCGATTCCCACGAAATCAAAGCCGTCCTCGATAATTGCAAAGTCACCTATCACTATCTGTCCGGTGAAGATCAATCCGTAGAAGAAACCGCCGCTCTCCTGCACCGCGATAAAATCGTCGCCTGGTGCCAGGGACGTTCCGAATTCGGCCATCGCGCCCTCGGCAACCGCAGCCTTCTCGCTTCGCCCTTCTCCGAATATGTGGTCGAAAACGTCAACCAGTTCATCAAGCACCGCGAAGAATTCCATCCCTTCGCCCTCTCCGTGCCTGCCGAGCGCGCCTCCGAATATTTCGACGCCTCGCCCAACTGCCTCACCATGTCTTCTCTAGCCACGTTAAAAAATTCTGTCGCCGGTCTCGAACGCTTCGCCTTCTTCGGCAACGTTGTCCGCGTCCATACCGTCGATCGCCGCGCCAATCCGCTCTTCTGGAAACTCCTCCACAAATTCGGCGAATCCGCCCCCGCCCCGATTCTCGTAAACACATCCTTCAACCTCTTCGGCGAGCCCCTCGTCACCGATCCCCGCGGCGCCGTCCGCAGTTTCTATTGCGCCGGCATAGACGGCCTCTCCATTGGTCCCTTTCTCCTTGTTAAATAAGCAAGCTCTGCTCTTGTGGCACAGGCACTCCTGCCTGTGCTCCTCGCCGTTTGCACACTCCGTGCCTTCCGAAACGCGGTCATCCTGAGCCCGCGCAGTCAGCGGGCGAAGGACCTCAATCAAAAAATATCCGCGAATCCCAACCGGAAGGAACCACCGCCCATTCTCCGTGCGCTCCGTGTCCTCTGTGGTGAACCTCTTCTCCTACCCCTCGAAAATCACCTGCGCCACCGCCTGCTCCGCCGTATGCGTAATACTCACCGCGATATTCTTCACTCCCATCCGCTCCGCAATCTTCTTCGCTTCACCTTTCAATACCAGCGTCGGCCGTCCGCCCCTCTCCCGCACCACTTCCACATCCACCCACCTCACTCCGCGGCTCCATCCCGTTCCCAACGCCTTCATCGCCGCCTCTTTCACCGCGAACCGCCCCGCATACCGCTCATACTTATTCTTGAACTGCTCGCAATATCCCGCTTCCTCCGCCGTGTACACCCTCCGCAGAAACCGCTCCTTCTGCCCCTCGATCACCGCGCGAATACGCGGCACCTCCGCCACATCAATTCCCATCCCCACGATCATCGCCTCACCCGTGCCGTCAAATTTCGAATACGGCCTCTCTCCCAATTTTTACCCTAATCCGCTTGCGATTATACTTGTCTGATTGTGGCTACCCCAAAAACATCCGGGACGCGCCGTCGCCCGGGCCAGCCCGCGCCTCCGCCGCCAAAATCTCCTCGCGTCGCCGCGCCGTGGCGTCTTCGTAAGGCGGGCGGCCTGCAAATCCTCGAACTCGCCCCTTTTGCGAAACTTCCCTGGCTCATTCACGGCTTCAGCACCCGCCCCGGCGGTATCAGTCCCCTCGACACGGAAAAAGTTCTCAACCTCGGCTTCAGGGAATGGGACACGCGCGAAAACGTTCTGAAAAATCGCCGCAAATTTCAATCCGCCCTCGGCGCCGCCCATCTCGATCTCATTCCCCTCAAACAGATTCACTCGGACGTGATCCACACATTCCATGAACCATCTGCGGATCCCTGCAGTGGCGATGCCTCCGCCACCAACCGCCCCGGCCTGCTCCTCGCTATCCAGACCGCCGATTGCGTTCCCATTCTCCTCGTCGATCCCAAAAAACGTGCCATCGCCGCCATTCACGCTGGCTGGCGGGGCACGCTTTCCCGCATAACCCAGAAAGCCGTCGGCCGTATGCAACTCGAGTTTGGCAGCAACCCAGCGCATCTTCTCGCCGCCATCGGACCTTCCATCGGCCCTTGCTGCTATGAAGTCGCCGCCGATTTCGTTATCAAATTCGCGGCCCAATTCGCCGATGCCTCCACTTATTTTGACGAGCCCCGCTCCGGCGAAGAACCCAATCCCCTCCAGTGGCTCAATATGAAGCCCCCCGGGCACCAGCCTCCTCCCAAAAACGTTCACCTCGATCTCCGCAAAGCCAACCTCTCCCAACTCGAGGCCGCCGGCCTACCGGCCAAAAATATCTACGTGAGCGACCTCTGCACCGCCTGCCATCCCAACTTACTCTTCAGCCACCGCCGCCAGGGCCCCGCTTCCGGCCGCCTAATTGTCCTTAATCGCGCTCCGCCCTGAACCAAAAAAGTAGAACTTGTCATCCTTGAGGCTATCCGACAAGGATAGCCGAAGGATCTCAACTTCAACCGCACCCCGAAATTTGCGATTGAAAATCGCCTGTCGCAATCTACTCAATGACCCGCCTTCTGAGGCGGGCCGCCCCTTCGTCCTCCTGTACTGGCCGGCCTTCAGGTCGGCTCTCCTTTCTCTCCCCCGCGATCCCCAAATTTCCGATCCGCTCCGCGCCTCATCCCAAAATCCTCAACCCCGTCCCTTCCTTCAACGCCAACTGCCCGCACGCCGCCATCACGTCCCGCCCCCGCGAATACCGCACAAACGCCGGCACGCCCTTCTCCACCAAAATCCTTCGAAACTCCTCAATCGCCTCCGCCCCCGACTCCTTATACGGCAGCTCCCCCGGATTCCACGGAATCAAATTCACCTTCGCGCGCGTCAACGGCGCCAGCAGCCGCACCACTCTTCGCGCATCCTCCGGCGCGTCATTCACACCGCCCAGCATCACGTACTCGAACATCAAATGCTCCCAATTCCTCAGTGGATAATTTCGACAAGCCTCTATCAGCACCTTCAGTGGCCACTTCTTGTTGATCGGCATCAACACATCCCGTTGCTCGTCACACGAAGCATTCAGCGAAATCGCCAGCTTCGGCCGCACCTCTTCCTTTCCCAGCCGTTCAATCCCCGGCACAATCCCGCTGGTCGAAAGCGTCACGTGCTTTGGCGATAGCCCCACGCCCTCCGCATCCAGCAATATCCGCAACGCCGTCATGACATTGTCAAAATTCAGCAGCGGCTCCCCTTGTCCCATCAACACCACATTCGTCCGAGCCGCCAAACCATCTCCGGCTCCGGTTTCCTGGCCGGCCTGCAGCTCGGCGCTTTTCCTTCCTGTGTACTGGCCGACCTTCAGGTCGGCCTCCGAGCTCCTCTCTCTCGCCCCGACATTCCGGCCCTGCTGCATCTTCAAAGCCAGCAAAACCTGCGCCACCATCTCTCCCGGCGTCAAATTCCGGATCAACCCCAATTGCGCCGTCAAACAAAACTGGCAATCCACCGCGCAGCCCGCCTGCGTCGAAATGCAAATCGTCTGCCGCCCCTCACTGGGCATGAACACCGCCTCCACCCCCGCAGGCCGCGCCGCTCCCCGCTTCTCTGTGCCCTCCGTGGTGAATCCCTCTTTCTTATCTCCCAGCCCCAACAAATACCGCACCGACCCATCCACCGACTCATACCTCTGTCGCACTCGTGGCAAGCTAACCGTCGCCTCGCGCTGCAATCTTTCCCGCAACCCGGCCGGCAAATTGCTCATCCGCTCAATCGCGAACTCCCGCTCCGCATACAACCACTGATAAATCTGTTCCCCGCGGTATGCCGGCTCGCCTAGCTCCGCGCAATACGCCTGCAACTCCTCCCGGCTTTTTCCGAGCAATTCCACGTTTTCCCGCCCTCCAAAGCTATTCTCTCATCCCCGCAACTCCGAGGCCATTCCGTCTTCATTCGTCGGTTGTAGCTAACTCTCACAAAATAAAATTGTTATCTTTCCGCTCGTGATCTGTCACTCGCCACTCGCCACTATTCCTTCCCTATGCAACAATACCTTCATGACCACAATGGTCTCCAACGCGCGCGATATCCATCGTCACGCCCTACCCAACGGCCTCGTCGTCATCACAGAGACCATGCAGCACGTCCGCTCCGTCTCCGTCGGCATCTGGGTTCGCCACGGCTCCCGTCGCGAAACCCTATCCGAAAACGGCATGGCCCACTTCCTCGAGCACATGGTCTTCAAAGGCACAGAGCGCCGCTCCGCCGAAGCCATCGCTCGCGAAATGGATTCCGTTGGCGGCATGCTCGATGCCTTCACCTCCAAGGAACAGATCTGCTTCAACGCTAAGGTCCTCGACGCGCATCTCCCCATCGCCTTCGACGTCCTTTCCGATCTCGTCCTTCGCCCCAAGTTCGATTCCGAAGACGTCAACAAAGAGCGCCAGGTTGTCCTCGAAGAAATCAAGATGGACATGGACAATCCCGAATATCTTCTCCACGACATCTTCACCCGCGGCTTCTGGCCCCAGCATTCCCTGGGTCGTCCGATCCTCGGCACACCAGACAGTGTTCGCACCTTCGAACGCGAACCCTTGCGCGCTCGCTTCCAGAACTGGTTCGCTCCCGATCATCTCCTCGTCACCGCCGCGGGAAATATCACCCACCAGCAAGTTCTCGATCTTGTGGAAAAAGAGTTTGGCGATCTGCCTGCCTCTCATTTCAATCCCGACGATCCCATTCCTTCCACCGCTGCGCCCATCGCTCTCGAAACCAAGCGCGACCTCGAGCAGGTCCACGTCTGCATCGGTGTTCCCTCGATCGCTCTGGCCGACGAACGCCGTTTCGCCGCTGCCGTTCTCAATAATCTTCTCGGCGGTGGCATGTCCTCGCGCCTGTTCCAGAATATCCGTGAAAAGCAGGGCCTCGCCTACGCCGTCTTCAGCGAACTCACTCCCTATTCCGACGCCGGAATTCTCAGTGTTTACGCGGGCACCGCGAAAGAAACCGTCGGCAAGGTCATCGATCTCACCATCGCTGAATTCCGCTCCATGAAGGAATCTCCGGTCAGCGTCGAAGAGCTCCTCCGCGCGAAAAATCATCTCAAGGGCTCGCTCATGCTCTCTCTCGAGTCCACCAGTTCTCGCATGTCCAATCTCGCCCGCCAGGAACTCTATTTCGGTCGCTTCTCTTCGCTCGACGAAATCCTCGCCGCCATCGACGCCGTCACCCGCGAAGAACTCCAGTCCCTCGCCCACCAGTTCTTCGACCCGGAGCGCATCGCCATCACCGTCCTCGGTCCCACCAACGGCTTCAAACTAGACCGCGCCCGCCTAGCCTGCTAGTCCCCGACGCGCCGTGCCTTTGTAACGCCCGCCTTCCGAGGCGGGCCGATCAACAATCCGTTCTCGATCGCTCCCCTCGCAATCGCCCTTGTAGGGGACGGCTCGCCCGTCCCTCTTCGATGCATCCGCCACCCCAAACCCGAAATCGTGGGCCGAATCGTGTCCTTCTCCGTTCTCCGTTTTTTTCCACCACCTCAATCCCTTCCACATTGACGCACTCCCTCGCTCTGCCATTATTTTCCGGGTCTCGTTTTCCTTGATTCATTTTTCGGGAGCATCTCCATCGGTCTTCGCGTCTCCATTCTCGCGTCCGGCAGTTCGGGCAATCTCACCCTGCTCGAAACCCAATCCACCCGCATTCTCGTCGACGCCGGCCTCGGCAAACGCGAAACCCTTGCGCGCCTCGCCGCCGTCGGTTGCGAAATCGATCGCCTCGACGCCGTCCTGATCACCCACGAACACTCCGACCACTGCAACGGCCTTCCGCAAGTTCTCGGCCTCTGGAAAACGCCGCTCTACGTCACCGAACCCACCATGGACGCCCTTCAACGCATCCTCCCCGACACCTTCGGCAGGCGCCTTCGCGGCGTCGAATCCATCCAGGCCGGCCAGAGTTTCACCATCGGCGACATTGACGTTCACGCCTTCGCCATCCCGCACGATGCCGCAGACCCGGTCGCCTTCACCTTCCGCACCAACGGCACCAAAGTCGCCATCTGCACCGATCTCGGCTACCTCCCCAATCACGTGCGCGTCCATCTTCGTCAAACCGATTGCCTGATTCTCGAATCCAATCACGACCTCGACATGCTCAAGGTCGGCCCCTATCCTTGGGTCGTCAAACAGCGCGTCCTCTCCCGCACCGGCCATCTTTCCAACCACGCGGTCAGCGAATTTCTCGCCGATCCCGAGGGTCTCGATTCCTGTGTCCGTCATCTCGTACTCGCTCACGTCTCCCAGGAAAACAATAATCCCGATCTAGTTCGCCTCTCCGCCGAAGAAGCCCTCCGCCGCCGCCCCTCCGATTCCCCCTTCCTCGGCGAACTCCTCCTCGCCTCCCAACACATCCCCCTAAAACCCCTCCAACTCTAACCAATTTCCCAAAACGTAGGGCCCGCCTTCCTAGGCGGGCCGCCGATCCTCTTGAATTGTGTACTGGCCGATCTTTAGATCGCCCCTCCGAGCCTTCCCCGCCTTTGTAGCGGCCGCCTTCCGAGGCGGGCGCGTTTCCGCCAGCGCCATCGGCGCGCCATAATCTAGCCCAGGACGCAAGAGTCTGTGTCGCAACTAACGGTTGCAAGGGAGCGAGAGTTTTGGCAAGAAGGGATATGCCAACCTATCAACCGTATTCTCCGGATCCAGCTGAGTTGTTGCCTGCCCATGGGAAGGATGTCTTGGGGGCCGATCATCTTTGTTTTCTGGTGCACGAAGTGGTGGAAGCGTGCGACCTGAGCGTTTTCGAGAAGCAAGAGGAGGACGCGGGTGGGCAGCGGCCGTACGATCCGCGAATGATGCTGAAGATTTGGCTGTACGGGTTCGGGGTGAATGTACGCACGACGCGCAAGCTCGAGCAACGCATTCGCGAGGACTTGGGCTTCCGATACCTGGCCGGCGGGGCAACGCCGGACCACAAGACGCTAAGCGAGTTCCATCGCCGGCATCGTGTTGCGATCAGGTCGATGTTCACCGAGGTGCTGCTGTTTTTACGGCGGGCGGGGATGGCACGGCTGGGCACGGTGGCGATTGACTCGACGCGGGTAAAGGGGTCGGCGTCCCCCGACCGGTTACTGCGTCGGGAGCAGATTGAGCGGGAGTTGCGCAAGAAAGTCACACGCTGGCAGAAGGAATTGGACGATGATCCAGATCGTGATCCGGGAACGCGTGTGGGGCAGGAACCGATCGCGGAACTGCGCAAGCAACTGAAACATCTGCGCGCGAGCGGCGAGGACAAGCTGTCGGCGACCGATCCGGACACCCGTTTTTTGCGGGAACGCGGGGGTTTCGTGCTGGGCTACACAGCGGAGATCGCAGTGAGCGAGGACCATTTCATCGTGGCGCAGCGGGTAACGCAGAACAAGAACGATAACCGTGCTTTGGTGCCGATGGTGGAGGAAGTGGAACGACAATGTGGAGAGCGTCCGCAGCGGGTGTTGGCCGACTGCGGTTTTTTCTCGAACCAGAATTTGCGCGAACTGGAACAACGCGGCATCGAAGGCTACATTCCCGACCCGAATTTGGCGCGCGAGCTGAATACGGGTAAAACCGCACGAGGAGTCGGCCGGATGACCGTGAGCGATCCGCATCTGCTGCGCGCACGCAAGCGGTTGCGAACCGTCCGTGGCCGCGCTTGGTACAAGAAACGCAAGGGGATGGTCGAGCCAGTGATCGGGACTTTGCAGGAACAACGTGGGATGCGGCAGTTCCAGCGCCGAGGACAGCCAGCAACCGCGGTCGAATGGACCCTGGCATCGATCGCCTACAACTTGATCCACTACCGAAACCTGTGCCGCAAAATTTAGCAGGCCAAAGCGCGCAATTCCGGAACTGGAAACGAGAACGGCGCGCCGGAAAACTGGTTGGAGTGCGGCGGTAGCTAAAAACCAGAGCAGTACCCAAGTTGCGACACAGACTCGTAAGCGCTGGGTAGAAATGCAAATAACCCGAAGCGCCGGAGGTGCGACACTCAATCCCCAATTCCAAACTTCCGAATGCCCATTTTCTTTCACGCTACCCGAAACCATGCCAAACACCCCGCTCCCCAACTTCCCCGTGGCACCCTCCCCCATTTTCCTTTACACTATTCCCGTTCTTGGTAGAGGTGCGGCGGCCATGAGTAACCGGGTGCGTTGATCCGAATCGGTTTCGGGCAATCCGGAGAAAGGGGCCAGGTTGTATCGTCCGCCGAAATCGCTGCGTTTACCGAACTCGCGGCGTTTGGGGAACATGGTCTAAGGCCTGTTCACTGTCATCCGTTTCAACGGGTGGAGCGCTATCGAGAGGTGGCCACTGCGCGCAATTTTTCGCGGGTCCTTCCTTTCCTTCTGTCTCCACTGAAATATATTCGAGCCCTATGAACCTTTTCGAACTCACGCGCGCTCTTGTGGACCTCGACTCCACCACCGGCCACGAAAAATCCGTGGCGGACTTCCTCTTCGCTCATCTCTCCACGCTCGCCACAAAGCACCACGCCCGCCTCGAGCGCCAAAACGCCGCGCCCAATCGCGACAATCTCTTCCTCTCCTTCGGCGAACCCGTCGTCACCCTTTCCACCCACATGGACACCGTTCCGCCCTTTTTCCCCTCGCGCGAAGACGACTCGCACATTCACGGTCGCGGCTCTTGCGACGCCAAAGGCATCATCGCCTCCATGATCGCCGCCGCCGAATCTCTGCTCTCGTCCGGTGCGCGCAATTTCGCTTTGCTCTTCGTCGTCGGCGAAGAACGCGACAGTCTCGGCGCCACCACGGCCGCGGCCACACCCCGTGGCTCTCGCTTTCTGATCAACGGCGAACCCACGGAAAATCATCTCGCTCTCGGCTCCAAAGGCGCTCTCCGGTTCGAGCTCACCGCTCGCGGCAAACTCGCCCATTCCGCCTATCCCCAGCTCGGCCACTCCGCCATCCATTCTCTCCTCGACGCTCTCCACGAAATCCGCGCATTCCCCTTGCCCGTTGATCCGCTGCTCGGCCAGTCCACTCTGAACGTCGGCACCATCTCGGGTGGCCGCGCTCCCAACGTAGTTGCCGATGAGGCTCGCGCCGAAATTATGTTTCGCCTGGTCACGGATCCGTCCACCACGCGCGCCGCCGTTTCTCGCATTGCCGCTGCTCACAAAATTGAAGCCCGCGAAGTTCTCCTCACTCCCGCAATTCATCTTTCTTCGTTTCCCGGCCTTCCCACCACCGTCGTCGCTTTCGCCACGGACATCCCCACGTTCAATGGCGCGTGGGGCCAGCCATTTCTCATCGGCCCCGGCAGTATCCACGTCGCGCATACGAACGAAGAGCGCATTCCTAAATCCGAGCTAACTGCCGCTGTCGACATCTACGCCCGCATGGTCCGCCAGCTCATCACCACCGGAGCTGCGCCCGCATGAGCCTTCCTCTCGCCATCGTTGGCCACGGCAAAATGGGTCGCCTCGTCGAGCAACTCGCCCCGCAGCTCGGCTTCCATGTCGTCGCCCGTTTCACCAGCGCCAATATCGCCTCGCTCTCAATCGAAACCCTCGCTGGCGCATCAACCGCCATCGAATTCTCCACGCCGGCCGCCGCTCCCGAAAATCTTCGCCGCCTCGCCGCGCTCGGTGTCCGCACCGTTTCCGGCACCACCGGCTGGTACGATCAGCTCCCGCAAATCCGCTCCGCCATCGACGATTCCGGCTCTGCGCTTCTCTACGGCCCCAATTTTTCCGTCGGCATGAATCTCTTTTTCCAGATCGTTGCCAAAGCCGCTTCCTTGCTCGCCAAACATCCTGAATATGAAGCCTGGGGCTGGGAAATCCACCACTCCGCAAAAAAAGACGCCATCTCCGGCACTCTGAAAAAACTTGGCGAAGAAATCCGCTCCGCCGGCTACGCTTCCCCAATGAATCTCAGCGCCAATCGCGCCGGCTCCCACACCGGCACCCACGAAATCGGTTTCGACTCCCCCTCCGACACCATCACCTTGCGCCACACCGCCCGCAACCGCGAAGCCTATGCCCACGGCGCCCTCCTCGCGGCTCGCTGGATCCAAAACCAATCCGGCCTCCACGAATTTCGCGATATCGTCTCCCAACTAGGAGCTCAGCAAAGTCTTGTGTAGTGGCCGGTCTTTAGACCGGCCAGCATTAGAATTAGAAACCACACGCAAGAAAGAAGGAGCACCCCATGTTCAACGGCACCGGCACCGCCCTCGTAACCCCATTCCTCCCCGATGGCTCGCTTGACGAATCCTCTCTCCGCGCTCTCGTCCAGCGCCAGATCGACGCAGGCATCAATTTCCTCGTCCCCTGTGGCACCACCGGCGAAAGCCCCACTCTCTCCCACAAAGAGCATCTCCGCGTCGTCGCCATCACCATCGAAATCGCAAAGGGCAAAGTCCCCGTCCTCGCCGGCGCTGGCGGCTACAACACCGCCGAAGTCATCGCCCTCGCGCGCGAATTAAAATCCCTCGGCGCCGACGGCATCCTCTCTGTCACTCCGTACTACAACAAGCCCACGCAGGAGGGCCTCTTCCAGCATTTCAAAGCCATCGCCGCCGGCGTCGGTCTCCCGATCATTCTCTATAGCGTCCAGGGCCGTACCGGCGTCAACGTTGAACCTTCCACCGTTCTCCGCCTCTCTCAAATCGAAAACATCATCGGCATCAAGGAGGCCTCCGGGAGCATCACCCAGATGGGCGCAATCCTCCGCCAGGTTTCCAGTGACTTCGTCGTCCTCTCCGGTGACGACTCCCTCACTCTTCCGCTCATCTCGCTCGGTGGCCGCGGCCTCATCTCTGTCGCGTCCAACGAAATTCCCGCGGAAATGACGCGCCTCGTTCAGGCCGCCATCGCTGGCGATTTCGCCGAAGCCCGCCGTCTCCACTTCCGCTATCTTCCGCTGATGGACATCAACTTCATCGAATCAAATCCAATTCCCGTCAAAGCCGCCATGGCGGAGATGGGTTTGCTCCAGCCCAACTGGCGCTTGCCTCTCGTCCCGCCCAAGACGGAAAATCTCGAACGCATCCGCGCCGTCCTGGAATCCCTCAATCTCGTTGAGCGAGCTCATGCTGCCAGAACAAATTGAGGCACTCTTCGACACTCCGCCAGCCAATTACACTGCGGAGCATCACTCTCTGTTCTCAAATTTTAAGCAAGCCTTGAATCGCGGCACGATTCGCGCCGCCGAACCGGATTCCGCTTCACCCACCGGCTGGCGCGTCAACGCCTGGGTCAAGAAGGGAATTCTCCTCGGCTTTCGTATGGGCGCCGTCGTCGACATGTCTGTCGAAGCCACCAAACTCCCCTTCTTCGACAAATCCACCTATCCACTCCACTCGTTTTCCGTCGCTGACGGCATTCGCATCGTTCCCGGCGGCTCCAGCATCCGCGACGGTTCGCACATCGCACGCGGCGTAATCTGCATGCCGCCTATGTTCGTCAACGTCGGCGCATACGTCGGCGAAAACACCATGCTCGATTCTCACTCTTTGGTAGGTTCCTGCGCGCAACTCGGCAGCAACTGTCACATCTCCGCCGCTTCTCAAATTGGTGGCGTGCTCGAACCGGTGGGTGCCATGCCCGTAATCATCGAAGATGACGTACTTGTTGGTGGGAACTCCGGAATCTATGAAGGCACAATCGTCAAGCGTAGCGCCGTCCTCGGCACAGGCACAATCCTCAACCGCTCTATCCCTGTTTACGATCTAGTTCGCGACGCCGTCTATTCCGCTACCGACGACCTGCCCCTGATCATCCCCGAAGACGCCGTCGTCATTCCCGGCTCCCGCGCCGTCTCCCATCCCGCCGGCAAAAAATGGGGCCTCTCCCTCAACTGCGCCGTAATCGTCAAATACCGCGACTCAAAAACCTCCACCCGCATCCAGCTCGAAGACCTTCTCCGCTAAAAGGGAGCGCCACACTCTGCACCATCCCGCGCTTTTTGCGGGATGAATCTCCAGATTGGCAAGCGTGGATTGTCCATAATCCAATTCCAGTGCCCGCCGCAATTTTCCTCGCTACTACCACTCAGGCACAGACCCGCACTTCGTCTTTCCATTTTCAATTTTCCCTTTTGCATTTTCTAGTCTTTCAAGATCTTCTCAATAAAAGCCAGCGCCCTCGGATCCTCCGATTGCCCCAGCCAGAACATCGCCTGCTTCCTAACCTCCGGATTCCTGTTCTTCTCCGCCACCTCAATCAATTTCGGCACGCCTTCAGCTTTCGGCATCTGACTCAGCGCAAACACCGCCTTCTTCTTCACCTCGGTGTCCGGATCGTCCACAATCACCCCCGCAATTGCCGCCTCCGCCTTCTGCCCCGCCTTTTGCGCCAGCCAGAAAAGCGCCTGCGCTCGCACGTGCGCACTCACATCCTCGCGAGCCATCCGGATCATCTCATCGGTCGCCCCGGCTTCGGGACTCACAAACAGAGCAAAGCTAACCTGCTCCCGCACCTGGCTATCCGGATCCGTTCTCGCCATGCGCTTCAACTCCGTCAATCCCGCTTCGCCTCGCGCCGCCCCCATCCAAAACGACGCCCTCTCTCGCAATTTTTCCGGCTGCCCCGGCGCTGCGAAACCTTCCAACGCCCGGTCCGCTGCTCCGTCAGCATGCAGCGCAATCGCCGTCAGTGCTTGCTCGCCCATCCCCGAATCACCACGCGCGAAAGAATCCTGGCTCTTCACCAGCCCACTCAAAAACGCCACGCTCTGTCCGGCGTCTACGCCTTCGAGCCACACCAGCCGCAGCCCGCCCGTGTCCAGCCGGCATGTGGATGGCGCGACATGTATTCGCTCAATGTGGGCCTTCTCCGCACGCAACAGAATCATCAACCGTCTTCCGCCCTCCAATTTTGTTACCTGTTGTTCGGAACCTGCAGCGTGACCATACCTGGATCCGCCTTCCAATTGAAATGTCCCGCCGGTTCTCCCGTCTCCGCCCCGAACCGTCGAGTCGCAGCACTCATCCTCGCTCCCAGCAACCTCTTCCACCTCGTACCCGATCCACATCGCGCCATCTGCCGAGTCCACAAGCTGCTTCATCGTCCCGCCAAGATTGCCTCCCGCCTGCCGTACCTCCAGCTTGGTGTTCGTTGTCTGTGGAGCCTCACCGTGAGCCGTTGCCGTCCCGCAAACCGCCGCAACGGTTGATAATACAAACGTCGCAATCAGAAAATTCTTCATCCCCGCCTCACTTCTGCAAAAGCTGCATCAGATAGTCCTGCGCTTCCTTCGAATCCATCAGCGAAAGCTTCTCCACCGCCACCTTCTTCAGTTCCGGATCCTTTTCGGTCTTTGCCACGGCGATCAGGCCGCTGGCGTTTCCGCCGACAAAATAGGCATTCAGAATCTCTTCCTTTACATCCTCATCGGTTTCTTTCGCATAAAGGCCCTGCAGTTCCGCCATTCCCCCTGCGATTCCCAGGTTTCGAATGGCCGCTTTGCGCAAATCCGGATCCGGTTCGCTCTTTGCAAGCGCCGCCAGTTGTTCGCGATCCCCAGAGATGATGTAGCTCTGGATCACCGCCCGCTTCACGCTCACGTCGTTTGTGCTCGCGTAAATTTCTGCCAGCGTCTTCCCGGAGTCTTTGCCTCCGAAAATGGCCAGGTATTCCACCGCTTTCCTCTGCAGGTCCGGGTTGCTCTGCCCGTGCGCGATCTTTGCCATCTGTTCACGCGCTTCCGGCGAACCGCTTTGCGCCAGCACAAACAGCGCCTTCGACTTCACTCTTGGAGATGCAGTTCCATTCAGCACGCCTTCCAGTATCGGAAGCGCCTTCTCCGGGTTGTTGTTCATCAATCCCTGCAGCGCCAGCAGCTTCAAATCATCGTCGCTCTCCGCATCTGGATTCGCCTTACTACCCGTCGACGACCGCACCTCGATCTCCAGCGCTTCAGCGTCTTTTTTCCACCTGCTCTGCGGGAAGCGCTTCTTCAGGTCCGCAATGCTCGCCAGCGACGCCTCCTTCTTTCCCTCGCGATTTTGCGAATAAGCCTTCCAGTAAAGCGCTGCGTCCGTCTGCGGCCCGTTCATCTTCGCCAGCTCGCCAAACGTTTGCTCCGCTTCGCGGTAATGCGCCTCATCCAGCGCGTCCCGCCCCTGGTCGTATAAATCCTGCATCTGATCCAGCCGGTCCTGCTCCGCTTCCTTTTTTTCTTGTGCGGCCTCTTTCTGTTCTTGCGCGGCCTCTTGCGCGGCTTCGCTATCGTGCTCGCTTTGCTGCGCGGCATGTACGCGAACGCCAGAAAAAACCATCGCCGCCGCGCAAAGAATCACTCCCGTTCGCACAAACTCTCTCCACATGCTCATACCTTTTTTCTCTCCCCGGCTTCCGCCTGTTTTTCCGCTGGCTTCGCTTCCGGACTCGCCTTCCGCTCTTCCAGCCCCTGTTTCACCACGCGCACCTTGAACAACAGTCCCTGCGCCTCAATCCGTTTCCGGATTGCCTCAAACTGTGCCGGCGTCACCTCGTCCGGACTGTTCGCAATATCCAGCAGTCCGCGCTCCAGTTCATCCAGCATGCTCGTCATGCCCTGGTCGCCCGCTTGCATCGCCGCCTCCCGGTATAACCGGTTCTCTTCCACCAGATCCTCCGCTCGCCGTTGCGCATTGGTGATGTTCACCTTCTTCTGGCCTTGTCCCGTCGGCGCATTCTCAAGTTCCATCAACACCATTTCACTGCGTCCCAGATGTTCTCCCACCGCCACAATCAGCACCCGTTCCCGTACCTTGCCATTGCTCGCCTGCTCCTGTTGCGGAACCACCGGGCTCGTCTTCCTCCCCAAATAAAACGCCAGCAGTACCATCGCAGCCAGCGCTCCCAGTGCCGCCAATCGCCTTGGTGCAAAAAAGTCTTCCCACCAGTGCGGCTTCTCTTCCTCCAGCCGCGGCGCAATCTTCTGCCACAACCGTCGCTCGAACTCTTCTCCCGGTTCCGGCACGCTCATCGCGTTCATCGCAGCGTAGACCGCCTCAATCCGCTCCATCTCTTCGCGGCAATCCGCGCACCCGCTCAAGTGTTCCGCAATCGCAGCGCGGTCCTTGGCGTCTCCGTCCCTGTATGCGATCAACTCTTCTTCCGTTCTGTGCTTCATCATTCCGTTCCCATCGCTCGCGCTTTGCTTTCCAGAAAAGGTTCCAGCGCCTTCCGCAATTTCTGCACCGCCCGAAATACCGTGTTCTTCGTCGCGTTTGAATTCGACTTCAGCACCGCTGCGATCTCTTCGATTCCGCAGCCATCCCAGTGCCGCATCACAATCGCGGTTCGCTCCGCGGGACTCAGCGTCTCGAGGGCGGCCTTCATTCGCTCCGCCAGTTGCGCGCTCCCCGCCAATCGCTCCGGCGAGGGCCCCGCATCCGCCACCTGGCTCATGAGGTCCGCCTTTGGCGCATCCTCGTCCACCCTCCCGGAACTCACCACCCGCGACTCCTCCGCCTTCCTCTTCCGGATCCTATCGATCGCATAATTCGCCGCGATCCGGTAAACCCATGTCCCAAAATTCGAATTTCCCGCGAACTGCCGCAGCTTCTGATATCCCCGCACAAAAGATTCCTGCACCACCTCTTCAGCCTCGTGCGTGTTTCCCGTCATCCGGTACGCCATTCGGAACACCGCTCGCCCGTGCCTCTCCACAAGCACACGATAGGCGTCCCGATCCCCGGCCAGCGTCCGCTCGACCGCGATCGCGTCGCTGACCTCCACCTCTTCAGCCATCCCGACGCCTTCCCTCATTCCCACAATTAGACAGTTTCGCCCCCCTCCGGTTAGTACCCCAAGTAGATCGGGCTTCAGCCTGTTCACCCCTTCTCCTCCGCCCCCTCACCTCCTAACCCCCAAATGCCTTATCATTATCTTGAACCAGCAGGAGACAACTCCCTTGATCCCACGCTATACACGCAAGCAAATGGGCCACGTCTGGTCCGACGCCAACAAATACCAGAAATGGCTCGACGTGGAACTCGCCGCCGCCGACACCCTCGCCGATGCCGGCATCGTTCCGAAAGACGCCGCCGCGCTGCTTCGCTCCCGCGCCAAGGCCGACGCCCAGCACATCAACGAACTCGAATCCCGCGTCAAGCACGACGTTATCGCCTTCACCATGGCGGTCGGTGAATCCGTTGGCAATCCTGAAGTCGCCCGCTGGCTGCACTACGGTATGACCTCCAACGACGTCGTGGACACCGCCCAGGCTCTCCTCGTCCGCGACGCCTCACACATCATCGAACGCGACCTCGTTCTCTTCGGCGAAATTCTCGATCTCCGCGCCCACGAATTCCAGCACGCTCCCCAGATCGGCCGCACCCACGGCATCCATGCCGAGCCCATCACCTTCGGCCTCAAGATCGCCAACTGGTTTGCCGAAAATCAGCGCAACATCGCCCGTTTCCGCGAAGCCGCTCGCAACATGGAGTTCGGTAAAATCTCCGGCGCCGTCGGCAATGCCTCCCATCTCGGCCCGGAAATCGAAGAGAAAATCTGCCAGAAACTTGGCCTTCACGTGACGCCCGTTGCCTCGCAGGTCATCCAGCGCGATCGTCACGCGCAATATGTCAGCGTCCTCGCGCTCATCGCTGCCACGCTTGAAAAAATCGCGCTCGAAATCCGCCATCTCCAGCGCACCGAAGTCCGCGAAGCCGAGGAACATTTTGGTAACGAGCAGCGCGGCAGTTCGGCCATGCCCCACAAGCGCAATCCCGTCACCTCGGAACAAATCTGCGGCCTCGCCCGCCTCGTCCGCTCCAACATGCTCGCGGCCTACGAAAATATCGCCCTCTGGCACGAACGCGATATCTCTCACAGCAGCGTGGAGCGCGTCATTCTCCCCGATTCCACCATTCTCGTGGACTACATGCTCGACAAAATGACCCAGCTCGTCAGCCAGATGCGTGTCTTTCCGGATCGAATGCTCCGCAACATCGAATCCACCCACGGCCTGGTCTTTTCCGGCCAACTCCTTCAGGACCTCGTCGAAAAAGGCATGTCCCGTGACGAAGCCTACAAATCCATTCAGGAAAACGCCATGGCCGCCTGGGAATCCGAAACCAGCTTCCGCGATCGTGTCGCCAAAGATCCCCGCATCACCAAATTTCTCACCCCCAAAGATCTAGAACACACCTTCGACCTGCAGCGCCACCTCCGCTACGTCGACAAAATCTTCGACCGCGTCTTCGGCCCCCACCCCGCCGGCGAACGCGGCGCCGCCAACCCCGCCTGACGGGAGCGCCCCCCACGCCCCATCCCCCGCTCTTCGCGCTATGAATCTCCAGATTGGCCGCCCGATTCCCGATTTGTGTAGTGGCCATTCTTCAGACTGGCCAGCCCCTCCCGCGTTTTTCCCTCCGCCGTCCTCCTCTTGGTAGCGCCTGCTTCTAGCAGGCAAGCCAGGGGCCAGCCTTCCGAGGCGCCCCACTCCGCCTCTCCTCCACAGCTTTTCTCATCTCTCTGCATCATCTTTCCTCCGTCTCCGCATTTTTGCTTCTCCGCCATTTCGGCAGACCCCGCCTTCCACCTGCCCACCGAAGCCGTATTCGCGAAGGCGGGAGGCGGGCCCCTCTCCCCCAACAACAAAAAGGGCCCCGGTCACCCGGAGCCCTCTCTTCAACCTCTTCTGAACCAACCCTCGGCTCAGCTGCGGAGGCGGAATCTATTCCACGCGCTGCACATATCGCGCTTCCGACGTGTCCACGCGGATCTTGTCGCCTTCATTCACAAACGGCGGCACGTTCACCACCAGCCCGGTCTCCAGCGTCGCCGGCTTCATCACCGCGCTTGCCGTGGCTTTCTGCAACGTCGGCTCCGTCTGTACCACCTTCATTTCCATGGTGTCCGGCAGGTCCACGCCGATCGCCTTTTCCTCAAAAAACTCGATTTTCACGATCGTGTTGGGAATCAGGTAGTTCACCGTTTCGCCCAGCTCATCGCGCGTCATCTGCATCTGCTCGTATGATTCCGTGTTCATAAAGTGAAATTCGTCGCCCTCGTTGTAGAGGTATTCGAATTCGATCTCATCCAGGACGGCGCGGTCCACGAACTCTTCCGCGCGGAACCGGTAATCAATCATGACCCCGTTTCGCAGGTTCTTCAGGCGCGTTTGCATCGAACCCCGCTTGTTCCCGGGGGTGCGGTGATCGGTGCTGAAAACGGTAAAAAGCTGTCCCTCATGCTGAATAACCATTCCGGGCCGAAGCTGTGTAGCCTTAACGCTGCTCATAGGTTTCCAAGCGGCCGCCGCAAGCAGCCAGCAAACTCCCTCTCCAGGTAAATTTCATTTCGCAAATTCCAGACGGCAGTCCGAAGGAGCGACGCGTGGAATAACTTGTCCGCCGTAGGCAACCGTCCGCTTTGCGCGAACTTGCCCGCCGCAGGTGGACACGAGGCACGCCGGGATGAATCACCTTCCCAACGCGAAAATCCAGTATAAACGCTGCCTTGCGCAATGGTCAATCGAGCCGCGCAAATCGACTCATCTGTCATTGTTTGGTGTCGGCAGGGCGCTGCTGGGTCGCTTCCGCCATAATCCTCTCAAGCTCATCCGCCCCGCGCGGCAATTTCGCGCTCAAAAGTTCATACCCGCTCTCCGTAATCAGCACATCATCCTCAATCCGCACTCCCAGATTTTCCTCCGGAATGTAAATCCCCGGTTCCACGGTCACCACCTGCCCCACCATCAGCGGCTTGCACGAATCTCCTGGGTCATGTACATCCAGTCCGATGTTGTGCCCCAGCCCGTGAATGAAATATTGCCCCAGCGCCTTCCCGCTCTGATCCTTCCCGTGCGAATTGATGTAGTCATACGCAATCTTATAAACGCTGTGCTTCCCCTTGCGGCACATGTCCGCTCCCGGCTTCATCTCCGCCAGCGCCACGTTCTGCGCGCCCAGCACAATCTCGTAAATCTCCCGCTGCCGCGCCGTGAACTTCCCATTCGCCGGCAGCGTGCGCGTGATGTCCGCGGCATAGCCTGAAAATTGCGCCCCCACGTCCAGCACCACAATGTCCCCGTCCTGAATCTTCCTTCCCAGACGGTCATAATGCAGCGCCGTGGAGTTTGGCCCCGCTCCCACGATCGGCGCGTAGGCTTCTGCCTCCGATCCACCCATCGCGTGCACTTCCACCATCTTCGCCGCCACCTGATATTCCCAAAGTCCCGGCCGCATCAACTTCATCGCCGCAATATGCGCGTCCAATGAGAGATCAATCGCCTGCCGCAGAAACACGATTTCCGTCGGGCTCTTGATCAGCCGCAGATCGGTGATATTCCCGCGGATATCCTTCAGCGTCGCTTGCGGAGCCGCCAACTTCAGCCAGTCCACGGTCTCCTTATCGTGCGGGTAACCGCCCATTTCCTTTTCGTAGGGAAGTATCGTGTAGAGCGAAGGATAAAATTTAGCCAGCTTCTCGATCGCCGCCCGCATCTCCCCAAATCCCCGCACATCCGCAAATCCCGTCCGCGCCTGAATCCCCGGATCGCTCGGAGACATCCGCACGCCATCCCATTTTTCCCGCATGGGATTCTTCTCCGGCGAGAAGAAAATCTCTCGTGCGCCGATCCAGTCATCCCGCCTTGCCTTGCTGTCCGCCGCTGGCAGCAAGATCAGTCCGGCGCCCTCTTCGTTGTGCCCCGTCAGGTAATAAAAATTGTCCTCTTGCGCGAAAACGTAGCTCTGCGAATCCACCTCGCGCCCGTTCAGCCCGGTAAGTATGATCGGCGCGTCCACCGAAGCCGCCAGCTTCGCTCGACGCGCGGCGTAAACGGAGTTCGGCTCACGCTCGCGTCGCTGCTGCGCACTTGCAGGCATCGCCACAAGCAACGCCATCAAGGCCAACAAACTCAACGCCGCGCTTCGCGAACCCGCCGCGAACTTCCACAAATGCACACCAGCAGAAATCGGACCACTCATCCGGTCACCTCGGCAGCCCCCAGGGCAGAGGGCAAGCCATGAATTTTAGCGGAAAAGCCCCGTCAGACGAAATGCGATCTCGCAAATTAGCGCGGAAGCTCTAACTTGCTTCGGCAACTGGAGTATCTGTTTTTGGCGGGAAAAGCCTCACGTAACCGATCATCACCACCGGCGCCAAAATCGCATAATACGCAACCGTCGGTAGACCGTCCCTGGCATGGATATATTGCCCCGTCAGCAAAAGTGCCAGGCCCACATGCCGGTTCGCGTTGCAGATCGCGAATGTCGGCCCAACGTGTCCGGTGCGGATCTGCACCAGCAGGATCGCTCCAATCGAGCCAGCAGCCAGCAGCACCGCTGCTACAGGAACCCACAAAGTGACCTCTCTAAGCTCCGGGCCCATTTTAAAAAGTATCAGCCCGATCATCACTACCAGCAGCGCATTGCCCACCCCATTCAATACCGGGGAAAACCGCCGCGATGCCGCTGGCGCAATCCACACAATCACCATGCCCACTCCCAGCGGCAAAAGCTCCTTCAGCGCAATCTGCTTCAAAAGCACAATCGGCGGAATCCAGATGTCCCGGCCATAAATCTTCCCGGCTGCCGCAACCACCAACGGAATCATCACCGGCACCATCATCGCAGCCCAAACCTGATAGCTCGCCGCGATCTGCATGTCGAATCCCTTGCGTGCCATGTTGCGCGTAAGCAGCGGCGCGCCCGGTGCCACTCCAACCATGAATAGCCCCGCTGCCTCTCCCGGCGTAAGGTGAAACGCCTCCGCAAGCAGCAACGCCAGTGCTGGAGGAATCAGAAAAGTAGCCGTCAGCAGACCTAACCAGCCGTTCCACTCGAGTCGCCGTAAATGCGCGAAAACTTCCCCCAGCCGCAGGCTCATGCCCACCGAAACCATCAACAGAAAAATCGCAGCGGGAAGGAGCTCGTGCATCAGGGTCGCTCAGCGCCACACGATAGCTGCAATTGGCCGGGAAAGGGAATCAAGCGAACTCCCATTCACTTCACAACCGGCAGCGCAATGTAGGACGCCATCGCGGCCGAGCTGTAGACCCGCTGCGTGGCCGCAACATAATCGGACGCCGTCGCCTTATAAATGCTGGGCACAAATTTCTGGGGATTCCGGTCAATGATCGGAAACCACGTCGACTGGATTTGTACCATAATCCGGTGACCTTTCAAGAAAACGTGATCGTGGTCGCGCAGGGGAACGTCCCACTCCACAGGTTGGTTCGCCTCCAGCGGCGTTGCATGTTCAAAGCTCGCCAGGTACCGCCCGCGGCGCACCTCCATCGCAATCGGCAATTCATACCCATTCAGAGACTGCGCGTATTGTCCCGGCTTCGGCCCCTCTTCCGCATTCCAGTTGTCTTTCTGCGCGTTCTGCGGGTACGCATCAATCAGCTTCACCACAAAATCGCTGTCCGTTCCAGAAGTAGAGGCGAATAACTTCGCCGCCAGCGGCCCGGTCACCGTCAGGTCTTGCTCCAGCGGCGCGCTCACAAACGTCAGCACATCCGGCCGGTGATCCACGAAACGCTGGTCCGCCGCCTCCCATGTTCTCCAGTCACCCGCCGGATACGTCGGCGAAATCGGGCGCGTCCGGTAAGGCACCGGATTCGCCGGATCAGAAATATATTCCCGGTAACTCGCCGCGCTTCCATCCCCGCTCGGCGCGGTGAAAGAAAGGCTCCCGTCCGCATGCAGATAAAGCTTTGTCGTCACCGCTTCTTTCGGCGGCCAAGTCGGGTAAGTTCGCCACGTGTTCGATCCGCTCTGAAACGTCGTTGCCTTCCAGCCCGGCTTTTCTCCTTTTCCATGCAGGTAATACCGGAAAAACGGCGCCTCCAGATTTTCCCGAAACTCCCGCGCCGTATCATGCCCGCCGTAAGGAATCAGCCCGATACTCTCGGCTTTCGGTGTCTGCCACTGCCCGTGAAACCACGGCCCAGCCACCATGAAATTCGTGCGCTCCGGGTCATGCTCCTCCGCGTGCCGGAAAATCTGCCACGGTCCCCAGGGATCTTCCTGATCCCAGAATCCCGCCACATTCAGGTTCGGCACCGTGGACGAGTGCAGCTGCCGCACCCACGCCTCCTTCTTCCAGAAATCGTCGTAGTCCGGATGCTCCACCGTCAGGTTCCAGTAGGGAATTGTTCCGCGCAGATATTTGTCGTTGATGTTGGAGAGTGGCCCCAGATTCAGATACCACTCATAAGTATCGTAAGTCTCGAACGCAAAATTCGTATTCTTGTTTTTGTCGGCCTGCTCCATCACCGCGTACTCAAAATCGTAACTCTCCCGCAGCGCGCCGTAGCGGTGATCGTCGTCGTTCATCCACTGGTCCACGGGCGACGCTTGCTCGCTGATCGCCTTCAACGCCGGGTGCGGGTGCAGCAGCGTCAAAGCCGCTGTCAGGCCGTCGTAGGACACTCCAAAGATTCCCACCTTCCCATTGTTGTTTCCCACATGCTTCACCAGCCATTCAATCGAGTCGTACGCATCCGTCGTTTCATTTGTCGCTTTGGGATCGCTCAGATCCACCTGCGATGTCAGGTTAAACACGCCCTCCGATTTGAACCGCCCGCGCAAGTTCTGAAAAACGAAAATGTACCCGTCTTCCATCAATTCCTTCGCCTCTGGCCACACTTCCGCTGGCGCCTTCTCGGGCACTCCATAAGGTGTGCGCTCGACCAGAATCGGTAGTGGCCCCGCTGCATTCGTCGGCGTCAAAATCACCGTCTGCAGGCGAACTCCGTCGCGCATCGGGATCATCACTTCCTGAAATTTGAATAGGGGCGCCGCTGCCGGCTGCTGCGCCACCGCTGAAACACAAACACAAATCAAAAAACTTCCAAGAATCGCGCATTTGCGCAAGGAGTCCTCCCAGGAATTCCGAGTTCGCCGGTCATCTTATTGGGTCCACCGCACGCCCGTCAACAAATGCCCATGCTTCAGATGCGCGCGCGCAACTCGCATCCATGCGGCGCCCACTCTTGGTGCCCCTAACTCAAGATACAAGTCATCCTGAGGTCCGCGCCTTCCGCGGGCCGGAGGATCTCAACTTAAAATGTATGCACGAACCGTCTGCCGCGACTCGCGGTGAACGCTACCTGCCCTATCCCCGGCCGCATTAAACTAGTCGCTAATCCCTCTCCTACGCCCACGAATACCCATGCTTAGCCAGCGGCAGCGACCGAATCCTCTTCCCCGTTGCCGCAAAAATCGCGTTGCACACCGCCGGCAAAACCGGTGGCAGCGCCGGCTCACCCAATCCCGTCGGCGGATTGTCCGTCTTCAGAAAGTGCACTTCGATCTCCGGCGGCACCTGATTCATCCGCACCGGCGGGTAGCCGTCGAAATTGCTCTGCACCGCGCGCCCTTTTTCCATCGTAATTTCGTAACTCATCACGGAGCTCAACGCTTCGATCACGGCGCCCTGGCACTCGTTAACCGCCGCGCCGGGATTGATGATCTGGCTTCCGACGTCGCCCGCTGCCCACACCTTCTCCACCTTTACCCGGTTTTGCTCGTCCACACGCAATTGCACCACTTCCGCAAAATAGCCGCGGTGCGAAAATTGACACGCAATTCCCATCCCGGTGCCTTTCGGAAATTTTCGCGTGCCCCACCCGGACTTTTCCGCGGCAAGTTTCACCACCCCGGCCATCCGTGCTGCGTCCACCTCTCCTCCGTCAGGCTTCCAGTCGGGGTGCGCCACCTGCGGCAGGCTCAGGATGTCCAGCCGAAATTTCACCGGATCCACGCTGCCCGCGAGCGCCAGTTCATCCAGAAACGACTGAAAAACCCAGCTGAATGCGTTGCTCCCCGGCGCGCGCATTGCATAGGTGGGAATTCCAGTCGGCATCAGCGATGCTCCAAAGAAGAAATTCGGCACCAACGTCCCCGGGAATTCGCTGCCGCGAATCCCCGCTGCTGGAGCAAACTTTTCGCCTTCTCCGAAACTCACGAAGTGATTGTTCCAGGCCACCAGTTTCCCCGCCGAATCCACGCCGCCCTTCAAAAAGTGATATCCCGCCGGCCGGTAATGATCGTGATGAAAATCGTCTTCCCGCGTCCACAGCAGCTTCACCGGTACTCCTACCTGCTTCGCGATTGCTCCGGCCTCCACCATGTAATCGTTCGTCAGCCGTCGTCCGAAACCTCCACCCACCCGTTTCATATGCACAATGATGTCGTCGTGCGGCACTTCCAGAACCTTGGAGACCAGCATTCGCCCGGACTCCGGCGTCTGCGACGGCGACCAGAATTCCAGCTTCCCGTCGTGATAGTGCGCCAGACAATTCTGTGGCTCCATCGGCGCGTGGGCGATGAATGGATAGTCGTACTCCGCTTCCACAACCTTTGCCGCGGATTTCAGCGCAGCGCTGGCATCGCCATCCTTTCGCAACGTCAGCGTCGCCGCCTTCTTCGAAACTTCCTTCGCCTGCCGCAAATATCCTTCGCTGCTCTGCTCCGCGGTCGGACCCTCGTCCCATTGGATCTTTAGCTTGTTTCGCGCGGAATTCGCCTGCCACCAGGTGTCCGCCAGCACCGCCACTCCCGGCTGCAGGCTCAATATGTCCGAAGTGCCAGCAAGCGAAAAAACGTGCCGCACGCCCGGCTCCTTCTTGATGTCGTCCAGATTTCCACTTACAAATTTCCCGCCGAACACGGGGCATTTTTCATAAACCGCCCACAGCATTCCCGGCACACGGAAATCAATGCTGTAAAGCGATTGCCCTGTGACGATCGCTTGGCTGTCCACGCCCAGCTTCGTGTGCCCGATGATTTTGTAATCTCGTGGATCCTTCACCTTCACCGTTTTCAGATCCGGCGGGGTGAGCGTCGCTACTTTCGCCGCCAGCGAGCCATACGTCGCGCTCCTCTTCGTCGCCGCGTGTATCACGCTGCCCGATGATGTCTCGCACTCCGCTTCGGGTACCGACCATCCCTGTGCCGCCGCCGTCACGAACATCGCCCGGCACGCCGCGCCCACTTGCCGCAACGGATCCCAATTCACCGGCGTCGCCGTGCTTCCTCCCGCCCGCTGGGGACCGTAAATCGTTTCGTTCAGGTCCGCCTGCTCGATCCGCACATCCTTCCAGTCCACATCCAGCTCATCCGCGATAATCATCGGAAGGGAAGTCTTGATCCCTTGTCCGATTTCCGGATTCTTTGCCATAATCGTAAAAATATTGTCCGGGCTTACCTTCACAAAAGCCGTCGGCGAAAAATTCGGTGTTGGTGCAGTTTGCGCGAAAGCGCGGCCCGCCGGGTCCAGGTACACACTGAACAGCAGGCTGCCGCCGGCAGCGGCCGTCACTTTCAGAAAGCTGCGTCGGTCAATGCGGGTGGCAATCATCGCATTCCATCCTTTTGCGCATCGGGAAGCGCCTGAGGTATTTCGCCACTAGTCTAACTCCGCTGGCCCGGCCGGGAAAGATGCCGAATGCCAACAATATCAGGCGCTTGTTCAGCATCGGTCCAAAATGAAGTTGAGTCTGCCTAAAGTATTTATTCAAGGGGGCTAAAAGAGAAATATTCTTCGCAAGCCCCCGAAAAGAGCCTCACCAAACCATCTCCCAGTTCGCTCTACCTTGATTTCCGCAGCTTCGCGGCCAGCGCCAGCACCTGCACCCGCGTCTCTTCCAAACTCCCCGAACAGTTGATTGTCTCCGTCGCTCGCTTTATTTTTTCTTCCAGTGGAAGCTGCGCGGCAATCCGGCGCCGCGCTTCAGTTTCGCTCATCCCCCGGTCCCGCAGCCGCTCCAGTTGCTGCTCCGGTCTGCACCACGCCACCACCAGCCCATCCAATTTGTCCACGATTCCCGCCTCAACCAGAAGCGCAGCTTCCACGAAGCCCACGTCGCGGACTCCGTTGTTCTGCCATTCGGCCAACTGCTGGAAAATAATCTGTTCCACACGTGGATGAAGAATCGCGTTCAGTTGCGAAAGCTTTGCGGGATCTGCGAACACGATGGACGCCAGTTTAGCGCGGTCAATCCGCCCGCTGGCGTCCGCAAGATCCGCCCCGAATGTCTTCAGGATTTCGTCGTGCGCCGCTTGTCCCGGTTCCATCAGCTTGTGCGACACGCTATCCGCGTCCAGCACCGGGAAACCCTGTTCGCGCAGCAGCGCAGCCACCGCGCTCTTCCCGCTGGCAATTCCTCCCGTAAGCCCGAGCTTCAGCATGAACTCGCCCGCTCCTTCACCCGCCGCCCTGTCCGGCCGGTCCCGCGCGAATCAAAATTCTAGTGGAAATCTGCTAAGGACGTGCCACCGCGGCATTTGCTCCGCGGCGCAGCCGGGCGGCTTTTACCGTGTTGCTCATCAGCATCGTGATCGTCATCGGACCGATTCCGCCGGGTACAGGCGAAAGCGCCCCCGCGGTCTGCACAGCATCGGGATGCACGTCGCCAATCAGCACATTCCCCTTTGCCCGAAATTTTTCCAGCCGCTCCGGGAAGTTGCGCAGTAGTGCCGCAGCCTCGGCAGTATCTGTCACTTTATTCGTACCCACATCAATCACCGCCGCGCCGGGCTTGATCCAATCCGCTTGCACAAAGCCAGCCCTCCCGATAGCGGCCACCAGAATGTCCGCTCGCCGAATCACGTCCGGCAGATCACGCGTCTTTGAGTGACACACCGTAACCGTGGCGTTCGCATGCAGCAGCAACAACGCCATCGGCTTCCCCACAATATCGCTGCGCCCCAGCACCACCGCATTCGCGCCATCAATCGGAATCTGATTCCGCCGCAGCATCTCCATGCAGCCCGCGGGCGTGCACGCCACCAGCCCGGGCCGGTTGCTCACCAGCCTTCCCATGCTCACCGGATGAAACCCATCCACATCCTTCGCCGGGTCCACGGCCTCCAGAATGCGTTTCGAATCAATCTGCGCGGGAAGTGGCAGCTGAATCAGAATGCCGTCCACGTTATTGTCCGCGTTCAAATCGCTCACCAGTTGCAGCATGTATTCCGTCGAAACGTCCGCTCGGGGCGAGTGCAGCCAACTCGCCAACCCAAGCTGCTCGCAAGCCGCGATTTTGCTCTTCACGTACAGCTGCGAAGCGGGATTTTCCCCCACCAGCACCGCCGCCAGCCCCGGCCGGATTCCCTGGCCGTGCAATCGAGAAATTTCCAGCTTCAACTCAGAGAAAATTTCGTCGCGGATTTTCAAACCGTCCAGTATGCGTGCGGGCATCGCGGGTTCGCTTTCGATGGATAAGATGAAGAAATCATAGCATGCCGAAAGGAGGGAAGTGGCACGCCGGAAATCCGACGAGAAATAAGTTAGGTGGTTTACAGCTCAGAGCGAGTTCAACGAAATCAGTGCGGACATCGTGTGCGCTTGCCCCTCGCCCAGCGTCACTCCGTGGTCGCCCACATTTCCCGTTTCCACGCACACAAATTGCCGCCATGCATCCGCGCCCAGATCCGCCATCGCCCTGGCCTTCTCCGCCCACGGGTTCCAAACCACCGTGTCTCGCGAGTCCTCCTTGGCCACCAGGATCCGTCGCTTCAAAACCGGGTCTTCGATCTCTATCGATGCGGAAGTGTTGCGATAGATCCGGTCAGTCTCCGCGCTCATCACCACGTCTCCGCGCTGGTGCTTCTCGTGTCGCGCGGCCGTCTTATCCAGATACGCCACCCCGTTCAACCCGCGCAGCCGAACCGCCTCCGCGTTCCCCACCCGGTAATAGGAATGCAGCGCCTCTTCGAATCGGAACGAAATATCTCCATGATTCGTCACGATCAGCTCCAGCCGAAGCTGTTCCCCAAACGTCGCGCAAAACAGCAGGTGAAAATCGCCGAGCCAGGATTTTTGCGTGGCCTCGTCGGCCGCTGTCGAAAGCGCCACCGTCACGTTGCTGTCCGCGTGCGTGATCGCCTCAAGTTGCCACGTTGTTGTCCGCACCAGTCCGTGCGCCGGCGATTTTGGTCCCTCCGTCCGCTCCGAAAACCACGGGAAACAGATCGGCACGCCACCCCGAATGGCCGCGCCATCCTGCCAGCGCGTTTTCGGGCTCACAAACAGCACCTCCTCCTCGTCTGCCGGACGCCAGGAAGTCACATGCGCTCCATGTAGATAAATTTCCCCCGAGACCTCCGGAGTCTGTATCCGCACCGCGGGCATTCCGGCGTGCTCCTCTACAATTTTGGCGATGCCTGGAATTTCAAACCGATGATTCAGTGCGGCAAGCGGCGTGGCAGAAGCCATGGGGTAACTCCTTTGCCCGATCTCCTCCTGCGCGGAGGCCGTGGCCCAAAGTATCATAAGAGTCCGTTCCCGCGAATGGCCCACGCTACGGAAACCATTCCGCTGGCGCACACTCTAATGGGATGGAGGCGATTATATGCCGATCTTTGGCGATGACGGTGGCCGGCGCGAAATGGAAAAGCGCGCCAAGGCCGAAGGCCGCCTTCCTCCGGGACAATCCCTCACCATCAAATGGCCGGTCCTCCACTACGGCAGCGTCCCCCGCTTCGATCCCTCCACCTGGGATTTCAAAATCAGCGGCTTGGTGGAGACACCGCTGCGGCTAAGCTGGCAGGAAATTCGCGCCATCCCGCAGATCGAATCCACCAGTGACTTTCACTGCGTCACTCGTTGGAGCCGGTTGAACAATCGATGGAAAGGCGTGCGCTTCACCGACGTCTTGGACCGCGCCAAGGCCAAACCCGAAGCTACTCACGTCCTCGTCCTCGCCGAGGAAGGCTATACCTCCAACATCCCGCTGAACGATCTGCTGCGTCCGGACGTCCTCTTTGCGTTTGAGCACGACGGCGAACCACTCACCGCCGATCACGGCGGCCCGCTACGTTTAATCGTGCCCCATCTCTATGCCTGGAAAAGTGTCAAGTGGGTCCGTGGCTTCACGCTCCTCGACCACGACCGCCTCGGCTTTTGGGAACGCAACGGCTACCACGCCTACGGCGACCCCTGGAAAGAGCAGCGCTACTCCGACACCTGACCAGCACTCTTACCGACGAAAGCTATACCTCCGACGTCCTGCTGAAGCCCACCAATCGCCCCCAGCTCCCGACGACACTCGTCTCTAAATGCACGTCCACCCCAAAAATTGTCATCCTGAGGGCCGCGCCTTCCGCGGCCCGAAGGATCTCAACGTAAACAATTTTCTCGCTTCGTCTCCCGGCTATTCTTCGCCCCCCTACTTCACCATCCGCACCACCTTCCCGTTCTTCATCACAAAATTCACCTTCCGCAACGATTCGATCTCCTGCAACGGATCCCCAGGCATCGCGATAATGTCTCCAAACTGCCCTTCCGCGATCGCGCCGCGTTCCTTGCTGATGCGCAAAAGGTCCGCGCCGTTCGTCGTCATCGCCTTCAAGATGTCACCGTTCGTAACGCCCGCCACCTTCCACACCGCCAGGTAATCAAACACCAGATCCGCCCGCGTCCTACCCGGAGTACCTGTAACCGTGTCCGAGCCAAACGCCATCTTCACTCCAACTTTATTGGCGTTGCTTAGTCGCGCGATGATCTGATCGCCCAACTTCTTCGCATCCGCAAGCGTATCGTTCGAAGGATTCAACCCCGCCAGATGCGCCTCCGGAAAATCCGTGCCCACCAGATACGTCCCCTTTTCCTTCATCAATTTCAATTGCTCCGTTGTCAACGCGAATCCGTGCTCCACGGAATCCGCTCCGCCGCGAATCACGTTATCCGCCGCCTTCCCTCCATAAACGTGCACCGCCAGTGCGCGGCCCGCGTTGTGCGCCTCATCCGCCGCGGCCCGTATTTCTTCTTCCGTGTAAAAATATTCGCTGTTGTCCGTCGCCAGCTTGATCACATCCGCGCCGTAATAAATATCTTCGTGGACGGCTTTCCGCACCTCGTCCGCCGTGTCCGCATCAATATATTCGTGCAGCCAGAACGGTCCGATCTCCTCCGGCATCCCCTTCGATTGACCGCCAAACGGTCCGATAATCTTCCCCGCGCATTGCAGCGTTGGTCCGTCATACCACCCCGCGCGGAACGCCTTCTTCAAATCCACGCACGCGAAATCCGCTTCATTGCCCACGTCGCGCATTGCGGTAAAACCTGCGTTCAGCAAAATCTCGCTGATATAAAGTCCCTGCAGCGCCCGGAACCCCGTGCTCTCTTTCAAATACATGGCCTCGAACGGCGCCTTTCCGGGAATCTCCTCAAACGTAACGTGCGTGTGCGCGTCAATCAGCCCCGGCATCACCCATTCCTTCGACAGATCCACCACCTGCGCATCCTTCGGAATCGCCACTCCCGCGCCCACCGCCGTGATCTTTCCGTTTTCCACTACGATGATCTGATCCTTGCTCACCGTTCCTTTCGCGGGATCAATCAGGTTTCCCGCTCGGATCGCGATCGTCTGTGCCATCGCGGGCAGGGCGCTGCACAACAATGCCAGTATCAGTTTTCTGAACATGAAATCCTCTTTTGTAATTTGGCGCGGAATTCCACAGGAGAATCGTTTCCGGACCTTGCAGGAATGTAATGCCATTCCGGTCCAATAGCAAGAATCGTGGGCGCCGGTCGGAAAAACAGAAAAGTTGCACCGGCATTACCGCGACGCGCCGCTTGTTCGCCGGCCCTCTTTTCTTCCAATCGCCTATTTACGAAATTGCGTCGCAAACTTGCATATAATGCCGCCATGCAAAAAGCCTTTCTCCCTTCCGTAATCGCTCTTGCGGCGGCCGTGCTGCTGGCTCTCCCCGCAAAGATGTTGGGCCAAAGTGCAGTTGTTCCCGAAGCGCCGGTGCAGATTTCCAACGGGAAAATCCTCGGCGAGGTCCCGGGCCAACCGCGGCCCACAAATAACTTCCCAACCACCGTCGCGCTCTCTCCGGACGGCCAATTCGCTGTTTTCCTCCACAGCGGCTATGGAGCTTATACTTCCCAGGAAAAGCAATCGCTCACCGTCCTCAATCTGCAAACCAACGAACTCCGCGATTTTCCCGACGATCGACTCGGCAGCGATGCAAAGCAAACGTATTTTCTGGGTCTCGCCTTCAGCTCCAATGGCCAGCACCTTTACGCCTCGATCGCTTCGCTCACCGATCCACTCGGCAAGGGGAAGGGAAGTACGGGCAATGGCATCGCGGTCTATGGTTTTGCGAATGGCGCAGTGTCGACCGAGCGTTTCATGCCTCTCACTCCACGTTTATCGGTCCCACCCGGGAAGCACCGCCGGGAAATGTTTAGCAATGTCACCTATCCCGCGGGCCTCACCGTAGGTATAACCGACGGGGTTGAACGCATCCTCGTCGCTTGCAACAATTCGGACGAAGCCCTTTTGCTCAACTCCGCCGACGGAAAAATCGTCCACCGTTTTGATCTCTCCACTTTTAAACGGATCCCCGGTTCTCTGCCTTACACAACCGTGATCACCCACGATGGCCGCCGTGCCTTCGTCTCCCTCTGGAACGCCTCTTCGGTCGCTGAACTTGACCTCGTCGCCGGCAAAGTCCGCCGCATCATCCCTCTCAGCAAGCCTGCATCCTCGTTGGAAGGTGGGTCCCATCCCACCGCTCTCCTTCTAAATCACGACGATACGGAACTATTCGTAGCGTTGACAAACAGCGATGAAATTGACGTCCTCAACACAAAAACGGGCAAACTTGTTTTTGCCGTGTCTACGAAATTATTTGGCCAAAAATACGGCGGTAGCGACCCCCAGAGCCTTGCACTCTCCCCAGACGAAAAGCTTCTGTTTTCTGCGAACTCGATCTCCGATTCAGTCGGAGTCTTCGATCTTTCGGGAGGTATAAAGTCGGTTGGTTACATCCCCACGGAGTTCTATCCCACCGTTGTCGCCTCAACTTCCACCGATCTCCTCATCGCCACCGCCAAAGGCCGAGGCTCTGGCCCGAATCCGGCCCCGCTGAAGAAAAATGAGGGCGGTGAACCCGAATTTCCTTACAACCCCGCTATGACCCACGGCTCGCTCGCCCGTATTCCCTTTGCCGGCATCCCCGCCAACCTTGTGGCTTGGACCGCGCAGACTTCCGCTACCAACGCCGCTCAGGGCAACTCCGACAAAATCGCCTTCGCAAATGGCGCCAACAAAATCAAACACGTCATCTACATCATCAAGGAAAATCGTACCTACGATCAGCTCTTCGGCGATCTCGGCGGCGGCAATGGCGATCCCTCCATCACCATGTATGGCGAAGCCATTACGCCCAATCAGCACAAACTCGCCCGCCAGTTCGGCATCCTCGATAATTTCTACGATAGCGGCGACGTCTCCGGCGACGGCCACGTTTGGTCCACCTCGGCGTCCATCTCCGACTACATCGAAAAAACCTGGCCCATTGCCTATCGCGGAAAGGAACACACGTACGACTCCGAAGGCGAACTCCTTGGCGGCATTTCCGTCGAGGATAATCTTCCCGACGCCGGCGAACCCACGGGCGGCTTTCTCTGGAAAAATTTCGCTGTCCACGGCATCAGTTACCGCCACTATGGTGAATATATCGTCTCCCGTTGGTGCAATGCCGCGCCTGACGCCGCGAACCCCAAAAGCGGGCCGCCGAAAGTCGCGGGTACAGTCTGTCCGCGCGCACTCATTCGGAAAGGCGAGCCTCTCGAGAAAAACGTCGGCGATCCGCGCGGTGGCCCCAGCCCTTATCCATGGGACATCCCGGTCCTGGCAAAAAATATCGCTTCGCAGCCGGAATTACGCGGGCATTTCGATCCCCTTTTTCCTGATTTCGAGGTCGCTTATCCCGATCAGCTGCGCGCCGACGAATTCCTCAATGAATTCAAGGGTTTTGTGGATTCTCGCAGCGCTCAGCACGACGCCATGCCCCAATTCGTCCTGCTTCGTCTCCCCAATGATCACACTGCCGGCGGCACAAAGGGCCAGCCAAAACCCGCAGCCTCTGTCGCCGATAACGATTTGGGAGTCGGTCGCGTAGTCGATGCAGTTTCCCACTCTTCCTATTGGGACGACACCGCGATCCTCATCCTCGAAGACGATGCCCAGGACGGACCCGATCATGTCGACTCCCACCGCAGCATCGCCCTGGTCATCAGCAAATATGCCCCGCTTCCACAATCGCAAGAAGGGAATTCATCTCCCTTCGTGGATCACCACTTCTACACCACGATCAACATGGTCCGCACCATCGAAGCGCTCCTCGGCGCGCCGCCGATGAATGCCAACGATTCCCGCGCCGCCGTGATGGCCCCGCTGTTCAGCGGCCCGGGCGCGCAGCCCGCCTTCACCGCAGACTTTCGCAACCGCGACAACGGCCTCCTCTACGAAATGAACTCCAAAGACTGGAAAGAAGGCAAAAACCTCGATTTCTCCCACGCCGACGCCGCCAACAACATCATCCTCAACCGATTCCTGTGGCAAGACCGCATGGGCGGCACCCCCATGCCTGCGCCGCAGCACGGCGTGTTCCGCGTTTCGGGCGACTCCGGGCATTCCTCGCGTCCCGCGCGAGACCCCGACTAACAACAAATCCTTTCAACTTATTCCTCTGGGGCCCGCCAACTTACGTTTCTTCCAGCCGCACCCGTCGCGGCCCAAACGCAATCATCCGCGGTGGCAGGTCTCGAATCACCGGCAGCTTGGTCAGCAACCGAAGCTGCCACGGTATATTGGTCGCTTCCACCGATTGCAAGACACTCGCGATCAGTCTCCGCTGCAGGAATGATTGCAACGCCTGAATCACTTTTGTCGGCCACTCCCTTTGCCGCTGCACTTCCGCAAGATCCGCATCGCTCACTTTCCCCGCCAGCAGCGGACCGGTCAAAACATTCGCCGCTACCACGGCATCCTGAATCGCGTAATTGATACCCACCCCGCCCACTGGAGACATCACGTGCGCCGCGTCTCCAATCAGCAGTAGGCCCGGCTTGTGCCACAGCGGGCACCGGCTGGACTCCACCGATAGCAGCGAAAATTGCTGCCAGTCCGTCAGCGCCTCCGCATTTTTCGCGAACCGCGGATCAATCTCCTCGATTTGCCGCCGCACCGCCTCCACGCCTTGCGCCCGCAGCTCCTGATAATGCCCCTTCGGAAACACCAGCCCCGCCTGCCAATAATCCGTCCGTTCCAGCAACACCAGGATTCGCCCCAGCCCGATCCCGCCGAAAGCCCCGCCGCGAATCTCCGGCTCCCCGGAAACCTTGGGCAATCGAAACCACAGCACATCCATCGGTGGAGAAGTCTTCACCGGCCCAAATTCCGCCAACCGGCGCAACTGCGAAAACCGCCCGTCCGCCCCCACCGTCAACTCCGCGCGAATCTCCCGTGGCCCGTCGGCCCCCGCATACCGGACACCCCGCACCGCCCCATTTTCTTCAATCAGTTGATTTACGTTCGCGTGCATCACCAGCGCAAACCGTGGATACCGCGCCGCCTCCCCGGTGATGAACTCCAGAAATCGCGCTTGCGGCACCAGCAGAATGTAGGGAAATTTCGTCTTCAGCCGCCCCAGATCAAACGGTGTAATCGTGCCATTCGCGAATTTCAGCGTCGGTCCAGAAACCTTGGTGTGCGGAATCTCCAGCAATTTTTCGGCAAGCCCAATCTGATCCAGTATCTCCATCACCGACGGGTGAATCGTGTCTCCCCGAAACTCCCGATCAAAATCCTTATGCATCTCCAACAGCCTCACGTGCACTCCCCGCCGTGCCAGCAATAACGCCAGCACCGCCCCGCCCGGCCCCCCGCCCACAATGCAGCAACCAGTCTCCGAAACATTCGCTGCCCGCAATTGCCTCTCCGCCATCGTCGCCACTGAAACCGACTCGACCATAAGTCCTCCGCGTGCCACTAGATGTTGTGCGACCCGGGAAGCATAAAACCCCCCGCCCAACAAAGTCACGCCAGTCCCACACCGCCCTAAAAAGCAAAACGCCCGGATCAATATTGACCCGGGCGTCTCCTGTTTCCGTGTTTCCTGTTATCTGCTATCCGTTATCCTCTTACTGATTACCGATTACTGATTTCTGCCAACTCACAACCATTCACCAAAACTTCCCACTAATAAATATCGTACTGCTCCCAATGCAACGTCGCATCCGACTGAATAATGATGTGCTTGTGAGAATTCTGCTCCAGCTCATCAATCAGAATCGATTCGCGCGTTTTCAACGCCTTGGCGATTTCCGGATGCACCCGCAGCGTCAGGTTCGGCCCTTCGTGATCGGCCACCGCCATCTTCCGCGCTTCCGCTTGAATCTCGTAGCACAGCGTCGGGATCGACTTCACCATCCCCGAACCCGTGCAATACGGGCACGGCTGGCACAGCACGCGCTCCAGCGCCTGTTTCGTGCGCTTCCGCGTGATGCACACCAGTCCGAACTCATTGAACGAAAGCGCCTTCGATGGAGCCTTGTCCTGCTCCAGCGCCTGCTGCAGCGCGCCCAGCACCTTCTCCCGGTTGCGCCGCTCTTCCATGTCAATGAAGTCCACCACGATGATGCCGCCCAGGTCGCGCAGGCGAATCTGCCGCACGATCTCCTTCACGGCTTCCAGGTTCGTCTTGACGATGGTATCCTCAAGCCGCGTGGAGCCCTTGCCCACGAATTTCCCGGTGTTCACGTCAATCGCCACCAGCGCTTCGGTGTGATTGATCACGATGTAACCGCCGGATTTCAGCCACACCTTGGCACGCAGCGCCTTGTCCAGTTCGTGCTGAATCCCGAACTCCTCAAAGATCGGCTGCTCCTTGGTATAGAGCTTCACTTTGCTTACCAGCTTGGGCTGGAAGCGGCTGACGAATTCCACCACCTTGCCGAACTCTTCTTCGTTGTCGATCCAGATGCCCGTGAAATCGTCACTCACGTAATCGCGCAGAATTCGTTCCACCAGGTTCAGGTCGCGGTGCAGGAGCGC
The DNA here is from genome assembly GCA_963734705.1 of uncultured Acidobacteriota bacterium. Classification (GTDB taxonomy): domain Bacteria; phylum Acidobacteriota; class Terriglobia; order Acidiferrales; family UBA7541; genus Acidiferrum. Next base: position 76,566 of record CAVTII010000007.1, on the reverse strand, counting down.
CGGTGCCTTGCGGTCGTCATTCTTCTGCTTGATCTCGTTCCAGGTCTTCCCCAGAAACTCGATGTCTGTCCGGATTTCGTCGTCGGTCGCTCCACCCGCGGCGGTTCGAACAATGAACCCGCCGGGATAGCTGCCGCGTGCCTCGCCAACCAGCCGGCGAAGCCGCGAACGGTTTTCCGCGCTGGCAATCTTCCGGGAAACTCCAATGTGGTCAATCGTCGGCATGTACACCAGGAAACGCCCCGGCAGTGCCACGTGGCTCGTGATCCGGGCGCCCTTCTTGCCGAGCGGTTCCTTCGCGATCTGCACCACCACGTCTTGACCCGCCTTCAACATCTCCGAAATCAATTGCGGTCTGCGCTGAGGCGCGTGTCCGCCGTGATGTCCCCGGTGCGGTCCGTGACCTCCGCCGCCGCGCCGTTCAAACCGTCCGCGCCCGCGGTCACCGCCCCGATCACCTCCGCGGTCGCCTCCACGGTCCCCGCCGCGATCCCGCCGGTCGGTGCGGCCATCCGGCCGTCCGCTGCGTCCGCGGAATCCTCCGCGGTCTCCTCCGCGATCACTGCCACGGTCACGTCCGCCGCTTCCGCTGCGTTGTGGCCGCTGGAAACGCGAACGTGGATTCGTGCCGATGCGCGCAAAGTCCTCGCGCGGTGCGCTGGAATCCCGTGGTCCACGCGTTTCGCCCGGAAGCAGGACAACGTCCTCTTCCACAACAGCTTCAACGGTAGTGCCACTCGCAGTCGCGGCCGCCAGCGTTTCCGAAGCAACGTGCTCGATGGCCTCGTCGTGCGCCATATCCGCACGTTCGGCTTCGCTCAACTCCGCGTGCTCTTCGGTCTGCGCTTCTCCGGCGCTTTCTTCGTGGTGTTCCGCAGCGCCAGATTCGGAAACGAACCGCTCTTCGTGAGCTTCCGACTCTGATTCCTCTGAGTCGTCCGACTCTTCGTGCTCGTCGTGTTCTTCTTCCCGTTCTGCCGGGTGATGGCCGTGTTCTTCGCGTTCGGCAACCTGATGCGCCTCGTGAAGCGCCTCCGCCTCATCCTCGTCGAAATCTGCGCCGCCCACCAGTGAGTCCGCTTCCGCGCGAGCCTGTGTTTCCTCGTGCTTCGCTTCCACCAGTCGAGCCGACAGCGAAAACGCTTCCTCGTCGCTCAGCCCCGCCGCGCCATTGCGCTGCGTGCCTGCCTGCGTTTCTTCCACCGCTGGCGCAGCCTTCGAACTTTCTTCAATGGCCTCTGCCGCATTTCCTTCTTCACTGCCTGCGGCCGCTTCCGCTTCAGATTCCTTGTCCGCTAACACCCAGTGCGGCAGGCTTCCAGAAAACCGCCGGGGAGTTCCCGTTCCGGGCTGCAAGCCAACTGCAGGCCGCGAAGGAATCTGCTCGTAATCCGGTTGCCGCTCTTCGGGTTCGTGATCGCCCAGCGGCTCCACAGGAGCCACAGGCACCGGACGCGCCCGGTATTTCGCCAGTGATTCACCCGGCAGAACAATGTCGTCTTCCCGCGTTTCCGTGGGTGCGCTGCTTGCGGGACGATCGTTGCTCGGACGACGATTGTCGTATCCGCCGCGATTCTCGCTCCCACCTTGCGGTGAAGCGTATTTCGATGGAGGCAGATTGCGCCCGCCGCCGCTGTGTCCGCCATGTGGACGCCGGTCGCGATCGCCACCGCCGCCACTGCTACTTCCGCTTCCGCCGCGCCGCCGGCCCCAACGCCCGCGCCGTCCGCCGCGTCCGCGATCACCACCCCGGTCGCCTCCGCGGTCCCCGCCTCGATCATTACCTTGCCCCTGCGGGCGATCGTTTCCGATTCGTGGAGGATAATTCCGGGTGGGATTGTAATTCGGTGCAAAATTTTGCGGCGCAGATGCATTCGATTCCGGCTGCCGTTCGTCCATCTCGTGGCTCTCGCCGGCGTTCTCGCGTGGCCCAAAATTCTCGCCGCGCTCTTCGGGCGCTCCGCGGTCTTCCTCCGGCCCCGCATGTTCTTCGCCGTGGCCGTGCTCTTCGTGCGGCTCGTCCAATGAAATCGTTTCTTCATGAACTGCCCGCGTGGAGAGCAATTCTCCCGGCAGCGGTTCAATCAGGGCGTTGTGCTGGCCGCCCGCAATCGCGGGTGCCGGTGCATCGCCGTGGCCGTGCCCGTGGTCGTAATCTTCGAGATTTTCGAAAACGTCGCTCACGTAAAGAAACGCGTCCCCGTCCAGGCCGATGTCCACGAATGCGGACTGCATGCCCGGCAAAACGCGCGTCACTTTTCCTTTGTAGATGCTGCCGACGAGCGCGAACTCTTTTTCGCGCTCAATGTAGATTTCGACTAGCTGTCCTTCTTCCAAAATCGCGACTCGCCGTTCATGGGAGCTCGCGCTGATAACCAATTCTTTCGACATGAAAACTCCTTGGGATGCACCGCCGCGGGACCCTCGCAGACACTGGTCCAGGGCAAGGCGCCGTCCCGGTCTAGACCGGGACACGCTGGCGACAACAGGGACAACTGTATTGTTGCGGCGTTGCGTTCGAAGCCGGAGGGAGAAGCCAGACTGCAGCTTTCGTATTGCGATAACCTCATGCTATCGAGGCTGGGCCGTTGCCGGGATGCTCCCGGGGGAACGGCGGACAGTGCTATCCTCACTCGTAAATTCCTTTTTTCTCTTACCAGCGGTCCGATCTTTCTTCGGTCCGCTGGTCCGGCGCAAACTCCCTGAAGTTAGTCGCGCTCGGGGCTGGCAATCAGCTAGTTAACGAATCGGCGCAGCCGGACATTCATTACCAGGCCAATCGCCAGAAAAACAAACAACGTGGCCGAACCTCCGTAGGACATCAGGGGTAACGGAATGCCGGTTACCGGCATGGCCCCGATGACCATGGCCACATTCACTAATACGTGAAAACCAAACGCCGCTGTGACGCCCATGACCAGAAACATTCCTGCGCGATCTTTGGCGCGCTGGGCATTCTGGACCAGTCGTAACAATAGCGCCATGTACAGCCCAAGCGCAAGCAGCACGCCTTTGAATCCCTGTTCTTCCGCCCACGCCGACATGATGAAATCGGAATACCGGACCGGAATATAACCCAGTTGATTCTGGCTGCCGTTGCTGAAGCCCTTCCCCCAGAATCCGCCTGAGCCCACGGCGATCTTCGACTGCAACACCTGATAGCCGGAACCCTTCGCGTCTTCCTCGGGATGCAAAAAGGATGCAACTCTTTCCTTCTGGTAGGGCTTCAAGAAATGCCACCCGACGGGCAGCATCAAAACCCCCAGCAGGACAATCACTGTGGCATGTTTCCATTGCAACCCGGCAAGAAACGCCCCCACAATCAACATCGGCATCAGCACAAGCGCTGTGCCAAGATCCGGCTGCTTCAGGATTAAGACCAGCGGAATGCCAACCAGTAGCCCTGCCTTAATCAAATCCTGCAGGGAGAGTTCGTCGGTGCGCACTTCCGCAAAGAAGCGCGCCAACACGATGATTATAATCAATTTGACCAGTTCTGACACCTGAAAGAATTCCCCAAGTATGGGTATCCAGCGCTTTGCCCCAAATCGCGTATGCCCCATCAGTAAAACGGCCGTAAGTGCAATCAATCCAATAATATATAGCACCGGAGCCTGGTCCATGATCAGGTGATAATCCAGCCGCGAAAGCACGAACATCAGCACAAATCCGATCACCAGCCACCGGACTTGCTTCATGTGCATCCCCGCCAGGGCACTCCCGTGCGTCGCGGAATAAATCTCCACCACACCCAGCGCGCAAATCGCCGCCACGATGGCCAGCAGCCACCAATCGTAGTCCCGAGTTGTCGTCACTTCGTTCATCGTGTGCCTTTTCGGAGCTTTCCCCGGCCCATCTCTCCACCGCTACTCTGGATTCTGTTTTTTCTCCGCGACTTCCGCCACCTTGGCCGGCGCATCCCGCTTCAACACCACTTTTGGAGCCTGCGCTGCTTGCGCCGTCACCAGCGCGGGCGTCACCCCGGGTTTCTGCACCTGCGCCATGGATTGGCCCTGAGACTTCTTTTCTTTCTTGTCGTAATACGCCTTCACGATATCGCGCACCACGGGCCCGGACGCGGTCCCTCCGTGCTCAGCGGTGTCTTCCACCACCGCGGCCACCACAATCTCCGGGTTGCGTCGCGGTGCAAAGCCCACGAACCAGCCGTCATTCTTTCCTTTTCCCAATCCCAGGCGGCTTGCCGCGCTGTAGCTCATCATCTGCGCCGTTCCCGATTTTCCGCAGAATTCAATTCCCTGGAGCTTCACGGAATTGCCCGTTCCGCCGGCTTCGTTGATCACCCCGTACATCCCTTGCGTCACTTGCTCCACGGTGCTTTCCGCCAGCTCCACACGCTTATCGCCGACGTTCGCTGCATCTTTCATCAAGTGCGGCTGCTTGAAATCGCCACTCGACGCGATCCCGCCGATAACATAAGCCACTTGCAGCGGCGTTGCCATCACCGAACCCTGCCCGATGGAAACCGAAATCGTGGATCCCGGATACCATTTGTGGTGATAGACACGTTCCACCCATTCCTCGGATGGCACCAGCCCGGGTTCTTCCGACGGCAGATCCACTCCCGTCCTCGCGCCCAGGCCCAGCATCTTCGCGTATTTCGCGATGCGATCGATCCCCATCCTCATGCCCACGTTATAAAAAAACACATCGCAGGACCGCACGATCGCGTTATGCAGATTCACCACGCCGTGGCTGCTTTTTCCGTACACCCAGCACTTGTGCATCTGCCCGTAAAACACGCCATAGCCCGGGCAAAATGCCGTGAAATCTTCCGGCGGCACCTTCGATTCCAGCATCGCCGTCGCCATGATGATCTTGAATACCGATCCCGGCGCCAGTTGCGCCTGCGTCACGCGATTCAGTAGCGGCTTGCCGTTATCCTCGTTGAGTTTCTGCCACTCCTCTTTCGAAATCCGCACCGCGAAATCGTTCGGGTCCGGCGCCGGATGGCTGGCAAATGCCAGGATCTCCCCCGTCCGCGGATCCAGCGCCACCACCGCGCCCTTCTTATCTCCCAGGCCCTGCTCCGCCACCTGCTGCAGGTCGTAATCAATCGTCAGCTGAATTTGTTTTCCGGGAATCGCTTCCTGCTGCGAGAGCCGCCCCATCTCTTTCCCGACGCTATTTACGATCACTCGCCGCATCCCGTCGGTGCCCACCAGCAGATCGTTGTACTGCCGCTCTAGCCCCGATTTCCCCGCAATGTCCCCCGGACGCAGCTTCCCGTTGCTGTCCTCAATCTGTTTTTCGCTGACTTCCCCCACGTACCCGCTGGCATGCGCCATGAATCCGCCCGGCAAATACCGCCGCCGGTGCACCATCAGCATTTCCAGCAGGGGAATATCTGCGCGGTGTGATTCGATGAACGCCACGTCGCCCGGTGAAGCTTCCGGCTTGATCACGATCGGCTGAAATTTCGGCAACTCGCCGGAATTCGCCAGCTGCTCCTTCAAATCGTCCAGTTGCAATCCCAGTCCATCGGCAATTGCTGGAAGATTTTTCTCCACTGCCGCCAGGTCGTCTCGCAGCAGCAGCACGCTGAACGAGGGATAGTTGTCCACCAGCACGCGCCCGTCGCGGTCCAGCATTCGCCCGCGCGGCGCGATGATCGGAATCGAACGCACGCGATTGCGTTCCGCCATCTGCCCGTATTTATCGGAATCAATTACTTGGAGTTTCCAGAAACCCAGCAATAGAAGGGTGATCATCCCCACGATCACGTAGGAGGCGGCGGCCAGCCGTTCTTGCGGCAGTCGGCTATCGTTGCGAAACCAGTACGACACGCGAGCCCTGCGCGCGAGCCATTTTCATCTTCAGGGCTGAGCGGCGCCCGCTCGCGCATTCTCTCTGCAAAGCGTTGAAGTGCGAACTCTCCGGTCTGCGAGGCTGGAAATTTGCGCCCCGGTCCACGCGTGGAAGCTCTCGAAATCGCCGCTCGACTCCCGAATCCGTCTCATTCGTGAAGTCTTTCCCAAAGTAGCACCCGTCCTCAGGCCACGCAACTCGTCCTGAAGTACAGGTAGCCGCCTGATTACCATCTGATGGGGTATACGGGAGCATTGGCTACTTCACCAAAAGGCTTTGAGTGCGCGCGGGGAGGTATTCGGTCTTCCTGCTGGGGGGGCGTCCTATGGAGTTTTCTTCCGATGCGCCGAGGAGCTCGCCTCCCCGGCGCATCGGAAGAGCAATTCGAGATTACCAACCGCCGACAGGCCCGACCAGGTCGCGCATCGGGCGTACACTCTTCCGGTCACACGTATTCACCAGACATCCCAGATGCCAGCTGTCTTCAATCGTGGCCATCATGGAGTAGTGGTTGAATGCGTCACCGGAACTCCGCGCAAATTTCAACGTGTTGGAAATCACCAACGTCACAACGTGCCCGCCTCCCGGATTCGCGTTGCAGCAACCGCTGGTGTCGCCGAATCCCTCGGGACCCGTGCCGGTGAAATCGCTCTCATCCCAGGCGATGAAAATCACGGAATTCCCGGTCCACGCCTTGGAGGACATAATGGCGTTGACCGTGCTGAGCAGGAATGAATCGCCCGTCGCGATCAACGGCTGAATCTGGGAGAAATCACAGGGGTCAGCCGGGGTTGCGCCGCGGCCGTGCATGTCGTGGCATTGATCGGGGCTGATCCATACGTAGTCGGCAACGTTCCCGCTGGCCAGATCCGTCGCCAGTTGGCTGAAGTCAACGATCTTGGCCACTCGCGCGGGGTTGCTCTGCACATCCTTGTAGCTGATGAAGGGGTTGTGCTTGCGCTCGTAGAGTTGGTTGCCACAGGCATGATCGAGCGGCGTCGTGCAAAGCGAGTATGATTGCATGTACGCGTTCCACGATTTTCCGTGCGATTCCAGTTGGTCAACAATGTTGGGCACGTCGATCGTGGTGTCGTTGTCGTCTGCCACCCCATTCGTTGATCCGGATGTGGACGCGATGTAATTCGGCTGGCTCGGGTGGCTGACACCGAAATAGTTCGTGGCCAGCCCCGTGGTGGCGGCCGCGAAGTTGATAAACGGCGCGTTCGGATTCCCGATCAGCGTGCCATAGCCGGTGTTTTCCATCATGATGATGAAGACATGATCGAACCCCGCGTGGTCGCGGTCATTCGCCCGCGCGGAAAGATTTAATGGATTCGCCGGAATGGTGAGAGTCGAAATTACAGCACCCCAAAGCGCCCAGCGAGCGACATTCTTGATGGACTGCGAGAGCTTGCGAATTTTCAAATTCGTCCTCCTGAAGTGGTTTAATTAGATTTGGTTGATTGGCGGAGATTCACTTCACAGACGCCGGAGCGTCCCCCTGGAAGTGAGGAGGCGATTCTAGGCTGGATCGCGCTCAAGTCAAGCCCAATTGGGAAATTCCTTGCAAAGTGCGAGCTTTCCACAGGTGAAGTACTCTTAGTACCCAATGTTTCCGCTTATGAGCGTCCGCTACCTCCCCGGACTCGGATTTCCTGGAAACCTTGATTACTTCCCCGCTTAGCAAACCGCCCGCATTTCGGCTAAGTTAATGACCACGGCGCGGTGCTTTTGATTTTCATTGATGGCATCCGCTCCTTTGCACTTTCAGATTCTTTATGTGGCCTAATTCCAATCAGCCGTTGCGCCTCGCCCTCGTCGGCATGTCCGGCTCCGGCAAATCCTATTGGACCAAGCGCATCGCCGCGGCCGGATACCCGGCCATCACTTGCGACACCCAGATTGAAGAGCGCCTGAAATCTCAACTCCAGTCGGGCGGATATTCCGGAATCAACGGCGTCGCCGCCTGGATGGGCTGGCCGGACCGCTCCACCTACGCCGAACGCGAAGCCGCCTATCTCGCCGAGGAAGTTTCCACTCTGGATGAAGCGCTCGCCGCTCTCGAAAAAAATCCCAGCCAGGATCTCGTTCTGGATACTACCGGCAGCGTCATCTACGTCGGAAATCATCACCTGCACCGTCTTCGCAAGCAGATGCTGGTGGTTTATCTATCCGCTTCTCCCGATGAGCAGCAACTCCTCATCCGCCGTTATCTCGAAGATCCCAAGCCTGTTCTGTGGCGCGGCGCCTTTCAACCGCGTCCGGCCGAATCTCCGCAGGAAACCGTCGCGCGTTGTTACCCCGCGCTGATCGCCGCGCGCCGCCAGAGCTATGAAGCGCTCGCGCATTGCGCGATCCCGGTTGCGGAATTACGCGAACTCTCCCTTCGCGAGCAAGCCAGCGGTCATTTCGTTGGCAACGATTTCCTGGAAAAAGTGAAGCAACAGTTGGAGCGCGGCGGCAAGTCCGCCAAGGCGGATACCCGCGCATGAGATATCGCAGCACTGCAGGAAAAGCCCCGCTCACCTCTCTGCGTGGCGCGGTGCTTCGCGGACTCGCACCCGACGGCGGCCTCTACATGCCTGCGGAAATCGCGCGCCACACCCCGGAAGTGCTAGAAGAGTTCCGCCGCCTGCCCTTCACCGAAGTTTGTTTCCGCCTGGTCAAGCCGTTTGCCACGCCCGATGTGCCGGAAGAATTGCTCTGGCAGATCGTCGCCGAAGCCATCAATTTTCCCGTGAAGCTTGTCTCACTCTCGCCCGCGCTGCATGTTCTCGAGCTCTTCCACGGCCCAACTCTAGCCTTCAAGGATTTCGGCGCGCGCTTCCTGGCCCGCTTGATGGGCTATTTCGTTCGCGGTGAATCCCGCGCCCTCACCGTCCTGGTCGCCACTTCGGGTGACACCGGAAGCGCCGTTGCGCATGGATTTTTGCGCGTCCCGGGTATTCGCGTTGTGATTCTCTATCCCTCCAAACGCATCAGCGAAGCCCAGGAAAAACAGTTCACCACTCTCGGTGAAAATATCACCGCGCTCGAAGTTTCTGGCACCTTTGACGATTGCCAGCGCCTCGTCAAGCAGGCCTTCGCCGATGAGGCCCTTAGCCAGCGCGCCTTTCTCACCTCCGCAAATTCCATCAACGTTGGTCGCCTCTTGCCGCAGATGTTCTATCACGTCGCTGCCTACCGCCAGTTGCCCGTCGCTTCCGTGCCGCTGATCGTCTCCGTGCCCAGCGGCAATTTCGGCAACCTCACCGCCGGATTATTCGCCAAGCGCATCGGACTTCCCGTGGCCCGCTTCATCGCCGCCACCAACGCCAACGACACTGTCCCCGAATACCTGCTGACCGGGAAGTATCATCCCCGCCCCGCCGTCGCCACCTATTCCAATGCCATGGACGTCGGCAATCCCAATAATTTTCCCCGGCTTCTCGATCTTTGCCGTGGCCGCATCGAACTCGTCCGCAAGGAAATCTGGGGTCATCGCGCCACCGATGAAGAGACCCTGGCACAAATGAATATTGTCTGGGACCGCTACCGCTACATTGCCGACCCGCACACGGCCGTCGGCCTGCTCGCCTGGGAAGCCTACCGCAAAGCGCACGCAGAGCCATCGCAAGGTCTGGTGCTCGCCACCGCCCACCCCGCCAAATTCGCCGAAGTAGTCCAGAAAGCCATTGGCGTGGCTCCGCCCCTGCCCTCGCGCCTCGCCGAATACCTCCAGCGCCCCATACTCTCAGTGCCAATCAGCGCCAGCTACGACGACTTCAAACAGTTTCTCCTCACCCACTAGCAACTTTCCCAAAATCCCAAAATCCAAGTTGAAACCAAACGTCACGCGATTTGTCATTCTGAGGGCATCCGACGAGGAGGGCCCGAAGAATCTCAACCCTTCTCGTGCCTGAACTCGTTATTTGGGGATAATCCTTGTGAGGGTCCTGCTCGATACTCATGCCTGCTAGGGACTCAGCCTCTACGAACTTCGCCGCAGCCGGTCCAGCACCGTGAACAGCGCAACACCAAGCACGGCATTCACCAGCGCCCCGATCGCCAAATGCATGTTGAACCACGGCTCCGGCTCCGCCAGCAGCACCCGGCGGACCAGCACCAGAATCGCCTGGTGCACAAAGAAAAAACCTCCCACCAGCGCAAAACGCGCCAGCGGATGTTCCGTATCCAGTCGCGAGCCGATCGAAGACGCCAGGTACCCGATCACCGTTTTCGCAATTCCGTATTCGCCAATAGGCACCGTCGGCCCGCTCAAACTATCCTGCAGCAGCCCCATCACCATGCCCAGCAGCAATCCCGTGGAAGGATTGCGCCGGCTCAAGCCGAAATAAATCGTCACCAGCAGCGGAAGATCCAGAATCTCCAGCTTCGGCAAATAGACCGGCAGGATGCGCTGCAGCACCAGCGAAAGCACCGCTGCCGCCACCACGGCGCCAGGAAAAAACTTGTGCACCTCAATGTGCGTTTCCCCGCCGCGGAGTTCGTAAGTATCGTTCATGGCTTTTCCGCCGCGGGTTTTCCGGCCGGAATCGCGCCTTGCGCGTTCGGCGCAACGGTTCCATTCGCAGGTGCCGCGCCGTCCGTCTCGCTTGCGCTCGGGAAGGCCACCGCATCTTGCGTCAGCAGCACAATCACTTCTTCCAGGCGCTCCAGGTTTGCCGCGGGCTGAAGCCGAATCTGGTGAAAGGTAGTGCCGGGCTTCACCTCAACCACTGTTCCAAGGGGAATGTCGCGCGGAAATATTTTGTCCATTCCGCTGGTGATCACCTTATCCCCAACATTCACTTTTTGCTCGTTGGCCACGTAGTTTAGCAAGAGCAACGGCTCCCCGGAGCCGTTTACCGCTCCCTGCGACCGTGATTCCAGCAGCATTGCGCCAGCGCCGCCGTCTTTGTCCGTCAGCAGCAGCACCTGCGCGTTATCGCGATACACTTCGATAATTTTTCCAACAGCACCGTCTGGCGTGATCACGCCCATATTCCGCCGTATCCCGTCGCGCTCGCCACGGTCAATCTCCACCGTGCGCGTCGCCGTTCCCGCGCTTGCTCCGATCACCAGGGCCATCAGCATCGGCACTTTGTCGTGGTTCTGCTTGAAATTCAGCAGCAGCGACAGGCGATCCGCTTCCGAAGCCTTGCCTTCCAACTGCGAAATCTTCAGTTTCAGCGCGTCATTTTCCTGCCGCAGCGCTTCGTTCTGCCGTGTGGTACCCTGCAGCGCAAAATAGTGGTCCCATACGCCGCGGATTTTTCCAAAGCCCCACGCCCCGCCTTTTTCAAACGGTGTCACAGCGGTGATGGTCCAAACGCGGATCAACCGTCCTCGTGAATCGCGCTTCACCTGCACCGCCAGCATCAGCACTTGCAGCATGATTACTCCTGCAAGCAGCGCGAACGATCTGTGTCTGGAAGGAATCGCAACCATGGCGAACAGTTCTCAGTAAAAAGGTTTTAGTTTACAGTTCTCAGTTTTAAGCCAAACCCCAACCGCCTGCACCACAATCCAACGCCACTTTCCACCGCCGGGAAAGCGAAAAGCCAATTGCCCGTCCTCAATCAAAACACTCGCAACCCAAAGCTTACGACTTACGGCTAACAGCTATTAGCTGTCCTCAGTCAATGCATACCTGCCGCAGCAATTTAAAGTCGCTCAGCATCTTTCCCGTGCCCAGCACCACCGACGCCAGCGGATCGTCTGCAATCGATACCGGCAACCCGGTCTCTTCCCGGATGCGCTTGTCCAGATTCTTCAACAGCGCACCGCCGCCCGTCAGCACAATGCCGCGATCGCTGATGTCCGCCGAAAGTTCCGGAGGCGTGCGTTCCAGCGCCACGCGCACCGCATTCAATATCGTCGCCACGCATTCACTCAACGCCTCGCGGATTTCGCTGTCGTCAATCGTCACCGTACGCGGCACGCCTTCAATCAGGTTGCGGCCCTTCACTTCCATGGTCAGCGGCTTCTCCAGCGGATAAGCCGATCCAATCTCCATCTTGATCTGTTCCGCGGTGCGCTCGCCCACCAGCAGGTTGTATTTGCGCTTCAAATACTGCATCACGGCTTCGTCCATCTCGTTGCCGGCCACTCGCACGGATCGTGAATAGACGATACCGCTCATCGAAATCACTGCAATGTCGGTTGTGCCGCCGCCGATGTCCACCACCATGTTTCCCGAGGGCTCTTCAATCGGCAGTCCCGAACCAATCGCCGCCGCCATGGCTTGTTCCACCAGATAGACTTCGCTCGCCCGCGCGCGATAAGCCGAGTCCTGCACGGCGCGTTTTTCCACCGGCGTAATTTCGCTCGGCACCCCGATCACGATGCGCGGGTGCACCAGCACACGGCGGTTGTGCGCCTTCTGAATAAAATACGTCAGCATCTTTTCGGTAACTTTGAAGTCGGCGATCACGCCGTCCTTCATGGGTTTGATGGCAACCACATTGCCCGGCGTGCGGCCCAGCATGTCTTTCGCTTCGCGGCCCACGGCCACCACTTCGCCGCTGGCCTTGTTGATCGCCACGATCGAGGGCTCGTTCACCACAATCCCTTTGCCGTGCGAAAACACCAGCGTGTTTGCCGTTCCCAGATCAATTGCCAGGTCGGACGAAAACAAACTGAAAATCGACCTCAGGTTATAACCATTCTTGTTCATTACTGCTTTCCCCCTGCGGAGAGGATGTTGCTCGGATAGGATCCCCGGATTCAGACTCCGCCCGTTGCTGTCATCCATTGTCGCCGGATTCGTCGGTCCACGCAAAACCGCCGGCCGGTCCCCACAAAAATTATTTCGGCACTACGATCGAAATCTCTTGCTTGGCCGTTCCGCCGCGGCGGTTGGACCCGATGATTACGATCGTATGCTGACCCGGCTCCAGTGGCTCGGTGAAATGCCGGAAGCTTCCGTCCGGCGCTATATTCGCCACCGGTTGACCATTAATGATCAGTGCCGCGCCGGGTTCCGTCTTCCCAATCAGTTCCGCCACGCGCCCGTGGATTTGCGGCGCCTCGATCTGCAGCCGCATGTCCTGCTCTTTGCCCTGCGTCACCAAGCTGAACTTGAAGGTCTCGCTGAATTCGCTGGTCGCTTTCTTCGCGTCCGATGCCGTAACGTTCCAGAAGTAGTCCCCGGGGTCCAGTCCCGTTACTTCGGCGCTCGTTCCGCTTACGGTCACGTCCTTCGTCAGTTTCGTGAACATCGTCGTTGTGCTGATCCGCAGCGTGTAGCCCACCGCTCCTTCCACGCTTTCCCACTCAAACCGCACGCGGGCCGTCCTCGGCGTTTCCGAAATGATTGGCGCCAGATTCAATGGTGCGATCAGCCCCGGGGGCGCAAGCACATTCGATTTCTGCGTTGCTCCGCCGGTCGGGAAGCTCGCCTTTTCCCACTGCGTCAGCTCGATCTTTTCGTTCCCGCGCTGCACTTCCGCCGCGCCCGTCGCCACCACGATTTCGTGCTCGTTTTCCTTTGGATCGTTTTTCACCGTCGCGCGGCTGTTCTGCTTCATGTACGCCGTCGCGTCTTCCACGCTCACCGACGCCTGCGAATTCGGGGAAGTCCAGTTTGGCGTCGCCAGGTCCACGGTACCCGTGTTGATGCGCACCGCCGTATTCGAATGGTCGCGCGTGACGTTGTTTTCTTCCACCGTCACCATTGTTTCTGACTTGATGGTGTATTCGGTGCCGTCCGCAAAGGTGATGCGCGCCGCGCCGTCTCCGCCCGTCTGAATCAGGTCGCCCTTATCCAAAGCCGTGTGATAATCCGCATCCACCCAGGTGACCGAGTTCACCCGCTTCACCTGCACCCGCCCATCCAGGTTCACAAATTTTGCCTGCGTCAGCGCCACCGGCACGTTATCCGTTTCCGGATTGCCCAGCGCGTCGGAAACTTTTTTCGTAACTATATTGGTCCAGTCCGGCTTGGCCACATACATCGCCGCGATCACAATCACGAAAATCAGCGCCGCGTACATGGCCACGGTCTTGTAGGTCACCGCGTGCCAGTACACTTCAACGCGATGGATCTTCGGCGGCGGGGCGGCCGGCGGAGCCGAGACGGGGCGGCGAGGTTCGATAGGTGTTTGCGTGGTCACTGTCTGGAGCGCCGTGAATGCTCCAATTTCGCAATGTAGCACAGCGCTTTGCTGCCGATGGAACTCCCGCTGGTCCCCGTGGTCAATCTACAAATAGCGACTGCGCCGCTTTTCCCGCCAGGGTGCCCAGACCGTTACTTTGCGGCGGCCGGCGCGTGTTTTCGCTCGAAAAAGCGCGGCTTGTCGAGGCGCGCATCCACGGCCACGTCAAAAAATCCCACCATCATCTCTTCGTAGCTTTGCTCCCCCCAGCGTACCGCCGCGGTGGGATCGGGATTGTGGGAATTGTCTTTAGAATTGTCGAACCAGGCCACCGCCTGCAGTTCCGTCCCGGCTTTCAGCGGCAGCGGCTCCGCTAACCGGTAGCTCATCTGCCAGTGAAAGTGGTAGTGCACGCGCAGCAGCGTCTCAATGGACCCATCCGGATGCACAATGTTGTATTCAAATTCTTTTCCGCGCAGGTGCATGTGCGGAAAAAAATTCAGCAGCAGCGCGTCGTTCGGCAACGTTCCATGAACCTCCACGCGGTAATCGGGCACTCCCGGGGGAATCAGAAAGCGGTCGTTCGTCAGTTGCAGAGTCAGCACCCGCTTTGCAGGCGGTTCTTTCCCGAAAATCAGCCCGACTCGCGTCGTGTCTTTGCCCGGTTTTCCGTTCGTGGTGTAGTGCATTTGGAATACCAGATCAGAGCCGGCCGGAATGTATTTCGCCATTCCCGTCGGCCAATTGTCCGGCGTGCTGCCCGGCGCGTAGACCAGCAGGATGTCGCTGTCGGTCCACATCGCGTCCTGCTGATCCTTCGGGTCGGCCAGTGAGCCCGCGGTAAATGGTGTTCCAACTGGGGCATGCCGCAACCATGGCGAATCCGGCGGGCGCACGTACACCACCGCGTGGTGCACATGCTCCGGCAAGCCCGGCAATATCTCCGAAGATTGCACCCAGCGTCCTTCCGTGAAATGCGTAGGCACAATCTCGTACGTGTAGTCCACATCGCCGCCCGCGGGAATATTCACCGCCTCCGGCATTTTGATTTCCAGTTCCGGGTCGGAAATTGTCCAGCGGTCAGCCCACTTTTTCGGCGCGGGCCCATCCGCGGGATTCCCCGCCGGTGCGTTTGCCGCGGCCCACGCGGAAAGCACTGCAATCTCCTCCGTGCCCAGCGAAGGATCATTGGAAAAATGCCCCACCCCTTTTTCCGCAAACCACGGCGGCATGGAGCGCTTCTCCACCGCGGCCTGAATCGCCGCCGCGTAAGGCTTCGTCCCTTCATAAGTTTGAAATGCTACCGGTGCGATCCCACCGGTCCGGTGGCAAACCTGGCAGTGCTCCTGCAGCAACGGCAAAACATCCCGATAAAACGTGGGAGTTTTCGCGGGAACCGCGTCTTTCTTTGCACCCGCAGGCACACCAGGAATCAGCGCCAGTCCAAGCGCCATCGCCGCCCCGACCCTAATTGGCCACTTCACGCGCAATCTCCCGCTCCATTGTAGCGGCGGCCTTCCGAGGCCGGCGCCTTTTCTTCCCCCAAAAATGTCGGCGCGCCGACATTTAAAGTAAAACTTGAAGGTTGTTCGAACGCTCCAAAGCCCTGATACTAAAAGCGTTGCACTAATTGCATAGTTACCAAGCGGTACTAGTAGTGTCGTCTGAGTGCAGCGGCGGCCTTCCGAGGCCGGCGCTTTTTCGATCTGTAACTCAATTTCCCTCCATCGCGGCTACAAACTCCTCCCCCCAAAATGTCGGCGCGCCGACACTTAAAGTAAAACTTGAAGGTTGTTCGAACGATCAGGGGATTTTGATACCTATGTATCAGCCGACACGCGTCGACTACTGCGCCGAGGCTTCGCTCAGCCCGACCAACTTCCGAAATTCCGCGCTGTCGTGCAGGCAATCCAAGTCCGAATCGCGCGAGGCCCAGTTCAGATTCCCGTAGCCCGCCGCGATCGCTTTCTTCAACGTTTCCAGCGCTTCCACTTTTCTGCCCAGCACGCCATACGTGCAAGATGCGTTGTACAGCGTATTCCCGTCATTCGGCCGCAGCGCCACCGCCGTCTGCAGGTGCCGGATGCTCTCATCCGCTTCCCCAAACGACGCCAGATTCGTGGCCAGCAGAATGCGCGCCCGCACATCCTCGGGAACCACTTCCAGTTGCTGGCGAAGCACCCCATTCATGCGCTTGCGCATTTCCGCCGCTTCCTGCTTGCGTCCCAACCGCTCCAGGCACAGCCCAAACGGGATATACGTGTTGTAGTCGTCCCCGTTGGCTTCCAGTGCCGCGTCTGCGATTTTCGCGCCTTCCGCGTACTTCCCGTTAGAAAGCAGCGCCCGCCCCAGAATATTCCACGAACCGTCGCAATCGCGTTTCCGTTCAATGGCCCGCTGCGCCATCAGCGCGCTTTCATCGTATTTCTTTTGCGCGTAAAACAGCCGGCTGCGCGCCACCATCACCTCCGGCAAATCCGGCGCCAGCGCCATCGCTCGATCGCAAGCCGAAAGTCCGCGCTCGATCCAATCCGGGTTCTGCTCGCGGACCTCATAAATCAGCCCGCAGAGGTGCGCGATGCCCGCATAGGCCAGCGCGAAATTCGCGTCCAGGTGAATCGCCTGCTCAAACATCTGCAGCGCGTAGTCCGTATTCTCCCGCCGCGCATAACTGCGTCCCCGCAGATAAAAATCGTAAGCCTGCGTGTTTTCCGTGGGCTTCAACCCGATGATTTTTTCTTCCTGTGGCGTCAGTGTGATCCGCAACGCCTGCGCGATGCTGCGCGCAATTTCGTCCTGAATCGCAAACACGTCCTCAAGCTGCCGGTCGTAGCGCTCTGCCCACACGGAATGCCGCGTGGAGCTTTCCACCAGCTGTGCCGTGATGCGCAACCGGTTCCCGGACCGCCGGATGGTGCCTTCCAGGATAAACGTGGCCCCAAGTTGCTGGCCCACCTGTGGGCCGGCGGTCGGCTTGTCGCGAAACGCCAGCATCTCCGAACGCGGAAAAATCTGCAGCTGCGTGATCTTCGAGAGCTCGGTGATGATGTCTTCGGTCATCCCGTCGCGGAAGTATTCGTCTTCCTTGCCGCCGCCCTGATTCTCGAAATAAAGCACCGCCACGGACTTTTTCGCTGGCGCGGCTGCCGCGGGCACCGTGCCGGTGGAGGAATCGGATTTTCCGGCGGAGGGCCTTCGGCTTGAATCAATGTCGCGCCGCAGGCGTTTCAGGTCCGCGCGGAATTCAGCCGCGGTCTGGTAGCGCAATTCGGAATCCTTCTCCAGTGCCTTGGCAAAAATATTTTCAATCGCAAAGGGCAAACGCGAATTCAGCTTGGTGGCCGGGGCCGCATCGGAGTGCAGGATGCCATCGAAGATCAGTGCCACAGTGGTCCCGGCAAAGGGAACCGCGCCGGTGGACATCTCATAAAGCACCACGCCCAGCGAAAACAGATCCGAGCGCAAATCCAGTTCCTCGCCGCGCGCCTGTTCGGGAGACATATACGCCACGGTGCCGATCGAACTGCCCGGGCTGGTCAGCAGGTGGCCCTCGTCCGCCATATGCGTCTGGGTCTGATCAGAGGCGCGGCTGACGGACTCCACGAATCTCTCGCGCTGGGCCGCCAGTTTGGCCAGGCCAAAATCCAGAATCTTCGCTGAGCCCTTGTCCACCAGGAAAATATTCGCGGGCTTGATGTCCCTGTGAACAATCCCCTTCACGTGCGCCGCTTCCAATCCGTCGGCGATCTGGATCGCCACGTCCAGAATTTCGGAGATCACCATGGGCTTGGACGAAATCCGGTGCTTCAGCGTCTGGCCCTCCAGCAATTCCATGGCGATAAATGGACGCCCCTCGAATTCGCCGACGTCGTAAACGGTGCAGATATTCGGATGGTTCAGCGAAGAGGCCGCGCGCGCTTCGCGCCGGAACCTTTCTATCGCCTGCCCATCCTGGGAAATGTCGTCGGGAAGAAACTTCAGCGCAACGTTGCGGCCCAGGCGCGAATCCTTGGCCTTATAGACCACGCCCATTCCCCCGCCGCCCAGTTTTTCCAGCACGTTGTAGTGGGAGATAGTGCGGCCAGCAATCGAAGTATTATCCGCCATCGGCACGTGAGTGTAGCCTACCCCCAAGTCTCAGGCAAATTGCGCCGTCGGGAATCCTGCCCCAGCAAATTCACGCAGCGGGCAAACAGCCTGAATCCGGCCTGAACCCGTCCGCCACGTAACTTCATTTGGGGGATTGGCCTGCAATCCTCTATAATGTGAAGTTTGTTCATGCAATCAGGAGACATCTGGAATGCCGGGCGTATTTGAGAACCAGAAAACAGGCGTACGAATTCTATTCGGCGTCTTCATCACCATCATCGCAGCCAGCATGCTGCTTTATCTTGTGCCTCAGGGCACCAATACCGCGGAGAGCGCCACGGACGTGCTCGCGAAAGTTGGCGACCAGAGCGTCACCATGGGCGAAGTCCGCCAGCAGATGGACGAAATTCGCCGCCGCACGCAGATCCCTCCGATGCTCGAAGGCCTCTATGCCAAGAACATCATGCAGCAGCTGATTTTTCAACGTGAAATCGAATACGAAGCCAAGCGCCTGGGCATCACCGTCAGCGATCAGGAACGCGCCGACCGCATCAAGCAATACCTCCCCGCGGCCTTCAACGGCGACACCTTCGTGGGCATGGATGCCTACTCGCGCGAAGTCCAGACCAAATTCCAGCTGACGGTCCCAGTATTTGAGGATCTTGTTCGTCAAGGCCTGGTGGAAGAAAAGTTTCGCAAGCTGATCACCGATGGCGTCAGCGTCAGCCCGACGGAAATTCAGCAACAGTTCAAATACCAGAACGAAAAAGTGAAACTCAACTACGTAGTCATCAAGCCCGAAGACCTGGAAGCCAAGATCACTCCAGACGACGCCGAGATCAAATCCTATTACGACCAGAACAAAGCCAAGTTCCAGATTCCGGAAAAGCGCGTGGTGCGCTATGGACTGCTGGACCTTACCCAGCTTCGCCAGAACACCGCCGTCACCGACGACGAACTCAAGGCCCTCTACCAGCAGAACATTCAGCAATACCAGGTGCCCAACCGCGTCCATGCCGAGCACATTCTCTTTATGACCGTGGGCAAGACCGACGCGGAAGTTGCCGAAATCAAGAAGAAGGCCGAAGACGTTCTGGCCCAGGCCAAGAAAAAAAGCGCGAACTTCGAGGACCTCGCGAAAAAGTATTCCGAGGACCCGGGCTCAAAGACCAAGGGCGGCGACCTGGGATGGATTGTTCAAGGTCAGACCGTGCCGGAGTTCGAGAAAGCCGCCTTCAGCCTGAACAAGGGCGAAACCTCCGACTTGATCAAAACCCAGTACGGTTTCCACATCATCCGGGTCCTTGACAAAGAAACGGCCCACACCAAGTCTTTTGACGAGGTAAAGGACTCGCTGCGTCCCACCTACCTGCTCAACAAGGTGGACCAGGAGGCCGCCTCCACAGCCGAAAAAATCTCGCAGGATATCCGGCAGTCCAACAAGGTCACCCTGGACGAATTGGCCCAGAAATACCACCTTACCGTCGCCGACACTCACCCTGTGGGTCCCGGCGAGCCGATCCTCGAACTCGGCAACGGCCAGGATGTGAAGGACGAAATCTTCCACCTCCGCCAGGGCGAGCTCAGCCTTCCCATGCGCACCGACCGCGGATACTTCATCCTTTCCTTGAAACAAGTGCTCCCGGGGCACCAGGGCACCCTTGAAGAAGTTCGCGCCACCGTCATCAGCGATCTGAAGCTCAAGAAGGCGGACGAACTGGCGAAGTCCAAGGCCGATGACCTCGACAAGCGCGTAAAATCCGGCCAGAAGTTTGACGTCGCCGCCAAATCCTTGGGCCTGGACCCGAAAGTCAGCGACTTGATCGCCCGCAGCGGCTCCGTCCCCGACCTCGGCAGCGGAAAACAGCTCGCGGCCGCTTTTGCCCTCAAGCCAGGGGACGTCGCTCCGGTCTTGAATCTCGGCGCCAACTGGGCGGTTTATCAAGTTGCCGAGCGCCAGGACGCCAATCCCGCCGATTTTGAAAAGCAGCAGCGCGATATCACCGATTCTCTGCTGAAACAGAAGCGCGATCTGGCCTTTGAGGCCTTCCGGAGCTCGCTCGATGCGCGCATGAAGCAAGACGGCCAGCTGAAACTTTACCCCGAAAAAATGGCCTCATTCGGTGACCTGGGAAACCCCCAAGGTCTACCTATCTCCAGGTAAATAAAGAAGTTAAAATTTAACGGCACACCCCCTTGCCCTTCCGGTTTCCACCCGGTAGCCTATATCTGTCTGGATAAGCAGGGTTCCGGCAGCTTTTTTGAGCCTCTGGAGCACTTTGCGAGTCCGGCAATTCCTGGGGACAAGCAAAACCAATCTCAGAACGGTGACCTTCATGGCTGGACGTGCCTCGCTCGCTCGGAACGACTATCGCTGCAGCATCGAGAAGAACCAGAACGGCAAATATTGCGTACGTATGCGCGTGCAGTATCCGCGCCATGCCTGGTCGCTTGGGGTCTTTTTCCTGGCCTCCTCCTTCGACCGGGCGATGAAGAAACTCGAAGAATCCCTTCGCTTCCTCCAGAAGAATGAAGAAAAGCTCTGGTTTTGGGGCGTAGACCGCGCCGAAGACCTGGGATTCTCCGCCGAATTCCTGAAAGAAGGCGGCCTCCAGCTGGATCGCCGCGAAGAATTTCCCCGTAAATCCGCCGCTCTATCGTTGGAGCCCGAACGCGACGCCCCCGCCTCCGCTCTCGGCTTCGTCCGCCGTGGCCTTGCCGAAGCTGTCGAATCTGGCCGCGTCCAGCTAGCCGGCGATTAAACGGCTCGATTACTTCCTTCTGCCTTCCCCATAAACGTTGCGAATGCTTGGCTCACGCGCTTCTCTTGCCTGAAAAGCTTGGACAGGCGACACTCTTGCAGCCAGGTTTGCTATGACTGCTCGCATTGGCTTATCTCCACGGAGGAGTTTTTTCCATGAGTTGCCGGATTTCGAGCGCAATAGCGAAACATTGGAGCATTGCATTGTTACCTGCCGCTGCCGCCCTCTGCTTTTTTTTCCCCGGCTGGGCCGGCAGTTCCGGAATTCCCGCCCCGCCGATTGGCGACAAATTGAAAATCCCTGTCGGCACTGTCCTGCCCGTCAGCCTGGAGCACAGCCTCTCCTCCAAAGGATCCGTCAAAGGCGAGGCCATTGAAGGCCGCATCATGCAGGACGTACTGCTCCCGGGCGAAGGAAAGATTTCGGCCGGGTCAAAAATCTTTGGCTCTATCGTTGACGTCGTCTCCGCCGAACAGGGCGCCAGCATCACGTTCAGCTTCTCTTCCGTGGAATCCCATCACGACTCGCTTCCGATTGTCGTCGCTCTCCGCGTCATGGCCCCGTTTGAAGACGTTCAGGCGGCGCAAACTCCCTATCAGGACTCCGGTACTGGCTCGGTCAATTCCTGGGCCACCACCCTGCAGATTGGCGGGGACGTCCGCTATGGTGACGGCGGTAAAGTCACCAATTCCCACAATCGCAAAGTGGGCAAGGCTACACAGAACAGCGGTGTACTGGCCGCGCTTCAGGATTCTCCTGGTTCGCCGTGCGCGGGTTGGCCAAACGCTGCGCAGGGGCCTCAAGCAGTGTGGGTTTTCTCCACGGATGCTTGTGGTTTATTCGACCTGAGAAAGATGCGCATCGCCCACGCTGGGAACAAGGATCCTCTGGGGCAAATTACGCTGGCCAAGTCCGATGGAGATATCAAGATTATGAAATCCAGCGCCATGCTTCTCCGCGTGATCCGCTAGCGCACCGGAAGTGTACTCAGAAATTCACTTGGCTTCCCGTAGAGATTCGCCGCTTGACTCCGCCTTTTTTCTCGCACATGATTTCCTCAATTCCACCAGGAAGAGCCGTCCTGCAGTGGCCTGTTTTCCTCTGCTTCTCGCCCGAAGCGCGCCGGTTGTGCGTACCACAGAGGAAGAAATCCGCGGCGGCTGAAAGGAATTCTCACATTATGAATCGAACTCGCGGGACTCTGTACCTGGCAGTGCTCTCTGCCCTTTTCCTGGTAGCAGGAAATGTTACCTTGCGCGTGGCGGCGCAGTCGACGACACAGTCGACAGATCCAAACGATCCCTCAACTACGACCGCGAAGAAAAAGAAGCAGAGCACCACCACCGATACAGCGGCGGCACCGGATAATTCCACCACCACGAAATCCTCGAAGTCCAAGAAATCCACGACCACGGATTCCACAGCGCCCGCGGATAGTTCGACCACCAAGAAATCATCCAAGTCGAAGAAGGCGGATGCGGCAGACGCTTCGACCGCGGGCACCTCCACCAGCACGAAGAGCTCAAAATCGAAAAAGTCGACTGCTACGGCGGATACGGCGAGTGGCGCCTCGACGGCCAGTCCCTCGAAATCCAAGAAGTCCAAGGCGTCGGCGGATGCTACCAGTGCGGATTCCAGCGCCGCATCCACGACCAGCAAATCCAAATCCACCAAGAGCAAGAAGGCAGATACGGCAGACACTGCCGCTGCCTCACCCACGGCCGCTGCGTCTGCTGCCGATGCCAGCGCCAGCACTTCCAAGAAATCATCGTCCAAGTCGAAAAAGGCCACGGCGAGCGACACTGCCGCTCCGGCCGCAAGCACGTCTTCCGCCGCGCCTGCTGCCGCTCCCCCGCCTGCTGCAACGCCGGCGGCTAAGACTGCGCCTGCCACTGCGCCTGCGGCTAAGCCGACTCCGGCTCCTGCCGCTACGCCAGCCGCCTCCACTGCTCCCGCTGCCAAGCCCGCCGCCACGCAAACGGCCCAGCAAGCTCCGCCGGCAAACAGCACTGGCATGGTCTGGGTCAACACGGACTCCGGCGTCTATCACAAGCCGGGCAGCCGCTATTACGGAAAAACCAAGCAGGGCAAATATATGAGCGAAGCCGACGCCATCAAGGCCGGCTATCGCGCTTCCCAGACGAATTGAATTTCCCGGCCTGACCGGCCCAAACCAAAAGGAGAGAACGATGAAAAAGCATATCAGTCGGATCGTTATACTGGCGCTGCTGCTGATGGTGGGCGTAGGGATGGCCGTCTCGCACCCGTTGCCGCAGAAAACGACCACGCCGACGGCTTCCTCGGCGGCCAGTTTGCTGGATATCAATAGCGCCACGAAAGACCAGTTGGATGCGCTTCCGGGAATCGGCGACAAATACGCGCAGAAAATCATCGATGGGCGGCCGTACGCGAAAAAAACCGACCTGGTCAACAAGAAGATTCTTCCCCAATCCACCTACAACAAGATTAAGGACATGATCATCGCCAAGCAGAAGTAGCCGGCGATTTCGCTTTTTCAATTCGCATCCAGGCAGCGTTGAGCCGCCCGCCCACTTCCTTTCACGTTTAATTTCGCAAGGAGAAAATTATGGGACTTCTCGACGAAGTACTTTCCATGGCAGGTTCGGCCGGCAGCGCGCAGCAACCGCAGCACGCCTCCGCCCTTACCGCTATCATCGGTTACGTGAACAGCCCGCAGGTCGGCGGCATCGCGGGATTGCAGAAAATGTTTCAACAGGGCGGACTTGGAGGAATTTTCAGTTCGTGGGTCAGCAGCGGCCAGAACATGCCGATTTCCGCGGATCAACTGCAAGGTGTGCTGCACAGCGGAGCGTTTCAGGAAGTCGCGCAAAAGGCGGGCATCAATCCGGACCAGTTGAGCGGCATGATGAGCAGCCTGCTGCCGCATCTGGTGGACAAACTCTCGCCGAACGGCGCTTTGCCGGAGGGCGGAGCCTTGCAGTCCATGCTCAAAGGACTCGCCTCAGGCCAGTCCGCTTAAATCCATCCAACTTCGTGTAGGGCCCGCCTGCCACAACGGGCGGGCCGCTTCGATTTTGTGGCACAGGCACTCCTGCCTGTGCGGCCGAGCCAGTTGCAACGCTATTCAACGTAGGGAGACTTCGTTCAATCTAAGTTCGCCCCTCACCGCACGATCACTTCCCCCCGCCCTACCATCTGATCGTTCAGCCACAAACGATATTTGAAACTCCCCGGCTTCGTTCCCACAATCGTCGGCCCGCTCAGCAATCTCATCCCCGCGGGCGCCTGAAATACATTCGAAGAAAACGGGCACCGGTTGGAATCAAACTCCACGCGCAAATTCCCGGCATCAGAGATCCAGCTCACCTGATCTCCCACATCCAGCACCACCGCTTGCGGGATCAATCCAACCAGTACAGGACGTTCGGCCATGCCAATGTTCACCTTTCGCTTAATTTCCAACTGCACGATAGCACATCCCCCGCGAATGTACCTATCGCCGCTGGCTCGAACGAACCCCTCGAATACCTTGTCATCCTGAGGCTCGCGCATTCCGCGAGCCGAAGGATATCAACGCAAACTTCAAGCACGATCAATCCGCCTTCCGCGAACCAAACCAATGTGACGCCACATCACATTTTTCGCTACACCTGTACTTCAACTGACCTTGACCACCCTCCACCAGGCCCGTAAACTGAAAGAGTCAGGTTTGGCGCTGAGATCGCTCGACTCTTGCGCGCATCACAAAAAGCGCGAAAAACCGCGCAGGAGTAGAGCTGCATGGCATCCGTAGCACGACCCTTATCCATACCCCTCCCGAATGGCGCAAGAATCCATCTGGTTTCTTCTGTTCCGTTTGCATTGATCCATCTTGTCGCGCTGGGCATCTTTTTTGTTCCGTTCCACTGGTCGTATCTCATCACCGCGTTCGTGCTTTATGAAGTACGCATGTTTTTCGTCACTGCCGGCTATCATCGCTATTTTTCGCACCGCTCGTTCAAGACCAGCCGCTGGTTCCAGTTTGTGATTGCCTGGATGGCCATGTCCTCCTCGCAAAAGGGAGTGCTCTGGTGGGCGGCGCACCACCGCCATCATCACCGTTATTCCGATCTGGAAGAGGATCTCCACTCGCCCACGCTTTTCGGTTTCTGGTGGTCGCACATCGGCTGGATTCTTTCGGACCGGTATAACGAGACGCGTTTTGATTACATTGGCGACTTTGCGAAATTTCCCGAGCTCCGCTGGTTGAACAAATATCACTTGGTGCCATCCACGGTTCTTGGGGTCGCGCTGTGGCTGATCGGCGGCTGGGGATTACTGATCTGGGGCTTTTTCCTGAGCACCGTAGTGCTGTGGCACGGCACCTTTACGATCAATTCGCTCTCGCACATCTTCGGCAAGCGCCGCTTCCCGACGACGGACACCAGCAAGAATAACTGGATGCTCGCGCTCGTCACCCTCGGTGAAGGCTGGCACAACAACCATCATTACTTCATGGCCTCCGCACGCCAGGGTTTCTACTGGTGGGAAATTGACCTGACCTACTACGGCCTGAAAGTCCTCTCCTGGTTCCGCATCGTCCGCGAACTCCGCCGCGTCCCCGATCGCGTCCTGGCCGAAGGCCAAGCCTTCGACGCCTCCGCCGCCTAGGCAACTCTACCGATTCCCATCTTAGCTGCGGGATTGAATCGAACTTGCCCGCTGGGCGAGAAAAATCTCGATGCGGCTCGTAGTCCAGACCGCGATCCCGGTGCCAAAGAAATCCGCATCCTCCGTCCAAACCCCACAAGATAGTGCCAGCGCGGCTGCCAGCACCGGCCAGTCGTTTGCGTCGCGACCGCGCAATCGCTGCCGGGCTTCTTTTTCTAGGACGGCGTAAAGTTCCGGCGTGACAAGCTCGACAAGAGTCCGCAAATATTCGAGGGATTTAGTGAGATTGTCTACCGAGTGGCCGCGCTTCCGGAGGAGTTGCGGTAGATATTTTGCAGCACCCGGGAAGGCCACGTCCGGTGAGAAAAATCGAACGCCTTTGGCTGCGTAGGTCTCTAGCGTCTGTCGAACCCGCCGCCCGAGAATCGCTCGGACAAGGATGTTCGCGTCCAGGACGATCATGTCAGCGGGATGTGCGCTTGCCGCGCTGCCTTAGTTGTTTGAACTCTGCCATGATTTCTTCTTCATCGACATCGTGCAGGGCTTTGGCCAGACGGTCGGCAGCGGCGCGGAGTTCGGAAAGATCCGCTTCGCGCCTGCGCTTGCGGCGCGTTGGCACGTAGACGCCAAGAGTTTCGCCGCGCCGGGTCACTGCCACGGGAGTATCCGATTCAAGAAAACTTGCGATGCGCTCGCGAAACTCGCGCACGCCGACTTTAATGGTGGCCATGATCCTGCTCCTTGTATAGAATGTACATATAAGTGTACACATGAGTAAGAACGGTCATCGGACCGGGATCGGTCTTCCTGTCAACGCTCAAATGTGCGGCTTGGTTTTCCACACCCGCTTGAGTACCCTTACTCTTTCAACGCCAGCATTGTTATTGCGACCGATCGAATTGCAGAAAGACTTCTCTCGAGAGTTGACGGATGATGACTGGCAAGGCTGATACTGAACGATTCCAAGGTGGCGCCGGCAAATACGCTGATTACCTGGATACGCCCGAAGGCCGTTTGCGCGCGGATTTGACCTTCGCCAATCTACAGGAGTTTCTTCCTGCACACACCAGATCGTCGCTTCGTGCACTGGATATCGGCGGAGGAACGGGAGCGACGGCGATCCGGTTGGCGCAACTCGGCATTCACGTTACGGTGCTGGATTCTTCTGCGGCGATGCTGGAAATCGCGAGGCGTGCTGCGGATAATGCAAAGGTGACGGCCGAGATCGCGATGCAACAAGGCGACGCTGCCCAATTAGCGGAATTGTTACCGGGCCAATCGTTCGACGTGATCCTTTGCCACAACGTTCTGGAATTTTGCGATGACCCTGGCGCCGTCTCGTGCGCCGCGGCCCGCACCTTGCGGGATCCCTCGTCGATCGTGTCTGTTCTGGTTCGCAATCAGGCGGGCGAGGTCTTGAAGGCCGCCCTGGTGGCGGGCGATTTAGTCGCGGCACAGAATGGACTCACCGCCGAGTGGGGACAAGAAAGCCTTTACGGTGGCAAGCTCCGCCTGTTTATGCCGGCCCGCTTGCGCGCCATGCTGGCAGAGGCGTCGCTTGCGCCAATGGCCGAGCGAGGTGTTCGCGTCCTCGCGGACTATCTTCCCCCGCAGATCTCCCGCACTGCTGCATACCAACGAATCTTTGAGTTGGAGCGCCAACTTGGCAGCCGTGCTGATTTTGCAGCAGTCGCTCGCTATACGCACACCCTTGCCCGCCGCCTGAATCCCGTTGCCAAGGTTGCCCAGTGACCAACGTCCCCCAACATAGTCCGGCAACCCCATCCGCTGGGCACGACGCTGACGTCAAGATCAGCCTCGGCCTTGGCCTCACCAACGAGTGCAACCTCTCTTGCGCATTTTGTTACCGCGATCCAGCGCGCACGGATCGGCTCTCCCTGGAACAGGTGCGCGCCGTCATGGAACGCCTACCGGTGCGTTCCGTGAATCTGGGCACCGGCGAAAACGGCCTGCACCCGGAATTTAGAGCCATCCTTGCGTATCTGCGCAGTCAGCCCGTCAAGCTCACGATCACTTCGAATGGCCACAGTGTCGCTCTTCTGGAAGACGAGGATTTGCGCGCGTTTCACGATATCGAGTTTTCTCTCGACTACTCCACGCAAACGCAGCAGGATGCGCAGCGCGGAAGCGGCAATTGGAATTTGATCCACGAGCAGGCACAACGCTGCGTCGGGCTCGGCGTGCCGGTAACCATCATTGCAGTGATGATGAAGGCCAATTACCTAGGTCTCCCGAATGTCGCGCGAGTGGCGAAAAAATTTGACGCGCCGCTGCGCGTGAACGTCTACCAGGCGGTGCGTTCCGATATTTACGCGCTGACCTATGCGGAGTATTGGGAGGGCTTCCGGCGTCTCTTCGCGGAAACCGACGTGATCGCGATTGGCGAGCCGCTGGTTCGCGCGATGGCCGGCCTTCCGCCGCTGCCCGGAGGATGTGGCGTCAGCACCGTGCGCGTTACGCCGCGCGCCACCACGCAGCCCTGTGTTTATTGGCCTGGACAGGGAGAGCCGATGCAGGATTTACTCTCGATGGGGCTGGACATTCTAGGCACCGCGCCATTCGTGCAAGCGCGCACCCTTCCCGAAGCGTGCCATCTTTGCGAGTTTCGAGACGCCTGCCACGGCGGATGTGCCGGACGTAGACGCCTCCAGAACGCGCTATCAGAGCCGGATTTCTATTGTCCGATCATTCGCAGGGAGCGCCCCAGCCTGCCGGTGCGCATGGCGGCCAGCCGCGATCTGCCCAAGGTGGGCAGTTCCTGCACTACCGTAGTGATTGCCCGGGAGCCGAGCGCCTGAATAAAATCCCAATCGCTCAAGCAATCCCGTACGTCAATTATTTTGCGTCCACCCAGGCGTCAGACCCCGCCACCTTAACGGCCACATTCGTAAAGTAAATGCGCGCCGGTGCGCCGTCCGCCGTTCCGCGGTGGTCTGTCGAGAAAAGCAGTGGTCCCGCCATTTTGTAGCCCGCCCAGGTTGTGGTGACGTTGCTCGGCTTTTTGGGCCCGCCGCGGTGATAGATAAATTGCACCACTCGCCCATCCGGCCCGACGTAAAGGTCCCAGGTGTCTCCCGGCGTGTATCCGCCAACCTCCGCGGGATATTTCACGGACAATAATTTCGCCGTGCCCTTTCCAATCGGCAGTTTTTTGCCGTCCTTCTCGGTCACCGTGGCGCTGGAGTCCCAGTAAACGTGGAAAGGGAAGAGCGCCCAATAGTTGTCGTTGACGAAGGCCGGCTCGATATCGTCTTTCACGTTCGCGGGAGCGCTGTTGATCTGCGACCGCACATACGTCATCTTGACCGGCTTGCCATCTTTATCCTTGGATTCGTAGGTCACCTTTCCCGTCTTCGGCTCCCACTCCCATGTGCGCGAGAGATTTACTTTCAACCCCGGCAGCTCCAGGTTGAACGTATAGCGCATCGCGGTAATTTTGTCGTACGAATCAATGCCATAGGTCTTGGCAAGTTTTTCGACTACGGGCGGGCGCGTTTGTGCCCAGGTAGTTGCGGCAAAGGCCAGCACTCCGGCAGTCAGAAGCCCGATCCTCTTTAGTCTGCTCGCATTTTTCATGGATTTCGCTCCTCAGGGATTTGAACGGAAGCAGTGTTGGATGGCGGGAAGAAGCTTCGGTTTACAAAGTGGCTTTTCGGCAAAGTACATTTCATCCACGCCAGCCATTCACTCCGCTTGGTCAGTCGGCCTCGGATTATACAGCAGAACTCGCGTGAACTTCATGGTTCGCTCGCGCCGGCGCGCGTCTTTTCCGCAGTTTGCCGCCACTGTTTCAGCCAGGCCGCCGTGCGTGGCGCCCTTGCGGGAGCCAGTTGCAGTTCCGCGGCTAGGCGCGTTAAATCGCCCGCAACATCAATGTCGTAGAAGGGTTCGGTGAAGCCAACGGAAAGGTGGAGTTCGCGCGCGCGGGCCAGCAGAGCCTCCAGGGCATTTTTGGTGCCCATGCCGTCGTTATCGAAAAGCCCCGGATGGGGCGCCTTGGCGCCGACGAGGTAGTAGCCGCCGTCCTCGGTCGGCCCCACCACCAGGTCGTGACTCTGCAATGTCTCGAACGCGCGCTCCAGAATCGTAGGCGGCAGATGCGGGCTGTCGCTATTGAACGCGATTACGCGCCGCAGCCCGGTCGCTGCGAAGTGGGCAAACACAGAAGTCAGGCCAGCCACAAGGCCTTCACCTTTTTGCGCGACCACATTCATCGAGCCTTGCGCCAACTTCGTCAGTTCTTCCACGTCCGACGCGGGGCACAGAATGGCGGCGTCGACGGTGCTCAAGGAATGCGCGAGCGCCAATGTGTCATCCAGCAGGCAGCGATAGAGCTCGGTGACGGCTTCCACGGGAAGGCTATGCGCGAGGCGGGTTTTCACTCTGCCGGGCCGCGGCGCTTTCGCCATCAAAACGAGGGTGCAGTCCCTGGCAGGTGAATGCGTTTTATTTTCGCTCAGGGAGTCCATGGGAGGGTAGCTGTGCCAAGTCTTATGCTGGCCGCGGCATTTCTGCCTTCTGGCGCCGGAAGGCATAGCGCACGATCAGAGAAAGGATGAACCAAGCCGCTCCGATCGTGCCGCGCAACGTGCCGCTGATTTTGGATTTTCCGATGCGCGGAAAATAGCTCACTGGAACCTCAACAATGCGAAATCTCGCGAGCGCGCTCTTGAGAATAATTTCCACGGCCCAGCCATAGGTGGTCTCTTCCAGGCCAAGCTGGCGCAGCGCATCTGCCCGTCCGGCGCGGAAAGGACCAAGATCGCTGATTTTAACTCCATACAAATGCCGGATCAGGAAAGCAGCTAGATGGTTGCCAAACGCCGCGTGCCACGGCATTGCGCCGCGCCGGCTCTGCTTTCCAAGACGCGAACCCAGCGTGATATCCGCGCGGCCCTCAAGGATTGGCGCGAGAAGAAGCGGCAACTCTTCCGGGCGATCGCTGTAATCGCCGTCAAGGAAAACCACAATGTCCGGAGTGTTTGCGGCGGCCAGGCCGGTTAAACACGCACGGCCGTAGCCGCGGCGCGGTTCCTGAAGCACTCGCCCTCCAAGCTTTGCTGCAATTTCCGGAGTGCCATCGGTGGAATTGCTGTCAACGACCAGGACTTCCGTGACCATCGCGGCGGGGAGATCCGCCAGGACGAGCCCGATGGACTGCGCTTCGTTGTGCGTAGGGATTACGACCGAGACTCGCATCGGATCTTGCCTCGAATCACCACAGTGGAGAAGACGGCCAGCGCCGCGACAGAATGGCATCCATGCCCCATGCCCGGCCGGCACTTCCAATTGACAACGCGAGCGACGCCATCACTGGAACGAGCAACTCCCAAATCCATGACGTGCCCCACTCGGACATCCAGAGCGTGCCCAGGAAAAAGAACGCCACCAGGGCAACAGGCCGCGTAAGAAGGCCGATGATCAGCAGGGTGCCGATCGAGATTTCCGTCATTGCCTGCAGCGGACCTGTGATGGCCGCATGGCTGGCCACCACACCCATAATCGACTTCCACAGCGCCGGGGAGTGGCCCTTCATGATGTAAAAATTGATGACTCCTGCGTAGCCCGCGGGGCTGTAGCCGCCCTTGCCCAGATTCTCGAAGAATACCCACACAAACATGGCCCCGATTGTGACTCGTACGATTGCCAGCGCGGTTGCCGCCGGCGCTGGATTGCCTGCACCCTGTGTTGCGTATCCGTTCGCCATTGCCGTCAACCTCCTGCTGAATCGAAACCGTGCCAGCTTACCGCGAGAAGCGCGGAACCCGGCAAATTATTTGGTTCTTCCCGTCCTGGCTAGTGGATGCGCAAACCTACTCGAAGTTACAGCCCGGGTTTTGTTTTTTCTATGAACTTTTTGCTTTTAACTTTTGAAAGCCCAAGGCCCTCGAGCGCCTTGTCCCGGGAACTGGAATCTACGATAATACTTGGTAGCAGAGAATTACATGGAGTATGAGGAATGGCGATAAAACTGGATGTTAAGGTGGCGGATGAGGTCTGGGTGGCCGCCGCGCTGCTTCATCGCGAGCGCCGCACCGCTGCGGATTTTTCCGTGGAAGAAATCCTGGAGCGAGCCAGGCGAGAGGATATGACGGGTGAACTGCGGCCCGGTGTTTACGTCCACATCGTGCAGCACTGCGTGGCCAACCGCGCGCCGAACCCTGGCCGCTACCGGATGCTGCTGGAAACTTCCGAAGGGCGGCGGCGGCTCTATCGCCAAGGCGATCCGTCGCATCCGGCGCGTGAAGGTTCCAAGATACTTCCGGAATCCGAGGATCTGCCGAAGGAATATCAGGCGCTCTTGAAGTGGTATCGCGAATGGTCGGAGGCGGCGGCAGGGAAGCAAGCGGGGGGTGATCCGCTACTGCGATTGCGCGGCTCAGGGAAAAAGTTGTGGAAGAGCGAACCTGCCGATGAATACGTGAACCGGCTGCGCGAAGGCTGGCAATGAGCCGGATCTTCTGGGATACCAACCTATTTATCTACTTGTTCGAAGGTTCTGCCGCGTTCGGCGGCCAGGTGGCGCGCTTGCGCGAAAAAATGCTGCGCCGGGGAGATCAGCTGATCACCTCCACGCTGACGCTCGGCGAAGTGCTGGTGAAGCCGGTGAAAGAAGGCGACACGAAGCTGGCAAAACAGTATGCGGAGGTGATTCCTGCTGTCGCGGTCCTTCTGCCGTTCGAGGAAAAAGCCGCCACGCTCTACGCGCAACTACGCAGCGACCCGGGAATGCGCGCGCCAGATGCGATTCAACTGGCCTGCGCTGCCGCTTTTGGCGTGGACCTTTTCATCACCAACGATGCCCGCCTCCACAATCGGCAAGTGCCCGGTATTCAGTTCATCGTTCCCCTCGAACGTGTACCGATTTAAGCAAATGTCGGAACATACTCCGAATTACCGCTTTTTTTGGAGAGAGTAGTTAGTCACAATCGCCTCTCCACTGCTGTCCTGCGTCGCCGGAAAGGTCGGCATCTCAAAAGATCGTCAGCCACCGATAGGTCTATTTATGTCAATCCGCGCCCAGCGACTTGCAAAAGCTCTAAGCTCTCTCGCGTCGCTCAGAGCGTTTTGCGGAGGCCAAGAAAATCCTAGGGGTATGCGGGGCCAAAATGGCACAGCCAAATTCTCAAATGCACCGTTGTGGGGACGTATGAGCCAAGAGACGGGCTTACGGAATGCGACACTTTGAAAGACAAAATGTCCAACCGCATACGTACATACATACAATTTAAGACCCTCAGGTCCCGGCACATCGTGGTAAATCGTCGTACAGAGTCCGTGTGTCCGCGGCAAAAAGCCGGCAAAGCGCATTTGGACGGTCGGAGTAATCTCCAGCGCTGATTTGAACATATACCGGATTTCGCGTGGGAAAAATCGCGCCGGATAATTGCGCCGTGAGTGGTCACAAATTGCCATCGTTTTAAACGCAAAAAGCGCGATTGAACGAGCGTATTCTTCTGAAATCGGAACGTCGACTTTTCCCGTGATTAGGTCAGTCAAGCACGGTTTAGCGTGTGCATGCTCTATGCCACTCATCCAGGTATTGTTGCAGGACTCGCACACAACTTTGAGTTTCAGATCCAAGTCCGGCCCTGTCCAATTTCTCATCGATTTTGTTTCGGTGTCTGCGGAAGAGAATCTCTTCGTGCCTGGAAAAAGGTCATTCATCCAATCGCTGAAGATGTGTTCAGCGCTGAGTTTTGCGGTAGAGGGGCAAAATGCACACTCTTTGGGCACTCTTGTATTGTAGCGCCTACCTTCTGCGGCGTTTAGATTGCTGTACAGACTCAAAACGCTTCGGTATCAGTCTCAAAATTTATCACTCTGGCCACGACGTACTTCTAACGAAACAGAGCGGGCGGGGTCTCTTTTGGCGATACACTCTGGTACTTGGTTGTGCGGAGGAGACTGATGAAGATTGGGAGTGGAATTGTGGTGGGGTGCGCGATTCTGGTTCTTGCTTGTGCTTTTGGGGGGAGTGCGGGGCAGGAGAATGTGCATATTGAGCGGGCGGTGATTCCGGCGCGGGCGGAGGATGTTGGGACGATTGAGGGGATTGTGAAGGCGAGTTACGAGGCGATCTCGGGGGGAGTGGGCGTGCCGCGGGATTGGGGGCGCGACCGGACGCTGTTTGATCCCAACTCGCGGTCGGTGAGTGTTTCGGTGAATTCGCAGACCGGCGCGATCACCACGGAGGCAAAAACGGAGCAGGAGTTCGCCGATGCCGCCGATGCTTGGATGGTGAAAAACGGTTTCACCGAACGCGAGATCGCTCACGAGATCAAGCGATACGGGAATGTGGCCACCGTGCTGAGCAGCTATGAAGGAAAAACCGCAGCGGGCAAAGCGGTTTCCCGCGGCGTGAATATTTTTCAGCTCTATTTCGATGGGAAGCGGTGGTGGATTCTCTCGATGGTTTGGGACGAGGAACGGCCCGGCAATCCGATACCACCCGAACTGCTCTAGTTCGCAGGCTGTGGTCTGTACCGCGAGTAGGTACAAGAAGAACTTGGCGCTCTTATACGGGAAAAGCGCCCGCCTCGGAAGGCGGCCGCTACAACGATTCGCGCTTGCTGGGCGGTGGCGACTGGCCTGCGTCCCGGTCCAATTTGTCGGTTGCGCCTGCGGCACTCCCTGCGGGAAACTGTATTCCCGCAGCGGCTCAACGCGAATATCGGAAGAGGCTTACGCCATGACCAAACCCATTGGTGAACTGAATCCCCCCAACCGGCTGATGATGACGCCGGGCCCGTCTTCGATCGACCCGCGCGTCTATCGCGCGCTGGCCACGCCGTTGGTTGGCCACATGGACCCATGGTTCCGCGGCTGTATGGAAGAGACGCAGACGTTGCTGCGGCAGATTTTTCAGACGGAGAACCGCATCACGTTTCCGCTTTCGGCGTCCGGCTCTGGCGGGATCGAGGCTTCGGTGCTGAATTCGCTGGAACCCGGCGATGAATGTATCTGTTGCGTCAACGGCGCGTTTTCCGAGCGCATGTATGTGATTGCGCAGCACACTCCCGCGACTGTGCATATTGTGCAGGCACCCTACGGGAAGCCGGTGGATCCGGAAGACGTCCGCAAAGTGGCGAAGGGCCGCAAAATAAAAATGATCGGTTTGGCACAGGGAGAGACTTCCTCGGGCGTGGTCACGCAGATCGATCCATTTCGCAAAGTGGCGGACGAATGCGGCGCACTTCTGGTCGTGGATGCGGTCGCGTCGCTTGCCGCCGAGCCCATGCACGTAGACAAGCAGCGCATTGATATTTGCTTCAGCGGATCGCAGAAGGCCATCAGCGCGCCTCCCGGGATGTCGCCAATCACGGTGAGCCCGCGCGCGGAGGAAGTTTTCCGCACGCGCAAATCGAAGGTGCAGAGCTGGTATTTCGATCTCTCCACGGCGATGAATTATTGGGGCAAGGACCGCCTGTATCATCACACACCTCCGATCTCTTTAATTTATGCGCTGCGGGAAGCCATGCGCATCGTGCTGGAAGAAGGCCTGGAAGCGCGTTGGGCGAAGCACAAGCTGAATCAGCAGGCGTTGATTGCCGGCATCGAAGCGTTGAACCTGAAGCTTTTTGTTGAAAATCCCATGGACCGCTTGACCACGGTAACCGCCGTGGTGATTCCGTCTGGCATTGACGATGCCAGGCTGCGGAACCAGTTGCTGGACGAGTTCAATATTGAAATTGCGGGGGGGATCGGCGCGGTCAAGGGCCAGATCTGGCGCCTCGGCCTGATGGGCTATTGCAGCCAGAAACCGTTCGTCCTGCAACTGCTCGCTGCGATGGAAAAATGCCTGATCGATCAGGGCCACCGCGTCTCGCCCGGAGCCGGCGTCGGCGCGGCGCTCACCTCCTATATCAAGGCGGAAACCCCCGCGCTGGCCGCGCGATAGTTCACGCTTTTTCAAGGTTGAGTTCGCCTTCCCAACGGGCTATTACGGCGCTGGCTAGACAGTTGCCGGTGACGTTAACGGAAGTGCGGGCCATATCAATCACCGCATCCACGCCGAGGATCAGAAAGATTGGCTCGGTGGGAAGGTGAAACGTTGCGGCGGTGGCCAGCAGCACCACGGGCACTGCGCGGGGAACTCCGGCGATGCCTTTGCTGGTGAGCATCAAGGTGAACACCATCAGCAGTTGCTCGAGCCAGGACATGTGCTGGCCCGCGGCTTGCGCAATGAAAATGGAAGCCAACGCGAGGTATAGCGTGGAGCCATCCAGATTGAAACTGTAACCTGCAGGAATCACAAACGACACGATTTCGCGCGGCACCCCGAATTCTTCCATGCATTCCATCGCGCGCGGCAGCGCGGCTTCGGAAGTGCTAGTGGCAAATGCGATGGTTGCCGGCTCCGCCACATATTTCAGGAAGCGGCGCAGCGGCAGCCGCGCCAGCACGGCGACGGGAAGCAACACGAGCAGCAGAAAAGCGAGCAGAGCGCCATAGGCAGTGAGCACTAGCTTGCCGAGTGGGAGCAGAACACCGATGCCCATGTGTCCCACGGTGTACGCCATCGCGGCGCCGACGCCAATCGGCGCGTAATACATCACGATGTTGGTGAACTTGAACATGGTTTGCGAGAGCGATTCGGCGAACCGCAGCATCGGCTGGCGCGATTTTTCGGGGACCAACGTCAACGCGATGCCGAACAGCACGGCGAAGACGGCGACCTGGAGGATCTGATTATCGGCGACGGCTTTGGCGATATTCTCCGGGAAAACGTGCAGCAGAAAGTCGTCCCACTTGAGCGCGGCGGCCGGGGCGGCGGCTTGTTCAACCGGGGCGGCCGGAATGGAGACCCCCGCGCCGGCTTGCGTCAGATTGGCCGCGGCAACTCCCAGAAAAAGCGCGATGGTGGTGATGACTTCAAAATAAATCAGGCTCTTTAGACCGATTCTGCCGACTTTTTTCAGATCGCCGTGGGCCGCGATGCCGGTGACGAGAGTTCCGAAAATCAGTGGCGCGACAATCACTTTGATGAGGCGGAGGAAAACGTCGCCCAGCACACGCAAATGCGTCGCGAACTGTGGGTAATCAATACCGAGCTCCAATCCGGCGAGCATGGCAAAGAAGATCCAATAGGTGAGCGAGCGGCCGCGGATGCCAGCAACCGCCAGCAGGAGCAAGCCGGACCAGCGAAGGATCGGGAATGCGAGGTGGGCAGGGGAGATGAGGGCAGCGAGGGAGCCAGCGGCAAAGAGGAGCAATCCTACGAACGGTAACAGGTTACTGGGCATCCAGGAATTTTTGGGCAAAGTAGAGGCCTCGGAGGAACGGCTTTGATAGCGAGCGGCGATATCGTAGCGCGGCTGGGAGATTGTGGGAAATTGTTTCGCGGCGGTGGGGGATGGGAGCGGGATTGACAGGGTGCGGCAGGAATCGGAAACTAAATGGCGGGAATTTGTGGGGATTTGAGCGAGTCGGAATGAAGCGCATCCGGTGGAAGCAATCGGGCGCAAAAATCGCCCGTCCGCCGCGGCGGACGGCCGCAACATAGGGAAAGAGGAATCCAGTGCCATCTTTGCCAGTATTAGCGAATGCCGGAGCGATGAACCAATTCATCGGCGCTTTTGAAGTGACCTCGAAGCTCAGCGGCCATGTTTACGCGTGCAGCTTTTCGCACATCTGGAACGGCATCGCCACGCGGCACAGCGATACGATCGACGCGAAATTTGTGGTGGACGAAGTCGGGCGAATTGTCGGGCTGGCGCATTCGGCGTTTGTGGAATTTCGGGATAAGGCAGGACGTGATTTGACGGATCGCGAGGGAAGTTTTATCGCGGCGGAATTTTTACGGGAACGTTTGGAAGAAGAGGATGAGCGGCCGCTTTACGATGTGCCGCATGCGGAAGTTGCGCGGTTGATTGCGGTGATTGGGATTAAGTAAGCGACAGGTTGGAAGGTTGCGCGGGATTGCGCGCACAGGAGCGGCCCGTCTCCCCGACCGGGTCGGGGTAAACAGAAGGCGTACCCTACAGTGGCTTTTAGAGTGGGTGGGCGGCGAGTTGGGCTTCGTCTTCCGCGCGAAGGGC
The DNA here is from genome assembly GCA_963734705.1 of uncultured Acidobacteriota bacterium. GTDB lineage: Bacteria > Acidobacteriota > Terriglobia > Acidiferrales > UBA7541 > Acidiferrum. Next base: position 39,117 of record CAVTII010000007.1, on the reverse strand, counting down.
GGCCAGGCATGGATGGTGGAGACCGTCGCGGCGAATGAAGTAGATTACGAGGAATAACAAGAGCGCTCCGAAGACCATTACCGCCGTGGCTACCTGCAAGCCAATCTGTAAATCGCTGGTGTCGGAAATCTTGCCAATCAGCAAGGGGCCGAGCGCCCCGAGCAACTGCGTGGAAAACATATAAACACCGATGGTGGTGGCGTGTGCGCGCTGCGGCGTCAGATCGTGCAGCACGGCGGTGGTTGGCCCGTGATACCAGGACATGAAAAACATCGAACCAAAAAATCCCAACAGGATCATCCATTTTTCGTCGGCCTGGATAGCAAGCAGCAGGAAAGGCGCAGCCACCAGAAACGCCAAAGCCATGGTGAGGACTCGGCCGTAGGAGAATTTTTTCTGCAGCAGATCAGCGAAATAGCCGGAGGAGATCGCACCGGTGACGGAAGAGAGCAGCGCGATCACAGCCAATGACAGAGAGGCTTCCTTGGTGCTGAAATCCTTGTAGTTTTTGGCGTAGTCGATGCCCCAGGTGACAAACGAAATGCTGGAAAATGAGATGCAGATGCCAGCGGCAATCATGGCCAGAAATGCGGGAACGCGCAGCAACTGCAGAATGGGCACAACTTCCGAGCGCGGGCGGCGGGGAGGCTGCTTCAATTTGAATGCCGTCAGGCCAGGCAGCACTCCGAGCAAGCCAACGATGATGAAGGCGTGTTGCCAGCCATGGCGTTCGCCCATGATTCCACCCAAAGCCAGGCCGGAAACGCCTCCGAGGATCATACCGGCGGCGAAGATGGATTGCGCCAGCGCGCGATTTTGCTGCGAAAAAGAATCGGAGATGAGCGATTGGGCGGCGGGAGCATAGGCGGCTTCGCCGATGCCAACCAGTCCACGGGCGACAAAAAGAAAGGCGAATGTCGGCGAAAGGCCACTGGCGATCGCGGCGAGGCTCCAGAAAAGGACGCCGGACGCGATGATTTTGGGTTCGTCGAAGCGATCCGCAAGATAGCCGGAAGGTATGCTGGCGAGGGCGAGGACCACGAGAAGCACCCACTGCAGGGAACCGAGTTGCGTATCGGACACACCAAAATGCTGGCGGAGAAGCGGCACGAGGGGATTCAAGACTTGCCGGTCGGCAAAGTTGACAAAATTGATCAAAGCAAGTACAGCAAGAAGGCGCACCTGCTCATAATTGAACGGAATTTTTGACGCGGGCATCGGTAAATGACTTCCCCTGGGCAGAAGGCGCGATGTGGCACAGGGTTGCACCGTTCCCCGTGTCGTTTGGACTCGAAGGATTATATACCGCGAATGAATGAAGCCAATCGCAACACGACAACGAGTGACCGACTGACCACGGTACTCTCTTACGGGACCCTGCTGCTGCTGGGGTACCTGGTATTTCTGATCGTCTCGCCATTTTTGATTCCGCTGGCGTGGTCCGCGGTGCTGGCGATCTTTTTTTATCCGGTGTATCTGTGGCTGTTAAAGCGCATGTCAGCCACGTGGGCCGCCGTGCTGTGCACCGTGGGAGTGACGCTGGTGCTGATTGTGCCGGTGTTGCTGGTTTTGCTTTATGCCGGACGTGAGGCGGTAGATTCCGCGGCGAGAGTCCGGCAGATCGTTCAGGGCGGGGGAGTGACGGGCACGGCGAGTTTCGCGGACCTGATCCGCCGGCATCTGCCAGTTTCCCTGCAAGATCTTGATTTTATGGGGCCGCTGCAGCAAGCGGCGGAAAAGACAGCTTCCTACATGGCGGGCAGCCTGGCGGGGATGCTGAAAAATCTGCTCAACGTTTTTGTGAATCTCTTCATCCTGCTGTTTGCGCTGTTTTTCGTGTTTCGCGACGGGGACCGGATCATGGCGGCTATCCGCCATTTGCTGCCGTTCGAGAAAAAGCTGCAGAAAGAAATGTTGGACGAATCGCGCGACCTGATCATTGCCAGTGTCGCGGTAGCGTTGATCATCGCGGGCATTCAGGGATTCCTGGGCGGGGTGGCATTTGCGATCACTGGGATTCGCGCGCCAATTTTCCTGGGGGTGGTGGTGGCCTTCTGTTCGATCATTCCCGTGGTGGGATCCGCGCTGGTATGGATACCGGCCGCGGGCTGGCTGGCGTTCAACGGGAGTTGGGGCAAGGCCATCGTGATTTTTGTAATATGCGGCGGGGTGGCCGGGTTGGCGGACAACTTTGTGCGCCCGTTGTTGCTGCGAAACCGCACCCGTCTGAACGATCTGCTGCTGTTCATCAGCATATTGGGCGGGCTGCAGGTGTTCGGCCTGCTCGGGTTAGTGGTGGGACCCACAATTGTGGCGGCGGCTTTGGGAGTTTTTCGCGTGTATACGGATCACCGGGACGAAATTGAGGCGGCCGAAGCGTAACTCCTTGCGAAACGCGCGAGGGCAAAGTGAGGGCTTCCGGCACATCGGTATGCTAGAGTACGCCCTCGAATGGCAAAGATCTCCGAAATGACGATAAGCAAAGTGAACGAACTCGGGCTGGAAAAGCTGCGCTGGCGCTGCGAGCTATCGCGCATCCCATTTGAGACCACCGCACAGGCACAGAAGCGGGAAGGCTTCATCGGGCAGGAACGCGCGCTGCGTGCCTTGAAGATGGGCGTGGAACTCTCTGCGCCGGGCTACAACGTTTTTGTGTGCGGGCTGGCGGGCACAAGCCGCGGCGGCACCATCGCGCAGATGATTGAAGAGCTGCACCCGGCGACGAAGCCCTCGATGGACCGCTGTTACGTCAATAATTTCAAGATACCGGACCGGCCGCGGTTGCTGGTGCTGCCGCGCGGCTCCGCGGACACGTTCAAGAAGGACATGCAGGCGGGAATCGATTTTCTGCGGCGGCGGATTCCGCAGGTATTTGAGGGCGAACCTTTCCAGCGGCAGAAGGGCCGCATCGTCGAGCGCTTTTCCGTGCGCGAGAAAGAGTTGATGGACGATTTCACGCGACGGATCGCGCGCGACCAGTTTGCGCTGGGGCATATGCAGGTGGGCGCGGTGGCGTTGCCGGAAATTTTTCCTGTGCTGGAAGGGCAGATGGTGCCTATCGAGGATATTTCCAAGATGGTGCACGAAGGAAAACTGGAGACTGGGGTTGCGGAAGAGATCGAGCGAAAGTATGAGCAGTTTCGCCAAGAATTTACGGTGGTCTACCGGAAAACATTGACGCTATCGCGCGAACTGGCGAGCGAGTTGAGTTACCTGGAGCAGGAAGCGGCTTCGGTGCTGGTGGACGGGGTGATTGAGGAGTTGAAGGAAAAATATCCGGGGTCCGGAATGACGGAATACCTGGAAGAAGTGCGCCACCACATTCTTGATAATCTGGGCCCGTTCAAGGAGCGCGAGGGCGAAGAGGAACCGGCTCCGGAGACGCCGGAGATCCAGCCGAAGTCGCCAGGAGCGCCGGAGCGCGATCCCTTCCGGATGTACGGAGTGAACGTCCTGCTTGCGCACAACAGCGAAAACACTTCGCCAGTGATTTTCGAGACCACGCCAAGCTACGCAAATCTTTTTGGAACGATTCAACGCGCATACGATTCGCGGGGCGGCTGGAGCAGCGATTTCATGGATCTGCGCGGCGGATCATTGCTGCGCGCCGATGGCGGCTTCCTGATTATGTACGCGATCGAAGCGCTATCGGAGCAAGGCGTTTGGCGGGCGCTGAAGAGGACTCTGAATCACAACCGGCTGGAAATTCAGCCGCTGGAAGTTTTTTACCCGTTCACCGCGACCGCGCTGAAACCGGAGCCGGTGGAGATCAATGTGAAGGTGATCCTGATCGGCGATCGGGATCTTTACGAAGTGCTCTACGACTACGAGGAAGACTTCCGCAAGATTTTCAAGGTGCGCGTGGAATTTGACGAAGAGATGCCGATGACGGATGGCGTGATCGAGGAATACGCCGGGCGGCTTCGGGCGCTGAGCGAAAAAGAAAATTTGTTTCCGTTTGACCGGGGCGCGTTTGCGGCGATTCTGGAATACGGCGTGCGAAGAGCGGGTCGGCGCAACAAGGTGACCGCGCGATTTGTGGACATTGCGGACCTGGCACGCGAGGCGCACTACGCTTCAGTGGCGGCGGGGGAAAATGTGGTGCGCGCGGCGCATGTGCGATCCGCGATCGCCGCAAAGATGGAGCGGCATAACCTGGTGGAAACGCGCATCCGGGAAATGATTGAGGAAAAGACGCTGCTGGTGGATGTAGCCGGAAGCTGCGTTGGCCAGGTGAACGGCCTGAGCGTGCTGGAAATCGGCGGGTATTCGTTTGGCAAGCCGGTACGCATCACGGCGAGCGCGGCGCTGGGCAAGGCCGGACTGATCAATATTGAGCGCGAAGCGAATTTGAGCGGCAGGTTCCACGACAAGGGCGTGCACATTATTGCCGGGTATCTGCGAAGCTGCTTCGCAAAGGACAAACCGCTGTCGCTGGCGGCGAGTATTTGTTTCGAGCAGTCTTATTCTGGAGTGGATGGAGACAGCGCGAGTTCGACAGAGGTTTACGCGCTGCTTTCCGCGCTTTCGGAATTCCCGCTGCGGCAGGACATTGCGGTTACCGGATCGCTGAACCAGAAGGGCGACATTCAGGCCATCGGAGGCGTGAATGAAAAAATCGAAGGCTTTTTTGATACCTGCAAGATTATGGGATTAACCGGCAGCCAGGGCGTGATGATTCCCTCGGCAAACGTTGAGGATCTGATGCTGCGCGAAGACGTGCTGGAAGCGGTGAGCGGGGGGAAGTTTCATATCTGGCCGATCTCGCGGATTGAGCAGGGAATTGAGTTGCTGACGGGAGAGGCCGCGGGACATCGGAACGGGGATGGAAGTTTTGAGGATCAGACGGTGTTTGGGAAGGTGGATCGGCGGCTGATTCAGATGGCGAAGATGATGAAGGAGTTTGAGTAGGGGTGTGAGGGGCGCTGGGAAGTTTGTGGTAGGACTTTAGGTTGAGATCCTTCGGACCGCGTAAACCGCGGCCCTCAGGATGACAATGTTGGCTTTACACGCATAGCTATTCGTTGGGGGCTTGGTAGGCTTTGCGGTGGTCTACGCGGTATTCCGGGGGTTTGGTTTTTCCTGGCGCTCCCGGGGAGTTCACTTTCAGTTCGATTTGATGGATAGCGCCGTCGGCGGCGGGCGGCGCGAATGCCAGACTGTATTCGTGGCGGACGATCTGCGCCACTTCACGATAGGTTTCTTCGAAGGCTTTGGCGCTGAGCGGAAAATAGGCGCGGCCGCCGGTGGAGTTGGCGATCCATTGCAGACGCTGGTCGGCGACGGCGAATTCTTCCTGGGTCTGCTGTACCTTCGCTTTGCTGCCTTGCTTGCCGTTGCGGAGCGGGCCGCTGGTGGAAATGCACAAAACGCGCACATCGCCTGTGGGCAAGCGGGATTGCAGCGCAGACATGGCGGCGTTGGGCGAGGTGTCCACTCCGGTGGAAATCAAGACGATGGTTTTTTTGCCGGGAACTTGCGCCAGCCAATCGAGCACGGTGTACAGGCTGCTGGAAAGGTTTAACTCCGCGAAGCCAAGGTTGAAGCGGATGCTGTCGAGCGCCATCTGCGCCGCACTTTTGTCCGCGGTGAAATCCTGAATGGGAAGAGGAGCGTCTGTATAGCGGACGATGGCGACGCGATCGCCGGGGGATAAGCCCTTGAGCATGGTGTTGGCGGCGAAAAGATTGGCGTCCTGCAGGAAATAGGCGGCGGGGCCGGCCTCCACGAGGAGCAGCACCTGGCCGGGCTCTTCGATGGGCGCGAATTCGGTGATGGGCTGCTCTGCACCATTATCGAAAACGTGGAAGGCGTTGCGGGTCAGGCCTTCAACAAAATTTCCTTTCGGATCGGTGACCACGACGCCGACGTTGACGCGCGCGACTTTTATTTGAATCGTGGGGCCGGTGGGAGTTTGCGTTTCTTGGGCGTTTCCGGAGGCCGCGCAAACGAGGAAGAGGACCGCAAAAAAGCTCAGACGGATTCCGCGGCGCCCTTTCGTCATGCCGCGATTAATCCACCCACTCGTCAAAGTGGACGCCGGTTGCGTCTTTCCAGGATGCGCCGGTCATGGAGTGGAGATGGCGCGGGAAGACGGCGGGATCTACGTTGGTGAGCCAGCCATTGAACTGCTTGGCTTTCTGGTCCCCATCGGTGGTTTTAGTGGCGGCGGCAGTTTTGGCTGCTTGATCCGCCATACGCTGTTTCAGCGCCGGCCAATCCAGTTTCTGGAGATCAAAATAGGAAAAGCCGTTGAGTTTATCGGGGAACTGGGAGCGCGCGGCCTGGAAATTCTTGGGCAGCGAAGCGCCTCCCGCGGAGAGTTGCTCGATGGTGGCGTGGAGCGTATCGCTATTGTCGGCTCCGATGAGGAGATTGGGAGTCATGGCGAGGTGATAGAACTTCCATTGCGCGACACCCTTGGTGCCCTGGCTGCCTTTCAACGAAATCTTGAGATAGGTGACGTTGCCTTCGTTGTGTTCAGAGGTGAGTTGATCGCTGAAGATAGTGCGCATTAGCTTCAAGGCGTCCGGTTTGTTGCGAATCCCTGCGAACACATTTTTTTTGTCGGGATCGAGAATCGGGCTGGACTGGAGCGTGCCAAACTCACCGCTGGTTAACGAAAAGGCGTCCGGCAGCGGCATGCCGATACGAGTCTGAACGGAATTTTCAACGGTGGTGGCGATGGCAGCGGAATTGGAGCCGGGCTGGGTTAGAGCACGTTTTATCGTATTGTAGATACCCAACAGGCTGAGTTGCGATTCGTTGTAGTAGACCGTGTCTGCATTCAACAAGGCCAACGATTCGGGCTGGCTTTGGCCCGCGGCCCAGATGTCGAACAAAGAGCCTTCGGCGGTGTCGCCGAGAACGCCTCCCTGCAAGCGGGTGCGCGTGCCTTCGAGAGAGATATGTCCGGCGAAAACGTGGATGGCATCGAGGCGGAAGCTTTTCCAGAACGCGGCCAGTTGCGGCGAAGTGGATGCGGAGGCCCCGGTCATCTCCTTGACTTGCGGCACACGGAGGAAAAATTCCATCACGCCTCCGGCAAGGAGAGGCTTGGCTTCGTGATAGGCGTCGGAATCGGCCAGGGAACTGCCGGTGGGGTTTGCGGCGATGCGTTTGAGGACTTCTTCAAAGACGCTGGGCTCGGCGGCGGATACGGCGAACTGGCCGGTCTCTGCCCAATAGGTGGTGCCGGACTTTCGTTCGACCTTGAGGGACGGGACGCCGGCAATGGTCAACTCGGTCAACTTAGGAATGTCGGTGCCCGCTGCGCGCATGCGCAGGACGGCCTTGGAGAGGAGCGCTTCTTTACCGGTGCGATCGTAAACGAGAAAAGTGCCGTCCCAGGCGGGAGGAGCGGCGGCGCCCGGAGCAGCAGTTTTTGGTGCGGAGGCTTCCGGACGCGGGAGATAGCCGATGGTGAAAGGGTTGTCGAGGAGCGTGGCGTATTGGGCGACTGCTTCGCGCGAGAGGGACGGTTTATCTGGCTGCTTCTTGGAGTCGTTCATCAGCGAGTCCAGCATGGCGGCGCGGACGGGAGCGAAATCCGGGTCGTCCCAGAGGCTCATCAGCGCGTTGGTGCGGCGGGCATCGGCGGCGGGAGTGCCACGCCAGATCAGATAGAAGATGGTGCGCGCGGGGAGTTGCGCGGGCTCCAGCGGAGCCTGGGCGGCGATGCCGTGGGACAGCGCGGAGCATAGCGCAGCGAAGAGGAGAATCGGGCAGAGCAGGGTTCGCAGGCGCATGGGGGATCCTCCGTCGCACGGGTGGAGTGCTAAGGAAAATCGTAGCGTCCTGTGGGGAAACACTAAAGCCCCGCGCCGGGCTGAGTTTCCAGAATTGCGTTCTCAGGCGGACACAGGACTATGAGATTTTGTGCGTTTGTGAGCGGCGAGCCGGTCGAAGAGAAAAGCAGGTTCCCCACCCCGTTTAGAAGGCAAACGGGATTCGCAATGACAGGTTTTGTATGGGTTTGCGTTGGTGGCGAATGGAAAGGGTCCGGCGCCGGGAGACCGAACAGCGCGGCGCCGGGAAAATTACTGTTTTGCCGGGGCCGCGGCTGGAGCGGGCGCGGCGGCTGGCGCGCTATTCAGGTCCTTGGGAGTTGCGAGGTAGCCGGTGACCTGGTTTTTGTTGACGTCGAAGACGACGATTTCGTATGGGGCCAGGCGCGCGGCACCCTTCACGTAAAACTGAACAGGTTCGCCGGCGGTCTTGTCTTTTTTCTCGATGGACTTGTCGTCGACCAGCACGGTCATGGTGTAGCGGGATTTTTTCTGGTCGGTCTTGTTGAGCTTAAGCTGCACCGGGCCAACGCGCTGGGGCGACTTGGCGGATTTGTCGAGGTTAAATTCGTAATAGTTGCGGTCGCCGCGGCGCTTGAGTTCTTCCAGGTCGTCGTGATTGCGGGCGATCAGGCCGCTCATCACGCCCATGTCGCCGGTGGCGCGGTCGAGCTTGGATTTGGTGGCTTCCAGGTCTGTGCGCGTGGACTCGATATCTTTTTTTGCGCCAGTCACGTCGGTGGCCACAGCGCCAATCTGGGCGGCGCTTTCTTTCTGGGTGTCGGCAATCTGCTGGGTGAGCTTTGCGTCGCTGGCGGCCTGCTGCTTGCGTATGGCCTCGGATCGGCTGCGGGCATCGGCGATTTCGTTCTGGGTCATGCCGATTTTCTGCGAGGTGACTTCCATCTGGCCCTTCAGATCGGCCAGGCGGGTATTGGCCTGTTCGAGCTGCGCGGTGAGGATTTTGTTCTGGTCTTCGGCCTTCAGGACTTCCTGTTCCAGCCGCGTTTGCACGGAATAACCCGCATAGGCCATGGCTCCCATCGCGGCAACAAGCACGGCGAAAAGAATGGCGATCCATCGCGGAGTGCCGGCGCTACCACTGTCGTAGTGGTAGGACTCTTGCGGACTGGGAACATTTGGAGAAATGCTCATTCTCCCTCCTCAGATAAGGGCAATGGGATTGAGATGCTGACCTCGGAATTATCCAACGAGTCGACAGCGAAGTCTAATTCTCCGTCGCGGGAAGGTGCCGGGAGTCTTACCTCTTCTTCTTCCGCCCCGGGGCGCCCTTGCGTTGGGGCCAGCGGGCGAAGATGGAGGTGTTTAAGCCTCCCCGGGGAGTGAACTCGCCGCGGATGACGCACCACTCGGGTTGCGTGGCTTTGACAATATCGTTGAGCATTTTGTTGACGGCGTTTTCGTAAAAAATGCCCAGGTTGCGATAGGCAAGCAGGTACATTTTGAGCGACTTAAGCTCGATGCAGGCATTGCGGGGCTTGTACTGAATGATGATGGTGCCATAGTCGGGCAGACCGGTTTTGGGGCAGACGGAAGAGTATTCCGGAAAGCGAGTGGTGATGACGTATCCGGGATATTGATTGGGCCACGTCTCCAGCTCGGGAAGTTTAGCGGCAATGCCGGCGGAGGCATGCTCGTCGGTGTAGTTTGGCATAGTACCCTCTGGAACCATTGTACCCGGAGAGCCCGGTACAACTGGCTATTGCCACCAGCATGACATTGTCCTAATCTTTGGCGAAATCGGAGCGTGATCCCAGCCAACCCATGAGATGCCCAATCTGTAGGCGAGACGGAGCGCGCAGGTCGCGCCGGCAAAACACGGCGGATTATATTTTGAGCGCGATGGGTGTATATCCGTGGAGATGCCAGGGTTGCCGGGGCAGGTTTCACGCGAGGATTATGCCGCTGAGCCGTTCGTTACATGCGCACTGCCCGATTTGCGGAAATCTCGCGTTGAAGCGTATTTCGCCGGAGTATGTGGATTCTGTGACAGCGTTTGTGTGGCGCAAGTTGCGCATACCGGCCTTCCGCTGCGAACCGTGCCGCCACAAGTATTTCTCGATCCTGCCGCTGCAAGTGCAGCAAGAAAGCGAAGCGGGGCCTTTCGGCTGGGGATTGAGCCAGCCGCGACCACAATTGCGGCAACGCGCCGGGTTTACGGAGCCGGACATTCCAGGAAAGTCCCACGGCGAATCTTTCCGCGCTCGTCAGTAATCACCGCATAACCACACTTCAGGTCGTTCACATCTTCGATGGAGACGTCGTAGGATTTTTCGTTTTTAGATACGAGCAGACGAAGGCGCCAGCCTGGGACGATTTCCGGCCCGCTGCCATACAAGGCATGGGCCACGGTGGGAAAGTCAGGAGAGGCGAACCGGGTGCCGGACTGCGAAAAATCACCCAGGCCCATCAGGGTCTCCCAAGTGGCGTAGATCTGGTGGGATTTGAAGTAATCTGCTTCGGCGGCGTTGATGGCCCGCGCGAGATTCTGCGCGAAGCTGCGACGTTCCTGATCGTTTTGGGCGAGCGGCGAAGTGCTTTTTTGCGCCGGGCTCAACGGCTGGTAAAGCAGGAACAACATCAAAACTAATCCAGCATAGCGCGACTTCTCACCCATGGGCCTTCTCCAGCGATCGGGTTCATCGCGATCGCTCTGGGACAGTCTAAACGAGGCGTGAGGCTTGCGGGTGGGTCGGTTCAATGTGATGGGAGTTGCTTCCCGGGGCTGGTTTGCTGGAGTATGATGCCCCTTCCAAGCCTGCGCCATGCCCCAGCAGGTCTGCGGAGGCAGCCATGGATACAACTGCTCCCTCTCACGAAATGGCCCGAGTTGCAGCGCTGGACCGCTACGCAATCCTGGATACCGAACCGGAACAGACCTTTGATGACCTTGTGACGCTGGCTGCGTATATCTGCAATACGCCGATCGCCATGCTGTCGCTGGTGGATGATCACCGGCAGTGGTTCAAATCGCGGGTGGGAGTGCAGATTCGCGAGACGCCAAAGGAGACGTCGTTTTGCGCGCATGCGATCCAGCAGGAGGACTTGTTCGTGGTGCCGGACACGCTGAAAGACCCGCGGTTCAAGGATAACCCGCTAGTGGTGGGGGAGCCGCACATCCGGTTTTATACCGGAGCTCCGATTATCAACGAAGACGGATTTGCCCTGGGCACGTTATGCGTGATTGACCGGCAACCGCGGGAGCTGGACTCCGAGCAGAAAGAAGCGCTGTGGGCGCTGAGCCGGGTGGCGCTGGGACAGATGGAATTGCGGCAGCATCTGAGCTTGTTGAAGGAAGCGCTGAACGATCGCACCCGGGAAGAACATGCGCGGGAGACGGAGATCAAGCGATTGCAGGACAAGCTGGTGCGGGTGCTGGGCCTGAAGATGTAAATTATTTTTTTATGGTGGACCGCCCGAAAGGAAAAACGGCTCCGGAAAAATCCGGAGCCGTTTTTTTGTTGGGATTGTTACTTTCCGCTGGCTGGGGCGGGGCAGTGATCCGCCATTCCCGCGCAGCATTCCTTGGCGTTTTGGGCCGTCATACCGTTGCAGCAGGACTTGCTGCCTTTGGCGGAGCACTGCGCTTCTTTCATGCCTTGGCAGCAATTCATCGCGGAAGTGGCGGACGAGTCTTTCTTGGGGCAGCAGGACATGTCTTTCGGATCTTTGCCATCGCAGCAGGAGGCCTTCGCCTCATTTGCAGGTTTGCTGTGGCAACAGCCCTTGGCTTTTTGATCGGAAGTAGCGGAGGCAGCTTGTGCGGCTGCGTCCTTGGCTGCGCAGCAGCAATCGTGCTTTGCCGAGGGTTTCTCTGCGCTATCTGTTGGGGGTGCTTGAGATTTTTGGGCGGGGCCAGCGGGCGCGGACGGCTGTTGTGCCTGAAGGGGCAACCATGCGGCCAGCGCGAGAATGGAAATTGCAGCTAAGCTACGGACTTTCATGGGTTCTCCTCAAAATTTTTGGAATGGTTTGTATTCTGGGAGACGCGTCCCAGGCGGAATTCCACGGAGTGCGATGAATCGAGGAGTGGGGTTCAGGTCCGCAGGACGGTTTGTAAGTTGCCGGGGCTTTCGGGCGGGAATTGCTCAGAAGAGTCGGGAGAATTGATTTGGAGGGCCGACGCCAGCGTGTGCAGGCTCACGGTTGCGACGAGTATGACATTCCACTGCGCTGAAGAAACTCTCTGGAAGGGCGGCTGGCGCAGGGAGAGATGGCTGGCGATTGAGCAGCAACTCAGGTCCATTTTTTCATGCATTTTGCATTCGGAATGGGACGAGGGCTGGGCAGCCTTGAGATGCTTATTCTCGAGAGGGCAGCAGTTGTGGCGCGAAACGGAGGGTTCAGGATTGGGGGCAGGTGGGGATCCTGCCGGCGCCACAGCTGCTGCTCGAGATAGGAGGCCAGGGCACGCCATGACTCGCTGGTTGACGGACCAAGCGAGCAGCGCGACGATCAAGACCACTCCCGTAGATCGTCTGTTGGCCATCGCAGTTCGAAGTTTGCGACGCACGCCACAATTTCTCAGTGACTGGCATCACATGGGCGCAAACTATGGCTATGCGCTTGGCAGCGTGAGAGTTGCGGACACAGGAGGCGGGAAGTTTTGAAAAAAACGAGCGTAATTCTGGTGGCTGCTTTGTGGATGCCGGCAATTGCCGGCGCGACCACGAAGGGCGGTGCGGCGCCGGTGAAAAAGGCGTGCGGCGCTGGCGTGATCGCAAAGGTGAGTGCAGGGAGCACGACGCAGGGGAGCCTGCTGCTGGCGGAGATTTCCGGAGCGACTGAGGCGGTGGAGATCAAGGCAGACTGGGGAGACCGCAGCGTGCCGCTGTGGCGGGAAGCTCCTGGGTCGAAGACACTGCACGCCTTGCTGGGCGTGGACCTGGAGAAGGCGCCGGGGAGTTATGAGTGGAAGTTGTCCTGGACGGGAACCGGCGGGACTCCCGTGGTGTGCAGCGTGCCGATTATGGTACGCCCGGGGAAATTTCCGACGGAGCGACTGAAGGTAGATAAACAATATGTGCAGCCGGACCCGGAGCAGATGAAGCGCGCGGAAGAAGACCAGAAAAAAATGAAGGCGGTTTACGATACCGTGACGCCGGAGATGCTGTGGAAGGGGAAGTTCGTGCTGCCGCTGAAGGGCGTGGAAACGGGTGGGAACTTCGGGCGGCGAAGGGTGCTGAACGGGGAAGCGCGATCTCCGCACGCGGGGGTGGATTTTCCGGCGTTGGCAGGCACGCCAGTGTTTGCAGCGCAAGCGGGAAAAGTGGTGATTGCGGAGAATCTCTACTATTCGGGGAACACTGTGGTGATTGACCACGGGTTTGGGATTTATACGCTGTACGCGCATCTTTCGGCGATCGATGTGAAGGCGGGCGATGCCGTGGAGGCGTCCGCGGAGATCGGCAAGGTGGGGGCAACTGGGCGGGTGACGGGGCCGCATCTGCACTGGGGACTGACGATTGACCACGCGCGGGTGAACGCGATGCAGATCGTGCAACGCGAGCCGTAAAACCCGGGCCAGGCCTACTTCAGATAGGTCCGCACGATTTCCACCAGGTCCTCGGCCGCTTCCGCCGAGGATTTTGTTTTGCGCGGCATGTGGTTGCGGATGTGATTTTCCATTAGTTCGCCCATGAGGCTGTTGATGGCGCCGCGGGCCGCCGCCAGGCGCTGCAGGACATCTGCGCAGTGCGCATCTTCCTCCAGGCCGCGAAGGACGGACTCCATCTGGCCGATGACCTTTTTCGTGCGGGAAACTAGCTCGAGTTTTTCTCTTGGTATATTTGACATTTTATTTGACTACCCTATGGGGGTATGGTATCAAGATCAAGTTGCCGAAAGCAACGAAAGCGGGCCGGAAACGCCGCGGCCCTGATTCTATATGAAGGGATGCCAACTGAAACCGGAACCTCCATTTTGGAGCCCGCTAGTTTACAGCCGTCTTCCGTGTGACGGACCGCCTGAGCGCGGCGCTTGCTAGAGAGCCATGCTGCGCATCCGGAGAGCGAGCGATATCCTTGTTACAACCTGTTCACGAAAAAGATTATGCCGTTCGGGCATCCTCCTTGTACCGCGTTTGGATAACCGGGGACGGAAATCCGGGGTCGCGGTTGGTCGCGGTGTGGATCGATTCCTCCATGAGTGTGTTCGAGGCAGAGTTTGCGCACTGCGCATACGGAGACGCATTGGAGATTGGCCTGGATGCAACTTCCAACGAGATGAAAACTTTCTGAAGATGAAAAATTTTGGAAAACAAGGTTGGAAGACCACCCTTTGGAGGTTTGCTTTGCTTGGGCTGGGGCTGGTCTTTTTTCTCTCGCCGCTGCGCGCGCAGGAAAATGGCAGCGCGGCGAGCGACGCAACCGAATCGAAGGACGCATCCAGCACGGCCAATGACAGTTCAACGCCGATCATGTTTCCTCACAAGGAGTGGGACCGTCTGTGGCTTTCCGGGCAGGCGAATTTTATTTCGCAGTGGCATCCCAACTTTCATTCCCCCTATCAGGGGAAGAACAGCCTGACGCCAGAGGCGCAGGATGCCAGTTCGCGGGTGCTCACGCTCTATACGGGCTACCGCCTGACGAACACGACGGAATTTCTTTGCGATATCCAGGAAACCGGCGGGCACGGGCTGGGCGAGGCGCTGGGCGTGGCGGGTTTTTTCAATCTGGATGTGGTGCGGAATCCGACGCTGAGCAAGGCGCCCTACGTGGCGCGGCTGATGTGGCACCAGATCATTCCACTGGGCAAGGCGAAGGTATCGTCAGAACGCACGCCGTACTCGCTGTTTCGGGAGCTTCCGGAACATCGAATAGAAATCCGCTTCGGCAAGATGAGCCTGGCGGATTTTTTCGACATTAATACGTACGGCTCGGACACGAATTTCCAATTCATGAACTGGGCAGTGGACAACAACGGCGCGTATGACTATGCCGCCGATACGCGGGGCTTTACGTATGCCGCGCTGGTGGAATATCACAACCATAATTACGTGGTGCGGTTCGCGGAAGCGCTGATGCCCAAGGTTGCCAATGGAATTCACCTGGATGCGGATATGGGCCGCGCGAGGGCGGAGAATATTGAACTGGAGCTGCACGGAAAGGTACAGAAAAAACTCCCAGCGGGGACCTTGCGGATGCTGTCGTATGTGAATCACGCGAACATGGGGGACTATCGGGACATCGTGGACTCCTGGCTGGCGGATCCAACGACGCCGGTGCCAGAAATCACGAACCATCCGGAGCAGACGACGGTGAAATACGGCTTCGGCGTGAATTTTGAGCAGCCGCTTGCCGAATGGATCGGACTATTCGGGCGCTGGGGATGGAACGAGGGCCGGCACGAATCGTATGCCTATACGGAAGTGGATCAGACGTGGCAGATTGGCGCGGGGGGAAATGGCAAGCGTTGGGGACGGAAGTATGACCGCGTGGGACTGGTGTTTGTGAGCAATGGCATCAGCCGCGATCATGCGACGTATCTGGCGGATGGGGGATTGGGATTTCTGCTGGGGGACGGCAAGCTGAATTATGCTCGGGAGAATATCCTGGAGAGTTTTTATACGGTGCATGTGTGGCGGGGAATTTTTCCGGCGGTGGGATTGCAGTATGCGGTGCACCCGGGATACAACGCGGATCGCGGGCCGGTGACTGTGCCGACGTTGCGGTTGCATTTGGAATTTTGAGGTGGCGTTGGGCCGCGAGATAAGCGGCCGGCCTCGGAAGGCCGGTCCTACATTTAATGCGAGGCGGTGGACTGGGCCTGGGCTTCGGCGAGGCGGGCGCGGGTGGTGCGGATGATGGTGGCGAAGCGCTTGGTTAATTCGCGGATGCGATCGGGCTTGTGAAGCAGAATGGATTCCATGGGGATGAGTTCCTTGCCAACGCTGAGAGCGGCGGCACCCGCAAGAATATAGTGCGCGGCATTCTGCTGATTGACGCCGCCGGCGGCGATCAGGGGGATTTGCGGGAAGGGGCGCTTGAGGGTGCGAATGTAGTTATCGGCGCCGACAAGCGAGCAGGGAAAGACTTTGACCAAGTCGGCTCCAGCCTTCCAGGCGCTGAGGACTTCGGTGGGGGTTAGCGCGCCGGACATCATGATGACCTGGCTGTTTTTCTGAATGAGTTCCACGGTGGGCAGGTCGAGAGCGGGATTGCTGATGAATTGGGCTCCGGCGTCCAGGCATTGCCTGGCGGTGAGCGTGTCCACCACGGTGCCGGCACCGAGGATCACGCCGGGCACGGATTTCGCTAATTCGCGGATGACTTCGATGGCGCCGGGAACGGTCATGGTGACTTCGATGATGGGGATACCGCCGCGGGCGACTTCTTCCACGGCGAAACGCGCATCTTCCGCGGAGGAGGTGCGGATCACGGGAACGATGCCCACTTCTTCCACTCGCGCGCGTAGCTCTTCTTTATTCATGGATAGACGGCTCCCCATGCGTGCAGCACGATGTTGCTTACCCGGTGTGCAAGATGGTTTTCTTCCTGCATTATATTCGGTGGCGGGGAAAATTCCACCGCAGCGGTGAGAATCGCCGTGAGGAAGCGCCGGTGGTAGACTCTGGACGGGAGCGATGAACATGGCTAGCAAAAAAGGCGTGAAGAAGACGAAGAAGAAGCTGAAGAAGAAGGCGGCGCCACGGGCGAAGGCGAAAGTGAAGGCGAAGGTGAAGGCCAAGAAAGCGGCGGCGCGGCCGAAGCTGGCGGTTAAAAAAGCCGCTGCAAAAAAGGCTGTGCGGAAGCGTCCCCGCGGAAGAGCCGAAGCTGGGGAACTGGTGGGCTACCAGCGCAGAGGGCTTGGAGCGATAAGCGGGGGGCAATCCGGGGATACACAGGGAATCTCCACCCGCGTTGGGGCGGATTCGGAAAGCGTGGCGGAACTGCTGGAAGAAGGGCAGACACTGGAAGCGGAGGCGGTGGCGGGCGTGGAGAACGCGCCGGATCCGGATCAGGGCGAAGTTAGGACGCGCCAGTTTCCCGAAGACGACGTGCCTGAGGAATACCGCGAACAAGACTGAGTGCATCGGAGGCTGCCATACGACTGGGCATCATTTCCGACACACACGGATTGCTGCGCCCTGAAGCGGTGGAAGCACTGCGCGGGATGGACCTGATTATCCATGCGGGAGATGTCGGCGGCGCGGAGATTCTGGCGCAGCTGAAAACGATCGCGCCGGTGTTTGCGGTTCGCGGGAACGTGGATACAGAGGAGTGGGCGCAGGAGTTGCCCGCGACGACGCTTGTGGAAGCGGACGGAACGAGCTTTTATGTGCTGCACAACTTGCAGCACCTGGACTTGAAGCCGGAGGCTGCCGGGGTGCAGGCGGTGGTCAGCGGGCACACGCACCAGGCTGAGCAGTATGAACGTGGGGGCGTGCTGTACCTCAATCCAGGGAGCGCCGGGCCTCGAAGGTTTCACCTGCCGGTGACGCTGGCGATTTTGGAAGTGGGCAGGAAACCGCTGCGGGCGGAAATCGTGCTCTTGCTCAAGTGATGTTTCACCGGGCTTTCACCTGCAAGCTGCACAAAATAATAGGCATAGGTATAGGCTTCGTACGACGCAGCATACGTGCCGCGGCAAGTTTTCCCGGAGATCCGGGCGAGAGGTTTTCGGCTCAGTTGTAGCGGAGGACGGTGGGCGGTCCCTCTGTGGAAAAAGTTTTTTGGGCAATCCTAAGAAGAAGTACTGGCGTACTGGAAACTATGGTTGTATTTTAGTACGGCTCAGCTATTGTCCTGGAAGCGAGCTGCAGGGCAGAATGATCCGCAGATTCAGCCGCACCTGAGTTGTTGTCCGGAAGCAAAGCACATCCGTTCTATCAAACGAAGCGTGCAGGTTTCTCTGGAAGGCAAGCAGGAGCGCGGCCAGGCGGACCGATCAATTCGGCAGCAGGAAGGTCCCCATGGGCGTTCTACATTTTCGTTATCGCGAACGTCGGCGCACCCTGCGTGTGACGATGACCCTCCCCGTGATTGTGCACGGAGCCAATGAGCAGGGCGAGAAATTTTGCGTCCGGTGTGCGACGCGTTCGATCAACCAGCAGGGCGGACAACTGGTTATGGATGAGCCGGTGGTTGCCGGGCAGGACCTGCTGCTGGTGAACGAAAATACGAATCGTTCGATTGAATCGCGCGTGGTGTACGCGAAGAAAGAGCGCGACGGACATTTTTACGTTGGCGTGGAGTTTGTGAATTCGGAATCGAATTTCTGGAAAATGACGTTTCCGACGCCGGGCGCGCGGCCGCTGCGAAAGCCACTGGGCTCCAAGGCGATGGCCTAGGCTGGACCGCTCTAATTTCCCAATCAATAAAAATCCCACGAACTATACCGTTGCGCAGGAAATCTGCAACTGCGCTGATTCTCACAACACTCTGGAGATGGAATTGCGGTTGGTGTTATTTCCGGCGGCGCTAGCGTTTGAGGGAACGCCGAGGCTTGCGCGGTTTTGCGGATTTTTTGGATATTGGGGCCCGGCCTGTGGCAACGGCCCGGCGCGCCTTTTCGGGCAGCTTTGCCAGCACCAGTTCGTAGGACTCACGAAGCAGAGCCTCGAGTTCCGGATGGCTTAACGCTTCGCGCGATTCCAAAGCGATCCATTTTGCGCGGGCCAGGTAGGGAGCGGGAATCACGCCGGGGCGTTCGACAAGTTCGGCAAACTGTTCCGGATTGGCTTTCAGGGAGAGCCAGACAGGTGACGGTTCCAGCGAGGTGATGGCGAACATTTTGCCGCCCACTTTGAAGAGCAAATGATCTGCCCACTGGATTTGTTCCGTGGATCCGGGTAAAGACAAACAAAGCTTTCGCAGCACATCGATCTTCACGTGAATTCGCCTGGTTTGAAGTGGATGCACACCTCAGAATTTCGAAATGAGCAGACAACCGCCAGTCTACCCCAAAATTTGGATACAGAACCTCCGCGTCATGTCATATTCAACCGGGGATTCCCTGGAGGAAGCATGAATAGAAGGTTGATAGTCGGCGCGGCCGGGTTGGTTCTATTACTTGGGCTCGGTGTGCGTGCCACGCAGAACCCCGCCTCGAAAGGGCCGATGACATTTGCGCTGGATTGCACGGCAGGCGATTGCCCATTGTTGAAGGGGGCGCCGCAGACCAGCGGGATGCGCGGCGGTTCGGTGAAGCTCAAGTCTGGAGAAAGCGTGGGGTGGCACTCCACCAATCAAAATGAGGAAGCATTGGTGATTCTGTACGGAAGCGGCGTGGCGAACATCGAGGGCGGCAGCGATGTTCCTCTGCATGAAAAAATGCTGGCCTATATTCCGCCTGCTACGCGGCACAACGTGACCAACAGCGGCAGCGGAGTGCTGGAGTACGTCTGGGTTGTGGCGCCGGTTGGTGCCCATTAAAAAGAAACGAAAGTGGTTCGGGCTTAGTTCACCGCGTAGCGGCGGAAGAAAGAGTCTGGCTTCCACTGCGGCCGGGCGGTTTGATTCGCGGTGGCGACGAGCAGCCTGCGGGTGAACTCCTCGTAGGTGGCCGCGGTTTGCAGGTTCACGGGCTGGTTGATGTCGTCGGATGGAGCGTGATAGCGGTTGGTCAGCCAGTCCTTGAAGACCGCTTCCTCGGGGGAACCAAGGTCGAAGCCGACATCAATTTTCACGGCCGGAATGCCTTGCTTGATGAAGCTGTACTGGTCGCTTCGGATAAAGGCGTTGCGCAGCGGTTGCGGATCCGGGATGGGCTTGATGCCCATGCTTTCGGCGATTTTCGCGGCTTCCGTGCCCAGGTCTGATTCGTCCAATCCCAGGATTTTGAGTTCTTTCATGGCGACAATCGGCAGAAACATGTCCATGTTGATGTCCGCGACGATCGATTTCACCGGCACCGTGGGATGTGTGGCGAAATAGCGGGAGCCGAGCAGACCTTTTTCTTCGGCGGTGACCAGCAGAAAAAGAATCGAGCGCCGCAGTTTTTCCGGATGGGCCTTCAGGCTGGCGGCCATGTCCATGACCACTGCGCTGCCGGAACCGTCGTCCATCGCGCCGTTGTAGATTTTATCGCCCTTGATGGGCGCGCCGATCCCGACGTGGTCGATGTGGGCTGAAAGAACCACGTATTGATCCTTGAGCACGGGATCCGTTCCTGGAAGCTTGCCCACAAGATTGGCCGATTCCACCTTGGTGGTGAGGATGGTGGCTTCGGCTTTCAGCGAAGTGGCGAGCGCAAAATGCGGAAGCGGCTTGCGATCTTTTCCCAGAGCGGCGATTTCCGCGAAGGTGTGGCCAGAGCCCGCGAAGAGACTTTCCGCGGAAGCGGGATTGAAAATCACGCCGACCTGCAGGCCGGGCGTTTCGTTAAATTCATCGCCCGCGAGCTCCATGGAAGGATGGTTGCGGTTCAGGGAGATGCGCGACCAAGGAATGTCCATGGAAGCGGGGTTCAGGATGGTGACGACTCCGATGGCACCCGCGGCGTGCAGGGACTTCCAGCGTTCGCCAGCGGTCTGGTAATGGGAAGCCAGAGCAGTGGGAATGTCCGCGGGAGATCCCGCGAGATAGACGACGATTTTGCCTTTCAGGTCAAGACCGGCAAGTTCGTCGAGATGATTTTCGGGAATCGTCAGTCCGTACCCCGCGAAGACCAGTGGGGCCGTCAGCTTGATGGATTCATGGGTGGAGCGGGTGCTGAAGAAGGCGTCGTCAGCAAAAGAAAGGGGTTTGGTATTGCTGCCGGAAACCAGGGCGAGCGAGGATTTTTCTTCGTCCAGTTCGGACTGTTTGAAAGTGATTCGCTGGTAGAAGCCGTCGGTGCCGGCGGGCTCCAGGCCGGCTTTATTGAACTGGTCGACGGCGTAGGCTTGCGCCTTTTTCAGACCTTCGCTGCCGGTGTCGCGGCCTTCGAGGGAATCATCGGCGAGGAATTTTACGTGGGCCCACCAGGAGTTGCCGTCGAAATAAGAAGTGGCGCTTTGCTGCGCGAAAGCCGTGGCGGCGAGCGCTAAAAGCAGACCGAAGATTACGCGATGTTTCACTGGGTTCACCCCGGGAGCGATTTAGAACGCACCGAGAATAGCAAGGAAGAGCGCGGGGAGTCACGCTGCAGAAGAGGAGAAGAGTGCTCGCCTCGGAAGGCTTGCTTTGACTGGCCTGCCCTCCGAAGCTCAGGGTGAACTAGAAGCAGGCGCTGCCGCCGAAGGCGGCGGAAGGCGACGCTCTGCGCATGCGTTAGTGGGATTGGATGAGCGTGGCCTGGGCGGAAACGCACTGCCAGGAATCGTTGAGTTTGGCCCAGGTGTCCACATAGCGGCCGCGGAGTTGGGTGATTTTTCCGGCTTTGTTCCACTTACCGCGAAAGACGCCGGTGACGACGGCAAAATTTCCGTAAGAGTGGATGGCGAGGTCTTCGCTGACCAATTGATCGGGGGAAGAAGTGTCGTTCTTCACGTAGTTAAGGAATTGGTCGCGGGTCTTGAGCGTGCCGTCGTAGTCCACGTAGACCATGGTGGGGGCGAAAATGTGAGAGAGCGCGGAAATGTCTTTGCTTTGCTCCGCGCGGTTCCAGAGATTTTCCAGCGCAAGGATTTTACCTTCGTCCTCGTTTAACTGCGCTTTTTCCTGGGCTAACACTGCAAAGCCACAGGCAATCGCAAACACCAGGAGCAATGACCATTTCCGCATGAGAGTCCTCCGAGAGGGGGTAATGACCTGAGGTGATTATTACCTGCAAGGCACGCGGGAAGAGAGTGGGCGAAGAGTGGTGCCTGCGAAAGGGTTAACAAGAGGCGGGTTGTTGGCGGCTTTGGTGATGGGACGGGAAAGGGCGTAGGCCGCGAGCCATAAGACGTAAGCTGACAGCTGACAGCTAACAGCAGATCCCTCAGCCCGCAAAAGGCGCCAATCGCAGAATGCGCTCTCGGCAAGCGGGCTTCGGGATGACAGTGTGGCTGCGAAAGGTGTGGGCTTCGGGATGACACTTTCGTCGCGTGATGAGTGAAATCGAAAAGGTGGTGGAATGGAGATTGACAAGAGATCGGTGCTAATTGGCTTTATCGTATGGGAGGCCTTTGGCGGCCCAGTCGGTTGCAAAATCGTTTGGCAGGAGGAGGACGCGGATTTTTTTGAAGCCGAGATCCTGGAGGGTTTTGAAGGCGGGGCGGATGTTGGGGCAGCGCTCCATCGGGCAGCAGCCGCAATAGATGACCAGGCTGGTGGTGCGCGGGAGAGCGGAGACCCAGGAAGTGAATTCTTTCAGGCCTTCGGGATTGCCGGCGGTGCCGTGATAGACCGCGCCTTTGATGTGTCCCGCGGAAAATAGGCGCTGGAAGCCGACGTAAATTACGGTGGGCGCCGTTTTCGAGTTTTCGAGTTCTTTGGCAAGATCCGCGGGCTGAACGGTTTGATCCTTGGTCCATGGATCAGAGTCGGCTCGCAAGGCGTTTGAATAAATGAGAAGCAAGGCGCAGGCCGCCAGCGAGAGACCAATCCCCATTGGGTGTCGCAAGTTATTGAATTTCATGTTTACTCAGCTCCAGAAATGGTTCGAAGAATTCGGATTGTTTTGCATTTAACTTGCGCCCGGCCTTGCATCAAGGCTTGGCCGGCGCAGCGCGCGAAAAGCGGAGCGGCTTTTCGTAGCCTTCACAATAGATCAGCAGGTCGCCATTTTCCAGAGCATAGCGGGTGGCGGCGCCGAGGGCTTTCAGGTAATGAGCTTCCTGATCGCTGACGCCATTCTCCATGCAAGCCATGCGCGTGGAGGCCAGCGGGCCGAACTTTAAATTTGCGCCGGAAATTTCCACGCTGCCCGTAAAGCGATTGCAGGAACCATTTCCGGCGCCGCGACCGGTTTCGGAAAATTGGAGTGTGGGCTGTGGATTGGCGAGCGCGGGAGTGCCCGCGATATCGCGGAGCGTCCACTCCGTACCAAGGAGGGAAGCGGACGCGTTGGCTGAGGCAGCGGCCGGAGCTTTTGTGGGGTTATTGGAAGAGCAAGCGCGAAAAGCGAAAACGAGCAGAAGCATCGCGGCGAGTTTAAAGAGCAGGTTCACGGGATTTCCTACTGAGCGATGGCCGGGGCGGGCGGTTACTTTTTCATCGAAGCGCGTGTGCGCTGGAGCTTCAAGGCGGTGGAGCGCAGCGTTTCGGGGACGTTCTTATTCATCGTGAGCTTCTTCAGGTCCACGGCATTCAGAATCGGGAGCATGTGCAGCGTGACATCGAGCGGAGTTTTGGCATTGTTGATCAGGTTGCGCACGACGACATAATTTTTGCGGAAAATGCGGTTGTTGGCGATGAGGCGAAGAATTTCATCGGTCAGGTTGGCCATGGAGGCGAAGGATTCGACTTCCTGATCGGTGAGGCGTGGAGACTGCAGGACGGAACGCTGGACGACTTTGTTGGAGTCGCGGATGAGGGTGCGCCGAGCTTCGGAGCTGCCTTTCATGGCGAATTGCACGCGCTGCGCCACGGTCATGCGGCCGATCTGCTGCAGAAGGGTCTGGCGCCGCCCGGTATCCGGTTCGGCTTCAGCGATCGCATCGGCCAGGTGGCCCGCGTCGATGGCGGTGCTTCGAAAGTCTTCCAGGATTTTTTTCTGTTCGGGAGTGACGAAAGCGGAATTTTCCAGCAAAAGAGCCAGGGGCGGGTGAGCGGTGATGCGGTCCAGTTCTTCCAGCAGATGCTGGACAATCGCCGGCGAAAAATAAGGAATCATGGGCACAAGGAATTCCGCCGGGCAGTGTTTATTGGTGGCCATTGCTTCAGCAAGTCCCGGAGTGCGCTGCGCTTTTTTGGCGGCGTAGGAAAAGAGCGCGGGCACGGCGGTTTCGCGTTTGATGGCTTCAAGGACCACTTCGGGGGCGACGGAAAGCAGCGCTTCCTGCGCGCGCGTGGAAATCATTTCGTCGGGATCATCCGCCAGCACGCAAAGTATTTCCGCGCGATCCGCGGGCGGGAGGTGCGCGCCGGTGGTGCAAACGGCAATCTTGCGTTCGCGCGGCGCGCGGCCGTGCCGCAAGTCGTCCAATACTTCAGGGCTGAGCGTTTCCACCGATGGCCTGCCTCAGATTCTTCCTCGTCAAGGCTATTGTACCGGAGGCGCCGGGCGGCCCGATGGGCGGCATGGCTTCGCCGTTCAATTCCAGCAACACCGCGCTGGAGTTGTCTACGGAGACGGCAAACTCGGATTTCGCGGAGAAACGCATATTTTTGCCTGGCAAGACGGAAGTATCGAGGACTGTGGCGCCATCCGCCCGCACGAGGACTTGGCTGGGCGCGCTGGTGGAGATGGCGAGGTCGAGGGGAGATTCGACCGACGACGTGGCCGGGTTGGCAACCGGGCTGGCGGCGGGAACGGAAAGCGTTCCGGAATTCCGAGGGGTGGAGTGTTGTTTGTATTTGCGCCAGGCGTAATTGCCACCAAAAATGAGTATGGCGAGCAGAAGAAGAAATCCGAGGGCAAGCGCGACGGGAACCCAGAGCGGGGTAGGAGGGATGCGATTTTCGATTTTTTGGGCGGCGTGCTTCTGTTCAACCAGTTGCGCGTGGGCGTTGTGGGCGAGGTCGTATTCGGCGAGGAAGGCTTCTTCATCAAGGCCGAGGTAGCGGGCGATGGAGCGGACAAAACCGCGATTGAAAACACCGCCGGGGAGTTTGTCCCAATCCTCGTTTTCGAGGGCTTCCAGAAAACGGGGACCGATGCGCGTCGCCAGAGTGATTTCTTCCAGTGGCACCTCGCGCAGTTCACGTTCGCGTTTTAGTCGTTCTCCGAAGTTTCCCCTGGCCATGCCCTTTTCCGTAGAGAAGAGTCTATCA
This sequence comes from uncultured Acidobacteriota bacterium, assembly GCA_963734705.1. GTDB lineage: Bacteria > Acidobacteriota > Terriglobia > Acidiferrales > UBA7541 > Acidiferrum. Next base: position 14,528 of record CAVTII010000007.1, on the reverse strand, counting down.
GTGAGGCGAGCGGGGGAGAAATTTGCGTAGAGAAAAAGTGCCTGGCGATGGCGGTTGGGGACTGGTGCAATCGGAAAACGGCCGTGAAGTGTGTCCGCGAGGACGAAGGCGCATCACGTCGCCGTTTTTCGCGGAGGTTGGCCCTTTTGCCGGGGAACCGCGCCCGGAGTCGTGTGACGTTCGGCGCGCTGGCGGCCGGGGCTGGAGAAGCGCGTGAAGTCGTAAGCGGCGTTCACCAAAGCGATGTGGGAGAGCGCTTGCGGAAAATTGCCGAGCTGGCGTTTGGATCTTGGATCGTACTCTTCGGCGAGCAGACCGACGTCGTTGCGCACCGAGAGCAGGCGTTTAAAAAGGCGCCTGGCATCCTGAGTGCGGCCGAGCATATGCAGGGCGCTGACCATCCAGAAGCTGCAGGCCAGAAAGGCGCCTTCACCCGCCGGAAGACCATCCTTTCCAGATTGCGTGCGGTAGCGTAAGACGAAGCCGTCGCACATAAGATTTTTTTCGATAGCTTCGATGGTGCCACGAACCCTGGGATCGCTGCAGGGAAGAAAGCCGACCAACGGAATCAGCAGGAGCGAGGCGTCGAGTTCTTTTGAACCGTAGGATTGCGTGAAGCTGCGAAGGCGGGAGTTGTAACCCTTCTCGCAAACTTGCTGGTGAATCTGGTCGCGGACGCGGCGCCAGTGATGAACGGTGTCCGAGAGGCCGAGTTTTTCCGCATTGCGAATCGAACGGTCGAATGCCACCCAGGCCATCACCTTGGAATACGTAAAGTGTTGCGCGCCTCCGCGCACCTCCCAGATGCCTTCGTCGGGTTGCTGCCAGATTTTGGCGAGATGGCTGGTCAAGGAATTTTGCAAAGCGAACGCCGTGGAATCCGGGGGAATGCCGCCCAGGTGGCCGTGCAGCAGGGCATCGGCGATTTCTCCATAGACATCCAGTTGAAGTTGATCGGAAGCCGCGTTGCCGATGCGCACGGGTTTGGAGTTTTCATATCCGCGGAGCCATCCAGCTTCCCATTCCCGCAAATCGCGTTCGCCGCGGATCCCGTACATGATCTGCACCTGATCGGGACTGCCGGCGACTGCGCGCAATAGCCAGTCACGCCAGGCGCGGGCTTCATCGAAATAGCCGGCGTTCATCAAGGCAAGGAGCGTGAAGGTGGTATCGCGAAGCCAGCAATAGCGATAGTCCCAATTTCGCGGTCCGCCGATGCTTTCCGGGAGGGAAGTCGTGGGGGCGGCGACGATGCCGCCGGTGGGACGGTACGTGAGCGCCTTCAGGGTGATCAGCGAGCGTTCGATGGCCTCTGTGAATTCGGTTTCCGGCCGGGCGCGTTTGCTCCATTTATTCCAGAAGGCGACCGTGTCGCGCAGGGAACGCTCCGGATCCACCGGTTTGGGAATATGGCCGTAGGAAGGAGCGAAGGTGAGGACGAATGCGAGGGATTCGCCTTTGCGAACGGCGAATTCGCTGCGGATGTCGTGCTTTTCATCCTCAAGTGGCGCCGGGGAATAGAGAACGGCCATGTCTGGGCCGGCGATGGCCCGCAGCCCGCCATCGTCCATGCGAGTTATCCAGGGCGCCGTGCGGCCATATTCGAAGCGCAAGATGAGGTGCATCGCGAATGTCACCTGGCCTTTAAGGCCGCGAACGATGCGAATCACGCTGGAATGAGAATTGCGCACGGGCATGAAATCGAGAAGGAGCGCACGGCCGTGTTCGGTCTGGAAAGTGGTTTCCAGTACCAGCGTGTGATCCACATAGCGCCGCGAGGTGCGCATGGAATGTTTTGGAGCGAGATGCCAGTGCCCGTTTTCCGGCGCGCCAATCAGAGTGGCAAAGCAGGCTGGGGAGGCGAAGTGCGGCCAGCAGAGCCAGTCGATGGAGCCATGACGGCTGACGAGTGCCGCGGTCTCGCAATCGCCGATCAGCGCGTAATCCTCAATCCGGGCAGTCATGGTGTTCTCTTTGAGAAGTGAAAGGCTAAGGGGCGGGGTAAGGCGAGTGAATTTTAAATACCGGGCCAGAATACCATTTGCGGGTGGCGCGCGGTTGAAGATTTCGGAGGTACAAAGGCAGGAGGCTGACATAAAAGATCAGCGCACCACGGAGGAATGCAGAAAGGAAGTTGCAGAATGGAAGAAAGGGAAAGGAGGAACCCATTCCGTGCGTTGGGGGTCAAGGAATGGGTTCGCGGAGTTGGCGTTTTACTTCGAAGAGGAAGCGGAAGAAGGCTGGTGGGCTGATTGCTGGGTGAGCTGCAGGGTGGTGTGCTTGCCGCCGACGTAAATGGTTTCGAGAGCGCGAGTGCCGTCGGGCTCGGTTGTAGAGCCGTATGCGGTCGTCGTGTTGGAGGTGGGTTGTTCGGTTACGTGGGCGGAGGCGGTGGCGACGGTCTGCTTACCTTGGAGGATGCTGATCTGGACGTCGGGTCCGGAGCCTTGCCAAGATACCGTGTAATGGCCGGGATTGAGTTCTTTGCCCTCCACGGTGACCTTTTCAAAGATATTCAGACTGGTCTTGTTCGAGTCCTTGGCAACGACGGCCGAGGAGCCAAGAAGCGCCAGTGCGAACAGAGACAGCGAGAGTTTAGCAAGTTTCATAAACGATCCTTTCGTTTTTCCGGGGCCTTACTGAGCGGGACACTGCACGCAGCGGCGCGGAATTCCTTTTATTCTTTGTTACTACGTTAGACGAACGGGAGCCGGCGGAGTTACATGAAAAGAGTGGAGTTCCAAGGGAAGAAATTACTTTTGGCGAGCAAATAATTCGATGTGACTAGAGAACGGGGAGATGCATCTGGCGCGCTGCAGACAGGGGCGACACCGTGGGAGCCGGCCCGTTCGAAACTCAAGGCAATAAGGATGGCGAGATGGGAACGCCTGTACCACGGTTGACTTGCGCGGCATTTTGACACCCGCCTATACTGGCCGGGATTGGCAGGCTAGAGGTGTGGGAACCCGGCGACCGGTTGGGACGTCGTTCTGGGACGTCGTTGCGACTGAGTTCCACGCCCCCTCGGAGAAGATGAAATCCGTGAGCGTTGAGGAAATCAAACAGTTTCCCACGGTGGAGCGGCGCCGGAATCCTGGCGTGACGGCGGAGCAGCGCGAGGCTGGAGAAGTTGCGGTCTTCCAGGAGTTGGGTAAGGCGCTGACTTCTTCGCTGCAGCTCGACCAGGTGCTGCGGACCATCATGGAAAAGATTGACGAATTTTTGCGGCCGGATAACTGGTCGCTGCTCCTGCTGGATGAGGCGAAGCAGGAGCTCTATTTCGAGCTAGCGGTGGGGAAAGCTTCGCAGGCGCTGAAAGATGTGCGCGTGAAGATGGGGCAGGGCATCGCGGGATGGGTGGCGCAGCACGGCGAAGTGGTGATCGTGCCGGACACGTCGAAGGACACGCGATTTTTTGGCAAGGTGGACGAAAAGACGAAGATGGAAACACAGTCGATCGTGGCGGTGCCGGTGAAATTCCGGGATACCTGCCTGGGCGTGATCGAACTGATCAATTGCGTGGGGCCGGAAGGGTTTGATCCGCGAGACCTGAAGCTACTGGAAGCGCTGTCTGACTTTGCGGCGATTGCTCTTGAAAATGCGCGGCACGTGAAGCGCATTCATGAACTGACGATCATGGATGACTGCACGTCGCTCTATAACGCGCGGCACATGGGAGCGATCCTGGACACGGAGATCTACCGGTCGCAGCGATATAACTACGAATTTTCGATCGTGTTCATTGACCTGGATCATTTCAAGCAGGTGAACGATACCCACGGGCATTTGGTGGGATCGCGGCTGCTGGCGGAAATCGGGGAAGCGCTGAAGACGAATTGCCGCCTGATTGATTTTGCGTTCCGGTACGGTGGCGATGAATTTGTGCTGCTGCTACCGCAGACGTCGAAGGAAAACGCGATCAATGTGGCGCGGCGCCTGCACAAACTGATTCGCGAGACGGTGTGGCTGAAGAACGAGGGATTGAATATTCACCTGACGCCCAGCCTGGGGCTGGCGGCATATCCGGTGGATTCGAAGAGCAAGGAAGGGTTGCTGCACCTTGCGGACGAGGCCATGTACCTGGTGAAGAATACGGACCGGGATCGCGTGGCGGCGGCGAATGTGGGGATTTTGCCGATGGATGGTTCGGTGGCGGGGGAAGCGGCGGGTTGAGTTGGTCGAGGAGTCGGTTTCCACTTTCATTTTGGGATTGTTTGGATTCGAAAGGGATGGGTGTGGGTGGAAAAGGAAGAAGAGGAAGACGGAAAATTGATGGTGTTCGATCACAAGAGCCCACCCTTCTCGAAAGGCGCGAAGGATGGGGCACCCTCAAGTTTTTTTGGCCGGTGACGCAAGATCGAAAACCCAAGAGCACAGGCAAGAGTGCCTGTGCCACATGTTGTACACAACTCCCCAAGTCTGATTAACTGAAAACATGAATCGCAGAGATGCGGCGCGGTATGCGCGGGGGTCTGCCCTGCTGGCGCTGGTGCTTGCGGGGACCACGGGCGGGATTTACGTGTACCGCCTTTGGGTGGCGCACCGCGAGCGTCAGAATGCGCCTGCTCCCCTGCCTCAGGACGAAGAGAAGCAGTTCACCACACTGAATATCAAGAAGGTGGAAGGCACGCGGACAATTTTCGCGGTGCAGGCGTCGAAGTCCACCGACTTGAAGGGTGAAGACATCAGCCTGCTGGAGGACGTGAAGATTACAGTCTACGGGAAGAACGGCGACCGCAACGATGTGATTCATACGCAGAGCTGCCGCTACGCAAAGAGCGACGGCAGCATACAGTGCGAGGGAAAAGTGACGCTGGAGCTGGAAAGCGCCGATGATGCGGCACGTGTGGCGAGCGTACCGTCGGCGAAGCCGAACATTATTCACATTGAAACTTCGGCGGTGACGTTCGAACGCGCAACGGGCCGGGCGCAGACGGTGCAGCCGGTGACGTTTACATTTCCCAGTGGAAACGGGGACGGGGTGGGCGCGGTCTATCAATCCGACACCGGACAAGTGCAAGTGGTGCGCGATGTGCGGATCGAAGTGCAACCTCAGATGGCTAGCACGGAGAAAAAAGGAAAGGCTCCGGCCTCGCCGGTGGAGTTGCGCGGCAGCAGCATGGAACTCGACAAGGTAAAACGTTCGGCGGTATTGCAGGGACCCGCAAGCGCGGTGACGCCGACCCAACAGGTGACCGCGGGCGAGTTCACGATGCTGCTAGACGCGGAATTTCGCGCCCAAACGCTGATCGCTTTGCCGGGTTCGCTGCGCCAGCGGCCGCAGGTGACGGAACTCGGCGCCAAGGGAAATTCGTTGCTGCACGCGGACAAGCTGACGGCTTCGTTCGCGCCACAGGGTTGGGTGAGCAACATCGTGGCAGACGGAAATGTGGATGGGGCTTCGCCGAGCGGCAAGCTGCGAACCGAGCGCGGGGAACTGGAAATGTGGCCCCAGGTGAACCAGGCGAAACTTCTGACTCTGCGCGGGAATGTGCGCTTAGACACGCGTGATCCAAAGAGCGGCCTTGGACGAACGCTGGCGACAAACGCGCTGCAGCTTGCGTTCTCGGGTGGAAAAGCGGACGAGGTCAATCGAGTGCAGCATGCCGAGACGCTGGAGCGCGGCGTGATGGAGTGGACGGATGGGGGCAATGTGCGGTCTAAGCTGGCGGGAGACAAGCTGGCGTTGGATTTTGGGCCGCTGGGCAAGGCGCGCACGCTGAACGCGACGGGCGCGGTGCAATCGGAACGTGAGGCGCCAGGCCACGGGGTTCAGACGGCAAGCGCCGCAACGGGTGTGGTGCAGCTTTCACCCGCAGGCGACTGGTCGCAAATCACGCTGCATGGAAACGTGAAGTTGCAGGACGCGGATCGCAAAGCCGAAGCTCAGCAAGCGCTTTTCACGCACGCGGCACAGACGACGGTGCTGACGGGGCAGGCGGTAGTGCGCGACGCGAGCAGCGAGACCCGGTCGCCGAAGATCACTTTTCTGCAAGCCACCGGGGACATCGAGGCGGAAGGTCCGGTGCGCTCGACGGATTTTTCGTCGAAGGGGCCGGGGTTGCAGTTGAGTCCTGCGCCGGCGAACATTTCCGCGGATCACTTGAAGGCGAATTCGAAGTCGGGGCGCGCCGTGTATACAGGTCACGCACGGTTGTGGCAGGGCCCCTCGGTGATGGAAGCGGAGACGATCGAACTGCTGCGAGATAACCGGGAGTTGCAGGCCACGGGGAATGTGCGGGCGGTGTTTCCGCAAAGTAAGGCGGCAGGGACAAATGCCGCGTCGAACCCGGTTTGGCACGTTTCTTCGGGATCGCTGACCTACTGGGATGGGGAGGACCGGGCGCACCTGGAAAAAGATGTGTACGTGCAATCGGTGGACCAACGAATGCGCGCGCCGGTGCTGGATTTATATTTCACACGCAGCGGCTCGAGCAAACCAGGGAGCGGTGGGACGTCTGAAATCAGCCGGGCGGTGGGTACGGGCGGCGTGACAGTGGAGCAAGGGGACCGCCGGGGGACTGCGGAGCGAGGAGTCTACACCGCAGCGGACGAAAAATTTGTGCTAAGCGGTGGAACGCCGACGCTTTTTGATCCCGTGCAAGGCACCACCACCGGGCGTGAATTGACCTTCTATAGAGCGGATGATACGATCATCGTGGATTCGGGAAATGGCCTGCGTACTATGACCCGGCACCGAGTCCAAAGATAGAGGGACCGCCCTGCGATCCCGCGTGATGCGGAATGCCCACACTCCATGGCGTCGATCTAAGTAAGTCTTACCGAGGACGCAAAGTCGTTGACAACATTGAGCTGGAAATCGCGCAAGGCGAAGTTGTAGGCCTGCTCGGACCGAACGGTGCGGGGAAAACCACCACCTTTTACATGATTGTGGGACTGGCACGGCCGGATTCGGGCCGGGTGTTGCTGAACGACGAAGAAATCACCGACCTCCCGATGTTCCAGAGGGCGCGGAACGGCATCAGTTACCTGCCTCAGGAACCCTCTGTATTCCGCCAGTTGAGCGCCGAAGATAATCTTCTGGCGATTCTGGAGACTTTGCCACTGACGCCGGAGCAGCAACGCGACCGACTGGAAGAGTTGCTGGCCCAGATGGGGCTGGAAACGGTGCGGCACAGCAAGGCTTACATGTTATCCGGGGGCGAACGGCGGCGGCTGGAGATTGCGCGTTCCCTAACCTTGCAACCCTCGTTCATTCTGTTGGACGAGCCATTTTCGGGGATTGACCCGCTGACGGTGAAAGACCTTCAGGACTTGATCCGGGAGCTGAGCCGGTCAGGAATTGGCATCCTGATCACGGACCATAACGTGCGGGAAACTCTCACCGTCACGGACCGCGCCTACATCGTAAATCATGGGAAGATCATGAAGAAGGGTACACCGGAGGAATTGAGCAACGACGCCGAGGTGCGGCGGGTATATCTGGGAGATAGCTTCCGCCTGAATTAGGTTTATCCTAGGGACGGAACAAACAAACCATGGCCTGGCAAGGACTCAAACTTAACCTCAGGGTGACGCAGAAGCAGATTCTGACGCCCGGCCTTGTGCAGATGGTCAGTGTGCTGGCGCTGAACCGCCTGGAACTGCGTGAGATGATCAACCAGGAGATGATCGCGAATCCGGTGCTGGAAGAGCTCTCGGAAGAGCCGACGGTCAGCGACAACTACAGCGACGAGACGTTTTTGAAGGCGGAGACAGAAAAGGTTCCAGAGAAGCCGGAACCGAACCCGTTTGACGAGTTTGACGTGGGAAGTTTCTTCAACCAATACCTGGACACGGGCGGCGACGGCGGGAAGTCGCAGGAGCGCGAAGTCAGCGAGCGGCCTTCGTTCGAGAAATTCCTTTCCTCCCCCGCAGGACTTACCGAACACCTTGCCTGGCAACTGAGCGTGACGATCTGTTCGGACGCGGTGAGCGACATCGTGGAAAACATCATCGGGAACCTGGACGAGAACGGGTACCTGATGGCTTCGAACGAGGAACTGGCGCAGGACGGGAAATATTCGCAGGACGATATTGAGGATGCCGTTGCGGTGGTGCAGGAGTTCGACCCGATCGGAGTGGGGGCGCGGGATCTACGGGAATGCCTGCTGCTGCAGATCAAGGCGTTCGACCCGCAGAATACACTGGCGCAGCAGATTGTCTCGGATTACCTGAAGCAGGTGCAATCCAATCAGTTGAAGGAAATTGCGCGCGCGCTGAACCGTCCGATGGACATCGTGAAGCACGCCATTGACGCGATCAAGAAGCTGGATCCCCGGCCGGGGCTGCGCTACAACAAAACGGAACCACGGCTGGTGGAGCCGGACGTCTATTTCCGCAAAGTGGATGATTTGTGGCAGGTGTTTTTGAACGAGGACGATATGCCGCAACTGCGGCTGAGCCCGACCTATCGAAGACTGCTGGTGCGCGATGCCGCGGACAAGGAAGTGCGGAATTACGTGAAGGAACGCTTCACGGCGGCGATCCAGTTGATGAAGAACATCGAACAGCGGAAGCACACGATTTTGCGGGTTTGCCAATCCATCATCGCGCGGCAACCTGAATTTCTGGACAAAGGGCAGGACGAGCTGAAACCGATGATGATCAAGGAAGTGGCCGAAGAGGTGGGCGTGCATCCCTCCACGGTGAGCCGCGCGGTGGCCAACAAGTATGCGCACACGCCGCAGGGCGTGATTGAGTTGCGCTCGTTTTTCAGCGAAGCGGTGAACGGGCCGGAGGGCGGCGGGATGTCTTTGCTGACCCTGAAGCGGCTGGTGAAAAAGATGATTGATGAAGAGACGCCGACCAAGCCGCTGACCGACGACCAGATTGCGAAGAAGCTGGAAGAAGCCGGCATTCAGGTGACGCGGCGGACCGTGGCGAAGTATCGCGAAGACATGCGCATTCCGAGCACGCACCAGCGTCGCGTAAAAGGCTAGGCCTTTGAGATTGTGAAGCGCCCTTCTCGCAAACCGCGCACCCGCCAGGCGGCCGGGCGGCAACTTGTCATCCTGACCGGGCTTTCGGGCTCCGGAAAAAGCACGGTCCTCAAATCGTTTGAGGACATGGGCTACTACTGCGTGGACAACCTGCCGGTGGAGCTGATTCCGATCTTTGCGGAGCTGCACGCGGCGGGTGAAGGCGATTTTGCGCGCGCCGCGCTGCTGGTGGATGCGCGCGAAGGGCAGCAGTTGGATAAATTGCCCGGACTTCTGAAACACTTGCGGCACGAATACCCCATCATTCTTGTGTATATCGAGGCGCATGAAGATGCGCTGCTGCGGCGCTACAGCGAAACGCGGAGGCCGCACCCGCTGGGGCGCGATTTTTCTGTGCGCGAAAGTCTACATTACGAGCGCGCGCTGATGGAGCCGATTCGCAAGCTGGCCGACGTGGTGATTGACACTTCGCAATTCAATGTTCACGAGTTGCGGCATTTCGTCAACCAGCGGTTCAAGTCCGAGAGCAAGCGGCCGCTGCTGATCTCGCTGGTGAGTTTCGGTTACAAATTCGGGGTGCCGACCGACGGGGATTTGATGTTCGACGTGAGGTTTCTGCCGAATCCACATTTTGTGCCGAAGTTGCGGGCGTTTACGGGCAAAGATGCCCGGGTGCGCAAGTACATCGAATCGTTTCCGCAAACGGGGGAATTTCTGCGGCGGATGCAGGGGCTGCTGACGTATTTGATCCCGCATTATATTGAAGAAGGGAAGAGCTACCTGACGATCGCATTCGGGTGCACCGGAGGGAAGCATCGTTCGGTGATGATGGCGGAATGGCTGAAGAAGGCGCTGGAGAAAAAAGGATTCGCCACACGAGTCTCGCACCGCGATATTGATAAATAGCGGTTTGCCGCGAGGAAGTTCCCAATAGGCAAATTTCCAAGAGAAAAATAGAAGCGTGGGCGCGGAGCGCGCACAAACTCGCTCGCAGAGTTGAGCACGGAGAAACGGACGGCCCGCTTGAGAAGGCGGGCCCTATGGATCAGAGTGGCCAACCTGGAGATTCATCCCGCGATTACCGCGGGATGGGGCGCTCCTGCCGGTTAGTTGCCCGATAGTCCCTTGTTGACGAGGACTTTTACTTCAACGCGGCGGTTTTCTGCGCGGCCGGCTGCGGTCTCGTTTGAGGCCGCCGGAGCTGCTTCGCCCATGGCGCCAGGCGCGACGATATGGCGAACCGGGACGTTACAGTTCTGGATAAGATACGAGATGACATTTTGCGCGCGTTCCATGCTGAGCTTCTGGTTCATGGCCGCGTTGCCGCTGGAATCGGCGAAGCCCTTTACCTGGATGATGTAGCCGGTCATGTTGACGGCGGCGTGAGCCAATTTATCGAGAGCCGCGCGGTCTTCCGCGGAAACGACAGTGCTGCCGCTGGCGAAGTGGACGTCAATCGTATCCTTGGTATCGTACTCGCTCAGCTCCGAAAAGCGCTTGCTGGTTTCGACGGCATTGGCATCCATCGTGGCCTTGTTGGCGGCGATATTCTGCTGGTTCGCATCGGTCGCCTGCTTGTTTGCCGCGATATTCTGCTGGTTGGCGGCTACCTTCTGCGCGGTTGGATCCAGGCCAGCCTGAATCATTTCGGCGGTTTGCAGATCGTCTTTGTCGAAGGTGATGGATTTTGCAAGGACGTGGGTGGCGTCGGTGCTGGTGCCATCCACCGAGATTTTAAGGCCGGGAATCAGGACGGCTGCGGACATCTGCTTTTTCCGCATGCCCAGCCCCTTTGGTTGCTGGACTTTGGTGTTGTCGTCGAGCGTTACGGTTACATTGGTGCCATCGGTGGTTTTCAGCACGAGGGTATCGCCGGTGCGCCCGGTGATCAGTCCCTTAACTTTGGTTTTGTCGCCCTGCGCATGGACTGGCATCCATGCGGCAAACGCTAACGTCAAAAGTCCCACAATTACTCTCATTCGCTTGCTAAACATACGTAGATTTCTCCTCATTGTGCACACGTCGCGGAACTGAGCCCGATGTATAGTTTCATTTGCGACCGGTGTTAGCTATTGGTAGAAGTAACAGCCTATGCAGACCGGTGGCGAAGGCGGATCGGCCCGATTGGCGGGCAAACCGTGAGGGAGAGAGCGGGCGAAGAAGGTCCAGGCGAAAGATGGCGTTGGAAATAAATCTATTGGAAGCGGCCTGCAAAACTTGACACATTGCGCTAGGGCCGCATAGCGTACCAATGGGTGGTGTCGGGGTCCGGTCAGGAGCAGGGGAGTGGGTTCTTTTCTTTCGCCACAACTGAAGAGGCTGTTGAGTTACGCGGCGCCGTATCGGTTTTCCATGACCGCGGGCGTGTTGCTGCTGCTGGTAGTGGGCTTGGCGGAAGCGGTGATTGGGCTGATGATCACACCGATCATTGATCGAGTGCTGACCCCTTCTGCGCCAGATTCTAACGTACTGCTGTTCCGCATTCCCAACGGGCCGTCTATCTACTTGAATCATTTTTTTCCTCACAGTATTCACAACGTGTGGGCCGTGGTATCCATTTCGCTACTGGTGGTGTTTGTAGTGAAGTCGCTGGCGGAATTTGGCGGCAGCACGCTGGTGCAGTTCGTGGGGTTGCGGGCGCTAACGGATCTGCGGAACGAGGTTTACGAGAAGATTATCCGGCAACCGATTGGCTTTTTTCAGCGGCAGCCGACCGGCCGGGTGATGTCATCGGTGATCAACGATGTGGAGCGAGCGCGGCCGGCCCTCTCCGAATATCTGGCCGAAGTTTTCCGCCAGACATTTTCTTTTTTTGCATTTCTACTTGCCGTGCTGCTTTACGTGGATTGGCGGATGACGCTGGGCTGCGGAATTTTTCTACCTCTTGTGGTCTGGCCGATCGGGAAGCTCGGGCGGAAGATTCGGCGATCTGTGGAAAGCAGCCAGAACAAGCTCGGTGAGTTGAATCAGATCCTGCAGGAGACAGTGGCAGGAAACCGCGTGGTGAAGGCATTCGGTATGGAAGATTTCGAATCGTAAATTTCATGCCGCGGCGAAGCGTTTGCTGCGGGAGACGATGCGCTGGGTGCGCACGCAGGTGGTAAGTTCGCCGCTGATGGATCTGCTCTTGCCGGTGGTCATCTCACTCTTGCTGCTCTATGCCCAGACAGAATCCGCCACGAGCAATTGACGATTCCCTTCTTCTTCACCTTTATTTATGCGCTCTTCAAATCGTATGAACCCGTGAAGCGCATGGGCGCGGTATTACCAGCAGTTTCAGCAGGCGAAGGGGGCGACGACCCAGGTCTTCGCGTATTTGGACATGAAGGAAGAAGAACGGGACGCGCCGGAGGCAGAGGAACTGCCGACCTTTGCGCGTGAAATTGAATTCGACAACGTCAGTTTTTCTTACGAGAACGACGTCACGCCGTGCTGCGGGACATTTCCTTCACGGCGCGCAAGGGCGAATTGGTCGCGTTCGTCGGCTCGAGCGGCGCGGGAAAAACCACGCTGGTAAAGATGATCCCGAGCTTTTATGAAGTCACCACCGGGGCCATTCGCGTGGATGGCGTGGATGTGCGCAAGGTGAAATTGAGTTCGCTGCGCGGGCAGATCGCGATGGTCACGCAGGAAAACATTCTCTTCCACGACACCGTGTGGAACAACATCTGCTACGGACAGGCGAATGTCGGCCGCGAGCGAGTACTACAGGCCGCGCAGGCGGCGCTGGCGCACGATTTCATTCAAGAGTTGCCGCAAGGCTACGACACGCTGATCGGCGAGCGCGGCACGCGACTGAGCGGCGGCCAGCGGCAGCGGATCGCGATTGCCCGCGCGATTCTGAAAGATTCGCCGATCCTGATACTGGACGAAGCGACCTCCGAATTCGACTCCAAATCCGAACTCTATGTGCAAAAGGCGCTTACCAACCTCATGGTCGGGCGGACCACGTTTGTCATTGCGCACCGCTTGGGAACTATCCGCAAAGCCGATAAAATTCTAGTGCTGGAAGACGGGCAGATTCGTGAGAGCGGAACGCACGCCGAACTGCTGGCCCGAGGCGGAAGCTACGCGCGACTGCACGAATTACAATTTGCCGACCAGGACGCGATCACCGCAGGCGCAACGCACCACGGGAAACGATAAAATCGAGCAATCCCATATGACCCCAAAGACCGGAACCGAACCACGACACGAAGCCCCCGCGAAGCTCGAATGCCGCTCCATGACCGGCTACGCCTTGGCCCGCGCCGAACACGCCGGGTGGGCGATCCGCATCAGCGTGAAGAGCGTGAATCACCGTTTTCTGGACATAAAGCTGCGGATGCCGGATTCGCTGGAGCCCTACGATTTGCGGCTGCGGCAGGCGGTAAAGAACCGCATCCATCGCGGCCACGTGGATATTCATTTGAATGTAGAGCCGGGAGAAGCCGCGCCGGTGCATGTGAACCGGGAGCTGCTGCAAGCGTATTTGCGGGCGGCCGACGAATTGCGGCAGCAGACAGGCGCGAAGGCGGAGTTGGATATTGTGTCTTTGCTTCGACTGCCCGGAGTGATCGGCGGATTAGCGCCGGCCCTGCCGGACGCAGACGAAGAGCAGGAGGCGCTGGGGAAAGCACTGGAGACTTGCCTGGCCGAAGCGCTGGCCAAGTTGGATGAGATGCGGCACAGAAGGGCGGCACCTGACGGAAGAACTCCGGGCGCGCGTGGCGCGAATTGGCGAGCAGGCGGAACAGGTGCGCGGGCTGGTGAGCACGCTGCGGCCGGCGTTCGCGCGGCGGCTGGAATCGCGGCTAAAGGAATTGCTGAACGGCGCTCCGGTGGATTCCGGGCGACTGGCGCAGGAAGCGGCGCTGCTGGCGGAACGCAGCGATATGAGCGAGGAACTGGACAGCTACGGCCGCCACCTGCAGCAGTTTCCCAGAAACTGCTGGATGGGGCGGGGGAACTTGGGAAGAAGCTGGACTTTCTTTTGCAGGAAATGCACCGGGAAGCGAACACGATGCTCTCGAAGACGCCGGGCGTGGAAAGCGAAGCGCTGATGATCACCAGCCTGGCGCTGGAAATCAAAGAGGACATCGAAAAATTGCGGGAACAGAGTCCGGGAGCATTAGAATGAGCGAGCCGAAGCCCATGCAGCCACTGGTGCTGATCGTCTCCGGCCCGTCTGGATCGGGCAAATCCACGCTGGTGCAGAAAATTCTGGAGATGCCGGGAACGATGCCCTCGGTGTCATGTACCACCAGGCCACGGCGGGCGACGGAGGCGAGTGGAAAATGCTATCATTTCGTCACGTCCGAGAAGTTCGATGCCATGGTCGCCCGCGAGTTTCTGGAGTACGCGCGGGTATTCGGGAAACATTCGTACGGCACGCCAAAAAATGGCTCGAGGAGTCCCGGGTGAAGGGACTCGACCTGGTGCTGGAGATTGATGTTCAGGGCGCGGCGCAGGTGAAGGAAAAGTTGCCGGAATCCGCGGCAATCTTTATACTTCCCCCCTCACGATACGAGCTGGAGAGGCGGCTGCGCAGCCGGGGCATGGACGCAGACGAAGAGATAGCGCGGCGGCTGGCGAAGGCGCAGGGCG
>CAVTII010000006.1:0-356818 GCA_963734705.1 uncultured Acidobacteriota bacterium | reverse complement strand
TTGGTAGGGGCGGTGGGGATCGAAATCGCATCCCTAACTCAAAAGTCCTTCATTGCAAACGGCATAGCGCCACCGCCCAATTCCAATTGGAGCCTTTTGGAGCCGAATTGAGGTTTAATGACAGCTCGAGCGATAAGACGAACGGGTCGGTAAACACAAGCCGACATATCATTACCAATCCGGGCTCGATGAGTGACATAGTGATCTACAAATGCTTGCGTACTCACTATCTATATGAAGCCTTGAGAGCGGGTTTCACCGGAAGGGGTGCGATCATGCAGGCACCGCGTTTGCCCGGCTCAAGCGCCTGCGGGAGAAAGTTATAGCTTCTGCTTGCCGATGGCCTTCAGGCGCGGCAGGAGCACCAGGTGGGCCGCTTCCTCGGCATCCCTGAGAAGCGTCTTGCGCGGCGCGCCAATCTGCGCACGCATGGTCAGGCCACGAGCAAAATCCGTGACTTGGACCGCGCGGACGGCCACAGGAAAGTCGGACGGGATTTCTCCAGCGGTGATCGCGTCCCGGAAACGACCTTCCACCAGCGCCGCGCCGCCCGCGACCGTGCTCTGCAGGAACCGCTGAACCTCCGCGTCGTTCACAAGCGGCGCGACGCACACCATAAGGCAGCCCCGGGCGGACCCTTTCTCGGTCGCACTTTCGACGGCGTGCCTCAGAAAGGCCGCGATCGAGTCGCGAAGACTCTTTGGCGAGAGGAGTGCCTTCGCGGCTGATGCGCCCTTCCGTTCTGCATACGCCTTAAGGACGCGCAGGAATATCGCCCGCTTGTCGCCGAAGACGGCATACAGGCTCGGCCGTCCCACGCCCATCCCGGCGACGAGGTCGTCGATCGTCACGCCGTCGTAGCCTTTCGACCAGAACACCTGGGTCGCCTTTTCCAGCGCCCCCGTCTCGTCGAAGCTGCGCGGTCGTCCCCGCGGCCTAACTGTATTTTGAAACATTTAGTTCAAAACTCCTTGACACTTTCCATGCACCAATATATAACTGAATAGTTCGAAATTAGCAAGCCGGCTCTGGCCGCCCGGGGCCTCACGACTCTACCTTAACCTTTCACCACGGAGACGCCCATGGAACATTCGATCGCTCTCGTCACTGGCACCACCTCCGGGCTCGGTTATGCCGCAGCCCGCACTCTTGCCGGAGAGGGCTGGCGCGAGATCATCGTCACCGGGCGCAGCCTGGCCGGGGTCCAGAAAACGGCCGCTCAACTCGCGGCTGAGACCAAGACAAAGGTTTTCACGCCGCTGGAGCTGGATCTGGACTCGCCGTCCAGCGTTCAGTCCGCCGTTGCCGAGCTCGTCAAGCGGGGTCAGCCGGTCGATTTCCTACTGCTCAATGCAGGGATGGTCCCAGGTAAGAAGCGCGTGCTCACTGCGGCGGGCGTCGAGGCTTCTCAGGCCCCGCTCATCGGCCATCATCAACTGACTGTCGGGTTGCTCCGCGCCAACCTGCTGAGCCCCAAGGCGCGGATTGTCATCGCCGGCGCGGAACCTGCCCGTGGGGGCGTGCCGATGTTCAGCTACACCGATGTGCCAGCCTTCGCGGCCAAATACTTCCGGGGAGACCGTACCGCCGCTATCGAAGCCCTGATTCGCAACGGGCCAAACGTGAAGTACGTGCCCAACAATACGTATGCCGACGCGAAGCTCATTATCGCTTGGTGGGTCGCGGCGCTGGCGCGCCGGCTACCCTCCGGCATGGCCGTGTACGCAGTCTCGCCCGGTGGGGCGACCGACACCAAGGTGGTGCGAAACGCTGGCCCGGCGTTGAAGTATCTGTTTATCCCAATCGTGAACCTCATTCCCGGCATGAATCAGACGCCGGAGACCGCGGCCCGTCGGTACCTCCAGGCGTCGGAGTTCGGAACCGACGTCTCAGGGCAATTCTTCGCCTCGGCTCAAGGGAAGTTCTCAGGCCCAATTGAGGTGCAGCGCCAGCCACACCTCTATGATCGCGCCAGCCAGGAAGCCGCGTGGCAGGCCGTCGTCAAGGTCTCTGGCGTCGATTTCTCGCCTGTCAAACCCGCGTCGCCGTCTGTTCCGCCGATAAAAAACGGCCCGTCGTGACATAGAAAAATTCGTCCTCTTCCGCAGCAACTTGAGAGCAGTGTCCTGAAGGAGAGCCGATCGCGGCTGAACTGATCGTGGTTAGCGCGTCTATTATCGTACCAAACAGTTCAAACTCAGCAAAGTAACCCTAACCTCGCAAGGAGAATACACATGGAACAGTACCAAGGTAAAAAGATAGTGATTATCGGCGGCACGAGCGGCATGGGGCTCGCCACGGCGAAGATGCTCCTCGATGGGGGTGCGCGCGTTCTGGTGACGGGTCGCTCGAAGGCCGGCTTGGAATCGGCGCAGAAAGAGCTTGGAAAGGACGCCATCGTGGTTTCGAGCGACGCGCGTTCGTTGACGGAAATCGACGCCCTCGCCTCTCGGGTGAAGGCCGAGTTCGACACCTTCGATCTGCTCTTCGTCAACGCCGGGTTCAGCATCCGAGCGCCTCTCGAAAGCATCACCGAGGCTGTCTACGACGAGATGTTCAACTTAAACGCCAAGGGACCGCTTTTCGCGGTGCAGAAGCTCGCGCCGCTAATAAACCGGGGAGGCGCTGTCGTCCTCACGACTTCGATCGCCAACGTCAAGGGAATGCCCGGCAACGCCGCATACGGAGCCGCCAAGGCCGCGGTGCGATCATTCGCTCGGACGCTCGCCGCTGAGTTGCTTCCTCGCGAGATTCGCGTCAACGCGGTGACGCCCGGTCCCATCGACACGCCGATCTTGGGCAAGATGTTCCCCGATAAAGACGCGGCCGCCCAGCTTAGGGAGAAAATGATCGGCATGGTTCCCATGAAGCGCTGGGGGACGTCGGAGGAAATCGCGAAGGCCGTCCTCTTCCTCGCGTTCGACGCGACCTACACGACCGGCGCCGAGCTTCCGGTAGACGGAGGATGGTCTCAACTCTAAGGTGTGGACCTCGCTTGATGAGCTAACCGAAGAGTATCGGCGCGGAGATGCAGGCCGGTAAAAGGAGGACTAAGAAGATGCACAACCTAGTAGTGAGCTCTTTGGCGGTTGCTTATCTCGCAGCGAATACATACGCCATCGTGAAGGTAGGAGTGTTTGAGTTAGCCCGTTCGCGCAAGCATCTCCTACTCTATGGCGTTCCCTTCATATTGTGGGGCTCTGTCATTCTGATGGGATGCAAGCTCATGGAGATTATGCGCCGATTTGATGAATGGGCGGTCTGATGGCCCATTGAGATGACTTATTTTGCGGACAATGCACTCATTGACCTTGGGTTGTGCTTCATTTTCAGGATTGGTCCCCATAAACGCGTAAGCATCCAGGATTTTGTCTCCAGCCTAGGGGACTTAAGGGGACTAAACCCGCCGCGGAAGCCGGATAGCTTCCGGTTAGCTGACTACACGTCCATCGGTGCGTGACTAAGTCCTCCAAGGTTAGAAACCTTGGCAAAATTGCGTTCGATTCGTGAATAATGTTGGCCCACTGATTCCAGTAAATCAAGGAGGTCATCCCATGGCAACGATCACGACGAAAGACGGCACAGAGATTTACTATAAAGATTGGGACTCGGGTCAGCCTATCGTTTTCTCGCACGGCTGGCCGCTATCGGCCGACGACTGGGACAACCAATTGATGTTCTTCTTGAATCACGGCTATCGCGTCATCGCCCATGACCGGAGAGGCCACGGACGCTCGAGCCAAACCAGCGACGGACACGATATGGATCACTACGCCGATGACCTCGCCGCGCTTACCGCGCATCTAGATTTAAAGAACGCCATTCATGTTGGCCACTCGACCGGAGGCGGTGAGGTCACACGTTACATCGGGCGCCACGGCGAAAGCCGGGTGGCAAAAGCGGTGATCATCAGCGCGGTGCCGCCGTTGATGGTGAGGACGGCGGCCAATCCAGGTGGGCTGCCCAAAGACGTGTTTGACGGGTTTCAGGCACAGCTCGCCGCCAACCGAGCGCAGTTCTATTACGATGTGCCGGCTGGACCGTTCTATGGTTACAACCGGCCGGGTGCGAAAGCATCCCAAGCTATCATTCAGAATTGGTGGCGCCAGGGCATGATGGGAGGCGCCAAGGCGCACTATGACGGCATCGTCGCCTTCTCCCAGACGGACTTCACCGAAGACCTGAAGAAGATCACTGTACCGGTCTTAGTGATGCATGGCGATGACGACCAGATCGTGCCTTATGCCGATTCTGCACCCCTGTCGGCAAAGTTGCTGAGGAATAGCACATTAAAAACCTACAAGGGCTTTCCGCACGGCATGCCCACAACCAACGCGGACCAGATCAACTCGGATCTGCTTGCCTTCCTGAAGGACCAGCGAATAGGTGTGGGCGCGTAAGAAACCGTTTGGGTAAGAGGGCGGTACGGCGTTCCTTTATTTCCGAACGACGCTTCGCAGCGCATTTCCTTGAGAATTATATCGGCGGAGAAACTTTTATCTTCACATCTTGACTGTCCTTCGCGGCTTTCGTCTGGCCCTCCATCTCCGGCGGCCGTAACGACGGATACTAATTGCAAATCGGCTCAACGATTTGCTCAAAGACTTCATATATCACGTGTCCAACGCCGCGCTTGAAGACTGCGCCGTATCTAGGTTGCGTTAGCGTTTTGCTTCGGTGAGTCGAGCGACCTCGTTCTTAAGACGCTCGTTGTCCTTCTCCAATTCGCGCACGTGCTTTTCTACGGGAGCCAGCACGTCGCGAATTTCTTCCTCGGTGAAGCGAGGAATGATGTGCTGGGGGCAATTCCAATCGAAGGCTTCCACTCGGATCACGTACACGCGTTCGGTGGTTGCCTTGTATCGGGGATCGCGGACTTTCGCGAGCCACTCTTTTGCTTTTTCTCCCTCGAATATCTCCGCATGACCAAGAATTTTCAGCCGCAACTGCTTGGGGTAATCCACCAAAACCAGGGCCACGCGCCCGTCGGTCAATAAATTGCCGGTGCTGATGTACTGTTTATTTCCACGAAAATCTGCGAACGCAATCGTGTGCTCATCGATTACTTTGAGAAAGCCCTTTGGCCCACCGCGATGCTGCACGTACGGCCAACCGGTTGCCCCGAGGCTTGCCATGTAGAAGCTGTCGCGTTCGCCGAGAAACTCGCGTTCCTCCGGCCCGAGCCCAGTGGGCTTGTCACGGGGTGTGCCGCCGGATTCCTCCAACCGTGCATACTGTTTGCGGCTGCCATACCGCTCTTGCAAGGCCTTCACAGCCGGCGTAAACACCAGTGATCCGAAATCGTGAGCCATTATGTTCCCATTGCTCCGCGGGCCGGCTCGATGGCCAGCCTGCAGAGTCCGCGAGGCATTCTATCCTAACGAGCGATCTTGTTTTGTGTGAGGAACCCTTCGATGCGGCTGGCCATCTCTTCGCCGTGCGTTTCCAGCGCGAAGTGCCCGGTATCCAGCAGATGCGTCTCCAGATTCTTCAGATCGCGGCTGTAGGGTGCAGCGCCTTCCGGCGGAAAAATGAAATCGTTCTTACCCCACAGGATCAAAGTGGGCGGCTGATGATTCCGGAAGAAATTCTGAAATTCCGGATACAGCGGAACATTCGTGCGGTAGTCGTAAAAAAGGTCCATCTGAATGTCGCGATTCCCGGGGCGGTCCAGCCCGATTTGATCCAGCGCCCAGGTCGTGGGATCCAACAGCGTCAAGTCACTCACGCCATTTTCATACTGCCAGCGGGTGGCTTTCGGCTCGACCAGGAAGTGCAGCCCTGCCCGGTTTTCCGGTGTGGCGTCATTCCAATACTTCTTGATCGGGTCCCAGAATTGCAGCAATCCTTCGTCATACGCGTTTCCGTTCTGCACGATCAGCGCCTGCACCCGCTCGGGATGACGCAAAGCAAGTCGATAGCCCACAGGTGCTCCGTAATCCATCACATACATCGAGTATCTGTTCACGCCGAGCTGCTCGGCCAGCTTGTCTACGATGTCCGCATAGTTTTCGAACGTGTATGCGTAACTCTTGTGATCCGGCATGCTGCTTTGGCCGAAACCCGGGTAGTCGGGCGCGATCAGGCGGAAGGAACCGGCCAGACGCGGAATCAGATTGCGAAACATGTTTGATGAAGTTGGGAATCCGTGCAGCAGCAGAATTGCCGGCGCATCTTGCGGGCCCGCGTCTCGATAGAAAATGTCCATATCGTTTATTCGGGTGGTCTTGTAGTGCACAACGGAAAGTTTTGTTGGAGCCGCGCCAGCGCTTGTCATAGACTTCCTCCAGGTTTTTTGTTCGCGATTTATCGAATGCTAAAGGATGGACTCGGTAGTGCTCTTGGGCGGGCACAGCCGGAGGGGGAAATAATACACCTGACAAAACGCTCGAAGCCAGCTACTTTATTCAGACTCGCAATAACTCCAGTGGTCCAGGTCTGACCTTGGTCCCCGGGTTCGGACGGTGCCGAACTAAAAAATCCTCATGAAAGCGAGAGAAGGAGCAACCCATGGTCACCACACCCTCAGCCGAAGTTTCACGCCGCCGATTTCTCGCCGCAGGAAGTCTGGCGTTCGCTTCAGCTTGTATGGCCCCCAAAGAACTCTTCGCCGAGGAAGACCATCTCGTTAACGATGCGTTCAAGGAAGCCGCCAAAGTAAAGCTCACGGTGCAAACGCTTCGCCGCAACATCAGCGTGCTTTTGGGCGCGGGTGGAAATATTGCCGTTCTCACTGGCCCCGATGGAAAGCTGCTCATCGATGCGGAAATCGTCACCGCGGGCCCCAGAGTTTCTGAAGCCTTGGCGACCATCAACGCAGATCCCATCAAACAATTAATCAACACCCACTGGCATTTCGATCACACCGGCGGCAACGATTGGGTTCACCAGGCTGGAGCCAGCATTCTGGCGCAAGAGAACACCCGCAAGCATCTTTTGAAAGACACGCGCGTTGAAGGCTGGCACTACACCTTCCCGGCGGCGCCGGCGGGCGCGATTCCTTCCACTGTTTTCGGTGAGGACCACACTCTGCATGCCAACGGCGGCACTCTGGTCCTAAAGCACTATCTCCCTGCGCACACCGACTCCGACATCTCCGTGCACTTTACCGAAGCCGACATTTTTCACGCCGGGGACACTTTTTGGAATCGCAATTACCCCTTCATCGACTACTCGACCGGCGGCAGCATTGACGGGCAGATCCGCGCCGCCGAAGTCAACATCGCCAAGGTGACCGACAAAATGATCGTCATTCCCGGGCACGGAGCCGTAGGCGGCAAAGCCGACCTGATCCTTTTCCGGGACGTGCTGGCGGAAATCCGCGAAAAAGTTGCCGCTCTCAAGAAAGAAGGCCGATCTTTAGAAGAGGTTATCGCCGCCAAGCCCAGCGCCCGCACCGACGCCGAATGGGGCCAGGGTTTCATGAACCCCGGCAGATTTCTCGCCCTGGTCTATCAAGGCGTCTAAGATCTGTATCGCGCGATAGGAGATGACATGGTCAAAGTAATCGTTGGGATCCTTCTGGGACTGCTGATCGGTGCGGCGTGCCGGTGGTTTGATATTCCTGTGCCGAGCCCGCCGAAGCTCACTGGCGCTCTGCTCGTTGTCGCAATGACGGTCGGTTACCTGGCAACAGACAAGCTCATCGCCGCCAGATTCTCCGCCAAGGGGCCCGCTTCCACGCAAGACATGTGCGGCGGGCCAACGGGGGGCGTTATTTCCTCGCGTCGTTCCTAGAAGGAAGTGGCGATTCGCCTTGATCGGCCGTTTGCCCTGACCTTTGAACGTCAAACCAGCTGGAGTAGGCGCCAAGTGCCACAGGCGCACGGACACACTTAGGCTTGGAGCTGTGCTCGGTATTTGTGGCGACAGTTAAGGTCAGTTGTAGATTGGTACCGAGAAACGCGCATCTCGTCAGTGTTAGGTTTGCTGGAGAGAAGCCGACTTCCCATTACTAATCCCGCTACCCCTGGAATCAGATTACTTTCGGTTTGCCGACAAGCCGCCCGGAATTTCCGAGTGCCCGACTCCTTGGATCATGTACTAGTGCTGTTGGTCGACACGCGCCGCAAAAAAAACTACTTTGCGGCTTGTGGGTTCGTGACCTTGTAACCATCGGTGAGTGTCTTCAGAAAAGAAACAAGAGATTCTTCCTCCTGGTCCGTCAGTCTAAGGTTGCCGAGTTGTCGTTTGTTTAGGTTAGTTGAGTCCTCTGGCGCCGGCCAACACGTGATTTTTTCGCCGGGATTCCCGGCTACGCACCGGGGCAGAACGTCCCGCGTGTTGTAAAAGTGCACCACTTCTTTCAGGCTTTTGAAGTAGCCGTTGTGCATGTATGCCTTTACAAATTCCGGCCTCGGACGCATGTCCACATTCCGCAAAGTGGGCACCTGAAATTTCGCATCGAACTTCGGCGCAAGCTTCAGCCAACCGGAATCAGGATTCAATTGCCCGCTGTCGCTTTGCAACGTGCGCAGAAAGTTTCCGATGCCCGTATCCACGTACGCTCCTCCGGCGGCGTTGGGACTATACCCGCGTTGGTCGGGCCGGGCCTCGTAGTAAATTTGCAATTCCGGATTTCTCGGGACGCCCAGATTGCTGGCCGTAAAATCCGTAAACAGCGGCTCCTCGCCGGGCCCGCCGTCGCGATGACACTCGTTGCATCGCGCCTTGCCGCGAAATAGCTCGTAGCCCAATTTTTCCTGTGCCGTGAATTGCTCCTTTTCCGCTTGCACGTAGTCATATTTCGACGTGAACGGGCTCACCTCGGGCGAAAACTCATACGCGGAAATCGCCAGCGCAAAGTTGTCATAGGCTCGGTCGGCCCGCGCTCGGTCCGCCACGTTCAGGTGGAGCGGCAACGGATCACTCACCGTAGGCGGCCCCGGGGTCGAACAAACTTTTTCCGCGTCGGCCGGCCATTGTATGTGGAAGGAGTCCTCGCCCCACACCGTCTCAAACAACTTGCGATAGATTGCCTGCGAAAGGCGGTACGCAACGCAAGCCGAATCCGGCAAGCCCATTTCAACGGGATTCGTCGGCGGTCCCTGCGCTTGCTCGGCGCTTGGATTCTGCAGACGATAGCCGCTTGCACGCATATCCCAGAAATTCCCGCCAACAAAGTCACCCTGGAGTGCATTGTAGTGGAGCACCGGCGCGAAGGGCGCATACATATAGCTCTGTGGCTTTCGGTTGCTGAACCGCGTTCTCACCGATCCCGGGTACGATACGGTCGTCAGATTCAAAGATTGAATCGGTCCGGTGAAACCTGTCTCTGGCGTATGGCAGAAACTGCACGCCTCGTTCTGATTGACCGAGAGATGCTTATCAAAGAGAAGTAGCTTCCCCAGGGTGCGGACCTTTCCTTGGCGATCGAGCGCGGTGTGTTCCATCTGGCTGAGAGTGTTGGCCTCAATTCGATCGATGTCGTCAACGACTCTCGACACATCCTCATCGAAGGAGGGCGGCATCTTACCGCCGAGGTCACTGAATAACTTTGCTTCGCCGGAAATGGATGCGCCAACCTGCGGTTTACTTGCCGATAAGAGTGTGCCAAATGTGAGAATACCAAACAGTGGTACGGTGAGATTTCGATTGCACATGGGCCGCTCCTTCAGCGCTGTTTGAGCCTATGGCCAGGAGGATTGTAGGATTGTTTTTACGGTATTGGCGAGCGAAAATCTGGATGGCAGCAGTATTTTCTCCGGCGCTTTGTCCGGCAAGGAGAATGAAAAAATGAAGTACCGCAAACTCGGAAACACCGGCCTCATCGTGAGCGAGTTGGCACTTGGCACCATGCAGTTCGGCGGAAAGATGAACATGGGAAATCTTGGCCAGGACGCCACGACGCAAATGGTCAAGCTCGCCTACGACAGGGGAATCAATTTCGTCGACACGGCCGATGTTTACAGCCTGGGGGAAAGCGAAACTCTGCTGGGGAACGCATTAAAGGGAATTCGCAGAGAAATCGTGCTCGCCACCAAGGTGCGCCTCCCGATGGCGGCGAACTTCAACCGGAGCGGCGCCACGCGCGTGAACATCCTGCGAGAGATCGAAGACAGCCTGAGGCGACTTCAGACTGACTACATCGACCTCTACCAGGTCCATGGGTGGGACAGCAACACCCCGCTCGAAGAAACAGTGCGCACTCTCGATGATCTTGTGCGCCATGGAAAAGTCCGCTACCTCGGTCTTTCGAACCTCATGTCCTGGCAGGCGTCCACTGCCGTCATGCTTCAAGAGCGGTTGGGATTGGAAAAATACGTTACCGCGCAGATGTATTACAGTCTCGTGGGCCGTGGCCTCGAATATGAGTTCCAATCATTCGCCGAATACCACAACGTCGGCATCCTGGTCTGGAGTCCTCTGGCTGGCGGATTTCTCTCTGGAAAGTATGATCGGAGCACCCCGCCGTCCGCAGGCACGCGTTTCGCAGAAGCCGGGCAGTTCGTGCCCTTTGACAAGGAAATGGGCTACCGCGTCGTGGATGTTTTAAAAGAAGTGGCTCGCCGCCATAACGCAAGTCCCTCCAGTGTGGCGCTCGCCTGGTTGCTAAGCAAGCCGGCTATCAGCAGCGTGATCGTTGCCGGCAGGAAGGCCGAACATCTGGAAGACAACATCCGGGCCGTGGACCTGCAGCTTTCAGAAGACGATTTGCGCCAATTGGATACGGTTTCTGATCCTGGTACTCCCTACCCAAAGTGGATGGTTCTTCAATTGGATACCGCAGAGGACCCGCGCTCAAAAATTTTGCATCCCGAACGCTTCGCCGCTGGCGGCACTTGGAAAGACCTTCGGGGAAATCGATGGTCCCCTTGAGGAAGTGTGCGCATAAGGGACCAGTGAATTCCCTCTTACTCTCGGACGTTTGGTCGGGAATCCCGGCACTGCGACTGGATTCCGGCCGAGTGATGGGCAAACCGGAAGCAATCGGTTCGTCGGATTAGTATCGAGAAACGCGCATCTCTTCAGTGCCTGATTTCCTGACGACAAGCCGACTTATGCGTACCTTTTGGAACCTGGCTGTCTCCGCCCGCGACCGCGAAGGCCACCGATCTCCTGACGCCTGGAACCAATTCGCCTCGTGAGAAAATTGCGCCGGTGACCCTCAGTTGCGTACTACACTAGTAGCACCGGGTTTCATCTTTTCGGTCCTAGATTTTCATATGAAACGACTTCCTGTCCTTGTTGCGACTCTTCTTCTCGCACTTATGGCGATTTTGTCCGGCGGGGCGGCGCGCCGCGAATCCATCGCCTTCGACGAAGTTGCGCATATCGGGGCCGGTGTGAGTTATCTGCAGAAGCTGGATATGCGCATGAATCCAGAGCATCCGCCCCTGGCGAAAATTGTAGCGGCCATTCCGCTGGTAGTGCGCGGAGTGCGCGCCGACTATTCGGACGTATCGTGGTCGGTCAGCGGGCATGGCTGGGGCAACATGATGGGCGAATGGTCCTGGGGTCACACCATGATTGTGTCCTGGAATGATCGGGACTCGACGATGATGTGGGCTCGTGCGCCAATGCTGCTGCTCACGCTGATTTTGGGGGTGTTTGTCTACCGATATGCTGCGGAACTGGGTGGGCCGTGGGGCGGGCTGCTGTGCCTGGTTGCGTATGTCACCACTCCGGCGTTTTTGGTGTTCGGTCCACTGGTGTTGACGGACGTGGCGGTAACGTTGACCTCCCTACTGACACTTTGGAGCTTCGCGGAGCTCTGGCGCGCTCCCAGCCGTGCGACGCTGATTCCCTTTGGACTTTTGCTGGGCGCGGCGTTTCTGACGAAGTTTTCCTCGGGCTTTCTGCTGTTTGCGTTCCTAGCTTTTCGGCTAAGCCTTCGTTGGCTTCCCTTGCCGGACATGCCCCAAGGTCGAGTGGAACTTCGCGCGTGGCGGCGAGTTCGGGCACGCTATTTGTGGAAGGGCATTCTGCTCTCGGCCGTCACCGTATACGTGGTCTATCTCCTTCTGTCGTGGAACCAGCCCAGCGACCCGATGCAATTCCTCCAGCCCGGCGACGCGCTGCAGTTCCTGGGCCACAGCACTGCGGCCATGGTCGTGCGCCGGCTGCTCATGCCACCCTTTGTTTATTTTCGCGGACTCCTTTTCTTCGCCCTGAGTTCGAACCGGTCCACGTTCCTTCTCGGCCACTTCTATACGCACGGCGTGTGGTTTTACTTCCCGATCCTGTTTCTCCTCAAATCGACGCTGGCGTTTCTGCTGATGCTGGTCCTAGCGATTCCCATAGGGCTGATGGTGCGGAGCAAAGTTGCGGGCGCTTGCGTGGTTCCCGCCGAAAAGAGGTGCCACTGGCGTGCGGTATGGATTTTTTTCTTGGTCTTCGTGGCGTTTTGCATGCTCAGCCGAATGACTATCAGCATCCGGCATTTCACCATTCCGATCGTATTTCTGATTCTTTTGCTTGCGCCGGTGCCGCGCGCTTTGGGGCTGCTCGGGAAGAGCGGTTGGCCAGCGGCTCGTCTAGGCCTCGTTGCCTACGCGGCATTGGCACTATTTTCGGTGGTGACGGTGGTGCGGCTGTATCCCCACTTCTTCCCCTTCGTGAACAGTCTTGGCTTCGGCCGTCCGGCGTACACGCTGGTCAGCGACTCGAACCTGGACTGGAACCAGGCGCTTCCGGAGGTCGAGGAATACGTGCAGCAACACGGGCTATCGCGCGTGCTGCTCGACGAATACGGCATGAACGATCCCAATGTCTACGTTCCACAGGCGCAGTTGTGGAACTGCCAGTCGCCGTCACCCTCGGACGGAGGAAAATGGGCGGTGGTCTCCGCCGGGATGATCGAAGACGCGCACAATTGCGTGTGGCTCTTGCACTATCCCAACGAAGCGATCGCCGCCGGGAGTATGTACGTGTTTCAACTTCCCGCAGTGATCCCGCCGGTGGGGGACCCCGCCGGGCCTCCTCGCGAGTCCGACTTCCACTATTTAGGCGTACCCTCACCCGACGGTTCCGATTTGCGGCTGACCTTCCTCAAATGCCTGCGGGACCCGAATCAGTTGCAGCCCACTCTGGACCACATGATGGCCGTATATCAGGCCGAGCAAGCGAAACGACGCGCACAGCGCGAAAAGTAAAGGTGCGCTACTCCGGCGTTTTGGCTTCTATAATCTCTTTCACGATTTGGCGGGCGCGTGATGTTCCTCGCGATACGGCCAGAAGCCACGTCGCTACAACAGGAACCCGTCCCGGCTTCTGCGGAAACTCCAAATAATTAAGGCAAAAGTCAGACCAAGGCCTGGTAAACGCGTTAGCAGTGAGCGAGCAATCGCTGGAGAGAAGCCGACTTCTCGTTACCTATGCGCGTGTCCCGATCTGGATTACTTCCGGTTTGCCGACAATACGTCCGGAATGTGAACTCGGCTTGGGGTGCATGTACTCCAGCCCCTCTGCCCGCTTCTCGGCGCTCCACACATTTCAAGCCTTTGCGAATTCTGAAAAGCCCCCACGCAACAACGGCTTGCGGGGCGCCCTCGCGGTCGAGTGACCTCAACGGTCAGGGCCGCCCGCCCTTGCAAGGGGGAGAAGGATTAAACGTCGTATAATCTCGTGCGCGCAACGGGGGAGCAGAACATATGAACGTACAAGAACAAATCAAGAAGTATATTACCAGCCAACCGGAGCCAAAACGCAATGACATGCGAGAGTTGCATCGGCTCACACTTCAAGTGTCACCAGAATGCAAATTATGGTTCTTCGATGGTAAAGACAGCAAAAATCATACTGTTTCCAACCCTACGATTGGATATGGATTTCACACAATAAAATATGCCAATGGAAAAAGTAGAGAGTTTTTTCAAATTGGTGTGAGCGGAAACAAAACCGGAATCTCTGTCTATATTCTTGGTCTCAAAGATAAGAAGTACTTAGCCAAAACGTATGGAAAAAAACTAGGCAAGGCGAGCGTGACCGGATATTGCATTCGGTTTAAAGCTCTAAAGGATATAAGCATCGATACGCTTGAAGCGGCAATACGATATGGGCTTGCAGCTCAGAATGAAAAAGGCAAGCTGACGAAATAATTCCACTGTTAAAGGCAAGCAGTTATCGATGTAAAGGCGCTCCAGTATACGTCCCCTACAGCCCTGACCCGCGCCACAAAGCCATTCTCTATAAAACGGGTCTCCCGCGATAGTCGTGCGGCTCTCTGTCAGCGCTCCTTGCCTTTCTCTGTTTTTCGTTGCCCACTGCGGAAGTATCACGAGCGATGCGGAAGTAACTGAATACTCCAGGATTGCCGACTACACGCCCAAAACCTCGTCTCTTGCCGAAAACGTGACTGTGGCCTTCCGTGCGCGAAATCGGAAAGCGTACGGCTTCAAGACATCGACTTGCACATCATCAAAACCCGCTTTCCTGAGGCGCTCTGGAAATGTACATGGATCCACTACCACCATTGTGTCGAAGAGGCGAAGTAGACGAAACGAACGGCTGTAGAGACTGTCCGTGCCCGCAAAAACGCCACCGGGGCGCATGACGCGAGCGACTTCGGCCAGCAGTCGATTCTGCATTGCTTCGGAAGAGACATGATGAAGCATAGTGAAACTCACCGCTCCATCGAATGCCGCGTCGGGAAAGGACATGGCCGTGGCATCTTGGCGGACTACGGTGACATTGTGGCCGCTCATACGGCGTGAGAGAGATTCGGCGAATGCGCGATCGATTTCCACGCAGGTGAGGCGCTCAACGCGTCCGCGAAGAAGATCCGTAGTTACGCCAGGGCCGGGGCCAACTTCGAGAACATTCGCGCCTATGTCGAGTCCGTCAAGCACCCAAGGAAGGATGTAGGTCTCGACCGCTTTTCTCCAATATGCGGAGCGGCAGAGCCAGCGATGAGCAAGGTCCATGGCATCGAATCCTTTCTGCTCAAAACTGCGTAATGCTCAACGTGTTTCCATCTGGGTCTTTGAACCACGCTACCCTCGCACCGCTAGGCGAGTCCCAAATACCGAGCTCATCTTGCTGCATTCCCGGATAGCGCTCCAGGGTGACGTGAACCTTCTGGAGGTCCTTCGCCGTCTGTACGATGTCCCGGACTCGCCAGCCTAATACCGTGTATTTCGCTGCTGCCACTTCTTGAACTCGTGTAACTCGCAACATCGTTCCAGCGGTATCGAATACCAGTGCAAATTCGTCCTCGCTTACCAGCGGCAGACCAAGAGTGTCACGATAGAACTTTTTGGCGCGACTCGGGTCTCGAGTGGCCACAAAAGCTACAAGCTCTTGAGATCCCAGAATGGATTCTCTTTGCCCCGCGAGACTCGCTTTCTGCGGAGTACTACCGGATGTTTGTTTTGCCATACCAATAGTATCTACCGAATCTGCGACTGTCGCTAGACCGCTGTTACGACGTAATATATCTCTCATGCGACACAACCCCTTGAGGCAATACGATCCCAAGACGGGCGTTTCGATTTCCACGCTTGCCTATGAATATCCTGCGGGACACAACGTTCCTGAACACGCTCACGGCTCTGACCAAGTAATCTACGCAACGCGGGGGGTCATGGAGATCTCTGCGGGTCAAAGCCTCTGGATGACCCCTCCTCATCTCGCAGTTTGGATTCCCGCAGGAACGCGACACCGAATTCGAATGCCAGGCGCGGTTTCTATGAGGACACTCTATCTAAGACGAGGTCTTCTCCCACATGCCCCGGCAATCTGCACCGTGCTGCACATTTCTCCGCTTTTCCGCGAACTTGTGGTAGAGGCAGTACGAATCGGGGAGCTGCGGACGACAAATCATCTTCACCGTGCCCTCCGGGATCTCATCTTGTCGCAATTACGGAATGTCTCGCCAGTTCCTACGTTCGTGAGGCTCCCCTGGGATTCAAGAGCGCTTGGAGTCGCTGAAGCATTCATCGCAAACCAAGCAAATGGTCCATCATTGGATACGCTCTGTAGAAAAGTCGGTGTAAGCGTCAGGACAATCCAAAGAACTTTCCGCAGAGAAGTTGGGATGAGTTTCGAGTTTTGGCGAAGGCAGGTGCGTCTGATGAAAGGAATAGAGTTGCTGGTTGCAGGGCGCTCTGTAAAAACGGTTGCCGCCGATGTCGGCTATCGCCAGCCGAGCGCCTTTGTCGAACTTTTCCGGCAGACTCTTGGAATGACACCGAGAACATGGGTTGCCTCGCTCGAAGCCCAAGATAGCAGGCGATTTTCAGGGCTCCCCGCTACGCCAAACTTCCAATAGACGAAATTATTGGCCCGGAATCCCGGCGATTCCGGTCGGATCACGGGCGATTCAGAAGTAACGAATCACTTCCTGTTTGCCGACAATCCGTCCACTATCCGGGTCCAATACCTAAACGAGTAGCGCGTTACGCGTCCTAGTGAGCAGGGAAGGTCTACGCTGGCATCACACGACCGCGACCTTGACGTTGTGGATCGGGGGCAGCGAATCGAACAGGCAGTCCCACTGCTCACCACCCTCCCTCCCGATCCACAGCTGACCGGTCGTCGTGCCGAAGTAGAGTGCAGGTGACCTGAGCTGATCGATGTCCATCGCGTCGCGCAGGACTGTGAAGTAGCTCTGCTTTTTCGGCAACCCACGTGCGAGTCGACTCCACGACTCGCCGCCACTTTCGCTGCGCCACACCGCTGGCGCGGCGCCGGGACAGGTGCGCGTCGGCCCCTCAAGAGGCATGACGTATACCGTATCGGCGTCGTGCGGGTGGACCACAATCGGAAATCCGAAATCCGACGGTAATCCCTTAGCGATCGATCGCCATGAGTGGCCGTAGTCGTCGCTGCGTAGTACTCCAATGTCCGGCCGGGGCCCGCCAGGCCCCGTCCAATCTGCCCATCCGCCGTGGTTCTGCATGTAAAGCCGACCAGGCGCGTTGTCGTGCCGTGCGATCTTGTGAACGCACTGGCCGAACTCGGGATAGGGGTCGGGAGCGAAGCCGGCGCCGACGCCTTGATTGGACGCCCTGAATGTTTCGCCACCGTCCTCACTCAAATAGTGGCCGCCCGTTGAGATGCCCAAGTGCACGCGATTCCCGTCGCGAATGATCGTGTGCATGCAGAGCCCGCCATTGCCGGGTTGCCACTTGCGCGCGTGATCGTGGTTACTAATGCCAGGCACCATATCCCAAGAATCCCCACCGTCGCGGCTCCTGAACAAGGATGCCGGCTCCACGCCGCACCATAGGTCCTTCTTGTCGTCACCGACCTCAAGTGACCAGATGTTCGCGAGCGCGCGGCCGTCATCTTTGGGGAACGCTGGCGCCGATTTCGTCTCACTGAAGCTTTTCCCCATGTCTGTCGAACGCAGCACCTTCATGCCGAAAAACGGATTGCAGCTCGAAGCATAGAGGCGCGGTGTTCCGCGCGTGTCGATCAGCGTCGAGTATACGGGGATCCCCGGGCCGAATGGTCCGCGCAGAGTGAAGCTGCGCCTCGGCTTCGCGGCATCCGCGACGAACACGCCTTTCTTGGTGCCAATGGTGAGAATGATTCGATCCGCCATCTTTAACCTCCTGAAACCGCCGGCAGGATTGTGACCACGTCCCCCGGCGCCAGCGTCGTGTCGATGCCGTTGAGATCGCGCACATTGTCCGAGTTCACGAACACGTTCAGGTGCCGGCGTAACATACCCGTTTCGTCACACACATTGCGATACAAAGCAGACTGGCTCCGCTGGAGGTCCTCAAGTGCGGCGCGCACGGTGTACGCTGAGATGGAGAGTTGCGCTGCGCCCTTACAATAGGTGCGCAACGGACCCGGGATATGAATTGTGATGTTCGGCGCCGAGCCCATGGTCTGAAATTTATCACTGACGGTTGGGACGGTGCAACCGACGCGAGCGCAGACTCATATCTAGCTCTGCTGCAGGTGTCCCGTAGCAGTGAATCAAGTCGCCATCCGCTGGCAGTTAAATCCTGAGTTACGGGCAATCCGGAAGTAACGCTTCCAGAGTGGCCCCGTCAGGCTTTCCAGTACTCACTCGTCGAACCATTGTCGCACTGCTGGGCAGTCGGAAGTTGTAAGTTATATTATGATGCAAAAGCTTTAGCCTGTCGGAGGCTTCGATGAGATGGTCCTTTCTTTTTTTGTTTCTTGTGGCCGCTCCGCTTTTTGCTCAACAGTCCCCAGTGCCTGAAATACGCTACAGTTCGGTTCCCGACTTTTTTAAACTTCCCCCCGATTTGTATTTCGGGGAAGTCGCAGGGGTGGCAGTCAATTCTAAGGGACACGTTTTTGTTTTCTCGCGTGGCAATACGACGGGGCCTGCCTACGGGGCGAGTGCTGCGCAGCTTCTCGAGTTTGGCGCCGACGGCAAGTTCGTGCACGAGATCGGCCACAACCTCTACGCGTGGTCTTACGCGCACACGGTCAAGGTCGATCGCGAGGACAACATCTGGGTTACCGATAAGGGCTCAGACATGGTAATTAAATTCAATCCTGAGGGACGCGTGGTAATGGTGTTCGGTCGCAAGCAGGAGGCCTCGGATGACGGCACCGGACCGTTGAAGGACGCTAACCCGCCACTACCTCCCGAGGACGGGATGTTCAGACAGGTGACAGACGTAGCGTGGGACAAATTCAACAACGCTTACATCAGCGACGGCTACATCAATTCGCGGATCGCCAAAGTCGACAAAGAAGGTAAATGGCTTAAATCCTGGGGTGAACCTGGAAGCAAACCCGGGCAGTTCGATACTCCGCATAGCATTGCGATCGACGCTGAGGGAAATGTCTACGTTGCGGATCGCGGTAACCGCCGAATCCAGGTGTTCGATGGAGAGGGAAAGTTTCTGCGCCAAATCACCATCGACGTGCCTTTCGATCATAGTGCTCGCCCCGCAATCGGGGACAAGCTGGAACAGCCAAACCCGACAAGGTCTCCGGGTTCACCCTGGGCGATCTGCATTACACCTCCGCCGGATCAAGTGATGTACAGCTCCGACGCCTATCCGGGGAGGATATACAAGCTTTCCCTCGATGGAAAAGTTCTGGGCGTGTTCGGAAAATCCGGCAAGCGGCTGGGGGAGTTCGGGTGGATCCACGAGATAGCATGTCCGTCTGAAAACGAACTCTATGTCGCGGAAATTTTGAACTGGCGTGCGCAGAAACTGATTCTCGAACCGACTCACTGAGTGCGCTCCCCCGCTCCGAGACGGGGCACATCAGACTGATTGTGCCCGGGTCACGGACCATTCGCCAGCAAAAGTATCTTCGGATGAGCCGCCTGAAATTCTGCGCCAACTTGGTTGGGGACTCACGAGCTGTGTTGCTCCCTGGCGACACAAGGGGTTAGCATGACCCAAGAGGTCATGTGGAACACAGAGCACTTGAGTCAGTTTTCGAAAAGCAGCCATGGGTCACTTCTGACAAGCGCGGTTTCAATCCTTATCGTATGACGATTGACGTCATGCGATTCTTCGCTCCCTAGGTCGAGAAACGCAAAAACTAGGGAGACTGTTGCCCGATCACGGGCTACAGTGAGACTTGTTATAACGCACGACCATCCGGAGGTTGGAACGCAAATGAATGAGCCACAACCCGATCAAATTCTGCAAGTGGGCCTAGGATTCTGGGCTTCCAAAACGCTTTTGAGCGCCGTCGAGATGGAGCTATTCACAGAACTTGCCAAACATCCGGAGGATCTAGAGACGCTGCAGGGCCGGCTCGGCCTGCATCCGAGATCGGCCCGCGATTTTTTGGATGCGCTCGTGTCGCTGAAATTTCTCGAACGCCACAACGGTCGATACTACAACACGCCCAGCACGGATTTCTTCCTCGACAAGCGCAAACCATCCTATATCGGTGGCGTTCTCGAAATGGCCAACCGTCGGCTGTATCCGTTTTGGACCCACCTCACCACGGCGCTCCGAACGGGACTTCCGCAAAACGAAACGAAAGACGGCAACCCCAACCCTTTTGTGGCCCTTTACGCCGAACCGGCGCGGCTCAAGGAGTTCCTGAAAGCCATGACCGGCGTGAGCCACGGCGCCAACCTGGCAATCGCAAATAAATTCCCGTGGGACAAATACCGCACTGTCTTGGATGTCGGAACTGCTCAGGGCGACCTGATTACGCAGGTGGCGTTGGCTAATCCCCATATCGAGGGAACTGGTTTTGATCTACCGGAGGTAGGGCCAATCTTCGAAGAGTACGTGGAGGCAAACAGGATTTCAGGGCGGGTAAAATTTTCGCCTGGCAGTTTCATGGAACACGAGCTACCCAAAGCCGATGTAGTCATGATGGGCCACATCCTGCACGACTGGAATCTGAAGACAAAGCGGATGCTGGTGGGCAAAGCCTACGACGCGCTACCGAACGGCGGCGCATACATTGTCTACGAAAGCATCATCGATGATGATCGCTCTGACAACACTTTTGGATTGCTGATGAGCCTGAATATGCTGATCGAGACCTCCGACGGTTTCGACTACACCGGCGCTGACTGCGCCGGATGGATGAAGGAAGCAGGATTCCGCGAAACCCGAGTAGAACGTTTGATCGGCCCCGATTCGATGGTCATCGGTATCAAATAGTGATCCTTCCGGCGTGTATAGCCCGTCCTATACGAATGACGGGCAACCCCGGAAGTAATCCGCTCGCCAGTTGGGTTAGGCACCGGCGTCTATCCTAAACGACTGTTCTTGCGTTTGTTGTGATTACCCACCTATTCCTCCGCTTTTGCGTCCCGTCAATGCGCTTGAGCAAGTTCAAGGCTGCGTACGGGCAACGACGTAGTTAATTCCGCATGTAATGATTATTCCGGAGCAATTAGAGTGAGCTCTTCCACCCAGAAAGTGCAACGAGAGTACTAGAAAATGAAAGACCGCAAGTTCCGCATGAATAACAGCACGAAGACCAAAGTCGTGTCCAAAGACATCCGCGAACGCCTCGAATTGATCGACAAGGACATGGATCTGAAGCTGCAAACGATCGCCAACATCTTTTCAGAGAGCAAAGACTATCCGGAAGAGTTTCATCAGCTCTACGTCCAGCCTTTGCTGGAGTCCGGCCTCAATTTGGAAGACTCGTTGGAAATGTTAGTCGAAGGCGTGATCCGCCCCAACTGATTTACCCTCAATCCGGCCGCCCAGTTTCACACCGGATTGAACTCCGCCCAAGCAAAGCCCCACTTTGAGAAATCAAGGGTGGGGCTCTTGCTTTCTGGGCCTCCACTCTTTTGTCGCAGAATCACCGGCATTTCTGCGCTACTCGTTAACGGCGCAGTCCCCGATTTACAAGTCGATCCAAACGGAGTAGCATCCGCGAAGTGGCCGGGATATTTCGACCCCGGTGCCTTGGGCACGAAGTACTCCAAGAACGACGATCTGAACAAAACATAGCTATGTCTCACGATGCGAGACGAGGGCTATACAACCACAATTCGCTAAGGCCGCCGTGTCTCCGGCCCTAATCCATGAATGTCCGAGGTGGCTGTGATGAAGGATGCGGCGGCAGTGGATCACAAGGATTCAGATGCTGAGTTGATCGCAAAGTGCGTAGAGCGCAGGAAGAGCTAGAGGGAAACGGCGAGTTGAATCTAGTGAATCTCCTCTTGCGTGACTTTGCGAGAGAACTACTGAAACAGCATTTGCTACGAAGAGTGGAGTTCGTGCGGAAATCCTTGTCGAATTCAACAAAGGAGAACAGAACATGAAGGCAAGACACAATTGGATGAGAAGTGGACTCGTGCTGGCTATAGGGACAGTTTGTATTGCTTTCGCTCTGAGCGCCGGAGCACAAGTACAGACGACAACGACTACGACGGCCGGCCAGAGCAGCCAGGTAGTCAAAGTCGATCGCGGCGAGGTTCTGGCGGTGGAAGGCAACGATTTGATTGTGAGAATGGCAGATGGCTCGATCCGACATTTTGAGAGCATCCCCGAGAGCGCCAAGGCTACAGTTGATGGAAAACAGCTGGGAATTCACGACTTGAAACCAGGCATGAAGCTCCAGCGCACCATCATCACAACAACCACTCCTCAGATCGTTACCACCGTCGAGACGGTGACGGGAAAGGTCTGGCATGTCACTCCGCCACTCTCCGTGATCCTGACCCTGGAAAACGGAACGAATCAGTCGTTCAAGATTCCGAAGGATCAGAAATTCAAGGTGAATGGAGAAATGGTTGACGCGTTTGGCCTGAGGAAAGGGATGGTGGTCACAGCGACAAAAATCGTAGAGGCTCCGGTGTCGGTCACATCACAGCAGAAGAGTGTAAGCGGCACGATGCCGACACCGGCCCCATCACAGGAGAAGAGTGTGAGCAGCACGAAGCCGACACCCCCACCAGCTCCGCCAGCAGACACTCCTTTGCTGATTGCCGAGGGAGAGCCCACGGCAGCTCCGCCGGAGACTACGGAAGCGCCTGCTGCCCCTGTGCAAACGAATCCGACGACGGGTAGCTACTTCCGGCTCATCGGTCTGGGAGTGCTGGTGGTGATTATCGTTTGGGCCATTGCAAGATTCGCTCGCGGGAAGTCCCGAACTTAGGAGGGTTACCAAACCGCTCAATTAGTTTCCATTACGCCGCATGACCGCGGAACCCTTCCGCGAATCTCTTTTTCGCAACCATTTGTAAAGCGTGTGCATTTGCAGCGGCATTAGAAAGGGAAAAACTACGGCATATCGCACGCCGGAGAGATAGCCTTCCGCATGACTTGGACGTTCTTGGGATCTTTTTGTTCGGATTTTGAATGCTTTGTCCGGCGCCTGCCAGACCCCAGCATAAAATCCTATTTCAGTTTGACCTTGTTGGATCGTTTTGCATTCGCGAACGCTTCTTTGTACCGTCGTACGATTTGAGGCGCGACATCGTAGACAAGCACAAGATTCGGCCGTTTCGTCACACACACCAAAGCGATTTCCGCCGGGATACGCTTGCCCACCCACAACGTGAAATTCATGCCGGAGATATAGAGATGGAAGGTCCGATCCTCAGGCCGCTCGACCGTTTCGTAAGGGAATTGAAATCCAACCATTTTGACTGGCATCCGAAGAACAGAAAGGGATAGCGCCATGTCATTCGGGAATTGCTCTTGCCCTAGCAAAAACTTCCGTACCGGCTCCTGGTATTCGCCCAGAGTAATAAACGACTTTTTCTTTCTTCGAAGCCAGTTGTGCACCGCCGCTTTCCCAAAGATTCCCATCGCGAAGTGTATGAGACATCCGACGGCGATCGTCGGGTGCCCCTCGAGGGCGTATGCCGCAACATCGGGCTCGTTAAAAAGATGCGGAGACGCTTTCAGCGTTTCTGCGAGTGGAAACACGTCCCCGACCCGGGCCAATTGCGGAATAACCCAGTCCTCTCCCTTCTTACGCAGGAGCTGCTCGCATTCGAGACAAAGCAAGTGGTCTTGGAGATGTCGGGAGGTCTGCAACACGAGGTTATGAGTGACCATCAAGGGGTTGGGATTGCGCGCTTTTTGCGCTCGGCAGAGGGCATACGCAGCCCGGGGCATCAAATGACTTCTACAGAGCGGCCTTTCAATCATGCAGAGCTTGCAGATTCTCTTCTGCATTTATCACCACCTCTGGCTAGAGTTATGGCGGCCCGACCGCAAATCGGGCCTTTTCTCTTTCCCTAACTTCGGCTCGTTACCCCCCTTGGCCACTGCCAATCTCTCGGACATCATGCGAGGCACGCCGAATTGCCGCCAGTTGACTTTCTGCGCGCCACACCAGCGAGCCGCGTCCAGACGGCATGTTTCTACCGTTGGAGCGTGTTGTTGCGGCTTAGCAACCACGCGCTGGTTGAAAATCACAAGCACTAGGACAGTCAAAGATGTTGCATTCATCTCTTTATCTCCGCTATCTGTGCGAATGGTATAATTCGCGGCAAAGTGGACGAATACATTTATAACATCGTGAACGCTTTTGTCTTGTCGTTGGTCGGCATATTCAGCAGCAAACTGGCCCGAGACCGGAAGAAGAACATTCTGCGCAACCGTTTGTCAAAAGACGGATGGCATTGGAGGAGTTTTACGAGCCTCTGCAATGCGATTCGCGAGGATGAAGGAACCACGAGGGAGTTGCTGATTGAATTAGGCGCACGCGCCAGTACCAAAGGAAAAGATATGTGGACGCTGGAGGTTAATGGGTAGTGATTCCACGGCTCAAAAGTCTATGCGCCTGCCTGATGCTCGCATGTCTCTCTCTAACCACAACTGCGCAAGCGCAAGATATACAAAATACCTCTGTCAGGGGCACAATTCTTGCCTTCATTCCGATGAGAGCAGGGATCGTCGTTGCATCGGACAGCAGAGAAACGCTAGCTATCGGCTCGCACTGTGATAATAGGGACAAGATTTTTCCGCTCAAAAATCATTCGCGATCTCTATTCGGGATGTCAGGATCTTATGGCCCGAAAATCGGGAAAATGACACTGGCAATCGAAGACCCTTGCGCATTTCTTAAGTCTGCAAACGCGAGTGTGGACTTCAGGGAGGTGTCCAAGACCTTTCTCGAATCATGGAAAGGCTCGTTTACAAAAGCCACTGTGCAAAAGTTAGAGTCAGTTTTGCAGCAAAAGATTGAGGAATTGCTGCCTACATACCCGGAGTTAGTTGGAGCCGACCAGGGGATTTTGAGTTTTGTATTAGTCCAGTACGTTAAGTCCCAAAAGGCGACCACTTACGCTTCATTTCAGATGCTTATCCGTTTCACGACCGCGTCATTCACGTCACCAACTGCGGACGTATCTGTCTGCACCGCAAAAAAATTAATCTCAGCACGGTCTTCGCAGGACAGGCCCTGGGGATCAAAGAAGTCGAAGAAGGTATTTGGCTGGTCAGCTTTATGAAGTACGATCTCGGCTACATCGATCTGGAGGAAAAAACTCTGCAGCCTCTCGACAACCCTTTTGGCCCAAAAGTGTAACCTATGTCTCCGGTACGATCTGTCACCTATGTCTCCGGGCCGGACCCCCAGGGTTTATGGAGCGGGCGATGGGAATCGAACCCACGCTCGATTTCCGCTATGTATTTGAAACTATTGGCTATACGCACAGCTGCCGTCCAAAACCGTCCATAATCGATTGGCCGCAGCAAAAAAGCCGCGACAGATGACCCCGCGCGGCCCCTGCTGCGATGAGTCTAAGTACGCAGCGACCACCCCATATCCGAAGCTTGGGTCAAGCCTGGCTACATTGTGAAATATCGACCTGATGCGGAGACTGATCAATTTCTCCGTTCTTGTTCAACCGTTGTTTGTTTTTCGCTCCGACCTGCCGCGAGTGATACAAGCTAGCTTCTTGCTGCATTTCAGGGCGATTCGCATTACCCACACATGACATTTCCCGAATGGTGCCTTACCAGCCACATGCG
Source organism: uncultured Acidobacteriota bacterium (assembly GCA_963734705.1). Classification (GTDB taxonomy): domain Bacteria; phylum Acidobacteriota; class Terriglobia; order Acidiferrales; family UBA7541; genus Acidiferrum. The sequence goes on along the minus strand of CAVTII010000006.1, from coordinate 331,511 downwards.
ACCGGTGACCGAAAATGATTCGATTCCTTGTCTATGCCTGGCAGCAGGTGGGCCCGCAACAAGCGGCGGCCTTAGACGGCTTCTTTGCACGCACGAATGCACTTATGAACTTGTCCTGCACTTTCGATGCGACGGACTCAGCATCGATGCCTGCAGCCCTCAGGAATTCACGAGCGTCGTCGATTTTGTAGACGCGCGTTGTTTCGATGTCGATGGATTCAAAACCCACGGCCGCGAGCTTTTGCTGGTACTCGGTGTCAGACAATGCGCCAGCCACACATCCTACCCAAAGTTCCATGCTCTTACGAATTTCCTGTGGAACCTCGCCACGGACGACTACGTCCGAAATGGCAAACCGCCCGCTCGGCTTGAGTACGCGGAAGGCTTCCCGCAATACGCGGTCCTTGTCCCCGGAAAGATTGATCACGCAGTTCGACACGATTACATCGACACTGTTATCCGGCAACGGGATATTTTCAATCTCACCCTTGAGGAACTCGACGTTTGTGAGACCTGACTTTAGCTTGTTTTCTTCTGCCAAGGCTAGCATTTCATCGGTCATGTCGAGGCCGTACGCCTTGCCAGTTGGACCAACGCGGCGCGCCGAAAGCAGAACATCGATACCTCCGCCCGACCCTAGATCCAGGACTATTTCTCCCGGCTCCAATTTCGCAAGCGCCGTGGGATTGCCACAGCCGAGCGAGGCGCGCAGAGCAGCTTCGGGTACGGAACCGGCTTCGCCTTCGCCGTAGAGATTGGACGTGATTGGGTCACACCCTTCAATGGCAGAGGCGGGACTCGTGCCGCAACACGCAGTACCCTGTCCCGATGCAGCACGCTTGGCAGCTGCACCGTACTTTTCTTGGACAACTGATTTGATGTTTTCGGTACTCATGGAAGTCTCCTTTTCACCTGGAAATCGAAACAATATCTTTGGGTGCGATCACCCGATTCCGGGTGCAGCACTCGGCATACAGAAAGCTGAGAAGGTCCTTAAGCGCGTCCGTGTTCGCGCGACACCAGAGGAAGGTTCCCTCGCGGCGCACAGTCACCAGATTTTCACTCTTTAGTTTGTCAAGGTGGTGCGAGAGCGTCGAATTGGGAATGTCCAGTTCCGACTGAATGTCCCCGACCACCAAACCTTGTGGCTCTGCCGTAATCAGAAGCTGCATGATGCGAAGCCGCGCTTCAGTTCCCATCGCAGAGAACATGTCGGCGTACCGGGCAATCAGCGAAGCTTGCGCGTTATTCATATTTCCATAATACCGGAAATATAGAATGTGTCAAGCGCTTTTTCAGGGTGCCCCGGAACACGTCCGGCAAGAAGTTACTCGGAATTCGGGGGGTCAATAGGTCGAGGCCATCTCTACCTCAGACCGCGCTTCTATCCTGCGCAGTTCGTTAAGACCGGCTCGCCTGGAGTGCTTTTGCCCCACCTATCGCTGAGTAGGGTTTCCATTCGCCGACCGTGCAGGAACCCGCTTCAATGGCTTCCTTCAGTCGCTTCTTGTCAGCGTGCAACTGTTCTTCGTTCCGATATGCATCCTGCAGAAACTCGAATAGACGTTTCTTCATCCCTTGCTTCGGGTCAGCGAGGCGGTAGAAGATTCGGTAGCCATCCCGACGGTCTAGAACCAGGCCTGAGTTCTTCAGATACGAAAGGTGACGAGAAACATTTGGTTGTGTTGCCTCCAGGACATACTGGATGTCGCAGACACACAACTCACCATGAAGAAGAAGGTTTAAGATTCGCAGCCGGTTTGTGTCACCGAGTGCCTTGAAGTATTGCTCCAGTTCTTTCATGCGCCCCTTCCTGTTCACCTTTTATACTGCCACTTCCGCAATTTGTCGCAACCGCTCGCTCCCAACGGGATCTTCAATCTGCCAGGGAATCAACGCTACGCGCTTGGCTAAAGTCTCGGTCACTTCTGAAATGTAGCGCAGTTCGAGCCGTCCGCGTTCAACCAACAAAGGGTCATTAGTATCTGTAGCGCAAAAGCTTTGATTGATGACCCACGCATACGGACTAATCCCCGCACGCTTCAAGTCCTCCTGCAACCGTTCCGCTTCATGTACCGGCGTTGCCTCTGGAAGCGTGACAATGAGAATTCGCGTGAATTCGGGGTCCCGGAGTTGCGGAAGCAATTTGCGGACGCTATCGGGAATGTAACTCAGATTGCGGGCAACATCGCGGTGATAAGCCTCCGCCGCGTCCAGCAACAGGAGCGTATGGCCTGTCGGAGCCGTATCAATGACAACAAAACCATCGTTGCCCTCATCCACTCTGCGGGCAAAGGCACGGAACACGGCGATTTCCTCCGTGCAAGGGGATCGGAGGTCCTCTTCGAGCAGCGCTTTGCCTTTCGCATCAAGGTCGCGGCCAGATGCGGCCATGACCTCTGCGGTGTAGGCTCGCGTCTCGGCAGCAGGGTCAATCCGAGTGACCTGCAATCCGGGCACAATGCCATTCAGTGCCATTGCAACGTGGGCCGCGGGGTCAGTCGTAGTCAATTGGACTTTATGGCCCATCCGCGCGAGTTCAACCGCAATCGCAGCCGCCACCGTTGTTTTGCCTACGCCACCTTTCCCCATCGTCATGACGACGCCTTTTCTGCTTGCCGCAATTTCGGCTAACAAGTCAGCAAGAGGTGGTGGGAGAACAGCCCGAGGAGGTACTCCCCGAGTTCTTTGTTGGAATGCCGCCTTGCCGAAAGATAGCTCGCGGAGCGCCTCGACACCGATGAGAGCGTTAGAAACCAGCGCAACCTCATCTTTCGGAAGTGCGTCTAGTCCTTGCGGCATCTCTGCCAAGGCCTTCTTGCCCCTTGATTCCAATGTAAGAGCAACCGCATCGTTTCTGTCGCTCGCCTGAAAAACACCATTCAAAATTAACCTCTGATTCTTGATACCAAGACCGTCAAGCTCACCGCGCGTACGGTCCGCCTCAGCAAGCGCCGAATGATCCGGGCGACTGACGAGAAATACCGTCGTAGTGTTTGAGTCCGAAAGCGCCTGCAGAGCCTTTGCGTAGAGTTCCTTCTGCGCCTGGAGGCCTGCCAGAGGGCCAAGGCAGGATGTGCCGGTCATGTTGGTTTCGATGAAATCAGTCCACGCTGCAGGTAGTTGCAGAAGCCGAAGCGTATGGCCGGTTGGAGCGGTGTCAAAAATGATGTGGTCGTAGTCACTCGTGGCGGCTTGATCTCCCAGCAGCTTTGCAAATTCATCGAAAGCTGCGATTTCGACGGTGCATGCACCAGAGAGCTGTTCTTCGATGTTGTCCACAGCCGATTTAGGAAGAAGCTCGCGATAAGGTCCAACAACCCGTTCACGGTAAAGGCGTGCTGCCTCTTCGGGGTCTACATTCATGGCATGAAGACCCGGCATCTTGGCAATCGGAGTAGGACGTATTCCCAGGCGTGTTTCCAAGACTTCGTCGAGATTGGAGGCAGGATCGGTGCTTACCAGAAGGACGCGCTTTCCACCTTCAGCGAGTGACACGGCTATCGCACACGCCATCGAAGTCTTGCCCACGCCGCCCTTGCCCGTGAAGAGCAGATTCCTAGTCGGAGCTTGGATGAGGTTCATCGCTTACCTATCCTAGGACTTGCCGGGTGCGCCAATGGTCAAGAAGGGTTGGTGTGCTTTTGTTTGTGTGATCACTGGCCCAGGCTCAAACTCAAAACCCATAAGCCTCGCTAGCTGTTCGCGTGTCGGGTAAACCCCTTCCGAAACAATGCTTCCGTCCAACAGTACGAGAGGCAGGCACTTAGTTCCCTGGCTGTTCAGCTCGGCCTTTACGACTGGATTGCTCGTAAAAGCAGCAATCTCCTGCGCAAGATTGTACCGCTCAACGTCGAGCCCCTTGCTCCTGAGCCATTCGAGGTCCGCTCCGAATCGCGGCAGGGCGGGATCAACACTCGGTCCACAGACGCCAGTCGAGCAACACATGGCGGGATCAAAGACTTGAAGTTTGGACATCACTGTTCTCCCCTACTTGTATATTCGCATACAAGCATGCACTTATGCTACTCTTCTCCCGCCGCGCGGGCTGTGACCCCCGTCACTCCTGATCCGCGTTCTCCTGCAGTCCCTAATGGACCCGGAGACGCCTCGGCGAAAGGTGGACATCGTGCAAGGACGCTACAACGTTCTCTTCCTCTGTACCGGAAATTCTGCCCGCTCCATCATGGCTGAAGCAATCATGAACCGGAAGGGTTTTCCGACTTTCACCGCTTACAGCGCAGGAAGTCACGCCACCGGGCGTGTTCATCCACAAGCACTGAGACAACTCGAGATTGCCAAGCTGCCTACTGATGCCGTCCGTAGCAAGAATTGGGACGAATTCGCCAAGCCCGGAGCACCGGATCTGCATTTTGTTTTCACCGTGTGCGATAACGCGGCCAAAGAAGTTTGCCCCATCTGGCCGGGTCAACCAATGACCGCGCATTGGGGCGTGCCAGACCCTGCGGCTGTAGTCGGAACACCCGAGCAGATCGAGAAGGCCTTCCGTGATGCATTCATGATTCTGGATCGCAGAATCAGCCTTTTGCTTTGTTTGCCCCTGTCCAGTCTTGACACGCTGGCCATCAAGAAGGAAATCGATCGAATCGGACAGCAATGAGAACTTTGCATCGAGCACGTGCGAACGAGGAATTAGGACGTGGTGTGCATCGTTTCGATGCCGTTCATTCGCTATCGGCTCCATGGATCTTAGATCGAAGCGCGAGGCGATGGGCCCATGTCCGGTTTGTTCTCGGCTTTTTACAAATGTTCGGAGCTGCCTTCTCACTCGGTCTCCTTGTTTTCGGCGGGGTTACCCCGCTTGCGCTGAGCGTGGTGTTAATCACAGGAATTTTTACCACCGTCAGCATCCTTCTCTTCCGAGTATGCAAACGGGGGAACACTGCCAGCGGGACAGGGGAAATGAATTGATTGTGACCAAACCCAGGCTCAGAACGGTTCAATGGGATCCGAACGCATGTTCCAGATTTATCGTAGTGGGAGTCTGACGGCAGAAAACAAGATGCAACGGGTTCTATACATCGCTAGCCTAGCAGGACTGTTTTTAATCATCACGCTCTGCGTCTCATGTTCGAACAATCAATCCAGTTCTTCCTATGTTACCGAACGAGTCGAAGACTTGAAAAAGCTAACCGCTCCCTCCGATGCCTCCCTTACAGAATCCGCAGGAATCGCTTCGAAAGGACAATCTGTTTCTGCCGGGTGGGAATTTGACACGTCCCAAACACGGGGAGATTACCTAGACTGGGTAAAGCACCGTCTTCAACCCAGCTATGCGCTCGAATCATCCGGCGAATTCAGGCTGGTGTTCGGCAAGCATCTGGGGGTGACTATGAATCGGTCACAATCCAAACGACAACCACGAAGGAATCGCTGCACGTCAAAGTAGCCTACGTGATCTTCCCGGACTAAATCTTCGTGAGTCTCTCTCCGGCTCAGGAATCGCGCTGAGTATTAATAAAGAGACTTGGGCGAAGTCTTGACTGCCAGCTCCATGAGCATCGTGCCCGCGGATAGCCGAAAACAGCCGTCCAGTTCACGGCATTTCAAACACTTCTGCCACGCATCACGGTCGATGGTCGTCTCTCGCTTTTGAGCCACTTGCCCTGAGTAGTCCAGTTGATATCCAAATACTTTGCCGACGACAGCTCTGTTGTGAGCCATTTCCACAACTGAAGGAAACATCTTGCCGTAGCATTCTTGTTCGCGGTTCATGACACTACCTCCCCATCTATACTCCGATGGCTAACTACCTCTTCTGGTGGGAACCAATTTCGCGTCCGGTTGCACATGCTGCACACGGATAGCATTACGGGCACTTCTACTAGGACGCCAACTACAGTCGCCAGTGCCGCCCCGGAGCCTGGGCCGAAGAGTGCTATAGCCGTTGCCACGGCAAGCTCAAAAAAGTTGCTTGCACCGATCAACGCGCCGGGTGCAGCCACGGAATGCTGAACCCGAAAGAGCTTCATCAGGCCGTACGTCAAACCGGAATTGAAATACACCTGCAACAGAATCGGGATGGCGATGAGAAACACGTGGAAGTAGCGGCTGGTGATGTTGTCGGCTTGGAAGGCGAAGATGAAGACCAGGGTAGCCAGCAAAGCCAGGATTGTGACTGGCGCAAATCTCGGCAGCAAACTTCGCTCAAACCACTGCATACCGTGCTTCCGGATGAACCAATATCGAAGCGAAGAACCTACTGCCAAGGGAATGACAATGAAAACAAACACGGAATACAGCAGCACATTAAATGGAACGTGCAACGAAGAAGCTCCACTCACCAGAAATCGCACTATGGGAGCGAAGAGGAAAAGCATGATCAGGTCGTTTACGGATACCTGCACGAGCGTGTAAGCCGGGTCGCCATCCGTCAGGTAACTCCAAACGAAAACCATGGCCGTGCAAGGTGCGGCTGCAAGAATAATCGTCCCCGCGATGTACTGGTCCGCAAGAGGGCCTGGGATCCATGCGCTAAAAATGTGGCGGAAGAAAACCCAGGAAATCAGAGCCATCGAAAAGGGTTTCACCAGCCAATTCACAAACAAGGTGACGAGCAGTCCCCGCGGTTTCTCTCGCACGCTCAAAATCGATGCAAAGTCGACCTTCATCATCATGGGGATGATCATTAGCCAAATCAGGATGGCGATCGGGACGTTGACATGGCTGCCCTGGCCAAATTCCATCGAACGTAGACTCTGGACGAACCCAGGCATGGTCTTCCCCAGAGCAACCCCGATGATCATGCAGAGTGCGACCCACAGCGTCAGGTAACGCTCAAAAAGATTCAGCCGTTTAGGCTGCTGAGCAGCGGGCGCCTCATTGAAGGTGGTTTCCACGAAAAGGTCGTCTTTCTTCACAAACTGTATATTCGCATACAGGCATTGACTTATGATACTCTTTTCCTGGTGCAGGTATGTGACCGCTGTCACCAGTGACTGGCGCTTTGTTAAATCCTTGCAGAACGCGAAATCGCCATATTTAGGCGACCAAGGGGAAGGCCCTTCCTCTGGTCTATTCTAGGTTGGCCGGACCGGACGACAGACACACTTCTTCTTCAGTAGGAAAGGCTTCATCCCTTGGACACTGTATTGTTCGCTTGCGTCCACAATGCAGGACGCTCACAGATGGCAGCCGCATGGTTCAACAAGATGTGTGACCGCATGAAGGCACGCGCCGTATCCGCGGGCACTCAGCCAGGAGAGCGTGTTCACCCCGAAGTCGTCCAGGTCATGCGTGAGGAAGGGATCGATTTGAGTGGCATCAAGCCTCAGTTCCTCTCAGAGGAACTGGCGCGGCAGGCTACACTGCTCGTCACTATGGGATGCGGCGAGGCTTGTCCTTATGTGCCCGGCCTGAAGAAACTCGATTGGCCGCTCCTTGATCCCAAAGGTCAACCTATCGAATCAGTTCGCACAATTCGAGACGAGATTCGGCAACGCGTCGCGGACCTGGCGACGGAACGAAACTGGCTCTAGCCACAATAAGCTCTGCTCATCCGCACGACGGCAGAGCTATCGAAAACCTGCGCGCGAATATGACACCGTCGTGACAGGCGACAAGAGGCAACAGCGAGCCTAGGTGGGTGCGGGGCAGTCAATACGACCGTCCAATTGACTTCAGTACCGTCCAACTGCCGTCCAAAATAGGGTAATTTCTAGCCGTATTCAGGTAACTTAGCCGTGTAAGGTCAACTGAGTCATCAGGGTTTATGGAGCGGGTGATGGGAATCGAACCCACGTCCGAAGCTTGGGAATGTTCTGCCTTTCTTTCTTTCGCCACGATGAAGACGCCATTTTGTGACTGATTCACTTTGGAATCTGAAACAATATCCGGTACAAGATTCTGTGACGTTTCTGGTGTCACTTCTGGTGTCACTTGGAGTGGCAAATCTAGGCACATAGAGGCTTGAACTGTCGTTTCGACTTTTCCGCATCTAATTGAAATGGCATGCCTTGTCGTGTGCTGACGTATCGTGACAGTGCGATCAAAATGGCTTAAAAGGCCGCTGCTCTACCACTGAGCTACGCCCCTGTGGAGACAAACGTTAGTTGTACAGGAAAATCGAGAAACCCGCTTAGCGCATGCGGACGGAATGCGATGCCGCGCTTCCCTCCGTGCGGCCCGTGGCGACGCACTTAGAAAGCGTGGCCGATCGCTTAGGCCGCTTCGTTTATGCTGCCCGGCGCTCTTCTTACTCCACCATGCGCTTGGGCTTCCATTCGTGCTCGCGGCGCAGGCGCGACTGGTGCTTTTTCACCTGTGTTTCAATTTCGCTGAACGCTTTTTTGCACCCCGCCAGCACGTTTTTGCCGTTGCCGGTGGCGTGCAGCGTGCCGCTGGGCAGCGACAAAGTCAGCGCGCAGGATTTTTCGTCGGTTCTCTGATTCTGCGAAAAAACTCCCTTCAACTGGATCATATCCGGCTGGTAGCTTTTCAGCAGCCGGTTCAATTTATCCAGCCGGCGCATCACTTCAACGGCCACCGGCTGTTGTGCATCGACGTGTTTGTAACTGATGGATACGTTCATGTTCGCACCTGTAGGTTTTGGGGCGGGCTCGGGAAGGGTGGCGACGCAGCTGCTTTCTGCACCGCATAACAATCCGAGCATAACAAGCGGCAAGTGCGCGTGCAATCCCTGCCGCATTGACAGACCGCGCGTGACTTTCTAGCCTAGCTGCAGGCCATTCCATGCCTGCCAGGAAACCGACAACGAGAGCATCCCCGCCCGCCCGCCGGCTGCGCATTGGCCCCGCCGGATGGTCTTACCCGGATTGGGCCCGGTTTGTTTATCCCGCGCGGCGCACGAAAGGCTTTCACGAAGCCACGTTTCTGGCGCAGTTTTTCGACACCATTGAAATCAATACGTCTTTCTACCACCCCATTCGCGCGGATCATGCCGCCGGCTGGCTCGAACGCGTGGCGCCAAATCCCGCGTTTCTTTTTTCCGCGAAACTCTGGCAACGCTTCACGCACGAGCCTGCGGCCAACGCTGAGGACGAACGACTGGTGCGCTCCGGCTTCGATGTGCTGCACAAAGCCGGGAAGCTTGGCGCGGTGCTGGTGCAGTTCCCTTTCTCGTTCCATCGCACCATTGAAACCGTCGCGCGCCTCTCCGGCTTGCTGAAGCAGTTTTCGGATTATCCGCTGGTTGTGGAATTGCGCCACTCCACATGGCAAACGCAGGAGACGCTGCGGCTTCTGGAAGAACACCACGCCGGCTTTTGCAACATTGATCAGCCGGTGATCGGCAATTCCATGACGCCCACCGCCCAGAGCACTTCGCCGATTGGCTACGTGCGCTTTCATGGCCGCCGCTACGACACCTGGTTCAACGACGACCCCGCCATTCCTGGCCACGAGCGCTACAACTATCTTTATTCGCTTGAAGAGCTGAATCCCTGGGTCGAGCGCATCCAGAAAGTGGTGGAGAGCACGCGCGATACGTTTGTTATCACCAACAATCATTACCAGGGCAAGGGTGTGGTGAATGCGCTGCAGTTGATCAGTATTTTGAAAGGCAGCAAAGTGAAAGTCCCCGACGAACTTCGCCAGCACTACCCGCAACTGGAATCCATCGCCAGCGAAATGCCGCAAGCGCCGACACTATTCCCCCTCGGCGCACCCGCCGGCAAAAAATCTTAGCGAGTGCCCGCTCGCCGGGTCTAGCGCGTCCACTTACGTGGAGTCATCCGGAGGCTATCCGATTAGGATAGCCGAAGGATCTCAACGATCTGTCCTTGCAAGAACTAACTGGTCCGCCGTTAATAATTAAATTTCAGGAAATAGACAGCGGAATTGTTGCGGGTACAGGCGTCGAGAGGCGGGTGGCCTGTTCTTGCGGCAGCAGAGCTGCGAGCAGGGTCCGTAGAAACGGGCACAAAAAAAGTTCCGTGCGTTTCAAAAAGCGGAGGAGTTGCCGGAGGTTGAAGCCGACGGCGGCCAGCAGTGCGTTGCAGCGATCGCCGGCGCGGCCTGCCAACCAGTTACGTCCGAGCAGTCCGTCGTTTTTAGCGTGGCCGATGACCGGTTCCACGACCGCGCGGCGTTTCAGCCATCGTTTGATTGTTTCCGTCACGCCGCGCCGCTGTCCGGTGAGGTACACCGCTGTGTGTGGCAGGGCGATGCGATGCCCCTTGTATCCTTGATCGACGGCCACGCGTTGCGGCACACGCCCCACGATCTTGCGAATATCTTCCAGTGCGGCCGCCAGGGTATGGCCGTCGTACGGATTTCCGTGCAGCGCCTGGGCATGCAATATAAAGTGCCCGCCCTTGGCCGGATGCAGATTGGTGGCCAGGGAAACTTTGCAGCCGAACTCGTACGGCGCGCGTGCTTTGCCTTTGCTGATACATTCCACTTCCGTGGCATGCCAGGAATAGAGATAACCCGCATCGCCGCGCCGCTGCTGCGCGATGCGCCAGGCCTTGGCCAGCGCCATCTCCAGCCGTTCCCTGTGCCGCTCTGCCATCGCCGCTGCTGACGCCATTTTGCGACGTATGTCGCGCTGCAAACGACGCAGTCGCACGCGCAGAAATTTCACCTGCTTGTTGGCGCGCTTCCTTTGCTGCGCGTGCAGGTAACGTCCTGTTTTCATCGCCGCACGCCGTGCCACCCGCACGTAAGACTGCCGCAAACGCAATCCGCTTTTCTTCGCTTGCGCGCCCAACTGCTCGATGGCCGTCAGCAGCAACCCGTGCTCGGTCGGATGGGCGATCGCTTTCTCCTGCACCGTGGTGTCCACCGCCACTGCTGCTGTCGCCTTCACGCTCAGCGCCCCACCGCGGTACGCCGCGGCCAGCGTTTCCTGCAGCAAAGTTTCCAGCGCCTGCTCGCCCACCCGATGGCGAAAGTGCGTCATGCCCGAACGCTCCAGCGGAAACGCATGCTGAAAATATTCCTCACCGCAAAAATATTGCATGTACGGATCGCGCTCCCAGCGCTCGCACACCGCTTCATCCGACAACCCCTCGATATGCTTCAGCAGATGCAACCCCACCACCAGCCGGATCGGCAACCCTGGTCGCCCGGCCACGCTGTAGTACGGCGCAAAATGCGCTTCCAGCCGCGCCCAATCGATCAAATCACCCAGTCGCACCAGTTCATGGCACAGGTTGATTATGTTTCTCAACTTCGCTCGGAACAGTTCTTCCGCTCCACTGTCCTGCGGTTTCACTCTCGGTTTCATCCGTTCCCCCAAAAATAAAATTGCAAGATTCCAGCGTTCCTCACGCTAAAACCTTGCAATTTCTTTCCTGGAAAATCCAATGATTTCACTATCAACTATTCATTGTTTAAGCCTTTTAACGGGAGACTAACTGGTCCATACAAAACGTAACGTTGAGATCCTTCGGCCCGCAAACACCGCGAACCTCAGGATGACAACGGGTGTGGTAGCTGGGGCTGAAAAAAGACGGTTGCCGTGCTGCTGCAACTATTTCTTGAAGAGATTCTCAAACGCCTGGCGGGCATCGGTGGGACGCGACGGAGAAGGAGCTTCGACGGGAACCTGGGCGGGCTGCATGTAGGTGGTCGGCGCGGTGTCTTTTTCAATGGTCATGCGAAATTCATAAAACGTGCAATCGTTCTTCGCGTCCTTGGGCGTAACGCGCGCGGGAACCGGCTGGGTGCATTCAAACTGCGCGCCGGAATCGAAGAAGCGGCATTGCTTGCAGCAATGCAGCTCAAAATTGCACTTCGGGCAGATGCCCTTGGGATCGAAACCGGAAACCAGCACCGCCCCGCAATTGGAGCAACGCGCCCGCGTTACCGTTCCCACCATGCGCGGCGTGCGCGGACCTAAATGATCCGAGGCTCCACGAGGGCCGCCCTGCGGCGGCTTGCGATCTGGTCGATCTTTTTTATCATGCTTTTCCGCGTCACGATAGCCGCGGTGGCCGTACTTGCGATCCACAAACGCCTCCGTCCGTCAGTCTCAACGGACTGCCACTTCTCTGGTGTGTTTACACAACTACCCTGAGGATCTCTGTGCGTCTTTTATCCAATCGGGTTGCTACAATCGCTCGGCAGGCCAGGCTTCCCCAATGAAGTGTTTCTGGATTGCCGGGTAGCGAGAGCAGAAGATGGGACAACTATGTTTGTAATCCTCTGGGAGTACGAAGTCAAGCCCGGTTGTGCCGAAAGGTTTGAATCAGTCTATGGGCCCCGGGGCGACTGGGCCCGGCTGTTTCAAACCGATACGCGCTTCCGGGAAACTCGCCTCCTGGCGGATATTTCCCGCCCTCGCTGTTACTTCACCCTGGACTACTGGGATTCCGAGAATGCGTTTCTCGAATTCAAAGCCGCGCAAGCGGCCGCGTATGCCGCGCTGGACCAGGCCACCGAAGGCCTGACGCTATCGGAGCGTCGCCTCGCGGCGTTTCTAGTGTAGGGCCCGCCCGCCGTAGCCGCGCACTTCGCGGCGAAGGCGGGCCGCCGATTCCCGGCACAATTTGTGCCACCAACAGCCGGCCTCAGAAGGCCGCCCCTACAAAACCGATCAACCGACCGTCGCGAATTATTACGCGAACCACGCGACAAAACCGTCGGGCGGTAAATCCGGCTGCAAAAACTTGCGCGGCGTACCGGCGCTGCGAAGCACCGCCTCTGCGGCTAAATACCCGCTTCGCACGGCGCCTTCCATGGTCGCCGGCCAACCTGTGTCTGTCCAATCGCCGGCCAGATACATTCCACGGATGCGCGTCTCTTGCTTTGGACGCCAGCGGTCCACGCCGGGTTGCGGCGAAAATGTAGCTGCGGCCTCTTTGATCACCGTCGCCTTCAGCAGCTTCGCTTCCCGCGCAACTGGTAAGGCCTGCCGCACCTCTTTCAAGCAAAGGTCAATAATTTCCTGTCGCGGTTTCTGCAACAGATCATAAGACGCGCTGATCACCAGTTGTAGGTACTGCCCCTGCGACTTCCCGGCTCCGTTCACACCGCCATACAAGGCCGTCTTGTTGAAGATCCATTGCGTAGTTGTTTCAAGCAAAGTCACAAACGGCTCTCGCATCACTTCCCTGTCGAACCAGAAATGCACTCCCGTAATCGGCGCCACACCAATATTCGTGATCCCTGACAGTCCCGGCTCGCAGCTCTTCATCTCTTCTGTCGCAAGTCCGGCCATCGCCTGATGCGGTAGGGCAATCACATAGGCGTCAGCGGATTCGACGCGCCCACCGTCAAATTCCACGCCCGTCACCGCGCCGCCCTCCACGCGAATCGCGCGCACCGGCATGCGCAAGTTGACTTCCCCGCCGCGCTTTTCGATCTCCGCCTTGCAGCCATCGTAAAGCTCCGCCAGCGGCACCGCTGGAACGCCCATGCGGTATCCAGTGCGATTGGACAAGAAACCTTTCCAGAAAACATCCACGCCGAAGCGCGCGTCTGTTTTATCGAGCTCTTCATCCAGCGCGCTCACCAGCACCACGCGCCAGAATCGTTCAATTGCGGCCGGAGTCTGCTTGCGGCTCTGCAGCCATTCCAGCATGGAGATACCGCCGGGCTTATCCAGGTCTGCGGTGTGTCCCTTGGCGCGCAGAATATCCAGCATGGCGCGCGCGATGCTCCGCTTGTCGGCCATCGTCAAGGGCGCAAACGCGGCGAACGATCCCGTCATGTGAAAGGGAGCCGGCAGCATCCCGGCCTGCATTTCGCCGGTTCTCCCCTGCGGGTCCTGAAACAACAAACGGTCAAAGAATTTAATTTTTCCGGCGGAGCCGACGCGGCGGTAAAAATCTTCCAGGTTCGTGCAGCAGCCCAGCGTCACATGCTGACAGTTGTCCACATGCTCGCCATCGGGCAACACATAGGACGTTGCCCGGCCGCCCAGGAATGGCCGCTGCTCAAACAGCCGCACACGCCAGCCCGCTTCAGCCAGCGCGACGCCCGCCGAGAGCCCCGCCAGTCCGCCGCCGATCACGATCACGTTTTGCAAGGATGTTCTCTTCCGTATGGCGCCCGAATCGCGCCTTGGCCATCAACATCATTTTTTCCGGCTTGGAGAGCCGCACGCGCTCGCCAAACACAGCAAAATCCACCGATTCAATGCGCGCCAACAATGCGCTGTACGTCTGCACCAGCAGCCACAACGTGCCGCGGCTGTCTTCCTCAATCAATTCTAAAAGCTGCGCGCCTTCTTCATAGAGCTTCCACGCGCGGTCCGCTTCAAAGCGCAGCAATTCGCGCGCGCCCAGTGTTGCGTCACCTCGGCCGAAGTCCGCCTTGTTCACGCCGTAACGGGCAAGGTCCTCTTCCGGCAGGTAGACACGCCCGATCTGAAAATCCTCGCGGACGTCGCGAATAATATTCGTCAGCTGAAACGCCAGCCCCAGTTTTTCCGCGAGTTCGAGCGCTCGCGGATCGCGAAAACCAAATATGTGCGTGCACGTCAGCCCAACAGTTCCGGCCACGCGGTAACAATATTCCTTCAGTCGCTCAAACGTCGGGTATTCCTGAATCGTCAGGTCCATCTCCGCGCCGCTGATCAGATCGTGCAGGTAGCGCGCGGGCATCCGAAACCGGCGCATGGTGTCCACCAGCGCGGGCAAGACTTCCCGCTGGCCGGGCAAAACGTCCTGCTGCAACGGCAGCGCTGCGTTGCCGTCGAATCTCTGCGCTTGGCCGGTCACCGCTTCGTCGAGCGCGGCCCGCCATTTCGCCAACCCGCGCTGCTTCGCGGCCACGTCCTCGCCCTCATCGGACACATCGTCGATCAGCCGCATGAACGCATAGAGCGCCACGATGCCATCCCGCTTCGCCTTGGGCAGCAGAAAAAACGCCGGGTAAAAATTGCTGTGCGCGGTCCGGGCAATGTGGTGGCAATGGCTGTAAGAAGCCGCCACGTCAGCCTTCCCAGCTTCCGCGGCCACAAACTTCGCTCCTTCGCGCGCAAATCCAACTTTGCGATTCGCTTTGGAGCCACCGAACACATGGGTAACCAGCGCGCGTCCCAGCAGGCTCACCTGCTTCACTTTGCCCACTTCCGGGCGCTGGTGGAGTGTGTCGTAGCCCATCGCTTCAATGGCATCCAGCACCGCCAGGCCGCCCCGGCTGAACATGTCCAGGTCCACGCTAATCTTGCCTTCCACGCGTTTCGCGAGCGGCATGCCCTGGTGAAAAAGCGCTCGCGTGTATTCGATCAGCTCTTTCATCAACGCAACATAGCGCTGGTCAAATTTTCGCCCAACGATTTCCGCTTCGCTCAGCCCGTGCGCCGCGGCGCGGTCCAGCGGAATGTAAATCCGTCCGATGTCCAAGTCGCGCGAAACGTCCTGCCAGAAATTCGCCAATTGCAGCGCGGTACAGGTTGCATCGGAATGCCGCTGCCGCTCCTCATCGCGATATCCGCAAAGATAGAGCACCAGGCGCCCCACCGGATTCGCCGAATAAACGCAGTAATCGAGCACCGCATCCCACGTGGGATAGCGCTTCACCACCTGATCCTGCCGGAACGCCTTCAGCAGATCCGCGAAGGGCTGCTTCGGCACATCCTTGGCAACAATCGTCTCTCGCAGCGCCACAAACACGGGATGCGACGGCCGCCCCTCGTAACAAGCGTCCAGTTCGCGCTCCCACCACGCCAGCAGTTCCAACGCCCGCTCTTTTTCGGGGATTTCATCGCCCAGGTCGTCGGCCCAGCGGCAATACGCGTACAAATTATAAAAATGCTGGTGCAGCTCTTTCGGCAGCAGCCAGGAAACCACGTTGAAGTTTTCGTAATGATGCGTGGAGATCCAGCGGGTATACGCCTGCGCCGCCTCTGGCGCACAACCATCCGCCGGCAGCTTTTCGGCAATCTTTAATTCGCCCGGCCGAAGCATTGACGGTGTCAGTCCTTTGGAAGTTTGAGTCAGAAGTAATCAGTAATCAGTAATCAGTAATCAGCAAACAGATAACAGCGAGCAGAAAACAGGAACCGGGAATTCGCGCCCAATTATTTAGCAGGATATCGCATCACCGGTCGCTGGTCGCCGGCCACTGGTCACTGCCTACGGCCTTACCGCCAGCTTGATCTCGCCGCTGCGCGTCTTCATACGCTCAAAGGCCTGCGGCAGATCTTCCAGTCGAATGTCTTCGGTCACAAAGTCGTGCGCGGCGATATCGCCGCGGCGAATCGCCTCCATCGCTTCGCGGATAAAACGCGGCGTGTGATGGAACGGTGAAATCACTTTAATTTCGGAATAATGGATCGAGGCTGGTTCAATCTCCACGCGCGTCCCGGTCGGCAAGCCGCTGAAGAAGTTCACCACGCCGCCGCGCCGCACCATGGCCAGCGCCTGTTCCCAGGTGGCGGGATTCCCGGCCGCTTCCACAACGGAGTCCGGTCCGCGATTCTCGTCGGTCAAGGCCCGCACAGCCGCCGCCACATCCGGCGTTTCAGTAACATTAATCGCCGCCATCGCGCCAAGCTTCCGCGCCACAGCCAAAGGAGCTTCCCGCCGCGCCAGGGCAATCACGCGAACGCCGCGCCGCGTCAGCATGCGCACAAACATCAATCCAATCGGGCCGCAGCCGATCACCACGGCGGTGTCCCCGGTACGCACTTCCATTTCGTGCACGCCACGCAGCACGCAAGCGAGCGGTTCCACCAGCGCCGCGCTGTGATCGTCCACCGCGTGCGGCACTTCCAGCATGTTTTCCCGGACGATGCGTCCCGGAATGCGCATGTATTCGGCGTACGCGCCATTGTTGAAGAGCAGATCGTCGCAGAGATTTTCCTGCCCGCGCCGGCAATGATAGCAGCGCAAGCACGGCGCCGAATTCGCCGCAATCACCCGCGTGCCCAGCCGCCACCGGGAATCCACGCGCTTTCCAAGAGCCACAATTTCGCCAACCACTTCATGCCCGAAAACCGCGGGCGGCTGGATCATCTTTGCGTGATAACCGCGCTTCCAGACCTTCAGGTCCGTGCCGTCCGTCAACGCCAGGCGCACGCGCAACAACACTTCATCCACGGCCACCGCGGGCACGTCAATTTGTTCGATGCGCAGGTCTTCGCTGCCGTAGAGTACGGCAGCCGTCATTCGCGAGGGAACCACGATTTTCGCCTGGAGCACTGCTTCTTCCAGTCCGATTTCCGCCTTCTTTGGGGACGCGGTTTTCATTCGTGTGTAATCAAAATCTTCAGCGAACTCTCCGTAGGGTGAGCCGCCAAATCCAGGCCTTCCTGAATTCTAGCCAAGGGGAACCTGTGGGTGACGATATCCATGACCGGCAGTTTCTTTCCCAACACCAGTGCTGCCGCACTCTCTTGGATGTCTACGGCTGCACTATAGCTGCCCAGGATTTCCTTCTCGTCGATCCCCACCGCCGAGGCTGGAAACTCAATTTTGGACACGGGGTCGTTTGCGGCGAACAAGAGCACCCGCCCCCCAGGCCTCGCCGCTGCCAACGCATCGATTACCACTGCGGGATGCGCAACAGCCACGAGAACTGCGTCTGCTCCCCGGCCCTCGGTACGGGCCTTGATTTCTGCCACTAGCTTACCACCGTTGGGGTCAAATGAGTCTATGGCTCCTAACTTCAGGCTCTTCGCCCGCCGGGTGGCCACCGGATCACTGGTATAGATGCTGGCGCCCTCGATTTGGGTAACCATTAAAAGTTGCAACCCGATCGGGCCGCAACCGATCACCAGCACCGTTTCGCCGGCGGTTACCCGCGCTTTCTGCACCGCCTTGACGATCGTGTTGATCGGCTCGATGAATGTGGCTTCTTCAAAGCTCACATCGTCCGGCAGCGCCACAATGCCCCGCTCCGCCACCCATGGCATGGCTTTTACGTATTCGCCAAAGCCGCCGCCATTCGGGGTGAAGCCCGCCGTCAGTCCAGTGGTTTTGTAAAGCTTGCATTGCGAGAACATGCGCCGTTCGCAAAAAAAACATTCGCCGC
This sequence comes from uncultured Acidobacteriota bacterium, assembly GCA_963734705.1. Classification (GTDB taxonomy): domain Bacteria; phylum Acidobacteriota; class Terriglobia; order Acidiferrales; family UBA7541; genus Acidiferrum. Next base: position 313,604 of record CAVTII010000006.1, on the reverse strand, counting down.
AGGGGATATGGTGGAAGCTCATCACCCGGTCGCCGAGCCGCCACTTGGTTACGCCGCGGCCAACGGCAACGATCGTGCCGGCGAGCTCGTGGCCGAGAATTTGCGGCGGTTCCACGTAACGATGGAAAATTTTCTTGATATCCGTGCCGCAGATTCCGCAAGCGGCTACTTTGATCAACACTTCGCCGTCGCCGACTTCGGGCACGGGCACTTCCTCGACGCGCACCACGCCCTTATCGCGATAGACACCCGCGCGCATCGTCTTGGGAATAGGCCCCAGCGAGCGCACTTGCTCCACCACTGTGCCTGCGCCGCTCATCCCGCCACCGCCTCGTTGGTTCGAGCGGGCGTCGGAATGTGAGACAAAGCTTGCAGATAACTTTCCAGGAATGTGGCCAGCAGGGCGCCCGCGCGCTGGCTCTGGCGCCCGAATCGAATCAGCGAGGGCAGCGCCAGCGGATTCTGTGCCACTTGGATCATCACTTTTGTCAGGCTCACCTGATTATTTTCCGCAAGGGTCAGATTGAAATTGATCGGCAAATCTTCCGTGGCGGAGTCGCTAATGGCGCGAATCACCACGCTCCGCGCGCCCCAGGCCAACGCTTCCTTCACGATGTCGAAGCTCTCCATGTCTACGGATTGCGCCCGCGAAGCACAGGATTTTTTCTGGCTCGCTTTCACCAGGATCTGATCAGTGGTCAAAAGGCAATTTGCGTTCTTGGCGCCCAATCGGAGAGCGAGCTGTCGAAGCGTCTCGTCCACGGCAATCCGATCCGAACCCAAATCTGCATGTATCATCTCGGCGATTAATTCTCGAGGGGCGACGATTTCGCCAACATTCAACGTGTCGCAAAGCGCGCCGGCCAGCCCGCTGGAAATACACACGTCAAAATACTGATCCTTGTCCGCCATGCGCATCATCAAATCCATGGCATGCGACGCGGCCTGCGCTCCAACTCCGGTGATCAACACGAAAATCTCGCCGTCGCCGAATTGCGCGCGTCTCAACTTCAGCCCCTGATAGTCAAACACATTGAAGGCCCGCAGCTTGCGCCAAGCCGCAAACTCCGCCTCCACCGCAAATGTAACCAGTATTCGCATCTACGTGTTAGTTGCCCTGCCGCTTTCCTTCGTTACTTCATTACTTTTTTACTTCATTACTTCTTTACTTCATTACCTCTTTTTATTTCTCACGCCGCCAGCTTCATCTTCCTCGCCCGCCGCGGCGAAATATATCCATTCGCCTGATACCACCGCACGGCCCGCTCCAGCGCCGCCGACACCGGCCCGGGCTGAAATCCCAATTCGCGCTGCGCCCGCGAGGCATCTACAAACATCTTGTGCTGCGCGATCTTCACGCCTTCCACCGGAATTTGCGGCTCCTTCCCAATCAGCCGCGAGAACCCCGTCTCCACGTAGGCTACACCCAACGCCACCCCGTGCGGGATTTTCCACTTCGGAGCGGCCAAACCCGTTATCTTCGCCAGCGTATCTAGCAATTCCTTCAGCGTCAGATTCTCCGCGCCCAGCAGGTAACGCTCGCCCACTTTTCCTTTTTCCGCCGCCAGCAGATGGCCCGCCGCACATTCTTCGACGCCCACAAAATTCAACCCGGTCTCCACGTATCCCGGCATCTTCCCATTCAGAAAATCCAGGATGATTTTTCCCGTGGGAGTCGGCTTCCAATCCCATGGACCCACGGGCGTGGTCGGCATCGCCACAATCACCGGCAGTCCTTTTTTCGCGGCCTGCAACACTTCCTGCTCCGCCATCCACTTCGAGCGCTTGTAATGCCCCACCATCTCTTCCAGTTTCGAGTCCGTAGCTTCGTTGGGCAACTGCGGCCGGTCCACCGCAATCGTGGCCACCGTGCTGGTGTAGATCAGCCGCTCCACACCAGCGCGCTCCGCCGCCGCCAGCAGATTCTTTGTGCCGCCCACGTTTGAGTCGTAGATATCTTGCGGCTTCTTTGCCCACAGCCGGTAGTCCGCGGCCACATGAAATACGCGCCGCACATCCTTCATCGCGCGATCCAGTGAGCCCGCGTCCCGCAAATCCCCAGTTACATACTCCAGCGAAAGATCGCTGATCGCCCGGTTGCTGCTGGAGGGCCGCACCAGCACGCGCACCTCTTCCCCGCGCGCCACCAGTTGCCGCGTCACGTGGCTGCCCAGGAATCCCGCCGCGCCGGTCACCAGGATCGTCATGGTTTGCGCGCTCGCTCGCGCTTTTCGCCCAGCCCGCCCTGCATCTGCCAGGCAAGCATTTTCCAGAAATCGCCTGCTTTGGGATTCATCCCTAGCAGCGCGGCGGTTTCATAACCAGAGGGGCTGGCGCACGGTTCGCATTTCGGATTGATACCGCGCCCGAAATTTTCCCAAACGGTTTTTTCCGCAAGCGCCTGGTAGCTCTGCTCGTGGCCATAATTCAGCAGCCCGCACGGCACCGCCCAGCCATCTGGCCCGTACAGTGGATTTCCCCATGAGCTGCAATCCAGTTCCCGTTCGCCGCGCAGATATTCCAGGTATACGGGCGAGTTCAGCAGATTGTAGTGGCCCAAGAGATCGCCCGCCTCGCGGAATCGCAAACGCATCTGGTCACGAAACGCCGCCGCCGAATTGCGACACATTTTTTCAGTAGGATAGTGCGGCGAAAGCAGGTAGCCGTCCACGTGCATCGCGTGCAGCGTCTCATAGAGCGCGGCGACGTCATGCATGTCCGTATCCGGAAATACTGTGGTCGTCACCAGCACAAAAAAGCCCGCGTTTTTCGCCGCTTTCACGCCATCCAGCGTTTCCGGGAACATCCCGGGCCGCGCGGCGCGCGCATCGTGCACAGACTCAGTACCGTCCAGCCGCACATTCCAGAAAAAATTCGTGTACGGGGGAATCATGTGCAGGTGACGCCGGATACGCGTCCCGTCCGTGTGCAGAAACAGGTGCTTTCCGCGGCTCAGGATTTCCCGCGTCAGGCGCGCGATCTCCGGATATTCCAGCGGTTCCCCGCCGCAAATCGCCACCAGGGGAGTGTTGCACTCCTCCATCGCCGCCAGGCACTGCTCCACGCTCAATATCGAGCGCTCATGCGCTATGCCATACCCGTTGCCATTGCTTGCGCCGCCGCACGGCGAGGAAAAGCCGCCCAGCGGATCCAGGGACAGCATCACCGGGATTTTCTTGTCACCACGAATTTTCCGCGACGCGAGGTGCCTCGCGGAATCCAGCACTAGGCCAAGGGGATACCGCATTCGTTTTTCTTAGGAAGCGCTCCGTTCGCGCCTGGTATAAAGCCCGCTTCGCAATTTAAATTCGCCCGGCAAAAACTTACAGGCACTGTATTCTTCCGCCTGCTTGCCTTGATTGCGAAATCTGGCCAGGGCGTAAACCGGGAAAGAATTCTTGTAGAGATGATATTTCAGGTAAAACACGCCTGGAAATCCGGTTCCCGTAAAATCGTCTTCACTCCACGAGCCGTTCGCGTTCTGCTGCTGCACCAGGTAGGCCGCCGCGCGGCCCACCGCCGGGTCGTTGGGATCCGCCGCCGCAAGCAAACCGATCAAGCCCCACGCGGTCTGCGAAGGCGTGCTGTTTCCCTGGCCCTTCGTCGAATTCAGCTCATAGCTCAAGAGCGACTCGCCAAAACTGCCATCCGGCTTCTGCATCTTGCGCAGCCAGGCCACGGCCCGCGCGCAATAATCCTGCGCCGTCAGTGAGACCGTTTCCAATGCACGCAACACACCGCTGGTGCCATAAACATAGTTCACGCCCCAGCGCCCGAACCAGGAGCCGTCTTTGCACTGATCCTGCGTCAGGAATCCCACGGCCTTGCGCACCACCGGATGATCCGCGGGCCAACCGAATCGGCCCAGGCATTCCAGCACCCGCGCCGTTACATCTGCCGTCGAAGGATCGATCATCGCGTTGTGATCGGCAAACGGAATGTTGCACAAAATCTGTTTATCGTTGTCGCGGTCAAACGCGCCCCAGCCGCCGTCGCGATTCTGCATGCTCAGCAGCCATTGCACGCCACGCCGAAGCGCCGCTTCCATGCGCTTTTCCTCGGGGAACTTCACGCGCTGCAGAGCCATCAGCACGAACGCCGTATCATCCACATCGGGATAAAAATCGTTGCGGTATTCAAACGCCCAGCCGCCTGGCTCGGCATCTTTATTTTTGACCTGCCAGTCCCCGCCTCCCAGGATCTGCTTGGTCAACAGCCAGTCGGCGGCTTTCACCAGCGCCGGATCATCCGCTGCCAGGCCCGCTTCTTCCAACGCCACCATCGCGATGCAGGTGTCCCACACCGGCGAAACGCACGGCTGCAAGCGAATGGTGTCGCCTTCTTCGATCTCGAAGCGCGAAAATTCCTTGATCTCGCGGAACGTCAACGGATCATCGGGCCCGTGCCCCAGCGCCATCAGCGCAAAAATTGAATTCATCATCGAAGGATAAATCGCGGCAAGACCCTCGGTGCGCTCCATGTGCTCCAGCATCCACTGCTTCGCTTCACGCAGTGCCTTGTTGCGCAGCGGCTTCCACGGCAGCTTTTCGTAAAGCTTCAGCCCGCGGTCCACCGCCAAAAACAAGTTCTTCCAGGAGACAAGCTGCTTGCTCCAGCTGAACGCCGCCGCTTTCTGCGAAGCATCAACGAACAACTCGTCCACTCGCGCGTGTTCCGGCAAACGGAACTCCGGCCGCAGCGCAGACAGAATCGCCATCGGAATCACGATCCCGCGCGTCCAGGAAGACATTTCGTAAATGTTCAGCGGAAACCAGTTAGGCAGCAGCATCAGCTCCGGCGGAATCGCGGGAACCAATTCCCAGCCCACCGCGCCAACCAGCGCCAGATAAAAGCGCACGTACGAATTCGTGTGTTCCAGGCCTCCAAGGCTGTGAACCGTTTCGCGCGCCTTTGCCAAATGCGGCGAATCCGGAGAATCGCCGGCAAGCTTCAACGCGAAGTACGCTTTGCAAGTGGCATTCAACTCCGAAGGTCCACCGGGATAAATGGGCCAGCCGCCATCGGGGAGCTGCCGCTGACGCACATAATTCGCCAGCTTGGCGATACGCGAAGGCTCCGCCTTGCCAAGAACATAAAGATAATAAATGTAGTCGGATTCGAGGGTGGTGTCGGCTTCCAATTCGCCGTGCCAGTAGCCTTCTTCGGCCTGCACGGACAAGAGATGCTCTGCGCCATTGCGGATGGCGGTTTCAACCCGTTCGGTCCATGCCTCTTGTCGCCACGGAACCGGTGCGGGTGCTACCGGTAATTCTTCTCCAACGCGTACAAAGGACGCCATTCTTGCTCCCCCCAGAGCAATGCCCGAGGGCGGGTTACACCCCAAGCCACCTCAGGTAAAACCACTAAATTCTCTGATGCGTTAGACTTCCAGAAGGTCACCTGATGCGAACCAATCAAGTACCCCCCAGTACTTTGTTATTATCCCCGCCCCGGAAAAAACGGTCAACGCCTAAGATGCCGATCCGCCAACCCCGCCCCAGCCGCCGACGGTCGCCTCCGGTAGCGCCGGCATCCTGCCGGCAAGCAAGCGACGTGGCGCCTCTTTTTTTTACTCTTTCCGAACCCACTCACCAATGCCTCAAAAATTTGTAGGGCCCGCCTTCGGAGGCGGGCCGCAGCCGATCCCCCTCGCGATTTTCGCGCTCCACCGGACGGCCTCAGAAGGCCGTACCTTGTATCTTGCTGACGGAGTTAAATTCGTTGAAGAGGCGAGTTGCTACAAAACCTTCAAACCCCCGCTTACCTGCCCTTCGATGCTCAGGGTGAACTAGTGTGCTGTCCCATAAATAACTGGTCTTAGTATTGCTCGGAATATAGGCATCTCCCGTGCACAATGGAGGTGCCTATGCCGATGGGACGACCGAAATCGAAGTTGGTTTTTGAGTCGCAGCTACGCGATCAGTTGGAACGCTTGGCCAACTCACGTTCTCTTCCGGCCGGCTTGGTGCGTCGCGCCAAGATTATCTTGATGAGCGCATCTGGGAAGAACGACCGAGAGATTGCCTCGCAATTGGAGACGAGCAGGAACACGGTAGGCCTGTGGCGAAGACGGTTCCTCGCACAGGGGGTGTCAGGGCTCTACGACGAGTTACGCCCAGGCCGTCCCCGCCCGATTAGCGACGAGCGGGTCGCCCAATTAGTTCGCAAGACGCTGAAGACGAAACCCAAAGCAGCGACGCACTGGAGTATTCGTCAGATTGTCGATGAGACCGGGGTATCGAAATCGACGGTACATCGCATCTGGCAAGCGTTTGGCTTGCAGCCCCATCGACAAAAACATTTCAAGCTCTCAAGCGATCCATTTTTTGTAGAAAAGGTACGGGATATTGTAGGGCTTTATTTGAATCCCCCTGAAAATGCTGTAGTTTTGTGCGTCGATGAGAAGAGCGGAATTCAGGAGTTGGGATTGGGCTATGTCGAAGGAGTGACCCACGATTATCGACGCCACGGAACCACTACCCTGTTCGCGGCGCTGGACACGGCGAACGGCAAAGTGCTCACGAAATGTCGACCGCGTCACCGGCATCAGGAATATCTGAGTTTTCTTCGGGAGATTGAGAAGAACGTCCCAAAGAACCTGGAGGTGCACATCATCGTGGATAATTACGCGACGCACAAACATCTGCGAGTTAGACGCTGGTTCGCTACACGGCCACGGTTCCACCTACACTTCACTCCAACCTATGCTTCCTGGCTAAACCAGGTGGAAATCTGGTTCAATCGCATCACGCAACAAGCGCTTCGCCGGGGAACGTTTAGCAGCGTGAAGGAACTAGTCGAGAAAATCGATCACTACGTCCAGAATTCCAACCGCCATGCGCAGCCATTTGTCTGGACTGCCACAGCGGACTCGATCTTCGCTAAAGTCGAACGACTATGCGAACGTATTTACGGGACAGCACACTAGAAGCCGGCGCTACCAACGCCGTCCCTTCAAATTTGCGCATTCCCCGCCCCATCCAACATCCGATGCACTAGCACCTCCAGCGGCACCGGCAACGCCTCGCCTTCGCGTTGCAGCACCGACGGCTTTTCTTGCAGGATTTTTGTCGGCAACTTCATCCACAGCGCCGCCGGCGGCCCATCCCCGCCGATTTCGCCACGCAACACCAGCGCGTGCGCCCGGTCCAGCGCAATCTGCGCCGATTCCTTGAAATCATCCTTGAGGGGGTCAATCACCGCAAAATAAAGCGATGGCTTCACGAATTGCATCAGCGAATTGCTCTCCAGAATCAGCGCGCGATTCGCTTCGCCACCGGGTTCGGCCGCGATTCCTTTCAACGCATCACGCAACAACGGCAATCCTTCCGCCAGATAGCCCTGCTTGGTCCGCAGCCAGAATGCGCGCTTCGCCCCAGCCGCCAGAAATCGCGCGCTATCCGTTCCGGTATCCGAATGCTTTTCCCAAGTGAGCGCACAAACATGCTCCTCGGGCGCGCAATCGCAATCGTGGCCATTTTGCGCGCAAACCCCGTGCCCATACTGCGTAATCTTTCCCGCGATCCATTCCGTCTTCGGAAACGCAGCAATAATGTCGCACACCAGTTGCGTCTTCCCAATACTCCGCGTATGCCCGCCCACCACCACGAGCCGCCACAGCGTCTTCGCTTTTTCCTGCGTCCCAATCATTCGTATCCCATTCCTTGGATGCCGCATCCTGGATGCAAAGTGCGTTTGATTTGAGCACGAACTCTCCGCGCCCTGTGCGGCCCCTCTGCTACCTCTGCGGTAAGCCTTTCTCTTCGATTTTTTTCAATCTCTCTGCTAACTCAGGCAATCGCGCAAACCAGAAATACGCTTCTTTAAACTGCTCCAGCGGTCGCGCCGGCGTTCCCCAAACCGTCTGTCCCTTGCGGATGATTTTTCCCGTTGGAATCCCCGCCTGCGCCCCCGCAATCGAACCATCTTCCAGCGTGCAATGGTCCGCGATCCCCACCTGGCCGCCAACCACCACATGATGCCCCAACTTGCTGGAGCCGGAAATGCCCGTCTGCGCAGCAATCACGGTGTGCGCGCCAATCTGTACGTTATGCCCCACGTGAACCAGGTTGTCCAGTTTCACGCCCTCGGCGATGCGCGTGTCGTCCAGCGAGCCGCGGTCAATCGTGGTGTTCGCGCCGATCTCCACGTCGTCCGCAATTTCCACCAATCCAGCCTGCGGAAATTTCCAATATATTTCGCCATCGAACGCGAAGCCAAACCCATCCGCGCCCAGCACCGCTCCCGCATGAATTTCCACGCGATTTCCCACTCGCACCGCCGCATAGAACGTCACTCGTGGATGAATGCGGCAATTCGCGCCGATCCAACTTCCCGCGCCAATCACGCAATGCGCGCCAATCTGTGTGCCGTCGCCGACGTGCGCATCTTCGCCAATCACCGCGTAGGGCCCGATGCCCACATTCGCGCCAATCCGCGCCAGGGGAGCCACAATCGCCGTGGCATGAATTCCGGTAGCGATCGGAGCGCGCTCCAGCAGCAGCGCGGCCGCTTTTGCAAACGCCACCTTGGGCTTCGCGCTGCGCAGCACCGTCTTTCCCGGCAGCACGATTTCTTCCCCCGCAATCACGCAAGACGCCTGCGAAGCCGCCGCCCGCTCCGCATGTTTCGCCGCCTCCACGTAGATCACTTGCTTCGTCGCGGCGCGTTCCGGCGCAGCCACGCCCGTAATCTCCAGCGCAGCGTCTCCCTCAAGCCGCGCGTCAATCGCCTTTGCCAGTTCCCCCGCCGTCCACTTCATCCCCGCCTCCAATCCCTTCTTCTCCGTGCTCTCAGTGTCCTCTGTGGTGAGCCAATTCCTTCTTTACAGAAAATCGTAAACCGGCGCCTCGCCCTCCGGCCGGTTCTTCCACCGCGCGTGAATCCAGACCCACTGCTCCGGATGCTTGCGAATGATCTCCTCGATCACATTCGTAAAGCGCTGCGTATTTTCAAGAACGTCCCGCTCGGTATTTCCAGTGCGAATCAGTTCAACCGGCGGCTCAAACCGCAAACGATACTTCCGCAGATTCGCATCCCAATACGCGTATCCCGGCACCACCGCCGCATCGGTGTGCAGCGCCACACGCGCAATGCCTGTAGTGGTGCAGGCCGGCCTGCCGAAAAAATCCACGAAGATACCTTCGCCCGGCATCGTGTTCTGGTCCGCCAGAATGCCCAGCGTGCCGTCGTCCTTGAGGACTTTCAGCATCATGCGCGCGGCTTCGTTCTTATAAATGGGCCGGTTCCCCGACCCGCCGCGATACGCATTCACCATACGGTCCAGCGGCGCGTTATCCAGCGGCCGCGCCATATAGTGCAGCGGGAATCCGTAAAGCGCGTGAGCATAGGACGAAAGCTCCCAGGCGCCGATATGCCCGGTCAGATAGATCACGCCCTTGCCGCGGCTCTTCCCTTCCAGGAAATTTTCGTGGCCATCCAGCACCACTACGCTTTCGATATTCTCTCGCGTGTAGCGCGGCAATCGCGCAAACTCCGCAGCCATCCAGCCAAGATTCCGCGTCATCCCCCGCAACGCGGCGTGCCGCTGCGCTTCGCTCCACTCCGGAAAGGCCAGCTTCAGATTGGTTTCCGCGATCTTGCGCAGTTTCGGCAGCAGCACTAGCAGCAGCCGCGCCGTCGCCGCCGCAAGCGCCCGCGCCATCGGACGCGGCAACACCCCCAGCGTCTTCACAAACGCCCACGCCACCGCGTATTGCAGCCACTCAATCATTTTGGAATGCGGCTTGCCGCAGAAGTAGTAAGTTCACAGTGGAAAGGCCACAGTTGAAAGCAAATTTCCAAAGTTATAAGTTCAAAGCCTAAAGCCAGGCGTTCCGAGTCTTTACTGAATACTTCCAACTTACAACTTTTAACTTCCCTCCCGCCCCCTCCAAGATACACCGACAATGCTAAACTCCTCTTTCCGTGAGCCAAACTGACAACGAAATCTCCGCATCCCAGTCGCTTTCAGGCACCGCCCGCTTACTCTGGGCCGCGCTGATTTTGTCCACGCTGTACCTGTGCTACTTCCACAATCTCGGATCGCTCGGCCTCGTCGGCCCTGATGAGCCGCGCTACGCATGGATCGCGCGCGATATGGCCGAAACCGGCGATTGGGTGACGCCGCGCCTTTACGGCCAGCCTTGGTTTGAGAAGCCGCCGCTCTATTATTGGGGAGCTGCAGCCAGCTTCAAACTTTTTGGCGTCAGCGAAACCACCGCTCGCTTGCCCAGCGCCCTTTGCGCGCTGCTCGCCACGCTGGCACTCGCGTGGCTGGCGCTGCGAATATACGGCGCCGAAACTGCGCGGTGGCTGCTCGTATTGCTGCCCACCACCGTGGGCATGATCGGCTTCTCCCACGCCGCTGCCACGGACATGCCGTTTGCCGCCATGCTCACCATCGCCATGGTCTCCGCGGCGTATATTGTTGGCCGTGTTCCGCCCGCGGGTCAGTCAGTCCATTCATCTGAGACGGATTTCTACTCAAATACAAGCCCGGCCAGAACGCTAATCAAGTTCAATTTTGGGCTTTTTATTGGTCTGGCGACCCTCGCTAAAGGGCCCGCCGCGATCATTCTTACCGGTGGCGCGGTGCTGCTGTGGGCGGTATTCACGAAACGCTGGCGGGCGGCTTTTCGCTGCCTTCACCCCATGGCGATCGGCGGCTTCTGCGTTACTGCCCTTCCTTGGTACATCAATTGTGCGCAGCGCAATCCGGATTTTTTCCGTGTCTTCATCATCGAACACAACTTCAAACGTTTCCTCACTCCCGAATTTCAGCACAGCCAGCCGGTCTGGTATTACATTCCCATTCTTTTAATCGCTCTTTTTCCGTGGCTATTTTTCCTCGTGCCGGTTTCTTCGCGACTTTGGGATAGCTGGAAGCGGCAGGAAGCCAACTGGCCGTCGCAACTTCTTCTAATTTCCTGGGCTGGTTTCACCCTTCTGTTCTTTTCCATTTCCAGATCAAAATTGCCGGGCTACATCTTGCCGGGCATTCCGCCACTCGCGCTACTTCTGGCAAACGTGATCAGCAGCGGCCATCGAATCCACTCGCGCCTCATCCGGTGGCCGCTGGTTGCAACTTCACTTACTCTGGTTATTTTCGGTGTGGCTCTGCAGCGCGAAGGGCCAAAAATTCCGGCATTGAATTGCGTTAGCCCTGTTTGTGGTGTCACGCGCATCTGCGCGATCGCCATTTGCGGAGGCATTTTCGTCGGCATCCTGGCCATGATCCGCAAATTGCGATTCGGGCTGCTTGCGGCAATTCTTTGTGTCTTGCTGCTGGTGATTGAGGTGGATCGTTTTATGCCAAATCTGAATCCCGGCGTTTCAGCCCGGGATGCGATCCGCGTGGCAAGCAATGTCTGGCCCGGGTTCACTGCACTCAACGCAGCAACGTGGCAGTTGAAGCGCTCTTACGATTATCAGCTCAGCTATTACACTCGTCAGGATATTCCCGACTGGAAACCGGATCAGCCGAAACCCACATGGCTCTTCGTCCCCAAAGGAAAACAGGGCGAAGCCGAAACTCTGGGATTTCATTGTGTGAATTTTGCGGTATATCCGGCGGTTATTCCGTGCCGGGCAGCCGATTCACTTGGCGGGCTTGGCGGGAACCTTGACCGCGGGGGCGGCGGGAGCACTGGGAGCAACCGAGGCGGACTGAACGACGGGAAGCCGCGCTAGGAAGAACGTGACCACGCGATTCTCGTAATCGCGCTTTTCCTCATCCGCCAGATTCACGAAATTTCCGTGCGCAATAATCGCGGATTCCCGCGGCTCTGGCGCTTTCAAAAACATTTCGCGCGTGATGGACGCAAGCTCCGGATCATCGACGGCCTGGATGAAGAGCACCGGCACGCCATTCAAACTTTTCAGCTTGGCGGAAAGCGGCGGATCATTCTTATAGGCGTAGTTGAGCCACTCGAAGCAGGTCTGCGCCGATTTCACCATCATTGGGAAACCGCCCACACCGGTCTTTTCCACGCCGATCTTCACCATCTGTTTCGGGTAGTCATAGACCGAATCGAGCACCATCGCGCGCACTCGTGGATCTTTTTCCGCTTCGCGCAAGCCGGCGTACGCGCCCAGGTTGTAGCCCCAAATTCCAAAGCGGCCCGGGTCCACGTCGGAGCGCCTGGCCAGCGTGTCAATCGCCGCGCGCACTTCATCTGCTTCGTGATAGCCGAACGTGGTAACTCCGGCGTTCGCGCCGTGCGCGGCAAAATCGAATACGAAGGCGTTGTACTGGTGATCCTGCAGGGCGGAAACCAGCGTCAGAAGCTCGCCGCGGCTGGACTGATAGCCGTGCAGCAAAACGATCGTCGGCGCGCCCACCAGGCCGGGGAAAAACCAGCCCTTTCGCTCTCCCAATCCCGGCACCGTAAAGTCAATTTCGTCAGGCCGCCCGGGGAACGTGGACATGTTGATTTCAGAGCTGCTGCGCTGGGGCTTTACGATCCAATAGGTGAGAACAGCGGAAATCGCGACGGTGGCCAGCAGCGCGAAGAAAATCAGCGCCAGAATAATGATCAGCAGCTTCGTGTACCAGCGTCTTGGGTAGCGTAATTCGTCAATAATGGACATGGGCTCAGGGGCTGGCACGCGCCAGCGGGTCAAATTTCCGTCTTAGCTGATTGCTGCAACGCTATAGTCGAATGCTAGCACGCGGCTTCCCAGCGGCTGGTTCCCTTCTAAGGGGTATGTGCCCGATTCGTATCGGGTTAGGCGGGTTGCTTTGGCGGCGGCCACCCGGAATCGGCTATCATGGCACTTGCGCGGCTAAACAAATGGCCCGCACATCCCGATGAACATTATTGATCTGCGTCAAACGACTGTCCGCCAGTTGGAGCCGCTTTTGCTGGAGGAATCCGGCCATTGGCGGGAGGACCTTCATTGGGATTACCGCAGCGCGCTGGACCTGATCAAGCGATTTCTGGATGCGCACGCGCTTTCCGGTTGCGTGGCGTTTGAGGGCGGGCAGGCGGTCGGCTATTCGTTTTACGTGCTGGAGGATTACAAAGGGTTAATTGGCGGGCTTTACGTTTCGCCGACGCAGAACCAGGAGCCCATCGGGCGCCGGTTGCTGGACGAGATGCTTTTTGCCATGCGCGCACTGCCGCAATTGCACCGGATTGAGGCACAACTGATGCCCTTTGGTGGTCCGGTGGAGGGCGCGCTGCGGGATCAGGGCTTCCGACTCTATTCGCGGCAGTTCATGCTGCTGGACCTGGCGAAAAAGAGCGACGCGATTCCCAGCGTAAACTCTGGCTTGCGGATGGATCGCTGGAACGACCGCTACTTTGAGCCGTGCGCCAAGCTGATTTATCTGGCGTATGCGAACCACGTGGACGGCGACATCAACGATCAATATCGCTCGCGGCATGGCGCGCTGAAATTCTTGAAGAATATTATTCTGCTGCCAGGCTGCGGCCAGTTTCTGCCGAATGCTTCATTTGTGATGCACCATCCGGGGAGCGATGAACTTGCGGGTGCCGTGCTCACCAGCGAAGTTTCTGCGGGCGTCGGCCACACCACGCAAATTTGCGTGATGCCGGGCTTTCAGGGCCACGGGCTTGGGCGCATCCTGATGATGACGGCTGCAGATACTCTCCGCGCCCTCAAGTTCAACGAACTCACGCTCACGGTGACCAGCGACAATCGAACCGCGGTACATCTGTATGAAAGGCTCGGCTTCGCGAAGGTGAAGACGTTCACTGCAGGCGTGTGGCCGAAGTAGATGGTTTTCAGTAATCAGTAATCGGAAAGAAGCGAACAGCAAATAGCGAGCAGAAATCGACCGCCGGAAAATGGTGTGGCCCCCGTATTTGCTTTAACGGGACTTTCGTTTTCTAGGTGCTGCCATGCTCGCCATCGCGTGGCGAAGGAGCATATTCGCTTTGGTTTGGTAGCCGCGACCGTAGCCTTTCAGCCAAACCACTACGTCCTCATCGAGTCGCATCGTCACGGGGCGCTTCTTTGGCCTGTAGAACTTCCCAATCTCGGCTCCGCTCCAGTCCAAAACTTCCGGCATATCGGTCAAGTCGATTTCGGAATCTTTCATTGCCGCAAGCGCGGCAATGTCCTCGCGTTGTTCTTTACTTAGCCTTTTCGTAGATTTTCTTTTCATAAGCTGTTGCCTTCCGGGCCGAGATCACTCGGATGACTTCCTCCCCGCTCTCCTCATAGCTCAGGTGGGCGAGGAAAAGAATGACATGTTCCCCCAAGCGTCCCAGGGTAATAAACCGCAATTCATCATCGTCGTGCAATCGATCCTGAATAGTCACTGCATACTGGTCATCAAAAGCCAGGACTGCCGTCTCGAATCGGATTTTGTGGCGCTTGTGATTGAGTCGATTTTTCTCTTCGTCCCATTCAAAGCGCATTTCTTCTTCTCGCTTAGTCTAACATTTGTATGTACAATTGTAAATATACTCTCGATAGGCCCGAAGCTATCTTGCCGCAGAATAGTTGATTCCACTCGTTACAGGCCGGGCTTCCACCTCGACGTGGAGCGGTCCGAGAACTCGGATACTTTGGAGCGGTGTGTAGGAGGGAATCCAGAGGCCGCTGAGAACAAATTCACAATTCAGGGTAAAACTGCGATTCGCGTCAGTACTCTTTGCAAAAGTCCAATTCTTAATGCTGGCCTCTACGTCTTGGGAAAGAAGCGGGTGACCATCCAGGATCTGAGTATGGTAGACCGAGCCGTCTGCTGCGATCGACACTTGGATCAGTACGTGTCCGCTGATTCTCACTTGTCTTGCCAGCGCTGTGTAAAGAATAGGCTCGACGTGAAGGGCACGAAGTTCGGGATGGTCGGCGAAGAGGGCGTTGCTGTCGATGTTCTGTGAGTGGAGTTTGTTTTGCGCGGGGGCGAATTCGTCACCGGGGAGCCATTTGATGTCGCCGGGGAGCGCGGCGGCGGCTTGGCCGAGGGTGTAGCCGAAACTGGCGAGCAGTGCGTCGCCGGTGAAATCCCAGGATTCGACGAAGGCGTCGGCGGGCTTGTGGTAGTGGTTGTCGGTGAAATCCTTGGCTTGGGCTTCGCCCCAGGCTAGATCGTGGCCCTTGAATTTCATGCCCTGGTCGATGGAAAAAGCGGGAATGCCAACGCGTCCCAGACTGAAGTGATCAGAGCGGTAGTAGTAGCCGTTTTCGGGATGCGCGTCTGGCTTGATGGTGAGTTTAAATTGCCTGGCGATTTTTTCGACTTCGGAATAAAACGTGGTGCGTTCCGCGCCACTGACTTCCACTTCTTCGGGGATTCCGATCGGATTTAGTGCGTCGTAATTCAAATCCAGAATGGGCTGCGCAGCTAGTTGTTCGAGATGCCGGCCCAAGAATTCGGAGCCGAGGAGCCCTTGTTCTTCGCCGGTGACGGCGGCGAAGAGAATCGAGCGCTGGGGCGCGGGCTTTGTGGCGGCCCACACGCGGGCGAGTTCCAGCAACACTCCGCAGCCGGTGGCATTGTCTACGGCGCCATGATAAATCTGGTCGCCCTTCGCGCGCGCGGGATCGATTCCGAAGTGATCGTAGTGCGCGGTATAAAGAACGGCTTCGCCGGCTTTCCCGCCGGGATCCGCGGGCACCATGGCCAGCACATTGCGCGAGGAAAACGGACGAACCGCGGTGGCGATGTGTGCTTTCAGATGAACGGGCAATTCGATGGGCTTGAAGTCGCGCGATTGCGCGTCTTTGTATAACGTGTCGAGGTTCAATCCAGCCATGGCTACGAGCTTGCGCGCAACTTCGAGCTGAATCCACGAAGCGGCTTGCAGTTTGGGCGTGGCATCCAGCTTCAGGTAAGAACGTTCGCCGCCCCAGGAATTGCGCACCACTTCCCACGGATAGCTGGCGAGATCGGTGCGATGAATGATCAGCGTAGCGACTGCGCCACGACGCGCGGTTTCTTCGTATTTGTAGGTCCAGCGCCCGGAATACGTGAGCGCTTTTCCCTTAAAAAAATTAGGGTCGGTGGATTCCGGCTCGCTGACGAACAGAAGAGCGACCTTCCCTTTCAAGTCGTAGCCCTTGTAGTCGTCCCACTTATTTTCTGGCGAGGTGATGCCGTAACCGACGTAAACGATGGGCGCGTCAATATTGACGGATTCGGTTTGCGTTTCGTTGGAGGTGACGAAGTCGTCGAGATTTTTCAACTCCACGGGCGTGCCGTTCGCTGGAACAAATTCAAATGTGGTGGAGAGCAGAGTGCGAAGGCCAACCATGGGCACATCTTGAAAATAGGTACCGTTGGCGCCAGCGGGCTTCAAGCCAAAGGTCTTGAATTGTTCGGCGATCCAATTGGCGGCTTCATCGCCGCCCTTTTGTCCGGTGCCGCGGCCTTCCAGCGCGTCGCTGGAGAGATATTTCACCGTTTCCTTGATTCGCGCCGGATCGATCTTTGGAGCGTGGGATTTTTCGGCGAACGAAACGCCGGCAGCGACGGCAAAGCAGTAAACCAGGAAAGCAAGTTTACGCATAAGCGGATTCCCCCGAAATCGATGGAACGTACGTGGGCAAATGTAGCACGGGACGGAGTAGCTGGTGGCGAGCCCCGATAAAATGTCGGCGCGCCGACATTTAAAGTAGTTTCTTCAGGTTATTTAAGAGTAACGGTGAGAAAGGCGTTTATTTTATTGATTCGAGTCGAGTTGCGGGAGTGACGATTCGAACGTGAGGTGGAATTGTGAGATTTTTGCGGGTTTATTGAAATCGGGGGTCTTCCCGAATTGGGATTCGTGCCACAGAGAGTTAATTTTTGGTTTTTCAATGAGTTCGAGATGGAGTTTTTGGATCGGGTGGTTGACTAGCGAGATTGGGGGAATTGTGTCGCCCCTCCGGGGCTCCGAGGATTTCGGGTTGGGAAACCCACCGCTTACGCGGTGGGCGACATTGTGTCGCGCCTCCGGCGCTTTGGTGGGAGCATGCGGGATGTTAGTTGTTTCCCCTTTTGCCGCTTTCGCGGGGGGGTTCGAGATGCTTGTCGTTTACCTGTTTGACGCTTTAGCGGAGAGGGTGAGAGATTAGCGGGCCGTTCGAGATGATTCCGCCAGTGTCGCGATTCGCACTGGGAGTTAGGTTTGCGGGGGAGTTGCCGCGGGCTTTCCACCGGACATCATTTCGGCGAACTTTATGTGGGGATTGCCGGGATAACTTTCGACAATGCCACTCCAGATCTTGCGGGCGATTTCGCCCTGGCCGACATCATTTTTCAAGATGCCGATGTGGAATTTTGCATTGATGGCGGTGGTGTCGTCGGGGCCAAGACGCAGGCATTTTTGCAGGGATTCCTCGGCCGCGGCGGGATCGCGCTTCATCAGGCATTTGCCCAGATGGAAGTAGCCGAGCGCGCAAGTTGGAGCCAGGGCCACCACTTGCTGGCAGAGAGCAAGATTCTGTTCGGATTCGGTGGCCTTGGTGTCCGCCATGCGTTGAATCAGCCGAAACTGGGCGAAAATTTCCGGAGTGATGGCGCCAGAGATGAGTTGTTTGCAGAGAAAGGCTTCCGTCTGCACAAGGAAGAAACCGCATGAGAGGCGATTGGTCTCGTTGAACTCGTCGAGCGCTTCCTGGTGGCGGCCGAGGAGCGAGAGGGTAAAGCCTAGCTCGTAATGCGGATACGGCTGTTCGGGTGCTACTCGGATCGCCTGACGAAAACTCTTTTCCGCTTTTTCGAAGTCGCTGGCAGTGCCGTAGGCCACGCCATCATCGAAATGGTTTTTCCAGGTCCGGGATTTGCGCAAAAAATTGAACACAGGGACTCCCGACTTATTTTCTCACTCCACGATCTTTCAGAAGATTTTTGAGCTCGGACATGAACTCCTGAACGTCTTTGAAGTCCATGTAGACGCTGGCAAAACGGACGTAGGCAACTTTGTCGAGTTTTTTGAGGCGATGCATGATCATCTCGCCGATTTCGGTGGTGGTGAGTTCGCGTTCGGTGGCTTCGTGCACCACGCCTTCGATTTCGTCCACGATGGATTCCAGCTTGGGTGTGGGAACGGGGCGTTTTTCGCAGGCTTTGAGCAGGCCCTGAAGAATTTTCTGGCGCTCGAAACGTTCGCGGCGGCCGTCTTTCTTGATGACCATGTAGGGAATTTCATCGATGCGCTCGTAGGTGGTGAAGCGGCGGGAACATTTCAGGCATTCGCGGCGGCGGCGGATGGTGTCGCCGGTACGGCCTTCGCGGGAGTCAATTACCTTGTCGTCGAGATGCGCGCAGAAAGGACACTTCACTCGGGGGAATCTCCTAGTGTAGGCAGGATATTACAGATTCGAAGAAGAGGCGAGCAGAGAGCAGCTAGCAGATAACAGGAACCGAAGAAGCGCCCGGCCGCCGCGACCGATCCCACCGCTATAACCACGTTCCGACGGGCGACCTCGGAAGGCCGTGCCTACGATTTGCGTGCAAGTTCCTAAAAAGGGTGACCGCAAAATTTTGGGTTCAAAGTCAGGCGGAGGGGTTGGCGATTTCGGCGTCGATTTCGGCGGTTTCTTGTTGGCGCATGCGTTTGAGGTCTCCGAGGGACCAGCCTTCGCGGAGGAGAAGAGGAAAGCCAACAAGCGAACACGCACCAAAAGAAATGAGCCAGAGGAGCATCGCCGCGGCAAAAGCCGGCTCCTGCGGAACGCCATAGAGTTTGGTGAAGGCAATCATGGTGAGAGCCTGCGCGCCGCCGCCGACAACCGGAAGCTGCACGGCCGAGCCCACCAGGCCGAAGACCAGAATCAGAATGGCATCGGCAAATCCGAGAGCGCCGAGCGTTCCGCCGAAACTTCGAATCACCAGAAAATAAACTACCGCTACCATTCCCCAGTGGACCGCAGAATAGAGCACCGCCGCGGCGGCGTCACCGAAGCTGCGAATGGTTTGCACGCCGCGAACAAACTCCAGAAGGTTTCTGGCAAAACCGGCGCGCCAGCCATGGTGCTGCGCCAGCCAGCCTTGCATGCGGCGCTCCAGGACGCTGGACCCGTGGAGGCGGAGATAGATCAATCCGGTGATGGCAACGACGGCGACAAGCGCGAAGGCAGTGCCGGCACTGCGCGCGCCTTTTTCAAAAGCTTGCGCGGTGCCACCGGCCTCGAAATGTCCGGAAGATTCGAAGATCAGCAAACCGATCGCGGCGACAACGGCGGTGCAAGCGGCGTCCAGAATGCGCTCCAGCGCGTAGATGCCGAACGTTCCGGAGACGGGAATTTTCTCTTTGCGGGCGATCAGCAGTGGGCGGAGCGGATCCGCGGCGCGGCCAAGAATCAGCATCACGCTGAAGCCGGCGAGATTCATTCCATAGATATTCCAGAAATTCGCGGGACCCACATGGGATTGAAATCTTTGCCAGCGGAGAGAGCGTATCGCGTAGCAAATGTAGATGCAGATGACCGAGAGAAATAAATAGAAATGGTTGGCGGTGCGGACCGAATGCCAAAGGCGGGCGCCGCTGAACTGGCTGAGATTTAAGGAGCCGTGAAAACGGTAGAGGAGGTATCCAGCGACAAGGATACAGAGCCCCCCGATTAGAGTTTTCCACGACTTTAAAGCCATGTGCAAGGAGAGTACGGGGGAGCGGGAGTGGCGTCAAGCGAGCATAACCAGCGTGGTTCCAACAGGTTGAGACGGAAAGGATTGTAACTGAAGGCCAGAGTGGGTAAGATGCCAGCCAAACGGTCGGTTGGGATGCCCCCGAGGGGGAACATTTTGGGGGCAATTTACGTTCCATTCATTGGCAGGCCGAAATACCCCACCTGCGGGTATTGCCTGAGCAGGTGACTGGGAGATGGGACTGAGGGAGCTTGGAGCAGGATGCCCAACTGGTCCAGCAATGTCTCCAGGGCGAAGGATCGGCCTGGGAGGAACTTGTGCGCCGTCACACGCGCCGGATTTATGGCATCTGTTACCGGTTCACGGGGAACCGCACGGAAGCCGAGGACCTGGCGCAGGATGTGTTCCTTCGGGTATACCGGACGCTGGGGAGTTACCGCTCTGCGCACGGTGGATTCGCAACGTGGGTGACGAGCGTGACGCGGAATCTTTTGATTGATCATTACCGGAGAACCAAGCGGGATCGCATCACAGATTCGCTGGATGACAAAATGCCGGTCGTGGAGAACAAGGAATCGGCGGGGCGGCGGCCCGATGAGCAGGCGCTGCTGGGAGAATTGAGCGGGCAGGTGCAGACGGCGTTGACGAAGCTTTCGCCGGAATTGCGTGAGGCGGTGATTTTGCGCGACTTGCAACAATTGGAGTACGCGGAGATTCAGACCGTGCTGGCGGTGCCGGAAGGCACGGTGAAGTCTCGCATTAACCGTGGAAGAATTGAGCTGGCGCGCATTCTGCAGCAAATGGGAGTGCGGCCGGCATGAGGAAACAGATGGATTTTTGTGAAGCTAAGTATCAATGGGCGAAGGCAACTTCGTTCGCAGGGGGCAAGCCATGAACTGGACTTGCGATCTGATTGAAACACGATTGAGCGATTACCTGGACGGACTGCTGGCGGGTCCGGAGCGCGCGGAATTTGAAGCGCACGCTGCTTCGTGCGCGGACTGCGGGCCGCTGCTGGCAAGCGTGCGGAGCCTGGTTGGCGAGATGCACGCGATGGATGATGTGGAAGCGCCGCCGCGGTTGATCTACGCGATTCTGGACAAGACCCTGGGGCCGCGGGAAACGGTGAGCAGCTGGGAAGCGTTCCTGAATCTGGTTCGGGGATTGGCAACGCCGAAATTGGCGTATGGAGCGGCAAGCGTGTTTGCAACGCTGTTGATTGTGGCGAGTTCGCTGGGCATATCGTTCCGGAATCCCAAGCTTGCGGATCTGAAGCCCACTACGGTTTACCGGACGGCGGATCGACAGGTGCACCTGGTGTTTGCGCAGAGCGTGAAATACGTGAGCGACCTGCGCGTGGTGTACGAGATTCAGTCGCGGTTGCGCCAGGACGACAACAATCTGCAGACGACGCCGGAAGAGGTGCTGCCGAAGTCCGTGCCGGAGAAAAATCCGGGACAAACGGATGACCGCAAACCAGGGCAGCCCAAGCAGCAGAATCGCGCTGACCAGGTGAGCCGGCAACTGGAAATGCTGGCGGCGGAATTACCTGTGATGAGTGGGAGGAGCATTCGATGAACTGTGCGGTGCATCCTGACCGGGAGGCATCCGGATATTGCCGGAATTGCGGCAAGCCTATGTGCGGTGAATGCACGCACAAGGTGCGCGACGTTTTTTATTGCGAGGATTGCCTGGCGCAGCACGTAGGATTGCCGTTGGCTCCGGCAGTCAGCGCATCAGCCGGATTCACGGAGACTCCGGTGGTGGGAACCGTAGCAACTCCTTTGCCGGCGACGAAGCATAGCGGCGGGCCTGCGGTGGCGTTTCTGCTGGGATTTGTGCCGGGGCTCGGCGCGGTTTACAACGGCGAATACAACAAAGCGATTCTGCAGATCGTGATTCTGGGCGCGCTGATTCTGGGAATTGCCAGCGAAATGGGAGACGGCATCCGGGGCTTCCTGATCTTCGGGCTGGTGATCTTCCCTTTCTATATGGCGATTGATTCGATGCGCGTGGCCAAGGCGAAAGAGACCGGAGTTCCGCTTTCAGATCCTTTCGAGAGCTGGAGCTCCAAGCGGCCACTGGGGCCGATCATTCTGATTGGCGTGGGCGCGCTTTTTCTGCTGAACAACTTTGGTTTTTTCGATTTTTTCCGGATGCGGCAGTTGTTCGTGCCGCTGCTGCTGATCGGCGTGGGATTTATCATGCTGAAAAATCGCGTGGGCGGGAAGGGTTAGGCGGAGGAACGGATGAGCGCACGAGTGAACTGTAACTGCCAGAGTTGCACCATCCGGGGATACATCGGACCGGCGGTGGTAATCACGCTGGGAGTCCTGCTGCTGCTGAATGAGGCGCGGGGCGGGCGATTTTATCTTGGAAGCACGTGGCCGGTGATTCTGATCGTAATCGGGCTGGTGCATCTGGCTTCCTCTTTGGCTTCGCGAGAGGGACATGTGAGCGCGCCGCCCGCGATTGCCGCGCCACCTGCGCCACCGGCTCCTCCGGCCCCACCGATGAGCGGCCCACAAGCGCCGTACTCATCGCAGGGACAATAACTCTCCATGGCCACGCAAACCCGCAGCAGCGGTTTATTTTCCGGTTTGGTTCTCCTTTCGGTGGGAGTCCTGCTGCTTTTGCATAATTACGGACGCCTGGATCTCACCGGCTTCTTTGGGCACTGGTGGCCGCTGATCATCATTTTCTGGGGCACGGTGAAGCTCTACGAGCGGACAGCTGGCCGGCGCTTTGGCGGAGGCGAGGGCGGGGCCATCACTGGCGGCGAGGTATTGCTGGTGGTGGGAATGCTGGTGCTGCTGGGAGCCGTGGTCGGGTGGGATATTTTCACGACGAAAATTGGCGGCAAGATTGATCTCGGCGAAAATTATTCTTACGACGTGGACGTGGCACCGAGGAAAATTCCGGCGAATGCGCGGGTGCTGGTGCACAACGGGCGGGGAGACATCACGGTGCACGGGTCTGAGGATGGGGAGATTCGCGTAACGGCGAAGAAGTCCGCGCGAAGCTGGACCGAATCGGAAGCCGAGCGCATGGCCAAGCCGGTTTCGGTGGAGATTGCGCAGAATGGCGACGGGTTCGAGGTGCGGCCGAATGGGTACGACCTTTCGGATTCGCGCATCAGCGTGGAGCTGGAGATAACGGTACCGGAGAAGAGCTTACTTTCGGTGAAGACGGATCGCGGGGACGTGACCATCAGCGGAATCAGCGCTGACGTGTCCGTGAGCGACGGGAATGGCGACGTGGACGTTCGCGAGACGAAGGGCGATGTGAACGTGGAGATGCGCAAGGGGGACGTCTCGGTTTCCGATACGCAGGGAGACGTGAAGGTTTCCGGCAAGGGCGGCGACGTGCAGGTGAACGACACCTCTGGAAGCTTGACCGTGGATGGCGATTTTTACGGATCGGTGCGCGCGGACAAGGCGGTAAAGGGCGTGCGCTATATTTCGATGAAAACGGATTTGACGCTGGCTTCGCTGGCCGGGCATCTGGAAGCAGGCTCCGGAAATCTGGATATGGTGGACGTGCCGGGAAATTTGAATGTGCGGACGCGCGATGCGGAAATCAGCCTGGAAAATCCCGGCGGGAAAGTGAATATCGATAATCGCAACGCGGAGATCAACGTGCGATTCTCGACGGCGCCAAAAGAAGATGTGCAGATCACGAATTCCTCGTCTGCGATTTCCTTGACGCTGCCGAGCAGCGCGAATTTTGAAATTACGGCCGATTGCCGGAATTGCGAAATTGATTCCGAGTTTCCGGCGCTGACAGCCTCCAAGACGGAAAGCGGCGACTCACATTTGACTGGCAAAGTTGGAAGCAACAAAGGACCGAAGATTGTTTTGAAGACCAGTTACGGAAACATCGCGCTGCGAAGGAATACGATTGCGATGCCGGCTCGGCCTCCAGCACCGGCGATGCCGCCGCAGCCACCGCGGGAACTTCCAGCGCCGACGGAGCAGTGAGAGAGATAACAGCTAACAGCGAGCAGATAACAGGAAGCAGGTTTGCTGAGAGTCCCGCGGTCTAGTCTACGTTCTTTGAAGCAGTTGCAGAGATAACAGCAGATAGATAGCAGAGAGCAGGAAGTATCTTTCCTCAAGATCCTGCCGTTTGGCCACCATTGTTTGCTCGCGCGGTTTGTTTTCTCCCCGATGCGGTTATATTTGCCAAGACTCTTCGGCGCATTTGGTAGAGCATTTTGGAGAGTTCTTCTGTCAGACAGAGGACTTTCTGAACCGTGGGTGCGTCCACGAATCCGAGCCGGTGAGCAATCCGAAAGTGTGTTTCCAATTCCCTCAGCGAGCCGCTGGCAATGGAGACG
The DNA here is from genome assembly GCA_963734705.1 of uncultured Acidobacteriota bacterium. GTDB lineage: Bacteria > Acidobacteriota > Terriglobia > Acidiferrales > UBA7541 > Acidiferrum. The sequence continues at coordinate 289,716 of CAVTII010000006.1, read as the reverse complement.
AATCGGGCGAAGTCCGGTGCGTTCCAGCGGCCGAATCCTTCGGCAATATTGGCTGGTACTGAAGTGGCAGCGCGGCACATCTGGGAGACCAGGCCGAATCGCTCGTCCGTGGGCAACTTAGAGGAAATTCTGTATGAAGCCACGACGAGGTCCATCGCCTTCTGCCAAACCTTAAGGCGCTCGACGGATTGGAACGCGGTGGCCATCTTATCCATGTGGGCAATATGCCACAGTGCTAATATTTTGAAAGGTAAAGAGCATCATCCGTTAGCACTAAAACAGGTTCCTGCTCACTGCTCGCTGTTAGCTTGCAGGCCCTACGTCATACACAACAATCACTACTTCGCGGCGAGGCGGCTGAGTTCGGTGAAGAAGGTGGGATAGGAGACGCCGGCGCAATCGGCGTTGAGGATGGTGGTGTCGGAGGAGGCGGCGAGGCCGGCTACGGCGAAGGCCATGGCGATGCGGTGATCGCTGCGGGGATCGATTTCGGCGCCGTGTAGACGGCTAGCGCTGCGGCCCTCGACGCGGAGGCCGTCGGGACGCTCTTCGACGTTGGCGCCCATGCGTTTGAGATTTTCGGCGAGGGCGGCGATGCGATCGCTTTCCTTCACGCGGAGTTCCTGGGCATCGCGGATCTCAATTCCCTGCTCGGTATAAGGGCCAAGCGCGGCGAGCATTGGGAGTTCATCGATTAACAGTGGCACGAGATCGCCAGAGATGGTTCCCCCTTTGAGTTGTGAACCTTTAACAGACAGATCGCCGATGAGCTCGCCTTGTTTGCTTTGCAGATTGGAAACGGTGATGGCCGCACCGATCTGCTGAAAGAAATCGAGGATAGCGGAGCGCGTGGGGTTCAGGCCCACGTTGGCGATAAAGAGGTTGGATTCGGGAAACAGCGAGGCGGCGGCGATGAAAAAGACCGCGGAAGAGAGATCGCCAGGGACATCCAGGGATTTGGGTTGCAGCGTGGCATTGCCATTTTGCGCGGCGAAGCCATGAATGGAAATCGTGCGGCCTTTTTTTTCGATGTGGGCGCCGAATTCCTCGAGGGCGAGTTCGGTATGGTCGCGAGTTTTGGCGGGCTCGGTGACCTGGGTGATCCCGTCGGCGTAGAGGCCGGCTAGTAGGACGGCGGACTTTACCTGCGCGCTGGCCATGGGCATTTCGTAATGAATGGCGCGGAGTTTGCCGCCGTGGATTTCGAGCGGGGGGAAATTGTCGTCCTTGGCGCGGATATCGGCGCCCATCTGGCGGAGCGGAGCAACGACGCGCTTCATGGGGCGCTTTTGGAGCGAGGCATCGCCGGAAATTTTGCTGGTGAACTGCTGGCCGCTGAGGATGCCGGAGAGTAGCCGGATGGTGGTGCCGGAGTTTTCGGCGTCGAGGGCGCGCCAGCTGGATTTGAGGCCGTGAAGGCCGTGACCCGTGATTTTGACGGTGGTGCCTTCGACTTTGACGTCGGCGCCGAGGGTTTTCATGCAGCCCAGGGTGCTGTGGCAGTCGTGGGCGGCGGCGAAATTGCGGAGTTCGCTGGTGCCATCGGCGAGCGCGGCGATCATGGCGTAGCGGTGGGAGATGGATTTGTCGCCGGGAAGTTCGAGCGGGCCGGAGAGGGAGGTGATTGGGTGGATGGTTTCGGATTTCATGTGTGGAGAAATTTTAGCATGGGGTGGTGGGACGAGGACTGGGGAGAGATTGGCGAGGGGATGAAGGATAGCAGCGAGCAGCTAGCTGAGAGCAGGAGGCAAGAGGTGCTAGGGGTCGAAGGCGCGGCTACGGATCGATTTGTCGGCAGGGCTTTGGGGTCAAAAGCGGAAGATGGGCTTCGCTTTGATTCGGTCAGGGCGAGGCGCACTCCAAATGGCTGTACCTGGGGACAGTTTGGGGGAGGAACGGCGGGGGAAATCGGGTGAAAGATGGCGGGCGCGGGGTTCGTATCATAAATAGAGCGCAGAACGTCGAATCGAGAGTCGGGAGCAGGTATGTCACCCCGCAGTGCAGTGATGCAGTTGTTGACCAAGGCCGGGATCGGCTTTGCGGCGTTGTTTTTGGTGGGCGTGGTGCTGGCGGCGATTCCGAATCACCGGCAGCCGGCGATGGCGCAGGGCTCGGCGGAGGTAGTGTCGATTTCCGAAGGGGCGCAGGAGCAAGGCCAGGCGATGGATCACAGCAAGATGCCGGGCATGTCGATGGATGGGACGGATACGCAATCGAACGAGCAGAGCGCAATGCACGACATGGAGCACATGCACCACGGGGATTCCGCACACATGCACATGACCGCAACGCGGCCGCAGACAGCGGCGGATGTGGAGCGGGCGGACGAAATTGTGAAGGAGTTGCGGGCGGGAATCGCGGAATATAAGGACTATCATGTGGCGCTGAACGAGGGCTACAAGATCTTCCTGCCGAATGTGCCACAGAAGGAATATCACTTCACGAATTATGGGAATGGATTTCTGGAGGCGTTCACGTTTGATGCGGCGCGGCCCACTTCCCTGCTCTATAAGAAGACGCCGGATGGGTATGAGCTGGTGGGGGCGATGTATACGATGCCGAAGCGGGCGACGGAGGAGCAGTTGAACGAGCGCGTGCCGCTGAGCATCGCATCGTGGCACCTGCATACGAATTTGTGCATGCCGCCGATGGGACAGAGGAAGACGGGGGATTACACGAAGTTTGGGTTGCGCGGGTCCATCGTGACGCAGGAAGCTTGCGATGCGGCGGGCGGGACGTTTCATCCGGTGGTTTTCGGGTGGATGGTGCATGTTTATCCGTTTGAGGGTTCGACGGAGAAGATTTTCGCGATGCATCATCACGATTGAATGGGTTGAAGAAGAGCGCCTCAATTTTCTCCGCAAAAAATCTTACGATTTTTCTTCCATTCAAGACAATTTGTATTACTCTCGCGTTAAGTACGTTTTGAAGGAAATAATTATTGACCACACTCAATGCGAACATTCCCCGCTTCTACTGTTTTTTGCGAAAAGAATTCCTTTATGATGGCCTGGCCCATCAGGGAGAATTTTTGAATGTTTGCGTGTTTGGCGTCGCGTCTATCAAGGGACATGCCCTCGGTTTCCACGTTTTGACCGACAATGGTGCGGTAATCTGGCGGCTACCTCTTCACGCTTTTGTACACAACGTCAACGCGGCAACGGTTCCGCTTGACTGGCTGCAATTCTGGGATTGTTTCAGTTACGACATCACCTGCACTGTGTTCGATCGCCTCCAGGAATCCCGGGTCCGGGTGCAGATGAAAGATGGCTCGTGGCAGGGCGGCCAGTATATGTTTACGCTCGACTGGTACGGCCACGAAGATGCCGAAGAGGCCGGAGACGGCGGACACAAATGTGCGCACGTGATTGCACTGGATAACGGCGTGTTCGCCGCGCAACCCAACAATCGCATTCAGTGGTTCTGCCCCGCGTTCGTGACACCTTTCTCGGAGAAGCCGGATTATTTGACAAATACTCGCGTCTGGAAAGTGGAGCGCGAGACGGAAACCTCGCGTGGTTTCTTTTATGATCCGGTCGGAGAAGTTTTCAGGCCCGCTCAAGTCGCCCTATATGCCAAGGGCATTCGATCAGACGACGAACCGGGGTCAAAGCCACGCGGAATCAAATAGAGCGCTAGCAAAAAGCCAGCACTACACCCAGTGGAGCGGTCCGCCTCCCGCCTACGCAAAATAGGCTTCGGTGGGCAAGCGGAAGGCGGGCCCTACAGCCGGAACCGGGTTACTGCTCCTTGAGTTTTAGGCGGTGCTTGTTTTCTTCGAGGAATTCGCGGAGGTCTTTGGACATGTCGAGGAGGCGGACCCACTGCTCGTAGTAGAGGGTGACGGGGAAACGGCCAAGGCCATAGACGCTGACGCCGCCTTTTTCGCCCACGCGGAATTCCAGGGCGCCTTTCTTGCGGCCTTCGGACTTCTTTTCGAGTTCGGCGATACGCGCCAGCAATTCTTCTTTTGTGGGTTCAGACATTGGCCCCTCCTGATTGAACAGCTTCATCGTGCCACACAACCGAAGGGGTGCGCTACTGCATCGAGTTCTAGGACGTCTAAGTCCCCGGGACTAGGCAGGCTACGCGGGCGGTTGAATTGCGTACCAGACGGCTGCCCGGTATCATGGGCGCTCGGAATTGTTCCTGGTTCGGGGGATCCATCCTCAGATGATCGGCCGTTTACTCCAGCGCATCGCGTATTTCCTTGCAGTTTCGGCAGTTGTTGGCGGCACTTGCTTCGCGCAAACCGCACAAGAATCGAACGAGATTCTGCCGCTTTCGCAGGTGCAGGTGGGCATGCAGGGGTATGCCTACACGGTCTTTACCGGGGAGCAAGTGGAAAAGTTTGACCTGGTGGTGCTGGGAGTGATGCCGAACTTCCTCGGGCCGAAGCAGTCCATCATTCTGGTGGAACTGAAGGGCCCGAAGGTGGAGCACACGGGCGTGGTGGCGGGAATGAGCGGCAGCCCGGTCTATTTGGGGGGCAAGCTGGCGGGAGCGCTTTCGCTGAAACTGGGCGTGTTTACGAAGGAAGCGATTGCCGGTGTGACGCCGATCGAGGACGTGATTCATCCGCCGGTGGAGAGTTCGGCCAGTGGACATGGGACGGGGGAGTTTGCGTTGCCGGGCAACACCGTGGCGCAGGGCGGATTGCCGAATGGCGCGGCGTTGCAGCCGATTGAGACGCCACTGGTATTTTCTGGATTTCAGCCATCGGCGCTGCAGCCCTTTGCTTCGCAATTGCAGATTTACGGATTTGTAACTGCACAGGGCGGAACGGACAAGGCGCAGCCTGAGGAGCACAAACTGCAGGCCGGGGACATGGCCGGGATGGTGCTGGTGCAGGGCGACGCTTCGATCAATTCGGCGTGCACGGTGACGGCAGTGCGGGGCAACGATGTTTATTTGTGCGGGCACCCGTTTCTGAATTTTGGGGATGTGCAGTGGCCGATGGCGCGGAGCCGCGTGGTGACCACGCTGTCCTCGGAGCTGGCGTCCACAAAAATTGTGAATATGGGTGGGCCGATTGGGACGATCACCGGCGACCACCTGACCGCGGTGACGGGAAAACTGGGGCCGCCGCCGGCGATGATTCCGCTGGACTTGACATTTGCCAAGGGCAGCGAGGAAAAGAAGCTGCATTTTGAAGTGGTGAATCATCCGAAGTTGACACCGCTGCTGGTGGCACTGACGACCTTCAATGGCGTGAGCCAGAACGATCTCTATGGCGAAGGAACGACGCTGCATCTGACCGGCGAAATTCGGCTGAAGGGGCACGTGCCGGTGCAGATCGAAACTTCCGTGGCGCCGACGGACACGATGGCGCCGGACAGTTTGCCGATTGCGCTGGTGGTGCAGAACGCGTTTGGGCGGCTGTTTACGAACGATTACGAAATTCCAGCGGTGGAGCACATCACACTGCGGGTGGAGAGTTTGCCGGGGCGGCGGTCCTACACGGTGGACAGCGCGTGGCTGGAGAAGGGCGAGGCCGCGCCCGGAGAAAATTTAAAGGTGCGCGTGCTGCTGCGTCCTTATCGCGGGCCGGCGCAGATTGAAGAGACCATGGTGCATGTGCCGGATCAGATGGCGCGCGGCACAACGCTGCGCGTGCTGGTGAGCGACGCGGACTGGATGAACCGCGCTTCGCGGGGATTCATGTTCGCGGGGCTGGGCGGTGGAAGCGGGCCGAACGGGCTGGATCAATTAATTACGGTGATTAACCGCGAGCGGCACAACGACCGGCTGTATGTGGGGCTGTTTGTCCCGGCGCCGACGCTAGTGTGGGACGACAAGGAATTGCCCAACGTGCCGCTCTCACAAATTAACGTGGTGGATGGAAGGCCGACTCCGGGCACCGTGCAGGTGCTGCGGGAATCACTGGCCAGTGAATCTTCGATTGCGCTGGGCGGCCCGGTATCCGGGCTGATCTCATTGAATTTGCAAATCCGGTGAAACTTTACATGTCAAAACGACTGGTTCGCGTCCTGCTGCCGTGCCTGCTGTTCGGCGTGGTGGCCACTTCCCTGCTGGCGGAACACACGCGGCGGTGGCGGCAGTCTACTTACGATGAATTTCAGAAGGGCACGGCAAAGGGCGTGGCGGTGCGCAGCGACGGGCACCTGGAGCTGGCGCCGAAGTTTTCGCTGCTGGCGGATGCGGATGCTTCTTACCTCTGGTCGCTGAAGACCGATGCGAGCGGTGTGCTTTATGCGGGCGGCGGATCGCCGGCGAAGGTATTTCGGTTTGAGATGGGTGGGAAACCGAAGGTTGTGTTTGAGTCGACGGACCTGCTGGTGCAGGCGATTGCGTTTGACGCCAAGGGAAGTTTGTACGTGGGGACATCGCCGGACGGAAAGGTTTACAAGGTTTCCGCATCGGGCGAGAAGAGCGTGTTTTTTGATCCGAAGACGAAATATATCTGGGACCTGGCGTTCGCCGCAGATGGGACGCTCTACGTGGCTACGGGCGACAAGGGACAGATTTACAGCGTGACGCCGGACGGCAAGGGCGAACTTTTTTACGCCAGCGATGAAGCGCATATCAAGGTGCTGGGATTTGATGGCAAGGCGAATTTGCTGGCGGGCACGGAGCCAAACGGGCGGATCCTGCGCGTTACGCGCAGCGCGGAGAAGGCGGCGAAGAAAACGGTGGATAGCGGCATCGCGGATGGGTTTGTGATCTATGAGACGGCGAAGCGCGAGGTGACTTCGCTGGCGATCGCGCCGGATGGGACGTTGTATGTGGCGGCGATTGGAGAGAAGGCGCGGACGGGCGCGAGTGCGCCGTCGGCGGTGATTACGACTTCCCAGGGAACAACGACGATTACGAATGTGGCTCCGATTGGGGGACAAGGCGCGGCGCCGTTTCTGGCGTTTCCGCAGGCGATTTCCAGCAGCATTTACAAAATTGCAGCGGATGGCGTGCCGGACGAGTTGTGGAGTTCGCGCGATGAAGTGGTTTACGCGCTGGGGCTGAACTCGGATGGGCGATTGCTGGCGGGCACGGGAAACAACGGGTCGCTGCTGGTGATTGACGGGCGCGGGGTGTACGCGCAACTGGCGAAGAGCGGCTCTTCGCAGATCACCGGGCTGACGCGAACCAGCAGCGGGAAGGTTTATTTGTGCACGGCGAATCCTGGGAAGGTGTTATCGCTGGGGCCGGAGTACGAAGCGGAGGGAACGTTTGAATCACAATCGCTGGACGCGAAACTGTTTTCCGAGTGGGGCAGGATTGAGTGGTGGGGGCCTCCGGCGGAAAGTGCTGCGGGCAAGAGCGGAAAAGAGAACAAAGAGCCGCGGCTGGAATTTTTTGTGCGCAGCGGGAATACCGAGGATCCGGGGAAAGAGTGGTCGCGGTGGTTTGGGCCTTACGCTATGCCCGGGACGCAGATTGAGGCGCCGGCGGCACGATTTTTACAGTGGAAAGCGGTGATTCACGACGGCAGGCCGGGGGACGGAATTGATTGGGTGAGCGTGGCTTATCAGCCGCGGAACGTTGCGCCGGTGATTGATGGGATTGCGATTCAGGATCCGGGAGTGCGCGCGCAGGCGCCCGTGGTGATTACGGGCCAGGTGGCGACGGTGATTTTGAAGCAGCCTGCCGCGCCGGCTTCGAGCGGAACGATTATTACTACCACTACGACGAAGTTTGACCAGCCGCCGCAGGGATTCGCGCAGAAGGGATACGCTTCGGTGCTGTGGACGGCGCACGACGACAATGATGATGAGCTACGGTATGCCGTCTATTTTCGCGGAGAGAATCAGCGCGACTGGCTGCTGCTGAAGGACGACCTGGACCAGAAATATTATTCCTGGGACGCGACAGCGACGCCCGATGGGGCATATTACCTGAAGATTGTGGCGAGCGACACGCCGTCGAATCCGCCAAATGTGGCGCTGAAGACGGAGCGCGAGAGCGAGCGATTTGAGATTGATAACACGCCGCCGGTGATTCAGAAGCTGGAGGGGAGTGCGACCGGGATGAATGCGGATCGCTCGAAAGGCATTTCGTATGACTTTGCGTTTGCGGCAGTGGATGTCACCAGCAGTATTGAGAAGGCGCAGTACAGCGTGGACGGGGCGGACTGGATTTTGCTGGCGCCGGAGAAAGGGATCAGTGACGACCGGACGGAAACGTATCGGTTCACGGTGAAGGGGCTTGCGGCGGGTGAGCACACGATTGCGGTGCGGGCGTATGACCGGTTTGAGAATGTGGGTGCAGGGAAGACGACGATCAATATTTTGAAGTGAAGAGAATGATGGAGAGAATGGCCCACCGCGGGAGCGGTGGGTTTTTGTTTTTTAGAGAGGGGCGAAGACAGGATTGGGCGGGGATTGTTGCAGAGCGGCCCGGCCGTGGTAGGAATATGTCGCACCTACGGCGCTCGCGTTCCTTGTTGGATTCAACCCAGGGTTTACACCCTGGGCAAGACTCTTACGCGCCTACGGCGCTGGATTGGATTACGAATTCATGGGCGATTTTGGGGTGGCAGGTTTGACTAGCTCGGGGCCGGGAGTTTTGGGTTTGTCGGATTCGATGTAGGCTTCGATTTCAGCGCCGAACCCCATACGTCCGTCACTGTAGGAATCGGGCTTGGCGTGCACCACGCGGGCCTTGCAGTGCGTTTCATCGGGCTTGCCGCCGGTGACTTCGGCGGGCATCCGAATGGTGGCTTCAATGGGCATACCCACCTGAAGAGGCGCAGAAGTGACGAAGAAAAATCCACCACGAGAAACGTTAATAGCTTCGGTGAAATGTTCGGATTTGTCGCCGGCAAGGCTGATGGTGCGAAAGCGTAGGGGGATACGCATCCGATAGCGCTCGAGATGTCGGCGTTCGTTGGGAGACATGACGTTTTCTGGCGCGATGCGGGGAGGAGACGCGCCTACGCTGCGCTTCGAACCTTAAGAGTACCACTGGGGGTGGGGGAAGCATAGGGGTATGGGAGCGAAGAGGGCCTGTCAAGCCCAGGCTTGTCCAAATTAGGTTTTCAAGGGAGGGCGGAAAGACCTGTTACTTTAGGTTGGGTTCCGTGACAAGAACCAACGCTAAGGACAGGAGATTCCGCCTTGAACCGAGTATGCAGCATAGTTTCTCAGTTATTGCAGTTCTTTCCCCGTCTGGAATTTGAACAGGCTGTTCGAGAGACCCGCGCCGAGCGTCCTGCTCGCGGATTTACCTGCTGGGGCCAATTCGTTGCGATGCTGTTTTGCCAGTTGGGGCCAGCCCGTTCGTTGCGTGAGATTTGCGGCGGCCTCGCGGGTTGTGAAGGCAAGTTGAAGCATCTCGGCGTTCCTCAGGCGCCCAACAAGTCCACGCTCGCCTATGCCAATGAGCACCGACCCTGGCAGTTGTATCAGAAGGTCTTCGGTATTTTGTTTGCTCGTTGTCAGCAGGCGGCGGGCACGCGACACGGTTTCCGTTTTCGCAATCCACTGCTGAGCATCGACGGCACCATCATCGAACTCTGCGCCACCATGTTGGATTGGGCAAAATACCAGCAAACCAAAGGCGCGGCGAAGCTGCACTTGGTTTTGGACCACGATGGACATCTGCCGTGCTATGCGGTCATCACCGAAGGAAAAGCCTCGGAGGTGAAAGTAGCGCGTGAATTTCAGTTTGCTCCAGGCACGATCTTGGTCTTTGACCGCGGCTATGTGGACTACCAGTGGTAGCAACGGCTAACCGATAGCGGCGTGTTCTTCGTGACTCGCCTGCGCCACGACGCGCACTACCGTGTTCTTGAACAATGCCCTATTCCGAGAAATCGCCACATCCTCAAAGAGGAAATCATATCGCTGGGCAGCCACCACTACCGGCAAGCGGCGCGATTCCGTCGTGTCGAAGTTTGGATTGAGGAACGTCAGGAAGTCCTGGTACTGCTGAGCAACCACTTGAGCTTTGGCTCCAGCACCATCGCGCAAATCTATCGAGAACGCTGGCGGATCGAAGTCTTCTTCCGCTATTTGAAGCAGAACCTACGCATCAAAACCTTCGTGGGCACCAGCGCCAACGCACTGCACATCCAAATTTGGACAGCACTGATCGCCATACTGCTGCTGAAATACTTGCAACTGCGGGCTCGCTACGGCTGGTCACTATCCAATCTAGTCGCGCTGCTGCGCCAACAACTCTTTGTTTACCGCGATTTGCACACCTGGCTGGAGGAACCGTTCCCAGCCCCTCCGGCCTTGGACGGCCTGCATGACGGCCAGTTGATTCTGGAATTTAAACTGGCTCTTTAGGACAGCAGGCACCCAACCTGAACACAAATTAATGCTCTCTGCACTCAAAGTCTCAATCTTTTCAAGGTTCCTAACACCGCCGCCATCCTAATTTGGACAGCCCTGCGGTCAAGCCCGGCTCTACAAAGTGATGGCTGGGTGGACTACACTGGGAGCATGGCTAGCACGCACATGAGGCCGGAGGAGTTGGGGACGGCGATCGAGTGGAAAACGATCGAGGAGGCGCACGAGCGGATCCGCGGGCGGATTCACCGCACGCCGGTGCTGACCAGCCGGTCGTTCAACCAGATGAGCGGGGCGGAGCTTTTTTTCAAGTGCGAGAATCTGCAGAAGACGGGATCGTTCAAGATTCGCGGGGCGACCAACGCGATATTTTCGCTGACAGATGATGAGGCTGCGCACGGCGTGGTGACGCATTCAAGCGGGAATCACGCGGCGGCGGTGGCCTGCGCGGCGGCGTGGCGCGGCGTTCCGGCGTGGATCGTGATGCCGAAGAACGCACCGGCAGTGAAATGCCGGGCGGTGGAATCCTACGGAGGAAAGATTACGTTTTGCGAGCCGAAGGTTTCCGCGCGGTCTGAGACTGCGGCGCGCATTCAGGCGGAGACGGGCGCGGCGATGATTCATCCTTACGATGACGACCGGATCATCGCGGGACAAGCGACCGCGGCGAAGGAACTGTTAGAAGAGATTCCGGATCTGGATGCGGTGCTGGCGCCGGTTAGCGGCGGCGGGTTGTTGAGCGGAACGTGCCTGGGCGCGCATGGGCTGCGGGCGGAGATTCGGGTGTATGGGTGCGAACCGGAACTGGCGGATGATGCGTATCGTTCGCTGAAGGCGCAAGCCCTGCAGGCGCTGGAATCGAGCGACACGATTGCGGATGGGTTGCGGGCGTCGCTGGCTCCGCGGACGTTTGCGATTTTGCGGAAGCAGCTGGCGGGAGTTTTGTTGGTGAGTGAGAAAGAGATTGTGGAGACGATGCAGCTGGTGGCGCAGCGGATGAAGATTGTGATTGAGCCTTCGAGCGCGGTGGCGCTGGCTCCTCTTTTGCGAGCCGGGGGGATTCCGGGGTTGAATCAGAGAAATCGGAAGGGAAAGCCGGCGGCGAGGATTGGGGTTATATTTTCGGGAGGGAATGTTTAGGGAGCGCGGCGTTTTAATCGGAGATAGATAAGGAAGTTCGTGAGGCGGGGCACGGCGAAGAGGATGTGTCGCGCCTCTGGCGCTTTGGTCGCGTACCGACGAGGACCCAGGGCTTGCGCCCTGGGCTATTTTTTTGCGCGCCTGCGGCGCTGGGATGGTGGTGGCGTTGCGGGGAGGGTTGGATGGCCGATCTGAAGTTCGGCCAGTAGGGTAGGCGGGGGAAAAGCGCCCGCTTCGAAAAGCGGCCGCTACAGGGGCGCAGCGGATCCGAGTTCGGACGCGCTGCGCGCGGGCTTGCCGGCCCTTCGAAACTCAGGGTAAACAGGATGCCGGCGCTACCGATTAGTGTTTTGGGGTTTTGATGGGGTCGGGGGGACGCGGGGGGAGCGTCTTGGGATTGGCTTGCAGGGCTTTGGTGACTTCGGCGATGGCGCGTTCGAGTTGGGCGTCGCGGCCGGCGATAATGTCGGCGGGATCATTTTCGACGACGATGTCTGGATCCACGCCGTGGCCTTCAATGACGAATTGGCCGGCGACGGAGCCGGTGGCAAATTCGGGAACAAATACAGTGCCACCATCAAGGAGCGGGCCGCGGCCGGCGATACCAACCACACCACCCCACGTGCGTTTACCGATGAGGGGACCAAGGCCAGCCTGACGGAACATGAACGGGAAAATGTCGCCGTCGGACGCGGAGGTTTCGTTGATCAAGCAGACTTTCGGGCCGTAGAAGACGGCGTCTGGATACGTTTGCGTCTGGTGGTCTATACGGTCATATCCCACGCCGAGAAGTTCACGGCGGAGGCGTTCGATGAGCATCTGCGAAATGTTGCCGCCGCCGTTTCCGCGAACGTCCACAATCAGGCCCTGTTTGCGAATTTGCGGATAGTAATTCTTGATGAATTCGCGGATGCCATCGTCGCCCATGTCTGGAATGTGGATGTAGCCGATTTTTCCGCCAGTGGCTTTGGTGACGGCTTCGCGGTTGTGGTCAACCCATTCGAGATAGATAAGGTTCGTTTCGCTGGTGATGGGACGGTAGGTGATGATGCGTGAGCCGTCCATGGCGGGCTTGGAGTTGACGGTCCACTGAACCGGGCGATTGGCTTTATTGCGCAGGCGTTCGTAGGGATTGTCTTTGGCGGTGAGGTCCTGGCCGTCGATGGCGAGAACGTAGTCGCCTACTTTTACATCCACCCCGACTTCGGTGAGCGGCGAGCGATAGATTTCTTCCTGGTTCTGGCCGCGGAAGATTTTGGAGATTTTGTAGCGGCCGGAGGCGTAATCGAGTTCAAAACGCGCGCCGGGCAGAGCAACCTGGGGGCGCTTGGGCATTTCCCAGTCGCCGCCGGCGATATAGGCGTGGGAGACGCTGAGTTCGGAGACGAGTTCACCGAGAACGTAGTTGAGATCGGAACGGTGGGCGACGTAGTCGACCAGCGGACGATATTGCTCGAGCAGAACGTTCCAGTCGTAGCCGTTCATGTTCTTGACGTAGAATAAATCGCGGTAGCGGCGGCCGACTTCGTTGTAGATCTCTTCCCATTCCTGGTGCGGGATGCGATCCGACATGAGGTTGGCGGTGGAGACGGGCTTGGCGCTGCTTTTGCCTTCGGGCTTGGCGTCATAGAGCTTGAAGCCGGAATCGTCGCGAACCAGCAATTTGTTGCCGTCCTGCGAGATGGCGAAGTTGTCGAGTTTTTCGGCGAGGGTGGTTTCCTTGCGATCCTTGATCGAATAGACGATTAGATCGCTGGTGGGGAAACTGTCGCGGCCGTAGAACGGAGCGCCATCACGGGCGTAAATGAGATAGCCCTTGATGGCGACCAGGCGCGACAAATTGTCCGCGTCAATGGGGACGCGGGTGACGCGGTCCGCGAGTCCGTCGAAATCGATGCGGACGGGTTGCTGCTTCTTCTCGTCTTTCTTTTCGTCTTTGGCAGCGTCCTTTTTGTCCGACTTCTTATCCTTGTCGGCATCCTTGCCTTTGTCCGCGGATTCCCCTTCCTTGGTGATGGTGACTTCGTCGCTCTCGGGCGGGAAAGGGTTCTTGGTGTCTTTGCGGAGGGCCAGAGCATAGAGAGAACCACCGCGATTGGTGGCGTAGTTGAATTCAATCTGGCTCAACTGCGGATAGAAAGTGTGGATGCTGATGAAATAGAGGTAATTGCCGTCGGGATCCCAGGTGGGGCCGCCGATGTCGAAATAATCGTCGGTGACGCGATGATTCTGGGCATCAGCGGCGCTCCAGATGTACAGCGAGCTGAAGTTACTAGGATTGTCGAGGAGGTAGACAAGAAAGCCGCTGTCTGCGGACCAGGAATAATCGTGCACGCGGCCGCGGGGATTTTCGGCGATGGTGGCGACTTTCTTGTCGTCGAGTGAGAGAACGTAAAGCTTGTTTTCGGCGTCGCTGAAGGCGATGTGCTTGCCGTCGGGAGACCAGACCGGCTGGTAGAGCAAGGCGTGGAAGCCGTGGGTTAACTCTTCCTGCTTGCCGGACCCATCCTGAGCGAGCGTGTATAGCTCTTCTTCGCCATCGAGGTCGGAGATATAGAGAATTTTCGAACCGTCCGGAGACCACGCGGCCGATTTTTCGTGGGCGTTGGAAGAGTTCGTTAGGTTGCGCGTGGGACCTTTTTCGATGGGGGCAGTAAAGATATCGCCGCGGGCGCTGAACAAGGCGCGCTCACCCTTGGGGCTGAGGCCGAAAGATTCGATGTCGTTAGCGGCGGAAACGCTGGAGGGGCGCATGCCGAGTGCGTCGGTGGGAACGGTGATGGAGAGGTGGCGCGACTGGCCGGAGGAGATGTCGTAAATATTCAGCTCGCCGCCGGATTCATAGACGATTTGATTTTTGTGATCGGTGCTGGGCCAGCGAACATCCCATTTGGTGCTATGGGTGAGCTCGTCGGTCTTTTTGGATTTGGTGTCGTAGGCGTAGAGATTGAGGGTGTCGTCTTTGTCGGAGGAGAAGAAAATTTTGTCGCCGACCCACATGGGGTCGCGATGGGCGCGGGGATCGTCGGTGATTTTTTCCGCGGCGTGGGATTTCAGATCGAAAATGTAGAGTTGCTGGGCCCAGCCGCCAGAATATCGCTTCCAGGTGCGGAAATCGCGGAACAGGGGCGAATAGACGACGTCTTTACCATCGGGAGAAAAATCGCCGGCGCCGGAGGTGGGCATCGGAAGAGGCTGCGGGAGGCCACCTTCAGGAGAGACGGTATAGAGGCGGCAATCGCCGAGATCGAAGTGGTCGCGCAGAGAGCGAAAGACGATGGATTTGCCGTCGGGGGTCCAGCCATAAACCTGATTGTCGTAGCCCCAGCGAGGAGTGAGCGGACCGCGAGCGGGGTAAAAGGTGAGCTGCTTGGGGACGCCGCCGGTGACGGGAATGACGTAGACCTGCTCGTCGCCATCGTACTGGCCGGTGAAGGCGATCCATTTGCCGTCGGGTGAGAATTTCGCGAAGACCTCGATGCCGGGATGCGCGGTGAGGCGCGTGGCCATGCCGCCGGAAGTGGAAGCGATCCAGAGGTCGCCAGCGTAGGTGAAGACGACCTGATCGCCATGAACATCGGGGAATCGAAGTAGCTTGGTTTGCGCGTTGGAATTTGAGGCGAACGCGAGGGCAAAGCACAAGCACAACACGGCAAATAGCGTGCGAAGAGACATGAAATTCCTTTCCGAGCAGCGATGTATCAAGCGAGTGCGGAAAAGAGGAAGGAATCCAACAGGCCCGCTTGACCCCAAGAGAGTGCAACGAATTGTACAACGAGTAAGGAGACGAATGGAAAACAAGAAAGCGGAGGACGGGGTAAGGGGAAATGCGAAGAGCGGGAGATGGCTGGCCAATCTGGAGATTCATTCCGCAAACACCACGGAATGGTGAAGAGGTGGCGCACCTAAGGATGCGCAGTGTTGGCGAGATAGGAACGTGGTGATTGCTGAGCTATTTGTGTGGGCTAAATTATGTGGGTAGAATCAGGGGCGTAAAAACTCCCTTATTCAGGGGTATTTTTGGCGGCTTCCTGCTTCGAAATCTGTAAGGCGTAGTCCCCGGCCTGGAATCGGCGCGTCTGCAGGAGCCAAGTTAAAGGCGGACTGTGTTGTCCCTAGTCTACAGGCGCGCGCAATTTCTCTTCCTAGTGGTGTGCTGGTCACTTTCCGGAACATCTTCTTACGCACAAGCTCCCTTGCACCCGGAAACGGCCGCGGGGCAACAGGGATTGGCGCGGATCGAGCATTCCGCACCGGCGTGGACCGGGTTTGCCGTGGAGGCCGGGCGCGTGGAGCCGAGTCGCGCGATGGCACGGATGGTGATGGTGCTTTCGCCGTCGCCGGAAAAGCAGCAAGCGTTCGGGAAATTTCTGGACGATGTGCAGAACCGGCATTCGCCGGCTTACCACCAATGGCTGACGCCCGCGGAATTCGGCGCGAGGTTTGGCGCGGCGGGTGCCGATGCGGAAGCGGTGCGGCAGTGGCTGCAGAAGAGCGGATTTCAGGTGGAACCGGCGGGGCAGAGCAAATTGTGGGTGGAGTTCAGCGGCACAGCGCAGCAGGTGGAAACCGCATTTCACAGCGAACTGCATTATTACGTGTGGCGCGGAAAGAAATATCTGGCGAATGCCACGGACATTGCGATTCCTGCGGAATTGGCGGGAATTTCGCGGGGAGTGGTTTCGCTGGACAGTTTCGGAAAGCGGCCGCCCCAGCGGATTCCGGGAACGACCAAAGTGCAGCCGAACCTGACGGCGAGCGGGCAAACGAACATCTATTACCTGGCACCGGGGGATTTTTCGGCGATCTATAACACCAAGGCGCTTTTGAGCAGTGGAATCGACGGCACGGGGATCAGCATTGCGGTGACGGCGCAATCGCAGATCGAACTGCCCGATGCGCAAGCGTTCCGGCAGATATTTGTTTCGACGCAGGCGAACGATCCGAATTACATCGTGAGCGGACCGGACCCGGGAGTGGTTGGTCCAGTGGATCTCCAGGAAGCGCAACTGGATGTGGAGTGGGCGGGAGCGGTGGCGCCGGGAGCGGCGATTGATCTGGTGGTTGCGGGGAGCACGGATACCACGAGTGGAGTGGACCTGGCGGCGGCTTACGCGATTGATAATCGCATCGCACCGATTCTGACGTATACCTATGGCGCTTGCGAGGCATTGCTTTCGCCAACGCAAAATGCGTTTTACAACGCGCTTTGGCAACAGGCAGCGGCCGAGGGCATCACAGTGTTGGTGGCCGCGGGCGACAACGGAGAGGCTGGCTGCGATTCCCCGACGGCAGGAGTTCCGGCCTTGCACGGGCCAGCGGTGAATGGCGCGGCGGCGACTCCTTACAATGTGGCAGTGGGCGGAACACAGTTCGCGGACAGCGCGAATCTCTCGACCTATTGGGGCGCGAACAACGGGGAGTTTGCGTCTGCACTTGGATACATTCCGGAAGCGGCGTGGAACGAAAGCTGCGATCCCGGACAGGCGCCGAGCGCGACGAACTGCGTGTTCGGCAGCGGAAATTTCAGTTTGCTGGCGGGCAGCGGCGGGGTGAGCACGGTTTACCCCAAACCGTCTTGGCAATTCGGCACGGGCGTGCCCACGGATGGAATGCGCGATCTACCGGATGTGGCGCTGGCCGCGGCGGCGAGCCATGACGATGTGGTCTATTGCAACAGCACGACGGGAGCGGCGTGCCAGATTAATGATCAGGGAGAAGTGGTGGGGCTGACACTGGTGGGTGGAACTTCGGTTTCGACTCCCGCGATGGCCGGGATTCTGGCGCTGGTGGAAGAAAAGAATGGCGCGTATCAGGGGCAGATCAATTACACGCTGTACAAGCTGGCGCAGGCGCACAGCTGCAACTCTTCGACGCAGACGAATCCCACGGCGCAAAATTCATGTGTGTTTTACGACGTGACGGCGGGCAACAACGAAGTTCCTTGCGTAGGCGGCTCGACCGGATGCTCTTCGCAGCAGAGCGCGGTAAACGGCGAATTGACGGGTGGGCTGGCCGGGACCGGATATGACCTGGCGACGGGGTTGGGCTCCGTGAATGCAACGAACCTGGCGAATTTTTGGAACAGCGTTTCGTTAACGGGGACACAAACGATGCTGCAGCTTCCGGCAGGCTTTACGCACGGGAGTTCGGTGACGGTCAGCGGAAGCGTGTCTCCTGCGGCGGGAACGGGGACGCCGACGGGGATATTGTCTTTGACGACGGGCCGGAGTGGAGCGGCAACGGATGTACTGAAGCTGACGAGCGGCGCGTATTCGGCGATGGTGCGGGATTTGCCGGGCGGCACGTACAACGTTTCCGCGCATTACGCAGGCGACGCGATGTTTGCCGCGAGCGACTCGCCGGGCGTGGCGGTGAATATTTTGCCGGAAGCGAGCAGCACTTCCATATACGTTGCGGGGTTGCAAGGCGGAGCGGCGACTTATGGGACGGCCCTGAGCGTGGACATTGGGATTGCGGGAGCTTCGGGATTTGGAAAGGCGACGGGCAGTGTGACGCTGAAGGATGGTGGGAGCACTATAGGGACTTACCCGTTGACTGCGGACGGCATGGTTTCGATACCGACTGGCGGCGCGAGCGGATATTCGTTTGCGCCGGGAAGCCACTCGCTGGTGGCAACGTATAGCGGAGATCCTAGCTTTTTGGCGAGCATGTCTGCGGCGAGTGCGTTTACGGTGAGCAAGGGCGCGCCGTTTGTGGTGGTGGGAGCAAATTCCAGCAGCGTTCCAACGGGGCAGTCGCTGGGAGTTCATGCCGTGGTGAGCGGAAGCGGAACGGCGACGGCCACGGGGACGGTGCAATTCACGGTGGATGGCACGGCGCAAGGTTCGGCGGTTACACTGCAGGTGGGGGGACTTTTTGGGGCGCAGGCGCAGGCTTCGGCGGTGCTGACAAACCTGGCGGCGGGTTCGCATGTGATTGGCGCGATTTATGACGGCAGCGGCGATGCGAATTACTCCAGCGTGGCGGCGGGCAACGGGGCGAATGAATCGGCGTATTCGGTGACGGTGGGAGCGGCGACGGGGGCGGCAGGCACCACCACGATGTTGAGTGTGGCGACACAGCCGATGGTTCTGGGAGATACGGGGAGTTTCAACGTTACTGTTGCGCCAGGTGCGGGCGTTACGGGCACGGTCACTTTGTGGGATGCCGTTGGGCCGCGGAGTTCGCCGGTAACTATCAGCGGCCCCGCGGTAAATTTTCAGCTGGAATGGACGCAGGGGGGGGATTTTTCTGTGTACGCGGTCTATTCGGGAGATGCGACACACGCGACTTCTTCGAGCGCAACGCGGAGTTTCACGGTGCAACCTGGTGTGCCACAGGTGACGCTTGCGGTGGAGGGTCCGAGCGGCGCGCTTTCGCAGACGAGTTTGCTGGCGAATGTGAGCGGAAATTTGAAGAGCGGAACGCTGGCTTCGCCAACGGGGATTGTGGAGTACTGGGATTCGGTGAACGGCGGCGCGGCGCAACTGGTGGCGACACTGCAACTGACACCTGGGGCGGCAGGGGCGTCCGTGGCAGGTACGCGGGTGAAGCTGGGGAGCGGAACGCACAGCCTGCACGTTCACTATCGCGGGGACAATAACTGGCGCGCGGAGGATTCGGGGAACGCAACGGCCTCCAGTTTTTCGTTGAGCGCAAGCCCGAACCCGCTGAGCTTCAAGGGGGGCGCGGCGGGGACGGCGACGATTACGGTGACGCCTTCGGGCGGGTTTACGGGGACGGTGAATTTGAGCTGCCCGGCGGGCGGGGCGCTGGCGCTGGCTGGATATACGTGTTCGTTCAGCCCGGCACAAGTGAATGTGAGCAGTGCGAGCCCGCAATCGGCGATGATGACGCTGATGCCGACGGTTACGGTGACGGCGGCGGTGCCAACCGAGATTCCGCGCGCAACTTTTTGGGGCGAAGTGGGGTTATGGTTTGTTGCTTTGGTGGCGGGAGTGTTTGCCGCCTGGATGGCACGCTCGCTGATTCAAGTTCCTAGTCGTGCAGGGTCGCTGGCGTGGTCGCGGGGCTGTGCGGCGCTGGCCGCGAGCCTGGTGATTGGGTGCGGGGGAGGTGGAGGTGGCGGTGGAGGCGGGACAGGCGGAGGAGGACCTGCCGCTACTACGACGACTCTATCCGTACAGCAGGCCGGAACGCAGATGCGGGTGAGCGTTGTGGTGAAATCGAGTGCCGGAACTCCGACGGGAACGGTTTCACTGGTCACGGATGGCGGTGCTCCGATGACGGGAACGATTTCGGCGGGGGCTGCGAACTTCAACTTCACGCCGAGTCCGGCGATCGGCATTCACACGCTGGATGCTCACTACACTGGGGACGCGCAGGATAGTGCTTCCGATTCCGGGGCGCAGAGCATGGTGATGACGGGGAGCACGGTGATTGAAGTGACGGGGACGAGCGGGACGATTAGTGTGCCGGTGGGGTTGGCGGTGGTGTTGAATTAGTTGTTGCGGAATTTTGTTGGCGTTTTTGGTGGAGAGGCTTTCGGACGCGGGAAGAAAAAGCAGGTCCCTCACGCCGCAAAAAGGCGCGGCGTTCGGGATGACAGTTTTGGTGGGTGCGCGCGGTTTTGGATGACAAGTGCGGGGGGGTGGATCGGGGGAATGGCTGCGGGTTGATTCGGCGGTAGTATTTTGCGTTGAGATCCTTCGCGCGGAAAACGCGCTCAGGATGACGGGTGGCCGCGAGGAATGGGCGCTGCAGATGATCGGTGCCGCACTTATTGATTGGCGGAGAAGAGTCCGCCGCGCGGTTGGTTGCCCGCCCTTCGAGGCTCAGGGTAAACAAGATGCCGGCGCTACCGGTGGTGCGAGAAGAGTTAGAGTTGGGTTAAATTTGGAGGGAACGGGTAAACCGTTTGGGCCGCCCAAGCATCTTTAGCTAGCAGTAAGCTTGAACCGCTCTCCTGGTTATGGGGGCCGAGAGTCCGCGATTCCTGCCATCGAAACGCGTAGGTTGGGAACAGTCAAAATCAGGAGCCAATCCGAAACATGAGAACGACTACGAGTGTGTTGTGTGCTGGACTAGGGGCCTTGTTGTGGTGTGGAACAGCGGCCGCCCAAGCGCAATCGCAACGCGTGCCCTCTCGCGTGGTGGCGCAGGTTGACGACACGCGCACGGTGCAATTGAAAGGCAATGTACATCCGCTGGCGCGCCCGGATGCCGATCGCGGGGCGGTGGGCGATGCACAGCCGATGTCGCGGATGTTGCTGCTGCTGCAGCGGAGCGCGCAGCAGGAGGCGGCGCTGCAACAACTGATCGACTCGCAGCAGACCAAGGGATCGGGAAGTTATCACGCGTGGCTGACGCCGGAAGATTTTGGCAAACAGTTTGGGCCGTCGGACGCGGATGTGCAGGCGGTGACGGACTGGTTGGCGCGGCAGGGTTTTCAGATGGCGAAGGTGTCCGCGGGGCGGACGGTGGTGGAATTTGGCGGCACGGTGGCGCAGGTGCGCAATGCGTTTCACACGGAGATGCACAAGTTTGCGGTGAATGGCGAGACGCGCGTTGCGAATGTGAGCGACCCGGCGATTCCGGAAGCGCTGGCGCCGGTGGTGAGTGGCGTGGTGGCGCTGAACGATTTTCCGCGGCGCCCGATGCTCCACAGCAAGGGGATCTACCGGTTGGAGCGAGCTACGGGACAGATGACGCCACTGTTTACTTATGGTGATCCGGCGAACTTCGCAATGGCGCCGGCGGATTTTGCCAAGATTTACAACGTACCATCAACGGCCACCGGGGCCGGACAAACCATCGCGGTTATCGGGCAGTCCAACATTGACGCGCAGGATGTGATTGATTTCCGGAATTTGTTCAGCTTGCCGCAAAATTTTACGCAGGCGAAGAATGTCCTGGTGAACGGTCCCGATCCGGGTTTGCAATTGGCTGCCGGGGATGAAGGCGAATCGGATTTGGACGTGGAATGGGCAGGAGCGGTGGCGCCGAATGCCAACATCCTGCTGGTGACTTCTTCATCCACACAATCCAATCCCGGGCAAATCACCAATGGAACGGATCTTTCGGCGCTTTACGTGGTGGACAACGATCCGGCGGTGAACGGAGTTCCCGCATCGATCTTGAGTGAGAGCTACGGACAATGCGAGCAGCAGCTTGGGTCCACGGGAAACCAGTTTTTCAATTCGCTGTGGGAGCAGGCGGCAGCGGAAGGAATCACGGTGGTGGTTTCCAGCGGAGACAGCGGATCGGCGGGTTGCGATTCTTCGTTTGCAACAAACTCAGCGGTGAATGGATTGGCAGTGAGTGGCATCGCCACCACACCATTCAACACAGCGGTTGGCGGCACGGATTTCGATGCCTCCGCGCAGCCGGTGGTGCCGCCTAACCAATATTGGAGCGCCACAAATGGCACAGGGATGGGATCCGCACTGCAATACATACCCGAAACCACCTGGAATGACTCTTTGTGCGCGATCAACTTTCCAACGGTGTGCAACGCCGTGGATACGCAAGGATTCGATCTGGTGGCGGCAGGCGGAGGGCCGAGCAACTGCGCCATTTTTAACGGCAGCAACTGCAAGAGCGGTTATCCAAGGCCTGCTTATCAGGCGAAAGCCAATACCCAATTTCCGAGTGCGCGCGCGATTCCGGACGTCTCGCTGTTTGCGAGCAACGGGCAGAACGGTGTGGCGCTGATCGTGTGCCAGGCGGACTCGAATCCTGGCGGGGCGTCTTGCAGCTTGAGCACTCCGTATACGGACTTCAGTTTGGTGGGAGGGACTTCGGCGGCGACTCCTCCGTTTGGGGCGATCGTGGCGCTGCTGAACCAAGCAAGTGGAGCACGGCAGGGCAACGTGAACTATGGCCTGTACGCGTTGGCGGCGAAGGACACAAATTATACTGGCGGGAACTGCAATTCCTCGTTGGGCCACACGCCAGCGACGGGATGCGTGTTCAACGACGTGACTGCCGGAAACATCGGAGTGGCTTGCCTGAAGGGCAGCACAAGCAACGTGGATGGAAGCACAAATTGGTGCGGAGGAGCCGGGAGCGTCTATGGCGTGACCGTAATTCCCGGAACCAATAACGTTGCGTATGCCGCGGGCGCGGAGTATGACGCGGCAACGGGACTTGGCTCGATCAACGTTGGAAATTTGTTGAACAAATGGAGCACGGTAAGCCGGACGGCGACGACAACGACGGTGAGCAATCCAAGCGGCGGTACGCCCGCTGGCAGCAATTTCACCGCTACGATCACGGTTACTCCTTCTGGCGCAGCCGGCGATGTTTCGTTGACTGCGCTCGCGAACGACCAGACCACAATTCTGGCTACCATCGGCGGAAAAAATTCCGGTTCGGGGACAGTGCCTTTCACCCTTTCTGGTGGAACCGTGAGCGTCCAGACGAATCTCCTGCCACCAGGAACGGCGTATGTTTCGGCGTTTTATGGTGGCGATGCCACGCACGCGACGAGCACTGCGACGCCGGTTAAATTGACCACAGCGGTGGCGGGAGCGGGATACGGGACGAGTGTACAACTGAATTTTGTGACGTTTGACAGCAACAATAATCCAGTGCCGACTACGCAATCGCAGACCGTGGCGTACGGTTCCCCGTATATTTTGAACATCCTAGCCAAAAAGTCGGGCAATAGCAGCACGTGCGGATTTAACTATCCGGCAACTTTGCCGTCTCTTCCCTGCCCCACCGGAAAGATCACGTTGACGGATGGCGGCTCGCCATTGAACGATTTCCCCAATGGCCCCAACGGAACAACCAATCAACCTGGAGTTAGCAATCAGGGCCTGGTGGAAGACGCGCTCGTGCAACTGACAGGCGGCAAGCACACCATTCTGGCCGCTTATGCGGGCGATGCGAATTATGCGGCCGGGTCCAGTAACACGCTGAGCGTTACGATTACGCCTGCGCAGACAACGACGCTGGTGGCCAGCAACCTGGGATCGATTAGCTCCGGGACTTCGGTGGTGCTGACGGCGATCGTGGGTTCAACGAGCAACTCGGTGCAGGGGCCAACCGGAACGGTGCAGTTCCAGAACGGCGGCGCGAATATCGGTTCGCCGGTGACGTGCACTCCTTCGGCTGCAACTGCGAATGCGGGAGCTTCCTGCTCGGCGCAATTGACGACCACAATCTCTGCGCTCTATCCGCCACCGACTGGGCGAGGCCCTCAAGTACCGATGCTGCCAGTGCTGTTCGCGCTGCTCAGCTTGGTGCTGTTCGTCCTGGGCTGGGGTTGGATACCGGAGAACCGGAGGCGCGCTTACGCTTACGCTGGCTTCCTGGTGTTCGCGCTGATGAGCGTGGGAATCGCGGGATGCGGAGGCGGTGGCGGCAGCAGCGGCGGCGGTGGCAAGACGGTGACCATCAATGCGGCGTATGCGGGAGATACGAATTATTCCTCGTCGTCGGGGAGCACAACGATCAACGTGCAGTAAGAAAGTTCGATTGGGAATGGGCGCTCCGCGGTTGCGGGGCGCCTTTTTTTTGGTGGAGCGAACGGTGGTGCTGGAGGCGGGCAGTGGATTGGAAAGGAAAAGCAGGTCCCTCGGCCGCAAACTGCGCGGGCTCGGGATGACAATTTTAACGGGCATCCGGTGGGGGGAACAGGGCGCCTTACGGATGAATGGCAGGTGGCGGCTTACGTTGAGATCCTTCGCCTATCCTCGTCGAATAGGCCCAGGATGACAGGTCGGGACCGGGGAATATTGGAACGAGGGAGTGGGCGCACGGGCTAGCACGGCGTATATAATCGAGAACGTCCAGCCGTAGACAAGTGCTTTACTGGGTGCTATTATCCGCGGGCTTTGAGGATTGGGCGGAACGGTCAGGCCGGCAATTCTCAAGGGTTCGACGCAAGCCTGTAAATTCATGTGGTTCAGGCGGATATGAGCCTACTCCGAGTGGTGGTTCGCTGCTCGCTCCTCTTTGGTATCTCTTTTTTCAGCATTTATCCCCAAAAGGCCAATGCGCAGGCGCAGGTGCCGGCGCGCGTGGTGGACGCGGTGAACGACGCGAACCGCGTGACGCTGCACGGCAATGTGCACCCGTTGGCGCGCGTGGAATTTGACCGCGGGGCGGTGGTGGACTCCCAACCGATGAACCGGATGCTGCTGCTCTTGAAGCGCAGCGATGGGCAAGAAGCTGCGCTGCAGACGATGCTGCAGAACCAGCAGGATAAAAGTTCGGGCAACTTTCACCAGTGGTTGACGCCGGAACAGTTTGGCGCGCAGTTCGGACCGGCGGATGCGGATATTCAGGCGGTGACGGACTGGTTGACGCGGCAGGGATTTTCGATTGGGAAGGTTTACAGCGGGAAGACCGTGATTGAGTTTTCCGGGACCGCGGGGCAGGTGCAGCGGGCATTTGGCACAGCCATCCACAATTATGCGGTGAACGGGAAGACGTATTCGGCAAATGCGAGCGATCCGGAGATACCGGCGGCGCTGGGACCGGTGGTGGCGGGAGTGGTGTCTCTGCACAATTTTCCGAGGCAGTTTTATGCGCGGCGATCTGGGAGCGTGCAGAGGGCCGCAGGCCAGACCACGATGACGCCGCTGGTGACCATGCCGAATCCGTTTGGATCGGGAAATTTTTACGGTTTAGGACCGGGAGACTTCGCGAAGATTTATGGTTCGGCGGGTTTGATTCAGGCGGGAAACGACGGGACCGGGCAGACGATTGCAATCGTGGGAGAGACAAATCTGCAGGTTTCTGACGTGCAAAAATTTCGCTCAGTTTTCGGGCTTTCGGCGAATTTCAACGCGAACAACATTATCTATAACGGCGAGGACCCGGGGATCACCTCGACCGATGAAGAAGCCGAGGCGGACC
This sequence comes from uncultured Acidobacteriota bacterium, assembly GCA_963734705.1. Classification (GTDB taxonomy): domain Bacteria; phylum Acidobacteriota; class Terriglobia; order Acidiferrales; family UBA7541; genus Acidiferrum. Next base: position 264,490 of record CAVTII010000006.1, on the reverse strand, counting down.
TGGATACACAATGGTCGGGCGCTGTGGCACCGGGAGCGACCATTAAATTTGTGCTTTCGGCTTCGACGTCGGCTTCGCAGGGAGTGGATCTCTCCGCGTTGTATATCGTGGAGCACAATCTTGCTGGAGTGATGAGCGAAAGCTACGGAGAGTGTGAGTCCGGCCTGGAGAGCACGGGAAATTCGTTTTTCAATAATTTATGGGAGCAGGCGTCGGCGCAAGGAATCACGGTGGCGATTTCGAGCGGAGACAACGGTTCGGCCGGATGCGACGACCCGAATCAGGAAGACCTGGCAATCCACGGGACGGCGGTGAACGGACTTGGCTCGACTCCCTACAATGTGTCGGTGGGTGGAACCGATTTCGACGAGTACAACAACTGGACGCTTTATTGGAGCACGACAAACAACGCGACGACGGGCACTTCGGCATTGGGGTACATCCCGGAAATTCCGTGGAACCAGAGTTGCGCACAGTTGGGCGCCATCGGATGCAACATAAACACGACGCCCGGGGAACTGCAGAATATTGTCGCGGGCAGCGGGGGGCCAAGCGCGAAATACAGCAAGCCCAGTTGGCAGATGGGCACGGCCGGAATGCCGGCCGATAATAAAAGGGATTTGCCGGATATTTCGCTGTTTGCGAGCCCGGGATTTAACGGGACCGGATATCTTTACTGTCAGGTGGATGTGTCTGAGCCGTGCATTGATTCAGCGGGGTTCAGTGGATACGTGAACTTTGGGATTATTGGGGGGACATCGGCATCCGCTCCTGCGTTCGCCGGGGTGATGGCACTGGTGAACCAGTATCAGGCCAGTCATGGTGGAAGCGCACGGCAGGGGAATGCAAACTACGTGCTGTATGCGCTGGCAAACAAAGCAGGGGCGAGTTGCGCATCGAGCGTGACAAAAGGCGCGGGATGCGTGTTCAACGACGTAGTTGCGGGGAGCAGCGCGCTTCCGACGGGAGGGACGGGAAGCGGCACAAACAGCGTGCCGTGCACGGGGAGAACTCCGGAGTGCAGCTCTACCGTAAGCGGAGGTATCGGTGTTCTGGACGATCCGAACAGTGTCGGAAAGTTAGCGTGGCTAACGACCGCAGGCTACGACCTGGTGACTGGACTTGGTTCGGTGAACATCGGGAATCTGGCAACCAGTTGGGCGAAGGTGTCGTCTGTGCCGACGACCACGACGCTGACGCTTTCACCGACAACGGGCATTACGCATGGCGCGGAGAATGTGACCACGACGATTGGGGTTACGCCCAGCAGCGGAACGGCGACGGGGACGGTTTCGCTGATTGCAAAGTTGTCCGATGGGACGACCTTCGGCGCGGGCCAATTTACTTTGGGAGCGAACGGCAGCGTAACGGGAACTGCTCAGAATCTGCCGGGCGGAACGAATTATCAGGTTCATGCACATTATTCGGGAGACGGTACGAACGCGCCGAGCGATTCGACGGCGGTGAGCGTCACGGTGTCACAGGAAAGCACCCAGACGTTTATAGTGATTCCTTCTTTCGACCAGTCGGGAAATCAAATCAGCGGCAACGCGTCCTCTGTGAATTATGGGTCGAAGTACATCATCCGTATATACGTTACGAACAAGGGCGGAGTGGTCAGCCCAACTGGCGCTCCGACTGGAATCTGCACGCAAACGCTTCCGGTGGCCTGCCCTTCCGGAACGGTTACTCTGACCAGCGACGGAGTACCCGTGGATGCGGGAGTGAATGGGCCTGGGACTTACACACTGGATAGCATTGGTTACACGCGTGACATCGCGCCCGCTGTCCCTGGGGGGAAGCACACTCTCGTGGCAACATTCAACGGGGACAACAGCTATACCTCTAGCAGCGCATCAGAGAGTTTCACAGTCATTCCCGCCACTATTTCCATGGGTCAGAATTTAGATACCAATCCGCCACTGGTTGCAGTTCCTCTGTTCGACGAGGTGACCGCCTACTCCCCTGCCGAAGTGGGCGCGGGGCCAACCGGAACGGTCACCTACTTCGATGGGGCCACGCAATTGGGAAAACCTGTGGCTATACAATCTTCCGGTTCGGCGGGATACCAGCCCGCGTTTTCTGCCTTTGACACTTTGACCATCAACACCGGGGGCTCTCATACGATCAAAGCCCAGTACAGCGGGGATGCCAATTATGCTCCCGCGAGTACTTCCACTACGGTCAACGCGATCTATACGACCACTTCTAATTTCAGTGCCAATTCCGCTTCGATCAACTATGGGAGCAGCGTGACCTTAACAGGAAGCGTGAACACCTTGGTGCCGAGTTCGAATGCGGCCTTGAAACCTTCAGGAATAGTCAGTCTTTCTGGCAGCTACGACGGACCGATAAGAAATGGTGTATCCACAACGGTGAATGCGGATGGGAGCGGAAACTGGCAAATTCAGATAACTGCGATGGTCACTCCTTCGAGCTCGGAAGGCTATTCCTTGACCTACAGTGGAGACCCGAATTATGAGTCGACCACAGCGTTTACTGACGGAATAGCGGTGAATATCCCCGACTTTAGTTTGGGACCCCCAAATGGCATAAGCGTTGTGCCGACAGCAGGGCAAGCGGGATCTCAGCAATTCACGATCACGCCGATGAGTTCGACGCAGCAGCCCAGCGCTGTCAAGTTATCCCTAACCTCGGGCATTTTGATTTATGGGTATCAAATTTCCCTGAGCCCACAACAGGTGAGTCTGAACGGTTCCGCGGCTTCAGCGATGCTGACTTTGACCCCCGCCAATGGGGTGTTTCCCACGATTGCAACGGGCAACGTGCGCGGTGCCGGAATCTTGGCTATGGCGCCGCTGCGTTGGTGGTCATTGAGTTTGATAACGGGTTTAGCCTCACTCTTGCTTTTGAGATTTCGCAATTTGAGTAAGTGCTGGCGAAAAGCTTTGGGTCTGGGAATCGCTAGTGTGGTCCTGTTCGCCATTGGCTGCGGGGGAGGCGGCGGTACGGGCGCAGGGGGGGGAGGTGGAGGTGGTGGTGGTACTGGAGGCGGCGGAGGTGTGGCCGGCCCCTCTACCATAGCCGTGACCAGTTCCAGCGGAAAAGTAGCGCTTGGAGCATCCCTTACAATCACTGCGACCGTGACCGGAAAAAATCCAACCGGAACGGTAACCTTCTATGACTACGGGAATGCGATTACTGGCGAGTTTACCATGGTCGCGGGCCAAGCACAGATTGGCACGAACGCTGTGTATGGAATCGGAATACATCAGATCACCGCGACTTATAGCGGCGACCTACACAATCTTGGTTCCACCTCAACAGCGATGAGCCAAGTCCTTACCGGAACTGTACCAATCACGATCCAAGGAACTACCGGGAGCGATATTCACTCATTCCAAGCGATAGTGGGCGTGCAGTAGCTTGCCGAGACAGATGAGGGTATGAACTGGACGCAGCATAGGAGAGGAGTGGGTTCAGTTCTGGGCGACGGGTGGGAAGAAGATGTTCCAGAATTGGGGGGAAGGCGTGGTGAACTCAATGGGGACGAGGGAGCCTTCGGCGTTGAGTTGAGGCGGACGCACGACGTGGGCTTCCACCTTTTTTTGCGTTTTGGGATTTTCGATGGAGAGCTTGGTGCCCGTGGGAATGCCCTCGGGCAGGATGATCATGGCGCCGCTGGCGCTGACGGTGTGCGTGAAACCGTGGATCGGATTGGTTTTCCCGGGAACGTGAATCAGGACGGCCATCCTTAGCAGCACACGCTGGGCGCGGCGACGTTCTTCAGCGGTTTGCGGGCGCGCGATAGAACTGCTGCGCTTTACATTTGGCGAAGCTGCCACAGGCGGAGCCGCATTGAGCTTTTGCGGAGGCGTCATAGCTCGATCCCCCAGAAATCCATGTCCGGTGCAACCAGTTCGATCCCGTATTCCCAGCCTTCTGGCTGGCGATTCCCTCTCCAGACGATCACGGCGGCGTTGCTGGCGGCGTTGGCCAGATTGGTAAGCGCCACGCGGTGCTGAATCTCCAGTGTGCTACGAAGCACAACCATGCAGCCGTAGGGATTCACGGTGCGGGTGATGGCTTCCACGCGTTCGCGCTGGCCATCCTCGGCATCCCACTCCAGGCGAATCTGCACACGAGAATTCATGCGGCGACCACGGCGCTTTTCGCCGTAGCGCGCGCCTACTTCCTTAAGTTCGCGCAGCTTGACCGTCATGTGGGCCTCTAGTTGGTCATGCTAGAGTTAGAGGGAAAACCGGTCAATGGTACGAATACGGCGGGTAATACGAAAGAGTAGCTGTCCGAAGGGACAGGGGAACGGCGCAAGTTGAAGAATTTAATCGTCAATGCAGACGATCTGGGCTGGACAGAGGGAGTGAACCGGGGAATTGTGGACGCGCACCGGCGCGGGCTGGTGACCAGCACTTCCCTGCTGGCGAACGGGCAGGCGTTCGCATCGGCGCTGGAGGCGGGGCGAAATCATCCAGAGCTGGGCATCGGCGTACATTTGAATCTGAGTGACGGCGCGCCGACCGCCGATGCGAAGGAAGTGCGCGGGCTCTTGAATGCGGCGGGGCAACTGGAAGGCGGCCCGGAAAATTTGCTGCTGCGGATTGCGGCGCGGAAATTATCCCTGGATGAAGTGGAGCGCGAGTGGGACGCGCAGATTACGAAGATCAAGGCGTTTGGGATTTCGCCGACGCATCTGGACGGACACAAACACGTGCACATGCTGCCGGGATTATTTGAGCTGGTGCTGCGGCTGGCGCGGAAGCACGGCGTTGGGGCGATTCGCATCGCGCATGAGGCATCGCCACTGCGTGCGGCGCTTTCCGCGGGAAGCGAGCAGACGGGCAAGGTGTTGCTGAAGCAAGGCGTGCAAGCGCGCGGATTGAAACTGCTGGCGCGAGACGCGCGAGAGATGGCGGAGCGGGCGGGGATCGCCGCGGCGGATTATTTTTGCGGGATCGCGCAGACTGGGGTGATGACGCGAGCGGGCGTGGAGCAATTGTTGGAAGCGCTGCCCGACGGGACCACGGAATTTATGTGCCATCCGGGTTACGCGGATGAGGAATTGCGGCAAAGCCAGACGCGGCTGCAGGCATCGCGCCAGCAGGAACTGGAGATTTTGACGGACACGGAGATCAGAAAACTTGTCGCCACAAGGGGTATTCGCCTGATAAACTATGGTTTCCTGGCGCAGGCTGCTTAGTTGCGCCCAAACGAGATTCGTGAGTCAGGGGAGAGGCGGGACCGCGGTCCACGCCGCTAATAGAAAGGCAACCTACCGCCAGTATGCGAAGTGAAGCGTCCATTCGATATTCGATCGTTGTGCCCTTCTACAACGAACAAGAGAATATCCCCACCTTGTACATGAAGATGACGGAAGTGATGGACGCCATTGGCGAGCCATACGAAATGGTGTTTGTGGACGACGGGAGCAAGGACGATTCTTACCGTGTTCTATCGGAAATTTACGAGCACGACCGGCGCGTGAACGTGGTGCGCCTGCGGCGGAACTTCGGCCAGACGCCGGCTCTGAAGGCGGGCTTTGATTTTGCGCGCGGCGAAATCGTAATTTCGATGGACGGCGATCTGCAGCACGACCCGGAAGAGATTCCTCGCTTCCTGGAAAAAATGGATGAAGGATTTGACCTGGTGAGCGGTTGGCGCTACCAGCGAAGAGATCATTGGCTGATGCGAAGGATTCCCAGCCGGATCGCAAACTGGCTGATGGCCAAGCTTTCGGGAATTGATCTGCACGATTTTGGGACAACTTTCAAGGCCTATCGCCGGGAAATTCTGCAGGAAATTCAGCTGTATGGAGAGCTGCACCGGTTTATCCCGGCGCTGGCAAGCTCCACGGGCGCGCGCATTGCGGAGGTGCCGATCTCGAACCCGGACCGGAAAGCTGGGAAGTCCAACTATGGAATTGGCCGGACGATTCGGGTGTTTTTTGACCTGATCATGGTGAAGTTCCTGCTCGACTATTCGACGCGGCCGCTGCAGTTTTTTGGATTATTGGGGCTGGCGGGAAGCGGGAGCGGATTCTTCCTGGGGTTGCTGCTGGTGTTCGATAAGGTGTTTTATCACCAGAACATCATGACGACGCACGGGCCGCTGCTGCTGCTTTCGATTGCGCTGTTTGTGAGCGGGATACAGTTCGTTTCGATGGGATTGCTGGGAGAGATCAGTTCGCGGACATATTATGAATCGCAGAATAAGGCAATTTACGCGCTGCGGGAAGTGAAGAGCCACCGGAAGGAATTGGGAGATTCGGCGGAGCCGGCGCGGCCGAGCGGGAGTTCGGAGCGGTAGGAGAAGCGGAAGCGGAATTTGGATGCGCCCCCGATTTTGGATCGGGGGTTTTTGTTGTGTGCCGAGCATGTTCGATAGCTTGGAGGTGAAAGTCCTCTTCACAGCCCGATGGAGGCGAAGTGATAGCAAAGCGCAAGGGCTGAGCCGCGAGGCAAGGTCTGAAAGAAGCGTGGAGCAAACACGCGAGCCGATGGACAAGAACTGGATTTGAGGCCTACGGTGCCGGGCGAGCGGGCAACTGATCGCGAAGCCCACATCCATCAAAGGCACTGGTGGTAAATCCAGCGGTTGTGCGTGGAAGGCGATCGGACTTACCTCGGGAGATCTGCTGCATGTCACGGAATCGTGACTGAGGGTGGAGCGATTCACCCTGACCGTGCAGCAGAAGTCAGCAGCGGGCGTAGTAGTCGCGAAAGCGATGAAGGCCCAAACAGTAGGGAGCGACAAGTAGGACGCAGGACTCGATGAGCGACAAGCGGCAGAAAAACCAGCTAGTGCTGGCCTTTACTGAGGAGGGGAGGAGTGAAGCTCCGAGGACTTCTCAGGAAGGGACCGAATCGCTTACGGCGAAATGCGAAACCGAACGTCCAGCTCGTCACGAGCAATGGATGGAAGAAGTCTGTGAGCGGAAAAACTGCTGGCAGGCTTACAAGCGAGTCAAGGCGAACAAAGGAAGTCCGGGAATCGACGGCATGAAAGTCGGAGATCTTTCGGGCTACCGGAAGCAGCACGGGCCCTCCATACGGGAACAGCTGTTAAACGGAACCTACCAACCACAACCGGTAAGAAGGGTGGAAATCCCGAAGCCGGACGGCGGGGTGCGAAAGCTTGGTATCCCGACGGTGCTGGATCGCCTGATCCAGTAAGCGGTAATGCAGGTTCTGCAACGCAGATGGGACCCGACCTTCTCTGAACACAGTCACGGGTTCCGACCGAAACGCTCGGCGCATCAAGCAGTGGCCAAGGCGCAGCAATACATCGCCGCAGGCCATCGCTGGGTGGTAGACCTCGATCTCGAGAAATTCTTTGATCGGGTCAATCACGACAAACTGATGCATGCGATCGCACGGCGGGTGACCGACAAGAGAGTGCTCCGGTTAATCGGAGCGTTCTTGAAAGTGGGTGTGCTGGAGAACGGGCTGGTGAGTCCGGCGGAGGAAGGGACACCACAAGGTGGTCCACTTTCCCCGCTTCTATCGAACATCGTACTCGACGAACTCGACCAAGAGCTCGAACGGCGCAAGCATCGCTTCGTGCGGTATGCGGATGACTGCAACATCTACGTTCGCAGCCGACGAGCAGGACAGCGGGTGATGACGAACGTCACGCGCTTCCTTACGCACCGGCTCAAGCTCAAGGTAAACGAGACCAAGAGTGCGGTGGCTCGACCAGTAGAACGGAAGTTCTTGGGGTTCCGCTTCAGCAACAACACGGAACCGAAGCGGCGCATCGCGCCGAAGGCCCTGTTGCGCTGCAAGCAGAAAATCCGGGAACTGACCCGACGGACCCGAGGAATCAGTCTGGAACAAATGCTGAAGGAACTGACGGCCTACTTAAGGGGCTGGAAGGGCTACTTCGGCTTCTGTCAGACACCCTCGCTGCTACAGCAACTGGATCAATGGATACGCCATCGTCTGCGGTCCACGATCTGGAAGCAGTGGAAACACAGTCAACAACGGTACGGGAAATTACGCCAACGCGGGGTTGCCAAGGCGCTCGCTGCACAAACAGCGGGAAGTCCGCACGGCCCCTGGCGTGTGGCGAACAGCCCGGCCTTGTCCATCGCGCTTCCGCTCGCCTACTTCGACTCTCTCGGGCTTCCTCGGCTGTTCGCTGGCCTTGCGTGACCCTCTGAACCGCCCGATGCGGACCCGCATGTCGGGTGGTGTGGCAGGGGAGAGCGGGCGACCGCTCCCCCTATGCCGATTTTTTGGGGCGGGAAAAGATGCCCGCCTCCCATCGCGGCTCAGGGCAAGCGGAAGGCGGCCGCTACAAAGGCGGGATTAGGGGGCCAGACGGCGGTATTGGGCGCGGTGGAAGAGGAGGGGAAGGCCTTCGTGGGAGGAAATGGATTCGACTTCGCCGAGGAAGATGGTGTGGTCGCCGGCGAGATGTTCCGCGACGAGGTTACAAGAGAGATGGGCCAGCGCATCTTCCAGCAAGGGAACGCCGCTGGGTGTCCAGCGAAAGCGGATACCAAGCTGGCGATCAGAGTCGGGAGTCTGATCGGGCTTCGCGAAATGCTCGGAGAGCGATTGTTGGTCTTCGCGAAGGATGCTAACACCGAAGCGACGTTGCGATTTCAAGAAGGAGAGCAGGCGGGCATCTTGATCCACGCAAACGAGGACCAGTGGCGGATCCAGGGAAACCGAGGTGAAGGAATTGGCGGTCATGCCGTGGACTTCGCCGGATCCGCGTTCGACGGTGATGACCGTGACGCCGGTGGCAAAAGCGCCGGCCACGCGGCGGAACATTTCTGGGTTTAGGTTTGAGGGCGACATCGCGATAGCTTTTTCAAGATAACACAGCACCTTCGAGAGGTGGGAACCTGCGCCGCGCGAGAGATGTGCGCGGAAAGAAAAAGAGCGCTCTGATTAAGGAGCGCTCTTTTTGGATCGCCAACTAGAACTTGTGAGTCGCGTTCTAGCGGTGAGGAGGTTTATCTTCGTTCTTTGGCGGCTTTGACTGGGTCTGGGTTTTCGTGTGCTCCTGTTCGTGCTCCTGGGTCTGCTTCTGCTGGAGCTGCTTCTGCTGCTGGTCATGCTTCTGTTCCATCTGTTGCAGTTGCTGCTGCTGTTTTTCCTGGGTCTGCTTGGCTTTTTCCTGGTTCGCATTCTGCTGCTGGATCTTTTGCTGTTCCTTGTATTGTTGCTGCTGCAGCTTCTGGTATTGCTGATCCTGCTTCTGCTGCAGTTGTTGGATCTGCTCCTGATGTTTCTGCTCCAGTTGCGGATTCACGGTTTCGGCCGGATGCGCGGCGGTCGGACGGTCGTTATGCTGACTGGAGTTGGGATTGGCGTTCGTGTTGGCAGTCGCGTTCGTGTTGGCAGTCGCGTTCGTGTTGACGTTGGCCGGACGGTGGTTGTTTGCCGGAACGTTGACATTGGGATTGACGTTCGAATTGTTGTTCATGTTCGCCGGATGATTCATGTTCTGCTGGGCTCCGCGATTGCCCGGCGGCGGCGTGGCGACCATTTTCGCCGGCGGAGCAACGCGAACAGGAGCGACGTTGTTGTGTTGCTGCTGGACAGCGAGTTGCTGCGATTGCGACATGGAGAGTGGCCTGCCTTCGTTGGCGCGAATGGCTGGTTCACGCTGCGCGAAGGGTACGGGAGCCGGGGGCGGCGCCGTCTTTGCGACAACGGCACGCGATTGCAAGTACGCGGGAGGTTGCACGCGAGCGGCCGCGCCCGCGCCAAGAACCGCCTGCTTCTCAGGAACCATCGCGGGTCCACGCACGGCGACCGGAGCGGAGGAAATTTCCCGCTCGTTCACCTGGACCATGTTGCGGCCCACCGGGCGCGCGGAGGTGAAGTTTTGCGCCGTGGTGGCGGTAACCGCACCGTGAACATTCTGGTTCATGTAGGTGACGTGATTCACGCTGACGTTTTTGTTGACCACCGTGGTGTTGTAATAGTTGTTGATCACTGTTTGGTTCACGGTGGTGTTCGAAACGTTCACGTTGTTGATGTACGCGCGGCTGACGTGGTACGAGGGCACGAAGACTTCGCGCGGACCAAGCGGAAACCACCCGACATTGACCCCTACGCCGACCGCGCCGCCGTAAGCAATACCCGCCGCAAAGTGCGGGCCACCCACCCAAGCGACCAGCGCCGGAGCGTACACGGGACGTATGTAGCCAACGGCGACAACGCGCGGCGGGCACGGCACCCAACCCCATGCTCCACCATAGCTAACCCAGCGGCCGTAGTGGAATGGAGCAAATCCCCAGGGTGCGTCGTCCACCCACGTCCAGCCCCAAGGAGAAATCCAAACCCAATGGCCATAGCGATAGGGCGCCCAGGTGACGACAGAAACGTGCGGAAACCACACGGTACCGTAGTCGGGGACGGGACGCCAGCCGCCATAGTCGTCGAGATCCTGATAGCCGATGACGTCGTCGGAGACGTAGCGGCGAGCGGCGGAGTGTTCTTCGCGGAGATCGCGTTCGTTGCACCAGGTGTCGAAGCTGTCGTCAGCCGCGTGAGGCTCGATGTCTGGATTCAGGGAATCGGTGCCCGTGAATATTCCCTGCTCGCCCGGATGGACTGTGTACGCAGAGCCTCCTCCGGTGACTTCGCCTTCGCCATCGGGAATATTAATCGCGGTGGTGTCGCCGGCTTCGTTGACGTTGATGCGATAGCGGCCGGGTCGAAGAATCGAGAACGCGAGATTGGGTGTGTCTATTTCGATGGATTCGCCATCACCCAGGCGAAAGACGCGCATGTTCAGGTCGCCTTCGGTCATGCGAATCTGGGTAATGTGATCGTCCAAATTGAGGAAGGAGAAGCCGGTCATGGGGCCCAGTCGAATAGCGGCCGAACCAATGTTGAGGGCTGCGCGCGAATTCTGGTCGGTCCAGAGCTTGTCGCCCGTGGTGATGGGGCGGTTCAGCACCGCGGCTACCCAATCATCCGTGCCGGCGGGACTGAAGGAAACTTGTCCGTCTGTGTAGCCCAAGCGTGCAACGCGGCTGGGAGGGTCGTCGTCATCGGCAACCGCGGGTTTCGATGTCAGCAGGACGGCAGCAAAAGCAATCGTGATAAAGGCCAGCCATTTCTTGAGCTGTGTTCTCATGGTGCTCTTCTCTCCTTCGTAGTGATCGGCTCCTATGAACTTCATCCTGGAAAGGAGCCGGGCGGATATCCATACGATCTGGGAATGAGCCAGGAAAGCCGTGGTGACATCGAGTGGAACGTAACCTGGAACCAGGACTTCCCGTGTCACCATGTTTAACACGAAGCGAGTGAAAGAGTTGTAGGAGCGCAGAGTGGGCGTTCCTAAAAGGGCAAGAGCTTAACGTGATTCACAAAAGAAAAGCCCGCTTCCTGTTTCAAGGAGCGGGCTTTTCTGGAAGTGATTCTATACAAGATTAGTGACGGCCACCGTGCGAACCGCCGCCTCCACCACCATGCGGTTCACCGCCGCCACCGCCGTGGGAACCGCCGCCACCGCCGCCGCGCGGCGCGCTGCCACCACCACCGCTGGAGTGCGGAGCGGAGTAGCTGTGGGGCGCAGGAGCAGAGCGCGGAGCAGAGTAGGACGGTGCAGACGAATAAGAACGAGGGGCGGAGTATCCGCGGTTGGATTGCGCAGCGGGGTAACCGCGATTCGATGGCGGCGTGTAGTTACGGGGTGCAGAGTAGCTGCGGTTCGGCGCATTGTATGTGGCCGGCGGACGGCTGTTGTTATAAGAACGCGGCGAAGAGTACGCGTTATTGCCGCCATTGGAAGTTGGGGGACGGCCCACAGAACTACGGCCCTGATAGCTGCTGCCGTTTGCGCGGGTACCGTTGCCGGCCCATGGTGGGCGATCGGCAAAACTGGTGCGTGCGGTCTGCGAGGTTGCCGGCCGATTGTTGCTGCCGAATCCCTGCGGGGCGTGGCCGGAATCGGTGACATTACCCTGTGCGTTCCAGGTGCGATTCGAGGCCCGGGAACCATTGTTGTTGAAAGACGCGGGCGGACGGGAACCGTTGGCGTTGATGGAGTTCGTATTGCGCGAGCTCTGCTGCGTGTTGGCAGTCGGCGGACGGTTCGCGGAGAGTTGCGACGCGCGGGCGCCGTTCATGTTCTGAGTGTTCACCGGCGCGCGGCCGAAATTGCCAGCTGGCGCGTTGGCGCGATTCCCCGCAAAGCTGGGCGAGCTCATGGTGCGCACCGGCAAGTGAGAGGCCGCGCGGGCCGGCGTGGAACGCGCGACAACGCTGCGATTCTGAACGCTGGCCGGGGGCGTGGAGATTCGTCCATGCATGTTGGAAGCGCCGAGATAGCTGGCGTTAGTGGGCCGGGCGCTGATGCCGTTCTCTACCCTGGCATTGCGCAAGGAAGCGGCGGAAATGTGCGAACCGCTGCGGTTGATCGCCTGGCCGTTCACGAAGGCATTGTGTGAAGCAGCGGTGACCGCGTGTTCGTTACGGGCATAGCGATAGTTGAAGTTGCGGTAGCTGTTCGTGTTGTAATTATTGAAGTGCGTGTTGTACGCGTTGATGTGATTCCAATACGCGCCGCCGCAGTGATACCACGGGTGGTAGGGCTCACCCCAACCAAGCGGGAACCAGCCGTAGCCGCCGCCAAAACCGAATCCTATGCCGAATCCAAAGCCGCCAACGAATCCGACAAAGGCAGGACCATAGACTGGCGGCGCCCAGATCGGGCCCGGGCACCAACCCCAAGAGCCGCCATAATAATTCCAGCGCCCGTAATGATAAGGAGCAAAGCCCCAAGGAGACGCGTCAACCCAAGTCCAGCCCCAGGGAGCGATGTAGCTCCAGTTGCCGTTGCTATAGGGAGCCCAGTCCGGAGGGACATTGTTGGGAACCCAAACGCTGCCGACTTCAGGTTCCTCTTTCCAAGTGCCGTAGTCGTCCAGGTCGCTGTAGCCAACCGTGTCGCGAGAAACGTGTTGGGCAGAAACGGAGTTGTCTTCCTTTAAGTCGCGTTCCTGTGCCCAGCGATCCAGATCGTCGGGCTCGGAGGATGTGCCGGGAATGAACTTCACGTTTTGATCCGTGCCACTGACGTCGCCGCGCTCACCGGCGGTCAGCGGATAATTTTGGCCAGCGGCGGAGATTTCACCTTTACCGCGGATTACGGTGACGCTGGAATAGTCGCCATTCTCGTTGACGTCCACACGAAATGCGCCGGCTTCGGTGACAGTGAAGGCGAGATTCGGGGTATCGATTTCGTAGGTATCGCCCTGGCGGAGTTCGCGCACTCGAAAGTTGATATGGCCCTCGGCCATGCGCATCTGAATAATGTGCTGATTGAGATTCAGGAAGGAGAGGGCGGTCATGCTGCCGAGGTGGATCGAAGCCGCGCCAGCCTGCAGTTCAAGGCGGGAACCCTGGTCTGTCCAAAGCTTGTCGCCGATGGTGACGGGGCGGTTCTTGGCAGCCACACCCCAATCGCCTGTGCCGCCGGGCTGCAGGGAGACGGAACCATCCAAATCACTGATACGAGCCACCCGTGTGGGCGGGTCTTGGGAATCGTCTGGTGCGGGTGCCATTCCGGTGTTGTCCGGGACATTCATATCCGGCGCAGGGGTGGCCTGCCCATTGTCCTGGGTATTGATGGTGGCAATGTTTTCCTGCGCCTGGGCCCGGGAAGCCGGGGTGAGCAGGAACAGTAAACCAGCGAAAACAAAGAGCATGGCGATTAAGCGACCGCCGGCTCGTTTGGTGTCCATATGCGTCTCCCCTGAAAAGCGGTCCAACCTGGGGGCTGGATCAGAAGGCCGCTAGTAATTAGACGCTAGGCTGCCTTCCGATGAGTATAACCCTGGGATGGAAAAATAGTTGCTTGAGGGGCGGGAGCGGGTCTCACCATGAGACAGTACCAGTACGGAGGGAGGCTTGTCCGCAATCTGGCCTATTGGACAGCACCGCTCCCGGTTGTCGTTCTCTAGACTAGTTCGGAATCGTGACTTGTCGGCGCTCCGGCGCTCTGGGAGAATGGCACAAATGAAGAAAGCAATTCTTGCACTGGCGATATCCGCATCGGTTTTCGCGCTTTCGTCGAAGGCGCAAACCTGGAGACAGGTGGGCCCTCCGGGAGGCACAGTCATCTCTTTGGCGGCCGACCCACAGGACATGAACAAGCTCTATCTGGGCACGGCCGACGGGCACGTCTTCGCTTCGGCTGACGAAGGCGGCCACTGGCAGTTGCTGAGCCGCATCGGCACGGGCCAGGATGACGTGATTACGCACATCATTGTGGACCGCCGCGATTCGAAACATCTCTATGCCAGCACCTGGTCGCTTTATACGGGCGGCGGCGGCGTCTATCGCAGCGATGATGGCGGCCACACCTGGAACATTATTGGACTGGCGCATGAAACAGTTCGCGCGCTGGCGCAATCACCGAACGATCCAAAGCTGTGGCTGGCGGGATCGTTGACGGGTGTGTACCGCTCCGCGGACGATGGCGCGAGTTGGGAACGCATTACTCCCGCGGGACATTCCGACCTGCGCAATTTTGACTCCGTGGCGTTTGATCCGAAGGACGACAACACGATTTACGCGGGAACGTATCACTTGCCCTGGAAGACTTCGAACGGCGGCAAGGACTGGTTCCCGGTTGTGAAGGGCATGATTGATGACTCTGACGTGATGAGCATCATCGTGGACCCGTCGAATTCGGACAACGTTCACGCGACGGCGTGCTCTGGCATTTATCACAGCACGAATGGCGGAACGCAGTGGGTGAAATACCAGGGCATTCCGAACACTTTCCGGCGCACGCAGCTGATCCGCATGGATCCCGTGGACCATCAGACGCTGTATGCCGGCACGACCAGCGGATTATGGAAGACGGTCAACGACAAAGACTTCAAGCGGATGACTCCGGTGGAGTGGATTATCAACTCCCTGATCATTGATCCGAAGGACCCGCAAAAAATCATCATCGGAACCGAGCGTCAAGGAGTGGAGATCAGCCGGGACGGCGGACAGACGTTTACCCCTTCCAACATCGGCTTCCAGCACCAGCACATTTCGGACGTTGCGATGGACCGCGAACATCCGGAGCGCACCCTGGTGGAACTGACCTTTGACAACGATGCGTTCCTGGCGACGAAAGACGGCGGGACCACCTGGACTTCGCTGGGCGCCGGACTGCGCCGCGCCGAAACGCGGCACATTTACGCTTCGCCGAGCGGCTGGTGGGCTTCGCTGACCACGGGCGGCTGGATGAAGTATGACGATGCGACGCACAAGTGGGTGCGCGCGGGATTGTATGAACCAGACGCGCCTGCAGCGGCGGCCCCGGCCAGCACCAAGAGCAAGAAGGGTGCGGCGGCGGCGAAGGCTCCAGTGGCACGCAAGCCGGTGGCGCAGATGAGCGCGTTCCTCGTCAACGACATGGCCTTCGGTCGCGATGCATGGTATGCGGCCACTTCCGGCGGCGTGCTGGAATCCAAGAATTTCGGCACGACATGGAAGGCCGTGAGCAAGGATGCCCTGCTGCGCAAGCCTGCACAGTCCGTGGAAGTCTCCTCCGACGGAAATCAGGTGTGGGCCCTTACCGAGCGGAACCTGTTCTATTCCGCCGACAAAGGCGCAACCTGGGATGGAAAAGAACTTTCCTTCGCGGCCGCCGGCAACCTGAAGATTCACCGGCTGGACGACACGACACTATTTATCACCACCAACATGGGTCTTTACGCTTCGCGCGATGCCGGCCGCAACTGGAATCGCCAGGAAGTGCGCGACCTATCGTTCCAGTCCGTCGCTGGTTCGGGTACCGCGCTGGTGGTTTCGCTCCAGCGGCATGGCCTGATTGCTTCCTATGACGGAGGCAAGACCTGGCAGCACCTGGACGATCAACTCTCGCAGGGCTACTTCCCCGTGGTGACCACGGGCCGGGATGGTTCGGTTGTGGCGGTATCGGCGACCGAAGGCATCTTGAGCATGGAACCGGGCGCGCGTTCGGCTAGCACGACGAGCGGGGCGGGCATGCGGTAGAGAGACGATTCAAGAGGAAGATTAAGGCGTCCGGAGTTTTTCCGGACGCCTTTTTTATTGGGGGCAATTGGATTTTAGGTTGAGATCCTTCGCCCGCGGAGAGCTTAGGATGACAGTCGCTGGGTGCCTGCGACACACGTGCAGCTTTGTTGGGGAAGGATTCTGCTACACGTGACAGTGGAGGGCTTAACAGGCTAAAGCCTGTGCTACCGGGAAGGGTTAGGTGGCGCGGTGGTTGCCGCCGATTTGGTAGCCGACACCACGGATGGTGCGGATCAGAGGGCGGTCGGCGCCAGCGTCTATTTTGCGGCGAAGATAATTGATGTAGACGTCTACCACGTTGGTGATGGAATCGCCGTGGATGCGCCAGACTTCTTCGATGATGGCGGCACGAGTGACGGGGCGGCCGGGATTGCGAAGGAGAAATTCGAGTAAGGCGTATTCCTTGGGACTGAGTTCGATGGCTTGACCGGCGCGGCGGACTTGATGGGAGACGCGATTGACCTCCAGGTCTTCGAACAGGAAGACCCCGCGAGCGGGGCGATTGCGGCGTCGCAGGACGGCGCGGATGCGCGCGGCAAGCTCCAGCCACGCGAAGGGCTTGATGATGATGTCGTCCGCGCCGGCGTCGAGCCCCTTCACTCGATCCTCGACGGAGGTGGCGGGATAGAGCAGAACGACGGGAGTTTCCGGCCAACGGTTTTGCAGCTGGCGAAGATAGTCCGGCCCGGGGACGCCGGGTAGGTTCAAATCCAGCAGGATGAGATCAAACGGAATTTTGTGGCCGAGTTTGGAGATTTGATCGGTGCTGGTGGCAAGCTGCACTGCAAAGTGTTCGTGCTGTAGCCGGGTCTGGAGGAATTCCGCCCGAGACGCGTCGGCTTCAGCGACAAGAAGGCGCATCGTCGCTCACTCAAGACACATTTCTGGAAGGGGGTAAGAGCAGTCTGGACTTCGCCGCTGAAGCTGTCAACCGAGAGACTGCGAAACGCCGCCGATTGATTACTGCCTTGCGGGATCAGGCAGGGCGCTGCGCGCGGTTGGGCTCGCAGAAGGATCCGCCGATGGCGGCGCGGGAGCGGCGACCGGAGTGGCGAAAGGCGATTTTTCCTGCAGCGCCGGATTGAGGATCACGATATCCACGCGGCGATTGTGTGCGCGGCCGTCCTGGGAATCGTTGTCGTCCACGGGATGGTATTCGGCGAAGCCGGCAGCGGAGAGGCGATTGGGTTCGACGTGATAGCGAACGATGAAAAGCCGTACGAGCTCCGTGGCGCGCGCAGTGGAAAGCTCCCAATTGGAAGCAAAGTGGGAATTGTGAATCGGGATGTTGTCGGTGTGGCCTTCGATGCGGAGATTTTCTGCCCGGGGAACGATCACCTGCGCCAGCCGGTCGATCGCGGGCATGGACGAAGTGCGCATGGCGGCTGAGCCGCTGTCGTAAAATCCCATCTCACGGAGGCTGACAACCAGGCCTTCTTTTTTTGGTTTCACGTCGATCACATGACGCTTGATTTCCGGCGCCAGGGCTTTTTCCAGTTCGGCTTGAATGTCTTTCAACGGACTGGGCGCGGCTGTCGGGGAGAGAATTCCTTTCATCGGTTCGACGATGCGATCGAGTTCGCTGCTACGTTCCACGTTTTCCACGGCCTGGACTTTGGAGAACGGAATGGCTTCGGTGTCGCTGAGCGGGATGTGGGTGTTGGAGGTTTCGAAGACCCCCAATTCCTGGAAGGCGACCTGGATAGCCAGGGCCAGGCGGCCGACGCGTCGTTTGTCCACTTGCGAAGAAGCGTAGAGCACCACAAAAAAAAGCGAATAATAAGGTGATGAAATCGGCGTAGCTGACGAGGTGCGCTGGCGAGCAGCAGCACGGCCATTTCCGCGGGCACTTTCAAGATTCAGGTGGGGTCCGCCACGCCGGTCACGGTGACGGTGAATTCCAGCAACAACACGCTGAGCGGGTTGGCCGCAAGCATCAACAGCCAAAATGCCGGGGTGAACGCAAGCGTTATTCAAGACGCGAATGGCTACCGTCTGGCACCTGTGAGCACCGCCACCGGCGCGCCGGGCGATCTGACCGTTTCCGGTAACACCACCGGTTTGAGTTTCACCAAGGCGGTGACCGGAAAGAACGCATCGCTGGTGGTGGACGGTATTCCCATCAGCAGCGCGACCAACACGGTGAGCAATGTGATCAACGGGGTCACCCTGAATCTGGGATCGCCTTCGCCGGGTACTCCGGTGAACGTGAACGTGGGACCGGACAGCACGCAGATTACCGGCGCCATCAATAATCTGGTGAGCGCGTATAACACCGTAATCGGCGAGATTAATTCGCAGTTCGCCGTGGGTTCGGATGGCAGTGGCGGCGGTCCGCTGGAAGCGGACAACACCCTGCGCGACGTGCAGAGCCAACTGCTGGGGGTGATCTCTTATTCCGTGACCGGCAACAGCGGGATCGTCAACCTGGCGAGCCTGGGCGTGAACCTGAACGACGACGGCACGCTTTCGGTGGATTCCGGGGCGCTGGCTTCGGCCTTGTCCAGCAATTTCTCCGCGGTGCAGAATTTCCTGCAGAACTCGACGACCGGGTTTGCGCAAAATCTTTCGAACGTGCTTGCGAACGTCACCATCTTGAACCCGATTGGCAGGACGTGCCGATAGACCACATCACTATCGACACGATTAACGATTGGGCGTGGAAGAAAAAGCGTAAAGGACTGTCGTGGGTGACCATCAAAAACGTGCTGCGCACCATGCAGCGTGTCCTGTCCTCATCTTCGAGGTCAAAAACAGTTCCCTTTTCGCAAGATGGATTGGCGATTCCCGAACGCGACAAGCTGCAAATGAAAATCAATTCGCGTAAGCAGGTTTCCTATTCATGGGAGCAGACTTTGCGAATTGTCGAGCAGGTTCAACATTCGGAGACCTTGGGGAACGCACGACAGGAGCGATACTCGACTCTGTTCCTGCTAGCCGCTGCCTCTGGCCTTCGCATCGGTGAACTACTCGCGTTGCGCAGCGACGACATCGACTTCGATGGAGGTACCATCCGAGTTGACGAGTCCGTGGATAGACTCGGGCAAATCGGGCCATGCAAGAACGTTTCGGCGTATCGCACGGTGGTCTTGGCTGATTTGGAGGGCCAGCACGCTATGCGGAAGCTGAGACAGTTCATCAAGGAAGACGGCCTAATCTTCCGTTCGAAGCGCGGTGGGTCACTGGTGGAGAATTCGATTCTAGTGCAGGGACTTCATCCCGCACTTAAGAAGCTTGGTCTCCCGAAGGCTGGCATGCACGCGTTTCGTCGCGGTTGCAACCGTCGTTGGGAACTCGCACGAATCTCAGCAGCGGTGATTCGCCAACAGATGGGACACGCATCGGCAAGCATGACGGCTCACTACACAGGCGAAATTCCGGTTGAAGTGGTAAAGAATTTCCTTCAATTGGATTCAAATGGAGCAGCCAAAGCGGCTTGATGCATCTGTAAGTAGTTGATTTAGATGGAGCGGGCGACGGGAATCGAACCCGTGTCCGAAGCTTGGGAAGCTTCTATACTGCCATTGTACGACGCCCGCTCTGCGTTTTTGATTTTACCGTGGAATGGAAATTTCGGGAAGGGGCCGGGACGGAAAAGAAGGAAAAGCAGGTACCTCACGCCGCAAAGGGCGCGGCGTTGGGGATGACAATCGTTGGGTGAATGTTTGGCGTGGTGGGTGGGTGATGCGCAGGATTGTGCTAGGAGCGTTGGGCGACTTGCTTGTGGCGGAAGCAGGTTACTAGGTGATCGTTCACCAGGCCGGTGGCTTGCATCAGGGCGTAGACGATGGTGGGGCCGACGAAGCGGAAGCCGCGTTTCTTGAGGTCTTTGCTCCACGCTACGGCAAGCGGCGTTACGGCGGGAAGTTGGGCGTGGGATTTCCATTTGTTTTGGAGGGGTGCGCCGCCGATGAAATTCCAGGCGTATGCGTCAAAGGAGCCGAACTCCTGCTGCACTTTCAGGAATGCTTGCGCGTTGGAAATGGCCGAGGCGATTTTCAGGCGGTTGCGGATGATACCGGGATCGGCCAGCAACTGCTTCACTTTTTTGGCATCGAATTTCGCCACTCGCTTCGCGTCAAAGGCGCTAAAAACTTTGTGGTAGCGCTCGCGTTTTTTCAGGATAGTGTCCCAGCTCAGGCCGGCCTGCGCGCCTTCCAGGGTGATAAATTCAAACCAGCGGCGCTCGTCGTGAACCGGCACGCCCCATTCTTCGTCGTGATACGGAATATTCAAAGGGTTGCTGGCCCAGTGGCAGCGGACAATCGAGCGGGCGGCAGTTTCCATCGTTTTCTCCAGCGAAAAATCAAGCACAAGAAATAAAGACGGCCCGCCGATGAAGCGGGCCGTTCTTTATCTTATTCGCAAAGTTCCGAAAATTTAGCCGAGATGCCGATCCAGCGCCTTGGTGATCTGGTCCTTGGGGACCGCGCCGACGATCTGCTCCACCACCTGGCCGTCTTTGAAAACCAGCAGCGTGGGGATGCCGCGAATGCCGTAACGCGTGGAAGAATTCATCGCCTCATCCACATTGAGCTTGGTGACCTTGAGCTTGCCCGCGTAGTCCTGGGCAATTTCGGCAACCGTGGGCGCCAGCATGTGGCAGGGGCGGCACCACTCCGCCCAGAAATCGACCATGACGGGCTGCGACTTGCTAGCCGTCAGCACCTCGGAATCAAAATTCCCGTCATTCACCGCAAGAATGTTATCAGCCATAACCTTATTATCCTCTATAGGCTACCCGCAGGTAGCCACTTTCTCATGTTAATTAGATGATAGAACCGACTTTTGGTTTCGTGCTGCCCTGGCAGCTTCATATAGTTTCGCATATTCTGCCGCTGAGGTGTTCCAAGAAAAATCTTTGGCCATCCCGTTCAATTGAATGCGTTTCCAGATGCGGTCGTCGGCAAAATAGTGCAGCGCCTGACGAATGGCGTGCATCAGGGCGCCGCCGGAATATTCCAGGAACTTGAAACCGGTGCCCGTGCCGTGTTCCAGGTCGAATGGTTCGATGGTGTCGTCCAGGCCGCCGGTGGCGCGGACGATCGGCACAGTGCCGTAACGGAGACTGTAGATCTGATTGAGGCCGCAAGGCTCGTAGCGCGAGGGCATAAGAAACATGTCGGCGCCGGCTTCCACCAGATGCGCGAGCGCGTTGTCGTATGCGATTTTCAACCCAACGCGGCCCGGAAAATCGGAGACCAATGCGCGGAACAGTTCCTCATAGCGGCGATCGCCGGTGCCAACGACCGCAAGCAAGACGTCTTCCTGCATCAGATCGCGGGCTATCGTGGCGATCAGGTCGAAGCCTTTCTGGTCCGCGAAGCGCGAGACCATGCCAATCACCGGCCGGTTCGGATTATCTTGCAGCAGCTGAAATTCCTGAAGAAGCTTTTGCTTGCACTGCTTCTTCCCTTCCAGATTTTTGGAAGAATATTTGGCGGGGATCAGCGCGTCTCGTTCGGGACTCCAGGTGGAATAATCCACGCCATTCAGAATTCCGGTGAGGCGGTCAGCGCGTGAACGAATCACGCCGTCAAGTCCAAAGCCGAATTCCGGCGTTTGAATCTCCTGGGCATATTTGCGGCTGACCGTGGTGAGGTAGTCCGAGTAGATCAAGCCGCCCTTCAGAAAATTCGCATTGCCGAAAAACTCAATTCCGCCAGGGTGAAAGATGGATTGGGGAATGCCGGCGCGTGCAAGGGAATCCGGCGGGAAAACGCCGTGGTAGCCGATGTTGTGAATGGTGAACACGACCGGAATGTTCGCAACCGACGCATCGTCGGCATAGGAATTGCGCAACAGGGCAGGCACCATCGCCGTCTGCCAGTCATTGCAATGAAAAATATCCGGCATCCAGATGTGCTTAGCCAGCTCGATGGTGGCGCGGGAAAACTCGGTGAAGCGCTCGGCGTTGTCTGGATACTCGTGATTCTTGTCGCCGTAGATGCCCTCGCGATCGAAATAGAAAGGATCATCCAGGAAAAAATAACGCACGCCGCGAAGGAGCGAGCCGCTGGCGATGGCGGGAAAACGCAGGCGCGTGCCCTGGGCGATCGTCATGCTGGGCATCACGATTGAGGTGGCCTTTACGCCGCGATAGAGGGGCAGGAAGACAGCCACTTCGTGACCGAGCTTTACCAGGGCGCGCGGCAACGCCTCATTCACGTCGGCGAGGCCGCCGGTTTTGGCGTAGGGCAAAGCTTCCGAAGCTGCAAAGAGAATCCGCATTAGCCTGGGGCGAGTTTCCTACGCTATCGGACGCATCCCCGAGCGTCAAGCGCCAGCATCCCGAACGTGTAGTAGGAGTGCTGGTAGACTGAGTAGACACATTCCGATGGCCAGACAAAAGCTGGGACAACATTTCTTGAGCGATGCGGGCTGGCGCGAGAAAATCGCGCGCGCGATTCGCGTTTCGCCGCATGGGATGGAGGCTCCAGCGGCGGGCGGGGTGGCGGATTATTGCTGGATCGAGATCGGCGCGGGGCACGGCGAAATGACCGCCCAACTGGTGCGCAGCGGCGCGCCGGTGTACGCCGTGGAGATCGACCCGCCGCTGGTGCAGCGCCTGCAGAAGTTAGCCGCGAAGCACCCCAACCTCACGATTATTTCCGGCGACGTGCTGAAGACTGACTTGCCCGCGCTGGCCGCCGGCCGCCGCATTCGGCTCTACGGCAATCTGCCTTACTACATTACTTCGCCAATTCTGCATCGTTTCTTTTCCTTCGTCGGGCAGATTGACGAAATTCACATCGTGATTCAGCTGGAAGTGGCTCTACGCCTGACCACGCCTCCCGGCGGCCAGGAGTACGGCTGTTTGTCCGTGGCCACGCAGTTTTACACACGGCCGGAATTTGTTTTCAAGCTACCGCCAGAGGCGTTCAGCCCGCCACCGGAGGTGGATTCCGCGCTGGTGACCCTGCGCCTTCCCGGGCCGGGCGCGGAGATGGGCGTGGGTGAGCCACAAAACTTTCTGGAATTCGTGAAGGCGTGTTTTGCGCAGAAGCGGAAGACTTTGGCGAATAATCTGCGGGCGCTGGCGGAACCAAACCAGGTTCGCGCGGTGCTGGAGGATTTGAAAATTCGAGTGGATGCGCGCGCCGAGCAGCTTGACGTCTCGCAATTCGTGGCGGTCTACCGCGCTATTTCTTCAGTGAAGCCAGCAGGCGATCCGGATAATCGGACATAATCCCGTCGACGCCGGCGGACTCCAACAGACGCATGTGCGCCGGGGAATTGATGGTCCAGCAGACCACCTGCAAATCCCGCTTGTGGGCTTCCTTGAGAAAGTTGGGTGTGACGATGTCTCCGCGCACCGCAAGCTGGCGCGCGCCAATTTCCAGCGCCTTCGCGAAGGGATCATCAATTTTGCCGTTGTGCAGCAGGCCCGTCATCAGCGTGGGCTCAATCTTCCGCAGCCCGGCGAGAATCCCCGGATCGAAGGAAATCACCACCACCCGCGCAATTTCGCCCGAATCGCGAAGATTGCTGATCAGCGCATGTTCGCCGCCCCAGAATCCGCTGGGTTTCAGCTCCAGGTAAAACACCACGTCATGTTTGCGCGCGAACTCGAGAACTTCCATCAACGTGGGAACGCGTTCGCCGATGAATTCGCTGGCGAACCAGGAGCCGGCATCCAGGCGCCGGACCTCCGTCAGGGTCATCTGATGGACATCGCCGCGGCCGCTGGTGGTGCGCTCGACGGTTTCATCGTGAATGGCCACAAAGTGGGCATCGCGCGTAAGGTGCAGATCGGTTTCGATAAACGTGACGCCCTGCGAAACCGCGCGGCGAAAAGCGGCCAGCGTATTTTCCGGGGCATAACCTGAGGCACCACGATGGGCGATGGCCAGCAAAGGATCTCCGTTCCAAGGGAATTGACGTGCATGCAATTGAGCTGCGACGCGACTACTTCCCTGACGTATGCTAACACTGACCGTGCCACGGAAGCCGCGCGACGATACCGACCGGTGCAGGAATCGAAACATCCTGCCAAGCCCGGAATCCATTTTGCTAAGCTGAAAGAGATGCTCGAAAGAATCCGGTCGAAGGTTTCTATCGCGCTGGTTGCGTGCGCCTGCCTCAGGCTGATTCCGGCGCCGGCCTCGTTGGCGTCGCTGCCACAAACATCCAAGCCGGCGGCGAAGCCTGAAGAAAGCGCGGTTTCGCACGAAATCCGGCACCAGATTCTGGTGCTGCCTTACTATTCCGTGTTCGACTACATTACGTTCACTCTGCAAGGCACCAAGGTCACTCTGCGCGGCCAAGTGTTGCGCCCGACACTGCGGAACCATGCGGAAGCCGCCGTGAGGAGCATCGAAGGAATCATCACGGTGGAAAACGATATTGAGGTTCTGCCTAAATCGACCACGGACGACGACCTGCGCCGCGCTGTCTACCGCGCCGTGTTTGAAGATTCCGTGCTGCAGCGTTATGCCATCGACGATGTTCCCAGAATTCATATCATCGTGAAGGACGGCGCAGTGGCCCTCGAGGGCAGCGTGGAGAATGAGATCGACAAAAACCTGGCCGCAGCTCGCGCGGGAACCGTGCCTGGCATCTCCGGCGTGAGAAATGATCTATTCGTTCGCGTAAAAACGCCAAAGGGAAACTAGCCAGCCGCCGCAAACTGTCGCAAAATAGTTGGGGAGAGGTTCCTTGGCTCAATCTAATGATCCGTACGCAAACCGCGGTGACGGGCGCGACACGCCAGCCCGGCAGAAACTGGTGGCGCTGCGCGAAGCCCTGCTGCGGCTGCACAAGACGCTGCTGGATATGGAGCGTCGCGATTACGAAAAAACCCATGGCGCGGTGAATGCCGGCGAACTCTTCCGGCTGGTGGTTGACAACCCCCAGTTTGCGTGGCTCCACAACATCTCTGAATTTGTGGTGCGCATTGACGAAACGCTCGCGGGCGAAGAAGCGATCACGGACGCGGACGCCCGAGTTCCGCTTTTGCAGGCCCGGAAAATATTCGCCCCTACGGAAACCGGCGATGGCTTTCAGAAGCAGTATTACGATGCGATTCAGCGGGATCCCTCCGTGGTGATCGAGCATGCAGAATTGGCGCGCATGTTCAACAGCGAGCCACCGGACCGGGAAGGCGAATGAATTCGCCGAGGGAAGCGTGCCAGCCAGGAATTCCGGCGCGGCTCGCCAAAGCCTGTTGGATTGGCCTAGACTAGGTGCCAGTAATGGTTTTAACGATCGAATCCTGGCCATAAGGAGTGTCATGCAGGGAAAAACTTCTCGTCGCCCCGAGAATTATTTTGTTTTTTGGTTTTGTCTGGCAGCTTTGCTCCTTACGCTGCTTGTTGCGCGGCCAGTTTCCGCGAAGATCACCATCGATTTCGACCCCAACCTGGATTTCTCGAAGTTCAAAACGTTTTCCTACATTGGGGGCGTGGAAAACCTGGTGATGATGCAGTTGAACCCCGACCTGATCAACACGCGCATCCACCGCATGTTGGTGCGAGAGCTTGGTAGTAAGGGACTTAAAGAAGTGAACCCCGACCAGAATCCCGATATCGTGGTGCGCTACTGGGCGAGCTCGGAAAGCCAGGTAAACGTCGCCGTGATGGGCAACTGGGGCCCTTACGGACCTTACATCGGCAGTTATTGGGGAGCGATCTATAACACCGTGACTACGTCCAATCGCAAAGTCGGGACCCTGATCTTGGACCTGATTGATCCAAAGACAAAGTCGCTGGCGTGGCGCCTGTATCTGACGCGCAAGCTGTCGGAACCGGAGAAGGACTGGAAAAAGGCGGATGAAGAGTTCAGCGACGGATTTAAAAGTTATCCGCCGTCGGAAAAAGAGATAGCGGACAAACGAGCGGAGCGGCAAAAAGAAGAGCAGTCGCAGAAGCCGGCCGCAACTTCGAATTAGCGCGTCCGCCGGCGAATCCGTTCCTTGAAAAATCACCGCGGGGGAAACAAATCATGGGCGCTTGCACGCATTTGAGCCACATTCACAAGGTCATTCCGAACACCAACGGCTGCGAAGAGTGTTTGAAGATGGGCGACACCTGGGTCCACCTGCGGCTGTGCATGGAGTGCGGGCACGTTGGCTGCTGCGATTCCTCAAAGAATAAGCACGCCACGAAACATTTTCACCGTGTGAAACATCCGATTATGCGGTCCATCGAACCCGGAGAAAACTGGGGATGGTGCTATATCGATGAACTGGAGCTGGACTTCCCTCCTTCCGCGCACTGAGGAGTCCCCTTGGAACAGTCGGCACCGTCTGGGGATCGTCAGTTCTAAACTTACAGCTATGCAGGATTTTGAGCGGAAGGCATCGCCTTAGGTTCGCTGAGAATTTTGTCCAATGTGGAAGTGAAGCGCGTGGCATCGTCAATGCTAAAACAAAGTGGCGGCCGCAGCTTAATCACGTTGTGATGGGGGCCGTCGGTACCCGCCAATATTCCCTCTTCGCGCAGGCGATTGACCACATACGAAGTCTGGTGCGTGGCTGGGGCGCGGGATTCGCGATCCACAACCAGATCAATGCCCAGGAATAAGCCCGAGCCACGAACGTCTCCGATGAGGAGATGCCTGGACTGCAACTCCTGGAGATTTCTGATCCACTGCGAGCCGACGGCCAGCGCGTTTTCCTGAAGCTTTTCGTCGCGCAAGACGTCCAGCACGGCAAGCCCCGCGGCGCACGCCACCGGATTGCCGCCAAACGTGCTGAAAAATTCCATTCCGTTCGCGAACGATGCGGCGATCTCCCGCGTGGTCACTACGGCCGCAAGCGGGAAAGCATTCCCGATGGGTTTGCCGAAAACCACGATGTCCGGCACGACTCCTTGCGTCTCAAATCCCCAGAAATGTGTTCCCAATCGGCCAAATCCCACCTGCACTTCGTCGGCAATGCAAACTGCGCGTGCCGCGCGCACTCGTTCATAAACCTCAGCCAGATATCCTGCAGGGAAAACAATCTGGCCCGCCACGCTCGGGAGTGTTTCCGCGATATAGGCCGCCGCGGGACGGGCTTCTGTCTTGCAGCACTCCAGAATCTCGCCGACATGCACGGCGTATTTCTTTCCAAGGTCCGCCTCGCCCCGCCGGTATTTGCCGCGATAATCGTCCGCAAGCGGCGCCACGTGCACCCACGGCTTTCGTCCGCGTCCGCCCGGGCCATCGAATTTATATGGGCTGACGTCAATCAGGGTGGTGGTGTGGCCGTGATAGGCGTGCTCCAGCACCACAATGTCTTCGCGTCCCGTGTGTGTGCGCGCGATGCGCAGCGCCAATTCGTTCGCCTCGCTGCCGGAATTCAGGAAATAGCAAACTCGCAGAGGCTCCGGCAGTAGCGCCGTCAGCCGCTCCGCGTACCGCAGAATATTGTCGTGCAGATACCGGGTGTTGGTGTTGAGCAGCGCAACCTGATCCTGAATCGCGCGCACCACCCGCGGGTGCGAATGCCCCACCAGCGGCACATTATTGTAGACATCCAGATACACGCGGCCCGCTTCGTCATAGAGATACTGCATCGAGCCGCGAACGATCTTCAGCGGCTTGTCGTACGAAAGAGAAAGATTCGCTCCCAGCAATTGTTTGCGAGCAGCTAAACTTTTTTCCAGGGAAGACTCTGGAACCGGTTGCACGCGCAAGTTCTTTGCGACGCGTTGTTCGCCGCCATCCGCCGCTTTCGCGGCCACCGCGCGAAAATATTCCTGTGCATCCTGGCTTGAAATTTCTTCCAATCGCTCCAGCGCCGCCCACGCGGGCTCTTCGGAAACCGTCACATAAGGGTCGTCTGGCACCAGCGATTTCCGGTGCGCGGAATTGATCACACTTACGGCCAGCCGCGCCCCGATCAGTGGGAAGAACGCCGCGATCTCGCTTTCCGTAAGTGGCAGAATTTGGTGGTACCCGGCCAGCACGGCGCCGGCAGCCGCGAGCGCATCCGGTTTCCGAAGGATCGTATAGGCGGCCGCAACCGCGGGCTCCGCCACACGAAACCCTTCATGCATGTCCCCAAAATCAATCACAGAGACCACGCGCATCAACTGCACATCCACCAGCGCGTTGTGATCGTTCGCGTCCCCGTAAATCACACCGCGCCGGAGGTGAGGAAAGCATGGCACCGCTTCCTCTTCGAACAGATTGAGAAATTTCTTGGCTAGCGCGCGGCGCGAGGGGTCAGGTATGTGGCTCAAATAATCCCGCGCCCAATTCGAGCGCGAAACATCCCATTTCAGGAAGCGCTGCGCCGCGGGATGCGTGAAGTCCGCGAACGCCAGATCCATTTCTCCCAGCAAGCTACCAAGCGAAGCAAGCAATTCCGGCGAATGCGCGGAAATTTCAGCGAGCATCGTCCCTGGAAGGAACGAAAGCATCCAAACGAAGCGCGAAGTGCCATCCTCCAGAGTGACGTGGGTAAAGGGATCGCCGACCGTCGAGGGAATAACGCGTGGCAGCGCCAATTTTGGAGCACGGGCGGCAAGATGCGCCAGCGCCCGGCACTGCATATCTACAAAGGATTCCTCGCGCGCCGGATGCATCACTTTCAGGACAAACGCGCGGTTGTCAGTCGTCAGAAGGTGGAAATTGTCGTCGTACTCACCTGGAAGGCGCTGAATCGCCGCAGTCACGCCGAAGAGTTTTCCGGCGAGGCGCTCCGCCAGCACCGGAGAAAGCGGAGCGGCGACACGGGCTTCAGGCATCATGAGCGAGATTGTAATGGCCCTCTTGCTCTTGGGCAAATGCGGGCGGCGACGCTGGCGGCCACTCGCTACTCAGTGATAGTGAGAAATGATAGTATCCAGAGAGAGCCGCGACGCCCGGCGGAAATCCAAAAAATAAATATCAGCGCGGCTTCGTTCCAGTTCGCACGCACATTACTGTGGGGGAAATTCATGAAGAAGAAATGGGCAGTATTGGCAATCGCCGCGGTGTTCAGCCTTGCGGCCGGCTGCGGGAAGAACCAGAACTCAGGAAATTCATCGACGGACAACGGTCAACAGGCCACGAACCAGGGCGCGAACCAAGCCGCTCCGGCCCCGCAACCGATTCCAGCTCCAGCCCCCGAGCCACCGCCCCCGCCTCCTCAGCCATTTGTGGTTCCCGCAGGTACGGCCCTCCCCGTGATTCTCGGATCCACGATCAATTCGCGCGTCAATAATCCGGGTGATGAATTCCAGGGCAGCGTGGCCACGGACATTCTAGTGGACAACGAGGTGGCAATTCCCAAGGGGTCGAATGTGACGGGCACGGTGGTGACTTCGAAGAAGCAGGGCAAGTTTAAGGGCGAAGCCAACCTCGCGGTTAAATTGACGAGCCTGCAAGTCAACGGCAAGAGCTATATGATCGCATCCAGCACCTACATGGATACGGAAAAGGGCAAAGGAAAGCGCACGGCGGTGGTGACCGGCGGCGGCGCTGCCGTTGGCGCGCTGATTGGCGGCCTGGCCGGAGGCGGCAAGGGAGCCGCAATTGGCGCGGGCATTGGAGCGGGCGGCGGACTGGCGGCGTCCGGCGCAACCGGCGGAAAGAACGTGGAGTTTTCTGCTGAGTCGCGAATCACATTCAAGCTGACAGAGGCGGTCACGATCGACCGTTAGACTTTATTTCATATGCATGAAACGGCCCTCTGATCCTTCACGATCGAGGGCCAATTTTTTTCGGGAACTCTGGCTCAACGCGAATCAGGGAACGCGGTTGAAGGGGAGCGGGTGTTGCTCGGTCAGTTCCCGGACAAGCGCGCAGCGCAAACGGAATCATGATAAGCGCGGAGGCCAGCGGCAGCAGAAATCCAAATCGCAGCGAATGCGTTTGTGACGCAACGACGCCGACAAGCCACGGAACGATTGAACTGCCCAGTCCCGCGGCGCCAAAAAACAGCGCGCCCAACCACGTGGAATCGTTCTTGAAAATGGCCGCCAGCCACGTGACATAAATTGGATATTGCGGCGCGCATCCAAATCCGGCGAATACCGCGCCGACGTAAAGCATTCCCGTAGTGTGCGCCAGGGCAACGATGGAAACCCCGGTCACCGCCAGGACGAGACCACCAACACTGAGCTCGCGCTGGGAAAAACGTCTCAAGATCCAGGGAGCCAGGAAGCGTCCAAGGAGCAAAAAGCCGTAAAACAACGCGGTGGACGTGGCCAGAGTGGATGTGGAGACTCCGCCCATTCGTTTTTCGTCCAGCGCCAGCCAGCCGCCGACGGAAATCTCAACACCCACATACAGGAAAAAGAGCAAAGCCAGAGAGATCCAGGGCGCGGGCTGCAATCGCGCTCGCCATAATGCGAAGGTCTGTTTGGGCCGAGACTCAGCAGATGCGGGAATGTTGTCTTTCCGAAGATAGTGCAGCGTGGACAGGGCAAGATACGATAGCATCAGCGAAATGGTAAGAGCTCGAAAGCTCAAGTGTCCCAAAAAGTAGGCGACCAGAAATGGCGCCATCACTGCACCGATGCCCCAGGAAAAATTCAGCAGGCTCACCGCCGCGGCAACATTGGTAGAGGGCAAATTCGTGGCGCGAATACTGATGGAAGGGTTGGCGAGTCCATAGCCAAGGCCGTAGACCGCTACAAACATTGCCGTGAGATACCACGGGCCGATGCCTAATAAAGCAAAGCCCAGCGCAAAGCAAAAATATCCAGCGCTGATTATTTTTGAGAAACCAAAACGCGGCAGGAGTGAGCTGGTCAGCAATGTACCCAGAAGGCTGCCGAGATAGAGCGCGGAAAAAAAGAAGCCGGCTTGGCCATCGGTCAGCGACCAGCGGTGCGTGAAATATGGCAGCACGGGCCCGAGCAGTGTCATGCTGATGCCGATCAGCACGAATCCGGCATGCAACGAGGCCCATTCGGGGCGTGCATCAATGAGGGCGGCGGATTCGAAGGTGGGAGCAGCAGCGCGGTTGGCCATGAGCGATACGACGTTCGAGTTTCCCATAACGAGGCACCTGTAACAAGCGAGCCGCAATCTGCCGCTTGGCGGGCTTACGGTTCCTTAATGTGGCGCTCACCCTTTTCTTAGGGCGTTTCGGTACCCTATTCATTGAACCGTGGAGCAAACCATGAGAGACGTTATTTTTGCGATTGGCACCATTGTTTTTTTTGTTGTGAGCATCCTTTACCTGCGCTCCTGCGAGCGCCTGAAGTGAGCGCCTAAATCCATGCTGGGAAATATCCTACTTATTGCTGTGGCTCTGCTGCTGTGCGGCTATCTGTTTTATGCGCTGCTGAAGCCGGAGAATTTCTGACCATGACGGCCAATGGCTGGTTCCAAATCCTTCTGTTTCTCGGCTTGATTTTGCTGGTTACCAAGCCGCTGGGAATTTTTCTCTATCGGGTCTACGAGGGCAAATCCACGTTTCTGGACCCGGTTTTGCGCCCCGTCGAAAAACTGATTTACCGCGTCAGCGGGATTGACGAATCCAAGGAGATGGATTGGAAGGGCTATGGCGTCGCCATGCTGCTGTTCAGCGGCGTCTCTTTGCTGAT
Source organism: uncultured Acidobacteriota bacterium (assembly GCA_963734705.1). Taxonomy (GTDB): domain Bacteria; phylum Acidobacteriota; class Terriglobia; order Acidiferrales; family UBA7541; genus Acidiferrum. Next base: position 233,016 of record CAVTII010000006.1, on the reverse strand, counting down.
TCTCGACGTAATCGAGCGTACACAGCAGTGGCTGCCGTGGAATCCGCAGAGACTTGGCAATCTTGCCCCCGATCTAGCGTGGAATACCGCGGTTTCTTTCACCACGAACACGAACTGGCAGTCCTATTCGCCAGAGACGACCATGACTTACTTCACCCAAATGGCCGGGCTTGCCTATCACAATTTTGTGTCCGCGGCCGTTGGCGTCGCCTTGGCAATCGCGGTGATTCGCGGGGTTGCGCGCAAGGAATCAAAAACGATCGGAAATTTCTGGGTGGACACGACGCGCGGCTTGCTTTGGGTTTTTCTGCCGCTATGCGTCGTGGGCGGCCTTGTGCTGGTCTCGCAAGGTGTAGTGCAGAACCTGAAGCCATACACGCAGGCGAAGCTCGTGGAACCGCAGGTGATCGAAAAACAAGAGGCTGACGGCAGCAAATCGCAGGAGACCGTTACCACTCAGGTTATCGCGCAAGGTCCGGCCGCTTCACAGGAAGCCATCAAGATGATTGGCACGAATGGTGGTGGCTTTTTCAACGCCAATAGCGCTCATCCATTCGAAAATCCCACGCCCCTAAGCAATTTTCTGCAGATGCTGATGATTTTTGCGGTTCCCTCGGCTTTGACTTATGTGCTGGGGCGAATGACGGGTTCCGCGCGACACGGATGGGCTGTGTGGAGCGCGATGGCTGCGCTATTTCTCGCCGGCGTCTTCGTGGCCTACACCGCCGAATCCCGCGGCAATCCGCTGTTGAAGGGGGTCGACCAGAGCGGCACGCTCTTCCATTCCGGCGGGAATATGGAAGGCAAAGAAGTACGCTTTGGCATCGCGGACTCCGCGCTGTTCACAACCATAACGACGGACGCAAGCTGCGGCGCTGTGAACAATGCTCACGATTCGCTGACGCCACTCGCGGGAATGGTGCCCCTGATCAACATCATGCTGGGCGAAGTGATCTTCGGTGGGGTGGGCGCGGGACTTTACGGCATGGTGGTTTTCGTGGTTCTGGCGGTGTTTATCGCGGGACTGATGGTTGGGCGCACGCCGGAATATCTCGGCAAAAAAATTGAAGCGTTTGACGTGAAGATGGCGGTGCTTTCAATTCTGGTTTCATCGCTCACCATCCTGATCTTTTCCGCGATCGCGATTGTCAGCAAAGCGGGAGTGACAGGCATCAGCAATCCCGGCCCGCATGGGCTTTCGCAGATTTTGTACGCCTATTCTTCGGGAACCGGCAACAACGGCTCCGCATTCGGCGGGATCAACGCGAATACGTTTTGGTATAACTCCACGCTTGGCATCGCGATGCTGCTGGGGAGGTTTTTCGCGGTGATCCCGATTCTGGCCATCGCTGGAAACCTGGGCGCAAAAAAACACGTGCCCGAATCGCTGGGAACTTTTCCGGTTACCGGGCCGCTGTTCGCGGTGCTGCTGGTTTCCGTGATCCTGATTGTTGGCGCGCTTACATTTTTTCCATCGCTGAGCCTGGGCCCCATTCTGGAGCACTTGCTGATGCACGCTGGAAAGGCTTTTTGAGGAACGATGACCACGACTACTCAGGCAAAAAGCACTTCGCTGGGCGATCGCAATATTCTGCGAAATGCCATTCGCGACTCTTTCTGGAAGCTGGACCCGCGCTTGATGGTCAAGAATCCAGTCATGTTTGTCGTCGAAGTGGGCGCCGCGATCACTTTGATTGTTTTGATCTCCAATCTCTTTACGCATCGCGGGGAATTCGGATTCGGACTGCAGATCACGCTGTGGCTCTGGTTCACAGTCCTTTTCGCCAACTTCGCGGAGGCCATGGCCGAGGGGCGAGGGAAAGCCCAGGCGGAGACCCTGCGCAAGGCCCGCGCGGAAACCGAAGCGCGCAAGCTGTGCGAAGACGGGACAACGAAAATTCTGCCAAGTTCCAAACTGCGGTCCGGCGACATTGTTCTGGTGGCCGCCGGCGAGTTCATTCCAGGTGACGGCGAAGTGATCGAAGGTGTCGCCTCGGTGGATGAATCTGCGATCACCGGAGAGTCCGCTCCCGTGATTCGCGAATCGGGAGGCGACCGATCCGCAGTGACAGGCGGGACGCGCGTGCTCTCCGACGAAATCAAGGTGCGCATCACGTCGAATCCCGGCGAAACTTTTCTGGATCGCATGATCAGCCTCGTGGAAGGCGCATCTCGCCAGAAAACCCCCAATGAAATCGCGCTTAATATTCTGCTTGCCGGATTAACGATTATTTTTCTGCTCGCCGTGGTCACTTTGCAGCCCTTTGCAATTTATTCGGGCGCGCCGCAGAGCATTTTCGCGCTGATTTCGCTGCTGGTTTGCCTGATTCCCACCACCATCGGCGGTCTGCTCTCCGCGATCGGCATTGCGGGCATGGACCGTTTGATTCAACGCAACGTGATTGCCATGTCCGGCCGCGCAGTGGAAGCCGCCGGTGACGTCGACGTTCTCCTGCTGGATAAAACCGGCACCATCACGCTGGGCAATCGCGAAGCCACCGCTTTTCACGCCGCTCCTGGCGTCACCGAAGCCGAACTTGCGAATGCGGCGCAACTCGCATCCTTTGCCGATGAAACGCCCGAGGGCCGCTCGATCGTAGTTTTGGCCAAGGAAAAATACGGCTTGCGCGGCCGCGAACTTGCTCCGCACAATCCGGTCTTCATTCCCTTCTCCGCGCAAACCCGCATGTCTGGCGTAGACATGGATGATCGCGAAATCCGCAAGGGCGCGCCGGAGGCGATCAAGCGCTACATCATGGAAAAGGGCCAGCGTGTCCCCCCGGAAGTGCAGGAGCATGTGGACCGAGTGGCGAACAGCGGGGGCACGCCATTGCTCGTCGCGGTCAATTTCCGCATTTACGGGACGATTGAACTCACGGACATCGTCAAGGGCGGCATTCGCGAGCGTTTCGACCATCTTCGCGCCATGGGCATCCGCACCATGATGATCACCGGCGATAATCCGCTGACCGCGGCAGCCATCGCGCGGCAAGCTGGCGTGGACGATTTTCTCGCCGAAGCCAAGCCCGAAGACAAAATGGCGCTGATCCGCAACGAACAGGCCAAGGGGAAACTCGTGGCCATGACTGGAGACGGCACGAATGATGCTCCCGCGCTGGCGCAAGCGGACGTTGGCGTGGCCATGAATACGGGCACGCAAGCCGCCAAGGAAGCGGGCAATATGGTGGATCTGGACTCCAATCCCACCAAGCTCATCGAAATCGTGGAAATTGGAAAGCAATTACTGATCACGCGGGGCTCGCTGACCACCTTTTCCGTAGCCAACGACGTGGCGAAATATTTCGCCATCATTCCAGCGATGTTTGCGGGAACGTTTCCGCTCCTCGGCATGCTGAATATCATGAAACTGCGAACGCCGGAATCGGCAATCCTTTCCGCGGTGATTTTTAACGCGTTGATCATTATTGGGCTGATTCCGCTGGCGCTGCGAGGCGTGCGCTACCGTCCATTGGGGGCGGCGGCGCTGTTGCGCAGGAATCTGCTGATTTATGGCCTGGGCGGCGTGATTGCGCCGTTTCTGGGGATCAAACTGATCGATATTCTGGTTACATGGCTGCGGCTAGCGTAGAGGACATCATGAAGAATGAAGTCATGGTCGCGTTGAGATTCACGGTGGTCACAACAATTATTTTCGGGCTGCTCTATCCACTGGGCATGACTGGCCTGAGCCGCCTGTTCTTTCCGAAGCAAGCCGATGGCAGCCTGATCGAGCGGAACGGTTCCATCGTCGGCTCTTCATTGATCGGCCAGACGTTTTCTTCCGACAAGTACTTTCATTCGCGCCCCTCCGCCGCGGGCGCGGGATATGACGCCACTGCTTCCGGTCCTTCGAACCTCGGCCCCACCAATCGCGCGCTGATTGATCGCGTGGATTCCGATGTTGCGAAGTTGCAGAAAGAGATTCCCGGAGCGGCGATTCCCGCAGATCTTGTCACTGCATCCGGCTCGGGCCTGGATCCGGAGATTTCCCCGGCCGCCGCGGAATTTCAGATTCTGCGGGTGGCAAAAGCCCGTGGAATAAATCCTGGCCAGTTGAAAGCGATGATTGCGCGCCACACAAAACCGCGTACTTTTGGCGTCCTTGGCGAGCCCCGCGTAAATGTGCTGGAATTAAATCTGGATCTGGACGGCGCGAAATAATTCCCTACCGGGAACCTTTCGTGAAGCCCTTCGCCGCGAGGGTTTTTGGCGGCTGAAACCGGTAACCAACCCACGGCTCCGTCAAAATGTATTTGGGCTGCGCGGGATCTTTCTCAATCTTCTTCCGCAACTGGTTGATGACCACGCGGAGATTTTCCGTCTCTTCTCCGTACTCCGGCCCCCAAACGGCCTGCAGCAGGCGCCGGTGCGAGACCGGCTTACCCTGCTGCGCAATCAGGTGACGCAGCACTTCGAACTCCTTCGGCGCCAAATGCACCACTTCCCCGCCCGCGGTCACGCGACGCTCCTCAAAATCCACAGAAAAATCCTTGGACTGAAACGCGGGAACAGCCTCGGCGCCGGAATTACGCCGCAACGAAGCCCGTACGCGGGCAAGCAATTCCTCGATGCCGAAGGGTTTGGTGACGTAATCGTCAGCGCCCGCATCGAGCGCCACCACTTTATCGCGCTCGGCGTTGCGCACCGTCAGCATGATGATCGGCGCGGCGGTAAAGCGCCTCAGTTCCCGGCAAGTTTCGATCCCGGAAATGCCCGGCAGGTTTACGTCCAGCAGAATCAGGCTCGGCTTGGTCTTGCGCGCAATCTCCAGCGCTTCTTCGCCGCTCGACGCCTCCACCAGTTCGTATCCACGGAAACTTAGAGTGGTTCGTAACACACGCCGGATCTGTGGTTCGTCGTCCACCACCAGGATGCTCGCGGCGGTCATCGGCTTTCGCTCCGCGAGGCAACCGGCAGCGTAAACGTAAACACTGATCCTGAATTCAGCTGGCTGGTCACCGAAATGGTTCCTCCGTGCGCGGTGACAATGGCCTTGGCGATCGGCAATCCCATACCCGTGCCGCGGACCTGATACCGCTGATCTTTTCCACGGTAGAACTTGTCGAATATCAGCCCCTGTTCAAAGGGGTCGATTCCCGGGCCGCGATCCGCCACGCTGATGGCCACGCAATCGCCGGTTTCCTCCGCGGTGATCGTGATAGGAAATTCCTTGTCTGAATATAAATTCGCGTTGTCCACCAGTTGGCCCAGAATATCTTTCGCCAGGTCCAGGTCCGCGCGCACCCTTGGAAGGTCATCGCTTGCATGAATCAGGATTTTTCGATCCGCCAGTGCCTTTTGCAAGTGGCCCAGCGACGCTTCAATCAAGCTCGAAACGGCCACTGGCTGCAAGTGCAGCTCAAATTCTCCCGATTCCAGTTTGGCCATCTCCGCGGCTTCTTCCACCAAGTGGTTCAGCCGGTCGCATTCCTCATTCACGATGGTCAGGAGCTCTTTCTGGTGGTGTGCGTCGCTACCGTGCGAATCGAGCAAATCGGTGGCCGCCGCCTTGATGGCAGTCAGCGGCGTTCGAAAATCGTGCGCGATCGAATCCAGCAGGGCGGATTTCAGGCGTTCTCCCTGGCGCTCCGCCTCGGATTCGCTCAATTGCTCCACGGCCCGCGCGCGTTCCATGGCGATGGCCACCAGCGAACCGACCGCATCCAGCGTCTGGCGGGAAAGCACCGCGCCGGAAATCCCAAGGCTGCCAATGGGCTTCACTCCGAGGCGTACGGGAACGAAATGCAAGGGTTGCGATGGATCAGAGATTGTTTCGTCGCGCACGTAAGCCGTCTTCATCTGCTCTTCGTCGATCTGGGCCGCGCCATAGCCCGAACGGTAAAATTTGTCCTTCTGCGGCACAAAAAGTTCCGCGGCCCCCGCCTCAAAGCAGTCCACGATGTGATTCGGGACGGCGTTCATCAACTGAATCACGTTGCCTTCGCCAAGCAGCTTCTGGCTGAACATATAGAGGCGTTCCACTTCGCGGCGCCGCGAATGCGCCGCGTCCGCCTCTTTCCGGATTCGGGCAGAAAGCTGGCTGGCCACGATAGCGGTCGTCAGAAATGCTCCCAGGGCCACCCAATTCTGCGGGTCGGCAACCGTGAACGTCCTCACCGGCGGTAGAAAGAAAAAATTAAAAAGCAGCATGGCGGAGATCGACATAAATATCGCCACCACCATGCCCCACACCGTGGAAACTGCTAAAATTGCAAGCAGAAACGACAACGCGACCGTCGTCTGATTGACGTGCAGCACATGCGTAAACCCGAGCGTTATGGAAAACAGCAGGAGCGCGGCTACGACGAACCCGATTCCGCGGCCTGCCACGAATCGCGTCATGGATGTATTGTAACCTGATACGATTTCGCTAACAGGAGAACTGCTCAACTTGCCCAAGAAGCCCGAAGAGTGGCTCGAGGTTGCCTCCCCCCCACCCAGTGGCAGGGGTATCTTCAAACTTTTTCTCGGCTATGCACCCGGAGTTGGAAAAACCTACAGCATGCTCAGCGAGGCGATTCGCCGCAAAAGCCGCGGCGAAGATGTTGTGATCGGCATTGTCGAGACCCACGGCCGCAAGGGCATTCAGGAGCTCACAGGACAACTCGAGGCTGTCCCGCGCAAGCAGATCGACTATAAAGGCACGCTCTTCGACGAGATGGATATTGACGCCATTCTCGCTCGCCGGCCCACTGTCGTGCTGGTTGACGAACTTGCTCACACCAACATTCCGGGCAGCCGCCACCGCAAGCGGTATGAAGATGTGCAGGAACTTCTGGCCGCCAAAATTGACGTGGTTTCCACGCTGAATATTCAGCACATTGAAAGCATTGCGCCCACGGTTCGCGCCATCACAGGTGTCACCGTTCGCGAAACTGTTCCGGACTGGGTGCCGCTCAGCGCCAGCGAGACGGTTATGGTCGACCTGACGCCGGAGGCGCTGGTCAACCGGATGCGGCGCGGCGACGTTTATGGCATCGACAAGGTTGAACAGTCGCTGAAGAATTTCTTTCGGCGCGGCAACCTGATCGCCCTTCGCGAACTGGCGTTGCGGCAGGTTGCCGAACAGGTGGATCGCAGCCTGGAAACTTACATGGACGCCAAGGAGATTCGCGAGAATTGGGGCGTCCGCGAGCGTATCGCTGTCTGTGTTTCCGGGAATCCCGCCGGGCAATATTTAATTGCGCGCGCTGCCCGCATGGGACGCCGGCTTGATGCCGAGCTTTATGTGGTGCATGTGATGCGGGAACTGGCGACACGGGAGGAAAATCCAAAAATTCTGGAAGCGAATTTGCGCTTTGCCGAAAATTTGGGCGCCTTGGTGGTGCGCCTGAAGGGACGCAGCGTCGCCGACGCCATCGCGGAGTTCGTGCGCTCCAAGCACATCACCCAGGTGATTTTCGGGCGCGCACTGGTGCGCGATTGGAAAAAATTCCTTTACCTCAGCGTGGTTCACCGCTTCTTACGTGAATCCCCCGCGGTGGATATCCACATCGTTACCCAGGAACCTGAAGACGAATAGTTTTTGTCGGGCGATTCCAGATTTCCTTGGCGCAAATCGCTATTCCGCGAGACAAAGCACGCATCGAGTGCTACGATTTTCCGAAATGAAAAACACACGGAAGACTTCCCGCTTTTCGATTTTTCCTACATCCTTGTTTTTGATTCTTTTCGCGGCTGGTTCCTCGAACGCGCAGCCGGCCGCCGAACCGGGACCCGTCTTTCGCCTCGATGGCGGCAACTCCACGTATGGCTTCGGAGTGAACGAGCGCGGCGATCTGCAGACTCTCTATTGGGGTGGCCGCCTTGGGCCGCACGATGCGATCCCCGCGGCGCGTTCCTTTCCCGAATGGGCTTCCTTTGATTCCCCGAACACCACTACGCCGCAGGAGTACGCCGGATGGGGCGCGGGCCTCTTCACCGAACCCGCGCTGAAAATCACCTTTCCCGATGGCAACCGCGACCTGGTGCTGCATTTCGTAAAAGCCACGCCCGACGGCGCGCAATCAATAGACATTTTGCTGAAAGACATTTCGCGCGAGATTTACGTGACGCTGCACTACTCGATGGACGCGGAAACCGGGATTCTGGCACGCTCCGCCAACATCGAAAATCGCGACAAGCAGCCGGTGATGGTCGAACAGGCCGCCGCAGCCCAATGGACGCTGCCGCCGGCACGCTACACGTTGAGCTATCTTACCGGCCGATGGGCCGGAGAATGGACGCTGAATCAGGAAGCCATTCGCCCGGGCGCGCGCGTGATCGAAAGCCGCCGCGGCACCACTGGTCATCAGGCGGATCCCTGGTTCGCCATTTCGCGCGACGCCAGCCAAAACGCGGCCGCGCCCATGATTGCACCGGAAGAATTCGGCGAGGTGTGGTTTGGCGCGCTGGCATGGTCGGGTTCCTGGCGGTTTACCATCGAAGAAACGCAATTTGATTTTGTGCGCGTCACGGGTGGGTTCAACCCGTTTGATTTCGGCTACAAACTGAAGCCCGGCGAACATCTGGAGACCCAGGTTTTTTACGGCGGCTATTCGAACCATGGCCTCGGCGGGGCTTCGCGGTTGCTCGATCATTATGAAGTTGCGCACATTCTTCCGCACGCGCCGAATCCCAAGCCGCGCCCGGTGATTTATAACTCGTGGGAGGCCACGGAATTCAACGTGGACGATGCCGGCCAGATGGCGCTGGCTGAAAAAGCGGCGTCCATCGGCATTGACCGCTTTGTGATGGATGACGGCTGGTTCGGCCAGCGGAAAACCGATAACGCCGGCCTTGGCGACTGGTACGTGAACCCCAAGAAATTTCCCAATGGCTTGAAACCGCTGATCGACAAGGTGCATTCGCTCAACATGGATTTCGGACTGTGGGTGGAACCCGAAATGGTGAATCCGGACTCGGATCTCTATCGCAAGCATCCTGACTGGGTTTTGAATTTTCCAGGCCGCCCGCGCACCGAACAGCGCACCCAGATGATCCTGAATCTGGCCCGGCCGGACGTCCGCGACTATGTCGAAGGCTTCCTAGACAAACTGCTGACGGAAAATGACATCGCGTTTCTCAAATGGGATTACAACCGCAACTGGTCCGAACCGGGTTGGGATCAGGTTCCTCCGGACGAGCAGAAAAAAGTCTATGTCGAGTTCATCAGCAACCTGTATTCGATTCTTGCGGAGCTGCGAAAGAAACATCCAAATGTGGAGATCGAATCGTGTTCCGGCGGCGGTGGCCGCGTAGACCTGGGAATCCTGCAATACACGGATGAAGTCTGGCCATCGGACAATACCGATCCCTTTGATCGCCTGATCATGCAGGACGGTTTTACGTACGCCTACACTCCGCAAGTGATGATGGCCTGGGTGACGGACTCTCCGCACTGGCTGAATTTTCGCAGTACAACGCTCGTCTACCGGATGCTCAGTTCCATGCAGGGATCGCTGGGCATCGGCGCGAATCTGAATCATTGGACTGCCGAGGATTTTGCCACCGCTAAGCGGCTGGTCGCGGCCTATCATTCCGCGCAGCGCACCATCGTGCAGGGCGACCTTTACCGGCTGATCAGCCCGCGCGATGGAAGCGAATTTTCGTCCACGGAGACTGTCTCCCTCGACAAAAATCAGGCCGTTGTTTTTGCCTTCACCCATTCCACGCAAGAAGGGCGCGGATTTCCGCTGCTCCAACTTCAGGGACTGGACCCCAGCGCGCAGTATCAGCTCACCTGGATCGAGGGTAAAGCCATGCCAGGTACGCCGCAGTCCGCGTCCGGCGACTGGTGGATGAATCACGGCATCAATCTGGATTTGCGCGGCGATTTCCGCGCCGCGGCGTTCCGGCTGGATCACCAGAAATAATATCTGGCGTCGAACGGCGCGTATCACCATCTGATGGACCTAAAAGGGTGTATTCCTCCGTCGCGCCGGAGGTGGTAGACCTCGCGTCGCGTGAACAATTAGTATGTGGTGCTATGCACTCGGAAGATCCGCAACACCCCTCGGTCTCGGCCCTGAGACGCCACAGGACAACGATCCCACCGTTCCTCCAAAAACCGAAGGCACGCTGAGCACAGACGCGGTGGAAGGGACGGCGATCGCCGCGGCGAACGTTCCGCCCTTCATTGGCTCCTACCGCTTGTTGCGAAAGCTGGGCGAAGGCGGCATGAGCCAAGTCTGGCTGGCCAGGCAAACTGCTCCCGTGAACCGCGTGGTTGCGCTGAAGTTTCTGCGCGGCGGGATGTACGACTCGTCGGTGATACTTCGTTTTGAGTCGGAGCGCCAGTCACTGGCCATCATGGAGCACCCGGCCATCGCGAAAGTGCTGGATGCGGGATTAATCCCAGACGGCCAGCCGTATTTCGTGATGGAGTATGTGGACGGCGCCGCGATCACTCGCTATTGCGATGCCAAGAAGCTGCAAATCCTCGACCGCCTGGAACTTTTCATCCGCGTCTGCGAAGGTGTGCAGCATGCGCACCAGAAAGCCATCATCCATCGCGATCTAAAGCCCTCGAACGTGCTGGTGACCGAAGTGGACGGCAAACCAGTTCCCCGCATCATCGACTTCGGAATTGCAAAAGCGATTTCGTCCCAGGCCACTACTGACCAAACGATGCTTACGCAAATGGGAGCCATGCTTGGCACACCCGGGTTCATGAGCCCGGAGCAGGTGGATCCCAATATCCAGGATGTCGACACACGCACCGACGTTTACTCACTGGGCGTGATTCTTTACGTGCTGATAACCGGTTACCTGCCACTTGATCCGGACCGCTGGAAGAAAAAACCGTTCGACGAAGCGCTGCGCGAACTGCGGGAAACTGATCCGCCCAGCCCCAGCACAAGAATCAGCCTGGAGAAAGATACTTCGTCGGTCAACGCGCAAAACCGCGCCACGGAGCCCGCACAACTAATCAGCCAACTGCGCGGCGATCTCGATTGGATCGTGATGAAGGCGCTCGAAAAGGATCGTGACCGCCGCTATGGCTCGCCGAGCGAACTGGCCGCCGACCTGGAGCGCTATCTGCAGGATCAGCCGGTGCTCGCGCGGCCGGCGAGCGCCGCGTATCGCATGCAGAAATACGTGCGCCGGAATCGCGTGGGCGTGGGAATCGCCGCAATGCTGGTGTTGCTGCTTGCGGGATTCGCTGTGGTGCAAGCGATGCAGGTGCGGCGGATCACGAGGGAACGTGATCGCGCCAATCGCATTACGGACTTCATGACCAGCATGTTCCGCATTTCGGATCCCGGCGAGGCCCGCGGCAACAGCGTGACGGCGCGAGAAATTCTCGACAAAGCCTCCAAGCAAGTCAGCACCGGACTGGCCCACGACCCCGAACTGCAGGCACAGATGATGCAGGTGATGGGCAACCTTTACGTGAATCTTGGTCTTTACCGCGAAGGGCAAGAACTGCTGGAACCCGCCCTTGCGACCCGGCGCCGCATTCTGGGCAACGACAATGTGAATACAGTGGAATCCATGGCTGATCTTGCATGGGATTATGAAAACGAAAACCGCCAAGCGGACGCGGAGAAATTGCAGCGAGAAGCTCTCGGCATCCTGCAACGCACGCAGGGCAAAGACAACATTCACACCCTTTCGCTGATGGGCAATCTGGCGTCCACGCTCACGAACGAAAAGCGGTACCCGGAAGCCGAGAAAATCCAGACAGAACTTCTGGAGCGTGAGCGGCGGGTGCTAGGCACCGAACATAAAAATACCCTGAGCACCATGAACAATCTGGCGAAGACTTATTTTCGCCAGAGCCGCTACGTCGACGCTGAAAAAATGCTGCGCGACGTGGTGGAAATCCGTCAGCGAGTAAGTGGCCCCGACGCGCCGGAGACGCTGATAGGCAATTACAATCTTTCCGTAGCGATCGGCCACCAAAAGCGATTTGCGGAAGCGGACGCGATTCTGGAAAAAGTGGTGCAAGACGAGCGGCGCATCCTGGGACCCAGCCATCCGGAAACGCTGAAAAGCACCGTGGCGCTGGTGGGCAACTATCTGGAAGAGGAGGCGCGCTACGCCGAAGCGGCGAAACTCCAGCAGGAGGTTCTGGAAGCGCGGCAAAAGGCGCTGGGACCAAATGATCCAGCGGTCGCCGGCGATATTTACAATCTTGCGTGCATCGCGGCGCGGTCTGGCAATGCAACGGAAGCGTTTGCGCGACTGCACGAGGCAATTGACCACGGTTTGAGTCCCGCGAGTGAACTGGGAATTGCAAGCGATACGGACCTGGCTTCCCTGCACAATGATCCGCGGTTTCCGGCGATTGTCGCTTACGCAAAACAGCACTCTGCGGAAGCAAAAAAGGCAAAGTCGTAAGCGTGCCGGGCGTTCCGTGAAGTTCCTTCTCCTCAAACCAGCTGCCGCTTAGCTCGCCACGCAGTACACTTTTTTCTTATGCTTCGATGACGAATCGAAAGCGCATGTCTTCGGCGTACCACATGATGTAATTCGTTCCCCATGCGTTATTGAACAAGTTGAAGTGGATGCCGGAGTCAAAACTGGGCTGGCTGCGGGAAAAATTCAACGGCGATGGGCGGCCGAAGGCCACAAGAGGGGCGTCGAGAGTCGTAAAGGATAGTCCGCCGCTAGAATCTTTGTAAGCAATGGAATCCAGCAAAGCGTGCAAATGCCGGTTGCCACATTCGACGACATCGAAAGGTGAAATTTCCTGCCCGGATTTCTGCATGGACCAGGCACCGGAAGCTGTGACCAGGGGATGGAAACTGAACCACAGTGCTTCGGGCATGCGCGTGGGCGATTTCTGAAAACAGGAAAGAGTGATTTCGATTGCCGGTCTGGATTTTGGCAAAACGTATTCGACGAATATTTGTTTGGGAAATGCGGCGCGGCCCGAAGCAAGCGCTTCAGTATCCTGAATTTCCAGGCGAGTGAGGAGATAATAAGCCTGCTCGTCTTCACTCGATGTGATTTGCGCGACCGTGGGATTCCAGATGCGACTCTCGGCTCCAAAGCGCACGATATTGGGCTTGCCGAAATCTTTCTTGGCCCAGTCCTGATTGCTGATGACGTACGCCGCGAAAAAGCTTGCGTAGTCCCTTTGCGAAAGCGTCTGGTAAGAAAATAGCGCCAGCGGGTGATCCGGCGACGCCCAATTCCGGCCGGAGGACTTTTGCTGAAGCTTTACGATTGCGCCCGTCTTCTCATCCAGCTTCATCAGAAAATGCGGCGTTTCGATCTCGCGGTTGGCGGAGTGTTCTTGCGCGGAAACGGCGGGCGGGCGCGGGACCAGCGAAGTCAGGGCCGAGGTGACTTCACGTTTCCGGTCGGGCGGCAATGTGTCCAAACCCTTATAGAGGTCGCGGCGTTTTTCCTGCCAGCTGGATTCGACCACACGATAATTCTTCGTCTCCAGCATTGGCTCAAGATCTTTGGGGATGTAATGGTCGAAGTCGAGCCAGGTTTTCGTGTCCGTTCCCCAGGTGTGTTCGACTTCGAGAAGCAGATTCCGTAGCAGCTGCACGTCGGCATCGCTGCCGACCTGCCAGTTCCCTTCCTGAATCCACCGGCGGCGCAGTCGGCACACTTGGCGATAGCGCGCGACTTTCAGAGGATCGCTGCCAACGCCGTGAATCCAGGTGTCGCCAATTTCCTGTGTGACGTCGGGAAGAGCGTTCACGTGCGGCGCGATTTCGCTCGCCACGGTGGAGAGATTTGTCGGCACGATTTCTGCATTGGGAAACCGCGCCTGAAGGACGGCGTGAGTTTTCTGAATTTCTTCCGGCGTGTGCGGGCCGGCATTGTCGTCGCGCACGACGATCGCGACGCCCAGAGACGAGCCGGGAATCACGGTGACGGCGCCGTAGCCGGAGTGATACATCACGGCGAGTGATGCGCCCGACGGGTCGGTCCAACGAAAGAGGGAAGGGAGAATGGCCGGCCGGCTGGCTTCGTTCACACCGATATCAAGAAACGTAACCCCATTGGCGGCGAGCGGGGCGATAAGTCCGCGTGTGTGTCCGGGCACGTCCGTCATTTTGGCCCCAGTGGTTTTTGTGCCGAAGCGGCGGTCGAGGGATTGCGAGATTCCGATCGCGCCAGAGATCAACGTGGGGTCCATCAATTCGGTCTGCCAGGTGAATGGCAGCGCGTGCCAAGCGATGTAGCCGGCTCGAATGGCCTGTTCCATTTTCTTGCGCTGCTCGGGAGTGGATTGCTCGAGGTATTCGTAGAGCAGCCACGAACCGGTGGTCCACACGTAGCCTGGAGAGCCGGCGTGGCTGAGCGAAGCGGCGGTTTCAATGGCCTTGGGAAAAAATTCATCGAAATAACGGCGGACCACGTTTGCTTGGGAATCAATGAAGCCGGCGTCAAAATGGCATTTGAAGACGACCAGGAGGCGCTGGATGCGGGGGTCGGAGGGGAGCGGCTCTTGCGCCAGGAGGCCCCAATGGGCGGAGGATGGATTGTCGCTTAGCAGGCCACCGCTGGTGGCGAGCAAGTTGGCGATAAAGCGGCGACGAAGCATCTTGGAAGATCACCCCTCGAAGTGAGTGCCGTGGAATCGTAACACCAGCCGTGGCTGCCGATTCAAATCACAACGATTAGAAATATGGTTCTAGCGGAGGCCGCGAGGTTGATACGCTGCTATAGGCAGTGGTCGGGAAAGGCTGAGAGATTGCCGAATCGATTGGCGGGGTTGCGATATTTATTGCTTTTCCTGTTGGCGCTGGCAGGCGCAGGGCGGGCGTGTGGGCAGGAGACGGTTTTCAATATTCCGAGCGCCGACGTTCTGGATCGCGGAAAAGTATACGGGGAACTGGACGGAACGATTCGTCCGGATGACGCGTTTTCCACGTTTACGCCCCGCGTGGTGGTGGGGCTGGGCCACAATGTGGAAGTGGGTGTGAATTATAACGGCCTGAGCGCGCCGACGCTGGGTGAGATGACGATTTCGCCGACGATCAAGTGGCGGCCGTGGAAGAAAGAGGAGGCAGGTTGGCTGTTTTATTTGGGCGACGACCTTTTTTTCCCTGTCAACCAGCGGAGCTATGACGCCGGAAATTACGTATACGCGATGTTCACGAAGACGTGGGCGAGCGGAACGCGCGTGGGGTTTGGTGGATACGATTTCACGCGGCAGGTGGTGGCAACTGGAAACCGCGCAGGCGGCCAGTTCACCTTTGAACAGCCGGTGAACAAACGGGTGACGCTGGCAGCGGAGTGGTACACGGGAAACACAAGCGTGGGATATGTGAACACCGGCGTGATTTTTAAAGCCAATTCGAAACTGACGTTATACGGAGCGTATCAAATTGGAAATTCGGGCGTGACCGAAGGAAATCACCAGTTTCTTTGGGAGATTGGGTACAACTTTAAATAGACGAAGCAGTTCGTTAGAAGGTACTTCCCTTCTCTTCGAATTTCTCAACGGCAAGCAACCGGTTTGCAATATTTTCACAAAAAATTGATGCGTTGAATTGCGAATTGGCTTAAGTTGGAAATGCCCCTGTTGTGCGGACCGCTGACCGTCCTCCGCTGCAAAGCCCTCAGAGCAGAAAAAAACCGGGTTGACTCGCTGCTTCGTTCGACGGCGAAGCGCGGCAGTTTTTGGGCCGAGTCGAGCATTGAAGGTGGGACATGTTGCCTATACACGAGCTGGAACAGATGGATTTGAACATGCTGGCGATGTACTGCCTCCGGGTGGCAGAGTCTCCTGAAGCAAATTACCTGGAAGCCGAGCAAGCGAGGCAATTCAAGACGGAGTGGGTTTTGTTCATTGGTCATACCAGACCGCGAATTCCGGAATTGGAAAAGTCAGAAGACATTGGGCCCTATGTGCAGGATTTGAAGCATCGAATGGTCAGCTTTCTAGCAGGGTGCCCACTTCAACTCACTCTCTCAAAGGAGCCGGCCTCCGCTGCTGATCTGAACGCCCGCCGCATGAGCGCTGGGCAAAGGAAGTGAGCTGGGGTTTTCTGCCTGACCGTAGTTTCTGAACTCCGCCCTTGCGCCTGGCCTACAAAGTTCAGCCTCCAGCACCAAAGTCCAATCCGCTTTGATGCTTGACGAAGACTCTAACAGCTTCACAACTTGATTTCCTGTTACTGATGCACTCGGTTCGATCAACGCGCCAACCAGCAACACAGACATTGCGGCTACTTCCACGTGGTGATGTGCAAGCCCACAAAGTTGCCGGAGAGATACACACGGACATCGTGTTTGTTGCCGGGTTCATCGGCGTGCCATGCGGTGAGGTTGGCGCCGGATTCCTCATCCACTTCGTTGGCTTGGTGAGCGGCCCAGTTCGAAGGTACGAGGAACTGTAACAGCGCGATCAGATCGCGAAAACGGGTGTCCGCAGCAGAGGCAGAGCCTTCTTGCCAATAGCAGACATACTGGGCGCCTGCATCGTCTGAAGGAGAAGTTTTTATGGCGCTCACCGAGCAATCACGGGCACCGGCAAGTTTCAAAGTGTTCGGAGTGGCGGCTGCATTCGAGGCGGCGGGATGGATCTCCGAAAAACCGGTCATGCGGGCTTCAAAGGCTTTCTTCAGGCCTTGGCAGAAATCGTCGCAATTCCCGGCAGAGGCGGGTTTGGCGGGCGGAGCTGATTTCGCGGCGGGTAGCACAATATGCTGCAACAGAAAAGGCGAAGTGAGCGAGTTCATCATCAGATAGAGCTTCGCGGAACCGTCGTTCTGTTTTGTGATTTCCAGATGCAGTGGGCATTGGCCAATGTAAGGTCCCTCGGTGGGAGTGATTTCGCAATCCGATGGGCCGGCGTCGACGTAGTGATTGTCACCCGGTGATCGAACGTTAAAGTGCCAGGACGTATTGAGATTCTTGACCGCGTCCAGCGTTCTCGCGTACCACTCCGATCCGCTCGCAAAGGGTACTTGGGCGTAGCAGATACACATGGGAACATTGTTGGCCCATGTGGTAATCTGACAGGGGACTTTTGCGTTTGGCGTGGATATATCAGGGACTTCTGTGGTGTGCGCCCGGTAACCCCGGAAGTCGATAAGGGCCGCATCGAGGATATTCTGCACGCTGGAGCATAGCTGGTCTTTGCATTGCGCAGCCGCCGGAACTGGAAGCAGAGCAAAGAGCAATCCGGAAATGAGAGAGACGGTTTTCGAGTTCATACAATCCTGACTGATGCGGATGGGCGGGTGATGAAACTTCGGGGCGGGTCGCGAATATCCCTACCATAAAAGACTGCGCCCAGCGGAGTTTGCTGTCAACCGCTGCAGGTGTACGTTTTGTTGTGTGAAGCGCGAGAGAGAAGGCGCTCCCCCGGGTGGCGTTGTTGATCAGACGTTGACTAGTGGGCAGCGCCGCTGGTGACGATCAAATCCAGGTCAGAATTTCCACACATTCCGTAGATCGTACCGGGGGTGCAGGCCCCGACGGTGTATTTGTAGCAGCCGGCTTTTTTCGCCACCACGGTTATGGGACGGTCGGAGCCGCCCATGATCGGGCCGGAGGGGTCGAACGGAGAGGAATCACCAAAGTCCACCATGATCCCGGTGTGCTTCCCTTCCCCTTGCCAGGTGACGTTTGCTCCTGCATTGATGCACAGGGCACTGTCTTTGGGGAAGTTCGGGATGTTCGGGGTGACGGACGCTTCGATGCCGCCACCGACGCGCTTCACTTCCAGGACGCAAGCCGCGCCATTCAGTCCACAGGTATTTGCAGCGGAACAAAGCTGCTCCGGGTGCGGATTGGTGCAAATCGTCTTTCGATCCTTCTTGGGCTTGGGATTCGCCAGCGAATGACTCGCTACGACCAAAAGCAGAGGTAACAACGCGCTGCACACAATGGCTGTAAACGGCATGGTTTTCATGCAACACCTCGTTTGATCTAAGCATCCCTCGTGATCGAAGCACATACCCGCGAATCGCCAGGGCTCCGATTGTCAGACTCACGGTTTGCCCTGCCGGTCTGTGGCGTGAGAGGGGCTTGGCAACCATCGAGGATTGAGTCTGGACTTCAGTTTGGGATTGTCGAGCCAAGCGCGAAGTGCTGGCTATTGTCAAAAGAAACAGGGTGGGCGGGGCGCTTGCGGAGGAGGGCGGCCAGGAGATTGATCGAACAGATGTTTAGCCAATCGTCGCTCGGTGGGCCTGGGTCGGAAGGAATCGCGATCGCAAGCCTCTATTGTGAGTGAAACGCTCGCTGCAGATAACGCGCTGATCTTGGCGGAAGTCGACGCGGCAGCGCGTTTTTCAAACGTGGGGATGCTGGAACGATGCCAGTTGAAAAGACCGCATGAAACGGGCGAACGGCGGCTGGTGTATTGCCGCGGTGTAGCTCGGTATTGTTAACGCAGAGCGAAAGGGTGATTGCTTGAAGTCAAATTGCCAGAAAAGGTACTCAGTTTAGCCCTGCCTGACGGTCTTTTGACAGCGGAGTTACAGCCCCCTGACAAACCGCGATGCTCAGGTGCCTACGCTGGCGGGGCGCCCGGATGCCATTGCGGCTCGCGTGGCTACTGGGCGACTGCGGTGCGCACTTGCAAGGAGCCTCAAATGACTGGACGACTGAACACTCTGCTCAGGTACTCGCTCGGGTTACTGGCCGCGCTCGGGGTCGCCGCGCCATCCCTTCTCGCTGGGGACGCCACGGCGATACTCAAGAAACTCAAGAATATCTCCACGTTGTCAACCACGGTGCCATCGAACGGAGACATCAACCCTTACGGATTGGTTCGCGTTCCCAAAACGGTGGGAAATCTGATCGAAGGCCACTATCTGGTGAGCAATTTCAACGCGGGTTCGAACCTGCAAGGAACGGGAATGACGATCGTGGATATCTCGCCCAGCGGCGGGATAACTCAGTTTGCGCAAATAGACCCCACCAAGTTGCCCGGGAATTGCCCGGGTGGAGTGGGTTTGACGACGGCGTTGGCGGTGCTTCGCACCGGATGGGTGATCGTGGGAAGTCTACCGACTTCGGACGGAAGCTCCGCGACCGCACAGGCAGGCTGTCTGATCGTTTTGGATAGCAAAGGAAATGCAGTGGAAACGATATATGGATCGCTGATCAACGGGCCGTGGGACATGACCGCGACGGACGACGATCGGACCGCGGCATTGTTTGTTACCAATGTTTTGAACGGAACGGTGGCCGCGAACGGGGCAGTGGTTAACCAGGGAACGGTAGTGCGCGTGATGCTGGATGTTTCCGGAAAGCACTCCCCAGTTCTGCAATCCCTGACGGTTGTCGGCGCGGGATTTGCAGAACGCACAGACCCGGCAGCACTGGTGATTGGACCGACAGGCGTGGCGCTCTCGCCGGATTGCGAACATTCGGGAGAGGAGGAGTGCCGAAATTCCTCCGACGATGATGACGAACCAGTGCTTTACGTGGCGGATAGCGTGCATAACCGGATCGCCGTGATCAATCACCCGTTTTCGCGGACAACGCCCTCCACCAACGGAAAAACGCTGGCTAGCGGGGGAACGCTGAATGATCCACTGGGACTGACGGTTGCCCCGAACGGGCATTTGATTGTTGTGAACGGCAACGACGGATTTGCGACCGAATTCACAGCCCGGGGAAATGCGATTGCAACCAGGCTGCTGGACAACACGGGCGGGCCACCTCCAGGAGCGGGGACTTTATTTGGGGTGCTGTTTGATCCGGAGGTGGGCCTGGTTTTCGTGGACGACGGTTCGAACACACTCAACGTACTTCAGTAAAGCTGCAGATATGGGCGGAGCGCAGGATTTATCCGGCGCTCCGCCCTCTTCCTAAATCCATCTCTTCCATCTCTTCGCGTGATCACCGCGGGCGAACAGTTCCCCTCCCCACTTGGATTTGCAGAGAAGCGCTATGACGCGGGTGACGCCTGCGCAATCACATTCCACCTGCCCAATGATTGAAATAAAGCTGAACTCTTGAACCGGGAAACGGCGCTGGTTGGGGCACGCACGTTGGGCGGGGTAGTTGCGAAAAAAGGGGCGGCCGGAAAGTGCCCAGGTCTCAATTTTCCGCGCGAAGTTTGAGAACCGAGCGTTCCCGGCCGATGAGGAATAGTAAAGAAGCCGAAAGTAGCAGTTGTCACCGCGAGGTCAAGAAGGAGCAAAGGAATTGTCTGAAGTTTGAGGACCGGAGGCCTTCGAAAACTGTCAGTAGGCGTTTTTGTCGGTGAAGCCGCGAACGAACGTGAGCAGCACAATGAGCACGTCGAAGGCGAGGGTCCAGTGCCGGACGTAATAGAGGTCATATTCGATGCGCTTTTCAATCGAGGTATCTCCGCGAAGGCCATTCACCTGCGCCCAGCCAGTAATCCCGACCTTCAGATAGTGGCGGCGATTGTAGCTGCCGACCGACTGCATGAATTTCTGGACAAGCAGGGGGCGCTCTGGCCGGGGCCCGACGACGCTCATATCCCCCTTGAGGACGTTGAAGAATTGCGGGAGCTCGTCGAGACCGGTCTGGCGAAGAATTTTGCCGACGCGGGTACAGCGAGGATCGTCTTTCACGGTCCAGCGGGCGTCGCTATCTTCAGGGGAAGACACCGTCATGGTTCTGAATTTAAACATGCGGAAGAGCTTGCCGTTGAGACCGACGCGCTCCTGGGCAAACAAAATGGGCCCGGGCGAACTGAGTCGCACCGCAAGCGCAACAAGGGCGAAGACGGGGGCGGCACAAATCAAAACGCCAGCGGAAAAAACCAGATCAAACACGCGCTTCAGAACTGTATAGAGCGTGGACTCGGCGGGTGTGCCTTGGAGGTCGAGCAAAAGGAGATCGGCGACGGAGAACAGGTGTCCGTGACCATCAAGGGCTTCGCCAACGTCCAGGACAAGTCGCATCGGAACGCAGATCGGGGCGAGTTGTTTGCGGAGGGCGGGCAGTTCTGCGAGATTTGCGGGCGGAATCGCCAGGATGACGTCGTCGAAGCCGTTCCCGATAGCGAGTTTATTGATGTCGGTGAGTTCGTAGACCGGCGAGGTAGTTACGGCGGAAACCTGGCCAAAAAGGCGGACGAAACCCTTTATGGAACAGGTCGCGACACGGTCTGAAAGAAGAGCGTTGGCAACGCGAAGTGCAAAGGCGTCCGCTCCAACAATCAGGACATGGAAGGAAGCTTTTCGCCGGGATCGTTTGCGAGACCACAACCAGATAAAAAGTGCGTGCACCAGCAGAGTGATCAGGAAAAGACTCAGGGCGCTCAACCAGGTGAACACGCGGGAAAAACTGGTGGCGCGGTAAAAGAAAGTGACAGAGAGCGCGGCGACATAGGTGAAGAGACTGGAGGCAAACACTCTGCCCGTCTTTTCTTTTACCAGCAAGAGAT
Organism: uncultured Acidobacteriota bacterium; assembly: GCA_963734705.1. Classification (GTDB taxonomy): domain Bacteria; phylum Acidobacteriota; class Terriglobia; order Acidiferrales; family UBA7541; genus Acidiferrum. Next base: position 211,739 of record CAVTII010000006.1, on the reverse strand, counting down.
CTTCGACCGAGGTGAGTCCGTAATGTTCCGCGGCGATGGCCCACAAAATCGTGGTGACCAGCAGCAGGCCGAAATACGCGGAGGGGTCCGCATCCGTGGAATAACGAGGGAGCAGATGGGTCGCGAAACGAAAATATGCCGCGATGCTGAACGCAGCCAGCGGAGCAAGAAACACTGCCAGGGTTAAGAGGCACTGTGCGCGTTTGAGGCGTCCGCGAATCATTTGCCGCACGGCCCTTGATGAAATTCGCGCCACTTCTCTTCAAGGAAGGTTGCGAAGCGGTCTTGGAAAACGGAAAGCGCGAAACGTTCGGATTGCTGCTTGATGAAGAATGGCCGAAACGAGAATTCGTTGCTTTCGAAGGCAAGCATAGCTTCGATTAAGGAATCCACTGATTGCTCGCGAAAGAAGACGCCGGTGGAATGGTCCGGATAGAAAGGGGAATCCGGATAAAAGCCAGATATGGATTCACACGCACCACCGCGACCGTAGGCAATTACTGGCCGGCCGAAGGAGAGGGCCTCGACGGGGACAATTCCAAAGTCCTCCTCACCCGGGAACAACAGGGCCCGGCAATGCGCGTATTGCTCGTTCAGATCTTTATCGGAAAGCGCGCCGCAAAAATGAACGGTGGTCCCCGCGAATTTGCGCAAGCGGGCGTATTCTTCTCCAACGCCAACAACGTGTAGACGCCGGCCGAGACGACTGCAGGCAGTGATCGCCAGGTCCGCGCGCTTGTAGTCCACCAACTGGCTTACGAGCAGGTAATAGTCTTCGGTCTTTTCAGCGAGGTATCCCGCGTGAACGTTGACCGGAGGATAGATCACGTCCGAGTTTCTCCGATAATGTTTGCGAATGCGGGAAGCGACGTTTTGCGAGTTGGCGACAAAATAATCCACGCGATTGGCCGAGGCTGCATCCCACATGCGGAGGTAATGCGAGGTGAGAGAAAACAGAGGCTTTGCGAACAAGCCCATCCCGGCGGAGTTTCGATAACGGTGATAAAAATCCCAGAGATAGCGCATCGGCGAATGGCAATAGCAAACGTGGCAAGTCCCGGACGCGGTGAGCACGCCTTTTGCCGGGCCGGATTCGGAGCTGAGCACCAGGTCGTAGCCGCTGAGGTCGAACTGTTCCAACGCCAGGGGATAGAGCGGAAGAAAACGCCGGTGCCAGCGCGTGCTGCCAGGAATATTTTGGAGAAATGAGGTTTGAAGCGAACGACCACGCAAGGAATCGGGGACCGCATGCGGTTCTGCGACCAAAGAAAACAAGTCGGCTTGCGGAAACATGGTGGCCATCGCTTCGACGACGCGTTCGCCACCGCGGCGGCTGACAAACCAGTAGTGCACGATGGCAATGCGCGCGTTCGCAAGGGAAGGCGCCGGATTGTTCAGAACCAGCGGCACGGCGTGGGGAGTTTGGATTGGAAGCGTCTGCTTCATTGCGAAGCCTGCCTGTGCTGCAGTAATCGCAAGATGTAGCGGTGATAGGCCGTGCGAGGCGTGAGTTCCCCAACGATCTCCAGGCCGGCACGCCGGAAGCAAGCTTCGATTTCATCGGGCGAGCGGCGGATGCGGCGAATGCCGCGCTTCCAGAATCGCGGCAATGCCCAATCCGGCAGCCGTGTTTTCACGCGATAGGCAAGATCGCTGGAGCGCGTATCGAACTGCAAATAAGCGAGGCCGCGGGCGTGGAGCAGGACGCGAATGACGTGCAGATAGCCCTCAATCATCGGAAATTCCGGAATGTGCTGAAAAACGAGCAGCGAGTAGATGAAATCGCAGTTGCCCACGTAGCGCCCGGCTTGCTGCAGGAAATCCTCCGGCCCGGAAATGGCGGCGAAGGAAATATTTTCGATCCCATTGTCTTGCGCAAAAGAAGTTGCGCGTTGCACCATTCCTGGCGCGATGTCCACTCCCAGCACTTCCTGAAACCGGCGGGCCAGCGGAACGGCGAGACGCCCGATTCCGCAGCCTAGTTCGAGACCCAGCCGAGTGCGCACGCCATGTACCTGGAGCAGCGGAAGAATTTCTTCCTCAATGGTGCGCTCACCACGCTTCCAGAATTCCGAAGTGTCGGCGGATTTCAGCGTGGTCAAAATGTAGGTGTAGGGGTCCTCCTGGGCAAACTTCTCCCACTTTTCGCTGCCCGCCGCTGGCAAACGAGTCGCATACGAAGGTGAGTTCAAGAGCGTCAATTGAGCCCCAACAATCGGTTGTAAAGTTCCATATGCCGGTACGCGGACTGCTGCCAGGTGAATTGCCCGGCACGCTGAATTCCCCTGCGTTGCAAAACTGCGCGCAATTCAGCGGAAGACAACATGCGTTCTATTTGAAAGGCGAGTTCCTCTGGGCTCGCCGGATCGAAATAGAGCGCGGCATCGCCGGCAACTTCGGGCAAGCTGGCCGCGTTGGAAGCGATGACGGGAGTGCCGCAGGCCATGGCTTCCAGAACAGGGAGTCCAAACCCTTCAACGGTTGAGGGCATCACCAGCAGATCCGCGGCCGCATAGACTCTTGGCAGAAACGATTGAGAGACGTGCGGAACAATCGTGGTGGAATCTTGTATGCCAAGACGCTCCATTTCGTCGACGATGGACGATTTCCAGCGCGCGTCGTCGCCCAGAATGATCAAGGAATAGTGCGGCCGGCCGCGCTTTCGCAGTTGGGCGAAGGCGCGCAGCAGGGTGTGGACATTTTTGTGCGGCTTTAAATTGCCAACGTACAAGAGGTAGGGAGCGCGGATGCCGAGACGTTTAGTCACGTCAAGAGAATCGGCCGGAGGGGGCGTTTCGAAAAAATCCTCGCTCACGCCGCAAGGTATGACGGAGATTTTCGAATCACACACGCCAAGGGAATCGATGATCTGCCGCTTGGAAAACGCGGAGACCGTTACGATGTGATCGGCTCTGCGCGCGACAGTATGCAACATGGGCCGGGCGTAGCAGAAGGTGCTTATCTTGTGCCGGTAAGAGGGCGAACTGAGATGGATTACGTCCATGATGGAAACGATTAATGGACCGCGATGAAGAAGCGGAGCGTTAAAGTGCGGAATATGCAGAAGATCGGAGTGCCTTGCGGCTTTGGGGATCAGGAACTGTTCGCGAAGTGTGTAAATGGGCGCGTCAATTACCGTCACGCCGGAGCAGAATGTGCGAATGGCGTCGGAATCCGGCGTTCGCGCGATGGCCTGGAGGTCAAAGTTATTTTTCTGACGGTGGAATTCTCTCAACAGATTCCGCGTGTACGTGCCGATGCCCCCAACCAGCCAGCGGGCGTCCATGGTGACGATTTTGCGCATGGGAATGTTTTGAGAATTCACCGGTGCCTCGTGTGAATGGCTCTCAATTTCCTCCTTGGGACATGCGGAGATTCAGCGCGGACGCGGGGGATGGAATGCGTGAAACAAGCAACCAGAAGGCGAGGAGCATGGCCGCTTCTCGAACAACGATGGCCCAGGCGATGCCCAGCGAACCGAAGGCATGACCCAGCAGGACATCGAGTGCGAGAGTGGCGATCGCAGCAGCGCCATAAATTCCAAGAAACAGTGCACGATTCTTAGCGGCTAGGGCGCGGGCGGTATAGATCGAATTCAAGAGAATGAACGGGCAGGCCAGAACCATTACGGATGCAAGGGCGCCGCTGCCGGCGAAGGACGGGCCGTACATGAGCATGATCAACTGCGGGGCCGCCGTAGAAACAAGCAAAGAAATAGGAACGGTGAGAAATACTACCCAGCGGATCCACAAGGCCTGGAAGGAGTTCAGGTTTTCTCTGCTGCCAGAGCGGCGCACCATTTCGGGGAGCAGGATGCTTCCAAAAAGCCATGCGCAGACGTAAACGATCAGCAGGATCGCGTTGGCGGCAGAAAAGGCGCCCAATTCAGTGAGCGGCGCGAATGTGGAAAGAATAATCGTATCTGCGCGAACGATCAGATTGGCAAGGCCGAAGACGATTCCGAAGGGTGCGGCAAGCTGCAGCGTTTGCCAAACATTCAGGCGGCGGGGGCGACTGGGCCAAATGCCGTTGCGCTCAAGCACCGCCAAGGCAACCGCGAGTTCGAGGAATTGACAGAATGTCATCCATTGCAGCAACGAGAAGATGTTCCAATGTTGATGGAACGCCAACCAAATTCCCGCAAATAGAAGAGAGCTGTGGAGGATTTGTATGACTCCGATCCACGCGGCGCGGGAGACGGCTTTGAGCGCTGCCATCTGGAATTGAGAAAAAGATTGCAGGACGGCGCGAAACGCCACCCAACATCCGACGGAAAGAAGGAGCGGGCCCGGACGTGTGACCGCGACAACTCCAACCAGAAGGAGCAGCGCGGCTGCCAAGGTGACTGTCTTGCAGGTGGCGAGGCGGCTGAAGGTTTGATTACGATCTGTGTTGGGCAGGTTTAATTCAGTGATGGTGGCGGTTTGCAGCCCGGTATCGGCGAACATCACCACCACCGTGACCAGGGCAAGACTCACAGCGTATGCTCCGAGTGTCGCGCTCCCAAAAGCTCTCGCGATCAGAAGAACCGCGACGACATTCGCGGCGCGGACAGCAGCCTCGCCACCGATCACGCTGATCAGGCTACGCACGACGGCTCTCATGCTTTTTCCCGCGGAGATCCGAATAAACAGCGTCGGCATGTGCTCCGGCATGCGCGATTCCTGATCACGATTGTGCCTCCGGTTGCAGCGCGAAAGAATTTGGGCGATATCTGCAGAGCCACGCGACGCCCAGCACAAGAAGCGCTCCCATCTTTACCGAGGCCGCCGCTTGCGTTCCCGCAAGATAAAAAAGAAAACAGATCCAGACAAAACACATCACCGCGACATAATTCAGGAATTCGGAGCGCACTTTTCTGACGGCGACGAAGAGCTGTTCACAACTGCCCACTCCGCAGCCCCACAGAAAACTCGCGGCGATAGCGCCTAGATAGCCGAAGTTGATATAGCCTTCGCCCATCAAAGTCAGGCGAAGTCCTCCGCTCTCACCAGTTCGATCGCTGCCGACAAGTTTGGTGGTGATCGCTCTCAAGCTCTCCTTGGCGCTCCACTCGCTGGCAATGCTCGGTAAGGGGATCAGCGCCTGTGCGAACGTGACCCCATTGAGCCGCACGCCTTCCAGGCGATTGAGTGTCCAAGCCAGATCGCGAACTTCTGGCAGCGCGGTGCTGGAAACAGACAAAACTTCCTGGGGGTCCAGCTCGCTGGAAAATACACTGAAGAGAAAAAGGCATTGCGACAAAACGTAGAGAGACGCGAGGATCACAATCCAACGGCGAGTGAGGTTATAGACTTCACCCCGCCGGATGCCGATGAGAATGAGGGAAGCGAACAGAACACCGAGAAGATTCGCCCGGCGTAATGGAAGCAGCAGCGCGGCGTAACCCACCACGACAAATAGAATGGCGAGCATGCGGGGGCGCTTGACCACGCGATAGACAAGGAACGGCAAAGCCACAGTGAGCAGATCCATGGCGCGGTTGGCGAACCATTCGTCCCTTGCCGAACCGCCGGCAATGTCGCTGGTGATGTAGCGAAGGAACGGCCATTTGGCCGGGACGCGTAAATAATCCAGAAAGCCAAGTCGCCAATAGACCGCAAACATCAGCGCAGCACCAAAGATCAATAGCCAGCGAAACAGTTCTTCGGAGGAATCCGAATTGACAAGAACGGGCAAGGGACGGTGGAGAACAATCGAATGTCCCTGCAGTTTCCAGGCGTATCCGAGCCCAGCCGCCAAGAGTCCGACACTGTCAATCAGCAAAGCGTTCGCGAAATAAACATCGGCGTTGGAGCGGATGGATGTGTGCTCGGTCGTCAGGCCCGCCAACAGAAAACCAGTGAAGACATGAACAATGGCCAACGCAAAGAAGAGAACGCAAAGTGTTTTTGTGGTGCCCAGCCGGTGGGCGGCGGCATTCCGGACAAGCGTAAGTGTGACGCCGAGGAGAGAAAATCCGAGGACCATCAAAATTGTTGGAGCCTGCTGAAACAGAATGCCCAGCAGCGTCGCCGTAAGCAGGCAGAGGATGGAAATCATGATCAACAAGCGAAAACTCCCGGCACTTCCCTACCCAGAGCCAACGAAACCTGATCCACAGCGCCCAATTTCGCCTTCACTCGCCCGCTTTGCCCAGCTCGTCGGCTTCCGTGCGAAGAACATTCACAGCGGGTTTCGCCTTTGACGTTGATGCAGAGCGTTCCACGCGGAATCGATCCGCAGTTTTATTCGCCAGATCGAACAGTGAATTTCTCCTCTGAACGACGTACTGCAATTGCGGCCGAACGCTCTGCGCCATATTGAGGACGAGAACTTTCCCAGGATCTTTCGGATCGGTGTTTGTCCACCGGTCATTGACCTTTACCCAGGCGGCTCCGAAGGCGAAGGCAATGAGCGCGCCAAGGAGAACGAGGAGCGTGCGCGGCGGGAAACTCTTTTTCTCGGGAATCTCCGCGGCGTCCAAAACCTTGACGCTTGGAACTTCCTTGGCTTCTTGGACTTTTGCGATTTCAAATTGCTGGGTCAGAGTTTCACAAATGGCTTCTTCCACTTTCATCCGCCGGTAGAGGTCCGCATACGTGACGCCCAGGAGTGGAAGTTTTCTCAGTGAAGGATAAAGTTCGTCTTCCTTTGAAGGGGCCGAGCCATCGGTTTCCTGTTTCCCTCCCATTTTCAACAGTTGACGCTGCAGCTCATTGACGCGCGCCTGAACCGCGCGCACGCGGACGTTCTGATCGGTATAGATCTGACGGAGCCCCTGCAGTTCGGTCTGGGCAGCGACAAACTGGCCTTCGAGCATAGCGGATGCTTCCAGCATGGCCTTGCCCTGTTCCTTGATATCAATCGCGCCATTTTTGCTGGCGAACTGGCTGAAATCCTTTTCAGCGGACTCCAGCTCGCCCTTCACCTGCTCGAGCCGCGCTTCCAGGAAAACCCGCTCGCGATGAGCGGAGGAAGTATTCAGTTGAGTGACTACGTCGTTCAATTGGGCGACATAATCTTGCGCCATCGCTGCGGCCCGCTTGGGCTCGTGGTCGGTCACGCGAATCGTCAGAATTCCGCTTTTGTGATCAATGGAAATATCGGTTTGGCGGCCGAGCTCCTTGCGCGCGTCAACCCAGCGGCTCTCGCCATAGACGCGGCGCAAATCGAATTTCGTGATCAGTTGATCTTGCACCGTGCGGCTCTGCAAGACTCCAGCAAAAAGATCCGCGGAGGTATTCATCCCGAGCAGATCCGCCCCCAGCGAACCAACCGCGGATCCCATTTTCCCGGTGAGGCCCGCAAGTATCGCCATGCCGGCGCCGCTGGCCGAATCCGGCGGCATCAAGCGCGTGGTGGATGCGTATTGAGAAGGAATCAGCAGCGCGACGAGACTGGCGAGTGCGGCGCCGGCAGCGATGCATTTGCCGAGCAGTTTGCGCTGATCCCACAGACGGCTGACACGCGCGATTCTCCGTTCGCGGATTTCCGCCTGATTCGCGTGAATCTGATACGCCAGCAACCGGTCCGCGTCCAGCTGGCGAGCGATTTCCGGCCCGTGTTTTGCTGTAGAGGAGCTCATGGCGTGGAGCCTCCCGTTGTCACATCCGACTTCCGGCTGGGAGAAAGTCCAAAGGCAGACGCTTTGTGGCCCCACTGCGGCAAAAAGCCAATTTCGATTCCCGCGGTGACGTTATTTTTGGAGCCAGTGAAGAGCAACGGGTAAGAAGAGATGTGCTCGAACTGGAGAAAACTCTTTATGTAAGCGCCTGAGCGCGTGGTGACGGAATAGGCGCCCTGAAAATCCTGCCACTTTCCGCCGCCGGGAACGAAATCAGAGAGGACGCGGCTCTGCTTCCAGGAAAAATCGAAAGTGTTCCGCGGAGAGATCCAGAAGCGCGTCCAGGCCTGCAGAGTGATCCCCTCGCGGCCTACCGTGTTGCCCATTAAATTTCCATCGTTGGTGTAGCCGTCGGGATAATCCAAATTCCAATAATTCAAATTACCGTGATTCTGGAACGAGGCTCGACCTGGTGTAGTGGAAGTGGTCCATTCGAAATGCAAATCCCACTTTGGCAAGAATGGCAAGCGGGGTAGATAAATGCCTGGGCGCAAAACGCTTTTGGTTAAGTTTTGCAGCGGAATCAAATCGTCGTCGTCCTCTAACTCCCCATAAAAAGTGGCCCAGTTGTGAAGCCCCGGCAGCCGCCAGGTCCAATCGATCGCAGTGCGGGAATCGCCCGGCACGCTGTTTTCGGCTGTGTCAACGCGGCCGAACAGGCTTCGGAAAAAAGTATTGGCGGTCAGGGGATGAGCGCTGCCGCCGATGATCGTGGTGCGGCTATATGCAAACTCCAGCGAGTGAAATGGCTTGAAGCTGATTTTTTGGCCATAAAGCCACGGTTCAGACTCGCCGGGATGCCCATCGAGGCGGCCGGCGAATTGATCGATGCTGAAGGGCCCAAGAAATTTGGACAGGCCCGGGATTTCGAACGAATCTTCCGGAGACAGTCGAAGCATGGGAAAAGGAGCGGCATTGTCGCTCAAAAGGAGTGAGCCGCCGTCACCAGGCCCCCAGGATAGAGATTGATTGCCGAAAGTAAGCTGCCAACCGTGGATGTTTACGCCAGCATAGGCGTCGAGACGTTGGAATTGATTGATGGGCGTGAATGGCGTGTCTGGCGGAAGGGAAACTTTATCGCTTTCGGAAATGAATTCGCGGACGGGCGTGGACAAGGCTGGCGCGGACGGTGAGTGCTGAAATTCACCGCTGAAATAAAAGAAAAGATTCCCGTAGGTGGCGCTGGCCGAACCGCCGGAGATGAAGTTTGTGCCGCGGCGGAAGGGCCGGCCGAAATCGTAAGCGTAGCTCTGGCCGAACTGGTAACCGTCATCCAGAATTGCGCCGCTGGCACTTAAGATGCGAGTGTAGAGGGAGTCGACTTCCAGCGAGGTATTTGGTCCGGTGAATGTGGCTTCCTCACGAGCAAATTCGTGATGCAAATCCTTCAGTAAGGCGTTCACTTGCGGAGGAATCGGGGAATTCCCGCCGGAATAGCTGGCCAAAGATTGATCCGCATCCAAGAGCAGTCGCGCACATTGTTCGCGCGACCACGGACGCTTGCCCGCGAAACCATCCGACACGAATCCGAACGCGGCGAGGCGGTCGAACGCTGGATAGACCCAGCTATCGAGGGGAACATACGTGGAGCCCGGATAGCGCGCAGGTCCGGATTCCGTGCCCCGCAAAATATCCGATAGCGGGTTCCAAGCGGAGCCCCCAAGTTCGGCGTTGTGATGCTGGCGATAGGTATACTCGGCGACCATCCACCCGAGCGCGCTTCCAACCAACACATCGGAAGGAAAATGCTCCTTACTGCCAACGCTGGCGAAGCTCACCGTGGAAGCAAGCCCGTAAGCGAGCAGCTTGGTCATCACACCCGGATATTCGTGCGCCAGGATGCCCGCCGCTGCCCACGCCGCGGCAGAGTGGTTGGAAGGGAACGAATTTCCACCCTGGAAGAAATTTCCCTGGCCGTTCTCCTGCGTGGGGCGTTCTCGTCCCGCCGCGAACTTCAGCCCCTCAGTTACGACAAGCGAGTTGAACACGGCTTCGCCGGCGAGAATACCGGTTTCGCGCTGATGCAGGTCGTGGGTTCGCAGGCTCCAGATAAATATTCCGCCGGAGGCCGCTCCCAGCACCGCCAGGCTTCCATTGCGAATATTTTTGTAGGTGTTGAGGGTGCCCTGATTGTTGGAGAGACTGGCGCTGAAATTGGAGTCCGTGAGAATAAAACCAGTCGTTACGCCTGCCAGCGGCAACAACCACTGCGAATCGTCCGGCCGGAGCTTCGTGGGGCTGGTCCAGATTTCTTTCTGGTCGCGAAATAGTCGAGTTCCGACGCTGTCCAGGGTCAAGCGAAGGTTGGCGCCCTCACCAGATTGAGGTTTTGGAGCTGGTCGACTGATCTTATCTTGCGGCGTGACGGTAGAACTGTCAGTAAGTCGAGGCTCGCTGCTCGAACTCTCCGTTTGCTGAGGGAAAGCCGGGCGCGCGAACGCAAGTGTTGCGGCCGCCGTGAGATTCACAATCATCAAGTAACTCGCCAATGAAATGCCTTTCCTCAACTGGTCACAACTTCCTTACGGCTTCAGATAAGCGACGGCAAGCACAACCGAGGTTGCGATCTGGGCCGTCTGAAGCAGCGGAGCCCAGTTACGGCTGCCAATCCTGGGCGCTTTCTCCGGTACGATGATCGCGTCGCCGGGCAACAGGACAGCATCCATCGGATTGCCCGCCCAAATGCCGCTGTTGTTCTTGGCGGCCAGCACGGAACCATCGGCCCGAATCACGAACGCCGCTTTCTTGTCCGCGAGTTCCGTGAAGCCACCGGCCTGCCCGAGATACCAATTGGCGCTGCGGCCCTGGATGTAGCCGACCGCGGTGGAATTGAACACTTGCCCCTGAACCAGAACGTAATTCGGTTTCTTGGGGACAAAGATCGAATCACCGTTGCGCACAACGGTCTGGTCCGCGGTGCGATCGAACGCGTTGCCTTCGTGGGAGGCGTGGATGACGACGCGTCCCACGGGAAGATTGGTCTGCAGTTGCGTGAGCGCGGTATCCGTCTGAGCAATTGCGGTCAGCTTCAGATTTTTCTGCTCGGTGTCATTTTCGGGCAGCGCTTTCAGTTGCACTTCTTCGGCTTGCATCCGGGCGATCAGCTCCTGGTGCGACTGCATTTCCACCTCCCGCACTTCGCGGCGGGTAAGCACCAGCCCGTAACTGAAGGCTTGCGGGGTGAACCCACCAGCTTTTTCCAGGACCGAACCGAGAGTTTCGCCGGGATGAATACCGTAGGTTCCCGGATGCCGGACTTCCCCGCGTACCGTGACGCTGGCGCCGAGATCGTTCCATCCGGGATTCTGGCGGATGGTGAGCACATCGCCGTTGTGCAGCGGTGGGTTGTCGTCCGGTTGGCCGGCGAGCGCGGAGCTGAGATTGACATTGAAGCTTGAAGCTTCCGGAGCGCCCGGAACGTTGACCGCAAGATGCGTAAGAAGCGCGCTTTGCTCGTCCGCGCTGGGATTCAAGCCGCCCGCAACGCGAACCAGATCGCCTACATGCATATTGGCGGTGAGTGGAAAACGGCCGGGCTTCGCGACGTCGCCTTTCACATAGACGACCGGTGGATTTACTTTGGCGGTGCTTTGATGAACCAGGATGCGGTCGTGCGGCTGCAGGGCAGGATTGTCCGCGCTGCTGCCAGAGAGCGCCTTTGCAAGATTGACGCTGAGTATTTTCAGAGTGCCGTCACTCGAAGTGCGGATAATTTGCGTTGATTCAAGGTCCGCATCGTTGGAAACTCCGCCGGCCATGAAGATGGCATCGCGGAGGTGCACCTGGCCAGGTGGCGAATAGGCGCCGGGAGCGCGGACTTCTCCGGTGACATAGACTTCGGGAGCGGGCTCGAAATCATATCTTGCGAAGATGCGGACGGTATCGAGCGGCTGGAGTTTCGGCGATTTCGAAGGGTCCGCAAGAGCGGCGGCAAGATCAAAACTTTCCACGGCTGGTCGGTCATCCGGCGGATTCAGTCGAATAATTTCGGCGTATTTTTCGGAAGGCTCGGGGAGCAGATCTGAATACGAGCCGATGAGGTCGCTGACGGTCATTCCTGCGTGATAGGAATAGCGGCCAGGACGCAAGACATGACCTTGCAAATAAATTGCCTTTTCGTTGTAGGGAGCAATCGGGAAGATGTGGATCAGATCCCCGTCCTGCACAGGAAAGCTGCGCAGTTTCGCCGAATTTTCCGAAACGTTTCCCTCGGCGTTCAGGCTGAGACTGAGCATGGTGCGGTTTTCGTGCGCAACCAGGCGTTCCACCTGCACATTCTTTAACGCGGCCGCCGGAAGAATTCCGCCGGAAAGTTCCAGGGCCTCCTCCAAAGAAGTATCGCCACGAAGTTCATAGATCGCCGGACGCCGGACCATTCCTTCGATCGTGACTTGCGGTCCCACGGGTGGAACCAGCAAGGAATCTCCATCTTCCAGACGCTTTTGGTCGGAGCCAACGCCCCTGAGCACCAGGTCATATGCATCGATCACTTCGATAAGCTGCCTGCCGCGGAAATGCTTGATGGAACGGAGCGAGCCGTGTTCCGTTACCCCACCCGCGGCGACCAACGCGTTCAATGCACTGGAGAGTGAACTGACGTCATAGGCGCCGGGCACCCGGACTTCCCCCACGACGTACACGCGCACGGACCTGAGGCGCGAAAGGGAGACGTCCGTGGAAATATCTCGGAACTGGGTGCGAAGTAATTGTTGAATCGTCAGCTGAACATCGCCGAGCGTTCGGCCACTCACCAGGATTGGACCGGATTCCGGCAACGAGATGCGGCCCTCGCGATCCACGGTGCGCTGGAGACGCTGGGAAACGCCGCCCCAGAGATTAATCTCCAGGCCATCTCCGGGACCGACAACATAATCCGGCCCTACGGGCACATCCATCGGGATTCGCGCGGAATCCCGGGCGCCGGAATTTAGTATGCCGACGCCGAAGCGCTGCGGTGCGCCATCGCGTGAGGCAACTTGAACGTATAGATCATAAAGGGAGGGAACGTTCGAATAGGGGCTGGACTTATGGATGATCGCGCCGGAGGAATTGTCCGCCCGATCATTAGTAATTTCACCGCCGGGGGTGACCGGACGGAAACGGGATGGATCTATTTTCGGGGACGACTTTGCGTCCAACGAATCGTTCGCCGGCAAGTTGGCGGAGTCATTATCGCGCAAGGTTCTTTGCAGCTTTTCCAGTTGCGACGGATCGACGCCAAAGGATTGGAACGTGGCGGGATCGCGAGTGCTATTCGGTAGAGACAGCAGCGAGAGATCGCTCGAGTCGCTTGCGCGCATCGAGCCGTTTGAAAACGAACCATCCGTAAGCCGTGTCTGGATGAGCGATGAACCACTTCCTTGAGGGAGCGGCGAAGGATTGAGCGGGAGCTCGGGGATGGTATCGGGTGCCGGTTCCGGGTGCCCAAGATTGTTGCGCGAGCCGCGCGGAGTGGATTGGGGGCAATTTCCTTCCGACTGTGCATCGCAGGTTCCAGAAGTCGACTGGACACTCGATGCGTCCTTGGTGATTTTTTGCGCAGCGGCGACTTCCGCGTCCTCCTGCTCTTCAATCAGAACAAGCCGGCGCGCGCGCTGCTTCAATACCAATTCCTGTTGCTTGCCGAGTTCGGAATCGGGATTCACCGCCGGTAGCAAGTAGCCGTATTTCTGAACCAGGCGTGTGGCAGCGGCACGGAACAATATATCGTCACCCAGGCGCTCGAAAATGGTCTGGTCGCTGAGGTCGGACTCTTCCACGATTTGACCATTGGAGGTGGCCTCCGCGGCAGCGTAGCGCTTAAGCTCCACAAGAAGTCCGGCATCTTTAACCAGCACGGCTCGGATCTGCTCGGCGGAAGCCGCAACGCGGCTGGCGTTTTCCCGGGCCAGTAATGAGGGAGGCGCGGATTTTTGCAGCGAGGCGTCGCGTTGCGCTGCGATGGGTTGTGCGAGCACGAAGGCAAGGGCAACAACAATAAACAGTACCCATTGGGCAGCGCGAAGCCGGTGAGAAGTCATGAACTCACTCCGATTCTGAGGATCGGAATCATAAAGCCCTTCGCAAAGCGTCCACTGGATTGTGGACGGCATTCAGAATTCCCGCCGTGGACGTCTCAATATCCGCACAATGAATGTCGAAAGATGCCCAATAGCAGAGCGTGCGGTCCTGTCGCGATGCGACGGCGATGATGCGCAGCTCAGGGTGTTCGCGAAGCAGGCGATCGCAGATTTCCGGGCGGCTCTCGCTTTCGTCCAGGCCGATGACCAGTAGATCCGGAAGCACCGCGTGAACCTGGGCGAGAATGTCCGCCGGATTGGGGACTTCGCCGATAATTTCAATTCCCGGCTGATTGGAAAGCGCGGTGACAATCACTTCGCGCATCAGTTTGGGATGGTTAGCCACAAGAATCCGGGTCGCCTTGTGCATGGAATTCTCCTTGCACGTGCAGTATCCCGAAATTGAACCCGGGAAAAAGGTCCAATTGCTTTCAAAGCGAGGTGCCAATTCGCACTAACAGAAGAGGACTAATTCGGACTACTGAAGTGACGCGTGGAATACATGGAGAATTTTGCGAGGCACGAAGATGACTTGCGTTTGACTTGGCGGTGACAACTTGGCGGACCCCGTTCCCTAACCTGTGGAAGGTCGCAAGAATTTCCGGGAACTTGCGCACCATGAGGCACTGACCACCACAGTTGAGGGCGAGCGGGAGAATGAGATCGCTGGGGACAAAATGGGCTTTGGCAATGCTGGCCGGAATGTCGTTTTTCGCATGCGGCCTGCACGCGCAATCGGACACACCGATCATTTCAGGTTCGCTGGCCTTTCTGGGTAATTCCGCCGGAGGCGTAAATTCCTACCAGCCGATTCTCGCGCCAGTCCTGGCGGCGCCATTCGGAGAACATTGGCTGGTTGAGTCACGCGGATACGTGCAGGGATTTATCGCGCGGGAGGATGGCACAACGGGTCCCTATACCGGGCAATTTTTCGCCGGCCTCGATTATCTCCAGGTGGATTACATTGCGAATTCCCACATAACAATTACCGCGGGGAGATTTCTTACTCCATTCAATATTTATAACGAGCGCTTCCCGGTCTGGATCGCGAACCTGGAAGATTCACCGATTATTTTCACGATTGGGACGCGCACCTCCGGTTCAAGTAACGGTGGGATGGTGCGAGGTGTGGCTGTCTCCCGCCCCGGATGGAACCTGAACTACACGGCGTACTTCTCAGCGCTGACGACCACCGAAAATTTGCAGTCCGGCCGCTCCGCTGGAGGCCGCGTCGGGGTCTTCTTGCCGCACGCAGGATTCGAAGTGGGCGCTTCTTACCAGCGATTTCTGCAGAACGGCGACTACAACGCAGTTGGCGGTTATGTTGCATGGCAACCGCCGCAGGTGCCGCTGGACGTTCGCGGCGAGTACGCCCATTCACCCGGAGGACAGGGATATTGGCTGGAGGGCGCCATGCGGTTAGCGAAAAGTCGCAACTCAACGATGGGACTGGGGCGTGTTCAAGCCGTTGCACGCGTGCAGCAATACTTCAAGGGAACGCCAACGCCGCAGGATCTGCT
Organism: uncultured Acidobacteriota bacterium; assembly: GCA_963734705.1. GTDB lineage: Bacteria > Acidobacteriota > Terriglobia > Acidiferrales > UBA7541 > Acidiferrum. The sequence continues at coordinate 196,554 of CAVTII010000006.1, read as the reverse complement.
GCCCGTGGCGAACGTGAATCAATTCGATGTTGGCGTGAACTATTACCTGCCTTACGAAGTGCGGCTAAACGGGAGCTATGGCCGGCAGTACAGTTCGCTTGGGAACGCGAACACGTGGAACTTCGGGATCACCTACAGATTTCTCTTCCCCGCCTGGCCAGGAGAGCACAAATGAAAATGCGGAGTGTGCTACTCATTGGAATTCTGACGGCTACCGGTTCTGTACAACTTTTTCCGGCGCGGGCGCAGCATCCTGACGGGGCCAAGACGCCCACCACCACCTCCGCAAAAACTACGGACAGAAAAGAAGGAGAAAAACGGTTCAAGGAAAATTGCGGGCGATGCCACCATCCGCCGGAATCCATTTCGCCGCGGGAAACCAAGGCTGTGCTGCGGCAGATGCGCGTTCGCGCAATGTTAACCGCGGAAGATGAACGGCTGATTCTGAAATACCTTGCGCCTTGAATAGTCCAGCCAGGAACTGGGGGAATACAGAAATGAGGTTTACTTCCCTGTCGACGGTGCTCCTAATGGGGGTAGCCACGCTGGGTTTGTGCCCTGGAGCCGGGCCCGCGCAACCTGCAAACACCATCTCGATCGAAGCACACCGGTTCGCCTTTGAGCCCAGCGAAATTACCGTGAAAAAAGGGCAGGAAGTCACTTTGGAAATTCATTCCGAGGATGTGAGCCACGGACTGGTGATCGAGGAATTGGGCGTGCGAACCGAAATCCAAAAAGGCAAGACCGCGGAAGTTAAGTTTGATCCAGAGGCCATTGGCACGTTCGAGGGCAGATGCGCGCACTTTTGCGGCGCAGGGCACGGCTCGATGACCTTAGTCGTTCACGTGGTGGAGTGAAGCGGTAATGAAACGGCTTGCTCCTATGTTGTTGTTCACTGTTGGCTGTGGAGCGATGCTGGCCGGCTGCCGCGCGACACCGCCGGGACGCTGGGAGACGTCGCTCATTACGAAGCTCAAACACTCGTTAACCGTCGGCGGCAAGGACGCGAAGAATCCCCTTCCAGAAACCCCCGCGAGTGTTGAAAGCGGCCGCGTGGCGTTTTCCCATTATTGCGCCGCATGTCACGGGCTGGACGCGCAAAATACCGGCGTGCCGTTTGCCGATCGCATGTCGCCACCGGTACCGCCATTGAGCGGGAAGAGCACGCAGTCCTACTCCGACGGGCAATTGAAGTGGATCGTGGACTTTGGACTTGCGCCGTCGGGAATGCCCGGCTCGAAAGGAATCCTGTCGGACCGGGAGATATGGTCCATCGTAGTTTACCTTCGTCATTTGCCGGCCGCGGGATCGCTTGGGGAACCTCCGATGTACTCCGGAGATGAAAGCGCGATTCCCTGCCCGGCTGCCGCTAATCAACCGTGATAGTTCAGCGAACAGACGCAATTGCGGCAAACAGGATTCGTCGCGATCTCCAGATTTTCCCGGAAAACGCGAGCTTGTGGCCCGTTGAGAACCTCTTCCAGTGCGCCGCCGCGCGCATTTCCAATTGGGCGGTGGAAAAAGCACGGGCGAACCGTGCCGTCCGTTTCCAAGACCGCTGACGCCCACGGGGCATTGCACATCGGCGACATTGGTTGCGCTAAACCCAAGTGACACCGGAAATGATGGGCAATTTTCCTGAGCTTTGCCGGCGATTCCGCGATGAAGCCGGCGCCAAATTCACTGGCGCCATCACTGATCAATTTTTCAATCTCATTTTCCAGTATTGTGATTTCAGACCGCGAGAGGCCGATCTCACTCTGGCGACTCATGGGCCAGGGCGAAGAGCGGTTGAACGCCGGAGTGGAGAGGTCGGCGGCAAGATATGAGATTCCGTCGAGGCCCAGTTCCTTGGCGGCGACTGCGGTTTCCCACAAACAATGATGATTGGCTTTCTGAACGGTAGAACGCGCGGATATTGAGATCGCGGGGCGTTCCCTGCGGAGCGACCTGGCTCCATCGTGCAGCAGTGCAAACGCACCTTCGATGCGGCGGATGGAGTCATGCGTTTCTCGCGGGCCATCCAGGGAGACAATCACGTCGTCGAAGCTCGCTGCAATCTCCCCGGCTAATTTCCGGAAGAGCAGACCGGTGCTTAAAAGCGTCAAGCGAATACCTTCGGCCCGCAAAAGGGTACACAACTGGAAGAGCTCGGGATTCAGCAGCGGCTCTCCGCCAGAAAAGACCACCCAACGAACACCAAGCCACCGAATGGACGGGAGTTGAGATCGCAGATCTTGCACAGTGAAGGCGGCGTGCTCGGACGTCTTCCAGATGTCGCACATAACGCAGCGGCAATTGCAGGAACTGTGCGCATGAATCACCAGAACCGGCAGAGATTTAACAAGGTGCAAGTCATCCCTGCTTGCTGGCAGCGTGGCAATGCTGTGCAGTTCAGCTCCCACGACGCACCAGCTTTCCGCCAAGATAAAATTCATTTCCGAGATGTTTCCCTGTTTCTTGAAACAGCCAATCCAGTGGCGCGCGGATCCAGCGGACTGCTTCCTCGATCATCAGCGGTTGCAAACCCTTCCGCGCCATAGCCGGCAGTCGTTGCAGGATATCTGGTGATGCCAATTGCACGCGTCCAGCCAGCAGCACAAGTTCCACATCTCGAAAAGACATTTCGGCCAAAATATCCGCCGGGCTTTTCCCGACATCGCGGACGGCAATCAAATCCGCAATCCCCCGCACGCGAATTGTTCCTTGCCCATCAGCCAACCGCAGCAGGTGTGCAGGTCGCTGCGTCGCGCAGGCATAGAGCTGACCGGGGAGCATATTCAATTCGGAGTGTGCGAATCGCAGTTCATCCAGCAAGTCACCCTGCGCGGTGAGCGGAGAATCACTTCCGATCGCGACCCTGGGAAAATCGCAGATGTCTCGCGAAGAGAATGTTTTTCCAAACAAAAAGATATTTGAAGTCGGGCACCAGATCAGCCCGGCACCCGTGGAACACAACAACTCCCTGCCGGCGGCGTCGAGGCCGATCCCGTGAATGATCGTCGTGCGTGCATCCAGGGCGCCCGCGCGGTGGAGCTCGAACATTTCCTCGGCGCATGCTTCATCCACTCCTTCTGCCAGATGAATAAAGAACGGACTTCCGGCTGGCGTGGCTGCCTTTTTCGCCGCAAAGTCCGCATCCAAGGCTGGAGAATGCGCCCAACCAAAGTCTTCGAGCACTCGGACGGCAAAATCTCCGCGAAACACCATTGGCTCGTAGGGATTGTGATGGCAAACCGACGTGACGCCGCACAAAAGATTGCGAATCCCTCCCCACCACAAACGTACGTCGCGTGGCACTCGGCGATGCAAATCAATCACGGTAGCGTGGGATTGATGGATATCGTCCGCCCACTCGCGGAAGTTGGCGTAACCTCCGCGGCCCAGGCGGGGGAACAGCGCAAATTCCAAATGGTCATGAGCGTTAATCAGGCCCGGAAGAACCATGTACCCACGAAGGTCGAGACTGTTCTCGTCTGAGATGGCATCCGTCCGAACGGCTACAGTGTTTGTGATCGATTGAATTCGAGAATTGCCCATCCGCAAATCGGCTGAGAAGGCGTCCAGTGGGCCAAGGGCAATGCGTGCCCCATGCAGGACATCCAGTTCGCTGGAACGGGCTAATTGCGCGTCGTTGTGCGCGCGGGAACATTGCAAAATGTAAATAGCGGGAACCGCGCGAATTTGCTCGAAGTATTCTCCCTTGCCAGTTCGTTCGAAGAGAATTTGCTCCGCCTCCCCAAAGCAAGGTTCCAGCCGACGCGCTGCCTCCAGATTTAGCTGCGTAAAGTGCCGGATCACTTCATCGATCGGCCGATTGTTCGCGCGGATCTCACGATGATCGCCACCCGACCGGCAGCCGCGCCGCCACTGAAAGTCCGACGCCGTTTGCGGATGAACATCCGTCACAAACAGGCTGCCGCCCGGCCGAAGAATCCGCTGCACCATGTTGCGGAAGGCAGCAGCGTCCTCGATGTAGCTTAGAACAAAGTTGCAAAACACCACGTCAGCGGAATTGCTCGCGAGTTGCGCGCCGGCGCAGTCCGCACAAACCAAGGAAGCCGCGTCCCCCAGCTTAGCTCTGGCACGGCTGAGCATCTCCGGCGAGAGGTCTACTCCCAGCAAGCTCTTCGCGCCGGCATTCCCTGCCTGCTCCAGCCAGCGGCCTGTACCGCAGCCCAGATCAACCACGTCGAGGCCCTTCATCGGCGGAAGCAATGGAAGAAGTATGCGGCGTTCCAATGACAACATCGGATTGGGCTCGTGATCGTAAGTGCGCGCCCACAACCGATAGCCATCAGCAGGTGTGACCCAGGAAGTTGGTGCCGCGGCGCTCGACATACATTCACCTGAACAACTTCACAGGCTCTCCTGCTTGGGTTTGCGCAGTGAAATAAATTGCTGCGCCCAACGCAGCTCCTTGGGAAAGGCGTAGATGCGGCCCGCATACCGCCAGGCGCTGAGGCTTTTCAGCAACGCTCGGCTCCAGCGGGGCGCGCGAATATCCTGCACCGTGGGCCAGCGCGAATTGACGACCGTTTCGAAATTGTCGATCAGGTTTTTCGTTTTGCGTTTCAGCCAGGGCGTGTTCGGATTGATGCGCAGCGTGAAATCCATCCAGCGTCTTGTGGCCCACTCATCGGGAGTAGTCGGAAAGGTGACCTGGTCATCCACGTTGCCATACATCGAAGTGCGCTGCGGCACGGGTGTGTAGTGGTAAATGATAATTTCAGATTCACGATTGATCTGCTTGATGCGGCGGATGAATTGCAGGGTTTCCCGGGTGTCGCGTTCCGGGTCGCGCGGATTTCCGATCACAAAAGAAAATTCCGGGATAATCCCAAACTGCCGAATCCGGCGCGCCACAGCCAGCGTTTGTTCCGTGGTGATGTCCTTCTGCATCTCCTTCAAAACCCAATCGGAGCCCGATTCTGCTCCAAAGAAAATCATCGCGCAGCCCGCGTCCCGGATGGCGCCCAAAGTTGCATCGGAATAACGGTTGAATGTGTCTATGCGAGCTTCACACCACCATCGGAACCCGAGCGGTGCAATGCGTTCCGCAAGTTCCTTCGCGTGGCTCTCTTTCAGGAAGAAATTCATGTCGTAGAACTGCACCGAGTCCGCGCCATATTGAACCTTCAGGTGACGCAGGATGGCTTCCGTGCGTGGCGCACTTTCCACCAGTTCGCGATTTCCATAAATGGCGTGAACTCCGCAGAAGCTGCAGCGGAACGGGCAACCAATGCTCGCATGATGCGCCGCGGTCCTTTTTCCGAAGAATGATGGGCGCAAGTATTTATCCACCGGCACGCGGTGAAACGGGGACCACGGATAGGTATCGGGAGGTTTCATCAACCGCTCGGGATTGTGTTTGTGCAGGCCAAAAACGTCCTTATAGGAAAGGCCGAGAATACCCTCGCATTTGCGATTGCCGCGGATCGCGTCGAGCAATTCGATCAGCGTTTCTTCACCCTGGCCACGTACGACATAGTCAACATAGCGAGCATTCAGCGTGGCGTCGGTGTAAATGGAAGGAAAATATCCCCCCCAAACGATTGGCAGCTTCGGGTGCTGCTTCCTGATTTCCTGGCAAGCCGAAACCGCTGCCGCCATTTGCGGACCGGGCATCACGGAAACGCCAAGGAGTTCGACGTTGTGCTCCCGAATCAGGCTGAGGATTGATTCCGTTGGACTATCGTCCACGTTGCCATCCACAATCTGATACTCTTCGCGGCCTTCCAAAACGGCGGCCAGAGCCATCACCGACAAAGGAAAACGGCGATTGCGCGGTTTTGTGGCGCGAGGATTGAAGAGCACAATCATCTTGTTTTTACCTGAGCGGTGTAAATGCGGAATTGCGACGGCTCGCGCCGTTTTTTTAGCCTGGCTATCCACGGACGGGAAGCCCAGCGAATTCCATACCAAATAGGGTGCGCGGTCCACTCGATGTTATGCCTGGCTTCCAAACCCACCAGGCGCTTCTCGGTGAGATACTCGCCGCCAGAGAGCGCGTCGGAAGAAATCCCAAAAAGCGATCGAAATTGTTTCCGCCGCTCCTCCACCATCCGCCCGCCGGACTCTTCCCGTGTGTAAAACGGCGAATCCGCGATGATCACGGTCCCGCCGGGGCGCAGGCAGCGAATGGCCTCGCCAAGAGTGACGTCGTAGTTTTCCGAGTAATGAAAAGAAGCATTGAAAATTGCGCAGTCAAACTGCTCCTCTACAAAGGGCAACTGATCGAGTTCGGCTTGAAAACGCGGAAACTTCTGCGGCACCGACGCTTGATAATGCAGCGCGGCGCCAAGGCCGTCGAACGTGTTTGACTGGAGGTCCACCGCCACGGGCGAATGCCCCTGCAAAGCAAGGCGATAGCTCATCCATCCATTGCCGGCACCTAAATCCAGGATGGCAAGTGCTCCGCTACTCCCGCGCTTCAATGCGGGCAGAATTCTGCGCTCCAGATACGCATAGGTTCGGGCGCGAATCGCCCATTGCCAACTGTTGCGGCCGGTAGTATCGCGAAAGGGCAACGACACATAGAAATCCTCACTCTGGCTTCCCCGCCCTTCGGCTTTTCGAATTTGCTCATATTCCCGCAAAAAGCGGGCAAAATAGGCGCGCCGCGCTTCCGGCAAGGTCTGCCAAATTCCATCGTGCTGCTGCAGGGCCACAAGGCATCGCCGGCATTCCAGCGACCCACGAATCCGCGCAAGCTCATCATAAGAAAGCGGGCTCAACGGATTTCTGCACTCCGGACACCGCAGCGCGATAACCGCGCCTGGCACCGGCGCCCCGGCCTCCGCGCCAGATACCGCGGGCGCTGAACGGACCGGTGATAGAGTCTCTAACGCTTGCATCGTTCAAACTCCAGAAACACGTGATCCCCTAAATCGCGAAACAACGGCCAACGCGTGGCGCGCCGATCCATTTCTTCCAGGGGTTTCATCAGCTTTGGATGTTTGCGGATCCACTGCTCCATGTACGATGGCGGCACAAAAAGCCCCACTGCGGCGCGCGACTTTAAATCGAACCAGGGAGAGAACTCACGACGGATCGCGCCAACCGTCGGATAGAAAACGGAGATTGTGGCGCGACCAATTCGGGCAGCGGATTTCCCGGACAATCTGCGAAATGCTTTTCCAGGCTGGCCGTGCAGCAAAAACCAAAGCACTTCTGTCAGGCAAATCCGGCTCCAGAGGCAAAAGAGCACGTGACCACCTGGCTTGACGAGCGCTGCCAGATTGGCGGCGACCGAGTGAATATCTGCCACGCAGTTCAAACCCGAGAAATTTGAGAAGGCGCCGTCAAACTCCTGGCGGCCCGGAAAATCAGCCAGGTCTTCATTGGCCAGGTGCAGAAATTTCAGATTCGCAGCGGCGGGACTGGACACCGCGCGGGCTTTGGCCAATTCAACCATGGAAGCGGACGCATCGCAGGCAACAATTGTTCGTCCTTTTTCCGCAAGGAATCGTGCGTCTTCTCCCGTTCCGCAATTTAGTTCAAGAATTCTGCTCTGGGGTGGAAACGCGGCAAGAAGTTTGGTCCACACCTGGTTTCGCTGGGCCCGGCCGATGGCGGAGTGTGTGAAGACCTCGTCATACGAACCGGCGACCCGGTCAAAGGCTATTCCAGGCGCTGTGAGAGTAGCCTTCACGCGATGGCCTCTCGGGCGACAAGATGCAGTCGTTGGCGGAGCGTTACCACTTGTTGCTCTAGTTCGCCGAATGCCGTTTTCCCAGCGTCACTGCGTTGAAGCCGGGCCAGCTCCACTTCGTTCTTAAGAAGCCGATCGGCGAGCCCGTAAAATTCCGTCGACCGCCTGCCGCGAACTGCTAGTTCCCGATCGGAAGATTCCCGCCAAGGCTTCAGTTGCACCAGCGAATCCGAAGTTTGTCCGTAGTAAGGCGTGCCTTTGATGGGATACGCCACGGTGGTGAACAAAATATCGGGATCGGTGCGTTTTACGTGCTCGATGGTCGCTTCCACATCTTCCAGCTCCTCCCCCGCGTAGCCCCACATCAGAAACATCCCGGTCTGTATGCCGCGGGACTTGCACAATGCGACCGCAGTTTGAACCTGGGCGATAGTCACGCCCCGCTCCATCGAATCCAGAATTTTCTGCGAGCCACTTTCCGAACCAATCCACAGTCGAAAACATCCCAATTCGGCGAGCAAATCCGCGGCTTCCGAAGTGATCCGGTCGGCGCGCGAAATGCATTCGAAGGGGATGTGCAACGAGCGGCGGCGCATCTCCGTTGCATACTCCCGCAGCCAGCCGTGGTGAATCGTGAAAACGTCGTCGGCAATCCACACCATGTCGGGATGATAGGTCTCGAGCAGCCATTCGACTTCGTCCACCACTTTTGCGGGTTTACGCCGGCGGTGCGTTTTGCCAAACACCTGATGGCTGCACCAGCGGCAATGATAGGGGCAGCCTCTCGCCGTAATAAAGGAGAGCGATCCCTGACCGTGCGCGTCGCGCCAGGTTTTCACGTACCGCGAAATGTCTATGGCGTCGCGCGCGGGCCAAGGCAGAGCGTCGAGGTCCGGGGCTTGGGCGCGCGGGCTGGTCTGATGGAGATTCCCGAGTTCGTCAAGAAAAGCGATACCAGCAATGCGACACAAATCGGCGGCGGAATTCACGCGAAGCACGGGCAGCAATTCCTCCATGGTGAATTCGCCTTCACCGAGAACCACAACTTCCGCACCAGCATCAAGATATTCGCGAATGTATGCGCCGGGCTCTGGGCCTCCAACAACCGTCCTCCACCCGGCAAGGCGCGCAATTCGCAGGATTTCAACCACTTTTTTTCGCGTCATCAGGTTGGCGTAAATTCCAAGAACCGAAGGAGTCTCGGTCTGCAGATGCCGCGTGAGGTCCTCCATGCTGGAAAATGTGCTGTCAAACACGTCAACTTCGAAACCCTTGCTTCGCAGATAGGCGCAGATATAAAGCAATCCCAGCGGCGGATAAGGCTTCAGGATTTGAAGTTCCTTCGGATCCTCGTACATGAAATATCCGTGCGTAAGCAGGAGATCAGTCATTGGCACCTCCTGTCGAAGCAGCCAGCGCCGGCAAGGGAACAAAATGGCTGGATCGTAAATTCAAGTCCGCGCCGCACCCGTATGGCGCGGAAGGAAGCTCCGTGGGATCCGCATTCCGGCTGGCGGGTTCCAGTGTCTCTACAATTCGCCACGCTGCCGCAGTTTCGCCCGCCCGCCGCAAATCCGGCGATCCATCTCGCCAGTTCTCCACCTCCAGGTGCAGCGCGTCGCGGATGGCGCGGTAGAATCCATCGACATAAGTTCCCTTGAACATTACGCAAAGGTCTTCGCTGTCGGACCAGTTCTGCTTTGCGCCAAGTTGCGCCCTGACGCGTTCGTAAAATCGCGTGTTCGGAAGCGGGTAAGAAAAAGAAACCCCGATATCTTCTGGCTGGGTTTCTCGAACCAGGGCGATGGTTTTCTGAATGTCCGCCCACGTTTCACCGGGATAGCCAAGTTGCAGGAAATATCCGGTGCGAATGCCTTCGCGCCTCAAGTGATTCCGCGCGGCAATCACTTCTTCCACTTGCAGGCCCTTGTCCATGGCATTCAAGATTTTCTGCGACCCGGATTCAACCCCCATCCACACTTCCGCGCATCCGGCACGCCTGAGTGCCTCGGTCGATTGAGCAGAGAGCAAATCCGCGCGCGCCTGAACCTTGAAGGGTGTGGCGCAATCCAGTTGCTCCACAGCAAGAGCGAATTCTTCCAGCCAATGTCTGTTTAATCCGAAAATATCGTCGGCGAACCACAGGTGTTCTGCGCCGTATTGCTCTTTCACAATTTTCATCTCGCATGCAACTTCACGCGCAGGCCGGAGCTGATAGCTATCCCCAAAAATTGGTTTCGCGCACCAATTGCAGCGGAACGGACATCCGCGACTGGCGATCAGGTTCAGTGAGAAAAAGCCGTGCGCCTGTTGCCACGCATCGCGATAGCCGGATAGATCAATGAGGTCCCGGGCTGGCAGTGGCAGGTTCCGCGCTTGGCGAACTCCTGAACCGCGGCTGGGTTCCTGCATGACATGGAGCGGCGCGTCTCCACTCCAAATCACTCCAGGCATGCCCATTGGGTCGCCATCATTCAGCAGCACGCGAACCACACGAAGTAGCGAGTGCTCGGCTTCTCCCGCTAACACGCACTCCGCACCGTTCCGGAGAAACTCCGCGGTGTGATCGGTCGCGTCTGAACCATGCACAATCACGCGCGCACCGTTCTGCCGCGCAAGGTCCATCATCTCCCAGGCCAATTCCCGCATCCGCGTGAGGCACATTTTCGTCAGGAAATTAAAATCGTCCTCATAGATAGCCACGATTTTCGGGTGATGGCGACGCATAGCTTCCCGCAGGCCCGCGATAGGTTCCTGTAACATGCAGTCGAAAACAGCGACCGACATTTGTTGCGCTCGCAATAATCCGGCTGCGTAAAGCGTTCCAAGCGGCGGATACGGCTCCATCTTCCGCACTTGCTTGCGATCGAAGGAAAGATGGTAGGAGTGCGTCAGCAGAACGTCGGCCATGGCGGCCTCCTGCTCTTACGCATATGGAGAGAGGAGCGCGTCAGCATGCCTCTGCTCCTTCGCGGGCCAGCGGCTGTCCGGTCACCAGCGATCTTCGCGTGACAATTTTTTCGAACTGCCGGCCCACCCACAACTCCCACGGAAATGAATATTGATTGGAACGCAGCCGCCAGCGCAATGGAGCGCCGAGAACACGCCTCACTCCGCTGCGAAGCCTCGGATGATTTTTTGTGGCCTTCCGAAGTTGATTATTCAAAAGGAAAAACTCCAGCATGCGCCAGAGCCTTTCCAGTTCCCTGCCCTGCAGCCAGGGAAGCGTATTCCGTCCAAGTGGGAGTTCTGCCCATTCTTCCAACGACTGCGGCTCATGCACGCCCAGTTCGCGGAGTTGCGGCCAGATCGGAATTCCCGGATAAGGAGTGAAAATATTCGGCGAGAAACTGACATTCCAGAACTGGCAAGCGATATCGCTCATCGTGCGGAGCGTTTCCACGCGATCCGCTTCGGACTCTCCCGGATACCCAAAAATCAGATTGAAGGTGACGTGAATCCCGCCAATCGCCGCTTTCCGCGCCGTCTCATACATTTCGTCCACGCGCTGGTGACGTTTGTTCATCAGCTTAAGCACGCTGCTGGACGTGGATTCGGTGCCGAAGCCCATGTGCGACACGCCGCTGTCGCCAAGGAGTTGCACGTCCGCGTCGCTCATGCGGCACAGGAAATCCGTGGACGCCTGAAACGTCCACCGAAATTTCAGCCCGGAATCGAGAAAGCCCTGGGCGATTTCGCGGGCCCTGCGCCAGTCCACCGGCAGGTTCGAGTCCAGCATCGCAACTTCCGAGATGCGGTGCTTCGCCACAAGCTCGGTAACTTCGCGGACTACGCGCGATTCCTCTAGCGCGTTGAATCGGCGCTTGTAAAAAACCATGTCCGTGCAGTAATTGCATGCATAAGGACAGCCAACACTGGTCGCGTAAGCGAGTTTCCGTTCGCCGGACACTTTTTCGTAGGCGTCGAAATCAGCCATTTCGAACGCCGGCGTGGGCAAATCATCCAGCAAAGCGACTCTGCGTTCCGGTGCATGATTCGGCAGCCCGAAAGGGGCGGAGGAGACGCCCGGCAATCCATCGATCGATTTTCCGGCGTCCAGTGCTTCCGCTGCTTCCAGGAGCGTGAGCTCTCCTTGTCCGCGAATAATCGCGTCTACATATTTTTCTTGCAATGTCTGGCCTGGCAGCAAACTTGGGTGCCACCCGCCAAAGATCACGGGGACGCCAGGAATCTGGCGTTTCACCGCCTTGGCGGCTCTCACGGCGCCGCGAATCATGGGCCCGGTAAGAACAGAAATTCCCAGGCACAGTGAATCTTTTACCTCACGCAGAATTGTCGCGAGCCAATCGGGTTCGATGGCCGCATCCACGATCACAACTTGAAAACCGGCCTGCAACAACGGCGCAGCAAGACTAAGCAGACACAGCGGAGCTCCCAACGGCGGACCGTCGTAAGGGGGATAGAAAAGTACGACTTTGCGTTTCATCCGCACGCCGCCTCACCCACCGCCGGCTCAAGTCGTTTGGCATCCACGGCAGGCTTGAATGCCGCCGTCGTGCGCTTCAACTTTTCGTTGATCCAAAGCTCCACGGGAAGGCGGTAGACATCGTGATCCAGTCGCCAGCGAGCGGGAAACGAAAGCGCCTTTTGTGCCAGGCGCGTGGAACGTTTGCGGGTGTCCGCGGCGATGGGCACGCGGTCAAACGCAATGCGCAGGTAGTCCCGCATAATCTGGAGGCGTTTGTGATCCTTGCCACTCAGCCAGGGCAAAACGGTGTAGCGCGGAAAGAAATCTGCCCAACCCTCCAGCGAAGTTGGCAGCTGAATCCCCAACTCCTGAACATGCTCCATGATCGGAGAACCTGGGTATGGCGTGAAAATATTGGTCCAGAATTCAGCGCCTGGAAACCGGCGGCACACGTCCATCATGAAATCAATGGTTTCGCGCCGCTCGATCTTGCCTTCCCCGGGATAGGCAAAAATAATGTTGAAGGAAGGGCGAATCCCGGCGTGTAGGCAACGGGAGGCACTTTCATAGATGGAATCGAAATCCTGAAACGTCTTATTCATAAGCTTCAGGATTTTCTGCGAGCCGGAATCCACCCCTTGGCATATCTGGTGTAGACCGCTACGGCGCAGCAGCTTCAAATCTTCATGTGTCAAACGAGCCGTTAGATTCGTGGTGGCCTGAATGCTCCATTTGAAATCTCCGCCCGCGCGGATCAAACCCTCAGCGATCAGCCGCGCGCGATCCAGATCGACCAGAAAATTGTCGTCCACCACCCAGAGCATCTCGAGGTTGTAGCGCGTTGTCAGGTCAACCGTCTCTTCCACAAACTGCTCGGGAGAAAGCGCGTTCCACTTGCGGCCGTAAACGCCTGCGTTCGTGCAATACGAACAGTTGAACGGGCACGCCAGGCTGGAGATATACATGGCCCAGCGGCGGCCGCAACTTCGCTCATACGCATCGAAATCGGCCAGGTGATAAGCCTTTGGCGGGAGATCGGCTATCGGGCGCAACGCGCGTTCCGTGCTGAATACTAACTTGCCGTCCCGTTTAAACCCGATCCCGGGAATTAAATCCACCGGCGTCCGCGCCTCCAGATGTTGAACGAGCTCCAGGAGGCTGTCTTCACCTTGCCCGCGCACGACATAGTCGATATACGAGGCTTCGAGCGTCTGTTTAGGCAGCAGTGACGGATGCCACCCCCCCAAGATAATTGGAAAATCCGCGTTCCAGGCTTTCACCGACTTCGCGATTTCCACCGTTTCGCGAATCATCGGCCCTGTCACCAGCGATATTGCCAGGCAGATGGCGTCGCGCACTTCTTCCAGCACGCGCTTCTTGAAATTGGGAGTGATGGTGGAATCAATCAGCTTTACAGAGTACCCAGAGCGGAGAAGTGGCGTCGCCACGGCCAGAATTCCAAGCGGGGCAGTAGCTTCAGAGCTAGCAAACGAAGGAAAAAAGAAAACTACTTTTTTAGACATTGCGTCATCTTGCAACCACGGCGAAACGTTACGTGAGGGCATCGGCAAATTTGTCACCACGATGTCACGCGGCTGTCATTTGTTCTCTGGGGGCAATCCGTGCGGACAAAATCGGGTTACAGTGTGAAACATTGTGACGGCTACGTTTTCATTCAGCAGCGAGACACTTGCCTATCGCACGGATTTTCATATCGCGGGCGCGCATTGCTTACTCTCCACCAATTCGCCGGAGGCCCTGCGCTCCATCTCCCGCTGGCGCTCACCAGGTTCGACACAAAACGGCAATTTCTTCGAGATGGAGATTCTTGTTAATTCCATTGCCGGCGAGAGCAACGACCCATCGCCTCATTTCCGGGGACTTCGACACCTGGTGTTTGTTTTTCTGCCGGGGCGCTGTTTCCTGTGTTACGACCTTTTGCGCAAACGCGTGCATGGGGCGGTTACTTCCACAGTGGCCGGTGATGCCACATTCTGGGATTCGCTGCTGCTTCCCATCACCATTGGAATTCTGGGCGCCACCATGGGTATTGCGCCCTTGCATTGTGCCTGCCTGGACCGGGACGGCAGCGCTGTGCTGATTGCCGGAGTCTCTGGCGCGGGCAAATCCACGCTGGCGGCGGCGCTCGCGCAACGCGCCCTCGCGCTGGTATCGGATGACTGGACCTATATGTCGCGGCAGGGCTCGTCGCTGGTCGCACGCGGGCTGTTCGCTCCAATCAAATTACTGCCAGACTCCGCGCGCTTTTTTCCTTGCCTCAGTGCACTGTCGCCAAGGAAAACATTGAATGGTGAGCTGGCCTACGAATTCGATCCCCGCGCAATCCTCAGCTGCGCCGTTAGAGATAGCTCTCGCCCGCGCTGGCTACTTTTCTTGGAACGCGGCACGGCCGGCGGCTGCCAGTTTATTCCTTGCCGCCCCGAATACGTTCGTGACTTTTTCGAACGCAATGCGGAGAAGTTGCCGGACGAATTGCGCGCCGCAACTGTCGCCCGTTCGCAAATCATCCGGCAATTATCCCAGCATCCCGCGTGGATTCTGCAGACGAACAAGAATCCCCAACAGACAGCCCAGGCCATCGATGAATTTCTTCGCGAGGAGCGCTATGCAACAGCCTGAGCTCTCTCAACCCCAAGACCCTCTAGATCTGTTGCGGCGTTTCACGCCAACCCCGCTCAAAGCTGTTTATCGCATCGGCGCGGTTCGCGTGGTCGTGGAAACAAACGACTTCGCGCTCCTGCCGGCGCTGCGATTAGAAGCGGAATGCCAAGAACCAAGCAGATTAAGCCTCGAATGGAAACTCGTGCGCGACGCCGATGCGAGCGCGCCGCTGGAATCTCCCGTATTTCTCAGTACCGAAACGCTGATCGTTGTGGCCATGGGGAGCGCCTGCATACTCGGACTGGACCGCGAGCGGCGCGAATTGTCTGGTTTCATCGGCGCCGCGGTGGATGGACACACGTTCCAGGAATTCCTGGTGCCGCATTTGATCCATATGACCAACGAAGTGGCCCGCAACGAACGGAAGTGCCGGACATCTGAGTGGGGCATGGAGTCGCTTAATGCCTGACCTTGTACACAAGCGAGCGATTATCGCCGCGCTCAGTCATTCCCCGGACTTTTCCTTGCTCACCACGATTCCGCCGATTGAGACACGCGAGGGGCGCTCTCTTCTGGGGTGGCTCGACAAAAGTGGCGTTGCCCTTGTTTTCCGGAACCGTTTACAGGAGTTCGGCGAACTTTCGCGGATCCCCGCGGCTTGGCGGCTGAGTCTGGAACAACGACTCGCAAGTAATGGCGAGCGCACGCGCGATATTCTGGCGGAGTTTCAGCGAATCAACACTTCATTCGATCACGCGGGAGTTTCGGCCATCGCTCTAAAGGGATTCACGCTGATTCCGGATTTCTGTGGAGACGCATCGCTGCGGCATCAATCGGACCTGGATTTTCTGGTCGCGCCGGGAAATGTGAAAGCAGCGGCGAAGGCCCTGCAAACTCTGGGATATTCCGCAAACCTGCTGAATGATTCCGGAGAAACGTGTTTCACAACTCCCCTGCGCCATGTGCCATCGCCGGATGACAGCCTGTATGCGCTGCAACGCCACCGACAAGTGGATTTGCATGTTTCGCTGTGGGAAGACTCCCCTTGGATTTCACTACAACCGCCAGCGGATTGCCTGGAGCGCGCGGAACCACACAGCTTCCAGGGAATTAACCACCACCGATTGGCGCTGGAAGACCGTTTCCTGTTTCAAGTGCTCCACGTATTCCGCCACGCACTTCGCTCCTGGATTCGCGTTTCATGGCTTTTTGAAATTGCCCGGTGCATCGAAATCCACAAGGCGGACGCAGACCTCTGGAATCGGGTAATCGGCCGGGCGGGAAATGCGAATCTGATGAAAAGTGCATTCGCCTACATGCTCGGCCTGTGTCAGCGAATGTTTCAGACACCAATCCCCCTTCCCATGCAGCATTGGACCGCACCCGCCTCTTCCGCGCCGCTGCGCACATGGCTGGATCGGTTTGCGGTAGATTGGGCGCTCGCCGACTGGCCGGGCAGCCTGGACAATTTGTTACTTACGCCCGAATTCATCCCAAACGACGCGCAAAAAATCGAATATTGGCGCAGCCGCTTCTTCCCCGGGCCAACGCAAATGTCGCTGGGAAACGTCACTCATGGCCACAAGAGGAAGTTTCTCCGGTTACAGTTCAGCCGAGCGAAATATATTTCGCGTCGTTCCGCTGCCCACCTGAAAGACATTCTGGGCCTTCCCGCGCAGCAAATTCGCTGGGCACGTGCGCTGAAGGCGCGTCAAAGGGAATTTCAGGATTCACACTCTTGAATTGCATGTCCGAAACGGAGGGGTATCATGGGAACCACACATTTGTCCGCTACGGTAAGCAGCAGCCACAGCGGTTTGGAAAAAGATCCGATACGCATTGGAGTCACTCGCTCGATGGACACGGTTCTAGTCGTCGAAGACAGCCGCGCAATGCAGCGAACGCTGCAGCGCCTGTTTGAATCCGACTCCCTTCAGGTGCAGATCGCCTCGGATGGTCCGAGCGGCCTCGAATGTTTTCGCAAACAATTGCCCTGCGCGGTGGTGCTGGACCTGAAACTGCCCGGCATGACGGGGAAGGAGTTGTGCCGCGAGTTCAAGGCCCTGGCCAGTTCGGTGCCGATTGTTGTCCTCAGCGCGAATTCGGAGGTCGAGGATAAGGTTCTGCTGCTGGAATTGGGCGCGGACGATTACGTCACAAAGCCATTCAGCCCGAAGGAACTTTTGGCGCGGGTGCGCCGCGCGATGCGGCGTAGCGAGCCTTCACAACCCGCGATTTCCCAGGTGGCGGCAAAAAGCGTGCAACATGAAGTGCTGACCTTTGGCGATGCCCGCATTGATTTCACCAGCATGGAGGCCACGCGCGGCGGAAAACCCGTGACGCTGACCACCCAGGAATTCAAGCTGCTGAAATATCTGGCCTCCTCCGCGGGAAGAGTAGTTTCTCGCGATGAATTGCTAAACGAGGTCTGGGGCTATCAGAATTACCCTTCCACCCGAACCGTGGACAATCACATCCTGCGCCTTCGCCAAAAGCTCGAACCCGACCCTGCCTCGCCCAAATTTCTGCTGACCTTGCACGGCGCGGGTTACAAATTTATTCACGGGGGATACACCAGCTGAGCAAACTGGCAGTCCCCACAACTGGATCGCGATGAAGCCTTTTCGACTCCGCTCACAACTTCTGATTGCCGCACTGCTGATCATTCTGGGATTGACCGGCTCGCTGCTTTTTTTCATCCGCCACACCGTGAACGCGGAAATTCAGAAGTCCGTCCGCGATGGCACGGAAGAATCAGTCCGCGCATTCGAGAGCGTGCAAAGGCAGCGCGAACTTCAGCTTTCGCGCACGGCCGCCATGCTCGCGGACCTTCCAACGCTCAAAGCGTTAATGTCCACCGAGCACGCCCCTACTATCCAGGACGGCTCCGAAACCTTCTGGAAGCTTGCCGGTAGCGACCTGTTTGTTCTCGCCCGGCCAGACAAGCAAGTGGTGGCGCTGCACATGACCAGGCCGGGCTGGTCCGTCTCCACGGCCGAGCACGACCTGAAGCGCTCCATGGAAATTGGCGAGGACGCCTCGTGGTGGTATGACGACGGCCGCCTCTACTGGGTTTTTCTGCATCCCGTTACGGCGGGTGCGGGCGACAACGTGCAGCAATTGGGTATCCTGGCCGTTGGCTATCAAGTGGATTCCGCCGTCGCACAACAACTGGCGGTGGTTACCGGAAATCAGATTGCGTTGACAACGAATGATGCCGTCATCGCTTCCACGCTTCCACCACGGGACGAAGCCGGACTCCAGCGGCACGTTCGCTCCATTTCCGCCACGAATTCATCGGATTCTGGCGAGATTGCTCTGGACACGGATCATTACGCGTATTCCTCCGTTTTGTTGCACGGCTCTTTGCCTTCCCCGGTTCGCTGCTACGTGATGATGCCGCTGGTGCCCGTGAATACCTTCATCACCCACCTGAATCGTTCCATTTATATCATGGGCGGCCTGGCGGTTTTATTCGGAGCTCTTCTGTTCGGATTCGTGGCACGCACCATCACTAGGCCTCTGGATAATCTGGTGGCCGGCGTCAAAGCCTTGGCTTCCGGCGATTTTACGTATTCCATCACCCCCCGCGGCAGCACGGAACTGGTTGAGCTGAGCACTTCGTTCGCGCAGATGCGGGGACAGTTGCTCGCGCTGCAACAACAAAGAATTGAGACGGAGCGAGTGGCCGCTCTGGCTCGCGCCGCAAGCTCAATATCCCATGATCTTCGCCACTATCTTGCCGCCGTCGTCGCCAACGCTGAATTTCTCTACGAAGCCGACGAACTGAAAATGAACCGGCACGAAATTTACGACGAAATCAAAACCGCCTCAAACCAGATGACGGACCTGATTGACTCGCTTCGCGAATTGTCTTACCAGCGCAGCGCCATCACCCCCACGCAGACGCGAATCGATCAGGTGATTCGCCGCGCCATTGAGGCCATTCACGGGCGGCCGGAATTTCGTAATTCGCGCGTCGTCCTGCTGGCGTCAGAGGACCTGGAGGGAATGTTGGATTCCCGCAAGCTTGAGAGAGTGTTCTTTAATCTGATTCTGAACGCCTGCGAAGCAAACCAGGGCGGCAATGGCTCCATCACAGTGAGCGCGCGAAGGGAAAAAGACTGGTTTGAGATCCGAGTTCAGGATGAAGGTTCCGGCATCCCGCCGAGCATCCGAAATACCCTGTTTGATCCGTTTGTGAGTTCCGGCAAACCGAACGGCACAGGCCTGGGATTAGCCATCGTAAGCAAGATCGTCCAGGATCACGCCGGAACTGTGTGCGTCGAGCAGACCTCCGAAGCGGGAACCACCATCCTCGTCCGACTTCCCTTCTCCGCACAAGCCAATTCTCGCAGCGTAATTCCCGCGCGGCGTTGAGCGATCCACGCGCGACCGATCTCCAGCCCCGATATCTTCCACAGCCCTCGCATCCATCTTCCGCCAGACACAATCGTGACATGCATTTGACATCCACAGGATTGACCCGGTCTGTCTATCAACGTATGGTCCTCATGTCTACTCGCAAGCAAGATTCAAAACGTTGCTTGCACTGTGCATTTCGTCTATGGCCACGGCAGAAATCCAGATTGAAGCAAAGTTGACGAAGCTGTTCCTCGTCATTGAAAACCGGATGCTCCGCGAAGCAATGAGCGCGATGTTCCGGAAGCAGCCGGATTTTTGCCTTGTGGATTCCATCCGTTACTCGCCTGAATCCTTTCGAGAAGTGACTGCCTCCTCGTGTGACATCCTGCTTGCGGACCAGGCTTCGGCGGTTGCGTTTCCGGCGAGCTTCATCAGTCAATTTATAGCGCATTCGCCGGGAAGCAAGGCCATCCTTTTTGGAATGGAAGAAGACTCGGAATCATTTCTGCAAGCTGTACGCTCCGGAGTGAGTGGATACCTGCTGGGGGATGCCAGCGCCGAAGAGACTGTGGCCGCGGTTCGCAAGGTCGCCGCAGGAGAAGCGGTCTCGCCGCCGCGGCTATGCCATCAGCTTTTCGAATTTGTGGCACGAACCACGCGGGAAGGTTCGCTGATCCTTAATCAGCGGCTTTGCATCAAGCTGGGCCTAACGGCGCGCCAGCAGCAACTGATTGCCCTGCTTGCCCGGGGCTTCACCAACAAGGAAATCGCCGGCACTATGAATCTTTCTGAATTCACGGTCAAAAATCATGTGCACCGCATCATGCGGCGATTGAACGCACAAAGCCGCTACGCAGCGGTACAGACCGTCTGCGAAAACAACCGCTTTGCATTGAGCTGAATCCCTTACGGCTGGGAATAACCCTGCTTCGGAGGCGGCGCGAAATCCTGCCCGTATTTGTTTTTATGCGTGGTAGAGAAGGCTGAATCTTCAGGGACCACGATGGTCCCCATGTCGCGCGAACTCGGGGAAACCTGCACGGTTCGCGCAAGGCTCTTCAATTCCTTCGGAAGGCTGCGTTCGTACCAGACGTGCAGTTCGTATTTTCCATCCGGCACATATGCGATGCTCACCACTCCGGACTTGTCGGTAACCGCATAGTAGGGTGTGTCCACGGCCACCACCACCGCGCTCATTTCCGGATGAATATTGCAGAAGAGAAAGCTCACCCCTGGATGATCGAAACGAACAGAGTTTGTAGCTCCTGCCTCGTAAAGCCCCAGATCAAATCGCTTCCCATCAAACATGGAAAAAACATTGTGGAAGAATGGATCGTGGTTCGGAAAATCCACCACCGAGCCCACGCGAACCACCGTCAAGTGAGGTTGAAAGCTCTTGTTTTTCTGGATGACCTGCGGTCTCTTGCCAGGCGCTTCCGGGGCAACTTCCTTGGCGGCCGGCGGATCAATCGGGACCAACCAAACTACCGCTTGCGAAAGATCGGCACCGGGAGACTTTTCAGCTTTGGCGGGAGTTCCTCGCTCGATCTTCACCTGAACCGTGACGGGCTTCTCCTGCCCCGCGGCAACACACCCGGTCAGCGCCAACGCCGTCCACGCGCAACAATTTCGAAATACCTTTTGGCCGAAAAAGAAACTCCTCACTAGAATATGTACCCCACGCTGAAGTTTACAATGTTTGCGGAGTTCGCGCTGCTGTCCAATGGGAATGTCTTCAATCTGCGATATTCCAGCGAAAGTACGATATCGGATCGCGGCTGGTAAAGGAAATTGACCAGGGCGCTCTGATTTCTCGCCAACGGCGTGGTGTAGTAAGTCTGGCTGCCGCCATATTCACGCAAGTCCCCGGCAAATGGATTATCCATCCCGAACGCGCCGTTGAATTGCAGCTTTGTTGTGGCCTTATATTTCAATTGCGCCCAACCGCCGATGGAGTTCATCCCGGCAACTTGCGTTGGGGGATCAAACAACGAACCGTTCCAGGCTACAGTCTGTCCGATGCCGCCGCCGAGCCCGCCGATGGCCCGCCCACGATAGAATTGGCTGGTGAATCCAAAGTTCTTACCCAGCGGCAAGGAAAAGTCCAGCGTCCCCGCCCATCCATCAACCGAGCGTCCGAATCCCCAATCCTGCCGTCCATAATATCCGCCTGCTCCAATCGTCATGTTCTGGCCGTAAACTTCCTTTGTCCAGGCGAGCCGGGTTGCATAAGCCGGCTGTCCGGAGGCTTCTCCCCAGCTGGGATACCGGTAGTATTCCGCGGGCGGCAGATCTCCGGTCAGCGAATCGAGAATACCCGCCTGCAACAGCAGCGACGAATTGTCCGACAACGTGAAGTGATGCTCCACCCTCACCTGTGGCGTCCAAGCCCAAAGATTCCCCGCATAGGCCAGGGCGGGAACCGCAAGCGTTGCGATCGACGTGGGAGCCATCGGAGCAATAAACAGAGTGTCCTGGCCGGCGATGATCGACGTCTTATCCCAATCAAACCGCACCGTGCCTGTCCGCAAACGCATCAAGCCAAAGGAAACTCCGTTCGGCGCGTCGGGAAAACCCCCGGCAAAATCAAACTGAACGTCGGCGCTGGTACGCGCGCCCGCGATAGTCGGCCCAAATCCCTGGATTTCGATTTGCGATTGCCGCAGCGATCCGCCAAACGAGCCGTCGGAAGAAAGTGCGTAGCCCGGCGAAGCAAGTTGCGGAAAATCCTGATTTTCCACCGTTCCCCGGTTTGCGTACATATTGAACAGCACGATCCCAGACAACCGCAGGCGGTACTTGGATCCGCTCTCCACTTTCGTTTGATTCTGCTCGGCGATTTTTTGATCCGCGAGTTGCTGATTCTCTTCCAGCTTGCTGATCCGCTCCGCTGTTGTGGGAGCGCTCGGAGCCACGCCCGCTGCAACTTGCTCGGATGCCACGCTCGGCTGCCCGGAAAACGCCATCAGCTGCGATTTGGTGGCGTCCAGTTCCTTCCGCAGCACTGCGGATTCGCTGCGCGCGGACTCCTGCCCTGCCTTGAGCGAATTCACCTGGTCGCTGAGCTGCTGCACCTGGGCCTGGAGTTGTCGAAGAGTGGAAGCCATGCCGGCAAGGTCCACCTGCTGCGTCGCAGCCTCCGCGGTCGGCCTTGCCGATGCATTCGCGCCCTGCCCACGCGCAACACGTGGCATCGCGAAGGCGCCCACAATCAGGGCGCACACCCAAAGCACTCCCTTTATCCAGCTTTTGGTATGCATAAAAACCTCCTCTGCAAATGGCGATAATCTGAGGGCTGTGATGCTGCTCGAATGCCGCGCGCGGGAGGCGGCGACCGGCCTACAATTTCGTTCCGCTGGTTTGCTTGCTGGGAGCAGCACTCAAAATTTCCCGAACCTTCTCCAAAAGGGTTGACCTTGAAAATGGCTTCTGCAGCATCCTCGCCTCGCCGGTCATCTTTTCGTCAATCTTGCCCGAAAACTCTGAATAGCCGGTCATAAAGATCACGCGAAGTCCCGCGCGCCTGCTGCGTAACTTTTCCGCCAGCTCCGCGCCGCCCATTCGGGGCATCACCATGTCAGTCAGCAAGAGATGAATTTTGTCCGGGTAATGCATCGCGAAATTCAGGCCGTCCGTGCCGTCCCGGGCCTCCAACACATTGTAGCCACCTGCCTTCAGGAATTCGGATGCCAATTCGCGCACCCCCGTTTCATCTTCCACCACCAAAATTGTCTCGCCACTGCCGGCCATCGCGGCAGTCTTTGGAGCCTCGCCACTCGCGCTCACAGGCTTGCGGCAGCTCGGCAGGTAAATCTCAAATGTTGCTCCCTGGCCTTTCTCGCTTTCCACCCAGATGAATCCGCCGCTCTGCTTCACGATGCCGTACACCGTGGCCAGTCCAAGTCCCGTGCCCTTTCCGACTTCCTTGGTAGTGAAAAAAGGTTCGAAGATGTGCGCCTTCGTTTCCGCATCCATCCCATGCCCGGTATCCGAAACGGAAAGCAGAACATACTCTCCCGGGGCCATCGGGGCGCGCTTTTCGGCGTCCCCGGCGTTCATCAGAATATTCTTCGTCAAAATTGTGATCTTGCCGCCATCGGGCATCGCATCGCGGGCATTCACCGCCAGATTCAGAATCACCTGTTCCATCTGCCCGGGGTCGGCCAGCACCGGCGCAAGCAGCGGTTCCGCAATAAAGGAAAATTCAATATGCTCGCCGATCAACCGGGGAATCATCTTGCTCATGTCGGAGAGCGTCAGGTTCAGGTCAAGCACACGGGGTTGCAATACCTGCATGCGGCTGAACGCCAGAAGCTGCCGGGTCATCGAGACCGCGCGATCCGCGGCTTTCTGAATCTGCTCCACATACTTTCTTTGCGCGGCTTCAATGTCCTTTCGGTCCAGCAGCAGATCACTGTTGCCACGGATAATGGTCAATAGATTATTGAAATCGTGCGCCACCCCGCCCGCAAGGCGTCCCACGGCTTCCATCTTGTGGGCCTGCCGCAACCGCTCTTCCAATTGCTGCTGCTCGCGCTGCGCCTGCTGGATGCTCCCTCGCATGCGATCGAAGGCCACGGTCACTTCGCCGACCTCGTCGCCCCCCTTGGTTTGCAGCGGATAACTGAAATCGCCGTGCTCCAGCGCGCGTACCCCGGCCACCAGGCCCGAGAGCGGTTTCGTAAACGTGTGCGACAGCAGGAAAACCAGCGCGCCGCCGGCCAGCACGCTCAAAAGTCCGAGCCCCAATAGAATGCGATTGAGCCGGTTTAGAAACGCGGTAGCCTTGTCCAATGATTTGAGCACGCTCAGTGTCACAGGAACAGAATCTCCCTCGGACAAACTGACCGTGGTTCCCAGATATCTTTCATTTCCCAACTGAAGCTCCTGTGGAGTGTTCGCCGCCGCTCCATTTCCCCCCACGCCCAGCTTCGAAAGACCGCCAATGATTCCGGAAGGGAGCGAACTCGCCACCGTGGAGTTGCCAGACTGAAAGATCACTTCGCTGGAAACGATACTGCTGAAATCCTTCGCCACCTGATCGTCAATTTTATGTCCCAGCGCCAGATATCCAATCAAGGATCCTTCCGAAGACGCTCCGAAATAGATGGGCTCCAGCCAGACCTCGTAAAGATTGCCGCCGCCGAGCCACCAACTCCGCGCCTCGCCCCGCTCCATCGCGTTGCGAAGCAATCCCGTCGCCACCGGTTTCTCGAAGCCAGGGGACTTTGTCTGGAAGCCCACGATTTCGCCCGAACGGCTGGCCAACAGCAATAAATCGCCGCCGGAAATGCGCAAAATACTGGCAGACTCCTCTTGGATGGTGGCCACATCTTCCGTGGTCATTAAGGCGCGGACATTGGGCAGATTGGCCACCAGTGCGGCGGAACGCACCATGGTGGCTTCGCGTTGTTCCGCAAAGGTCTGATAGGTCTTGACGGAACTCCGCAATTCATCCCGCAACGATTCGCGGACTCGCTGCTCCACGTTGTAACTGACCACCCACAACGTAGCCACCGTCATCCCGGCGGTGATCGCCAGTAAGGACACAAGGAACTTCGTCCGGAGCCGAATGGTTCTAAACAAACGTGTCCGCCTTCTACTTGCTGGATTCCAAAACGATGCGCTCAGGCGAGCCCGCGCGGAGGTCCACCCACTTACCAAAACTTAGCATGGCCGATGTGGGGCGGCGTGGCGAGTGTCCAAAGCGGTATCGCGAAATAAACGACACGCACACCGGTCCAGCGCACCGCATAGACGAAGCCTTTTTGTGGCGCCCAAGTGTCTCGGCAAAGTGACAGGATCTTGACCCGCCCGTGACATTTATTTTCTCCGGTCCAATACCATCCATACTTGGGCAGACCTGTTTAAGAATCTGGGCCAGCAGGCCGGCCAGCTTGACCGTCCCCGCAAGAACGTGCCTATTAACGTGCCAACCCGCAGCGAAGTGGCCATCGTAGTTCCCTGCTACAACGCGGAGCGTCACCTTGAACGCGCCCTCGATAGTGTGTTCGCGCAAACCTACCGCGATTTCCGCGTCTTTGCCGTGGACGACTGCTCTTCGGACGGAACTCTGGAGATCTTGAGGAGCTACCAGCGATGTTCGGTGCATTCGTTAACAGCGCGTATGGGCCCCTCGGCAGCGCGAAATCGGGGAATCCGCGCATCGCGGAGCCCTTTCGTTGCGTTTCTGGATGCCGACGACGAGTGGCTGCCCGCCAAGCTCGAACGTCAACTAGCCGTCTTGAAAAACAACCCCAGCCTCGGAATGGTCTGCTCGCTCTGTGCGCATAGCACGCAAGGTGACCGCGGCATAGTGTTGTTCGGCAAAACCACGGAACCTGAAACTGGAAAATTATTCGAGAAGCTGGTCCGCCAGTGCTTTGTCTACACCCCAACGGTCATCGTCCGGCGGGAATGCCTGGAAGATGTCGGGCTGTTCAATGAACTCCTGCGAGTGAGCGAAGACTTTAACCTGTGGATGAGGATCGCGGCGAAATGGACGATCGCCTTTGTGCCGGAGGTTCTGGCGGTTGCGCACGCGCGGCCGGACGGTCTATCGCTGAGCACTTCCCCGGAAGAAAGATTCGCCAACGGTGTGGCGGCGCTGGAAGACGTGCGGTCGCGCTGCCCGGACCTGTCTGCGGCGGAATCTCGAGCGCTTCAGCTCACTCTCGCGGAACGTATCTATTGCCACGGCGGGTATCTCCTTGCCAATGGCCAATCGCAGCGTTCCCGTAAAAAGTTTGCGGCAGCCTTGAAGCTTCAACCCACGCATTCGCGAGCCATGTTGAAACTTGGTTTAAGCTTTCTTCCCGCAAATCTCTCCAAACCCCTTTTGAAATTCGGGCAAGTCTGCCACTCGAACGCCCAGCCACACGCTTCGACCGATTTTCACCCCCTGCAATCTCCCGGAATGGATGTGTAGGAACGAATGGTGAATAAAACCACGCGCGGTGTACAAACTTTTGATCAGTGGCTGCTGGACGCGCTGCTCGCTACCCCTGTGACCGGCTTCGCAAATCGCCTGCGATATCGGCTCCTTCGCGGCATCCGCAGGCTGAGGCTTCTATTTTCCGATCCGCTCGTCAGCTTTTCGCTGGGTCCGTGCAGGTTGAAACTTCCGCTATCGCATGAGCTTCCGTTTTACCGGCGATCCTACCCTGCCTATTCAATTAATCTGGGGCGAATCAGCCGCCATATCAGCCGAAAATACTCGGACTTGACAGTGATTGACGTTGGCGCGAATGTTGGCGATTCAGTCGCCATCCTCCGCAACTACGGCTCTTTCCCGATCCTTTGTGTCGAAGGCGAACCACGTTTTTTCCAACTCCTCGCACAGAACACGTCCAACCTGCGCGATCTGGAACTAGAGCAGACTTTTGTTGGGGCGAACGGCGATCACATCGTTTCGATCCATTCTCAAGCCGGAAATGCGGAAGTCCGCTTGGGCTCAGCGCCGGGGACCGCGAAACTTTGCACCCTCAGCGAGGTAATTGCCCGTCATCCCCGGTTTTCCAGCGCGAGACTGCTCAAATTGGATGCCGAAGGTTTTGACTGCCGCATCATCGCATCGGAGAACGAGCTTCTCCGGCGAACCAAGCCGGTCCTTTTCTTTGAATACTACCCAACCTGTTGTGAGTTGACGGGGCAGGTCGCCTTCCCAGTGTTCGCGCAGCTTGCCGCGCTCGGCTATTCCAACCTGCTGATCTATGAAAATCAGGGGCGATACTCGAAGGCTTTGGAGTTTGATCAGATAAATGCGCTCGCAGATTTGCACCAGTTCCTGGTGAAGGTTGGCGGTTACTGCGACATCGTTGCTTTCCACGCCGAGGATTCCGATCTCGCGAGAAACGTGCAGACCGCGGAGGAGGCGGCTCACACTTGCGATAGCCAATTTCCCGAGAGCGGCGCAGCCATGTACTCGCCCACTGACAAATTCGGTAGAGTGCTCCTATTCGTCGCACACCCGGACGATGAGAGCATCGCGTGCAACGGCCTGCTGCAGCGCGCGGAATCCTCGCTGGTGGTGTTCGCGGTGGATGGCGCTCCGCCACACTATGGATTCGAACAGAAATTCAGTTCACTGCGGCAATACTCGGACACGCGCTTCCTCGAAGCCTCGCGCGCGTTGGCCGGCCTGCCCCGCGCAGAGTTTCGGAGACTAACGAAACCGGACGGAAGTTACTTCCAGGACCAGCACCTATTCCTGGAATTGCCTGCTGCCTATGCAAGCCTGAAGCAACGGATACTCGAATATTCGCCGGATTTGCTCGTCACGCACGCTTTTGAAGGCGGCCATATCGATCATGACGCGTGCCACATCCTGGCCGCCCGCGCCGCGCAAGAACTCGGGATCTCCACGCTGGAATTCCCCTTGTACTGGCAATCCATGTTTGGCCGGGACATTTTTCAGAAATTTCGGACCCGCTCAAATAAGGACTTTTTACTGAAACTTTCAACGATGGAGCTTGACCGGAAGCGCCACATGCTCGGGCACTATGCCACGCAAGTCACTTTGACGAAGGTCTTTCAGCTGGACTCGGAACGATTCCGGCCGTTAGTTCCGCAAGAGATCCAACAAGTCAGTTGGCGGAGTTACGCGTTCGAAAATCGGAAACGCCGGTTGAAAACTCGCGAATTTCTGGAACGCGTCGCGGAGTTCAAGCGCTCCGTGTCCACCGGCGCATTTTCCGGTGAACGTTGCGCGAACCAAATCACCGCGCAACCGGTGGCACATCCCTGAAGATTGCGTCTCCTGGACGCTTGGCCGTGGAACGCGCATACAACGAGAACGGTTCACCAAGGGTGCCCGCGCCCTCTATCGTCCCGCCGTTACGCTTTTCGGTCTTCGAACAAATTGTAGTAGACGAGGCCTGCGATGGCTCCCCCGATAATCGGCGCAAGCCAGAAGAGCCAGAGTTGCTGCACGGCCCATCCTCCGACAAAAATGGCAGGCCCGGTGCTGCGCGCGGGATTTACCGAGAGATTCGTCACGGGAATCCCGATCAGGTGAATCAACGTAAGGCAGAGACCAATCGCGAGCCCTGCAAATCCCGCGGGCGCGCGCCGGTCCGTGGCGCCGTGAATCACCAGCACAAAGAAGAAAGTCAGCACCACTTCGGCCACAAAACACGCCAGCAGCGAATAGCCGCCGGGCGAATGCAAACCGTATCCGTTGGACGCAAACCCGCCGCTCAATAGGAAACCGTCCTTGCCGCTCGCGATCGTGTACAACACCGCACCGGCCGAAACTGCGCCCAGCACCTGAGCAACGATGTAAGGAATCAGTTCAGAGTATGGGAACCGCTTGCCCACCGCCAGTCCCACGGAAATCGCCGGATTCAAATGGCAACCGGAAATGTGGCCGATGGCATAAACCATCGTCAGCACCGTAAGTCCGAACGCCAACGCTACTCCCAGAAAGCCAATCCCCAATTGCGGAAATGCCGCATCCAGCACCGCGGCGCCGCAACCCCCGAATACCAGCCAGAATGTTCCAAGAAATTCCGCCGCGAGTTTTTTCGATAAAGGCATAATCCGATTCCTTTCAAGACGCAGTTAAGTGGACGAACGCCTGCTATGCGATTGCGAAGTTCTGAAAGCGAACGGAAAGCGTCCGCATTCGGTCAATGCATTGTGGTGGAAGTCAGTCGCCTATGTTGCCCTTGCAGCCGGGATGATTGCACTTGCAGGAAATGTCAGGGGTCTCTTCCATCGCTTCGCATTGGGCGCTGCAATATTTGTCGCCGCCACCCACTTTGCAACTACACGAGGGATGGGCGCACTTCTTGGTACCAGCTTGGTCAGCCATGATAGGTTCCTGTTCCGGGCGGAAGCGGGAGTGTATCACTCTAGCAGACCATTGTAATCAACGAAGACGTGGAACGGCCGAGGCAGCGGGCGTTGAGGGAATGAAGCTTGGTTGATGGTTAGGAATGCGTTAGTTTAACTTGATTATCCAGCGCGGCGAGAATCCACGCCTGCAGCACGCCTCGAAAATGCGGCTTCATATCTCCAAATAACAGGCCCACGCCTTCCGGCCTGACATAAATCACTTCCGCCGCCACTTCGAAGTATTCGTTTGCGTGCAAAATCTTTACCTGCACGCGTTGCTTCTCATTAAATGGGGTGGGAATTTCCAGGAAACATCCGCGCAAGCTCAATTCCGTTGCGCGCGCGGGAATGGCTTCCCGCGATCCTTCCAGAATCACTTCGGCCCCCGCACTGAATGGGAACCTTAACCCACGCGGCTCTCGGTTCATAAAAGAAGAATAACATCCGATCGTTTTCTGCGAATCCAGGGGAATCGCGCGAGTTCCCTGCTGGTAAACGCCGGAAATCCCGCAATCTTCACCCAGTCGGGTGCCGGGGGGCGCATTTGTTTTCCACTTGTCTAGTTCAAATCCTTCGGAGAGGCCACGGTGATGGTTTTCAGCATCCGCACCCACCGCGCAGGCCGCTTATCATGTGGCACCACCAGGCGAAGTGGCCCGCGCTTCGCGTCGATTGGCGCGCCGTCCAAAGTGTCCGCCACCAGAATTTCCGAATTCATAAAGTCCGTGTCCAATTCCGCCAGCGCAAACACCACGCGATAGCCATCGCTGGCTTCCGCGATCACGTAAGTCGTCATCAGCGGCCCGCGAAGCTGCTCTCCGTGAGGCGCGCCCGCCTTCTTGAGCAACTCTTCCAGCAAAACCCCTTCGTAAACTTCCGATTTCTGATCGTGAGGATTTTCAACGTGTAGAGTCGTGCGCGGCATCTTCTTCAGATCCGCGATCGTCAGCGTCAGCGGCGTTGAAACCGCGCCGCCTACCTTAAGCTGTGCAACCTCATTGGGTGTTTGTGCGGGCGCCGTAGCCGCTGGAAGTGGCGAAAAATCAGCAGCCGTAGCGCAGGCGGCGATCAGGAAACACGCCGTACACAGAACCTGACCCACCATGCGGCGCCTCCGTGCCAGCGGCAGAAAATGGCCGTCTGCTTACTTCTTTTCCAGCATCACTTCGGTGGACTTGATCACGGCCGAAACGGTGTCGCCCAGCTTAAGACCCATTTCTTCCGCGCTCCGCCGGGTGATCACGCTCTCGATGAAATTATTGCCCACCTGAATCACCACGTGCGCCATCACTCCGCCGAACTGGAGTTCCGTAATCTTGCCTTCAAGTCGGTTGCGAGCAGATAGTGTCATAATGCCCAGCATTTTAACTGCCAGGCCCAGCTTCGTCCACGCACCAGGCGGCTTTTTGAGCGAGGGGCGATTGCCCCCCCGCATGTTTGCCTGTTTCCCTATTCCATTATTTAATCTGCTGGTCCGCGGGCAGTCCCTCGTTGATGCGCTGCAAGGTCTGAAATCCATCTTTCACCACGGTGTCCTTGATATTGTCCCGAGTCACCAGAATCGGCTTCAGCAGAATAGCCGGCACATCAAACTTGCCGTCGTTTCTCACCTTGTTCGCGCGTGTCGCTTCGCCCTTCGCGAGTCGCACGGCTTCCTCCGCGGCCACCGCCGCTTCATTCGCAATCGGTTTGTAGACCGTCATCGTCTGCGTTCCCTGCGCAATATAAATAATCGCCGTCAGATCCGCATCCTGCCCGGAAACCAGAACCTTGCCCGCCAGGTTGTGCTCGCGCAGCGCCTGAATCGCGCCCCCCGCCAACCCGTCATTCGAAGCCACCACCGCCGCAACCTCTCCATGCGAAGTCTCAAGAGCCTTCAGCATAAAAAGATACGCGTCCGCCGGCAGCCAATCCTTCGTATAGCCGTCCGCAATCACTTTAATGTCGCCGCGTTCCACGTAAGGCTGCAGCACCTTCATCTGCTGGTCGTGCAGAGTCTTCGCGCCCTCGTCATTCGGGGAACCCGCAATCAACACATAATTCCCTTTCGGCGCATGTTTCGCCAGGTAATCCGCCTGCATCCAGCCGATTTCCTGCCGGTCGAAAGTCACGTAGAGATCCACGCCGCTGTTCGTCACCAGTCGGTCGTAACTGATCACCTTTACATTCGCCGCTTTTGCCGCCGCCACCATCCGGCCCGCCTTGCTGGTATCGTGCGGCAGCAAAACCAGCACCTTGATACCCGCCTTGATCATCTCCTGCACTTGTTGAAACTGCCGCTCATCGTCGCCGCCGGCATCCGCGGAGATCATCTTCGCGCCCAACTGCTTCGCGCGCGCCTGAAACGAATCCAGGTCCGTCTGCCAGCGCTCCCCCTTCGTCGCTTCAATGGAAAAACCGATGATGGGCTTGCGCGCGTCCTGCGCCTGCACCACCTGCGCGCGCACCACCACAACCATGATCGCCAACAGAACCGCCGACAGAATCCCTGTCCCGCGCAACGCTTTTCTCAAGGCACCCCTCCGCAATATGCCGACCTTAGCACGCCCCCCACACTCGTGAACCCTGCCCAATCGGCCATTGTGCTCTACCAAGAACCGCGCAGCTGATTCGAGTCGAGCTGAGGGAATTCATTTCGTATCGCCGGCGGAAAGACGGCGTGCTCTGGGGTGAAGATCTTGCAATTTACTTGGGGGCCTTAAATTAGTGCTTCCGCGTGGTGTACTTCGTCCGATTCTGATACCTCACGCCTGTTTGGAATTCCAAAATTCCCCTTGACAATCAATTACCGTCACTCTATATTATATTTAAGTACACTTATATCCGATCATCGCTCTTCCCGTTTTGAAACTCACATCTCCTCAAACCTCTTCCATACCCCGCGTTTCATTTCGGCTTACCGCTCTTATCTCTTGTATTTGCCTCACTTACAAACCCAACTTCCCGTAACCCCCTGCATTTGCCTCACTTGCAAGAAATCGCACTTTTTCACTTCCTTCCGCCCCGCCCGCGGTTGGCGCCGCCATCGACAACTCTCTTGTCCACCTGCAGCTCATGCATGTGGACGTCGAAACCCGCGGTGAATTCACGCGCGGGGAGACCGTGGCCAACCATCAAGGCTTCGTGGACCGCGAAATCTTGCAGCACTTCCCAGGCGGTGATCACTATGTGGTAGATGGCATCGAAAAAGTCGTGCCCAATGTGAAAGTGGCGACCGAGGTTAACTCAGATAAGTTTATAGAAATGTTTATTTCCCGGATTCAAGGAAAATGAAATCCGAGGTGCGGATAAGATTCGCTAAGTCGGGCAATCGGACGGGTCCGAAATGAGAGGCCCTTGGTGGCAGAGGCCGAACTCAGAGCCCAAACATGGAATTGACCCCAGCGCGGCGCGGAAGGTCGTCAGAGGGATCTCTGGGCACAAGCGGTGGAAAACGTGGCTCTTGAGCGGCTTGCTCCGAGCTCGCAGGCTGTTGCTCAGCAGGCTCCTTTGCCGTGGACACCGCGGCACTGGGTATTGCAACGCTCTGCGCGGCGGATTGCGCGGCGGCTTTCACCTGAGCCGCTGGTTGCTGGAGATAAGCGAGATCCCTCGGATCTTCCGTGCCCGGCTGTACGGCGGGAAACGACAAATTTATTTGGTGCTCCACTGCGCTCGCGATACGGTGCAACTGCCAGATCAGCTTTTCGAGCTCTTTCGACCGGCCCAGGTACAGATTGCGGTCCCACAGAAAGCGGATCGCCAACACGATAAGGATCGGCAGGCCGATCGCCAGCGTGAAAAGCACAATCGTCATAAGCTTCGAGTCTAAGGGTGTCAGGGCTTGCATCATAGCTCCTCCAAATCCAGGGCCTAGCCGGAGGATAACTCACCGCGACAGCAGCCACAAACGAATCAATCTCCCGCCGAACACCGAGACAGACGAGACCTTCACCAAAATTCATTATTCCGGAAAATCCGGAAACCTTTCATACGCAAAGACGTACTTAAGGCTTATCGGGAGTTACACCGCCGCTATCAGATCTGAGCCGCAAATTTCACGGCTGGCGCGCAGGGCCGATTTGTGGCGAGCGAACCGGTTTGGCTATTCCGAAAAAGATCACCACGCCTTGGCCGCCGCACCGTGTGGAGAGTGCTTCGTTCGGAGTGCCGACACAGCTATCAATGTCTTGCCAGTTGTTAATCGCCCACACGTCGCCAGCCGGACCCACCCCAATATCCGTTTGCATTTGCAGGCCACCGCCGACATAGCCTCCTGGCGGCGAAATCTGGTCGCCCGTCTTCATCCCTGGCGGGCAAGTCTCCGTGCGAACTCCGCATAGCTCCACGATCGGACTGCTGGGCATGGCGAAATTGGAGATCCACACATTGTCATTGCCGTCCACGGCTGCGGCCCATGGCCCGGGGAGACCGCCGCCAGTGAATGGGGAACCCGCATATTGCGTCCCGTCCGGACGCAGCACCACAACGCTGCCTCCGTTCTTGCCTCCTTTTTGCTCGGACATCGTCTTCGTCAGGTAATCAGAAGCCTTCTCAACGCCATCGAGTTTCAAACGTACTCCCATGTCCACCAGGTGGGCCATACCCAGCACGCCACTGCCGAAACGGTTGGTCACCCACACGTTGCCTTTGCTATCGATGGCCAGTCCGCTGCTGTTGAACCCTCCGGTCTTGAAATTCTCCGTCTTGGTGGGATCCGAAGCTGGGAAGCGAGTGAGATGGTCAATTCCGCTATTCGATACCCAAATGCGATCCTGCGGATCGATGCCCAGGTGGAAGGGTGCCTTGAAAGACTTGCATGGCTCGGCGCTGCTGCCCTCGCAGACGATCCGGCCTTTGGTCCAATCCCCTTTCGGGAAATGGACCAGTTGCTCCTTGGAGATACAGAGCGCCCACACATCTCCGCTTGGCGTTGCAATGATGCCCTGCATCATTCCCAGTTTGCCGCCAAACGTAATTCCCTCGGGCGGAGTCAGCGGCTTCCCGTTTTTGTCGAACACTGTGATGGATTGGCTGCCGTAGCTGGAGAACCAAACATTGTCCTTGGCATCCACCGCTGCACCGAACGTGCCCCCTTCCATGCTTGGAGCTGTGAAACCGGTGGTCATCGGCGAAAGCGCGCGGCCGTTCGGAGCGAACTTGGTTACATTGCCTTGCCACAGCACATCCTGCCCCTGCCAACCCACGCTCCAGTTATCGCCCACCCATAGATTGCCTTCACTGTCGAACATGGCCTTGCCACCGGCACGATATCCTCCGCCATCAAATTTCAGGGGCAAAACCCAGGCGCCGGGGGAAAAGTTCAGGTAGGGCATGAAAGGAACGCCGCGCATGTTCTTGCCCTAAGGAATCGGATAAAGATAGTTCAGCAATCCAAAAAGCAGTTCGGGCTTATACCACGGGTAACGCGCGATGGTTTCTGCCGCCGCCAGTGTGTCTTTCGGAGCAGCACCCGTCGGAACCTTGGAAACAGAGAACAGACTGCTGCAGGCATCGCTCTTGAGAACGGTGACGCAGCCCGCGAGCACATCTGCGAGAGTCGCAAAGTTCGCCATCGTGGGTGTCTGCCCGCTGTTGAGTGGATCCTGAATCGCTCCGCCCCAGCCACCTGTTTGCAGATCAACAAAGTTGGAAACATTGCCCGCGGCAATACGAACACCAAGTGCGTAGCCCTGCAAAGCAGAACCACTAAGGAACTGCAGATTCGTCCACACGGATGCCACGGTCGTAAATTCGTTGATGGTGACCTTTTCCGGTGGCTTATTGCCAAGCACTGCCAGCAGAACTATGGCCGGATTTTCACCTCTTCCGCTATGAGCCTTCGGTTCGCCGCCAGTGGCCACCAGATACAGGCTTGTATCCTTGTCAGATGCTCCTGCGGAACGAATCTCGAACTGGCCTTGCTGGTTCGTTTTTGTTTCCGCCAACTTCTTGGGCGCATCCGCGCTTGCTTCCCACAAAGTGACCGTGGAATTGGCAATGGGAGCGCCGCCACCAAGCACCTGCCCGCCCAAATTCTCGGCAGCGCTTACCGAGCCAGCAAAAAAAATGACGGGGAGCAACAACCCAGCGATTAGACTGCATCGGGTCCAACTGAAAATTTTCATTTTTCTCTCCGTTGCGCTCGGATAAGGACGTCAGATTCCGTTGGAGAAGGTGCGACCCATTGATCTGCTCGGAGCGTGGAGCCAGCGGGCCCTCCAAGCGATAGTGCTACATACCGGTAACCAGTTTAATTGTCAGAAGTAACACTAGGACCGTGCTAGGACAGATGACTCGGGAGCATCACTTTCTCAGGCCGCGAACTGTCCCGCGGCATATTAGTGACCTGGGCCGATGGCCCGGATGGATTGGAAAATAAGAATTATTGAGTCCCGCATAATATAGCGAACCTTTTTCCGGTATCCTGCGTCTAACTGGATATGGGAAACGCTGCTGGAGTACCTCGCGATTTTGAAGCCTTAGAGAAACGACGCTTTCAAGCCATTCAGATGTTGCAGCGCGGATTGAGTCAAGCCGAGATTGCTCGGCGACTCCGCGTTGTCCGGCAGACGGTAGCTCGTTGGGTGCATGACTATCGCACCGAAGGTAAGTCCGCACTTCGGAAAGCGGGGCGCGCTGGTCGCATGCCGCGCTTGAGTGAGAAGCAGCGGCAGCAGTTAGAGAAGCACCTGGTTGCAGGTCCGGAGCGACTCGGCTATGAGACCCCGTTGTGGACCTGTCCCCGTGTGGCTCATTTGATCGAGCAGGAATTTAACGTTCGCTATCACGAAGGCCATGTCTGGAAAATTCTGGTTGGTCTGGGCTGGAGCCCACAGCGACCGGAGAGGCGAGCACGAGAACGCAATGAAAAGCAGATCCTCAATTGGAAGAAGCAGGTCTGGCCGGAACTAAAAAAAAAGCGCACCGGGAAGGGCGTATCCTCGTCTTCATCGATGAAAGCGGACTGAGTCAGCGACCGCATCGTTGTCGCACTTGGGCTCCTCGTGGACAGACCCCCATCTTGCAATACAACTTCAATTGGAAGAGTCTGTCGGTCGCTGCCGGCCTCACGCT
The DNA here is from genome assembly GCA_963734705.1 of uncultured Acidobacteriota bacterium. Lineage (GTDB taxonomy): Bacteria > Acidobacteriota > Terriglobia > Acidiferrales > UBA7541 > Acidiferrum. The sequence goes on along the minus strand of CAVTII010000006.1, from coordinate 160,591 downwards.
TTGGAACTTCTACTTTCGAATCTATGCCGGGACCATCAAGAAGGAACAGGTCGTGGACTTTCTGAAGGCCTTGGTGCGTCACCTGGACCAGCCGTTACTGATCGTGTGGGATCGCCTGCCCGGCCATCGCAGCCGGCTGGTGCAGGACTACATTACCGGTTTGCAAGGTTGGATTTCCACTGCCTATCTTCCGCCCTACGCTCCGGAACTAAACCCGGTCGAGTACATCTGGGGTTACTGGAAGCAGCACGAGTTACCCAATGTCTGCTCCAAGGACTACTGGCACCTGAGCGAAGCAGCGCGACGAACGCTACGTCGCATGCGCCGGCGTCCACGGCTGATCACCGCCTTCTGGAAGCAATCTTCTTTATGGCCAGAATGACTTTATATTATGCGGGACTCAGTAGCTGGTGTGAATCGGTACGAGCATCTCAAGTATTTTCCGAGAAAATTAAAGGAGGCGGAGGCTGTCCCGCGTTTGATTTGCAAAGTGGGTCTTGGGTTGCATTTTCTTCTTCTGAAAAAGTGATGCGCACCGGATATGTCCCCGGATTTCCCGAATTTCCATCTCCTGACGCCACAATGTGCAATAACTACAAACATTAGGGTGGCGCCCAGCATCGTCCGGCTTAGTCTAAGAGCCTCCAACCTTGGGCTTCGACTGCGCTCCGAGCGGTTCGCGGAAAGGATCCATCGGAATCGGCGCGTACTCGACCTCGATGATCTCGAGATGCTCCGTCTTTCCTGGCGCAACCAGGTTTACGCGGTCGCCGGGGCGCGCCTTCATCAGCGCATTGGCCAGAGGCGAGCGCCAGCTGATATAGCCGCGGTCGAGGTCCACCTCGTCGATGCCTAGGATCGAAACCACGTGTTCGAGGCCGGTGGCATCCTTGTAGGTCACGGTTGCGCCGAAGAAGACGCGCGCAGCGGCTGGCCCCGGGCGCGAAGCGGCGGGATCGACGACCACGGCCGCATCAATGCGTTTCGTGAGAAAGCGAATCCGCGAATCGATCTGGCCCAGCCGTCGTTTGCCGTAAAGGTAGTCGGCGTTTTCGCTGCGGTCCCCGTTACTGGCGGCCCACGCCACCACCTCCACTACCGCTGGCCGCTCGCGAGTCAGCAGGAAGAGATGCTCGTCTTTCAGCCGCTGCAACCCGGCGGGCGTGATGTAATTTTTGAGCGCCGGCCCCGGTGCGTCGCGCACCGGTCCCCGGAGCGGCCGCTTTTCTCGCATTTGCCAATCTGTCATAGGATTTCGTGTACTTGTGGGTGACCCAATCTCGGAAGGTCCGCGCCTCGGTCCCGACCATTCCTCGCAAGGTAAATGTGACGTCTGCGGGCTGACTGTCGAATGATACATCGGTCTTTCCTGCGGCACTCTTCTAAAATGCAGTGGCCCGTCCGATTCCATGGCAAAGCGCTGAAGTACGCAGTTCACTGAAGCAGCGAGAATACCGAACAGACGGAGCATTCTCGCCGTGGACGCCGGGCAAAAAATCAGCGCCCCCAAACAGGCTCCTCAATAGCGCAATCCCGCTCAAGTCCTCAGCCCATTCGGAATGATCTGGACCGGCTATATCACTTCCTCACCCAAAGGGAAGACTGCAGCAGCCCGCCATAAGCGTCCTGCGTGTACAAGGACCGGAATCCTGCGTCACGGAGTGCGGCGGAAAAATGAGGAAGTCGCGTAGGTCGCAAACCTGTCGTGATGCGAAATGCGCCGTAGAGTCCGCGAATAGTCCAACGCGTCCACAGCCGGTTGATCCTGGGACAAGGTAGCGAGGGGCTCTTTCAATTGGCTAAGCATCCAGGCTGCGACCGCTTCTGGGGTGGCAGATTGTTTTTTCTTCTTCATCGGCCGATTCTCCGGTCGAACGGTGATTTCCACCGTGCCCGGCATCACAGGAGAATCGGGCTATGGGTACAACGATGGTAAAACAAGACCAACTCTGAACAGACGCCGATTTTGCTGAAATTCGAAATCGCCTATATTTTATTGGGGAGAAGTGGTGCGCCCAAGGGGACGATTTTAGAACTTTTCTTGGAGCGCTTGTGTCAAGCCTGCCACACGCCCAGATCCTAACGGAGTTCCGTATATAGGGATACCTGCTGCCGTACCTGAACTTGCGCGGTACCGGGACCCACTTGTCCGATTAGCGCGTTAGGACGTAGCCGCCCGGCGGCGGACGCTTCGCGTGAGGTAGTGGAGTGTTGGTTGCTCGATGGCTTGAGATAAATTTTGGGTCACAAGGAGGTCCCTGTGACCCATCTCAGAAAAATAATGCTGGAAGAACTCCAGCGCCGTAATTACGCTCAACATACCACACGTTCCTACATTCGCACAGTCGAGGATTTTGCTCGACACTTCAACTGCTCCCCGGATCGCTTAGGCCCTCGACATATTCGCGAATACCAAGCGGATCTATTTGAGAGGCGCAAGTTGTCAGCGAGTAGTGTCGCGGTCCGTCTGGCAGCCTTAAGGTTCTTTTACTGTAAGACGCTCAAGAGAACTTGGAGCATCGCCGACACACCCTATCCGAAAGGGGCCCATCGCCTGCCAGCGATCCTCAGCCAGGAAGAAGTTGCTCAACTCATTCAAGCCGCCGGCACTTCCTTCCATCGCACCCTGCTGATGACGCTCTACGCCACTGGAGTACGACGCGCTGAATTGACTCACCTGAAAGTCCGCGACATCGATAGCAAACGCATGGTGATTCACGTTCAGGGCGGCAAGGGACGCAAAGACCGAGATGTGATGCTCAGCCCAAAACTACTCGAGGTGCTACGTGAGCACTGGCGCGGATTACAGCGCAAGCCAAGCGCATGGCTGTTTCCTGGCAACCGCTGGCATACCGGTGATACGCCGATCGACACCAAGGTGGTGTGGAACGCTTGCAAGAAAGCCGCCCAGCGAGCGGGCCTCCAGAAAGATGTTCATCCTCACACGCTTCGTCACTGTTTTGCGACGCATCTACTCGAGGATGGTGCTGACCTGCGCACCATTCAAATCCTGTTAGGTCATAACGATCTGAAAGAGACGGCCCGCTATCTGCATCTCTCCCAACGTCACCTGCATACGGCCTCCAGTCCGTTGGATTCGCTGCCGCTCGAAGGCCCTTCGCCGCAGGAAGAGTAGATGGCCCGGCCACCCCTCGAGGTGGCCGATCTGATCCGCGCCGCGGGAGATGCATTCCTCGAACGAAATCGCCACTGGCTCCGGTGGAAGCACAGCAAAGTGTTGCTGGCCATTCGGCGATGTCGTACCGCCGCACTCGGCGGCCATCTCGACGAGTGCACCCGTTGCGGGCATCGTGCCACCATCGCGTATAACAGCTGCCGCAATCGCCACTGCCCGAAGTGTCAGATCGCTGCACGGGAACGCTGGATCGCTGCGCGTAAACGAGAACTTCTTGCAACACGCTACGCGCACGTGGTCTTCACACTCCCCAGCCGCTTGGCGCCACTGGTTCTGCAGAACAAGAAGATCCTCTACGATCTCCTGTTCCGCACCAGTGCCGAAACCCTTCTCGAGGTGGCTCGCGATCCGAGACACCTCGGCGCAGAGATTGGTTTCTTCAGCGTGTTACACACGTGGAGTCAGAAGCTCAATATTCATCCGCATGTTCATTGTGTCGTTCCTGCCGGCGGCCTCTCACTGGATCACACCCGTTGGATTCGCTCCCGAGACAACTACTTTCTTCCCAAGGACGTACTGCGTGAAATCTTTCGCGGCAAGTTCGTCGACGCTCTTGAGCAGGCTTTCCAGAAAGGCCAGCTCAACTTCCAGGGAGACCTGAAGCTTCTTGCGCAACCCAAGATCTTTGCCGCCTGGCTGCGGCCACTCTATCGACAAGACTGGGTCGTTTACTTGAAACGTCCCTTCGGCGGCCCCGAATATGTGCTGCAATATCTGGGCCGCTACACTCATCGTGTAGCCATCTCCAACCATCGCCTGGTCTCGCTCACCGATGGCCAAGTCACTTTTCGCTGGCGTGATTCCGCTCATCACAACGAACAGAAGTTGCTGCCCCTATCGCTCAATGAATTCTTGTGCCGCTTCTTACTGCCTATCCTTCCACAAGGCTTCGTGCGCATCCGTAACTTCGGCTTTTTGGCCAACCGCAAACGCGCCACACTCCTGCCTCTTTGCTTTCAGTTGTTGGGTTCGGCACAACCGCCGCAAGCCGGACAACACGCCTCTTCCGCCGAAGACTTCCCCGATTCTTGGCGCTGCCCTAAATGCGGTGGACCGATGAAGGTCATCGAAAGGCTCACCGCTGCCGAAATCCAGCTTCGTTCTCCACCACGGATCAGCGTTGCGGCATGAGACTACTCTCTCCAACTCGAAAACTCTGCGTCCTTCCAGGCGCTGCGCATCTCTGTGCCCCGCCGTCAAACCAATCCCTTCTTCTAGCTTCTTCGACCACCGTCTTTGCGATACTTTTTCGCCGTAGCCAATTTCCGCGCGCACGGTGTCCGGTGTCGTGCCCTGCAGCACAGTCTCGGCACGGCTTAACGCCGCTCCTTCCCACCATTGAATTTGCATAGGGCCCGCGTCCACCGCAACCACGGGCGGCCACGTCCAAACGGCTTTACCGGACGCGCGCAGAACTCCTCGCCACCGCTCACTCCTCACCGAGAACGCGCATCCGGTAAAGCACTAGCGTTAATCAGGAGTTGACCCGGGTTCAACGGAAAAGCTCATTAGTACTTTCAATCTCGAAATGATGTCGCTCCTTCGAGTCACCTGTCCCTTCGTACAGGGTGCAAGGAGTGATTTGGGTGATATGCTGAGCCTAATACGAGGTAAGAATAATGGGCATTGCGGCTGACATTCTCGGCTTACGAAATAACCACTTCAGTAGTGTGACTGAACTTCTTGCCGCACTCGAACAGGTCTGTGATGCGCCTGTGGACAAAATATCAGCCCGAGTATTTTGGGCCAACGCAGCCGCAGACCAAGTTCTGACCAATGTGGCGGCTCATGCTGCTGAAGCGCTGAGCGAACAATCCACGAATCGTAGAACCCGGCGAGCTGCTTCGCCTTCCCGGCGCAAGAACCGCCGCTATGACGAAGGTCTACAGCCGCGTCAGCGTATATTGTTTCGCATAATCTGACAGATTCCTCCTTTTACCACTTCTGTGGAGTCGAGGTGTGGCGCGGTGGTTTAGGTGGGACCTATCTGTTGCCGACCCTTTCAGTTGCCGGTGCCTCACTATTCCCACCATGCTTCCGTTTCCACACCCCGCTCATCGAACCGGACGTGCGGATTTGCCGCATCCGGCTCTCGGAGAAGACTCACGCAATCGCCGTAGCCATTGCATGTGACGCTGTCTGCAACTTCTGGAAACAACTCGGGAGTTGTCAGGCTCATCGCCAATCTCCCTTTCCGTCGTCGCTTCTTGCGTCCGCCTTCCACTAAGGCCCCTTCCCTCCACCAGCATTACCCGGCTTCATCGGTACTACGAGCCTCTCCGCCATCCCAGTCAGCCCGGCCGGTCTCTCACGAGTTGCCAGTTGATCCGAACCACAATCACCGCTGGGACTTCCCGTGTTGCGTATGGTCCCCTTTTGCTTGCATGCCGTCGCTAATACCCCGGCAGGTCTGATAGAATTTGTTCGCTCGTACGATTCCATTAGCTTCGGCCTTCCCCAAAACCGGGGCGGGTCGGCTCCTGCATTAGTCTTTTCGAGGCCTGCTCCGCGTTTACTCACGTTACGGCCGGCACGCTCGCCGAGTCGCCAATGCGACCTTCTACACCGAAGGCTTCAGCAGCTTTGTTACCTCCGCCGCTGCTTCGATTGCTACCGGGTGGAGCGAACCAGTTCCCGGACGGGTTTAACTCCCGCTGTGGACCACCACCTTTCACGGCGCACCCGGTTATGCGACGCAATATAAAAGGGCGCCCCTTGTGGAGTAGGTTTGAGTGCTCGCTCAATCGCTCCAGAGGAGGGACGCCCTTATGACCAGCAGTAAATATATCGGGATGGATGTGCACAAGGAAAGCATTTCGATTGCGGTCCGAAATGCTGTCGGCAAGATCGTGATGGAGTGCGTCATCGAGACCAAGGCCAGCACGATTCTGCAGTTTTTCGATGGGCTCCGCGGAGAGTTGCATGTCACGTTTGAAGAAGGCACGTGGGCCGCGTGGTTGTTCGACCTGCTGAAACCGCACGTCACAAAGCTGATCGTCTGCGATCCGCGACGGAACGCTTTGCTCCAGGATGGCAACCAGAATGATCGCGTCGATGCCCGCAAGCTATCCGACCTTCTGTATCTGAACAAGCTCAACGCGGTCTATCACGGGGATCACGGGCTGCGGACCCTGAAGGAATTGGGGCGAAGCTATCTGACGATCACTCGCGACCAGAGTCGCGTGATGTCTCGGATCAAAGCGATCTATCGCAGTTGGGCCATTCCGTGCAGTGGCAAGCAGGTCTATGGCTTGCGGCATCGAGTGGAGTGGCTCGCAAAGATCCCGGAACCAGGAGTGCATCGGCGGGCGGAGTTGTACTACCAGCAGCTGGATGCGCTGCGCACCTTGCGCCAGCAAGTGCGAAAAGACCTGCTCACCGAGAGCAAGAAGCACAAGGTGTGGAAACGGCTGTGTGCGATTCCGTCGATGGGTCCGATTCGCGCAGCAGAACTGTTGGGCATTTTGCAGACCCCGCACCGCTTCCGTACCAAGCGGCAGCTGTGGACCTATTGCGGTCTTGGTGTGGTGACCAGCAGTAGTGCCGACCACGAGGTTGCCAACGGCCAGCTGCGACGGAAGAAGAAGCATGTACAGATTCGCGGGCTGAATGAGAACTGCAATCACGATCTGAAGAACCTGTTTAAGGGGGCGGCGGTGGTGGCTTCGATTAAGCCGGGCCCGCTCGCAGAGTTCTACGCGGCTCTGGTGGCCAAAGGCATGCGGCCGGAGATGGCGCGGCTGACCTTGGCGAGAAAGATTGCCACCATTGTCTTGATTGTATGGAAGAGAGGAGTGTGCTTCGACGCCAATCATTTGAAACTACAAACAGCTTGAGTGTCTCTGAGTGGAGTCCGCTCCATCGCGGGGTATTTCTCTGGCGGTGGCCGTTGGGTTCTCGAGACACTCTGGTTCGAGAGCGAGTCTCAGCTGGTAAGTTAGGCGCTGCGTGCTTCGGGCAACCAGTCTCACAGCCGACCCTAGGCCCTCTCGGATAACCAGAAAAAGCTATAGGCGCAAAGTCTCTGATAGAACTATGGTCGCCAACTTGACCGCGGTTCGGCTTTGTTGGTTTCGGAACTGACCGGCCTCGTCGCCAATGAACGATGAAATCCGCTGGTAGAGAAAACCCCAACCGCTGGACCATAGCGTCCAGCAACCGAGCACCTAGTGCGGGCGCTCAGAACAGATCCTGCTCAATCAAGTGGGCTGTGAAGCAAGAAAACGTCCAGCCGTCGCAGACGTGTTTTTTCTTGACTTCTCCTTTTATAGAACTTACCAGGAGTTTGGCCGCCACTGCTGAGGTGCCAATGGACCTGGACGGTTATTCATCGGCGAGTCGATTCAGGGCGTCTGCTTCTAAGAGGACTTGTCTCCATTCATCGAAAAACTTGCCACCCAATGACTTATAGAATTTAATTGCCGACTCATTCCAACTCAGCACTTCCCAGCGCACGCCATATGACCCTTCCTGCTGGGCAATACGAGCAACCTCAGACAGAAGCGCTCTTCCTATCCCTCGACCGCGAAACGCTTCCCGTACGAAGAGGTCCTCCAGGAAGATACCGGAGCCTTTCAAACTTGAATAAATGCCAAAGAAGAGCGCATAGCCAATTGCTTGTCCGTCCAATTCCGCAATCAGGCTACGGAACTTTGGTTGAGGTCCAAAGCCGTCCCTGACCAGCGTCTCTTCCTTAATTACCACCGCGTCGGGTTCGCGCTCGTACTCCGCCAATTCGCGGGAGAATCTCAGCAGCAACGGCACATCGCCGACAGCGGCGGGACGAATTAAGAGCATCAGAGATTTGTCCATCACGCAAAAACGTAGTTTAGTCAGAATCGAGCCGAATCGCAAAACGGGCTAGTGCCTGATTAATGCGTAAATCAGGCATGTGGCTACTAGTTGACTGTAACAACCATGTGTAGACTATAATCGTGTCCATGAGAGACGCGATCACCCTTACAAATTCGGAGCTTAAGGAACTGACTCGGCGAGCCACAAGCCGGACGGGTCGGGCCGAAGATTCCCGACGGGCACGGCTGATCTTGCTGCTGGCCGAAGGCCATACCTGGGATGAAGTGTCGGAGCGCATCGACTGCAGCCGGGGTTTTGTCGCTAGTTGGAGCCGGCGATTCACCGAGCAGCGCATCGCGGGACTATACAGCCGGCATTTGGGGCAAGTCGCTACCGTGCTGACTCCGGAACTGGAAGCACGGATTCTGGAGGCCACACGACATGCACCGCCGGGTGCAGCAACCCACTGGAGCACGCGCAAACTCGGAGCGCATCTGAAGGTCAGCCACATGATGGTGGTACGGGTGTGGCGTAAGCACGGACTTCAGCCGCATCGCATAGAACGCTACATGGCCTCGAACGATCCGGATTTTGAGAAAAAGGCCGCCGACATTATTGGGTTGTATTTGAACCCGCCGGCGCATGCGGCGGTATTCAGCGTGGATGAAAAGACTTCCATCCAGGCCCTGGATCGTAAGGATCCGGTTCTACCGCTATCCCCGGGACGCGCCGAACGGCATGGTTTTGAATACTTTCGTCACGGCACCTTGTCGCTGTATGCCGCCTTCAATACCAAGACCGGCGAAGTGCTCGGCAAAACGACCGCGCGGCACACCTCAGCCGAATTCGTCGCCTTTCTGACCGACATTGTGATCGATCAACCTCGCGGCAAAGAGATCCATGTGATCGCTGACAATCAATCCGCGCACAAGAGCAGGCCGGTCACGGACTTCCTGGCGGTGCATCCTAAAGTTCACTTGCACTTCACGCCGACCTACTCTTCCTGGTTGAATCAAATCGAGCTGTGGTTCAGCAAGATCGACCGCGACGTCATCGCGCGAGGCGTATTCACTTCCGTCTCAGATCTAAAGAGGAAGCTGTTGCGCTACATCCGGCACTACAACAAATCGCCTCGTACAGTGAAATGGAAATATGCCGATCCATCGCGCCATCTCAGTACACAATCAGTTGGTACAGGCCACTAGTACCCATCTCCATGCTCGTCGGGTGACCCGTGCACTTGCACTGGGTGAGGTAAAACTGCACTGTAATTAGTGCCGCAGGACGCGCTCATGGCAAAAATTCGGACTGTATTATAAAAATAAAATTCAGATTATGGGACCCAGTTCCCCGATCGGTCGGCCGGTATGCCCTGCAAGTCATGTGGATCAATCAACCAGAGGAAGTTCACCGCAGAGATGGGCATCCATTTCCCTGAACTGAAAAACATTGACAAGCCCGTAGTGTGGGTATTTCCAGAGCTTGTTGTCTGTTTGGATTGTGGCGCTGCTGAATTTGCAGTTCCGGAAGAAGAGTTGCGCCAACTCGGAAAGAGGGACGTTGCCGCAGCAGGTTAACCTGGAATTGAGCCTTATTTCTCACTGAGAATAAACGGCTGAGTGTTCCGCACAGATTCGCGGGAAAACATGCTCGTCTTCCTCGTCGCGAAAGCTGCTCAATGGGTAAGCGCACAAGATATGTACCCCGTGCGTTTCGACTAGATCGTTTCCGAGTTGTTCAAATCGGATAGCCGCATCTGTTTTACCTTCCGCCAGCAAGAGAGCTACGGCTTCGCCGAACACAACCACCCGAGGCTGCGCTGATTTCGTTGCTTTCGCCGCTGATTCAATGAAGCCACCAAGGCCGCGGAAAAATCGAACCGGGTCAGGTAAACCATTCACCATGATCCTTGAGAGGGCGTCGGTGGCATCCAATTGTATATAGGTGCCCTGTCGAATTGCGCCATCGGTATCTATACCCACTGCCTGCAATCTCTGAAGAAGACTATCCCGGTGTGCCTTCGTGACGACCACAAGAGCCGCGTTACCGGTTTCTAGGGCAGTAGCGACAAAGCGACTGAGCCGATCTAGAAGTACTGCGTCATCCGAATAGAACAAAACCTCGTGGCTGTGAGGGGCTATCTCCCCTGAGGTCTGGGTGAACCGATGGCCTTCTAAGCTGCTACTGAGAAATTGCTTACCCCGAATAACCGCGTCCATAGCGGGTAATAGTTCGCTCTGAGCATCCGTCTTATGAACGTAGCCCAACGCGCCAGTGCCCAAAGCTGTCTGTACGATGTCGAGATCACTGTTCAGGCTCAGGAAGATAATTTTGGAGCTGGGGGAGCGCCGTCGTATCTCCCTGGCGGCTTCGATCCCGTTTAGTTTGGAGAGGCCGATGTCCAGCAGAATTAAGTCCGGTTTCAAGTTTTCGGCCGTTTGAACGGCTTCTAATCCGTCCGACGCTTGGGCGATGATCTGCCATGCTGGCCGCGTCTTAAGCAGCGACTGGACTTTGCGTCGCCAATCCTCGAAATCATCAACTACCAGAACGCGAATCAATTGCGAAGCTCCCTTCATTGCAGAGGTACAAGTATCACCTCCCAGCTGGTTTCCGTCGTTGACTTTGCGCAACCTTGTGCTTGCTCAGGCGCATTTTCTAAATGCAAAAGAATAGGTAAGTCCTTCCATGAGAAGGCCGGTTGATGTCAAGGCACACTTTTGCTTTCTTCTTTCTTTCAGTCTATTCCCATTCAGCTAAGCCGCCTCTGTCGCCATCCTTCCATCCGCACTCTTTGGTGAGCGATATTCGCTCGGTGCAAGGTGGGTGTTCTCGTTCAGTAGGTGCTGCTACCTGATAATCGTCCTCTCGTCTCACCTTTTCGGTGGGAGTCGGGTCCCAGGACTTAGCCGCAGTCACCTAGACTTGGCGGTTTGCGCTCAGCTGTTCGGATCGAAACTCTCTAGGCCACGGCGCGCATCGCTTTTTGGCTATTGCGCAATGGTTCGTACACCTCTCCGCTTACCCACAAGCGATGCAGTAGTATCGCCAACTTTCGAGCCACCGCAACCACCGCTCGTTTCTTGGCATTTTTTCCTCCTCGCTCTGCAAGCTTCAGTCCCCATCTCCGCAGATCACGGTCTTCTCCAAATGGTCCCAGAAGGTAGTGTGCTCCCTGCACCATCATCGTTCGCAGATATCGGTCTCCTTCTTTGCTGATGCCCTTCTGTGGTTCGCTGTTCCCCGAGTTTCTCCGGCCAGGTCGCAACCCCAGAAAACAACCTACCGCGCGACTCTTCGGGAACCGATACGGGTCTTCTATCGTGAGGACATAGGTCAGCGCGATCTGCGTTCCTACACCCTTCACTTGCTTGAGCAAGGACACTTCCGGGTACACTTCCTTGGCGATGCTCTCCATGCGTTCGTCGTATTCCTGGATGCGTTCGTTCAGCGATTCGATTTCTTTGAGCAAGGGTTCCAGAACATCCCGCAACTCTGCGCTCAATCCAGCGCCTAGCTCCCGGCTCACCTGCTGCGTGCCACACTTGGGCAGCCGTTCACCAAAGGGCTTCCCCAACCCACGGGCTGTATTCACCAGGGCCGTTCGAGCACTGACTAGTTCCGCTCGCGCCCGGATCACCGTCAGGTGGATTTGCGCCTTTGCACTGCGATGCCGTACTGGCCCCAACAACTCGGGATCGATGCGCGCCAGTCGTGCCAGGGTCCGCGCATCGTGTCGATCGTCTTTTCGATTGCTCTTGGTGATCAATTCCACTTTTTGTGCGTGCGCCACAATCACTTCGTGTCCCAGCTCCGTTAACAGCCGGCTTACCCAGGGCGAATGCGTTCCTGTCTCCAAGGCGATCAGACTCTGCGGTATCTTTCCAAATGTCTGCTTCATCGCTTCCGGCGTTGTTGCTACTTTCTGTTCCAGAATGATTTTGCCAGCTTCATCCAAAACACAGTAGAACGACCAACGATCCCCTAGATCCACACCGATAGTTAGCTTTTGCTCCTTCAAAATTTCATTACTAAATGCCTGCATAGTGCTAATCTTCTTCATCGCCGATCTCCTTTTTTGTGCCTAGAGCACGTCAAACATTGGGAGCGTATCGCATCCCGCTGGAGACCGGCCTTCTCATCCCATCTGGTAAACGCGCAAATCGGACATGTGGGTACTGGGACGAACTTTACCGGTTAGCCGACGCAATATAAAAGGGCGCCCCTTTTGGAGTAGGGTTTTAAGTGTTCAGCTCGAACCCCTCCAGAAAGGAACACCCTTTTATGACTAACACTCAATATATCGGCATGGACGTCCACAAGGAAAGCATTTCGATCGCGGTCCGAAATGCTGTCGGCAAGGTCGTGATGGAATGTGTCATTGAGACCAAAGCGAGCACGATTCTGCAGTTTATCGGAGGAATGCGTGGAAACGTACAGGTCACGTTTGAAGAAGGAACCTGGGCTGCCTGGTTGCACGACCTGTTGAAACCACACGTCACAAAATTGGTGGTCTGCGATCCGCGTCGGAATGCCTTGTTGCAGGAAGGCAACCAGAATGACCGCGTTGACGCCCGGAAGCTGGCCGAGCTGCTGCACAACAACCAACTGCGCTCGGTCTATCACGGAGACCACGGCCTGCGAACCCTGAAAGAATTGGTGGGCAGTTATCTGACCATCACCCAAGATCTCACCCGGGTGATGACCCGAGTGAAGGCCATCTATCGCAGTTGGGCCATCCCTTGTAATGGCAAGCAGGTCTATGCACTGCACCATCGCGTCGAGTGGCTTGCGAAAATCGACGAGCCAGGAGTGCACCGGCGAGCGGAATTTTACTATCAGCAACTCGATGCGCTGCGATGCCTGCGCCAACAAGTGCGGCGGGATCTGCTGGCGGAGAGCAAGAAGCATCCAGCCTGGAAACGACTCTGTGGAATTCCCTCAATTGGTCCGATCCGGGCCGCGGTGTTACTGGGCATTCTGCAGACCCCGCACCGGTTCCGTACCAAACGGCAGCTGTGGACTTATAGCGGTGTCGGCATCGAGACCAGCAGCAGCGCGGATCACCCCGTTGTGAAAGGACAGCTGGAACGGAAGAAGAAGGCCGAGGTTCGCGGGTTGAATAGAAATCACAATCACGATCTGAAAAACCTTTTCAAGGGAGCAGCGATCGTGGCGGCGACCAAACCTGGTCCCTTCGCGGAGTTCTATGCGGAATTAGTGGCTAAGGGCCTGCGGCCGGAAATGGCGCGGCGGACCCTAGCCAGGAAGATTGCCACCATCGTTCTGATCGTGTGGAAGAGAGGAGTGTGCTTCGACGCCCAACATCTGAAACCACAAACAGCTTGAGTGTCTCTGATCGAGTCCGCTCCATCTCTGGGTATTTCTCTGGCGGTGGCCGTCGGGTTCTCGAGACACTCTGGTTCGAGAGCGAGTCTCAGCTGATTAGTTAGGCCCTGCGTGCTTCGGGCACGAGTCTCACAGCCGACCCTAGGCCCTCTCGGATAACCAGAAGAAGCTATGGGCCACGAGTCCCGGATAGAACTATGGTCACCAAATTTGGCCACAATTCTGCTTTGCTGGTTTCGGAACTGACAGGCTTCGTTGCGAAGAAGCGATGAAAACCGCTGGTAGAGAAAACCCAAACCGCTGGGCCAAAGCGTCCAGCAACCGAGCACCTGGCGCGGCAGCTCAGAACAGATCCTGCTCCATCAAGTGGGCTGCGAAGCAAGAAAACGTCCGGCCGGTGCAGGAGTCTTTTTTCTTGACTTCTGCTTTTATAGAACTAACCAGGAGTTAGCTTGCGGCCGCTTAACACAAGCCACGCGGCCAGTGTCGCAAATTTTTCATCCTGCGACCAGGGTGCACCAAATGGGCGTCCCAGGGCCTTGACCTGCCGCAGAAGCCCTTTGGGACTTCGGGAAAATAACTCCGCGCACTGGTCCAGCAGTTCTCGCTCTTTGGTGCACATAATCTTCAAGCCACAACGAGCGCTGGCGCGGCGAAGAACTTCGCGGAAGAGTTCTCCGTCTGCCGTATGAATCAGCGCGTGAGAACGTAAGATTTTCTCCAACTCTGGGAGGGGTCTCCCCGAGGCTAGCAGCAAACCGCCTCGACCCAGGTGGTAACCCTGTTTCTCGAGGTCAACTTGGACGGAGCGGAGAGCTCGATCGGCAAGGCCTTGCGCCTCTGTTCGGACCCCTGAGATGAATTTGCCAGCATCTTCGAAATGCATTTTCTCAGCAGTGTGATATGGCTGACGGAATTTGTAGCTGAATATTTCTACCAGTTGCACGCGCTGGCGTCTCAAAACGGTGGGTGCACCTTTCTCAACTGACAGTGCAACCAGCACACTCCACCCAGAATGCACACGGAAACCTATCGCGGCATTCTTCATGAAAACCTCCTTGATAGAGGAAGTGGATTCTTCAATCCTTTGCTTACTCGTCCTAGTCGGGCAGCGCATGGATTCTAGCTTCGTCGCTGGAGTGCTGGTCCGTTCCTCCAAGCCACAAAGGTCCCACTGCCATTTTTCTTTGTCAATGAACTCGATCATCACAAAACTGCGACGGGAATCCCAACTCTTTATTAACGACTTGCGATCGCTAAAACACACGGAACACTACTCTGGATGGGTCCGATCGATGACAGAGCGACAAGATTGGTTCTCTAACGGAAGCCTCGTCGGGTCAACCGGTGAGGGCTGTTGCAACGACCGGTTGAGCTCGCAGCGCCAATCGCTAGAGGGACATACGGGGCGGGACTCATCCGGAGCGGAATAGCAGCAGGGCAGCTCTATCCCTTCCAAACATACTTACCACAGGGGCAGGGGATCGTCTCCGCAGGATGCTTCTTTTCCAAGGGTTTCTGACAAACCGGACAGTTTTTCTGCCACATGTTGACACCTGGCTATGCTCTTAAAAATGGGTCTATAACAGGGTGAGATTATTAAGCCAAGGATCATCTGTCTGTTCCTTTATGCACACATCCTTCGTGCCCGGCACGTATCCATATCCGGACGCTTGGTTGACTCGCTGATCGGAAAGGTGAGTACTAGCCGCCATTTCTCCGGTAACGCGACTTACCAGATGGGATGAGAAGGCCGGTCTCCAGCGGGATGCGATACGCTCCCAATGTTTGACGTGCTCTAGGCACAAAAAAGGAGATCGGCGATGAAGAAGATTAGCACTATGCAGGCATTTAGTAATGAAATTTTGAAGGAGCAAAAGCTAACTATCGGTGTGGATCTAGGGGATCGTTGGTCGTTCTACTGTGTTTTGGATGAAGCTGGCAAAATCATTCTGGAACAGAAAGTAGCAACAACGCCGGAAGCGATGAAGCAGACATTTGGAAAGATACCGCAGAGTCTGATCGCCTTGGAGACAGGAACGCATTCGCCCTGGGTAAGCCGGCTGTTAACGGAGCTGGGACACGAAGTGATTGTGGCGCACGCACAAAAAGTGGAATTGATCACCAAGAGCAATCGAAAAGACGATCGACACGATGCGCGGACCCTGGCACGACTGGCGCGCATCGATCCCGAGTTGTTGGGGCCAGTACGGCATCGCAGTGCAAAGGCGCAAATCCACCTGACGGTGATCCGGGCGCGAGCGGAACTAGTCAGTGCTCGAACGGCCCTGGTGAATACAGCCCGTGGGTTGGGGAAGCCCTTTGGTGAACGGCTGCCCAAGTGTGGCACGCAGCAGGTGAGCCGGGAGCTAGGCGCTGGATTGAGCGCAGAGTTGCGGGATGTTCTGGAACCCTTGCTCAAAGAAATCGAATCGCTGAACGAACGCATCCAGGAATACGACGAACGCATGGAGAGCATCGCCAAGGAAGTGTACCCGGAAGTGTCCTTGCTCAAGCAAGTGAAGGGTGTAGGAACGCAGATCGCGCTGACCTATGTCCTCACGATAGAAGACCCGTATCGGTTCCCGAAGAGTCGCGCGGTAAGTTGTTTTCTGGGGTTGCGACCTGGCCGGAGAAACTCGGGGAACAGCGAACCACAGAAGGGCATCAGCAAAGAAGGAGACCGATATCTGCGAACGATGATGGTGCAGGGAGCACACTACCTTCTGGGACCATTTGGAGAAGACCGTGATCTGCGGAGATGGGGACTGAAGCTTGCAGAGCGAGGAGGAAAAAATGCCAAGAAACGAGCGGTGGTTGCGGTGGCTCGAAAGTTGGCGATACTACTGCATCGCTTGTGGGTAAGCGGAGAGGTGTACGAACCATTGCGCAATAGCCAAAAAGCGATGCGCGCCGTGGCCTAGAGAGTTTCGATCCGAACAGCTGAGCGCAAACCGCCAAGTCTAGGTGACTGCGGCTAAGTCCTGGGACCCGACTCCCACCGAAAAGGTGAGACGAGAGGACGATTATCAGGTAGCAGCACCTACTGAACGAGAACACCCACCTTGCACCGAGCGAATATCGCTCACCAAAGAGTGCGGATGGAAGGATGGCGACAGAGGCGGCTTAGCTGAATGGGAATAGACTGAAAGAAAGAAGAAAGCAAAAGTGTGCCTTGACATCAACCGGCCTTCTCATGGAAGGAGTTAGTATATTTAAGGGACGTTGCACGCCGACTTCCCGCCAAAGGGTAATACATAGGTTCCATGGGGGAGCCTCCTTGGTGTTCTGAATCAGCGTGCAGCTGAGTTCAGCTTTTTTACACCAAGCGCTCCTCCCTTGACCTATACATTCAAACTTACCGGACGTAGTACGTTCCGAGCCTAAATACATCGAATTGGGAGTCCGAGCGTACTTGTCCCTCAAATCCCCGCCAACCCAGGTAGAAGGTGTCTGCGTATTTTTTGCAAATAGATGAAAGCAATAGAAGGCTGGTGGTGGAGGTGACCTGGTTCGGTTGTCGTGAAGAAATGCTCATTGGTCATCCTGTGGTAGAGTTCTGCGAGTAAGTGATGCATGGATGAAAGTAGCAGGGGCGCCTCTAATGAGCAAAGGGATTGAGATTCGTTGTTACGACTACGTGAATCATCCGTATAAGACGGTTTGCGACGCATTGAGGCGAGACGCACCCGATGTGTTCCAATCGGCCACGAGAGCCGCCACTTCCCGGGCGCAAGCGGTTGCCGCCGAGCTCCATGTGGACCTGGGGGGCATCGGTGTCAAGGCGGAAATCAGGATTTCTGTCAACAGCATCGAAGAGAAGATGGCTGATGGGATGTCGGGACCGGCCACGCGGTTATTGCTCGAATGGGAAGCTGCTACGGCCCCAGACTTGTTCCCGTTCATGAAGGCCGAGCTTTCCATGTACCCCTTGACGAACACCGAAACGCAGTTGGATTTTTTGGGGCATTACGAACCACCGTTAGGCCCCTTGGGAAGAGCCATGAATGTGGTTGCCGGTCATCGGATTGCGGAGGCATCCGTCCATCGCTTCATCGATGAAGTGGCGGAATATCTCCGCAACACGCTCACTACTCGCCAATGACAGGTTGAAACTCCGGATCAGGCATGGGGCGAATCTCCGGATTCCGCATGAGCACGCGCGCACAGGCGTTCCAACGCAAAATAGCATCATCGTTTCCGGGTGGCCGGAGTGCGGCGGCTAGTTCGTAGCGTCCCATAGCTTCGCGCAGGGCGTGATAACAGTTCGCTTTGCTGGAAAGTCCGTGTTGGTGGAGGTACGCATGTCCCTGACGCTCCCAGATGAGACCTGCGTAGTATGCACGCTCGTACCCACCTTCGATACGGGGCAACAGTTCTTCTGCGGATTTCATCGTAGCGCCGTAGCCAAACTGATCAGTGCGCGCAAGCAGAAGCGAAATGAGAGCCTGCTGGTGGGACGGCGAGATAGCCAGAATGTCCAGACAAATGCTTTCAGCAAGGCTCGGTTCGCCCAAAAGCCGGTAACGTTCGGCTTTCTCCAGGGCTTTCGGAACACTCTCCGCCGAGATGGATTTTAGATCGAATTGCATACACACCTCCTAGCGACCAGAAGCACTGAACACACGAAAGATCTTCGTCAAAGGGTCGAAGAAGCGGTCCACCACGCGCTCCTTTAGCGGGATGATGGCATTGTCGGTGATGGTGATATTTTCCGGACAGACCTTGGTACAACATTTCGTAATGTTGCAGAGTCCGATCCCGTATTCATGCCGAAGGCCGGGCACCCGGTCCTCTGTGTCCAGCGGGTTCATTTCCAGCGCCGCGGTATAGACCAGGAAACGAGGGCCAATGAACTGGTCGTGCATGTGATGCTCGCGCAAAACGTGGCAGACGTCCTGACAAAGGTAGCACTCAATGCATTTGCGGAATTCCTGGACGCGATCGGCATCCTGCTGCGCCATGCGCCAGGTTCCGTCGGGTGCCTCGGGAGGGCGGGGCTTGAATTTGGCGATGCGCTTCTTCACGCTATAATTCCAGGACACGTCAGTGACCAAATCCTTTATGTGAGGAAAGGCTTTCATCGGCTCTATGGTCACGGGCTTCTCCAAAGGAAGGGAGTTCAGACGTGTCATGCACATGAGCTTAGGCATGCCATTGATTTCAGCAGAGCATGAGCCGCATTTGCCGGCCTTGCAGTTCCATCGCACGGCGAGATTGTGAGCCTGCTCAGCCTGAATGCGGTGAACGGCGTCGAGCACGACCATTCCAGAAGACACCTCGGTGGTATAGTCCTGAAACTTTCCAGCGCCTTTTTCGCCGCGCCAGATTCGGAACGTGGCCGTGGACATTACTTCATCTCCTCTATGATCTGCTTAAGTTCCGGCGGCATCTCCAGAATGGGCTCACGCCGAACCTGCATCTCGCCGCTTGATCCCTTTTGGATAACGATATTGAAAGATCCGAATTTGTCATCCTTGGCAGGGAAGTCGTCACGGAAATGCGCTCCCCGGCTTTCTTTCCGCTCCAGCGCCGCCCGAGTCACCATTTCGGACACTGCGAGCAGGTTGTGGAGGTCAACGGCAGTGTGCCACCCGGGATTGTATTCGCGATGGCCCTGGACACCGACACGCCCGGCACGCGACTGGAACTCCCGAATGTGTTCGAGGGCCTGCAACATCTCTTTCTCCTGACGAACGATGCCGACCAGGTCTTGCATCATGTCCTGCAAAGCATACTGAACAGCATAAGGCCCTTCAGCGCCATCACGTTCGAACGGCGCCAGTGCTTGTTTTTCCGCCGCGACAACCTCCTCGGAATGGATGATGCCCAGGGAGTGATCCTTCGCATAGGATGCGGCGTATTGACCAGCACGCTTCCCAAAGACCAGCAAGTCCGACAGGGAATTCCCGCCCAGTCTGTTCGCACCGTGGAGTCCTGCGCCGCATTCTCCCGCAG
Source organism: uncultured Acidobacteriota bacterium (assembly GCA_963734705.1). Taxonomy (GTDB): domain Bacteria; phylum Acidobacteriota; class Terriglobia; order Acidiferrales; family UBA7541; genus Acidiferrum. The sequence continues at coordinate 141,294 of CAVTII010000006.1, read as the reverse complement.
CGAACAGCCCAGGAACGTCGGACATTTGGGAATCAGGATCAACCCGGACCCCACCCATCATGTAGTGCGTCGTTGGTCCGACCTCCATCGCTTCCACCGTAATGTCAATGTCCGCGAGTTGCTTGAACTGATGATACATGCTCGGAAGCTTCTTTTTGATGTGCTCCGTGGCGTTTGGAATGCGGTCCTTAATCCAGGCGATATCAAGGAAGACGCCGCCGTGGGGACTGCCGCGCCCTTCGCGTACTTCGCGGCGAATACAGCGAGCCACGTGATCCCGCGTAAGGAGTTCCGGCGGCCGGCGCGCGTTTTTGTCCCCTTGCGTGTAACGCCACCCTTCTTCTTCTGTGTTGGAGGTCTGATTGGCGTAAGCGGGGGGGATGTCGTCGAACATGAAACGTCGGCCGCCCTTGTTGCGCAACACACCTCCTTCCCCCCGGACGCCTTCCGTGACCAGAATGCCGCGAACGCTTGGCGGCCAGATCATTCCCGTGGGATGAAACTGCACGAACTCCATATCCTTCAGGGAAGCTCCAGCCTGATACGCCAGAGCGTGGCCGTCGCCTGTGTATTCCCAACTATTGCTGGTGATTTTGTAAGCGCGGCCAATTCCCCCGGTTGCGAGCACAACGGCTTTGGCACGGAAAACATGGAATCTGCCGCGTTCTCGGTCGTACCCGAACGCGCCTGCGATGCGAGCGCCGTCCTTCAGCAGCGCGACCACGGTGTACTCCATGAAAACATCCATGCCGAGGTGGATGTCGTGATCCTGCAAAGTGCGGATCATTTCGAGGCCCGTTCGGTCACCCACGTGGGCGAGTCTTGGATAGCGATGGCCACCGAAGTTGCGTTGCAAAATGCGTCCATCCGAAGTCCGGTCGAAAACCGCGCCCCATGCTTCCAACTCTCGCACACAGGCGGGAGCCTCTTTCGCATGCAATTCGGCCATACGCCAACTATTCAGGTATTGTCCGCCGCGCATGGTGTCGGCGAAGTGAACGCGCCAGGAATCCCGGTCGTCAATGTTGGCGAGAGCAGCCGCAATGCCACCTTCGGCCATGACCGTATGAGCCTTACCAAGCAGTGATTTCGAGATGACCCCGACTTTGACGCTCGCCGCAGTGGCTTCTGCGGCAGCGCGCAAGCCCGCGCCGCCCGCTCCGATCACCAATACGTCGTGCTCGTGGGTTAAGTATTCAGTCACTACAGAATCCTCCAATCTCTCCAGATACCCATAGAGCACAAACGGACGTACAGATCTGCAAAGCCTACAGAAAAGAGACTCAGCCATGCGAACAACATGTGACGCCGGTTCAGGCAACTCGCACAGTCATAGGCGCGGTTTCCGGCTTGCGCAGCGGAAAGCCGATCTCGAAAGCCTCCGATCATGTGCCGCAAGGAGTGGCATCCAAAAACGTAACATGTCAGCAGAACAACGTTGAACAGTAAGACCAACGTGCCCAAGCCGATTCCGAAGTGGCCGTCAAACCAGAACGCTTGCCACACGTCCTGAGCCAGCAGGACGATGAAGATTAGCGCGAGATAGAGGAAATAACGGTGAATATTTTGCAGGATGAGAGGAAAAGAGCCCTCGCCGAGATAGCTCTTGCGCGGCTCTCCAACGGTGCATGAGGGCGGATCGGCCCAAAACGCTTTGTAGTATGCGCCGCGGTAATAATAGCAGGTGAATCGGAAACCGCCCGGAGCCCACAAAATTAACATTGCTGCGGTGACCCACGCGGGCATCCACACCGGCCTCAGGCCGAACCACGACTTTTGTGGATCCCCAAACAGCTCCGGCGAATAAAAAGGAGAAATGTAGGGCCCGAAACGGTAATGGTCTCCCTGCATCGCGGCCCATGTGGAGTAAACGATAAACGCGGAAAAACCCAGGAACACAGCGAGAGGTTGAATCCACCAATTGTCACGTCGCGAGGTTTGCGCGAACCGCGAACGCACCAAAGGAACATCAACTTGCCCCATCCTAGTTCTCCTCGCATTTTGGCGTACTTGCTGACATAAAAAGCGCGCGGCCTGATTTGGAAGGGCCTTTCTGTAAAGGGTGTGGCGCAGCTGGCTGAGGCAAAGGCCCGATATGGTTGTCTGCGGCCGAGGTCACCCCCCACGGGTCACGTAGATGTTGTCTTGAGTTAAAGGCGGTAGATATCACGACCGGAATTGCTTGTCAATTATACGCACATCTAGAGCCGTGTAGTGACTGCCGCTTCTACCCATAGTCTCATTGAGTTAGATCGCGTCGGAAAACTACGCTCGAAATCGTTGTGGTGACGACATCGCCTCTAGAGAAAGCAACTGGTGGTTAACGCGCAAACCAGAGAAGTAGGTATCAGTACGAGGGATCTCCGCGTGAGCGGTTCCTGGGAGCAACTTTACCGGTAACCGCCGAAACCGGAAAAGTCCTATAAGAGGGAATGTCCAGAGAAAACAGCTCCCCTTCGGCTCAATGCCGATTCTTGTCTCGGTATTCAGCCCAACCGTTTGAAGAGTGGTCTTCCTCAGGCCGTAAGGCCGTTGTCTTTGCGTGCGAGGTGGAGACGCGGTTCTTCTTTCCTGTGGTTTCATTTCGCTGTTGTGACGGCGCCAATGGTTTTCTGAAACGACAAGCCTGACGATTGTCCACTCCAAGAGTGGCAATGCATGGTCCTATCGGAGACTCATGGCCTAATGGCTTTCTTCGATTGTCCGAGGGGGCATAGGGTGGGTCCGGAGACTCGCGTGTTTTAGCACGGGCCTGACTTTTCCGGTTGATACTTCCCCCCGAATCGAACGTCTCAAGAAGCCGATGGCCACCGCCAGGAATGGCCCCAGGGGTGGAACGGACTCTCTGCCAGAGACGCTCAAGCTGCTTGTGGTTTCAAATAGTTGGCGTCGAAACGAACCTCCTTCTTCCAGACGATCAACGTGATCGCGGCAATCTTTCTCGCCAGAGTCAGGCGCGCCATTGTGGGCTTCCTCCCCTTCGCCAACAAAGCTTGGTAAAAATCGTGGAGCGGCCCAGCAGCGTTACTGGCTCTCATCGCCGCACCCTTGAAAATATCTTTGAGGTCGTGGTTGTGGTCCTTATTGAGACCCCGAACCGTCGCGGGTTTCTTGGAACGTTCGAGCTGTCCTTCGGCAACGCGGTACTGTGCGCTGTCATGCGTTTCTAATGCCAGGCCGCTGTAGGTCCACAGGTTTCGCTTGGTGCGGAAGCGGTGCGGCGTCTGCATCAGCGCCATCACCAGGGCTGCTCGAATCGGACCAATCCCCGGAATCAAGCGCAGCAATTTCCAGGCCTTGTGTTTCTTGGCTTCTTGCAACAAATCCCGGCGTACTTCCTGGCGCAGGAGGCGCAACACATCCAGTTGCTGGTAGTAGTGTTCGGCGCGTCGCCGCACCCCGGCTTCGCTGATCTTGCCGAGCCATTCCGCGCGGTGCCGTGGCGCATACACTTCTTTGCCGGCACACGGAATGCCCCAACTGCGATACAAGGCCTTCAGCCGATTCATGACCCGGGTGAGATCTTTGGTAATCGTCAGATAACTGCGCGCCAGCTCCTTCAACGTTCGCAAGCCGTGCTCACCGTGATAGACCGACTTGATGTTGTTCATATACAACTGTTCGGACAGCTTGCGGGCATCAATCCGGTCACTCTTACTGCCGTTTCTCGAGGCATTTTTTCGTGTATTGCACACCAGCACCTCCGTGACGTGTGGCTTCAGCAAGTCATACAGCCAGGTCGCCCAGGTCCCTTCCTCAAATGTGACGCGCAAATCCCCACACAGCCCGTTGATGAACTGCAGAATCGTGCTCGCTTTGGTCTCGATGACACACTCCATCACCATCTTGCCAATCGAGTTCCTCACGGCAATCGAAATACTTTCTGTGTGCACATCCATACCGATATATTTAGTGCTGGTCATAAAAGGGTGCTCCTTTCTGGAGAAGTTTGAGCAAGGCACTCAAAACGTACTCCAAAGGGGCGCCCTCTTATAATGCGTGGGTACTGGATCGAATATGGCCCGTCAAGCTGTCGGCTACTTACTATCAATCCTCTCCAATAGAAACGCGGCCTTCTCTATTGCCTTGTCAACCCAGTATTGTTCAGCGAAGTTCGGCTTGTCCGACTCCATCGTTTCAATCAGTTTGCGGGCGCACAGCAGGGTGGCCGCAAATAGGATGGCGTGCTTACGTTCTTCTGTCATCGATATCTTCCAGGAGAGGTGTGGATTTGCGGGAAGTCAGACTACATGCCTTCGATCTCAAACGCAAACATCAGCTGTTTCTGAGCCTTCAAGGTAAGTAGGGCCATTAAATCGGGTGGGATATTCCAGGCTAAAGGGCGCCTCTGGTAGCAAACTGGTAGCACGAAGCGGAATTCGCAAACACTAAGCTACACTAATTCTTCAAATCGCCTTTGTTTTATTGGGTAAAAATGGTGCGCCCTGGGTGATTCGAACACCCGACCTTCTGGTTCGTAGCCAGACGCTCTATCCAGCTGAGCTAAGGGCGCACGGAGAAAAAACTACCTGGAAAAATTGTAGCATAGGCGGTTCGATGCATCTACCCGGACGCACATAGGGGATCGCAACGAGAAGTGGCGACGCGCGCCCCTAGCACTCGAGATTTCGCCAAAGGCATGCGCACCAAGTCACCATTTTCCAATTTCAATTTTCTATTTTACGGCCTCGTTACTCTTTCCCCGAAAAATCGTTCCAGTACCATTCAATTAACTTGACGGAATCGCTATCCATTGCGACACTGCCCTATGCTCGCGCGGGATCCTTTCTCACCCCCTCCCGCGCCGCCTCTTGCCCCCAAAAGCGCTTCCCTAACCCGCCCGTTTTCATCACTTGCAATCTCATACAAAACAAACAACTTCAAGTCCTTTATTTTGACCACTTACAAAAAACAGGGGGGAGGGGAAGTAGCAAGAAAAGTAACGCCGAGCCGCAACCGTCAATCCGCTTCGCGCAGGAAGCTGCGGCTATGGTGTTCGGCGCCTCGCCACAGCAGCGCAATCAGGGCAATGATCGTGACAATCTCAAATCCCGCCAGGGCCCCCTGGTAGCCGAAGTGTTCGCGCAGCGCATATTCGATCGAATTGGTGGGAGCAGCGAACAGAATGCCCAGCTGATACGCCAGCCCGGGCATCAGGCCACGCGCGGCATCCGCGGCAAGCTCGTTCAGATGAACGGGAATCACACCCCACGCGCCCTGCACTCCCATCTGCATCACCACCGTGGCAACAATCAGCATGGGAACGCTGCCGCCAAACGCCCAGAACGGCATCACCACCAGGCAAAGTCCAAGCGCGGCGATCATTCCCTTCCGGCGCCCGAGTTTTTGCGAAAGATGCCCGAAGATCACCGCGCCAACCACGGCGCTCACGTTATAAATCATGGCGATATCCGCAACGTGCGCCGCCGTAACGCGGTGCACTTCCTTCAAAAAGTCTGGATAGAGATCCTGCGTGCCGTGAGAGAGAAACATCATGAAGGTCATCAGCACCACCAGATAAACGAAGCGCTTCCAGTTTTGCGCCACCACGCGCAGCACATCGCCCATGCTTCCGGCGCGATGCTGCTGCCACGCTGCGGACTCCGGCACTTTCGTGCGGATGTAAAGCGCCAGCAACGCGGGCAACGCGCCCAGCCAGAACATCGGCCGCCAGCCCCAAACGGGCAGCACGAACCGCGCGGCCATTGCCGCCAGCAGGTAGCCGATCGAATAGCCGCTCTGCAGAATACCGCTAAGGATTCCGCGCCAGCGCGTCGGCGCAGCCTCCATCGCCAAAGAAGCGCCAACACCCCATTCACCGCCCATGCCGATGCCAAAGAGCGCGCGTAGAATCAGGAAAACTTTGTAACTGGGCGCGAAACCGCAGGTCAGTTCGATGATCGAAAAATAAATCACATTGGCCATCAACGGAATTCGGCGTCCATACCGATCAGCAAGCAGGCCAAACAGAAGCGCACCCACGGGACGCAGCGCCAGCGTGGCCGTGGTGGTAAACACGATGGCTTTTTTGGAAACGCCAAACTGGTGAGAAAGCGTGTCGTAAAGAAATACGATCACGAAGAAGTCGAACGCGTCGAGCGTCCAGCCGAGGAAGCCCGCAAGCACGGCGTGGCGCGCGCTTCCCTTTTTCGCGGCAACCGTCATTTCACGAAACGCGCCATTCCGTGGGCTTGGGCATCAGGCGATACAATGCCACACCGCTGGCGGCGCACACCAGTCCCAATACCACCGCCGGCGTCACCCGTCCAAAGCAAATCTGCCCGATGCAGAAAAGCGCGGCGTAAACGAACACGCAGCCCGTCAGCCAGCCCGCCAGATTTTTGCCCAGGTCCTCGGTGACTTCTTCCAGGCCGCTGACCTTGGCGATTGGCCGCCAGCCGCGCACGTCGGGCCGCACGCGGCGATAAAAATCCACCAGCGTTTGCCCGGGCTCGGCAGGAGTGAGCAGCGTCACCACAAGCCAGACCAGCGTAGTGATGCCCGTAGTGCAAAGCGTCGTCTTCGCAAACACAACCGGGTCGGAACCGTGGAACGGTTCGGGGCGTCCGGCAAGGGCCATCCAAAGCGCCTGGCTGCGCAACGCCAGTGTCGAGAGCAGCGCCGCGGCCATCGCCGAAATTTCGCTCCACGCATTCACGCGCCACCAATACCAGCGCAGAAGGTACACGCCTCCGGTGCCCGCGCCAAGTTCCAGCACGATTTTCCAGCCTTCGCTGACCGATTGCAGTTGCATGGAAACCCAAGCCGCCGCGACCACCAGAAAAATCGTAGCGAGACGCGAAGCGTTGACGTAATGCGCTTCGCTCGCGTCCTTCTTCACGAAGCGACGATAGAAATCTTCCACCAGATACGAACTGCCCCAATTGAGCTGCGTCGCAACCGTGGACATGAACGCAGCCATGAAACCCGCAAGCAAGATGCCCAGCAACGCATGAGGCGTGTGCTGCGTAGCAACCAGCATGTAGCCGCGCTCAGGTTGCGCGAGGCCTGGATAAAGCACGACCGCTGCAAGCGCGGTGAGAATCCATGGCCACGGACGCAGCGCATAGTGCGCGAGATTGAACCACAGAACAGAAAGCAGTCCGTGGCGTTCATCCCGCGCGCTGAATATCCGCTGTGCAATGTAGCCGCCGCCGCCCGGCTCCGCGCCGGGATACCAGAAGGCCCACCACTGCACTGCCAGATGCACGACGAAGGTGATCACGGGAAGTGTCCACAAAGCTTCGCCGGTGAAACCGCGCGAAAAATCGGGCAGCAGCGCGGTGATGTCGCTGGCGTGGGAACCGGCGAGTTCGCGCTTCGCGGCGAGTTTTGCGAGGAGTTGCGGCATCCCGCCAACAGCGTGGACGCCATACCACGCAACCGCGATCACGATGGCCATTTTCAGAATGAACTGGAACAGGTCCGTCCAAAGCACGCCCCATAAACCGCCGAGCGAAACGTAAATTCCCGTGAACGGCATCAGGAAGAAAACGCAAATCGCCAACGCCTTCGCGTCGCTGATACCCAGCGACGTGCTGATGATGCTGGTCATTGCTTTGGTAACCCAGCCAAGGATGAGGCAATTCATCAGCAGGCCTAAATACACAGCGCGAAAGCCACGGAGAAACGCGGCGGGCTTGCCGTGATAGCGCATCTCCGCGAACTGCACATCGGTGATCAGGCCAGAGCGACGCCACAACCGCGCGAAAAGAAAAACCGTCATCATGCCGGAAGGAAGAAAGCTCCACCACAGCCAGTTCCCTGCTACTCCTTGCGTGTAGACCAGGCCGCTGACGGCGAGCGGCGTGTCCGCGGCGAACGTGGTGGCGACCATCGAAGTGCCAGCGAGCCACCAACTGACTTCGCGGCCGGAAACGAAATAGTCAGCGGTGCTTTTGCCGGATTTGCGGCGGAAATAAAGGCCGAGGACCAGCGTGATCAGCAGGTAGAGGACAATGGTGGCCCAATCGAGAGCGGTCAGCGACAAGGAGTGATCCCCCGTTTGAATTTATTCTTCATGTTAATTCTGGTTCCCTGTCGAACTGGGCGCGCGCACGGCGCGGCCAGGAAAAACGCCTTCGACCGTCTTACCTTCTTTAATTACCGGAACGCCATTCACCAGAACGTAGTGTATGCCGGTGGAGAATTCCAGTGGGTCGTCGAACGTGGCTTTGTCGAGAACCGTGTTGGGATCGAAGACGGTAAGGTCAGCGTCCGCTCCCACCTTGATGCGGCCTTTGTTGGCGAACATGGGAGCGCGCTTTTCCAAGCGTTGCGCGGGCATCAGGGTCGTTTTGCGCAGTGCGGTCATGAGGTCGAGCGTTTTTTCTTCGCGGACGTAATGGCCGAGTACGCGGCAATACGTGCCCTGGCCGCGCGGGTGAACTTTGGCTCCCGTGATAGGCATGCCGTCACTGGCAATCATGACGATGGGATCGGCCATGGCCTGGCGGACGGCACTTTCCGGGATCGCGAAAATAATGACGATGCCGCCCTCCTTGCGGTATTTTTCGAAGGTCTGGGCAGTGAGGCGTTCGCCGGTTTTGGCCCATTGCAGATCATGGTAGGTGATGCCCATGCGCTCTTGCCAGCCCGGATCGAAGATGGAGGATTCCAGAGCGGTGCTTCCCGCTGGGTACGGATAGGCTTCCGTGGTGACATCCAAGCCGCGCTTCTGCGCGTCGTGAACCACTTCAAGAAGGCGCGGCGTTTCGCGCATCCCCATGCTGGTGATGTGGACAACGTGAACAGGCGCCCCGGTGGCGGCGGAATCCGCGACAACTTCCTGGAGTGCGGCGAGGCCTGTGGTTGGTTCGAGAAGGCCGTTGTAGCGAAGGTGAACGTGGACGGAAGCGCCGTAAACCGCGGCGACTTTGAAGACATCCATGATTTCCGCATGCGTCGCAGCGGGCGTGTAGTTGATGCCCATACCAACGGCGAGGGCGCCGTGTTTCAGGCCTTGCTCGATCGCCGACGTGATTTCTTGAATTTGTTCGGGAGTGGCTTCGCGGTGGGCAGCGTCGCCGACTGGCAAAAATGTGCCAGGATCGTGCATCACCTGCATCCGGACGGGTATCTGACCAACGCTGGCGCCATAGTTGATGAGCGAGTGGCCTTCGCGCTTTGCATACCAGGAATCAACGTCGGCGACCCCGGCTTCGAGTTCGAGGGAAGTTGTAACTCCATCGTGTGCCTGGAATTCATAGTTGCGTGGCTCCTGGCCGTGCTCATGCATGTCGATAAATCCCGGAGCGACGACGAGGCCGCGGGCATCGATGGTTTGCTGGCCTTGGATCGCGTCTTCGGTGATAACGACAATTTTCCCGTTGCGAATGCCGACGTTGCGGATGGCGTCGAGGCCAGATTCGGGATCCATCACGCGGCCGCCCGAGATCACGATGTCGAGTTCAGTCGCGCCAGCCTGGGAATTCGGCGCAAGTTTTGGATGCAGCAAGAGGCCCGCGAGCAGAGCCGCCAAGCCCAATGTAAGAATTCTGTATCGCATGCAGGAAAGGATATACCCAGGAACAATCGCCGCCTAGTTTCCCCGCGATACGTGCCAGTGTCAAAGGGTTTTTGAAACGATTCAATGAAGGGATTTTGAGAGTGCGGTGTTGGAATTCCAGGGTTGAGTAGTTGGGAGTGTGGGCGGCAGAGATTTGGAGAGGTGGTGGAGAAGATGTGCCGCACCTCCGGCGCTGGTTGATTCAAGCGACCAAACCCCGCGCTTACGCACGGGGCAAGACTCTTACGCGCCTCTGGCGCTTTGGCACGGGACAAGAGTATTGGGCGCCGCTGGCGCTTTGACACAACGCTAGACTCTTGCGGGCCGGTGGCGCATACGCATTGGGCTAGATTTTTCCGCGCCTCCGACGCTGCGTCTCGATTGCCCGAACAAAAGCGGAAAAGCAAAATAAGAACCCCGGCTCGCTGGGGGCAACGAGCCGGGGGTGGGGTACTGCCTCTGAGGGGGGCCTGGGGGGAAACTTGTTTTAGTGAGTGACCGCCACTTCTTGGGTCGCCATCACGCAAATTTGTTGGAGTTCTTCGTAGGTGAAAAAACGCTCTTCTTCCTGCCCGGCGCGCTCCAGATGGCCGATACCGGTTTCGCGGGAAATGCGGCTGATCTCCGCGATGGAAAGGCCCAGAAGGTACGCTGCGCGAGACTGGGTCACGTACTTTGGTATGTGATTGTCCATTTCGTGTTCTCCCCTCAAGCTGGAATCAAAGCCATGCCGTCTTCTTCCACCGCCACGATCATCACCTTATAGATGTCTACGTCCCAACCTTCGCCGATGCGCATCCGGACTGTTTCGCCACCCTCTTTCAGCAACCTTCCCCGCAGTGGCACCTTGATATCCCCAAGAGCAACCTGCAGAACCACCGCGTGTCCCAACCATGCGTTGTACCCGGCTTCCATGGCACCCTCAGTAAAGAATTTGACGCATTGTGCATGTGTAGAATCGGATTTGCGGGCGTGTCTCGCAATGGTACAGCGAGGTTAGGGGACTAGTATCTAAGTACTGCCAGAGCCGACAGGGCCGTTTTTCGCCCGGATTTTGGCAGGTACTTTCGTACCGCAACTTCGGGACGCCTTGCCCATCGCCCTTCCGCTTGCGAATTGGGATGCTTTCCTTTGTGACAAAGCGTTTCTATCCATCTTCCTTAATGGCGCAGCCGCACACTCCGCGCCTTGGGGTGAGTGTGGCGCTGGGCGGCGGGTTTGCGCGTGGCTACGCACACCTGGGAGTGCTGCGGGTATTCCAAGAGCACGGCATTCCGGTGACATCCATTGCCGGGAGCAGCATCGGCAGCATACTTGGCGCGGCTTACGCAAGCGGAGCAGACCTGCAATGTATTGTTGCCAAGTGCCGGGAGATCAAGTTTCGGGACTTCGCGAAATGGCGGGTCTCGCGCTTCGGGCTGGCGAGCAACGAGCGTCTGGGCGCGCTTGTGCAGAAGCTGTTCGGCAGCAAGCAATTCGAGGATTTGGCGCTCCCCCTGGCGGTGGTGGCCACGGACTTGGGAACAGGCGACCCGGTGGTGTTCCGGCAGGGGAACCTGTCGGAAGCTATACGTGCCAGCTGCGCATTCCCGGGGCTGTTTGAGCCCATACAAATCGGCACGCGATGCCTGGCGGATGGCGGACTGGTTGCACCCGTGCCCACGCGCGCGGCGCGTGAAATGGGAGCGGAAATTGTGGTGGGCGTTTCGGTGGGGCTGCATGACGGGCAGCGCGGAGCACCGACCAATATCTTCCAAGTGGTGAGCCGCGCGGTGAGCGCCGCCCAAAAGCATCAACTGGAAGGCTGGGAGCGCTATGCGGACCTGGTGCTTCGCCCTTCTGTGCAAGCGCTCGCCTGGGATGATTTCGATCGGATAGACGAAGCCATTGAAGCCGGCGCCGCAGTGGCACGGACGGCGTTGCCTCGCGTCCAGCAATTGTTAGCGCGGCAAAACGACGCGCAATCCACTTTCGGAAAACAGGGCGAAATTCTGTTGGCCGAATCGCTGCAATAAGAAATCGCGCCGCTCGTCCTGCACTCCGTACAAAGTTGCTCTGCCTGCGGGAGGAATCGAGCGGAATCCGGCAATTTTCTGTTAACGTATTCACAGGGGCGCTTTTCCAAATTTTCGCGCTGGCGCGCTGGCCCCAATCGCCGCGCCGATCAGGAATAACGCCGAGTGTTTGACTCCATCCTTCAGTTTCTTCACGCGCTTTTCAACCCGGAAGGGTTAAAAGAGCTGATCAGGGCCGGCGGCGCGCCGCTGATCTGCGCGATCGTGTTTGTGGAGACAGGATTTTTCGTGGGCTTTTTTCTGCCGGGTGATTCCCTGCTGGTCACAGCTGGCGTCCTCTCCGCCGGCGACGTGATTCCCCTCAAGTGGCTGTTGCTGCCGGTGATGCTCTGCGCGATTGTGGGCGATCAGATCGGGTATTGGATCGGCCGGGCGGCGGGATCGGCACTCTATCGCAAAGAAGATTCCTTATTTTTTCGCCGCAGCCATTTGCAACGAGCGCATGATTTCTACGAGAAATACGGAGGCCGGGCGGTGATTCTGGCCCGGTTCGTACCGATCGTGCGGACGTTTTGCCCTCCGGTGGCGGGTGCCGCGCGAATGTCATATGCAAAGTACTTGCTTTACGACATTTTCGGCGGAATTTTCTGGGTGGGGGCGATGATTCTTGGCGGCTATTCATTGGGCCGCACGATCCCCAACATCAGCCAGCGGATCCACTACGTGATTCTGGTGGTTATTATTCTTTCGCTGCTTCCCGCAATTATAAGTATCTGGCGTTCGCGCCGGGCAGAGCAGACGCCAGCCGCACCTGCGGCCATCACACCCGAGGAACGCTAACCCATGGCCAAACTGCGCGCAGTGATCTTTGATATTGGCCGGGTGCTGGTGCGCGTGGACATTCAAGGAGTGAAATCCGCGCTGGCACAGGGATTGCCGCTCAGCCCGGAGGAATTGTGGTCCGCGATCGAGAAAGATCCCCGGTGGCCGGACTGGCAGGAGGGCCGGATTTCACCTCGTGACTGGCACCTGCACCTATGCAAGCGCTTCCAACTTTCCTTGAATTTCGAAGAATTCACCACGGTTTGGAATTCCGCGCTCGGGCCGGAGCCGATACAGGCGAATTCCCTTTTCGTCGAACTCTCACGAAACTACAAGCTCGGCTTGCTCTCCAATACCGATCCCATTCATGTGGCGAAACTAGAATCCAGTTACGATTTTTTTGCTTATTTTCCGAAGGCGGTCCGCACCTATTCTTGCGTGGTAGGCGCCAGCAAACCAGATCCCTTGATTTATCGGGAGGCGTTGCGAGCCTGCAAGGTGTCTGCCCAAGAGGCCGTTTACATTGACGACATCGCCACCTTTGTGGAAGCGGCAAGGCGCCTGGGGCTGACGGGGATCCAGTTTCAGTCTCCCGGGCAGTTGTGCACGGAACTTCGCCAGGCTGGAATTAAAGTGGAAGATTCTTGCACAGCGTAGGAATTGACCAACTACGTTCACAAATACGTAAAGATTGCAGGACCTAGTACTGGCTGACCCTAGGGGCAGGTTGCCTAACTGTCCATTCGGCAAGTACTTAGCGTGTGAACCCTTGGCCCGGCCAGCGGTCCCAATCTTGCACATCTTCCAGAGATATACAGCCTAGGCAGTATCTAAGTGCTGCCACACTGCGAAAAGTAACGTACGACCCGAAGGGGTGAGGAGAAGAAATCAATTATGTCTGAGATTCCAGAGAACTATACGGTTGTTGAGAACAAGAGCAGCTCTTCGTGGCAATTGCCCGCGATCGCTGTTCTGGCGCTGATTGCACTGGGAGGCCTGTTTTTCGGCTGGTCGAACTCTGCCAAGGTCGACGCCGCCAAGCAGGCAGTCGCCGATCAGGTGAAAGCCGTCCAACAGGCGGAGCAGCAAGATTTGAGCGCCTTGAAGGATCGTTTGGCGACGGATGAGAAGGCAAACACAGATCTTCAGGGCGACCTGAAAGTCGTCACCGACAAGTTGAAGATCACCCAGAGCCAGTTGCGCAAGGCACGCACCGAGGCCAACGAAGCCAATACCCAGACGACAGAGAAGCTGACCGCGCTGGACAGCTCGGTACACACTGAACTGGCCACCAAGGCAACAACCGATGACGTGAAGACCGTGGATACCAAGGTTGCGACCGTAAGCGACAACCTGGCAAAGACCAACAACGATCTCAACATGGCGCGCAGCGAATTGGGAACCCTGATCGCGAAGAACCATGACGAAATCGACGTGCTCCGCCGCATGGGCGAGCGCGACTACATCGAATTCACAATCACCGGCAAAAACCAGCCGCAGAAGGTTGGCAACATCACGCTTGAGCTGAAGGGCGTCAACGAAAAGAAGAACCGCGCCAACGTTACCGTGGTGCTGGAAGACAAAAAGCTGGAAGAGAAGAACCGCAACATCAATTCGCCGATCATTCTTTACCCGAATGGTCAGCGACAGGCCGAAGAGCTGGTGATCAACAAGATCGGCAAAAACACCATCAGCGGCTATCTGAGCTCGCCAAAGGCAGGAGCCCCGACTTCAGCGTCCGCTTCGCAAGCCAAGTCCGGCAACTAAACAAGTCCGAACGATTCACCGAAAGGGCGGGTGGCGAAAGCTTCCCGCCCTTTTTTTGTTTACGCTGGCGGAATTGCTATAGTCTGCGTGGGGATTCGAAGGGACCTTCCGGACAATGAACTTGCGTTCAACCAGCGTGGTGTTTTGCGCGATTGACAACCTGATCGGGCTCACCAGCAAGGCCCTGATCGGCTTTCCCGAGTTCGTGGAGGGCTTGGCGGAGGCGGAGATTCCGCTGGTGCCGGTGACCGGCCGCGGGCGGCTGCAGATCGACAATACGTTGCGGAAGTTTGACCTTGGCCACCCCTTTATTGCAGAAGGCGGCTGCGGCGCGTACTTGCCGGAGGATTACTTTCACCTGAAACCACCGCGCAGCCTGCGGCTGGGAAGGTTCACGTGCATCCCGCACGCCGCCCCGCAGCCGGCAGCGGCGGAGATTCTGGACACGCTCAGCGAAGAGACCGGGATCGAGGTGGTGGCGCTTCGCGGGCTTTCTCCGCGAGAGCTTTCGCAGAACGTGGGATTGCCGCAGCGCGAGGCGGAATTGCTGCGCCAGCGCGACTTCGATGAGCTTTTCTTTTTTGCCGGAGCTTCCGACGAAGATATCGGCAGATTTCAAGGCGAGGCCGTCAAACACAAGGCGCAGGTGCGGCGGGACGGCGCGTTTTGGTCGCTGGCTTCCGGGGCGAATTTGGCTGGTTGCGTGAAGGACCTTGGCCAGCTTTACCAGCGGTCGTTTCGGGCGAATCCCGTGAAAATCGGCATTGCGACAACCGAGGAGGCAGCGGAACTCTTCCCTGCTTGCAATCGATCCTTATTGCTCACGGGGGGCCGCAGCGGAGCTCCGCAGCCATCCCCGAAGGGCAAGAGCCTTCCGCTTTTTGCGGCGGAGACGTGGCCCGCAGCGTTGGAAGCCGTAGTTTCCCGGCAACTCTAGAAAAAAGCGGAGCCCTTGCAAAGGTCCGCGGGCGAACGGAAAGAGTAGGGATTATGTGTGCCAAAATTTGCACATTTCGGGCCGGTAGCAGGAAGCGCAGATTGAGAAAGAGTGAAAAAGCCGCATAAACGCTGGGGTAATGATGGTACCAGAACCAAGCTGCTTTCTTGGCAAAGCGATTGCTTCCTCTACTGTATCTATTTGCCACTCAGCCTTGGGGAGCCACCATGGATTGGATGCGTCGTTTCTTCATTATGCCTGCGTCAGAAACCCAGATGGGACTGGTGCTGGCGCTTTGCATCTTCGCGATGAGCTTGATGTCCATCGCGCTGGTGTGGCAAGCGCAGGTGATCGCGAAACAGAACGCCGTGATTCACATGATGATGTCCAGGTTTGGCGGCTGAACGGGCACGTTTCCTCTTTCGAAACCATACCCCTGCCTTCTTGTTTCTTTCTCCTGACACGCGCCATCCACTGTGCTTGAATTTCCCTTACAGGGAATTTTGCAAAGGAGATTCCAGTGAAGCGCCTCTTCATCGCAGTTGCAGCGACGTTTTGTTTGCTGGCCGGATCCGCGGTGGCGCAAACGGCTGCGCCAGAACCGCAAAGCAATGCCTCCACACAGCATGCATCGAAGCACCACAACCGGCATCACCATTCCAAACGGCACGCAAAGCGTCACAGCACGTCTCGCACGCCAAAGACGTAGTTTCCATGCAACGCGAGATTTTGCGGGGGCGTTTCTGGCAGCAGCGAGATATGCGGCGGACCGCTGATCACCTAAATCGTGTTTAAAAATAGAGAGGGCCCTCAATGAGGGCCCTCTTTTTCTTTGGCTGCGTCGCTTGACGAGTGGACGTGATCAAAATCCATTCGCGCGCGACACGCACCGCGAGAGCGGTGTGTTTAGCAGTGTTGTGCTGTTAAGCCCGGTGGATTCATCCATTTCCTCCGGAGCTTTGCTAGCTCACAGCTTCCTTGTACGCCGCGGGGATGCGCGGTGCAAGGAAAAAGCGAAGAAATACAGGGCAGGGCGTATCTCTACCCTGCTCAGTGGATTGCGCTGTGGATTTTCTTATTTACTTGATAAAGAGGGTTTCGCGAAGTTGATCGCGGCTGATGAAACTTTTCATACTGCGAAATCTTCCGAAGAACTCTTGAATTTCGCGGTTCTGGTAAACCTTCTGGGCCGGAAAAATTGGCTTTGCGGATAGGACTTGCAGCGTGCTGGTGTCTGCCACGCGATAGCGCTGGAATCCGGCGGGTTTTTTGCTGTGGAACATCGCAAACACCACGCCGCCGGGACGCAGCAGGTCAGTGAGTTGCGAAATCACGAGCTTGGCGAGCGCGGGCTCCAGATAGTCGAGTACGTCCCAGACGAGGAGCGCGTCGAACGAAGCTGCGGGATATTGCAGGTTCTCTTCCAGAAAGCGCTTGGCGCGGACTTCGGGTGTCGATTCCGCGTAGGTTTCAGGAGTGGGATTCTGCTTGGTTCTGGCTTCGTGGCCGGCAAGAAATTGAGACCATTCGTGCAAGATGTCGTCGGAAGTCACGCGAAACCCGCGTTCGATAAAAAAAGTCAGCGTGGTCTGCCAGGCCGGACCGAGATCCAGAAGAGTGCCGCGGCCCAGGCCATCCAGGTTCCATAGAAATTCCTTTAATCCATTCGAAAGGCGCGAAGCCTCCTGAAGCTCCGGTGCGCGATTGGTGCCGACGGCGATGGTTGGGCTTTGGGAATTGTGAGTGTTGCGCTCCGTGGGAAGCGCAGCAGAAGTGGAGCGAGCGGTTTGGGCGCCGATGGCCAGCCCCAGTTTATTGAGCAATCCCATTTAGTCAGTCCGCCCCCGCCACTGCGGCACCCGATGCCGCTGGACCCGGCTCCGATTCGGCCGCTTTTGCTTTGGAATTTTCCGATTTTTTCGATGCCGGCATTTCGGCCAACCGGGCCGGAGCCTTGCCAGCTTCCATTTTGCCGTGAATCTCCGCTCCTTCTTCGATGGACACGCGATCGGCATGAATATCGCCGTTCACGCGCGCGGAGCCCCAGAGCTGGACGCGATCGGAGCCCTCCAGTTTTCCATGCACGCGGCCGCGAACAACGATTTCGCGAGCGGTGATATCGGCCTTGACGGTGGCGTTGGGCCCGACGGTAAGCACGGAATTCACAAAATTGAGCTTGCCTTCCACGTTTCCGTCGATGAACAAATCTTCAGCGCCGGTGATTTCGCCCTTAATCCGGATACCTTGACTGACACAGGCGACGGCGTTTGGAGAAACGGGGGCTGCGGAAAACGAAGGCTTTGGAGCAGGTGCCGCTGGAACCGGTGAAGGAGTTGAATTTGCAGGACTTGTGGAAATTTCGTTGGGGCTTTGCTGACGCCCATCTTCTTTACGCCACATGAAGACACCTCTGCGCGGGATTAATTCTCCAAAGTCGCGAATCGAGGGCTGGAGGCTTACTGCGACTCAGAAAGACTAAGATATTACAGCACTTATATGGTGTAAAGAGCAAGGTCTCAATTTTATACGGCAAATGTGACGAGAAAGTTTATAGGTTGGGCACCGGGCAATGAAGAATTGACTGCGGCAATCTTCCCTTATTTTTCGCCCGCGGGCGAGGAATGAAAATCCCACATTGCCACCAACATACCGGTCAGCTCGTGCGTGAAGAGCTTTTCGGATTTGCGTTTTTCCCACCAGCGATCGGGATCGAAATCGCCGTCCCGGGCACTGGCGACGGATACTTCGACGCCGCGCGGGAAGACTTTTTCGAAAATGTAACGCGCGCGCCGCGTGTGATAGTTGGACGTTACGACGATCACACTGCGAAAATGATGTTCGGCAGAGAATTTTGCGAGGGCCTTGGCTTCTTCCTCAGTGTTTTCGGCATCCTGGGCGAACGGCAGAATTTTTTCCTTGGGAACGCCGCGCTCGATCAAATCGTGCTCCAGGAGTTCGGCAATCCCCGCGCTGGGACGCAGGCGGCGGCCACTGGCGACCACAAATGGTGCCACACCCTGGCGGATCAGTTCCGCGGCGCGCGTGGCGCGGTCGGCGTAAAAATTATCGTCTCCGAGCAGAAGAAGAGCATCGGCGTGGGCCGCGGGTGCGTCCACAACCCACGATTCGGCTGCGTAGCGCATGATTGGGTGGCGCGCCCAATAGATCAGAAAACAAAAAACCGCCAGGAACAGCAACCCGATTAGGGTGCCAAGTACGCCCCCACGTTGCGAATCGCGGCGGCGAGGGATGCTCATGTATTCGGATCGACCGAGCGCAATTGTTCCGCTGCTTGCTCTGGAAGCATGGCGTTGAAATAAACTTCCTTGATGCTGTAGGACTTGCTGCGCTTTTCCAGGATGGGCATAATTTCGATGTGCCAGTGGTAATCCTCGGAGAGCGTTTTCCAGTAGCCAGATAGCTCGCCTTTTTTATTTCGCGTGTTCGGCGCGGTGTGAACCACCAGATGAAATGCCGGAGCGATTTTTTCCAGACGCCGCAACACCCGGCCCAGAAGAGCTGCCAGTTGCCGGCGATTGGAACCCGGCCGCGGTTGTTCGAACAGGTGGTTGTGGCGCCGGTGCAGGACCCATATCTCAAAGGGAACC
Source organism: uncultured Acidobacteriota bacterium (assembly GCA_963734705.1). Classification (GTDB taxonomy): domain Bacteria; phylum Acidobacteriota; class Terriglobia; order Acidiferrales; family UBA7541; genus Acidiferrum. The sequence continues at coordinate 122,637 of CAVTII010000006.1, read as the reverse complement.
CGCGATGCATAGGGGCATAGAGCGTAGTAATCGCCTTGCACGTCCACGATGCGCTTGCCAAGCTTTTCTTCCTGGCGCACCACATCGCAAAAAACGCAGCGTTCTTTTTCTTTGTACCAATCGTGCGCGGAGGCCAGTTCGTACTTGATACGGCGCGGCACAAAAATGGTGGCCGTCACCTGGGAATGCGCGTGGGCCCATTCCTCTCCGGCCTGTGTCCCTTGATTCTTGAAGACGGTGACGTATTTGAAACGGGAGTCTTTTTTCAAGTCCGCGATGCGTGATCCCCAGACGGAGACGACGGTATCAATTTCATCGTCAGCCAATTGCGAGAGGCGCTTGTCATGCTGCGGCGTTTCCACGATCAATTCGTGAGCGCCGAGCGGTCCCATTTTGTCGTAGATGCCCTCGGCGGCCCGGCCGGGATCATTTTCGACGCGATAGAGTGGCTCGGGATGCGGAACAACACGCACTCTCCACGGACCTTCGGCGGGCGAAGATAAAATTGGCTTAAGGCTATCGATTGCAGGTGCATCGAAAGGACACGGCACATCCGGTTCTTCCGAGCGCTCGCGCTGGCCGGATACCACCCAACTCTGCGTTACGGGATCTCTGCGGATTTCCATGGAGTTTTTTATTGCGAATACCGCGCGGGCTCGACAATTTCGTTCATGTTCACAGTCTCTTTTGCAACTGGCTGGATGTCAAGGAATCTCGCGGCAAATTCTCGCGCGAGTGGGAAGGAATCCGGAGCGGAAGCTTGGGGTCATGTTATTCTCTGGCCTGCAAATATGATCGATTCGGAATTCATGAAACTGGCGATGGAGGAGGCGCGTTCATGCTTCGAGGCTGATGAAGTGCCCATCGGCGCGATACTGGTTCGAGGCGATGAAGTGTTGGCGCGCGGCGGAAACCGCACCATCCGCGACTGCGACCCTACGGCCCATGCGGAGATTGTGGTGTTGCGCGCAGCCGCCCAGAAACTTGGAAACTATCGCCTGACCGATGCGACGCTGTACGTGACACTGGAGCCTTGCTCCATGTGTGCGGGAGCCATCATCCAGGCGCGGGTGCCGCGAGTGGTTTACGCAGCGGATGATCCGAAAGGCGGGGCGTTTCGCACCTGCTTTGAACTCCTGACCAGCCCCAAATTGAATCATCAGGTGGAAGTCACGTCGGGAGTTCACGCGGAAGAGGCCGCCTCCCTGCTTCAAAGATTTTTTGCTGCCAGGCGCTGAACCCGCGTTGCGCCGATAGACCGGAAATTCGCATGGAAAGTGGCATAGCCCGCGAACGCGCCTCTCTGTTAAAATAAGACCAATCGCTGCGGAGAGGTGACTGAGCGGTTGAAAGTACTCGCCTCGAAAGCGAGCGTGCGGGAAACCGTACCGTGGGTTCGAATCCCACCCTCTCCGCCATACTTATTCAGATTTTCAGCAGGAACTTCGGTTCAGTAAGCACTCTTAGATCCCGCAATCTTCAGGCTCACCGTTTCCATCCCAGCTGTTGGGATATGTATTTACGTTTGGATTGGAAACGGGGCCTGGCATTCCTTGTGTTTTTGGCGGTTGGCAAGGCGTCCTGCAAAGAACGTTGCTCCACGCTCGTAGCCCTCACGCAGGTGCGCACCCCACCAGCGCTTATTCCTGATTCAGAGTAATGGTTCTTAATCGCTAAGCGGAATTGCCGGGTTTGCTGGAAAAGCACATCCGGTTGCCGGGAACAAGCTTTCCGGTCACAATGAGAATTCCCCCGCCTCCGCCCCCGAGGATTCCATGCAATTTAGCACCATCGATCAGGTTCGCCGCTTCTTCAAAGTGCTTGCCGGGTTCACCCTATTGGCCCTGGGAGCGATCATGTTGTTCACGCCGGGGCCGGGGTGGCTGGTAATCTTTTTCGGCCTGACGCTGCTGGCCGCCGAGTTTGTGTGGGCAAAGCGATTGATGGACCGCATGAAGCACCACGGCACGCGGATCAAAGACTCCGTGCTGAGAATTGGCAAGCCCAATTCCGCCGACTCCGCTTGAAGTACAATCTCCCCGAGGTCAGAATCCTCCGAGGTCAAATGAAATGATCAGCGAATGGAAGGGCAAATGGGCCCTGGTCACCGGTGCAAGTGCGGGCATCGGCGTGGCCCTTGCCGAAGAACTTGCGGCCGGCGGCACGCACCTGGTGTTGACGGCGCGACGGCTGGAACGCCTACAGGAAGTGGCGCGCGGCCTCTCCAAAAAACACGGCGTTCAAACGCAGGTATTTGCTGCAGACCTGGCGCGGCGGGAAGCGCCACAGCAAATTTTCGACTTTACCAAGGAAAAAGGTCTGCGCATCGATCTGCTGATCAATAACGCCGGCTTCGGCCAGTATGGTGAGCTGCAGCAGGTGGAAACGCAACGCCTGCTGGACATGGTGGAAGTAAACTGCACCGCTATGGTTTATCTGACGCGCCTCTTCCTGCCGGACATGGTGGCAAGGCGAAGCGGCGACATCCTGATCCTGGCTTCGACCGCGGCGTTCCAGGCGGTGCCCTATATTTCGACCTATGCGGCGACTAAGGCGTTTGACCTGTTTTTCGCCGAGGGGTTGGCCGAAGAGATGAAGCCCCACGGGATACGCGTCTGCGCGCTTTGTCCCGGCTCGACGGAGTCCGAATTTCACACCGTTGCCGGGCAAGAGCAGTTCGCGAGGAAGAACCAGGAAACGGCGGAAAAGGTGGCGCGCACCGGGTTGCAGGCCTTGGCGAAGGGCAAGAGTTACGTGATTTCAGGCTTCGGGAATTACCTGGGAGCGCACTCGCAGCGCCTGGTGCCCCGGCGCGTGGTGACCCGCGTTGCGGGGAACATGTTCCGTCCCGGCAAGAAGCACTAAGGCACTCCGACGAGGGCCCGTGAATCGCACAACTTCTAAGCCATTGCCAGTGTTTATCTTATCCAGGGAGGATGGACAGGCTGCGATTGGTCAGTTCCCTTGCGATAACCACGGGAACTTTCCACCCGCCACCCGGGAATAGTCTAAGTGACCGGGCGTCCATCGGGAGACATGCAAATCGAGGCACAGGAACGAGACGACGTCCTGCTGAAACGCTCGGCGAAAGGCGACGAAGAGTCCTTTACGCAGCTCTACCGCCGCCATCAGGCGCAAATTTACCGTTTTGCGCTGCGCATGACGGGCCACGCCTGGGCCGCGGAAGAGATTGTTCAGGACGTGTTCATGACGCTGGTTCGCGAACCGAAAAAATTTGATCCCTCGCGCGGGCCGCTCGGCGCATTTCTTTATGGCATTGCGCGAAACCGGGTGATGAAACATCTGGAGCGGCTGCCGCGGGAATTGCCGCTGGAAGTTCGCGGCGAGGATGGCGAGTCCAAAAGTCTTGATGCCGCGGATCAGCGTACCCCGGCGCATTGGGCGGAGATCCGGGAGAGGCGCGAACGCGTGCGCTCCGCGGTCCTTTCGCTTCCCGCCGAGTTTCGTGAAACCGTGGTGCTTTGTGAACTGGAAGAGTTGAGTTACGAAGAGGCGGCGCGGGTTCTGGAATGCCCGCTCGGGACGGTGCGGTCCAGGCTTCATCGCGGGCGCGCGCTGCTGCTGGCAAAGCTGGAAATGTTGCGCGAATTGCCGAAACGCGCGAATGCCGGGCATTAAGAATAAGAGTTTGTGGGAGAAGCAAAGATGAATTGCGATGAATTTGCCAATCTGGGGCTGGACCTGGATCTTTTCGGGGGTGTGCCGGAATCCGCCGCGGCGCTGGATCATCTGCGGAGTTGCGCGCCCTGCGCGGCGCTGTACGAGAGCTCCGGGAGGCTGCGCGCGGACTTGCACGATCTGGGCCTGGCAACCGCCGGGGCAGTGACGCCCTCTCGCGTGGAGATGCGGCTGCGGCAGGAATTTCGCACGCGGCACACGACGGACAAAAACCGCGATCGTGCGGTTTTCGCAAGCTGGCTGCTGGCGGCTGCCACGATTGTGTTGGTTGGGGGTTCCCTGTTTTTCTGGCAACGGCAGAAGAGTGTGACCGTGGCGCAAATGCAGCCCGTGACGCAACAGAAACTGGTTCCTGAAGCTGCCGGGCCCGAACTTGGCGGAACGCTGATCGCCGAAAATGATGGTCACGAGTTTGCCCTGATTCCGGGCGCATTCCCCGGCCTGCAGGACGACAGCAACGTGGTTCGCGTGCAAATGCAACGTGGGTCGCTGAGTGCCTTGGGTCTGACCGTGGATGAAGAACACGCAAACGATGTGGTGCAGGTGGACCTGCTGGTGGGGGCCGACGGGCAGCCGCAAGCGTACCGTTTGCCGGAAGCAACGAATTAGTTTTTGCGCGGTTCGCTGTCCGCGCGCGCAAGAGAAAAATCGGGAGAGAAGTAGAGGAGAACTGGAATGGGTAAGAATTGGATGCTAGCTGTACTGTCCGGAGCGCTGCTGGCGAGTCCCGCGATGTTGAGTGCACAGGAGCCCCCGCCGGACGGCCCGCCGCCTCCGCATGGTGGCATGGGGCCGGGTGAAATGGGCCCGCGCATGGAGATTTTGGGTTTCGAGGAGATGCATCCGGGCAAAGTCGTCACCGGGGCGCCGTACTCCGCGATCACCGTGATTGTGACCACACAGACGCTTGCTGATGGCACGAGCATCAACCGGAAGATTCAGGCCAGCGTGGAACGTGATTCGCAGGGACGCGTGCGCCGGGAAACCACGATGCCGGCCATTGGGCCGCTGGAGGCAAACGGGCAGCCGAAGACGTTTATCCTGATCCACGACCCTGTTGCCGGCACCGCGTTTGAGCTCCACCCGGACACCAGGACGGCCGTGCAACTGCCCGCGCGGATGGGCGGCAAGAAAAATCCCGACGCCTTGCAGAACAAGTTTGACGCGCGCCTGGAAGAAGAAGTCGCCAACGGTACGTTGAAGAAAGACGATCTCGGCACGCAGAATGTCAACGGGATTTCGGCCCAGGGCACTCGCTATACGCGCACGATTCCTGCCGGACAGATCGGCAACGATAAGCCCATCACCATAGTGAACGAGCGCTGGTATTCGGCGGACCTGCAAATCGTGGTGAAGAGCACCCGCAACGATCCACGGTTTGGCACCACCACTTATACGGTCACCAACCTGCAACGCCAGGAACCGGCGGCTACCCTGTTTGCCGTGCCCGCGGATTACACCGTGACGCAAGGCCACGGTGGACCGCGCGGTGGACATCGCGGGCCCGGTGCGGGCACGCCTGCGGCGGCACCGCCAACCGAGTAATCAGGCTCGGCACATCGATCTTCTCTCCTGAAGACGGCGCGCCCTCATTGCAGCTACCCCCATTGCTGCGGTGAGGGCGTAGTCGTCTCTGGACTACCTGTACTAGATGTACTCCTCCGCTGGGAAATCGATATATGATTGGGCTTATGGAAGAAAAGGACCTTGCGGAACAATTGATCCGGGAAGGCTACGCCCACCTGTACGTGTGGGAGGATGGTCCCGATGTAAGCCACCCCGAGCACCAGCACCGCGCAGAATCGGCACACATTATCCTGCATGGCGAGATGACGCTGACCATGGACGGGGAGACGAAGACTTACCACACCGGTGACCGGTGCAATTTGCCGGCGGGAATTCGGCACTCCGCCAAGACCGGGCCGCAGGGCTGCCGGTATCTGATCGGCGAACGCTAAGAAAAATCCATTGCTATTGGTTGTTTCTGGTTGCGCGATCCAGCAGCTCGATGACGTGCAGCACTTCCTGCCCCGTGTTGTGAAGTTTTGCTCCCGCCCGCAGCTGCAGCAGACACCCTGGATTTGCCGTAGCGATGATCTGCGCGCGCGTGGACTTCGCGTGCTCCATTTTTTCAGCTAGAAGATCCAGGGAGGCTTCCGTTTGCGTGACGTTGTAGACGCCAGCCGAGCCGCAGCAAATATCCGTGTAGGGCAATTCCACAAATTCCAGGCCGGGGATCGCTCGCAGTAACTGACGGGGAGCTTCGCGAATTTTCTGGCCGTGGAGCAGGTGGCAGGAGTCCTGGTAGGTGACGCGGGCTGCAATGGGCTGGAGCGGCGCGGAGAGCCCGAGTGTGGCGAGAAATTCCGTGACGTCGCGGGCGCTTTTCGCGAAGGCGGATGCGGCGGCGTGTTCGGGTTCGCCGGGAGTGAACAGGCGGTCGTATTCCTTGAGCGTTGAGCCGCAACCTGCGGCGTTGGTGACGGTCGCATCGAAATTTCCAGCGCGGAAGGCGGCGAGATTCTTGCGGGCCAGATCGCGGGCGATATCGCGCACTCCGGCATGGAGCGGCAAGGCGCCGCAGCAGAATTGGCCGCCGGGGATTATGACCTCGCACCCGTTCGCCGTGAGGACGCGGATCGTTGCTTCGTTCAGAGCCGTGAAAGTGACATTTGCGAGGCACCCTGCGAAGAAGGCCACGCGGGCGCGGCGGGTGCCTTTCGCGGGATAAGTCTTGCCGAGTTGCTCGAAGAAGAATTGGTGATCCACCGGTGGCAGGAGCAGTTCGCGTTCGGCAAGCCCCAGGAGTTTGAGAATTCCCGTGGCTCTTGCGAGGGCCTGCAATCCGGAAGTCTGGTATAGGCGCAGCAATTTAGCAGTCGTGGCGATTCGTTCCGGATAAGGCAGCAGACGCCGGTAGACGAAATTCCGCGTTAGTCGCGAAAAAAACGGGCGCCGGTACTCGTTTTCGATGCGCGCGCGGGCGTGCTCCACCAGCTTTCCGTAGTCCACCGCGGAGGGGCAGGCGGTTTCGCAGGAACGGCAGTCGAGGCACCGGTCGATGTGCTGGACGAACCCGTCGGAAATGGGGAGTTCACCCTGCTCGACCAGAAGCATCTGGCGGATGCGGCCGCGCGGCGAGTCTGATTCGAGTTGCCACAAACGATATGTGGGGCAATGACTCAGACACAGGCCGCAATGAATGCAGCGCGAAAAATCCTCATAAGTGGGAACTGTGCCGGGGATCGGAGGTTGCACGGCCAAGGGTCAGAGACCTCCCACGAAGCGGCCGGGGGCGAAAATATTTTGCGGATCGAAGGATGCTTTCACGCGCTGCATCAATGGAAAATCCGGCCGGGGTGGCCCCCAAACGTTACAGCGTTCCTTCAGCCAATCCGGTGCGCGCAGGATCGTTGCGGTTGCTTGCTCACTGTTTACGTACGAAAGCAATTCGGTCACGCCGCTTGCCAGTGCGGTTCGCTGCGGCTCTTCATCGTTCTCGCAAAGCATGGCGAGAAGCGCGGTTCCGCTGCCGGAGAGCAGCAACACAGGGCGAAATGCAGCGCTCGCAGAGACTTTCAGAAATTTGGTGAGATCCGCGGGAGTGACACGCCGCTTCGCAATGCGTAAGACTGCGACTTGGGGAGCAGCCCGCCGCAACCAATCAAATGTTTCCCGCAATACGTCGCCACATGCCCGATTGCTGGGATCATCGAGAAGTTCAGCGAGCGCTGCGTTGTGCTGGGTGGCGCGTTCGTGCAATTCCCGTTGAATCCGGCGAACGACGGCTTCATTGCCCCCAAATGCGGCGTACACGCACCATTCTCCGTTGGGGAGCAACTCATCTATCGCTGGGTTTTCTTCTTTCCGCAATTTGGCGAGCAACTCCCCAAAATGTCCATCGAACAGTTCCACGCTCGTGAATGGCAAACCGGAATCGAGAAGTTCGCGTCGAAAAGCAAGCGCGGTATCCGGCGAGGAAAAGCTCGCTAGAAAACCACCGCGCAGCGCTGGCAGCGGATAGGTGCGGAAATTCAGCCGGGTGATGGCGGCAAGTGTCCCGAGCGATCCGATCAGAAGTTTATGAAGATCGTAGCCGGTCACATTTTTGACGACCCGCCCGCCGCTCCGGCACAACCGGCCTGTGCCATCCACGAATTCTGCGCCGATCAGCAGATCGCGCGCCGCGCCGTATTGCAGGCGCAACGTGGAATCAATGCCGGACGCGACAGTGCCACCGATGGTGGAGCTTGCAAAACATGGCACGGCCAGCGGCAGAAATTGGTTTTGCGCGGCCAGCACCTTACTCAATTCCGCCACTGGCAAGCCTGTGTCCACACTCAGCGTCAAATCCGGGGGATCGTAATGCGCAATCTGGACCATGTCAGTGAGATCCACCGCAAGGTCATAGTGTTGCGGTGGCATGCCGATTTCCAGTTTGCTGCGCGCGCCGCAGCAGACCAAGCCGAGTCTCTCCGCCACGGCAAAACGAACTACTTCGGCTACCTCCTCCGCGTGCGCGGGCTTCACGACCGCGTGCGGAGCGCGGCCCGCAATCGCGTATTCGCGGGATTGCGTTTCGGAGGCGACTACTCGCCCGCCACCGAGCAAACCTTCCAATCGAGTGGATAAATTTGCCGTGGAGGTCATCCCGGAGAGCCAGCGATCTGTTCGCGCCTTCGCGTGCGAATTTCGCCGCAGCCTTTGCTGATAGGAAAAATCTTGCCCGGATTTAGAGAAGAATCAGGATTGAAGGCATCGTGGATCCGCCGCATCAGATCGAAATCCGCATCGCCGAAAAGCAGCGGCATCAATTCATTTTTCTCCATGCCCACGCCGTGCTCGCCGGTGAGCGTGCCACCAAGAGAAACGCACATGCGGATAATTTCCTCCGCCGTGGAGATTGCTTTCGATAATTGGCCGGCTTCGCGCGGATCGAACAAGATCGTGGGGTGGAGATTCCCATCTCCGGCATGAAAAATATTGCCGATTCGAAAGCCCGCCTTCGTTCCAATTTCCCGAATCCGCTCCAGTGCCTCCGGAAGTTTCGAGCGTGGAATCACTCCGTCCAGCACATAGTTAGCCGGCGCGAGGCGCCCCATCGCCCCAAACGCGTTTTTGCGGCCTTTCCACAAGAGGTCGCGCTCGCGGTCATCACGGGCCGTACGGACTTCCCGCGCGTGGTTGGTGTTGCAGATTGCGGCCACGGCAGCGGCCTGCGATTCCGCGGCCTCGCGCGGGCCTTCCACTTCCATCAGCAGCACCGCCGCGCTGTCGCGTGGAAATCCGGCGTGGATATAGTCCTCGATCACGCCGAGCGTCCACCCATCGAGCATTTCGCAGGCGGCGGGAGTGATGCCCTTCGCAGTAATTTCCGCCACCGTACGCGAAGCATCTGGCACTGCATCGAAAATGGCCAGCAGCGTCTTCACCAATTCGGCTTTGCGCGAGAGCTTCACGGTGATCTCGGTTACCAGTGCCAGCGTGCCTTCGCTTCCCACAAAGAGGCCGCACAAATCGTAGCCGGGCGCGTCACCGTGGCGGCTCCCGATGCGCGCAATTTCGCCGTCGGGGAGGACCATCTCCAGTGCCAAGACATGATTTGTTGTCAATCCACACGCAAGTGTGTGCGGCCCGCCGGCATTTTCCGCGACGTTGCCGCCGATGGTGCTGGATTTCTGGCTGGAGGGATCCGGCGCAAAATAAAGTCCGGCGTCCTCTACGGCGCGCGTGATATCCAGATTGACCACGCCGGGTTGGACGACGGCGCGGCGATTCTCCAGGTCCAATTCCAGGATGCGGTTCATACGCGCAAAGACGATCATCACGCCGCCTCCGCGAGCCAGCGCGCCGCCGGAGAGTCCCGTGCCCGCGCCTCGGCCAACGATCGGAACTTGAAATCGATTGGCAACCTTGACGATCCGGGAAACGTCCTGCGCTGTGTGCGGGAAGACGACAACGTCGGGCCTGCCCTTTTCAACCGAGCCATCGAATTCGTACATCAGCAGGTCTTCCTGCTGCGACAAAACGTCAGCGGGACCGAGAAGCGATTTCAGTTCGTGGATGAGAGCAGGGTCCATGGATAAGCGGCGGCAACTTTCGCGGCGCTCCCACTATAGTAATTCACGCGGCAGCGTGGCAATGGCGCGCTGCGCCAACCCGGCAGCGTGTGCTAGTGTAAAAGCCCGCCAACAAGAGGAGCGAATGGCCAAACCGAGAGTGTACGTAACCCATCCGTTGTTTGAGGAAGCCCGCAACATTCTGGACGCTGCCGCTGACGCTGAATATTGGGCAAACGAAGAACGCCCTCCTCGCGAGGAAGTGCTGCGCCGCGTGAAAGACAAAGAGGCGTTGGTCTGCCTATTGACCGAAAAAGTGAATGACGAGCTTTTGCGGGCCGCTCCGAAACTCCGCATCGCAGCGAATGTCGCCGTCGGCTTTGACAATATTGATGTGGAAGCCTGCACGAAGCGCGGCGTGGTGGCCACCAACACGCCGGGTGTGCTGGACGAAACCACCGCCGACTTCGCCTGGACCTTGATGATGGCGGTGGCGCGCCGGCTGGCGGAGGGCGAGCAACTGGCACGCTCCGGCAACTGGAAGGGCTGGAATCTGGATCAATTGTGCGGCGCGGACATCTGGGGAAAAACATTGGGCATCGTCGGGTTCGGGCGCATCGGCCGCGCTATGGCTCGCCGCGCTTCCGGTTTTCAAATGAAAGTGATCTATACCGATGCCGTGAAGGCTCCGGCCGACGTAGTGAAATCCTTGAATGCCGAATATCGCGATATGAATTCCTTGCTGGCCGAATCGGATTTCGTCAGCCTGCACGTTCCCTTGGCGCCGACCACGCGTGGCATGTTTGATGGGCCGAAATTTTACCGCATGAAGCCATCCGCATTTCTGATCAACACGTCGCGCGGCCCGGTGGTGGACGAAGCCGCCCTCGTCGCCGCGCTGGAGGCAAAAAAAATTGCAGGTGCGGCGCTAGACGTGTACGAAAATGAACCGTTCATCCATCCCGGCCTCAAGAGGTCGAACGTGGTCCTGGCCCCGCATCTGGCCTCGGCGTCCACGGAAACGCGCACAAAGATGGCGGTGAAGGCTGCCAGCAACGTTGCGGCGCTTTTTAAGGGGCAGATGCCGCCGAACATGCTCAATGCTTCGGTGCTGAAGAAATCCTGATTCGCGAAGATCTTCTTCCATGAACTCCGGAAAGCAACTCGCGCGGCAGATTTTCGGGCAAACGCTTGCGGCGCTGGACATTCCCGGCGTGATGCAACGAAAGCTTTCTCTCGATGGCCAAACGTTAATTCTGGAAAAAGAAAGTGTTCTGCTGCCGCAGCACGAGCCGCTATACGTTGTTGCCATCGGCAAAGCCGCTCACGCCATGGTGTCCGGGCTGCGCGACTTTTTGCCGGACCGCTACGCCTTCCGGGGCGTCGTTGCCTCACCGACCGAACTGTCGCAAGCGGTAGCTGGCCTGCAATATTTTGTCGCCGGGCATCCGGATCCAAATCAGGGCAGCTGGCAAGCCGCCGAAGCCATCCTCTCCTTACTCAAGGTAGCCGATGAAAAAAGCACGGTATTTTTTCTACTCTCTGGCGGAGGGTCCGCGCTGACGGAGCTGCCGTTGATTCCAGGCATGCGCCTGGAAGACTTGCAGGCGGTAAATCACGCGCTGGTCACTTGCGGAGCGCCGATCGAGGCGATGAACACGGTGCGGCGCCATCTTTCCGCGGTAAAGGGCGGCCGATTGGCGCTGGCGGCGCCTGCAGCTACGAAAATCACCTTGGCCGTTACGGACGTGCCCGCCGGCAAGGAAAACGCGCTCGCGTCCGGCCCGACCCTGCCCGATTCCTCAACGCTCGCCGATGTCCAGCGCGTGCTGAACGAATATCAACTACGCGGAAAATTTCCCGGGATCGTGGCGCGCTGGCTGGACGAGGGGGAAATGCCCGAGACGCCGAAGCCCGGCCATCCCGCGTTTCGCAACGCCCATTTTGAATTGCTGCTGGGCATGCACGATCTTTTCCACGCCGCGCACCATGCGGCGGAATCGCACGGTTATTTTGCCTGCTGCGACAATTCCACCGACGATTGGCCGGTGGAGCAGGCAGCCGATGCGCTCCTGCAAAAGTTAACAGAATGGCAAAAGGAGAATCCTGGCGAGCGCGTGGCGCTGATCGCCGATGGTGAACTAAGCTCTCCGGTGACAGGCAAGGGCGTGGGCGGCAGAAATTCCGCGTTTGTTCTGGCCTGCGTGGAAAAAATCGCCGGAAGAAAAATCACGGTGCTCAGCGCGGGAACGGATGGAGTGGACGGCAATAGTCCAGCAGCGGGCGCGGTGGCGGACGGCGAATCGCTAGCACGCGCACGGCAACTAGGACTCGACCCTGCGAGTCATTTCCAGCGCAGCGACGCGTACACATTTTTCGCCAAACTCGACGACGCGATCCTGACCGGGCCCACCGGCAATAACTTGCGCGACCTTCGGATACTGCTCGCCGAGCCGTAGCCGGTCGACCGCTACTGTTTCGGCGCCGGCGGCAAGCGCTTCTCGATTTCCTTCAAGCGGTTATTCATCTCTTCCACGAGCTGCTCCAGGTGACCCAGCCGTTCGTCTTCCTGCGGCTTGGCACCGGCATTGTTCTCCGGATGCTCCATGCCGTGGTGGCCGCCCTTGGCCATGGGATTTTTCAGGCGTTCAATCTGCTCCTTGATCATGGGCGCCATTTCGATACTCAGGTCCTTGCTCTGCAGCATCGCTTCGAGGGCCGGAATGGCAGAGGCATCGCCCCGAACTCCCAGTGCAACAACAGCGGTACGGCGAATGGGGAAATCCGGGGATTGCAGGAAGCCGGCAATGAACTGCGTCAGATCCTTGTTGTCTTTCGCAAGATGCGCGAGGCTGAGGATCGCCGCTTGCCGCGAATCCATCTCCTTGCCGGGCGCGGTCCACTCGCGGATCAGCGGCACGGCCTTGTCGTCACCCAGTGAGCCGAGCCCGCTTAGTCCGGCATTGCGCAGGAAGCCGTCAGGAGAATCACCGCTCACCGCGGCCACCAGCGTGTCGTATGCTCCCGGCGCCTTCATCGAGCCAAGGGCACGCAAAGCCGCGCCGCGTGTGCGGTAAGAAGAGTCTTCGCGCGCAATCGCTTCCAGCCGCGTGACGATTGCAGTGTCATCCTTGAAATTTTGCAGGGCCTGCACAATCGTTGCGCGAACCAGGGGTTCCTTCGTGGCGTTTAGCGAGTCCAGCAACTGCTTGGAGGCCGCCGCGCCTCCGATTTGCCCCAATGCCTCGGCTACTGTTTGCCGCACACCGGCGCTCTTGTCGTTCCGCAGGGCGTCGCCAAGGCTCGCGACCACTGCGTCATCTCCTTTGATTTTCGCCAGTTCCTCGGCGGCGTCGGCGCGATCCGCCACTTCGCCCGCATTCTTGAGTTGGTAGAGCAATTCTTTTTTGTCTTTCTTGAACTCTACCGACTTCAAAATTTGCGTGCCTTTGTCGAACAGCACCATCAATGGAGCCGAATCCGCCAGAAACGTGAAAACTTCCGATTCTTGCGTCACGTGTATGGGATAAAGTTTCGGCCCACTGGCGGTCGTGACTTCCACGTCCACGGGAAAAGTAAATAGTCCAACGCGCCCCTCGCGCTTTTGCGTCTGCTTCACAGTCATCGCTACCTGCTTCTTGGCCTCGTCAAAGGCGCAGCTGACCGCCAGTTCCGGCGCGCCGGCCCCATAAATCCACTGCCGGAAGAACTGGTCCACGTTGGTGTGCGTGGCCTCTTCGATCGCCTTGGTCAGATCGGACGTGGTCACATTCTTGCCGCGGTTGACCTCGAGGTAATGCTTCAGCCCGGCGTAAAAAGCCTGTTCGCCCAGTTGGCGTCGCAGCATATAAAGGACCCAGCCGCCTTTATCGTAGGCATTGCCGTCGAATTCGCTGGAATCGTCGAAGTCGTAACGCACGATGGGTTCGGCGTAGAGCGCGTGCATCGCGAACCATTCGCGCGCATCCTGCCAACGCTGATAATCCGCGGCGTCTTTTCCAAAATGCGATTCGGCCCAGACCGTCTCCATGAACGTGGCGAAGCCCTCGTTCAGCCAGATGTTGCCCCAGTCTTTTGTCGTCACCAGATCCCCGAACCACTGGTGCCCCAGTTCGTGCGAAATCAGGGGATCTTCGTCTTCCGGATATTCGGGGACCAGCTTCGGATTGCGCAGCGATTCCGCGGTGTTCGTGGTGGCGCTGGAGTTTTCCATGCCCCCGGCGACAAATTCATCCACCATCACCTGCGCATATTTTTCCCAGGGATATTCCACTCCAAGAGTTTTGCTGAAAAGCTCAATCATCGCTGGAGTTCGGGAATAATTCGGCGCCAGGCGATCTTCGCGGCCCTTAGGCGCGTAATAGGTGACCGGAATGTTGTGCCAGGAATCTTTCAGTTCCACGAAATCGCCCGCAACGATCGTAAAGAGATAGGTGGAGCTTGGCTGCGATTCGCGCCACGTCCAGGTTTTCATCCCGTCGCTGGCGTCGGTGACGCCGAGCAGCTTGCCGTTCGAAATGGTCAGCCAACTTGCCGGAACTGTCAGGATGGTCTCCGTCGTCAGGCGGTCGTTCGGATAATCATAGGTCGGCAAGTAATAGCGTGTATCCTCCGATTCGCCCTGCGACCAGATTTGCAGCGGGCGGTTCGGGTAGTCCTTATTGGGCAAGATAAAATAGAGGCCCTTACTGGGGATGCCGTGGTATTTGATCTCCACGTCGAATTTAGCGCCGGCCTTCGCGCCCTTGGGCAGAGTGACCACCAACTTGGCTGGTGTGGTTTCAAACTTCGCGGCGCTTTTGTTCAGGTGAACGTTCTCGATCTGCAGACCTACGGAATCGAAGGAGATCGTCTCCAGGCCATCGCGCAGCAGCGTCAAAGTGTGCGTAACATCTCCAATCACTTTGCGTTGTTCCGGCTCGAAGCGCATCGCCACTTTGGAGTGTTCCAGGTCGTAGTTCCGGTCGCGCGCGTAAGGCTCATCCGCGCGGAGCGACATGGCGCTCGCCAGCGAGCAGACAAAAAAGAGCGCCGCGCATCTGAACCATGTTCTCCAAGTCCTCTGGGTAATTTGCACGATCATTCCACATGCTCCTTGTGAGTCTCTATGAAGTCAGCAATTCGAGATTCAGGATTCGATGGCCCGCGTGCTCCAGCGCTTCCACCGCCAAAGCAATTTCTTCCTGCTGCACGAAGAGATAATCCGTATCGAAGGTGGACACGATAAAGATGCCCACGCCGATGCGCGCCAGGGGATTTGCCAGCGCAGCCACAACGCCGACTTCGGTAAACGCGAACGGCCCCTGTACTTTCAACATCCGCCAGCCCCTTGATGCGCCAAGCTGCGCCGGCACATTGCACTCGGCAGTGACCAGGGACAATTCTTCCGCCGTGCGCGTAACCGACGAAAATGCGCCGGCATTCGCCCAGTCCGGAATGGCTGCGTCGTGGGAAAGCTTGACGATCGCGAACAAACCTTCCGTCACCGAAAGTGTCAATGTACGTGGGCTGGGCGGCATGCGGCGTTAGAGCAGGCTCCTGGTCGTGCCTCCATCAATCGTCAGCGAAACTCCGTTCACGTAACTGGCCTTTTCCGAAGCCAGGAAAGTCACCACGGATGCAAATTCCTCCGGCTTGCCAAGGCGCCCCGCCGGAATGAGTTTCTTCCACCCAGCAAACACTTCTTCCGTCGTGGCACCGGTTCGCGCGGCCATCATCCCGGCCAGATCGTCCAGGCGGTCGGTGCGCGTATACCCCGGGCAGATATTATTCGCGGTGATGCCGAATGCGCCATATTCATTCGCCAAGGTGCGCACAAGGCCGGTCACGCCGGCCCGCAGAGAATTGGAGAGTAGCAAGCCTTCCACAGGCTGTTTCACCGAGTAAGAGGTGATCGTAAGAAAGCGGCCCCACTGATTTTTCTGCATCCGCGGTAGTGTCTCCTGGGCGAAGTAGACCGTGCTCATCAGTAATTGGTCCGTCCATGTGCGCCAGTCCTCGTGCGTGGTGGCGCTGAATAATTTAGACGGCGGGCCGCCGGTATTGGTGACGCAAATGTCGACGCGCCCGAAACGTTGTTCCACCTCTGCAACAAACTGCGAAACGTCGGCAAATTTTCCGACGTCCAGCGCTTTCCAGAAAACTTCCCGGCCACCTGCGGCCTGGATTTGCGCCGCAGCTTTTTCCAGATCGGCGGCGGTACGCGCACAAATGGCGATATCCGCGCCTTCGCGCGCCAACTCTTCCGCCACGGCTCGGCCCAACCCCTTGCTGGCGGCGGCAACAATCGCCACGCGTCCCCGCAAACCCAGATCCATCGAAACCCCCTAGCACAATCTTTTATGTTCTCCCGAACGGCGGAGACGCGTCAAATGAACCTCGGCCTCATTTGGCGGTACTCGCCGAAACGCCCGTCGGCCGAGCTGGTATAAGATGCAAGGCTAGCGCTCGATTGTGAGGTTCCCGTCAAAATTGCCGATTTCCGCCGGATAGCGCTGAGCCTGCCGGGTGCGGAAGAAAGCTCGCATATGGGCAATCCGGATTTTCGTGTGGGCGACCGCATCTTCGCAACGCTGGCTTCGGCCAAACAAGGTTACGGAAACCTGATGCTTACGCCGGAGCAGCAGACTGCTTTCGTTACAGAGATGCCCGAAGTTTTTCTTCCTATCCCCGGAGGCTGGGGGCGCATGGGCGCGACGCATGTGCGGCTCGCGGAGGCCAGCGAGGACGTGCTCTATGGCGCGCTGCATACCGCATGGAAGCTACGTCAGGAGAAAAACGCGAAATCAGGAAAAAAGAAAACCATGGCGAGCAAGCCTGTGCGAACTGGGAGTAAACCGCGCGGGCGGAAGTGAAAGCCGAGGGGCATCGAGCCGCCCCGATCTAAAATTCGGCTCCCGGTAAATTTCACCATGTTGTCTCCCTGCGAGCCGGCGCAAGCATTGCGCTCTAACCTTCCGGGCACTAAGATGCGGAGTAATTGATAGCTCGTTCTCCCAAATCGCCCTTAGAGGAGGTACGCATGCTGCGCATTCGGAATTTGAGTGTATTGCTGGCTTTTGTCTTTTGTCTTAGTTCGCCGCTTCACGCCCAACTCGGTAAATCCGTCCTGGTTCCCGCCGGCTCGGAAGCGGACCACCAGTTGAATGACATCAGCGCCGCCACAGACCCCGCGCAAAAACTGAAATTGATAGACGCTTTTGCCGCCGCGCACCCCGAACCCGATTTTCAAATCCTGGCGGATGAGCAGTACGTGAACTATTACCTGGGAGCCAAACAGTACGACAAAGTGTACGAGTACGGCGGAAAGCTCTACGCCCTCGACCCCGACAATTTTTCGAGTGCCGTTAGTATGGTGCGCGCGGCAAACGAGCAGAACGACACCAATCGCTTGTTCGCCGAAGGGGAAAAGGCCGGCGCGATCGTGCAGCGGTTCAAGGCGCAACCCCCGCCGGCGGGCACCAATGCAGAGGATTGGAAACTCCAGCAGCGACAGAAGCTCGACGCTGTGAAAGACAATCTGGACTACATCGAAGAATCCCTGCTGAACGCGGCGTATCAACAGAAAGACGCCGCGGCCAAGGCCAATCTGCTGGTTCGCTTTGCAAAAATATTCCCAGACTCGCCGCGCTCCACGCAGGCGCTGGAAGCCGCGGCCGTAACCTACCAGCAGGCGCAGAATCGCCCCAAGATGGTGGAGACCGCGAACAGCGTCCTGGCCAAGGATCCGGATGATCTGGGAATGTTACTTCTGCTCGCGGATGACTACAGCGAAAAGGGAGAGAATCTCGACAAAGCGGAAGAGTACGCCAAGAAGGCCGTCGCGCTCTGCGACTCGGCGAAGAAGCCGGAGGGTGCAAGCGACACGGACTGGCAAAAGCAGATGACGCTTCAGAAAGGCATCGCGCTGAGCGCTCTTGGACAAATTGATTTACAGAAAAAACAGAACAGTGCGGCGGTGGAAAATCTGACCAAGGCCACGCCGCTGCTGAAAGGCAATAATTCCGTCTACGCCCGCAACCAGTACCGGCTGGGCTTTGCTTACCTGAATTTGAAGAAAGCTCAGGAGGCCAGGCAGGCTTTCACCGATGCCGCTTCCGTGGACAGCCCCTACAAGGCCCCGTCGCTGGAAAAATTGAAGGGCATTCCAGCCACCGCAACCCACGCCAAGAAGCCGGCCTGATTCCCTGGGCCGACGGAATTCCCGATGGAGAAAGCTAAAAACTAAACTTTATGGCGACCTGCACGATTCGCGGCGGCATACTCGCGACCACCCGGCCGAATGTTGAGCTGCTGATGTTTCCGTCTACGCTGGAGGCCCCGAAAAATTGCGAGTGGTTGAAGGTGTTGAAGGATTCCAGGCGGAACTGGAGCGACTTCGATTCCGTCAACCGCCAATTCTACTGCAGCGCGGCGTCGAAATTCAACATTCCCGGTCCAGAGAAAAGGCACCGCGGTGCCGTGCCAAGTTCCCCAATCGCGGGTACGGAAAAGAGTGAAGTATTGAATGCCGGTTGGCCATTTCGAGGATCGTTGTTTATCTTCAGATCGCCTGCCGCGCGATTCGGAGTGTCCACCCCATTGTTATTGATCCCGTTCGGAATGCTGCCGATGAGGGAGGTGTCGTTGTTGTTGTAAAACGTGACCGGAAGGCCGCTGCTTAACCGAGTCACACCCGAGATGGACCATCCTTCTGTCCAGCGATTTTTCCATCCATTGATAGATTCAGGCAGCCGGTAGCTGTACGACACGACGAAATTATGCCGCATGTCGAATGCGGAGATCGCGCGGCTAAGGCGCGGGTCAATCGGATTGATCTCCTCGGAGAAACTGGATGAATCGTCAATGGATTTGCTGTAGGTATATCCCGCCAGAATTTCCGTGGACCGGCCGTGGTGACGCAGCGTCGCTTCCAAAGCGTTGTAGTTGGAATTGCCCATCGTTTTTTGATAAGTGACCGCGTCGAAGTCCGGACTGAACGGGCCGCGCACCTGTATTGTCTGGCCGTCGGCTTTTGTAAAAAGTCCGCCTTCGCTGAACGGCCCGCAGGTGGGGCTTCCGGGTGCGACCTGGGAAAGCTGGCTCACGCTCAAGCAGGCCGCGGCGTTGCCGGGATTCGCGGGAAGAGTCGCAAGCAGGTGATGCGCCTGCGAACCGACGAAACTCACCGTCAGCATGGTGCTTTTTGGAAGCTGGCGTTCGAGAGAGAGCGTGTACGTTCCTGCATAAGGCGGCACGTTTTCGCGGTTGAAGGAAGGCACACCGGTGATCGGCAAATATTTTGACCAATCCACGGTGGTATTGGGATTACTCGGCGAAGCACCGTAGGCGGGAATGGGCGACGGGAACGGCTGCACAAATTCCTGCCCGCCAGATGCGGAGACGAACGGAGTAGAGAACATCACCGGCGCGAGACTTGTGTAGTCATAACCGTAGGGCGGATTGGCGCTCATGATTCCCGCGGAAAGCCCCTCGAAGGCGGTGTAAAAAACTCCATAACCCGCCACAAAGCGAGTCTCACGATCGCTGCCAAAGATTTTTCCCAGTAATCCATTCTTAAACTCCGGGGCATACGCAACGCCCAGCCTCGGCGCGAAATTCGAATATTTGGTTGGCGCCAGCGTCGAAGGAATTCCCGGATCGCCGGGATATACAATTCCCTCCGGCGCGTTGGGAAATACGCGCGATTGCTCGCCGAAAACCAGGCCGGGAAATTGATTGTATTTTTCCCGCCACGCCGGCAGCACGTCCCAGCGCACGCCGTAATTCAACGTCAGATTCGGAGTCACGCGCCAGGAATCCTGCGCGAACGCGCCGATATATTTGTTGCGGGGATAAAAACTCTTGGAGTCCGCCTGCGAATAGCTGCTAGCCACGCTGAGAAGAAAATCGGCGAAGTCGAGACCCGTTTCGGTGCCTCGAAACGCGAAAGAGCCGTTGGCAGCCGTGTCCGGATTGATACTGACCTGGTCGAAGTGCAGCGAACCGCCGAATTTCAAGGTCTGCTTCCCAAGGATGCGCGTGAAATTGTCGGTCCATTGGTATGTGTTGCTGGCCTGCGTGAGGCCAGTCACGTCGACTCCAAAGGTGAGGCTGTTCAGCGAAGTGTTCTCAATGCCCTCGATCGACGGATTCAGGGGCACAATGCCGACGCTACCTTCGCCCGTGAGAAACCCTTGCGACTCGAGCGATGGACCCACGCCGCCGACAGGCTGCCCGATGGCGCTGGAGTTGCGCATGTAGCTGAAGTGGAATTCGTTGATCAAGTTCGGCCCCAGAACGCTGGTGAATCCGACGCTCAGCAGTTGCGCGCGGCCCTGCGAAATGGCATTGAAGCCCGGGACGTTGGCTCCGCCCTGACCGGTGGGATACGGATTGTCCAGCCAGTAATCGTCCACGAAATAATATGCGGAAAGCGTGCCCCAGCGCGTTAAGGAGTCCATACGCACAGCGGCCTTGTCGTCGCGAATTGTCTCATTTTGCGCGGAGGTGGAAAACAGCGAGCTTCCTTGATTGGGCTGCGGAATATATTGCAACAACGCTTGCGCCGGCGCTGACCACGCGCTTTGCGGAATGGACGCGTTCGGGAAAACGCACTGGGAAGCGAGTGCGCAGCCGGAGAAGTAGTACGGTTCGCCGGGCGCCACCACATACCCGAGTTTCTGCGAAAGTTGATCCGCCAGATAAGGGCCGCTCACTGCGCCGCTGAGTGCGCTCGCGCGGTCTGCGAAATTCCCCGTGCGCTCCAGTTGCGTGGGAACGGAAATGAGTCCCGTTTCGATGCCCTGGCTCATGCGCGTTCCCTGGTAGTCCGTGAAGAAATAAAGCTTCTGTTTGCGCACCGGGCCGCCAAGCGTCCCACTAAACTGATTGCGATCGAACGCCGCGCGATCGGGCGAAAAATAGCTCTTGGCATCCAGCGCGGTGTTGCGGACAAATTCAAAAAGGCCGCCGTGAAACTGATCGCCGCCGGATTTCGTGGTCACCAGAACCTGGCCGCCGCTGTAGTTTCCGTATTGCGCGTCGAAGTTTCCAGTCAGCACGCGCATCTCCTGAATGGAGTCGAGATTGGGGATCACCGCCACTCCCATATTGACGTCTTCTTCCACGTCGCTGTCGTTCACGGCAAATTCGTTGGTGGTCTCCCGGTGGCCGCTGACCGAAAAATTTCCCGCATCCATGTCGCCCGAGGGCGGCGTGCTGGTGACTCCAGACATAACCACCGCGTTTGCCTGGGAAGTTCCCGTGGGTACGATTCCCACCTGAAGGGACATCACGTCCTTGAAGTTCCGGCCGTTCAAAGGAATCGAGGAAATTTTCTTTTCGGAAAGCTCCTGGCCAAGTTGGGTCGAACTCGGATCGGCGTTCAGCGCCTGTTCGACCACCATGACGGTTTCTGCGTGGGCTTCGAGAAGCAACTGCGCGTCAACCTGCGTGGGCTTGGCGGCGTCGATCTGGAGAGCGGTCAGATGAAATGCCTGGAAGGAAGGAGCGGTGATGTCCAGGTCGTAGTTGCCATTTGCCGCTTCGAGCGAATAATATCCATCCTCGTTGGTGGTGACTTCCGCCGTTGGCGCGGTGCTCGATGCACGCAACTGGACCGTTGCGCCAACGATGGGCGATCCGCTCGGATCCGTGACGCGGCCAGTAAGAGTGACCTTGCCGGCGGCGGCTGAGACTGCGGCGAAGATCAGCAGGCCAAGCATCGCGAGCGCCGAAGGTTTGCGGAAAACGGTTGTGCGGGTCATGGAGCCCTCTAGTTGAGAAGCAGTAGCATTTTTATTTGCAACTTAGTATCAACTGGACGCGAATTACGGTCTCTGACGGGCGCCACCCCGCTTTGTGACGCTGGACACGTTGTCCCCAGATTTGATCTAAGTCATTTAGAATGATTAATATGCTCGCGACTGGTAGACGACTCGAGCAGCCCCGGGGAAACCTTTTGAGGGCGTGGCACTCTAATCGGTCAGCTATCAAGATTCGTGAAAGCTTCCCTCAAATTGGGTAAGCTCTTGGGGAAGGAGTTCTAAATGCAAGAAATCGCAACGTTTGGCGCGGGATGTTTTTGGGGAATTGAGGCTGCGTTCCGCCGGATGCCCGGTGTGCTCGACGCCGAAGTCGGCTACAGCGGCGGCAAAATGGAAAACCCAACCTACCGGGACGTCTGTAGGGACACTACGGGTCATGCGGAAGTCGTGCAAGTTACTTTTGACCCGGAGAAGCTGAGCTACGAGCAGTTGCTGGATGTTTTCTGGACGATTCATGATCCGACACAGGTAAATCGCCAGGGCCCAGATTTTGGCAATCAGTATCGAACCGCTATTTTTTTCCATTCGCCGGAGCAGGAAGCGGCGGCAAAGAAGTCCAAGCAAGCCCTGGAAGCAAGCGGCAAACTGCGCAAGCCCGTAGCCACGGAGATCACCGCCGCAGGCCCCTTCTGGCGCGCCGAAGAGTATCACCAGCGCTATCTCGAGAAGCGCGGCGCAACCAGTTGCCACATGTAATCACTCGCACTCGCGGCGCGCTCTGTCGCCCCATTCTCGAGCAGAAGTAAACCTGTCATCCTGAGGCCATCCGATAAGGATAGGCGAAGGATCTCAACTGAAGCGTGTGCTCGAATTAAGGTTGATATCCTTCAGAGTGCAAAGAACGCGCTCTTCAAGATGACGACGCGTTTTGGTACGCGGAGTGGTTTTTTCTTGCGTGGCCTGCAATTTTAGAGCGGAAAAAAGCCGCCCTCAGTTTCCTTCGCTGATAATTTGCTGATACGCGGGTACGGTGAGGAACTCCACAAACCGTGGCGCGCGAATTAAATCGCGCATCAATTGGGCCGATTTTTCGTAAGCTGCGGAGCGAGACGCATCACCTTGTTGTTTCGCCTTGGCGAGTTCTTCATCAATCACACGGTCGCAAAGGGCCAGGTCAATCAGGCGGCCATCCTGCAAGCGCGCTTTCTGGTGTATCCACTGCCACAGTTGTGCGCGGCTGATTTCCGCCGTCGCCGCGTCTTCCATCAAATTGAACAACGGAACACAGCCGATCCCACGTAGCCACGCTTCCAGATAACCCAGCCCCACGGCGATATTCTGCCGCAGTCCCGCTTCCGTGATCTCTCCCGTTGGAATTCGCAGCAGATCGGCCGCGGCGGCATGATAGTCGGCGAGCTTCTTCTCAATCTGATTGGGTCCGGGCATCAGCCGGTCGAAAATTTCCATGGCAACCGGGACCAAGCCGGGATGAGCGACCCAGGTTCCATCGTGGCCATCTGCGGCTTCCCGCTCTTTGTCGGCGCGCACTTGCGCGATCGCTTTGTCGTTGGCCGCAGGGTCGTTCTTAATGGGAATGAAGGCAGCCATGCCGCCCATCGCGTGGATGTTTCGCCGGTGGCACGTCTTGATCAGCAGCTTGCTGTAGGAGCGCAGGAAATGCGTGGTCATAGTCACCTGCGCGCGGTCCGGCAACACCGCGTGAGGGTTGTTCGCGAACTTTTTGATGAAGCTGAAAATGTAAT
The DNA here is from genome assembly GCA_963734705.1 of uncultured Acidobacteriota bacterium. Taxonomy (GTDB): domain Bacteria; phylum Acidobacteriota; class Terriglobia; order Acidiferrales; family UBA7541; genus Acidiferrum. The sequence continues at coordinate 99,369 of CAVTII010000006.1, read as the reverse complement.
CCCAGCGGCCGCAATTCAGCCCGGCGGAATGCTCGCGAAGCTCGTAAAGAATTTCGTCCATCTCAAACGCGGCAAGAATCGTCTCAATCAGCACCGTGGCGCGAATGCTGCCGCGCGGGATGCCCAGCTTTTCCTGCGCGTGCACAAAAACCTCATTCCACAGCCGCGCTTCCAGGTGGCTCTCCATCTTCGGCAGATAAAAATACGGCCCGCTTCCCGAAGCCAGAAGTTCGTTTGCGTTGTGAAAAAAATAAAGCCCAAAATCAAAGAGAGAGCCAGACATCGCCTGGCCATCGACTAAAACGTGTTTTTCCTCCAGGTGCCAGCCGCGCGGGCGCACCAGCAAAACCGCCGTCCGCTCGTTCAGCTTGTAGTTCTTACCCGACGCCGGGTCCTCGAACGTGATCGTGCGCCGCACCGCGTCCCTCAGATTCAGCTGTCCCTCCATCTGGTTGGCCCACGTTGGCGTGTTGGAATCCTCGAAGTCTGCCATGAACACCTTCGCGTCGGAATTCAGCGCATTGATGATCATTTTGCGGTCCACAGGCCCGGTGATTTCCACGCGGCGGTCCACAAGATCATGCGGGATCGGCGCCACGGTCCATTCCGCGCCGCGAATCGATTGCGTTTCCTTCAGAAAGTCCGGCTGCTCTCCTGCGTCCAGGCACTGTTGGCGTTCCGCGCGGGCAGACAAGAGCTCCAGTCGCCGCGGATTGAAACGCCTGTGCAGGTCAGCCACAAACTCCAGCGATGCCGGCGTGAGAACCTTGGATTGCGCTGGATGAGTCGCGGGCAATATCTGAACGCCCTTGAAAGCTGTAGAAGGAGTGGTCATGGCCTGCTACCTCTATGAAAATCGCCATGCGAGCAAAAATCGCGGCAATGGGACAGTTCGACTCTCTCACACATTCGCAAATTACTCCGTTCGCCCCGCGCCTGGCAAGCCGCAACTGCCAGTCCGCCGCCCGCGAACACTCCTTCCTTGACTTTGGCTCCGCAAAAATGTATTGGATGCCGTACAGAACACTCAGGTCTGGAATTTCTCTGCAAGTCTCGGCCTTCGCTGGCCTCGTGGAAAGTGGATTCTCAGCGGGTTAGTTTGCGAACGCGAACGTTTCGGAGGAGTGCTCATGACTTGGACCCAGGTGTACGATCCCTTCGGCCACTGGTGGCTTTCCACTCTAGTGGCCGCCCTTCCGATCATCGTGCTTCTTGGACTCCTCGCCGGGCTTAAGGTGCGGCCGCATTGGTGTGCGATTGCCGGCGCCACCACCGCTGTCTTCTGCGCGATGATCGTTTTCGGAATGCCCCCAAAGCTGGCGATCACCAGCTTCCTCTATGGCGGCGCGTTTGGGCTGCTGAAAATTGTCTGGATCGTCATCGCAGCTGTCTTTCTCTACGACATTTCGGTGGAAACCGGTCAATTCGAAATCATGAAGCAGACTGTCGCCACGATCACTCCGGATCGCCGCTTGCAGCTTCTTCTGGTGGCGTTTTGCTTCGGCGCGTTTATAGAAGGCGCAGCAGGCTTCGGCGCGCCCGTGGCCATTGCCGGCGCGTTCATGATCGGACTGGGTTTCAAGCCCTTCCACGCGGCGGCGCTGAATTTAATCGCCAACACCGCGCCTGTGGCCTGGGGAGCCATCGGAACACCGGTGCACACGCTGGCCGCAGTCACTGCTTTGCCAGAGAGCGACCTGAACGCCATGATCGGCCGCATTCTGCCGTTTACCGCCATTATCGTGCCGTTCTGGCTGGTGCGCGCGATGGTCAGCTGGTCGGAAACGTTTGAAGTGTTGCCCGCCATCCTGGTCGTTGGGATTTCTTTTTCCGGCGTGCAGTTTTTCTGGTCCAACTATATGGACAGCAATCTGGTGGACATCGCCGCGGGCGTCACCTCACTGGTGGTGACCGTGATTTTCCTGCGTTTCTGGAAGCCGAAGCGTATCTGGCGCTTTGAAGACGAACGCGAAGCGGATGCGGCATTGGCAAAAGCTGTTGTGGGTCCCGCTACGCCAGTGAATCCCATCATTGCGGATCAGATGGACGAAGAGTGGGATGTCCGCAAGCTCCAGCAGACCCAGCCGGTTCAATCGCACACCGCCGGGCAAATCGCTAAGGCCTGGCTGCCCTTCGCCATACTGACTGTCCTGGTGCTGCTGTGGGGCTTGCCGACGATCAAAACCGCGATGGGCAAGGCCACCACGCCCGCCTTCAAGACCGGCGGCTGGGAAGTGCCCTATCTCCACAAAGCGGTGTTTCGCGCGCAACCCGTGGTGGCCAAGCCGACGGCGGAAAACGCGAAATTCGATTTCAACTGGCTCACGGCAACTGGTACGGCCTGCTTTCTTGCCGCGCTTTTCTCTGGTCTGATTCTCGGCGTGAAACCCGGAAAAATGGTGCAGATTTTCGGGCACACGCTATACCGAATGCGCCACGCGATCGTGGCCATGACCTTCATGTTGGGATTGGGGTATGTCACACGCTATTCGGGGATGGACGCGGTCTTAGGTCTCGCATTCACCCGTACCGGCTGGCTCTTTCCGTTCTTTGGCACCTACATCGGCTGGCTGGGTGTGGCCCTTACGGGCAGCGACACTTCTTCCAACGCCCTTTTCGGTGGCCTGCAACGCATCACTGCGGAGCAGCTCAACCTGAGCCCCATTCTGATGTGCGCCACCAACAGCGCCGGGGGCGTGATGGGCAAAATGGTGGATGCGCAATCCATCTGCGTGGCCACGGCCGCGACCAACCAGGTGGGCAACGAGGGCATCATCTTCCGTTACGTTTTCTGGCACTCTGTTTCACTGGCCGCCATCGTCGGCGTGATCGTGATGATGTACGCCTACGTCTTCCCGCACCTGATTCCCCACGGTTTGACGTTCGTGCACTGATGGGGCAATCTGCTTGACGGGAACCCTCCCAACGGGCGAGCACTCGATTCTCCCGGAAAGGCGCCTGTGGAAGCTCGCGTTCTTCAGGAACTTCGCGCCATTGTCGGTCCTCGCAGCCTGATCTCTTCGCCGGAAGAGTTGCACACCTATGAATGCGACGGCCTCACCAATTTTCGCGCCATGCCGCTCGCCGTTCTTCTGCCCAAGGATACGCAGCAGGTGCAGGCCATCGTTCGCGTCTGCCATCGGGAGCGCATTCCATTTGTCGCCCGCGGCTCCGGCACCGGATTAAGCGGCGGCGCGCTGCCGGTGGAAAACGGAATCGTGATCAGCCTGGCGCGCATGAATCACATTCTGGAAGTGGATCTGCCGAATGCGCGCGTGGTGGTTGAGCCGGGAGTGATCAATCTGGATGTAACCAGCCGCGTGCAAGCGCAGGAATATTTCTACGCTCCCGATCCTTCTTCGCAATCCGTATGCAGCATTGGCGGCAACGTCGCGGAGAATTCCGGCGGCGCTCATTGTCTGAAATATGGGTTCACCACCACGCATGTGCTGGGACTGGAAGTGGTGCTTCCCGATGGCTCGCTCGTCCACCTGGGCGGCAAGTGTTTGGATGCGCCGGGATACGATTTGCTGGGCGTTTTCGTGGGTTCGGAAGGCACTCTGGGCATCGCCACCAACATTACGCTGCGCGTTGTGAAGCGTCCCGAATGCATTCGCACATTGCTGGCCGCGTTTCCCACCACCAATGAAGCGGGCGCCGCCGTCAGCGACATCATTGCTGCCGGCATGCTGCCCGCAGCCATAGAAATGATGGACAACCTGGCGATTCAGGCCGCCGAAGCCGCCGTGCACCCGAATTATCCGGACTGCGGCGGGCTCCTGCTGGTGGAACTCGACGGGCCGCTGGCGGAAGTGGAAGCTTTGATGCAAAGCGTGGATGAAATCTGCCGTAAAAACGGCGCGGGCGAAATTCGCCTGGCGCAGACGGAAACGGAACGCACGCTGGTCTGGAAAGGCCGTAAGGCGGCGTTTGCGGCGATGGGGCGAATTTCGCCGAATTATATTGTGCAGGACGGTGTGATTCCCCGGACTGCGCTTCCGCAAGTGATGAGCGAGATTGCGCGCCTCAGCAAAGAAGCCGGGATCCGCGTGGCGAACGTATTCCATGCCGGTGATGGCAACCTGCATCCCCTGGTTCTTTACGACCGGCAAATTGCCGGGCAGGAGCACGCCGCCGAAGCCCTCTCTTATCGCATTCTGGAGCTCTGCCTCGCGGCCGGCGGCTCAATCACCGGCGAACACGGTGTTGGCGAAGAAAAAAAACGCATGATGTCGAAAATGTTCAGCGAACCGGATTTGGCCACCATGCAGCGCGTGCGTTGCGCATTCGACCCCCTGATGCTTTCAAATCCCAGCAAAGTTTTTCCAACGCCTCGTTTGTGCGGCGAGAAGCCTGGAGAGTACGTTGCACATCCGCTGGAAACTGCCGGAATCGCGGAAAGATTCTGACGGATGGAGATCACCCCCTCCCACGGCCATGCCCGTAACTAAATCCATTCAGGAAGAGCTGCAGTCCATTGTGGGTGCCGCGAATCTGCGCCCTGCGACGCCGCAAGATGCAATTTGCGGAATGCTTCCCCAATTCGTGATCGAGCCGGAAAACGAACAGCAACTGGCAGCCGCCCTTTCTTGCGCCAACGCCGCTGGAGCAAGTGTTGTGCCTCGTGGCGGCGCAACGAAGATGGGCTGGGGAAATCCGCCGAAGCGCGCGGACCTGATTTTATCTGCTTCCCGGATGAACCGCATCGTGGAACATGTTTGGGCCGATCTGACCGTAACAGTGGAAGCAGGCTGCACGCTGCAATCGCTGCAGGCGGCTCTGGCGCAGCACCGGCAAAGGTTGGCGTTCGACGCCCTGTGGCCAGCACGCGCGACCATCGGCGGCGCGCTCTCCACAAACGACTCCGGCGCGCTGCGTCTGCGCTTCGGCAGCTTGCGCGATCTCGTCATCGGAGTGACCCTCGCGCTGCCTGACGGCACGCTGGCCAGCAGCGGCGGCAAAGTGGTGAAAAATGTCGCGGGATATGACCTCCCCAAACTTGCTACCGGCGCCCTCGGCACTCTGGGCGTCATCACGCGCGCCGTTTTTCGCCTGCATCCCCTTCCGCGCAAGACCAGGAGCTTCTCATTCCAGGCGGAGAATCTTGCCGCGCTGCAAACTCACGTATTAGCAATCCAGGATTCCAAGCTGGCTCACACCTCGCTGCAAATGCGTGCATCGTCCGCGGACAAGCCGTTAGCGGACATTTTGTTTGAAGCCACGGACGCCGGTCTGGACGCTCAGGAATCTCAATTGCGCCTTTTGCTTCGGCCCGCGGATATTCAATTGGCCCCCGAGAACGTCTGGCACGCGAGACAAGAGCTTTGGAATTCTTCCGCCGATCACCAAGCCTTCGCGAGAATCAGCTTGCTACCTTCTGCATTCGCGAAGAGGGTTGAATCCATTGCTGAAATTACGTTGGCCGAAAGGATCCAGTGGCAGGGCGTTCTTCAGGCCACCGGAATTGGCGTTTTACGATTTGAGGGAGATCCGGCCCGCCTCTCTGCCGCGATCGCCAGGATACGAACGGAATTTGAAAAAGGCGGCGGCTCACTCGTGCTTCTGAATCGTCCGGCAGATATTTTTTCACTAGATGCGTGGGGATCTCCCGGCGACACCCTGCCGCTCTTACAAGCCGTGAAAAACCGCCTCGATCCAAAAAACACCCTGAACCCTGGCCGTTTCGTGGGAGGAATCTAGTCGTGGCGAACGAGACTCCTCCATCCAACCCATTCGGCACTTTCGACGCGCACCACCCGCCCGCATTGGAACTCATGGACAAATGCGTCCATTGCGGCTTTTGCCTGCCCGCCTGTCCAACCTATACGCTGTGGGGCGAGGAGATGGATTCGCCCCGCGGCCGCATTTATCTGATGAAGCTCGCCCTCGAAGGCAAGGCCGAGATGAACGAAACCTGGGTCAGCCATTTTGATTCTTGCCTCGGCTGCGTCTCTTGCATGCCCGCGTGTCCCTCTGGCGTGGATTACGGAAAACTGATCGAGGCTACGCGCGCCCAGATTGAACGAAATTATCCGCGTCCCCTGGCACAAAAGCTGCACCGCCGCCTACTATTTGAAGCCTTTACGAAGCCCGGCAGATTGAACCTTCTGCGCTGGCCACTGCTGGCCTATCAAAAAATCGGCCTACAGGCCGCGCTGCGTGCTCTCGGATTTTTCAGTCTCTTGCCGAAATCGGCTCGCGCGATGGACGCACTTCTTCCCACAGTAACGCCAAAGGAAATCGTCGCGCATACAACTCCCGCCGTTGGCGAAAAACGCAAGCGCGTGGGCCTGCTTCTCGGTTGCGTGCAGCGCACTTTTTTCTCGCAAGTAAATGCCGCTACCGTGCGCGTGCTTGCCGCTGAAGGTTGCGAGGTGGTTGCGCCCCCGGAACAAACCTGCTGCGGCGCGTTGTGCGTCCATTCCGGAGAGGAATCGCGTGCGCAGGAACTCGCGCGGCAAATGATAAACATTTTCGAAAAGTCCAACGTCGAAACTGTGGTGATCAATGCCGCTGGCTGCGGCTCCGCGATTAAAGAATATGGCCACCTGCTGCGCGATGATCCTGTCTATGCCGAACGCGCCCGCCGATTTTCCGCGCAATGCCGCGACATCAGCGAATTTCTAGCGGAATTATCGCCTCGCGCGGAACGCAAGCCCTTCAACGCGCACGTCGCGTTTCACGATTCCTGTCACTTGCAACACGCCCAGGGCATCCGTCTGCAGCCCAGAGCGCTGCTGCAGCAAATCCCCGGCTTGCGGGTCTCCGAAATTCCCGAAGCGCCAATCTGCTGCGGCTCTGCCGGCGTCTACAACCTGGTGCAGCCCGGCGCTGCGAATGAGCTGGGCGATCGCAAGGCCGGGCATATCGCGCCGCTGCAGCCGGATCTGGTGGCAACAGGCAACCCGGGATGCATCCTGCAGCTGCAAACTTCGCTTGCCCGCATCGGCCACGCAATTCCCGTGGTGCACACGATTCAGTTGCTCGATGCTTCGATTCGGGGGATCTCTCCGGACGCCCTGGGCTAGCGATACTCCTTCCACAAAAAATAAACGGTCATGCTGAGGCCCAGCGTAATCACCATCGCGCGGATAAGTGGCTGCGGCAGCTTCTGCGCATAATGCGCCACGAAGTAGCCTCCCAGCGCAGCTCCGGCCGTCATCGCGACTGCCGACGACCACACTACCGCCCCGGTAACAATAAACGTCAGCGCGGCAATCCCGTTGATCATCGTTACCAGCACAATCTTCAGTGCGTTCATTTCGTGGATGTCCGTCATGCCCAGCGCCGCGAACATTGCCAGATTCATGATCCCAATGCCGCCGCCGAAATACCCACCGTAGGTGGCCACCAGCAACTCGAACACGGAGGCGCCGGCAATTTCCTGCGGGCTGGCGGTGTGAGATATCCCAGCGGCGAAACGCCCCGTCAGCCGCCGTCCGAAAGCAAACAGCAGCGTGGCCGCAAGCATCAGCCATGGAATCACGCGCAAAAATGTTTGCGCCGGAGTCTTGATTAGCAGCAATGCCCCCGCGAGCCCGCCAATCAGACTCATCACCAGCAGCGGCACAAGAATGCGCCGCGGTGTTCTCAGTCGATTTCTATAAGCGCCGCCGCTGGCCGCTGTGCCAACCCACAACGAAAAGGTATTTGTCGCATTGGCCTGGATAGGAGGGATTCCACTGAACAGCAGCGCCGGGAACCCGACAAAGCTCCCGCCGCCGGCCACGGCGTTCATGGCTCCGCCCAGCGCACCTGCAAAAAACAGGAAAATGGAGTGGGAAAAGTTCAAGAAGCGTTTCTATCACAAATGGCGGGTCGCGCTCCACCCCGCTTTTCTTATGCCCTCTATTTGCGGCGCGAACCTCACCTTAGCGGGCGGGCATCAGACACCAGTTAAATTGTATTTCTATGCTGAAGCCGAATTTGCGTTCATGCGGCCTAAAGTCAGGATCGCCGGGATCAGCTCGTCACCCAGGGTTACTTTGTCCAGCAGCACGGCCGCGCCAAGGCCTTCTGCCAAAAGTTTGGCTCCCTCGTCGTTCGAAAAAGACATGGCCAGAAGTTGAGTCCCTGGATGCAGGTGAGCTCTCAAATCCCTGAATTCCGCGGGATGTTTGTTCCAGAAATGAAGATCCAACAGGACAACGTCAGGACACAGTTCCTTGGCCAGAGCGATCGTCTCCCTCGCAGTGGCCGCTTCGCCCACCAGCATAATCCCCGCATGCTCGGATAGCAGACGCCGAATAGGCCCTTTGATCACCTCGGCGTCATCGGCTAGCAATACTTTGACTCGAGCCTTCGATGTTTTGTCTTGAGTGATGGAAATGTCGGTGGAAGCTTGCGCCCGAACAATATGTTTTATCTTCTCGATTGGAATTTGCTCGAAATGTGTGTCCTGTTCCATTTAGAACCCCCGGGCCCCGCATAAAAAAAGTAACAGGCCCCAACGCCTACGGGTCAACTCTTTTGGAAAATCATTCGCGTCTTTTGTCGGGCGAAAAACAAAACGGTTCCGCACGATACCGGAGGGGGCTGCCAGCAGCCCAGTTCCGGTGGTCGCGGCTCGGGCCAAACAATTTAGTTGCAGGATTGGCTACGATTAGCTACGATAGTGCATCGGCTATTTAACGCTTATTTAGTGGGGGACGATATGGCAAACCGTCAAACCAAAAAGTCTGGTATGCATTTCCAATCCATGGTGCAGGCAGACGTGCCGCAAGGCCGCAACGGGAAACACAAACTGATTGTCACCACCATTTTGGAAGACCTGGATCGCTTGAAGGACGGCGCGGCACTCAAGGTTCCACTCGTCGAGTTGGCCGAATCCAAGGAGAAGGTCCGTTCGGCGCTGAACCGCGCCACTCGGAAAGATGGCCGCAAGGTATCAACTGCTAGTGATGTCAATTTTCTTTATGTGTGGAATGTGGACACGAAGGAAACCTAGGGTTCCCGTTGAAGTGGGGGACATGGGAAACCGCCCCCATTCCTAATCCGCAGCATCCGGCGTTGCTGCAACCTTCGTTATTGCCCCCGGATTACCGCGTCTCGGCATCAATTCCTCGAGTTCTGAGCCGTCCCCTAATACGTTCGAGAGCGGGGCGAGCGACGGATTGCAATCGGCAATGAGTTTAACCACTCCAGTTAAAGGAATGGCCAGCAAGACTCCTACCGCTCCCCATAACCAGCCCCAAAAAAGAATGCCCGTGGTCGCAGCGACGGGCCCAATATTCATTCGGGATCCCACCAAGCGGGGGATCAAAAAATAAGCGGACAAGATGTGAAGCGAGAAAACCGCGAGGGCGATGATTAGAAGGGCGCTAACCGGCGCGTATTGCAGCAGGCCGGCGGCTACCGGAACCGCAATTCCCAGGATGGCCCCAAGAAACGGAACCAGGTTCAGAAATCCGCTCACGAACCCCAGAATGACGGCCCCTTGAATCTTCAGCGCGAAAAGTACGCCCGCTGTCACCGCTCCCAGGAAGACACCTACAGCCAGATTCCCGAGTGCAAACCGCCGGACCATCGACGCCAGCTGATTTGAGAACTCGGTTGGATCAACTTCGGGGCCCAACAACCCGCACATATTCTGATACCACTTCATTTTGCGAATCAACATGTAGAACGTCAGAAAAGGAACCACCGCAAGAATAACCACCACGCTGGAGGCCGAGCCAAATCCCCGGATGAGATACGAGGGCCACGCGGGTGGCTCCTTGAGTTTAACCTCCGTAATTTTCTTTGACGGTTGCGGCGTGAGGCGACCGGCGCTTTCTTCTACTTTTGCAAATTTATCGCTCACGGGGGCGACGATCTCCCGGATGCGCTCCGCTGAAGCTGGGAAAGATTCCACGAACGCAGAAAATCGGGTGGAAGCCCCATAAAAAAGCAAGCCGAATACCAGCATCCCGGCGAGAACCAGTCCCCCCGCCGAAAGGCTTCTGGGAATCCGGAATCTTTCAAGAAAACTTACAACCGGATCGACAAGAATGGAAACAAACGCGGAAAGTACCAGCGTGATGCATAGCGAACTCGCGAAAAAGCAAAAAGTGATGAACAATCCAATTACCAGCACCCAGAGCAGGGAAGCAATGCGTTCAAAGACTCCGGGCTTGAACGTTCGAATCATCGCTCTCATGGGAGTGGTCGTGAATCGTCCCGCCTTCATCTGGCAATCGCGACACAAATCTTCATATAACAAGAATTGGCCATAACTTTTCGCCAGTACATACCGACTTAACCCTATCTAGCCGGGAATTATCCCGGAGAGCCGGAATGCTAAGTTTCGCACTTCTTTAAATGAGGGGAATTTGAGGGCACGCGAAAATCGCGGCCCGTGAACCATTTTTGAAAGGAAAGCCAAAAGTATGGCGGAGAGGGTGGGATTCGAACCCACGGTAGGGGTTAACCTACACACGCTTTCCAAGCGTGCGCCTTAAACCGCTCGGCCACCTCTCCGGTGAAGAGCGCAACCTTTTAAGATTAGCAGAAATTGAAAGCATGTGCATCGCGCTGATTGGCAGTGGGTTTTTCGTTGCTTTGCGCCAAGGACTGCGACCTTTGTCTCGGTCAATCGGCGTGGCCTTTCACTTGAGCGCTGTTTTTACTTCGGATTTTCGTGGCGGACAGACCATGCGCGCGCCCCTGCGGAAGGAATCTAGATTTTGTGGGCTGCGGGCTCTCAAGTAAACTATTAGGGTTGTCCACACCATTCCGGGGTGGTGCAATTGGTAGCACATGGGCCTTTGGAGCCTAGAATCCTGGTTCGAGTCCAGGCCCCGGAACCATCTTATGAATCTTCCCTTCACCGAGCGGTGCGTGCTGCTGACTGGGGCGGGCGGCTCGATCGGCGCCGCGCTGGCGAAAGCGATCATCCAGCAGAATCCCAGCTCACTATTGCTGCTCGATCATTCCGAGGGCAATCTCCATCAAATTGAATACGAATTGAGCCGCCTCTCCCGCGCTGATCAGTGTCGCGCCATTCTGGGGGACATCACTGATAGCGCGTTGCTTGCGGAAATCTTTGAGGAAGGACGACCTGAGATCGTTATTCACACTGCCGCTTGCAAACACGTCGCTATGATGGAGCAAAACCCGATCGCCGCGGTGCGGAACAACGCGTTAGGGACGAATCAGCTCGCGAAAATGGCGAGCGCGCATGGGACCCGCGCGTTCGCAATGATTTCCACGGACAAGGCAGTCAATCCCCATAGCATCATGGGGGCGACGAAAAGGGTGGCGGAACTGGCGCTACTGCGCTGGAGCAATGCGCGAAGTCCCATGCAAGCGGTGCGGCTTGGAAATGTCTTGGGCTCGCAGGGAAGCGTGGTGCCGACCTTCGTGAAACAAATTGCCGAAGGGGGTCCGGTCACCGTCACGCACCCCAAAGTGAGCCGTTATTTCTTCAGCATGGCTGAAACAGTTGAACTATTAATTTCGGCCGCCAGCCTCGACGATGGCGGCATCTTCGTGCCGGATCCTGGTGAACCAGTGGGCATCCTGGCCCTTGCAAAGCAACTGATTCGTGAGAACGCTGAGGGCCGCGAGATTCCCATTGTGATCACCGGTCTGCGCCCGGGTGACAAGATGAGCGAAGAGTTTATCTCCGAGCGCGAATCCTTTGGCGGTGAACCCAGAGGAAAACTTCGGCTCGTTCACACTCCCCAGCCAACTCATCAGATTTTTGAGGTGGGGATCGAGAAGCTGACGCACTGCGTCCCACACCGCGATCTTGCGGGAATTCTGGAGACGCTTAGTGCGCTTGTGCCGGAGTACCGACCGAGCAAATCGCTGTTGAATCTATGCAAAGAAGCAGAGTCGCCCTCCCGATGAAGCGCAAGATCGCGGTGGTAACTTCTTCTCGCGCGGATTACAGCCATCTCTATTGGCCATTGCGCGACTTGGCCGCCTCTGATTCCGTGGACTTACGGCTTGTTGTCATGGGCCCGCATCTATCGCCGGAATTTGGCCACACTTTCCAGGAAATTGAAAAAGACGGATTCGCGATCGCAGCCCGCGTCGAATGCCTCTTGAGTTCGGACAGCGATGTCGGGATGGCGAAGAGCATCGGCGTGGCAACTCTGGGCCTGGCGGATTTGCTCGGCGCGATGCGGCCGGACCTGCTGCTGCTGATCGCGGATCGCTATGAAATGCTGGCTCCCGCGTCGGTTGCACTGGCTTTACGCATTCCCATCGCACACATTGAAGGAGGCGAGATCAGCGAAGGAGCCATCGATGACGCCGTGCGCAATGCGCTGACGAAAATAAGCCACATTCATTTCACTTCCACGCATGCGGCGCGCGAAAGAGTGATTGCGATGGGCGAGGAAGAATGGCGCGTGCATCGCGCTGGAGCACCTTCATTGGATCATCTGCGCCGGAGCAAACTGTTAGCGCGCGAAGAACTGGAACGCAAACTACAAGTGGATCTCACTGTACCCGCGATGCTGGTGGCGTACCATCCCGTCACGCTGGCGCAGGACACCACCGAAGAAGCCGGTGAACTGTTTGCCGCGCTTGACGAGATCCGTGGTCAAATTCTCTTTTGTTATCCGAACGCGGACGCGGGCAGCCGCTCGTTGATTGAGCGCACCAAAACTTTTCTCGCAAAGCGCGGGCACGGGCAATTATTCACGAATTTGGATGCTATCACTTACTGGAGTTTGCTCCGCCATGTGAGCACGCTTGCGGGCAATTCGAGCAGTGGAATCATGGAGACGGCTTCGTTTGCGTTGCCAACCGTGAACATCGGGATGCGCCAGCAGGGCCGCGAACGCGCCCACAACGTTCTGGATACGGCGGCGGAGCGCAACGCCATTCGCAAGGCCATCGAAAAGGCGCAGTCGCGGGAATTCCGCAATTCGCTGATGGGAATGGCGAATCCTTATGGAGATGGCCATGCCGCCGAAAAAATTGTCGAGGTGCTCACCACCGTGCCCCTGGGGCGCGGACTCTTGATCAAGCGGAACACGCAGACTGCTCACTTCATAACTGGCTTTTCGAATTGAATTTTGAACGCGTAGGAATAGGTGCCGTTCTTTTGTACGGGCATCTGAATGTGCAGCCCGTCGGCCTGCAATTTATAAGTTAAAGGCGCATCAGATCCCAGCAACTGGATCGAGACGATTTTTCCTCCGCTGAGCGCGGACTCATTGAGGGAGCGAATCACCGCCTCCTCGCCCTGCGGCCACGCCAATTCGATGGCATACAGCGCATTACCTTTAGTGGTGAACCGGAAATCCTGCGCTGTATACGGTGTTGTTTCCGTATCGTGAAATTTTCCTTCGACTACGGAAGTCGGGCCTTCGCCGAATTTGCTCCACGGCCGCGTCCCGTAGATCGCTTCCCCGTTTACCTTCAGCCATGCGCCGATTTCGCGCAGTGTCGCCTGCGTCTGCTCTGGAATCGTGCCGTCAGAGCGCGGCCCGATGTTCACGAGCAGATTTCCGTTCTTGCTGACGATGTCCACAAGCTGTTGAACGATCGTGCCCGCGGACTTGAACGTATCGTTCTCGATGTAGCCCCACGATTTGACGCTGATGGAAGTGTCCGTCTGCCAGTAGAGCGGACGAATGCCGGAAAGTTGCCCTCGCTCAATATCCAGGACCGCGGAATGCTGCTCCATCGCGCTGTCCTTGTAGTTGATGATGGGAACCTTTCCCTGGCGGGCGGCGCGGTCGTAATAAAACGCGGCGAACTTCGCCACATGCCGCCGAGCGCTTGGCTGCCCGATCCACCAATCGAAATAAAGAATGTCCGGATCGTATTTCTCCACGATCTCCGCGCCGCGTGCCAGCCAGTCATCCAGATAATCCGTGCTCAAATACGTCCAGTCCTCCAACAGACTTCCCTTCCCCTGCAACCATGCATGCGCTGGACCATAAAACGCCGCATACTTGGGGTCGTTCACATCGGAATCCAGCTTGCGCCCGCCATCGAGAAAGAAATTGTGTTCGATCCGATGGGAGGACGCGCCCAGATGCATTCCGCGTGAGCGGACGGCTTTCGCGAGTTCGCCGTATACATCGCGCCGCGGGCCGATTTTCACTGCTGTCCAGTCGGAAAGGCCGCTGTCGTACATTGCGAAACCATCATGATGCTCGAAAACGGGAACCACATATTTGGCGCCGGCCTCCTGAAAAAGCGCCGCCCACTTTTCCGCGTCGAAATTCGCGGCCGTGAAACGCGGAATGAAATCCTTGTAACCAAATTGCGTCAAAGGACCATAAGTGGCGAGCTGATGTTTGTTTTCTGGCGAGCCTTCCTGATACATCTCACGCGGATACCATTCGCTGCCAAACGCAGGCACGGAATAGACGCCCCAATGGATGAAGATGCCGAACTTTGCATCCTTATACCAGTCCGGCACCTGATAGCTGCGGAGCGATTCCCAATCGGCGCGGTAAGGCCCCGCGGCAATCGTGCGGTCAACATCTGCAAGCAAAGAGTTGCGCGCCGCGTCGTATTTGGAGCTGGCTTCTCGCCAGGTGTCGTCAATCTTCTGCGGTGCTTCGGACGCCGTGGGCTTCATGCTGGCAGAGGAATTCTGCGCGTGCGCGCGCGGCGTCGCGAACCATAATTGTGCCAGCAGCACCAGCCCAAGAATCGTGAAGCTCCGCACATGGCGAAAATTGAAATCAAATTGCCGTGCCGAAATGGAATTAAGCAACATACGCAGACCTCGCAGCGTCGCTTGTCGCAAGAACTGGTTCGACAGGCCTCGAACCGAAGAACGAGTAGAGGCAAATATAAATATAAGCTAGCAGCGGAACGCTATAGGCCAGCGCCAGGCTTTGAAATCGCTCTGAAATCCAGCCCATCACGGGCGTAAGCACGGCGCCGCCAACGATCGCCATTACCAAAAACGATCCGCCAAGCTTCGTGTTCGGCCCCAGGCCCTTCAACCCGAGCGCAAAAATCGTTGGGAACATCAGGGACATAAATAAGCTGGTCAACATGAGGCTCCAAATGCCAATCCAACCGGGCCGGAAGACTCCCATACCCGCCAGACCGATATTCGCCAGCGCGTAATAACCCATCAGCAGGCTCGGTGAAAAAAACCTCATCAGATAGGCCGCAAGGAATCGGCCGATGCAGAAGACAACCAGCGTGCCGGTGAGAAAATATCCCGCCATCTTTTCCGGCTCGTGCGCGTATACCTGCACGTACGAAATGAAATAGCTCCACGTGCCCACCTGCGCGCCTACATAGAAAAATTGCGCCACTACGGCCAGCAGGAAATGCCGGTGCTCCAGGAGCGCCAGAAAGCTGTCATGCTCCGCCGCCGTTTCCCGCTCGCTGGCGATGGCCGGAAATTTCGTGCGCAGGATCAGCCCTGCCCAAATTAGAGCCACTACCCCTATCACCAGATAAGGCCGCACCACCCGCAAAGTTTCCGATTGCAGGTACGCCTGGTAAGTGTGCTGGGCCTGGCGGGCCGCAATTTCCGCGGGCGTCAACTCCACTCCGGAAAAAATGAAGATCGTCCCCACCAGTGCACCGGTGATCGCGCCAAAAGGATTGAAGGCTTGCGAAAAATTCAGCCGCCGCTCGGAGCTATCCGGGTCCCCAAGCTGCGCGATAAAGGGATTGGAAGCGGTCTCGAGAAAAGAAAGGCCACTGGCGATCACGAAAAGCGCGAACAGAAAAAACAGGTAACTCCCCTGAACCGCCGCGGGCCAGAACAGCAACGCCCCTACGGCATAAAGCAACAAGCCAACAACGAACCCAGCTTTGTATCCGGCCCGCTTCATCATCAGCGCAGCGGGAATCGCAAGGAAAAAATAGCCCATATAGAACGCGAATTGCACCAATCCCGCCTGAAACCGCGTAATTTCGAACGACTTCATGAAATGGCGGATCAGCACGTCATTCAGATTATTGGGCACACCCCACAAGAAAAAGAGAAACGTCACCAGGATGAAGGGAACGATCTGCCCCGGCGGAAATAAAGAGTGGCTGGCTGCTTGAACGGATGAATCTGAGGCTTTCTCTGGTGAGTGTGTTGCCATCATCCTTCCTTTCAAAGTTCAAAAACCAATTCAGCCGACCTGCACCATGATTTTCGTAACTTTCGCCGGGTTGGCGCTCCACGTTTCGAACATCGCGGGCGTTTCTTCCAGCGAAACGATCGAGCCAATCGCCGCTTCCACGGGAAACTTCCCTCCCCGCAACATCTGGATCACCCACTGAAAATCTTCCGGCAACGCATTCCGCGAACCCAGAATGTCGAGTTCCTTCTGCACAAAAAGTTTCGTCTCATAAGCCACCGGCTGCTTTGCGTAGCCGATGTAGACCACGCGCCCGGTGAACGCGACTTCCTCCACCGCCGCACGAAATGTCTCCGGCTGGCCGATCGCCTCGATCACCACGTCCGGCCCGTGCCCTTCCGTTAATTCCTGCAAGGCATCGTGCAGCGAAACCTCATTGGAATTGATCGTATGAACCGCGCCGGCCTTTTTTGCAATCTCAAGTTTTGCGTTGTCCAGATCCACGCCAATCGTTGTGGCGCCGGCGAAATGCGAAGCCGCAATCGCGCCAAGCCCCACGCCGCCACATCCAAACACGGCAACTTTATCGGCGGAACAGACTCGCCCCCGCACAACCGCGTGAAATCCCACCGTCAGCGGCTCCACGATGCAAAGTTCCTTCAGGCTCAAGTCCGCCGCGAACAGCCGCTCCGGCGGCATCGTGATGAACTCGGTCAGCGCGCCGTCTCTCTGCACGCCGAGCGTTTCATTAAACGCGCAGGCATTTGGCCGGCCGCGTCGGCAGGACGCGCACCGTCCGCAATTCGTGTATGGTGACATGGTGACGTTCGTCCCCACCTTCAATCCCGGCATGGAAGAACTGCCTTCCACAATCGTTGCGGCGATTTCGTGCCCGGGAATGCGCGGAAACTGGATCATCGGATTCTGTCCGCGATACGAATTCAAATCACTGCCGCACAAACCAACCATTCGCACGCGCAGCAGCACTCTGGCCGGATCGCGCCGGGGTTCGGCCAGCTCTTCGATGACGGCTTCCCCGGGTTTTCTGAAAACGAGAGCTTTCATCCGGTCTTCTCTTGGGCACTTTCACTTTGCAATAGCTTATAGACGCTGCTTGCCACGCGGCCTGAAATCATTTCTTGCTCCGTTGTAGAAAGCGGCCGCAGCAATTCCTGCAGCGTGGAGTACCACCGCTGGTAACTCGCCGCCAGCGTGCAAACCGGCCAATCCGAGCCCGC
Organism: uncultured Acidobacteriota bacterium; assembly: GCA_963734705.1. GTDB lineage: Bacteria > Acidobacteriota > Terriglobia > Acidiferrales > UBA7541 > Acidiferrum. The sequence goes on along the minus strand of CAVTII010000006.1, from coordinate 82,142 downwards.
CATCAGGCGCTTGGGACCAAACGACTGTAGCACCGCATCGAAATACGGCCGCAGATCCTTCTCGCTCCAGGTGGCCCGGTCTGCTTCCGTAACCATCCCCGAAACTTTGCAATATACATTTTCCCGCCGTGCCATTTCGCGGATATTCGCCGTCCAGGGTTCCACTTTATGTTCACGTATGCGTGGCTTGGCAGTGTGGTCCAGAACAAAAATCTGGTTCGGATGGCGGTCAACAAAACGAATGGTCGCTGGAAGCTGCCGTTCGAATATCAGAATGTCGTAAACCAGCGAATATCCCCGGAGCGCCGCGATCCCGGCGTTGAACTCTGCCCCAAGAATAAACTCGTCGTCCGGCTCGTCCTGAACCACGTGACGCAGTCCTTTCAGTTTCCCGAAAGGCTGCAGCCGTTCCAAAATTGCCGGAAACTCCGCGCTTGCGATGGGCGCCCAGCCCACTACTCCCCTGATCAAATTCGATTGTCCCGCCAGATCCAGCAGCCACTTCGTTTCTTCCAACGATTGCCTTGCCTGCACGGCAACCGTGCCCTTCACCCCGCAAGCAGCAGTTTCCTTTTCCAAATCCGCCGGCAGAAAATCGCGCGCCAGTGCGGACATCTTTCCGTTTATCCAGGGGTATTCATCCTTCGAATAGCGCCACAGGTGATGATGGGCATCGATCCGCTCACTCATTGTTTTCCAATTCCCCCGACGGCCATTCCACGTTCGATGCATCCCCTGCCGCTGCACGAATCTCTGCAAGAACATTCGCATCCGATTTCATCCGCAGCAGTTCCAGATTGGCCATTACTTCCGCCTGCGTTGCCATTCCGACCAGCGTGCTGGAAACATAAGGGTGATCCAGAGCAAAACGCAGCGCTGTCGCAGAGATTGGCCTGCCCCGGAGTTTGCAGACTTCGATAATCCTGCGTGCCGCTTCGTGAACTTCCACGGGTGCTGGATGCCAAGCTGGAGCGCCGCGTTGCGTCAAGATCCCCATGTGCAAAGCCGACGCGCTGATCAGCCCAATCGAATGCGCTTTTGCAAACGGCGTCAACGATTCGTCCATGCGCGTGTTCAGCAGATTGTAGTGGCAATAGCTCAAGACGGTATCGACCGGAACCCGCTCTGCAATCCTGCGAAGAAAATTCGGGGGATAACCTGTGACGCCCACATACCGCGCTTTTCCAGATTCCTGAACTTTCCGCAGCGCCGGGACCGTTTCATTTACAATCTGCTCGTAATCGCCGAATTCAACGTCGTGCGCCTGAAACAGATCGAGATAATCCGTCTTGAGCCGTCGCAGAGACTCGTCCACGCTCGAAAAAATGCGCTTCGCGGAAAAATCAAAGTCGTTGAGGCCATAGCGTCCGGCCTTGGTCGCCAGGATCACTCGGTCGCGCTTGCCAGTAAGCGCCTCGCCAAGGCGGTGTTCCGAAAGTGTCAGCCCGTAATATGGGGAGGAGTCGAATAAATTGATCCCGTGTTCAATCGCCAGATGAACCGCGCGCGTGGCTTCCGCGGGATCCGCGGCTCCGTAAATATCCCCAAGCGTGGCAGTCCCAAATCCGAGAATTGACACCTCAAGCCCAGTGCGCCCCAGCTTGCGATATTCCATGTCGATTCCCTGCGTCTGTGGAGGCATAAACCTTTCGATAGTAATTTGCGGTGCTGAATTCCCTGGATTTCTTGCGCAGCTTTGCCTGTTAGTGGTTCACTCCGCTCGCCAGGATTCCTCCGTCCACGGCGATCAGTTGCCCGGTGACAAACGAACCGGCCTCCGACGCGAGAAACACCGCGGCACCCACCAGTTCTTCCGCCTTCCCGTAACGCCCCATCGGCGTGCGCATCAGGAATTCGCGTCCGCGCTCCGTGCCTTCCAGAAGCGCGGCGTTCAGGTCCGTTCGAAAAACACCTGGCTGGATCGCGTTCACCAGCACGCCGTGGCGAGACCACTCCACCGCCAGCGAACGCGTCAGCGATGCCAGGCCCGCCTTGCTGGCGCTGTAGGCCGCGACCTCAAACATTCCAAGGTCCGAACCCAGCGAAGCGATATTGATGATCCGCCCGGAGCCGCGCTGCAGCATGTGCTCGCCAAAAACCAGCGAACCGTGCAGCGCTCCCGTCAGATTCGTTTCCAGAATGGTGTCCCAGTCAGACTGCGCCATTTTCAGGGTTGCGATTTTCTTTGTAATACCGGCGGCGTTAACAAGGATGTCCGCCTTGCCCCACGCCTGCAAAACCGCTTCGCGCACGGCGACGATCGATTGCTTGTCGCGCACGTCGGAAGTGACGCGCAGCGTCTTGCGGCCCTTTCCTTCAATCTCTGCCGCGGTCGTATCCACCAGCTCTTCTCGCCGCCCGGAGACGACAACATCGGCCCCCGCGTCCGCCAGCCCGAGTGCGAGCGTACGGCCGATTCCGCTCGTGCCCCCCAAAACCACGGCCGTCTTTCCTGCAAGGCTAAAAAGTGCGGAACCCAATGGAAACTCCCATGTTTCTTTTTTTTGAATAAACCCAATAAACCTGTAAATTCAGACCTGCTTATTTTCCGGCTGAACTAGCGGCCCGCAACCGGTACAACACGCAGGCGTGCGCCGGCAGCTTCACAGTAAAACTTTTCGCCGATCCCAAATCCTTGTGCCCCCACAAATCTCTCACCGCGTATGCAGAGTCCTTCAATCCCAGCTCTTTCCAGCTGTAACTCACATCCATCGCCGCTTCCGTTCGGTTGAACGCCGCAACGTAGTAGCCCGCCTGCCCCGTGCTCTCAGATATCCACACGACCGTATTGTCGGTGGCAATCGCCGGGCGACTCGCAGCCGAGTGCTGGTCCACCGCGATGACTTCACTGTTGGTCAGCAACGAAACGGTCCACGCATCGGCCTTGGTCAAATCGCCGCCAACCATCAATGGCGAAGGAAAAATCGCCCACAGTGTCATCAGTGTCCGCTGCTCGTCGTGTGTCAACTGTGTCTCGCGCGGCTTGCCCCAGCCCGCCGCGGGCCCAAGATAGCCCAGTGGCAACATGTCCGCGTCCGGCCAGTGCCCAGGCTGCGATTTCCCCGCCCACTTCAGCAGATTGGCGAATTGATCTCCCAGGCCCTGAGGGTAGTCCACCGTGCTGTGCCACAAATCCCAAATGTCATTCGAGATGCGCCACATCTGCGCGTACTTCCGCATCTCGTCCACCTTATCCAGCGGCGCGGGGCCCGGCGAAAGGCTCAATGCGATCGGGCGCCCCGTCTTCGCAATCGCCTCGCTCAACATGCGAATTTCTTCGCCGCGATAAGGCCGGCTGCTGATGCAATCCACTTTGATCAGGTCCACTCCCCAACTTGCATAAAGCGCGGCAATCGAATCGTAGTAAGCCTGCGCCGCGGGTTTGCTCGCGTCCGCGCCGAAATTGTCGGGATTCCACGGGCAAGTTTCCGCGGTGTCCGCTGCGTCCGCCGCGTGATATTGCGAGCTAGAAATGGGCGAATTCGATTCGACCGCTTTTTTGGGAATGCCGCGTAGAATGTGAATCCCGAATTTCAATCCCAGCGAGTGAATGTAGTCGCCGATGGGTTTGAAACCTTTGCCATTGGCAGCGGAAGGAAACCGGTTTTCCGCGGGAATATATCTGCCGTTCGCGTCCAGCGTGTATATCGAACTCTTGGAATTACCCTCCGCGGTGGGATTGCTGACGAACCATTCCATGTCGATCACCACGTACTGCCAGCTCGAAGCTTTCAGATTCTTGGCAAACCACGCGGCATTCGCTTTAACCTGCTCCTCATTAATCGTGGTGCCGTATCCATCCCAACTGTTCCAGCCCATCGGCGGCGTGGCCGCAAGGAGAGGAGTGGTACTCGAAGCAGATTCGGCTGACGCGGCATCCCGTTTGCCAGCGGTGGTGTCCCCGTCGAAAAGTGAGGCGCGGCCGGTGAGCTGACCAGAGAAGAAAATCGCGACGAAAAAAATGGTCCAGATAAACGATATGGTTTTCGCGCGGTTTGGTCTCATAGCTCTCGGCGATCCTCGAATTGGAAACTCTATCCCTGCGTCCGGAATTCCAGCTTCCGTCCCCTGCTGACTTAGGCGCTGGCGTTGCGAATTAAAGCCGGCAGCACATCCCCTAAGGGCGCATTTCCCGGATCGCCGAACGCGAAATACAGCCGACTGAACAGCGGGTAAAGCGTCTCGTACACGCCTGTCGTCGCCGCCTCCGGCAGAAATGTTTCATACGGCGGGCAAAGTTTGTCTTGGGCCTCTTCCACGGTCTTAAACGTCCCCGCGGCCAAAAATGCAAAAATGGCCGATCCCAGGCTCACCACGCTTTTGCTGGGCACCAGCACCGGGCGCCGCAGTACATTCGCGTAAACCTGATTCAGCACGCGGTTTTTCTGCGGGATGCCGCCTGCGTTGATTACGCGCTTAACCGGAACGGCGTGCTCCGCCATTCGGTCCAGGATCACACGCGTGTGAAACGCCGTGCCCTCGATAGCGGCAAACAGTTCGTCTTGCGCAGTGGTCTGCAGATTCCAGCCCAGCGTCACGCCGCGTAGATTCGGGTTCACCATCACCGTCCGGTCGCCATTGTCCCAGGTGAGCCGCAGCAAACCCGTCTGCCCGGCGCGATACGATTCCAATCCTTCGCTCAACTTCGCCACGCTCGTACCCGCGCGGTTCGCGATCGCCTGAAAAATGTCGCCCACCGCGGAGAGCCCGGCTTCAATTCCCGTCCGCTGCGGATGCACGCTGCCCTGCACCACCCCGCATACTCCGGGCACCAGGTTCGCCGACGGTGTGATGCCGATTATGCACGTCGATGTTCCCACCACGTTCACCATGTCGTCGGTCCGGCAGCCCGCGCCGATCGCGTCCCAGTGCGCGTCAAACGCGCCCACGGGCACGGGAATTCCCTCTCGCAATCCCAATTGCCCAGCCCAATAGGCAGACAAGTGCCCGGCGATCTTTTCCGAAGTGGCGTACTCTCCCGAAAGTTTTTCCCGCACACCGACAAACAGCGGATCCACGCTCGTCAAAAACTCTTCCGGCGGCAATCCGCCCAGCGCCGCATTCCACATCCATTTGTGGCCCATCGCGCAGATGCTGCGCTTCGCGTGCTGCGGCGAAGTGATGCCGCACAGCGTCGCCGCGATCATGTCGCAATGTTCGAACGCGCTGGCAAACTGCGCCCGCTTCTCCGGATTGTGCCGCAGCCAGTGCAGCAGCTTGGAGAAGCCCCACTCCGAGGAGTAGACACCTCCGCACCAGCGAATTGCTTCCAGCCCCTGCTTACGCGCCGCTTCCGTAATTTCCGCGGCCTCGCACTTCGCGCGGTGGTCGCACCACAAATAATATTCGCCGAGCGGCCGCATGTGCTGATCCACTGGAATCACGCTGGAGCCGGTCGTATCCAGCGCAATCGCTGCCACGGATTCCGCGGGCGCTCCCGCCTTCTTCACGGCTTCACGCGTCGCCGCGGTCAGCGCTTTCAAATGATCTTCGTGGGATTGTGTTGCGTATTCCGGGTCTTCTTTGGTGCGGTGGAGGGGATATTCCGCGATCGCGGAGGCCAGCAACCCGCGTTCGCTGTCCACAATCGAAACGCGCGCGCTCAAAGTACCGAAGTCAACGCCAGCTACGATGGCCATAGCACTCTCGCTTTGTGTCCTTGCTTCTACGCGGTATGCGCGTACATGTCCCAACCGAGATAGCGCGTGGTGGCTTCGTGGACCGCCGGTGCAACGCTGGAGAAATTTGCCGCCACGTGGTGCTCGAACCCGTTTTCGCAGATGTAGCGCAGCAGTTTCTGCAGCCCCGGAATTTCCACTACCCCCGCGCCACCAAACGTCTCCAGCGGATCGTCCGTGAATCGCCCGCCGCCCGTGTAGCCGCGCATCCGGCCCGAAGTGTCATCAGTTGAAAATCGCGCAAAGCTCATCGCTCCCGCTTTCACCTGCCCCACGCAGGTTCCAAACGTATTGTCCTTGCCCACCGTGCCGGCGATGATCGCCTGGTAATCCATCTTCACTTCCTTGAAAAAATGTTTCGGCAGGTTGCTGCAGTGGAAGCACACCGCCTTGTTCGGGTCGCTGCCGTAATTATTGTTCCAGTCCAGCAGCGCGCTCGGCGTCTCCGAAGCCAGTTGCAGCGCGTGCATTCCCAGCACACCGCAGACGTCCACCTCGCACGCGCTTGAGAGCAGCGATTCGCTCATCATGCTCATCACCGTGCATGGCACCACGCCCAGATTCTCTTCCAGCGACGTCCAGCACTGCACCGCACTGATCTGCACGTGCGTCGCCTTCATCCAGTCGTCAATCACCGCGCCCAGCTTGGCCATTTTCAACAGCGCCGCCTGCGGAATATCCGTCGTGGACACATATTTCTGGATGTTCTGCAGTTTCTGGACTGCCGCGGGATCCGTGTCTTTCATCCGCCCGATGCGCCCCAGCACTTCGCTCAGGTCCAGGGTCTCCACCGTGATGCCGCTCGCTTCCAACAGTTTCTCGCTGTAGCGCACCGTGTTGAACGCCGTCGGCCGCGCACCCAGCGCCCCGATGCGCAGGTTGCGCAGCCCCTTCACCACGCGACAGACCCCCGCGAACCATTCCAAGTCCTTCGAAAATTCCGGCGAACCCGGCGCCTCGGTGTGCAGAGTCGTCAGAGAATAAGGAATCCCATACTGCCGCAGGTTGTTGCACGCGGACATTTTCCCGCAAAAACTATCCCGCCGGTGGGTGATGCCCATCTTCGCCGGCGTGTCCGGAGTCGCCTGCACCAGCACCGGCACCTGCAAGCGGGAAAGCCGCAGCGCATCGGCAATGGCGCGCTCGTCGCCAAAGTTCGGCAGCGTAACCACCACGCCATCGATCGCATCCCCTTTGGACTTGAACAACTCCGCGCAGCGCATGGCTTCTTCGTAGGTCTCAACAGCGCCATGCTTGCTCTGCTCCGGCCCCAGCGCCAGCGCGTCCATCCCGGCGCTCTGCAGGATCTGCAGCATCTCTTCCCGACCGCTTTTCGCCAGGTGATCCGGGAAAAAACCGCGGTTCCCCACAATCACGCCCATCGTCATCTTCCGCTTGCTCGCCATGCGTGGCCCCAGGTCCCTCTCCGAAATCCCTTTCGCTATCTTCCCGGCCGGAACGAATAGGAGTAAATTCCGCCCAGCACAATCAGCAGCGCGCCCCACCACACCGGAGCGTGCAGATTAGCCAGCACCGTGTCCGGCGGATTCGACCACTCCGCCAGCCCGCTGCCCAAAATCAGCACGCCATACACCAAAAACAGCACGCCGACAAAAAACCACACCGGAACAATCTGACTTTTTTCGCTCATAGTTTTTTCACCAGAAAATGATTTGAAGGACCACTAGAACTCCAAGGGCCACCATTCCCCACACCAGCGGTTTGTGAAACCAACTCGTCTGCTCTTCATGTGCCACTTCCGTAAGGCTATAGACTAACCCGCGCAACTCCGAATCGGGCCGCGGCTTGGTCACCATCGTCACCAACACCGTCACCACCACGCACGTCACGCAAGCCCACAAAGACTGGAACATGTCCTGCGCCAATCCCTTTGCGTCCGGCGAGAGCGCGAACACCTGCACCCAGCGCTGCGGATCGAATTTCATCAGCAGGAACATGCTCACGGAAACAACTGTTCCGCAAAGCAGACCCCAGAAGCCCGCCGCCTTGGTCACACGTTTCCACATCATTCCCAGCAGCACCGTGCCAAACAGCGGCGCGATAAAGAATCCGAAAAGCGCTTGCACATAATCCATGATGCTGGCGAAGCCCATCGCCAGGTACGCCGTCCCAATGCTGATGAAAAGTCCGATGATCGTGCACCACCGGCCCATAGAAACGTAGTGGCTGTCCGGCGCCGCCTTTCGTATAAAAGGCCGGTAAAGGTCATACGTCCACACCGTGGCGAACGCGCTGACATTCCCCGCCATGCCGGCCATGAATCCCGCAACCAGCGCCGTGATTCCCAATCCCAGCAATCCCGGCCCGCAATAACGCGCCAGCATCAGCGGCAGTACTTCGTTGTAGCTGAACTGCCCGGCACCAACCTCGCTCGCCGGCACCAAATGCATCGGCAACACCGCCAGCCCCAGCAAACCCGGCAGGATCACGATAATTGGCACGGCCATCTTGAAAAATGCGCCGATCACCGGCGCCATCTTTGCCGAACGGATGTCCTTGGAGGAAAGTACGCGCTGCACCACCAGGAAATCCGTGGTCCAGTAGCCCATCGCCTGCACCGCGCCTAGTCCAAAAACGATCCCGATCCAGTTAATGCCCATCGGGTTGCTCTGAAAATGCCCCAAGCCCCTCCACGCGTGCGTGAAATCCTGCCCTGGGAAATTCTGCTGGATGCGCAAAACCATGCCTTTCCACCCGCCTGTTTCATAAAGCCCCAGGATCGGAATCAGCAGCGCCCCGAACCAGATCAGGAAGAATTGCAGCACTTCATTGAAGATCGCGGAGAACAAACCGCCTGCCGCGACATAAATCCCCACGGTCAGCGACGATACCCAGATGCTGAAATTCAGGTTCCAGCCCAGCACCACCTTCATCACCACCGCCATCGCGTACATGTTCACGCCAGACATCAGGATGGTCATGATCGCGAAGGTCACCGCGCTCAACCCGCTGGCCGCGGATCCATAGCGCAATTGCAGATATCCCGGAACCGAGTGCGTCTTCGAAATGTAATAAAAGGGCATCATCACCAGGCCCAGGAATATCATGGCCGGAATCGCCCCGATCCAATACCAGTGCACCGCCAGAATCCCGTACTGATACGCCGAGCCCGCCCATCCCAACAGCTCCAGGGAGCCGAGGTTCGCCGAAACGAACGCCAACCCCGCCACCCACGCCGTCATTTCGCGCCCGGCCAGGAAAAAGTCTTCTCCGGTCTTGGCGAACCGCTTCAAATAGAAGCCGATTCCCAGCACCAGCACGAAATAAAACGCGATGATAACCAGGTCGACTCCCGACAGATGTACCAGTCGAGAAGCTTCCGCAGTAGCGAATAATTGTGTCATTCGTGTTTCCTCACCTGGCCGTAATAGGCCTGCTTGCCGTGCTTTCTCAAGAAATGCTTGTCATGAAGAGTTTTGCCGATCCCTGCCGCATTTGCGTGGATACCCACAGTGAAATACGCCATGCGCGCCACCACTTCCAACATCGACGCGCATTCAGCGGCCTTTCGCGCATCGGCACCCCACGCAAACGGCGCGTGATTCGCAACCAATACACCGGGTATCGCCATGGGATCGGTTTTAGAGAATGCGCGAATGATCACCTCACCCGTATTGGCTTCGTATTCGCCCTGGATCTCTTCGTCCGTCATCACGTCGGTCACCGGAATCGCGCCATGAAAATAGTCCGCGTGCGTCGTGCCAAAGCACGGAATCGGTTTGCGCGCCTGTGCCCAGGAAGTTGCGTACTCGGAATGCGTGTGCGCGATGCCACCAATGGCTGGAAAGGCGCGATAGAGCGCCGCGTGCGTCGGCAGGTCTGACGAAGGTCGCAGGTTCCCCTCCACCACTTTTCCGTTCAGATCCGTTACCACCAGATGCTCCGCATTCATCCCGTCGTAAGGAACTCCGCTTGGCTTGATCACGATGAGACCCTGTTCTCTCGAGACCCCGCTGGCGTTTCCAAACGTGGAAACCACCAGCGCGTAGCGCACCAGATCAAGGTTCGCTTCCAGCACCGCTGCGCGAAGTTCGGGGACTAGCATACGTTCAGGCCCTGGAAACCGTTAACGTTAACGCTTTTCTCTCTAGTTTCGCAACGTTCAACTATTTCACCGAAAACCGGAATACTGTCGTGGAGTGGAGATCTTTGCCTGGGTTCAGCGTCGTAGAAGGAAAGTTTGCATGGTTCGGCGAGTCTGGAAAGTGCTGGGTTTCCAAGCAGAATGCGGAGCGCCGCGGGTACGCGTAGCCCCTTTTTCCATGCGTGGTGCCATCCAGGAAATTTCCGGTGTAAAACTGCACGCCCGGCTCGGTGGTCAGCACTTCCAGTGTCCGCCCACTCTTGGGATCGTGTGCCACCGCCGCCCGTTCCAATCCCGTGCTTCCCGCTTTCCGGTTGAGCACCCAGTTGTGATCGTAGCCGTGGCCGAATTTCAACTGTTCATCGGCATCGTCAATCCGCGCGCCGATGGCGGTCGCGTGCGTAAAATCAAATGGCGTTTTCTTCACGTCGCGCAGTTCCCCGGTGGGAATCAGCGTGGCGTTCACGGGAGTGAATTTGTCGGCGTTCAACTCCATGGTCTCGCCAAGAATATCGCCCTGGTTCTGGCCCGCAAGATTGAAATAGCTGTGATTGGTCAGATTCACCACGGTGGGCTTGTCCGTTCTCGCCGTGTAATCAATCTTTAGCTCGTTTTTGTCTTTCGCCAGCGTGAAAACCACCGTGGCGGTCAGCGTCCCGGGAAAACCCTCTTCCCCATCCTTGCTGACATACCGGAATTGCACGGCCTCGCCATCTTTAGCGGAGACATCCTTCGCCTCCCAGATTTTTTTGTTGAAGCCGATGGTTCCCCCGTGCAGCGTATTGGGGCCGTCGTTCTTGGGCAGGGTGTAGGTCTTTCCATCGAGAACAAATTCGCCATTGGCGATGCGATTGCCGTAGCGTCCGATGGTCGCGCCGAAATACGACTTGCCATCCTCGTATTCCTTGGGAGTATCAAACCCCAAAGTCACGTCATCCACTTTCCCGGTCTTGTCCGGGACCTTGATGCTCACAATCGTGGCCCCGAAATTGGTGATTTGCACCACCATCCCTTTGTCGTTTGTCAGCGTGTAGAGATCGGTTTGCTGGCCGGAACTTATGGCGCCAAACGGCCGGACTTCCACTTTCGGTGCCGCGCCTGGATTAGCCGGAGTTTTGAGTGTCATGAGCGTAAGACCCAAAAACAGTATCATGCCTGAACGCAGAGCGGACATTTGCTTCTCCTGGACAAACTAGATGGCCCATTGATAAACGGAGTACGACCGCGGCGGTACCTCCAACCTCGTCGCACTTCCGGCCATCGATGGTTTTTCGGCTTCCTGCGGCACCACTCTATCAGGTTTTTCGAACCCATTGACCGCTTTCAGGTCGCTGCCTGTCAAAACATAACTGGCCAGCAACCGGCTGCCCGCCTTGCTCTCCCAGTTCAATTCCACTTGATGAGCCTTATTGAGGTCGCGATTCAGGATGAAGACGGAGATCGTGCCGTCTTCGGCGTTGAACGTCCCTGCCGCGTCTACATAAGGAACCTTGCCGTAGCCGGGCACTTCGTAGCTTGGCCCTGGTTCCAGCAACACTTCCAGAGCCGCGCCGCGCGCATATTGCAGCGCCCAGGAATATGGATAGTAGATTGTCTGCCGGTAAAGCCCGTTCGCATCGGTCATGATCGGCGCGATCACGTTCACCAACTGCGCCAGGCATCCGATGCGCACCCGGTTCGAATTGCGCAGCAGCGAATTGATCAATCCGCCCACCAGCAAACCGTCTTCCAGGTTGTAAACCTCTTCCAGCAAATGGGGCGCCGGCTTCCGGTCGCCATCCTGGGCCGCTCCGCCGCGCGCACGATACCACACGTTCCATTCATCAAAGGAAAGCCACAGATTCTTGGGAGATTTCTTGCGTCCCTGTACGTAGTCGCAGACCGCCGCTACTTCCGCAATTTGCCGCTCCATGCTCAGATTCAATGCCAGGAACTGCGCAGAGTCGCCGCCAGTCTCCTTTGTATTATCGAAATAACGGTGCAGCGATATTGCATCCACGTACTCGTAGCATTGTTCGAGGACTTCGCGGTCCCATTGCAGATATGTCGGCATGCCGGGGCCGCTCGACCCGCAAGCCACCAACTGCAGCGAAGAATCCACGTAGCGCATCTGCCGCCCCGCGTCCGCTGCCTTCTCGCCGTACTCCGTGGCGGACATGTGGCCGATCTGCCAGGGGCCGTCCATTTCGTTGCCCAGGCACCAGTGTTTCACGTTGTAGGGTTCCGCGATTCCGTGCTTGCGCCGCAGGTCGCTCCATTTAGTGCCCTGGGCCAGGTTGCAGTATTCCACCAGCGCCGCGGCAGACTCCGGCGTGCCGGTTCCCAGATTCACGGCCAGCAGCGGCTCGGTGCCCACGGCTTTACTCCAAGCCAGAAATTCATTGGTCCCAAATTGGTTGGGATCCAGCGTGTTCCAGGCCTTGTCCAGAACCGTCGGGCGTTCCGATTTTGGCCCCACGCCATCCAGCCAGTGATACCCGGAGACAAAATTCCCGCCGGGGTAGCGGACGATAGGCACTTTCATCTTGCGGATTTCATTCAGTACATCCGTTCGAAAACCGTTGGCATCCGCAAATTTTGAATGCGGATCATAAATTCCTTCATAGATGGCGCGACCGAGATGTTCCAGGAACGAACCGAAAATGTTCCGGTCCAGTGAGGGCAGCGTCCGGCGCGTATCCAGATAGATCTGGAATTCCGCGGCTGTTGCCGCTGCTTTGCCCCGAGCGCTCGCGAACGGGCTCAGCGCTTGCTCCGCCGACAACGCGATGCCAGTTGCCGCAGCCTTCTGCAAGAATCCACGCCTAGACTCACGTGCCATCGATAGCCTCCTGGCGAACTCGACCGAACCCGATTGCGCGGCATGCCCTGCCGCAGCCAGCGAACATTCTCCACAAGTTGGGGGCGCTTGGCTAGGGAAAACGCTTACCCTATTGCCAGGACTGGCGATCCCCAAATCCCGGTTTTCCTTTTTAAAGCGAAACTCCGCGTTTCCAGGGGATGAAGTCCTCCTGGTGGTTCTGCTCTGCTTTGGCGCGCACTTCCCCGCTGGCCGTCTTCACAATCAATTCCAGCACTCGCTCGCCCGTCTCTTCCACACTGGCTTCTCCGCGAACAATTGCGCCTGTATCCAGATCAATGATGTCGGACATCCGTCCGGCCAACTCCGAGTTCGTCGAAATCTTCAGCACCGGCGCAATCGCATTTCCCGTCGGCGTCCCAAGTCCCGTCGTAAACAGGACCAGATTCGCCCCGCTTCCCACCTGCGCCGTCACCGCCTCCACATCACTCCCCGGCGTGCACAGCAAATGCAGCCCGGACCGGGTCGCATATTCCGGGTAGTCCAGAACGTCCGTCACCGGCGAAGTCCCGCCCTTGCGCGCTGCTCCCGCCGACTTCATCCCATCCGTGATCAATCCGTCCCGAATATTTCCTGGTGAAGGATTGCTGTCGAATCCAGAACCCACCGCCTGCGCCCGCGCGTTATAAGCCTTCATCAGATGAATGAACTTTTCCGCAGCCCCAGCGGTCACGCAGCGTTCCACCAGATTTTGCTCCGCCCCGCACAATTCCGGAAACTCCGCCAGAATCGTTCTGGCCTCCAGCGCACACAGCAGGTCGGAAGTATGCCCGATCGCGGGATTCGCGCTGATGCCGGAAAATCCGTCCGAGCCACCGCACTTCAGCCCAACCGTTAGCGCGGACAAAGGCGCGGCGCTTCGCGTGGCCTGATTCGCCGCAATCAATCCCTGAAAAGTCTCACGAATCGCGCCAGTGAGCATTTGCGATTCCAGATTGCTTTCCTGCTGGTCGAATATAAAAAGTGGTTTGTCGAACTTCGGATTGCGCCGCTGGATTTCTTCCCGCAGCAGGCTGGACTGCGCGTTTTGGCAGCCCAGGCTCAGAATCGTTGCGCCCGCAACGTTGGGATGGTGGATGTAGCCAGCAATCAAACCGCAGAGGCTCCGCGCATCCTCGCGCGTTCCCCCGCAGCCCAGCGTGTGGGTCAGAAATCGCACGCCATCCAGATTCGGGAACACTTTGCTCGGCGCCCCGGCCGCCGCATAGTCGGGAAACGTGTACCGGGAAATCTCCTCAATCCGCCCGGACCGGTACAAATCCACCAGGTCGGCGACATGCCGCTGGTAGCCCTCCGGTTGCGAGTCTCCGACAACCTTTTCGAACGCCCGCTGCAGCGATTGCAGATTCTGGTTTTCGCAAAACACCAGCGGCACCACGAGCCAGTAGTTTCGCGTGCCCACTTGCCCGTCGCTCCGTCGAAATCCCTGAAAGGTCGCGTTTCGCCACCGCGACACATCCGGCGCTCTCCATTCAAACGTTCCGGTCTTTGCGTGAACCGCGGCAGTCTGGTGCCTAACATTTGCCGTGGAGATCAACCCGCCCTTCGCGATCGGCTCAATCGCCTCGCCCACCACCACGCCGTACATCACAATTTCACTGCCCGCTGGAAATTCCCTCAACGCGAATTTGTGCTTCGCCGGAATCGCCGCCGTCACTTCCTGCGCGGTGCCAGACAACTCCACGCTCGCCCCTGCCGGCAGGTCCACCAGCGCAACGGCCACATTGTCGCCCGCCGCAAGTTTCGTCGCTTTTCGTTGGAATAATCGAAGTTCGCTCATCAGGCTAGTTTATAGCAGCTTTCCAAATCGCAGGCCAATCTGCGCAAAATTGGGAGAAAACCCCTACTCCCCTTGATCGCGCAGCCGGAAAATCCTCTCCATCGCCAGCCACTTCTCCCCTGCCTGCGCCTGTGGCAAAGCTTGCTGAAATTTCCACATCAACTCTTCCCATTCCCGCACCTTCGGGTTCGCCAGGTCCGCCAACTTCTTCGCCTCAAACGAAAAATGATCCTCAACTTCCATGATCATGAACATCCGCGTCCCCAGCAGATATATCTCCATCTCCGCAATCCCTGCATCCCGGATGCTTTTCGTGATCTCCGGCCAGACGCGCTCGTGATACCTCTTATATTCCGCGATCAATCCCGGATCATCCCGCAAATCCAACGTCAGGCAAAATCGTCGCATCCTCGTGCTCCTTGGGTGGCGCCAACTCTTCCATTCTTGAATTGGCCGACCGTCTACTTCCCCGTCCCGTTCCGTTCATGATCGCAGAATCCCCGCTCGATTCACTAGCAGAGCACTCCCCGTCCAACTCCTGCTTCTCTTCCCCGCCTCCCCATGCTGCAATACCAAAGTGGGCAGCAATCCTCCGGCAATCCACAGGAACTCGCGTTCCATGGCTTGCTATGGGCATCTTGCTCGTTCCCTATGAGCGTCTTCAACTATCTGCTCGAGCAAACCTTCGTCTACAGCTTGTGGCAGGCGCCGTTTGCCTCCGCAAAGCTGGCGCCCTTGCTCGCCCATAACTCCCTCGACCGCGCCCGCCGCGTCCTGGACGTCGGCTGCGGCCCCGGCACCAACACCCACCTCTTCTCCCACGCCGACTATCTCGGCATCGATATCAATCCCGGTTACATCGCCCACGCCCGGAAACAGCACAATCGTCAGTTCGTTGTCGCAGACGTCAGCAATTACGACCAGCCCGTCGAGACTGGCTTTGACTTCATCCTCGTGAACAGCTTCCTCCATCACATCGACGCACCGGCCACCTCGGCGATCCTGCAGCGCCTGCAATCCTGGCTTTCGCCCGATGGCCACATCCATCTCCTGGAGCTCGTCCTGCCAGAGGAGCAATCGTTGCAACACTTCATGGCCCGTCGCGACCGAGGCGAGTTTCCCCGGCCCGTCTCCGAATGGCGCCAACTTTTCGAACAGCACCTGGATCTGGTCGTCTTCGAACCCTATGATTTGGGAACCCTCGGCATCCCTTTCTGGAATATGATTTATTCCAAAGGCAGGGCTAAGCGATGAGCGACGGTTTCCGACTCTCGGTTGCCATCCCGCTGCACAACGAGGAGTCCGTGCTTCCGGAGCTCCTTCGCCGCACCCTCGCCGTTTTGGATGAACTCCCCGCCGGTCCTCACGAACTTCTCTTCGTCGACGACGGCAGCACCGATCGGACCGTGCCCATTGTCCACGAAGCCGCCGAGCGCGATTCCCGCATCGTTATCGTCACGCTCTCCCGCAATTTCGGCCATCAAGCCGCTCTCAGCGCCGCCCTGGATCACGTCACCGGCGATGCCGTCGTCGTCATGGACGGCGACCTCCAAGATATTCCCGAGGCCATCCCCAGCCTGGTGCAGAAATTCCACGAAGGTTTCGACGTCGTCTGTGCACAACGCACCGGCCGGAAAGAAGCGTGGCCACTGCGACTTTGCTATTTCCTTTTCTATCGCCTGATGGCCAAGCTTTCAGACATTCGCCTTCCCCTCGATACCGGAGACTTCGGCCTGATGTCCCGCCGCGTGATAGATGAAATCCGCCGCCTTCCGGAGCATCACCGCTATCTGCGCGGCCTGCGCACCTGGGTCGGTTACCGCCAGACCGGCGTTCCAGTCGAACGCTCCGAACGCCATTCCGGCAAAAGTAAATATGGTTTTTGGCGACTGCTGAAGCTTGCCTCCGACGGCCTGTTCGCCTTCTCCATCGTGCCCATCCGCGCCGCCGCAATGTTCGGCGCCATTGCGGTTGGAGCTTCGATGCTATTCGGCATTTATGCCGTCCTTCAGAAATTCGCCTTTCACAAATCGCCGCAAGGCTTTACTGCCCTGCTGCTCCTCATCACCTTTCTCTCCGGCGTGCTTCTCTTCTTCCTCGGCGTCATCGGCGAATATGTCGGCCGAATCTACGAAGAGACCAAGCGCCGGCCCAACTACATAGTTGGCGAAGTGTTTCGCAGCAAGTCCCACCCACTGAATCTGCTGGATCGCTCCGATTCGCGCCTCCCGACGGTAGAAATTTCCGCCGCCACCGCGCGCCGCAGGCCGTGATGCCGCTTCCGGCCACCGCTACCAGCATTCCCCCCGCACCTGAAACGTCGGGTCGCGCTATCGAATATCTGTCACCGCCCGCCAGCGTCAGCATGGCCGACCGCTGGTTCGAAATTGCCTCTTTGGACCATTTCTGGGTGCGCCGCCGCTTTGAAGTCCTGAGGCGTCTCGCCGGCGATCTGATCCCCGCGGCGAAAAATATGGCGGAAATCGGATGCGGCCACGGCCTGCTGCAGCGCCAGGTGGAAGATCATTTCAGCAAGCCGGTCACTGGCTTCGATCTCAACGACTTTGCCCTGAAGCAGAACATCAGCCGCAGCAGTGCAGTCTGTTGCTACGACATCTTCCAGCGCCAGCCATCCCTCCGCCAGCGCTTCGATCTAATCTTTCTCTTCGACGTCCTTGAGCACCTCCCGGACGAGCAAAAATTCCTCGATGCCGTTACGTTTCACCTCGCCCCGCAAGGCCGCCTTATTCTCAACGTTCCCGCCGGCCAGTGGGCTTTTTCCGCTTATGACGTTGCCGCCGGCCACCAGCGCCGCTATTCCATCGAATCCCTCACTGCAGCAGCCTCTCGCAATCATCTGCAGCTCGAAAGCTGCACCTATTGGGGCCTCTCTCTCGTTCCCACGCTCGCTCTCCGCAAACTTTGGCTGCTCGGTAAAAAGGATCAGTCGCAAATTATCTCCGAGGGATTCGACGCGCGAAATCCCGCCCTCAATGCAGTGCTCGGCTTTCTCTCTCGCTGCGAACCCCTCCCCCAGAAATTCCTGGGCACCTCGTTGATGGCCACGTTTCGCCCGGCATCGCCCTCCTCATGAACGCGCCTTTGTATCCCCAGGGCATCGCCGCGCCGGGGACGCTCTCCCCCGCAACACGCAGCCGTTTGCTGGGCGTGCTTCTCCTGTTCAACTTTCTCCTCTACTCCAACTGCCTCTTCAATGGTTTTGTCTTCGACGATCATTCGCAAATCGAATTAAATCCCTACGTTCACAGCTTCCGCTATATCGGAAAACTCTTTGGAACCTCACTCCTCGCACAACAGGGAAAGCAAGCAGTTCCGAATTTTTATCGCCCGCTCACCAATTTCACCTTCCTCGTCGCCTATAAACTCTTTGGCGAATCCCCCCTCGGCTATCACCTGATCAGCATCCTGCTGCACTGCACCGCCGTCTGGTTGGTGTTCCTGGTGGGCAGCAAACTGTTTCGCAGCGATTCGCTCGGCCTGCTCGCCGCTTTCCTGTTTTCGGTGCATCCGGCCCACGTTGAACCCATTGCCTGGATCGACGGTATCGGCGACCCACTGGTCACCGTTTTCCTCTTGCTCGCCTTCTGGTGCTACTTCCGTTTGGATCAGCCCGGAACCTCCTCCACAAAAATGCTTTCGGTCGGAATGCTCCTCGCGTTTGCAGCGGCCCTGTTCACCAAGGAAACCGCGGTGATCTTTCCGGTCCTCGCCATGATTTTCGAGCATTTTTATCGCGCCGACCGCGCCGAAACGCGCTGGACTCAAAAACTCGCCCGCTATGGCAGCCTCTGGCTTACATTCGCGGCCTACATCGCACTTCGCGTGGCCGCCGTGGGCCAACTCATCCCCTCTCAACTTCACTCCGGGGTCACGCCGGGCGAAGCCGTCTTCAGCGCCATCGCGCTGATTGGTCAGTACGCGCGGAAACTAATCTGGCCAACTCCCCTGGTTGCGTTTTACCCCTTCCAAAAAAGCACTGCACTCCTTCAACCCCCTGTCCTTCTGGGACTATGCGTCATTGCCGGCGCATCAGCGCTCTTCTTCTTTCTCTGGCGGCGCGCACACCTCTATTCCTTCACCTTGCTCTGGATGGCGCTGGCCATAGCGCCCGCGCTCAACACCCGCTGGATGACCGCCTCGGTTTTCGCGGAGCGCTACCTCTATCTCCCTTCCGTGGCTTTTTCCTGGCTGGTGGCTGGTGGCCTGCTCTGGATTTGGAATCGCGCAGAAGAAAAAGCGCGCATCACACGATTGGTGATGGCTGCAGCCGTGGCGCTCGTCTGCTGCCTTGCTGCCTACGCGTCCTTCGCCCGCAGCTTTGATTGGCGCAGCGATCGTTCCGTGGTCGTCAGCACACTCCGCGTGCTTCCCGATTCGCCGCATACCCATGTGCAATATGGAATTTTTCGCTGGGCGGAGGGCGATCACGCGGAAGCCGTGCGCGAGTGGCAACTAGCGCTCTCGCTTAATCCAAAGAGTGTGGAAGCCATGGCGCAACTTGGCCGCGCCAGCCTTGCGGAGAAAAACTACGATCAAGCCCAGCAATGGCTGGGGAAAGCTATCGCCCTGAAACCAAACTTCGCCACTCCCCACGTCTTGCTCGGAGAAGTTTTCCTTGCGCAAGGCAAGCCCGGCGACGCCGAGGCCGAATTTCAACGGGCAATCGCCAACAATCCCACGGATCCGGAAGCCCTAAACTCCCTCGGAACGTTCTATCTGCAAAACCACCGCCTGGAAGATGCGGCGCGCGAATTCCGCGCCTCCGCCCAAATTTCCTCGGTGATGAGCACCTGGGCGAGCCTCGGAGAAATTTACGACCAGCTTGGCCAGTCCGATAATGCCGCGGACGCCTGGAGCCACGTCGTCGCGCTCGAGCGGTTTAATCCGGAAGCCCATCGTTCGCTGGGACAGATTTATCTTTCACGCCGGCAGTGGAACGCCGCCGAGAGTGAATTTCAGATGTGCCTGCTGATGAATCCCAAAGATCCCGTGGCCCTCGCAGGCGTAGAAAAAATCAAGGCCGCTTCCACCAACGATCCAAAAAGCGTTCAATAGTTCAGGCCAGAGGCCGTCGCTTCCCCTATTCCCCGCTCGGCTTTCCGGCAATCAACGCCGCGGTCGTCGCCACGCATTGCCACGTGCCATTGATTTTGATCCACGTGTCGACAAACCGCTCGCGATGGAGGTACGTCTTTCCCTTTTCGGTTCCCTTCACGCGAAAAATTCCCACCACCACGGCCGCGTCTCCATACATCTGCACGCTGCTCTGCTCTGTCACCGCCTGCGAAGGCTGGTAATCCGGAGCCTTGATGCTCGCCAGAAACTCACCCTTATTCATGATACTGCCGTCAATATCCACGGAAATCATCGTGTTGGCCAGCAGCATATCCAGTGCCTTGGAGTCCTTCGACTCCAGCGCGTGATTCCAGGCCAGTTCCAGCGCCTGAATGTGCCCCGCATCTTCTTTGTTTGCATTCTGGCCGCGCACGGCAATAGCGGCGCCCACCATCAATAGTGTTGCGGCGATCAGAAGTTTGCGCTTCATGGCTCCGAACCTCGCAGACTCATTTCTACAATGATCTGGAATGAATGCCCAGAGTAAAATACCCGCGTTGCAAGAAGCGCAAAACTTCCGAAATATTTGCGGAAGAATTAACCGAAGTACTGAGGAAGCTCTGCTGACACTGCTACTCAACTGTCATCCCGAACCACGCGTTGTTCGCGGGGTGAGGGATCTGCTTTTGCCTTGAACGCCCTGTAAGGCAACCACCCTACGACTTCGCCGCCAGTATCTCCCCCACTGCCCGATACCCCTGGTCAATCGCCGCATCCGTGTACGCACTTGCGGCCGCATCAGAATTCGCAATCCCGATCCGCCCGAGCGGCTTCCGCCCCAGCACCCAGGGCTCCTGCCCCGGCTTCCAGTCCGGCAAATCCAGGCCAAACGGCGTGAACGCATAGCCATGCGCCCAGCGATTCACCGTGATGCCTTCGATATCCCGCGCAGGATCGAAGCCTGCTCCGCCCAGCATGCGGCCCAACTGATCGCGAATATTTCTCTCGAACTTGCTATAGGGTGTCTGCATCAGTTCGTACCGCCCGGCTCGATTCTGGTCGCGCACAGGCAAGCCCGGCTTGCATGGCGTTCGCAGCATAAATAGCACCGCCGGTTCTTCCGGCTTCCAGGGAAATTCGTACTTCCCCAGGCTCACCGGAAAATCCAGCGCGATGTAGTTGTGATATCCCCCCGGAGCGACAATCTGGTGAATTCCCAGATTTGAAAACGAGGTCCAGTTGCGCAGCGCCACGTGCGTGTACACCAGCGGCGCCTTCACCATATACGCCAGCGATTCTTTCTGCGCCTCGGGAAGCTCCGGACAAATATAGGGAATCATCACGTTATAGCAGGCCATTATGCAGTACTTCCCTTTAACCTTGTCCAGCTTGCCGCTGCGCATGTAGGAGACTTCCACTTCTTTCGCCGCGCCCGCCGCGCCAACGTGCTTCACGTTCACCGCCGTGCTATTCAGCCGCATGCGCACCGGCTTCGCCGCATCGTCGAGCTTCGCGTAGTTCGCGCGCGACGTCACCACGTCTTCCATCGTGGATCCCGGAACAGCTTCGGGTATCAGGGATCGCACCAGCAATCGTGCCACGGACGCGTTGCCGTCCGGAAAATGGAAAATGTAAGGCTCTTCCTTTTCGTGCTCCGGAAAACCCAGCCCATCGAACCCCGGATAGGTGAATGAACCATAGTCGTCTCCGGCTTCGTAGCACGCATACGCGGGAACCGATTCAATTCCCACGCAGAAAAGATCGTGCGTGAACGTTTGGAAAAACGGCAGCGCCTCGGGAGTCAGCCGGCAGTATTTCGTCAGATATTCCGCATAGCTTATTTTGCTGAGTGTCGCCACTTTCTGCTCGCGCGTCTGTCCGGCAAGATAATCCACTTTTTCGGTATAGACGCGCGCGATCTCTTTTTTCACCGCATCCGAAAGCGGCGCCTTGGCCAGAAATTCCGTCCATGGCGTCGTATTCATTCCGGTGATCAGCCGGTCTTCTCCAAAAGTCTCCTTGTCGAAAAACGCCGCGGTGCCGCGCCTCGCATAGAGCTTCGTGTCATAGGCCTTGTAAAATTTCTGCGTATCGATCCCGATCTCTTCCAGCAGCGTTCTTGCTTCAACGCTGTACTTTCCGGGACTCTCGATGGATTGCGTGCCGCCATAGGACAGCACCATTCGTCCGCCGGCCTGAAATTCGTTGCGCTTGGCGTGCCCGCCAAAATCGTCGTGGTTATCCAGAATCAGGATTTTCGCGTCGCGATTGGTCTTCTGCCGGAAACGGTAAGCCGCGGCAAGCCCGCTGATCCCTCCGCCCACCACCACCAGATCATAGGACTCGCCGGTGTCCACGGCCTCGCCGAGCGAATCCGGTTTCGCGCCGTCGCGCATGCGATGCGCGGATGTAAACGAGCCGTCGTGATTTCCCCGCATTCCCATCTTCGCCGGCGGGTAATAATCGGGAGCCTTCTCGGGTGCGAATTCATCCAGAATGCCCGCGGAAAGCAATTGCTGTGGGTTCAATGAACCGGTCAGCAACGCCGCGCCAGTACCAACCGCCACACCGTTCAGGAAATCGCGACGCGTGATTTCACGTTGCATGCCCAGTTCGCGATCTTTCTTCTGCCCGTCGGTTTCCGTACTGTCCATGCGAAGTCTCCCCAAAGCCTGCGGACATTGAGTATAGCGCGGCGGGCAAAACTCTCCACATTTTCAGTAGGGTTCGCGCAAGGCAATCAACGCTGGAGTTGTTTCGCTCAACTCCCTGCACCGTTGTTCAGTTTAATGGTAGATAGTGACTAGCTCGCCGTTTTCGATGTGCAGGTCAGAGACATCCGAGGGCAACTTCAATTTCTCGCGATTTTCCGGTGACTCCATCAACTGGCGCACCGCGCTCTCCAGTGCGGACTGCGGAATCGGCAGCGATCCAATCTTCCCGCTGACGGGTTCAAACTTCAGGTAACCGTCCTGCGCGCCAAGTTTTCCCACCAGATCAAGCGTCATATCTTTTCCGTGCATATCAAACACCACGTACGCGTGAACCTGGTCGCCTTCCATCGTCACCTTGACGTCGCGTACCGAGGACTTGGCTTGGTCAATATCGGATGTGGTCAACGCACCGGGCCCACCGTCGGCCGGCTGCGGTGAATTGGAAGTGGAAGTTTGCGGAGCAGCGGCCTGCGGCGCCAGATCGAGATGGTTGGCGAGATAAGAATTCACTTCATTCTGGTTCAGGCGCAAGGTTGCAGGCTGCCCCTGCGAAACGGTTTCCTGCACCTGCGAGACTTTTTGCTCCGCGCTTGCCGCCGCTTGCGGAGTGGCCTCCACCGGAGGCGGAGGCGATTTCCGCAGCACCAGAATAATAGTGATCAGCGCCGCCAAATAGGTAGACCAGCGCAAAAATCGAAACGCCCAGCGCAGCGGGCTGATGTGCTCCGCGCCCGGTGCCGCGCCGGCGGATGTTGGTGGTAAATTGCGCAGGTTTGCAGCCACGTTTTGCCAGTCAGTCCCAACGCGACGCTTCCGCGCAGGCCCTGATTCAAACCCTAGTCCCCGGAAAAGGTTGCGGCAAGCCTTTCGCAAAAGCAGGAGGCCAATTCGGCACCTGTCCTATCAGCCTGCGCATGGGATACTGATCCGCACCTCTAGGGGTCCCAATTGCCAGCCGAAACATCTCTCGCCACCACCGAAGCCATTCCCACCAAGCGTCTGTCGGCGTATCTGGCGCTGGTTGGCGGTGTGATCTGCATCGCCTGGTCCGCCATCTTCGTGCGCTGGACGGACATTCCCGGCCCCGCCTCCGCCTTTTACCGCATGCTGGTTCCCGCCGTTGTGCTGCTTCCCACTTTCTTCTTTGATCGCCGCCGCGCGCCGTTGGACCTGCGCACGCTCGGCATCATCTCCTTCGGCGGCCTCTTCTTCGCCTTCGATCTGGCGCTCTATAACACTTCCATCCTGCGAACTTCCGCGGCCAACGCCACGCTGTTCGGCAACAACACGCCAATCTTTGTGGGTTTGCTCACATGGCTGATCTTTCGTCGTGCGCCCGCGCGCGCCTTCTGGCTCGGACTGCTGATGGCCATCGCGGGAGCACTGGTGATCTTGTGGTCCGATTTGCAGCATCACGCGCAAATCGGCATCGGCGATCTGATGGCCTTGGGAGCTTCGGCGTGCTTCGCTGTCTATCTGATGGTCACCGAAAAAATCCGCGCCTCCACTGGCACGCTGGCCTTTCTGCGGATGGCGATGATCTCCAGCACGCTCGCCCTGCTGCTGCTGAATCTGACGATGGGAATCTCGCTGCGCGTTCCGCACGGCCGAACTCTCTGGGCCATCCTCGGCCTTGGCCTCGTCTCGCAACTGGGCGGCTATCTGTTTCTCACTTACGCGCTCGGAAGCCTCCCCGCAACGCTCACATCCATCACCCTGCTCACCCAAGGCCCATTGACCGCCGGCATGGCGGCTGTACTCCTTGGCGAGCCGCTGAGCCTCGCCCAAATCCTCGGCGGAATCCTCGTCCTCGCCGGAGTTGCGCTGGCCCACCGCCAGCGGCATCCCGAAGATGAAGCCAATGTCTGAACACCGTTCCCCCCAACAAGCGCAGAATTCTCCATCGATTCCGAGTCCATCTGAAATCCAATTCCCTTCGAGAAGGATTGACACGCAGCGACAACCGCCTTGCCTGTGATTCAAACACAGGTAACATGAGTAGCGAATTTCCTGTTCCTCCCGCCCGGGAAACATAAGGGGACCTCCATGCGTTTGACGATCGCCATTGCTTTTTCTCTATGCCTTGCGTGTGTGTGCACCCCGCAGGATGCGCCCGTACCCGCCTCGCCGGTGCCGCTCTCCAAGACCACAGAAGCCCCGGCACCCTCGACGGGCCGCCTGAAGATTGGCGTGGCACTGGAAGGCGGCGGAGCGCTGGGCGAAGCGCACATTGGGGTCCTGAAATGGTTCGAGGAGCATCACATCCCCATCGATTATCTCGCCGGAACCAGCATGGGCGGCCTGGTGGGCGGCATGTACGCCTCCGGCAAATCCGCCGATGATCTGCGCAATCTCCTGCAAACCACGGATTGGGCCTTACTCCTTGGCGGTGGCACTCCTTTCGAGGATTTGCCCTTTCGTCGCAAAGAGGACGCGCGCGCGGTCCAGAATTCCATCGTCATCGGCCTGAAACACGGTCCCGCTCTTCCCCCAGGACTCAATTCCGGGCAACAGATCACGCTGATGATTGACCGCGAAGTGGTGAATTATTCCAATATCGAGTCCTTCAACGACCTCCCGATTCCTTTCCGCTGCGTCTCCACGGAACTGATTTCCGGGCAGCCGTACGTATTTCAGAGCGGCTCGCTCTCCGAAGCCATGCGCGCCACCATGTCCATCCCAGGTGTCTTCGCGCCCGTTCGCCAGGGCAACAAAATTTTTGTTGATGGAGGGCTGGTAGACAACTTGCCCACCGATGTCGTCCGGAAGATGGGCGCGGACGTGGTGATCGCGGTACACCTGGAAATCTCTCCCGCGGAAGCAAAAGAGATCCAATCGGCGTTCAGTATTTTAGGACGTTCCGTTGCCCTGGTGATTGCCCAGACGGAGATTCATGGCATGGAAGGTGCCGACCTGATCGTAAAGGCGAACGTGCAAAAATTCTCCACGTCCGATTACGAGAAAACCGCGGAATTGATTCAACTGGGCTATGAGGCTGCGCAAGCCAA
This sequence comes from uncultured Acidobacteriota bacterium, assembly GCA_963734705.1. Taxonomy (GTDB): domain Bacteria; phylum Acidobacteriota; class Terriglobia; order Acidiferrales; family UBA7541; genus Acidiferrum. The sequence goes on along the minus strand of CAVTII010000006.1, from coordinate 56,921 downwards.
AGCGAATATTCTGAAGACCTATTCCCTCGACGACGCGGCATGGGCCGAATACCAACGCCAGAAAGCTTCCCGTCAGCTCAAGTCCGCGGGTGTTCCGCAGTTTGTGCTTGTTGAGGGCGTGGACCCCGAAGGCAAGAAGAACATCGAGAAATTCATGAACTCGTTCGTTGGCAAGCCCCTGGACACGAAAGCGCTGGACGTCGCGCTGACCCGCCTCGCCGGCGTGGGCCGCTATGACAGCATCACGTATTCCGCGATCACTCAGGACGGAAAGACCGGTCTGCGCCTGCTGGTGACTGAAAAATCCTACGCGCCGCCGTTCCTGCAGCCCACTGTTCAGATCAATGGCAGCGAACCGCAGGACGTGGAATTCACCATGGGCGCGCGCATCACGGCCATGGATGTATGGGGTTACCGGTCGGAGTGGAGGACAGATCTTGCGTTCGGCGGAACCTATGGCATCCACTCGGAGCTTTACCGCCCGTTCAAGCCGCTCGGCAAATGGTTTTTCTCCCCGTACGTGATCGCCGCGCAGACCGACTTCAAGATTTACCAGAAGTCCGATCCGCGTGCCATCTACCGTCTGGATAACGTGCAGGGCGGAATAGATATTGGTTACGGATTCAATCGCTTCAGCGAACTGCGCGCTGGTTATGGAGTTGGCTACGTGGATTACACGCTGCGGCTGGGCTCACCGGATTTTGCGTCCAGCAGCGGCCGCGTCGGCGAATTCCACGTGCTCTATACCCTGGACCACACCAACGAAGCGATCATCCCCACCCAAGGCTATTTTCTGCAGACGCGATTTCAATATTACGACACGACCCCGCTCTCCCTAACGGCCTATCCTTCGCTGGTGCAGGTGGTGCAATATTTCCAGCCCGTTTCCAGCAAGGGATCGCTTTATTTTTCCGGCGAAGGCGGCTCCACGTTCGGCAGCGCCTCGCTGGGCACTCCTGCGTACTTCCTTGGGGGGGTGGGGCGCCTGAGTTCGTATGGCCTGAACGAACTGATCGGCAACCAATACTTCCTCGGCCGAACTGGCTACCTGCATAAGGTTTTCCAGTTGCCGCCGTTCGTGGGCCGGCAGGTGTACGTGACCGGATTTGGCGAAGTTGCCAAAATGTACGGGGACCCATTCCCCGCGCCAAAGCTTTCGGCCGATGTCGCCGCGGGCATCCTGGCGGAAACCATGTTCGGCCCCATCCTGATCGGCGGCAGCGTCGGCGACACCGGCCACCATAAATGGTTCTTTCAACTAGGCCGCGTGTTCTAACTGCAGGGTAACCCGTGTCCCGTGCCTCGTGCCCCGTCCGAATTCCATGTAGTGGCCGAACTTCAGATCGGCCACAAATCTTCTCTCCCCATTCCCCTATGTAGCGCTGATCGTTTATGTCAGCCCGCGGCCGCCACGCGACCTCCTCGCCTCTCCCATGCACCAGGCCGCTTCAATCCTTATAAGGATCGTGCTCATTCGCCCCAGCCATCGCCACTCCCACCGGCGTCAACGTATGCAGAATTCGAATCGACTCCCCATGCTCCGCAAGAACTTCCGGCAACCTCTTGTAGCAGTCCGGCGATTCATCAAGCCCCGCCCCGCGAAGTTCCACGTTGGCCTTCTTCAACCACCCATCCATCATTTCCTGCGTAACCCTCCCCGCTCGAATCACAACACCATTCTTCGTTTTGCCTTTGGCTTCCATGCGCCCCATCACGCGGCCGGCTCCGTGCACCGTCGAATAGAGCGAGTACTTTGCGTCCTCATTCTCGACACCTTCCAGAATCACGCTCTGCTCGCCCATGCTCCCTCCAACAAATCCCTTCTGTCCCGGGAATGCCGGCGTTGCGCCCTTTCGCACCACCCACATCGCATCGCCACCGTGATTTTCGCGCCACGCGAAATTGTGGTGGTTATGAACTTCCTCAACGATCGGTGCACCCAAAATGCGGGCGACGCGGTCGCACACCCAGTCTCGGCCCGCGTAAGCGTACTCACCCGCAAGATTCATCGCTGTGATGTACTCGGCGCCGAGATTGCTGGCTGCGTCCAGCACACAGGGCTCCACGTCCATTCCATCCTTGGCCCCGGTTGTCTTCAGAAACCACGTTGCCGTCTTGTGCCCCAGCCCGCGCGACCCGAAATGGCAGCCAACCCACACGCGGTCCTGCTCATCGGTAAACAGATCCACGTAATGATTGCCGGAGCCCACGGTTCCCAGTTGGCTCCGCGCCATCTCTTTCAACGGAGCCACCGCCGAAACCCGCCACGCCGTTGAATCAAACAACGCGTGGTCAACGCGCTCTTCGTTATGGCGCCCAATGCCGAAGCTGATCGTTTTCCACACCTCGTCCATGATGCGAACGATATCCCGGCGCAATTCCGCCGCCTGCATCTCCAGCCGGACGGCTTTGTTTCCGCACGCAATATCAAACCCCACGCCGCTCGGGCTGATCGCATTTTTGTACGCCACCACGCCGCCGATCGGAACGGCGTAGCCTTTATGGTGGTCTCCCATCAGCGCCACCTTATCCGCCGTTTTGGCGCACGTCCTGATCTGGCTCAGCGCCCCTTCGTCGGGTGGACCCCACACTGGAATGTTGTCAATAAACTTCATCCCTGCTGACCACCCTGTTCTCGCTCGGACTTCGCTGCTTTCAGGATTGCTTGCTCCACTTCCTTGATCGTAACCCCAAATGAGCCGCAATCGCGGCAAGCGTCCAGCCCGCGTCGAGCATCGTTACCATCGTCTCCGCTTGATCCCTAGCTATTCCCATCCGTTCTCATCATTCTAGCCTCTCCAGCCTTTTCGCTGCTGCCCAAAAATCCCCAGGAGCGCCACTCCAGAGTGGCCAGCACTCTTCCCTCTTCCTCTCCCCATTCCCAGATGTAGCGCTGATCTTTTAATGTGCGGTGTTCGCATCCCGAATGTCTTTACGGGATCAGCCCTCCGCCCCTTCTCGTCGTGCGTAAAGCGCACGCCGCGTTCCTGTAGCGGCCGCTTTCCGAAGCGGGCGTCTTCTCCTTCTCCTGTAGGGCCAGCTTTCCGCTCGCCCAGAAAGGAGGCAGGCGGTTCCGCGCCGTTCCTGTAGTGGCCGAACTTCAGATCGGCTCCCCCAAGCTTCTCCACCATCAACCGCCTCCCCGAACGGCACACGATTCAGCAATCCACATTCAGCGCCTGGCAATCCGCAAGCGAGACGGAAGAAGCGGAACAATCAAGCGCAGAGCGCCCCACTCTTTTTTCAAAAAACAAAAAGGGTAGGCCACCCCAGAAGGTAACTGCGGATCACTCCTTGCGTTGACTCGCAGTCCCCTTCTAAGCAAACTCTTCGACGAAAGATGCGCACCCGCCCGTACATGCGTATGTCAATCACTATCTCTTTTGGACCGTGGGGGTGCGGCGACCAATGCTAGTATTCCCCGATGCCCATGGGTTGCAGGCATCTGCAGTTATAGTCCTAGGTCTTTATGCACTTTGGCTAAGCAAGCACCGAGTGCGTTCGATTCAGGGAGGAGATCAAGTTTGAACTCCTCCCCGCGAGTGTGGTTGCCGGAGGACCCGTTATCCAATAGCACCGTCCGCAGCGTGCGCACTTCTTTCAACTCGTTGTACTGTACAAGTTCGGATACGAAGGATGATCGATGCTCTACGAACTCCTTATCATCAGATGAAGGATTTTTCCCAACGATATTTATCCAATAACGACCCGTGGGGTTTTCCATTCGAATCACATACGCCGAGTACATATTGAGGAGCACCTGATAAAACGCAGTTCGGAGCTGTCGCTGGCGGGTATACCGATTAAATGCAACATTGATGCAGGCTCCAGAAAGTCCCCCGCCAAGAAGGGATACGATGATGGTTATTGTAAGCTGCATCGATCGATTTGCCTCTACAGAGTCGCTCCTGATAACTGGCGGCAGTACAACTTGCAATCAACCTACTTCGGAATCCAAACGAAGGCTCTCATCTCAGGGTGCTGAGGTTGGCAGCTCTTGGGATCCGTAGAATTCCACCCCATTGCTTTTCCCTCAATCCGCGTTTCGGAGATTTTATCTATCTCGGCATCCGCTTCATTACGACACCATTTGACCCCGCTCCGGGAGTTGATAGGCATATAGGTGATTCGTTTCCCCACCCATTTGTCTCCAGTTTTCTTAAACTCACTCCGATTATAGGCAACCGTCGATTGCAACTCTGGTGGAAGCGTCGCCGTCACGTAGATAAAATCTCCGTCAATTCGAACTTTCATGTCATACCCTGCGGTCATCGAAGTCCACACTCTTTCCTGCGAAGTCGGTGCAATTGGATTTGATGCGGACGGAGTCGCCGATGCGGGAGTTGCCGACGACGTTTTGGATTCTGTGTCCGACACAGAGCCAAAGGGCCGCACCGCCGAGTTAGTCAGCACAGTCGCAATAAGTTTGCTCGGCACCGCGAAGTTCAAGTTTTCGCCTTCCGAGTTTTTCCATGTGATGACTCCAGCGACCTTCTCATCCATCGTCAGCAACGGCCCGCCACTATTACCGTGAGACGCCGGTGCAGTCGTTTGTACCCAGTTTCGACCTTTAGAGTCTTCTCGAAAACCGCTGATGACGCCGTCCGACACCGAGTTTTCAAGTCCCAATGGACTCCCGATGGCCACTACATGGTCGCCTGCGGCGAGGGCATCTGAATCAGCCAGAAGAAGCACGGGAAGATTCTTTCCTGAGACTTTGAGCACAGCGATATCGCGAATGGGGTCATCCGCATGCACGCCTTCAACCGGAAAGAAGGCACCGTTATTGAGTTTCACTATTGCGGAGTGCGCTCCCGCGATGACGTGATGATTGGTGACGATTTTTCCGTCTGACGAAGCGATAAATCCACTGCCTTCGGCAAAGGGTTTGCCAGCGTCATCACTGACTACAATCAGGACGACGGCATCGACAGTGCCTTTCACAACTTCGCTGACGGTCTGTTGTTGCCCTGATTGTTTAACTTGTGTAAGCCCTGGGCACACCAGTGCTACGCAGGCAGTGGCCACACTGAGTTTCAGCATGTTTCAGAGAACACACTAGGCGATGATGATGCCTCAACCCCTAGCAGTTTGCTGCTGTTCTTGGATTCCAGCCCGGCTCGCAATCCTCCCGAACGGATAACGACTCTTCTCCCGCCCTCTTCCCCTTGTTCGCGCGAAACCGGCGGGTGGCCCGGACACAATTTGCCTGTGCCTTTTTAGCGCCGCTCGATCGACAATCTCCATACCGCATTGTGTTCGAAACGAAAAATGAGCGGCGGGTGCCCCGGGTTCGATTTGGGAACCTGGGTCTTGGGTTTGACCCTTCTTCGTCTCGAACTGTTGACTGTCGACTGTTAGCTCGCCTCGCGATTTCTTTTCCGTTACTCATTGCGCGCAAAATCGTTCCAGTACTATAAAATACTGTTGTCGTTATATGTAACTTTGCGAGAAAATCCCTTATGTCCTCGCGGGGATTCCTCTCTCTTCTCACCCCGCCGCATCACGCCTCGATCCTGAATTTCACTAAGTCCAATGATTCCCATACATACGCGCGATGCGCCCGTAAGTCCAATCATTCCCATACATACGCAAAAACAGGGGGGTATACCCCTTCCCTGTGGTCAGACCACGCCTGTCGCTCCGCACGCTATGCAATCCCCGAGCGCAAATCCTTCATCTACGTCTCTCTTGCCCCGAGAGCACTTGCGAGGGGTCGCCAACTTGCTGAAGTCAACTCATTTATCTACGTCTCTCTTGCCCCAAGAGCATTTGCGAGGTGTCGCAAAAATACGAGAGATAAGTCCTTTCCCTGCGTCTGTTACGCAAAAGGGGCGGGTACCCTGGCTCTCTTCGGGCCACGGAACACGGGCCACGGAGCACCGTGCGCCGCCCGTCAAAGAGGAAGAGTGCTAGCCATTCCAGAGAGTGGCGCTCCTAGGTTTCGCTGAAGTCGATCATGACGGGGGCGGCGCGGAAGCCTTTGGTTTTGTAGGCTACGTAGAGGAGGCCGATGGCGCACCAGATTCCGCCGGCGATTTTGGCAAGTGGATTGAGGTTCCAGCAGATGAGGGCGCAAAACGCGAAGCCGGCGAGGGGAAGAAAGGCGTCGAGGAACATGCGGCGTTTGTAACCTGGCCGGGCGACTACGCTGAATTGCCAGAAGGTGGCGAAATTCACGCCCATGAAGGAGAGGAAGGCGCCAAAGTTGAGAAGCTCCCCCGCGTGTTCGTAGGCGCTGCCGATATAATTCAGCGCCTCGGCGCCAGCAAAACTGATCAGTCCGATCAGGATGATGTTGTACGTGGGAGTGCTGGTGCCCGGCGAGACGTAGCCGAAAAACTTGCGCGGCAGGACGTTGTCTCGCCCCATGCCGAAGAGCAACTTGGCCGCTCCCAAGCCGCCGCCCAGGCCGCTGCCAAACGCGGCGAGAATCAGCACGATGCCCATGGCGTTAAAGAGCGCCGGGCCGCCGACGCGGCCGCAGATGTCCATGAACGCCGTTTCCAGCGACTTGAAGGAATGCCAGTCCGGCCAAACGCGCTGGCCCAGATAAACTTCCAGTCCGCCAAAGACACCTGTGAAGAGGCAAACCAGAACGAGCGCGATCAGCACGTTGCGCTTGGGATTTTCCACATCCTCGGCGAGGGTGGTGACGCCGTCGAAGCCGATGTAGGTGAGAGCGGCGAACGAAGTTGCGGTCAGAATTCGATGCGCCGAAAAAGTGGCGGGATCGTAGAACGGCTGGATGGAGAAAAGACCGGACCAACCCTGATGGGAGTACAAAAAGCGCACTGCCAGCACGATGAAGAATGCGACAACGGTGAACATGAAAGCGAGCAGGATTTTATTGGCGCGAGCCGAGGAACGAACGCCGCGGAGATTCAGCAGCGTGATGAACCCCGCGATGATCGCCGCCCAAACCACAAATGGAATTTTTGGCGTGTAGACATTGTGCATGGCCGCGGAGATCCAGACCGTGTTGATGAGAGGCAGCAGCAGATAGTCGAGAAACATCGCCCAGCCGGCGAGAAATCCGAGGTGCGGGTTGAGGCCCTTGCCAACGTAGGTGTAAGCCGAGCCGGCCGATGGAAAGAGCGCCGCCATGCGGCCGTAACTGACGGCCGTGATCATGATGGCGATCATGGCAATCAGGATAATGAGGGTGAAGTGGCCGTCGGAAAGTTGTTGCGCGACACCGTAGAGGGGCACTGGAGCAATCGGCTGGATGAGAACGATGCCGAAGAAAATCAGGTCCCACAACGACAGGAGGCGCTTGGCTGGCCGAGCGGCAGGCGCCGGGACGGAAGATTCACCCATGGGACAGACCCCATTTCAAATGACGGAACGAATAGCTAAGTTGAGTTCGGAAAGTATTGCACAGGCGAAGGTTTGCAGGAAATTTTTAAGACTTGTGAGCGTGCTTGGAAGGTTCGGCGGCGCAGAGGGAGCAGGGCAGTTCGGAGCCTATGTGGTCCTTGCGGCCTTGAGGAGTTGTTACCCAATGGCGACTGGTCCAAGGCGGATTGTGGCGGACATGCTGCTGATGGCCGCATTCGAGGTCGGCAACCCAGTCGAAGCGGTCGTCTTGATGAAAGCCGACGATTCTGCGAGGGGTTCCGGAGACTTTTGCCTGCATGGGTTTCATGAGTCAGCCACTCTTAGTCTACGCTCTTTGCCGCCCGCACGCTGGCGCGCGGGAATCCTCTGCTATAGCGACCGCGTGGAGCAGAAGTTGAGTTTCGTTGGCGTAACCGAAGGTGATGCGATTGAGAAGGAGGTGGGATACTTTCGGGCGGTAGCATCTGGGCTGGTGAATAGCAGAACGCGGACGTATGATAGGCACATGTTGAAGAGAGATCTCCCCGTTACTCATTGCACCGTATGCGGCAGCGCGGGTCACAACAGTCGAGTGACTGGCGGGCGTTGTTGCCGAACCATCGGCGGAGAACGCTGCAACGGAATGAATGCCAGCGCCGCCAACCGCAGCGATTGGGAAGATTGTTCCAATTGCGGGGCGACCGGATATTACCGGAATAAAGACTGCCCGGCGTGCCAAGGTGTCGGCTATCTTTTCCTGCGCCCGCGAGAAAAACAGCCCGTCGTTTGATTGATCGAACAAAGAGGCGCAGGATGAAGGATGATCTGAATTTTGGCCTTGAGAAGCTACGGGAGCTCGGCTCTGGGAAGCCTGCTCCGCCGGTGGAGCGAGCAAAGAGCGGCCAGACCGCGAAGGTGGTGCCTGAGAATTCGGGCCGGTCGGGAATCAGCTTTTCTGTAGACAACGTAGAACCCGCCCCAAAACCGCTGTGGCTGAGCACTCTTGGCGAAGCTCTGGAAGTTCGCAGCGGCGCATCCATCCTTATCATGCCCGATCAAAATCTCCCCGCGCTGGCTAGCGAGGGATATGTGAATGAGGGGTCTAGAGCAGCATTCGACCATCCAAAGTTCGTACCCCCCAACCGCGTTTTGCGGAAAGGTATTTCCCTTTCCGACCCGTCTACGTTCACCAAAGGCTGGGCGGATCGGTGGCATTTTGATCACCCTCTCATCGAAGCCGTCCACGAGGCGTTCAGCACTCATCGTCCACTGGCGCTTTCTCCCGACGCTATTTGGCTGACCATCGTGGAGGGCTTTGCCCACCACCTTAAGGAAAATGCGGAGACTTTTCGCGGGAGAGTTGTATCGCATCACGGGAAAAAAGAGCTCCGCGTGGAAACTCTTTCGCTCGATGAGGGTGAGTGGCCGGGGATCATTTCCCAGCTAAGCGAGCAGATACGGGAAAACTCAGATCCTTTTTTGTACGAAAACTTGTCCTGCGAATTCTCTACAACCACTCCGACGATTAGAACCGCGATGCATATCGCGCTCATGGATGGCTACCAGCGCTACTTCAGCTACGAATCTATGTGCGTCTGCGGGATTCCCAAAATTAATCTCGAGGGTACGCCTGAAGACTGGCAGCGCATTCGTGAACGTATCGAAGTACTCGCGTCGTTTGATTTGGGTTGGTGGATGAACAGGTTGGCCCCGATTGTTGACCAACTGATCGCCACGGCAAAAGGCGCTCCCGACCTGGCCTTTTGGCAGGCGATCTACAAGCCTGAAAAGGTGTACGCCGCGGAGCTGGCGACGGGCTGGATCTCCGATCTCTTCCCGTATGTGGGCAAGGAGCCACCTTTGCGACGTAACCCGGATCTGGGAGTCGAGCGAATCGAATGGCTGCCGCAAAAAACCGCGGCCAATCAACGCCCGGGAATCAGCCTGGGGACATTTCCGAGTGGTATATCGCGCGCCCCGGTCAAGGTGACATACCCGGACGACTCGGCGATCCCCATTGAACTGCTTGGCGGATTCTTTGGCGTATCGCAAGCTCCAGAGGATGGAGCGCTGGCGCCCATTATTAATTGGGCGGTCGTGAAAGAGGCCAATCGAGTCCCTGCTGCCCTGCGGCGTTACGAAGATCTGGACGCTTCGCTGAGGGAGAAACTTGAAAAACATGCGATCTTCATGCCAAGACCACGGCCGAACTGAAGGTTTGGCAGTTTAGCTGCGAGCTCAACCAACTGCTAGGGCTGGGTGGGCTTTTTGGCGGAATCTTGTTTGGCCCACTCTTCTTTCTTTTCCTTGATGGCTTGTGGGGAGGGCGGGTAGCTTTTGTAGGCCTTGACGATGTTCTTGTCCGCGGTTTTCCAGATTTTGTCCGGGTCGTTGTGGATGATCTTCTCGCTGACAAACAGGCGCCAGGCAAGATCCTTCGATTTCGCATCAATCATTTCAATGCCAAGCAAGCCTTCGTGGGTTACTGGGGTGCTCATGGTGGTGTACATCACGGTCCAGTATCCATAGTAGTAGGAACCGTACATGCCCCAGTGAGCGGTGCCGGTGAGATGAGCGTCCGACTCCGCCTCCACCCAGTAGCGCACCACCAGATCCGGATTTTGATCCGGTTGGACTTCGCGGAGTCCTTTGGCGGTGAGCTCACGCGTGACGGCGCGGTGGATGCGATCGTTGAGCAGGTCCGGGTTTAGCTGCAACCGGACCAGAGATTCGACGCCGCCGATATAGGCAAACGTTTTGTAGTTCGAGAAATCGACATTGGGATTAAAGTCCGTGGCCATTTTGGCGTTTGCCGCCATGGCGCAAAGCAAAACGAGCAGCAGGCCCGTCAGCGGGAAAAACAATCTCAAGCGAACTTTTTGGTTCTCTATCCTGACTCGATTCATGAATTCCTCTCTAAACATTCAACGGACTCAGGCTGGAAGCGCACGAAAGCGTTGGAACAATTCCCCAAAGTTCCAGCGGAATCGCTGCTCTTTGGGCGGGTCCGAGTCACTCTAAATATTCTGGAGCTTAAGAATTTGAATTAGCGCGGACTTCGCAAGTGTACATCACATTCTCGCCCCACTCCCGCGAAGTTGGATCAGGAGAATAGCGGATTTTGGCGGCTAGATCGCAGGCGGGACATCTGGGCCTGCTTCCTGACCTTCACCTCTACTTCGCCTGATTCTTCTTTTACTTCGGCGGAGCCGCAGGTGGTGGGCTTTCCGGTGGCGTTGAAACGGCAGCCGAAGAGGCCGGCCTTTTTTTCGCCGCATTGCCCCGCCTTCACGGCAACCACAAACCATCCAGAGCCTGACGGATTACCAGCGGTATTTCCTTGCGCGTAAAGTCCCATGAGAACGTCGCCGTTTTGCGTGGTTCCATCGGCGCACTGATAATTATCCCTTTTATAGGTATAGAGGATACCCCGCTGCTTATCGTAGAGAAATTGGGTGTCCTCTTCGACACCATCGCCGTCAAGGTCTACCAGGTCTGTCCAATACGCGGAGGGTGCGGAAGCTTTGACGGTTGCAGGTCCCACGCCGATGGATGTTTTTTGGCCCTGATTTTTTGCCGCTGGACTGGGCACAGGATTCGCGGCCTTCTCTGCGGCCGCCGGACCCACGTTCATTGTCGGAATAGGCATCGGCCCCGGCGGCAGTCCCTGTGCTGACGCATGTGCCGCCATTCCCAACGCGATCACCAGTCCCGCCAAAACCCATTCTTTCGTCATTTCATTCCCTCCCGTCTCGTTAACTCTACATCAATGAATTTGCTTAAGTCCCGGTGAGTTTGAATGGACAGGTCGAAGGGGAGCGCGTGGGGCCGACGCAATCTAGATACATTGCATTCATCTGCAATTAATCTCCGCGACGTATAAACACGGCCGCTTAGGACGGTTCCCGGGAACGGAGTTTGCCTCTTCCTGTTGATGGGCACTGGAAAACTTTTACTTGAGGATGGACTCGAATGGCCACAACGACAGTCGCTCCCCTTGGAGTTCACGAAAAGCTGAATAACCCACCCAGCCGGATAGGCACTCTGATTTTTGGCGTGGTGCTGATTGTCGGGTTGATCTTCATCGGCAACAGCATCGCCAAGGATCTAGGCGACGTGACGCTGGGCTCTGCGTGGCCGTATGTACTTTTGGGAATTGCGCTGCTGGTGGCGCTGGGATTTGAATTCGTGAACGGATTTCATGACACGGCGAATGCCGTGGCCACGGTGATTTACACCCACTCACTGGATCCGAACATTGCGGTGGTTTGGTCCGGAATGTGGAATTTTCTGGGGGTGGTGACGTCTTCTGGGGCGGTGGCGTTCGGCATCGTTTCGCTGTTGCCTGTCGAATTGATCTTGCAGGTGGGAAGCCGCGCAGGGTTTGCGATGGTGTTCGCGTTGCTGATTGCCGCGATTATCTGGAACCTGGGAACGTGGTGGTTTGGGCTGCCGGCTTCCAGCTCTCACTCACTAATCGGCTCCATTATCGGTGTGGGAATTGCCAATCAATTGATGAGCGCGAAAACGGGGACGAGCGGCGTGGATTGGGCGCAAGCGGCGAACATCGGCAAATCGCTGCTGCTCTCACCTATTTTTGGCTTTGTGCTGGCCGCCGGGCTGTTCCTGGTAATGAAATTCGTCATTAGGGACAAGCGGCTCTATGAGGCGCCCAAGGGCAATGAGCCACCGCCGTTGTGGATCCGCAGCCTGCTGATCTTCACCTGCACGGGAGTGAGCTTTTTCCATGGCTCCAATGACGGACAAAAGGGCATGGGCTTGATCATGCTTATCCTCATCGGAACCGTGCCAACTACCTATGCGCTGAATCATGCAGTGACCGCCCATCAGTCCCAAGATTTCATCGCCGTCTCTCAGCAGACCGCCGGAACCATCGACAAATATGTTCAGGGTTCGGCGGTGGTGGGCGATCCGCGCGAGGAAGTGACGGATTACGTCCGAACGAAGGAATTCAAGCCGGCTACCATGCTGGCGTTGCGCATGATGGTGAATGACATCGGCACGGAAATGGCACAGTTCAAGATGCTCTCCGCTGTGCCGCGCGAGCATGTTCGCAACTTCCGAAATGACATGTACCTGGTGAGCGAAGCACTTCGCCTGATGCAGAAATCGGGCAAGCCGCAATTTGCGGCCGCCGACGTGGCGGTGCTGAAAAATTATAAGTCTCACGTAGATAAGGCAACACGGTTCATTCCGCTGTGGGTGAAGGTCGCCGTGGCGCTGGCGCTTGGACTGGGCACGATGATCGGCTGGAAGCGCATCGTGGTGACCGTGGGCGAGAAAATCGGTAAGACACACCTCACTTACGCGCAAGGGGCGGCGGCGGAACTGACCGCGATGGCCACGATTGGCGCGGCCGATGGGCTGGGACTGCCTGTCAGTACGACGCACGTCTTATCGTCTGGCGTGGCAGGGACGATGATGGCGAACTCTTCCGGATTGCAACTAAGCACGGTGCGCAATCTGGCGTTGGCGTGGGTGTTGACGCTTCCAGCGGCGATGACGCTTTCCGGACTGCTCTTCTACACGTTCCGCACGCTGTTCAAGGGATAAGTTGCGGTTGGCCGGTGGAATAATGCCGTTCAGCGCGGGAATATCTCCGTTCCATTTATTTTAATTTGCAAGCTCTGGGGACCATGGCATTTTGAGCGTGGTCCACAGGAGGACTGCGTCCATGCGGCTGCTTAAAAATACAAGCCGAATTGTAACGTTGCCGGCGTTGGGTATATGCCGCAGCGATTGGGCGTCGTCCGCGTCCTTCCGTTAGGCTTTCTTCACCGGATAATTCGGGGAAATTTAGGGCAAATTGGCGGCGAAGTGTGCCGCGATGGTCGCGCGAGCGGTGGTTGGCGCGAGGTTGCTGGAGCGTGTTTGTACGCTTCGGCGTGGATTGAAGCGCACTGCGCTTCTTAGAAAAGAGAAGGTTATGGTTACGGTGAAAATCAGGGGAGGCACTCCGGAAGGGGCGCAGTCTTTGTGTGTGACTTGCCGTTGGGCCCACATCGCAAAGGGATTCGCCGACTCGCAACAAGTGACTTACTGCAACGGAGTACGGCCGTCGATTCCGGTGCGATTCCCGGTCAGTCAGTGCAGCTCTTACGATGACCGGCGCGTGGCGAGCAAGTGGGATATGGAAAAGATTGCGTGGATTCTGCTGACCAAAAAGGCGGGGCGTAGCATTGGTTTCGTGACCGCTAAGCAGTTTCGCGAAATCGAAGGCGAGGATGCTGAGATTATCCCCGTTGCCCAGTCGCAACAGATTAAGACAGGAGAGTGAAGTTGCAGGCTCTCCTGAGAGAGGAGAAGCCATGAGCTTGATCCGCATGCTGCGGTTTGCCCCAGAGGCAGCCACCGGTTTGTGCCGGAACTGCAGCTGGGGTACCGTGCGCAAAGGTTTTCGCGAGAGCGAAGCCGAGGTGTTTTGCCGGCTGGTCGGCCCGAATGCGCGGGTGCGATTTGCCGTGCGGGAATGCAGCGACTACTGCGACCGGAGCTTGCGCGTGAGCGCGAGTGACGCGCGGCGTTATGGCTTCGTTGCGGAGATCAAGCTCGATGAGGAGGAGGTTGCGCCGGGGTCGAGGGGAAGAACGTAAGGAGGTCGTGGGGAATGGGGCTTCGCTAGCGGTTTTGGCGGGGCCTTTTTTTTGTGGGGATAGGGTATGGGTGGCCAATCTGAAGTTCGGCCACTACAAAAGCATGGAAAGTCGGCCGGTAGAGGAGAGGCGCGGGACGGCCCGGCTCGGAAGGCGGGCCCTACGGATGGGAGAGGGGCGCGATGCATATGGGCGGAAAGGCGCCCGCTTCGGAAAGCGGCCGCTACAAAGGCACGGAGAAGAGGCGCGCTTCCCTTTAGTTGCCAGAACGAGCGGAAGGCGGGCCCTACAAGAAAAACGGGAACGACGTTGGAAACGAGGCTCGACACGCGGGGGAGTTCGCGATAGGTTAGCTGCGTAAGTCCGCCCGGTACAGCACATCCAAAAGAGAGGCGAACACCATGCGTTTTCGAGTTGGCGCGGTTTTCGTGTTGTTGTGTTTCGCAGAGTTAGGAACGGCCCTTGGGTTTGCCAAGGCTTGGCCGGAAGCGGGCGGTTCGTCCAATGCATTCGCTGAGCCTCAATATAATACCGGGCAGACTAACATTACTTGTTCGTCGAACGACGGGAATCGCAACTATTGCGGCAAGTACGCCCCGAGCCAAGTAAGCCTTTCCAAGCAAATCAGCGGGTCTCCCTGCGTTCAAGGGAAAAGCTGGGGAGTGGATGGCAACGGACTTTGGGTGGATCGGGGATGCCGCGCGACTTTTACGATCTATGGAAATTCGAATGGCGGAGGTTCTGGTGTACCTGGCGGCGGCTGGTGGCATCCGGCGCCGGGAGATACCTGGCCTCCTCCGAATAACTGGCATGGCGGAAATTGGGGATCGGGCGGAGCGTGCTTTTATAAGAGCAGCAATTTCACCGGCGACTTTTTCTGCATGCGGCGGGGAGAACAGAACGCTTCGCTTACCGGGGGATACGGAGACCAGGTATCGTCGATTCGCATCTTCGGCGGAGCGCGGGTTTACATTTACGATGACCGCAATTTCAGCGGGCCGCGGTTGACGCTTAGTCACGATGCTCAGGATTTGAAGAGGTATAGCGTGGCCGGGAAGCCGGGGCATTCGTGGAATAACCGGGTTAATTCGGTGAGGATTCAGTAGGGGCCAGAGAAGAAGCAGGCGTAAAGCCGCCCTGCACGCGGAGAGGTTCATACACAGCGAAGACGGCCTGCCTCCCTTCTTTCATCAGGGCAAGCAGAAGGCGGCCGCTACAAGTGCGGAGAAAACCGTTAGGGACGTTTGGTTAGTTGTTGATGTCGGTTTTGGCTTCTAGTTTAGCTAGCATTGGCTCCAGGAAGGGTTTGTTGGCGTCTGGGGCGTCGGCGATGGCTTGTTTCATTTGCTTGGAGGCGGTAGCGTAATCGCCGTTTTTGGAGGCGATGCGAGCCTGGGCCAGGTGGCTGAGCCAGTGGTTGGGATCTTTCTGGGCGACTTGCGGATAGATTTCGAAGGCGCGCTTGGTGTCGCCGGCGCGCTGTAATCCTCGCGCATAAACATAGAGTTGGGTGGCATCGGCCTTGCTGAAGGCGGTGGCCAACGCCTGGGCAGCTTCTTCTTTTTTACCCATCGCAGTGAGGAGGCGTGACTTCGTCTCCCAATTTTCGAAGCGCGGTTCGTTCTGAATCGATGTGTCTTCCCACTTCAGGGCTTCTTCCAAATCGTAATTGTTGTCGAGGCACCAGTTGGCGGCTTCGTCGTAGCCGGCCCAGGTGAAGCCGCCGACGCTGCGCAACTGGTTGCGAATGCTTTTGAGCGTGATTTCTTTCACGTCGAAGGAAACGCGGAACGGCACGGCGACTTTTTCCCAACGGAGGGTGGCCAGGGCGGAATCGGGTTTCACGTCGTCGAATGTGTAGGTGAGCGTGTCGAAGGATTGATCGGTGGCGGGTTTGACGGTGACGCGGAGGGCGTCTTCTTTCTCGTCATAGCTGAAGCTGCCCCACGAGGTGGAGTTTTTCGAGAAGATGATGGTCCACTGATCCTTGTCGGGGATCATGTGCAGGCCGTAGCTGCCAGCGGGGAGCGGCTTGCCTTCGATGGTGGCATCGTCGGAAAAGGCGATGGTGGTGTTTTCGTTGGCGCCGGCACGCCAGACTTTACCGTAGGGCACGATCTTGCCCCAGATTTCGCGGCCTTCGGCGAGCGGACGGCTGTAATTGAGAGTAACGGTGCTGATGCCGATGGTCTGCGTGGTGATGCCGCGCTGGCTGAGGCGGGGGAGATTCAGCTCCGTGGCCTGGCTGCCATTTTTGAATTGCGCCTGCACGCTGGTGAGGCAGAAGGCGAGGGCGAGAGAAATTGTGAGAAGAAAACGGAATGCGTTGCGCATGGACACACCATCCTGTCGCGAAAAGCAGAGCTTCGCGGAAATAGAGATTCACGGGTGGAACACGCCCAAAGCGATAGACGCGCGGATGGGTGAGGCGTGAGCAAAGGAGTGGACGACGGATAGATTTGCGAGGAGGACGAGCTCAGGGTTCTGTCGCCCCTCCAGGGCTCTTCTTTGTATTGGTTTGCGTTCCCAGCGCTCGCGCGCTGGGCTAATTTATTTCGCGCCGCTGGCGCTTGAGTCTGCAGGTTTATGAAAGATACCATTACTGGCATGACTGATGAGACGGTGGTCAATTTGTGGAAGAAGAAGCTGGGAAGCGTGCCCGATTCGGTTTGGGAGAACACGGGGATTGAGACGTTGATCCTGGCGGATAACGGATTGACGGAAATTCCGGAGCGGATCGGGCGATTGCAGCGATTGCGGACCCTGGATCTGGGACACAACCAATTGACCAGCGTGCCGGAGAGTTTAGGCGAGCTGAGCGGGTTGAGCGATTTTTTGTATTTGCATGATAACCGGCTGACGGAGCTGCCTTCGCAACTGGGGAAGCTGCAGAAGCTGCGCTATCTGAACATCAGCGAAAATGCGTTTGTTGTTTTTCCGGAAGCGGTCTGCCGGATGAACGGGTTGATTGAATTGCGCGCGACAGACAATGCTTTCGCGGCGCTGCCGGAGGACATCGCGCAACTTTCGCGATTGCGGGAATTGCATTTGCGGAATAACCGGCTGACGGGGCTGCCGGAGGCTATCGGAAAACTGGGGGAGTTGCGGCAACTGGATCTGCGGGGGAATCCGCTGGAGTCGTTGCCGGTTTCGATCGCTTCCCTGCCCAGGCTGGAGAAACTGGATTTGCGGTGGGTGAATACGTTGCCGCGGCTGGAATGGTTGGATTCGTTGGAGACGCGAGGGTGTGTGGTGTACCGATAGAACAAAAGAGGAAAGGCGAAAAAGTTATTGACTTTCGCTTTTTATTCGCCTATATTCGCCCGCGGTAGAGGAAACGGGAAACGGGTGGCTGCGACTCCATTGCCTTCGGGCTCTCCCGAGCCGCATGCCACCCGTTAAAGTAGCGCAAGAGCGTGTTCCCTGCCAGGAGCTGCCATGGAAGCGTGTGTCGAAAGAGCAAGTGGCGAGTGGCTGGTGGCGAGTGACGAGAAAGAGGATGTAAAGGAGGTTGAGGAGATAGAGGAGGTAAAGGACATGGCGGCGAAAGTGGCGCGGCCCGTGGCATTTTCCGGAATTGGAGAGGTGGAAGGCCGACCTGAAGGTCGGCCACTACAGGAGGACGGAGAAGACGCCCGCCTCGGAAGGCGGCCGCTACAGGAGGGCGCAAAGGCGCGTGTACAGATGGAGGCGCCCGCTAAACGGGGCTGGTTTGGGACGGGTTGGCTGGGGCTGGGTAAGGGGCGGGGCACGGAAAAATTGGCGCACATTGTGCATGTGGATGTGGATGCGTTTTTTGCTTCGGTGGAGCAGGTGCTGAATCCTAAGTTGCGCGGGAAGCCCGTGCTGGTGGGGCGCGGAGTGGTGGCTTCGGCGAGTTACGAGGCGAAATTCCGCGGCGTGAAGACGGCGATGGATTTCCGCGATGCGTTGCGGATTTGTCCGCAGGCGATCGTGGTGGCGGGAAAATACGAGCACTACGCGGATTTTGCGGAGCGGGTGCGGCGGATTCTGGAAACCTACACGCCAGCGGTGGAAACGGCGGCACTGGACGATTTTTACCTGGACTTTGCTGGGACGGAACGGCTGTATCCGGATTTTGAGGCGATGCTGCGGCGGCTGCAGGCGGAGATTCTGGGGCGGACGGGATTGAGCGTGTCGGTGGGCGCGGCGCGGACGAAAGTAGTGGCTTCGATTGCGTCGCGACTGGAGCGGCCGCGCGGGTTTCGCATTGTGGCACCGGGAAGTGAAGAGCCGTTTCTGGCGCCGCTGCCGGTGGAAAAGTTGCATGGCATCGGGCATGTACATGCGGGGGCGCTGGCGGAGCGCGGCGTAACGACGATCGGGCAATTGCGGATGATTCCCAAGCCGGTGCTGGTGGCGGCGTTCGGCGATGTGATTGGCGAGCAGATCTGGGAGCGCGCGCGGGGTCTGGATGGGCGCGAGGTGATGACGCTGGCGACGCCGAAATCGGTATCGCGCGAAACGACGATTGAGGGCGGCACGATTGACACGGAATTCCTGGGCGGCTTGCTGGAATATTTGAGCGAGCGAATTGGCGCGACGCTGCGCGAGCACGGCAAGCAGGCGCACACGGTGGGCGTGAAGCTGCGGTATGTGGACCATTATTCGGCGCACCAGACGGTGCGGTTAGTGCGGGCGACGAATGACGAACGCGCATTGCTGACCGCCAGCAAGGAATTGTTTGCGAAATTGTTTACGCGGCGCGTGGCGATCCGGCATGTCGGCGTGAGCGTGACGAATCTGGATGCCGACCGGCGACAGAATGAATTGTTTGATGTGGATGCGAACCGACGATGGTATCTGAATCGCGAAGTGGACCGGGTGCGCGGGCGGTATGGATGGAATTCGGTGTTTTATGGGAAGGGGCTGGAGCTGCGGGAGCATTACGCCACGAAAGAGAATGGATTGGTTTTGTCGACGCCATGTTTATCGCGATGAGCGGGTGGCCGGTCTAAAGACCGGCCAGTACACAGGAAAGAGCATGCAATAAATTGCGTTGTGGCAGCGGCCCGCCTCGGAAGGTGGGCCCTACGGCCGAGCTAAAGACTGTAAGAATTCAGATTTTTCCAGATTTCTAATTCCCTTCCCTTTGCTGTTACTTATTTGATGTCTTCGATCGTCTTCCCGCCGGTCGTGGTTGCTGCTATGGGTGCCTGCATGTTTGTGCATTTGCGTTGTCATAGCCATTACTCGTTCTTACGGGGGGTGAATCCTCCGGAAGAGATTATTGCCGCGGCGGTGGAGCAGAAGATGGACGCTGTGGCACTGACGGATACGAACGGGATGTATGCGGCGGTGCCGTTTTATCAGGCGGCGCGGGCGGCGGGGGTGAAGCCGATTGTGGGAGTGTCCGCCTTCGCTGAAGCTACGGCGGATAGCGAGAAGCGGAAAGTGGAGGTAGAGGAGGTAAAGGAGGCAAAGGAAAAAGCGGGGACGCGCTTGTTGCTGCTGGCGATGGATGCGCGGGGGTACAGCAATTTGTGCCAGTTGACGACGTTGCGGCATTTGGGGGTGTTGCGGGCGGGACAGGAGACGTTTGCAGAGGATGCGGGGCGAGCGGTCACGATGGAAGAGTTGGCGGAACGCAGCGCGGGTGTGATTGCGTTGTGGCCGGCGAGGGAGTTTTTGCGGGGGGGAGCGGCAGCGGAAGAAAGTGAGCGAGATTCCATACATCGAAGAGCGGGCCGGGCAAGCCCGGCCCCTACAAAGGAAATTTTGGATTTGAAGGAGATTTTTGGGGAGCGGTTGTATATCGAGGTGCAGCGGCTTTCGGCGGGGGATGGGCGGATGGTGCGCGAGGCGCAGAGGATCGGGAAGGATCTGGGGATTCCGCTGGTGGCCACGAACAATGTGCACTTTCTGAAGCCGGAAGAGCATTTGCATCACCGGGCGGTGAATGCGATTCGCACGGGGGGATTGCTGACAACGGTGGCGCCGCCGGAAATCACGACGCCGGAGGCGTGGTTCAAGCCGGCGCGCGGAAATGCAGCGCATGTTTCCGGATCATCCGGAGGTGCTGCGGGCAACGCTGGAAATCGCGGAGCGCTGCAACCTGGAACTGGAGCTGGGCAAAACGATTTTTCCGGAGTTTCCGGTGCCGGAGGGCGAATCGGCATTTTCGTATTTGTGGAAACTGAGTTTTGAAGGCGCACAGGAAACGTTACCGGCCGCTGCGCCCGGAAGTGCTTTCGCGGCTGACGCACGAACTGGAAGTGATCGAAAAGCTGCACCTGGCGCCCTATTTTTTGCTGGTGTGGGACATCGTGGAAGAGGCGCGGCGGCGCGGGAATTCCGGCGGTGGCGCGCGGGTCCGCGGCAAGTTCGATAGTGACCTATTGCCTGGGCATTTCCTGCGTGTGCCCGCTGCGATGGGGATTATATTTCGAGCGGTTTTTGAACGTGCAGCGCGGCAACTGCCCGGACATTGACATTGATATTTGCGGGGCGCGGCGCGACGAACTGCTCGATTACGTTTACGAACGCTGGGGCCCGGAGCATGTGGCGATGATCGGCAGCTTTATTACCATGCACGCGCGACTGGCGGTGCGGGAAGTTGCCAAGGTGTTTGGCGTGCCGCCGGGCGAAGTGAATCATTTCACCAAGCGGCTGCCGCACCGTCCGGTGCGGGAAATTCTGGGAGCGATCAAGAATTTGCCGGAAGGCCGGATGTTGCCGGTAAACGACGAGCCGTGGAAAACGATTTTGCAGGTGGCGTTGCGGCTGGACGACGCGCCGCGGCATCTGGGGATTCATCCGTGCGGCACGGTGATTTCGGCGCGGCCGCTGACGCACCTGGTGCCGCTGGAACGGGCGACGAAAGGGATTGTGGTGACGCAATACGACATGAACGCGATCGAGGCGCATGGGATTGATCAAGATGGATTTATTGGGGCAGCGCGGGCTGACGACGATGGCGCTGGCGATGGACAACATTGAGAGACAGGAAGTTAAGGAGGTAGAGGAAATAAAGGAGGTAAAGGATAGGAGCAGAGTGGCGGCGGATGGGGTTACGCCTTGCCCGGAGGCGCGGACGATTGATTTTGAGGCGATTCCGGAAAATGACGCAGCGACTTGCGATGTGATTGCAGCGGGACGGACAATGGGTGTTTTTCAGATTGAGTCGCCGGGGATGCGGGGACTGCTGCGCACGATGAAGGCGCGCACGCTGGAGGAGATGGCGGCGGCGCTTGCGCTGATCCGGCCGGGAGCGGCGGAGTACGGGTCGAAGGAACTTTTCCTGAAACGTTTGCGCGGGAAAGAGCCGGTGGCTTACCCGCATGAATCGCTGAAGAGCATCCTGGGCGACACGCTGGGCGTGTGCATTTATCAGGAGCAGGTGATGCAGATTGCGCAGGCTGTGGGCAGTATGTCTCTGGCGGAGGCGGATATTGTACGGAGGTCCGCAGCGAAATTTTCCGGGCAGAGAGAGAGGGAGAGATTGCGCGGAAAATTCCTGAAGGCGGCGGAACGCATGGGATTGCAGGGCGCGGAACGCGAAGAGACGTGGATGATGGTGGAAAAATTCGCGGGATTTGGGTTTTGCAAGGCGCACGCGGGGACGTACGCGGATATTTCGTACCGCATGACGTATTTGAAGACGCATCACACGGCGGAATTTCTGGCGGCGATGTGCAGCGCGGGGGCGGGGTTCTATCACGTGTCGGCGTATGTGGAGGAGGCGAAGCGCTGGGGGATCGCGGTGCGGCTGCCGTCGGTGAACCGGTCGCGAATGGAGTATACGGCGGAACGCGATGCGGAGGGACATGCTGCGCTGCGGATCGGGTTGATGCAGGTGAAAGGATTGCGAGTGGAGACGATTGCGGAGATTGTGCGGGGGCGAGAGGAGCATGGAGAGTTTGCTTCGCTGGAGGATTTTCTGGCGCGGGTGCCGGCGGAGCGCGATGAGATTGAGGCGTTGATCAAGTGCGGGGCGTTTGATGAGGTGTGCGGGATGACGCGGACGGCGATGTTGTGGCGGTGGAATTTGTTGCAGGCGGGGAGGAAGGAAAAATCATTTCTTCAGGGGCTAAAGCCCTTTCGAGTGGAGAGTTCTATGTCGGAGCTAAAGCTCCGACCCCCTGAGGAGGAAGAGGCGGAGGGCCAATCTGAAGTTCGGCCACTACAAAGGCAGATGGTTAGCCGGTCTAAAGACCGGCCACTACAGGGAGAGGGGGAAGCGGCTCGCCCGGTAGAACCATTCGGGGCGCAGGAAACGCGCCTCCCGCCTTCGCGAAAACGGCTACGGCGGGCGAGCGGAAGGCGGGCCCTACAAGACGGGATAAGACCGGCGGCAGGAGCGGGGGTGCTGTTTGCAGAGGTGGAGGGGGACGATGCGATGGAGGAAACGCTGCGGGAGATTGCGGCGCCGGAGTATACGCGGGAGCAGAAGTTGCGGTATGAGCGGGAGATTCTGGAGGTGTGTGTCAGCGGGCATCCGCTGGATTTTTTGCCGAGGGGGAATGAGACGTGGAGCGATGAGCTTCCCGGGCTGCGTGGAAAGCGGGTAACGCTGTGCGGGTGGGTGGTGACCTACCGGCACGTGGGAACGAAAAATTACCGGAACATGATGTTTGTGACGCTGGAGGACCAGCGCGGACTGTTCGAAGTGATTCTGTTCCCGGATGTATACGACAAATATGGCGGGCTGATTTATGAGACGCGAGCGCTGCGGGTGACCGGCGTGGTGATGGAGGGCGAGCATATTAATGGGGAGAAGATGGAGGGGTTGGGGTGATGAAAGACAGCCAACAGATAGCAGCTAGCAGATAACAGGAGGCAGGAGATATTGCTTACCCACAAAGCTGTGGACCGGGCAGGTCTTGGTTCCTGCTCGCTGTTCGCTGCTAGCTGTTATCTGTCAGCGGCTGATTTCTCATATCCATCAACGGCCAACGGAGACGCGACATTTATTTCAAGATTCGACAAACGCAGAAGAGCGAACACACGGCTGAGCCGCAAACGGGGCGCCCCGCGGAGAGTGCGGAGGGCTGGCTTGGGCGAAACCGGAGCGGGAAGCGGCAATTGTGGGAGCGGCTGAATCCGCGGCACCGCAAAGAACTGCGGCTGCTGGCGGAGGCGCTGGCCTTGCAGCAAAATCACTCGAGGTTGCCGGAAGCGACGCGGACGCGACTGGACGCGGCGCTGGCGGAACTGGATCGGGTGATCCGCCGAATCGCGGGGATCCTGGCGGAGTTAGCACGCCGGACACCAGGAAGCGGGTGAGCCTTGCAGGGGTAAAAAGAGGGGCACATACTTTTGGCATGAACATTTCCAGGCATCCTCGAGCTATTCTGGGCCTTGCCGCGCTGCTATCCGCGGGTGCATTCGCGGTTTCCACGCGCGCTGATGAAATCCGCCTGAAAGACGGAAAAAAGCTTTACGGCGTGATCGTGGCGTATGAAGACAACATGTTCAAGATCAAGACGGACTTTGGATACGTGCTGGTGGAGAAGGACAAGATTGCGTCCATCATCCCGGACACTCCGCCGGATGCGGCGGGGACAAGAGCTGCGGTGAAGCCGGCTGCGAAGAGCGATGCGCCGGCCGACGAGAAAAAACCGGCGAAGGCGGCGACGATTCAAGCAGGCGCTGTGTCTCGCCCCGAAATTCCCGTGACCGTTGCCAAGGGCGACGCTATGCCGCCGACGATCAAACCGGTGAACGCAACGCCGAAGACAAGTCTGGCGACTCCGGCAACGCCTCCGCCGCCACCCAAGGAAGAACCGCCGCCGATACGCGAAGAGGTTCAAGGGAATCTATACATCAATCACGAATATTCTTTCCGGATGTTTAAGGCGCCGAGCTGGGAAATTATCGCCAACGCGGGGCAAACTTTGCCGAACGCCATCGTGGCGATGGGGACGGACAATGAATCGACGCTTATGGTTGTGGGCTACGAGAAGTCAAAGACGGCGCTGGAACCCGCGGCGCAGTCGGCTGAGAAAAGGGTGGGCGAAGTCTATGACAATTACCGGCTGATCTCGCAGCGGAAAACGCTGCTGGGCGGGTTGCCGGCAGTGGAGTATCACTACCGTGGAATGGCAGATGGGCACGACTGGTCTGGCACGCTGGCGGTGGTGGCGCGCAACGGCGAAGTGTTCACGGTGCTGGGAATGACGTATGCGGATACGGATTTGATCCAAATTCAGGAGAATGTGATTACGCGGGCGATTGCTAGTTTGGAGTTTAGTGGGAAGTAGGTAGGTCCGGTTGGCTGACGGGGTTCTGCGTGGTTTCGATGCGGGGATGGGTCGGCTTTCAATGACAGTTCATGCAGAAGCGTAAGTTGAGATCCTTCGGGCGTCAACGACGCGCCCTCAGGATGACACTCGGCAGGGGTGTCGGTAGAGGGCACCACGTTTACGTGGCGAGGCCCGAAAGCGGGGTTGGCGGCGGTTGATTCGAGGATTCGGCGCGGCAAGATACGGAGCACAGGCTGAAGCCCGTGCTACTTGGTTACGCGTGAGGTTCGGCGGGTTTGCGGCTTTCGCGGATCATGTTGATCAGGGATTGGACGGCGCGGGGAAGGCTGCGATCGCGGCGGTAGACGAGGGCGAGTTCGCGCCAGAGGTCTACACCTTCGACATTCAGCAACTTCACTTCCCCGGTCTTCACCTGATCGCGGGCAAAGCTTTCGCTGATGATGGAGATGCCGACGTCCGCGGCAACAAAAGTTTTGATCATGCCGATGCTGGGAAGTTCCATGGCGACTTGCAACCGCGAGCGGTAGGGCCGGAAGATTTTGTCGAGAACCTGGCGGGTGTATCCGGTCTTGGGAAAAATCAGCGGCGCGGAAGCGAGCTCTTCCAGGGTGACATGGCTGCGCTGGGAGAGCGGATTTTTGGTGCTGACCATGAAGCGCAGGCGATCGCGGTTGATCACGTGCATCTTCAGGTTGGGCGACTTTAACGGCAAGGTGACGATGCCCAGATCCAGAGAACCTTCTTCCAGGCGCTGCAAGATTTTGTGGCTGAAGTTGCGGTAAATGCTGATGTGCACCAGCGGATAACGGCGTTTGAATTCCGCGAGGATATCGGGCAAGAGATAGAGGCAAGTAGCTTCATTGGCGCCAAAGGTCACCGGTCCCTGCACCACGCTGCCGCGGTCTGCAACGATCTGCATGGATTCATCGCGGAGACGCAGCAGGCGCTCCGCATATTCGAAGAGCACCACGCCGGCGGGAGTCAACTCAACAGATTTTGCGGAACGATCCAGGAGCTTCGCCTTGTAGGCCTGCTCCAACTGGCGAATCTGCGCGCTGACCGCGGACTGTGAGCGAAAAACCTTCTGCCCTGCTTTGGAAAAGCTTTTGAGCTTAGCGACCTGCACGAAAGTTGTCAGTTGATCGAAATCCATAGCCCCCACTCTCTTAAGGTGAGTATAGCGAATTCTACATTAGAAAACGGTTAAGACGACCTGCTCAGGCATAACGGGGTGTGGAAATTGCTGGTACGGCCAGCGGACTTGCCGCCGGAACCGCGACAGGATCGCGGACTGCAGGGGAAAAAGCGCGCCAAACTCCTTCGACAGATTCCTGGAGATGAATCGGCTGGATGCGAACAAAATTGCGCAGGTTTTGCTGCGAAAGGAACCGCGCAGCACAGGGACTGCCGGTACATTGGTGATGCATTTCGATCAGGGCGCGCAGGCAAGATTCTTCCTGCTCTTCCAATTCGTGCGCCTGGACAAATTCGCGGTTCAAAACATTTTCCATTTCGCTGCGAAGCAAATAGGCAAGTCCCCCAGTCATCCCAGAGCCAAAGTTCAGGCCGGCGGGACCGAGAATTGCGGCGATTCCACCGGTCATATATTCGCAGCCGTGTTGGCCAACACCTTCGACGACTGCGATTGCGCCGCTGTTGCGGACGGCAAAGCGCTCGCCTACTTGTCCGGCGACAAATAAGCGGCCGGAGGTGGCGCCGTAGAGAACGGTATTGCCGGCAAGGACATCGCCGCGTTTGGAGGCGTGGTGGCCAGCGCGGATTACGATGGAGCCGCCCGAGAGGCCCTTGCCGACGTAATCGTTGGCGTCGCCGTAGAGGCGGAGCTCGAGTCCGTCGGAAAGGAATGCGCCGAAGCTTTGGCCGGCGGTGCCGTGGAATTCATGCGTGGAATCCGCGGCAACCGGATGCTGCAGACGGAGGCGCATGCGTTCGCCGCTGAGGTGGCTGCCGATACTGCGATGGAAATTGTTGATGACCGTGGGGCCGGTGGCGTCCGCGGCTTTCTGGTGAAAGAGTTCTTCCACTTCCACACCGCTGGATTCGGGAACGGGCGTCTGCTGCGGGACGACGCGCGAGGTATTGGACACGGGAATGACCAGCAAGGCGTCCAGACCGGATTTGGTTTCGAGACGATCGTACCAGCCGCGGAGTTCGGTGAGCGAGCGCACACCGAGTTCGGCCATGAGGCGGCGAATTTCTTCGGCGAGCGAACGGAAATAAGTGATCACCATTTCCGGCTTGCCGTTGAAACGCAAGCGGAGCGCTTCGTCTTGCGTGGCGATGCCAACGGGGCAGGTGTTCAGGTGGCACTGGCGCGCCATGACGCAGCCGATGGCAACCAGCGCGGCGGTGCCGAAGCCGAATTCGTCCGCGCCGAGAATCGCGCCAATCAGAATATCGCGGGCAAAGCGCATGCCACCGTCCACGCGAAGCGCAACGCGGGAACGCAAACCGGCGCGGAGAAGCGTTTCGTGGGTATCGCGCAGGCCGATTTCCCAGGGGAGGCCGGTGTTTTTGATCGAAGTGAGCGGCGAAGAGCCCGTGCCGCCATTGTGGCCGCTGATAGTGATGACGTTCGCGCCGGCTTTTGCGACGCCGGCGGCGATTACGCCAATGCCGGTGCCGGAAACAAGCTTAACGCCGATTCGCGCTTGGGGATTTACGGCGCGTAGATCGTGAATGAGCTGCGCGAGATCTTCGATGCTATAGATATCGTGATGCGGCGGCGGGGAAATCAGGGGCGTGCCGGGCGTGGCGTGGCGAATACGGGCGATATATTCCGTGACTTTGCGGGCGGGGAGTTGACCGCCTTCGCCAGGCTTCGAGCCCTGAGCCATCTTGATTTCCAGCTCTTCGGCGCGGACAAGATATTCGGCGGTGACACCGAAACGGCCGGAGGCGACTTGCTTTACTTTGCTGGCGGCGCCGGGGGTGGCATAAAGATCGGGGTCTTCTCCGCCTTCACCGGTGTTGCTGCGGCCGCCAATCTGATTCATAGCAAGCGTTAAAGTTTTGTGCGCTTCGGGGCTTAGCGAGCCGAGGGACATCGCCTGGGTGCTGAAACGCTTGAGAATGGAATCCAGTTGTTCGACTTCATCGAGGGGGACAGATTGCTCCGGCGACATCTCCAACTGATCGCGCAGAAAAATGGAGCCAGAGGCCTTGCTGAGTTCCTCGAAGGCGGAATACGTTTCCGGCCCTGCCTTGCGAATGTGCGCATGCATGCGGCGGACAAATTCGGGCGAAGTGGAATGCAATTCCGCGCCCTTGCGAAAGCGGTAGAGACCAAAATCGGAGAGATCGGCGGCCGGAGTGGCGTAGGCTAGCGAATGCATCTTCAGGTAATCCTGCAAAATCTGGATCAGCGATTTCGGACCAGGATAGCCTCCGGCATCCTCAAAAAATTCATGGCAAATATCCTCGTCGAGGCCCAAGACTTCAAAAAGATGGCTGTTACGATAGCTGGCCAGGGTGGAGATGCCCATGCGCGCGAGGACTTTGCGCAGACCGCCATAAATGGCCGCGCGAATTTTCTTGAAGCCGCCCGGCTCTTCGGTTTCCGCGAATTCCTCGGCGAGATAAGGCACGACGGCGCTGGCACCGGCGGCCAGGAGCATAGCTACGTGATGAGTCTCAAAAACCTGCGCGCTTTCGACGATCAGGGGCACGTCAGCAAAGCCCTGCTTCACGGCGTTCTTCCAGAGCTTGGCAGCAGCCAGCAAGACGGGAAGGGCGGCGCGATCCTTGCCAACGCCGCGATCGGTGAGGAGGAGGAGTCCCGGGCGCGCGCCGTTACTCAGAGGGGTAGCGATACACTGAGTTAAACAGCGGCGTGCTCCCGAGACTCCAGGGTTGGCAGGAAAGCTTGTATCGACAACTTGCAGCGCAGGGTTCGCTGCACAAAGCGCCGTAAGCTCAGCGACGCTAAGAACGGGGCCCGGAAGGCAATGAGACTTGCCGAGCGAAACTTCAAGAGACATCACATGGGCTTCGCGCAGGGGATCAATCGGAGGATTGGTGACCTGCGCGAAACGCTGCTTGCAGTAATCCCAGAGCGGCCGGGTGAAAGTTGAGAGAAAGGCCGGCGGGGCGTCATCGCCCATGCTCCAATCCGCTTCCTTGCCGCTAAGCATCGGGCGAAAAAGAATTTTGTATTGATCATCGGTCCAGCCGGAGGCGCCGGCGACGCGGCGGGGTTCCTCAACCGGGGTGCGGGGTGAGTCGGCTGCCAGATTGAGCATCTCAGGAATGGAATGCACTTTGCTGTGAACCTGCGCGGTGACGCTTTTTAGAAGTTCGCGCCAGCGGAGAAAAACGCCAGCCTGGGGTGTGGCGAGAATCATTTCGCCGGGTCCAAGGCGCTGGCGTTCCTTGATTCGCGATTCCTCGAGGTCCACGAGGCCGGCTTCGCTGCCGGCAATGATCAGGCCGTCGTGAGTGACTAGATAGCGCATCGGCCGAAGGCCGTTGCGGTCGAGCTTCACGCCTACGGACAGGCCGTCGCTGAAAACCATCGCGGCGGGGCCGTCCCAAGGCTCGCCTTCGCGGGAGAGAACTTCCAGAGTCCGGCGAACATCGGAAGAGAGGAATGGATCTTCGGCGAAGGCCGTGGGAACCAGGGCGAGCATGGCGGTTTCCACGGATTTTTCTTCGAGAAGTTTCAGCTCGAGAGCATTGTCGAAGCTGGCGGAGTCGCTGACGTAGTCTTCCAGCATGTGGAACCACTCGCCAACGCCGATGCGCTTGCGCACTTCGCGCTGACGGGCGCGAAGCCAGCGGCGATTGCTGACAATGGTGTTGATTTCGCCGTTGTGCGCGACGTAGCGGAAGGGCTGGGCCAGTTGCCAGGAAGGCTCGGTGTTCGTGGAATAGCGCTGGTGGAAGATAGCGAAATGCGCGGCGAAGTCCGGGCTGCGCAAATCTTCGTAAAAATGGGGAAATTGCCAGGGAGTGAGGAGCCCTTTATAGACGATGGTACGCGAAGAGAGCGAAGAGATATAGGCGCGTTCGGGCAAAAGGGATTCGGCGCGTTTGCGGAGAAGAGAGAGGCTGCGCTCGAATTTCGCGGGGGCCGCTGCGACCGGAGTCTTTGCGGGCAGAGGGTCGATGAAAAACTGCCAGATTTCCGGCATGGTCTCAAACGCGCGCCGGCCGAGCGCATTGGGATTGACCGGAACTTTGCGCCAACCGGCGAGGCGCAATTTGCTGCGGCCGATGGCTTCCTCGATGGCGCGTTGGGCGTCTGCAACGCGGGTGTACGGAACGAAGAGCATACCCACGCCAAAGGTTTCGCCGAGGGAAATTTGTTGTTCGGCAGCGCGATCGCGGAGAAAGGCGAGCGGAAGGCCGGTGAGGATTCCGGCGCCATCGCCGCTGGCTCCATCGGCATCCACGCCACCGCGGTGCGAAAGACGCTCGAGGGCTTGCAAGGAAAACTGGAGGATTTCGTGGGTAGGCGGGCCGCCGAGGCGCGCGATGAAGCCCGTGCCACAAGCGTCGTGGTCCGGGTGTCCCCAGTTCGGCTGGCGCCGCAAACTACACATAGCAGAGTAATAGTGCCCGCGGCAGCCGAAGTACAATGCAGAATTTTTATGGAATGTATCAGGAAATGCGGGGCAGGGGGAGGGGGATGGGGACTAAAACTTGGTGACTTCGCTGAAGTGAAAATCGCTGATTTTCATTGGGGGAATGACCATTTCGAAGGACTCTTCGGCGGTGGCGCGGTGGGCGGGACCCAAGGATTGGACATTTCCAAGCATTTGCAAAATTGATTGATTGAATCGAACATTCCGCACTGCCTGAGTGACTTTGCCCTTCTCGACGAGGAAGAGGCCGTCGCGGGTCATGCCGGTCATGATCTTTTCGTACGGGTCTACCTCGCGGATATACCAGAGGCGGGTGACGAGGAGGCCGCGGTCGGTGGAGGCAATCATTTCCGGGATGGAGCTTTTTCCGCCGGAGACGACGAGATTCATCGGGGCTTCGCCGTACTCGTTGGGCAGGGCAAAGCCGTGGCCGGTGGCAGGCTTGCCGGCTTTTTTGGCGGAGCGCCGGGAGTAGCCGAGATTGCGGGGAACGCCAGCGTCTACGAGCGTGACACGCTGGCGGGGAATGCCTTCGCCGTCGAAGGGAGCACCGAGTTGCTCAGGATGGTAGACATCATCGGTGATGGTGATGTTTTTTCCGAGGAGTGGTTTGCCGAGGCGGCCGGAAAAGCAGGAGCGCTGATCGTGGACGGCGGTGGCGGAAAAATCGTAGAAGAGGAAACCGACGAGATCGAGAACGGCGGCGGGTTCGAGGATGACGGTGTAGCGGCCGGGAGCGAGTTCGATGGGATTTTCAGCGCGCGCGGCTTTTTCGCTGGCGATTTTGGAAAGTGTGAGGGGATCGAAGGCGCGGAAATCGGCGGAATTGGCCTTGGCCCAACTGGTGGCTGAGCCCTGCTGCATGGTGATGGAGAATTCGGCCTGGGTTTGCCGGTAGGGAGCGAATAAACCGCGAGAATTTGCGAGAACAGATTGGCTCTGGCCGCTGGAGAAGATTCCCGCTGCGATCTGGCCATGTTTTTCCGCGAGAGCACAGGCATTCTTGACGGCGCGGGCCCGCGATTCGGCGGAAAGTGCGGCGGTTGGCGCGGAGAAGCGGCGGACGGAGCGATATTTTTGTTTCGTGGGTAATGGAAGGAGGCCGTCGTCTTTGGGTTGGCTGGACGCGAGGGAGGCAGCGGATTCGAGGGCGGCGCGGAGAGAATCTTCTTCGGTGCGATTCGTGGTGACGCGGGCGGTGCGGCCATCGACGAGTACGCGAAGAGAAACGGTGAGGCCGTGTTCGGCGACGTGCTGGTGAATGGCGTTGTTGGCGAAGCGCGTGAGGGCGTCGATGACTTCGTCCACGTGAACTTCCACTTCGGGAAGGCCGAGGGATTTTGCGATGCGGAAGATTTGTCCCGTGATGGAGCGGAGTTCGCGTTCCGGGCGGAGCTGTACTTCCGCTGCGGTGGCGCGGCGGGTGGCAACGGAGCGGGTTTTCTTCGCGGCGATCATTCTTTGGAGAAAGCGGTTCCGATTCTTACATTGCGAAAGCGAGCGGGTGAGGCGCCGTGGCCCGTGCCCATGGTCTGCATCGGCTGACCCTTGCCGCAATTCGGTGTGCCCCAGAGAACCCAGTGGTCAGCGTCGCAGATGGCGTCGCAGGAATTCCAGAATTCGGTGGTGATGCCGCTGTAGCTGGGATTTTTCAACATGCGGCATTTTTTGCCGCCTTTGATTTCCCAGGCAATTTCGGTGGAAAACTGGAACTGGTAGCGGCGATCGTCAATGGACCAAGAACGATTCGTGTCCATGAAAATGCCGTCATCAGTATCGGCGATGAGATTTTCCGGCGTCCATGTGCCGGGAAGAATGCTGACGTTGGTCATGCGAATCATCGGCAGACGATTCCAACTTTCGGTGCGCATAGTGCCGCCGGAACGCTGAAGGCCGACGAGATGCGCGGTTTCGCGGCTGGAGAGGTAGCCGCGGAATTCGCCGTCCTTGATAACGTCGATGCACTGGGCGGGAACGCCTTCATCGTCGTAGGCGAATGTGCCGAGGCCGGGGCCGTGCGCGAGGCGGGCGTCGGCGACCACATTCACGATCGGAGAGGCGTAGCGGAGGTGATTCAGTTTGTCGAGTGTGAGGAAGCTAGTGCCGGCAAAATTCGCTTCCTGGCCGAGGACGCGGTCGAGTTCGATGGGGTGGCCGACGGATTCGTGAATCTGCAGGCCTAGCTGGCTGCCTCCGAGGATGAGCGTGGATTTCTTTTCGGGGCACTGCGCGGCGGCATGGAGCGCGACGGCTTCCTCGGCGATTTGCGGCGCGTGCTGCAGCAAGTTCATGGATTCGATCAATTCGTAGCCACCGAGGATGTGTTGTCCGCCAAAGCTGTTTGGATAGGAGCGCTTCTGGATGGCGTCGCCCTGGAAGGAAGTGGCAACGATGCCGCAGCCGGAATGGAATCGGCGCTGGTGAATTTTGGAGCCGGCGCTGGAGGCGAACCAGGAATCGATTTTGCGAAACTGCATGTCGGTTTCGCTGAGGGTGACGCCTTTTACGGCGCGCAGGGCTGCATCGGCTTTCAGGAGAAGATCGAGTTGGGCTTCGAGGGGAATTTCGAAGGGGTCTTTCTGGCAGGGGCCTTGCCAGCTATCGACGTAGACAGATTCGGGGGCGAGCTGAACGTTTTCTTTTTTGGCGAGGGCCGAGGCTTTGGCGATTGCGACGGCTTGCGCGGCGCAGGCAGCGACTCCTTCACGTGTGAGTTGATCGGTGGAGGCAAAACCCCAGGCGCCATTGACGACCACCCGAATGCCCAGGCCGAGAGATTCGGACTGGCCGAGGGTGCCGACTTCGCCGGCCTTGGTGGTGAGATCGCGCTGGCGGAGATGCATGACGCGGACGTCGGCGTAGGTTGCGCCGCTTAGGCGAGCCGTGTCGAGGGAGTTTGCGCAATAGTCCCACATACCCTAACCTGTCGTCACCTTTGCGTAACGATTCCCCTGTTGTTTGACTGAATTTAGAATACAGCGCGCGATCTTGGCTCCGCCTATTGAAGAAGGCTCAATCAGGTTGGCGTAATCCTCAGCGGAAGAACAGATGAGCCGCAGGTCGATGATCGTCAATCCCAATTCGAAGGCAGCCCTTAAAATAACATCGTTGAAAACCATGAGCGCAGTAGATGCCAGGCGCTGGTAGACAGGATCCGGAAAATTTCCATTATAGATGGTGCAAATCGTCAGCGGCAGCCGGGTTTTCGCGCAAACCACGATGGTGTGACGATATTTATTCTCGAATGCTTGCGAAAGCTCGGCCAATTTTCCGAGTGCGCTTGCCGGAGAGTCAAATGGCTCAAGCAAAACGTCAGAATTCAAAAGGGCATCATTCCCACCGACGCTAAGGATGAGGTGCGTCGCGCCGGCCGGCAATCGTGAGAGCTGATTGGGAACGTCGATAGTGGTCAACCCGTCGACTGCCAACAGCGTAGCATCCCACCCATTGGGAAGAATATCCCGTAGTTGCGAGATAACGTCGGGTCCTCCTTCTGTATAGGCGAGGTTGTCGAAGATAGAGTCGCCGAGAAGAACGATGTGAGCCATATTGCTCCCCTCGCAAGAGGACCCGGATTGCGGTTCGTGAGACTTCAGGTGCCTTCTTGCCAAGAGGAGAGGTACTGCTCCTGTTCGGCCGTTAGCTTGTCGAGGCGATGGCCCATGGACTCGAGCTTGAGGCGGGCGATTTCGCGGTCGAGGTGTTCGGGGACGACGTAGACCTCTGGCTTCATCTCCTTGTGATGCTTTACGAGATATTCCGCAGAGAGGGACTGGTTGGCGAAGCTCATGTCCATCACGGAGGCGGGATGGCCTTCGGCGGTTGCGAGGTTTACGAGGCGGCCTTCGGCGATGAGATAGACTTTGCGGCCGTCTTTCATCTGGAATTCGTCTACGAGCGGGCGAACTTCCTTTTTGCCGGAAGAAAGCGATTCGAGGGCGGGGATTTCGATTTCGACGTTGAAGTGGCCGGAGTTGCAGACAATTGCGCCACTCTTCATCACTTCGAAATGCTCGCGGCGGATGACGTTCTTGTTTCCGGTGACGGTGATGAAGATGTCGCCTTCTTTGGCGGCATCGGCCATGGGCATAACGCGGAAGCCATCCATGACGGCTTCGATGCCCTTGACGGGATCGATTTCGGTGACGATGACGTCTGCGCCTAGGCCCTTGGCGCGCATTGCGGCGCCGCGACCGCACCAGCCATAGCCGGCGATGACGACTTTCAGGCCGGCGATGAGTACGTTGGTGGCGCGGATGACGCCATCGAGCGTGGACTGGCCCGTGCCGTAGCGATTGTCGAAGAAGTGCTTGGTCATCGCGTCGTTGACGGCGATGATCGGATACTTAAGCGTGCCATCTTTAGCCATGGCGCGGAGGCGAATCACGCCGGTGGTGGTTTCTTCAGTACCGGCGATGACGTTGCCGACCAGATCCTGGCGCTTGGTGAGGAGCATGGTGACGAGGTCGCAGCCGTCGTCCATGGTGAATTGCGGTTTGTGATCCAGCGCGGCTTTCATGTGCTGGTAGTAGGTGTCGTTGTCTTCGCCCTTGATGGCGTAGGTGGGAATGTTGTAGTCGCGGTTCAAGGAGGCGGCGACTTCATCCTGCGTGGAGAGCGGATTCGAAGCGCAAAGCACTGCGTCGGCGCCGCCGTCGCGCAGGGCGATCATCAGGTTCGCGGTTTCGCTGGTGACGTGCAGGCACGCGGAAACGCGCAGGCCCTTCAGCGGTTGTTCCTTAATGAATCGCTTGCGGATGGATTGCAGCACAGGCATCTGCTGCGCGGCCCATTCAATCTTGCGCTTGCCGGCATCGGCCAACGCGATATCTTTTACATCACCTTTTTTGAGTTCTGCCGTAGCCATTCCTGGACTCCTTGCGATTTAGATTTGCGCCTGCGGGGCGATTGCCTGCGTTGGAACTCTCTCCATCGTCAAGAGGGACCTACTCGCCGCAGAGAGGAAAATTGCCTGACTTGCACAAAAAATGTGCAGGGCGAAACTAGCTACGGGCGGCCGCTTCCACGGCTGCGCCAAGACCTGCGGCCTTGCGCAAGGCTTCGGCGCGATCTGTCTTTTCCCAGGTAAAGCCCGCGCCGCTGCGGCCGAAGTGGCCGAAGGCGGCGGTGGGACGGTAAACCGGGCGGCGGAGGTCCAGGGTCTCGATGATTGCTTTCGGCGTCAGCGAGAAATTCTGGCGAACCAACTCGGTTATTTTTTCCTCGGGAATCGCGGCGGTGCCAAAGGTGTCCACCATCACGGAGACGGGTTCGGCCACGCCGATGGCGTAAGCAAGCTGCACTTCCGCGCGTTGCGCGAGGCCGGCCGCGACGATGTTCTTCGCGATGTAACGGGCCATGTAGCAGGCGGAGCGGTCAACCTTGGAAGGATCCTTGCCGGAGAACGCGCCGCCGCCGTGACGGCTGTAGCCACCGTAGGTATCCACAATGATTTTGCGGCCGGTCAAACCCGCGTCGCCCATAGGTCCGCCGATGACGAAGCGGCCGGTTGGGTTGATGTGAAATTTCGTTCTGGCATCCAGCATTTTGGCAGGGACGATCGGCTTTATTACGTGCTCCATGATCGCGGCGCGAAGATCTTCGGTGGAGACAGTGTCGCTGTGCTGGGTGGAGATGACCACGCAATCGACGCGATAAGGCTGGCCGTTGCGATATTCCACAGTGACTTGGGATTTGCCATCGGGGCGCAGGAAATTGACTTTCTTGCTCTTGCGGACTTCGGATAGGCGCTGCGTGAGGCGGTGGGCCAACTGGATGGGCATGGGCATGAGTTCTTCGGTTTCATTGCAGGCGTAGCCGAACATCAAGCCCTGATCGCCGGCGCCGCCGGTGTCCACGCCCATCGCGATATCGGGCGACTGGCGCTTGATGGTGCAGACCACGGCGCAGGTGTTCGAATCAAAACCATATTCGGCGTTGTCGTAGCCGATCTGGCGAACCGTTTCGCGGGCCAGTTCGTCGTAGTCCACCTGGGCAGAGGTGGTGATTTCTCCGGAAACAACGATCAGTCCGGTGGTGACCAGGGTTTCACAGGCGACGCGACCCTTGGGGTCCTGCCGCATTACTTCATCAAGAACTGAATCCGAAATCTGGTCGGCAATCTTATCCGGGTGACCTTCCGTCACCGATTCGGAGGTAAACAGAAAATTGCGCATGTTTCCGTCGCTCAAAACGAATCTCCTCTATCGCTGGTCTTCAAAGGGAAGGGGCAAAGTGCCCCGAAGCGCCTACATGCCGAAGGCAAAGCAGACCCTATCCACAAAAGATTAGCATCGCCCCGGACGGGAATCAACGCATTGATTTTGCACGGCTTAGGGATGCAGCGAACGGGCATTTTCGGGCATTGAACTGAAACTAAAGGGATTTAGCGGATGCGGAGGCTCTGGAGCCTTTGCGTTTTTTAGAGCGGGGCTTTCTACCTTGCTTGCGGGCTCTCTTGCGAGACTTTTTCGGCCGCTTGGTCCGTCGCTTTTTTGCATCCCCGATCAGATCCACCAGCAGGTGGTACGGCGAGTCTGGGGAATCGACGAATTCGGCCCAGGAATGAAGTGCCCGCCGCATGAGTTCCGATTTCGAAACGCCGAGGCGGCGGGCTAAGCGGGAGATTTGGGTCCGCGTTTTCCGGTCGAGACGCAGGTTAAATCGGGCCGGCATTTAAGCGGCGTCTGCGTCATCGTCTGGCTGGACTTCGAGCTTGCCCTTGGTTTTCTTGGCCATGAGATATGAGCGGATGAAGGGAGCGAGATCGCCGTCCAGGACGCGGTCCACGTCGCCGACGCTGAACTTCGTGCGGTGATCCTTGATAAGGCGGTAGGGCTGCATGATGTAAGAACGGATCTGGCTGCCGAAGGAGATTTCGAGCTTCGATTCATCGAGGCGATCGGTTTCGTCGCGGCGCTTCTGAACTTCCTGGTCGTAGAGTTTGGAGCGCAACATCTTCATGGCCATTTCGCGGTTCTTGTGCTGGCTGCGCTCCATCTGGCAGGCGACGATGATGCCGCTGGGGATGTGCGTGATGCGAACGGCGGTTTCGACTTTGTTGACGTTCTGGCCGCCTTTGCCGCCGGCGCGGAAGGTGTCGAGTTTGAGATCGTCAGGTTTAATATTGATTTCGATGCGGTCGTCGACTTCGGGAATCACAAAGACCGAAGCAAAGGAAGTATGGCGTCGCGCAGCTTGATCGAACGGAGAGATGCGCACTAGCCGATGGACGCCGGTTTCGCCGGCAAGCAGGCCGTAGGCGTTTTCGCCGCTGAATAGAATTGTGGCGTTCTTAATGCCGGCTTCTTCGCCGGGAGTTTCGTCGAGCAGATTCGCAGTGGTGCCGTTGCGCTCCGCCCATCGCAGATACATACGCAGGAGGATGGAGGCCCAATCCTGAGATTCGGTGCCCCCAGCGCCAGGCTTGATGGTCATCATGGCGTTGAGGTGATCGTTTTCGCCGGAAAGCAGGGTTTGGGTTTCGAGTTCGCCGATGTAGGATTCCGCTGCAGTCAATTCCCTGCTCAGGTCTTTGAGGAGGTCCTCTTTTTGTTGCGCGTTGGTTTCTGCGCCGGCCAGTTCGATATATGTTTCGATGTCGCCACTGAGGTTGGAGAGCTTTTCATCCGCCGCCAACTGCGTTTCCACGCGCTTGCGGTCGCGGAGGACGCTTTGCGCCTCTTCCTGATTGCTCCAGAAATTGGGGTCGGAGGTGCGCTGCTCGAGAATTTTCAGGCGCGCGCGGTTCTGCGGAACGTCAAAGATAGCTCCGGACAAGAGCGATGCGCTGCTTCAGTCCTTCGTATTGGTGCTGCAGATCTTCAAGAATCATGCGATGAGTGGAAAACCCGCGCCAGGCGGATTATTTTGCCTTTCGGAAAGTTAGTAATACAAGAATAGCGGAAATGGCTACGCACATCCAGGCGAACCAGTCTCCAAAGCGCGTGTAGATGGTTTTATCGGTGCGGAAATCATAAGGTGCATCGGCGGCGGCGCGGACGTCGCGATCCAGTACGCGCAACTCGTTGCCATAGGGGTCGATGGAAGCGGTGATGCCGCTATTGGTGTCGCGGATGACCCAGCGTCGATTTTCGACGGCACGCACACGAGCCATGCGGATGTGCTGTTCGCCGGCTTCGGATTTTCCAAACCACCCGTCATTGGAGATATTGATCAACAACTGTGCGCCGTTATTGGCAAACTGGCGGATTTCGCCAGCGTAAATCGCTTCGTAGCAGATGAAAACGGAGAAGGTATTGCCATTGGGAAGTTTGGCGACGTTGCGTTCCTTGCCTTTGTGGAAGCCGCCGACTTCTTCGGAAACGCTGCTGACCACCTGGTGAATCAGGGGGAACGGTTCATATTCGCCAAACGGAACGAGATGGATTTTGTCGTAGAGAAAAGTTCGCTGACCGAAGGCGTTGAGCAGGGCCGCGCTGTTATAGGGCACCAGGCCGGTGCGGGAGACCCGCCGGCTGTTATCGAGAAGGGGCTTCCAGTCAATCACACCGACGAGCACGGGATGTTGAAAATCTGAAGCGAGTCGCGAAATGTAGGGACCGAAATGCGGATCCTGAAAGGAAAATGGGGCCGGGGCTTCGGGCCAAATCAGCAGGTCTGGAGATTGTGCGCCGGGGACGGTGTGCAAACTGAGTTGCGCAAGTTCGGCCATATCCGCCTGATGGTCTGCGTACCAATCGCCAGCATAGCCTTCCGTCTCCGGAAAATTCGGCTGGACGACGCGCGCGATGTGATGCGCCTCCGCTTTAGGCACAAAACGCGGACCGAAATTCATCACTGCGAGGAGGATTACGAGGGCTCCGCCGGCAACTGCAAAGCGGTTTTTCTGCTTCTCGGGATTTGCCGCGACGACCCAGAGCAAGAGTGAATTCACAGCGGCGACCAGGAAGGAGACGCCATAAATTCCGGTGATCGTGGTCAACTGCACCAGGGCGGGATTTTCTGCGGCAGGATAACCGAGAAGTGCCCAGGGAAAGCTGATCTCCGGCAGATATGCGCGAAAGACTTCGGTGGAAATCCACAAGAATGGCGCACCGAGAAGTGCCCAACTGGTTTGCAACCGCGACAGGCGCAACACCGACCACGTACATACGCCGATCGCGCAGCCCCATACCGAAGCGATGAGCACCAGCACTCCCCAACCGGCAGCCGTGGACATTCCACCATGCACGGAAAGCACGACGGCGATCCAGGGCACGCAGGTGAGCACAAAAATTAGACCGTGCAGGAAGCCGCAGAAGAAAGCGATCCAGGTTCGAGCGCCGAGAACACTCCAGAATAGAAGAGCGAGACAGAACCAGGAATAGATGCTGGAATGCGCGTCGCGAAACGACAACGAGAGAATTGCGCCGCTGAGAGACGCAAGAATCAGCCGCACAACTCCAGGAGTTTCCGGGGGAAGTAAAGAACCCAGGGTGGAATACCAGGGACGCGATGCCATCAGTGTTTTACGAAGAACGCCTTGAAGCCGGCGCTTTCCAGCCCTTTTTTGGCAGCGTCTGCGCTTTTCTGATCTTTAAAGGGGCCAACCTGGACGCGATAAAATTTATCTTTTCGCGGTGTCTGCACGTAGGCTGAAAAATGTTTTTTTTGCAGGCTGGTGGCCAGTGCCAGCGCGTCATCCTGCTTCTCCAGCGCAGCTACCTGCAGAATCACGGCGCCAGCGGGCACAAGCGGAGCGGTGGTCACGACTGTCTTGGAGCTCGTGGTGCGTGGTGCAACAGCCGGCGGAACACTGCTCTTTGCGTTTACCGTGTGGGAAACTGGCGGCGAGGCTGGCGACTTCGGGCTCGGCTCCAGGTGCGGCTCGACTTTAGCGGGCTTGCTGCTCTTGTCGTAGATCCAGGGCGGTTCGTTCGTGGAGGAAGTGGCCGGGTCCGAAACTTCGGGTTCGGGATTCGCGTTCGGGGTTTTCTTCGGCGCAACATCCGGCCGAACGAACGGCCCATTGGAAGCGCTCACCATGCCGTCATACTGCTTGCGGCCCATGACATAACCGAGCGAAAAAAATACGCCGGAAAAAACCATCATCAGTAAAAAAAGGCCGATCACATGCTTGCTTTCCAGCACGCGCTCGCCTGCGCCCCGTTTTCCCCCAGAAGCCATCTATTTCGAACTACCTCCGCTAGGTTTCATCCAACTATTAATGATATCGATAGGCAAGGGAAACACAATCGTTGTGTTCTTTTCGACACCTATCTCGGTAAGGGTCTGCAGGTAGCGCAACTGGATGGCGGTGGATTGCGTCTCCAAGATCTTGGCCGCATCGGCCAGCTTTTGCGAGGCTTCAAACTCGCCCTCGGCGTGAATGATCTTCGCGCGGCGCTCGCGCTCGGCTTCCGCTTGCTTGGCGATGGCGCGCTGCATCTGTTCAGGGATGTCCACTTGTTTCACTTCTACCTTAGAGACTTTGATGCCCCAGGGCTCGGTGTCCTGATCGAGGATGGTCTGCAATTTGGAGTTGACGCGGTCGCGTTGGGAGAGAATTTCGTCGAGTTCGAATTGTCCCACAACGCTGCGGAGGGTGGTTTGCGCGAGTTGGGAGGTCGCATACTGATAGTTCTGCACCTGCGAGAGAGCGAGGTTGGCGTCCACCACGCGGAAGTAGCAGACCGCGTTGACCTTCACGCTGACGTTGTCGCGGGTGATGATGTCCTGCGGCGGGACGTCCAGCGTTTCCAGGCGCAGGCTGATGCGGTAGAGCGTTTCGATGGGCCAGAAGACCAGATTGATGCCCGCGCCTTTTGCAACCGGCAATAGTCTGCCCAATCGCAGAACCACGCCGCGTTCCCATTCCTTGATGATGTAAATCGAATTCCAGATCCACAGCAAAAAAAAACCCAGCACAATGAGCGTGCCCAATCCAAAAAACTCAAACATAATTTGCCTCCCCCAATTCACTAATCCTAGCTGCCCACGGTAGCCGCGGAATTTTTCGGTTCCACGAACAGTCTCAAACCTTCCACGCGCAAAACGCGCACTGGTGCGCCTTCGGGGACGGGCGCGGACGCCGCCGCGCGCCACAATTCCCCGTGGACGCGAATCATGCCCTCACCCGCGGCAGGTAAGGCGGTGGTTACAATTCCTTCGGATCCGATCATCTCTTCCCTGCCCGTGGTTGTTTTCCAACTTCGCGATTTCAGCACCAGGCGCATCAGAAACACGGTCAGCAGCGCCACCGGCACGGTAACGCCAAGTGCCACTCCAAGGCTGACGCCTGCCGGTGTGAGTGGGGACCGGATTAGAAAGATAGCGCCCAGAAACATGGCCACCACTCCTCCAATTAATAAAACCCCGTGACTTGCAAATTTCGCCTCCAGAATGAATAGGGCGAAGGCGAGAAGGATGAGCGCGACTCCCGCCAGATTCACGGGGAGGAGATGCATTGCGTAAAGTGCCAGCAACGCACAGATTCCACCGATCACACCCGGAGCAACCATACCCGGATGAGTGAATTCCA
The DNA here is from genome assembly GCA_963734705.1 of uncultured Acidobacteriota bacterium. Taxonomy (GTDB): domain Bacteria; phylum Acidobacteriota; class Terriglobia; order Acidiferrales; family UBA7541; genus Acidiferrum. Next base: position 15,673 of record CAVTII010000006.1, on the reverse strand, counting down.
CGTACAGCCCCAGGACGCTGCCGAGGAGGAGGAGAAAGAAAACGTCGGGGTCCACAATCCGGGAAAGAAATTTTTGGCGGGCAGAGAGGTGAAATTCGTCGGTGGTGGAATGATCCAGGGAGAGCATGACGGTCGAGCCGTCGAAGCGTTTGATTTCCCGGCCGTTCAGTTGTTTGAGGAGATCCGCGTCGTCTTTCGCGATGAGGTCGATCAGGTGTCCTGCCAGAGCTTCATTTTCGGTGAAGGCTTGCGCATCGGTGACCGCGGTCTCGGCAAGCTTGGGATTGCGCCTGCGCTTCTCGGTGAAGCTGCGGAGAAACGCCGTGGCGTCGTTGTTGAGTTTTTTGCGGAGTACTTCGTCAACCGGAACGGAAAATCCGCCGGGGAGAAGAATCGGCGTGGAAGCGCCCGTATGGGTGCCCGGAGCCATGGCGGCGATATCGGCGGACAAAAGGATGAAGAAACCGGCGGAGGCGCCGCGTGCGCCGGTGGGCGAAACGTAAACGGCGACAGGCACGGGCGACTCCAGAATGTGATGGATGATGTCGGTCATCGAATCGCTGAGCCCGCCTGGGGTATCCATGGTGATGAGCACCAGCGCGGCGTGGCGGCGGGCGGCGTCCGCGAGTCCCTCGTCGATGTAAGTGGCAAGCACCGGCTCGATTTCCTGATCCAGCTTGAGTTCCAGAATCAGCGGCGAGTTCTGGGATTCCGGCGGCGCGGCGAGCAGAAAAACCCCGCCCACAGCCAAAAGGGCGAAGCAAGAGCCGATCCCAAAGAGAAATATCCATTCACGAAGTGTCCGGCCACGAGTTTTCATTGGGCACCTCCCGTGGGCTTGCCGCTTTCCAGATGCTCAAGCAATTGCCGTGCTTCCGCATAGTTCGGAGCAATTTTAACCGCTTTTTCCACCTCGGCGCGCGCGAGGTCCGGCTTCTTTTGTTCCAGATAGATGCGCGCCAGCATCACTCGGGCGGCGGCTGAATCGCGAGCCGCCAGCGAAATTTGCAATTCCTTCACGGCATCGTCAAGTCTTCCGCGGCGGCGGTCAATATCGGCGAGTTCGCGATGAGCAAAGGCATTATTGGGATCCGTGACGAGCGCGGCGCGAAATTCCTTTTCTGCTGAATCCAGACGCCCGGCGCCAAGTTCCTGTCTCCCGAGGCGAATATGCGCGACGGCGGAATCCGCCGGCGCGGCTGCGGCGGAGGTGGCGGCGGTGGTGCTTTGCAAGACCGAACCTGCGAGTTCCATCCGCAAAGTGGTGGTGTCCAGTTCGTTGATTACGCGCTGATATTTTGTGAGAGCGTCGGGCTTACCGTCGAGTTTGACCGGCGGAATGCCGTTAGGCCCCAGCGCTTCCATGGCGGTGTCGCGTTCCTGGCCTGCCTCTTGCTGCCTGCCGGCTTTCTCCAAAGAGTAGATCAGAAAGGCACGGTCTTCGGAGTTGTCCGGCTCGCGTTCGGCGGCATCTTGAAAATGTGTTGCGGCGGTGGCGTATTCCTTGCTCTGCAAGGAAAGCAAACCGAGATTGAATGGATAATCATCCTGATCTGGATCCAGATCGCGCGCGCGTCCGAGGGATGGAAGCGCGTCGGCGAGATTTCCCTGGCGCGCCCGCGCCAGTGCGAGATTGTTGAGGATCTCCGGCATGTCCGCGCCGCTGACCATGTTCCGCTTGAGGCTTTCCTGCAGGGAGACGAAAATGCGTTCGGCTTTTTCCGGCTGGTATAAACGCAGTTGGCAGACACCGGAATCAAAAATGGCTTCGACACCACGTTCATGGCCGGGAGGCACGCGCGCGAACCAGGTGATGGCGGAGGCGCAATCATTCCGGGTGAAATAGATTTGGCCGAGCGCAAACGCGGGAGCGGGCCAGTCCGGTTCGAGCCGAGCGGCTTCTTTCAAATCGCGAATGCGCGTTTCGTCGTCGTTGGCGAGCAGGCCACGCGTGTACTGTTCGAATGCCCCCAATTGCAGCGGCCGCTGCAGCTTTGAAAATTCCGCGAGACTTAATGGATAAGCGTGGTCGGTAGTCGAAAGCAGTCGCCACAACAGCCGGGTGTGCAAGTCCATCAAGGAATCGAGGGGGCCGCTCTCCTGCACGGTGGGCAGAAGGGCCACGGGGTTAACGCGCAGCACGCGCGCATTTACGGTTAGGGAATTTCCGTTGGAGCCGAAATTTCCGAATACCACGAAGTCCGCATCCATTTCCTGGGCGATGTGCAGCATGGTGGCGCGGCTGAGTTTGGCATTGGGTGGAAAACCGTCGCGGTCCATTTCGTCCAGGCGGCCATCGTGGGAATAGACCTGCTGGCCCGCGGCGGAAAGCTTCTGGATGGTGAGTTCCTCGAGACCCTCACCGATCCAATCCAAGCGTGGAGAAGCGCCGGCATTTTCAAAGGGAAAGACGAGGTAGACGCCACCCTGCGAAAAATTCGCAGCCCCGCGTGCCGGGGCAGAAGCGCTCTGCCGGCCCGGCAGCCCAGCCGGGAGAAAAAAAACACCCGCGAGCAAAACCAGGCAGGACTTGCGGAGCCATTGCCACCGCTTTTTCATTTACTGAATATTCTAACAGACGCGGCGGTCGTAGGCTCACGCTTCGTGGACGTGCTTATTTATTTTAAGAGGTAAACCGTCTGAGTTCCCGCGTCCATCGCCAGGCTGCGGAATCCCAGCGAACGCACGCCCAGTAAGCCGTCAAACCACGGCTCCTGGCGGCCGGGAACGACGACGGCTTTCTGTTGAAAGCGCACTCCCTGCCATTCCAGCTCAAGCGAGGAAACTTCCCGCACGGAAACGTCGCCGGAGACGCTACTAGCGGTTAGCAATGAGTTGTCTGGATTGGAACCTACTCCCGGGGCAAATTTATTGCCGAAAAAACGAGGCGATCCGAACCCGTATCCACGAGGAGGCGCAGCGGTCTTCCGTTGATGTTCACTTCGGCGATGGGAAGGTGCCCCGCGCCGGAAAGATCCACGGGAATGCCAGCTGGCGCAACATCGCCGAATTCGAGGAGTTGGTTTTCGTAATCCAGTCGAAAACTCACGCGGCCAAGGACATCCAAGCCGAGGATCCCCGCGATGGGTACTTTCCATCTGCGCTCAACCTCCGAGAGATCAGCGACCAGGAACTGCGCGGAATTTACCCGCAGAGCGCCTATTTCCAATTGAGGGACCGTCGCCGAATATATTTGCGATTCCCGACCAATGGCGGCAAGGCGGGCGTGGGCAAGTGTAAGTCCTAACTCCTGGGCAATTCGCGCATTCAGGATGCTGGGGGAAGTTCCAGTATCGAGGATGAAATTCTGGCGCGGAAATTTGCTGCCAATTTGGCCCTCGGCAATCACCAAAAATCCGCCGTAGATGCGAACCGGAACGCTGGTGTGCTGAATCGAATGGTCAGCGCGGTTTGCTGGTTTATTCGAGGGCGCCGCTGCCAGCAACGCCCCCGCAGTCCAAGAGCCAACCACAAAGAGGTATATCCACCGGGATAAAAGTCGCGCCAAGGATGCCGCACGCTCCCGCAACGGTAAGGCTCACCGTAGTTTCCCGGCTGGGTATCACAAGGGTTTGCGAGTGGATTGCGGATAGATTGTTGGTGGCCAGCTAAGCCAAGCTTGAACTGCGACTTATTTCTGGAAAGGATGACGCATTTTCGCCGTGCGCTAACACTTATTTTCGAGGCTTTCGTCCAATAGACCGAGGTCATCATGAGTACATCGAGTCCACAGAGAGCCATTTATCGGTTTGGCGCCTTCGAGCTCGACGCGCGTACCCGGGAACTTCGCAAGAGTGGATTGCCTATACGCTGCCAGGAGCAGCCCTTGCAGGTCCTGGCCGCGCTCCTGGCCCGGCCGGGGGAGCTTTTGACCCGTGAGGAACTCCGGCAGATGGTGTGGCCAGAGGACACGTTTGTGGACTTTGACCACGCGCTGACGACCGCAGTCAAGAAGATCCGGCTGGCGCTGAATGATGATGCAGATTCACCACGGTATCTGGAGACTGTGCCCCGGCATGGTTACCGTTTCATCGCTCCGGTGCAGACTGAGATGACGACGCCCCAGCCCAATGAGAAGCGCGTGACGCGGGACCTCGACCTGCCCCCTGGCGAGCGGCCGCTGATTAACCGCCGGGTGATTGTGATGGCGGCGTCCCTGATTGCGGGCCTTGGAGGACTCTATTACTGGAGCAATCACCGGACGCGGGCAAGCGCCCTGCGTCCGGGGGAACGCACGATGGTCGCGGTGCTTCCCTTTGAGAACATGACCAATGACCCCTCGCAGGAGTTTTTCAGCGATGGCATGACAGAAGAGACGATTGCGCAGTTGGGGCGGCTGAACTCTCCGCATCTGGGCGTGATTGCGCGGACCTCCGCCATGAAGTACAAGCATTCGGGGAAGACGGCGCGCGAAATTGGACGGGAGCTCAGCTCGGAGTATGTGCTGGAAGGAAGTATCCGCCGCGAAGGCTCACGCGTGCGCGTGGTGGCGCAATTGATTCGGGCGGCTGACCAGTCGCCGCGCTGGAGCCACCAGTTTGATTATGAATTTGGCGAGCCGCTCTATATTGAAACTGACGCGGCCACGGAAATTGCCAACATGGTGCACACCGCGCTGGAGCCGGCGGCTTCCACGCGCGTGCAAAAGGCGGATGCCACCGATATTTACCTCCGCAAAATGGCGGAATCCAATTTTCATACGCAAGAGGGGTTGGAGCGGGTGCTACGTGCTTTTGACGTGGGCATGAACCAGGATCCCAACTGCGCGCCGCCCTATGCGGCGCTGGCGCGGGTCTACGAAAGGGGAGCGAATCTGGGGCTATTGAAGCCCACTGACGCGTATGCGAAAGCACGCGATGCGGCGGATAAGGCGATTGCCCTGGATCCTTCTAACCCAGAAGCGCACATTTATCGCGCGGACGCGCTGCTGACAGTTGACTACAACTGGGCGGCGGCGCAAGCGGAAATCCAAAAGGCGCTGGCGCTGAATATGAATGATCCCAACGCGCATGAATGGAACGGAATTTTTCTGGCAACGCAGGGGAGATTTGACCAGTCCATCAACGAACTGCGAACGGCCGTGGAACTGGATCCACTCAACGCAGAATATTTGGTCACGCTGGGGAATGTGCTTACGGAGGCGGGCAGGCCGGTGGAAGCGGAAGCTCAACTGAGAGCCGCGATTGACCTGGACCCGGCTTCGGACGCGGCACACTCTTCCCTTTCGGAGGTGCTGGAGTGGGACAAGCGCTACGCGCAGTCCATTGACGAGGCCGCGACGGCTTTTTTCCTGCGCGGGCAGCGGGAACAGGCGTTGAACATAAAGGCGGTGTACCAAAAGTCCGGTTTCGAGGCCGCGAAGCAGTCGGCGCTGCATGAACGGCTTGCCTACCTGCTAAATCTGAGCAAGGGGCGGTTTGTGTCTCCTTTCGAGATTGCGGTGATTTATGCGCGGCTGGGAGATAAAGCGCAGACACTTACCTGGCTGGAAACTGCGTACCTGGAGCGGGATGTTGCGCTTCCCTGCTTGCGGCAGACGCAGGATTCGATCTTTGGGTCGGTGAAGAACGAGCCGGAGTTCCGGCAGATTATAGCTAGCGTGCATTATCCGAATTAGGGATTTCGGTTGCGGGGAGATTGTTGCGCGGGGATCGGCTGCACCGGCTAAAGTCCGTGTTACGGTGTGGCTCAGGGCTGCGCGGGGTCGACGGGCTTGGGAGCAAAGAGTTCGTCGGCCTGGGGATTTTTTAGAACGAGTGCGAACGAAGGATCTTTTTTGGCGGAAGTGAAATCGGTATAGCCCTCATCCTTCGCTTTTCGCAAATAGAGTATGGCGCGATCCACGTCACCTGCTTCCGCGAACGACTTCGCCAGAAGGTAATAGAAGCGCCCGCGCTCCATGGCCATGGAGCGATCCTGGACCACTGTGCCATTGCGCGACCTGCTGGGATCCAGAGATGTTGGGTCCAGTTGCAGGGCCTTGCGGAAGGATGCGATGGAGTCCTCAAAATCCTTATGGCCAAAATAGGCATAGCCCAGATTCAGATAAAACGGAGCGGAATCGCCGCGAATGGAAATCGCTTTCTTATAGGCACGGATGGCCTTCGAGAATTTCTTGCGCTCGTAGAGGATCGTGCCGATGTTATTTTCGGCATCGGCATATTGTGGATCGACCTTCCTCGCCTTCTGGTAGCACTTCAGGGCCAGATCGAGTTCTGACTGATTGTGGTGCGCAATCCCGAGTTCATTCCAATACATGGCGTTTTTCGGGTTTTGCATGGCAAGCCGAAAGAAAATACTCTCGGCTTCCTTGTACTCCTTGCGCGCCAGATAAAGCTGCGCCATTTCCTCGTCGGCAAGGCCCGTGTTCGCGGGCGTCTGCCCGACCGTGGAAACGGAGAGGCTGGCTATCTGGACGAGCTTATCCTGGGGAACGACCGATGGGGAAAGTACAACTGCGAGGAACGTTACTGCCGGAATCGCCAAGAAATACTTGGTCATGGCGAGACTCCTTTAATCCGGATTAGGTTTCTCCGGATCTTTCTTTTTCTTGTCCCCAAAGATACCAAAAAACTTCTGCAAAGGCCCCTTTTTCTTTTCGGGGGTCTTCGCCGGGTCAACAGCGGCCGATCCCGGCTGTCCCGAGGTCGTTGTGGCTCCGCCAGGCGTATTTGGGGGATTCGTCCCATTGGGCGGCGGAGGGCCCGAACCTCCGCCGAAAATGTGAGACAGAAACGAGCCGGTGGCAGTGGCTGGCCCGTGGCCGCCATGGGCTTCGCAGAGTTGAGTAGGTTCGGAGCCAGCCACGAAGACCTCTTCGCGCGTGGCGGGACAACCGGGGGTGGCGACTTGCTGGGTATCCGCGTCAAGAATCACAGTGTCTACACCTTCCGGCTTTTCGAAGTCCTTCACATCGCGGTAGCCTGGCATGGTGGTTGCCTTCATCATGAAATCGGCCCAGATGGGCGCGGCAGTTGAACCGCCCGCCAGACCAAGGTCATGGTTGTCGTCGAAGCCGATCCAGATTACACAGACCAGGTTGCTGGTAAAGCCCGCGAACCAGCCGTCGCGCGATGTACCGGTTTTTCCTGCGGCCGGTAGTTTGAAACCTTTGGCGCGGACTTGGGCCCCGGTCCCCTTGTTCAGGACGTCCTCCAGGATGCTATCCACCAGATAAGCAACGCGGGGATCCAGCACCAACTTGTTCGTTGGCGTGACCTTTTCCAGTGAGTTTCCGTCCGCGCTGACGACCGTTTTGATGAAGAAAGGGTCGGCGCGCGTGCCGATGGTGGCAAAGGCGGTGTACGCGCCGGCAACCTCCACCGGCGTCAATTCGTACGCGCCCAGCGCCACGGCGGGCGTGGGGCGAATGTTGGAGCCGAGTCCCATCTGGCGTGCGATCTGCACCACACGGCCATAGCCCACCATTTCGGCAACTTTTACGGTGGCCACGTTCAGCGAATTCGTAAGCGCCTGACGAACCGTGACTTTGCCCATAAAGCGTTCGCCGTAGTTATTCGGCGTGTATTCCTGGCCGTCAAATTCGAACACCGTCGGCTCATCGTCCACGGTGGTGGCCGGAGTGATCACCGGTTGCGCTCCATCCACGGCATTGTCGAAGGCCGCGGCATAGACAAAGGGCTTGAAGACGGAACCCGGCTGGCGATGGGCCAGGGCGTGATTCAACTGGCTTTGCCCGTATTCCCTGCCACCGATTAAGGCTTTAATTTCCCCGGTCCGCGGATCCAGAGCCACCAAAGCGGCCTGCACCTGCGGAAGCTGCTCCGGGGGCGCGTTTTTTCCCTTCAACTTGCGCGCTTTCGCGGCCTTCGCTTCGAGCATGGCGTCCACATTTTTCATTCCCGCGTCGAGGGCTACGGCCGCGGCGCGCTGCAATTGGGGGTCGAGCGTGGTGTAGACGCGGTAGTTGGAACTCAAGAGTTCTTGCCCAGTATATTTTTCAAGCAGGTGGTCTTTCACCATGTCCACGAAATAGGGCGCTTCACTGCCAGCAACCGAGGTGCGCACCAGCTTGAGAGGAACATTCTTGGCTTCCTGAAGCTCGTCTTGGGTGATGTATTTGTTTTCGAGCATCTGCGTCATCACGCGATCGCGGGCCTGGGCGGCGCGTTCGGGGTGGCGGTCCGCAACGGAATAATAATTGGGCGCGCGGATTAACCCCGCCAGATAGGCGCACTCCCCGAGGGTCAACTGGCGCATATCCTTGCCGAAATAGGCCACGCTGGCCTCTGCGAATCCGCGGATGCCGAAACTGCCCCGATTGCCCAGGTAGACTTCATTGGCATACATCTCGAAAATGCGCTGCTTGTTGAAACGCTGCTCCAGTTCGAAGGAGAGCATCGCTTCGGCGATTTTGCGCTTCCAGGTGCGATCCGTGGTGAGGAAATAGGTGCGGGCAACCTGCATGGTGATGGTGCTGGCACCCTGCATGAAATTGTGTGTATGGCGCAGATCGGCCCACGCGGCCCCGGCGATGCGGATGAAATCGAAGCCTGGATGTTCGAAGAAGCGCTTGTCCTCAGCGGAGAGAACAGACTGGACCAGGGTTGGCGGGAGATCTTCGTAGCGCACCGGGCGTCGCTTATCGCGCTGGCTGTCGAAGAGATTGGTAATGAGTTCCGGCTCGATTTCGGCGATGCCCATGTCCGGGCCGCCAGTGGCAGGACGTATGCTACGGATCACCCTGCCGTTGAATTGCACGGCCAGAGCATTGCCACCGTTGAAATAGGACAGCTTGGAAGGGCGAACCATGAGTGTGTTGCCATCCAGGACGTATTCGCCAAGAGAGTTCTCATCGGCCTCGGGACGATATCCGACGCGCTGCAGGTAGGTCACCAGGTCGTCCGGACCCCAGGCTTGACCATCGGAGATGTGCTCTGGTGCGGAAAAAATCTGAGTTGTATTTTGCAGGACGTGGCCGGAAAGCCGGAGGTCGATCATCCGGGAGTACTTCACGTAAAAGAAGGTAAACAAACTGGCGGCGGCCAGGAAACACAACCCCACGAATCCCAACATGCTGAGGCCAAGCGTGGAAGTCCAAAAGCCTTTTTGAATGCGCAATCGCAAACGAGTGCTCCCCGAGGGTGGGCGAAAGATTAAAGACTAGTGTCTCGCAAGATGAGAGCCAGGGAAACCGGGAGTATGAATTGGGAAAGTGGATCGCTCCCCGATGCAAGAACGAGCCGGCTCGCAGCTCACTTCATGATATCAATGCCTTCGCTGGAAGGCGCGAAATTGAGCTCGGTTTTGTAGAAGCCGAGGTCCACCGGCACGCTGTAGTTCACGCTGATCATCAGGCCGTGGTTGGTGGTCTCAACCTTGATGTCGTCGCGTTTTGCGGGGATGTCCAGATCCTGAATGACTTTGAAGATCACGTCCCTGACCTGATCTTCGGGGTAGCGATTTACCACCGCAAAGCGCGCCTGTTCAGCAATCTTGTCCTTCAGCTGATATTCGGCGCACGTAGACGGGGACCACTTTAACAGCGACATAAACCGCCACCGCCAGCACAATGGTGTAAATGATGGCCTTGATTCGCCCTTCACCGCGCTGCGAGTGTTTTGAATTGAATTTTTGCCCGCTCACAAATGTGTCTCCCAAGGCCGTTTACGCAATACGGCATACTGCGTGCCTCTGTTTTACGCTAGCACCAGCCCGCTGGGCTGTCGAGTTTGCGGACGTACAGGTGTTCTTCAGATGCAACGCCCGGGGTCGGTTTCGTCCGCACGCCCGGCGTTCCGGCAATCCTAGTAAGCCCGGCCAAAAATGGCGCGATCTTTCGCCGGCTTACCGCAATACACGCAAGCGCCGCCGCTCGCGACTTCCTTGCCAAGCACCGCCGCCTGATCTAATGGGATGCAGCGCATGGTGGCGCGGGTTTCCTCTTTGATTTTGGCTTCGCAGTCGCCGCTGCCGCACCATGGGGCGAAGGCAAAGCCGGTCTCGACGGCCTTTTTCAGGTCGTCATAAGTCGAGGTTTCGCGGGTATTGGAACGCCGGAAAGCCAGCGCTTTGTCGTGGAGCGACTGGTGAATCTCGAGTAGCAGCTTTTCAATCGTCTCGGGAAGGCCGGCAAGCGAGGCGCTGACTTTTCCTTCGCGGCCGGGACGATCGCGGCGGGCCGAACATGGCGGCCTGCTTTGCAACGTCCTTGGGACCAAGCTCCACGCGCAACGGTACGCCGCGCATTTCCCAGTCGTTGAATTTCCAGCCGGGGCTGAAGCCTTCGCGCTCGTCGAGATGGACGCGGAGATTGCTTGAGAAGTTGGGCCTTCAAATCCTTCGCGGCTTGCAGAACGCTAGCCTTCTCTTCGTCAGATTTGTAGATGGGCACGATCACGACCTGTATCGGGGCAATGCGAGGCGGAAGGATCAGTCCCTGGTCGTCACCGTGGACCATGATGATCGCGCCGATCATGCGGGTGGAAGGGCCCAGGAGGTGGTCCAGAAGTGCTGTTGCACGCCGGTTCGATCCAGGTATTCCACTTCGAAGGTTTCGCCAAGTTCTCGGCCGAGGAAATGCGAGGTGCCGGATTGCAGCGCCTTTCCGATCGCCCATCATCGCTTCGATGGAGTAGGTGAGGTCGGCGCCAGCGAATTTTTCGGCGTCGGATTTAGCGCCGGGAATGACAGGGACGGCAGCTCGTTCACGGCAAAATCGCATAGACGTCGAGCATGCGGCGTGTTTCTTCGATCGCCTCTTCGCGGGTGGCGTGTGCGGTGTGGCCCTCCTGCCAGTAAAATTCCAGCGTGCCAAGGAAGAGCTTCGCGCGGAGTTCCCAGCGGATCACGCTGTTCCACTGGTTCATGAGCACCGGCAAATCGCGGTAGGACTGAATCCATTTCGACCACATGTGGCCGATGATGGTCTTCGGAAGTGGGCCGCAGGATCAGTGGCTCGGCCAATTCTTCGCCGCCGCCGATTGTTACCACGGCGAGTTCCGGGGAAAAGCCTTCCACGTGATGCTTCTTTTCGACAAAGCTTCAGGGATCAGCAGCGGGAAGGCCACGTTCTGGTGACCGGTGGCTTTGAACCTTTATCGAGCGCCGCTTGAATATTTTCCCGAAGTGCTCCAGCCATAGGGACGCACGCGCATCCATGCAACCGCGCACCGGCGCGTAATCGGCCAGCTGGGCCTTCAGCACCAGTTGGTCGTACGACTCGGAAAAATCCTCTGCCCGGAGTTGGTCATTTCTCTCAGCCATTCCGTCTATGGCCGGTCTTCGCTGCGGACCGGCTCCTCTCTGTGCTGCTCGCGCACAAACGTCAAGCCTTCGAGCGTAACGAAGAGGATCTGGTACTGTCAACGCAGTCTCCAGACCTAATTGGGAGTTACTTAGCCTTCGGGCATTAAGCAAGTCGTGCTTGCCGGCAGGACGCCGGCGCTACCGAGGCGCGGTGGCTAGATTGCGCTGCCGAGGAACGAGTCTTGATCGGTTTGGACGGCTTTGCTGCGGATGAGAGTTCGGGGTCTTCACGGTGACGCGGCTGTAGGGTTCAACGGAACGCGTCAGCCAGACGTTGCCGCCGATTATGCTATGGTGGCCGACCCGCGGGTGTTCGCCAAAAATAGTCGCTCCGGGATAAATTGTTACGTGGTCTTCAATGTCCGGGTGGCGCTTGTTGCTGAGTCCGCGCACTAATTCGCCCATCACGCTTGCTGGTCGAGATGAACAGGGTTCTGGCCGGTTGATATAGGGTGACGTGGTTGCCGACGGTGGCGGTTTCGCCGATAACCACGCCAGTACCATGGTCGATGAAGAAAGATTCACCGATGGTCGCGCCCGGATGAATGTCGATGCCGGTGCGGCTGTGGCCCACTTCGGTGATCATGCGCGAAAGATAGGGAATTTTTGAGCGAGTCGAGTTTCATGCGCGAGCCTTTGCGTGGTGATGGCTTCGACGCCGGGATAGCTCAGCAAAATTTCCTCGTAGCCGCTTGCAGCCGGATCGTTCTTCAACGCCGCCTGTAAATCTGTTGCCAGCAACTGCGCAAGTTTTGAGAGCTTGCCGTGCAGCGTGGTTACCAACTCGCTGGCATTATCCGAGAGGTTGGCGGGCACTGGTTTGCCGCAGCAATTCAGATCAAATCGAATGGCGTAAACAATTTGCTCCGCCAACTAGAAGATCAAGCTGCGCAAGAAAACCGACAGCATCCGGATTGCTCGCCCCTTCCTTGGAGAAGTACAGCGGAAACACCAGCGCGTCCAGATAGGAGCGGCAAAACGCGGCAACCTCATCCTTGGACGGCAAGCGGTATTCCCACATGCTGGCATCGGACAGCCGTGCTTCCAGCGCCAGGCGAAATTCGCGAGCCAGCGTCTCCAAATCGTTCTCGAACTCGTCATGGTAGATCGCATTTCTGTTGGATGCGCAAGGCCGCCAATGGGGCGCAGCAAGACTGCACCCCATTCGTACGCGGATTGCTCCAGGCTCGTGCCAATTAGCCGATCCCCTCGAACAAGATCGTGGAGATATAGCGCTCACCGGAATCCGGCAGCACGGTGACGACGGTTTTGCCTGCGAATTCCGGAAGCTTCGCGAGACGAACGGCTGCGGCTACGGCTGCTCCACAAGAGATCCCGCTTCAAAATCCCCTCTTCGCGGGCCAGCCGCCGCGCCATTTCCACGGATTCTTCGTTGGTCACCGCTTCCACGCGATCCACCATGGTCAGGTCCAGATTTTCGGGACAAAGCCCCCGCCGAGACCCTGAATCTTGTGCGGTGCGGGTGTCAGTGGCTGCCCGGCCATCGTTTGCGCGATAACCGGACTCACATTGGGTTCCACTGCCACCGTGATGATCTTCTTGCCCTTCGCTTTTTTGATGAAGCGGCTGACACCCGTAAGTGTTCCGCCGGTGCCGACACCGGAAACGAACACATCCACGGCGCCATCTGTATCGTTCCAGATTTCTGGCCCGGTGGTGGCTTCATGAATGGCGGGATTCGCGGGATTATCGAACTGTTGCGGCAAAAAATAATGCTGCTTGTCCGATTCGAAAATTTCCGTGGCTTTTTTGATCGCGCCCTTCATGCCTTCAGGGCCGGGGGTAAGCACCAGGTTCGCGCCAAAGGCCGCCAGCACGCGGCGCCGTTCGAGCGACATGGTCTCCGGCATGGTCAATGTGATTTGTACAGCCCCGCGCAGCGGCCACAAAGGCCAGCGCTATTCCGGTGTTGCCGCTAGTAGGCTCACAATTGCCTGCCGGCTTTCAACGCGCCGCGCTTTTCCGCGTCCCAGATCATTGCCGCCCCGATGCGACACTTCACAGAGTACGCAGGGTTCCTACCCCTCGATCTTCGCAAGCACGGTGGCTTTGGCGCCATCAGTGACGCGATTCAATTTGATCAAGGGAGTTCTTCCAATACTCAATGAATTGTCGGCGTCAATTTTGCCATGATGATCCTCAGTAGAGTGAATTTGCTGTATCGGGACAGCAGGGTAAGTATAGGACCGGAAGCGCGGAAACACGACTGCCAGTAATATGAAAATCGGCAATCCGGCGGATACGTCTCCCTTATAGGCAGATGCGGTGCGTTGCGACCGGTTACACTCTTCGCTAGACTCGTGTGGTGGCCGGAGTCAAGTCCGGCCGAAGCATAGTCCCCGCTTTTACCCACTAGCCCGGAGATCAGAATGACGACCGAAGCCAACGCCCGCATGGAACGCCCACTCGATACCGTGGATCCGCAAATCGCCGCTCTTTTGCGCGAGGAGGCGGTCCGGCAGGCTACTGGACTGGAGCTGATCCCCTCGGAAAATCTGGTTTCTGAAGCGGTGCTGGAAGCGATGGGGTCCATCTTCACGAACAAATATGCGGAAGGCTATCCGGGCAAGCGCTATTACGGTGGCTGCGATATCCCGACAAAGTGGAACAGCTGGCGATCGACCGCGCGAAACAGCTTTTTGGGGCAGAACACGCCAACGTGCAAGCTCGTCGGGCAGCTCCGCGAACGTGGCGGTCTATATGGCCACGCTGCAGCCCGGCGACACCGTGCTGGGGATGGCGCTGGCATGGAGCCATGTATTTGACGCACGGGCACCCTTTGAATTTTTCCGGGCGTATGTACAAATTCGTGGAATACCACGTGAAGCAGGACACGGAACAGATTGATTACGACGAAATCGAAAAGCTGGCGCAGGAGCACAAGCCGAAAATGATTGTGGCGGGAGCGAGCGCATACTCCCGCATCATCGATTTCGAGCGCATCGGGAAAGTAGCCAAGGCGGTTGGCGCGATCTTTTTTGTGGATATGGCGCACATCGCTGGATTGGTGGCGGCTGGTGTCCATCCGACACCGGTGCCGCATGCAGACATTGTTTCTTCGACCACCCACAAAACGCTGCGCGGCCCGCGTGGCGGCATCATTCTGAGCAAGGCGGCCTTCGCGAAGGAGATTGACAAGCTGACGTTCCGGCATGCAGGGCGGTCCGCTGGTGCATATCATCGCCGCGAAGGCGGTCTGCTTGAAAGAAGCGATGGAGCCCTTGCGTTCATCGAATATCAGAAGCAGGTGGCTGCGAACGCCAAGGCACTTGCCAATGCCATAACGCGGCACGGCTTCCGGGTGGTTTCCGGCGGCACGGACAATCACGTTTTCCTTGTGGAAGTGCACAAACGCGGCATCACCGGCACTGAAGCGGAAAAGGCACTGGACCGCGCCGGGATTACAGCGAACGAGACTCCATCCCATTCGATCCTCTGCCACCGATGAAGGCCGGCGGCATTCGGCTGGGTAGTCCCTCTGTCACTACCCGCGGGATGAAGGAAGCGGAGACAGGAGTTGATCGCCAACGGCATCGCCGAAGTGCTGACGCACATGGGCGATACAGCTATCGAACAAAAAGTTCGCAAGCAAGTCGCTGAACTTGCGGCGCGTTTTCCGATTTACGAATCCCGTACCCGCCCGGAAGCCAGCCACGCGAGTGTCTAGCTTCATGACTTCTCTGTCCCGGTAATTCACCCTTTCAAGGGTGAGATCTCCAATGCGCTGGAGAAGTCGTGCCAGTGCGAGGAAGCCCCAAGGCCCGAGTTAGCCGAAGGACGAGGCGGAGTCGAATGAGCAAACACAAGCGATCCCTGCCGGACATCGTTACAGCGACCGCGGAATTTGAAAAATGGGCCGCGCACCACGTGCACATGGTGCCTTCCGACGTAAGGCTGAAGCACCAATTGATGGCCAGATCCGTCTTCTCTTTTTTCAGCGACATTTTATCGCTGGGCTCAGTGGTGGCCGATCGTGTGTGCGGAGCTTTCCGTGCTCCGCAGGTGTTGGCCGTCGGCGATCTCCACGTGGAAAATTTCGGCACCTGGCGTGATGTGGAAGGCCGCCTCATATGGGGTGTCAACGATTTCGACGAAGCCTGGCCTGCGTCTTATGCCGTGGACCTGGTCCGACTGGTCACCAGTTGCTACCTGGCGATTGAAGAGGAAGATCTTTCCATCACGCGGAAAGAGGCTTGCCGAGCGGTGGAGGCGGGCTACCGCGATTCCATGGACGCTGGCGGGCGTCCGCTGGTGCTCGCCGAACACCATCGCTGGCTCCGCCTGATTGCCCTGAACAAGCTGCGAGATCCGGTGCTGTTTTGGCAGAATCCTCCGTTGTGCCCTAAGCACAAGGGCAAGCTGCCCAAGGACGTCTGGAAGCTGG
>CAVTII010000005.1:0-770748 GCA_963734705.1 uncultured Acidobacteriota bacterium | reverse complement strand
AATTTGCTTTTCCTCACCGGGATGCTTCCCACCGAAGGCCGCGCCGCAAAATTTGCAGGGCGGCTCGGTGCGGAGCTCGATGTGGAAACTGGTCGCCAGGCGGCCCGGCTTGCGGCGCTCAACGGACTCGCGGTCGCCCGCGAGTATTTGGGATCGCTTGATAAAGTCGCGCGCATCGTGCGGCTCGGCGTCTACGTGGCCACTTCGGGCGATTTCCGCGAGCATCCGAAAGTGGCGGACGGCGCTTCCACACTGCTGCAAGACGTCTTTGGAAAAGACAAAAATCCGAGCCGGATGGTGTTTGGCGTCGCTAGCCTGCCACTCGGGACTCCAGTCGAACTGGAACTGATCTTCGAGATTGCCAGCTAATCCGGTTCGAAGGAAAAGGACACTCCGTGGAACACCCGACGTTTTATCGCGCCCTGAAAGTAGATGGCCATTCCATTTTTTATCGCGAGGCCGGCCCGAAAGACGCCCCCGTGCTTTTGCTGCTGCACGGGCTGCCGTCTTCTTCGCGCATGTTTGAGCCGCTTTTCGCGCGGCTTTCCGGCGAGTATCGTTTGATGGCGCCCGATTATCCCGGCTTCGGCCACAGCGACTGGCCGGACCCAAAAAATTTCGCTTACACCTTTGATCACTACGCCGAAATTCTCAATCATTTCACGGAAGCCCTCGGGCTTTCGCGCTACACCCTTTATATGCAGGATTATGGCGGCCCCGTGGGCTTTCGCATGGCTCTTGCGCATCCGGAACGCATTGAGGCGCTCATCGTTCAAGATGCCGTGGCGCACAACGAAGGCCTGGGCGCGAATTGGAAAACCCGCCGCGCTTTCTGGGCCGATCGCGCCACCAATGAAAGCGCGCTGCGCACAAATCTCCTCTCGCTGGCCACCACGCGCACGCGCCACCTCGGCAGCGATCCCAACATCGAGCGCTACGACCCGGATCTCTGGACCGACGAATTCCATTTTCTGAATCAGCCCGGCCAGGCCGAGATCCAAAGCGATCTCTTCTACGATTACCGCACCAACGTCGACTCCTACCCCAAATGGCAAGCCTGGATGCGCGCAACGCAGCCCCGCCTGCTCGTCATCTGGGGCAAGTTTGAGCTGTCCTTCGATCCTTCAGAGCCGGAAGCCTATCGCCGCGACGTCCCCAACGCCGAAGTCCACATCGTCGACGGCGGCCATTTCGCCCTCGACACCGCCGCCGGCGCCATCGCGCAACACGTCCGCGCGTTCCTGAACAAGCCGTAACGACCCACCGTTGTCATTGGATTGGATGAAAAGGAGTGGTCGGGCACTCTTGCCGATTTTGAACCGGGTAGCTCAGCTTAGAACTTGCTTAAAGTCGGTTCATGCCAAGACATTCCTAGTTTAACCCCTGTGAACGGGCACGTGGTGCGCTGCAGTCGAACGTGCCGCCCAAGATCGTTTCGTAGGCTGCCCAAGAGCCGGACACATCAAGTTCTAGGAGTTCAAATGGACGGTTAGCGCGTTAATCAGATGGGATGAGACGGCCGGTCTCCTGCGGGATGCGATACGCTCCCAATGTTTGACGTGCTCGAAGGCACAATGAAAAGGAGACCGGCAATTCAGAAGATTAGCACTCTGCGGACGAGTGGGAAAAACATTTTCCAAGGGCAGCTGACCATTGGGTTGGATCTGGGAGATCGCTCCAGCGCGTATTGCATTTTGAATGAAGCAGGAGAAATAGTTTTGGAGCATAAACTGGCGACCACACCGGAAACCATGAAGCAGGTATTCGGTAGCCTGCCGCGGTGTCGGATAGCGATGGAGACGGGGACGAGCAGTGGCGAGTGGAGTACAACACGAGGCGACCGCACTCGGCGCTGGGCTATAGGCCGCCGGCGCCGGCGGCCTATAGCCCCCTGGTTTCACCGGGTTCGCTTTCAAGACCCGAGGTTGTGATGTAAACTCTCGCACTCGCTCTGGTACAAAAACTCCATCAGGTCACACGGAATGCCTCCCAACCGGGTAGTCCGTTCGGAAACTTAACCCCTTCTTCGCCAACGGGAAGAAACCACGCCACGACGTAACATAACCATGCGATGGAGACGAGGGTTTGTTGTCTTCGCATATTAAGCAGCTCCGCAAGTCGTGCACCAACACAAGATTGGGCGGGCTTTCAAGCCTTCTGCGTAGGAAGGACCCGGGGGCGGTGTGTGTAAATACGCTGCCGAATGAAGTCATGCTCGCACCGAGTTACGACTGTGGCAACAAATTTCTGCAAATGAAAAAGCCCGGTCTAGGGTACGGAACCGGGCTTTGTGGGTTGTAGCGCATCACCCCAGAGTGATGCGGCAACGAACACCGAAATTCTTCCACCACACAACGAGGGTGGCAACAGATATCTACAAAAAGAAAAGCCCGATTCGCACCGGGCCTTCCAACCATTCGAGATTGGGGGTTGATTCACTGTACCACGACGGGCCTATCCGTGAACCTCGCGGGCGGGTATGAGAAGCCGTAGAATAGAATGACCCACCAACGAATGGAGAACGATGAACACATACAGCGTAAAGATTCGCTACGAAGACCGAACGAAGGGTTCCGAAGGCACAATTGTCAAAATCGATGCCTCAACCATTTCGGGAGCAATTGCTAAGGCCGCGCGAGAATTCCTAAAAGGTCTCGATCGGAAGCAAAAGTTCGATGCGAACAAGGGATTAACGCTGGAAGCCGTTCGAGTCACCATTGATAAGGCCGACGCGGCAGAAGAGCCGAAACCAAGCGGTACAAGCGCATAAGGCTGACCATCCCGCAGGGAATCGTGCAACCCAATCCGCTCCGGCGTCTGGCCTTGATATCTGAATCTCGGAAACGCGAAATCCCCTTTATCCATGCGGTTTCTGTGGTCTGCCGTTGATCTCGGGGAGATAGGGTCCCCTTTTCGGAGGGTGGTGGTGCCAGCGGGGGCTGTCGCCCCGTGGCCCACTCTCCCATGAGACTCAAACGTGCCTAGCGAAATTTCACTCCAACATTTTTGGGACACCCCGCCACCCGGTTGTTCGCAGGCACCCCCGGCAGACGGCAGGGGGAGGTCGCCACGCATATTCTGTGAAAGGAACCTCTGAGTGTTTCTGCCCACCCACCCTTCACCGTTTGTCCGAGGTTGCCTAGCGTCGCCCTATTCGGACACTTCTTATCGGTACGCTATCGTATCCGTATGAAGTCGTAGATTTAAAATAGAGCGAGAAATTGGTTGCAGTAATGCCAAGGATAGCCTCCTTAAAGATTTAACCCATATGAACTCAGGCCTGTTAGCGTCAATGCGCGGTAAGGAGGATTGTGATGCTTAGGACACGAACGCATTTCGAACAAGTTCCACTGGCGTTTGCCAAGAAGGTTCTTGCCGAAGAACTCAAGCAGAAACAGGCAGCGGAACGGGCGCAAGGTTCCGGTAATGGAGAGGTTGAGAAGGCCCCTTTAGGACAAACCACCGACGATGATTGAAGTGAAGTGAGGGCGAAATGGGTGCTCAAGCAGTTTTTGCTAGAAATGTATGCCAAGAAGATACCAAACTAAAATCCCAACGCCGGTAACCACTCCGAGCAGGGCTGTTACTACCGATTCCACACTCCGTTGGCTCACACCTTTTGCTACCACTTCTGTAAGGCGCTTAGACATTTTGAACCTACTTCCGTTACTTCTTAGCCCCGCGAGAAATGCATGCCTTTATTCTCTGGTGGCGCTCCTCTTGATGATGTGCGCAGCGTCACATTGGAAATTATTGCGTGACCTACGGGGGGTTCCGTTAGCAGGTAGCGTGGGTACTAGCAGGAGCAACTTCGGCTA
Source organism: uncultured Acidobacteriota bacterium (assembly GCA_963734705.1). GTDB lineage: Bacteria > Acidobacteriota > Terriglobia > Acidiferrales > UBA7541 > Acidiferrum. The sequence continues at coordinate 766,930 of CAVTII010000005.1, read as the reverse complement.
TACCTCGGGGGAAGGGCGAGCGAAGTTAGCGCACGGATTTTGGTGTTGTCAAGGCTGACCCAGATGCGAACCGGTTCTGTACGTGGTTGCCCAGACCTAAGAACGTCCCGTCTTCCGTTTCGGATTGTTCCATTGAGACAAGATCAGATTATAATTCGCGGCTTCCTCTGGATTGTTACGCCGGAAATCTTCCCAGACTTTGCCCTCGACAAGTCGGCGTGTAAATTCAGAGTCGCCCATTTGCCGAAACCATGTACCCTGCTTCGCATTAAGATAGCCATGTACGGCACCAGCGTTGAAACTTTGCTCTTTGGTCAATCGCATAATGGCCACTCCTTCGCACTATAGTAGATCCTTGCCCGACCGTCGCCTCCGTTACCCCCTCGGTCGAATCATGCCCACCGCTACTTCCCGCTGCTCACCCTCCGGGAGCTTCAAGCGTGCCTTCTCAGCCAGTTTGCGGGTCTTGAACGGTTCCGACAAGATTGTGAACTCCGCGCTTTCATACTTGTAGAGCAACCACTGTTCGGTGATTTTCATAAAGTTTTTATACCAAGGGCAGGGGTCAGCCTGACTTCTTATCGATGGCCTCACTTGCGACAAACTTCCGCTCTAAGTGAGGTACTGGGCGCGGAGCATCAGAATGCAGCACACAATCCTCGCGGACAGCCGCACCACAAGTGGGACAAGGGACGGAGAATACCTGCTTGGGTGTGGGTACGCTCTTCTTCACGCTGTAAGAATGCAACAACAAGTGAGGTCGAATCTGTACACTTTTGCACTACAAGGCTTTTGCTATTTCACACCAGAACGGTAGACATATTCATCAAACCTCCTATATAGTCTCGGCTCCCCAGTACATTCCGTCCAGAGGTGCTAATGCTAGCCGCCATTGAAACTTCTCTTAGTGTTCGTTGCCGCTATTGCGAGGAATTCATTCGTGTTTCCGGTTCAGTCGCCAAGAAAGCATCTCGCGTTACCTCCGACACCGAAGCGTGGCAGTTGTCGTCGAAAGCCTTCGTGCTCCGTTGCCGCTCTTGTGAAAAGGAATCGGTCTACACCCTGAATCAGATTGTGAACGTTCCGCCTATTCCGCCAAAAGAAATCCACGCACAGCAACAGTGAGCGATCTGCCGTGCCCCTCGTGATAGCATCTCCCGATGCCCGATCGCCGCTCCTCCCACAGCCCAAAAGCGAAGACGTCCTGCCGCTGCTCCCACGGGGTGAGCATCCATCACCTGCAGAAAACGTCGCGAGGCATCGCCAAGCCTTGTTGGTTTCCCGGCTGTGATTGCAAAAACTACAAGCCAGTTAAGAGCAGGGCCGTCCATGCCTGACCGCCGTTCCACAAATGGCTGAGCAGGAAGAAAGCCCTGCAGTTGCGCTCACGGTATTTCCCACCATCATGCAGAGGGCACGCGGGAAGACAGGAAGCGCCCGTGCTGGTATCCGGGATGCAAATGCAAGGACTATAGTGCGGCCAAAAAGTAGCTCATTCTTTTCTATTGATGACCGGGTTTGTAAACTTCAATTTACCTTCGAGACCAACTGCATCGCGCAAAGCTAGCAGCTTTTCGAAACATGATTCTCCGGTGTCGCACAAATCGCGGCCCACCTTATTCGAAAGCGTCTGAGCATCGTCCCCAAGTTTCGGATACCAAGACTGGTATGCAGCGTAGATTGCATCCATTTCGACGTTTCTCAAATGAATCGACAAGCAGTACATAGTGAGGATGACATCTCGCTTATATAGGTCGGTGCGGGGGACAAGGTTAGCTTGAGCAATCAAGGTGGATTTCTCATCTTCTTCGGTGCGCAGGTGTAGACTATTTTCCCCCGGGAAATACTACCCCGTCGTTCCGTTGTCATCAAATTCGGCTTCTTGTAGAATCCTGCCTTCATGCCCAAGAACAACAGTCAAACTCATCAGCCCGCTTCAGCCGCCGTAATCTATTGCCGCGTATCCACGGCAAAGCAACAACAGCGCAATGAGTTGAACCTGCCAGCCCAGCGGAAACGCTGTGAAGACTGGTGTGCCTCTCAGGGTATTCCAGTGCTGCGTGTCTTCGTTGCCGAAGGGGAGTCTGCATGGAAGACGGAGTGGCGAACGCTTGAAGAAGCGCTTGCCTTCATGAAAGACAGCGGGGGCAACGTCACTTACCTGGTTGTGCAGGACAGTAGTCGGCTTTCCCGTAACGTTGAAGGCAAGGCTTTCGTAAACGTGGCTCTACAACGGCTGGGTGTGAAATTGGTCAGCGTTGATGAACCAATGCTAGATGATTCACCCGTTGGCAAGCTCACCGCAACCATGCTCACAGCGCTGAGCCAGTTCTACTCGGATAGCCTCAGTAGCCGTGTGCGGTATCGATTCCAAGTTCACCGTGAACAGGGCAGATACCTGCACGCTGCACCCCTGGGATACCACAACGTGCAGCAGGACGGGCTGAAGACGTTGGCTCATGATCACTCTGCACCACTGCTTAAGCAGGCATTTGAGATGATGGCTTCAGGTGGTTATAGCTCAGACGCTGTGCGCCAATTCGTGACTGCGGGTGGTCTGCGAACCAAAAAGGGCCATAAACTCAGCCGCCAAACGTTTAGCACCGTAATGAAAAATCCCGTCTACTGCGGGCTGATTGTCCACAAGGGCCAGTCGTACAAAGGAAGCTTTCCCGCACTGGTATCAGAAGACCTATGGCACAGCGTGCAAGACTCGCTTCGCGGAAAAAAGAAGGCTGTTCCAAAGAAGACCGTTGACGAAAGCTTTCCTCTGCGAGGATTCCTGAAATGTGGTTACTGTCGGGCCAAGCTCACCGCTGGCCACGCCAAGGGTCGGAGCAAGACGTATGCACGATACTGGTGCTGGAACAAAGAGTGCACGCACCCGGTCAGCGTGAGCAGGGAGAAGTTGGAAGCTGATTGGTTGCTCTTCCTAGAGGGTATGCAACCGGCCTTCGATGCGCTAGTAAACGTTCTACCTGTTCTGGCGAAGGCCAACGCACACAAGCGCATTGAAGATGGAGAGCGGAGGCAGCGTCACCTCGCAACGCAACTCTCAGAGAAGAAGGCCCTGCGCAACTCACTGATCGAATCGAAACTTCGCGGCGAACTCAAGCAGGGCGAGTTTAGAGAGATGGCTGACATGATTGCCCATGACATTGAGGGCATTGAGGCCGCACGGCGTGCGTTCGTGGCAGAGGCGGAAGCTGCGTTGAAGTTGACTGTCGATACTTCACGCACCACGATCCCTGCCAACGCCCTTTGGGTAAGCGCCCACCTCACCGACAAGTTGACGGTTCAAAACGCACTGTTTCCGGAAGGAATTCTGTACCGCACGGATATTGGCTTCTTTGAACCACCCGACAATGAGCTGCAAGCGATGGTATTCAGGATACTTCTTGCAAACGTGGGGGAGCCAGACTGGGAAGAAATCGAAAGTGGTCGGGGCGATTGGATTTGAACCAACGGCCTCCTGGTCCCGAACCATTGCAATACAAAATCTAAGCTGTTGAATTGGCTTGGGTTCCCCTGTGCAGCCCTCTTACTATTTGCGCTACGATTTGCGTTACGGCGGTCTCGCAGGTATGCGCGCGCAAGCTAATCGAAACGATTGAGTCGGACAAGCCGAATTTCGCAGGGGAGTACTCTGTGGACCGGGCCGTACAGAAGGCAACGTTTATTTTGGAGAGGATTGATGTCAAATTTCCGTAAACTTCCCGATGGTTTCCTCGGATAGCAAAACTCGATGCTACCATCCACTTGATGAGCCGGATTGAACACCTCGGCCTCGCGGAACTCAAGGACCGCGCGGAGGGTTCGGGCTATACCAAGATTAGACGTCGAGAGCCGACTGCTCCTGACGTACCTTTGGCCCGTTGGAAAGGTGTCTCAACGGAGGCAGGTCCTTTCTTCAATGCAGATGTTTGGTACAACTTGGACGGCGCCGTCGTAATCGTCCACAAAGCGGGCCACTCCGACATTTATTACGATTTGGCATGATTCGATTCGGCTCACAGTGACCCGACGGAGCGACCACTAAAGGAAAAGGCGCGAACCAAGTCGGCCCGCGCCTCTTCGTTCAGCTAGACAGCTTACTTCGTACACCCTCCACAGTTACCCGAAGCGCAGCAATCGGCGGAAGCGCAACACGATTTTGTCGTTGCCTTCACCGCTCCTGCGAGTCCGAGCGCGAGCACGGCCAGTAACACTATTCCCTTAATGTTCTTCATGGATTTTTCTCCTTTGAAAAATCAAGTTGGTTTTCGTGGACTGACGGCAATGCCATCAGCGCGATTCTTCCCAAACTTCTAGTGCTAGATTTTCTAAACGCGAAGTAATCGTGTTTGGAGGAGTGTGTCTCTACCGCTATGCCAGATAGATGGAGCGAGTTCGATGGGGTTGGAAAACAGAGTCGTCGTCAGTGCGAGATTCGTGGGTAGGACGAAATCCAGCATTAGAGTAACGCTCAACGATGGCGTGCTGGTCTTCCGCCCGATAGTTATTTCCAGCGGGCAACACGACATCCGCCCCGAGGGAGCGGGGTTTTCACCGTTTGGCTTTACGGGTTTGCTTCCCGAGTGATGTGGGCAATCTCCCATGTCTGCCATCGGTTCCGACTTATCACGCTCGGCCATAAGAGCTAGGGAAGTCTCGACAGGGCCGGAATTCGCAAAGACTGGGAGCGCGCACCCGATGAAACACGCGAGTACCGCCAACCACAGGGAGAGGAATGTGGCGACCGTTCCTTGAAAAGACTGTAGCCCCAAACGCATCAATTACAGCGTATGCCTCTGATTCATCAAAACAAACTGTTTTATGTTATGGGGCGGCGACACGGCTTTTCCAACGAGCTACTTGTTGACCGGACGATACCCTTTGCACTTGCAGCCCGGATAGTAACAGGGAAGCGCCCTGCCCTTCGGCGTGTTTGTTATGTGATGGATAGCTCTGCCGTGCTTGCAGCGGCACGACTTTTTCGTTTTATGGTTATTGGAGAAGCGGCGGTCTGGCATCTACTTTTTTACCGGACGATAATCTTTACAATCACAATTCGGATAGCAACACGGATTCGTTCTGCCTTCTGGCGTGGTCTTACTGTGATGAATGGCTTTGCCGTGGCGACAACGGCAAGGCTTCTTTAAACGGTGGTCGGCCATGTCTCTATTGCACCTTCGGAATAAGGAACTTTACAGCAGTTGGTCTAAGCTGACGCAAGTCGAAATCGCTCACGGTGCCGCAGTGGTCACAACGCCGTTTGACGGTACCTTCGGGAAGTGTTTCTTCCATCATTCTGCCCCTGACATCCAGCGTATATTGCACGTGTCGAGACACGACCATTCCGCTGCAACTCTTACAACTTGCAGCCCAATACATTTTATCGGCCATTTAAGCCTCGCAGCGGTCGAGCATCGGGAGATGCTATCACGAGCGCACGAGCCGACAGCAGCGGGACTTGAGCAGAGGCAGCTACTCCAATTTGCTAGCAAGCCGTTTATTTTCCTTTGCTGCGGCTTTGATTCGAGCATTATGAACCATCGGAAGCTGAACACCCGACGACGATTCGCAATCTCTGCCGCTCTTTGCATTGCAGCGGGGGCACACCAAGCTCATCGGAGTAGTGGGGAGGGCGGGCACCACTGGCTTCATTTTCGGCATGACGGGCCTCCTAGCCTCCGCGCGGGGAGACAAGCGGGCAGGACAGCAAACGTTATGGCCCTAAGACCCGGATGAAGTTGCCCCGTATGTACGGTCGTGGTGGTGAGTCACTGGGTCAATCGGAGGCTGTTCTTTTGATGTGTTTGAGTACAGGCATTTCGCTCCGCAAACGCGAAAAGAGGGACGCCCATGGAGGTAGCGGCGTCCCTTGGTCAGTTGTAAATGGGCGTGGGGAAACTCATATTTCGTCGGGTCGGGATGGGCAGTTAGCGAATTTCTCAGGCGGCTTTTGCGCGGGTATCGAGAATGCTTCCGGTTGAGCTATTGAAGATGAAGTATTCCCCCGGCGAAGTCATCATCAGTCGTACAACTTGGTGCTCGGATTCCTGCAACGAATTGACGGCCATAACCCACAACGGCTGGCCATCGGGGAGTTTTCGGAAGATGTCGAAAGTTGCGACCATGCCTGCGACCTCCAGATTGGAGTTGATGCCGATATATATAGCAGATAGACGACCATCCAAAGGATTTTGCTAACCGCAGTCGAGTGAATTATTTACCGATACCTCGAACTCATGATTTCAAACGCTGTTCCCTGGAATTCGGGTAAAAGTTCCGAGCGGACTGTACATTATCCACTGTATGGGTACCATGACCCGCCCTGACCACATGTGCCGCCGCAAACTCACAATTTTGCACTCCGCGAATTAGGAAACCAGGATACGTCGCTTGGGTGGTATGTAGCGGTGTGACCGCAATTGGGGCATTGATATTCCTTGCCGCCTTTTAGCAAGGTTGGTTTGGGTGGAAGGTACAAGCTCTCCAACTCATCATCGTCAATGTTGAACCGGGCCAAACGCTGATTGCAGCTCCGACAATTAAGAAGCCAAGCGGCCACAACGTCGCCTCACTCGGTCCATCATGGGAACTTTCTGAAAGGAAAGATGTACTCAGGTCACTGTATTTTTGTGAGATAAGTCTCGTCTGTCCTTTGGAGGAAGGACGGGACGCCCCTCGGAGGAAAGACGTCCCGGTCAGGCATCTGTGTGGTGTGCAGCTTCATCTAGCATGGAGGGACTGGAAGACGGAAACCATACAGCGTTTCCTGTAAATTCTGGGTGGGTCGCTTTGGCGATAATATTCCCCCATGGCGTCACTCGAAAACATCCTTCTCGCTATCTATCAACAAGCTCTTGTTGAAAACAAGAAGACAATCTCGCTTAAATCCAAGGTGTTTCCTGTGCGCTCGACCGCAAAGCGAAAACTCAGACAGGTTGATTTTCAATTTGATGGGAGAGACCTGCGAGGACTTGAACAGAATCCTCTAACGAAATCGCGTTGGGCAATGATGGCGAGGAGTGGTCAGAAGGTGATGCAGTTTTTGGAGCGGGGAAAGTACATTGCGGTCGTCGTGGACGGGAAGGTTCATTCATATCCCGGCAAGAAATAGACCGAGAAGACCTGCACTCTCGAATCAACAAGACCGAACATTGTCGAATCAGCATCTCTGTTGTCATACTCCACATCAACGTATTCGTCACACGAGCGTCCCGCCAACTCGACATCGTTCATTCAATACAATAATCTTCGGCGATGGACAAACAGCCTCGTGGACTACGGTTTCCGTTTGACGCAAGCGCAGAAGTCGCCACCGAGACAACTCCGAACGCACGAATCATCTCTCGTGTGACAGAGCTTAGCTTGCAGGGATGTTTCTTGAAGACAACCGTTCTGTTTGATGTGCAGCGCACAGTTATATTGAAAATTTTCCACTCTAAGGACTCTTTCGAAGCTAAAGCGACAGTTCTCTATGTCCAGCCGTCTGGCATCGGCCTGCATTTTCAAGAAATGAAACCTCACTTTAGGTCTGTTTTGCAGAACTGGGTGTTGAAGGCACTGGATGACCAACTTGCGGCACAGGGAGTTTTGGAGTGAGTGTTACTGGGCCTCGGGTAATGCCGGGGGACACTCTGCCGGTTTTGTGTATTATAGATTTCTGATGAAAACAATCGAGCAATGGCTTCTGTACAAGTATGTCGCAGGCGAGTTCACGCCGCTATCGGGACCATTCAAGACAAAGGCACAGGCTGAAAAAGCACGTTTGAAATTGCCGGAACCGGAACGCCGGAAGGTTGCTATCGGGTTCATTCGAACAAATGATTGAACTTACAGCTAGTGCAATTCGGACAAAACGATTCATTGGATGAAATCTCGTCCGAAAATAAGCAGAATCCCAGATAGGCCCCAACAGCCCGTACTCGTCATACCACAATCAGTTCACCCTGCGCTCCAATCTCCAGTTACACAATGTTTGCATTGTATTACTTGACCCGATTTTAGCATCGTGACAGAAGTAGCTCATGACCCCGAAGCTGGGGCGAACGTGGGCGGAAGACGCCCCGGCTTCATTTGTTTCGAATCTTTAACATCAAGTCTTCGCTGTCACTTCTAACAATAGACACTTGTTCCCAACAATGAGATAAGAACCTCGCTCATCGAAGGCGGGGGTAGGCTCTTGGCGGAAACCTGCACCTGCTTTCTCGGAACATCGAAGTCGGAGTGAGGTTCTGGGCGAATGCTCACTCCGACTTCGTTTTCTCCTACCTTTTCTTTTTCCGAAATTTGTTGCCAACGCTTCCGCTTGGTGCAAATATGCGCCCACTCGGCGACGTGTCAGAGCCGTAATCTCTGACACGCTGTTGACCCCGAGTGCCCGGGAATCCGCCCCCGGGTTTTCTTTGTTACGCCAAACACCTGATTGCCCACTTCCAAGCCAACGGCCACCATTATTACGGGGAGATGCTACCAAGAGCGAGTGGTACATTTCTCTGGAGCGGCCCGGTCCCCTCATCGAGCCGCTTCCGTCATTACATTGAATTCGAAACTCAGGGTGAGAAAGAGGAAGACATGGCTGGTTGGGCGGAAGACTTTTCTCCAAAAAGTGCACCACAAATTGCGGAAGACAATCCGACACATGAAGAAATCGGGCTGCGCGCACACCAGATATACATGGAGCGCGGCGGTGCTCATGGACAAGATGTGGAAGATTGGCTGAAAGCTGAACGTCAGTTATTGGATGAACGAGCAAAGACGGGCCTCAAGGCAAATGCGGCTGCTGTCTAAATTCGCTCAACGAGCGACAACATCGGATTGCGCGATTCCTCGCGGGATGGTCAGCCTTACGCGCTCGTACCGGTTGCCTGCGGTTCGTCCGTAGTGTCGGCCTTATCAACGGTGACTCGAATGGCTTCCAGCGTTAATCCCTTGTTCGCATCGAATTTTTGCTTCCGGTCCAGACCTTTCACGAATTCTCGCGCGGCCTTAGCGATTGCCCCCGCGATGGTTGAAGCATCGACTTTGACAGTAGTGCCTTCCGCGCCCTTGGTTCGGTCTTCGTAGCGAATCTTTACGCTGTAAGTATTCATCATTCTCCATTCGTTGGTGGGTCATTCTATTCTAAGGGTTTTGGTACCCACACGCGCAACGACCGGACTTGGCGAACCTCTGCGAGTGGTTCTTGTATCGTGGGCAGGCCGGATACTTACGAAAGGCCTAGCATTGTTATCGGTTGGAAAGTCCAGTGGTTGTGGTCGCACTCCGCAGGCCACGCTTGGAGGGCGGGCGAACGTGCTTCAAGGTCGCTAAAAGGTCTGCGCGAAGCGCTTTCAATTCTGAGCGCAGCGTATCAATTTCAATCTTCAACGCCCGGATTTCCAGCTCGTGCGCAACCAGCAGTTGGCCGACTGCAATTTCGTCATTTACCATTGAAAGCTCCTGTTCTTCTGTAGAGCATCCTAATGTCGGGCATGTTGCGGCCTCATGAAATTATCTTTTCGGTTGCCAATGTGGCAACTTGGTGCAAGCATTTCTCTCTCAGCGACGTGCTACCACCCCAACGGTGATGCGCTGCTGTGACTCCTACAACCCGGGTCCCAACCGCCCCCGGGTTCTTTCCAACGCCAAACGCCTAATTTCGCAGCATTGACAACACCAAAATCTGTGCGCTATCTTTCTCGTACTTCCCCCGAAGTGTACCCGCCCAATATGCAGTTCGGAGGCAACGATGCCGTATGTTCGCGGCGAACTTCCCAAATTGGGCGACTATGTGAAAAACGAGTACGAGCAACCCGGCACGGTAATCAGAGTTCACTCGACTCAAGACGGGAAAGACCAGATAAGCATCAGATGGGATGACGGTGCGGTTGAAGCCCCGCTGGCTTTTGCGGAAGGATTTACGCTCATCTCGCGTGGCGCATAGCAAGCGTAGGCGCAGCGTGATACGGTCATCGCACTCCTAATCTCGAATGGTTGTGAAGCCCGGTCCCGAGCCGGGCTCTTCCTTTTTATATTTCCATTGCCATCAACATGCCCAGGTGGGACGTTTTCTTTGACATTATCCTCCGTCGCCGCCAACCTTCGATATGGGTGCAGTGCCGTGCCCGACTCCGCCCCGGGCCTTTCCTATTTGCCGGTAAGCTCCTCGTGTAGTGGAGGGCACAATGGAAACGATGGAGGTAGTAGTCCATTGCAAGAATCCGGAATGCAAAGCTCTGGCTAGTCTCGGGGTAATCACGGTTGAATCGACACAGCACCCGGGTGCTTGGATGGAGCGATTCGAACCGAAGGAAGTCAAATGCCCAGTTTGCGGAACTGAGGCGTCTTATTCTCGGGAAGACCTTCTCGTAGCTCCGCTAGAGAAGTAAACTTTCTGCCGTCGGCAGTCCTGGTGCAGCGTGTTGGTTTGAACACGCTTGAGTCCTTCGAAGATGATTCAACCAGTTTTCTTGCGCGGATGCAGCCGGGAACACTCCCAGCGATACGGCGACCTCTCCACATAAACTATTTCCCCCGGTCCTTGTTCTCGATAAGCGAAAAATACAGCAACTACCGGATGGAGTTCTCTAAGCCCGACGCCTAAGGTCGCCACTGAGAGATGTGACTCTAGAGCGGGAAATGTCTTTCTAGGGGCGGCCTATACTCATGGTTAGGCCGTCCCGTCAAAAGCCGCAGCCTTCGCGTACCACGTCGTGTTTGCGTCCTGTGGTGAAACTCCACGCATAACCCGGCACTCTTCCTACTCCAATCACCTGATTGTCGTCTGGCAAATCAACGGCCAGCATTATTACGGGGAGATGCTACCAAGGGCGAGTGGGTACATTTCTCTGGAGCGGCCCGGTCCCCTCATTGGGCCGCTTCCTTATTCAAGGTCGGGGGCAGAATGTGGAAACGTTCGGCCTTCCTCCGTACGCTGCGCTGCCCTGTACTTGATAGCAGTGGGGGCGGCTCGTGGAAACGGATTGTTGCCAGGTAACTATCAAGAGCAGGACGGGGCCATGTTCGTTCGAGCGAGCGCGGCCCTTCACTGTTCTCACGACATCAGTTCTTCTCCGGCTCAAAGATTGGTGTCCGACCGAAAATCTTCCTCAACGCTGCCGCGTTCTTATCGTTTTGCCAGTCCCTCAAAACCTCACCCACCCTGTCCCCGTCAACATGACCACGCCATTTTGCCAAACCAAGTTTGACCATCTCTTGAGCCAGCGCGAGGGCTTCCTTGGTCGTGTATTCTTGCACGCCGTCCAGAGTCTGATTCGGGTCTACGGCACGAGCGAGCATCGACAGGCCTTGCATATCCCTCGACTGTAAGAGTTGAGTATCGTCATCAAGTTCCACGAACTGCAAAGCCTTAGCATCCGTGGTCTTGAAGGCGGCGGCAGAGGAAATAAAGAGACTGTATCTTGAAAGTGGAGACGCTGTCCGCATTGCGATTGAAACCGGATTCCTAGAACACGTTTTGGAAACGGCTGCCCTTCGCCCCAATTTTCAGGAATGGGGCTCTGACCATCGTCTGGAACCTGCATGGAAGCGAGCACTCGAATGGGGTGAAGCGCACCCGGACTACATGGCTGGACTTTCTCAGCGAATCCAATCCTAGACAGCCACGTCCTTGTTAACGCGTTCATCGGGTACTAGCCTCCAGATGTCCGGTAGCGGTTGCGCGTCAGATAATCGCGGTCGTCGATCAAACCTTGTGCCCAGTCCGAGTTCGTATCCCGAAGATAGCGGTAGGTTTGCTGCGGGCCGCCAAAAGCTTCGTTCGACTAGGAAAGAGAGTACGGAAAAGCGCGCAGCGATGGTCTGCGGCTGCTTGTGAACCTCGCATCGCTGCGCGTCCCCGCCAACTTCGTCGTTGCGGGCGGTTCCTTGACTGAAATCAGCGTCGCGAACGCGGACGGCGCGGAGCTCGCCCATTACAACGGTCAAATGTGGCGGTGGCATGAGGGGGAGATGAGCGCGGAGCTCGGGATAGTCGGATTTTACGTCTCGTTCAAGAACGGAAGCGGAGGGATCGCAACGGTCGCTGTCGAGGTGCACGTAGAAGGTGTTTCCAGGTCGGACTGGTACTAGTAGCCCCTTCTCTGGTAGGTGCAATTTCCGCAACGCTCTCACTTGACAAAGTCACAACCTGAGAGCTACCCTCCGTCGCCTCAGTGAAAAACGGCTAACCACTGGTTCCGCCCCCACGAAATTGGATGACTCCAATATTGGCCAGTTCGGCTAACCAGGAGCACGCCATGCGTAAAAAAGTTTCGAAACGAAACGACGCGATAATCCACATCAGGGCAGGCCAAAAGGTCACTTTTCCCGTTCATGCCAAACATCCTTTAGCGAAATTTCAAAAACGAACTCCGGTACGTTCGACTGACGACCTTTACGACTTCCTAGTGCACTGGGGACAGTTCGAAAAAGCGAATGATCGGCCCACTCCGACGCCGAAGAATCTTGTTGCTCGATTCGCCAAATCGAGGATCCACATTGTTCGCATATCCTCAAGCTTGATTCGGATCGACAAAGGGGCCGTGGTGACACTCAACAACCCTCTCAACCATCTTCAGGCAGATACTATCGAGATCGCAGGCGACCTCGTTTCTCGTGGTGACCTGATCCTCAACTGCACAACGCTTTCGATTCAGTAGGAGGTACAAATGGGAAGAATCATTCTGGATGGACCGAGCTGTAATAATACTCCTCCCGCAGAGAACCTCAGTGCCGGCAAGCCTCCCACGCCGCCCAAAGCTGGGCCTGGAACCAACGGCGGCTCTGGGCAATGGTATGGGACGGACGGGGAGCCCGGAATAGATGGCACCCATCCTCCTCCGGCACGGTGGGGTACTCCGGGGTGTGATGGAGGAGACGCTCATTCGGTCACAATTAATGCTCCGAACATGAACGTAGATCCGAGCATGCTCGACTGGTTCTCAGCAGTTGGCGGAAATGGTGGACCCGGAGGAAATGCTCGCACTCCTGGCGGGGACGGAGGCGCAGGAGGAGACGGCGGGGCGGGGTGGTCGCTAGGCCGAGGTGGCAACGGAGGCGACGGCGGCAATGGTAGCAGTGGTGCCGCAGGCGGGAGTGGCGGAAAAGGGGGAAATGGCGGCAACGTCGCGATCTTCCTAAGCGGGACGACCGTTTATAGTCCGGCGAATGTGGCCGGTGGTAGGGGCGGTCTTCCTGGAATTGGCGGACCTCACGGTGTAGGGGGGCCTGGTGGACGAGGAGGCGACGGACCGTTCGGACAAAGTCCAGACGGCGATCCTGGATTCACGCCGACAGCTCCCACCAACAATGGCGCATTCGGTCATGCAGGTTCAAACGGGACAATTATGATCAATGGAGTGAAGGTCGCGTAGATGGCCTTGGGCGGTTTTGGGTGACCCCTGAGGTCGTGCCCTGGAACCTCGCGGGTAAAGGCTCTTTTACTTGAGGCATCAATAGCGCGTATCTATAGTGCTGGCAACGAATAATCTTCGAGCCGCAGTTCCTCACAACTCGCGGTCTACTGAGAAAGTCATCAGTTCATCGAGGTGAACCGTGAGCAAACACAAACTGCCGTCACAAGCTGTGCTTCGCAGAGCCGCTTCCAAACTCGAAGCGCCCACCAACGACATGCTCTTAGATTTAGACATGCTCAAAGCAACGCGGCATGTAAAACTTCTGTTCGGAAAGCGAAGAGTTTCACAAAAACAAATTACATCGGCATTGGCTGGCATTGGCAAAGCCGGAATGCCTCAGCGATTTCTTGATTTGAAGTTTACGCTTAGTCCGACAGTTTCACAGGTTTCTTCGATTTCGAAGGCTTTGAGTGGGATTTATGAGCCCGTTGACACAGTAGACCTTTTGGTGCCGTCATACCGCCGCTACAAATATCCGACGTTGACGCATAGTTCGAACTTCGGGGGCGGCTACGCTAACAATAAAACGGGGCAGCTTCAAACAGTGCAGTCAGTAAATTTAGGCGCGACAACAGAATCAACATTCGTAGCCTTTTACGGAGAGGTTGATACAGGCGGAAACAGTTTTTGGCAATCCGGGGTTATGACATTTCAGGCAGTGGTCAACTGGCGCGCATATCACAGCTTTAGTTCCAATTTCGTATGGAACGAACGATTGGACGGGTATGTTTGGCTTTATAGCGCTGCGTGGCTAGTTATATGGGTCTATAACCCATCGTCGGGCCAGTTTGAAAGACTCCCTGGCATTTCATCTACTCGGATTCCACTTTACAGCAGTACCTGGTACGTCAACGAAAATGGAGCCGAATCAGGCTCCGGTACAGTCGGACAAGCGCTAGCAACACTGCAATTCACATTAGCAAATCCGCCGCAGATTTATTTGGTTGGCGTGGCCTGTCAGGGAACGGCAAACCACAATATTCGCAATGTTGACGGAAACCCTTTGCCGCCGTCAGGCAATGATTTCATAGTGTACACACTGACTTCTCTCGACGTGCCTTACATGTTTGTCTCAAGTTGAGCCAAAGTTGAGCCTCGCCCAAGAACAATGAAGTGTTGATGCCAGCCACACTCCTGTCTTTGTCGCGTATACACCGTCTAATCAGCGTGGCTATCCTTTCCGGTATCGAAGCAACACGCTAGACCTATCACATTTTTATCACACCGAAATAAATCGAGTGCCAGTACCCACATGTGTGGAGTCGAGGTGTGGCGCGGTGGTTTAGGTGGGACCTATCTGTTGCCGACCCTTTCAGTTGCCGGTGCCTCACTATTCCCACCATGCTTCCGTTTCCACACCCCGCTCATCGAACCGGACGTGCGGATTTGCCGCATCCGGCTCTCGGAGAAGACTCACGCAATCGCCGTAGCCATTGCATGTGACGCTGTCTGCAACTTCTGGAAACAACTCGGGAGTTGTCAGGCTCATCGCCAATCTCCCTTTCCGTCGTCGCTTCTTGCGTCCGCCTTCCACTAAGGCCCCTTCCCTCCACCAGCATTACCCGGCTTCATCGGTACTACGAGCCTCTCCGCCATCCCAGTCAGCCCGGCCGGTCTCTCACGAGTTGCCAGTTGATCCGAACCACAATCACCGCTGGGACTTCCCGTGTTGCGTATGGTCCCCTTTTGCTTGCATGCCGTCGCTAATACCCCGGCAGGTCTGATGGAATTTGTTCGCTCGTACGATTCCATTAGCTTCGGCCTTCCCCGAAACCGGGGCGGGTCGGCTCCTGCATTAGTCTTTTCGAGGCCTGCTCCGCGTTTACTCACGTTACGGCCTGCACGCTCGCCGAGTCGCCAATGCGACCTTCTACACCGAAGGCTTCAGCAGCTTTGTTACCTCCGCCGCTGCTTCGATTGCTACCGGGTGGAGCGAACCAGTTCCCGGACGGGTTTAACTCCCGCTGTGGACCACCACCTCTCACGGCGCACCCGGTTATGCGACTTACCAGGAGTTGAAGCAGTTCGCCAACAGATCAGTTCCGGTTAGTCCGTAAGAACGAAGCCGCCCGGCGGCGGACGCTACGCGTGAGGTTAGGGAGCGGTGGTTGCCTAACGGCTGAGATAAGTTTGGGTCACAAGGAGGCACCCTGTGACCCGTTTACGCAAAATGATGCTGGAGGAACTCCAGCGTCGTAATTATTCTGAAAGTACCATACGTTATTACATCCGCGCAGTCGAAAATTTCTCTCGACGATTCAACCTTCCGCCTGACCGTTTGGGCCTGCGGCATATTCGCGAATACCAAGCTGAGTTGTTTCAAAAGCAAAAGTTGTCGTCGGGTACCGTGAATAACCACCTCGCGGCGCTGCGGTTTTTCTACATCAAGACTCTTAAAAAGGCCTGGGGCATTGCCGAGACTCCCTATCCGAAAAGACCATTTCACCTTCCGTCGATCCTGAGCCAGGAAGAAGTCACGCAACTCATCGATGCCGCGCTCACTCCCTACCATCGCATTCTGCTGATGACGCTCTACGCCACCGGAATGCGCAACGCCGAGTTGACACACTTGAAAGTCAGTGACATCGACAGCAAGCGGATGGTGATTCACATTCAAGGTGGCAAAGGACGCGTTGACCGAGATGTGATGCTCAGCCCAAAACTGCTCGAGGAACTGCGCGAGCACTGGCGCCGCTTGCCGAGAAAGTCCAGCGCATGGCTGTTTCCAGGCAACCGTTGGCACAACAGTGATCAGCCCATCGATACGAAAACACCCCGGAACGCCTGTAAGGAAGCTGCCAAGCGAGCGGGCATCAAGAAACAAGTCCATCCCCACACGTTGCGCCACTGCTTCGCCACACATCTTCTCGAGGCAGGCGCGGATCTGCGCACCATTCAGATCCTGTTAGGCCATCGCGATCTCAAAGAGACCACCATCTACCTCCATCTTTCCGAGCGTCATCTCCACGCGACCGCCAGTCCTCTGGACTCGCTACAGCTGAAAGACCGGCGGACACCAGAGGAATAGATGAGCCGGCCGCCCCTCGAGGTGGCCGATCTCATCCGCAGCGCAGGAGCTGCCTTTATCGAACGAAATCGCCAGTGGCTCAGCTGGAAGCACATCAAAGTACTGCTGGCCATTGCGCGGTGTCGTACCGCTGCACTCGGCGGTCATCTCGATCAGTGCACCCGCTGCGGGCATCGTGCCACCATCTCCTACAACAGCTGCCGCAATAGACACTGCCCGAAGTGTCAGACCGCGGCCCGGGAACGCTGGATCGCCGCACGTCAAAGAGAACTTCTCCCGACGCGCTACGTCCATGTGGTCTTTACACTTCCTTCGCAGCTTGCTCCACTGGCTTTGCAGAACAAGAAAGTCATCTACGATCTACTATTCCGCGCCAGTGCAGAAACACTTCTCGAAGTCGCTCGCGATCCGCGGCACCTCGGCGCGGAAATCGGCTTCTTCACCGTGCTGCATACCTGGAATCAGAAGCTCGGGCTCCATCCCCATGTCCATTGCGTTATTCCCGCCGGTGGGCTGTCACTCGATCACGCTCACTGGGTAAAATCACGCGATCGGTTCTTTCTTCCCATCCACGTGCTCCGTCGTGTTTTCCGCGGCAAGTTTGTTGCTGCTCTCCGGCAGGCCTTTCAAGAAGGCCAACTCAACTTCCATGGAAACCTAACCTGTCTCGCCCAGCCCAAGACCTTCGCCGCTTGGCTACGGCCGCTGTTCAGAAAGGACTGGGTGGTGTACTCGAAACCACCCTTCGGTGGCCCGGAGTATGTGCTCCAGTATTTGGGCCGCTACACCCATCGCGTAGCCATCTCTAATCATCGCTTGGTCTCGTTCGCCGAAGGGAAGGTCACTTTTCGCTGGCGCGATTCTGCTCACAACAACGAACAGAAGTTGATGACCTTATCGCTCGATGAGTTCCTACGCCGCTTCCTGTTGCACGTGCTTCCCAAAGGTTTCGTGCGCATCCGGAACTTCGGCTTCCTCGCCAACCGCAGGCGCGCGACGCTCCTACCACTTTGCTTTCATCTGCTCGGTTCAGCACCGCAGGCAGAACAAGACATATCAGACAGCAAAGCCCCACGTGATCTTTGGCTATGCCCAAAATGCGGTGGACCGATGATGGTCATCGAAAGACTCACCGCTGCCGAAATCCAACTTCGTTCTCCTCCCGCCCTGGTCACCGAGGCCGCATGAAACGACTCTCTACCCCAAGAAATCTTTGCGTGCGTCAGCGCGCTCAGTCTCTCCGCGCCTGGCCACTCCGCAAACCGTGTTCTTCTACTTTCTTTAGCCTTGTCTTGGTACGAGTCTTGCGCTTTCGTCACCTTTTCAGCTCCCGCTGTCGTCTGTGGTGCTCTGCCGTACAGCTTCGGCGCATCTCGACACCGCACCTTCCCTCAATTGAATTTGCATAAGGCCCGCGTCCGCCGCAACCACGGGCGGCTTCCTTCTAACGGCTTTATCGAAAGCGCGCCGGAGCACCGCGCTCGTGTACACTTTTTTTCTGAAAGCGCGCTTCCGATAAAGCGCTAACGTCATCCAGCAGTTTCTGCGATTGATTCACACAAGCACCGACTTGTCGAGGCGCATCGGCGAAAAGCTCCTGACTCTTCAAAGGGGAGGGAACCAGCCCCATTCACCCCTAGATGATTAGCAACACGAGGCATTGGGCAAGCAGGGACACAGCGAGCAGCGGAACACGGATCCCCGGGCACGTCGAATTCACGATTTGGGACTCTAATTCAAAGTGCTTCTATCGAGTGTCTGGATCCCGACGAATAGACTTCGCAACGCTCGGACAGCGGCAGGCGTCTAATCAATTGCAGCCCTCCAATTCCATAAAGGATAGGGAGGAACCTATGTACGTCATTACCGGCGCGACAGGACACACGGGAAACGAAGTAGCGGAAAAGTTGCTCGCAAAAGGTGAGCAGGTGCGTGTTGTAGGCCGCAGCGCAAAGCGGCTAGAACCATTCGCAAAGAAGGGCGCAGAGGCTTTCGTTGCGGACATCACCGACACGGAGACGCTCGCGAAGGCTTTTTCGGGTGCAAAGGGAGTGTACGCGATGATACCGCCGGACGTGAGCGCCCCGGATGTATTGGCACACTATCAGCGCGTGGGCGACGCCTTGGCCGCCGCGATTGAGAAGAGCGGAATAAAATACGCCGTCGTGCTGAGCAGTGTCGGCGCGGACAGGCCGGATAAAACCGGCCCGGTGGTCGGGCTGTACAATCTTGAAAAGAAGCTTGGCGCGATTCCTGGATTGAACGCCCTCTACCTGCGACCCGCCGCCTTCATGGAAAACCTTCTCTTCCAGGTTGATGTGATCAAGGCCTTCGGAACAATGGCCGGCCCTGTCAAGGGCGATCTGCCGACACCCATGATCGCAACGCGCGATATCGGCGACGCAGCCGCCGACGCCCTGTTGCAGCCCGATTTTCAAGGAAAGAGCACGCGCGAACTGCAAGGGGCTCGCGATGTCACGAACACGGAAGCCGCCAAAATAATCGGCGCCGCGATCGGCAAGCCCGACCTGACATATAAGCAGATGCCCGCGGCACAGTTGAAGCCCGGTTTTATGCAGATGGGCATGTCTTCGAATATGGCGGATCTGCTATTGGAGTTGGCGGACGCGCAGAATTCGGGGTACTTAAAGGTGCTCGAGCCACGCTCCCCAAAGAACACGACCCCTACGACGCTGGAAAGCTTCGCCGCCGAAGTTTTCGCGCCGGCCTATCGGGGACAAAAAGCAGCCCGCGCCTAGGTGGCTTGCCGCCACCATGCGCCTCGGCGGCAAACTTTCAATTTTTATTTAGCAGGTGATCAGCACATTTTCTTAGACCTTAATTAGGTTGGCAGGCGCTGCTTCACCCAGCCTAGAACAACGGTCAGCACTTCTTCGTCAAAAGGATGGGGCTTCGAGGGATTGCCGACCTCTTCCAAGAATGCCCGCTGGGAGTCGTAGCGGCCAAAGTCGTGACCCATCCCGGCGATCTCGCGGTAGGTGGCGGTTCCCGGATGAAAGCTATTGATGATGTCCACTAAATACCGGCCTTCGTCAGCGCTGGTGGCTGGATCGGATGTGCCGTAAATCACAAGCACCGGCGCTGCGATCTGCTTCCACTGTTTGGCCAGATTAATATCGCCAATCTGCTGCATATAGGAATCTGGCATTCCCGCATTGCTGGCGATCATTTCCTTGCAAGTGTTTCCTAGCTTCGCAACCTCATCGGCGCTCTGGTGCTGCAAGTAGAAATGATAAGCGCAGCGAACGTTTTCCCTCACG
Organism: uncultured Acidobacteriota bacterium; assembly: GCA_963734705.1. Taxonomy (GTDB): domain Bacteria; phylum Acidobacteriota; class Terriglobia; order Acidiferrales; family UBA7541; genus Acidiferrum. The sequence continues at coordinate 747,236 of CAVTII010000005.1, read as the reverse complement.
TCTGTATCCACTTGATCGAGAGGTTCGCCGACGAGGGCGCTTTGCCGGCGCACGTTTTCCTGTGTGTACTCGAACCAGCTTCGGCCAATGGTCTCCGCGGCAATCACTCCACGGACATTTTGTCCCGGCAAGGCAAGCGAAGCCAGTAGCGGACCAAGGCTGTGAGCGAACACAAAAATTTCATTAGGGTCAACAAAATTGTAGCTCCGTAGGGCGTCCAATGCGGCGGCATATCCGGCAGCCTCAAGTTCGGCCGTAGCCTTCGGGTCTGTGCACGCGGGGCCTTCGCTGTCGCCTTCGCCGGTTTTTTCAACACGCATCGTGACGAAACCTTCCTTTACGAGAGCCGAGAGAATCGGTCCGTAACCCCTGTTCTCGTTCAACGCCCCATCCAGGGAATAGCAACCAAGTCCGCCCACAATAAGGACCGCGGGGTGACGACCTTCGGATTGAAGGTGCGTGATGATCGTGCGCCGTCGCGCGTTTCCCACACTAATCGAGCGGTAGAGAATTGTGGTATCCAAGCTCGTTTCGAATGGCTTGGGCTTCAGGACGATAGTTTTCTCCATTTTTTGCCCGTCGCGCCGAAGTACGATTCGAACCGAGTCACCAGCCAGATGACGCCCGATTTCTTGCGCGAAGTTGGCTGGAGTGGTGACTGGCTTACCATCCAATTCCAATATTGTGTCACCGGTCTGTATGCCCACGACTTCGCCCGCCCCGCCGGCGACGACATTCTTGACGGTTAGCGGATTCGTCTGCAAATCCGCGGGCTTGGAGCTATCCGGTACAACCACTACCAGTCCAATACTGCCGTGGCGTGGCAGATCGTCGTCTGCAGTGGAACCGGCGTACCGCCCTTGGGCAGACGGTGAGAACAGCAACAAAAGGACTAAGAAAGAACAGCGTGGAAATTTCACGGTTTTCCCCCGATTGCAACTCCTGAGAAGGTATAGATTACCCTAATCTCGGAGAGCTGCAATTTAGACATTCAGTTCAACGGTCAACATTGGAGGCGGAACAAGACCAAGAGGTCTCAATTAATTAACGCACTAACCGCAAACAGTGGTACTAGGATCGACATGTCCGGTAATCCGACTTCTGACGAGCAGCGGTTCCATCTCTCTTAACTTCGTCTAATACTTGCTGAGCTGCTGCGTCGCTTTTGAACCTAGTGCGAAGATAGCTGAACGTAAAGGTTTCGTCCCCATCGTATTCTTGGGGACGGGTGTCATCGTACAACACAAGACGATACTGCCTAGCTTCCATGCGCGGACTCTTACCAAATGCAGGGCGGCGCTCTCGTCCATCTTCAAGAACGGCAAATCATGTGAAGTCTAGGCCGGATGTGCGACCGGGTCAACAATTGCCAGCCTAGTTACCGCGGAAACCGTCGATGTGGGTACTAGGCGCGCCACTTCTCCGGTAACCCGACGCAATATAAAAGGGTGCCCCTTTTGGAGTAGGGTTTTGAGTGTTCGGCTCGAACCCCTCCAGAAAGGAACACCCTCATGACTAGCACTAAATATATCGGCATGGATGTGCACAAGGAAAGTATTTCTATTGCGGTCAGGAATGATGCTGGAAAGATCATGATGGAATGCGTGATCGAGACCAAAGCGAACATCATTCTGGACTTTATCCACGGCCTGCGTGGAGAGTTACAAGTCACCTTTGAAGAAGGAACCTGGGCTACCTGGTTGTACGATCTGCTGAAACCGCATGTAGCGAAACTGGTGGTCTGCGATCCGCGAAAGAATAGCAGACAGGGGAACAAGAATGACCGGATCGATGCATGCGAACTGTCCGACCGGTTGTACATGAACAAGCTCAGCTCGGTCTATCACGGCGGAGCCGGCGTCCGCACACTGCGGGAACTGGCACGCAGCTATCTGACCATCAGCAAAGATCTCGCACGAGTCATGAGTCGGGTGAAGGCGATCTATCGCGGTTGGGGTATTCCTTGTGCTGGCAAGCAAGTCTACGCGCCGCGTCATCGTGCCGAGTGGCTGGCGAAGATCAACGAGGTGGGAGTGTTCCGCCGGGCCGAGTTTTATTACCAACAACTCGATGCCCTGAGGTCGTTACGCCAAGCAGTAAGGCGCGATCTGCTGGCCGAGAGTAAAAAGCACAAGGCGAGCAAACTGCTCTGCCAGATCCCTGCGATCGGTCCGATCCGGGCGGCGCTGTTGATCGCGCTGATCCAGACACCGAACCGATTCCGCACCAAGCGACCGCTCTGGAAATACAGCGGTTTTGCCATCGAAATGCACAGCAGTGCCGATTACCGTAATGTCAAAGGACAGCTAATACGAACCAGGAAGCGCATCTCGGTTCGCGGACTCAACCGCGACTGCAATCACGATCTAAAGAACCTGTTTAAGAGTGCTGCCACTATCGCTTCCGTCAAACCGGGTCCGTTCCAGGAATTCTACGCGGCTTTGCTTGCCAAAGGGATGAGACCGGAGATGGCACGCCTGACCTTGGCGAGAAAGATTGCCACGATCGTTCTGATCGTGTGGAAGAAGGGAGTAAGCTTCGACGCCAAATATCTGAAACCACAAACAGCTTGAGTGTCTTTGATTGAGTCCGCTCCATCCTGGGATCTTCTCTAGCGGTGGCCGTCGGGTTCTCGAGACACTTTGGTTCGAGAGCGAGTCTCAGCTGATTTGTTAGACGCTGCGTGCTTCGGGCACCAAGTCTCACACCCGACCCTAGGCCCTCTCGGATAACCAGAAAAAGCTATGGGCCGCGAGTCCCGGATAGAACCATGGTCGCCAAATTTGACCATCATTCTGCTTGCTGGTTTCGGAACTGACAGGCTTCGTTGCGAACAAGCAATGAAAACCGCTGGTAGAGGAAATCCCAACCGCTGGCCCATAGCGCCCAGCAACCGAGCACCTGGTGCGGATGGTCAGAACAGATCCTGCTCAATCAAGTGGGCTGAGAAGGAAGAAAAATTTCGGCCGATGGAGGAGTGTTTTTCCTTGACTTCCCCTTTTATAGAACTAATCAGGTAGTCGGGCGTTACTAATTCGTTCGCTGCTGGACTCGAGCTGTCGAGGGCGGAACATGGCCCTTCAGCCGCATGTAAACGGCGAGGTTGCCGTAATGCTCGTTGTTGTGGGCGATGTTGTACATCAGCACGGCGCCCCGGAGAGTATTGGTCGACCCCGTACCAACAACATGTGCAATTTGCATCGGCTGGATGAACTTTGCCTCGGTGGTCGCCCCGTACACGCGATCGCAATAGACGAGCGAATCGTTCAACGCCTTAACGAGTACAGCCTTGTCAGTGAGTTGTTCGTAGTCAGCGGTCGCTGGCGACTTTTCGCCCGCGGCTTGCGAACAGAAGAAGAAGTTCGCATCAACCAAGTGACCGATAATCTGACCGAAGGTCCGGACCTGCGGCGTCGGTCGAAAGGCATATTCATCCGCAGGCATGTTCTCTGCCGCTTCCGCTATATCTCGGTGAATCATGACATACATCGCCTTGGCACTGGCCGCCAGCGAGGGCGACAATTCATCGGGATAGCCGGAATCCGTCGTTTGGGCGGGGGCCGCAGGCAAAATCACATACGCAAAGACAAGAACCAACACCAGCAGGCGCGGCATAGGGTCGTCTCCCTTCCCGGTACGAATCGCTTTGGCCAGTACGTTGACTTATAAGAGACCACAGTAGAGCTTTGGTCAAGTTCAAACGCAAAACTCCGGATTAACGCGCACGGACATGCGAATCGAAACAAAATCACCTATCCGGTAACCCCACTTACCAGGCACATGGAATCGAATCGTTGGAGCGATTACTTCCGAGTCGCGCGTCATCTGTTCCCAGCAGTAAACGCACGCCATTCCACGATCGTCACAGTGTACCTAAACTCTGGCCCGACGCAGGAGGCTGGCGTTCACTTAGCTTAACTGGAGCTGCTAACGATCCGATTTGCAATCGTTATCCTAATGGCATTTTTTGCCGTATCCTTTGATATTTTAAGGAGTAATTGTTTAAGGAGGAGCAGTAAGCATGGTGAGTGTCCCATACACCGCCCACACCGTACGGTCTGCGGACGGCACGATCATTGGGTATCGCCAACTTGGTTCAGGCCGAGGTCTGATTCTAGTGCATGGCGGCATGATGGGATCGCAAAACCTCATGAAGCTCGGGCAAGCTCTTGCTGACGCATTTACGGTATACATTCCTGACCGACGTGGTCGTGGCTTAAGTGGCTCTCATGGCAACTACAGCCTCGAAAGAGAAGCGGAGGACATGAGGGCCGTTGTCGGGGCAACCGGCGCAGGCAAGATATTTGGCCTGAGCTCTGGCGCCATCGTTACGCTGCAAACAGCGCTCGATGAACCCACGATCGACAAAGTAATCGTATATGAGCCGCCGATACCTGTAGGCGGGTATGACCCTAGGCGCTGGCTAGACCAATACGATGAAGAGATTGCCCAAGGTAAGTTCGGTGCTGCTTTATTGACCGTGGCCGATGGCACCAATGGCCCTACATTGCTGACACGCCTACGCTTTATAACTGCACCCTTGCTTAACCTTGCTATAAGAGCTGAAACGAAAAATGTAAAAGGTGACGACGTTTCGTTAAAGGACCTCATTCTTACTATGCGCTATGACGCGCAAACAGTACTGCAGTCGACCGGACTTATTGAAAAAGTAAAAGACTTGCATGCCAATGTGCTGCTGCTGGGCGGCAGCAAAAGCCCAGGATATTTGAAAGCCGCGCTGGACGCACTGCAGGCAACGATACCTCAAGCCGCGCGAGTCATACTCCGAGGTGTTGGTCATCTAGCTGCCGACAATAGCGGCAGGCCCCGCCTGGTAGCACAAGAACTCAAAACATTTCTACTGAATCGCTGCAATTAATAGCAACACCTCCGGGACTTTGCGATCATCCCGATAGAACTCGTCCATCTTCCGGTGGAGCTTCCGTCAGCTTGCCCTGATCTCTATGGATGGTTTGTCGGCAAACAAAAAGCAATTGCCTAAGTCTGATAAACGCGCAAACCGGACAAATGGGTTCTGGTACGAAGTCCGATCTTCTACAGTGGTACTCTCGGATTTATGAGCGAAGAGAAGCAATTCGCAGTTGGTCCACTCACGCGAGTTAGAATGGCCGCCGTCGCTGGAACTGATCACGATTTCGTTTATTTGTAGCCGCAAACATCACCGACATCTGGGATGAAATTTACCGGTATTAAGGAGCGAAGGCGATCACCTGGTACGCCTTAACCACATTGGAGCCCACACTTTGTGGGAATTTCGGATCAAACTTGATCGCGTATTTCGAGATTAGATAGTCGGAGACCCGATTTTTAGCTTGGTCTAGGGTGGCGCCATCAGCGTAAGCTATGCCGGTCTGCTCCAGTAGGTCGCGAAAGTATAGCTTCCAAAGCTCGAAAGTCTCTTTGCCGCGCATGACGTCGCCGTGACCGCCGATGACGTAGTCGAAGTCGAGCTTCTCTGCGACGTCCAGGGTCTTGATCCAATCATAGGGGTAGCTGTCGCCCATGTAGGGAGTCCAACCGTGGAGCGCGTCGCCAGTGACCAGAACTTTTTCCTTTGGAAGCAGGACGAACACGTCGCCATCGGTGTGAGCGCGCCCGAGCCAGAGGATTTCAACCGTACGGGATTTGCGGTGAAGAATGAGACTGCGGTCGAAGGTCATGGTCGGCAGAGTGATTTGCATGCTCTTGAGCTCGGCGAGATAGGCCTCAGCTTCGGAAATATTTTTCTGGATCGAGTCTCTCTGTTCGGTAGTGGAGGCTTTTTGCAGGTCGGCTTTCAGCTGTTCGATTTGGGCGGGCATGGTCACGATTTCGTGCTTTACTCGCGGGATGCCGCGCTGTTCGATACTTGTGCGAGTGGCCTCTGAAGAGATTATCTCGACACCAGCGGGCCATGAGCTGGGATAGGCTTCGTTGCCCTGGTAGTGGTCCCAGTGAAAATGTGTGTTGACGACGTACTTGACTGGCTTGGGCGTCACCTTTTTGATCTGCTCGATGAGGGCACGGGCAGCCGAGGGCTTAGAGTGTGTGTCAACGACAAGGACGCCGTCGTCGAGGATGATGATCGCGGCGTTGCAATTGACTTTGTAGGTGGGCTTAGCAATCGCTGCGTAGATTCCGTCTGCGACAGGCTTGATGTCGAATAGGTCGTCTGCCACGCAGGAGACCGGAATAAATAGAAAGAGGATTGAGAGGAGCACGCGGTTCATGGAGCTACCTTCTTGCAATCTAGTGTGAGAACGCTGCGAGGAGCGTACCACAAGGCGTTCACCTCTCGGAAAGCGTGGACGTGTTGTCGGTAACTCGGAAACGACCCTCAAAGTCACAAATCAAACGGTTGGGTTCTTGTAAACGCGCAAATCGGAAAAGTGGTCCGGTAACCCGACTTCCCAGGACTTAGGGACGTGGTCCAGGAAAAAGTTCCGAGTTGCCGACAAATCAGAACCTAACGTTGCCCGCCTCACTGGCCGATAGTCGAGACGATTCACACGGGCAAGAAAACAATGCGGCTTCCCGCTCCACCAGTCGCTTCGTAGCGAATTCTTCCACCGCACCCAGCATCGTCGTTCTCTGCTGGCTGGGCGGGCTCGGCCTTATACTGCGAGCCTCGCAGGGTAGGCCGAGATATACTGGTCGGCCTACTACTAGTTAGGGGGCACCGAGACGGTGGGGGTGCGGAATGACAATCGGCACCATCGACGAATCACAACGCAAAGCAGCGACCGTTGTGGGATTCTCCTATCTGTTTGCGCTGCCGCCGGCGATCTTCGCCGAGTTCTATGTACGTACCCAACTCATCGCCTTCGACAATGCCGCGCAAACGGCGCAGAACATCATGGCGCACGAACGGCTCTTTCGTCTGGGCACCGCCAGTAATCTCATTGTCTTTACGCTCGATGTCGTCTTGATCATTGCTCTTTACGTGGTCCTCATGCCAGTCAATCGAAGCCTCGCTTTGGTGGCCACGGGCTGGGGGCTGGTAGAGACCGCAATCCTGGTCGTCGTCACGCTCAGTGACTTCGATGTTTTGCGGATCCTGAGTGGCGCGGACTACCTGCACGCATTCGAAGCGAACGGGTTGCAGGCACTGGCGAGGTTGTCGGTGAGTGCGCATTCCGACGCGTATAACGTTGGCCTGGTGCTCGCTGGGTTTCGAAGTACTGCCTTCTGCTATCTGTGGTTCAAGTCCCGCTTCATCCCACGAGCATTGGCGGCATGGGGAATGGTTGCGGCCTTCCTGATGGGAGCGTCCGCATTCTCGTTCATCCTGTTCCCCGAGCTTGCGAGGGTCATCCCCGTTGAGATTTATGGAGCTCCTATCTTCTTCTTCGAGCTGACGATGGGTTTTTGGCTCCTGCTGAAGGGATTACCACCATCCGGGGTTGGGTCCGATCGAGTCAGCGGGCCGGCACAGGCGGGCGCAGGCTAATCATGTCATCCAGTCAATGGCCTTGGTCCGCGGTAGGCGCCTTGGCAGCGAGAGGACATGGACGCTGGGACCAGGATAGCGAAGAAGAGCGGACATGACACGCAACACGAACGCAAAAATCGCCGGATTTACGTACCTCTTCTACGCAGCGATCGGTATCTGCATCGAGCTGCTGATGCACCAGGCGAGGGGCGGCTACGGTGGTGCCGCAATGGTCGCCCGCATCGGGCAGTACGCGACAAACGTGCGGCTGGCCATACTGATAACGCTGCTCGAATGCCTCTCGTCCCTTGTGCTGGGCGTAACGCTTTACGGGATCACGCGCGACGAGGACAACGAGCTTGCCATGCTGGGCCTGGTCTGCCGCGTTGCGGAAGGCGTGCTCGGTTCGCCCAACAACATCCCGAGTTACCTTGGACTGCTATGGCTGGCAAAGGCGGGAAGCGGGACGGGTGCGCCGGACATCCCAACAACAAACGCGCTGCGTGCGTTTCTGCTAATGCCGGGCGCAAGCGTCCCCATCGGTTCGATCTTCTTTGCCGTGGGGAGTTTGATCTTTTCCTATCTCCTCCTGCGCGGGCGGATGGTGCCCCTCTCAATTGCCTGGCTGGGCGTTCTCGCGTCGGGCCTTCTCGCGGTGACACTGCCTCTGCAGCTCGCCGGTTTCTCCACAGGGCCGCTGACCGGATACTACCAATGGCTGCCGGCGCTCGTATTCCAGGTCGTGCTCGCCTTGTGGTTGCTCATCAAAGGAGTCGCCACACCGACGACGCGATAAGCGCTACATCTCAATATGTGTGAATCAATGGGATCAGAGCTTCAGTCGCTGGATCATCTGCGAGAAGTCTACGGAAGAGGGCGACCCGGCGGCTATAAAACGACAAGTCGCCAAGAACCAACGGCAATTTAGAGATTTCTCACCAGATATTTTGATTCAGTGCCTGATTAACGCGCAAACCGGACAAGTCCATCCTAGTGTGCTGTCCCGTAAATAACTGACCGAGACAACAGATGCGATTGTATTGATGTTGCAGAACTTAGACCTTGGAACTTAGCCAAGGAATTTCCGGGACACTACACTAGTACTCAGCTAGCTAGATTTTCCGACCGGAGTCGCCTTCTAGCTGTTTGGATGGAGTAAATGGCCGAAGTGCCATGCGAGTAGCGGCTAGTAGCGGCGCATAGTGTTACAATTTTCACTCCAGTTGGAGCACTTCCGATGGTTGAAGTTATCGAACCCGACGATCCATGCCCATGTCAGAGTAGTAAGAAATTTATCGAGTGCCACGGCGCACCCTCTGAAACCAACAAGCAGCCAGTTTTGATTTGGCCGACTTTTGATAAAGAAGTCTCGCCGGAAGTACAAGCTGAAGTTGCGGACTACCTTAGCCGTTTATACCGAGAGCATATCGAGCGACTCCAACTCTATGGTCAGGTTCGTCCCGAAACAGCTTTCGGGATAAATGGACGCACGTTCGTGCCGATTGGCGGAAAGTTTCTGCGCCTGCCGAAAAGCAAGTACTTCACCGATGTCCTCTGGGAATATGTTCCAAGTGTTTTCGGACAACATTGGAGACAGTGCGAAGGTGTCAAGCCCCCCGAACTGCGGCATCCTGTAATGCAGTGGGCCCTCAAGGGCCTGGAGTATTTGAACGCTCAACCGCGACAGCCGGATGGGAGCCAGGCTGGAGTCTTTACGGGTCCCCTTTTGGCTTACATGACCTTCGCTTACGATTTATTCGTAGTAGACAACAATGGCGGCCTAGACAACCGGCTGTTGCACCGGCTCAAGCATATCGACCAATTCCAAGGTGCGCGGCACGAATTGTTCGCGGAAGCGACGTGCCTCAGGGCAGGTTTTGCCGTCGAGCACGAAAATGAAAGCGACATTTTGACGCGCCACGCAGAATTCACGGCAACTTATCGGGCCACTGGTCAGAAGCTCTCGGTTGAAGCCAAAAGCAGGCATCGCCCCGGAGTACTCGGCCGGCCCGGTGTCCGCCAGCGAAGCGATAGGCTTAACCTTAGCTTCGAACGTTTACTGAACGATGCAGTCGACAAGAAGCCTGCGCACCCGTTGGTGGTGTTTTTGGACATGAATTTGCCTTTTGAAGATGCAAATCAGCTACTGTCGCCGCAACCTGGCTCGGTACTCCATCCATCCATCCTCCGTACCTTGGATCGTATTCGAGCGGCTCATGGGGGAAAAGACCCAATCTCACTCTTATTAATCACAAATCATCCCGGACACTACACCCAGGACAATGAGATTGCACCGCTGCACCACGTGGCAGGCCAAATCCCCTTACCGACCGACACGTCGGCACGACTGAACGCACTAACGACTCTGTTCAAAGCGGCCAATTTATATGGGAACATTCCGCACGAATTCGCATTTCAGTCACCCGCGCCATAACGTCTTAGAAAATCCAATTTTCGAACGTCCGATTGCACAGGGGAAAGACCGAGTCACGAGTTTGCCCGACTCAAGCAAGTCCGCCTGAGAAACAACCAACCGGGTAGGTACTAGACGCCACTTTTCCGTCTCCCGTTAAAAAGCTTAAACAATGAATAGTTGATAGTGAAATCATTGGATTTTCCAAGAAAGAAATTGCAAGGTTTTAGCGTGAGGAACGCTGGAATCTTGCAATTTTATTTTTGGGGGAACGGATGAAACCGAGAGTGAAACCGCAGGACAGTGGAGTGGAAGAACTGTTCCGAGCGAAGTTGAGAAACATAATCAACCTGCGCCATGAACTGGTGCGACTGGGTGATTTGATCGATTGGGCGCGGCTGGAAGCGCATTTTGCGCCGTACTACAGCGCGGCCGGGCGACCAGGGTTGCCGATCCGGCTGGTGGTGGGGTTGCATCTGCTGAAGCATATCGAGGGGTTGTCGGATGAAGCGGTGTGCGAGCGCTGGGAGCGCGATCCGTACATGCAATATTTTTGCGGTGAGGAATATTTTCAGCATGCGTTTCCGCTGGAGCGTTCGGGCATGACGCACTTTCGCCATCGGGTGGGCGAGCAGGCGCTGGAAACTTTGCTGCAGGAAACGCTGGCCGCGGCGTACCGCGGTGGGGCGCTGAGCGTGAAGGCGACAGCAGCAGTGGCGGTGGACACCACGGTGCAGGAGAAAGCGATCGCCCATCCGACCGAGCACGGGTTGCTGCTGACGGCCATCGAGCAGTTGGGCGCGCAAGCGAAGAAAAGCGGATTGCGTTTGCGGCAGTCTTACGTGCGGGTGGCACGGCGTGCGGCGATGAAAACAGGACGTTACCTGCACGCGCAGCAAAGGAAGCGCGCCAACAAGCAGGTGAAATTTCTGCGCGTGCGACTGCGTCGTTTGCAGCGCGACATACGTCGCAAAATGGCGTCAGCAGCGGCGATGGCAGAGCGGCACAGGGAACGGCTGGAGATGGCGCTGGCCAAGGCCTGGCGCATCGCGCAGCAGCGGCGCGGCGATGCGGGTTATCTCTATTCCTGGCATGCCACGGAAGTGGAATGTATCAGCAAAGGCAAAGCACGCGCGCCGTACGAGTTCGGATGCAAAGTTTCCCTGGCCACCAATCTGCATCCGGCCAAGGGCGGGCACTTTATATTGCATGCCCAGGCGCTGCACGGAAATCCGTACGACGGCCATACCCTGGCGGCCGCACTGCAAGATATTCGCAAGATCGTGGGGCGTGTGCCGCAACGCGTGGCCGTCGATCAAGGATACAAGGGGCATCGCATCGCCCTGCCACACACAGCGGTGTACCTCACCGGACAGCGACGCGGCGTGACGGAAACAATCAAACGATGGCTGAAACGCCGCGCGGTCGTGGAACCGGTCATCGGCCACGCTAAAAACGACGGACTGCTCGGACGTAACTGGTTGGCAGGCCGCGCCGGCGATCGCTGCAACGCACTGCTGGCCGCCGTCGGCTTCAACCTCCGGCAACTCCTCCGCTTTTTGAAACGCACGGAACTTTTTTTGTGCCCGTTTCTACGGACCCTGCTCGCAGCTCTACTGCCGCAAGAACACCCCCACCCGCTTCTCGATCCCTGTACCCGCAACAATTCCGCTGTCTATTTCCTGAAATTTAATTATTAACGGCGGACTTTTCCGGTTACGCGATCAGGACTTAGGACAACTTCCGAGTTACCGATCACGCTATCTGATTCGGTATTAGTCCAATTCTCCAGCGACTCTGACTGGGACTTGAACGCCCAGAAAAATCGAGAATCCCCAAGAAAAACCGAAACAATTAGTGGAAGAGCTCGGCTGAAGAGAGGACAGTATCCACGAGCTCATTGCGGGCGCCCAGTGTGGAATTTGCACCGCCCACGATAAGGATAGTGCTGCCATCGGCAAGCAAAGTCGCGGTGTGTCCGCGCCGGGCAGTATTCATGGAGGGTTCGGGGAAGAAGTCCAGGTCGAAACTGCTGAATCCTTCCGTGCTAGACAGCGATTGGGGAACGAAGCTGGCGCAGTTGTTACCGCAATTTGCCAAGACGAACTTGGCTCCGCCGGTGAGAATGAAAAGGCCGCTGCCGCTAAGTGAGGTGACGGTGGTCTGCGCGCGAAGTTCGGTCATGTCTGTAAGCAGTGGCGTGAACGAGCCTTTGTAACTTTGTCCAGACGCGAGCGCGGTGACAGTCTGGCCGTCGTTGCTGTATCCGCCAGCGACCAGGACTGCGCCGAGTCCTATCGCTGTAGCAATGTGTTGGGCGCGGCTATCGGCCATCGATGCGGTTGCGGTGAAAGTGTGCGTTGCAGGATCGTAGATTTCCGCGGTGGCAGTCGTGACGCCGGTTGCATCGACGCCACCAGTGAGCAGGACTGTGCCGCCGTCGAGCATGGTGGCAGTGTGTTGGAAGCGGGCGATAGTCATGTGGCCGGTAGCGGTGAACGTTCCCGTATTCGGATTGTAGATTTCAGCGCTGTCGAGGGCGTTGCCGGAGGCGTCTACGCCGCCAGCGAGAAGCACGGTACCGTCGCTGAGCATTGTGTCGGTGTGCTGAGAGCGGGCGGTAGTCATAGGTCCGGCTGTGTTCAAAAAACTGCCGGTTTCAGAATCGTAAATCTCAGCGGATGAAAGGGAGGTGCCGGCGAGACCTGTGCCACCGGCGATGAGGATGGTGAACGCATCGAGTAGAGTCGCGGTATGGGAGAAGCGCGCGTGATTGAGAGTAGTCAAAGCAGGGGTGAAAGTGCCGGGGCCAGGTTCGTAAGTCTCGGCGGTGGCGACAGCGTTGCCGTTATTGTCTTTTCCACCGACGACGACAACCTGGCCTGAGGACAGGAGCGTCGCGGTATGAAAAATTCGCGGCGTGGACATACTGCCCGTGATAGTAAAGGCGGACATGGAATTAATTTGGATGGTGACGCCCTTTGTCGCGGTTTGGGAGGCGGAGTCCGCCACCTTTACGGTGATAGGAAATGAGCCGGAGGCGGTGGGGGTGCCGGAAAGTATGCCGTCAGAGGCAAGCATTAGGCCGTGGGGAAGAGCGCCAGTTTCGGACCAAGTGAAGGGGGCTTGGCCGCCGCTCGAGACCGTGAAGGTGAATGAGTAGGTTGAATTGATGGTTCCGGCCAGAGGCTGAGTATTCGCTATGACAGGCGCGCCCGGCGAACCACCGCCGTTGTTGTTCCCTCCGCTGGAGCCCCCGCCGCAGGCTGAGAGGAGCGCGATGCTGGCAAAAACTGATGAGTGCAGGACTAAGCCCCGTTTTCGCGACCGAATCGACGTGAGCATGGCTACCTCCCGGCGGCGAGACGAATCAGCTCGTGCGACAGCTTTTTGTATTTGAAGCTTAAGCCAGAATTTCCATTTTTGCTTTGAAAAGGGCACCATAGTACACCCGTTTCGCTTAATCGAATACTGTAAAGCGATTATCTTCGGGAGCACTCCCCAAGGTCTGTCATCCACACAAGCACAGCCCAATTTTGCACCATTTGTGGCGCACTCTTGCAACACCGCTCCCAGGCCGCGTTATCTTCACCGCCCGCTTGCCTTCCTTGATCCACTGCTCCCCCTTCCCTCGCTTGTTGTAGAAGCGCACTACCGCCCGTCTCAGTGTCTCAAGGTTGGTCACGATGAACCCCACTCGTGGGAGCAACTCCCCGAAGTGGAACCCCACCTTAGCCATCACCGGTCGCGTTGTCTTCCATCTCGCCGCTTGGTTAAAACCGGTTAGGCCCTTGCGGCTGGCTCACCGAACCAAGTCCTTCCATGAGAAGGCCGGTTGATGTCAAGGCACACTTTTGCTTTCTTCTTTCTTTCAGTCTATTCCCATTCAGCTAAGCCGCCTCTGTCGCCATCCTTCCATCCGCACTCTTTGGTGAGCGATATTCGCTCGGTGCAAGGTGGGTGTTCTCGTTCAGTAGGTGCTGCTACCTGATAATCGTCCTCTCGTCTCACCTTTTCGGTGGGAGTCGGGTCCCAGGACTTAGCCGCAGTCACCTAGACTTGGCGGTTTGCGCTCAGCTGTTCGGATCGAAACTCTCTAGGCCACGGCGCGCATCGCTTTTTGGCTATTGCGCAATGGTTCGTACACCTCTCCGCTTACCCACAAGCGATGCAGTAGTATCGCCAACTTTCGAGCCACCGCAACCACCGCTCGTTTCTTGGCATTTTTTCCTCCTCGCTCTGCAAGCTTCAGTCCCCATCTCCGCAGATCACGGTCTTCTCCAAATGGTCCCAGAAGGTAGTGTGCTCCCTGCACCATCATCGTTCGCAGATATCGGTCTCCTTCTTTGCTGATGCCCTTCTGTGGTTCGCTGTTCCCCGAGTTTCTCCGGCCAGGTCGCAACCCCAGAAAACAACCTACCGCGCGACTCTTCGGGAACCGATACGGGTCTTCTATCGTGAGGACATAGGTCAGCGCGATCTGCGTTCCTACACCCTTCACTTGCTTGAGCAAGGACACTTCCGGGTACACTTCCTTGGCGATGCTCTCCATGCGTTCGTCGTATTCCTGGATGCGTTCGTTCAGCGATTCGATTTCTTTGAGCAAGGGTTCCAGAACATCCCGCAACTCTGCGCTCAATCCAGCGCCTAGCTCCCGGCTCACCTGCTGCGTGCCACACTTGGGCAGCCGTTCACCAAAGGGCTTCCCCAACCCACGGGCTGTATTCACCAGGGCCGTTCGAGCACTGACTAGTTCCGCTCGCGCCCGGATCACCGTCAGGTGGATTTGCGCCTTTGCACTGCGATGCCGTACTGGCCCCAACAACTCGGGATCGATGCGCGCCAGTCGTGCCAGGGTCCGCGCATCGTGTCGATCGTCTTTTCGATTGCTCTTGGTGATCAATTCCACTTTTTGTGCGTGCGCCACAATCACTTCGTGTCCCAGCTCCGTTAACAGCCGGCTTACCCAGGGCGAATGCGTTCCTGTCTCCAAGGCGATCAGACTCTGCGGTATCTTTCCAAATGTCTGCTTCATCGCTTCCGGCGTTGTTGCTACTTTCTGTTCCAGAATGATTTTGCCAGCTTCATCCAAAACACAGTAGAACGACCAACGATCCCCTAGATCCACACCGATAGTTAGCTTTTGCTCCTTCAAAATTTCATTACTAAATGCCTGCATAGTGCTAATCTTCTTCATCGCCGGTCTCTTTTTTTGTGCCTAGAGCACGTCAAACATTGGGAGCGTATCGCATCCCGCTGGAGACCGGCCTTCTCATCCCATCTGGTAAACGCCGAAACCGGACAAGTTGGCCCCAGTACCCAGGTTACTTCTTCAGAATGCCCACTGATCAATTCTCGCGGTGGGTGTTGTTGTGAAGAAACTCGAGAAGCAATTTGCTTACTTCCTCCGGCTGCTCTTGCTGTACCCAGTGCCCGGCCCCGTCCACTAAATGTGTGCCCAGCATCCGGGTGCACGCCGTCTTCTGCATTTTCTCGAGGTCGCCCGGGTTTTGATAAACGCCCCAGTCGCTCTTCCCGCCGATGAAAAGTGAGGGCACGTCGATCGTGCGACCGGAAAACATTTGTAACTTTGCATTGTACTTACCGATCCATCGTAGGCGATAACCCTCCAACCCGCCCTGGAACCCAGTTCTTCCATATTCCGTGCTATAGACCCTTAGCTCATCGTCGGGGAGCCACCTGCACGCGGCGATAGCGGCCGCAGACGGCATCTCCGGGGCGACGGTCTCGGCCATTCCCTTATCCAGATCCATCACGTAGTACCGAGGCAGCTTGGCCCACTCGCTGGCGGTTCTCGCCTTGAGAGGGAACGGCGCGTTTTGTTTCCAGTCTGCACTTTTCATGTGGTAGTAGGCACGCAGAAAATCATGAACACCCTGCGGGGCGTGCCACATGTTGTTGTTCGCTTCGCGCGTTGCGTAATATTTCTGATAGTACTTTCGTGGAGGCTTTAGCGCCGCCAGTTCCTCATAGATGCTGTCAACAGGTTGGTCCGTTCCCACGTCAGCCTGCGTAAAATCCGCAGTGCTGTACGGCAGCGTCGGTGGGCCTGCGAACGGCGCACTCATCATTACGACGGAGCGAAAAACATCTGGCCGCACGACTGAACACCAGGCCGCAATAGGTGAGCCGTGGTCGTGCCCCATGACCGCAGCCACAGAGTGGTAGCCGAACGCTGAAACCAGGCCCAGCATATCCCTGACTTGGTTCAGCGTGTCGAAGGGATCGAGATCATCGTCATAGACGACATCCCAGCCTGACGTTCGCCCGTGCCCCCTTCGGTCTGGGGCGATTACATGAAACCCCGCCGAGGCGATGGGAAGCATCACCTTTCTCCAACTGTAGGCGAGCTCCGGGAAACCGTGAAGGAGCAACACGCAGGGCCTGTCCTTGCCGTCGAACCCCGCTTCCAACAGATGCATTCGTAGGCCGTTGATGTTATTTACAAAGCGTGAGCGTATGCCTGGTGAAAGAACCGCCGGACTGTACGGCTCGGTCGCACTCGTAGCCGCCGTCTGTTGGGTGCCACCAGTAGGGTGCGCATTCTTGATTATCGTGGCAGGTGCAAGAACAGCCGCGAGACCTTGTATCAGTCGACGCCGTGTCAATACGCTACCGCCAAGCGATGCAACAGGATCATCTGTCGACTCCCGCAAAGTTTCTCCCCATTCCTCGATCGGTTTGCGACGCAATGCATGGCACGCGCAGCACATGTTAGGTTGCGAGAAAGAGGCAAGTCAACGAAGAGGTTAAGTCCTGATTAACGCCGAAACCGGAGAAGTCCTATAAGAGGGAATGTCCAGAGAAAACAGCTCCCCTTCGGCTCAATGCCGATTCTTGTCTCGGTATTCAGCCCAACCGTTTGAAGAGTGGTCTTCCTCAGGCCGTAAGGCCGTTGTCTTTGCGTGCGAGGCGGAGACGCGGTTCTTCTTTCCTGTGGTTTCATTTCGCTGTTGTG
Organism: uncultured Acidobacteriota bacterium; assembly: GCA_963734705.1. GTDB lineage: Bacteria > Acidobacteriota > Terriglobia > Acidiferrales > UBA7541 > Acidiferrum. Next base: position 730,412 of record CAVTII010000005.1, on the reverse strand, counting down.
ACGCCAATGGTTTTCTGAAACGACAAGCCTGACGATTGTCCACTCCAAGAGTGGCAATGCATGGTCCTATCGGAGACTCATGGCCTAATGGCTTTCTTCGATTGTCCGAGGGGGCATAGGGTGGGTCCGGAGACTCGCGTGTTTTAGCACGGGCCTGACTTTTCCGATTGATACTTCCCCCGAATCGAACGTCTCAAGAAGCCGATGGCCACCGCCAGGAATGGTCCCAGGGGTGGAACGGACTCTCTGCCAGAGACGCTCAAGCTGCTTGTGGTTTCAAATAGTTGGCGTCGAAACGAACCTCCTTCTTCCAGACGATCAACGTGATCGCGGCAATCTTTCTCGCCAGAGTCAGGCGCGCCATTGTGGGCTTCCTCCCCTTCGCCAACAAAGCCTGGTAAAAATCGTGGAGCGGCCCAGCAGCGTTACTGGCTCTCATCGCCGCACCCTTGAAAATATCTTTGAGGTCGTGGTTGTGGTCCTTATTGAGACCCCGAACCGTCGCGGGTTTCTTGGAACGTTCGAGCTGTCCTTCGGCAACGCGGTACTGTGCGCTGTCATGCGTTTCTAATGCCAGGCCGCTGTAGGTCCACAGGTTTCGCTTGGTGCGGAAGCGGTGCGGCGTCTGCATCAGCGCCATCACCAGGGCTGCTCGAATCGGACCAATCCCCGGAATCAAGCGCAGCAATTTCCAGGCCTTGTGTTTCTTGGCTTCCACCAACAAATCTCGGCGTACTTCCTGGCGCAGGAGGCGCAACACATCCAGTTGCTGGTAGTAGTGTTCGGCGCGTCGCCGCACCCCGGCTTCGCTGATCTTGCCGAGCCATTCCGCGCGGTGCCGTGGCGCATACACTTCTTTGCCGGCACACGGAATGCCCCAACTGCGATACAAGGCCTTCAGCCGATTCATGACCCGGGTGAGATCTTTGGTAATCGTCAGATAACTGCGCGCCAGCTCCTTCAACGTTCGCAAGCCGTGCTCACCGTGATAGACCGACTTGATGTTGTTCATATACAACTGTTCGGACAGCTTGCGAGCATCAATCCGGTCACTCTTACTGCCGTTTCTCGAGGCATTTTTTCGTGTATTGCACACCAGCACCTCCGTGACGTGTGGCTTCAGCAAGTCATACAGCCAGGTCGCCCAGGTCCCTTCCTCAAATGTGACGCGCAAATCCCCACACAGCCCGTTGATGAACTGCAGAATCGTGCTCGCTTTGGTCTCGATGACACACTCCATCACCATCTTGCCAATCGAGTTCCTCACGGCAATCGAAATACTTTCTGTGTGCACATCCATACCGATATATTTAGTGCTGGTCATAAAAGGGTGCTCCTTTCTGGAGAAGTTTGAGCAAGGCACTCAAAACGTACTCCAAAGGGGCGCCCTCTTATAATGCGTGGGTACTGGAACGAACATGATTGCATAACAATGTCGGCTCCTCGACCCGAGTAGACTGTGGTTTATTGACGACCACCGGCTCGGGAGAAAGGAGCCGAACATGATATTGATAGGCGTAGATTACCACCCGAGCTTTCAGACGATTGCATTTTTCATGGAAGAGACAGGTGAGTATGGTGAGCAAGGACTGAACCACAGTGATGGACAAGCGGAGAAATTCTATCGGGACCTGCAGCAGCGAGGAATCTGCGTACGTGTAGGAATGGAGGCTACCGGGTATTCACGCTGGTTCGAGCGACTGCTGGCAGAACTTGGTTTCGAACTTTGGATCGGCGATCCCGCTGGGATCAAGTCCAAGCGAGTCAAGAAGCAGAAGACCGACCGTAAGGATGCGCAACTCCTGCTCCGGTTGATGCGAGAGGATAACTTTCCGCGGATCTGGGTGCCGGGCCCAGAGAACCGGGATCTGCGGCAACTGCTGTGGCATCGGCATCGGCTGGTGCAGATGCGCACGCGGATCATGAACCAACTTCAGGCGTTGGCCATGAACGAGGGCTATCGCTGGAAGAAAAAACTGTTCAGCGAACTGGGGCGCGCGCAGTTAGAAAAACTGTCGCTAGCTCCTTGGGCCAGCCGTCGACGGCAAGAGTTGTTGGAGTTGCTGGACGGGATGAATCCGACCATCGAAGAACTAACGAGAGCTGCCGAGCAGGAAGCCAGGAAACGTCCCGAGGTTTTGCGACTGATGACGCATCCTGGCGTGGGTCCGCTGACGGCACTCGCGTACGTGTTGATCATCGGAACGCCGGCACGGTTTCACTGTGGCAAGCAGATCGGCACGTACGTGGGCATGGTTCCGAGTGAGGACTCCAGTGCCGGCAAGCAACGGCTGGGACACATCAGCAAACAGGGGAATTCGTTGTTGCGATTCCTGCTGGTGGAGGCGGCCCAGGCGGCAGCCCGCAGCAACCCGGAGTGGAGACGCCGCTACATGCACCTGGCGATGCGTCGGCACAGGAGCATTGCCAAGGTAGCGATGGGACGGCGTCTGGCGGTCCGCTTGTACTGGATGTGGCGGAATGGCAGTGTGTATTCGCCGTCGTTGGAGTTCGGTTCGTACGTGGGACAGCCCGGTACCGGACATGGTGTGCAGTAGGGCGCCGTCCACTTGATTGGGCATCCCGCTCCCTGAAGAAGGGAGTCCGAAGAAGTAATCGTGGTCGCAGTATTGATCGAAGAGATGTTTAGGTCGGACCGAAACCGGCCGAGAGATTACGAAACGAGCCGTGGTCGTCGATGCACAGGTCGAAGAAGAACAAGGAAGACCACTCTTCGGAGTGGATGGACCAGTGCGCTCAAAAAGGATTTGACAGGGCCGACATTGTTAGAGATGTCCGGTTACCCGACGCAATATAAAAGGGCGCCCCTTTTGGAGTAGGGTTTTGAGTGTTCGGCTCGAACCCCTCCAGAAAGGAACACCCTCATGACTAGCACTAAATATATCGGCATGGATGTGCACAAGGAAAGTATTTCGATTGCGGTCAGGAATGATGCCGGAAAGATCGTGATGGAATGCGTGATCGAGACCAAAGCGAACATCATTCTGGACTTTATCCACGGCCTGCGTGGAGAGTTACAAGTCACCTTTGAAGAAGGAACCTGGGCTACCTGGTTGTACGATCTGCTGAAACCGCATGTAGCGAAACTGGTGGTCTGCGATCCGCGAAAGAATAGCAGACAGGGGAACAAGAATGACCGGATCGATGCATGCGAACTGTCCGACCGGTTGTACATGAACAAGCTCAGCTCGGTCTATCACGGCGGAGCCGGCGTCCGCACACTGCGGGAACTGGCACGCAGCTATCTGACCATCAGCAAAGATCTCGCACGAGTCATGAGTCGGGTGAAGGCGATCTATCGCGGTTGGGGTATTCCTTGTGCTGGCAAGCAAGTCTACGCGCCGCGTCATCGTGCCGAGTGGCTGGCGAAGATCAACGAGGTGGGAGTGTTTCGCCGGGCCGAGTTTTATTACCAACAACTCGATGCCCTGAGGTCGTTACGCCAAGCAGTAAGGCGCGATCTGCTGGCCGAGAGTAAAAAGCACAAGGCGAGCAAACTGCTCTGCCAGATCCCTGCGATCGGTCCGATCCGGGCGGCGCTGTTGATCGCGCTGATCCAGACACCGAACCGATTCCGCACCAAGCGACCGCTCTGGAAATACAGCGGTTTTGCCATCGAAATGCACAGCAGTGCCGATTACCGTAATGTCAAAGGACAGCTAATACGAACCAGGAAGCGCATCTCGGTTCGCGGACTCAACCGCGACTGCAATCACGATCTAAAGAACCTGTTTAAGAGTGCTGCCACTATCGCTTCCGTCAAACCGGGTCCGTTCCAGGAATTCTACGCGGCTTTGCTTGCCAAAGGGATGAGACCGGAGATGGCACGCCTGACCTTGGCGAGAAAGATTGCCACGATCGTTCTGATCGTGTGGAAGAAGGGAGTAAGCTTCGACGCCAAATATCTGAAACCACAAACAGCTTGAGTGTCTTTGATTGAGTCCGCTCCATCCTGGGATCTTCTCTAGCGGTGGCCGTCGGGTTCTCGAGACACTTTGGTTCGAGAGCGAGTCTCAGCTGATTTGTTAGACGCTGCGTGCTTCGGGCACCAAGTCTCACACCCGACCCTAGGCCCTCTCGGATAACCAGAAAAAGCTATGGGCCGCGAGTCCCGGATAGAACCATGGTCGCCAAATTTGACCATCATTCTGCTTGCTGGTTTCGGAACTGACAGGCTTCGTTGCGAACAAGCAATGAAAACCGCTGGTAGAGGAAATCCCAACCGCTGGCCCATAGCGCCCAGCAACCGAGCACCTGGTGCGGATGGTCAGAACAGATCCTGCTCAATCAAGTGGGCTGAGAAGGAAGAAAAATTTCGGCCGATGGAGGAGTGTTTTTCCTTGACTTCCCCTTTTATAGAACTTACCAGGCAGTGAGTCATGGGGGCAGGAATCCTTCACGGATTATCTGGGACGGATGGCTCAATCCCGCAAAGCTCAAGTAAGGCTGGCCCAAGGAGCTAGCGACAGTTTTTCTAACTGCGCGCGCCCCAGTTCGCTGAACAGTTTTTTCTTCCAGCGATAGCCCTCGTTCATGGCCAACGCCTGAAGTTGGTTCATGATCCGCGTGCGCATCTGCACCAGCCGATGCCGATGCCACAGCAGTTGCCGCAGATCCCGGTTCTCTGGGCCCGGCACCCAGATCTGCGGAAAGTTATCCTCTCGCATCAACCGGAGCAGGAGTTGCGCATCCTTACGGTCGGTCTTCTGCTTCTTGACTCGCTTGGACTTGATCCCAGCGGGATCGCCGATCCAAAGTTCGAAACCAAGTTCTGCCAGCAGTCGCTCGAACCAGCGTGAATACCCGGTAGCCTCCATTCCTACACGTACGCAGATTCCTCGCTGCTGCAGGTCCCGATAGAATTTCTCCGCTTGTCCATCACTGTGGTTCAGTTCTTGTTCACCATACTCACCTGTCTCTTCCATGAAAAATGCAATCGTCTGAAAGCTCGGGTGGTAATCTACGCCTATTAACATCATGTTCGGCTCCTTTCTCCCGAGCCTGCGGTCGTCGATAAACCACAGTCTACTCGGGTCGAGGAGCCGACATTGTTATGCAATCAAGTGGGTCCCGGTACGAAGGCGTCGAGCTAACGGGTCGCCACACTTGTCGTTGACTCACGGAGCACGCGGCGCTATTCTCCGGCCATGAAAGCTGAAATTTCGAGATTTACCTTATTGAAACGGATTCTCAGTAAGGTCAGAGAATTGTTTAACAGGCCCACAGATGTTCACTACACGAGCGTTCCAATTTGGAGACCATGGCGGGATTTCTAAAGCTAAGCCAAATCGTGGCGGAACGGCCTAAGTCCCGATTAACGCTAACCGTACAAGTGGATCCCGGTAGGGTCTTAATTGGGAGTTAGCTCACCACGCAAAACCGTTTCCGCATTTCGGGCGAGTCCGCGGGATTCAAGTCTTCCAACTCGGCAAACAGCCTGTCGTATGCCTTTCGCGTTCGGGATACGACCCCCCAGTATTCATCGTGACTAACGTGAAGAAAGAAATCGCTGCTCCCGAACGGGATGAGATATGCGTCCCATCCAAACACGAAGCACGGCAACAGAAACGCTTTCAAATCGAGCAATTCGTCGGTTCTGAAAAAATGCGCCCTCGCGTTTTGCAGTGGCCGATTCTCACCGAATCCTTGCCGCATTTTTTCAATCAGCTTCCATCCAATGGGTGCTAGGCTTCCAAGCTCTGAATAAGTAATCCACAGAAGTGCGCCCTGGAACCGTCCTTCATCATCGGCAAGGCCCAGTCTTGATGCCTTCGACGAAAAATACGCGGCCCTCTCCGGCCAGTCAGGAAACTTCAACTCGATGCAGTTTGCCTCGGGACCGTCGTAAAACAGATTCGTCCCGTCTACCTTGATTCCGCAGTCCCACTTATTGTCGGAAAGAAACTGTACGACTTCCGAATCCGTGCCAACGTGCATCGTGGCTCCTGTTTGTATCGAATCAGCATTATGCCCGATTACGGGAGGTCAGGTCCTGGTTAGTCCTCTGCTCAGTGCCGGGGTGCCCTGTAATCGTCGTGTGAAGAAGCTCTTTCTACCACCCAGCGGTGAATATTTCGGCTGCCGCACCTGCCTTGGCCTTACTTACGAGAGTGCACAGACGAACGATGCTCGCGTGAACAAGCTAATGAAGAATCCGATTGCACTCGTCCAGGCACTCAAGAGTGAGGATGCAATGCAAAAACTCCGGGCCATTCAGGCTTATGCAAAGTTGAGGGGATGGACCTAGGCATGGTGCGCAAGAGGCCGCTAGACCCCACGAATTCGTACTCGCAGAGCACCCCTGGCAACAGCAAGGGTGCTACCTGATCAATCCACTAAGGAAGTCGATTGTTTTGAATTCTGGAGGAACCACTGGTCTTAGCTGATTGACCGCATTATGCTATCCCCCGTCTCATATCCGACGCCGGTTCGACGAACAAGGAGAAAATCCATGTCACGTCGAATCGTGCAAGATGTGGAAACGGGCAAACCCAAGCTTCGCCAGCGGGGGTACGTCTATCAGAGAGGTAGGAAGAATGACGATCCGTGGAACCCCAAGGAACGTGCGTACGGGCGATACCGAATGGACGTTCCAGGGCAACGCAAGCAGAAAGAAGTCCGGGTAGCTTTAGGGTATTGCCGCGACAAGATGGACGCCATGCTTAAACTACAAGAGGAAAGAGGTAAGGCTGGGGTGCTGAACCTGGATAAGGTCCGAGAATGCATCTCTCCGACTACCAAATTCCGCGATCAAGCCGCATGGTGGATTAACGAGATGTCGGAAGGTCAAATCCTACACGCAAAGAAGCGGGAACCGATTGATCCGAATACCATCCACTCATACCAAAACGCCGCGGCTTATCTGAACGACCAAATCGGAGACGTGCCACTAGCTTCCATTGACAATCCTCAAGCCAAGACGATCATCACCAAGATGAAGTCCGAGCAGAGGAAAGATGGACAGCGACGCTTCTCTGACAAAACCATAGTTGAATACTTCCGAGTGCTCCGCAGAGTCATAGCTTCGGTCCTAGATGAGAACTTCAATTCTATCCATCATCGAAGCTGGAACCTTGCGGCCATCGGCTTACCTCGCGTAAACCTTAAAAAGCAGCGTCGTCCTACCCTTACAGCCAAAGAAATGACTACGTTGCTGTCAAAAGCGGAAGGCCAGTACCAAATTCTTTACTTCTTCTGCATGGTGACAGGGATGCGCGTCTCGGAGGCCGTCGCCGTCGAGATAGGAAAACACATCGAAACTGATTGCTCGATCGTTTACGTTCGGCAGCAGAGGGAGAAAAGTAAGAACTGCGTCAAGGCGCATCTTAAAACAGAATCGGGATGCCGGGATGTGGATATTCACCCAAACGCTGCAGCAATACTTCGTAACTTCATTGGCAATCGAAAAGATGGCTTCCTCTTTCAAACGGAGGACGGAAGGATGTTTGATCCCCGAAGTATCGCGCGGGCTAATCTCGAACCCATTTTCGAAGCAATGGGCCGGGGCGAGGCGGGAACAATGTTCAATGTTTTTCGCCGCTTCCGTGAAGCTGTGTTGCAACGCAGCGATGCACGGCAGCTCCTGATCGATTACTGGATGGGTCACTCAAACGCGAGCATCGGAGACCGCTATGGCAAGCAACTGGTAGAGGATATCGAATACCGGCAAGAGCAGGTCAAGCAGGTCGGGCTGGGATTCGAGCTTCCGCCAAGCTTGTTTGGGCTACATGGGCTACAAATTGTGGAAAACGTAGAAGCCGCCTAAATGTGTAACCCGAAGAAAATTAGGGAGGAAGTGGTCGGGGCGATTGGATTTGAACCAACGGCCTCCTGGTCCCGAACCAGGCGCGCTAGCCAGGCTGCGCTACGCCCCGACAGTTGCCGCAAGGTCACTGCAACAGCACCCTACGCTATAGCCAAGAATAACACAGGAATATGGCCCCAGCCATAGCCACCGTTCCCGGCTAGTTCGAGGTTACGCAAGCTGTTCAAACGGCATTTTCAAGCGGCCAGCAAGGCGCCTCCCATAAAAAAAACGCGCCAGAGAGCTGGGCTCTCCGGCGCGCAAAGGAAAAAACGGAACCGCGGCTCAGAAGCTGTAACGCAGCATGAACTCCATCACGCGCGGGCCGGTGAGCGTGCTGGTGTACTTGCCGAAGCTTCCGGAAATATCAATCTCCGGCACGGCGCTGAAAATGTCGAACCGCACGGAATTCGTCACGTTGAAGACTTCCCAGGAAAAGTCCAGGTGCTGGCGCTCCGTGATATTAAAAGTCTTCCGGAGCGACGAGTCCACGCTGAAGTAACCGGGCCCGCGCAGGACGTTGCGGCTGCCCACCTGTCCTGGGAAAGGATAGTCGAACGCGTTGATCGCGCCCGGTGGGTCCTTGAACACGTTCATATCGCCGCCGGAATCGGTGAATGCGCCAGTCTGCGGCTTCGGGCCGGTAAGATTGGCCAATCCATTGAGGTCCCAGTTGGTCGGGAACGCGTAACCATTTTGCACGCCGAAGGGCAAGCCCGTGGTCCACTTCCACAAACCGGACCAACTCCACCCACCCAGCAGGAGATCCGTGGCTCGATTCCAGCCCGAACCCCAGCGGCGATTACGTCCGAACGGCAGGTCGTAGATCCAGTTGGCGTTGATCTGGTGAGTCATGTCGAAATCGGAGACCGAGCGAAACAATCCGGGATTGAAAGGATTGTAAAGCGCGGTGATCCCATAAAAGCTGCCCTGGAAGGTGGAAACGCGTTCCGCCGCCGACCCCATGTCAATGGATTTGGAAAAAGTGTAGTTGAAGTCAAACGTGAGTCCTTGCGTCGCCCGCTTCCGCAGCATCACCTGCATCGCGTTGTAGTTCGCTCGGCCCGTGGAGGTCCATGCGTTCAGCGACGCATACTGTGACTGGTAGAAGGAATACGGCCCGTACCCGCCCGCTGACTGGCTGTTCATCGGGAAATAGCTCACGCCGGAGAGGTTGTTATCCGGAATGCCGAGCGTGTCCCAGTTGGAAAGAGGCAAAGTCTCGTTCAGGCTTCCCCCGCAGAAAAGATCGTACGCTGCTGTGACAGGGCTCTGTACCCCAATCAAGTTGGGGTTGCCTGCGAGATTCAGACCGGTGCAAGAGCTCGCCTGGTAGGAACCACCCGGCTGCAACGGCTGCATCACGTCGGTCCAATACTTCTGCACATTGGCGGGAAGCTGGGATGGGTTGAAGCTCTGAGTAGACTCACCGGTGCGATAGACCTTGGCCAGCGCCGTGACTGCCTGGAAATAACAGACGCCAGACTTCGGATCGCAAAGATTTACCGGCTGCGCCAGATCTTTTTCCTGCAGCAACCGTCGGCTGATGCGCCCCACGTAAGCCACTTCCAGCGTAAAGCCACTCTTCAACTCACGCGTGACGGAAAAATCCAGCGCGTAAGAGTAGGGCGTCTTCATCTTGTTGTCCAGGCTCCAATAAATGCCAAAGGCATCCGGCGGAGTCTGCGGGAATCCCAGGGAGGTGGGCGGCGGATACACCATGGACTGAAGATTGCCCAGGTCGTGCAGGCCCGTGTAGCGGGGTCCACTGTCCAGATTGACGTATCCCGGTGGCTGCGTGGTGGTGCTTACGAACCCGTAAGATCCCTGCTGATCGTACGTATCCACCGTTCCCTGGCCAAAGTGGTCGTAATACATGCCTGCGCCCATGCGGATGGAACTCTTGCCCGGGCCGCCGAACAACTCGCCCAACACCCCGTCCGTGAAACCCGGCGAGTATGCCAGCGAGAAGCGCGGCGCGATGTCCTTATAGTCCCAGCCCCAGAATCCCGGCTTCCCGTTCGCGGGACCCGAAAGATCCATGTTGAAATCCGGTGAGTAGGAAATCCCTTGCGTTGCGTCCTGCATGCGCGTGTAAAAAAAGTTGTCCAGGCTGAGGCTCGGCGATACCTGATTACCCCCACGTTCATAGGGAGGCTGCAAAAGCGAGTAACGCACGCCGTACATCATCGTCAAATTGCTTTTGATCCGCCAGGAGTCCTGAAGATAAAACTCCATCTCATTGTCCCGGAAGCTGCGGGGGACAAATGCACCGGGATTATCCGGACTGGCAACCAACTGGCCGGCTTTGCTCTGCACGTACGTGGTATCAATTTCAGTGATCACTCCAGCCAGGGCGATCATCGGAAAGTCGTAGGAATTGCCAAAGCTCGAGTCCACCGCCGGGTAGCTCCAAGGCGTTGCGGCCGGATCGAACGACTGCCCGGTGTTGGCGATTCCCGTGGGGGACAAGAACGCCGCATTGGGATAGGCATGTGTGAACGAATTGGCGTTGGAATTCCGGTTATTGGTTATCAGGCGATAGTTGCCGCCAAACTCGATGGTGTGATTGCCCTTGGTCCAGCTGAAATCGTCCGTGAAATTATTCACCGGAACGATTCTGCTGGTCGAGTAATTGTAGGCCACCGGCGTGTCCAGTCCGCGCAGGGTCACAAAGTTCTGATCGGAGGCGCCGTTGGTTCCGATGCCTTCACGGATATATCCATAGTGCAGGTTGTTTACCTTGGTTGGACTGATCACCCACGTGTATCCGCCCAGGATGCCCTTGGAATTGTTGGTCTGCACCACGGAATCCGGCTGCCCGGGAAATTGAGGCGCTCCGGAATTCGTTCCGTTCTGATTTCCCGGCACTGTGGTGGGAACGCCGTGATCGTTTTGCAGGCCAAGCCGGACGAATAGCCGCTGGTTCCCGCTTTGTGTCAGGTTGTAATCGAATTTGGCGACGTACGTGTCAAGCTTGCTCGGAGTTGGACCAGAGAAGTTGAAGCAACGGTAATTCAGGGAGTCGCCGCAATTATCGCCGTTCGGGAGGGGATACGTGTTCATAGTTTGAAGCACGTAAGGATCAACACCGCGCTGTAATAGGGGATATTGCGCCGTCGGCGTACACGTGGTTGTGCATCGGGGATCCATCGTCGCGATCTGGGTGGGGCCCAGCGCATTGAAACCGGGGCCGGGCGTATACGTTTGGCCGCTTACCCCAGTGGCGGTATTCCCCGCGCCGCCCGGGCAAACCTGGGCGGCCGTCTCAATCACATTTTGGTTTGCGTCCAAAACCGGAGCGCAGGGATACTGAATCACGCCGTCGCGCAGCGCCGCGCTGGGCACCACGCGCGAGATTTCATAACTCTCCTTCGTGCGCTGCCCTTCGTACGCCAGAAAATAGTACAAGCGGTCCTTCTTGATTGCCCCACCGAAGCTGCCGCCAAACGTATTGCGCAGCAGCCGCGGCGGCACATTAGGCTGTCCGTTGCTCAGCTCCGTGTGTTTATTAAAATAGTCATTAGCCACCATATTCGTCGGCCGGTTGTATTCATAAGCGGTCCCGTGAATCTGATTAGTGCCGCTCTTGGTGATCATCGCCACTTGCGCGCCGGAAGAGCGCCCCGAATCCGCGCTCGAATTCGTGGTCGTCACGCGAAACTCATCAATCGAATCCAAAGTAGTTCGCAGCGCGCCCACGAACGCATTCCCTTCCACCTGGTCGTTGTTATCCACTCCGTCGAGCGTCAGGTTGGTCTGGTCGCTGCGCGCGCCATTCACCGCGCCGCCGCGGCTGTCTCCGGTGGTGTCCACCTTGCCGCTATCCGCCACGGTGACCACGCCCGGCTGGAGGCTCAAGATGCCCGCCGGGTCGCGCCCTTCGAAGGGAAGATTACCCAGTTGCGTCTGATTAAACGCATTGCCGATCGTGGCATCGGACGTATTAATGGTCTGAATGTTCGCGGTGACTTCCACGGTGGTTACTCCCGTGGAAATCTGCAGCGTCACATCGTTGGTCGTGGGCGTGGCCACCAGCAGCTCCAGGCCATTTTGCTTCAGCGTCGCGAAGCCCGCAGCCGTCACGGTCAGCGTGTATTTGCCCGGACGCACTTCCTTAAACTGATACACGCCGTTCTTGTCCGTTTTCGTGCTCAGGCTGATTCCAATCTGCGCATCGTTGATGTTGACGTCGGCGTCGGGAACTACCGCGCCCTTCGGGTCCAACACCGTCCCACGCAGGCTGGCGCTGGTTGTTTGCGCAACACTTTCAGGAGCTTGCAGTTGCAGGAATACCAGTCCAACCAGGGTCAGGATAAGGAAATAGCTAAGATGAGTGCGGCGATTCATAGACCACTCCTATTCGACACACGGCATGCGTGCCCGGTGTATGACGGGGAAACCTGCCGCAGCATATGCCCTTGCGCTGTCGGCAAGCGCTGACAACACCCGTGTGTGCGAGAACCACAGCTTCTCGACACACATACACCGGCACCGTATGAATTGATGCAAAAGGTTTTAAGACAGAAACTTAACGAAGTCAAGCAAAGTTCAGCAAATGCTCCCCAGAAGCGGAACCAATCCCTCAATCTTCTAATAAATCGCCGGAGAGCCGGGCCCGCCGGCGGAGTGTTTTGATTCGCTTCGCCTCCTGCTTCTAAAATTCGTAGCGCAGCGCGAATTGCATTACGCGCGGATTGGTCAGCAACCCTGTATACAGCCCGAACGCGCTGGCAGCGTCCAGGTTCGTGTTGATGCTCTGCACATCAAACCGGTGCAGATTGGGAACGTTGAAAACGTCCCAGCGGAACTGCAGGCTATGCGACTCTTTCCATGGCATCACCCAGGTTTTAGCCAGTCCCAGATCCAGACCCGCAAATCCTTGGCCACGAATCTGGTTTCGTCCGCCGCTCTCGCCGGGCATGGCGTTTCGAAACGCGCCGATGCCGGAGGAACCTTGCGGATCTTTGAAGATGCTGACGGATCCCGGTAGCGTTCCCGGAGGATCCACGGTCGTGCCCGTGGCTGCAGGAGCGATCTGAACGGCGCCGCCGCCCAGTTGCCAGTTGGTTGGCCAGGTTGACCCGTTCTGGATGCTCAGCGGGAAACCCGAGGTCCAGCGCACCAAGCCCGTCAACTCCCAGCCGCCGATGAACGCGTCCGTCACCCGGTTCACATCATGACCAAAATGCTGGCCTCTTCCGAAGGGCATTTGGTAGATCCAGTTTCCGTTGATCTGGTGTGTCAGGTCGAAATCAGAAACCGCGCGCCGCGAATTCGGGTCCCAGGAATTGATCACCTGGCCGCCCAATCCGCCCCATTCCGTCACACGTTCGGCGTCCGACATGATGTCAAGAGATTTGGAAAAGGTGTAGTTGAAGTCAAATTGCAGACTCCGAGCCATGCGTTTGTGCACGCTGACCTGCAGTGCATTGTAGTTGGCGTTACCCGCGGACCTCCATGCATACAAGGACTTGAACTGGCGATTGAAGAACGTGCTCGCGCCGGTGACGGGTGTGTAGTAGTTGCCGGATACCCCGGCAAGCCCTGGGTTGCCCGAATAATCCGAACCTGCTTGATCGAGTTGCCAGAGCGCCGTGGTTTCATTAAACACGTTGCAGCTATACAAGTTGTAAACAGCCTGCAGTGCGCTGGTGGTTGACCCAGTGGTGCAGTTCGTGTTTGATTGGGGATTTCCACCCAGCAGGAACGCGTCGCCGGGGGCAAGCGGCTGAATAATATTTTGCCAGTAGGCCGCCGTCGGGCCGACCAATTGCGGAGTGATGGCGGAAGTGGGAGTACCGGCAGCGCCGAGCTCCGATAGCCGTTTGGCGGCCTGGAAATAGGTAACGCCGCTCTTTGGATCCTTGAAATTCAGCGGCATGGCGAGATCTTCCTGCACCAGAAGCCTGTGTGAGTATCTACCCACATAGGAGACATCAAAGCTGAATCCCTTTCCGAGTTCCCTTCCGATCGAGAAATCAACGGTGTAGGAATACGGAGTTTTAATGGTGTCGTCCAGGCCCCAGTTGATCGCCAGACCCAGTTCCTGGTTGGGCGGCGTGTAGGGAAATCCTCCTGGGGGCGCAGGCGGGAAGAATTGCCCGCCGTTCTGGTCCGTGGTGGGGATGGTGTTCAGGTCGGTCACGCGTGGCGACGTCGCCACCGAAGGAACCACGGCGTTCGAAAGTTGTGTGGAGAGGCCGAACGACCCATAGCGGTCAAACGTAGTCAACAAGCCGGCACCGACCCTGTCGTAAACAATTCCGAATCCGCCTCGAATAGACGTCTTGCCACCGGAGCCGAACAGCGCGTGCCCCAGTCCCGATGAAGATCCAGGCGAATAGGCAAAAGCGATGCGCGGCCCGAAGTCTTTATAGTCCCAGTTGTAGTATCCCTTTTTGCCATTCGCCGGCCCGGCAAGATTAAAGGTGATGGATGGATCTTCATTGGAGGGAACGCCATTCACCATTCCTTGGCCGCGTTGCTGAAACCACTGGCCGAGGCTGAGATCGGGGGAAACTTGGGTGCCGTCGGTCTCCCAAGGTGGAGAAAACAAGGACCACCGCAGGCCATACGTGAATGTGAAATTGGGTTTCACCTTATAAACGTCTTGAAAGTAAAACTCGTATTCGTCCGCCCCCCAGCGGCGTTTTACGGCGGAGTCAATCGGAAGGGCGTTTCCTTGTTTGTCGTAGTTGTAGGTGGCATCCACTTCGCTGACGATTCCCATCATGGCCACCAGCGGGTAATCGTAAGAATTTGCGAAACCCGATGATACGGCAGGAAGACCGTTATTACCCGGGTCCAACGGACTACTCGTACCGGCAATTCCGGCGGTATCCAAACCAGAGGCGTTCGTGACGCCATCGCTGAAACTGGTCAGAAAACTTTCTCGGGGATTCCGGATGAAACGGATATTTGTGCCGAACTGAAATGTATGCCGGCCTTTAATCCAGGAGAGGTCGTCCACCAGATTGTTCACGGGTGTCTGATAATTCTCACTGCGCGTGACCGCAAGCGAAGAGTTGTTCGGCGTGCTGTTGTCATTCAGGCCCCGGAAGTAAATGAAGGGCTGCGAATCGTTGTTGCCCAGAATGCCGATGCTCTGCCGTGTGTAGCCCCAGCGAAAATTGTTCAGCAGGTTTTGCCGCAACGTTGCCGTGTATCCGACCGTAAAACCCTTGCTGTAGTCCACGTTGGATTGCAGAGGCGCCTCACCGAGGAAGTAGGGCGAAGTGCTGTGGGCGTCATTCCGCAGCGCCCCGCTCCAGAACAGCATGTGGTTGCCGCTGGAAGTGAGTTTGTAGTCCAGGCGGGCGATGTACCAATTATTGGTTGTCGGGATGGGACCGCGAAAACGGTACCCGACATAATTTACGCCGTCCCCGAGTGTAAGGTCCGTCGGTTCGGGGAAGCTCTTGAAATAGTTCAACATCACCTGATTTGGCCCGGCATGCAAGGGATCCCAGGAAGCCAGCTGGCTCGGCAGGACCGCTTGGTACCCGGCAGGGGTAGTGAAGTTTGTTCCTGCAATCGGGCCACCCGGACATGCGGACTGGTCAGCGCATTGATACATCATGATGCCCGCTCGCATGGTGTCGCTCGGCACGATGCGCGTCTCGGAGGCCTGTTCCGCCTGCCGATAGCCCTCGTAATTGGTGAAGAAGAAGAGCCGATCTTTCAACAGTGGTCCGCCGAGCGATGCGCCAAACACGTTGCGAATCAGCTTTGGCGGCACGTTGGGCTGGCCGTTCTGCAATTCGTTCAGCTTGACGAAATAATCGTTCGCGCTCGTCAGGGTATTGCGGTTGTATTCGTAAAGCGAGCCGTGAAAACTGTTCGTTCCGCTCTTCGTCACCAGTGAGACCTGCGCTCCCGACGACCGCCCCTCATCCGCGTTGTAGCTCGTGGTAGTCACGCGGAATTCCTGCACGGAATCCACCGTGACCGGTAGAACTGAGGTAAAAGCGTAGCCGTTCACCTGGTCATTCACGTCCACGCCATCCAGCGTGACGTTGCTCTGGTCGCTTCGCGCCCCATTCACCGCGCCGCTTCGCGTGTCAATATTCTTGTTGATGTCCGAGCGGTTTCCCGTATAGACCACGCCGGATTGCAGGGTGAGCAAGTCCGGAATATTTCGCCCTTCCAGTGGCAGTTGCTTGATCTGATTCTCGTTGAACGCAATCCCGATGGACGCGTCCGTGGTGTTGAGCGTCTCCGACTGCGTGGAAACTTCCACCGTTTCCGTCGTGGAGCCAACCTGCAACTGGATATCCTGCGTCGCGGGAGAGTTTACCAGCAATTGCAGGTTCGATTGGGCATACCTCTGAAAGCTCGCCATTTCCACGGTCAAGTCGTAGGTCCCCGGTCGCAATCCCAGGAGTTCATACTGACCCGTGGCGCCGGAAGCCACCGTTCGTTCAAATCCGAGCGACGCGTTCCTCAGGGTCACTTTCGCGCCCGCAATGGCTCCGCCGGTCTTGTCGGTCACCGTGCCGCGCAAGGAAGTGGTGCCCGTTTGCGGCCTGGCAATTTCCGCGCAAAACAAAAGAAGGAAGGCGCATAGAAACGGAATACGACGGAAGGACAGGATATGCATAACAATTTCCTTTCTGGGCGCGGAAATTAAATTGCTGCGTAGCTATCCAGGCGAGTAGCGAAGGAGGGCCGTGGACTTAAAGGTCCAAGGTACGTAAATGCGTAGTTCGAAATCCCACCCTGGGAAACTTTCTCCACCACTCGCGAAAGCAGGAATTGAGGAAGGTTTTAGAACATCGTGGAGCGATCTGTCAAGAACTATACGTTGATAGCCCAGAAAGGAATTTCAAATAGTTGGATGGGGATGCGGGAACGGCAAAAAGAACCCCGCCAGAGGGCTCGCGCCTCCGGCGGGGGAAATGTGGATTTCCGATTTGTTAGAAAGAGTAGCGCAAGGCGAACTCCATCACGCGCGGCTTGGTTAGCGTGCCGGAATACAAGCCGATCGTGCTTGGGTTGGTGAAGGCACTGTTATTGGTCAGCGTGGCGGCGTCAAACCGCACCGAGTTCGTCAGGTTATACGCATACGCGCTGAAGCGCAGCGCCTGACGCTCCGTGATGTGGAAGTCCTTGTTAACGCCCGCATCAATTCCGAAAAATCCCTGCCCGCGGAAATTGTTGCGCTGGCCGGACTCACCCGGATACGGAAGACGGAGCACCGAGCCCCAGTAGTTGGCGGCTTGCGTTGGATCGTTTGCGGCCGGGCCGATGCTAAACGCATAGGGTTGGCCATTTACGTAACTCAGATGCTGGTCGACGGGCGCGATCTGCACGGCCTTGCCCTCCAGTTGGAAGTTTGTGTTGTAGGTGCCGCCCGCATCCACGCTGAACGGGAAACCGCTGGTCCAGCGGTAGATTCCGCTCAACTCCCAGTCGCCCAGGAAAAAGTCGGTCGGGCGATTCCAGTCGTGTCCAAACCGGCGGCCGCGGCCGAATGGCAGGTCGTAGACCCAGTTTGCGTTGATCTGGTGCGTGGTATCGAAATCAGACACGCCTCGCAGACGCTGCGGATCCCAGGTGTTGATGATCGCACTGAGCCCGCCAAACGTTGGCACGCGCTCCGAGTCCGAACCGATGTCCAGCGACTTGGAAAACACATAATTGAAGTCGAATTGCAGTCCGTGCATGTTGCGGCTGCGCAGCATGAATTGCGCCGCATTGTAGCTGCTGTTCCCCATGCTCGACCATGCATACAGCGCGGAAAACTGTTTGTTGTAAAACGCGTACGGAGTGTCCACGCCGTTGATTCGCGCGCACGCCGGGTAACAGAACGAATCAAAAATATTCGTGAAATTGGTCGCGCCAAACGTGGAGGGTCCCCAGTTATCCGCGAACAAGGAATACATCGATTGCGTGGCGGTCAGTCCGCCGCCAGCCGCGCTGGGGAAAAGGTCTTCCCAGTAGGCCATCGGCGCCACCTGGCTCACCGGCGTCTTGGCATTCGCCAGTTTGGCAAAGGCAGTCGCCGCCGCGAAGTAGTCCACGCCGGAAGCCGGATCCTTCAGGTCCAGCGGCATCGCCAGGTCACGCTGCTGCAAAAGATGGTGCGCGAAACGTCCCACGTAGGCGGCCTCAAACGTCAAGCCTCCCACCAACTCTCGGGAGACGGAAAAGTCCACCGTTTCCGAATAGGGCGTCCGCAGCTTGTCGTCAAAGCCAAATGTGATTTGCTGCAGCGGGTTGCCAAGCGAGCTGACGGGAGGAGTGTAAGGAAACGGTCCTGTCGGCGCCGGTTGCAACAAAATGCCGTCGGCGCTGGAGGTTGGAATGTTCTGAAGTCCCGTGAAGCGGGCGCCGCCATCCAGTGTCTGGATGGAAGCGGGGTTTCCGACCACGGTGTTGAGACCGAAAGCGCCGTTCTGATCGTAAGTATCCACCAGCGCGGTTCCAAAGTGATCGTAGACAATTCCGAATCCGCCTCGGATCGATGTTTTGCCGGCAGCTCCGAACAAAGATCTCCAAAGTCCGTCGCTGGCTGCTGGGGCATAAGCAAAGGCGAGTCGCGGGCCAAAATCCTTGTAGTCCCACGGCCAGAACGGCTTCTTGCCATTGGCTTGCCCGCTGGGGCTGTAAGTGATGATTGAGTCGGAAGTCTGACCCTGAGCCATGGCGGCCGCGCGGTCGCTGACGTACGCGTTCATGCTCTGGTCGGGCGACACCTGATTACCGCTGGTCTCATAGACGGGCTGCAGCAGTGTGTAGCGCAAACCCGCGGTAAGGGTAAGAGTAGGTTTGATGTGCCACACATCCTGCACGTAGAAATCGGACTCCCAGGAACGGAAATTCTTTTGCACCAGGGCGCCCTGCGGAATTTGCACATCTTTCGCGGTGCGGTTGTACTGCCCGACCACCTCGGAGATCACGCCGACCAGGTTGCCGACCGCGTAGTTATAGGCGTTGGCGTTATTCAGATCCACGGCCGGAAAATTCCAGGTGCAGAACGAAGGCGGATTCGCTTGATCCGTCTTGCACGAGGGGTCGAAACTTCCTCCGCCGCCCGCCGCGCCGGCCGCCAGGAAGTTGGGGTTTGTGGACGCGTAATTGATATTGGAAGCGTCCGATGCCCGCGAGTTGGTGATGAACCGGATGTTCGTGCCGAACTGCAATGTGTGAGCGCCCTTCGACCAGCTTACGTCGTCCAGCCAGTTGTACACCGGAATGTGAAAATTCCGGGTGAACGAAGTCGTCGGGGAAACCGAGGCGACGTTCGGATGCAAATCATCCAGGTAACGGAAGGTCACATTCGGACCGTCTTCGATTCCCTGGTTGCTCTGGCTCTGCCGCGTCAGTCCGAAGCGGAAGTTGTTCACCAGCGTGCTTGTAATCGTTGCGGTGTACCCCGCCGCGATTGCCCGGCTGGTATCCCCAACCGTATTGATCGGCGGGTCGCCCAGAAACTGCGGCGGTTGGTCCGTCAAGTCCGTCTGATAATTCCCGCGAAGGAACAATCGCTGCGTGCCGGCCTTATTGAGGTTGTAGTCGAGCCGGACGATCGTCGTATTCAGGTGCGTGGGATTCGGCGCCGAAAAACTGTAACAAGCAATGTTGAAACCATCGGCGTTTCCGCAGATGCCGGAGTTTGACTGCGGATACTGCTGGAATACCCCTGTGCCCTGCGCATTGGCCACAAATTGATTCACCCCTGGGCCATTCGGACACGATCCGATCGCCGTGCAGTTCGGATCCATTTGCGCGATCTGCGCCGGACCCACCGCGTAAGCGCCGGCCGGCGCCGTCCACATTTGCGTCAACCCTTGTACCGTGTTGCCCGGGCATTGTTGTAAACCATTCGCGCAAGGGTAGAAAATCACTCCATCGCGTAGGTTCGCGGTGGGAACATTTCGCTGCTCCTGCTGGTTTTCAGCCAGGCGTTGGCCTTCATATGTTCCAAAGAAAAACAGACGGTCTTTTTTGATCGGACCTCCGATCGAACCGCCAAATGTATTGCGGATAATTTTCCCCGGCACGTTGGGCAGGCCGCTTGCGAATTCAGCCTGTTTGTTGAACCAGTCGTTCGCCGCGGTAACTGTCGGCCGGTGCTGTTCATAGAGCGACCCGTGAAACGAATTCGTGCCGCTCTTGGTGACCAGCGCGATCTGTCCGCCCGATGAACGACCCTGATCCGCATTGTCGCCGATCGTGGTTACGCGGAATTCTTCGATGGAATCCAGCGTGGAACGCACCGCGCCGGTAAACGCTTTGCCGGTGCTTTGCGGATTGTTGTCCACGCCATCCAGCGTGATATTCGATTGGTCGCTGCGGCCGCCATTCAGCGCGCCGTTGCGCGTATCCACGTTGTCGTCTGGATTCGTTCCAACGTAGGTTACGCCCGGCTGCAAGCTGAGCACACCCGCGGCATCGCGTCCTTCGAAGGGCAGTGCCAGAATCTGCTTGGAGTCAAACGCATTGCCCAACGAGGCGTCTTGCGTATTGATCGTCTGCGTGCCCGCCTGCACTTCCACGGTGGTCGTGCCCGAAGCCACCTGCAGTTGAATGTCGCTGGTCGCCGGCGTCGAGACCAGCAAAACCAATCCAGATTGTTTGAACGGCGCAAATCCCGGAGCGGTAACTGTCAGCGTGTAAGTGGATGGCCGCACTTCCCGAAATTGATACGCGCCATCTTTATCCGTTTCCCCGCTGAGGTTGACGCCAATTTCCGAGCTAGCGAGATTTACGGCGGCACCGGGAACAACAGCGCCGCTGGTGTCAGTTACGGTTCCTCGTAAAGTGGTTGTTCCTGATTGGGCGCAGGAGAGGGATACGCAAGTGAAGAAAAAGATGAGAGCAAGAAAAATACGCTCGGGCAGATTCCGAGACATGGTAGAACCCCTTTCGTGCACCGGTAAAAAAAGTTAGGTCACGAACTGAGAGTCCACCACGTAGGGAGCGCCGTTTCCTTTGGCGTTGCGAAATAGGATACGGACAACCCCGAACGACCAAACCACCGAACGCATCCTTCGAGTTAGGTGGATAGACGCCGGGGCTCCAAAAAGGTTAGTGAGACTTTTTCGGAAGCCGCGAATCGCGGGGAAATCAAAGAAAACTCAGGCTTTGCCCAGATGGATCAGGCGGGCCTGCGTAATCGCCGGATGCTGGCGCACGGGTTCCAGGATCGATTCGGAGACGTCGCCGTCCACTCGAATCAGGGCAACCGCTTCCGCGCCGGGCGAATTGTCGCGGCGGCCCAGCGCAAATGTGGCAATGTTGACGCCGCTTTTGCCCAGCGCGCCTCCTACATGGCCGATCACGCCGGGGCGATCCTCATTGCGCAAAAACAATACTGTGCCGTTCAGCTGCGCTTCCAACGGGATGCCGTCGATCTGGATCACTCGTGGCGAGCCGTCGTGCAGAACCGTTCCTTCCGCGGTGAATGCCGCCGATCCGGATTTATCCGGCAGCGCGGAGACTTCCAGCGTGTGCGGAAAGCCGTGCTCGCGACGCCGGGTTTCTTCTTCCACGGTGAGTCCGCGTGCGGCAGCAACGGCGGGGGCGTTCACCACGTTGACTTTTTCATCGAGAATCGCGTTGAGCATCCCGGCCAGCACCGCGCTGCGCAAAAGGTGAGTGCCCACTTCCGCCACTTCTCCCGCGTAGCGAATGCGGATGCGCGCCGGGCGCGTGGCCGCAGCTTGCGAGACGAACGAGCCCAGGCGTTCGGCAAGCGCAAGATACGGCCGGACGCGGCGATATTGTTCCGGCGAGAGCGCGGGCAGATTCACCGCGTTGCGGATGATGCCCTCCACCAGGTAATCGCGCACTTGCACGGCCACCTGCGTGCCGAGTTCTTCCTGCGCCTCGGCGGTGGATCCCGCAACGTGCGGCGTGGAAATCACCGTGGGCAAACCGATCAACGGGCAGTTTTTCGGCGGCTCTTCCGCGAAGACGTCCAGCGCCGCGCCCCCGACGTGGCCACTTTTGATCGCTTCCGCCAGATCCGCTTCATGAATCAATTCGCCGCGCGCCGCGTTGATGATGCGCACGCCCTTCTTCATTTTGGCGATGCTGGCCGCGTTGATCATTTCCTTGGTCTGCGGGCTCACCGCCGTGTGCAGCGAAATAAAATCGCTTTCCGCATAAAGTTTTTCCAGCGGCACCAGCTCCACGGAAAATTCACGCGCTGCGGCTTCGCTGATGAAGGGATCGTAGGCCAGCACGCGCATTTCAAACCCATCGGCGCGCGTGGCCACTTCGCTGCCGATGCGGCCCAGGCCGATCAAGCCCAGTGTTTTGCCACGCACTTCCGCGCCCGACGATGATTTTTCCCAGCGGCCTTCGCGCATGGCGGCGTCGAATTTCGGCAGCTGGCGAACCAGCGCCAGCAGCAGCGCGAACGTATGTTCCGCAACGCTCACGGAACTCCCGCCCGGCGTGCTCATCACCAGGATGCCGCGCTTGGTGGCTTCGTCCAGGTCAATGTTGTCCACGCCAACCCCGGCGCGGCCCACCACGCGCAGCCGCGGGGCCTTATCCAGCAGCGCGGGCGTTACCTTGGTGGCGCTGCGCACGATCAACGCGTCGGCATCCGCCAACTCCGCGTTGAGGGTGTCCTTGTTGGTTAAAACGATGTTCCAGCCGGTTTCTTTCAGCAGTTCGATACCGCGATCGCTGATCTTGTCCGCTACGATGACCTTCATGAGTCCTCTATTCGGGGTAAAAGCCGCGGCGGGGACACTGCAGTCTCTTCCCAGGAAGTGTAAACATTTAAAATTACTTGGCTCGCGCGGGAGTGTCAAATCGCCGCGACCCATTCCTGGAGGCCGGCCAGTACGTGGATTGGGAGACCGGGTCACCATCGGGGAACGGGTTGGGAGCGGCGGCGATTGAAGTTGAGGCCGCGGCGGGCTTCGAGGCGACGGCATTCGGCGGCGTCGGGATGGGGAATGCTTTTCGAGAGGTCTTGCGAGCCGCGGGGGAGCGATGGGTCAATGGGGTGGAAGTGGTTGTAGAAATCGGGAGGAAGACAGGAAGTCCCGCCTTCGCCGCAAAAGACGCGGCTACGGCGGGCGGGCCCGCTATCGGTTCTGTTTGGGTTGGTAGAGGATTCGGGGGGTTTGGGTGAGGCGAGGGTTGCGGTGGGGTGGGTGGTGTTGGTGTGGGTATCGGCGTGGGCTACATCCAAGAGGGGCCGGGCAAGCCCCAGGCTTGTCCAAATTAGGTTTTCAAGGAAGGGCGGAAAGACCTGTTACTTTAGGTTGGGTTCCGTGACAAGAACCAACGCTAAGGACAGGAGATTCCGCCTTGAACCGAGTATGCAGCATAGTTTCTCAGTTATTGCAGTTCTTTCCCCGTCTGGAATTTGAACAGGCTGTTCGAGAGACCCGCGCCGAGCGTCCTGCTCGCGGATTTACCTGCTGGGGCCAATTCGTTGCGATGCTGTTTTGCCAGTTGGGGCCAGCCCGTTCGTTGCGTGAGATTTGCGGCGGCCTCGCGGGTTGTGAAGGCAAGTTGAAGCATCTCGGCGTTCCTCAGGCGCCCAACAAGTCCACGCTCGCCTATGCCAATGAGCACCGACCCTGGCAGTTGTATCAGAAGGTCTTCGGTATTTTGTTTGCTCGTTGTCAGCAGGCGGCGGGCACGCGACACGGTTTCCGTTTTCGCAATCCACTGCTGAGCATCGACGGCACCATCATCGAACTCTGCGCCACCATGTTTGATTGGGCAAAATACCAGCAAACCAAAGGCGCGGCGAAGCTGCACTTGGTTTTGGACCACGATGGACATCTGCCGTGCTATGCGGTCATCACCGAAGGAAAAGCCTCGGAGGTGAAAGTAGCGCGTGAATTTCCGTTTGCTCCAGGCACGATCTTGGTCTTTGACCGCGGCTATGTGGACTACCAGTGGTAGCAACGGCTAACCGATAGCGGCGTGTTCTTCGTGACTCGCCTGCGCCACGACGCGCACTACCGTGTTCTTGAACAATGCCCTATTCCGAGAAATCGCCACATCCTCAAAGAGGAAATCATATCGCTGGGCAGCCACCACTACCGGCAAGCGGCGCGATTCCGTCGTGTCGAAGTTTGGATTGAGGAACGTCAGGAAGTCCTGGTACTGCTGAGCAACCACTTGAGCTTTGGCTCCAGCACCATCGCGCAAATCTATCGAGAACGCTGGCGGATCGAAGTCTTCTTCCGCTATTTGAAGCAGAACCTACGCATCAAAACCTTCGTGGGCACCAGCGCCAACGCACTGCACATCCAAATTTGGACAGCACTGATCGCCATACTGCTGCTGAAATACTTGCAACTGCGGGCTCGCTACGGCTGGTCACTATCCAATCTAGTCGCGCTGCTGCGCCAACAACTCTTTGTTTACCGCGATTTGCACACCTGGCTGGAGGAACCGTTCCCAGCCCCTCCGGCCTTGGACGGCCTGCATGACGGCCAGTTGATTCTGGAATTTAAACTGGCTCTTTAGGACAGCAGGCACCCAACCTGAACACAAATTAATGCTCTCTGCACTCAAAGTCTCAATCTTTTCAAGGTTCCTAACACCGCCGCCATCCTAATTTGGACAGCCCTGGGCGAACCCGGCCCCTACAAAGGACTGGGATTAGTTTCTTGGGCTGAGGAAGGTGATTGTTGATGGGGTGCGGAGGGTGGAGAGGCGGAATTTAAGTTTGCGGGGGGCGGCGTTGAGGATGGCGGCCTGGAGGTGGTGGGCCTGGTCGAAGGGGAGGGAGATGCGGAAGAGGTCGGCTTTTCGGGCGTGGTCGAATTTTTCGTAGCGGGCGGGCTTGTTGGCGGCCCAGGCGAGGAGGATGTCCCATGGGGATTGCTTGGCGAAGAGTTTTTTCTGGGCTGCATCCTGGCGGAGGATTTCGGTGACGACGCGCTGGGGGCCGCCGCCCATTTCCAGCAGGGCTGCGATGGCTTGCGAGGGCACGAAGACGCGAGCGGGATCGTCGTCGGGAAATTGGGCGAGCAGCGTTTCGATTTCGCCTGAGTCGGGAGAGAGCGGGTTCCACCAGTAGCGGTAGCCGTTGAAGATGACGCTGCCGGTGCGGAAGATCTGGTGGACGCGGGCGGGGTCTTTGCCGGCGACGCTTACGACCATGTCGACGAGTTCGTGGAGGCGGAAGGTTTGGTTGATGACGGGGCGGACGCTGAGGTGGCCGGCGTCTTGTTCGGTGTAGCGGAGGTGGATTTGGTTGGGGAGGGGCATGGGGGTCAGGAGTAGTATGAGGGATTTTGTGGTGGGGTTTTGTGGTGGGGTTTAGGTTGAGATCCTTCAGCCATCCTCGTCGGATAGCTTCAGGATGACAAGTGGTAGGAGTTGGATAACACGTGGTGATGGTGGGCGGGAGTTAGGTTAGTTTGGAGAGGCGGTCGCGGACGCGGTCGCTTAGGGCTTTGCCGTCTATGGATTTGCCGGTGAGGGCGTCTTTGGCGGCTTTTACTACGCTGCCCATTTGTTTCATGGAGGTGGCGCCTGTATCGGCGATGGCTTTCTGGATGGCGGCGTCCATTTCGGCTTCGGTGGCGCCGGCGGGAAGATAGGCTTCGAGAAATTTGAGTTCGGCGTTTTCCTTGTCCACGAGGTCCTGGCGGCCGCCTTTGGTGAACTGGTCAATGGATTCCTTGCGCTGCTTCACGAGGGTTTGCAGCAACTGGATGGATTCGGTGTCGTCGAGCTTGCGCATTTTTTCGACTTCCTTGAGCTGGAGCGCGGCCTTGGCCATGCGCAGGACGCTGAGGTGCATCTCTTCCTTGGCTTTCATCGCCGCGACGATATCTTTCTGCAATTGTTCGGAAAGGCTCATGATTTCTCCTGTTTCCGCACTATAACAGACGCGGATTCGGGACATTCATTTTTCGGCAGACTAAATGGAGTGGCCGGACTTCAGACCAGCCGCCAAACATGCTGTGGATTAAGGGGCTAGTGCGCGGCAGCGGGTTTCAGGACGGCGGTGCTGCGTTCGTCGCTGGCGATGATGCGGTAAAACTTTTTCAGGTCTTCGGCTTTCGCGACGGGGACGCTGAGTTCCTTGATCTCAAATGTGCGCGTGTAGCGGATGGCGCCGCCAGAAGCCTCAGTTTTGCTGTGGTAGCTGCCAAAGCTGTAGTCCACGTCGGTGGCGGGCGGAAGCTCATCCACGACGTAGCCGGCAGGGATTGTAATCTCGAAGGTGTCTGTGTCGCGTTGCGGCCCTTCAAACTCCACAGGATACCTCCGGGGTTCCTTGGTTTCCAGAAGACCGGTGGCTTTGACGCCGACGACCCGGGGGCGAACAAGCAGCAGCTCGCCCGCAAGTTTGCCGTAATCAATCGCGTTGAAAGACCAGTCGTAACCGAACGGCAGCGTGTATTGCTTCAGATTCGTGACCGTGGCCTTGGTGATTTGAAATGTGCCCATGGAGTGCGACATCAATTGTTCGATCGGCTTGATGCGATCCGCTTCCTTTTGCACATCGCGCAAAGACCACCGTTGATACCACGCGGCGTCGCCGACGCGCACTTCATGGACGCTGCCCACCAGCACGCCCCGGGCATCAATCGTGAAGGTGCCGGTGCGCGTGGTGCCGTTGGTGGAAGTGAGCAACTGCGGGAGCTGGACGAGTTGGCCTCCATCCGGCGTGACCAAAAGAGCAAAGTTGGCCTGCAGCGGGCCGTGCAGATCGCCAAAAGGCGTGACCTCGTCGGTGGGGTCGAAAAAGAGCAGGCGACCTAGTTTGGGATCTTTGATGGTGGCGACGAGAGACGGATCGTCGAGCGTGTCCGGGAGGTGAATGGCAAGAATTGCGTGATTGAACGAACCGACGTGCGGAGGAGTGGCCGGCGTGACGCCGCCGCGTTCGGTATTGATCACCACGTGATAGGAATCGATGTTGATTTCCTTGAACATGGAGGAGAGCAGCGTGGCTTTATCTTTGCAGTCGCCATAGCGGTGCGAAAAAGTTTCGTCGGCCGCATGCGGCTGCCAGCCGCCGATGCCCAGTTCGATGGCCACGTAGCGAATATCCTTCTGCATGAATTCGGCGAGCGCCTGCATTTTGGCAAGTTGGGTAGGCTTATTCGCGGTGAGCTCGGTGACTTTCTGTTTGATGGCAGGGGAGGCATCGCGTCGATTCAGCAGCAGCCCGTTATACCAGGCGCCCATTTCCGACCAGGTGAGAAAGCCATGATTGGCGCCGCCGGGCGGGATGAGTGCAACAACCATGAGTCCCGCAACACCTCTCCACGGCGGCATGTCCTCTTCCGGCTTGATTTCGGGAATCTTAGTGAGCAGCCACTGCCATTGATTGTTGCCAATCGAGGCCGGCTGAACTTCCGGGTGATTGATCCACACCGCTTTGTATTCCCAGCCAGGAGGAAGTTCCAGCGTATAGCGAGACTCCCCCACGGGAACGGATTCCTGGAAATACCATTCATCCTGGAGCACGTAGGGACGATCTTCGTGTTCGACTTCGTAGCCGATGATGTTGCCGGGATCGGCAGCGGGAATCTCCATGATTTTGGCGCGAACGTCGGTGAGGAGAATGCCGCCTTCTTCATTCAAATAGCCTCTTTCGATGAGGTCCTTGTCCTTCACTTCATAGTCCTTGCCCTGGGCGGGAATGCACCAGCCATGGACTTTCTCGATGCGCGTTTCGGAGTCGAACGGCAGGGTCAATTTGCCGAAGTGTTTGCCGCCGGGGCGAAGAATTCTATAAGCGTTGCGGTCGATTTCCTTGAGATTCCCGTTTGGCTGGACGATGAGGATTTCCTCGGAATAGAGGAGAACCGCTTCGGCTTTTTCGTCGTGGGGAGGAAGTGGCGCGCTGGTGAGAGCATGCATCCAGGCGGGCGCGTCGCCCGCGAAAGCGCCGGACGGGTGCGCGAGAAAAAGTAACACGAGGTAGACCGCGGCCGCGAGCGAGCGTTCAGTTCGTGGCGGCCGAAGCGCCAGGCTGCAGGACAATTTGTTGTTCATCACCGGATTTCACCGCCTGATAGAAATCACGCAAAACGGGATATGCATTCTTGGGAACCACCAACAGGTCGCTGCGGATGCCGCGCGTAATATGGATGCTGCCGGGCTTCTGCTCGATTTTCAAAGTGTACTGAGCGGCTTTGACGTCCTGGTCAATATTGCCGGGAACTTTGTCCACCTTCCAATCGAGCGGCAGTTCGATGGAGACGTCGTCGACCGTGCGAAACGAATAAGCAAAATAAACGTCGTTGACGCGGTTTGCGTGTTCAAAGGTGTGCTTTTCCCCGGCGGAAAAAATGCCCGTGGCGATCAGCACGCGATGGCCGGCGGCGGAGGCCCAACCGGGAATTTTGATGTCGAATTCGGCGGTGAGCGGCGCTTCCGAACTTTTCCACTCGGGTTGCTTGGTAAGTTCCACCTCGCTGGCGGCGGGCACATAGTCCTTCAGGAGTTCCTCGAGATATTTCTTGCGGGCTTCGTCGTCCTGATTGTAGAACTCGTGGCGGCGGGAGATGGCTTCGAGGCCGGTGAAGCTGAGGGAGACTTTGCCTTCGAGAGTGCCGTCGTCGGTGAGCTTGAGAGTGGCAGTGCGCAGAATTTCCGAGGCGGCGCTATCGGGCATGGGAGTTTGAATCCATGTGCCCCCGTCTTTATTCAGCTTGAGACCCTTGACGGTCGTTTCGTACCAGGGGAGCAAGCCATAGGGAACAAAAGCGGACCCGGGATCGCAGTAGACGTCCTTGCCATCCACCTTGACGACAGCGATGTTGGAATTGAGTTCATTAGCGTTCATGCGCTTGTCGTTGAAGAAATAATCATTGCGGGTGGAAACGAAGGCACCGGACGCTTCAAAGCCGGCCGCGCGGGCCAAGCCGACAAAGAGCCAGGTGAGATCGCCGCCGTAGGCGTACCCGTTCTTGAGGACATCAGCGGCGTTATCAATCTTTTTCTGTTTATCGCGCTTGAGTTCTTCTTCGGATTTGACGTTTTCGTAGCTGAGATTGCGAAACTGCTGGACGCGGGCGTAGATCTTGCGCATTTTCGCGTCGGGAGAATCGGAAGGCGAAACAATCTGGTAGACAGCCGCTTCGAGATCCTTGCGCTTGCCGATGAAACTCTCCAGCTTATCGTTCTGCTTTTTGCCGAATTTCCGCCAGAACTTGCCGGGATCTTCCTCGAAGCCGTCTTGACTGTAGATGAAGACAACGCGGTATTTCAGCTCGTTCTCTGGAGGCATGTAGTCTTCCACCTGGAAAGCAGGGACATCGGTGGCCGTCATGCGGATGAACTTGTCGGGTCCTTCCTTGGGAGGATCCGTACCCGGAGGAAGACCCGCGGGCCATGCCCAGTGGAGAGCCCATTCCGGAAAAGGCTTGAGGCTGAATTTAGCTGTTCGGGTGAAGAGCTCGTCGCTGACGCTCCAATAGGAATTGAAAATGTAGTTGTCGGTAAAATTGTAATTCCAATGGTATTCGACGATGCTGCCGACCTGAACATCGGGAATGGAAAAAGTCTTCACCAGCGTTTTGACGCCTTTTGTTTTTTCGATGGTCTTGTCATAGATCTTGCCGTCGAAATTGACGACGGTGCCGTCCGGGCGAATTGTCCGCGCACGAATATTGCTGATATTGATGCCGGCTTCCTCCTTGACGTAGGGAATCTCGACGTCAGCGTACCGGCGACCTTCTTCATTGAGAATTTTGATGCGGAGGTAGTTGAACTCGCTGGCGGCGCGGCCGGAATCGTTGCGGTCCACCTGGCGGTAGAGGTAGATGGCAGGGGCGCCGGGGGCTTTGGGCTCGCTGGTCATTTTGAGGTCGGCGGGATCGATGGGCTGCCAGTCTTCGCCGGCATTGGTGGAACGAAAGGGCTGATAGACGAAGCAGGCAGAAACGACAATCGAGAGAATGGCGAGGCGGCGGAAGTTCACGCTTGGCTCCCGGAAAAGAAAGATGGCCGGCGAAAACGGACAGACGGGCACACCTCAAAGCCAACGTGCGAAATCTGGAGATGGGCGGGCCACAAAGTCCGAGCAAACCGACTCTGCTACCGAATGACGGTGACAATACTGACTAGTACGAATGATGTCAAGAGGACCACGGGACCATGCTCGACGCGAACGCGAGGAAGCACTTTGCGCGGGGGGCGGTGTGGGGCATAATCCGGGCACACGGAAACAAACTGAGTTTTGCAATCGTTAAAAACTTCCGCAGGGGGGAACACGTTGAGCGACCGTCCATGGAATCCCGGGGGCAGCACAGGTGAGTTCCAGCCGTATGTGCCGGCAGCGCAGAGCGTGGTGGAATTTTCGTTTCGCGCGGTGGTGCTGGGCGGATTGTTCGGGCTGCTGTTCGGCGCGGTGTCTGTGTACGTGGGACTGCGCGCGGGGCTGACGGTTTCTGCGTCGATTCCGATTGCGGTGCTCTCCATCAGCATTCTGCGGGCGTTTGGGCGCGCGACGATTCTGGAAAACAACATTGTGCAGACGACGGGATCGGCGGGGGAATCGCTGGCGGCGGGGGTGATGTTCACGCTGCCGGCGCTGATCTTCCTGGGGTTTGGATCGGAGTTTACGTTTTGGCGAATTTTCCCGATGGCGCTGCTGGGCGGATGGCTGGGCGTGCTGTTCATGATCCCGCTACGCAGGCAACTGATTGTAAAGGAGCACGGGAACCTGACGTTTCCGGAAGGCACGGCCTGCGCAGACGTGCTGGTGGCGGGGGAGCGCGGCGGATCGTTTGCCGGGCGGGTGTTCTGGGGACTGGGGTTGGGCGGCGTCTATACGTTTCTGATGAACACGGTGCAGGCGTGGACGGGGCAGCCGGAAGCGAGGCCGGGATGGTTTCCGGGCGCGTCGTTTCGGGCGGCAGTGACCTCTGAATATCTGGGAGTGGGCTACATCATCGGGCCGCAGGTGGCGGGAATTTTGTTTGCGGGCGGCATCGTTTCGTGGCTGGTGATCATGCCGGCGATCAAGTTTTACGGGCAACTGGCCGGCAACACGCCGATCTATCCCTCGACGATTCCGATACCGCTGATGTCGCCGGATGATTTGTGGAGAAGCTACATCCGGCCGATGGGGGCGGGAGCGGTGGCGGCGGCGGGATTGATCACGCTGATGCGCACGCTGCCAACGATTGTTTCGGCGCTGACGGCTGGATTGAAGGACGCGCGAAAGGAAGGCTCGCCCGAGGCGGTGAGCAGCGAGCGGACGCAGCGGGACGTGCCGATGAAGTGGGTGGTGGTGGGATCCGCGCTGATCGTGGTGATGATGTGGGTGATGCTGACGTTCCATCCGATGAAGGGCGCAGGGACCGCGTGGTATCAAAATCTGTTCGCGGCCGTGTTTGTGGTGGTGTTTGGGTTTTTGTTTGTGACGGTGGCCAGCCGGATCAGCGGATTGCTGGGAAATTCGTCGAACCCGATCAGCGGGATGAGCATCGCCACGCTGATGGCCACGTGCGCGATTTTCTTTCTTGCGGGGTGGACGGCGCCGAACTACGCGGTGCTGGCGCTGATGATTGGCGGCGTGGTGTGCATCGCGGCGGCGATTGCGGGCGCCACTTCCCAGGATCTGAAGACGGGATTTCTTGTGGGGGCGACTCCCTTCTGGCAGCAGCTGGGATTGCTGGTGGGCGTGACGGTTTCGACGGTGGCCATCGGCGCGACGCTGAACCTGATGAACAAGGGGCTGGAGCGCTACATCCCGACGCAAATCGCCGTGAATCTGCAGGCGCTGCCTTCCGGCGTGAAGGTGGAGCGACCGGATTTCACCTACGAGGGGAAGAATTATGTGCTGATCAATGTGCTGGGGTCGCATGAGATCGCCGATGGGGAATATCTCTACGACAACTCGACGAACCGGATCGAATATCTGTGGGCGCAGGGAATCGGAGGCGACAAGGCTCCGGCTCCGCAAGCGCGTTTGATGGCCACGGTGATTAGCGGGATTTTGAACCAGCGGCTGCCGTGGAGGCTGGTGCTGATGGGTGTGGCGATGGTGATCGCGGTGGAAATTCTGGGCGTGAGGTCGCTGGCGTTTGCGACCGGGATGTATCTTTCGATTGCGACAACGGCGGCGATGTTCGCGGGTGGGCTGGTGCGCTGGGCCGTGGATGCGAGCTTGAAAGAAAAAAGCGAGGGAGACAGCGAGGCGAGTCCGGGAGCGCTTTACTCAAGCGGATTGATTGCGGCGGGGGGAATTTTCGGACTGCTGGGAATTGTGATCAATTTGCTGCAGGACCCGGAAATATCGAACCACGTGCCGCACTGGTTTTCGAGCGTGCTGCGGCTGCCGTGGCGGCCGGACCTATTTGCGGTGGGACCGAAGATATTGGGTGGGCTGGCGACTAGCAATTTGTTTGGGGCGTTTATGTTTTTGTTGTTGGCAGGGTCGTTGTTTCATTTTGCGCGGAAGAAATTGGATTAGAGAGAAAGAGAAGAGAAAAGAAATGAAGGAGGGCCATTCTGGAGAATGGCGATCCTTGGGCGGGTTGGATCTCTGCACAGGCTAAAGCCCGTGCTACCGGAGGGGGTTCAGCGGGTGAAGATTTCTTCGCGGGATTCGGTGGGGGCAGGTGAGCCTTGACGGCGCGGAGAGGAATCGGCGCTTCCTCGTGAGCTGCCTGGGCGGGGGTTTTCGATTTTGAATTGATCCACCAGGGCGCGTAAATCCGTGGACATTTTGGCGAGTTGCTGGGCGGCCTTTTGCGAGTCTGAAGCGCCGCGCGAAGTGTTTTGCGCGGCCTCGGCGACGCCGTTGATGTTGTCGGTGACTTGACCGGCACCCTTGGCGGCTTGCGTGAGGTTGCGGGACATTTCGCTGGTGGTGGCGGAATCAGGATTTCGCCGATGCGCCGGGTGTCGCCAGCCTCCTGCATCTGCAACGCGCGGAGGATTTCTTCCGGACGAACGCGGCCCTGGTGGACGAGGGCTCCGCCGAGGCGCGCCGGGACGACGCCGGATTTGGCGATTTTCTTCTCGCGGCTGCCCTTTGTTGGGGGGGCGGAGCGTCGGGTGGACTTGTTTTCTGATTCTCAAATTCTGGTTTTTTCTCGAGATTGTTGGCAATGTCCTGGCTAATGGAGGTCGGGGCAATCTCCGCAGGTGGAGGAGTTGCGGCAATGCTTGCGGCGGGCAGAGCGGTGGTAAGCAGTTTTTTCAGGCGGTCCACGAGATCGAGATAGTCGCGCGAGCCTTCGGATTCCGTGGTGCGAATTTCGGAGCGCAGTGCGCGAACGGCGTCCACCATTTCGAGGAGGTGGTCGGCAATTTCGGAATTCAGAACCAATTCACCGGCGCGCATCTGGGAGAGCAAGCTTTCGCCAGCGTGGGTAAGCTTTTCCAGTTTGGTGAAGCCGAGGAAGCCGCAACTGCCCTTGATGGTGTGAATGGTGCGAAAAATGCTGCCGAGCAGTTCGCTGTTGCTGGGGTCCGACTCAAGGTGGACGAATTCCTGATCGAGACGATCGAGGTTCTCCGTGCTTTCCTGCAAGAAGTCTTTAACCAGTTCGTCCATGACGCAGGCCCATCCCTATGGGCACACGGAAGGTCATGCAATTTGGAAACCATGAGAGAGGAACGAGAAATTAGAACTGTTTAAGGTCAATGCATCGAATGGACGCGGCGGATTAAGGCGCACTGGATGTTGAGGAAGTGCGCAGAACGGCAAACCGGCGCGGGAGAAAGCGCTTGGGTGCGGGGAAATATTGGCTGGGGCGCGAGGTCTGAATTCGTTTCAGAGAGGAACGCAATGCCCAGAACGGGCATGGCCGCGCGCACCAAGAATTAAGATTGCCGGACAGAAAAATCGGGTTTTGACGGGTTCGGGCGGAGGCCGTACACTGCAATTATGAGCTCGTTCTTCGGCGCGCCAAAGGTTCGATTTGACTGGCGCGGGTTTATCACGCCAGGGGTAAAACTGCTGGTGATGATCTGCACGGGAGTGTTCCTGGTGCAGACACTGGTGACGCTGTTCCTGCCGCCCTACGCGACGGCATGGCTGAATCACTGGTTCGGACTGGTGCCGCTGGGACCGATTCCCGGACTGCGCCTGTGGCAGCCATTCACCTACATTTTCCTGCATGGCGGGTTGTGGCACCTGCTGATCAATATGCTGATGCTGTGGATGTTTGGGCGGGAACTGGAACTGGTGTGGGGCAAGAACCGGTTCTTGAATTATTTTTTCATTTGCGGAGTGGGCGCGGGGATTATCACGATCCTGGTGAAGGTGACCCCGATGCTGTGGCACGTGCAGCCTTCGTATGTGCCAACGATCGGAGCCTCTGGCGCGATATTTGGGATATTGATCGCGAACGCGATCTTGTTTCCAGACCGGCGGATCTGGCTGTTTCCCCTGCCGTTGACGATACCGATGCGGCCGTTTGTGGCGGTGATGGCGGCGATCGAATTTTTCGCCACGCTGGGAGAGACCGGCGACCGCGTGAGCCACTTGTGCCATCTGGGCGGGATGCTGATCGGATGGATTTACTTGCGGCGCGGCTCGTTTTTATACCGAGTGCGGAATGAAGTGGCGGATTGGAAGTATGAGCGAAACAAGAAGAGATTTCAGGTGTATATGAAGAAGCAGAAGGATGAGCCGCCGTCGGGGCCGGATCATTGGGTAAATTGAGGGATTTGGGCGGGAAGTGACTTGCGGGTTCTCCGCGGGTTTTTCTTAGGACAGTACGGTGAGATGCTTCGGCACGCGAAAGGCGCGGGCCTCAGCATGACAGGTGTGTGTGGTGCGTCGGTAAGTTCGAGGTGGGCGAGTCGCTGGCGGCGGTTGGGCGGAACAGAGGACTGCACAGGCTAAAGCCTGTGCTACCTGGGACGGGGTGGCCGATCTGAAGTTCGTCCACTACATACGGCGGACGTTGGCGGGTTTGCTAGAGGCTGCCGATTACGTGGAATTTCATGAAATTGGTGGTGCCGCGGATGCCCATGGGGGTGCCGGCGACGATGCCGATGACGTCGCCTTTTTTCACCAGGCGTTCTTCGAGGAGGCGTTTTTCGGCGACTACCGCGAGACCTTCGATTTTCTTGACATCGGGAATGGTGCGGGAAGTGACGCCCCAGTAGAGAGACATGCGGCGGCGGGTTTCCGCTTCGGGAGAGAAGGCGACGATGGGAACGAGCGGGCGATAGCGGGAGACGAGGCGCGCGGTGAATCCGCTGTGGGTAAAGACGGCGATCAACTTCATGTGCAATTCGCGGGAGGCGTGGCAGACCAGTTCGGCGACGGTTTCGGCGACCTTGAGGCGTTCCTGAGTGGAGTTCGGCCGGGGATATTCCTGGATGCTGGCTTCGGCTTCCTGAATGATGCGGGCCATCATGCAGACGGCTTCGATGGGGTAGTTGCCGGAAGCGGTTTCGGCGGAGAGCATGACGGCGTCGGACCCGTCGAAGATGGCGTTTGCGACGTCCGAGGCTTCGGCGCGGGTGGGGCGCGGATTCTGGGTCATGGACTCCAGCATCTGCGTGGCGGTGATGACCGGGCGGCGAAATTCGCGGGCGCGCGCGATGATGTTTTTTTGAACGACAGGAACTTTTTCGGGATTCATTTCCACGCCGAGGTCGCCGCGGGCGACCATCACGGCATCCGAGACACGCAGAATTCCTTCCAGATTTTCAATAGCTTCCGGTTTTTCCAGCTTGGCGATGACCGGCGTGGATTTTTTTGCGCGACGGATGAGGGATTTGGCAAGAAGCACGTCTTCGGGACGGCGGACGAAGCTGACGGCGATGTAGTCCGCGCCGTGCTCCAGGGCGAAGCGGAGATCGCGGCGGTCTTTTTCGGTTAGCGCGGGGACGCGGAGCTTCACGCCGGGAAGGTTGATGCCTTTGTGTTCGCCGAGCGCGCCACCATTGATGACGCGGCAGATGACCTCCGGGCCGGAGATTTTTTCGACGCGCAATTCGATCAGGCCGTCCGAGAGGAGGATGCGATCACCGGAGTGCACTTCGCGGGGGAGCGGGCGAAAAATGGTGCTGACGCGCGTGGAATCGCCGAGGATTTTCGCGGTGGTGATGGTGAAGCGCTGGCCGGAGCGAAGCGTGACGGTGCCGCCGCCGGCGAGCGCGCCTGTGCGAATTTTGGGGCCCTGCAAATCGGCGAGGATGCCAACGGTTTTGCCAAGTTCGGCGGCGCTGGCGTGGATCATGGCGATGGTATGCGCGTGCATTTCGTGGGTGCCGTGGGAAAAATTCAGGCGAGCCACGTCCATGCCGGATTGGATGAGGCGGCGGATCATGCGCGGCGAATGAGTGGCGGGGCCGATGGTGCAGACGATTTTGGAGTGGCGCGAGGTCATCGAGGTTGTATTGTAGCGCGAAGCGGAGGAGGCGGGGGGCATGCAGAGATGGTGGAAGGACATTACGGTGAGATGCTTCGGGCCGCGGAAGGCGCGGTCCTCAGCATGACAAGGTGGTGGCATCGGCATGCGCACTGTATGCGAAGCGGCCCGCCTCGGAAGGCGGGCCCTACAGGAAAATTATTTGTTGACGGAGAATTCGGCGACGATGTGGACGAGGCAGTCTACTCCTTTGGCGAAGGAGGCGAGGGGGAGGCGTTCTTCATCGCCGTGGACGCGGGCGGAGTCTGCTTCTGAGAGAGGGATTGGGCGCAGGCCGTAGGCTTGCACGCTGTGCAGGCGGAGTTGCGCGGAATCGGTGGCGCCGGTGGACATATAGGGCAGGACGGGCACGCCGCCGAATTCCTGGGCGCTCACTTTTTTGATCAGGGCGTAGAAATCGGTGTCCAGCGAAGAGTTGGGCGCGGCGAATCCGCCATCGAGCGAAATATCCCAGCGAATTTGCGGATCGTTTACTAGTTTCTTGAGGTCGTTGACAAAGAGATCGATGGTATCGCCGGGGACCAGGCGCACGTTGATGGTGGCGTGGGCTTCAGAGGGAATGACGTTGGCGCGGAAACCGGCTTGCAGAATCGTGGGTGCAACGGTATCGCGCATCATGGAATTCCACGTGGGGTTGGTGTCGGAAAGATAGCGCTGGGCGTGTTCGCCGCGGTCAGGAGTATCCACGACGCGCATCCACTTGCTGGTTTCTTCGTCCTCAAGAGGAGCAAGGGCTTCAAAGTAGCGGCGGACCACGGAGGTGAGGTGCACCGGGGCAGTGTAATTGCCAATCTTGTCGACGGCGGCGGCAATGTGCACGACGGGATTATCTTTCGAGGGAGTGGAAGAATGGCCGCCCTTGCCGGTGGCGGTGAGCTCCACGTTGACGGAAACTTTTTCGCTGACCTGAATGGCGACGTACTGAACCCTGCCGTCTTTGAGGACGACCTGGCCGCCTTCGTTGATGGCGTAACCGGCGGCAATTTTATTCCAGTATTTGGCGATGACCATTTTCATGCTGGAGTCGCCGAACTGCTCTTCGTCGGCGGTGCCGAGGAAAATGACATCGCGATTCAAATGGACATTGCCTCGTTTGAGAGCGATGAACGCGGCGAGATTGGCGGCGACCATGCTTTTATCGTCAATAGAGCCGCGGCCCCAGAGATAGCCGTCCTTGATGACACCGCCGAAGGGGTCCACGGACCACTTGCCGCGGTCCACTCCAACGACATCCATGTGCGCGACGAGGAGAAGCGCGCGGGAGGGATCGGCGATGACGGTGCTGCGAAGGCGGGCAACGACGGCGCTGCGGCCCGGGGCGAGGTCGAGCAGCTCTGCGGTGATGCCCTCCTTGGCGAGGACGGCGGCGATATATTTTGCGGCGGCCTGTTCATTGCCCGGGGGATTGGTGGTGTTGATCTTGACGAGGCCGACGAGCCAGTTTTGGGCTTCGAGGGCGAGTGCAGTGGTGTCGCCGACCAGCGGTGGGGCTTGTGGAATGCCAAAGGCGGCGGGTTTTTGAGAAACTTGCGCGCTCAAGTTCCGCGGATTCAAACCAGTGAACAAGACGAAGCTGGCAACAGCAGGAACGATGAGCCGACGCAGCACCAAACACCCCCAAGGAAACCCATTTTGCCGCAAGTACATTTCATACTAACATGCGAAGTTTAGCAGCCCGGTACACACGTGAATTAGCGTTACGTATGGCGCACGGGATGCGTCCTAAGCGGTGGTGGACGCGGGGCCGGTTTTGGGCATCTAAGAAAATTACGGCAGAGTAGAGGGGAATAAAAGGATGAGACGAGGCATTTGGAGGGTTTTGGCGGCAGCGGCATTGTTGGCGGCACTGTTTGCGGGGAGCCCGGTGACGCGGGCGCAGGCTCCCGCAGGGCCGGAACCGACATCTCAGGCGCCCGCCGCGCCGGCGCAAAAGCCGGCAGCTCCG
Source organism: uncultured Acidobacteriota bacterium (assembly GCA_963734705.1). GTDB lineage: Bacteria > Acidobacteriota > Terriglobia > Acidiferrales > UBA7541 > Acidiferrum. The sequence goes on along the minus strand of CAVTII010000005.1, from coordinate 692,338 downwards.
CAGCAGCAGAAGCCCCAGGATTCCGGGGTAACGATTTCTGTGGAAGTGCCGGTGGTGACGCTGGACGTGGTGGCGGCAACGCAGAATGGGGACATCATCCCAGGGCTGAAGAAGGAGAATTTCCGGGTACTGGAAGACGGGCAGCCGCAGCAAATCACGAACTTCGCGCCGACGGATGCGCCGATCACCATGGTAGTCATATTGGAATTCAGCAATGTCACCGGTGGCTGGTTTTCATACGAGGCAAAATATTGGGCAGAGGCGTTGTTCCCGAACCTGAATCAGAAAGATTGGGTTGCGCTGGTTACGTTTGATATGCGGCCGCGAACGGAAGTGGATTTCACGCAGAACAAGGAAGAGGTAGAAGCAGCGATCATGCACCTCTACTACCCTGGCTTCAGCGAATCGAATTTGTTCGATGCCATTCTGGATACTACCGACCGATTGAAGGACGTGAGGGGAAAGAAATCGATACTGATCCTGGCCTCGGGAATCGATACGTTTTCCAAGCACACGCTGGACCAGACGATGAAGCAACTGCGCAACACGGATACTACAATTTTTGCCGTCGGCGTGGCCAAGCCCATCAGCAACTACATGGAGATGCATGGAAGGCTCGGCGGCCGGGCGACGCTGGATTTTCTGCAAGCGGAAAATCAGTTGAAGACGTTCGCGCACATGACCGGGGGAATGTCGTGGTTCCCGCAGTTTGACGGGGAGATTCCGGGAATCATGCGCGAAGTAGCGGCGTTTTTGAGGCACCAGTACAGCTTGTCGTACACACCGTCGAACCAGAGCCAAGACGGGAAGTACCGGAAGATCAAAGTGGAGCTGGTGGCGCCGGATGGCAGCCCGCTGGTGGTGACCGATCAAAAAGGGAAAAAGCAAAAGTTGGTGGTGTACGCGCGCGAGGGGTACCAGCCGGTGAAAGGTGGCGTGGGGGATTAAGAGTGATGGTGTTGAGCCCGGCGAGCGGGAAGATGTGGCGCACCTACGGCGCTGGTTTTTTCTTACTCTTGCTAGCCCAGCGCTTGCGCGCTGGGCTAGCTTCTTCCGCCCCTGGCGGGGCTGGTACTCGATTTAAGCATTGTGCAGAATTCTTAGGTTGAGATCCTTCGGCTATTCTTGTCGGATAGCCTCAGGATGACATCCGCTGACGTTGCGCGAAGTTGTTGCTAGTAGCCGCGGTGGAGATCGACCTGGTTGAAGAGGTCGCGGGCGTCGAACCAGCGTTGCAATAATTCCAGGAGGAGAGAGGTTTCACGGGGCCAGAGACGGTCGCTGATGGCACTGGTGTGCGGGGTGATGAAAAGGTTGGGCGTTTTCCAGAGCGGGTCATCGGGCGCGGGAGGTTCCGGGTCGGTGACATCGAGCGCGGCGGCGGCGATCTTTTTTTGGTGCAAGGCGGCGATCAGCGCGGATTGATCCAAAAGCGAGCCGCGCGCGACATTGATGAGGCGGGCGGAGGGTTTGAGCAGAGCGAGTTGCGGAGCGGCAAGCAGGTGGCGCGTTTCTGCGGTTTCGGGGGCGCTGATGACCACGTAGTCCGCGTGGGGAAGAAGCGTGGAGAGTTGCGCGATTGGCAGGATTTTTTCGGCAAGGGTCGCGTCGCCATTGCCTGAGCGGGAGACTCCCCAGACGCGCATATCGAAGGCTTTGGCGCGGCGCGCCAGTTCGTGGCCGATGGAGCCATAGCCCACAATCAACAGCAGTTTGCCGTTGAGTTCGGTGAGGGGATGTTTGTCCCAGAGGTCTTGCTGGGACCAGTGCGCGCGATCCTGCTTGCGGACGGAATCCGGAAAATTGCGGGCCAGGGCGATCAACAGGCCCATGGTGTGTTCGGCCATGGGAATGGAGAAGATGCCTTTGGGATTGGTGACGATGATTCCGCAGTCTCGGAGTTCAGGATACGAGAGCTGCGCGACACCGGTGGCGGTGGAATGGATCCATTTTAATTTTTTTGCATCGAGGAGTTGGTTTGGGCGGAGGGAGTAGCCGACGAAGATGTCGGTGTCCGGGAGTTCGGCGGGGAGGCGACTGAAATCGGGGAGGTGGGCCACTCGCATGGAGGGCCAGCGGGAACGGATGGCGTCGGAGAAGGAGACGGGAGGGCGCCATTCGCTAAAGGGGTGCGAGACGCAGATGGTGAGTTTGGTTTGGTCGGGTGTGGGGCGGGTTGGGGGCATTTGGAAGGCCGGTCCTTGGTAATCGATGGGACTGATTATACGTGGTGCTCCAACGGCCCGCCTCGGAAGGCGGGCCCTACGGCTTTTTCAGGCGGAGGTCGCGGCCGGTCATGTCTGGGGGGGCGGGTTCTCCGAGGATGCCGAGCATGGTGGGAGCGACGTCGCGGAGGGCGCCGCCGCGGGCGAGTTGCAGGGCGTCGTTTTCGGTGACGCAGATGAATGGGACGGGATTGGTGGTGTGATAGGTGTGAGGGCCGCCGGTCGAGGGATCGATCATGTTTTCGGCGTTGCCGTGGTCGGCGGTGATGATCCATGCGCCGCCGCGGGGTTTCAGGGACTGATAGATGCGACCGAGGCCCGCGTCCACGGCTTCGACGGCTTTTATGGCGGCTTCGAGTTTGCCGGAGTGGCCGACCATATCGGCGTTGGCGTAATTCATAATGATGGCGTCGAATTCGCCTTTTTCAATGGCGTTCACAACCGTGTCAGTAATCCCTGCGGCGGACATTTCGGGCATCAGATCGTACGTAGCGACTTTTGGCGAGGGCACGAGGATGCGTTCTTCGCCGCCGAATGGTTTTTCGACGCCGCCGTTAAAAAAATAAGTGACGTGGGCATATTTTTCGGTTTCGGCGCAGCGGAGATTTTTGTACCGCAGGTCCTGAAAAACTTGCGCGAGAATCTGTTCGAGTTTTTCGGGAGTGATGACGCACTTGAGCCAGGGCCAGTTTTTGTCGTACTTGGTCATGCCGACGTAGAAGAGGTTTTTGGGGCGCTTGGGGTCGGCGAATTTGTCGAAGTCGGGGGCCTCGAGGGCGAAGGTGATCTGGCGGGCGCGGTCGGCGCGGAAATTATAGAAGATGACGGCGTCGTCATCGCGGATGAGGCCGACGGGAGGCGCGCCCGCGCCGGGGCCAGTAGTGACGACGATGGGCTTCACGAATTCGTCGGTGACGCCTTGTTCGTAGCTTTGCTGCAAGGCGGCGACGGGATCGTTGGTTTTGATTTCGGCATCGCCGTGGACGAGGGCGCGATAGGCGAGTTCGACGCGCTCCCAGCGGTTGTCGCGGTCCATGGCGTAATAACGGCCGACGAGCGTGGCGATCTGACCGACGCCGAGTTCGCGCATTTTCTGCTGGAGCTTGCGGATGAAGTCGCGGCCACTGTTGGGAGGAGTGTCGCGGCCGTCCATGAAGCAATGGACGAAGACTTTTTCGACTTGATAGCGCTTGGCCATTTCGAGGAGCGCGAAGAGATGATTGATGTGGGAGTGCACGCCGCCATCGCTGAGCAGGCCGAGGAAATGGAGTTGGCGCTGGCGGCCGCGCTCCATGGCTTGCTGGAAGAGCGGTACCTGATCGAGCTGCTTGTTGGCGATGAGTAGATCGATGCGGGTGATGTCCATGTGGACGACGCGGCCGGCGCCGATATTGAGGTGGCCGACTTCGCTGTTGCCCATCTGGCCTTCGGGAAGGCCGACGGCGGGGCCGGAGGTTTGGATCAGCGTGTTGGGAAATTTGCGGAGGAGTTCGTCGTAATTGGGTTTGCGCGCGAGGGCGATGGCGTTGCCTTTGGATTCGGCGCGGTAGCCCCAGCCGTCGAGGACGGTGAGTAGGAGAGGTTTCGGTCGGTTGGCCATGGAGTTTGTTCGTTTCCTTGTGCGAGTTTTTGGAGTTGATTTAAGTTATTAGTTTTCGGAGTTCGGTTGTCAATTAGCGGTGGCGGCATGGAGAAAGGCGCCCGCCTCAGAAGGCGGCCGCTACAAATTCGCGGAGGGCGGCTAGGAGGCGGTCGACTTCGTCGGGGGTGTTGTAGTGGACGAAACCGATGCGGAGCATGCCGCCGTGGGATTCGACGTCGAGGCGTTCGCTGAGATTGAGGGCGTAGTAGTTGCCATCCCAGGTGAAGATGCCGCGATCGCCGAGGAACGTGGCGATGGCCGTGGGGTGGTGATTGCCGATGCGAAAGGAAAGTGTGGCGCAACGCTCGGCGGAGCGCTGCGGATCGGTGATGCCATAGATGCGGCAGCCGGGGATATTTTTCAAGCCGTCGATGAGGCGCCAAATGAGGCCGGTTTCGTGAGCGACGGTGGAGCGATAGGCGGCAGAGAGAGCTTCGCGGCGGGAATTGGCGTCGGGATCGCAGCGGCGGCCGAGTTCGGCGAGATAGTCAACGGCGGCGCCGATACCGGCGATGAGTTCGTGGACCTGCGTGCCGCTTTCCCAACGATCGGGAAGCTGATCGCTGCACGGACGCACCTTATAGGGGCGGAAGGATTGCAGGTGCTGGCGCTTGCCATAGAGCGTGCCCATGTGGGGACCGAAGAATTTGTAGGGCGAGCAGACGAGGAAATCGCAATCGAGTGCTTTGACGTCGATCGGGCCGTGGGGCGCGTAGTGGACGGCATCAATATAGATCATAGCGCCGGCGGCGTGGGCGAGGCGGGTGATTTCGGCGAGGGGATTGATGGTGCCGACGGAATTGGAGGCGTAGCCGACGGCGACGAGGCGCGTTTTTTCGTTGAGCTTGTTTTTCAGATCGCCGAGGTCGAGGGTGCAATCGTCTTCGCGAATGTCCACCTGGCGAATGACGATTCCCTTCTCTTCCAGGGCTTTCCAGGGAGAAAAATTGGCGTCGTGATCGAGGGTGGTGAGGAGAATTTCGTCGCCGGGTTTCAGTTCGCGGGCGATGGCGCGGGAGACGGCGAAGGTGATGGTGGTCATGTTCTGGCCGAAGATCACTTCGTCTTTATCGCAGTGGAAGAGATCGGCCATTGCGGCGCGGGAATGGGCGATGATTTCTTCGGTGCGGCGGCTGGTGAGGAATGCGCCGCCGGTGTTGGCGTTGGCCTTCAGGAGATAACTTTGAATCGCGTGGATGACCTGGGTGGGGACTTGCGTGCCGGCGGGGCCGTCGAGAAAGGCGGCAGGCTGGCCATTGACTTGGGTTTGCAGGGAGGGAAATTGGGAACGGACCCAGGCGAGATCGAGGGCGGGTGTGGCGGGGTTGCGAACGGGCGTGCTCATTGATTTGCGGGCTCCCGGAGTGGTGATTTGTGAGGAGATTAGTTTCTCATAGCGGGTAGGACGATTGTAGTGTTTGCGGAGATTGTGCGGGGACCGACCTGAAGGTCGGCCAGTACAGATTTTGATCGGAGGGATTGGCTGCACAGGCTGAAGCCCGTGCTACTGGGCGTGTTAACATCGAGTGCGTTGTAACCCACTCATGCCGCGATGGCGCCGGCTATCAACTCTGCGCTGTGTTTCTCTCTGAGGTTCTCCATGTCTGAATCGTTTGCCGTGAGCGATCGCACACGAATTGTGCGCGAGGCGAATCGCGCGGTGTATGACCGCGAGGCGATTTACAAAATTCTGGATGAAGGGTTCGTTTGCCACGTGGGATTTTCGGCGAACGGGCAGCCGTTTGTGATTCCGACGATGTTCGCGCGGGTGGGCGACGACATTTATTTTCACGGATCGGCGGCGAGCCGGATGTTGCGAGGCGCGGCGAACGGTTTGCCGGTGTGTATTACGGTGACGCTGACGGATGGGCTGGTGCTGGCGCGGTCCGTGTTCAACCATTCGATGAATTACCGGTCTGTAGTGGCGCTGGGCACGGCGGTGCTGATCAGCGAACCGGCGGAAAAGTTGACGGCGCTGCGGGCGTTCACGGAAAAGTTGCTGCCGGGGCGGTGGGAAGATGCGCGGCAACCGAACGAGCAAGAGTTGAAGGCGACGAGCATATTGAAATTGCCGCTGACGGAAGTTTCGGCAAAGGTGCGCGAGGGTGCGGTGGAAGATGATGCTGCGGATATGGCGTTTCCGGTGTGGGCGGGAATTATCCCGCTGCGGTTGGTGGCCGATGTGGCGATTCGCGACGAACGATGCGACCCGGCGATTGCGATGCCGGAGTATGCGAAGAATTTTCGCGGGTGAGCCATGAGCGAATTCACACCGGCACCGGTTAAGCCAATTGTCGCGATCGCTGCGCTGGAGGCGCTGGACATTCGCGTGGGCACGATTCAGAAAGTGGAAGAGGTGGCGCGTTCGGAGAAGTTGATGAAATTGACGGTGAGCTTCGGCGACCACACGCGGACGGTTCTGGCGGGAATTAAAAAAGAAAGAGTGGATCCTCGGGAGATTGAGGGGAAGCAGGCGCTGTTTGTTTTGAACCTGGAGCCGCGGAAGATGGCGGGGGAGATTTCGGAGGGGATGCTGTTTGATATTGGGTATGCGGATGGAGTGACGCCGGTTTTAGCGGTGCCGGAGCGGGCGGTGGCGGATGGGGTGCGGGCGGGGTAGGGTTTCGTGCGTGGGTATTGCAGGGATTTTGCGTTGAGATCCGTCGGACCGCCAACTGTGCGGTCCTCAGGATGACGGATTTTTAAGGTTGCGGTGGTCGATGGAAGCGGAATGGGCGGGGGGCTGGCCAATCTGGAGATTCAACCCGCAAAATTCGCGGGTTGGGGCGGAGGTGGCGCTCTCTTTGGCGGGCCGGGTCAGGATTTGGCGGCGCGGACGAAGTCGGCCAGGAGGCCGTAGCCGGTGGCTTCGATGCCGGGGTTGTGTTCGACGAGGGAAATTCCAAACACATCAAGTTCGAAGCGGATGGCGGAACTGGAACCTTCGAGGCCGGACATAGGATCGGTCATGAGCAAGAGCTCCGGGCCGACGCGGCAATCGACGCCATCGCCGCGGCGTTCGGCGCGGCAGATGAGCTTGTAGCGCATGCCGGCGGCGCGCACGGAGCGGATTTTTTCCTCGCTGAGTTCACGGATACCGGTTCGTTGCACCTGCTCGACACGCAGCGGAACTCCCATCAACACGTTGACGATGGCGGTGACTTTGACGGCGGCATCCCAGCCATCGAGATCCTGGGAAGGATCGGTTTCGGCGATGCCCATGGCCTGCGCGCGTTGGATGGCCTCGTCGAGAGAACGGCCCTTTTCGATTTCCGTGAGGACCACATTGGTGGTGGAGTTCAGGACGCCGGAAAACGCACGCAAATCCGTTACAGGCAGGCCGAGCGGGAACAGGGAGAAGATCGGCGCGCCGTCCATGACCGTGGATTCGAAGAGGAACTGCTTGCCTTTCGCTTTCGCCAGCGCGGAGAGGCGCTTGTAATCGTGGACCAGCGGGCCTTTGTTGGCGGTGATGGCGTGGGCGCCGGCTTCGAGGGCGGCGACGAGATGATCTATGGCGGGCTGGCCGGTGAGCGCGTTGAGCGAACTGGTTTCAAACAGGACGTCGGCTTTGGAGCGTTCCAGCCATTCGCGAACGTTGTGGGGAGGATTGGTGAGTTGCGGATGATGTCCGCTGAGGGCGGAGATGGGATTCAGACCGTCGGGTTCAGCGATCCAACCGATGCGACGCGAGGCGATGCCGGTGAGGCGCCAGCGAATATCGTATTTACGGCGGAGTTCACCCTCTTTGGAAATGAGCAGGCGCAGGAGGGAGCGACCTACGTGTCCGAAGCCGACCATGGAGAGGTTGTAGGAAGGAATGAGAGGTCTCCCTGCGATCGATCAAAATGCGCCCGCTTCAGAAAGCGGCCGCTACAAAAACTAGTGGAGAGCGGAAAGTTTGGCGGTGGCGTCGTTGATCAGTTGGGTTTCCTGTTGCAAGGTTTTGGCGGCGACGCTGACTTGTTCTTCGGCTACTTTCCAATTCTTGAGTTCGAGGGCTTCGCGAACGCCGGGAATGGTTTTGGCTTCGTAGCCGGTGTACTGGCCGGGGGCATAAATTTCGTGCTTGAACCAGGGACGCCCGGGGAGACCATCGGAACTGGTGAGTTTGCGTTCGCTATCGATCAGCAGGCGGTTGAGTTCCTGTTCGGAGTCCGAGGCTCTTGCAAAATGTCCGGCGGCGCTGGCCTGATCGTAGGCTTTTTTGTACGCATCCGCTGCTTTGGACAGGTCGGTGATTACGTTGTCGAGCGGAGCGAAATTGATGAACGGGGGAACCGGCTCGGACTTGGGAGGAAACGTCGGGCGCTTGGGATCGTTGGTAGCTTGAAAGACGCCCTCTTCGATTTCGCGATTGCGTTCGCGGATTTCGTCCTGCTTCTGCTGCAGCAGATTCTTGAGCTCTTTGACGTAGGTCTGCATGGTGTCGGCAAAATCGGTGAAGTCGAAGGGCAAAACGTCGGCGTCGGCGAGGCGTATCACGGCGGTGGAAGAAGTCTGGGCGAGGGCGCGGCCATAGACGAACGTGGTGTCGCTGAAGTGGGTGTACCAGTAGAAATCGTCGTAAATGGAATGATAGATGCCGCCGCCATCTTCGCCGCCGAAACCGAGATTCAGCGAGGCGATACCATCGTGCTGGATGAATGCGCCGAAATCGGAGCCGGAACCGAGCGCGCCGATGCGGAGATCCGCGCGGTTGCGGGCTTCCTGGCGATCGTCGGCGCCATTCGCAAAGGCGATGGTGGCGAGCTGCTGCCGCTTCCAGACGGAAAGTTTGGATTCGGGATCCGGGATGTCGCGCGCAACGTCGTTGATAAATTTTTCGAGGGTGTGGGAACCTTCGGCGTCGAGGTAGCCGCGGCCGTTGGTGTCCGAGTTGATATAGGCCACGGCGTGCTTCATTAATTCTTCGCCGTGGTCCTCCACCCACTCGGTGGAGCCGATCAGGCCGGGCTCTTCGCCATCCCAAGCGCAATAAATGATGGTGCGCTTTGGCTTCCATCCAGATTTCAGGAGTTCACCGAAGGCGCGCGCTTCCTCGAGTTCCGCAACCAGTCCGGAGAGCGGGTCTTCGGCTCCATTCACCCAGGCATCGTGATGATTCCCGCGGATGACCCATTGATCGGGAATTCCGCTGCCGGGAATTTTGGCGATGACGTCGTAAATCGGCTTGAGGCTCCAATCGGATTTCACGATCAGATGAACTTTCAACGCGCTGGGACCGGCGTGATACGTGAGCGGAAGATTGCCGCGCCATTCGGCGGGAACCACGGGGCCGGGGAGAGCGGCGAGAAGTGGTTGCGCATCGCCGTAAGAAATCGGGAGAACGGGAATTTTGGTGATGACGGGCGAGTCTTCCACTTTGAGGCGCTTGGCGTCTTTTGTGGCGGCGACGCCGGGAGTGAGTGGGTCTCCGGGAAAGATGGGATCGTCGGCGACGCTGCCGCGCTGAACGCCTTGATCCGGGCGGTAGGCCCCCTCAGGAAAGGTTTCGCCTTGCACGAAGCCGTCGCCGGCGGGATCGGAATAGATCAGGCAGCCGATGGCGCCGTGTTCGGCGGCGACTTTCGGCTTGATGCCGCGCCAGGAGTGGCCGTACCGCGCGATGGCGATGGCGCCTTTCACGGAAACGCCGAGGCGTTCGAGACGTTCGTAGTCTTCGGGGAGGCCGTAATTGACGTAGACGAGGGGAGCAGTGACGTCGCCGTCCCTGGAAAAAGCGTTGTAGCTGGGAAGCTGCTCGGACTTCTGGCCGGAGGTGGGATCGATGGCTAGCGTGGGCTCTTCCAGCTTCGCGGTGAATTTCACTTTGCAGCCGGCGGCGGAATCGCCTTTGCAATCGAGGAGCTCGACCAGGCGTTCCTTCGGAGTGGGAAAGAGGACGTCGTAGGATTCGATGTGTGCGTCGAAGCCAAATTCCTTGAATTTGGCGAGGATCCAGTCGGCGTTTTCCTTGTCGTAAGGGGAGCCGACGTTGTGCGGGCGGGCCGAGAGGTGCTGCATGTAGTCGCGCATGTTGTCCGGGCTGGGGATGGCGCGGAGCTTTTCTTCCCACTGGCGTTCGGCACGGGAGGATTCCGCTGAAAAGCCATAGAGCGGCGATTCATCAGCGGTCGCCGAAGCTGTCAGTGCAAAACCGACGAGGCCCGCACACACTGCGATTGCACACACAAATAGATTCTTCCGTTTAATCACGAATCCTCCCGCCACGCGCGCAAAGATTATTGAACGAATAGAGAGTGGAGGCAAGTTCGGCGCAGCAGGCCAATTTGGGATACCATCGGCAAAATCGTTTGGAAAGGTCTTCGTTGCACACGACAAAATCCGCGGTGAAGCGCGCCGGGCTTTTTTATTTTGTGTTCGTGATGTTTGCTTACACGACGGGCGGCCCGTTTGGCATGGAAGAGATGGTGACGACCAGCGGGCCGGGGCTGACGCTGGTGTACCTGCTGGTGATTCCGCTCTTCTGGTGCATTCCCGTGTCGCTGGTGGCGGCGGAATTGACGACGGCGATTCCCGTGGAAGGCGGATTTTATCGCTGGGTGCGCGCGGCGTATGGAGATTTCTGGGGATTTCTGGCGGGCTGGTGGAACTGGAACGCTTCGTGGCTGCTGGGCGGGAGCTACGCGGTGCTGTTCAGCGATTACCTGGGGATCTTTTTCCCTTCGCTGGTGGGCTGGAAGCATTATCTGGTTTCTCTGGCAGTGATTGCGCTGCTGGCATTCGTGAATATTCGCGGAATTCAGATGGTGGGTATGGTGTCCACGGTGCTGGAGTTTTCCGTGCTTGCGCCGGTGGTGGTGCTTTGCGTTATGGCCGCATCGAAGTGGCACTTCCAGCCGTTTCATCCGTTTGCGCCGCCGCACGTGCCGGCGTTCCAGGTGTTTGGCGTGGGGCTGGCGCTGGGATTGTGGCTTTATTCAGGATACGAGCAGTGTTCGAGCGTGGCGGAGGAGATCGAAAATCCGCAGCGGAATTTTCCGATTGCGCTGGCGATTGTGGTGCCGCTTTCGATGGCAACTTATTTTTTGCCGGCGTTGTTTTCGCTTGCGGCGCTGGGCAACTGGGATCAATGGAACACGGCATATTTGCCGACGGCCGGACTGCTGATCGGGGGAAGCCTGCTGGGGTTTGCGCTGACGGTGGCGGCAATGCTTGGGAACGTGTCACTGCTGAATGCGACGGTGCTGACGAGCACGCGGATGCCGTCCACGATGGCCGAAGATGGTTATCTGCCGCCGGTGTTTGCGGCGAAACATGGGAAATACGGGACGCCGTGGATTGCGATTTTGATTTCATCGGGGATTTACGCGCTGCTGGCGTTTCACACACTGGCGCAGTTGCTGACGGTGTATGTATGGCTGCGGAGTATGGTGACGGTGCTGACGGTGACGGCGGCGTGGAAGTTGCGGAAGACGCAGCCGGAAACGAAGCGGCCATTTCGGATTCCCGGAGGCAGGGTTGGATTGGCGTATGTGGTGATTGCGCCGATATTGATGACGATTGTGGCGCTGGTGTTCAGCGATAAATTTGCGTTGAAGTGGGGGCCGGTGCCGGTGGGGTTGGGGGTGGTGGCGTATTTTGTCTTTCCGAGGATCAAGGCGATGGTGGCAGGGGGAATAGTTGAGAAGTGATTGTGTGAGAATTGTGCCGCCACTCCGGGGCTGGGGTCGTGGGGGAAATGGTCCCAGGGCGCAAGAGTCTGTGTCGCAACTAACGGTTGCAAGGGAGCGAGAGTTTTGGCAAGAAGGGATATGCCAACCTATCAACCGTATTCTCCGGATCAAGGTGAGTTGTTGCCTGCCCATGTGAAGGATGTCTTGGGGGCCGATCATCTTTGTTTTCTGGTGCACGAAGTGGTGGAAGCGTGCGACCTGAGCGTTTTCGAGAAGCAAGAGGAGGACGCGGGTGGGCAGCGGCCGTACGATCCGCGAATGATGCTGAAGATTTGGCTGTACGGGTTCGGGGTGAATGTACGCACGACGCGCAAGCTCGAGCAACGCATTCGCGAGGACTTGGGCTTCCGATACCTGGCCGGCGGGGCAACGCCGGACCACAAGACGCTAAGCGAGTTCCATCGCCGGCATCGTGTTGCGATCAGGTCGATGTTCACCGAGGTGCTGCTGTTTTTACGGCGGGCGGGGATGGCACGGCTGGGCACGGTGGCGATTGACTCGACGCGGGTAAAGGGGTCGGCGTCCCCCGACCGGTTACTGCGTCGGGAGCAGATTGAGCGGGAGTTGCGCAAGAAAGTCACACGCTGGCAGAAGGAATTGGACGATGATCCAGATCGTGATCCGGGAACGCGTGTGGGGCAGGAACCGATCGCGGAACTGCGCAAGCAACTGAAACATCTGCGCGCGAGCGGCGAGGACAAGCTGTCGGCGACCGATCCGGACACCCGTTTTTTGCGGGAACGCGGGGGTTTCGTGCTGGGCTACACAGCGGAGATCGCAGTGAGCGAGGACCATTTCATCGTGGCGCAGCGGGTAACGCAGAACAAGAACGATAACCGTGCTTTGGTGCCGATGGTGGAGGAAGTGGAACGACAATGTGGAGAGCGTCCGCAGCGGGTGTTGGCCGACTGCGGTTTTTTCTCGAACCAGAATTTGCGCGAACTGGAACAACGCGGCATCGAAGGCTACCTTCCCGACCCGAATTTGGCGCGCGAGCTGAATACGGGTAAAACCGCACGAGGAGTCGGCCGGATGACCGTGAGCGATCCGCATCTGCTGCGCGCACGCAAGCGGTTGCGAACCGTCCGTGGCCGCGCTTGGTACAAGAAACGCAAGGGGATGGTCGAGCCAGTGATCGGGACTTTGCAGGAACAGCGTGGGATGCGGCAGTTCCAGCGCCGAGGACAGCCAGCAACCGCGGTCGAATGGACCCTGGCATCGATCGCCTACAACTTGATCCACTACCGAAACCTGTGCCGCAAAATTTAGCAGGCCAAAGCGCGCAATTCCGGAACTGGAAACGAGAACGGCGCGCCGGAAAACTGGTTGGAGTGCGGCGGTAGCTAAAAACCAGAGCAGTACCCAAGTTGCGACACAGACTCGCAAGCCCTGGGCTATTTTTTTCGCGCCGCTGGCGCTGGGCTTTTGAATGGTAGCGGACGAGAGACCGAAGGAAGGATCGTGGGCACTGATGTTCTCTCAGGTGTTGAAATTATTGCGGGTGGCTCGGATGCACAGGCAGGAGTGCCTGTGCCACATTCCGGCTCAGGTGAGCCAGTCGAGGATTTTGTAGTAGGCGCCGGCGAGGGGGAGGGCCCAGGTGTTGCCGCTGCGCAGGCCGATGGGGGCTGCGGGAAACGGGATGCGGGAGAAGGGACTGTCGTCGGGATCGCCGCAGATCGTGGCGGCGAGTTTGGCGCCCATCCAAGTGGCGGCGGCTACGCCGTGGCCTGCGAAGCCGATGGCGAAGTGCATGCCGTTGATGGTGCCGGAGTGGGGCATGACGTCGAAGGCGAAATCGAGCGTGCCGCCCCAGACGTATTCGACTTTGGTGTCGCGCAATTGCGGATAGACCTGGATCATGCCCTGGCGGAGGAGCTCGGCGCTTTTGCGCACGGTGGATTCGGATTCGGGGAAGAACGCGGCGCGACCGCCGAAGAGCATGCGATTGTCTGGCGTGAGGCGATAGTAATAAAGGAAGTGCTTGGAGTCGTAGATCATTCGATTGCGCGGGCTGACATCGGCGGCGAGTTTAGCGGGAAGAATTTCCGTGGCGATGATGTAAGAGCCGATGGGAATTACTTTTTTGCGGAGGGCGGGCGTGGCAGCGGTGGTATAGGCGCCGCTGGTAAGCAGGATTTCTTTTGCGGTTAGTGGGCCGCGGGTGGTTTCGACGCGGAAGCTGCCGCCGGTGCCGTTTGCTGGGGAAGAAATATTGGTGACGCGGGTGTGGTCAAAGAGAGAGGCGCCGTGGCGTTGCGCAGCTTTGGCGAGGCCATGAACGTAGCGGGCGGGATTCAGGCCGGCGCTGATTTCATCCACCAGGCCGCCGAAATAAATATCCGAGCCGATTTCGGCGTGGAGTTCGCTTCGAGGAACGATGCGCTGCTGGTGCTGGAATTCGGTTTGGATGCGCCCGACCGCGGCGGCGTAGTCGTCGAAATGAGCTTGCTTGCAGGCGACTTCCAGGTGGCCGCAGCGGGAGAAGTTGCAGTCGATGCCCTCTTCCTTGACGATTTTTTCGACAAGATCAATGGATTCGAGCGAGGCGGCGTACATGCGCTGGACGAGTTCGCGGCCGTAGCGTTTGATCAGCGTGGGCACCGGAAGTTTCAATCCGGGGAGGACCATGCCGCCGTTGCGGGAGCTGGCGCCCCAGCCGAGAGTTTCGGCTTCGAGTAATACAACGCGTATACCGCGCGGCCCGAGGACCCGGGCGGCGGAGAGGCCGCAGAAGCCACCGCCTACGATAGCGACGTCTACTTTTTCGGGTAGCGCACCGCCGGCGCCTGTGGCGGGCTCTGCCACGGTGTCTAGCCAATAGTTTCGTTCGTTGAGGGGCATGGAATTATCGCGGGGATTTTAGCACTCGCGGGGCTTTGGTCGGCGTGGAAAAGTGGGTTTGTGGGATTGGGTCAATCGAAGAGGGCCGAGCGATCTCGGCCCCTACAAAGTTTGGGTGGGTGGCGGAATTGAGAAAAGGCGCCCACTTCAGAAAGTGGCCGCTACAGGGTTAGACGCGGCGGAGGATGATGTTGGTGATTTCGGGAGGGGCGCCGAGGCGGACGGGGGCGCCGACGGTGCCGAGGCCGCGGTTGACGTAGAGGGCCGCGAGGCCGTTGGGGGCGTTGGGCATGAGCTTGATGGTTTCGCCCATGCGGCGGCGCTGGTCTGGCATCAGCAACGGGCGATGATAAAGTCCGGCGATGTAGTCGGTGATGAAGCGCGCGGGGCTGAGGCTGACATCGAGAATTTCCACCTGCACCTGGCCGCCGTGGGTGTGACCGGCGAGCGAAAGCTCAACGCCCAATTCCGCGGCGCGATTAAAGGTGTTGGGATTGTGGGAGAGAAGGATGTTGGGCATGTCGCGGCGCACGAGCGGATCGAGATTGGCGAGCATCTGCTGCTTGCGGCCGCCGGGGGTGCGTTCGCGCTGATAGTCCACGCCGATTAAATTCAGCTGCGCGCCCTTGTAATTGATGATCGCGTTTTCGCGGCGCAGGAGCTTCATGCCGGCCTGTTGATAAAGGCGCTCGGCCAGATCCTCGGCGCGGGCATAAATTTCGTGGTTTCCGTTGCAGCCATAGACGCCAAGCGGCGCGCGCAACTGGCGAACTTCTTCCACGGCATCGAACAGCGAATCGTGCATGCCGGTGATCAGGTCGCCGGTGACGACGGCGAGGTCCGCGCCAACATCATTGGCCATATCCACGGCGCGGCGAACGGATTCGCGGGTCATGTAGGCGCTCAGATGGATGTCGCTGATCTGAACGATGCTCATGCCGTCCAGAGCGGAGGGCAAGTTGTTGATGGGAATTTCGACGCGGCGCAATTCGTAGCGCAGGCGTTCGGCGGCGAAGCCATACATCACGCCGAGGAACGGAGCGGCGCCGGCGACCACGCTGGCGGTGCGGAAAAAGGTGCGCCGCGAAGGGTCGGGAACAATGTCGTCCATATCCAGGCGATGCGCAGGAAGCTGGGACGCGGGTTTCGGAGCCGGCTTATGGAAGCGGTGCCAGAGCCATTCAATGCCGTGGACCACCTTGATGGCGGCATAACCGAACAGGGCGCTGGCAAACCAGAGGCCTGTGAACGCAGTGACGGGGGAATGATTGGGCAGCAGCCGGCCATGGTCCTGGCGGAGGTTATCGGCAATGGTGAGAATAATGAGGATCAGGCCGCTGAGATAAAGCAGGCGGACGCCAACGCGGAGAACGGTGCGACCCCAGTGGCCGGTGACGCGCCAGAGGGCGCGATACCAGAAGCGCTGAGACAAAAACAGGACTGCCATGATCGACAGTCCCACCAAAACTCGCAGAAGAATCCAGCTCCAATTCAAATTGCAACTCCCTCGACCACGTCTTTGAAGCATATCATGCCGGGCATAAGGCTTTCGTATGGTGTTTGTGCCTGCGCCTGAGAAGTAAATCCTCCATTTTCTACGCCTTCGCAAGACTTGGACGGCGGCATGGCGTATGATGACGGGCGCTGGGAGCCGGATGACTCGCGGTGACGGGGTTGGAGCGAAACTTCCGGTGGACTGGCGCGTCTGAGCGTGAGGACCAAGTCAAGGTCGGTTACGTCATTTAAGGAGAGAAGCGATGAAACGAGTGCAATTTTTGGCGGGGTTGCTGCTGGTGTGTTTATGCGTGTTGCCCGCGCGGGGACAGGATGCGGCGAAGAAGAAACCGGGACCGGCGCCCAGTCCTTCGCAAGCGGTGCTGGAGCAGTGGAACGACATCGGGCGAAAGCTAATCGACATGGCGGGGGATTTTCCGGAGGACAAGTTCGGGTTTAAGCCGCAAGCGGAGTCGCGTACGTTTCTGGCGAATATGCTGCACGCCAGCGCTTCGATGTACTACTTCACGGATCTGGCGATGGGGAAGAAGCCGCATTATTCGGACGATCCGAAGGATCTGAATATCAAGAGCCGGACGGAGCTGGTGGCGTTTGTGAAGAAGGCCGTGGAGGATGGGGCGGCGGTAATCAAGGAAAAGGGCGATAAGGGGATGAATGAAGAGGTTGAAGCCGGCAGCCCACACCTGGACCGGCTCTACGATCTGGCTTACGGGCTGATCGAGCATTCGGGGGAGCACTACGGGCAGTTGGTGGTGTATTACCGGATTAATGGGTTGGTGCCGCCGGAGTCGAGGCCGAAGAAGTGAATTGAGGTAAAGGAAGTAAATGAGGTAAAGGAAGTAGAGGATTCGGAGGGCGCTTTGCTTCGGCAGGGCGCCTTTTTTTCGTTTTAGTGCGGGTCGGCGGTCTGGCGTATGCGACGAGGATAGTGGAAGAGCCTCGAACACTTGGGCTGAGGCAGCGCAAAGGTTGAGATCCTTCGGGGCGCAGACGACGCGCCCCTCAGGATGACAAATTGCAGGATGACAGATTGATCGTCCGACTTTGGGGTTGGCGCTACGGCTGCGTATTTTAGTCGGGAGTTGAAAGATAGATCGCAAAAGCGCCCGCTTCCCGCCTTCGCAAAGACAGCTACGGCGGGCAAGCAGGAAGCGGCCGCTACAACGGCTTAGGTTGAGGCTGTGCCGGCTATGCCTTTTTCTAGGAGGCGTCTTAATTCGTCGGGGTCGGAGGTGGGGGGGAGGCAGGTGTTGCCGGAGCAGACCAGGGCTGCGGGTTTGTCTTTGGGGAGATGGGGAAGAGTGAGGCGCAGGGCGGCGGGAAGAAATTCGAGCGAGGTCGCGGGTGTTACGCGAAGGACGGCTTTGCCGAAGTGGAAGGCAGCGTTGGCGGCGGTTTCGAGTCTTGCCGCGGCCTCATCGCCTTCGGCGCCGGTGATGACTACTTGGGTGGGGTGTTCGGCGAAGAGGGTGGCGGCGAGGCCATAGGTGGCGGCGAAAAGGCCGTATTGCGGGGCAACACCGGCGAAAGCTTCTAGCGTTTTCTTGGCCCAGTCGTAATATTTGGCGTCGTCGGTATAGGCGTGTATGCGCGTTAGGGCCATGGCGGCTACGGAATTTGCGCTGGGCGTGGGGGAATCCTGGAAGGGCTTGCGGCGGACTTCGAGGCCACCCATGGCGGGGGCATCGGAGGCGCGGTCGAAGAAGCCGCCATTTTCGGCGTCGCCGTATTTTTCGATGGCGATGTCCATGGTGCGCTGCGCGGCACGGAAATATTTTGGGTCGAGCGTGGATTCGTAGGCGTCGAGGAGCGCGAGAACACCGAAGACTTGATCGTCGAGCGAGCCGCGCAGGGCGGGGCCGCCGATGCGATGGGCGAAGGCGCTTTCTTCGGTCCAGGCTTCGCGCAACATGCGGTCGATTGTTTTTAGCGCGAAGGCCCGAGCGGGGGTTGTGCTTTGCGTATTGAATAAAACTCTTGAAGCGGCCAAATACGCCGAAACGAACATGGCGTTCCAGGCGACATACATCGTTTTGTCGATGAATGGCGTGGGACGGGCGAGGCGCGTACGAAACATTTTGGCCTCAGCCTGAAGCTTAATGGTGACAACTTCATCCGGTTTCTTCCCGAGCATCTGGGCGATTTCGTTGAATCCGTGCGCGATCCACAGAACGTTTTTCGCAGGATTGTGGTGCATCTCCCCTTGGGCTTCCACGTCGTAATAGAGCTCGATCACGCGGGATTCTTCCGGCGTAAGCACGGCGCGCACTTCGTCCAACGTCCAGGTGAAAAAATCGCCGTCGTCATCCAGCGAATAATCGGCGTCCTGGCTGGCGTAGAAGCCGCCGTTTTCCTGGTCCGAGAGGTCGCGATTGACCCAGAGAATGATGCGATCCGCGACTTCGCTGAAGTCCGCTTCCCAACTGTGTATTCCGCTGACCTGCGACGCATGGACAAAATTTTTCAGGAGTTCGGAATTGTCGTAGGACATTTTTTCGAAGTGGGGGACGAGCCAGCGTTCATCCACGGAGTAGCGGTGGAAGCCGCCGGCGAGCTGGTCGTAGACGCCGCCCTTGGCCATTTTTTCGAGGGTGGTTTCGGCCATGGCGAGAATGTGTTTTTCGCCGGTCTGGCGGTAGCGTTCGAACAAAAGGTCTACTGCGGATGCGTGAGGGAATTTGGGGGCTTTGCCGAAGCCTCCGTTGCGAATGTCGAAGAGTTGCGTCATGGCGCTGATCTGCGAATCCACTGCGCCGAGATCGAATTCGGCGCGGGCGCCGGCGAAGACTTCGGCTTTGGCGACGGCCTCGGCGAGGGCTTGTGACGTATTCAGTAGCTCCGGGCGCTTCGTTTTGTAGGCATCGGCCACTGCGAGCAGGATTCTGCGGAAACCCGGGCGGCCGCCCTGATCTTCCGGAGGGAAATACGTGCCGCCGAAGAACGGCTTGCCATCGGGCATGAGGAAACCGGTGAGCGGCCAGCCGCCTTGCCCGCTGATGGCGCTGATGGCGGACTGGTAGCGGGCGTCCACGTCGGGGCGTTCGTCGCGGTCCACTTTTACGGGAACGAAAAATTCGTTGATGATTTTGGCGATCGCGGGATTTTCGTAGCTCTCGCGGTCGATGACATGGCACCAGTGGCACCAGACAGCGCCGATGTCGAGGAGGATGGGTTTGTCCTGGGATTGCGCGGCGCGGAAAGCGTCTTCGCCCCATTCGTGCCAGTCGATAGGCTGGTGGGAGGCGGAGCGGAGATAGGGGCTGGCGGAATTTTTCAGGCGATTTTCGGTGGTCATGGGTGTTGGTGTTAGATTCCTATCTGTGTTGACAAAGGCGCCCGCCTCCCCGCCTTCGCAAAAGCGGCTACGGCGGGCCTTGCGGCTACTGCAGATGTGTGCCGGGGCCAAGGTCGCGCGGATCCAGGGGCTTGCGGCCGGAATAGCCTTCGTCCTGGCGGTGATAGAAGCGGATGCGATCCTCGCCAAGTTTCCAGCACAGGTAGACTTCCTGGTTGTCCAGGATGGCTGGAAAATCGAGTAGGCCGACATCGAGGTCCTTGATGAGGCAGCCGGTGGCCAGAATCTTTTCCAGATTGGCTTTCATGAGTTCGGCGAGGGTCTGCTGCTCCATGCGCTTTTCCGCGAGCTTTGCGTAAGGAACCAGGATTCCGCCCATCATCAGGATGCGTGCGGAAACCGCGGTCAGTTCCTGCTCAAGCACGGAAAGCTTTTTGCGCGCGCCAATGGCTTCAATCAGGAAAGGCTCAAGCTCCTGGCGGGTGCGTTCCGCTTCGGTCAGCGTGAACAATCTTTGCGGCTGCTCGGGCAGTTCTTCTCGCTCTTCGTCGTCTTCCGGCATAGCTTCTCCGGCCGCTCCGGGACAGCGATGCGGCTTATGGCAAGGATAACATGCGCGGGGTGAGCGGTTCGCCTGCGAGGAAGCGCAAGACCGCGCGTTTAGCCGCCTATGAAAACCATGGTGCGAGAAGGAGGAACGAAGCCCGGTTCGTTGATGCGGTGGCCTGCTTCTTTTTCGAGGACCATGGCGCGGATGCGTTCTTCAATATCGGCATCGGAGGCGCCGTTGCGCAGGAGTTCGCGCAGATCGTGATCGTCTTTGCTGAACAGGCAGGTGCGGATCTTGCCGTCGGCGGTGAGGCGGATGCGCGAGCAGTGGCCGCAGAAAGGCTGCGTGACCGGCGCGATCAAGCCGATTTCGCCGGGGGCGCCGTCGGCAAATTTATACTTGCGCGCGGTTTCGCTTTTGGCATGAGGAATCTGCACAAGAGGCCACTGCGCGTGGATGCGGCGATAAACTTCGTCCGCGGGAACCATCACTTCGCGCGACCAGTGGCGGTCCGCGTCGAGCGGCATGAATTCGATGAAGCGCATGATCACGCCTCGTTCGCGGGCAAACGCGGCGAAGGCTTCCACTTCGTCTTCATTGAAGCCGCGTACGAGGACGGCGTTTATTTTGGCGGGCGCCAGCGGCGAGTTCTGGACCGCGTCGATACCGCGCATCACGGAATCATACGAGCGCGTGCGCGTGATTTTTTCGAATTTGATGGGATCGAGGGAATCGAGGCTGATATTGATGCGATGGAGCCCAGCGGCGATCAGCGCGGGCACGCGCTGGGCCAGCAGGTGGCCATTGGTGGTCATGGAAATGTCCGGGATGCCGAGTTCGTGAAGTTTGTGGAGGAAGGCTTCGGCGCCTTCGCGAACGAGGGGTTCGCCGCCGGTGATGCGCATTTTCTGGATGCCGAGATTCACGAAGATGCCGGCGAGGCGTTCGAGTTCGGGCCAGGAGAGGATTTGATCGTGTTCGCGGTAATTTTCCGGGTCGGCGGAACGGCAATAGACGCAACGGAAGTTGCAGCGATCGGTGACCGAGATGCGCAGGTCAGTGATCTGGCGTCCGAAATTATCGTGCAGCGTCATGAGCGTGGCCCCAAAAAGAAAAACCCGATTCGCACAAGGAATCGGGCTGTAGCCGGAAATCTGCATATTTCCGGATTACTGGCTCCTTTCCAAATGCGGGAGGCGCGGGCGTTTCCACCCGAACCCTCGGCAAGCCGGAAGCGGCCGCCTCGCCCCGCCGCCATGGGATGTCTCTCCCGCAGGCCGTCGGAGTCGGAGTTACAGCTACAATCCTACCCTTGTAAGTATGGGCATGCAATCAGACAAACGGCAGTCAGGGATGCTGTGCGGTGAGTGTGATAAAGTCTGCTGACAATATGCGAATTTTTATCTTGGGCGCGGGGGCGACGGGGTCGCTGCTTGCGCATCTGCTGGAGCGCCAGGGCCACGAAGTGTGGTGCGGGGACCGGGACCCGGCGCGGGCGCGGCGGTTTCTGGGAAAGAAACCGGCGATTCCGGTGGCCACGGTGAATGCGCGCAATCTGCGTGCCATTGTTCGCGCGGCCAAGGGCTGCCAGCTGATCGTGAATGCTTCGGCCTCCGTTTTCAACGAAATCGTGCTGCGGGCTGCTTTGCGGCTGCGCGCGAATTATCTGGACCTGAGTTCGCATCTGACGCGGAATCCTTTCAAAGCGGAGCAGATGCGCTATGAAAAGAAGTTTACGGAGAAGCGCCGGCTGGCGTTGATCAATACGGGGGCGGCGCCCGGATTGACGAACTTGCTGGTGAAGCGCGCGGCGGAACTTCTGGACGAGGTGCACAGCGTGCGTATCCGGCTGTATGAAAGCATGGAAAGCGATGATCCGATTTCTCAGTGGTCGCCGGAGGTTTCGTTCGACGAGGCCATTTCGAACCCGCGGATTTACCGGCACAAGAAATACCGGATGGTGAAGCGCTTTTCGGAGCTGGAGAAGTTCCGTTTTCCGGAACCGATCGGCGCGGCCAACGTGGTTCTGGCGGCGCAAGATGAAGTGGCCACGCTGCCGAACTACATTGCCATGCGCGATCTGGACGTGAAAATCGGCGGGAACGAATTCGACCGGCTGAGGCGCTGGCATAAACAGGGAAAACTTTCCAAATCGCGGGGAATTCCGCGACAGCGTTTTCCGGAAACGTCTTCGCCGCGAAAGATTGCTTCGCTGATCCGGCAGGGAATTTTGCAGAACGCGCGATTCGCGGCGGCGGTGATTGTGACCGGGTTGAAGCACGGTCCGAAAGAGGATCAGCGCCTCTCCATTCGCAGCGATGCGATGTTTCCCACGCTCTACCAGATCCGGCGGCAAGGACGATTCAACACGCCGGTGGCTTATGCGACGGCGCATGTAGCGTCGATGTTTATCAAATTTTTTCCGAGCGATTTAGAGGGTGTGTTTCCGCCGGAGGCACTGTCGGGGGAAACGCGGCGGGCGATTTTGGCCGGGGTGAAGAAGCACGGAATCAAGATCACGCACAAGGTGACGTTGCTGAAGGCGGTTGAAGAGGATGGCGAATTATAGCGAGGGGCGTCAGCAGCAGCGGTTGGGGCGGGAATATTTGCGGTTGAGTTGTTCGACGTAGAATTCGGCCGGGGCCAACGGCTTTTGCTCATTTCGGCGATTCGAGCTAGCGAGATACGTTTCGTAAGCAGAGTCACCGCACCACTGACGCAAACCACGCCAAACTTCCCGAGAACCATTTGAAAACATAAACCAAAGAGTTTGCATCAATCGCCCTCCTGCCATTGTGTGGCCACGTATGGCGTTTCCCTTAGGATGGGCTGCTTGCCGCGGGAGAGGATGGCGTACCACTGCGCAAGCGCCTCGACCAGGAGCACCAGAATCATACCGGCGAGTACGGCAGTGACGACCGCGTCGAGCCGCAAATTAAAAATATTCCGCTGGGTTTCGATAATTTTTGCGGCAGCAATTTTTCCGGCGGCCAACTGGGCGGCCAGCGCGTTTGCCTGGGCCAAAAAGCCGATGCGCGCATTGGCGTTGAAAATTTTCTGGTAGCTCGCGGTCATAGTAATAAGGATGAGCCACGCCGTGGGGAGAAGCGTCACCCAAATCCATTTGAGCTTGCCCATCTTCAACAGAATCGTGGTGGCCACCACCAGCGCCACCGCCGCGAGCAACTGATTGGCGATCCCGAACAGCGGCCAGAGCGAATTGATGCCGCCGAGCGGATCAATCACGCCTTGATAGAGAAAATAACCCCAAGCGCCAACGATGATTGCGCTGGAAAACAGAATGCCGGGCATCCAGTTCATGCGGCCCAACGGCTTCCAGAAACGGCCGGCGAGTTCCTGAATCATGAAGCGGCCAACGCGCGTGCCGGCATCGAGCACGGTGAGGATGAAGAGCGCCTCGAACATGATGGCGAAGTGATACCAGATGCTGAGCAGGCGGTCTCCACCGATTGTGCTGGAGAAAATCTGGGCCATGCCGACGGCGAGCGAGGGAGCGCCACCGGCGCGGTTGAGGAGCGTCTGTTCGCCGACGGCGTGCGCAAGATTGGTCATGGTCTCGCCGGAGAGCGGGTAGCCCCAACTGGAAATGGTTGCGGCGGCAGCGGCCGGAGTGGCGCCGACGATTGAGGCCGGACTGTTGATCGCGAAATAGACACCGGGCGTCATGGCGCAGGCCGCAACCATGGCCATCACGCCGACGAACGATTCCAGGAGCATGGCGCCATAGCCGATGAAGCGCGCGTGGCCTTCGCGCAGAATCATTTTCGGCGTGGTGCCGCTGGAGATCAGGGAATGGAATCCGCTGATCGCGCCGCAAGCAATCGTGATGAAACAGAAGGGGAAGATTTTGCCGGCGAAGACGGGGCCACTGCCGTCCACAAAGCGCGTTAGCGGCGGCATCAGCACCTGCGGGCGGACCAGCAGGATGCCCGCGGCCAGCGAAAAGATGGCGCCAGCTTTGATGAAGGCGCTGAGATAATCGCGCGGGGCCAACAACAGCCACACGGGCAACGCTGATGCGGCGAAACCATAGGCGATGATGGCGAAGGCCAGGGTGAGACCGCTGAGCGTGAAGAAATTCGACCAAGCCGCGGAGTTGGCAACCCACTGACCGGCGACGACAACGAATAGCACGAGCGCGACGCCGAGAATGGAAGCTTCCAGAACACGGCCGGGCCGGAAAAAGCGCAGATAGACGCCGAGGAGAAGAGCGATAGGGATCGTCATTGCCAGCGTGAACGTGGCCCACGGAGAACTTTTCAGTGCGTTGACGATTACCAGCGCGACCACGCCGAGCAGAATGATCATGATGGCGAGCACGGCAAGCTGCGCGATGAATCCGCCGCGTTCGCTGACTTCATCGCGGGCCATTTCTCCGAGCGTTTTTCCGTCGCGGCGAATGGAGCAGAATAGGATCACAAAGTCCTGCACGCATCCGGCGAACGCAGCGCCAGCAATCAACCACAATGTTCCCGGGAGATAGCCGAATTGGGCGGCGAGCGTGGGCCCAACGAGCGGGCCGGGGCCTGCAATCGCGGCGAAATGATGTCCGAAAAGCACCCACTTGTTGGTGGGGACAAAATCGCGGCCGTCATCGTGGCGTTCCGCGGGCGTGGCGCGGGAATTATCGAGGGCGAGGAGTTTTGCGGCGATGAACGCAGAATAGAGGCGATAGGCAACGAGATAGGAGCAGGCCGCGGCGAGTACGAACCAGGTGGCATTGATCGGCTCGCCGCGATGGAAGGCGATGGTTGCGAGTGCCACGGCGCCGAGGCTTGCCACACCGGTCCAGAGGAGTATTTGCAGAACTCGTTTCACAGAAGTTCCCTTCACCGGTTCGCGATTACGGAATCGTTGTGAATTTCAGCAGCGGATAGACTTCACGAAAACTTTTGGACAACTCTTTCGGGAAATCCGGCCGTGTGGCAGCGCCTGGCTTCATTCTCCTGCGGACGATCCAGCCCTGGATTTTTCGCCAATTTTCGGGAAGCACCGGCCAGCCCTCATGTTTGGTCCAGTTTCCTTTTTCGGTGGTGTACCAATAGCTTTCGTATTTCTTGCCCAGACGGCGTTTTTGTTCCGCGACCCACTTTGGATTGGCGAGAATGCGGGGTTCCGCAACAATCACCAGAGTGGACTCCTTTCGCTTCGCGCCGGCATAGACGCGAAATCCGACAGTCACAGTGTCTTTAGACAGACCCACGTAAACCTGGCCGCTTTCGCGATCTCCAGGGAGTGGTTGCTGAAATTTCAGATACATCTGCGCTTTGTACGGGGTTTTGTCCTTGGCGAAACGGATGTCGCGATTGATGCGCGAGAAATTTGTGCCCCTGCGGCTGGTGGTGTCGAAGCGGTCGTCGAGTTCGAGGATGCTGGAGGCAAGCGCCTCGTGCAACCGGCGAAAAGGCTCGACTACGGTAGCACGGTAGCGTTCGCGGTTTGCGTCCATCCAGACTTTTTTGTTGTTCCGGCTGAGGTCGCGGAAAAAGCGGAAAGTCTCCGCGGTGAAAATAGAATTTCTGGCGGGCATGCAAATCCCTCGATTCCGGCGCGGCATCAGACTACACCATTCCCAATCAGGGTCAATTGCACTATTCTCGTTGCGCGACTCAAAAAAGAAGATTGCATCGTTGAGATGCCCGACCAGGGGAAAAGTATGAGCCTCCGCCCGCTACGCCTAATCGCGTTGTTCGCCACCAGCTTCGCCTGCACCGATTCTGTTTGCACCGCGCAGGAAACCAAAACTCCTGAAAAAGTCTCTCCATGGAAGCCGGAAGACATTGTTTACGGGGAAACCGTTGGGATGTTCCGGATTTCCGCCGACGGCCAGTGGGTGGCGTGGACCAAGAGTTTTGGTGACAAGGAAAAGGACGGGGCGGCGTCGAATTTGTACCTGACCAACCTCGCCAGCAAACAGGAGATTCAACTCACGCGCGGCGATGATCAGGTGACGGGTTTCAACTGGTCGCCGGACGGCCAGTGGATCGCGTATTTAAGCACCAAGGCTCGGCCCGACGCAAAACCCGACGACGCAAAGACGCAGATCTGGCTGATCAATCCGCACGGCGGCGAGCCATATGCCTTGACCGAACTGGTGAGGGCGCCGCAGGGAGTGGCCTGGCTGGATCGCGACACGATCATTTTCAGCGCCGAAGAGGATCCCAGCGCCTACGAGCAGGCGGAGAAGAAAAAGAAAGACGATTCCGAAGTGGCAGATGACGCGGAGCATTCGCCGCCGGTTCGCCTGTTTAAGCTCAACATCAAAGACAAGAAAATCACGCGGCTTACGAACAACACGGACTGGATTCGAAACTGGACTGTCTCCAAAGATGGCAAATACGTGGCCGCCATTCACGCAAAGAGCCTGCACTATACGTTTGACCAGAAAGTGCCGCCGGTGACCATTCTGCACGATTTATCGGATGGCACAGAGAAGCAGATATTCACCGAAGGGCGCGTGCGGCCATTCGGATTTGAGTGGACTCCGGACAGCACGGGTTTTTACGCCTGGGCGCCTTATTCGACGGATCCACGTTTTCTGACGGGTTCAATTCTGTTGCTCTATTTCTACGATGTGGCCAGCGGCAAAAGCACGCAGGTCCCGCTGGATTGGGAAAACGGAATCGGCTCCGATTTAGCCGCCACGGAGGACGGATTCATCCTGGGACTTGCGGCGGGGCACCGGTTCGAAACCGCGCGGGATACGCGCACGAGATCCGGCGATGGCTGGACGTGGAAGCGGGCATCGATGGAAGGCGAGATGTCCGCAAACATCATGGCGTTCGAGGCGACGCGCGACGGAAAGACGATCGTTTACGAATACTCGACTTCGACCAAAATGCCGCAACTCTACGCGGCGCAGATTGCTGGCAACAAGCT
Source organism: uncultured Acidobacteriota bacterium (assembly GCA_963734705.1). Taxonomy (GTDB): domain Bacteria; phylum Acidobacteriota; class Terriglobia; order Acidiferrales; family UBA7541; genus Acidiferrum. The sequence continues at coordinate 665,688 of CAVTII010000005.1, read as the reverse complement.
GGATTCCTCGGTGCAGTTGACGCACTTGAACGATGCCCTCGCCAAGACTCGCCAGTTTCCAAAAGTGGAAGTGATCCACTGGAAGGGGTCGAACGGCGACGAGGTCGAAGGGATTCTGCACTATCCGGCAAGCTACGAGGCCGGCAAGAAATATCCGCTGATCACCGCGATTCACGGAGGGCCCTCGGGAGCCGACAAGGACTTCTGGTACAACAACTGGGCGTACCCGCTGCAATTGCTGACGCAGCGCGGCGCATTCGTGCTGCAGGTGAACTATCACGGAAGCAACAACTATGGATTGAAGTGGGTGGAATCGATCTGCTGCGGGAAATACTACGACCTGGAAACGCCGGATATTAATGATGGGGTGGACTACCTGATCGGAAAAGGCCTGGTGGATCCGGACCAAGTGGCGACGATGGGCTGGTCGAATGGTTCGATCCTTTCCACCAGTTTGCTGGTGACTTACCCGGAGCGCTACAAAGTGGCGAGCGTGGGCGCGGGTGACGTGGAGTGGATCAGCGACTGGGGCAACGTGGTGTTCGGCGATTCATTCGATTCCTATTACTTTGGAAAATCGCCGATGGAAGATCCGGATTTGTACGTGCGAAAGTCTCCTTTTTTCAAGATGGACAAGGTGAAAGCGCCGGTGCTGATTTTCCATGGCACGGCGGATACGAACGTGCCGCCGGCGCAAAGCTGGTCTTATTTCCGCGCGCTGCAATATTACGGAAAAGTGCCAGTGAAATTCGTGATCTTCCCCGGCGAGCCGCACGGACCGAAGAAGCTGACGCACCAGATGCGCAAGGTGGAAGAGGAAATGGCGTGGTTCGACAAATACTTCTTCAAGACGGCCGGGGCGGAGAACGAAGCGGTGAAAACGGGATCTCCGATGGAGGAAGCGCTGCGAGGGAAAAGCATCACGCGGACCGGTGGGGACTATGGCGCGGCATTTGGGAGCAAGGGTAAATCGATCCTGATCCCAGAAGTTGTGAAACGCGGCGACGTGGAAGTGGGACGATTTGAGGTGACGCGGGTGCAGTTCGAGGCCTTCGACAAAAAATTCAAGTTTGAACCGGGGACGGAAAATTATCCCGCGAATGCTTTGACGTTTGAGCAGGCCACCGCATACGTCGAGTGGCTCTCCAAGCTAACGGGCCAAACCTGGCGGCTGCCGGCCGAACAAGAGGCCGCGGACTGGTACAGCAAGAAAGATGGAGAGAACACGCTGGGCTATTGGGCGGGCTACGCGCCGAATCCTGGCGATGCGGAGAAGTTGCGGCAGAAGGCCAAAGAGCTTGGCGGGACCGCTCCTTTGCTGAAACCCGCGGGAAGTTTCGGGGGACACGGAGACGAGAGTGAGGAATTGATTTTTGATTTGGGCGGCAACGTGGCCGAATGGGTGACGACTTCGGACGGAAAGGGCAAGGTGGAAGGCGGCAGCGCGGATTGCGCAGCGGACGCGAGGTCGGTTTGTGTGGCGGCGCCGGAATATGTCGGATTCCGGGTGGTGCGGGGAGCAGCGAAGCAGTAAGGCCGGCAAAAATTGCTGGTGATGGATGGCGGCCGCATTTTGCCAAGGAGCCCGGATGGAGTGGATGCGAATGAGGACAGCGATTTTGACGATGGTTGTAATGATTGTGGCGCCGCTGGCCTGGTGCGGCCAATTGACGAAGGACGACATCGAGTTCCGAAAAAAAGTTTACTCAGCTAAAAAGGGCCAGGAACTATATTACCGTTTGTACGTGCCGCTCGGCTACGACGCCAGCCGCAAATATCCGCTGCTGGTGTGGCTGCATGGCGGAGACGGGCGAGGCAGCGACAACATACGGCAGCTCAACGGAGGAAATCAAATCGCGACGCATTTTTTTGCAGGTCCGGAAGTGCAGCTGAAGTTCCCTATGTTTATTCTGCTGCCGCAATGCCCTTCTGCGCAGAACTGGTCTGATCCGGACATCAATCAGCCGACGCAGTGGCTAGAAATGACGATGGGCGCGCTGGCCCAGGTGAGAAAGGAATTTTCCATCGATCCAGGCCGCCTGTATCTGGCGGGGCAATCCATGGGAGGCCTGGGCGTGTGGTCAACGCTTCAGGCGTATCCGAAAATTTGGGCGGCGGCGGTGATTCTCTCAGCGTACGACAATTTCACGGATATTCAGGCGGTGGCGCAAACCCCGATCTGGCTGTTCCAGGGGCAGGACGATGACACCGTGCCGGTCCTGCTGGTTCAGGAAATGGTGAAACAGCTGAAGAAGGCCCACGCGAATTTGCGGTACACGGAATATCCGAAGATGGGGCACGAAGTCTGGACGAAGGTATTTGCTGAACCCGACTTACTGCCGTGGCTCTCTTCGCAAAAGCTGGGGCAGTCTGCGGAAGGCCAAGTTGGCTCTGGCACAGGACCGGCAAGCCACTAGAATAGTGGGCATGAGCGACTTCACTCCCACTGAGCGTACGCAGGTCAAGCGGCTGCCAAAACGCGGCAAGTATGACCGCGAGACCGTCTGCGCGATTCTCGACGCCGGCTTCGTGTGCCACGTGGGCTTCAGCGTGGATGGCCAGCCGTATGTGATTCCCACCAACTACGGGCGCTCTGGCGACACAATTTATTTGCATGGCAGCGCGGCGAGCCGGATGCTGCGCACCATGAGCGAGGGCGTTCCGGTGAGTGTGACGGTGACGCATGTGGATGGGCTGGTGCTGGCACGATCCGCGTTTCATCACTCGGTGAACTACCGTTCGGTGGTGATCCTTGGGACCGCCCGTATGGTGGAGGATCCTGCGGAAAAGATGGAGGCCTTGCGCGTCTTCACCGAGCATGTGATGAAAGGCCGCTGGGACGACGTGCGGCAGCCGACTGAGCAGGAATTGAAAGCCACCTCCGTGCTGGCACTGCCGCTGGAAGAGGTCAGCGCCAAGGTGCGCACTGGCGGTCCGGTGGACGACGAGGCCGATTACAGCTTGCCGGTATGGGCGGGTGTTCTGCCGCTGGAGACGGTTGCGAACGAACTTATTCCCGATCCGCAACGCAAGAACGAGGCCGCGATTCCGGATTATCTAAAGAAATATTCCCGCTAAAAGCGGATCTCCCCGAACAAATTGCGCGCGGGCACAGAGGAGAAATACCGACGGATTTGCATCCGGCGGAATTTCTTGGGATCCGCATTCTGTTCTAGCAAGAAACCTTACCCCCGTGATAGTCTTTATTAAATCGAGTTAATACAGTTCAGAGGTACCAGGTCGCATGCGTAGTACGTGGTTTTGGCAAGGCATCCTTGTCGCCATCAAGGTTCGCGCGGTATCGCGGTTCACCACAGTGCATGTCCCCATGCACTGATGGTGATTCGTTGACCTCCTTTTGATCATCAAAAATCGAATTTAAGTAATTCCGAAGAAAAACCCGCCCGTCCGGATCTCGGCACAAGCGGGTTGCGTTCAGGGCCCTTGCCGTTGGCAGTATGTCCGGACAACTTTGTTCCCCAGGTTGGCTCCCGAATATCCTGCGCGGCCGTTCGTAGAAACAATTCTTATAAAAATCAAATCATAGAGGAGGCGTACTAACTTGGGCTCTGCAAAATTGTGGAATCGAATCGTTGCGTTGTTGAGTTTACTGATTGTATTTGCGTGCGGCCGGAACGTGATGTCGCAGACGCGGATTTCGGAAGCGATCCGAAATGACCAACGGGTGACCCTGAACAAGACTACATCCCCCCTGATCGCAAAGAGCGTGGAAGCCGGGCGATTGCCCGGTGGGCAGAATCTGGGCCGGATGCTGCTTTTGCTGGCGCCCACTGCCGAGCAGGACCAGGCGGCCGAGAAGTTCGTTAACGACCTTCACGATGCTTCCTCTCCCTCCTTCCATCAATGGCTCTCTCCGGCGGACTTCGGCAAGCGCTTCGGCATTGCCGACGCCGATGCGGCGCAAGTGCAACAATGGCTGCAAAGCCGGGGCCTCACCGTGAATGAGATTTCGCAGAGCCGCAGGTTCATCGTTTTCAGCGGATCCGTATCTCAGGTCGAAAATGCGTTTGCCACCGAAATGCACAAATATTCCTACCAGCAAAATGGCAAGGAACTCAGCTTCATTTCGAACTCCAAAGACATCCAGATTCCAGCGGCGCTGCAAGCGGTGGTGAAAGGCGTTGTGCGGCTGCACAGCGATCCGCGCAACCCGCAAGCGGTGATGGGCGGGAAGGTATATTTCAACAAGACTTCAAAACAGTTCACCGACACAAATGGCGACCACTACTTGTCGCCTGCGGATTTCGCAAAAATTTACAACGTGCAACCACTGTACGACTTGGGGATCAATGGCGCTGGCCAATCGATCGCCATAACCGGTCGCAGCGAGATTGAAGTGCAGGATGTTCGCGATTTCCGCACGCTCATGGGGCTTCCCGCGAACGATCCGCAGGTCATCTTGAACGGAGATGATCCCTTCCAAACGCTGGATGATATGCCCGAAGCGCTGCTGGACGTGACCTGGTCCGGCGCCGTGGCGCCGATGGCACAGATCATTTTCGTGGTCTCACAGAGCAACTTCGCCGACGGAATCGACGCCTCGGCGGCGTACATCGTCGATCACAATTTGGCGCCTGTGATGAGCACGAGCTATGGCTTCTGCGAACAGAATCTGGGCCCGGTGCAAAACGCCTTTTACAACTCGCTCTGGCAACAGGCAGCGGCCGAAGGCATCACCGCATTTGTTTCCTCTGGCGACAGCGGTGGCGCGGGATGCGATTCACCAAGCGGCGGGCTGTACGCCTCTGGTGTAGCGGTCAACGGGATCGGCTCAACTCCTTACAACGTATCCGTGGGTGGCACGCAGTTTGATGATACGAGCAATCCCTCCGCGTATTGGTCGAACACCAACGATCCGACCACGCTGCTTTCGGCGCTCGGGTATATTCCGGAAATGGCGTGGAATGAGAGTAACAACGATCCTACATATCCGATTTTACTGTCCGGTGGCGGTGGTGTGAGCACCATCTACGCCAAGCCCAACTGGCAAACCGCCGCGGGTGTTCCGAATGATGGCAAGCGCGATCTTCCGGATATTTCACTCTCAGCTTCCGTCCATGATGGCTATCTGATCTGCATATACGGAGGCTGCAGCTACGGCAACAGCTATCTTAATGCCTTCGGCGGAACGTCGGCAGCGAGCCCCGCTGCGGCGGGCATCATGGCACTTGTAAACCAGAAATTGGGCGGCCAGCGGCAGGGCCTCGCTAATTTCGTGTTCTACCGTTTAGCATCGACCGCTGGGGTATATCACGACACCGCAAAGGGCAGCAACAAAGTCCCCGACGTCAATGGCCAGTACACCGTGGGTTACTCCGCGGGACCGGGCTACGATCTCGCGACAGGCCTGGGATCTTTCGATGTCAGCGCGCTAGTCAATCATTGGCAAGCCGCATCCAGCACACACGGGTCAACCACCAAGCTAAAGCTCGGTAGTGGACAATCACTTCCGGTTGTACACGGCACACCGCTGACCTTCGACGCCACCGTGCAATGTTCCGAAGCCGGTTGCAAACATCCCACCGGCGAAGTTTCGCTGATGGCCACTTCAGCCGCCGGAGATACAATAGCTTCGGGTGTAGGCACACTCTCCCCCGGCTCTCCGAGTACTTCGAACATTCAAACCGGGTCGATTCCCGGCGGATCCTATGGCCTGACCGCACGCTACAGCGGTGACGGAACGTACTACTCGAGCACTTCGAGCCCTGTTCAAGTCAAAGTCAACCCGGAACCCAGTCAAACCTACGTTGGCGTACTCGGCGGCGGATCGCTGCTCTTCGCGCCCGTGACCTTCAGTTACGATAACCCTCAGCAAGTTGCGATAGTAGTCGCCGGAAATTCTGGTGAAGGCTATCCCACCGGCACAGTTTCGTTACAGGCGGACGGGCAGCCCGTGAAAACGGTCCCCGGCAAGGGCCCGGACCCACTGCAAGACAGCCCCATGGTGCTGAACTACGGAGAGAAGTCACCGATTCTGTTCGGTGGGGCGCCCATCAGCCAGTCGAGCACGATTTCCTTTCTCGCTCCCGGCCTCTCCGTGGGCACACATCAATTGCAAGCCAGCTACCCAGGAGACAACAGTTTCAGCAGCAGCACTTCCCCAGGCAGCAGCACAAATACTTTCACCTTTTCGGTGACCAAGGCCAATTCCTTGATCGCGGACTTTTTTACAATGGGAACTCCGGTCCTGAATGTTCCCGTGGATCTCGCAGGGCAAATCGCGCTTTACAATTATTGCGCTCCCTACGGCGGAAAAGTGACCGCAACAGATATCACTTCCGGAACTCCCGTAATTCTGGGGTCGGTGACCATCGCTCCGGATGAGTACTGCGATGGCTACACGATTCCAGTTACGTTCAAGACTTCCGGTGTCACCGACCCGTCTTGCCCGAATGGCTCCGCATGCCGGCATACGGTGCAAATCGATTACAGCGGGGACAGCAACGTGAACCCCTCAAGCAATAAGTACAACTACATTTTGGTCAGCACCAACTCGCCCACGAACACGATGCTGACCGCAGACACCATGGCAACTATGGTGGGAAATCCAGTGACGCTGACCGCTTCGGTATTGTCGAATGTTCCCCTACATCAGCCGACCGGGCAAATGGTCACGTTTATGGATGGGACCTCCACGCTCGGAACGGCTCCGCTGACAGATCCGCAGAATCAAGGTGGCGGGACGTATTTGTTCACCGCGACGCTGGTGGTCAGCAAATTATCCGGTGGCCCCCACAACCTGATCGCCAAGTTTGCCGGCGACTCGGTGAACACGGGCTCCGACTCCAGCGCGACACCTGTGATTGTCAATATCATGGATTACGCACTGCAGGGCGCGCCCACAGCGATAACCATCAAGGACGGCCAGAGCGGCTTGGCGACGATCAGTGTATTTCCGCTGGGAGGTTTCGCGCAACCCGTGCAACTTTCCTGTGGGATGCTGCCTGCGAACGTCAGCTGCAATTTCAGCCAGGCGAGCGTGACTCCGGATGGAGTGCACCCGTCGAACGCCACCTTGACCATAAACACCAACCACCTGTCCGCAAGCCGGAACGGGAATAACCGCCTGTTGGGAGTTACCTCGACGCTTGCGTTCGGCTTTGTGCTGCTGCCGTTCGTTTCCCGCAAGCGCCTGAAAACAAGCCTGGGTATGCTCGGCCTGTTTCTGGTTGTGCTTGTGGGCGTGGGCTGCGGAGGCGGAAGCAATTCCAACAACGCCGCTGCCGGCACCTACACCGTCACGGTTACCGCGGCAACGGCGGGCGCTGTGAGCTCAAAGACAGCACAAGTAACCGTGAACATCGTTCACTAAAACCAAGCAACAATCACCGCCAAATGACAAAAGCCCCGCAATCGTGCAGACTGTTACGAAACTGTGTTGACCGACGGAAAATAAATGAGAAGATGCCCTCGTGAAAGCGAGGGCATTTTTTTATGGGCTTTGTGCAGGGTGAAGGCCGTACACAGGGAACTCTGTTTCCAGTCACCTTGGAAGAGTTGATTCCGGATGATCACGTGTGCCGGGTCATCGATGCATTTGTCGCTCGGCTGGATATGGCGGGTTTGGGATTTGAGCGTGCCGAGGCGGCCGAGACAGGGCGGCCTGGTTATGATCCGCGCGACCTTCTGAAGCTCTATCTGTATGGCTACCTGCATCAGATCCGTTCCTCGCGGAGACTGGAGTCGGAGTGCCGACGGAACATCGAGTTGATGTGGTTGTTGGGGCGACTGGCGCCGGACCACAAGACGATTGCCGAGTTCCGGCGCATGCATCGCGAAGGCGTAACCGCTGCGGGAGCCGAGTTGGTGCAACTGGCGCGCTCGGTAGGATTGGTGAAGGGCGAGTGGATCGCCATCGATGGCTCGAAGTTCCAAGCGGTTAGCAGCGCGAGAAGTGTGCGCGAGCGCGAAGCGCTGGAACGCTACCTGGAACAGTTGGAGCGGAGCGATGAGCAGGACGAGGTGGTCATCGACTCCAGTGCAGTGGCCAGCGCGCTGGAAAAGTTACGCCAGCACCCGGAGCCGGAAGTTGGTTTCATGCGCACCACGCAAGGTTTCATTCCAGCCTACAACATGCAAGCGGCCGTCGATGCCGAACACGCGTTGATCGTAGCGCAGCAGGTGACCGACCAAGCTGCCGATAATCGCAGTCTGCAACCGATGGCGGAGGCTGCGAAAGCGGCAGTAGGCGGGCCAACACAGACGCTGAATGTAGTAGCAGATGCGGGCTACTCGAATGGAGAACAGGCGGAAGCCTGCGAGACAAAGGGAATCCTGCCGCATGTGCCTGCCAACCGCGGCGTGAACAATCACGGAGGCGGTACGCTGTTCGACCGCACGGAATTTACTTATCAACCTGAGAGCGATACGTTGCTGTGCCCAGCCGGGCAGACACTAACTCGCAAACAACTATCGCGGAAGGACCGCGCCGTGCTCTACGCAGCACAACCCGAAGTCTGCGGAGCTTGCTCTCTCAAGCCGCAATGCACCGTGTCGCCACGACGAATGATTACCCGCCACCTGCACGAAGAAGCGCTACAGCGCATGCAACAGCGGGCCACGCCCGAAGCGATGCGACTGCGACGATCAACCGTGGAACATCCATTCGCCAATTTGAAATATCGCATCTTCGGACATCCGCGCTTCCTGCTGCGTGGGCTCCGGGGAGCGCAAACGGAAATTAGTTTGGGAGTGGCCGCCTACAATCTGAAAAGAATGCGGAACATCCTCGGAGGACACCGACTGACTTCCATACTACGAACCGCTTGAAACAAGCGGAATCACGGCCAGCGTTCACCAAAAGAGAAAAGCGGCGCTCCGGAACCCGGAACGTCGCTTTTCCTTCAATCTTGCCGTCCGTTTCGTAACAGTCTGAATCGTGGCGGGGCTTTTGTTTAAAAAACATTCAGGGTGTTGTTCGGGAAAAGGCTGAGGTGAACCGCGCTGCTAAATCTGCGGCGGCTTCTTATTCACGTTGGCTTCTAAATGCGTCTTCAAGCGCGCCACCAGGGCCTCTTCCTGCCCGTCATCTAGTTCCTTCATCACTTCTTCCAGCGCAAAATGCACCACGTCATGGTGATGCAGTTCCAGTGGCGCCGAGGCCTCGCTGAATCGCAGCCACAGCCGGTGCAACAGGTTCACTTCGTTCGCGGTCAAATTGGGCGCATGCGGCCCAAGCACCTTGTAAACCTTGTCACCATTTTTCAGGTGAATTTCCAGGTTAAATTGCGGCTTGGGGTCCGGCAGATTTTCCCACGCATCGCCAATCTGCCGCGCCTGCTCTTCCACGGACTCCTTGGGCGAGTGGCCCAGCACAATCGTGCTGGAACCCAGCGAACTGGCCGCGCGGAGAATACCGTCCCAAATCTCGTTCGATGCCACCACCGCAAGCCGGATCGTTTTCCCGCGTTTCTCCGCCATCGAAAGCGTCTGTGAAAACAATTGCTGCTCGATGCTGCCGAACAACTGGTCGGCATCCAATTCGTTTTCACCGGAAGCCGCCCGGCGCAGCACGCGGACGTGGAGAACCACCACGTCCCTTCTTCCCGGCTTGATGCGGTCCAGAACGTTTCCCAGGTGATACAAATTGTATTGATTACTCACCGGCACCAGAATATTTCCCGGCTTTGCCCCCACAGCTTCCGGTGTCAGTTCGCTTTCCATTTCCAGGTTGAACTGGTCCATCTCCACATGCGCCCCGCCGGCGCGTGCGCGCTTTTCAGATACCGTGAACACGATATAAAGCAGGACAGAGAAAGCACCCCCCGCCATCGTCGCGATAGGTTTCGTGAACAGGTTGGTGATCGCAATCAAGAACAGCATCAGCGTGATCAAAATCAGCCCGACCGGAACCTGCACTCCGTTTACCCGGAAGTTAAACGGCACCTGGAATTCCCGCTCACCCGGCTTCGTATATCGAAGCACCAGCACCGCCAGCCCGTTCATTGCAAAACTCCAGATCACTCCAAACGCATAGAGGTTCGCAAGAAACGTCACGTCGCCGCGGCTGATAATGATGGTGATAATTTGCAGCGCAACCACGATGTTGATGATCCGGTAGCTTGTGCCAAATTTCCGGTGCGGCTGCCGGAACCACGAACTCAATACCCCATCTTCCGAAACGCGGTTCAGCACCCCGTTGGAACCCACAATCGCCGTATTCACCGCTCCAGCCAGAATCAGTGTGCCCACCACCACCACAAACCCGTGGAAAATCAGCCGCAGCACAAACGGACCTGCCAGGCTCATCGCCAATCCGCCGATCAAATTCTCCAGGTACCCTTGCCGCACGTCGTCCGGGATGATCATCACCGCAAAGAACGAAACCAGCGAAGTGAACACCAGGCTGTAGATAAAAATCACCAGCCCGGCTTTTTTCAGGTTCGGAAGTTTTGGATGCTCAATTTCCCGGTACACCTGCGCCAGCGACTCTTCGCCGCTCATGGCCAGCACGGAGTGCCCCAGCGCGATGAAAATCGCCACAATTCCGAACATGTGCGGCAGGGAACTGTGCGCCAGCCAGCCCAAGGCGCTCGGGCTCAATTTCAGGTTTCGAGGGTGAGGCAAAGGCGGCAACGCCGAGTGGCGTACCAAAGCCGTGTACACGCACCAGGAAATCAGCACCACCACCATCACGGTCACCAGCTTCATGATGTGCAGTGCTTTTTCGCTCGACTCCGGTATCCCTTTGGTGTTTTCCCACCAGAAATAAACGGTAACCACAATCGCAAAGCTGGCGGCAATCACGTCCGTGGAGAATGGCGAGAGCGCTCCTGCTATGTGAAAGTACTGCAACAGCTCGCTGATCAGCCCGGCAAGATACTGGCCCGCGGCCACACCGCTGATCGGACCAGTCAGAATGTAGTCGAACATCAGCGCGGACACGCTGAATTTGGCGAGAGTGCCTCCCAAGGCCTGCTTTACAGCGCGGTAGACACCGCCGCGCACAAACATGCTGCAGCTTTCCACGTACACGGCGCGAACCGCGTAGGAAAACAGCATGATGGCCAGGATGAACCACGGTGCGGCCTTGCCGATGTAGCCTTCGGCCTCGCCACCGGCGTAGTACGCCGACGAAGCGAGGTCATTCAGTACAATTGCTGCCGCGCGCCAGAAGGAGATGAAGCTCAACAGCGCCGTGGTTGCGACCAAGACGCGAGGAATAGCGCTGCTCTGGCTGCCCTGGGCAGCCGGGCTTTGGGGAGTGCTGCTCATGTACGGGTAATTTGACCTGCAGTTCTCAATGCTCCCACTTTTCCATACCCAAGTCCAGTTTGCCCCGTCTTTCTAATCGTTTTTTTCTTAGGATTTCGCGAGAGGGACCCGGAACGCCTGGGCGCATTCTGCGCACGGGCATTGGCTGCGCAGGTAATCGTAACTGAAGATTCCGGTCGAGTGACCGTCGCTGAAACTGATCTGGATCGCGTAATTTCCTACCTGGGTGGCAGCTTGCGCTTTCGGCTTGGGCTTATACATCGGTAAGAGTGGCGAGGAAGGCATATTCATGGATGTAATTGCATCCTTTTTCCCCCGCTCGTCATTGCACGTCGCGCAGGGGCACTGCTCCCGCAAATAGGCAAAGTCAAAGTGGCTGGCGTGCCCGTCCGCCCACGTGACGTCCACACCCGCTCCACTCTTCACGTGAATCTTCACCGCGGTCGGTTTCTTACGTTGGTCAATCGGTGTCGCCATGGTAACGCCGGCTTCCAACCGGCTTCTTTCCCTGTAGCGGCCGCCTTCCGCTTGCCCGCCAAAGCCGTTTTCGCGAAGGCGGGAGGCGGGCGCCTTTTTAACGCCGCTCAATCATCGTTGTAATAGCGCTGGCTTCTAGCCAGCAAGCGTCCTAAGCCCTTCTCTTCTCCGCAAATCCCTCTTAACTTTTCTCGTGATCACAACACTCCCCGGGCGGAATCGGATTCCCATGCGGACAAGTCTTCGGATGCCCCAAAAACGAGCAAATCCGCTCATCCAGTTCCGGGCTGATAATGTGCTCAAACTTGCAGGCCTGGCTGTGCGCCTCATGATCGTCAATCCGAAACGTATCCTTGAACAACCGTTCCGCCAGCCGATGTCGGCGCACCACATCCCGCGCGCGGCTCTTGCCCCGATCCGTCAGTTGAATCTTGTGCTCCTCTTCCAAAACCTTCACCAGCCGCAAATCTTCCATCCGCGCCAGTGTGCGCACCGGATCCACTCCGCCGGGCGTTCGAATGTGTTCCAGGTCAGAGGGTCGCCCCTCTTCCCCACAAACCCAGATCTGTTCCAGTAGATGGTCGAAATGGATTCCGTCGTCCATCGTGATCCGCTGGTCCACCGCCAGGTGCCCGTGCACCAACTCAATGCGCCGGTCAGCCTGCTGCGCGATGTCCGGATCGTGCGTCACCATCAGGATCGTGTGTCCCGCGCTGTGCAACTCCCGGAACAGCCCAATTACGATCTCTTCATTCGCTTCGTCCAGATTGCCCGTGGGTTCATCCGCGAGGATCAGCTTCGGCTGGTTGATCAGCGCGCGCGCAATCGCCACCCGTTGTTGTTCCCCGCCGGAGAGTTGCGATGGCAAGTGAGTCAACCGGTGCCCCAGACCGACGCGCTTCAGCGCATCCTCGGCCTGCTTTTCATCCGTGACACTATGAAAATATTGCGCCAGCATCACGTTTTCTACCGCGTTCAGGTACGGCACCAGGTGAAATTGCTGGAAAACGAAGCCGATCTTTTCCGCGCGGTACCTAACTATCTCGCTCTCGGAAAGTTTCGCCAGATCCACGCCGTCCACGATCACGTGGCCAGACGTCAGCGTGTCCAGCCCGCCCAGAATGTTGATCAGCGTGGTCTTCCCGGAGCCCGATGGCCCCATCAGCGCAACCCATTCGCCCGGTTGGATGTGAAACGAAATCCCGTTCAGCGCGCGCAGCGTGCCGTACTCCTTCACCAGCGATTCAATGCGCACTTGCGCGTTCACGCTTCACCTCGAAACACGTTGGCAGGCCGGATACTTGCCAGGCGCCGCAGGGGAAATGCGCTGGCGATTGAAACGACCATGGTTATGGCCACCGAAACAGGATACACAATCCATCGCGGCTGCGCAGCCACGCCAAACACCGCTTTTCCCAGCCAGATTGAGCCGATGATGCCGATCGCCGAACCCACAAGCCCGCCCATGATTCCCATCAGAATGGCTTCCGTCAGGAACAATTCCACCACCTGCCGCACCGATCCCCCGATTGCTTTCATCAATCCAACATCATTCTTCCGCTCAATCGCCACATTGCTCATTCCCGCCATCACGCAAAGCGAAGTCAGCAGCAGCACCAGAATGACCGTCGCTGAAAGCAGTCCGCTGATGCGGTTGTATAGTTTTCCCTCCGCCTCGGCCAATTGCTTGATTCCATGCACGTCCGCGCCCGGAACATTCTGCCCAAGCGCCGCAATAAAATTCCCGATCGAATCGGGCGTTCCAGTCACGCTCAATTGAATCAGGCTGATTCGCCCCGCCAGATTCGCCAGCGACTGCGCCGTCGCCAACTTTGTGAAGACTTGCGTATCCTCCGCGCCGCCCGTGGCGATCACCGCGAAAATCCTGCAGCTCGCTTCCCTGCCCTGGTTGCGAAGATGCAACGAATCGCCCGCGTGCACCTGAAACTGTTGGGCAGCCTTTGCCCCAACCTCGCAGGCTTCCGCATCCTTTTCCAATTCCGCGGAATATTCCGTGCGCTTCCCCGGCCGCACCTTGCTGATGCCGTCTCCCTCCGTGCCAGCGATCACCGCCGGTTCGTGATGGATCACTCCTGCTTTGGCCACTTCTCCAATTACATAAAGAAATGCCACCGCGGGCACAGGTTTCCCGGCATTCTCCGTGGGCATCTGCTTCAACAAATTCTCATCCAGGGTTGCGCCGTCCGAATTCGCGTCTTGCCCACGCGGCGCCACAATCACATTCGCGCCCAGCGACCGGAATTCCGTCGTCAGCCGCCGCTTCGCGTCAACCTGCAGGTTCAGCAGCGCTGCGGTAATAGCCGCTCCTGCCCCGAGCGCCAGCAAAATCACAAACAGTCGCCCGTAATTCGCGGTTAACAGGCGGCGCACGATCCGCCAGAACATAGGCGACCCCCTCATCACTCGCCCCTCAAGATCGGCGCTGGATCATATTTCGAGGCCCGGCGCAGCGGGTAAGCGCTCCCCGCCAGCGTAATCAGCGCGGCCAGCACCAGCACGATGAACAGCAGGAAAAGTTTTGGCTCCGGTGCGAATCCAAAAACCCGTTGGCCCAGCAAACGCGCCAGCAAAATCCCCACCGCGTAGCCAATCCCTCCCCCAACAAACGCCACCAACAATTGCTCCGCAGCGAGAAGCACGCCCACCAGCGCCGATCCCGCTCCCAGCGCCTTCATCAATCCAATTTCCGTCCGCCGCTCGATCACCGAAGCCGCCGCCGATGCTCCAACCGCCAGCGCCGCGGCCAGCAGCGCACAGAACGTCACCAGCCACAACAATGTCCGCACATGCGTCAGAATCGTGCCTTCGCCCTCCGCCACCCGACGAATCACCCGCACATCCGTCCCCTTTAATTCCTCGCTGATTTGCAGCGCTATCGCCGAAATATACGGCGTGCAATACCACCGGTCGAATTCCGCCGGCGTCATGCTCTTCGGATCCCTTCGCGCGAACGCATCTTCTGGCTTCGTCAGCGCGCTCACGTACAGCCTGCGATATTCGCCGGGCCTTTCAGCCAGAGTTTGCACAAAACTCAACGGCGCAACCACCGTATTATCTTCCGGCCCTCCCGTGGACAGCAGTCCAACCACTTTTAATTTCTTCCAACCCATCTTCTCGTTCGAGTGAACGTTGAAATTGTCTCCAACTCTTATGCCGTACTTCTTTGCGGCCGAAACACCCACCACGCATTCGTCCAGGCCCTCTTCGAACCAGCGGCCTTCCACATGCCACCATGGGTTCGTCTTCTCGATTCCCGTCTCATAAGTTGTCCCGTCGGGAATCGGAACTTGATGCTTCGACCAGGTGCCTATCAAGGTCGTGTTGTCGACAAGTGCCGGGGTCGAAAAATTCTTGGACGCCGGTGACCAGGCTTGCACCGGCACTTCCAGAATCGGCGCAAACGCCACAATATTGAACCGCCAGAAAATTGTTTTCAGTTTTCCCAGATCTGCTTCCGGAAGATACGCGCCCGCATTCGCCGGGCGATAATCCACCCCGCCAATTTCCAGCGGCAGCGAATCCGCCTGCGGCGTTACCACCAAATTCGCGCCCAAGCTGCGAAACTCCTGCGCCAGCCGGTCGCCCACGTCCAGCGACACACTCAGCGCGGCCGTGGCCACAGCCATCCCCAAAGCCAGTGCAGCCAGGGTCAGCAGTTTACGTTTGGGCCGGCGCGTAAAGGAATCGGCAACAAGTCGAAGGAACATTTGCCTGGATTGGCGAGAGCGCTCCAAATCTCCTATCGCGGAATTTCTTCCGCAGCCTTGGTCACCGACGAAACATCAATCACCACGTCTGTGCCATCTACCTGAGACTTAAATCCGATCGGATTGCAGCCACCCTTCTGTCCGATCGATGGAATATATATCGCCGACGCGCAGTGCCGGCAAATCACATTCTGCCCATCCTGCCGGTAGCCATCCGCTCCGCAGATCAGGCACGCGTCCAAAGCCGTTCCATAACCATTCGGCTTCTTGATCACCATGAACCGGACCGTCTGCCCGTTCGCCTCCAACGTAAAAAGGTGCAGCCCGCCGTCCTGCACTTCCACGACCGGAATCTTTACGATGCCGTTCACCGCTTCCACGGCTCGCGCCTGTGGCGGCGCGGAGTTCACCTTCGCGTAAATAAAGTCCGCCGTCAGCGCAAGAATCACCGCCAGGCTCATGCTCGCCGCCGCGATCATCCAGCGCCGTTGCCCACGGTTCTGCGCCTCTTTCAGCCGGCGTTCTGCGTCATTCAGCGTGGCCCCTTCAGTGGCCTTGCTATGCGAAGCGGCCTGCCACTCCCGAAGAATCATCAGCGCCGCCGCGCCAAACACAAAAATAAAAAAGAATAATTCGTTCCGTACGATCGGCCCAAGTACCGCCATCTCCGTCTTGCTCGAGGGAATCCATCGCGCTTCGCTCAACTCGTGCATCCCGGTCACCGCCAGTTGCACGGCCACCAGTATCAGAATCCCGCTGGTCACCGCGAAGAATCTGTGCAGCGGCACCTTCAACGTTCCCTTGAAAAAGAAAAGCCCCACGGCCACGGCCGCGCCAATACCCGCAATCGTCCCGATCCACGTCTGCAATCCTTCGGTCGAAAGCTCCACGGCGCGCAAGATCAGCGCCAGTTCCGCCCCCTCCCGCACCACCATCAGGAACACAAACAGTCCTAGCCCCCAACCCGCCGCCGAACCTGCGCGTGTTGCATAGGCCTCCACCTTTGCCTCGATCTCTTTTTTCAGGTGGCGCGCAACTCGGTTCATCCACAAAATCATCGTAACCACAAAAAACGCCGCCACCAGCAAAAGCAGCCCCTCAAACCCGTCTTCGCTGATATTGAATCGGTCCAGCGCAATGGCCACGGCCAGGCTCAATGCCACCGCCGCCGCCACTCCACCCCACACATAGCGCGCCAGATGCTTCCGGTTGGTCCGGGAGAGATAAACCAGGATAATGCCTACGATAAGGGAGGCTTCAACCCCTTCGCGGAGAGCGATCAGAAAGGCAGAGAGCAAAGCAACTCCAGTTGTAAATCATTTGCAACTATAGTAACAGTCTATGCCCTACCTTCTTTACCGTCAAGTGCATACGCCCTTGCCCCTACCCTGTAGAATGCTTCTTTGCGTCTATTCAATGGCATGAACAATCGTTCCTTTACACCCATCACGTCCCTGTTTCTCTCCACAGCCTTGCTGTGCCAGTCCCTCCCCGCCCAGACTCCCCAAAACTCCGTCCCCGTTCAGGGCCAGGAACGTAACTTCATCAAGCCCGATCCCAAGCGCGCTAAGAAACTTTTCGAGCAGGCCAGCAAGGAAGAGGCGGCGGGAGATTATCTGGCCGCCCTAAGTGACTACGAAGACGCGGCTCGCTACGCTCCATTCGACGTGAACATCGTCAGCAAGGGTGTAGCTCTGCGTTCGCGACTCTTGCGCGAACATGTGGATGCCGCCGAGCGCATGGCCATTCAGGGAAACATGGACGGTGCCACCCTGCAGTTGGCCGCCGCCCTGGAAATCGATCCCGGGAATCCTGCCGTGCTGGAGCGCCTCCAGCAAATGTCCTCCATGAGCAACGCCACGCAGGCTTCTGCTCGCTTGGAGCCCCCCGCCGGACTTCCACAACTCGCGCCCGCAAAGGTCACGCGAAGCTTCAATTTCCAGGGTGATTTGAAATCCGCCTACGAACAAATCGCCCGGGCGTTCAGTCTGAAAGTCACCTTCGATCCCGATTTGCCGGCAGCCACCACACGGCTGCGTCTCCCCGAACTGGATTTCTATACTGTTGTGAAAGTGCTGAGCCTGGAAACCGGCACCTTCTGGCGGGCTCAGGATGCGCAAACTTTTTTTGTCGCCGCGGACACCGCCGAAAAGCGGCGCGAATTTGAACCCGAAGTTGAGCAGACCCTTCCGCTTCCCGCTGCGGTCTCGACCACGGACGTCGGTGAAGTAGTTCGCGCCATCCGTGATCTCACCGGCATCACCCGAGTATCACAGTCCTACCAGAACCATTCCATCACCGTTCGCGGCACCGTGCCGCGCGTGCGCCTGGCTCAGGAGATCGTTCAAAATCTCGAACAGGCTCCTGGCGAACTATTACTGGAAATCGACCTTCTGGAAGTAGACCGCTCCAACGCGCGAAATCTTGGAATTACGCCGCCTACAAGCTTGACACTTTATTCCGTTCCTCCAAGCCTCGCGAATTCTCTGCGCTCGGCGCCAGATCTAACGTCTCTGCTGACGCTCCTGGCCCAGGTCTTTGGCGGGGCTGCCGGCCTCGCCGCCGCTGGAGGTATCGCCAGTTTGGCATCCGCCATTCCCCCGATTGCCGCCATCGGTGGAGGCAAAAGCACTTTCCTGTTAGCACTGCCCACGTTTACCGCCCAGTTTTCTGAGGGCCTCTCGCTGGTGCACAGCGGCCGCGAAGTTTTGCTGCGCGCCCAGGATGGCAAGCCCGCCACATTCTTCGTCGGCGACCGCTATCCCATCACTCTTTCCCTGCTCTCCAACAGCCTGGGATCCACTGGCTTCTCTGCCAATCCCGGCGGCACCGGCGTCACGATCCCCACGGAGCAGATCACCGTCGGGAAAAATCCAGTGGCGATGGTCACTGCGGATTTTCGCAGCGCAGGCACGCAAGACCTGGCGGTTGTGAATCAAGGCGACAACACTCTCACCATCCTCTTGAATCAGGGCGTCGGCATTGTTCCCCAGTTTGCCGTGCCTACCACCGGCATTGGAGCGCTCCCGCCCATCGCCTTAGGCACCAGTTGGACCAGTTCCACGCGCGCGCCAGCGATGGCCACTGGCAGCCTGAACGCGGCCTCCACTGCCACAACGAACGACAATTTCGCGGACTTGCTGATAACCGATCCAGTGGGCAACACCGTGATCGTCTTCCTTGGCAATGGCGACGGCACATTTAAAACCCCCGTTGCCACGATTCCGGTGGGCAATCAGCCCAGCTCCATCGTAATCGGCACCTTCAACTTGAAGAACAGCGACTCCAATCAAGGGTTTATCGTCACCAACTTCCAGGACAACACTTATTCCGTTTTCAATGGCAATGGCGACGGCACCTTCACCCAAGTAACCGGTTCTCCCTTCGCCCTACCTGCCACCGCGACCGGCCCTGTCGCGATCAATTCCGCCGACTTTAACGGCGATGGCTATCCAGACCTCGCCATTGTCAATCAGGCTACGCAAAACGTCAGCATCTTGAAAGGCAACGGGGACGGCACCTTCACCGAATTCACCAATTCCCCTCTGCCCGTCGGCAAAACCCCCGTGAGCATCGCCTCCGGCAGCCTTAGCGGCAGCACCGGTCCGGGCCTGGCCATCGTAAATCAAGCGGACAATTCCGTAACCGTATACCTGGGAAACGGCGATGGAACGTTTGTCACTGCTTCGCAATCTCCCCTCGCCACTGGCACCACTCCCACCGGCGTGGCCATCGCGGACTTCACCCAGCAGTCTAATGGTGGTATCGCCGTCACTAACACCGGCGCGGGAACCGTAATCGTCTACGCGGATCTTGGCAGCGGCCTTTTCGCGAACGCCCTGGAACCTGGCGCGGGCACTAACCCCTCGGCCATCGTCGCCGGCCCTTTCACCAACGGCACCTTTCCAGACATCGTCGTCACTAACAATCTCACGGACACGGCTGGGCAAGTCACGCTGATCGTCAGCCCTGTCAGCCTGATCTCCCTCCCCGGCCAGAACCAGCAGCCTTATCCCGGTTCCGAGTACGAGGACATCGGCATCAAAATCAAAGCCACTCCGCATCTGCACGAAACCAAGGATGTCACTCTGCTGTTGGAGTTCGAAATCAAGGCGCTCGCCGGCAGCAGTGTGAATGGCATTCCCGTCATTACCAACCGCACCGTCACGCAAACCGTGCGCCTCAAGGAAAACGAAACTTCCCTCGTCACCGGATTGCTCAACCGCAATGAAACGCAAACCATCACAGGCATTCCGGGACTCGCCACCCTCCCCGGCATCGGCTACGCCTTTGGCAATCGCAATTCTTCTTTCACCGACGATGAACTTCTATTCCTCATCACTCCGCGCCGCGTGCGTTCCCCTTTTCATGAATCCGAAACATTCTATGCTGGCACCGGCGATACGCCCGGTCGCAGCGGAGCTCGTGGTAACACATTTCTGCCTGGCCGCGATCGTGAGCCGGAGCCTGCTCCCGCGCCGGTGCAACCGGCCCCTGAAACGCCCGTTGCGCCTCCACCATCGGCATCCGATCCCAGCCAGCAGCCCCCTCAGCCGGAAATTCCTCTTCAGCAGGCACCTCCCGATTAATGACCTGCCAGCGGACGCCTGACCCAAGTCCGAAATCTCTCTTTTATTGATTGCAAAACGGAATGATCACCACTAGCCCGCGCGATCTGCGCCTAAATCGTCAGCGGACGTCCCGCGATTTTCTCCAGCATCGCCAGCGGCGATACCTCTGGCGCAACCAACGCCGATTGCGGTATCAGAAAGGTCTGCTCCAGCGCGTATTGCCCCGAAAGCACCGCGTGGCTCACGCAATCTGTGCATACCATCCACGCGCTGTTCGGCGGAAACTCCCACCGGTGTTTCGCCGTGTTTTCCTGAAACGCGGTGTCTTCCTTCATCGCATTGTGGCAACGGTGCATAAACTCGTCGTAGGGCGGCCGGCCGCCGAAGGGCAGTCGCAGTGCTCGCGCAGCCGAGCACAATCCACGCCACACTGGATTCCCATACACCGAGGCCAGTAGATTTCCCCGGTTCGCAAAATGCGGCCCGAACGCCGAAAACGTCTGCGAAGTCAGCCACACGCGGGTCTCCGCTGGATTCAAGTTTACGAAGAAGCGCAAAATGCGCGCCCCGTTCGTCGGCCGCGTGGGAAACGAATCAAAATGCAGCAGGTCGTTGCGCGCGTGTAGCCGCGCAGGGCGCCCCTTCTCCTCGATCGGCCGGAAGCTCGCGTAATCCAGGCTCCACTTTCCCGCATACGGCGCAAGAAAGTCCGCAAGAAAGTCCGCCGAGCGCCTGGAAAATTCACCCAGAATGCGCCGCAGAACCTCTGCGTCGCTCTTCTCCGACTCATCAAGACCCGTGACGCGATCCTCCGACGGCCGGTACGCGATGTTCTTATGGTAGGCAGATCCTGTCTGTTTCCGTCCCAGCAGCAGCTCGCGATCTTCCTGCGCGATGGCAATCGGTGAAACTGGCAGAAACACAATGTTTCCCGCCTCCAGTTGCGCGCAGAATTCCCGCCCGCGCTCCGCTGGCGCCATCGGGCCGCCGCTCACGGACTCTTCCACTGAGATCATCCGGCTGAAGCCTGCCTCAGTCGTCCTTTCTTTAGCGCTCGATGCCGGCATGTGGATCGCTCCTCGCTCTGGAGCATAGTCTCCGCGAAAAACTTCTTCAAGCCGCTCCGCCTGCTACCATGTCACTCCACGACTCGACCACGCATCTGAAGTCCGTATAGGAATGGATTCCTCGATGTATATCAAAGAGCTGTGGCGATTCCCCGTGAAGTCCATGGCGGGTGAACGCCTCTCGCGCGTGCGAATGGGTGAACTCGGTTTTCAGGGTGATCGTCAGGTGCTGGTGCTCGGCCCCAACGGCCGCGTGATTACCTCGCGCACGCATCACCAACTGCTCGGCCTGCGCGGCACAATTGACGACGATGGTCAGACTCTGATTTCCGGCCATCCATGGAATTCCGCGGAAGCATTGAAATTGGTCCGCGAAGCCGTCGGACCTAAAGCCGAGCTCGCCCACTACAACGGCCCGGAGCGCTTCGATATTCTTCCCTTACTCGTCGCCACTGACGGCGCCATCACAGAATTTGGCTTCGACTCCCGCCGCCTGCGCGCCAACATCATCGTCGGCGGCGTCGAAGGACTCGCCGAACGAACCTGGCCCGGCAAATGTCTCCAAGTGGGTGATGCCGCCATCGGTATTCAGGATCTGCGCGGCCGTTGCGTCATGACCACCTATGATCCCGACACCCTCGAACAAAACACCCGCGTGCTAAAAGAAATCGTCCAGAAATTCGATGGCCGCCTGGCCCTCAACTGCTTCGCCCTCCGCCCCGGCGAACTCCACGAAGGCCATCCCGTCCAACTCGCCACCGACTGCCCCTCAAACGCAGCCAATTAACCTTTATAATCCGCCCTCACTCCGATTGGTCTCCGCTCTCCGCCAAAGCGACCAAGAAAAAATTGTCATCCTGAGCCTATCCGATGAGGATAGGCGAAGGATCTCATCGTAAGAACCATGCACGAGTTACGCGCTTGAATCCTGTTCGTCAATCGAACAATCCGCGCCTCACGGCAACGGATCAAACACCACAATCGGCTGGTACGTCCGCGGCACCACCGCCTCCGCAATCGCGATCAACTTATTCTCCTGGCTGAATACCCGCAACCGCGGAGGCTGCACGCTCTCCGTTTCCAGCTCCGTCGTCGCCCCCGGCGGCAATTCCACGCGCCCGGGCTGCAATTGCGACGGCATCACATTGAACTTCCCGCCATGCCGGATTTTCTTTTCCAGCACCGGCAGCACGTTGGTCCGCGGAAAATTCGGAAGTAGATTTTCCAGCGCGATCATGCACGACACAAATTTCCCTTCGCTTTTCGCAGCCGCCAGTTCCTCGAGCCCGATCGCCTGCTCCAGCGAAAATTCTCCCACCGCCGTCCTGCAAATCTCCGCCAGATGCGCCCCGCAACCCAGTTTCGTTCCCATGTCGTGAGCCAGCGAGCGAATATAAGTCCCAGAGGAGCATTCAATCGAAAATCGCGCGATCGCTCCCGCCACTTCTGTCAGCCGGTACTCGTAAATCTCCACCGGAACGGCCTTCAGTTCCACCACCAGATTTTTGCGCGCCAACTCGTACGCCGGACGCCCGTGAATCTTTTTCGCCGAAAAAATTGGCGGCATCTGTTCGAATCGTCCCATTGACTCCGCCGCCAGCCTCTCCAATACTTCGCGCTCCAGCACCGGCGGCGCATCCGTTCCCGTCGCTTGTCCTTCCGAATCAAACGTGTTCGTGGCAAATCCGAACCGGAAGCCCGCGGTGTAACGCTTTCGCCTGCCGCTATAGAACCGCACAAACCGTGTGGCCTTCCCAAGAAGCAGCACCAGCACGCCGGTCGCAAGCGGGTCCAGCGTGCCCAGATGCCCGATTTGCCGGAACCCCACAAGGTGGCGCACGGCGTCCACGATGTCATGCGAAGTCTTGCCCTGCGGCTTGTTGATTACCAACGCCCCGTCAAACTCCGCCGGTTTTGGTTGTCTCGCCATCTCGCCCCAAAAATGCAGCGGCCACCCTCAGGTGGCCACAATTCCTTGTAGCGGCCGCCTTCCCAGGCGGGCGCCTCTTCTCTATGTACTGGCCGAGCTTTAGATCGGCCGCCAATTTTTTCTCACAATGTAGCGGCCAAATTTAAAATCCGCCACCAGCAGCACATGCTTCAGCCTGTGATTCCGAATCTACGCTCCCGGCTCCTGCTTCTCCGCCCGATCCGCCTTCATCTGCTTCAACAACTGCTCAATTCGCTCCACATGCTCCTGCGAAAGGTCCAGCGTGAAATGCAAATCCGGCACCCGCCGCAATTGCAGCCGCTCCACCAGTTCATGCTTGATGTACCCCGCCGCATGTTCCAGCGCCTTGATCGCGTCCGTCTGTTCCTTACTGCTTTCCGTCCGCACGCTGACGAATACCCGCGCGTGCTTCATATCCGGCTGCACGCGCACCTCGCTGACGCACACATTTCCTTCCAGCCGGGGGTCCTTCAGCTCCCCCACCAGCATGGCGTTCAGTTCATGCGCAATTTCTTCCCCAACGCGTTGATGTCGATGATGATCCGGGCTCATGTTCTTGCTTCTTAGTATTTAGTATGAATTCTGAATTCTAAGTTTTGTGTCGTAAGCTTTAAGCCGAAAGCCATAAGCCTTAAGCTTTAAGTCCTAAAGTATTAGTTCCGAATCTTCATTCCCAACTTCGAACTGAAAATTAAGAACCAAGAACAAACCACTCCCAGCTTACGGCTTATAGCTTATGGCTTATGGCTTAAAGCGCCCAACTCACGCCGAACAGCTCGCTCCCGCACCTAGAATATCTCCACCCCGTGCCCCACCACCAGCGGCCCCAAAATCCGGTCCGCCTCCGCCAGCACCTTCTGCAGTGCCTCTTCCACATGCTGCTCTTCGTTCGACAGCGTCACCACTCCCACCACCGACCGCTGCCAGGTATCCTCAAAATCCAGTTCCGCCACGGCCACATTGAAATTCGCCCGCAGGCGATCTTTCAAGCTCCGCAGCACCTGCCGCTTGTCCTTGAGTGATTGCGCCTCGGCCAGATGCAATTCCAGGGTGAGTAATCCCACAGGCATGGCAATTCACCCTCGGGCTGTTCCATCCCGAGCTTTTCCCTTCGCTCTTATTTTCTTGCGGCGGAAGTTCCTTGCGCGGCTGCCTCGGCGGCGGACAGCTTCATAACCTGGAAGCACTCCAGAACGTCCCCAACCTTCACGTCGTTGAAGTTCGCGATCCCGATACCGCATTCAAATCCGGTCCGCACTTCGCTGGCGTCATCCTTGAACCGCTTCAGCGAGCTTAGCTTCGACGTATAAACCACCGCGCCATCGCGCACCACGCGGATCTGCGAATCGCGCTTGATCACTCCATCCAGCACGTAGCAGCCCGCCACCGTCCCAGCTCCCTTGACCCGGAACGTGTTGCGCACTTCCGCGCGGCCCATGTAAGTCTCCTGGAACACCGGCTCCAGCAGCCCTTCCATCGCCTTTTTGATCTCGTCGGACACTTCGTAAATGATGTTGTGCGTGCGGAGATCCACTTTTTCCTGCTGCGCCAGGTCTTGCGCCTTGCGATCCGGCCGCACTCCGAAAGCGATCACAATCGCTCCCGATGCGGACGCCAGCAGAATGTCGTTCTCCGTTACCGTGCCAACCCCGGCGCTGATGATCTTCAGCTTCACCTGGTCGGTCGAAAGCTTCGGCAGCATCTCTTCCAGCACTTCGGCGGAGCCCTGCACGTCAGCCTTGATCACGATCGGCAGCTCCTTCACTTCCCCGGACTTCAACTGCTCGTGCAGTTGATCCAGGGTAATGCGCCCGCCCGCGCTCGCACGCAATGCCGCGTCGCGCTGCTTGGACTGCCGGAATTCCACCACGTGCCGCGCCTTCGCTTCGTCGGTCACCTGGAAGTGATCGCCCGCTTCCGGCACGCCCTGCAATCCCAGCACTTCCACCGGAGTAGACGGCGGCGCAATCTTTACCGGCCGCCCGCGATCGTCGAACATCGCACGCACTTTGCCGAACACCGATCCCACGATGAAAAAGTCGCTGGTATTCAAAGTGCCGTTCTGCACCAGCACCGTCGCCACCGGGCCGCGTCCCTTGTCTACCCGCGATTCCAGCACCGTACCGCTCGCCGGCGCATCCGGATTGGCCTTCAGTTCGCGCAAATCCGCCACCAGCAGAATAATCTCGAGCAGCTTGTCGAGGTTCTTCTTCTGCTTCGCCGAAACTTCCACGAATTCGGTCTCGCCGCCCCATTCCGCTGGCATCAGTCCCAAATCCGACAACTGGCGCTTCACTCGCTCAACCTGTGCTTCCGGCTTGTCAATCTTGTTGACCGCCACGATGATCGGCACGTTCGCCGCCTTCGCGTGATCAATGGCCTCGCGCGTCTGCGGCATCACACCGTCGTCCGCCGCCACCACCAGCACCACGATGTCGGTAACTTTCGCTCCGCGCGCGCGCATCCGCGTGAACGCTTCATGGCCCGGCGTATCCACGAACACCACGCTCTTTTCGCCCACCTGCACCTTGTACGCGCCGATGTGCTGCGTGATTCCGCCCGCTTCGCCTCCGGCCACATCCGCCTCGCGGATCGCGTCCAGCAAGCTCGTCTTTCCGTGGTCCACGTGGCCCATCACGGTAACCACCGGCGGCCGCGGCTTCAGATTTTCCTTGGTCTCTTCCTTGGCTACCTCAAGAACCATTTCTTCTTCGAGTGACACCACGCTCACCACGCCGTTAAATGATTGCGCCAGGTCCGTCGCTGTGGATACATCCAGCGCCTGGTTGATGCTCGCAAACACGCCGCGGTCCAGCAGGTTCTTCAGCAAATCCTTCGCGCGCACGTCCAGCTTTTCCGCCAGCTCGCGAATCGTAATTCCTTCGGTCAAGGTGATATCGCGCGGCGCGCGTGGCTCGGGTGGCGCAATCGCTGCCGCCACTCCGCGGCTGCCTGAACCCGGACGCTGCCGCGTCGGGTGCAGCTTCCGCTCGCCTTCCATCTCTCGCTTGTCCGCCGTCGGACGCTGCCGCTGCTGCGGCTTGCGCGCATAAAGCGGCTTGCCCGGCTCCGCCTTTGCCGGCATCTTGTCCGGCAGTGGAGGAAGCATTCCTGGTCGTCCAGGCATACGCGGGCCGGGTCGCGTGCCGCTCGGCATCCCACCTGGCCGCTGACCGAATGTTCGGCCTCCGCCGGGACCCCCAGGTCCACCTGGACCACTCGAAGAGCCCCCGGGTCGCGGCGTAAATGGACGTCCGCCTTGTCCTCCCGATTGCTGAGGACGCATTGGTTGTCCAGGACGCGGGCCGCTTGGCCTGCGATCGCGGTCTCCCGGCGCCGTTCCGGGCACGGGTCCCCGATTGCCGGTCGGCATCGGACGAAGAGGTTGTTGCGGACGCGGCGAACCAGCGGTTGCACCGGGACGCGCAGCTTGCGGCTGAGATCCAGGTTGCTGCGGACGCCCTTGTTGCGGCGCACCACCAGGCCGCCCAGAATGTGGCTGGCCAGGAGTTCCAGAAGGTCGAAGAGGTTGCTGTGGCACGGGGCGCGGCGCTCCGGGAGCGGTTTGCGTCGTCGGGGCAGCAGGACGCGGTGCGGTCGAGACAGCGGGTCGCGGTGCAATCGGGGTAGCCGGACGCGGCGCCGTCGGCGCAGGCGCAGTAGCTGGTGCGGCCGGTTTCGCTGCGGGAATTGTTGCCGGCGTCGGCGCGGATGCCGGGGGCGCTGCTGGCTTCACAACCGCAGGCGCAGGGGCAGGAGCCGCTGGCGCAACGGGAGCAGCAACCGGCGCAGCAGCAACCACTGGAGCTGGCGCGGCCGGCTGTGCCACTACAACAGGAGTAGATGCCGGGGACGCGGGTGGTGCAACTGGAGCCGGTGCGGGCGCGGCTGGCCTGCGTGCCGCAGCCTTCGCCGCCGCATCTTTCGCGCTGCGTTCCGCTTCGGCGGCAGATTCGGCGTCCGCCACTCCCTGCAAATGTTGCTTAACTTTTTCCGCCACGTCGGCGGGGATCGAGCTGGAGTGCGTCTTCTTCTCGGTTACTCCAAAACCCGCCAGAAGATCAATAATGGCTTTCGCCTTGACCTCGAGTTCGCGCGCGAGTTCATTGATGCGGACTTGATTTGCGTCGCTCATGCTTCTTAGGAACTTTTCTCTTCCTGCTGTTCCGCCGGAGTTTCCGTCTCCGGTGAAGCAGCGGCCTCAGAGTGAGTCTCCGAAGCAGATTCTGAATTTTCTGTGGCTTCCGTGGCGGTTTCCGGTTCCGTCGCGGTTTCGGCCGCGGCGCCTTCTTCGGTGCCTGCCGCCTCTTCCGTGGCCTCAGCTTCGCCCTCCACGGGCGCAACCGCTGCTTCTCCGCCTTCATAGAAGCGGTTCACGGCCTGATAAATCTTATCCACCATCTTTTCGCCGATGCCCGGAATTTCCATCAACTGCTCCGGCGTCATCCCGGCCAGTTTTTCCAGATTCGTGATTCCCGCAGCTTCGATTTTTTCAATGGTTTTCGGCCCAACTCCCGCCAGCACCGTCAGCGGAGTGGTCGGCGCCGTCAGAGCGGTCATCTGCTCTTCGATCTCGCGCCGCTTCTCTTCCTCGCTCTTGATGTCAATGTCCCAGCCGATCAACTTGCTGGCCAGGCGCACGTTTTGTCCCTTTTTGCCGATCGCCAGCGAAAGCTGCGAATCTTCCACGATCACTTCCAGCTTTTTAGTTTCTGGATCGGTGATCTGCACTCGTGTAACCTTCGCCGGGCTCAACGCTTTCTGCGCGAACGCCACCGTCTCTTCGTTGTAGGGAATAATGTCGATCTTCTCGCCGCGCAACTCGCGAATAATCGACTGCACGCGCATGCCCTTCATGCCCACGCACGCGCCAACCGGATCCACGTCCTTGTCGCGGCTCGCCACCGCCACCTTGGTGCGCTCGCCAGCTTCTCGCGCTGCCGCGCGGATCTGCACCGTGCCGTCGTAAATTTCCGGCACTTCCATTTCAAATAAGCGCTGCACCAGTGAGGCATCCGCACGCGAAACGATCACCTGCGGACCCTTTGCCGCCCGGTCTACCGCCTTGATCACCACGCGCAACCGCTCGCCAATATTGTAAGTTTCCAGCTTCGATTGCTCACGCTTCGGCAATCGCGCTTCCGTCCGCCCCATGTCCACAATCAGGTCCGGGCCTTCCGCGCGCTTCACAATCACCGTCACCAGTTCCCCGGCCCGGGTGTGATATTCGTTGTAAATCGTGTCGCGCTCGGCTTCGCGCACCTTTTGCAGGATCACCTGCTTCGCCGTCTGCGCCGCAATGCGTCCCAGCACCTCGGTTGGCTTCGTGCTCAGAATTTCCGTCCCGATTTCCGCGTCCGGCTTCTTCTTCTTCGCGTCCGCCAGGCTGATTTCCCGCTTCGGGTCCACAACCTCTTCCACAACCGTGTGTACCGCGTACACGTCCACCTGCCCGGATTCCGCATTGAACTTTCCGCGCAAATCCTCTTCGGACTTGTAAAACTTACGCGCGGCCACCACCATTGCATCTTCAATGGCAGAGATCACCACTTCCGGTTCAATGTGCTTCTCCCGGCTCAACATCTCGATTTGTTGATAGAGCAGATTCGCCATTTCTCTTCCCTAAAACTCCCCCACCAGCTTCGCCTTCCGCCTCGTCACCGTTGTCATCCCGAGGCTATCCGACGAGGATAGCCGAAGGATCTCAACCAAAACCCCTTCGCCAAACTCGTCCCGCAAAAAACGAACCCCGCTAAAACTCCACCACCAAGTTCGCCTTCCGGATCGCCTCAATCGGTATCTCCACGATCCGTTCTTCCTTCCCCTTCAACTCCATGCGGACTTTTCCATCCGCAAATCCCCGCAACCGCCCTTCAAAAAACGTTGCTTCCCCGATCGCCACATCCGTCGAAATCTTCGCCAGCCGTCCCGCGAACCGCTCGAAATCCGCGCCTTTCTTCAACGCGCGGTCCATTCCCGGTGAGCTGATTTCCAGGACGTACCCCGGCCCGGTGATCAACTCTTCCACATCCAGAATGACGCTGAGTTGTTGGCTCACGCGCTCGCAATCAGCATGGCTGACTTTCGGGTAAGGACTCGGCGCTTCCTCACCCTCGATCGCCCCCGCAGGCTTCTCAGGGGGCACTCTGTCGATATACACCCTTAGAAACCTTTGCTTGCCGATCTTCCATTCGACATCCACGACTTCCAGGCCTTGCGAACGCGCAACCCGTTCGGCGGCCTCGCGGACCTTTTCCAAATTCACGCGAAGACTCCACGGCCTAAGCCGGTCTAAAGCTCAGTACCGCCGGCGGCAACAAAAAAGTGGGCTTGCGCCCACTCAAAGGTGCGACCCGATTCAGAGCGAAGAAGCAGTATATTCCCGGAACATTGTAAATGCAAGGTACCTTAGGGCTTAGCACCAGCCGCTCTGAAAATAACCGGCCCCTCGATCCTCCCCCAAATCCCTATTTTCCTAACCCAATGCATTCTAAAGACTAAGGCCCCTTCTAACCGTCTAATCTCGTCTGGAGGCCCTTCAAGCGGCTCGTCGCATCCTGGCCCTTGACCCCCGCCTCTCTTCTGCGTACTGTTTTTTCCACGCCCAGGGGATGTCTCTGCTTGAAGCCGCAATCTCAGCCGCGGTCTCCTTTTCTTCGCCCAGTTGCCTGCGCGATTTTCATCCTTGCCTCCTGCCCCGCTCTGTTCGCGCAAAGGCCCACTCCCGGCCAGCGCCAGGGAAACCAGTCCACCGGCATGCAGTCCATTACCCTCACCATCAATCTTCGTGACTCTGGCGGCACCCCACTCGATGCCCCCGGCGTCGTTAATCTTCGCGGAGGCATGGAAAACGCCTATCGCACCGCCACCACTCAAGAAGCAGCGGCTGCCGTTTTCCAGGGGATCACCGAAGGCGAATATGATGCCGAAGCCCAATCGGTCGGTTATAACACCACCACCGAACACATCAGCGTCGCCGGCATCGGCACCTCCATGCAGGTCTACATTTATCTTTCGAAGGAGTCAGAATCGAAATCCGATTTCGCCAAACCGCGCGGCACGGTCATGTCTCCGAAACTCCAGGCGGAAATTGACAAAGGTATCGACGCCCTCCGCCATCGCCAGTTCGAAGTGGCGCGCACCCATTTCGCAAAGGGCGTTCAATTCGCCCCAGGAAATCCGGACGTAGTCTATTATCTGGGCGTTGCCGAGCTCGGTCTGGATCACAAAGACCTCGCCCGCCAGGATTACGAGCACGCCCTGTCCCTCGACCCCAACCATCAACGCGCCTTAATGGCCCTTGGCGAATTGCAGCTCAACAGCGGCGATGCCGCGTCTGCCATCGCCACGCTGGAAAAAGCTTATCAAGCAAATGGAGCAGGCTGGCGCACCCATTTCCTCCTGGCTTCCGCCTACGCCAAAACCGGGCGTCTCTCCGATGCCGAATCCCACGCTAGCCGCGCCGTCACGCTTTCACGCAACTCCAGCGCCGAACCTTATCTTCTTCTCGGTGAGATTCAGCAAGCCCAGGGCAATAACGCCGCGGCTCGGGATTCCTGGCAGAAACTTCTCGACACTTTCCCCGTCAGACCCCGCCGCGCAAAAAG
This sequence comes from uncultured Acidobacteriota bacterium, assembly GCA_963734705.1. GTDB lineage: Bacteria > Acidobacteriota > Terriglobia > Acidiferrales > UBA7541 > Acidiferrum. Next base: position 635,052 of record CAVTII010000005.1, on the reverse strand, counting down.
CCCGCCAAAATATCGCTGCTCTCAACGTCCCCGCCACTGCCCCTCTCGAAATCGCCTCCGTCGCGCCTGCTCCGGAGATGCAACTCGCCTCTTTGCCCATCCACACCCTTCCAAATCTTGCTCTTGCTCCTCCCGCAGAGCAGCCTTGGGCGCCTCTCGATATTGACAGCCTCGAATTTCCGCTCGCCAAAGATGTACCGTGTCGCGTCGAAGACGTCGTGCCCGAAGCAGAGCGCCGTCTGCGCTCCCAATTGGAGAATTTCGAGAAATTCACCGCCACCGAGCACATCGAACATCAGGAGTTCGACCGCTACGGCCGCCCTGGTCCCGTCTACACTCGCGACTTTTCCTACATTGTTTTTGTCTATCGCTACCACGGCGATTCCTTCTATCTCGACGAAGACCGCGCCCCTCTCGGCAAGGACAATAGCTTTCCCACTTCGCTCGCCACCATCGGTCTCAACAACCTCGGCGTCGCGGTCCTGCAACCCTCCGAACAACCCAATCTTACTTTTAGTTGCGAGGGTCTCTCCAGTGTCCGCGGCCGTGCCGCCTGGCAACTCCGTTTTGAAGAAAAGAAGGATGCCAAGGACACGATTCGCGCGTGGCGCCGCAACGGCAAACTCTATGATGTTCCCCTCAAGGGCCGCCTGTGGGTCTCTTCCGCCAGCTTCGATGTCCTGCGCATCGAAACCGACTTGCGCGAACCAGTCCAGGACCTCGGCCTCACTCGCGACCATCTCGCCGTTGACTACGGTCCGGTCCGCTTCCGCTCCACCAATACCACCCTCTGGCTTCCATGGAGCGCCGATATGTATATGGAACTTCACGGCCATCGCTACCATCACCAGCATTACCTGACCGACTACTTGCTATTCGAAGTGGATTCCAACCACAAGCTCGGAAAGCCCCAGGAACCGCCTCCCGCTCCCGAGGAACCTCTGATTTCCAATCCGGTTTCCCGCTAAAAATAAAAAGGGCCGCCTCGCGGGCGGCCCTGTCATAACTTTGATTTTAGCTCTGTCGCCTTATGGCTTGGGTGCGGGAGCTGGCGAAGCCTTCGGTGCCGCCGGCTTTGCTGCCGGGGCCGCCGCGCTCTTCGCCGGGTAGGCCTGATCGTACAGCTTGATGATTTCCTGCGTCACATCAATGCTGTTCGCGGCATAAATAATCGGCGAATTCTGCGACGACGAATCAAACACCGCCAGGAATCCGCTTTCCCGCGCGTAACGGTCCAGCACATCCATCATCTTCCGTCCGATGCGGTCCACCACGTCGCCCTGCGCCGCATTCACGTCTTCCTGCATCTCGTTTTGTTTGCGGTCCAGTTGTTGCGCCAGCTTTTGGCCCTGCGCCTGCGCCCGGGCTTTCTGCTCGTCGCTCCAGGTCGTCTGGTTCGCGGACAACTGTTGCCGCAGATCATTGATCTGCTTGTTAAGCGCTTCCAGTTCGTTCTGCCGCGGCGCAAACTGCGTCTGCAGTTCCGCCGAAGCCTGTTTCCCTTCCGACGTCGCGACGATCGCCTGTCGCACGTTCAGAATTGCGATCTTTCCGGTGCCTGCAGCCGCGCCGGCTGCAGCCTGGGCCCGAACCGCCGCCGTGCCCGTCAGGCACAATGCCGCCGTCAAAGCCACACGAATCATGTTTCTCGAATTCACTGTTTTCTCCTTATTTCTTTACGGCTCTGCCTGTACCCTTGCGGCGAACGCCGCTCCAGTTGGCTGGCCTTGGAATACTTAACCGGTAACCGGTCAAACTTTTTCTTGAACCCTGTCCGAACGTAATTTCACCCTGTCCCGCCGCTGGTTCCTTGCCCGAAACATCAACCTGCGGCCACAGGCAACTTCCACCATCGTCACGCAAAGCGAACAGTATAGCCGAGTCCTTAACAACCCTGCAAATACCATCCGCAATCACTCCAGGCGCCCAGCCCATCCAAAACATTCGCAAAACGCCCGTTCCTGTCTTTACTTCTTTACTTCCTTACCTCATTACTTCTTCACTTCGGCATCGCCAAAAACACCACCCGATTATTATTCTGATCCGCAATCACCGCGATATTTGTAATGTTATCTACGTCGATTGCGAATTGTGAAAGGCTGCTGATTCCCAGCGTCTGCCGCGTCTTGAAGTTCTGTGTGTCCACCACGGACGTGGTGTTCGACGTCGAATTGAGCGTCAGCAGCGTCCCCGTCTGGTAGTTGTATCCCAGCGAGTAAGGGTTGATTCCCACTCGGATCGTCTGTGTTCCCCCGGTATCCGGGTTGAACGAAAAAATCGCATTCTGTTGCGTGGAGGTCGCGTAGAACAGCGCCGTACTCGGCGCCGGATCATACACGATGCCCGTCAAGCTCGCCGTCAGCGAGGAAACCGAAGCCGTCGAAATCTTGGACGGCGGCACAGCGGACAGGCTGACCACATCCAGCCCTCCCGTCACGCTCGTCGTCCCGGAATTCTGCAGGTTGGTCACCACCGCTACCGCGCGATTGGGATCCACTGCGATGGCCGTCGGCGGTCCGCTTAACGCAACTGTGGTCGCCTCTGGGGTCGTGGTCGTCACCGCACCTGGTAGCAACACCGTCAAGTCAATCAAGGAAAGCGTGTTGGAACCGTTGTTCGCCACAATCGCCAGCGCGCGATCCTGATCAATCGCCACTCCCAGCGGCGAGAGTCCTACGGTCACCGACGTTGCCGTTGTTGTCGTTGTCCCGGACGTTACCGACCAGGTCACAATCTTCGGCGCCTCCGGTTTGCTGTAATCAATGATTGAAGCGGTACCGTTAGGCGTGTCCCCGCTGTTCGCCACCACCGCGTAGCCAAGCCGCGGGATCACCGCGATTCCGATGGGTTGATTGCCTACCGTCACGCTACCAATAATCGTCCCGAACGGCGCCACGCTGCCATCCAGCTTCACATAGCCCCGCGGATCCATGGCGATCACCGAAACGCTGTTGCATGCATAGTTGGTCACCAACGCAACATGCCTTGTGCCGTCCACCGCCACGCCTTCAGGTCCCTGTGGGTGTGCCGTAGTGGGAGTGCACGCGTTCGACATATCCAACAAACTCACCACGTGCAGATCAATTGCGTTCGTCGTGTCCCCGCCAGATTGCGATTGCACATCCACGGCATAATCGTGTGCCGTGAAGAGCGCTGGCGCGGGAATCGTGGCGTCTACTTCCGTATCGTTCACAAACGTCGTCGTGATCTGCACTGCCGTCGTTTTTCCCGGCGGCGTGATCTGCGTTTGTCCGTCCAGGCGAACCGTCGGATTAATCATCGTGCTGAAGCCCTGCCCCAGCAGCCGAATCGTGGCCGCTTTGCCCTGTTGCACAGCCTGCGGCATGCACGGCTCCGTTGGGTCCGTAAAGCTGCAGGTTTTCGAAGCTGTCAGCGATCCCAGCCTCGGCTGTGCCACGGGAACCGCGTAGCACGTAGCAGGATTGCTTAGATCCGGACAACTCGTCGCAGGCAATTGCAAGTCCTGGATATGCGCCTTTTGGAAAGTGTGGTTGGGATCCAGGCTCATGGACGTCAGCGTGTTGCTCCCCGCATTCGCCACCAGCACGAATTTGGTCTTCGGATCGTAAGTCATCGGACCATATACCGTCACCGGCGTAGTTGACCCGGAAGGCGTATACGTCCCGGTTCCCGCCTGCGCCGTGTTAACACCGGCGATAATCCGGTAGGGGAAGTTCGTTCCGCCGTTCGGCGCGGGCCCGCCGGGGCTAATCAGCGAAATTTCGTTTCCCGCGAAATTCGTACTCGAATTGTCGCTGGGATTAAACGCAATCATCACGTCCGTGAATGGATCAAAGGCCACCGAACGGAAACCCAGTTCCGGCGCTCCGGCCGGGGTCGGCGAACAGGTGGCGCCGCTCGGGCTTGGACCGCAACTTCCGGAAGTTAACGACAGCGAAGTCAGGCTCTGGTCCAGCGTGCTGATGAATCCGATCTGCGCCGCGGCGGAATTGAAGTCCGCGTACCCGAACGTCCGCGTCACCGGATTGATCGCCGCTCCCGATACGTTGGCCGATGTGCTGAACGAATAATACGGCGAACCGTACGTCACCGTCCCCAGCATCCCCGTCGCGTTGCTTTCCACGTCGTCCGGCCCGGGATTCGCGTAAGAGAATGTATAGGGATCCGTCACGCTTCCCGGGATGATATTGAACGTTCCATTAAAATTGGAAGCCGGCGTGCCGGAGGTGATGGTGCTCTTGATCCCCGCGATGATCACCGTGCCGCCCAAAATCGGATTGATCCCGTGCGGGCTCTGCGTGTGAATGATCGTTATTCCAGCCGTCCGCGTCGCCCCGCTGGTCCCCGTCGAGGAAAAGGGCAGAATGGAAACACTCGTCCCCGTCGCCAGCAGGTTCACCACCGATGTCGTCCCGTATCCTCCGCCTGGCGTCACATACGCCAGCGGCACATTCGGTTGCATCACCACCTTCGGAGTGTTCCCCGTGTTGATGGAGACCGGCGCCACCACGCAGGGCGCTTTTTGCCCGCTCACGTAACAACTGCGTGTATCCAGACCGTCCTTATTCGGGTTCACATCCACGATGAATCCGATGTTCGTATTGGTATAAGCCACCACGCCCAGATGCGTGCTCGGGTCCACCCCGAACGAAACCGGTGTCGGAAGTCCCGTTGCCCCCGTTTGTTGCAGCAGCGTTTGCAAATCCACCGGCACCGAACCCACTGGGGTAAAGCTTCCGCTCGGCGTTACGGCGAACAGATACAACTTGCTGTCCCCGCTGCTCACCACCACCGCCAGGTCGCCCCCGTTATTCAGCGCGTCAATTCCTGGGTCAATGGCGATGTCAGTTGGCGCGGAGGCCGTCGCTCCAGCCGCCGAAAGCAGGTAAGGGTTTCCCACCTGTGTGGGGCCGGTGCTTGCCAACTTTATAAACTGCAACGAGCCGCTTCCCTGCGCGCTCGCTTGCTCGGTCAACACCGCGAATCCCTTCACCGAATCCAGGGCGATCGCGCTGGGCGCAAGGTTTGTACCCGAAGCCGCTGAGCTGTTAAGCGGAACAGACGCGGGTGTCGGCGCCGTTGCAAAATTCGGCTGCACCGCCGCATTCGTCGTCGTTGTCGGGAACAATGGCGGAGTTCCCTGCGAAATACTGCTCTGAATGGTCACCTCATACAAACCGGGGCTCGGCAGTTGATCGTTGTCCTTAACCCCAAAGATGCTTCGCGGCCCGGACTGCGTCGAATCCACGATCGTCGCCTGCCCGTCAAATGCCAAATTCACCAGGCCGCCTGTAGATCCGTAATATCCTCCGATGGCGCCCAGCGAAATCGTACCGGCCCCCGATACCTGCGGAAAACTGTAAGGAACCGCGGCAACCATCGCCGGGCTGGCATTCACAATGTGCAGCGGGCAAGCAATCGCCACCGTCGATGGGTCGCCGCCGGGTACGTTCACGCAAGGCAAAGGCGTCGACGGCGGATTTCCACTCGGATTGGGAATGCTGGGTAGCAGGATCCACGCCGGATGATTCGCGTCCGGCTCGGCCTGCGCCAACTGGGAAGCCGTCAGTCTGACACGCGTCATGATGGACGCGTCGCACGTCACCACCGGCGTCACACCGGATGCGCTCGGCGTGCAATATTCCAGCGAAATTGGAATCGTAAATATCTGCGTTGTACCGACCGGGGTTCCGGAACCCGCCGTCAGGTTTGCTTGCGCTGTGGGCGGGACAAAATTGATCTGCGAAGTGTTCAGCAGGTTCTTGGCACTAAGGAAAACGTCCTGCAGAATACCTCCCGCCGCAACCGTCAACGGGTAAAGCGCTGTGTACGTCTCCGGATTCACCGTTGCGCTTACCAGCGTGATTCCCGCGATCGCGTAATGATTCGTGTCCGCGCTCGACCACACCACCACATACACAGTAGTCGCAGCCGTGGATACGCTCCCCGCGGGCTTTGTGTCCGTCGGCAATGTCGTCGGGGCCGTGAACACCCCGTTATTGTCAATTGTTCCGCAGGAAGGATCGCAGGTGTCGGACTGCGGGTTCGGACTCTGGTCGTTTACGTTCGTGGATGCCGTATTCGGCTGTACCACGATGTATCTCGCCGACGAAGGATCCGTGTTCAACAGCGATACGCTGAACGTTGCTTTCTGCGCCGGCTTTATTCCAACAGGTACCGTCGCCGAGGTCGGCGTCACCGATACGCGAATTCCTGTGTCCAGTGCGACTTGCCCCGCTCCCGTCTTCTTCGTGTCCGCATCCGCCGCCGCCGTAAACGTCAGCACCGGAATCGGATTCGGAAAACTTCCCAGCGAAGGCGCCGTGTACGTCAGCACATTGGAACTGTTCGAAGTGGAGGTTACCCACGACCCGACGTTTCCTCCGTTCAAGGTAGACCCCGACGTGCACGTTCCAGTCACCGCCTTCGGAGTTGGATTGGCCGTCGTCGGCAGCGGCAGATAGGTATACCCGCAGGTCCACTGCACCGTCAGCGTCGTCGAACCGCCCACCGTTGCCGTAAAATTCGTCACCTGTCCGGCGATCACCTGCGTCGCGCTCGGCGTTACCGTCACCGACACCACGTTTGGATTCGAGCTTCCGCACCCGGAAACCAGCATTGCCAATCCCGCGCAGGCCCCAAGCACTGCTTTTTTTGCGTCACGCCACATTGGATGAATTCTCCCTCGCCTGTTGCTTGCAGGAACTCCCCACTGACCTTCCTGCTTCTTTTCGATTTTCGAAACTCTTTTCCCGGGCCGCGTTCCTTAGAACGTGCGGCTCACGGTGAACCGGAACGTTGTCTTCGGTTCGAAATAATTCAACCCCGATGGCGCGAACACCGGCTGGATCGCCGTCACCACTCCCTGGCTGCAGATCGTCTGCCAGCTGTTCAGATTGTTCGGGTCGATCGGGAACAGCGGATTCGTCTGGCCGCTTGCGATGCACTGCAGCGACAAGCTACGTCCATTCACCTGCGCGTTCGGCGCATACAGCGTCTGGTGAATTCGCAGCGGGTTATACGCGTAATAAATCCGGAATGGCGCCTGTACGATCGGCAAGTTCACGATGAACTCAACGCCCGCGGAATCCCGCAGCTTGAAATTCGTTCCCGGCGCGATCTGCAACTGCGCCTGCTGGTTCGCCAGAGGGAAATATTGATTGATGTTGTCCACTCCGGATTGCGACAGCAGCAGCTGGTCCTTGCGCAGGATGCCCACTGTGCCGATATCGTTGAAGAGCGACATCGCCACCGGACCCGCGATCGGGATGCGGTATTCCAGGTTCAACACGCCCTGTGTGTCGCCGCCGGGGAAGGTAATCGATTTCACCAGCACCGGCACGGAGAACGTGAACCCGGAAACCCCGATGGGTTGATTCACCACGTTCGGGATGTACGTCACCGGCGAAACCGCCCGGATGTCGAATCCGCGCAGATCATTTTCCCCGCCCAGATAGAAGCGGCTATACGGCGGAATTTCCTTCCCGCCATAGCCCGTCGTGAATCCAGCCAGGATGCGAACGCCGATCGCGTTCCGTCTGTGATTGATCGGATGGAAATACTTCATTTCCCCGATATTCGTGAACGTGTTGACGTTCCCCCCGAGCGGGCCGCCCGTGAACGACGACGAATAAAAGTAACTCTTGCCGCTTGTTGCGTTGATCGGGTTATTGATGGTGTTGAACGAAATCGTGCCCGTCACCGTGCTGGCGATGATTCCGTCCAGGGCGCTCGGTCCGGCAATGCTTCCATACTGCAATTGCGTGAACAAAAGTTCCGAAGACGCGTTATACGTCGTGATGTTCGTTCGCGTCAGCCCGTACGTCAGTCCCACGCGCGTGAACACATGCTTCTTCAGCGCGTAGTTCGCGAACGTCGTGAATCCCGTGCTGTTCTGGTTGTAGTCCTGGATGTATTGCGGGTTGATACTCACCTGCTGCCCGCTGATTTGCGCCGCTTGTTGCGCCTGGTTGAACTTGTAAAGTGTCGAGAATATCGTGAAGCCGCTGCTGATCGGCCGGTCAAACAGGTAAGGCTCCGTAAATCCGAACATCAGGTTCCGCTGGTATTGCCCCACCTGCGCGGAAAGCGTCAGCGTCTCCCCAAGTCCAAGAAAATTGTTCGTTTGATACGTCAATCCGATAAACCCGCCGGCCAGCCCGCTGATGCCGCCCTGCAATCCGATGGACTGCTTGCCCTTTTCATGCAGCTTCAACAGCAGGTCCACGGTTCCCTGCTTGGTGTTCCGCTTGATCTCCACGCTCTTGTCGGCGTCGATCTTGTCGAAATAATCCAGCTGGTTGATGCGCAGGATGCTCAATTCCCACGCCCGTTTGTTGAACAGTTGCCCTTCGTCAATCAGCAATTGCCGGCGAATCACCTTGTCGCGCGTCGTCGTGTTTCCGCTGAAATCAATCCGGTGCACGTAATACTGCTTGCCCTCGTCAAACTTCATCGTCACGTCAATCCGCTTGGCAGCCTCGTCAAGGTCTGTTTCCGGCGTGGGCACGAAATCAATAAACCCATACTGCCCGTAAATCTTTGTGTATTCGTCCAGCGCCTTGCGAATCTTCGCGGTCGAGAAAACTTCGCCTTCCTTCAGCGGGAAAACCGCTTTCAGCGCTTCCGGCTTCAGCGAAAGCGCTTTGTCCGGGTCCGTGCTCGCGATCTTCAGCGTCCCCATCGTATATTTCGCGCCTTCTTCGATGGGAATCGTGATGTTCACCGCTTTGCCCGGCACGCGCCCGGTCACCACCGGAATGCCCCAGCGCCAGCCTTCCGTATCCACGTTCTCCAGAATCGGATCCTTCACCACCACCTTGAAATATCCGTTGTCCTGATAGAGTCCGCGGATTCCAACTTCGATATCCTCGATCAGCTTGTCGTGGTCGTACGTCTTCGACATTACGTTGATTTCCGTGAAGTACAGCGGAATCGAATACGGCCGGTCGTTGTGCATCGCCCGGATCAGCTTGCGGTCGCTGAACGCATGATTCCCCGTGAAATGGATTTGTCCAACCTTCACCTTCGGCCCTTCCACAATCTTAAACACCAGGATTACCGCGTTGCTCGACGCGATCTTCTCGTACTCCGGCGTCACCGTCGCAAATTGCCGACCGTGCTCGCCCAGCAGATCCTTCAGCACCACCTCTGCTTTCTTGATGCGCGTCGGGTCAAATTGGCTTTCCACCGTCAGCCCGACTTTTTTATCTTTGAACCTATCCAGAATGTCGGATTCGGAAATCGAGTGGATTCCGTCATACCGGATGCGCCGGATCACCGGGCGTTCCGTCACGATGAAGATCACAATCTTCTCGTTCGGTTTGTCCGGCGAATTTTCCACCCGCAATTTCACGTCTTCAAAAAATTGTGTGTTCCACAGCGCCTGAAAATCCCGCCGCAGCGTCTCTTCGTTGTAAGGGTCTCCGTCGCGGCTGAAAATGCGCGCCTTCAGGGTGTCCGTGCGGATGCGCCGGTTCCCTTCAAACTGGATACTTTCAATCACGGACGCGGTCGCGGGCGGACCATCCTGCTGCGGGGATGGATATTCATCCAATTTTTCTTCAAGAGTTTTTTCGTTCAGGAAGGCGTGAAACAGGTACTGCCCTTTTCCGGTGGCCGGTTTTTCTTCGTATCCGCTGCTCGCCGCGCGCATCCAACTCGGAGCCGCCAGAACGATAAGCGTGAATAAGAAGATCGCTCCGCGGGATACACCGGTGCGCTCGCAACCCGCCGGGTTCCTCTTTGCGAACACACAGATTTTCCGTTGAGCGGCCATTGATCGCCTCAAGGCCGCGCCCCCAAACTCAAGATGATATTCTCCCGCCAGACCCGGTATGGGCTGGACGCGCGTACTACGCGGGACGGTTTCCTTCTGGACCAAACCGCTTCGCGTTCACACGTGCTGCGTCAGATTCGTTAGTGGACGACCGGGGTTGCCTCGCCGACCGGCCGGAATGCGAGACCTTCCCCCGCGACATAAATCTGTAATGTCGCAGGTCTCTGGATTCCACCCTGGATCAGTGCCTCGGATAGCGGGTCCTCCACATATTTCTGCAGAGCTCGCCGCAACGGCCGCGCACCATAGTTCCGGTCCGCGCACGTTTTTTCGAGGATCCACTGCCTTGCTTCGGGTGACAGCACGATCTGCACTTGCCGGTGAATCAGCGTATCGTTCAATTGGCCGACAAGCAGATCAATGATCCGGAGCAGGTCTTCGTCACCCAATGGATTGAACAGGATTACTTCGTCCAGCCGGTTCAAAAATTCCGGGTTGAACGCTCGCTTCACTTCTCCCAACACCAGGTCTTCCATGCTCTTCAGGCTTGCTTCGTCTATTCCCGCCTGGAAACCGATGGAAGTGCGCTTCTGCAAGTGCCGCGCGCCTATATTGGAAGTCATGATGATGATGGTGTTCCGGAAGTCTACTGTGTTTCCGAGTCCATCGGTCAACTGACCGTCTTCAAACACTTGCAACAATATGTTGAAGAGGTCGGGATGCGCCTTCTCAATCTCGTCGAGTAGGATAACCGAATACGGGGTCCGGCGCACGCGCTCCGTCAACTGCCCGCCTTCTTCGTAGCCCACGTATCCTGGAGGCGCTCCAATCAATTTCGAAACCGAGTGCTTTTCCATGAACTCGGACATATCGAACCGCACCAGCGATTTCTCCGAGCCAAACAAAAATTCCGCCAGCCGCCTCGCTACTTCCGTTTTCCCCACGCCCGTTGGCCCCAGGAAAAAGAAGCAGCCCACCGGCCGTGAGGGAGATTTCAATCCCGCGCGGCTCCGTCGAATCGCCCGCGCCAGCGCCGTAATCGCCTTGTCCTGGCTGATCACCCGCTTGTGCAGTTCCGGCTCGATGCGCAGCAACTTCTGCTGCTCGTCTTCCTTGATCGAAGTCACGGCGATCCCGGTCCACCGCGATACAACTTCCTCAATGTCTTCCCGCGTCACGATGCCCGTCGAAGCGTCATCCAGCTTGTAGCGCTCCCGCAGCACCCGCAGGTTCTCTTTCTCTTTTCGCTCTTCTTCCGAATAAAACCGCGCCTTTTCGAATTCGTGCGCCGCAATCGCCGACTCCATCCGGTGCGTGATGAATTTCACCCGCTTCTGCACCTCGGCCACTTCTTCCGGCACCGATGCCTGCCGCAGTTTCACCCGCGCTCCCGCTTCGTCAATCAGGTCAATCGCCTTGTCCGGCAAAAACCGGTCGGGAATATACCGGTTCGAAAGATAAACCGAATATCGCAGCGCCTCATCCGTATAGCTCACCGCGTGAAACTTTTCATAACGCTCGCGCACGCCGCTGATCACCTGGATCGCTTCTTCTTCATTCGGCGCCGGCACCTTCACTGCCTGGAAACGCCGCTCCAGCGAACGATCCTTCTCCACGGACTTGCGATACTCGCCCGGCGTCGTCGCCCCGATGCACTGGATCTCTCCGCGCGAAAGCGCCGGCTTCAGAATGTTTGCCGCGTCCAGCGAACCCTCCGCCGATCCCGCGCCCACCAGCGTATGCAGCTCGTCAATAAACACGATGGAGTTCTGGCTCTCCATCAGTTCCTTCATGATCGTCTTCAGCCGCTCTTCAAATTGCCCGCGATATTTTGTCCCCGCCACTATCAGCGAAAGATCCAGCGACAATATCCGCTTGTCCGCCAGAAACGGCGGCACATCGCCGTCCGAAATCCTCTGCGCCAGTCCTTCCACAATCGCCGTCTTGCCCACTCCCGGCTCGCCGATCAGCACCGGATTGTTCTTCGTACGCCGGCACAAGATCTGGATCACGCGATCCACTTCCCCTTCGCGTCCCACCAGCGGATCCAAGGACCCTTCGGTCGCCGCTTGCGTCAAATCCCGGCTGAACTCCGCCAGCAGCGAAGTTTCCTTCGGCCGCGACGCCGTCGTCTTTTCTCCCGTCGTCCGCGACAGTTCTTCCCGCAGCGACGAAAGCCGCAGCCCGCGCTCCATCAGGATCTCCGCGCCAAAACACTTTTCCTCGCGCAGGATTCCCAGCAGCAGGTGTTCCGTGCCCACGTGCTTGTGCCCCAGGCGCTCCGCTTCTTCCGCGGCCATGTTCAGGATGCGCTTGCACTCCGCGCTCAGCGGCACTTCCACAGACGTGGAAATCCGCTCGCGGATCGTAATGCGCGCCTCTATCTCTTTTCGGATGGATTCGATCGATCCCTGCTGACGCAGGAACCGGTTTGCAAGCGCCTTGTCTTCGCGCATCAAGCCCAGCAGCAGATGCTCGGTCTCGATGTACGGGCTCCCATACTGGCTGGCCTCATACCTGGCAAAAAAAATAACGCGACGCGCTTTCTCTGTATATCGTTCAAACACGTTGGCTCGCTTCTCCCCCTGGGGTCCCAGTCGCCTCGGCTTTCACCGAGCGAGTCCGCAGAACGCCATGTTCCAGTCCCACCACACGGTCGCACCGTCCCGCAAGCTCCAGATTGTGCGTCGCGATTAACGACGCCAACTTATGCGTGCGGTGCAGCCGTTCCAGCAACTCGAACACGGCCCAAGCATTCTCCTCGTCCAGATCTCCGGTCGGTTCATCTGCCAGCAGCACGCGTGGCCCGGTGACGAGCGCCCGTGCAATCGCTACTCGCTGCTGTTCCCCGCCCGAAAGTTCTCCTGCGCGGTGTTCGGCCCGTTCTTTCAGCCCAACCTCTTCCAGCCACTTACGCGCTTTACCAAACGCAACTTCCTGTGGCTCTCCGCGCACCAGCAATGGCATCGCTACGTTCTCTTCTGCCGTGAAATCCGGAAGCAATTGATGCCGTTGCCAGAGAAACCCCACGGCTCGATTGCGAAATTCCGCCAGAGCCGCGTCTTCTTTTGTTTCGATCGCTTTATTTGAAAAGTATACTGTACCGCTCGTTGGAGTGTCTAGCGCGCCTAGCAAATGCAATAGCGTGCTTTTTCCCGCGCCCGATGGCGCCACGATCGCCACCATCTCTCCTTCGCGCAATTCCAGGTTCGCTTCCACCAGCACGTCCAGTTTTTTCTCGCCCGCACCAAAACTTTTTCGCAATCCCCGCGCTTCCAGCAACACTTGCCCCTGCGCTTCTTTTTCCTGCGCGTCAGGCGTGCTCATTGGAATCATGCTCCCTGCCCGTTCTCTGTTCCGCAAGGTTCTAGGTCACATGGCAGGAACCCAGCTCTATAAATAAGATGCCGGAAACGCTTCGGGAAGCGTAAGCCCGCACGGCTGCCGATTGGCTCAATCCGGCCCAACAGTTTTCCCATTTCCTTCCCCAAGTTGCCCCTCTTGGTACACCTGGAAACTGTCCAGAATTGGAACATTCCTAATTGGCTGTCTTTCAATACTTTACGGTAGGCTCTGCGCTCCACGCGCACACTGCTCCGCTGCCCCTGCAGCAGCCTCCCAAGTATCACCCGTACTGCTGCAAATCACCCTCCAAATCCCATCCGTCCTCCCCAAACCGTAGGGCCCGTCTTCCGAGGCGGGCCGCTCCGCTCCGAGACGTAGGGGCGGCTTTACGCCGCCTTCTCCTCCCCGCTCGCTGCTATCTGCTCGCTGCCTTTCTCATCTACTCAAACCTCAAAATTTCCACGGGCAACAACCTCGCCGCCTCGCGCGCCGGCAAAATCGTCGCCAATACCGCGATACTAATCGCCGCCGTCGCAATCCACACCCCATCCAGAAAACTCGGATGAAATGGCACATACGGCACCGCATAAACCTGCGGGTCCAGCGGAATCAGTTGATATGTTCCCGCGATCCACGCAAACGCGTAACCCACCGCCAGCCCCAACACCGTTCCAGTCGCTCCGATCGCGATGCCCTGAAACAAAAATATCTTCCGGATCTGTTCCCGCCGCGTCCCCATTGAAAGCAGCACCGCAATGTCTCGCGCCTTGTCGGTCACCGTCATCGAGAGCACCACCAGAATATTCAGCCCGGCCACAAACGTGATCAGCCCGATGAAAATCGCCGTCACCAGTTTTTCCAGCTTCAGCGCGCGAAACAGCGCGCGGTTGGCTTCCATCCACGTCGTCGCCAGAAATCCCATTCCCGCCGCCCGCTCCGCGTCGCGCGCGATCTCTGGAGCGCTCTCCGGATTCGTCAACCGGAACTCCAGCACGTTCACGATGTCTCCCGCTCCCGCCAGCGATTGCGCCGCTGGCAGCGCAATAAAGCACCAATTTTCGTCGTAATCGTAAAATCCGGATTCGAACACTCCCGCCACCCGGAATCGCCGCGTCCGCGGCATCATTCCAAACGGCGTCAGCCTTCCCTGCGGACTGGTCAGCGTCACATAATCGCCCGGCTTCACTTTCCATTCATCCGCCAACAACTTCCCCACAAGCATTCCATCAATGCCGTCCGCATCCGCCGAAAAATCCAGCTGCCCGGCCGTCAGTTTCTGCAGCGCCTCGTCGCCCTTCTTTTCCTGCCCAACCTCAATTCCCTTGGTCACCACTCCGCGCGCTTGCCCGTTGAACGAAAGCAGCACCGTGTTGTAGATCGCTGGTGTCACCGATCGCACGCCCGGCAAAGCTTCCAGCCTTTTCGCAAGTGCCTGATAGTTTTGAATCCCGCCGGAACCCGGCCGGGTCAACGAAATGTGCGCCGTCACGCCCAGCAGCCGGTCCTGCAGTGTTTCCCGGAAACCGCTGTTCATTGCCAGTGCGATCACCAGCGTGGCCACGCCCGCCGCCACGCCCACAATGGAAAAAACAGTCACCAGCCGCAATATCGCCGGACGGTGCGGCGACCTCAAATACCTCTTCGCCACAAACCATTCAAAGCTCATGGCGCTCCGCAACTTTCAAATTTGAAGGGAAAAATCCAACAAGGTGTCATTCCGAGGGCGGTTTTTGCCCGAGGAATCTGCTTTTCTTTTTTCTCATTCCCAACGCAGATCTCTCGGTTCGCGCGAGACGCCAATCTCCACCACCTTCATGAGGCCAACTACGCCCCCCCCGCCTCTCCCTCTTCCCCTCTTCCCTCCGGCCGCAACAACGGAAACAAAATCACATCCCGTATCGAATGTGAATCCGTCAACAACATCGTCAACCGGTCAATCCCGATCCCTTCTCCCGCCGTCGGCGGCATTCCATGCGCCAACGCCCGCACATAATCCACATCCAATTGCTTCGGCGCCTCATCCCCGCCTTGCGCAATCTGCGCCAGGAATCGCCGCTCCTGCTCCGCCGCATCATTCAATTCCGAAAACCCGTTCGCGATCTCCATTCCCGCCACGTAAATCTCAAATCGCTCCGTCAACGCCGGATCCTCCGGCTTCTGCTTCGATAGCGGTGAAATCTCAATCGGAAAATCGTAAAGGATCGTCGGCTGCACCAGCTTGTCTTCCGCGATCGTCTCAAACAGCAGCCCGGTCCATTCCCCGTCCGCCAGCTTCCCTTTCGCCGCCGCGTACTCCGCGTGATTCGCCTTCGCCCAGGCGTTGTAACGTTCCGTCGCGCGCTGCGCACCGCCCGCCTCCGCCAGTTCCCCAAGCGTCGGCGCTGCTCCCGCTCCCTCCGGCCAATATTTCACGATCGCCTCGCGCATCGTCAGGCGTTCCATCTTGCTGAAGTCCAGTTCGATCTCCCCATACTTCACCGTTGTCGATCCCGTAATCGCCTGTGCCACCTGCGCGAAAAGCTGTTCATTCAGCTCCATCAAATCGCGGTAATTGCTGTATGCCTCGTAAAACTCCAGCATCGTGAATTCCGGATTGTGCTGCGTCGAAATCCCCTCGTTCCGGAAATTCCGGTTGATCTCAAACACCCGGTCGAACCCGCCCACCGTCAGCCGCTTCAAATAAAGCTCCGGCGCAATCCGCAGATAAAGATCAATATCCAGTGTGTTGTGGTGCGTCACAAACGGCCGCGCCGCCGCTCCTCCCGCAATCGGATGCATCATCGGCGTTTCCACTTCAATATATCCGCGGCCTTCAAAAAACTTCCGCATCTCCCGCACGATGCGCGCGCGCGTCTCAAACACTTCCCTCGATTTTTCCGTCGCAATCAAATCCAGATAGCGCATCCGGTAACGCAACTCAATATCCGCCAGCCCGTGCCACTTTTCGGGCAGCGGCAGGAGTGCCTTCGACAAAAAGAACAACTCCTCCACCCACACGGAAAGCTCCCCGGTCCTTGTCCGGAACATGTGCCCGCGTACGCCAATGTGATCGCCCAGGTCCAGCAAATGGAAAAGCTGAAACCCGCGCTCTCCCACCACATCTTTCCTCACATAAACCTGGATCCGGTTCCCCGACCCCTGCAAGTGCGCAAACCCCGCCTTGCCCATCAATCTATAGGACACGATCCGCCCGGCCACCTTCACCTCGGCCTTGGCCGCCTCCAGCTCCGTGGCCTGCGCCTCACCATAGGCACGCACCAGCTCTGCCGGCGTGTGGCTCCACCGGAATTCTCTTGGAAATGCTTCATATCCAAGGGCTTGGATCGCCTCCAATTTCTTTTGTCGTTGCTCGAATTGGTCTCGCGGTTCGAATTCCAAAATGGACTTCCCCTCTTCTTGTTCTGCTATCGGAGTATAAAGGCGGCTGCATCCTTCGGCAAGGAATCCTACCCCCTACCCTGCCGTCCCCTCTCTGCCACATATGGTCCAACTTGATACACGAAATTAAATATTATCGATTTGCAAAGTTTTTGGTATACTCTCCCAACTTCCTAACTCGTTCCTCGGAGGTTCGACGTGCGTGCCATCTTTCCCGTCTCTGCCCCACGCGCAATAACCGTGTCACAAAGTTGGCGTTCCTCCCTCTCCTCGGAGAAGTCTGTTCCCTACCTTCACACTCTGCGCCTTCTTGAAACGTCGTACACGATGTTCAGTGTCAACCTTGATGAAGCCATTGGCCTTCGCCGCAGTGGTCATCTGAATAAGGCCTATCTTGCTCTTTCCCTCACTCCCGCGCTCTGCAAAAGGCTCGCGGAACATGTGCAACTGCTGCTCCGCGCCATGCTCTCTCACGCCAAACATTCTCGCGTCGCCCCCAGCATCAGTCCTTTGAACCCGGAGAATTTCCAACACTCTCGCAGTCGTCGCGCCGCGGGCTTCAACGGTCTCTGCTCCCGCCTCGTCCTCAGTCAGCGCTCCCAGTTTCTCCACAAGGGCTCCACCCTCCTGGATCTCATCGAGGACCTCGAAAAAGCCTTCTCCTCCGCCGCCTCAGACCTCAAAGACTCCACCTCCCTTCAACCCGAGCGCGAATGGAGCATCCTCGACGCCTCGCATTACGACATCAATACCTGCCTCCGGGAATCCATAGTCCTCCTCAAGTGTTTCCTTTTGGCCCTTCCCGCCGAACAGGTCCCCGAATTCACGATTGCCCTCCAAAAACGCCCTGCTTCCTCTGGTTCCCGCGTCTTGCTCCCCAAACGCCATCTTGCCCATAGACGGATGGCCCTGCTCAAGGGACAATAACCCCTGACTCTTTGGGAACGTTCTGGGCAGCGCATGCAACCTAATAGGCCCTTCCGACCTTCTATAGCTGCATATGTGCGCCGCGTCCGTCATCCCAGGGACAACTTTAGGAGCGATTCGGCGCATTCGTCCATCTAGTGGCGCCGCAACTGGACAGTTGGCCCGGCAAAAACCAGCATCTCCGGCAGCTTTGACCGAACCAGATGCGATCCGCCTGGCTCAGGCCGGTAACGCGGCCGCTTTCGAGTTCCTCTACCATCTCCATAGCCGTAGGGTCTATGCCCTGTGCCTCCGGATGGTCGGCAACCCTGCTGATGCAGAGGACCTGATGCAGGAGGCCTTCCTCCAGCTCTACCGCAAAATTGCCACTTTCCGCGGTGAGTCGGCCTTCTCCACCTGGCTGCACCGCATGACCGTTAATGTCGTCCTGATGCGTCTGCGCAAGAAGTCCCTCCCAACGGATTCTTTGGAAGAAACCCTTGAACCGGATGCCGAAAATAGTGGTCCAAAGCGCGATGTCGGCGCTCCAGACCTGCGCCTCTCCGGGGCCGTCGATCGCGTCAACCTCGAACGCTCGATCGAAAAGCTTCCCCCGGGCTATCGCACCGTATTCGTTCTCCACGACGTTCAAGGCTACGAACACAACGAAATTGCGGACATCATGGGTTGCTCGGTCGGCAATTCCAAGTCCCAGTTGCACAAGGCGCGCACCCGCCTCCGCGAACTCCTTCAGGAAGAAATTCGTGAACAGGCTCGCGAAGAACGCAAAGCAGCAAAATCGCAGTCAGGTTCCCCGGATTAGGCTAGAATAATGAAAACACTCCATTCCACCGGTGCAATGTTTCTGCAGGTGATGTTTCCAGAGCCAGCCATTCAACGCTGTCCTCTCGGGAGTTCGCGGCATGCACTGTAAAGACTTCGAATTCGTTCTCGAATCCCAGGGACTCGGCCCTCTCTCCGCCGATGCCCGCGATCACCTTGCCGCCTGCGTTAATTGCCAGGATTTCCTGGCCGATCTCGATTCCATCGTTGCCACCGCCCAGACTCTTCCCGCGGAAATCACTCCTCCGGATCGCATCTGGATTTCTCTCCGCGCCCAGTTGGAAGCGGAAGGCATTATCAAACAACCCGTCGCCATTCCCGAATCCTCTGCTTGGTGGGAAACATTCCGCGCTTGGTTCCAGCCGCGATCACTGGCCACCGCCGGCGCCGGCCTCGTCGTCGTTGCCGCCGCCGTATTCCTCACCCATATGCATCCGGTCGCCTCGCAACCCACCGCAAAGTCTCAACCGGTAGTGCAACACTCCGTGATACAGCAGACTGCGGCATTCCCTGCGCCGGCCGCTTCTACCGCCGCCTCCGCTCCTGCGCCTACCGCACCGGTCGCCGCGCCAACTGTTTTAGCGAAAGCGCGCCCGGCCCCGGTGCCCGCGCCTTCCCGAATCAAGGAGCTCGCTCCTTCTCCGTCCGAATCCGCTTCCACCACCCTCACCCAGGCGGAACTCTCTGTTCCAGACATGTCGCTTGCAGGCAATTCCCGCGTGGATGCTTCTCTCCGTGACAATCTCCGCACCCTTAACGAATTTATTGCTGAATGTGAAAAGCACCTGAAGCAAAACCCTCAGGATCAACTGACCCGTGAATATCTCTACTCCGCCTATCAGCAAAAAGCCGATTTACTCGCCGCCATGTTGGATAGCGGCAGGAGCAATCACTAAAATGCGTCCCGCTATGAACTCTCGCTTTTATCCTCGCCAATCCCTCAGCGTCTGGAGCGCCGGCCTGCTGCTTTTCGCCGCCTCCACCGCCATCGCCGCTTCTCCCGATCATCAGGAGCGCCGCTTCACCGTCGCCGGCCATCCCGTCGTCATCTTGCAGAACATCGTCAACGGCCGCATCGAGGTCAAATCCTCCAAGAATCAGGAAGTCATCGTTTCCAGCACCGCCCCGGCCGATAAAGTCGCCGTGGATATCGAGCAGGTCGGCGACCGCATCGACATCAACGCCTCTTCCCTGCAATCGTCCTCGAGCACTGAGGATCCCGTTGCCGATTTTCAGCTTACCGTTCCAGAGCAGACCGAACTTCGACTCAAAACCCAGACCGGCATGATCTACGTCGAGCAGGTCACTGGCGACATGAAACTCGAAAGTGTTGCCGGCGATGTTCATCTCAAGGAAGTTTCCGGCTACATCATCGTCAAGACCACGGGCGGCTCTCTGGTCTGCACCCTTTGCTCCGGCAAACTCGAATTCACCAGCATCAGCGGCGGCGCGCAGGTGCTTCAGCCTTCGCTCACCAGCGTCAGCCTGATGACCACCTCCGGCAACATCCTCTATGACGGCGATTTCATCCGCACGGGTATCTATTCCATGAAAAGTGGCAAAGGCCTCGTCGAAGTCCGCTTCTCCGGCAACGACTCCTTCGATCTCAACGCGCAAACCAATCTCGGCACTGTGGACAATCAGGCCCCCGAAATTCTCAAGCCAGACACGCACTCCAGCCGCCACACCGCTTCCCGTTACGCCCAAAGCTTCTTCGGCACCGTCGGCCAGGGCCTCGCCAAAGTCGAACTCTCCTCCTACAGCGGCACCATCCGCATCCTCAAGCGCAACTAATTAGTCCACGCTAACGCCAACGATCAACAAACCTTGAAGGTGCCCCACCCTTGGTTTCTAAGGGTAGGCTCTTACGATCTAACGCCACAATCCTTCTCCTCTTTTCTTCCTCTCTCCCCTTCGCCTCCGCTTTAAACTCCCCCCTCAAAATCTTCCTCTTCCCCTCCCAATCGAAGTATCCTGTATTCATCCTCATGCATTCATTTCTCCACCCAATCTTTCCATGACCCTTTCGCGCACTCCCATCCTCTCCCTCGCCGGCTTCATGGGTTCCGGCAAAAGCACCGTCGGTGCCCGCCTCGCGCAGCATCTCGGCTGGCGCTTCGTGGATCTCGATGAACGCATCGAAGCCTCGGCCGGCATCACCATCCCACAATTTTTTGATCGCCACGGCGAACCCGCATTCCGCCAGCTCGAAGCCGATGAACTCCGCGCCGCTCTCGGCCGCGCCGTCGAGCACAAAGAGCCCACCATCCTCGCTCTCGGCGGCGGCACCTATGCCCAGCCCGGCGCTCCCGAATTTCTCCGCAATGCCGGCGTTCCCGTCATCTGGCTTGACGCCCGCATTGAAATTCTCCTCTCCCGCTGCATGACGATGACCGGCCGCCCGCTCTTCCGCGACGAAGCCAGCTTCCGCGCCCTGCACGCCCAGCGCATCGTCTCCTACCAGCTCGCCGATTTTCGCGTGGATAGCTCTGATGACGCCGCCACAGTCGTCGCCGAAATTCTTCGCCGCGGCATCGCCGCCGTTCCCGCCGCCGACGTCGATTCACATCTCGAATTGGAAAAACCGCAGCCCTGAGGGGGGTTCAATGCAGAATGTAAATCTTCGACCGAGTTCCCTTTCCGGCCTTTTCGCGATCTTCGCCATCGCCGGCGTGCTCGTCATGTCCGCCGCCGACAAAAAATCCTCCGTCTTCGTCTCCGACAAAGGCAAATTCAATATCGTCCTCGACGGCCAATCCATCGGCCGCGAAGAATTCGAAATCCAGCCCTCCGGCTCCGGCTGGATCGCCAAAGGTTCCACCTCGATCCAGACCCCCGACGGAAAGTCCGCCAAAGTCACCGGCAATCTTTCCCTGCAACCCGACGGCATCCCCATCAGCTACGACTGGTCCTCGCAAACCGACAAATCCAATTCCGCGAGCGTCACCTTCGTCAACGGTGTCGCCAAAACCACCCTGCAAGTTCAGGGCGCGCATCCTTATCAACAGGAAAATTCCTTCGGCTCCCCGCTCATCGCCGTCCTCGACAACAATCTCTACCACCAGTACGAAGTCCTTGCCCACGTCTACGACTGGAACAAGCGCGGCCCGCAATCCTTCCCCGTCCTCATCCCCCAGGAACTCACGCCCGGCACCATCACCGTCGAATCCGCCGGCTTCGCCCCCGTCGACGGCAAAAATTATGAACTCCTCAAAGTCACCACCCCCGACCTCGAAATCCACCTCTTCCTCGACCCCAACCACAAACTAATCCGCCTCGAAGTCCCCGCCTCCAAAGTCGCCGTCATCCGCGAATAGCCTTTGCGCCTTTGTAGGGCCTGCCTTCCGAGGCGGGCCGCTCCCAGCTCTGCGTTCCATTCTCTGCGCCCTCTGCGCCTCTGCGTTGAGTCTTCTTCTTTTCTTTATTTCATTGTTTCATTACCTCTTTACTTCATTCCTTCCCCCAAAAAAAACGGCGCCCCGGTTTTCACCGGAGCGCCGTTTTCTAACTCTTTACCGAATTTTCCTTACCTCGCCAATGGCCTCTGAAACACCGGCATCCCTGGCCTCCGCAGCGGATACCCCTGCGGCTGACCATGGGCTTGCGCGGGGATCAGCCCATTCGAATGGCTGGCATGTCCAATATGCCCGTGCTGCCCATTGCCATTCGCCGGCGCGGGCTGCGGCAGCCGTGCCGGGTTACCGATGGGGCGGAGTGTAATCGGCGCAGCGTTCACGTGATCGCTGATCGCCTGCAACCGCTTCAAGATCGACTGCCACTGTTCCCAGTCCAGTTGCCGCAAGAACGGCCGCAGCCCCTGGATGAAGGGATCTTCCAGCAGCGCCTCGCCGTCCGATTCCGGAATGAAGAACCGGTTCAGCCCGACGTTCAGCGCTTCGGAGATCTTCTCCAGCGTGCCGAGGCTCGGCGTCATCTGCCCGCTCTCAATCCGCGAGAGGTACGAGCGGCTGACCTTCGACTTCGACTGCAGCTGGCTCTGCGTCATTCCGCGCGATTCCCGCAGTTGGCGAATCCGTTGGCCGATGTTCTCCACCGTCTCCTGGTTCGCAAACTTCGGTGAAATCGCTTCGGGCACCGCTTCTTCCTGCGGGACCTCCTGCGGTATCAGATATTCCATTCGCTGTGGCAGCGCCCGCACACACCTCCGGCAATTGCCGGTGCGTGTACGATATTGCACAAGGCCGCAGGTCTTGCAGCGAATGACTTCGCGATCCATTTCCAATGAATTCACAGTCGCTTCTTTATCCATGTGTGCGGACACCGGCACTCCTCGTTGACTTGTCTTTTTTTATTCCGGCGTGCGGATAGGAAGGAACGTCGGAGCGTTCTTGGGGGAAGGCAGTTACTGGCGCGATGGGAGTGTCACTCGAACGCCCGATTCTTGTCAATAGTATTTTTCGAAAATATGTACCGCCAACACCCGTTTTCGCCTGTGTTTCCGCCCTGTTTTCGCCTGTACGTCCGGCCGAGCTCCCCGCATTTCAACCGCCCCTTGTATCTTTACCACTCATGCATCACTACATCTTGTGCATCCCTTCCTTCTTCAACCCCGTCTCCACTTCCACACATTTCTCAAATCTCCCGCGGGCCCGTCCGCCGTAGCCGCGCCCTTTGCGGCGAAGGCGGACCGCCCCTCTCCCCAAACATCCCCCAACCTGCGCTAAACTCTTTCCATGCCCACCCGAGAACACGCCTGGAACATCGTCTGCGAATTCACCCAATCCGAATCCCTCCGCAAACACATGCTCGCCGTCGAAACCTGCGTCCGCGCCTACGCCCGCAAAAACGGCGCCGACGAGGAAACCTGGGGCCTCGCCGCCCTCCTCCACGATTTCGACTACGAACGCTGGCCCAACGCCGACCACTCCCCGGACCGTGAACATCCCGCCGAAGGCGTCAAAATTCTCCGCGAACGCGGCTATTCCGAGGAAATCATCCGCGCCATCCTCTCCCACGCCAGCTATTGCAACACCCCTCGCCAAACTCCCCTCGAACACACCCTCTTCGCCTGCGACGAACTCGCCGGATTCCTCGTCGCCTGCACGCTTGTCCGTCCCTCCAAATCCATCCTCGATCTCGAGGCCAGCTCCGTCAAAAAACGCATGAAAGACAAAGCCTTCGCCCGCGGCGTCTCCCGCGAAGACGTAATCCAGGGCGCCACCGAACTCAACGTCCCTCTCGACGACCACATCACCTTCTGCATTCAAGCCCTCCGCGAAAACGCCGACGCCCTAGCCCTCCGCGGTAACCTGTAGCGGCCGCCTTCCGAGGCGGGCGCTTTTTCTCCCCGCCCCACCCAAACATTCCGTCCAACCAGCCCACAACCATCCGGTGTAGTGCTCGCTTTTATGCCAGCCCTCCTACTTCCCACCCTAACCTCGACGGCCAACCCTCCCCGGCTTCCCCCGACCTCACCCCAAACCCGTCATCCTGGCGACATCCGACGAGGATGTCGGAAGGATCTCAACCAAAACCCCACCACCCACTCACCAATCGAATCCAAATCCCGCCCCACCACCCTCTGCCCCATTTCCCCCCTCACTTCCCCTCCCAATCCCCGTCCAACCGATGTATGATTCCCCTCCCCGTTGCACCTCTGCAAATCTAATGCGATAGGAGCAAATTATGTCCGCACCACAACCCGGTATCTCCCCTGAATTCGCCGCTGGCCTCCGCGACGTCCTGCTGCAAGGCCTCACCCGCGAAATGGAAGCCACCAAAAAAGTCCTCGCCGCCGTTCCCGATGCCAAACGCGACTACCGCCCCGATCCCAAATCCCGCACCGCCGGTGAACTCGCCTGGCACCTCGCCGTCTGCGACGTCCAGATGACCGACGAAGTCGCCGACCACAAATTCGAAATGCAACCTCGCTTCAAGGACGAACCCAAAACCATCGCGGACCTCGTCACCTGGTACGACTCCAATTTCCACCGCGCCATTGCCCGAGTCGCCGCCATGACGCCCGAGCAACTCTGCACGCCCGTCGATTTCTACGGTGTCTTCAACATGCCCGTCGTCTTCTATCTCACCTTCGTCAACAACCACTCCATCCACCATCGCGGCCAGCTCGCCGCCTATCTCCGCCCCATGGGCTCCAAAGTCCCCGCCATCTACGGCGGCAGCGCCGACGAACCCTGGCAAGCCTAGCGCTCCCGGCAACGCCGCTTCTCGTTCACCCTGAGTCGCGAAGGGTTCACCCTGAGCCTCGAAGGGCAGGCCAGCACGGGCGTGCCCGCCGTAGCCGCGCTTCTTTGCGGCGAAGGCGGGAGGCGCCCCTCTGTTCTTATCTTCTTTCCTTCTCCCCTCTTCGTCCCCCAAAAACCCAACCAAATACCATCCCGCTCCGCTACCTCTGCGGCCCGTCTGCGACCTCTGCGGTAATCCGATTCCTCTCTTCGCTTCCCGCCCCACGTTACTCTCCCCGCAACCCATCCCGCTTTCCGGCCTTCCCCTAAATCCTTCTCGCCTACACTTCTCCTAAGCTCCCAAGGAGAAACTCGATGGCATCCTTCGTCACCGTCTTCGGCGTAATCATCCTTTTCCTCTTAGCAAGTGCCTTCCTCGGCGCCTTCTTCACCGTCCAGACCGCCGAAGTTGCCATCGTCCAGCGCCTCGGCAAATTCGCCCGCGTCGCCGGTCCCGGCCTCAACTGGAAAACGCCTTTCATCGAAAACGTCGTTCGCCGCATGAGCATGAAAGTTCTCCAGTTCGACGTGCAGATGGAAACCAAAACGCAAGACAACGTCTTCGTCCAGATCCCCGTCTCCATCCAGTACAAAGTCCTCCCCGATGGCGTCGAATCCGCCTTCTACAAACTTTCCGATCCCGTCAAACAAATCGAATCCATGGTCTATAACGTCGTCCTCGGCCACGTCCCCAAAATGAAACTCGACGACACCTTTCTCAATCAAGCCGAAATCGCCAAGGACCTCCGCGATTCCCTCGACTCCTCCATGCACGAGTACGGCTACACCATCGTCAAAGTCCTCATCTCCGACATCGTTCCCGACCCCAAAGTCAAAGCCGCCATGAACGACATCAATGCCGCCGCACGCGAACGCGAAGCCACCGTCTCCCGCGCCGAAACCAACAAATTGTTATTGGTGAAACAAGCCGAAGCGGAAGCCGAATCCAAACGCCTTCAGGGCGAAGGCATCGCCAATCAACGCAAAGCCATCATCGCCGGACTGAAAGATTCCATCGAAGATTTCTCCAAAGCCGTGGCAGGCGCCACGCCGCAAGACGTCATGCAACTCGTTTTGATCACTCAGTATTTCGACACCCTCAAGGACGTCGCCGCCAACGATCGCACCAACACCGTCCTTGTTCCCCACTCCCCCGGCACCATCAACGACCTCTTCAGCCAACTCCGCGACGCCATGCTCACCGCCAACGCCCTCTCCCCATCCTCCGCCTCGCCAACCCCATCCGCCCCCAGCCGCCTAAAATAATCCCCGTTGGGTGCTGCAGCCGCCTCCCAGTTTAGGGGCGGCTTATGCCGCCTTCTTCGCGCGGAGCCACTCGGCCCCAAACCCCGTCATCCTGAGCCCACCGCGGGCGGAGGATCTCACCCACCGCGTCTTGCCTCCCCTTGACCCACGAAACCCCGCCGCGCCTCCCCCCGAATAAACCCCGCCGTCACCTTCGCCGCCGTCACCGGCAACATGTGCCCGCCCTCCACCAGCTCCAACCGCAATCCCGCGATCTTCCCTTTCATCGCTTCCCCATGCTCCCCAAGATTTAGAATCGCGTCACTCTTCCCATACAAAATCGCCACCGGCACGCGTATCTCGCCGTAACGTTTCACCATCTCAGACAAATCCTCATTTACCCCCATCAAATCCGCCGACGTATTATAAAAACTCCCCGGCCGCAGCCCCAGCAATCCTCCGCCCTTCGTCGCAAAATCCCCCGGCACCGCTTCCGGCCGGAAAATCTCTTTTACAATCGCCGGCCCTCGCAATACCCCCACCGGCGTCGCCACCGTCCACGCCAACAACCACCGCAATAATTTCGATTCGATTTCCAGCGCCCGGAATGGGCCCGGCACCTGCGCCGGCACCTGCGTCAGCGGCGCCACCAGCGCCAGCCCGCTCACCAGCTCTGGAAAATCCAGCGCCACGCCCAGCGCCACCGCTCCGCCCAGCGAATGTCCCACCAACAGCGGCCGCCCCAGCCCCAGCTTCCTAATCAACTCCGCCACAAACGCAGACTGCGCCTTCAACCGCGCCGCGTCATCGCTCGCCCGCGTCGAATAGCCAGATCCGGGCCGGTCCATCGCAATCACGCGAAATTCGCCGGCCAGCCGCTCCACCACTGCATACCCAAAATTCCCGCTCTGCCCGCCCAACCCATGCACCATCACGATCGGCGGCCCCGCGCCTTTATCCAGGTAGTGGATCCGCGCTCCCGCCAACTCCAGAAATTTCCCGCGCGCCGGCACCGCCCTCTCCACCCGCCGCGCCGTAATCGCCGTGAAACCCACCAGCCCAACAACTACCGCGGCCAAAAAAATCCCCACGCCAATCATCAATGCCATCACCGCGCCGCCATTTTCTTCCCCGCCGTAAACTCCATCACCCCGTCTTCCACGCTCCCAAACCTAAACTCCAGCAAATCCAGCGCATAATTCTGATGCAGTTTCCACGGCCGCTTCGACCCCTGCTTCGGCAGCACATCCATCGCCCGCTGGATGTACCCCGAACTGAAATCAATCGCCGGCTCTTCCACAATCTCCTCGCTGCCCTTCCTCGGCGTGCAATACGCAAACCCGCCCGCATCCATGTGCTTCAGCAACCGGCATACATACTCCGCCGTCAAATCCGACTTCAAAGTCCACGACGCATTCGTATATCCAAACGACGACGCCAGATTCGGCACATCGCTGTACATCATTCCCTTGTACGTCAGCGCCCGCGACAACTTCACCCGCTGCCCGTCCACGCAAACTTCCATGCCGCCCATCAACTGCACCTTCAGCCCCGTCGCGGTCACAATAATGTCCGCTTCCAGTTCCTCTCCCGACTTCAACCGCACTCCCTTTTCCGTGAAGGTCTCAATCTCATCCGTCTCCACCGACGCCTTCCCGCTCTTGATCGCCCGAAACAAATCCGCGTCCGGCACGAAGCACAACCTCTGATCCCACGGTTTGTATCGCGGCGTGAAATGTTTCTCCACGTCCACGCCCGGCCCCAGCGCCTTCTTCGCCAGCCCCAGCAACCACTTCGTGATCTTTTCCGGTTTGCTCCTCGACTGTTTATAGAGATACATCCCCACAAACACGTTCTTCCACCGCACAATCGTGTACGCCAATCCCGCCGGCACCTTTCCGCGCAACCACTCCGCCACCATGTCCTTGCCCGGCAGCGCCAAAATATATGACGGTGATCTCTGCAGCATCACCACGTGTTTCGCCGTCTCCGCCATCGCCGGCACCAGCGTCACAGACGTCGCCCCGCTCCCAATCACAATCACCCGCTTATCCTTATAGTCCAACCCTTCCGGCCACTTCTGCGGATGCACAATCTGACCGCGAAAATTCTCCATCCCCGGCCAGCCCGGCATATATCCACCGGCGTAATCGTAATAACCGCTGCACATATAAAGAAAATTGCACGTGAACCGCACCGCCTGCCCTTCCGCCGTCGCCGCTTCCACCGTCCACCGCGCATCTGCAGACGACCACGCCGCCGCCTTCACCTGGTGCCCGTACCGGATCTTCCGGTCGATCCCGTATTCTTCCGCCGTCTCTCGAATGTATTTCGAGATCGCCGGCCCATCCGCAATCGCCTTCGCCTCTTTCCACGGACGAAACCGGTATCCCAGCGTGTACATGTCTGAATCCGATCGCACTCCCGGATACCGAAACAAATCCCATGTCCCGCCCAACGCCTTCCGCCCTTCCAAAATCACATAGCTCTTCTTCGGACATTCCACTTGCAGGTGATACGCCGCCCCAATTCCCGAAAGCCCCGCTCCCACAATCACCACATCAAAATGTTCCGTCCGCCCGGGATCACCCGCGATCCTCACCCCATCCTCCGCCACCGTAGCGATTCCGCCCATCAGCGCATCCTCCACTCCCCGATGCCTCGAAGTCTACCCACCCCCGCCCCGCATTTCCACTCCCTACCCAGATGTGGCACAGGCACTCTTGCCTGTGCACCCGATCGCGTGGCAACCAATCCTCCACATACAAATTCACAACTTACCTCTCCCCTCTTTCTTTTCCCCTCTTTTTTTCCTCTTCCCTTCTTCCTCTGTGCCCTCCGTGTCCTCCGTGGTGAAATCCCCCTCCCCTCTTCCGCGCACACCCCAACCACCCGGTCTCCCAAACCGGCATCCAACCTCTTCACCTCAAATGGAATGGGAATAAAAAAGGCGCCCGGTAACCTCACAGGCGCCTCTCTACTACTTCAACGTAAACCGTACCTCACTGGATCACCTCCTTCTCGGCATTTGCGCCGATGGCGACCAGAACGTCGCTTGCCCCGACTATACCCCCGGGATCTCCCATTGTCAGCCCCCGGTGTTTATCCCCGCAACCCACGCCCCATTCCATGACTCATTGATGACCTCGCCCCACACTCCTCCTATATCCCCGCCGCCGTTGTTCTTAGAATGAAAGGGAAGCATTTCGGATGGAGTTGACTTAAGGATGCCGCCCAGCAGAACGCTTCTCGCTTGCTCCGCGTTCTTCTTGCTCTCCGGTCCTCTCAGCGCTGGGCCAGACAATGGCACCCTCGCCGGCATCGTAACCTTCAAAGGTACCCCGCCCAAACGCATCCCCTTCGATCTCGCTAAGGATCCAGCTTGTGCCAAGCTCCACGCCGCCGATCCGCTGCTCGACGAACTTGTCGTCATCGGCCGCGGCAACGGCCTCGCCAATGTCGTCGTTTATCTTTCCGCCGGCGAATCCGATGCCTCGTTCACTCCTCCAAATCCCGTCTTCTTCAAGCAGCGCGGCTGCCGCTACGCTCCCCACGTTCTCGCCCTCAGCACCGGTCAGGAAGTCAAAATCGTAAACATTGATCCCATCTCTCACGACATTCATCCAGTGACAAGAGTGAATCGCGATTGGAGCCGCATCCAGCCTTCCCGGACTCCGCCTTTTTCCTACTCCTACGACAAGCCGGAGATCATCCCCGTAAAATGCAATATTCATCCCTGGATGCAGGGCTTTCTCGTGGTCCTGAAAACCAGCCATTTCGCGGTCACCGGCGAAGACGGCGTCTTCCGCCTCCCGGATCTTCCCCCGGGTAAATACACCGTCACCGCCTGGCACGAATCCCTCGGCACGCAAACCCAGGAAATCACCGTCACTCCCGGCGCAATCGTCTCCCTCTACTTCACTTTCTCCCCAAAATCTTGACGCCCTTCCCTTCGTTCACCTCGCCCCAACGCTCAACACAAGAAACGCGAACGCCACAATAAGTCCGCAGGTTCTCACCAGATGATAGCCATCCCAGCGCTGCTCCTGCTCTCTCCAATCATCCGGAATCGACTTCGGCGTCCATTTCGCAATCCGGTTATTGATCGGCACCGGCGCGATCAGCGAAAACACCACCGCCAGTGCTTGGATCGCGAATGAAATTGCTGCCAGCCTCCATGCGGCCTGATTCAGGTGTCCAACTGGCAGCAGCAGCAAAAGATTCAGCAGCGCGGAACCCGCCATCCAGAACGGCATCACTTTCCCGAGCAACGCCGCCAGCGACGACCGCACCAATACGTGTGTCTCCACCGGCTGCCGCGTTAATAAAGGATGGCTGAACAGCCCCACGTTCAGTTCACTGCCGCACATCAGCCCCAGCACCACAACCGCAATCACATGCATTATCATCGCCGCACCTCCCACGCACGATTGGATGCGGCGAAAATATATTCAAGCACGCGAAAATGCCCTGCGTTTCCCGGCACTTGTGGGAGCCTTCGAATCGTGTCTCCCTCAATTAACCGGGCGCGCTCGAAGAACAATCAACCAAACCGAGCCCGAACTATTTCAGTTGGACTTGCTCATCTGCGCCTTGCTCACTCCCACGATCACCATCACGATGGCTCCCCCAACTCCGCCTCCTCCAACGCTCGAAAGAATGGACGAAAGGTCCAGTCCTGATCCTCCCGCCGCCGCGCTCGCCGCCGCTGCCATCCCTCCGCCCGATGTCAGCATGTTCAGCAAATGCCCGCCAATTGCACCACCCACCAGTCCCGCGATCGAATTCCCCACGGGACCGAGATTAAGATTCTTCAGTAGCGATCCCGCGATGTTTCCACCCACGGCTCCGCTAATCAGCTGAATAATGAGGGCTGCGATATTCATCTTTCTTCTCCGTGTTTTTTCAGAGGACTATTTGAGTTTTTTCAAAAGACTCACCAAGTGCGCGCAACAACGGGGCGGGAAGCATTAGACAAAATCCGGGCGGGAAAGTCGGGACGTGCATGTCTCGGCCGTCGAGGCGGGAATCACAACCGGCCGCGTACTTCTCGGAGTCCCTTCGACGCGTCCGACTCTATATCACTCCCCCGCTTCCGCGTACGACAATTCCTTTTCGCCCCAACTGCACGCCTGCTTCCGCACCGATCCCAGCGCGCACGGTCCGCCGGCTGACACCACACGCCCCTTAGCCATTCAGTTTTTCAGTGTATAATCCCGGGCAACTCCACTTTGGAGCGTGAACCTTGGCCACTACGCAAATTCCAAATCTTTGGGTCCCTGTCTGTTGCGAGCGCGTTATGCGCTTCAACATTTTCGGGCCAAAAGATGGCCCGGGCTATGGCGCGCTGGTCTGCTCCGTCTGCAACAAGACCGTCACCTTTGAACTGGAGCCTCAAGCCGACGCGAGCGCCTATGGCGAAGGCGCGGGCGTGTTGCACATGTTGGGATCTCCCAAGCCGCCAAAGACCCCGCGGAAAAAACGCGATGGCGATCCCGCTCTCAACGACCAGACTTTGTAATCTAGTCCGCCCATTCCCGCTCCGCGGGCCCTTTCATGATTGACGAAACCATCTCTCACTTTCGCGTCACTGAAAAACTGGGTGCTGGCGGAATGGGTGTGGTCTATAAGGCCCTCGACATCCGCCTGGACCGGCCCGTGGCCCTGAAATTTCTCCCCGATAACATGCTGCAGGACACGCAGGCCTTGGATCGTTTTCGCCGCGAAGCCCGCTCCGCTTCTTCTCTCAATCACCCCGGCATCTGTACCATCTACGACATCGGCGAGCAAAACGGCCGCGGTTTCATCGCCATGGAGTTCCTCGATGGTCAGACCCTCCGCAATCACATCCATGGCGCAGCTCTTCCACTCGACGAAATCCTCCGGCTCGGCATCCAGATCACCGAAGCTCTCGACGCCGCGCACTCCGAAGGAATCATCCACCGCGACATCAAACCTGCCAATATTTTCATCACCAAACGTGGCCAGGCCAAAATTCTCGATTTCGGCCTCGCCAAACTGGTTCCTAAAGGAATTGCAAAACCCGACCACGACGTCAGCGGCGAAACCGAGGACTCCACCTCCATCGTCGGCATGATCAGCGGCACCCCCTCCTACATGTCTCCCGAACAGGTCCGCGGAGACAATCTCGACCCGCGCACGGATATCTTTTCGCTCGGCCTGCTCCTGTATGAAATGTCCACCGGACGCCAGGCCTTTGGCGGCAACACGGGCGGCGCGATTATCGAGGCCGTTCTCACGCGCTCTCCTGTTCCCGCGCGCAGCATCAATCCCCATCTCCCGCCGAAGCTCGAAGAAATTATCACCAAGGCCCTCCTCAAGGATCGAGAACAGCGCTATCAGCGCGCCGCAGAGATCCGCTCCGATCTCCAGCGCCTCGAACGCGCCACTGATTCCGGTTACCGCTCCTCCGATGAACCCACCGCATCCGTCGCCAAACTCACCGCAAATAATCTTCCGTCGGCCGCGCACCCGCCGGAGCAATTAGCCACCCCGCGCACCGGCACCCTCCGCACGGAGCGCGTCTCCAAAATTATTAACTCCATTGCCGTTTTGCCTTTCGAAAACGCCAGCCGCGACCCCGAACACGAATACCTCAGCGACGGCATCTCCGGCAGCCTTGTGAATATTCTGGCCACCATCCCAAAACTCCGCGTGATCGCCCAAAGCACGGTCTTTCGCTATAAAGGCCGTCGAGTGGATCCCCAGGAAGTGGGCCGCGAACTGAATGTTCGCGCCGTACTCACCGGCAGAATTATGCAGAGCGGCGTTTCCCTGCGCATCGGCAGTGAACTCGTGGATGTCGCCACCGGCTCCCGCCTGTGGGGCGCGCAATACGATCGCCCGTCTGGCGACATATTTGCCATTCAGGACGAAATCTCCAACGAAATTTCCGAAAAGCTGCGCCTCCGGCTTACTCGCGCCGAAAGAAAACGCCTCACCAAGCGCCAGACCGATGATCCCGAGGCCTACCGTCTGTACCTGAAAGGCCGCCATCATTGGAACCAGTGGACCGAGGAAGGTTTCTACAAAGCCATCGAATATTTTCAGCAGGCGGTCGAAAAAGATCCCACTTACGCTCTCGCTTACACCGGCGTTGCCGATTCTTATGTTCTTCTCGGGTGGAACAGCTATCTCCCGCCGAAGGACGCGTTTCCCAAAGCCAAAGTCGCGGCCATGTCCGCTCTCCGCATCGATCCGGATCTCGGCGAAGGCCACACTCCCCTCTCCGCCGTCTATTGGCTTTACGATTGGCAATGGCCAGAGGCGATCATGGAATTCCGGCGCAGCCTCGCGCTCAATCCTGCCCATCCCACTGCCAGTCATTGGTACGCCGAATGTTTGATGACCATGGGCCGCCACGACCAAGCCATCGCCCAAATGAAAGCCAGCCAGGAGCTCGATCCTCTCTCGCTCATCATCAGCGCCGGCATCGGATGGGCTCTTTACATGGCCCATCGTTATGATGACTCTCTCGCGCAGCTCCGCCGCACCGTGGAACTGGACGCCAATTATCCCGTCACCTACTGGATCCTCGGTCTGCTGCTCCGCAAAATGGGCAACTACGATCTCGCCATCGCCGAAGGCGAAAAAGGCGTGAAGCTCTCAGGCGGCAGCCCGCTGCTCAACGCGGCCTTGGCGCAAACTCTCGCTGCCGCCGGCAAAAGAGACCAAGCGGTTGAGATCCTCGCCGTACTTTCAGATCTCGCAAAACAGAAATATATCGCGCCATACTTCCTCGCCGGAATCCACGTCGGCCTCGGCGAAGACGCCCGCGCGCTCGAATATCTCGAAAAAGCCTTCGCAGAGCGCTCCCACTGGCTTCTCTACCTGCACATCGATCCCGGCATGGATGCCCTGCGCCCCAACCCACAGTTCCAAGACTTACTACGCCGCATCGGCCTTCCCCTTCGGCCTGCGAATACGGACACTGTCGCCGTCACACGATCCTGAGCCTTGAACCGGACCCGCACGCCATCATGAAAAATTCCACAAAAAAAGCTGCACCGGCGTCCACCGCCGAGCAGCAACTCGCAACCTTTTTAAGTAAGTTTGAATCGAAAAACGCCGCCCTCATCCGCTCTGTGCGAAAAGTCTTGCGCAAGCGCATGCCTTCCGCGAACAAACTAGTCTACGACAACTACAATTTTTTCGTGATAGGTTATTGCCCCAGCGAGCGCCCGTCAGACTGCATCTTCTCCATCGCCGCGGCCGCAAATGGAGTCGGCTTGTCCTTCTATCACGGGGCCACTCTCCCCGATCCGCACAAGCTCCTTCTCGGCAGCGGCGTGCAAAATTGCTTCATTCGCATCGACTCGCCGGCAATTTTTAAGTTTCCGGAAATTGCGGCTCTCATCGCCGCCGTCATCGCACAATCCAAAACGCCCTTGCCCGCCGCCGGCCGCGGCGAACTGATCATTCGCTCCATCTCGAAAAAACAAGGCCCCGCCGCTAAGCGCTCGCATCAGCAATAAAGCTCCAATCACT
Organism: uncultured Acidobacteriota bacterium; assembly: GCA_963734705.1. GTDB lineage: Bacteria > Acidobacteriota > Terriglobia > Acidiferrales > UBA7541 > Acidiferrum. The sequence continues at coordinate 600,861 of CAVTII010000005.1, read as the reverse complement.
TGGCCTCATTCGTTCGCCGCTCCCGCTGGACGGTTCCTGTAATACCCTTCGCGCGTCTGCACGGTCAGCCCGCTACCTGTCACCTTCAGTTCAACCCGGTGATAGTTGGAATCCATGCCGGTTCCCGTCGGCACATAAGCCAGTGTGTATTCATGTCTCGCCTGTTCGGTGATGCGCGCGTAAAATCCCTCCATATCCCTCGCTTTCGACCCGTAGTAAATGTCTCCTCCAGAAACGCGCGAGTACTCCTCCAGCCGGGAATTCTTGCGTTTGCCGCTCTTGCCGCCAACCGCGACGCTGAAAACAGAAATGTTTTCAAACAAAAGCTTCTCTCTCACGCTCGCAAAGTCGTGCTTGTTCAATTTCGGCTCATTCTGTCCGTCCGAAATCACCAGAATAATTTTTCGGCGCTCTCTTCCGGCTTTCTCCAGCATTTCGCCCGCGGAAAACACCGCGTCATCCAGTGCCTTGCTGGGTCGGGCTCCCAGATTGGTCGGGGCAGGAATGCACGGGCTCCCCGTCGTCGAATTACCGCACTCCACGGGTTGCGCAACATACGTCGGTGTCGGCTTAATTTCAGCCTGCGTGGCTTTCAGCTCTTTCATCAGGCCGTCAGCATTTGAAGTGAAGCCGCTTCCCGGGTAAAAGATCATGTCAAATCGGCAGACCGCAACTTCGTCCTGCAGACTCATTCCACCTGTCAGCGCCGGAAGACTCTGCATCAGTTGCCTTCCCACGTTTCCATTCACGTCGTTGTCCACAAGTATCACCAGCGCTAGCGGAAGGCCCTCGTCCGCAAACACTTTGATTTCCTGCTCAACGCCTTCGTCAAAGATATGGAATTGTTCTTGCTGCAGGTCGGGGACAAGATTCCCGGCCCCGTCTCGCACACTGGCAGAAAGCACCACCAGATCCGAAGTAATGCGCATTCGAGCCCGCGGTGACTGTTCCTGCCGCGCGGAAGAAATTCTGAGCGCGCCGGCAAAAAGCAACACAGCGATTGCAACAGGAATCACCCATTTTGCATGGTCGCGTTTAGACACAGGTCAGCCTTCCCCTTGGCAGGCCGCCGATACCAGTTCCGATGTCGCAACGCCGAAAGTGGTGGCCTGCGGGGTTCTGACGATATCTCTTACTGTCTACGAAAGCTCTGTCTTATATAAGCCGAGCCCGGCCATCCGGTTCGCTACGGCTCAATCATCGGAATCGAGCTTGCCAGTTGCAGGTCAATTAGCATTTGCACCCGCCGGTCCAGTTGAAAGAATTGCGCTGTGCTTTTCGCCGAAAGCACCTTTCGGAAAATCGGGATGTATTTCAGCCGCAATTGCACCACCGATTCATCAACATCCAGCCATCGCTTCGTGATGCTGTCGGCCTGCTCCTCCGTCATATTCGTGCTTTGCAGATATTCCTTGATGATCGCGTACTTCGTGTTGTTGATCGCCACCAGCTCATTCACATACTGGTCGTAGATCGGCCAGAACTTCTCCGCCTCCGCGTCCGACAACTTCATATTTGCCGCGATCACCTGCTTGCGTGTCGACCGCAAATCAGACCGCAGCATCGCGATCTCTTGATCGATGGTTGCGCCGTTTTTCGGGACGGGTTGTTGTGCCGGTGCCGCGTTATCCTGCGCCAACATCGCCTGCCCGGTAAAAAGCAATCCGCTGAACAACACGGCGGCTGCCACAGTTTTCTTGAACATAAATCCTCCAGTGCGATAATGGGCCAGCCGCAGGTTCGCGGACTCGCGTCGCGCGGCCCGCCGTGCGGTGGCGCTCATTTGCGGCTGTAACAGTCCAACCGTCCCGCGAAAAAACTCCCTGCTTGGGATCCTTGCTGCCTGTCAGCCGGTCAGACCATAACACATAAATGGCAGCCCTTCTCCCCCTCCGGCCCGTATACCCACCCCGTTACTTTTGACAGTACCTGCTTTCCCCATTCGCCCGCTAAGCTCCGTCACAATTTTTCGATTTATAATGCTCGCCCTGGAGCGAAAAGGAGAGTGCATGGAAATCACGCGAAGGGATTTAATCAAAGTATCCGCAACCATGACCGTGCTGGGATCTCTCGGACGCGCCGTCTCTGCAATGGGCGACCCGCTGCCTTCCTGGAACGATGGCGCTGCCAAAAATGCGATCTTGTCTTTCGTAAAAGACACCACGGAAAAATCCAGCTCCGCCTACGTTGAGCCTAAAGATCGCGTTGCTACCTTCGATCAGGACGGCACCCTCTGGACCGAACACCCCTTATACGGACAGGCCATGTTCGCGCTGCATCGCCTCGGCGTGTTGGCCCCAAAACATCCCGACTGGAAGGATACCGAACCCTTCAAGTCCGTTCTCGCCGGCGATCACGAAGCCATGGGCAAGTTCAGCGAGCGCGACTGGATGGAGATCGTCGCCGCCACCCATTCTGGAATGGGTACCGAAGAGTTTCGCTCCATCGTTCAAGACTGAATCTCCACCGCCAAAGCCCCTCGCTTCGACCGTCTTTACACCGACCTCATCTATCAGCCGATGCTGGAAGTCATGAAATATCTCCGCGAAAAAGAGTTTCGCGTCTATATCGTCACCGGCGGTGGTCAGGAATTCGTTCGCGTTTACTCCGAGCAGGTCTATGGCGTCCCGCCCGAGCAAGTTGTGGGCTCCAGCATCGTCACCAAATATGAATTCAACAATGGCCGCCCCGTTCTGATGCGCGCGCCCAAACCATTCTTCATTGACGACGGCCCCGGCAAGGCCATCGGCATCAATATGTTCATCGGCAAGCGCCCCTGCGCCGCCTTCGGCAATTCCTCCGGCGACCAGCAGATGCTGGAATGGACGCAAGGCGGCACGGGGACCCGGCTCATGATGCTCGTTCATCACGACGACGCCACTCGCGAATACGCCTACGGCCCCGGCGGTGGGCTCCCAGATACCCACGTCGGCACTTTTCGCGAAGAACTGTTGACCAAAGCTAAAAGCAGCGGCTGGAACGTCATCAGCATGAAAGAAGACTGGAAGCGCATCTTCCCCTTCGACAAGTAAGTCAAGCGACGAATGTAAACTGTCATCCCGGACCCCGCTTGCCCAGAATGAATTCGGCGAAGGGCGCCTTTTGCGGGGTGAGGGATCTGCTTCTCTCCCTTTTGCGCTCATATGCAAAACCCCGGCTGCATCCCAACTCCGATGCGGACTTCAACGGAATATACTTGTCGCAATAACCACCCGTGCAGCGCCATTCTACCCCCGCCCACCACTTGTTAGTTTTGACAATTCCGTTCCTCCATCCTGAAGTACCATGCTCCCAACAAGTGCAGTCAGTCGCCAGGTTCGCTCGGTAATCCAGTTTCAACATTCCTGACACTTCATCTTGGGGAGCCGAGAGACGGAGTCACCTTGAGTACGATCACCACCAGCTTCATTGTTCTCGCCTTTGCCTTCGGCGGCGCGTTGCTAGGAATGTTTCTACGCCCGCGATTGCCTCAACATCATTTAAGCAACGACTCCAAAGAAGTCGTACGCCAGGGAATGGCCCTGGTTTCCACGATGGCCGCCCTGGTCCTGGGCCTGCTGATCGCTTCGGCAAAAAGTTCGTATGACGCGCAGGCCGCCGCCCTAGTGGAAAGTTCTGCAAAAGTTGTTCTCCTGGATCGCACCTTGGCTCACTACGGCCCGGAAACCAAAGAGGCTCGCGACCTGTTGCGCGAATTCGTCGCTTTCAATATGGAGAGGACCTGGCCGAAAAGCGGCGCCAGCTCTCCCCATCTCGAAGCGCCCTCCATTGCCTCGGAAATTCTCGTCGACAAAATAGAGGGGCTCACTCCGAACGACGACGCTCAACGCATGTTAAAGGCCCAGGCTTCGAGCATCGTCTGGGGCATTGGGCAAACGCGCTGGCTGCAGTACTCGCAGCAATCTCTTTCCATTTCCATGCCCTTGCTGGTGACTTTGATTTTTTGGATCACCGTAATTTTTCTCGCCTTTGGCTTGTTTGCTCCCAGCAATGCCACCGTGCTTGCCAGTTTGTTCGTGTCTGCCGCCTCGGTTTCCGGCGCCGTTCTCATGATCCTGGAACTCTACCGCCCGTATTCCGGAATCATTCGTCTTTCCAGCGCCCCCGTTCGCGCCGCCCTCGCGCAACTCGGCCGTTAGGGCCTTTCCTTGCAATTCTGTGTTGGCAAGCAGTGCCTCGCTCTGCTAGAAATATGGTGCTTAATTCCCGCGTTTTTCTCCGCCCAGCATAATTTCAGGAGGTCACCTTGCGCCCGAAATGCCTCGCCGTCTTTCTACTCTCCCTCTGCCTTGCATGTGTTGCTTCCGCCGACACCCTCAAGCTCACCAACGGCCAGATAATTTACGGCACCTTCGTCAGCCGCAATAATGACGCCGTCCAATTCACCGGCACCGATGGCAAAACCAACTCCTATCCCACCTGGCAAGTCGCGTCTCTCACCTTCGGCCCCATCCCGCCACCCGCTCCACAAACCGTTTCGCCACTTCCTCCGCCGCCTTTGAACATCACGGTCCCCATCGATACCGTGCTCTTGATTCGTATGTCGGAAACTCTCGATAGCAGCACTGCGCAACCCGGCCAGCTTTTCACCGCCACACTCTCCACCAATCTCGCGGCCAACGGTTACATCGTTGCGCGGCAAGGCACCACCGTTTACGGCCAGGTAGTGGACGTCTCTTCCGCGCGCCGCATGTTCGGAAAATCCAAGCTGAAATTGCAGCTCACGCAGATCGTCATCAATGGCACCGCCATCGGCATTTCCACCGATACTTGGGACTCCGAAGGCAAAAACTCCGGCGCGCGTACCGCCCGCAGAACTCTCGGCGGCGCGGGACTCGGCGCGGGCATCGGCGCTCTCGCTGGCAACGCTGGTGAAGGCGCGGCCATCGGCGCTCTCTCCGGCGTCTTTCTTTCCGGAATTCAGCGCGGCAATCAGGTGCAGATCCCCGCGGAAACGCAGTTGGATTTCAATCTCACGCAGCCTGTCACGCTGCCCGTTCCAGCACAGAACGGTCCGGCACCGCAGGTGCAGTAGTCCGCAATCACCAGATTTTTCTTGGAGGCGTTCATGAGCATCCGATTCGCAACCCTTACTGCCGCTGCGTTCTTTCTCTGCGGGGCCAGCTCCGCGCAGGAAAAACAGATTCAAGATCCCGCACAGAGCAAGGAACTCAATACCCAGGCATACACCCAGTTGCTCCGCGCCGACTTAAAAGCTTCCAAGCGCACGCTCATCAAAGAGGGCATGCAGCTCAATGAAACTCAGGCCGCCGCCTTCTGGCCCGTCTACAACCAGTACGACGTCGAGCAGACCAAGCTTGGCGACGCGAAGCTCGCACTGATCACCAGCTACGCCCACGACTTCCTCTCCATGACCCCCGAAAAAGCCGATCATCTTGCCAATCAAGTCATGGACCTCGATGAACAGCGCCTCGCCCTTCGCAAGAAATACTACGACCTCTTCAAAAAAGTTATTCCTACCGTGCTCGTAGTCCGTTTCTTCCAGCTCGAATCCCAAATCCAGCTGATCATTGACCTCCAGATCGCCTCCAACCTCCCCATCATCGAAGAAGCCCCTCCCAAATAATCCTCAAACGCTTCTTCAATGTTCTCCGAATCTAGGGGCGGCTTCTTGCCCTGAGTAAGTCCGAAGGGTATGCCGCATTGTTCTTTTCTCCTTCTTCCCTCTCTTCCTTCCAAGCTTGGTGCTGGCATTTATGCCAGCCTCTTCGTCGGGTTGACGGAAAGTTGCGGATGGAATACGTCATGGGCGATTCGGCTCACTGGACTGTTGAACCGGCTCGCTGGATGAAGGTGAGTGTTCATCGTCGTCGTTATTAGGACGCTCATCAAAGCGATCGGGATAGTGGCGGGAGGTGAGGCCCCTTTCGGCCATTGCTTTTTCCACTTTCGCGCGCACTTTGTCCGCATATTGTTGCGCGAAGAAGGCGCGAGCATCGTCGGTGTCGTCAAACCCGTGGGAGCCGCGACGGGGCATGCTCCAGGTCCAAGGAAGAATCTCGAACCCGTCAACGCGCTGATTGGTTTCATATTCTTTTTGGAGTGACCGAAGAGCGTTCATCAAGGAAATGGCGACATCGGAAAGTACCGCGGCCCGGCGGGTAGAGATCTGATCTCTGGAGAGGGCGGAGATGAGGCGGGAGAGAAAGACAGTGACATCCGCGACGGAGCGGAATTCCTGGAGATCGCGGACCAGAGCGGCCGCGGGATCTTCCTTGGGCTTATGGCGGAGGCAATATGGGGACTCAGCGGAAGAGCAGAGGGAGCGGCAGCGGCGACCAGAGGTACTGGTATGGGTGCAGCGTGGAAAATCGGAGTTGGGGATTGTGGGATTGCGTTTCATTTTGGTCCTTTATTTTGAAGAGAGTTTGGGGGCACCCGGGTGATTTTTGGGAAGAGTGCGTAAGGCGATACAAGAAAAAGGGATAGGAGCGATACGGCAATCGAAAGAGTGCGGAAGTGGAAGAAAGGAAAGGAGGCAGAGGGAGTGAGAAGGCTATGGAGAGCGAGGAGAGAATTGGGCGGACTGCAGGAGGAAAAAGATTGAGTTGGCTGGAGGCGGGACAAACGGACTGCTCCTTACCTCCTGTCAATACTGCAGCATTAGTTTATCTATATGTCAATAAAATTCAGGGGATAGATTGCGGGGTTTGCGTTCGAACGAGTTGGGAGACGAAGCGCGGCGGAGGGTGGCGTGATTGGGGAAGGCCGCGAATACCGGGAATGGTAGATGACTAGGGGGAAGAGGGCTGGCCCCGGAGATTCGTTCGGAGCGCGACATGGAAGAGGCGGAGCACTCGGAGGAGCCAAGAGAGCGGACGGTTGGTTGCCCAGATCCCTCCACTGCGCGGCCCGGCGCGTCAAAGGCGACGCGCAAGAAAAAACCGGGCCGCTTCGGTCGGGATGACAAAAAAGAGCGTGGCGCTACCTTGAATTACATCAACGGGGCTTTGCCGTTGAAGCGGGCGGCGGAGCCAAGTTCTTCCTCGATGCGGAGCAGTTGGTTATATTTGGCGATGCGGTCGGTGCGGGAGGCGGAACCGGTTTTGATCTGGCCGGCGGCGGTGGCGACGGCGAGGTCGGCGATGAAGGTGTCTTCGGTTTCGCCGGAGCGGTGGGAAATGATGGAGTTGTACCCGGCTTTGCGGGCGAGCTCGATGGCGTCAATGGTTTCCGTGACGCTGCCGATCTGGTTGAGCTTGATCAGGATGGCGTTGGCGATGCCTTCGTTGATGCCACGGGAGAGGCGCTCTGTGTTGGTGACGAAAAGGTCGTCGCCGACGAGTTGAATTTTTTTCTTGGACGTTTTGGTGCCGACGCTTTGCGTCAGCGCTTTCCAGCCGGCCCAGTCGTCTTCGGCCATGCCGTCTTCCAGCGAAACGATGGGATATTTTTCCACCCAGCTGGTCCAGTAGGCGGCCATTTCGGAAGAAGAGTGCGTGGATTTGTCGGACTTTTTGAAAATATATTTTCCACTGGCCTTGTCATAAAACTCGCTGGCGGCGGGATCGAGCGCGATGGAAATTTGTTCGCCGGGTTTATAGCCGGCGGCACTGATGGCTTCGAGAACGATCTGGATAGCCTCTTCGTTGGACTTGCAGCTGGGCGCGAAGCCGCCTTCATCGCCGACGGCGGTGGAATAGCCGTGCTTTTTCAGCGCGGACTTGAGCGAGTGGAAAACTTCCACGCCCCAGCGGAGCGCTTCGCTGAACGAGGGAGCACCGATGGGCATGGCCATGAATTCCTGGAAGTCCACGGAGCTATCGGCATGGGCGCCGCCATTGAGGATATTCATCATCGGAACGGGCAGGAGATTCGCGGACGTGTCCGTGGAATAGCGGGAAAGATATTTGTAGAGCGGCTGCTTCAGTCCGGCGGCAGCGGCGCGGGCGGCGGCCATGGAGACGGCGAGGATGGCGTTGGCGCCGAGACGGGATTTCGTGGGCGTGCCGTCGAGGGTGATCATTTTGTGGTCGAGGGCGCGCTGGTCGGCGGCGTCGAGACCGGTGACGGCTTTGGCGATTTCGGTGTTGGCGTTGTGGACCGCTTTCAGGACGCCCTTGCCAAGATATTTGGATTTGTCGGCATCGCGGAGTTCGAGGGCTTCGTGTTCACCGGTGGAGGCGCCGGAAGGAACAGCGGCGCGGCCGAAAGCGCCGGATTCGAGGGTGACGTCGGCCTCGACGGTGGGATTGCCGCGCGAATCAATGATCTGGCGGGCGCGGACGCGGGTGATTTTGGTGGACATGTTGGTAGTGGCTCCTGAATGGATTGCGGTAACGGAATATTGTAGCAAAGGATAAGAAGTGGCGAGTTGCGACTGGCAAGTGGCGAGGGGAGAACAACGGCCGACAGTCTGCAGTCGACAACTCGGAGGGGATGGAGAAGAGAGCAGATTGTTTGCGGGAGCGGGCGGGACCCCAGGATGGCGGGATAAACCCGCCCCTACATTTTCGGAGGGAGGGCGAAGGAGATGTAGAGGCCGCCGGAGGGGGATTTGGGATCGAAGGCGCGAAATTTTTTGTCGAAATTGGTGGCGCCGATGAAGAGCAGACCACCGGCCGTGACGATGAGTCCGTCGTAATTTTCCGTGCCGGTATTTTTCAGGCCCTGGGCGGCGAGTTCGGGATATTCGCCGAGCGGAATTCTCCAGAGGTATTCGCCGGTATTGAGATTGATTGCGTTGAGCGTGCCCCAGGGCGGGGCCACGGCGGGATAGCCATCGGGATCGTAAAAGCGGCGATAACCGGTAAGGTGATATTTGTTGGCGAGAAGCGGCGGACCTTCGGCGATGAGAGTGGTGTCTTTGCTGGTGGAGAGAAATTCGATGAGCGCGTCGATTTGTTCGCCGGAAAAATTGGGGAAGCCGGGCATGCGGCCTTTGCCTTCGGAAATGGTCTTCTCGATTTTTTCCGGCGAGAGGCGGCCGGCGATGCCAAGGAGCGATGGGAAATTGGGAGGAGAACCGGCGCGGGTTTCGCCGTGGCAGGTGGCGCACTGATTTTTGTAGAGCGATTGCGCAGTTTTGTCCGTGCTGGTTTCGGCGAGCGATGCGAGCCAGGCAATGTCGTTGGCATTGACATAAAGGACCGCGGTATCGGGATCGAGCGCGGAGCCGCCCCACTCGGCGCCGCCATCGAAGCCGGGAAAGATGACGGTGTCTTTGCCTATGTTGAGGGGAACGAATTGACCCGCGCTGATGGCAGCGTTGAACTTCGCGAGCGCCCATTGGTGCGCGGCGGGAGTGCGTGTGGTGAGCAGATCTTCGGTGAGAAGCTGGCGGGCGAAGGGCGCGGGTTTGGTGGGCAGAGCTTGCTGCCTGGCGGATGCTTCGCCGGGAACGGAGCTTGCGGGGTAATCGCGGGCTTCGATTGGAAACAGCGGCGCGCCGTTGGCTCGATCGAAGAGATAGACGAAGCCCTGTTTGGAAGGCTGAGCGACGGCGGCGATGGATTTGCCGTCGCGCTGGACATTGACGAGCAGCGGAGGAGACGGAAAGTCGCGATCCCAGATGTCGTGATGAACGCCTTGAAAATGCCAGAGGCGCTGGCCGGTGGCGGCATCGAGGGCGAGGAGGCAATTGGCGAAGAGATCGTCGCCCAGGCGGTCGGCGCCGTAAAAATCAGCGGAGGAGGAGCCGGTGGGAACGTAAACGATGCCGAGGGCGACGTCGACGGTCATGCCGGTCCAATTGTTGGCGGCACCACTGGTTTTCCAGGCATCGCGTGGCCAGGTGTCGTAGCCGAATTCGCCGGGGCGCGGAATGGTGTGAAAGGCCCAGCGAAGTTTTCCGGTGCGCGCATCGAAGGCGCGGATATCGCCGGACGGAGCGGGAAGCGTTTCCGGGTTGCGGCCGCCGACGATGAAAAGATCTTTGTAGATGGTGGGAGGGCTGGTGAGCGCGACGAATTGTTCGGAGGCGGGTTCGCGTCCGAGACCTTCGCGGAGATCGATGCGGCCGTTCTGGCCAAAAGAGAGGATGGGTTTTCCGGTGGCGGCGTCGAGCGCGTAAACGAAATGCATGATGCCGACGAGGATGCGTTTGTCGCGGCCGTCGCTCCAATAGGCGAGGCCGCGGTCGGGTTGCGTGCCGGAAACGCCGGAATCAAATTTCCAAAGGAGTTTTCCGGTGGCGGCATCGAGGGCGAAGATTTTTTGGGAAGGCGTGATGCCGTAGAGGACGGTGTCGACGATGATGGGGCTGGTTTGCAGGCCGCCGGATGCGCCGGTGTCGAAGGACCAGGCGATTTGGAGATTTTTCACGTTATCGCGATTGATTTGGGCGAGCAGGGAGTAGTGGGTGTTGTCGAAATTGCCGCCATAGACGGGCCAGTCTTGATTGTTTTGAGCGAAGAGGGGAAGAGAGAGGAGGAGGAGGGCGAGGAGCCTTGGCATGGGAAGAGGGTATACCCGGAGGAGGGGGAGAAGGCAAGGGTTCAACGCGGGGGTAGCAGAGGGAACGGAGGTTTGGGAATCAAGACGCGGTGGTTGAGATCCTTCGCTTCGCTCAGGATGACAGTTTTTTTTTGAGGAGGGATTTGTGGGGCGGAGGTTTACTGGGATTCGGGTTCTTCGATTAGGGATTCTTGGCGGACTACTACGACTATGCCGGAGGGGGTGACGTGGAAGCGGCGCTTATCGGCTTCGGGGTCGTAGCCGATTTCGGTGTGTTCGGGGAGGCTGACGTGGCGGTCGATGATGGCGCGGCAGATGCGCGAGTGGCGGCCGATATTGACGTGGTTATAGATGATGGAAGCGGTGACTTCGCAATAGCTGTTGACGCGGACGTCGTAGCCGAGGAGGGAGTTCTGGACGCGGCCGCCGGAAAGAATGGAGCCGTGGGCAACGATCGAATCGAGCGCGATGCCCATGCGATCGGCATCGGCGAAAACAAATTTCGCTGGCGGATATTGATGCTGCCAGGTGCGCAGCGGCCAGGCCTTGTCGTAGAGGTTGAAGACCGGAGAGACGCTGACGAGATCCATGTTGGCTTCGTAATAGGCGTCGATGGTACCGACGTCGCGCCAGTAGAGAGACTCCTTGGAGTTTTCGTCAACGAAGTTATAGGCGAAGACGCGATGCTTGCCGATGATGCGGGGAATGATGTCCTTGCCGAAGTCGTGAGCGGAGTTGGGGTCTTCAGAATCGGCGAGGAGCGTGGGTATGAGGAGTTGGGTATTGAAAATGTAGACACCCATGGAGGCGTTGCAATGGGTGAGCTTGTGGGGCGAGGGCTTGGGATTCGCGGGTTTTTCCTCGAAACCGATGATGCGCCAATCTTTATCGGTTTCGATGACGCCGAACTGGCGAGAAGCTTCGGCAGCGGGAACTTCGATGGTGGCGACGGAGGCTTCGGCGCCGGAATCGATGTGGCGCTGGAGCATTTTGGCGTAGTCCATTTTGTAGATGTGATCGCCGGAGAGAATGAAAACGTATTTGGAGCGCTCGCTGCCGAGGGAATAGATGTTCTGGTAGACGGCGTCCGCAGTGCCCTGATACCACTGCTGGGAAACGCGCATTTGCGGCGGCAGGACTTCGATAAATTCACCGAGACCCATGAGCGGAGACCATCCGGCGCGGACGTGGCGCGAAAGGCTGAGGGCTTTATATTGCGTGAGAACGAAGACGCGATGGAGGCCGGAGTTGACGCAATTGGAAAGCGTGATGTCAATGATGCGATAGAGAGCGCCGAAAGGGACGGCGGGTTTCGCGCGGTCGCGAGTGAGGGGCCAGAGCCGCTCGCCTTGTCCTCCAGCGAGAAGTACACCGATGGCATCGCGCATATCGGGCATGGAGGTCGGCTCCCGAGACAGGAATTTTTTTACGGCCCCCAGTGTAACAGCAGAGGCGAGAGGAAGGCAGTGGCAAGAAAAGTTGACGAGCAGGTGACGGGTTACTCGGAAAGCAAGAGCAGCGGGCCGAAAATGACGGGGTTGAAAGATTGCTTGACTTGCATAGGTGTAATTGACTACAAGGAGTCAACAACCTCATGCGATAATACAATCAGGGACAGTGCGGCACGATAACGGCGGCACTGCATGCAGGCAATCCGAACCGGAATTGGGGTGAAGTACATTGGCAGAAGTAGTCATTCAAGAGAATGAATCCTTGGAGAATGCCTTGCGGCGTTTTAAGCGCAAGGTGCAACAGGAAGACATCATCAAGGAAATCAAGAAGCACAGCTTCTATATGAAGCCCGGTGAGAAGCGCCGGGCCAAAGAAGCGCTTTCGCGGAAGCGACTGCGCAAGAAGCAGCGTCGCGAGCAGGATTAAAACCTGCATGAGACGCGGCTCGGCGCCGCACTTCCGGGATCAGGCCCCTATCAGGCAGAGCAAGTTGGGTAGACGTTCCTATTCTTCGCCCGCAGGCCCCAGGGATCCGTGCCCGGCGTCCCCCGGTTACAGGTCTAAGCAAGTCCATCGGCCCGTGGTGCAAGAGCCCGGCCCCCCGCCCGGTATGGGTCCAAGGGGAGCGGGTGATGGAATTCCACGATAAGGTCCTGAAGTGTTCGGAGTGTGGCGCCGAGTTTGTTTTTACCAGTGGCGAACAGATGTTTTTTGCCGATAAGGGATTTAAAAACGAACCGAAGCGCTGCAAAGGGTGCAAGGCAAAGCGGGCCGAGGGTGGTGGAGGCGGAGGCGGGGGTAATGCGCCTCGAGCGGAAACCAAGACCATGTGCTCGCAGTGCGGGAAAGAAACGACGGTTCCCTTCCGGCCAACGCAGGGACGCCCGGTGTTTTGCCGGGAATGTTTCCAGGCGAGAAGGTCGATGGGGGCGGCGTAGGAACGAAGTAAAGAGGTAATGAAGTAAGGAAGTAAAGAAGTTTAAGAGTTGAGAGACGGCAGCCGGATATTTTTTCGGTTGCCGTTTTTGTTTTTGGGGAGGAGGGGTAAAAAGATCATGGGAGGGAAAAAGAGGCCAAGTCGGGATTGAGGGGAATTCGCGATTGTGCGGGGAGGTTCTTTCGCGCCTACGGCGCTTTTGGGAGGTGGAGGATTGCGGGGTTTGTTGGGCTGGGCGGAATTAAACCCAAGAGGGCACGATGTATCGTGCCCCTACAGATTTCGGTGGTGGAACAGATTTGCTGCGAGGACAGATTTGGTGCGGACGGAGTTGTGCTGGCCGGGTTAGGTGGAGGCGGAAAGTTGGTGCTTAGATTTGGTTAGGTGGGATTCGAGGTGGGCTAGGGATTCGGGCATGTTTTTGCGGCCGAAGCCGAAGCGGATGTGGCGGGGTTCGTCGTAGACGGTGCCGGGGAGGAGGAGGACGCTGGCGTCGCGAACCAGAGATTCGCAGAAGGACTGGACGTCTTGTTGGGGCTTGAAGCGGGCGAAGCCGATGGTGGCGGCGTTGGGAGGGGTCCAATCGAAGAGATCGGGATGGCGCGCGAAAAAAGCGGTGAGCAGGGGGAGATTGCGCAGGACGATCCGGAGATTGCGGTCGATAAATTTCTGGCGGTGGCGGAAGGCGAGCGCGGTGAGGAATTCGCTGGGGGCACTGGCGCAGATGGTGGTGTAGTGCTTGAGGGAAATAATTTTTTGGAGAAACGCAGTGTCGTGAGAGGCGAGCCAGGCGAGGCGGAGTCCGGGGAGGCCGTAGGTCTTGCTGACCGAGCCGAGACTGATGGCGCGGTCGTAGAGGTCGCAAGCGGCGGGGAGACGATTGGCAGGATTGTGTTCGAGTTCGCGATAGACTTCGTCGGAAAAAACGTAGAAGCCGTGTTTCGCGGCGAGCTGCAGAACGGTGCGGAAAATTTCCGGAGGCATGATGAGGCCGGTGGGATTGTGGGGCGTGTTGATATAGAGCGCGCGAGTGTTTGGGCGAATCAGGGATTCGAGGGCGGCCAGATCGTGCGCCCAGCCGTTTTCGGGCTTGCGCTGCCATTCGCTGACGGCGGCTCCGGTGCTTTTGGGAAGCGTGAGAGCGCTTTCGTAGCAGGGAGTTTCGACGATGGCGTGATCCTGCGGAGTGAGAAGCGCGTGATAGAAGAGGAAGATGGCTTCTTGGGCGGCGGAGACGACGATGAGCTGGTCTTTGTTGATGGAGGTGTAGATGGCGGCGAGGACTTCGCGCAGCCAGGGGGCGCCGGGAGATTCGGTGTAGCCGCACCAGTGTTGAAGGAAAGCGTCGTGGGCGCCGGGTTCCAGGGAGAGGATGTCCTGGACGGTAACGGATTCGGCGTCGGAGGAGGAGAGGAGGTATTGGGCGGAGAATTCGTATTTGCCCATGTACTCTTCGATGCGGAAGGGAGTGATTTGCATGTGGGAATTTTGGCAGGGGGAGGAGGGGGAGTCGAGGGGGAAATTGGTGGGGGGGCCGTAAGCGGTTTCGGGCGGTTTGGGTTTTCGTTGGCGAGGCAGGTCGCGATGAAGTTTTACGTTGAGATCCTTCGCGCAGAGGCGGCGCTCAAGATGACAGCGCGCGGGTGGGTGGGCGGCTGGCAGGTGGCGATTGGTGGGCTCGGATCGATGGGAACGGGTGGCCGGATGCCGGAGGAGTTGGGAATGCGGAAGAGGGTTTAGTGGGGGACGCGGGAGCGGAGGAAGATGAAGACGGAGGTGAGGAGGAGTAGGAGCATGGTGCTTAGGACGCCTAGGGTTTGGGTGAAGGAGAGGCGGCGGCTGTTGGCGGGGTCGGATTTGAGGCGTTGGTTGTCTTTGACGGTTTCGGGGACTTGGAAGTCGGCGGAGTCTACGGGGAAGAGTTGGGGTTGGGTGGAAGATTGTTGAGAGGAAGAGGAGGGCCGCTGGCCAATCTGGAGATTGGCGCTCCCTGCTTCGCGGGATGGTGAAGAGGTGGCGCTCCCTTGGTGCGCGTGAAATGTTGCGGGTTTGGGGGGTTCGCAGGGGCCGGGGAGTTCGAGGCAGGAGTTGCGGTGGGTGGCTTCGTTGACGAGGTTATATTCGAAGGCCCAGCGCGAGGGGACTACGGTGCTGACCCATTGCATGGGGACGGGCATGCGATAGATGGGCTTGAGGCCGCCACCGAGAACAATCACGGGCAATAAAACAATGGGGAGGAGAGCGATGGCGCTTTCGGTGCTGGAGGAGCGCGCGGAGATGGCGAGTCCGAGAGAAGTGCCGACGGCAGAGGCGAGGACGAGCACGAGGCCGATGCGCCAGAAGTCTGCTTGCAGGCCGGAAGCGAAATAGACGATGCCGAGCATGATGCCGCATTGCAGGAAAGAGAGCAGGAGCAGCAAAGCGAATTTGGAGAAAACGTAGGAAGGCAATTTCAGATTGACCATGCGTTCGCGATAGAAGATGGTCCACTCACCGACGATATCGCGCGTGGCGTTATTGCAGCCGAACCAGATGGCGGCAACGACCATGAGGATGTGGATGCCGATGATGTTGGCGCTCATTTCCTGGAACTGCTGGAAGGTGGCGGCGGAACTGGCGACTTTGCCGTAGACGAGCACGATGAGCGCGGCGATCAGCGGGGATTGCAGGCCGAGGATGGTCATCTGGGCGCGATTGCGGACTTTGACGATGGCGTTGCGGCGAAGAAGCGTGAACATCTGCGTGAAACTAAAACGGCGCGAAGTTCCGGAGGCAGGGGCCTGAATCGTGGAACCGGATTTTCCGGCGCGGTCGTCTATGAACTCCTTGCGATAGCGGGATTCGCGGAAGCGGCGCGCCCATTCGGTGGCAGGATTTTTCGCGAGTCCGGTGAGGAGAAGTTCAGGGCCGGGTTCTTTGCCGGGATTCTGCTGGGTTTCGCCTGGCGATCTGGGATGCAGGAATTCTATCGAGTCCGGATACGCGGGACCGAAAAAGGCGAGCGTGCCGCAGCCGCCGGTATCGCGGGCGAGCATGATGAGATTGTCGAACTCGCGAAAGACATGAAGGCTGGGCTGATGGATGGTGGCGATGATGGTTTTGCCCTGGCGGGAGAGGCGCTTGAGAAGCTGGACGACACCTTCGGCGTCGTAAGAGGAGAGGCCCGAGGTGGGCTCATCGAGAAAGAGGACGGGCGTATCGGTGATGAGCTCCATGGCGATATTGACGCGCTTGCGCTGGCCGCCGCTGAGGACTTTGTTTTCGGGGGAGCCGATGATGGTGTCTTTTTTGTCGGAGAGATTGAGTTCGCGGAGAAGATTGTCGATGCGCGTTTCGATTTCGTCGTCGGTGAGATCCGTGCGGAGGCGAGCGGAAAAATAGAGGGCTTCGCGGACGGTGAGTTCGGCGTGGACGATGTCGTCCTGGGGGACGTAAGCGAGTTGCTGGCAGAAGCGATCGAAGTGGCGATAAAGATTCAGGCCGTTGAAGAGGACCTGGCCGGAAGCGGGGCGCGAGTAGCCATTGAGGGCTTTGAGGAGGGTGGTTTTTCCCGCGCCGGCGGGGCCCATCATGGCGATGAGTTCGGAGGGATAGGCGATGAGGGAGACGGGTTCGAGAAGAGGGCGGCCATCGGGTGCGAGGACGGTGACGTCGCGCGCTTCGATGCTGACGTTGCCGGCGTAGTCGCGGCGGGCGAGGTTGCCGTCTGGAAGAACCTGAAAGCGGACGCTGCCGATACCGATTTCGAGGCCGGGCTGGACTTGAGTTTTCCCAGAGATGCGGACGCCGTTGAGAAAAGTGCCATTGAGGGAGCCGAGGTCTTCGATGAAAGTGCCGGCGGGAGAACGCGTGAGGCGGCAATGGTGCCAGGAAATGGTGGGGTGGCTGACGGGCTGTTCGCAGGCGGGGTCCCGGCCGAAGGTCATGGAATGGCTTTCGAAAAGGACGGTGGCGAAGGCGGCTTCGCCGACGACGGCGCGGCGCTTCTGGAGAATCCAGGAAGCGGAGACTTTGTAGGAGCCGAGAAAGATGTCGTCGGAGGGATTGAGCGGAGCGCTTTGAATGCGATTGTGGATGCGGTTGATGGCGGTGCCGTTGCGGGAGTTGAGATCTTCGAGGAAGTAGGCGCCGTTTTGTTCAGTGATGCGAGCGTGGTGGGCGGAGATCATGGGATAGTCGAGGCAGACGTCGCAATCGGGGGAGCGGCCGAGCTGGATGGTGCGCGAGGCAGGGACGGCGGAGGATTTGATGCCTTCGGGCCAGGGCATGGGGATTTCGTCGGCAAGGAGAACGGATTGCAGGGCGGAGATTTTTTGGGGAGTGCGCGGGGCGAGGCGTTGATTATCGATATAGGTGCCGTTGCGGGAGTCGAGGTCTTCGAGGAGAAAGCCGTCGGGGGTTTCGGTGAGCCGGCAATGTTGTCCAGAAACCGTTGGATGGGGGAGTTGGATGTCGCAAGCCGGGGAGGTCCCGATGAGCCAGGATCGAGCAGGCTTCGCGGATGGAGTGGACATGGGGGTCCTCCGGAGGGGGGAGTTTAGCATGGGGAATGGAGGAGTGGATGAAGAGGAGTTCAGAGGCTGAAGCCTGTGCTACTGCTGGAGAATTTAACGTCTGGACCGTTGCGTGGACACTTTGGGATGCGAATGAAACAGGAGGCTAGCATAAAAGCTAGCGCTACAATGAGTCGGGTCGGTTGTCTTTGAGGACAGAGATGGTGGAATTCGTGGAGAGGGATATGAGCAGAGTGGTTCGAGTGGTGGCTGGAGTGGCGGTGATGCTGGCGGGGACGGTGGGATATTGCGGGGAGAAGACGGGGAAGGAGTATTGGGTGAAGCTGGTGTGCGAGTCCGCGGACAAGATTGCGACGGTGCGGTTCGGGCTGAACGGCGCAACGCTGGAGAAGGCGACGGACACGCGGATTTTGAAGAGCGACATCAGCGGGCCCCACGGAATTGCGTTTGCGCCGGACAAAAAATATTTTTTTGTGACGATCGGGCATGGAAGGCCGTATGGAACGGCGCTGAAATATGAATCGGAGACGGAGCAGATGGTGAAGCAGGTGACACTGGGACTTTTTCCGGCGACGGCGGACGTGACGCCGGATGGGAATTTTTTGTTTGCGGTGAATTTTAATCTGCACGGGGATCCGGTGCCGAGCAGTGTGTCTGTGGTGGACACGAACGAAATGCTGGAAGTGGCGCGGATCCAGACCTGCGTGATGCCGCACGGATCGCGGATCAGCCGAGATGGGAACAAGCAATATTCGGCGTGCATGATGAGCGACCTGCTGGTGGAGATTGCTACGGGAAACATGAAGGTGGCGCGAACGTTTCGGGTGAGCGCGGGGAAAGAAGAAGGGTACAAGGGAATGCCCGAGGAAAAGATGGAGCATCACGAGGGGATGCCGATGAATATGGCGGGGATTACATGCATGCCGACGTGGGCGCAGCCCTCGAGCGATGGGAGCAAGGTGTATGTGGCGTGCAATAAATCGAATGAGATTGTGGAAGTGGATACGAAGGAGTGGAAATTGGTGCGGCGGATTCCGGCGGGGAATGGAGTTTACAACCTGGGAGTGAGCGCGGATGGAAAATATTTGATAGCGACGAACAAGAGGGATGCGTCGTTATCGATTTTTGATGCGGAGAGCGGGAAGGAGTTGGCGCGGCTGGCGACGAAGCGGAAGGTGGTGCATGGCGTGGTGGTTTCGCCGGATAGTTTGTATGCGTTTGTGACCGTGGAGGGAGTGGGGGAGGAGCCGGGGACGGTGGAGGTGGTGGATTTGGCGGCTAGGAAGATTGTGGCGGAGGTGGATACTCCACCGCAGGCGGCGGGGATCGATTTTTGGAAGAGGGAGTAGGGGAAGAAGCCGTATGCGGTAAGCCATAAGCCGTAAGTTTTTAGTTTTGGATTTGGCGTCAGCGTTTGGGTTGCCGATTTAGGGCGGGGAAGTGGGGGTTGACGTTGAGATTCTGAGGGCATCCTGATCGGATGCCCTCAGAATGACGGAGCGAATGGCACGCTGGCCTGCCCTTCGGGGCTCAGGGTGAACTAGAAGCAGGCGCTACCGGGGCGGCGGCCCGCCTCGGAAGGCGGGCCTTGCGAGCATGTCCCCCGAATTACTGGAGCGCGGGGGCAGTGGTGGATGAGTATGATTTGGGGGAGCCCAGGCGGAGGATCCAGAGGCCGGAGTGGACGTCGTTGACGTAGATCAGGTCCTGGTAGGGGAAGGCGCCCCAGGCGAAGGGGAGATTGGGACGGAAGCCGGCGGGATCGCCGGTCCAGAAATGGGCAACTTCCCTGCCCTGGTTGTAAAGTTCGCCGCGAAGCTCGCCAGAAACATCGAGGACGCGGGCGCCACCGTTGTAATAGCCCATATAGAGGACGTCGTTGACGACCCAGAGATTGTGCGAGCCGGCTTCGGGGACGCTGTAAGTGGCGACTTCGCGTGGATGTGAAATGTCGCTGACGTCGAGGACATGGATGATGCCGCGAACCGGAATGCGATTGCGCGAAGCGATGCTGAAGATGGCGGGAAACACTTCATCGCCGACGAAGAGATAATTTTTGTAGCGGAAGATGGCGTGGGCGCCGGAGAGCCAGCCGTTGCCATAGAGTTCGTCGTAATTGAAACGGAAGTTGGCGACGAGCTGCGGATGCTCAGGCGAGCCGCCCTTGATACCGTTGCCGACGTCGAGGATGACGGCTCCATCGCGCCAGTAGGCGAGATAGGCGAGGCCGTCGACGACCTGGAGGTCGTGAAGATAGCGGCCGGCGGTTTCCACACCTTCGTTGTCCGGCAAAACCACCTGCATCTGGCCAGAGCTTTCCACTTCCCAGCGGGCGACTTCCTTGGGATTTTTCACGTCGGCAAAATCGATGACACGCAGGGAGCCGGTGGCGTCGTCAGTTAAATAGACATAGTGAGAATTGATGTACGCGCTGTGGACACCGCCGGTGACAGTGGCGGTGTATTCGGAGAGAACTTTGGGGTGCATGCCGTCGGTGGTGTCGAGAAAGACGATGCCATTTTTGCGGCTGGAAGCGCCTTCGCGGGTGATGACGCCGATTTTGCCGTCCGCGGTGACGCTGACGTCGTTGATGAGGCGGGCGTCGACTTTGAGAGGATCGGCGGGCTGCGGGTGAGCGGGATCGGCGATGTCGAAGATGAAGAGCTTGTCGCTGATGGTGGAGAGATAGGCGTAGTGGCCCCAGATCCATTCTTCTGCGAACTGTTCGTCTTTGGGCATGGCGTGGCCGACGACTTCGACGTTGCGCGCGATGTTGCGGGGAGCGACGACGATGCTAGCGGAGGATTCGCGGTCACCGACGGCAGCGAGAATCGTATAAGTGCCCGGGCGTTCGGCGACGAATCCGCCATCGGAATCGATTTGCGCGCCAGAGCCTTCTACGGACCAGACAATCTGGAATGGGATGGCGGCGCCGGATTTATCTTTCGCAGCGAAATGGATGACGTCACCGGTTTTGGCGGAGGAGGTTGCGGGAGAGATGGCGAGCGCGGTGACGGAATTTTTGCGGACTTCGATGGTGGCGTCCGAGGTGATGCTATCTCCGGCGACGCGGACGCGGGCTTTGCCGGGGCTAAGGGCGTGGACGAGTCCGGCGGAATCGACTGTGGCGATTTTGGGATCAAGGGAGGACCAGGTGAGGGCGATGTCCGTGCGGGGATCGCCGCTGGGATTGCGGGGAACGGCGGTGAGGAGTTGCGTGCCGCCGACGGGAAGCGGAGCGGAAGGAGCGGCGATATCGATGCGGGCGATATGCGGACGGCTGACGGTGACATGGGCGTAGCCAATTTTCTTGCCGATCTGGGCGCCGACGGTGATTTCACCGGGCTGAAAGAAAGAGATTTCGCCGGTTTGCTCGGCGCCGGCGGCGTCGAATGGAGCAGCGAACCAGAATTTAACGGGATCGGGGAGCGGCTGGCCGGAGGCGTCTTTGGCGACGGCTTTGAATTGGAGTTTGCCACCGATGGCGGCGGTGGGATGGGAGGGAGTTACCTCGACGGTGGCGACTTTGGAGGTGTCGGGGGTTTGGTCTTCGGGTTCGAGGGGTTTTTGTGCGGCGACGATCGATGTGAAGAGTAGGAATAATGAGAGAAATTTCAGAGATGGCGAAAGAGAGTTGGGCATGGAAACGCCTCGATTCGATGAAGGGGATGATGGCATTTGAATAAAGGAACAGATGAGGCGGGAGTGTATGGCAGGAGGAGGAGGGTGTCAATGGAGGGTTGGGTTTGAGAGGCGGGTGGGATCGAGAGAGAGATGGGATCGTGCGGTGCATTGGGAGAGCGGCCCGCCTCCCGCCTTCGCCGCAAAAAGCGCGGCTACGTCGGGCAAGCGGAAGGCGGCTTTACGGGATCACAGGCTAAAGCCCGTGCTACTGGGGTTGATGTGATTTTGTTGGGGGGAGGAGTATGATATGGCTCCGAAGTTTCCAGCAGAGACCACGCAGCCGGGAGGGCCACGATGGCTCACCGCTTCACGATCGGTGTCGAAGAAGAATTCCAGATAATTGATCCAGAGACGCTGGAGCTGCGTTCGCACGTGGTGCAGCTGATCAGTTCGGCGGCGGCGCGCGGCGTGGGCGACCTGGTGAAGCAGGAGATGCACCAGTCCATCGTGGAGACGGGAACAAAGATCTGCGAAAACGTGAGCGAGTTGCGGCTGGAAATGCACCGGACGCGCAGCGAACTGGTGATGGCGGCGGAGAGCACGGGATTGCGGGTGGCCGCGGCGGGGACGCATCCCTTTTCAAGCTGGATTGACCAGGTGATTTCGCCGGGCGAACGCTACCAGCACATCGTGGAAGAGATGGGGCAACTGGCGCGATCGCTGCTGATCTTCGGCATGCACATTCATATTGCGATGCCGGACAAACAGACGACCATCGACATGATGAACATGGTGCGCTATTTCCTGCCGCACTTGCTGGCGCTTTCGACGAGCTCGCCATTCTGGATGGGGCGCAACACCGGGCTGAAATCGTTCCGCACGACGGTGTTCCGGAGGTTTCCGCGGACGGGGATTCCGGAAGTTTTTGAGTCGTGGAGCGAGTATGAAAATTTTCTGAACCTGCTGATCAAACTGAACTGCATTGATTCGGGAAAAAAGATCTGGTGGGACGTGCGGCCGCACCCGACGTACGGAACGCTGGAGTTCCGGATGTTTGACACGGCGACGCGGGTGGAAGAAGCGGTGGCGATTGCGGCGCTGACGCAGGCGATCGTGGTGAAGCTGCACCGCTTGTACACGGGGAACCAAAGCTGGAGGTTATACCGCAAGGCGTTGATCGAAGAAAACAAGTGGCGGGCGGCGAGATATGGGATCGAAGGAAAGATGATTGATTTCGGGCGCGAGGCGGAAGTGCCGATGCGCGAGTTGATGCTGGAGTTGATGGGGTTGATTGATGACGTGGTGGACGATCTGGGGAGCCGGAGCGCGGTGGATTATATCCATACGATTTTGAATGAAGGGACGAGCGCGGAGCGGCAATTGCGGGTGTTCCAGCAGACGGGGGATTTGAAGGATGTGGTGCGGCATTTGGTGATGGAGACGCGGGCGAGTGTGATGAATTCGAAGTCGAATCCGGCGAAGGCGATTAATTAGAAGGGTGGGTGCGGGCGGGTTAGAGGGAAGAAAAAGCAGATCCCTCACGCCGCTGAAGGCGCGGCGTTCGGGATGACAGTTTTGTTTGAGGGCGCGGGGTTCGGAATGACAGTGTGGCTCGGTAGCGCGAGTGAGAAGAGATTACGGTTTTGATTCTGGCTTACGTCGGAGCTAAAGCTCCGACCCCTCAGATGGGATTGCAGGAGGAAATATGAAGAAGGTGGGATTGATGTGCGGGCGGGAGTTCAGTTTTCCCCCGGCGTTTATTGAGCGGGTGAATGCGCTTGGGAAAAAAGATGGAGTGACCGCGGAGTTTGTGAAGCTGGGCGGGACGAAGATGGGCGAGGCGGCCGAGTACAGCGTGATCGTGGACCGCATTTCGCACGAGGTGGAATATTACCGCGGGTATCTGAAGCACGCGGCGCTGCAGGGGACCTACGTTATCAACAATCCGTTCTGGTGGACGGCGGACGACAAATATTTCAATTATTCGGTGATGGCGAAGCTGGGAGTTGCGATTCCAAAGACGGTGCTACTGCCTCAGAAGGGCTATCCGGCGGACGTGGACATCAATGCGGAATCGCTGCGGAATCTAAAGTACCCGGTGGATTGGGACGGGCTGCTGGACTACGTGGGACGTCCGGCGATTCTGAAGCCCTTTTCGGGAGGCGGATGGAAACACGTCTACAAGGTGAATAACAAGGAAGAGCTGTTGGAGGCCTACGACAAGACTTCACCTTATTGCATGACGCTGCAGGAATTTATTGATTTTACGCAGTATGTGCGGTGCTTTACGTTCGGGAAACTGGATATTCTGCCAGTGGCGTATGACCCGAAGGAGCGCAAATACAACGTGGAGCACAATTATTTGCCGAAGGAGCTGGGGGCGCGAGTGGTGAAGGACGCGCAGACGATTAATCTGGCGCTGGGCTATGAGATGAACACGATCGAATTCGCGGTGATGGATGGCGTGCCCTATGCGATTGATTTTCTGAATCCGGCGCCGGATTTCGAGCGCGACCGGATCACGGACTTTTATTTCGAGCACGTGGTGGACAAGATGGCGCGGCTGGTGATTGACCGGGCGCTGCATGGAAACGTGGCGAACACGTGGCCGAAGTGGGAAGAGATGCTGGGAATTGGCGGCGCGGCCGGGTTCACGGGGACTCCCCGCGTTGCGCAGGCGGCGCAGAGCGCGCCAGCGACTCCCGGGAAGAAATAACAATGGTTGCGGCCACCGCATTCGGGATGGATCCGGTCGAGACCTGGAACGAGCTGTTGCGGCCGGTGCTGGACAAGTCACCGGAACTTCCGAAAGCATTCCTGAAAAAACTTCAACTGGCAAACCTGACGTTTGGCAAGCGAGTTCACTGTCCGTTTCTGCGGCCGTTTTTTCTTTCACCCGCGGATGAGGAGCGGGTGCGGAATGCGACGGAGATGCTGGCGCGGCTTGGAGAGCGCGTGGCCGCGCTGGCGCTGGAAGACGAGTCGCTGTTGGCGCAATTTCACCTGAGGCCGGAAGAAGAGCGGCTGGTGCGGCTGCCGGCGGGACGCGGCCCGGCGAGCACGGCTTCGCGCGTGGATGCATTTTTGCTGCCGGAATCGCTGAAATTCACGGAATACAACGGGGAGTCTCCGGCCGGGGCCGGGTACACGGAAACGATGGCGGAGATATTCCGGGAATTGCCGATGATGAAGGGATTCGCGAAGAAATTCGAGGTGCACAGCTATCCGCTGAGCGCGAAGCTGCTGGATGCGCTGGTGGGGACGTTTCGGGATTGGGGCGGCACAACCGCGCGGCCGCAAATGCTGATCACGGACTGGAAAGAAGTGCCGACGTGGAGCGAATTTGAAATTCTGAAGGAACGGTTTGAGGCGCTGCGCGTGCCTGTGGTTCTGGCGGGGCCGCAGGAACTGGATTGGGACGGGAAGAAACTAACGGCGAAGGGGAAAAAGATTGATCTGGTGTACCGGCGGGTGCTGATTAACGACATTTTGGCGAAACCGAAGGAGTGCGCAGCGCTGGTGAAGGCGTACGAGGCGCAAGCGGTGTGCGTGGCGAACAATTTCCGGTGCAAGATTCCGCATGTGAAGGCGTTTTTTGCGGTGCTGACCGAGGAGAAAAACGCGAAGCTGTTTTCGAGCGAAGAGCGCGAGATGATTGAGCGGCATGTGCCGTGGACGCGCGTGGTGGATGACGTAAATACGGATTACCGGGGAAAGCCGATTGGGCTGCTGGAGCACATTCGGAAGAACCGGAACGATCTGGTGCTGAAGCCAAGCGATGAGTATGGCGGGACGGGCGTGACCCTGGGATGGGAAACGGACGCGAAGGGTTGGGAGAAGGCGATTGAAGGGGCGCTGCCCGGGAAAGCGGATGGATGCTGGATTGTGCAGGAAAAGATTGCCATGCGACGGGGGGAATTTCCGTACATCGGAGCGAACGGGAAGGTGGAATTCAAGGACATGCTGGTGGATTTTGCGCCGTATATGTTCCGGGGAAAGATGGCGGGATTTTTGACGAGGTTGAGCGCGAGCGGTTTGGCAAATGTGACAAGCGGGGGCGGGCAGATACCGGCGTTTCGGGTGGAGGAGAAGAGGAAGAGGGAGTAGGGGGGAGATTTTTAGGGGAGATTGGGGGTTGGGGGGGGCGAAGGTCGGGATTGAGAGAATAATTGTATGGGGGATGTATCGCCTACGGCGCTTTGGGGGATTTTTGATTTGGGACCCAGGCCTTACGAGTCTGTGTCGCAACTTGGGTACTGCTCTGGTTTTTAGCTACCGCCGCACTCCAACCAGTTTTCCGGCGCGCCGTTCTCGTTTCCAGTTCCGGAATTGCGCGCTTTGGCCTGCTAAATTTTGCGGCACAGGTTTCGGTAGTGGATCAAGTTGTAGGCGATCGATGCCAGGGTCCATTCGACCGCGGTTGCTGGCTGTCCTCGGCGCTGGAACTGCCGCATCCCACGCTGTTCCTGCAAAGTCCCGATCACTGGCTCGACCATCCCCTTGCGTTTCTTGTACCAAGCGCGGCCACGGACGGTTCGCAACCGCTTGCGTGCGCGCAGCAGATGCGGATCGCTCACGGTCATCCGGCCGACTCCTCGTGCGGTTTTACCCGTATTCAGCTCGCGCGCCAAATTCGGGTCGGGAATGTAGCCTTCGATGCCGCGTTGTTCCAGTTCGCGCAAATTCTGGTTCGAGAAAAAACCGCAGTCGGCCAACACCCGCTGCGGACGCTCTCCACATTGTCGTTCCACTTCCTCCACCATCGGCACCAAAGCACGGTTATCGTTCTTGTTCTGCGTTACCCGCTGCGCCACGATGAAATGGTCCTCGCTCACTGCGATCTCCGCTGTGTAGCCCAGCACGAAACCCCCGCGTTCCCGCAAAAAACGGGTGTCCGGATCGGTCGCCGACAGCTTGTCCTCGCCGCTCGCGCGCAGATGTTTCAGTTGCTTGCGCAGTTCCGCGATCGGTTCCTGCCCCACACGCGTTCCCGGATCACGATCTGGATCATCGTCCAATTCCTTCTGCCAGCGTGTGACTTTCTTGCGCAACTCCCGCTCAATCTGCTCCCGACGCAGTAACCGGTCGGGGGACGCCGACCCCTTTACCCGCGTCGAGTCAATCGCCACCGTGCCCAGCCGTGCCATCCCCGCCCGCCGTAAAAACAGCAGCACCTCGGTGAACATCGACCTGATCGCAACACGATGCCGGCGATGGAACTCGCTTAGCGTCTTGTGGTCCGGCGTTGCCCCGCCGGCCAGGTATCGGAAGCCCAAGTCCTCGCGAATGCGTTGCTCGAGCTTGCGCGTCGTGCGTACATTCACCCCGAACCCGTACAGCCAAATCTTCAGCATCATTCGCGGATCGTACGGCCGCTGCCCACCCGCGTCCTCCTCTTGCTTCTCGAAAACGCTCAGGTCGCACGCTTCCACCACTTCGTGCACCAGAAAACAAAGATGATCGGCCCCCAAGACATCCTTCCCATGGGCAGGCAACAACTCACCTTGATCCGGAGAATACGGTTGATAGGTTGGCATATCCCTTCTTGCCAAAACTCTCGCTCCCTTGCAACCGTTAGTTGCGACACAGACTCGTGGGGCCTGGGCAAGACTATTTCGCGCCGCTGGCGCTTACGGAGCGCGCCTGCGGCGCGTTTTGCTTGCCTGCCCTTCGCGGCTCAGGATGAACTGGAAGCAGGCGCTACCTAGGTTTTAGAATTTTGGCGGGGAGAAAATTTTAGGTAAAATATGGGGATGTTCTTCGGAGAGGCTCCTACGGAATTGATGGCGGGCGCGAAAAACGCCGTGGATGTGTGCCTGGGTGTGCAGAAGGGCGAGCATGTGGCATTGATTGCGGATGAGGTGAGCCGGAGCGTGGCGGCGAGCCTGGAGAATGCGCTGGGGCAGCGGGGGGCGGTGTCCACCGGATTGTTGCTGGAGGATTTTGGGCCGCGGCCGATGAAGGGCGCGCCGGAGCTGGTGCTGGAGACGCTGGAGAAGGCAGACGTGGGCGTGCTGTGCATGACGCCGCAACCGGGTGAATTGACGGCGCGGATGTCGATTGTGAGAGTTGTGGAGCGGCGGCAGATTCGCTACGCGCACATGGTGGGCGTAACGCCAGAAATTATGCAGCAGGGGATGCGGGCGGATTACCGGATGGTGGACCGGTTGAGCGACAAATTACGCGAGCGGATGCTGCGCGCGGAGACGCTAACGGTGAAGACCGAAGCGGGGACCTCGTTTTCGGCGCATTTTGACCGCGGGCTGGATTGGGTGAAGACGAGCGGGCTAATTAGTCCGAGGTATTGGTCCAATTTGCCCGCGGGTGAAGTGTTCACGACTCCAGGGACGGTGGATGGGCGGTTTGTTTGCGACGCGACGGCGGGCGATTATTTCAACGGGAAGTATGGAGATTTGCAAGATACGCCACTAGTGCTGCAGATTGCAGGCGGGCGATTGGTGCGGGCGGAATGCGAGCGGAAGGATCTGGAAGAGGAGTTCTGGAAATATTGCCACACGGATGAGAACAGCGATCGCGTGGGGGAGCTGGCGTTCGGCACGAATCTGGGATTGACGGGGATGATTGGAAATTTGCTGCAGGATGAGAAGTTTCCCGGGGTGCATATTGCGTTTGGAGATCCTTACGGGAGCCAGACGCACGCGGATTGGAAATCACGGACGCATGTGGATGTGCTGACGCGGGATTGCGACGTGTGGATCGATCAGGACCAGGTGATTGCGAAGGGGCGGTACCAGATGGAGCATTTGGGGCTGGCGTAGGTTTTTTAGAGAGTGGTTCGGGCTTTTCCTGGAAGTTTCTTCCCACGAAAAATTGGAGATGGTTTTTAGGTTGAGATCCTTCGGACCGCAAAGGGCGCCCTTCACAAAGAACGCTCAGGGCAAGCGGTCCTCATGATGACAGGGTGGATGAGTACGACGCGGTGCAGCGGTTAGTCCCAGGGATTGACCAGGTTTGTGCCGAGATCACTGAAATGCGCGACGTTCCGAGTGGCCAAGGTCGCTTTTGTGGAAATCGCAATGCCTGCGATCATCGCGTCGCGATAT
This sequence comes from uncultured Acidobacteriota bacterium, assembly GCA_963734705.1. GTDB lineage: Bacteria > Acidobacteriota > Terriglobia > Acidiferrales > UBA7541 > Acidiferrum. The sequence goes on along the minus strand of CAVTII010000005.1, from coordinate 572,854 downwards.
TCGATCGGGCGGCCTTTAAGCTGCCTTTCGGCGAGTAACAGGGCGGTGCTCAACGCCGCGGCTTCATCAAATGGCGCAAAGCGTCGTTCGATATCTTCAGCAAGGATAAGTTCCAGTTCTTTCAGTCTATGGTCCCTTCGCTTTCTAGCCGGCATGCGGAATAGGCCAAAGCGAGATTCCATAAGAGTGACTGTGGTGATCCAAATCGAAGCTGGCGGCTGTAAATCGAGCCAAGCGAGCACCTTAGCATTGGGAAAGTCTCTCATTAATTCAGAAAGAACATTGGTGTCGAGGATGATCATTCGTCGAAATCCGGGATTTCGAGACGGAGCCCGCGGAATTCCGGGAGGTCCTCGCCGTCCTTGAGGCCGATGCCTTTGAATCGAGCGGCGATCCGCGTGCCAAGTCCTTTACTATTTTTGTCTTCTTGCTTCGTGGCGTCACGAAGGATTTCGCGCACTTCTTCCTCCATGCTGCGGCCGTTGCGGCGGGCGCGACGCTGGAGCCGGGTCTTGACTTCCGATTCGAGATTGCGGACAAGTATCTGAGCCATGGAGCACCTGATATCATGATATCACGGCATTCATTGAAATGATATCGTGATATCACTGTGGACTAATAGAGTTGGGAGAGGTAGGAGCGCATCTGGTGCTTCCAGAAGGGCCAGTCGTGGCCGCCTTGGGGGCCCCAGTTGTCGACGGAGTGGCGGATGGCTTTGCTCGCGAGGACTTCGGAGAGGCGATAGGTGGGGCCGCTGTGTTCCCAGGGACCGGTGCCGGTGATGAGGTGGATATCGCAAGTGGAGAGTTGGTCGTAGACCCAGGGATCGGAGAGATTGGCGAGGTAGTCGACGGGATTGTTGAAATAGAAATTGTCGTCGTAGAGGCCGTCCATGAAATTTTTCAGGTCGTAGACGCCGGACATGGCGAAGCAGCGCTTGAAAACATCGGGATGCTTGAAGAGGGTGTTAGCGGCGTGATAGGCGCCGAAGGAAGCTCCCATGGTGGCGATGGCGACGCGGGACTGGCAGGTGTCCCAGATGAAGGGGACGACTTCTTCGCGGAGATACGAATCGAAAACGGATTGAACGTAGCTGCGATGGAAGGGATGCGCGGATTTATTGTAGAAGCTGAGTCCGTTGATGGAATTGATGGTGCAGAACTTGATGCGGCCCGCATCGATGAAATCGGCGAGGGCGCCGACCATGCTTTGACCTTCGAGTTCGGATTCGTCGCCGGCGCTGGTGGGGAAACCGAGAAGGGGTGGGCCCCAGTGGCCGTACATGATGACGCCGAGGTCGAGGCCGAGGCGCGGGGAATACCAGCGGTGATATTCGCGTTTCATGATCGAGGGCTCCAGGATTCGGGGAGAAGAGTATGGCAGTGGTGGAAAGGTTGTGCAATGTGGGGGGTGCGCTCACAGGCTGAAGCCTGTGCTACGGGGAAGGCGGCCGCTACAGGGTAGGGTTGCGTGGGAACGGATTGCGGGTAGGATAGAGGGCGGAAGTGGACGGATTATCGGTGATTATCGGAGTGTTGGGAGCCGGGTGAGAACATGATCCAGATCGAGAATGTGAGCCGACGGGGATTTTTGAAAGGGATTGTGGGGGCGGGCGCGTTGGTATTAAGCGCGCGCTATTTGCCGGGGAGCTTGCGGGCAGCAGGGAAAGCGAGCGCGGCAGAGGGAATGGCGGACGCGGCGCTGCGGCCGAATGTGTATCTTGCGATTGGGATGGATGGGACGGTCTACATCGTGGCGCATCGCGCAGAGATGGGCAGCGGCGACCGCACGGGCCTGCCGATGATTGTGGCGGATGAGCTGGATGCGGATTGGAACCGCGTGCAGGTGGTGCAAGGCGGCGGGAACAAGGAGTACGGCGATCAGGATACGGACGGATCGCATTCGGTGAGAAGTTTTTTTGACACGCTGCGGGAATCGGGAGCGAGCGGTCGGCTGATGCTGGTGCGCGCGGCAGCGGCGCAATGGGGCGTGCCGGAGAAGGAGTGCAGCACGCAGATGGGCGTGGTGATGCACAAGGCCAGCGGGAAGAAATTGAGTTACGGAGAGCTGGCAGGCGCGGCGGGGAAATTGCCGGTGCCGAAGAAAGAAGAATTGCAGCTGAAGGCGCGGAGCGAATGGACGTATATCGGAAAGCCGAAAAAGAGTTACGACCTGACGGATATGTGCAGCGGCCGCGCAGGATATGGGCAGGACACGCGGATGGAAGGAATGCTGTACGCGTCTGTGGTGCACCCGCCGGTGCTGGGGAGTTCGGTGAAGAGCGTGGACGATACAGCGGCGCTGAAAGTGGCGGGAGTGAAGCAGACGGCGACAATCGATGCGTTCAAACCGCCCGTGGGATATCAGGCGCTGGGCGGAGTGGCAGTGATCGCGGACAACACATGGGCGGCGTTTCAGGGGAAGAAAAAACTGAAGGTGGACTGGGAGAATAGCGAGCATGCGGTGTGGAATTCGGACACGTTTCGCAAGGAGATGGAAGCAACAGCGCTGAAGCCGGGCAAAGTGGTGCGGGAAAACGGAAACGTGGACGCGGAATTCGCGAAGGGTGAGAAGGTGATCGAGGCGCAGTATTACGCGCCGATGCTGGCGCACGCTTCGATGGAGCCGCCGGCGGCGCTGGCCCTATATAAGGATGGAAAAGTGGAGGCATGGGCGCCAACGCAGAATCCGCAAGGAGCGCAGGAGGCGGTTGCTGCAGCTCTGGGACTCAAGCCGGAAGATGTGACGGTGAACGTGACGCTGCTGGGCGGCGGGTTTGGGCGGAAGTCTTTCCCGGATTTTATTGTGGAAGCGGCGGTGCTTTCGAAGAAGACGGGGAAGCCGGTGAAGGTGGTATGGAGCCGGGAGGACGATGTACGGTTCGACTCATTTCACACGGTAGCGGCGATGTATTTCAAGGCGTCGGTGGGTGCGAATGGAATGCCGACGGCGTGGCTGCAGCGCAGCGTGTTTCCGCCGATTGCGTCGACGTTTGACAATACGGAATACGCGGACGCGGGCGAGATCGGGCTGGGATTCAGCGACGTGCCGTTTGCCGTGGCGAACCAACGGGCGGAGAACGGGCCGGCGCCGGCGCACACGCGGATCGGGTGGCTGCGGTCTGTGGCGAATATTTATCATGCGTTTGGAGTTCAATCGTTTGCGGACGAGCTGGCGCATTCGGCGGGAAAGGATCCCGTTGAGTATTTGCTGGCGCTGCTGGGGCCGGACCGGATTATTCCGAAGAGCGAATTGCCGAAGGATTACACGAACTACGATGGGGAGTATGAGCAGTACCCGATCGACATTGCGCGGATGCGGCGCGTGGTGCAGCTGGCGGCGGAAAAATCGGGATGGGGAAAACAGAAGAGCGGGAATGGATTTGGGATGGGAATTGCGGTGCACCGGAGCTTTCTGACGTATGTGGCGACGGTGGTGCAGGCCGAGGTAAAGGACGGACAGGTGAAGATCCAGCGAGTGGATTCGGCGCTGGACGCGGGGACGATTGTGAACCCGCTGACGGTGAAGCAACAGTTTGAGGGCGCGGCGGTGATGGGAACGAGCATCGCGATGTTTGGAGAGATCACGGCGACGAATGGCGTGATTGATCAGGGGAATTTCGATACCTATCCGGTGGCGCGGATGAACGCGGCGCCGCGGGAGACGAATGTGTATATCGTGGCGAGCGAGGCGCCGCCGGCGGGAGTTGGCGAGCCGGGATTGCCGCCGTTTGCGCCGGCGCTTTACAACGCGATATTTGCGGCGACGGGGAAGAGGTATCGGGAGATGCCCTTGGCGAAGGTGGGATTGGGGTGATGGAAGGTTTTCAGTAATCAGTAATCGGTAATCAGTAGGAGGCTAGCGGCGAGCAGATAACAGCGCGCAGGATTGGGCGCGGGGACATTGGGGTAGAGGAAGCACAGAAGTGGAGTGAGATGTTTTTAGTGGGATGAGGAAAATTGAGATGTTGTGCGGGGCGCGGACTGCTGCGCCCTTTTGTTTTTTGAAGTAGGATGCGGGGCGGGAGTTGGGATGGGGCTCTCGGAGTTTCGGGTTGGAAGTGGTGAAGCTGGCTGGAGTGTGTCGCGCCTCCGGCGCTGGGTGGTGGGAGTTTGCGGACGGTGGCGATGGAAGACGGGAGCGAGGGGAGCTTATGAAGGAGATTTTGGGGCGGAGAAGGAGAAAAGAGGAGAGCCCTTACCCCTCGGACTGCGCGGGGTATCGGGCTTGCTTGCCTGTAAGATGCAGGCGCTACCAGGGGATTTGAAGAGCGGCGGTTTAAGTGGTGGAACCGTTGGAAGATGAGGTCCTTCGGTGCGCAAACGGCGCGCACCTCAGGATGACAACGAAAGGCCGGGGACGAAGGGGGAGGATGGGGTGAGACGGATGGGGAAATGGATTTGGGTAGTGGGGGCGATGATTGGGGCGGTGGGGGTGAGTGTCTCGCCGGCTTGGGGGCAGAGGCGGGCGGTTTTGGGGCAGATTGAGGAGCCGCATTCTTATTATTACAGGGAACTTTATTTGCCGGAGTTGACCAGCGGGCCGAGCTGGTTGACTTGGGGACCGAATTCGGGGGAGTTGATTTATTCGATGGGGGGATCGCTTTGGCGGCAGAAGTTGGATGCGAAGGAGGCGGTGCAGCTTACGGATGGGCCGGGATATGACTACCAGCCGGACTGGTCGCCGGATGGGAAGAGCGTGGTGTATGTGTCGTACCAGAAAGATGCGATGGAACTGTGGCTGCTGGATGTGGCGACGGGGAAGACGAAGCAGTTGACGAGCGGCGGGGCGGTGAATGTGGAGCCGCGGTGGTCTCCGGATGGAAAAAAGATTGTGTGGGTTTCGACGGAATTTCACAGACGATTTCACGTGTTTATGGCGGAGGCGAAGGACGGGGCGCTGGAAAATGCAGTGCGGCTGACGGGGGAAAGGAAGAGTTCCCTGCCCCGGTATTACTACAGCGCGTACGACATGGAGATTAATCCGGCGTGGACTCGGGACGGGAAAGAAATTTTGTTTGTTTCGAATCGGGGACATGTCTACGGGACCGGGGGATTCTGGCGGATGGAGGCGCGGCCGGGAGCGGAGGCGCGGGAGATTCATTATGAGGAGACGAGCTGGAAGGCGCGGCCGGATTTTTCGCCCGATGGATCGCGGATGGTCTACAGCTCGTATCTGGGAAGGCAGTGGCAGACGTTATGGTTGATGCCGGCGGGCGGCGGGGATGCGTTTCCGCTTTCGTATGGGGATTGGGACGAGACGAATGCGCGGTGGTCGCCGGATGGGAAAACGATCGCGGCCATATCGAACCAGCCAGGAGGTACAGAAATATTCTGGCTGACGATTCCGGGGACAAAACGGAACCTACTGAAGAACGGTTCACGAAAGAGACTGCGTCCCACTGGGCGATTGGAGATCAAGCTGGCGCAGGTGGCGCTGTTTTCCAATTACGCGCGGATGTCCGTGGTGGACGAGCAGGGACGTTTTCATGCGCCGGACGAGGCATGGATTTTTGCAGATGACGGGTTCGATCGAAAACAGCAGGCGTATGAAGCGCATTATTTTTATCCGGAGGGAGATCGCGAGGTGACGGTGGATGTGCCTCCGGGAAAGTATCGTGTGCGCGTGTCTCGCGGAATGGGCGCGAAGCCGTTTGAGCAGGTTGTGGAAGTGAAAGCGGGAGCGACGCAAAGAGTGGAAGCGGAATTGATACCGCTGGATTTTGAAACGCCGAACGCGGGGCATTGGGCGGCTTCGGATTTGCACGTGCATATGAACTACGCGGGAACATATCGGAATTATGCGAGCCATCTGTGGACACAGGCGGAGGCCGAAGGGCTTGAGGTGATAAATGAGTTGATTGTGAACAAGGAGCAGCGAATCCCCGATGTGAACTTTGTGGTGCCCCCGCGCGTGGGGCCAAGCGAGTGGGAAGCGGTGCTGGTGAGAGGACAGGAGTATCACACCAGCTATTGGGGCCACCGCGGTGTTTTAGAGTTGAAGGAGCATTTGCTGTTACCGGGGTATGCGGGGTATCCGGATACGGCGGCGGCGAGTTTGTATCCGATGAATGCGGATGTCTATGACATGGCGCATGCGCAGGGGGCGCTGGTGGGGGCGGTGCACCCGTTTGACAGCGTGCCAGATCCATTTGTTAAGCCGGCGCAGAAGATTACGGATGAGTTGCCGGTGGATGTGGCGCTGGGGAAACTGGATTACATGGAGATTGTAGGGTTCAGCGATCACAAATCAACGGCGGAAGTGTGGTATAGGCTGTTGAATCTGGGATTCAAGGTGCCGGCGGGCGGAGGAACGGACGCGACGACGAATTATGCGGCACCGATTCGCGGGCAGATCGGGTTTGACCGCGTCTATGTGTGGACACCGGAATGGCCCGCCAACGTGGGAACTTGGCTGGATGGATTGAGGCAAGGACGCACGTTTGCGACGAATGGACCGCTGGTAGAGTTCAGGCTGGGCGGAGAGATGGTGGGGAGCGAGTTGAAGTTTGACGCTGCGCAGGGGGTAGTTCCCTTCACCGCGAAATTGCGGTCGGTGGTGCCCGTGGAGCATCTGGAGGTGGTGTGCAACGGGAAGGTGGTGAAGTCTCTGCTGACCGGTGCGAAGGAAGCGGGGGATTTTACGGGAGAGATTCCCTTGACGGAGAGCGGATGGTGCGGGCTGCGGGCGTGGAGCGAGAAGGCGGAATATCCGGTGATGGATAGTTACGCGTATGCGACGACGAGTCCGGTGTATGTGACGATTGGCGGGAAGCGGGCTTATTCGAAGAAAGATGCGGAATATTTTGCGGCATGGATCGGGCGGACGATGGAGGTTACGGGGGAATACCCGGATTGGAATTCGGCGGAGGAGAAGGAAAAAGTGATGAAGCGGTTGGGGGAGGCGCGGGGGATTTTTGAGGGGTTGCGGTAATCGGGTGGTGGTGAAAACGCATCGGTGGGATGAAGAGTGGCCGGTCTGAAGTCCGGCCACTACACATCGCAGGGGAATAGGGATAGAATTCCGGTGGCAATGATTTAGGGCGTTTCGAGTGGTTCGTGTACAAGCCATGGTCGCCGCTTTTCTCAGCACAGGGGCAAACGCTCTGACCCCGAATCCGCAACATTCATAAGAAGGCAAATCTGTATCCGACAGCCGGAGCAAATAGTGCCGAAGCGCGCAAAAGAAGAAGGCGGAGTATGAAAAGGCACGGGCGTTCCACGAGTACAGAACTATTGTTCAGGAAGGAGGGCGCATGATTGTTGGGGTGCCCAAGGAAATTTATCCAAAAGAGCGGCGGGTGGCGCTGGTGCCGGCGGTGATCCCTAGTTTGAAGAAGGCGGGGATCGAGGTGCACGTGCAAACGGGCGCGGGACTGGCCGCGGGTTATCCGGACAAGGATTACGAAGAGAAGGGCGCGAAACTGGTGGCGGAGCGGGCGGAAGTCTTCCGCGCGGCGGACATTATTGTACAGTTCCTGTGCTACGGGGCGAACGACAAGAACGGAAGCTCGGACCTGCCACTGTTCCACAAAGGGCAAGTGCTGCTGGGATTTTTACGGCCGCTGGGAACGGCGAGCACGCTGGAGGAGATCGCGGCGTGCGGGGTGACGTCTTTTTCGGTGGAGCTGATGCCGCGGACCACGCGGGCGCAGAGCATGGACGTGCTTTCCTCGATGGCGACGATTTGCGGATACAAGGCAGTGCTGCTGGCGGCGGACACGCTGCCGCGCATGTGCCCGATGCTGACGACGGCTGCGGGAACGATTGCGCCGGCGCGGGTGCTGATTATCGGCGCGGGAGTGGCGGGATTGCAGGCGATTGCGACGGCGCGGCGCCTGGGAGCGGTGGCTTCGGCTTACGATATGCGGCCGGCGTCGAAGGAACAGGTGCAGAGCCTGGGCGGACGGTTCGTGGAACTGGCGATTGAGGCGAAGGATGCGCAGGACGCGAGCGGCTACGCGAAGGCGCAGGACGAAAGTTTTTACCAGAAACAGCGGGAACTGCTGGGCAACGTGATCGCGGACAGCGACGTGGTGATCACGGCGGCGGTGATTCCGGGGAAAAAATCTCCGGTGCTGGTGACGAAAGAGATGGTAGCGCGGATGGCGCCGGGTTCGGTGATCGTGGACCTGGCGGCGGAGCGTGGCGGGAACTGCGAGCTGACGAAACCAGATGAAATCATCGTGGAGCACCACGTGACGATCATCGGTGAGTACAACCTGGCGGGAACGGTGCCATATCACGCGAGCCAGATGTTCGCGCGGAACATCAGTTCGTTTCTGCTGCACATTGTGAAGGATGGAAAGATGCAGCTGAATCTGCAGGATGAAATCACGCGGGAAACGCTGGTGACGCGGGACGGCGAGCTGGTGAACGCGAAGGTGCGGGAATTTTTCAAGATGCCGGCGCTGGTGAGCGCGCCCGCAGGCGGAGGAGATTGATGCAACTGGATTTGATCACAGGGTTATACGTATTCCTGCTGGCGGCGTTTATCGGGTTTGAGGTGATCCGGCGAGTGTCGCCGCTGCTGCACACGCCGCTGATGTCTTTGACCAATGCGCTGGATGCGATCGCGGTGGTGGGAGCGATTATTCTGGCGGGAGAAGGCAAGAGCATGCTGGCGAAGGTACTGGGTACGATTGCGATTGTGGCGGCGACGAGCAATATCGTTGGAGGCTTTATTATCACGGACAGGATGCTGAAAATGTTCAAGGCCAGCGGCCCGAGGAAATCATAACGAACATGTTCGCGAGCGAATACATTCTGGAAATAACTTACCTGATTGCCACGGCGCTGTTTGTGTTGTCGCTGAAATGGCTGAGTTCGCCGGTGACGGCGCGGCGCGGCGTGTTTGCCGGCGAAATTGGAATGTTCCTGGCCGTGGCGGGAACGCTGCTGCACAAGGGCATCGTGGATTACACGTGGATCGCGATCGCACTGGTGCTGGGGACGATTATCGGCGTGCCACTGGGCCGCGTGGCGATGACGGCGGTGCCGCAACGGACGGCGCTGAGCCATGCATTTGGCGCGCTGTGCGTGACGCTGGTGGGCACGGCGGAATTTTATCTGCGCGCGCCGAATGTGCCGAAGTTCATGATGAGCGTGTTATCGCTGGAAGTGATTCTGGGCGCGCTGACATTTACGGGAAGCTTGATGGCGGCGGGAAAGCTGCAAGAAGTGTTGCCGCAGCGGCCGATTACGTACAAAGGGCAGAACCTGGTGAACCTGGGATTGCTGGCGGTTTCGCTGGGGATTGCGGTGATGCTGGTGGTGCATCCGGAGAAGATGTACCTGTTTCCGCTGATGATTGTGATTCCGCTGACGTTCGGCGTGATGATGATTATTCCGATCGGCGGGGCGGATATGCCGACGGTGATATCGCTTTTGAATTCGTACGCAGGACTTTCCGCGGCAGCGATGGGATTTGTGCTGGGGAGCAAACTGCTGATCGTGGCTGGGGCGCTGGACGGCGCTTCGGGGTTCATTCTTTCGGTGAATATGTCGAAGGCGATGAACCGGTCTTTCACCAACGTGCTGTTTGGAGCGTTCGGGCAGGAGCAGGTGAGCGCGGCGGGCAAGGTGGAGGAAAAGCCGGTGAGAAGCGCCTCACCGGAAGAGGCGGCGGGGATTCTGGCGGCGGCAAGCAAGGTGGTGATTGTGCCGGGCTACGGGATGGCGGTGGCGCAGGCACAGCACAAGGTGCGGGAACTTTATGATGCGCTGACGAAACGCGGCGTGGACGTGAAGTTCGGGATTCACCCGGTGGCAGGGCGCATGCCGGGGCACATGAACGTGCTGCTGGCGGAAGCGGACATTCCCTATGACAAACTGCTGGAGATGGACGACATCAACGGAGACTTCCCGCAGACGGACGTGGCGCTGATTATCGGAGCGAACGACGTGACGAATCCGGCGGCACGCGAGGACAAGACCAGTCCGATTTACGGGATGCCGATTCTGGACGTGGACAAGGCGCGAACGGTGATGGTGATCAAGCGCAGCATGGGAGCGGGGTTCGCGGGAATTGAGAATCCCCTGTATTACCTGGACAAGACGTTGATGTTGTTTGGGGATGCGAAGAATTTTGTGGGGTCGATTGTTAGGGAGTTGGCGGGGGGGCACGGGTAGGAAGAGAGTTTTTTTGGAGTTGGGAGGGAATGGCCGATCTTTGATCGGCTATTTTTTTTGGTGGAGAGTTTTCGGAGGGGAAGGCGCCCGCGAATGCTGCAGGCTGGCCTCGCTTGCCTGCAAGATGCAGGCGCTACCTTGGGGCAGAAGAGGGGAATGCTCGCTGGCCAATCTGGAGATTGGCGCTCCCTTAGGGGCGGCTGGGGCTTTCCAGGGCTTTGACTACGCCGAAGGTGGTTAGGGCGGCGGTGGCGCCGATGGCTACGTAGAGAAAGCGGCTTTGGCCGGCGGCGACGGGGGCATGTCCATGAACGGGCTGATAGGCCGCGGCGCACGGGGAGTGATCGTGGTAATCGTGATAGTCGGAAGCTTCTGGCGAAAGATATTTGCGATAGGAAAGCGAGTTTTCGGCGTGGACGCGATAGGCCTTGCCTTCTTCCACGGTGCGGGACTCTGAACCGATACGGACGTCCGCCTCGCCGTGCTGGCTTTGCACGGAGACGTTGCAAGGATCGTCGATGGTGACGCGGCCGTAACCGGGATGACCGGGCGAGGGAGTGACGCGCACATCCGAGGCGACGATGACGACGTTTTGGGCGCCACCGGGCGTGGAATAGACGACGCTGCCTTTATTCAGCTCGAGAACGGCGCCATAAGGCGCGCGATAGATGTGAGCGGAAGAATCGCTTTGCAGTTCCACTGAGAGAGCGCCGACGCGGACTAGCAGGACACCGTTGTTGTCGGTGGAAAGAGCGTCACCCGAATAGACAGTGGCACCTTCGGTGACGGTGGAATTACCGATGCGGGCGGCAGTGGCGTTGCCGACGATTCCAAGGGGCGTGCCGGGCGCCTGAGCGATGGCCCGGGTGCCGCAGACGAGAGACAGAAGCAATCCAAAGCAAAGCGCTGGGCGGAAACTTTTCATTGGCGAGGCTTCTCCTGAACGCAAGTAATTTTGCCGAGGCAATTTTTTCCGAAAGGAATCGTGACGGGAGGAACCGAGGGCTTCTGCTGCGGCGCAGTTGCAGCGGCAGGCGCGGCCGTGAATTGCAGCTTCATGGCCGGGTCGCCGAAGAGGACCCAGGTGCGGCGGACGTCGGTATCCGTGGTGCCGGACTTGGCGTCGAGAATCAGGCGGCCGAGAGAATTTGTGGGATGCAACTGGAACTGGCGGAGCAGCGCCTGGTTCATGGTGGCTTGCGGATGCTGATCGGTGAAGCCGGAAGAGGCCCAGACAGCAACGCCGCCGCCACTCGGAGCAAGGATGATGGATTCTGCGAGGCTTTGCGCGTAGACATCCTGGAAGAATCCGTTGAGGCAATCCATTAAGAGATATACGGGCAGGCGGCCGCCATTGGAGAGGGCCTGCGCGTCGTCGTTATTGAAGAGATCAGCGAAGGACCACTGTTGTTCGGCGCCGTGGCCATCGTAATTGACGAGGAGCGCGCCGCTATTCAACGCGGAGAGAATTTGTGTGTGCGCGGTGTTTGCGTCGAGGCCGTCCGTAAAAATGCGGCTGGCGGAGACGGACGCGGGAAGGCTGGCGGAGGCGGCAGAGGCCGCGGTGGAGAAATTGGTATCCACGTTCTGGTCGGCGATGAAGAGCGCTTTGGAATTCCAAGTGCCGACGGAAGAACGCTGTTCGTAATTGACGATCTTCGAGACGACGAGATCGGCATCGGCGACGGTCCGAACCGGCAGACGTCCGGTGGGAATGGTGGCGTAACCGGTCTGCTGGAAGTCCGTGAACCAATCATCGGAAGCGGTTTTGAAGGCGGCGGTTTCGATGATGCGCGTTGGAGCGAAATCGGAGGGGCCGAAGCCGAGATAATCGCGCGGGTCGAAGGAAGCATCGCCGACGAAGAGGACGGATTGCGGTTTGCGGCTCCAGTGGGAAACGGCGTCCTGGAGGAAAGCGCGAATGGCGAAGGGGCTGCGTTCGCCGAAATTGTACTCGTCGAAGAGCTGGTCCGTGGTGACCAGCTGAACGTGATGGCCCTGGGATTCGCGGAGGCGAACCAGGGGAGCGAGGCTGGAGACGAAGTCGGGATGAGAGATCATGACGACATCGGCGCCGGAGCGGAGATCGTCAAGGAAAGTAGGCGCGTGGGAAGCGAGGGAGACGGGTGAAGAAACCGCTCCCGAGGCGAAGGCAAGAATGGTGCGCTGCTGCTGGCCGGAAAGAGGCAGAGTGAGCGCGATCTGGTACGAACCGTTTTCGACGGAAATTTTTCCAGGCAGCTCGGCAATGTTCAGGGGATCGGTGATGTCGAATGCGCGAATCTGCTGGCCGGAGAAGCCGGTGATCGTGAAGCTGGAGCCCGCGGGAGCGAGGGCGCGGAGCCAATCGGCATCGGCGGCGTAGGTGTGCGGGTAGTGCAAGGCGACGGATTTCACGACGCTGACGTCGAAGTCGCCTTCGAGGGCCGTTAGCGTAATGGTATTCGCGCCATCCGTGAGAAGTGACGCTTCGACAGGGAAAGATTGAGTAGCGGCGACCATGCCGTAGAAGTCGAGTTCGCCAATGGTTGAACCGTTGAGCTGAATGGAAATGCGATGCAACTGCGCATCGGTGACGCCCTGGAGGGCGACATCGAGAGCGAGGGGCTGCGCGGAAGAAGTGTCCCGGTGCGCGATGGTCAAGACCTGATCGACGGGATCGCTGCTGACGATGGGGCCGAAGAAATTGTCGTTATTTTCACCATTGAGCAGCGCAGCGAAATAACTGACGCGATCCTCGCGAATAACGGTGAACGGGAAGCCGGAAGGAGCGGGGCTGCCGGAGTTGGGAGCGGCCGCGGTGAGAATGCGCCGGGGCGAGCCATTTTCGCGGACGAGCCAATAGATGCGCGTGCCGGAGAAGGGCGTGTCTATGCCCGTGCCATAGAATTCGAGAGCGCCGGTTGCGGCGCGGCCGGAGAGATTGCCGGAGAGAAGGATGGGCTGCTCAACACCCTCAGCAAAGAGACGCAGGGAGCGCGGATCGGAGTTGGGGTCCAGGCCCGCAGCAACGAGCTGGGTGAAAGGAACGGAATACCAGCCTTCCTGGTCCACGCCGATTTTGACAGCGGCGTGATCGGCGACGGTGAAGACAGGAGTGTTGCGCGGCGGCGCCGGAAAAATCGGACGCGGAGTGCTGAGGCGGAGCGTGGGCTGGAGGGAACCGCCAACCGGAGCGCGCACCTGCATGGCGGAGCGCGAAAAATTTTGCGCCGCGGGAGAGATCGCCGCAGCCGGAGCGAACGCGGAGCTTTGAACGTTCGCGGGACCATGGAGCGTCCGGGTGCCGTTGATGTCCACATCCTCAATCCAATAGACAGAATCGGGCGCGGGCTGCGCGTCTATCCAGCGGTATGTTTTAGCGGCGTGCTGGGGGCGCGAATTGCGGAGGAGCAACGCGGAGCCGACGATCATGGCAGCGTCAATGCGATGGCGGCCTGCGCCGTCTTCGCGATAAACGTGGAAGCCGAGATTTCGGGATTCCTCGTGGGTGTGCCACTCGAGGAGAACCGTGCCATCGGACTGGCGGAAGGCGTTGAAGGACGAGAGGCCAACAGCAGTAGCCGCTTGAATGGTGGAGACAGCCGAGGATGTGTTGTTCGCGGAATTCGGATCGGAGGTGGAGCTGGTGACGGTGGCAGTGTTGGTGGTGAGCGAACCAGAGCTGAACGTGGCCGCGGTCACGTTGACGGTGACGACGACCTGAGCGCCCACGCCGATGGAGCCGATGGTGCAGTTGAGTTGCAAGGTCGAAGGATAGGGGGAGGCAACACTGATTGCCGTTGTGGAGCAAGAGCCCTGCGGCGTGAATGAAGAAACGTAAGTGGTGGTGGAAGGAATGTTGTCACTGAGGGAGACGTTTTGGGCGACAGCAGGGCCGTTGTTGGAAACCACCAAGGTGTACGTGAGATTGGTATTCAAGGTGACAGGTTCAGGAGCCGCGGTCTTGACGATGCTGACATCCGCTTGAGTTGGGGAGGCGACGACGATGTTCGTGGAGGCGGTGTTGTTGGCGCAATTCGGATCGGAGGCCGAAGAGCAAGGGACATTGATATTGGCGGTGTTGGTGATGGTGGTTCCGGCGGCGGTGGACAAGCTAACTTTGACCACCAACGGGAAGCTGACGGAGCCATTGACGGGAATATTCTGCGCGATGTTTAGAGTGCAGGTGATGGTGCCGGTGCCGCCGACGGGAATGGTGTTGCAGGTCCAATTGGCGGGTGGCGTGAAGGAAACCAAGGTGGTGCCTGCGGGAATGGTATCGGTGAACGTGGCGACAGTGGCAGCGGCAGGGCCGTTGTTGGTGACGGTCTGCGTGTAGGTGATGTTGTTGCCCTGCGTGACGGTGCTGGGAACGGCGGCGCTGGCGACGGCAAGATCGGACTGACCGGAAGAGGCAACGACGGTGGTTGCGGTAGAGATGTTATTCCCGGTATTGGGATCCGGCGTGGTGGAGGTGATGTTGGCGATGCCGGAAAGCAAAGTGCCGACAGGCGCGGCCGCCGGGACACTTAGGACAACCGGGAATGTGGCTGTGCCATTTACGGCGAGAGACGTGGCAGTACAGGTGATAGTGCCAGTGCCTCCGACAGGAGGCGTGACGCAAGACCATCCGGCGGGTGCAGCCAGCGAGGCAAAAGTGGCGTGCACGGAGTTCGTCGGGTAATTGTTGGCAGTGTCTTCGGTGAAAGCGAGGCCTGAGGCAGCGCCGGGACCGATGTTGCTGACGACGGCGGTCATGGTGACTTGGGTTCCAGCGACGGTGGTGGCGGCGGAAGCGGTGTTGACCACCTGCAGATCGGCAGTGCCGAGTGCGCCTACGGTGACGATGGCGGTGGCGGAATTATTCGCAAGATTGGGATCCGAAGTTCCGGAGACGACGTTTGCGACGTCCACGATCTGCGAGCCGCCTGCGGCTAAAGCATTGACGGTGACGCTGAGATTAAACGTGGAAGAGGAGCTCTTGGCCACGTCTGGATTGGTGCAGCTGATGGTGCCGGTGGCGCCGACGGCAGGAGTGGTGCATGTCCAACCGACGACCGTCGGCAGCGACAGAAAAGTGGTGTTGGCAGGAATGGTTTCGTAGAAAGTGCCGTTGACGGCGTCGAGCGGGCCGTTGTTGGTGACGACCTGGGTATACATGATCGTGCCGCCGGGAGCGACAACGGGAGGAGTTCCAACATTGGTGACGGATAGATCGGCGGAGCCACAATAGGCGCCGGATTGCGTGCCGGGAGTTTCCGTGATGACGTGGGCGGAGGCAACGACTCCCGTTGTGCCTGCGGTTGCGCCGTAAGAATCCTGAACCGTGTCGGTATAGCCGTTGAAACCACCGGTGACGCTTGCGCCGGCAGGAGTAGCAGTCAGAAATATGACGCCACCACCACCACCACCGCCAGGGCCATGGCGTTCACCAGGGAAGCCGCCGGGCGCCTGTGTGGGCCACGCGTAACCAGCGTTGCCGCCGTTCGCGGAAACCGTGAGGCCGGAAAGGTTGCCGCTATTTGCGAATACGAGAACGGAACCGCCGGCTCCGCCGCCACCCGTGCTGTCGTTCAAAGTGCTGAGCGTGCCCTGACCGTTGGCAGTGATGGTGCCGGAACCGACAACGGAGCCGGCGTGGACGATGATGATGCCGCCGCCTGCGCCACCGCTGCTATAGACGCCCGTGCCATTGCCACTGGCGGTGCACGTGCCCGTGCCGGTGTTGTAGTTGCAATACGTACCGTTATTTGTGGTGCCCGCGCCACCGCCGCCGCCCATTACGAGAGAACTTGTTGAGGCAGAGAAGGGTGCGCCGCCAAAGCCGCCGTCGGTAGTGTTGGTGGAAGCCATGCTGTTCCAGCCGTAACCGCCTTGGCCACCGGTGCCGCCATTGGAACCAGCACCGCCGCCGGAATTGTAGTCATTGCTAACGGGATGGCCATCCGTGCCGCCGCCGCCGGCATTGCCGGGAGCGCCGCGCGCGGAGCTGCCGCCGGGCAAAGAGTCGGTGAGCGCACCAAGATAGGCATCAGTGGGACTGCCTGTGGTAGTGATGGTGGCCGGAGCAACGTAGCGGGGAGTGCCGGCAATTCCCTCTCCCTTGGCGCCGTTGGCGCCGGCCAAAGAGGTGTTGCTGGTTGGAGCCGCGGTGACATAGTCCACAGGAGTGTCGGTGCCACCGATGGCTGGGCCCGTGAGCCGCTGGGCGCCGCCGCCGCGGAAACCGAGAGCGTCGAGAGAAACCGTGCCACCGAGAGTTAGCTGAGAGGAAACGTCGAGAACCAGAATGCCGCCGACGGTGCCATTCCAGGTTAGGGGAACCAGGCCGGAACCTAATGTGGCGGAGCTATATTGCGGGACGCGAATGACTTGATAGGTTTGCTGCGCGACGTACGTGGTGCCAACTGCGGAAGCGGCCACGTGAGAATAGCTATTGAGCAAGCCGCCGGTGGGGCCCGTTCCGGTGAAGGTGAGTGTGCCGCCGGTGAGGGGAACGGCACCGGTGGCGGTGACAAATTCGAAAAGGCCAGAGCTGCCGAGGCTGGAGGAACCGGATGCGGGGTCGCCAGGGGCGCCGTCGCCATAGGAACTGGTGTTCGTGCTGTTGATAGACGCGCCCTGGGTCTGAATGATCAGCAGAAGATCGCCGGAAGCGATGGGCGTGGTGGCACCTTGGGCAGCGCCGAGGGTGACGGAGGTGGCAGCGGAAGCAAGCGCGGCGGTTGTTCCGGGATAGTACGTGTTGACGATTCCGGTGAGCGTGCCGCCTGCTCCATCGCGGCCGGGAGTTGCGCAGGCCAGCGGTTGAACGACGGTATAAGCAGTGGCGGAATTGTTGGCGGAATTGGGATCGCCGGCGAGCGTTGCGGTGGCGGTGTTATTGAGAGTGGTGGCGGTGGTGGGAGCCTTCACGGTGATGCCGATGGTGGCCGTGGAACCGGCGGCAGGTACGGCGGGCATCGCGGAAGTGATGGAACACGAGACCGTGCCGGAAGAGCCGACCGCGGGAGTGGTGCAGCTCCAACCTGTGGGTACGCTGATCGAAGCGAACCCAACGCCAGCGGGCAACGGATCGCTTAGAACGTTGGCGGTGGCCGGTGCGCTCGCCTGGCCAAGATTTTGGACCTGAATGGAATAGGTAAGGCTAGAGGAGACGAAGACCGGAGTGGGAGCGACGGACATGTTCACGCCGAGGTCGGAAGTGGTGGCGGGCTCGACGAAGATGGAAGAGAGGCTGGTGTTGTTGGAGGGAGTGGTGTCCACGAAAGTGGAGTTGGTGACGGTGGCGGAACTTTGAATGGTGGTGCCGGGTGTGGTGCCGGTAAGAACTTGAAAACCGAGAGCGAGCGCGCTGGCCGAGGCGCCGCTGGCGAGCGTGGTGTTGTAGGTGCAGATGATGGGACCAGTGCCGCCGACGGTTGGGGTGGTGCAAGTCCAATTCGTGCCGGCATAGGACTCATAGATGGTGTTGGCCGGGGTCTGGAGGTAGACGGTGATGGTGCCGGAAGTGACTGTGGCGCTGGAAGAATTGTTGGTGACAAGTTCGGAGTAGGTGTAGCCGGTGGGGACGGAGCCGGTGCCGTTGGCGGTGGAGGTTGGGAAATTGATGGTGGCGGAGCCTTTGGTGGAGGCGTTTACGGGGCCGACGGTGCCGGTTCCGCGGGCGGTGGAATTGCCCGGGTTGGTGGCGGAGGCGATCTGGATCACGCCAGTCGCAGGAGTAACGTTGACGATCGCGGCATTCGTCACGTTATAAGCTGCGGGAGCAAAACCGGTGGTTGTGAGTTTTCCGCCAACTATCGCGTTGGAAGGCAGCGGGGTCGGAAAGGTAAATTGCAGGAGGCCGCCACCGGTGTTTGTATGTGTGGCAGCGGTTGCAGTACCGAGAGATTGCGCGGGCAGAGCGACAGTGATGACACCGGTGGTGGTGTCGACGCCCGTGATCGTTGCGTTCGTGAGGTTGTAGGCCGCGGGAGTAAAACCGGTGGTAGTGATCAGTGCACCGACCACCGCGCTGGCGGGCAGCGGAGTGGGAAAAGTAAACGAGGCGACGCCGGATGCCCAGGTGGCGGCGGAGGCTGTGCCGGGGGCCGGATTGGGCAAGTTCACGGTGACCACGCCAGTGGCGTAATTGACGAAGGTGATGGAGGCGTTCGAAAGATTATAGGCAGCAGGAGCAAAACCGGTGGTGGTGAGGAGAGCGTTTGCAAAAACGCCGGAAGGCAGTGGGGTGGGAAAGGTGAAGGAGGCGACGCCGCCGGTCCATGTGACGGTGGAGGCGGTGCCGAGAGATTGCGTGGAGGCGTTGGTATCCGCGGCGGAGGAGGAAGCGGTTTGGGTGAGTTGCAGATCGGCGGTCTGCGCGTGCGCTGCAGAAGTAGCAAGGGCGAAGAAGAGCGCGCCGGCGCCGAACAAGATCGCGGAAGCGGAACGGATGCGATTTGTGGCGGCGAGGCGAAGGCGGCGAACAAAAATTGCGGCCGGGTGAGCGAAGCGGTTTCGCCAGGTGTTTAGCGGATATTCGCGGCCGTCTCTGGAAAATGCGATGGCGCGGCCGACAATTTGCGCGGAGTGCGGGTCGGGTTCGAGTCCCGCATCGCCCTGGGTGGTGACGGCATCAGAAACAACGTTCTTCACGCGATGAAGGCGGAGACCATTCGAGGTCTCGACAAAGGCGACATCGCCGGGACGAAGTTCGGCGATCACGGCGGGACCGAGCAGAACGTGGTCTCCATCGAGGAGATTCGGCTGCATGCTGGCGCCTTGCACGCGGAAGCGGACACTGTGACCGCGACGTAGTATAGCGGCGCACATTTCACTGAAGAGACGGGAATCCTTGCGTAGCGGGACTTCACGCGTGGGCATGGCGAATGGCCTCCACTGCGTCGTCCGTTGGAGCAAAACGGAAGATGGAAGATGGGATGGAGCGAGTGAGCTCGTCGAGAAAATGCAGCGTGAATTCGATGCCGGATTTCAGATAGTGAGGCACGAAGGCGCGGGCGAAAAGTTCGGCGGCGGCTTGCGGCTGCGTGATCGGCAGAATTTGGTGCGCGGGCGCCTGTTCGAGAAAGAAAATTGCGGAGAGCGGCGCGCTATCCGGAGAAGAAACGCCGGCGTCGCCGTGCCAAGGCGTACCGTACATGCGATAGACGCCGTCGTGCTGGCGGAGAATGATGCGATCGTCGCTGAGCAGGCGGACGCCGGGCTGACGCATCCAGAGGCGCGCGGTGGTGCTTTTGCCGGCGCCGGAGTGACCGAGAAAAAGATAGCCGCTGCCATCCTGGTCTACTAGACCGAGAGCGTGGAGTTCGACGCCTTCGCCGAGTGCCAGCCGATGCATCAGAACGAGTTCGTCAATCGGATATTCGAGCGGAAAGAGAGAATCCTGTGGGAGGAGACTGGAGCGGTTCAAAACAACGTGGCCGCGCGAGAAGGTTGGATCGAGCCAAGCGGCTTTATAAGGCTGGCTGCCAAATGCGGGGCTGGAAAAATAAAATTTTGTGCCGGAGTGATCGCGATGCGCGGACCACAGGCCGCCGGAGGTGAAGTCCGGAGAGGCTTGGGGAAGCGGCAAAGCGGAGGCCCAGGAGACGTCGAATTCCAGATCGCAGGCGCGCTCCGCGGTGGCGGGAGCGACAAAGGGAAGATGCTCCGGGTCCAGGACAGCGGGCATGCCTTTCTCGCACCACAGGCCGAGTGAGAAACCGCCGATGTGCAGGGCGAGGCGAGTGGGCTCAGGAGTAGCCGTTACTGGATGCTGTGAGCTGGGATCGGACATGTTCTTTCCTCAAGGAGCAAGCTGTCTATGACCCAAAGGTCTTGCAAAAAAATGTTCTGCAGGAAGCGGCGGCCGGACCCGTGGAAGAAAACGTCTTGCAATGCCCAAGAACGGCTTCTTCCGGGCGAAGGCTGACGCGCACAACTTCCGGCGGTTGATAGGCGGCCCGCTGGTTATTCGTTTTGTTCCCGTTCTGCTGAGTTTCTTTCATGAGCTAGCTTTCCTAAATCGAGCGATTACCGAGACTGCGAACTGCAGGAGGAGCAACCTCCGGAACCACAACCACCGCGCGAATCAAGAACAGGAAGAAGTGAAGGCGGACGCGGGGGCGGGGCGAGTTTCCGGTAATCCGAGATATTTTTCTGGAGGCGTTCGGTGGATCGCGCGAGTTCCGCGTGATGCTCGCCGCCAGCGCAACAAGCGCAATCGCCGTGCGCGGGGACCTCAATTCCGATGCTGAAGGCGCGAAGGTGCGCGACCTGGCAGAGAAAATCGACGGGAGCTTCGGCATCGCCGTTTTCAAGTTCGCCGTTGGCGGGACACATGCTGCAAAGCGAGCGAATCTGGCAATTGGTGCAGATGGTTTCGCGGGTGGCGGGAATCGCGCGAATATTCTGGAGCGTGCCTTCCCAGCCTTCGAGAAAGCTGCCGTCACGCAGGTTGTAGCCATCCTGGTGAGAAAGGACGCAAATGGTCATGCGGCCATTGGGATCGATGGCGCAGCCGTTGTGGCCGCCGCCGCAGGTGTAACGCTTGGCAGCCAAGGGAATGTGGGCGAGAGTGCGTTCGTGTTCGAAGAGCTTGACGTATTCATTCATGCGGACGGGGTCGCGAAATTCGAGCGCCACGGCCTGTTCGGGAGTGAGACGCACATTCAAGGGGCTCTGCGAACAATCCGTGCGGGGATTGACCAGGGGATCAAATTTGAAATCGACGCCGAGATCTTCTTCGGCGAAACGCTTCATTTCATAGACTTCGTGATAATTGACGGTGGTGGGCACGGTTTTCAGCTTCAGGGGGAGGCCGCGTTCAAGAAGAAGCCGAATTCCATTCATGCAGCGATCGAAGGAGCCAGGAATCTGGGTGAGCGTTTCGTAGGTTTCGCGAGTGGCGCCATAGAGCGTGATTTCGATTGAGAAGGGGCGGTACTCGGCAAGATGGTCCGCTATGCGGGCGTTGATCATCGTGCCGTTGGTGAAGAGGGTGATGATGAAGCCCTTCTTTTTTGCCAGCGTATAGATATCCAGAAAATCCTTGCGGGCAAAGATTTCGCCGCCGGTGAAGAGAATCCACAAGCAGTTGGCTTGAACGAGTTCGTCGAAAAGCTTTTCGTATTCCGCGAGGTTCAGTTCGTTTTTCCGCGCCTGCGGATCGCTCATGGAGAGATTGTTGTAGCAGTGCTGGCACTCCAGGGGGCAGCGATGCGTGACTTCTATGGAGACTTCCGCGGGCACACGGCGTCCTTGATGGCGTTCGTGCACTTGCGTGGAAAAGTCACCGTACGTTTCCGTCTTGATCAAACCAACGCTCCCGAGCCAGACCGAAAAAATCTGTACATTCGTTTACTGCAATGCGAACTGCACAAAAGCGCGCCGAGCCGCAAATCAGGCCACGGACTGAATTAATTTTTCCTGCAGCATGGAATCGAGGAAGGACTGAATATCGCCTTTGGCCTGCGTGGCGGTGACTTCGAATTCGTCGCAGACGCGCTGAACCATTTCCGGGAGGGAGTGCTCTTGGGCCATAAAATCCCAGAGAACCGAGCCAACCGGGTTCAGCGTATAGAGGGAGTCCATGTCGCCGACACCACGGCGGACCGGGACGATGATGAGTTCGCCCTCGATCTGGCGAGCGACAACATCCTGGTTACGAATGAAGCGAGAGTGATCAAGTCGCATAAATGAGACACCTCCGTCCGGAGCGCCGTTCAAAGCTGGTTCAGCCATAGGGAAAGTGTCTAGTACTGGGACAGTGCTGTCACAGGTTGGAATGGCGTGTGTACCCAAACGGTATAGGTTGCTGGATTGGGCAAGCAACTCGGGAAGTTCTTGGCGGCGGATAGGTTATGAAGAGGAAGGAACTAACCTTGAGAGTCACCGAGGTTGTGTGGATGGAGTTTCAGTGCCAGGAATCGTGGGGTCGTTATATACTGACGCGGTTGGACCCAGGCGGCTCAGGTCAGGCCGACAATATGGGTGTGCTTGGGTACTGACTGCCCCATGGATGATTTGAAACCGAAGAAAGGTCGCGGAGAGGATGCCGGTGGCGGTCTTCGTGCGCCAGCCAAAGGCGATAGTGCGTCCAGCCAGGTGCCACTGGATAATGATGGCGCAACCTTTATAGAGCCCCCTCCCCGGCCCCCCTCGAGAAAGCCACCCGTAGATCCCGGCGCAACGATGGTGCAGCCGAACGTGCCGGAAGGCGGGACTTCGGTGCGAACGCCGAGCGGGCCGCGGTCCTACGTTACTTCCTATCAAAATGTGGTGCTGCAAGAAGGCGACCTGCTTGGGGAGCGCTTTGAGATCCTGGCGCTGTTGGGCGAAGGCGGGATGGGCGCGGTCTATAAAGCGAAGGACCGCGAAGTGGAGCGGACCGTCGCGCTGAAACTGATCCGGCCGGAGATGGCCAGCAATCCGGCGATTCTGGCGCGCTTCAAACAAGAACTGCTGACGGCGCACCAGGTGACGCACAAGAACGTTATCCGCATTTACGATCTTTCGGAAGCGGATGGCGTGAAGTTCATCACCATGGAGTTTGTGGAGGGCGAGGACCTGCGGCAGATTCTGCGCGCGCACGGAAAATTTGCGCCGGATGAAGCGGTGGATATTATCCGGCAGGTTTGCCTGGCGCTGGACGCAGCGCATACAGCGGGAATCATCCATCGCGATCTGAAACCACAAAACGTGATGAGGGACAAAGGCGGCCGGATTCTGGTGATGGACTTTGGCCTGGCGCGATCTGTGCAGTCGGAAGGCATGACGCAGACCGGGGCGCTGCTGGGGACGATTGAATACATGTCGCCAGAACAGGCGATGGGGAAGACGCTGGACCAGCGGTCTGATCTTTTCGCGGTGGGATTGATTTTCTATGAGTTGTTGAGCGGGAAGATGCCGTTTAAGGCTGAAACGGCGATGGCCAGTTTGCTGATGCGCAATCAGGAGCGCGCGGTTCCCGTGGGGGAAATTGATGCCACGGTACCTCCGGGCCTGAGCGATATCGTGAGCCGGTGCCTGGAGCGCGACCTGGAGCGGCGGTATCCGAACGCAGCGGAAATTGTTGCGGACCTGGATGCGTGGCAGGGGAAGCGGCCGGTGATGGCGTCGATTATCATGCAGGCGCCGAAGCCGCCGAGCAAGATTCCGTGGAAGTGGGTGGCTCCGGCGGGAGCAGTGGTGCTGGCGGCGGGGATGATGGTGGCGATACCGCGAACGAGAGAACTGCTTTTTCATGCAGCCGCGCCGGCAGGCGGCCGGGCAAGCGTGGTGAATGCGAGTCTGCCGGCGTTATCCCAGGGAAAATTCGTGGCCGTGATGCCGTTCCGGGTGATCGGCGACCCATCGTCGCTGGGATGGGTGGCGGACGGATTGGGCGAAGCAGTTTCGACAAAGTTATTTGAATTGAAGGATGTGAGGCTGGCGTCTTCCGCGGAAGCAGCGAAGATTGATCCCAAAATGCCGCTCGATCAGGTGGCCAAAGAACTCGGTGTGAATATGATCGTGCAGGGGACGGTACAAGGGTCCGGTGATAACCTGCGCATCACGGTGAACCTGGAAAACCTGGCGGAGAACAAACGCGTCTGGAGCCAGGAATTTCCGGGCGTGACCGGCGACCTGCTGACGATTGAAGACCAAATTTTCAATAAGCTGGCAGACGCTCTGGAAGCCAAGCTCAGCGATAAGGAATCCGCGGCGATTGCAGCACACCCAACGGAAAACATCGAGGCTTACAATCTTTACTTGAAAGGCCGGAACTCTTTGGGCGGAAGCCCAGATCAGAAGACCATCCAGTCCGCAATGAACTTCTTCGAAGGCGCGCTGCAGAAAGATCCAAACTTTGCTCTGGCGTATGCCGGACTGGCGGACGCCAACCTGGCCATGTACGACCAGAAGAAGGACAGGTATTGGTCTGAGAAAGCAGTGGACGCGGCGAAGAAGGCCGCTCAACTCAATGACAAATTGCCGGAGGTACATTTTGTCCTCGGCAGCGCTTACGCCACGACAGGACAAACCGTGCAAGCTATCGCCGAGGATAAGCGTGCTTTAGAACTGGCGCCGAATTCGGACGAAGCCTATCGGCGGCTTGGGAACGCGTACATTGCGAACGGGCAAAAAGAAGAAGCGCTGAAGGCATTGCAAAAGGCCGCGGAATTGAATCCTTATTATTGGAATAATCTGGCCTCCCTCGGAGGCGCCTATTTCCGGTTCGGCGAGCTGGATAAAGCGATTAAGGCGTTCCAGCAACTGACAGAACTGGAACCTGGGAATCCAGTGGGCTACAGCGATTTGGGCAGCGCTTATTTTACGATGGGCAAGTACGATGAGGGCATCGCGGCATTCCAAAAGGCACTCCAGATCAAGCCGACTGGCGACACTTATACGAATCTGGGTACCGGGTATTTCTATCTAAAGAAGTATCCAGAAGCGCTTTCGATGTTCGAAAAAGCGGTGGAGTTGAACCCCGAGGATGAAACCACGATGGGCAATCTTGCCGACGGTTACCGCACGGCGGGCAACACGGCAAAGGCGAGCGAGACTTACGAAAAGGCAATCGCGCTGGGCTACAAGGAATTACGGGTAAATCCACGGGATGCCGATGTGGCCGGAAGACTTGCGCTTTACTATGCCAAAAAGGGCGACATCGCACAGGCCAGTGATTTTATAAAGAGAGCGCGGGCCATCAACCCGGCCGATGCCAGCCTTATTTACAATTCGGCGGTGGTGAAAACTATCGGGAATCAACCCGCAGAAGCGGTGAAGGATCTGGTACTGGCGATTCAAAAGGGATACTCCGCCAAGGATGCGATCCAGGATCCGGAATTCACATCGCTTCACGAGCGCCCTGATTATCAGGCGCTGATGAAGCGATACTCTGGCAACAAATAACCCGATTTAGGATCCGCTTCTCCGCCTGCCGCTACTGCACCCAGTCCACATTGAAAATTTATTGCGATGATGAGCTTGCGGTGGCACGAGTGGCAGCTCTCTCTCGGAGCGGGGTACGAATCAAGATCCCAGGGATCGATCAGTCTGAATTTGAGGCGGGTGGAAATGGCGAGTCACGCGGCTGCTGTGCGGTCATCCGGAATTGATGGGCGAATTCCTGAAGCAGAAGTCCTGGGCGAGCCGAGGCAATTGAGAGCGAAGGATGGGAACCGTGACGACGGTGGCCCAGATTGGCCAAGAGGGAAACGATTCAGGTTTTAGGGGAGACTTGATCCGGGCAAAAAAATGGCCTGCTCGGTGGGGAGCAGGCCAGAGAAAATCAAGGTGGAGTTGGTTGTTAGACGGCGAAGCCGAATCGCTTGACCGCAAGGAAACCCATACCGGCCGCCAAGAGCAGAATCAACACGGAAGGTTCTGGAGCCGGCACGAGATCGCCACCAATCGTTAGAGCACTGCCGAGTCGGGTGCTGCCCACATTGACAGTGACGGTAAAGTCAGAAAGGGCCACGTCGGGAGTGCAAGAATTCTCGTCGCCAGATTGCTGGTCCTCAAGGTCATTGTCGCAGTCACCAGAGACTTTTGTAGCAAAGGGAATCCCGAGATGGTTTCCATCCAAACCAGAGAAACTGATGGTGGTCGGACCAAGAGTGGTGGAAGTGGGGGAGCAGGAATTGAAGTATGGATCCCCTGTGTTATCGCAGGAAAAGGTGAAGCCACCCGGTCCATTCAGGTCGAGCTCACTGATCAGCGCACCCGTGAAGTTGATGAAATCAAAGGTGACGGCACCCGTGGTGCCCTGGGCGACGGTAAAACTAAAGCTATCGGTAGTGAGGACCACCGATTTGGTTCCGGTGCCAATTTTGAAGACAGGGTCCTGCGCGTCATCGGCAAGAGCCAGCGAGCAAGTTAGCGCCATGAAGGCGACCACTAAGACTAAGCGAGCAAGTTTCACAAGTTCCCCCGAAAAGCGAATTGGGACAAGACCATCAGTGAGTACAGTGCAATTTGACAACCAGAGGCTGAAGATTATTCTTCAGGCGAACTTGCTGGTTCTCTAGTACTTAATTCGCCCAAAAAAGCCAACGAAACCTGAGTGTGCAAACTTTTTCTCAATTCGACGGCTGCACTGCTTGAATTGCGCAAACAGAATTGAGCAGCTTTTGAAACCTGGGCAACGAGCACCAGAAAGCGCGCAACGAGTTTGCTTCATGGCACAAAACCAGTCAACGGGAATCTGGGAGCAAGGGAAACATTCTTCAGTTCGGAACTCACGTGGTTCTAGAACTATCAGGACTAGGTCGGAGATTTTTCTGCTCGACGTGCTGAAGCATCTCGGGTCGCGAGGGCCGCTGCAGAAGCTGAACCGTGAGAGCAACTGCCGGGACGAGGTAAATGACCGTAATGCAGGTCCACATCAAAGCTCCCGCAAGCTGTTGATCCTGGAGGACGGAGTTCAGGGAGCCGTTCGGTACGTCGAGGTAAGAGAGATAGACAACCCGATCACAAAAAGTGAGGTAGGCGGAGAGAATGTCGCAGGGAATAGTGGCCAAGAATAGGTAGAGAAGAATCGGCCATCCTGACCAATTTGGAACATCACCCCAAGGCTTAATGACCGGCCACCAGAAGAGGGTTCCCGCGGCAATGAAGGTGAAGTGCTCGAAGTGGTGCAAGACAGGCGATGCGAGGGCGGAGGCGAAAATCGCAGGGATATGCCAGGCAACGAGGGCGGCGGTGGCGGCAAGCCAGCAAACGACGGGATTCGCGAAGAATTTGCCAATGCGATGGAGCAGGGGCGTTCGAGCCATCGGCACGAGGATGCTTTGCACGAATCGCTGGGGCAAGCCGTGCAGGATTGGACTGAATGGCGAGGCAAGCAAGAGCAACGCGGGAGCGATAGTCATTAAAAGAAGGTGCTTGAGCATGTGAGCGGTGAGGAAGTGTTCGTCGAGCATGGCGAGCGGTGAGCCTAGGGCAGCCCAGATGAGAGCGAGGCCAACGAGAAAGCTTGCAGCGCGCCAGGCGGGGATCGCGGTGGAGGCAGCTGATCGCAAACTGCTCCATCCCCAGAGATAGACGACTGCGAAGAGGACCAGGAAAAAAGTAAGCGGGATGGGGATGGACCAGGGACCCGAAGCGTGGTGGCCTAGGAGGGGCATCCGGCGCCTAGGGTTGCGTGGCCGGGGAGGTGGAGATGTGCTCGAGGGCGGCGTCGCGCGCGGGCCGGGATCCAGCAGGATGCAACGTGATGAGGAACGATACGAGCGCGGTGGTTTCCGCTGGAGTTAAATTTTTGCCGTAGGCGGGCATGTTGCCGCCTCCCTGGATGACCTGGCGGATGAGCTGGTCTTGGGTGAGGCGAAGGGCAACGCTGTCGAGAGCGGGACCGCGCTGGCCACCGCTATCGCCGAGAGCGTGACAATTGCGGCACTGTTTGAGCTGGAAAACGAGAGCGCCCTGGCGTTCGAGGGCTGTGGTGTTCTTGAGGAAGCGTTCAGGAACTGGATCACCGCTCCAGGCATTCATCTGGGGGCTCCAGGGAGCATAGCCGGCAAGATGCGTGAAGGTGCCGAGCGTGACAGCGATCAAGAGAACGCTGAGGACGGCGATGGGGCGGCGGCGCCAGCTTTTTTCTCCTTCGCCAAATAAAAATGGCAGAAGGATGAGGGCGATGATCACGACGACGGGGCCGATGAGAAGCGCGGGTGTCTCCATCTCCGGCGGGAGCAGGGAGAGAAGAGCGTAGAGCCAGAGGAAGAAATAATCGGGCCGGGGAGCGGTTTGAATGATGGAGGGATCGGGGCGGCCGCTGGGACCGAAGGGGCCGAAATAGAGAGCGCAGGCGGTGACGGCGAGGAGGACGAAGGCGGCGAAGACGAGATCTTTCCAGATGGCGTATGGAACGAAGGGCGCGCCGTCTTTTTTGACGAGTTCCTCGTATTCGGCGGTGTAGGTGGAGCGCTTGACGAGGCGGCCGGGCATTGGCCAGTCGTTGATGCCGAGTTTCAAAACCATGAGGAGATGCACGCCGACGAAGGCGATCAACAAGCCGGGAATGACGAAAACGTGCAGGGCAAAAAAACGGGAGAGCGTGGCGCCGGCAATGATGGGGCCGCCGAGCATGAGCTTCACGGAGGCCGGACCGAGAATGGGCACGCGGCTGGCGATGGAAGCGCCGATGCCGAGCCCCCAGTAGGCGTCCTGATCGAAGCGGAGAACCTGGCCGCTGAAGGCCATGCCGAGGGTCATCAACAGGAGAAACACACCGACGATCCAGGTGAGTTCGCGGGGAAATTTGTAGGCGCCAAAAAGAAAGACCTGCACCATGTGGATCAGGACGATGGCAACCATGAAGTTGGAGCCCCAGCCGTGGAGCGCGCGAATGAACCAGCCGAGCGTAATGTCGTGATTGAGGACTTGCAGGGAGTGCCAGGCTTCCGCGGCGGAAGGAACGTAGACGATGGCGAGCAAAATTCCGGTGACGATTTGCAAGACGAAGACCGTGAGGGCGCCGCTGCCGAAGACGTAGAACCAGCTTGCGGTGTTGCGCGGGACGCGATGCTCGGCGGTTTCGCGGATACCGGCCGCCAATTGCAGGCGGCGTTCGAACCAGTCCCCGACCTGGGAGATCATGCGCATGGAGGCCGCTCCTGCGGAAGCTCCGCGGTTGGCGCACCGGGAGTGGGAAGCTCGCCGGCTTGAATGGTGATCAGGCCGTTCTGCACCTTATAAGGATATTCAAACAGGCCGCGTTCGGGAGGACCCGAGGCACGAGAACCATCGCGATAATACGCGCCGCCATGGCAAGGACAGAGGAACAGGCCAGACTGCGGAAACCAGCGAACGGGGCATCCGAGGTGCGCGCAATTGATGGCGAAAACCTGGAACTGGTCCGCGGAGATGCGGCGAACCCAGCAGGCGGTGTTGACCGTCTGTCCGTCGGCGGGCATTACGAAGGGACTCTGAAATGTGGCAAGGCGGGTTTCGCCTTCCGGAAATTCGGTGACGGGACCGAGCGGCACCCAGGAGAGATAGGCCTTGCCGCGACCGCGCGTGACCGCGGAAAGAACGTAGCCGATTACGGGAATGGTAAGTCCAGCGGCGACCAGGCCGTTGAAGAGAATGCCGAGCTTCATGAAGAGCCCGCGGCGAGAGATTGCGTTTTCGTCTGGCATCCTGCGGCTCCTAGCGTGACGTGTGGCTGGCAGAGGGATAGGGCTGGCCCGGCGAGTTGACGCGGTGCGACGCAAGCCAAGCGACAACATCGGTGATTTCCTGATCGGACATTGGTTTGCCCGGCACATTGTTGCGCCAATCGGGAGCGCTGCGGTCAGGACGACCAACAATCACCATGGTGCGCAATTCCTGATCGGTGAGAAGAGCGAGGAAGGAACCATCGGTGATGGAACTTCCCTTTCCGGTGCCCTGGCCTTCGGCGCCATGACAAGAGGCGCAATAGGTCTGATATGTGAGCGCGCCTCGCGCGACATCGCCGGAAGTTTTCGCGGCGTAGGACGGCGGAGTGGCTCCGCCGAGAATGCCGGGTTTGGACCAGCGCGCGCAGATTTGCGTGGCGAGGACGTCAATCTGATGGGAGGTGAGCATGCCGCCGGCGGATTGCCCAAAGGCGGCCATGGAAGTGCCTTTGACGCCGTTGGTGATCACTTTGCGGAGAATGTCCTGGTTCACGATGGCGAGATAGACGGGGTCGGCGAGGGCGACGGCGGCACCGCTGCGGCCGTTTGCGCCATGGCAACCGGCGCAGTCTTCAGAGAAGAGCGTGTTGAAGTCCAAAATTTCATCGGGCGCCATGGTTTCTGAACCCTTCACGGGACGTCCAGGCGCGGAATCGCAACCCGCCAGAAGAAAGGAACAGGCGGCGAGGACCAGCAATATTTGAGCAAAGGCTCTCAAGGCCGATTCTCCCCGCGATCCTTTTTCTCCATCATGCCGGGCGCTTCGATGCCCGCGCGAATGGCAAATGGAATATTTTCGCGAGTGACCACGCGGTGATGGCGCATCACGACAAGGCCGGCGACAACTCCAAAAGCGATTTGCGAGGCGGTGAACCAATACCAGTTGATCAGGCTCTGGAGCAGCGGATTCAGCAGGCCGAGGATGGAAGAAAGAAGTCCCGACCAGAAAATCGGGGCGATGATTCCCCCGAGCAAAATCGGATGGCGGGGAAACATGGGAAGCATGGCGCCATAAAGGAGGCCCACGAGCGTGGAACCGGTGGCGTGGAGGATCAGCGCGACGATAAAAGTGTTGAAGTGGAAAGCACTGAGCTGGGCAGGATCCAGGCGGAACGGTTCTTCGAAGACGATGGCGCCGAGAAGATTGATGGGATACCAGATGCTACCTGCCTTGAGCAGGCCGTAGGCGCAGGCAAGAACGGCCATGGCAATGCTGCCGGCCCAGCCACCTTTGACACCCGCGGATATCGGATAGGTTTCGAGCGGCAGCCAGGCACGCACAGCCTCTGGCGCGATCGGAAGACGCTGGACCTGGCGGCGGTCCGTGGCGATGGAAATTTGCTGGGGCGTGACGCGGACAGCTTCTTCGCGCTCGTGCGGAAAAATTTCGCGGAACCATCCCACGCAGCCGGCGAGGGAAAGCACTGCGCCAAGAATGCTGACGGAGACGCTGGTGAGGAGACCGGCGAATAGCAGAACAAATCCGAATGCGAGGACGATGGGCCAGGCAGTCGGCGCGGGGAGATGGATCTCCGCGGGAATTAGGGGGTTTGGTTGGGATGATGGATGCGTGGCCATGGCGTCTCCTCAGCGCCCAACGATATAAACAACGGTGAACACCACAATCCAGACGACGTCCACAAAGTGCCAGTACATGGAGAGCGCCTGGATGCGCACGGATTGCTCCCGGCCGACGCGGCCAGCAAAGGCAAAGAGCAGAACGATGGAAAGCATGATCAGGCCGGCGGTGACGTGAAAGGCGTGCAGGCCGACGAGCGAATAATAGGTGGTGCCAAAGAGGTTGGTGGAAATGGTCAGTCCTTTTTCGTAGATCAGGTGATACCACTCGCGTCCGGTGCCAAACAGGAAAAGGCCGCCGAGAAAAATGGTAAGGAACCAGAAGATGAGGAATGCGCCGCGCTTGCCGAGTTCGAGAGCCTTTTCGGCGAGGTGAATCGTGATGCTGCTGGAGAGCAGGCAGATAGTAAAGAAAATCGGCCTCTCTAGGACTTCGCGGGGCGTGGGGCCGGAAAGGCTTTTGCCCGTGTAATAAAGGTAGGCCACGACGAAAATGGTGAAGATGGCGGATTCCGCGATGATCAAGGAAGCCATGCCGACCTTGCCACGATTCGGAAGGGTCCAGGCTTGTGGGGTTTGGGGAACAGCGGGCGCGAGTTCGCTCACTGGAACCTCCTTTTCATAGAGGTGCAAGTGGGGTTATTCATAGTGGCTGTCCGGATCTTCGGGATGTTTTAGATCCCAGAGTGGTCGGCGGCTGGCAACGGTGGGGATAGTCGCAAAATTATAAGCTGGAGGCGGCGAACTGACGGACCATTCGAGGGTCCAGGCGTCCCAAGGATCGTTTCCTGCGTTGCGGCCTTTGAAGAAGGAATAGATCATGTTGCCGACGAAGATGAGCGTGGCGATGGCTTGAACAAACGCGCCGACGGTGCAGATCAAATTCCAGACGTCCCAGCCGCGGCCGGGCTCATAGGTGTAAATGCGGCGGGGCATGCCGAGCAGGCCGGGAATGTGCATAAGGTCGAAGGTGAGGTGGAAACCGATGAGAAAGAGCCAGAAGTGGAGCTTGCCCAAAGATTCATTGAGCATTTTTCCGGTAATTTTAGGGAACCAATAATAGAAGGCAGCGAACAAGGCGAAGAGGATGCCGCCGACGATGACGTAGTGGAAATGCGCGACGACGAAATAGGAGTTGCCAAGCTGCCAATCGAAGGGTGCGGTGGCAAGCATGATGCCGGTGAGTCCGGCGATGAGGAACTGGAAAAGAAAACCCACGCAGAAAAGCATGGGAGTCTTGAATATCAGTTTTCCGCCCCACATCGTGCCAATCCAATTGAAGATTTTGATGCCCGTGGGAACGCCGACGACCATGGAGGTGATGGTGAAAAAGGCGTTGGCGGGAGAGCTCATGCCGATGGTGAACATGTGATGCGCCCAGACGCTCATGCTGACAAAACCGATGCAGACGGTGGCGCCCACCATGACGGGATACCCGAAGATGGGCTTGCGGGAAAACACGGGAACGATTTCAGAGATGAAGGCGAAGCAAGGGATGATCAGGACGTAAACCTCCGGATGACCAAAGATCCAGAAGAAATGCATCCAGATGGCGGCGGAGCCCCCCGCCTGGGTGTCGAAGAAATGGCCGCCGAGATAGCGATCAATGATCAGCATGATCTGCGCGGCGGAAAGCGGGGTGATGGTGATCAGAACCAAGCCGGACATCACTAAATTGAGCCAGGCGAAGAGCGGCATACGGCCAAGCTTCATTCCCGGGCAGCGCATACAAATGATGGTAGCGATCATATTGACGGCGGTGCCGATGGATCCGAAGCCGGAGGCGAGGACGGCGATGGTCCAATAATCGGAACTGTGGCCGGGAGAAAAAGCGCGCGCGGTGAGCGGAGCGTAGGCCCACCAGCCAACGTCGGGAGCGCCGCCGGCGCCATAGAGACCGTTGCCACCGATAAAACTGAAATAGAGAAGGAGGCCGGAAAAAGCGGTGAGCCAGAAACTGAAGGCATTGAGGCGGGGGAAAGCCATGTCGCGCGCGCCGATCATCAGGGGCACGAAATAGTTGGCAAAACCGAAGAGCACGGGCATGGCGACGAAAAAAATCATCGTAGTGCCGTGCATGGTGAACATCTGATTGAAGAATTGCGGGGAAACGAAATCGTTGTGCGGGCGGATCAGCTGGATGCGGAGGACCATGGCCTCTATGCCGCCGATTACGAGGAAGATCAAGGCGTAGAGGATATAAAGGACGCCCAAGCGCTTGTGGTCGACGGTAGTGATCCAGTCGTGGAGGGTCTCGACCCAGGGACGGGCGGCAACTCCGCGAGCGGGAATGGCCAGTGCATCCGATGCCATGATTCGGCCTCCAAAAAATTTACGCTAGCGCAGCGTTTCCAGATAGTTCACAAGCGCGTCGAGATCCGCGTCGCTTAGTTTCATGGCCGGCATCAACGAGCCGGGCTTGAGCGCTTCGGGATCCTGAATCCAAAGTCGAAGATTTTCGCGGGTGTTGAGCGCGGCGCCGGAAGCGATGGTGGCGCGGCTCATCATGTGCGTCAGGTCCGGGCCGAAGCGGCCATTGGCCGGTGTTCCAGAGACGGCGTGGCAATTGATGCAGGCAGTGGTTTCGAATATGCGACGCCCGGTGACGGCGGCTCCATCCTGCTGCGCCGGTTGCTTTTCGGCTTGGACCCAGGCGGCGAAGTCCGCGGGCGAGTCCACGGAAACGCGCAGGAGCATTTTGGCGTGCTGCGTGCCGCAATATTGCGCGCACTGGCCAAGGAAGACGCCAGTCTGCTGCGGATCCATCCAGAGTTCATTGACACGGTTGGGAATCAGGTCGATTTTTCCGGCAAGCTGGGGGACCCAGAAACTGTGGTCGGTATCCGCAGAGAGGA
Organism: uncultured Acidobacteriota bacterium; assembly: GCA_963734705.1. GTDB lineage: Bacteria > Acidobacteriota > Terriglobia > Acidiferrales > UBA7541 > Acidiferrum. The sequence continues at coordinate 539,173 of CAVTII010000005.1, read as the reverse complement.
GTTTCACAAAAGTGGGGGTGGGATGGGCGGGATCGCTGACCGGAATGTGCAGTTCGTTGGCGGTGACCACGCCGAGTGAAGGGTAGCGAAACTCCCACCAGAACTGATGGCCGATGGCGATGACGTCGACGGCAGAGGCGGGTTTGGGAGCATCCTGGAGGGCATGAATTACGCGCGCGGTGGCGAGAAAAAGAATCACCACGATGAGGATCGGAATCACGGTCCAGGCAAGTTCGATCTGCGTGCTGCCATAGACCTGGGCGGGTTCGTGCGCGGTGTCATCAGCCCGGGCACGGAACTTGATGATGGCGTAAACAAGCAGGCTGAAGACGAAAATGAAAATGAGCGCGCAGATTTCGAGAACGAAGTAGGACAGATGATCGATGACATTGGCGGGAGTGGAATGCGGCTGAAAGATATTGGGGATGGGATTTTCTGGCGGCGCGGCGACGCACAATCCCGCGGCGAGGAGGAGTCCCGCGAGAAGGACGAGGACGGCCAAGGCACGGCCCAAGGCACTTGCGCGGTCCGCATTGCGCTGGGCAGTATCCATTTTCGATTGGGCCTTCCTCAGTTTCCGGTCAGATTCCTGCGTGCTTTGGATGTCTCAGTGAACTAAAAGGTTGAAAGTTTTAAATAGTGAAGGCGGATTCCCGGCACTCCCCGGCAAGAATTGCTGTTACAAGGCCGCATCATACTCCAGGGCGGAGGGACGGGACAACAAACAATATTCATTATCGTTAGGCGCGGCAGAGGCCGAAATAAAAGTGCCGATTTGGCACAATGGCCGGCGAAATTTTACAGAATCGGAACGAGAAGAACTCAGAGAATATTTACGGCGCGCGCGGCAAGGAGCGCAAGGATCATGAGGGAGATCAACGCCTGCGCCATCATTCCAACCTTGGCTGTGCGGGAGAGCACCGACGTATCCGTGGGAGAGAAGGCGGTGCTGGTGTTGAAGGCGAGAAAAAGATAGTCCACGAAATGAGGGGTCCAGGAGGAATCCTGGCCGTCGCGGCTTAACATTTGCGGAAAAAGGAAGGAACTGTTGGCCATTCCCTTCGGACCTTCGCGGCCGAGGGGACCTCCGGCATCGAGTTTCCAATACCAGAGGGCAAACACAAGAATATTGGCAACCCACAGGGCGCTTGCCGAGCGCAACAAGGCCTTGGGCGTTTCGGTATGCTGCGGGATGCCGCGGACCAGGAATATCAGCGAGGCGACCATGGCGATAGTGATAAGTCCATTGGCGATGAGAGTGAGAATGCGGGTTACTTTGTGATTGCCGCGGCGATCGGAGTGAACGATAGGGATCATCAGTAAGCCGATGATCGCCAGCAGGACCCAACTGGGACCGAGGGAAAGCGGCTCCGGCAAAGCCAGGTAGACACCCGCGGCGGCCAACATCGCGATGAAGGCGGGCCAGCGGGGTTCGCGAAGTGTCTGCGTTGGCATGGATACTTACTATAGAAGGTGTCGCTTCGACTGCTCGCCTCACGACTACTATGCACAGGAAATGAAAACGAGGGCAAGCCTTGCGGCGATGGACCTCGATGTGCCGAATTTTAAGGCAGCATCCTGGTGGGAGGAAATGAATTCGATCAGTGAGAATTGGTGGGCCCGCCAGGATTTGAACCTGGGACCAACGGATTATGAGTCCGCTGCTCTAACCGCTGAGCTACGAGCCCGTATAGCTCTCATCATCTTACAACGAAAAGAATTGGAGGGAATGCGCAACAGCGTCCCTGTTTGGGTTGCCGCGAGCAGTTCCACGGCCGCGGTGATCTGGAGTTGCGGCGGGTTGGTGGCGCGTGCAGAACTTGTCCGGGGGTAGACTGAGCGCATGTCGCAAAGTGATTTAATTGTTGTCCAGTCTTACGCCACGGAAGGCGAGGCTGCGATTGCGAAAGGTGTCCTTGAGTCCTCCGGCATCGATGCGATGATTCAGGCGGATACTGCGGGTCGCATGCGAGAGCATCTGGCATGGAGCCGCCTGGGACATCGCGTGCTTGTGCGCGAAGAGGATGCAGCGGCGGCGCGAAGCATCCTTGCCATGCCCCAAAACGATGAACTCGTGCTGCTTCAGAAGGCGACGGAGATCCAAGGGGAAATTCTGCAAGGTGCGCTTTTGTCGGCAGGCATTTTCGCAACGGTCCGGGATGACGGCACATATTATCAACTGCTCGTGAATAAAGAAGATTTACCGGCCGCACATAAGGTGCTTGAGACGCTTCCGAACGCGCGACCAAAGCGATAGACCAAGGGACGGAAACGACGAATAGTTGCGCGTAGCAATTTCTCCGGTAAGCGTGTGAATCAGCCTACACTGGCTCATTCCAATGGGGTGATCGGGTGTTCCTTCTGATGCTCGAACGCCAACCAGACGCTCGCAAACGTTTTTGAAGGCAGCCATGATGTCGCCAACTCCCCGACTGAAGGAACACTTTCATCAGCCTTGTCTGCCAGGGAGATTCCCCCGGCCAGCGCTTCTGCAGGTTTGCCTTTAAAGGGCTCGGCTTCAGCGCTACTAACATTCCAACTCTTCGTTTGCCAATGGTCCTTAATGCCGCTGTCTTCCACTTTCAGCCAACCAAGCCAGTCTTGATTCTGATCGATCGTGCGCAGCGCGACTCACTTGATGTGAATTGCCGTTGGCGGATGACTGCGTCAAGCCAAACCAGCATAAGATCTATGAGATTGCTTACGCAGCAATGCGGGGTCCTATTTTGAATGACAAAGGTCAGCGGAGCCCCTTGTCTTCTATATTTCTGGAAGTAGATATAAGGCCGCGCTGTGCCGTTCACATTGTCGGCGCCATTAGCAATGATCAGTTGCGGTACGGCTAAAGCGGTCTTGGGTAGATCGATGGTGTCCATACCGAGGGGTTCATACTGCCCCGGCGCAGAAGCGATGAGAGCAAGAGTCCGAGCTGGAGCAAACCCCGCCATTCGCGCAACAAGCGAGCCGCCGCCCGAGAAACTAAAAAAGACCAGAACACTTTGAGCGATTTCGGGGTGATCAGAAGCGAGCGCGAACTGTTTCAGCGCGGTGAAAAGGGCGCGACCGATGCCGTGCTCAGGCACAACGTCCATATCTTCCCCCTCTTTGGATCGGCAATGCTCCGCCAGGAGAAGACCCATCTGGTGGCTGGCAGCAAAATTCACAATTGACGGATCGTAATAAAGGTTGCCGACCTGCCATCCCCGCTCAAAGATGACGAACACCGAGCGCACGGGTCGATTCGCTTCAGGTAACAAAAGCTGGTAGTAGCAACGACCTTGAAGCGTTTCTTCCGCCTGAGGCTCCACACTGGTTCGATACTGGCGGAAGGTGACATCGGTTGCGTTCGTCTTGAAACTTGGCATGATCAGCAGGAAGACCAACCACGAACTCCGGAAAAGAGTTCGCAATAAGCACTTGTGGTTTCGGAGTGCCAAATCCCACCTCCCAACAGTCCTCATTTTAGTCCTCGTAGACACACGGTTGGTTCATTGTAACTCGCAGGTTTTCTCCAGGGACGGCACGCGATCGGGTTCGTTCTCGGACAGAGCGATGACTAAGTCCCGAGAAGTCGTGCCTGCTCAACCCGCCGATGCAAGACCTTGCTTTGCTCTGATACGACAATACTTCCAGGCGGAAACGATCTGTTTGGCTTTCTTCGGTCAAAACCTACCCGGGGTAGCATTCCTGCTGATGTAACTATCGCCAGTGGTCATAGGCCGCGGAACCCGAATGCATCTTGCCTTTTGATCCAGGCTAATTCGGCATTCCGCAGAATGTTTACGCGTGGTGGTCGAGCGTATGCCAGAACCCTCGAACCTGGGGAAGCGCGAGGCGGGGCTGCGCGTTCGATGGTGGGGTTCCTGTCAAGGCTACTTCTGGTGTAGTTCTGGTGTGGGTTGGTTTCGCAGAAACGGGCGAGGCGGGGATTGCGACTGGCGGCTGCCCCTGAAATACGGCAAGCGAACTCGAAGGGTGGTACTCACGCGGGGCCCGAATTGTGATTGAGGCTGGGCTTGACTTGTAATCGGGGCGTAATCCTAATATGGGAGACTGACTGGGCAGGAAGATGATGGGCCGAGACATTCCTGGAATGGCGGGCGGCCGGCGGAAAGGATGAAGCACTTCAAGTTTATGTAGCGAACCAACGACAAAGATAGGGGAGTTTTATGAGCACGAAGAACGCAGCAGCCGTTTCGAAAGCCACGGAAACGGAAATCCTCTCGGAAGCAGCCAGCAAGTTCAGAATCGCCCCCGCCCAAGTCGCCAATACACTGCACGACTCCTACCAGCGACATCTCTTATTCGATAATAGCGTGGATCCCGAAGTGACGAACGCGCGCGAGCACTATGAAGCACTTGCGCGGGCGGTGCGGGAAATCCTTTCGCAACGCTGGGTGCTGACCAACCGCACCTATCATCACGCGAACCCCAAGCGCATCTACTACCTTTCGATGGAATTCCTGATCGGCAGATCGCTGACCAACAACATGATCAACTTTCTGCTGGATTCGCAGTTGCGGGAAGTCTTGAGCCAGAAAGACGTGGATTGGGACGTGCTGCGGCAGACAGAGCCGGACGCGGGACTTGGCAATGGCGGGCTGGGGCGCCTCGCGGCGTGCTTCCTGGATTCGATGGCTACGATGCAGCTTCCGGCGATGGGCTATGGCCTTCGCTATGAATACGGGATGTTTCGCCAGACGATCAAGGACGGGTGGCAGCATGAGGTGCCGGACAACTGGCTGCGCCATCCGGATCCGTGGGAAGTGGCGCGGCCCTACGCGCGCGTCTCCATTCCGCTGAATTGTTCGTTTGTTTTGCGCGACGGCACATTAAAGGCGCTGGCACAGCACGATTCCCAGCTGTTTGGAATTCCGTACGACCGGCCGGTGGTGGGCTACGGGGGGAAAAACATCAATACGCTTCGGCTGTGGGCGGCGGCGGCACCGGATTATTTCGATTTCCAGGAGTTCAGCAGCGGGGATTTTGTCGGCGCTATCGCGGAAACACTGGCGGCTGAATCCATTACGCGGGTCTTGTATCCAGACGATTCCACGAGCATGGGGCAGGCGCTGCGTTTCGTGCAGGAATATTTTCTGGTGGCATGTTCGCTGGCGGACCTGGTCCGGCGCTTCCACCACGTCAATGCAGACTGGAATACATTCCCGGATAAAGTGGCGATTCAAATGAACGACACGCATCCCTCGATGGCAGTGCCTGAGCTGATGCGGATTCTGCTGGACCAGGCGCACCTGGGATGGAACGAGGCCTGGGATATAACGCAGCGGACCCTGGCGTACACCAATCACACGCTGCTGCCCGAGGCGCTGGAAAAGTGGCCGGTAAACTGGTTCAGCACGGTTGCACCGCGGCTTCTGGAGATCATCTACGAAATCAACCGGCGATTCCTGGACGAGGTGCGGACGCGATTCCCAGGGGATGAGGAACTGGTTGCCCGGGTCAGCTTGATTGAGGAAGGGGCGGTGCGGAAGGTGCGCATGGCGAATCTGGCAATTGTGGGTTCGCACAGCACGAATGGAGTGGCGGCGATTCATTCGCAGCTTCTGCGGACCACCACGGTGAAGGATCTCGCGGAGATTTATCCGGCACGGTTCAATAACAAAACCAATGGGGTGACGCCTCGGCGCTGGCTGCGGCTGTGCAACCCGCCGCTGGCGCGGACGATCAGCCAAGCCATTGGCGACAGCTGGATTATGGATTTGAGCGATCTTTCGCGCTTGAAGGCGCTGGCAGACGACGCGGGATTTCGCGACGCCGTCCTGATGGCGCAAAAGGAATGTAAGCTGAAGTTTGCGGTATGGCTGAAAACGAATTGCGGTTTCATCGTGGATCCAGCGTCAATATTCGACTCGCAAGTGAAACGCATCCATGAATACAAGCGGCAACTGCTGAACGCGCTGCGGGTGGTGGTGCTTTATGACCGGCTGCGGCAAAACCCGAATATGGACATGCCGCCGCGCACTTTCTTTTTCGCAGGGAAAGCCGCGCCTGCTTATCAGCTTGCAAAGCTGATCATCAAATTCCTGAATAATCTGGCGGGAACCATTGATGGAGACCCCGTAGTGAAAGGGCGCCTGAAGGTGCTGTTTCTGCCGGATTACCGGGTGACACTGGCGGAGCATCTGATTCCGGCGAGCGATGTTTCCAATCAGATTTCCACCGCCGGATACGAAGCGAGCGGCACTAGCAACATGAAATTCATGATGAATGGAGCGCTGACGATTGGCACGCGCGACGGCGCTACCATTGAAATGGCAAAGGCCGCGGGCGAAGAGAATTTTTTTCTGTTCGGGCTTACCGCCCAGCAAGTTGCAGATAGCCGGAGCTGGTACAATCCCCACTGGCACTATGACAATGAGCCGGAGACCCGCGCCGCGCTGGATTTGATTTTCTCCGATTATTTCAGCCGGAATGAGCCAGGAGTATTCACTCCTTTGCGCGACACGCTGTTGACGCACGGAGACTTTTACATGCACCTGGCCGACCTGAAGTCGTACCTGGATGCGGACCTGCGCCTGACCCAACTTTGGGCGGACCCCCATGCCTGGGCGCGGAAGGTGATCCTGAACATCGCGAATTCCGGATGTTTTTCCAGCGACCGCACCATCAGCGAATATAATTCGGACATCTGGAAAGCGGCACCCTGCCCGGTTTCCTAGGAGAGCGGATATATGGCAGAGGCTGGAACAAAAACGAAAGGCATTTCTCCTCTTGCGGGCAAACCCGCGCCGAAAGAGATGCTGATTGATGTGGGGAAGCTGGAACGGGATTATTTTGAGAAGCGCCCCGACACCAGCGATCCCACGCAAATGGTGAGCTTCGGCACGAGCGGACACCGCGGGACCCCCTTCCTCGCGACCTTCACAGAAGCCCACATCCTGGCGATCACGCAGGCAATTTGCGAATACCGGCAGGCGCAAGGGACGCATGGCCCCCTCTATATGGGGAAAGACACGCACGCAATTTCCGGCGCCGCGCAACGGACGGCGCTGGAAGTGCTGGCGGCGAACCATGTGGAGACCATCATCCAGAGCGATGATGGCGTTACGCCCACACCGGTGATTTCGCGGGCGATTCTTGTTCACAACCGCGGCCGTAAAGACAAGTTTGCTGATGGGATCGTGATTACGCCTTCGCACAATCCTCCGCGCGATGGCGGGTTCAAATACAATCCGCCGAACGGCGGGCCTGCGGATACGGATGCGACGGGATGGATTCAGAATCGGGCGAACGATCTGCTGCGCGGCGGGAATTCCGGCGTGAAGCGAACGGATGTTTCTTCGGCGATGAAGGCTGGGACAATGCAGCAAGAGGACTTTGTTCGGCCCTACGTTGAGGATTTGCGAAACGTCGTAAACATGGATGCCATACGGGGTGCGGCGCTGCGGCTCGGGGTGGATCCGCTGGGAGGGGCGGCCAGGCCTTACTGGGAACCGATAAATTCGGTTTATGGATTGCAGATTGAAGTGGTGAATCCGGTGATCGATCCCACCTTTTCATTTATGACTGTGGACCATGACGGCGTGATCCGCATGGATTGTTCCAGTCCGTACGCGATGGCGAGGCTGGTGAAGCTGAAGGATAAATTCCAGGTGGCATTCGCGAATGATCCGGATTCGGACCGCCACGGGATCGTGACGCCTTCGGGCGGGCTGATGAATCCGAACCATTTTCTCGCGGTGGCGATTCAGTATTTGCTAACGCACCGGCCGAAGTGGTCCGACAAATTGGTCGTTGGAAAAACGCTGGTGAGCAGCGGATTGATTGACCGGGTGGTGAAGCAACTGGGGCGCACATTTTCGGAGGTTCCGGTGGGGTTCAAATGGTTTGTGCCGGGATTGTTTGATGGCTCGTGGTGTTTCGGCGGCGAAGAGAGCGCCGGCGCAAGTTTTCTGAGGCTGGACGGCACGGTGTGGACCACGGACAAGGACGGACCGATCATGGACCTGCTGGCCGCGGAAATTACGGCGGTAACGGGCAAGGATCCGGGCGAACATTTTCAGGAGCTGGTTTCGGAATTCGGCATGCCGTATTACACGCGAATCGATGCCGCGGCCACCCCGGAGCAGAAAGCGAAATTGCAAAAGCTCTCACCCGCAGACGTGAAAGAATCCGACATGGCCGGTGAACCGATTGTGGATAAACTGACGGCGGCGCCGGGTAACGGGGCAGCCATCGGCGGGTTGAAAGTGGTCACACGGAGCGGGTGGTTCGCCGCGCGGCCTTCGGGCACGGAAAATATTTGCAAGATTTACGCGGAGAGTTTTCAGAGCGAAGCGCACCTGGCGGCAATTGTCGAAGAAGCGCAGCGCATCGTGAGCAACGCCCTGCGCTAGGACAGCGGCTGAAACGATTGCGAAAGGCAGAGTTCGATTATCGGCAACCCTAGTTGGCGGCGCGCCGCATTTCCCGATAACATCAATATGCTGCTGCGATGCTCCCGGACAGGGAGCGGAGCAGTGAGGCAACTTTGGCCGAGTTCCACAGACTAAGGCTCTCTGCCGCACGAACAGGAGGGAGCTTCCAATGTCCCAAATCACTTCCGGCAGGCTGACGACCCCATTGATTCGCGAAGGCGACGGACACCGCCCGGCAAGCTGGGAGGAAGCGCTGCAGCTTGTTGCTTCCAAATTCCAGGAACAAATTACAAAGCGCGGGCCACGGACGTTCGGGATGTTCAGTTGCTCTAAAACGACAAATGAGCTGAATTACATCGCGCAGAAATTTGTGCGCACGGTGATCGGCTGCAACAACATTGACAGCTGCAACCGAACTTGACACGCGCCGAGCGTCGCCGGTCTGGCGGCGGTTTTCGGAGCGGGCGGGGCCACAAGTTCGTATCAGGAGATGGCAGATACGGATTTTATTCTGCTATGGGGATCGAACGCGCGCGAAACGCATCCGATTCTGTTTCATCACTTGCTGAAAGCGATGAAGCGGGGAGCGCGGATGGCGGTGATTGATCCGCGACGCAGCGCTTCGGCGCAGTTTGCAGATGCCTGGCTGGGGCTGGAGGTGGGATCCGATATCAGCCTGGCGAATGCGATGGCGCGAGAAATTCTGCATGCCGGGCTTGCGAACGAGAAGTTCATCCGCCATGCCACGAGCGGGTTTGAGACCTATCGCAAAGCGGTGGAGAAATACACGCTGGAGCGCGCCGAGAAGGAAACTGGCATGCCAGCCGGACTGATCCGCGAGACGGCGCATGCCTACGCGAAGGCAGAACGCGCGCAACTTTGCTGGACACTGGGCATTACCGAGCATCACAACGCGGTAGACAATGTGCTGGCGCTGATCAACCTGGCGCTGCTGACCGGGCACGTGGGGCGCTATGGCAGCGGCATTAATCCGCTGCGAGGGCAGAATAATGTGCAGGGCGGCGGCGACATGGGGGCTATTCCCGATCGCTTCCCGGGATTTCAGCACGTGGAGAACACGGAAATTCGTGGGAAATTTGAAGCAGCGTGGGGCGTGAAGCTGGATGCGCGGCGAGGACTCCATGTGACCGGGATGTTTGAGGCGATGGAGCACGGCGAACTGACCTGCCTATATGTTTTGGGAGAAAACCCGGTGGCTTCGGAAGCGGACGCGAACCGAGCAAGCAAAATATTGGCTGGGCTGGAATTTCTGGTGGTGCAGGATCTTTTTTATACCGACACGGCGCGCATTGCGGACGTGGTGCTGCCGGGGGCGGCAGGCTGGTGCGAAAGCGATGGCACCGTGACGAACAGCGAGCGCCGTGTGCAGCGCGTGCGCGCGGCGGTGCCGGCGCCCGTGGGCGCGATGGACGACACGGCGATCGTGTTTGAGCTGGCGAGGCGCATGGGGCACGAGTGGGGCAAACCAAAGGCGGAGGCTATCTGGGACGAATTGCGTCCCCTGAGTCCGATGCACGCGGGGATGAGTTATGCGCGACTGGAGGCGCTCGGCGGAATTCAGTGGCCGTGCTTCGACGAATCGCATCCCGGCGAACTTTATCTGCACGGAAGACTGTGGCAAGAACCACTGATCGGTCCGCGTGCGCCATTTTCCTGCGTGGAGTTTGAGCCTCCGGTGGACCGGCTGACAGCGGAATTTCCAATTCGATTGACCACCGGACGACGGCTGGATTCTTACAACACCGGCGCGCAGAGCGGGAAATATTCTTCGCCGCTGCGACGGCCGGAAACGCTGGATCTTTCGCCAGAAGATGTTTCGCGTTATGCGCTGAAGGAAGGAGAACGCGTGCGTATCCGGTCGCGCCGCGGAGTGGTGGAAGCTCCGGTGCATCTGGACGGGAATTTACGACCGGGATTGGCGTTCATGACGCTGCATTTCCCGGAGCAGGTGCGCACAAACGATTTGACGATTGAAGCGCCGGACCCGAAATCGGGAACTTCGGAATTCAAGGCGACGGCGATTGCGATTGAAAAGATTCGGGAGAACTGAGTGGAACTCCATCTGACCGGCGACCGGGCGACGGATGAGGAAGTGGCCGCGGTTGACGCGATCCTTGGGCCGGAAGAAAAGCGCGATCGAGGCGACGATGGCGTGTACCTGGGCGCGGCTGCGGGTAGCCGGCGACATCTGCTGCTGCCAGTCTTGCACGCGCTGCAGGATCGCAGAGGGTGGTTGAGCCCGGGCGGATTGAACTATGCCGCGGTGCGGCTGGATGTTGCTCCCGCGGAGGTTCATGCGGTGGCATCTTTTTATGATTTGTTTCGGCTGGAGCCAGGCCCACCCATCGCCTTGCACGTTTGCGACGACATTGGTTGCATGACAAAAGGTGCTGAAGCGCTTTGCAAGAAATTGGAAGAGACGCTGGGAAAAGAGGGTACGCCGTGCATGGACGGCAAGGCTGCGTGGCATCGCAGCCCCTGCCTGGGACTTTGCGATCAGGCACCGGTGGCGTTTCTGCGGTCCGCCGGAACAGCACCGAAGGAATGGACGATTGCGCGGGCGACCGCTGGTTCGATTTTCGACAATTTGCACAATTGTATGGAGGGCGCCGACGGGTTAAAGGAATCGCTGCCGCAGTTGAGGGAATTTCTTCCGCAGTTCGGGGACGCCCGGCTTCGCCTGCTGCGGCGCGTTGGCCATGTGGACCCTGCGAACATTGAGGACTATCAGAAAAGCGGCGGGTACGGAGCTCTGCGGCGCGCGATGGAAATCGGGCCGGAAGCGGTGGTGCGGGAAGTGATCGAATCGCGCCTGCTGGGACGCGGAGGGGCGGCGTTCCCGACCGGCAAAAAATGGGAAGCAGTGCTCCGTCAACAGAAAACCGGCGCGACGCATTATGTGGTGTGCAACGCGGATGAATCGGAGCCTGGGACGTTCAAGGATCGACTGATCTTGCGGGGCGATCCGTTCGCGGTGGTGGAGGGGTTGACGATTGCGGGCTACGCCGTGGGAGCGCAGAAGGGCTACATTTACATTCGCGGCGAATATCCGGAATCGTTCGATTCCATAAGGCGAGCAGTGGCGAGCGCCCGCGAAGATAACCATTTAGGCGAGCGGATTCTGGGCACGGCGTTTTCGTTCGACATTGAAGTGCGCCGCGGCGCGGGTGCCTACATTTGCGGGGAAGAAACCGCGCTGTTTAATTCGATCGAGGGTTACCGTGGAGAGCCGCGGAACAAGCCGCCATTTCCGACGCAGTTTGGGCTGTTTCGCCAGCCGACGATTGTGAACAATGTGGAGACGCTGGTAAACATTTCGGAAATTATTCTGAATGGTGGCGCCGCGTATGCGGGGATTGGCACGGCGCAATCGGCGGGTTACCGCCTGTTTTGCCTGTCGGGTCATGTGCAGCGACCGGGGACCTATGAAGTGCCATTCGGAATCACGCTGCGGCAATTGATCGAACTAGCGGGCGGGATTGGCGGGACGGGAGAGTTGCAGGCGGTTCTGCTTGGCGGCGCGGCGGGGAGTTTTGTTTCACCTAAAGAACAGGATACGCCGCTGACGTTTGAGGGAGTGCGCGCGATCGGGGCGAGCCTGGGATCTGGCGTGGTGATGCTGTTTGATGATTCCGTGGATTTGAAAGAAATTCTGGCGCGCATCGCCAGATTTTTTCACCACGAGTCTTGTGGGCAGTGCGTGCCCTGCCGCGCGGGCACGCTGCGCCAGGAAGAGATCCTGGCGCGACTGGCGGCGAAACAACCGAATGGTTCGGCAGCGAGTGAAATTGCCTTGCTGAAAGAAGTGGCACAGGCGATGCGCGACGCCTCCATCTGCGGCCTGGGGCAAACGGCGCCGACCGCGATTCTTTCCGCCATCCAACGCTGGAGCCTTTTTTCATGAGCGATTCCGCCCTTGCGCCGTCATCCTTGATCCCCGTGCCACGCGGCCCGCTGCCGGAGACACCGGCCGCGCAACCTGTGCGGATGGTGGAGATTTCGATCGATGGACGCAAATCGTTTGTTAACGAAGGAGCGACGATTCTGGAAGCGGCGCGGCTGCAGGGCATCGTAACGCCGACACTCTGCTTTCTGGAAAACCTGACGCCGGTGAATGTTTGCCGGCTTTGCGTTGTGGAACTGGAAGGTTCACGCGTGCTGGTGCCGGCGTGCTCCCGCAAAGTGGAAGCGGGGATGGCGGTCCAGACGGATTCCGAGCGGGTGCGGCTGAGCCGAAAGATGGTATTGGAATTTCTGGGCTCGTCCGTGGACCTGACCACGTGGCCTGCGTTCGAGGAGTACCGCAAGCGTTATGGCGCGGAGCCTGGGCGGTTTGGAAAGGTTGCCGCCACGCACGCGGTGCCGGTCAAAATAGACAACGAGCTGTATGTTCGCGATTACGGCAAATGCGTGCTCTGCTACAAGTGCGTGCAGGCTTGCGGCGTGGAGGCGCAATTCACGTTTGCGATCGGCGTGGCAGGCCGCGGCTCTGGCGCGCATATTTCCACGGAGTTTGAGATTCCCTTGCCTGATTCGGCTTGCGTCTACTGCGGCAATTGCATCGGCGTTTGTCCGACGGGCGCGCTGATGTTCCGTTCCGAATTCGAAATGCGCCGCAATGGCGAGTGGGACGAAACGCGCCAAACGCAAACGGACACAATTTGCCCTTACTGCGGGGTTGGATGCGACCTGACGGTGCACGCGCAGGACGGAAAAATTGTGAAGGTGAGTTCGCCGCTGGATCACTCCGTGACCAACGGGCATTTGTGCATCAAGGGACGGTTTGGGTGGCAGTTCGTGCAGATTCAGCCGGCGGGGGCTGGGCCGCGGGAAACAGCTCGATAAAGGGATGTGGGCTTTGTCGCCTGGCCCGGGAAAGGCGCCCGCCTCGGAAGGCGGCCGCCACAACGGCAAGTTGAGATTCTACGCGCTCAGGCGCGTTTCAGTTCCTGAAGGATATTTCCGCCATCGACTACTAGAATCTGGCCGGTGATGTACGAGGCTTCTTTTGAGGCGAGGAAGGCTACGGCGGCGGCGACTTCGTCGGGAGTGCCGGCGCGGCCGAGCGGGGTGTAGCTTGCGGCTTCGAGTTCCTCGGGCCGAGAGGAGCCGGTGAGAATCCAGCCGGGAGCGACGCCATTCATGGTGATGCCGTCGAGGCCGTGTTCGATGGCGATGGCGCGCATCAGGCCGTCCATGGCGCTTTTCGCGGCGCCATACGCGCCGGATCCGGCGTTGCTGACGAGCGGGCCGGTGACGGAGCTGACGTTGACGATGCGGCCGTATCGCTGAGATTTCATGATTGGTAGCACGGCGCGCGTCATGAGGAACGCGGTGTGCAGGGTCATGGCAATCTGCTGCTGCCATTCGGCGTAATTGAGTTGCTGTACGGTGGAGTTGCCGGGTTGCTTGCCGTTCTGCGCCATGCCGGCATTATTGACGAGTATGTCAATGCGGCCGGTGCGTTCTGTTACTTCTTTTACTACGCGCTGCGCTTCGGATTCCTGCGTGAGATCAGCGATGAAGGGATGGACGCGTTCGCCGGAGGGGTCGAGTTGTTTCGCGGAGTGGTGGATACGTTCAGAGGTGGCGCCGATGGCTACGAAGGCATCTTGGCGGAAGAGATGTTTGGCTATCGCGAAACCAATTCCGGTGGTGCTTCCCGCGCCGGTGACAATCGCCGTTTGGCCCTGCAGGGGGAGTTTCATTTTGGGCGGAATCAGGATTTGATGCCGCCGATGCAGAGATATTTCATTTCGAGGAATTCTTCGATGCCGTATTTGGAGCCTTCGCGGCCGAGGCCGGATTCTTTTACGCCGCCGAAAGGAGCAACTTCGGTGGAAATGATGCCGGTGTTGATGCCGACGATTCCGTACTCGAGGGCTTCGGCAACGCGCCAGACACGGGCGAGATCGCGGCCATAGAAATAGGCGGCGAGGCCGAATTCGGTATCGTTGGCGAGCGCGACGGCTTCGGCTTCGGTTTTGAAACGGAAGAGCGGAGCGACGGGGCCGAAGGTCTCTTCGCGGGCCACGGCCATTTGCGGAGTGGCGTTGACAAGAATGGTGGGTTCAAAGAATCGGCCGCCCAATGCATGGCGATGGCCACCGGCGACCACCTTGGCGCCTTTTTCAACGGCGTCCTTGATGTGGCTTTCGACTTTTTCCACGGCGGCGTTATCGATGAGAGGGCCCTGCGAAGCGCCAGGTTCGAGACCTGGTGCGGGTTTTAGAAGTTTCACGGCGGCGACGAGTTTTTCCGCGAAGGCATCGTAGACGGAATCCTGGACCAGCACGCGATTTGTGCAAACGCAAGTCTGGCCGGTGTTGCGATACTTTGAGGCGATGGCGCCTTCCACGGCAGCGTCGAGATCCGCGTCTTCGAAAACGATGAAGGGCGCGTTGCCGCCGAGCTCGAGCGAAAGTTTTTTAATGGTGCCAGCGCACTGCGCCATCAGCACTTTGCCGACCTCGGTGGAACCGGTAAAGGAAAGTTTGCGCACGATGGGGTTCGAGGTGAGTTCCGCGCCGATCTCTTTCGCCGAACCGGTGATGACGTTGAGCACACCCTTGGGAACTCCCGCGCGTTCGGCTAGCTCTGCGAGCGCGAGCGCGGAAAATGGAGTCTGCGCGGCGGGCTTGATGACCACAGTGCAACCGGCGGCGAGCGCGGGGCCGGCTTTGCGGGTAATCATGGCCAGCGGAAAATTCCACGGAGTGATGCAGGCGACTACGCCGATGGGCTGCTTGAGAACCACGATGCGCTTGTCGGCTTGATGACCGGGAATGGTGTCTCCATAGACGCGCTTGGCTTCTTCACCGAACCATTCGAGAAATGCGGCGCCATAGGCAACTTCGCCGCGTGACTCGGTTAACGGCTTGCCCTGTTCCAGGGTCATCAGGCGCGCGAGGTCTTCCTGATTTTCCATCATCAGATCGAACCACTTGCGGAGAATGACGGCGCGTTCTTTTGCGGTTTTGGCGCTCCAGGGTTTGAAGGCTTGATGGGCGGCGTCAATGGCGTGGCGGGTTTCCGTGCAGGTGAGTTTTGGAACTTTGCCTAGGATTTCGCCGGTGGCGGGATTGTCCACGTTGAGCGTGGCGCCGCTGGCAGCTTGGATCCACCGGCCGTCGACGTAGTTGGCTTCGCGGAAAAGGCGCATGTCTTTGAGAGTGACTGGGGAGATGGCGGAATTTGTGGTTGCGGTGGACATTTTTTTGCCTCCTGCGATTGCTGACATTTAGGTGCGTTTGATAGTGGCCGACCTAAAGGTCGGCCAGTACAGGCCAATCTAGAAATTGGCGCTCCAATGGACGGATCTGTTATGCGTGCGACAGGGCGGCTTGCTTGGATTCAGTGATGTGGGCCAGCCCGTTTTCGAGGACGTCGAGGCCTTCGTCGAGTTGCGCGTCTGTGACGACCAGTGGAACCAGGATGCGGACGACGTTGCCATAGGTTCCGGCGGTGATGGTGATCAGGCCGTGCTCGTAGGCGTAGCGCGAAAGTTCTTTTGTTTGCGCGCCGGCGGGTTCGCGGGTTTCGCGATTGCTAACGAGCTCCATGGCGCACATGCCGCCCAGGCCGCGCACCTGGCCGATAATAGGCCACTTCTGCTGCCAGAGCTTGGCGCGTGCTTCGAACCGCTTGCCGATCGCGGTGGAACGCGCGAGCAGGCCATCTTGCTCAATCGTTTCGAGAGAGGCGAGGGCGGCAACGCAAGACGCGGGATTTCCGGCAAAGGTGCTGCCCAGTCCGCCGGGGATCGGGGCGTCCATGATTTCCGCGCGGCCGGTGACCGCAGCGAGGGGCAAGCCGCCGCCGAGGGATTTCGCGGTGATGAGGATGTCCGGCTCGACGCCGTAATGCTCGATGGCGAACATTTTTCCGGTGCGGCCGATGCCGCTCTGCACTTCATCGGCGATGAAGAGGATGCCGTACTTGTCGCAGATTTCGCGGATCACCGGGAAAAATTCCTTCGGTGGAACGACAAAGCCGCCTTCGCCAAGCACGGGCTCCGCGATAATGGCAGCCACCTGATCGGCGGCGACCACGCGCTTGAAAGTGTCTTCCAGATGGTGGGCGCAGGTCATGTTGCAGGACGGGTAGGTGAGGCCGTAGGAGCAGTGATAGCAGTTGGCGTAGGGAATCCGGTAAATTTCCGGGGCAAAGGGGCCAAAGCCGACTTTGTAGGGATTCGTTTTGCTGGTCAGCGACATGGTGAGGAGTGTGCGGCCGTGAAAGGCGTCTTCAAAACAGATGACCGCGGGCCGCTTGGTGTGCACGCGGGCGATCTTCACGGCGTTTTCGACGCATTCCGCGCCGGTGTTGACGAAAAAGGTTTTCTTCGCGCCGCTGATGGGCACGATGGCGTTGAGTTTTTCCGCCAGCGCGATATACGACTCATAGGGAGTGACGCCGAAGCAGGTGTGCAGGAATTTATCGAGCTGCGCGCGGACCGCCGCCTGAACGCGAGGCGCGCGGTGGCCGACGTTGAGGCAACCGATGCCGCCGGCAAAATCCAGGTAGCGATTGCCGTCGACGTCTTCGATCCAGGCGCCTTCGGCGCGTTCGGTGAAAATCGGCGTGACAAGCGCCGGACCGCGGGGAATGGCAGCCTCGCGGCGCGCCACTAACGCTTTGGACTTGGGACCGGGAACTTCCGTGCGGAGTTGAATGGTTTTCATGGTTCTATTCCCTTTTCTTGAATTCAGAAAATCCTTTTAGCTCAGTACCAACCGATGGGCGTTTCATCGAGATTGACGTAAACCTGCTTCGTTTCGAGATATTCCTCAAGGCCCCAGGGACCAAGTTCGCGGCCGAAGCCGGACTGTTTGTAGCCGCCCCACGGCGCTTCGACGTAAGTGGGCTGCATGTGATTGACCCAGATGATTCCCGCGCGCATGGACTTTACGATGCGGAAGGCTTTGTAGATGTCGCGCGTCCAGACGGCACCGGCGAGGCCGTACGGAGTATCGTTGGCGATTTTGATGGCGTCGGCTTCGTCCTCGAAGGGGATGACGGAAGCGACCGGGCCAAAAATTTCTTCGCGGGAGATGCGGGCGGAGTTGTCCACATCGTAGAAAATGGTGGGCTCGACGTAGAAGCCTTTTGCAAATGATTTTGCGCGTCCGCCGCCGATGGCGGTTTTGGCTTCCTTTTTGCCGAGTTCGAGGTACGAGGAGACGCGATCGTACTGCTCCTTGCTGACCAGCGGCCCCATCTTGGTGTCGCGCTCGAGCGGCGGCCCGAGTTTGATGCGCTTGGCCTTCTCGGTCATGGCTTCAACAAATTTGGAGTAGATTTTTTTCTCGACCAGGATGCGACTGCCGGCGGAGCAGACTTCGCCCTGATTGATGAACACACCGAAGAGCGCGCCATCCACGGCGGCTTCCCAATCGGCGTCGGCGAAGAACATGTTGGGCGACTTACCGCCCAGCTCGAGGGTGACGCGCTTGAGAGTGTCCGCCGCGGACTTGACGATCATTTTGCCGACGGCGGCGCTGCCGGTGAAGGCGATCTTATCCACGCCGGGATGCGCGACGAGCGCGGCACCGGCGATTTCGCCAGCGCCATTGATGATGTTAACGACGCCGGGCGGCAAGCCCGCTTCTTCGAGCCAATTCGCAAATTCCATCGCGGTCAAGGGAGTCTGCTCGGCGGGCTTCAACACGCACGTGCATCCTGCAGCGAGCGCCGGAGCAAGTTTCCATGCGGCCATCAGCAGCGGATAATTCCACGGGATGATCTGGCCGGCGACGCCGACAGGTTCGCGGAGGGTGAAGCTGAGGGCATTGGCGGGAACGGGCATGACGCTGCCGTTCACCTTATTGGCCAGGCCGCCATAATATTCGAAGCAGGTGGCCACATCGCCGATGTCATATTCGGCTTCGACGATGGGTTTGCCGGTGTTGCGGCATTCGAGTTCGGCGAGCATCGGCTGGTTCTGGCGGATTTTGTCGGCGAGCTTGAAGAGGATGCGGCCGCGATCCTGGGCGGTGGTGGCGGGCCAGGGGCCGGAATCGAAGGCGGCGCGTGCGGCTTTCACGGCTTTGTCCACATCGGCGGCGGTGGCTTCCGCTACCTGCGCAATCACTTCTTCCGTGGAAGGATCATAGACGGAAAAGGTTGCGCCGCTGGCAGCGGAGACCCACTGGCCGTTGACATAGTTCTGGTAAGTTTTTACGGCAGGCTTTGCTGGACTCGACATACAGCTCCTCCTGATTCCAATATCAAGCGGCCGGAGAACCCGCGGCCAATTTCTGGGCGGCTTTGCGGCCGCCATAAATAAAGAAGAAGAAAGCAGCGAGACCGATGAAGCCCAGCGTGCCGCCGACCATCCAGATTTCGTAGGAACGCAGCGAAGTAATCTGCTGGGCTGGGAAAAAGGCCAGAGCGATGCCGAGAATAGTGGTGAGCAAGCCAGAACCGCCTGCGAACAGGAGCATTCCACGTCCATAATGGCCGGGGACAAAATTGTCGTCGAGGGCAATTTTCAGCAGCGCGCCGAACATATAGAGAAACGGAATGAGCTGCAGAACCACGGCAAGCGAAAGCAGGCGCTGAAAGGATTCCTGGACGCCGGAGCCGGTGAGCGTAAAGTTCAGAACCACCAGAATGAACGAAACAACCGCGTGCACGATCAGCGCGCCATAAGGCGTGGCGTATTTCGGATGCAGCTTGCCGAGCCACGCGGGCAGATAGGAATCCAGACCGGCCACGAACGGGATGCGCGCGGAACCCCCGAGCCAGGCGGAGCCGATACCTGCGATAGAAAAACTAAGGAGCAGCGCGAACGGCGCGATGATCCATCCGGCGCCGACGCGCGAGGCCATGTGGCTGACAGCCTGCACAATTCCCTGCAACACGCTGATGCTGTTTTTATCCACGGCAACCAGCAGCGTCAGCGTGGCGCCGACGTACAGCAGCCCGGAAAGAATTCCGCCCCAGGCCACGGCGCCGGGCAGAGTTTTGCCGGGGTCCTCGATTTCGTCGCCCATGATGGAGGCGAGTTCCAGACCGACGAGGCCAAAGCAGATCACTCCGAAGGAATTCAGGACGGAGCGCGGGTTAGGGGGGATCTTGAAATCGCTCCAGTGAATACTGGTCCCGAACTTCAGGCAGATCACCACACCGAGGCCCATCAAGAGGAACGCGGCGACGAACGTGCCGATGCCGCCCAGATTGTTGATCCATTTGCCGACGCCGAGGCCCATCACGTTGAGGACGACCAGGATCGTAAGCAGCACAACCGAAGCGGCAAGGGCAAACGGTTTATTGTCGGCGAGCGCCTCATGGCCCGGGCCGAGAACAAAAACGGAAACGCCGACAAAATAGAGCATCACGGTCGGGACATACATCATGTTGTTGGTCCAATAGCACCAGCCAGAAAGGAAGCCGTGGAAATCGCCAAAGACTTCCTTGGCCCACAGATAGACGCCGCCCTCACCGGGATAGCGATGCGCCAATTCGATGACGGCGATGCCCTGCGGCCAGAAGAAAAGAATCAGCGAAATAATCCACAGCCAGATGGTGACTCCGCCATTGGCGGCGATGGAAGGCAACACGTTGAGATTAAAAACGGCGACGACGAACAGGAGCACGAGGTCGCGCTTGCCGAGCACGCGTTTGAGGTGTGAGAGTTCCTCAGCGGCGGGAGAGGTTGGAGCCTCGAGGGTCAAACGGCCGTCTCCTTTTAGCAAAGACGTTAAGGGGCGATTTCCAAAGTAGCGGCCCGCCCGCCTTCGCGAAAACGGCGTCGGCGGGCAGGCCCTACAGACTGTTGACGCTTAGTGGCCGGCGGCGCCGACGAATTTGGCGCCGCGTTCGTGCTGTGCCTTGGCCAGGCCGGGAGCAACTTCCTCGAAGACGGCAAGATGCTTATCAATGTCGGCTTCGGTGTGCTGCACGGAAATGGTCCATTGTTCGTCCCACCAATAAGGCATGGCAAGAACGCCGCGATTGACCATGCCGAACCAGAATTGCCGCCAGATATCGACGTCAATGTTGAGCCAGTCGCGATAGTTGCGGATTTCCTGGGGGTAGAGCATCAGCGCGCCGTTGACGCCCGCGCTGACAACGTAGCCCACGACGCCGGCTTTTTTCGCGATGGTGCGATAGCCTTCGGTGAGTTTCTTGCCGAGTTTGTCCACGTGCGCGTAGTTTTCGCGCGTGAGGACTTCGCGGAATACGGCCAAGCCCGCAGCCATCGCGAAGCGATTGGTGTTGTAGGTGCCGCCGTGGAAGACCTTGTGCTGGACGATCAGGTCCATCACTTCCCTGCTGGCGCCGAATGCTGCCAGGGGAACGCCTCCACCAATCGATTTTGCCAGCGTGATGATGTCTGGCTTGACGCCGAAGTATTCGCTGGCGCCGCCCCAGCCGAGTTTCGCGCCGGTTTTCACTTCGTCGAAAATCAGAAGCGCGCCGTTTTTGGTGCAGATGTCGCGCAGGCCCTGCAGAAAGCCAGGTTGCGGCAGGCAGAGCCCGACGTTCATCAGAATCGGTTCGATGATTACCGCGGCGATTTGTCCCGGGAACTGTTTGAAGCGGTTTTCAACGCTGCCGAGGTCGTTGAATTGCGCAACGGTGACGTTGTCGAGAACGGCCTTGGTGACGCCGAGGCCGCCGGGAACGGAGTTGGGCGCGTGAATGTCGCCGGCGTCTTCGAGCTTGGGCTTGACGCTGACGAGCGCCGTGTCGTGCAGTCCGTGATAGGCGCCTTCAAAGCGCAGGATTTTGTCGCGGCCCGTGGCGGCGCGCGCGATGCGGCAGGCGTGCATGGTGGCTTCCGTGCCGCTGTTGCCGAAGCGAACCATCTCGACCGGATAGCGCGCGCAGATTTCCTCGGCGAGTTCGTATTCCATGCCGTGGGGCATGCCGAAGGTGGTGCCGCGATCGGCGATTTCCTTTACCGCTTTGACGACCGCGGGATGCCCGTGGCCGGCCATCAACGTGCCAAAGCAAAGGTTGTGGTCAATATATTCGTTGCCGTCTATATCGGTGAGCTTGCTGCCGCGGCCCTCGGAAACGAAGATGGGATACGGATCGTACGCGCGGTAATTGCTGGCAACGCCGAGCGGAATGCGCGTTTCCGCTTTTTTGTGCGCGGCGGCGGATTTGGGCGTGCGCTTCTCGTACAGGGCGATTTCTTTTTGCAGTGCTTCGTGCATGATGCAACTCCGTCCAGATGGGCCTTCCTATGTGGTCATCCGGGGCAGGTCTGTTCCCTGCGGTCAGTGTAGGCGGCTTTTGGGCCATCTCTCTCAGCGAGGAAAACGGCGTGGTTCCTGAGGGAACTATGCTTTCTAGTTTACGCCTTTCTTCGCGTTTCCCCCAGCGGCGGGAGCGATCCGCGGCTGACTGATTCTTTTCGCGCAAAAGCGCCCTGAGGACGTCAGAGCGCTTTCGAACAAGGTGGTTCCTTGCCTGGCGTCAGAAGAGAATCTTCAAACCGAACTGCATGACGCGAGGAGGTCGGGTGTTCAGAACCAGCCCAAACGTTGAACTGGAAAAATTCCCGTCCGGGTTGGTGAATTCCGTGTGATTCCAAGTGTTATAGAACTCCGCGCGGAACTCCGTATTGATTCTCTCCGTGATGGGAGTTCGCTTGGCGATCACCAAATCGGTGTTGCTGAGCGCCGGGCCGCAGCATAGGGCGTGCGGAGTGTTTCCAAAACTGCCGTAGGGCGTCGGGCAGACCGGTATCTTGACAGTAGGCGAACTCGAGGGGTCGCAGAAACTGCTGGTATCGAACCAGGCTGCATTGAGGTTCGTCCTGGGATTCAGGAACTGAACGGGGCCGACCTGAGACGGGGTATTGGTGGACTCAAAGAAAATACTGCTCTGGAGTTCAGTGTCGTTCTGATCCTGGATGCGGATCGGAAAACCGCTCTGGTAAGTGATAATCGCGGAAGCCTGCCAGCCATTGGCAATCTTTCCCGCAAACCCTTCCTTCTTTGGAATGGGAAGTTCCCAAACTGGGCTGAAGACAAAGCGGTTCTTGGCACTCAGCAGGGAGATGCCGCGGGTTGCGCGAGGATTGATCGGGTTGAGTTCGTTTTCGAAAGAGGCGCCCTGGTCAATCGCCTTGCTGAAGGTGTAAGAAGCCTGGAAGAGCAAGCCGTGCGAGTAGTTCTTCTCAACGGATACCTGTAAACCGTTGTAGTTGGAGTTGGCGGTGGTGTCTTCTTGAAAGATGTTGCTGAAGACGGCAGTTCCGTCGGCAGGGCAACCCGAGCCGGTGTAAGGATTGCAATTGGGCGAGGAATAGGGACGAAGTCCAACAAGAGTAAGCGGGGTACCACCAGGCGCACCAACAATAGTGCAGCCGGCAGGTGCGGTAGGATTGCTGGCTGGACACGGAATGTTCGGCCCGTCCGGGTTCGGTCCCGGGATATACGGCATGTGGAACGTCATTCCGGCCGGCACAGTTAACGAATAGGAGTTGTCGGCACTGAATGTACCGCAACTCTGTCCTGGAATAACGTTGATGTCGAGGCAGGTCTGGGGATTCCCGTAGTTCAAATCCCTGGAGGCCAGCAGGCGATGCGCTTGCGTTCCGACGAAGGCAACGCGCAAGAGCATGTCCGCAGTCAGTTGCCGTTCAACTGTCAGGTTGTATTGCTCCGCGTATTGTGTCCGCAGGTGTGGTTGGAATTCACCAAAGAGCAAAACGGAACGGAACAACGACCAATCCACGCAGCCCTTGGGACCAGCGGGATCGAAGCACGGGGTGTTCGGCGTTTGATTGATCACGCCGCCGCCGTTGTTCGGCAGCTGGGAGCCATCCTGCAAAATGAAAGGCGTGTTGAAGAGTGGGCTAGAAGCAAACGCGCTGACGCCGAAGGGAGGCTCAGCGCTGAATTGCTCCATGACCAGCTGTTCAATCGGGTTGTAAAAGATACCAAAACCGCCGCGGATAGTAGATTTCCCAGGCCCGCCAGCGATAGCACCCAGGACGCCATCGGACCAGTTCGGGCTATATGCCAAACCAATTCTTGGAGCAATTGCCTTGTAGTAAGTGGAAGTCAATCCCTGCGGAACGCCTTTGTCCCCTGGGAAAACAAGGCCTGTGGGGAAATAGGCCCTTTGGGTGGAAGTTGGGCTGCAATCACCGGGCGCCACGGTGCCAGCCCCCGCCGTGTTGTTGATGGTGTCCGCGCCTGTCTGGGATAGCCAGCAAGGATACAGAGTCGTGTCCTGGCCCGGCCGGAAGGTTTGCAGACGGTTCTGTGTATCAATGTATGGGGTGTTCAGTTCCCAGCGCAGGCCGTAATTCAAAGTGACATTTGACCTGATCTTCCAACTGTCCTGGGCAAACAGATAAAGCGATGTATTGCGAATGTATTCTCCCTGCCCGGCGCCCTGCGAATAGCTGGTCGGTGTGCCAAGGAAGAAATCGGGATAGGAGTTGACGCCTCCCGGAGAGTTGTTCGCGCCTCCCGACTGAAATGAAAAATCTCCATTGATGTTGTAATACAAGAACTGGTTAAACTGCTGACGGCGAACGTCTCCGCCAAACTTCAAGCTGTGGTTGCCCATCACCTTGCTGAAATTGTCGGTCCACTGGAATGTATTCCCCGCCTGAGGCAACTCGCCCTCGAAGTTATTGCCGATGGCGAATCCTCCATTGGTGGTGATGAAAGGCACTCCCTCTCTTCCGGGAATATTGGTGGCAATTCCTGCGCCCGGGAGATTCGGGTCCTGGAAACAATTGGCCGAATCGATAGGAGCACAAGAATCATGCAGACTCGGCAGAATGTTCACGGGATGATTCAGGTTGCCCTGCCCTTCACGGAAATAATTGAAACGAAATTCGTTGACGGCGGTTGAGCCGATCGTGGAGGTCTGCGAAATATTCCACTGCTGGACACGGGTCTTTGTGATTCCGCCAAAGCCGGGAATGTTTGCGCCGGCTGCCTGAAAATTGGAGAAGGGCACAGTCGTGTCGTCATCGTTGAAATAATAATAGGCGCTGAAGCGCTCCGATGCCGTGAAATTGTGGTCAAATCGCACCGTGAATTGATTGGCGGTTTCATTCTGGTTGGGTGCATACGTAACCACACCCGTCCCCGCCGGCTTGACGTAGTTATTGTAAAGAGCGCTGGCCGTGGGATCGAAGCACTGCGTGGGAATCTGGTTATTCGGGAAAATTGCTGAGAACGAATTTCCGGCCACCAGTGGGGCACCACCTTCACTGGCCACAGCCGATGCACAGCCTGGGCGATTATTCAGGATGGTTGCAAAGTTGGGATCACTCAGGGTACCCGCAAAAGGTTGGGCCGGGGCTCCCGTGGCATCGGTTTGGTTGAAGTTGCCGGCGGCTTCGTCGGCGGTGGGGAGAAAAACCTGTCCCGAAGAAATGCCCTGGATCAGCCGATTTCCTTCATAGGAACCAAAAATAAAAGTCTTATCCTTTTTGATCGGGCCGCCCAAAGTGGCACCGAACTGGTTCTGCTTGTAATTGGGAACGGACTGATCGAAAAACCCTTTGGTGTTGAGCGCCGTATTGCGAATAAATTCGTAGACGTCGCCGTGGACGCTGTTGGTGCCGGACTTTGTGACCACGTTAACGACGGACCCGGAATTGCGGCCATATTCGGCGTCGAAGGTGTTCGTGAGCACACGGAACTCTTCGATAGCATCCGGTGAAGGTTGAATGGCGGGGGTGTTCACGAAAATGTCGTTGCCGTCGCCGCCGTTCACCATGTAGTTGTTGGAGCGGCCGCGGCCACCGTTCACGGAAACCACGCCGGGGTTATTGCTGCCATAGAAAAGATCTGCGCCGAGCTGGGATTGCACGCCGGGCTGCAGTTGCAGCAATTGGTAGGTATTGCGGGAGCTCAGCGGGAGTTCGCGCACGGACTGGTCGGTCATCACCGCGCCAAGTTGTGTGGTGGTGGTGTCGATCACCGGGGGTGCGCCGGTGACTTCCACGGTTTCCGTGGCGCCGCCGACTTGCAGCGCAATGTCTACCGTGGCAATTTCATTGAGGACGAGAACGATTCCCTTGCGCTGGTATTTCTTGAAACCGGCCTGAACGACATCCACTTCGTAGCTGCCGACCGGAACTTCCAGAAAAAGATATTCGCCGTTGGCGGAGCTTTGCGCTTCGCGCGTCGTATTCGTGCCTTCATTGATCAGCGTCACTTGGGCGCCAGCCACCGCCGAACCGCTGGCGTCGGTCACCGTGCCGCGAATGCGGCCGCCGGTGCTCTGGGCTTTGGAGTTGGGAGAGATCAGGAGCAGGAAGGAGAGAAGCAGGACCGCGGAACAAACTACGCTGCGGCAGGATGCCGACAGCACCACCTTCAGGCGCTTTACGTCTTTCATATTTGACTCACCCCTAGTTTCATTGAAGAACTCGCGCCCCGGCACGGAGATTCTTCGTGGTTGCTACGGACCGCTGAACCTTACTATAATCCCGTAAACTTAGAGAAAGCCGGGAGCCGTGTCAAGCAGAAAGAATTTCTCCAGCGCATCGAAAAGCCCGGAGTCCCCGGCGCTGCTGCGCATCTCCGAAGTGGCCCGCCGGGTGGGAATTTCTTCCTCCGCGCTGCGCGCCTGGGAGGCCCTGGGCCTGGTTTCCCCACAGCGCACACAAAGCCGATACCGAATGTTCACGGAAGCGGACGTGCGCCTGCTGCAGCGTGCGCTTTTTCTGCGGCGCGCGCGCGGGCTGAATCCCGCGGCGATCGTGCACGTGCTGAAAAAACAAGGCGTAGTCTCCGCTCCTGCCGATGCGCCGCAACTTCCCGGGCAACGCTTCCGACGGCTGCGCATGCGCCGCAAGCTTTCGCTGGCCCAGGTGGCGCGCGCGACGAAGGTCTCGGTGGGATTCCTCAGTTCGCTGGAGCGCGGGCAGATGCGCTGCTCGGTGGGCACGCTGCGCCGCATCGCGCGCTTTTATAAAACGAACATCATGTCGTTGTTTGAAACCAACGGTGACGCGCAGCACCTGGTACGCGCGTCCGAACGCAAAATCCTGGAAACCAGCGCCAGCGTGCGCATGGAGCTGCTGGCCTGGGGCAACACGGCGATGGAGCCGCACCTGTTCCGCGTGAAGCCGGGCGGCGGAAGCGGGGAATCCTATGCGCATGATGGCGAAGAGTTCCTGCACGTGCTGCGCGGCGAATTTGAGCTCTGGCTGCATAACGAAGGCCATTTCCGCTTGAAAGCGGGAGATAGCTTGTATTTCGAAAGTTCCACGCCGCATCGGTGGAAAAATCCGGGCCGCGCGGAAGCATGGGTGTTGTGGGTAAATACGCCGCCCACTTTTTAAAATTCACGCGCTTGCTGCACCTGTCTGGTGGCAAGCGCATTCTGTTGGGGACCGCATTGAAACTACGTTTCATTCTCACCTTATTTGCCGGGTTGGCGGCTGTGCCGGTGGTCACCTGCCCCGTGTTCGCGCAGCAGTCCGCGCGCCTGGCTCCGGCGGACATCCTGATCGTGCACGCCAAAGTTTACACGCTGGATCCCGCAAAGCCGTGGGCCCAGGCTATTGCGATTCGGCACGGAAAAATTCAGGCGGTGGGGAGAGACGAAGAAGTGGAGCGCTATCGCGGCATCGGCACGAAGTTTGTGGATGCAGGCGGAAAGCTTGTGCTGCCGGGCTTCACCGATTGTCACGTACATTTCCTGGAAGGCTCGCTCGCCCTGGAAGAGATCAATCTGGAAGGGGCCAAGGACGTGGCGGATTTGCAGAAACGACTGCGCGAGTACGCTGCGAAGCACCCGGGCGATGATTGGATCCAAGGCCGCGGCTGGAACTACGCCATGTTTGGCGAGGCCACGCTGCCCGACAAGAAGTATCTCGACGAGATTTTCCCCGACCGCCCGGTTTTCCTGGAAGGCTACGACAGTCACACGTCCTGGGTGAATTCGAAAGCGCTGGCGCTGGCGGGAATCACAAACAGCACGCCGGATCCTCCGCACGGAGCGATTGTCCGCGATCCGAAAACCGGAGAGGCCACCGGAGCGATAAAAGAAGACGCGGACGCGCTGATTCACAAGGTGATTCCGGAGCCGAACCACGTGGAAGTGCTGACGGCTCTGCGCGCGGGAATGAAGTGGGCAAACCAGAACGGCATCACTCGCGTTCATAGCGCAGGCGGCGATTTCGAAGCGCTTCCGGTGCTGGAAGAATTGCGTCAGGAGAAACAACTTTCCGTGCGCTTTCATGTGGCGTACCGGCTGGACCTGCACCAACTGACGGGCGACGACCTCGGAAAAATCGAAGCGGGCCGGAAAAAATATCACGATGATTGGATGGATGCGAACAGCGCAAAAATCATGCTGGACGGCGTGGTGGAATCGCACACCGCCGCGCTGCTGGCTCCTTATACGGATGATCCGTCGAAAAAAGGTGAGATGAACTGGAGTCCCGAGCATTTGAACGCCGCGATAGCGGAACTCGACAAGCGCGACGTTCAGATTTATACCCACGCCATCGGCGACTATGCGGTGCGCACGGCGCTGGATGCCTACGAATTCGCGGAAAAGAAAAATCACACCAAAGACCACCGGAATCGCATCGAGCACATTGAAACGATCACGGCGGAAGACATCCCGCGCTTCGGGAAACTTGGGGTGATCGCCAGCATGCAGCCCTTACATGCTTATCCGGATGCGGACACGCTGGACGTGTGGGCAAAAAATCTCGGTCCGGATCGTGCCGGACGCGGCTGGCTCTGGAAAAGCATTCAGGAAGCAGGTGGACGTTACGCCTTTGGCAGTGACTGGCCTGTCGTGACGCTGGATCCATGGATGGGAATTCAGACGGCAGTGACTCGGCAAACGGCGGAGGGCACGCCGAAAGAAGGGTTCATTCCTTCGCAGCGGCTGAGCGTGGCGCAGGCGGTGGAGGGTTACACCCTCGATGCGGCCTATGCCGGGCGGCTGGAGAAAACCGAGGGCTCGATTGCCGAGGGCAAACTGGCGGACGTGATCATGGTGGACCGAAACATCTTTGAAATCGACCCCCATGGCATCGGTGATACAAAGGTCGTCACCACCATTGTTGGAGGCAAGATCGTCTATGAGGCGGAAACGAAGTAAGGCGCAGTGCCTTGCCTTGGCGTGCATCGCGCTGCTCGGCGTGTTTTTGCTGTGCGCCTGCCAGAAAAAAGAGACATCGCCGAGTTTGCTCGTCTGGGAAGGCTACGCGGACCCGTCTTTCATCCACGCATTCGAAGAGGCGCATCACTGCAAAGTTTCCGCGTCGTATATGGGCTCCAGCGACGACCTGGTGGCAAAGCTGCGCGGCGGCAGCGCGGGAAATTACGATGTGATCTCGCCCTCCAGCGATGTGGCTGCTTCGATCGCGCAAGCAGGGCTGGCGGAACCGCTGGACTTGAGCAAGTTGCCAACGTATTCGCAGCTTTCCGCCAAGCTGCGCGATATGCCGCTGGTAAAAGCCAACGGCCAGACCTTTGGCGTTCCGTTCATGTGGGGCCCGAATCCGCTGCTCTATGACACAACGGTGTTCGCACAGCCGCCGGATTCCTGGGGAATTTTCTGGGACCCGAAATACAAGGGGAAAATCTCCGTGTGGGACGATTTGTCCACGCTGTATATGGCCGCGCAGATGTTGGGCTACGACAAGCCCGACGCTTCGCACCTTTACAATCTCTCCGACGAAGAACTCGCAGCCGTGAAGCAAAAACTGCTGGCACTGAAGCCCAACATCCGGAAAATTTGGTCTACAGGCGGCGAGTTGACGAATCTGTTTGAGAATCACGAAATCGTGGCGGCGATGGGCTGGCCGCTGATGACCAATCAATTGAAGCAAGCCAATTTTCCAATCGGCGAAACCATCCCGAAAGAAAACACTACCGGGTGGATTGATCACCTGATGATTACCAGGGCCAGCCCGAACAAGGATCTCGCTTACGCCTTTCTGGAGTACATGATTCAAGCGCAGACGCAAAAAAAGGTGACCGACGTGACGCATTACACGCCGGCGAATCCCACTGCGGCGCAATTCATGACCGAGGCGGAGAAAAAAGGATTGCATCTGGACGATCCGGACGCCTACATGCAGCGAATTTATTTCTGGCAGGATGTGCCGCGGCGCGCCAAATACATTGAGATCTGGAACGAGGTTAAGGCCGCTCCGTGATCCCGGCGCACTCCAGCGTGGTGGAAGCATTACTCGAAATCCGAGGCGTCGCAAAACGCTTCGGCGCTCGCGAAGTATTAAAAGACATTTCGCTGAACATCGCGGCTGGAGAATTTTTGACATTGCTGGGCGAAAGCGGATCCGGCAAGACTACGCTGTTGCGGCTGATTGCTGGCTTTGAACAGCCCAGCAGCGGCGAGATCTGGATGGCCGGCGCGCGATTGGACACTTTGCCGCCTTACAAGCGCCGGGTGAATACTGTTTTCCAGAACTACGCGCTCTTCCCGCATCTAACTGTTCAGGAGAACGTGAGCTACGGCCTGCAGGTGAGCGGCGCGGCAAAGACTGAAATTCCGGGTCGCGTACGGGAAGCGTTGCGTATGGTGAAAATGGAAGAGTACGCGGCGTCGCGCACGACGAAGCTGAGCGGCGGCCAGCAGCAGCGCGTGGCGCTGGCACGGGCGCTGGTCAACCGGCCGAAGCTTCTGCTGCTGGATGAGCCACTCTCCGCGCTGGACGCGAACTTGCGCAAACAGATGCAGGGCGAATTGAAATCCCTGCAGCGCGAAATTGGGATCACGTTTCTTTTTGTAACTCATGATCAGGACGAAGCCATGGCGCTTTCCGATCGTATCGCTCTGCTGAAAGACGGGGCACTGGAACAGGCGGATTCGCCGCGAGAGATATACGCGCACCCGGCCACATGTTACGCCGCGCAATTCATCGGGCAGACGAATCTATTGCGGGCGGAAGTGCAAGGCGGGATCGCAAGGCTTGGCGCACTGCAGTGGAGTGCGCCGCTCCCCAACGGCGAAGCTCTGTTTTCACTGCGGCCGGAAGCGATCCACCTGATTGCTGGCAATGAGCCCCCTTCTGGCGGAGTGCACTTCCGCGCCGTGGTGCGCCAGCGCACGTTCTCCGGCTCCAGCGAGCAACTGGAATTGGGACTCGACGGCCAGATACTGCGCGCACGCGTCCCGGCGAGAGATTCGCTGCGAACCGAAGAGGAATTCTGGTTTTCACCCGCGGATGCCGTCGCCGTCCGCGAGTGAACGAAACATGTACTCGCGCGCTTACAAATCGCTGGTTTCTCTGCCAACCATCCTATGGGTGGGAATTTTCCTGCTGCTTCCCTATGCGCTGATGTTTGCGAACAGCTTCTGGCTGGTGCGGAACGGGATGATCGTGCACCAGTGGAACCTGCGGAATTACGCCACGCTGTTCCAAAATCCCGTGTATCTGCAAGTGCTGTTTCGCACTATGAGGATCGCAGCGGGCGTTACGCTGCTCTCGCTTCTTCTGGGATACCCGCTGGCTTACTACATGTCGTTCCACGCGGGCGTTCGCAAGGAGTTGCTCTATCAACTGGTGATTGTGCCGCTTTGGGTGAGCTACCTGGTCCGCGGCTACGCTTGGAAAACCATTCTTGGCTCGGAAGGCGTGCTGAACGGTTTCCTGCAATACATTCACGTCACACGAGAGCCGGTGAGCTTTTTCCTTTATAGCCCCTTCGCTGTGATTCTGATGCTCACGCACATTTACACACCATTTGTGTTTCTGCCGCTCTACGCCTCGCTGGAGCATATTCCGCGCAATCTCGTGGAAGCCTCGCACGACCTTGGCGCCGGTTCGCGCGCCACATTTTTACGTGTCATCCTTCCACTTTCGCTTCCAGGCCTGTTGGCGGGCGCCACGTTTGCGTTTGTTCTTACGCTGGGAGATTTCCTCGCGCCGCTGCTGGTGGGCGGCCCTTCGAGCGTGATGATCGCCAATATCGTGCAAAGCCTATTCGGCACGGCGTACGACTGGCCGCTGGGCGCGGCGATTTCCGTCTGCATCCTGCTGCTGACGATTTCGCTGTTGTTTTTGACCGAGCGCCTGGAAAAAAGGTGGGCCTTTCGATGACCGGCGCGCCGCAGAACGCCCGGCGGTCGCCGCTCCTTGGAATTTATGCAGCACTGGTGTTCGCATTTCTCTACCTGCCAGTGGTGGTGCTGATTCTCTATTCGTTCAATCGCGACGGTGTGGGCGGCTTTCCGCCAAGGCATTTGACGTTTCAGTGGTATCGGCTGCTCTTCAGCGACGCGGCCATCTGGGAATCCGTTGGGAACAGCCTACTGGTGGCAGCGGGGGCGGTGGCGTTGTCGCTAACGTTGGGATTGCTGGCAGCTCTGGCGCTGGACCGCGCCACGTTTCCCGGCAAATCCGTGTTTCGCCGGCTGGTGCTGCTGCCGCTGATTCTGCCGGGAATCATCACGGGGCTTTCGCTGCTGATGTTTGCGGTGGTTGCGGGCATGCAACTGAGCCTGTTGACCGTTTTTCTGGGCCATGGCACGGCGCTGATCTCCGTGGCAACCACCGAACTTTTCGCGGGGTTGCAAAAGATGGACCGCGCACAAGAGGAAGCTTCGCTGGATCTGGGTGCCACTCCCTGGCAAACCTTCTGGCGAGTGACGCTGCCGAACCTGAAGCTTTCCCTGATCGCTGCCGGATTGCTGATCTTCACGCTTTCGATGGACGAGATCGCGGTCACTTTCTTCCTGATCGGAAGGGATAATACTTTGCCGCTGGAAATCTGGGCCCGCTTGCGACGCGGGATCACACCGGAGATTAACGCCATCTCCACGCTGATTTTTGCGGTGTCCGTGATTTTGATTCTGATCTGGTATCAAATGCGCACGCGCATCACTGGCAAAGAAGCGCAGGAATTGCTGGAGCGGCCTTGAGTTCAGGAGGAATTCAATTCATGCCTCAAACACGCAGGGATTTCATCAAGTATATTGTCGCCGGATCCGTAGCCTCCGGCTTCCCAATTGATCACGCACTGATGGCCGAACCCGCGGGCGCCGCATCCGCGCCCATTGTGGAAGGCGAACATTTCAACGTTTGCCACGCAGTGCGCGACGGACACTCATTCCCAAAGCCTGACGCCACAAGGAAAGCTGACATCGTGATTGTCGGCGGGGGAGTTGCCGGCCTATCCGCGGCTTATTTCCTGAAGGGCCAGGACTGGCTGCTGCTCGAAAAGGAGGAGCATTTCGGCGGCAACGCCTATCAGGAAGAGTACGAAGGACAGATTTTCGCCACTGGCTCCGCTTATGGCTACCGGGGCGATGACGGCGACCGCCTTGCGAAGGAAATCGGCCTGGATATGCCACTGGTGAACATGCCGGATCCCATCATTGACAATGGGAAATACGCCCCGGACATCTGGCGCTCGGGGATCAACGATCTGCCGTACTCCAAAGATGTGGTCGCGAGTTTCAAGAAATATCGCGACGACATCATGAAGATCGATTTCAAGAAAAACGCCGCCGAACTGGATTCACAACCGTTCACGAAATATCTCGAAGGTTATGCGCCGGAGGTCAAGCGGCTTTGGGACGCCTACGGGCCATCGAACTGGGGCGCGGTTTCGGAGGACACGTCCGCGCTGATCGGAATTGCCGACACACAATATTTAATCGAGGGAACGGACGACCAGCGCGTGATTCTGCCGGGCGGGCTGGGTTGCATCACCCACAAACTGGTGGAGGTGCTGAAGCCGCAATATGCGGAGCGCATGTTGAACGACGCAACGGTGGTGGCGGTGGTGGCGGAGAAAGAAGAAGTGCACGTCACTTACACGCAGGGCGACAAAGTCACCACGGTCGCCGCGAAGGTCGTGCTGATGTGCACGCCGAAGTTCTACACATCCAGGATCGTGGCGGGCTTGCCGAAGGAGCAGAAGCAGGCCATGCAACGGATGCGCTATGCGCCATACCCCATGATCAACATCATTTTTGACCAACCGGTTTACCGGAAAGGCTACGACAACTGGTGCCCGGGAAAAACCTTCACCGACTTCATCGTGGCCGACTGGACCATCCGCAACAATCCCGGATACAAGCCGAAGTACAACATTCTGACGTTTTACACGCCGCTGCGCGAATCCGAGCGGTCCACCCTGTTAAGCGAAGACGATTGCAAAGCGTTGGCGGGCAAAGTGCTGAAGGATTTTCAGGGACTGCTGCCGGAATTCAACGTGGACCCCGTGGAGGTGCGCCTTTATCGCCGGGGGCATCCGATGTTCATGGCCGTCCCGCTGCAATACACGAAAAACCGCATGATCGCGTCCAGGCCAATGGAACGCATTTTCTTCGGCAATTCCGATTCGGGCGGACCAGAGTCTCTCTCGAGCGAGGCGGTGCGCATTTCCCGGGCGGGCGTAGATTGGGCCAACCTGGTGCTCGCCGGAAAACCGGGAGCAGCGGAGTTGGCGAACAAATCGCTCACCGTACCTCTCTACTAAAAGCCGCAAATTTTCGTGCTAAGTTAATTCGTTGTCGAGTCCGGCGGAATCAAGCGAGTTGCTCTTTTTCCTCGAGGAAATCCAAGAACTTATGAAACGATCTGCTGTTCTGCTGCTATGCGTCGCGGCCATCGCGCTTGCAATTCTCCCTTCAATGGCCCAGAAAAAACCTGATTCGCTGCTGATTCTGAATGCGCGAATTGCGGACGGCACCGGTGCGCCAATTTACAAAGGCAATGTGCGCATCGCCTTAAACCACATCGTTGGAATCGGCGAGATTCAGCCGGAACCGGGGGAACGCACCATCGACGCAAAGGGCTTGGTGCTGGCTCCTGGGTTCATAGATATTCATAACCATTCGGAGGAGACACTGCCGAATGACCTGGCGGCAGAAACTCAAGTTTCGCAGGGAATCACCACGCTGATCGTTGGGGCGGACGGCGAGTCCGCATGGCCTATCATTGGCTGGGCCCGCATGATGGAGGAACACCCAGCGGCGGTGAACGTGGGCACTTTTGTGGGGCACGCAACCGTCCGGCAGCAAATTATGGGCGACAATTTCAAACGCGTGGCAACCGAACCGGAGATTCGCCTGATGGAGCAGCGCGTGGGCCAGGCGATGAATCAAGCGGCTTTGGGCCTTTCCAGCGGCCTGGAATACGAAGTGGGCAGCTACGCCAGCACCGACGAACTTGTGGCGCTGGCCAAAGTCGCTGCGGCCAACGGGGGAATCTACATGACGCATATCCGCGATGAAGCCGACAAATCCTTCGAGGCGCTGAACGAGGAGATTGCCATTGGGCAGCGCGCCCACATACCTGTGGAGCACTCACACATCAAGCTGGGAACCATGGGCGTGCAAGGCAAAGCGGCGGAATACATCCAGGTCATCGAGGCCGCGCGCAAACATGGCCTGGATTTTCTCGCCGACTGTTACCCGTATGACGCGTGGCACGCCAACTTGAAGGTGATCGTCCCGGACAAACAGTATGAAAATCCCAAGAGCGTCGCCACCGCGCTGGCCAGCTATGGCGGCGGCTCGCACATCACGATTACCGAGTTCTCTCCAAATCCCGCCTACGTGGGACACACCATCGCAGATCTGGCCAAAGCCAACAAACTTTCCGAAGTGGAGATGTATATTCGCCTCATCCGTGAAGGCGATGCGGCGCACACCGAAGCCATCATCATCGGGCAGTCCATGATTGAAAGCGACATCAAAGCCTTCTACCAGCAGCCCTGGGTGATGGTGGCCAGCGACGGCGGCATCGGCTCCGAGCATCCACGCGGTGCCGGCACGTTTCCCCGGGTATTGGGACTAGACGTCCGGGAGAAGCACTGGCTGACGCTCCCCGAAGCAATCCGAAAAATGACTTCGCTCCCGGCGCAGCGCTTGGGCTGGAAAGACCGCGGGGTAATCCGGGAAGGCGCGGTGGCGGATCTGGTGCTTTTTGACCCAGACTCAGTAATTGACCACGCCACTTTTGCGGACCCAACGGCACTCTCCACGGGCATCGAAAAGGTATTCGTTAATGGCACATTGGTCTGGGACGCCGGAAAGCCCACTGGCGCGCGGCCTGGCTACGTGATTGGGCGGAAGGGCGAAATGCTAGAGCTGTCCAACTGATCGGAGGAGACATGTCCAACGAAATCAACGAGTTTCAGAAAAACCGAACGGAGCTCAACGAGGAGATCCTCGATTGCGGCCACCTGGGCATTAAGCGCTTCTTCTCCTTGGACCATCAAGCCTATGAGCCGGGGGAGCTCGACACCCGCACGAAAGAGCTCCTGGGCCTGGTCGCTTCGACGGTCCTGCGTTGCGATGACTGCATCACTTATCACCTTGTTCGCTGCGGGGAGGTGGGCTGGAAGCGGGGCGAGGTGATTGACGCCCTCAACGTTGCGATGGTCGTCGGGGGCTCCATAACCATCCCCCACGTGCGCCGCGCGTTTGCCAGAATGAGGGAGATACAAGGGCTGCAGGCTGAGGTAAAATAACCGACACCCCAGACATGAGCACGACACCCACAGCGATCAGCACCGAAGACGCAAAATTCCTGCCCCGTATCCGAGGATTCATCGGTGCGGCATTGTTTTTGGCGCTGCGGCGATTTCCACGCCTCCTGCAGTTGCATCGCAATGAAAGCTCCTGGACATTGCTGCGCGTGGCGATGGGATTCTGCGGGGCGGCGCTGGTGATTTTGCCATTGACCCTGTGGAATGGGTGGTTCACGGCCATCTTCGGACTTGGACTGTTTGTTATGGCAGTGCTGCTACCTCCCGCCGAAGCGGAGTCCAGCACGGATCGCAAGGCCCGGGAAATTGGCGCGCGCACGGTGGTGAGCGGCGGGGAGTACCAGCCCGGCAACGCCTCCGCAGCGACGACACGGCTTTTCATTTCCCCGGAACATATCTGGGCGCTCGACGCCGACTTTCACCCGCTGGTGGTGATTCCCGTGGCGGAGATCAGCAGGCTGCGGGTGGAGCCCGGAACGAACGGGTGGGTTTTGCGGGCACGTTGGGGCGACAACAAAGCGGAATTCTGCTATCACGGCGTTTTCGCGGAGCGTTTCGCGCGCCTGGCGGAGGAATCCATTCTGGCGGCTAGCCCTTCGACGGTGACTGCCGTTCCAAAGAAACGGGCAGCAGGGGCGTAGATCCGGAGGCGCCAGCGGATTGCGGCATCGCCGAATGCCAGCTTACTGTGTCAAGATAAAGGAATGGCGAGAGGATGGGAAAGCAAAGATGTTGAGTCTCAAGTGGAAGCGAAAAAGACTATGAGTTCTAGTTCAGGATCGGGGCCGAAATCGCCCGAAGATCTGCGCCGTGACCAGGAACGCCGCGATCTACAACTTTCCCGGGTCCGCATCGTAAACGATCTGGAAGCCGCCACTCACCCGAATCACCGCAAATCCCTGGAAGCCGCGCTGGAACACCTGGATCAGAAGATCGCCAAGCTGAATTAAATTTTGGGGAAGGCCAATCTCGCTGCAGGATTGCCGCGGCCGTCGTGTCAGTCCGTGAAAACCACGCCGACTGCCGTGGTTCCCTTTTCCGCGCCCTCTTCAATTCGCACGACGTAACCGCGCAGGACCATCTCCTGCATGCCCTCGGCAGACGGCGCCTGCATGACCACCTGGACTTCTGATTGCATGCGCGGGCTGTGCTTCAAGAGGATTAGCGCGCCTTGAATGGAGAGGTCGCGCACCACGGTCTGTTCCTCGAATTTCTGTCCATCCGGACTCACGCCGGTCACACAAGCCTGGAACTGCGCTTCACGGCGAAGCGATGTCCGCGAGCCGGGCATATGCGCCTGGACAGGCTCATTGGCCGCCCCCAGCGTGATGACCATCCCCTCGCTGGCAGCAAAAACGGAGTCGAACTCTTCCCGCGCGTGGCGAAGGAGTTGATCCACCACGCGATCGGTGGAATCCGGATCGTGATGAAACAGCACCAGGGTTTTCACGTTTGAATCGCGCGCGACTTTCACCCCTTCTTTCCAGGATGAGTGCCCCCAGCCTTTTCGATCGGTCGCAAGCTGCGAAGGAGAATATTGCGCATCATTAATAAAGATATCTGCGTCGGCGGCCAGTTCGCGGAGGTTCTTGTCGAACTCCGGAACTCCAGGCTCATTGTCGGTGGTATAGACCACAATTCCCGCGGGTGTCTCGATGCGGAATCCCAGGCAGCCCTGCGGATGGTTCAGCCAGCGAGTCGTGATGCGATTTTCCCCGATCTGGAAGGATTCGCCACCTTCTACTTCGCGGAATTTGCGCCGCGCGTTCATGGCCGAGAAATCGACGGGGAAATAGGGCAGGGCCATCTGGGTTTCGAAGACCTGGCGCAGGGAATCGGGTCCCAGGAACTTGGAGCGGAAACTGTAAAACTGAAATTGATTTTTTTCGTCGTAGAGCGGGGAGAAGAACGGAAGTCCCTGGATGTGATCCCAGTGGTAGTGCGTTACGAAAATGTGGGTGGTGGGAGACACCACGTCAACGTCCGCCGCCCATCGGCTTCCCAGTACGCGCAAACCGGTGCCGCAATCCAGGATGAACTTGGTGCCATCCGGAGCCACCAGTTCGAGGCAAGGCGTGTTCCCGCCATAACGCCAGGTGGCGGGGTCGACGGTCGGCGTCGAGCCACGGACTCCCCAAAAACTCAATTTTGCAATCGGGCTGCTCATGCGCACCGGCGGGCAGGCAGGACAACCCCCTTGCTGAAGGAAGCCAATCCGCCTTTCCGTCCCTTTTGTGATAGTGGCAGTCAAGGGTAGGAGCGTCAACGAATTCGCTGCCGTGTGTTGTCATAGTTTCCAATAACAGGTTGAGAGTTGATAATGCGGAGTAAGGCGCAACCTCATAGAATAGACAGGCGAGCCATGCACACGCATTCCGATTCTCCGGGGCACAGCCATTCGCATGATCATGGGCACGGCCACGATCACGGTCATGACCACGGGCATGCCCATCCGCCGATGAGGCCTTCGGTGTTGGCCTGGGCTATGTTGGCTACCCTCGCGCTGGTGGTGGCAGAGGTATTTGGTGGCATCCTAGGGCGCTCCGTGGCGCTGCTGAACGACGCGGTGCACAATTTGAGCGATGTTCCGGCCCTGGGAATCTCCTGGCTGGCAATGCGGTGGGCCGAACGTCCCGCCGACTCGGAAAAAACCTTCGGGTACCACAGGTCGGGAACGCTCGCCGCGTTCACCAATGCGATTCTGCTGGTGATCCTGTCCCTGTGGTTGGGCTATGAGGCGATTGACCGGTTGCGGTCCCCGGTGGCTGTGGTCGAAAGCTGGATGATCTGGACGTCCATTGCCGCGCTGGTGGTGAATGGCGGCATCACACTGGCGCTGGTGGGCGGCCACTCGGACCTGAACCTTCGCAGCATCCTGGTCCACAACTTCGGCGATGCCCTCTCCAACATTGCGATCATCGCAGGGGCACTGGTGATGCAGTACACCCGGGCTAATTGGATTGACCCTCTGCTCGGGCTGGCCATCGGCGTCCTGGTATTGTATTCCTCCATTGGGATCTTGCGGGAATCGGCGCATATCCTGCTGGAGGGCCGGCCCAAAACCGCCGGCGTGGAGGAAGTTGCGCGCGCCATCCTGAAGATCGAGCACGTCCAGGAAGTGCATGACATCCACATCTGGTCGTTGGGGGGTTCGCACAACGCTCTTAGCTGTCACGCGCGTATCCCGGATATGCACCTGGACGAATGCGAAAGAATCTTGGCGGCCATCCGAAAAATACTAGTGGATGACTTCCAGATCGAGCACAGCACCGTGCAACTGGAGCGCGCGGGCTTGCCCGCCTCATCGGGCTACGTGATGCCCGAACCCATCCGGAAAAATTAGCGGGCCACCTTATGAAGTTCACCTTCTGGGCAGGGCGGTAGCAACCCCACGTGTCATTCCGCGGGCGGTTTTTGCCCGAGGGATCTGCTTTCTTCTCGGGCGATCGCGAAAGCAGATTCCTCGCTTCGCTCGGAATGACAATGTAGTGATCGATTCGTTAGTGGAAAAAGGAAGGACTTCAGGCGGGCAGACGGATGGGCACGCCGCGCTGGTCGTTGAACTGTTGCGTCGCGTCCATATCTATGGTGTTCAGCAGCACAGTGCGGCGAAGGCCCTCTTCGCTCACGTATTGCAAGCGGTCATTGATCCACGAATAGGCCACCGCGAAAATAAGAGTTCCGTCACGCCGAACGAAAACGTATTCCGACTGCTTGGGCACCGGCTGCGGTGCAACGCGCGCGGGCGGATTCGGATAGCTCGGATAATTCTGTTCCGGCGGTTCTTCGGTCTGCGCCACCTGGTCCCCAGAATCAGCGGCTTCGGTTGGCGGCGCTTCGGCGGGTTGCACGGCGTACGCATACATCGGCGTTGGAATGTAGAAACCGCCGTCTCCAAAAGGAACCACGAAACTGCCACCAGAACAGTTATAACGGCAGCGACCCGCGTTGGGATGCGTGGCAAAGTAATGAGGATAGTCAAAGCCAAGGCCGGGAACCGGATAGCCGTTCGTCACGTTGTAGCCATTCGAATAGCCGGGACCCACAGAATTCGTAGCGTGCTGCGTTGAGTGATTCCAGCCCGTAGGATGGGCAGTCGCCCTTGGAGTAGCGCTGATGCGAGTGCCGGTCCTGGTGATGGGTCGCGAAACTGGGTGTGCGGCAATCATCGGGTGAGCCGCGGCCACACGGGGAGCGGATACCGCCATGGGTGCGGAGGAAAACCGAGCGATTGGCGCGGACATGGCTGCCCCGGCAGGGTGCTGCGCTTGCCCAATTGCGGGTAAGAGAAAGGCCAACGAGAGAAGTAGGAAGATCCGTCGCATGGTGGCTACCTGTAAAGAAGCACCTTCCTGCGCGTCATTATATTGGATGCCCCCGCCGGGTTCAACGTTTCTCTAATTTCATTGCGAATTGCCCTTGGGCTTTTCCCTGCGGCGCGGGATGTGCTATAACCGGAGGGCCGTGAAATATACCGGGAAGCAGGAAATGGCCCCTGCGGCAGCTAGGGGCGTGGTGGTCGAAGACTCTGGCCAGTCATTGCAATTGTCGGAGCGAGCTTCCGGCCACCGGCAGGAAGATGCCTCACGGTATTGCCCCGTATGTTCGCAAAGATTGGAATCGAGGCGCTGTAAGCTGATCTGCAACATATGCGGGTATTACATGTCCTGCGCGGACTACTATTAATCGCCCGGCGGTCGGGAACCGAGCAAAGACCGCTTTGCGAAATACACTAAAAGCATATATGCTTTGCCGTTCCGGGCCGGGTTGCCGCCGGATTCGTGTTCGGTCCAGGAGGAGAATAACGTGGCATTGAAGATGACAAATCGGGAAGTGGACGGCGTAACCGTCGTGGCAATGGACGGCCGGATCGTGCTGGGCGAAGAGTCCAACGCATTGCGCGAAAAGGTGAAGGCCATGATCGCCGAGGGCAAGAAAAAGATCGTGATGAATATGGACAACATCACGTTCATTGACAGCGCAGGATTGGGTACCTTGGTGTCTGCGCATCACAGCGCCAAGGCGCAAGGTGCGTCCCTGCGGCTGTGCCACCTAGGGACAAAGTTTACGGAAGTTCTTCAGATCACCAAGTTGATGACGATTTTTGACGTCTACAACACAGAAGCGGAAGCAGTCGCAAGCTTTTCGAAGGCGTAATCGATTACCTCAGCGGGGGCAGGCGTCAGCCTGCCCCACTTTTTTTCCTGAAGTGTTCCCCCGCAGTGCGTTATTCCTCGATCCGATACATCGTGATCCCGCTCATCAACTTTGGATAAAAATCCGTGGATTTCTGAGGCATTACCTCGCCCGAGGTCGCCACCTTCATCACCATCTCCACGTCCACAGGATTCAGCAAAAAGGAAATCTGCGCGCCGTGATCGACGGCATCCAGCGCCGCCTTGAACTCACGTTCATAGGTTAGATTCGACTCGGCGACAACGGCGTGCGGGGTTACTCCCAGCGCGGGTTCCAGGATGCCTTGATGGAGCAGTACCACATCCAATTTGCGTTGCAGTGGCGAAAGCCCCGGCAAAATCTGTAAGAGGTCGGCTTCCGGGCGCAGGGTCAATAGATAAAATGCACTGGGGCCTGAGCCGGGCGTGGGGTAAACGCCGATCGCGCGCTGCGTTTTTGCCCGCGTCAACCCGGCGCGAAGCTTTTTCGCCGCTTCCTCGCGTTGGGCATCGTTGGTGAACGAGTAAACTTCCGTTGCGAACCACGGCTCGAGATAACGCCTCACTGCGCTCCAGGAAAAATCGCGCAAGTTGCTAACCACGCGGTGCGTCGGCAGAATAATCAGCCCCTCGCTCTGGGTATTCACAAACGTCATCATCGAGCGTTCATAATCGGCATCCGGCAGGAGTTTCCCGGCGCGCGTCCTCATTTCATTCCGGAAATTCAGGGAAGTTTCATAGCGATGGTGGCCATCGGCAATCACCAGTTTCTGTTCTTCCATGGCGCCCTCTATCGCCGCGACTCTTGCGGGAACAGCCACCGCCCACAAACGATGCACCACGCCATACTCGTCGAGCATTTCGGTCACTAGCTTTTCCGTGGCCGCGATTTCCGTAAGAATCGCATCCACCTTTCGGGAGGGGTCCGAATACAGCATGAATAGTTGCCCCGTGTGAGTGCGCGTATGGCGAAGCAATTCCAAGCGGTCTGCCTTCGGGCCGGAAAGCGTGTGCTCATGGCGGAAGACCACTTCGTTGGCATAGTCTTCCAACTTCCCCGCGCCGATGAAGCCTCGACGTGTGCTGCGCGTGCTTGTGCCAGGAATCGTGAATTCCTGCGAGTACGCATAGAAGGCAGGTTGCGCATCCCGAGCCACCGCGCGTCCGGCGATCCAATTTTTCAGCGCCGCAGCCGCGCGCGTATAGACATTGTTCTGCGGCGTATCTTCCGGGAAGCTGCGCCCCTTCTCCACGGTGATCAAATTGTGCGGGTCGGCGGCGTAATACTTCTCCTGCTGGGCAGGGGAAATCTTGTCGTAGGGTTGCGTGAGGACGCGATCGAACGGAGCGACTTCAGGGTTGTAACGGAATGCACGAAACGGATAAACCAGGGCCATGGGTTCTCCCGAGAGAATATTGCAGCTCGATTAGCCTTCTAGTTTACGCGAAATCCTGTCCGTCCGAAAAAGGAAGAAGCGGGTGCGAGCGCGCATGAACGACGGGTTATGAGCGTATTACAATAAAGGAAGGATGACTAAAACCGGATTTCCTTTGCTTCGCGCATTCCTTTTCGATCTCGATGGGACGCTGATTGATTCCAAGCTGGACCTGGTGAACTCGGTCAATTTCATGCTTCGGGAAATGAAACGGGAAGAATTGCCTCTCGAAACCGTTGCGAGTTACATCGGGCATGGCGCGCCACGGCTGGTTGCGGACGTCTTGGGTAGTGAAGCGGGTGACAACGAACGACGGCAGGGGCTGGAGATATTCCTGGCGCGTTATCAGCAGCACAATCTTGTGGAGACGCGCGTCTATCCCGGCGTCACGGAGGGCTTGCAGGCGCTGCAAGGCCAGCCAATGGCCGTGCTGACCAACAAACCCGCAAACATGAGCGTGGAAATCCTGGAGGCCCTGGGCTTGCGAAAATATTTTCGCGCCATTTATGGCGGCGACAGTTTTGCCAGGAAAAAGCCCGACCCGATGGGCGCGCACGTGATTTTGGAAGAACTGCAAGTTCCTGCGCACCAAGCCGCCATGATCGGGGATTCCGATGTGGATATGCAGACCGCGCGCAACGCCGGCACTCTGGCTATCGGCGTGAGTTACGGGTTCGGCCAGCATGACCGCGTCGTTCATCCCGCGGACTTCTATGTCGGCAGTTTGCAAGAGATCGCTCCGCTGGCGCAGCCGATCCCCTGAAGCATCTCAGGTTGGAGCCCACCGCTGCAGTCAGTCCTTGCGTTTGTGCTCTCTGGTTTGGCAGACTCACCGCGTGCTCATTGGCCTCTTCCCAGAATTGGACGCGCCCGGTGGCATTCAGCGCGCCGGGCGGCATTTGGCATTGGTGATGAGCGAATACGCCGCCTCTCACAAAATGGAGTATCGCTTTCTCAGCCTTAATGACTCCCAGGAGCTTCATCGCATGCAAGTTGCGGATCGCGAGTTCGTCTTCACCGGGGCGGATCGCGGGAAGGGGCGCTTTATCGCGGGCGCCTTGCGTGCGGCACGCCGGAAGCCGAAGTTGGTCTTGGCGGCGCATCCGAATCTTGGGCCCGTTGTCCGCGCCATGCGCTTGTTGGCCCCGCGCATGAAAAGCGTGATTTGCACGCACGGCATTGAGGTCTGGGAGCCGCTTCCCGCCGCACGGCGCAATGCATTGCGCAAAGCGACCCTCGTGCTCTCACCCAGTCAGGCCACCGCGGACCACCTCGTTTCCGTACAGAGCGTTGCGGAGGATCACATTCGCGTTTTGCCCTGGGCGCTGGACCCGGATTTTGCTCTCAAGTCGTCTGGTGGCGCAGCACCCGCGCTCCCGGCCGATTTTCCAGCTGGCCGCGTGATTTTGAGCGTGGGACGCTGGCTGGCCGCGGAACGTTATAAAGGAATGGACACACTGATTCTGGCCATGCCCCGCCTGCTGCTTCGCTGGCCAGAGCTGCAACTCGCCATCGTCGGCTCTGGCGACGATTGTGCCTGGCTGGAACACATTGCTCGCGATTCGGGCGTGCAGCGCCATGTTCATTTTCTGAGTGGCATCTCGTATCGGGAGCTTTCCGCTTGTTATGAAGCCGCGGAAATCTTTGCGCTGCCCAGCCGCGGCGAAGGCTTTGGTTTTGTGTACCTGGAAGCGATGGCTCACGGCAAACCGGTGATTGGCGGCGCACACGGCGGCGCACCGGAGGTGATCCAGGACGGCGTGACGGGTTACGTCGTGCAGCATGGCGACCCGCTGCAACTTGCCACTTCCATCGACGCGCTGCTGTGCAACCCGGAGCAGGCCCGCCAGATGGGCGAAGCCGGCCGGCAACGCGTGGAAAAAGAATACCGGTTCAACGTTTTTTCAAAGAGTTTCAAGCGCATCCTGCGCGAGTTATGCGAATCCTGAACGTCACCCAGACCTATGCTCCATTTTTCGAGTTTGGCGGGCCTCCTGAAAAAGTGCGCGCGCTTTCGGAAGGATTTACTCAACTGGGCGACGAAGTTACGGTGCTGACCGCTGATTGGGGACTCGACCGCCGGTTGGCGAAACTTCCCGATGAACCTGCGGCCGAGAGCGGTCCGTTCGGTAAAAAGCGTGAAGTCCGCGGCGTAAAAGCGATTTATCTGCCCAATTGGCTGCACTATCGCGCCATCAGCTGGAACCCGGCTTTGCCGCGATATCTTCGTGCGCGCCTTGGAGATTTTGATTTGGCGCACATTTTCGGATTGTACGATTTGCTAGGCGCCAGAACCGCAGCCGCGGCGTTCCAGAGGCGGGTTCCTTACGTGGTCGAGCCGATTGGCATGTTTGTGCCGATCGTCCGTAATCTTCGCCTCAAACGCCTTTACCACAGGATGTTCGGCCAGCAGATGCTGGCGAACGCTGCGGCAATCATTGCCACGGCCGAACAGGAAAAAGACGAAT
Organism: uncultured Acidobacteriota bacterium; assembly: GCA_963734705.1. Lineage (GTDB taxonomy): Bacteria > Acidobacteriota > Terriglobia > Acidiferrales > UBA7541 > Acidiferrum. The sequence goes on along the minus strand of CAVTII010000005.1, from coordinate 494,268 downwards.
TGATCGCCGGGGGTATTCCGGCGGAGAAAATTGTGCTGCGCCGAAATGGCGTGGCTCCGCCCGCGAAGATGCCACCGCGCGGCGGTTTTCGCAAATCGATGGGGATCCCTACCGGTGCCGCGCTGATCCTGTTTCTCGGCAGACTTTCCCAGAAGAAAAGCCCCGATATGCTACTGCAAGCCTTCGCGAAAATAGCTTTCTCCGAAACCAACGCCCACTTGGCCTTTGTCGGCCCTGACGAATCCGGCATGCTGGCGCGGCTAAAACAAACGACCGGGGAGATTGGCCTGGAAAATAGAGTGCATTTCTCAGCCCCGCTGAGCGGCGATGCCAAATGGACGGCGTATGGCGACGCGGATATTTTTGTGCTGCCTTCGCAAAATGAAAATTTCGGCAACACTGCCGCGGAGTCTGTCGCGGCGGGAACACCGGTTATCGTTACGGATCGCTGCGGGATCGCGCCCTTACTTGCCGATGTTGCGGGAGTTGTGGTGAGTCACGACGAACACGCTCTCGCTCAGGCGCTGGCCACGTTACTCGACGATCCCGGTCTGCTCGAGCGCCTCAAGAAAGGTTGCGCGGCGGCCACGCGGCGATTAGACTGGGAATCGCCCGTCCGCGAAATGGAATCCTTGTTTCGAAAGCTTGCAGGGCTCTCTAACTCGTAGGAGAATCCTGCACTCGGGGGCAGATTCGACGCCGTGGGCAACCATCGCATATTCCGGACGTTCTGGTGGTCGACCAACGCCCTGCTGGCCCTCGCCATTATCGCCACTCTTGCCACCGGCATGTGGGAACTTTCAGTTCGCGACTACTTGAAGGGTTTTCCCGACGCCATCATCCCGGAGTCCTCCACCCCACATCAAAAAGTGGACGCGATCCTCACCTGGATGCGTGTGGGACCTCCGCGCCTGGAGGCCACAAACACGGCGGCTCTTTCCGCGCACGATCCCACCGACACATTGAACTACCGGCAACTTTTGGAAGTTTGCGATAGCGCGACCAATGCGTTTTTGAACCTCGCCCGAAGTTCCGGTGTGGAATCCCGCCGTTTGCTCCTGCTCAATCCAGATCGTACTGCGAAACATGTGGTTGCTGAGGTCAATCTGGACGGCCGTTGGGTGATCGTCGACGCCACCTATCGCGTGATAATGAAGGACACGCAGGGGAATCTCTTGACGCGCAAGGACCTGCAAGATCCAAAAATCTTCCAGGAGGCCATCAGCCAGATTCCGGGTTACATTCCCAGCTATTCGTATGAAAAATTCGCCCACGTGCGGGTCAGCGCGTTGCCTTTTGAGAGTTCCGTGGTGCGCCGTTCGCTCGACAAGTTGCTTCCCGGATGGGATGAGTCTCTCGACTGGAATCTTCTGCTGGAGCGGCGGTCGTTCGCTTATTTCTTCCTTTCGGTGTGCGCTCTGGTCTTCTTTCTTATTCTTCGCATCTGCCTGGCTTTGCTGGCGGATTACCGGCTGCGCGTTCCTCGATTGCGGCTGCGCGCCAGCCTGAGCCGCGCCACCATGACATTCTTTTCCACTCCGGAGATCAAATAGCGCGTGTGCGGAATCTGCGGATTCGCCTACGCTTCCACAAGTGAGGATGCCGGACACCGCGTGCGCTCCATGGCCGAGGCCATGCGCAATCGAGGTCCGGACGAAGAAGGCTACCTCGTCAATGAACCGCGAGTGCCGGGCCTGGCCTTGGGCATGCGCCGCCTCAGCATCATTGATCTCGCAGGCGGACATCAGCCCGTCTGGAATGAGTCCCACGACGTTGCGGTGGTTTACAACGGCGAACTCTATAACTATCGCGAATTGCGCGAGCGTCTGCAGATGGCCGGCCATCGCTTTCTGACCCAATCGGATACGGAAATCCTGGTGCACGGCTGGGAAGAGTGGGGAGAGGACCTGCTCGACGAACTGCGCGGCATGTTCGCGTTTGCGTTACTGGATTTGCGCAAGCATTTCGCCACCGTCCCAGTAGTCTTTCTGGCACGCGATCCGCTGGGCATCAAACCACTTTATTATTCGCAGACGGATGAGGGTTTCGCCTTTGCGTCCGAACTTCGCGCCTTGCTGGCTTCCGGCGCTGTGCGCCGCTCGCTTTCTGCGGATGCGCTGACAAGCTACCTGCTCTTCGGCAGCGTGTCGGAGCCATTGACTCTGATCGAGAATGTTTTTTCACTGCCGCCGGGTCACCGGCTTCTGCTCTATGTTCCGGACCGCCGCCGCTCCCCTCGCGCGCGGCCGTGGTGGGACCCGCGCCGCAGCGCAGCCGCGCGCGATTCGAAACGCCCACAAGATTTTGCAGCTGCGGTTCCGCGCCTTCGCGCTTTGCTGGAGGACGCCGTTCGCGCGCACCTCATCGCCGATGTTCCCGTGGGATTATTTCTTTCCAGCGGCCTGGATTCCAGCGCAGTTGCGGCCTTCGCAGCCCGCGCACAGGCAGGCATCCAGAGCTTTACGCTCTCTTTTCCGGATACCCCATACGACGAAGCGCCACTCGCCCGCCGAATCGCCGAAGCTACCCGGACCAAACACACGGAAGTTCCCCTCCACGGCACGGACATGCTGATGCGGCTGGATGAAGCCGTTTCCGCGCTGGACCAGCCGACGATGGATGGCATCAACACTTATTTTGTTTCCTGGGCTGCGCGGCAAGTGGGATTGAAGGTTGCGCTTTCTGGCCTGGGAGGGGACGAACTCTTCGCGGGTTATCGCACCTTTGCCGATACTCCAAAACTCATGCGGCTGGAGATGCTCTCCCGATTCGTACCCGATGCATTTCGAAGGGTCAGCTACCCGCTGGTTTGCGGAATTCTTGGGAAGCGCGGCACGGCCGATGCTGCACGAAAAGCCGGCGACGCGTGGCTGGTGCCGAACACGCTGCCCCATCCTTATTTCTTCGCGCGGCTGTTGTTTCCTCCCTCAGAATTGTGGCGCTTGACGGAGCCGCGATTCCGCAACAGCGCGATTGCCGCCGACGGCGTCACGCTGGATCCCACGTGGCTCAGCTGGCTGGAGCGCACCGCCGACCAGTCACGCGAGTTGGAGCCCATCGCCGGTGTCTCGTGGCTGGAAATGCGCACGTACATGACCAGCACGCTGCTGCGGGATACGGATTCCGTCAGCATGGCTTGCTCGCTGGAAGTGCGCGTGCCGCTGCTGGATACGCCGTTGGTGGAGTTTATGTGCGCGCTGCCGGATGCCGCGCGCGTGCGGCCGGATGCGCCGAAAGCCCTGCTGCGCGCCGCGCTTGAGGGACTGCTCCCCACCGAAATATTTCAGCAGAAAAAGCGCACCTTCACACTTCCCTGGGAAGACTGGATGCGCACTGCGCTGAAGCCGCGAATCGAAAACAGTTTCGCCAATCTTGCGCCGGCCCTGGCTTCCCATCTCCACTCCACCGGCGTGCAAACCGTGTGGAACAACTTTCTGCAGGGGCAAACCACCTGGTCCCGCCCGTGGTCCCTATATGTCCTGAATGAATGGTGCCACCGCCATTTAAACTGAGCCGCTCATTCTTTTGGCGCGTCGGCTGGATAACAACACAAGGCCGTTTTCGGTACACTGGTGGATTCGAATATGAATATTCTCGGCATCAACGCGTATCACGGCAACGCTTCCGCAGCGCTGGTTTGCGACGGCAAGCTGGTCGCCGCCGTGGAAGAAGAGCGCTTCAATCGGGTGAAATATGCCGCAGGCTTTCCGGCGGCTGCGATTCGCTACTGCCTGAAGGAAGCGGGCATCACGCTGGCGGATCTCGATCACGTGGCCGTTCCGCGAAATCCGTACGCGCGCCTGGGCACAAAACTCTTTTACGCGCTACGCATGCCGTCGTTTGCCCGTGAACGCGCAAAGGTAATTACCAAGTTCACGGGAATTCCGGTGGCGCTGGCGGGCGCATTCGACGCCGATCCGGCGAAGATTGCCGCGAAGTTTCACCGCGTGGAACATCACCAGGCGCATCTGGCCAGCACCTATTTTGTTTCTCCCTTTGAAAACGCGGCGCTGCTTTCCGCCGACGGCCTCGGGGATTTCGCCAGCTCGATGTGGGGACTTGGCAGCGGCAATCACATGCGCATTGACGGCGCAATTGCATTTCCGCATTCGCTGGGACTCTATTACAGCGCGGTCACGCAATACCTCGGCTTCTTGAAATTTGGCGACGAATACAAAGTGATGGGCCTGGCGGCTTACGGCCAGCCCGCGTATCTGGAGTCATTCCGAGACATCCTGCATTTCAATCCGAACGGCGGCGACTTCGGCTTCAAGCTCGGCCTGGACTATTTCACGCATCACAGAACCGGGCCGGAAATGTCCTGGGCGGACTCCGACCAGACGCCGACACTTGGCAAAATGTTTTCCGACGAAATGCCGCGTTTTTTGAAAGCGCCCGCGCGCCAACCGGAAGAACCGCTGGAGCAGCGCCATCGCGACATGGCCGCCACACTGCAGGCCCGGCTGGAAGAGGTTTACCTGGGGATGTTGAAAAAACTCGCCGCGAAAACCGGCGCCAAGGCCGTTTGCCTTGCGGGCGGCGTGGCCTTCAACTGCGTTGCCAACGGTAAAATTTTCGACGCCACGCCCTTCGAGCAAGTCTACGTGCATCCCGCCGCGGGCGATGCGGGGCTTGCCGTCGGCGCCGCTTATTATGTCTGGCACCAGATTCTCGGTAAGCCGCGATCATTTATGCTGGAGCACGCCTACTGGGGCCCTGGTTATTCGCCCGCGGAAGTGCAGTCTGCGGTGCAAGCAAGCCCGGTTTCCCGAGGTGGCCACACGATTACCGAATTGCCGGAGGAAGAATTGCTCCGACAAACCGCCGCCATCATTGCCGATGGGGAAATTCTCGGCTGGTATCAGGGCCGTGCGGAGTGGGGGCCGCGCGCGCTCGGGAATCGCAGCATCGTGGCCGATCCGCGCCGACCGGAGATGAAAGAAATTCTCAATCAGCGCATCAAGCACCGTGAAATCTTCCGACCGTTTGCGCCGTCAATCCTGGCCGAAAAAACGGGCGAGTGGTTTGAGAAGTCCTACCCTTCTCCATTTATGAATCTGGCGTATTCCGTGCTCCCCGCAAAGCGCGATAAAATTCCCGCTCCCACGCACGTGGACGGCACCGGTCGCCTGCAGACCGTTTCGCAACAGGCCAACCCCCGTTACTACGGGCTGATCCGCGAATTTGAGCGGCAGACTGGCGTGCCCGTGGTGCTGAATACTTCCTTCAACGACAACGAGCCGATTGTCTGCCGTCCCGAGGAAGCCCTGGACTGCTATCTCCGCACGCAAATGGACGCGCTGGTGCTTGGCAATTTTCTAATCACCCGGCAATGAAGCCTTTCACAACCAAACCGGCTCCGTGGGGCAAGCCTGCGCTGATCGGCATCCCGCTGGATCACAATTCCTCTTTTCTTCGCGGACCCGCGCAGGCCCCGCCGCTGATCCGGCGGGCGCTGCATTCCGATGCCTGGAATAAAACCACGGAAACCCGCGTGGACCTTAACGTGCCAGGAATTTTCGAGGACGTTGGCGATCTGGCAGATCTGGAAACACCTGACGCCTTCCTGCGCATCGCGGCGGCCATCGCCGGAATCGTGGAATCCGGAAAGCGTCCTGTGAGCCTCGGCGGCGATCACTCCATCACATACCCGATTCTGCGGGCCATAGGCAAACGCACACCCGGCCTCACGCTAGTTCACTTCGACGCGCATCCGGATTTATACGCCGATTACGAAGGCAACCCGCATTCCCACGCCAGCCCTTTCGCGCGGATCATGGAAGGGCAGTTGGTTCAGCGGCTCGTGCAAATCGGCATCCGCACCCTCAACGCGCACCAGCGCGACCAGGCGAAAAAACACGGCGTGGAAATTTTTGAAATGGAAAACCTGCCGGTTCCCGCGAAGCTCAACCTCGCGGGCCCACTCTACGTTTCTTTTGATCTGGACGTCCTCGATCCCGCTTTCGCGTCAGGAATTTCCCACTGGGAGCCCGGCGGCCTCTCCACGCGGGAGGCGATTCGTTACCTCCACGCCTTGCCCGGCCCAATCGTCGGCGCGGATCTCGTCGAATTCAATCCCGCGCGGGATGCCAGCGGCCTCACCGCCACCGTCGCCGCCAAAATCCTCAAAGAAATCCTGGGCATGATGCTTACGGTCTAAGGGAGCTACCGTGACTCGCAGCGAGCGCATCTTTTTGACCGCCGAATGGCGATATCTGCTTCTGCTGAATTACGAGATTGATCCCTCCTTGCTGCAGAAATACGTTCCTAAGGGAACCCAGCTTGATTCCTTTCAGGGCAAAACCTACGTCAGCCTGGTGGGCTTCCGGTTTCGTGAGACGAGGATTCGTGGGCGTCTCTCCATTCCCTTCCATTCTGATTTTGAAGAAATCAATATGCGTTTCTACGTGCGCCGAATCCACCAAGGTGAAGTTCGGCGGGGCGTGGTGTTCATATCTGAAATTGTTCCCCGATTGGCGATCTCCGCAACAGCGCGTCTGTTTTACGGCGAGAACTACGTCTGCCGGCCGATGAAGCATCGGATCGATCTCGCAGGGACTCCCAAATCTGTGCACTATCCGTGGAAAGAAGACGGCCGGTGGTGTGCACTCGAGGCGGACTTTGATGGCCAACCCGCCCATCCCGAAGAAGGCAGCCTTCAACAATTCATTGCCGAGCATTACTGGGGATACTCCGCGCAGAGGGATGGCAGTTCGGTGGAATACCGGGTCGACCATGTGCCATGGAAAATCTGGCGCTGCACAAAAGGGAGCTTCGTCGGCGAACCCTCACGCTTGTATGGAGAAGAACTATCCGCGGTTTTGCGCAAGCCGCCCGATTCAGCTTTTGTCGCGGACGGCTCACTCGTCGCCGTCTATGCGGGCAGAAAACTCGCATGAACTGAGCGCAGCATGCTCAACCGCTACTGCTTTGCCGGCACCAAGCCCGATACCTTCAGCGAAATGGCGGGCTTTTTCAAAAGCGTGTTGTGCACCAGACAGTGCTCCACTGCTTCCTCAACGCCTTTCTGCTGCTCGGTTGTCAACTCCACCGGCGCTTCCACGGCAATCACAAAATTGGTCATGCGCGTCAGGGGATCCTTCACCTTGTCGGAAGTAACCCGGACGCGTGTGCCTTCACTTGCTAGTTTGTGTTTTCGGAGATAGTTCGCCGCGTAAAAGCCCGCGCAGGATCCCAGCGAAGCCAGCAAGAGTTCCGGCGGTGTGAACCCTTCATCGAATCCGCCGTCCGCCACGGGTTGATCGCTGATGATGGAATGGCCGCGGGTCTTGATCTCAAACTGCAGGGCGCCTAGATGCTCAACTTGGACTTCCATGTGTTCCTCCCCGGGGGGAGCGAACCCTGGTCGCGCTTGCGGCAGGCCCATACCTTCCGGGCTGCCTGTTTCTGATTGCAGCTATACCAGACGGAGCGGTCGCTGCCAAGTGCAGGCAAACACTCGATTCCGCTAACGCTTCCCCTTATCGTAGTCGCGGAAGGCGTCGCGAAGCTCATCCAGCAAATGGCCGCTTTTGACCTTGCCACCATCGGTCTTGTGCAGCCCCGACCAAAGCACTTGATTCGAGCCCGGGTCCAGCAAGGCAACCCGCGTGTAACCAGCGGGGATCGCATTATCTCCCGCGGCAAAATCCGCGGCGCTGGGCACTTGGCCCTCCGGCACTGCGCGTACGTGCGATGCATTATCCAATCGCAGGATCAGGTCGGCTTTGTCGTGGCTCTCCGCCAACTCAAATCGCCCCCACTTTTCGACCTCGAGGATGGTGGCGAACTCCAGATCGGCGAAACCTGTTTCATTTACGATGTAGACGCTGTGCGCCTTCACCAAGGACTGGGGCAGGCCTGCGGTATTCGCGTCCGCGCTCAGCGCCGCCATCCAGAACACCAGCACCAGAAAGGAAAGTCCTGACAGTAGGAAGGAACTTTTACGCATAAAAACCTCCCGAACACTTGTCTATGGGAGCTTTCAACGTAGTGCCGTGAAGAGCGCGGGGGAACTGTCCGCAGGGACGGGAATGGTTCAACTGCCCTTTTTTTTCGGCCGCCGCGGAAGTTCATGCGCGTGCGCTTCCCCTGTACAATCGTTGCGTGCGCGTCTTACTGCTGAACCTTTATTACCCCCCGGACACTTCTGCCACTGCGAAAATGGCGCAAACCGTGGTCAGGGCGCTCTCGCAGAAGCATGATGTGACGGTTCTCTGCGGGCGCCCTTCTTACGATCCCACCGAACGCCGCCCCTGGCGCCTCTTTCAGAGCGAGCAGGCAGGCCGTGTGCGCATTCTTCGGGTTGGCTCCTCAGACTACCCCCGCACCCAAATGAAGAAGCGCGTTTTCAATTATCTGAGCTACGTGGCGCTGGCGGTTCCTCGCGCGTTATTCCTGCGCTGCGACGTCGTCCTGGCAATGACGGACCCCCCATTTGAAGGAATCGTTGGCGCAATCGTCTCCTTGCTGAAAAGAAAGCCGTATGTTTACAACATCCGCGACATGTATCCAGATATGGCCGTGGGCGGCTCCATCGTGGGGCCCGGCCCGCTGGCGCGCGTCTGGGAAAAGCTGCATCGGTGGGCGCTCCGCCGCGCCACCCGCGTTGTAGTGCTTGGCGAAGATATGCGCAATCGCATCCTCGCCAAAGGCATTGACCCGGCGGGCGTGGTGATCGTGCGGGACGGCGCGGAACTCGGTCCTGCGAAAGCCCCGGCACTTGATGCTGACGTGGTTCAAGCCATACGCGGAAATTTTCGCTTTGTGCTGCTGCATGCGGGCAATCTGGGCTTTTATGGTGCTTGGGACACGCTGCTGGCCGGCGCTTCCCCGCTTGCTGACGATGGCATCGGCCTGGTGTTCGTCGGTGACGGAGCGGAACGTGCCCGTCTGGAAATCGCCGCAGCAAAGCTTCGCAATGTCCGCTTCCTTCCTTTTTACCCGGGCAGCAAAGTCTCCTCCGTTCTGGCCGCCGCCGATGCCCACCTGATCACCGTGAAGCGCGGTCTGGAGGGCGTGGTGGTCCCCAGCAAGATGTACGGAATTCTCGCCGCCGGGAAACCCATCGTGGCGGTGGCCCCACAGGAATGCGACGTCGTCTCGATTGGCGAATCAAGCGGATTTTCCGTGTGCGCGGATCCCGAAGATCCCGCAGCTTTCGCGCGCGTAGTCCGCGAACTCTCCGGCCAGCCGGAAAAATTGCGTGCCATGGGCGTTGCCGCGCTGGCCGCGGCGCCTGCTTATGAGCGGAATGGCGAATTGCAAAAGCTTCTGCGCCTGTTCGATGAAGTAAGCGGAACCCGCTGACGTTCTGTTTATAAAGTGATTAAGACTTAAGTTATTATATTATAACTATTGACCGCCACTGCAAATTTTCGTGTGGCGCATTCTGCCCGTTCGCGCTAACTTAGGGGTCGCTGCGTGGGGCAGCATCGGTGGTTCTCTCTAAACCGCCTTTTACAGACGTCACTTGGGAGCCGGATCCCAAACCGGCAACGTCTCTGTGAATGACTGGCTCTCTCGCCCTCTGCCAGTTCCCTCAGAACGCGCATTGAGGACAAATGAGCGCGGGCTTGCTGGCTTTTTTAATTGCCGCATCGGCATCCCTTCTTTTGACTGTGCCCGTTCGGGCGCTGGCGATTCGCGTTGGGATGGTGGATCTCCCTGGACCGCGAAAAGTTCACTTGAAACCCATCCCGATGCTGGGCGGGTTGGCCATGTATGGCGGCGTGATGCTGGCCATCCTGACCGTCTTTGACGGCCCGGCGCGCGGGCAGATCTTCGGCATCGTTACCGGGGCAACGCTGGTTGCAGCGGTCGGCTTTCTCGACGATCGCGGCTGGCTGCATCATCAGATCAAGTTGTTCGTCGGGATGCCGCTGGCTGCAGGAATTCTTTTGATCAGCGGAATTCATGCACAGGTGTTCAGTGTGATTCTCGAAGGCCGAACTGGTTATTGGCTGGATGCCGCGCTAACGGTTGTCTGGGTGGTCGGCATCACCGCTTCCTTCAGCATCTTGGATCACATGGATGGACTCTGCGCGGGAATTGCCGCGATGGCTTCTGTCTTCTTTGCCATGCTTGCCTTCCTAAATGGCCAAACGCTGGTCACCACATTGGCCGCTTCCGTCCTGGGCGCCGCCGCGGGCTTTCTGCGCTGGAATTTCAAGCCTGCCAAGATCTTCATGGGCGACGGTGGCGCGATGTTCCTCGGATTCCTGATGGCCACGCTGGCTCTGAAACTTCGCCTGGAACATGCTTCACAAGTGGCGAGTTGGTTGGCGCCGGTGCTGATTCTCAGCGCCACGATTTTTGACACCACCTTGGTAACCATATCCCGCTCCCGGCGCGGACTGCTTCCTTTTGCCACGCCTGGCAAAGACCACTCGGCACATCGCCTGGCCAATCTGGGGCTGGGCCAGCGCGGCGCCGTTTTGATCATGTATTTGATCGGAGCGTTCGGCGGCGGCGCGGCCGTCCTGGTGGCTTACCTTTCGAACGGACCAGCGGCATTGTTGGGCTTGGCCGTCGTTTGCGCTATGCTGCTTGCCGTCGCATTGCTTGAGCGCGCCCCCTACGAAAAGCAAGTCCGCAAACAGGTCGCGCTAAGCCTTGATCTTCACCGGTAGCGCCTGCATCTTGCTGGCAAACAAAGGCCAGCCTGACATGGCCGCGCCTTTCACGGTTGGGGCGGGCGCCTTCTTCTCCCCTCTTCCTTTCCCATACGATTTTTCCTAAGACTTTACAAATCCATTCACGTTTGGTCTGTACCACGGGATTCGCTATAATCTTCCTCGCCGCTGGGGTGCTGGCTTGTCCTTGCCCGCCTTGCTAGCCCGCGGCGGTCCTCATCAGGTGGGCCAAGCTGAGCGATTTTCCAATTATAGGGTCAACCAAGACGGTGGAACAGGACACGAAGAGGTCCCGTAACGGCCGGGACACCGGGGATGTTGTTGTCATTGGAAGCTCCGCTGCGGGGCTGTACACCGCTGCCTGCGTTGCGCGCGGCGGCCGCCAGGTCAACGTCCTGGAAGCAAAAGCCACGCCAGATCCCGCGCCGCGTACCCTTATCGTTACCGATTTTTTCAAGAATCAGATCAGCACGGCGGCCCGTTCCAGCATCCTGAACGAAATTCGGCGCTTCGAACTTTTCACCGACGGCCGCTCCGCGCAAATCTCGCTGAAGCAGCCGGACTTGATTATCGAACGCTCCCGCCTGATCCGTTCGCTCACCGAAGAAGCGGCACGTGCAGGCGCCTCGATCCACTACGACACGAGATTTCTCGACCTTTCGCCAAATGCCAAGGGTCTACACGTCCAGGTGGACCAAGGCGGGAAGCGCGAGGAATTGCACGCAGCCAGCGTGGTTGGCGCAGATGGCGCTGCCAGTCGCGTCGCGCGGGCGGCGGGGTGGCCGCCGGTGGAAACTGTGCCGCTCATGCAAGCGGTCGTAAAACTCCCGAAAGACTGTCCTTCGGACACCACACGCGTGTGGTTCATTCCTGATGACACGCCCTATTTTTACTGGATGATTCCGGAGTCGGCGGAGCGCGCTGCGGTGGGCGTGATTGGCGAGCATGGGCGCGCCACAAAAATCAGCTTCGATCGTTTTCTCGAGAAAAAAGGCTTCGAACCCTTGGAATGGCAGGGAGCCCGTATTCCCGTCTACAAGCGCTGGGTTCCCGTTCAGCGCACCATCGGCAACGGTGATGTATACCTGGTGGGTGATGCCGCAGCACAGGTGAAAGTCTCAACAGTGGGCGGCATCGTAACCGGATTTCGTGGAGCCCGTGGTGTGGCCGATTCCATCCTCCGGAAAGCCAGCTCGGAGCTTCGGACGCTGCGCCGCGAACTCGGCACGCACTGGCTCATCCGGCGCGCTCTTCACGATTTCAAGCAGCAAGACTACTCGCAGCTGGTGGACTTGCTGAATGTTTCGGCGCGCGAATCGCTTGGCGAAATCAATCGCGACGAGTCCACGAAACTGTTATGGAGTGTGGTCCGCCGTCAGCCCAAACTTGTGTTGCTTGGGCTTCGAGGCTTGTTGCTCGGCAAAAAGTGATTCGATTGCATCGTTTCTTTCCCGGTGTACCGTCCGCGAATCCCCGCCCGGGAATCGTGCCAATCGCCTCATAATGAAGGTGGTCATCCCTCAGGGTGACAAAGGAGACAGAACGTGCGTCTGACGGTCATCGGGTGCGGCTACGTGGGACTTGTTACCGGGGCATGCCTGGCAGCGGCAGGCCACGAGGTTTTTTGCACGGACGTCGACGAAAATCGCATTGCGCTGCTGAATGCCGGTAAGGTGCCCATTTACGAGGAATATCTCGACGAAGTTTTACAACGCGCGGTGAAAGAGAAAAAGATCAGTTATACGACCAATGCGGGCGAAGCCATCCGCGCCGGCGAAGTGATCTTCATCTGTGTTGGCACGCCGCCCAAGGAGACGGGGGAAGCCGACCTCTCCGCTATCGACCACGTTGCCCGGCAGATTGCCATCGAAGCGCGCACGCCAAAACTGGTGGTGGAAAAAAGCACCGTCCCGGCCTTGACCGGCGTGCAGTTGCAGAAAGCGCTGGCTGCCTATTCTCCCAGTGGCGCGGTCAAGTTTCAGGTCGCTTCCAATCCTGAGTTTTTGCGCGAAGGCACTGCCGTAGGGGATTTTTTCCATCCGGACCGTATCGTAGTCGGAGTCGAAGACGAAAAAAGCGCCGCGACGCTGCGCGAGGTCTACCGCCCCATTCTTGAAAAGAAATTCCATTGCCCAATGCATGCGGGCAAGTGTCCGTCTGGCACAAGCGGCGAACTGCTCGTCACCACCATCAGCAGCGCCGAACTGATCAAGCATGCGTCAAATTCGTTCCTGGCGCTGAAGATCAGTTACGCCAACGTGATTGCGGATTTGTGCGAACGCATTGGCGCCGACGTGGAAGAAGTCACGCGTGCCATGGGTCTCGACCCCCGCATTGGCACGCAATTTCTGAAGGCCGGTCTCGGCTTCGGCGGTTTCTGCTTTCCCAAAGATATTCAGGCCTTCATCCATCTTTCTTCTGCAATCGGCGTGGAGTTCGACATGCTGAAAGCCGCTGAGCGGGTGAATAAGCAGCGAATCGACCGCTTTTTCGAGAAAGTTCATAAGGCATTGTGGGTGATCCGCGGTAAACGTGTTGCCGTTCTCGGACTGGCATTCAAGTCCAACACCGACGACATTCGATTCGCGCCGGCACTCGAAGTGATCCGCCGCCTGCTCGAAGAAGGCGCTCAAGTGAATGCCGTGGATCCTCAGGCAATCTCGCGGACCAAACAATATTTTCCGAACATTTCTTATTTTGAAGATCCTTACGAAGCGCTCAAAGGCGTCGACGCCGCATTGGTCTGCACGGAATGGCCCGTCTACCGGAATTTGGATTGGGAGAAGGCCGGCCACCTGATGGGACGCCGCCTGGTGATTGACGGCAGAAATCTCTACGACCCCAAAAAAATGCAGGCTCTCGGATTTGATTACTCTTCGTTCGGGCGTTCCTGAGCTTCCGCCGCTGAAATTTCCACGGCCTTTCCTGAAGTCAGGGGTGGGTCATTTTCGCGTACTGCTCCTTGAAGTATTTCAAAGTTAGCTGCAAGCCTTCTTCCAGGCTGACTTTCGGTTCCCAGCCTAGCAGTTTTTTCGCTTTGGAAATATCCGGGCGCCGTTGCTTGGGATCATCTTCCGGCAGAGGTTCGTAAATAATCTTCGGTGGATTGGGAAATTCCGCGCGAATCCGCTCCGCAAACTCAAGAATAGTGAGCTCCGTGGGATTCCCTATGTTTGTCGGGAAATGCTCGTCGGACTGGCTCAGCCGGTAAATGCCGTCAATCAAATCAGAAACGTAGCAGAAACTCCGCGTCTGCTGTCCCTTGCCATAAACGGTGATCGGCTGCCCGCTCAGAGTCTGGTAGACGAAATTCGGCAGCGCGCGGCCGTCGTTTAATCGCATGCGCGGCCCATACGTATTGAAAATCCGCACGATATGCGTATCCACCTTCCGGTGCCGGTGATAGGCCATCGTGGTGGCTTCCGCAAAGCGCTTCGCCTCGTCGTAAACACTTCGCGGTCCAACCGGATTCACTTTTCCCCAATAGGATTCACTTTGCGGCGAAATGTCCGGATCGCCATAGCACTCGCTGGTGGAAGCCAGCAGGAACTTGGCGTTCTTTTCCTGCGCCAGGTCCAGCGCGTGCATGGTGGCGATTGAACCAACTTTCAGCGTTTCGATGGGATATTTCAAGTAATCGGGAGGGCTGGCGGGCGAAGCAAAGTGAAAGACATAGCCCAGCTCTCCGACCACGCGAAGCGGCTCACTCACATCTTTCTTCTCAAACTTGAACCTCGAATTTCCGTCAAGGTGCGCGATATTTTCGCCGCTGCCCGTGATGAAGTTGTCGAGCGCCAGCACCTCCCAACCCTCCGCCAGCAACCGGTCGCACAGATGCGACCCCAGAAAACCCGCTCCGCCGGTAACCACCGCTCTCATTCCGCCTCCACGCTGCTGCAAAAACGCTAAGTTTAACGTGCTCCGGGGAGCTTTGGCCAATCGAATTCTTTAGTTTGCACTGAAAGATTCTCGCGGATTAGCATGGACGGGCGCCAACCTCTCTATGCTACTGCTACTTGCCACGATCCTGCCCACCGCCCGAAGACGAAAGACTCGTCTCGAAATTTGGCTCGCGATTGTTGGCATAAGCTTGCTTCTGGGAACGGTTATTTTTCGAAACCTGGGTCGCTGGCTCGATCAGGAAGATCCCCTGCAAACTGCCGCGGCCATCGCGGTGCTTAGCGGCAAGATGCCAGACCGCGCGCTGGAAGCCGCAAAACTTTACAATCAGGGTTACGCTCCGCAGGTCTGGCTTTCCTATTCCGTTGAACCCGAGGCCACCTTGCAAAAGTATGGGGTTCCTTATGCGGGCGAGGAAACCTATGACCGCTTGCTCCTGCAGCACCAGGGAGTGCCGGAAAGCGCTATCCGGGTTCTCGATCCGCCAATTGTCAATACCGCAGACGAAATGCGCGCTTTCGGAACGGCTTTGCGGAACGAGAAAATAGATCGCATCATCATCGTCACCTCAAAATTGCACACGCGGCGCACGGCAGCCCTCTGGCGGCGACTCTCCTCCAAAGACGGCGAGGCCATCGTCCGCGGCGTTTCCGATGACGCTCCCAACGTAACCGATTGGTGGCAATCCACGGGCAGTGCTCTGGATGTGGTGCGGGAAGTTCTGGGATTGCTGAATACCTGGGCGGGACTTCCGCTGCAACCCGCTGGCTCCTAGCCGGCGCTTCAGAAAAAGAAAAATCGCTTTTTCTTGTTGCGCTCAGTGGCTGCCGGTGTTTCTGGAATGTAGGGCAACGGCTCGCCTTCAAATGCCGCGCGAGGATTCTCCTCCAGCAAGGCCTGCGCCACTTCTCTGCCCAGGTCCCCGGCGATTGCATCGAAGGCGAACCGCAGCTTCACAGGCCGCCGCCCGATATTGTGGCCATCGCTTGAGACGAAGTGGACCAGCCCCTGCTTGATCCACGTCCAGGCATCTTCCCTCGCGCCCGGCCCGAAGACCCCGCTCAGCGACCCCGCCGTCACCTGCACGAAACATCCCTGGCGCACCCAGGTCCTCAGCCGGTCGGGCTGCGCGCGCAAAATCCCATTCCGTTCGGGGTGCGTGATCACTGGCCGCAGACCCATTAGTTGCAGATCATGCAAGGTCTGATCCATCGCCGGCGGAATCGAAAATTCATTGAATTCCACCAGCAGGTAATCTTTCTGATTGATGCAAAAGGGCGAAGATTCTATTTTCAGTTGCGTGAGATTTTCGTGATCGAGATGAAAATCGCAGCCGGTCGCCAGAGTCAGACGCCCTTGCACCCGTGCCTGCAACTCATCCCGCGCGGCGCGGACCTTCACGAAATCGAAACGGTAGTCATTGCTGGCGTGAGGCGTGGCTACCAGGTGGGTGATGCCATCCTGAATGGCCTCTTCGGCCATCGCCAGTGAATCCTCGATTGTTTTTGCGCCGTCGTCCAACCCCGGCAGGATATGGCAGTGTAAGTCGACCATGCACCCGTAGTATGCGGCATCAGCCCCATGCAGAGAAGGCCTGCCAAATTCCCAGCAGAAACATCAGCACGGCAAAAACCTGGCGCATCAATTTGGGGTGCAGCTTGCGCGCCAGAATTCCGCCCAGTATCCCACCCAGAAACACCCCGGGAATCAGAAGTGCTCCCGTGTGCCAGTTCACGTAGCCCGCTTTCCAGTACATCAAGAACGCCAGCAGGCCAGTCGGCGGAATCAGTGCTACCAGACTAGTTCCCTGTGCCCGGTGTTGCGTAAAACCAAAAAGGAGGCTCAGCAGCGGCACCAGTAACACCCCGCCTCCAATTCCTACCAGGCCCGCTGCCACGCCGCAAAATCCTGCCGTCAGTAAAATCCCAACCGCCCGCCAGAAGTTTTCCTTGGAGGAAACTTCATTCGTGTCTCCACTCGTTTTTGGGGAGGAGGTCTTCCGCCACAAAAGAATCGCCGAAAACATAAGGAAAATACCGAAAACGCCCTTTAGCATGTACGAAGGCAGCGGCACAGCAAGTTTCCCGCCGAAATAGCCGCCCAGCAGAAATCCAACTGCGCAATTTACCCCGGCACGAAGATCCACCTGGCTATTTTTCCAATATTGGCGCAATGCGCCCAACCCTATGGGAGGCAGCAGAATGAATAGCGAAGTCCCTTGCGCCAAATGCTGGTCGTAGTGCAGCAGGTACACCATGGCCGGCACCAGCACAACTCCCCCTCCAATGCCCAGTAGGCCCACGAGGATTCCCACCACCAGCCCCAGGGCAAGGATCAGAAGAATATTCATGAGGTGGCACGGCTCACCGATAGCAATTTGGAACTCACTTTTCGCTGCCTCTCTTGCCGACTCTTTTAGGGAACGGCAAACCAACCCGGAAGATCATCCATGCCGGAAAGATGAAAATTTCGCAAAATCTCAAGACTTCGTTTCAAGGGCTACGTTGGAAACTGTTATATTATCTGTGGCTCTTCTCCCCCGGTCCTTCGGGCCCTCGCGACGTACCTCAATTTTAGGAGCACCTTTTCCTCACATGGCTACGGACAAACGACCTGAATTCTTCAAAGGCGCGCAACTTAAAGTCGCCATCATCGGCTGCGGCTATGTGGGCCTTCCCCTCGCGTTGCGCTTCGCCGAAGCCGGCCACAGGGTCACCGGATTTGACACGGATCCCGAAAAAGTGAGGCTGCTGAACGCCGGCAAATCTTACATCGAACATATCCCGCAAACCAAGATTCAGCAGTTCGTGAACAGCCGCCACTTCAACGCGGTCACCGATTTTTCGAAACTCAAGGAAGCCGACGCCATCATCATTTGCGTGCCTACGCCGTTGAACGAATATCGCGAGCCGGATCTGAGTTACGTGGAAAACACCGCAAAATCCATCCAGCCCTATCTGATGAGGGGGCAACTGGTGGTTCTGGAATCCACCACCTATCCCGGCACCACCGAGGAACTCCTGTTGCCGATTCTCGAACAGAGCGGCCATCACTGCCCGATTGCAACCGGCCCGGAAAATGAAAATGTTCCCGTGGACTTTTTCCTCGCTTTCTCACCCGAGCGCGAGGACCCGGGCAACAAGCAGTTTGGCTTGGCGCAAATACCCAAAGTGGTCGGCGGGGTGAACCCCCCCAGCGGCCGCGCTGCTATTGCTCTATACGGCCAGGTGGTGGCGCGCGTTGTTGCTGTAAGTTCCACGCGGGCGGCGGAGATGACCAAGTTGCTCGAGAACATCTTTCGCTGCGTCAACATCGCGCTGGTCAACGAACTGAAACTTCTCTGTCTGCGCATGGGCGTGGATGTTTGGGAAGTTATCGATGCCGCCTCAACCAAGCCTTTCGGCTTTATGCCGTTTTATCCGGGCCCCGGATTGGGCGGCCACTGCATCCCCGTGGATCCCTTTTATCTCTCGTGGAAAGCGCGCGAATACGATTTCTCCACGCGCTTTATCGAACTCGCCGGTGAGATCAATACCTCCATGCCGTACCACGTGGTTGAGTCCATTACAGAGGCGTTGGACCTTCAGAAAAAGAGCCTGAGGGGCTCCAAACTGCTCATTCTTGGCGTAGCGTACAAAAAAGACGTGGACGACCTTCGTGAATCACCAACTCTGAAAATCATGGAAATTCTTCTGAAGCGCGGTGTCGCCTTTGATTACAACGATCCCTATTTCCCGCAACTCCACAAAATGCGCCACTACGACTATTCCCACATGAAATCCGTGCCGCTGAACCCAGCGATTCTCTCGCAATATGACGCCGTGGTGATCGCCACCGACCATTCTACTTATGACTACGGGGCGATCGTGGACGCCGCGAAACTCGTTGTGGACACCCGCAATGCCACGCGCCGGGTCATTCGCCACCGCGCAAAAATCGTGCTCTGTTAAAGTTTTCGCCGAAATTCACAGAGAAAATTTGCGCCAGTGGAATCAGTAAAGCGGCACCTCAGGGAAACAATTAGTGTACTTTCGTCAGTTCCACACGGGCCGTAGCCACCGGCAGCACGGCTTCCAGTAATACGGGTAGCCGCTCCGGGTCCTGCGCGAGATAAAGCAGGAAGTGCGCGTCCTTCATCTCGGTTCCATTGTCCAGCACATGAATTTCGATTTTCGTGGTCGCGTATTTCCCTGCCGTCACGCTGACCAGCTGATTCCTGCCCACCAGGACGGCTCGCACATCGTAAAGCTTATGTCCATCAAACACCGGTGAACGCACTTCGCTGGTTTTGTTCCAGTCCACGCTGCGCAAATACATCAGCAGTCCGATGGGATCCCGGGTACCGGGCAGAACACGGGCGGCAACCGCATTCGCCGGCGCGGGAGTCTTGTTTGAGGTGACCATTTTCTCCACGGTGTCCACTTTTTGCCCGCGCTCGCTCAAGTGCAGCTCGTATTGCAGGCTGGCAAAGCTCGGCGTCTCGCTGTAGGAATCAAACTGGTCGTCCAGTTCGAAAACCATCCGGTAGGGATTCTGTGTGTGCGCGAACGCTTGCAAATGCCAGGTATCCTTGCCGTCCAAACTCCGGCGGTTCCCAACTTTCACCTGCAGGGTCGCCACCGTGCTGCTCAGTTTCGTCACGTTCGCCGCAAAATCCAGCACTTCGCCGGTCCGCGGCGTGAATTCGGGAGGCTCCGCGTTCGTTCCCTTGTTGACGGCCGTTCCGCCTCCGACAGAGCCGCCGGCAGCCGTTCCCCCCACGGGTGGCCGTGCCGGCAATCGGTCCCCGGTGCCGGGCGCGACGGAGGGAATCGGCCGCCGCGTTTCATAAAACCGATAGAACCAGAAACCCGCGGCAAAAAACACCACCGCCACCAGCAGTACGATTAAGAATTTTTTACCCATACTGTTTGTGCGACGCTCCCGATTTTCCGCCGTCTCGCGCTGCGCTCTCATCGTACAATAAGATGTCTTTTGCGGCAGGAGGCGGATCACATGCGCTACCTGGTTACGGGCGGCGCCGGATTTATCGGCTCGAATACTGTTGACGAACTTGTGCGCCGCGGCCATGGCGTCGTCGTTCTGGATGACCTGAGCTCCGGCAAGGAAGAAAATCTCGCCGACGTCCGCGGTAAAATCACCTTCATTAAAGGCTCCATCACGGATCTGGAAATGGTTCAGAAGGCCATGCTCCAGGCTGATTACGTCATTCACCTCGCCGCTCGAACTTCGGTCCCGCGCTCCGTCAAGGACCCCATTGACACCAATCGCATCAACGTAGACGGCACACTGAACGTGTTGGTCGCGGCGCGCGACAACAAGGTAAAGCGTATTGTTTTCGCT
The DNA here is from genome assembly GCA_963734705.1 of uncultured Acidobacteriota bacterium. GTDB lineage: Bacteria > Acidobacteriota > Terriglobia > Acidiferrales > UBA7541 > Acidiferrum. The sequence continues at coordinate 474,391 of CAVTII010000005.1, read as the reverse complement.
GCCTCATCCTCCGCCTACGGGGACACCCCCACGCTCCCCAAATCGGAGGGCATGCAGCCCATTCCCATTTCTCCCTACGGCGTTTCGAAATATGTCGGCGAACTCTACGCCCAGACCTTCGGCCGCTGCTACGGCCTGGAGAACGTCTGCCTTCGCTACTTCAATATTTTCGGCCCGCGCCAGGATCCCGACTCTCCCTACTCCGGTGTGCTTTCCCGGTTCGCCACCGCATTTTTAGATTCCACGCCACCCGTGGTCTTTGGCGACGGCGCGCAGACCCGCGACTTCACCTACGTGGATAATGCCGTGGCCGCCAACATTCTCGCTTCCGAGGCCCCAACCGCTTCCGGAAGAACCTTCAACATTGGCACGGGGCATTCCGTGTCGCTCAACCAGGTACTGGAAATGCTCCAGAAAATCTCGGGAAAAACCCTCGAAGCAAAATATGAAGCGGCCCGGGATGGCGATATTCGAGACTCGCTTGCGGACATCCGACTCGCCCAGGAATCTCTCGGGTACGAACCGTCAGTCCACTTTGAAGAGGGCTTGCAGCGAACTTTCGCCTGGTATCAGGCCCAGCACGCCAAAAACATCGCCGGCTGATCCCCTGTTTCGCTTGTAGTTCGAAGAAACGCCGCTCCGTGCGTCCCTTACTACAATTCCCGCGAACCGCGTGCTAGGCTAACACTTCGATTTCCATGGACTGATTTGCCGAGTGAATCAAATCTTTCTCCATTCCGCCCTGCGCCGCATCCTGCGCTTTTGCTCTGTTGCCTCGCTGTCCGCGGTGTTTGCCCTTCCCGGCTTTTCCCAGCAGGCACCGACGCGCCCGCCTGCCGGCACCATCGCAGAGCTCACCGCTCGCGGCGCCCAGCGGCGCGTCGGCAACCTCTATATTGCCGATGACGATGTGGATGTTTCCTATGGCGGCATGCATCTCCGCGCCGACCACGTGGAATACGACGATTCCACCTCGCAAGTCGTCGCACGCGGCCACGTGGTTTTCGACTTTGAAAACCAGCACTTGGAAGGCTCCGAGGCCACCTACAACGTTTCCACTGGACGCGGCACTTTCACGCAGGTGCGCGGCTTGCTGAAGCTCGCACGCCGCCCCAATCCCCGCCTGCTCGTGTCCAATAATCCGCTCTACTTTGAGGCCAAGGAAGTGGACCGCCTCTCAGACGATGTATACATCGTCAAGCATGGCTGGATCACCATCTGCGACCCGGAAAAACCTACCTGGCAGTTTTACGCCACCAAAGCAAAAATCACCGTGCAAAAGCAGGTCGCCATGGTGAACTCCAATTTCCGCATCTATCGCGTGCCTCTGGTTTGGCTGCCGTATGCCACCGCCCCAGCCGGAGAACATATTCGCCAGTCCGGATTCCTTCTGCCGCTGATCGGCAACAGCAATCAAAAAGGATTTGTACTCGGCGATGCATTCTATTGGGCGCCTCGCCCCTGGTTCGACGCAACGGTCGGCTTCACCTATTTCAGCCGCCGCGGTAACGCCGAGCGCGCCGAGATCCGCGCTCGCCCTTTCGAAAACACTTCCATCCGCTATGACTATTTCGGCGTCATTGATCAGGAAGGCCTCGCGCAGCCCACCGGTCCCCCCATCAATCAGGGCGGCCACCAGCAAACGGTGGAAGTGCAGTCCTTATGGAATCACGGCTGGCGATTCGTTGCAGACGTCAACGAACTTTCCTCGCTCACCTTCCGGCTGGCATTTTCCGATACCTACGGCGAAGCCATCAATTCGGAAATCCCCAGCGCCGTTTTCCTGACCAACAATTTCAAGCGGCTACAGTTTCAATGTCGCCAGCATCAGTGATCGCAGTTATCTGGAACTGAATCCGCCCAACAATGTGTTCCTGCGCAGCGCCCCCGAAGCCCGTTTTAGTTCCGTGGAGCGCGCGCCCTGGCAAAATATCCCCATTTATCTCTCGTTTGAATCCTTTGTCGGCTCCGTCCACCGCGACGATCAGTTCCTCGATACCCCCAGCTTCGTCGCGCGAACCGAAGTCTCTCCCAAGATCACCATTCCATTTCACTTCCGCGACCTCTTCGGCATCACCGCCTCCGCCGCTTTTCGCACCACCTACTATGGCGATTCACTCAATTCCGTTTCCGTACTTACCGGCCAGTCCATCACCCGCAATACCGGTGAATTCGCGCTCGAATTTCGTCCCGCCACATTGGAGCGCTTCTTTGACCGGCCGTACACGCGCCACCGCTACAAGCACACCTTCGAACCCTTTGCCACCTATCGCTACGTCACCGGCGTCCATGATTTTGCCGATTTCATTCGCTTCGACAGCAATGCCACGCTCACCAACACCAACGAAATCGAATACGGTATCACGCAGCATCTCTACATCAAATCCGGCGACGATCAGCCCGTGGATTTCCTCTCCTGGAACATTGTCCAGAAGCATTATTTCGATTCCACTTTTGGCGGCGCGATTATCGACGGCCAGCGCAACGTCTTCGATGCCCTCGATTCGGTCACTGCCTTTGCCTTCGCCTCCTCTCCGCGCAACTGGTCGCCCATCATCAGCGATGTCAAGCTCACTCCCGGCGGGCTCTACGACGCCGAGCAAATCATCGAATACGATCCGCAGCTTCAGAAGGTCACCACCATCGGCACCCTGCTCAAGCTCAAGCCCTACAGCGAATGGTTTTTCACCGTGGCCCATTTCCGCCTGCAGGGCGATCCCATCGTGCAGCCTCTGTCCCAGCAGATCCGCGCCATCATGGGTTATGGCGATATCACCAAGAAAGGTTTCAACGCCTCGGGCGGGCTGAGTTACGACATTCTGGCGGGTTCCCAACAAACCACTTTTGCCCAGGTCGGCTACAATGGCGGCTGCTGCGGGCTTTCCTTTGAATACCGCCGCATCAACCTCGGCACAGTGCGCAATGAAAACCAATATCGCGTTGCTCTTATCCTGGCCAATCTCGGCACATTCGGAAATCTCCGCCGCCAGGACCGGATTTTCTGATGCATCTTGACGCGGATCTCGCCTTCGCTTCTATCGCGGAAATCGGCAAGCTCTTTCGTTCTCGAAAACTTTCTCCCGTCGAACTCGCACAATTTCTTTTGAATCGCATCGACAGCCTGAATCCCCGCATCAACGCCTATCTCTCACTCAATCAGGCGGCGACGATGCAACAGGCTGCCGCTGCCGAATCAGCCCTTTGCACTAAATCGGGCGGCAAATCACGCCGCGACCTTGGCCCGCTTCACGGCATCCCCATTTCTCTGAAAGACAATCTCTACACCAGCGATTTCCGCACCACGGGCGGCTCCCGCGTTCTTCGCGATTTTCAGCCGCTTCACGACGCCGCCGTCGTCACTTCCCTGAAAAAAGCCGGCGTCGTTCTACTTGGTAAAACCAATCTCCATGAATTTGCCTACGGCGTAACTTCCAACAATCCCCATTTCGGCCCGGTCCGCAATCCCTGGGATCTCGATCGCATTCCTGGTGGTTCCAGCGGAGGCTCCGCCGCCGCGCTCGCCGTCGGACTCTGCTACGGAAGCATTGGCACGGACACTGGCGGTTCAATCCGCATACCCGCGTCCCTTTGCGGTGTCGTGGGAATCAAACCTGGGCTCGGGCGCGTCAGCACGGAGGGCTCAATTCCGCTTTCCACCACGCTTGATTTCGTCGGCCCATTGGCGCGCACCGTTGGGGATGCCGCCCTGCTGTTCGAAGCCATCGCCACACGGGGAAAAAACGAGCGTCCTCACCGCGTCTATCGTGTTCCATCCCCGCGAGCGCGCCGCCCGCGCATTGGCATTCCCCGGCACTTTTTTCTGGAGATCGCCAGCCCGGAAATTCAGCGGGCCTTCGATGCGTCGCTCCAGCTCCTGAAGAAGCTGGGCGCCCACCTGAAAGATGTGACGCTCCCTTATTTGCAGGAAAGCGAGAAGGCCGGCAACGAAATAGCCTGGGCCGAAGCAACGCTCTATCATCAACAGGCTGGCTGGTATCCTCGTCGTGCCGAGGAATATGGAGAAGACGTGCGCTCCCGAATGGAAATGGGAGAAAAAGTCACCGCAGTGGACTATTTAAAAGCGTTGGAAGTCCGCGAAAAATTTATTGCCGGCTTTCACCTGGCGCTGCTGGAAAACGAAGTGGACGTATTTGTCGCGCCGACCACGCCGATCACCGCGCCGCGCATCGACGAAGAAAAAATCTCCATCGGCGGTGTCGAGCACAACACCCGCGCCCTGCTGTTGCGGAATAATCGCCCCGCTAATCTCGGCGGAGTCCCCGCAATCTCTGTCCCCTGCGGCCTCACGCGGCAAGGCCTTCCCGCCGGCCTCCAGCTCATGGCCGGCGTAACCGATGAACCCTTGCTCCTGGAGATCGCCGCGCGTTTCGAACAGGCCGCGCCCCTGAACGTCCGCCCGCAGCTGCCAGAGTAACTGCAAGCTTCACGCCGGGTCTGGCGATGGCAGGGCAGTTGCTTCGTCTCCTGGAACTGCCCCGTGGTGCCTCATCACCCAACTCCCGATCAAATATCCCAGTGTCCCGGTAATAATCCCGCCGAAGATGTCCGCGATGTAGTGATACCTTCCCCAGATCGTCGAGACGCACATCAGGAACACCAGCGGGGCCATCACCCAGAACATCCAGCGCCGAAATCTCCACGCTCCCCAAAGCACCGCGATCGAGCCCGCCACATGCTCCGATGGAAATGCCGCTCCCCGCACGCGTCCATAGTGTTCAATGAAATTAATCGTCGCCGTAAAAGGACCCCCGTCGAGCGGCCCTTTCCACCAACCAGCCATCGAAAACCACGGGCTCTCAATCGGAAACGACATCGCGACGAAATATCCGATCGAGTAGCCGACCATCGAATACGTCATCACGGACCAGTAAGCGCGCCACTCCCGCCGGAAATAGAGCACGCCGCCCAGTACCAGCAAGTAGGCGAAATAAGTGAGATAGACCAACTGCATGAATTCATTCCGCCCTGGAGTTGCGAACTGTTCGAGCCATACCGAAGGATGCACGCCGGTCAGCCAGTGATCAAACGCGATCAGCTTCGCGTCCTGCCACTGCGGCTGGACGAGCGTCATCAACTGCGCCAACTCTTCAAAACAGAAAAGAAAAAATAGATGCGGGTACCAATACCGCCAGAAGTGCCACCACCGCGCCGGGAAGGAAGGACTTTCGTCTTGCGAATATTCTCCGTAACTCGCCTGTATGCGGCACAACAGCAGCACCACGCAAACCACTGCCGCGCGCAAACCCAGCAAACGCAGCGGGTGCTGCACATGTTCCGCGAAGAGCGTGATCAACACGCTGGATGCGGCAAAATAGCCAAAGGCCCACCACTCAAAGGCTCCGCAAGCCGCCCAGGCTGCCGCCAATTCTGTTCGGATCGCATTCGTTGCGCCCTGGCTCATTTCTCGTTTCGCGTCCCGCTCGCCCGTGGCGCTTTGATATGGCCCGGGCGTCGCCAATACTTGCGTCGCTGCTTCGGTGGAAACCTCGCTATTCTTCATACCATTCATGTCCGTGTTCCAATCATTTGAAATTTTGCTTTCTCCTTCAGCAACTCGTCCGAAGCTGGTTTCTTTTCCACGTGCCAGTGCCAGATCGCCCAATCCCGTTCGTTCGAAAGCCGCGCCAGATCCTTTCCGGGATTTACGGCATGCGCGCGCCCAACCGCCTCCAGCATCGGCGCATCGCGCATCGTGTTCCCATACGCGTGCGACTGGCGCAATTCAATCTGCATTGCGGCCGCCAGTGTCGCCATGGATCTGCGTTTCACTTCGCCAATATTCGCTTCGCCGATGAGCCGCCCGGTGAACATGCCGCCCCGCTCCTCCAGACGCGTCGCGCTCACGAGAATTTCTCGTTCCAGTCCGCGCGCTTCGAGCTCGCACTCCAGCGCCATCGCCACCATACGCGCCACCGGCTTCACCATTCCAGTAACCAGCACGATTTCGTGGCCCTGCCGCGCGTGCCATTCCGCGCGCGCCACTCCTTCTTCAAAAAAGGCAATCGTCCCCAACGCTTCCAGAATTTGCTCAGCGCGCAACCCACAAAGATATTTCTTATTCCCCTGTGAAATCGCGGCAAGACCCCTCGGCAGCAGCCGGCCGGCCTCCACTGCCAATCGCGCGTAGTTCATCAGCGGCATGGCTCCGTTGTGCCGCAATCCATTGAACAATCTTTTTTCCAGCGACGGCTCGGGCACCAGCGTCCCGTCAATGTCGAAAAACGCCGCCGTGCGCCGCACCTGCATCGCCTCGCCGATCATCGCGCGTCTCCCCGTGCTTCGCCGCCCGAATTTCCGGCCGCAATCTGGCTGGCCAGAAATTTCCACCCTTCGATTAAGACCGGCAACCCGCGCACCACACAGAAAATCCCGGTCATCCACGCCAGCGTTTGCGCGCCCGCGCGAATGGCCGCGTGCACGTCCAGCGAAACCGGCCCCAGCAGCGCCACGGGACCGCGCGTCAACGCCAACTCCAGCCCCAGATAGCAGAAGCACACGCATTTCAATCCCGCATACAAACCCCGGCTCCAGCGCGACGCCACCAGCGCCCTCGCCAGGCCGCTCTGCAGCATCGCGCCGGTGCCCCATCCCGAATGCCCAGCCTTCATCGCCAGCGCACGCAGGAAATCCGTCGCCGCGCCCCGCGCAAAAAACAGGATTGGCATCCACACCGATACCATTCCCACTACCGCGAAGTAGGTGAAAAACATATTTTCGATCATGCGGTCGCCCAGGATGTCGAGCTGCGCGCCCACGGGTGTCGCCATCTTTTTTGCTCGCGCGAGGTGTCCGTCCAACGCATCCAGTGCGATCGCCGCCACCGTCAACACCACGCCCAGCAGGTTCATCCAGGCGCCGTGTCCGAATGCGCTCACCGCCAGAAACCCAATCGCCACACGAAGCAGCGTCACTTTGTTCGGTGTCCAAACCATCCGCACCTGCCAGAACTTGTAGGGCCCGCCTTTTGCTTACTTCCAAAAGGATGGCGGACCGCTTTGCCGCACCATCTTGCCCACGGCTAACTGCAAGCAGCAAACCAAGTCGCATTCGCGTAACCCTCCCACCATCAGCAAGTTCTAGCCGGCCCCAGTTTCCGCAAAAGCCGATCCCGCCAGCCAATTCCGTCACTTGTCTCTGTAACCTGTCGTCGGCCACAGGACTCCAACCAGTGCGTCTAACTCTTCGGGATACAAACCGCTGCGGCGCTATCCAGTCCTCGTTTGTGCGAGAATAGAAGCGCACGACGGCTGACAGTCGGCGTCCCGCGCGGCGAAGTTCAAATTTCGGCGAAACGAGTCTTTCCCTCATGACGGATGTCTCCCTAGGTCTCGCGTTTCTCGCTGGCCTTATCTCCTTTCTTTCGCCGTGCGTTCTTCCGCTCGTCCCCGGCTACATTTCCATGCTTTCCGGTATTGGCGTGGAGCAACTTCGCCAGGGTGAGCAGCCGAAATCGGGTTTGTTCGCTTCCGCGCTCTCATTCGTCGTGGGATTCTCCGTGGTGTTCATCGGCTTTGGCGCTTCGGCCAGCGCCGTCGGCGGATTCCTGCGGGAAAATCGCGCGCTGCTGGCGCCCGTCGCCGGAGCGTTGATTATTCTGTTTGGATTGCACCTGATCGGCGCATTGATGCGCATGAATATTCGCGCCGGGTTGATTCTAGGAGTTGTGCTGGTCGCACTTGGCATCGCCTCTCTCGTAAAGCACGGCCCGCTTTTTGCCGGGCTTGGCGCCAGCCACTTCTTTTCTCTTTCTCTCATCGGATTCTTCGGACCGCAACTCGCCCGCTGGCTCAATCGCGATGTCCATCTCCGCAGTCAGGACACCAAGCCCGGTATCTTCAGCGGCTTTTTGCTCGGCTTCGCGTTTGCCTTCGGCTGGACGCCCTGCATCGGCCCGATTCTCGCCACCGTCCTCACTCTGGCCGCCGCCAGCGATACGGTCGCGCGCGGCATCCTGCTGCTTGCCGTTTATTCCGCGGGACTCGCCGTTCCCTTTCTGCTCACGGCGGTCCTCCTCGGCCAGTTTCTACGCTTCTACAAAAATTTCCGCAAATACCTGCACGCAGTGGAACTCTTCAGTGGCGCGCTGCTGCTCTTCGTCGGCGGCCTGGTCTTCTTTAACAAGTTGGCCTGGCTCTCGGGTAAACTAAGTTTCTTGAACCGTTTTTCGATGTAATCGGGATGGATGGAATCGTCATGAAAAAAATCGCAATCATTGTCGTCACAGTAGTTGCCCTGATCGGAATAACAATTTACGCCGACCGCGCCACTCGCGTTTCCGGCGCCGGCGTTCATCACACGGAGGCCAGCGCCGCCGGCAAGCCCGAACCGCAGCTCAAGCTGAAAGACGTTAGTGGCAAGGATGTGGAGCTGGCCGACTACAAAGGTAAAGTGGTGTTCGTGAATTTCTGGGCCACCTGGTGCGATCCCTGCCGCGTGGAAATCCCCTGGCTGATCGCCATGCAGAACAAATACGGTCCCAGGGGTTTTACGGTTCTCGGCATCGCCATGGACGACGAGGGCAAATCCGCCGTCGCGCCGTTCCTCGAAAAGGAACGCTTCGATGTGGACGGCCAGAAGCTGCCCATGAATTATCCGATTCTTCTCGGCACCGATGAAGCCGCGGACAAATTCGGCGGCATTCTTGGCTATCCCAGCAGCTTCCTGATTTCCCGGGATGGCAAAATCGTCACCAGTTTTCAGGGCTTGAAGAGCGAGGACGAACTCTTCAAGGCCATCGAATCGCAGCTTTAGGAAAGCGCCGCATGCTCACGGAACACGACTTCCAGAAAAAAGCCGACCTCGCCTTCGAGGATCTGAAAAAGCGCCTACTGAAGCTTGGCGATGAGCATGGCTTCGACGTGGAAGGCGAAAGCGGCAAGCTGGAAGTGATTTTTGAGGAGCCGGAAGCCGCGAAGTTCGTGATCTCTCCGAACACACCGATCCGCGAAATCTGGATTTCCGCGCTTTCCACCAGTTTCAAACTCGGCTGGTCCGAAGCGCGCAATACGTTTGTTCAAGAGAAAACCGGCGAAGACCTTCACACCGTCATGAGCCGCGTCGTCTCCCAGCAACTGGGCGCTCAGGTAACGGTATGAGCCGCATCGCGACCATTTTCCCCGCCGGCGGTCTCGCGTTCTGTTTATTGCTCTCGCCGGTCGCCGGGTCACAAACGCCTTCCGGCAAGGACGTCGTGGCGCCGGAAGCATTCGCTTCGCAAGATCCCGTTGCGCGTGGCATGTCGTTTCAAGTCGCCGTCGTGATGAAAATTCGCCCCGGGTTTCACGTCAACGCCCGCGAAGTTACCGAAGACTATCTGATCCCCACCGACCTGCGCGTTGAGCTTCCTGCCGGGTTCAAACTCGGAACCGTTTCCTACCCGAAAGGCTCGCTGAAGACCTTCAGTTTCTCCAAGAACAAGCAGCTCAATGTTTACACCGACAGCGTCACCATTCGCATGCCACTAACCGTTCTCCCCAGCGCCGCACTCGGCCCGCAACATCTCCCGCTGAAACTCCACTATCAAGCCTGCAGCAACGAAATCTGCCTGCCACCTGTCACCAAAGATGTGGATGCCACCATCAACGTAGTAGTCAATCCCTCCACCGCCAAACCCGCCAACCAACAAATTTTCTCGAACATGTAACGTCTCTTGTCATCCTGAGGACCGCGAGTTCCGCGGGCCGAAGGATCTCAACGTCAAAAACTTGCTTGATTTCGTACGTTGAGATTCTTCGCGCATCCTCGTCGGATGCGCTCAGAATGACAACTGAAAGGAGCGTCGCGCATTGTGACAGGAGCGCATAAAGAAGAAAGAGGCGGGCGATAGGTCCTATACTTCCTCAACTTCCTCTACTTCCAATCCCTCACCGCGTCACGCAACCTTCGCACCACGCGCGCCTGCCCAAGCGCCACCATCGTATCGAACAGCGGTGGAGCAACAGCCTGGCCCACGATCGCGACACGCGTGGCGTTGATAAGCAGCCCGGCTTTCACGCCGCCATCTTCTGCCACTTTCCGCGAAGCTTGGTCGCAAGCGTCGTGATGCCAATCGGGCAGCGCCTCGAGCGCATCCGCCAACTTGGCCAACAGCCCCGGCACCTTTTCATCTTTCCAGAACTTCGCCTTCGCGGCCTCATCAATCGGAAACTCATCGCTGAAAAAGGCCCGCGACCAGCTGGAGAAATCCGGCAGCAGACGCACGCGCGGGCGCAGCAGGTCCACGGTCTTCGAAAACCATTCCCCGCCCGCGCCGGACGCCCACTCTTCTTTCCACAAACCATCCTGCTTCAACTGCGCTTCCACTTGTGGAACCAGTTCTTCAATCGGCAGCTTCTGCAAGTACTGCGTGTTGAACCACTCCAGCTTCGGCCGGTCGAAGACACCATTTGTTCGGCTCACACCTTCGAGCGAAAATTTCTCGAGGAGCTCCGAAGTACGCAGGAACTCTTCGCCGCCGCCCGGCGACCAGCCCAGCAGGGCCAGGAAGTTGCGAAACGCCTCGGGCAAAAATCCCTCGCGGCGGTACATGTTCACGTCCGTCGCGCCGTGACGTTTCGAGAGGCGCGACTTGTCCTGCCCCAGAATCAGCGGGACGTGGGCAAAAATCGGCGGCTCTGCGCCAAGCGCCCGATAGAGCAGCACCTGCTTCGGCGTGTTGGAAATATGGTCGGCGCCGCGAATCACGTGCGTGATGCGCATATCAATGTCGTCGGCCACCACGCTCATCTGATACATGGCCTGCCCGAACTCTTCGCCCTCTTTCCCGGAACGCAGCAGCACGAAATCCTCAATTTCATCATTGGAAAATTCACGCTCGCCGAAAACGGCGTCATAAAACTTGGTTGTTCCGCCCAACGGCACTTTGAAGCGCACCGCCGGCTTCGTTCCCGGCGTGGAAGCCTTGCCGTCGCGGCAGGAGCAGCGGGTGATCCGGCGCACTTTTCCGCCCTCCGCGCCCTCTTCCGCGTGGTCGCCGCCAACATATTTTTCCGGCGGGCAGTAGCACAGGAACGCATTGCCGCTGGCCAGGATCTTTTTTCCGGCTTCCTGGTAGAGTTGCGTGCGCTGCGACTGGTAGAAGGGTCCTTCGTCCCAATCCACGCCCAGCCACTTCAGCGCGTCAATAATTCCGGAGACCAGTTCCGGCTTGTTGCGTTCAGCGTCGGTGTCCTCAATGCGCAGGATCATTGTCCCGCCCGCCTTGCGTGCAAACAGCCAGTTGAAAAGCGCCGTGCGCGCGCCGCCCACGTGCAAATACCCCGTCGGCGAGGGCGCAAAGCGCACCCGCACGGGTCCTGAATGTGTCTTGCCAGCTTCGGTCATGATCGGTAGGGTCTCACTCTCTTCTCGGAAACGTCCAGTTTAGCGGAAGCCCCGGTGGTGAGTCCAACGCCGGCAAAAAGTGACTAGCTTCTGGGCTTTTGGCGGGTAGACTTACGCACCACGGGGCGTAGTTCTTCGGGATGCTCCTGAAGATACGCCAGCAGGAGGCGCCGTTTTTCCTTGCCTCGTTTGCTTTCCGGGCCGGCTTTACCGCCTTTGGCAATCCAGTCCGGCGCATGTTCAGCGACTCGATTGTAGATAGAGAGCCACATCTTTTTTACAGTGGGCAAGGAGACGCCGAGCTTTTGGCAAGCGCCTGGCTGGTTCCCGTGCGGCTGGACATCGCGGCGACTAACAACCGCTGTTCACCCGCGCTGAAGTAAAAGCGAGGCGGATGGTAATCGAATAGCGACCCCACCCAGGAACCGGGCCGCCCAAGTTCCAACTCCCTCGTGATGCCCACAATATGAGGATTCTCGGCAAATCTTCCCGTGCCGCTCTTCAGCGATTTCACATAACGCGCCGCTTTGGGATCCCAGTAGAGCCCGCCCGCATCCATGGCCCATTGCACGCGCTCCTCACTCTCGGCCTGAGACGTGATCATCTCCTTCAATCGATACCCGCGATGTATCTCGATATAGGCGCGCCCCATCAGGTGATACAGTTCAGACTTTTTTGCATAGGGAAGTCCAGGGAGCGTTTCCCAAACAAGTTCGGTGAGGCCTTCCCCGGAATTGGCTTCGCGAACTTCCTGGTCCGAAAGCACGGGAGAATTTCCGTTGAGGATTCGCCGGGTGAGTTCGGGACCAGCCCAAAATTGCGGAGGCGCCTTCAGCTCGCGAACGAAATCGTCGCGCACAAAAACACCGACTCCGACGCCGGCAAGCGTGACGCGACCTCGCTCCACCTCTTCAAAGACGGCCGTGGTTACCGCTTCCGAGCCCAGCAGACGAAGCCAGGCCTACCCCAGTCCCTTAAGCGCAAGACCGTATCTCGGACCGATCACAGGATGCCTGGCGATGAGTTCGACGCATCCCGCAACATCCTTGGATTCCATCGGGCGCCAGCGCAGTGCCACCGAAATACCCCTCTCAGACCGCAAAAGCGGTACATGGTCCTTTTAGGTCACTTGTATCTAACACGGATAAGTCTAGGATTCTAGCCCGCCCCGCACTTTATCGCGATGCACTCGCGATCGCCGCAGACTGTCTGCAACAACACGGATGAAATGCTGACACTTTAGCTTGGAGGATTCGCTCATGAATGGCAAAGACTTGTTGCTCGCGCCTCTCGTACGAGAATGGCCGGACGCAGCCGTTGGAGTGATGCTCCGAGTGATCGTGCTGCTGGCTCTCGTGACGCTGGCCCTTTTCGGACAAAATGCCTCCGCGCAATCTTCCACTTGGACCACCAACCTGCAAACGAACTGGAGCAACACGAACGCCTGGGTTGGAAACGTGATCCCAACAAGCTCGAGTTCAGTGTTCATCGGAACTGGAGAGCCCGGGAGTCCCTTCGGTCCCACCCTCGACGTGGACGCCACGGTCAACAACCTGCAGCTTTATAGAGATGGCGTGATCAATCTTAATGAGGGGAAGACCCTGACCGTGAATGGCAGTGCTCTTCTGGACGGGACAACCAATGTCAATCTGGGCACGTTGACTCTCAACGGCACCGCTTCTAACAGCGGCACGATATCGGTGCAACTCTCGACCACCCTCGTTAACGGTCAGCCCGTCTTTCTTGGCGAAGGAAATATCAACGGCAGCGCTACGTTGGTTAACTCCGGCACAATCAAAGGCGCCGGCTCGATCACCAACAACATCACCAACACCGGAACTATCAATAGCACCGGCCTGATTCTTTCCGGTGACGTGCAAAATACCGGTGGCACCATCGTCGGTCCTGGATTCTTGAATCTCTCCGGTTCCACCGTGACCGGAGGATTGATTGATGACGTTAAGCTGGTCACGCAAAATGGCACCGTAAACGGCGTCACGTTCGGCCGGACGGGTGACGCCAATAGTGTCGATCTCACGGCTGGTTCCCAGCTCACTCTGGGTTCCTCGGGCGCCATCAATCGTGGCTTCTTGAATTTGCAACCGGGAGCAGCCGTGAACGGCAGCGGAACTCTGTTCAACGAATCCCAGGCCCAAATTTCCGGAACCGGCACCATCGCCACAAAGCTCTCGAATGACGGTGTGATCACCGCCCAAGGAGCGCCATCCTCGTCGTTGGTTTTGAAAGGATTGGTGTTTGGAGGCGGCTCCCTCGTTATTAATAGCGCGGCGATCGTCTTGGATAGCGCGCAAGTGAGCAACACCATTAAGGCCGATTCCGGCAGCAACGGCTCCCTCGCTGCACTGAATGGCGCCAGCTTCTCCGGCAAGTTTGACGGAACAAGTCAAGCGATTCAGCTGACCTCGGGATCGGGTTTGGGAATCGGTTCGGCGGAAAATATTCAGAACAGCAAGCTTATTCTCAATGACTCTTCTAAAATGACCATCGCCAACAGTCTCTTCAATTCCGGAACCATGCAACTAGGCAATGGAGCCGCTGGGGCAATCGTCGATGGTGCAGGCTCCATCACTAACTTCGGTTTGCTACAGGGCGGCGGCACCATTTCCACCGCAATTCACAATTCGGGCACGATCACGGCCAACAACCTCAGCACACCACTCGTTCTGAACGGCAACATCGATAACTCCTCGGTGGGTGGCGGAGAGATGAAAGTGGCCGCGGGCGCGACCATGATTTTGGGCAATATTTCGGTCCAGACCAGTTCGATTGACAACCAGAGACAACTGGTAAATGGCCTCGGCTTTACCTTAGTTTCCGGAAATTTTACTCAGGAAAGCACCGGCCTCTACAGCGCTTTGTTGGGTGGCACTGGCTTCGGCCAGTATTCGCAAGTAGATGCCGCGGCCCTCTACCTCGGCGGCACGCTGGAAGTAAATTTCGCATCGGGTTTTGATGCCCAGTCCGGAGACGTTTTTGAAATCTTTCAATCGAACATGCAGCCGATTCACGGTTCCTTCCTGACTATGGATCCTTTACCGACTCTCGATGCAGGCCTCTACTGGAATGTTGATACAGAGAGCGACGCGATTTTTCTAGATGTCTTGGGAACGGCCACAGGCGGCGGTAGTGGTGGTGGATCAGGCGGTGGTGACAACGGAGGTGGTGGCGGCAGCGGGGGCACCGTCCCGGAACCATCCAGCATTGGGCTATTGGTGGTGGGTTTGGCGGCGATGTTGGGATATGGCGCCAAGGGAAAGCTGAGCCTCCGTGAACCTGCTTAAGCCGCTCGGCTGGATCCTGCTTGGGGCATTGGTCGGAGGCGGCGCGACGTTTGCTCTTCTCAATCATCAGCGGCGGATCGAATTTGACGCTCCGATCCAGGCTGTCCTGCTCGATTCGGGGCAAGTTTACTTCGGACACCTCACCGGTCTCGGCCAGGAGTACCCCGTACTGACCGACGTCTATTATGTGCAGAGCGTCACGAATCCCCAGACCCGCGAAGTGAGCAACATCCTCGTTCGACGAGGGAAGGAATGGCACTCGCCCGATCGCATGTACGTGAACGCGCGACACATCGTTATGGTGGAACCCGTGGGAGCGAATTCAAAAGTGGCGCAGCTGATCGCGGAATCTCAGCAGAAATGACTTCTACTGGCACTTCTCGCCTGCCGAATTACTCGCGACAAAAATTGCCGGCGGCCAGGGCAACTTCCAGGCCGGTCAAACTGCAAAGGCCCGCCCGGGTTGCCGTGTGCAGTCACTCCCCGGAGTTGGGACATGGCCGCCAGCTGTCACGTACAGCACCGGAGTGTAATCCCCGGTCTGCCCGTTGGCTCTCGGGGAATTTCCCTAATTCAAAAAAGCAAACAAAGTAGGGCCGCGAATGTCATCCGTTCAAGTTTGTGGGGCCAAATCTCTGTGCCCGTCTCGTACCCTCCCGCCTACTATCTTTTTCGCAACTAGTACCGTGGTTGGCTTGCGGGGACATTTTTGCGTGCCGCATAATCCTAAGTGATTCGTTTTCTGTGTGGTTTGGGGTGACTCGTTCGAAGCCGCATGGTGCGGAGCGCGCTTTTTTTGCCGCATCAGCTCCAGGTCAGTGCGCAGCCTGCTGCTTCTCCCAGTCTCTTCGCGGGTCCTTGCGCCCACAGAACGACCAAATACGTTCGCATGCCTCAAAGCATACTTGCCCTCGGCTTGCTGCTCGCAACACTCCTGGTAGGGGTGTTTTTCGCGTATATCTATACGTTAAAGCGGCAGATTTACCTGCTGTATTGGTCGGTGGGCCTGGCTCTTTACGCACTGCACTTTCTTAGCCCCGCGTTAACATCGCGGATCGCCCCGAATGCCTTTCTCACTTCGTTGAATTATGCACTGTTCGGATTCGCCGCCATTTGTTTCTTCCTCGGGGCACAGCTTTATACGCGCCAGACTCTTTGGCTGAAACCCGCCATGGGAGTGGCTGTTTTTCTTGCCCTGTGGTCCACGGCCAACGCGCTCGGGTATTTTGCGGTCCCCGCATTCATTCCCGGCTCTTTGATTTACATCGCGGTTGGTTATCTTTTCTGGAACGAAAGCCGCCATCACGAAACGCTCGCCGATCGTTTGCTTGGCGTCGCGTTTTCCGCTTGGGGCGGGATCTTCCTGGTTTTCTATCTACTCGACTCCGCGCGCAATTTTGTGGGTGACGCCATGCCCACGCTATCCGCGATCCCGCTGGCGTTTGTGTGCATGCTGCTGGTGATGGCGGTTTACGAAGAAGAAAAGCGGCGCGTGGAGCGCAACATGCTCGCGCTCTCCAACCTGAATCTGGCCACGTCCAGTTTTGTTGGTGGCGAAATTCAACGCATGCTGGCCCAGGCACTGGACCGTGTGCTTGGCGTGGTGCGTTTGCCGTCCGGGGCTCTGTTCCTGCATCACGGCGATACTTCCGGACCAACTTCTGTCGTCTCCGCGGGCATTCCCGACGAATTCTGCCGCGCCACACAGGAAGAAAGTTTGGACGACTACCTCGTCGGCCTGGTTTCCCGCTTAGGTGGCCTCCTGGGTTTTCGCGATCTTCGCGACGACAATCTGACCGCTCTCGAAAATGATGAACCCCTCCGGCGCTTCCGCGAACTGGCGCTAACACATGGGCTGCGTAGCGTTGTCGTCATCAGCCTTCAGGCCAAGGAACAAGCATTCGGCTTGCTGCTGCTCGGCACACCAGACAATCGCCGCTTCACCTCTGCCGAATTACGCTTGCTGCTCGCGCTGGGCCATCAGATCGGCATGGCCGTCGAAAACAGTTACCTCATTCAGCAGACCTCGCGCCGCTCCGAGGAATTGCACGTGCTGAATGAAATCGGGCGTGCGCTCAGCTCTACGCTGAATAAAGAAGATCTGCTGCGCAAGATCTGGGAAGAACTGCGGCGCCTGTTCGATGTGGAAAATCTTTATCTCGCCAGTCCGGATCCGATTCGCGACGCCATCAATTTCGACCTGGAAATGATCGGCGGCGTGCGCATGCCCACGCGCTCGCGCCCGGCCGGGAACCGCATCACCGAATACATCATCCGCACGCGGCAACCGGTGCTGATTCGTGAAAATTACGTTACCGAGGTCCGCAAGCTGGGCATCGAGCCCATCCGCGCCAGCGGCTCCTTCTGCGGCGTGCCCTTAGTCGCCTACGATCAAGCCATCGGCGCGTTGTGCATTTTCTCCGACCACGAACGCGCGTTCGACGAAGGCCATCTGGAATTGCTGCGCGTGCTGGCCAGCGAGGCCAGCATTGCCATCGAAAATGCGCGACTCTTCCAGAACGAGCGCACCCGCGCGCGTCACTTGACCCTGCTGAACCTGATTTCACGCGACGCTATCGCCACTCTGAATCCAGACGAAGTGCTCAGCAAAATTACCGAACAACTGGAAAACGGCCTGCACTACGACCACATCGGCATCGCCATGCTGGACTACACCACCCGCGAACTGGTGATTCAGGCGGAAAGCGGCAAACGCCGTGGCGCGCTGGGGCGCCGCCTCCCGCTGGATACCGGGCTGATCGGCCAGGTGGCGCGCACTGGAAAACCCTCGATCTATCGTGCGTTGCCAAATAATCAGAGTGGCGTGAAGCCGGTACTCCCGGACTCGGCCTCCGCCATGGGCTTGCCCATTTTCTATGCCGACCACCTTCACGGCGTGCTCTACGTGGAAACGCTGGAGCAGGTGGATTTTTCCGAGGAAGAATCGCTGCTGCTGCGCACCCTGGCCGACCTGATTTCCGGCGCGCTGCATAACGCGCTGACCTTCCAGAAGGCGCAGGAACAGGCCATCACCGACGGCCTCACGGGCGTGAAGACGCACCGGTTTTTCATGGAAGCGCTCTCTTCCGAGTGGAAGCGTTCTTCGCGCGCAGGGCGTTCTTTCGCGCTGGTGCTGATGGACCTGGACCGCTTCAAGTTCGTCAACGATTTTTACGGTCACCTTGAGGGCGACCTTGTGTTGCAGCGCGTCGGGCAGATCCTGGAGACGAATTGCCGCAGGTCAGACGTTGTTGCCCGTTATGGCGGCGACGAATTTGTGATTCTGATGCCCGAAACCACCATGGAGCAGGCCCGCCAGCTTTCTTCGAAGCTGCGCGGCTGGGTCGCCGCCGATCCCCTGCTTCGCGAGAAAAATATCAGTGCAAGCTTCGGCATCGCTTGCTATCCGCTCCACGGCGCTTCTCCGCAGGAACTGATTCAGGTGGCCGACGCTTCGATGTATCTTTCCAAGCATCAAGGCGGCAACACAGTTTCAACAGCCGACCACGTGGATCCCAACGAAGCCCGTCGTTGGAAGCGCGACGTCCTGGAAGCCTATCTCGGCGTTACCCTCAAGCGTCTTTTCACTACTGGGCCGGATGCGTTCGAGGAAATTTACCTCCGCCTGCGCCAATTCACCGATTCCCTGCCCTCGATTGAGGCCGTCCAGCCTTCCTCCACCGATGGCCCGCGCGCGCTGCCGCAATCAATTCTCGATACCGTCACTTCGCTTGCGTATGCCATTGACGCGAAGGATCAATACACGCAGGGCCATTCGCAAAAAGTTTCCGCCTACGCGGCGCTGCTTGCCGAAGCCCTCGGCATGACCGAATTGGAAGTCGAGGAGGTTCGCCTCGGCGCCGTGTTGCACGATGTCGGCAAAGTGGGCATCCCCGAAGCGATCCTGAACAAGAGTGGCCCTCTGAACCTGGAAGAGTGGGACACCATGAAAACCCACGTAACCTTCGGCGGAAAGCTCCTGGAACCCCTGGTGCCTCTTGCCCGCATCCGGCGCATGGTCCTGCACCATCACGAATTTTTCGATGGATCCGGATATCCCGAGGCGCTGGCCGGAGAAAACATTCCGCTCGGCGCGCGCATCATCACCATTGCCGATTCCTACGACACCATCACCAGCGACCGCAGCTACAAAAAAGGTCGCACCGCGGAACAAGCTCTTACCGAGCTGGAACGCTGCGGTGGAACGCAGTTTGATCCGCGTCTCGTGGAACTCTTCGTCCGCGCGATGCGCCAACTCCCCAATCCCATCATCGAAGTCGCCTCGCTCCTCTCCCGCACCTCTTAAGCGCTTCACCCGGCAGTTTCTGCCGCCGCACGCGCCGATTAAGCGCTTCATTGCATCCATTCACATCTAGGAGTACTTAAACTACATCAGCATTTCCCCACCTTTCTTTTATAAATAACTACTCCCTTGAGCAACCTTTTTGTCCTGCAAGAAATCCTTGTGAGTACGTTCTCTCTCCAAGTGAGGTAAAAGCTATGACATCCCTTGCGTGCGGTCGTCTCTTTGTGTCTTTACACCAGGTCGAAAAAGCCATCGGCTTCCTGCTGATCGCTGGCACCCTCCCGCTTTTTTGTGTGCCACCCGCCTCAGCCCAGGATGCCAGCCATTCGCCGGGTTGGGTGGTGATCTCGGTTCCAGATTATCGGGCGCTGCGTGTGAAGGCCTATCCCACGGAGCGCGCGCCGGAGCCGCCGCCGGTGGACGCAACGCTTACACGCGTCGAGTACGACCTGCGCGTGGACTCGGACCTTGCATCTGGCCACGCGACGCTCACGGTGGACGTTCTCAAAAATGGCTGGGTTCGCGTGCCGATTCCTTCCGGGCTTTTCGTTCGCGAAGCCAAGCTCGACGGCAAACCGCTTTCCCTTGCGCCCTCGGTTGCCGGCCCAGGCGCGGGTCAGCTTTCCGCGTTACTTTCGCATCCCGGCCGCTCGGTCATCTCGCTTGAAATCGCGCTGCCGATCGCAGCATCCGCCGGCGAAGAGCGTCTCTCGATTCCTTCCATGTTTTCCGGCGTTACCAAAATCACCCTGGCAATTCCCCGGTCCGGCGTGGACCTTTCTCTCAGCGGCGGCCTGTTTTCGGACTCCGCGGATCTTCCAAACGGCGGCGGCAAATGGACCGTCTACGGAAAGGGTGCCGAGCCGATGACGTTCGCCTGGCGCCGAAAAGTGGAAGACCATCACGCCACGCTGCCCCTGCGTATGCGCGGCGCGCTGACGGAGTTCGTCGGCCTGGGCGAGGATGCAACCTCGCTGATCGCCAACGTCAATCTGGAAATCACGCAAGGCGCTGCCAAGGAAGCGCGCATTCAGTTTCCGGACAACGTGACCATCAACCAGGTGCAGGGCGCGTTGGTGGCGGATTGGGAGGTGGCGGCGGGAGAGTTACGCGTCACTTTCCTCGAACCCGTTGAGCAATCCGCGAGCTTCGTGATCAATGGCGAGGCCGCGATTCCTCACGATGGCGCGATTGATATCCCCATGCTTCGTCTCACGGGCACCGAACGCGACACCGGCGGAGTGGCCGTGGATGTTCTCGGCGCCGGCGAAATTAAGGAAGACTCCGTGAAGGCCCAGGGACTGGAACGCGTGGACGCCGGCGACCTCGGTGAACTTGTGGCCAACCGGCAGTCGCCGGAGTTGCTCGCGTTTCGCGTCCGCCCGGGCGACGCAAAATCGCAGCGCTCGCTGCATTTCAATGTTGCGCGCTACGCCCAGCAAGCCGTGCTGATGGCAAATATCGAGGAGGCGCGCTATCGCGTGCTGCTTACGCGTGACGGCAAATCGCTGGTGGAATCGCGCTATGCCGTGCGCAACAATCAGCGCAATTTTGTGAAGGTTACTTTGCCGCCTGGCGCAATGCTTTGGAGCGCCACGCTGGCCGGAAAGCCGGTGCGGCCCGGTTCGGCGCCAGACGGAAGCCTGCTGCTGCCGCTGGCCAAATCACACGCCAGCGACGACACGCCGGAGTTCGCGCTCGACATCGTCTATTTATTACCCGGCACGTCATGGGCCGACAAGGGCCGCGTCAAACTTGCGCTGCCAGCTCTGGACCTGCCCGTTTCTCGCACCGGCCTTCAGATCTTTTATCCACCGGTGTTCCGGATCTCGCCGGAGCCAGGTTCATTTCACTCCGAAGCTTACGAAAATCCTGCTTCCACAGTTCTGGTTGCGTCCGTCAGCGAGCCCCCCGTTGACACGCCCATGACGCCGTCGAAGATCGCGGCAAACGCTTTCGCCGGAGCCCTGCCGTCCACCGCGATGGACATGCTGAAAGACGACAGCGAGCGCGACGCGAAGCAACGCGCCGATAAAACATTGGTCGACAAATTCAATGCCGCCGAAAGCGGTTCCCGCGCCGCGGGAATACTCCCCGTGCGCATGGATTTCCCGGCCTTCGGCCCATCCCTGTATCTGGTTTCGGAACTCACCGGTGAAAATCAGTCTCCGTCCGCGGAATTTTCCTACCAACAGGACAAAAAGGCAGGTGGTAAGTGAAACTCCATACACTTTTCGCGGTTTTCGCCAGCGTACTTGCGGTCCCCACATTCGCTCAGCGCATGCTGGAGCCGCCGCAGCCCGCGGCCGGCAACGTCACCCTATCCCTCGACGAATACAACCGCCTGCTGGCGCTTGCCAACCGGCCGGGGAAATCCACCGAAACGCCGCCGCTGCCCTATGTGCTGAATCGCGCGGACTTGAAATTCCGCGTCACCAACGACGATGTGCTCGGCGCAATTCTGATTGACGGGGAAACCCTCGGTGGAAATTCCACCAAAGTTCCGCTCACCACTGGGATGACCATCCTCGACGCTCGTCAAGGTACTCGGCCGCTGCCGCTGCTGCTGGACAACGGCACGCACATCGCCGTATTGCCCGGCGCTTCCGATTTTTCCGTCAGTCTCGAAGCCGGACTGCCGCTCACCATCGAAACCGGCCGCGCCTCGTTCGCGCTTCCCGTGCCTTCCGCGGGGAGCGTCCGCCTTTCGCTCACCGTTCCCGGCGATCGCGCCAACGTGCAATTGAATCACGGTGTCATCACCCATCGCGCCACGGTCAACGGCAATACGGAAATCGAAGCAACTCTGGTTCCCGGACAAGTTGCCAGTGTCTGGTGGGCTACGCGCGAAGTGGTTGCGCCCACCGTTCCGCGCGAAGTGCGCTTCCTTTCGGAGGTGAAGTCGCTGGTCTCCGTGAGCGAAACGGATCTGCAGATCACCGCGCTTGCGGATATCACCGTGGTGCAGGGCGACGCGGAGCAATTTTCCATAGCGATTCCGTCCGGCTTCGAAGTCACTTCCGTCAACGGCCCTACGCTGGAATCCAGCGAAGTGCAGAATGGCGTTCTGCTGTTAAAAACTGCCGGCCATGGTCGCGTGCATGAATTCCTGATCTCGCTGGACCGCCCTCTTTCCGACGCAAATGCCGCCGCGCCGATCCTGGCATTCAAGGATGCGCAGCGGGAAACCGGCGAAGTCCTCGTCGAAGGCCAAGGAACGATCGAACTCAGTGCCAAGGAATCCGGCGGCTTGAAGCGCCTGGACGTGAAGGAAATTAATCCGTACTTGCGGGCACTTTCGCATTATTCCCTGCAGGCGGCATTTCGTTATCACCGGCAGCCCGGCGAATCCCCGGCGCTTGGCCTGGAGTGGACACGATTCCCCGATGCCACCGTGCTATCTGCCGTTGCGGAGCGCGCCGTGGTCACCACGCTGGTCAGTTCCGAAGGCAGATCGCTCACCGAAGTGAAACTCACGGTGAAAAATCAGGCCCAGCCCTTCTTGAAAGTGGATTTGCCTGTGGGAGCCAGCATTCTCACCGCCGAGGTCGCCGGAGAAAAAGTAAAACCCGTACAGGGCGCGGACGGCAACCGGGTGCCCCTGCTTCGTGCGGGATTCCGCCCCGCTGGCGCTTACACGGTTTCTTTTGTCTTTCTGCATTCCGGCACGCCCTTTGCAAAAAAAGGCGACTCCGATTTAGCTCTCCCGAAAATGGACATCCCCATCGGCATGATGGAATGGGAAGTATTTTTGCCGGAGCGTTACAAGGTGAAAGACTTTGGCGGCGACGCGCTTTCCGCCTCACTCTGGCCCACGGACTATCAATTGGATGCGCAACGACAAACTCCGGCGATGGGTGAAGGCCGCGGAATCGGCTACGGCTCCGGTTCTGGTTCCGGTGTGGTAGGAGGAAATCTCGCTTCACTCCCCATGAACGGTCGCGAATATTCTCAACTCCTTCTGATTTCGCCGGGAGTCGCCCTTTCCTACGGCCAACTCAGCGGCGGCGTAATGGATCAGACCGGAGGGGCGATTTCCAACGCGTATGTGGAGCTCCAGAATCTGACCACGCACGCAACCTGGTCCGCCTCCACCACCTCGGACGGGCAATGGCTCATCCCGGGCCTCACGAGCGGGAGTTACCAGATTACGGCGAGCGCACCTGGATTTCAGGCGCGGCGTTCTGTACTGAACTACGATGCAACGAAGCCAGTTGCGTATCAGATTGGATTGAATGTCGGCGCCACGACGAACAGCATCGTGGTGTCTGCGCATACGGCCACAGTGGACACAGAGACTTCCCAAGTTGGCGGTCGCAAAGAGAAGCGCAGTAAGAATGTGGCGCCGCCTCCGCCACCCTCCGCATCGGCCAATGTTTACCATCTCCAGCAGCGCGTCGCCGGCGTCCTTCCTGTGGCCGTCAATATTCCGCGCGACGGCGTTTCCTATCGCTTCCTCCGGCCGCTGGTGTTGGACGAAGAGACCAAGCTTTCCTTCACCTACAAATCAAAATAAGGGCGAATCCTTACTGACGAACTGTCCATTCCTTCCGGCGCCGGGCTTGCTCGGCCCTGTTCGGCAGCCGGAAGTTCTGCCGCTCTATTTGCCAAATATTCACTACTTTTAAAATATCGGCGGGCATACCTATCCCTCGCCGCATTCCACTCTTTCTCCGGGGTGCGCTAAGATGGCCGAGCCATGACACTTCGCTCGCCCGGCGACCATCTGAGAGAAATGCGCTCCCGCTTGGGAATCACCACGCGTGATGTGGAGACCCTCAGCCAAAAAATTGCCGAGGACGAAAAAAATCCCGAATTTCAGATCTCCAACGCCTGGCTCACGCAAATCGAAAACTCCGATTCCGTTCCCAGCATCTTCAAGCTCTATTCCCTGGCGTCCATTTATCGCGTCAAATTCACGGTCCTGCTTCTGATCTTCGGCCTGGATCTCCAGAAAATCTCCCATCACCAGCTTGCCTCTCCGCTGCCCAACACGCACCTGACGAATCTGGAGGTTTACGACACGGATCGCACGGTTTCCTTTCCCGTCCGCTTCGACCGCGGGTTTGACCTCGACAACACCAATCTCCTCGCGCGCATGGTGGAAATCTGGGGAGAAGTGCCTATCGCCCTGCTGCAGCACCTCGACATTCGCCACAGTCTTTACGGCTACATCGGCTTGCAGGATTTCACGCTCTACCCGCTGCTGCGTCCCGGTTCCTTCGTGCAGGTGGATCAACGCCGGCGCAAGATCCAGCCCCATCGTTGGCGGACCGAATTTGATCGCCCCATTTATTTCATTGAACTCCGCGACGGCTATGCCTGCTCCTGGTGCGAGTTGCATGACAAGGATTTGCTGCTGTTGCCGCACCCGCTTTCCCCGGCCACCGTGCGGCGTTATGTTTTTGAAAAAGAGGCCGAGGTTATCGGCCAAGTGACGGCAGTGGCGATGCGGTTGACAGAAGCCCCTGATATTGCAGGCGATGCAACTTCAACACCTCTAGCGCGATCTTGATGTTGCTCAGAAACAGCCGGACCATCGTCGGGTCCACTTCCATCGGCACGGCCACGCGGTAAGGCTCCAACTCCTGCCAGGCGCGAACCAATCCGCTGGGCTGCTCGCGGGAAATGTGGACGTAGCGCTCCAATTCCTCCACAAGCTCTTCCAGATTTTTGGTGGCCAGGCGGCAGAAGATTTCGCGATGTGCGGTCTGCAAGGCGTCCCGCGCTTCGCCGGGCTGATGCCGAGTCGAAAGCCCTTCATGATGGTAGGTTCCGGTGTTGTAATCCCGCGTGGAGGCAAGGTAAATCAGCCGTGCCAGATCGCACGGAATATTCGCCAGGGTGCGGCGCAAAAGATCTTCGTAAGCGGTCTGCCGGCTCGCGAAATTTGGGTAATCGTTCATTTCCGTCAGCCTCCGCCAAGGTTTCCGGCTGGCGCAATACGATTTGCAGCCGTGGCATTTTCCAATACCTGTTCAATTGATTGCGACATCTCCAGCGCGTGCGTCGCCAGATCTTTCAAAAGATGTGGCCCAAACATGCAAATGAAGAGGCTCAGCAACCCGCAAAGCATCCGAAACTCAAAATAGCGAAGCACCAGCCCCAACTCGCGCGTCACATTCAGATTCCTGGTTTCCCGCGCCGCGGTCCGGTGCAGGTGCATGATCTGCCGCACCTCCTGCGAAGTATGGCGCACCCAGAACAGCGCCACGCGCGTGCGTTCGGCGCGGTAAATCCTCCGCAACCTCATCGAACTCTGTCGCTCCACGAAATCGCGATCCTCAGCTGAAAAAATCCGTCGGATGCATTCCGCGGTTTCCGGTCCGTTTGAAAAATGCGAGCGCAGATCCTCGGGAGCTTCTTCTTCCACTTCGATGCCCCACGCCACCCCGGATACCCAGAGCAGCAAGAGCAGCAGAATCGGCATCCCGGCAAAAATAAGCAGTTCCATCACGGCCGCACCGCCGTTTGGAGCCGCCCGCGTGCTTTCTTCAACGAAGCCGTTGTGGACCTCATAAGCCCATCATAGTCCTTGTCCGATTTATCTCTTCTCGCACTTTCCGTTATCGGATCTGCGGACCACAACGCCACGGTCCAGATGCTCAGCACGAATGCGTAAGTAGCCGGCTGCGCAATCACCCAGAAGCGATCCGCCCTATCCCCGTAATGCGACACGACGGAGAGCTGCGCCACGCTCATCGCCACAAACGTGCCGTATCCCAACAAGATCCCGCCGAGGTTTCGCCCAAGCGGAATTGCATACCACGCCAGCAACAAGATAAGTATGACCAGTCCAACAGACTGGACCGCCCGCAGGTCCCGCTCTAAATCTACATAAGCAACGGAAAGCCAAGCGGGAGAATTAGGGGCAAGCTCCAGAAGCCACCGGCCGAAAATTCCCAGGAACGCCACGCCAAGGAGGTTACGTGCCATTCTTGCTGTCCCCGGAAATTCCCGCAATCCCACACGGCAAATCTCAAAGACCACAATGCATCCCAGAACAAGGGCCACAAACTGGGATACCCAATAGACATTTGGATAAAGCTCGGAGTACCAACGGTAGACGATGGAGCGCAGCACGTCCTGAACGAATACAAATAGTACGTATGAGTAGAAGAGCGGGAATCTCTGGGCGAGCTTGGTCCGAAGACCTCCCGCGACCAGAATGGCTTCCAGAGAAAGCCCCAAGCACGAAATGAAAATGACCAGCATTGCCGATCGGCAACTCACGGAAGTTCAAGATTCTCCGTGTATGCTAGCATAAACTGGAGCGAGAGATACCCCGATCTCTGCCAGTTTTTCTGACAAGCCATCCATCCGAAATTGACCTTTTTCCCCCGGTCGAGTTTGCTGTCGACCCACTCTGCTGCGCCTGTGGCCGCAACCACTCCACCGCTTCCGCTCAGGAATTTGCCGCGAGCGCTTTCGGCGGCGGCAGTTTCGGCACCGGGGGCGGTGTGATTCCATCGGCCCATAACGAAACTTGGCCGCGACTCCTCTGGCGAACCTCACTGCTGCTGCCATCGGCCCATTGGATTGCCATGCCTGTGGTCAACACCGCCGCCACAATGGTGGCCAGGGCGGATAACTGGAACGTTTGAGTGCGATTGTTCATTGGCCTCTCCTGATTGGTTTGGAATGGGTTATGGCGAACCGGATTACCTGCGGCTCGCTCATTTCCTTGTTTTGCAGACACTACGCTGGGGTAGGGTAATTTTAGAGCGTTGCAATAAATTGGTTGGAATACCAAGCAGGGCGCGTTAACTTGCTCGGTTTACTGGGCTGAATTCCGACGCCAATTGCGTGGAGGGGTGCCATGGAACGTCACACAGACAGAGATCGTTTTCTCCGCTCTCCCCTGTCATTCTTCCGCAGGGAACAAAATATGGCATGCAAGCTAAGTAGCGTTTTGTCAATATTCGCATATTTTACTGAACACAAAGGAGTTATCTCACCATCCGCACCAACTTCCCAAGGCGGGTTTGGTGAACGATGGTTGGGCCGGCCAACATGCCATCGTGGCTCCCGATTAGTGGGACGGCGTATCGTCAAATTTCAGGGGATTATATGTCTGGCGGGCGGTTCAGGCCGCCTGCTCGGGTTCCAAAGCAAGACCTGCTATTTGTCCGATGTGTATTCCAAAATGGAACAGACTCGCTTATGGGATTCGCTCTGGCCTCGCAGGTACCCGCTCCCCTCAAAAAAGCTGGTTTCTGTGGATGTATGCCGGGCGACTCCCAACAATTCGGCTCGCATGCCCCGCGCGGCCACTTTTCTCTAAGTTCGATCGATTCGGGATCCGGGGAACGGGAAATTATTGCGGGCATCCCCGTCCGGTGCGCGGACCTTGTCGATAAGGAGTGCGAAGGAAAAGTCGTTGGCCCGCAAAGCCGAGCCGAGTTGTGGCGTTGAGATTGCATCTTGAGCCCCCGCTCCGATACCGCGACGCGCCGGCGAAGTGAGCGTATCTTGCTTCAGGTCCATCTGTTCGTGGAAACTCAATTGGACGACGGAAGAGCCGTATCCACCGATGCGTTCACGTTGGTGGTCAACGCCCACGGCGGTTTGCTGGAAATGAATCTGAAACTTCCACGGGGCCACAAACTCTGGTTGATCAACAGAGCTACCGGTGCCAGAGTCCCCTGCCATGTAATCGGCGCGCGAAAATCCAGTGACGGCGCGTTTGACGTTACCTTCGAGTTCGAAGCCCCCTCACCAGAGTTCTGGCCCATCAGCTTCCCGCCGCCAGATTGGCAACTCCTGAATGTAAAGTGAAATGAATCGAAGTGACCTGGCGCGCAGCAATCTTTTTTCGCCAGTCTGCCCAGCGCACGTTTTGCACTTCCAAATCGTAAAAAAGTCCCCGATCGATGCAGGAATTCGCCGGTCGCTTCCCTGCCTCAAATAAGGGAATTTGTTACATTAACCGTGCAGCGGCATCCAACACAGTTACGATTGCCGGCGTGGAGAGGATTCCTTATGCAAACGGCTTCCGTACGATGGATCGGCGAGCAAAAATTCGCGGGCACCAGCCCGTCCGGGCACACGGTGCCGTTCGATTCGGACCGCGAATCGAACAAAGCGCCCGGTCCGATGGAAATGGTTTTGATGGCGTTGGGCGCTTGCACGGCCACCGATATGGTGATCATTCTAGAAAAGAAGCGGCAGAAGCCGCAGGAACTGGAAGTGCTCTGCTCCGGGGAACGTGCCACCGAGCCACCCACCGTCTGGACTAAGCTGGATGTCCTCTTCCGCATCCGCGGCGCCGTGGACGAAGCCGCCGTGAAGCACGCCATGGATTTAACCGAAGAAAAATACTGTTCTGTGGCGGCAATGCTGAAGAAAACGGCGGCGTTTACCTGGCGCTACGAAATCTCTCCCGCCGAAGGTCGATGAATTTGCGGCGCTTGTTTCCGGGAAAGCGCATCGCATACAATCAATCGTCTCTTCAGGGTGCAAGGAATCCTCAAGGAGAATCATGTCTCGCCGCGTTACCGCAAAAATTACGGGTGTAGCCGGTTATGTCCCGCCGCGCATTCTGAACAACGCCGATCTGGAAAAAATGGTCGCCACCACCAACGACTGGATCATGGAGCGCGTGGGCATCCGCGAACGCCATCTGGCGGACAAGGGCGTGGCGGCCAGCGATCTAGCGGTGCAGGCGGTTAAGAAACTCCAGTGCAAACACCCATTTGATCTGCAGAGTGTGGACTTGATCGTGGTGGGCACGGTCACTCCGGACATGATGTATCCTTCCACGGCCTGCCTGGTGCAGGACAAACTGGGCATCAAGAATACCTGGGGCTTCGATGTTTCCGCTGGTTGCTCGGGATTTTTGTACTCACTGAATGTGGGCACAAAGTTCGTGGAGTCCGGCCAGTACAAGAAAGTTCTGGTGATCGGTTCCGATGTAAATTCTTCCATGACCGATTTCACGGACCGCTCCGTCTGCATCATTTTTGGCGATGGCGCGGGCGTGGCGCTGCTGGAACCCGCGGAGGAAGGCGAAGAAGGCATTATTGACCACGTGGCACAGGTGGAGGGCATGGGCGGCCAGTTCCTCTACATGCCGGGCGGCGGCAGCCTGAATCCCGCAACGCACGAAACCGTGGACAAAAAGATGCACTACATCCATCAGGACGGCAAAAACGTTTTCAAATACGCCGTGAAAAAAATGGCGGAAATGACCGAGCGCGTGCTGGAGAAAAACGGCCTGACCGGCAAAGACGTGGACTGCTTCATCGCGCATCAAGCCAATCGCCGGATTATCACCGCAACTGCCGAGCGCCTGGGCATGCCTCTGGAAAAAGTGATCATCAATATTGACCGCTACGGAAACACCACTGCCGGCACTATTCCGTTGGCGATGCAAACGGCGCTCGAAGAGAAAAAACTCAAGAAGGGCGACCTGGTGCTGCTCGCCGCCGTGGGCGCCGGCTTTACCTCGGGCGCCACGCTGGTCCGCTGGGCGTACTAAGTTTTCACAAAAGAAAAAGCGGACGAAGTCCTATCGTCCGCTCTCCCGGAAAGATTAAATTGGGTTTAGTTCGGAATCACCAATTGCTGGCCGACCTTGATGGCGTTCGGGTCGCTCAGCGTGTCCCGATTGGCCTCGAAGATTTTCATGTATTCGTTGGCGCTGCCGTAAAACTGTTTGGCGATTTTCGAAAGTGAATCGCCCGCTGCAACCGTGTACGTCTGCTGCTTCGGCGCCAGCGAAGGATCAATCGTAAGATTCAGCGTCAGGTCGCTGTTGTTTGGGTCCACCAACTTGGTCTGATCCCAGATGCGGTTCTTGATGGCCTCGGTGCCGCAGGCCCCTTCGATGTAAAGCTTGTCGTCCTGAATGTTCACGTGGGCGAGGCGCACTCCCAGTTGTTGGATTTGATTCAACACGGATCCATACTTCAGCTTCAGCTGTTCCAGGTCTGCCATGGGGTCTTCCTCGTTTCGGTCAGAATCGGGCGGACCCAGAGCATACCACCGCCCCTCGCTCCCAGTGATGAAAATCGCATAATTAACCGAGGGATGGGTTCAGCTCGGCGGAAGTTCCAGTCGCGGCTTGCATACCAGCAAAAAGAAAATTCCCGTCGCCTAAAACACTCCATAGATATTCCAAGAGGCGCCGACCAACCGCAGCATCATGCCAGACAGCACCAAAGCCTCAGAAAAAACCAGCGAAAGTAGTATGCCCGCACGCCACCGTCCGACAGCCGCTCCGTCTTCCGGGTTATCGCGCAAGGCAGCGATTGCCGGTTGGACCACGCTGATGCGAATGAAAATACTCGCCGTCCCTAAAGCGAGCGCCACTGTGCCATATTCAAACAACATGATGGTGAGATGCACGTGCAGCCCGGACCGCGAGGGAAGCGGAACCACCGCATAAGCAACCGCCGCAAACACGAAAGCGATATGAATAATCCGCAAGGAACGAAGATTTTTCTCGGCAATCGTCATCCGTGACCTGAGGCACTCGTATCTGGATCAAAGGCCGCGGCCATTCTTCTCAAATTGAGGAAAATTCGCAAGGTAGAAAATTTAGGTGGATGGAGAAACTATATCGAGCGGATCGAAGCAGCCTGGATGAGATTGGATTGCAGCCGCCGCTCGATCTGCACCGCGGCAAACCGCGCGCACAGCAGACGCTCTTTTTCGGCCCAGCCGGCAACCATCGGAGAAACGCTGCCCAGCGCCGTCTCGGCACGGCGAATCACTTCATAATAAGCGCGCACTAACCCCAGCCCGCTCTTGCCTTCTTTCAATTCCGGTGTAAGGTTATGCAGGCTGACGAGCTTCACGAAATCGTTTCCGCACATGGACATTTCGTCCACCTGCGCCGCCTCCAGCACGCGGCTGGAGATCGGCAGGCTGGCTACGCCCGTGAAGACCGCGCGCCAGTAATACAGCGCGAACTGGCCCATGGCCACGATAGCGAT
Organism: uncultured Acidobacteriota bacterium; assembly: GCA_963734705.1. Lineage (GTDB taxonomy): Bacteria > Acidobacteriota > Terriglobia > Acidiferrales > UBA7541 > Acidiferrum. The sequence goes on along the minus strand of CAVTII010000005.1, from coordinate 443,501 downwards.
TGCGAAGAGCATTGCGGAGAACATCCCTCAGCCTCCTCAATCATTATTGGCGGCAAAGCGGTTTGACCCAATAGCTCAGGAGTACTAAAGGAATAGCCCTAGCGGGTACGGTCTCTTCAGAGAAGAACCTCGGCTCTCTTCGGTCGTTATCTTATTGTATTTACAGTATTTAGCGGAGCGACTATGAACAGAAAACATCCCATCACCGGAGTGCTGGTTGCCGTCATGCTGGCAGTCATTGGTTGGGGCTCTGGCGTAGTGCTAACTGCTGGTCAGGCAAATGACTCTGATCGCGCCGCCATCCAGGCGGTCTTGACCGCCCAGCAAGTTGCTTGGAACAAAGGGGATATTCCCAAGTTTATGGACGGCTACTGGAATTCGCCGGAACTGACATTCGCCGGCGGCAAGGGATTTACCCGTGGCTGGGCGCCAGTGCTGGCTCGTTATCAGAAGTCCTACGCGGATCAAGCCGCGATGGGCAAGCTGGATTTTTCCGAGCTTGAGATTCGGCCACTCGGGCCAGATGCGGCACTCGTGCTCGGCCGCTGGCACCTGCAGCGCCAGGCCGGCGATATCGGGGGAATCTTCACTCTCGTCTTCCAGAAATTTCCCCAAGGGTGGCGGATCATCCACGATCACACCACGCAGATCCCTACGGAGAATCCGGCAGCGAAGTAAAAATTGCGGCCCTTTCCATCACAAAAACCAGGGTCCTCTTCCGGAAATCGCCTTGAACTGCTAACGACGCAGCATCGCTACGTAATAAAAAGTACGCACATCTTGCCATGAACTACTCCCGCCGTCGGCCTGGTTGAAAAGCGTCTTGGTTATAAAAGTGCTCCGATTCGTGCTGGTCATAGTGTTGGGAATCGCCGCGGCCCTCTACGATTTTTTGTAATTGTTTGCGCTGAACCCAGAAGACCACTCGGGCGCTCCGCTCCAGAAAAGGCCGCATGAAAGAAAGTTTTCTAAATCGCCGCGTGATGGAGCCGCTGTTATTTGTGCTGCGGCAGGGAGTTACGCCGGAAAAGCTCGCCCTCAGCCTGGCTCTGAGCATCACCCTCGCGGTCATCCCCGCATTTGGATGGAGCGTCTGGCTCTGCGGAATCCTGGCCGTCGCCTTCGGCCTCAATCTTCCGGTCATGCAGGCGGTAAATTATTTCCTCTATCCGGCACAGATTGCACTGTTGTTGCCGTTTTTCCGCCTGGGGGAGAAACTGTTCCGCGCGCCCCATTTGCCGCTTTCCGTCGGGCAGATCTATTCGATGGCGCGTTCCAACCTCTGGAGCACCATCACATTTCTCTGGAGCACCACCTGGCACGCGATAGTCGCCTGGGGATTGCTGGCGCCCTTCGCAGTCGTCCTGCTCTACGTCTCCCTCTTGCCGCTCTTCCGCCGCGTCGCTCAGAGCGCGCCAAAGCCACTACCAGTCGCCGACATCAAGGCCGCGTAAACATCTCCCTACTGAAGGGGAGGAGTTAGCCGCATTTCCCTCAGTCGTAACTACAGGATTTCCAGGATCTCTTCGTAGCGCTTGAACGGCGGAATCAGATACGCCCCAGCCAGTTCCGTGCGCGCCCAAGTTAGCATTTCGCGCGCAACTTCAAAACCCCGGTCGCGCGCAGACGCCCCGGCTGCCTCCATGGATTTCAACATCGCCTCGGGAATCACGATCCCGGGAACTTCGTTGTTCAAGCGCAGCGCCTGCTTATAGCTGTTCAGCGGCCAGATTCCGATCATCACGGGGATCGGCGGTTTTCCGCCAAATTTTTTCAGAAACGCGTGCCAGTGTGCCGGGTCAAAAAGCGGCTGGGTCATGGCAAAATGCGCGCCGGCCTCCACCTTGGCATGGAACCGTGCGATTTCCAGGTCCAGATCGTCAGAGACCGGATTCAGCGCCACCCCAATTGTAAAATTGGTCTGCCCGCCCAAAGTTTTTCCGGCCCAGTCGGTGCCCTGATTCAGCCGGTGAAGAATCTTCACCAGCCCAACGGAATCCACTTCATACACGCCGCTGGTTTCCGGATAATCGCCTACCGATGGCGGATCGCCGGTGATCGCCAGAACGTTGCGCACGCCGCCGACGGTCCACGCGCCAAGCAGCATCGCCTGCAGCCCGATAATATTCTGGTCGCGTGTGGTCAGATGCGGCACGGTTTCCACGCCGCGAGCCTCCAGCGCTCCCGCCACCACCATCGCGTCCATCCCGACGCGCGCCATCGCGCCGCTGTTAATGTCGATTGCGTCCACTTTCTTGGAAGCCATCACGCGCTCTACCTGCTCGTAGATGCGGTCCAGCGCAATTCCCTTCGGCGGATCGATTTCCACGCACACCGTGAACTCATTTTTCTGCAGACGCTTCCAGAAACGGCTTTCCGGCTCGCGCTGCAGCAGCGGAGGTATCGGCGGCGGCGTAGCCACCACCGTCGCGGCCGCATGTGTCTTGACGGGGCGCAGCGATTTCACCGCTTCCGCCATCGCGCGAATGTGCTCCGGTGTGGTGCCACAGCAGCCGCCCAGGATGCGCGCTCCAATGGCCGCTGCTTCGCGGGCAAACTCGGCGAAATATTGCGGCGACGATTTCGGATAAACGATGCGGTCCCCTTCGCGCTTGGGGAATCCCGCATTGGGCATGCCGCTGATGCAGATGTCCTGGGCGGTTGTAAGTTCCTGAAGAATCGGCAACAGCGATTGCGGGCCCAGCGTACAGTTGGAGCCGATCACCTGCACATTTTTATCCTTCAGAAGCGAGGCAGCGACCGCGGGCCGGATATCTCCAAACGTGGTGCCTTCTTCGGAAAAAGTCAGCTGCGCCACGATCGGCAATCCAGAAAACGAACGGATCGCGTCAATCGCCAACAGGATCTCCTCGATATAAGAAAAAGTCTCGAGGATAAACAGATCCACGCCGCGCTCTTCCAGCGCCAGCGCCTGCTCGTGAAAAATGTTCAGAATCTGTTCCGGCTCCGGATGCCGGGCCTGCACTCCGATCCCCAGCGGCCCAATCGATCCGGCAATCAGCACTTCCCGTGAAGCCGCCTCACGGGCCTCTCGCGCGATTTTCACCCCGCGGCTGTTCAACCGCTGCACCTCTTCACCCAGGCCGAGCGCGGAAAGCTTGAACCGGTTCGCGCCAAACGTATTCGTCTCGATAATCTGCGCGCCCGCCTCGATATACGCCTGGTGCACGCGAAAAACCGCCTCCGGTTCGGTCGCGTTCAATTCATCGAAGCAGCGCACCGTGCCGACGGTTTCATACAGCATCGAGCCCATCGCACCGTCCGCGATAAGGATGGAGTTCTTCAGCCGTTCGTTGAAGTCCTGGATTTTCACTTTTCGTTTTCCTGTGTTCTGCGTCGCGCGGGGAAGGCGGCTAGCGTTTTTGTTCCATCAAACTGGCTACAGTGCTCATCAGATCGTATTTGGTCAGGATTTCGAACTTCGTTTCATCCAGCTCCACGAAAACGGCGGGATTTTCGTGGCTCAGCATGTACGTAACCCGTTCAACCGGCGAATTTCCCGGGATCCTCGGCAGTGGCTTGCTCATCACTTCGCGCACCACCAGTTTACGCAGGTCTTTGCCCTGCAGCGCCAGCGTCAAGATCTGGTCCTCATAAACCGTGCCGATGGGCAGATTTTCCTCAAAAATGGGAATCTGCGAAATGTCCTGCTCCTGCATGGTCTTCAGCGCGTGAAAAACAGTCTGGTACGGTCGAGCAATCACCAACTCGCGCACTTTGCCGGACTGCCTCTTCGCATGCACCACTTCCGCGGCCGTGATGGGGACGCTCGACTCCACGTATCCCCGCTCGCGCATCCATTCGTCGTTGTACACCTTGCTCAGGTAGCGCATCCCCGTATCCGGCAGCAGCGCCACCAGAAAATCACTCGGCGCAAGCTCCTTCGCAACGCGAAGCGCCGCGCTCAAGCAGCCTCCACCGGATCCGCCCGTGAAAATCCCTTCCTGCTTGGCCAGTCGCCGCGCCACCACGAAGCACTCTTCGTCGTTCACCTGTACCACGTCGTCCAGAATTTCCATGTGCATCGTCGTCGGGAAAAAATCCTCGCCGATGCCCTCCACCACATACGTTCGCGCCTTGGCGATCTTCCCCGTCTTGTGAAAATCGTAGTAAAGCGAGCCTTCCGGGTCCACGCCGATAATCCGCACTTTAGGATTCTTCTCTTTCAGAAACTCTCCCACGCCGCTGATCGTGCCGCCGGTGCCCATCCCGCAAACGAAATGGGTAATCTTCCCTTCGGTGTCCTCCCAGATTTCCGGGCCAGTGGTTTTGTAGTGCGCCTCGGGATTGCTCGGATTGTCGTACTGGTTCGGGTAATAAGAATTCGGAATCTCGCGCGCCAGTTTTTTCGCAACGCTGTAGTAACTGCGTGCATCCTCGGGCTCAACCGCCGTGGGGCACACGATCACTTCCGCGCCCAGCGCCTTTAGCAAATCTACTTTTTCCTTGGATTGCTTGTCCGTGGTCGTAAACACGCATTTGTAACCGCGCACCGCCGCCACCAGCGCAAGCCCCATCCCCGTATTCCCGGAAGTCCCTTCGATGATCGTGCCGCCTGGCTTCAGCAAGCCTTTCTTTTCGGCTTCGTCAATCATCGTGATGCCGATGCGGTCTTTCACAGACCCGCCCGGATTCAGCATCTCCGCCTTCACCCACATCTGTGGTTTCAGGCCCTGATTGATGCGATTCAGCCGGATCAGCGGGATTCGGCCAACGGCTTCCAGAATGTTTTTGCAGCGCATAGAGTTTTATTCCGGCACAGCATCCACCACGAAGCGGCCGCTGCCAGACTGGATTTTAGTTTAACATGCAGAGGAGCGGCATTTTGCCGCCACGCCAACCGGAGAGGACCAAAATGCCACGCCAAAACATCGCCACCGGAACGCCCTGGGAGCCTATCGTCGGCTACTCGCGCGCCGTACGCATCGGCAACCACATCTGCGTTTCCGGCACCACGGCCACCGACCCGGACGGAAAAATAGTCGGCGTCGGCGACACCTATGCCCAAACCGTGCAAATCCTGCGCAATATCGAAAGCGCCTTATCGCGCGCCGGCGCCAGTCTCAATGACGTGATCCGCACTCGAATCTTTGTCACCAACATCGCCGAGTGGGAAAAAATCGGCCGCGCCCACGGCGAATTCTTCGGCGAAATCCGCCCCGCCACCTCCATGGTGGAAGTCAGCAAACTAATCTCCCCCGAAATCCTCCTCGAAATCGAAGCCGACGCCATCGTCGAATAACACTCAACCCTAAACTACTGCCCGCTAAATCAAAAAGGGCGCACCATTCTGCGCCCTTTCGTTACCTCATTACTTCTTTGCTTCCTTACCTCGCTCTCCTACCACTTCGCCCGAATCCGATACTTCAGCACCGCCGTCCCGTTAGCCTTCACCGGCACGTCGAACTGCGCCGCAAACGCCTCCGACTTCGTGAACTTGTAACTGGAAGTAAGCATCTCCCAGTCGCCGCCGATCGGCTCATTCACCTGCACATCAATGGGCGTGTCCTTGTGGTTCCGCAGCGTAATCTCGAACTCCATTTCCCACAAGCGATTGCCCAGACTCTTGAAGTCCGTCTGCTTGCGGTCGCAAACCACGTCAAATGCATTGCCAATCTTCACGGTCACGAATTCGTCCTTCGGCGTGTGATCAATATGATCCTCGCCGATAAAGAGCAGCCCGCCATTGGAATCCTTCTGGTAGACGCGCACGTTGCCCCCAGGGAGCGGAATGCCCAGCCCCGCTTTTTCCTCGTTCTTGAACTTATAGAAAACCTGAACGGCATCCTTCAACGGCGATCCAGGATTCTGCGCGTTGCGATAATAATAATTCTGCCCGTTCACCACGAAAAGCTTTTCGACAGGAACGCCGCTCCCTTCCAGCAAACTGATCTGCTTGGTCTCCTTATCCTCCACGGAAGTGCGCCGCCCCAGCGAATAAAGGTGATATTCGCTGAAGCTCTCCTGTTGGAATCCACCAACGGCTTTCGCTGTTGGCGCATTGGCCGCCATTTCCATCGCGCGATATTGATCGCGCTGCGGCAGTCGGTTCAGATCGCCCGCCACCAGTTGCAGCCGCGCATTGTGAAACGCCGTGCCGCTGTTGTTGATCAGCGTCACCCAGCCGTCCAGATCGGCGGCCTTGTCGTCGCGCCCAACGGTCAGCACATAGTCCGCGTTCCAAGAAAGATTTCCCGCCAGATACGAAGTTTCGATTTTTTGCCGCGCCGCGCCGGAATTCTGCAAAGACATCAGCAGAGTCGGCCGGTCGTAAAGATTCGCCGGCACCTCCGGAAACCGGTAACTCTCGCCGTAAACCCCAGTCACGATGTCGTTACCGATTTTCCATACCGGACCATTGTTATTCGCCAGCAGCGTGGCCTTGATCTCTTCATGCTTCGTCGTTCCGTTGTCCATATACGTGCGCACCAGCGTCACTTCCTTGCCCACATATTTGTTCAGCAGCTTCGCCGGCTCCAGTAAATCGTATTCGTAGTTCTGCTCCGTCACGCTCAGCTTGTCCGCGTCTGTCAGCGAGCGAAAATGCACCGTTGCGGGATTCACCGTAGCCGCGATATCCATGAACTTCAGCCGAAACTCGCCCTTGGGAAGTGCCAGATCGCGGACATCGCGGATCAATGCAATATTTGAGTTGTAAACCGTCACCGCCAGATCGGTCTGGTCGTTGAGAGATGTGGACGAATCAGAACTCGCATTCCGGCTGGCTTCCTTTTCCTGCGCCTGATCCTTTCTGCCGGCGTGATACGCGGGCACAAACGCCGCGGCGCCTGCCACTGCCATCGCCGCCGTAACCGCCACGCGGAGCAGTTCACGCTTCTTCAGCATTCCGGGAGTATTCATCTTCGCTTCACCTCGTCAAGAATTTGCCATCGGTGTTAGAACGCGCGCGCGGAACTTTCTTGCAGGCCTTACTCGTTTGCCACCGGCTTCCAGGTTTCCCCGGCATCGCTGGTTTCAAAGCTCTGCCGGCTCGCGGCATCCCAGATAGTGGCGTGCTTCGCGTCGCTCGCGTGCACTCCCCCCAAATCGCCGGCAATCGGCGTGGCGAGTTTCTTCCAATGCCCGCCGCGATCCGTGGTCAGCACCAGCGTCCCGGCCTTTCCGGCGATCCAGCAAACTTTTCCGGATGGCGCGGACCCGGCTGTCAGTTGCGCGCTTGCTCCCGTGCTCACCGATTTCCACTTCTTGCCGGAATCTGTTGTTAGCTCCACCGTCCCATCGGCAGTAAGCCTCCACCAGGCTTTATTATCAGGAGTAAGTATGACGCCGGGACTTTCCGCCAAAATCTGGATGGATTGCGAACTCACGCCCTGCTTCTTCATCAACATTGCATTTGTGCTCAGTTCGGCGGATTCCTGCTGCACCGAAGATTTCTCCTTGTTCGCCGCGGCCAGTTTCTGGTCATCCGCTCGGCCGCCGCCCCCCGCACCAGACCCAGTTCCCACTCCCGTGGGCGCGGATTGTGCGCTCGGCGTTGCCGGAGTCTCGGTGGCCACTTCCACCGATTCGGTCGCCGCTCCCAGCCTCTCCGTTTTTGCCGGCACGCTTGGCGCGGGCGGTGGCGGTGAGGAAGGCGCGGCACCAGCGCTTCCGATCGCACCGCCAACCAAATTTCCCGGAGCCTGCTTTTTCGCCTCCCGCATATCCTTCCGTAATGTGTCGGTGCTCACCGGTGGTGCGAGCTTCGGCGCCGTCATTTCTTTCGGCAACTCTCCACTTTCTTTCCGTTTGGTTTCGTCGTCCAGCTGCGCCTGCTGCGCTCGCCGCGCGTCCCGTTCGACTGGCGCCGCTGTGTAGGCTTCGGCTTCATTCTGACTCGGCGGTGGCACGGCTTGTGGCTGATTAACCGCCACCTGGACATTCTTCGATGCCGGCGATAGCGCAGCCCGCTGCTGGTAAATTCCAATGGCAATCAGCGCCCCCGCAGCCAGCGCGCCCAGCGGAATCGCCCACTTCGCCAACTTTGGACGCCGCCGCTGCGCCATCACCACCGGTGCCGCGTTTGCGGACGATGCCACGCTCCTTAAAATATCGCCTTTCGGCACAGCTCTAATGGCTGCGTGCGGCGCAACCGCCGCAGCCTCCAGCACCGGAATCCCCTGCTGCTCCCAATCTTCCGCCAACTCTTTTTCCGTCACTTCCACCAGCGAAAGCGCCTCCTGGCACAGCGCGCACCCGGAAATATGCTGCTTCCAATGCGCCATCTCTTCCAAAGACAACGATCGCTCATGATAGGCCGCCAGCGTTTCCGCATCCGGGCAGCCCGCCTGCGCGGAATCTCCGCGCAACTCGCGCGCCAGCGCGCGTTCAAATTTCGGGTCGCGGTCGTCAACAGCCATGGCCTTCTCCTTCCTTTGAACGCTTCCGCGGGTGAATCTTGCAGCCCCTCACGTCGGTTCCTTTCGGCTTGCGGGCAGCACGCGAGTTTTCGGATCCGGAAACAGTTTCCGGAAATCAATCGGCACATCTTCCGCCGCGTACTCGAAGCATTGCTGGATTTCCGCTTCGCTCAGCGAATACGCCTCGCGCAATTTTATTTGCGTCAGTCTTCGCAGTTCACCGCGAATCCGTTCCAGATGGCGCGAGACGCTGGATTCGTGCTCGCCCAGTTGCCGCCCGATTTCCGCCAGCTTCATCTGCCGCACGTAGTAAAGCTCCAACCGCTCGCGATCCCCGGGTTCCAGATTTTTCAGGCAGTGCTGCAATGCGGCGGAAAAACACGAAAGATAATGCGAGCGGTGCGGATCCAGCAGCGCCGGCTGCATCGGCTCCGCAGGCAATTCCGGCTTCTCGCCATCTTCCGCGTCCAGGGATTGCCAGCGGCGTTGCGCCCGGATCTGATCCACGTAGCGCTGCGCCAGCACGGTGCGCAGCCAGGTCTTCAAAGAACTGCGCCCGTGGAAATAACGGAACAGCGAGCGTTCCCCGCGTTTCCCATCCATCAGTCCGAACAAATCGGAGAACAGGGAGTCGGCCAACTCCTGTGGGTTCGCTCCGATGCGGCTAGCTTTGCTGATCGCTCCGGCTGCGGCCCTCAGGTATCCACGGTATTCCTGTACAAAATATTCCCATGCTGCTTCCGAGCCTTCCAGGCAGGCGGTGGCCAAGGCGAGATCTTCCGAATGGAGAGAGAGGATGTAGTCTTCCAGCCGTTCACGGGTAGGCGGACCGTCCTGGAACCGCTTGCGAACGCTGCGCTCCAGCCCACCAAGGAATTGCGCCCGCGAAAGACGCCAGCGCACCGCTCCGCTTTGATGAAAAGCCGAGGCCACCAGCGTCTCGCACTCCGAAAGCAGCGAGGGAAGGTCGCATGGGGGCGATTTTTCATCCGGAGACGGGGCCACAGTCCTCCTGTCGTGAGTCTAAGGCTTTATCTTTCTACTTACTACGAGCCCTTAGAAAGAACCAACGCAATCCAGGGTTGCTGCATCCTAGAGGTTACCCTATAAGGAGTGACCGGTGCGTGCGTACCAGCAATTACCGAGGTCAGTCCCCCTCCAAATAGGTTATTCTATGGTCGTTGCGCTTCCTGCCCCGCAACGAATTTCGCCTCGGCGGGTTTGTTCGAGAAACAGAGCCTCTATGTAAGATGCACTCGCTTCAGCATTAGCGAGTTCGCGTCGTTAGTACGAAAGTCCTATTCGAGCGCCCAAAGTCGATAAGTACTCTCGTACTGGTAAAGCATACGTTCTGATCTTTAGTGTGCGATTCGGAATGAATTGCCACTTTGGAACGAATCCTCGCATAGGCGCGAAGCGGATGACCACGATGATTGCAGAGCCACCAACGAGCAGGTCGCTGGGCGTGGGGTTTGATTCCAGCCGTAACCGCGCGGGAAACCCGGAAGCCTGGAAGCAACAGATTGGGACCAAGCCGGTGCCGGCGCGTCTGGCACTCCTCCCCGAAGCTAAGCCGAACTGGCATCGCGTTGGGTTTAGCGCGGCGGTCCAACTCACTATCCTAGCCTTCTTCATTCTTATTCCCATGCTCTACCCAGAGCAGATGAAGACCGCCATTCAATATTCGTATACCGCGATTGCGCAGCCGGTCACCATGGTGCCGGTTGCTCCGCCACCGCCTCCCCCTCCCAAGATCAAGGCGGTCGTTCCCAAAGTCGCGCCTCCTCCGACTCCCGTGGAGACTCCGAAACTCAATCCGCAACAGCCGCACATCTTTGCCAACCTGGTTAAACCTAAGCCCCTGCAACCCAAGGTGGAAAAGGTAGAGGTCAAAGAGCCAGACATGACGCCGAAGTTCGAAGCGGCGAAGATTGACGTGAAGGAAAACGGCCCGAAGCGCCCCAAGGAAGACGTCAAGCTGAACAATATGAATACCGGCAGCGCAGCTCCTGCCACCGTTGTCGCCCCTGTGGAAAAAGTGCAGACTGGCGGTTTCGGCGATCCGAACGGCGTCGCCGGCAAGGGCGATCCCAAACACGCAACCAATGTGGCGCGCCTCGGCTCCCCGGCATTGCCCGGCGGAGAAGGCTATGGAAATGGCACCGGCGGCAAGGAAGGCATTCGCGGCACCGTAGCCAGCACGGGTTTTGGCAACGGCACAGCTAATCCTCCTCCCAGCGGTGGTGGCAAAAAAGGCACTGTAGTCGCCGGAGGTTTTGCGGCTACGGATACCTCCACGGATGCACCGAAGAAAAAAGCCGGCCCCGGTGGACCGGCGGATGCTCCGCCTGAAATTCTCGACAAGCCCAAACCGGAATATACGGCCGAAGGGCGCAGCCTGAAAATCGAAGGGGATGTGCGCATTGATGTCGTGTTCCTCGCGAACGGCACCATTCAGATCAATCGCCTTGTCAGTGGCCTGGGTCATGGCCTTGACGAATCCGCGACGCGCGCTGCGCAACAAATAAAATTCAAGCCAGCCAAGCGGCAAAACGAACCGGTGGATTATCCGGCCGTGATCCGCATCGAATTTCGGCTGGCCTACTGAGGGGGAGATGATCATGCGAACGTTGTCGAAGTCCATTCTTGCTCTGGCGTTGGGCGCTTGCGCTAGTGCAGCCACCTGGGCAGCGCCGCCTCCCGACGCGGATCAGCCGCGCACGATGGACCAGGTTGTGGATCGCGTCACCGCAAACGAGCAGAAGCTCTACGGCCAGATCCGCAACTACTCTCCGTTGGTGGAGACTTACATTCAGAATTTGAAGCCCGACAAGGATCTCGGCGAAGTGCCAGCTGGCGACAAGTACTTCCTTGGCCGCGCTAACTTCTCCAAAGGCGTCAGCCTGGTGCCCTTGACCGAGACTTCCAGCAAGGGCAAGAAAATGTTTGCCTCCGTCGGCAATTTCTTCAGTTTCGCGATGCAGTTCCTGCCCGACGGCTTCCTGCAGATGATTTTCATTGATACCAACGGCTTTGACCGCCAGCACTACAAATTCGATTACGTCCGCCGTGAATTCCTCGGCGAAGTGCGCTGCCTGGTCTTTGACGTTACCCCGCTGGAAAAGAACAATCATGGCCGCTTTCTAGGCCGCATCTGGGTGGAGGATCAGGAATACCACGTGGTTCGCTTCAATGGCGCTTATAGCGGCAATGGCCACTCCAGTTGGTATTTCCACTTCGATAGTTGGCGCACCAACGTGCAGCCTGGCCTCTGGCTACCCACTTTCGTTTATAGCGAAGAGAAAGATCTCCACTACGCTATCTCCAAAAAACTAGATTTCAAGGCCCAGACCCGCCTGTGGGGCTACAACCTTGGCGGCGCTTCCCAGGAACAGGAACTCAGCAAGATCCTGGTCGAAACTCCCATGCAGGACGACACGAAGACTTCCAATGACCTTTCGCCCATCCAGGCGCAGCGTTCCTGGGATCGCCAGGCGGAAGACAACATCATCGACCGCTTCGAACGCATCGGCCTGATGGCTCCGAAGGGCGAGGTCGACAAGGTTCTCGATACCGTCGTCAACAACCTCGAAGTCACCAACAACATTGACGTGGATCCAGAAGTTCGCTGCCGCGTCTTGATGACCTCAACCTTGGAATCCTTCACCGTGGGCCACACTATCGTGCTCAGCCGCGGTCTGATTGACGTACTGCCCGACGAAGCCAGCTTAGCCAGCATCCTGGCTCATGAACTCGCGCACATCGTTCTCGGCCACCGCCTCGATTCCCAGTACGCCTTCTTCGATCAATTGCTCGTGGAGGACAAGGACACTTTCCGCCACTTTGGTTTTGCGCGCACCCCGGAAGAAGAAACCCAGGCGAACGCCAAGGCCATTCAAATTCTTAACAACTCGCCTTACAAGAATCAGCTAGGCAACGCAGGACTCTTTTTGCAGGCGCTGGACAGCCGCCAGAAGGAAATCCCCAACCTGATCAGCGGTCACCTGGGTAACCGCGTGCCGCAGATCAACGACTTGAAATCCATGACCCCGGTCGACCCCAAGGCTAATCCGCAGAAGATCGCGGCGCTTCCCCTTGGCGGCCGCGTGAAGATCGACCCTTGGAACGACAATCTTTCTCTGATCAAGAGCAAGCCCGTCGGGACCGTGGCAGAACGCGAGAAGATGCCGTTCGAAATCACGCCGTTCATGCCCTACCTGATGCGCTATGGCGCCGAAGCCACCAAGCCGGTCGCCGCCAGCACCACGGCTCCGCAAGACACGAAGCCCGGGGACGCTCCAGACCCGACCAAACCCTAATCTCTTTCAATCCATCCTAAAATCAAAAAGCCCCCGTCTCTCCAGACTGTTACGAAACTGTGTTGACCGACGGAAAATAAATGAGAAGATGCCCTCGTGAAAGCGAGGGCATTTTTTTATGGGCTTTGTGCAGGGTGAAGGCCGTACACAGGGAACTCTGTTTCCAGTCACCTTGGAAGAGTTGATTCCGGATGATCACGTGTGCCGGGTCATCGATGCATTTGTCGCTCGGCTGGATATGGCGGGTTTGGGATTTGAGCGTGCCGAGGCGGCCGAGACAGGGCGGCCTGGTTATGATCCGCGCGACCTTCTGAAGCTCTATCTGTATGGCTACCTGCATCAGATCCGTTCCTCGCGGAGACTGGAGTCGGAGTGCCGACGGAACATCGAGTTGATGTGGTTGTTGGGGCGACTGGCGCCGGACCACAAGACGATTGCCGAGTTCCGGCGCATGCATCGCGAAGGCGTAACCGCTGCGGGAGCCGAGTTGGTGCAACTGGCGCGCTCGGTAGGATTGGTGAAGGGCGAGTGGATCGCCATCGATGGCTCGAAGTTCCAAGCGGTTAGCAGCGCGAGAAGTGTGCGCGAGCGCGAAGCGCTGGAACGCTACCTGGAACAGTTGGAGCGGAGCGATGAGCAGGACGAGGTGGTCATCGACTCCAGTGCAGTGGCCAGCGCGCTGGAAAAGTTACGCCAGCACCCGGAGCCGGAAGTTGGTTTCATGCGCACCACGCAAGGTTTCATTCCAGCCTACAACATGCAAGCGGCCGTCGATGCCGAACACGCGTTGATCGTAGCGCAGCAGGTGACCGACCAAGCTGCCGATAATCGCAGTCTGCAACCGATGGCGGAGGCTGCGAAAGCGGCAGTAGGCGGGCCAACACAGACGCTGAATGTAGTAGCAGATGCGGGCTACTCGAATGGAGAACAGGCGGAAGCCTGCGAGACAAAGGGAATCCTGCCGCATGTGCCTGCCAACCGCGGCGTGAACAATCACGGAGGCGGTACGCTGTTCGACCGCACGGAATTTACTTATCAACCTGAGAGCGATACGTTGCTGTGCCCAGCCGGGCAGACACTAACTCGCAAACAACTATCGCGGAAGGACCGCGCCGTGCTCTACGCAGCACAACCCGAAGTCTGCGGAGCTTGCTCTCTCAAGCCGCAATGCACCGTGTCGCCACGACGAATGATTACCCGCCACCTGCACGAAGAAGCGCTACAGCGCATGCAACAGCGGGCCACGCCCGAAGCGATGCGACTGCGACGATCAACCGTGGAACATCCATTCGCCAATTTGAAATATCGCATCTTCGGACATCCGCGCTTCCTGCTGCGTGGGCTCCGGGGAGCGCAAACGGAAATTAGTTTGGGAGTGGCCGCCTACAATCTGAAAAGAATGCGGAACATCCTCGGAGGACACCGACTGACTTCCATACTACGAACCGCTTGAAACAAGCGGAATCACGGCCAGCGTTCACCAAAAGAGAAAAGCGGCGCTCCGGAACCCGGAACGTCGCTTTTCCTTCAATCTTGCCGTCCGTTTCGTAACAGTCTGTCTCTCCGGGGGCTTTTTTGGGATCGGCGCTTTGTCATCCTGAAGCCCGAAGTACGGGCTGAAGGATCTCAACCCAGACAACTCCGATTCTTCCCCCTCATTCCTAATCCCCCGAAAGCACCTTCATAAACCGGTACCCAAACTCCACTCCATTATAAAAATCCTGCACACCAACCCGCTCGTCCTTCCCGTGCGACCGGTTATCATCCATATCAAAAAACATGCACGAAATTCCGTACGTCGGAATTCCCGCAATGCGCAGAAACTTGCCGTCGCTTGCTCCAGTGGACATCGTCGGCACCACCGGCACTCCCGGCCACATCGTTTCCAACGTTTGCTTCATGCCAGTCACCACCTCCGGCAGCAGCGGCGAAGGTGGCACAGCCACGATCGGAATCAACTTCCCATCCGCCGTTTTCTCCGGGACCACCGTGATGCTCACTTTGGCGTCGCCCACAACGTGCTCCAGCGTCTTGCGGATCTGCTCCGGAGCCTCGCCAGGAAAAATGCGGCAATTCACGTTCGCCCGCGCCGTCTGTGGCAACGCATTCGGTGCGTGCCCCCCGGAAAGCATGGTGGCCACGCAAGTAGTCCGCAGTAGCGAATTGTAATAAGGATTCGCAGAAAGCCGCTTCAGCGCTTCCGGATTCGGCGGTTCTTTCGCCACCCCGCTCAGGTCCGCGGACAATTGCCCGGTCGTCAGCGTTGCCGAGTGCGCAAAATAATTCCGCGTGATTTCATTGATATCCGCCGGAAAAGTGAAGGCTTGCAGCTTCAACAGCGCCGCCGATAATTCGTAAATCGCGTTTTCCGGGCCGGGAACAGAGCTATGCCCCCCCGGATTCCTTGTCTCGAACTGAAAATCCGCATACACCTTTTCGCTGGCCTGCAACCCCGCCAGCTCCCGCTTCCCTTTCAGCATTTCAAATTCGCCGCCGTCCAGATTGATGCAAAATTCCGCGTCAATCCAGTCGCGGTGCTCCTTGATCAGCCAGTCCACGCCGTTGAATTCGCCGCCCTCTTCATCCGCCGTCAGCGCCAGAATCAGATCGCGGTCCGGAACGTAACCCGCGCGCTTCAGCCGCAGAAAACTTTCCACCAGGATGGCGTCTCCTTCCTTCATGTCCTCGGTGCCGCGGCCGTAGAAAAATCCATCCTTCTCAACCAGCTGAAACGGATCCGTGGTCCAGTCTTCCCGCCGCGCTTCCACCACGTCCAGGTGGCCGATGAACAGAATCGGCTTCTTTTTGCCGGTGCCGCGATAACGGACCACCAGATTTTTCTTCCGCTCGTTCGGCCCGGCCACGATCACATCTTTTTCGGGAAAGCCCGCGGCCAGCAGCCGTTGCGCCATCGCCTCGGACGCCTTCGTCACGCTGCCCACTGAATCAGTCGTATTAATCTCGATCAACTGTTGGAAAATTTCGCGCGCTTCCGCGTTCACGCTTTTTTCTGTCTGTGCGCCAGCCGCGGGAGATAGCATTGCCGCCGCGCAAAAAATCGCCACCACCGTCAGGCTTCGGGTCATTCAGTGCTCCTTGAAACGGAAGAATTCAGCCTAACGGCAACTCGCATTTCCCGTCAAATCAGGGCAGGTTGCCGATGTTCGTGGGAGTCGCTTAGACTGCCAGGGTGGTTTAAATCGGGAGGTTTTCAATGGAATTGCGCAATCGCCGCTGGCTGCAGCTCGCCTTGGGAATTACAATTTTTCTGGCCGGGAGCGCCGCAGGTAGCGCGCTCACGCAAAAAGCCTCGGCGGTAAACCGCTTCGGCCAGCCCAAAACGGTTGTCCACGTGGTCGCCTACAAATTCCGTGCCGCCACCTCCCAGAACGATCAGGATCAAGCCATCAATGGCATCCGCGAAATGGCCGCGAAAATTCCCGGCATCAAGAATATCTGGCTCAAGACCGAACGAAATCAGTTGGCGGATTGGAGCGGCGTCTACATCATCGAATTCACCAGCGCCGAAGCCGCCGCCGACTACGCGGAAAGCCCGCTGCACGACGCCTGGCGCAAAAAGTGGGAAGCCCTCCGCGAAACTAGCCTCTCCTTCCAGGTCTCCAACTAGTTGTAGCGGCCGCTTTCCGCCTGCCCGCCGTAGCCGCGCCTCCAGCGGCGAAGGCGGGAGGCGGGCGCCCTTTCCCTACCCCAGCGCCTGCAACAAATCCTCAACCAGATCATCCGGATGCTCCAGCCCCACCGACAGCCGCAATAAATTCCGTGGCGACGCCGTTCCTTCTCCTTCCGCCGAGGCCCGGTGCTCGATCAAACTCTCCACGCCTCCAAGGCTCGTGGCGGGCTGAAACAATTTCACGCGCCCCACTACCCGCACCGCGTCGTCCCATCCGCCTCTGATCAGGAGCGACAGCATCCCGCCAAACTGCTTCATCTGCGCGGCCGCCACTTCATGCCCCGGATGCGAGGCCAGCCCGGGGTAAAAAACCCGCTCCACCTGCTTCGACTGGGCCGCCGCATTCGCCACCGCCATCGCATTCGCCGAGTGTCGCTCCATGCGGCAGGGCAGCGTGCGCAGCCCGCGCAAAATCAGCCAGGAATTGAAGGGCGAACACACCGCTCCCAGCACCGTGCGCACCGAAAGCAATTTCTCGTACAACGGTTTGCGCTCCTTGAACACCAGGCAGCCGCCTTGCACGTCGCTATGTCCGCCGCAATATTTCGTCGTCGAATGCATCACCACGTCGGCCCCAAGTTCCAGCGGCCGTTGCAGCGCCGGCGTCGCAAACGTATTGTCCACCACCAGCCACGCGCCAGCCTGATGCGCAATTTTCGCCGTCGCGGCAATATCCATGATTTTCATCTGTGGATTGGAGGGGGTCTCTGCCCAGATCGCTTTTGTGTTGGGTCGCAAAGCGGCCGAGATCGCCGCCGTCGATTCCGTGTCCACGGTCGAATATTCCAGTTGCCAGTTTGCGAAATATTTCGCCGTCACATGCCTCACATGCACGTACACATCCTCGGGAATGATCACGTGCGAACCCGGCTCCAGCCCCTGAAAAAAAGCCGCCGTCGCACCCATGCCCGAAGAAAACGCCAGCGCGTCTTCCCCGCCCTCCAGCGCGCTCATCGCCGCTTCCAGTCGGTCCTGCGTCGGATTTTTATCTCGCACATAGGTATACCCGTGCAGCTCTTCCGTCGCGGGTCCGTGCAGAAAAGTGGTGGAAAGATGCAGAGGCGGCGCAACGCTCCCGGTAACAGGATCGGCTCCCGCTCCCGCATGTACGGCCAGTGTTTCCATTTTCATGAAAGTAATCCTCGCAATTTAAAACTCTATGCAAGCAGTCTAGTATCACTCTTCTGCGGAAGATATTGTTCAGCGGTGGTCGCAGTTCCCAATTTGGCTGGGGGTTCTTCGGTCCTTGGTAGGAGTGAAAACAATAGCGCCGCGTGACTCCTCGGCGCCCATTAATCTTCGTCTTGCTCTTGCCGCTCGATTCCGAATTTTCGCCGCAGGAACGAATCCAGCAGCGTATCCGGAAGCACCCGCCGCCCGAACGCCACCCACTTCGCCAGCGGCGTCACCGTGTAGCGCGCCTTCGGGTGGCTCGCCTCAATCGCCCCCAACATCACTCGAGCGCAATCCTCTGGCGTGGTCTTCGATTCCTTCCGGCTGCTGCTGGCGCCTTCCAACGCTCCGGAATAAACTTTTGCGTAAGGGCTGGCCGCGGCCTTGTCCACGTATTCCTGCCCAAGCTCCTTGGCCGCTTCCTGAAAATTCGTCATGATGTAGCCCGGCTCAATCAGCACTACTTCCACATTGAACGGGTACATCTCCAGGCGCAGCGCGTTCGAGATCGCCTCCACTGCATGTTTGCTGCTGCTGTACGCGGCGGAAAGTGGCGGCGTCACCAGCCCAGAAGCGCTGCTGAGCATCAGGATGCGCCCCTGCCCGCGTTTTCGCATGTGCGGCAGCACCGCCTGCGTCACTCGCAGCAATCCAAATATATTCGTCTCATACAGGCGGCGCAAATCCTCCAGCTTCAACTCTTCCACCACCGCCGCCATTCCCACGCCCGCATTGTTGATCAGCACGTCAATCGCGCCGGCCTTCTGCAAAATCTCCTGCACCCCGCGAGTCACGGACCCTTCGTCGCAGACATCCAGCTCCATTGTTTCCAAAGGCAATTTTTTCGCGGCCGCGATCTCGTCCAGCTCCGCCCGTTTTTCTGCCGACCGACCGGTGGCAAATATGCGGTAACCTTTCTCCGCCAGCAGTAGCGCCGCCGCGCGCCCGAGCCCATCCGTTCCGCCGGTGATCAGCACCGTCCGTTGCGGTTCAACCATGATTCTCCCCTGTCGAGAGGCCCATTCTACGCATCGCCGCACACCGATGCCAACCTGTTATATAGGCAGGGGCGTCAGATCCGGCTCTACCCAACCAGACCGCGCCTCTTGCGTTTCCAGCCGGCCCGATGAGTAGTATTTCGCCAGCAGATCGCGATCCAGCAACTCCGGATGCAACTGAATCCATTCTGAAAAATTATCCGCCGCTCCGCCGTTCCGTTCCGCCGCCGCTACCAGCCGGGTCCATGCCACCGTGGTTGTGTACAGAAATTTCTGCGGCGCGTTGGCGTGCAGCGCCATCTTGCGAATCCCCGTGAGCAGCCGGGCTTCCGCTTCCCCTCCGCCATGCCGGCTTACGTAGATCCATGCCAGTCGAATGTGGTCCGAGTGACGGAATGCCGCGTGGCCTAAATTGCATTCCTCGAACCCACGCACAAATTCCGCGTCGCCCAAATGCCCGCAACCCAAATGAAGTTCCATGGGTCCTCCGTAAAAGCCAGATTAAGAATGTTGATTGGGCCAAAATCGGGATAGGGGGAGCAGTCACCTGCTCGCCCCTCCCACACCACCGTACAAGCGGGTCCGCATACGGCGGTTCAGCAAGTTGAGCCCTTGCGGGCCGGAGGTTCGAGTCGTCGTTCGCCACAAGGGCTTCGCCGCTCTGCAGGTTTCCGTTTCGGCTTCACCGTCTTCTGAACCTGCAAAACTCAGCCGAAGCTGATTGGCTGGCGCAGTGCCACCCGTGAGTTCGACGTTCTACTACTCGCTCTCACTGTTTGGGCCTTCCTCACTTCCGTGAGTACTACGCCCGCTGCTGACTTCTGCTACAGGGTCAGAGTGAATTGCTTCACCCTCAGTCACGAATCCGAGACGTGCAGCAGATCTCCCGCGATAAGCTCGACTGCTTTCGATACGCGACCGCCGGATTTACCACCAGCGTCCTTGATGGATACGGACTTCGCGATCACTTGCTCGCTCGTCCGGCGCCGTAGGCCTCAAATCCGGTTCTTGTCCATCGGCCCGTATCTTTGCTCCACGCTTCCTTTAGACCTCACCTCACGGTGACGCCCTTGCGCTTCGCTACCCTTCACCTCCATCAGGTTGGGACGGGACTTTCACCCGCAAGCTGCCGAACATGCACGGCGTACAAGAAAAAGGCCCCGTTCCATGCGGAACAGGGCCACAAATAATCTATCACGACCATACGCCAGGCTCTGAAGAAATTAATTCCAGCTTTCACCCCGCGGTCTGATCCAGCGGTTGTACACTCCGCTTCGCTCAGGAAGCGAGACATTCTCCCGGAGACCGCTGTAAACTCAAGATCATAATGGTTCGAAAACGGATTCGCGCTCGTTGCAGCTTGCTGCTCGCCCTTTGCCTCTGGTTTCAGCCGCCAGTGTTCGCCCAGACGGCGGCGGCAGCCGCCGGCGGCCTTGCCCCCATTCGCGCCTATATTTCCGATGGCTGGAATAAGCTTTCCCGGTCGCTCGCCGATTGTTCCACTTACGAAGACCCCAAATTAAAATCTGCGCCCCAGCTTTATTTGCCATCCGACTTTCCAATTTCAGAGAAAATTCGTGCCCTGGAATCCCGCTGCGGCCTGCACGCCATAAATCTCCCTTCCAGCGCAAGTCGCATCGGCCAGCCCGGAGTGGAAAAGCTGCAACCCGCCGGTTTGCTCTATCTCGATAACCCCTACGTCGTTCCCGGTGGCCGCTTCAACGAAATGTACGGCTGGGACAGCTACTTCATCATTCTCGGCCTTCTGCGCGACGGCCGCCGTGATCTCGCTAAGGATATGGTCGATAACTTCCTTTTCGAGGTACAGCATTACGGCGCGGTTCTCAACGCCAATCGCACTTACTACCTGACGCGCTCCCAACCCCCGTTTCTAACTTCGATGATTCTGGCCGTCTTCGACGCTCAGGGCAGCGAGCGCGAAAAAGAGCGAACCTGGCTGGCGAAAGCCTACGAGCTGGCCGTGAAAGATCATGATTTCTGGACCGTGGCACCGCACCTGGCGGGGACCACTGGATTGGCGCGCTATTACGATTTCGGCGAAGGACCCGCGGCGGAAAGCCTGCGGGACGAAACTGGACATTACCGCGATGTTGCCGCCTATTTTCTCGCTTACCCGCAACTCGATCAGGAATTGCTGCACACTGCGGATCCGCGGCAAGATGCTCAACCCGGCCCCGGAAAAATCTACGCGCTTTCGGTTTGCGACCAAACCTTGGATGCCGCGAAAAAGGATTGCACCCCGGCCGGCGCTATCGCCCTGTCGCCCGATTTTTACAAAGGTGACCGCTCCATGCGGGAATCGGGCTTTGACATCAGCTTCCGCTTCGGCCCCTATGGCGCACGCACGCACCATTTTGTTCCAGTCGGCCTGAATAGCCTGCTCTACAAAACAGAAAAAGACCTGCAGCGGATAAGCGAGATTCTGGGTCGCACGAAGGAATCGGCGGAATGGAACCGTCAAGCGGAAGAGCGCAAAGCGAACATCCGGAAATATTTGTGGGACGCCCAGCGCGGCATGTATTTTGATTACGATTTCGAAAAACAGAAACGCTCCGGCTACGAATTCGTAACCACGTTCTATCCACTCTGGGCCGGCCTGGCCACCCAGGAGCAAGCAAACGCAGTCGTGAATCATCTTTACCTGTTCGAGCGGCAAGGCGGCCTGGTAACCAGCACCTACCAAACCGGTGCACAGTGGGACTACCCCTATGCCTGGGCCCCGTGCCAACTTCTGGCGGACGAAGGCTTGCGTCGCTACGGCTTCCAGCAGCAGGCCGACCGTCTCTCCTATGAATTCCTTTCGATGGTGGCGGAGAATTTCCGCCGCGACGGAACGATCCGCGAAAAATATAACGCTGTCACGCGTTCCTCCGAGACCCAGGTGAGCGCCGGCTATCACGAAAACGTGGTGGGATTTGGCTGGACGAACGGCGTGTTCCTCGAATTGTTGAGCAAGCTATCACCCGATCTTGTGCGAAAGCTGGCCGGAGACTGAGCCCTTCCACGCGACAAACATCTTCACCGCCACGACGATTCGAGTTGTCGCCAGTTATGCCCCCTGGCGAATCTATTTCGCTGGCAACACATCCGACAATTCCCGCGTATCCGCGAGCGGTTTGTTTCCCGAGGGCAGCCCATTTTCTTTCAGCAGGAAAGCCAAGATATCCAGTGACTCCTGTGTCTTGAACGTCGTGCCAGAATACTGCTCCATCGGCCCCTTGATCTCGCCCCACACCGTCAACAATTTTGCGCCTCCATACAACTGGTGCCAGGAAGCGCCCTTCAGCGAAGGTCCTGCCCCGCCCTCCAATTGCGCTCCGTGGCAGGCCACGCAGTGCGCCTGGTAAAGCTTGCCCCCGTTAGCCGCTTGCTCCATCGTGTACCAGCCAGCCACCTTGGCCCCCGGTTGCTGGTAGACGTGTCCAATATTCCGATGACACCGCAGGCAATCCACGTCATCTCCGCTGACAGTCATCTGGTGAATCACCACTTTCATGTGGCTCCGTGGCCCGCCAAAAGCCTCGAGCTTGTGGCAACCGCGGCAAGTAATGTAATTATGTGCCCGCAAATAATTTTCAAACTCGCCCGTCAGCTGTGGCCGCCTTTTTTCCCATTCTTCCTTCGTGGCAATGCTTTTACGCGACTCATTCCAGAAATCCTTCGCCCCGCGGTCGGCCTTGAAGAGCAGCAACTTCACGTACTCCGTGGCCGTCGCATGGCTCGACTCGTATGGAATATGGCATTCGCCGCAACTGGCGCGCACACCCGAAGCATTCATAAAGTGTGGCCCCTGCTGATAGCCCGCGGCTGCCCAGCTCATCGAGTGGCAGACCGTCCCGCAAAATGCATTCGAGCTCGACCACATCACCGCCTTGTTGGTCAGTGCAACCAGCGCGACGCCGCCCAGTGTAAAAATCGCGCCCAAAACAAAAATCCAAAATATCACACGCGATACCCGCCGTCGTTCAGCCATGTTCTGGTCTCTCATTGGCTGGATTCCCACACGCGCCTACTCCTTCTGGATGCTGGGCAGACTCATATACGCATTTTGGGGAGAGTGGAGCAGGCGGTGCCCGCCTCCCCTTTGGGGAGTCGAAATTCTGGCCGCAGCATTCACGCGCAATCCCAAACTGCCGCGGAACGCCCACGACCTTCCGGGCGATTCTCTTACACTTTTTCTATTTATAACAGCGGAAGAAATCCCTGCGCCAGTTCCGTCTTCGCGCCCGTTCAGGGCGTGCGCGTCCAGTCACCGGTAGGAAATTGGAAATCCAGGCCCATCACGTAAGCGTTTTGGGATTGCGGTTTGCAGTAGGCGACCCGCGCGCGCGAAAACAGATTGCCTCGGATCGAACGCACTGAGATCTGTTCGCCGGCTGGCCAATATTGTTTCGTCTCCACGCACGCTCCGTGGCAACTCACATTGATCGTGGCGGAAAGCTCAAATGCAGCGCTGCCGCCAGACGAGAGTTTCACAAACATGCGCATGGGAATTCGGGTTTCCACCCGTTGAGGAGATGGCACCGCAGGCATAGTTCACCCCACACTTTCATCAGGGGATTGCGGGCCAGGGGGTATACTTTCTGCAGAATGAACGGTCAATTTGCGGTGGTCAATAGTACTGGGCCCGAGAATGTTATCGTGTGCCGTAGAAACAACCCCTTTCGGATTGCGGAGGCCGCAAGCGGTGGTCATGGCCGACGTGCACAAAGCAAAGTGCACGGGCTAGCCCGGGCTCTCGCAAGAAAAGAACACGTGCCCCAATCCGCTGATCCGCAATCTAATGAAAGAACATTCTGCGGCTGGCATTCGGACGCAGGCGACTGAATACGTAGCAACAGGACGTTCAATACAGGGAGACTCGCGGCATGAAAAATCTGTATGAAGCGTCGACAGCAAAGGAAATCAAGGACCGCATCAGCCGGCTGGGCCCAACCAACACTCGGCAATGGGGCAAGATGACGGCGCCGCAAGCGATGGCGCACTGCTCAATTGGCATGGAGTGGGCCGTTGGCGACACCAACCCGCCGCGGATGTTCATCGGCCGCATCTTCGGCCCCATCGCAAAGTCTGGTCTCCTGAAGGACGAGAAGCCCTTGCGCCGCAATACACCCACGGCAAAGAGCCTCGTGATCACCGGTGAACGCGACCTGGCGAAAGAATGTCAACGCCTTACCGCACTGATCGAGCGCTTTTCCAGCGCCGGCCCGCAGGGTTGCACAAAACATCCGCACACCTTCTTCGGCCCGCTGACGCCAGATGAGTGGGCCCGCCTGATGTACAAACACGTGGATCATCATCTCCGCCAGTTCGGCGCATAGCGCGGTAAGTGGGGAGCTGATAGCCGGCAATTTGCAGAAAATAAGTCGTGAGCCCTCTTTCCAGAAGTTGCGCCGTTGGAGGAGTATGTAGCTGTGGCCAAACTTCAACGCAGAGTTTCCACGCGGAAGGCGCAGGCGCGAACACTTCCCGCGCAACCGCGCCCGGATTTTGCCCGCGCCGCAGTGCGCATCTTTGCCGCCAACGAACGCATGAACCAGATGCTCATCGAGAATCTCCACCCAGCCGCCTGGAACGCCAAGTCACCTGGCAAATCTCGCCCAATCGTGGCAATCTTCACGCACATGCACAATGTCCGCACCAAGTGGGTCCGCTTGACCGCTCCGCACCTGAAAGTTCCCCGTCAACTCGATCGTTCGCACTGCACGCCGCGCCAGGCCCGCGCGGGATTGGCGGAAAGCGCTGCCCGCTGCGAACAGATGCTTGCGCAAGCGCTCGGCGGCGAAACCGGCTGCATCAAAAAATTCCTCCGTGACGGTTGGGCTCAGCCGTGGCCAGTCGGCCCGGAAATGCTCTGCTACATGCTTGCCCACGAAGCCCACCATCGCGGCCAGGTCTGCATGCTCGCCCACCAACTCGGTTTTCCCCTGCCCCAAAAAGTCACTTCCGACCTCTGGAATTGGGAAAAATTGTTGAAACAGTGAGGCTCCCCCCTTCGGAGTTTTGGAATCGGCCACTCGACTGATATTGCCTCGTTTTCAGTTTGGATATACACTTGTGATGTATATCTAGGAGATCCCATGCAAGTCTCGAAATGGGGAAACAGTCTGGCGGTGCGCCTGCCCGCGGCCGTAGTGGACGCGCTGGATCTCAAGGAAGGCGACGAAATTGAGATCCGCATCGCGCAGGAACGCGAGTTCGCGGTCAGCCGCGATCAGACCAGATCCAAAGCGCTAGCCCGGTTGCGCAAATTGCGGCGTCCTTTGCCCCGCGGCTTTGTCTTTGACCGGGAAGAGGCCAATGCCCGCTAAGACCTTCTTCGACACCAACATTCTCATCTACGCCATCGCGGAAAACGATCCGCGCAGTGCGCCTGCCGAGGAATTGCTCTCCGAGGGAGGCGTGCTCAGCGTGCAGATCTTGAACGAATTCGCCGCTGTCGCGCGGCGGAAACTCCGAATGCCGTGGAAGCCTCTGACGGAAGCCCTCGATGCGTTTCGCGTGCTTTGCCCCTCTCCGCTGCCCATCACCCTCGAATTGCATGAAGCGGCGCTGAAGCTTTCAGAGAAGTTAGGCTACAGCTTCTATGACGCGCTGGTGATTGCGGCCGCACTCGAAGCCAATTGCACCACTCTCTATTCCGAAGATCTGGGCGACGGCCAAGTGATCCACGGCAGACTCACGATCCGAAATCCATTCGCGAAATCGAAGCGCTGAAAAACAAGCCGCCTTTACGTAATTCTCCGCCCCAAATTCGTATAATCGCCTCCTGTCAGGTCTGTGTTACGATTCACTTCGATTTCTTTCGCTTTTCAAGGTATCGCGCGATCCACTGAACGGGGTCCGCCGGGAGACGTGGCATGCAACGTAGAGATTTCCTGCGCAACGGTGTTGCACTCGCCGCGGCCGCAAAAGCTGGAATCGGCGCCGCCGACGGGATCGTCCCCGCCCACAACTGGGGCAATTACGATTTTGGCTCCGGCCCAACCGTAACCGACCGCCTCAATCAGGGCCCGTTCCCGCAATATCCTCCCGACGCCGTAATTCCCACCGACGACGTCGTCATGACCACCACTCCCACCGACGACGTCGTGCCGAACTACGGCAAGGGCCTCGTCACCTACATCACCGCGGACATGGGCACGGAGGAAATCAAGTCTGACAACATCCCGCAGGCGATCGAGGATCTCGTCAAATTTCCCCTCGGCCAGCAGCTTTACATTCGCCCCACCTGGCGCGAAATTCAGCCCAAACCCGGCCGCCTCGAGCTCCCCGAATATCTCAAACAGGTTCTTGCACTGAGCAACCAAACCGGCAAGCGCGTCGGGCTGCGCGTGCAGATGTGCGCGCCGGATTACACTCACGCCCCCGCGCTTCCGGAATTCGTCCTCGAAAAAGTCCCCAAGGTGGATCTGATCCTCGCCGATCAGAAAGAAAAAGCCTCCGCGCAGCGCTATTTAGATAATCCGCATTCGCGCTACCAGCCCCGCTATGACGATCCCTTCTTTCAGCAAGCCTTCGAAGAACTCGTCGCTCTGCTCGCCGCGGAATTCAATGGCAGCCCGCAGATAGAATTTATCGATACCTTCATGTACGGCTTTTGGGGAGAAGGCCACACCTGGCCTTTCGCCAACAATCCTTTTCCGGATGCTCAAACCGCGGAACGCACCTGGATGCGCATGCTGGAAGTGCAACTCAAGAACTTCACAAAAACTCCGCTGCTGACGAACACGCAACCCGACTTCAGCCAGGTTGGCAATTCCGAAATGCTGGATCGCTCCGTCCGCAGCAACAACTGGATTCGCAGCGACACGATATTCATCGAGAACGAACAGATTGAAGCGCTCAGCAATCGCCCGCCGTGGATTGCGGCGCTGCTGGAACAAGGGCTTCCCGGCAAGCCTCCCGACGCATTTCCCTCGCAAGAGGGAATCTCCCCGGCGGAAAACATGATCGATCACGTGATCGACATTGGCGCGAACTACTGGTCACTCTGGAATTTCCACCAGATCAGCGCCAAAAATCTGATGAGCTACTACCAGGCGTTTCCCGCGGCCTTCGATCGCATCAATCGCCGCATCGGCTATCGCGTCCGCCCGTCCTTTATCTGGAGCTACGAGGACGCGGGTTACCTGGGCATCATCATCGGCTTCGCAAACGACGGAATCGCCGGCGTTCCCGGCGTTCTGCGCGTCACCATCGAAAGCGAAGACGGCAAAGTCCTCAAGAGCGGCTGCCTGGATCCCGGCTTCCCTGTGCCAGGAAAAATCCGCCAGGCGCAATTTGTCTTGCCGCAAGGAACCAAATTCAAAGGCCTGAAGCTGCGTGCCGAACTCGAAGTGAAAGGCATGCGCTATCCCGTGCGCTGGGCCTGCCACCAGAAACTAAACGAAGACGGCTCGCTCACGCTCCATCCAAATCTTCGGCAAACGGAGTAAATCATGGACCATCTGGATTTCAATCGCCGGGAATTCCTGAAAATCGCCGCCGGAGCGGGCGCCGCATTGGCCCTTCCCGCCCAGGCAAGCAGCGCCGCCACCTCCAAAATGATCGGCATCCAGGCGGGCGCCATCTCCTTTGTGGATGAAGGCACGGAGAAGGTGCTGGATGTGCTCCAGGAACGCGGCAGCGTGAATACTATTTTTCTTGCGGTTTTCACCTACGGACGCGGTATTGCCGGCAGGCAGATTCCCGGCCAACCGCTGCCCGATCACGGCAAACAGGAGTACGACCTGAATTTCCACGGCGGAAATTTCGCCACGCCCCATCCGGAGTTTTACAAGAACACCGTTCTGAAAGACACGCGCGCACCTGACCACGGCAATCTCGACATCATCGCCGAAGTGCTCCCCGCCGCGAAAAAGCGCGGCATGAAAGTGATCTGCTGGCTGGAAGACGTCTTCCGCACCGACCTGCCGAACGTTGCCAAATTGCAGGAACGCGACCTCTACGGGCGCAACGCCGAAACGCTTTGCTTCAATAATCCCGACTACCACAATTTTCTCCTCGGCCTTGTCGAAGACTACGCGCGTTCCTACGACATTGACGGCATCATGTGGGGCTCCGAGCGCCAGGGCGCGCTTTCCGACAGCATCGGCTCCACGCATGACGTGCCGCCGGTGGAACCCGGCCGCGTCACCTGCTTCTGCGAATTCTGCCAGGCCAAGGCAAAGCAGCGCGGCATCAGCGTGGAACGCGCGCGCGAAGGTTTCCTCGAGCTGGAAAAATACGTACTCGCCGCGCGCAGCGGCAAGCGCCCTGTCGATGGCTACTACGTCCAATTCACGCGCCTCCTGCTGCGCTATCCCGAACTCCTCGCCTGGGAAATGCTCTGGACCGACAGCCTGCGCGAAACCTACGCCGCCATTTACAAAACCGTGAAGTCCGCCAAGCCGGCGCTGCCCGTGGGCTGGCACATCTGGCATAACAATTCCTTCAGCCCTATCTATCGCGCCGAGCAGGACCTCCACGTCCTCTCCAGCTGTTCCGATTTCATCAAAGTCGTCATGTACAACAACTGCGGCGGCGAGCGCCTGGCCCTCTACGTGGACAACATCGGCTCCACGGTTTACGGCGATCTCACGAAACAGGGCCTGCTGGATTTCAACGATGCCGTGATGGGTTTCGGCCAATACCGCTACGACCAGATTCCCCACACCGGCCTTCCTGCCGACTACGTCTATCGCGAAACCAAACGCGCCCTCGCCGGAGTCTCCGGCACCAACACCCTCATCTGGCCCGGCATCGACATTGATATCCCCACCGAGCCTGGCAACAGCAAATGCACTCCGCAAAGCGTGAACGAAGCCGTCACTGCCGCCCTCCGCGCCGGCGCCCCCGGCGTCCTCCTCTCCCGCAAGTACTCCGAAATGCGCCTCCCAAACCTAACCGGCGCCGGCGAAGCCATCCGCAACTGGCGCGCATAGCTTTCGGTGAGTTTCGGGGGAGGGGGTATATACCCCCCTGTTTTTTGTAAAATTTATATAAATAAAGAGTTTAGCGTGCGCGCGTGCAAGCGTGAAAAGTACAGGACTTAGCGGAAGTGGCGAGTGGCGGGTGACGAGTGGCGAGAAAATAAAAGAGTTACGCCGGACGGCGCGGGCTGTTTGCCGATCGCCTTTAGCGAGCAGCCCACCGTGAGTCTCCTTCGGGGAATAGAAAAATAGGAAATGGGTAGACGAGCCTAGGCTGGAGCTTGGGTGGGCGGGCCGTGTGGGTTCGTTCGGGGCGAGATGGTGCGCAACAGTCACGCGGAAGGGTAGCATGGCCGTAGTAACGTTGTCAATAGTTAACTGAATGGTATCTCGTTCGAACGTTGCGATAAGAGCGGTGGAAGCGCGTTGGCAGTCGACGGTGGAGGGAATCATCCAAGTGGAATATGACTACACGCCGACGCTGACCGCTCCAGCGAGCGAGCCGGGCACACTGCTGTTACTCGGGAGCGGGATTCTTGGCTTGGCAAAAAAGAAAAAGGCCCCGAGTGCGATCAGCGCAATCGGGGCCTTTGGATTTTATCCCGGCGGCGACCTACGTTCCCACACAGTTGCCCGTGCAGTATCATCGGCCCGGCGAGGCTTAACTTCCGTGTTCGGGATGGGAACGGGTGTGACCCTCGCGGTATGACCACCGGAAAGCTGGGGAAGCGCTTCGCGCTTAGATATCAGAGAGCAGATATCCGAGAGCAGGAAGCAACTTCAAAACCTTCCTGAAAAAAGTGCGCACCGCGGTGAGGCGATGCGGACAACAGTAAGTAGGCTGGCGATACAAGTTCGGCCCGCTGCCGAACGAGTGCTATGTGTTACAAGACGTTGCAGGGCCGGTCTAGAAACCAGCGACTGCAATGAACTTTTCTCTTTTGAAACGACGGCTTGAGAAAGTTTTATGATTAAGCCGAACGGACGATTAGTACGGGTCAGCTGAACGTGTTGCCACGCTTACACCTCCCGCCTATCAAAGTCGTAGTCTGCGACTGTCCTTCATAGGCTTTATTGCCTTGGGAAACCTTATCTTGAGGCGAGCTTCTTGCTTAGATGCATTCAGCAATTATCTCTTCCAGACTTCGCTACCCAGCGGTGCCACTGGCGTGACAGCTGGTACACAAGGGGTCTGTTCATCCCGGTCCTCTCGTACTAGGGACAACTCCTCGCAAGTTTCCTGCGCCCACACCAGATAGGGACCGAACTGTCTCGCGACGTTCTGAACCCAGCTCACGTACCGCTTTAATAGGCGAACAGCCTAACCCTTGGGACCTTCTACAGCCCCAGGATGCGATGAGCCGACATCGAGGTGCCAAACCTAAGCGTCGATGTGAACTCTTGGCTTAGATCAGCCTGTTATCCCCGGCGTACCTTTTATCCGTTGAGCGATGGCCCTTCCACGCGGGACCACCGGATCACTAGATCCAACTTTCGTTGCTGTTCGACTTGTAGGTCTCACAGTCAAACCGGCTTATGCTCTTGCACTCCACAGTGGGTTTCCAATCCACCTGAGCCGATCTTTGAGCGCCTCCGTTACAATTTAGGAGGCGACCGCCCCAGTCAAACTACCCGTCTGGCCGTGTCTCCCCACCCGTCACGGGTGGTAGGTTAGAGCGACAGTTCAATCAGGGCAGTATTTCACTGGTGTCTCCCCTCAAGCCGAAACCCGAGGTTCACAGACTCCTGCCTATGCTACGCAGATCGGACCGTTACTCATGACCAGAGTGCAGTTAAGGTGCACGGGGTCTTTCCGTCTAGATGCGGGCATCCGGCGTCTTCACCGGAACCACAAATTCGCCGAGCCGCTTGCCAAGACAGTCGCTCTATCATTCCACCATTCGTGCAGGTCGGAACTTACCCGACAAGGAATTTCGCTACCTTAGGACCGTTATAGTTACGGCCGCCGTTCACCGGGGCTTCAGTTCGAGCCTTCGCCCTTGCGGGCTGAGCCCTTGCTTTAACCTTCCGGCACCGGGCAGGTGTCACCCCCTATACGTCGTATTCGACTTAGCAGAGAGCTGTGTTTTTGTTAAACAGTTGCAGAGCGCGATTCACTGCGACCGCTTCGGGCTATAAACCCTACAGCGGCGTCCCTTCTCCCGAAGTTACGGGACTAATGTGCCTAGTTCCTGAGCAAGCGTTCTCTCGAGCGCCTGTGGATATTCACCTTGTCTACCTGTGTCGGTTTGTGGTACGGGCACCTGGACGACTCCTTAGAGGTTTTTCCTGGCAGCGTGAAATCAGAGACTTTGCGACCTAACGGTCTCGTCCCCAGCCTCACCGTTGAATGCCCCCGCGGATTTGCCTACGGGAACCGGCTTGCGCTGAGCAACCACCATCCATCAGGTGGCTCCCCTATCCTTCTGCGTCACCCCATCGTCAAACGTCGCCAGGCGGGACAGGAATGTTGACCTGTTGTCCATCAGTTACGCCTTTCGGCCTCACCTTAGGACCCGCCTAACCCTGAGCGGATTAACCTTCCTCAGGAAACCTTAGACTTTCGGCGACACGAGTTCTCATCGTGTTTATCGCTACTTATGCCGGCAGGGTCTCTTGTGTGGCGTTCAGTAGTCCTCTCGGTCTACCTTTACACCCCACGCAATGCTCCCCTACCAAATGTACTAATGTACAATTTCGCAGCTTCGGTGATGTGCTTGAGCCCCGTTGGATTGTTGGTGCATATCCGCTTGACCAGTGAGCTGTTACGCTTTCTTTAAAGGATGGCTGCTTCTAAGCCAACCTCCTGGCTGTCCGAGCGAATACACTTCCTTTCCCACTTAGCACATACTTAGGGACCTTAGCTGGCGATCTGGGCTGTTTCCCTTTTGACCACGAAGCTTATCCCTCGTAGTCTCACTCCCGCATAGTTCTCCACGGCATTCGTAGTTTGATTGGATTCGGTAACCTGAGTTGGTCCCTAGTCCATTCAGAGCTCTACCACCGTGGGAATTCATGCAAGGCTGTCCCTAAAGACATTTCGGGGAGAACGAGCTATCACGGAATTTGATTAGCCTTTCACCCCTACCCTCAACTCATCCGAGCGATTTTCAACTCACACCGGTTCGGTCCTCCAGTCGCGGTTAAGCGACCTTCAACCTGGTCAAGGGTAGATCATCCCGCTTCGCGTCTAATACCACGTACTTGTCGCCCTATTCGGACTCGCTTTCGCTACGGCTCGCTTGCGCTTAACCTTGCACGTGACATTAACTAGCCGGCTCATTAAGCAAGAGGCACGCCGTCAGGCTTTCACAGACCGAAGTCTGCGCATGGCCCTCCGACTGCTTGTAAGCATACGGTTTCAGGTTCTATTTCACTCCCCTCGCAGGGGTGCTTTTCGCCTTTCCCTCACGGTACTGGTTCACTATCGGTCGCTAGAGAGTATTTAGCCTTGGAGAGTGGTCTCCCCAGTTTCCCACGAGATTACACGTGTCTCGTGGTACTCAGGATGCCGCTTCGAGTCCGGTCCACTTTCCGCTACGTGACTGTCACACTCTTTGGTCCCGCTTTCCTTCGGGTTCGCGTAGTGTCCGGATTGATAACTCTACTTATGCGGTCCTACAACCCCCATGTGTAAACACATGGGTTTGGGCTTTTCCGATTTCGCTCGCCGCTACTTTCGGAATCTCTGTGATTTATTTTCCTGCAGGTACTGAGATGGTTCACTTCCCTGCGTTAGCTCATACCGGCCTATGTATTCAGCCGGCTGTAACGAGAGTTCATCTCGTCGGGTTTCCCCATTCGGACATCCCCGGATCAAAGCCTGCTTGCGGCTCCCCGAGGCTTTTCGCAGCTTGCCACGTCCTTCATCGCCT
The DNA here is from genome assembly GCA_963734705.1 of uncultured Acidobacteriota bacterium. Taxonomy (GTDB): domain Bacteria; phylum Acidobacteriota; class Terriglobia; order Acidiferrales; family UBA7541; genus Acidiferrum. The sequence continues at coordinate 411,129 of CAVTII010000005.1, read as the reverse complement.
TCTAGCGCCAAGGCATCCACCGTACGCCCTTAGTAGCTTAATCATAAAACTCACTCAATACGTCGTTCGCTAAGGTGCCGCGATCCGCTTGCGCGTTTCGTTGCTCACCGGAGTGGCTAAACTCCGGCTTTCCTCAGCTCGTTCGCCCTGTTTCTGCAGTTCCATTTTTCCCGTTCCCAGATTGCTCCGGTACCTAGGCTTTCGACCCTACAATCCGCAGGTGCTTGAGACTGAGCTCGCCTTGTAATCCACAGCACTGCTCAACATACTCGAGCAGAACTTGTATGTAATCCACACCCTCAATCCCCAGGGCGACCGTAATCGCTTCCGGGTTATCGGCGTGAATTTGCCAGCCTTACTGTTGTCAAAGAACGTTGGCCCTGATCCCATCAGGGGCCCCGATTTTCATCGAGGCGCCCTCCTTGCGGAGGACCTGGGTATTCTCAGCATCTGTTGCCGCTGAAAAGTCCCCATAAAATACAAAACCCGGCGTCGAGCGCCGGGCACATACGCCAGTTGTTCTGGCGTATCCACGCGATGCTCGACAAAATTTCACCCAGTGCTCGTAAGGCGCCTCACTATAGGATCTGTTCTTGGAGAACTTGAGACCCGACTGTGAATCCCCTGCACGGCCCCGCACTTTGAGGAAGTGCCGAACCATTTGTAATCTTACAGCAACGAAAAAATATGTCAAGCCCTGCAACAAACTTTTTTCGCGGCTTTCCACACCCCTGTGGAAGCTGTGGGAAACGCTCCTGGAACGTTGCAACTCTTGTAGATAGCGGCGCCTCAGCAGAACTTCAATAATACCGCATTAATCTTGCTTTGGGGCGCCACTGCCCTGCGCGGCCTTGGCCTTCTTTTCCGCTTCCAGCGTCCACGGCGGTGTAATGCCGTTCACTCGGGCATACGCGATGGACTGGCCAAAATGTTCGTGCACATGCGTCACTTCCAGATAAACCACATCGCCGGAATTGGCGTCTGGTCCCAGTTTCTTTTCCGGACGCGCAAAATCCGCGTTGGTCATCCCCTGAATCGCGTTTTCGGCAAACGTGAACGATTGGCCCAGCAGTGCGACGATCTTGGCCTTGTCGGTGGTGGATTCTTCGAAGCCTTTGACCTTGAATTCCGGCATCTCCGTTACTCCAGTCATCAGCGCCATGATGTTGTGATTGGCTGCGGTGAGGTGCAGGAACACTTCGCTGATCGAGCGCGCGCCGGCCTCCGGCCGCCAGGTGTACTTCTCCGCCGGAATCGCCTGCGCCAGTTCCACCATTCTTTTGTGCACGCCTTGCATGTCGAGCAGGGCTTGCGCCTTCATGTCATAACTGGGCGCGGTTTTGTCCGCGCTTGCGGCGGCCTGTTGCGGCTTCGCCTTGGTGAAAAGCGGAGTCAGCAGCAGCACAGCGGCAAGCAGCAGCGAAATCTTTTTCATGATCTTCTCCTTTGCGGCAGATGCAGTCCCGTCCTGGGATCGTAGGCAAATATAGAATTCCCCGAAGAGTTCACATCGGTAAGGTGGGCCCACTTCAGGGAAAGCCGCAGGGTTAGACGGCGGAGCGCGGAAAACGCTTCACCAGCCTCGGGCGATTTCCGGCCCAGCCGCCGCCCATCGGACAGATTCCCGTCACTGAATCCATTCTTCCGCGCGGAATTTATTCTCAGCCACGAGGAATTTCTTCAAGGCGCGTCGCACACGGAAATCGGACGCAATCATATTCAATACCGCAATTCCTGTAACACAACACAGCCGATACCTGATGCGCCATGCAACCTAAAAACTTTTTCAAACATCCACGTTACCTTGACACGGAGGACCATGCAGTCTACACTACGGAGTTTTTAGACGGCCCTTTGGAGCCGCCTGGAGAAGGTAGTCATGGATAAAAAGCGTTTGGAGTATTACAAGAAGCGGCTGCTCAACCGCCGCGACGAGCTCGTGAAGACCATCACGCGCACCGAAGAAGAAGGTCGCCAAGCCGACGATGATCCCACCGTGGATCTGGCGGATAAGGCCGCCAATTCCTATACCAAGGAATTCCTGTTTGGCCAGACCAACACGGACCGCGCGATTCTGAACCTGATTGATGAAGCCCTGAAGCGCATCCGCAGCGAGGACTACGGCACCTGCGCCAACTGCCAGGAAGAGATGCAGCAGAAGCGCCTGGAAGCCGTGCCCTGGGCCAAGCATTGCATCACCTGCCAGGAAAAGAAGGAACAGGGTCTCCTGTAAACCACTTCTTTCTTTACCCTTTCATTAGATAACTACAATATACTGGGTCCGCCAGGCCGCTCTTCGCCCGGCGGACCCATACTTCTTTCAATCCCCCGCATCGCTGTCTCGCGTTGGATGGGGACATTCAGTGGTGCCATCGCCTCCGTGCTGTTCCCCTCGGACTGCCGGCTTTGCGATGCGCTGCTGACACGCGCCACCCGTCTGCCTATCTGCGATCCCTGCCTGGAATCCTTCCCTCAGGTTCCCACGCACGTCTGCGAGCGCTGCGGCCAACCCTGGAGCCTCGAAGCGGCAGAAGAAGACTCCAGCGCCAGTTGCCGCGAATGCCGCGAGCGCGGATTTGCTTTCGACGCCGCGCGAAGCTTCGGTCTCTATCAGGGCAGCCTGGCCGGAGCCATCGTGCTGCTGAAATACGAGCAACTCGAGCCTCTGGGAGCATGGTTCGCCCGCCGCCTTCAGGAAGTCGCCCGCACCTTGCCGGAGAAGTTCGCCACCGACGTGATCGTTCCCGTGCCTTTCCACCGCACCCGCCAAAAAGAGCGCGGTTTCAACCAGGTAGACCTGTTTGGGCGCCCGCTCGCCCACCGTCTCCGGCTACCCTATCGCCCCGTGCTTTTAAAGCGCGAACGTCCCCGCCCGGAGAAGCATTTGTTACATTACGAAGAACGATGGGAAGCCGTACGTGGCGCTTTTGCTATTCGCGAGGGCGGCCAGGTTGACAATTCTCGAATCTTGCTGCTAGATGATGTTATGACGTCTGGAGCAACGCTGGACGCATGTTCCCGTGCGTTACGCGATGCAGGCGCTAAATCGGTAGTCGGGCTGACCATCGCCCGCGCCGTGCGGCAGGCCATCCCCGTCAGAGAAAGTGCTTAGCCTGAAGGGTGCGCGATGAGCGCAAGACGACCAGAGGCGGTCGATGCCCGGGGGCGATTCGTCCCCGAAGCGGGCGGCGTGCTTGTGCCCAACGCTTCGGGGAATGCCAGCGCCCGCCACGTTCACAGCCTCACTCCCCGCCGTGCTTCCCTGATGCAGGAACCTGTTCTGGTCCTCAACGCCACCTATGAGCCGATCAACGTTACGGCCGTGCGTCGCGCCATGGTCCTGCTCCTGAAGGGTGTTGCGCAGGCCGAGGAAGTCCATAACGCAGAAGTGCATTCCTCTGCGAATTCCCACAAAGTGCCTTCCGTGATTCGCCTGCTGGCGTACCGCCACATTCCGCAACAGAGCCGCGCGCTTTCGCGGAAAAATATTTTGCTGCGAGACCGCAATACCTGCCAGTTCTGCGGCAAGATTTTCCCGAGCGCCGAGTTGACCCTGGACCACGTGATGCCGCGTTCCCGCGGGGGCCGTTCCAGCTGGGAAAATCTGGTGGCTTGCTGCTATCGCTGCAACAACAATAAAGGCGATCGTACGCCCGAAGAAGCCGGGCTCAAACTGGCCCGCAAACCGCGCCCATTCACGCTGCACACCTCGCGGCAGTTGATGCGCCTCATCGGCCATCGCGACGAACGGTGGCGTAAGTATTTGTTTTATTAAAGCTTACGCGCGCCCCGTGAAAATCTTCGACCCCCGTAACTTTCAGGAAACCTTTTTCGCTGCAATGCATCTATCTATATAACAACCACTTCGAGGACACACCCCGGGGAGCTTGAGCGCCACACACGTGGAGATCAGGCTCCTCTCCTAATTTCAGCCGCTTTTTCCATCTTTCTTTTTCCCACTCTCGCTTCCGCTTTTTCACTCATTTCTTTCTCGCACACTAATTTCTCACTTACTCATTTCTCTCCTACTCATTTCGCGCTCACTCATTTCCCGGTCGCCCGAAAAAAAACCGTGTCGTCCTGAGGGCCGCTTGCCCGGAGCGTTCTTTGCGAAGGGCGTATTTTGCATGCCGAAGGATCTCAAGGTAAAACTTCGCGCACAATTTTGCAGTTGAGATTCTTCGCCTATCCTAATCGGATAGGCTCAGAATGACAGCGCTATCAGGTCGATTTGTAGTGTGGAAATTGTAGGGTGAAAAATGTCAGACAGGAACACTCGGCGCTGCTACGCCCGGGTGTCGTCCCGCGATTCCGGAAAACTTTCCAGCGCCGACGCTTCATCCGGAAATTCTGGGAACACCTGATAGAGCTGCGTGATTTTCAAAATCTCTTCCACCTTTGGCGCGAGCCCGACCACCTTCATCGCTCCGCCCTTTTTCACCACCGCCAGATACGTGCGCGCCAGTTCCCCCACTCCGGAACTGTCCAGGTAATCAAGCGACGTCAGATTCAGCACAATATTTTTGTGACCCTGCTGCAGCAATTGCTGAATCGCCTCGCGAAACGCCTGCCCCTCAAAAGAAGTTAGCCGCCCCGAAACATCCACGAGCGACACATTATCGGCTTGCCGAATTTGTACGGTGAAATTCACGAACGCACCCTTGCACGAAAGAGGCTTGATTCTACTCCGATGTGCGCTGAAGGCAAGGGAAACACAAAACGTTCCTTCCGTGATTTTATTGGCGAAACATCACTCGCAGCCCGCGCCGCCAGCTCTCCGCCAGCCCCACCCGGATGATTTCCATCTGCGGGGAGAGATACCGCTGCAGCGAATCCGTGGTCGGGTGAAAACGCAGTGCCGGAGCAATCAGATAAACCAGCGGAGGCGCCGCTTGCAGCTCGAGCCCCGGGAAATAACCGTATCGCGCAAAGTCGCCCTGCTGCTGGTGCCAGCGTATGCGCGACCAGTAATCGGCGGCTTGCAGCGGCAGGTCCAGATTCTCCGTTGCTTTCAATTCCAGAATCGCCAGGCGCCGCGCGCGCGTTACGCACAAGAGGTCCAGCACACCATGCTGCCCGGCAACCTGCGCGAATACTTGCTCGTAGACATGCGCGGGATCCAACGCGATATCGATCCGCGTCACATCCTGGCACACCAGCGTCTGCATCCAGCGTTCCGCTTGCGCACGGTAAAGCGGGTGGCGCAGATTGCTGGCCAGCGAGTTTCGGAAATTTTGCAGGTTGGCGATCAACTGCTTCAGCGCGCGTTCATTTTCCTGCCGCAATTCCTGCCACACCGAATCGCTTCCAAAATAAACTTTGTTCTCGTGCCAGCGCGCGAAGGCGAGGCCGCGAAAACGCAGCACCACTTCCTGCGTGTGCGGGGAAGCGTGCGCGTGGATGGCATCGGGAGCCATCGCCCGGATGGGAGCGAGCGCGGATTCCGCCCGGTCCAGCAGCAGTTGCGATTCGCGCCGCGGCACCAGCCAGGACGTAACGTTTCCGCTGGCGCACGGATTCACCGGCTCCAGAATCTCGCGCTGCCCGTCCAGCTCGAAAACTTGCGGGGAAACTCGGCCGTCCAGCGCGCGCAATCGATTTGCCAGCGCACTGGATTTGTCCTTGGGAACAATCAGCCGCAATGTCGCGATCGCCGCGCGCTTCGCCGATTGCCGCGATCGTTCCAACCACAGCAATCCATAAGTCAGGCTGCTTTCCAGCGCGTCCTGTGATTCCCCCTCGGGAACCGCCAGGAACGCAATCGAGGTCGAGCCACGGTGCAAAATGCCGCGAGCATAAATCCGAGAAAGAGAATGCTCGATGTCCGCGGCCACGGAGATTTTCTCAACGCTTTCATCCGGAAATTGTTCCGCAAGAATCCGTTTCAGTTTCTCGCAGAATCCTTCGCGCGAAACCTCTTTCACGCTCCGCTCGAAGGGCAAGGAGACGATCTCCATGCGCTCCGGCCGGAGGCGTCCGAACCGCTCGACGGCCAGCGCGATGCGGTCTTCCGCGCTGTGGGTGATGGCCAGCACGCGCCGCGTCACGTTGCAGCTCTCTGACCACATGTGCAGCAGCGGCTTTTCCGATGTGCCGCGCACTTCCCAGGAAAGCGGCGTGGTGGAGCTGACACGGCTTCCGTTTTCGCGGATTTCCACGGTGCCACGAACGAAGATTTCCTGCAGGCTGGCGCGCAGATCCTCGGCAAGCTCCATGTGCGATAGTTTAATATAACGCCTTAGCTACGTTATATCTATTTTAGTGGAGCGAGTTGTAAATAGCTTACCTGGACGGTGGGCTGCTGCATGTTCCAGCTGACGGGGACTCGATCGAAAGAGATCTGAAAACTGCGCCGCTCCCCGGGCGCCAGCCTACTGGGCGGGCTTCCCATGACTCCGCGCGATTCGCGAAGGACCATTTGGTGCATGTCGTCGGTAAATTCCACTGTGACCATCACCCGCTGCACGGGCTGTGCACCGGCGTTCACCAGTTCCGCGTTCAGGATCGTCACTTCTTGATGAATGAAATTTTCCGCACGGCTCAGCGCGATGTTCTCCACGCGAATCGTTTTTGCATAGAGCTGTTCTTCCGGACTCATCGTCGCTGGAACATTCACCTGCAGCACGGGCGAGGGCTTGCTCTCCGGAGTTTTGAATAAAGCCCACAGGCTCACGGCGATCGTTGCAAGCACCACAACGCCGATCCCCACCGTGACCGCGGACGGCTTTCCCTTTTTCGGAGTTGTTTCGTCTTGGAGCATTTCCTGAACCGGCCCGCCTCCGCCTGGATTCGTTCCCGTTGAAAACTTTTCAGCGGCCCACTTGCAGCCGCAACGCCAGCGGCTCCGGCAGACGCGCGGCGCGCATCCGCTCTTGCACGCTGCTGATGTCATAGGGAACGCGCCAGAACTCAATCGTCTGATTTTCCAGATCGGCGATGGCGAAACCCGCGCGCGGATCGGTATCCCGCGGCTGGCCAATGGAACCCGGATTAAGTAAATAGCGTTTGGCTGTCTCCAGCCGCAGCGCGCAGCGCGGTTCGTTGCTCCGCGGGTGCAGAGACAACACTTCCAATTCCGAATCCTGATAGGAAAATCCGCCCTGGTGGTGAGTGTGCCCAAAAAAGGTTACCTGCGTGGAGGAATCCAGCAAACCTTCCAGTGCCTGTGCGGGCGTGAACACGTACTCATCTTCATCCTGGAACGCACCATGCACCAGCACGACGCCTTCGGCTTCCATCGGGCCTTGCGGCAAGGCCGCCAGCCACGCCAGATTTTCGTTGGAGAGTTGCGAGCGGGTCCACTGCACTGCGGCTTTGGCAACGGGATTGAAATCGTCCGTGGCCATCAATTCGGCTACCGCTTTATCGTGATTTCCCCGAATAGTCACCGCCCCAAGTTCGCGGATCAGGGACGTGACTTCGTTTGGATCCGGTCCATAGCCGACCACATCTCCAAGACACACCAGACGCTGCCAGCTGCCTTCCGCGGCGCGGAGCGAGGCTTCCAGGGCTGATAAGTTCGCATGGATATCCGTAAGGACTAAGAGTCGCATCCAGGAGTTCCGGACCTTTGAAGAGTATAGATGAAGCCAGCCAAAGGTGCACGCCAAGTTGGCCGCCAGCCATGCACACCAGGTTGGCAAGTATGTAAAAAGGTTTAAAAATATTCGCAGAACCCCACGAAACATTCCCCTAGTGGTTTTCGTCTATACGGGTGCAGCCGAGTTCAGGCTGTTCGGGATGGACAGAGTTTAAGAAACAAACCCCGCGGTGGCAGCCGCGGGGTTTAATGACACGCAGTCTTTCCGGCTCTTGGACCAGGAAGAAGAGGTGTCTGCAACGAGAGGCTACTCTTCGCCTGCCTGTGTGTCAACTCTCTCTCCTCACCGGAACAGGTCCCGGTTGACTCGCTCCGTTGAAAGGAAATACACACATGAAATGCAATTCCCTGGTTCGCAATCTGGCATTGCTGGGCGCGCTGGCCTTTACGGTTCCCGCGTTTGCAAAGCCGGTGACCAAGTCTCTCCCGCTTACGCAAAACGTGAAAATGGGCAAAGTAGACGTGAAAGCCGGCGATTATCGCGCCACGATCGACGACAACCACCTCACCCTCCTCAACGGCAAGAAAGTTGTCGCCGAATCGGCGGGCCGCTGGGAAACCCGCGAAAACAAGTCCCCCTATACGGGCATCGTTGCCGATGCCGATGGCCGCGTGCTGGAACTCCGCTTCGAAGGCAAGGCTGAAGTTTTCGTACTCTCGGAATAACGGGAGCGCCCGTGAACCTTCCTGATTGGATGCGAGGGAAGCTGGTTTCCAAAACAGCTTCCCTTTTCCATCTCCGCCGGAAAGTCTTGCTTAGCTAACGAATCAGCATGCAATCGCCATAACTGTAAAAGCGGTAGCGCTCCGCGACTGCGTGCCGGTACGCCGCCAGCACGTGGTCACGCCCCGCAAACGCGGAAACCAGCGCCAGCAGCGTCGATTTCGGCAGGTGGAAGTTTGTGAGCAGTTTGTCCACGACCTGAAATGGGTGGCCCGGAAGGATGAAAATTTCCGCTTCCGCGCGGCCCGCTTCAACACAACCCACTCTCCTCTTGGCCAAGGTTCGTGCGGCGGCGTCTTCCAACGTGCGCACTACGGTGGTCCCGATGGCCAGCATCGGACGCTTTTCGCGTTTCGCGGCGCGAATTTTCTCCGCGGTCTCTTCGCTGATTTCGTAGGCTTCCGTGTGGATTTTGTGCGCTTCCAGAGTTTCAGAGTGGACGGGCTGAAACGTTCCCAGGCCCACGTCCAATGTCACTTCGCAGAGTTCGCAGCCTCGTTTTTTGAGACGCTCCAAAATATTGGGCGTGAAGTGTAGCCCCGCCGTCGGCGCCGCCACCGCTCCGCCCTGCCGCGCGAATATCGTCTGGTAGCGCTGCCGGTCCGCTGCCTCGTCGGGGCGGTCGATGTAAGGCGGCAGAGGCATGTGGCCGAGCTGTTCCAAGTTTTGCTCGACGGAACGCTCATTGCGCGACTCGAAGCGCACGCCTCGAATTCCTAGTTCTCCGCGCGAGACAATTTCCGCTTCCAGTTCCCCTTCGCCAAATAGCACCCGCTCGCCTACCTGCATTTTTTTCCCTGGCCGCACCAGCGCTTCCCACGTGTGCGCATCCAGTTTGCGCGTCAGAAATACTTCCACGTTCCCGGTGAGATGTTCCTGCACCGCTTTGCACGAAGGCTTTTGCGAATGCACACCGACCCGCCTACCAAACAGCCGCGCGGGGATCACGCGCGCATTGTTGAACACAATCAGTTCATCGCCTTGAAGCAATTCCGGCAGTTGGAGGAACCGCGAATCCTCCCAAACTCCATCGCCGCGGTCCAACACAAGCATCCGTGAGTCATCGCGCCGCTCCAGCGGACGCTGAGCAATCAACTCTGGCGGCAACTCGTAATCGAACTCATCGACGCGCATAAGCACTAACTATAGCAATACAACCGTGCTTCGAGAGCTTCGGCGTAAAACGGAAGCCATATCAAGCAAGACAAGTTGCGAAAGACCGGCCTACATAACTGCAAACAAATGGTTTATTGAGAATCAATCCAATTCCAACCAAATACTTGACAATAATAGGCTAATATAATATGCTTCATCACGCATGAGTTATGGAGGGTATCACTATGAGAGCCACTATCAGTCGTTTTGAACCTTTTCGCGGCGTCACTTTGCAGGACCAGATCAACCGCCTCTTCCAAGAGTCCTTCGATCGCTCCTCAGACGAAGCCAGCATCACCACTTGGGCTCCGGCCGTCGATATTTTCGAGACCCAGCAGGAGTTAGTGGTAAAGGCCGACCTTCCCGACATCAAGCCGGAGGAGTTGGACATTCGCGTCGAGAACAACATCCTTACCATTCGCGGTGAACGCAAATTCGAGAAGAAAGTCACCGAAGACAAGTACCTGCGCGTCGAGCGTTCCTATGGCTCGTTCAGCCGCAGCTTCTCGCTGGCCAACACTGTGAATGCAGAGGCGATCAAGGCGGAGTACAAGAACGGCGTGCTGACCTTGACGGTTCCGAAGCGCGAAGAGGCCAAGCCCAAACAGATCAAGGTGAACGTGGAAGCTCCGGCGATGGCCGCAGCTGCCGGCAAGTAACCCAACAAAGTCTCGCTCCGGCGAGGCTCGCTGTGAGTTAGCATGTGGGGCTGGCCGCCAAGCCGGCCCCTCTTCACGTGGAAACTGGCCCGCAGCCCGCCCAACTTCGTTTTGTGTAGTGGCCGGTCTTTCGACCGGCCAGCAAGTCGAGAAAAAGTTAGAAGTCAGAAGTAAAAGCAAATTTCAAGGATCCACCATGTTGCGCTTTGACAAAATGACCGTAAAGGCCCAGGAGGCCATTCAGGAAGCCCAGGAAATCGCCGCGCGCCACGAAAACCAGGCCGTCGAACCGTCGCACCTCCTGGTCGCGCTCGTCGAACAAAAAGACGGCGTCGTGCCGCCGCTGCTCGCCCGCCTGGGCATTCGAAGCGAACTGCTGATGCAGGATCTGGATCGCGAAATCGGCCGCCTGCCGAAAGTGCAAGGCTTCGGGCAGCACCACATGAGCCGCGCCCTAAACGATATTCTGGAGCGCTCGTTCGATGAAGCCACAAAATTCAAAGACGAGTACGTCTCCACCGAACATCTTTTTCTGGCCATCGCTGCTGCCGATAGCGATCCCGCCGGGCGATTGCTGAAGAAGCATGGCGCTTCGCATGAAGCCATTCTGCAGGCCCTGGCAGGAGTGCGCGGGAGCCAGCGTGTCACTTCGCAAAATCCGGAAACCACCTATGCCGCGCTGGAAAAATACGCGCGCGACCTCACCGATCTTGCACGGCGTTCGAAACTGGACCCGGTCATCGGCCGCGACGAAGAGATTCGCCGCGTGATGCAGATCCTTGCCCGCCGCACGAAAAACAATCCGGTCCTGATTGGCGAACCCGGCGTCGGCAAAACCGCCATCGTGGAGGGCCTGGCGCAACGCATTGTCTCCGGCGATGTCCCCGACGTGCTGAAAACTAAAAAACTGGTCGCGCTGGACCTTGCTGCCCTAGTTGCCGGCGCAAAATTCCGCGGCGAATTCGAAGATCGCCTGAAAGCAGTTCTGAAGGAAATCTCCGAGGCCGAAGGCCAGATCATTCTTTTCATTGACGAGCTCCACACGCTCGTCGGCGCAGGCGCTGCCGAAGGCGCGATGGACGCCTCTAACATGCTAAAGCCCGCATTGGCCCGCGGCGAACTGCGTGCCGTCGGCGCCACCACGCTCAACGAATACAAAAAATACATCGAGAAAGATCCCGCGCTCGAGCGCCGCTTCCAGCCCGTGCTGGTTTCCGAGCCCACGGTGGAAGACACCATCGCGATTCTTCGCGGCCTGAAAGAGCGCTATGAAGTGCACCACGGCGTGCGCATCAAGGACGCCGCTATTCTTGCCGCCGCCACGCTTTCGCACCGCTACATCTCCGATCGTTTTCTGCCCGATAAAGCCATCGACCTGATCGACGAAGCCGCCGCCAGCCTGCGCATGCAGATCGATTCCCTGCCCACCGAAATTGACGAAGTCGAGCGCCGCATCATGCAACTGGAAATCGAGCGCCAGGCGATGCTCAAAGAAACCGACGCGCACTCCGTCGAACGCCGCAAACAAATCGAGAAAGAGCTTGCCAAGCTCCGCGAGGAATCCAGCGCCAGCAAGGCTCGCTGGCAAGCGGAAAAAGAAGCTATCTCCAAAATCCGTAAACTGAAGGAACAGATCGAACAGCTGAAAGCGGAGGCGGAACGCTACGAACGCTCCGGCGAGCTCGCCAAAGTCGCCGAAATTCGTTACGGCAAAATCGCCCAGGCGGAACGCGAACTGAACGCAGCCCAGGAACGCTTTGCCGCGGTGCAAAAAGATTCCCCCATGCTCAAGGAAGAAGTGGACGAAGAAGACATCGCCAAACTGGTCAGCAAATGGACCGGCATTCCCGTCGGGCGCCTGCTCGAAGGCGAAGCCCAGAAGCTCGTGCACATGGAAGAGCGCCTGCGCCAGCGCGTTGTTGGCCAGGACGACGCCCTGGCCCGTGTAGCCAACGCCGTGCGCCGCAGCCGAGCTGGACTTTCCGACGCCAAGCGCCCCATCGGTTCTTTTATTTTCCTAGGTCCCACGGGCGTCGGTAAAACCGAACTCGCCCGCGCGCTCGCGGAATTTCTCTTCGACGACGAAAAACTGATGATCCGCATCGACATGTCCGAGTACATGGAGAAGCACACCGTATCGCGACTGATCGGCGCCCCTCCGGGCTATGTCGGCTACGAAGAGGGCGGCCAGCTCACCGAACAGGTGCGCCGCCATCCTTACTCCGTGATTCTCTTTGATGAAATCGAAAAGGCGCATCCCGACGTCTTCAACGTGCTGCTGCAAATCCTGGAGGACGGCCGCCTGACCGACGGCAAGGGCCGCACCGTGGATTTCCGCAACACCGTGCTGGTGATGACCAGCAACGTCGGCTCCGCGGCCATCTTCGAACTTTCCGGCAAAGATCCTGATAAAGCGCGCAAGGAAGCTATGGACGCATTGCGCGCCGCCTTCCGCCCGGAGTTCATCAACCGCATCGACGAAATTGTGATCTTCAATCCGCTGGGCCAGGACCAACTCGCGCGCATCGTCGGCCTGCTGCTCAAAAACGTGGAAAAGCTGCTCGCCGAGCGCCAGATCACGCTGGAACTTACTCCAGCCGCCACCGAGGTACTTCTGCGCGAGGGCTACGACCCAGCCTATGGCGCGCGCCCGCTTCGTCGCACCATCCAGCGCCTGATTCAGGATCCGCTGGCGATGCAGATTCTGGAGGGTGCGGTGCTCCCCGGCGATCACATTCGCGTGGATCGTGACGGGAAGAAAGAAGCGATGCGCTTCGAACGCGTCCCAGCCAAAAAACCAGCGGCTGCAGCGAAAAGTTAATTTCGATCCTGGAAGCTGGGCGCCGCGTGCGCACTGCCTTGACGCTCGCCGGGCCCGCACCTAGACTGAAATTTCCAGCCTCGCCGCCCGTATTACTTAAGGAAGGCATTCCACATGAAAGTTCTGCGTACCGGGGCAATTCTAATCCTGCTGAGCGTGGTGCTGGTGGTCGCAGGCGGCGCTATCGGCGGCCGCAGTGGTTTGCAGATCGCTCTTGGCATCGCCGTGGTGATGAATTTTGTCTCCTATTTTTTCTCGGACAAAATTGCCCTCAGATCCAGCGGAGCGCAGCCAGTTTCCCGCGAGCAGTTGCCTCGCCTCTATAACGTTATGGAACGCCTGGCCGCGAAAGCCAATATTCCGGTTCCCAAGTTGTACGTGGTTCCAGACGCGGCACCAAACGCCTTTGCCACCGGCCGCAGTCCCAGCCACGCTTCCGTTGCTGTCACCCAGGGCCTGCTCCAAATCATGAACGACGACGAACTGGAAGGCGTCATTGCCCACGAACTTTCCCACGTCCGCAATTACGACATCCTGACCAGTTCTATCGCCGCCACCATCGCCGCGGCGGTCACCTATCTGGCCAGCATGGGCAAATGGGCGATGATTTTTGGCGGAATGAGGGGCGATCGCGATGACGATCGCGGCGGCGGGATTGCCGGCCTGCTGATGATCTTCCTTGCCCCCTTTGCCGCGCTGCTCCTGCAGCTTTTTCTCTCGCGCACCCGCGAATATGCCGCCGACGAAACCGGCGTCCGCATGGTCGGGCAGCCTTACGGCCTGATCAGCGCCCTCGAAAAGCTCGGAACCTATAACCGTCGCATCCCTACCACAGCCATTTCCCCTAGCACTTCCGCCCTCTGCATCGTTAAGCCGCTCTTTGGCGGCGGCACATTTTCCTCGCTGTTCAGCACCCATCCTCCACTGGAGGACCGCATCGCCGCCCTAAAACAGATGACGGGCACTCCCTTGCGCTAGTTTGTCCCCGAAGCGGTAAAGATTTCCAATCGCGTGGCGCACCGGCATAGCTCAATCCGCGATGTCTCTCCGTAAAATGCTGTAAATGCAAACGTTAAACACCGTACACAAAATCAAACTCTTTGGCGAAGCAGGTGCATCGCATATACAGCCAGCCAGGGGGCTGTTGGCCGAGTCTGGGGGGACGTACTTATGAGCTGTCGAGACACTATCCATTTGATTTGCATGTATTTAGAGGGAAAGCTCTCTCCTAGCGTGCAAGGAGAGATTGAACATCATTTGCAGGATTGCGCCGATTGCCGGCTGGTTCTAGACGCCGCAACCACTACACTGGACCGCTATTTTGGCCAGCCGAAAGCGGTTCCGAGCTCTCAAGCGGCTTGAGATTTTCGCGTAACCTATTCATTCTGAATTTATTGCGAGCAGGAAAGGCCAGCGCCTTCCTGCTCTTTCTTTTTTTACCACCTTGTTGAGATCCTGTGGATAGTGTATGAATCTTCCGGTAAAAATTCCCGTTGTACAGGGCAATCTGTAAACTTTACTAGTACTAGAACTATTAGTTCTCCTCGATTTTCCCTCCCGTAACGTCTCTAAGCCTTTTCTTTGTAATATTGTAACACTCCACGAATTTCGTAACCCGGTTTGGCTTTAGGGGTGCCCTTTCCCTACCACACACGGCGACACCGCCGCAAAAGGAGACGTACATGAGCGAGTTTCAGGATTCCAATACTCAGGCAGCCATGCCCCGCTGGGTTGGCTTGTCCATTGCCGCTTTGGGAGCAGCTTCCTTGTTGGGCGTCGGAGTGGGCGTCACGGCCCTGAACCAAAGCAAGAGCACCGAGCAGAGCATTCAGGCTTCGATGAAGCAGCAGAACGATGCTCTTCTTCAACGCCTCGGCAAGGCCGACGATCAGAACCAGCAACTTCAGAGCGATCTGAAGGTTGTGACCGACAAGCTTAACGTGACCCAGGACGAGCTCGATAAGGCACGCAAGCAGTCCAAGGCCGCCGTCGTGGCCTACGACAAGAAACTGACTGGCCTGCAATCGAACGTGAACACGCAGCTCGCCACGAAAGCCAGCACGGATGACGTTACCAAGCTCAATGGCGACGTCACCGGCGTGAAGAATGACTTGGATGAAACTAAGGGTAAGCTGGATCGCGCGACTGGCGACATGGGCGTGATGAGCGGCCTGATCGCCCGCAATCACGACGACCTGGATGAACTCAAGCGTCGCGGCGACCGCAACTACTATGAATTCACGATTGCCAAAGCCAAGACGCCGGAGCATGTTGGCCCGGTTGCCATTGCCTTGAACAAGGCCGATTCTAAAAAAGCAAAGTACACCATCACTGTCTTGGTGGACGACAAATCCATCGAAAAGAAGGACAAGACTGCCGGCGAACCTGTGCAGTTCTATGTGAAGGGTTCCGCGCGCACCTCGCCTTATGAAATCGTAGTGTTTGACGTGAACAAGAACCAGATCACCGGATACTTGTCCACGCCGAAGTCCGCAGGCGCCGCCACCGCAGCAAGCAACACCTCGGGACAGTAACTTCCGCCCGGGACACGGCCCGTTTCTTGAGAGCATCGTTTCGCAGGGAGGATTCCAGAGAATCCTCCCTTTTTTCTTTCCGGGTGAGCATTCCTTACGTCCGATTACGGGTCTGGACACGTACTTGATGGTTGTGACACCCTTGGGGAGCGCCCTGCCGGGGTATTGCATGTGAAGCTGAGTTCAGGAGGGATTACCGATGAAAGTTAAATTCGCAGCTGGATTGGCACTCTCACTTTGTGCCGCATTTCTCACGTTCGGAGCCGATGGAAGCTGGACGGGATATATCTCGGACAGCGATTGCGGCGCCAAAGGCTCAAACGAGAAGCACGCGGCCTGCGCGACCAAGTGCGTCAAGGAAAAGGGAGCCAAGTACGTCTTCGTCAACGATGCGGACCACAAGGTCTACACGATTGACGACCAGGACAAGGTAGCGGCGCATGCCGGCCATCACGTCGTCGTGAAGGGTACGGTCACGGGCGACGATCTGAAGCTCACCAGCCTGGAGATGGTCAAGTAAATATCGCTAATTTGAAAATTTCGTCAGGGGCGGGGCGCAAGCCTTGCCCCTTTTTCTTTTCCGCTGATCCCGGCTCTTAACTTCGGCCTCTGCCGTGAATTCTCTTTAGTGATCCAGCCTCCTTCTCCAAACAAAACATTTCCGCTGCAACACACACCCTTTTGCTTCCCGCGCCAAATGGTATAAGACTGTCAGCGGTGTTCTTCGTTGTCGAAGGAAAGGGACCCGGGAATGCGCAATCCGTTGCGTGTTGTTCTGTTGCTCTGTTTTTTCTGCTCATCCGCCTCGTCACTGCTGCGCGCCCAGGATTTTTCCAGCGTAGTCATCTGGTCCGAACCTGGTTTGCCTACCGCCGATTCCGCCGCGCCATCCGCGGATGTTCTGGCCAAAGCTTTTCCGCAAGCTCGCCTGACGCCGGCTGACCAACTCTCCGCGCAACTCCAGGATCCCAAGACGGAACTGCTCCTGCTTCCGCAAGGCTCCGTGTTTCCCGAAGCCGCGTGGGAGCCCATCTATAGCTATTTACGCCGCGGCGGAAATCTGCTGGTTCTCGGCGGCCGCCCGTTCACGCGCGCCGCGTATCACGATGTCGCCGGCTGGCACTTGCGCGATTATTCCCCCCGTTTTCTGCACCCGCTGCTGATGGATCAATATCAAATCACGCCGGATTCTGAGGGTGCGAGCTTCATCACCAACCCGGATATTCCCATCGAACTCCCGCCCTTCCATTGGCAGCGCGCCTTCAGCCCGGTGATTCGCCTCAGCGCCAACGACGTCTATCGTCGCGGCGGCTCGACAGGATTTCTCGATGCCCGCCTTACTGCACTTGCCTGGGGCGAATCCGATGGCCGCCGCATGTCCGCGCCAATCCAGCAAATCGATCAGATTTCCTCCGGATTCGACGGAGGCCGCTGGATTTTTCTCTCCGCCGAACTTTCCGTGGATTTCTATTCCGCCCCGGACGCCGCAAAACTTCTTCGTTCTCTCGCTCTACGCGCAATGGATGGCTCGCTGGATTTCTATGTTCGTCCGAGCTTGCCTCTCTATTTGCCAGGCGAGCCCGTGGAACTGGAAACCAATTTCCATGCCGCCCGAACATCTGCGGCGCCGGCAACCGTTCAAGTAACTGCCTATCCCGAGGATCATCCCGATCAGAAGCAATCGCTGACGATCGCGCTTCCGTCTTCGCTTCCCGCTCAATTACCGACCCCCTCCAGCAAGGGCCTTCACGTCATCGAAGCGCGCTTGTTCGAAGGCCCCACACTTCGCGCGATCTATCACTCCGCATTCTGGATTCGCGAAGAAGAATATCTCCGCAGCGGTCCGCACCTCGCCGTGAACTCTGATTATTTCCTGGTCAACAACCAGCCGCTCGCCGTCGTCGGCACCACCTATATGTCCAGCGAGGTCCAGCGTCTTTATTTCGATCATCCGAATGTGTATGTGTGGAATCGCGACCTGGCGCAAATCCACCAGGCGGGTCTCAACATGATCCGCGCCGGCTGGTGGACTGGCTGGGACAAAATCTGTGATGAAACCGGCAGGCCCTACGAGCGCACACTGCGCACCCTGGAAGCCTATCTGATGACCGCGCGGAAATATGATCTGCCTGTGCAATTCAATTTTTTCGCGTTTCTTCCCGATGTGCTGGGCGGCGCAAACGCCTATCTGGATCCGCAAGCCGTGCATCGGCAGCAGAATCTTGTCGGCAGCGTCGTGGCCCGCTTCCATGATGTGCCATTTCTCGCATGGGATCTGATCAATGAACCAAGCTTCTCCACACGCCTCTGGACCATGCGTCCGAATAACGATGAACTGGAAAAAGCCGCGTGGAATGATTGGCTCGCGAAGCGCTATCCGGACCGCGCAGCTCTTGCCGCCGCGTGGAATCTTCCCGCCGCAGCCGTGCAGTTTCCCGTGCCCCTGCCTACCGACCAGGAATTTTCCCTGCAAGGAATGTATGTGGGCGTGAATTCGCTCCGTATCTACGACTATTACCTTTTCGCGCAGCAGGAATTCGCGGACTGGGTTCGCGGGATGCGCGAACTGATTCGCGCCGCCGGCTCCCCGCAACCCATCACCGTTGGCCAGGATGAGGGCGGCAATATGGATCGCCTTTCCCCCGCGTTCTTTGCTCCATTCGTGGATTTCACCGCCAACCATTCCTGGTGGCAGAACGACGCGCTGCTGTGGGATTCGCTGGTCGCCAAGCAACCCGGCAAGGCCATGCTCATACAGGAAACCGGCCTGCAGCGCGAACTCACACTCGATGAAATCGCGCGCCGGACTCCGGAAGAAGAAGCCATGCTCTTCGAACGGAAATTCGTTATGTCGTTCGTGCAAGGCTCCGGCGCCATCGAATGGCTCTGGAACTCCAATTCGTATATGTCAGAGAGCAATGAAACGCCCATTGGTGCGATCCGCCCGGACGGCACCGAAAAACCAGAAGCCACCGTGCTCCGCAATCTGGCGAAGTTCGCGGCCGCCGCCTCACCTTACCTGCGAAATCCAAAGTCGCCTGAAATTGCGGTCGTCACATCACAAGTGGCGCAATATTCGGCCTTGAACGGTTTGCAGCTCACCGCCCAGCAGAATGCCGTTCGCGCGCTCAGCTATAACCTGCACCAGCCTTGTTTCCTGCTCGCGGAAAATCAAATCGCCGCGCTGGGCGCTCCGAAGTTGGTGATACTTCCCTCCGCGATGGCCCTTCAGGAAAGCACATGGCAAGCGCTGCTCGCCTATGTTCGCAACGGTGGCAATTTGTTGGTCAGCGGCCCCGTGGCCCGCAATGAGCACTGGCACACCGTGGATCGCCTCTCGCCGCTCGACGTCAGCGCCGCACTTATGCCACTCACCATGCATGAGGCGGGTCCGGACGCACCGCCGAACGCCCCCGCAATTCCATTTGATCAGGAAAAACAGCTATTGGCTGAGTTCTGGAAATTTCCGGATGGCGCCACGCAAAAAGAAGTCGCGCTCGGGAAGGGGATACTATTCCTGGACGCCTATCCCGTGGAATTGGCAAAGGATCCGTCGTTCGCGGCCCGCATCTACGAAAAACTTCTTTCGCAACTCGCCGTCGCAGCGCCATTCCATTTGCTCGCCAGTGTCCCGTCCGGGGTGTTGATCTACCCGCTGGAACTGCAGGATTCCGTCCTCTATATTTTAGAATCTGAAACGGATCAGGACGCCGCGATCAATCTGCAAGACGCCGACACCGGCGCGCATCTCGAACTTCATCTTCCCGTCCAGCATGGCGCGCTGGCCCTGCTCGACAAAAAGACGAAGCAAGTCATCGCCAAATACGGTTTCTAACCATGCCGGAAAATTTCTTCGCATCCTGAGCGGTCTACTGCAGTTCGTACACTAAGACCTGGAACGCCCCGTTCTCCGTCGCCGGAACATACAGCCGCTTGGTCTTGGGATCAAACCCAAACGTCTTCGACCCCTTCATCGTGGTCAGCTCTTGCGCCACGGAATATTGATCCGGCGCATCCTCGTGGAAAATGAAAACCTTGCCATCGCCCGTGGAAAGATAGACCAGTTTGGTCGCAGGGTCGAAAGCTGCCGCATCCACGCGCTCACCGATCGGCCCGGTAAACACCAGCTTCCCCGATTTTGCATCCAGCACTCCAAGATGCTTGCTGCGGCATCCGATAAACAGCCGCTCGGTCTCAATATCCATCGCCAGCGCCGTCGGCGTGGCGCAAGGAGCCAGCGGCCAGCGGTGCTCCACCTTCATTGCTTTCACGTCAATGTGCAGCGTCTGGTTCTCTTCCTCCAGGTTGACGTAGAAATTGCCCTTCAGGTCAGAAACTCCAAACTCCGGACCGCCTCCCAGCGCAATCGTGCCGGCAACGCTGCCATCCGCCGCATTCAGCACCGTGATGCTGTCGCTGTCCCCGTTCATCACGTATACGCGCTTTGTCAGCGGCTCATAGACAATCGCGTCCGGCTTCTTCCCAACTTTAATTTCCGGCAACGTCTTCATCGTTTTCAAATCAAACGGAATCACCGCGTCAGCCTTGCCCGCCGTGATATACCCACGGCCAAATTCCGCCGCGATGGCCACGCCATGCACACCCGCCGTGTTGGGAATGGTCCCCACCACCGCCAGCGAATCCGCATCCAGCACCTCCACCTCCGTCGCGTGCGTGATGTAAACCCGCCGCGCGCCCTCATCCACCGTCACGTAATCCCAGCCACCCGTGCCCGGCAGCGCCACCTTTTTCAGCAACTGATAATTCGTTCCCGCGCTGGCTGTGCAAACCATCAGCGCCGCGCCCATCACGCAAAGCATCGCCATTCGTTTCATAGTCACTCTCCTCAGGCTACCTTTCTATCCCCCGCCGGATAAACCCACCATAAATTCCCACTGGGTTTCTCGGCCCTTCGCCCGCTGCTGGCCAAGTGATCTCGCTATTTGCGTTCGATGGATGGCGACCAGCGAAACCCCGCCGCATACGTCGGCCGGTAATATTCCCGCTGGATCATGTATTGGCTGCTTCCCTGATAGAAGCCGAACACTTCGTTGTTGGCGTTCAGTATGTACGAGACAAATGTCAGCCCATGCGTCAGACGCACACTGCCCTGCATGTCAATCTGCAGGTGCGGATAGAAATACGTATCGCTGAACGGGCCTTTGAGTCCCCCGGGAGTCGGCGTCGAGCCATCCGTGCCGTCCTGGTAGCCGTAGCTGTAGATGTTCGCATCGTTGTAAGAGATCCCGGCGCGGAAGGAAACTCGCCCAAGATCATAAGTGGGGCTGATGTTCCAGGTGTTTGGCGCCGACCTCAGCAATCGTGGACTGTCGGAGCGCCCGGGAAGCCCAATGGCGCGCGAATTGGCATAGCCATAGTTCGCGCCCAGCCCAAATCCCCGCAGTAATCCTGGAAGAAACGTGAAGTGCTGCACATAAGCAACCTCAAATCCGTAGACCCAGCCACTGCCCGCATTAACGAATTGCGACACCTGATAGGTGCCGATGGGGGCATTCGGCGCCGGCTGGTAATTGTCGATGAGAAATGTTTGCTGCACGATGGGCTTGTACAAATTCTTGTAATAAAAACCCGCCGTCAGCAACCCGAAGGGCTTGAGGGTATGCTCCAACAGCAGATCGAAGTTGTCCGCGGTTTCCGCCTTCAGGGCGGGATTGGAAATCGTGGCCGTGCCAAAGCTGCCTGCACCCGCAGGAGGCGTATAGGAAACGGACTGCGCGATATCCTGCGGGTCTGGCCGGGAAAGGCCGCGCGCGTAAACCAGGCGCACCATGGTGTCGTGTCCCATGTCATAGTGCAGCCCGATGCTAGGCAGCACATTCAAGTAGGAGCCCGAGCCCTTAATATCCACCGTATTGTCGTTCACGTTAAAACTGTCAGTGCGCAGGTTGGTTCCCTCAAACCGAATCCCCGCGATAATGCGCGCTTTGCCAAGATCAAGAGTATCCATCACGTAACCAGAGGACACCTGCTCCACCAGGTCAAATTGTGAAGAAAGATCCTGCGTTGCCGGATCGTCCGGGCTCTGGAAATGGCTTTGGTTCGCGGAATAGTAAGCCCAGACCGCGTTAAAGCTGGGGTTATAGCCCAGGTTATAAGACTTGTTGTAATAGTTGTTGTTCACCAGCACATTTGGAAACGCAGACAGCTGCACTTCGCCGACGGAATCGAGCGGAAGAATGGTGTAGTTGATCGAGTCGTCGTACTTATGCGCATTCCGGAATTTTCCGCCGACTTCAATCGTGGATAGGTGGGATCCCACGTGATACCGCTTGGCATAAGCGCCGGCGCCTTGCAGATTCACCTGCGCCGTCTTGCCGTGGGAATAAGTGATGCCATTCGCGGGATCCAGGATCATGGTCGTGGGATCGTACGCTTCGGAGAAGCACGAATCGGTCCACTGAGGGCGGT
Organism: uncultured Acidobacteriota bacterium; assembly: GCA_963734705.1. Lineage (GTDB taxonomy): Bacteria > Acidobacteriota > Terriglobia > Acidiferrales > UBA7541 > Acidiferrum. The sequence goes on along the minus strand of CAVTII010000005.1, from coordinate 389,207 downwards.
AGATGCTTAATTGCGCTGTGGCGACGGGATTGTAATCGCAATTGCTGCCGGACAACGTGCTGATGAAATTGGCTTGAGGATCCCCATTCTCAATCTGCCGCGCCCGCGACGCGGAAAAATCCCAACTGGCCCAGCTGGTTGTGAAAACATGTTTCCCGCCGACCACCAGGCTGCCAATCGCGTAATCCGGCCGCCGGATGGAAGTATTGAAACTCGGGATCCCAGCCCCACCGCCGTTGCCGTTCAGCGTCGTCACGGGAGAATTGTCCGTCAACGAATATACCCAGCGGTCTCCGAAGTTCTTGAAGTCCGAATACATCGCCCGCGCATAAATATTCGAATCGTCTCGAAGCTTGTAATCCACGCTCCCAGCCAGTCCCCACCGCGAGCGATAGTAGCGGTATTCGCGGATGTCCATGGAATCCTTCCAGGGCACCTGGCTGCCGTTCTGCAGCGTGGCAATGTCGGAAACCGGTTCGATGTCGTCAATGCCGCGGCCATTCCAATCGTAGGAACCGCCCAGCAGAACGCCCAATTTCTTCTGCGACCCGAAGCGCTGTCCAAGCGTAGCGGAGGTCTCCACCAGGCCGCGTCCATTCACGATCGGCGTGTAACCCCCGATGCCGCTCACTGCTACCGTGGGCCGCTCGCTCGCCGTCTTTGTCACCATGTTCACGGAGCCGCCGATGCCGTCGCCATCCATGTTGGCCTGCAAAGTTTTGTTGATTTCCACCGATTCCACCAGATCCGCGGGGATGGTATCGAATTTAATCTGGCGCACGCCGGATTCCGGCGAAGGCACGTTCACGCCGTCAATCGTCGCATTGGTCAGGCGCGGCTCGGTTCCCCGCACCTGCACGTATTTCCCTTCGCCTTCGTCGCGTTCCAGGGTCACGCTCGGCAGGCGACCCAGCGCATCCGCCATATTCGCGTTCGGCAGACTGGTGATCACTTCGTTCGTCAGAACCTGCACCACGTTGTCCGCTGTAAGTTGGCGATTAATCGATTCCGCTTCCCCAGAAGCGCGCTCCGCGGTGACCAGCACCTGCTCCGCCTTGGAAGCCACCTCCATGCTGACGTCCTGTGTCGTCGTCTGGCCCGCCGTAATGTTCACTACTTTTGTGAACAGGGCGAAGCCAACATAGGTCACCGTGATCGTGTATGTTCCGGGCGCAAGGTCATTCAAAAAATACCTTCCCTGCTTGTTAGAAACGGCGAGTAACGTCCCCGGCTGCAGCTCCACTTGCGCGCCTTGCAAAACACTTCCGGAACTGTCCGTTACGGTTCCTGCAATGATTCCCTTCGCGTTCTGCGCCGCTGCCTTTGGCGCAAGGATTAAAACCAGCAAGGCCGCTAACATTGCCAGTGGGCGGATGATGCATTTCATTTGAGGCTCTCCTTACTTCTTGAAGTCGCTCTGATACACGTTCTTCCGCATTTTGGTTGGGGCTGCCCGCACCGAGGACATTCCAGCAATCCATTAGCGTGGGATGGTTCGCCACTGGGGCCGGGATCTTGCGCCTCCCGCTGGCAGGGAATGCTCTCAAACTCTGCCCGCCCAACGAGGGGCAACTTTTGCACCGCAGATCCTGAGCGATAAGGAGAGGCAGGTCATGCGCCACCCACAACGCTAACTTCTGAGCTCCATCTAGCCACGCAGGTGCTGAACCGCGGATGAACGTGTGTTAACGCCAGGTTAAACAGCCGGTGAAAGATTTTTCAGGTTCGCGAGGACTGAATCAGGCTGGTGGGAATTTCGCGGGATTCATCCAGGTTCCCGAATTGTGTTTCTAGTTCTTCGGACAGCGGAATGTTGATGGTCACACGAGTTCCCTGCCCAGCTTCACTTTGCAGTGCGATGGACCCCGCATGCCTCTCCACAATCCATTTAGCGATCGCCAGCCCCAGGCCGGAGCCGCGCGTCTCTCTCGAACGCACCTGATCGGCCCGGTAAAATCGCTCGAAGACGTGCGGCAGGTCTTTCGCTTCAATTCCGATTCCCGAATCTGCAATCTCGATCACTGCCCGGCCGTTTGCCAGACGAAACCCCAGCGAAACTTGCCCGCCCGCGGGGGTGTACTTGACGGCGTTGTCCAGCACGCTCAGGAACAATCGTTCCAGCGCCGCTTCCTCTCCCATCACCGTGTGACTGTAAGGCACCACGGATTGCGAGAACGCAATTCCTTTCCCAAGTGCCAGCACATTGGCTTTCTGCGCCACATGCTGCAGCACCGGGTACAAACTGACCGGCTCAAGCCGAAATTGCGCCACATTTGCATCCGCGCGTGCCAGCATCAGCAGCTTCTCGATTAATTCCGTGGTCTCTTCCGAAGTTGCCAGGATCCGGCAAAGTGTCTCCTGATACTCACTCTCGCTGCGCGGCCGGCGCAAAGCCAGTTCGGCGTTGGTGCGGATCAGCGCCAGCGGAGTCCGCAAATCGTGCGAAGCATCTGCCGTAAACTGCGTGATGCGTTTCACCGACGTCTCGATCCGGTCCAGCATGGCGTTCAACGTCTCCGTCAACCGTCGCAGTTCATCCTTCGCTTTGGGAACATCCAGCCGTTCACAAAGATTGCGTACCCCCACGCGCTCCGCTCCCTCAATGATTCGGTTTACCGGAGCGAGCGCCCTGCCGCTGAGCCAGAATCCCAGCAGCGACGCCAGCACCACCAACAGCGGCAAAAACCGTCTCTCAACCAGCCGGAAGTTATCCAGCGCCTGATCGAATGGCTCGGTCGGCACTGCCGCGTCTATCTGGAAGCTCTGATCGTTGATACTGATTATTTTTCGTGCGATGCGATATTGGAGCGACTCCAGGTTCGTGGTCAGGAAGGAAATCTGCTCGCTGCTGGTGGCCTCCAGCGGCGGCTGTGCGGACAAGAACCGCGGTGAACGGTAAATCCACTGTCCATCTGGCCCGGCCAGCTCAAAGATGGCCCCATTTGCCCAGAGTTCAGAAAGCTCGCGAAGCTCCTGCTGAACCTTGGGCAGCCCTTTATCCAGCGAGTTCTGAAGAACTCTTCCGACTATTTCGAGATTGTTCCGGGAGGCGTCATTGACGGTCACCTCGATACTCCGGCTAAACCCGAAATCACAAATGAAAAAGAACGCGGTGAACGACGCCGCCAGCACCAGAAAATAGAGCGCCGTCAGTCGCGCGCGAATCGTGATTTTCATTCGCCGCGCACCGGCCCCAGGGAATATCCGAACCCCCGGTGCGTCTGGATGAGTTTCGTTTCCGCAACGTCATCCACTTTCTTGCGCAGCAGCCTCACAAACGCGTCCAGCGTATTTTCGCTGACTCCGCGGCCCGGTCCCCACACGGTCGCCAGAATTTCGTGGCGAGACACGATGCGCCCCGCGTTCCTCGCCAGCAGTTCCAGCAGACGGAATTCCGTCAGCGAAAGAAACACTTCCGCGCCGCCGCGGAAGGCTCGCCTCGTCGTCAGGTCCAGCACCAGGTCCTGCACTTCCAGCACGTTTTTCCGCCGGAACTGGTTCCGCCGCACCAGCGCCCGCATCCGCGCCAGCAATTCCACGAAGGAAAATGGCTTGGTCAGGTAATCGTCCGCGCCGGCATCCAGCCCGTTGACGATATCCGGCAGGGAGTCCCGCGCCGTCAGCATCAGCACCGGCGTTTCCGTCTCCCGGCAGCGCAACTGCTTCGCCACCTGCAGCCCGTCCATCTGCGGCAGCATCACGTCCAGCAAAATCACATCGAAGGCGTTCACCGCGGAAAGCTCCAGCGCCGTGCGGCCGTCGCGCGCAACGCTTACTTCATACGACTCTTCGCGGAGTCCCCGGCTCAGCAGTCCGGCCATTTCCGCCTCATCTTCCACAATAAGGATATGCATGTTCGGTTCCAGAGGAGGAATCGTAGGAGATTATCTGTGAATGCGGGGTTAACGGAGCGTTACACCTGCGATGGGCTTTTCCTCAGGCTTCCGCAGTCACCTTGCGGCGCCCAAATTGTATCCGGTCCAGGTAATAGTGAATCGTTGGCGTAAACACCAGCGAAAGCACGATGGAGCTGAGCAATCCGCCGATCACCGCAATCGCCAGTGGCTGCAACATTTGCGATCCCGCTCCGAGCGCCAGTGCCAGCGGAAACATCCCGGCAATCGTCGCCAGAGCCGTCATCGCAATCGGCCGCAAACGCCGCCGCCCAGCCTGAATCATCGCTTCCTCTGGGCTGAATCCCAGTTGCCGGAATCGCTGATCGGCGTCCAGCAGCAGAATTCCGTTCTTCGCCACGATCCCGATCACCATGATCATGCCCATGAACGACGCAACGTTGAACGTCGTGTTGGTCACCAGCAGCGCCAGGAATCCGCCAAACGTCGAAAGCAACGCGGAAGACAGGATGGCCATCGGCGCCCAGAAGGTCCGAAACTCAAACAACAGCACCACAAACAGCAGCACCAAGGCCAGTAACAGCACCGTCACCAGGTCCCGGAACGATTTCTGCTGTTCTTCGTAAAGTCCGCCGTATTCCACGCGAATGCTCGACGGCAAATGCAGTCCCGCCACCGTTTTCTGCACAGACGCCATTCCCGTTCCTAAATCCACGCCTTCGAAACGCCCGGTCACTTCCACCAGCCGCTGCAGATTTTCCCGTGTAATTTCGGTTTGTCCAGGATCCGTGGAGATGGTCGCCAGACTTCCCAGCGTCGCCGTTTTCCCGGTTGCACTCGTCAGCAGCGTGTTGCTCATCTGGTCCAGCGAAGACCGGCTCTGCTCCGGGAATCGCACGCGAATCGTGTACATGCGGTCGTTCAGCACCACCGGAGTCGCCGCCGGCTCGCCTTCCAGCACCGCCGCGGCGTCCACGGCGACTTCATCGAGGGAAAATCCTGAACGCGCGGCCACCACGGGATTCACCTGATACGTCACTGCGGGTCCGCTGATGGTGTTCTCGATGCCGTCCAGCACGTCCACAACATGCGGAATTTTCTGAATCGCGTCCGCCACGCGAGTCGCTGAAGCATTCAGCAATTTTGGATCCTGCGAGAATAATTTGATCACCACTGGTTCCGGCGCGCTGGTCAGGTCCCCAATCATGTCCTGCAACACCTGAACAAATTCCACGTCTACCGCGGGTTCCTGCTTTTTCACCTCCGCTCGAATATCGGAAATAATCTCATCGATGCCGCGCTTGCGGTCGCGCTTCAATTTCACCGTGAAATCGCCGCGGTTAACTTCCGTCACCGCCGCCAGTCCAAGCTGCAGGCCAGTGCGCCGCGATGTGTTTTCCACCTCCGGCATGGAGCGCACGATTTCCTCGATGTGCAGCAGCATGCGGTTCGATTCCGCAAGCGAACTTCCTGGCGGCGTGTAGTAATCCAGGATGAAGCCGCCCTCGTCCATTTCTGGCAGCAGATCCGAACCCAGCGCGTTGTAACAGAAATAAGAGAGCGCAATGATGACGAGCGAGGAGACCAGCAACAGCAACGGCGCGCGCAGGATGCTCTGCATCGCGCGCCCATAAAAATTGACGATCTTACCGAAGAATCCCGAGAGGTGCGCTTCCTCCGCCGCCAGCAGCGCCGCCGCGTCGTGCGTGCCGCCGGCAACCTCGCTGGGCGTCGCGGTATCTTTGCGGCGGACAAGATATTGGCTCAAGGTCGGCGTCCACGTCAGCGCCAGCAGCAGCGAACTGAGCAGCGACACCGTCATGGTGATGGCCAGCGCCCGGAAAAAACTTCCCGTAACACCCGTAACGGAAATCAGCGGCAGAAACACCACAATCGGCGTGATCGTGGAGCCCACCAGCGGGACCGTGATTTCCTTCAACGCGCTCTGGATCGCCTGAAAGCGGGATTCGCCCGCGTCGCGGTGCAGCACGATGTTTTCCAGCACCACGATGGCATCGTCAATCACCAGGCCCACCGCCGCCGCAAGCCCGCCGAGCGTCATCAGATTGAAGCTCTGCCCCACGAGCCATAGCACGATCAGCGTCAGCGAGAGCGTCACCGGAATCACCAGCCCGGCCACCAGCGAGGATCCCCAATCCCTCAGGAACAGCACCAGAATCGCCGCCGAAAGAATAATTCCCAGCAGCACGGCATCGCGCACGCTGGAAATCGATTCCTGCACGATCGTGGATTGGTCGTAAAACGCTTCCAGGTGCACTCCCGGCGGCAGTGTCGGTTGCAACTCCGCGATGCGCGCGTGCACCAGCCTCGCCACGTCCAGCGTGTTGCTTTGCGGCTGGCGATTGATGCTCAGCAGCACCGCCGGCTTTCCGTTCGCAGTCACAATCGTATAAACCGGCGCTTCCGACGGCCCCACCTTCGCGATGTCTCCCACGCGAATCGGCACGCCCGCGCTCGAACTCTTCACCACAATCTGCGCGATCTCTTCCGGCGTGCGCACTTGCCCGCTCACCAGTCCCAATACCAGTTGATGGTCGTGCTCCAGCAGCCCCGGCGAATCAATCAGGTTGGTGCGGCGGATCGCTTCCAGAATATCCGTCACCGTGATTCCCGCGGCTTGCAATCGCGCCGGATCCGGCGTCACCTGAAATTCCGGCACGCGTCCACCCTGCACCAGCACAGACGCCACCCCGTCCAGCCGATTGATGCGCGGCTTCAGATCGTAGGTGGCAATTTCCCAGAGCTTGCTTTGTGGCACTGTGTCCGACGTCAGGCTGTAACCCAGAATCGGAAACGTCGCGAACGTCAGCCGGTGCGTTTCGATCTTCGCGCCGATGGGAAGATCCGGCTGCAGGCGCGCCACCACGGCGTCCACGCGCTGCAGCGTCAGGACCATGTCCGAGCTCCAATCGAAGAACAAATCCACTTCCGCCGATCCGCGGCTGGTGGTGGATTTCACTTTCGTCAGGCCCGGCACGCTGTTCACTGCTTCTTCGATCGGCTTGGTCACTGTCACCAGCATCTGGTCAATCGGCGCCACGCCGTTGTCCACGCCGATCACGATGCGCGGGAAATCCGTGCTCGGAAATACAGAGACGGGTATCCGCAACGCCAGGAACCCCCCAACCAGCGCAAGGCTCGCCAGCAGAAACAGGATGGGAATGGAAAGTTTGCGGAACCAGGGCTCTTTCATTTCGCCCTGTCCCGCTCCAATCTTCTTTTCCTGAGTTTCCTCGGAACCTGGGGCCATGCGCGGCTACTCCTTGCCCTTCGCCGGCTTGTCCGCTGGAGCGGCCTTATCGTCTGCCGCCCCGCCCTTGTCATCCGCCCCCGCGGCGTCTTTTTCCTTCTCGGCGGGCGGCGCGGCTTCGATCTGGATCTGCGTCCCGTCGGGCAGCGCATAACCTCCCACGGTGATCACCGGATTCGTTTTCCTTCAGCCCCGATTCAATTTGCGCCAGCTCTTTGTTTTTAATTCCCACTTTAACTTTCGTCAGGTGCGCTTTCTTATCCGTCCCCGCCACCATCACGAACTCGCCTGCTTCCTCCGAGGTGTAGACCGCGGACGCGGGCACCACCAGCGCATCTTCCTCGCTCTTCGCAATCACATTCACGCGCGCATTCATGCCCGGCTTCAATGCGGGTTCGGTTTGTCCGCGACCACCCACACTTCCACGGTGGTGCTCCCCGGATCCAGCGCCGGGCTCACCAGCGTCACTTTCGCCTTCACCGGTTCGTCCAGTCCCGCCAGCTCGATCTCCGCGGGGTTCCCCACCTTCAGCAGCACCGCCTGCGCTTGCGAAATGTGCGATTTCGCAATCAATTTCGAAGTGTTCATCACCGTCAGCAGCGGCACATTTGCCGTCGCCAGTTCTCCCTGGTATTGCGGACGGTCGGTCACCACGCCGTCAATCGGGCTGCGAATTTCCGAATAGCTCAGCTGCGCCTTGGCGTTCAGGTATTTTCCCTTCGCCGCGGAGAGCTGCCCGGTTGCCGATTTCAGCGCCTGCTGCTTGCCGATTTTTTCCAGATCCGCCAATTGTCTTCTGCGCCTGCTCGTTGGTGCTGCGCGCCTGTGCCAGCGCCACATCCGCGGAATCAAAATCCCTGCGGGGCAGCGCGCCTTCGTCGTAAAGTTTTTTCCTCGCATCGTAAACCGTTTGTCTGCGCGTTGAAGGCCGCCTTCGCCGCCGCCGCATCCAGCTCCGCTTTCTGAATCTGCTCCGGCAAGCTCGCGCCCGTCGTCGTCGTGTAGCTCGCTTCCGCCTGTTCGAATTCGCCCTTGCTCTGCTCCGCCTGCCCGCAGAGGTCCGCGTTTTCCAGCACCGCCAGCAATTGCCCCTGCTTTACCTTCGCCCCGCGCTGCACATAAAATTTCGCAATCGTCGAAGTGATTTTCGGCGTGATCACCGCCTGCTCCAGCGGGTAGACCACCGCGTCGGCGCTTACTTCCAGCTCAATTGGCCCGCGCTTCGCCGGCGTCACCTGCACCGTCACCAGCGGCACCGGCTCTTTTTCCGCCCCGCCGCATCCCAATAAAAGCATCGCGCCCGCCAGCAATCCTGCAGCGAGCGTCAAAATCCGCTTCCGTCTTCTTCTCAATTCGCGATCGCCATTCTTCATGGTGTTGTCAGCACCCCTGTCAATGTCTGCAAGTTCGCCAAGGCAACGCGATAACGCACCGCCCCGTCCTGATAAGCCGCGTTCGCCTGCGCAAACGTCGTCTGCGCGTCCACCACTTCCAAAACCGTCGCTTCGCCACCCTGGTAACGGTCCGTCGTCAGTTTCAAACTATCCGCCGCCAGTTCCGAAGATCGCTGCAAGCCCGCCAGTTCGTTCAGCGCCGTCTCCGCTTCCGAATAGAGCGACCGCATTTCCGCCAGCAGTTTCCGCTGCGCAAACGAAAGCTCGCGCTTGGCCTGATCGCGCCGCAACTCCGCCTGCCGCACCTGGCTTTGCGTCGCTCCCCAATTCCAGACCGGCCAGTTCAGTGAAGCCAGTCCAGAAGAGCCCAGGTTGCTGAATTTTGCTTCCGTCGGGATTCGTCCCGTTCACTGCGTAATTCGTGGCGTCAATCCCGTAAAAATAATCCAGCGTGATCGACGGCAAATATCCCGCGCGTGCCGCATTCACGTCGTGCCCCGCCGCCTGCGCGGTTGCCAGCGCCGCGCGAATTTCCGGATTCTCCTGCGCGGCCTGCGCCTCAAATTCCGCCTGCGGCGGCAGCACCACATTCCCATGCAAGTCGTCGCTGATCTGAAAATTGTCATTGAAGTCCGGGAACAGCAGCACGGCCAGATCCAGCCGCGCGTTCAGCGCCTCGAGTTTCGCTTCTTGCAACTGCCGCCGCCGGTCCTGCGCCTGAAGCTCCGCCTTGATCACGTCGGAGTGCGCCACCTCGCCGCCCTTTTCCAGCGCTCCAGTCAGCTTCAGGAATTTCTCGCCTTCCTCCGCCGTCCGCGTTGCGGACTCCAGCTTCTTCTCCGCCGCCGCAACCGCAAAATAATTCTGCACCACCGTCACCACCAGCCCGCGCGCCGCAATCTCTGCCCGCGCCTTTGCCGCTGCCGCCTGCGCCGCCGTGCTGCGATACGTCTCCCAGGAAGCCACGTCCAGAATTTGGTGCACGTTGCCCTGGCTCACATATTCGTGCGGCGCATTATTCGCGATATATTTCAGACCCAGCTGGCTGCTGTTGGTTTGCGTAGACAAAGCCGAAGTATTAAAATTCACACTGGGCAACAGCGCGTCTCGAGCCTGTGCCCGCGCCTCTCGCGCCACTCCCGCTTCCGTTGCCACTGCCTGATACGACGGCTCATTTTTCCGCGCCAGCGCCAACGCCTCCTGCAGGCTCAAAGAAATCGGCGCGCCCGCAGCGGGCTTGCTCGTCGCCGCCGCTTGCGCCTGCTTCGCCAGCACTTCTGGCTGCGGAGCAGGCGCGTCCACCTGTTGCCCGGCCACTGAAATAGTGGCCCCCAGCAACACCCCTCCGCACAGCACCGCGCTCCACCCAAATTGATGTTTCCAAGCCAAGCTACTTCCCTCGATTTTCTAAATTCGGATTGACCTGGGGCCCTGTCCCCGGATCTACTGCTGCGGCTTCCCGGACTCCTGCTGCTTTTCTTTTGCTTCACTGGCAGCGTCTTCTTTTTCGACGCTCACGATCGTCCCGTCGATCGCATTCACCTGCACTTCGGTGATGTCCTTCTGGCCGGTCGCCCGAATGTCATAGGAGTAGACCAGCTTCCCATGCTCTTTCTCAAGTTCTTCCTCCCGGATCTCGCCGGGAACTCGCTTCAGCGCTGTCGCGCGCGCTTCTTCCACGGAGATCTTGGCTTCCTTTTGAAGTTTTGCGGGAATCTTCGACTTGGCCGGAACCTGCGTTTGCGCGCTTGCCCCCGCGCACAAACAAATTGCCAAGCCCACTGCAATAGCCGTCGGGATGAATGTCTTTCTCATAATCAACTCCATCGTCGCCCCTGAACGAACAAGGCTTCCGGGCCGGAATGGCCGCCTGTTCTAACTCAAGCCTAGAGAGCGCGAGATAAACGCACCATTAATGGGAATTGGCCGCGGCAGGCGCCGGCAGCCAGGCGGTAAACATAGTTCCTGTGGCGTCCGATCGCGTCAGCTCCAGCCGCCCGTGATGCGCTTCGGCAATCCACAGCGCAATCGAAAGCCCTAGTCCGGCCCCACCAGTGTCGCCTTCGCTGCGGGAACGCGCCTTATCCGCCCGGAAAAACCGTTCGAAAATGCGCGCCTGCAACTCCGCCGGAATCCCGGCCCCCGTATCCGTCACGCTCAACGCATACTCCTCTCCCTCGCGCTGGCACTCCAGATGTACCTTCCCGCCCGGCGGCGTGTACTTGATCGCGTTGTCCACTAGATTCAGCAGCATCCGCCGCAGCAGGTCCTCATCGGCCTGCAAGGCCAGCTCCGGCTGAATCGCCGACGTCAGCGTAATCTCTTTTGAAATCGCCAGCGAACGCGTGCGTCGCAGCACATCGGCGGCCAGTTCATCAAGATACACCTCGCGCAGCTGCAGCGGGTATTGCCCCGCATCCGCGCGCGTCAGCGTAAACAGATCCTCAATGATGTGCGCCAGCCGGTGTGATTCTTCCCGCAAAATTCCCAGCGTCTCGCGGTATTCCTCCGGTGTGCGGTCGGTCCGCGAAAGCGTCACTTCCGTTTCCCCTTGCAGGATCGCCACCGGTGTCCGTAATTCGTGCGATGCGTCCGCCACAAATCTCCGCTGCTGCTCAAATGATTTTTCCAGCCGGTCCAGCAGTTCATTGAACGAAAGCGCCAGCGTTCCCAGTTCGTCGCGCGGGTTGGAAACCTCCAGCCGTTCGCTCAGCCGCGAAGCGCCCATTCCGCGAGCTTGCGTGGCCATATCCGCCACCGGCGCCAGGCTTTTCCGCGCCAGAAAATATCCGCCCATGCTGGACAGCAGCAAGGCGATGGGAATAATCCAATAAAAGGTGTGGCGGATAACCTCCATAATTTCGTACTGCGGGTGCAGCGATTGCAGCACCACCAGGGTGGCGCTGCGATCATTTGGAAAAAGTGGGCGGGCGTAACCTCGAAATCCGTTTCTTCCGCCATGAACATTCCGGAACGAATCCGGAGCGGCCTTCGCCGGGGCCTGTGCAAGCTCGCGGAACTCTTTCGATTCGAAAAGCTCTGGCGTAATTTTCTCCACGCCCCCGCGCACTGCCGGCAAATCCAGCGAACTTAAAATCACCTGGCCGCTATCATCCACGATGGCGTAGACCACATCGCGAAAGCGATGCTCCACCATCGCTTCGCGCGCCGCGGTTTTCATCCCGTCGGCGTCCTTATCGTCCCGTAACTCCGCATTGAACGTCGCGATGTAGGTATCGCTCAATTCCATCAGATTGCTGTCCGTTCGTTCCACGCTGCTGCGCCAGTAAATAAAGTAGGTCAGCCCCGCCACCAGGATCAGGAACAGCCCCAGCAGCGTGCTGTACCACACCGTCATGCGGGAGCGCACCGAATCAAGCATGGGATTTTTTCGTTCCCCCGGAATTTGGCGCTGGCGGTTTTTTCCCCGAAGTCTCGCCTTCGCAAAGCACGTAACCGCTGCCACGCCGCGTCTGCAGCAGCGGCTTGCCCGCTTCCTCGCCCAGCTTCCGCCGCAGCCGGTTCACATAAACTTCGATCAGATTGGAAAATGGGTCGAAGGTCTCGTCCCACACGTGTTCGGCAATTTCAGAACGCCCGATCACCCGCCCGGCATTGCGCGCGAAATATTCCAGCAGCGCGTATTCCTTCGCCGTCAAGCGGAATCTCGCGCGTTCCGCGTTTCGCGGATTGTGAAGCGGTGTCCAGTTCCAAGTCGCCCACCACAATGCGCGGCGGCCTTAATTCATTCGGGCGCCGCAGCAGCGCGCGCAACCGCGCCAGCAGTTCCCGAAACTCAAACGGTTTGGTCAGGTAATCGTCCGCGCCGGAATCCAGGCCCGTGATGCGGTCATCGACACCGTCTCGCGCTGTCAGCATCAGGATTGGCGTGCGCTTCCCGCCCGCGCGAATCGGCTTTGCACACTGCGAACCCGTCCATGCCGGGAATCATCACGTCCAGCACAATCAGATCGTAATCGTTGATTTCCGTCTGGTAGACCGCGTCGTTTCCGTTTTCCGCCACGTCCACGGCGTACGATTCTTCGCGCAGCCCCTTGGCCACAAATCGTGCGATTCGCGCGTCATCCTCCACCAGCAGCACTCGCATGCCCGTATCATACGGCAATTCCTCGGCTGGCGACGCAGTCCAAACGAGTCCCAATTCACACGCAAACTACAACCATGTCATCCCGAAACCCGCTTGCCCAGTGTGAATTCGACGAAGGGCGTCTTTTGCGGGGTGAGGGATCTGCGTTTTCTTTCTTCGCTCCCTTTATCCGGCCCAGAGCAGCGATTCTACTTATGCCGAATGTCCACCGGCGCCCGCACCCGATCCAGCGGATAAACCTGCAACTGCCACTTCACCGCCACCGATGTCGGCACAAAACACATCGTCTTGTCGCAAGCCTGATATTCCAGCTTTCCCGTGATCGGAATCACTTTCCCGTCTTTTCCCAGGCCGCCCCAGAACGACGAACTCGTATTCACATTCACCTCCTGGCTGACGCGGAAAGTCCCCTCATAAACCGGCACCTTCTCCTTAATCGCCGGTAAATACAAAGTCTGCGAGGCCGGATAATCCACCGATCCCAGCAGCAGATCCGGAATCGGATCCAGCACCAGCTTCACCGGTCTTATACCCCACTGTACCCGGCGCATAAACGTGCACGTCCGGCGGCAACTCCACTTTCGCGTAAACCGTGATGCGCGTCCCCGGCACCCCCGTCAGGTCGGACTGTTCCAGCTCCAGTTTCAGGTGCGGCGCCTCCACCGTCCCCGTCACTTCCTGGCCCAGCTCCGGAAACAGTTTGGACAAAATGCTGTTTCCGGTCAGCCGCTCGCGATATTTCGGATCAAAGAATTTTTCCTTGATCACTCCGTCTGGCCCAATGAAAAAATATCCCGGCCGCGCAAAACCCTTCTGCATTCCGGTTGCTTCGTGGTTAAACACCCCATATTCCCGAATGATTTTCGAATCCGGATCCGCCAGCATCGGATAGCTGATCTTGAAGCGATCCGCGAAAAACTTCAGGATCTCCTGCGAGTCATAGCTGATCGCCGCAAACTTGATTCCCTGCTTTTCAAACCTTGGCATTGCGCTTTGCAGCTGGACCAGCTGCCCTTTGCAGAAGGGTCACCAGTCCGCCGAACGGAAAAACAGCAGCACCGTGCCGTTCGCTCCCTTCAGCGTTTCCAGCGTCTGCGTCTTGCCGAATTCGTCGCGCAGGGAAAAGTCCGGAGCCTTCTGCCCCACTTCCAATCCAATCGCCATCGGCCCGCACGACACGACCTGAATCGTGTCTTCCTGCAGCGTGCCGCGCACCGTCACCGTGTCCCCCAGCCGCCCTTTCACTTTGTCCTGCGGCGCCAGGCTGTACATCACCCGGTTGGTGTCGTCATAAAGCGCATTTTCCGCGCCCGGCACAACTTTGTAGCACTCCGCGGATTCCATGAACGCTTCATCCGCGTTGCACGCGCTGGTCACCAGCACGCCAGACCAGGAATCAGGTTTGGCGGCACTGCTTTGTCCAGCGAAGGATGGGACGGCGCAGAAAATCACCGCCGCGATCAACAGCCAAAAACGTTCTGCCATCGCAATCGTTCGTGTGCTTCGCTTTATTTTCATAAAACCCTCCACTTTACGAATTCTTCCGAACATTACGCATTGGAATTTCTGGATCAAAATTTAATTACAACGAAATCCACTTCGTCAGAATTCCGTATAGCGAAAACGTCCCCACGATCAGCCACAAAATCACTCCCAGCGCCATCGGCCGCCAGCCCACCTGCCGCAGCGTCTCCCGCGAAATTCCCGCTCCAATCAGAAACAACGTCGCCGTTAAGCCCAGCCGCCCGGCCTCAAAAAACCAGTGAAAATAGCCTGAATAGGCGGGCAAATAGGTATTCAGCACCGCGGCCAGGCAAAAGAAAAGAATGAACCACGGAAACTGGATCTTGGACTTGCTGTGTTTCACCGCTGCCGTCACCAGCGCCAGCGGCACGATCCACAACGCCCGTGCCAGTTTCACCGTCGTGCCGATCACCAACGCCTCGGCCCCATATTTCGACGCCGCCCCCACCACGGAGCTTGTGTCGTGAATCGCCAGCGCGGCCCACAATCCAAATTGCGTCTGGGAAAGTTTCAGCACGTGGCCTAGCGGAGGAAAAATCAGCAGCGCCACGGAATTCAGCACAAACACCGTTCCCAGCGATATGGCCATCTCTTCCGCGTCCGCGTTCAGGATCGGTCCCACGGCAGCGATCGCGCTTCCGCCGCAAATCGCCGTGCCCGTCGTAATCAAGTATCCGCAATTCCCGCCCACCTTCAATAATTTTGCCAGCGAAAGCCCGGCCAGAAACGAAAATCCAATTCCCAATGCCGTGTACACAAATCCGTTTCGCCCCGCTTTCAATACTTCGTGCAGGTTCATTCCAAATCCCAGCGCCACCACCGAAAGCTGCAGCAGCAATCGCGCACCCGTCCTGCTCTCTTTTGGCAATGGATTCGTCAGGATCAGTCCAAACAGGATCCCCAGCGTCAGCGCCACAGGCGGCGAAATCAATCCGGTAAAGCACGCAATAAAAATCAAAATGAAAATCACTAATCGTACGTAGCCCATGGACTCCTTCGTGCCCGCTGCTTAACGAACCCCAACCAAAAACCAAAACACCATTAAACGCTGCCTCTGATGGCCAAGCCGTTGTAGCCGCTGTCATTCCGAGGACGCTTTTCGTCCGAGGAATCTGCTTCTACTCGGCGTCCTGCCCCGTTGCAAAACTCACAGAAATCGGCTGCAAGGGTTCCAGATGAAAACTAAGCCGCTCTCCAGCTTCCACCCAAAGCGGGGGCGTAATCGAACCCGCAATAATCAACTCTCCCGCGCGAAGACCTTCTCCAAACCGCGCCAGCAAATTCGCCACATGCCCGACGATCGCGATCAATTCTCCCGTCAGCGCTTCCAGTTCCGATGTATTGGCAGTCTCCCAACCATTCCGTTCCACGCGCGCTTGCAGTCCTGTCAAATTGCCGCCGGCACGCGAACTATCGCGCTCTCCAAAAATCAAATGCCGTTGGTAGATATTTCGCGCCAGCGTTCTTTCCACATCGTCGGACGGATGATCCACATCGGCAAGCTCAATCGCCGCTCCCAGCCCCGCAATTGCCGCCTGGATCGTCTGCCGGTCAGAATCCGGCACGACATCACTTCCCAAGTAAACCGTCAACTCCGGCTCCGCCGCGGGCTTTTTCCATCCAGCCAGCGATACGCTGGACCCCGACGCGATCACTGCATCGCACATCAAAAATCCCACCAGCGGCGCGTTGATTTTCAATCGCTCCATGGCCGCTGGCCCGCCAAATGCCAGCTTCCAGCCAAGCGGTCGCTTGCCCTGTGCCAGCAATTCGCGCCGCCAGCGCAATTGCTCCTTCATTCCATTTACAATTCGCGGGTCGTCCCACGCGTGCGCCATTCCCAGTCCAATCCTCGGTTAATAACCTTCGGGAGGAATTTCATAACCCGCCGCTTCCAGCGAGCCCGCGCCGCTCCAGCCCCACACCAGCACCACATCTTCCGCGCCGGTGTTATCAAATCCATGCCAGTGCCCGCGCGGCGTGAAGATCACGTCGCCTTTCGTCGAAGGCTCGCGGCCCGTATCCGTGTAAATAAAACCGCTCCCCTGAATCACAATGAAAAACTCGTCGCAGTTCGGATGCCGGTGCTTGTCGTGACGCGATCCCGGCGGCAACACCGTCCATCCGATCAACAAGTTGTCCGACCCTGCGGTTTTCTGGTCGATCAGGAATTGCACCTGCATGTTGATCCAGCCTTCATCTTCCTTCAGCCCCCCCACGCGCGGCACCACGCTCAAATTCGTTCGGTACGGTTTCATTACGAAATTCCTCCCAGCTTCCGGTACACCTCATACACGGTCACAAAATCATGCTCCGCCAACCCCATCCCGCGGCAGGCATTCAGCAGTTCGTTGCACGCCGCCCCTAGCGGCACCGGCACTCCCATTTTTCTTCCCATATTCAGCGCCAAGAGCATGTCTTTCTGCTGCAGATCCACGCTGCCATAGGTCGCGTCCGAAATATGCCCCTCCAGAATCAAGGGCGCGCGATAAGCGATCACCGGCGACGCCACCACGCTCTTCAGCATTGCGTCCACGGCCACCTCCCGCGGCACCCCGCCTTTTTCCGCCAACGCCACGCCTTCGCAGAATCCAATCACCTGGATCACAAGGGTCATGTTCAAGGCCACTTTCAGTTGGATCGCCAACCCCTGCGCCCCAATGTGCGTCACCTTCGGTCCAATCGCCATCAGCAATGGCTGCACGCGCTCAAAAGCCGCCTTTTCGCCACCCACCATCAACGACGCCTTGCCCTGTCCGATCGTCAGCGTGGTCCCTGAAATCGGCGTGTCCATCATCGTCAGTCCGGCCTTTGCAAATTCCGTCCCAATCTCTCGACTCACGTCCGGATCAATCGTGCTCATGTCGCAATAAGCGGCATCTTTTAGCAACCCCGCGATCACTCCGTTTTCGCCCAGCGCGATGCTCCGCACCGCTTCCGAATCCGTCACGATCGAAATCACCACGTCCGATCCCGCCGCCAGTTCCCGCGCCGAGTTCGCCCACCGCATCCCAAGTTTAAAAAGCGGCTCGCCCTTCTGCTTCGACCGGTTCCAACCGGTCACCTCGTGGCCCGCGGCAATCAATCGCGGCACAATCGCGCGACCCATATCCCCAAACCCGATAAATCCCACCTTCACTTCACACCTCCACTTCCCAATTTCCCGTAAGCCAACCCTGCTCCTGCTGCCAGCCCTAGTGTTTCAGATGTTTGTCGAAATAATCCATGAAGATATCGAACGTTTTCTGCTGCGTGGGATCCGGTTTATAAGACCCGTCCGGCTGGTTGAAAATAAAAACGTACCCGTGCACGGAATGATCAAAACTGGCCCATTGCACGTCTTTCCCCGCCTCTTTCATCCACTCATACGTCAGCTTGAAAATTCCCTGCTGATGATCGGTATCCCGCCCGAAAATCAGAATAGGCGTGTGAATGCGCTCAATACGCTCCATCGCCGCCGCTTTGTTCGCATTCTTCCGCGCCACTTCAATGTCGTTGTACTGAATCTCATTGTCTTTTCTCGGCGCTGTGGGACCGGTGTTCACCGAAAGAAACTCGTGATCAGCCGGCTCGATGCACACCCCCGCCGCAAACGTGTATTCGCTCGCCGCCTTCATGATCATCTCGCCGCTGTGGCTCACGCCCATCGCCCCCACGGCGTTCTTGTCCACGTAGGGCAGCGTCCGCAGGTAGCGCAGTATTGCAATCAGATCCTCGTGATCCAGCGTTGGCCCGGACTTCAGCATTCTCCGGTCGCCGCTGATGCTGTCCGGCAAATTTTGCGGCGGCTTCGAATTCTCGTACGCGTAGGGAATCTCGTTCCGGTAATTCACCGTCACCACCACGTAGCCTCTCGCAATCATGCGGTCCTGCATCTGCGTCAGCCGCGCGGAAAGGTCCTCCACCTTTTGCATTCCCTCGCGCCCCTCGCCCCAACCCATCGTAATCGCCGGGAAGGGGCCCTTTCCCTCCGGCTTCCGAACCAGGATCGGTACATAAATCTCGTCCCGCGTCAGCACAAACGTGTAATCCCCAGCCACCTTCGCCCCAGGAATTGCCTCGCGCGGTACCACGTACCCGTGCGTCGCAATCGCCTCCGCAGCCTCTCTTCCCGTGCTCAACTGTCCCCGCACCGCCACCGTGTTCCAGGGCATCAACAGCGGTGCTGCCAAAACCGCTCCCAGCACCCAAAACACTCCCTTGCATCGAATTCTCATCGCCACCCTCCAGAATCGAACCTCTGCGCCAACTGGAAGGATTCAACTCGGTGATCGATCCAGTGGATTGTGGTTCTACCACCGGACCTTTTGCCTCGTCAACCCTTTTGCGCTATCCTCTCTTCCGCTCGACACTTTTATTCATGTTTTTGCTCGTTTAGCTGGGAGACCTCATGAAATTCCTCACCGTGCTTTGCGGTTTGCTCTTATCTATCCTCACTACCCCATCCCGTATCTTCTCTCAGTCAGCGCCCGGCACCGATCAACCCCGCCCACTCGTCCTCACCGAAGCCATCGCCACCCCCGGCCTCGTCGGCCGCTTCGATCATTTCGGCTTCGACGGCAAAAATCGCCTGTTCGTCGCCGCGCTCGGCAACAATTCCGTGGAAGTAATCGACATCAGCGCACGCGTCCGCGAACGATCCCTCACCGGCATTCCTCGCCCCCAGGGAGTCGTCTACGCCCCCGACGCCAAAAAACTTTTCGTTGCCAGCAGTGCCGGCACTCTGCGCATTTTCGACGGCACAAGTTACACTCTGCTCAAGGAAATCGATTTTCACGGCGACGTGGACAATCTTCGCTACGATCCCGCCGCGCACCGCGTTTACGTGGGCTTCGGCGAAGACGAAACCGGCGCCATCGGCACTGTGGATGCACTCACCAACGAACGCCTTCCTGAAGAATACAAACTCGGCGCCCATCCGGAATCCTTCCAGCTCGAATCCGAAGGGCCCAATATTTACGTGAATCTCCCCGATTTAAAGCAGATTGCCGTCGTCAACCGCAAGACCGGCGCGATCGCGCGATGGCCGCTGACCCTCGAACACAATTTCCCCATGGCTCTTGACGAACCCGATCATCGTCTCTTCGTCGCCACCCACGAACCCGCGCGCCTCGCCATTTTCGACACAACCTCAGGCCGCACCGTGGCCGAGCTCCCCACGGTTCAGGACGCCGACGATGTCTACTACGACGCTGTTCGCAAACGCATCTACATTTGCGGCGGCGAAGGTTTTATCAGCGTCTTTCAGCAAGCCGATCCGGATCACTATTCGCTGCTCGCCAAGGTACCCTCCGCGCTCGGGGCTCGCACGGCCGGCTATTTTGGGAAGGGTCATAAAGGCTTCGATCGCTACTTCCTGGGCGTCCCGCCTCGCGCCGATCACGGCGCCGAAATCTGGATTTACACCGTTCAGGATTAATTTACGGCTCCTCTGCGGTCTGGTCTGCAAGACCAATTATCCTCGCCCCTGTCCCTGAACAGTTAACTTTGGGTACCAGAACGTCTGATGGCCCGTTTTGGCCCACCCCCGGCACCACCAGCCTAACAAAACCCTGCCTTTTCCGAGGTTTAAGTGGTCTGTCCAATATACCAATTGGACCGCCAGAGCCCCTTGTATCAGTTATTCCGCTCCGTAAAAGAAAGGAAATAGTTGACAATGCGCCTCGTATGATGGTACAGCGGCTATACCTATTGTGCGGGGTTCATTCCCGAGCAGGGGATTTTACAGGGGTGTGTGATGCAGAATTGTGTCAATTTGAAAAAGTCCATTGGGGTTTTGGCTGTTCTCTTGGCTGTTCTTTTCCTCTCTAGCCCGGCCTTCCCTCAGGGGAACTTCGGGCGCATCGTCGGCACCGTCACGGACCAGACCGGCGGCTATATCGTCGGCGCAACGGTCACGGTCACCGATCCTACGCGCGGCCTTTCACAAACGTTGACCACGGACGCAGACGGCGCTTACGTCGCCATCAACCTCATTCCCGGCACCTACACGGTTCGCGCAGAGATCAAGGGTTTCAAAGCCTTTGAGCGCAAGAACATCAACGTGCAAGTCGCCAAAGACACCCGAGTGGATCCCATCCTGCAAACTGGTTCGCAGACGGAGACCATCACCATCACCGAAGAAGTCCCGATGGTGGACACCACCTCCACCACTCTCGGCGGCACTATCTCGAACCAGACCATCAACGAAATTCCCTTGAACGGCAGAAACTATCAGAACCTTCTGACCCTTCGCCCCGGCACCACGATTTATCCCGGTGGCGGCCCGTGGACGCAAACCACCAACGGCGCGCGCCCCGAAGATACCAGCTATCTGGTTGATGGCTTGAGCAACGACGAAGCCTTCATGGGCTTCAGCGTCACCAACGCCGCCGCCGTCGCCGGCGATGCCGCCACGATTCTTCCCATCGACGCCATTCAGGAATTCAACACGCAGGTGAACCCCAAGGCCGAATTCGGCTGGAAGCCCGGCGCGATCACCAGCGTCGGCTTGAAGTCCGGCACCAATCAGATCCATGGCTCCGCCTATGCTTTCGGCCGTTCCGACTCTTTCGACGCCCGCAATTACTTTAATCAGGTGGGCACGCCGAAGACGGAAGTCGAACTGGAGCAGTACGGCGCCACAGCGGGCGGCCGCATCATCAAGGACAAACTCTTCTGGTTCGGCGGTTTTGAATTCCGCAACTACACTGTGGGCAATTCCCTCACTGTCAACTCGCCAACCACCGTCACCGCTACCGGCGGTCCGGACGCGTCCGCCAGTGTTCCCGACGCCCTAGCAGCCCTCGCGGCCCAAGATATTCCGTTCAGCCAGCAAAGCCTTTATCTCCTCGGTTGCCCGGCGGACATTGCTGCTCCTTATACTTCCTGCACGGGCGGCACCTACGGGCCAAATGCTTCTGGTCAAGTAAACAGACAGGGAGGTTTTCCCGATATAGATTCTTCGAGAAACGCGCTTGGCAAAGTGGACTACCACATCAACGACAAAAACACTCTGAGCGGCTCCTATTTCTTCGGCAACGACAACATTACTGCCGAGGATTCGCCGGAGCTTCTCCCGGAATACGGCACCGTGGTTCATTCCCGGGCTCAGGCCGTCGCTGGACACTACGCTTGGACGCCCAACACCAATTGGGCCAATGACCTGAGAATCGGCTACACCCGCTATCACCTGACCATCGTCCCCGCCAACGTCGGCATCCCCTACCAAATTAACACTGGCCTCTCACCGGACGTGGTTGCCACAGTCGGCGGATTACCCAACGTCAGAATTGACGGCTTTCACTGAACTGGGCGGCTTCCACAACTTCCCCAAGTTGGTGGGACCCGATAACGTCTACGACTTTGTGGATCAAGTTTCAAACCTACGCGGAAAACACGCTTTGAAATTTGGCGCCGAATTCCGCATCGATAAAGTTGACCAAGGCACATACCGCGGAGCCAGGGGACGCATCCGCTTCCGGGCTAACGGTGCTTTTGATGGTTCCACGGCTCTGGAAAGCTTTTTGGCTGGCGATCCCACCAACACCGCAATTTTGGCGGGGGACCCAATCCGCCACATGACACAGAATCTTTTTGCGGGATTCTTCCAGGACGATTGGCGCATTACCAAGGCCATCACCCTTAACCTCGGCCTTCGCTACGAACTGCAGGGAGTTCCCAGCGACTCCAACAACCAGTTGGGAAACTTTGAACCCAATGTGGGTCTCGAGCAAGTCGGCGTCAACATCCCTTCGCTCTACAAGAAAGATCCCACCAACTTTGCCCCGCGTGTCGGCGTCGCTTGGGACCTGTCCGGCAAAGGAACCACTGTGATCCGTGGCGGCGTCGCCATAGTCTACGACCTGCTCTCCATGAGCACTTTCCTCTCGCAACAGAATACAAACAACACCGTCACACTAGGCGCCAACGTTGTTCCGACTGGCGCAACTCTTCAAGTCAATGGTGTTACCACCCCGGGCATCGGTAACATCGTCGCCTCCGGCATTACGCTTCCGGCCTCCGAACTCAACTGGAACGGTTCCTCGGTGGGTGGCGCTGGCATCTATCCTTCGAGCCTCGTGTCTCAGGTAACTTGCGGTGACGGCCTTACAGTCGGTGAAGTCACTGACGCCGGTCCTTGCGACATCTTTGCCATGGACCGCAACTACAAGACTCCGTATGTCACCACTTGGACCCTGGGCATTCAGCATGCCTTCTCCGGAAAACTTTCACTGGACGCCGCTTATGTCGGCAACCATGGCTCCCGGTTAACCGGCATTCAAGACATCAACCAGGCCGCTCTTGGTTCCAGCTACACCGACGCCGGGAATCAGCCGACTCGTCCTTTCTATTCCAAGTATCCCTATCTGGAGTTCATCAACTACTACTCGAACATCTACCGGTCCAACTATAACGGCGCACAGATCACTTTCACCGGCCGCAACTGGCATGGCCTGGACTTTGTAGCCGGCTATACCTACTCCCACGCGATCGACAATCAGTCTTACAACTGGAACCAGTATCTGCCCAAGAACAGCCTGGATCCCCAGGGCGAATACGGCAACAGCGATTTCGACATTCGTCATCGTTTCACCCTTTCGGCCACCTACACGATCCCGGGCAAGAAAGGCTACGCCCAGATGCTGGAAGGTTGGCAGGTCAATGGCATCCTCACGCTGCAGAGCAGCCAACCCTGGCAGGCCTTCGACACCAGTAACGACTTCAGTGGCACCGCCGAATTCGCGGATCGTTGGAACATCTATGGCAGTCCCGCCAATTTCCAGTCCGGCGGCCAGGACACGATTCCCCTTTGTGTCAATGGTGCTCACGATGGCTGCTCCTATAGCAGTCCCGGTGGTCCGGTTTATTTCTCAGACCAGGTCACCGCGGCAGCTTGGAACCAATGCTTGACCCTTGCAAATGCGACCCCCGGCATGCTCGATTCGTTGAATGCTGCCATTGGTGGCAGCACCGGCGGTTGCTACGTGAGTCGCAATGGAAAGTCGTTCCTGCTTCCGCCAGCATTTGGCACCTTCGGAAACTCTGGCCGCAACATTTTCCGCGATACTGGCTTCCACAATCTGGATTTCTCGGTTTCCAAGAGCTGGAGATTCTACGAGAAGCTGACCATGCAGTTCCGCGCGGAATTTTTCAACATCACCAACCACCCCAACTTTGCGAATCCCTTCGGCGGGGCCACAGGCCAGGGCGTCGGCGCAACGGCCGATCCTTCCATTCCTTCACAGTTTGGCTGCGGCTGCGTTACCCCAGACACCGCTTCCGTCAACCCCGTTCTCGGCTCCGGCGGCGCTCGCGCTATCCAGTTCGGATTGAAGTTTCTCTTCTAAGCTCGCCTTCCAGGTCTGAGCTTTCCGGGGGCCGGACTCGTTCCGGCCCCTTTTTTATCCGCAACGCTTTTCATTGCGCGTCGTAAAAAAACCTCAGCGAAAGGATTCATTCCAGATGCGCGCTCGGACAAGCAGTCCTATCCATCTCATGTATGGCCTTAAGGGGGTCGGAGCTTTAGCTCCGACATTTGGATCCCAAAAAACCAGGGCTTTAGCCCCTGAGGAAACTCACCGCCATCGGAACTTTATTAGCCGCCCGAATTCTGCACCTTTCCTTTCCGCAGCTATTTTGTTTTGCGGCATCCTCTCCTTGCTGGGCAATCCACCCGCTTTGGCCGCCCAAGCTGATCCCGCAGTTCTGCAAGCCGATCACCAGTTCATCCAATCCGCCGCCAAGCCCGATCCTTCAGCCCTCGGAAAACTCCTGGACGCGGACTTCACCTGGACCGATGCCGAGGGCAAAACCTCGACGCTCGCCGAAGTCCTGCACGACGTCCCCAAGCCGGCGCTCGGCGACGAAACTGGAGTTGACCTCACCGAGCGCACCTACGGCGAAGTCGGCGCCGTCACCGCAAGCCGCGGCAAGATCCACGTCCTGCGCCTTTGGGTGCAGCGCCCTGTCGGCTGGCGCCTGCTCGTCTATCACGAAGTAAAACAACTTGACGCACCCTCCAACGTCAAGGGCACCGGCGTCAACGACTGCGAAAATCCCTGCAAGGAAGTGCCGTTCAAGCCCGCCAACGCAGACGAAGCCGCCATCATCGCATCCTGGCAGGCGCTCGAAACCGATGTCACTCATCATGATGCCGCGGGCTGGGCCCCGCATATGGCCGACGAGTTCGTGCAAATCAGCTCCAACAGCGACCACCCAATCACCAAGGCCGCCCGCATGCAAACACTCGACAGACAGAAGGAACTTGGCGTCGGCTCCGCGCCATCGCCCCTGGTCTCCGCAAAAATGTACGATTTCGGAGACGCCGTGATCATGACCTGCCTGCACCAGCCGCATCATGGCAAGCCCGTGCACGTCAGTCGCCTGTGGATCAAGCGCGACGGTAAATGGGTGATGGTTTATAGCTTCCAGACCAGCATTGAGGCGGGAACGCCGCAGTAGTATCGAAATGGCGCGCGCATTCGAACGATCCAGACGTTCGAACGTTTACAAACAAATGTTTCACATGGAACATATCCATTATGTTATTTCCTGGTTATCATAATCACACAAATTGCGTAAATGTCGGCGCGCCGACATTGCTCCTCCTGCTGCTCCTCTCCGCCGCCGCCCGCGCCGACGACGCTTCTTCCCTCCTCCAGGCCGACAATTCCTTCACGGCCGCCTTCCAGCGGCGCGACTCAACCGTCGCGGCCAAACTTCTCGCGCCGGATTTCGTCTGGATCGATTCCGTTGGCAAGCGCCTCACGCGCGCTCAAGCGATCGCAACCTTCCCTGCGATCGCCAATGCCGGCGCCGCTCCCCAAGCACGCGGCTATGGCAATTCCGCCGTTGTCTGGGCCAATCAAGGAAAGATGAACGTCTTACGCGTGTGGGTGAAAACCGCCGTGGCCTGGCAAATTCTTTTGTATCAGGAAGTCATGCAAGTGGAAAAATCAGAGCCGGTGAACAGCCCGCTCTCCGGCGATTGCCGCAATCCTTGCCAGGAAATTCCGTTTCAGCCCGCCACGCCTTCCGAAAAAGCAGCCATCGCTTC
Source organism: uncultured Acidobacteriota bacterium (assembly GCA_963734705.1). Lineage (GTDB taxonomy): Bacteria > Acidobacteriota > Terriglobia > Acidiferrales > UBA7541 > Acidiferrum. Next base: position 364,018 of record CAVTII010000005.1, on the reverse strand, counting down.
GTGGCAAGGCGTGATGCGCGCCATGGCGGAAAATGATGCGGACGCCTACGCCCCGTTGATCGCGGATGAGTTCACCGCGACCGACACGTTTCACGACCGGCCCTATACAAAAGCCGATCGCCTGGAGCAAATCCAGAAACAGAAATTATCCGGCAAGCACAACGCTCCGCCGGAACTGATATCCGCGGAAATGTTTGATCTGGGAGAAACCGTCCTGATGATCGCCCGCGAACAGCGCCGCGGCGCAAAGCCCTATTTCAATTCCCGTATGTGGATCAACCGCGATGCCCGCTGGCAAATGCTCTTCAGCTTCAACACCCGCATCGAGTAACTCGCCCCCGCATTCTCGCAGTGTGCCGCCTCGCCGGCCCGCCCTGTTTCCACTCGCGCCACACAACAATAAATTGTCATCCTGAGGGGCGCGTAGTGTGCGCCCCGAAGGATCTCAACCGATCCGCCTCGCACAATTTCACAGTTGAGATCCTTCGTCTATCCTCATCGGATAGCCTCAGGATGACAGGTCTATTTTCTATTCACTGCGAAAAGTCGATTCGCCCTACGCGCTCTGGTACAGCTTCGTCATCACGAACTCGCGATGCCCCAGCGCTTCCGCGCACGTCAGCCGCCCGTTGCAGGTGCGCAGCGTGATATCAATCAGCCGGTCGCCGGCTTCGTCCATGGTCATTTCCCGCCGCAGCAGGCCGGAAACGTCCAGGTCAATGTGTTCGCTCATCGTGCGCGCGGTTTTTGGATTCGCCGTCAGCTTGATCACGGGCTCAATCGGATTGCCGATCACGTTTCCCTGCCCCGTCGGAAACAGGTGCACCACAAAACCCGCCGCGGCCTGCAGCGTCACGCATTCCGCCGCCGCAGAAGAAGTGTCCATGTAATAGAGTCCCGCGCCCTTGGCTGGCGCTTCCGCCGGCTTCAGCACGTCAATGTATTTGGTCTTTTTCCCGATTTTCTGGAAATTGCCGAATGCCTTTTCCTCAATGGTCGTCAACCCGCCCGCAATATTTCCCTTCGTTGGTTGTGATTCGGAAAGATCGCTGGTTTTGTAGCGTTCGATCACGTCCTGATACGCGCGGAAAACCTGCAGGAACCGTTCGCCCACTTCCTTCGAGGCCGCGCGGCTCGCGCAAACCACTTCCGCGCCGGTCAGCTCGGAGGTTTCGCCAAAGCACGTCGTCGCGCCCAGCGGATCCAGCTTGTCAATCAGGTTGCCGACAGTCGGGCACGAACCAAGGCCCGAAGTCGTGTCGCTCTCGCCGCACTTTGTCGAAATAAAAAGATCGTTGATGGAGCAGACTTCCCGCTGCTTCTCGCTGGCCCACTGCACGAATTCGCGCGCCTTGCGCGAAGCGTTCGCAATCGTGGTGATGTCGCCGTTGCCCTCGATCGCAAAACCCGCCACGGGCTTTCCCGTTTTCGCGATGCCATCCACCACGCGGCCGGTCCATCCCGGCTCGATACCGATCACCACGCAAGCCGCCACATTCGGATTGCTGCCCGTCCCGATCAGCGTCCGGAAGTGCAGCTCCAGATCTTCGCCGAATTGCAGCCGTCCGTAAGCGTGCGGCAGCGCCAGCGTGCCCTTGATGTTGTTGGCCACCGCTTCACAGGCGGCGTTCGACAAATCATCCAGCGGCAGCAGCACCACGTGGTTGCGAATTCCCACGCGCCCGTTCTCTCGTTTGTAGCCGTAAAAATCGTAGCGTCCCATGCCTACCACCTCTTCGTCTTCATATTGTGAACATGCACGTGGTGCCCCTTGCCGATTTCCGCCACGGCGCGGCCCACGTCATTGCCGTACTTCAAAACTGTGTCGCCCGAATGAATATCGTTCAGCGCGATTTTGTGACCCAGTGGCACCGGGTCCAGCGACTTCAGCGTGATGGTTTCATCGGTTTCCATGATCCATCCCGTCAGGTCCTCGCCGGCCTTCACGTTTTCCACCACCAGAACGCCGACGGTGTCAGCCTTGTCGTGCACAATGATATGCGTGGTCATCTGCGTTTCTCTTTCCTGGATTTATCCGCACTGCTGCGAACTATTGCGGTGATTCCTTGCCCAGCAGCCGGTTGATTTCCGCCGCCGCCTTTTGCACGTCCTCGCGAATGGCCTGCTCCGCCAGCCGCGCGTCGCGCGCGCGCACCGCCTTCAGCATCACGCGAAGATTCCGGATGCTTTCCTGCTGGCGCTCCACGGCCCGCTGCGGATGAGACAATCCAATCGCGCGCCACCGCCGGATACGCCCGTGCAGCATGCCGATCATCGAAGAAAGCGTCTGGCTGCGCGCCCCGGCAAACAGCACATCGTAAAAAGTGTTCTTCGTTTCCAGAATGCGTTCCGGATCGCCCATCGCAAACGCTTCGGCAACGCCGTGCAACGCCGTGTCCAGCTGATCCACTTGCGTTTCGTCCGCGTGTTGCGTGAATAGCCGCGCCGCCAGGCCCTCTAGCACCGCACGAATGGCGTAAAGATCCTGCGCCTCTTCCAAAGTCAGCTTGCGCACCACTGGACCTTTGTTCGGGATGATCGCAACCAGGCCTTCGGACTCCAGTTGACGCAGGGCTTCGCGGATCACGGTGCGCGAAACACCCATCATGGAAATCAGTTCGCGCTCCACCAAACGCTCGCCCGGAATCAACCGGCCAGAAATAATGGACTGGCGCAGTTCAAGCAAAACCTGCCGGCGAAGCGGAGCCGCGGCCTTGGAAATGGTGCCGAGGGAGAGAGCGGAAGCGGATTGAGGACTTGACTGTCTCATATTCTCGTAATACGGTACTATGGGTAGGCCATTGATGCAACCCTTTCTATCCATTCTAACCCTTTCGCACTCGAGGTTCTCGTGACTTCTTCTCCTGTTAATGTTGGTATCGTCGGGCTGGGCCGCTGGGCCAAAGTTCTTACCCGCGCCATCTCCAATTCCAGCAAATTGAAAATCGTGGCCGGCTATAGCCGCTCCGCGGAAAAACGCGAAGCGTTCCAGGCGGAAATGCATGTTCCTTCCGCCGCCAGCATGGAAGCAATTCTGGCTGATCCATCGATTGAGGGCGTGATTCTGACCGTGCCCAATGAGCAGCACCTGCCGATGGCGGAGCTCGTCGCCAAAGCGAAAAAGCACGTGTACACGGAAAAGCCCATCGCCAGTTCGCTGGCCGAAGGATTGCAGATCGCCGAGCTGGAAAAAAAGTACGGCATCACTGTGACCGTGGGGCACAGCGCGCGCCTGATGGGGGGCATCCGCAAGATTCGCGAAGCAATTGACAAGGGCGAGCTCGGCCGCGTGGCGTTCATCGAAGCGAATTTTTCCAATAACCGCGCTTTGGAACTTACGCCGAAGACGTGGCGCTGGTACAAAGACCGCGCGCCCGGCGGCCCGCTTTCGCAACTCGCCATCCACATGTTCGACGTGTTGCATTATCTCGGCGGCGACGTGGTGGAAGCCAGCTCGATTGCCTCGAAACTTTCCCCAGTCGGCGCGGAAGTGGATGATCAGTCCATGACGCTGCTGAAATTCGCGGACGACAAAGTGGGCTATGTCGGGTCGTGCTGGACCTCGCCGGGAATTTTCTCTGTGCGGGTGTTCGGTTCGGCCGGGCTGATGCATTATGAAATTGATTTCGACACCTGGGATACGCCCGACCAGTTGCACAAGAATTCCACGCTCTATATACAGCGCGGTAAGGACGGCTACGCGAAGCGTGAGGAATTGAAAGTGCCGGAAAGCGATATGTTCCGCGCCGAGCTGGAAATGTTTGCGGATAGCTGCCGCTCCGGCAAATCGAATGAGTTGAGCGCTTACAACGGCAACGTGGCAGTGGCCATGGTGTACGCGGCGTTGCGATCCATCGAAGAGAACGGGCAGCGCATCCGCATCGCGGATATCCTGCAACAAGTGCAAGCCCGGCTGGGAGCCTGACAGGAGACGCCATGCTGACCAGCCGCTATTTCATTGACCTGACACAGCCGGAAATCGCGGCGCAATTGAAAATGAATCCGCTGATCATTCTGCCGCAAGGCAGCGTGGAGCAGCACGGGCCGCACTTGCCAACCGGCACGGACATTTTCGCCTCCAACATCATCGGCCACGCGGTTGCCGAACGCATGGACGGCCTGGTCCTGCCGGGAGGCCCGCTGGGTGTGACTCCGCTGCACATGCCGTTTGAAGGCACAATCACGCTCACTCCGGACACTTACATTCGGCTGGTGATGGAAACGTGCGCCTCCATGGCCCAGCACGGCGCGAAATACCTGCTGATTCTGAACTGGCACGAGATGAACATTCCCGCTCTTGGCGTTGCCGCGGACCGGCTGCACCGCGAGCACGGGCTGACCGTTCTGACCGTGCAGGCATGCTTCGTCGCTGAAGAACTCTTTGGCAAGACCTGCGGCGGCCTGACGCACGGCGGGGAAATCGAAGCGCTTGCAGTGCTGGCATATCGCCCGGATCTGGTGCACCTGGACCGCATTGACTACTCTTCGGACCACACGCACGGCCACAAAGTGGATGCGCTGCGGCGCACGCGCGTCTACCAGCCGGTGCTGACCGATGTCCGTTCGATCGCGCCGACAGGATGGTATGGCAGCCCGCAACACGCCACCGTGGAAAAGGCGAACAAAATGGTGGCTGAGGTCGCGGATTCCATTTCCGCAAAATCGAAAGAGATTTTTACGGAACTCGATCGCATCCAGGGCGGCGTGGCGGAAGTACGCAAGCTCGATAAAGGACGCTGATGGCCAAGCTGTTCAAGCAGGCCGAAGCCAAACAGCTCGGGCTTCCGGGCCGCAAAGCGCTGGAAATCGTTTCCGGAGCGCGCGGCTCACACAATGTGACTTTGCGGATCGCGGAAATTCCCGTGCCCATGCCTGGCGAGCCGCCCCGCGCGGCGCACCATCACAACGATTTTGAGGAGTGTATTTTCGTTCTTTCCGGCGAAGGCACCACGTTTGCCGACAGTGGGGAATATTCGCTGAAACCCGGCGACACACTGCTGATGCCAGCGGGTGAAAAACATGTCACCCGCAATACAGGCAAGAAACCCCTGCTGCTGCTCTGCTTTTTCCCGGTGCCTGATATTACCGGGGGAACGCAAGAACCCGGTGTTCCGGCGAGGCCTCCCAAACCATGATGAGTTGCGACGTCCTTTGCCTGCGTCCTGAAGCGGATTTTCAGCGTGTTGGCGCGCTGGCTCCCGCTAAGTTCCAGGTCGCCTATCGCGCGTGGAATGATTCCGATGTCCCCGAGTTGATGAAAGCGGCGCGTACGCTGGTGATCCCCGCCGTCGGACCAAAACTTCCCGCGAAACTTTTCGAAGGTGCCAGCGTTAAATTCGTGCAGGTCACCGGCGCCGGTCTGGATCGCCTGGACCTGACGCTTCTAAAGCAGCTCGGCATTGCCGTCGCCAACGTTCCGGGAGGCAGCAACGAAGCCGTTGCGGAATATGCGGTGACGGCGGCGAGCACCCTTTTGAGGCGATTTTCCTGGGCGAATATCGAACTGCAGCGTGGCAATTATAAGGAGTTTCGCGCGCGCCTGATTGCGGACAGTTTGCTGGGCCTCGATGGACTGACCGTGGGGATCGTGGGATTCGGAATCATCGGCGTGGCCGTGGCCAGTGCGTTTCACCGGCGTGGGTGTTCGATACTTTTCTACGATCCCGCGCCGCGCGACCCGCTCGCGGCGGAGGCGCTTGGCGCAAGTTCCTGTTCTCTGGATGAATTGCTGCAGTCCGCCGATGTGGTTACGCTGCACGTGCCGCTGCTGCCGCAAACCACCGGCCTGATTGGCGCGCGCGAACTTTCGTTGATGAAGGCGCACAGCGTGCTGATTCAGGCTTCGCGCGGGGGAATCGTGGATGAAGCGGCACTGGCACAGGCGCTGCAAAACGAAAAACTGGGCGCAGCAGCCGTGGACGTCTATTCCACCGAACCGCCCGCGGCAGATCATCCCCTGTTCACGTTGCAGGGCCAGGCGAGGCAGCGTGTTCTACTGACTCCCCACATTGCCGGAGTGACGCGGCAGTCCACGGCATTTCTTTTCCGCTCTTCGTGGCGCAATATCGAGCGATTTTTTTCTGGAAACGAATCACCGCGGGATGTTGTGAGCTGAAGGTGGCACAGGCAGTCTTGCCTGTGCGCGGTCTAACGCACACAGATCGACTGAACAGCCAGGAATGGCTGCGCTACAGGATTCCACGCAGCACGGAGAACACTCGGTGGCCAAAGCACAATCGAAACGAAAGCGCGGGCCCTGGTACACAGTTCTTTACATCCAGGTGCTGATTGCCGTGGTGATCGGCTGCTTGATCGGAGCGCTTTTTCCGAAAACCGGGAGGGCGCTGAAGCCGCTGGGCGATTCGTTTGTGGCGTTGATCCGGATGATGATCGCCCCGGTGATCTTCTGCGTGATTGTGCAGGGCATCGCGTCGATGAGCGACCTGAAAAAGGTCGGCACCATTGGCATTAAGACATTGATTTATTTTGAAGTGGTTTCGACGCTGGCGCTGATCATTGGCATCGTGGTTGCCTTGGTGATTCATCCCGGCGCGGGTTTGAATATTGACGCCGCAACGCTGGACCCGAAAGCTGCCGCTGTTTTTGTGGGCCGCGCAAAAGAAACCGGCTTCATTCCCTTCCTGCTGGCTTTCATTCCGCGCACGTTTGTGGGCGCGCTGGCCGAGGGAGAAGTCCCGCAGGTGCTGCTGATTTCGATCCTGACGGGATTTGCAATTGCGAATCTGGGAGAAATCGGGCAGCGCGCGTTGCAGGGCGTCGAGCTGGGGAACAAGGTGGTCTTTGGTATCGTGCGCATCGTAGTCCGTGCGGCTCCGTTGGGGGCGTTGGGCGGAATGGCCTTCACCGTTGGCAGCTACGGCATCGCATCGCTCACAAATCTGTTGAAGCTGATGGGCACCTTTTATCTTTCGAGCATTCTTTTCGTCGTGTTTGTCCTAGGGACAATTGCTTACTTTGCGGGCTTTTCGATATTCAGATTTCTGGCGTATATCAAGGATGAATTGCTGATCGTACTGGGCACCAGTTCATCTGAAACTGTGCTGCCAGACATGATGCGCAAACTGGAAGCTCTGGGAGCGCCGCGCAGCATCGTGGGGCTGGTATTCCCGACGGGCTATGTGTTCAACACCGACGGCACAAATATTTATCTGACCCTGGCGGCGCTATTTCTGGCGCAGGCCACCAACACGCATCTTTCGCTCGGGCAGATTGGCGGGATTCTTCTGTTCGCGCTGGTGGCTTCCAAGGGCGGCTCTGGCGTGACGGGAACCGGATTTGTGACGCTGGCGGCGATTCTGGCGGCGGTTCCCTCGATTCCGGTGACCTCGCTGGCGCTGTTGGTGGGGATTGAAAAATTTATGAGCGAGTGCAGGGCGTTGACGAACGTTGTGGGCAATGGAGTGGCGACCCTGGTGGTCAGCCGCTGGCAGGGCGAGCTGGATGTTAAGAAGATGAATGAGGTGCTGGCGAATCCTGGCGAGAATGCGGAGCCGGATTCGGCTTAGGTAGCGCCGGCATCGTGCCGGCGATGGGCCGAGTCTGCGAGGCGTTCCGCAGAAAGTAAGCCTGCTTGCGCCTTTCCATTATCGTTTTCGGGACTTGAAGTTCCGCCGCTTTGCGGCCGCTTGCCTGCCCTTCGCAGCTCAGGGTAAACAAGATGCAGGCGCTACCGGTCAGGCGCTACCGGTTAGTGTGCCTCGGCCGTGGGCGGAACTTCCAGGTTGCGGACTAGCCAGGGGACGAGCACTTTTCTGAAAATTACCGGGTCGGGCCAGATTTTCACCTGGCGTCCCAGGTGGCCGCCTTGCGGATTGATCCACGCTTCTTTCGGAACATCGCCATTGCTCAATAGCAGATACGCGTCGGAAACCGGCACTTGCGTATCCAGCGCGCCCGCGATGATCAGCATCGAGGTCGTCGGTTTGCCCAATAGATGCTGGTTCACCAGCGACAACTTCGGAAGAATTTCCCCGAGATCCTCCACTTGATTCGCGCCTTCGAAAATCGAAAGAAGCGCCGGACCTAGCCCGAACAAGTACTCCCGATTGCCAAGAGTCTTCTGCAAAACAAAATCCTTCTGGAACGAGGCGTCCACCGGTGGCGACTGCGCCACCACTGCTTTCAACCGCTCGTGTTCCTCGATGGAAAGTTTCGTGGCCCAATACGCGCCGAAACTTTGTCCATCCACGCCGATGCGCGTCTTATCCACTTCCGGCCGCGTTTCCAGATAATCAATCACTTTAGAAAACATACGCTCCGCGTTCACGCTGGCCTTGATCGGCGCCTGCCCTGTGCCAGGCGAATCGACGCCGATAAAGCCGATGCCGGAATTCAGCACGACGCCAAAGTTTTCCGTCAGGTCTTCTTTGCGGCTGTCCAGCCCGCTGATGGCGATCACCACGGGCACAGGGCCTTTGCGGTTTTTCGGCAGGCGGAGGTAGCCGACGATTTCCGATCCTTCAAACGGGATGTGCACCACCTCCAGCGGAGGATCCATCATTTTCGCGTGATCCAGAAAGGCTTCAAGCGCCATGGCATAAGCGCGCTTCTTGCCCGGGGAAGCGGGAACCGGCCAGCGCGCGAAGGAATATAGCCGCCAGGCGCGGATAAAATTCGCGTCGGCCTTCGCCGGATCGGAGGCCAGCTGGGATTTCGCTTCCGTCATATAGCGGTCCGCGACGGCACTGAATGCGGCCGCCCAGGCGTCATTATCCGTGGAAGTGAGATGCGAGAAGGCTTCACGGACGTCGGCAGGATCCAGTCCGATCAGCGGGTACATGCCGTTCTCCGCGCGCTTGATAGCCTCGGCCTTGATTTCATCCAGAGTACGTTCTTTTTGCGGCTGTGCGATGGAAGCCGGCGCAAGCACGCCGAGAAAAATTGCAGCAAACAAGCAAACGATGATTTCGCGCAAAACAGTCCTCCTCTTCATTTTCATTTCGCTGTGGCAAGCGCCGCGTCGTAATAAGACGCGTCGTAATATTTATCCGGCGAAGGCGGATGGCCGCCCCACTGGCCTTCCACTTCAGCGCGCAACTTCAATACGTTTTTGAAGCCTTCCAGGTCCAACTGGGCGTCTTTGGCGAAGCCTCCCGGCTGCGTCACGGCCATGTCGTAATCCGCCGCGGCGATTTCTGGCGCGAGGTGGTATTGACTCATCAGGATTTCCACGACTTGGGATTTGTTGGCGGGATTCATCAGCCAGCGCTGCGATTCGATGCATGCGGCGAGAAAAGATATCAGGAGTTCGCGATGCTCCTTGGCCCACGCGCGCTGCGTGAAAAAACCCGCGGCCTGGTAGGGGCCGATGAACTGCTGCACTGAGCCGAGGCTTGTGAACCCATCGTGCCGGGCGACGAGAGAAGTTGGCGGCCCGAGCATCGAGCCGGCGAAGTCTTTATTTTCGCGCATGGCGGCGAGCCGCGCGGGCGTGGCGCCATAAGCCTTGAGTTCGTAATCGGCGCCGGCTTTCAAGCCGTTAACGGAGAGGATTTTGATCAATTGCAGGGCGTAGGCAGTATTGACCGCGTCCACGATCACCGTTTTTCCGTGAAGATCGGGGAACGATTTGATCGTTGGTTGAACAATCAGCTCGTTCTGCGAACCCTCTCCGCCCATGACGATGACTACGTCCTGATGGGCGAGTTCCACCATGGCCACGTCGTTGTCCACCGCGAGATAGGCGAGGTCGCCTTTCCCCGCGGCAAGGTCGGCGCGAAGCTCGTCGGAATTTTTCTTGTTGTCGTTGACGACTTCCAGGCCGTGCTTCGCGAAAATTCCTTGCTTATCGGCAACCACGAACTGCAGTGGCCGGCCCAGCAGCGTAAGTACATGAACTTGCTGCTTCGCGGAAGTCTGCCCCTGTGCCTGGGCGCACGAAGAGAGCAAGAGTACACACGCGAGAATTCCGACAGCCACGGTTAGGTGATGCTTCATTTGAATTCTCCTGGCGGACCGCTATCAGGGCGCGCCTTCGTTGAGTTTGTCGAGCGACCATTCGGTGACCGGCGTGGGATCCTGATTGGGTTTGCCGAGGTTGGGGCAGCTCAAGGCGTAGAGACCGGTGTCCGTGGCGGCCCAGATGATGTTGCGATCCCATTCCACCAGGACGTTGTCCACGGTGCGATCGTAGCTTCCCCACTTTTTCAGATCGCCGCCTTGCGCTGGAACGAAATAGGCTACTTCCTCGGGCTTGTAAAGATCGCCGATATCGTAGCAGCGCAATCCGGCGATGAAATAACTGTAGGCGATGAACTCCTGGCGCGGTTTGCCCGGCGCCTTCAGGTGCGGGGGATTGTGCGCGCCAAAGCGGCCGCGCTTGAAGCAGAAATCGCGGTACGGCGCTTCCGGAGGAGGTACGGGACGCGGAAGTTGCGAGACGGGAACTGGGTTTTCCTCGTCGCGGATGTCCACCACCCAATTGGGCAAGTAGATCTGGTTGCAGTCCGAGTTGGTGGTTTCGCCGTTGGTAAGCACGAAACCGCGGTCCAGGATGCCGCAATAAATCGTGTGAAAGGCGATGCCCATGCCGGCATATTGCGGAGGCGGCTCAAATTTTCCGATTTCTTTTTGGTGCGTGGGATCGGAAAGATCCAGGATGCGGAAGCCGTTGCAGCCGAATGCGCCATAGCCGCGGTTGCCACCGTCTTCGAGTTTCTTGGGAACGTAAACGGGACCATGCAAACCGGCGAATGGCGTCTGATCGGCGATCACTTTCGGCGGCACAAGTTTCGACCACACCCACTTGTTGTATTCCGCTTCTTCACCCTTGCGGGAACCGGGAACCCACCACATGGAAACTTCTTTGACGTTGGTGGGATCGCTGATGTCCACGATCATGTTGCCGTTGACGAGTTCTCGAAAATAGGAAGGCTGGTGGATGAAGGTTTCGTCCGGCGCGGTGTCCAGATAGGCGTATTTCCCGCCGTCGTAATAGTTGCGATGCGTGCCCTGGCCGGTGGCTCCGGTACTGAACTCGGAGAGCTTCACAATTTTGGAAGGATTCGTGGCGTCATAGACACGTATGCCGCGCAGCCCCTTGTAATTTTTCCGCTTGTCGTCGAGATGGGGGTCGTCATATTTTCCCATCGGGGCTTCGGGAGTGGAATCGGTGATAGGTGTTTGCTGTCCGGTGACCAGAATCCATTTTTTCAAAGAGTTGTTGTATGCGATCTGAACCTGGTAGCCATCGTAGCCCGCTTTGTTGAACATGGTGGGCTTGCGGAGGTCGCTGACGTCGATCACGTCGCCCTGCTGAAAGATGTAGCGGCGGTCCCCGGCGGACATCATCTGCATTTTGCCGTGGCGGGGCTGGCCGGGCGCGAAATGTGCCAGGACCTCCATGTTACGGATGTAGGTACGACGATCCAGATAGGAGATGCTGTTCGGGCTGGGATGGCCATGATGGTCAGCCAGCGCGGAGAGGGGAGAAGTTGCGAGGGCCAGGCCGGCGCCGGCTGCGGTGAGCAGGAAATCACGGCGCGAGGGGGTGGAAACGTCGGGGGACAGTTGGCTGGATTTCTTGGGTTGCGGCTCCAGTGGTCGAACCGGCTTTTTGCGCTTCATGCGTGGCTCCTTGGTTGGGCCCGGCGGGAACGTGGTCTCCGGCGGCGAACAGCTCAATTTTTGAGTCAGGCGCCTCCGCCGGGGTGCACCCCGCAAGCCGAAAGGGGCCCGACTCCGGGCCCAAACATGAAAAGGTAGGACCCCTGTACCACTTTGAGTGAAACGGTGTCAACGATTAATTTCTATTGATTAGATATTTCGATGCTTAGGCTGTACAGTGGCCCCAGGTTGGGGTATATTGGTCGGACCAATTTCGGGTTTTGCTTGGAATCCCCAGCAGTGACCCCGCCGCCAGGGTCCAACATCTTCTGTGAGGCCAATCATGGCTATCGCCACCGTAAATCCTGCTACCGGACAGCTGGTTAAATCGTTTGAGCCGCTGACTAGCGCGGAAATCGAAAGCAAGCTGCAGAAAGCCACCGACACATTCGCAACCTATCGCAACACTACGTTTGCCTACCGCGCCGAACGGATGCTGAAGGCCGCGGCTATTTTGGAGCAGGACAAGGAAGCATTCGCGAAAGTGATGACCACGGAGATGGGCAAGACGCTGCGCTCCGCGGTGGATGAGGCGGCAAAATGCGCCTGGGTGTGCCGGTACTACGCGGAAAACGCGGAGCGCTTTCTGGCGGATGAGCCGGTGGATACCGGTGCGAAGAAAAGCTATGTCCGCTACCAGCCGCTGGGGCCGGTGCTGGCGGTGATGCCGTGGAATTTTCCCTTCTGGCAGGTGCTGCGTTTTGCGGCGCCGGCGCTGATGGCCGGAAATGTGGGATTGCTGAAGCATGCCTCGATCGTGCCGCAGAGCGCGCTGCTGATTGAAGAACTGTTTCAACGCGCGGGATTTCCCGATGGCGCATTTCAAACTCTGCTGATCGGTTCGCGCGAAGTGGATCGCGTCCTGGGCGATCCACGCGTGATGGCGGCTACGCTGACAGGCAGCGAACAAGCGGGGATTGAAGTGGGCATCGGCGCGGCGAGGCGCATCAAGAAAGTAGTGCTGGAACTTGGCGGAAGCGATCCCTTCATCGTGATGCCCAGCGCAAATCTGGAAACAGCAACCAGCACGGCGGTGAAGGCGAGAATCTTCAATAACGGGCAATCGTGCATCGCCGCGAAGCGCTTCATCGTGGCCGAAAGCATTGCGGACAAATTTGAGAGCCTTTTCGCGCAGAAAATGGCGGCGCTGCGCGTGGGCGATCCGTTTGACGAGGCCACGGAATTGGGGCCGCTTTCCACGCCCGACGGCGTTACGGATCTGGTGCGGGACGTCCAGAAATCCGTGGAGATGGGCGCGAAGATTCTGACCGGCGGCAAGCCATTGCAGCGGCCCGGAAATTTCTTTGCACCGACGGTGCTTGTGAACATTCCCAAGGATTCGCCCGCCTATAAGGAAGAAATGTTCGGTCCCGTGGCGAGTGTATTTCGTGCGAAAGGCGTTGACGATGCCATTCGAATTGCGAATGATAGCCGCTTCGGATTGGGGGCCAGCGCCTGGACGAACGATTCCGCGGAGGAAGAGAAATTCATCAATGGACTGGACGCGGGGATGGTATTCATCAACCGCATGGTGGCGTCCGATCCACGAATTCCGTTCGGCGGAGTGAAGTGGTCTGGGCACGGGCGGGAACTCGGAGCGGTGGGAATCCGAGAGTTTACGAACATGAAGACAGTGTGGGTGGAGCAAGGATAAGAAGGGCTTGCGGGGAAAAGGATCGAATGGTAACGTGGTCCGACAACTCGACCATATTTCGATCTACCGCGATTGCCGCCCTTTTGTCCCCTCCACGGTGCTCAGATCAATGCGTCGATTGATACGGTGCGGCAACGGAGGTCGTTATGTACAAAATTGTTCGTTCTTCTCGTCTTTACGAGCAGATTGTTCAGCAGGTCGAGGAATCCATCCACAAAGGCGCATTGAAAGCAGGAGATCAACTTCCGCCTGAGCGCGAGCTTGCCGAGCAGTTTGGGGTGAGCCGCACGGCAGTGCGCGAAGCGGTAAAAACCCTGCGAGAAAAAGGCTTAGTGGAGGCGTACCCCGGGCGGGGAACTTTCATCACGGATGGAAGTTCGTACACGATCCGGCAATCCCTGGATCGCCTGATGCGGTCCGGGACGGAAGGTTTCCTCTCGCTGGCCGAGGTGCGGGAAATTCTGGAGCCGGAGATTGCGGCGCTGGCAACCACCCGCGCGGACGCCGAGGATCTGGCGGCGATGCGCGAACAAGTGACAGTGATGGATGCGGCGCGGCGCGATCCCGATGCCTACATCGAAGCGGATCTGGATTTCCACCTGGCGCTTGCGGAAGCCGCGGGGAATCCAATCATCCTTTCGTTGATTGACTCGATTGTGGGACTGCTGCGCGAACAGCGTATGGGAATTTTTCAGGTGGATGGCGGTCCGGAGCGCGGGCAATACCACCACAAGCGCATTCTGGAAGCCATCGAGCACCGGGACCCGGTGGGGGCGCGCGACGCAATGAAGGCGCACTTGAAGCAAGTGCGGGAAGATTCGCGGAAAGCGCCCACCGAGTAACTGGGAAATCACCCGCGGCAAGAACCCAAAGGCACAGGAGAGATTGTGGCGAACTTAGGATTTGTGGGACTTGGTGTGATGGGCAGCGAAATGGTGAATCGCCTGCTCAGCAAAGGGCACAGCGTCACGGGTTATAACCGGACGCGGTCGAAGGCGGAATGGCTGCTCAAGAAAGGAATGAAGTGGGCGGACTCTCCGCGAGCGGTGGTGGCGGCATCGGATGTGATTTTTTCGATGGTCACCAATTCGGCGGCGCTCTCCGCGGTGATGAACGGACCCGAGGGGATGCTGGCCGGGGCGGGGCCCAGCAAAGTGTTCGTGGACATCAGCACGGTGAGCCCGGCCGTGAGCCGCGATTTTGCGGCGAAGATCCGCGAAAAGGGCAGCGACCTGATGGACGCGCCGGTTTCCGGCAGCGTGATCACCTTGCAGGAGGGCAAACTTTCCGTGATGGTGGGCGGGCGCAAGGAAACGTTTGAAAAAGTGAAGCCGCTGCTGCTGGACATCGGGCCGAAGGTTACGCACGTGGGCGACAACGGCTTGGCGCTGGTGATGAAAATTGGGACGAACCTGAGTCTTGCCGTGCAGATGCTGGCGTTTTGCGAAGGCGTGCTGCTGGCGGAAAAGAGCGGCATCGCGCGGGAAGTTGCGGTGGACGTGCTGACACACAGCGTGATTGCTTCGCCGATGGTGCAATACCGCGGGCCGTTCGTGCTGAAGCAACCAGACGAGGCGTGGTTCAACGTCAACATGATGCAGAAAGACATGCTGCTGGCGCTGGAGCTTGGGCGGCAACTGGATGTGCCGATGCCGACGACCGCGGTGACTAACGAATTTCTGACCGCGGCGCGCGGCATGGGCCTGGTGGAAAAAGATTTTGCGATTGTTTTCGATGTGCTGGCACAGCTGTCCGGGGTAAAGCCATGAAGACGGTTGAGGATTCGACAAAGACAGATACCGCGGTTAGTGCGGAATTGGGAACGCGGCTGTACCGGCAGATGGTGCGCATCCGTCTGTTCGAAGAACAAGTGAATGAACTTTACACGCGCGCGCTGATGCCCGGACTTGCGCACCTCTATATCGGCGAGGAAGCCGTGGCGGTGGGCATTTGCGAGGCACTGCAGAAAACGGATTACATCACCAGCACGCATCGTGGCCACGGGCATTGCCTGGCCAAGGGCGCCACGCCGGATCGCATGTTTGCCGAACTGCTGGGCAAGGAAGCGGGCTATTGCCGGGGCAAGGGCGGCTCCATGCACATCGCGGATCCCGCCACAGGGAATTTGGGCGCGAACGCCATCGTTTGTGGCAGCGCAGGAATTGCCACCGGAGCAGCTTTGACGGCGAAGCGCCTGAAGACCGATCACGTCGCGGTCTGCTTTTTCGGCGAAGGCGCGCTGGGACAGGGCGTGCTCTACGAAGTGATGAACCTGGCGGCACTTTATAAATTGCCGGTGATTTACGTTTGCGAAAATAATCTCTACACGGAATACACACACTTCTCTGAAACGACCGCTGGAGACATTCTGGCGCGGGGAACCGCGTTTGGAGTGCACTCCGAGAGCGTGGATGGGCAGGACGCGCGGGCGGTATACGCCGCGGCGCACCGCCTGGTGACCCGCGCGCGCCGCGGCGAAGGCCCGGCTATGCTGGTCTGCAACACCTATCGCTATACGGGACACCACGTGGGCGACATCAACCGCGAATATTACCGCTCCAAACAGGAAGAGCAGGAGTGGAAGACGAAACGCGATCCCATCAAAAATATGGGCGAATGGCTGACCGGCCAGAAGATTGCCGATGCCAGCGCGCTGAAGAAAATCGAAGACGAAGCCCGCGAAGAAATGAAAGCTGCGGTTGAATTTGCCATCGCGGCGCCATATCCCGGCGTCGAAGAGGTTGACCAGGACGTTTATGCTTGAAACCGCGGAACGCCAACTGACATTTGCGCAAGCCATCCGTGAAGCGCTTGCGGAAGAGATGCGCCGCGACCCCGCGGTGTGCATCTTCGGTGAAGATGTAGCGGAGGCGGGCACGCCATTCAAAGTGCTCTCCGGGCTGGTGGAAGAATTTGGCGCCGAGCGCGTGCTGGACACACCGATTTCCGAAGCCGGTTTCACGGGAATGGGCGTGGGCGCAGCGATGACCGGCTTGCGTCCTGTGGTGGACATCATGTTCGGCGACTTTCTGACACTGACGATGGATCAACTGGTAAACCAGGCCGCGAAGGCGCACTACATGTCCGGCGGCACGTGGAAAGTTCCCATGGTGCTGCGGACGACGCTGGGCGCAACGCGGCGGTCCGCGGCGCAGCATTCGCAATCGCTGCACGCGTGGCTTTGCCATGTGCCGGGCCTGAAGGTGGCGATGCCTTCGACGCCTTATGACGCGAAGGGTTTGCTGAAAACGGCGATTCGTGACAACAATCCGGTAATCTTTTTCGAAGACAAAATGATGTACAAGCAAAAGGGCGCGGTGCCCGCGGATGACTACACGATTCCCTTCGGCGTGGCGGACGTGAAGCGGGAAGGCGAGGACATCACGCTGGTGGCCACCAGCAGCATGGTGGAGGTGGCGTTGGGCGCGGCGAAGCTGCTGGAAGAGATCGGTGTGAGCGCGGAAGTGATTGATCCACGAACCATGTGGCCGCTGGACGAAAAGACTTTGGTGGAGTCGGCCAAGAAAACTTCACGGGCGATCGTGATTGATGAAGGATACGGGCGCTATGGTGTGACGGGGGAAATTGCCTCCGTGATTGCCGAGGGCGCATTCTTCAATCTCGAAGCGCCCGTGAAGCGGATGGGCGCGATGCACGTGCCGATTCCCTTTTCGCCGCCGCTGGAAGACGTGACCGTTCCGACGGAGCAAACCGTTTTTGAAGCGGCGCGCAAACTTTGCGGAAAAGCCTGAACGATATTCAAGAGGAGGCCTGACGTGGCACTGAAGACCTACGGCCCGATGGCGGTGGACTGGGAAAACCGCATTGATTTCGACCGCCTGCGCAAGGAGCGCCTGGCGCGGGCAAAATCGCTGCTGGCGAAATCTGAAATGGGCGCGTTGCTCTGCTTCGACATGAACAACGTGCGGTACATCACCGCAACGCACATCGGCACCTGGGCGCAGGACAAGAACAGCCGGTTCTGCCTGCTGCCGCAGAATGACGAGCCGATCCTGTGGGATTTTGGTTCCGCGGCGCGCCATCATCAGGAAAATTGCCCGTGGCTTGGCGAACGCTCGCGTGCAGGGATTCCGCTTTTGCGCGGGGCGATGTCCCCGGAGATGGGCCGCGCGGAAAACGTGGCGCGCAAGATCAAAGTGGAACTGGAAAAACGCGGACTGCTGAACGAGCCGCTGGGCATTGACATCGTAGAGCCGCCGATTCTTTTTGCACTGCAGCGCGAGGGCATCAAGATCGTGGACGGGCAACAATTGATGTCCGACGCGCGCGTGATCAAGACACAGGACGAAATTTCGCTGCTGAATCATTCGGCGATGATGGTGGACGCGGCGTACGACGAACTCTATCGCGCGATGAAGCCGGGCTTTTCGGAAAATCAGGCCGTTGGTCTGGCGAGCAAGGTGCTTTATGACCTGGGCTCGGAATACGTGGAAGCAGTGAACGCGATTTCCGGCGAACGCTGCAATCCGCACCCGCACGTCTTCAGCGATCGCGTGCTGCGCCCGGGCGATCCGGTCTATTACGACATTTTGCATTCCTACATGGGCTACCGCACTTGCTATTACCGGTGCTTCACGATCGGCTACGCTTCGCACGCGATGATTGATGCGTACAAACAGTGCCGCGATTATCTGGATGCGGCGATTGAACTGGTGCGGCCGGGGCGCACGACGGCGGAAATCGCGTCTGTGTGGCCAAAGGCGCAGGAGTTTGGATTCCCGGACGAAGAGGCGGCCTTTGCGCTGCAATTCGGGCACGGCATCGGACTGGCGATCTGGGAAAAGCCGGTAATCAGCCGGATGGTTTCGCTGGAGCACTCGCACGAAATCAAGCCGGGCATGGTATTCGCGCTGGAAACATTCTGGCCATCGAAGGATGGCTGGAGCGCGGCGCGCATCGAGGAAGAAATCGTGGTCACGGAGACCGGTCACGAAGTGATCACGCGATTCCCGGCGGAGAAATTGCTGGTAGCGGGCGCCCACTATCACACGGTCACCGGGCCGCTTTCGACGACGCGCGAAAATGAGGCCGCTCCCAACAGCCGCGTGCAGGAGATGGTGGCAGGCGCGAAAAGAGAAGGAGTGGCGTCCACGGATTGATTGGCTGAGTCCCGGCACCGAAAAAAACTATGGCGATCAGTGTGGTGATGCCTGCGCTGGAAATGGCGCAGGAAAACGGAAAATTGCTGGCATGGCGCAAAAAAGAAGGGGAAAGCGTCAGCAAGGGCGAACCGCTGCTGGAAATTGAAACGGACAAGGCAGTGGTGGAAATTGAGGCGCCGGGCGACGGGATTCTGGCGGGTGTGACGGCGGAAGTTGGAGCGGTGATTCCCGTTGGCGAAACGATTGCCTGGCTGGTGGCGCCGGGCGAGAAGCCACCCGTTGCGGCGGCCAGCGCTGCGCCGGCGGCGCGGGCGATGAGCGCGGCACAAAGCGTGACGGCGGCACCGGCGGCGGCGCGGCCGTCCGCGGAACCCGCAGCGGTGCAGATTTCACCGAAGGCGCGGCGTCTGGCGAAAGAACTTGGTGTAGACATCGGGAAGATTCGCGGCACAGGTCCCGACGGCACAATTACTGCCGAAGATGTGCAGGCGGCGTCACAGAGCAAGGGTGCTTCTGTGGCCGCTAGCGCGACGGCTGCTCCCGTTGCCGCTGGCGAACCGCTGAGCCAAATGGCGCGGTTGATGGCCGAACGCACGACACAGAGCTGGACGAGCGTGCCGCACTTTTTCCTGCAGCAGACGGTGGATGCCGGGGCGCTGCACGCCGCCCAGAAAAAATTGAGTGCCGGGAGCGCGGCGGGCACCGGGCCGACGATTACCGATGTGCTGATCGCGCTGATTGCGCGGGTGCTGGAGAAGCATCCGAAACTGAACGCCAGCTGGACTGGAAACAACGTCCGGCTGAATCCCGAAATCAACATCAGCGTGGCCATGGCCGTGAAAGACGGTGTGGTGGGCGCGGTGATTCCCAGAGCGAACAAACAAGCGATCGCGGAGCTTTCCAAAGTGCGGCGCGAACTGACCGAACGCGCGCGTGCCGGGAAATTGCGGCCCACGGATATCAGCGGCGGAACATTTACGTTGAGCAATCTGGGAATGTACAAAGTGGACGCTTTCAGCGCGATCATCACGCCGCCGCAGTGCGCGATTCTGGCGGTGGGCGCGATCGCGGATGCCGTGGTGCCGGTGGATGGAAAGCCTGGAATCCGTCCGGTGATGACGATGACGCTTTCGAGCGATCATCGCGTGGTGGACGGCGCCCGCGCGGCGGAATTTCTGGGCGAACTGGCCGGCGCCATTCGCGAACCGGAAAAGTGGTTGTAACGCGGCTCCGGCAAGAATTTTCTGGAGAGGGGTATAGATTGCCGGCGATGCGGTGCGCCCGGCCCTGACCATGACGACGTCCACGGGAAGCAAGAAACCTCTCTACGCCAATCCAACAGCCCAGGTTCTGTTCGCCGTTGTCGCGGCGATCGTGCTGGGCTATCTGCGCCCGGCCACGGCGATCGCCATGAAGCCGCTGGGCGACGGCTTCATCCGGCTGATCACGATGATCATCACGCTGATTATTTTCTGCACGGTGGTGACAGGAATCGCCGGCATGGAAGATATGAAGAAGGTGGGCCGCGTGGGCGGCAAGGCACTGATTTATTTTGAAGTGGTCTCCACCATCGCGCTGGTGATCGGTTTGCTGGTGGGCAATATTGCGAAACCCGGCTCGAGCATGAGCGTGAATCCGGCAACGCTGGACGCCAAGGCGGTGGCGGATTACGCAGGCGCCGCGAAAGCACAAAGCGTGCCGGAGTTTATCCTGCACATCATTCCCAGTTCGGTGGTGGACGCGTTTGCCAAGGGCGACATTCTGCAGGTGATGCTGATTTCGGTGCTGTTTGGATTTGCGCTGTCTGCGGTGGGGCCGCGCTGCAAACCGCTGATGGATCTTTTCAATGCGCTGACGCACGCGGTGTTTGGCGTGGTGAAGATCGTAATGAAGCTGGCGCCGATTGGGGCGTTTGGGGCTATGGCGTTCACCGTGGGAAAATTTGGACTGGCGTCTTTGGGTCCACTGCTAAAGCTGATCGTGATTTTTTATCTCACGTCCATCCTGTTCGTAGTGCTGGTGCTGGGAATTATCTGCCGGCTTTGCGGGTTCGGAATTTTCCGATTTTTGCGTTACATCCAGGAAGAGATTGTGCTGGTGCTGGCGGTGAGTTCGTCAGAGCCAGCAATGCCGACGCTGATGGAAAAGCTAGAAAAACTGGGCTGTTCGAAAGCGCTGGTTGGCCTGGTGGTTCCAACGGGCTACACGTTTAACACTGATGGCACGGGAATTTATATGACGCTGGCGGCGCTGTTTGTGGCGCAGGCCACGGGAACGCATCTGACGCTGATGCAGCAACTGACGATTCTGGCGGTGGCGGTGCTGACGTCGAAGGGCGCGAGCGGCGTGCAAGGCGCGTCGTTCATCGCGCTGGTGGGAACGCTGATGGTGATTCCGACGATCCCGGTTGCGGGAATGGCAATTATTCTGGGCATCGACCGGTTCATGAGCATGTGCCGGGCGACGGTGAACATGATCGGGAACGGCGTCGCGACCGTGGTGGTGGCTCGGTGGGAACACGAACTGGACGGCGCGACCATCCAGAAAAATCTGGCCGCGCACTGATTCAGGGGAAAGGGCGGTATGCCGGAGCAGTTTGACATTGTGGTTGCGGGCGCGGGGCACAACAGCCTGATTACGGCAGCGTATCTGGCAAAGGCGGGCTACCGCTGCCTGGTGCTGGAGGGGCGGCCGATTGTTGGCGGCGGTGTGAAGTCCGCGCACCTGACGCTGGAAGGTTTTGTGCACGATGTCTGCTCCTCGGCGCACAACGGAGTGGTTGGCAATCCGCTGATCCGGAATGATGAGCTGAAGCTGGGAGATTATGGTCTGGAATATATCTATCCCGACCCGGTGTTTCACATGCCGTTTCTGGACGGCTCCTACCTGACGCAATGGCGCGACCTGGACCGCACGTGCGCGGAGTTCGCGAAATTTTCGAAAAAAGATGGCGAAGCGTACCGCCGCATGATCACCGAATACGAAACGGTGAAGCCGCTGCTGGGCCAGGTGACATTTTCTCCCGTCGGGTTCGGCAAACCGTTGAGCGAGCTGTTGGCAGCGCATCCACACGGGAAAATATGGCAGCGGCGGCTGGCCATGTCCGCGTGGGAAATTTTGTCGGAAACGTTTGAAGACGACCATTGCCGCGCGTTCATGATGGGTTGCCCGTTTTCGCTGCAGCCCGTGCTGGCTCCGGCTTCAGCGCACTCCGCTTACATTCCGCTGCACCAGCAGCGTCAGAGCCGTCCGCTGCCGAAAGGCGGCTCGGGCGCGCTGACGGTGGCGCTATCGCGGCTGATCGAAGCGCATCAAGGGACGATTCTGACCAACAAGTGGGTTACGGCGTTCATCATCGAAAACGGGCGCTGCATGGGCGTGGAATGCGCGGATGGCAGTTCCTATCGCGCGGAAAAAGCCGTGGTGTCCACGATTCATATCAAGCAGCTGGTGGACATGGCTCCCAAAGAACTTTGGGGCGAGGATTTTCTGGAAGGCGTGGACACGTGGGAGGCAGGGCTGACGCTCTTCGCAACCAATTACGCAACCACGGCGCCTCCGAAATATAAAGTGGATGGTGGCGAATTATCGCCGGTGCATTCCGGAATGATGGTGAACTCCGAGCGCGCGATGCAGATGGGACTGGATTACGCGACGGGCGCGGTGAATCTGGAGAATCCGCCGCTGCACGTGATCTGTTGCAGCACGGTAGATCCCACACGTGCCCCAGCAGGAATGCACACAATTAAGGTGGTGGCTTACCATCCCTACCAGTTGAAGGAAGGGCCGCAGCATTGGGACGCCATCAAGGAGCACGTTTCGGACGAGAGCCTGAAATTTTTGCGGTGCTTCTCTCCGAATCTGACGCCCGACAAGTTTCTGGCGCACACCGTGGAGAGCCCGCTGGATCTGGAGCGCATGAATCCGCACAACTGGCACGGCAGTTGCCACGCCGGAGGTTCCGGGCCGGCGCAATCGGGAGCCCTGCGCCCCATGCCGGGTTACGCGCAGCATCGCATGCCGATTCCCGGTTTGTATCAGACGGGCGCAACGACGCATCCAGGGGGTTCGGTGACCGGAGGTCCGGGGCGGAATGCAGCCACGGTGATGCTGAAGGATTTTGGAACCAGCCTCGAGGCTGTGGTTCAGAGAAAAGATTAGCGCCGAGCGAAGCTATTCCACCCAGGTTTGCTGGCCAAAGGCAATCTGCCAGTGACCGTCGTGCTTTTCAAACAAACGCGTGATGTGCAGGACTTTGCCGTGCTTCGGCTTGTGCTCTGATCGCATCACCGCGGAATCTCCAAACACCCACACTTGCATGGACAGAACTTCCGCCGGGATCAGCGTGGTATTGGTGCGCCGGAGTTCCTTAATCATGGTCACACGATCCGCTTTGTTGAGCGGCGTGCCGCCATCCGGCGTGACAAACAGGAAATCTTCCGTGAAATTGGGAGCCCAGGCGTCCACGTCGTTCGTCAGAACGGTCACCTCTACCGCTTGCCACATGGACACCACTTCCTGCGCGGCGGGATTGTCCGGCTTGTACGGCACAGTTTTGCAGGGATTGTCGCAACTTACGGGCGCGCCGTTGCTCGGCGACCCAAAGCCGCTGCGTTTTTCCGGAGGCGTTTCGGGCTTGGTGGTTTCCTGGTAGACAAACAGTTGCCAGGCGGACGGCCGCTTGACCCAAACGCGCAGAAAGCGGACGGTGGCATTTTGCGTGACGTCTCGATGCGTCCCATGAATCAGAACCACTGTGCCGGCATCCATCACCTGCGCGTCGGCAGCAGCATCTGTCGTCAGGGCTGACAGGGACGCCAGGAATTCCTGCTTCGACTGAGTTTTCCCGGACCGATTGGTCCAACTGAACTCCGGGTCCAACCACTTCGCCACGGCGGCTTGGTCCCCCTTGTTGAGGGCGGCAGAAAAATTCTGATCGAGTCTTTCGACTTCAGCCTGAGAAGCGGAACCAGCCGAGAGGGACGGCGTGCAAACAGCCGCTCCGAGGACGCTAAGCGTAAGCAGGAAAAGGGATCTAAAGATGTGGGGCACAAGAACCTCCAAGACGTCCATGTTAATTGGTATGACCTATATACCATTCAGAATGACTATCGCATGAGTATCATAATTTTGAATGGGTTACAACGATAAATGCTTGACGTGCGGTATTATATGGTGGCACAGTAACCAGACCGATCTGAAGCATTATCGGCCTTGGGACTCCGCTCAGCGGGCCTGTTTCAAGTCCTCTTCATTCGCCTGACACCTGTTACAGGCCCGCGCCAAGTTAAGGAAATTTCCAGCCAGATGCCCGATCAATTCGACATCGTTGTTGCGGGAGCGGGGCACAACAGCCTGATTGCCGCCGCCTACTTGGCGAAGGCCGGCTACCGCTGCCTGGTTCTGGAGGGCCGTGCGCTGGTCGGCGGCGGCGTGAAAACAGCGGAACTGACCTTGCGGGGATTCCATCACGACACCTGCTCTTCGGCCCACGTCTTGATCCAGGATAGCCCCATCTTCCGCAACGACGAGCTGAAGCTGGGTGATTACGGACTGGAATACCTGTTCCCGGATCCCGTCGTGCATCTTCCCTTCCCCGATGGCAGCTACATCACGCAATGGCGCGACCTGGATCGCACTTGCCAGGAGTTTGCGCGTTTTTCGAAAAAGGATGCGGAAGCGTACCGCCGAATGATGGCCGAGTACGAAGAAATCCATCCGCTGTTTGCCTCCACCGCATATACGCCGATTGGTTTTGGAAAGCCTTTGAACGAGCGTCTTGCGGAACATCCCAAGGGAAAAATCTGGCAGCGCCGGCTGGCCATGTCCGCATGGGAAATCATTCGCGAAAATTTTGAAGACGAACACTGCCGCGCTTTCATGGTGTGGATGGCGTATCAGACCGTGGAGCCTCCTGAAGCGGCGGCCACCGGACGGCTGGCGTATGCGATCTGCGCGGGGCGGCAAAAATGGAGTTGGACGACACCCAAGGGCGGGTCTGGAAGTTTGTCCAATGCGCTTGCGAAGTTGATCGAAGCGCATGACGGATTGATTCTTACAAACAAAAATATCACCCGGCTGATTCTGGAAAATGGGAAATGCACCGGCGTGGAATGCAGCGACGGAAGCAAGTACCAGGCGCAGAAGGCCGTGCTCTCCACCATCCATATCAAGCATCTTGTGGACATGGCTCCGAAGGAAGCGTTTGGCGAGGATTTTCTGGCCGGTGTTGAGACGTGGAGAGCGGGAATCACGCTGTTCGCCAGCCACTATGCGACTACGGAGCCGCCGAAATTCCCGGTCGCCGGGGGTACGATTTCTCCGGTGGCCGCTGGCACCATGGCCACCGCCGAACGCGGCTTGCGGGTCTCGTATGATTTCGCAACGCAAAATGTAAATGTGGACGACCCGCCGCTGCTGATGGTCTGCAGTTCGGTTGTCGATCCTTCGCGGGCGCCTGCAGGAATGCACACGGTGAAGATCATCGGCAACCAACCCTACGAATTGAAGGAAGGTCCGGAGCACTGGGACGCCATCAAGGATCAAATTTCGGAAGCGAATTTGAATTATCTGCGGCGTTTTGCGCCAAACCTGACCGAGGACAAAATTCTGGCGCGCATTGTGGAAAGCCCTCTGGATCTGGAACGCATGAATGCGCACAACTGGCACGGCACCTGCCATGGCGGCGCACAGGATGCCGCACAATCCGGCGCTTTGCGGCCGGCGCCAGGGTGGGCGCAGCACCGCATGCCGATTCCAGGCTTGTACCAGACGGGGGCGACCACTTATCCGGGAGCGTCTGTCTCCGGCGGACCCGGCCGCAACGCCGCAACCGTGATGCTGAAGGATTTTGGATCAAGCATTGACGCAGTGGTGAAGCCGAAGGCGTAGGATCGAATTCGCGGGAAATGGTTGGGCCACCGGACAGTGGCCGCCACAGGGAGCGGGGATGAAGAAGACGACGCGGCGGGAATTCGTAAAGAGCGCGGCCATCGCGCCGCTGGCGGTGAAGCATCTGGCGCTGAAACAGATGACCGGCACCACAGACAAGTACGACATTGTGGTAGCGGGCGCCGGGCATAACAGCCTGATCACCGCGGCCTATCTTTCGAAAGCCGGCTACCGCTGCCT
Organism: uncultured Acidobacteriota bacterium; assembly: GCA_963734705.1. Lineage (GTDB taxonomy): Bacteria > Acidobacteriota > Terriglobia > Acidiferrales > UBA7541 > Acidiferrum. The sequence continues at coordinate 338,485 of CAVTII010000005.1, read as the reverse complement.
GGTTCTGGAAGGACGGCCGAAAATTGGCGGCGGCGTGAAAACCGCGGAGCTAACGCTGAAGGGCTTTCACGACGATTGCTGCTCCACCGCGCACGTTTTTATCCAGGACAATCCGCTGATCAAGAACGACGAGCTGCAACTGGGGCAGTATGGCCTGGAATATATCGATCCCGACCCGATGTTCCACATTCCTTTCCCCGACGGAACCTATCTTACACAGTGGAAAGATGTGGACCGCACCGCCGCTGAATTCGCGAAATTTTCCAAAAAAGATGCGGCAGCCTACCGAAAAATGCTGGCGGACCTGGATGCGATTCGTCCGATCATCGCCGCCGGATCGTTCACGCCCATTGGATTCGGCAAGCCATTGAACGATCAGCTGGCACAAGTCCCGCACGGAAAAATCTGGCAGCGCCGGCTGGCCATGTCCGCCTGGGACATCCTCCACGATAATTTTGAAGACGATCACTGCCGCATTTTCATGCTGTATATGTCGCATCTGGCGGCGGAGCCCCCCGACGCGCCGGTGACGGGGCGGCTGGCATACGGCGCGCCGCGGCAACAGCACAGTGGCAGGCCCTTGCCGAAAGGCGGATCCGGCGCGCTGAGCGAAGCGCTGGGCCGTTTCATCGAGGCGCACGGCGGCACGATCATCGTAAACAAATGGGTGAAGAGCCTGATCGTGGAAAATGGCAAGTGCGTTGGAGTGGAGTGCAGCGATGGCAGCGCGTATCGCGCTTCCAAGGCTGTGGTTTCCACGATCCATATCAAGCATCTGGTGGATATGGCGCCCAAGGAATTGTGGGGCGAAGATTTTCTTTTCGGCGTGGAGACGTGGCAGGCCGAAAACGCAATGTTCGTGACGCACTATGCCACCAGCGAGCCGCCGATTTATAAAGTGGATGGTGGAACGCTTTCACCGGTGGAATCGGGAGTGCTTGCCTCCCCTTATCGTGCTCTGCGCTTTGCGTTTGACGATACGCGTGGCGAAATCAATCTGAACGAGCCCCCACTGCAGGTGATCTGCTGCAGTATCGCGGATCCCACACGCGCGCCAAAGGGCATGCACACGCTGAAAATACTTGGCTGGCAACCTTATCAATTAAAAGAAGGCCCGGAGCACTGGGACAAAATCAAGAACGACGTTTCCGACGCCAATCTGAAATATCTGAGGCGGTTCGCGCCGAATCTGACCGACGACAAAATCCTGGCGCGTTTTGTGGAGAGCCCGCTGGACCTGGAACGCATGAACCCACACTTCTGGCACGGCAGCGCGCACGCTGGAGCGCAAAACGCCGCACAGACCGGGCCACTGCGGCCGATGGCAGGCTGGGCACAACACCGCATGCCGATTCCCGGTTTGTATCAGACGGGTGCGACAACTCACCCTGGCGGGTCAGTGACCGGCGGCCCGGGCCGCAATGCCGCGACTGTGATGCTGAAGGATTTTGGGACTTCGATCGAAGAAGTGGTTGCCAAGAAATCCTGAGCGCAGAATTTTCGGGATTTTATTTTTGCGGCGAGGAGAAGTGACAATGCGGAGCGCGACGAACAACAGTTCTGGAATCGTTGTAGCCATACTGGCGGGTTTTCTTTTTCTTTGCGCAGCGGCAACGGGCCAGCAATCCGTGAAAATGGTGCCGGATAATCCCAGTCCGCATCCGGCGCCGGAGCAGCCGATTCCCTACAGCCACAAGCAGCACCTGGCATTCAGCCTTCCCTGCAAACGCTGCCACGAGAATCCCGAGCCGGGCAATCTGATGACGTTTCCCGCAACCTCGGTGTGTATGCAGTGCCATGCCACGGTTGCCAAGGATAAACCGTCGATTGAAAAGCTTGCGTCCTATGCGAATTCCAAGGAAGCAATTCCCTGGGTGCGGGTCTACAAGGTTCTGCCGGGAATTGCATGGAGCCATCGCCCGCATCTCGCCGCAGGAGTAAAATGTGAGACGTGCCACGGCAACGTCGCGGAGATGGCGACGATGTCTGAGGTGACCAGCGTGACTACCATGTACAGCTGCCTGCACTGCCACGAATTGAATCACGCGAAATCTTCCTGCGACACTTGCCACAAGCACTGACCGAGCCGCCCAAGCTTGGCGAAGGACCTAGGATGGCTGGAAACTTACAACTCGAAATCAACGGGAAACATTATTCCGTCAACTACCCGCCGGATACGCCGCTGCTTTATGTTCTGCGCGATGAACTGGGGTTGACGGGCACGAAATACGGCTGCGGCGAGGGAATGTGCGGCGCGTGCACGGTTCTGCTTGGCGGCACGGCGCGCAGGTCCTGCCAGATTCCGGTGAGCGCCGCGACGGGCCGCGCGATCACAACCATCGAAGGGCTGGAAAAGGACGGCGCGCTGCATCCGGTGCAGCAGGCGTTTCTGGATGCCGGGGCGTTTCAATGCGCATATTGCACCTCCGGCATGATCATGAGCAGCATTTCGCTGCTGCAGCAAAATGCGCATCCCACGCGAGAGCAGATTGTGCAAGCAATGCAAGGAAACATGTGCCGCTGCGGCACGCATCCGCGCATCGTCGAGGCCATCGAGCAGGCCGTCGGCAAAATGAAGGAGCGTGCCAAGTGAAACCCGCTCCGCAGCAATTGGTGGGATTGGAACCGGAGCGCTATGAATTTCGCGCGCTGCCGATGCACCAATTTGCGCTGGGCCGGCGCGATTTTTTCAAGATTTTTGGCGCGGGGCTCGCGGTCTTCGCGGTTGTGAAAAATGTTTCCGCGATGCAGGAAACCGCGCCGGCGCCACATGGCTATCATCCGGAAGAGTTGCCAAAAGAAATCGGCGCGTGGCTGCACATCGGCGAGGATGGCAAAGTTACCGGTTTTGTTGGCAAGGCGGAGATTGGGCAGAACGTTCGCACATCGCTGGCGCAGACTCTTGCGGATGAACTTGGAGTGCCGTTCGATAGCGTCCAGATGGTGCTGGGCGATACCGCCCTGACGCCCTTTGACGCCGGCACGTTTGGCAGCCGCAGCACGCCGACCATGACGCCACAGTTGCGAAAGATGGCCGGGGCGGCACGCACTTTGCTGATTGAGAAAGCCGCGAAGCAGTGGAATGTGCCGGTGGACAATCTGGTGGCGGGAGACGGCAAGATTTTGGATCCGGCGTCCGGAAAATCCCTGCGCTATGCGGAACTGGTGCGCGAGGAAATCGGGATGGCGGGTCCTCCCGCGGGAGAAAAAACAAAACCCGCCTCGCAATGGGCGATCGCAGGGCAGCCGATTGCGAAAGTGGACGCGCGGGCGTTTGTTACTGGCGCGCATCGCTACACCACGGATTTGCGGCCGGAAGGCATGCTTTACGGCAAAGTGCTGCGGCCACCATCGTTTGGAGCAACGCTGGTTTCTTACGACGATTCCGCGACGAAAGAGATGAAGGATGTTGTGCTGGTGCGCGACGGAGATTTTGTGGCCGCCGCGGCACCCACCGTTGCCGGGGCGCAAGCCGCTCTGGCAAAGTTGAGCGTTCAATGGAAAGAAGTGCCGCAGATTTCCGACAAGGAAATTTTCATGTATTTGAAAAACAATGCGGAGCCTTTGAAGAACGAGCATTTCCGGAGCGCGAAAGGCTCGGTTGCCGATGGTCTGGCTGCGGCGGCACACAAGCTGGAAGCGAGTTACACGGTTGCTTACATTGCGCACGCTCCTCTGGAGCCGCGGGCGGCCGTGGCGCAGTGGGATGGCTGGAAGCTCACCGTGTGGATGGGAACACAACGGCCGTTTGCCGTTCGCGACGACCTTGCGGACGCGTTTCACGTAACGGAAAAGAATGTGCGCGTGATCGTGCCGGATACCGGCTCCGCCTACGGCGGGAAACACACGAGCGATGCGGGCCTGGAAGCAGCGCGTCTGGCACGCGCGACGGCGGGTCGCCCAGTGAAACTTGTGTGGACGCGGGAGGAAGAATTCACGTGGGCATATTTCCGGCCCGCGGGCGTGATTGAAGTGAACAGTGGAATTGCGGCGGATGGGAAGCTGACCGCCTGGGATTTTCACAACTATCACTCTGGAATGTCCGGCATCGAAACGCCGTACGAAGTTGCGAACCAGGTGACGCAATATCATCAGGTGCCGCTGGTGCTGCGCTGCGGCTCCTATCGCGGACTGGCGGCCACGGCGAACCATTTTGCGAGAGAAACACAGATGGATTCGCTGGCGCAGATGGCGGCGATGGACCCGCTACAATTCCGGCTGGCGAATCTTTCGGACGCACGCATGTGTGCGGTGCTGGAAGCGGGCGCGAAGGCGTTTGGATGGCCGCGGCAAAAAAGCGGGGACGGCCAGGGATTCGGGGTGGCGGCGGGCTACGAAAAAGGAAGTTACGTCGCAACGTTCGCGGAAATTGCCGTAGATCCCAAAACCAAGACAATCGTCGTGAAAAAACTGGTGGAAGCGTTCGAATGCGGTGCGATCGTAAATCCCGACGGACTGCGCAACCAGGTGGTGGGCGCGATGATTCAGGGATTGGGCGGCGCGCTGTTTGAGACGATTCACTTTCAGAATGGCCGCATCACCAACCCGCATTTTGCCAGCTATCGTGTGCCGCGCTTTCGCGATGTGCCGGAGATTGAAGCGATTCTGCTCAACCGCAAAGACATTCCTTCCGCCGGCGCCGGCGAAACACCCATCATGGCCATAGCTCCCGCGCTCGGAAATGCCTACTACGACGCCACGAAAATCCGCCTCACCTCGTTGCCGCTGCAATTCGGATCATAGCGACCCGTTATTTCTCTGTCCCCTGCAATCTTTTGGATGAACTGGAAGCGGCGCCCCGAACCGCGGCGTGGAAATAGAATGCTGGCGCCGCCGATTGAGGTCCTTCAGTCGCTGAAGGAGACTTGATCCGAACTTAAGGGTCGAAGCTAAAAATAAGGCCGGCGCTTGCGGGCCGCCCACGGTTGAGAGTTGGACTACTGCCCTTCGTGCGCCTTAATCATTTCCTGGATTTTGGCCTTGATGGCTTCCAAGTTGAAGGAGGCTGGATCCTGCATCGGGGGATAATCGACCGCGGTCATGGCGAGCTTGCCGACTGTCTGCTGAACGGTGACGAAGCGCCAGAACTCGCGCGCATAAAAGTCGTTCATATAGCCTCCACCGAGATCATTCAAACTTTCGCCGCGAATGGAGGGCATACGCTCAAATGGATCCTGGCGCAAATTGACGATGGTGGGCATGTCCGTAGTGACTTTTTCTCCGGGCCAACCCCAAGGCTGCTGGATGAATTGATACTTGAAGTCATCAATCCGAATGGCACCCAGATGAGGTCCCCCGAAGTAGAAGATCTCGTGGCGAGCGGAAGGACCGCTGCCCGTCAAGAGCGCCATCTGGTTGTAGCCATCCAAGTGGTTCTTATAGGTGCGGTCGCCGAGCTTCACACCCTTCAGCAGTTGGTCGGTGATGTTGGGATTTCCCGCAGCGGCCAACAAAGTGGGAAACCAGTCCAGTCCGGAGAAAATGCCGTTCTCGATTGAACCGGGCTTCACGTGTCCGGGCCACCGGATGATGGCAGGAACGCGAAAGCCGCCCTCGTAGACGGTGCCCTTGGTGGCGCGGAAAGGAGTCATCCCGCCATCGGGCCAGGTGAACACTTCTGCGCCGTTGTCGGTCGTGAAAATGACGATGGTGTTGTCGGCTTCACCGATGTCATCGAGGTGCTTCAGGATGGCGCCGATACTGTCGTCCATCTGCGCCATTCCGGCTTCTTCCAGGTTGTAGTTGTCTTTGGAGTTCATCATCGCCTGATATTTGGGAGGTAGGTAGGTGAACACGTGCATGCGCGTTGTGTTGTGCCAGATGAAGAAAGGTTTGCCGTCTTTCTTGGCCTTATCCATTGCTTCTGCGGTGTGGCCAACGAGGACCTCGTCAAAAGTTTCCATGTCGTACTTGGCCGGTCGGCCCTTTTGCCAGTTTTGCATGTCCTTCATGTCTGGGAAAGGAGGCAAAGGACCTTCGTCTTCAATTTTCTGTTTGCCGACTTTGCCCCAACGGGGCATGACAGTCGCATCGTCGGAATTGGTGGCCCAGCAATGGGAGATAGTGCGTGGACCAGTCTTATCGAGCCAGTCTTGAGGATAGTCGAACCAGTAAGGATCGGACATGGCGTCGAGGTGGTAGAGGTAGCCGAAGAATTCATCGAAGCCGTGAAGGCAAGGAAGATACTTATTGAGATCGCTTAAGTGATTTTTGCCGAACTAGTACGTCTCGTAACCCTGTTCCTTCAATGCGCTGGCGATAGTTGCTGCCTGGTCAGGAAGTCCCACGTCCGCCCCAGCTTGACCAACGGTGGTCAACCCTGTGCGAAGCGGAATTTCACCGGTGATGAAGTTTGCACGGCCCGCCGTGCAGCTTGCTTCCGCGTAATAGTCGGTGAAGCGCATACCTTGCGCGGCGAGCTTGTCTAGATTCGGCGTCTTCCCGGACATGATACCTTGATGGTAGGCGCCCACATTGAACCAGCCGACGTCATCCCCCATGATGACGATTATGTTTGGTTTCTTATCCTGCCAGCTGGCCGTTGGCGGGACGACCGCGCTCAGTACTGCGGCCGCCGCCGCAAGTGCTAAGGCGAATTTCGATTTCCACTTCATAAGCATCCTCCTGTAATTTAGCTAATCTCTAAATCTGGCGGAATAAGGCCCAACGCGGCACTGCCCAATCGCCCAGCGGAACGAAAGTCCAAAGGTCGCGAAGTGGGTTATAGCGCGGCGTACAGTTACAACAACGCGAGATAGTCTTTCTTCATCACAATCTAAACGTAATTGTCAAAAGTTACAGTGCGATTCGAGATTTCAGAAAAAGAGGGAGACGCCTTCACTGCTGTCCCACAGGACTTGGGCAGCGCCTCCCTGGAAAGATCAGGCCTGATTCGCGTTGACGGCGACAAATCGCCCGCGAGTCTGCCGGACGAAGACAGTTAAGGGTATTGTTAGAATTGCCAGCGAAGGAAATCCGGAGGGCATGCTGCCAGGTGAGTCAGGTCGTGACTGATGCGGTGGTCTCAAAGAGTCGACGGCACGTCCCAGAGAAAATTTCACCGTTTCCGGCATCCTCGGCCACACGAAGAAACAGTAGACTATCCGTCGATTGCCGTCCGGCTCGTTCGACGCATAAGTGGAGCCGCACCGCGCATCAGGCGCCTTGAAAGTTTCAAGGTGCGTCGCAGCCCGAACTCCCATATTAAAGTAGCGGACCTAAAACGGCGTCCGCTCGACAGTCAAGGAGAACACAATGCGCTTCATGATGATCCAGTTTCCGAGAGAATACGTAAACGCAAAACCCGGCTGGGTACCGGACCTCAAAGCCATGGAGGTAATGGGCAAGTACAACGAGGAACTGGGAAAAGCGGGCGTGCTGCTCGCGCTCGACGGGCTGACTCCGCCCTCGACGATGAGCGCGCGGGTCACCTTCAAGAGCGGAAAGCCCAAAGTCACTGACGGCCCGTTTCCAGAAGCGAAGGAAGTCGTCGGCGGCTACTGGATCATCGAGGTGAAGTCGCGCGAAGAGGCGCTGGAATGGGCCTCGCGCATCCCCGGTTCGGACAACGAACTGGTGGTGGAAGTCCGGCGGATGTTTGACATAACCGACTTCGATCCCGAGACGCAAAAGGAGATCCAAAAGAAGTTCGGCGACGACGGCGCTGAGCCGGGCAAGCAGTAGCGCGGCCGAACGGGCCCAACTGCCGGGGTTGGCCTGTGCACCATTCAAGGTGCGATTGCGGCTCACGTAGAAAAATGTTGTGATGAGTGCCAGCCATGTCCCAGGGCACTCACCCAACAAATTCGCAACCTGGCGAGGACGCCGCCACACACGCCGCGATCGACGCCGTCTGGCGGATCGAGTCTCCGCGACTGATCGCAGGCCTGATGCGCATCACGCGTGACATCGCCGCTGCCGAAGATCTCGCGCATGACGCGCTCGTTGCCGCGCTTGAACAGTGGCCGCGGGAAGGCGTCCCGTCGAATCCCGGTGCATGGCTCATGACCGCCGCAAAGCATCGCGCGATCGATCTGGTCCGCCGCCGCTCGCTGCTGGATCGCAAGCACAGTGAATTGGGCCGCGAGCTCGAAGAGAAGCAGGAAAATTCCGTGCCCGACTACGCTTCCGCCCTCGATGATGACATCGGCGACGACCTGCTCCGGCTGATTTTCACGTCGTGCCATCCGGTTCTCGGCACCGATGCGCAACTCGCACTCACCCTCCGCTTGATCGGCGGCCTCACCACTGGCGAAATTGCGCGCGCCTTTCTCGTGCCCGAGACTTCGATCGCGCAGCGCATCGTTCGCGCCAAACGCACACTTGCCGAGGCGCAGGTTCCTTTCGAAGTGCCGCGTGGCGCAGAACTTTCCGAACGACTCGGCAACGTTCTCCAAGTGATCTATCTGATTTTCAACGAAGGCTACTCGGCTACCGCGGGTGACGATTGGCATCGCCCCGCGCTCTGCGAAGACGCGCTCCGGCTCGGCCGCATCCTTGCCGAACTCGCGCCAGGCGAGCCCGAAGTTCACGGCCTCGTCGCGCTTATGGAAATTCAGGCGAGTCGCACACGCGCTCGCGTCAGCGCCAGCGGAGAGCCGATTCTGATGCTCGAACAAAATCGCGCCCTTTGGGATCAGCTTTTGATTCACCGCGGCCTCGCCGCTCTCGCTCGCGCCGAAGAATTGAATCGCACGCTGGGCCGCACTGGCACCTACACGCTGCAAGCCGCGATCTCAGCCTGCCATGCGCGCGCGCTCACCGCCGATGCAACGGATTGGCCTCGCATCGCGGCACTCTACTCCGCGCTCTCGCACGTCGCCCCATCGCCCATCGTCGAACTCAATCGCGCCGTGGCCGTAGGCATGGCCGAAGGCCCCGCCGCCGGCCTTGCGATCATTGACGCCATCGCCAGCGAGCCGGCCCTGAAAACTTACCACTTGCTCCCCAGCGTCCGCGCGGACCTCCTCTACAAGCTTGGCCGCCATGACGAAGCCCGCGCCGAATTCCAGCGCGCCGCCGCACTAACGCAGAACTCCCGAGAGCGCGACCTCCTGCTCTCCCGCGCCTCGAGTTGCGACACGTCTTCGAACTAGCGGTTTTCGCGGACGTGCGTCCAACGCGCGCCGTGCAGTCCGACTCTAGGGACGCCCCTTTTCTGTCGTTGTATATTCCGCCGGTCCCCTGGCGGGGATATTCCCAACTGTGGTCTAATCTGGCCTCCAAGGTTGCCGATCAAACCTGAGGAGATTTGAATATGTCCACATTGAATTTACGACGCCTAGCTATCTCCCTTGCCTTGGCAATGAGTTTTGTCCAAGCCGCTTCCGCCGATGACATTCTGATCGGGGATGCAAAATCACAACCGGAAAGTTTGACCATAGCACCAGGCGGTGTGCTGATTGCCGGAAGCGCGAGTTCGCCATTCGTCTACAAGGTGCGTGCGGGTTCCACTACTGCGGAGAAATTCATCGACGTCAGCACGGAAGGTCCGGGGACGTTTTTCCTCGGCATGTTGGCGGACGCCTCCACCAATACATTGTGGACGTGCCAGCTGACGCCGGTGCCTAACACTACTCCACCTCAACGGCATACCGCGCTTCGAAGCTTCGATCTCACGACCGGCGCGCCGAAACTCCGATGGAACCTGCCGGGAGAGACTAATGTCTGCAACGATTTCACAATTGGACCGGATAAAGCGCTTTATATTACGGACACTATTCCCGGCAGAATCTTTCGGCTGCCGGCTGGCGCTTCGGCCGCGGAGCTTTATCTGGAGCATGCGACGCTCAGGGGCGTTGATGGGATTACATTCCTCGATGGCGTTCTCTATGTGAACAACGTGATTTTCAACAAGCTGTATCGCATTCCAGTTGACGCCACGGGTAAACCGGGAACACCGGTGGATATCTGGATCGACCAGCCGATAAAGGGGCCAGACGGCATGCGCGCGGCGAACGGTAAGCTCCTCCTCGCAGAGAATGCCAGCGGCAAAATCTCTGCTCTCACCGTAAATGGCGACAAGGCGAGTCTTACCGTACTGAAGGACGGACTGAACACACCGACCGGAGTCGAACCTGCAGGCGATACAATCTGGATTGCGGAACGTGGCGCGGGTAAGGCTGTATCTATCCCAATGCCCAAATAGGGCTGGTAGCTAAGACTGATTGGAATTCCAATTGTCCGGCTTACAGAGCGAATGGAGAATTCCGTGCTCATCTCTGAATATATTTTAACGACCGTTCATTGGCTGATTGGTGGCTTTCCTGTATAACTTATCCGCCAAATCGATTTTGAGCCGTCGTCTGTCACCAGTAGTGATCCATCAGGAGCGACCGTGACTCCGACTGGCCGTCCCCAAACGTGCCCGTTGTCCACGACGAATCCGGTCATGAAATCCTCGTATTCGCCGGTGGCGTGCCCAGATTTATCGAGCGGCACGCGAATCAGCTCATAACCCACGCGAACAGCCCTGTTCCAGGATCCATGCTCGGCGGCGAAAATGTCGCCCTGATACTCGGCCGGGAATTGTTTGCCGTCGTAAAAAGTCAGCTCGAGCGATGCATTGTGCGGATTGAGGATCACGTCCGGCGTAATGACTTTGTCTTTCAGTTCGGGATGTTTTCCCTGATGACGCGGGTCCTGGTGCTTGCCCATATACCACCAGGGCCAGCCATAAAAACCGCCTTCCTGGACATGCGTAATGTAGTCGGGAACCAGGTTGTCACCCAGCCCATCGCGTTCATTCACGGAACACCATAACTCGCCAGTTTTCGACTGCATGGCTAGTCCCACGCAATTCCGAATGCCAAAGGCGTATACGCGCATTCCGGAACCATCTGGATTGAATTCCAAAACGTCAGCGCGATTCTTCTCCGCAAGCGTCGTATCCGGGTCGTTGATATTAGAGGCCGAACCGACGGAAACAAACATTTTCTTGCCATCGGGCGAAAACTGGATGTCTCGTGTCCAATGGCTGTTTTCTCCCGGTAAATCCGCGATATGTTCGGAAGGACCGCGGGCTTTTAAATCTCCATTGTTGTAGGGAAAGCGTTCAACCGAATCGGTGTTGCCGATATAGATCCATTGCGGATCGGGGCCCGGTGGATAGAAGTTAATTCCGAATGGCCGTTTCAAGCCTGTAGCGAAGGTGGCCGTTTGTTCCGGCTTACCTTCCGCCGTGATTCCCCGGAACACGCGGATTTCTCCAAGCTTACTTTCCGCGACGAAAAAATCTCCATTCGGTGCAGTGCGGATCAGCCGTGGCTGATCGAGTCCGGTTGCGTACAGTTTGACTTCGAAACCGGAAGGGACCTGTGGCCAAGCTTTTTCCGGGCGATCCACCAACTGAGGACCATTGCCTGCCGACGTGGTTGCGAGAGGGGCCGGCAAATCTTTAAGGGTTATCTTGCGAATCGTGCCGGGCTTCTCATAACGGTAATCGGTAAACGGAGCCTTTGGTGGAGGCGCGTTCGTTCCGACAGCCACCGCTTCATCCGCTGAAAGTTTCACGCGGGGCGAGCCGGGTTTCGAAGCGCCAAGCACTCGAATGTAGTTGATAATTTTCCACCGTTGTTCTGCGGGCAAAGATTCCCAAGCGGGCATTCCGTTGTTGAGATCGCCCTTGGTGATGTACCAGAAGAGTTCGCCGTCGCTGGCCCCTTGCGCCTTCTCACTCGCCAAGGCGGGAACATTCCCCGTACCTTCTCCGTTTGGGCCATGGCAGGCCGCGCAACGCTGTTGAAACGCGGACTGGCCAGCAGCTGTTTGTTGGCCCTGGTAAGGATTTTTCTCTGTCTTGGCCGAAGCCGGTGCGTCGTGAAAATTCGGTTCCTGTGCCGACGATGTGATGCCCAGGAGAGGGCACAGGATCAAGCACTTCAGGAGTACTTTCCCGCGAGTTTGCCTACCCTTTCCCACAGCCATTTCGGCCTCCAACGGAGCAATTATTGAATCCGGGCTGGCTACTGCTTGAATACCAAGGGAGGTCCGCTGACTCGCTTCCCTTTGAGCTGGACTATCACTTCGACACGATCTGCGATCTTTACCAATGGAATGCCCTTATTCATCCCATAGTCCTTGCGGTCGAAGGCCATCGTGCCTTTAATCTCGCCTGCGCCTGTCCCCTTGCCCGTAAGTGTGAACGTCAATTTCTCGGTTTTGGTCACTCCGCGGATCGTGAAGTCGCCAACGTAATCAAGTGTATTGGGGCCTGTCTGAACAACCTTCATCGAGTGGAAGGTGATTAGCGGATTGTTCTTGGCGTCGAAAAAGTCTTTGCCCTTTAATTTGCCGTCCTTCATGCCGCTTCCCGTATCCACACTCGCTGCTTGAATTTTGATGTCCAAGACGCCCGACTCCACGTCTGGAGAAGTCATGGTTGCCGTGGCGTCCCACTGATCGAATGTGCCGTCTATAGGCACGGACGCACTCACGTGGAACTTAATCGAGCTGTCCTCTTTCGCAAACTTGATGACAGGCACGCCGGAAGGAGCCTGTGCTTGGGTGATCGATGCGGAAAGCAGGAATGCCAGGACAAAGAAAATTGCTGGTCGCATAGGGCGTAGTCTGAGTCGACCCTGTCTTGTTGTCAATTGAGGTTTGAATGCCGATCAGGAATGGCCGGCGGGACCGAAAACGTCAAATCTGAGAAGATTTTGGTGGACGTGACAGGGTTCGAACCTGCGACCCCCTGCTTGCAAAGCAGGTGCTCTCCCAGCTGAGCTACACGCCCAAATTCACCGCTTAACTATTTTAGGATACTTTTGGGCGTTGCGCATCCGGAATGGGGAGAAATGTACCGCACAGCGTGGGAGCGCTTGTTGGACGGCGCATTTGCGTTCTTGCATTGGGGGTGCTCGAGCGAGCTGAGGCGCTTCCCCGGCTTGGTGCCCGGCGCTATCCTTGCGTGCATCCAATTTAAGGTGAGCGCGGCCCTCGGCCACAGCGAATGATTCCTCCTGAAACAGTTTCGACGCAAGGTTCGGCTCATCCGGAGTTGCAGCCTTTTCATTCACCGGTGCGCGAGTGGTTCGAAGCACAGTTCCCTGCTCCCACACGGGCGCAACGGCTTGGCTGGCCGGCGATTGCGCGCGGCGAATCCACGCTGATCCTTGCCCCAACGGGATCGGGAAAAACGCTGGCCGCATTTTTGTGGTGTATCAACCGGCTGATGTTCAGCCCGGTGCCGCCGAAGCCGATGCGCTGCCGCGTGGTTTATATTTCTCCGATCAAGGCGCTGGCCGTGGATGTGGAACGCAACCTGCAAGCCCCTTTGGCGGGAATTGCAGAGGCCGCCCTGCGCCTGGGCGCGGACTTTCACGAACCTTCCATCGCGATTCGGACCGGCGATACCGCACAGACTGAACGCGCACGCTTTGCGCGACATCCGGCAGACATTTTAATCACCACGCCGGAATCGCTTTACCTGATGCTGACTTCCAATGTGCGGGAAATGCTGCGAAGTGTGGAAGCCGTGATTGTCGACGAGATCCACGCGCTGGTGCCAACCAAGCGTGGCTCGCACCTGGCGCTTTCACTCGAGCGGCTGGAACAACTTGCGGGGCGCAGGCTGCAGCGTATTGGACTTTCCGCAACGCAACGGCCGCTGGATGAAGTCGCGCGATTTTTGGGCGGGTGCGAACCTTCCACGGGAAATGCGGAAGAATCATCGGCCGCCAGCGAAGACGAGGTGTTTTCGGAATTTACTTCGAACACCTTTGCGCCCGTTTACCGGCGAGTGCAAATTGTGGATGCCAGCGAGGCGAAACGCTTCGATCTGCGCGTGCAAGTGCCGGTGGAAGATATGTCGAGGCTTGATACTGTGGCGGGGCTGCCGAACGGTACCGCTTCACCCCTTTCCCGCCGCGGATCGATCTGGGGTGCTATCCATCCACAGCTTCTGGAGCTGGTCCGCTCGCATCGCTCGACGCTGATTTTTGTGAACAACCGCCGGCTCGCGGAACGCATTGCAGGTGCGGTGAACGAACTTGCGGGTGAGACGCTGGTGCGCGCGCATCACGGGAGCATCGCATTATCGCAGCGCCAGGAAATTGAAAGCGACCTGAAGCGCGGCAGGGTTCGCGGCCTTGTCGCGACGTCTTCGCTGGAGCTTGGCATCGACATGGGAGCGATCGATCTGGTAGTGCAGATCGAATCGCCGCCCTCGGTGGCCAGCGGGATGCAGCGTGTGGGCCGCGCCAGCCATCAAGTCGGGGCGGTCAGCAACGCGGTGATCTACCCGAAATTTCGCGCGGATTTGTTGGCATGCGCCGCGATCACGCGGGCGATGTATGAAGGAAAAGTTGAATCGGTGCACTACCCGCGCAATGCGCTGGATGTTCTGGCGCAGCAAATCGTTTCCACGGTCGCGACGGAACCGTGGCGACTCGAAGATCTTTATTCCATGGTGCGCTCTGCCGCGCCATTCGCCGAGCTCTCGCGCACAGTTTTTGAAAACGTGCTGGACATGCTTTCTGGCCGCTATCCTTCCGAGGAGTTTGCGGAGCTACGCCCGCGCATCACCTGGGACCGGGTTACCAACCGCTTGACAGCGCGGCAGGGCGCCAAGCGCATCGCCATCCTAAATGGCGGCACGATTCCGGACCGCGGGCTTTACGGCATGTTCCTCTCGGGCGCAACGAAAGGCGCGCGCGTCGGCGAACTCGACGAGGAGATGGTTTTCGAGAGCCGCGTTGGCGAAACGATTGTGCTCGGCGCTTCCAGCTGGCGAATTGAAGAGATTTCCCACGATCGGGTGATCGTTTCGCCTGCCCCCGGCGAGCCGGGCAAGATGCCGTTCTGGAAAGGCGACGCTCCGGGACGCCCAGCGGAATTCGGGCGGCACATCGGCGAAATGACGCGAGAGCTTTTGCGGATACCGCGAACGGCCGCGTTCACGCAACTGGTGGAACAACACAGCCTGGATGTGAATGCCGCCGAAAACCTGCTGCGGTATGTCGAAGAGCAGGCCGCCGCCACGCAAAAAGTGCCCAGCGACCAGGACATCGTGATCGAGGTTTGCCGTGACGAACTGGGCGACCGCCGTATTTGCGTGCTTTCTCCGTTCGGCAGCCGCGTGCATGCTCCATGGTGCATGGCGGTGACATCGAAACTGCGCGCCGCGCTTGAGATGGAAGTGCAGTCGCTGTGGTCCGACGATGGTTTCGTGCTGCGCATTCCGGACAATGATGATCCGATCGAGACGGCGTTGCTGCTTCCTTCGGCGCAGGAGTTTCGCGAACTGGTGCTGCGGCAACTGGGCGGGAGTTCGCTGTTCGCCGCGAAGTTCCGCGAGGCGGCGGGCCGCGCCTTGCTGCTGCCGAAACGCCGCGCGGGGCAGCGCGCGCCGCTGTGGCAACTGCGGAAACGCGCCGCGGATCTGCTGGCGGTGGCGGCGCACTTTCCCACGTTCCCGGTTCTGCTGGAAAGTTACCGTGAGTGCTTGCGCGATTTCTTCGATATGCCGGCGGCGCAGCAGATTCTGGCTTCCATCGAGCGGGGTGAAATCCGCGTGACGCGCCTGGAATCGGAAAAGCCGTCGCCTTTCTCTGCTTCCCTGCTCTTTTCCTATGTAGCGAATTATATCTATGACGGCGATGCGCCGCTGGCGGAGCGGCGCGCGCAGGCGCTTTCGATTGACGCATCCCAATTGGAGCAAATCCTGGGCGACACGGATCTGCGCGAACTGCTGGATCCCATCGCAATCGAAGAGGTGGAAGCACGGCTGCAATTTCTGGATCCGGAATATCACGCGCGGCACACGGATGGACTGCACGATCTTCTTTTGAAACTCAGCGATCTTTCCGCCGAGGAAATTGCCGCGCGCGCAGCCAGTCCGGAAATTGCGGCGGGGATTTCGGAACTGGTGAATGCGGGCCGCGCGGTTTCTGTACGTATCGGCGGCGGCGAACGTTTCGTTCCAGTGGAGTATGCAGCGCGGTATCGCGATGCGCTCGGCGTTTCATTGCCCGCCGAGATTCCGGACGTTTTCCTGCAGCGCGCGGAAAATCCGCTCCGTGAAATGGTGCGCCGTTATGCGCGGACGCATGGGCCATTTACGACGCAGGAAGTTGCGACGCGTTATGGGATTTCGTCCGATGCGGCAAGCGCAACGCTGCACGAATTGCATGGCCGGGGGCAATTGCTGGAAGGCGAGTTTCGGCCGCGCGGCGCGCAACACGAATGGTGCGATCTGGAAATCCTACAACAGATTCGCCGCAAGAGCCTGGCTCGATTGCGGAAGGAAGTGGAACCGGTAGCGCAGGCGGCGTACGCGCGATTCCTGGCGCGATGGCAGGGCGTTGCGGTGAAGCGCAAAGGAATGGATGCGCTGCTCGACGTGATCGAGTCGTTGCAGGGCGCGGCGTTGCTGGCTTCGGAGCTCGAACGGGAGATTCTGCCGGCGCGGCTGGCGGATTTTCGGGCCGGCGATCTCGATACACTGATGGCCGCGGGGGAAATCGTTTGGGTTGGGCTGGAGCAGGTTGGCGACCGCGACGGGCGAATCGCGCTGTATCTGACGGATTCACTGCCGCTTCTGTTTCCCCCCGAGGAAATTCGCGGCAGTGCGCCAGAGATGTCCGAGCGCGCACGGAAGATTGAAGAGTTTCTTGGCGCGAATGGTGCTTCGTTCTATGCCCAAGTGCACTCGGCAGTGGGTGGATTCCCGCGCGAGACGCAGGAAGCGCTTTGGGAGCTTGCGTGGTCTGGCCGAGCGACGAACGATACTTTGCATCCGCTGCGCAGTTTGCTTTTCCCCGACGAACGGAAACGCGACCGGGCAATTCTGGCGGATGGACCTCCCGGATCGCCGGAACTGCTGCGAAGGCTGCGCACGCGAACATCGGCGGGCGGAAGGCCGCAGGGTCGATGGTCGCTGGTGCGGCAGCGAATCGCGGCGCCACTGACGGTGACGCAGTGGAGCGCCAACATCGCGCAGCAATTATTGGCGCGGCACGGAATTGCGATGCGGGAGACGGCGCTGGCCGAGAATATTCCCGGCGGGTACCCGTCGATCTATCCCGCGCTGAAAACGATGGAAGAGAGCGGATGGATTCGTCGCGGAATGTTTGTGGAGGGACTGGGTGCGGCGCAATTCGCTATGCCCGCAGCGGTGGATCTGCTGCGCACGCAGCGTGTGGACC
Organism: uncultured Acidobacteriota bacterium; assembly: GCA_963734705.1. Taxonomy (GTDB): domain Bacteria; phylum Acidobacteriota; class Terriglobia; order Acidiferrales; family UBA7541; genus Acidiferrum. Next base: position 321,341 of record CAVTII010000005.1, on the reverse strand, counting down.
CAGAGGCGCCGGAAGCGGTATTTCTGGCAGCGGTGGATCCGGCGAATCCGTATGGGACGATTCTGGCGTGGCCGCGATCGCGGGCGGATGAAGACGTGGCGAATGTTGGGCACGGAATGTCTCGCACGCGTGGAGCGGGCGTGATTCTGGTGAATGGAAATCTGGCGGCGTTTGTGCGGAAGCAGAATCCGGCGCTGCGCGTGTTCTTGCCAGAGAATGAACCGGAACGCGGGCAGTTCGCGCGGGCGCTGGCCGGAAAATTGGCGGAACTTGCGGTGCGCTGGCAGGGTCGGCGTTCGGGAATGCTGATTGGCGAGATCAATGATGTGCTCGCGCGCGAACATGCAATAGCGCAGCGGCTGGTCGGCTCTGGATTCCGCGATACGGCACAGGGATTCCAGATGCGACGGGTTGCGCAGGTGGAATCGCTCCCGGAGCCTGCGGAAGAGGAAGAAGAGGATGAGGCTGGACGTTCAGAGTCCGCTTGAACGGCGGTTGCATGACTGCTCTCTGAATCCGGCTCATTGAAATACGGTTCCGGTTTTTTGTTTGGGCGGTTCCTGATTGGCGGTGTTTTCCACTTTATCCAGGATTTTCTGCAGGTCGGCGCGGCCCAGATAGTGGCCGTCGACGATGACGGCTGCGATTTTCTGCGTGTTGCGGATATCCAGGAGCGGGTTGGCTTCCAGCAGGACGAGGTCCGCGAATTTTCCTTTTTCCACCGTGCCCATATCGCTTTCCTTGTGAAAGAAGATTGCGGGATTGAGCGTGGCGGTCTGCAAGGCTTCGAGCGGCGTGAAGCCCGCGGCAACGAAGCGTTGTAGCTCTTCGTGCAGGCTGAAACCGGGAAAGATGTAGACGCCGGGAGGCGTGTCCGTGCCGGCGAGAAACGGAACGCCGGCGTTATGGAGGAGCTGGACGACTTCGAGTTCCTTGGCGACGAAAGCCTGGCGCGTGGCGAGGTCCTCGGTGTTGAACTGCGTCTGGACCTGCTGCGTGAAGATTTTCCAGGTGTGGTCTTTCCAGTAGGCGGGAACGTATTTGGCGCGGGTGTCTTTGCTGAAGTCGGTGACGTCCAAAAGATTGCCGCCGCGTTCCCAAACGAGCGTGGGACATTGCCAGGTTTGATTTTTGGCGAGGAGTTGCGCGAGGGCGGCGGCGCGCTCTGGATCGTAGGAAGCGAGGAACTTGCTTTCGGATTTGCCACCCTTGAGAAATTCGTCTTCCAGCGGAGAGCTGCCTTCAAAGATGCCGATCAGATGCTCGAAGCTGTGCATGCCTGCATTGGACATTTCGCTGGCGCGGACGGAATCGGGTACGTGGCCTTCAAAGGGGATGTCCTGCTTTTTGGCTTCCTCGGCGATGGCGAAAACGGCGTCGCGGGGAATCAGCGATTGCAGCTTGATGAAATCGGCGCCGCCCTGCTTGAGATCGTCCACGGCTCTGCGGGCGTCTTCGGGAGTGGTGATGGCAACGGAACTGGGGAAATTGGGCTTAGGACCATCGAGCATCGGGCCGGGCGTGAAGATGCGCGGGCCGATGATTTCGCCGGCTTCGATGGCGTTGCGCCATTTCTGGACGATGGTGAGTTCGCTGCCCATGTCGCGAACGCCGGTGATGCCGTTGGCGACGAAGAGCGGGAGGGAAATATCCTGCGCGTTGGGAAACCATTCGCCGAAGACGAGATGGACGTGCATGTCCCAGAGGCCGGGGATCAGGAAGCCGCCGCGGGCGCTGGCGGAGGCGGCATTGGAGGGGTAGCGGGTGGTCTTGCGCGGGCCGACTTCGCGGATGCGGTTCTTCTCAATGATGACCACCTGGTCGGGAAGGATGGCGCCGGTGCGGACGTCGATGATGTTGACGTCGGTGAGGACGAAGGTGTCCTGCAGGGACCAATATTGGGCGCGGGCCGGAGTGGAGAAGAGAAAATAGAAAATGGAGAGGAGGAGGAGACTCAGGCGGGGGCTGGGTTTCATGGCGCGATTGTAGCGGGAGATTCGAGGTAAAGGAAGGAGTGGGGTCGTGGCCTGTGACCTGTGGTCTGTGTTCCGTGATTGGGGCGCGAAAAATGGTGAGGGGTACCCCCGGGGGTTCGCGTAAGAGACGTAGGGAAAGGAGTTAGAGGGACGCGCGAAGCCGACAGGGCGGAGAGTGACTTGTGGCCCGTGTCCTGCGGGTTGGGAATTGGAGGGAGCCACCCCCCTGTTTTTGCGTATGTATGGGAATGATTGGAGTTACGGGTGCGTCGCGCGTATGTAGGGGAAACATTGGACTTAGGAGAATTTTGGGTTGGGACGAGAAGCGGCGGGGTGGAAAGAGAGAGAAATCCCCGCGAGGACATGGGGGATTTTCCCCGCAATAGGTATTTTGTATCAATAGTATTTTATAGTACTGGGACGATTTTGCGCGCAATGAGTAACGGGAAAGAAAGCGGGAGGAAGGCTGAAAGTCGATAGCCAACAGCTGACATTTTGAAGCGAAGAAAAGTCTAACCCGTGGAATGAGCTAACCGTTGGCGGTCAACGGTTCGAAACGAAGAAAAGTGCAACCCAAGACCCAGGTTCCGAAACCGAACCAGGGGCACCCTCCGCGTATTTTTCGTTTCGAACAGAATGTGGAATTGAGATTGTGCCAACCTCCCGCCCCTACCTAATTGTTGGAGGAAACAAACCATCGATGTATCTCCAGAGTGTTTTTGCTTTCGGAATCAGAGAGTAGCCTGAGTACCTCAACAAGCGGGAGACCAAGATCGGATTGGTACGTTTCATAGAACTTGGTCACAGTTGATTCGTAATACTCCGGTTCCTTCGAGAATCTCAGCGCCTTGTCCAAACAGTTGCTAATTTGTGAGTCCAGGGCACTTTTGGCGTTAGTCGAGGCGGGTTTATCAGTGCCCGAACCAAAGCAACCGTCTCGGTAGCCGGTGTGGAGACCGGCAAGGTAACCACGTACGAAACCGATTCGGACGCCCTGATCCCAGGAAAGCCAGTTGGCCCCTTCGGGTGCCCCCGTCGTTACAGTACGGATTCGCTTTTCCTGTTGTTGCCCATAGGCAATCGAGACAAGGACGATCAGCGAAACCAGGAGCAAGCGGAGATTTCTTTGCATTTTTCGATTCCCTTCGAGTTTTTAAAGTAAGCGGGCGGGTGGCCCGAGTCGAAATTTGAAAACCACTGGCATGGAAACGATCGAAAGAATATCACTGCTGCACGTCTCCCGGTTTCTCCTGCCATATCAGATATCCCTCTCCGTCATACGCTGAAACAAAAATACACTCCGCGGATGACGCAATCCTTTCCAAATCCGTAAGGGAGAGCTGTTGAACTGAAATATGTATGGGCGAGCCATCGGGAATGCACCCCACCATGCCGACGAAATTGTGCCCATCTTCGGCTTCGCGAATTGCCGCCGAAATGGTGTCATTCGATCGATCGGAGTGGAGCAACGAATGGTACACCTCGGTCCCGCAGACGCAGATTTGAGATTTTGCCCGCAGCAGCCAATTGTCTGACGACTCGGCAAGAAAGTTTTGCAATAACACAAAGTGCGCTGGATCGATTAGCCATTGCCGAATGTGTTCGGCTAGCTCTTTCTGGGTGTTAACTTTCGGGGATGCTACACCGGTTATGTTTCCCACCCTGATCGCTCTGGGTGCGGAAGGGGCGACGGTATGGCCAAGTTCGAACTGAAGACACTCGACGGAGGTAAGTTGCTTGGGGCTCAGGTAGGTGTACTTGCCAACTTTATGCTGAATCGCTTTGAGGAGAAGTCTAGAAAGAGTCCTGCCATTCGCGAGCTTGTCGTTGATGTGGGCAAAAGCCGCGTCTCGTTCGGTTTTTTGATCGAGTGAACTCATCATTTCGGACTGACCTTACCATCGGGGAAAATACGGCCCTGCTTTTTTCTCCGTTCCTTCTAGATCCAATGTGATCCGTTTGGATCCGCGTTCCCGGGATCGGGGCGTTGGACCTCAGCTCTCCCGATTGTAGCAGCCACCCTTCGAAACTCTGGGAAACAGAAGGGAAGCTTTCCTGATTTCAATTTCCGCTGATTTAACGGGAACCTTCCGACTGTTCCCGAGTTTTCCGTATCTCCCGAAACAAAACAAAATTCCAACCCGAGACCCAGGTTCCGAAATCGAACCTGGGGCACCCTTCGCATATTTTTGCTTTGAATGCATGCGGTTTGAGACTCTCGACCTATCGAAATAATGGGGCCAGCAAGTTGTTTCTTAGCCGCTCGCCGGCTTAGCAGAGGGGGAGGCGCATTTCGTTGGTGGGGAGGAAGCCGAGGGATTCGTAGAGGGGCCGGGCAGCGGTGCTGGCGTGGAGGGAGACGTTGGCGAAGTCGTTGGCGCGGCACCAATCAATCATGATCTGGAGAATGCGCCTGGCGAGGCCCTGGCGGCGCACACATGGGGTTCGGTATACATGTTGAGAATCCAGGCGCGCTGCGGAAGGGTTTCGGTGGGATGCCCCGGCCAACGGGCGAGGACAATGCCGCCGCCGGCGACGATTTCGCCGGTGGGGAGTTCGGCGAGCCAGGCTTTGTAGGTGGCGTCCTGCAGGGCGTGAGCGAAATATTCCCGGGAGGCCTGATCCACGCGGTCGAGAACGGCCGGGTCCCGGTGGCCCATGTCTTCAAACATGGCGCGGCGGTGACGGACGAGATGGGGAAGATCCCGGTGGAGCGCTTCGCGGATGGGGATTTCCATAGTTACGGATTTTGGAGGGGATTGGGAGGAGTGGTAGGGACAATTTGGCGGTGTTCAGACGGAGAAGAGAAAAACCGCACCCGAACGAGGATAGGCAATGCCTCAGGGGCTGAAGTCCAGGTTTCATGGCTGACTAATGTCGGAGCTAAAGCTCCGACACCCTAGGCGGCGGATGTCTGAGGTAAGCCCTTGGCTGATAGAAGTGCACCCTCTGCGGGGAGGTGGCACGTGGCAGAGAGGAAGAGGAGGGGCGCGAAGAGAAGAAGGCGCTTAAAGCCGCCCCTACATGGAGGAACGAGGAGGGGAGGGGAGAAGAGGGCACGATTTATCGTGCCCCTACGGGTGCGGGGAAATTATTGCTTGGTGCGGTAGAGGATTGGCTGGGGGGAGTCGACCAGTTTGAAGTCGGGGGGGACGGTGAAGAGGGCGGGGTCGGGTTCGGTGCGGACGATGTTGGAGAGGCGGAAGGTGACGTCGCCCATGCGCGGGTCGGTGCGCTTGCTATAGACGATGGTTTTGAGGTCGGCGGATTTCCAGACTTCGGTGGTGATGATAATGGGCTTGTCGTTGCCGATTTCGCCGGCGGGAATGGTGTGCGTGGTGCGAACGCCGGTGACGAGGACGCCTTCCATGGTTTGCGAGCCGAGGTCTTCCGTGGTGACGTGGGCTGAATCGTTGGTGAAGATTTGTTTTTGGAAAACGACCGGTCCGGTGGCCATCCCCATTGCGCCGGGCATGGCGTCTGGAGGCGGGAGCGGAACCGCGCCGCGCGTGACGACACGCGTGCCGACTGAGGCGCCGGCGGGAGCGGCGGCGTCACCGGGAAAAGGCGGGGGTGGCGGCGGGGGCGCGGGCATTTTCTGCGCGGTTTTCTCGGTGAGGTTGAGAGTGTAAGAAACCTGCGCGACGGGATCCTGAATGAAGACGAGATGCGGGGAGTTGGCGGCGGCGAGATTGCCCAGGGCGGGCAGGGCCATGTCCTGGCGCGTGCGTCCCTGGGAATCGCGGGCGGTGGTGCCGGTGCTGGTTTGGGCGATGCGATTGCCGTCGGCGAGGGTCTGCACGGATTCATTGGTGAGCGTGGCGGAATAGGGCGCGCCGAGCACGGGATCGGTGGGGCCGAGAAAGGCCATGGCGCTGACCGTACCGGAGGTCTGATAGACAACGTCTCCCTTTTCCTGGGCGCAAACGCAGGAGGCGGCGAGGAAGGCAAGCAGCAATGCACGTTTCATGGTGAGTGGTTCTCCTTTTATCACAAATCAATTGCAATTTACTGGCGCAAACGGACCTGGCGGACGGAGCCGTCTGGCGCGATGCTCATTTCAGCGATGAAGTTCATTCCGGGCGGAAGGGCGCCGGGGGCGAACATGGCGTCCGCAGGGATCGCGATTTCGACGGCGGTTTCCGTGGGATGCCAGTTGGCGGTGGCGCGCGGCTGCGGAGAATTCGCACGGCGGGGATGCAGTGTTTTATGCGGCGCGGGAGTTTCCGAGGTTGCGGGTTGTGGCTCGGAAGCTGGCACGCTGGTGGCCGCGACTATCGGCACGGGGGTTGGCGGCGGAATCGGGACAAGTTTGCGGGGGTAGAGCAGAAACAATGCGGCCGCGGCGACGAGCGCGGCTGCGGCGAGCACGGGGGTCCAGCGAGAAAATTTGGGGTTGGAGTTGGCGGCGAAGACCGCGTCGCGATAGAGGCGGAAGTTTTCGCTGGCGTTTTGGAGCGACGCGAATCGGACGCGGCAAGATTCGCAGGACTCCACGTGACGAGCGACGGAGGCGGCTTCGATGGGGGAAAGTTCTTCATCGAGCCAGGCGATCAAGTTTGGTTGATGTTCACACATTGCATTTCTCCGCTAATTTCCGGATGGCGCGATCCACGGTCTCTGCCACTGTGGAAGTGGCCATCTCCAATACATCCGCGATTTCGCGGTAGCGCAAGCCCTCGGCGCGCAGCAGGAGGCACTCGCGCTCTGGTGCTGTAAGCTGGCGGATAGCCGCGACGAGGTGATGGAACTTTTCTTTTTCGAGCAGGGCCTGCTCCGGCGTGGCCTGTGCCGCGAGGATTTGCATTTCCGCGTCGAGTGGCTGGGCGAAACGGCGGTGATAGCTGGTCTGGCGATTGCGCGCGGCGTTGTGCGCAACGCGGAAGAGCCAGCCGCGCATGTTGTCTTGCGCACCGCCGGAGGCCAGGTGGCGCTGAAGGCTGACGAAGGCGTCTTGTATGACGTCCTGCGCTTCGTCGGCGGAGAGACCGAGGCAGACCAGATAGCGCAGCAAGGGTTTGCGCAATTCGCTGTACAGCGTGGTGACCTCCGAGGAGCCGGCCGCCCATCGCGGCAGGGGCAGGGCCAGAGGGAAGGAATCGTCAGTCACATGAGCCTCCGCATCGCGCCTTCCTCCCCAGCGAAGAGGGCACGATGTATCGTGCCCCTACTTATAGAACAAACCGGGGTGGTGGATTTCCGGTTTGACGCTGGGGAATATTTGGAGTGTCGATTGATTGGACGCGGGAATTGGGCGGGGGGATGTGGGGAGTTAGACCCAAGAGGGCCGAGCAAGCTCGGCCCCTACAAACTTTTTGGGTTGGGGAGAAATCTAACCCCAAAAGGGCACGATGTATCGTGCCCCTACAGATGGGTGATGCCGGGGCGGGTTAGTGGTTGGCGGTGGAAAGGGTTTGCTTGGCGGCGCGGAGCTCGGGGCGGTTGGAGTGGGGAGCGTCGCCGCAGTTTTTGAGGAGTTGGGCATAGTAGGTGTTGGCCTTGGCGGGATCGTGCGAGAGTTCGGCGGCGCGAGCGGCTCCGGCGAGGCCATTAAAACGGTTGGGATCGATCTTCATGGATTTTTCGTATTCGGCGAGGGCCTGCTGGGGCTGATTCAAAGAGAGCAGCATATCGCCGAGCATTTCGCGCGCGGGGATGGAGACTTCGCCTTTGCCAACCTGGTCCTGGGTGTCCGCAACCTGGCGCATGAGGCGGACGGCTTCGTCGTTATTCTTTTCGGCGAACGCGAGCCAAGCCTGGACTTCGCCGTGAAGCGTGTTCGGCCCTTGCAAGATGTAGGCGTATTTTGAATTCCGCACAGCTTCCTGGGCTTCGGCAAATTTTTTCGCGTTGGCGCGGGCGGCTTCTGCGTCGCCCATGCGCGCGGAGCCGATGGTACGCGCCCAAAACGTGATCATTTGATATTGCGGCCCGGAGCTGGGCGGCGGCAGCGCGGCGGTCTCGGACCAGTGATGCATCTCGAGATCGTAGAGGGAAGGGAAGTCGACGGCGGCGTAATCGAGATATTCGCGCATGCCGTCATCGTTGCCGTCCTTGGGAGCGCTGGCGATAATCTGCTCGGCTTGCTCGACGATGTGGCGGGCGGCTTCGTCCTGACCGGTTTGCAAATAAGCGTAGAGAAGAAAGTGCAGGGCGTGGAGTTCGTGGCCACGCATATACAGTTCGGAGGATTTTTCGGTGATGGCGACGGATTTCAGATTGGATTGAATGCTTTCCTGCCAAAGGCCGAGGCGGGCGAAGATGTGCGAAGGCATGTGGACCGCGTGCGCGGAGGACGGGGCGATCTGCGCGTAGCTGCGGGCGGCATCGAGGGCGAGTGGAGCCATCTGCGGATTGTCGCAGGCGTGAATGATGTAATGCGCGAGGCCGGGATGATCGGGGTCCTGCTGGAACAAGGGCATGAGGATGGCGACGGCTTTTTTGCTGGCGGCGTGCGAGGTGTCGCCGGCAGGTTCGGCGGCGAGTAGGGAGAGCGCGTAGAAGGCGCCGGCTTCGAGGTCTTTGGGATATTCCTGGTAGAGCTTGCTCATGGCATCGGAATAGGCGGTGACGCGCTTTTCGTATTCCTTGGCGGCGGGGTCGCGGTAAAAAATGGCGAGGGCGGAGATGTAGGCGCGCTCGCGGTCGGTTTTGGCGCCGAGCTTCTGAGCTGTTTCCATTTCCTGGTTGCCGCGCTGAAGCGAGGGCTCCTGCGGGCGTTCCCAGAGCTGGTGGAAGAGGCTCATGGCGATGCCCCAGTGAGCCATGGCGCAACTGGGATCCTTTTGGGCGATTTCGGAGAATTGCTGTTCGGCTTCTTCGTAGCCGAAGGAGTGGAGGAGGGCGACGCCGCGTTCGAAGGATTTCTGTGAGTCGGGAGCGCAGGAGACGGGGAAGGAGACCTTTCCGAGTTGCTCGATGGCTTCGGAGTGGTGCGCGTGCATGTGTTCGTTTTGGGCGAGCGCGGGAATTGCGAAAGTGATGGCGAGGCAGAGGGCTAGGCGGGGGAGTGGGTTGGTATTGGTCATTGGATGCCTCCGGAATGATCGGTTTACTTTAGCGAAAATTGGCCCGGGAGGAGAGGGAAAGATTTTTGAGAGGGTGATTATTGGTCGCGAGGGGATGCGGGGAGTTAGACCCAAGAGGGCACGATGTATCGTGCCCCTACAGGTTTTGTGGTTGCGGGAATTCAACCCAAGAGGGCCGAGCTAGCTCGGCCCCTACAAGTTTTGTGGGGTGCGGGGGAGTTAAACCCTCGGAGGGCACGAATTATTGTGCGCCTACTGGGTGGGTGGAGAAGTGGACGGCGGTCCAGCATTGGGGGAGGTGGGTGTCGTAGACGCCGTGGGGGTTGAGGGACCAGCCCGGGTGGGGCTCGACTTCGTGGCCGGCGATTTTCAGGAGTTCGAAGCGGCCGAAGAATATTTTCCAGACGTCGCCTTCTTTAGGAGGAAGGGGACGATCACCTGCGAGCCACTTCGCGCCTTTCCAGGGGAAGACGAGTTCGACGGTCCAACCCTTGTCGACATCGGAGTTGTCGTTGAGCGTGCCATCGACATGGACGGCGCTCTGCAAGCCGGGAAATTGCCAGCCGAAATAGGCCCAGCGCAGGCCACGGGGATTGGTGCCCTTCCAGAAGGTAGGAGCCTGGCGATCGTAATCGCCACCGAACGTCATGGCATTGTTTTTGACGGGATCGAATTCGGGAATATCAAAGCGCCCACCTTGTTTATAGGCGTCGCGCCAGATGTAAAACATTTGGTATTGGGTGCCGAGGGCGTTGGTTTCAAATTCGTAGTAGGTGTCACCGCCGTCGATGAAAACTTCGGCGTCGTTTTCGTTGAAGATGAGTGGATTTTTACCGGTGAGATGCGCCTGGACGAGGGGCTCCTCGATCCAGAAGGCGATGTAGAGATTCTGGTCGTCCCAGAGAGCTGCGGAACGCGTGGAGTAGAAGGCGGCATCGCCGGTGGCCATATCCACGAAGCGCGGAGATTTTTCAGCTTTCTGCCAGTCGGGCTCGTCGAGAAGGCCGTCGGCTTTGATAAGGCCGGTGGCGTGGCGAGCGGTGTAGCTCTTGATATCGGACTCCGTGCAGCCATAGAGCTTGGGGGCGGATTTTTCGGCGGGCGGAGCTTGGGAGAGAGGTTTGGATGGGGCTGTGAAGAGAAATACTAACGAGACGACGAGTGGGGTGAGTTTCATGTGTGGGCTCCTGATTGGGCGGTGATTCGTTTTACGAGGTAGAGGGGAGGCATGGGAATTGGGCGGAGGATAGCATCGGAGGGGGATTCGGGGAAGTGGGGGCAGAAGGAAAAACCCGCACCCTGTAAAACCCAGGGTGCGGCACCCAGGGATTAACAGACAGAAGGCGGCGTAAAGCCTCCCCTACACGAAGGTGCACAGGCTTAAGCCCGTGCTACCGGGAGGGGTGGGAATAGCGGTCGCCGAAGAAGTCGTGGGGGTTCCAAGTGGGGCGGGCGGGATCCTGGGTGATGTACCAGCCGGAGAGGAAGATGAAGTCGGCGTATTTGACGGCTTGGGCGAAATCAAGACCGGGCTGCTGCATGTCGTCGGAGGGCTGGTGATAGCGGGTGGCTTCCCAGTTCTGGAAAATTTCGGCGGGCTTGATGTTGGGATTATTGGACTTGATGCCCGGAGTGGGATAAAGCGCGGGGATGCCCTGCTTGACGAAAGAATATTGATCGCTGCGGATGAAGATGACTTCCTGGGGCATGGGATCGGGACTGAGATCAAGATGGAGGCGCGCGGCGGCTCGCTTGGCGACATTTTCGAGGCTGGAATGTTCGGCGCCAAAAGGAATGATATCTTCGAGCGGCCAGAGCATCTGGTCTTCATCCATATTGACGTTGGCAACGATGGATTCCTTGGGGACCGTGGGAAAGCTGGCGAAATAATCTGAGCCGAGGAGACCCGCTTCTTCTCCGGTGACGGCGACAAACAGGATGGAACGCTTGGGATGCGGATTCATTTGCGAGAAGGCGCGAGCGACTTCGAGGAGGATGGCGCAGCCGGAAGCGTTATCGAGAGCACCGTTATAGATGGAGTCGCCTTTGACGGGTTCGCCGATGCCCAAATGATCGAGGTGGGCGGTGTAAACAAGATATTCGTTTTTGAGAGTGGGATCACTGCCTTCGAGTTTGGCGACGACATTGGGGCTGGAGACGTCTGTGAGTGTTTGTTCGTTATGAATTTTGGCGGTGACGGCGAGAGGAAAGCTGAGGGACTTGCCGTCTTTCGCGGCTTGAAAAACTTCTTCGGCGGTGTGGCCGCTCCCCTGGAAGAAGGCCTTGGTGGCATCGAGGCTGAGTTCCACCGCGGCTTGAATCTGCGGGAAATAATCGTTGGGCTGGCCCTGCTTATCGAGCCAGCGAAGCGTGGGTTGGGCGAGGTCGCGGACGCGCTCGCTGAAGGAATACATGCCTTCCAGGATGGGATCATCGAGGACGATGATGCCGATGGCGCCGTGGGCGGCGGCGTTGGCCAGCTTTACTTCACCGGAAGAATAATGGGCTTTCAGCGAGGATTCGAAATTGGGCGCCTGATAGAGGATAGCGATGATTTTCCCTTTCACATCGATGCCCTTGTAATCGTCGTAATTCTGTTCGGGAGCGGTGACGCCGAAGCCGACGAAGACGACGGGGGCTTCGACGGAGCTGACTTTGCGCGCGGGATCCGGGAAGGGGAGGAAATCCTTTCGGATGACCAGCGCTTCGGACTTGCCGTCGTGGATTAGCGTGAACGTGGAATTGGCTTCATCGATGCGGACCGAACGCATGGGGACGTTTTGAAAATAAGTGGAGTTGTCTCCTGCGGGAGAAAGGCCGATGGATTCGAATTGCGTGGCCATGAATTTGGCGGCGAGTTGATGGCCGCGCGTCGCGGTGCCGCGGCCTTCGAGAAGATCGTCGGAGAGAAAGGCCATGTCCGCGCGGATGGCGTCGGCGTGGATGGTTTGCATGGCGGATTCGGATGGATCGACGGGCGTTTGGGCGAAGGCCGGGGAGAAGAGGAGGGGAAGAGCAAGGAATGTGCGCAGAAAAGGATTGCGGATTTTGGGCATGCGTGGGACTCCCATGAGATCGACGGAAAAAATTGCCGAAAGACAGGCTATGCGGGGATTGGACGGGTGTCAAACGAGGAAGGTAAGCAGGAGTCTTGGTTTCAGTACCAGAAGCACGAGGTCGCCGAGATCCCTCGACTCCGCGGCCCGACGCGCCAAACCCCGGCGCGGAAGAAAAATCGGGCCGCTTCGCTCGGGATGACAGAAGAAGGTCAGGAGGCGTCGGGGGGCTCAGGGTGGATGGTGACGCGGGAGATTTGGGGGAAGCGTTCTTTTACGGAGTCTTCGAGGGCGGCGGTGACATCGTGGACGCGGGTGATGGAGAGATCGCCCTTCATGGAGCAGTGGCAGGAGACGAGGATGTGGTGCTCGACTTGGCGGACGCGGACGTCATGGGTATTTAAGAGTTCATCGTAAGTGGAAGGCATGTTGTTGAGAAAAGATTCGACGGCCAATTCGAGCTGGCGCATTTCCCCGGCACGAACATCTGGCGTGGCGATGTGGCGGCCGAGCGGCTCGATGTGAATGTTGACGTCGACGTTGCCCTTGCCTAGACCGCGGATGCCGTCTTCGAGTTCGGTGGCGCGGCGGTGGGCTTCGCTGAGGGAAAGATTTTCGTCCACTTCAAGATGAAGTTCGACGAAGAGGTGATCGTCCTGCTGGGACGCCGTGACATCGTGGACGGCGAGGCCGAGGCGGAGAGCGACGGCGCGCACGGTTTCGAACAGATGCTCATCTCGGGGCGCGCGAGGCTCCGCGTGAACGATGACGTCAGCGGGAACGATTTGCGCGACGCGCTTTTCGATGCGGTCGGTGAGTTCGTGGACCTGCTCGAGATTGGCGGTGCGGGCAACGCTGATGGTGGCGTCCACAAAATAACGATTGCCGGCGCGCCGGAGGCGAACACGATCCACCTGCAGCACTCCATTGATGCCGCGGATGGCGGCCATGATTTCGTCCTGCATGCCCTCTGGCGCGGCGTCGAGAAGGGCGTCGAGCGTGCGGCGACCGAGTTGCGAGCCGACCCAGAGAATTACTCCGGCGACGGCAAGGCCGGCGAGGGAGTCCGCGTAGGAGAGCCAGGGAAGATTCCAGCGAATGCCGGCCCAGACGAGGGCGATGCCGAAGATGACGACGATGGTGCTCCAGACGTCGGTGGAAAAATGGAGCGCGTCGGCTTCCAGGGCTTCACTGGCATGACGCCGGGCGACGGCATTGAGCGTGTGCGCGCGCGTGAAATCAATGGCGAGAGCGACGAGAAGGATGAGGATGGCGGTTAGGCTGGGTTCAATATGGACGGTGTGGAAGAAGAGGCGGTAGAAGGCTTCATAGATGATGTAGACGGCGGTGAGGAAGAGCAAGCCGGTTTCGATGAAGGCGGAGAAATTTTCGAATTTGCCGTGGCCGTAGGGGTGGCGCTCGTCTGCAGGTTGATCAGAAACTCGGACGGAGAGAAAGGTGATGACGGCGGCGACGAGGTCCAGACCGGAGTGGAGGGCTTCGGAGAGGATGCCGAGGCTGTCTGTGCGGAGGACGAGGAACGTTTTGAGGCAGAGGAGAAGAGCGGCGGAACCGATGCTGAGAAGGGCGGCGCGTTTCTTTTCCTGGATGGCGGCCTGGAGGGCTCGGGCGAGGACCATGAAATTAGGTTACATCAGGTGGAGGGGGAGTGGTGAAAAAGGGGGAGAAGGGAACGGTGTTTCCGAACGTGTCGGGGCAGGAACGGAAGTGAGCTCAGAAAATCGAGAGGAAAAAAGCGCCCGCCTCGGAAGGCGGCCGCTACAAAGGAGAACGTGCAATCTGGAGATGCGCACGCAACGGAGCGGATAGGTGAAGAGTGGCCAATCTGGAGATTCAACCCGCACAGTTCGCGGGTTGATGAAGAGGTGGCGCTCCCAATGTTACCGGGCGGTTGGTGAGCCGGAGGTTTTGGGGGTCATAGGGGGTTCGGGGATTATGGGGAGGTGCTTGGGTTCGCCGCGGGCGCCGCGGACGTCGAGTTCCTGGAAATACAGGGAGGGAGCGACGACGGAAGCGGGCAAGCCGTTTTGCGCGGACCCGAATGCGGCTAGGGCGGTGCCGGCGACGCCGACGGTCTGGTTCTGCATGTAATTGAAGACGAAAGCGTCGTCGCCGATGCCATCAATATTGCGAAGCGCGCGCGGGTTGAAGCCGCTGATGCGGGCGCCACGCACGATTTCCTCATGGCCATCGGAGGGATAAATTTTGTAGACGACGAGGGTCAGACGATCCGTGCCGGCGTTGCCGCCGAAGCTGGCGAGGAGTTCGCTGAAATCGTCCTGATGAAGCAGGCTGAGCGAGGGATTGTCCATCTGGCGGATGACCATGCAGAATTCGAGTTTCTGGGAACGGCATGCGTCGAGAAATTTCTTTTTCAGATCGTCCTTCGAGACTGCCTCGGAGGAAGTGAAAAAGAGGTTGCTCATGACGGGCTGCGGGTCCGCCAGAAATGAGCTCCGGCCGTGGCCGTTGGAATTTTCGAAATCCGGGCCAGGACGCCGGGACATCAGGAGATCCTTGAGCTTGCCGTCTTCGACTAGAGTGACCTTCTGGCCGGGCACACCATCCTCATCAATGGAATAGCCGCCGATAAGGAGAGTGCCTTTGTAGTCCTTAACGAGAGGGTCGTCCACGAGGGTAACGCTGGGCGGCAGAACGCGCTGTCCTACTTTGCCGCTCCAATCGCTGCGGCCACCAAGGCTATTCATCAACTGATCGACAACGGGCTGGAAGGCGAGCGGCGGGCGCGCTCCGCTGAGAGACGGCGTGAGCACCGCGGCAAGAAGCGCGCCGGAGGCACGCGATTCGAACAGCACCGGTCCCGTGTAATCAGGAGCGGGCTGTGCGACGCGCATGGCCATGAGTTCGGTGCCAGCGACGTTGAGCGCTTTGCGAACGGCATCGGCCGAAGGGAGTTCACCAGGAAGCGGCGCATAGGTGGAATAAAAGTGATTCACCTGCATGCCATCATCGGCGAGCGAACTCATGCCGGATTCGATGGCGGCGTAGGAACGATTTGCGCGGACTTCCGTGCCCTCGCTGGTGAGCAGGTATTCGGTGGTGAAGATGAGGTAATAGGTGACGCGGGACTCATAAATTTGCGGGAAGGCGCGAAGGGCGGCGGAAGTGTCGCGGGCTTCCTGCTCCCAATTGCGGGAACTCCAGTCCGGAGCGACGAGCGGCTCGATGTGTTGAATCGGTTGCGCGTGAGAGAAATCTGGAATATCCGATTGCCGTGCGAGGCTGCTGAGATAGGCCTGCTTGCGCGAATAGGCTTCGACGGCTTCCTTGAAGGCCTGGTCTGTGGCGATCCAGAGATCCTGACGGAGCGAATTGTAATCGCGATCGATTCCGACGGTGCCGGATGGGCCGATGAATCCGCGGAAACCCTCTTCACTGATGAAATTGGAACTATCGAGCTTGTAATCGCCGACGCGGGCTTCGACGTTCATCAGGCGATTGCGGGTGTGCGTGGTGGTGACGAGCGCGCCGAATTCGGCGGTCACTTCGCGGACATCCATGTCGAGAAGGCGGTACTCGAGGTAATAGGGCCGCATGGGCTTATCGAGCTTGGGAATTTGCAGCTCGAGGCGCGTTTTGGAGCGAGCCATTTCATCGCGCATGGCCTGGAGCGTGTGGTCGTTGTCCGCGGGAGCCTGCGCGAAGGCCGCGGAACAAGCGGCGAGAGCGAGGAAGAGAACGAAGGGTCGAAGGGCGCGCATCACTGACCTCCCGCTTTCTGAGAGTCGTGCGCCGGAGGCGGCAGAATGGGAGGCCGATCGGTGGACGATTGCTTTTTCTGAACTTCCAGTTCGGAAGTGAGGATTGCGGGTGAAGCGGCGGAGACAGGCACGTAGCCGGATTCGGCGCCGCAATAACCGTTGAAGACTTCGGGCGTGTCGCCGGTGGCGACGATTTTGGTGAGGGCGGCTAGCGGGGTGCCGACGATATCCACGCCGCGGACGAGTTCATCGGGGCGGCCATCGGCGAAGACTTTATAGACAACGAGAGGCTCAACCTGGAAAGCCTGGGGCTGGCCGCGGCCGGTGAAGGTGAAGCCGCCGGCGATGTCGTCAATCAGCAGGCCATAGGGTTTGCCCTGCTGCTTGACGAGTTCGACGAGTTTGGCGCGCAACTGGGCGTTGGTGAGCATTTTGTTGCTCTCGACGAGTAAATTGCCCTGGCGCGAAACGGGAGTGGCACCGATCTGGCGGCGGCCGTGACCATTGGAATGCGGAAAATCCTTCAAGGGAGAACGCGACATTTCGAAATTGCGGAGAACTCCCTTGTCGACGAGGACGACGCGCTCGGAAGGAACACCTTCGTCATCGTATTCGTAGTATCCAAGGAGATCCTGAGTACCGACTTTTTTCTTGGTGGCGTCGTCCACGACGGTGAGGAAATCGGGGAAGATCTGCTCGCCCACTTTTTTGGCGAACGTCTGGCCTTCGTTGACATCTTTCTGGCGATGGCCTTCGGCGCGGTGGCCGAAAACTTCGTGAAAGAAAACGGCGGCGGCGCGGCCGGTGAGCAGCGCGGGGCCGACGGTGGGGTCATTGAGGGGAGAAACGACGAGACCCTCCATTTCCTTGCGGAGCTGGACGGATGCAGCGAGAACGGCCTTATCGTCGGGAGCGTCGGAGGGATTAACCCAATCGAAGTTGTAATAGCGATTGATGTCCATGCCGTCGGCGGCTTTGCCCTGGATGAAAATTTCCAGGCGATAGCGAATCTGGCCGAATTGGAGCTGCGTGCCTTCGGTATTGACTTGAATCTGGTTCTGCGCCTGAGCGGTGAACGTGACGATGGAATTGATGACCGCCGGAGACTGGCGGAAATAGGCGGTATAGTCGCGAACTTTTTGCTCCCAGGGAGTGCGATCCAGCGTGAAGGAGACCCAGGGACCGGTGAAGGTGTGAGGCTTTTCGCGGGAAAAATCGGGCGTGGCGTTTTCCTCCGTCTGCACATTCACTTCTTTGCCGGTTTTAATTTTGATGAGGGCTTCGGCGGCGGCGCGATATTGGATATCGGTCTGCAGCCACAGGGCACGGCGGATTACTTCCACATCGTCGTCAACGGGAACGTTGGTGCCGGGGCTGCCACCGGGAGCAGGGCGGCCGTCAATCTTGTGCGTGTTATCGAGTTCATAGCTGCCGGTGCGGACGGCAACTTCAAGCCAGCGGTTGCGGCCAGCGTCACTTTGCAGGAGGGCGCCGTTGGAGCCGGAAACGGTGGCGCGCTGGGTGTCCGTCAGCGTGTAGGTGATGAAATAAGCGGCGGGATCCTGCGCGCTATAGACTTTCATGGAGCGGTCCAGCTCGGTCTTGAGCGCGTCGATGAGCGGCGAAGGCTTTGCAGCAGTGTCCGGCGGAAGAGCCAGGAGGCGGGAGCCGGAAGCGAGAAGGAAAAGGGTGGAAAGAATGGCGCCGAGACGCAAGGGGCGCGTTAGACAAACGCGGATTGTCTGATTCAAGAGTGCCTCACTCACAATTAGACGCAATATTCAAAGATTCAGTGTACGCCACTGCCGGGAGGTAGACCAAGCGCGGTCAAAACGGCGAGAAGCGATCCAGGTACTACTTAATATTAGATGGGCCTGGTGCGGGGAGAGTTGCTAAAGGAAAAGGCTCCGAAAACGCTGCTTCCGGAGCCCTGGATTTCTAGGAAATGTGCGCCGCAGCTAGCACTTCGCGTCGCCGGGCGGGCATTGCGGATTGGTTGGCGGAGCGGTGGCCGGTGTGCCTTGGCCGCGCGTTGCAACGATCGGGATTACCACCAGAGGGATGATCGCGAGAATGCCGATGGCAATGGCGGTGCCCTTGGTTATGTGATGAACCTGGCCGATACCCGGCCCGTTTTCGAGTGTGGTGCTGGCAACGGCGTCGGAGAGAGCGGACAGCGTGGCCTGATTGGGCGGCGCGGGGCCGCTGGAATCGCTGTTGCGCACGGTGGTGAACTGGCCGGCCTTTGCGATCACGCATACGCCGGAAAGATTGCAGACCTTGACCAGGCCTTCGAAGACCATCACGGTCATCACGTTGTTTTCATAGTCCACATAGAAATCCGTGCCGACAACGCCGGCAACACCGGCGGGCGTGTGCACTTCAAATTTGCCGCCGGGCTGGGAAATTTTCTGGGCTTGCGAACGGATTTTGCCGACAGTGACTTCGAGATCGGTTTGTTGCGCGCCGGAATCGTGCTTGACCACTTTGACGGAGGAATCCGACCCGACGTTGAGGACCGAGCCGTCGTCGAGCGAGACGCGGGCGCGGCCACTGGTCTGCGTGTTGACGACGTCCAACCAGTCGACGGCGGTTTTGGCGTTCGCGGACATGGATTTCGCGCCGCGGGTGATGTTGACGGCGGGAATGACGCGGGAAACCTCGCCAGCACGCTGGTTCGGGGTATCCGGAAGAGCGAAGGAATCAAAAGGGATGGCCAGGAAATACGAGAGGACGCAAACGAGTGCCACGGCGGGCGGGGACTTTCTGTTCATCGGGGACTCCTAGGGTCAAACGAATCGATAATAACTTTAGTTAACTGGGGAAGGCGGGTGGGGTCAATTGAAAAGAGGGTTTGCTTTGCCCATTTGACCAATGCAGGGCAGGAAATGGAAGGTCAGCCACCGAAACGGAAATAAGCGGCAGTCATGTCGTCCCACTGTTTGCAGTTGGTGGTGAATCTTTGAATGGTTTGAAAGATATGGCCGAGGAGATCGAGAGGGGCTTCGCCGGCGTGGCGGCGGCAGACGTCGCGGATGCCGTCCATGGCAAATTCCTGGTCCTGGGAGTTGCGGGCGTCGGTGAGTCCGTCGGTGAAAAAAAGGAGCGAATCGCCGGGCAGGAGCTCCAATGCGAGTTCATCGTATGTGGCGCCGGAAAACAGGCCCGGGGGCAGACCGGCGATCTGGAGGAGGTTGGACTCACTGCCGCGAAGGAGCAGCGGGCCGGGCATTCCGGCGCTGACAATGCGCATACGGGCGGTGCGGGGGTCGAAGAGCGCGTACTGGATGGCGGTGTGGCGGCCGGGAATGCCGCGGAGAAGCAGGCGTTCGTTCAAGGTTGCGAGAACGCGGCCGGGATGCTGGCCGGTTTTGTGAACGCCGCGGAGTGTGCCGACGGCGAGCGCGGCGTAAAGCGCGGCGGGAAGGCCTTTGCCGGAAACGTCGCCGATATACAGGCCGACGGAGCCGTCACTGAGGGAGAAATAGTCGAGATAATCTCCACCCACTTCGGCGGCGGGCTGAAATTCGTGCGAGATGGTGACCTCCTCGGTGCGCAGGGGATGCGCGGGGAGCATCACGTTTTGGATGGTGCGAGCCTCTTCGAGATCCTGCTCGCGGAGTTTTTCGATGGAACGCGATTCAAGCGGAAGCAGTAGGGTATCCATGGAACCTGTCCGGAGGGGAGAATCGAACCGTGAGAGGCACGGCGTGGAAAGAAGCATAGCAGGAAGAGTTGCGAGCGGGGAGAAATTGCCGTGGGTTGTTACCAATTGTGCGCCAGCGGCTGCAGAAGGCTTGCGAAAAGGAAATGCGGGAGGAAAATAGAGTAATGAAATCGCTAGCTTCCCTTCTGGTAGCCGTTGCCGTCGGCTACTTCATCTATACCTACTCGTTGAAGAAGCTGCCGACTTCCGACGCGGGCACGGCGGCGACGCAAGCGATTTCGCTGACCGGGGTGCGCGCCGACCTGCTGCAGATCGCGCAGGCGGAGCGATCCAACATTGCGCTGAACAGCAAGTGTTCGTCCCTGGAAGAAATGATGTCCGCAGGCGCGCTGAACATGACGCAGCCGGGGCGCGGCGGGTATAGCTACGAGATCAGCTGCATGGGCGGAGCGGAATTTCAGGTGGTGGCGCGGCATGCGCCTGCGCCGGAAGGCTCCTCTATCCGTTACCCAACGCTGGCGATTGATTCCACGATGCAACTGCAGGAAATTCAGTAAGTTTTCCAGACTCCAATTCCCTTCTTAAGCGAGAATCCGGCCGGGAACAATCCCGGGTGCTGGTGCGTATGTATTGGCAAGGCAGCAGAGAGCGGCCTGATGGTTGAATGCGGAAGGGAGAACCCACATGGGTGGCGACGTAATCGGATTGGTGGCAGTGGTCTTGACGTGCGGGATTCCGCTGGCGCTGATGTACACATTTTACCGGGTGCGCAAGCTGCGGACGGAAGAGCGGCTGGCGGCTTTGGCGCGCGGGGCGGAGATTCCGATGGAGCCGGAGCTAACGCAGTTTGCGCGATCGCGGCGTGCGGGGATTCTGCTGGTGAGCAGCGGCGTGGGATTTATTGTGATGTTCGCGATGATCTCGCGGGTGCTGGGCGAACCCGGGACGCTGGTGGCTTCGGCATTTGGGATTTTGCCGCTGGCGGTGGGATTGGGGTATTTCGTGGATGCGGCGTTGATTCGGAGGGATTTGAACATGGGGTGATTGGGGACAGTGAACAGTAATCGGTAATCAGTAATCGTAAAGAGGGTTGTGGCTGCGATTTTAGATGAGGTTGTGGTTGAGATCCTTCGAGAGGCGGGCGGCACAAATTCGGAGCCGGGCTGGGGGAAGGCGGGCGTTCGGCGTGTGTTAGAATCGGGGCCGGATGAATCCTTCTATTCCACAGATGCTGGAGTTGCAAAGGCTGGACCAGATTACGGCGGGGCTGCGGGCGGAGCTTGAGGGGATGCCGAAACGGCTGCGCGAGGCGGACGCCAAGTTGAACGGGGAGCGGGCCGCGCTGGCCTCCGCGAAAGAGGCGCTGACACACGCGCTGACTGAACGCAAAAAGCTGGAGCTGGACGTGGAGCAGTGGAAAATCCGCGCCAAGAAATACCGCGAGCAGAGCGGTTCCGTAAAAACCAACGAGGCTTACAAAGCGCTGCAACATGAGATTGCCAACGCGGAAGCGGAAGCGGGCAAGGCCGAAGACCGGGTGCTGGAACAGATGATGGCGATCGAAGAGGCGGAGCGGCGCGTGAAGCGGCTGGAAGCAGACCTTAAGGAATCGGAAACGGCGATTGCGGCTGAGAAAAAGCAGATCGAGGAACAGTTCGCCGAGAAGAAAAAGGGCTGGGAAGCGGCCACCGCCGAACGCAAGGCCACGGGCAAGAAAATTCCGGAAGACATGATGGAGCTTTACGAGCGCATCGCGAAGAAGCATCCGGGATCGGCGCTGGCGCAGGTGCGCGACGGGCAGTGCAAGGCATGCGGGCTGCGCGCGCTGCCGCACATCATGCAATTACTGGTGTCTGACGCGAATGAAGAGATTTTTCGGTGCGAATCCTGCGGGCGCATTCTTTATTCACTGGAACCTATTCCCCACGCCGCACCCAGGGAAACGGCCAACGGGGCCGCGAACGGCTGATGATGAAGCGTCCACCAGTGCCGAGGGGCGCGGGGCTTTTCGGCGAAACGGAACCCGAGCGCAAGGCGATTGCTGCGCACCAGGTGAATATTGATGGCGGCTCGCGGGGGAATCCCGGTCCGGCGGCGTATGGGGTGGTGGTACGCGACCCGAGCGGCGAGATTGTGGCGCGGCTGAAGAAGTACATCGGAAACAGCACCAACAATGTGGCGGAATATTTTGGATTGATTGCGGCGCTGGACTACGCGCAGACGCATGGGATCCGCGCTCTGCGCGTGGAGAGCGATTCGGAATTGATGGTGAAGCAGATGCGCGGGCAGTACAAGGTGAAGAGCGAGGAACTGCGTCCGCTCTTTGAACGGGCGAAGAAGATGGCGCAGACGCTGGAGATCTTTCGGATCGGGCATGTTTACCGGGAACAGAATAAAGAGGCGGATGCGCTGGTGAACCAGGCGCTGGATGAGACGTCGGGAGCGGCCCCCGCGAAGGCGGAAAAACCGGCGGCGAAGGATGCGACGATGCGGTTGGTGGCGCGATATCAGGATGGGGTGCTGCAGCCCTATGAGACGCTGGATTTGCCGGACGGGACGGAAGTGGAGTTGTTGTTGAGGTTGCGGAAGTAGCAAAGACTACGTCTTGCTTGGTCTACGCTTCAGGTGTTCCTTTAGGTCTTTTCTTCCTTCCAGGACAGCTCGAATCATTCGCTCCTTATGACTGGCAACTCTCGACCCATCGTGTGCGGGAATTGCTTCAAGTTTCTCAAAAACTCCGAATCAGCGATTTTTGCAACCAGCCGCCGGAGTTCCCGATCGTCGCGGCGATCTTCATTGCTGGCACAACGCCGCAGCGCAATATCTTTTATTCGGCCAACTTGGCTCGGTGTTAATTCGACGTGCTTCAACCTGCGATAGCACGTTTCTTTGGCGTATCCGCATCCAAAAGCCGATACGTCTACCGCAAGAAACTCCAGTACTTCGTCGACTACATGCTCATTTCCCGGGCGAAGAGTATTTATTAACGGCGTCAACCGCACGTCCAAGGCTCTGAAGTGCTCCTTGTAAGCTTCCAGCAACTTCCTGGCCTTTGCCACCGCTTTTTCATCCTTACTCTTCCACGAACCAATCTCTCGGAAAGCGCTCCTGGCTAATGCGTGTGCATCGCGAACATTGTCCATTAGTTCGAAAAATGACTTGCGAGGGCGCATTCACTCGATCCAGTGATCAGGCGGCGGTGAGTTCGCGGACTGCGGGCGGCTTGAGGATGTAGGAACGGTAGAGGGTGTCGCGCTGTTCGGGGCGAAAGCCGGCTTCGGAGATGATGCGGCGGAGTTCGGCTTCGTTGGTGCGATTGCGGACGCCCGCGGCGTAGACGACGTTTTCTTCAATCAGGATGCTGCCGACGTCGTCGGCGCCAAATTGCAGGCCCACCTGGCAGACCTTGATGCCGGGGGTGAGCCAGCTCGACTGGATGTGATCAATGTTGTCGAGATAGAGGCGGCTGACGGCGAGGGTTTTCAGATAATCCACGGCCGTGGTTTCCTGGACTTTTTTGCCGAGGGCGGTATTTTCGGCGGCGAATATCCAGGGGATGAAGGCGGTGAAGCCTCCGGTTTCTTCCTGGAGCTGGCGGATACGTTCGAGATGATTGACGCGGTGCTGCAGGGTTTCGCCACAGCCGAACATCATGGTGGCGGTGGTGCGCAGGCCGAGGGAATGCGCGGTGCGGTGGACTTCCACCCAGTCGTCACTGGTGCATTTGAGGCGGGCGATTTTGCCGCGAATTTCGTCGTCGAGTATTTCGGCGCCGCCGCCGGGGATGGATTGCAGCCCGGCGTCCTTGAGGCGTTGAATGGTGTCGCGAATGGAAAGTTCGCTGACTTCGGCGATGCAGATGATTTCCGGAGCGGAGAAACAATGCAGATGGACCTGCGGGTAATGCGCTTTGAGAGAGCGAAGCAGGTTTTCGTAGTAGCCGATCTGCAGATCGGGATGCAGGCCGCCCTGGAGGAGGACGCCGGTACCGCCGAGTTCGAGCATCTCTTCGATTTTTGCGTAGATGGTTTCGAAGGGAAGGATATAGCCGTCTTTGGCGCCGAGCGGGCGATAGAAGGCGCAGAAGGAACAATATTCGGTGCAGAAATTGGTGTAGTTGATGTTGCGGTCAATCTGATAGGTGACGATGCGGGGATCGTTTTTCTGGAGACGGAACTGGTGAGCGGCCATGCCGATGCCGACGAGGTCGTCGGACTGGAGCATTTCGAGGGCTTGGCTTTTGGTTAGCGGCATTTTTCTGTTCCTCACGCTGCGCGGTTCGGTTGCTGCCGACCTAAAGGTCGGCCACTACATTTGCTGGGGCTGATTTATGGGACTGGGCGGCTAGTGCGATCTGATTTGCTCGCGGGATCAGGCCCAGATTTGCGGCTAGATCGAAATAGCTCTCCAGGCCCAGAAGATTTTCTTCATCGAGATGGTAGTCGATGTTTTCGGCGAGATAGCGGCGTAAATCGGCGGCCGGGAGATTCATTTCGGCGGAGGCCTCGGCGGCGATGGCATCCAGATGCTGGAGGCCGAAGGCGAGCGAGTCCTGGAAGTCCTGGACGAGCTCGGGAGTGACAGCGGTGCGGCGGGCTGCCCAGACGGCGAGGACCGCGGGGAGACTGGTCATGGCGCGCCACTGTTCGACGATGTCGTACAGGAACAGCGGGCTGGAATCGGAAAGCTCGGCGGCTGCTGTGGAGGTGACGAGTTCGCCGGAATCGCCGCGGTGCGCGTGGGGAGCCGAGGCGATCGCGAGGCGCAGGGCGGGATCGCCGATGAGCAGCGCGGCGTCTGAATGGCGGAGCATTTCCGGCAGATTGGGAGCGGCTTCGAAAAACTCCGGGGCGATGTTCCAGTGCTTTTCGCAGAGAATGCGGGTGAGCGCCTGAGTGCTGCGCGAACTGCGATCGAGGGCGATGCGGGCGACCTGCTGGATGGGCTTTTTGGAAACCAGGAGCAGGCTGCGAACGGATTTCTTGGAGGCGATAGAAAGATTCGGGAGAATCACGAGGTCCGGGATGCGCTGGTATTCGATGGCGGGGATGATGGCCACGTGGGCGGCGCCGGAGCGCAAAGCTTCCGCACACTGAGAAGGGACGGTAAAAGAAAGCTGATACTTGCCGCGCAAAGCGCCGTGCGTGAAGCCGCGCACCAGTGGCGCGGTGTTCAGATATTCCACGATGGAGATGCGAAGAGGGTCCAAGTGTGCGATTCGCCGAAATCCTTTTCAAGTATAGCAAAGGCAGGGGCGGGGCATCTCTCCGGCTTGAACAACACACGCTTCGACCGCTTCAAATCGATTGAAACGGATGCACTTGCCGATAGTGAGTTCGGCTTTGTGATTCAGGAGACATCTGCTAGAATTAAGACTTTGCTTTTCAATCTTTTGGAGTGCAGGAAACGCTATGGCAATGAAGTGTGAACTCTGCGGCAAAGGGCCGCAGTATGGAAACGTGGTGAGCCACGCAAATAATACGAGGCGTCGCCGCTGGAACCCCAACCTGAAGAGGGTGAGGGCGGTGGTATCCGGCGTCAGCAAACAGATTCGCGTGTGCACGGCCTGCATCCGTCTGGGCCGTGTGAAAAAAGCGGCCTGAGCAATCCTTTGAACTTTTCCCCAAGCACCACCAGCAAAGCAGCGAACCTGCGGCGCGCCGGGGCGTTTCTGCCTCTGGCGGGACTGGTGTTTGCGGTTCTCGGCGGCTGCAAGCCGCCTGAGCATCATGCGCCGGACGTGTGGGCGGTGGTGAATGGGACAGAGATCAAGCGGGATGACGTGGAGAAGTATTACCGCTCGCAGGTGAACCCGGAGACGCAGGAACCCTCACAAGAAGAAGCGCTTTCGCTGAAGCTGAACGTGATGGACCAGTTGATCAACAACGAGATCCTGCTGGAACGCGCGAAGAAGCTGAACCTGGAAGCCAGCGACGGCGAGGTGGAGGACAAGTTTACGGAGCTGAAGAGCCCGTTCACCGAGGAAGAGTTCCAGCGGCAACTGAAGGCGCGCGGGATGAACGTGGACGACCTGAAGCGCGACCTGCGGAGGCAGCTCTCCATCCAGAAGCTGCTGAACCGCGAAGTGGCGGCGAAGATCACCATCACCGACCAGGACGTGGTGGATTTTTATAACGCCAATCACAACCAGTTCAATGTGGCGGAGCCGCAATACCGGATTTCGCAGATCGTGATTACTCCGCGCAAGGAATTGCAGGTGCGCAACCGGAAGAACGACGACGCGACCAACGAAGCCGAGGCGCAGCGCAAAGCCAAGATGCTGACGGACAAGCTGAACAGCGGCGCGGATTTTTCTCAACTGGCGATGGATTATTCCGAAGATGTGAACACCGCGGGAAATGGCGGCGATCTTGGATATATCCCGGAGTCTTCACTGAACCAATCGGACCCGGTGCTGAAAAAGACGGTGCTGACATTGAAGCCCGGGCAGGTGAGCCCGCCGATTCAGCTGAAAGACAGCATTCGAATCCTGAAACTGGTGGCGCGCGAAGCGGCCGGGCAGCGCGGCGTGAACGACCCGCAAGTGCAGCAGACGATCCGCGACACGTTGCGAAATCGCAAAGAGCAGTTGCTGCGTTCGGCTTATCTGGCCGTGGCGCGGGACGAAGCGAAAGTGACGAATTATCTGGCGGAGCAGGTGGTGGAGACGGCGGGCAAGCTGCCGGACGCCGCGAAGTCCACGCTGCCGCCGATTGCGAAGCCGCCGGTGCCGTTGCCGCCGACCAGTTCGCCTGCGAAGACGGATTAGTTCCCTTTCCACTTTATATTTTTCGATAAAAAAGACGGCTCGCCTTTTATTTTCAGGCGGGCCTTTTTGTGAGGGATTTGTGGTGACCACTACATACGGCCCGCCTCCCACTACGAGGGCAAGCAGAAGGCAGGTCCTACGGTTGGTCAATCAACCCAGGCCAGGACTTCGCCGGCGTTTACGGCTTGGCCTTCTTTGGCCAGGAGGCGTTCGACCTTGCCATTTTTGGGAGAGCGAATTTCATTCTGCATTTTCATGGCTTCGACGACGAGAAGGCCCTGGCCGGCTTCGACGGATTCACCCACGGCCACCAGCACGCGAACAATTTTGCCGGGCATGGGCGCGAGAATTTCCTGACGGCCTTCGACTTCGATGGCGCCCTGTTTGCGGCCGCGCCACGCACGGGGATCCACCACATGTGCGGAAAATTCGTGGGAACCACATTGCATCTTGATCGTGCCATCGAGAGAGCGCGTCAGATTAATTTCGAAAGACCGGCCGCCGAGCATGACGGAAATCGTGTTGGGCGAAACCTGAACGGCGTCGCCTTCGATGGCGCGGCCATCGAGGGTGATTTCACGCTGGCCGTCTTTTTGCCTTAGCTCGACGATGTGTTTGGTTTTGCCGGCCGGGGTGGCAAGTTCAATCTCATATTTCATGGCGTGTGATCCAACTGCTGGCGGCGGCCTTCCATTTTCCAGCGGGAGGGAGCGGCGTTTTCATTTGGCGCGGAAGCGTTCGAATTTGCGTCGTGCCAGAGCGCCGCGGCGATGAGTGCGGCTTCTTCGGTGCCTGGGCGCGGGGGAATGGCGGGCGGGCGTGGGCGCGCGAGCAATTCATCGAGCCACTTGGTGTGAATTTCGCTGCGGAGAAATTCCGGCTCGGTGAGGATGCGGCGGAAGAGGCTGACGTTGGTGCGGATGCCGGTGATGCTGTACTCATCGAGAGCGCGGCGAAGACGTGCGATGGTTTCTTCGCGGCTGTTGCCCCAGGCGATCAATTTGCTGAGAAGCGGATCGTAATCCATAGGCACGGTCCAGCCTTCGTAAACTCCTTCATCGAGGCGGATGCCGGGACCGGTGGGGGCGTGGCGCGAAACGATTTTTCCAGGGGACGGAAAGAAATTGTTATCGGGATCCTCGGCGTAGAGGCGGACCTCCATGGCATGGCCGCGAGGCGTGATGGTTTCCCAGGCGAAGGGAAGACGGTGGCCGGCCGCGACGGCGATCTGGAGCTTGACGAGGTCGAGGCCGGTGACTTGTTCCGTTACGGGATGCTCGACTTGCAGGCGGGTGTTGACCTCCAGGAAATAAAAATTGAGGTCAGCGTCCACGAGAAATTCGACGGTGCCGGCGTTCGTGTACCCCCCCGCGCGGGCAAGGCGGACAGCGGCATCTCCCATTTTGCGGCGAAGATCCGGGGTGATGACGGGCGATGGCGCTTCTTCGACTACTTTCTGGTGACGTCGTTGGACGGAGCATTCGCGTTCGCCGAGCGAGACGCAGCGGCCGTGCGCATCGGCAAGAATCTGAATTTCGATATGGCGCGGGCCGAGAAGATATTTTTCGATGAACACGCGGGAGTCGCCGAAGGCGTTAAGGGCTTCGGAAGCAGCATCGCGCCATGCGGCGGAAAATGCGGCGTCTTCAGGGACGACCCGCATGCCTTTGCCACCGCCGCCGGCGATGGCCTTCAGAAGAGTCGGGTAGCCCATGCTGCGGGCCAAGGCTTGCGCCTCATCCGGATTTTCAACGGGATCGCTCGTGCCGGGAACGGTGGGAACTTCGGCGCGGCGGGCGAGTTGCTTGCCCGCGGTTTTTGAGCCCATCGCTTCCATGGCTTCGGCGGAGGGACCGATGAAGGTGAGGCCGGATTCGGTGCAGGCGCGGGGAAGCGAGGGATTTTCGGCGAGGAAGCCGTAGCCGGGGTGGAGCGCGTCGCAACCGGATTTTTTCGCGACGCCCATGAGCTTATCAATGCAGAGATAACTTTCGCGCGAAGGGGCGGGGCCGATTGCGTAGGCTTCGTCGGCAAGGCGCACATGGAGCGAGGTGCGATCCACTTCGCTATAGACGGCGACGGTTTGAATGCCGAGTTCGCGGCAGGCGCGCAGGATGCGGACGGCAATTTCGCCGCGATTGGCAATCAGGATTTTCTTGAACATAAGTTTGAAATGCAGTTGAATTTTAGCATGCGAGTCGCGGGGCCAAACTGAGGCTGTAAGAGAGGTTTCCAGTATTCGAACCTTGCTGAAACAACTTAGCTGTCTGACACTTGTGGTACAATGTCTGACAAGGGATCCAGGAGGGCAACGTGGCATCGCAACGCATTTCTGTTCGCGTTTCTCGCGGTATTGTGCGGCGGCTGAAAGAGCGTTCCAAGGCGACGGGCGCCCGAGAATCGCAAGTTGTGCGGGATGCGCTGGAGCAATACCTCTCCCGCAAACGCACGGAACAAACTACCTACGATCTCTTGCAGGGAGCGGGGTTGATCGGCTGCGTTCGCGGCGTGCCTCGGGATCTCAGCACAAACAAGAAATATCTGAAGGGTTTTGGAGAATCGAAATAGTGCGCGTGCTGACGGACACGGGTCCACTGGTCGCGATTCTGTCGCCAGAAGATCAGTATCACGAGTTCTGCCTTCAGACGGTGCAGAGCTTACGCGGACCGTTACTGACCTGCTGGCCGGTCATCACAGAGGCAGCTTGGCTGGTCCGGAGGGCACCGCTGGGTTTCGAGAGGTTATTGCGAAGCATTTCGGACGGCGTGGTGGAAATACTTCCAGTGGCTGGGAAAGAAGCGGCGGCCATTGCAGACATCATGAAGCAGTACAGCAGTCTCCGCGCACAATTCGCGGACGCGATGCTCGTCTACCTTGCGAATCGCGAAAACATCAAGACAATATTCACGCTAGATCGCCGGGATTTTTCTGTGTACCGAACCGCGCGGAGAGCGGCGTTCCGGATTATTCCGGAATAAGCTAGCCTGCAGTTATTCCAATCCGATTCCCCCGAAACCTCGCGCCTTCGCACCGTATCGAATCGTTGAACCTCCCTGAAACAGCCGCATCGGTTCTAGAGCGGGATGTTGGCGTGCTTTTTCTTGGGGTTGGTGTCGCGCTTGTTCTCGAGGGCGCGGAGAGAGGTGATGATATGGGCGCGGGTGGAGGCGGGTTCGATGACGGCGTCGATGTAACCGCGTTCGGCGGCGACGAAGGGATTGGCGAAGCGGTTACGGAATTCCGCGACTTTCTCTTTGCGTAGCGTGGCACGCTCCGCTTCGGGAGCGTTGCTGAGTTCGCGCTTGTAGACGATGTCCACGGCGCCTTCTGGCCCCATCACGGCAATTTCGGCAGTGGGCCAGGCGAAATTGGCGTCCGTGCGAATGTGTTTGGAGGCCATGACGCAATAGGCACCGCCATAGGCCTTGCGAGTGATCACGGTGATTTTCGGCACGGTAGCCTCGGCGAAGGCGAAAAGGAGTTTCGCGCCATGGCGAATGATGCCGCCATATTCCTGTTGCGTGCCAGGGAGAAAGCCGGGGACATCCTCAAACGTGATCAAGGGAATATTGAACGCATCGCAGAAACGCACGAAGCGCGCGCCTTTCACGGAGGCGTTGATATCCAGCGTGCCGGCAAGAAAAGCGGGTTGATTAGCGACGATGCCGACGGGCCGGCCATCAAAGCGCGCGAAGCCGACGACGATATTCTTCGCGTAGTGTTCGTGGACATCGAAGAAATAGCCTTCGTCCACCAGCGCGTGTATGACGTCCTTGATGTCGTACGGTTTCAGGGGATCTTCGGGGACGATGGAATTGAGAGACTCTTCGCGGCGATCGGTGGGATCGCTGGAGGGACGCCGGGGCGCATCCTCCAGATTGTTGGATGGAAGAAAGCCGATGAGTTCGCGGATCATGGCCAGGCAATCGGCATCATCGCGGGAAACAAAATGGGCGACGCCACTGGTGGAATTGTGGGTCATGGCGCCGCCGAGTTCCTGCTTGGTGACTTCCTCGTGGGTGACGGTTTTGATGACGTCGGGGCCGGTGACGAACATGTACGAGGTGTCCCGCGTCATGAGCACGAAATCAGTGATCGCGGGTGAATAGACGGCGCCGCCAGCGCAAGGACCCATAATGGCGCTAATCTGCGGGATGACACCGCTGGCGAGCGTGTTGCGGAGAAAAATATCGGCGTAGCCGGCGAGCGAGGCGACACCTTCCTGGATGCGCGCACCGCCGGAATCGTTCAAGCCAATCATGGGAGCGCCGTTGCGCATGGCGAGATCCATGATTTTCACTATTTTTTGCGCGTTGGATTCGGAGAGCGAGCCGCCAAAGACGGTAAAGTCCTGTGCGAAGACGTAGACCAGGCGCCCCTCGATACGTCCGAACCCGGTGACGAAGCCATCGCCGGCGGGGCGCTGTTCTTCGGAGCCGAAATCCACGCAGCGATGGCGGACGAATTTGTCGAGTTCCTCGAAGGTGCCTTCATCGAGGAGGAGTTCGATGCGTTCGCGGGCGGAAAGCTTTCCGGCCTTGTGTTCGCGCTCGCGGCGCTCCGGCCCGCCGCCGGCCTCGGCTTCCGCGGAGATGCGGCGCAATTGATCCATGCGGTCCGCGTTGCCGGCGGATTCCCAGGTGCTGTGATTTTTCTCAGCCAAGAGGCCCTCCCGCGGGCGGTTCGTTCTTTGGGGCGAAGATCAGGACCGAAATGTGCGTGGCCAGCCAGACGGTGCCGAGCAGCAGGACGACACCAAGCAGAATTTCCGCGACGATGGCGCCGGCGCGCGGCAGCGGCGATTCGATGGAGGTGACATAGAGCGTGGCACGCACCAGGATGACCATGGCGCTCAGCGTGGTGGCCACGATCATCAAAACCGTCAGGATGGAAAGGATTACCCGTTTCATGGGCGGCAGAAATCCCAGGGATCCCGGCCAGCCAAAGGATATCGCATTCGCAGGGAAAGCAGAAAGCGGGGGAGTTGGGGGGGTGGCATGTCCGGGTTAAGCGCGCGGACCTTGGTGTGTATAGCTGGGTGGGGGATCGGATCGAAGCGCGGAGTGTCGCACCTACGGCGCTTGCATCATCGGAGGGAAGGATCCCAGCGCTTACGCTGGGCAAGGGGAGTTTCGCGCCGCTGGCGCTCGGAACTGTTGAACCTTAGCGGAGGCCGGACCAGTCGTCGGCGACCACGATGGAGTCGCTGGGGTTTGAGGGGTCGTACTTTACGCTGGTGGGATAGCCGGTGACGAGGCGTTCGGCGCGTACCTGGCCTTCGAGGCCGGTGATGTCCTGCGCCGTGTGATAGGTGACGCCAGAAATGGAATAGCTGTAGGAGACCAGGCTGCGCGGGCCGCCGTCCGGCAAAGGACGCGCACGCTTTCCGAGAAGTCCTCGGCGCTCTTCAGCGGGAGGCGCGGGATGCTGCGCGAGCTCCACCACCTGACCCTCCGCAATGCGGCCAATCAGATTCAGATGCAAGCGGCGTTTGCGTTCCTCGGCTTCGGGATCGGCGGCGGGGCGGGCAAACGCAAAAACGATCAGGGCAAGAGCGGCGAGACATCCGCCGCCAATCGTCAGCAGCAATTTCCAATCGGCAAGCAACTCTTTCAACGCGCAACCTCGCTCAAAAATAAAATGGGAATGTTGGAAAGAAAAAGCGGATCACACCGAAGGCATCGCAAAACTTCGGGCGGGGCGCTCTTCTTCACCCTTAGTGTTTATCTTAGCGAACATGAGGGGGTGAAGCGAAGTCAGGAGACGGGAGGATGCACCGGATTGTGCAACACACCGATTCCCTCGATGGAGACTTCCACGGCGTCTCCGGGAACGATCGGGCCGACGCCGGCGGGGGTACCAGTGGCGAGCACGTCGCCGGGAAGCAGCGTCATTATGCGGGAGATCCAGCGAATCAGAAAGGCAACAGGATAGATCATCAGGGAAGTTTTGCCGGACTGGCGGATTTGGCCGTTGACGCGCGTTTCCACCAGGACGTTGCGGGGATCGAGTTGCGTTTCAATGTGCGGGCCGACGGGGCAAAAGGAGTCGAAGCCCTTGGCGCGGGCAAACTGAACGTCGCTCTTCTGGAGGTCGCGCGCGGAGACATCATTGAGGCAAGAATAGCCGAGGACATAGGATAGCGGATCGTCGTTGTCGCCGAGATGGGAACATCGCTTGCCGATGACGACGGCAAGTTCGCCTTCGTGCTCGACATGCTTCGAATAACGAGTGAGCACGATGGGCGCTTCGGGGCCGACGATCGAGGAGGGCGGCTTCAGGAAAATCAGCGGCTCCTTGGGGACTTCATTGCCCATTTCCGCGGCGTGCGCGGCATAGTTGCGGCCGACACAGACGATTTTGGACGGCTCGACGGGAGCGAGCAGGCGCGCTTCGCGAACGGGAAGCGTGGCGGATTCACGCGACCATTGCTGCCACGGCGGTGCGGAAATGCCGTGAATGAGATCGCCTTCGATCAGACCGTATACAGGCAGAACGCGGGAAGCTGCGCCCGCAGATTTGGGAATAAACCGGCAAAATTTCATGGTAGGAGGCCCTGTTCAGCGGGAGATATGAGTGTGTTGTGCTGCGCGCACCCGCCAAATCATGATACCAACCCAGGAGAGCGTTGCAAAAAACAAATACGCAATCGCACCGAGAACGAAGACATGGAAGGCACTGAAATAATCCTCGAGTGACGTGAACCAGAAGGTGAGAGCGCGGTAGGTGAGCGTCAGGAGGCCCCAGGCAACGAGGCCGGAGCGCAGCAAGTTCCCAGGTGAACGGAGAAAGCGGAACACGGGCATGACTGCGATCAGGAGGAGTAGAACGGTTGCCCCCAGGTTGCGCTGCTGAGCGAGCGGCTCAAGGAAGGAAATGCGATTGGCGACCAGGAGCCAGGCAGTGAAAACAAGCGAGAGGCACACACCGGTATAAAGGCCGACGCGAATGGCGGCGTTGCGAAAGAATTGGAACCGCCGGTGGGGCGGCAAGGGGAAATCAGCTGACATGACGCGGGGCGGTTCATTTCTGAGCCGCTCATCCATGGAAACCCGGGATCAGCGGGAAGGTTGCGCGAGATCCACGGCAACCGCTGAGCTGGGAGGGCTTTCATTCCCGGCCCGGTCCACGGCGGTTACGGAGTACCAGTATCGCTGTCCCGATTGGACGGAGGCGTCGCGATACGCGGGAGAGGGCAAGAGTTCCGGGGTAAGCAGGGTACCGCGCGCCCCTTCCTGGTGGCTGCGATAGACGCGATAGCCGGCCAGGTCCGGTTCGACGCTGATGGACCAGGAGAGCTCGATTACAGAAGAGGAGGGCGTGGGGCCCGGCTCAACGGCGGCGACGATGCCCTGTGGCGCGGCTGGCGGGAAGAGGTCCTTGGGTATTACGACCGCCTGGTTGGAGTCGCTGGACTCGAGCGGACCCGCGGGAGAATCAACGACGGTGCGCACAACATAGGCATACGTTTTCCCGTAATCGAAACCGGAATCGCGGTAGTCGGGCGTGGAAGTGACGCCGAGTTGCATCAACGGAGATTTCCAGGCACTCTGTGGGCTTTCGGGCGCGGGCTGGCCGGTGGCAGCGGGATTCAATTCCCCGCGATAAACACGATATTCCTTCACTGCCGTGAGCGGTTCACCGGAGGAGGTGTTCGCCGGGGGCGTCCATTTCAATTCGATGCCCTGCTCTGTGACGGTTGCGTTCAAAGCAGCGATGGCTTCCGCGACTGGATAGAGGCGGACGGAAACGAGGTTTGAATTGGCGGATGGATGCTTCGCGGAGATGAGTGTTTGCACGCGATAGAGGAATGGCTGGCCCGCGCGAAGCTGGGGATCGGTGGGAGCGATGGGATCCAGAAATTCAATCTGGCCGTGCTTGGAATAGCGCGGGACGAGGGCGCCGGGAACGGTGTCCACTACCCGGAAAGACTTGGAGTCCGGTGCACCGTCGGGCCGCAGAGCGCCACGGGTAATTTCGAATGTGGGCGCCTGGGGCAGGCTATCGCCGAGGGTGCTTTTGCCCGGCAGGGTGAAGGTGAGCAAGACGCCATCGCCCGATTGTTTCGCGGTGAGATCGAGAATGGGCTGAGGAACGGGGGGGATGGGCGGGACAGGCTCACCGGGTGCGCCGCAACCCGCGGCAAGAAAGAAAATAGAAAATAGAAGATAGAAAATTGAGGCGGAGCGAACAGGGCGATTACGACGGATGGAGAGCGTCCCTTTTCTATTTTCCATTTTCCAATTTCAAATTTCGTGGCTCAGAGAATGTAACGGCTCAAATCCTGGTTCTTGACGATGTCGGCGAGCTGCTTGTTGACGTAGGCCGCATCAATCTTTACGTTTTTCTTTTTCAGGTCCGGGGCCTCAAACGAGAGTTCGTCGAGCACTTTTTCAAGAATGGTGTGCAGGCGGCGGGCGCCGATGTTTTCGGTCTGCTCGTTGACGTTGGTGGCGAAGCGCGCGATGGCCTGGATGGCATCCTCGCTGAATTGCAGCTTCACGCCTTCGGTATCCAGCAGGGCAATATATTGCTTGATGAGGGCGTTTTTCGGTTCGGTGAGGATGCGGACAAAATCCTCTTCCTTGAGCGATTGCATTTCCACGCGGATGGGTAGGCGGCCTTGCAGTTCGGGGATGAGGTCCGAAGGTTTCGTGACGTGGAAAGCGCCGGCGGCGATGAAGAGAATGTGGTCGGTGCGGATCATGCCGTAACGGGTGTTGACGGTGGTGCCTTCGATGATCGGGAGAATGTCTCGCTGCACACCCTCGCGGGAAACGTCGGGGCCGTGGCCGGATTCGCGGCCGGCGACCTTGTCGATTTCGTCGACGAAAATGATGCCCATCTGCTCGGCGCGCTCGACGGCGATGCGGGTGACCTGATCCATGTCGATCAGCTTGTTCTCTTCTTCCTGGATCAGGTATTCGAAGGCATCGGCGACGCTCATCTTGCGCTTCTTTTTCTGCTGGCCGAACATGCCGCTGAGCATGTCCTTGATGTTGACGTCCATCTCCTCGACGCCCTGATTGGAGATGATTTCGAAGGAAGGCATGGCGCGCTCGCGAACTTCCAGGTCCACGATGCGCTGGTCCAGCTTTCCTTCACGAAGCTGCATGCGGAGTTTTTCGCGGGTGCGCTGGGTCTGTTCACGCTGTTCGGCACGTTCCGCCTCTGGCATGCCGGGGATTTCCGATGGAAGTGGAAGAAGGAGGTCCAGGACCCGTTCCTCGGCGGACTGTTCGGCGCGATCGGCGACTTCGTCGAGTTTTTCCTCGCGGACCATGTCGATGGAAGTTTCGACAAGATCGCGAACCATGGATTCGACGTCGCGGCCGACGTAGCCGACTTCGGTATATTTTGAAGCTTCGACCTTCACAAACGGGCAGCCTGCAAGGCGCGCAAGGCGGCGCGCAATTTCCGTTTTGCCCACACCAGTGGGGCCAATCATCAGAATATTTTTCGGCAGGACGTCTTCGGCAATTTCGGGAGGAAGCTTCTGGCGGCGGACGCGATTGCGCAGGGCGACGGCGACGGCGCGCTTGGCGGCGGCTTGCCCGACAATATATTTGTCGAGCTCGATGACGATTTCCCGCGGGGTCATATCGTCGAGCGCGGGAAGAATTTCTCCGTCTTCGGTGGGCGCGGCGCCATTGCCGCCCGGAAACAAGGTGATTTCTTTATCAGACTTGATAGCCATGGACGTTTGCTCTTTTGCCTTTGCCGCCGGCGTTGATTCCGGCGGTTCCCCTAGATCTCTTCTACGGTAAAGTTTTCATTGCTGTAAATGCAAATTTCGCTGGCGATGCGCATGGCCTCCAGCGCGAGGTCCTTGATGGCCAGCTTGGTGTGTTTCATCAAGGCGCGCGCGGCGGCCAGGGCGTAGATGCCGCCGGAGCCGATGGCGCAGAGGCCGTCGTCTGGCTCGATCACATCGCCGTTGCCAGAAAGCACGAAAGTGGCTTTGGAATCGGCGACGATCAAGAGGGCCTCGAGATGCCGCAGCGCGCGATCCTTGCGCCATTCTTTGGCGAGCTCGACAGAGCCCTTTTGAAGATTCCCAGAATGTTCCTGGAGCTTGCCTTCGAAACGTTCGAAGAGCGAAATGGCGTCGGCGGTTGAGCCGGCAAAGCCCGCGACCACCTTGTCGTTATAGAGGCGGCGGGTTTTTTTGGCGGTGTGCTTCAAGACGTGATCGCCCATGGTGACTTGTCCATCGGCGATGAGGACAACTTTGTTTTCCTTGCGGACGCACAGGACGGTAGTGCCGTGTATCTGTGAGCCTCCAGAGGTATGAGCCATTTAAGTAGTATAGCGCGGCGGTGGGCGCGGGTCATTTCTGGGGGAGTGGCCGTTTGTATGGTTGGATGCTGGGACACAGGGGAAAAGCAGATCCCTCACTTCGCAAAAACCGCGAAGTTCGGGATGACAATTTTTGCGAGTGGGGAAGCGTGGAAGAGAAAAAAACGAATGGGCGAGAACGTTAAAAGGGTCAGGACCGCTTAGTTGGTGGGAATTTCCTTAAAGGAAATGACTTTGTAGGTGATGGGGCCTTCGGCGGCTTGCGCGATGCAACTGTTGAAGGTGATGCCGCTGCCGAGGCTCGGGCCACTGCCGGTCTGACTGAAGGAAGCCGCGCCGAGGCTCGAAAGCTCGTTGCCGGAAGCGTCGCGCGTCTTGGCGATCAGCACGGCGCCGGAAATTCCGCCAGTTCCACCTTTGGTTGAGATGAAATTCCCTTGTCCAATAACCAGAATTACTCCAACCCAGTTAGCGTCGGGATCGTAAAGCAAGTCTCCGGTGACGACGAGCAGACCATAACCGGTGTTGTGCCAGCCGTTGAGGTCCAGACTGCCGTTGACTACCACCGTCATCGGATGGGTGGGCGACATCGCGGTGGGCAGGCTGCTGGAGGTGACGGGTCCCGGGATGACTACATCGGCGTTGTTGGAAATGTCCTGCACGATCGCGTCGAGTTTTTTCGGGTCCAGCCAATTCGGATCCATTTGATTGCCAACGTATCCGATGCTGGAGGGCGCGGTGGACGGCGTCGG
The DNA here is from genome assembly GCA_963734705.1 of uncultured Acidobacteriota bacterium. Lineage (GTDB taxonomy): Bacteria > Acidobacteriota > Terriglobia > Acidiferrales > UBA7541 > Acidiferrum. The sequence goes on along the minus strand of CAVTII010000005.1, from coordinate 284,051 downwards.
CGGGGGGCCCGGGTTCAGAGGGAAACCGGTGTAATTGGGAGCCGAGGCTGCTCCAACACCATTCTGAATGTTGGTGAATGAGCTGTCCGCAGGGTTGTTGTTTGTGTAGCCAACGGCGGGGAGGAGCAGACTGGAGGTCGCGCATTGGTCTTTACCTGTGACGAGGAAGGTTGACGTGTTCGGCCCCGTGAAGGTGACGTTGTTTCCCACCATGGTTAACGCGGCGGGGAATTGCGGCTGATTGAGGCTGGGGAAAATCACCAGGGGGCGAACAACGTACTGGAGCATCTGGCGGCCGCCGCTGGGAAGGACGGCGTAGGCAGTGATTTCCAGGGCTTGCCCGGCGGTTGAGGGTGGCGTGGCGTTTTCGATCAGGCCCGGGGCAGCGACGCCAAATCCGTTTCTGTTTTCCGGGTCGTAGAAGAGCGGCGTGAACTGGTCCACGGTGCCATCGGAATTGATATCCACGCCAACGGGGGCGGGGCCGCCGGGGTCACCCAGCGATTGCTCGGTGACGGGATTGATGCGCACCCATTTGTAAGCGGGTCCGGGAAGTCCGGCGACAGGAGAGACGGAAGCGTACTTGGTGACTACGCGCGTGGAAACGTCCACGCCAAATTCCTGAGCGTATTCCGTGTCCGGATAAGTTGCCGGGTTGCCGGTGTTATCCGGCGCGACCGTTTCGCCTCCCAACGGATTAATGATGTAGATCACCTGGGTGAGCGGCATCGGCGCGCCAGGAAGCGGAATAAAGTTTGGATTTGTGGGCAGCAGGCGGCCGCGCGCTTCCTCGACGCCGGCGAGAGCGGCGTAATAGGCGTTGGTGGAGGTGCGATAGTTGCGCGCCAGCGCGGTGTCCGTGCCGGAAGAAACAATCAGCGCGATGGCCACCACGCTGATGAGCAGAAGCGCAAAAATCGCGATCAGCAGAGCGGCGCCACTTTCCCGCTGGCTTTCGACGAATTTTCGCAGACGCTTCATCCGTAGCTCCGTTTCACCCACTCGCCTAATTCGAGGGATTCACGCGATGGCCCCTTCCCGTGAGCTGCACAATTTTGGGCAATTGCGTTTGCAAATCCGGCTGGCGCGTCATCACGATCAGATTGATATCCACATCGCGGATGTTGGCCGGCACGCCGTAGTTTCCGGCGGTCAGGCAGGACTGGGGTCCCGCGGGAGAATCGCAGGCATATTTGAAAATCGGTTGCGGCACGCCGCCCGGAAACATCGCAGGATAAGCAGCGACAATTTCCGCGAATTGCGCAGGCTGGGCGACTTGCGCGTTGTTCATCACGTTGGTCAGGAAGGGAACCATGGTGGAAAGCGGCGTCGAGGCCACCGGATCCGCGCCGGCGGTCTTGGGCACCACGGTGCGATATAACGTGGTGCCGATCAGTTGGTAGCGAACCCAACTGACGCCGGTGCCCAGATCCGTCTCGATGATCAGATCAAAATCGCCCGGGGTGGTGCAGGTCGCGCCGATCTGGCATGCGTTCGTCCCATAATTGGGTTCCCAGGCCACCGGGCTAATAGCGTATTTCGAGGAATCTGGCGGCACGCTGGAAAACAGACTAACGGCCGGATAGCCGGAAACGTCGAAATCGCGCACGATCTGGTCAACGGCGAGCCGCGCCTCCTGAAACGCGCCGGTCAACTGCGATTCGCTGGTGTATTTTTGCTGCGAAAGCTGCAGCAGGCCGAACATGGCGGCGCACAGGACCAGAAATATGGACGTTGCGATCATCAGCTCCAGGATGGTGAAACCGCGGGCGAGTTTCTTCGCGGCGGCGTTCATTTGGACACCTGGGTATCGAGCGAGATGGGATATTCCGGCGACTTCATGCCGCGGCGGAAGGCGCCGACAATGATGCGGCGGCCAATGGTGGAACCATTCGTGGTGGTGACGGTGGCCCAGCGGACATCGTTGACCGCTCCGGAAGGATCGTTGGGATCCGTATAGATGAAGCCGTAACCCGCCACCAGCGGTTGCGTGTAATCAATGATGGGTGAATTATCGAGGATCTTCACGGGGCTGCCGACAACCGTTCCAGGCTGCGTGGGATCACCAACGTTGCAGGTGGTAGCCAGCGGGCAAGTGATTCCCAGCGGGTCTGTGAACGTTGTGGCGTTCAGGGGAATCGCGCGCAATGCTTCCATCTGTTTCTGCGCCAGAACCAGCGCGGTGCCATCGCTGCGATTGTTGGCGTTCATCATCAGGGACGTGGGTACGAGCTGAGCCACAGCGACCAGGCCAATCACGACAATTAAGGTGGCGAAGAGCATTTCAATAAGTGTGAAGCCGCGTTCGCGGGCGCGCCGCGAAGCGAGGAGGAATCCAACGAACTGGGTGCGGCGCTTCATCGCATTTGCTGCCAATTGCCGGCGGTATCGCCGGTCCAGATCTGGATCGAACCCGCGGGCATCAAGAGCACGGCGCGATAGCCGGCGTCCACCGAGCTTGGCGAATTCAGGAAAAACACGTCCACGTTGCGGGAGGTCAATGCGCCGCGAGCGTCAAACTGGAGAATCGCACCGGAAGGCGGAACACTGACCGGTATGGTTGCACCAAGGGCCGCGGCGGCAGGCAAGGCGCCCGCGCCGGGGACCGAACCGGAATCCACGAGGTTCCCCGCCGAGCCGAGCAGAATGATTTTCGCGCTGATGCCCGTCAGGGGATTGCCGACGGCATCGGTGAGGGAAGCGCGCGTCATGGTGGGATCGGTGGTGTCCGGTTGAAAAAAACAATTGATGGGCTTATTGAGGCGGATCGCCTCATAGCGAGCGAGCCGCAGGATGTCGGAAACCTGCGTGGCGGCATTGCTTAACTGGTAGGAGCGATAAGCGCGAAGGAACGAGGGCAAAGCGATGCCCATGAGAATAAGGCCCACCGCCAGCGCCACGACGAGTTCCGTCAAGCTGAATCCGGAAGCTCGCCCGATCTTACCGTGTGATTCGGTCCTGCGGCCTCTCATGACACCCGTCCCAAGCGCCGTACACGGCACGGACTCGCATCTGCTTGCGGCTGGTTCCGTTACCTTAACAAGGTTCCAGCCCCTCAGGAAAAGGATATTTTACTGGCTAATATCCAGAACCCAAGGACGCGCCGCACGGCGAAGAGTCTTTAGAAAATTATCGGTCAAAAAAGGGGATTGCGCGCAAGGAACTGAGGTTTACTTACCCTTTTTGCCACCTGTTTCCTTATAGCGCTGGACGAGAGCCTCGCGGCTGAAATAGTCGGCGGCTAGCTGGGGATTGATTTCGCAGGATTCATTGAAGATCTGGGAAATGCGGCGGCCGTCGCGCTCGCGGCTGACCTGCATAGGGATCTGGACACCGGCCTTGGGCTGGTAATTGGTGTAAATCGAGATGTCTTCGTGTTGCTCGCCAGAATTAATGTCCTTGATCAGGAAGACGCTGCGTACCAGAAGGTGAGTCATGCGGTCGACAGCCAGGCGAAATACGTGGTCATCACGGTCGGAGATTTCCACCCAGTCCACTTCGTGAAGATCCACAGTATCGAGCCCGGCCCAACGGAAAGACAGTTCCGGATTTTTCAGACCCAGGCGGAGGAGATTGTCTGGATTGCGCTGCAGCGCGGCCTGAAATTCAGAGAGGGTGTCTTCGGGCATGTCGGAAACTCCGCCGCGGTCCATGGTCCAGCCCTGATCGCCATTGAAGGTAGTAATCACCAGGCCGCCGTGGGAGAGATCCAGTTCCTGCACACCCACGATGAAACCAAGAAGGGTGTTGCGGCTCTTGGCGAAATAATCCGTGCGATTTTTATCGGGGTATAACCAGGAATCCTTGAATTGGACGTAGCCGGTGAGCGCGCCATCGTGGCCGATCAGGGCGCGGCGACCGTCGCATTGGCGCTGTTTCATGCCCAGGAAAGCCGGTCCGCCAAAGCCCTGGATCAGCTGATTGATCACTTTCCGGGCGCGTGCTTCGCTTTCTTCGGGCGCAATGGTGTCTGGATTCTGCGCGCGCACCGCCAGCGGAGCCAGCGACCCGGCTATCAAAGCACACAGACAGATTATTTTGCGAGCTAGCCGCACAAAACCGAGCCTCCATTTACGTTCAAAATCTCGCCGGTCATGAAATTGGCAAGTTCGGAAGCGAGGAACAGAATCGGTCCCGCAATTTCTTCCGCGCTGGCAGGGCGGCCCAGCGGAATGACGCTCGAAGCCATTTTCTTCCCGGCCTTGGAAGACAGCACGGGATTGGACATGTCGGTGGCCACCCATCCGGGGGCGACGCAATTGACCAGAATTCCGTGGCGCGCCAGTTCAGTGGCCAGCCCCTTGGTGAGGCTGATGATGCCGCCCTTCGAAGCGCCGTAGTGCGTGTGCAGCGACTCGCCGCGCTGCCCGGCCGTGGAACTGACGGGGATAATCTTCCCGCTCTTTTGCCTGATCATGTGGGGCACGGAGAAATGGATCACCGAATAGACGCTCTTTAGGTTGATGCGAATCATGTCGTCCCACTGCTTTTCGGTCATGGTCTCGATGGGAAGATCCTCTAGATTCCAGACGCCGGCATTGGGCACAAGGATGTCCAGGCGGCCAAGGCGCTTGATGGCGTGCTCCACCAATTTGCGGTTGTCATCGTGCTTGCCCACGTCCGCCTTGAAGGCTTCGACGCGCGTGCCATGCTTGGCGGCTTCCTGCTCGAGCTGTTTCGCGGCCTCCTTGGCGGAGTTGAAGCTGAAGACAACGTCGGCGCCCGCTTGCGCGAACAGCCTGACCGCCGCCGCGCCAATGCCGCGGGAGCCTCCGGTGATGAGTGCCGCCTTGCCTGCCAATGAAATCATGATTCCCCCATAGTCTGATTCGAAAACCGAATGCCAAGGTTGGACGGACCGCTTACTGCTTTGCCGCGGAAACCTTACGAGCCGCCAGGGCTGCTGCCGCCAGTTCGGTGAAGAGCCGCTCGGCCAGCGGGTTGCCCGCCATGCGCTCCGGGTGCCATTGGACGCCGGTGACCCAGTTGGCGTCGCCGGTCCATTCCACGCTTTCGACGATGCCGTCCGGAGAGCGGCCCGTGATTCTCAGTTGCTTGCCGGGCTGCTCGATGGATTGGTGGTGCGAGCTGTTAATGATGGATTCGGTGCCTCCGGCGAGCGCGGCGAGGCGGCTACCCGGTACGAATTGGGCGGAGTGGCGAGGATCGTCTTCCGGCTCCGGCGTAAGGTCTTTTCGGCGATGTGGGAGCTGTGTGCCGGTTTCCGTGCGCAGGTCCTGGATCAGAGTGCCGCCCAAGTAGACATTCAAGAGCTGGCAACCGTAACAGATGGCTAAGACAGGCTTTTTGAGGGCGAAGGCGTGTTCCAAAATGGAACGGTCGGTCTGCTCGCGTAGGGGATCCGCTGGAGCAGAGAGGCCAACGTTGTGGCTGCCATAATCCTTAGGCTCAACATCCGCAGTGCTGCCCGGAAGGACGAAGCCATCCAAAGTGGGCAGAAGGGTCTGGAGGCGATTGGGGTCGTTTAGAGACAATTCTACCGGCTCGCCGCCCGCGCGTTCCACGGCATCCGCGTAATAGCGGATTTTGCCCTGCCAAGGCTGCACGGCAGCCAGACCTTCCTCGGACGTGCGCCAAGGGATGCCGATGCGGGGTCGGTTAGGGCCAGCGGGGATCATGGAATCCAGCATCGTAGCATTCCGTCAAAGCCTGCGGCAACCGGGGGGGAGGAAAGTACGTAGCCGGGCGGTATCGCCGGGGAGGCTTTCGCTGGCGCGAGTCCGGAGCTGAAAATCGCGGGGGACTAATCTCGGAATGAGCAAGGCACTCAGATGGACGGATCAATTGGGGAGACGAGAGCGGAAGGTGTGGAGAGAAAAATTAAGGGCGACTCGGTTTAACCCGCGTCGCCCTCTTTTGATTGACGGCGAAGTTTGTGCTTCCCGTCCCAACTTTGCCGGTTGCGGTTCGGTTTGACCCTGACCACCACCTGCTGACTGAGGCGTGAAGCTCGACCTCTTAGTTCATCCCTCGGCTGTGACTCGGTTTGACCCGTGCCCCATCCGAGAGCGTACCGCGAAGCTCTCTCCCCGGCCCCTTCCCTTGGAACCTGCTCGGTTTGACCCTCGCCGATTCCTCGGTGAAAACCGCGGAGACCTTCTTCCCACTCCGGTGCGCCGTAGGTTGCGAGGTTTTACCCCCGCAACTTCATGCGTCGTTTGCGAAAAGTATTCACTTCTCATTTCAACTCGAGCTGACAGTTTCGGTTTGACCCTGACTGCCATCCCGGAATTGACTCGTGAAGTTTCTCTTCCCGATCAATCTGGACGCATAGTAGGAGCAGCGCAAAAAGTTAGCAAGAGTAATCTCGCAGAAACTCTGTGGAAATATGTGCAAACCTGTGCAAGAAATTCCTGCGGAGAAAGTGGCTAAAATTTGCTCCGGAGAATCCGTCACTCAAGCGGGTTGCAACCCTCGCGAAATTTGAAGCGTCATAAAGTAGGGGCCGCAGTTCCTGAGGAATTGACCCGATAGCGAATCCTCCCGGGTAACTGTTATTCAGGTGTGCAACAGTTACTGAGAATGAATGATTGTTTGGACTATAGCTACGGCGGCCGGCGGCATGGTGTCTTTTTGGGGCTGGCCGGGTATAGTATGAAACTAGCGGATAAGTGCGCAAAATGCGGAAGCGATCCAAACTGACCCTGCTGCTAGCGATGATTCTTGCGAGCCTGCTGTTTGGCGCGCAATTGCATTGCTGCGTGGATTTGAGTTCCCAGTCGCTGGATTCGCATGTCTGCCCGATCTGTTCCGCCGCTGGATCCGCAATCGTTGCGGCCACGCCGGCCATCGAAATGGCGCCGGCCATCAACCGTTTGGAAGAGTTCGGCGTAGTTATCGCTATTCCTCTCGTTGTTCCGCAAGGCATCGCGCCGCGCGGTCCCCCGTCGTCCCTGTAAACCACTTCCCACTCCCTGAATTGAAAAGCCAGTTAAGTCCGTCCCTTGCGTTCGGGGCCGGACGAGGAGTCCTCCCTTGAAGCACCGTAGTTTTTTGGCTTTGGCACTGATGGTTGTACCGCCCTTCGCCGCGGGCCAGCAGAGCCCTGCGCCCGCACCGGCAACCGCTCCGGCACAAGCGGCCGCGTCTCCGGCCGGGCAGGACCGTATTACGCTGGACGACGCGATCAGGCTTTCGCTGCTTCATAACCATGCGCTGCAGGCACTGCGTTCCACAATCCAGCAAAGCCTTGCGGAAGAAGTAACCGCCAACCTCCGGCCGAACCCGACGCTGGGGCTGGATGCCCAATTCCTGCCGATTTTTCAGCCGGGCGAGTTCAGTTCGGAATACATCGACCAGCAGGCGCAATTCGATGCCGGCGTGGGCTATTTGTTTGAGCGCGGGAAAAAGCGCCAGCACCGGGTTCAGGCGGCCCGCGACGCAACCTCCGTGGTTCGCTCCCAGGTTGCGGACAGCGAGCGGCAACTGGTTTTCAACGTGAGCCAGCAATTCGTGGATGCGCTGCTGGCCGAATCGATGCTGGAATTCGCGCAGCAGGACCTGGACGGCTTTCAGAAGACCGTGGATATCAGCAACGAACGCTTTCGCGTGGGAGATATGAGCGAAGGCGATTTTTTGAAGATCAAACTGCAACTGCTGCAATTCCAGAGTGACCTTTCCGCAGCCAAACTGGCTCGCGTACAGAGCTTGGCGGCGCTTCGCCAGTTGCTGGGTTTCGAATCCGTTCCTGATGATTACGATGTACAGGGGGCGCTGGACTATCAACCGGTGCACGGTGATGTGGCGGGGTTGAAGTCCATTGCGGCGATCAACCGGCCGGACCTGCGCGCGGCGCAGCAAGGCGTGACCTCGGCGGAAAGCCAGTTGGCGCTGCAAAAAGCCAACGGCAAGATGGACATCACCGGGACATTTAACTACACGCACACTGCGGGCGTGAACACCGGCGCGTTCTACTACAACATGCCGCTGCCGATCTTTAATCGCAATCAGGGCGAGATCCAGCGTGCGGAATATGCGGTGACCCAGGCGCAGCAGCTCGCCAGCGAAACTTCGCAGCAGGTTTCGACCGACGTGGTATCCGCCTACGCCAATCTGCAAACTAATGACCAGATCATCCAGCTCTATCAAGGCGGCTACGTGGACCAGGCCAAGCAGTCGCGGGACATCAGTGAATACGCTTATCGCAAGGGCGCCGCAAGTTTGCTGGATTATCTGGACTCGGAACGCACGTATCGCGCCAATCAGCTTGCCTATCGCCAGGCGCTTGCAAGTTACATGCTTGCGCTGGAACAGATGCGCCAGGCGGTGGGGACGAGGAATCTGCCATGAAGCAGTTGATGATGAGACGGAAAAATATTTGGCTTGCGTGTTTGACCGGAATATTGCCAGTGCTCGCGTTCGCGGGTTGCGGCTCCGGGCCGGGGGAATCGGAGTCCAAGATGACCTCGTTCACCGCCAGCGAATCGAAGGCGGACACGGCGGAACTTTTCAGCGTGCCAAAAGAACAGCTGGCGCATGTGGAAATTGTGCCAGTTCAGAAGGGCCCGCTGCCCCGCCTGCTGCGCCTCTCTGGGGCCGTGGCGTTCAACGCATTCGAAACCACTCCGGTCTTCGCGGCAATCGGCGGGCCGGTGCGCGAAATCCTGGTGGCGCCGGGACAGTTTGTGCACGCCGGGCAGCCGTTGCTGACAGTCACCAGCCCGGACTATTCGGCGGCGCGCTCCACCTATATCAAGGCGCTGGATGCGTACGCGCTTTCCGGCAAGCTCTACACGCGTGCGAAGGACCTTTTCGCGCACGGCGCCATCGCCGAGGCGGATTTGCAGCAGGCGGAGTCCGTCCACAACCAGGCGCACGCGGACGTGGAATCTTCCGCGGATGCCTTGCGCGCGCTGGGCCTGAAGGACCCGGAGGCGGTGGTGAAAAATACGCTCCCGACAACTTCGGAGATTCCAGTTATCGCGCCGGTATCTGGGGAAATTGTGGAACGGCTTGTCGGTCCGGGACAGTTGCTGCAGAGCGGCGCGACGCAGTGTTTCACCATTTCAAACACAAACACCGTGTGGGTACTGGTGAACGTTTACCAGAGCGATCTGCCCTTTGTGCACGTCGGCGACACCGTGGAAATCAACACGGAAACGTATGCCGATGCGTTTCACGGGAAAATTTCCTACGTAGCGCCGGCGCTGGATCCCACCACACGTACACTGCAGGCGCGCATCGTGACGGAAAATCCACAAAAGAAGCTTAAGAAAGATATGTACGTGACCGCGCAGGTGAACGCCGGGGCGATTCGCGATGCCATCACCGTGCCGGACACATCGGTGCTGCGCGATTCAGAAAACGAGCCGTTCATTTATGTGCTGACCAACGGCAACCAGTTTGCCAGGCGCGGAGTGACGCTCGGCACCAACGGCGACGGACGCACGCAAATTACCAGCGGGCTGAAGGAAGGCGAGCAGGTTGTCGGCAACGGCAGCCTGTTCCTGCAATTCAAGAACTCGATCCAGCATTAAGAAGCGCGCGCCGGAGACCTCTCGATGATTCATCGCATCGTCCAATTCGCTTTGCAACAGCGCTTCCTGGTGCTGATGCTCACGGTGTTGATGGCCATTGGAGGCGCGTGGTCTTTCCGCCAGATGCCCGTGGATGCCTACCCGGATCTTTCGCCGCCGATGGTGGAGTTGATCACGCAGTGGCCCGGCCACGCAGCGGAAGAAGTGGAGCGGCTGACGACTCTGCCACTGGAACTGGCGATGAACGGCTCCCCGCACCTGCAGGTGATGCGTTCGATTTCACTCTACGGACTCTCCGATGTGCGTTTGACGTTTGATGAAGGCGTGGATCCATATTTTGCGCGGCAGGTGGTGTTCGAACGCATCGGAGACGCGACGCTGCCGCAGGGCGTCACGCCAAGCATGGCGCCGCTGTTCAGTCCCAGCGGACTGGTCTATCGCTACGTGGTGGAAAGTCCGGACCGCACTCCGATGGAGCTGCACACTTACGAGGACTGGATCATTGAGCGCGCGTATAAGAGCGCGCCGGGCGTGGCCGATGATTCGGGCTTTGGCGGACCGACGATGGAGTATCACGTGCTCCTCGACCCGACGAAACTTTACAACTATCACCTGCCGGTGGTGCAGGTGCTTTCTGCGCTGAACGCGAACAATTCCAATACCGGCGGGGGATTTTATACTCAGGGCGGACAGTTTTATTACGTACGCGGCCTGGGCCTGGTGAAAAGCACCGAAGACATCGGCGAAGTGGTGGTGGCCAGCTTGAACGGCGTACCGGTGCGCATCAAGGACATCGGCCGCGTGGAAATTGGCCACGCACCGCGGTTGGGAATATTCGGATTTCAGACCAAGCAGAAAAATAACAACGACGCGGTGGAAGGCGTGATCCTGATGCGCCGCGGCGAGCAGACGCAGAACGTTCTGGAAGGGGTGGAGAAAAAAACGGAGGAGATCAACCGGACGCTACTGCCACCGGACGTGAAGGTGCGGCCCTATTACGACCGGAGCGATCTGGTGCGAGTGACCACGGACACGGTGGAAGGCAATCTTCTTCGCGGAATGATCCTGGTTCTGATCGTGCTGATTTTTTTCCTGGTGAGTTTCCGCGCCGCGGTGATCACCGCGCTTACGATTCCCCTGGCGCTGCTGTTCGCCTTTATCTTTCTGAATTGGACGGGCGAAGCCGCGAATCTGCTTTCCATCGGCGCCATCGATTTCGGAATCATTATTGACGGCACGATCGTGATGGTCGAAAACATCTACCGCGAACTGGGCGAGCGGTATGGCACCGAATATAAATTGACCGACGTGATCCTGGCAGCGGCGAAAGACGTGGACCGGCCGATCTTCTATTCCGTGGCGGTGATCATCGCGGGGTACTTGCCGATTTATGCGCTGCGCGGCCCGGCCGGGAAGCTTTTCCATCCGATGGCGGACACCATGGGATTTGCGCTGCTGGGCGCGCTGGTGCTGACGCTGACGGTGGTTCCCGTACTGGCTTCCTACTGGTTCACCGGCGGCGTGAAGGAAAAAGAAAATCCCATCTACAACTGGATCCGTGATCAATACGCCGGGATGCTGAAATGGTGCCTGAATCACCCGGTGATTACGATTGTGGTGGCTGCGTTGATATTTGGCGCGACGCTGATGCTGGTTCCGTTGATTGGCGGCGAATTTCTGCCGCACCTGGATGAAGGCGCGGTGTGGGTGCGCGCCACGATGCCCTACACCATCTCGTTTGAAGATGCGGAGAAGTTTGCGCCGCAAGTACGCAACCTGCTGATCCAATATCCAATGGTGACGGTGACCGGCTCGGAATTGGGCCGCCCGGATGATGGCACGGATCCCACGGGCTTTTTCAATTGCGAGTTTTATGTGGGACTGAAGCCTTACAACGATAAGTCCTGGTCGCAATCCTCCGTTCGCAACAAGGAAGAGCTGATCGAAGACCTGCAGAAAAAACTGGATGCCTATCCCGGCGTGATCTTTAATTTTACGCAGCCCGCGGAAGATGCGGTGGACGAAGCCCTGACCGGGCTGAAATCGGCGCTGGCGGTGAAAATCTTCGGCCCGGATCTGGACGTACTGGAGAGCAAGGCCGTCGAGATCAAGCGCGTGCTGGCAAAAACACCGGGCTTCACCGAACTTACGGTGGTGAAAGAGCTGGGACAGCCGAGCCTGCTGATTGAAGCGGATCGCGCGAAGATTGCGCGTTACGGAATCAACGTAGCGGACGTGGAATCCGTGGTGCAAGCGGCGGTTGGGGGACAAGCGGCGACGCAGGTGATTCAAGGGGAGAAGTTGTTTGACTTGGTCGTGCGCATGGAACCGAAATATCGCTCCGACGCGCATGAAATCGGCAATCTGCTGGTACCCGCTCCCGCCGGCCAGCAAATTCCGCTCGCCGAACTTGCCAGCATCAAGGAATCCACCGGGGCTTCTTTTATCTATCGCGAAAACAATTCGCGTTACATCGGGATTCAGTTTTCGATTGAAGGGCGCGACCTAGAAGGCATCGTGAAGGCCGGGCAGCAGAATATCGCCAAAGCCGTGAACCTGCCTGAGGGGTATCGCCTGGATTGGGGCGGCGAATATAGCGAACTGCTGGAGGCAAAGTCCCAGCTATACGTGATTGGGCCGCTGGCGATTTTCCTCATTTTCCTGATTCTTTTTGCGCTTTACGGAAACTTTAAGTTTCCGGTCACGATTGCGATTGGCGTGGTGGCCACGGAGCCGGTCGGCGCACTGATTGCATTGAAGCTTACGCACACGCCGCTCAGCGTTTCCAGCGCGCTTGGTTTGCTTGCCTTGCTCGGCGTCTCCGTGGAAACCGCGGTGATTCTGGTGAGCTACATAAACAAGCTGCGGCTGGAGGGAAAGAGTATTCGCGAAGCCACATTGGACGCATCGCTGCTGCGGCTGCGGCCCATTATGATGACGGCGCTGGTGGCCTGCCTGGGACTGCTGCCGGCCGCGATGTCCACTGGCGTTGGCAGCGATACGCAGAAGCCGTTTGCGATTGTGGTGGTTGCGGGATTGCTGTCGCGCTTGCTGTTGGGTTTTTTCGTGAATCCGGTTCTCTATGAAATGGTCGCGCGCGAGGGCGACGTTTTGCAGGTATAGCGCGGGCGATTCGAGGGGACTAACTACGCGCGCTTGACCAGCGTTTCGGGAATGGCCTTTTCCAGGCAGTAGTCCGGCCGGCGGAAGAAATCGGGAAGTTCAGCGAGGCGCTTGTAAAGTTTTTCCGCGTGATCGGCGCGGACCGTAACGTGTCCCAGTTTCCGGCCTGCGCGTGGCTCCTTGCCATAGAGATGAAGGTGCGCGTTGGGAACGCGCAGAACTTCCGCGCTTTGCGGAACTTCTCCGATCAGGTTGATCATCGCGGAGACGCCGACCACCGCGGTTGAGCCGAGCGGCAGGCCGAGTATGGCGCGCAGATGGTTTTCGAACTGGCTGGTCACCGCGCCTTCAATACTCCAGTGGCCGGAATTGTGGACACGCGGCGCCATTTCATTGGCAAGCAAGCGGCCGTCAATTTCAAAAAACTCGATGCACAGCACGCCGACGTAGCCCAGCGCCTCCAGCAGCGCGCTTGCCGCACGCTCCGCTTCCTTTTGCAGGCTTTCCGTTAGATTCGGCGCGGGCGCCAGGGACAAGCGCAAAATTCCGCCACGGTGGTGATTTTCAATCAGCGGATAAAACGCAATTTCGCCGCTCCACCCGCGGACGCCGAGAATGGAGAGCTCGCGCGTGAAGGGCACAAATTTTTCCAGAATCAGCGGAACATCCGGCAATTCCGGGCGCGCCTTATCGACGTCTTCGGCGGTGCGCAGCAGCCATTGACCTTTCCCGTCGTAGCCCATGCGGCAGGTTTTGAGCACGGCGGGCAGCCCAACAAGTTTTACGGCAGCGTCCAGATTTTTGCGATTCGCAAGTGGGGAGAATTCCGCGGTCGGAATGCCGAGTTTGCGGAAGAGCTGTTTTTCTCGGACGCGATCCTGGGCTTCTTCAAGAGCAATCGAGGGCGGATAGACTGGCACGCGGTCGGCCAGAAACTTTGCCGCGGCCACGGGCACGTTTTCAAATTCGTAAGTGACCACTTCCAGGCCATGGGAAAATTTCTGCAAGGCCTGCTCGTCCTGGAAATCCGCGGTTACGCGATTGGCGATTCGGCCGACGGGCGCTTCTGGCGAGGGATCCAGAAAACGGAAATGTAGCCCCAGCGGGTAGCCGGCCAGCGCCAGCATGTAGCCGAGTTGTCCACCGCCGAGGATTCCGATGGTGGTCACTATTTTTTCCTGGGAAGCTGCTTGTGCATGGAGCGCAGCGCGTTTTGAGCCGCAACGGCAGGATCGCGCTGGGCCAGAATTTTTTTCGTTTGCGCATGCCGGAATGCACGCAGGGCTTCGCGAACTGGGCGATGCTTGGTGCCCAGAATCGCCGCGGCAAGCAGCCCCGCGTTGATGGCTCCGGCTTTTCCGATGGCCAACGTGCCTACCGGAATGCCGCCCGGCATCTGCGCGATGGAAAGAAGCGAATCGAGCCCCTTGAGCACTTTCGATTCCACGGGGACGCCCAGCACCGGAAGCACCGTTTTCGACGCCGTCATGCCAGGAAGATGCGCTGCGCCCCCTGCCCCCGCAATGATCACTTCAATACCGCGTGTTTCGGCGGACGACGCATATTCGAAAAGGAGGTCCGGGGTACGGTGAGCCGAAACCACGCGGGTTTCGTAAGCCACGCCGAGATCGCGCAGTGTGTTCGCGGCGTGCTCCATGGTCTCCCAATCGGACGTGGAACCCATGATGATGCCCACCAGCGGCGCACTCGATTTTCCGTTCGCGGCACGCGATTTTTTCTTCATGCTTTGGGTTTTCGCCCTAAATTTGAATGGTCCCACAAAATAGAACGCCGGCCGCTGAGCCGGCAGAATCCTGAAGAAGTCCCATTCTACGGTCTTTTTCAGCGCGATGCGACATTTGCGCGCGTTTTCCACACATGGCGAAGTTCGCCGACCAGGTAGAGCGAACCGGTAATAAAAATCACGTCTTCCGGCTTGGCTTTGGCCAGTACGGAATCCAGCGCTTGTTCGGCGTTCGGAATCATCGAAAATTGCCTGGCGTGATCGCCGGCGATTTCGGCAAGTTGCGAGGCACTGACGGCGCGCGGGGTTCCGGGCTGAGTGAAGATGACTTCGTGGGCGTGCGGGAACAGCAGACCGGCTACTTCGTCGACGGCCTTGTCGCGCATCGCTCCATAGATCAGAAACACCTTGCGGTCCGCGAAGTTTTTCTGAAGAAAATGGGCCAGCTCGCGAGCGGCACCGGGATTGTGCGCGCCATCGAGGTAAATGTCCGGGCGTGTCTGCAGACGTTCCAGACGCCCCGGCCATTCCGTGCCCACAATGCCCCGAACGATATTTTCATCGGTGATGCGGTAGCCGCGATTCTGGAGGATGCGGGCGGCTGCCAGCGCGTTCAGTGCATTTTGCAATTGAAACCGGCCGGGCAGATTGGGTTGCAACGAAAACGAGTCGCCGGTGACGCTGTCCAGAACGGCCGCGCGGGCGCATCCCGATTCGAAGGTCTCATTCTCCACGCGAAAGGCTTCGCTGGTTTCGACAAACGGACAACGGAGTTCGTTCGCCCGCGTGACCAGCACCTCGTGCACCTCCGGAAATTGCGGCGCGAACACGGCGGGCACTTGCGGTTTGAGGATCCCCGCCTTTTCACCAGCAATTTCCTTCAGAGAATGCCCCAGATAGTTTTCGTGATCGAAATCGATGCAAGTGATGATGGTGACCACCGGCGCAACCACATTGGTGGCGTCCAGCCGGCCACCCAGACCGACCTCGACGACCGCAAATTCCACGCGCTCCTGCGCAAAGGCTTCAAAGGCCAATGCGGTGACGCACTCGAAATAGGTGGGATGCGCCTGCAGCTTGCCTTCGGCCAGCAGCTCTTCAATCATTGTGTGGATGCGCGTAAATATTTCCGCAAAGCGCTCGTTGGAAATCTCCTCACCGGCGATGCGGACGCGTTCATTGATGCGCTCTAAGTGCGGCGAAGTGTTTAGTCCGGTGCGAAAGCCAGCCTCGCGAAGAATCCGCTCGACAAAGGCCGCCGTTGATCCTTTACCGTTCGTGCCCGCAATGTGAACTACCGGGCACGCGCGATCCGGCCTGCCGAGGCGTTCCAGTAAAATGGTGATGTTTTCGAGATTGAACTTGGCGGCCGCCGCTTGCGTTGGCGCAGCCAATTCGCGGCCCAGGGAAAGCAGATAGCGAACCGCGTCTTCGTAGTTCATTTCAGGAGGTAAGCAGGTCGAGCGCGCTGGAGATGAAGCTCTTGAGATCCTTGCGATGCACGACGGCATCCAGGAAACCGTGCTCCAGCAGAAATTCAGAGCGCTGGAAGCCCTCGGGCAGCTTCTGCCGGATGGTCTGCTCGATCACGCGAGGGCCGGCAAAACCGATCAGAGCGCCTGGTTCGGCGATATTCAGGTCGCCCAGCATCGCGAAACTTGCGGTGACGCCGCCCGTTGTGGGGTCCGTCAGCACCGAAATGTACGGCAATTTTTCTTCGTCCATCCGCGCCAGCGCCGACGAAACTTTCGCCAGCTGCATCAGGCTGATCGTGCCCTCCATCATGCGCGCGCCGCCGGAGCAGGAGACCACAATCAGCGGCTGCCGCGTCTCCATGGACATTTCGATCGCGCGCGTCACCTTTTCGCCGACCACCGCGCCCATCGAGCCGCCGATGAAGCCGAACTCCATCGCGCAGATGATCACCGGCTTGCCATTCAACTGGCCTTCGGCGGTGATGATCGCGTCGTTAAGGCCCAGTTTTTTCTGCGCTTCTTTAATGCGCCTGGCATAGGGCTTGGTATCCACAAATTTTAGAGGGTCGGTGGAAACCATGCCAGAGTCGTGTTCGGTCCACTTGCCGTCGAACAGCAGCTCCAGCCGCTTTTTCGCATTCACCCGGAAGTGGAACTGACACTTGGGACAAACGAACAGGTTTTCTTCCAGGTCTTTGCGAAAGACGATCGCTCGGCAGGATTCGCACTTCACCCACAATCCTTCGGTGCGGACGCGGCGCTCTTCGGGCGGTGTCACCTGATCGATCGATTTTTTGTCCCGCTTGAACCACGACATGGGAAGTGGTTAGTCCTTAGTTTTTAGTGCTAAGTCAGAAGCCTTAAGCCGTAAGCTATAAGCCTTAAGCAAGAGGCCGGCGCATTCTTAGCTTATGGCTTACGGCTTACAGCCCAGGGCTCACGGCTAGTTACAAAAATCGCCCACCGAAACTGTCCGTTCAATAGTCGATCCCCCGCTGCGCCAGTATACCCTTCGTGTAGGGGTGTTTCACTTCCTTCATTTCAGTAACCAGGTCCGCGGCCTCCACCAGCTTCGGATGGGCATTGCGGCCGGTGCAAATCACGTGCACCTGTTCCGGCCGGCCCCGCAGAGCCTCGACTACTTTTTCCACATCCAGCATTTTGTAGCTGATCGTGTAGTTGATCTCGTCGAGCACCACCAGATCGTACGTGCCGCTGTAAATTGCCACGCGGCCCGATTCCCAGCACTCTTCCGCCAAGCGAATATCCTCCGGATCCGTTTCCACGCCGCCCACCTTCACAAAGCCGCGCCCCATCGGGCGAATCTCAAACTTGTCGTCCCCCAGCATCTTCGCGGCATCGAGCTCGCCGTAATGCCACGAGCCCTTGATGAACTGCACCATCAACACGCGCAAGCCCTGACCCACCGCGCGAAACGCTGTGCCCAACGCGCACGTGGTTTTTCCCTTGCCGGGTCCGGTGTAAACAATCAGGAGTCCTTTTCCTTCAGGCATGAATCCATTTCCCTGTCAGAGCGAGGTGTGAGGCGAGTCTCCTAAGTCTGCGGAGTCATGCGGCAAACGTCAAGTTGGCGGGAATTGTGCGCTCGGAAGCGTGCGCGAAATCTAAATCCCCAGGCGTTTCACCAGTTCGTTCACAATCACGTGCGCGTGTTCCATGGCCACTTCGCCGAGACCCTCTTTCGGCGGGGATTTTTTGTCTTTCAAAACGATCCAAAGGCCGGGGCGGTAGACTTCATCGTCCGCGGGGCAGATCGCGCCGGTCAGCTGGGCAATTTCAAAGTTGGGGACGTGCGAGAGTCCCAGGTCCACCAGATGTGAATCGTTGGGCAAGGGCGGCGGGTTGCAGATCAGTTCAGTCAGGATGCCGCGTGCGTCGTCCACCAGATCGCGAAATCCCTGGGAGACCAGCAACGCATCAATGTCCCGCGGAGTCGGCTGCTCGACTTGCTCCAGATCGTAATCCGGCAGAGGTTTTTCCAAGGGAATTTCTATCGCAACTGATGGGCGGTCTTTATCCGGAGCGAAGCGTATGGGCATGTAGTTTACCGTTGCACATCATTTCATGGAACCCGGGAAAACGCACTCTGGCAATCGTCGCTGGGATCCACCAGGGTGCCAGCTATTTTGGATAAGGGCTTCCGGAAAGGATTGCAAACGCGCGGTAAATCTGTTCGGCCAGCATCACGCGCGCCAATTCGTGGGAATAGGTCATCGGGCTTAGCGAAATTTTCTGCTTCACGCGGTCCCGCAGACTGTCTGGGAAGCCGTCCGCATCGCCGCAAACAAAAATAATCTCGCGCGTGCCGCGGTCCCGTTGTTCGCCGATCCACTTTGCAAAGGCTTCGGAGTCGTAGACCTTGCCGCCGGCATCCAGCAGCACGGAAGCGGCTGCGCGGTTCGTATCCAGCCGCTTCAACGCCCCGGCGGCATCCCGCACTTCCACTACCTCGACCGGTGAGCTGCGCGATATGCGTTTCACGTAGTCCTGCAGCATGCCGTTGACCTCCAGCCGCCGCGTCTTGCCCAACATCAGCAGGCAGATTTTCATGCTGTGAGTCTACCCTTCCCCGCCGCGCGTCTCCAGGTTGCGCATAATTTTATTTGGGAAACTTTCCCTCCCCGCTTATGATGGCCGTGAATCCGCCTTTTCGAATATGGCCGAAAATCAAATCGTTTCGCACGCCTTCTATAACGCAGAACTCCGCAGCGAACGAGTGCGTATTTTTGGCGTGCTCACGTTCCTCGCCGTGGTCGCAGTCGTTCTAACCATTCGCGTATTCCTGCTCCACACCACGGTCCTGAGCGGCCACGCAGGCTGGAACCTGATTCTCGCCGCCACGCTCGGCCTCTATGAGTACGCCATGTTGCGGCTTGTGAATCGCGCGCTGCTGGCGAATCAGGAATTTCCCCGCGTTCTCTGGGTGAGCAGCACAATCCTAGAAACGGCCGTACCCGCGATCGGCGTCGCGTGGTTGACAAATCCGGGTTTCGACTCCGCCTATCGGCCGCTGGCCAGCCCCGCCACGCTGCTGTTTTTTGTTTTCATCATTCTCTCGATTTTACGCCTGGATCGCTGGATCTGCCGACTGGCGGGCATCACCGCGGCGGTGACTTATGTTGCCGCCGCCGTTTATCTGGGTTGGATTCCACCGACGCCCGGCCATGCGGCGCCGGTGACGCAGACTGACGTGACCCTGTACGCGATCATTCTGCTGGTGAGCGGCTTCATCGCCGGAGGAGTGGCGGGCGAAATTCGCAAGCATGTGGAAGCCGCGCTCCGCGAAGTGGAAACTCGCCGTCAACTCGATCGCGTGCAGCATGATTTGCAAACCGCGCGCGATATCCAACAGGCGCTGCTGCCGCAAGGGCCACCGGAAATTTCGGGCTATGCGGTGGCGGGTTGGAACAAGCCGGCCGACGACACCGGCGGCGATTTCTACGATTGGATGACCTTGCCAGACGGCCGCCTGATTATTGTTCTGGGCGATGTCACCGGCCATGGGATCGGGCCTGCCCTGCTGATGGCCGCGTGCCGGGCGTACGCGCGGTCCAGTTTCGCGGCGCATGCGGAATTGTTGCCCGCGGTCACGCAAATCAATGCCTCCATCGCGCGCGATCTGGATCCCACGCGATTCGTCACGTTTGCGGGAGTTTCCTGCGCGCCGGGCAAGGGAGAGATAGAAGTTCTTTCTGCCGGGCACGGACCGATTATTCTCTATTCGGCCGCGCGTGATTCCTTCCGTGAAATCGATTCGCAAGGCGTGCCGCTCGGGATTCTACCGGACTTGGTTTCCGGTCCGCCGACGAAACTCGTCCTGGAAAAAGGCGACATTTTCCTGCTGATCACCGATGGATTTGTGGAATTTGAAAACCCGGCGCACGAAGAGTTTGGAAAAAAGAGGCTGGAGGACGCGGTGCGGAAATCACGCGTTTTGCCGCCCGAACAGATCATCAAAGCGCTTTACGATGCAGTGCTGGCGTTTTCCGGTGGCACCAAGCAGATGGACGATCTGACCGCGGTGCTGATCAAGCGGGTATAGCCTTGACCACTCGCCGCCTCGTTTCCGAGAATTTTCCCCGCGCTCATATTCCTCAATCATAGATAAATTGTCATCCTGAGGACCGCGAATTTTGCGGGCCGAAGGATCTCAACGCAAAATTCGTGCAGACACATTACGTTGAGATTTTTCTTGCATCCTTACCGGATGCCCTCAGAATGACAGTCCGGTGTTCTGCACGATTGAATTAGAAACTTAATTACGGGTTAGTATCTGGTTGTTCGTGAAAATCCATCAGCCTGCTTTTTCCGAAAGCTCTCTGCGGCTGTGCGATTCCGGCTCGTCCGGAAGCACCAGCGAGGGCGCTTGCCGCCACAACCGTTCCAGATCGTAAAAGCGCCGCGCCTGCTCGCCGAAAACGTGAACGATGAAGCCGCCAAAATCCAGCAGCGCCCATTCCGCGGAACGGTGGCCTTCGCGATGAACAGGCGTGCGCTTCATCTCGCGATGCAGCGAATCTTCAATTTCGGAGCAGATGGCCTGTAGTTGTGGAGTGCTATAGCCGGTGCAGATCACGAAATATTCCGTGAACGCGCCGAGCCCGCTCAAATCCAGCACAGTGATCGCCCCGGCCTTTTTTTCCTGCGCCGCTTCCACGGCCAATCTCACGCCTTTCGGCAATTCTTCCAATTTCACCGGTAGAGCCTCTGTTTCAAAATGTATTCTTCCACTCGCGCGGAGACCAGGCCGTGTATGGATTGCCCACGGTTTGCCTTCCGGCGGATGTCGGTCGCGCTTATATCGCTGGAAACATTTTCCAGTAAATAGACGGTCGTCTTATCCAGGCGCGCCACGATCGGCGTACCGTGCGCGATGGTTTCTTCTTCCTTATCGCGCTTCTGGTTCGGCCGGCCATGCAGATCCGGCGGAATCACCAGTCGCAGCGCTTCCAGGCGAATTCCCGGACGGTTCGCGATCACAAAATCGCACAATCCCAGCAGCGTTTCGTATTCCTTCCACATCGGAATATCCAGAAACGCGTCCGCGCCGATGATGAAGAAGATGCGGTCGCCCTGCCCGTGATACGCATGGCGGAAATACCGCACCGTATCCACGGAATAATGAAGCTGCGTGCCGCTGAAATCCTCACCAGCTTCCGTCAGCGACGGAACAAAGTGCGGGTGCTCGGTGGCGGCCAGCGCCACCATCGCAAAGCGGTGCGGAAACAGCGCCAGATGCTGCTTCAGCTTGTGAGGAGGGCGGCTCGCGGGAATAAAATGCAGCTCGTCAAAATTAAACCGCCGGTCCGCGGCGCGCGCAACGGCAAGATGTCCGGAATGGATTGGATCGAACGAACCGCCGAACAATGCAATGCGTCTCGGTTGGTGTTTTGACGCCGTACGGTGAGCTGAAGCCTGCGCAGTGGTCAATCCGCCTCCCGGATGTTCCCCAAACCGATTCTCTCACGAATTCTTGCCACTCGCTGCTCCCGCTTCCTGATCATCGTCACCGGAATCTTCGTCGTCCGCTTCGTAGGCTTCCAGGCCCAAGACTTCTTGCTCGTCCGCTTCAGCTTCACTGCTTATGACGGCTTCCGTTTCTTCGTCCTCGAATGTTTCTTTTGGAATTTTGTCCAACGCATCCGCGATGCCGCGCACCAACTCCTTCACGCCTTCGCCGGCCGCCGCGGAAATCGCGTAAAATTCCAGGTCCTTTTTCTTGCAGAATTCCCGCAGCTCTTCCAGCCGTGTGCGATCCGTCGTGGCGTCCAGTTTCGTCGCCACAACAATCATGGGCTTTTCCAGCAGCATATCGCTGAATGCGCCCAGTTCGCCCTCAATAATTTCGAACGCCTTCACGGGATCCATCTCCGCCATGTCGCTGGTGTCGATCAAGTGCACCAGCAGCCGCGTGCGCTCCACGTGGCGCAAAAAGCGAATGCCCAGGCCCGCGCCCTGGCTGGCGCCTTCGATCAGCCCCGGCAGATCCGCAACCACATAAGTGCGTCCAAGCTCCGTGCCGTGGCCGCCCGTTCCGCCATCGGCATTCACCACGCCCAAATTCGGCTCAAGAGTGGTGAACGGATAATTTGCAATTTTCGGCCGCGCCGCGCTGATCACGGAAATCAGTGTGGACTTGCCCGCATTCGGGAAGCCCACCAGGCCAACGTCCGCCAGGAGTTTCAATTCCAGCCGCAGGGTCCGCTCTTCGCCAACTTCACCTTCTTCTTTTTCGCGGGGAGCCTGGTGCCACGGTTTCGCGAAGTGCTGATTGCCGCGCCCGCCGCGCCCGCCCTGCGCCACCAGCACGCGCTGCCCGGGCCGCTTCAAGTCCGCCAGCAGTTCCTCGCCGGTGGCATCGAAAACCAGCGTGCCCACCGGGACTTTCAAGACCATGTCGTCGCCGGATTGCCCGGTGCAGTTCGAACCTTCGCCGTGCCGCCCACGATCCGCCTTGAACTCGCGGTTGTAGCGGTACCGCAGCAGCGTGTTGTCGTTGGGATTCGCTTCCAGGTAAACAGTGCCGCCGCGGCCGCCGTCGCCGCCCGAGGGTCCGCCACGCGGGACGTACTTCTCCCTGCGAAACGCCACGCAGCCGTTTCCGCCATCCCCCGCCTTTACCGAAATTTTCGCTTCATCAACTAACATGCTTCACTCTTCTCTGGGCGCTTCCTTTGTGCTCTCCGTGTCCTATGTGGTGAAAAATCTTTTCGTCAATACCAGGCCGCTTACCGTTTAGTCTATAAAGACAAAACGGCCCCGACTCACGCCGGGGCCGCTCGAATGACTTCGAACTTAGTTCGCGGCCTTCGCTTGCTCCGCTTCAGGTGTCACGCTGATAAACCGGCCCCGGTTGCCCTTATCTTCAAACTTCACATAGCCGGTGACCAGCGCAAACAGCGTGTCGTCCTTACCCTTGGCCACATTGACGCCCGGCTGGTGCCTGGTGCCGCGCTGCCGAATCAGGATCGTGCCGGCGTTCACCAATTGCCCACCGAACCGCTTGACGCCCAGCCTCTGCCCGTGTGAATCGCGGCCGTTTGTAGACGAGCCGCCACCCTTCTTATGTGCCATGACTGAATCCTTCCCTGTAGTGGCCGGACTTCACACCGGCCAGCTAATCAATCAGAATTGTTAAAGCTTGATCTCGCCGACCTGCACGGCCGTGTAGTTCTGCCGGTGGCCCCGCTGAATCTTGTACTGGTTGGTTTTCTTGAACTTCAGAACGGTAAGCTTCTTGGCGCGGCCCTGCTGCACGATCTTGCCCGTGACGCTGGCCTTGCCCGCATCCGTTCCCGCCAACACTTTCTGGTCGTCGGTGTGTACCGCCAGCACGGTTCCGAACTTCACCTGCTCGCCCACTTCACCCTTGACCCGCTCAATGCGGATGGTGTCGCCGGGCGCGACACGATACTGCTTTCCCCCGGTCTGTATGACAGCGTACATCTCTCCTCCAAGGCTCAAGACAAACACTAATTATACGGGTCGGGTTGCGATATCGTCAACGCGCTTCTCGGCGACTTCCGGTGTTATCTAGAAGAAAACAGCAGCGGAGACGCCGAATCGCTTGCTGAGGCGCTCGATGTGGCCTTTGTTCAATTCCCTCTTGCCGCGAAGGATCTCAGACACCACGCTCTCCGATCCAGGCATAGGAGCTAAGTCCTTTTGCTTCAGGTTGTTCGCTTCCATCAGTTCCGTAAGTACCTCCACCGGACTGGCCGCGCGAATGGGATAGTGCTCTTCTTCGTAGGTTTCGACCAACACGGTCAGCAGTTCGGCGAACTCTTTTTCCTTGGCGGTCAGGCGAGTTTTCTTCTCCAACTCCAGCAGCACGGAAATATAGCGCTCGTTTTGTGCATCAGAGGTGATCACTTTCGGCGCCGCGATCCCTTCCAGGGTGTCCTTTTCAATCACATTCGCAATCATATTTTTGATTCTCTTGCCGCTATTCCGTGAGCTTCCCGTACATGCATACTTCGCTATTTTCGAAGTCTGCATCTAGGTCCTGTCTGGATCATTTTCGGGCACGGACCGAAGTCAAAGGCAGCTCACTTCTCGACGAGTATAAACTCTAGATCATGCCTCTTACGCAAAATTCTGATCGCGCTGCGTGGAGAGTGTTCGCTTGGTCCGCCTTTTGGAGTTCGATCCTAACAGCCTTCGTACGATGGATGATTGCCGCAGGTAATCCGTGCTTTCGAATTCTAAATAGCGATGAGTGGGTCTGGACGATCACCGGGGTGATTTGGATTTGGCTTCTCCTATTTCTATTCTTTGCGAGCAATCGTAGCCGGCTTGTTCTACTTGCGAGCACTGTCGCTATTCTGGTCTTTACCCCGAACGCAGACCGTTTTCGGAATGCCGCGGGAGAATCGGCGGTGGTTGGCCACCTGCGAAACTTAACAGGGCAAATGGAATCGTACAGAAAAGCGCATCCGCAAGAAGGATATCCTTCCCGTCTCCCACAGATATCATCCTCGAGCCATACGGCGGAGGCGGAAAGGCTATACGAGTTTGAATTACAGTTTGTACATTCGAAACCTGATGGACCTGCTGATGGATATCTCGTGCTGGCCACCCCGCGCTCGCGGGAATGCGGCTATATTCGAAGTTTCACAGCCAGTCAGGACGGGCGAATTCACTTCACATCAGAATTCCGTCCAGCCACCGCCTCAGATGTCGCGCTTCAGTAGGTGGAATCTTGATCAAAAATCAAACCGGTAACCCAAAATCATCTTTGTCAGCAGGTGGTCCGTGGATTTTGTTACGCCCACGCCGACGCCAAAATTGATTTCCCACTTTTCTGACAAGTTCAGATCAATCGCCGGAACGATCTGCTGCTGTTGTTCGGAGATTGGGTAGAAACCCGACGTTGGCCCCAGCACGCCGTAATATTCCACGCCGCCGGCAATTTTTTTCGTGATGTCGTAGCTCACCTTGAAATTCGGCGAAAAAATGAAGCCCTGATCCTGGCTCGGTCCGTGAAACGATTTGTCGAACGCGGGATTGAAAGACAGATACCAGCGTCCCATCTGCTTGTCTATAATCGGCCGCAATTCGTACGTCCAGGTATCCGCGGAAAACTGGCTGCGCTGGTAGCCGAACTCCTGCGAAATGCTGACACCCACCGGCCAGTGCCAGCTTGGCGGCACGCGCACGCGCGGCCGGATGTGATCGCCCACCCAGTCCACTCCGTAACCGTTTTGCGAGGAAGTGAAAATATAAAAACCAACCTCGAACCAGTCGTTGAATCCGTGGGTGATTTCCACGGTTTCATGCAGCTGGTGATTGGTGGGATACATACCATCCACGCTGGTTTTTGATCCCTGGAAGGTGAAGTTGCTGTGCAGTTCCACCATCGTATGCCCGGCCGCGACGGTGTCCGAACCGTACACCTGAATTTCATAGTTATCCTGTGCGCGCGCCAGCTTTGCGCTCGCCAACCCGGTCACAAAGACAACGATTACTACCCACGCCCTGCTCCAGTTCATTCGTCTCCCCTGAGCCTACAGCCCCTATAGTCTCCTATGATTCAGCTGGAAGTGGTGATTAAGCTTTGCGGGGGAATCGATTCCCAAGCCATTCCGCCATCCGGTGAGTAAAGGCTAAGCGTGAGGATGCGCCTTATCGTAAATATCCATCAGCTGGCGCATCGAAGCGTGCGTATATTTCTGCGTCGTGGAAAGCGACTGGTGGCCCAGCAACTCTTGAATCGCGCGCAGGTCCGCGCCATCGGCCAGCAGGTGTGTCGCAAAGGCATGGCGCAGCGAGTGCGGATGCAAATCCCAGTTGACGTTCACCAGCCGCACGTATTTCTTCACAATCCGCCCGATGCTCCGCTGCGTCAGCCGGCGGCCGCGGTAATTCAGGAATACAGCGTCCACGCTGGCTTTGCGGCCGGTTTCCTCACACTCCAGCAGCAGTCCATCGCGCAGCGGCCAGTAAGCTTTCAGCGCCTGCGCTGCTTTTTGCCCGTAGGGCACGATGCGCTCCTTGTTGCCTTTGCCGCGCACGCGCAGCATCTGGTCCTTCTGATCCATGTCAACGAGGTTCAAGCCGGTCAATTCGCTAACGCGAAGTCCCGCGGCGTAGAGCAATTCCAAGATGGCGCGGTCTCGCGGCAGCAATAAACTGTCCTCATCAATGCGCGAGCCCGTTCGCGGCGCGGCGGAAATCTTCGCCCTCCTGTTTTTTTTGCCACTGCCCGCCGTGCCACTCTCTTCCCCGCATGCCAGCTGGTTCAAAAAACCGTTCATTTCTTCCGCGGAGAGCACCGCCGGAATGCGCTTCGGCAGCTTTGGCGTCGGCACTAGCCTCGCAGGATTTTCGTTCAGCTTCCCTTCCCGCACGCAATATTTGAAAAACGAGCGCAGCGCCGCCAGCTTCCGCGCGATGGAACTTTTCTCCATTCCTTGCTCATGCAGGTGCCCAACGAATTCGCGGATCACGTGATGCGTCAACTGCTTCAGCTCCGGCGTCTCCACGCCCGGCGGCGTCAAAAACGTCACAAACTGTTCCAGATCGTTTCCGTAATTGATCAGCGTGTGCGGCGAGGCATTCCTCACCGAACGCAGGTATTCCAGGTATTTTTGGATTGTTGGCTTCATGCTCCGCGGCGCTTCTCCCTAAAGTATAGATACACTCCGGCGCGCAATTGGTTTTCTTCGAGGAGCTGTTGCTTACGTTGTCCGCCGCAGGCTGCTTCAGGCTTTCACGCCAACCGGCGTCGCTTCTTCCAAGTGCGCGGCCGGCTTTTCCGCGGGCTTCTCTTCGGGCGCCAGTTTCTCCCAGTCGCAGCCTTCCTTCAGGCAGGCGCGTACCACGCCAATCTTGGTCTTTTTTTCCACCACAAACGGCGCGCCGCACTTCGGGCAAGGCTCCGCGATGGGCATGAATGGAGTGGTGAAATCGCAATCGGGATATCGCGAGCAGCCATAGAACACGCGGAATCTTCCGCGGCCGCCTTTGCCCATGCTGCCGCGCTTCACAAATTCGCCTTCGCTGCACTTCGGGCATTTGATGCCCATCGTGATCGGCCGCGTGTACTTGCACTTCGGATACCCGGAGCAGCCAATGAATTCGCCGAAGCGCCCGTGCTTTTTCACCAGGCCATTCCCGTCCAGCGGGCACTTCTCATCCAGCGGCTCGTCCGGCTGGTGCGCGATGCGAGTTCCCGCCACCAGGCGCCGCGTGGTTTTGCAATCCGGGTAACCCGTGCAAGCCAGGAACGCGCCGAAACGCCCGCGCTTCAGCGCCATTTCCTTGCCGCAGTTCTCGCAGTATTCAACCTTGTTTTCCGCGTCCTCCGGAATTTCCTCGGACATATCCTGAATGAAATCGCATTCCGGGTACCGCGAACAACCCAGGAAGAATCCGTGCCGGCTGATGCGTTCTAGCAACTCGCCCTGGCCGCACTTTTCGCATTTCTTTCCAGTCGGGATTCCCGCCTTGTAGGAAATCATTTCGTCGCCGGCCTTATCCAGGTCCACGACGAATTTTTCCCAGAACTCCTTCACCGACTCGCGCCAGGGCAGCTTGCCTTCTTCAATCTCATCTAGTTCCTCTTCGAGCCGCGCCGTGAACTTCACGTCGAACACGTCCTCAAAACTCTTGATCAGCAGCACGCACACGCGCTCACCAAGCATCGTGGGCGTAAACCGCCCCTGATCCTTCTTCACGTACTCGCGCTCGACAATCGTTGAAATAATCGAGGCATAGGTGGAAGGCCGCCCGATCCCGTCCTCTTCCAGTTCCTTCACCAGCGTGGCTTCCGTATAGCGCGGCGGCGGTTCTGTGAAATGTTGCTCCGGCTTGATGGACTCGAGCTTCAAGATCTGTCCTTCAGTCACGCGCGGCAGCGCCTTGCCTTCGCCCTCTTCGTCCTTCTCATCATCTTCGCGGTCCGCGCCCGCCACCGGAATCTGGTAGACCTTCAGGAATCCGTCGAACTTCATGATCGAGCCCGTGGTCCGAAACGTGTAATCACCGGCGTTGATATCAATCGTCGTCTGGTCGGAAACCGCCGGCAACATCTGCGAGGCCACAAATCTCTGCCAGATCAACTGGTACAGCTTGAAAACGTCGTCTTCCAGATACTTCCGCACATCTTCCGGCGCCCGTGCCACATCCGTGGGGCGAACCGCTTCGTGCGCGCCCTGCGCATCCTTCTTCGACTTGTAGAAATTCGGCTTTTCCGGCAGATACGCGCTGCCGAACCGCTCCGGGATCAGCGCTCGCACCTGCTCCAGCGCGTCGTTCGACACTTGCACCGAATCCGTGCGCATGTAAGTAATCAGCGCCACCGATCCCTCTTCGCCCAGCTCGACGCCTTCATAGAGCCGCTGCGCCAGCGCCATGGTGCGTTTCGCGGTGTACCGCAGCCGGTTATACGCCGCTTGCTGCAGCTTGGAAGTGGTGAAGGGCGGCGGCGCGTTTCTCCGCTTTTCCTTCAGCGTGACGCTGGCTACCTGCCACTTCGCCTTGTTCACCGCGGCCACAATCGCGTCCGCGGCTTCCTGATTCGAGACTTCGATGTCCTCCCCGTTTTTCTTCGTCAGCCGCGCCTCAAAAACCGGCGCCTCGCCCGCGTCCAGCATCGCGTGAATAGTCCAATATTCCTGCGGCACAAACGCGCGGATCGCCTGTTCGCGCTCCACGATCAGCCGCAGCGCCACGGTCTGCACGCGCCCGGCGCTCAGGCCGCGCCGTACTTTGTCCCACAGCAGCGGCGAAATCTTGTAACCCACGATGCGGTCCAGCACGCGCCGCGCCTGTTGCGCGTCCACCAATTGCGCGTCCACCTGCCGGGGCTTCTCAAACGCCGCGCGAATGGCCTTCGGGGTAATCTCGTTAAACGTCACGCGGAAAATCTTCTTTGGATCGATGGGATCGATCTCAATCTTTTCCTTCACCGGCGGCTTTTTCGCGAACTTGCCCTTCGCGCCTTTTTTTCCGGTCGTCAGCGCGGCTGCAGCAGCGTTGGCTTCCTTCGCATCCTTGTCCCCGCTCTTTTTTCCGTTTTTCGTGTCTTCGTCGTCATCGGGAATCAGAAACTTTGCCGGTTTGGAAAGCACCATTGCCAGATGCGCGGAAATCGCCTCGCCCTCGCGGTCCGGGTCGCCCGCCAGATAGACCGCATCCGCGGTCGCCGCGCTTTTCCGCAGGTCGTTAATCACCTTGCCCTTGCCGGGGATCACCTGTAGCGTGGGCTCGAAAATCTTGGGGTCGTCCAGATAGATTGGTTTCAGCGGAGGTTTCGGCGCCGCGGCCCTTCCGCCGCGCTTGCTCTTCTTCTTTTTCTTCTTCGCGTTAATTTCGTCTTCGCCTATGGGCAGACGGATCCCGATCGTCTTCGTCGGCAGGTCCATCACGTGGCCGATCGAAGCCTTCACCGTGAAATTTTTCCCGAGATATTTATTAATCGTCTTCGCCTTTGCCGGCGACTCGACGATAACCAATGAACGTCCCATGTGTTCCTTTGTATCCTGCGAGGCTGCGTTTGGAAGGTCTACCGGGGCGGTCTGTGTCCTTCTCGCTACCTTATATATACCTGCTGGCGCTTGGGTCTCTCTGCTGGAAGATGCCCGAAACCGTCGGTAGGGTGCATTTCGCTCGCGGCGGCTCGCTAACCCCTGCGCTTACAACAACACTTTGCTGAACTGCTCTCCAGGGAGCTGGCGCAGCATCCCTTTCATCTCCAAGTCAAAGAGGGTAGCCAGAACTTCGCTGGAATTCAACCCACTGGTTTCCACAATATCGTCAATACCTCGCGGCTCTTCCACCGTCAGTAAGTCGTAAAGCCTTTTTTGTGAGTCACTTAGACTGCTTTCCGCCAGCAAATTCCGCTGTTCCGAACCCACCACCTCCGCCTGTACCAAAGCCGCCCTCACCGGGGTTGGCAGCTCTTCGATCACGTCTTCGGCGATCGTCACCAGTTTCGCTCCCTGCTTGATCAATTGGTTCGGCGCAAAGCTCATTTCCTGCGTTGCGTTTCCCGGAACGCCAAAAACCTCGCGTCCAAACTCCATCGCCAGCCTCGCGGTGATCAGTGATCCGCTGTACTGCTTCCCTTCCACAATCACCACGCCCAGTGGCATCCCAGCGATAATCCGGTTGCGCACCGGAAAATTTTCCGGCGCCGGATGCGCGCCCATCGGAAACTCGCTCAGGATGGCGCCGCGCTCCAGCACCTTTTCGTAGAGCTTCTTATTCTCTTTCGGATAGCAGACGTCAATCCCCGTTCCGATCACGCCAATCGCCTGGCCGCCCACCGTGGTGGCTCCCTGGGGTGCAATCGCATCCACGCCCCGCGCCAGGCCGCTGACGATCGCCAGGCCACGCTTAGCCAGGTCGCGCGCCAGGCGTTCCGTCATTTGCGTGCCATAGGCCGTCGGCCGCCGCGTCCCCACAATGCTCAGCGTCGGCTGGTTCAGGATTCCCGCGTCGCCCCGCACATAGAGCATCACTGGCGGATCGTAAATCTGCAGCAAGGATTGCGGGTATTCCGGCTCGGTCCAATTCACCAGCCGCGCGCCCACCGCCCGCAGCGACGCCACCTCTTTTTTCGCGCGCTAGAAGTGCTGCTTCTTATAAAGCGCCTGCGCCACCGGTGCCGACAGGTTGCAGGATTCCAGCGCCGTCAGGCTCGCCCGGAACACGCCCTCAGGTGACCCGAATTCGCGCAGCAATCGCGCGGACAGCCGGGCCGCTATGCCGGGCGTCAAGGTCATCGCCAGCCAAGAAAGGGAAGCTTCCAGCTCCATCGCCCCCTGAGGCTATGAGCATACTAACCGACTTGTCAAGTACCCACAGAATATTAGGAAGAGATGATAAAAACCTCCGGCGCGAATCTATCCGCGCCGGAGGTCTCCTGTTGTTTCGTTACCCATTTATTGCTTGGTTGCTTTCCGTTAGTGCCCGTCGTGGTCGCGATCGAAGTCAAACAAATCGAACAGGTCGCCAAGTGCCGGCGAATTGGTTGGCACGTAGGGGTTCTCCCACTCCGCTTTCGGATTGGGCAGGTTGTCGCGGCTGCGTCCGCTGATGGTCGGCAGGTTCCAGTTGCGCTCAATGAACTTCAGCACGGAAACGTGATCCGCGTACTGGTGCGAGATGTGCCCGGGCTTCGCGTACTTGGAGACCACGATCATCGGGATGCGCGTGCCGTCGCCGAAAAAGTCCAGTGGCTGCACGTACCCGGAGTCGTAGTAACCGCCGCCTTCATCCGCGGTGACAAAGATCGCCGTGCTTTCCCACAATTCTTTGTTGTCCTGCACCGCGTCCACGATCTTCTTCACGAACCCTTCGTACAGGTCCCATTTTGAAGATGCCGGATGCCCGTCCACCCAGCCGCTCGGCTTCACAAAAGACACCGCCGGGAGATCCCCCTTGGCGATATCGTTGTAAAGATCCGTCGTGTCTTTCATATGCGCGGTGCGGACCGCGTCATTCGTCATCATCTGCGTCTGATACTGAAACCCGTTGCAGATGTTGCAGTATTGGTCGCTGTTGGGTCCCACAGTTCCATAGTTCAACTGATACTTGTCGGTCAGATAGGCATCCCACTGGTCGTTGTACGTCTTCCACGAGACGTGGTTTTCCAGCAGCACATCGCCGATGCTGCGCTGGCTGGTCGGAGGAATCGTGAACGGATAGTTGCTGGGATTTGCATCTGTGAACGCGTTGCTGCCGTCCCCAAAATATCCCGGGTTGTAGTTGTTCAACAGGTAGTAATGGCCCGCATCGCATTTGGGCTCGATCGGGCGGGGGAGTGAAGCGAGGTAGTTAAGGACCGGCTGGACACCTGGCTGGCTGGGATCCGAGCAGTTCGTGTAGGAACCGCCGCCATAGATTGACCCATCGCTGTGAAAACCGCCGTAGCCATCCTGGATCCAGAAATTATTCGTTCCAGGCTGAGGATTTGGATTCTCGATCTCGTCCACCGTTCCGGTCCAGCCAGGGACACCCGCGTTGTGCGGAGGCGTTCCCGGTGTTCCGTCCGGATTGCTGAACCAGATGGGATCTGCAAAGTACAACATGATTTCGTCCAGACCCGTGCCGCCCATTGCCGGCTGGTGGTAGTTGTCGCTCATCGCATAGTGGTCCGCGAGATACTTGGTGTATTTGGCGTCGCCCCGGGCCATGTTGTAGAAGCCCATCGTCGTCGCGCCCTCGCCCGTCGTTACCTTGCCTGGTGCATAGTCCGTGCTGAAATTCGCGGGTTGCGGGTTGCCGTTGTTACTGGAGCCCACGGTCACTTCGGTCCACGCGAACAGGTCCGCAAGGCAACCGTTCGGATGCTTCTTCGAGATATGAGAAGCGTCGCAATCCTCTTGTTGCCACATCTGGTAGAAACGGTGCACTGGACTTGCCGCGTAGGAATCATCCGTGAACGTTTTCCCGTTGGAAAGCTGGAACGGGCCCGGCGGCAGTGTGAAATAGGGCGCTGTGTTGTGCACGCCCGTGATCCTCGAATCCGGGACCTTACCAGTCAGTTCCGATCCGCCCGTCAGCATGAACTGGTAATAGCCGGTGGCCAGCCCATTTTCCGAAGAAGTCGCATCTCCCAGTGTGCAGATCCCGTTGTTTTTGCACACATCAGTCGGCCCCCCGTTCAACTCCGCGGGCAGCGGTGAAAACAAGGTCTTTTTCTTGGGCGCCAACTGGAAAATCGAGCTATCAGTCGCATCCGCCGAATACTGATGTGCGTCGGCGAAATTCTTCCCCGGTGTTCCGTCCTCCTTGATGATGTGCTCGGAGAGCAGATTCTGGATGCTCTCGCCGCCCTTCGGCTCATAGGTCGCAAAAATGTGGTCGAAGGTCCGGTTTTCTCCCACGATCACAATCACATGCTTGATCGGCGTGCGCGAACGGCCGCCGTCGTCTTTGTCGTGGTCCTTCGCCTGTGCGGCGCCCAAAAACGGACCCGCCAGGCCCATCTGCAGCATCACCAGGGAAGCAAGGCCCACTCGGGTGCCTTGCAGCACTTGGGACGCAAATCGTTTTACAGTCATGCTGTTCCTCCTCTTCGAGTTTTCAGACTGGGAGGCCAACTCTGACCGCGCTCGATTTCTCCCTCATTCTTCTTCCGTAAATTCCTCGTTACATCCTAGACTTGTCGAGCCGTCCTACATCCTGCAAACTGGAATTGGCCGAGCAAACCCCACCATGCCCAAACGACTCCAAGCCTTCTACCGTATTTCCTGTATGTGCGGCCTAGCCACCACCCTGTTTCTGTCGTTCTCCCCCGCCCAGGAGCAAGTGCCGCCTAACGCGATTCGCGTCAACGTCAACCTCGTTCTGGTGGATGCCACGGTCAAAAACAAAACCGGCCAGATCATGACCGACCTGAAGCAGGACGACTTTCAGGTCCGCGAAGACGGCGCCCAGCAGAAAATTGAAATCTTCAGCCGTGATCAACTGCCTCTCGACGTTGCGCTGGTCCTGGATCTCAGCGACTCCATCGGCCCCTTCCTCGTGCCATTGCGTCAGGCCGCCAACGTCGCCCTCTCCGCGCTCAAGCCCGAGGACGAAGTCGCCCTGTTCACCTTTTCCACGGAGGCGCAACTGCGCGTTCCCTTCACTAAAGACAAATCCCGGATCGCGGAGCAGATCAGCGCCTTCCGCGTCGGCGGAGCCACCAATATCAACGACGGCATTTTCGTTCCCGCGCAGTATCTGCTCAACGCTCCGCAAAAAGAGCGCCGCGTGATCATTCTGATCAGCGACGACGTTGGCACCGATGCCGGCGGCCAGGGCACGCGCGACATCATCACCGAAGCCATCGCCTCCGATGTGACCGTCTATAACCTGAAAATTCCCGGCTACAATCCGCCGGAAACGCGCATGGCCGCCGCCATGATTCCTGGCCTGGTTGATATTCGCAAAGTAGTGGAACAAACAGGAGGGGAAATCTTCGACGTTCCCGACGTCGCCCATCTCGATGAAATGTTTCGCGCCCTGATCGAGCGCATCAAAACTCGCTATACCCTCGGCTATTACACCAACGCCTCAGCCGCGCAAGGCAAGCCCCACAAAATCGACCTCCGCCTCACTCCCCAATTCGGCAAAAAGGGCCGCGACTACACCATCCTCTCCCGCTCCGCCTTCTACATCCACTAACGATCCTCCCAACTCTTCGGTCATCCCGACCGGAATGGCCGCTTTTCTCTTCCGTTCGCGCCGCGCGAACGTCAGGCATGGAGCGGAGGGACCTGCTTGCACCTTCACAATTCCTCGCTCGATGGAATACTCGCTCTTCCTCACCCCAACCCAATAAACTCGGAAGATGCCCCTCAACCGGACACAGTCATCCCGACCGGAATGGCCGATTTTCTCTTCCGTTTGCGCCGCGCGAACGTCGGCCGTGGAGTGGAGGGATCTGCCTTTCCTTGAGTGGGTCTTCCCGTGTTCAATTCACGCTGCGCAGCAGTTGTTTCTCTTGCGCCGTGAAGTGACTGTACCGCCCGGTCGCAATCTCTCGCTCGCGCGCAAACGGCGGCATCTCGTGCAGCATCTGCATCGCCCGCTTAAGCTCCGGGCTCACGGGTCCGTAGTTCGTTTTAGCTGGCGCGGCAGTGCGGTAACTCGCCTGCGTCGCAACGATGTGGTCTACCGACATCACCCGCCCGCGCGGCACATAGTAAGACTCCGTGCTGGGACCCACATTCGCGTTCCCATTGCCAGCTGGAGCGGGCGCGCGCCAAGGCTGCGGATTCGCATTTGAACTCGGCCGCGGCGCCGCGTGCGCTGGCGCATTCTGCGGAGGCGCTGGATTGCCGGTTCCATCCTGAATGCACGTATATCCCGGCGGGCAAGTAAACGGATACGCGTTCGGATCAATGCCCTGTTCCTGATTTTGTTGCGGAGGCGCATCCGAAGAAGGCGGGTACGTATACGTATAACCCGGCGCATACACGGCGCCGTATCCGTAATATCCATAGGGATATCCCCATCCCCAATACGGCCAGCCGAACCCTATTCCCCATCCATATCCCGGGTAGCCCCAATACCGGCCGCCATACCAGCCATATCCACCATGCCCGTAATATCCGCCGCCATGATAACCATATCCGCCGTGGCCATAATATCCACCACCGTGATAGCCGCCCGAAACGTGCGCGCCGCTGTATCCATAATGCCCGCCGCCATAACCCGCGTGGGCGCCGCCGGAATAACCTCCACCGCCTCCTGCGTGAAAACCTCCCCCGCCCCCGCCGTGGAAACCTCCTCCACCACCGCCGCCATGGCCGCCGCCCCGCTGGGCAAACGCAGCCTGCGGCATCCACGCCAGCGCCACAAGCGCCGCGCACGCCAATACCAAACGAATGATCTGGGATCTTTTCATTGCAGGTCCCTCCCTTCCTGGTCCGCTTCCATCTTCGAGGGACATCGCCAGCTTCTCTGGCTTTCTCTACGTATCTTACACCCGCGCGATTCGCCCGGCACGCTTATCCGCGGCTCAGCGCCAACCGCGCAGAATCTACCTTATTAGATGTCGAAAGAAGAAAGTTCGATCTACTCTTGCGGAACATCCACCAACCGGCAGATAAATCCCCACCCGCCGCCCAGTTCGCTCACCGCCAGCATCAATTCATTGCTGCCTTTTTGCAGCGGCAGATAGACCGCATCATTTTCCGGATTCACAATCCCCAGAAATCCCGGATCGCGAAAGCCCTGCGCGCTGCGCCCGCGATACAAAATCTTTCCATTCAAAAATACGCTCACGTCATCGCTATACCCGAGCTCCAGTTTTTTCACCTGCTCGCGCTCCGAAACAATCTGCGTCCGCGCGTAGAGCACCTTCATCCCCGGCTGCGGCTCCAGCCGTTTCGAAAAGTCGCCCTGAAACGTCACCCGCGGGTGCGGCGCCTCTCGATAACGATAGAGCAGCACAAATCCCGGCGGCTCCGCCGTGACTTCCTGCCACTGGATCGCGCTGCTTTCCGCGGCCGTCAGCGGCCGCTCCAGATTGCGCGCCTGCGCGTCGTACGACGGCGAAATGCTCCACTTCGTGATCGTGTTCGCAGGCATCGCTGGCAAATGCTGTTCCCAGCGCGCGTCCGGCGTGCGCTTCACCACAAAATTCGTGAAGTACGTTTCGCCCATCAGCGTAAACAGCGCCACTTGCCCCTTCTGCGTGCCGCTTTTCAGATCGTCCATCACCAGCGCCGGCTTCTCCATATCCTTCACATACAGTTTGCTCTGCGCGCCGGTCACCTCCAGCCGCAGGTGGAACCATTCGGCTTTCGGAATGTCCACCGCGCCCGTGAAGCCCGGCCCATTAAAAAACTGCCAGTTGCGCCCCGTGTTCAGCACCGGCGTGTATTGCATCGCGTCCGGCAATCCGGACTTGTGCTGCCGTAGATAAATTTCCTCGTAATTGGCGCCGTCTTCCGGTACGCGGATATCGAAGCCGAAAAATCCGCGCGCCGCCGGAGTCGCCACGTCCACGTCAATCACGCCGTCGCGCATTTCAAAATCCTTCACCACCGCCGCGCCGCCATCAATCAGCAGGCACTTGCGCCCCTGATATTCCGCAGGCTTCGCGTTGCCCTGCAAATCCCACCGCGGCGAATCCGGCGCCACGCTAAGCGCCAATTCCGGCTGCGCACACACCACAGCGCTAAATAACAGCGACATCGCGGCGAGCGTCAGACTACGACTCCCAACCTTGTAGGGGCCGGGTTTACTCGGCCCTCTTGGGGTCCTCTTCTCCCTCTTCATGGATGTCCTCCTCGCCTCGCCTCGCCTCGCCTCGCCTCGCCTCGCCGCGCCCACCGCCGTAAGCCCGCATCCCCCGGAACCCCCCCTATCGCAAACTCGCCTCTTCAAACATCGTCTTGATCAGCCCGCTGGTAAAATCATTCCAATCCTCATCCAAACTCGCGTCACCTCGCGTGAATTTCTCCTTGTACGCCGAAAGGTCCATGCTCCCCTTCACCTCGTCCAAGGTGCGGGACATCGCCGGCCCCGCCTGCGTCAACTTCGCGTTCATCTGCCCTTCCGCATTGATCAGCAACTCTCGATACAAAAGAATCTGCGCCTTGTCGTAAAGCACCGGCCCGTGCCCCGGCACAATCTTGTCCGCGTCCAGTTGGCTCAAATTTTGCAGCGTCTGGGTCCACTCGCTCGGGTAACCATCATTCGCCATCGGAATCGGATAGCCCACCAGATCCCCCACCACTGCGATCTTTTCCTTCGGCAGATAAGCCACCGCGTCGCCGCCCGTGTTGCCCCGGCCAAGAAATTTCACCTGCACCTCGCGTTCGCCAAGATCAATCGTAATGTCGTGGTCAAAGGTCATCGTCGCGCTTTGATAGCGCACCTGCTTGATCTCATCGGTCAAAGGAATCCGTTCCGCGATGGCCTGCTTCAGGTAAGCCTTGTCCTCCGCGGAAAGTGGCTGGCCATCCGGACCTTTCCCCTCGTCCAGCATCGTTTGCAGCCGCGCGTTCACGCGCTGCTCGCGATTCGAGGATCCGGGGCCAAACATATCCATGTTTTGCTTCGTCACCGTGTGCGCGATGATCGTCACCGCCGGATATGCTTCCATGTACAGGCTGTTTCCCAGGTTGTGGTCGTTGTGAAAATGCGTGTTCAGCACAAAGCACACCGGCTTGTTCGTCCACTCGTGGATTTGCGCGATGTCCGCGCGCGTCACCTCTGGCAGGTACGCGGAATCCACCACCAGCACTTGCCGCGTGCCAATAATCACCGTGGTGTTCCCGCTGAACATTCCGTCGTGCCGATGCCCTGGATGCTCGATCGCGTAAACGCCATCCGCCAGCTTCGTCACCTTCCGCGAAGCCTCTTCGCCCACCATCGGCGCCGCCGCGGTCACATTAGAAATTGCGGCGCAAAAGAAAGCGATCAGACTCGCCGCGAACAGGGATGAGAAAACTCTTGAATCGCGCAGACGCACAAGAATACCTTTGCAACGCATGGAGGTCTCCAGGCCCAAGGAAGCCTTCTTCCACCGCGCTTCCCGTTCCTTCTTCGCGTTTTGCTGATCTTCCACGCTCGCAGCCCAGCCCACGAGGACAGCCAAGCCCAGACGTTACCCGCTTAGACGCCCCCTCCCCCAAAACGTATCGCCTCGGCAAGCAGGCAACAAGGTACGCTGCATAAAAGAACCTTGTGGCCAGTGATAGCCATAGATGAAGACGAAAAGCGAGCTACCTGGGCGATTCGATCAACTGGATTAGTGGCAAGGGTAGTGGGATCGAAATGGCACCCCTGATTTCCAAGTCCTGCACAGGAAAGGGAGTAGCACCGCCGACCCTTTTCAAATGGAGCCATTTGGAGCCGAAAGTTTGCTCTAGGATTTCTCAGCTCTGTGTTCCAAATTCAATACCACTCTTGTCTCTCTGGAAGCCAGGTTTCGGTGCATAGAAAGCCTGACGTCATTCCGCAAGTCCCACTCGGCCGTTTGCACCAAGGGCGAAGAATGATCAGAGTATTCAACCCTTCTCGAGATGGGAACGAGTGTCTTCGAACGCGACAACCATAAACCTATATGAAGGATGCGAACATCAAAAATCCCTTTGGTAGTTTCCACACCTACTAAACCTCGATCAATTGGTTGGTGCAGGTTTCGCTGAATTTTTGTTCCGTCAGGAGGAAGATCATCAGGGAAAAAAGTTCCGTTTTGCTTATCCCATTCAATGATGAAGTTCTGTACGTGATACCTTTTCTCGTCCAATTTTCGGATGAAAATGGGGGCGAGATGGCCTTTCTCACGAAACAACTCTTGCGAGGCAGAGGCGAGTTCAGCGGATTGGGGAGAATCATAGAGTTCAATAGCCAACTCGGCCAGCGACCATTCGCGCACTTCGAGTGCAACGTGCTGCGCCACCAACCAGTCTTTAAAGTCTTCGGCAGCCATATCGTCCAACGTTCTAATTTCAATGCCAACTGCTAAGGCTTTATTGATAGCAGCAGAGCTAAAGCCGGAGGAGGACACTGCAAGCGTCATCGATGCCCCGATGGAGCGCTTTTTTTCTGCAAGTTGTTCAATCCACGTGACGTCTTCCACCCTACTTCGATTTCGGCATCCTATTGTGACCAAGATCGGACATGTGCCTATTTTATAGCGAATGGAGCCATCCACTTCTCGGAGCTGTCCTGTCAGCTTGTCAGGACATTGATCAGGTGAGTTAACCTCCGCGCCAGAGGGTGCCATCGCTTGCTCAATTCGAGTGATCAACCTTTCAAACTCTTTCCACTCCGCGGTCATCTTTTGCGTCCTTCGTTTCGTACAGAATATACGCGCGAAGTTATTTGCATAAGGTTGCGCTGGCTCTTCCCGGTTGCTCAATGCTTATGGCTCACGAGATACCGCTGTGATCCGCCCTCTCTTCGCGGATCTGGCGGAGGACATCCTCAACGGTGTCCGATGGCAATGGCCTTCCCGTGCGGTAAACCAGCAGCCCGTCTTCCAAGACCAACCCGCTGCCCTCAGAGCTTGCGCCAATTCCGGTGCGGACGGGGAGTTCGCGCTCAACCAACTGCTCAAGGTAGGCCTCAACCGACAAGCCTTTTGCGGCGGCCAGTGATTCCAGCGCTGCGGCAATCTCAGGTTTTACGTCGAGGGTCATTCCTGCTCCAATCTGCCCCAAGTTTAAGTTACGGCCCAGCCCCTGTCACCGGGAAACTAACCGCAAGCCACCCTCTAACCGCCGCATTCCCGCCCAACCTAATGGCGCACAGATCCGGGCCTACCACGCCGGAAAACATTCGAACAGCATACCACACAGTAATCTATTGACAGAGTTACTAAGCCCATGCTACCCTTCCACGTGACCATCGCGCATCAGCTTGCCCTGAGCCTCCGCAGTAAAGGGCCTGCCCGCAGTGCCAGTCGCGATGGATCCGCCCTGAACGTTGGTCACGATGGATCTGCCCTATCTCCATCTTCTAATTTCCAACCTCGATCTCATTCCCGCGGCTTCAGTGAAGACGAAGTTCCTTTCCGATTTTCCAATTGCTATCCCAGAATTTCGCCCCTTGCCTCTTTCTCGCCACTCGTCACTCGACACTCGTCACTTCCTCTAAACCCTTTCCCTACGTCTCTTACGCGAAACCCCAGGGTACCCCCGCCCGCCGAAGCCCTAGCCAAAGCGAGCCTGCCCTCCAACACATTGGCGATAGCGGGCCCGTCCGCCGCAGCCGCGTCCTTCGCCGAAGCGGACCTGTCCGCCGTAGCCGCACCATCTGCCGAAGCGACCCCGTCCGCCGCAACCGCGCTCCTCCCCGAAGCGGACCTGTCCGCCGTAGCCGCGCTTTTCGCGGCGAAGGCGGAAACCCCAATCATTTTCTATATCTACGCAAATACAGGGGGTATATACCCCCTATCGCAGCCAGTCACAACCAGCAAGTCATTCACTCTTCGGGCCACGGGACACGAATCACCGGTCACGTCTCACGGGCCACGGAACACGGGCCACGAGCCACAGATCAAGCCCCACTGTCACCGGTCGCCGGCCACTTTTCCTTTCTGCCTCCTCGATACGTCACCACCTCGTTACTTCTCCCTTTTTCATCACATGGTACCCGCCGCCTATTGCCACCCGCCGCGCCAGACCGCACTCTACCCCTATGCCCCGGCAGACCCAGGAGCCCACTCCTGTGGCCCGCCGCGGCAGCAAGGTGCCGCCCATGCCCACGATCGACCGACAGGAACTTGACCGGCTCGAACGACGCAACCTCCAGCTCACCATTCTTTCCGCTGTTTTTGTGCTGGTCCTTGCCGGCGGCCTGGCCAGCTTCATGTACCCGCTGGTGTTCGTCCATCCAGAGGGCAATAGGTGGACGATGCGCGTGGCCTTCTTCGGCTTCTGCGCGCTCACGCTGCTCTTTGCGGGCTACCTGTTCGAGCGGCAGCGCACCTTCACCAAACTCAAGCAAAGCCTGCTGGCGGAGCTGGAGCGCAACATCTCCCTGCAGGTGCAGGCCAGCACAGACCTGCTGCGCAGCATGCCAGACAAAAACCATTTCTGGGATCGCCTCAGCATGGAATTCCGCCGCGCGCTCACCCTGGAGAAAACCATGTCCCTTGTTCTAGCCAAAGCCAGCCCGGCCTCCCGCGTGGCCCCCAAAGATGAGCAGGCCGCCTTCAGCGATGCCGCCAAGGTGATGGCCCGCCGCCTGCGCCCCACCGATTCGATCTATCATCTTTCCAACAATCTTTTTGGCATTGTGCTGCCGGAAACGGATACACTCAACGCCAAGCGCATTGCCCTGCGGCTGCAGGAAGGCCTGCAGGATGTAAAAGCGAAATACGGACTGTCGTTCGACCTTACGGCTTACAACTACCCGGATCACGTGAAAAGTTCGCACGAGCTGGAAGACATTGTGAAGTCGCTGTTGCCTGAAGAAAAGGAATGGGAAGCTCCCGCCGAAGTTCCCGTCGGCTGAAGCGGCTCACTGAGGTGCACTGATGGATTTTCTATCGCAGCGCGTGGCGCAAGTGGTGGACGACGTGATCCGCGCTCTAAAAGATCTCCGTGACGCGTGCGCCGAAACCCTGCGCGCCGCTGCCGAGCAGCTCTTCCCCACGCCCGAGCCAGTCCCCGTCGACAATCGCCCTCGCCCTGCCCGCTCCCGCTCCAACCGCTAACAGTCTTCATCCTCGATCGCATGAACTCGGTGCACCTCAGCCCAGCGCAAGCAGCCGAAATAGCAGGTTGGCTGTGGGATGCACTGCTGATCGTATGGGTCGTGTTGTGGTTTGGGAAAAAGCGCGCGAAAAAACTGGAAACTCCCTGGCAACGGCTGCAGCACGTGATTCCGGTGCTGCTGGCGTTCTGGTTGATGTTCGATAACAGCTTGACCTTTCTCAACGCGCGGATATTTCCAGAGAATCCGCTGGTGCTGTGGATCGGCCTGGCACTGACGGCGCTGGGTGTTGCCATCAGCATCTGGGCTCGCGTGAGCCTGGGCGCAAACTGGAGCGGGATGGTGACGCTGAAGAAGGACCACGAACTGGTGCGGAAGGGATTGTACCGCTGGATCCGCCACCCGATTTACACGGGCATCCTGTTGGGATTCATCGGAACGGCCATGATCAAGGACCATGCGCGGGCATGGGTGGGATTCGCAGTGCTTCTGGTGAGCTTTTATTTCAAGGCACGGCGGGAAGAAAACTTTTTGCGGCAGGAATTTGGTGAAGGATTTGAGGAACATTTGAAACACACCGGGATGTTTTTGCCCAAGTTGATTTGAGCGAAGAGAAGAGTTCACCACAGAGAACACAAAGAACACAGAGAATCAGTTGAAGTAATTCTGCGGCAGGGATAGTGTGCGGGTGGCGGAAGCGCATGGGCACCCACCCCAGTTCACAGACACAGACGGCGACACCACTCACCAAAAATCAATGGCGGGGATTTTTCGCATCGTGGGGCGGATGGGCGCTCGACGGGATGGATTCCTATATTTTCGCGCTGGTGATGGTGCCCGCGTTGAAGGAACTGCTGCCGCGCTCCGGCTTGCGCAGCGATTTGGGCGGGGTGGGCTATTACGGCGGATTGCTGTTCGCGCTGTTCCTGGTTGGCTGGGGCTGCGCGTTTCTGTGGGGTCCGGTTGCGGACAAATATGGCCGCGTACGAACGCTGATGCTGACAATTCTGTGGTATTCGGTGTTCACATTTTTGTGCTGCATCAGCACGCGGGTGTGGCAGCTGGCGGTGTTCCGCTTTCTGGCGGGAATTGGAATTGGCGGCGAATGGGCCATGGGCGGAACGTTTGTGGCGGAAGAATGGCCGGAAGACCGGCGCAAGATGGCGGCAGGCTGGATGCACACTGGATATTACGTGGGATTTTTTCTGGCGGCGATCGCGAATTATGGAGTGGATTCTCGATACGGCTGGCGGGCGATGTTTGCGCTGGGCGGAGCGCCGGCGCTGCTGGTGAGTTTTATCCGGATGGGCGTGAAGGAATCG
Source organism: uncultured Acidobacteriota bacterium (assembly GCA_963734705.1). Taxonomy (GTDB): domain Bacteria; phylum Acidobacteriota; class Terriglobia; order Acidiferrales; family UBA7541; genus Acidiferrum. The sequence continues at coordinate 241,252 of CAVTII010000005.1, read as the reverse complement.
CAGAGGTGGCAGAGCAAGGCGAGCGAGGTGAAGACCTGGTCGTTGACGAGGCCACTCGCCGTTTTGTTTTCGCCGGAGTATCGCAAGCGGACGATTATGAATTCGATTTACGTGCTGGTCTCGATTATCGGGCTTTGGGCGGGATCCGTGTATGTGCCGGCGGCGATTACGGAGATTGTGAACCGGACGAAAATACCGGGCGTGAACGTGGCGCACGTGATTTCCCTGGCGACCATGCTGCTCTCGGTGACGACGATTCTGGGATGCGTGATTTTACCGCCGCTGGCGGAGCGATTGGGGCGGCGAGTGACGCTGGGAATTTATTTTGTGTGCATGCTGGCGTCGATTGCGATTGGTTTTGGATATGTTTTTTATTTGCCGCAGGACACTTTGCAATGGTTTCTGGTGTGTTTGTTTTTTCTGGGGCTGGGCGGCGCGAATTTCGCGATGTATACGTTGTGGCTGCCGGAACAGTATCCGACGGAATGCCGGGGAAGCGCGTTTGCGTTTGCAACATCTGTGGGAAGATTTGCGGGAGCGGGATTTACGTTTCTGGTGGGGGCGGGAGTGGCGCATTACCACACGATTGGGATTCCGGTGGCGATGACTTCGGTGGCGTTTTTGGTGGGGTTGGTGTTTTTGCCGTGGGGCCATGAGACGAAGGGGAAAGTTTTGCCGGGGTAGGAGAGACGTCCGGAGAGAGCGAGCAATTCCTCAGGGGCCAAAGCCCTTTTCTTCGGAAGTTTTGATGTCGGAGCTAAAGCTCCGACCCCTGAACACAGGGAGAAATACTTGTGCTGCGAAGCCTGGGACCTCCTTGCGATCGAAGAGGGCCGAGCTAGCTCGGCCCTTACAAGGAATGAGACGTAGAGGAGGGCTGGCCAATCTGGAGATTGGCGCTCCCAAGGACGGCCCGCCTCAGAAGGCGGGCCTTACACGGATCAGGCTTCTTCTTCGACCAGGGCTTCGCCGTGGGATGGTTTGTGGGCGGCGATGACTTTGTCGGCCATTTCGCTGGGAACGTAGTCGTAGTGGGAAAACTCCATGGAGTAGGTGGCGCGGCCCTGGGTCATGGAGGTGAGGTCGGTGGCATAGCTGAGCATTTCCGAGAACGGAACCTGGGCTCTGACGATGACGTTGTGGCCGCGGGATTCGCTGCCTTCGATGCGGCCGCGGCGTGAACTGAGATCGCCCATGAGGTCACCAGAATATTGGTCCGGCGCGTAGACTTCCACATGCATGACGGGTTCGAGGAGTGAAGGACGCGCAGTTTTCATGGCTTCCTTGAACGCGAGGGAACCCGCAATTTTGAAGGCCATGTCCGACGAATCCACATCGTGATACTTACCGTCGTAAAGGGTGGCGCGAAAATCGGTGACTGGAAAGCCGGCGAGGAAGCCGCGAGCGGCGGCATCGCGAAGGCCTTTTTCGACGGAAGGAATCCAGTTCTTGGGAATCGCGCCGCCGAAAACATCGTCCACAAATTCGATGCCTTTGCCGCGCTCGATAGGCTCGAATTTGACGCGGCAGACACCGAACTGTCCGTGGCCGCCGGACTGCTTTTTGTGTTTGCCCTCGGCGTCGGCTTTGCCGCGAATGGTTTCGCGATAAGGAACCTTGGGGGGCTTCAGGGTGAGGTTGACGTTGTAGCGCTTCTGCATTTTCGCGACGACGACTTCGATGTGCTGCTGGCCGCTGCCCGCGAGCAGAAATTCCTTGGTCTGCGGGTCGCGCGAGAAGCGTAGCGCGGGATCCTCTTCCATAATTTTGTGAATGGCGAGGCCGATTTTGTCTTCGTCGGCGCGGGTTTTGGGTTCAACGGCGAAAGTGATGGAAGGCTCTGGAAGCTTCGCCGGAGCGTAATAGATAGGTGAAGCTTTGTCGCCGAGCGTGTCGCCGGTGATGGTTTCCTTCAGCTTGGTGATGGCGCCGATGTCTCCGGCGTGGAGTTCCTGAACTTCGGTGAGCTGTTTGCCCTGGACGAGCATGGTGTGCTGGAAGCGCTCCGGGATGTTGCGATTGAAATTCTGCAGCGTGGCGTCGTTTTTGAGGACGCCGCTTTTGACCTTGAAATAGTTGATGCGTCCGGCGAAGGCGTCCGCCAGCGTTTTGAAGACGAAGACGGAGAGCGGCTGCGAGTCGTCATATTTGCGGTCGATGCGATCGCCCTTTGCACCGGGTTCCTTGAAACCAAACTGCGAGTGCTCATCTGGATGAGGAAAAACGTCGGCCAGGAAGGTGAGCAGGCTGGCGGTGCCGACGTTGCGCGTGGAAGAGATCATCAAGACCGGGACGATTTTTTCGGCGACGATCGCTTTGCGGACGGCGGGGATCAGATCCGCTATGGGAATGGTGCCTTCGCGGAAAAATTCTTCCATCATTTCGTCGTCACCTTCGGCAATCATTTCGACGAGCCGCTCGTGGGCTTCCTCGGCTTCATCCTTCAGGGCATCAGGAATATTTTCGATGGTGGCTTTGCCGTCGCCGTCCGGCGTATACATGTGGGCTTTCATGGAGACGAGATCAATGACGCCGCGGAAGCCTTTTTCCGCACCGATGGGCATTTGGAGGGGAATGACGGTGCGGCCAAAAACCTGAATCAGGGATTCGAGGGAGCGTTCGAAGCTGGAAAGTTCGCGATCCATCCAGGTGAGGACGAAAGCGCGGGGAATGTCGTACTCGGCGCAATAGTCCCAAACCTTTTCCGTAGTGACCTGCGCGCCGACGTGGGCGTCCACGGTGATGAGAGCGGCATCGGCGGCGATGAGAGAGGCTTTGGTTTCGGTGATGAAGGTGGAATAGCCGGGGAGATCGAGGAGATTGATTTTTACGGTGTTGCCCGCGCAAAGCGTACAAGCCCATTCGGCGGAGGCCAAGCCAGTCTGGATGGAGATCTTGCGGGCGATTTCTTCTTCATCCCAATCGGTGGTAGTGGAGCCCTCTGCAACCCTACCGAAGCGAGGCGTGACTCCGGCAGCATAAAGTAACGACGACACGAGTTGCGTTTTGCCGGTGCCGCCGTGGCCGACAATGCCAACGTTTCTGATGTCCTTGGTGGAATAGATTTTCATGACAGACCTCCGCGTAGGTGTGACCAAAAGAGGTCACCGGGCGTTGGTCCGCCAGAAGAGAGCAACAGGCGCGGGCCGGCGCCTGGTGAGATTGATGGTTTGAAGGAGAGCGCGGCCCTACCTGGGTCCCGGAGCGCGGGGCGAAGGAGAAACGAATAAATCCCTGGTCCGCTCTTCTTAACGAGGCGATGCTAGCACAGGGAAATGGCGGGGGCAATGGAAGGCGGCTCGCGGGAATGTTCGAGCGAACGGCAACGGTATTTGCTGGGTGAGGCGCCGGCGGGAGGGGCACGAGGTCGATGTGGAATTCGTCGGATTTGAAGCACCAATATTCGCCGTGGCTTCTGCGATGGAGATCGAGCCAGTCTTTGGGGCCAAGGGTGAGGAGAATTTCCTGGGTGATGTATCCGGGAAGAGTGAGGCGCACGTGGATGGGGTGCTCAAGGCGTTTTTGGAGGATGGTCATGGGGCGCTGAAAATAGCCGGAGGGAAATTCCTGTTCAAAGGGAGTGGCGCCGACGATTTTGTCGTCGAGTTCGACGGTTGCTCCGGGGGGAGTGGTGGTGATTTTTAGATTTTTTGCGGGGGCAATGGCTGTGCAGGAAAATGCCAGCAAGAGGGCGGCGGAGATGCGCGATGGGGAGAGGGGCGGCACAGGTGCTTCTCGAAAGTGAGTATACTAAATGTCTATATTGTGAGTGAACAACTAAATGGAGTACCTCATGCGTTCGGCCCGGGGGAGGGCCAGTCAAGAGGTGGGCTTTGGGGAATAACCACGACAGGAGAGCACGGGGAGGGGCGGATATTTGGGGAAAGCGGGATCGGATTGGGAGAGCTGGCACAGGAGGAACTGAGAACCCTTGGAGGATTCGATGAGACGGGCGTGGAGGCAGGCAGCGCAAAGGCCCAGGCGAGGATTATTTTCGTGAGGTGAGCCAGGGGTGGTCATCGGGCAGGGCCGGGCAGGGGAATTCAGTTGGGCGCAGCAGGAGCGGCGGGCGGAGGGGGCGGCTTAGGTTCGGCAAATTCCGAATCGTCGATGGGAATATTGATCTCGATTTTGGTTGTAACGATTTGCTGCGTCTGGCTGCCGTCCACGGCACCGGACTCCACTAGATACGGGTATTTGAGACCGTCGACTTCGCGGAAATCGCGGAAGAGGTTTTGCCAAGGAACATCCACATTCTTACCGGTGACGCGATCCTTCACCTTGCGCGTGCCTTCCCATTTGTGGATGAGGCCGGTGGAAGCGTCAAAATAAAAATAGCTGGTCTCGTCCTGCTTGCTGGTGAGCTTGAGTTTTTGAACGGACATGCCGTCCACTACTTCCTTGTCAACGTATTCGATCTGATTGCCCTTGGCTTTGTAGTCCAGGAAGGGACCATCCAGATCGCTTTCTTCCGCGACGCCGAGGAGATCCGTTTCGTTCATCGCCTGGACGACAGGATTGGGGACGAAGGGGTTGTAAATCCAGCCGGCGGACTTGCCGTTATAGATGCGGAGGAAACTTTGGCCGGCGGCGATGATTTCCATGTGCATTTTCAGGGGGCGCTTGCGCTCATAGATCAATACGCCGTCGGTGCCGGGTTGCAAAGTGATAGTGGCAGTGACGCGCTCGGTCTGGACGCCTTTGATTTTTGCAACGCCACCACGCGCCTTGAGATAGGCGTTGATCACGTCGTCCGCGGTCTGGGCCAAAAGCAACGAGGGAACAAACAGAAACGCGGCAAACGACAGCAGGCGAAAAACTGTCAGGCGGCGAAGATGGAGGCGCTGCAAGAACATAAAAGAATGGTAGAGAGAGTTGGAGTGCGGGTCAACTGTCACACAATTGTAACAAGGAGTGTCGGATGCGACCGAGAACCGGATTGACAACGGAACGGGGTTTGGGGCAAATGGAGGTTCACTGCTCGCCGATTCCAATGAAACCGCGGAGATTCCGCCACCATCCATGAACATTGTTGACCTGATTTTTGGAAAACCACTGAGAACCTCCGAAGAACGGGCGGAACAAATCGGCCCGACGGCAGGGATTCCGATATTCGGGCTGGACGCGTTGAGCTCCGCGGCTTACGGCCCGGAAGCGGCATTGAGCCTGCTGATCCCGTTGGGGCTACTTGGGGTGCATTACATCGTGCCGGTGAGCCTGGCGATCATCGCGCTGCTGGTGATTGTTTATTTTTCCTACCAGCAGACGATTGAGGCGTACCCAAGTGGCGGCGGGTCCTACACGGTAGCGCGATTTAATCTGGGAGCATTCTGGGGGTTGCTAGCAGCTTCGGCCCTGCTTGCGGATTACATTCTGACGGCGGCGGTAGGGATTTCGGCAGGAGTGGGCGCGCTGATTTCCGCGGCGCCACGACTAATGCCGCACACGCTGGGGTTGTGCCTGGGCATCCTTCTGGTGATCACGATTGTGAATCTGCGAGGCGTGAAGGATGCGGGGACGGCATTCCTGCTGCCGACCTACCTGTTTGTGGGCTGCCTGGGAATTACGATTCTGGTGGGGGTGGCCAGAAGCGCGATGGCCGGGGGCCATCCGGCGCCGCTGAATCCACTGCCGCCGCCACCGCTGCAGATACAAGCAGTGACCTACTGGCTGCTGCTGCGGGTGTTTGCGAGCGGCTGCACGGCGCTGACAGGAGTGGAAGCGGTGAGCAACGGGGTGCGGGCATTCCGCGAGCCACGAACGAAGAACGCGCAAATGACCCTGACGGTGATCATCGGGATTCTGGCGGTGCTGCTGGCCGGGATTTCCTATCTGGTGAAAGTCTACGGCATTGTGGCGACCGATCCGGGGAAGGCGGGATACCAGAGCATTCTTTCCATGCTGATCGCGGCGGTATTCGGAAAGGGTGTTTTTTATTACATTTCGATCGGATCCATCCTGCTGGTGCTTTCGCTTTCGGCGAATACCGCGTTTGCGGATTTTCCGAGGCTGTGCCGGGCAATCTCTCAGAACAATTATCTGCCGCACGGGTTCGGACAGCGCGGACGAAGGCTGGTCTATACAGAAGGAATCCTGGCGCTGGCGATTTCTGCGGCATTCCTGCTGGTGGTATTCGGCGGGGTGACGGACCGGTTGATTCCGCTCTACGCGGTGGGCGCATTTCTGGCGTTCACGCTTTCGCAGGCGGGGATGGTGCGGCACTGGTGGAAGCAGCGGGGACCGCACTGGGAGAAATTCGCGCTGGTGAACGGACTGGGAGCTTTCGCAACCGGGGTGACCGTGATTGTGGTGCTGCTGGCGAAGTTCTCGGATGGAGCGTGGCTGACGATTTTGTTTATACCGCTGACGCTATTTGTGTTTCACCGGGTGCGCGGACACTATCACAGCGTAGCGATGGCAACGCGAACGATGTCGCCGGTGGAACCGCCGGCGCGGGAGGAACCGCCGCTGGTGGTGCTGACGATGGACCGGTGGAGCGCGGTCTCGAAACAGGGGCTGGAGTTTGCATCGCGATTGTCACCGAATCTGAAGGCGGTGCACGTGGAGCCAGGAGAGCATTCGGAGCTCTTGAAAGACGATTGGGAGCGCTACGTGGAAACACCCTATCGGGAAGCGGGTCTTAAGCCGCCGGAACTGGTGATGCTGGCATCGCCTTACCGATTCATCGTGGTGCCGGTGGTGGAATATGTGCTGAAGCTGGCGGAAAAATATCCCACCAGGAAGATCATGGTGGTGATTCCGGTGTTCGTGGAAGACCGCTGGTATGAATATTTTCTGCACAACCAGAGGGCGCGGCTGCTGCAGTGGATCCTTCTGGCGAAGGGGAACGAGCGGATTTTTACGGTGAGTTCTCCATATTATTTGTCGGAATCGGCGCGCAATGCGATGAGTGGAAAACGGTGACTGGCTGGAGGCAGTAGAAGCGGAAGTCAGACGGAAGCGACAAAAGAAGTTCCGTCCTTTACAAAACCATAAGCCATGCGCGGCGTATTAAACGCGAGGCCGGGATTGCCATGTTTATCGAGCAGGATGAGGCCCCCAGTGCCTTTGCCACGTTTGGCGAGCAACTGAACGGCGGCTTGCGCTGCGCGATCTGGCGTGGAACTGGAGGGGCGGAGGAAATCTGCCGCGGTTTTGGCCATGACCACACGCATGATGGCTTCGCCATAGCCGGTGGAAGAAACGCCGCCGGTTTCCGAATCGGCGTAACAGCCAGAGCCGATGAGCGGCGAATCGCCAACGCGGCCGGGAAGTTTGCAGCAGGTGCCGCCGGTGGAAGTGGCGGCGAAGAGGCGTCCCTGATCATCGAGGGCGACGGCGCCGACGGTTCCCTGCTCGTGTCCGCGGTGATGCTCTGCGGCGTGGGAATCTTTGCTGCAACGAAGCCAGGCTTCGCGTTCCGCGGGAGAGATGAGGTCGTTGGGATCGCATAAAGCAACGCCGTGCTGGCTGGCAAAATTTTCAGCGCCTTCGGAGATCAGCATCATGTGAGGGCATTTTTCGAGGACGGCGCGAGCGGCGCGAATGGGATTTTTCACGCGGCGAAGCCCGGCGACGGAACCGGCGCGCAGCGTGGCGGCATCCATGACGATGGCGTCGCATTCGACGTGACCATCGAGTGTGAGATGCGAGCCGTAGCCCGCGTCGAAAACAGGATCTTCTTCGAGGACGATGATGGCGGCTTCAATGGCGTCGAGGGCGTGGCCGCCGGTTTTGAGAACGCTCCAGCCTGCGTGAAGGGCGCGAAGGCAGCCGGCTTTGCAGGCGTCGACAGCATCGTCGGGGATATCCCAGGCGCCGCCGTGGACGATGAGTGAGGGTCGCATGGGAGAAGAGGATAGCAGATTACGGATAGCAGCGAGGGGACGGCGAGAATAGAAAATAGAAAGTGGAAAATAGTAAGAGGCTGGCGGCGACGGGATCGATGTTAGCTAGATAAAGAAATCGAGGGCGAAGAGGAGCATGCCGAGAACGAGGAGAAAGCCGCCCAGGCAGCAGCGGCGAAGTGGAAGGCGGCCGACGGAATGGAGGAAGCCGGCGGGAATGACGCGGAGGCGGGACTCCGTGCGCGGCAGATAGAAAGGACCGACGGATTCAAAACGAGAGAGGTTGCGGCGGAAGGCCGAGAATTCGTCCTCAACCCAAAGAGAGAGTTCCTCGCGATAGCGCCAGAGGTAGATGGAGCCGAGAAGAAAGACGGCGTACCCGAGGCACGTCAGGAGACCAAGAGTTGGACCAGCTCCCCAATAGAACATAGCACCTCGCCGCAGGCTGGGCGGTGGGATTCCGTTAATTTTCGTCGTGAATCGTGACGAGTCGAACGATTTCGAATTCTTTCTTCCCTGCTGGAGTTTGCACCTGTACTTCATCGCCGACTTTGCGATTCAGAAGCGCGCGCCCAATGGGCGAGGTGGTGGAGATTAGTCCCTGCTCGACATCGGCTTCTTCACTGCTGACCAATTTGTATTCTATTTCGACACTCTTCTGCACGTCAATGACCCGGAGCCGCGAGCCATAGCCCGAGCGGTCCTTGGGAATGTTGGTGAGATTCAACATGCCGAGGTCGCCCATGCGCTTTTTGAGGTGGCCGATTTTTGCGTTGACGTAGCCCTGACGCTCCTTGGCGTACTTGTATTCCGCGTTTTCGGAGAGGTCGCCGTGGGCGCGAGCGACGGCGATCTCCTTGGGAAGGTCAACGTTGAGTTCGTGTTCCAGGGCATCAATTTCCGCCTGGAGCTTCTTTTTAATTGGAGCGAGAGGGTCAGACATAATTTTCCGCGTCAGAGAAAAATGATGCGGAGTTCGGCTGAGCCGGACTCCGCGTGAACATTATAGATGGTTGATAAATGGACATTCAAGAGGGAAAGGAGAAGGCGGGGCCGGTGATTATATATAACATGCTTATTTTCAGCCGCTTAGATTGGACTAAAGGAGGCTTAGCGGATCCGGATTTCGACGGTTTGGGAGGCGGTGTTTCCAGCCGCATCCTTTATAGAGAGGGTGTAGGCGGTAGTTTTTTTGGGGGAGATATCCACGCAGCGCGAATGCGAAGGCCAGACGGCGGCGACGGGTGGATCCAGGGTTACGGTTTTGGCGTTGGCGACATCGTAGCAGAGTTGCGCGGACTGCCCGGCGTCGATGCTGGAGGGAGAGACGTAAAGTCCGCGGATGGCGAGGTCTGAGCCGCCGAGTTGCTCGATGGCGCGAAGGTCGTCTTCGTGGCGCTGTTCCGACTGGCGCTCCCTGGTTTGCTGAGCGTAACGCTGGTTGGACTCATAGCGAGCGACGAGAATGTAGAGAACATAGAGCGCGACGCAGCCAATAGCGAAAGACGGATAGAGAAGGGGATTTTTCCAGGGCGATTTTCGTGGAGAGTTTGGTTCCAGATTCATGTGGTCCGCTTCCGGGAGGTTCCCGGGTGCCGCACCCTATTTTAGCCACAGTCGCAGCGGGAGTGGAAGATTCCAAGGCTCGCGGGTGGGCACGATTTCGGATAGACTTTGCAACATTATGAGCAAACTGACGCGGCGGTGGATGTTCAAGAAGGTGATTTCAGATATGGCGGTGGCAGCGCTGGCGGCCTCGCCGGGAGTGGCTTTAGGGATGGGAATGACGGACACGGAGCGTAAGGGGCGTATCAAACAGTCCGCTTCGCGATGGTGCTACAAAGAAATTCCGCTGGAGGAGTTGTGCGAAAAAGGCGCGGCGATGGGATTGAAGGCGATTGACCTGCTGAACGAAGACGAGTGGGAAGTGCCGCGGCGATACGGACTGATCTGCAGCATGGGGTACGGCGGCGGCGGGGACATCAAGAGCGCGATGAACCGCGTGGAGAACCACGCGAAGATTGAAGAGGCGTTCCGGAAGAGCATTCCGAAGGCCGCAAAGCTGGGCGTGCCGAACGTGATTACGTTTTCGGGAAATCGGGATGGGATGTCCGACGAAGAGGGCGCGAAGAACTGCATCGCGGGGCTGAATCGCGTGAAGAAAATTGGCGAGGACAACGGGGTTACGATATGCATGGAACTGCTGAACAGCAAAATTGATCACCACGATTACATGTGCGACCACACAGCCTGGGGTGTGCGCGTGGTGGAAGCGGTGAATTCGCCGAATGTGAAGCTGCTTTACGACATTTATCACATGCAGATTATGGAAGGGGATCTGATCCGGACGATCCAGCAAAATATCAAATGGCTGGGCCATTTTCACACCGGCGGTGTGCCGGGGCGCCATGAATTGAACGATACGCAAGAGGTGGAATGGGCGGGAGTGATGCGGGGCATCGCGGGGACGAGCTATACTGGATATGTGGCGCATGAGTTTATTCCTACGGGGGATCCGTTGAAGTCGTTGGAGGCGGCGGTGGTTTTGTGTGATGTGTGAGGGGGAGGGCTGAAGGATTGGTTGAGATTGTGGATAGGCTAAAGCCTGTCCTACTTGGGATTCAGGACATCCAGGAGAGGATTTGGGGCAGGGTGGAGGCGGCGGTGGAGACGGTGCCGCGGGGCAGGGATGGGGAGACCGCGACGGCTTCCTTGTGATTTTCGAACCAGACTAAGAACATGGATTTTTCTGAGCCGGGGAGGCGCTGCTGGTTGATCCAGTTGTAGTAGGCGCCCATGTCTCCATCCATCAGGGAACCCATCGGATCCAGCGGCGGGGGCGCGCTGGTGGGGGCGAGGAGTTCGGCCATGGGCTTTTGGCGCTGCCGCGGGGCAAAGCGTACTAATAAGGATAGCGGCTGGGCGCGGCGAAGCGATTCGCGGGCGGCCCATTGTGCGAAGCTGGTACTGAAGATTTGCGTGCCGGAACCTTCGGTGAGTAGCTTGAGCTCGAAGCGGTCGAGGACGGGATCTCCGGATTTGTCCATGCCGAGATCGGCGGGGCGCAATTGGGCCATGGTGGTGCGGAGAGCCTCCGGGCCAACACCGGGCTTGCGAGTTTCTTCCTGAATTTTTCCCAATAGAGCGGTGCGGACGGGAGCAAGACCTTCGTAGGAAACGCAGGTGATCGTGGAATCGTGCGCGGCCGCCTGCCCGCCATCAATATACCAGTGGCCGTACGGAACAGGATTGGCCTTGGCGCGGGCGGTAACGGCGTCGAGCAATTGTTGGAGACCGTTTTCGGGATTTACGGCAACGAAATAGGCGCCGTGTGGACGTAACTTGCGGAAAGGCGGCTCATCGGGAGTCTCCACGCCCTGGCCGATGACGGCGATGCCGAGGCGAGGTTGTGAGGGCGTTTCCGGCGGGACTGCGGCGCGGAGGCGATCCGCATAGTCGAGCGCGGCTTTGCGGAAGGCGTCCATCTGGTGAGTGGTCCAGAGGTGAGCAGAGAGCTGCTCGACAAATTGCGCGGGGGAGTTTACCCAATCATATTTCTCGAGACCGGGAGAAAGTTGGATGGCAGAGAACTCGCTGAACCACGTTCTGGTGTCTCGCGGGGAAAGCAAACGGAGATTCTCCAGCTCTTTTTCGAGAGCGTGACGCTCGACAGGAAATTTGTAATCGTACTCGATCACTTCACGGAGAAGACTGGGGAGAAAAGTGAGAGGAATGCGCTGGAAGGTGGAGAGATAGTCGAGCGCGAGTTTTTGCGCCTGCGGGGGATAGGCGCTGAACTGTTCGGGTTTGAGATCCGCGGGGAGCATGAGAGTTACAAGATCTCCGAAATCGGCTTGCCGTGAGAATAGGCGGCGGAAAATCCCATCATCGAGCCGATGGTGGGAACGAGATCGGTGCTATCGAGCGGGCGATCAAAGACCACGCCTTCGCGAATGCCGGGGCCGAGGGCCATCATCCAGGTAGTGCGGGAAAGCGTGTCGCCGGTGCGATGGTGCTGGAAGCCGTTGCCGCCGGCGTCTTCATCCGCGTCTCGTCCAAAATCGGGCAGGATCAGAAGGGTGGTTTTGCCGGCGTATTCGGGTTCGCTTTGGATGACTCTCCAGAGCTCGGCGCAGAGGCGATCCGTGCGGCGGATGCCTTGGATATAGAGCGAATAGGCGCCGGCGTGAGCGACATCGATATCGTGGAGGGTTACCCAGAGGAGGCTGGGGGCGAGCTGCTTCATCAGCTGGCGGACGATATAGACGGAAAGCTCGTCTGCACTGGAGAGCGTGAGCGCATGGGATTTGAAATCGCTGACGGAAAGTTTGAGGAGGTTTTCCATCTGTTCCAGTTCGAAGGTGTTGCCGCCAAGTGTGGGCGCATAGAGCGGCGTTTCATAGCTATCGCGAAGCAGATGGCCGTAATCGGCATCGCCGGAGGTGGCCGCGCTGAGCAGATGCTTGGGGAGAATCACGCGGGCGCCGGAGCCGGGACCGAAGGCGCGATTGCTGCTTTCGCCGATGCCATTGAAACCATTGCTGGGAGCGACGACCCAGGCGTCCGTCGCAGGGCGTTTGAGTTCTTTGCGGAAATATTCGAAGACCGTGGGGGAGTCTGGGGAGACCGCGGCGAAATTGTTGAAGGTTTCATAGGCGCCAGTGGCGAGGCTGGCGGTGGCGACATAGTGGCCGAGGATGCCGCGATTGACGACCTGCGTGAAGAAGGAAGATTGCGGGATAAGCTCCTTCATCATGTGGGGGATATTTTCCTGTCCTTCCGGAGCGAAGGTTTCCTGATCGCGGGCGCCGCCGCCAAAGGTGATGACGACAACTTTTCGTTTGGACTGGGGCGTGGCGGCAAACGCGAGCGGAGAGGAATGGAGGAGCGCGCTGCCGAGAGCTAGCCCGGAGGCGGAGCGTAGGAACTCTCGGCGGGTATAGGAGAGCTGCTGTGCGATGTCGCGAGGATTGGAGAAACGATCAGCGAGGGAGTTGAACAGGGCGTGCGGGTTGCGTAAATCGGGGCGGAAATTCATGCAAATTTCACCGGTATCCTTAAACGTATGCCGCAGTACAGGCAAAGTCAAGGCAACGAGAGATCTGGGCACGCAAAGACCGCTGCAATGAGCAGCAGCGCGTTTTGGGAATTTGGCAGAAGGAAAGATTCATGGTTTGGCTTCGCTTCCCTTCTTTTCGGAATAGACAAACTGGCGAATTTCGGCGCGCTGCCGGTCGAGATCGGAGAGGTGTTCGGCGCGAAGCTTCTGATAGACAGCGAGTTCCTGCTGGGCGAGATCCTTTTCGCCGGTGCGGACATAGGACTGGGCCAGGCGGTAATGAACGTCGGCAAGATCCGGATTGAGCTGGCGCGCTTTCAGATATTCGGGGATGGATTCGGCATATTTGCGCTGATCGGAATAGAGATTGGCGAGCTGCAGGTGCGCTTCGGCAAGATTGGGGGACAGGGCGACGGACTTTTTGAGAAGAGATTCTATCTGGGTGAGATCCACGTTGGGATCCTCAGCGCGTTTACCCTTCCAGAGGCTCATGGCATAGAAATAGACGGCTTCTCCGTTGCTGGGCTGGAGTTCGGCATAGCGGCGAAAGCGCTGGATGACTTCTTCGGCCTGGCTGGGGGAACTATCGAACGCGCGAGAGAGAAAAGGATAACCGCGGGGATCGGAGGGACTGAGATCGGCAGCGCGGAGGAGCGATTTGACGGCATCGTCGTATTTTCCAAGCGAGTAGTAGGCCATGCCGAGGCCGATGGCCATGCGGGGCGAATCGGGATAGCGCTCTGCGCCATGGCTGAAGACTTCAATGGCGGGTTCGAGGGTGCGATGCAGGAGGAGCTCGCTGCCCCAATCGAAGATGTTGCTTTCGCTGGGGTCCATGCGGGCTGCGGCCTGAAATTCGTTAACGGCGGCGACGTAGTTGCCAGACTTTTCCTCGACTTCCCCGAGGAGATCGCGGAGTTCAGCGGTGTCTTTTACCTTGAGGAGGGATTGAATAAGCTGGCGCGCTTCTGGCAGGCGATTACTGAGGAGATAAGCGAGGGCGAGGTCGTAACCGTTGTCGTAGGCGGAAGGATTGGCGTGCTGGGCGCGTTCGAGATAGGGGATGGCTTCGGGGAGCTTATTGGCGCGGGCGTAGAGTTCGCCGAGATTGTGATTGGCGTCGTAGGAGTGGGGATCGAGGGCAACGGCTTTTTTGAATTGGGGCTCGGCGAGATCGGGCTTGCCGAGTTGAATCAGAATGTTGCCGAGATTGGTGCGCGCGGAGGCGGAATCGGGTTTGAGGCGAACGGCGGCCTGAAGTTGCTCAAGGGCCTTGTCGTTCAGGGATTGCGCTGCATAGACGAGGCCGAGAAGTTCGTGGAGTTCGAAACTTTGCGGGGCCTGGGGGAGAAGTTTTTCGAGTTGGGCGGCGGCTTCGGGATAATGGCCGGATTCATATTGAGCGACGGCGGCCTGGAAATCGCGATCCAGGCTGGCCTGCTGGGCTGACGCTGCGGGGCGCGGCGTGGCGCAGACGAAGAGAACGGCAAGCGTGGAAGCCATAAGGAACGCCCTGAGAGTCACGATGAGATTATGGTAGCACCGGGTCATGAGCGGAGGCTGGGAGCAAAAAAAGCCGGGAAGGGGCTCCTTGCGAAGCGCCTTCCCGGTTGGGGTGTTTGGGGCTGACTAGAAAATTAGTTTCAGGGCGAACTGGATCTGGCGCGGGTCGTAAGGAGCATCGCGAGTGGATCCGATTTCGCCGAAGGTGGAACTGTTGTAATTGCCCGAACCGGAGATGGCGACGACGCCGTTGCCGCCAAAGTTTGGAGCGTTGAAGTTCGGGTGGTTGGTGATGTTAAAGAACTCCGTGCGGAACTGCAGAGTTGCACGTTCCTTAATTGGGAAGTCTTTGAAGATGGAGAAGTCCATGCGGTGGAAGCCCGGGCCTGGGACCTGGGTCATGCCACCAAGCGCGCCAATGCCAGTTGCCGGAATGCAGCCAGCCGGCGTATTCGGGACGACCGGAATTCCATTGTTGTCCAATACGCAGGGCTGTGTGAACGCCGCCGGGTTCCCGAACCAGCTGAGCTGGCCGTTTGAATCCGTGTGGAGGCCCAACTTGAGCGGCGCACCTGTGAGAAAAGCTCCGCAAGCCATTCCTGAGGCAGTCTGCGTTGGGCACGGCATGGTTATAGGCTGGCCGTCCTGGAGGGTAACGATCCAGTTGACGCTCCAACCACCGATGGCTTGATTCTTCCAGCCAGTAGCATCCGAGGCGTATTTCTTGCCCTTGCCGAAAGGCAGGTCGTAGGTTCCGCTGAAATGGAACACGTTGCGAATGTCCTGTGGCGCCAAGGCGTAGTCCGCACGTATGCCGAAACCAGGAACCGCTGGGGCCCTATACCCGTTGATGTTTCCAGCGTTCGGGTTATTCACGCTACCGCCGTTCAGGAGGTCATGGGCATCGGACATCACCTTGGAATACGTGTAGGTCGCAAGCAAACTGAGACCGTTTCCAAAGCGCTTTTCGATCTTGGTTTGCAAACCGTGGTAATTGCTGATTCCTTCGGTCTGAGCCAAGCTCGAGCCCGTACCAAAATCGGGGAACGGAACGAGGGTGGATTCACCAACCAGAGGGCCGACGATCGTTGAAGGCAAGTTGCTATTTGGGAAAACTTCCAAATGGCGAGCCAGAGAATTGACGTAAGCCGCTTGAACCGCAACCGTCGGGGTCAACTGATACTGAACCGTAAGGTTGGCACCCATGTTGTAAGGCGTCTGATAGTTGAATTGAATACCGCGCAGACCCAGGCCATTGGCAATAACTAGATTAGGAGTGAGCGGGGTGCACGAGAAACCGGTTTCAAAGGTTCCCGATCCACCGGGTCCGGCCGTCGGGCAAGGTTGCCCTGGATTGTTCGGATCCTGGAAGACATAAGGCGACACGCTGTTCGCCGGGAAGAAGTTGAAATTGAACTGGAACGGATAGTTTTCACCCAAGTTCGGGGAAAATCCGCGGTTTTCAAAGCCGTTATAGAACATACCAAAACCGCCACGCACAACGAGCTTCGGAGTGGCCTGGTAGGCAAAGCCCACTCGGGGTGCAAAATTATTGCCTTGAGAATTACCAAGGCCCCCGCCGTATTTATTCGAGATCACGAGTTGGATCGGTGTCGGCTGACTGGCCAAGAGGCTGATGAAGCTCGGAGACAATTGTGGTCCAACCGTCGATGGGTCACCCGGAATGATGTAAGCCGGACCTCCGAGAGGAGCACCGTTGGGGACAAAATTAGCCTGATTGCCGTGGTGTTCGAACACCAACCCAAAGAAGTCGTAGCGCAAACCGAGATTGACGGTCAGTTTCGGAGTGATTTTCCAATCGTCCTGGACGAAGCCGCCATAATAGTTCTTGCCGTTGTCTGTGAGGGAGATGTTGGAGATGTAGATGTTACTGGAACCGCCAACGTTGTCGACGCCGTTTTGACCGGCACCATAAAGTCCAGCCACTCCGCCCGTCGCGCCATACGTGGAAGGAAGCAGGAGGAAGTCAGCGCGGCCCGTGTTTCCTGAGTTGCCGTTGGGCACATCCGTAAAGGCGCCGTTGTAATCGAACTCACCGCGCGACCAAGGTGGCTGCAAGGTGGAGAATTTGACATGCTGGTATTCGAACCCGGCCTTGAAGGTGTGCTTACCGAAAATCTTGGTGACGGAGTCCGTCAACTGGAAGGTGGAACTGACTTCGTCGGAAGGCAAAAAGGCGTTGCTGCCGAGCGTGGCCAGGCCGTTGATACCGAAGGCAGGCAGACCACCATTCAACGTAGTCTGGGGAATATCCTGAATGCCATAGGTCGATGGGATGTCGCTCAAGTCGGAGGCCACGGGGCCGCTGCGCGTGGTGTGTAGATAATTGAAACCGAGGCGAAATTCGTTAATTAGGGTCGGTGAGAAGGTGTGGGTGTAGCCGAAGGCGCTCTGCTGGCCGTTCGCAGTCTGGTTGCCGTCCTGGAAGCCGCCACCATCGGCAACGCCGCCGAAGATGCCAGGAATGAATTGCGGGTCATCCTTAAGGCTAAAGCGGAAGAACGCCTGGTTCTTTTCATTGAAATTGCCGTCCAAGCGTGCGTCGAAAGAGTTCGAGTGCTCATACAACTTTGGAGAATTCGCGTAGTTGTTGAATAGGTTGCCATTCGACGGACCAGGATAGAGTTTCAGGAGGTTGATGGCATTCTGGTCAAGCCTGCCGTTCGGAATGACGTTTAACGCGCAAGTACCCATGTTCGTAGATGTAAAACTCAAGGAAGTCTTAGCGCAGGCTGCGGTACCAAACGCAGCACTAAGTGGATCGCGCACATAACCCGAGCTTAGGACAGGTAGTCCGGTAACGGGGTCAGTGCTGCCTGCCGTCACCAAACGGGTCGTGGTAGGGTCAGTAATAACACCTGCTCCGAACGTGCGCCCCAAAGAATCCGTACTGCTCGCGCCGTTCAGCTGACCCGAGATCAAATCCTGGAAATTACTGTACCCACTGTTGATTTCCGCGTCCGTGGGAACCGAGCCGGTAAAGACGGTGCCCTGTACGCGGCGAAAGCCTTCATAATCGGCGAAGAAGAAGAGTTTGTTGCGGCCGTTGAAAACCTTAGGAATCACAACTGGGCCACCGATGGTGACACCAAACTGGTTCTGCTGAAGGTTGCCCTTCTTAATGCCGTGGGCATTTTCGAAGAAGTCAGCGGCGTCCAGAACATCGTTGCGGAAAAATTCCCAAGCGGAGCCGTGGAGTTCGTTGGTGCCGGACTTGATGGTGGCGTTGAGAACGGCTGCGCCGGAACGTCCGAATTCGGCGCTGAAGTTGGAGGTTTCGACGCGGAATTCCTGGACGGCGTCCACCGGAGGCAGGACGACGAAGTTGGTGCCGTTGAGGAAGTCGACGGTGTCCGAATTGTTGTCAATGCCATCGAGGAGATAGTTGTTCTGCGCGGGGCGCAGTCCGTTGGCGGAGAACGCACCGGTTGCGGCGTTGCCGCGGGTGTCGGCTTGCGGAGTGTTCACACCAGCGCCGAGCTGAGCTAGGAAGGTAAAGTTACGGCCGTTTAGGGGAAGATCATTGACGGCTTGCGTGTCCGTAACCTGTCCGATAGCGGCGCTCTGCGATTCCAGGAGAGGGGCTGCGGCGGTGACTTCGATGGACTGGGTGACGTTGCCGGGCTTCAGGGCGAAATTCTGGACCACGTCCACACCGATATTGACGACGACGCCCTTCGCAGTGATTGGCTGGAATCCCTTGAGCGAGATGTCCAGCTTGTAGCTGCCGATCTTGACCGGCGTGAACTTGTAGCCGCCGTCCGACCCGGTTAGCGTGGTTAGGCTGGCGGCCGTGCCCTCATTGGTGAGGGTGACGGAGGCGCCGGAGACTACGGCACCGGATTCGTCGGTGATGGTGCCGAGGATGGAACCGGAGTCTACCTGTGCGCGCAGGGGAATCGCAGCGAGCAATAAAGCGGTGAGAATGACCAGCGGCGAGAGATTGCGAAACCAGCGGAATGTCGTCCTTGCCTTCATGCCCAACCCTCCTAAACCACTTGGCAAATAGCAGCGGCCCGCCCATACAAGGCGAGCAAAAACAGGCCCAAGCGGGTTCCTCGACGAAACCCGCGGCAAAGTGAAGAGAACGAAAAAGCCAAAAACGCTGACTGTAAAGCGGGGAAAAGAAGGAGGGAAAGCGAACGACCGAACACGACCCGCGAAGACTCCCCCAGCAACTTAACCGCTTAACAGGCACCCCAAAAACTTAACCGCTTAACCTTGCTGAGACTAAACCACAGCCTTTTGAATGTTGTCAAGCGTTTTTTTTCATCTATACTCTGGGCACCATGCCGCATCCTGAAACATTCGCGGCGTTTACCAGTTCAGAGTCGAGGGCCGGTCACTGAAACCATGGGCTTGACGATACGGGATGTAGCCAAGGCGGCCGGTGTTTCCACGGCAACTGTTTCCAACGTGCTGAACAAGCGGGGCAAGGTTGGAAAGCGCACGCAGAGCCAGGTTTTGACAACGGTGAAGCGGCTGGGATACCTGCCGAACATTCACGCAAGGCGGCTGGCGTCTCGCGATACGCGCACGCTGGGGATTATCGTTTCCGACGTGGAAAATCCGTTTTTCCCGGAAATCATCAAGAGTTTTCTGGCGCGCACACGGCAACTCGGCTACGACGCGATTCTGAGCGATACGAATTACGATCCGCGGCGCACGCAGGAAGCGGCCAGCCGCATGATGGCGCACAACGTGGGCGGCGTGGCGATCATGACTTCGGAAATCAGCCCGAAACTGATTGACGAACTGGTCCGGAGAAAGATTGCCGTGACATTCCTGGACCACGCGCCGGCAAGAGGTTACGTGAGCACGCTGCGCATTGATTACGCTTCGGGGATCGAGCAGTCGGTGAGATATCTCTACAAGGAAGGGCACCGGAGCATCGCGTTCGTGGCGGGGCGGCCGAAATTGCGGTCGAATATTTTGCGCCTGGAAGCGTACGAAAAGATCATGCTGGAGCTGGGATTGAAGCCCGGGCCTGTGCTGCATGGAGATTTGCGGTTTGAAGGCGGACTGGCGGCGGGACTGGCGATCGCAAAGATGTCGCCGCGGCCGACGGCGGTGATGGCCGTGAATGATCTGACGGCGGTGGGAGTGCTGAAGGGACTGACAAAGGCGGGATGCCGTGTGCCGGAAGACATTTCGCTGATTGGCTTCGATCGAACGCGGCTGGCGGAATACAGCAATCCTTCGATCACGACGGTGGATATCCACCGCGACCTGCTGGGCCAGATGGCCGCGGATGTGTTGCATGAATTGTGCAGCTCGCCAAATCCCGAGGGGAAGCAGTACGAAATATCCGCGGAATTATTTGTGGGCAATTCTTCCGGGCCGGTGCGCGCGGAATAGCGTTGGGCCGTTTGGCTGCCTTCTGGCAGGGTGTTAGCATCAAAACGCTGCGGGAGAAAAGCGCGAGCACCCAAGGATGGGGCGTCACCCAAAGGAAATATCGAAGTTTTCGCGGCGAGCGTTTCTCGGCAGGATGCGCTGGGCGCCGCTGGCGTTTCTTCCCGCACCACTTTATCCAAGCACATTTATTGGCCCTGGTGATCCCGCACTTCGCGCGCCGGGGATGGAGTTCCCTTTCGCGGATTACCGGTTGACGCCGCACTACCCGCGGAAATCGCCGCTGGAGGATGTGCTGCGCTATGTGGCGCCGGGCACGGATCAATACATCACCGAAAAATATGCGATGGAAATTTCGCAGCTGCTTGCGGAATGGGCAAAGGAGTTGCGGGCAGAGGCTTCGCAGTTGACCGCGCTGGCAGGCGTTTTGCATTCCGCGATGCGAGGGGCTTCGCTGGCGGCGCCGGCGGAGAAGAAACTGCGGTCCGAATATGGCGTGGAGGTTCTGAAGCGAACTTTCCCGGCGGAACTGAACCTGGGTCGCGAGCAATTTCTGGATGCGATGCGGAAGTACCTGGCGGATTACAACACAGTTGAGACCGCGGAATTCCAGATCACGAAAATACATGAGACGGGAAGCGCGCCGCTGACCGTAGAGATTGAGGTTCGCTACGACCTGGTGGGAACGCGCGGGGGCGCCGAGCGCGAGGAACGCATCGGCCACTGGAAAACAGAATGGACGCGGCAAACGGCTGGGGCGTGGAAGGCGCAGAAGTGGGTGGCGAGCGAAGAGACGGTGAGCCGAGTGCGCCAACCCGCGTTCGTGGATGTGAGTTTGCAATCGCTGGGCCAGGTGGAATCCTACCGAACGCAACTGCTGGGCGGCGTAGATTACTGGCGGACGGTGCTGGACGGCGCCACGGGGATTGATGTTTACGGGAACAATGGAGTAGCGGCCGGAGATTACGACAGCGATGGTTTTGATGACTTATATATCTGCCAGCCTTCGGGACTTCCCAATCGTCTTTACCGGAACCGCGGCGATGGAACGTTTGAAGATGCCACAGAGGCGGCGGGAGTGGGCGTGCTGGATGGTACGGCTTTCGCGCTCTTCGCAGACTTTGAGAACAAGGGATTGCAGGACCTGCTGGTTGTTTGCGCCGGCGGGCCACTTTTGTTTGTAAATCAAGGCAACGGGAAATTCTTGCCGAAGCGCGATGCGTTCCAGTTTGCGAAACCGCCGCAGGGGACTTTTACGCACGCGGCGGTTGCTGATTACGACGGCGACGGGCGGCTGGATATTTATTTCTGCTTGTACAGTTACTACCTGGGGCTGGACCAATATCACTATCCGGCGCCCTATTTTGACGCGCGGAACGGGCCGCCGAATTATCTGCTGCACAACGAGGGAAATGGCGATTTTGTGGATCGCACGGAGGCGGCGGGACTCCATGCCGAGAACGACCGTTATAGCTTCGCGTGCGCCTGGAATGACTACAACGGCGACGGACATGCGGATTTATATGTAGCGAATGATTTCGGGCGCAGCAATCTTTACCGGAACAATGGGAATGGAACGTTCACGACCGTTTCGGGAGAAGCGCACGTGAACGACGTGGGCGCCGGGATGAGCGCTTCCTGGCTGGATTACAACAATGATGGAAAACCGGATATTTACGTCTCGAATATGTGGTCCGCGGCGGGATCGCGGGTGACCGAGCAGGCGATTTTTCATGAGAAGGATCCGGAGGAGATTCGCGCGAATTACAGCCGGCACATGCGGGGGAACTGGCTCTACAAGAATCTGGGCGATGGCAAATTTGAAAACGCAGGGATGGCCGCGGGCGTGGAGATGGGGCGGTGGGCATGGTCCTCTGATAGCTGGGATTTCGATCACGACGGTTATGCCGATTTATATATTGCGAACGGATATATTTCGGGGACGGATGGGAGGAACGTCTCGAGCTTTTTCTGGCGGCAGGTCGTTAGCAATTCGCCCGCGACAGAAACCGCAGCGGAGAGTTACGAGCGGGGATGGAACGCGATTAACGAATTGATCAGATCGGACGCGACATGGAATGGATTTGAACGAAACGTGTTTTACCGGAACAACCAGGACGGAACCTTTTCGGAAGTATCGGGGAGCGTGGGGCTGGATTTTATGGATGACAGCCGGGCTTTTGCGCTGGCGGACCTGGACCACGACGGTCGGTTGGAAATTGTTTTGAAGAATCGCACTGCGCCGCAGATGCGAATATTGCGGAACGCGATGAGCGGGATTGGCGATGCGATCGCATTTCGCTTGCAGGGAACGAAGAGCAATCGCGACGCGATTGGCGCCGCGGTGAGATTGGAAGCTACAGGGCTTAAGCAGACAAAATCGCTGCAGGCGGGTTCCGGATTTTTGTCGCAGCACGGCAAGGAACTGTTTTTTGGAATCGGGAAAGCGGCGGGGCCGGTTCGAGCGAGCGTTCGCTGGCCAAGCGGGTTGACGCAAACTTTTGAGGGCTTGCCACCGAATCATCGCGTGGAAATAAAGGAAGGCCAGAAGGAGTTCGTGGCGACAGCTTTCGGGAAACCAGCCCCGATTTATGCGAAAGCGATCGAGCCGCCACCGGCGAAAACCTTGCCGGACAGCGTGGAAACATGGCTGATTCAGCCGCTGCAGGCGCCGGATTTTTCCCTTCTGGATCTCTCCGGAGCGACCCGGCAACTTTCGGGGTTGCGGGGACAAATCGTGCTCCTGCAGTTCTGGGGAGCAGCATCGGCAGAATCCGTGAGCCAACTGAAGAGTCTGCAGAAACTGCGGGAGAGACTGGCGAATCAAGGCGTGCAGATTCTCTGCGTGAATGTGGATGATCCGCAAGACGTGGAAACGATCCGCACGATCGCAGCGCGCGGAACGCTTTCGATCCCGGTGCTGCTTGCCACCGAAGAGGTGGCTGGAATTTACAATATTTTTTATCGCTATCTATTTGACCGGCGAAGGGACCTGGGCCTGCCGACTGCGTTCCTGTTGAACCGGGACGGCAAGGCGGTGAAGGTCTATCAGGGAGCGTTTCCGCCGGAGCGCGTGCTGGAAGATATTCGCATGATTCCCGAAACGCCGGCGGATCTGGAGCGGATGGCGCTGCCCATGAGGGGAACAGCGTACCTGACCAGTTTCCAGCGCAACGATTTCACCTATGGCGTGGCGTTTTTCCAGCGGGGATATCTGGAGGCGGCGACGGCCTCATTTCAACAGGTGATTGCCACAAAGCCGGACAATCCGGAGGCTTATTACAATCTGGGGACGCTTTATCTGACCAAAGGCGACTTAGCACAGGCGCGCGGAAACCTGGAGCAAGCGGTGAAGTTGCGGCCCGAGTATGCGGAGGGTTGGAACAATCTGGGAATGGTATCGGCGCAACAGGGCCGCGAGGCGCAAGCGATTGAGGATTTCCAGAAGTCGCTGCAATTGCGGCCGAACTATGTGACCGCGCTGCTGAACTATGGAAATCTGCTGCGAAGGAAGGGAGAATTTGGCGAAGCGGAGAAACTGCTCGGCCTGGCGCTGCAAGAAAAACCGGATGACGCCGACGCCAATTACAGCATGGGAATGCTCTACGCGAGAGAGAACGAATTGCCGCGAGCTTCCGGCTATCTGGAACAGGCCATCGCAGCGCGGCCAGATTACGCCGACGCACTGAACAACCTGGGCGTGCTGCTGGTGCAGCAAGAGAAGTATCCCGAAGCCCAAGAACAATTTCAGACGTGCATACGCGTGGCGCCGCAGTTTGACCAGGCGTATCTGAATCTGGCGCGGCTCTACATGGTTCAGAGCGATAAGGAAAAAGCGCGCGCAACATTGCAGGAACTGCTGAAACGTCAGCCGGGGCACAAATTGGCTCAGCAGGCTTTGGAGATGCTAAATTAAGTTTTTGAGAATTTTTCCCGACGGACGAAACGCAAGCGGAAGGATAAGCTTGATGGTGGTTCAGGGTTTCTGCCGAAAAATGGTGCACGCGGCGCTGCTGGCGCTGGCCGTGGCAGCTTTAGCTTCCAACGTTGGGGCAATCGCGCAGAACCTTGGTGAGAAATCGCCCGCACAAACCCAACAAAAATCATCCCTTTTCACTGACGCGGAGGAACTGGTTCGCCAGGGGAAGTTTGCCGAAGCGGAGAGCTTGATCGAACAGAAATTGCAGCAGAATCCAGCCAGCGCCGAAGGCTATGCGCTGCTGGGCGTGGTGCAGACCGAAGAAAAGAAATATCCCGAAGCGACCCAGGCCTTCGAACATTCGCTGAAACTCAATCCCAAATCAACCAAGGCGCGCAACAGCCTGGGAAACCTATATGTGCTGCAAGGAAACCTGGACCTTGCGGAAAAAGAGTTTCGAGAGTCGGCGCGCATCAATCCCGAGGATCACGACGGCAATTACAATCTGGGTCTGGTGCTGCTGGCAAAGAAAAAGCCGGCCGAAGCCATCGTGTACCTGCAGAAGGTGCGGCCACCGGGAATCGAATCGCAAATGAATCTGACGCGGGCGTACCTGGAAGCGGGACGCACGGCGGAAGGATTGCGGACCGCCACGGAGCTCTCCGCGAAGAATAAAGGCAGCGTGCAAGTGCACTTCACGTTGGGCGTGCTGCTGGGCACGGAAAAACAGTTTCGGGCAGCGCAATTGGAATTGGAACAGGCCAACGCGCTGCAACCGCAGACCTTCGAGATTCTTTTTAATCTCGGTCAAGTGAACCTGCGAGCCGGGGATCTCTCGCAGGCCGAAGTGAACTTGAATCGCGCGTTGAAATTGAAACCGGATTCCGCGGAAACGATGTATCTGCTGGGGCAGGTTTATTCGGAAGAATCGAAGCCGGTGGATGCGCTGGATCTGCTGGTGAAGGCGCACAAGCTGGCGCCGGAAAATGTGGACATTCTATTCATGCTGGCGCGCGTGAGCATGTCCCAGAACTATTACGAGGACACGATTCCGCTGCTGGAATCGGGGCTGAAGATCGCGCCGCAGCGAACAGACCTGCTGGCGGCGCTGGGGGAATGTTATTTCATCGCCGGAAAAGTGGATAAGGCGATTGAAGTGTTTACGAAATTGATCGAACTGGATCCGTCTCCGCGATCCTACTCGTTCCTTGGGCTGACCTACCGGCATCTGGGGCGATTCGACGAGGCGCGAAAATATTTTCAGGAAGGGCTGAAGAAGGACCCGCATGATGCATCGTGTCTTTTCAATATGGGCTACATCGAAGAGCATCAGGGAAATCAGGAAGCCGCGGAACGTTATTTTCAAGAAGCGTTGAAATCCAAAGGCGATCATGCGGAAGCGCTGCTGGAATTGGCAAACCTGCGGATTTCGGCAAAGCGCTACGCGGAAGCAGCTGAACTGCTGCGCAAATATGTGAAGGTGAGCCGAAATCCGGCGCCCGGCTATTACAAGTTGGCGATGGTGGAACGCAGCCTGCACCAGACAGAGGCGGCGGAACGCGATTTGGGCGTGTTCCAGACGCTTTCGAAGGACGCTCCAACGGGCCCATATCCATACCAGCACCTTTTCGATTATCTCGATAACCGGTCAAACATGACGAGCCAGCAGAGGACCCAACTGGATCTCACGGAGTTGGCGGACCAAATTCAGAAGCATCCGGACCAGCCGGAAAACCTTTACCTGCTAGCGGAAGGTAATTTGAAATTAGGGAAGGTAGACGAAGCTCGCAAAGCGATCGCACAGCTGGACCAGTTGAGCGGCGGGGATTTTCGGACGCAAACGGGAGTTGGCGTGCTGCTGGCGCGCTATCGCCTGTATGACGACGCGATCCAACATTTTCAGGCCGCGCTGAAGGTGAATCCGGATTCGGACGACGTGAAATTCAATCTGGCGGACGCCTATTTTCGGAAGGGCGCCTACGCGGAGGCGCTGCAGGCGGCGCAGCAGGTTTCCGAGCACGGGCAGCAGGACGATACTTATCTTTCTCTGCTAGGCGATATCAAAGCGCATCTGGGGCAAGCGCAGGAAGCCGAAGAAATTTATCGGAGCGCGATCAAGCGAAATCCGGACAACGATCAATATTATCTTTCACTGGCGCTGCTGGAATTGCGCCAGAGCGATGTGCCGGGCGCGGAGAAAACACTGCGGGAAGGCCTTGCGCGCATCCCGGGGTCTGGAAAACTTTTGTGGGGTCAGGGGTTGGTGGCGGTGCTGGAGGGACACACGGCGCAGGCCGCGGAACACCTGGAACAAGCGGTGGATTTAATGCCGGAGTGGCCGGGAAGCTATTCGACGCTGGGCGTTTTTTATTACCAGACCGGGCAGATCGAGAAAGCCAAGGAAGTGCTGAACCGGTTCAAGGGGAGCAACACCGGCGGAGCGCTGGACGTGGGCAAGATTCAGGAGGCTTTGGAAAAAGCGCCGCCGATGCCGAAGATTGTAAACGAGCCGATGCCGGTGGCTTCGCGTCAGCAATTGGTGCAGTTTGCGTTGTCGATGGCGGACCGGACGTTGTAGGAGCGGGATGAGGAATATTTTGGAAAGGGATTTCGGAGGGGCCGACCTGAAGGTCGGCCAGTACATTGGGAGGTGCGTTTGCGTTGGGGCGATCTTCTTTGTGGCGAGCGTTTGCGCTCAGACACCGCAAACTTCGCAGAGCGCGAAGCCAAAAGATGTGCCGATTGCGGTGCAGTTTACGGATATTCGAAAATCGGCGGGGATTACGTTTCTGCAAGATTCCACGGCGAGCGAAGAGAAATATTATCTGGAGACGATGGGAACCGGGGTGGCCTGGATTGATTATGACCAGGATGGATTGATGGATTTGTTTTTTGTTCAGTCGGCGGCGACGGAGGCTTACAAGCCGAACCGGACGCTGCGTTGCGCACTTTACCACAACAATGGAGACGGAACGTTCACCGATGTAACAGAAAAGGCCGGTGTGGGCGGCGAAGGCCACTACGGGCAGGGCGTGGCGGTGGGCGATTTCGACAATGACGGGTATCCGGATTTTTTTGTGACAGGGTACGGACGCGCGATTCTTTATCACAACAACGGGGATGGCACGTTTACGGATGTGACGAAGAAGGCAGGCGTCGCGGACGAGGGAATGTGGTCCACCAGCGCGGGCTGGTTTGATTACGATAAAGACGGCTGGCTGGATCTGGTGGTGACGAATTACATTGAATGGAGCCCGAAAAACAATATTTACTGTGGCGAACGCCGGCCGGGTTACCGCGCTTACTGCAATCCGGGAAATTACAAGGGGCAGAAGACGAAGCTTTATCACAACAATCACGACGGGACGTTTACGGATGTGAGCGACGCTTCCGGAGTCGGCAAGCCGGAGTCCAAGGGCATGGGCGTGGTGCTGGCGGACTTCAACAATGACGGCTGGCCGGATATTGCGATCGCGAATGACACGTGGCCGAATTTTCTTTTTATCAACAAGCATGATGGAACGTTTGAAGATGTGTCATTCGTGTCTGGAATGGCGGCGAGCGAGGATGGACGTTATGAGGCCGGGATGGGGATTGATGCCGCGGATGTGGACCGGGACGGCTGGCAGGACGTCTATATCACGCATCTGGATTTTGAGCTGAACCGCCTTTATCACAACAATAAGAACGGAACTTTTGATGACGCGACATATTCTTCGGGGATCGGCAACAAAGCGATTCTGCTGAGCGGCGTTTCGATGAAATTTCTGGACTACGACAACGACGGCTGGCCGGACATCCTGCAGGTGAACGGCGCGATGGTGGACAATGTGGAGTTGTATCACAGCGAGGTGACGTACAAGGAGCCGCTGCTGATGTTCCGCAATGTGGGCAAGGGACATTTTGAAAAGGTGTCCGACACGCTGGGGACCGATTTTCTGCGGCAGATAGCGGGGCGGGGATTAGCCACAGCGGATTTTGACAATGATGGCGACATTGATGTGGCGCTGAATATTCGCGGGGATTTTCCGGAACTGCTGCGGAACGACGGGGGAAACGCGAATAACTGGCTGGAAGTATTTTTGATCGGAACGAAATCGAACCGGGACGGGACCGGGGCTTCGCTGAAATTGACGTCGGAGGGATTCGTGGAAGTGGAGCAGGCGAAAGGCGGGATGGGGTATATGTCCGCAAGCGACCCGCGAATTCATTTCGGGCTGGGGAAGCGGACGAAGATTGAATCGCTGGAAATCACGTGGCCGAGCGGAAAAGTGGACCGGATGACCGATGTGCCGATGAATAAAATTATCGCGGTGAAGGAAGGCACGGGAATTGTGCCGAAGAATTTTCCAAAGGTGCCAAGCAAATAATCATGCGGATCCCACGGCGACATTTTCTGGGGAGTTCATTGATGGGATTGAGCGCAGGTTTGCTGGAAGCGCTGGCGACGCCGATCTGGAAATGGAATCGCTCGCTGGTGCTGGAAGCAAAAACGCTGCCGGGCACGGCTGCGACACCGCAAGTGCAGTTTGTGGATGTGGCCAAGGAGGCGGGGTTGACGCTTCCGAACGTGTGGGGCGGTGTCCAACACAAACGGCTGATCGTGGAAGCAAAAGGAAGCGGGCTGGCGTTTTTCGATTACGACATGGACGGCTGGCTGGATATTTATTTGACGAACGGCTCGCGGCTGGATGCCAAATGGCCGGATGGGAGCGCTCCTACGTCGCATCTTTACAAGAACAATCGCGACGGAACGTTCACCGATGTTACGGAGAAATCGGGGATCGGCCGGGCTGGCTGGCAGACGGGAGTGTGCGTTGGGGATTTTGACAACGACGGCTGGGACGATCTGTTCTGCTGCTTCTGGGGACACAACATTCTTTTCCGCAACAACGGCGACGGCACGTTCACGGATGTGACGAAGAAGGCTGGCGTCCACAACGAAAAAGTGCGCTGGGGCGCGGGCTGCACTTGGCTGGATTACGATCGGGACGGCCTTCTGGATCTTTTTGTGTGCAATTACATTCAACTGGATCCGGAAGCGACTCCCGCGCCGGGCGACGCCGCGTCGTGCCAATGGAAAGGGATTCCCGTGATGTGCGGGCCGCGCGGCCTGAAGGGCGACACGAACGTGCTGTTTCACAACAATGGCGACGGCACGTTCACGGATGTGACGGAAAAGGCGGGAATTCTGAAGGCGGGGCCACGCTATTCGATCACCGCGGTTTCCTACGATTTCGATAACGACGGCTGGCCCGATATTTACGTGGCCGTGGATTCGCAGCCCAGCATATTGTTCCGCAACAACCAGGACGGGACGTTCACGGACGTGGCGATGGTGGCGGGCTGCGCGTACAACGAAAACGGGCACGAGCAGGCGGGTATGGGCGTGGCGGTGGGCGATTACGATTGCGACGGGTGGCTGGACATTTTCAAGACGAATTTCGCGGACGACACCTGCAATCTTTATCACAACAACGGGGACGGCACGTTTACCGACGAAGCCTTCGCATCGGGCGTGGGAATCAACAATCAATACGTAGCGTGGGGTTGCGGGTTTCTGGATTACGACAACGATGGCTGGCCGGACCTGATGCAGGTGAACGGGCACGTCTACCCGGAGATCGAAGAACACAGCATGGGTCAGACGTTCAAGAACCCGCGGCTGGTTTACAAGAATCTGGGCGGTGGGCGGTTCAAGGATGTTTCGGCGGAGCTGGGGCCGGGAATCAGCGAGCGTTTTTCGAGCCGGGGCGCGGCGTTCGGGGATTACGACAACGATGGCGATATGGATGCATTGATTTTGAATATGAACGATGTGCCATCGCTGCTGCGGAATGAGGGGGGAAACGCGCAAAACTGGATCAAGATCAAGCTGGTGGGCACCAAGTGCAATCGCACGGCGATTGGAGCGCGGGTGCGGGTGACAACAGGAAAGCATACGCAGATGAATGAAGTGCATAGCGGCACGAGCGTGATGTCGCAGTCGGATTTGCGGCTGCACTTTGGTCTGGGAAAAGCGGAAGCAGCGGACGTGATCGAAGTGAAGTGGCCGACGACGCAAAAGGTGGAACGGTTTACGAAGGTGAAGGCAAATCAGATTTTGACGATTCGCGAGGGAAGCGGGATTGTGGATGCGGGGAAGGGGAAGGCGAGGTAGGGGGTTGGGTGGTGTGAGTACACTTTTAAATGAATTTTAGGTTGAGATCCTTCGGTCCGCGGACTGCGCGGTCCTCAGGACGACAGTATGCCGAGTGTCACCCATCATTCTGAACGAGGACGGCTACAACACTCGAGCGCAAGGCGACTAGGCTTAGTGGTGGATGTGCGCGGCCCAGCCGCCGCCAGGGGCCAGATGGATTTTTAGTTTTGTGGTGCGAGTGACTTGGGTGTGAGTCAGTTTGTAGTCACTGGCAAGGCGATCCGCGTTTTCGCCGTCTTGATAGGCATCCATCTGAAACGTTCCCTCGGGCAAAAAGGAAAAATCCAGTTCCAAGTCGCGCGCGGTCCAATTGTTCATTGCGCCGACAAACCAATCAGAGCCATTGCGACGGGCGATGGCAACATATTCGGAGATCTTTCCTGCCAGGGGTCTGGAGTCATCCCATTCGGTGGGCACAGCGGCAAGAAATTCCATGCTTTCCAGTTCGCGCAGATAGTTCGAGGGGCTATCCGACAACATCTGCAAAGGGCCTTCATAGACGACGTACATCGCAAGTTGGTGACAACGCGTGCCGAGACCCATGGGACGGCTATAGATCGCCGCGAAAGCCGCTTTGGAGGCGTTGAGCATCGCGCCGGGCGTGTAGTCCATCGGGCCGAGGAACATGCGGGTGAACGGAATCGTCACGTTGTGTTCCGGCTCCGCGTCCGCGCTCCACTTGCTCCATTCAAGGCCGCGAACGCCCTCGGTGTTAATCAGGTTGGGCCAGGTGCGCGTCATTACGGAAGGCTTCTGGTCCCCGTGAAAATCCACGAGCATGTGGCGTTTTGCGGTTTCACTGCTCACGAGATGGTAGTAGTTGATCAGGAGCTGGTCGCTGCGCTGCATGAAGTCAACCTTGATGCCCTTGATGCCCCACTTAGAAAATTGATCGAGCGCGGGAGTGAGCTGGTCCTTTAAAGCGATCCAGCTGACCCACAAGATGACGCCGACGTTTTTTTGTTTCGCGTAGGCGGTGAGCTCTTCCATGTTCAAATCGGGGACAATGGAGAGCAGGTTATCTTCCTTGGACCAGCCGGCGTCGAGGATGATGTAGGGGATTCCGTATTTGGAGGCGAAGTCCACGAAATATTTGTAAGTGGCGGTGTTAATGCCGGCCTTGAAATCCACACCATAGATGTTGTTGTCGTTCCACCAGTCCCAAGCGACTTTGCCGGGCTTGATCCAACTGGTGTCTTGCAACTCCGAGGGCCGCTGGAGTAACCAGACCAGCTGATTGGTGAGCAGAGCGGCATCGCTTTCAGCGATGCCCAGGACGCGCCACGGATATGTGCGCTGACCGGAAGTGACCGCGATGTAGTCAGCGCTTTCGACAACTTTTATGTCGAGAGGAGAAGTCTGCTGCTCCTTCACCGGGTAAGGAGGAAAAGTGATCGAGAGAGCATCGTCTTTTGTGCCGCGCAGCCACAGGCCGGGATAGTCCACCAGATCGGATTCCGCAATGGCGAGTTTTGCGCCGTTGCCAACGTCCACCACGGCGGGAAGGCTGGCAAGGAACGCGGGGAGAATTTCAGAGAGATGCACCGGAGTATAGCGGCGTTCGTTGTGCGAATAGAAGCTATCTTCCTGCGGATAATAGCCGACGGAATTTCGCGGGAAGCGGAAGGTGCCGTCTTCGGCGAATATTTTCACCTGTGCGGCGGGCAGAGAAGTTTCAAACCGGTAAGCAACGCCTTCGTTGTAAGCACGGAAGTCCACGGCGAAATTGCCGTCGAACGCGATATGAAGTTCGTTGTAGTTTTCGTGGATTTTGGCGAATTTCTGGCGAACGACCGGGGTGAGGACGGCATCCACGTGATTTTCCTTGGAGGAAAGGACTTTCACATCCTTGCCGAGGACGGCGTGATCCACGTCGAGGGACATCGTGCAGTCATGAAGGATTTCGCGGCTGTCAAAGATCACATCGTAGTGAATGCCTTGCGCAGTGCGGACGCGGACCTCGATGCGCTGGTCCGGAGAGACAAGATCGAAGCTCGCTTGCGCGCGCGCAAACGAGGAGAACCAGCAAGCGAGAATCAGAAACGAGAGCGACTTGCAAAGGAGATTTTTCATGGCTCCTTCCCTTCTGACCGGATATTCGAAAATCCAGCAGGCTACCGTCGACCGTTGCGCGTTAGACAGCTTCCGGAGGCGCCGCCGCCAGTTGAATTTGCACCTGCTGCTTGCCGAGCACGGGATGGGTTCCCGTTAGCGTGACGGTTCCGGGTTGCTCCTTGGCGCGGATCCAGACGGCGCCGGTGCCCCCAACGATTGAGAACGGATTGTCGCCGATGAGTTCCGCGGGCCCTTCCAGTTCGAACTTGATGGCCGCGGTGGAAAAAGGCTGGATGGCGCCATAGCTATCGGTCACGCGAATCACAATCCGAGTGGTGTCCGCGCCGTCGGCGTTGAGCTTGGTATCGTCGGGGAGAAGAGCGAATTTTTCATCCACGCCGCGGCCGGAAAGCGATTTGGAAATCACCTGCTTGCCCTGGATATAGCCATCAATGCGCAGGTCTCCCCAGTGGTTGACCTTGTGTTCGAGATCCGCGGTGAATGGGGCGTAGCGGAGATGGGCGAACTGCGTTCGGTCGGGGTCCACTTCCCCGACGAGTTTATCGGCAATGTAAAACTTCAGATGATCGCAATTAGAGCAGACCATAGCCTTGGTGAACCCGATAGATTCGTCGCCGCGTGCCCAGGAGAACGCGGGCTCGAGAACGACTTCGTCGGCGGGATCGCATTGGGACTTGTAAAAACCAGCGGCGGGCTTGGGCTCGCGGAATATGTCGGTGACGCCGTGATAGCAGATGCGGTCACCGGAGCCGAAATCGCCGTGGGTGTTGTAATCGAACGCGCACCAGCCGATCCCGCCGGCGTACTGGGGATTCGAGGCAAGTTGATCGTGGATGCGCGCGTGGCGGATGGTGTGTTCCATCACGCGTTCTTTGTCGTCGATCGTTTTGGTGGGAAACGTGTGGCCCACAAATTCGGTGTTCAGGTAGCGAGGATGGTTGGGCGGTTTCAGTGGCCAGCCGAAATCGTTCATAGTGAAGACATCTTCCAGGAATTCGGATTCCTGGAAGTAACGGATGCCGCCCGTAGGGCGTGTGGGATCGAGTTTGCGAGCCAGCGCGTTGGTGCGCACATAGAAATCGTGATCGTCCAGCGATTCATTGATGCGCACGCCCCAGAGAATGATGCTGGGATGGTTCCAGTCTCGGCGGATCATTCGATTCACGTTATCAATGGTGATGACCTTCCAGGGTTCGTCGCCGATATGCTGCCAGCCGGGAATTTCTTCGAGGACCAGAAGACCGTATTCATCGCAGGCGTCGAGGAAGTGGCGGGATTGCGGGTAGTGCGAGGTGCGGACGATATTGCACTTGTATTTATTGCGGAGGAGGTCCGCATCCTTGCGCTGAACGCGGCCGGGCATGGCCTGTCCAACGAAGGGAAAGGTCTGATGGCGATCAAGGCCGCGGAGCTTGACGGCCTTGCCGTTGAGTTCGAAACCGTGATCGGTGAACTGCGCCTCACGGAAACCGATTCTGCGGGAATCCTGGTCGTGGACTTCCGTGCCGCGGAGGAGCCGCACTTGGACGGTATAGAGATTCGGCGAAGCGAGATCCCAGAGTTTTATCGAGCCCAGATTTTCGAGTGCCACGGAATAGACGACTGCTTCTGTGGTTGCAGCGCCCGCAGGGACTTTTTTGCTGCCTTTGGCGAGGACCTTATCCCCGTCGCGGAGTTCCACCTCGAGAGTCAGCGGCTCTTTTAAATCCTCGAGGCTCTGAATGTGGCAATCCACATCCACTTTGGGATGCGGGGTAAGGACGTCTTTCGGCTTGGCGAAAATATTTTCGATGAAGCTGGAAGGAACGATCCGGAGGGAGACTTCGCGATAGATGCCGCCGAAGGTGAGGTAGTCGATCTGATAGCCGAAGGGCGGGATGTCCGGCCGCTCGGTGGAGTCCAAGTCAACGGCGAGAACATTTTCGCCGGCAAAATCGAGGTGAGGAGTGAGTTCGAAAGAAAAGGGAGTGTAGCCGCCCTTGTATTCGCCGAGGCGGACGCCGTTGATCCAGACGGTGGAGGCGGTCATGGCGCCTTCAAAGTCCACAAAAACGCGGCGGCCACGCGCTTCAGGGGGCAGTGTGAAGCGGCGGCGATAGATGGAAATGAATTCGTAGGATTTTTCGTCGAAACTATGCCAGGGGAGTTTGATGTTGGTGTGAGGAATGACGACTTTATCGAACGCGGAATCATCGAAGGTTTTGTCGTGTGCGCCCTGGACGAAGGCATGGTTGTAGCGCCAGTTGCGATTGATGGGAAGAATAGTGCGACCGGAGGGAGATGCACCGGTGGATTGCGCGGATTCGGCAAGCGTGGAGTGCGCGAGAGTAGCTCCGGCAAGAACCGTGCCGGTTGTTTTCAGAAAATTGCGTCGGTCCATAATCAGCCTCGAAATAGAGAATTGAGAGGTAAACCGGTTAACATAGGAACCCGCGAAATCTTAGCAGGTTTGTCAAACGTTTGCAGTGAGGCAAGCAGCGGTTCGAACTTTTCAGGCGTTTGCGGCAGGTAAATCTGAGGAGAGCACTTTGCGGCAGTCTGACTTGCCGGAAGACGCAATTTCCTTTATTAAGGATGCGCTATGTTGAGGCATGAGGCAGCGGAAGCGCGGATTGCAGGCGGGTCGTTCGACGTTTGCGTGATTGGCGGAGGCGCGACCGGGGCGGGGTGCGCACTGGACGCACAGCTGCGCGGACTGAAAACGGTGTTGCTCGAAGGAAACGACTTCGCCTCTGGAACTTCCAGCGCTTCCACAAAATTGATTCACGGCGGGGTGCGGTATCTGGAACAGGCCGTGAAGGAGTTGGATCTTGCCGAATATAAGGTGGTGCGGAGAGCCCTGCACGAACGCATCCGCATGCTGAACAACGGCCCGTACCTGAGCCGGCCGATGGAATTTATCGTGCCATGCTTCGATTGGTGGACGGTCGGCTACATGGGCATCGGCCTGCAGATGTACGACTGGCTGGCGGGCAAGGCGCGGATTTTCCGAAGCCGATTTCAGAACCGGGAAACGACGCTGAAGCATTTGCCGTTGCTGAAGAAGGACCACCTGGTAGGGAGCGTTGTTTATGCCGACGGGCAGTTTGACGATGGCCGCTACAATCTGGCGCTGGTGAAATCGATGGTGGAAGCGGCGGGCGATGCGCTGAATCACGCGCGGGTGCGCTCGTTTGCCTACGACGACCAGGGGAAGCTGCGCGCGGTGGAAGTGGAAAATAAGCTAACTGGAAAGCGATTTACGGTCAGCGCGAAGGTTTTTGTGAATGCCACTGGGCCCTGGGCAGACACAATCCGGCAAATGGCGAACCCGGAGGCGCATCCCAGGATGCGTGTCAGCAAAGGGGTTCACGTTTTTCTTTCGCTGGATCTGCACCAGAGCAGGAGCGCACTGCTGATTCCAAAGACAGAAGATGGGCGGGTGCTCTTTGCAGTGCCGTGGTTTGACCGCCTGCTGGTGGGGACAACGGAGACCGAAGTTTCACTGCAGGACGAAATGCGCGTGACGAAGGACGAAGTGGATTATCTCTTGCGGCATTTGAACCACTACCTGGAAATTCCCGTGACACCCGAACAGATTGTGAGCGGAATCGCGGGAATGCGGCCGCTGGTGAGCGCGGGCGGAAAGACGGTGACCAGCAAGCTGGCGCGGGATCACGAAGTGGAGCTGGATGAAAAGAGCGGGCTGGTGAGCGTGATGGGCGGCAAGTGGACCACTTACCGGGCGATGGCAGAAGACACTGTGGATGAAGTGCAGCGGCGCCTGGGAACTGGCGTGACGCCGGCGAAGACGGCGGACCACCGGTTGGCAGGTTCGGAAAGCTATGGCCCGGAGTATTCGAAAGGGCTGGTGGAGAAATTCGGGATTGCGGAGGCGACCGCACGGCATCTGAGTTTGAAATTCGGGACGCGCGCGACGCAGGTGCTGGAACTGGCGGGCAGAGAGCCGGAACTGCGTGAGCCGATCGTTGCGGGATTTTCGCCGATTCGCGCGGAAATCGTCTACGCGGCACGCGAAGAGATGGCCATGACGCTGGATGATGTGCTGGGACGACGAACCGGGCTGCAACTGCTGGATTGGCGCGCCGCACGCGAGGCTGCCGGCGTGGCCGGGGCGTTGCTGGCGAAAGAGTTGGGCTGGAGCGAGGAGTTCACGCGGCAGGCCGCGGAGAATTACCGCGGAAAGATAACGGGCCTGCTGCAAACTGCTGGATTGTCCACGGAGCGACCAGCTCCCACGGTGATTTCCCGAAATTAGTGAAGCAGAATTGCGAGGTAACGATGACGGCATATCTTGGCGCGCTCGATCAGGGGACAACCAGCACGCGATTCATGATCTTCGATCGCGCCGGGCGCATCGTTTCGGTGGCGCAGAAGGAGCACGCACAGATTTTCCCGAAGCCCGGTTGGGTGGAACACGACCCCGACGAAATCTGGCGGCGCACGCAAGAAGTGATTCAGGCGGCAATGCAACGACAGGACCTGCGGCCGAAAGACCTGGCGGCGATTGGGATCACCAACCAGCGCGAGACGACTCTGGTTTGGGAACGGAGCACTGGTCGGCCGGTTTATAACGCGATCGTGTGGCAGGACACGCGAGTGGCCGACGATGTAGCAGAATTTTCGAAACAAGGCGGGCAAGATCGTTTTCGGGGAAAGACCGGGCTGCCGCTGGCCACTTATTTCAGCGGGCTGAAAATTCGCTGGATTCTAAATAATGTGCCTGGGGCGCGGCAACGGGCCGAGGCCGGGGAACTTCTCTTTGGCAACGTGGATACATTCTTATTGTGGAAGCTAACGGGGGGGACCAGCGGGGGAGTACACGTTACCGACGTGACGAACGCCAGCCGCACGCAACTGATGGATCTGCAGAAGTTGGGCTGGGACGCAGAGATTCTGAAGATTTTCGGCATCCCTGAAAAAATGCTGCCCAAGATTGCCTCGAGCAGTGAAATTTACGGTGAGGCCGTGCCGGAATCCATTCGTGGGGTGAAGATCGCGGGAATTCTGGGCGACCAGCAAGCCGCACTGGTAGGGCAGACGTGCTTTCAGCCGGGGGAAGCGAAGAATACGTATGGAACCGGATGCTTCCTGCTGATGAATTGTGGCGAGAAACAGGTGCAGTCCAAGTTCGGGCTACTGACCACCGTGGCTTATAAGCTGGGCGCAAAGCCGGCGCACTACGCGCTGGAAGGAAGCGTGGCGATCGCGGGGGCGCTGGTGCAGTGGTTGCGGGATAACCTGGGGATCATCGAAAAAAGCCAGGATGTGGAGACGCTGGCGCGTAGTGTGAACGACAACGGTGGCGTCTATTTTGTGCCGGCATTTTCCGGCCTTTACGCGCCGCATTGGAAAGCGAATGCGCGCGGAGTGATCGCGGGGTTGACGCGTTACGCCAACAAAGGGCACCTGGCGCGCGCAACGCTGGAGGCCACGGCGTTTCAAACGCGGGAGGTGCTGGAGGCGATGCAGAAAGATTCCGGGATCACATTGCACAATCTGCGGACCGATGGCGGGATGGTGAAGGACGAAATGCTAATGCAATTTCAGTCTGACATCCTGAATATTCCCGTGGTGCGGCCGGTGATCCAGGAAACCACGGCGCTGGGAGCGGCGTATGCGGCGGGGCTTGCGGTTGGGTATTACAAGGACCTGGAAGACTTGAAAGCGAACTGGGCGGTGGACCACACTTGGGAACCCCATCTTGAGGAGCGGGAGCGTGAGCGCTTGTATGCGTCTTGGAAGAAAGCAGTTACGCGGTCGCTGGACTGGGTGGATTAGAATAAATTAATTAATTTCAGGGTAGGACTTGCTTAACCGCTTAACTCAGGGCATTTTATATGCCTCTGAAGTTCCCTCTCTCCCGAATGCCGAGCCGGAACAGGATAGCTTTCGGATCGGCTTCGGAGCCAAAGCGGGAACCGGGCCAGGAGAAAACAGTTTCGTTCAAGGTGACTTACCATCCTTCGGATCATTCTTTGCTTCCGGCCGTCCCCAACTTCAGGAGCAGGGAGGAGCATCCCGACAGTTAGCAACCGTACGAGGAAGAGAGTGGATGCGTTCGATTGAGAAATATTTGGGGCTAATTTCCAGATAATGAGCAATCACACCGCGACGGAAAATAAGTCATCTGGCCTGATGCAGCGCTTCCGAAAGCTTTACGGGAACGAACCCATTCTTGTGCAAGCGCCGGGCCGCGTGAATCTGATCGGGGAGCACACGGATTACAACGAAGGATTTGTGTTCCCGGCAGCAATAGAATTCCAAACGCAAATAACGATTGCCAAGCGAACCGACCGGCGCATGATCGTGACTTCGGAAAACTATGCGGAACGGGTCGAGTTTGATCTGGATCAGCTCCCCAAAGAACCGCGAAATCAATGGAGCGACTACGTCGTCGGAATTGTCGGCTTGCTGCAGCGCAAGGTGGGCGGCTTGCCGGGAGCGGATCTGCTTCTGTATGGCGATGTGCCGCAGGGCGCGGGACTGAGTTCCTCCGCTTCGCTGGAAGTGGCGGTGTGCAAAGCGTTCCTGGAGTTGTCCGGGAAAGGCATGGAAGGCGTGGCGATTGCGCTGCTTTGCCAGCAGGCAGAGAACGAATTCGTGGGCGCGCGTTGCGGCATCATGGACCAGTTTATTTCCGTGCACGGAAAGAAGAATCATGCCCTTCGGCTGGATTGCCGGACGCTGGAATACCGTTTGTTGCCCATTCCGCCGGATGTGCGGCTGGTGATCTGCAACACGATGGTGAGGCACAGCCTTTCGGGGGGCGAATACAACGAACGGCGGGCGGAGTGCGAAGCCGGGGCGCGGTTTTTCGCGGAGCGCATTCCGGGAGTGAAATCCCTGCGCGATGTGACCCTGGAAGAATACGAGAAGTTTGGGGGCCAGTTGCCCGAAGTGATACGCAAACGCTGCCATCACATTCTGACTGAGAACGTGCGAGTGCTGCAGGCGGCGGAAGCGCTGCAGGCCGGAGATTTGAAATTGTTCGGCAGGTTGATGGGCAGCTCGCACGCCAGCCTGCGAGACGATTTTGAGGTGAGCTGCGAGGAATTGGATTTGATGGTGCGGCTTGCCGTGCAAAACACAGGAGTCTACGGCGCGCGCATGACCGGGGGCGGATTTGGCGGCTGCACGATCAACCTGGTGCAGCAAAGCCACGTAGAACGCTTCCGGGAAAATGTTGCCGCAGGATATGAAAAGGGCACGGGTCGCGCGCCGGAAATCTATATTTCCTCCGCTGCCGACGGGGCCAGCCGGCTAGCGTAAGGAAATGCAAGCCATTCATGAGCAGCTTTGACCTGAAAATTCACCCTCATCGAAGGTTTAATCCGCTCACCCGGGAATGGGTGCTGGTTTCTCCGCACCGCACGCAGCGACCATGGCAGGGGCAAGTGGAGGCGGCCGCAAGCGAACGGTTGGAGGAGTACGACCCGCAATGCTATCTGTGCCCGGGAAACGAGCGGGCCGGCGGGACGCACAATCCAAAATACGAGGGCACATTCGTATTCGACAATGATTTTGCGGCGCTAAAACCAGATGGTCCTCCGGGCCAAATTCGCGAAGGGGATCTTTTGCTGGCAGAGAGCGAACGGGGCCGCTGCCGCGTGGTGTGTTTTTCGCCACGACACGATCTGACGCTGGCGCGAATGGCAGTGTCGGATATCGCGCGGGTGGTGGAAACCTGGACGAGCGAGTTTGCTTCCCTTTCCAGCCAGCCAAACATTCAATCCGTGCAGATCTTTGAAAACCGCGGCGCCATCATGGGCTGCAGCAATCCACACCCCCACGGGCAAATATGGGCGAACGAAACAATTCCGGATGAACTCGCGAAAGAGCTGGCCTCGTTCGAGGAATATTCGCAAAAACACAACTCCGGTTTACTGGAAGACTATCTGAACCTGGAATTGGAAAAACAGGAACGGATCGTGGCTACCAACGAGCATTTTGTGGCGGTGGTTCCATTCTGGGCAGTCTGGCCATTCGAGACGATGGTGATCAGCCGCAGGCGTGTTGCTTGCTTAACGGAATTAACGGCTGAGGAAAAAACATCGCTGGCCGGGATCCTAAGTCAGATCACCATTCGCTACGACAATCTTTTCAAGACATCTTTCCCATACACCATGGGCATTCACCAGGTGACACCCGAACGGGGACGCAAAACGGGACTTCATCTTCACGCGCACATTTACCCGCCACTGCTGCGATCGGCAACCGTGAAAAAATTCATGGTGGGTTACGAAATGCTGGCGATGCCGCAACGCGACATCACGCCAGAGGCAGCGGCCAGCCACCTGAAGGAACTGCCCGCTGTCCACTATCTGAGCGCGAAGTAACCCAGAAAGTCCGCTATCAAGCTTCAGAACGTCAGGCGCAACATCATCTGAATCTGGCGCGAACTACCGATGGTCTTGTTCACATTTCCCAACCCAAACGGGCAATTGTAGAAACCGTTTGACGGAGAAGCCGAACCACAACCACTGGGTAATACAGGTAGTCCAGACTCGGTATTTGGGAATCCGTTGTAATACTGGTTCTGCGTGACGTCATCGATGGGGACATCGAAGCTGGGAGTGTTGGTGACGTTAAAGATGTCGAAGCTGAACTTCAGGTCGGTGCGCTCGGTGATGTAGGTGTCCTTCACGAAGGAGACGTCCAGTCGCCGCTGCCAGGATTGGCGGAAAATATTGCGCTGCCCACTGGTGAAGTCTGTTTCGTAGGGATCGTTCGAGGGGATCGCTCCGTTCAATCCACCCGCCGGCAGAATGGGAATCGTGAAGCAGTTCACATCGAGCGCAGGAAGACCGGGGGTGGCGCCGTTATGTCCAGTAATTGCGGACCGCGGCGTACAACTGGATGACAGTGGGACGATGGGGTTTGTGATTCCGTCTGAGACGCCGTAATAGACACTGCCAACGGCACCGCTGTAATCGATCACGCTGAAGGGCTGGCCGCTCTGAAAGACCCCGATGCCCTCAACGGCCCAGCC
Source organism: uncultured Acidobacteriota bacterium (assembly GCA_963734705.1). Lineage (GTDB taxonomy): Bacteria > Acidobacteriota > Terriglobia > Acidiferrales > UBA7541 > Acidiferrum. Next base: position 200,278 of record CAVTII010000005.1, on the reverse strand, counting down.
ATTGGTGGCGCGCCCTTTCCAGGAAGAGGAATCCGGGGTGAATTTGGGGAGTTGATAGACAAAGTTGAAATTAAAAACGTGCGTGCGGTCAAAATCTGAGGAACCGTAGGCTTCGCGGAGATTGAGCGGATTATTGCCGTTGTAGAAAAGGCCGAGAGCGCTCTGCTCATCGGTTGCATGGGAATAGGTGTACGAAAATCCCGCCTGGAGTCCGTGACTGAGACGCTTTTCAACGTGAGCCTGCAGTGCATTGTAGGCAGAGATGCCCGCGGCTTTATAGCTTTCGGATTCGGAAGAGTAGCCGACGTAGGGAACTCGCAGGTCAATATTGCCGCCTTCGTAGTTGAACATGTAGGTGCCCTGGGATTGGCCGTTGGCATCCGGCAGTGCAATTGGATTTCCGGAGTTGTCCAAAAGCGTGTAGCCATACGAATAGACCTGGCCGTTGATTGGGTGCGAAGGAGACGCGACCTGCGCCTGATTGAAGGGGACAGGAATCACCAGGTGGCGGCCGAGATTGCCGACGTAGCCAACCTGAATGAGCAGATCGTTGCGCGGCTGCCACTGAATGTCGAGTGTATCGTTGATGCTGTAGGGCAATTTGTTATTACGATCGTAAACAGCGAACGCAAACAGTTGCGCGCCGTCTTCGATAGCGCTGACGTTCGGAAGATAGTTGATGATGTCCTGTGGATTGCCGCTGGGGCCAGCCTGGCGCGAGGAACCCCAAGGATTCGCCAGTGAATATCCAGTTGCGTTGAGCGCATTGCTGGGGTTGGCACTGGTGGAGCAAGTTGGTATGTAGCCCTGGTAAAGCGTCCCAATGTCCGAGCAGACTTGGGAATTTACGTATGGAGGAGCCTGATTTACTCCAAATGGACCGCCGGTGATGACGCCAGCGGCGAATCCGGGCGAGAGATAGGTGAAGAGTTCGCCGCGATCGTAATAAATGCCCGCTCCGGCGCGGACAACGACTTTGCCGTGGAACATGTCCGGGCTCCAGGCGATACCCAGGCGCGGGGCAATGCCCCACTGCCGGCCAGTCAACGTGGAATCGCTAACTCCTTTGGAACCGAACTGGTTGTTCCCGGCAACAATGAACCCCGTCGAAGTGACTTCCTCTCCGTCAAATGCATACTGCGAAGGATCGAAATTATAGAGCCGGCCATATTTTTCCTTGAAGCCGCCGTTCCAGTCGTAGCGCAAACCGAGGGTGATGTTCAGATTTGAGCGAAGGGCGTATTTATCCTGGATATAGAGTCCCGTCTGGCCCGCGCGCAGGTAGCGGTTGGCATCGCCTTGCAGATACGCAGTGGTGACAAAGCCGTCTGGAGTGTAGGAGACCACCTGGCCCTGCAAAAACTGCGAGAAATCGGCAATTCCGATAATGCCGTTGTTGGTGCGCAGATCGCGAGTATTCAACTGTGTGTAGGCATAGCTGCCGCCGAAGGTGATGGTGTTTTTTCCGACGGACCAGATGGCGCTCGCCGAAGGCATGAAGCGATTTTGAAACACTCCGGTATAGGCGCCTTGGGAAGCAGCGCCTTGGCCGAACTGCCCCGCGGCATTGGCAATTGGAGCGGGAGAGATGGTGCAGGATGTCGAGCCGTCCGGATTTGAAATGGTGTCCGCGTTAGGGCAACCGGTGTTGTAGGGAGCCTCGTTGCCGAAGTTGTCCACAATGGTGATGCCCGGGAAAATATTCGAACCGAATGTGTTGATGTTCATCTGCTGCGGGGTAAAGGGCTGATCCACGGTGCTATAAACTTTTTCACGGATAAAGCCAAACACTTCGCTCAGGCTCAAATTGGGCTTCAGAGTTTGCGTGTTGCCGATGGAGAAGACCTGGCTGCCGGCGTCGAGATGCTGGGAAAACCCTGCGAAACTCGAATACGCGTAAGGCGCAATCGTTGGGTCGTGCTGATAGTAATACTTCAGGTAAACCGTGTCCTTCCCGCTGACGTTCCAGTCGAGATTCGCGACCGCCTGATCGGCTACGAATAGCGCCGTGCCCGGGACGATCGCATTCTCTGGAAAATTGACCGAGGGCGTCTGGCCGTCAGCCGAGGGGACGAGATATTGGCCGTTGGGAAGCTTGTAATTCAGCAAATTGTAAGCGATGGGATTGATTTCGCCGGTGCCGGTGCCCACAACGCCAGTCATCGGGACGGAAGACGGAAAGTTGCACGGAAGCGCCGGGCAGTCCGTGCTTGTCTGGCCATTTACGAGTGCGGCCAGGGCCTCGGGGCTGCGATCATCGGTGAGGCCTGCCGGCACAGTGATGCGTGAGAGTCCAATCTCCTGATCGGAAGAGTGGATGTGTTGGTAGCTGACGAAGCCGAAGAGTTTGTCCTTGATGATCGGACCGCCGAATGTCCCCCCGGACACGGTCCGATGCAGCTGAGGATTTTTTTCGCTGGCGGGAATATTGGGGTCGGCGTTGAAAAAGAAGGGAGCGGCATTCATGGCGTTGGTGCCGCGATGGAAGTAGGCGCTGCCGTGATAATTGTTGGTGCCAGAGGCGGTGCTCATGTCGATGTGCGCGCCACTGGTGGAGCCCTGCTGGGCGTCGTACATGGAAGTGTTGACGCGGAGTTCCTCGATGGATTCCGGCGCGGGGGTGGGCAGCGACTGGCCAACGGCAAGATAGGGTGACGCCGTGCTCTGGATAATTGCGGCACTGCTGCTGGCAGCGCCGCTGACGCCGGTATTATTCACGACGCGCGCGGAGGCTACCTGGCTGGTGCTTTTGCCATTGAAGAGATTGCTCGCGTCCACACCATTGAGGAGAAAACTGTTGCTGGTGTCTCGCTGGCCGTTGGCCCAGATGGGCTGGTTGCCCAGGCCGCTGTTGGCGCCGGTGCCACTGGACAATTCCGCGTTGACACCTGGAGAAAGAATCGCGAGCCCCGTAAAACTCCCGGTGGGCAGGGGAACTTCCTGTATCTGGCTTTTTTCCAGGATGTAGCCGTTCGTAGTGTCTTCCGAATTCAGGAGCGGCGCGGCTTCCACGGTGACGGTAGTGCCAACCTGCCCGACTTTTAGCGTGACGTTGACCGTGGCGGTGCGATCCGCCTGCACCGGGATCGCGGGGATCTTCTGCGTTTCGAAACCGTCGTGCGAGAAGGTGAGCGTGTACGAGCCGATGGGAAGGTTCACGAATTCGTAGAGGCCGGCGCTATTCGCTTTTTGCGCGCGCGTGAGCTTGGTGGCGTCCGCCACCAGGACGACCTGGGACTCCGTCAAGGCGCCGCCAGAGGTGTCCATTACGGTGCCTGTGATGCCGCCAAGGGTCTGCTGCGAGCGGGAACCCGGCGCCAGAAGAAGCAGGGCTCCGGCGATCAGGCAAGTTGCACTAAAAATTCCAAGGCGCCGAGAAATTGTCTGCATTCAGAAATGCCTCCGCATCGCTATCCGCCACCGGAAGGTTATTCCGAAGCGTTCATGCACCGTTTTGAATATGAAATTGGATGGCCAGTTGCCCCACATACCGAAAAGCCGTTGGCAGGAAACTATGTCAATTTGCGAGCGAACCGAAACGCAAATTTTCGTTTTCCACAATTTGTTTTTGTATTTAATGAACGGCCGCGGACTTTAAGAAGAGTCCAAATCGTGCCGCCGACAGAAGAATCGTCGAACTGACCGATGCGGAAACAATCGGTGACGCTTCAACTGCCGGCAGGGGCGGCGTTTCGCGTTCGCGCGCGATAGAAAAACCACAGCATGCCTGCAGTCACATAAGCCAGGAAAATATACGGAAGCTTCCCATAGGGCCCTTCGGGAACTGGATACAAATTCCCCACGAGCGCCAGCAGCATCGCGCCGCCCGCAAGCCAGGGAATGATTCGTGCGCCGGGACGTAAAGGACCCCTCTGTGCCAGATATCGCGGCAAAGCCAGGCAGACCAGCGCATAAGCAACGATGAAACCGTAGGTGGCAAGCGAACCCATCCACCCATAGACGTCGAGGCCGCTGGCGCCGCGCAGCGCGAGAATCACCACCGGCAAAGCGGCGGCGGCGCCGGTTACGAAAATAGCCAGGCCGGGCGTTTCGTTTTTCTGATGCGTTTTGCGGAGAGCGCCATGGGTCAGCCCGTGATGCGACATCAGCAAGAGAACGCGTGCGGCCGCCGTAATGCACGCCAGGGTTCCGGCAAACATGCTGACCAACGCGCCGATATCGATCAGCAACCCGAAAATGGGAACGCCCCCGACTCGCGCGAGGACTCGCATGGGCTCCGGACTGGTCGCCAAGTCCTGTCCGGCGGTGCGTAAACCCAAGACTTCGGCATAGGCGCAAACGGTGAAGATGGCGCCGGCAAGAAGAGCGCTTTGGATGACCGCGCGAGGAATAGTCTTCAGGGGATCGCGCGCTTCGGAACCCAGGGTGGTGGCGCTTTCGAATCCAACGAAACTAAACAGGGCGAGGACCAGGCCCAATCGCAGGCCGCTGCCGGTCATGCCGTGCAATTGGAGCTGCTGCCAATCGAGGTGCAGGCCGTTTCTCGCCAGAACGAGCACGACGACGATCAGGATCACGGAGACCGAAATCGCCTCAATCCAAAGCATCACGCGAGCGGAGATTTTGACGTCGCGCCAGGCGATAGCGACGGAAATTGCGGTGACTATAAGGGCGAGCAGCGCGGCGGAAACTGCGTGGCCCGTGGCCTCGCGGACCAGCAACACACCGTAGTGATAGAAACCGCCGATCACGCTGGCCCCGGTGGCGACATAGGCGAGGAGCAGGCTCCAGGCCGCGGTTGCCGCAAGCCAGGGTGGCAGCGTCATCGAGGCATAGGAAAAAAGTGAACCCGGCGATGCGGAGAAGCGCGCATATTTTGCGACGCACAGGGCCACAAGCAAGATAGCGGTGGTGGCCAGAACGTAGGCGAGCCAGGTGCCGTTGCCGGCGAGGGCGCAAACCAGCGGAATGGTGGCTGCCGGAGTGGTGGTTGGCGCAATCGTGGAGACTGATTGCGCCAGGATTTCCATCGGCGAAAGGACTCCGCGACGTAAGCCGTATGCGCTGGGGTAAGGCGGGGTTTGCGGCATTGGTCGCGTTCGGCTCCGTCTCCTGAAATCGCTGCTCGAATCGGCATCGGCATTGCAGATCGCCGGGATGAAAAGGTGCGCTGGAGAATAGCACAGGAGAATCTCTCAGAACCCGTGGAATCCCGTTCACGCAAATTGTTGCTTCGATGGATTCAATCGGCGATGGCGCAGTGCTATAACACTTACAAGAAGAACGAACGCCGGAATGCGTCAGGAGACGAAATGAGTCCCACGCCGGATTACCAGATGATGCTTGGAGTGGCGCTGAAGGAAGCGCGCCTTGGACTGGAAGAAGGCGGCATTCCAATCGGCGCGGCGATTTTTGATGCGGACGGAAAGCTGGTTGGTGCGGGACACAATCGCCGCGTGCAGCAGGGCGATCCCTCAGTGCACGGGGAAACCGACGCGTTTCGAAACGCAGGCCGGCAGAAGAGTTATCGAAAGCTGATCATGGTGACCACTCTTGCGCCATGCTGGTATTGCAGCGGATTGGTGCGCCAGTTTGGATTTGGCACCGTGGTGGTCGGCGAGAGCCGAACGTTTCAGGGAGGTATGGACTGGTTGCGATCCCTGGGGATTCAGGTGATTGATCTGGACTCGCAGGAGTGCGTTTCGCTGCTGGGCGGCTATATCCGCGCGAATCCAGCCGTGTGGAACGAAGACATCGGCGAAGAATAGTTTTATTTTGCGGGCGCGGCGGCTGCAGCAGCGGACGGCGACGGGAGCTTGCCGGAAGGTTCGCGGATCAAGAGCGGGAATCGTGGGAAGGCGAAGCTGCCTGCAACGTCGTCAATCACGTTCACCTGACAGAGATAGAGGCCGGGTTTCAAAGTTTGCAGTGGCAGATCGATCTGGAAGATCACGGCCCTGCGATCCGGAGCCGTGACTTCGCTCGCGACCACCTGCTTTGATTCGTAAACCTTCGTGGATCCCTGGAGAAACTCGATGCTGGTCAGGACCTGAACTCCCTCTCTGGTGTGAGGCGGGGAAGCGGGCAATTTTGCGGAGGCGGGCGCGGGCACGGCTGCGGAGACAGGCGTGGCGGACTCCGTGATTTTCCCTTTCCCCGGATCATAGATCTCGTATTGCAGGTAAAGGTGCTGGTCCGGCGTGAAGACGTGGGTGATATTCGGAACCAGCTCCATCTGATCGCGCACCAGCGGATTACCGACAGTCTTTTTGCCGGTCGCCGGTACGCGCAGCCTGCTTAGAACTACCGAGCTCATTTTCAGCGGAGATTTGCGAAGGTCGGGAATGTGCACATCCGACTCAAAGGAACCCATGCGGCCGGTTTGGTTTTCGCGAACCACGAATTTCAGGTGATAGTTGCCCGGCGCCAGCAGGAATCCGGTGTTGTACTGGACGTTCTTGCGGCGGACCTCGCGAGTGCTATCGACCGCGAGCTTCACGGTGTCGCGCAAGTGCCCCACGGGGAATTTACCGCCCTCCAAGACTTCGCCGATGATGTCAATGGTGGCGTTGTCCTTGTCTTTCTCGGTGACAAACGGAATTTGCGATCCGGGCACCACCAGGGAGACTCCAAGGTAATAGTGGGATTCATCCCTGCGGAAATATGCTTCACCGGCGTACAGCGGCACATCCACTCGCGGAAGCTGCGCGGAAAGTTCGTCCTCAAGCTGTTGTTCGCGGTCCGCGTGATTGAGATGTTCGAAATCCCGGCGAGCGTAATATCCGGCGCGAAAATCCAGTTTCAGGTCGGGGCGATTTATGGTCACTTTCAAATGGCGGAACTTGCCGTCTTTCGCCGGATTGCTGCTGGTGAAGCCAAGCACGTAATAGAGGGAACTATCTTTCTGGACCTGAGAAAAGACGCCGCTGAAATCGTTGGAATCGAAAAATGCCTTGCCGCCGGTGTCCGCGGAAAGCGTGGCCAGCGTATCCTGCGACGCGGCATTTCCATTTAGATCGTTCAGCACGGAGGCGCCCGAATACGCGGATTGCCCATGCAGGCTGGCGTTTTGCGCTTCTCCACCCGGAGGAAAGGCCTGCAAACCGCGGACATCGAGCGAATAGATGGAAGTGTTGGCTTTCACCGCGGCGGCAGTTGCGACGCGCAGCGCGGATTGATTGTCCACGCCAGACTGGGTGATGCCGTTGCTGAAATAAACGATGCTCTTTTTCTGAGGAAGCTTGCCCAGAACCTGGACCAGCGACTGGATAGCCAGGAGTTTGCGGTCAGCGGTGAATGTGTTGAGGTCAGTATCGTCTTCAGTATACGAGCCACCGGTTTCCGCGGCGCCTTCCGAGCTGCCGGTGAGGCCGTTGTCGAAGCCCTGCCCCTGGCTGGAAGTGTAGGCTGCCAGCACGCCGCTTAATTTTTCGCGGTCGTCGGTGAAGTCGCAATCCACGTGCATATTGGTGGCCAGAGAAACAATGGCGATCAAATCGGCCGGTTGCAGTTTGGTGGTGACGAATTTCCGCGCGGCATCCACGGAGCGGTCGATTTCTTCCGGCTGCATGGCCGAGAAGTCGAAGAACAACACAATCAGCCGGCGATCTCGAGCGTCAAGTGTCGGTGGAGCCTTCTTGGTGGAATGCAGCAGCGTACCAGCCGCGGCGCCGGAGATCGTCGGCCCGGCGGTGGCGGCCAACTGGTCCACATCCTCAAAATCAAATGTCGATATCTGTTGCTTCTTGCCATCTTCGAGCAAGGTGAAATCCTCGCGCTTCAGATCTCGAACCAAATTTCCTTTTTTATCGCGAGCGACCACGTTCACCAGAACAAGCTCCGTGGAGACGCGAATTGGGGCTTGCTCAACCGCGGGCGCCGGCGCGGCCGGCTCCTGGGCGAGCGACAGCGGTGAGATCGAAAGCAGCCCCATCGCCATCAGCTTGAAGAACGTTTTCTTTGTGCGATCCATCTTCATATTCGTCTAAAAGCGGAACCGAGCCTGCATGGTCACGCGGCGCATGCCGCCTACGGACGTAACTTCGCCAAAGCTTATGGAGTTCACAACGGTATTGATCCCGGCATAATTCACGTGGTTGAAAACATTACTGGCCGTGAAGCGCAGGTCCAGAGAGCGCGTCTCTTTAATCGGAATGGTGCGATTAACGCTCATATCGAACCCGATGGTGCCGGGGCCCTCGATCGTAAATCGGCCCGCGTCACCGTAACTGGAACCGGTTGGGTTCGTACAACCTGGCCCCGGAGCGCAAAACGCCGCGGTATTAAACCATTGCAGGGCAGTGGGGTTGGAAATGGAAATGGGTTGTCCGGGAATCACGTTGGCGCGCAACGACCCGCTGACGCCGCGGGCGATATCCAAAGACCCGCCGAGCACGCTGGGAGTGAAATACAGTCCGGAGGCGATGGTGAAATCTCCGCTCCATTGCCAATTGGACAGGGCATGCATCCAGAAACCTGTTTGCGCAAGCCGGTGATTTTCGCCGAAGGGCAGATCGTAAATCCAGTTGCCGGTGAACTTATGCGTCTGATTGAAACTGGAAAGGCCGCGATCCGCGGGGACATCGAATGGATTCTGCGCCACCACCACGCTGCCGCCGCCGATGGAAGACGCATCGTCGAGTGATTTAGAGAAAACGTATTGCGCGCCAATGCCGAGCCCGTGAGACATGCGCTTGCGGACGCGCACGGATGCCGCCTCCAGGATGGAATTGCCCTCGGAAGACTCATAGATGAATGGTTGGGCTCCCAAAGGAACCAGCGCACGATCGGTATCCAGCCGCGTGCCCTTGGCGCCGTTGTAACCGATATTCAGCATCACGTTGCCGCGCAATTCGCGCTGCAGGTCGAGATTCCAGATTTGGACGTAGCCGAGCGCATAGTTTGGTTCCACGGCAAAATTATTGGTAATGGTGGATGGAGCAGCCGCGGGGAAACCGTTGACGATGGTAAGCGGCGCGGCACCGGTGAGACCAGTAACGTCCGTGGCATTTGTGGCCGTGTTTGCAAAGGGTGGCTGGAAAGCGAAGTTCTGAATCATGGTGGCGTATTGCGCCAGGTTGTAGTTGATGCCGTACCCCGCGCGCACCACCGTTTTTGGCATCGGCTTCCAGGCAATGCCGATTCGCGGAGCAAAATTGTTTCGGTCTGGATTGACCAAGGAAGGATTTGGGGAGAGCACGGGCGTTACGGAGCCCGGCGGCAGCACGGCGCCCGAGGGAACAATCGGCGTTGCCGTAGCATATTGCGAGCCAACGATAAGATTGGCGATGCGATCCTCCGCTTCCGTATACGGACCGCTGTACTCATAACGCAAACCGAAGTTGATCGAGAGATTTGCCAGAATGCGCCAGTCGTCTTGCACGAAGAAATCGAAGGAGTTGGCGCGGAAGTCATACGATGTGGCGCCGAACTGAAGAGAAGTCTGTTGCGGAAAGCCCAGGAGGAAATCCGCGAAGTCGTATCCGGTATCCGCGGCTGCCTGCGTGCTGCTGAGTGGATATTCCGAGGTCGCAAATCCGGTGAAGACAAAACTGCCTTCCGCATTTCGCGAAGACCGAAAACTCTGCAGCAAACGCCGGTAGTCTCCGCCAAACCGGAAATTGTGTTTCGCGTGGTTCCAGGAGAGGGTGTCGGAAATTGTGTAAGTTTGATCCAGCGCACGCCGCGGCGTCGGATCGCTCAGGCCGCCGAACGACGTAAAGCTGATACCTGGAAGTCCCCAGTCAAAAGGGTCATTGGAAATGCCGGTGATTCCGGCGCCGCCCGGTCCGGCGACATCGGTGACATTCGAATAAAGGTTGGTAGTGGAGATGTGATAGTGATTGTAGTTGAAGCGCAAAATATTGATGGTGCGATTCTTGCCGTAGGTCCAACCCGCGCTGGCATTGAGTCCCTGCGTGCTGGTGCCGCCTGCAAGCGACGGGAAGGAATTCACCAGGCTGGTGTTGGTGCGTGTCCAGTTGAGCCCGAAATTAATATTGTTCTGCTGGCGCCGGCCACCGCCACCTCTGCCTCCTCCGCCGCCTCCCCCGCCGAACGGTCCCATAGGAGCGCCGCTGGCGGAACCCAGATTGTGAATCAGGCGCAAGATCACCGCGTCGGAACTGTTGTTGTCCGAAGTGATGTAGTGAAAATTCTGGCCCATCCGGTTGGCGGGGATATTCGGAAATGGAATGTACTGGAGCAGGTCTTTGGAGGCGGGGCTGAATAGCGCCTGGTCAATCTGGTTGAGCACTCCGTTGAACTGATATTGCTGTCCGTTCACAGGATTGAAAAGTTGCACCGGCGTGCCGTCGTTGTACGTTGCATTGGAAAAATCGCCGTTGCGCTCGGCCAATGTGGGCACTCTGGAAAAAGAATCGTAAGGCGTATCCCCGCGGGAAGCGTTCCACCCGAAAAAGAAGAACCATTTGTTGCCGCCATTGAAAATCTTGGGAATGTTCAGCGGCCCTCCCACGTTGGCGCCGAAATGCGATTGGTTGTATTCCGACTTGGCAGTGGGAAATCCGCTCAGTGAATAAGGCGTTGCGTCGAGCGCGGAATTGTCGTCGGAAAAATACAAAACTCCGTGCGGCTGGTTGACGTTGAATCCGCGGCCTCCCAGCCGGCCGATCGCGATTGGGCCGCCGCCTGCGCCGCCTCCGGGTCCGCCACCACCCCCGGGACCTTGTCCCGCTCCACCACCGAAACCGCTTCCACCCTGGCGTTGCATGCGGTCGCGAAATTCCTGAACGCGTTCCTGGAGTTCGTCTTCGCTGCCAGCACCGAAATCCTGCGTGCGGCCCTGTGCTCCGCTGACGCTGATGGATTCCGTTGGTCCATCGGCCCCCGCTCCGTTCAGTGGAAGGCTGTTGAGGTCAGCTCCGCTTTGCCCCAGGCCAGAATTTCCAGCGCCGCTATTTCCACCAGCGAGCGAAGAGAGAGCTGTATCCACGGCCAAGCTCTGGAATCCACGGCCAGCCGCAACGCCCGCGCTGGATGCGGGAGATTGTTGCTGTTGTCGGGAAGCCAGGATCAGTTCCGCTTCAATTTTTCCCGCGGGATTTTCGGGGTTGACGACCAGGTCCTGCGTGAATACGGCAAATCCCATGAATTCGATGCGCACCACATAACGGCCCCGCGCAATGCCGCTGAGCGAGAATTTACCTTCCGCGTTGGTAACGACCGTATATTTCTTGCCCGTCAACGTGTTCGAGGCAACCACGGTCGCCCCGGGCAGCGGAGTTTTTCCGCTGCGCGCGGACCCGCTGATTTCGTAGGCGGGCGTTGCACCGCTCTGCGGCGGGGCGGACAGAGGCTCCTGCGCCGAAAGGTGCAGGGCAAGGGACAGCGAGAACAGGATCAGTAAAGGAATGCCCCGAAGAACAAACTTCAAATCTTGCTCCCCTCGTGGCTCATGGGTGCGGCGAATTGTTTTCGGGAGCGGCCGCCGGCGCGCTTCCTGCTGGTGCGCCCGCGCTTTGCGCGTACTGCTGCATGCGCTGCCACTGTTCGGGAGACAAAACCATGACCGCTCTGGGAACGAAGACATTGTTTTGCAGAGCTCCCCGCACGACGACATGCTCGCCCGCTTGAATGTCCGCCATAGTGATGCTGTCGCGGCCCTTTCGCAAGGTGGTGTCTTCGGTGAGTTCAACCGTCTGCGTAATGTTGTCTGGACGCAGGACTGTCAGCTTCGGCGCGTCAATCGCCTTCACTTCCCCGGCCACATAATCTTTGCCGAGTTCGCCAAATGACTGGCCCCCTCTCGCGCCGCCAGGGCCGCCGTTTCCGCTACGCCCGCCCAGCAATTGCGCAGTTACGGAATGGTCGGAATTTTCGTCGCCGCGCACCATCACAAAATCGCCAACCTTGAAGTCGGCCAGTTTGGCTGGCTGGCGATCCTTGCGAAATTCGGTTTTGTCTGTGAGCTTTACGGTTACAGAAGTGCCATCGGGCTTGGTGATCACCACCGAGTCGGCAGTCATCGAGGCAATTTTTCCGACTGTGCCGCGGCCTTCCATCCTTCCGCCAGATCCCGGGCCTCGGTTCCCCGCAGGAGGCGCGGCTTGGGTTTGGTCTTGTGATGGCGGAGGTGCATCTGGCGTTTGCGCCGGACTGAGTGCCCCAAACAATAAAAGCAGGCTCGTCGAAAAATAGATGTACGTGCGGTTCATGAATAATTCCCCTGGAATCGTGGCAATGTAAGAGACGCACTCCCTGAGGTTAAAGTAACGCGGCGAAGCGCAGCGAGGGCGAATCGGGACTCTGCTACATCCTTAGTTATTCCGGCCAAGATGCGAGAAAGTTCCCGCCGGCGCAGGCGCCCCGGCGCTGGTGTCCGAGGACCGACAACTTACTTATTTTCTGTAGGTTGAGATAGGTCGGAGAAGCCTGGGAAGCGACTCCAAACGAGTGGCAACCCGGGCTGGAAAGTGGCATTGGGCTGAATCGCATCAGTTGGTCGAGGTGCGATTGCCAGTGGACCTGGTTTCTGCCGCCGGGGAAAAGGAGCCGCCCTTTTCACGCGCGACATATTGGTCATAAATCCAACGGTAGGTCTGCTCCAAACCAGTCTTCAATGAAGTATCCGGTTCCCCGTTCAGAAGTTTCTTGATCAACGTATTATCACTGTTCCTGCCGTTGACGCCCTTTGGGGCGTCCATTTTGTACCGGCGCTGCAACTTGATTCCCGCAAAACCTTCGGCCAGGTCCACCAATTGATTGATGGTGACAGCTTCGCTCGAACCGAGATTGATGGGTTCAAGAATTTCGGAGTTCATGATCAGATCTATGCCCTTCAGGCAATCCTCGATATACATGAAACTGCGGGTCTGTTCACCGGAACCCCAGATTTCGATTTCGTGTTTGCCGGTGAGTTTGGCCTGAATAACCTTGCGGCAAACGGCCGCAGGGGCTTTTTCGCGCCCGCCATCCCAGGTTCCCCACGGGCCATAAACGTTGTGGAACCGGGCGACGCGTGTGTACAGGCCGAAATCCTCGCGAAAGTGGCGGCACATGCGTTCGGAAAAAAGTTTTTCCCAACCGTAACCGTCCTCGGCCAATGCAGGATACGCATCTTCTTCCTTGAGCGAAGGCGCTTCAAACGATTTTTGTTTATCGGCGTTGTAGACACATGCGGAGGAGGAATAAAAGAAACGTTCAACGTCTTGTTCGAGCGCAGCCTGGAGCATGTGGGTATTGATCAGCACGGACAGCATGCAGAGGGCTTTGTTGTTTTCAATGAAGCCCATGCCGCCCATATTGGCGGCCAGATTGTAAATGTCCGAAGCGCCGCGAGCGGCTGCCTCGCAATTTTGCCGGCGGATCAGGTCGAGGATCAGATTTTCGACATCATCGAATTTCTGGTACCACTCCTGGAAAGGCTTGCCATCCACAGCGCGGATCCGCCGGTGGCCAAGTGCGCGCAGGTGGGCAACCAAGTTTCCACCGATGAAGCCGCCGGCTCCGGTTACGACCACAAGTTTATCCCGGTCTTTAATCATAATCTTCTCTATTACCTATCTTGTTATAACCCTTTTGCGCCGCTTAGCAAAGCGCTCGGCCGAGATGGAAGAACCAGAGAAATTGCATCTTTGTGAAGACCTATTTCGCACTGTTGTTTCCCGTGGTTTCGTGAGATAGGTTTCTTTACTGAACAGAGGAGTGCATGACGGACCCAAATCAGACAGTTGCGGCGGAATCCGGCCGTGCGGCTGTGGTTGCTGCAAATTCGGGAACGAATTCCTGGATCGCCGGAATCATTGCAGGCCGCTTTCGTTGGGTGATCTGCGCACTCCTGTTTCTCGGTGTAACGAAGAACTACATGGACCGCCAGGTTTTGGGCGTACTCAAGGGTCCCTTGCAGCATGAATTTGGCTGGAACGAGATTGACTACGGAAATCTGGTCTTCGCGTTTCAGGCTGCCTACGCGCTGGGAATGATTTTCATCGGCCGCCTGATTGACCGCCTGGGCACGCGCGTCGGCTATGCGATGGCCATGGCCTTCTGGAGCCTGGCTTCCATGGGGCACGCTCTGGCGTCTTCGCTTACGAGTTTCATCGTGGCCAGGTCCGCGTTGGGATTCGGCGAGGCCGGCGTCTTTCCTGCCAGCATCAAATGCGTGGCGGAATGGTTTCCCAAGAAAGAGCGCGCCCTGGCCACTGGAATTTTCAATGCCGGCACGAATATCGGCGCGATTGTTACTCCGCTGATCGTGCCGTGGATTGCCGTGCGTCTTGGGTGGCGCTGGGCCTTTGTGTTTACGGGCGCGCTGGGTTTTGCCTGGCTGTTGCTTTGGTTGCTGCTCTATCGCACGCCGGACGCGCATCCCTATTGCAGCGCGGAGGAACGAAACTACATCCAGAGCGAACCTGCCGAATCCACCGCGAAGATCAAATGGGCAAGCTTGTTGCCTTATCGGCAGACCTGGGCCTTCGCCGGCGGAAAATTTCTGACTGACCCCATCTGGTGGTTCTACCTTTTCTGGATTCCCGACTATCTGCAGCGCGCGCACGGCTTGCGCTTGGGGCAGATCGGATTGCCCATTCTGGTCATTTATGTAATTTCCGATGTTGGGAGCATAGGCGGCGGGTGGCTCTCCTCCGCGCTCATCCGGCGCGGATTCACGGTGAACGCCGCGCGAAAGTGGGCCATGTTTCTCTGCGCCCTCTGCGTGATTCCGGTCGCTTTGGTCTACCGCATTTCCGGTCTTTGGCCTGCCACGATTCTGATTGGGCTTGCCGCCGCCGGCCACCAGGGATTTTCCGCGAACATCTATACGCTTGCCTCCGACCTGTTCCCGACACGCGCGGTGGCCTCAATCGTCGGAATTGGCGGAATGGCTGGAGCGATTGGCGGTATGCTGATCGCCGAAATTGTGGGGCACCTTTTGCAATGGACGGGCAGCTACGCGATCCCATTTTTTATGGCCGCCTCTGCTTATCTGCTCGGCTTGCTCTTGATTCATATTCTGAGCCCGAAACTTCTTCCGGCTCCTGTGGCACAATCCTGAAGCTATGGTCCTGGACAGTTTTCGACTAACCGGCAAGAACGCACTGGTCACCGGATCGCGCCGCGGCCTGGGCGCAGCCATTGCTGTTGCATTGGCGGAGGCAGGCGCAAACGTCGGCTGCCACGGGCGCGAATCAGACCCCGGCGGCACCTGCGACGTGATTGCCGCCGCTGGCCGCAAGACTTTTTATTTTCCCGGAGACATGGCAAAGCCCGAGACCTGCACGGAGCTCTTCGACAAAACGATTCAGGAATTCGGCTCGCTGGATATCCTTGTTAACAACGCAGGCGCTATCCGCCGCGCCCCAGCGGCGGAATATCCGATGGAATATTGGAATGAATTGATCGCCGTGGACCTGAGTTCCGTCTTCCAGCTATCGCAGCTTGCCGGGCGCCACATGCTGCAAAGAGGCGCAAGCGGCAAGATCGTGAATATCGCTTCCGTCCTTTCGTTCCAGGGCGGCATGTTCGTGCCGGCCTATGCCGCGGCAAAGGGTGGAGTGGCGCTCCTGACAAAAGCCCTGGCCAATGAGTGGGCGTCCAAAGGAATTAATGTGAACGCGATCGCGCCGGGTTATATGGTGACGGACAATACCACCGCGCTGCGAAGCGATCCCGTCCGCAGCCGCCAGTTGCTGGACAGGATTCCCGCCGCGCGCTGGGGAGAGCCCAAAGACCTGGCCGGCGCCGCGCTTTTTCTGTGTTCATCCGCCAGCGATTACATCCACGGCCACGTGCTGGTTGTGGATGGCGGCTGGCTGTCCCGTTGAGTTGAGGAGAAACATGGCCCTAACCATTCGCGAAAAAAACGCCTGCCGCTGGGACCTGGTCAGCCTGGGCGAAGTGATGCTGCGTTTTGACCCCGGCGAATACCGGATCTGGACAACGCGGCAATTTGCGGTGAGCGAAGGCGGCGGGGAATACAACGTGGCGCGCGGGTTGAAGCGCTGTTTCGGGCTGGAGAGTGCCGTAGTCACCGCGTTCGCGAAAAATCCCGTCGGCATGCTGCTGCAGGATTTGATCTATCAGGGCGGGGTGGATTCCAGTTTGATTCGGTGGGTGGACTACGACGGAGTGGGCCGCACCGTGCGAAATGGCCTGAACTTTACCGAGCGCGG
Organism: uncultured Acidobacteriota bacterium; assembly: GCA_963734705.1. Lineage (GTDB taxonomy): Bacteria > Acidobacteriota > Terriglobia > Acidiferrales > UBA7541 > Acidiferrum. The sequence continues at coordinate 184,187 of CAVTII010000005.1, read as the reverse complement.
CTTTGGCTTGCGCGCCGCGCTAGGATGTTCCGATCGCGGGCACACCGCCGCGGCTGCGCTCAAACCCGGCGAAATCGATTGGGAGGAGATTTTCGGAAAAAAGGGCGCGCGCTGGCTACATACCGGCGGAATTTTCTGCGCACTCTCGGAAACCACGCCGGAAGTAGCCGTGGAAGCGATGCAGTGCGCGCGGAAGCACGGCGTGGTGATCTCCTACGACCTCAATTATCGCGATTCCTTGTGGCGGGCGATTGGCGGAAAGAAACGCGCGCAAGAGGTAAACCGCCGCATCGCACCATACGTGGATGTCATGCTCGGTAACGAAGAAGATTTTTCCGCCGCGTTGGGCTACGAAGTCTCCGGAACCGACGAGCACCTTTCGGCGCTGGATCCCGAAGCGTTCAAGCAGATGATTCACAAAGTGGTGAAAGATTTCCCGTTCAAAGTTGTCGCAACGACACTGCGCAAGGCGACCACGGCTACCCGAAATGATTGGGGTGCAATCTGCTACAGCGACGGGGATTTTTTCCAGGCCAAGAATCGCGAAAATCTGGAGATTCTGGACCGCGTCGGCGGTGGCGATTCCTTTGCCTCGGGATTAATCTACGGATTCCTGGCCGGGAAAGGGCCACAGTGGGCCGTGGAATGCGGCGCCGCGCACGGAGCGCTGGCGATGACCACTCCTGGTGACACAACTATGGTGACACTCGACGAAGTGCTCCACGCCATGAAAGGAGCGGGCGCGCGAATCGTCCGGTAAACCGTAAAGTTTGCTTCGCCGCCATCTGTCTCATGTTTTCAAATCAGGGACGATTCCGTTTTTTCTTTGAGGTCCTCGCTAAATGCAGCTAGAAGAGACGCTAATCGCCTACTAATCCCTCTCCTGTCCGTCATATACTTCTCGTCTCGAAGCTCGTTATAGCTTCCCCGCCCACCTGAGGTCCTGGTGAAAAATTGGACGAAAGCACTTTTGGTCCTGGCCGGTCTCACAGTCCTGGGAGGCGCGGCGATTTCGTTCTTCGTGAACGCTAACACGTTCCGGCCCGTCATCGAATCGCAGCTTACAACCGCGCTGGGCCGCAGTGTGAAAGTGGGAGACTTGCGGCTGGCGCTTTTCTCCGGCAGCCTGATTGCCAAAGACCTGAGCGTTGCTGACGATCCCGAGTTTAGTTCCGTCCCGTTTCTGACGGCGAAGGCGGTCCGGATCGGTGTTTTGCTACGGCCGCTGATTTTCTCGCGTCAGGTGAACTTGAAAAGTTTCCAGATTCAGTCGCCGGAAATCACCTTAGTTCGCGCGGCGAATGGAAAATGGAACTTTTCAAGCATAGCGAGCCTCCATGCCGCCGCCCATGCGGGCGGAACTTCGGGAAATTCGAAGAGTTCCGGTTCGGATCTTTCCCCGGTCACCGCCAGCCATATCGTTATCGAGGATGGCCGCGTGGTGATTGCCAGTCTTCCTGCGCAGGGTCAACCCAGCGTGTATGAACACATGAATCTCAGCGTCAGCGATTTTTCATTTGTCTCAAAGTTTCCGTTCGAGCTCAGCGCGAACTTGCCCGCCGGCGGCACGGTCGCCATCACGGGCCACGCAGGCCCATTGAATCGGGAAGACGCGGCCACCAGCCCCGCCGACGCGCAAATTTCCGTCAAACACCTGGACCCGGTAGCCGCCGGATTTCTGGATCCCGAAGCTGGGATATCGCTTCTCGCCGACATTGAAGTGCGCTCCGTTTCCGACGGGCACACCCTGACCACAAAGGGCACAATGCATATCGAGAATCTTAAACTTCGCAAAGGCGCCGCCCCTGCGCCCAAACCTTTGGACTTCGCTTACAGCGGCACTCATCTGCTGAAGGAAAACAATGGCCAAATCGAAGATGCTACCGCGAAAATCGGCGACGCCGCGATCCACGTGAGTGGAACGTACCAGCCTGGCGCCCTCGGCCCAGAAGATCCTGAGTTAAGTCTGAAACTCTCCGGGCAAAGCTTGCCGATTGACGAATTACAGCATTTGATGGCTGCGGCCGGCGTCCGTTTGCCAAACAATGCGAAGTTGAAGGGAGGAATGCTGGATTTGAACCTTGCGATTCATGGCCCGGCGAGCTCACTTGTCATCAGCGGGCCGATTGCGCTAGACAACACGCGCCTGGTGGGTTACGACATCGGTTCAAAAGTTCACGGCATCGCCGCACTGAGCGGACTGAAAACCGGGGACACCACAAAGATTGAAAAATTGCGAGTCAACGTGCGTATTACGAACGCAGGGGTTCTCGCCGAACAGATCGACGCCCTGATTCCAGCGGTGGGAGAGCTCACCGGAAGCGGGACGGTCTCGTCCGCGAATCAATTGGACTTCAACCTCGTCGCAAAAATCGAGACCGCGGAAGGCATCGCCAAGGTCGGCGCGGAGTTGCTCACGAAATTAAACGGTTCAGACGCGGCTTCCAAGAAAACCACCGGTGTGCCCCTGCATGTCATCGGGACGCCCGAGGATCCCAACATCACGGCTGATGTTGGAGGGATCGTCCAGAAGAAAAAGAAATCCATCGCCGCGTTGTTCGAGAAAAAGAAATAGCCCGCGCTTTTCTTTTCAGAGGTCTCGACCGCAACGTTGTCCGTTTCCAGCGACAACGTGCAATTCTCCTCGAAGCCGCCGGAAGTCCCCTCGCGGGAGAAGCCCTTCGATTTTCTTGTGGGTTCGCTGCCAGATGGGGACCGCGCGAGCCAGCAATTTCATTCCCTTGGACGTCCAGGCGATCAACCGGCTGCGCCGATCCGCGCAGCGATGGTAACTTTCGCGAGTCCACGCCGCTCCAGCGGCTTCAACGCAGCAGTCAGCGTGGTGCGTTGTTCTGGCATTCAAAGACTCGGAGGACCATCGGACAGTATTTTTGATTTTGGTCGCCACGTGGTCGGACGACACGCCCGATCTTGCGCACGAGCACTGGTGCTCAGCCGGATGGATGGAGTTTCAATCGGAGGTTCGCGATGATGAACTCAGCAATTTCGAAACGAATGTAGCCGCACCATTACCAGTTCCAGTCGATCAGGGATGGCCCATCCTCCAGACAAATGCGGCAACTGCTGAGACTTGATCTGCAGTGAGCTGCGCGCCACCCATCGCCGGCATCGGACTTCGATAATTCTTGGGTTGCGACACACCTTCCGTAATCGTCTTCTTGATTCCGGTATAACTGCCATCGCTCCACAGCCATTTTTTTCCTGTCAGATTGGGACCTAAAGGAGAGCCCTGACCTTTGTCGCCATGACAGCCCGTGCACGCGGCTCCACCCACCTGGCCGTGGTAGACCCGCTCGCCAAGCGCAACCATCTCTGGCGTCACTCCCGCGGGCAACGCCGTTGTAGTCCCGGCCTCTGGATGCGTGCCTTCCGGAGGACCAGCTGGTGCCTCGGCGATCTTGCCTGCTGGCGCCGTCGCACTTGGACATGGCGTCACACCCGCAGTGCCGTTACCGTCACCCGCCCCGCCCTGATAAACGATCCGGTAAATCCGCCCGCGGACATCGTCCGAAACATAGAGCGCTCCATCAGGTCCAACCGCAAGCCCGGTGGGACGATGGGCTGCTTTTTCCGGCGATTTCACAGCACCCGCAAAACCATCCGCAAAAATTTCGCACTGCCCCGCGGCATGGCCGTCTGCCATCGGTTGAAACACAACGTTGTACCCAGCCTGTGGATACGGCGCTCGATTCCAGGATCCGTGAAACGCGATGAAGACGCCATCACGATAGCGCTTCGGAAATTCTTTCCCGTCGTAGCGAACCATGCTGTTCGGCGCCCAATGCGCGGGAAACGCCGCGGCTGGCGGGATTTTGTTGTCGCACACACCTGTCTTCTTGCCGTCGCCTCCATACTCCGGTGCCAGAATCAGCTTTTGTGCGAACGGATCGTAATAGCACTCGGGCCATCCGTAATCTCCTCCCTGCTTCAGCAGCAGCACCTCTTCAGCCGGAAGAGTCGCTTCCTGGTCAGGCTTGTAAAAATCCGGCCAGTTGGTATGCAGCTGATCTCGCCCATGTTGTGTCACAAACAAACGGCCTGCCTCATCAATGGCAAAACCCTCGCCATTGCGGATGCCCGTCGCAAAGCGGTCGGCCTTCGAAAAAGTTTGGCTCATTTTATTTGCGTCGTACCGCCAGATGCCGCCACGCGTCTCCAGTTCCACGCAGGGATCGGCGCCCGGTGATTTCAACGTGCGATTTTTCAACTGGCAGGAATTGGTGGCGCTCGCCACGTCCACAAACATCGCCCCTTTGGAGTCGATAATAAACGGGTGCATCGGATGATCGCCGCCCAGCGGTAAACCGGAAACGATCGTGGCCGGCGCGTCCTTCGGCACCAGGGAGCCTGCAGGCAAGGAATACCGCACAATTCGATCGTTGATCTCGGCGAAGAGCCAACCTTTATACAGGCCGATCCCGGTGCCGCCGGCCCCGCCGCTCTGCGCGGTTTCTCCGAAGCGCCCGACCACATTGGCTTTTCCTCCTCCGGAGGTGTCTTGCAGCGCCACCAGAAAACCGCCCGCGTGTATAGCGTCGTTGCCGTAATATTCTCCCGACCATGTATTCACATACACCACTCCGCTGGGCGCCACCGCCATGTGCCGGGCGTGACCAATCTCGTCCGCAAAGATAGTCGCGCAAAAACCGGGAGGCAGCTTCAGTCCGGTGTCGTCATTCGCGCACGATTGGCTTTTATTCTCCGCGGAAGAATTGGACTGAGTTTGCGCCGAAGCGCTCCAGATGATAAAGCACAACGCACCGAGGGTTGCTGCGAACCACCTGGCAACTCTTAAAGTGTGACTGAATCGCATGGAACCCTCCGGGGATGAGCGATGAGAACTGGCCCCCAAGCCAACTGGGGCCGTGGAAAAGCTGAGTCGGACGCTGGAGCGTGATCCATGTTACGGAAGTGCTTTCCAATGTTCAACAACCTGCAACCATCGAACCCCGCGAAATGTATAAACAACGTTTCGATGCACAATATTGGTCCGTCCACACCCTTTGGGATGTATACGGGTAATGACCTATTGCGAACTGCAAGCCCATCATTGCGGACGCATTCATCCGCAAGTCTCTTGGGAATGAGGTTTAAAAAACGGTTAAGAAAGTTGCGTTTTGATTGGATTGTTTAGTCCGGAATCCGCCGCCGTTTGGTTGCGAGATGGTAGCTTCTTTCTCGATGCTTCGGTTCCGGTAAACCTATGATCGCAGAATCCCGTTTATTTTTTTTCGTAAATAGCGATGTTTCCAAGGAAATATTTGAGGAAAGAACCCAACTCATTGAAAACAAACACATGGCGGAGAGGGGGGGATTGAAGCCTCCGTTGGTGAGTGGGAGGTGAGGGGTTGGTGAGCGTTGGTATGTCTCTTGTTTTCAATGCGAATTTTTATTTCGCGCTAACCGCCAGAATCCAAAAGGGATCCGATATCGTCAAATCGACCGAAATTAGTAGCAAGTAGAGTCACGAATTGTCGGCCGTTTTATTCACGTTAGTGACACTGCCACACGCCACTCTAGTGGATCGCAGCCTCGCCTTGTTCGATTGTTTCGCGAGCAAAACTAACTGAGCGTGTCAGAAGAGTTGCACTCGTTGCCTAGTACGCAGTAGCCCAGCGCGGCATAGCCTGCCAGGCGCTTCTTGTACATCCTAGCCAGCATAGGCACGAGCAGGTCCGCGTAGTCGTAGACTTGCACCTCCTTCTTATTTTGATAGAGCCGGTGGAGGCGTCCGACATACTGTTGCAGAGTTCCTCTCCAGGAAATCGGCATTGCAAGAAAGAGCGTGTCGAGGCGCGCATCATCGAAACCCTCTCCAAGGTAACTTCCCGTCGCAAGGATGACACGGGGTTGATCAATAGGGACGGCAGCCATAGATTCAGCCAATTTGTTTCTTTGTCTTGTACCCATGCCGCCTTTCAATATGAAGATGTTCGAACATGCCCCGAGCAACCGTTCAGCCAAATAGTCGAGATGCTCGGTGCGGCTCGTTAGCACGAGGGGCGATCTCCCAGCGGACAAAGCTTGCCGTAAGTCCTGGATGATCATGTCGTTTCTCTGTCGGTGCGTGATAAGCGTGGCATAGATATCTTGAATTGTGCTTTCGTTCTCAGCCAAGCCGGATACAAAATCGGTCACACGAGGAATGACCTTGTGTTCGAGGAGCGACGCCTGTGCCGCTTTTTTCGGTGTAAGATGAAATCGCATCGGGCCACACTGCATGAAAATGATCGGATGATGCCCATCTTTTCGAGTCGGCGTTGCGGTCAAACCCAAGACATACTTTGCTTTGATTTCGCGGAGAACTCGTTCAAAGGTCACCGCGGACAAATGATGACATTCGTCGACGATGACGTGGCCATATTCGGCCACAAAATCTTCGACCGCTCCTTTGCGTTGCAAACTCTGGATTACAGCAACGTCAATCATGCCGGTTTGCCTGTTCTTTCCCCCTCCAAATTGACCTATATTCCCAATTGGCAAATCCAGGAAAGCGGCCAACCTCTCACGCCATTGGTCCATCAATTGGCGCCGGTGAACCAAGATCAAGGCATTCACGGCTCTCTTCGCAATTAGGCACGTTGCAACAACGGTCTTTCCGAAGGCTGTCGGCGCGCACAAAATACCTTGATCGTGGGAAATCACTTTCTCGACAGCTTCTCCCTGCTCGGGCCGCAACTCCGCGTTAAATGAGACTTTAATTTCTCGGCCGATCGTTCGTTCATCTTGCAACTCGACGCGGACTCCGTGGGATTTGAAAACATCAAGGACCTCATCGACACATCCTCTCGGGAGTCCAAGGTGGTTGGGAAAGTCCTCACCGCAGGATATGATGCGTGGCTTTCCATAAGTTGAAAGTCGCAAGGCTTGGGCTCGATAGAATTCAGGATTCTGAAAGGCAGCCATCCGGATGAGGCGGTCCAGCATTGTAGACGGAAGTGCTTTCTTTTCGATATAGACGCGATTGCTCAATACGATGCGAATTGAGGATGGCAACGGGTCCGTGATCCTCCCATTCCTCTGTTTTCGCGACGGTCGCCATAACCATGGAACCTCGTCTCTTTCCTCTTCCGGAAAAATAAGGTGTACCCCAATCGTGTTTCCGCTGGGCGTAATGTCCTGAATCATCCGAGCCAGCATGTCTGTCGGGATTCGGTGAACCGACTCTAAGAAGTTCCATTGGTCCACATAAGGCTGAAAGGTTTCATCCAGAAATACGCTGTTGCCCAACTCTCGTGTTCGTTTCTGGAGTGGCAAGGCTATCAGATTCCCAAATCCGCCCTTGGTCAGCGTATCTTGACTAGGAAAGAGACGATCGTAGGAATCCAGTCCGAGCTCATGGCGATTTTCCATGGTCCGCGTCAGCAGAGCGCAACCGAGTTGCCTAGCGTTTGCGGCAAGCACTGCACGGTCGAAGAAAAACCAAATGTGGGCGCCGTTTCCTGACCGCGAGCGTTCGACAGCGAATGGAACCTGAAACCGTCGGCATGTAGCAGCAAATGCCGCTGCATCGGCCATCCATGACTTCTTGTCGAAATCCACTGCAAGGAACCAACAAGTCTCGTCAGGTATCAGGGGGTAGATTCCGACAGTCAGCTTTCCTATGAGGTGATTGCGAATCGCGTTGTCAGTGAGCGGTTGGAGCATCCGCGTCTTTTTTGCGATCTTCTTTCGATCCTCTGGTCTCGCGGCATTAATCGCGTGCCAATCCATAGCACCGGCAGGAGAATAGCCAGACTTTCCATTCTTTCCTTCCCAACGTACTGCATAAACGTCTTCGCGACCGCGAAACAGGCTCCGAAAAAGAGCAATCTTTGTTTCAGCTGTGGATGACTTGACCACGGTGCCGTCAGATACGGATGCAACAGGAATTGTTGCGGGGCGTGGTTCCTTCGAAACCGAATCTTGAATGCCGAGCATTGCTCGGAGACGGACATTTTCAGCGCGGAGCCGGTCACATTCTTCTTCTGCTGACTTTAAACGTTCTGCGACAGTGTTGTGTTCCATCATATGCAGCCGTAAAGGTGAGTTCAATGTCGCTTGTCTCTTTTACCCCCACACGCAAGAGATCGGCGCAGCAAACATTTTTTTGCCGAACGGGATTGTGCTCTCGGAGTCATAGAGGACTAAGCCAAGTTTAAAATTGTTTCCAGAGGCTTCCGATAACTTCCGCAGTCCTCGAAAATCTCCTGCGTTAACCGTCGCTCCAGCCTTGATCTCAAGGCCCACGATTGCGCCGCTCTCGCTTTCCACAACGACATCCACCTCATCCTGGTCTTTGTCCCGGTAAAAGTGGAGGCTACACGTATCGTCCAGCCAGGACGCTTGTTTCATGAATTCCGAGAAGAGGAATGTCTCAAGCAGTGGGCCGAAAATTGAACGATCCTTCGCCACGGCCTCCTCTGTGGCTCCTACGGTTACAGCAAGTAGGCCTGAGTCGATAAAGTGAAGTTTGGGAGTTTTCACCAGTCGCTTGAGCTGATTCCGAAACCAGGGCTCGACGCGATGCACGAGGAATAGTTGCTCGAGAACGGTTATATATTTCTTTGTGGTCTTGTCATCAAGGCCGATCTGGCCGCCCAGCTGCGAGAAGTTGGTCAGTTTGCCCGAGCAGTGAGCGAGAAGTTGAAGCAGACGTGGCACTTGAGCAAGCTTTTCCAGGTCCGCGATGTCTCGAATGTCCCGTTCTACAATCGCCCTGATGTAGTCGCGTGCCCATGCGCGTCGGCGCTTTTGGTCTTTCCTCCGAAGCATTTCGGGGTAACCTCCGACCAGCACCGCATGTACAAGTTCATCGCCGATAATGGTCTCCATTGGCTTGGCCGTCTTACCGGCCAGCGCATCCCCCAGGAAGGTAGGGGGCTTGCCGAGCACCTCAGAGCGGCCGAGCGGCAGAAGGGTGACGATCTCCATTCGTCCTGCGAGGCTCTCAGAAACTTGCGGCAACGTCAGGACGTTGGCAGAGCCCGTTAGCAAGAAACGTCCTGGACGACGGTCAGTGTCGACGGACTTCTTGATGGCTCGCAGGAGGTCTGGAGCCCGTTGAACCTCGTCCACGATCGCCGTGTCCAGACTGCGCACGAATCCGCTCGGGTCATTGCGAACGGCCTCCAGTACGGTATCGTCGTCCAGGGTGATGTAGGTCCGATTCCTGCTGGCGAACTGTCGGACCATCGTTGTTTTACCACATTGACGCGGACCACTGACCATCACGACGGGCGTGTCCTTGAGCGCGGTTCTCACTCGCTCTGCGGCGAATCTTGGGAAGAGCATTGTGATCGGAGAAGTCAATGGAGAACCCATCCTTCGTCTGTTTCGGATTATACGGTCGTCCAAGTCGGAATACAAGCTCGTCCAAGTCGGAATGCAATTCCCTTAAAGACCGGCTCCATGCCTTAGCGTTCGGTCCCGGAAGATTAGCAGCTTCAGGAAGGGGCAGCGGGATGTCAATCGTCGCCGGGATGCACGGCAGATGGAGCCGGAACCTTGTGAGCGTCATTGGCTCGTTTTGTTCCAACACCGGTTAATGGCAGAAGCGTTGCTCAGCTTGGTTTTTTCTTTGGGAATCGAGACTGCCTAAACAGGGAGCGAAATGAGCGCGAGCGGTGATATTCACACACCGTTTAATATAAGTGTAGTAATCATAGAAAAAGTAGTAGTGAGGCTCAAATCGCCGCATGTTTATTGATGATTTTAGCTGTGGCGGAGAGGGGGGGGATTGAAGCCTCCATTGGTGAGTGGGAGGTGAGGGGTTGGTGAGAGTTGGTATGTCTCTTGTTTTCAATACGCATTTTTATTTTCCTCCAACCACCAGACTCCAATGAGGATCCGGGACCCTTAAATAAGTCGAAACTAGTAGCAAGTAGAGTCACGAATTGTCAGCCGTCTTAGACAGCCGGATTCCCCGCTTTCCTACTGACGCGCGCCGTTGTCCACAAATTGATTCGACGACGCCATCGACGCCAGCGATTGCCAGCAAGTCAATAGCTTCTGTTCCATGGGATCGCTTTTCAAAGCGTTGGGGGCGATATAGTCTCTACTGGCGGCGATTTTCAAATATTTATCCGTCAACGCGTCCATCGTATGGAACTCGTTGGTCAGCAGCGGAAGGGCCCTTTGGTCCACGTCCGTTCTGGCCGCGGCCTCCGTCTGCTTCAGGCTTGATTGAATTTGCCCTTCGACTTCTACATAGTTCTTGCCTTGCAGCTGAATGACTCTTGCCTGTCCCTGTTGGCCTGGGATTAGGAGTGCACTCGTCTCTTCCGCAACGACAACCAGCAGAGGTACCAGCAGAATCGTCACTATCATGACCGATGTTCGAATCGTGTTCCGCATGTCTTCTCTCCCAATGCGAATTGCAGTCAGCTAGAAAAAGGCACGCGCCTTGCCAACCCGAAATAACGAATCGGACCGAGCAATCCCTTTGCCTTCACGGTCTTGGCTCCTACACAACTTCCAAAGGCCTTCTCACGCCGAGAGAAGGATGCCCGCATTCGGTCACCGTGCCCCAGCGATTTGGGCAACTGGGACGCCACACCACGGGGTCACAAGGAACTGACCAAGAGAGGCTTCTCAGGCACCGACTACGTGAGCGTGTCTAGACATGGAAGAACAGTTGCAATGGTGCTAGTCTGATGCGCGTGCCGGAAAACAATGAGGGGTCGGCGCCCGCTTATAGCAGATATCGAGCCTTGCTCGATGTGTCCGCCGCGCTGATCGAGCAACCGACCGTAAAAGCCGTCCTCCACAGCCTGCGCAACGTTTTGTCCAGCAGCGTTCGCCTCCATGGCGCTGACCTATACCTTCTGGACAGTGGTCAAGAGACTTTGCATCTTCTCGAGTTTGATCGAGCAGCGGACGCTCCCGAAATCAGAATTGGCACCAAAATTTCACGGATTGGCGCGGCAGCGCAAGCATTGGACCAGAAAGAGCCGGTTTTCCTGCCGGATGTATCCGAGGAAATGTTAAAACATTCCGAGTTGGCTCCGTTTGCGGCTCAGTCTTCTGGCAGAAGCACTTACGTTTTTCCTTTGTTTACCTCCCAACAACAATATGGACTTTTGACTGTGACTAGGGAGCGGGGTCAGGAGTTTGTGCGGGAAGATGTCGAACTTCTCCGCTCTCTGACTTCGCACGTTGCGATCGCACTCGAATGCGCGCTGGCCAGGGATTCCGCAGAACAGTATCAGCGGGAACTCGCTACCGAGCGCGACCGCCTACGGGTGCTCCTAGAAATCGACCCGCTGAAGTGGCTCCTGCAGGGGTTCATCGGCCATTTTGCTACCGAATGTTAAGTGGTTTATTTTTAGCATTCTGGAGAGCAGAAGGTAAGGGTTATCAGAAGCTTAGTACTAAAACTGCCCGAATCAAATAGAAGACAATCGGTAGCACGCGGAGACGCGCTAGGGCTTCAAGAAGTCCGCCTTCGAGATTGAAATACGGATCGTCGAAGGCCCGGATCAAAAGCGAGAGTCCGACGATAAAACGCAGCGGAGCTTCTGTATAGCGATTCACGATCGCCGTCATGTTGTACAGCTCGCGTTCGCGGAATAAGAAGACATGGGCGCCTTGTGCCAAAAGTGCGTTAATCCGGGTCAGCAGGTCGGAGATTTCTGGGGTTGACTCTTGTGCAGCGATTGGAGTCGCCGACAAGCAAAAGCAGCCGATGGGAGCAGGAGCGGATTCTGGCAATTCCTCACTAAGCTCTTGAATGCCGGCCCCCAGCATTTGCGTATGAATTTGGGCATGAACGGGATCCACGTGACCGAAGTATCCGGGCGCGAGTACAACAGCTTGCTTGTGCAGAAATTCATTAGGGGGCAGAGAGGCGCCCGAAGGCGAAAAGCACACAGCCTCGGCAAATCCCGCGTGGACCAGATAGGCCAGGAGCGTGGAGCGGTCCCAACTCGCAAAAGCCGGCCCGCGAAAATCGACGCAATCAATCTCTATCCGTTCCCTCACAACATCTTGAGCGAGTCCTTCAAAAAACGATTCCTTCGTCTCTAACTGATAGAAGGCAGCGTAGAGGAGATTGACGCCCAGAATGCCGACGGCTTCCTGCTGGAGAAGGTTGGAAGAATCCCGCATGTTGATGTGCAGGAGAATATCGCTAGATTCTCCGTCAGGACGCGACTGGAACCGAAGTCCAATCCAGCCATGGGCCTCGTTTGTTCCGGCGTAATTTCGCGCCGATACGGTATCGACAAAAGAGAAGAAGCGCTTGTCTTTGCCGCGAGTCTTGTCCAACTGGCGAAGCAACTGAGTCCACTCGGTTTCCAGCATGGCTTCCAGCCGCTCCCTGGAGACATAGCGGGAACCGGCCCCGTAGAGACTGTCGCTGACCTCCTTGTCGTAGGCGGAAATGCTTTTCGCAACGGTGCCAGAGGCACCGCCGACGACAAGGAACCAACGGGCAACTTCCTGCCCGGCACCGATTTCCGCAAAAGAACCGAATGTGGATGCATCGAGATTCAAAGTCAGCGCTTTGCGATGAGTATCAAGCTTTTCAGTAGACGGCATATTTAAGCTCCTAGTTACCTTTTCCGTGGCTTGGACAATTTGGAACAAGATTGGTCGCCGTTTGTGCGAGGCTCCCCCAAGGCATTCAGATGTGAGCTGCTATTTGGAGCCACACGCAAATTCAGACGCTCGCACACATCCAGCACGTAAGAATTGGGGGCGACGAACTCCGCTCCGAACCGGCCGAGAAAAGACAGCACTTCTTCCCCTACCCCGTCGATGAATACGACCTCCGCCAGATCGACGAGAAGCTTTTCGCGCGCGGCGAAGCGCGCTGTCAGCGTCCGAGTGTGCTCAGCATCAACACCGGTGAATCGGCCTTCAAGCCTTAAGATCAAAGTGTCAGCCGAATCGCGTATTTCGACGCGGAGCATCACGCCTCCTTAGTAGCCGCAAAAAAACTGGCCCTGCCCCTTTCAACGGGCGTCTGACTACAAACTATCGACCGGTAAAAAAGCAGGTCTCGTACCAAAAGGGGGCTTGGGTAAGTCATTCAAATCAACAGGTATTGCGAAACGGGTTCGCATGGAACCTGCCCTCATGCGGGCAAAGCCCCGATGTGGGCACGGTGTAGCAAGAAGGCCCAGCTGCTTTTTTTCGAGTTGGAGGCTGAACCACTCCGCCGAATCACCCGCACCGCTATCGGCAGGGGATTAGATCGCCGGCTTTTATCTGCCGGTCCTAAATAGAATCGGAAGAAGCTTCGGGATTGTGCCTGCGATCATCGCCCACGCTTGTCACTCGCGGCAGCGTTGCCCGCATTCGGGCACGTCAGCTGGCGCCGGATACATCAGCCCCTAATAAATCCAACAACTTGCGAGCTGTGCAGGTTGGCATCCTTGCTGCATTACTCACAGTCGGGTGCGCAAAATGAATCCACTGACCAAAAAACACACACAAGGCCCGACAGAAAATCGGACCCTGAAAATATTCTTATCCCGCGTGTCTCTGATTCTGGGGCTCCAGCTCACTCTCTTTTCGGTGGCCTGGGCACAGACGCCTGCGGCCGCTAACACTAATGAGCCGCTATTAACCCTCGAAGAAGCGATCCGGATTGCAAGCGGGACTAACCAAGACATCCACATCAGCAAAATCGAAATTATCAAAGCGCAAGAGATAGTCGCGCAGGCCAAAACAAATTACCTCCCGAAGCTGGATGCGAACGTTCTTGCAGGAGCGCCGCTGCAGCCGCTGAACTTTAGAGTTCCCGCTGGTAGCTTCGGCACCTACCCAGCCACTGGTCCTATCCCAGCGACTGATTCCAACATTCATTCACCGGCGCAGTTCGGCGCGTTCGTGAATGCCTCCGCAACACAACCGCTCACACAACTTTTCAAAGTAAATCTAGCTGTCAAGCAGGCCCGGCTCGGAATCGACCTCGCCAAAGAAGGAGTGCGCGCTCAGAGTCAAGACATAGTGCGACAGGTGAAGGAAGCCTACTACCAAGTAGCTCAGCTACAGGCACAGGTATCCAGTGCGAAAGCAGCCGTTCAGGCTTTGAGCGCGCTGTCCGCCTTAACGGAGCAGCGGCTCGCACAGGAAACCGTGCTGCTCTCCGATTCGCTCAGCGTAAGGGCTAAGTTAAAACAGCAACGCTACCAGTTGCTCACCGCGGAAAACGCCGTTGAGCTACAGAAGCAGAACTTGAATCGTCTTCTGGGTCGCGAACTGCGCACTCCCTTCTCAGTGGAAATGCTTCCGTTCGGCGAGCCTGTTGAATTGGATCTGGATACGGCTCGCAAGCAGGCACTCGAACAGCGTCCCGAATTGCGTGGAGCCCGGCTACAGACCAGGATTGCCGAACTGGATGTGCGTCGCGAGCATGCGAAATACATTCCTGATCTGAGTCTTCAGGCCAGCTATCTTGGATTCCAAAACGTCAATTTCCTCCCGCAGAGCGCCGGCATCGTCGGATTCCAGTTGCAATGGCAGCCGTTCGATTGGGGATACAAGAAGCACCGGATCGCAGAACTGAAGGGTGCGACAGAGCAGAAGGCCACAACGGAACGCGACCTCGAACAGCGCGTTCTGCTGGACGTTGAAGAAAAGTTTCGCAAGCTGGGGGAAGCACGCATTCTGCTCGACGCGTTAACGGACCAGCGTGAGGCAGAACAGACGAAGCTTGGCGAAGTGACAAACCGCTACAACCAAAAAGCGGCGCTTCTGTCCGATCTCATGCAGCAACAAGCCGCGGTATCGCATGCAGAGGCGCAATACCAGCAAGCACTCGCGGGATTTTGGACGGCACGGGCCAACTTCGAAAAAGCGATAGGAGTGGAGTAAACGCATGAAAAGCAAATCAAGCATAGGACTGTGGAAAGCAGCTGCCGCACTATTGGCGCTAATCGGAGGGGCAAGCGGATGTCAGCAACCGACGCAGGTAGCGGCGAAATCTCCAACGCCTGTTCGCGTAGTGGATGTTGCGCTCAACTCTTCTTCAGAAGGCCTACGCTACTCGGCTTCGGTACTGCCGCTGGCGCAGGCGACGTTGTCCTTCAAATCCTCGGGATACGTGACCGAGATCAAACAGGTCATGGGCGCAGATGGAAGACGCCGTGAGATTGGAGCAGGCGACTATGTTGCTCATGGTGCATTGCTGGCACAGATTCGCCACCAGGATTTAAAAAACCAGCTTGACCAGGCCGCAGCGGCCGTTACGCAGGCCGAGGCGCAACATCTCCAAGCTTCTCAGGATTACGAACGCGCTAAGGCGCTTTACTCCACGCACAGCCTGACAAAGCCAGAATTTGACCAAAGCCAAGCACGATTCGATTCAAACCGAGCTGCTGTGGACCAGGCAAAGGCCAGCCTGCGACAGTCGGAGTTGGCTTTGGCCGACGCGGATTTGAGCGCGCCCTTTTCCGGCTTTATCCTGGCCCGCAATATCGAACTCGGAAATCTGGTCTCGCCTGGTATGGTCGCGTTCACGATCGCCGACACCAGCGCGGTCAAAGTGAGTTTCGGTGTTCCAGAGTACGCCGTTAAGCAGCTCCGCTTGGGCCAGGAATTCAACATTCACCTGCAAGACGACCCGAAACAGTACAAGGGCAAGGTGACAAGTATTGCCGCGGGC
This sequence comes from uncultured Acidobacteriota bacterium, assembly GCA_963734705.1. Classification (GTDB taxonomy): domain Bacteria; phylum Acidobacteriota; class Terriglobia; order Acidiferrales; family UBA7541; genus Acidiferrum. The sequence goes on along the minus strand of CAVTII010000005.1, from coordinate 168,574 downwards.
GCTGACGAGAAAAACCGTGTTTTCGCAATCGAAGTGACCGTGTCCAATCCCAAGAGTTATCTAAAGCCGGGAATGATTGCTTCGCTCACTCTCTCTGGCGTTGAAAAGGCTCCGGCACCTTCCGTGCCTTTGGCAGCTGTTGTCGCTGACCCGTCCGCATCTGGACGCTATGGCGTTTTCGTCGCCAGCGAAGCGAACGGCAAATGGACCGCACATTTGCGAGCGGTGACGTTAGGTGAGACCCACGACAGTGACGTGGCGGTGGAAGATGTTAATCCAGGGGAAAAGATCGTCGTAGTTGGAGTCGCCGATTTGAAGGATGGCGATTTAGTTCAAGTTCTCCGATAGAGGCATAGAAAAATGGCGCACGAACAAAAGCAAGACATCACCAATCGTCACAGTATCACTCGGTTCTTTGTTGAGCACCCACACATTTCCTGGATGATGCTCGTCGCGGTGCTCGTTTGGGGCTGGTTCGGTTACACATCCATGCCGCAGCGAAAAGACCCAGAAATCCCCGTGCGCGTCGCCGTGGCGGCTTGTCCTTGGCCCGGAGCTACAGCAGAGCAGGTCGAGCAGTTCGTTACCCGGCGCATTGAAGACGTTGCCGCAGAGAACAAAACGATTCATCCCGGAACGGACGCAGACTATGGCGTCAAATCCATCTCTCTCCCTGGCTATTCGTTTGTGTACCTACAGCTGGATGAGAGTGTGAAGGATACGAAGCGCCAATTCAGCGACATCAATCTCAAGCTGAATGCGCTTAATGATCAATTACCGCAAGGCGCGGGCCCTATCGTTTTCCAAAGTGATTTCGGAGACACCGCCGCGTTGATGCTAACGGTTGCGAGCCCGAAAGCGGATGATATTGAAATAGCAGCCCGCGCCAATTCCGTTGAAGCGGCACTTCGCAAAGCCCGTAGTTCAAAACAGCGGAATAGAACGGGCCAGCACGTCACGATCGTGGATTCATTTCCACAATCCATTTCGGCGCGCGAAGTTCTAGACGCAGGATATTTATTTCAACAGGAAGCCCAGAGTGCTGGGATTATTCGAGATTCGGAAATCGTTCAGGGTAGTGGTTTTATCGGTTTAGATGGAATTTCCGAAGCAGATGACACTGCGATTCGGGCCTTCATCCAGCGCTTCCTCTCGGAGCGACTGAAACGATCCGAGCTGCATCCGGATGCGTGGGAGCTGGCGATCATCCGCGACCCCAGCGAAACAAGAGAGAAGCTGGCCAGCGTTGCCGGCGACAAATACAGTTACTCCGACCTCGATGACTTTACCGACTTGATCGGCCGTACCCTTCAGGGCGCTACCGAGGTCTCGAAAGTCGAAACGCGTGGTGTTTTACCGCAAGCTGTCTATCTGGACTATTCGCAGGATCGGCTTGCAGCGTACGGTTTGCGCCCGGCTGATCTCTCCAAAGTACTTTCCGCCCGAAACATTATTGCGCCTGCTGGAAATATGGAAACGGCCGACCGTAAAGTCGCGCTCGTCCCTTCGGGAACATTCGATACGGCGAAGGGCATCGGTGATCTCGCGGTTTCGACTACGTCGGAAGGTGCCCCGGTGTATCTGCGAGATCTCGTCCAGATCAGCCGCGGCTATCAAGCCCCTGCACAATATCTGAACTACTACACCTGGCAGGACAAGAGTGGGCGTTGGCAGCGCAGCCGCGCCGTTACGTTGGCAGTCTACATGCGCGACAAAAAGCAAATCGCGAGCTTTGGCGAGTCGGTAAACGAAAAGCTATCGCAGCTTCATCATATTCTTCCCGCAGACCTCATTTTGGCGCACACTTCGGATCAACCCCTTCAGGTTAAGGAGAACATCCATCTTTTTATCCGGGCACTCCTGGAAGCCATAGTCCTCGTCGTGATTACTGCGCTGCTCGGCTTCTGGGAATGGCGCCTGGCCTTGATCATGGCGCTGGCGATACCAATTACGCTGGCGATGACATTCGGAATCGTTTATGTGCTGGGAATTGATCTTCAGCAGGTTTCGATTGCGACGCTCATCATCGCTTTGGGGCTTCTTGTGGACGTGCCGGTCGTGGCGGGAGACGGCATCAAGCGCGAGCTGGCGGAAGGCTCATCTCGCAAGATTGCTTCCTGGCTCGGTCCAACTAAGCTTGCGACTGCGATTTTCTACGCGACGATTACGAATATCATTGCGTACCTGCCGTTCCTGATGCTGACCGGAAATACCGGCGAGTTCTTGAAGAGTCTGCCGATCGTCATGACGGCCTCGCTGCTGTCCGCGCTATTCGTTGCAATGACGTTCGTCCCATTCTTGGGGTACTACATTCAACGTGCCCCGGCAAAGCCAGAACCTACTATCGAGGATAGACGCGAACGAGGCTTCTACGGTTTCTACAACCGGCTTGTCCAAAGAGCCATAAAACATCGTTGGGCCGTTCTTGCCGGATCTCTTGTTTTTCTCATCGGTGGAGGACTTTTCGGTTCTCGCTTGAAGACTCAATTCTTCCCTGAGGATGTTCAGTATTGGTTTTATCTGGACGTTTGGCTTCCAAATGACGCGCCTTTGAGTGCGACCAGTGATGCCGCAGTCCAGGCTGAAGAAGTGGTTCGGAAAGTGATCGAAGCTTCGCCCGAGCTTGGATCGAAGGGCGAGCGTGGCCATCTTCTCAAGTCGCTGACAACCTTTACGGCGGCGGCGGACCGCGTTTCTGGTTTTCCGTCTCACCGGAAATGCCGCAAACGAACTACGCGCAAATCATTGTTGAAGTAACGGACAAGGAAGCCACTCCGAAGTTGAAACGACCGATACAGGACGCCCTTGCAAAGCAGATCCCGGGCGCATGGATCACTGTGCGGCAGCTGCAAACAAACCCGGTGGAGAATCCGGTGGAGCTGACGATCTCCGGCCAGGCGGACGTGGACGCGAAAAACGAAGCTGACGATATCCGTACGTTGCGAACGATCGGTCGGCAGGCCCAGGAGATTGTGGCCCAGGCCCCGGGCATTTCCGTTCTTCGAGATGACTGGTTTCCGGACAATCTTCAGCTGCAAGTTCAAATCGACCCTGACCGCGCGAACATGGTGGGCATCACCAACGCCGATGTCGCAAGCGCGTCAAGCGCGGCAATGAGTGGAACCCAAGTAGGCGTGTTCAAGGAAGGGAACAAGAACATTCCTGTCGTGGCGCGCCTTCGCATGCAGGAGCGCGGTCAGCTTGCCGACATCAAGAACCTTTATGTGTACAGCTCACAGACGAATAACCGCGTGCCTCTACTGTCGGTCGCAAATTTGGAGCACCTCCTGCAAACCGGTCGTATCGCGCGGCGAGAGCACTTTCGCACCATTTCCATCTTGTGTTATCCACAGCCTGGAGTTCTCGCATCGGAAGTAATCGATCCGATTATTCCGAAATTGCAGGAGTTCCAGAAAAATCTTCCGCCCGGATATCAGATGCGGATTGGTGGTGAAAGGGCCAAGCAATTAGACGGCTTCGCAAATCTCAAAATCGTTCTGCTGATTTCTTTGATTGGGATTTACTTGGCCTTGCTCGTTCAATTCAATAACGCCGTCAAACCTCTTTTGGTATTCGCCGCTGCTCCTTATGGCGTGATCGGCTCTCTGATCGCCCTCGCGATCATGCATACGCCCTTCGGGTTCATGGCTTTTCTTGGCATCGCCAGCCTGATAGGCGTGATTGTCAGCCACGTCATCGTGCTGTTCGACTTCATCGAGGAAATGCACGCAAAGGGCGAACCACTGGTCCAAGCTCTGGCCGATGCGGGCATCCAGCGAATTCGCCCTGTAATGATCACAGTGGGAGCAACGATCCTGGCTCTTTTCCCGCTTGCTCTCGAAGGCGGTCCGCTGTGGCAGCCTCTTTGTTACGCACAGATCGGTGGACTTGGCGTCGCCACCTTTATCACTCTGCTCTTGGTGCCGGTCCTTTACAGCATATTCGTGCTCGACCTGAAGATCATTCGATGGGAAGCCAATGAGTCCACCATGCGTAACGAACTGCCTGAAGCGGCTAAAGCCGTTCCGCAAACAACCTGAAAGCAATGAAAATGACACTCATACCTCAAGCCTCTGCCGCCGCTCTTCTGTTAGTCCTCACACTCTGTTTGCAGTGTGCTGGGGTTGCGGCGCTCGTTGAGTGGCTACGGGGCGTTACGGCCAAGGGCGGCCAAGGAATCGGTCCGGTTCGCTCGGCTGTCCTGGTAGTGAAGTCGACGATCGCAATCATTATTCTCCATGGGCTCGTGATCCTTCTGTGGGCGAGTTTCTACCGCTTGCAATGCTTTCCTTCGTGGGAACTCTCTTTTTACTTCTCCTCGAGCAGTTACGCCACCGTCGGTTACGGCGACGTGACTCTTCCTAGCAACTGGAGGCTCTTAGGGCCTCTTGAGAGCATGGCCGGGGTGCTGATGTGTGGAGTATCGGTCTGTCTTCTGTTCGCCACGATCACAAGGTTGATGGACAGCGACCCACACCACTCTCGGAACCTGGGTTACGCAAATCATCAGGTAGTCCCTGAAGGGGAATTACTATGTCAGTGAGCAAAGCTATGCCAGGCACCAACATCGAAACTCCAGATTGGCTTCGCGAGATGGAGACGATCCTCGAAGAACTCAATGAAGGTGTAGTCGTCGTTGATGATCAGCTTCGAGTGATCTTTGCAAACGAAGCCCTTAGGCGCATGGGACACTTCGAGCGCGACGAGATTCAGGGCCGTACGCCCGATATGATTTTCCCCAGCGAAGATCTTCCCTCTATAAAAAGGCAACACGAATCAGGACACCGTTACGGCCGCCACCGCAGTGAGTTCTATTTGCCTCGGAAAGACGGGGCCAAAATCCCAGCGATCTTTAGCGGCCGGGTCATTCAGGGTCCCGACAAGCAGGAGTACGTGCTGCTTATCGTAACCGACATCAGCGCGCAAAAGAGTATCGAGGAGCAGCTTCGCGAATCGAATTCACTCCTTCAAAAGCGGCAAGATGAAATGGATGCCGAGCTCGCCCTCGCCGCACATGTGCAGCAATCCCTTGCGCCGCATAGTCTAATTTGGAAAAACCTCGCCGTGGAGGCGTACTACAGCCCAGCCCGCACCATTGGCGGCGACTTTGGCGTAGTCCACTCGCAAGGCGATGATTCTCTCAGCATTGTTCTATCCGACGTTTCCGGACATGGAGTTGGTTCGGCGTTAATGGCTAACCGCATCTATTCTGAAACTCTGCATGCACTGGGACGCAAACCCGAGCCAGGAACTTTGCTGCGGGAGCTTCATCATTTCGTACATACTCGGATCCCGGTCGACGGGTTTTTCTTCACGATGGCCGCAGCCCGTTTCAGCCACGATGGACGCCGACTAAGCTTTTCTGCCGCCAGCCAGCCGCCGGCAATACTCGTCTCAAATGGCAACCTCCGCCGCCTTGAGTCGCGAAACGGTATCCTCGGTTGCCTCTCCGAAACTACACCGTCCGAGCCATCCATTGAAGTTGAACTATCACCGGGTGATCGCCTCATTTTGTACACCGATGGCCTCGTGGAGGTTTTCAACTGCCTGGATGAGATGCTTGGCATCGAGGGTCTGGAAGATTTAGTCCTTCAATCGGCAAAGCTACCACTCCCGGATATGCAGAAGACAATTCTCGACGGCGTTGCTGCCTGGAGGCACGGTCCCCTCGCCGACGACGTATCGCTCATTATTGTGGAAGTCCGCTAACCGCGGATGCAAAATCGTACCCTCCTCGATTTCCATAGCTGTTTGGACGAATGGTTGGCTATTTGTACAAATGGTTTGCGCACAATCGCCACTTCACCTAGCGAGGGGTTGACTGCGACCCGGTTCCCCGCGTTGGTTTGAGTGACCAACTCTAACCAGGCACACTGGCAGATCCCAATATTCGCCGGTGCAACGCCTAAGCGGCAGGTCTTTAAGAAACATCGAGAGTAATCACGCTCAATTGAGCGATGTCAAAACTCCGAGAGAATTGCGCCACACCGCGTATCGTCGACGATCTGGAAATTGAATGTGTTCCTTTTCTTTACAACAGAGACCCCGAACGTGCCAGTTTCACGCGCTGTGTGCGTTTGTCATGGGTTGCGGCAGCCTGCGGAACAAAGGGCGCCCAGATGGTCTGCATGTCATATCATGTTGGGGCAAAGGAGTAGCATCAATCCCAAATTATGCTTACGCGAATCGTTTGTACCCTCTTGGTCCTTTCGGCCTCAGGCTTGTCCGGCACGGATTTTTCCATGAAGGTGACCGACAAGAATTACCTTGATACTCAAGGTTTCAGCGTTTTTCTCTACGACAGCACGTATCATCCGGTCTTTGTGGACCAAAAGAATACGGCCATGGAGATGATTCTGCACGGCCAGCGCATCGCCACGAACGGCGACGTTCGCCTGATGCCAACGCCGGAGCAGTGGGACTTGGTGGCAACGCTTAAGGGCCGCCACGCGGACAAGGTGAACGACCGGCTAATTGCCGACCTCAGTTTCCCGACGTTCGATTTCAGTTACACATTGGAAGTGGCAGCGGAGCCGGGCGGGGTGAGAGTCAGCATCAATCTCGATAAGCCGCTACCGCAGAAACTGGAGGGGCGGGCGGGCTTCAATTTGGAGTTTCTGCCGTCGATCTACATGGGCAAGGCCTTCGTGGTGGACGGAAGCAAAGCCGGCATCTTCCCGCGAACGCCGAACGACGCGATGACGAAAGTTTTGCCCTTGGCGGATGTGCCCAAAAAGGCGTACTACCTGGAGGACTGGGACAAGGCCAAAGGATACACGCAGCCGCTGCCGTTCGCCGAAGGCAAGAGCATCACTCTGGGCGTGGACGACGCGCTGGCCCGAGTGAACGTGATATCGGATACCGCCAACCTGATGCTGTTCGATGGGCGCGACCGCGCGCAGAACGGCTGGTTCGTGTTGCGTTCGCTGATCCCTTCGGGAAAAACCACGGGCGCCGTCGTGTGGCACATCCGTCCGGACGTGATCCCGAACTGGACACGGCCGCCGATGATCGCGCACAGCCAGGTGGGTTATGCGCCGGGCTTCTCCAAGGTGGCGGTGCTCGAACTCGACCCGAAATACGACGGCCCGAAGACGGCCCGAGTGTTGCGCCTGACGGAACACGGATCTTACCAGCAAGTGTTCGAGGGTCCGATCACGCCCGCGACGCCGTGGCTGCGCTACGTGTATTCGAAATTCGACTTCACCTCCGTGAGGGAACCCGGCCTTTACGTAATCGAGTACGCAGATCAGCGCACGGCCCCTTTCCCGATTTCGCAGGACGTCTACGCAAAGATCTGGCAGGACAGCCTGGACCATCACCTTGCGGAGCAGATGGATCACGTTGCGGTTCGCGAAGCATACCGGGTGTGGCATGGCGCTTCGCACCTGGATGATGGGCGCATGGCGCCGGTGGTTGGGGAGCAATTTGACGGCTGGAACCAGGCCACAGCGACGGATGGGAAGTACAAAGGCGGCGATCACATCCCTGGTATGAATATGGGCGGGTGGTATGACGCCGGAGATTTCGACCTGGAGGAACCGGCGCAGCTGAGCGTGATTCAGAGCCTGGCGCTGGCGTATCGCGAATTTCATCTCACGTACGACGAGCTTACGGTGGATGAAAACGCTCGTGAGGTGGAGATGCACCGGCCCGATGGCGTGCCGGATACGGTGCAGCAGGTGAAGCATGGCGCGCTGCTCATCCTGGCGCAGTTCCACAACATCGGCCACGCCATCCGTGGCACTCACGAGCCAGATCTGCGGCAGTATACCCAGGTGGGCGACGGCGCTTCGAAAACGGACGGCCGCATCTACGACCCGAAGCTCGGCCCGAACGAAACGCAAGGTGACTACTCCGGCAGGCCGGACGATCGATGGATCTTCACTACGAACAACCCGTTTTTCCAGTGGAACGCCATTGCAGCGCTGGCTGCAGCGGCGGATACGCTGAAAGGCTGGGACGATGCGTTAGCGAGAGACTGCCTGGATACCGCGATCAAGGCTTGGAACGAGGAGAAGGCTCATCCAACGCAGAATCCGGCGGGCGGCGGCTTGGGGGGAGCGGCTCCGGCAGGCGCGCCGGGAGGCGGTGTGCTGGCCGCATCGCAGGGCGTGGTCTCTGGTGCTCAAAGCGGTGGTAACGCAGCGAGCAGCGGGGGTGCTCCGACAAACACGGGTACGACTGGCGCACAACCAACTCCCCCGGCCGGCTCCGGTCGTGGAGGATATAGTGCCGGACTGGAGTGGGCAGCGGCGCTGGAATTGACCATCGCTACGAATGGCGCCGAGCCATACAAGTCCCGGCTGAAGGAATTGTTCCCGCAGATGATCACGCCGCAACAGATGGACTCGCATGGCTGGAGCGCGGTGCGGGCATTGCCTTACCTGGACGCCGGCGCGAAGGATCAAATGCGCGAAGCGGTGAAGAAATATATGGCGGGATTGGATGAGCGGCTGGGCGCCACTCCTTTCGGGGTGCCGCCGAGTCTCGGCACGTGGGGCGGATCGGGCGCCGTGGTGGACATGGCTATTCGAATGTATTTCCTGCATAAGACCTTTCCGGAGCTGGTCAGCCCTGAATACACACTTCGCGCGGTCAACTACATTCTTGGGACGCACCCGGTATCCAGCACTTCGTATGTGGCTGGAGTGGGGACGGTGTCGAAGACGAAGATCTACAGCAACAATCGCGCGGACAATTCGTACATTCCGGGCGCCGTGATTCCCGGATACATCGTCATCAAGCCGGATTTTCCGGAGTGCATCGATGACTTCGGGTTTCTGTGGTTTGAGGATGAAGCCGTGGTGGCCGGGTCGGCAAGCTGGGTGGTGGCGGGGAACGCTGCGGAGGCGATCATTAAGGAATCAAAGTAGAGCCAGTACTAAAAGCGCCCGGCGGCTCCGAGCGGGCCGAGCGCCTTTTTTGGGGGAAGAATTAGATTACGGCGTGGCGTTCATCGGATTTACGAGAATGCCGTCATGAAAAATCGCCGGACTTTGTGCGCATGTGCGCCCAAGTCTTACGACATGCCGCATGCGCATGCGCCGAGAATCGATCGTAGAAACTCTTGGATCGCGGGCAAATCAGAAGTCAACTTCCCAGTTGCCGACATTCCACGAAGTGGGTTACCACTGAGAAGACCTCACATAACGTGACACTACCTCAAAGCAACTCAGATTGTCTCGCAACGGAAAATCGTCGCCTTGCAGTGCCGTAACGGCGTAAAGGATCGGTCTGAAGGAACGACATCTTCCGTTGTGCTGCAACGGTTGTTTGAGTTGTTGCCAGATTTCTTTTGGACTACTCGGCGACAGTTGTTGGGTGCAATGGACGGAATCACATCCGTCATGGACAGCACTCACTGGCAGCTCGCTTGAAAGCAGAGGTTCTGACTGAAGAAAGGCAGCACATGATTTTGAAAGCGGTCGGCCACTTTGCTTGTGTGCGTGCCCGAATACACTTCGAAGCTGTTCGTGATTCCATACTTATCAAGGACTTCGTGGAGCTTTGCGGTATCGACCCGCAAGCCGTCCTGGTCACCTACATCTATGGAGATAGCACGATACTGGCGGAGACTTCCTACGTACTGATCAATAAAAGCGAGTGGCGCATTGGCAGCCCATTTCGCAAGAACGTCCGACTGCGGCGCTCCCTCTTTCGTGGCCAGGTCGAGATAAAGCGGGGGATTCTTCGGATTGGGTGACCATGCAGCCGCGGAGGCTAACGTGGCACGCGCAAAAAATGGCAGGCTTGCGGAATCCGCAGGTGTTTTGGCCGCTTCAAGGCTCTTTGCGATTTCCGGGCTCACGGCTGGCCGGGGAGATAAGCAGCAAGGGCTCATGATGTACAAACTCCCAAACATGTCGGAATGCTTCATGCCAATGCGGGTAGCGCCGTAACCTCCCATCGAGTGGCCTACGAGTCCCCGGCTCAGACGATCTGGAATCGTGCGGTAATGCGCATCGATGTAAGAGACCAGGTCACGCGCAATGAACTGCTCGAAATCGCCGGTGGTCACGGAACTCGAATACATCGAGCCGTTGTGCAGAGTCTTCGAATCGGGCAGTACCACGATCATTTCTTTCGCGCCTTGCGCGAAGGCGCCTTCGATCGTCTGCGGCACATGGATTTCATGCGTCCATTGCTCGGCGCCGATGGAGAAACCGTGCAAAGCGTAGACGACCGGATAGCGCCGGGATTTTTCCTGGGCATAACTCGACGGAAGGAACACGAACACGTCGCGATCGACCGCGTCTCCTTCCAAATTGCCTTCCAGAGCCGTCCCGTGAACCTTGATATAGTCGACCGTCACTGGTTTCGCACCAGCAACTGGCGGAGGCACATCGGTTTGCAATTGGGCTGCGAGCTGAGGAGCTAGTCCAGCCGCTATCGCGAGCAAAATCCCACCGAATAGTTTCGCACTGCTCATTGTGACCCTTTCTTGAAACAGCATCGCCGAGGAGCTTGCGCGATGCTTCTGTTTAGCTTCAATGCCCGACTGCGATTACCGTTACGGATTTGGGAGCTAATTCGAGAGTTAGCTTGCCGTCTTGGGCTTTCGCAGAAATTGGCTTCGGCACGACTGTATTTGGTGCGTCGAATGTATTTACGCTGTCGACCTTGGGAGCGGTCAGCGTTTCTCCTGCCGCCGATTTTGCATTCATGCCGGCCAGACTAACTTCCAATTCAGCGGACTGATTTGGATCAACGTTGCTGATGGCCAGCCACAATTTTCCGGCTTTGTCTTTCGCTGCAATGGCATCCACTCGCGGCAGAGTGATGCCGTCGTGTGTATACGTGCCAGCGTCGAAAGTGACGGGCACGAAGGTGGCGTCCTGGAACGGAACGTACATTTTGTAGACGTAGTAAGTCGGCGTGAGAACCATTTTCTCTTTGTCGGTGAGGATCATGGCCTGGAGCACGTTGATCATCTGCGCGATGTTGGCCATGCGAACGCGGTCGGCATGCTGCGCAAAAATGTTCAGGTTCAGCGCAGCGAGGATGGCGTCGCGCAAACTGTTTTGCTGGACGAGGAAGCCGGGAGTGCTGCCGGGAAGCGGCGCGTACCAGCCGCCCCACTCATCCACGACAAGCGCCACTTTTTTTTGCGGGTCGTACTTGTCCATGATGGCGGAGTGCTTCGCGATGAGATCATTCATCTCTAGCGTGGACTTGAGAATCTGCGCGTATTCGGTCTCTCCGAACCCCACCGAAGCATAGGAAGGCGGCCATTTCACAACGGTGTAGGAATGCATCGAAAGCCCATTCATGTCCCAACTCCAGGTGTGGCTCTGATACGCCTTCATGATGGCGTCGGTCCACTCAGTCCAGCGGGATTCACTGCCGCCAGGGCCAACAGCGATCTTGAGCATCTGCTGCTTGTCCTGCTGAGCTGGATTGAAGTTGCGGACGAAGCGGCTGTAAATCTTGAGCTGGCTCAAATAATAATCAGGCGTCATGTTGCCGCCGCAGTCCCAGCTTTCGTTACCGATGCCAAGAAACGCAACCTTATAAGGAGCAGGATGCCCGTTGGCCGTGCGTTCATTTGCCAGAGTCGTCGGCTGAGCGGTGGTTAGGTATTCCAGCCATTCCGCTGCTTCCTCTGGAGTTCCGGAGCCGACGTTGACGGAAAGGTAGGCCTCCGCACCAATCTGGTCGAGGAAGTCCATGAACTCGTGCGTTCCAAAAGTGTTTGACTCGATTACGCCGCCCCAGTTGGGATTGAGTGTCACGGTTCGTTGCGGGCCGATCCCTTTGCGCCAGTGATATTCATCGGCAAAGCACCCGCCGGGCCAGCGCACGTTTGGTACCCGGATCGCCTTGAGCGCTTGAACGACATCGTTGCGAATGCCCCGGGTATTTGGAATCGTCGAGTCGGGGCCCACCCATATCCCATCATAAATACCGTGTCCCAGGTGCTCGGCAAACTGGCCGAAAATGTTGCGATCGATTTTCACGCCGGTCTTGGACACATCAACGGTCAATTCCACCTTCTGCGCGCTGGCAAAAGGCGCGTTCGCGCCTATCACCACGAGAATGAGACCGAAAAGAAGGGTTCGGATGACGGATAGACGTTTGCCAGGCAGAACCGCGAAGGGCAAGAAAAATGGACGAGCGTAACTTGAGCTTCCCGCGGCCGACAAAATCATTTTGTGATCTCCATGACGGGCCAATTCCTGCCTGTGGCATAAGCGCGCGCCCGCCTCGTGGTCGCCACTACTCTAAGGCAATATTCTATTTATTGGTGCCACAATTGTCGCGGCTTGGGAGTTGATCCAGAAATGACGTCTCGAAGTTTTTGGGCATCGAGCAAGGAGTTCCGGGTAGCTAGCTTTCCTCGATCATGCTTCATTGGCAGATATAGCCTCCATCCTGTTGATTCTGTGCCGTCACCGCACCCCTTCCAAAGGACGACGCGTACTACGTCCCAAGAGGGCCGCGCCCGCTTACTTTTTCTTGGTTCAGTCCTTCCAACCTATCTAATTGAGGTAGCGGTCGTTGCTCCTACGACTCGGAAGGCCAAGAATACAAAAACGGCCGTGCACCCTTTAAGTTAAGTCCCTGCTGCTTTTGAATTGGATCTTCACGATAATTCAAGTAATTCCAAAAAAAGTATTAGCAAAGCGCGGATCATCTACATGCGTGAAGACACAATCTCTGTTGCAGTAATAGTTAGAGATTTGAGAAATCGTATTCTTCGCTCGTTAGTCGACGAACGTCTGTTGACTTGTTCAACGCGGTCTTCATACGATGTTCGTACTCATGCAGCAAAAGGACCTGCCACTTCCACGTAATGGATCGGGGGCATCGCAGATGCAGCCGTCGCTTGGACCTAGCTTGAAGTCACGATTTCGGAGAACAGCGAATGTGGTTGTACCTGCCCTAGCGGCGATGTTCCTGATGGTTGGCTTGGCCTGCCTAGCCTCTGGTGAGTCGCCGGATCAAGCCAGCCGGTACGTAATCGAGCACGACAATCGGACCATCGTCATCGAGCCTTTCGGTGACAATATTGTCCGGGTGACCATGAGCTCGGAGAAGCTTGCGGCGCTGGCGGCACCGGGCTATGGAATCGTGGGCACGCCTTCGATGGCGGGATGGACACACGAGCAAGACTCCGCCGGATACGACGTCATTCGATCAGCGCGGTTGCTGATCCGAATCGCACCGAAGAGTCTGGCACCGCCGAAACCAATGCCACTCGACGAGTTGAATCAGACCCTCAGGAACCGTTACTTCTATGGAGACTGGAGCCGTGGGAGGTACAACGATTCGATCTCCATATCGAAGACCACGGGCGAGCCGCTTTTGACGATGTGGCGATGGTCTATGCTTCCGAATGAATCGGAAGGATCGGCGGGAGGGGCTGCGAAGCAAGAAAAGGCGGACGCCGGGTACCACGTTTCCGCCACCTTCGATTCGCCCACAGCCGAGCATTACTACGGGCTTGGCCAACAGCAACAGGGCGTTCTCGACCTGCGCGGCCATCAAATCAAATGTTGGCATGATTACGGGGCAATTGGCGGAGAGAACGTCTGCGTTCCCTTTCTGGTCTCGAGCGGTGGCTACGGTCTGATCTGGGATAACCCCTCAAAGACAACAATCGATCTGGGCTTCAACCAGCAGAACGTTTGGTCGTCCGAAATCGCCGACCGCGTCTCTTTCTTTGTGATCGCAGGCGATAAGACAGACGATATCTACCAGGGCTATCGCCAGTTGACCGGCGTCACGCATCTATTGCCGAAGGCCACCTATGGCTACATCCAAAGCAAGGCGATCTATCCCACGCAGGAACAACTGCTGCAGGTTGCGAAAGAGTATCGTGACCGCCATCTGCCGTTAGACGTGCTGGTAGTGGACTTCCTGAACATGACCAAGCAGGGCGAACTGGACCTGGACACCACGCGGTGGCCCGATGCGGCCGCGATGAACCAGCAACTCCATACCATGGGCATCACCACGCTGTTGAGCGTGTGGCCGCACTTTTCCGTTGGCACGCAGTTTTACGACATGCTGCGCCAGAAAGGCTGGCTCATTCACACCGCGGAGGGCACGCCCGACGTAGGTTGGGCCTCAAAGGAGATCGGACCGAACATTGATACCACCAATCCCGACGCGGCCAAGTGGTGGTGGGAATCCATCCGAGATCGCTACGTGAAGCCTTACGGTTTCGATTACATCTGGCTCGACGAGACGGAACCCGATGTGGATCCAGCGAAGGACTTTTTCTTCATCGGCTCGGGTTCTCGCTATTACAATGTCTACCCGCTGTTCCACACGGCGTCGGTTTACGAGGGTTTCCGGCGCGACTTCGGCGACAGTCGCCGCGTGATGATCCTGGCGCGCGCTGCCTATCTGGGAGCGCAACGCAATGGCACGGTGTTCTGGTCGAGTGACATCGTCTCGACCTGGGACATGCTGAAGCGTTCGATTCCCGCTGGCCTGAACTTTACCGCCAGCGGCATGCCTTACTGGGACACGGATATTGCCGGATTTTTCTCGCCAACCCTCTCGCCCGGCTATCAACCTGCGCACAAACCGCTCGTCGACCCTACCGAGGCGCGCTCCACAGTGGACAGATATGAAGATTATCCTGAGCTCTTCGTCCGCTGGTTCGAGTGGGGTGCCTTCCAGCCGGTGATGCGGGCGCACGGAGAGAGAAACCACAACGAGGTTTGGTCCTACGGTCGCCAGGCTGAGCCCATTCTCGAGAAGTATCTGCGTCTGCGTTATCACCTACTTCCGTACACGTACTCACTGGCCTATGGTAGTTACCAGACGGGTGCTCCCTTCATGCGCGCTCTCTTCATGGATTTTCCGCATGACCCGAACGTCATGGATATCCCGGACGAATACATGTTCGGACCGGCCTTTCTCGTGGCCCCCGTCACGGAGCAAGGAGCAACCAGCCGCAAGGTCTATTTACCTGCCGGTTCGGATTGGTATAACTACTGGACCAACGAACGAATCCAGGGCGGCCAGACCATCACGACCGCTGCACCCATCGACACCATTCCGCTTTTTGTTCGGGCTGGTTCCATTCTGCCGCTCGGCACCGAGGTGCTCAGCGCGCAACAACCGCAGGCGATTGCTTCGCTGCGCGTCTATCCTGGGGCGGATGCGGATTTCACGCTCTTTTCAGATGACGGAACTACCTATTCGTATGAGCACAACGGCGGTTTCATCACGCGGCTTCATTGGGACGAGGCGACTCAGTGCCTGACGCACGAAGGCAAGTCCTGGAGGGGATCGAATGTAATCGTCGTAGAAACCGTTCATCCGTGAGACGAGAAAATCCGAGTTCATCTGCGACAAGCGAAGCAAGTCACTTTTTCTTACTCCATATAACTTTTGGTCGAGCGAATTGAGGCACTCCGAATCAATTGCCTGGAATTTGACAAGAACTGGTCGGATCCACCTTTGCACACTTCTGATTGAGAGAAATGTACCGCGTCTAACAATCCAGCCGGTCCGGGAACTCTGGCAAAAGTACGCGCAAATTCTTCTGGGTTTTGGCAAATTTCTATTTCATCGCAGACCGGTTCAACAGGGCTCCAATATGGCTCACCGGGATTAAATTTCCGTTCATCTGAACTCATTGTCGTCCACCTCGGCGAATACCATCTTATCCATTTCGACTTTCACGTCTCGAAGATATGTAAGTTTCAACACACACAGCGTGGATGAGATAAGCCGCAATCGACCGTCGTCGACTCTTCCCCTCCGGAAGCAGTAGAGAGAAATTGTTCCCGCTCCTTAACAAGTGGCGCCATCCGTTGCCGAGCTATGGCGAGCGGTTCTGCGAGGTTCTTCGAGGATACTTTCAATCATCGATAGCTACCTTCATCAGTTGCTGTCGGCCAAATCAATCGCACCCCAAATTATTCTTTATGACGAAAGTGCCGAGATCCAATTTTGTAGTTTGCGCTAAATGTTTGAAACAACTGGCAGACCCGAGTGGACTCGAATCCGAAAAGTCCACCTTATTAATGTAGCGGTCATGGCTCCTACAGAGGGGACTGTCAAAAACAAGTGGAAGCCAAATCCTCGAGAATTTACAACCGATACTTATTTACACACGGGTATTTTAAGTTGTAGTAATCATGAAAAAGTAGTAGCAAGGCGCAAATAGCCGCAGGTTTACTGATGATTTCTGCTGTGGCGGAGAGGGGGGGATTGAAGTCTCCGTTGGTGAGTGGGAGGTGAGAGGCTGGTGAGCGTTGGTATGCCTCTTGTTTTCAATGCGCATTTTTATTTCCCTCCAACCGCCAGAATCCGAAGAGGATCCGAAACCCTCAAATCAGTCGAAATTAGTAGCAAGTAGAGTCAAGAATTATCGATTTTTTGGGTGGGTTCTTGATCCCAGTCCACCCTCATTTTTTCGGCCCCATGCTTAAGGCCGAATCCAATTTGAATCTTAAGGCTGGTTACAGCCGGTTCGGCTTCTTTTGGGGTAGAGCACCTGCCTTGGGCGCCCACCATCCGACTCCAACAACTCCATTCCCTACTTTGACCTCTCTGTGTTTTCAGCAATTTGGGGAATCTGCTTTTCGCTCCCCAGAAACTCCCACGTCTTAAGTTGCAGGAGCTGCGACAACTTGAAATCCTAGCTTGGCAGCTTTCCACTTTAGGTGTCTGATCTGTAGGTTGCGGTATTGGGCCTCGTAGAACTCCGCCCCTTGGTCGACGTACTTCATCCCGTAGCGCAGCATGCGGTACACCAATCGGGCCAACTTGGCCGCCATGGCCTTGATGGCGATGGGAGCCCCCAGCTTGGTTCTCAACCGACGAAACTGGGCTCCTAGATATGCGCTGCTTCTTCGAAGCGTGCTGGCCGCCATCTTCAAAGCGATACTGACTCGATTCTTCGTCGGCAGGCGACCTTTCCCAATGATCTTGGCTCCGCTGATTCGATTGTCCGGACACAGACGTAACCAAGAAACGAAATGGTCCTCGGTCTCCCATTTGCTTATATCCCATCCCACTTCGCTGAGGATGGTCGTCGCGGTCATGACATCGATGCTGTCGATCTGAGTCAAGTCCGCACCGCTCATGCGAAACAATTCTCCGCGCAAGTTGAACTGTGGAGCATTCCCTTTCTTCTTCTTGAGCCTCCCTTTTCGGTTTTCTTCTGGTAGAGGGGCACCATTGCTCCGGTCCTCCCGCTTCTGCAGATACTGCTCGACCTGCCGATCGCACTCGAGCATCTGCTTCTGGCAAAACTCGTAACCATCCTGCTCCTGCTTCAACACGAACAGCAGGTCTTCTTGCCAGTTGCCCTCCAGGCTCCGCGCGATCTCCAGCTGGCTTGCCTTCACGCGAGGATCGCGAAACTCAGCCAATTTATGCGGATCGCGTTCACCGGCCAGAATCGCCTGGATGATCGCTTGTCCCGTCATTCCGCTCACGTCAGTGAGCACATTGGCCAGTTGGATATTCATCTGCGTCAGCGCCTTCTGCATCCGCTGAATGTGCCGCCCGGCCGCCTGCACCAGATCATTGCGCTGCCGCCAGTACGTTCGCATCTTGCGAATTTCCTGCGACGGCCGGAACGAATTGCGCAACAGCCCATAGGTATGCAGCTTCATCAGCCATTGACTCTCCTGCACGTCGCTTTTGCGCCCTGGCAGATTCTTCGTCTCTCGCGCATTCACCAAGTACACTTCCAAATCCGCTGCTTCCAGAATGTCGTATACCGCGATCCAGTACACGCCCGTGGATTGCATCGCAACGGTCCGAATCCCGCATTGCTTCAGCCATTGGGCCATCGTCTTCAGTTCGGCAGTGGTGCACCCGAAGCGACGTACCGGTTGGCTATCCCGCGCCGGGGGCACAGCCACGTAGTGGGATTCGTTGCCGATATCAATGCCGGCAGCATCGGGGTGCAGCACTTCCAGGCTGAGGTCATCACTCTGGATCTTCCGCATGGTCTCCCGTCGTTGCTGGCGGTTCATCTCGTGCCAGTGGCCCGGGCCAGGACGGTCGGTTCCTTTTGAAGTCTTTTCCTGTGGCTTCGATTTCATGCTAAACCTCTCCACGTTGAATTCAACGTGGTTCGGCCCGGGTTGGCAAAACCTACTCAGTCTCCCCAGCGGGGTCGGGCCGTTATCCTTATTCAGGGCAACACCCGCCACCATACGCACAATCGCCAATACCGGAGCCATGCTCAAAGTCGGGCAAGAAAGCTCCATTGAGAAAAAAAACGGCCTTAGCTGCCGAGCCATGTTGTGCCTTAGATTCTAGTTGGGCCTCGCCGTAACCAGCGAGCTCACAGAGATAGTTTCAGACTCATACAACCACCCCGAGGGGGTGGCAAGCGCTCAAAGCTAACCCCAATGGCATGAAAACATCCGATACTGGCACACTTTTGGCGCAGGGGGCTCGCCTGCCCCCGCGGCTTGTTGCCCCGAGACAGTAAATTCAACTTCACATCACATAGCTATGAGTGCGCGGTTCCGATTTTTTAGTCCTCCCTAAAGGTTGGTTGCCGGCAAGAACTAGACCCCGGGCAGGGAGATTTGCCGTGAAGCAAACGCGATTCAACGTGGAACAAATCGGGCAGGCGAAGGTAGCCCGGGCGGACGCAGAAAACCGACCAGAAAACCCCCAAGGGAAACCGATCTCATGAAAGTTTCTTTTCTTTCGACCGCTTGAGTCCCAATTTTTCCAAGAAATTCATGGTATTTCGGTAGGAAACCCACAGCCATTTTCCCAAAAGCTCCAGCAACCTCTTAGCTCTGTGATGTCTTCACAGCGAAGTACTTTCCGCCATCGATTTCATTCCGGAAACCGCATCTTGCGAACGATTTCCTTAAAGCGTGGATCGTCTCGCAGCGGGTCATAGAGCGGATCCACTTTGAGTGCGTTTAGCGCTGGAGAATGTTCCTCATACGCTTTCTCCAAGTAGCGGACGGCTTGGTCTTTTTGGTTCATGCCAATGGTTGCGACGACAAACACCAGCGGATCCATATGTTGAATTCGCTCCATTTTCTGCAATTTTCGGAACGCGTCTTGTGCCTCTTTCGGTCGACCGGAACGGCTATAGACATCTGCAAGGTTCGCCCAAATCCACGGGCTGCTCCCCGGCCATTCTTTCAGACCTGCCAGCGATTCCGCGTACATTCCCTTTCGCTCGTAGGTCACGTACAGCAGAGCAGCGCGCGGGAAATGAGGATCCATTTCCAGGACCGCGCGAAACTGTTCGATCGCCCGGTCATACTGGCGCGAGTAGTACAGGATTACACCGTGATCAGCGGCAACGATCAGTGAGAGGGGATCCAATTGGCGCGCCCGTTCGATCTCCACGAATGCTTCATCGAAACGCCCCATCAGCGCGAGAAACTCCGCATGCCAGTGATGAGCCGTGGCATAGTTGGGGTCCAGTTCGATCGCGCGGCGATACTCTTTTTCCGCCGTGGCCCAATCCCAATCGAAATTCTGGGCGACAATTGCCATCGATGTGTGCGCTTCCGGAAGTTTATCGTTCAGCTCAAGGGCTCGCCGCGCCGCCGCATAAGCTTTCGGCGCTCGATCCTTCAGGGAAATTCCAGCGTATCCATTCATCAAGGCATAGGAATCGGCCAGACCGGCGTAGGCGCGGGCGTTGCGTGGATCTCTGTTGATCGCCTCCTGAAAATACTCGATCGCTTTTTGAAAGCCCGGCTGCGTCCGTTTATTCCAGAAGTAACGGCCTCTTAGGTACAACTCGTAGGCCTCCACTTCCCGAGGCTCGAGTGGCACCGCGACGGCCGTCTCGAATCGCTTCGGCTCTCCAAGAGTGACGCGAATTTCGCCGACGATTTCTTGCGCAATCTCCGACTGAAGGGCTAGCAAATTGCTCAGTTCGCGATCGTACTGGCGGCTCCAGATATTCGTCCTGTCCTTCATCTGGATCAACTGCGCGGATATGCGTACTTTGCTGGCATCGCGCCGGACCGTTCCCTCGAGCACGTACTGAACTCCCAGTTCCTTTGCCACCTTTTCGAGTTGCTCGCGGTCTTTCTTGTAGCCCATCACGGAAGATCGAGCGATCACGCCGATATGTTCAGGGTCAAGGCGGCCGAGTTGAGAGATCATCTCTTCCGTCAATCCATCACTGAAGTAATCCTGTCCGGCGTCTCCCGTAATGTTTTCGAAAGGAAGAACCGCCAGCATGGTCCGGCTAATTTGGGGTTGTAGTCGAACCCGGTTCCGCGACAACTGGATTACCCCGGCCAGGGCGAGGACTGTCGTTACAAGGATTACCGTCCCGAGCGCCCAGCGCCATTTCATCGGTGGAACCGCAGTAGTGTGGGGAACTGGTTCTATGGCGACGGGAACGGTCGCCGCCGGAGTAGGAGATGACGCATTTGGTTCGGGGGGGAAGCCAGACAACTGAATTACTTCAACCGCCACGACGATGCGATACCCGACTTTGGGCAGCGTTTCGATGTAGCGCGGAGCATTTGCCGTGTCATGCAGGGTAGCGCGCAGCTCGCTCATCGAGGCATTCAGCCCGTGCTGAAAATCTACGAACGTTTCCTTGGGCCACAACAAGTCACGCAGTTCTTCGCGGGTTACCACGTCTCCCGGACGCGTCACGAGCGCCTGCAGTACCTGGAACGGCTGTGAACGCAGCTTCAGTTTTGTATCGAGTTTATACAGTTCCCGCCCGCGGGTTCTCAGTTCGTAGGGGCCGAATCGGTAGTTGGCATCCTGCGCCGCCATAGCCGTACCTGGTAGACGTGGGCGAATGATGCCGCGCTCCCTTCCCGTTGGCAAGTTAAATTTACTGCTTTGAGGCAGTTGGGCCTTGACCTCAATCCGAGTTTTTCCTGAGCTTTCCTGCATTGACCCATTCGAGTGAATTTGCGATATCTGCCCCTCGCTTTTGCCGTCCCTTCCTGTTCCAGGTGACGTTCTAGTGGTACTAACCGCCCTTCTTGCTCCGGAGGTCCCAGCATGTTCGGTTTCTTTAGGCGACTAACTCCCCGATCTCCTCGATTCTCGAGTCGAAGACTCATGCGGGCATTCCCGGACATAGATGGAGTCTGCATCGTCCAACTCAAGTGCGTGGCGCTGTTCACCTGTCTTTTGACGCTTCTCGCTCATCCCGTTCCGGTCGCGGCCCAAAACTACATTTTCGTCACAAGTCTTGAAGACAGAGTCAGCGGAGGCGCCGGTTGTTCGCTGCAGGAAGCCATCTACTCTGCCACCTATAAGGACAGCGTCACAATTACTTCCTATAAGCCGGATGGGACTCCAATTGATGGCTTCACGGGTTGTGTGAAAGGCAGTAAGACCGAAGAAGACGTAATCGTTTTGCCCTCAGGCGCGCAGCCCGCGGTGTTTCAGTTGAATCGAATCATCGAGGACGTTGACAATTCTGTCGGGCCGACTGCCACCCCTCCCATCAGGTCAAGCATCACCATTGAAGCAAATGGCGCGGAGCTTTTGTGGATTGGAGCCGACCACGCACGCGCCTTTGTTGTGGAAGCCAGTGGCCATCTCACCATTCGCAATGCCTACATAAAGGGGTTCACCGCCAGAGGGGGTAACGGTTCACGAGGGGGGGGCGGAGGACTCGGTGCCGGCGGCGCCATCTTCGTTAAGGGAGGTGGTTTGGTGATTGAAAACTCCACATTCGATGGAAATAGTGCCGTGGGTGGAAACGGCAGCGCAAATGTAAATCGAGACGAAAGCGGCGGCGGCGGGGGGCTCAGTGGCAACGGTGGAAATCCAGGCATTCAAGGAGGTGGCGGAGGTGGGGGTGGCTCGCGTGGAAACGGAGAACAGGGCGGGGACGGCAGCCACAGTTTTGGGCGAGGAGGCGTCGGAGGTGGGACGCTTAACAGCAGTGGAGTTCTTTGCGGCGGAGGAGGTGGCGGGTCTGCTCTCAAGTTAACGGACGCCGACGGGCATGAGGGCTCCTGCCCAGGTGGTGGAGGCGGGGGCGGCGTCGGAATTGGAGCGAGTCTCTTCTTCTTTTCTACTTCAGGCAAGGGCGGCAATGGAAATTATGGCGGTGGGGGCGGCGGCAGCGGCAATCCCACAACCGACGGCGGAAATGGTGGATTTGGCGGCGGCGGTGGGGGTGGTGCAACGGCACAATCAAACCTATCTGGATTCGGTCCGTACGGCGGGAATGGTGGTTTTGGCGGCGGCGGTGGAACGGGCGGGGGTGGATTCCTGGAGATAAACGCGGGACCGGGCGCGGGAGGAGATTGGGGCGGTAAAGCAAGCAACAACTTCGGTGGGGGCGGCGGCGCACTGGGTGGAGCGATTTTCAATCACGCGGGAAGCGTCGTTATCCGGAACTCTACCTTCAGCAACAATTTTGTCAACCGCGGAAATTCCGGCGGGGTGCCCGCAGAGAACGGTGCCGACGCAGGCGCGGCTATCTTTTCCCTTTATGGGCGACTGAGTGTCGAGTACTCAACCATTAGCGGAAATCACAGCACAGGTTCTCGGGCTGGTATCGAGGTTTCTCAAGCTCCTCTCTTCGTCGGCAACATCGCTGTATATCCCGCAACTACATTTACGATCTACAACTCCATCGTGGCCAATAACGGCGCCCAAGAATGTAGCGTGGAAGGCCCGTCCATAGTCCTGGATGGATTTGGCAACCTGATTGTCAATAATTCTGGTTGCCCCGGAGTGGTCAGCAGCAGCGATCCCCTCCTTGGACCGTTACAAGTCAACCAGAGTTTCATGCCTCTCCTGGCGATTGGGACGAAGTCTCCTGCATGGAATAGCGCAATTCCCGCCACATTTTTGCCCAGCGATGATCAGCGCGGCCAGACTCGCCCACAAATGGGCGGCTACGACATCGGCGCCTTTGAGCTGTGCGTAGATAGGTTCCTCAACCCCTGCCAATTACCCCCCCTGACAGCGATTCCCAACACTCTAAAAATCGTGGTCAATCCAGCGGGGGCCGGCACTACGACGCCTCCCGAGGGAAACACGGACGTATTTCCAAATGCGGTGCAAACCCTGACAGCAACGCCCAACGCCGGTTTCTCTTTTCTGAATTGGACCGGAAACGTTGCGGACCCAACCAGTCAGGCCACCGCAATCGTTATGACCCAGGATCAGGACGTTACTGCGAACTTCATTCCTTGCACCTGCGCCGGCAACGTGAGCACTTCTGTCTCCGTCAAGCGGCTAGGAGTCGTCCTCAATCCAGCGACCAAGCGCTATGCGCAAACCGTCACCGTCACAAATACCTCGACGCACACCATCATCGGTCCGATCTCATTAGTTCTCGACAGTTTGAGCGCCAATGCAACGCTCTTTAACGCCACCGGAACCACTGACTCGCTCGAACAGCCCGCCGGGAGTCCGTACCTGAACGCCAGCGGCAATCTTGCACCGGGGCAGTCCGTTTCGTTCGCGCTGCAATTCACAGACCCGACCAACACCGCAATCAGCTACACCACGCGCGTGCTGGCTGGGCCGGGATCAAGGTAAGGCCAGTCAATCACGGAGGAAAAGAAATGCGGAACAATCGAAGTACTTCAATCATCGCTCTTGTCGTTCTCGCAGCCACTCTGACGGCAGCTTCGGCCAGAGCCGATTCGTTCAATGTTTCGCTCGACACTTCCGCCTTATCCGGCACGCAAGTACTTGCGTTCGGATTCACGGACGGGGACGGTGTCGTAGACAATTCGGCGACAATGTCCGCATTCAATTTCGGCGGCGGAAGTGCAGTGGGGTTGCCACTTTATCTCGGTACGGGCGTTAGCGGCGATCTCACCAGCGGCGTGGCCATGGACGACAGCGGCTTCGCCGCGCTGTTCGCTCAACAGATCACTGTCGGCTCGGGGCTGTCCTTCACTCTGAACATCTCCAATATTTTTGCGGGAGGAACGCCTGACGCGCTCGCCATGTATCTCTGCGACGCGGCGCTAAGCAGTTGTTACTCCAATGATTCAAGTTCGGGAGCCATGCTGGTGCTTAATCTCACCGGTGGAACGCTGTCGCCCTCAAGTTTCATCCTGACCGGCGCTGACGACCAAGGCCTTCTGGCACCCGTCGTGACCATTCCGGGAACCAGCGTACCTGAACCGTCGAGCTCGCTGCTTTTGTTAATCGGGCTTGCAGGAGCATTCGCAGCAATCAAACTTCGGCGATAAACTCGGCGGCCCGAATTTCCTGGTTGTAGTCAAGAAGGCCTTTTCTCTCTTTGGCAGTTGTTTCTCAGATGTAGCTATACGTGTGCCTGGAGGCTGGTATGTGCAATAAGAGTGAGTCAATCATTCCTCGGCTGACTGTTCGTATCGCAGCCATGGTTCTGACAATTCTGCTCTCGGTGCTGGGATCGCCAGGACGTGCCTCTGCACAAACCGGTGCCCTCATCTTCGTCACGAGCCTCGATGACAAGCTCAGTTCGACCGGCGGATGTTCACTCCAGGAAGCCATTTATTCCGCGAATTTCAACAATAACGTCGCGCCTGATTCTCTCAATGACGATGGCAGCGAGCATTTCATAACCACACAATGCGTGCCCGGCAGTCCGGACGGGGCTGACATCCTTGTGTTGCCCGCCGGAGCCGTCTTCCTGATGGACCATCCGACGCTGGACATTCACAATCCCTTTGGACCAACGGCCACCCCACCAGTCACTTCAAGAATCAGGATTGAGGCAAACGGTTCGACTTTCCAACGAACAGGAACCAAGAACTTCCGTGCCTTCGCTGTAAGCAGTACAGGGGACCTGACGGTTTCGCAAGCCTACATCTTAGGCTTCGCGGCGAGAGGGGGAGATGGCAAATTGGGTGGCGGCGGTGGCTTAGGCGGTGGTGGCGCAATTTACGTGAAAGGGAGCGGAAGTCTGACCATCGAAGGCAGCACGTTTAGTGGAAATGGCGCGATAGGGGGCAACGGAAGTCACTACGAGGCGGGTTTTGCGGGCGGAGGGGGCGGCGGCGGTTTGGGCGGCTCGGGTTTCGGCGACGGTTTTCTCGCAGATGGAGGAGGAGGCGGCGGTTCGGGCGGTGACGCTCAGAACCGCTTTGCAGGGGGCACCATCCCTCGGCCCAACAGTTTCTCCCGCGAGTTGTATGCGGCAGTCGCTTGCGGGGGTATTTCAGGGACTGGCTTGAACGGCGGTGATGGCCTCTGCCCCGGAGGGGGAGGCGCGGGGGGCCAGCACACCGATTCGGACCACGCCTGCTTGCCGATCATAGGTGCTCCCGCAGGAAGTGGTGGTAAAGGCAATTATGGCGGCGGAGGTGGCGGTGGGGGAAGTTGCGAAGACGGGTCGGGAGCGGCAGGAGGAGACGGAGGTTTCGGTGGTGGTGGCGGCGCAGGGGCTGCTGCGAATTATGATAGTTGCGACAGTGGCGGGACTAGCGAATTTGGAGGTGGAGGCGGTGCGTGTACCGGTCATCCAGGAAGCGGCGGGAAGTTCGGCGGTGGCGCAATTGGTGCAAATGGTGGCGGTGGTGGAGCTCTCGGCGGAGCTATTTTTAGTGATGGGGGAACTGTAGTAATTCGCAACAGCACGTTCTTCAATAACTCTGTAACTCGTGGCGCAGGCGGAAATTCCGGCCAGTTGGATGCTGCCGACAACGGCGCCGACGCGGGCGGAGCGATCTATTCCTGGCACGGCTCGCTCGAGATTCGCAATGCCACCATTACCGGTAATCAAGGCACGGGGAGTCTGGCGGGAGTTGCTGTTTCTGGAGCCAACTTCTCGCTCTTCAATACGATTATTTCCAACAATGGCGCGCAGGAGTGCGATATCGGCACGGGTTCAACCGTCAATGGCGCCGGGAATTTGATCCAAACAAACGTAGATTGTCCCGGCGTCGTCTCCAGCGATGATCCGCAACTTGGACCGCTGGAAGACAATACTGGAACAACTCCAACCATGGCCGTTGCCTCAACCAGCCCTGCGATTAACGCGGCCGATCCCAACACTTCCCTGAACGCGGACCAGCGGGGAATCGAACGCCCCCAGCCACTTGATGGCGGCTTTGATATCGGCGCGTATGAACGATGCCCTCTGCGAAAATTTGGGCCAACTTTCACGGAGAGATGCGAAAACGACATCATCATCACCGTCCCGGAGCTGGAGCCCTTGACAATGTTCTCCTCGCCCGCGGCGGGAGGCACCCTCTCTCCGGCGGCAGGTGTCTCCCAATGGCCGAAAAACTCCGTTGTCCTGATTGCCGCCACTCCAAATCCCGGCTACACCTTCGCTGGTTGGACGGGGGAAGCCACGGTTCCGTCGAATCCCTTCACGACAGTCATTATGTCCCAATCGCAAACGATAACCGCCAACTTCGTTCACTGCGCGTGCGCTACGGATGTAACCGGTTCGGTCAGCGTCGCGCGTGCCGGCTTCGTGCTTAACCCGGTGACCAAGCGGTATGCGCAAAATGTCACCATTACCAACGTTTCGGCAACCGCGATTCCTACTCCAATCTCATTGGTACTCGATTCTTTGAGCGGCAATGCCACGCTCTTTAATACCACTGGATTCACAGATTCAATTTTTCCACCGGCTGGCAGCCCTTACCTCAATGCCAACATCACTCTTGGGCCGGGACAGAGCACGACCTTCGCATTGCAGTTCACCGACCCGACTAACGCTGCGATCACCTACACAACGCGTGTGCTGGCCGGACCAGGCGCCAGATAAAAAGGTGGAAATAAAATACGCCTAGTTGAATGAATCAAGGTGAGAATGCCCAGGAAGGTAAGTACGGGCCGCAGTCAGTTTACTGAGGCCCGAGGCCCCGACTGCCAACTTTTTAAGGCTAGCGGTCACGGTCCTACAACAGTTGCACTGCCAGATACAAGCGGAAGCCATATCCTCGGCAATTGCCGATCGGTTGAGTTTTAAAGATAAGTATATTACATTATAGTAATTATAAATTAGTAGCAAGGCGCAAATAGCCGCATGTTTATTGACGATTTTAGCTGTGGCGGAGAGGGGGGGGGATTGAAGCCTCCGTTGGTGAGTGGGAGGTGAGGGGTTGGTGAGCGTTGGTATGTCTCTTGTTTTCAACGCGAATTTTTATTTGCCTTTAACCGCCAGATTCTAATAGGGATGAAACACGCTCAAATCGGTCAAAAGTAGTAGCAAGTAGAGTCAAGGAAAGTTGGCTTTTTACGGGGCTACGCTTTGCCCCCGATCAAGACGCCATCATTAGGCAGGCGAGTCGACAAGTTAACGTGGAGCTTCGAAAATCTCAATCCACAGCTTCAGAGTACCATCGTGCCAATCTACATTTCCGATCAGGTTGTGTCGTAGCTCCTTCTCGTATCGTTCGCGAAGCAGTTTCGCGTCGAGCTTCTGAGACCGGAACAAGTAGTCGGCATCATCCCTATCTTTTCCACTTCCTCGCTCTAGTTTCGACAAAATGCAATCGTAAGGGTCTGGCACGAGCAATTTGAGATGACTGAATTGACCTGGGACCATCTCTGTTAGCCTGGCTTGGTATTCTTCGGGAAGGTTCGCGACAGCTACTCGATGGAGCCAGACTCCATATTTCTTATGAAGCGGCGAACTTTGTCCCGCTACTTCCTCAAGGTTGAGATTCGCCGGCACGGCAGAGCAGTAGTCGATATCGCCCGTTGTTCGCGGGTAGCCGTAAAAATAAACCAAAACAAACCCACCAATACAATGTAGCTCGAGCGGTTCACTCAGAGACTCGTCGAGTACGCTTAGAAATTCCCTCCACGGCGAAGGAAGCTCGTCGACCCCTCTCTCACTTGGCATCTTGAAGGTGCTCCAACCTCATATCTGTTAGCAGATTCCAGTGCACTGCGTCTTCTGTTCGATTCTGCCTCAGCCATTCCCCTTCACTCTCTGTGCGAAGTGGGCGATAGAAGACCTCCTCTTTCGCTAAACGGCTATCGTCGAGAGCGCTTTCGAGTTGCCTCAGCTCTTTCGATCTAGCGTCATGGCTTTGTTTTTCCGCCAACTGTCGCGCCATTGTGACGACAAAGCCTAGTTTGTTTTGAAGACTGAATTTCCGGGCATTCTCCACAAGCCAGGGATCCAGTTGGACATATTTCATGGCCACCCACGGCAAGGCTTCAGCGACGCGCCCATCAAGGTTCTTGTGCGCCAGTACTGTCAGCAATACCTCGAAAGGGTGTTTCTTCGGAGTGTGAGCACGAAGATACGAGAAGCCTGGATATCCGAGTTTCGCGAGCATCTCTGTCAATTTCTGATCGTCTGTCTGAACCGGTAAGAAAACGTCGGCGACCGGAAGAACCTCCGGCGAGAGTCCGTAGACCGAAGCGGCCTTACGAACTAGCACGGGCGTGAGTCTTCTTTTCCCGTTTTCGAGGAAGTTCAAATAGGCTTGTGTCATCCCGAGATGTACGGCAGCCTGGGTTTGTGTCCAACCCTTGTTGACGCGCGCCGACCTGAGTTCCTGTGGTTTCATAGCTATTCATTTATAACAACAGTGTTATATTCTGTCAAGGGGGGCATGGAATGTTTAGGATTTGGCTGGAGGGAATAAAACGTCGAAATTGAACGCGAAAAGTCCGGGAATGAGTGACAGGAAAAATGTCTGTATTTTCAATCACTTATATTTCTGGCGAAACGGGGGAATCTAAGTCTCCATTGCTGGGAGGGAGGTGAAAGGCTGGCGAGCGTTGGTATGTCTCTTGTTTGCAACGCGGCCTCCCGATTAGAAAGAATCGTTAGTATTTATGCTGGCGCTAGTGAACCTCAAATGGTCCGAAAATAGTTGCAAGATCAGCAGCAAAGTTTATGGCCCGACAACGGTCTAGCGAGCCCTTAAGGAACGATTGACTTTTTGGCTTTGCCGCTCGCCTACTGACACGAACCGTCGTCCACAAATTGATTCGACGACGCCATCGCCGTCAGCGATTGCCAACAGGTCAATAGTTTCTGATCCAGTGGATCGGTATTCAATGAGTTGGGCGCTAGATAGTCTCTACTCCCGGCGATTTTCAGGTATTTATCCGTCAACGCGTCCATCGTATTGAACTCGTTCGTCAGCAGCGGAAGGGCCCTTTGGTCCACGTCAGTGCTGGCCGCGGTCTCCGTCTGCTTCAGGCTTGATTGAACCTGCCTCCTGAAGTTGCCGAACCATACATCCGACAACGGATACCCCCGCTCGACGCCTGTTTTCAATGCAGCATGCCATTCAAGGATTTCCCTCATCGTCTCGATCCCCGCGCTGAGGAATGGCCTGGAGAGGGCGGTCGCGGGTGCGGAATGCTCCGTCTGAGGTGCTGCATTGGCGCCGCCGGGCAAAGTCAAAATGATTTGATTGCCCGCGAAGCGCAGCGATCCTCCTGTGATGCGCGCTAGCCCTTCGACTTCTACATAGTTCTTGCCTTGCACCTGAATGACTCTTGCCTGTCCCCGTTGGCCTTCGATCAGGAGTGCACTCGTCTCTTGCGCAACGAGAACCAGCAGAGGTACCAGCAGGATTGTCACCAGCATCACCGATGTTCGAATCGCGTTCCGCATGTCTTCTCTCCTCAAGCGAATTGCAGTCCCTTAGGGAAAGGCACGAGCCTTGCCAAACCGAGATAACGAAACGGACCGCACAATCCGCCTACTTTCATGGTTTTGGCCCCACACCAACATCCAAGCCTTTCTCCTATCAAGACAAGGTTGCCCGCATTCCGGCACCCTGCCCGGCGATGTGGGCAACCGGCTGCCACAACACAAGGTCACAACGAACTGACAAAGGGAGGCTTTTCAGTCACCGACCACGTGAGCGTGTCTCGATATGGAAGATCAGTTCTTGTGGTGCTAGTCTGATGTGCATGCCGGAAAACAATGAAGGCTTGGGGCCCGCCTATAGCAGATATCGAGCCTTGCTCGATGTGTCGGCCGCGCTGGTCGAGCAACCGACGGTAAGAGCCGTCCTCCACAGCGTGCGCGACGTTTTGTCCAGCAGCGTTCGGCTCCATGGAGCCGACCTATATCTTCTAGACGGCGATCGAGAAACTTTGCATATTCTCGAGTTTGATCGAGAAGCGGACGCTCCTGCCATCAAAGTCGGCACCAAAATTTCAAAGATTGGCGCGGCAGCGCGAGCTCTGGAGCAACAAGAACCAGTTTTCCTGCCTGACATATCGCAGGAAATGTTGAAACACCCCGAGTTGGCTCCGTTTGCAGCCCAATCTGTTGGCAGAAGCGCTTACATTTTCCCTGTGTTTACCTCCCAACAAAAATACGGACTTTTGGTTGCGACTAAGGAGCGGGGTCAGGAGTTTGTGCGTGAAGATGTCGAACTACTCCGCTCTCTGACGTCGCACGTTGCGATTGCGCTAGAATGCGCGCTGGCTAGGGATTGTGCAGAACAGTATCAGCGGGAACTCGCTACCGAGCGCGACCGTCTTCGGCTACTCCTCGAAATCAACAATCACGTCGTTTCGAAACTGGATATGGACGATCTTTTTCGATCGGCTTCGGCTTCGATTCGTTCGTATTTCGGCAATCATCTGACGGGATTCTGGCTTCTTGAGAAGGACTCACATCGCCTTCAAAGTGTGGTGCTGGATTTTCCTGACGGCAAAGGGTTGCTGGCGGAAATGGGCTCAACGAATCTGACTGAAACGGAGTGCGAGAAACTTCGCGCCCGCAGGTCCGACATATTGTCAGTCGACGATATCGAGAGACTTCCGACGACCATTGCCGACAACTTGCGAGCTGAATCCATAACCTCGGTTGCCGTTGCTCCGCTTGCGACCGGGAGCGGACCGCTGGGTCTGTTGGCGATCGGCAGCCGGAAGCCAGACGCTTTCGGGCAAGAAGACCTGGATTTGCTAACGCAGATTAGTATTCAGATCTCCCTCGCGCTGGACAATGCGCTTGCGTACGGGCGTCTGAACGCATCGGCAGCTCGTCTGGAAGAGGAACGCCTTTACCTCGAATCGGAAATTCGCGCGGAACACAACTTCGAGGACATCGTCGGCAAGAGTGCCGCGCTGCGCAGAGTGCTAGATCAAATTGCGATTGTCGCTCCCACAGGCTCGACCGTGCTCCTGCACGGTGAGACCGGCACCGGAAAGGAACTGCTCGCGCGGGCCCTTCACAACCGCAGTCCGCGTCGCGAGCGCACCTTCGTTCGACTGAATTGTGCTGCTATTCCTTCCGGACTGGTCGAAAGCGAATTGTTTGGGCATGAAAAGGGCGCGTTCACCGGTGCACTCATGCAGAAACGAGGTCGGTTCGAGTTGGCCGATCGCGGCACACTTTTCCTGGATGAAATCGGGGATATCAGTCTTGACCTGCAACCAAAGCTCTTACGCGCTCTGCAGGAACGCGAGTTTGAACGTTTGGGAAGTACGAAAACTATCCGAGTTGACGTTCGCTTGATTGCCGCAACCCACCGCGATCTGCAGTGCATGATACGCAACAACCAATTTCGCGAAGACCTTTTTTACAGATTGAATGTCTGCCCGATTGAGATCCCTCCGCTTCGCGAGAGGCGCGAGGACATTCCTCTCCTGGTTCATTACTTCGTTTTGCGCTTGTCCCGCCAAATGCAAAGGCGCATTAAGTCCGTCCCGAAGCAGGCAATGGAGGCATTGGTGAATCACGACTGGCCGGGCAACATTCGGGAGCTCGAGAACTTCATCGAGCGCTGCGTGATTTTCACGCAAGGGGACGAGTTGAACGTTCCTCACAACCAGCTAAAGACGACAGCTAGCCGCGGCGTCGGATCAGCACCATCGACATTCGAGCAAGCGGAGCGACAGGCAATTATCGACGCGTTGAAGGCCGCGTCCGGAAGGATATCGGGTAAAGGCGGAGCGTCAGAGCGCCTCGGACTGAAACGAACGACGCTCCAAAACAAGATGCGCAAGCTAAACATTACTCGTGCTGAATATTCCAGCCACATAGGGATTCCGTTTTCACGTCGAAAACAAGAAACCGGGAAGCGGATCATTCACCCTGAGTGCGGTGCGATTCCAATCTCTGTTTTATAGTTACGAGAACCCGTTCGAGAGAGGATCGGGCTTTGTCCACGGCCACCTTGCGCACGATGCTTCCTTTTAGTCCGGTAAGGCCGGCCTGCTTCGACCCTTTGACGGTAATGATGTAGAAGCCGGGGCGTTGCGCATCTCTGACGCAGACCGTGAGATCGAGTGCCGTTTCGAAGTAGTGGCTTGCGTAGAGCTGTTTCTCAGCTATTGCATAAGCAGGGTCCGATGGGCTTGCTCCGCGATACACGACCCTCTGAACGATCCGAAAGGTAGGCTTCAATCCAAAATTGACTTCCTCCCAGTAGAAGCCAGCTTGCACTTTGTCGGACTTAGCCTTCGGATATTCGAGAAGATATTCGTTGAGTTCGGGAAGGTACACCGGAAGTGCGCTTAATCGTGTTATCAGCGTCTCGAAGGTTTCCGCCACCGCCGCGGGATGGTTCTTGTCACGATAAACTCCGAGGGCCGTATTGCCCCCATTCATGTAGTTGAGTAGCGCTTGCAACGCCATTTGACGGGCCAGGTGATTCACTTTGTTGGCAACGTCAGGCGCGGACCAGTCGATGGACTGCTTAAAGCCCTCCATCGCCTCGGTTGGCAGTTGAACCTCGCAATGCCCCACCTTGCAGTTTTTCAGTTCCTCGATGTCTTGCCTTTCAAGGGCGAAACCCTCAAGGTCCGAAAGCTGTGGCGGATCGCTGAAGCTTTGAATCGCCAGATAGCCTGGGAGCTTGCGCAACGCGTCGACGTCCGAGGCAAGTTCGACGTACTTCTCTGGACTTGCCTCTACGTATACCGAGCCAAAGACGAACACTTCGTCAGGAGTGCGCGACTCAACAACCTTGGCAACCGCCTTCCCTGAGCGGATCGCTCCTATCTGGTCTTCACTCAAGCCAACAAACTCTCGAAAGAATCTATACGGCTCGTCCGGGCCTTGAGCCTTAGTGACAGGTGCTATCAGCAGCAACGCGACTGCAAGCGCGATGCAAAATTTGGTCCTCATCATTGCCCTTTACCTCCATCGTCTTTGTCGACCTGCCTCTCTTCATCACTGTCATGCAGGTCGCCCCGACTGCTGCCCAGAAGATGGCCCGAGCCCGCCGGCACAAAGCCAACGTCAATCCTGCGGTGCCTGTCACACCAAGCATATTCGCAATGAGCATATTCCCACCTTCGTAGGTCCCGAGGTTGCCCGGGCTCAGTGCGCCAACGAGGTTGATTACTTTGGTCAAGCCTTCCATTGCAAAGGCGCCAGCCACACCAACATGTGCTCCCATAAATCGCAGGATGAGATACACCTCCAACACTGCCATCGCGTGCCACAGGAAATTGAGGATCAGGCTCGCAAAGAACGCGACGGGCTCTTCGCGACAAAAGCTGAGCAAGTTATGTTCGGCTGAATCAATAACCGACAGTTTGTCGCTGATCAGTCTGTTAAGCCGTGGCAATCGCCCAATCGCTCTAGCGGCGTTTCCCATCAGCTGCCACCCACTTGCGACAGCCACGGCTGAAATGGCCACTATTGCAATGAGAACGGCAGCGAGCAGCAACGCGTAAATTCGCCACCGACCATCAAGAGGAGCGAGCAACAGAGTAGCGGTAATTCCAAATACTGTGACCACCACGGCTGTGAACGCGTGCAATCCTCCGTCAATGGCCGAAGACGATATTCCATTCGCTAGTGGCACAGCAGAACCAAGCATGGAAATGCGCAGGCCCTCCCCAAACAGCTTTCCGGCAAAACCAAGTTGCCCGACAGCATCAGAGGCCAGCTGCGCTCCAAGACTGCGCGACCATGAAAGGGCACTGATATCGCACGCAAAATTCTGGCGCCATGCACAAGTCTTAATCAGTTGAGAAAAGCCTCCCAGGATAATGATCAACGCCAAGCCCCAGCCGACCGCCTGGACTTGCTTCCAAACAGCCCCGGGACCAATTCGAAACACCGTGTACCCCAGTAGGCTGACCCCAAGAAGTGGAACAAACGATCGAAAACAAATCCGAAGTAGATAACGGAATTTAGGCACCGTGCACCTCACCAACGGCTAGTTCATCCTCTCGTCTTGGAGCGGAGTGATTCGCAACGTCCAGAGATTCTGCTGGAACGCGCATGGGAACTAGAAAATTGCTTGCGAGAAGATAGGCATAGAGGTGTCCGAGCGGAGGCGTGAAACGCAGCTGTTCAGCGGAGACCCAACCCTTCGTTTCATTCCATTCCAAGTCGATAGCTGAAAAGACTTTGATCGCTCTCCTGTAGATCTATTGCAGTCATCGGATAAGCATAGATGCGTACGTTCTGAGCCAGGAGACGAGCGAGAGCTTCAAGAAGTCTGCCTTCCAGATTGAAGTAGGGATCATCGAAAGCCCGGATCAAAAGCGAGAGTCCGACGATAAAGCGCAGCGGGAGCTTTTGTGTAGCGATTCACGAGCGCCGTCATGCTGTAAAGCTCGCGTTCGCGAAATAAGAGGACATTACCGCCTTGTGCCAGAAGTGCATTAATCCGAGTCAGCAGGTCGGAGATTTCTGGGGCTGACTCTTGTGCAGCGATTGGAGCCGCTGACAAGCAAAAGCAGCCGATAGGAGCAGAAGTAGATTCTCCCAATTCCCTACGAAGCTCTTGAATGCCCGCCGCCAGCATTTGCGTATGAATTTGCGCATGAACGGGATCCACATGGCCGAAGTATCCCGGTGCGAGTACAACAGCTTTGTTGTGCAGAAATTCGTTAGGTGGGCAGAGCCGCGCCCGAAGGCGAAAAGCACACAGCCTCGGCAAGTCCCGCATGGACCAGATAGGCCAGGAGCGTGGGGCGATCCCAACTCGCAAAAGCCGGCCCACGAAAATCGACGCAATCAATCTCTATCCGTTCCCTTACGACGTCCTGAGCGAGTCCTTCGAAAAACGATTCTTTCGTCTGTAACTGATAGAAAGCAGCGTAGAGGAGATTGACGCCCAGAATACCGATGGCTTCCTGCTGGAGAACGTTGGAAGAGTCCCGCATGTTGATGTGCAGGAGAATGTCGCTAGGTTCTCCGCCAGGACGCGACTGGAACCGAAGTCCAAGCCAGCCATGGGCGTCGTTTGTTCCGGCGTAATTTCGCGCGGACACAGTATCGACAAAAGAGAAGAACCGCTTGTCTTTGCCGCGAGTCTTGTCTAACTGACCGAGCAACTGAGTCCACTCGGTTTCCAGCATGGCTTCCAGCCGTTCCCTGGAGACATAGCGGGAACCGGTCCCGTAGAGACTGTCGCTGACCTCCTTGTCGTAGGCGGAAATGCTTTTAGCAACGGTGCCAGAGGCGCCGCCGACGAAAAGGAACCAACGGGCAACTTCCTGCCCGGCACCGATTTCCGCAAAAGAACCGAATGTGGATGCATCGAGATTTACAGTCAGCGCTTTGCGATGAGTATCAAGCTTTTCAGTGGACGGCATATTTAGGCTCCTAGCTACCTTTTCCGTGGCTTGGACCATTTAGGAGATTGGTCGCCATTTGGGCGAGGCTCCCCCAACGTATTCAGAAGTGAGCTGCCATTGCGAGCCACACGCAAATTCAGACGCTCACACACATCGAGCACGTAAGAATTGGGGGCGACGAACTGGGTTCCAAGCTGCCCAATGAAAGACAGCACTTCCTCGCCCACCGCGTCGATGAATACCACTTCCGTCAGATCGACGAGAAGCTTACCGCGCGCGGCGAAGCGCCCTGCCAGCGTCCGAGTTCGTTCAGCATCATCACCAGTGAATCGGCCTTCAAGCCTTAAGATCAAGGTGTCAGCCGAATCGCGCATTTCGACGCGGAGCATCGCGCCTCCTTAACTTGGTAGTGACCGGTAAAATCACTGGCCCTGCCCGTTTCAACGAGCGTCTCTCTACGAACTATCAGCCCATCAAATAGCAGGTGTCGTGCCACGATGCGGCCGGCGTAAGTCATTCGAATCAATAGATATTGCGGAATGCGTTCGGATGAAACCGTGCCCTGATGCGGGCGAAGCCCCGATGTGGGCACGGTGTGGCCTTTTTCCCTAAAGCAAGAATGTCAACTCGCTAACTTTTTGAGACGGCAGGCAGCAGCAATCTGGCCAGTCAACAGTTCCACCATTAGGAGCAGATCAGCTTTCCGATTCTTGTGTGCCGGTTCTGAACCGAATCGGACGAGTCCGCGCGATTGTGCCTGCGACCATCGCCTACGAGGCAGCATTGCCCGCATTCGGGCATGCCGGACTTGGCTCGGATGAGTCGGCTCCTAATAAATCCAACAACTTGCCAGCTGTGCAGATTGGCACTGTCGCTGCATTACTCACGGCGGGGAACACAAAATGAATTCGCTGATCAAAAAACACTCGCAGGACCGGACAGAAGGTCGG
The DNA here is from genome assembly GCA_963734705.1 of uncultured Acidobacteriota bacterium. Lineage (GTDB taxonomy): Bacteria > Acidobacteriota > Terriglobia > Acidiferrales > UBA7541 > Acidiferrum. Next base: position 132,293 of record CAVTII010000005.1, on the reverse strand, counting down.
ACCCTAAAAACATTTCTACCCCGGGTGGCTCTGACGCTATGTCTCCAGCTCACACTCTTTTCGGCCGTTTGGGCACAGACGCCGGAGCCCGCTACCACTACTGAGCCGCTATTGACCTTGGACGAAGCGATCCGGATCGCAAACGGCACTAACCGAGACATTCACATCAGCAAAATTGAAATCATCAAGGCAAAAGAGATAGTCGCGCAGGCCAAAACAAATTACCTCCCAAAGCTGGATGCGAACGTTCTTGCAGGAACGCCGCTGCAGCCGCTGAACTTTAGAGTTCCTGCCGGCAGCCTCGGCACCTATGCAGCCACTGGTCCTATCCCAGGGACCGATACCAACATTCACTCACCGGCGCAGTTCGGCGCGTTCGTGAATGTCTCCGCGGCTCAACCGCTCACACAACTTTTCAAAGTAAATCTTGCTGTCAAGCAGGCTCGGCTCGGAATCGACCTCGCCAAAGAAGGAGTGCGCGCTCAGAGTCAAGACACAGCGCGACAGGTGAAGGAAGCCTACTACCAAGTAGCGCAGCTACAGGCACAAATATCCAGTGCGAAAGCAGCTGTCCAGGCCCTGAGCGCCCTCTCCGCCTTAACGGAGCAGCGCCTCTCACAGGAAACCGTATTGCTCTCCGATTCGCTCACCGTAAAGGCTAAGTTAAAACAACAACGCTACCAGTTGCTCCTTGCCGAAGACTCTTTTGAACTGCAGAAGCAGAACCTGAATCGTCTTCTGGGACGCGAGTTACGCACCCCTTTCTCGGTGGAAATGCTCCCGTTCGGCGAGCTTGTTGAATGCGATCTGGATACGGCTCGAAAGCAGGCACTCGAAAAGCGGCCCGAACTGCGTGGCGCCCGAATACAGACCAAGATTGCTGACCTGGATGTGCGTCGCGAACATGCGAAATACATTCCTGATCTGAGTTTGCAGGCCAGCTATCTTGGATTCCAAAACGTCAATTTCCTTCCGCAGAGCGCCGGCGTTGTCGGATTCCAGTTGCAATGGCAGCCGTTCGATTGGGGATACAAAAAGCACCGGATCGCGGAACTGAAGGGTACGACAGAGCAGAAGGCAACAACGGAACGCGACCTCGAACAGCGCGTTCTGCTGGATGTTGAAGAAAAGTTTCGCAAGCTGGGGGAAGCACGCATTCTGCTGGACGCGTTAACGGATCAGCGTGTGGCAGAACAAACGAAGCTGGGCGAACTGACAAATCGCTACAACCAAAAAGCAGCGCTTCTGTCTGATCTGTCGCAGCAACAAGCCGCGGTATCGCAGGTAGAGGCGCAGTACCAGCAGGCACTCGCGGGATTTTGGACGGCACGGGCCAACTTCGAAAAAGCGATAGGAGCGGAGTAAAGACATGAAAAACAAATCAAGCATGGGGCTACGGATAGCAGCGGCTGGACTACTGGTGCTAATCGCAGGGGCAAGTGGATGTCAGCAACCGACGCAGGTAGCGGCGAAATCTCCAACGCCGGTACGCGTAGTGGATGTTGCGCTCAACTCTTCTTCAGAAAGCCTACGCTACTCGGCTTCAGTATTGCCGCTGGCGCAGGCGGCGTTGTCCTTCAAGTCTTCGGGATACATAACCGAGATCAAACAGGTCATGGGCGCAGATGGAAGACGCCGTGAGATTGGATCCGGCGACTATGTAGCTCGCGGCGCATTGCTTGCGCAAATTCGCCATCAGGATTTAAAAAATCAGCTTGACCAGGCCGCTGCGGCAGTTACTCAAGCCGAGGCGCAACATCTTCAAGCCTCTCAAGATTACGAACGCGCTAAGACGCTTTACTCCACGCACAGCGTCACGAAGCCAGAGTTTGACCAGGCCCAAGCGCGATTCGATTCAAGCCGAGGTGCTGTGGACCAGGCAAAGGCCAGTTTTCGACAGGCACAGTTGGCTTTGGCCGACGCGGATTTAAGCGCGCCCTTTTCCGGCTTCATCCTGGCTCGCAATATCGAACTCGGAAATCTGGCTTCGCCCGGAACTGTCGCGTTCACTATCGCGGACACCAGCGCGGTCAAAGTGAGTTTCGGTGTTCCAGAGTACGCCGTGAAGCAGCTCCGTTTGGGCCAGGAATTCAACATTCACTTGCAAGACGACCCGAAACAGTACAACGGCAAGGTGACAAGTATTGCCGCGGGCGCTGACGAGAAAAATCGGGTCTTCGCTGTCGAAGTGACCGTGCCCAATCCCAAGAGCTATCTGAAGCCGGGGATGATTGCTTCGCTCACTCTCTCGGGCGTTGAAAAGGCTCCGGGACTCTCCGTGCCCTTGGCAGCTGTTGTCGCTGACCCCTCCGCATCTGGACGATATGGCGTTTTCGTCGCCAGCGAAGTGAACGGAAAATGGTCCGCACATTTGCGAGCGGTGACGTTAGGTGAGAGCCACGGGAGTGACGTGGCAGTAGAAGGTGTGAAACCAGGGGAAAAGATCGTCGTAGTTGGAGTCGCCGACCTGAAGAATGGCGATTTGGTTCAAGTTCTCCGATAGGGGCATAGAAAAATGGCACACGAAAAAAATCAAGACATAAACAACCGTCGCAATATCACTCGGTTCTTTGTTGAGCATCCACACATTTCCTGGATGATGCTCGTTGGGGTGCTCGTTTGGGGCTGGTTCGGTTACACATCCATGCCGCAACGAAAAGACCCGGAAATCCCCGTGCGCGTCGCCGTGGCGGCTTGTCCTTGGCCCGGAGCGACAGCAGAGCAGGTCGAGCAGTTCGTTACCCGGCGCATTGAAGACGTTGCCGCGGAGAACAAAACGATTCATCCCGGAACGGAGGCAGACTATGGCGTCAAATCCATCTCACTCCCCGGGTATTCGTTTGTGTACCTGCAGCTGGATGAGGGTGTCAATGATACGAAGCGCCAGTTCAGCGATATCAATCTCAAGCTGAATGCCCTGAATGCTCAATTACCGCAAGGCGCCGGACCTATCATTTTCCAAAGCGATTTCGGAGACACCGCAGCGTTGATGCTAACGGTTGCGAGCCCCAAAGCGGACGACATTGATATAGCAGCCCGCGCCAATTCTGTTGAAGCGGCGATTCGCAGAGCCCGCAGCTCAAAACAGCAAAATAAAAAGGGCCAGCGCGTCACGGTGGTGGATTCATTTCCACAATCCATTTCCGCGCGGGAAGTTCTGGACGCCGGATATTTATTCCAGGAGGAAGCACAAAACTCCGGAATTATTCGAGATTCGGAAATCGTACAGGGTAATGGTTTTATCGGCTTAGATGGAATTTCCGAAGCCGATGACAGTGCGATCCGAACCTTCATCCAGCACTTCCTGTCGGACCGACTGAAACGATCCGAGCTGCATCCGGATGCATGGGAGCTAGCGGTCATCCGCGATCCAAGCGAAACAAGAGGGAAGCTGGCCAGCGTTGCCGGCGACAAATACAGTTACGCCGAACTCAATAACTTTTCCGACTTGATCGGCCGTACGCTTCAGGGCGCTGCCGAGGTCTCGAAAGTTGAAACGCGCGGTGTTTTACCGCAAGCCGTGTATCTCGACTATTCGCAGGATCGGCTTGCTGCTTATGGATTGCGCCCAGCTGATCTAACCAAAGTCCTATCCGCCCGGAACATTATTGCCCCTGGTGGGAATATAGAAACGGCAGATCGCAAAGTCGCGCTTATCCCTTCGGGAAAGTTTGATACGGCGAAGAGCATCGGGGACCTCGCGATATCGACCACGTCTGACGGGTCCCCGGTTTATCTGCGAGATCTTGTCCAGATTAGCAGCGGGTATCAAGCACCAGCGCAGTACTTGAATTACTACACCTGGAAGGACAAGAGTGGGCGTTGGCAGCGCAGCCGCGCCGTTACGTTGGCAGTCTACATGCGCGACAAAAAGCAAATCGCGCGCTTCGGTGAGTCGGTGAACGCGAAGCTTTCGCAGCTTCATCCAATTCTTCCTGCGGACCTCATTTTGGCGCACACGTCCGATCAACCCCTTCAGGTTAGGGAGAACATCCATCTATTTATCCGTGCACTCGTGGAAGCGATCATCCTCGTTGTGATTATTGCGCTGGTCGGCTTCTGGGAGTGGCGCCTTGCGCTGATCATGGCACTAGCCATACCCATTACGCTGGCGATGACATTCGGAATCGTTTATGTGTTGGGAATTGATCTTCAGCAGGTTTCGATTGCCACACTCATCATCGCATTGGGGCTTCTCGTGGACGTGCCGGTCGTGGCGGGAGACGGCATTAAGCGCGAGCTGGCGGAAGGCTCGCCCCGCAAGATTGCTTCCTGGCTCGGTCCAACCAAGCTTGCGACTGCGATTTTCTACGCGACGATTACGAACATCATTGCGTACCTGCCGTTCCTGATGCTGAAGGGAAATACCGGCGAGTTCTTGAAGAGTCTGCCGATCGTCATGACGGCCTCGCTACTGTCCGCGCTATTCGTTGCAATGACGTTCGTCCCATTCTTGGGCTACTACATTCAACGTGCGCCCGCAAAGCCAGAGCCTACCATCGAGGAAAGACGCGAACGAGGCTTCTACGGTTTCTACAACCGGCTTGTCCAAAGAGCCATAAAACATCGTTGGGCCGTTCTAGCCGGATCTCTTGTTTTTCTCATCGGTGGAGGACTTTTCGGTTCTCGCTTGAAGACTCAATTCTTCCCTGAGGACGTTCAGTATTGGTTTTATCTGGACGTTTGGCTGCCAAATGACGCGCCTTTGAGTGCAACCAGCGATGCCGCAGTTCAGGCTGAAGACGTGGTTCGGAAAGTGATCGAAACTTCGCCCGAGATTGGATCGAAGGACGAGCGTGACAATCTTCTCAAGTCGCTGACAACCTTTACGGGCGGCGGCGGACCGCGTTTCTGGTTTTCCGTATCACCGGAAATGCCGCAAACGAACTACGCGCAAATCATTGTTGAAGTAACGGACAAGGAAGCCACTCCGAAGCTGAAACGCCCGATACAGGACGCCCTCGCAAAGCAGATCCCAGGCGCATGGATCACTGTGCGGCAATTACAAACAAACCCGGTCGAGAATCCCGTAGAGCTGATGATCTCCGGCCAAGCGGACGTGGACGCGAAAAACGAAGCTGAGGATATTCGCACATTGCGAACGATCGCTCGCCAAGCCCAGGAGATTGTGGCCCAGGCCCCGGGCATTTCCGTTCTTCGGGATGACTGGTTTCCGGACAATCTTCAGCTACAGGTTCAAATCGACCCTGACCGCGCGAACGTCGTGGGCATCACCAACGCCGATGTCGCAAGTGCTTCAAGCGCGGCAATAAGTGGAACCCAAGTAGGCGTGTTCAAGGAAGGGAACAAGAACATTCCCGTTGTGGCGCGCCTTCGTATGCAAGAGCGCGGTCGGCTTGCCGACATCAAGAACCTTTATGTGTATAGCTCACAGACGAATAACCGCGTGCCTCTACTTTCGGTCGCAAATGTGGAGCACCTCCTGCAAACCGGTCGCATCGCTCGGCGAGAACACTTTCGCACCATTTCCATCTTGTGTTATCCACAGCCTGGAGTTCTCGCATCGGAAGTAATCGATCCGATTATTCCGAAATTGCAGGAGTTCCAGAACAATCTTCCCCCCGGATATCAGCTGCGGATCGGTGGTGAAAGGGCCAAGCAATTAGACGGCTTCGCAAATCTCAAAACCGTTCTAATAATTTCTTTGATTGGGATTTACTTGGCCTTGCTCGTTCAATTCAATAACGCCGTCAAACCTCTTTTGGTATTCGCTGCTGCTCCTTATGGCGTGATCGGCTCTCTGATCGCCCTCGCGATCATGCATACGCCGTTCGGGTTCATGGCTTTTCTCGGCATCGCCAGCCTGATAGGGGTGATTGTTAGCCACGTCATCGTGCTGTTCGACTTCATCGAGGAAATGCACGCAAAGGGCGAGCCACTGACACAAGCGCTGGCCGATGCGGGCATCCAGCGAATTCGCCCTGTAATGATCACCGTGGGAGCAACTATCCTGGCTCTTTTCCCGCTTGCTCTCGAAGGCGGTCCGCTGTGGCAGCCTCTTTGTTACGCGCAGATCGGTGGACTTGGCGTCGCTACCTTTATCACTCTGCTCTTGGTGCCGGTCCTTTACAGCATATTCGTACTCGACCTGAAGATCATTCGCTGGGAAGCGAAGGACTCGGCCATGCATGACGAAGTTCTTGAAGCAGCTAAAGCCGTTCCGCAAACAACCTGAAAGCACTGAAAATGACACTCATACCTCAAGCCTCAGCCGCTGCTCTTCTGCTAATCCTCACACTCTGCTTGCAGTGTGCTGGGGTTGCGGCGCTCGTCGAGTGGTTACGGGGCGTGACGGCCAAGGACGGGCAAGGGTTTGGTCCGGTTCGCTCGGCCGTCCTCGTGGTGAAATCGACGATCGCAATCATTATTCTCCATGGTCTCGTAATCCTGCTGTGGGCGAGTTTCTACCGGTTGGAATGTTTTCCTTCGTGGGAACTCTCTTTTTATTTCTCCTCGAGCAGCTATGCCACCGTCGGTTACGGTGACGTGACTCTTCCAACTAGGTGGAGACTTTTAGGACCCCTTGAAAGCATGGCGGGAGTGCTGATGTGCGGAGTATCGGTCTGTCTTCTGTTCGCGACGATCACACGTTTGATGGATCGCGACCCACGCGATTCTCGAAGACTGGGCTATGCAATCGATCCGGTAGGCTTTAAGGGGAATCGCCATGCTAGTGAGTAAAACTATGCCTAATACCACCATCGAAACTCCAGATTGGCTTCGCGAGATGGAGACGATCCTGGAGGAGCTCAATGAAGGTGTAGTCGTCGTTGATGATCAGCTTCGAGTGATCTTTGCAAACGAAGCGCTTACGCGCATGGGACATTTCGAGCGTGGCGAGATTCAAGGCTGCACGCCCGATGCGATTTTCCCCAGCGAAGACCTTCCCTATATCAAACGGCAACACGAATCGGGCCACCGTTACGGCCGGCATCGCAGTGAGTTCTACTTGCCCCGGAAAGACGGCACCAAAATCCCAGCAATCTTTAGCGGTCGCGTTATTCAGGGTCCTGACAAGCAGGAGTACGTGCTGCTTATAGTGACCGACATCAGCGCGCAAAAGAGTATCGAGGAGCAGCTTCGCGAATCGAATTCACTGCTGCAAAAGCGGCAAGATGAGATGGATGCCGAACTCGCCCTCGCCGCACATGTGCAGCAATCCCTTGCGCCGCATAGTCTGATATGGAAAAACCTGGCCGTGGAGGCGTACTACAGCCCAGCCCGCACCATTGGCGGCGACTTTGGGGTAGTCCACCCGCAAGGCGATGATTCTCTCAGCGTTGTCCTAGCCGACGTCTCCGGACATGGCGTAGGTCCTGCGTTAATGGCCAACCGCATCTATTCTGAAACGCTGCATGAACTTGGACGCAAAACCGAGCCAGGATCTTTGCTGCGGAAGCTTCATCATTTCGTACACACTCGGATCCCGGTCGACGGGTTTTTCTTTACGATGGCCGCAGCCCGCTTCAGCCACGATGGACGCCGACTAAGCTTTTCTGCGGCCAGCCAGCCGCCGGCATTACTCGTCTCAAATGGCACTCTCCGCCGCCTTGAGGCGCGAAACGGTATCCTCGGTTGCCTCGCCGAAACTGCGCCGTCCGAGCCATCCATTGAAGTGGAACTATCACCGGGTGATCGCCTCATTTTGTACACCGATGGCATCGTTGAGGTTTTCAACTGCCTTGACAATATGCTTGGCGTCGAGGGTCTGGAGGATTTAGTCCTTCAATCGGCAAAGCTACCACTCGCGGAAATGCAGAAGACAATTCTCGACGGCGTTGCTGCATGGAGGCACGGTCCCTTAACCGATGATGTGTCCCTTATACTCGTTGAAGTTCGCTAGTTTCAGTGGCTATTCACTGAAGCGGTAGCGGCAGGCTCTATGGTGAGCTGAACCTGAAATCCTGTGCCCGACTATATACTGAAAAGTTATCTAAAATCAGCACAGAGTAGTAGCAAGGCTCTGGAACCCGCATAAACATTGAGTGTTTGGCTGTGGCGGAGAGGGGGGGATTCGAACCCCCGTTAGGGTGTTTAGTCCCTAAAACGGTTTAGCAAACCGCCGCATTCAGCCGCTCTGCCACCTCTCCACGGTTTTGCCTGCAAAAATTGTACCGCAGACGCGCCTTTGGGGACAGCCCCAAAATGCGCGTGTATAATTCGGGCGAGGAATTTCTTGCCCCTCCAATCCTTACCAATGTGTACCCAATTGTCGCGCGCCGGCGGAGCCTCCTCCCGTGCCTGAGCGCCGCTTCCGCATACTCTATGTTTGTGGACACCCGGTGCAATACATGTCCCCGCTGCTTCGGCGGATGGCGCAGCATCCGCGACTTGATCTCACCACCGCGTACTGCCGGCTGCGTGGCGCAACGCCTGGACTGGATCCCGAATTCGGCGCGACTGTTCAGTGGGACGTTCCGCTTCTCGATGGATACCCTTGGGTGGAGGTCCCCAACAAGGGCACGGACTCGGAAGGATTCTGGGGTCTCTATAATCCCGGCCTCTGGTCTCTCGTCCGCAAAGGAAAGTTCGACGCGGTCTTTTGCCCCACCGGCTATCTCCGCGCCTCTTTCTGGATCACTTTTTTCGCCAGTAAGCTTTCGCACTCGGCTTTTCTCTTCGGCACCGATGCGAATTCCCTCGACCCGCGTGATTCCAGTCGCTGGAAAGCCCCCGTGAAGCGCCTGTTCTGGCCGCTGCTCTATCGCCTCTCCACTCAAGTGATCGTCCTTTCCTCCTCAACTCGCGAATTGATGCTTTCTCTGGGAATCCCAGAGCAACGCATAAGCTTGATTCCTTTTGTTGTCGACAACGATTGGTGGCTGGCACAAGCAGCGCGCGTGAATCGCGAAATCGTGCGTGCCTCCTGGGGCGTCGCACCCGGCACATCCGTCATTTTATTCTGTGCGAAATTGCAGCCATGGAAGCGCCCCGCCGATCTGCTGCATGCTTTTGCGCAGGCGAATATGCCCAATTCCCTGCTGCTCTTTGCCGGTGATGGCGCGCAGCGCCAGGAATTGGAAAACGAAGCCCACCGTCTGAATCTCGCCGGCCGGGTTCGTTTCCTCGGCTTCACCAATCAGTCGCAACTCCCATCTATTTACTCAGGCGCAGATCTGCTTGTGCTCCCATCCGAATACGAGCCGTTCGGCCTGGTCGTAAACGAAGCGATGTTGTGCGGTTGCCCGGTGATTGCCAGTGACCGGGTCGGCGCCGCACGCGACCTCATCGCTCCCGTCGATTCATCCTTTATCTATCCCATGGGAAACGTCGCCGCATTGGCAACTCTCCTCCAGCGCATATTCGCGAATCCCGCGCAGTTGCAACAGTTTCGCACCGCAGCCCGCGAGCGAATGCAGACATGGTCGCCGAGAGAACACGTCGCCGCAACTCTGGAAGCCCTCAAACTGGCTGTGCCCTCCAAATAACGAATCTTCTGAGCATAATCCGCTCCTTACCTGCCGCGACTCTTCCATTTCCGCACTTTGTTAACTGTGCTAAAATGCTTGGGTTCCTGAGAAGCTTGGCCCTGGATTTCGGCTGACTTTTCGTGTCCCGTTTTCGGTCTCCGCACAGGGTGACCCCGCAATGCAGGTAGAATGAGCCACGCGTCCATTCCTTGACAGTAGCGGGGACCATTTCTCCAAATTTAGTTGACCGCCAGCCGGTCACGAGCGCTAAAAAAGAGGATTCGTCATGTCTGGGCATTCAAAGTGGGCAACGATCAAGCATAAAAAGGCGGCCACCGACGCCAAGCGCGGCCGCGTTTTCACCCGCATCATTCGGGAAATCACCATCGCCGCTCGTATCGGCGGCGGAGATCCGGTCTCCAATCCCCGCCTGCGCACCGCGATCGCCGCGGCTAAGAACGAAAACATGCCGAACGACAATATCGAGCGCGCCATTCTCCGTGGCACCGGGCAACTCGAAGGCGAAGTCTACGAAGAAGCCATGTTTGAAGGATACGGACCCGGCGGCGTGGGCCTGTTGATTCAGGTGGTCACCACCAACCGGAACCGGGTCGTTGGCGAATTCCGCCACTTGATGAGCAGGAATGGCGGCAATATGGCCGAAGCTGGCGCCGTGGGCTGGATGTTTCACCGCAAAGGGGAAATCACCGTTCCCAAGGAAGCCGCCTCGGAAGAGAAGTTACTCGATTTAGTTCTTGAGGCGGGTGGAGAAGATATGAAGGACGATGGTTCCGCCTGGTACATCGTCACTCCCCCGGAATCCCTGGAAGCCGTGAAAGAAGCGCTTGGCAAAGCCGGAATCACGCCGGCGTCCGCCGAAATCGGCATGGTTCCGCAGAACTACATCAAGCTGACTGGCCAGCAAGCCACCCAGATGCTGCGGCTCGTTGAAGCGATCGAAGAACACGACGACGTCCAGCACGTTTACGCCAACTTTGACATTGATGAGTCGGAAATTCAGGCAGCCGTCGGCGCGAACTAGCTCGCTATTCAAATTATTTTTATTGAACGGGCCATCCGGTATTACCCGGTTGGCCCGTTCCCATTAATGGGGAATCCTCAAGGAGATTGATTTGGCGCACCTGCTGGCTTGCCGTAGACTATCGAGGATGACCGCGCATCGTGGTAACGGCGAAACATCCTGCCTCCGGCGCATTCTGGGTGTCGATCCCGCCGCATCGGGGCCGACAGGTTACGGCGTGATCGAAACCGATGGCCGCAATCTGCGTGTTCTGCGATATGGCGCGCTGCGCATTCCTCCGAAACGGCAGAAATCCTCCTCCGGCGCATGCCTTCACGATGTCCATACCTTGCTTTGCCAACTGATCGAAGAGTTTCAGCCCGCGGCAGTGGCCGTCGAATCGGTATTTACCGCGCTGAACATGCGCACGGCTCTCCGCCTTGCAGAAGTTCGCGGCGTGGTCCTGCTTGCCGCGGAACAGCACGGCATCTCAGTCACTTCCTATTCTCCTCGCGAAGTAAAAGCCCGTGTAGCGGGCTACGGCCATGCGGACAAAAAGCAGATGCAGTTGATGGTGCGCGCGCTCTTGAAGTTGAGCGAACTCCCCGAACCTTCCGACGCGGCAGACGCCCTCGCCGTTGCCCTCTGCCACATTCAAGGAGAGCAGTTCGCCCAGCGCTTTGGTCTAGAAGCGAATCCGCGCCCGGTCCCATCCCGAAGAGTGGCATTGACCTCGAATTCCCGCCGCCTGAATTCTCTTCGCACTCCAGGCTTGCAGCCATCCCGATGACCGTATTTCCGCGCCCCCGTTTCCTTTCGCTCGTCCTGCTCTTCGTGTGTGTCGTCTGCGTCCCGACAAATGCGGCAACTTCCGGCAATTGGTTCACATACCGCCGCATCTTCAAGTCCAGCGTCCCCGAATTTATCGAGATTCGCGTTCAGGAAAATTCCACCGTTTCCACCGTCGAGATCCGCCAACTCGACGAAGATCCGGATGCCACCCCATTTGAAATCAGCCCGGCGCTTCGCGGCAAGATTTTCCAATTAGTCGCCGACCTCCACTATTTCAAAGGGCTGGACCTCGATGTCCACCGCAAGATCGCGAACTTGGGCGAAAAAACCTTTCGTTGGGACGCCGGCGCGGACACCAACGAAGTGAAATTCAACTACACCCTCAACGCCTCTGCCACGCAGCTCTTGCAGATTTGCGAGGGGCTGGCTCGCCAGCAGGAGCTCATCGAACTGCTCCAGCGCCGCATTAAGTACGACCGCCTGGGCGTTAACGACGCCCTTTTGCAGTTTGAGCAGGACCTCGACAAGGGCGAACTTCCCGAGCCGCAGCATGCCCTGCCCCTGCTCGAGCAGATCGCCAACGACGATCGCTTCGTGGAAATTGCCCGCCAACGGGCGCGGGCCCTGGCCGAGCGTCTTCGCCATTCCGGCTGAAGCAACGCCGTGAAACGTCCGTACGTCTAATTTGGAGTATCCTTAAATCATGAATATGAGTACGCAAACAATGACGAGTGTGAATCCTCGACCGCGCTACGTGGTGCTTTTCCTGCTGGCCCTGATCGTCTACGCCCCAGGCCTTTTCGCTCAAAAGAAGGAAAAGCTTGCCGCGAATTACCGCGATTGGCTCGATCATGACGTCGTCTACATCATCACGAAAGACGAGCGGCAGCGATTCCTTGCATTGACGACTAACGATGCCAGGGACAAATTCATCAATGACTTCTGGGAAGTACGCAATCCAAATCCCGGCACCGAACTAAACACTTTCAAAGAAGAGTTTTATCAACGGCTCGCCTTCGCCGATGCGCGTTTCGGGGTTGGCTCTGGCACCGATGGCTGGCGCACGGCTCGCGGCCGCACCTACATCACTTTGGGCGCTCCACAGCAAAAACAAACCTACAAGAATGCGGCAAATCTTCGCCCAATTGAGGTCTGGTTTTACGCGAATGTCAGCCCAGTTCTTCCGCAGGCCTTCTATGTAATGTTTTTCGATCGCGACAATACCGGCGACTATGTCTTCTACAGTCCGTACTCGGATGGCCCAGATAAGCTGACTACCGGCGTCGAAGCCACTAATTCCCCTGCGGCAGGCATCTCGATGATTCTCGACTCAGTAGGCGGTGAACTTGCCCGCGAATCCCTCAGTTTAATCGTCGGTGAGCCGGTGGACCTCAGCAATCCCAGGCCTAGCCTGGCTTCCGACACCATGCTGATGCAACTCCGGGGTCTCTCCGAACAGCCATTTTACCGGGACGATATTAAGCGCAAGTGGATGAACCGCGAACAAGTCAGCTCCAGCATGATTCTTCAGGGTCATAACCTCGATATCATCCTGCTTCCTGCTCGTGATGAACATGGTCTCACTCGTCTTGATTATTCGATCGGGCTCAAATCTCCTAGCGATTTGAGTCTTGCTACTACCAAAGACGACCGGCTCTCCTATTCTCTCCAGGCGCGCGTTCAGGTTTTCGACAAGGACGCCGGCAAATTTCTCTTTGTCGCACAGAAAGATCTACACGATACCTTTGACAAAGACCGCTTTCGCGACCTCAAGGATCGGGTATTCACCTACGAAGGCATGCTGCCGCTCCCTCCGGGGAACTATCGTATAGTTTTCCAGCTGACCGACTGGAACAAAAACGTTTCTTACCGCACCGAACGCGAAATCTCGATCCCCAAAATCGCAGTAAATCAGTTCCTCGTTCCCGGAATTTTGCCATTCGCTTCCGCCGAGGAGGTGGATCCGGTAGCAGCTCCCGTCCTGCCGTTCACTCTGGCTGGTGTTCATTTTGTCCCCTTTTCCATAAGCAATCTTGTGCTGAATAGTGTTCAGAATTTCCAGGTCGCCTATCAGATATGGACTGCTCCGGATAATCCGGCGCTCGGTCGTGGTGGCAATCTTCAGATTGAATACGGTCTGGGCCGGCCTGCGGTCCCTGGAAGCGGTAAGAGCATCAAGGACGAAGCTTCTATGAAGCAATTCGACCCCGGTGGATCCCTGGTTACGGGTAAAAAGTTGACCGCCGACGGCAATATTGGGAACTACATTCTTACCGTTGCGGTTACCGCGCCTGACTCCACTGGACCGAGTTTTGCTCAACTGAATTTCAGGGCCGTCGATTCCTCCGCCCTCCCTCCCGCTCCTTGGATATTAATAGACAATACGATTCGTGAAGATATGGAGAAAGGGGTCTTTGATCTCGACCGCGGGATTTGCTACATGAATCAGGGGCTTGCCGCCGAGGGACGCTCATGGCTCCGCCGCGCCCTTGCCCGCGACCACAGCAATGAGCTCGCGCGCGCTCAACTTGTGAACGCGTACTTCAACCAACACGACTACAACGCCGTGGTCGCTCTCTACAAGGACACAGGCGTTACCGATGCCGCAGATGCCGCCACCCTCCTGCGAATTGCCACTAGCTTGCAGACCCTCGGAAATCCCAACGAAGGGCTCCGCTTGATGGAGCATGGGGCCGAGGTTCGCTCCACAGACCCCCTTATGTTCCAAGCTTTAGGCGACTACTACAAGCAAATGGGCATGGCGGAGAAAGCCAGCGCGGCTATCCAACGAAGCAAGCAATTGGCGCTTCCGAACTGAATTCTGCGAGTAGCGATTGTCGGGCAAGTCCCGGTACTACACGCTAAATCAAGCCAATTTCAGCACTTCCAATTTCCGTATACCCCCTGAATGTAACCCAAAAACCATAGGACTCTCTCACTCGCCTCCGAAGTTCTTATAGTAACTCATTTACAATCAATATCTTATCGACTGCTTATTTCGTTGTTGCTTTGGTACTCTCCTTGCACCATAACCATCGACTCGGTTGGTTGCTGTTTTCCGTGGTCTCAACATCTTTTCTCTCTAAATCTATTGGGGGTTTTTGAAAGGAGTACTGCATTGAAAAATGCGAAGTGGTCTATTTTTCTCGCGGCCCTTCTCCTGCTGCCGTTGCTGCTTGGAAGCGGGGTATGGGCACAGGATCAGAGTTCGTCTCACGGTAATCTGAGTGGTCTCGTTTACGATGCCACCAAGGCGACCGTTCCTGGCGCACAAGTGACGATTACCGGTCCCATTGGGACTGCCACACAAACAACTAACGATCAGGGCGGCTTTTTGTTCTCAACCCTGACGCCCGGCTTTTACACCATTAAAGTTCAGAAAGCGGGCTTCAAGATTGCCAGCATCCCCGCAACGGAAGTCTTGATTAACAAGACCACCAGCGTGGAAGTCACTTTGGAAACCGGGGAAATCACGCAGACCGTGGAAGTATCCGCGGCTACCGTTACCATCGACACTGGCAATTCGGCACTGAACTCGGAATTCTCCGACAGTTTTTATTCCAAGATTCCTCTTGGTCGCGGCGTAAGCAGCCTCTTCTATCTGGCGCCTGGCGTAACTTCAGGCATCGGAACTGGCGCCCAGAATCCTTCCATTTCCGGCTCCTCCGGCCTCGAAAATCTCTACGTAGCAGACGGCGTCTCGATCAACGATCCCGCATTCGGCGGAATCGGCGTTTGGTCCCGTGTGTATGGCCCTCTCGGAACCGGTATCAACCTCTCGTTCGTGAAGGAAGTTCAGATCAAGACGGGTGGTTTCGAGCCTCAGTACGGTAAGGTCAGCGGCGGCATCGTTCAGTTGGTCACCAAGTCCGGCGGCACCCAGTTTTTCGGAACCATTGGCGGCTACTTCAACGCCCGCTGGATGCAGGACACCTACCAGAACGGCGACGACCCGAAATTTAACAACCTCAACCTCGTAGGCAGCCGATTGGAAAACGCTAACCGCGAAGGCGACTTCGAGGTTGGCGGCTATGTTCCGGTCAAGGGATTGCGAGATCGCCTGTTCTTCTTCGGCACATTCAACCCCTCCTGGAATAATGCTTATTTCCAACCCGCTCTTGGGTCCGGTCTCTATGCAGAAAGCCCGCTCATCGACCGGGATACCACCCGCTACGACTATGCCGGTAAGCTGACCTTTAAGCTCAACAATTCCAACACCATCGAATCCACCATCTCGGGCGACCCCTCCCACACCAACCCGACCGCTTTCAGCACGCTGAATATTGATAACACTTCAGCGAACTCGAAGTGGGATTACGGTACGCGGAACTGGGTAACCCAATGGAACGGCGCGTTCGGAAATTCCCTGTTGGTTGATGCCGCCTTTACATGGAGCTGGAACCACTTCACCGAAACCCCGGCCACGAATGTCTACAACATCGTTGACAACACCCAGACCGCCGGTTTGCCTGGCCAACGTGGAACCTTTACTGCCCAAGGTATCTCGGTCCTTGAGCCCTACGAGGCGAACACCAGAGGCCTTAACGGTGACTTGACCAAAACCGTGCACTTCTTGGGAACCCAGAGTTTCAATATTGGTTATAACTGGCAATTTCCCCAGTACAACGACCATACCTACTACTCTGGCCCGAAGTACGAAATTCCAGCGCTCAATGCTACCGGTGGTAGCCCGGGCTATGGCTCAAACGTCGCCGGTCAGATGACGGACTCCGCCTTCGCCCTCTTACTTACTTCCGATGTCGCTGGCCTCCCATCGGGTGAATGCACACTCTGCCCGTACATGAATGTTCCCGGCTTCTCAACTCCTCAACAGGTTGTCCTTCAACAGGTTCGGGGCCGGTTTGACGGCGGAGTTACCAAGAGCAGCGGAAAGTACCAAGCCGCATACATCAATGATGCTTGGGAAATCAGCAAGTATGTCACCCTCAACGTCGGCGTTCGCTGGGAACAGCAACGGCTCGTCGGCAACCAGGTTGAGCGCACCTTCTCGGACATGTGGTCGCCCCGCGTCGGAATCGTAGTTGACCCGACGGGTAGCCGCAAACAGAAGATCTATGCCAACTTCGGACGATACGCTTATGTCCTTCCTCTCGACGCCGCTCTGCGCGCCCTCAGCAATGAGGAGGACTTTCAGAACTCCTATTGGGCGCCAGACAATTCTCCTTGCACCGTTCCTGGTGCAACGAACGCGACCTGCGTCAACCTAAACTCCCTGGGCAGCACCCAGTTTATCGGGGATCAGTCCCATCTGCTCAACCAGGCAACCGGCGGCATTCCAATCGCCTCTGGCGCCTTGATCACAGGTGGCGAGCCTTTTGCTCCCGGAACGCGCATGGAATTCACCGACGAATTCCTTGTCGGCTATGACCGCCAGTTCAAGGGCGGCGTGGTGGCCAGCGTTCGCTACATTGACCGCAGGCTCAAGCGCGTTATCGAAGACCAGGGTGGTATTTCCGTCGAACAGTTCAACGCTCTCGCTGCCAATGGCGGCGGCCTGAACTACTTCATCGGCAACCCGAACGCGAAGCAGGACATCTTCGTCAACCCGAACGAAAATCTGTTTGCTGTGGTTGGCAATCCCTCTGGCTTCGAAGCCGCAATCGACGCAAACAACGCGAACCCAACGGCTTCAAATGCCGCAGCGCTTATTGCCATGGGTTTTCCATCCGCTTGTGTTGACGCCAACAACTTTGCGACTCCCTACGTTGCCCTTAACCAGTTCAGCGGCTACAACGCTGCAACTGGCGGGCCAGCAACAGGAAGCGCTTGTTTCGCCGGGACTAACGCAGCATCGACGGGTGGGGTTTGGTCGATGCCCAACCAGTTGTGCTCGCCAACGATCACGGAAAACTGCTTTGATCCGGCGAAGCCCCCAGCCGACAGGACCAATCCGAAGTACGTCATTCTGCCGGACTGCGGTTCTCAATCAGAAGCCAACGCTGGCTCGTGCGCGGCCTTTGGTGGTGAATTCTACCCCGACGGCAAGCCTGATACCTACAAGGACCCCAAGCGTGAATACGAAGCGGTGGAATTCCTCGTCACCAAATCGTTCTCGCACAATTGGGCCCTCAACGTGAACTATCGTGTAGCCCAACTGCGAGGCAATTATGAAGGCGCCTTCCGCAACGACAACGGCCAGGCCGACCCCGGCATCAGCTCTCTCTTCGATTTCACCGAGGGCAACTTGGGTCTGCTTGCCAATCAGCAGGGTATCGGATTCCTGAGCACTGACCGCAAACAGACCTTCAATGCTCACTCCACCTACGTGGTGCCGAATGGCAAGTTGAAGGGCTTCGTGATCGGCGCCGGCGTGACTGTCCTCTCCGGCAATCCGCTGACGTCCCTCTACGCCCAACAGGCTTACCAGAACCCGGGCGAAGTGCCTCTGTTCGGCCGTGGCAATCTCGGTCGTTCACCCGTAAACGGCAGCGTGGATGCTCACCTCGAATATCCTTGGAGAATAAACGAGCGGATGCAACTAAAGTTCGCTTTTGACGTCTTCAACATTGTTGATTCGACTCGGCAGACCACCGTCAACCAATTTGGTGACCAGGGCTTCGGTGTGACAAACACCGACTTCACCCATCCGGTTACCAGCGCCACTTTCCAGAACCAGGGCTTCGTGGATCCGTTTAACTCGCGGTTCTCCGTCCTGTTCACTTTCTAATTCAACCTTTAACCAAGAGGGCGTCCGCCATGGCGGGCGCCCTCTTTTTTTCTCTCTGGCTCGCCCAGCACGTATACTCTTCTGAGTTTTCAAACAGCGTGACCGTGGCTGCTCCCCTCAGGTTCCCTTTGCGGGCCCTTGGAGGTACACCGTGTTCCGAATACCCTCCCGCTTTCTGCTCCTTCTTTTATTTCTATGTTTCTCGGCTGCCACACTCCCTGCGCAAAGGACCTCCGGCGGCAGCCGTGGCTCCGGAGGAGTTATCACCGTTCAAGTTCGATATAAGGATGGAAGGCCTGCTCCCCGAGGAGTTCATGTCCGGCTAGAGTCGGCGGAAGGAGGCGCAGAAGCAGACTTGGAGACCGTCCAGGGCGGCAAATGTGAATTCCACCAGCCCACCAGTGGAGTTTTCATTGTCAAGATTTCCGATGTCAATTACAAAGAAGTTTCTGCCCGCGTCGAGTTGATCGGCGATCCCATGGCTTACGTAATATTGGATCTCATTCCACTTCGGACAAATGCGGACGCGCCTGCAGACGTCATCGTCCCGCAGCCCAGCGCCGACCGTTCCGTCTCCGTCAAAGATCTCGCCGTCCCCGAACCAGCCCGCCAGGAAGTAACCAAAGGCGAAGAAGCCCTGAGCGCCAAGAATCCCGACGAAGGCGTAAAACATTTCGAAAAGGCCATCAATATCTATCCCGACTATCCCCAAGCCTATCGCCTGCTAGGCGAAGCCTATCTGCAAAAGCAGGACTGGCAGCAAGCCGAATCCGCACTGAAACACAGCATCGAACTCGAACCAAAGCTCGCCGCTTCCTACCTCGATCTCGGCGGCCTCCATAATCAGAACAAGGATTATCCCGCCGCGGAAACTGCGTTGAAGAAATGCCTGGAGATCACTCCAGACTCCCCTGCCGCTCAATACGAACTCGCCAAAACCTATTTCGCCACCGGCCGCTGGCAGGAAGCTGCACCCCTCGCGGAGTCCGCCGTGAAGCAGATGCCAGACCTCGCTCCGGCCCACGCCCTCCTCGCCAATATCCGCCTCAAACTGCGCGATGCCCCCGGCGCCCTCCACGAATATCAGGAATATCTTCGACTGGAGCCGGATGGTTCCCTCGCGCCCCAAGTGCGGGACATGGTGGCCAAGCTCCAAAAAGCCCTCGGACAATAGCAGCCGGCCCATCCCCAACCGCAATACCCGCTTTTGCTTCAACTTATCCTGAAATTCCCGGCCCCTCCGCCGCGTATGATAGGGTTAGAAACCCATGCCACGCACCTCTAGGTTGCATCTCGCGGAAGCCGTTGGCGTTGCCGCCTCCAGTTTGTGGGCTCACAAACTCCGCAGCGTCCTGACGCTCATCGGAGTGGTCATCGGGGTTGCTGCGGTCATTGCCGTCGTCAGCCTCATCAACGGCGCCAACCAATACGTTGCCACCAAAGTCTTCAACCTTGGCGCTGATGTCTTCGCCCTCTCCAAGCAACCTTCGATCATCACCAATGTGGATGATTTTCTTGAATTTCAGAAACGCAAGCGCATCACTTTCGACGATTACGACGCCATCCGCGAACTCTGCAAATCCTGCAAGCAAATCGGCGCCTCCATCGGCGGCCGCGTCGAAACTCGCAGCGGCTTGAACTCTCTGAAGGACACCAATCTGCGCGCCTGGACTCCCCTGATGCCTGAACTCTACGATGTCGACCTCGTCGAAGGCCGCCACATCACCGATGCCGATCTCCACGCCGCCGCGCCCGTCTGCGTCATTGGCACCGATCTCGTGGACAACTTGCTCCCAGGCATCGATCCCGTCGGCAAGGAAATTCGCTGGAACAACGTCGCTTGCACCGTCATCGGCGTCGGCAAGAAAGAAGGCACTTCCCTCGGCACTTCTCTCGACAACTGGATCATTCTGCCGCTCACCTCTTATTTGAAGGAATATGGCTCCCAGCAGGATTCCCTCCGCGTCACGTCCCGCGCCGCGTCCGCTGCGAAAATTCAGGACTCCGTCGACGAAGTCCGCCAGATCATGCGCGGCCGCCACCACCTCAGCTATGCTGCGAAAGACGATTTTGCCGTTGAGACCAGCGATTCCTTCCTGGACCTCTGGAAGAGCATCAGCCAATCCTTCTTCCTCGTCACCATCGCCATCGCTTCCATTTCCCTGGTTGTCGGCGGCATCGTCATCATGAACATCATGCTCGTCAGCGTCACCGAACGCACCCGCGAGATTGGCATTCGCAAGGCCATGGGTGCGCGCCGTAGCGATATCCTGCTGCAATTCCTCATCGAGTCCTCCACCGTTTCCGTGATTGGCGGCGCGCTCGGAGTGCTTCTTGGTGTGCTTGCGGCAAAACTCGTTTCCCTACTCTCGCCGCTCCCCAGTTCGGTGCAACTCTGGTCCGTCATTGGTGGCCTTTTCGTGGCCCTCAGCGTCGGTCTGTTCTTTGGTACCTATCCCGCTTCGAAAGCCTCCAAACTCGATCCCGTCGAAGCGCTCAGGTCGGAGTAGACGCTGAATATGGCCTCCATCAGCAAACCGCTCCCGCAAACCGGCGCCGCCCCGCTCACCAGACTTCTTGTGCAGGGCAGGGGCGCCGAATTTCGCGAGCAGGTCATTCTCGCCCTGGACACGCTTCGCCATAATCCCTTGCGCTCTTCCCTCACGATCCTTGGCATCGTTATCGGCATCATGACCGTCATCGTCGTCAGTTCCGTCATCAACGGCCTCAACGACAATGTCCTCGGTGGCATCCGCGACCTCGGCTCCGACACCATCATCTGTTATCGCTTTCCTTGGGCTTCTCTCTCGCGGCCCCCAAGCGAGTGGTTCACCCGTAAAGAACTCGAGCCGGACTGGGCCGAAGACATGGCGCGCCTTCCCCACGTGCAAGCCGCTTCCCCTTCCCTTCGAATTTTTCAGCCGCAATTTGGTTCCGGCACCTCGGATGCCCGCCGTGGCAGCCTCCGCGCCAAAAATGTCATTCTTCAAGGGAATTCCCCTTCGATCTCGCAAATTTTCGATATCAAGGTCGCCTTTGGCCGCGAATTCAACGACACGGACACGGAGCATCACGCCCCGGTTGTGCTGCTTGGCTACGACACCGCGAACATTCTCTTTCCAGAAGGAGCTTCCCAAGCTGTCGGCAAAGAAATCACCATTGACGGCCAGCTTTTCAGCGTCATCGCAACCCTCGACAAACGCCGCCAGGGCATCTCCGGCGGTTCCAACCCGGAAGACAACATCGCCATCATGCCGGTCACAACCCTGCGGAAGCTCTATCCCAACAAGAAGGATTACGTCATTTTCGCCAAAGCCAGCGATCCGAAAGTCGTCGGGGAAGCCGTCGAGGAAATCCGCGACCTGCTGCGCCGAAAACGCCGCCTCTCCAATGACAAACCGGACGACTTCGCTATTTTCACTTCCGACTACTTTCTGGATCTCTGGAACAAGATCAGCTATCTGATTTTCGTGCTGATGTTCGCGGTCGCTTCGGTGGGATTGTTGGTGGGCGGCATCGGCGTGATGAACATCATGCTCGTCTCGGTAACCGAACGTACCCGGGAAATTGGTGTCCGCAAAGCCATCGGCGCCAAACGCAGCAACATCCTGCTGCAATTTCTGACGGAAGCGGTCACCCTCAGCGCCCTCGGTGGCGTCATCGGCGTTGTTCTCGGCGCGCTACTCTCGCTCCTGTTACGCTACGGCTTGCACTTCCCCGCCAGCCTGTCCTTCTTCTGGATGAGCACAGCTCTGATTATGTGTGCCCTCATCGGTGTGGGTTTTGGCGTCTATCCCGCCTGGAAAGCGGCCCGCCTCGATCCCGTCGAGGCCCTCCGCTACGAATAAATCAATCTCCGCTTCAGTTGCTTCCGCTTGTCATCCTGAGGCCCGCGCAGTATGCGGACCGAAGGATCTCAACCCACAATCATGCCACTAACCCGCCGCCTTCGCCGGCGCGGCTCCCGCCAACTTCCGCAGCGATTCCGTATACGGTGCCTTCGCCACTCCGCGCTCGCAAAAAATCGCCGCAATGTACCGGCTCGGCGTCACGTCAAACGCCGGGTGCGCCGCGGGAACATCTGGAGCGATGCGCACGCCCTGAATGTGGGTCACCTCTTCCGCGGTTCGCTCCTCAATCGGAATCCCCTCGCCAGAGGCAATCGACAAATCAAAAGTCGAAACCGGCGCGGCGATATAAAACGGTACGTTATTCTCTTTCGCCAGCACCGCAATCTGGTAAGTCCCGATCTTGTTCGCCGTGTCGCCATTAGCCGCGACGCGATCCGCCCCGGTAACAATCGCTCCCACTTTTCCCGTCTTCAAAAAATGCCCCACCATGTTATCCGTGATCAGCGTCAGGGGTATTCCTCCGCGCATCAATTCCCACGCCGTCAATCGTGCCCCCTGCAGATAGGGCCGCGTCTCTGGCACCAATACGTGCAGCTTTTTTCCCTGCTCATACGCGACTCGAATCACCCCAAGCGCCGTTCCTATCCCTGCCGTTGCCAGCGCACCCGCGTTGCACTGCGTCATCACTTGCCCTTCCCTGGGCATATATTCCGCGCCGAACCGCCCGATCGCTTCGTCCGTGGCTCTTTTTTCGGCGTGCACTTCTTTAGCTTCCTCCACAAGCGCCGCGCGGATTTTCTCCACGCCCGCGCTGGATTTCGCCAGCTCCGCAAATCGACCCTTCATTCGCTCTAGCGCCCAAAAAAGATCCACGGCTGTCGGTCGCGTCTTCGCCAGCGTCTCGCAAATTTCGGTGAACTCCGCCTTCAACTCCTCCACTGTACGCGCGTGCGATTTTTGCACTCCCAGCGCCACGCCCATCGCCGCCGCCACCCCAATCGCAGGCGCCCCGCGCACCACCATGTCGCGAATCGCCTTCGCCACCTCACGATAGTCCGTATAGGTGTAGTTGATCTCCTCGCCCGGCAGGCGCCGCTGGTCCAGCATCACCACGCCGCGTTCGGTCCATTCAATCGGTTGCGCAACGTACATATTCGTCCATATCCCCTTCTTCTATTTTACAAACCGCTCGGTTACGGCTGAATGCATCACTTCCCGGTGGGCATCTGCGTGAATCCATGAGTGGCTACAACCGCGGCCACAGAGATCAATCCGTTGTAACCAAGGTGCATCAGAAAACTTGCCACCACGGTTCCCGTTCGTGCCCGCACCAGTGTAAAAATGATCCCCACAATCGTCAGCAGCGCCACCAGGCTCCACGTCCACCCCAATTGTGCGCCATGCATCAATCCAAATAAAAAGCCGGTCAGCAATATCCCCGGCGTCACTCCAAATGATCGCGCAAACATTGGATACAAATATCCGCGAAAAAGCGTCTCTTCCACCAGTGGCGCCACAAACACCGCCATCGCCACAAAAAGCATCGCCGTTTGCCGGAATTTGAATAACTCCTCAATCGGAATGTTTTCCGGCGTTTTCAGCCGCGTCGTCACCAGATTAATAAAGAGGGATAACCCGCCGCCCGCCAGCAAATACGCCAACGGATTCCGCGGCATTCCTCCGCTCGCCCCTGCCAGCTTTCGCCATCCCAGCGTCTGCCAGAACGAATGTCCCCTCAGCACGGACAGCGTTACATATAGAAAAAAGAAAATCGCCGCATACCAAAGCAGCATGCTCCCGATCGCGAACTGCGGTTTCGAAATCAGGTACTCTTCCAGTTGTTTCGAGCTCATTCGCTGGTGCGGCACATACGCAAGGGCCAGAACGCCTTGTATCAGCACCAGACTGATAAATCCAAAAATCACAAACACAATGAAATGCGCCCAGGACCAGCTGATCTGCAGATCCTCCGGATAGCTCTTCGCCGGAGGCTCAAACAACGTTTCGACGGCTGAAAGGTTGCCATAGTTCTCGTTCGACCAGGTGGTTGGGCCCACGTCTTCTGGCTTCACTCTGTTGGAGTTTTCCTGGCTCCCCGAGCCGGCAGCGGCCCCGCCCGGCAATTGCGGATCTTCGTCGTGTGCACTCATGATTTCCCGCGTCTCGTTCCCGCCGGCCAACCGGAAGCCAACGCCGACGCCACCAGCGGCATCAGCAATTCATGGTGTCCTGTAATTGCGAAGCCTCGCGAAGCTTCCCCGCTCTTTTTTCCGGCTGCCGTCGTCGGTCGTTTAACCACGTTCTGCAACGGCCGGTAATGCTGGATAAAATCAAAATTCGCCGTGGTGATCGGCTGCAAGCGAACTCCCGCATTGCGCGCCACGGATACCGCCTTCAAAAACACTTCCGGCAAAATCACCGCGGAGCCCCAGTTCAAAAACACTCCACCGCCGTCCATCTTCTGCACCAGCGCGCAAAATAAGAGAAAATCCCGGTAACTCGCCGCTCCCAGCGCTTCCCCTTGCGCCGTCGGATGCATGTGCGGAATATCCGTCCCAATCGCCAGGTGCACCGTCACGGGAATTCTCAGCTTGTAAGCAGCGGCCAGCACGCTCGCCTCAAGATGCTTCGCCGGCAAAATTCCACTGTGCAGATATTGTCCCGCCGCTTCGCCATACCCAATCCGGATCCGCTGCGCCAGTTTCGCGATCTCGTTAATCCCGCAGCCCGTCTCCTCCGCCATCCCAAACTTCCCCTCGTCCAGCGAAGCGTCCACATCCTCCGATGTCTGCCCTGCCAGTGCGATCTCGAAATCGTGAACCAGCGCCGCGCCGTTCATCGCAATTCCACTCACAAATCCCGCGTGCATCAGTTCAACTAGGACCGGCCCCAGCCCCACTTTAATCACGTGGCCGCCGATACCCCAAAGCACCGCGCGTTTCTGTGCTTTTGCGCGGTGAATTCCGCTCAGCACCGCCCGCAAATCGTTTCCCGCAAGAATCCGCGGCAGCCCGTCCAGAAATTTTTTAAGTGAAGGGTTCTTCCCCGTGAGCCGTGCGAATTCGCGCACGCTCACCTTGCTTCGCCGGCTGGCAATCGGATACGTTCGCACTCCGCCCAGCACCAGTGGTTGGATTTCGTAAATGCTCATGCGAATCTCATCACTCTACGAGGAACTGCCACGTCGCGCAAGCAGAACGCATTCTCTTTCTTCCTTGTTCATCGACCGTCAAGACGCCCTGTGATTGCCGTTGCTCGGCGCAATCCCCGCCCCATTCATCCCCAAATGTTTTGCCAGCGCCTGCCCGGTGTACGACTTCTTCGTTTTCGCCACCTGCTCCGGCGTACCCTGAGCCACAATCCGCCCGCCGCCCGCGCCGCCTTCCGGCCCCAGGTCAATAATCCAGTCCGCCTGCTTAATCACGTCCAGGTTGTGCTCAATAATCAGCACCGTGTTGCCCAATTCCACCAGCCGCTGCAGCACGTCCAGCAGTTTCCGCACGTCATCAAAATGCAATCCCGTGGTCGGCTCGTCCAGGATGTACATCGTCCTGCCCGTTTGTCGTTTCGAAAGCTCCCGCGCCAGTTTGATTCGCTGCGCCTCGCCGCCCGAAAGCGTCGTCGCCGATTGCCCCAGCTGCACGTACCCCAATCCCACTTCCACAATCGTCGACAGTTTTTGCTGAATCTGCGGAATGTTCTCCAGTAATTTCACGGCATCGCTCGACGGCAAATTCAGCACATCATTAATGCTGTGTCCTTTATATCGGACCGCCAGCGTCTCCGCGTTATATCTCCGCCCGCGGCAAACCTCGCACGTCACGTAAACGTCCGGCAGAAAATTCATTTCGATTCGCCGCAATCCTTCGCCCTGGCACGCCTCGCAACGCCCGCCCTTCACGTTGAAGCTGAATCTCCCAGGCTTGTAGCCCCGTTCCCGCGATTCAGGCAGCATCGCGAATAACTCGCGAATCGGCGCGAACACCCCCGTATACGTCGCAGGATTCGACCGCGGCGTCCGCCCGATCGGCGCCTGATCAATTTCAATCACCTTGTCAATGTGCTCCACGCCCAGCAGCATTCGGTGCGCGCCCGGTTGCTCCATCGATCGGTACAATTTCTGCGCCAGCACGCGGTACAAAATATCGTTCACCAGCGTAGATTTGCCCGATCCGGAAACTCCCGTCACCACCGTCAATAGCCCCAACGGCACAGACACGTCCACATCCTTCAAATTGTTCGCATGCGCTCCCAGAATCTGAATCGCTTTTCCATTCGGGCTGCGTCGCTTGCCGGGAATTGGTATGGACGTCGTTCCCGCCAGATATTTTCCCGTCAGCGACTCCGCGGAGGCCGCGATATCCGCCGGCTTTCCCTGCGCCACCAGGTAGCCGCCCGCATTTCCCGCCCCCGGACCCAGGTCCACAACAAAATCCGCGCGCCGGATCGTATCCTCATCATGCTCCACCACCAGCACGGTATTTCCCAGGTTGCGCAATTGCTCCAGCGAATGCAGCAGCCGGTCGTTGTCCCGCGCGTGCAATCCGATCGAAGGCTCGTCCAACACGTAAAGCACGCCCCGCAGTCGAGACCCAATCTGCGTCGCCAGCCGGATTCGCTGCGCCTCTCCCCCGGAAAGCGTCGCTGCCGAACGGTCCAGGCTTAAATAGCCGAGTCCCACCGCCAGCAGAAAATCCAGCCGCTCCGCAATCTCTCCCAGCGGTCTTCCCGCCACTTCTTTCATCCGCGGTGTCAGCTCGCTCAGGATTTTATCCACTGCCGGCCGCGCGTCGCTGATCGCCAGCGCCGTAAAATCCGCAATCGACCAGCCCGCCAGCTTCACAGCCAGCGATTCCGGCCGCAACCGCTTTCCATGACACGAACTGCACAGTGTCGCGGACATATACTGCGTCATCCACTCGCGGTACGAATCCGAATTCGACTCTTCGAAATTCCGCTCCAGAAATTTCAGGATTCCCTGAAACCGGAAGCCCTTCTCCCCGCTCGGCGTACGTCCACCAGCCACGCGTTTCGTATCCTGGTTCGGATATCCGTAAAGCAGCAGATTTTGCACCTTCGCGGGATATTTTTCAAACGGTGTATCCAGGTGAAATCCGTGCGCGTAAGCCCCCAACTCCAGCGTGCGCTTCAAAACCGCCGATCCCGACCCCGGCCCAAGCCCACCGTCAAACAGCGGCCGCGTCCAGTCCGTAATCACCTTCGCCGGATCAAAATCATATTTCGATCCCAGCCCGTTGCATGCTGGGCAAGCTCCGTAAGGCGAATTGAAGCTGAACGATCTCGGCTCCAGTTGCGGCACCGATAACCCGCAATCCGGGCAAGCCAGCTTTTCCGAAAAAACGTGCTCCTTCCCTCCCACCACCGCCACGGTCACCAGTCCCTGTGCAAGCTTCAGCGCCGTCGCGATCGATTGCTCTAGCCGCGAAGCCACTCCTTGCTTCACCAGCAGCCGGTCAATCACCACCTCAATCGTGTGGTTCTTCCGCTTGTCCAGCACCGGAATTTCATCCAGCGGCAGCAACTCCCCATTAATCCGCACACGGACGAATCCATCCTGCGCCAGCTTTTCCAGCTCCTTGCGATACGCGCCCTTCCTGCCTCGCACCACCGGCGCCAGGATCATGATCCGGTCGTCCGGTTTGCACAATTCTCCATGCAGGATCGCCTGCACGATCTGCTCGCTCGATTGCCGCGTAATCGGCTTTCCGCAATTCGGGCAATGCGGCACGCCCACCGCGCTGTAAACCACGCGCAGGTAATCGTAGATCTCCGTGATTGTTCCCACCGTCGATCGCGGCGAACGCGTAGTTGTCTTCTGCTCGATCGCAATCGAGGGCGATAGCCCCTCGATCACATCCACTTCCGGCCGCTCCATCTGGTCCAGAAACTGCCTTGCATACGCGGACAACGACTCCACATATCGCCGCTGTCCCTCCGCATAAATTGTGTCGAAGGCCAGCGAAGATTTGCCGGAGCCGGATAGACCCGTTATAACCGTAAGCGTATTGCGCGGGATTTCGAGGCTGATGTTCTTCAGGTTATGCTGGCGCGCCCCACGCACCACCAGTTTCGTAAGTCCCATAAATCCTAAGTGCTCCCTCCATAGGAGCTCTGGCACACGCTGGGTAGACTGATCCCAGCATAGTCTTTCAACATAGCAACTCGCGTAAGGAGTAGTCAAATTGACGCGCTCACTTGGATGCTATCGAAGAGAAAAAATCTTCCATTCCGTGGTGTGGCAAAATCCCCTAGTAAAATTTTCCCCGGGGGTGGTTCATTTTTACCCGGCTTCAGACTTTAATATGCTGAAAATAAATAACTTAATAGTGGCGAGCCGCTTGCACTTTTCTACGCCCGTGGGGGAGAGTGAGCCGAGGATCCCTTTAGGGGATTGAGGGCTGGGCCGGTTCGTTCTTCCCCTCACTTATGCGTCAAGCTTGGTAGCGGCCGCTTTCCGAAGCGGGCGCTTTTTTTTCGCGCCGAATTACCAATCATGCCTGGACCAAGGGCTCCCCCAACGAAAAAGGAGGCCACCAGGCCTCCTCTGATTCGCCGTTCCGTTCTACTCCAAATTCGTCAGCCGCGCTGCTCCACGCTCCAGGTAATATTCTGCGTCATCGGAAACCGCACTCCCCGGTAATCCACTCGCGAAATATAATCGCTCATGGTCATGAACAGCAGCAGACCCAGCCAGAAAATCCCCGCAACAATCACCAACTTCGTCCGCTTCGGCACATACTTGGCATGCATGAAGAACAGCACCACCAGCGTCGCTTTCAGCGTTGCAATCCCCAGCGCCGCCACAATATTGTAGCGTCCCATGTCCACAAACGCCGCGCCCACCGTCAGCAGCGTCAGCACCAGCAACGAGGTGATGATCAGTGCGTAAATTCCCGGCGGCACTATGTGTTCGGCATGTTCGTGTTCAGACACAATTCTCTCCTTATTTATGCCGGTCAATCAGATATAAAAGCGGAAAAAGATAAATCCACACAATATCGACGAAGTGCCAATAGAGTCCCACCATGTCCACCGGCGTGTTCCACTCTGCGTTAAATCGTCCGGAGAAAGACTCCTTCAGCAGCCAGAACAGCAACCCCGCGCCAATCACCATGTGCAGCGCGTGCAATCCCGTCATACCGAAATACGCCGAATAATAAAGCTGCGCGTGCGCGTTCAGGT
Organism: uncultured Acidobacteriota bacterium; assembly: GCA_963734705.1. GTDB lineage: Bacteria > Acidobacteriota > Terriglobia > Acidiferrales > UBA7541 > Acidiferrum. The sequence continues at coordinate 103,307 of CAVTII010000005.1, read as the reverse complement.
TCGGATCCGCCGCGTAGGCCGCCTTCAATTCTTCCTGTTCTTTCTCCATGTCCGCCGCATCTATATCTGGGCAAGCGGAGGGATTATTCGCGCAATAAAAAATATCGAAGTTTTTTCCGGGAACTAGGTGGTGATGAAATTTCTGCGCGTATTCCACATACTTGATGGTGAAAAAAGCGAACCCCAGAATAATCGTAAACGTCAGGAAAATCGTGACCCATTTTTTCCTGCTCGTCTGTGAGGACCACACGGCCATTGCCATCGTAAAGCTGCTGGCCAGCAGCACCAGCGTATTGATCGTGCCCAGCCGCAGGCTCAGGGTATTGCTGCCCATTGCAAACGCGTGGAAATAGATGTGCCGGTTGATGGTATACGCCAGCATGATCCCGCCGAAGAACATCACTTCGGTGATCAGGAAAATCCACATGCCGAGCGTCGCAGTATCCTTCTGCTGCTCCAGCGTCTTGAACTGCCCGAATAGTGCTCCGGTGCGATGCACTCCGCACTCCCCTAACCGTCAAGTTCAGGCGCCAATCGCTCGCCTGTCTCCGGGCCACGGCCCGGCATCCACTCAGTCGTCCCCGTGAGCCGGCGCCACAATGCGCGGTCCGTGCCCGCCGGGAACGTCCAGTTCCAGGTCCGGCCGGTTGTGAAAGTCATACGCTTCCCACGTCACAACCGGTGTTATTTCAAAATTCTCCGTCAGCGGCGGAGACTGCGTCTTCCACTCCAGCCCCGTCGCCGGCCACGGATTGTCTCCCGCCACTTCCCCGTAAAACGCCGCCCATGTCAGGTAAATCATCGGCAGCAAGTAGCCGATCGCCAGGATTGACGCGCCCGCCGTGGACATCACGTTGTAAATCTGAAACTCCGGCGGGTACACGTGATACCGTCGCGGCATGCCCATCACTCCCAGCAGAAATTGCGGGAAAAATGTGAAGTTGAATCCGATGAAGAGTGTGAACGCCGCGATCCGTGCCAGCCATTCCGGGTACATGCGCCCGGTGATTTTTGGCCACCAGAAATGCAATCCGCCCAGGTAACCCATCACCGCGCCGCCCACCATGATGTAGTGGAAGTGCGCCACCACGAAGTACGTGTCGTGGATATTGATGTCGGTTCCCAACGCGCCCAGAAATAATCCCGTCAGTCCGCCAACCAGGAACAGTCCCAGAAACCCGAACGCGTATAGCATCGGCGTATCGAACGAAATCGATCCGCCAAACAGCGTCGCCGTCCAGTTGAACACTTTCACAGCCGATGGCACCGCCACCAGGAACGTCAGGAAAGAGAACGCCACCGCCGCGTACGTGGATTGCCCCGTCAGGAACATGTGGTGCGTCCACACCAGGAACCCGATCACCGCAATCGCCAGGCTCGCCGCCGCCACAAAGTGATAGCCAAACAATTTCTTCCGCGCAAACGTGGGAATCAGTTCGCTGATCACTCCCATCGACGGCAAAATCATGATGTACACGGCTGGATGCGAATAGAACCAGAACAAGTGCTGGAACAGAATCGGGTCGCCGCCCATCGCCGGATTAAAAAAGCCCAGCCCAAAAACCCGCTCCATCGCCGCCAGCGCCAGCGTGATCGCCACCACCGGTGTGCCCAGGATCATCACGATCGCCGTTGCGTAGTGCGCCCACACAAACAGCGGCAAGCGGAACCACGTCATTCCCGGTGCGCGCATCGTGTGCACCGTCACCAGGAAGTTCAGCCCCGTCAGGATCGACGAAAACCCCGAGATGAATACGCCCACTACCGCCGGCGCCACCGCTGAATTCGAGTACACCGTGCTCAGCGGCGTATAAAATGTCCAGCCGGTGTCCAGCCCGCCATTCAGCATCGCCCACAGCGTGAAGAGCCCGCCCACAACGTAGATGTACCAGCTGAGCAGATTGATCTTCGGAAACGCCAGGTCCTTCGCCCCGATCATCAGCGGCAGGAAAAAATTCCCCAGCACCGCCGGAATCGACGGGATCAGGAAGAAGAAAATCATGGCCACGCCATGCATCGTGAACATGCGGTTGTACTGGTCCGCCGTCAACAGGTATCCATTCGGCGTCATCAGATGCAGGCGAATCATCATCGCGAAGAAACCGCCGATGAAGAAGAAAAACGTCACTGAAGCTAGGTACAGCAGCGCAATCCGCTTGTGGTCCGTCGTCAGCAGCCACGAACGGATCCCCCAGGTTGCGTTCAGGTAATGCTTTTCCGGCATTTTCGGCGCCGGTCCCGTTCCATTTTTTCTCATGCTATTTCTTCCCCGCTGCTGCCGGCGCAACCCCCGCGCCCTTCGCGGGCACAGGCTGCGACTGCAGCGACTTGATGTACGCGGTCAGATCCAGGATCTGCTCCTCCGTCACCAAGCCCTGGAACGTGGGCATCACTGGCTGATACCCGGCCACCACTTTCGCCTTCGGCTGCAGAATGGACTCCCGGATATATCCTTCATCCGCGGTCACCGTGCTTCCATCGGCCAGCAGCACTTTCCCGCTGTACACACCGTTCAGCGAAGGTGCGCGGCCCGTTCCGTTCGCAAGATGGCAGGTCACGCAAGCCAGTTGCGTGAACAGTCTCTCTCCGGCCGCCACCGGATTCACGTCTCCGCTCTCTCCCGAAAGCCACGCCGCGTATTCCGCCGGGTCCATCACCGTCACCCAGCCGCCCATCACCGCGTGGTTCGTTCCGCAATATTGCGAACAGAAAAAGTGATACCGCCCGGTCTTGATCGGCCGGAACCACATCGTGTTGTAGCGTCCCGGCACCACGTCCATCTTCACTCGGAATGCCGGCACGTAAAAATCATGGATCACGTCTTCGCTGCCCATGATCAACTTCACATTCCGGCCCACCGGAATATGCAGCTCGTTGATCTCTTTTCTTCCGTTCGGCTGCTGCAGCTTCCACATCCACTGCTTCCCCACCACATAAATGTCCAGCGTGTCCTTCGGCGCAACCCGGTAATTGACGTAAATCACCGCGCCCCACGCGAAAATGAAGATCGCAATAATCGTCGGGATCAGCGTCCAGCCCACTTCCAGCACATTGTTTCCGTGGACCTCGTCGCCGACTTCCTTCTCCGACCTGCGCCGGTATTTGAACGCCGCGAAAATCACCAGCACCGTCACCAGCACCGCGAAAAACAGCGTGGTCATCAGAATAAACGCAAACAACGCGTCCACGTTGCCCGCGAAATTGGACGCTTCGGTTGGAAAAAATGGCAGCGGTGACTGCACGGTTCTAGTGTGCTCCTTGCGTCGGCAAATCCTGCGGATGTTCGTTCCGTCCGCCGTGGATTTCGCGACGTCGGAAAATCACGAAGCCCAGCGCCATGCAGAACAATGTCACCACTCCGCCCATGCGCAGCACCGTCAGTACCGTGGCGCTGTACCGCGCTTTGGTCGGGTCATACTGGTAGCAGAACAGCAGCAGGTGGTCCACCGGCGTCCCGATCTTTCCCGCCGACGCGTCCACCAATCCCAGCCGCACGTTGCTCGGCGGATATTCCACTCCGAAAAAATACCGCGAAATTCTTCCGTCCGGCGTCAGCAACAGAATCCCGCTGGCATGCGCGTAAGACTTGCTCGGCGCATCGTACGTGTAGGAAAACCTCGCCGCCTGCGTCACCGCGTCGATGGACTCCCGTTTCCCGGTCAGGAAATGCCACCCGAAGTCCGTCGTTGGCCGCGCGAACCGCGCCAACGCCTCATGTTTCTTCTTCAGCGCCATGTCCGGCGTGTCCGTATCGTCAAAACTCAGGAACACCACGTCGTAATCTTTTCCCGGATTAAACGAAATCATCTTCAGCGTGCCCACCACCGCCTGCTCCACCTGGCCGCACAGCATCGGGCAGGTGTAATACGCGAACACCAGCACCACCGGCTTTTTCCCGAAATATTCCCCCAACTCCACTGGCTTGCCCGTCTCATCCACAAACTCCGTGTTCAACGGAATCTGCGCGTTCAATTGCGGGTCAAAATGCACGTTCGCCAGTGCCGGAGGCAGTCCATTCGAGGACTTTCCTACGTTGTCCGGAACCATCTGCGCCTGCGCAACCGTCGCCAGCAGAAGCAGCGTCGCAAGCCCCGTGATAGTGTGCAGCTTCCTCATCTATTTCTTCTCTTCCGGCATCGGTTTCACCGCCGGCAATCCCTTCTCCAGAATCAATTGCATCGCATCCTTAACCGGAATCCGCGCGATGCCCGCCTTTTCATCCACCCAGCCGAGTTTATTGTTTTCCTTTGTATCGGCGGCCAGCTTGTTGCGCATATCCTGCTGCGGATCCGTCAAGTGTCCTGGCATCCCCTGCAGCATCGGCTCCGGCGGCAGCAACTGCCCCGCGGGACGCATCGGCATCGGCGCCTCATAACTGTTCATCCAGTAGCTCTTCAGCCCCTTGTAAATTCCCAGCGACAGCACGAACGAGAGCACCACCGTTACGCCCAGCCAGAACAGAAACTTCAGGATCGGCGACGGTTGTACGTCCTCCCCTTCAAACGATACGTCCAGATGCTCCGGCCGCCCGTTCGCTGCCCCGTATTTGTGTTCCTCAGTGCTCATGCTGTGCAAGGGCCTCCGAAAGTCTTGGGTCGCCCACCGGCAAGAGCGGCCGCTGCTTCAAGTTCATCGCAAAAAATCCCAGCCACAATCCCACCAGCGCGATCGGCACCACAAAATCCAGCCAGTTCGGCATTGCCCGCGCCGTGAATTCCGGCTTTGTCATCCAGTACAAATCCACCAGCCGCATGAAAAGCATCCACACGGCCACCTTCGATACCAGGCCCGCCGTCCGCTTCAGATCGCGAGACAACAGCAGTAGAAACGGAATCGCGAAGCTGAACAACAGCACGATCACCGCCACTACGCCCCATTGCCCGTATAACCGCGTCCGGTAAAACGAAATCTCCTCTGGCTGGTTTCCGGACCAGATAATCAGCAGTTGCGAAAATGCGAAATACGCCCACAGCATGTTGAACGCAAATAGCAGCTTCCCCAGATCGTGCAGGTGCCGCTTCTTGATCACCCCTTTCAATGGCTCAGACCGGCTCAGCATCACCACCACCGCAATCATCAGTGCCATCGAGGAAATCGCCTGCCCGGCCACGAAGATGAATCCGTAAATCGTCGAAGCCCATCTCGGCGATAGCGACATCACCCAGTCAATCGCCGCAAACGTCATCGCCAGGATGTACAGAATAATTCCCGGCGCCGCCAGCGCCTTCATCCGCTGCTTCAAGGGTTCGCCATCCGATTGCTGGTCCTGCTCCTTCGACCACTTGTTGAAAATCACCATCAACGCGATCCAGATCACGAAATAAATCGCCGCCCGCGTCAGAAAACCACCTGACGTCAGATATCCCTGCTGCCACGCCGTCAACGCGTGCTCCCCCTGCTTCGGCGCATTCAGCCAGCCCGTCTCTTCCGCGTTTCCCGAATAGAGATAATTCATGCCCATCACAATCGGCGCGAAAAGCACCAGCACCAGCCAAAGATTCCGCGAAGCTGCTTCCAGCGGCCGCCGAATCACCATGCCCCAGATGCCACCAGTCAAGTGCTGCAGCATCAGCAGTCCCAGCGAGCCAAGCGTCAAACCCAGAATCAACAGGTAGCTGAAAATATACGCGTGGTAAAAATCTCCCGGCGACCTCATCAAACCGTAAATCGCCATGAGCGCCGCGACGCCCCCGACCAACAAACCGCCCCTCTGCAGCCGGTCCACGCTCGCCGGAGCTTTGAACTCTTCCGCGCTCACTTCGCCGCTCCTTCTGTTTTCAATTTCTCCTGCAATGCCGCCGGCAACTCGCCCACCGGGGCGTTCCGGCTCACTTGCAGCGCCCGCATGTACGCAATGATCGCCCAGCGGTCCCGCGGCGGTATTTGCGACGAATATCCATACATCGCTCCGAATCCGTTGGTGACCACGTCGTAGAGATAACCCACCGGCTCATTGCGCAGCCGCTCCTGGTGGTAGCTCGGCGGGTGCTTCATCCCGCGCATCGCCACCATTCCCAACCCGTCCCCTTGAATTCCGTGGCAAGGCGTGCAGAAAATCGCATAACGCTGCTGCCCGCGCTGCAATAGCTCCATATTCACCGGCAGAGGAAACGCATTCGAATCCTTCGGTATCGTCAGCGCGTCGTCCTGCAGCGACCCGTGCATCACCGTGTTATCCATCAGCGGCCGCTCGGAACGGTCGTCGGGAAAAAACGGAGCCGGAGACAACGGGTTCTGCCGCGGCTGGTTGGCCATGTCCTGCCGCAGCGTATTGTCGCACCCGGCAAATCCCAGCGCACAAAGCGCTGCCACCGCCAGCAGGGAAGGCTTATTCCTCATCCTTCACCTCGTTCACATGCTCCGCGTGCAGGCTCTGCAGGAATCGGGAAGTCTCCGCCAGGTTGAATTTCGGGTCGCGCGCTTCAATGCACAAAAAGAATTTGTCCGTGGACGCCTGCGAAAACCGATCGACGCTGAACACCGGATGATATGGCTGCGGCAGTTTGTTTAGCGCCAGCATGCCGACCACCGCGAAAATCGAAGCGCCCAGCACCGTCAGCTCAAACGTCACCGGAATAAACGCCGGCCAGCTGTTCAGCGGGCGCCCGCCAATATTCATCGGATATGTAATCGCCGCCACCCAGTACTGCAGCCCGAAGCCCGTCAGCCCGCCGCCAATTCCGCCCATCAGGGTCAGCAGCGGCACCGCCGTCCACCGGAAGCCCACCGCTTCCGCAAGCCCTTCCACCGGAAACGGTGTGTACGCTTCCACATGCTTGTAGCCCGCTTCGCGAGCCTTCTTCGTGGCCGCCACCAGATCTTCCGGGGTCGAAAACTCCCCCATCACGCCAAACAGTCGAGAGCGCGGCTCACTCATTCGTGGCCTCCCTCACCGTGCGACTCCTGATGCACCAGTTCGCGCATCTCCGAAATCGCAATCGCCGGCAGCCCGCGAACGAACAGGAAAATCAGCATCGTGAAGAGTCCCAGCGTGCCCACGAACGTCGCGTAGTCCCACACCGTCGCGGAATAGCGGCCCCACGCCGATGGCATGAAGTCGCGCGTCAGCGAAATCACCACGATCACGAACCGCTCCAGCCACATGCCCGTATTGATGATCAGCGAAATAATAAACAGCGCCGGAATGTTCCGCCGCACCTTCCGGAACCACAGAAGTTGCGGCGTCAGGATGTTGCACAAAATCAGGGCATAATAGAAATGCGAGTAAGGCCCGTGCAGCCGCTGGTTCGCCAGGAACACGTCAAACTTGTTCCCGCTGTAAAACGCCATGAAAAATTCCACAAAATAGCCGTACGCCACGATTAATCCCGTGGCCAGCATCACCTTGGCCATCTGCTCCAGGTGCCTCAGCGTGATGAAATCCTGCATCCCGTAAGCCGCGCGCATCGGAATTGCCAGCGTCAGCACCATGGCAAACCCGGAATAAATCGCGCCGGCCACGAAATAAGGAGGAAAAATCGTCGTGTGCCACCCGGGAACGATGCCCACCGCGAAATCGAAGCTCACCACCGTATGCACCGAAAGCACCAGCGGCGTCGCCAGCCCCGCCAGCAACAAATATGCCGATTGATACCGCTGCCAGTGCCGCGCGGATCCGCGCCAGCCCATCGACAGCATCCCGAAAATCACTTGCTGCCATTTCGTCTTCGCGCGGTCACGCAGCGTCGCCAGGTCCGGCAGCAATCCCACGAACCAGAACATCAGCGAAACCGTACCGTACGTCGAAACCGCAAAAACGTCCCAGATCAGCGGGCTGCGGAACTGCGGCCAGATTCCCATCGTGCTCGGGTACGGGAACATGTAATACGCCATCCATGGCCGCCCGGTATGGATCAGCGGAAACAATCCTGCGCAAGCAACCGCAAACAGCGTCATCGCTTCCGCAAAGCGATTGATCGATGTCCGCCACTTCTGATTCAGCAGATACAAAATCGCCGAAATCAACGTCCCCGCGTGGCCGATACCGATCCACCACACGAAATTCACGATCGCGAAGCCCCATCCGATCGGGATGTTGATGCCCCAGATTCCCACGCCCTTGATGATCAGCCACGCGATGGCCACAAACAGCATCATCACCACGCTGAACGTCAGCGCAAATCCCGCAAGCCATCCGATCCCCAGCGGCCGCGTCAGCACCGCGGAAGAAATCTGGTCCGTTACCGAAGCATAGGTATGCCCCGGCTCCAGCCACGGTTCGGCCTCTTTCGCTAACCGCACATTCGGCGTCGCGCTCATGCCTTTTCCAGCTCCGCGTTCGGATTGCGCACCGCCGCCAGATACGTGGTGCGCGGCCGCGCATTGATTTCACCCAGCACGCTGTAGTTCCGCTGCTGCGCCTTCAACTTCGCCACCTTGCTGTTCGGGTCGTTGATGTCGCCAAAGGTGATTGCTTCGCTCGGGCAAGCCGATTCGCAGGCGGTCACAATTTCGCCGTCCCGGATGCCCGCGTCCCTGTTTCTCCGCGTCAATCCGCACATTATTGATACGCTGCACGCAATAGGTGCACTTTTCCATCACCCCGCGGCTCCGCACCGTCACTTCCGGATTCCGCAGCAGTTTCAGTTGCGGTGTGTCCCAGTCCTGGAAGCGCAGGAAATTAAATCGCCGCACCTTATAAGGGCAGTTGTTCGAGCAATACCGCGTGCCAACACAGCGGTTGTAGACCATGTCGTTCAGGCCTTCGGCGCTGTGCACCGTCGCGCCCACCGGGCAGACCTGCTCGCACGGCGCGTTTTCGCACTGCATGCACGGCACCGGCTGGAAAAACGTCTCCGGATTATCAAGCGCGGGACTATAAACCGTCGGGTCGCCGGTGTTGTCCACGGTGGCCGACGGCGAATGCGTGTAATAGCGGTCGATGCGGATCCAGTGCATTTCGCGTCCGCGCATCACCTGGTCCTTGCCAACCACCGGAATATTGTTCTCGGACTGGCAAGCCACCACGCATGCGTTGCATCCGTTGCACTTGGTCAGGTCAATCGCCATTCCCCACGCATGTCCCTCGTAGGAAAATTGTTTGTAGAGCGAATTATCCTGCGCCGGCATTTCAAACCCTTCGTGCGCAAACCCCGGATTCTTCTTGTACTCCTCCAGTGTCCCGGTGCTCAGGATCTGCCGGCCTTCCATATTGAAGTGATACTGCGTGCACGCCAGCGGGTAGCTGTCGCCCGTCGCGGTGATCTGCCCGCCCGTTGCGCTCCACATCGCGTTCGATGTGCGCACTTCATACGCGTTGAATCCCTTGTTTGTGCCAGTGTAGCCCGCGCGCTTCCGCCCGTATCCCAGCGGCAGCACCACCGTATTCTCCGCTTGCCCCGGCAGCGTCCACGTTGCTGCGCTTACCTTGCTGCCGTTTAGCACGATATCCACTACGGCCGTGCGAATCTGTCCGTGCTCGCCGCCGCGCGCCATCACTTTGTGCGAAAAATCCTGCTTCTGCGCGAATTTCGGACTTACCAGTGCCGCGTTATCCCAGGTCAGCTTGGTCATCGGCTTCGGCAGTTCCTGCAACCAGCCATTGTTGGCGTAGCGCCCGTCGTAAACCGCCGGGTCCGGCCGGAAAATATATTCCACCTGGTCCGCGGGCACCGCCGTGAATGCCGGCAAACTCGCCGCATTGAATTTCAGCTCCGCGGTAATCGGCGCGAACTTCGTTCCAGGAATCACCCCGTCGTTCAGCCATTTCCGCCATCCGTTGTCGGCGGAATTGTCCTGATGCCCGGTCGCCTCGGACCAGTACGCGCGAACCATATCGTAAGGAGCCTGCCCCGGTTTGTCGCTGAACGCTGCCAGCACGTCGTGCGCGGACTTTGTGTAATACAGCGGCGAAATCAGTGGTTGAATGATTGCTGCGGTCCCGTCAAACGCCCGCGCGTCGCTCCACCCTTCCAGGTAGTGCGATTCCGAAACGTGCCATTTGCAGTAGGCGGACGTTTCGTCGAAATACGGGCTCAAGTGCACTGCGTTGTGCACTTTTTTCAAGCTCGCCTCAAAATCAAAATCCCGCGGCGCGTCATAGACCGGATTGCCGCCCAGAATCACCAGCAGATCCACTTTGCCCTTTTTCATGTCCGCGCAAAGTTCCCGCAGCGATTCCAGTTGATTCACCGGCTCGGCTTCCACCGGCTCCGTGTAATAAAGCGTGTTCCCAACGTTGCCCAGCGCTGCGTTCATCGCATGTGCCAGCGCATGCACGGCCGCCGTCTGCTGCTCTCCCGCGATCACCAGAGAATTTCCGTGCGCCTTTTGCAGGTCGCTCGCCACTTTATCCAGCCACTTCTCTTCTTCCGCCGGCAAGCTCACCGCACTTCCATGTCCCAATTTCGCCGCCAGCGACCGCGCCACCAATTCAATGTCGCAAGCGCGTATCGGCAATTTGTGATCCGCCATGGATCCCGTAACCGTCGGCGTCGGCTCCACAACATAAAGCCGGTTCATCGACTGGCTCGTGCCATCCAGATTCCGCCGCCGCGCGAACTGTTTCGCATACGCGATGTGCCCCGGACCGCTCGCCAGGAAGTCCGCATCCAGCGACAAAATCACGTCCGCCTTACCCGGCGAATAAACCGCATTCACCGCGCGACCAAACGCCAGCTTCGCGCCATCGCGCGCGCCATCGCTCACCGCCGGCTCCCACTGGTGCCATTTCGCCTGCGGGTAAAGCGTCAATAATTTCTTCAGTTGAGTTGCCAGCGTTGGTGAAGTGATTGTTCCCGTCAGAATCCGGAATCCCTCTCCGGATGTCGCTTTCGCAGCCGTTGCTGCTTCCTGCGCGGCGTCCAGGAATCCCGACCACGTGCGAATCTCTCCGCCTTCCATCACCGTCTGCGCCCGATCCGGATCGTACAAATTCAAAATCGAAGCCTGCACCATCGCGCTCGTCGCGCCCAGGCTCGCCGGGTGGTCTGGATTTCCTTCCACCTTCGTTGGCCGCCCCTCGTGGCTCTCCACCAGCAGGCCAATCGCGTCCGCTCCAAAGGGCATCGCCGTCGCATAATAACTGGGACGCCCCAAAACCATCCCGTCCGGCTGCTTCACGTATGGCACAATGTGCGCAACGTCCGGACGTCCGCAACCCGCAAGCCCTGCCAGCGCCAGCGAAGCGCCCATCAATTTCAGGAAATCGCGTCGGTCCACCGAGTCGTCCCACTCCGAAGCGTGCCGCGGAAATTCCCGGTGCATTAACTCTGCAAAATGTGGATCCTCGGAAAGTTCTTCCAGCGTGCGCCAGTATTGCTTCCCGCTCTTGTTCTTCAGTTTTTCGCGGACCGCGGCAAGCTCCAGCCGATGCTCCCCCGCGGTGGGGTCTTCCGCTTCTTCGTGGTGCCCGTGGTGTTCGTGGTCTTCGTGCTCGTGGCCTGCACTCCGTGCCGGCTTCTGGGCCGCCGGTCCTTGCAGAATCCGCAACATCTTGTCGTGTTCGTGATCGCTCATAGCACCCATCAGCGATGACACGTTGAGCAGCTTGTCAGCTCAACCGTCGTTCGCAGCTTGTACTCCGCCGCAAGTTGGCGCCCGGCTTCCGCCTGGTTCTCGGGCGCTTTCCAATCCATATTGAAAATTTGATCCTTCGGCCGCAGGTTCGGCTGCGGGTTCCGGTGGCAGTCCAGGCACCACTGCATGGTCAGTGGCGATGCCTGAAACACTAGCGGCATCTCGTTGATCGCACCGTGGCAGGTCGAGCAGCCAACTCCCTTATTCACGTGAATGCTGTGGTTGAAATAGACGTAATCGGCCAGCCGGTGCACCTTCGACCAGTGAATCGATTCGTCCGTCCGGTAACTTTCCCGGATCGGCTCCAGGTACCCCACATTATTGAAGAGCACGGAATGGCAATTCATGCACGTCCGCGTTGGCGGAATTCCCGCGTATGCGGAGCTTTCCACGCTCGTATGGCAATACCGGCAATCAATTCCGTCATCCCCAACGTGATGTTTGTGGCTGAACTGCACTGGTTGCTCGCGGGTCACGCGCTGGTTGGTGATGTATGGAGATCGCGCCAACACCAGCACTGTCGTCAGTGCTGCTCCTGCAAGGATGGCCCCTCCGAGCAGACTCGCGCGGGCGAGAAAGTTCGCACTGCGGTGAAAGATTTGTGCCATGTCAGCGTTGCGCCTGAGCGAACTTCTTCCCTGTGAGCGTGAAGATTTGGAAGTTGTCCATTCTTATGCCGAACAGCGCCTATCCGGATACTTCAGCGACCCGATAGTTTCCAATAATTTTTACGGGAATGCAACTTTTTATGTGTCTTCCCCAACTTTAAATTTTGCGAATCGTTCGTAAACGTTGACTTCCAACCATTCATACTTTCCGAAACAGTTCTGCAGCTCGTGTCATCTTGGCAATTCTTCCCAAAACTGCACTTTCCCGCCTTTTTCCCACTTTTCTGCTGCCCTTCCCTCAATAAGCTTCGCTTATGCTCTTCTTCCGCTCATTCTATTTTGGCTCATGCCATCCCCGTGCTATCCTTTTTTTGTATCTCATCGCTTTGCAGGTCCGGCCCGCGGCTTCGGCCCTCCCGAAGCGGCCGCTGCAATACCCCGCTGGGGCGTGGTCCAACTGGTAGGACACCTCACTGTTAATGAGGACGGTGAAGGTTCGAATCCTTCCGCCCCAGCCAATTTTCTTCTCAACCCTTCTGCGTCGGCAATCCTGCTCCGGTCCAGCCTCGCCAGCCGCCATCCATCGATTCCACGTTTGTATAGCCCATCTTCTGCAGATTATCCGCAGTCAGCGCCGACCGAAACCCTCCGCCGCAATATAAAATCAGTTTCGTGCCTGCATCCGGCACCCGCTTCTCGATGTCCCGCTCGATAATCCCCCTGCCCAGATAAAGCGCGCCCGGCAAATGCCCCTGCGCCCATTCGCTCTCTTCGCGAACGTCCACCAGCACAAACTTCTCACCCGCGTCCATTCGACGCTTCACGTCCGCCACATTCGTCTCTTTCACCCGCTTTTTTGCGTCATTCACCAGCGCCAGAAATTTCGCCGCATGTTCCATGGTTTTCTCTCCTCACCCGCATTTCTCAAAAAGCCTATCACACCGCCCCGCGCGCAAAAAAAGGGCGCCTCGCTTTTTAGCAAGACGCCCCTAACGCCCAATTCCTCGCCCAGCCGGTTACTGCTTGCTCAAGCCCGCATCCTTCTTCGCAAACGCCCGCACATAATTCACCAGGTTCCAGCGCATCTCTTCGCTGGTGCGGTCGCCTTCGCCGCCGACCATTTTCCCTCTTCCATTCGTAATGATGTAAAACAACTCCCCATCCGTCATCTTCTCCAGCGATTTTGGATCCCTCCAGTCAGGCAATTTCAGTTTCATGTCCGTTGCCAGGTCGCCCTTGCCGTCGCCCTGCGCTCCATGGCACATCGCACAGTGATATCCGTAGAGTTTCTTCGCCGCCGCCAGCCCTTCCGGCGTTGGCTTCACCGGATTCTTCTTCGCCACATCTTCCGCCGGGATCGGTTTCTCCGCCTCTTGCGCTTCCTGGCCCATGGCCCGCCTGGGCCCCGCCATTCCCATCATCAGCCCCGCCGCCATTCCGGCCACCAACACACCACTACTCAAATATAGTATTCGCCGCATAACTACCCCCTGTTGTTGGATGGGTCGAAGGAGCGAACTCAACCTTACCTACCAGCAATTTTACGCCCGCCCCATGAAAAACGGGGATATTTCCCTCTTCTTTGCGTCTCTGTGGCACAGGCACCCCTCTTTAGCCTGAGCCGCGCGAAGGACCCATGCACCCGATCAAAAGGCAATGCTCAAACCGAATCCAGGCTCGCCGTCGAACTCCAAATTTCCGTGCTCTAACGTTTCTGAAGCACCTGGCACGGGCACCCGGCATCCTTGTGCCGGTTCTCCTCCCCGCCGACCCGCGGTGAACCGGCTCGTCTCTCTCACCCTCGTTCGCAATCCATCGATCTCCGCAGGAATCGCGTTGTGCTTCTCCCCGCGAATCAAAAAAATCATCAGCGCCGATTCCCTTGGCTCGTCCGCGCTCGACGTGATCCCCACTCCCTGCACGCCCGGCTGCTTCAGCAACTCCGCCACATGCGCCGCATGCACCGCCCCCGCGCGCTCCAACTCCGCCGGCGACACCGCATTCACCGCAAAAAAATCTTGCACCGGAGCAATCCGCATCGCCGCTTCATTCTCCAACATCCCGTGCGCCGCCGTCCCCGCCATCCTCACAATCCGCGTGCCCACTCCCTCAATCGTCGTCGGCAGCGCCGTCGCCTCCTGCCCCGCATTCACCACAATCAGCACTGCCGCTTCTCCCGGACGGTCCACGCTCGCCGCCACTCCCACCGCGCTTATATAAGGATTCGCCAGCAACTCCGGCGCGTGCAGATCGCGCGCCCTCTGCGCCTGCGCCACGGAACTCGCATCCAGCGCAATCGCCGCCGGAGCCCGCGCCGCCTTCACTCCGCCCGCCGCCAGCGTGCAGCCAATCACCTGATGCGTTGCCGCGCTGCCCACAAACGACGGCTGATTCCCCTGTTGATCCTCCAGCGCCGCCAGCACATCCCCCACCGGGTTCCCCACCGCCTCCGTGTCCGTTCCCGCGTAGAGCAGCGCCACCGGATCCGCCGACGATTGATCCACGATCAGCGAACCGGAGTCGCCGCCCGATGTGAAACCCGTTCCCGAAACCACAATTTGATTCGTGTACGCCACATTGAAACTGGTTCCGCCATTACACTGCGTCTGATACGTCACCGTGGTCGAGAGGTGCGTCGCGCTGATCGCCGCGCACGTCAGTCCCGTGGTCCTTCCGCTCTTCGCCACGTTCTCCCCAATCGCAGCGGTAATTCCCTTTCCCTGATGCGGTGGCCCGGGATCCGGAAAATCTCCCGTCGCTGTCGCTCCCAAAGACAGAATGCTTCCCGAAGTGTCCACCGACCCTGGAATAATCTGCGCAATCGCCGCATCCACGTTTGCACCGCCGCTTTCCAGATTCACAAACGAAGTCAGGTTCGCCACCGTCTGTGTGCCCGCCGTCGAGCATTTCGTATCAATCAGCCCCGGCTGTGTAATCGGCTCGCCCGCCGTGGCCTGATCGCTGCGCGCCAGCACGTGGTTGTTGCTCAAAATGTAGTAGCTGCCGTTCCGGATCAGCAGCGAGCCCAGCGTTCCCCCGCAGCAGTACATCCCGCTCTTGTCGTCAATGTTTCCGCCGGAAGTTCCCAGCTTGATTGGCAGTGGCTGCTCCACCTGGTTGCTGTTCGCTTGAAACACCTGCACGCGCGCCGTTCCAAATTTCGTCGTGTCCGCCTGCGATGTCGCCGTCACCACTTGCGTCGTCGGGCTCGGCACCTTTGCCGGAGCCGTATAATTTCCGCTCGCATCAATCACGCCGACCGTCGAATTCCCTCCCGCCACTCCCGCCACTTCCCAATTCACCGCCATATTCGTCGTGCCGGTCACCGTCGCTTTAAACGGAATCGTCTGGCTCACCACCACCGAAGTCGCTGCCGGCGAAACGCTCACCGCAATCACGCCCGGCGTGCCGCCGCCGGTATTCGATTGCGGGACTCCGCTGCAACCGGCCACCCATAAAATTCCCGCGCTCACCAGTATCTTCCTGCGTCGGCCCATACCTATCCCTTCGGCTGCCATCTTCGTTCAGCCTAGCACGCCTTCAGTCCCGCTCAGGATTGGGTTCAGCAGGTTGACCTACTCGTCGCCTGCCCATGCGGGCAAGCCCAAACATTCCTTATCAACCAAACGCCGGCACTAATATCGCTGTCATCCTGAGGTCCGCGCCTTCCGCGGACCGAAGGATCTCAACGCAACATCCTTGCAATCGGTATCCGCCATCTATTTTCGATTTTCGAATTTCTATTTTCCAGCCATCCCCACTACTCCAAATCCCTCCAATTCCCCCCCGTCCCCATCTCCACCACCAGCGGCACCGCCAACTTGTACACGCCTTCCATCTCTTCCTTCACCAGTTTTTCCAGCTTGCCCTTTTCCTTCACCGGCAGCTCGAACAGCAATTCGTCGTGCACCTGCAAAATCATCCGTGCCGCCAGATTCTCTTTCTTCAGCCGCGCGTGAATCGAAATCATCGCCAGCTTAATCAAATCCGCCGCCGTTCCCTGCAGTGGAGAATTCAGCGCCGTGCGCTCCGCAAAATTTCGCAGCTGCATCTGTGGTGAATTAATCTCCGGGATCGGCCGGATTCTCCCGAACAAAGTTTTCGCCACGCTCGTCTTCCGCGTCTCCACCAGCACGTCATCCAGATATTTTTTTACCCCGCGATACCTCATGAAATACGCGTTGATGAATTGCGCCGCCTCTTTCTGTGCAATCCCCAGTTGCTGCGCCAGCCCGAATGCGGACAATCCATAAATAATTCCGAAATTGATCGCCTTCGCCGCCCGCCGGTGTTCCCCCGTCTGCGCCAGCGGCCCCACTCCAAAAACTTCCTGCGCCGTGCGCGCGTGAATATCCTCTCCATGCCGGAACGCTTCCACCAGCACCGGGTCGCGCGAGAAATGCGCCATGATCCGCAGTTCAATCTGCGAATAATCTGCCGACAGCAGAATCTGGCCCTTTTGCGCCACAAACGTCGCCCGAATCTCCCGACCCAGTTCGCTGCGGATCGGAATATTCTGCAGATTCGGATCGCTGGAGCTCAGCCTCCCCGTCGCCGTCCCCGTCTGTGAAAGGCTCGTGTGCAGCCGCTTCGTCTCCGGATGAATCAGCTTCGGCAGCGCATCCACATACGTGGACTTCAACTTCGCAATCTCCCGGTACTCGATCACCTTCCCCGGCAGGTCGTGCTGCTCCTTCATCTCTTCCAGAATATCCGCCGCCGTCGACCTCACCTTCCCCTTGCCGCGCCGAGTAGGTGGTTGCAAATTCAGCTTGTCGAATAATATTTCCGCCAGTTGCGTCGGCGAGTTCACATTGAATTCCGCACCCGACAGCTTCCAGATCTCCTTCTCCAGCCGCCGCACTTCTTTCTCCATCGACTGCGACATCTTCGCCAGCGCTGCCGGGTCCACCAGAATCCCCGCGCGTTCCATCTCCGCCAGCACTCCGGCCAGCGGCAAATCAATCTTTTCGTAAACGCTGTGCAGTCCCTGCGCCTCCACCTCTTTCCGCAACACTGGAGCCAGCCGCTGCAAATAATCCGCCCGCTCGCCCGCGCCGCCTCCCAGCGGCACATTGAACTGCCGGAAAATCACATCCGCAAAATTGTGGTTGGAGGTCGTCGGCTTCAACAAATACGAATAAAGCTGCGTTGCGTGCTCAATGTTTTCCGCCGCGCCGCCCAGCAGCTGAAACAGTTTCGGGTCGTGCACAATCTTTCGCCGCTTCGCGTCCCCCACAACTTCCGCCAACGCCTTGAGTGCCTCGCCCTTCTCGTCCGCCCAGACTGCGCGCCCCTCGCCCTCTTTCTGCGAAACCTCAATCCCCGACACCCGCGTACCAAATCCCTCCGCTTGGCGCTCCCCCGTCTCCAGATTCAGCCACACTGCCAATTCCGCCTTCGCCGACAGCTTCTTTAAATATCCTTTGAACTCCTCAACGCCCCCCAACTGCTCGTAATCCTTCTTTGGCCCGCTCTCTGCGCCCTTCTCGGCCTCTTGCTCGCCACTTCCTCCAGCAAGCAATTCCTTCAGCAACGAATTAAATCCCAACTCCCGGTACAACACCTCCAACGCCCCCGGATCCGGCGCCCGCACCTGCAACTTCTCCAACTCCACCTCCAGCGGCACATCCAGATTAATCGTCGCCAACTGCTTGCTCATCATCACTTGTTCGCGCTGCTGTTGCAGCGCCTCGCGGTACCGCTTGTTCGTCACTTCCTCCGCGTGATCCAGCGCGCTTTCCACACTTCCGTACTTCTGAATCAATTCCGTCGCGCCTTTCTCTCCAATTCCCTTGGCGCCCGGAATGTTGTCCACCGTATCGCCCAGCAAGGCCATCAAATCAATCACTTTTTCTGCCGGCACGCCCAGAATCTCCTTCACCTTCTCCTCATCCACAATCGTGTCCGCTTTCGCCCCGCCCGAACCGGTCCGCAGAATCCGTACGCCGGGATTCACCAGTTGCATCATGTCCTTGTCATTGGAAATCACCAGCACGTCGATCTTTTTCGCCGACGCCTTCTTCGCCATCGTCCCGATCACGTCGTCGGCTTCAAATCCGTCCAGCTCCAGAATCGGCAGCCGCATCGCCTCGCACAATCGCCGCACGTACGGCAACTGCACGCTCATCTCATCCGGCATCGGCGGCCGCTGCGCCTTGTACGCCTCAAATAACTTGTCGCGGAACGTCGGCTGTCTCGTGTCAAACACGATCGCCACATATTCCGGCTTATAGTCCTTCAACAATCGCCGCACGATATTTGCAAACAGGAAGGGTACCTTCGTGGGTATGCCGCTCGGCGCATTCATCCGCACCATCGGCGCGTAAAACGCCCGGTAGATGTGCGCCATCGCATCCACAAGGAACAACTTCTTCGTATTTTCGTTCTTAGCCATCATCGCGCGAGTATACAATCTGCAGCGCGCCAGCGCAGCCTCCGCTTTCCCCCTCTCTTCCTTCATCCCTGTGGCACAGGCACTCCTGCCTGTGCAGCCGACCCACATGCGATAATTTCAATTTCATCAGGAGCCCATGTGGCGCCAAATCTCTCCTACTTCCTAACCTCCCCCCGCCTCGGTTTCCGCACCTGGTCCACCGAGGATCTCCCACTAGCCCAATCCCTTTGGGGCAATCCCGACGTCACCAAAACCTTCGGCGGCCCCTTCTCCGAATCCCAAATCCACGAACGCCTCGACCACGAAATCGCCAACCAACGCGCCCACCATCTCCAATACTGGCCCGTCTTTCTTCTCGCAACCGGCGAATTCACCGGTTGCTGCGGACTCCGTCCCTACGACCTCGAAAAACAAATCTTCGAACTCGGTTTTCACTTCCTTCCAAATTATTGGGGAAAAGGACTCGCCACCGAAGCCGCGCAAACCGTAATCGCTTACGCCTTCGGCCCGCTAGCCCTCAAAGGTCTCTTCGCCGGCCACCATCCCGAAAACGCCGCCTCAGCCCGCGTCCTGCAAAAACTAGGTTTCCTCTACACCCACAACGTACTCTACCCACCCACCAAGCTCCTGAATCCGTCCTACTTCCTGGCGCCGCCCCCCTAGCCATTCGCACGCGCAACCATCACAGCACTGCTCAACGATCCGTCGCTATTGGGCCATCCAGTTGTAACAACTTGTCATTCTGAGGGCTGCGCCTTCTGCAGCCCGAAGAATCTCAACTGAAAAATCATCGTAGTCCGACCCGCGCAACTCCCGAATCCTGCTCGCTGCTATCCGCTAGCTGTTATCCCTCAAACAATTCCCAGATTCTTCCCAATCTCCCCCAAAACCTCCGCCGCCTTCAAAAGCTGCTCCCTCTTATGCCCCGCGCTCACCATCGCCCGCAGCCGCGCCTTGCCCTCCGCCACCGTCGGATACCCGACAGCCGGCGCAAACACCCCCGCCTCAAACAGCTTCCGCGAAAACTCAAACGCCTTCGCCGCCTCGCCCACGTGAATCGGCACAATCGGCGTCTCGCTAGTCTTGAACTGAAACCCGCGCTTCTTCAACTCCCTCTTGAAAAATTTCGTGTTCGCCCACAACTTCTTCACCAACTTCTCGCCCTCGGGTGAATCCAGCAGCGTAAACGCCGCCTGGCAAGCCGCCGCGGTAGCGGGCGGGTGCGACGTCGAAAACAAAAACGGCCGCGCCCGCAAATACAAATAATCAATCAGATCCCGCGAACCGCAAACATACCCGCCCATTGACCCGATCGCCTTGCTCAGCGTCCCCACCTGTATGTGCACCCGCCCGTGGCAATTCAAATGATCCACGGTCCCGCGCCCGCCTCTTCCCAGCACGCCGCTCGCATGCGCGTCGTCCACCATCATGATGCAGCCATATTTCTCCGCCAGGTCGCAAAGCGCCGGCAGCGGCGCGATATCCCCGTCCATCGAAAACACGCCGTCCGTGATAATCAGCTTCTTCCCGGGAAACGCGGCGTTCTCCTGCAGAATCTTTTCGCAGTCCGCCACATCCTTATGCTTGAAGACTTTGATCGTCGCCCTCGATAGCCGCGCCCCATCAATGATTGACGCGTGATTCAATTCATCCGAAATAATCAAATCTTCTTTGCCCAACACCGCCGACACCGTTCCCGCATTCGCTGTGAACCCAGACTGGAACACCACGCACGCTTCCACGTTCTTGAACTTCGCAATCTGCTCTTCCAACTCCATGTGCAGCTTCATCGTCCCGGCGATTGTCCGCACCGCTCCCGCGCCCACGCCATATTTCCGCACCGCCTCAATCGATGCCTTCCGCAGCCTCTTATCCGAAGTCAGCCCCAGATAATTATTCGACGCCAGGTTGATCACCTCTCGCCCGTCAAACACGCTCAACGGCCGCTGCTCCCCCTCCAGCACCCGCAGCCTCGGCGCCACCCCCTTGGCCCGCAACTCCCCCAGCGCCTCTGCAACATACCGCAACGGATCATTCTTCCCAGCCATAGTCCCCGTCTCGCTCATGTCTTCTTCTCCGAACTCCGTGCCCTCAGTGTCCTCTGTGGTGAAATCTTCCTCTTACTTCCCAACTCCATTCGGATAAATCAAAATCTTCCCCGCCATCCCGTTCTGCAATTTCGTAAACGCCTCTTCAAACTTTTCCAACTCCACTCTCTCTCCAAATAGCGGCTCCAGGTTCAACCGCCCCGCCTTCAGCAGTGCCGTCATCTGTACCCACGTCTGATACATTCGCCGCCCATAAATCCCCTGCACCGTCGCGCCTTTGAAAATCACATCGTTCACCAGATCCAGCGGCACATTCTCCGTCGGAATCCCCAGCAGCGAAGCCCGTCCCCCTGCCCGCAGCGCCTTGAACCCTTGCTGGATCGCCGACGGCACCCCGCTCATTTCCAGCAGCACATCCACCCCGGTCCCACCCGTCGCCTCCAGAATCTTCTTCACCGCATCTTCCGCCGCTGGATTGATCACCACATCCGCGCCCATCTGCTTCGCCATCTCCCGCCGGTGCGCGTTCGTCTCCGTCGCAAAAATCGTGGAACTTCCGCACGCCTTCGCCACCGCAATGGACATCAACCCGATCGGCCCGCATCCCGTCACGAGAGCCGTCTGCCCCGCAATCGCTCCCGCCAGCACCGTGTGCACCGCGTTGCCCAGCGGATCCAGAATCGCGCCATACCGCTCCGGAATTGCCGCATCCAACTTCCAGATGTTCGTCGCCGGAATCTTCACAAACTCCGCGAACGCTCCGTCTGCATCAATCCCGATCACCGTCACATTCGGGCAAATGTGTGCTTCGCCCAGCCGACACTGGTGGCAGTGTCCGCAACTCACGTGCATCTCCGCGCTCACAAAATCCCCGGGATGCACCGCCGTTACATCCGCACCCACGCGCTCCACCACCCCGCAAAATTCATGTCCCAGCGTCACCGGAGGTTTGATCCGCCCCTGCGACCACCGATCCCATCCATAAATGTGCAGATCCGTCCCGCAAATCGAAGCCGCCTTCACCCGCACCAGCACGTCCCCGTGCCCCACCTCAGGCACCGGCACGCTCTCCATCGTCAACCCCTTCGCAGCCGACGTCTTCCGCAGCGCTTTCATCGTCGTACTCATCTAGCTCGGCTCCAATCCAAATCCCAACTTTTCATGCTAGCACACGCTTCCCAACGCAATCGCCGCCACCTCCTTTTCCGGCAGCAGCGGCGCCTTCTGCCCCCACACCCCGCCTCCAAGCAGCAAACTTCCCGCCACCAACCCCGCCGCCATCGCAGCCCTCTTCATCGCTTCTCCTTCAATCAATCTACCCTCACGTTTGTCATCCCCACCGGAGCGACCCGGCCTTTTCTTCCGCGCCGCCTTTTGGCGCGCCGGGTCGCGGAGTGGAGGGACCCCGGCAACCCTTCTACAATGTCCCCGCTCGTCTCTACTTCTTCCTCGCCGCGCTCCTCTTCCTCATCCCAATCTTCATCCCCTTCGGCGGATTCCTCTTATTCCTCTTCGCCGCCTCCACAATCAACTTCTTCACTCCCGGCCGCTTCACATCCGCCACGCTCCGCAGCTTCACGTGCCGCACACTCTTCCCTGTTCCCTCCAGCAACTTCTCCGGATCCGGCAGCACCGCCCCGCGCACAAGAATAAATGTCACATGTTCTTTCCCCACCATGTACCCGCACAGCGGCCCGTGGTAATCAAACGACGGAATCTTCCACGGGTTCACATACTCCTCGCATCCCGCCACCGATTTCTTCACCAGCGCCCGCGCCGCCTTCGCCACATTCCCCAGCTTCCCCGCCTTCTTCACATACGCATCAATCCACAACTTCCCCTCTTTTCCCTCAATCGTCGCCATTTTCCCTCCTTGAACTTCGCCGCCATTCTAGTCCGATTCCCCGTTGGGTGCCGCACCCTAGGTCTTCTAGGGTGCGGGTTTTCCCCGCCGCAACCCATATAATACTTTCTTTAACTCGTGAAAATGTCCGACATTCCCAACTCCGAACTTCCTTCTCTTCGCGAATCGTCAACTCCCACTCAGCCCGCCGGCACCATCGCGCAAATCCTCCCCGCCGTCTCCTTCACCTTCGTCTGCTATCTCACCATCGGCATTCCCCTCGCCGTTCTTCCCACCTACGCTCACCTGCAACTCGGCTACGGCACCGTCCTCGCCGGACTCGTCATCAGCGCGCAATACATCGCCACCGTTCTTTCCCGCCCGCGCGCCGGCCGCATGATTGACGCCCGCGGCCCCAAACGCGTGGTCATCTATGGGCTCTTCGCCTGCGCCGCCAGCGGTCTCTGGACCTTCGCCGCCGCCTTCCTCATTTCTTCCCCAGGATTCGCGATCGCCTCTCTCCTCATCGGCCGCCTCTTTCTCGGCGTCGGTGAAAGCATGGTCGGCACGGGAGCCTCCATCTGGGGCATCGGACGAGCCGGCTCCCAGCACATCGCCAAGGTCATCTCCTGGAACGGCGTCGCCACCTTCGGCGCGCTTTCCGTCGGCGCGCCGCTCGGCGTTTTTCTTCTTCAGCGCTGGGGATTTGCTTCCGTCGGCCTGCTGATTTTCTGCATCGCCTTCGCCGGCATCGCGCTGGCCGTTCGCCTTCCGCGTATCCCCGCCTCGGCTCCGCGCCATCTGCCCTTCGCCCACATTTTCTGGAAGGTCGCTCCTCACGGCACCGCTCTCGCGTTCGGCGGCATGGGCTTCGGCGTTCTCGCCACCTTTATCACGCTCTATTTCGCGCAACTCCATTGGACCGGCGCCGCCTTCACCCTTTCCCTCTATGGCGTCTCTTTTATTTTCACCCGCATTCTTTTCAACGGACTTATCCCTCGCCTCGGCGGATTTCCCGTCGCCATCGTTTCTCTCTTCATCGAAATCTTCGGCCTGCTCTTACTCGGCTTCGCGCGCGTTCCCTCCGCCGCCTTCGCTGCCGCAGGACTCATCGGCTTCGGATTCTCGCTCGTCTTTCCATCTCTCGCCGTCGAAGCCGTTCGCCCCATCCCCGTCGAAAATCGCGGCACCGCCCTCGGCACATATAACCTTTTCATCGACCTCTCTCTTTTCCTCGCGGGTCCCCTCGCCGGAGCCATCATCAGCCATTCCGGCTACCGCGCCGCCTTCCTCTCCTGCGCCGCCGGCGTCTTCTTCTCCTTCTGCCTCACCATCTTCCTGGCCTCCCGCTCCCCTCGAACGAGTCCCCTGTAGCGGCCGCTTGCCGAAGCGGGCGCCTTTCGTCTCATTCCTGCGGATATTCCTCTCTGTGTCCTCCGTGCCCTCCGTGGTAAAAAAAACCGTAAACTCAACCCAAACCCTCCCGTTCGCCTAGCACTTCCGTTCCTTTACCTCCTTTACTTCCTCTACCTCCTTTACCTCCATGAAATCTTTCCTCTTCACCTCGCGTATCATTGACTGACAACCTCCATGTCCACCTCCTCCCCCGCCATCCAACTCGACCGCGTCTCCCGTCACTACACCATGGGCGCAACCTCCGTCCGCGCCGTCAACGAAGTCTCCCTCTGCGTCCCGCAAAATGAATTCCTCGCCCTCCTCGGCTCCTCCGGCTCCGGCAAATCCACCCTCCTCAATCTCATCGCCGGACTCGACCGCCCCACCTCCGGCTCCATCCTCGCCCTCGGCCGGGATGTCGCCTCTCTCTCTTCCCTCGATCTCGCCCGCTATCGCTGCACCACCATCGGCATGATCTTCCAGTCCTTCAATCTCCTTCCGCGCATGACCCTCGAGGCAAATGTCGAACTCCCTCTTCGCCTCGCCGAAGTCGATCGCTCCGAGCGTCCCGCGCGCGTCCGCGAAGCCCTTGAACGTGTCCGCCTCACGCATCGCCTCGGCCATCGCCCCACCGAACTCTCCGGCGGCGAACAGCAGCGCGTGGCCATCGCCCGCGCCCTCGTCAATCGCCCGAAAATTCTTCTCGCCGATGAACCCACGGGCAATCTCGATTCCTCCACCGGCGAAGCCATCCTCACGCTTCTCCGCGAACTGCAATCCCAACTCGGCATGACCATCGTCATGGTCACTCACGAACGCCCGCTTGCCGAAGCCTTCGCCGACCGCCTCGCCACTCTCGGCGACGGCAAGCTTCTCTCTACTGCGCCTGCGAAAGGCCTCCCCCAATGATGCCCCGCGACCTCACCGATCTCGCCTTCCGCAATCTGCGCGAATCCCTGCTGCGCAATGTCCTCACCACCATTGGCGTCGCTGTCGGTGTCGCCTCTTTCGTCGCCATCATCTCGATCGGAGTCGGCCTGCAGCAGTTGGCCTCGAAACGCCTCTCGGAAAGCGGCCTCTTCGATACCATCCTGGTCACGCCGAAAAATAATTTTCGCGGCATGAATCGTCCCCGCCCCGAGCCTGAATCAGAAACACCCACACGCGCGCTCGACGAATCCGCCCGCAAGGATTTTGAAAAACTTCCGAATGTTATTGAGGTCTACCCGCAGATCCGCTTCTTCACCGAAGTCCGCTTCAACAACAAACCCTTCGCCACCGTCGTCGCGGGCATGCCGGACTCCTCAAAAAATTCCGGTTCCTTCGACGGTATGCAAGGCCAATACTTTTCCTCTGCCACCGCCGACGAAGCCATTCTCCAGATCGAATTCGCCAAGGAACTTTCCGACAAACCTTCCACTTTGCTCGGCCAGGATCTCGTTCTCCGCTATGCCGAACGCCAGGCGCTTCCTTCCGCCACATCCGGCAACGACGCGTCCGCAACTCCCTCCGATTCTTCCGGCGGCGGATTCTCCATCGTTCCCAAAGAGCTCCATCTCAAAATCGTCGGCGTGGTCGAAACCGAACCCGCTGCCGGCTACGGTGGCTATGGCAACGCTCGCCTGCTCATCCCGCTCGAAACCGCTTCCACACTCCGCGCCGCTCAGGTCAACGATCTCCGCGACATCGTTCGTGATTCCGCTTCCAACAAAACCACCTACGCTTCGCTCTCCGTTCGCGCTAAATCCCCCGCGTACGTTGCAAACCTAGAAACCTCCATCAAGGACATGGGCTTCCGAGCCTTCTCGCTTCTCGACGCATCCAAATCCCTGCGGATCTTTTTTACGGTCTTCGATCTCCTCGTCGGCATCTTTGGCAGTCTCGCCCTCGCCGTTGCCACGCTCGGCATCGTCAACACTCTCGTCATGGCCATCCTCGAACGCCGCCGCGAAATCGGAGTTCTAAAAGCCCTCGGAGCCTCCGATTCCGATGTCCAGCAACTATTTTTTGTCGAAGCCGGCGTAATGGGTTTCCTAGGCGGAGTTCTCGGCGTGCTCTTCGGCTGGCTCCTCGGCCACGCCATCACCTTCGGCACCAACGCCTATCTCCAGCGGCAAAATCTCAATTCCATCCAGCTCACTTCCGTTCCGTGGTGGCTCGCCCTCTCCGCGCTTCTTGTCGCTGTCCTTGTCAGTCTCGCCGCCGGCCTCTATCCTGCTTCTCGTGCCGCCAAGCTCAACCCCGTCGACGCCCTCCGCTATGAGTAAGTTGGAACTCTTCTCTCCCCCTTCCAATCCATCCCCTCAATTCGACGTACTTGAGGGTGCCCCATCCTTCGCGCCTTCCGCGAAGGGTGGGCTCTTACGATCTAACGCCACGCACCTCCTCTCCTTCCGTTCTTTCTTTCGCTTGCCATCCAACTCCCAAACCACGCCCAAAAAAATAACCCGTCATCCTGAGCCCGCGCCGTTAGCGGGCGAAGGACCTCAACCAAAAATCCCCGCTACCAAATTAACCGCCCCCAGCACGAACCTGTCATCCCGACCGGAGTGGCCGGCTTTTTCCCTCGTTCGCGCCGAGCGAACGCCGGCCACGCAGCGGAGGGACCGTGGCAACCTCTCCGCGTCTTGGCTTCCTCTTCGTGTCGCCAGCCACGGAACACGGGTCACGCTTTTTTTCCTCCTCTCCCTCCTCAGCCTCCCTCTCCTCGCCGCCCCCGGCCGCGTAGAATGCAACTCCATCCCCTCCAAAATCCTCTCCCGTTCCGTTCCTTACTGCATAGTCCTTCCCGATAATTTCGACTCCGACAAAACCGCAAAATATCCCATCCTCTATTCCCTCCACGGCCTCGGCGACAACGAACAGTTCTTCGTCCACTCCGGTCTCTGGAATCTCGTCGAAGACATGCGCGACAAAAAGGAATTAAAAGAATTTCTCATCGTCACGCCCGACGGTGACGCCGGCTTCTACATCAACTCCCGCGACGGAAAAAACCGCTACGAAGATTTCCTTCTCCAGGAATTTTTCCCTTACATCGAAAAGCGCTATCGTGCCGCTCCCGGCCGCGCCAATCGCGCCATCTCCGGCGTCTCCATGGGAGGCTACGGCGCGCTGCATCTCGCCTTCAGCCATCCGCAACTCTTCGGCTCCGTCAGCGCCCACAGCGCCGCGCTCATCGAAAAACTTCCCAGCTTTCTCGGCACCTCGTCCAGTTCTCCCCGCGCTCGCGTCCTCGGCAGCGTCTTCGGCAATCCCCCCGATCCCGCTTTCTGGGACCGCAACAGCCCCCTCGTCCTCGCCCGCACCGCCAATCTCTCCGCCCTCAAAATCTATTTCGATTGCGGCGATCAAGACGACTACGGTTTCGAGTCCGGCGCCACCGCCCTCGACAAAATCCTCACCTCCCGCCACATCCCCCACGAATTCCACCTCTTTCCCGGCCGCCACGACCCCTCCTACTTCTCCGACCACCTCCCCGCCTCCCTACAATTCCACTCGAACCTTTTCCCATAATCCCGTACAAGCTCCCAATCTCCGACCGTTTGTAGGGGCCGGGCTCACCCGGCCCTCTTGGGGTGTTCCCCCGGTTTTATCGAACGCCACTCCGCACAAGATCTTGAGGGTGCCCCACCCTTCGCGACTTTCGCGATGGGTGGGCTCTTACGATCCAACGTCGCTTCCTTCTTCTCCGCGCCCTCTGCTCGCCCGGAGCGAATTGTGCGAATGGCGCGTCCGCGTTGAGCTCATCTTCTCCGTGCTATCCTCGCCCCATGCCCCATCGCCGCACCGTCCCTCCGGGAGCGCCAATCTCCAGATTGGCCAGCACGCCCGGCCGCCGCACCTTCCTAAAATCCCTAGCCGCCACCTCCGCCCTAGCCACTCTCCCCAAAAATCTCTCCTTCCCCGAACCCATCTCCCAATCCCAACTCGCTGCCGATCCGCTCCGCCCTCAATTCCATCTCCTTCCCGCCCGCAACTGGATGAATGATCCCGACGGCCCGCTCTACTGGCAGGGCCGCTATCACATGTTCTTCCAGTACAACCCCAACGCCGCCGTCTGGGGCGATATGCACTGGGCCCACGCCATCAGCTCCGATATGTTCCACTGGACGCATTTCCCCATTGCGCTCTCGCCCACTCCCGGCGGCCCCGATGCCGACGGCTGCTTCACCGGCAGCGCCATCATCTATAACGGCACGCCCACCATCCTTTACACGGGAGTCAAAAGCGTCGCGCCCTCGGAAGCCACTCTGCGCGACGGCAAACACAACTTCCTCGAAACCCAGTGCCTCGCCACCTGCCGCGAACCCGGCATCCGCACCTGGCACAAGCATCCCGCTTCCGTTCTGCTTCCTCCGAAGGATCCCAAGCTCACGGGCTTCCGCGATCCCTGTCTCTGGCAAGAAAATAATCTGTGGTACATGGGCGTCGGCTCTGGCCGGCGCGGCTCCGGCGGCCAAGTCCTTCTCTATCGCTCCAGCGATCTTCTGAAGTGGGAGTTTCTGCACGCTCTTGCTCACGGCGAACCCACCGGACTCGCCACTTCCGATTCCGTCGATTCCGGCGACATGTGGGAATGCCCGGATTTTTTTCCGCTCAATGGAAAACACGTCCTGCTCTATTCCACGCAGCGCAAAGTTTGTTGGGAAGTTGGCGAATACGATCCGAAGGAAAATCTCTTTCACTCACAAAAACGCGGCCTGCTGGATCGCGGCGCCTTTTACGCGCCCAAATCCCAGCTCGACGCAAAAGACCGCCGCATCCTCTGGGGCTGGATTCCCGAAACGCGCCCCGAAGCCGAATATTCCGCCGCCGGTTGGGCCGGCTGCATGTCTCTCCCGCGCGTTCTCTCCCTCAATTCGGATGGCGAACTGACGATGAAAGTGATCGACGAAATCAGCGACCTGCATCTAGCGGACTTTGCCTGGACCCTGAATTATTCTGCCGACACTCTTCAACGCACCAATATCCGCAGTCTCTCGCTCGATTCCGCCGCGCTGAAACTCGAACTTGCCTTCTCCCGCAAACCATTTCAACTCGCGCTCACCGACGGCACATCCGCAATCGTCCAAATCTCCTACGATCCCGCCCACGCCGCCCGCGAACTCCAACTCAACTCCGCAACCGCGCCTCTTGCTCCTCGTCCCACCGGCGATCACCGCCTCACCCTATTCCTCGACGCTTCCGTTATCGAACTCTTCGCCCACGACACCCTCGCCCTCACCACCCGCATCTACGCCGCGCCAAAATCCAAACTCCGCCTCTCCCTCTCCGACCCCGACGCCCTCTACTCCCTCTCCCTCACCCCACTCAAACCCATCTCCCCCAACCGCCTCACCACCTAATACTCGCTGCCACCTGCATAAATTTGTCATCCTGAGAGCATCCGATCAGGATGCTCGAAGGATCTCAACGCAAACCTCACGCACCAACTCTCGCCCAATGCCGCATCAACCCTTCCGCGCCACAATCACCCGCAACGGCGAAAACGTCCCCGCGACCCCTGGCGCATACGCCCATAATCCACCTTCGACAACTCGCCGTTCATCCTTCCTCCGTGCCCTCCGTGTCCTCTGTGGTGAATTCCCCGCCGTAGCCGCGCTCTATGCGGCGAAGGCGGGTCAACTTAAATTCCTCTGAAATACAAACGCCACGCACAGCCGCCCCGCCGCCGTCTCTCCGCCCCGCATCGCCGGTTGAAATCCCCACTGCTTCACCGCTTCCGTCGCCGCGTCCACCAGCGGCTGCGCTCCATGCACCACCGTGATCTTTCCCACGTGCCCCGATTTATCCACGTTCACAGACAGCACCACCGTCCCCTGCGCCTGCGTGTTTGGTGGATAAAACGCAAACGACGCCATCCGCACCTGCGGCGGCATAAAATTCCCCAGGTTCGACGGCACCGCCGGCGGCACCCGCGGCCCGCCTCCCGATACCGACGTTCCCCCCGGGTTATACGGGTTGAACACCACATGCACCGGAAAATTCGCATCCACGCCGCTCCCATTCATCATCGCCGCCTTGAACCCCCAGTTCTGCACGCCCGCTCGCGCCGCCGCCGTCAAGGGAGGTGTGTCCTGCAGCACGCTCAAATGCTGCACGTCTCCGCTGGCATCCAGACCCACCAGGAACGACACCATCCCCGCCTTCGCCGCATCCATTGGAAACGCAATGTCCGTCGCCGTCGTCACATCCGGCGGCGAAAATTTCCCGCCCCCGCCCTGTGCCCATGCCGCCACTCCAATCGCCAGCCCACCCAACGCCACCACCCCCGCCAAAATCTCCCTCCGCCAATTCTTCCCCACCACGCACCTCCCTTTCTCTCCGTCCTCCACCGCCCTCTACTTATACCTCATGTAAGGGCGCCATAAATCGTGCCCTCTTCCCCGCTCCCTCGGCCCGACGTAGCCGCGCCTTTCGCGGCGAAGGCGGGCTTCTCTGTGCCCTCCGTGCCCTCTGTGGTGAAATCCTCCTCCTCTCACTTGACTCCCGTACCAACGTGACTTGAACGCTCGGAAACTCCAGAACATAAACAGCTTTCTCGCAGAAGACGGCTATTTTGCAAACAATTTAGTTGTGTGCTTTGACGGGGGCAGCGGCAAAGTGACCTTTCTTGGACCGGGCAACCGGCAAGTCGCGGAACCGCAACAAGGCCAGGTAGGTAAATTGCGTGTGCCCAAGGAATATTGCTGTGCCGAAGTCATTGACGGCCAGCATCGCACATTTGGCTATTTGAACGTAACGGGAGATGAGGAAATAGCAGGTCAGCTTAAAGTCCGACGCACGCAAGACGCGCTCAATGTCATCGCGATCGAGGACCCAGGGGAAGATGAACGCCCCCTACTCTTCGTGAATATCAACTGCAATCAAACCCGGGTTAGCATGCGCAACATTTGGTCGCTAATGGGTGATATTAAGCCAAACTCTGAAATGGGCTATATGGCCAATTTGGTTAAGGCCCTAAATGGCAAGGGCCCGCTTAAGGGCAAAATCCATGTACCAGGTAAGAACACCTCCGGCGGAAGGACCATCAACATCGCAAACTTCGGGAAAGGCATAAAGGATAGGCACTTGGTGACAAGCAATCGAGCAGGCACCAAATTTGAATGGAATTTCTTCGACGGCTCAAGAGACAAGGAGTCTTATCCCGATCACCCCTCAAATAATGTCATACAAGATTTCAACACTTTCTTTTCGGTCTTGAAAATCACAGCCATCCAAGATTGGAAGCGCCAGGACAAGGGGTTCATTCTCACGAACAACGGGCTTAATGCTCTGTTGAGAGTTCTGGCAGAAATTTTGAAAGCCTTCCATGGCCGCCGAGCGCGTTTCTCTACCAGCCCGAAACGAATCGTTATCTCTGTCCAGAAGGCAAACTATTGCGACCGCAAGGGCGTTTCAACAGCATGAATAAGCGGGGCTTCGTGGCCTATC
This sequence comes from uncultured Acidobacteriota bacterium, assembly GCA_963734705.1. Lineage (GTDB taxonomy): Bacteria > Acidobacteriota > Terriglobia > Acidiferrales > UBA7541 > Acidiferrum. Next base: position 72,065 of record CAVTII010000005.1, on the reverse strand, counting down.
GCTATGAGGCTAAAATCGGCGACTGTGCGCCCTGCATCCGCAAACCCGAATGCTGCCCAGAAAACCAGAGCGGCGGCCGGGGACTGCTACGGCGAGTGGAAAATACCGCGATCCTGGCGTTTCGGGAGAAGATGGCCACTCAAGTAGCACAAGCACAATACCGTCGCCGCAGCCAGGTGGCAGAGTTTTGTCACGCATGGATCAAAAGCAAGCTGGGTCTGCGGCAGTTTCATGTGCGCGGTCTGGCGAAGGTGCAGGTGGAAATGCTCTGGGCTTGCCTCACCTACAACTTGCAACACTGGATCCGCCTAAACAAGTTCCCAGCGACAGCGGTAATCAACTGACCAGAAAACTGCAAGACCCCAAACACCTCACAGAAATAATTCCACCCGCAAAGAATTGCTGCAAGTCCATTCCTGCCACTTCTCCCAGTGGCTTTTTTCACAGCTTCAGTTTGAATGGGTGGGCCCGCTCTTCGCTTTAATCTCCGCGCCCTCTGCGTCTCTGCCGTAAATCCCTCTTCCTAATTCACACCGTCACGGTAACCAGCCGGGTGCCGCACCCTTGGTTTTTTAGGGTGCGGGTTTTGCCTTCTCCGCTCCCTCTGCGGCCCCTCTGCTACCTCTGTGCTGAACTCTTTCCTTCCGCGCCACTCGAAAATCAAAATTCTTCCGGCCACTTCCTCGCCGCGTGCATCACCGCCAGAATCTGCACTTCATTCCTCTCCAGGCGATACGCAACAAGGAAAGGCGTACCAGGAACAACCAGCTCGCGGGTTCCCGCAACACGACCCTCCCTCCCCGCCATCGGGTGGATCGCAAGACCTTCGGCACTTTTCCAGATTCTATCTGCAGTGCGAGCCGCTGCAGGGCGATTCTCGCTGGCGATGAATTCGGACGTGCTCACAAACTGTTCCCTTGCGGGGGTAGTCCAATGCACGCGCATCGCGACGTTACTTGGCTCGTCTCATTCTGCCAATCAGTTTTTTCATTTCCGCCTTCGGTACGAAGTCCCCGGCCTTAGCCGCGCGCAGCCCCTTCTGGATCAGCTTAATGTGATATTCGTTGAGCTCCAGGTAGTGCTCGACCGCTTCGTTCAGCAGGTAGCTGCGATCCCGGTCCAGCCTCTCCGCCAACTCATCAAGCGTCTCGACTGCGTCGGACGGAATACGGAAACTGATCGTTTTCAAGGTGCTCATAATATCAAATAATACGCCGCACTATCCCGCATTACAATCTCATTTCTCACACCGTAACGGTATGAAGCTTCGGAAACGCCGCCCGGTACAACCCCGCATCCAGCGTCAATAGCCTGTATCCATTCACCGTCGCGTGCGCCCCAATCAGAAAATCCGCCAGGATGCGTCTCGGCTCCGTCCCCTTCTGTTTCTTCCGCCGCGCCGCATACCCTTGAAACGCCAGTCCCGCCGCTCGCAACAACCGCTCATTGATCTCCCAGTCGATTTCGATCCCTGCCGCTTGCAGGAATTCATCTACGAATTCCTCGGTTCTTGAGGGGGTGGCGAGCAATTCCGCATAGACCACTCCCGAAACCAACAGCTTGCCTCCCCCGAAGACTCCGTCCAGCGCCGCCTGTGCTTTCAGATTTAGCGCATCATCGTTGTTCCAAAGTGCGGTGACAACGTTGGTATCGATAGCCGTCGTCATTCGGCAGCCCTATTCGCCACGTAACTCTCGCAGCCACTTCTGGATTCCTTTTCTACCTTTTCCAATCCCTGGCGTGCCGATTCCTCGATACTTCGCAAACGGACTCTCTTTCCGCACCGCCGTAACCCGCATCCCTTCGCCATCCTCTTCAAACTGCAAACGGTCCCCCGCGCGCACCCCCAGCCGCCGCCGCACTTCCCGCGGTATGGTCACCTGCCCCTTGCTCGTCACCTTCGCCTGTTTCTTCAATGTAGCTGTCATAATTCCTTACTTTACCACATTCCTCCTTACTTTTGGTGGCTGGCGTGCCCGCAACTCCGAAATCCGGCCGGGTGCCGCACCCTTGGTTTTTGAAGGGTGCGCGCAGTTTGCGCCCGCCTCAGGAGAGCGGGTTTTGACTTCTCCGCTACCTATGCGGCCCCTCTGCTACCTCTGTGGTGAACTCTTTCCCAATCCATTCGAACCCACTCCCCCGCCTAAGTTTCGAATCTAGTACCTTATAATTATTATTGACAATTAGTAACTATTATGCTATCAAGGTCCGTGAACCATCGGCGCAAAGCCGCCAGCGCCACAGGGAACTCCTCGCCCCTGGTCAAGCCTTCAGACCACCTTTCCACCTCCTTTCGTTTTCCCTTCGCAGATTTCGCAGCTAACTCCTGCATCTCTCGCTCTTACGCCTCCTCTCCGCGTAAGTCCTTTCCCTGCCACTCTTACGAGAAAACAGGGGGTATACCCCTCCCCACTGGTCCAACCAATTGTTCCGTTCTGGAATTTCCCGCGATTCAACCTACCTCCCTCCCTCAATCTCTCGCCAGGCGTTGCAACCGGCATAAACTCGGCAACTCGTTTCACAAACCGGAAACTCGCGGCCTCAGGCTTCATCATTACTTCGTTGCTTCATTACCTCATTACATCTTTCCCCCGGTGGACACGGGTCACCAGCCACAAACCACCAGTCGCTCTCTTGCTCTGCTATCATGCCGCTTTCCCCGTGGAGGTGGCATGGGCTTCAACCAGCGGCTCGCGGAAGTGCGGACTGGGTTCGAGCGATCTTTCTGGGTCGCCAATATCAGCGAACTGTTCGAGCGGCTCTCTTATTACGCGGCGTTTGCTTCGCTGGCGCGCTATCTTCACGAAGCGCTGAATTTCCCCACGGAGCGCGCCGCCAGCCTTTCCGGCCTTTTCGGCGGACTGGTGTGGTTCCTGGCCATTTTTGGCGGCGCGATTGCCGACCGGCTGGGCTTTCGCCGGGCGCTGGCGATCGCGTATCTGATTCTTGCCGGCTCGTATTTCCTGCTCGGTTCGCTCGGTGCGCCCTGGCTGGCGCCCTTGCGCGATGCAGTGCCGCTGGTCGCGCTGGTCACGTTTGTGCTGATGCTGCCCGCTCTGGGCGTGGCGATGGTGAAGCCCAGTGTGGTTGGCACCACCGCCCGCGCCTCCAACGAAAATGTGCGCTCCATCGGCTATTCGATTTACTACACGCTGGTGAATATCGGCGGTGCGCTGGGGCCATTTGTTGCTTCGTGGGTACACCGGCATCTGAGCGTGGAAAATGTTTTTCGCGTTGCCGCGCTGAGCGTGTTCCTGATGTTTTTTCTGGTGCTGGTGTTTTTCCGCGAACCACGAAAATCCGGCGACGCGCAGACCGCCAGCTTCGCCGAGACGATGCGCAACTTCGGCAAGGTGTGCACCAACCCGAAGTTCATGCTGTTCCTGCTGATCTTTTCCGGCTACTGGATTGTTTACTGGCAGGAATTCATCACGCTGCCGATTTATGTGCATGACTACGTGGACCCGAAGGCCGATACGGAAGGCATGCTCTCCATCGGCCCGCTGATTGTGATTGCGTTCACGGTGGCGTTCAGCGTGCTGACGCAGAAAATGGCGGCGTTTCGCGCGGTGCTGCTGGGGACGCTGGTTTCGATGGTGGCGTTCGCGGTGCTTGCACTGCACGCCAGCATTTATGCGGCGTACGCGACGCTGGCGATCATCGCCATCGGCGAATTGATCCAGCAACCACGCTATTACGATTACATTTCGCGGCTCGCCCCCCCGGGCCAGCAAGGGACGTACATGGGATTCGCGTTTCTGCCGCTGGGCATCGGTTCGTTCCTTGCTGGACGCATCGGCGGAGCGCTGCTGCACCGCTTCGGTGAAGTGCAGCACCGCCCGGAATTGTTTTTGTGGTCGCTTACCGCGATTGGGTTAGGCACAACACTCTTGTTATGGATTTACGATCGCGTGGTGAAGCCGTCGGGGGAAACGCCAAGCCCTAAGTCATAAGCCGTAAGTTTTAAGTTTTGGAAGGAGAGCCGCAATATCGGAAGTTGCTTCCTGCTCTCTGCTAGCTACTCGCTGTTTGCTATTCTTCATCGCTCAATTCACCATGCGGCGGAGGGATTCGAGGGCCTGGCGGGCCAGCGTGTAACGAGGTTCGATATTGATCGCTTCCTGAAAACAGCGCATCGCCTGGCCGTACATTTCCTTGCCCAGATACGCGCGGCCCAGATTGTAGTGCGGAAAATGACGCGGCTCGTAACGGCGCGATTCGATGGCCTGCTGCAGCCAAGGAACCGCCTCATCGAACTGGCCCAGCTCAATCATGTACGCGCCAATATCGTTGTAGGGATTGCCAAAATCCGGATCGAGCTCGATGGCCCGTTTGCATTCCGTGATGGCATCAAGCAGTTTGCCCTGATAGTGATACGTCCAGCCAAGAAACGTGTGAGCTTCGGCGGTGGGATGCAGATCCAGGGAAGACTGATAGAGCTCCACGGCGCGGTCGTAATCGCCCTCCATCTGCGCCTGATAGGCATCCTGTAATACTTCCCACGCCCGCGTGAGGGTCTCTTGGTTCATGGGAGAATTTTGACGGAAAAAAGTGACCGGGGTCAAAGGTACGAAAGTGCTAGGGGCGCAAATTCACAACCTGTCCTTCCTGCCGGGTTGCAGTGGAAATTCCGGACAGGAACAGGGAGAATATTAGGGTTTCAATGCAAAACAAGTTTGCGACGCGGGAGGAATCGTGAAGCTCTTCTGGAAAAACAGCTGGATAGCCGTAGTTTGCCTGGGACTGATGGGCGCGAGTGGGTTGTTCACAGCGGGAGCCGCGCAGAAAACGCCGAGCACCAACAATGCAGCGGCGGTGAAGCGCGGGAAGGACGTATTTCAGCAGAAATGCTCGGTGTGCCACTATGACAACAGCGAGCAGAAAAAGATTGGGCCGGGCTTGAAGGGCATTTCCAAGCGCGGCACTTTCAGCGTGAACGGCAACAAAATCACCGACGACAGCCTGAAAGCATGGATCGAGAATGGCGACCAACTGATGCCGCCATTTAAAGATGTGCTGGAACCGGGGCAGATCAAGGACGTAGTCGCGTACGTGAAGACGCTGTAAGCCGGGCGAAGCGTAGCAACGGGATATTACAGAGCAAAAGAAAAACCCCCGCAAGCCTGTGTGAAGCAGGCCGCGGGGGTTTCCAATTCGGCTTTCTCCCAGGCGGGAGAAAGAGCTACTTCAGAACGGCATCCTTCAGGACCTTGGAAGGCCGCAGACGAACAACGGTCTTGGCCTTGATCTTGATGGCTTCGCCGGTCTGGGGATTGCGGCCCATGCGCGCCTTGCGGTGAGCCTTTACAACGCGGCCGATACCCGGAATGACGAACTTACCTGCGCTGCCCTTGGCTTCCTTGACGGCCAACTTGTGGAGCTCATCAAAAAAGGTGGCGATGGTCTTCTTCGTTGTGCCCGCTTTTTCGGCGAGATGCGCAACGATTTTGGTCTTGCTCATTGGCTTAGCTGCCATTTCTTCTGCCTATCCTCCTGATTTATCTGTCCACCTCGAAGGGATCGAGGCCAGCCGCGAGCGGAAAAACCCCTATTTTCCTGCGAAAAACCCGGGCCGAAGCGGACTATAGCGAAGGAAGAAAAGGAACGCAAGGGCAAAACCTCAAAAAAGGCCGAAAAACAGCGATTTTTTTTGAGCCATGTGCAAAACGTGCTGATTTCATGCGGCAAAACGCGGTTTGTGACGTGACGAACGCACCATTTGCCTGTGCTATCCTCTCTAATCTCAAGTTAATCAAGGAGAAACAGCAATGAGCGCGGGGACAAACTGGCAGGCGTTGGAGCAGCAGATTGCGAAGGTAGTGAAAAGTAGCGTGCGCCCGATCGGCGTGGCATTCCTGGATGAAGAGCCCAGCGGAGTGAAGAAGTATGAGGGGACGCAACCCTCTGGATGCAGTTTCTGGCGGCTGGCAGCCCAGGGCAGGACGTTTTACACCCTGCCGGAGAATCATTTTAATTGCGCGGTGGGGGCGTACACGCACAATATTTCGCTCTCCGCCGATCGCGAAAAAGAAACCGAAGCGACTTTGAAGATGATGTTCGATCTTGGATATGTGAAACCGGAAGAGCTTCCGCAAATTCCGCGATTGGCGAAGCCGCCGAAAGCCATTGTCTATGCGCCATTGGGGGACATTCCCGTTGACCCGGATGTGGTGCTGTTTCCATTGAAGCCTTCTTCCGCAATGCTTTTGCAGGAGGCAGCAGGGCGCGCGGGAGTTAGCTCGGGTGCTCCGGCACTGGGACGCCCAACGTGCATGGCGCTGCCGGCTTCGATGACGCACGGCACGATCACCAGCCTGGGCTGCATGGGCAACCGTATCTATACCGGACTCGGCGACGACGAAATCTACGTGGTGCTGCGTGCCCGGGACCTGCCCGCCGTGGCGGAGGCCCTGCACGTGATTGGCGGCGCCAACTCTGCCCTGCGCGATTATGCCCGCGGACGCCGCGAGCAGCTTTCCACGCAATAAAAGTTTGACGATATCCAGCGGATAGAATCGACGAGCGAGTTAGCGGAAACTTTGCCTCGCAGCAAATTCCATGCGAGGTGCGTTATGAGTTCGTTTCAAGTGGTGGCCATTCCGACCGAAGTGGCTCAGCAGGTTCGCGTGACAGGAAAATCGCCGATCTACGGCTTTCCGGCTCATCGTGAAATCGCGGCCGGACGGGCGCCTTGCCGCCATTGCCTGCAACTAATCCAGCGTGACCAGGAAGAATTGCTCCTATTCACCTACGATCCTTTTCGGGAGTTGAGCCAACCTCCACTCCCGGGGCCAGTGTATATCCATGCAAAGGAGTGCCCGCGGCATCCGGGCGGCGAGTCCATCCCTGAAGAATATCGGGGGCGATTGTTGACGCTGGAAGGCTTTGGAGAAGATCGAGCATTATTGAAAGAGGTCAGGGTTCGCGACGGGCGGGAGCAGGTAGCGGCGGAAGAGTTGTTTCGGGAAGAGAAAATTCGGTATGTGCACGTGCGGAGCACGGAGGCGGGGTGTTTTTTGTTTCGGTTAGAGCGCCGATAGGATGGGACGTGCAAAGAATTAAGGAAGGAAAATGCAGGAAGGCGGCGTAAAGCCGCCCCTACCTTCCGGAGGCGGATCAGAGGCCGGCGAGGTCTTCGTAGAGATGGGCGATGGCGCGGATGCCGCCGTAGTAATTTTCCAGGGCAAGATGCTCGTCTGGCGCGTGCGCGTTTTCGTCGGGAAGGCCGAAGCCGATCAAGACGCAAGGCACATTGAAGGTGTCATGCATCTGGGTGACGAAGGGGATCGAACCGCCTTCGCGAATGAAAACTGCTTTTTTGCCGAATCCCTTTTGCAGCGCGGATTGCGCCAGCTGGAAAATTGGCGCTTTGTAAGCGGCGACCCAGGGCTTTCCGGTGCTGAGCACTTCAAATTTGCAGTGCACGCTTTTCGGAAGCAGCTTGCGAATGTGCTTTTCCACGAGCTTCGCGATTTTTGCCGGATTTTGATTAGGAACCAGCCGCGTGGAGAATTTCGCATAGGCTTTTGAGGGGATAACAGTCTTGGCGCCTTCGCCCTGATAACCGCCCCAGATGCCGTTCAATTCCAGCGTGGGACGAATCCACAAGCGCTCGACAGTGGTGAACCCTTTTTCGCCGTGATAATCCGGGGCGCCGACGGCCTGCTTAAAGTCTTTCTGCTTCCAGGGAAGCGCGTTCAGCGCTTTACGTTCGGCGGAGGGGACGTTGGCCACGTCGTCGTAAAAACCCGGAATCGCGATGCGAAAATTCTTATCGTGCAGCTTGGCGAAAAGCTCCGTCAGGATCGTAAGCGGATTAGGGACCGCCCCGCCATAGACGCCGGAATGCAGGTCGCGCGCCGGCCCGGTCAGTTCGATTTCATAATAATTAAGGCCACGGAGCCCGTAGGTGATGGAAGGAACGCCTTTGCCGAGCATGGAAGTGTCGGAGACGAGCAAGGCATCCGCTTTGAGCTTCTCCTTGTGACTCTGCACATAGTCCCAAAGGCTGACGCTTCCAACTTCCTCTTCCCCTTCGATCAACACCTTGATGTTGATGGGAAATTTCCCGTGGAGCTGGTTAAGGGATTCCAGAGCCTTCAAGTGAATGTGCACCTGGCCTTTGTCGTCGGCTGTCCCCCGGCCATAGATATTGCCATTGCGCACCGTAGGCTCGAACGCCGGGGAGGTCCAGAGATCCAGAGGTTCGGCGGGCTGAACGTCGTAATGGCCATAAAAGAGAACCGTGGGCTTACCCGGAGCCTGGAGGGATTCCGCGTAAACCAGGGGATGCAGATTGGTGGGGACGATTTCGACTGTAGGGAACCCGGCAGTTCGCAGGTGATCGGCCACCCAAGTGGCGGCGCGCTCGATGTCTGATTTGTGTTCGCTCTTGGCGCTGACCGACGGAATTCGCAGAAAATTAAAGAGTTCCTCCAGGTGCTGCTGGCGGCGAGATTCCAGGAATTCCGAAAGATTCATATGAGGCCCCCCAGGCGCAACGGTTCGGTTCTTATAAAAACTGCCTAAGAATGATGAAGAAAGCGCGGCAGCGGTTTCGTGAAGATTGCGCCCGGCATGGAGCCGTAGCCGCTGTCATCATTCTAAGGCTAGCCTGTCTAGGCTTACAAGTTACCGGACGTAGCAATTGGGAACACCTGTCCGAAAGGGCAATTGACCGGTGAGGAAGCCAGATTCATCATGGGCCTGTCATGCAAGAAACTGCCTATGCCACAAACCGGCGCAGCCAGCGCATGTTTCACAGGATGAAGTTGCAGGCGCTCGGCCGCAGCCATGCCGGGAAGAAGTTTCGCGAGGTCTGCGAGACCCTGGTGGTGAATGCGCACGGCGGACTTTTGATGCTCCGGCACGAAGTGGACACCGACGCCATGCTGGTGCTGGTGAATCCGGAGACGCAGGAAGAGCAGGAATGCCGGATCGTCTTTACCGGAGAGAGCGGAACCAAGGGAATCCGCGTGGCGGTGGAGTTCCTGACGCCCGCCCCACATTTCTGGGGCATTGATTTCGACGCGCCGCGGCCTAACGCGGAACATCAGGAACAAGCGCACTAATCGCAGATTCACCCGCGCAAGGCCTTGCGCTCCAAACCAATCCGTTGAAAAAGCCGCCAGAAATACAGAATTGCCCTCGCATTGGATTCACTTTGTACACGTGGCGAATGGTAAATACCTGCACATTTATGACCCAAGATGGGAAAAGTCGGTCCTAGGACCAGTGGGGTCAAACAGTATTCCCTTTTGTATCAGCAATTTAAGCGTGTCCCAATTTGGATTTCGACGTGCCATTAACAATTCGGGGTCGCTTTTCTTTCGCCGTAGATGCTGCCCAGATAGAGTTTGTTGGACGAGATGGAATCGTTCTAAAGGGAACCCTGAATGTTAAAGAAAACTCTAATCCTCACCATTGCCGCCTTGGGCTTGCTTATGACGACTGCGCCCGCATGGGCTGACGGCGTAGCTATCGTAAATGCGTCCTTCGAGGATCTTTCCCTGGTCCCGAAGATCAATTGCCCCAGCATGGCGAACTGCTACTACAACAACGGCCCCATCCCCGGTTGGACGGGGACCCAACAAACCGGTTCGTTTCAACCTGGCGGCTATTTCTCGGCGATTCCCGACGGCAGCATGGTGGCATTTACCAATCATGGGGACATCTCGCAGACCCTGAGCAGCTCCGTCCTGGCGGATACTCTCTATACCCTGACGGTGTTCGTGGGAAATCGAACTGACAATATCAACGGGCTCTATACCCTGAACCTGGATACGATCTTGAACGGAGTGACGACCAACCTGTGTTCCGTCTCCGGGAACGCCGCAAGCATCACTGTCGGGACGTTTCAGGCGGAGAGTTGCACATACCAGAGCACTTCCATTGTGCCCGTTGGGGATTTGTTTCTTGATTTTGCAAGCATCAGCGGACAACTGGATGTGGATGATGTCAGCCTGACAACCTCAAATCCGACCACGGGCGTGCCGGAACCCAGTTCGGTGCTGTTCCTGGGACTGGGCATACTTCTTGTATTGAGCGTGGGAATCTGGAACAGGAAAAAAGAAGTCCCGGTCAGCGCATAGTTCAGCTTATTAAAGAACCCAGCCCCACTGTTCGATCCCGAGGCGAAGCGCCAGGGAGTTCGAGGTGGGGCTAAGTTTTTTCAGAGACCATCGGTTCGCCGGAAAATTGTTCAGTTATTCCCTTGAACAGCGCTGGGGGCTGGTTTGGGTACCTGCCAAAGAATCTGCGAATCCGGGGCTTGCGTGGGGTACATCCGGACCGATTCCGCGTTCGCCGGCAGAAGAACGATGTCCACACGGCGATTGTAGGCCAGCCAGGTGGCACGCGTATCATGCTCCCACTTTGCAGGCAGCTCGTTCGGATTGCGGCTCTGCAGATCGCTGACGGTGGGCTGGTCCAACTGCTTCTGCTTGCCGTACGCCGAGGTATCGATCTTGTCCGCGGCGATTCCCTGCGAAACCAGGAAATCCTTAACGCGTTGAACACGGCGTTCGGACAAGGAATCGTTGTATTTGTCCGCGCCTCGCTCGTCTGTGTATCCACCCAGCGACAATTTCGCATCTGGATCGTATTCCAGATATTGTTTGAAACCAGTGGCAAGGGTGGTTAATTCGTCCTGCTGGCTGCGAACAAGTCCGACCGCCGGGTCCTCTTCGGTGGGGTAGGCGGTTGGGAAGAATACGCTTTGCAACAAGACTGTGGGAACAGGTTCGACGGAGCCCTTCAGATGCACGCTGACCGTCTTGGTTTCCGAGCCGCCGCACGAGTTGGTGGCGTTGAGAGTGTATTTGAACTCTTCGTCCACGGGGCCGCCGGCGCTTTGCGTTGGGGCCAAGGTAATGGATTTCGTGCCGCTGGCATCCACGGAGCCGCCCGGGTCCAGGGAAACTGCGTCAGAGTTGGACGCGGACCAGGTGAGAGTGGTGGAACCTTGTTCGAGGATCTTGTCGCCAATGCGGCGGTAGTTCACTTCCACCGGCGAAGCGTTCAAAGAGGATTGCACCGCCTGGTTGACTTCCACCGTGGTGCTGGGTTTGGTCACGCCACCAGGGCCTGAAGCGGTCAATTGATAGACGGTGGTTTGCTTTGGCGAAATGGTTTTTTCGCCGGACGTGGGAACGGGGCTCATACCGCTCATATCGGCTTCGACGGTATCCTTGGAAACCCAGGCCAGTTGCGTGTTTTGATTGCAATCGATTTTCGCCGGAGTTGCGGTGACGGACCCGCTGACCGGCGCAACAACTACGGTGGCGCTTGCAATCCCAGCCGTAAAGCGCGGCGCAAGCTTAGGCATCTCGCATTGCGGGCGATATTTCGGGCACTCTGAGCCACGCGGCCAGTTCTTCGTCTTTATTTTTCCATTGGAGATATCCACGATCACGCGCTGATCCGCCGCAACTGTGATGGCGCCGGACCACAACTCTTTGCCGTCCCGCGTGACCGTGACTTGATGCGTTCCCGGCGGCACAATTAATTCCTGGTGCCAGAAAATATCGTGATCGAATTCATCCACATGGCCCACAAAGTAGAGTGGGCTTTTACCATTCAGCAGAACAGCGGCGGATGTTTGCCAGTTGAGATCCCCTTCTTCCAGTTGAATGCGGCCGCGCGGGCCGGGCACATTATCGCCCATGCGTTCCAGCTTGATGTCCAGAGGCACCGTCTGGTCTGCGTCCAAGGAGACGTCTTGCTCCGCGAACTTGTAGCCGTAATTGGCCACGATCACATGGTGGGTGCCGACGTCGAGCTTGATGGTTCGATTGCCGGGACCCATGGCCTTGCCGTCAACAAATGTGTAGGCCTGCTTCGGGCTCACCACCATCTTTAATTTCCCCGGTTTGGGGTCTTTCGCAAAAGTAGCTGAGCTCGCCAGAAGCGTGGCGCCCACCACTATGCAAAGGGTTCTGATTCTTTGATTGCTCATACGACACCTCCTCCGCGCCTCTCCGAATGCCGCTACATAAGTTGTTCCGAGTTCAGGACAGCTTGGAAGGCCGGCAGTTGCCGGACAACTAGGGATTTCGATAGGCGGAGGTCAAACATCCAACCTTCCAGTGAAGCAACCACAAGATCAGTGGGGGCGGTAACCGATTATGTAAGTCCTTGGGGAAAGAACTGTCAAGGGGTTAGAGGAAGCTGCTATACATAGTTCTAGTAGTTCTAGGACTATATATGCTGTCAAAATGCCTTCGCCTAAGCATTGCCAGCCTCGTTGCTTTGAGCCTTTCCGCTTCCTTATTATCTGCCCGCGGGCAGTTTTGGGACTTTCTGGGTTACACGCAGGTGGACAGCAGCCAAAACCACGGCCGAATCCTGGTTACCCGGCGTGACGCTCACGTTCGCATGATTCAGTTGCGGGTGACCGGCGAAGCGATTTTCTTTGACCATCTGGAGGTTCGTTTCGAGGATGGGACTTCGCAGGAATTAATGGTCAGCGAGCGAATTTTGCCCGGTGTCAGGGACTTTGAGCTTCTGGGCGGACGCTCCCTGAAGAGCGTCGAGCTCTGGTATTACCAACAGCCCGAGGGGCATAATCCGAAAGTGACCCTGTACGGTGTCCGCTCACCCGAAGACGAGGGGCAAACTCTCGCGCAAAGCCGGTAGCAGGATTGGACAGGCAGGCTCGAACTTGGTTTCTCGCCAAGTGTCGCCAGGAATCCCGTTGAGAACGGTTGCACGCTATAATTGAAGGTGGAGGAGTGGGTGAGCGGTTGAAACCGGCGGTCTTGAAAAATAAAATCGCCGATTCGCTATCTTGCAGAAAATTCAACTAAATCCCTTTGCCAGCCGCAACTTAGCGCCACTTTCTGTTTTCTGGACTTGCTTCGTTTTTGCCTGTTTTGTGCCACTTTTAGTGACAATTTGGTGACACTTTTCTCTCCAAGCCCGACACGCACTTGAGTGTCACACGCTTAAGTCGGGAGTGATCTCCGACGACCCATTCAAGTCTTCGAAAAGGAGCCAGGAGATTTCGGTTCAAGACGACAATTCAAAGGGAGACGCGACGTGACAGAGTCGACTGGTCGGAGCAAATTCTGAAATCAAAGCAGTTTACCTTAGTGGTCGAAAGTCAGCTCTATACGGCAGGCTCCCTTGTGAGTTTTGATGCGTACACGATCGGCAAACTTCCGAATCATAAAGGTCGATAGAAGTGCGACACCCTCAGGGGTGCCCAGGCTTTCAAATGAAGGAACCGATTCCGCAAGCCGTATTGGGACTCCTTCATATTCTAAATCCGCAGCCAGCTTGAATTCGTCGAACTCTACGCTGACTTGCACTCGTTCGAGTCCGGGATTGAACGCTAACGCGCTGTTTACTGTCTCATGGACGGCCTGCACCGCGGATATGACGACTTCCCGACGCATTCCCCAAGCGGCGCCTTGTTCTTCCATCATGGAATCGATTTTCTCCATGTCCTCGCCAGGCACCACCTCTAAGCTAACTCGTCTTGCTATTCCCACACGGAAAAGCAAGCTGAGAGAGACTACCAAAACCGTCGCAAGCGCGGTCGATGAGCTAAAGAGCGGGCGCAACCCTTCCGGAACATGTCGATAAAGTTCCGGCGCCATATCCACGCTCAAACCAAAGAGCAGCGAAATGCCCACGGCAAAAATGCGCCGGGAGTCCAACATGCGCGAAGTCAAAAGTTGCATGCCTCCTAGCACGATGAAACATGCCGAGTAAAGAAGAATGGCTCCAACAACAGGCGCCGGCATCACCGCCAAAACGGCCGCGAGCTTCGGAAAAAACGCCAGAGCAGCAATCATGATTCCGGTCGGAATCGCAAGGCTGCGGCTGGTCGTTCCCGTTGCCAGAGAAAGCCCGATGCAGCTGGACACGGTGGTTTGAGCTAGACCGCCGGAAAGCCCCGAAAGCAGCGTGCTCAGACCGCTCGTGAGAAGGCCGCCACTGGCCGACTTCATGTCCGTTCGCTTCCAATCCGCATCGTTAATTTTTTGACAAAGAGTCAAGTCTCCGACCATTTTCAACCCGGCAGTGAGAGACGCGATCAAGAACGGGGCGAGAAGAGAAAATCGGAAACTCAATCCGGAAACTACCCGATGAGGGAAATTAATCCATGGCTCATTCAGTTCGCGCACAAATTGCGCCCACGGCAGGACACCCGAACCAAGCGCCAGAATGTATCCAGCCGACAGACCCAACAACATGGGCAAAGCATGCAGCTTTCCTTTATTCCAAACCGTCGCGCCCACCATCACAAGCAGAGTTACCGCTCCAACCAGAAATGAGCGCAACTCCGGAACACTTCCCTGCCCGGTATAGCCGACGAACCTCGGACATCCCAAGCGGATTAACTGCAGCCCCGCCATGGCCACCATTAGCCCGGTTACTTCGGGAGGAAACAAAACCCTGGCCCGGTCCAAAACCCGGGACAACAAAATCAACAAAATTCCTGCTACAGCGACCATGCCGAACAGCACCGGAAATCCACCTGCTTGCACCGCAAGGATAGAAGTTGGCAAGAAGATCAAACTGCTGGTAAGCGGGGCAAAATAGCCGCTGCCAAGGGCGCCCCGAGTGGACTGCAAAATGGTAGCGAGTCCGCCCGCGATCATGGAGATTCGAATGATCGACGCCGCCTGCGCTTCTGTTCCCCCGATCGAATTTACGATGACCACAACGTAAAGCCATCCCACCGACAAGAGGAATACGTGTTGGAACGAAACACCGAGCCTCACCAACAACGGAGGTGTTTCATCCACGTCGTAAAGAAGATTGGAGGGCCGTTTGCGAACCACACCGGCGCTATCAGCATCTCCACTTGGCGGAAAGAATGCCGATAGCATTTTGCGGAGGGTAATCAAACGAGCGTTTAGGAGTCCTTGTGAAGACATTCTTCGATCTCAGTGTCGGAAACGATTCAATCCCAGTCAGCCGGATTTCCGCCAAGTAACGACCGCGAATTATAGTCGGAGCGGTGCTGCAAGACCGGGATCACTGAGGAGGACCGGTCTCCTTCACTTTCGCCAACGGGATCTGCGAAAACAATTGCAGGTCGATGATCATATTCAGCCGCCGGTCCAACTGAAAAAACGTTGCCGCCTTCTTTCCTGGCAGCACCTGGTTCACCACCGGTACGTACTTCACCCGCAACGCCTGCACCTCCTCATCCACTTCCAGCCAGTGCCGCACATAAATCACCGCGTCCTGGTCCGTCATCGTTGACCACATGTGTGCGTACTGCTTCAACAAGTCATACTTCTGGTTGTTCACTACCTGCAGGTCCTTGACGTAATGGTTGTAGATCGGCCAGAACTTTTCCGCCTCGCCATCGGAAAGAGACAAATTCTGCCCAATGACCTGCATTTTCTTTGCTCGCAAATCTTGTCGCAGCATAGCGATGTCCTCGTCCGTAATCGACGGGTTGATAATGTTCGGCACGACAACTTGCTGCCCAGGGTCCGCCTCCGGCTGTATTTTCGACCTCGCCGAAGCCCATCCGAACAAGGCTGACGTCATCACCATCCCCGCAACGAGCGCCCCAATCAATCGAACCGTTCCCCTCAGTTTGCTCTTCATACCTGTTCTCCTTGCCCAAGGCTCCACATCTCCGTCCGCTGTCGCGAAAATCTGCTCGCACAAGATACCTCATTGAGGCCAGTTCATGACACATTTCCTTTCCTTCTGTCCGGGATTGCCTCCTCGCATCAAAGCAGGGGTCAAGATGGGAATAGATTCAAATTGATCAGTGAAAGACCGGTTGAAACCGGTGAACTTGAAAAATAAAATCGCAGATTCGCTATCTCGCAGAAAATTCAACTAAATCCCTTTTCCAGCCGTAAGATAGCGACGATTTCTCATTCCCTGATTTGCTCCGTTTTTGCTCGTTTGGCGCTACTTTTAGTGACAATTTGGTGACACCACGCCATTTTGGGGGCTTCCGAAATTGAGTGTCACACGCTTAGATTCTGGCTAGGGGTCTTCACAGCGAACGGGTGCATTTCGAATGTGGGGCGCAAAACCAATCTTCCAAAAATGCATATCCACCAGTTTCATCAGCGGTTATACTCCGGCACAAAGCGACAGTGCCTGATTCTCATTGGCAGCTTGCAGGAGCATCGCGATGTCATTCGGAAAGAGGGTTTCGATCGCTGGCCCTTTGTTTTGCTTCCTTTTCGTTACAGCAATATCAGCGTATGCACAAGACAGCGCACTTCTGAAGAAACGGTTCACCAATCGGGATGTCATCGAAATGGTGAAGATGGGGCTTTCCGAGGACGTCATCATCGCAAAAATTCGCTCTGCCAGCGCGACCGAGTCGGATGTCTTAAGTCTGGATACCAGCCTCGACGGCCTCAAAGCTCTGAAAGAAGCAAACGTCCCCGATTCCGTCATCAAAGTAATGATCAATCCTAGCCCCGCGCCCGCCGCCATCGTCGCTGGCGCTAGTCCGATGACCATCGACCCAAACTTGCCGCCACCCGAAGTCGGTGTCTACTGGAAGGACGGAACAAAATTCACACTTCTTCAGGGACAGGCCGTCACCAACACCAAGGCGGGGGGCAAGGCCGGCAGTATCTTCACCGATGGCATGAGAAATCAACACTGGGACGCGACCATTGAAGGGCCTACTTCCAGGAATGTTGTAAAAGACCGCCGCCCACTTTTCTACATCTACGTTCCGGATGGGAGCGATTCTTCCGACTATGTTCTGATTTCTCTGAACAAGAAAAGCGACCATCGAGAGTTTCAGATTGGTTCGTTCGGCGGGGTTACCGGCGGTAAGTCCGGCGTGAAGCGCGATAAAGAGCTGCAATTTCACGCTGAGCACATGGGAATCCGCATTTACAAAATAACTTTGGACAGCGACCTGAAACCTGGCGAGTACGCCTTCTTCATGGGTACCGGCCAGGGCAATACCATGTCCGGCGCTCACGGCGGCAACCGTTCGGGCGGCTCGGCGTCAGGTCGCATTTATGATTTCTCGATACCGCAATAACCTACTAGATGCTCCAGGATTCACCGACGGAAAACGTGTCCATTCTTAAACTTGCAGTCTTGAAAAATAAAATCGTCGATTCGCTATCTCGTACAAAATTCAACTAAATCCCTTTGCCAGCCGTAAGATAGCGGCAGTTTCAATTTTCTGGATTTGCTCTGCTTTTGATCGTTTTGCGCCAATTATAGTGACAATTTGGTGACAGTGGAGCGCTTGAACCGGTCGCGCACTTGAGTGTCACACGCTTAAGTCTCAATCCCATTTCGGAAATCAAAGTCACGGGTGACGGGCCGAATGACTCCGGTCAACCTGCACGAATGCTCGTTCTAACATCCATCGGGTAGGCAGCTCGAATTCCCGAACCGTGCGAGCCCGCGGCCGAAAACCTTGACATTGACTGATAGCGAGGGTAATACTTAGCCGCTTTATAAGGGTTCTGTGCGGGCGTTTGAAGGGGAGGATATACCCCATGCCAACAAAGCTAGCGGTTCAAAAGAGGGACCTTCGCACTTTGCTTCAACAGGTCAATTCAAATTCACTTGTTCGCCTGCAGTTTCTCGCGGACCCGGCTAAAGCGTTGGATGCAGCCGGCATCAAGCTGGACGAGAAGACAATGTCAGAGCTTAAACGCGTAGTGCATGAATATGTCAAGACCTATCCTAATATCGCGCTTCTTCCTACCGGACTTCATGGCAAAGCTGAGGGACGCTTTCGCGCACCGGACGATTGTAAAGAAGGCATCCTTATCATCTAACTGGCGATAGATCGAAGGTTGCCTGGTGCGATCGGGACTGGACCAAATGGGAAGGTCTGGGCGTCATGCTCAAGTCGGCAAAGAATTTTGCTCAAAGAGAACTCATTCCTTCGCTTGACGTCACGGTCAGGCCGCGATCAGATCAAAGCCTTTATACTAAGTTTGATTCTGACATTAAATGGATACGGGAACGCGTTCGAGCGGACTGCCGGAAGCTGCCCACCGGAGTCAAGGATGTTGCGCAGTACTATCTGTCAAAAAGAGTCAAAGTCTTACGGGACGAGGATTTTGTTCCCCCGCACCCGCTTTCGCCGAGGCCAATCCCATATTTAGCTTTCTGGTTTGCGCGGGACTTCGGGCTTGAGGATGTTCAAGTAAGACGTTTATTGGGACTGTCGCTTGTTTATGTATGCCTAAGTGCTTCTCCGAGCGATGATCTTTTGGATGGATCAGTTTTTGCAATGCGTCAGCAAATGTACTTGGCCCGTTGGTTCTGGGAAAGATATTTTCTTGTCTTAAGGAGCCTGTTCTCTACCGAATCGCCAGTCTGGTGGCTTGTTTCGAAATCTATAGCTGACTGGGGCAATGGTGAGAACAGCATGCAATTTCAAGGCATAGCTGGAGAGGCGGACCCCCTCTCACCTGATTTTCTTCGAAAAACGTCAAGGTATATGAGGGCATTGCTGTTTCCTACTTTGGCCGGAGTGGCGTTCTTGAGCAATCGACCTAAGGCGGTAAATGCTATTAGCCGGTTCACCAACTATTACTGCATGGGCTGGCGAATTCTAGACGATTTGCGAGACTGGCCCGAGGATAGTTTGCGAGTTCAAAATAATAAGTCCTCCGTGCTCTCGTTTCTTAGAAATTGCGGCGGGATCCCAAAGAACGCGCCATTAACGCAAGAGTTGATCGTAAGCTTATTTTCTGACCAAGCTGTTATCCGACGGATTTATTCCGCGATGAAAGGGTTTTATGTGTTGGCTGAGCGTGAAGCAGAGAGCCTAAAATCTACTTACGTAACTCGATTCATAGAACAACAATTGCTTGGCCATGATGCTGAGTGTTTGAGAATCGCGGCTGAAGGGAACAAATTTAAAGCCGCGCTAGCCCAGTTGCTAGAGGCTGAATGCCGTTCTTAGAAAGATGCGTTCTCAAGATTTAGGCTAACGGATCTTCCTTAGAGAGGAAGGGAAGCGTATTTTTCTATGGCGGATCAGACTGACGGCCAGGAAACAGTTGTTGGTCAGACCCTAAGCCACTACCTCATCGTCGAGAAGATCGGGGCCGGAGGCACAGGGGAGGTTTACCGTGCGCGCGACGAGCACCTCTCCCGTGATGTCGCCGTCAAGGTGTTTCCGCGCGGCGCGCTCATTACCGACTCGTCCCGCAAGCAGTTTCGCACCGAAGCTCTGCTTCTTTCAAAGCTAAACCATCCTAACGTAACTACCATCCACGATTTTGACACAGAGCACGGTGTGGACTTCCTGGTGATGGAATTTGTTCCCGGGACCACTCTCAACAAAAAGCTGGCTGCTGAATCGTTTTCGGAGAAGGAAGTTGTCCGTCTGGGTGCGCAACTCGCCGAAGGCTTGGAGGCAGCCCATGAACAAGGCATCGTTCATCGTGACCTTAAGCCCGGTAACCTGCGACTGACCAGCGACGGGCGACTGAAGATACTGGACTTTGGACTCGCGAGCCTGCGCCTTCCTGCCAAGGCTGATGCAACGATAGATAGCGAGACACAAATCATCATGGCGGGGACCCTGCCCTACATGGCACCTGAACAGGTGTCGGGCGCAAAGATCGACTCTCGTACAGATATTCACGCCGCTGGGGCCGTACTTTATGAGATGGCCACAGGGCAACGCCCATTCGCTGAGGTGGACCGTTCCAAACTGATCAGCGCCATCCTGCGCCAGCCACCACAGCCACCCACCGCTGTTAATCCCAGGTTGTCTCAGGAGTTGGAACGGATTATTACAAAGTGCCTGGAGAAGGAGCCGGAGAACCGTTACCAGTCGGCAAAAGAACTGGCGGTGGATCTGCGGCGGTTGGCGAGAGACACCGAATCGGGATACCACAGGGCGGAAGCCCCGGCCGTTCCTCCGCTAGCTCGCATCCTCCGAAAGGGGCATGTGGTGACTGTGGCTAGCGGCTTCGGGATTGTGCTTCTGGTAGCTGCAGGCCTCTGGTTTATCAGGACCAAGGAAACCCCGCGGACTACACAAATCACGCCGTCTATCGCGGTTCTTCCCTTTACCGACTTGAGCCCAGAGAAAGACCAGGAGTACTTCTCCGATGGTCTTGCAGAAGAACTGCTCAACAGCCTGGTCAAGATACAAGGGTTGCATGTGGCGGCCTGGAGTTCCTCATTCCAGTTCAAGGGGAGAAGCGAAGATCTTCGTGCGATTGGCCAGAAATTGAACGTGGCCACTGTTCTCGAGGGAAGCGTCCGCAAGCAGGGTCAGCGAGTGCGGATTAATGCCCAACTAATTAAGGTCTCTGACGGTTTTCATCTATGGTCGGAGGTTTATGACCGAGATCTGACAGACATCTTCGCAGTACAGGGGGAAATTGCACGGTCAGTCGCCGGGTCCCTGCGTTTAACCTTGCTAGGTGCAAAGCTTCCCTCGCTGCCAACTACTAACATCGAGGCTTACAACTCATATCTGCAAGGGAAATATTTCTATGCGAGTCCTAGCCCGGAGAACCTGGAGAAAGCGATTGCCTACTACAAGCAAGCGATCAGCCTCGACCCCCATTATTCCCCAGCGTGGGCAGCACTTTCTAGGAGCTACAGTCTTCGGGCCGGTGTTTACGGTTCGATTGATGAGTATGGCGAGGCACGCAAAGCAGCACAACGGGCTTTGGAACTGGATCCGAGCTTGGCGCAAGCACACGTAGCCCTAGGACAGATCCAGCAGAATTACGATTGGAACTGGGCTGCCGCCGATGCTAGCTACCAGCAAGCACTCGCTTTGGAACCTGGCAACGCGGAGGTTCTCCAAGCGGCAGCAGGCCTGGCCGCAACTTTAAACCATTTTGATCAAGCTTTAGTATGGTCGCGCCGATCCGTGGAGCTCGATCCGCTACAGCCAGCGTCCTACCACGCCCTTGCGTTCTATTCATGGTGGGCTGGTCAGTTGGACGAATCTGAAGCGGCGGTCCGGAAGGGACTGGAACTCGATCCGCAGTTTCCGTGGCTGCACGCGGTGCTTGGCCGCGTGTATCTTGCCCGGTCACAACCGCAACAAGCCCTGGCCGAAGCTGAACAAGACACAACGCCTGAACTCCGTTTGCAGGGATTAGCCCTCGCGTATCACGCGCTTGCCCAGAAGCAGGAATCGCAACGAGCTCAAGCACAGTTAGTCGCGAAATACGGTAAGAATTCTGCCTTTCAGATCGCCGAGGTGTATGCCTACAGTGGGGAGGTCGAAGCGGCTTTCACTTGGCTGGACCGCGCGTACATCCAACGCGACGGTGGGCTCACTTTCATAAAGGGCGATCCCTTAATGGCAAACCTCGAGAGAGACCCACGTTACGTTGCGCTCTTGAAAAAAATGCGACTTCTCCCATGATGCGCATGTGGCTTCTGTTGCAGTTGAAGTTCCTGTTCCTTTTGTCTCTTCGTTCATCAGGGCTAGCGTCACTAAATCCCACCTCAATTGCACATTTTAAGCTTGCGCTCCGGCCTACTTCGGGTGGAGCGCCGAAGCTGCCTTTATCGACCTAACAGAAGCGAATTCTGGGCTATAAAAATGCTCCGCCTGATGCGACTAACACCCAACTCGTTGTTTTGCCTATTTATCGACAAACGGCTAGAATCCGTCACGTCGCTCTACGAGGTAGGCAGTTTGTTGATTTGAGCGCGGGTTTGGCTCTGGCATGCCAGAAGGCGGGAATTACGGGAGTGACGTGGCACACGCTTCGTCATACCTTTGCTTCCCGGCTACTGGATCGGGGCGTGGACATCGTGACGGTAAAAGAGCTGCTTGGGCACTCGACCGTCCTGGTAACCATGCGCTACTTGCATCCGAATCTAGAAGCAAAGGTGCAGGCGGTAGCAAAACTCGCGGCGAACTGTGACAAATCCGTGACAGTACGCCCCAAAATGCAGCAGTTGATTCCTAAAGTGTCACAAATTAACCGCTAACTCACAGAGTACGTTAGAATTAGAAACGGAGGAGTGGGTGAGCGGTTGAAACCGGCGGTCTTGAAAACCGTTAGACCCGAAAGGGTCTCGGGGGTTCGAATCCCTCCTCCTCCGCCACGCTTCGAAAATCACAGAAAATTGACCAAGTGAACCGTGTGATCTGCTCGTTCACGCGACTGGTCTGAGTTGTAATCGCAATTATTTTTTGAGTGCCAGCAACCGGACGGGGCCGAGGAGGCCGGACTCCACTAGCGGAGAGTCGGCTTTATAGGCGCCATAGACGGTGAAGGTGAATTTTTCTTTTGCGTCTGGCTGTTGATCGCCGATGATGCGATTGGGCCATAGATTTGTGACCTTAATTTCGATGGTGTTCCATCCCGATTTCAAAGCGGGGGTTACTTCCAGGGTGAAAGGCGGCTTCCAGAGAATTTCTGGCAGGGTCTTGCCGTTCAGGGTGACTTGCGCGAATTCGCGAACGCGGCCCAGGTCCAGGAGAATTGCTGCGCTGGAACGGTTCCAACCTTCGGGCAGATTGAATTGATTTGTATAAGTGGCGGTGCCTGAAAAATATTTGACGCCGGGGTCGGCTGAGGCGGACCAGGAGGCCAACGAACCCATCTCGATCTGAGGCGGCGCACCCAGATTGGGCGGAAATTCGATCTTCCATGGATTTGTAATGGTCAGCAGCTCCTGTGGCGTCTGCATTGCGGCCGGAGTTCGTTTCGTGTCCTCGCTGCGAAATACGACGAAGACAGATTCTTCGGGGGCGAGGTGGAGAGTCAGAGTTGTGTTTGTTCCACTGTCGGAGTAAGCGATAGGCTCAATCCCACCCGTGTCGGGATGCCAAATCTCAGCCGATTTTCCGTGCGCTCGGAAATGAGCGGTGAGGCTTTCCGCCCTCATGCGCTGATTCGCGACAAAATAAATTTCCTTGTCCGAAGTGCGGCGATGATTCCAAACGATCTCCGCGCTGGTTTTAGGAGACGGATAGTCATAGGGCACGACGTCTGTCGGCGGGTCATAAGTGAAATCCGGAACGACATGCTCGGCCGCTAGAACGTCTTCTACGGAAGTTCCCCAGTAGATCGTACCTTTGCCGACTTTATTGGAGCCATGTGCCGATGTGCCGGAGCCCCACAACTCCAGCAACAGTTTTTGAAGTTCAGCAGAGGGATTTTCATCCGCAAGGCTGGGAGAACCGGTCACGTGGGGTGCTATGACAACTGCGCCGGCCTTTACCAGTTCGGAAAGCTTTTGAAGCAAGGGAAAGCTCAATTGATCGAACTCATCCGGCACAACCAGTAGCCGGTAACGCATGCCGCTGGTTACCGTGAGTTCGCCCTGAACTACGTACGCATGATTTAGAAGAATGTCTGCGTTTACATAGTCACGCGAAAAACTGGTTGGCACTGCCGGTGCGAATTGCTTCCAATAAGGAACGGTGACGGGGGCGCCCTCTCCGTAGAAATACGCGACGTCGACGACTGGTTTTCCCGTTTGCTGCAGGAACGAGCAGCGAGCTAGGTAGGTATTCCAGGCAACGGCCTGTTCGGCCCAGGTGATGTTGCGCGAATAGTGCTGACCGTAGAATCCGAGCGTAATACCGGGCTTGTGCTTCTCGTCGGTGAACGGCTGGTGGTCCGAGGTGTGAAAAACAATGCGATTCACGCCGCGCGCGAAATTCTGGTCGGCGAGTTGTTTCAGATAGAAAGGTGACTGGCCCCAGCCCGGTGTGGACGGATTTGACGTGAAGGATTCGGTGGCGATGATGTTCTTTCCATAGATGTGGCCGCTCGAAACTGCCTCCAGCACATCGGCTTCGCGCGCGGGGAAATCCGCAACGCCCGCGATTGGGGTCCAAAATTCGCCCATGGGAATGGTGACTTGGCCTTTATTCAACAGGCCATCCCCCGTGGTCGGCAAAGAGACGCCCATCGCTTCGGCGTAGAGGCCGATTCCCTGTTTGGCAAACAACTCGGTTGCAAGTTTGTAGTGATTGTCGGCAAGCATCTCCGCAATGGTGCGGCGATAATCCCACAAGAATGCGTCACTCTCCCTGGAACTGCCGACGATGCGGCCCGTTAGCGTGAGCAGATACGGCGTGGCGTCGTAGCCGCGGCGGCGCTTGAACTCGGAGAGCATATCTTCAGTCCAATTTTCCTGACCCGCTTCCCAGCTATCCATCAGGAAATAGCGAAAGCTTTTCCCGTAATTCGGGGACACGGCGCCGGAAATCATGTCCGTGTAGGTCTTCATGTAGTCGCTGACATGGCGAGCACTCAGCTTGTCGACCTCAAACCCGGTGGCTTCCGGGGTTGCCGGATGATTCTTTTTTCCCGTCAGCGAATAACCCATGCGAACCACGGCCCACTGGCCCGCGGGAACCTGCCATTTCAGCGAGCCATCGGGCTGCATCTTGCCGGTAAGGTTAATCACTTCTGGTGGTACTACTGCTTCGTTCTGGGCAACTTCCGGTGTCGCTGTATTGGCCGTGGAAACAAAAGTTCCGAAACTGGCTTTATCTTCAAAGAAAGAAATGCGGGGGGATGAGCCGAAAGCGATATCCGCGATCGGAAAACCCTTGGCGCGAGTGAGACCTCGAATGGACTGATCCGCAGTGAGTGGGGGCCGCTCCACCGACAGACGAAAATAGCGGGCTGAGATGGCAGGAAGGCTAAAGGTGCGCACGCCGAAGAGGTGCGCATATTGTGGCGAACCGGGAAGCGAAATGAGTTTCGTCCAGGTACGCGCATCCTGGCTATACGCTAATTCGCCGTTGGGCAGCAGCGGGATTGGCCTGCCGATGGGCTGAGGCATGGCAATCGTGAAAGTTCGCGCTGAATAAGCTTCGGGAAATTCCATTTGGATCCAGGCTGAATCTTTACCGTCCTCAAATTTGAGTTCCGAAGTCGTCCCATAATCGCCGTCCAAAATTTCCGCGCTGGAAAAGGAAGGATCACTCGAGGTTATTTTAGGATGGGGAGCGGGCGAATTGGATTCGCCCTCGGGAAGACGGTAGGCCAGCACGACTGTGTCCGCATAAAAAGTTGGATCATCGGGAGCTACCGCCTTTGCTGCCCGCGGGATGCCAGGAGCTCCGCCGATCATTGGACTGGAGGGCGGATCAACTACGGGCATGGTTTGAAATGGGCCGTTGATATGCGGCGGTTGCGGCAATTTGCCTTCGAACTCTTGCGGCCCGCGCATGCGTGTTTCGCTCCAGACGACCTTTTTCATTGCGTCCTCTGGTTTGACCCAGGGTCCGGCGGTCTCGCTCCAGCCGCCGGAAGCGGCCATCGACATTTCCAGACCAAGGCGATCCGCTTCCGCTCCGGCGTGACGGAAGGCATCCTTCCATTCCGGGGTCATCCAGATCACCGGCTTATCGAGATATTGCGCGACACCGAGATCGCCATCAAACATCTGCATTCCACCGATGCCGACGCGATGCATCCACTCAAGATCGGCCGTAATTCCCGGCTTGCTGACATTGCCGCTCATCCAATGCCACCAGGCACGAGGTTTTGCGGATTCCGGAGGATTGAGAAAGCCTTGCTCCAGACTGTCGGGCGCGTCCGGGGCGAACGATGGGGAAACAAGAGCCAGGAACAATGCTGCTGCTGTGACGAGCCGCAGAACTGCGATCCGTGAAGTTGGCATGTGCGCGAACTCCCTTCTCTTCGGAGTCTGGCGAAAACTCTTCGAGATCGGCCCTATGAAAAAAGTGGCGCGCCGATCGCTAGGCGTAGCTGGCCGTCGTGTTGCGGTTGCTCTGGCTTCGCTCGGCGGTGATGCGTTCCAGGTATCCGCTCTCGCGGAACGCCTGCATGGGATTTTCGGGCAAGCCGCGGGACTTTCTCCACTCCCGCAGGGCGGGCCGCACGTCCTGCCAGAATGCGCCGCGCAGGGTTTCTTCCGCATCGATCAGAGAAGAATCTTGCTGCAGTTTGACCAGTTGTTCGTGATCCACCAACGCGGCCCTGGCGTAGAGTTCTTGGGCGGTGCAAACCGTTTGAATCATCGCTTCGATTTTGCCCTTTAGGTTGTGGCTCTGGTCCACCATGTAAGAGATGCCCGCGGGTTTTTGCGTCTCCCATTCGAAGAGCTTGATCTCGTGAAAAATGCGGAACACCTGATAAGGATCGATGGAGCCAAGCGTGAGATCGTCGTCGGCATAGCGGCGATCGTTGAAATGAAATCCACCCATCATTTTCTGGTGCAGCAGCCAGGCCACGATTTGTTCGATGTTCTGGGCCTGGTAGTGATGCCCGGTGTCCACCAGGACAAGCGCTTGCGGCCCGGCGTTTTTGGCAAACAGAAAAGCCATGCCCCAATCGGCGACGTCGGTGTGATAAAACGCCGGCTCAAACGGCTTGTATTCGATCAGCAGGCGCTGGTTCGGCTTCAGCGCCCGGTGAACTTCCTGCAAGCCCTCCTCAAAATAGGCAATCCTTTTTCGAATGTTTTGAGTGCCGGGATAATTGGAGCCATCCGCAAACCACGGGGCAACGTCACGGCAACCGAGCGCTTCCGCGATGGCGACACAATCCAGAATATGATTAAGGGCTTTTCGGCGAATCGCCGGGTCTGGATTTCCTAGCGAGCCATGCTTGTATTCCTGATTCTGGAAAACATTGGGGTTGATGGAGCATGGGCGAATCCCGAACTTCGTTGCTAATTTTTCCACGGCGGATGCGTCCGGCAATCCATTGGGCAAATCCCACTGAACATGCAGCGCCAGCGTTGGGCATGCGCCGGTGACAGCATTCACCTGGCCGGCGTCGCTGAACTTTTCCTCGATCGTGGTGGCGGCAGCGGCTTGAATGAATTTGCCGAAGCGAGTGCCCGTGTTCGCGAATCCCCATGAGGGCAGCTCGATCTTGAAATTGTCGAGCGCCTTCATCACAAGTTGCACAGACTGATCGTTCATTCCCGGGCCTCCCAAACGTCGCAAAGTTTCAAGCGTGCGCTTAGTGAATGCGCTGATTATTGGCCAAAGCCGGCGCAGCCGAAGAAAGAAGTTCCGCCCACCTGGCGATCGCCGGGGCGGTTACTCCGCCCGAGTGATTCTGCCGATTCTCAAGGGCCGCCAATTGAATGGCAAAATTGCCAAACGTGGTGCTCTCCGTGGATCCAAGAATGATCTCGAGGCCGGTGTAGCGGGCAGTGAGTTGATTGAGCAGCACATTCTGGCTTCCGCCGCCAACGATGAAGAGGCGTTTCAGCTTTTTTCCCGTGATCTGGGCGATCGAGGATAAAACCTGGGCATAGCGGGCAGCCATGCTATGAAAAATCAGGTTCGCAAACAGCGGGATCGCGTCTGCGCGCAAAGGAAAAGTTGCGTGGCCCAGTTTTTGCAGCTGAGCATTGATTTTCTGCAGCGTGTCGCCCGGAAGCATGAGTTGCGGATCGTCAACATCAATCAGTACGTCTGGTGCCGGCATCATTGAGCAGGAGGATATGAGTTCCGGAAGAGCGCGCCGGGAACCAAGTTTTTCCGCTTCATGGATCAACTGTTGCAGCAGCCACATGCCATTTACGTTTTTTAGAAAACAGATTTTTCCGCCGGCGCCGCCAAGATTCGTGAAGTTCAGAGCCTGCGCCTGGTCCGTACCACACGGTGCGCCAAGAACAGTGCCGACCAACGACCATGTGCCGGAACTGAGGAATGCCCAATCGTCGCCGGTGGCAGGAATTGCCGCGATGGCGGAGGCAGTATCGTGACACGCGGGTGCGACGACCACAGTGTTTTGAAATGCGGGCAGTTCCCCAAGCTCTCCGAGGACCGCTCCGAGGATCGTTCCGCTGGAAACAATATCGGGCGCGGACTCCACCTGCAGGCCCAGTTTGTCGAAAATCGTTTTGCTCCAAGATTTTGTCTCTAGATCCACAAGCCCTGTGTGCGTGGCGTTTGTATATTCACCCACCCGCTTGCCCGATAAGCGGTAGGCGATAAATTCGGGGAGATTGATCCACGATAGCCCGGGATCGAAGCCGGCAAGCTTGTCCGCATATAACTGGTAGAGCGTATTGATGCGCAGAATCTGGATGCCGGTTAGCGCATAAAGCTGTGAGGCCGGCAACAGGCTGTGAACTTCGCGTTCGGCCCGTTCGGTTCGTTCGTCGCGATAGCAGAACGGCAGCGCGACTGGAGAGCCTTCGGCATTCAATCGCACGTAGTCGACGGCCCAGCCGTCCACGCCAATCGAAGCGATGCCTTCCGGCGCCAGGGGCGAGCAGGCGCGCAAGCCGACGCGAACACCTTCGCAGATTGCGTCGAGATTCCAGCGCAAACCCTCGTTCGTGGAAATTGGTTCGTTTGTAAATCGATGAACAACGGTGATTTCCGGTCCGCCGCGATTCCAGCGAAGAAGGGACACACGGCAACTCTGCGCGCCGAGATCGACGGCCACAACGGCCTTGCGGTCTTCCCCTAGCATCATAGAAATTCTCTGCGCTTCGATGGTCGAAAGCTGATACGCTCCGGGCGCGCGCTAACGAAGAAAAGCCTCCGTCAATCCGCCGTCCACGGGAATCAAATGGCCGGTGGTGCATCGGGATTGCGGCCCGGCAAGAAACAGAATGGCCGCCGCGCAATCCTGGGGATCAATCGGCTGATGCGTCAAAGTGCGCTTTGCATAGAATTCGGCAAGCAGTTCTCGAAGCTGCTCATCGGAAGCCGCCGAGTCAAAGGGAATCGAATATTTGGTGAGCGACGCGATCACGCGATCGCGCGGGAACATCGTGGAACCTTTCACGACTGTGGCCGGACTGATTCCGTTGACGCGAACCTTTGGCGCCAGCGAAATTGCGAATTCGCGCACCAGGTGGTTCACCGCGGCTTTGCTTACGTCGTAGGCTTCGCTGCCATGTTTTGGAACTACGGCATTCGCTGAGCTGACGAGCACGACGCTCGCCGTCAAATTCTGTTCGTGAAGTATTTTCGAGATTTCTCCCACCACGCGATGGTTGGCGGTGACATTGATATCCAGTGTCAATCCCCACTGGTTGTCGGTGATTTTTCCATCGGGGGACGACGGAAAAATGGCGGCGGTATTCACGATGATGTCGATGCCGCCATACGCAGCGACGATTTCGCGAAGGGCGCTCTGGATCGAAGTGCGCTCGCGAATATCGATGGCCAAAGCAATTGCCGCTTCTTTGCCGGCAATTTTTTGCGCTTCGGCGGCAACTGCCTCGGCGGCCTGCAGATCCTTGTCGGCAACCACCACGTGCGCTCCACGCTGCACGGCGAGTAGCGCGGTTTCCCTTCCCACGCCGTTTCCGCCACCAATGACCAGGCAGATTTGCCGGCTGAGTTCTTTTTCCGGAGGCTGGCGCCGAATTTTTGCTTCTTCCAGTTGCCAGTATTCGATTCGAAACGCTTCGGAAGGCGGCAGCGCAACATAGTTCGTGTGGACGCTGAAGGCCTCAGTCTTTGCCGCGGCGCCTGACTGCGGCAACACGGCGGGGACCGCTCCAGAGGCAAGAGCGCTCGCGCCCTCCATCACATGAATTGCGTTGGTATAAAATTCGCCGGTGATGCGCGACTCCGTCTTGTTCTTGCCAAAACTGAACATGCCGATGCCCGGCACCAATACTACGGTTGGATTGGAATCGCGTACCTTGGGCGAATCAGGCAACGCAAACGCTTTGTAGTAAGCTGCGTATTCCTCTCTATATTTTGTGAGCGCAGCGGAGATCGCCTCGCGCAACCCCGACAAGTCCACGCGCGGAGTCCAATTCACGAACAGCGGCCGGATCTTGGTGCGAATAAAATGATCCGGGCAACTGGTTCCAAGATGAGCAAGCTTTTCAGCGTCCGCGGAGTTTACAAACCGGAGCACATCTGGGAGGTCGCAAAAAGTCCCAATCAATCGCTGTTTCGCAGAGACGCCGCCGCGCACAAAAGGAAAAACCTCATTCGCAAGGGAGTGGTGATTCTCAAGCGTCGCAGAACGATTTCCGCCGAACAGTTTTGTTCCCAACTTTTCGACGTGCTCGGATACAAATTGCCCCAATTGATCAATGATCGTGATGGTATTTACGTAACACTCGCGCTGCGTTTCTCCCCAGGTGAACAGGCCGTGGCCGCCAAGGACGATGCCGTCCGCATCCGGCGTTTGCTTCACGGCTTCGCGCAACATCACGCCCAGCTCAAAGCCGGGCCGTTGCCAGGGCAACCAGATCAGCTTGTGCGAATAGGTTCGATTGAACTCTTCCATCTTTTCGCGGCCATTCGCGGCCGCAGCCAGGGCAATTCCCCAATCCGGGTGCAGGTGGTCAATGTGCTTGAAGGGAAGAAATGCATGGAGCGGAGTGTCAATCGAGGCCGCCACCGGGTTATTGCCAAAAACGCAGAGGGGATACATCTCCGCCATTTCGTCTTCGTTTTCGGCGCCGCGATACCGTTTCGGCAGGTCCAGCAATTTATCCAGATAAAGCGTGGCAAATCCCTTTCGTTGGATACTACCGATGTCGCCGCCGCTGCCCTTGATCCACAGGACGCGCTTCTGCGTTCCATCGAGCGGATCACTTTCCACAATCTTCGAGCTGGTGTTTCCGCCGCCAAAGTTGGTGATTCGCAGGTCGGAGCCCAAAACATTCGAGCGGTATCTGAGGAGTTCGGCATCATCCAGGGAGCTGGCCACGCGCTCGTCCCAGCGATCTTCTAGGTAGCGAAGCTTTTCCTGGATCTTCATTGAGAGCCCCTGCGAAGTATGCGAAAGTCCGCGAACCCATACAGTAATCCCATTTCAGGTGGTACTCAACCGCTGCGGACGCGGACTCCATTTGGAGAATCTCCCCGGCCGACCTGAGCAAACTGCGAAATTTTCTCTGGGCTGAGCTGCGCGGGGGACCGCCCAAATGCGTTCGGCTCCCCAAGGGGAGCCGAACACTGCAACCTGAGTTTCATTTCAAACTGCGCGCGAAGAATTCTGGGCGGAAACTCGGTTCTTCGCCGCCCGCTTGCTTGCGGGCTGAATTATGGGGTCCAAGGGCCATCGATTGGGGTGTAGAACGATGGCCCCTGGGTTATGGGTGAACAAACTGGTTAGAAGCTGAGCCTCGCGCCGATCTGCCACCATCTCGGCAAGGTCTGCGAGGTCACCTGCCCGAAGTTTCCTGCGGAGAGGTCTCCCTGAATGTTCTGGAAATTCGGATGGTTGAAGAAATTGAAGAACTCAAACCGGAACTGGAAGACCAGCCGCTCGGTTATGTGTGTGTTCTTGTAAAGGGTCAAGTCTGTCTGGACAAAGGCCGGATTGCGGAAGGCACCCGGCTTTTCGTCGCCCAGCGTGCCAGGAGTGGGCGCGGTGAACTGTCCGGGAGCGAATACTCCGGTGACATACGCAGTCCGGGACGTTGCCTGGTTGTAGCTGTTTACGTTGGGCCAGTCGTTGTTGTCGCCGTCGGCGTTATAGTCTCCACCATTCGAGTAGGAAGCGGAAGTGAAGACATGGAACGGATAGCCGGTCTGATAAATGCTTGTACCGCTGGCGCCCCACCCACTGGTGATCCCCTTGACGAACGCATTGTCGTGGTTGAGACCGGGGAACTCGTAGTTGAAGCTGAGAGAGAAGCGGTTGGGAGTGTCCCAAGGCGACGGCCCATAGTATTGGTGCGGGTTGGCGTAGGTTGGATAAATGGCCGCATCGTCCTTGGACGAGGAGTGCGTGTAGGAAGCGTCAAAAAATCCTCGCGAAGCTCTCCACCGCAGGTCGAAGGTTATGCCGTTGTAGTTGCTGACTCGATCGTTTTGCGTGTAATTGATGGCGCCAAAACTTGGATTGAGCCGAGTTGGCAGCGCACCAGACGGCTTTCCAATCAGGTCGCCCGGCAAGGAGTTGATATCCGCCCCATAAGACACCTGGCCGCCCGCGTTGCCGTTGCCGACAAGATTTGAGTCGTGGGATCCACTGTAAAGGATGCTGGCGACAAAGTGGCTGCCAAGTCGGCGCTCCAATGTTGCCGCGAAAATGTACGCGGTTGGAGAAACGATGTCAGGAGTGATTCCGCCGATGGTCAAGCCGGCGCCGGGGATGCCTCCGTTTGCGTCCAAACACGGCGCAACAGGGCATAGGTTCGTGCCAGCCAAGAGCGGGAATGTAAAACCAAATGGCGGCGTGCTCGATGTGCCTTGGACGAATACCGGCCTGGTGGCCGGGTCGGAGTTGGCGATGGAGAACGTGGGCAAAATCAGACCCGGAGGATTGCCTCTGAATTCCTCCTGAATGTTTGCTGGCGTCAGCCAATTGGAATACATACCGAAGCCGCCACGCACAACCCAGTCGCCCTTTCCGTTAACATCCCAGGCGGCGCCGATGCGCGGTTGATAAGCTTTGGGAGAGCCGGAGAGTGCGTTGTGCGTTGGCTTCGCAAAGCCGGTGGCCACCTGGTCCTGGAACGTGGAGCCGGTACCAAGATAGAAGTTTCCGAACACGGTTGATTCGGACTTGGAATACGGGTTGCCCTGGTCGTCAAACCGGAAACCAAACGTGAGCGTCAGCTTGCGGCTGGCCTTCCAGGTATCTTCCGCAAAGAGGCCCCAAGTCTTGGAAGCCGCGTCCCAATTCCAAAGCTGCTGCTGACCGGTAAGCGGATTGTACATAACTCCGTTTTCCTGGCGGGGCGCGTCCTGCGCGAGTTGCAGCAAGTTGTCAAAACTGAAAGCCGGGTGAGACCACGGTCCCTCAAATGGCTCCACGTCGTCTCCGTACCATCCTTCGTAGCCCACCTTGATGACGTGAGCGCCGTGGACGTGCGTAAGAACGTCGCGCCAGTGATAGTTGTGCTGGATGAAATCGCCCTGGGCAAAACCGACGCCATAGCCGACGTTTTGTCCCGTGACGCTGATACCAGGAATCGTGAAATCGCCGGTCTCGCCGATTTTTCCTTCGATGCGGTTTGCGGCGAAAATCACTTCATTCAAGGTATTGGGGCTGAATGTGTGGGTCCAGTTCACCTGATAGGCAGTCTGCCAGTTGTTGTTCGTGGTCGAAAATTGCGGGATGACGTTGGGGCCACCGTAGTTCAACAGTGTGCGGAAGAAGCTGCCATAGATACGGTCATTCGTAAAATATTTATCCACACGGCCGAAATATTGCGTGCCGTTCCGGAAGTTGGTGGAATTGAAAATTCCGGAATCCAGCATCGGCGTGTCGCAGGGCAAATTGGACGTCGCGGGAGTTCCGCATGTTCCCGGGAAAATGTCGCTCGCTAACTTGGATACGGTTGCGCCACCAATGTTGGTCGGAACGTAGGTGTTCAGGATTTTCGTCCCAAACGTAGTGGGGAAGTTATCCTGGGCAAACGTGGCGAACGCCTGATCCGGAAATATTTGAGTGGTGTTTCCGGTGGAAACCGAAGAACGCAATGCTTCGATACCGAAATAGAAAAAGAACTGATGGTGGGGAATGATGGGCCCGCCGATTGTCCCTGAAATATTGTTGCTGTGGAATGGGGAGTAGGTGTGGTCAGAGTTCGGCAGTGAGTACTTCGAGTACATGGATTGATAGTTGAAATAGTCGCTGATCAATCCGTGGAACTGATCCGAACCGGACTTGGTGGTAAGCGCTACCTGGAGTCCGCTACCGCGGCCATATTCGCTGCCGAAGGTGTTGACCTGAATGGTCGTCTCGTCAATCGTGTCGGGATTCGGCACCAGGTTCAAGACGCCCTGGCGGACGCTGCTGGTCACGTCCAGTCCGTCAATGATCCACATATTCGCGACGGTGCCCTGGCCGTTCGCGCTGATGTCCACGGCGGTTTCCGTTGAAAAATTGTCCACGCCGGATCCCGGGGTGCCGGAGGCGACACCCGGACCGCCAGCAAGCCCAAGGCCCGATACGCCAGGGGCGACGCTGATCAGGGCCAGCAAGTTGCGGCCGCTGAGCGGGAGAGTGGAGAGTTCCTGCGATTCCAATGTCTGCTGATTGCGAGTCTCCGCCGTATTGATCAGTGGATTTTCGGCGGTGACCGTAACGGACTCGGTGGCAGCGCCAACCTTCAGGGTAAGCGGCACGTTGAGGTTCTGGCCAGTTTCGAGGTTGGGCTCGGTCTCCACCTTCGCAAATCCCTTGGCCTCAATGATGAGTTTGTACTTTCCCGGAGCAAGGCTGAGAAAACGATATCCCCCGCTACCATCCGTGGTGGCCGCGGCCGTGGTGTGCGTGACCAGGTTTTCCAGTCGAACCGTGGCGCCCCCCACCGCTGCTCCGCTGGGATCGGTGACCGTTCCCTGAATACTAGAGCTGAATTGAGCGAATGCTGAACCGGCGAGAATCAAGAACGTAACAACCAGACGGGCTGCGCGCCCGATCAGTACTTTGCCTTCCATGTGCTTCCACCCCCAGAATTAGAGGAAACATTTACGAAAGCGATTACGTGTAAACGTTTTCTCAATTGAGAGTGATATATGTCACTTCAAATCGGCTGTCAAGGATTTTCTAATGGGTTTGTATTAGGAAGGCTATCCGAGGGGCCTATTACCGGCTAAGTTATCCGCTTAACCCCGGGCCCATCCCCGGTTCGCAACCTGCCCCACGCCTTCCTTCAAGGTAACCAACTGGTTGGCAGCCAGATTTTTGAAGGATTCGGACGCTCCGCTGGGCCAGCGTACTTCCAGGTCCACGGTCGCGGCGCGCCCCAATCCAAAGTGCAAGCGAGGATCATTGCAGGAGTAAAAACTCGATTGACTCAAAAGCGCTTGAGTCTGCGATTTCCCTTCAAAATGGGCCAAAATACGCGCTCCGATAGCGCTTCGGTTGGACTTAACGCCCTCAAGTTTCACCTTGATCCAATTCTGTTTTATCTTCAGATCATTACGCAAAAGAGAGGGAGGTTCGTTCAAATTGATGATCAACACATCCAGATCCCCGTCGTTATCGAAATCGCCGAAGGCGCAGCCCCGGCTGGAGTGGGATTCGGCCACCCCGGGACCAGCCGCCTCGCCCAGTTCCTCGAAGGTTTTGTTGCCGAGGTTGCGAAATAGGACACGCGGCGTTTTATTTTGGTACTGGGGGAGTTTTCGCTCCACTTCCGGATAAACGTTTCCCGTAACCACGAAAATATCGGGGTAGCCGTCGTTGTCCAAGTCCACCATTCCGGTACCCCAGCAGATGTAGCGGGTCTCCACACCCACCCTGGTTTGGCGGGTTACATCGTCAAAGTTACCCTTCCCGTCGTTGTGATACAAAACGTTTGCGTCGTCGGCAAAGTGGGTCTTGAACAGGTCCAGGTGACCGTCGAGATCGTAGTCGCCCACGCCGATGCCCATGCCCGCCTGCTCTTCTCCGTCGTCGCTGAGGGCCACGCCGCGCAAAACGCCTTCCTCGCGAAAAGTGCCATCGTGGTTGTTCATAAAGAGCAGGCTGGGCGTTGAATCGCAAGCGACATAAATATCCGGCCAGCCGTCATCATCCAAATCCGCTGTGACCACAGACATGCCGTAGCTCTGTGTTGCGGCCGCAACTCCCGACTGCACGCTGACATCGGTAAACGTGCCGTCGCCGTTGTTCTTATAGAGCGAATGGCGGCCAGTTGGGAGGCCGCGCGGGCCGCATTCGACCGGAATGCCCTTCCAATTGCAATTGGAGTTGGCCCCTGGAACAGGCGCATGTTCGATGGAGAAACGGATGTAATTTGAGACGAAGAGATCGAGAAAGCCGTCGCGGTCGTAATCCAGAAAGCTGCAGCCGGCACCCCAGCGCGGCTGAGCGTTCGAGAGCCCGGACTGCTTGGTGACATCTGTGAACGTGCCGTCCCCATTGTTGCGGTAGAGAATATTCTGCCCAAAATAAGTGCAGAAGAGATCATCGAAGCCATCGTTGTTGTAGTCACCAACGCAGACTCCGGAAGCCCATCCCGCAGCGGCGAGCCCCGCCTTTTCGGTGACGTCGGTGAATGTGCCGTCGCGATTATTTTTGTAGAGTCGGTTGGTGGCATCGGGCGGCGCGCCGTCCAGTCGGGTGCCGCAGAGCAGAAATAGATCCATCCAGCCATCGTTGTCGAAGTCAATAAATGCGCAGCCACAGCCGGTGGATTCCAGAATGTATTTCTTGGTGTCCACGCCGCCATAAATGGTCGGCGCGCGCAATCCGGCGGCGGCGGCTACATCCACAAAGTGCGCATTAAATGGGCGGCCCGAAGGGGCTTGCGGCGCCACCGGTTTTGCCTTGTGGGCAGCCACGCCTTGGGCAAGAACGCGATGGGCCACGGAAGAGGCCGCGCAGCCAAGCCCAAGTTGCAGAAATGTGCGTCGATTCACTGCCATTTCGAAACCATTCTCCAGTTTGAAAAAACTTTGACTGCGTTCAGCTGCCACGCCATTCAGAACTCCGCCCCTCGTCTACGGCTGCTGGGCAGGCGTGCCTTCTTCCAGCAATTTATACCGGTTACGATCCCGCTCTTCCTGCGTGGCCTGCTCCCGCAATTGCGCAAGCTGTTTCAAAAGATCAGGAATCTCCTTTGTTTGACCGGTGTTTCGCAGCGCCTGGATCAGGCGATAAACGGCGGTCTGATCCTTCGGATCGTTTTGCAGCGCCTTGCGGCACTCGTCAATCGCGTTTTGATATTGGCCGGACTGCATATAAAGCTTCGCCAGAAGAGTTCGCGCCGAAGCCAGGTTGGGCTGGAGAGAAACCGCTTGCTTCACGGAACGCATTGCCAGGTCAAAATCAGGCGTGCCGGGATCCAGCCCTTTTTGGGAGAGAACGTCCGCCTGCAGATAGAGCAACATCGGATCGTTCGGTTTCTTGGCTAGCTTTTCCTGAACTGACGCCAGCGCGTGATCGAGATCGTTGGCTTGCACCGCCGCCAATCCCTGCGCCGCAACACTCATGGACTGCTTCGGATTCAAGTCATTGGCCTTCTGAAAATCCGCTTCGGCCTGATCGTATTGCGCCAATTGCACGTAAAGAACGCCGCGCGCGACATATAGTTCATCCGCCTTTGGCTGAAGCGAAATGCCTTCGGTGACCACATCGATTCCCACTTGAAACGACTGGTGATTGAAGCAGAGCGTGGCGAAATCCAGATAGAGACTCGTGTCGCGCGGATCCATCAGAATCGCCTGGCGAAGCGTGCTGACAGCTTGCGGCGTGTCGCCGGCATCTTCATAGGCTTTCGACGCGAGCTGCAAACTTCCGGGAGTGACTGCGCTGCCTTCCAGAAGCGGTTTCAAGGTTGCCAACGCATTCTGCGGCTCGTGCGCCATCAACTGAATCGAAGCCAGCGCCTGCAATTCTTTTGGATCTTGCGGCTGAAGATTTACGGCTCGTTGAAAAGTGGCCGCCGCTTCCTTGTACTGCTTGAGCTTCACCAGACACGAGGCGTAGGCGTGCAGCGCGTCCACCTGTGTGTCGACGAGTTGCCCGGCTTTTTCGAAATGCGGCACCGCCTCCGCGCAATTTCCGGCGCGATATTCCAGAACGGCCAGCATTGCATGGGCCGTGGGCTCTTCCGGGCGCTGTCGGAGCAGGCGGTTTAGGAGCGGAATCGCGCCGGGATTTCCCGTCTGGTACGCAATCTGCGAAGCGCCGGCCAGGGCCCCAAGATTGTCCGGAGAAATTTTCAAGGCGCTCTGAAATGCCGCCAAGGCCTGTTTGGCGTCGCCTTTGCTGGCATAGGCAATTCCCTGGAGCGTCCAGAGTTGCGCGTCATTCGGCGAAGTACGGAGCGCCGTTTGGCTGAGTTCGATGGCCTTGTCGTACTCCCTGGCCCGCAACGCCTCACTGATGGGCGCGGCTGAGTTCGCCGGGGCCTGCGAAAACAGGGAAAAAGGGAGAGCCAGAAGGGCAATCGAAAGGCAAAAGATCCGGGTCAAGGTCATCGAGGATGTCGGCAAATTAGTTTTCAGAAGCATCAGAATACTTCATTCTTTGAGAAAACGATAACAGCTTGGGTTTGACGCCGCCCCTTTCAAGCGTTATACATGACGAAGCAAGAAAACGCTTGCTCAGAAAATGGGTTGAGAACCGGCGGGCGCCCAAAGCACAGCGCCCGGTAAGGTTCCCGCCGAGCCAGGAGAATCCGCAATGAAATCGAAATCCAGAAGAGAATTCTTGCGCACCAGCGCCATTTCCGCCGCAAGCCTTGCGGCAGCCAGTTCGCTTCCTGCCTGGGCGCGGAAGGCGGCGAAACCGGCGACAGTTACCACGGCGATCACCCCGCCGCTCTCCGTTTTCGGCTACCCCAACGTGCAATTGCTGGAAAGCCACTTCCTGACGCAGTTTCAGCAAAATCACGAGTTGTTTCTGGGTCTGAATGAAGACGCCCTGCTGAAGCCCTTCCGGCAGCGCGAGGGTCTTCCCGCCCCCGGCCCCGATATGGGCGGCTGGTACGACGATGGCAATGACTTTGACGAAAAAACCAATTTCCACGCGTTTATCGCGGGGCACTCCTTCGGGCAATACGTTTCGGGCCTGGCGCGCGCCTATGCGATAACCGGGTCAAAACCAACGCAGGAAAAAGTCTGGCGCTTGGTAAAGGGATTTGGTGCGACGGTTGAGCCGACCGGGAAGTTCTACGTGGATTACCGGCTTCCGGGCTACACCTTTGACAAGACCTGCTGCGGCCTGATTGATGCGCACGAGTTCGCCGCGGATCCCATCGCGCTGGATGTGCTCAAGCGCGCGACGGATGCGGTATTACCTCACCTGCCCGAAAAGGCTCTGAGTCGCGCGGAGCAGGAATCGCGCCCGCACAAGACGCTGGCATTCACTTGGGATGAAACCTACACGCTGCCCGAAAATTTCTTTCTGGCTTACCAGCGCAGCGGAGACGAGCGCTACCGGGAACTCGGCAAGCGCTTTATTTATCACGAATATTACGATGCCCTCGCCGCAAACCAGAATGCGCTCCCCGGAAAACATGCTTACAGCCACGTGAACACGTTCAGCTCCGCGATGCAGGCTTACCTGGTGCTGGGCGATGAGCAATATCTTCGCGCTGCGACTAACGGTTTGCGCATGGTGCAGGAACAGAGCTATGCAACGGGCGGCTGGGGACCGAATGAAGCGTTTGTGGAACCCGGCAAGGGACTGCTGGGCGCGAGCCTGGGCACGACACGCTCCAGCTTTGAAACGCCGTGCGGCGCGTATGGACAGTTCAAAATCACTCGTTATCTGCTGCGGGTCACGCAGGATTCGCGCTATGGCGACAGCATGGAGCAGGTCCTCTATGGAACGATTGCTGGAGCAAAACGCATTCTGCCCGACGGCACGAGCTTCTACTATTCCGACTACAACAACGACGACGCCAAAAAGGTCTATTACAAGGACAAATGGCCCTGCTGCTCGGGAACTTTCCCGCAACTGACGGCCGACTATGGCATCAGTTCTTACTATCAGGCGAAAGACGGAGTCTACGTAAATCTCTTTCTGCCTTCGAAGCTGAGCTGGTCGCAGAACGGGGCGCAATATTCGATGACCCAGAAAACCAGCTACCCCGATGCCAACACCACGCAGATTCAAATCGAGGCTTCGCGCCCGGAACAGTTCACCGTTTATCTGCGCATTCCGGCGTGGGCCGATGGCAAGACGCGAGTTTCGGTGAACGGGAAGCGCGCGGATGGAGAAGTGGTGGCTGGCAAGTTCTTTGCGGTAAACCGCACATGGAAAAGTGGCGATCGCATCGAATACGAAATCGGGATGCCGCTGCGGTTGATGCCCGTGGATGCGCAAACGCCGCAAGTGGTGGCATTGGCCGCCGGGCCGCTGGCGCTTTATGCGGTAGGGAAGCTTCCCGCCGGCTTCACCAAGGCGCAACTTCTCTCCGCCACGGAGTCCGCGAATCGCTGGACAGTGAAAACGGACGCCGGAAATGTTGTGTTTCTGCCATTTTCCGCGATCGCGGACGAGCCCTACCGGCTTTATCAAAAGGTGGATGGATAGCGTTCCTGCCGGGGGCCGAGGGGCGTAAACTTGCCACACGCCTGATGGATGCCAAGTTGATCGCCGGTCTGCAACGGCCTCGGCCATTTTGTTCCTTGCATTATTGGAAGAATATTTTCCGGCTGCTTTTCACATTTTGGCTGGTTGCCGCTTGCTTGGTGGGCGGCGCGAGCAGTCAAACGCCAACGACGCCGAATTCCACGAAGCACGATGGCGAATCCCATTCGCCAAGCCAGTCTTTACTGGTTCAGCCAAGTGGCGCGGAACGCTGCGCGGTCTGCCATCCCGCGGAAGTCGAGGGATTTTCCCAATCGGCCATGGCGCACGCGCTTCGGCGTGCCGGACAAGAGCCCGAAGGTGTAGTCGA
Organism: uncultured Acidobacteriota bacterium; assembly: GCA_963734705.1. Taxonomy (GTDB): domain Bacteria; phylum Acidobacteriota; class Terriglobia; order Acidiferrales; family UBA7541; genus Acidiferrum. The sequence continues at coordinate 31,904 of CAVTII010000005.1, read as the reverse complement.
AGCCCACGGCTCGAAGATCACCATCTCCTCTTCAAAATCTGGAACGTTCCAGACCTGGGAAAATGGCGGAGACCAGACGCGCTATCCGGTCAGCTATGTCATCGGCTCCGGAAATCATGCCAGCGGGTACCTGATCGAGATTGGCGGCCACTTATTTCAGTCCCCGGTCGCGTATTACAAATCCCGCAATTCCTACGATCTTGCGCCGGGCTACGAAAATACTCCCGACCCGGATTTCACGCGGCCAGTTGCCGAAGAGTGCCTGCTTTGCCATTCCGGCAAAGCGCTCCATATTTCGGGGACGCTTAATTCCTATCGCGCGCCGATTTTTTCCGCGGAAGCGATCACCTGTGACCGGTGTCACGGTCCAGCGGAACGTCACCTGGCCGATCCGCGCGCGGGAAATATTGTGAATGCCGCGAAACTGGCTCCAGCCGCTCGCGACAGCGTCTGCGAACAGTGCCACCTGTTTGGTGCGAGCCGCGTTCCGAATCCCGGCAAACAATTAAGCGATTTTGTTCCCGGCCAGCCTCTGGAAAATACCTTCACGATCTACCATGATGCGGCGCCTGCGGGGAGTTCCGCTGGGGATTTCAAGGTGATCAGCCACGTGGAGCAGCTTGCCCTGAGCGCGTGCGCGCGCAACAGCCAGGGCCGTTTGTGGTGCGGCACCTGCCACGATCCCCACTCAAAAGCGTCTCAATCAGTTGCGTATTACCGTTCTAAATGCCTCTCCTGCCACATGGCGGAATTTTCCGCGCCGCACCCGGCAAAGGACTCTGACTGTTTGAGCTGCCACATGCCTCGCCGCGATGCCAAGGATGGCGGGCACAGTGCGTTCACCGATCATCGCATCCAGCGGAGGCCCGCAACCCTGCCGAATCTTCCGCCAAACTCAGGGATTGCCGCGTGGCGCGAACCGCCTGCGGACCTGCAAAAACGCAATCTGGGAATTGCTTATATTGACGTCGGCATGCAGCGGCGCTCTTCGAACTACGTGATAGAGGGCTATCGCATTCTGACCAGCGTGCAGCAGCAATTCAGCAATGATCCTGAGTTTTTCAAATGGATTGGAGAGGCGCTGCTGCTTGCGAAGCAGACGACGGACGCCAAACTGGCGTTCGGGCGAGCGCTGCAACTCGATCCGGATTCCGCTCTCACCGAAGCGGGGGCTGCCGCGCCGTATTTGCAGGAAGGCGACACAGCGGCGGCAACGGCGCACTTGCAACGCGCCGTGGCGCTCGATCCTTTGTATCTCCCGGCGGCCACCACGTTGCTTGATCTTTATCGGAAGCAAGGAAAGACCACAGAAGCGGCGGAATTGTCCGCCAAGATTTCCAACGCGTTGAATGCGCCGTCAGGCGGCAATCCCAAGGCCGTGGCGACCGCTGCGGGCGGGTCCTCGAAAACGGCTGCGGAAGCGTTCAAGAATATTCAGGTCCTGCAAAACATTTCGTCAGACAGGCTGATTCCTTCGATGAAGTTCATGGCTTCTTCCCTCGGAGTAGATTGCAGCTACTGCCACGTGGAAGGCCAGCTTGAAAAGGACGACAAGAAAACCAAAGTGACCGCCCGCAAAATGATTCAGATGGTGGCGGCGCTGAATGAAAACAATTTTTCGGGCCAGCGCGAGATTACCTGCTATTCCTGCCATCGCGGCAACCCAAAGCCACAAGCCGAGGCGGATTTTGGCGAGACAAAGCCGTCGGCTGCAGGCAGCGGCAAAACGGAAACTCCGGCGGTGCCGGGCGATCTTCCGACCACCAGCCAATTAATCGGACGCTATCAAGCAGCACTCGGGGGAGCGAGTGCGTTGGAGCAGGTCAAGAGCCGCGTGGCGAAGGGCACGATTCAATCGGGTGGGCAATCCGCGAAGATTGAAATCTTCACGGTAGCGCCGGATCAACAAGCCATCGTTCGCCACTTTGCACAGGGAGATACCACAACGGTGTATGACGGGCACGCCGGTTGGACAATGGTTCCTGGGCGTCCGCTGCGCGAGATGCACGGGGCGGACTTATCCATCGCGCAAGTGGACGCGGATCTGCAGTTCGCACTGCACATCCCGGAGCTGTTCCCGGATCTGCGCGTTGAATATCCGGAAGAAATTGCAGGCCACGAGGTTTATGTGCTGTCCGGCCGCCAGGAAGGGCTGCTTTCGGCGAAATTTTATTTCGACCAACAGTCCGGTGCTCTGGTGCGCATGGTTCGGTTGGCGGATTCACCGCTCGGCGTGAACCCATCGCAGATTGATTACGAGGACTATCGCTCTGTGGATGGAGTGCAAATTCCGTTTCGCCTGATTCTTACGGAACCCGGCACGATTTCCACGATTCAATTGGAAGACGTCCGTCAGAACGTTCCTATCGAACCGGCAATCTTCGCCAGACCTGTCCATTAAGCAGCTTCAACTGCGAGTGAGCCGCTACGCCGTGGAAACCGGCGTCCACACTTGCATGGGCGTTGCCGTCCGGTTTGCCCACGCATAATAGGGAATGAAATTCAGTTCCACCGCGCGGGACTTCGGCGCATCCGGCGTGTATGCGGAATAAAGTTTCATGCCCGAGCCCGATCCTTCCTCAACAGCTCCGGCGTGCTTCAGGACGATGATTCCGCCAAGCAAATCGCTGCGGAACTCTTCCTGAAATTCCCCGGAATTTTTCTTCCGCAAATCGAGCGTCACGTCGTAGAGCGCGACTCCCGTGGGTTGATCCAATTGCTCGAGGCAATAAACCAAAGGCCCACGTTGCACCGCCACGCGCCCAAAATCTTCCACAACCCGACGGCTGGCCTCCAGCACTTGCGGCTTCATATTCAGCTTCAATTCCACGGTGTCGCCAGCGGCCCAGCGGCGTTTGATGGCCAGATACTGACCCGGTGTTGCGCCAGATTGCGCCTTGCCGTTCACCGTCACCTGGGAACTGTTGGACCAGCCGGGAATGCGCAGGTACAACGTGAACTCCACGGGATTCGCGGGCGCCACACTGAGCTGCACCGTTCCATCCCACGGGTAGTTTGTTTTTTGTGTGACTTTCAATCCCGCGCCGTCCTGAAGATGCCAGTCGAGCTCGGAATTGTCGTACAGGTGCACATAGAGCCCGTCTTTGCCGGTGCTGTAAAAATATCCGGGCAGCGCAGCAAACGTGCGTTCGAGATTCGGCGGGCAGCACGTGGTGTCGTACCAGGGATTGCGGATTACGTCGCCGCCCGAGGGATCGAACGCCAGCGGATTCCGGTAGCAATAGAGTGTTCCGTCCAGTGACATCCCGGAATTAATGCCGTTGTAAAGCGCGCGCTCAATCACGTCCGCGTATTTCGCTTCGCCCGTTGCGGCCAGCATTCGCCAGTTCCACATCATGTTGCCAATTGCCGCGCAGCTCTCGCCGTACGCAGTGGAATTGGGCAGTTCATAGGATTCGCCGAACGCTTCGCCCTGGCTTCGGGCGCCGACTCCGCCGGTGATATACATCTGGTCGGCAGTCAGATCGGCCCAAAGCTTGTCCAGCGTCTTCCAATAATTTTCCTCGCCCGTCTCCATGTAGTAATCGGTCGCTCCGCAACACGCATACATGGCGCGGACCGCATGGCCTTCCAGATGCGTCCGCGAAGTAAACGGAATCCCGCAGAAATGATAGACGTATGCGTGCGCGGGTTCCTGAATGCGGTCGTCGCCCTTCAGGATGTAGCCGGCGAGCTCCAGATGGCGCTTGTCGCCAAAGGTGCGGTAAAGCTCCACCAACCCCATTTCGATTTCCGGATGTCCGGAAAAAATGGGCTTTTTGTCGGCGCTTGGCCCGAAATTCGGGAGCAGGTAGCCGTCCACAAATTTAATGCTGGAGTCGACCAGCGTTCGATCGCCGGTTCCGCGGTAATAGGCTATGCCGCCCTGAATCATATGCCCGATGTTGTAAAGCTCGTGGCCCCACCGCTGGATTTCCGGCAACATCCGGTCTTTGGCCTTGGCCTCGACGTAGTAGGTGTTTAAGTAGCCGCTCGGCTCCTGTACGGCCACCACTTCCTTGATAATTTTCTCCGATGTTTCGCGAAGCTCAGGGATGTCTCCCGACTGCAGCGCAAATCCCGCCGCTTCCAGCCATTTGTAAACGTCGGAGTCGGAGTACACCGGCCCTTTTTGCGGCTCACTGCTCTTCCCGGCCAGGCGCAGATAGTTGGTCATGCGACCGTTGGCTTCGAGAAGTTTCTCCATGGTGGGAATGCTTCGTTCGACGTTCACCTTGCGGCGTGCGCCCCAGAATCCCTGGTTGATCGTTACCGCATGCACGGGAACGCTGTGGAGTTTCGCGTAGGGCGACTTGCTGACATCAATAATTCCTTCATCCCTCCAGGCGGGATCGGCCCCGGCAGCCGCGAATCGCGGCGAGGCAGCCAGCAGGCTATGCATGGGAAACGCGCTAAGCGCGGCCGAAACGGTTGTACCTACGAAGGTCCGGCGAGTGATTCGAGACTTGTTTTCCATGGTTCCTCCCCAATTCGGGCGTTCCGCCTATTTCAACTCACTCTGCAAGAATGAGCCAACGTTTTCAGGTTTGATCGGGCCCGGCGCTGGGCGTTTCGCGCGAGCCGATTCGCTTCTTTCGGGCTTCTACGCCGTGTGCGCGTACATGTCCCAGCCGAGATAGCGTGTGGTGGCTTCGTGGACCGCCGGCGCAACGCTGGAGAAATTTGCCGCCACGTGGTGCTCGAACCCGTTTTCGCAGATGTAGCGCAGCAGTTTCTGCAGCCCCGGAATTTCCACTACCCCCGCGCCACCAAACGTCTCCAGCGGATCGTCCGTGAATCGCCCGCCGCCCGTGTAGCCGCGCATCCGGCCCGAAGTGTCATCAGTTGAAAATCGCGCGAAGCTCATTGCTCCGGCCTTCACCTGCCCGACGCACGTGCCAAACGTGTTGTCCTTGCCCACCGTGCCGGCGATGATCGCCTGGTAATCCATCTTCACTTCCTTGAAAAAATGTTTCGGCAGGTTGCTGCAGTGGAAGCACACCGCCTTGTTCGGGTCGCTGCCGTAATTATTGTTCCAGTCCAGCAGCGCGCTTGGCGTTTCCGAAGCCAGTTGCAGCGCGTGCATTCCCAGCACACCGCAGACGTCCACCTCGCACGCGCTTGAGAGCAGCGATTCGCTCATCATGCTCATCACCGTGCATGGCACCACGCCCAGATTCTCTTCCAGCGACGTCCAGCACTGCACCGCACTGATCTGCACGTGCGTCGCCTTCATCCAGTCGTCAATCACCGCGCCCAGCTTGGCCATTTTCAACAGCGCCGCCTGCGGAATATCCGTCGTGGACACATATTTCTGGATGTTCTGCAGTTTCTGGACTGCCGCGGGATCCGTGTCTTTCATCCGCCCGATGCGCCCCAGCACTTCGCTCAGGTCCAGGGTCTCCACCGTGATGCCGCTCGCTTCCAACAGTTTCTCGCTGTAGCGCACCGTGTTGAACGCCGTCGGCCGCGCGCCCAGCGCCCCGATGCGCAGGTTGCGCAGCCCCTTCACCACGCGACAGACCCCCGCGAACCATTCCAAGTCCTTCGAAAATTCCGGCGAACCCGGCGCCTCGGTGTGCAGAGTCGTCAGAGAATAAGGAATCCCATACTGCCGCAGGTTGTTGCACGCGGACATTTTCCCGCAAAAACTATCCCGCCGGTGGGTGATGCCCATCTTCGCCGGCGTGTCCGGAGTCGCCTGCACCAGCACCGGCACCTGCAAGCGGGAAAGCCGCAGCGCATCGGCAATGGCGCGCTCGTCGCCAAAGTTCGGCAGCGTAACCACCACGCCGTCAATCGCATCCCCTTTGGACTTGAACAACTCCGCGCAGCGCATGGCTTCTTCGTACGTCTCCACCGCGCCATGCTTGCTCTGCTCCGGCCCCAGCACCACCGCGTCCATCCCGGCGCTCTGCAAAATCTGCAGCATCTCCTCCCGACCGCTCTTCGCCAGGTGATCCGGGAAAAAACCGCGGTTCCCCACAATCACGCCCATCGTCATCTTCCGCTTGCTCGCCATGCGTGGCCCCAGCTTCCTGTTCTGGCAAAACCTCGACCCGCTTTTTCCGACCAAAAACGCACCAGAATGAGTAAGCGTTTACCATGCGTTGCAAGGGATTGCAAGCGGCTTCCGGGTGAGTCGTGCCGTCCCAGTGAAAATTGCCTGCCCTTTTTAGGTGACGCGGGTAGTGGATTCACGCTTTCGGAGTGACCCGTATCCCGCTGCAGGCCTCACGGACGGGTGTTTATTGGGAAAATAGCGAGATAGCGTATACTCTATCCTTCGCCAGCGAGATAGAGGGGGCTTGTGGACATCCGGGACGTTGCCAGACGGGCTAAGGTTTCGACTGCAACTGTATCGCGCACGGTGAATCAGGTCTCGACAGTGGATGCCCAGCTGGCAAAACGCGTCTGGAGAGCCATTGAAGAGCTGGGTTACTACCCCAATCGCCAGGCGCGCGCGTTGGTTTCTGGAAGAAGCCGCGTATTCGGGCTTATCGTCTCGGAGATCACGAATCCCTTTTTCCCGGAAATTGTCCAGACGTTTGAAACTCTCGCGGTTGAGCAACACTACGAGATTCTTCTCACCTCCACCATTCACGATCCAAAACGCATGGAGCTTGCGGTTCGCCGGATGATTGAGAGCCGGGTGGACGGCGTAGCGATCCTTACGTTCGGCATGGAAGATTCCCTGCTGGAACATCTCCGTTTTCGGAATCTTCCACTGGTGTTTGTGGACGTTGGCCCGAAGGCGCCCCGCATCAGCAATATTCGCGTGGACTACGCCGACGGCCTTCGCCAAGCGGTGCAGCATCTGGCGGCGCTGCGCCACGAGCGGATTGGCTTTGTAACCGGCCCGCTGCGACTGCGCTCCGCCACCGCGCGGAAAACTGCTTTTCTGGAGTCCATGGCGGAAATCGGGCTGCCGGTCGACCCTGACTACGTCGTCGAAGGAAATCACCGTTTGGAAGGCGGCAAGAATGCCCTGCAGAAGCTGGCAGAATTGCGCGCGCGTCCAACGGCGCTGATCTGCTCCAACGATATGACCGCCATTGGCGTGATGAGAGAGGCTTTTGAGCAGGGGATCAAAATACCCGAGGAGCTTTCTATCATCGGGTTCGACGACATTCACATGGCTGAGTTTTTGACTCCTCCCTTGACCACGATTCAGATGTCGCAATCGGAGCTGGCGCGCCTGGCCTTTGAAGCGCTGCTGAAAGAGGTCAAGCGAGAAACGCCAACGCCGAGCGGCAGCGAATACGTTCTGAAGACCCGGCTGGTACTGCGCAATTCGACTACCTTTGCGCTGGGCCGCGGCAACCGCAAAGCAAAGACCGGCTCCAAGAACTCCGCAGTCTGAAAAGGCTGAAATTCACCATACAGCGAATTTCTGATTACAATTCCTCTCCAACTTGAAGTTCATTCACGCATCTCCGACACTCCGCCAGAATGCTCCTAGGAAACCATAGATGCGGTGGCAGCATTTCTCTGACGAATAAACGGAGCCCTGGCACGAACTGGCAGTTCTCCAGGCACCACCTGAGAATGTTTATTTTTAGGTTGCTGGAACCGACTGCTCAGATTAGGATTTTGGCTCCCTAGCATCGCCGCCTAGGAGGGATTCCAGGTCAAGGAGGAACTCTTGAGGCGCCATTCCTATTGCTGGCCGCGCTGCGCAGCCCTATTGGTTGGGGCGCTGTTCAGCGGAACGGTGGCGTTCGCGCAATCAGAGACCACCTCCACACCCGGACAAGGCATTCCCGGAACGCAAGGCGTCAGTCCGTTCGCGGCCAGCACCCCGGAGACGGCCGTGCCAGGCGTGCTGCCGCTAACCCTGCAGGGCGCGATTGATCGTGGATTGAAGCAGAACCTTGGTGCGCTGCTATCGAACGCGGATATTCGCGCGGCGCGCGGCCAACGCTGGGAACAATTGAGTGCGTTGCTTCCACACGCCGGAATAAATCCATATATTGCCGATACCAAACTAAATCTAGCGGAATTGGGTTTGACGGCCCTGCCGGGATTTTCCGGGTCACCCGCACTGGGACCTTTTTCGTATTTCGACGCGCGCGTGAACGTTACGCAATCCTTGTTTGACTGGAAGCTGATCAACAACGCCCGGTCCTCCAGAGAATCCTTGAAGTCGGCGGAATACAGCTACAAAGATGCGCGCGATCTGGTGGTGCTGGCGGTCGGGTACACCTATCTCCAGGGCATCGCGAATGAGGCGCGAATCGTCACGGCGGAAGCACAGGTGAAGACCGCGGCAGCGCTCTCTGAACAGGCAGATGATCAGGTGAAAGCCGGCACGTCGCCCGCGATCGACGCGCTGCGAGCTAAGGTGGAGCTGCAAACCCGGCAGCAGCAATTGATCCAGGCAAGAAACAATCTGGCGATCCAAAAACTGACGATCGCCCGCGTGATCGGGCTGGCACCGGGGCAGGAATTTGAGCTGTCGGACAAATCGCCCTATCAGGCGTTCGACGCCCTAAGCGTGGAAGACGCTCTGAAACGTGCCTATGCCTCGCGTTCCGATTATCAGGCCGCGGAAGCGGACACTCATGCGGCGGAATTCTCGCGCCGGGCCGCCGTTGCGGGTTATTTTCCGTCGCTTTCCTTTAGCGCCAATGCCGGGACCGCGGGATCGCATCCTTCGACGGCCACGTCCGTTTTTGATGTGCGCGGCACGCTGAGCATCCCCATTTTTCAGGGCAATAGCGTTCACGCCGACATCTTGCAGACAGATGCGCGGCTGGAGCAAAGCCGGGAGCGCCTGGACAGTTTGCGCGCGCAGATTGACGCGGACGTGCGCACCGCGCTGCTGAATATCCAGTCGTCCGCCGAACTGGTGGCAGTTGCGCGCAGCAACATTGACCTGGCCGAAGAGACCCTGGCGCAATCGCGGGATCGCTTCCGCGCCGGCGTGACCGACACGGTGGAAGTGGTGCAATCGCAAGAGGCAGTGGCCAGCGCCAACGAGCAATACATCTCCAGCCTTTACAACTTCAACTTCGCCAAGATTTCTCTGGCGCGCGCGCTCGGCATGGCCGAAGCGGGCGTCAAAGACTACTTCAAAGGAAACTGACGATGGCCGAACAAAACACTCCTCCCACCGGGGCCAGTAAAGAGTCGACCAGCGATGTGCCGCCGGCGAAACAGCAGTCTCCGCCACTCCGCCCGTACAACAAGCCCAAGAACCGGAAGAAACTGATCATTTTAATGGCGGCCCTGGTGGTGCTGGTCGGTGGTTTCTTTTTGTGGCGTTATCTCGGCACTTATGAATCCACGGACGACGCGCAGGTGGATGCTCACCTCTATCCGGTGAGCGCGCGCGTTTCGGGATACGTGGTGAAGGTGAACGTGGAAGACAACCAGTACGTGCAACAAGGCGCGGTTCTGGTGGAAATCGATCCGGCGGACTACGAAGTGGCATTGGCGCAGGCCAAAGCAAACCTGGCGAATGCCGAAGCAACCGCGCAATCGCTGAATATCACCGTTCCGATCACCTCCACCAGCACGGAAAGTACGTTGAAGTTCACCGCCTCTGACATCGAAAACGCCAACGCCGGCATCGTGGCGGCGGAGAAACAGCTTGTGGCAGCCCATGCGCAGGTGGAGCAGGCCCAGGCGAATGACGTGAAGGCGCAGGATGACCTGCAGCGTTACAAACAACTGGTGGATAAGCGGGAAGTGGCGGAACAAATCTACGACCAGGCGCTGGCGGCGGCCAAGTCCAGCACGGCGAACGTGGCGGCGGCCCAGGCCAATGAATCCGCAGCACAGCAAGCGGTGCAGCAGGCGCGAAGCCGCCTTGTGGAAGCGCAGGCCAACCATCAATCGGCGGAAACCGGGCCGCAGCAGGTTTCGTCGAGCAAGGCTCGGGCACGCGCGGCGATCGCGGACGTGGAACAAAAACGTGCTCTCGTGGCGCAAGCGGAATTGAATTTGCAGTACACAAAAATCCTCGCGCCGGTCAGTGGGGAAGTAAATAAGACAGTCGTTGTGGGTTTAAATGTGCAGGCCGGGCAGCAAATGCTCACCGTTGTGCCGCTGCAAGATGTCTGGATCACCGCCAACTTCAAGGAAACGCAATTGCGGAAGATGCGCGTGGGACAAAAGGCGGAGATTCACGTGGATTCCAGCGGTAAAACATTCAAAGGACACGTGGACAGCATTGCCGGAGCCACTGGCCCGCTCTTCAGTCTGCTGCCGCCGGAAAATGCCACCGGGAATTACGTGAAGATCGTGCAGCGCGTTCCGGTGAAAATTGTTCTGGAAAAGGGCGAGAACAAGGACTTGCAGCTTCGCCCGGGAATGAATGTGGTGCCAGACGTTTATTTGCGATGAGCTCCGCGACTCTCACGCTCGATCAGGAAGTCTGGCGGCCAAAGTACAATCCCTGGCTGATCGCCGTGGTTGTGGCCCTGGCTGCGTTCATGGAGGTGCTGGACACGAGCATCGCCAACGTAGCGCTCCCATACATGGCCGGAAACCTGGGAGCGAGCAACGACCAGAGCACGTGGGTGCTGACGTCCTATCTGGTATCGAACGCCATCATCCTGCCGATCAGCGGTTGGCTGGCAGGTACGTTTGGACGCAAGCGCTTTTTCATGTCCTGCCTGGTTTTATTTACGGTCAGCTCATTTTTGTGCGGTATCGCGCCGAGCCTGGGGATGCTGTTGTTCTTCCGTATACTGCAGGGCGCGGGCGGCGGCGGCCTGCAGCCCATGGCACAGGCCATTCTGGCCGATACGTTTCCGCCACAACAGCGCGGCCTGGCATTCGCACTTTACGGCATCACCGCGGTGACGGCGCCGACGATCGGCCCCACGCTGGGCGGTTGGATCACTTTCAATTATTCGTGGCGCTGGATTTTTTTTATCAATATTCCCGTCGGGATAATGACTCTGCTACTGGTGCGCCGGTTTGTGGAGGATCCTCCGTATTTAAGCCGCCTGAAGAGCGCCGGAGTGAAGCTGGACTACATCGGCATCGCGCTTCTGACGTTCGGCATCGGTGCGCTGCAGATCCTGCTCGATAAAGGACAGGAGGACGATTGGTTCGGATCGCGGTTCATCACCACGCTGGCAGTGGTGGCGACGGTGTGCCTGATTTCGCTGGTCATCTGGGAATGGTTCCACAAGGCACCGATCATTGACGTGAAAATGTTCAAGAGCTTCAATTTTGCGAGCTCGAATCTGATGCTTTTCATGCTGGGCCTGATGTTGTTCTCCAGCCTGGTGATGATGCCGCAATTTCTGCAGACGCTTTTGGGGTACACCTCCGAACTGGCCGGCTTGGCGCTTTCCGCGGGGGGACTGGTTTTGCTGATGGAGATGCCGATCATGGGGCAATTAACCACTAAAGTGCAAGCGCGCTACCTTATTGCCACTGGTTGGTTCTGCTTATCGTTGGCAATGTTTTATTCTGCTCACAGCATCGATCTGGACATCAGCTTCCGCATGGCCGCGTGGCTTCGCATCACGCAGGTGATCGGCCTGGGCTTCCTGTTCGTACCCATCACGCTGGTGGCGTACATCGGAATTCCGTCCGACAAAAACAACGCGGTGGCCGGAATTGTAAATTTCATGCGCAACATCGGCAGCAGTGTGGGAACTTCGCTGGTAACCACGATGATCGCCCGGCGCTCGCAGGATCACCAGCAGATTCTGGTGAACTACATTCGCGAGGGGAATTTCAATTTCCAGGGCACGCTGAATGGCCTGACTGCGCAGTTGAGCCATTCCGGCCTGGGAGCGCATGAGGCGCAAGGGCAGGCTTATGCCAGAATTTATCAAGGGCTGCAGGCACAGGCCGGCACGATGGCGTATATGGATACTTTCATGGTGCTGGCAGCCGGGTCCGCGATCATGTTTTTCCTGTCGTTTATACTGAAGAAAAACGAACCGGGCGGCGGCGGGGATCTTGCGGCCGGTTAACGATTATCGGGATTGGTGAACGGAGATGATCAAAATAGTCACGATAGAACGCGAGTATGGAAGCGGCGGCGGCGAGATCGCCCACCGTCTGGCGGAGCGGCTTGGCTGGAAGCTCTGGGATCAGCAGTTGACCGAGGAGATCGCGCGGCTTGCGGACTGCCCGAAGGCGGTGGTAGAAGTACGCGAGGAAAAGAACGACCCGCTCTATTACCGGTTGTTCAAATCATTCCTGCGCGGCAGCTATGAAGGCAGCATCAACGCACACAAATTGAAAGATGGTAGACAGCGAAAGCATCTTGACGACTGACCCGGAAAGTGGTGGTGCACGCGGCGGGCAAGGGAAATTGCGTGATCGTGGGGCGCGGTTCGCAGCATTTTCTAGTGGACCGGACGGACACCTTGCGCGTGTTTCTCTACGCGCCACGCGACGAAAAAGTGCGCCGCATCATGACCCGCGGCAAGAGCGAGATCGAAGCCCAGCAATGCGTGGACAATGTGGATCGCGATCGCGGGGAATTCATTCAGAAATACTTTGGCGTAGAATGGCCCTCGCGCGAAATCTATCATGCTATGATCAACACCTCGATTGGCGAAGAAACTGTTGTTGAGGCCATTCTGGATATTGTGAAAACTCTCGATTCCAAGGGTTGATCCCCTGGCCCCAGTCCTTCGGGTAATCCTTTCGCTCTCTCTTTCCAAACCTTGCCGCCACATTTCGCCCGCCGCCGATACAATAGAGTGCTAATACGCTTATGTCGGAAGCCCGCAGAATCGCCCGGCTCACAGGAGCCTGGGTCGCTTTCCTCGCTGTCTACGCGGGGGTAGCCCTGTATTTGAAACAGGGACCGTCGCTGACGTCGTTCGGCGACATTGTGCAATGCTTCGTTCCGCTGATCGCCAACGCCGGCCTGCTGATCAATGCCGGCACGCCGCACTGGCGCCGCAATATTTTCTGGATGCTGCTCGCGCTGAGCTGCACGATGTGGATGGTCGGGCAATTCCAGTGGACCTACTACGAAATCTATCTGCGCCGCGATGTGCCGGATCCCTTTGCGGGCGACATCATTTTCTTCCTGCGCGGCATTCCCCTGATCGCCGCACTGGCGCTGCGGCCGCACCTGAAGCGCGGCGAAATGCGCCTGGGCCTGGGCTATCTGGATTTCGCCCTGCTCCTGACCTGGTGGACCTTTGTCTATGTATTCTTCGTGCTGCCGTGGATGTACATCACCAAATCGGATGAAGTTTTCAATTACTCCTACAATCTGCTGAACACGGTCCAGCAGATGGTTGTGATTATCGGCTTCGGCGTCTTCTGGCTCAGGACACGCAACGCCTGGCGCGCGCTCTACGCCTGCCTCTTTGCAGCCTCGGCGCTTTACATGCTCAGTTCTTTGATCATCAACGTGGCCATCGCGCGCAGCGCCTATTTCACCGGAAGCTTTTACGACCTGCCCCTCCTGACGGTCTTTTTTCTTTACGGACTTGGCGGCCTGGTTGCATTTCAAAAAAGAAAGCAACTGGATCTACCCTCGGACGGCGGATTGCCAAACGAGCCGGAGCGCGTGGTCACCAATAGCCCCTGGGCTGCTCGATTCGCGATGGCCGCGGTGCTCTCCCTGCCATTGTTTGCGCTCTACGCGATGTATCTGGAACACACCTCTGCTCCTGTGCAGCAGTTTCGCTTGACAGTTACGCTGATAGCGTCTGTCCCGCTGGTCTTGCTCGTTTTCCTGCGCACGCATCTTGCGGACAAAGACCGCGCCGTGCTGCTGGCGCGATCCGAATCCTCGATTGAAAATTTGCAGCGCCTGCAGGCCCAGATGGTGCAGTCGGAAAAACTGATTTCTTTGGGGCAGCTGGCGGCCGGCGCGGCGCACGAAATCAACAATCCACTGACGGCGATTCTCGGCTATTCGGATTTGCTTGCGGACGATCCCGCACTGCCGGATCGCGCGCGCGCAACCGCCGGAAAAATCCGCGAACAGGCGCGCCGCACGCGCAGCCTGGTGCAGAATCTTTTAAGCTTTGCCCGCCAGGTTCCTCCAGAGAGGACCTTGCTGGACATCAATTCTGTGATTACGAACGCCGTTCAGTTGCGTGCACTGGACCTGCATAGCGGCGGCTCGCAGATCGAAACGCAGCTTGAATCGGTTCTGCCTGGAGTGCGCGGCGACCATAATCAACTGATGCAGGTTTTTTTCAATATCGTTAACAACGGATTGGATGCCATGGCCGAAGGTGGAGGAGGCGTGCTGACGATCAAGACGATCCGCGATCGCGGGAGCGTGGTGATTCTGTTTGCGGATACCGGGCCCGGGCTCAAGGAGCCGCATCGCGTTTTCGATCCGTTCTACACCACTAAGCCAGTTGGCAAAGGCACTGGTTTAGGTCTGAGCATTTGTTACGGCATCGTGCAGGAGCATGGCGGAAAAATAATGTGTTACAACGGGCAAAGCGGAGGCGCGGTTTTTCGAGTGGAGTTGCCGGCCGTGCTCGCGGCATTGCCCACGCGGGGTAATTTGCCGCCCAACCCGGCACCGGTTTCCAGTAAACAATCGTAGGCCGCGACATTGGCAAGCGGCGGATGAAATTTGTGGCGGCTCGAATCGTAGACATTCATAGTGGTGTGTGCCGGCAAGCCGCCGGCAAAAGGCCGGAAAATGAGCGAAATCGCGATTCGCACGGAGCAACTCACCCGCCGGTTCGGAGGCCTGACGGCCGTGGACTCTGTGAATTTGCGGGTGGACGCGGGCCAATTTTTTGGATTCCTGGGGCCGAACGGGGCTGGAAAATCCACCACCATCAAGATGCTTACCGGACTTCTGGCTCCTACATCGGGCCGCATGGAGTTGCTGGGCCTGGATTTCCAAAGCAATCTGATTGAAGTGAAGCGCCAGATCGGCGTTGTCCCCGAGGGAATGGGTTTGTTCGAACGCCTGACCGGCAGCGAATATCTGCGTTTCGTCGGCAGGATGTATGGCTTGGACCGCTCGACCACCGAAAAGCGCACCGAGGAGCTGCTGGACTTCATGCAGCTTGCGGATCGCGAAAAATCCCTGATTGCGGACTACTCCCACGGCATGCAGAAAAAGATCGCGCTGGCTGCCGCGGTGATTCATCGCCCGCGCATTCTTTTTCTGGACGAGCCGTTTGAAGGCGTGGACGCGCTGGCCGCCGGCGCATTGAAAGCGCTGCTGGGACGAATGACGGAGCGCGGCGTAACTATTTTTCTGACCACGCACGTGTTGGAAATCGTTGAACGCCTCTGCAGCCACGTGGCCATCATTCACAAGGGGCGTCTCGTTGCTCAGGGCTCCCTGGAAGAATTGCGCGCAGGAGTACCCGGCGAGGCGGGCGAGCACAAAACGCTGGAACAGATTTTTCTTTCCATCGTGGGGCAAAGCGGCGCGGAACAGGCTCGTATCGAGGAACTGACTTGGCTGACGTAGCCCAGTTGCCCGGCGTGAAGGAACAGCTCCGGTTGATCGCCGGGCTGCGTTGGAGCCTGCTTCGGAACCATCTTCAGCGCCGGAACAACCGCTGGGATCTTGTCGGCATCGCGTTCGCCGCAATCAGCAGCAGCGTGCTGGTGCTGGGCCTCTGCGCGGCATTTTACGCTGGCACTTATGCTTTCCTCGTTAAGGGCAAACCCGGCTGGACCGCAATGCTCTTCTGGGCGATTTTTTTCTGGTGGCAGGTTGTGCCCATTTTCGTGGCCGGGTTCGGCGCAAATTTTGAGTTTCGCAACCTGCTGCGATTTCCATTGAGTTTGCGGACTTTCTACATTCTGGGCCTTGGGTATGGCTTCGCGGATTTTGCGGCCGTTTCTTCGCTTTGCTGGATCGCGTCCATGCTGGCGGCGGTGGCCACGGTGCGGGTGCAACTTCTTCCCGTAGCGATGCTGGTGAGCCTGCTGTTTGTTCTGCTGAACGTGACGCTGGAGCGGCTGATTGCTTCGTGGCTGGAGAAGTTACTGGCAAAGCGGCGCGTCCGCGAGTTAATGGTGGGAATTTTCTTGCTTTGCATGGTGTCGTTGAATTTCTTGAGCCCCGCGCTTCAGATCTGGGGCAAAGGCAACGCGCAACCCTCCCTTGCCCGTCTTGCTCCCTACCTTTCCTGGTTGCCAGGTTCGCTCACAGGCGGAGCTTTTGCCGCTGCTGTCGGTCAGAATCCGGCGAAGCTGCTTCTCGCCACGAGCGGGCTGTTGCTTTGGGTTGCGACCACCAGCGTTCTCCTATGGCAGCGCTATCGCATCCAGTACCTCGGGGAAGAACTGAGCGAAGGGACGGCTCCGGCATTGGCCAAACGAGGCGACCGGAAGCTATTTTCCGGAGTGGAATCACAGGGCTTTATTGCACCGGCGATTGCGGGTGTAATGCGAAAGGAATTCCACTACCTCACACGAAATGGATTTTCATTTATCAACCTGATCCTGCCGCCCGTGATGGTTCTGTTCTTTTCGATGCAATTTGCGGGCAAGCACTCGATGATTAAAGAACACGGTCTTTCGCCGCAAGCCTTTTTCCCGGCCGTGATGGCGTACCTGATTCTGATGTTACTTTCGCCCGCTTACAACTCGTTTGCATTCGAGGGGCATGGCATTCAGACCTACTTCCTGGCTCCGCTCCGGATGCGCGATGTGCTAGTGGGCAAGAATCTCTTCCTCGCCGGACTGGTCGGTGTGGAACTGGCAATTTCGCTTAGCGTACTGATCTGGCGCATCGGTTTTCCAGGAGTGCCGGTATTTCTTTCCACGGTGTCTGTCGCCGCGTTTGGTGTGGCCGGCCAGTTAACGATCGCAAACTGGTCGGCGCTGAGTTTCCCCAAGAAGATGGAAATCGGAAAGTTAAAGGGCCAGCGCAATTCGGGCGTTGCGGTATGGACGGCATTTGGCGTGCAGATTTTGCTCGGGGGAATAGGAACTCTGGTGTTGCTGGCCGGCAAGTGGCTTGAGAATCCGTGGCTGCCTGCAATTGTGTTTGCAGCTCTAACGGCCGCGGCGTTGGGTGGTTATTTCGCGTCGCTTGATCCGCTCAGCCGTCTTGCCGAAGAGAAGAAAGAACTGCTGATCGAAACGTTGTGCCGCTAACCCCTGCAGACACTCCGATTTTTCTGCTCGACTCCAGCACCAATTAATCCGGAGGGGGCATATTTCTGAACCCTCGAACGCTGTTACTAACCAAACGTGCTAGTGTGAACTACAGGCAAGACGTGCCTGTGTTGTTAGACTAGCGAAAGCTAAGTTCTCCTCCTTCACCAGGGACCTCGGCCTGAGCGATCGCGAAAACAAAGCAAACGCGAATCGGTTACAGTTCGGACCCGTGGACTTCGCGCTCACGTCGCAGTTTCTCCGTGCATAAGAGGATTTCCTCATCGGGCTCTGGCTTGTGACAACCTTAATTGTTTTCTTCCCCCAGCGCTCCTGCAAATTTAATCTAGTCTTGTGAGATTTGCCCGGTCATAGGAAAATCTGAATCTCGAATCAAAAGGAATGTTGTTGAACGCGAGCTCTCTATTTCGCCCCGCATGGATTCTGATCAATGCCTTGCTCGTGGTGGCTTTGATGGGGGCGATCTGGTTCGGCGTAGAAGAATTTCACGTACGCCACTACCTCAAGGGCTTTTCCACCGCAATTGTGCCAATGGCGATTGAGCCGCAACAGAAAGTAGAAATCATCCTGGCGTGGATGAGCAAAGGCCCACGCCCTCCGGTAACGGAGGGCGCTGCAGTTCTTACCAAGCGTGAGCTCCAAGATTCACTTAATTATCGAGACCTAATGGCCGTCTGCGGTGACTCCACAAATGCATTTTTGTATCTTTCCCGGAGCGCTGGAGTCGAAACGCGACGTCTACTGCTGCTTAGCCCGGAAGGCACGACGAAGCATGTGGTTGCGGAAGTATACCTTCATGGGCGGTGGGTGATTGTCGATCCTGCCTATGGCGTGCTTATGAAGGATCTTCGGGGAAATCTCTTGACCCGAAAAGACCTGCAAAATCCTAAATTGCTACAGGAAGCGACGAGTTCGCTGCAAGATTACCGTCCCGAATATACCTATGAGAATTGTTCTCACGTGCGGCCAGCGGTTCTGCCGTTCCATGGTGCGGGAATTCACCAAGTCGCAGATTGGTTTTTCCCTAACCAGGAACAATATTTAGACTGGAGCTTGCTCCTGGAGCGCCCTTCTTTTTTGTATCTTTTTGTCTCAGGTTGCTCACTGCTCTTTCTTGCATTGATCCGATCCATTCTCGCATGGGTAGCAGATCACTACCTGTACCTTCCGCGTTTCCATTTGCTCGCCAATCTTCGTCACGCTGCGATTTCGTTTTTCAGAACGCCAGAGTAACTAGGGAATCTCCTTGAGCATTCAATCGTTCTGCCTCCTTTGAGAGATCCGCAGCTCAAGGCATGCTATCGGTCTGTTGACCGCAATCGGGGAACTAGGCAACATAGTGAACGCGGGGTGGTCTGTTATCCATTTTTCTCTTCCCACTAACCTGGAAATTAGGATGGATGCCTCTGCTAAAGGTTCAGACCGCCCTGCCGTCAGAATTGATACTACTTTTTTCCCCCTACCCTTTAGCGACCGCAAATACGTAAACTCATTTATAATTGCCTAACTTTCTCGGGGCCGCGAGCTGCATCGTCTACACCAACAAGCACATGACTTTAGCAATGCGCACGTAGTTTTATATCCGGTGAAGCAAAAACTGGTCTCGGTTGCCGACTGATTTGTTTCGGCTGCGTAACCTGACTTCCGCGAATTGCAGATGCCTATGACTGAGTCGAATCGAGGAGGAGAGTGGGCTGCCATCTTCTCCGCCCAAGAAGTCAACGGCAGCCCTTAGTCTGGACGTATGGAGACACGTCCTACGCGGGAGCCTATAAGGCTCGGATCCTCGCTGCTACTAGGGATTCTCCTAGCTGCTCTACAAAGAGCGCGCTTGCTTCCAAACCAGATTTGGGAGTTCTACATTCAGGACACGACGCAGGTATGCGGCCGCATGAGCGGCTGCGCGGTCCTTTCCTTCTTCGATGTCTCTGACTGATTCGGATGGAGACACCCAGTTCTTAGCGGTGAGGTTGTATACAGATGCTTGCACACCTAGAGGGCTATCTTCGGAGAACAGACGCAGATGCTCTTTGCCAATGATAATTTCCGCGCAAAAGCCGCGTTCCAGCATGAACGCAGTCTATCACTGGGGGGTATTAGCAACTACTTCTGGAGCGGCGCGTGTTGCCTACCATAACGGTTCGGTCACGGGTTGCGGCGCTTTGCTCTTTTCTGGCAAACTGCCTTCAGGAGCCTAAATGAACGAAGTAACTAGAGGGGTAACGAAAGAAATTCTCGGTCGCGCGGAAGAAGCCATTGGCCGAGGCGAAGCCAAAGGCCCGAAACTCGACCAGTGCTGGAGAAGACTTGAAAAACTGAACGGTGGAATCGTTGGTCCAAAATCATGGGAACAGATAAGAAGGATTGCGGCGTCTGCTCTCAATGGAAAAGGGACAGAAGTCTACGATGCACCGGGCGACTAACCGGACACCTTCCTGCTCGGGACCGACTTGAACGGTACGGGGAATAACACAACCTCTCCGCCGTCCCCTCGCACGGAAATTTCCTGAATCGTTCTCCCAAAAAAAGAAGGGGATGGCCGAAGCCATCCCCTTCCCGGAAGTAGGTTTGATTTATTGGCCGGAAGCTGCGGTGTAGAACACCACAAACTCCGCGCCGGTCCCTGCAGGCACCGTCGGCGGTGTGGTGGTTGTCAAGCTGCCGTCAGAGCCGACCTTGAAGAGTGAAATGTCGGCGGCATCGAAGTTGTCGACGGCCAGCAAAACGCCAGTCGGGTCAATGGCCATTCCGGTTGGTGATATATCGGTTGGTTGAGGCGTTCCGATCTGCGAGCCAATCACGCCCGTAGAAGAGTTGAGGCTGAAGGCAAACACCTGTCCAGGTCCGCTCCCGCCGAAGTCCAGAACGTAGAGATATTTTCCGGTCGGATCGGTGATCACATTGATTGTGTCGCTGGCCCCGGTGATTACCGTGTCCGCGCCAACGCTGGTCAATGCTCCGCCGCTTCCGATGGTGTAGCCCGATACGCTCTCGTTCGCTCCGCCTTCGTTGGCCACATACAAGTGGCTGTTGGCATCGATCGTCGCGTAGAGCGGTGAAACACCGGTGTTGATCGGCGTGCCCAGCGGCGTCAGTCCGCCCGTGGACGGATCGATGGTGAATTGGCTGACGGTTCCGGGATTGGTCCCGTCACCGCTGTTGACCACGTAGAGATACTTGCCCGCGCGGTCGGTCAGGATCCATGTCGGGCCGCTCAGTGTGCCGTCGTTGTAGGCCACCACGCTTGAAATGGCGGTTAGGGCGCCGTCGCCGGTGCCGCCGCTCGGTTGCGTGTGCGTGATGGTGAACCCGTAAATCTCGCTGGTTCCCCGAGTGATTACGTAGATGAATCGGCCGGTCGGATCAATAACTCCGGCATACCGGTCGATCACGGTGTTGGGGTTGCTGGTTGCCTGAGTTGGCGCGAGAGGAGTCACCGTAACCGAACCGTCCGTGGAGTTGACAAACTCGGAGTTTAGCCACCCATGGGAGCCAACGTAGTAGAGCAGATCGCCCGATGGATGCAGCAACACTTGCTCTGGGATATTGGCGGTCGCGATTGTGGCCAGTGGTGTAAGCGGAGTGCTGGATGTCACGTCCACCGTGTAGCTGGAAATAGTTCCGCTTCCGGTGCCGCTGGTGGTGTTACCAATGTAGGCGAATCTTGCGGATGCCGCTTGCACGGTCACAAGAGTCGTTCCCGTCAGACCAGAATCGCTGCCTGCTGTTACTGTCCCGGTGATGGTCGCGGTTCCCGCGCTGACTGCTTGCGCAAGCCCGCTGGCCGGGTCGATCGTCACGACGCCGGTTGTATCCGACGTCCAGGCCAAAACAGATCCGGCCGGCAGCGGCGAAGTCGAGTTGTCGCTGTTCAGTTGCAGCGCGCTGAACTGAATCGTCGTGCCCACCGAAGCGGTCGGAGTCTGCGGAAGAATTTGCAGGCCCTGCGTTGGACCCTCACCCGTAACCGTCACGCTCGCTCTGCCGATGATCACGCCATCGCAGCTGGCGGCGGTGACATTCGTCGTGCCTGCGGCCACTCCCGTGACGTTTCCGCTGCTGTCAACAGTCGCGGTGTCCGGGTCGTCCGTGCCCCAAGTTACCTGACCCGAAATGTCCTGAGAAGCGGAGCTGCCGTCCGCGGCCAGTGTAAAGTTTCCGGTGGCCGTGTACATCGTGGTGCTGCCCACAGCGACCGACGTGCCGTCCGAGGCAACCGTGATGGAATTCAGTTGATCCACTTCCAGCGGCACTGTGCTGGAGGTAATCCCCGCCAGTGTCGCTCCAATGTTGCTGAACCCGATCCCTACGCCCGACGCCAGGCCGGTGTTGTCAATCCCGGCGACCGAACTATCTGAGGAACTCCAGGTGACGGCGCTGGTCTGGTCCTGAGTGGTGCCGTTGCTGTAATAACCAGTCGCGGAATATTGCAGCGAACCGCAAACCGCCGTGGTGATGTCCTGCGGTCTCACTGCCGCCTTACGGCTGTTCTGCGTGCTGGGGCGCGTGCTAGGACGCGCCATGGGCCGTGAAACTCGCGCTCCACGCCGTGCTCCTTTGACTCCTGCGTCCGGCGGGACACTCACATAAATTGTTCCGTTGCTCGGGGCGACGGTGACGTACCGCAAAGTGGGGGCGCAATTGCACGCGGCGAATATGGCGGCGCACACGAGTGCTAATCCTGATAGCGCCAAACGACTGGGCTTGCTGATCATAATCTTTCCTCCAAGTAGGTGCACAAATCCTTCGGGGCAGAGACATACCGATGATTGGGAATCAATCGTCTGGGCGGCAAAGTGAAACAGGCGGGCGAGGTTCCCACTCTGTCGAGTTTCAGGGATCCCAAGATGCCTATGCTGGGGGCACGATACTCGAAACCCCGCTCCCCGGCAAAGTATCGGCGAGGTAATTGGTGACACTTCGATTAACTTCTTGCCGTTTCGTCGCCAGTTCCGCGGGCCATGGGATAATCAAAAGAAGGGAAATCGCGAAAGGCTTCATGATGTTTTCTCCGATGGCGGTGGTCGGAATCCTACCATCGCAACCATCGGGAAAATTGCGTCTATCGGCCAAGTCCTAATTAGTCGTTATTCAGGCACTGAGTGGATCATTTGTTCCAAGCGCCTTGAAACTCTTCGTGAATTCGTTCGTGATATAGTTTTCATCGACCCAGCATGGGGATTTCATCTACATTTCCCGCCTGACCAACGATGCTTTCTACTCGAACACTGCTTTCCAAGATTTTGAGATGGCCCCTTTCACTAATTCCTTCGGAGACAAAAGTCCGTGTATTGCGCGGGCCGATTCGGGGAATGAAATGGCTCAAAGGCGCGGGACCCAACGCTTATTGGGTTGGGAGTTACGAGGTTACCCGTCTACAAGAATTTGCAAACGCCCTAAAGCAGAGCTACATAGTTTACGATGTTGGGGCGAACGTCGGAATTTATTCCCTCTGCGCGAGTTTAGGGGTAGGGAGTTCTGGATACGTTTACGCGTTTGAACCGCTGGAGCGCAATCTTCGCTACCTCAGGCAACACATAACGCTGAATAATCTTCAGAATTGCACCGTGTTCGCAAGTGCAGTTTGCGATAGGGAGGAAACGCTTGCGTTCTCAGCTGCTCGCTGGCAGCCCAGTATGGCGCGGCTCTCAGCTGATGGTGAAATAAAAGTGCCGTCCACCACTCTGGATATATGCATCTATGGAGAAAAACGACTCAAGCCGCCAAACGTAATTAAGATTGACGTTGAAGGTGCGGAATTGGAAGTTCTGTCAGGAGCTACAAGAGCCATCAGTGAATTTCACCCGATGATATTTCTGGAAATCCACGGGGCCGAACTCCATCGTGATTGTCGAGATTTTCTTCTGGCAAAGGGTTATCGAGTTGACGAAGGGTATGGCCAACTGACGGCAAATTGGAAACAAACGAACCGCTGACGACCAACAACTCCCGATTCGTCGGGTCTACCATTCCAGAGATCCCTTTAAAGCCACACGGATTGTGTGAGGGCCTGGACTCAATTTCAGAGTCGCGGGGGAATCTAACTTTGCGGTTATTTTTCTATTTCCTCAACGGGATGAATTTCCCACCAGTGAGAGCCAACTGCGGCGTCGTATCGGGTGATGCCCTTCACTGTTACGGGCTTGCCGACCAGCGGCACATCGCAAGGAATCTTGGGTATGCACTTGGCCACAATGCAGCGGGCGCGATCCATCCCCTCGATTTTGGGGTTTTCGCAAATTCGGATATTAGTGTCGCCATCACTTTCTTTTGCCACCTGAGTGACGAACCCACCGACCGCCGCATGCGAAGACATTTTGTCGGACCACCGATTGGCATCCTCCGCGATCAACTCACTTATGGTTAATTCAGCGTAGGCAGTTTTGGTGGATTGCTCCACTGGCTTAGGAGCTGGGTTTGTGGATTTTGCGGACTTTGCGGAGGGGGTAGAACTCTTTTTGGAAACAGGTTTGGGCTGCACATCCTGACCAGCACTCAGCATGGGGATAGCTAGCAAGGTGCAGGGCAAGATCCAAAGGTGTTTTATCATTTTGAACCTCACGAACGCATTAGGAAAATGAGCCTAAACCATCATAAATGTCGGGGGCTGTAGGGCAACGAATTGTGGTGAGGATAGAGTCTAAATGGTACCGGGGCGTGAGAACAAGAGCGGAGGAATTTGTTGACAATTTCTCAAGCATAAAGCGGAACCAAGGCACTGCTAAGCTAACATTTGCTTATTTCGGTGAGATCGTAGTCGCCAATAAAGGTGCCACGGCTGATGCCAAGCATGCTCAGAAAAAAAGAGTCAAAGATGATTTGGATGCCAAGAAATAACCATAGCGCCCAGAACAGGACCTGACGGATTTCGTATAAGGGACCGAACCCGCCATCTACCCATTTCCAAGTGATCCACGCGCATCTCCCAAAACCAGCCAGAAAAATAGTGCCACCGACTAGAAGGCCCGTCTCTAGCGTAATTCGTTTCAAAAAGCGCTTGAGGGAGAGCGAACCGCGATCGAACCGCGAAGCATAACTGAACACCTTGGCGAATGCGCCAATCGACAGGATCTGGGCACCGAGCAAAGTAAAGATCACACCAAACACCATCGTGTGGACGTCGAGAGTAATGCGCGAGGTGACAGATCGAGGACCTGGCAAGAGCCATAGGACTAAAGAAAATCCACAAATCAAGAAAAGACCACCCGGAAAGAGATACAACCAGTTTGGCGCATACAACAGCATGAACCGCAGGCTTCTCCAACCGTCGCGAAAGCTGCGCAAATGTGGTGGGCGCCCCCGCTTGTCTGGCCAAAGAATAATAGGTATTTCGGAGATATTCGCCCCAATCTGGCTGGCTTTGATGACAAACTCGAGGGCAAATTCCATTCCGGTGCAGCGGAGGTCCAACCGTTCGAAAAGATTTCTGCTAAAACCTCGCAAGCCACAATAACAATCGCCGACTCCGGCACCAAAGAGAAAATTCAGAAGCCAACTCAAAGCGGGATTACCGAAGTATTTGTGCAATTTGGGCATGGCGCCCGGTTTGATACCACCCTTGAAACGGTTCCCCATGACCAAGTCGTAGCCCTGGCGCAGTTTCTCAACAAAATTTGGCACTTCCCCGAAATCGTAGCTGTCATCGGCATCGCCCATGATGATGTACGTGCCTCGCGAAGCGGTGATTCCCGCCTTCAAGGCGGCGCCGTATCCTCGCTCGTGCACATGAACAATCGCGAGCTCCTTTCGATTCGGCAATTTCGACAGAGCCATCCGTCGAGCCATTGTCTGCGACGATGACCTCACCTCGTAGGCTTGCCTCGTCAAATGCAATCGCCGCTTTCTCGATGCAAAATCCAATGGAATTCGCCTCATTGAGACACGGGATCACTACAGAGACATCGAGTGGTAAGTCAGATTGCTGCGTGGCAGGCAAAGTTTTTTCTTTTGAGAGCTGTGGTGTTGCGTCAATCTTCATGTTGCAGTTTGGGATCAAGTTCGTCTCGAATCTACAGTACTTGCTGCTTTTTCCCACTCGACTTGCACGAGATCGCCAAAGGTGGTTGCCGGGCCGAAGGTTTAGCCGGAAAGTTGCGGAATAATTCACAATCGGATCGGACTGGCTTTTTATACTAACTCAGGGGCCAATTCGGTTTGCGTATCCTCCTCGAACACAGAATGAGAACAGCGGTTAATTTTACCCTTTTGACGGTGATCTTTAAACCGGATGAATAATTTGGCCGTCGAAAATGTCGGAATCTGCAACCCGTGGATTCACCGTCGGATCAGCAAGAAGCAGGGATCCGAAGCCCAAAACAGGAATGAGCGGTCTATCTGCTCGATTTTCACGCACCGGATGTTGTGAGCCAGTAATCGCAAAGACCAGTTCCTGCCCATCAGACATGAAGGTGGTTTCCCCCTCAAGGGCCCTTCGGAGACGGCGCGGAGTGGACGCCGTCTCGTTCTTGAGTGCATCGTACATAAAGTGGATCGTCCGAGAGATTGTGAAACGTTCACTATGTTCACTAACGTCACTCGCAGTCGTTCTCCTCCCAAGACCGGGCCCGGAATCCACATGTTCTATGCTTTCGCCAAACTTAATTCGCGACTAGCGTTTACGGCGATCTTTCGACGTTTTATCCAAATCCCTACCTAATCCGAATGAAACTTTCTTGATTCGCGCTCTCTGGCACACCAGGCGGTAGATCTGGTCCCTTCTTATTCAATCCTGCTTCTATGCACAATCTGCAAACTCCTTCCTCCCTGGCCGCCAAATAATGCTCAAATCCGTCAATTCCATAACGTGCAGCTAGTTGATGTATCTTCTCTGCATCCTGCAGACTCAATTGGAGAGTCCAACCCGAGTTCTTGCGTTTCCTATCGCAGAAACCCAACGATGTCAGCACGTGGCCAACTTTACGGGGCACAAAACGAAAACGCTCCCCGTCTAATTTAAGGAATTCATTTACGATTTCAGTTACCTGGGCAACATATATGCCAGAGAACTCCTCCACCGAACCGTGGACGAGTGAGAATAGCACCTTAAGGACTACGTTTTGCTCACGACTGAGGGGTTCTGCAGGAAGGATTTGCCCAGATTTAAAGAACGTCAAAAGAACCTGAGACCGCTGGTCGTACTGTGGGTGAATGGCCGTAAGAGTCCGCAGAATATCTCGAGCACGTGGTCGAAGGACGTCGTCGCCAGGAACTGGGACGGGATGTATCTTCTTGAAATTGTCGAGGCGAAATCTGAGCAACTGGGCCTGAAGACTGTCGGCCAGCTGTCGTATTTTCGGATCTCCTATCTCGAGCAAAGCAGCTCCCTTACTCTCGAACATTGGAATCAGAATGCAACGACTGTTCAGCGGTAGGTCATCGGGCGGTTCTAACCAGCTGACCACCTTGGCTCCATAAGAGTGGAAACCTGAATCCCTGCGTATCGCGAGAACGTCACGAGTGGTTCCGGAACGCAGCATGTGGCGCAGCGCACGATTGTTGCCAGCTGTACCAGTTCTCGTCAATAAGTATCGTCGCCATGAATTTAGCGCAGGCCCAATAGAATGATGCCGTGGAAATATCCGCTACTAGCAAAGATCGGCGACAAACCAAATTTAAGAGCCTCAATAAGGTTGTCTTCCCAGACTGAGGAAGGCCCACCACAGAGAGATACGGCGCCACCAAGAACCGATCAACAAACCAAGTGCTAAGTACGAAGTTTGCGAGAACAGGCACGTACTTTTCATCAACAGCTATACACCGCGAGATGAAAGACTCGAAGCCGCTCAGTATCTCCTGTACTGACTTATACGACTCCACGCCTCGTGGGAGACGGATGCGATCGAGAATTTCGTTATTCTGGGCTGGGGGCACGAAAACTCGACCGTCTGCTTCTAGCCTGTTTAAGAAGCAGATCTCGCCGTTTCTCCAAACTGCGAAGCATCTCTGGCCCGGATCACTGGGATCCTGGACGAGTTCGACGAGCGTCCCGTCGCTTAGTTCCGCAAAGTCGGTCTCGCTGATTGGTACGTCCCTAGACTGTGGCGTAGTCGGTGCCGAAGGCCCGGCACTGGCCGCACCGCGATTCGAAGCAGGAACTTGAATCGCGGGGATGGCAACTGATTTTTTTCGTCCACTTATGAACCTCCCAGGCACCTCTGCAGTGCTAGCGGGGTTAACCACCGGATTTTTTTGTGTCCCCATTTCGTACCTCCTGGAAAATATAAATGCAACTTTCACGCAAAAAAAAGGGCAAGCGCAAATGCGCTTACCCGGTATTTCGAGCGCCACCGCAATAACGGCGGCACTTTCTAAATTTTCTAGCCTACGCCATCCTCGGTATTACTCCCACATTCTTACCATTGCCGGAGTGCAACCAAGTTTGCACGAATCCCTGTTGGCGTGAGCCTTCACCAATGCATTCTATTCCAAAAACCAGGAATGTCAACTAGCAAGAGCGAAACATTTCACCTAAGCCGACAATCACCGGTCAATCCCGATTTCTAACGAATCCAATTCTCGCCTGCCAGCGAACGTTCCATTCATTCTCGAATTTCGCGCGCCATCACTAAGCAGGACAATGGCCCCGAGGTCTTTACGCCCGCAGTCGCCAACGAACAAAAGGATCTTGCTAACACCTGCCCTGTTTGCAAAATCGGCCTGCATCGTATCCAGTCTCCACGGTTCTTTGATCCAGCCAGGATTGGTTTCCTCACTCCCCTTTTCTTGTTTTCGCCGCTCTTTCCGCACAACCCTTCCGGCTCCAGAGCTCGGTTATCATCGCTTCAATGTAGTTCGTCACCGATCTTTTCTCCTTTCTAGCCGCTTCAATGAGTCGTCGTTTGAATTCGGCAGATACACGCAGATTCAGCGTTTCAGTCTTCAGCATTTAGCCCTCAGGCAAGTCTGATGGCGATGCTAGCTAAGCACATTTGGGGCGTCAAGTAGGAGGGTGGTAGGAGAGCGAGAGAAACGACCCACGCTGAACAATTTTTCTGGCAAGCGGGTATCACGTGGTCGCACTGAGAGCGAAACCCGCCCGTCCGGTAAATGCCGCCAGCTCAACCAGTCCATCAGATCCCAAGAAGTGGGCTCTTGCTGTCCTTTAAAAAACAGGAGGAACGCCCCTTGTTTCCGCTTTTTCTAACGAGAGAGCTTAGTCGCACTATCTAACGGCTTTTTCCGTCCGGATCACCATTTGCGGTGGGTGATCACGTTCGCTACAGCGCGAATGCCGTTGAAACCTTGGAGTGCTTCGATATACTGGACCGCGAATCCTTGGGGAATCGGCGCCCCCGATGTGTCAAGAGCCGCGTACGTGCGCAATTCGTCCTTCACGGATTCACCAACGCGGAGATACCGGGCGAACGCGTCTTCAAATTTTGCTTCACTAAACTCTTCGCTATCAGCGGCGGGAACCTCTCTGCGCGCGCGAATCTGTCAACATTACATCCGCACATCCGCACATCCGCACGGGCTGATCGCTGTTGTGCTCCGCGAAGGCTTGCCAACTGAGTGTTCAATGCACTCAGTTTCCCGAGCGCCCCGGCACCACCATTTATCGTCACCCGATAAATACACCGTGACCCCACGATCTTTAGAACTTGCGCAGATGCCCCCTCGTGGTATAACGCAGTCAAGATCCACCCCTCAGGTTCCGCGTACAGCAGAAAATCAGAATGCGAACGCGTGAACTCTGCGTAGTCGACTAATTGCATCCGAAAATAACGGCTAAGAGCTTTCGCTATCTTCACACCGGTATCGTTTCGGTCGTGTCGGAATTCCCTCTCTTCGTCTATCAAAAAAACAAGTCTGCTCGTCCAGTCTGGAGGCGAATAGTATACTGCCTGGGGATACAAGTTTTCCTGGTCGAAAACCACTGGTAAATCCTGGTGCCCAACACTCTGAATGAGTTCCCTTACTTGGCCCAGCTCGTCAAGCGATTGGGCGGAGAATTCAGCCGTGACTGGGTGGTGTCCTGTGTGCCAGAAACTGTATTCGCGCAACCCGACACTCGAGAGCACAAATAGAAAAAATAGTGCGACTACTTTCGGTCGGACGAGCGACAAGCCACTTGCGATTCCGAGCACAATTCCAATCGTGGTCGCCAAAACGTAGCGGCTTATCAGAATTGCGTGCATTACACGAACCAGCGCGAACGCAATCACTGGCAAAACCGTCAGCGCTACAACTACCACTACATCCATCTTCGCGACAGGTCCGCTGTTCTCTTCGAATAACGATTCACGCTCCACAGATCGCGACCACACAACTGACGCCAAACAAACCATTGCCAGCCCAATTCCAAAAAAACGATCTGTCAAAAAGTACGCCCCGTAAAAGTAAGGAACCTGCGCCAGAGTAGGATTCGACAGAACAACGTGGCTTCCGTAATACGCTCTATAGTTCGAGATAAGCGGCCAGAACACTGCCAACGGCAACACGCCCGCTACTAAGCCCAACCACACACCCAGGCGAACCTCCCGTTTGCGCAACGCTCTCAACCCTTCAGCGATCCAGAACGGAATCATTGCGAGAACAGCGAAGTAATGAAGCGACTCCGCTATAACGAGGATGGCGGCGAACAAAACCACCCACGGTCGAGAAGGGCAGCGCTGGTAACAGACTAACCCGAATGCCACACAAGCCATAACCATGCTGTAGGATCGAGCATCGGTCTGCAGGGTGCTGAACGAACTGGTTGACAACATTACGAACGCACAGCAACAAGCAATCAGGTTGCCGCTGTACTTCCTTATCAGCGCAAACACGCATACCAATGTGCAAGGAAAAGCCAGGATCGCGGGCAAGCGTAGAGCGATCTCTTTGTTGCTTGTCACCTTTAGGGCGCCTGCCTCGATCATGTAAAAAAGCGGAGGTGCACTGTCAATGCCACTCCTTATCGCATTCCAGATCCCGTGCATCCCAGACTGACTAGCAATCGCAAGGGTACAAAACTCGTCAATCCATATCGGTTTCGCCGCAGCACCGAAAGTGCCACGAACTAATGTGTACACCACAAGAACGGCTATGAATACGTACGCGACGTTCTTGCCGGGACCCGGTGGGTCGGCGACATCTCGAGCCCTGATTGGACTCTCGTCCACAGCGGTTCTCATGTCCTCGGCCCCGCGCCCCGCACCACCACCATCAGCGATGTCCCCGCGACGTTAATCCGTTGCATGTTGCCCCCTTAAGAGAGGAGCTTATTCATTGCGGGCTAAGTGTAGCCAATCTAACCCCACCCTGTCACGGCATCTCATCTCGACACCTCGGACGAATCTGTGTCAAGTGCATAATCGTCCTTCAGGCTCTTCCCCTAAGGGATCGGGAGGCTGCTCAAGAAACAGGTAGGAAGTGACCGCCATCCCGCATTCCCGGAGATGCGCAATACCCGTGTGCTCTGTGGCTTTCCCTACGTGCTCAAATTCGGCTTTCCTGTCAAGTCTGTGTCTTTTATTCCCGTCAAGTAGTCGCGAAGCAATCGAAATTCACTTGATTTGTAACGCATATAGCGTTACATTAGCGGTACATGGAGGAACCGCAATGAAAAGAAAATTCGACCTTTTGGTTCGGCGGAACGTGAGGCTTGCCAAGGAAAAATGGTTCGAGGAGTTAGGGAAACAGCACCTTCAAGTCCTCAGGTCCCTCACCGAAAACTACGGATTCGCAGTTGCACTCGGTGACTTGATCCTCATCGAAGGTGGATGGTATGTCACCCACGCAGGTCTTGTGCGCCTATCGGCGCGTAGGCGTTGCCATGGTATTTACGTCCAGCAGGTACGCGATTTTTGTGATCCAGCTTCCAGCCGTTGGGTCTTCAAGGCTTCCGTCTTTAAGTCCCCAACCTCAAAAGGGTTCATAGGATTTGGCGATGCCGATCCCTCTAACGTTTCTTCCAGGGTGCGAGGCGCCGAATTGCGGATTGCCGAGACTCGCGCCGTCAATCGCGCCCTGCGGAAAGCCTACGGCATCGGCCTTTGTTCGGTCGAAGAGTTGGGTGCGTTTTCGAGTCAACCGAGAGCTTCAACTACTTCCCCATCCTCCAACGGACATTTTCCCTCCAATGCCTCGGGAAACGGTTGAGCACTGGCCAACCCAGGCTCCGAGATCAGCTCTGCCTGTTGATTCGGCAATTCAACCTTGACCCGAATCTCGTGGAGGCCGACGCGGCGGCATTCGCGGCACCGAAGCGCTCAGCGACGCTTAGCCGGTCTGGTGGAATCCTTCGTCTCCGATCTTTCTTCGGCTGCAAAGGAAAATCGAGATGCATTGGTTTGCAAACTTAACTCCTATTCTGAACCTGTGGAGGCAAGATCATGAGGCGCCATATTCCA
This sequence comes from uncultured Acidobacteriota bacterium, assembly GCA_963734705.1. Classification (GTDB taxonomy): domain Bacteria; phylum Acidobacteriota; class Terriglobia; order Acidiferrales; family UBA7541; genus Acidiferrum. Next base: position 519 of record CAVTII010000005.1, on the reverse strand, counting down.
GGGCTGAACTCCGGCCATCACGGGGTGTCCAGCAATCTCGATGGGCTGTTCCTGGTTCGTGTCGAGCGTGCCTCGTATCGTTGGCACCCGCAGAAGCCCTTCTTCGCATTACAATTCCGGATCCTCGAACCCACTGCCTTTGAGGCACTTCTATTCTCCGGCCGACTGTACTGCACGGAACGTGCCCTCTGGAAACTTACCTGGTTTCTCCGTGATTTTGGTTACGACCCCGAGCTGCTCACCCGGGATCAAGTCGATGAAAAAGCGCTCCTGAATCTTAGGGGAATCGTCCGGACCTCCTTTACCAACCTTAATGGGCATTCCTACCAGAACCTCGATTCATTCGCTGCAGCCTCGGAGTGGGAGGCCCTTTCCTGCGTATCAAACAGGCCGGGCGAGGAGGAGAGGCTCACAATGATGTTTAGTTACACCCAGATTGCCCAATACATCCGCTGCCCCGCGCAGTTATCGCCATCGCTACCTGGACGGCTGGCGTGAGAAAGAGACCCGGGCGGCCAT
>CAVTII010000004.1:0-49977 GCA_963734705.1 uncultured Acidobacteriota bacterium | reverse complement strand
CGCAAGATTCTGTTCGGTGCGCATCCCTACGCGCGCGTTTCTCCAAGCGAAGCGCAAGTTGCCGCCTACCAGCGCGAGGACCTGCAATCCGTCTATCGAGAAATTTATTCACCGGAAAATGCGTTGCTGCTTCTGGTCGGCGATTCCGATCCGCAAGCGATGCTCAAGCTGATTGAAAAAATTTTCGGCAATTGGTCCGGCAAGAAATCACCCGTGAAAGAATTCCCTGCCCCGCCGAAGCCGCAGGGCCGCCACGTGTATCTGGTCCACAACCCAGGTTCCGTGCAGACGCAAATCCTCGCCGGCTGCCACTCCATCACCCGGAAGCACCCGGACTGGATTCGCCTCGGCCTCACCAACAGCCTCTACGGCGGCGCTTTCAATTCGCGCCTGGTGATGAACATTCGCGAAGACAAGGGCTACACCTATAGCCCGCGCAGCGGCGTCCATCCCCTGCGCCAGCACGGCTATTTTTCCGTTTCCGCCGCGGTGCGCAATGAAGTCGTCGCCGCGTCGCTCACCGAAATTTTCTATGAAATCGACAAACTACGATCCGTCCCGGTTCCCGATCCCGAACTCGCCGACGCGCAAAATTATCTGACCGGCATTTTTTCTCTCGGCCTCGCCACGCAGGACGGTCTCCTCTCCCAGTTCTCCACCGTCGAACTCAACGAACTCCCGTCCGACTATCTCGAAACCTATCGCGACAACATCCGCGCCGTCACTTCCGACGTCCTGCTCTCGACCGCCCGTAAATATTTCGACTCCGCCAACATGCAAATCGTACTAGTCGGCGACCGCGCCCAAATCGAAGACCAAGCCGCCCTCTTCGGCGACTTAACCCTCTTCGACATCCAGGGCAACCAACTCTAGCCACCGCCTCTAGCGACCACGTCAACGCCATCAGCCCCGCCACACCTCTGCCGCGACACCACCACCGCGACGCGCCACGCCATGGTAGCGCCTGCCTCTGGCAGGCAAGCCAAAGCCAGCCCGCCGTAGCCGCGCCTTCCGTGGCGAAGGCGGGCGCGCTCCACCTCTTGCTCCTCCGAGGTAGCTCCGTCCTCTCGCCCTGAGCTTCGCGAAGGTCACGTCGCCTCTTACTCCCTTCTGTCGTAGGGGCGGCTTTAGGCCGCCTTCTTTCCGTGACTTGCAAAATGGCTTCGATCGTAGTGCCCGCTCGCCGGCAGGATGCCGGCGCTACCGTAGGGCCCGCCTTCCGAGGCGGGCCGCTGTTCACCACGCCGCCATTTACCAAGTTATTGCATCGTCAACGTTATTCTGCCATTATTATCCAATGTTCGGTCGCCGTCATCCCGCCGCAAGCTTTCTCTCCGCCGTTTTTTTCCTAACACTCGCCATCATCCCGGTCCTCGCCAAGAAAAAGCCCCCCTCCCATCCCATCAATCTAAATACCGCCACCGCCGACCAACTCGAAGAAGTCCCCGGCATCGGCCCCGCCACCGCCCCAAAAATCCTCGACACCCGCAAATCCTACGGCGCCTTCAAAAGCGTCGACGACCTCCTCTCCATCAAAGGCATCGGCCAAAAGCGCCTAGACAAAATGCGCAAATACCTCACCGTGGAAACCACCCACGCCGAACATCACACCACTCCCCCAACAACCTCCGCCACGCAGCCCGCCACGCCACCCACGAAATCCCCGCCAAAACAACCAGCCACACCCCCAGCAAGCGAAGACGAAGAACCATAGCGCAAGTCGCATTCTCGACGCGTAGAACGAGCCTCGACAATCACTCCCAACGAATGCACCCAGCAGCGCGTGTCATTTCGCAACGAGGGCATCTGACGGCGCGCGTCACTTCGTAACTTAGGCAGCCAGAACCACCTGTCATCATGAGGGCTGCGCCGTTTGCAGCCCGAAGGATCTCAACGAAAAATGCGTGCACCATGTCAGCGCTGAGATCCTTCGCCCATCCTAATCGGATGGTCTCAGGAGGACAGCATCGCTGCCCCAGCCTCCTGCTCGCTGCTCGCTGCTATCCCGACCGAAGGACTCGATCGACAAACCGCCCACTACAACCTCTGATGCGTCGGCTTCCCCGTGCTCAAATTCAACGGCACCTGATCCGCAATCCGAATCCCGTACCCCTCCAGCGCCACAACCTTCTTCGGATGATTCGTTACCACACGAATATCCTTCAATCCCAGATCAATCAAAATCTGGGCGCCAATTCCGCTCTCATGCTGCACCATGCGTTGGCGTGCCGGTTCGCGATCCAGCTGCCCACGCGAGTGAAAATGAATCTGCGGCAGCTTCCCCGGAGCCTCCGGCGCATCAATCGAAAAGCCGCGCCCCGTGTGGTGCAAATACAAAAACACTCCGCGATCTTCCTCCGCGATTTTCTCCAGCGATTTGGCGATCAGATCCGGGCAATCGCAGGTCGTCGACCCGAACACATCCCCCGTCAAACAGTGCGAGTGCACGCGCACCAGCGGCGGCGGCGCCCCCTCCAGGTCCCCGCGCACCAGCGCCACGTGCTGGTCGTGGTCCACGTCGCTCGCATACGCAATCATCCGGAAATCACCGTAACGCGTGGGCAGCGTCGCCTCGCCCACCCGCCGCACATACCGCTCGTGCTGCATCCGGTAGCGGATCAAATCCGCCACCGTCAGCATCTTCATTCCGTGCTCCCGGCAAAACTCAATCAACTGCGGCACGCGGGACATCGTCCCGTCTTCATTCATGATTTCGCAGATCACTCCGGAAGGATTCAGCCCCGCGATGCGCGACAAATCCACGCTCGCCTCCGTCTGCCCCGCGCGAACCAGCACGCCGCCATTCCGCGCGCGCAACGGGAACATATGCCCAGGCCGCGCCAGGTCCTGCGGACGCGTCTTCGCATCAATCGCCGTCAAAATCGTAATCGCACGGTCGGACGCGCTGATGCCCGTGGTCACACCCAGCTTGGCGTCAATCGCCTCGCAAAACGCCGTCCCGTGCACCGACGTATTAATCGGAGACATCAGCGGCAGGTTCAGCTCTTCGCAGCGCTGCTCACTCAGCGCCAGGCAAATCAGCCCGCGCCCGAATTTCGCCATGAAGTTGATCGCGTCCGGCGTGATCTTCTCCGCCGCCATCGTCAGATCGCCTTCATTCTCGCGGTCTTCGTCGTCCACCAGGACGATCATCCGCCCCTGGCGAATCTCCTCCACCGCTTCTTCCACCGTTGCAAATCCAAACCGTGCGTCGCTCATACCCAAAGCATAGAAGCTTCCCGCCCACCATGTAAAGCCGCTCGCGGTAGCGCCCACCGTAGCCGCGCCCTTCGCGGCGAAGGCGGGCCGCCGTTCCTCCTACTCTTCTCCGCGTCCTCTGTGCTCCGACCTCTGTGGCCTCTGTGGTAATCCTTTTCCTCTCTTCTCCTACGTCAACGCCCACCCCACCAACGTCATCGCCACAAACATCGCCAAAACTCCCAAACTCACCAACGACAACGTCTTCCCTCTTCCCAACAACAAATTCCGCGTCTCCGCCTTGCAACACAACACCGTGGCCACAATCAAAATCGCGCCCCACGAAATCGCGCACGGCAATCCCGGGTACCGCGCAATCACCGCCATCGTCTTTTCCGAGGGCTGCCCCGCCGGGATCCACCACGGCAAAATTGGCGCGAACCCCGCCGCCAGCACAAACGTCAAAATCTTCCGGCTCACCCAACTCCGCACCTTCGTCACCGGCTTGGCCCTGCGGATTTTCCGCCACACATAAAATTCCCACGCCAGCAGCCCCGCCGCCAGCGGCATCCATCCGTAGACGCTCATCTCCCGGTCCGCCCACAGCCAGCCGCGAAAGAAAAGCCCCGTCGGATGCGTCGCCGCCAGTTTCGGCAGCAGCAGCCATCCCGTCACGCCATTGCCAATCGCCGCCAGCAGCAGCACCACCAGGCTCGTCAATTGGATCCACTCATGCGCCGGCGTGATCCCACATCGCGTGCACACAGGCCGCTCCGGCAAAATCTTCAATCCGCAATGCTCGCAATACAAGGCGACCTCGCTTGTCTCCCCCAGAGAGACACCACCCAGTCGCCCAAAGCCTACCCCCGCGCACACCCCAATCCTACTGGTCCAACGTGCAGCCCAGTCCAAACTCAGGGTCAATGAACGATGGTCGGGGAAAAGTGAAAAGCAGCGTGGACACACTACAACCAGCGAACGCCTTCTACACGAAGTGAGCCGTGTTAGGAGGAAGCCGGCTCAGGCCCCGGCGGCCCGTGCCTTGGGTCGCGCGGTCTTCGCCTCCCAGACCTTGCGCAACTCCTCGCGGCGCTTCAAAACATCCGCCTTCGCCGCATCAAAGCTGGGATAAACCCGCGTTCCTTTGATCGAGTTGCACGGCGAGCAGCAGGCAACCAGATTGCCGGGATCCTTCTTCCCTTTGCGCGCGCGTGGCACAACAAAATCCACCCGCATCGCCAGCGCGTTTTCAAAACTCGCACGTCCATCCAAACCGCAATACTGGCATACGTAATTATCCCGTTCCAGAATCTTGCGTCCTTCTTCCATCGTTACCGGCGCATCCACTAGAGAGAGTGACAGCAGGCTGATCGGCATGAGGACCCTCCTTGGGGCAATCGTCGACTTCAGCGGAAAGGAGAGGGCAAATTCCTCTTCCCGCGGCCCTGACCCTATTCCCCAGTAATGCCCCTGTCAAGCCACCTCAAAGCCGCGTTGGCAAGGGCACCAGAAAGAGCGCGGCGCTTTCAAGCCGCATGCATGTAAACTCTCCAGCAATTCTCAAATGTGATACTATCCCGCCTTAACGGAGGGCCCGGGCCATGAAAACTCTTCTCGTAGTTGTGTTTGCTCTCGTCTTCGCGAGTGCCGCGGCAGCATGGAATGGCGAGGGCCACGAAGTGGTGGCGTATATCGCCTACCAGCATTTGGACGCCGCCACCCGCGCCAAGGTCGACGCCCTTCTCGAAAAAAATCCCTGCTTCAACGAATGGAAGACCGCGGCAATGGCCGTCCCCGCGGCGCAGCGCTCCGCGGCAATTTTCATGCAAGCAGCCACCTGGCCGGACATGATCAAGTCCGACTCCTACGACTGCCAGCCCGGCCACACATTCGTCTCCGACGGCACCGGAGGCGGCGACATCGCGCCATCAGGTCCCGAAGCCTCGCAAAATATCGGCTATAGCGACCCCGCGCGCCACAAATATTGGCATTTCATCGACACGCCATTTTCCACCGACGGCACGCCCACCAATCCTCCCGGCCATCCAAACGCGCTGGACCAGATCGTTGCCCTCACCGCCACCCTTGCCTCCAGCGAAACTCAGGATCTTCAGTCCTATGACCTCGTTTGGATCGAGCACCTCGTCGGCGACGTTCACCAGCCGCTGCACGACACCAGCCGCTTCACCAGGAACCATCCCAACGGTGATCAGGGCGGCAACCTGGTTTTAATTTGCACCAAGCCCGGCTGCACCGCCGAACTTCACGCCTATTGGGACTCCATTCTCGGCGCGCAGAATTTGAAGAACGCATTAAAGACCGGCAAAAAGTTGGACGCGCTGCCAAAACCCACCGGAGCCGACACTTCCGACCCCAGCGTGTGGGTCGCCGCAGGCTTCCAACTCGCCAAAACCGCCGCCTACATTCCCCCCATCAGCGACGACGAACCCGGCAGCTCCCCCGCCAAACCAAACTCCGCCTACCACACCAACACCAAAAACGTAGCCCAAGCCCAAGTCCTCCTAGCCGGCTACCGCCTAGCCAACCTCCTAAACACAGCCCTGGCCACCCACTGATCTACCTTGGGCCTCGCCAGTCGAATTCCCGTTGTTAGGTCTCACCAAGTCCCCAAATCAAATCCGAGGCAACCTCGGGTACCATTCGTTGCTGGAAAATGGAGGTCACGGCTTAAGATCCTTCCGCATGAGAGGCACCTAACCCTCTTCTCTAGGCGACTCGTCCGGGTATCTCTTTGTCCCCGGTTAACGTGCTGTGTTAATCGTAACCAAACGCCTCGGACGGACATTCCAGAAGTCCGGGCTGATTTGTCGTCTCCGTTGGAGACATCGTAGGCGGCAAATAGATAAGCCATTTCGCGTTGGCGGTAAATCGACTCATCACTTCCAGTGCCGCTAGCGCATTCTCTTCCCTCACCTTCACGTTGTGATGAAGGCGTGTCGTCACAATCCGCTTTCCAATCACATCGTCGATATCCAGCAGATCATCGTGTAGTTGCTGTGAAGTTAACTGCTCGGTTTCCTCCGCGGGCAAAACCATTGGCCGGACGGGTTTCGCGTAAGTGGCCCGGGCGCGAACAGAAACCAGCTCTTGCTCGGGATAGCGAAGCGCTGTCAGGCCCCCGCCAAAGACGCACCCCGTATCTATGTTAATCGTGCGATTCAGCCACTCGGGTTGCGGGACTGGAGTATGGCCGTAGATATCCATGGCTCTTCCCCGATATTCTGCTGCCCAGTTGTAACGCACAGGCAATCCAAACTCATCCGTCTCTCCGGTCGTCTCGCCAAACAACGCAAAATCCCGCACTTTTCCGGACCCGCGCCCCTGCATCTCTTCCTTCATGCCAGCGTGAGCGACAACCAGTTTTCCGTCATCCAGCACATAGTGGCTGACCAGTTCATCCAGGAAATCCCCAGCCTGTTTTTGAAATTCAGGCGATTCCTTCTCAAGTTGTTCCAGTGAGTCGGCAAGGCCATGTGTGATTTGCACGTCTTTCCCGCGCAACTTCCGCATCAGCTTGATGTCATGGTTCCCCGGAACGCACAACGCCGTCCCGGCTTGCACCATGCCGATCACCAAGCGCAAAACTTCCGGTATCTTCGGGCCGCGGTCAACAAGGTCTCCAAGAAACACGGCCTTGCGGCGTTCAGGAGGCTTCACAGAAAAGGCCAGGTTCTCTCCCCCGTTTGCATCCTTTTCGATCGAATATCCTAATTGGATCAGCAATTCTGAAAGTTCATCGAAGCATCCATGCACATCGCCAATGATGTCGAATGGCCCGCGTTCGTGTTTGAGATTGTTCCACAGTGGCTCCCGGTGAATTTCCGCCGCATCCACTTCCTCAGCGGAGCGTAGAACGTGCACACGGCGAAAGCCTTCACGCTCCAGGTTTCGCAGCGATCGCCGCAGTTGCTGCGATTGCTGCCGGACCACATGTGGCCCAAAGGTTCGGTCAGGTCGCGTCCGATTACGTTCGTGACAAAGTTTTTCCGGCAGGTCAAAAACAATTGCCACTGGAATGCAAAGATATCGCCGTGCAAGCTCCACGATCGGTTTCCGTGCCTCAGACTGGACATTGGTGGCATCGATTACTACGAGCTTCCCCACCGCCAGCCGTTTGGAAGCAACAAAATGCAGCACTTCGAACGCATCTTTCGTCGTCGCTTGACCGTTTTCATCGTCGGAGACAAGCCCGCGGCAGAAATCCGAAGAGAGAACTTCTGTGGAACGAAATTGCTTTTTGGCAAAGCTCGACTTGCCGGCCCCCGAAGGTCCGACTAGTGCCACCACTGCCAGTTCTGGAATGGTCAGTTTCATTCGCGGGCAAAGATTCCCATCTGCGTCGGACTCCCAAGAACAGCATCTTCCGGTCCGACGGGCACAAATCGAACAATGTACCCGAATCGTTCTGCAACTCGATTGGCCCACTCCCGAAATTCGTCACGTGTCCATTCAAAGCGATGATCTTTGTGGCGGAATTTCCCTGCCGGCAGAGTCTCAAACTTCACGTTGTATTCAACGTTGGGAGTGCTGACCACAACGAATTGCGGACGCGCAAATTCAAAAAGCACTCGCTCGAACGCTGCAAGGCGGTGGGTCCTGATGCTCGATCACCTCCACCACAGTCGCGGCATCGTAGCCCTCCAGGCGCTTGTCCCTGTAGGTCAACGACCCGTGAATCAGCTGGATGCGCTCGCGTTGCATCGCCGGCAAATTCTCCAATCGTAGTCTGCGGGCCGCGGCTTCCAAAGCACGGTGGGATACATCCATTCCTACAATTTCGGAGAACTCCTTGTCCTTCAAAAGCTCGCGAAGCAGTCGCCCTTCGCCGCATCCCAGATCAAGAACCCGCTTCGCACCACAACTCCGTAAGGCGGCCAGCACACTGCCAATTCTCTGTTCCGCAAGACTGATAGGCTTTTCAATCTCCTCTTCCAGGGTAGCCGTCTTCTCTGCCGTCTCGTCCCCCTCTACGTCCTCCTCTTCAATCAAGCGAGCCAGCGCGGCTTCTGCCAACTGCCGGCGGTGCTTTAGATATCGGTTGGCGATCAGCTCGCGCTCGGGGTGCTCTTTCAGCCAGCCTTCGCCGTGCCGCAATAATTTCTCCACCTCCGCATCACCAACCCAGTAGTGTTTGTCGTTGTCCATCACGGGAATCAATACATAAAGATGTGCAAGCAAGTCCCGCAGCCGCACGTTGGCCTTCAGACCGACGGTGAAGTAGGAACTGGATCCCCATTCGGGAAATTTCTCGTCCAATGCGTGTTGCATCGCCGTGATTTCATAGCCGAGCGGCACAAATAATCGCCGCAACATCTCTTCTCCTCCTCGGCAAGGAAGCACGGAAATCTTCGCTTCCAGGGCCAATGGCAATTCGGCCAGAGCCTGGCGCTCTTTGCTTCGGCCAGTCATCGCGGTCCCAAATGTGCGCGCAATTGCCACGCTCAAAAAAGAAGAAGCGATATACGGCCGGTCGTTCACATATTGTTCTAAAGCAAACCCCTCGCCACTTGGGCCGCGGCGATCCCGTACTAGTCCAATGGGGTCAATCTCGATCAGGAGCGCTGCGGAGCACCGCGCTTCTGTAGTCTCCGGATAAAATACATGTGACTTGCGGAAGACCTGCTCCGTTGAATGGATACGAAACGGACTTTTGTGAAGCAGGTACCCGAGATCCGTGGCGGAGTTGCCAGTGTAAGAAATTGTTAGCAGCATCGCGAGTTGAGCCTAGCGTTCTCCTGAGGAATTCGTGCCTGCCTGATGCATGGGTATCCGATGATATAGATAACGGACTCAGAACTCCAACCGGCCATGTAAAAGAATTAGGTTAGTGAGTCTACCGCGCAGCGGCGGCGAGCGTTTCCTTCTTTCGCGCGTCCTGCCAGAGGGCAACATAGGGCTGCAGCTCGTCCATTAGTTTGGCGAACTGCACCAGGTCCAGCGACTGCGCCCCATCGCTGATCGCTCGTTCCGGAGCGGGATGCGCTTCGACGATCAGCCCATCCGCGCCAACAGCTACCCCAGCGCGCGCCACTGCGGGCACCAGGCTGCGCTTTCCGGTCGCATGGCTGGGATCCAGAATCACCGGCAAGTGGGTCAGTTCGTTCAGCACCGGGATCGCCGAAATGTCGCAGGTGTTGCGCGTGGCGGTTTCAAACGTGCGAATGCCGCGCTCGCACAAGATCACGTCGGGATTGCCGTGCGCGGTGATATATTCCGCACTCATTAGCAATTCCTTGATCGTGCTGCTCAACCCGCGCTTCAGCAGCACCGGCTTGCCACACTTACCCAACTCTTTCAACAATATAAAATTCTGCATGTTGCGCGCGCCCACCTGCATCACGTCCGCGTACTCCGCCACCAACCCCACCTGATTGTCGCCCATCACTTCGGTCACAATCGCCAGCCCGGTGGCCTTCTTGGCCTTCTGCAGCAATTTCAAGCCGTCTTCTTCCATGCCCTGAAAATCGTATGGCGAAGTCCGCGGCTTGAACGCGCCACCGCGCAGCAATTTCGCGCCAGCCTTCGCCACCGCTTCCGCCGCGCGCATGATCTGGTCTTCGCTCTCCACCGAGCACGGTCCCGCCATCACGATAAATTCGTCGCCGCCAATCTCCGTCCCATTGACCTTGATCCGCGTCTTGCCCTTGCGAAATTCCTTGCTCACAAATTTGTACGGCGCCGTGATGCGCACCACGTTTTCCACCTGCGGCATCGCTTCCACCGATTCCAGGCACGCCGTAACGTCGCCGACGCCCACCACGCCGATCACCACGCGCTCTTCGCCCTCAATCGAGTGCACCTTGTACCCAAAGTGATGCACAATCGCCGTCACCTGGTCGATCTCTTCCCGCGTGGAGTGCAATTTCATCGAAATAATCATGGCGGTCAATTCCCTTCCGCGTTTTTCCTTCGCAATTCCTACCGAAAATAAAAAAGCCCACTCTTTGCGAGTGGGCCAGAATCCTTTGCTGCGCTCGAACTAGACGGCGGCCCCTCGCTTCCGGTTGCTCCGGTACGTAAATCGCCACGCGTACGAGTAGAACGAGGACGTCATGTTGCTGAGTCTACCGAAATCAGAGAAAAAGGCAAGCCACAATGTAGTTATAGCGGGTATTAGCAGCATAGCGCCAGGCGCGAAGCCCGCTCGCGCTCAGTAAAACACGATGGCGATGCGGAAGCGCGTAAAGGTCCCCGCGCCGCTGGCTTCGCAGGCCCCAACCGCCGCGGAGTGAAACTTGCCGCTGCGTGCGCGCTGCTCAACCTCTTCCGGAAGCTGGCCAAGGTCCGCCATTTCGTAGCGCAAAACCAGCGCCGGCTTCGCGCCAGCAAATCCGCGATCCATCGCGCAAGTCTTCCTCGCATCGGCCGCATCGCCCTCGATCCGCAAGCCGTAATCAGCAAGCTGCGCGCGCACCTGCGATTCCTGCTCCTCAAAACTAAGATGGGGAACTGTGACCGCGAAATCCTCCGCCGCAAAGAACACGTTGCCGCGCTGCACCACCGCGATGCCGATGGAATTCAGCTGCTGGTCCAGCAAATTGGCGCGATGCGGCGCGGAATTCATCCATTGCGTGTGCAGCCCTTGCGGCGAAGGACCTTCGGCAATATTTTCGGCAATCATGCTGAAGCGCGCGCCGGCCTCGCGCGCGCGATCCTGCAAGGGTGCCTCCCCGGGAAACTGGTGAGAGAGCGTGTTGTGCTGCGCCATGCGCTCCGCGTGCAGACGCGCAGCCTCTGCAAGGTTGGCGTCCCAATGAAACGCAGGCAACCCCGCCGTCGCGCGATCGCGATTGGCGGCGTTGAACAGGATAGCTTCTGGAGTGTTGGGCTGCGGGTGTGCGTCACTAGCTGCAAGCAGAGCGGACGGCAAGATCGCAGTGGCGAAAAGCAGCATGGACGAGACGAGCAGACGCAGATTGGCGAGCATTCAGGGCTCCTGATTGTATTGAACACGAAGTTAGCGAAAAGGATGCGCGGGAATTGGAAGGCGAGTTTACAAAGGGTAGCTGGACGTTTGGACAGCGGGAAGAAAAATCGGGGAACTCACCACGGAGGACACCGAGAGCACAGAGAAAGAAGGGATCGGCCGCCTTTGTAGGGCCCGCCTTCCGAGGCGGGCCGCTTTTTTCATCCCGCTAACGCGAGATTAGCCGCGGACGTTGATCGAACTAAAGCTCAGCACCACATGCCCGCCAGGAGTCGGCCGCCCGAAGCTCAGCATCGGGCGAAAGCGCGAGAACAGCAGCACCTGGTCGAGATGATGCCGCACGGACGGCGTGTCCGGCCCATCAATAATGTTGTATGTGGACATCTGGCCTTGCGCGTCCACCACCACGTCCACCAGCAGATCGTGCTGCAGTTGCACGTCCGGGTGTTGCATGATCGGCGTAGCCGGCATATCCGAAAGCGAAATCAGCTCCGCGGGCTGCAACAGGCCAGTGGGAATATCGTTGGGATCGGCGCGCACCGTGATGCCCGGCATGATGATGTGCAGCACAAACACAAAAATAATAATCGCGGAGAAAAATCCGCCGGTAGCCGGCACCGTCAGCGGCCGGAAAACGTTGTCCAGCAAAATCTCCGAGCGGTCCTTCACCCTCTGCCAGCGCCCGCTCCAATCCTGCGTGCCCTGCGCCTGCGAAGCCGCCACCTTAATCTTCACCGCCAGATCCGCGGGAGGCACCGCGCGCGGCACGCGAGACAGCATCACCGACATTTTGCGGTAGCGCTGCAACTCCTCGCGGCAATCCTCGCAACTTTCCAAATGCTGCCGAATCAATGTCCGCTCCCCCGAAGGAGCGGGCGAAACACTGGCGTCGTCGAGATATCCGGCGAGGCGGCGATGTACCTTATCGCACGTCATGAATTCTCCTCGCGCGCTGTCTGCGAGCGCGTCAGACTTTCTGCCGCCGCCGGCGAGTTCACGCGTACGTACGCGAGTTGCAGACCCACCTGATCACTTGGATAAAAATTTCCGGCAGTGGCATTGCGGGATGCTTCGGCAGAGCGCCACTCGGCTTCCGGCGTCTGCGTATCGCGTTCCCGCGAATTTCGTTCTCCCGAACCGCCCACAGAGGTAGGATCCCCCAGCAGCGGCTCCAGAATTTCTTTCAGGCAGCGTCGCCCGCGCAGGATGCGGCTCTTCACCGTGCCCACGCTGCATTCCAGCACTTCCGCCACCTCTTCATAGCTGAGCCCTTCAATATCGCGCAGAATCACCGCGCTGCGGAAAACGTCCGGCACCTTCTGCACCGCAGACTGCACCGCCACTTGAATCTCATGCGTGGCCAATTGCTCAAACGGCGTGGCGCCCAGATCCTCGATATCCAGCGGAGCGCTGCCCTCGGCCGGCTCGGCATCAATCGAAACGTTTTTCTGATTGTGGCGCTTGAACCACCGGCGGTGATTCAGTGCTTCGCGAATGGCGATGCGATAGAGCCAGGTCTTCAGCGAGCTGCCGTGGCGAAAGCTGCGAATTCCTTTGAAGGCTTTCAAGAAAACTTCCTGAGCGGCGTCCGCGGCGTCGGCCGTGTCTCCCAGCATCCCCAGGATCAGGTTGTAGACGGGAGCGTGGTAGTGATTGACGAGCCAGTCGAACGCGGTCTCCGAACCCGCTTGCAGTTCGGTCACCAGCTCGGCTTCGTCTCTACCCCATGAGAGGGCACTGGCCCAATCGGACACGGTCGGCCTTTCTGCCCCGCCTGCATATTCCTGCCTGGGGCCTGCTGGCGATAGTCGGTTGCGCCGCCGTTGTTGCCAAGCGCCGCAACCTTGGTCCGCTCATTGTATTAGACACCAACAAGCGCCCAAATGTTTCTTCACCCTGAGCTAAGCGAAGGGCCCCGCCCGGGGAATAATACCAGCCCAAGGGGAATTCTGGCACCCTGCAGCCCAGAGCGCAATGGTCCCGCCAGAGGCAGCAGCCAGTACCCACGACCGCTCCCCAATCCCCTTGTAGGGGCCGGGCTTGCCCCAGGCTTGTCCAAATTAGGTTTTCAAGGAAGGGCGGAAAGACCTGTTACTTTAGGTTGGGTTCCGTGACAAGAACCAACGCTAAGGACAGGAGATTCCGCCTTGAACCGAGTATGCAGCATAGTTTCTCAGTTATTGCAGTTCTTTCCCCGTCTGGAATTTGAACAGGCTGTTCGAGAGACCCGCGCCGAGCGTCCTGCTCGCGGATTTACCTGCTGGGGCCAATTCGTTGCGATGCTGTTTTGCCAGTTGGGGCCAGCCCGTTCGTTGCGTGAGATTTGCGGCGGCCTCGCGGGTTGTGAAGGCAAGTTGAAGCATCTCGGCGTTCCTCAGGCGCCCAACAAGTCCACGCTCGCCTATGCCAATGAGCACCGACCCTGGCAGTTGTATCAGAAGGTCTTCGGTATTTTGTTTGCTCGTTGTCAGCAGGCGGCGGGCACGCGACACGGTTTCCGTTTTCGCAATCCACTGCTGAGCATCGACGGCACCATCATCGAACTCTGCGCCACCATGTTGGATTGGGCAAAATACCAGCAAACCAAAGGCGCGGCGAAGCTGCACTTGGTTTTGGACCACGATGGACATCTGCCGTGCTATGCGGTCATCACCGAAGGAAAAGCCTCGGAGGTGAAAGTAGCGCGTGAATTTCAGTTTGCTCCAGGCACGATCTTGGTCTTTGACCGCGGCTATGTGGACTACCAGTGGTAGCAACGGCTAACCGATAGCGGCGTGTTCTTCGTGACTCGCCTGCGCCACGACGCGCACTACCGTGTTCTTGAACAATGCCCTATTCCGAGAAATCGCCACATCCTCAAAGAGGAAATCATATCGCTGGGCAGCCACCACTACCGGCAAGCGGCGCGATTCCGTCGTGTCGAAGTTTGGATTGAGGAACGTCAGGAAGTCCTGGTACTGCTGAGCAACCACTTGAGCTTTGGCTCCAGCACCATCGCGCAAATCTATCGAGAACGCTGGCGGATCGAAGTCTTCTTCCGCTATTTGAAGCAGAACCTACGCATCAAAACCTTCGTGGGCACCAGCGCCAACGCACTGCACATCCAAATTTGGACAGCACTGATCGCCATACTGCTGCTGAAATACTTGCAACTGCGGGCTCGCTACGGCTGGTCACTATCCAATCTAGTCGCGCTGCTGCGCCAACAACTCTTTGTTTACCGCGATTTGCACACCTGGCTGGAGGAACCGTTCCCAGCCCCTCCGGCCTTGGACGGCCTGCATGACGGCCAGTTGATTCTGGAATTTAAACTGGCTCTTTAGGACAGCAGGCACCCAACCTGAACACAAATTAATGCTCTCTGCACTCAAAGTCTCAATCTTTTCAAGGTTCCTAACACCGCCGCCATCCTAATTTGGACAGCCCTGGGGTTTACCCCGCCCTCGGGGGGGATACCCCCCGCCAGTCAGAATGCCGTGTCAATTACGACGATTTCTCCACGCTCGATTTTCTCGATGACCTGGGCGCACGCTGGAAGGTATCGTCGCAGATGATCCGGCGGTTGGAAGAGGACTGAAGAACCACAATGGCGATCTTACGGGCGGCCAGGTTTTGCTGATACCGGCGATTGCTATCTACCGTAACTAGGACGTTGACGGTGGGCTCCGCGAGGATCAAGAGTTCCCCGTTCTTTTTTCCAGCCCACCCTGCTTCCTGCACGGTGCGGCATTCATGCCCGCGTTCCACAAGAAATCGTTTCAACGCTTTCGGGGCGCATTCATCTAGCAAAACCTTCATTTGAGCTGGGCGACAAGGCTGAGCCGGGCTTCTTCGATGGCGGCGACGGCCAGTTCGCGGCTAACCGTGGGATATTGCTCAAGAAACTGGTCCAAAGTGTCCCCACCTTCGAGATATTCGGTCAGAATCTTAAAGGGCACACGTGTTCCGCGAAAGACGGGTTCCCCGCCAAGAATTTCGGGATCCTTGATGATGGCACCAAGCATGTACACCTACCTCACGGAGTCCAGTGTACCGCCAAAGTTCTTGAAGCGTAAGCCGCGTTCCCGTCCAGCGATCGTCCTCCCCGTCGAACGCAACAACCCCAACTCCGCAGACTCGCCCGCCTCGCAACGCGCCTCCAAATTTTCGAAGCCACCACCCACGATCTCCCCACAGGCATCACCCTCCCCGAAAAAGATCGCCCCATCCTCCTCGCAGCAATCCAAGCCCGCGCCACCCACCTCATAACCGGAGACCTCCGCCATTTCGGCCCCTACTCCGGCAAGAGCGTCCGCGGAGTCCTGGTCGTAACTCCGGCGAAGTATTTGAAGTGGTACAGGTAGGTAGTCTGAGGCCGTCGGTTCCCAGTTCTGAGTTGCTAGCTGTGAGCCGTCAAAATTCGCGCACGAGATATCAGCGATTACAGTTCGTTAAGGGGAAGCCAGGAGACGAGCCGAAGTTCCAAGACTCTAAACCGAACCTGAAGCACTCGGCGCCGAGCTTATGCTATCTTGTCAAACGCTTATGGCCTTGTTACCTGAAATTCACGTCAATTTTGGACAACTTACCTTTGAACGAATATACCAACTCTTCTTGCCGTTCGTCCCAGGTAGCACGCTTATTGGGGGACTCATCCTGGCTCACCCCATTAGCGCTATCGCTCTCGCAACCCCCCTACACTTGGGTCGCTAGTCGCGATATGCGGCTCTCCTATGCATTGTCTACATCTCTGGATTACTCTTTTATGGTTTCAGCATATTCATAACCGGAAATTGCACCCTTCTCTTTGGTTATCTTATTGGCAAGAAATGGCCGCCACGGCGTCAAAACTTAGTTCCGTCACAAAGCTCTATCTTTCGTAGAGTCGCGTCCGAGTTTTTAGGGAACTCGTTAACTCCCCCTCCGGTCTTCCCACCTCCGCCCCCATCTCAACCGACAGCTAATGAGGTTGAGTGGCAGGACCTCTACAACGTATTGCAGGACTACGTTCTACGGGGAACCCCGGTGGTTCCTAACGAGGCCCTGCTATTCTTTTCCTACATGGAGGCGACGGGTTGGGCACTAATCTATCTGTATTTCAGAACTCCGCTCCGGGGTCACTGGTCGATCATCATGGTGTCAATCCGCGCAATATTTTTGGGTGCGACATTTCCCATTGGCAGTAATTATTTCTACTGGAAAAATGATCGCCTGACTCCCTGAGATTTCATCGCGCGCCTCATAAACGAAATCCGCCACAGGAGTGGGACATCCGCAGAGCCGAATTCCCAAAGCGCAGAAACTAAATGAAAGGCGGGTGCCGCACACGAGGGACCTCTTGGGCGGGTGGCACATACGAGAGACCTCTTGGGTGGCCTACGCCTTCGAGGTTGGAGAGCGTGGGCCGCTCTTCGCTTGGGTTTTCCGCTCCTTCTTCCCCGCTTCCTGATTACTGCTCGCTGATTACTGCTAACTGAATCCGATCCCTCGCAGGTTGCATCCGGAATACCCCAAATAACAGGAGTATAATCACCCCATGGTGGAACGCACACAGGAACTCCTGGAAAAGGCGCTGGCTTTGCCGGAGAAAGAGCGCGCCGCGCTGGCCGGGACGCTGATCGAGAGCCTGGAACCGCCTGCGGATGCCGAGGTAGAAAGCGCCTGGCAAGCGGAAGTGGCGCGCCGGATTGCGCAACTGGATTCGGGAGAAGCTCGCGCGGTGCCGTGGGAAGAAGTGAAGACGCAGCTTGCCGAGCAACTAGCGCATGGCAAGAAGCAAGATTGAGTTTGAAGAAGATGCCCGCCTAGAAACTATCGCCGCGCTGGAGTGGTATCTGGAGCGCAGCGAGCAGGTAGCGGAAAGATTCCTCGCAGAAATCAGCCGGGCAGTGGATTCCGTCTCCGCCGCACCCAAACGCTGGCCAGAATTCGGGCACGGCACACGCCGATTCGTGCTGCATCAATTCCCTTTCGCCATTATCTACAAGATTCTTCCTTCATCAGTCCGGATCGTGGCCGTCGCGCATATGCGGCGCAAACCGGGATATTGGAAGGGGCGTACTTCGGAAGAGAAATAAACGGTCGGCTGGCGGCCGGCACGTCCAGTGTCTGCTCGAAACTGGGTGCCGCACTCTCGTGACTTTCGAGGGTGCGGGTTTTGACTTTTCTTGCCTTCCGCCTTCTCGCAGTCAGAAGTCGCAATCACGACAATTCCTGGGTGGCCTACGCTTTCGGATTTGGAAAGCGTGGGCCCCTCTTCGCTTGGGTTTTCCGCTCCCTCCTTCTTGCTTCCCGATTACTGATTACTGATCACTGATTACCGTTTCCTAATCGCAGAGACACAATCGCCATTCCCGTCGGAAACGCTTTGACAGCGCAAGAGCCCGAGCCTAGACTGGCGCTATGGAAATTGAACTTTCACCCGAATTGCAGGAAAAGCTGGAACGCCTTGCCGTGCAGCAGGGACGCGACTCCAAATCGCTGGTGAAGGAAGCGGTGGAGCGGCTGGTGGGCCACGACGAATGGTTCCTGCGCCAAGTGGAAATTGGCCTGCAGCAGATCGATCGCGGCGAGTTTGTGGAGCACGAGGAAGTGGCCGCGCGGATAGAAAATCTGATCGCGCGAAAACAAAGCAAGGACTGATGCGAGTTCGTTGGACCCCGGCCGCCGCCGACGATCTGGAATTCATTGCGGATTATCTTTTCGAGAAAACCCCCGAACATGCGGCGCGCTTGATCCGCGAAATTTGCCGCGCACCCCTTGGACTGAAGGATTTCCCCAGCCGCGGCCGTGAAGGCAAAAAGAAGGGCACGCGCGAACTGGTGATGCCGTCCCTCCCGTACATTTTCGTGTATCAGGTCCGGGCCAACACAGTTCACATCGTGCGCGTCCTTCAGGGCTCGCAGGAATGGCCGCGTTAAACGGGCGATGTAATCCTGCTTCCCGATTACTGATTACTGATTGCTGATTACCGGCGGGTGGCGCAATCACGAAACTTCCTGGGTGGCCTACGCTTTCGGATTTGGAAAGCGTGGGCCCCTCTTCGCTTGGTTTTTCCGCTCCCTCCTTCTTGCTTCCCGATTACTGATTACTGATCGCTGATTACTGGTGTTCAGAGCAGGAGGCTGACTTAAAAGATCAGCGCTACATTGGGGAAGGAAGCGATGAAGAGCGGAAACGGCGAGGAAGGCCGACCTGAAGGTCGGCCACTACATGGGAGCGGCGCGGGTCCGATGTTCCCGCTTCCCGATCGCTGCCATCTTCGCGCCGCTCGCGCTTTCCCCGCCCGTTCGAACGGCATACCATATAAATAGTTATTGACTTAGTAACGATTCCGTGCTATCGTTCCACGTGGAGATTGCTCACCACCCACTCGCAGGTCCGTTCCCCTCTCCTAGCAGTTCCCTGCCCTACGATAGTTCCCGCCTTGAATCTTCCATTTCGCGCTTCACAATTTCTTCTCACGCCTTAACTCTCTTTCTTTCACATCACTCCCGCATCCCCTATCGCAAATCCTTTTGTTTGATAAATCTCCAGAAAACCGGGGGTATAGTCCCCCTCCTAGCTGCCCGAGGTCGCGAGTCCCACTCTCTTGCCCCGAGTGTCGTTGCGAGGGGTCGCGAATTACCCATGTCTAAGTCCTTTCACTACGTCTCTTACGCGAACCCCCCAGGGGGGACGGGGGCACTCTTATGACCAATTTTCGCACCCAGAAAGTACGAATCGGCGACTACCCATCCGGCGGCGGTCAGCGCGGCGGAGAGAAAGGTCTCGCTCCATTGGAAGGTGTCTTTGGAGCCGGCGGCGACGATGGGGATCCAGACCAGCAGGGTGAACAGGCCAATCTGGAGCGCGGAAAGCGCGGCGGCCAGCGGTGCATAGATTTTGAAGATCACCGCGAGGCCCGCGGCGATAAACGTGCCGCCGGTGAAATACGCCCAGAAGAGATGCCATGGCAGCCAGCCAGGAACCAGCGGGGTGGTAAGGCTAAGGTAGAGCAAATGCGCCAGGCCGAAAAAGATCAATGTGACGCCGTAGAGGACTCTGGCGATGCGCAGACCTTTCTCGCCTGCGGCAAAGCCGAGGTGCTGGCGGTCCCAGTCGGCGGCGAACCAGATATAGAGCACCCAGGCGGCCGCCAGCGGCGGCACGATTTTGGCGACTGGCCACCAGGCTCCCAGGACGAGGGAAGGCAGGACGCTGGGCAATCCAACGAAGAGCAACCAAAGCAGGAGATAGCCGAGCAGCACACGCGCAGCAACGGTGGCGGTGCTCCGCCAGAGCAGGCCGAGACCGCAGACAAGGGAGATGAAAGAACAGAGATAGGCGAGAGCGGGCGCGCTCTGTGGGATCGGTCCCCAGAGCGGCATGAAATGGGGTTTGATGAAGCCCACGCTTCCCAGGGCGATGAGCATCACCGCAAAGAAGGCATGACCGATGCTTGCAATGCGCATTTGCTATTCTCCGGCGGCGATTCCATTCATCGGCTGCAACCGCCGCATGTCTGCCAGATGGCAACGAATGAGCGGAATAATATCACCGGGGAAACGAAAAGGAATGGCGAAGAGGAAGAGTTGCGGAATGCTGGCCACTCTGGAGAGTGGCGCTCCCTGGGATGGCGGAACTGTGGAGTTTGCGCTCTCGATGCCGCGCCGCGTTTTTGTGAGTTTACGGGCGCAGGGATTCGAGGGGAGGGATGGAGCGAGAAGTGGTGAGGAACTGTTCGGGGGGTTGCGCGCGGCCCTGCATGGCTTTAGCGAGAATTTCCATCGCCTGGCCGGCGAGCGGCGGAATGTGCACGGTGGCGGCGAGCGATTTATCGCGGACCCAAACTTGGCCGGTGCCCGGCTGTCCATCGCATCCGGTGAAGGGCAAGCTGAGCCAGTGCGAGCGTTCCGCTTCGTTGGTGATTTCCTTAAACGCCTGGCGAGCGCCCATGGCCATCGAGTCGTCCTGCGCGGCGACGAGCTTGACGCGCGAGGCTTGCGAAGTGGCCAGCTGCAGCCAGGAGCGGACGGCGCGGGCGGCGCTTTTTTCGGTCCACTCCGCTTTGAGCAGCGCCAATTGAATGTTGGAGGGTTTCGTCTGCATCATGCCCAATTCGCGATCGCGCGCGGCAAGGCTCTGCGACGGACCTTTGATGTAAAGGACCAGACCGCCGCCGGGCAGCAGCGCAGCAAACTGTTTTCCTTGAATGCGTCCAATTTCGGAGTGATCGGAAATGACGGCGAAAACAGGCGCGGTGGCGGTGCGGCGGAGATCGGCCAAATAATCCGGCTTCTTGTTCAGGACGGCCCAGCCGATTCCGGCGGCGCAGGCGGCCTGGGCAACTTGCGGCAGCGCGGAACTGCCGACTGGCTCGATCAGGATGGCATCGGGGCGCGTTTCCGTGCGGCCCTGGAGAACTTTCAGAAGCTGCGTGCTTTGCGTGACGGCGTCATTTTCGGCGAAGACGATTTCCACTTCGCTGCCGAGTTTGCGCGCCATTTCTTCCGCGGATTGCGCTTGCGCCATCTGGAAATCGTTATCGCGCGTGTGCAGCGAAACCAGGAAGCGGAGTTTTTTCGTCATCGCGAGAGATTGCTCCTGACCACCCGTTAAGGATAACCAACGAAGGGGCAATGCGGTAGCGGAGACGGAACGAGGTGCGTGGTAAAGTCAATGGCGGATGGGAACGGACAAGAGTGGGAAGAAGAAGGGCCGCGGATTGCTGGCGATCGCGGCGTTGAAGCTGTTGGAAGGCGTGGGGCTGCTGATCGTGGGGTTGGGTGCGCTGCACTTTGTGCATGTGGACCAGGCGAAAGAGATTGCGCACTGGATCGATTTTTTGCGCGGGGACCCGCACAGCCGGTCGCTGATCTGGTTGCTGCAGAAACTTTCCAACGTGGACGATCACCGGCTGCGACAATTGAGCGTGGGGACGTTTACTTATGCAAGCGTGTTTTTGTGCGAAGGGACCGGGCTGGCATTCAAGAAGCGATGGGCGGAGTGGCTGACGATTGGGACGACGGCGTCTTTGATGCCGGTGGAGATTTATGAAATTTTTCGGCACCCGACGGCGCCGAAATTTGGAGTGCTGGCGCTGAATATCGTGGTGGTGGGATATCTGATTTGGGAGTTGCGGAGAGAGAAGAAGAGCGAAAATCGAAATTAGAAAATCGAAAATCGGAAGAGGGTGCCGCGGCCAGTATTTTTGGGCCGCGTTTTTTTTGGCGACAGGAAAAAACAAGAAAAAGAAAACTTAACGCAGAGACGCAGAGGGCGCTGAGCCAGCGCAGAGAAAAGAGAAGGAGAAATGCGCTAGCCGCCGGCGATGGCGCCTACGATCAGGAAGGGTTCGGAGCCGTCGGCGATGGCTGGGGGAAGCGGGACGTCGGGAGAGGCGAGGGAGTAGTCTTCAGCGCAGGCGAAGAAGCGGAGGAACGGTCGGCGCTGGAGCGTGCCGTGATCGCGAATGGTGCCGCGGAGCATGGGGTATTGCGATTCAAGCGCGTCAAGGATCGAGCGCGGTGTGATGGGTGCGGCGACTTCGAGTTGGACTTCGGAGCCGACGTGGGCGAGGGTACGAAGATGAGCGGGTAAGGCGACGCGGATCATGATTGACATTTTACCTCATGGAGCATTGTTGGTGTGGGCCGAAGATCCTTCCGCACAGTAATTACGGACATATTTGACGTTGAGATTCTTCGGGCATCCTGGTCGGATGCCCTCAGAATGACAGGTTTCGGTTGTCGCTGGGTTGGGGGGAAGAAGAAAGCCC
The DNA here is from genome assembly GCA_963734705.1 of uncultured Acidobacteriota bacterium. GTDB lineage: Bacteria > Acidobacteriota > Terriglobia > Acidiferrales > UBA7541 > Acidiferrum. The sequence continues at coordinate 28,093 of CAVTII010000004.1, read as the reverse complement.
GGAGCAGAAAAAACCGCACCCTCAACAGCTGGGGGTGCGGCACCCGACGGAGAACCCAAGAGCACAGGCAGGAGGGCCTGTGCCACAAGGTAATCGGAGCGTTGGGTGGCGTGGGTCATGGGAGGGTTTGGACTTCGACGGAGAGAACGGCTGGGAGATTCTGGACGATGGCGGACCAGGAGTCGCCGGCGTTGGGTGAGACGTAGACCTGGCCGCCAGAGGTGCCGAAGTAGATGCCGCAGGAGTCGAGCGTGTCGACGGCCATGGCGTCGCGAAGAATGTTGACGTAGCAATCCTGCTGCGGGAGGCCCTTGGAGAGAGGCTCCCATTCGTTGCCGCCGGAACGGCTGCGGTAGACGCGGAGTTTGCCTTCGGGAACGTAGTGGAGGCCGTCGCTGGTAATGGGTACGACGTAGACGGTTTCGGGTTCGTGGGCGTGGACGTCAATGACGAAACCGAAATCGGTGGGAAGATTGCCGCTGACTTCATGCCACTGCGTGCCGGCGTTATCACTGCGCATGACGTCCCAATGTTTTTGCATGAAGAGCACGTCTGGCTTGGATGGATGCAACGCGACGTGGTGGACGCAGTGGCCGACTTCGGCGTTGGGATCGGGAATAAATTGGGAGATGAGGCCGCGGTTGATGGGCGTCCAGGTTTTGCCGCCGTCATCGGTGCGGAAAGCGCCAGCAGCGGAAATCGCGATATAGATGCGATCGGGATTTTTGGGATCGAGAAGGATGGTGTGCAGACACATGCCGCCAGCACCGGGCTGCCACTTGGGACCGGTGCCGTGGCCGCGAAGGCCGGAAAGTTCGTGCCAGGAAACGCCGCCGTCGGTGGATTTGAAGAGCGCGGCGTCTTCCACACCGGCGTAAACGGTGTCTGGATCGGAGAGCGAAGGCTCAAGATGCCAGACGCGTTTGAATTCCCAAGGATGCTGCGTGCCGTCGTACCACATGTGAGTGGTGAGGGGCTTACCGGTTGCGGGAGAGACGTCATAGAGGAATTTGTTGGACTCGCCCTTGGGCTGGCCGCCGGGGCCGGTGGTTTCACCGGGAGGCGTGCCGGGCTGGAACCAGGTTTTGCCGCCGTCATCGGAGCGTTGAAGCACCTGGCCAAACCAGCCGCTGGTTTGCGAGGCGTAGATGCGGTTGGGGTCAGCGGTGGAACCCTTGAGGTGATAGATTTCCCAGCCGGCGAAATGCGGGCCAGAGACTTTCCAGTCATTGCGCTTACCGTCGGAAGTGAGAATGAATGCGCCTTTGCGGGTGCCAACCAATACTCGAACTTGACTCATAGTTTTCCTCCCAAGACTGTGAACTTAGATTAACGCATATTTTTGGATCAGTTGAGCGACCTGCTCGGGCTGCTCATCAAAGACGTAATGTGCGCTGCCTTTTACGATTTCCGTTTTCAAGTTGGTGCAGCCGTGCGCGCGCATGGCTTCCGCGATTCTCGAAAGATAAGGCGCGAAGGCATCGTTCTCGCCAGAACCAATTACCAGAGGCAGGTACAGAGCGTTGTTCTGGGCGGCGAAGAATTTTTCGTTGGCGGGAAAGGCGCGGTAAGTGTCGAAGGCAGCGCTGAGATGATCGGGGTCGCGATAGGAATGCGCGTAGTGGGCGACGTCGGCATCGGTGAACCGTTCGGGGTTGAGGAAATAGCGGAAGTAGAGGGACTGACGGCCGGCGACGAGTTTTTCGGGCAGATCGGTCTGGTGGAAACGAATGTGCCAGAAGAAGCGATTACCGAGGAGTTCCGGCCAAGGATCAAGCCCGGGAAAAGCGACGTCGAAGATCATCACACCTCGAGCGGATTCCGGATAACGACGAGCATAAGCATAGGCAACCATGCCGCCGATGTCGTGGCCGACGAGATAGATGTGATCCAAGGGAAGTTGGAGGACCAGCTGGTGGACGTCTTCGGCTAAGTTGGCGGCGTCGAAACCGGAAGTGGCGGGCGCGGAATCGCCGACGCCGCGGAGGTCCACGGCAATTACGGTGAAATTCCTGGCGAGGATAGGCATGACTTTGTGAAATTCATAGCAATCCTCTGGGAAACCGTGAAGAAAGACTATGGCGGGACCGGTGCCGCCACGAACGTAATGGAGCGAGGTGCCGTTGACGTTGACGGCGCCTGAACTGAAGCCGGGACCGAGGCTGCTGACCAGAGGATCCATCACGGGGATGGAGACGGTTTGCGCCGAGATGTTGCCGAACGCGGCAAAGAGGATGATGGTGAGGATTTTGCGCAGCCCGGAGGCTGCGGAGATTGCGAGGCGTTTGTACATTGGCATTTTTATCTTGTCGGAGAAGACTAGCTCCAAATTGGGATCAAGGCACGGAGACGCGGATCGCGAAGATGAAGTCCCGGCCAAAGCGTGATGCCGGAGTAGATGGGGAGAAGCGCGTTGGAGATGGAGGATGTAGATGGCGTTGCGGCGCTTGGGGCGGTGGTGGACATGGTTTTCTCCTGAAGAGGCGGTTGGGGGTTGAGATTGTGCCGGGGCGAAGGTTGAGATTCTTCGGGCATCCTAATCGGATGCCCTCAGAATGACAGGTACGCGTGGTTGGATTACATGGAGCGTGATTTGTGATCGCGGTTACGCGGATTTGGTTTCGGCTTTTTCGACGTTGATCATCCAGGGAATGCCGAAGCGGTCTGTGAGCATGCCGAAGCGATAAGCCCAGAAGGTTTCGGCGAAGGGCATGGTGACGGCAACGGCGTTTTCGGCGAGCGAACTGAAAATTTGTTCGGCTTTCTTGGCGTCACTCATGCCGATGTTGATGGAGAAGCCCTGTTGTTTGTGGAAACGGCCCGGAGGCGCGTCGGAGGCCATGAGGATGTTGTCGCCAATGACCAGGCGCGCGTGAAGAATTTTCTTCTGCCATTCGGGGGGAACATGGTTGGCGGCCGGAGAGCCCTCGTGGGGCATCATGGACTCGATTTTTCCGCCAAATAGTTTTTCATAAAACTTGAAGGCTTCTTCACAATTGCCGTCGAAATAGAGATACGAGTTGAGTTGCATGGTGCGCTCCTTTGTATTTTGATTCAGCCAATGGCGGTCAGCCGTTAGCTGTGAGACCTAAGCTTTAAGCCATAAGCCGTAAGCCATTCGTCTATGGGTTGGGGCTTACGGCTCATCGCTTAAGACTGTGATTCAACTGCTGGAAGTGGCGGTGGATTTTGCTTCGGCTGCTGCTTGCTGGAGTTGCTTGATGTCGATTTTGGTCATTTGCAGCATAGCTTTCATGGCACGCTGGGCAATTTGCGGATCACTGTGGCCGAGGAGTTCGCCAAGGACTTTGGGAATGATCTGCCAGGAGAGGCCGTATTTATCGGTGAGCCAACCGCAGCGGTCGGTGCGGCCGCCAGCGGAGAGTTTGGCCCAGAGGTCGTCCACTTCTTCCTGGGTTTCGCAATTGACGAAGAGGGAGATGGCAGGCGTGAATTTGAAATGCGGGCCACCGTTGAGGGCGAAAAATTCCTGGCCTTCGAGCTGGAACGTGATGCCCATGACGGAACCTTTGGGGCCGGGTCCAGCATCGCCGTAACGAGAGATTTTGCCGATGCTGGAGTTTTTGAATAAGGAGACGTAGAAGTTGGCGGCTTCTTCGGCCTGGGTATCGAACCAGAGGAAGGTGACGATTTTTTGCACGGGAGGCTCCTTAGCTTGTTTTGAGATCAAATTTTGAGGCCCTGCAGGTAGATCGAATGCACAGCCCCTTCGCTTGCGCGCAGGGTAAACAGGAATGGCTGTGCCACGGCGGTCAGGCGGCGGTGCTTTTTTTGCTGGCGGCTAATTGTTCGCCAAGCTGCTTGTGGTGGTCGACGGCGGCGCTGGGCTGAAAATCTTCCAGTTCGAAGAACTGCCGGAGTTCGAGTTCGCATTCCTGGCCGGGACCGTGGGGAGCGGGAACACGCTTGGCCCATTCGATGGCTTCCTGGAGAGAATTGACGTTGATGACCCAATAGCCGGCGATGAGTTCCCTGGTTTCGGCGAAGGGGCCGTCGATGACGGTGCGCTTGCCGTCGGTGGAGCAACGGACGCGGACACCTTTGGCGCTGGACTGGAGTCCAGCGAGATCAACGAGGACACCGGCCTTGATGAGCTCTTCGTTGTATTCGCCCATGGCAGCGATCAGTTCGTCGGGGGGAAGTTTGCCGGCTTCGGAGTCTTTGTTGGCTTTGACGATCATCATGAATCTCATCGCGCTGTCTCCTGAAGAAATTTGGTTGCTACTGCTCGCCGGGTTTTTGCTGCCGACGCTGGGCTTCTACTGGTGAGACGAACGGGGGGCGGGGTAATCGACAGGGGCGGAGGGAATTTTAGGAGAAATTTTAAGAAAAGAGAAGAGTCGGACTCCCTGCGGGAGGGATTGCCGGCTGGAAGCCGGCGCTACTGCGGAACTCAGGTGACTTTGGGGAGGCCATGGACTTCGACCAGGGGCCGGATTTCGACGGTGCCGTAGCGGCCGGCGGGGACGCGAGAGGCGATGTCGATGGCTTCGTCCAGGTCTTTGGCATCAATCAGAAAGAAGCCGCCGAGCTGCTCGCGAGTTTCCGCGAACGGTCCGTCGGTGACCAGACGCTTGCCATCTTGGAAGCGGAGGCTAGTGGCGGTGGAAGTGGGCTGGAGGGGGGAGGCGCCGAGGAATTTGCCGGATTCGTGGAGTTGGTTGGCGAAGGCGGTGGATTCGGCATAGCACTGTTCGCGCAGTTCCTGGGTGAGGGCGCCGTTTTCTTCGAAGTACATCATGAGCATGTATTTCATGGGGTCTCCTGGGGATGCTAGCACGGCCTTAGATGGTGGCAAGCACATTTGGTTGAGATCCTTCGGGCGCGGAAGGCGCGCCCCTCAGGATGACAGGGTTTTTTGGGCGGCATTTAGGTTGGTGTTGGGAGGCGTCATGGTTGTTTGTTTATGCCGCCCCTCCGGGGCTTGACGACGGGTCGTGTTGTGAACCCAGCCCTTGCGGGCTAGACTCTTTCGCGCCTCCGGCGCTTTGCCGCGTTGGACAGGCGACGCAATGCTGCCTGCGGAGGGGTCGGACGGGCCCGGAACGCGAGACTACCTTCTGCGCGAACCCGATCTATAAGTTAGACGAACAAGGCGAACCGGAATCGACAGGGGTGCCGTAAGATATTTGGGAATCGCTATGAGTTCACAAGCAGCCATGGCCGTTGAACGGGTGTATCGCGCCGAGTGGGGGAGGATTGTGGCTACCCTGATTCGTCTGCTGGGCGATTTTGACCTGGCTGAAGAGAGCGCACAAGAAGCGTTTACGGCGGCGGTGGACCAATGGGAAGCGGGCGGCGTGCCGGAAAATCCGCGGGCGTGGATTATCCAGACGGCGCGGAATAAGGCGATTGACCGGATCCGCAGGCAGGGGCGGTATGCGGAGAAACTTGCGCTCTATGGAAACTCTGAAATTGGGACGGAAGTCCAAGCGCCCAATTACGACACGAGCGAAATTCCGGACGACCGGCTGCGGCTGATTTTTACATGCTGCCACCCGGCGCTGGCTCCCGAGGCGCAGGTGGCGCTGACGCTGCGAACGCTGTGCGGATTGGAGACGGACGAGATTGCGCGAGCGTTTTTGACTTCGACGACGACAATGGCGCAGCGATTGGTGCGGGCGAAGCGCAAGATTCGCGAGGCGGGGATTCCCTACATCGTGCCGGAGATGCGGGAGATGCAGGCGCGGTTGGAAGCTGTGTTGACTGTGATTTATCTGGTGTTCAACGAAGGGTACGCGGCGACGCGGGGCAGTTCTCTTCTGCGCGGAGATTTGTGCAACGAGGCGATCCGGCTGGGACGTCTGGTGGTGAGTTTGACGGCGCCTTATCCTCCGCGCGAGGCAATCGCGCTGCTGGCGCTGATGCTGCTGCATGATGCGCGGCGCGAAGCGCGGACGGATGAGGCTGGAGAAATTGTTGTGCTGGAGGAGCAGGACCGCCGATTGTGGAAGCGGGAGCAGATCGCGGAGGCGCGGCCGTTGGTGGGAGAGGCGATGAGCGAGGCGCCGGGACCGCTGGCGTTGCAGGCGGCGATTGCAGCGGTGCATTGCCGGGCGGCACGGCCGGAGGACACGGATTGGCGAGAGATTGTGCGGTATTATGACGAGTTGTTGAAGGTGCAGGGATCGCCGGTGGTAGCGCTGAATCGCGCGGTGGCGGTGGCAATGGCGGAGGGGCCGGAGCGTGGGTTGGAGTTGATGGAGGAGTTGGCGGCGGGGAGCGATCTGGAAAATTATCATTTGTTGCACGCGGCGCGCGCGGACATGCAGCGGAGATTGGGGAGATCGCCGGAAGCGGCGGCGGAATATGAGAAGGCGCTGGGGCTGGTGACGAATGAGAGTGAGAGAAGGTATTTGGAGAGAAGGCTGAAAGAGGTAAAGAAGTAATGAAATAACGAAGCAACGAAATAAAGAAGTAATGAAGTAAAGAATTCGGAAAGCCTTAAGATCAATCGTTCGGTGGCATCTGTCTGATGCAAGGGCAGAAATGCCCGCAACAATTACTTCCTGATATGAATTAAATGAAAAAGCGGGTTAGTAGGCCAGCGGCGGTGCCGAGGGCGGTTACGGTGGCGTAGGCAGCGGCGGCTACGCGCCAGGAGAGGGATTTGCCCATCATGGAGAGGGAGTAGACGCTGATGATGCCGAGGGTGCAGAGAATGGTGACGACGTAGGGGAGCGGAACGCCCTTGCTCATGGCGATGTAGGCGATGGCGACGTCGAAGGCCATGGGCACGGGAAGAAACGCGGCGACGAGAGCGACGAGAAGAATTCCGCCGAGAGTGACCGGGGCGAACAGGGCTTGCTGCGGCAGAAGTTCCACTACAAACGCACCGAGGATGGCGGCGGCCAGCATGAACGGAAGCCCGATCCGGGCGACATACCAGAAACTTTTCACGAATGAACGAGCGATTCCGGTGAAGGCCTGCGTCCAGGTTTCGGAGACCGGGATTTCGATGGGGCACGGAATGTTAGGCTCCGCGGTCTCCGCGCGGGAGGCCATGGCGGGGGCGAAGACAAGGATCAGGAAGAGGACGGTGGCGAGTTTGATGAGCGCGACGGAAATGGGGAACAGCACGAATGTCATGGCGAGAACTACAACATTGAGGGCTGGCGAGGCGAACATTGCGGCGAGGACTGATTCCCTGCTCAAGCCGGAGGCAAACAGGCCGCGCGCGATGGGTGCAATGCAATTGGAACAGACGCCCATTGGGACTCCGGCGGCGGCGCCGAAAAGCGTGTTGAGATAGCGCGAACGGAAGCGGCGGCGCTTGAGCGTGGCAAGCAGGGTGAGGGCGGCCGGGCCGAAGAGGAAAGAGAAAGTCATGCCGACGCGATTGGCGTCGAGCCAATTGACGGTCGTGCGCCAGACGCGGGTGGAGAGAGGCATGGAGCGGTCTACCTGATAGACGGCGCCGAAGGTGAGCGCGCCGGAGGCCTTAACTTGCGTGCCGGAATGGTAGCGTTTGAGGAGAGCGGGATAGCGGGAGTCCACCCAAAAAATGCCGGCGATGGTGAACATGAGCACCACGGCAAGAATGCGGCTGCGCCAATTGCCGGTGGTGGCGATTGAGGGATTGAGGTTGAGCGCGGAAGATTGAACGGACATGAGGAGCCTCCCCGGAGCGAAGCAAAGACAAGAGGTGCGAGTTCGGAGGAATTTATAGGGAGTGGGTGGCGGAGGGAATAGTGGAAAAGGATTAGAAGGGGCGGTTGGCGGAGCCCAAGGGACATTCGTAGCCGATCGGAGGGGATATGTCGCGCCGTTGGGGCTGGGGGTTTCTCGTGCTGTCAACCCACCACTTACGCGGTGGGCTAATTTCTTGCGCGCTTCCGGCGCTTGGATTGGGCTTCGGAGTGAGATTGGGACGGGCGACGCGATGCCGACGGAAGAACCGAACTGAGGATTTGCCAGTGCATGGGATGGAGTACTGGGATGCATTCGGCGCACAGGTTAAAACCTGAGCTACTTGGGGGCTACGGGTTGGGTGAGGCGTTCCACATTTCTTGCTGGATTTTCCAGTGGCCGGAGGAGTCTTTGTGGAGGACGAAGAGGAGCTTGCCGTAGCCTTCCATTGTGGGTTGGTTAGGAGGTTGGAGGCCCTGGGTTTCGAGGCCCCATTCGGAGGCCCAGTCGCCGGAGACCTGGATGTCGCGGAAATCAATTTTTTCGCGGACGATTTTGTAACCGGGCATTTGGGCGGAAATGTCGGTGATGAATTTTCCGATGGCGGCGCGGCCAACCATAGGAGACATGCTGGGGAGGAGGCTGACACCGTCGTCGGCCCACATGGCGATGATGGCGGGATTATCCATGCGGAGGTGCGCGTTGATAAATTTTTCGTTGAAGTCGAGGATTTCGGATTTGGGATCGGCGGGAGCAGGAGTTTGCGGGGAATGGGCGAGGAAGAGAAAGAGTGTGGAGAGGGCCAGGAAGGTGGAACGACACGCAGGGAGCATGGACGTACCTCCTGAGCGAACTTCATATCGGAATTGGGTGGAAATTGGAAGGGGCAAGGAAGGTGATCCGTGGCCCGTGTTCCGTGACCCGTGTTGCGAAGAAAAAGATGTGGGAGCCACGCGGGGAGGGTGTGGAGGATGGAGGAGGAAACTGTCACGCTCTGAGGCTGATCAGGTCTCGGAATCGGCAAGCGCGGATTACATCGGGATGGGGTCGTTTGCGTGGCGGGAGACGTACCAGCAGGGGCTGGCGTTGGAGTGGGGAAAAAGCGAGCGAGTGCAGGGAACGTCCTCTTCGGGATGGATGGCGTCGATCTGGTATTCCACTTTGTTGCCTTTGTCGGGGATGAGGAGTACGCGGACACGATGGACGGAGGAAGTGGGAGCTCCGAGCCTGGGAGCGGCGAGGCGGAGGTGGTACCAGGTGAAATCCACGGAATAGATAATGAAAAAGAGAGCTGCGACAGAAGCAGCGAGACGCATGATGAATCGGAGGCCGGGCGAGGTTTGCGATTGAGAAGGCATGTGGCGAAACGCCGGGTGGTATTTTGCCTTGGGATGGGATTGTAAGGAAGTGAGAAATGAGTAGAAATCCTCAGAGGACTGGGTTGGAAGGCCCAATGAGCGTGTGATGGTGGAACGTTGACTAAGGCCGAGAAGAATCCAGTTGGCTCAAAGCAAAAGGTTTGCAGGAAAATATCAAAAAGGAGCGGAATGGTGGGGCGGCTGCACGTATGAACTGCGGACCGGACTGGTGTGGGGGTTCCACAAGCACACGTACCAGGTCCGCACAAGATCGCAATTCGTCTCCCACGCCGGACTTCCACCGCGCCTGCGCGGCACATTCCTGAAAATTGAGAGAACCCCGGGCAGGTGTGAAGGTAACAATCACTGGCCCGGGGTGTAGTCTGAGTCGGAGGTGTCTTATGAAACTCCTGCTGGCTTTGGATGGTTCGAACGGGTCGGATGCGGTGTTTCGAGAGGTTGCCTCCCGCCCGTGGCCGACGGGTTCCGAGTGTTGTGTGCTAACGGCGATTGATCCTTTCTTTTTTACCAAAGCTCCCCTGATCCTTGCGGAAGCGAAGAAAGACGCGCAAACGATGCTGGACGAGAGCGCAGAAAGCCTGAAGCAAACCGGACTTCAGCTGCGAACCGAGATCGTGTTGGAAAATCCACGGCACGGAATTCCGCGAGCGGCAAAGGAATGGAATGCGGACCTGATTTTGATGGGGTCGCACGGAAGAGGAGCGTTCGGAAGGCTACTGGTGGGGAGCACGGCGCAAGCGGTTTTGCGGCATGCGACAAGCTCGGTGGAGATCGTGCGAGATGGTGGGCAAAAAAAAGAAAAAAGTGGCGGAGCAATGCGCGTGCTGGTGGCGACGGATGGTTCGGAATGCGCGGAAACGGCGTTGCGCACGGTATCCGAGCGGCCCTGGCCGGAAGGAACAGAAATCCTGGTGATCGCCATCCCGGAGCTTCCGTTGATCACTGGCGCTTATCCCTATTATCCGCCAAGCGTGGTGGCGGAAGTGACTGTGGCCAATGAAGCGCATGCGAAGGCGGCAATGCAAAAGGGTGTGGAGTGGGTGAAAAAGACCGGGCTGCAGGTTAAAGGAGAGGTGATGGAAGCGCAGGAATCGCCGGTGCGCGCGATTCTGGGAATGGCGGACGTGTGGGGTGCGGACTTGATTGTGCTCGGCTCGCACGGGCGCCGTGGATTTGACCGGTACGTGATGGGAAGCGTGAGTGAATCCGTGGCGCTGCATGCGCATTGTTCGGTGGAGGTAACGAGAAGAGCGGTACCGATTCTCTAGCGATTTCAATAGCAATGAGAATTCGGAAAAGGAGGAGCCATGAAAGTGAAAGAGGTAATGATGGGGACGCCGTATTGCGTGGCGCTCCAGGCGAACCTGGGAATCGCAACGGAACTGATGTGGAGGGGCAACTGCGGATTTTTGCCGGTGGTAGACGAGGAAAAAAAGCTTTGCGGCGTGATCACTGACAGAGATATCTGCGTGGCCCTGGGAACGCGGCACCAGCCTGCGGGAGAAGTGCTGGTGGAAGAGGTGGTGCAGCGGAAAGTCTACGCCTGCAATCCCGAGGATGAAATTCACATGGCGCTGCAGACGATGAGAGAGGGACATGTGCGGCGATTGCCGGTGGTGGATTGCGAAGGAAACGTGGCTGGCGTCGTCTCGATGGACGATATTTTGCTGCATGCGGAGTCGAGCAGCTTTGAAAATGAGCCGGAACTTTCCGCGAATGAAGTGGTACGAGCCTACCGGACGATCATGAAGAAGGATTTGCCGGTGAAAAAAATAAAGGTTGCGGCGTAAGAGCCGGCGCGAACAGGCAAAAAGAAGGCGGCACGGGTTGCGACGTGCCGCTCTTTTTTGGAGAAGAGTAAAGACAACGCAGAGACGCAGAGAGCGCCGAGTTACGCTGAGATTGGATTTTCCTGGACTAGAGCGTGGCGACTTTGTGTTTTGGCTCGGTGCAATTCAGCGGAAAGGGAGAATCCACGATCTGATTGATGGAGTAGACGGATTCACGTTCGCAGCAGCGGCAACGAACGTTGAACACACGGGAGATCAAATGATATTGGGTGCTATCGGAATCGGAAAGGCCGCGCGATTCGTTCTCGCGGCGGGTGACCAAGGCCGGGACGCGAATCGGTTTACTGCAGAAACGGCAGACAACTGCACGAAATCTTTCCGAGACTACCGGGGATGACATTGTGGGCGACTCCTTAGGATTTGCAGCGGACTTTGCGGAAGGGTGAGGATACCGGAAGAACGCTGGGAAAGTCTAGTCGAGGATAGGTGGAAAAGCGGTGGAAAACAGTGATGGGGGTCACCCAAGAGCGCCTTGCACAATAACCGATTTATATTGTTTATGTTAGAGAGGCGGATTTAATAGAGAAAAAGGCCGGTCTCCCGGGCAGGGAGGCTGGCTTATTGGCTTTTGGGGGCGAACTACTTCAAACCCACTCCGTAGAAATAGGTGTAGGGATTGGAGCTCTGGCCGGGCAAAGCGGACTGAAAACTGCCGAAAATGACGGCATTGCCCTGGAAGGAAACGAAAAGATCCTGCTGGGAGTTCGCCGTGGAGGTGCGCACGGTGAAGAGGCCATTGCAAGGGTCGGATAGTTTGTTGGGCGTGCCGTCATAAAGATATGGGGAATCGGCAACGGCAACGAGGGTGCCGGTGGCGAGGGTGTTTTGTGCGGCGTCGGTGATGGTGATGGCGCCGGTGGAGGAGACGGTGATGCTGCCGGTGCCTTGGGTAGGATTGCCGATTTCGACGTTTCCAAAGCCGGTGGTGGCATTAGCTTTTTCATAGAGGAGCGCTTTATCGGTCCCAGCGGAGACGGGATCAAAGGATTTGGAAGACGCTTTCGGGAGACCGAGGATGGCGCCGTTGCCACTGTCCACGGCCCAGAGGCCGTTTTGGGTGCCGAAAACAATGTCCTTGGAAGAGTCTTGCTCATTGATGGTGAAAAAATCGCCGGAGGAATCTTCGGCGATGCTGGAGGCGCCGTAGGTGGCGCTGCTGAAATACTGCGAGCCGCCGCCCTGGAGGAGAGCCATGGGCCAGTAGCCATCGTGGCTGAGATTTCCCTGGGCATCGATGGAGGCGGTGCCGATGTCCACGCCGCCGGCGGCGGTGCGGAACTGAATGTAGTTGAAATTTTTTCCCGCGAAATTGGAGATGCTGACGGGAGCGGTTTCGATGGCGGTGACGAGCGCGGGAGTATTGCGGCTGGGGCCGGCATTGGCGGCTTCGACGACGAGAGCGAAGCCCGGTAGCTCATAGGCGGAGAGAATATTGCCTTGGGGATCAGTGATGGCGTAGGTGCCGTCGGAATTGACGGTGTAGGGGACGGTGCCGGCTTCGATACTTTTTCGCCGTAGCCAATTTCCGCGCGCACGGTGTCCGGTGTCGTGCCCTGCAGCACAGTCTCGGCACGGCTTAACGCCGCTCCTTCCCACCATTGAATTTGCATAGGGCCCGCGTCCACCGCAACCACGGGCGGCCACGTCCAAACGGCTTTACCGGACGCGCGCAGAACTCCTCGCCACCGCTCACTCCTCACCGAGAACGCGCATCCGGTAAAGCACTAGCGTTAATCAGCATCTATCGCTCTCGATTGGCACATCTTGGTACGCAAGGTGTCGCACCCGGCATTGGTATGGTGCCGATTTCGTTTTAAACTCTTGAGAACGGTGACGGCGTGTGATCTGTTTTTTCCTCACACAGACCGTGCTAGCTGAGGAGACATAGTGGCCCTATCAAAGTACATCTACAGGGGCGATGAGTTCGCAATACGCTCACCCTTGTGGTGGCGGGACCTGCTGCTAGCCCTTACTCTTGGAATTGCCCTTATCTACTTCCTTTCCGATGCTCTTCATTGGGAAACGTTTAAGAAGCATATTTTTACGGAACTGATTTTCATTGGCGTTCCTCTTGGGCTGGCAATCTTATCGCCACGCAGATTACTTACGGTTTTTCTTGGATTATGCCTCTTGCTTTTCCGAGGTATTTTTCTCATCTTCCTTTTTGAAAATCTCTGGTCTGCTCTGGTGACAATAGTCTTGGCAATCGCGCTAATTCTTCTGGGGCGAGAAGTGAATCGTCGATACCGGATGCTTGAGATCGAGATACCGGACGGAACCACTGGACTTGAGTTCTTGGTTTTGATGTTGGGTGTTGGCGCAGCCTTTGGAATGCTATTCCTGCTCAGACGGATTTTGGGGCTGACATAACGGGACATCTGAGTACTGGGACCCACTTGTACGGTAAGCGCGTTACCAGGAGTTAAGGATTTTGTGCCTGGCTCCTATGCGATCGTGCGAGCGATTGTTGTTCCGCGCTCGGCTAGAACATCTCCAAGTGTGGAAAGTTGCCTTCCCGCCGAGCTTGCCGATGGGCAAGTTCCCAAGCGTCTCTACCCCGACGAAGTATTCGGATCGCCACTGGGCATAGTGGGCTAATTTCCTCTTCGAGGATTCTCATACGGTTGCATCCATGGAGTCGCTTCCCGCGCTCAGAGGCACGCTGGCGTGGATTGTAGTGCCGCGTTGGGGCTGCGAGTCGATTGAAAGCGTCCCCTGCAGGAGCTTTAGGCGGTCCTCCATGCTGAGAAGACCAATACCTCTGCTCTCCTTTGCCGCTTCGAGGTCAAAACCTGCGCCGGAATCCGCAACCGTGAGATGAATCTCATCCGACGTCCCCCACAAACGCACTTCGATGTGCCGCACTCCACTGTGTTTCGCCGAATTGTGAAGGGCTTCTTGCAGGACTCGGAACAAGCAAAGGGAAGTGTCTGGCGACACATGGCTTGGCAAATCATTGGATTGGAACTCAATCTCCGCGTTCTGTTGCTCGCCGAATTCCTGGCAAAAGCCTCGCATCGCCCTAGCAACACCTAAATACTGCAATTTTGCCGAATGCAACTCGTGTGAAAGGGATTGAATATCGGTGGCAATCTCCGAAGTCCGCTTCTGGAGATCGTCCAAACGGCTGCGGACGTCGGGCAAAATCAGAGAGTTTGCGTGAAGTTGTTGTAACTCGATGGCGATCATTGCGATACGTTGACCGATGTCGTCGTGAAGCTCTCTGCCAATCCGGCTACGTTCCTGCTCTTGTGCCCCAATCAACCTTCGGGGAATTTCCAAGAGCGCCTCTCCCATCTGCTTGCGGCGGGTAATGTCCTCCGAAAAGATGAGTACCCCTCCCGGCGCCCCATCCTGATTCTGCCAAGAGCGAATCTCCCATCTGAGCCAAGTGGTCCCGCCCTCGCGATCCCAACGGTCTTCTTCGGCCCGCACCGTTTCCCCAACAAGAGCGCGGCGGTGAATCTGCTTCCACCTTTCGGGCATATCCGGAAAGATTTCATAGTGAGAGCGCCCTAGCATCTGCGAACTATCCAGCGAGAAATCAGCACACCAGCGGTCGCTTACTTGGAGATAGCGCATGTCACGGTCGAGCATCGCCACTGCGGCAGGCACGTTTTTGACGAATATTTTCAGCAGTTCCTCCTGTGATCGAAACACCGCTTTCTGGGTGTCTAAAGCGCGATTCGCCTCGTGTAATACCTCTTCCGCTCGTTTTTGCTCAGTGATGTCATGGGCGACCTTGCAAAAACCAACCAGCCTCCCGGTTGAGTCCTTAATCGGGGAAATTGTCAGAGAGACAGCAACCTTCTCCCCTGCTTTCGTAACGCGAGTTGTTTCGTAGTACTCAATGCGTCCTCCCGCCCTCAGTCTTTCAAGAATTTGATTCTCCTCGTACCGTGATTCAGGCGGAATTAGAATTGTAATCGGCTGTCCTACTGCTTCCGATTCTGTGTACCCAAAAATACGCTCCGCACCTGCGTTCCAACTCTGAATGACCCCGTCCAGATTTTTGGAAATGATCGCATCCTTAGACGATTCGACGATAGCTGCGTGTCTGAATCGGGCTTCTTCTGCTGTCTTTTTCTCTGTAATGTCCTCCACCATCGCAACCACCAGACGAGACGGACGGCTCTTCAATAGCGAGATACTCAAGCGACCCCACACCAGCGAGCC
This sequence comes from uncultured Acidobacteriota bacterium, assembly GCA_963734705.1. Classification (GTDB taxonomy): domain Bacteria; phylum Acidobacteriota; class Terriglobia; order Acidiferrales; family UBA7541; genus Acidiferrum. Next base: position 13,038 of record CAVTII010000004.1, on the reverse strand, counting down.
GTCCTGTCGAAAATAACGCTTGTCCAGTTGGTAGTGATCTATCGAGCCCGTTCGCAATTGTTGGAAAAGAACCCAGTCCTTTTCGGCATCTTCAGGAGGAGAAAAATCGATACAGTGCTTGTTGCGGAGTTCCTGCTCACTGAAACCTAGCATCGAGCACAAGGCTGGATTGACGAAAAGAGGCTGCCCTTCTAAAGTTTCCACTGCGATGCCAATGGGACTGGAGTTGAATACGTCACGGAAAAACTCAATGTCGGGCGTCCGAGTTCGAGCTGCCTCTCCCATAGAACAATGTGTATAGCACCATACATGTCTGACCTACAACAATGAGCACCTGACCAGCTCCGGCTCGACGCTCGGACGGTACCCGGACCCGCCTTTTCCGATTTGTACGGTGGTCTCAATGGGTCGACGCGACCCTAACCGAACAAATTGATCCAAGTACCCAGTTGTCCGGTAAGCGCGTTGATCAGGCGCCAAGACAAATCCTTTGCTCTCTCTTCTTTTTCTGAATACTTGCGTTGGCCGGAGCTTGACAGCAGTTTAGCGTGGAACTAGGCTACCAATCCAGGCTAGTCGGTTTTGTTAGTGAGTCAAACGGTGGGATTACAAAAACAATCTCTCATGGGCGGAGCGATTCGCGCGACAGTCATAGTCGCGGATGATCATGGGCCTCTCCTCGAAAAAGTGAAAGCTTTGCTGTCTCCCCATTTTAATATCGTTGGGATGGTAGCGGACGGTGCTGAATTGGTGTCGGCCGCTGGCCGTCTCCTTCCTGACGTCATCGTGACAGATATCGGCATGCCTAATTTGAGTGGAATTGATGCGGCACACAAACTCCGAGCATCCGGTTCCACAGCGAAAATTGTTTTCCTTACGCTACATGCGGAAAAGGAGTTCCTCGAGGCTTGCTTAGAAGCGGGAGCGATGGCCTACGTGCGAAAGTTAAGCATGAACTACCATTTGGTGCCTGCAATACAAGCGGTTCTCGCCGATCAATTCTACGTTTCAAAGTCCGGTATACCCCAGTGAGGCCGATGCGTTCGTCAGGGTAACCGCTTATTCACATTTTGCAACTTGACTTCCGCCCAATACTCTGCCAAAAGTGCCTTGGTACTACGAAGCTGGTGCGAACTCGGGCGGACACCGCCCCGGCTTCATTTTCCATCTCAACTGTGTCTCCTGTGCGCTCTCGTATTTGGTCGCTCTTAACCGGACATGTCGATCCTAGTACCCACTTCTCCGGTTAGCGCGTAAATCAGGATTCAGAGATTTTCTCGGAAGGACACCCGGCTGAAAACATCTATTCTGCCGTTGGGATTTTGACTTTTGTCATCTCAATCATTCTTGACCAAATTCGGTCTTTGCGCTGCTCGATGGAAAACCTTCGGCGCAAGTAATAGAAGTGCTTATCGCGTGCACTGAAGAGTCAGACCCAAACATCCAAAACGCCTAGGTCAAACAGAGCGGCTTGATCCTTCGGCAGGCTCGCGTGAGCCAAAGAAATGTCTTGTTCGTCGACAACCTCGAATTGAATTGCTTCTAGATTGAGCGGCACTTCCAAACCGTTGGCGACATTCGCCACATTACGAAGCTCAAGGTACGCCGCTATCAAGGGAATACCATTCAGGGCCTGGCCCCGGGCAAAACTCAAGCGAGCCTGCAGACCGCTCAGGGGGTTTGACCAGCCATCGTCGTCGCCTGCACCCGCAAATGCTTGACTAATGGGGACGATTTTAACTAGCGGCTCTAGCGAAACCTCCTTAACACCAAACAGTCTCTGGAATCGCCTTCGGACAACTCGGTGTTTTCGCCAACTGGCAGTGAGATTGCAAACCTGAACACCCCAGTTTGCGTAATTTCGAAGAGACAGGGATACAGTCAACAAGCCTTGGACTGACGATAGGAAAAGATCTTCGTCAGATCGTCTCGCTTAATCAGCAATAGAAGTCCAAACAAACTGCAGGCTAACAGGAAGAGACTCCCTGGTTCGGGGGTGTGTACCGTGGTTGTGCTCACAGTGACCGAAGCTGGCGCCATCAGAAAATTGCCGTTGGACAAGGTGTCAGTGGTCGGATCAAAGTTTGGATCGTTGGGCGACAGACTGAAGAGATCGTAGCTGAGGACGATCTGGCCGATGGCCTTATCTCCTGGCTGCGCAAGCGGATTGATGAAAAAGGTACCAACCCCAGTAAGCGCCATGAGATCGAAAGATTGGGAAATGGAGGAGCTTTCCGGCGACGGCCCGAGCACAAAGAATTGCTGACCGACGAAATCAGTGTAGGTGCCGAGGGGATTGCTGCAGGGCGAGGTGATCGGGCCGACGCAGAAATCCGAGCCTGTGATGACTGCGAAGTCCGAGCCCAAATTGGCGAGCGTGAGACCCCATCCGACTGTGGAACCGGCAACGCCGGTGATGGCTCCGCTGAGAGGATCGAGGGTGATAGTAGGTGCGGTATCGGCTAGTGCAAAGCCACTGAGCGCGAGCGTGAATAGCGTTGCGATCAGAATTACTCGAATTATTTTCATATTCGTCTCCTTGATGAGTGACACTTCTGCCTACTGAAACTGATTGGTACGCGTAGCCGTTCCGGAAGCGAATCCCGCGTTCGCAGAAAAAGTGAACGTTGCCGTGAAGCGGGCGGCTGCAACACACCCGGTAAAGTCGATGGTGACGTTGGCAGTTCCGGTTTGCGTTACAGCCAAATCCCCGAGGAACACTGGGAATGCAGCAAGATTGGTGATCACGGGAGTGCAGACGGCGCCCGCGGTTTGGGAGAGGGAAAATGTATTAATCGTTGATCCGATCGCGGGGGCCGGACCGTTGTCGGTCAGGGAGAGAGTCCAAACGCGAGCGTTGGAGGGGCCCGCCTTGGTCACAATATTGCCAACCAGACTGGTGACGTTGGTGGAGATGGGCGCAAAGTTTGCGGTGATGGTTTGGTCTGTGGACATGATGACAGTGGTTAAGGGATTGAAGGGGAGCGTCGCGGCACCGGTCCAGGAACCGAAGGTGTAACCCGGATTGGGGATGGCAGAGATCAAAACGACGGAATCCTTCAATTCGGACGTATTTCCGGCGGGAGGAGTGAGGATGCCGCCTGCAGGCGGAGAAGCGATCATAGTCAGGATTTGCGTATTCGGAGTCCCGATTATTGGACGGCTCTCGCAAGCCGGCAGAAAAATCGGATCGATGTGGCGGACGGGACAGAATTCGTAGGCTCCGATGTCGAAAGCGCCCGTGAGGGGTTGCGGACGATCAACGCCGCGCTGGTCGGAACTGAGCGAAGTGCCCGCGTCTGCAGCGTCGACCGCGGGACTTGTGGAGGGGAGCGCCATCGTTGGTGTCTTCCCATTGTTGTTTTGGAGTTGACCAAGTAACGGATCGGCGGTGGAGACGACGCCGGGACAATCCACATTGGTTTGAATCAGATTTCCTGCCCCGGTGGCGGCAGAGCTGGTGCCGATACCGCATTCCTGCAAACCATTGTTGGAGATAATGGTGTTGTCGAGTTCGAATTGCGCGCCAGAAACGGCAACGCCGGCCAGACTGCCGGTACCCTGATTCCCAGAAACGGTGGAATTCTTAATCGTGAGCGAGCCTTGCCAAGCGAAGATTGCGCCGCCGGCGTCGGCACCGTTGTCAGCCGCACCAGGATTACCATAGTTTCCGCCTTGCCCGCGCAGGGCAAAATTATTGAAGAAGGTGCTGTTGGTGATGAGGACCGCACCGCTATCGTTGAAGACAGCCCCGCCCAAAGCGCCGCCGCCACCGCCGTTCAGTGCATTGGCATTGCCACCGTAAGCTCCACCGTGACCAGGATGGCCGCCACCGAGGGTGCCATCCTGCCCTGCACCGCCGCCGCCGCCAAATCCACCGTTGCCGCCGCGAGTCCCGCCGAAGAAGCCAGTCCAACCAGCGCCGCCACCACCACCAAATCCTCCATCGCCACCATTGCCGCCGTCGATTGCGCCGCCACCACCGCCGCCGCCGTAGTTCCCTTTCCCGCCGTTACCGCTGGACACGAAGAGGACACGACCCGCACCGCCACCACCACCGCCCGGACATGGTGCGTCCTGGGCATTGCCGCCATCGCCGCCTGCCCCACCGCAATCGAATCCGCCGAGACCTATGCCGTGACCGTTTTTGATAGTTCCACCGCCGCCAGCACCTTGTGATGCGGCCGTTCCCGAGCCGCCGCCGCAGAACATATCACCGTTGCCTCGCGCACCGCCCCCGCCTCCGCCACCTTCACAGATAGAGAAGCTTCCGGTCAGATAGCCATTGCCACCAATGCCACCACCACCTCCTCCTCCGGCGGTTCCCGCGTAGGCAATGGCATTGCCGCCGGTTGCTCCGTTTTGTTCGAAGGTACTCTTGTCGATGTCGAGTCTGCCAGCGTGGACGAAAATTGCACCGCCCGCGCCGAGTCCACCACCGCCGCCGAATGGAGATCCGTCACCACCTTTTGCGATGAAGCCTTTGATGTAGGCCTCCATGAGAGTGAGGTGACCGGTGCTGCCTACTGAAAAGAGGCGGAACAGATCCGTTCCGGAATATTGAAATGTTGAGCCGTTGGCTTCGATGATGATGCTTGTCATGATGAGAGGCGTTGCGGTTGGTCCGAAGGGATTCGTAGCGTCGTCCACGATCTTGCTAAGCTGGAAAACGGCACCCGCGGGAAGCACGATGACATCGTTGCCGGTGCCATTTTCGCACTGCGTACGGATGATATTTGGAAAATTGGTAAAGGGATCGTAGTTGGCGATGGCAATGTTGGCATGAAATCTCGAGGAGTAAATCGCTTCCTGAAGAGAGCAGCCGTCGTGGTCACTGATTTTATCTTCGAGGCTGGTGACAAAGATGAGGCCGGTCTGGGCGTACGCGGGCTGAGGGGCACAGGAGAGCAGAACAATCGCCACTAAGTATGCAGCGAGGCGAGCCGATTTGATGAACAGACCTCCTTGGCGTGCGGTGTTAATCATTGGAATTGGTTGGTGCGCGTGACGAAGCCGGAAACGGCTCCATTGTTCGCGGAATAGGTGAATTTCGCGGTGAACCGCGCGGAGGCCGCACAGCCGGTGAAGTCGAGTGTGACGGTGTTCGTTCTTGTCTGCGTGGGTCCCAGATTGCCAAGCGACAAGGGGAATGTCGCCGCGTTCGTTAGGATCGGCATACATGGCGCGCCAAATGTTTGCGTCAACGTGAAATCATGAATCATCACGCTGTTCGCCACACCAGGACCGTTGTCGAGGAGAGAGACAGTCCAGACGCGTGCGTTCGGGGGGCCGGATTTGGCGATGATGTTGCCGAGCATGGTGGCGTTGAGAGGAGTGAAATTGGCGATCACCGTCAGATCGTGGTCCACGATCACCGTTGATGTTATGGAAGTTGGATCGGTGACTGGGCTTGTCCAATTGGCAAATGCGTACCCTGGATTGGGGATTGCTCCGACGGGGATTATTGATCCCACTGCGTAGGAGTTGGTCGTAGGAACGGTCGTTCCGCTGCCCGGCGGCGAAACAAGCATAGTCAATTGGGCAGTTGGCGGAACTTCCTTTATCGGACCGACGGTATCGCAAAAGTCGCCGAGGACTGGGCCCAGGCTGCGGCACTTTTCGAAAGCCCCAATATCGAATCCGTTGCCCTGTGGGCGGTCCAGGCCGCGTTGGTCGGAAGCCAGGGACGTCGCCGGATCGGCAGCATCAAGGGCAGGGCTTGCAGCCGTAATGGCCATCGTCGGGGTGAGTCCCGGCGAATTCAGCTGCAATGGCCCGAGCAAAGGATCCGCCGAACTGACCATTCCCGGGCATCCCGCATTGCTGCCAATCAGATTTCCTGAACCGCTGGCCTGTACGCCGGGAGAGAAGAAGCACGCACGATCTTGACCTACTGAAAAAATAATCGTGTTTTCCAGCGTAAATGAAGTTGGCACGCCGGACTCAAGGTCGACAACAATCCCGGACCCTTCCGGCAGGAGAGAGGAGGTTCCTGAAGTGCCGTTTCCGGCAAGCGTAGAATTTTGCACCGTGAGGCTGCCATTTACCGCAAAGATGGCCGCGCCTTCGCCAATGCCGGCGGTGGCAAGCACGCATTTGACGGCATCGCAGCTGTCAACAGCGTTGGAACCACCAAAGGCGAAGTTCGTAGTAAAGGTGCTGTTTTGGATGACCACCCTTCCATTGTGGCTAAAGATGGCCCCCCCTAGCCCTGCGCCGCCGCCACCGCCATACGGATTCCCTCCCGTGCCGCCGAATCTCCCAGGTTGACCACCTGGATCTGGATCTAAGCTTAAGAACGAAAATCCGGTGCTCGCCCCGCCTCCACCACCATAGGCCCCGGCTCCGCCGTGATCGCCGGCACCGCCTCCGCCTCCGAAGCCACCCATCCCTGCATCCGCATCCTCGAGGAACGTTCTATTGCCACCGCCACCGCCCCCACCGCCATAGCTCCCATTTCCCCCCTTGCCGGTGTCCGATCCTCCGCCACCACCGCCCCCGCCGCCGCCGGGGCAGGTTGCACTTGATGCATCCCCGCCGTCCGCGTTTCCGCCCGTTCCACCGCATGCAATTCCTCCGGCTCCTCCAGTGCTTAAATCGATGGACCCGCCCATGATTCCATCCCTCAGCGTTCCACCCCCACCGCTGCCTGCTCCGGGGCCGCCACCTCCGCTAACGCCATTGCCGCGCGAACCGCCTCCGCTGTTGCCGCCGTTGGTTCCGTGGATAGTCGTCCCGCCATTGCCTCCCAACCCGCCACCACCGCCGCCACCGCCTAGAAGCAAGGCGCGGACGGAACCGATTCCTCCAATCGCCCGGTTGAAGTCGAATGTGGAGTTCTCAACGGTGAGTCGACCTCCTTCGACGTAGATCGCGCCACCTGCGCCCAATCCTCCTCCGCCGCCGCTTCCACCATCGCCGCCTTTTGCGGTGAATCCCTTGATATACATATTTCGGATGGTCAGATCTCCGCCTGCGGCAATCGAGAAGGCACGGGCGTGCTGTGGTCCGTTCCACTGCAGAGTGGAGCCATTCCCCTCAATGGTCATCACTGACCTAATGCTAGGAGTTGCCGCTGGGCCAAGGACACTTTCGATGTCGTCCACAATGGTGGAGAGGGTAAAAGTTCCTTCCGTGGGCAGGATAATCCTGTCGTTTCCATTACCCGGCAGACAATTGGTTGTCACGAAGTTTGGTAACCCGTTGGCGTCGTAGGATGAAACCGCGATGTTGGCGTCGAAGTTCGCAGAGTAGATGGCTTCCTGCAACGAACACCCACCAACGCCGTTTATCTTATCTGTAAGGGACGTAACGAAAATGAATCCTTGGGCCGAGGTGGGTCCCGCTCCGCAGAGAGTTGCGAGCAGGGCGAGAAGCAGCACGGAAGGCACCACAGACAGGAACCGGGCTCGCAGGGCAAAGTCTGACCGGAATTTCAAAGATTGGGCAATGGGGCGCAATAGGCTGCTGCCGGGGATGGAACTCATGATTCTGCCTCCGAGATCGACCGAGTGCAGTTCGAAGATGGAGCGACGCCGCGGGGGGAGTCGGCCAAAATGTGGGGCAGGTATCGCAAATTGTGAGGAAGGGGTCAATGCAGCGAAGGTCAGGAAAAGGTGGGATTGAGGTCAGTGCCCAAGCAACTGATTGCAGGAAATTTAACTTGCGAGGAGGGTAAGGACAGGGGAAGATGCGCCTACCGTCCCCGCAGGTCCACAGGTTTAAGTATGCAAGAACAGATCGCCAATTACCGGTTTGGGCCCTACGAACTGCGCAGCCGGACGCGGGAACTCTATAAATACGATACGAAGCTGAAGCTGCGTGCGCAGCCGTTCCAGGTGCTGAGGGCGCTGCTGGAGCGGCACGGAGACGTGTTGACGCGGGAGGAGTTGCGTGAATTGCTGTGGCCGAAGGAGACGTTTGTTGATTTTGAGCATGGGCTGAATGCGGCGATCAGCGAGTTGCGGGGAGTGCTGAGCGACACCGCCAGCGATCCGCGGTACATCGAGACGCTGCCGAAAGTTGGATACCGGATCAAAGTACGGGTGGAGGAGACGGATACAGAGCGAGCAGTGAAATCCGTGATCGCGATGGAGGAGCCGTCGCCGCCGATTCGGGATTTCGTTTGGAGTGGAGAGAGCCGGTGGGCGGGTGTTAAGCGGGAGAAGGTGGAGGAGCCGCGGACAAGTGTGGCGCCGTGGATTGTGGGGGTGCTGCTGGCGATGGTGGTGTTGGCGGCGGTCGGCATGGGAGTCAGGTGGGTGCGTGGGCGTGAGGCTGCGAAACGAGAGGCAGTGAAGCTAGAAGCCACAAGGAATGCAAAAGTGATGTTGGCAGTGCTTCCCTTCCAGAATCTGACAGGAGATGTGGGACAGGAATATTTCAGCGACGGGTTGACGGAGGAGATGATCGCGCAACTCGGGTTGATGGACCCGGAACATTTTGGAGTGATCGCGCGAACGTCGGTGATGCATTACAAGAGCACGCAGGAGAATGCGGACCAGATCGGGCGCGAACTGGGCGTGCAGTACGTACTCGAAGGAAGCGTGCGGCGCGAGGCGGGGCGAGTGCGGATTACAGCGCAACTGATCCGGGCGAAGGACCAGACGCAGCTGTGGACGAAGGAATTCGATCGCGAAGTGCAAAGCCTGCTGACGGTAGAGAGCGATATTGCGCTGGAAACCGCGGACGAGATTCAGCAGACGCTGGGCGCGAAAAAGGCCGGCGGGCCGGTCGTGGCGACTGGGATGTCGCGCGAGGTTTATGAAGCGTATGACCAATATTTGAAGGGGTTGTACCTGTTGAATAAACGAACGAATTCCGGGTTTGAGCAAGCGATTGTCTGTTTTCAAGGCGCGATCAAGAAAAACCCGCGATTTGCACCGGCGTATGCGGGGTTAGCGAATGCATACACGCTGATGACCGGCTACAGCATGTCTCGTTCATCGCGCTATATGCCGCAGGCGCGGGCCGCGGCGTTGCGGGCGGTGGAGCTAAACGACAAGCTGCCGGAGGCGCACACGGCGCTAGCGCTGGTGATTCAAGATTACGACTGGGACTGGCACACGGCAGAGAAGGAGTTTAAACGGGCGATTGAGTTGAACCCCAATTATGCGACGGCACATCACTGGTACGCGGAGCATCTGGGATTTCGGGGACGATTTGAAGAGGCGTTTAAGGAGAGCGACGAAGCGAAAAGACTGGACCCGCTGTCGCTAATCATTGCGGCGGATCGCGGAGTGCTACTGTATTATGCGCGGGATTACGACAGGGCGATTGAGCAGTTGCGGCTAGTTTTGGAAATGGATCCCGATTTCTCGCACGGCCACATGATTCAAAATGCGTACGCAGCGAAGGGTATGTACAAAGAAGCGATTGCGGACATTGAAAATGCCAAGCGAGGAGCGGGGAGAGGTGCATGGTACTGGTCGGCTAAAGCGCGGGTGTATGGCCAGTGGGGACACCAGGAACAGGCGCGCCAGGCGCTGCAAGCACTGGAAGAAATGAACAGGCAGCATCCCGTGGATCCCGCGCCACTGGCTTGGGCACACATGGGGATGGGGCATCGAGAGGAAGCACTGCGATGGCTGGAGAAGGCGTACGAGCTGCACTCGAGTGGAATCGCAATGCTAAAAGTTGAGCCTATTTGCGACCCGGTGCGCAATGATGTGAGGTTTCAGGCCCTATTGCGGCGAGTCGGATTGGGGGAATAGGCTCTGCTGCTCGTCACCTGGGCAGAGAAGGGAATGTCCCTAGCCATTCCGGTCGCTACATCGAGCGAACGCAAGAACAAGCGAGAGAGCTGTTGGAAAAAGCCGTCGCCAAATAACTGACAGGTGAAGCACGTTTACGGGAACGAAGCAGCAACGTGTGGTCGAAATAAGTCCTTTGAAGCAAACTCCTGGTAAGTTTGAATGTATAGGTCAAGGAGGAGCGCTTGGTGTAGAAAAGCTGAACTCAGCGCCACGCTGATTCAGAAACACCAAGGAGGCTCCTCATGCAACCTATGTATTACATCGGCCTAGCCGTCATCTCTCACGGCTTGTTAGAAGAGGAATGAATATTGTTCGAATCGGGAGTTGCGAGCTAGTTTCGCGAGCTACGGTTGTGTAGCTGATTCGTTTTTCGCTTGTCGTGAGAGTTTTTCTCTCTCCGAGGCGGTTTCGGGGCACACCTCACCACCGGTTGACAGTGTCGAGAAAAAAGTTGTTCGGGATCTTTATTTTTCAATACTTTAGCGGCACGGCACACAGCTTTTCATGGACTTGCTGGAACAGCGCGACGTAGGGGTAACCACCTGCCCAGGAGATCCACACCTTGCGCACCGTGATGCGGATCAGCGCGCCGATCTTCAGCAACTTGAGCCGAATGGTGTTGCACTGGGCCTGGGCCAACTCCGTTCCCGCCAGTCCCAGTCGCCGCAGCATCTGCAACAACACATAGGCGATCGAAGAAAAGTACAAGCGCAGTTGATTGCTGCGCAGGTAGTGCGTGCTGGTGCGGTCGCTGAATAGCATCAGTTGCTCTTTTATGCGATTCTCCATGTCACCACGAGCGCAGTAGTGCTCCTCATACAAGGCCTGTGCCGGCCATGCTTCTCTGCTTAGCGAGGTCACTACGAATCGCGGGTTCTCTCCTTTTTCCAGATGCTCGGCCTTGGCCACCACCCGTCGCACACGACTCCAGCTTTTCAGCGTTTGATAGAAGAACTCTTTGAACCGCCGAGTCGCGCGTCCGGTCTGTTGGTACTGCGCTTTCGCCTCCGCCATCTCCTTGGCGATCTCCGCTTTCAGGCGTTCATTTTTCGCTAGTCCCAGCAAGTACTCTACGCGGTTCGCTTCGCACCAAGCCATCAACTCCTCACGGCAAAATCCGGAGTCCCCGCGCACCACGATGCGCACCAATGGCCACGCGGAACGAATCTGCCCTACGATGCGCTGCAGCTCCTTTACACTTCCTGCTGAGGCATCGATGTTCGACGATCGCAATCGCGCACACAGCAGAAACTCTCCACAGAAAATGTACAACGGTAGGTAGCAGTAGTGTCCGTAGTAGCCATGGAAGAAACGACCTTCCTGCTGCCCGTGCAGCGGATCGTCGGTGGCGTCCAAATCCAAAATGATTTCTTGCGGCGCCTCCTGGTGAGCCTGCAGGAAGACCTCCACCAGCAGGCGGTCCACGGCTCCGTGATCCAGCACGATCTTTTTGTAGCGCTCCTTCCGACTGGCCGTCTCTTTGGTCAGTTCCAGCCGGTTTAAGGTGCTCTTTCCGGCTAGCGCTCCCTTATCGGGATCCTCCTTCTCAACCAGCACCGCCAGCAAAGGATCGTTCCGCAACTCCTCGTGATCGTTCAGATCTTCATATCCCAGGGCCAGCCCATAGACTCTCTGGGCCACCAACTGCTTCACCGGATGTTCGATCAGATCGGGATTCCGATAATCGGTGAAGCAGGCGGCAAATTGGTGGAGGATCCCATGCGCTTCTCGACCTCCCGCAGCAGCAGACCACCGCCGTCGCTGGTGATCGCCCCACCGTCGAACTGCGCGCGGATCTCGCGTCGCTTTTGGGGATGAAATCCGAAGACAATCTGGTTACACTCTGTGGTCATAAGGCTGTTGCTCCTCCTTGGCAGGATTTCTTTCTAGACAAAAGAGTTATGCCATGAAGCAACAGTTTTTCAATTTAGAATGAGAAATTGCGGCTAGATGTTCACAAGCAGAAGATCAGCTACTGCGTGAAGGACAGCAGTGGCAAGATCGATGCCGAAGATGGATTCCCGCCACACGTTTTGATTTAGATCGCTGGATGAAGACGCTGCCACAGCCGTGGAGCGCAGCGTTGGAAGCCACGATGTTCTCCGGCTGGATCTACGATCACCTAAAGCCCCACGCTGCTGAGTTGAAAGTAGCCCATCCCTTGATGCTGCGGGCCATCGCCGCCGCGAAAAAGAAAACGATCGCATCGACGCCAACAAGATTTGCGACTGTCTGCGCTGTGATTTTCTGCCGGAATGCTACATGGCTCCGACGGCGATTCGCGAACGGCGACGCACCCTGCGCTATCGCAACTTACTGGTGCGTCAGATGGTGCAGATGAAAATCAAGATCAGCACGCTGCTGATGGAAGCGGGAGTGAGCTACAACAAGCAGAAGCTCCACAAAGCCGGCTACTTCCGCGAACTATTGGCCAGCAACCCGGACATCGACGAAAGCTTGCGCTCGCTGCTCGGTCAGTGCCGGGAAATGGTGGTGCGGCTAGGCAAAATGGAAAGTGCTCTGATCCACTCCCTGCAGCAAGACGGCCTGCTGGTAGAACGTGTCGAGCGCCTGATGAGCATTCCGGCGATTGGGCCGATCACGGCGCTGACGTGGGCATTGGAAATCGGTGAGGTGCAGCGGATTTCGTCGATTAAGAAAGCCATCAGCTACTGCGGCCTGTGCGGCGATGAGCAACGTTCAGCGAACACCGTGCAACGTACGCCGTTGTCGAAACAGCGCAACAAACATCTGCAGACCACGCTGATCGAAGCGGCCAAGATGGCCCCACGCTACAGCCCAACGCTGGCACTGCTCTATGACCGGGAAAAGCAAAAGGGCAACGCCAATCGCGCCACGCTGGCGGTGGCCAGAAAACTGGTGGCCTACTTGATGGCCGTGGATCGTGGGCAATGCCATTTCTTGGTGATCGACCAGGAGACCCGTACGGCTGCCTGAGACCGCACGGCGAAAATAAAGTTTTTTCAGCGCGAGGCCTGCCAGGTCTTGCCGTTAAACCGACTGGGCGCAGGGGCGTGAGCACCTGCTGCTCCCGTTGATTAGTTCCGAGACTGGCAGGAAAACACAAACTCAATCTTCTGGGCAGCCAGACGAGCTGCACCAGCAAATGGAAGTCTGGTTCTATCCTAGATAGAAACCGCGGCCGAGAGGCCAACGCGACGCGCTGACGAAACCCAAGATCTTACACCCGCGCTCCTCCTGAGCGCGTCAGGAGAGCTTTTTGCCTCTTGACAAGGACCTACATAGAAGTCGCATAACCGGA
>CAVTII010000003.1:0-224367 GCA_963734705.1 uncultured Acidobacteriota bacterium | reverse complement strand
GGTGCGACTTGGTCGCCCGACGGCCCGTACCTCGCTTATGGTTGGATCGCAGAGGAAGTTGAACATTGGGTCCAGCAGGTCAGCGGCGGCGATCCTATACAGATCACCAAGGGACCGGGTCAAAATTGGGAGCCGGATTGGCTTCCGGATGGCAAATACATTGCGTACCGTTCCGAGGAGGGTGACGGAGGAATATATATTGTCCCGGCGCTTGGGGGAGCGGGACTCGAACGAAAGATCGCACCTTTCGGCTACAACCCGCGGTGGTCCCCGAACAGCTTGCAGGTGTTGTTCCAGACTTCGATTAGTTATCCCAACCGGTTCTACGTGGCGCAACTTGATGGCAGTGCACCCAGCGAGGTTCTAGCCGACTTCCTCACGCAAAACAATCTCTTCGCGGGTTCAGCCGCGTGGTATCCGGATGGAAAGAGAGTCACGGTGTGGGCAGCGGATTCTTCGCCAACTCCCAGCTTTTGGATGGTTACCGATTGCTGGAGGGCCCGGAGTCAAGTTCGACATTGCTTTTGCGGTTCAGAGAAAACTCGCAGAGGCGTCTACCCAAGGTGACCCTGGTGAACAACTAGGGGACTACTCTTTCTCCTGGTCACCCTCGGGCGATGCCATTTACTTCGAGCGGGCCTACAGAGGGGCGAGAACGTTTGGAGGATGAAAGTCGATCCTAAGACGCTACGAGCTACGGGGGTCGAGCGCCTGACCACAGGACCGGGACCCGATTCGAGAGTCGCGGTTTCGGCCGACGGTAGGCGGCTAGCCTACACAGCCAAGTCGCAGCACATCCGAAGTTGGCTCTTCCCGTTCGATGCCACGACTGGCCACATTAGAGGGAAAGGCGATGCGATAACGTCGCCTGGAAGGATGTCTCTAGACCCAGTCTTATCGGCGGATGGTACGAAGGTCGTCTATTTTGTTCCCCATGGCGAAAGCTCCGGGGTGGGTTTTCTAGATGTCCGAAACGAAGTGTGGCTGAAGTCGCTGGTGGATGGGCGCGATGCTCCGTTCATTTCCGACGATTATTCACGCTGGAGCGGAGTATGGTCGCCCGACAGCGTGCAACTGGCTTACGAGCGTCGAAAGCTCGGGACAAAGGAGCAGCAGCTTATGGTTTGGTCCGACCAAAGCCACGACGAAGAGCCACTGACAACTGTGAGCGACCCGCATTGGTCCGTTTTTGATTGGTCTCGAGACGGCAAGTGGCTGGTGGTGGGCCAAAGCACACCTCAGGCGGAGGAAATCTTATTGCTCCCGATCGCTTCGGCGCCGCATGCGGAGAGCAAGGCACAAATGATTGTGTCCGATTCTAAGCACCTGCTCTTCCAGGCACACTCCTCTCCTAACGGTCGATGGATCGTCTTTGAAGCAATCGCGAACTCACCCAATCCGGAATCCACGCTCTACACAGTGCCCATATCGGGTGGCCGGTGGACAAGAATTACTGACAGCAAGCACTGGGACGATAAGCCTCGCTGGTCACCAGATGGGAGGACAATTTACTTTCTCTCTGGGCGCGGCGGTTTCTTCAATGTCTGGGGAATCCACTTCGATCCGGAGGCGGGAACGCCTATTGGGCAGCCGTTTCAGGTGTCGAAATTTGAAAGCCCCCGACTGATGGTTCCCCGGTGGATACCGCCTGTGGGGCTTTCGCTCACCCAGGACAAACTCGTGATGACAATGTCCGAAGAGTCCGGCAGCATCTGGGTCCTGGATAACGTGGATCGCTGAGGTCCAATGCGGTCAACTCCTGATTAACGCGCTAACCGTCCATGTGGCGCATAGTACCCCGGGCATCTTGATTCCGCGATAGACTTCCTCAATGGCAAATCCCAGCAAACGGGACTCCTCAGCCAAGAAGGTCGTCGCCGTTGCCCGATCCATCGTGACATATCAGATCGGCCTTCCGGCAGGCTGTGTGCGAATGCTGCGCACGTTGTCTTGGCTCGCGCCGTATGAAAAGGGCTTACCGGAAGTTTTCGATGAGTACATGAAGGAAGTTCGTCTATTGCCAATCACGTCCGAACGTTTGCAATGGAATCGCAAGGCCCTTCAGGAAACTGATAAATTGCTTGAAGCGGCAAATCAATGTTTTCGCGACCGAATTTTCGATGCATGCTGGGCGCTGATCGACCGTTTTGCCGACTCAGCCGTTTCGGCTGGAACCGAGACAAGTCCTGATTAACGCGCAAACCGGAGATGTGGGTACTAGCCTCCACAGTAAGCCGGGTAACCGAGCACTGATCGCCTTTCTGATGGTATTTGAAAGGCTGTCCGCCAGGAACCTACCGAACTTCCACTTCGTGAAAACCGTAGCCCTTTAAAATGCTTGTGATCGTGCTTCGTGCGTTGTCAGCAGCGATCTTCAGAATGCCATCCTGTAGCGCGGCTTGCTGGAGTTGGCGCTCCGCTTCTTCGCGAACTTCGCTTTCGAGATTAGGGTCTGGAGAAGAGAATAGACCGGTGTCACGCGAATATACTTTTGTCTTCGCATTATCGATGCGCGTGCTGAAAACCTCGGGCGCGGGCAGGTGAATGGACACCTTCTGCCCCTGTGTCAGGACATCCCCTGGCTGCAACTCCGCTAGATTGATCCCCCCAACAACTTCTCCGTGAACCACCAGCAGCAGGCGGTCACCGGCTAAAAACTTGGGTAGGTAAGCATTGGCATGCTCGCCGGAAATAATCTTATCCATGGTGTAGCTCACGGTTTCCAGCCGCTGCAATTGCTGAATCTGGCGAACCACGGTCGGCTGATCCACATGTATATGCGTGAGTCCTCCACGCAAACTGCCCATCAAGTGCCATAGCCCGAACCCAGTGGACAACCACACGAGCGCTCCTACCAGAACCAGGGTAAAAATTGCGCCCGAGATGGTCCCCAGTACCCAGAAATATACGTTTCGCGAACTTCCTGGCGTTTCGTGAATTGCTGGTTTGCTAGCGGGAGCTGCATTATCAATCGTCATCTGTTTTCGAACACCTTCCGTCTAGGCCAAGCGAGAAACCACTGCCTGCAATCTTTAGACAGTATCAAAGCGACTGCGCTTCGACCACACCACGCAACGCGACCCTGCCATGGTGTCCGATCAGTTTTGATTCCCCAAGTCCTGGTAAACGCGCAAATCGGACAAGTGGGTTTTAGTACCCAGATGTCTTAGGGTTGTATCGGAAGCGCGAAGGGGCGAGGCGCATACACGAGCACGGTGAGTTCAGCGCTTTCGATACAACGACTTGAAGGAAGCCGCCCGCGGTTGCGGCGGACGCGGGCCCTATGCAAATTCGATGGTGTGAAGGAGCAGCGCCGAACTGCGCCGAGGCTGTGCCGCAGAGCGCGACACGTGACTGTATGAGCCGGAAGTTGGCCGTTGCGAAAAAGGATCGTGAAGTGCGTGGTCAAAGAAGTTGGAAAAGGAGATTCGTTCCGCGGCAAGACACAGAGGTACGGAGCGGGTCGAAACACGTTTTCGAATTGGAGAACGTCGTTTCATGCCGCAGCCGTGACCTCCGGAGGAGAGCGAAGTTGGATTTCAGCAGGGGTGAGTCTTCCGACGACCATCATCGGCCCGCCACACTTGGGGCAAGACCAAAGATCGCTCGGACGGGCGGTGGAGGCCGCTTGCTCGGTTTGCGGTGCCGCACCGAGCAGTTGGAAACAAAGTGGCAAGGTGGTGGCACGTCTGCGATTGGCCAGGAAGCCGAAGTTTCGGATGCGCACGAATCCTTCGGGGAGCAGATGCAACAGGAAGCGGCGCAAGAATTCATCGACAGATAGAGGCAGCGACCTCTGTTCGTTGTTGTGGGCGGAATCGCGCCAACGAAACGTGACCGTGTCGTCAGCAAACGAGACCAGACGATGGTTGGAGATGGCCACGCGATGGGTGTAACGGCCCAGATAACGGAGCACATGCTCTGGGCCTCCGAACGGACGTTTCGAGTAGACCACCCAGTCCTTTCGGAACAGTGGTCTCAGCCACGCGGCAAAGGTTTTCGGCTGAGCGAGGAGCTTCAAGTCTCCATGAAAATTGAGCTCGCCGTCATGAAAGGCACGCTTGAGCGCTTCGTGGAATTTGCCGCGAAAGACAGCGCCGAGCACCTCGACGGGGAGAAAGAAATCGTAGCGTGGTTTGATCCAGTGCGTGTGATCGGCAGACAATCCACCGGCCGGCACCACGCAATGTACATGCGGGTGAAATTCGAGTTTTTGAGTCCAGCTGTGCAGCACGCTGAAGAAGCCGATTTCTGCACCGAGATGCTGGGGATCGCGCGCGACTTCCACAAGGGTTTCCGCACTGGTGCGAAACAGGAGATTGTAGATGACGTTCTTGTTCTGCAAAACCAACGGGGCCAAATGACGAGGAAGCGTGAAGACAACATGGACGTAACGCGTCGGGAGAAGCTCCTGGCGACGTGCTGCGAGCCAGCGATCGCGAGCTCCTGCCTGACACTTTGGGCAGTGCCGATTTCTGCACGAGTTGAAGGAGATGGCGCGATGTCCGCAGCGGGTGCATTCATCGAGATGGCCGCCGAGCGCGGCGGTGCGACACCGCGCAATGGCCAGTAGCACTTTGACGTGCTTCCAGGTGATCCACTTACGGCTTCGTTCGATGAATGCGTCTCCCGCGGCGCGGACCAGATCGGCCACCTCGAGCGGTGGCCGACTCATCTATTCTTCCTGGGGTGGCCTGTCTTTGAGTTTCAGTGAGTCCAGTGGACTCGCTGTCGCGTTCAGGCGGCGTTCAGAAACATGGAGGTAGATGGTGGTTTGTTCCAGGTCGTTATGGCCTAACAGCATCTGGATGTTGCGTAGATCCGCGCCCTGTTCCAGCAGATGCGTTGCAAAGCAATGCCTCAGGGTATGCGGGTGCAGCCGTTTTTGGATGCCCGCTCGCTTGGCGGCATTCCGGCATGCATGCCAAACCACTTTCGTAGAAATCGGCTTATCGCTGGTATGGTTCCGGTTGCCTGGAAACAGCCACTGGCTTGGCTTGCGCCTTAACCGACGCCAATGCTCACGCAGTTCCGTGAGCAGCTTTGGGCTAAGCATCACGTCGCGATCTTTACGTCCCTTGCCACCCTGGACGTGAACTACCATGCGCTGACTGTCGAGGTCCGAAATTTTCAGGTGGGTCAACTCGGCGCGTCGCACTCCGGTGGCGTAGAGCGTCATCAGCAGCGTGCGATGGAAGGGAGTGCGAGCCGCATCGATGAGTCGCGCCACTTCTTCCTGGCTCAGGATCGAGGGAACGTGCTCGGCTCTTTTCGGATAGGGGGTCTCGGCTACATTCCAGCCCCTCTTGAGAGTCTTGGTATAGAAGAACCGAAGAGCCGCAAGATATACCGTAACGGTGCTTGGCGCCATCTTTCGCTTCTTGAACAGTTCCGCTTGGTATTCGCGAATCTGCTGGGGGCCCAGTCGGTCTGGAGGACGCTGGAAGCGTCGAGAGAAATCTTCCACTATCCGGATGTAACTGTTTATGGTAGTTTCGGCATAATTACGACGCTGGAGATCTTCCAGCATCATTTTTCTGAGATGGGTCACGGGACACCTCCTGTGACCCACACTTACATCAAACCGTCGAGCAACCAACGCTCCACTACCTCACGCGTAGCGTCTGCCGCCGGGTGGCTTCGTTCAAGTCCGGTTACGCGACTTACCAGGAGTTGACCGCATTTCCCCTGTAGAATCAGACTAATGCACATCTACGGGTGAATCTGGCCCTCGACGCTTTGTGGTTGTTCATTAGTTGTGTCCTTACAAGAAGGAGCTAGCCGATGAACGTAATTCTTTCTGCGCCCCTGTATGCTGGCATCATCTTTTGCGGCATAATTTTTTGTATAGAGATAGGGCGAAGAATAAGAAAGCGACACGACAACCGCGCCGGGGTACAGGAACACTTATCTGGTCTGTCCGCCATCGAGGGCGCGGTATTTGGGCTCTTCGGGCTCATGGTTGCCTTCAGTTTCTATGGTGCCGCGTCTAGGTTTGATCTGCGGAGGTCACTCATCACAGAGGAGGCCAATGCGATCCGCACGGCTTACCTTCGCCTCGACCTGCTTGCCCCGCCGACCCAACTGCCGCTTCGCGATTTGTTTCAGTCCTACGTGGATTCGCGCCTCGAGACGTATCGAAAACGTCCTAATAAGGCTGCTTACGAAGCGGATTTGGCTCGAACTAAGGTGATTCAGGATGAAATATGGACGCAGGCGGTAACCGCCGTCCAAAATCCAGATTCTAGAGACCCCGCGAAGCTTTTGCTCCCGGCCATTAATGAAATGTTTGATATCGCGACTACGCGCACTACTGCTGCGCGCAGCCATCCGCCGACGGTGCTCTTCTACCTTCTAATTTTTCTAGGCTGGGCGGCGGCTCTATTTGCTGGATACGGTATGGCGGATAACGGGCAAAAAAGCTGGTTGCATATACTCGGATTTGCCGCATTTACGGCCATTGTCCTATTTGTGATTGTCGACCTCGAGTTTCCAAGGTTCGGCTTCATTCGGTTGGACGCCTATGATCAAATACTCGTCGATGTTCGCAACTCGATGCACTGACCGCGGTGATATTCGCGGCACTGATCAACCCGGCCAAGTTTCCGGCCAAGTCCTGCCCAAGACAACAGAAACTTGAATAGTGGATAGGACATGTCCGGTTGCCCGGTTTACCAGGAGTTGGCGCAGATTCCAACCCAAATTTACTCGCGACACCAAACGTTACGCAAAAGAAGTTCTCTCAATTTGTCTTCGACCTGCTTCAGATCGTACTCGACCAGTTGACCGATTTGGACCCCACACCGGCTTCGGTCGATGTAGCGAATTTGTTCCACAAGGCCGAATGCAGCTTCGCCTTGGAATATGACACGAACCCAAGTCGGCGGAACGTTCTTGAATTTTGTTAATTCAACTTTGAGGCCGCTTATCAACGGCAGGACTATTAAACCGCTAGTCTGATTTTCGTTGAAATCGTTAGAAGAGATCACCACGCACGGAGGCGATCCGTGTCGTTCAACGCCATCCCGCTGGCGCACTGTCCCATCTGTTTTCTCGGTCACGAGTTGTTTTGGCAGCTCACAAAGATACACCCCACCCCGGTTATACTGATCAGGCTTTCTGGGAATTCGCTTCAATGACATGGCTCGGTGAATTATTTATTAAAGCTATTGGCCGAGAACGTAGGCGGCGGCTCCGGCGGCGCGAGCCAACTTCGAGGGATTTCCAGTCAGCATCTAATATCCGAACCGTCGTGACTGTCAACACTAATGATTTAGCTAAAGTGCAAACCGGAAACTGAACGGTTAACCGAGTGCGCTTTCGACCCAGCTATTTTTGCCCATAGGAAAATATAAAGGGGGAGACGCCTTCACTACCGTCCCGTAGGACCTGGGCAGCGCCTCCCTGGAAAGATCGAGGCGAAGTGTGTCGGGCGGAAACCATTAACGCAATTGTCAAAAGTACCAACTCGAAGGAGGAACCCTCGATAGCTCACTACCCGAGTCAGCTCCTGATTAACGCGGTGGTCTCAATGGGTCGACGCAACACTACGCACAAACCCACCCTGTATTGAAAACAAAAGCTAAAACCCTTGCCCTTGTAAGATCAGCCGGCGCACTACTCTGGCAAGGCTTTGGCAAAGAACAGCCGAATGGACCATGTCTCTGCGGAAAGCATTGTCGAATCAGCGGATTGGATGGTGTTGCATCGACCATCTGAACCGGCACGACTAATCGGGCGCAAGACCAAAGTGGATCTCGAATTTTGCGAGATTCCCGGCCTGAACTCTTTCAACTATCACTAATTGTTGACCTGGGCCATAGCGTTATCGACTTTCCTCTGATCCTCGGCTGACAACTGTGACGGTCCGATGTTGTAGGTCAGCTTGTCAATGTTACCCGTGAATCGGAATGGGACGTCGTAGGTAAAGTCCACCGGAGTGCGGGTATCGAGTCCGACGTCAAAAGTTTCATCGAACGGCACGAGCATCGGAATGGTGTGCGCCATCGACTTACGGGCGACCTCGTTTCCGTCCACTGACAACACGCCTGTTCCACCTTTGCCCGGTCCAGGCCCGTCGTACTTAAAGTTGAAAACGATGGCGTGTTTACCTTCACTTAGTGAGGATAGTCCTTCCCATCGGAAGCGCTCCAGGTCAAGCAAGTTGTAGATGAACACGGGCCTGCCTCGGCCGATATGGAATATGTCAGTGGCGAAGGAGAGGACGAGTCCGAGTGTCGCGACCAGCAATAGAGCGTAGCTAAAACGTCTTCTCAACTTGCCCGCCCTACCCACAATGGCCAGAAACAGCCCCAACATTAACAAGGACGCCCAGATTCTCTTAAAGACTACACTGTTCAGTATCCACCTGGCGCTTGGGCTCAGCATTAGCGCATACCCGCCAAAGCGGCCGCCTTCGGTCGCAATTATTCCCTCCGCGCCGCCGGACCGTATAGTTACATTGGCGGTGATAGTGTAATCTCTGTCCAAGATGCTGGGAGCATTGCCGACAGGAATACCTGCGTTCTCGCCTAGGTACGTAAAAACCGTGCGCCCGGCAACGGCGCTGGGCCGTGGCGTGAGGGCTCGCGAGAAGGCTGAGTTATCCAACGGGAATACATGATATTTGGTGGCCTCCTTCATAAAAAGCGCCTGCAGTTCTTTCAGCTTGTCGGGATTGCTGGCGGCAAGATCGTTAAACTCCGAATAGTCCTCAGTGATGTGATAGAGCTCCCATTTGTAACCGTCCAGAAGGTTGGGCAACTTGCCGGTTGCCAGTTCCCATACCGGCGCGGGCGGAGTGGTAGCAGCGATCCAACCGTCGTGATACATCGCGCGGTAGCCAACCATCTCGAAATACTGCGTATTGCGTTTCGAAGGAGCTCTGGCATTGGCCTTATCGAATGTGTAAGCCATGCTCACGCCTTCGATTGGCTTCTGTTTGATGCCATCCACTATATCCGGTGCCTGGATACCAGTGGCCTCCAGGATTGTGGGCACTATATCTATCATGTGATGAAACTGAGTCCGGATGCCGCCGAGGTCGGTGATGTGGCCGGGCCAAGAAATCGCCAGCCCCTGTCGCGTTCCTCCGAAATGCGAAGCCACCGCCTTAGTCCACTTGAACGGTGTATCGAACGCCCACGACCACGCCACCGACATGTGCGGATAGGTTGAGGCTGAGCCCCATTGTTCGTAGTGCAGCATTTGAAGTGGTTCAGGGAGCGTAAGGACGCCGTTATACGCGGTGAATTGATTGAATGTGCCTTCCGTCGTTCCTTCGCTGCTGGTGCCATTGTCACCGCAGATATAAATAATGAGAGTGTTGTCGAGTTTACCTTCGTCCTGGACTTCCTGGATTACTCGGCCGATCTCATAGTCCGTGTATGCGGTATATGCGGCGAAGACCTCTGCCTGGCGGGCGTAGAGTTTTTTCTGGACATCTGTCAGCGAGTCCCATCTTGGTAGCTTAGCGCCGGCATACTCGGCTTGGCCGTCCGGCCAGGGGGTAAGCTTTGCGTCCGGGGGGATCACTCCGAGTCGTTTCTGGTTTTCAAAGATCTGCTCGCGCATCTTTTCCCAACCCATGTCGAACTTGCCACGGAACTTGTCGATCCATTCCTTAGTAGGTTGGTGTGGTGAGTGGCTGCCGCCCGGCACGTAATAGACAAAGAACGGCTGGTCGGGCGCGGACGCATTCAATTCACGCACGTGATGGATGGCGTCATCGGCCAGGTCGGTGGTCAGATTGTAGCCCGGGCGGCCAACCCATGGAGTCACGGCAGTTGTGTTGCGAAAAAGATAGGGCGTCCACTGATCGGTTTCGCCACCAACGAAGCCATAGAAATATTGGAAGCCCATGCCGATGGGCCATTGATCAAAGGGGCCGGCGGAGCTGTACTGAAAAGACGGGGTGTTGTGGTCCTTGCCGAACCAGGATGTCGAATAGCCATTGCCTTGGAGGATGGTCCCGATGGTGGCGTTCTCCACGCCGATGATGGAATCGTAGCCGGGATAGCCAGTAGACAATTCGCCAATCACTCCGTAACCGACGGAGTGGTGGTTGCGGCCAGTAATCAGCGCTGCACGCGTTGGTGAGCACAGCGCGGTGGAGTGGAACTGGGTGTAGCGCAGTCCGGCGTTCGCGACCCGATCCAATGCAGGTGTAGGGATGACACCGCCGAAGGTACTGGAGACGCCATAACCCTGGTCGTCGGTCATGATAAGAAGAATATTTGGAGCGCCTTTTGGCGGGACGACTCGCGGCGGCCACCACGGCGTAGATTCTGGGGCAGTCTCCTTGATGACGCCACCGAATTTCGGAGGCGGCGGTGGAAGCTGCTTTCCATTGATAGTCGTGCTGGCGTCTGGCTGGCCCACCGTGCCCGTCACCTGTTGCGCAACAACGTTACCGGTGATGAATGGACTGCCAAAGCCAAACACCACCAAGATGGGGATCCTGCAAGCGGCTCGAAAATTCATGCAATTCCTCCTCTAGAACACTGCGCTATTCGCTCAAGGAGAGATTCGCTCAGAGCTGGTTTAGCTCTAAGCGGGCGCAGGATGTCCCCGTTGGAATATAATCCAAGATTATTGGTTAGGCGGCGAGAGCGACTCTAGCTTGTTGGCCAATCGAAAAGCAATCACGATTTTTGGAAGTTCAACAGGTGCTGTGAATGCATCGCAGGCTGGAGCAAATATGATAGTGTTCCGCTATCAGGCCTTCAGTTCTGACGGGATGGTTCGAATGCTGGCATCACAGATTCAGTGGATTCTCATTGCGTCCGGAATAATCACCTTGAGCGGTGGGATAGCCGCGTTTCTTTCACCCGTTCTCTTTCTGCGACTGGGATTTGGAGTCAAGGAGCCCACCGATTCGGCTCTCTTCTTTGTTCGCCACTGGGGAGTGCTTGTCGCTGTTGTCGGTGCGTTGATCATCGATAGCGCCGACGCACAAGCAATTCGTACCCCCATCTTAATTGCTGCTGCGGCTGAGAAATTTGCGATCGGATTATTTGTATTCTTCGGGCGTGTGAAGCGCACCCGTGCGATGACAGCTATAGCGACCGCGGACGGCATTTTCGCGATCCTCTACGCTGCATATCTTGCGGGTATATAGCTGTCAGCTTCTGATTAATTCATGAAGGTAGAAGTCCAGGAACAACAGCTCTCCTGTGGATGGGCGTTTTTCTTATTAACTCCCGACACGACCTGGGAACTTTTGACGACCAATTTTCTCCAAGCACCAAATTTTTACAACAACTCCTGATTAACGCGCTAACCGTCCATATGGGTACTAGGATAGGCATATCACTTGTTATCAACAACTTACAGAAACTCCAAGGTCAACCCAAAGCAGTGCACGCATGTCATTGAAGACCCAGCCAGTTGCGTTGTGGGGTGGCTCAGCGTGACTCTAGCTAAAGCTCCGCAGCTGCAATTTTGGGAGAGAAAGAATGACAGGCACGATGGAAAAAGTGCGTGGACGGGAAAGATAGGGTAGTGTGTCGGGCCAACGTAAGAGATTTTAAGTTGTGGATTAAGAGGCGACTAAAGGGATACAGGAGAATTTATGGAGGGAGTGGAAGTAATAGTGCATCAAGGAGCGGACCGGCCAATCCCTATAGGAGAAAACTAACATGTTGCAGAAGATTTTGGTCACAGCGTCGCTGGGCGGACTGTTGCTGGTGGGTACGCCGGGAATCATCCAAGGGCAGAACCAAGAGCAGCAGGGACAGCAACCACAGAAGGCAGCGAAATCAGTCACCGGAAAAGTTACGGATATTGGAGACGCGGGGCACTCGTTCACGGTCGACACGGACGCCGGTGGTACCAAGCAGACGCTGAAATTCGTGCTGGACAAAAACACGCAGGTGCAGGGACAAGTGAAAATCGGGACGATGGTGGCTGTGGAATACCAACCGACGGATGGCGGACAGCTCCTTTGCGTTCGTGTGAGTGCGCAGAACGGGTAGAAGCTAAACTGGGTAGCTCGAAGAACGGCAAGCGCGAGTTTGCCGCGATTAGCGTGTGTGGCGATCGGGTCGTTTCGAACTCGGTCGCCATACCAGAATCGCACCATTGAAAAAAGACCGCGGCGGCGACCCTAAAAAAGATAAGGGTGTGGCACCCGCCTGAATCTTTCCTTAGGACTCCCAGGACGCGAGAAATTCCCACTAGGGTGCTCTCGGCTTCAATCATTGGAGCGCGGATGAGACTGCAACTTTTCAAAGATTTTGGATTTCAGTCTCGCCGTGGGGATTTGCTGGGGCGGGCATAGTGGAGTCGGTCACAATCTCGACAGAGATAAGGTCGCAATCCAAGCATGCTACAAAGTATTCGCTGGAGAGCGGTGTTGCAATTCATCCCCATGATGGTGCGGCTGTGGCAATACGGACACGAGCGCTCCAGACCGAAACGCAAAGGCAAGTGCGAAATCAGAGAAAAATGAAACATGATGCTTACCGTAGGTAGTCATGGCGGTGATTCTACCCCGACGCGGTGATTCTCCACCGTGGATCAGCGGCTTCGATGTAAATGCGCCCCCAATCAGTTTTGCCTACTGGGGCAGGCGGCCTTCCAGTCTCTCACTGTTCTCGGGGCAGAGGTTATCGCAAGTCTCGTCATCACTGTGTGCAAATCGTTGCTTTTAATGTGCAACAAATTGCATAGTTGGGGCTGGGTGGCTTTGGGAGCTCTGAGATCGCGGTGACAAAGTACCAATTGGAATTTTCCCAGTCAGCAAGGTGCTGATTAACGCGCAAATCCTACAAGTGGGTTCCTGTACCCGAATTTGCGAATATCCTTGAAGGTCGTTGGGAGGGTCTTCAACTTTGGTCCAGCTGGCCCAGAGTCCCATTGATTCAGAGCGGTGCATGGTGGCTAAATTGAGCGGATCGGCTGCAATAGCAAGGAATGACCGCCCTAGGTGAGCTTGGCAATGCGCAAAAAGCGCGAGAGTTTTGCCATGATTGCAGTCCTGGCGGTGGTCTATTTCGTCACCGCCAAGCTGGGACTTCGGTTCGCTTTGGTTAATCCCAGCGCGACGGCCCTCTGGGCTCCTACGGGCATTACTCTGGCGACCTTCCTGATTTTCGGCCCTCAGGTATGGCCGGGTGCATTCATTGGCGCATTTCTTGCGAACTTGACCACGACCGGGGCCGTCCTCACCTCAATTAGTATTGCCACGGGAAATACTCTTGAAGGCGTAGTGGGCCTGTGGCTGATAACGCACTTTGCTCGCGGTCCCCGGGTATTTGAACGGGCGCAGGATATTTTTAAGTTTGCTTTCCTGGCGGGAATAGTCAGCACCGCAATCAGTGCAACCATTGGTGTCACATCCCTATCCTTGGAGGGACTTGCCCAGTGGACTTTGTATGGCCCTATCTGGCGGACTTGGTGGTTAGGTGACGGAGTTGGCGCCGTAATTGTGACTCCTCTCGTGCTCCTCTGGAGGGAGAATCCCCACCTGAACTGGACCCGGGAACAGATTATTGAGCTCGCGTTCTTGTTCCTTGGCCTGTTTTCTACTGTTTGGATTGTCTTCGGAGGACACTTTCACTCTGAGATAAAGAATTATCCCCTCGAATACCTTTGCATTCCATTCTTGATCTGGGCCGCATTCCGCTTTGGTCGCCGCAAAGCTGCCACCGCAACTTGCGTTTTGGCAGGCATTGCCTTCTGGGGCACTCTACACGGATTTGGCCCGTTTTCCAGAGAAACGGTAAACACATCTTTATTACTGGTGCAATCGTTTGTAGGCATCGTGGCGGTAACGAGTTTGGCTCTAGCCGCCGAAGTCTCCGAACGGAAGCGTGCTGATGAACGGGTGCAGCAATTGGTCGCGACCGACGCGCTCACCGGGCTTGCCAATTATAGACGGCTTATGGAAGCGGTCGAATTGGAAATCAAGCGTTACGGACGTTCTGGACGGCCCTTTGCAATCTTACTTCTCGATTTGGATGGATTGAAAAAGTTGAACGACACGCATGGTCATATGGTGGGCAGCCGGGCACTTTGCAGGCTAGCGGAGGTACTGAAAGCCCACTGCCGTGAGGTGGATACGCCGGCGCGATATGGAGGCGACGAGTTTGCCGTCGTACTTCCCGAGACATCTTCGGCCCAGGCCCAGCAGATCGCCACAAGGATCCGTGAACGGATCGCCTGCGATGGAGAAAGTCCAGCGATCTCTGTGGCCGTTGGCAGTGCTGTTTTCCCGGGCGACGGGGAATCAATTGAAAAGCTCCTCTCGACTGCTGATCGAACATTGTATGAGATGAAGCGCCCTCGAGCCGCTCGAACTTCGCGCCAAGGTAAATAGGCTCAACTTTACGCTTGCAGGTCGTCAGCTATAACTCCGCAATTGAACAAAATTAGCCAGCAGCCCGCTTACGGATCAGAATGCTTAGTTCCATTCATTTAGTAGTTCCGTTTGTCGGGAGTCGTATTTCAATCTCTCCCGGGAGTTCCGAATTTGGTAAGTCCTGATTAACGCGCAAACCGGACAAGTGGGGACTAGTACCTAGATGTCCGGTTACGCGACTTACCAGGAGTTTGCACATCTTGTAAGCTCTGAGGAGGCAAGCGGCAGCCAGCTCAAACAATTTGGAAGGTGTGCCTCATGAGGACGAAGCATTCAGTTTTAGCCGCTTTCTTCGCTGCTCTTGCCGTCGGCTACTGTCCTGCCCAGGAAGGAAAGCCAGCCCCGGTCCCTTCAACGAACGCGGCGAGTCAAGCGAGGGCGGACAATTCCCTGCCAGTGGTTTTCATCTCTGTTTTGCCTGAAATTAAAACCAAATCGCACTTGCCAATCCTCCTACCGAGCGAACTTCCAAAGCCTATTCGAAAAGCAAAACACGCGCTCATAGAAAAGGTTACAGAAAACGAGTATGCAATATCCCTGTACTTCGAATTGGGAATCGGTGACGCTGGTTTCGCGGCGTATTTTTCAGGTGCAGCGAACCCCGGCTATAGCCCGCAGGAATTGGGAAACGTGTCCGAAGTAAAGCTCGCTCACGGGCTCCGTGGCTTTTTCAGGCCCATAAGTTGCGGAGGTTCTTGCGCGCCTGCCAATCTGTGGTGGGAAACTAACGGAATCGTCTACCAAATTCAGTTAGAACTACCTTATTCCCTAACTGAGGAGGACCAACAAAAGAAAACCATGACAGAGGTCGCCAATTCGGCCATCCTTGCTGGTCCTCGCTGAGAGCAACTGACATGCGCACGGCTGCGTCACTCAGCGCCACCACTTTTCTTACTCCTCATTAACGCGCTAGCCGGAGAGGTGGGTACTAGACCGAACATGTCCGGTTATCCGACTCATCAGGACTCACCACCGCGGTCTGGTAATAAAGTCTGCTAAAGGTGGAACTTTCAAGTCGGAGAGACCGTATGTCTGAACACAGCAGCAGGTGCCTGCTGTTCTCATGAGGACATCGTGGTGAGCCACATAATTCAACTTTTCGGGTGCGTCGCGCTGCTTGGGTGGTCGTTGACCACCGTCTCCTGGGCTCAGACCATAAATACGGCCGCCGAACGGCGTTCGGTGGACGATGGAACGGTGATCGAAAACGTAACTCTGATCTCTCCGGATCGCGCTAGCCCGATACCTCATACATCCGTTGTGATTCGCAACGGCAGGATCGCTGAAATTGACAAAAATGTGATTGCGGGTCCGCACGCTCGGCGAATAGACGGTACGGGGCGATTTCTCATCCCGGGGTTGATCGATTCGCACGTGCATGCGGGTCACTCTGCGGCACTGGATGACGCTGCAATCGAGGCTCACCCGGAACTTTGGGCTGCCTATCTTCGACAAGTTCCCCGCGCGTATTTGGCGTTCGGTTTCACATCTGTTGTCGATCTCGATCTCACGTCTAGCAACCAAGCATGGTTTGAAAATACGCCACAGCATCCCCGTTTATTCTCCTGCGGCCGTGGAATTAAGGTCGCTGGCGGTTATGGCGCGTTTGATGTTCCGACAGCATCGTCGCCGAACTTTCCCAATCTGGTCTACGAACGGGAGGAAGCCAAGGATTGGCCTAATTCGCTAAACCCCGCCGATTACGGCCCCGAACAAGCGGTGACGCGCGCGGCGGATGCCGGAGCGATCTGCGTGAAGGCTTTTGTAGAACCCGGATTTGGCCTGTTCAACTGGCCCTATTTACACTTGGAGACGCTACGCCAAATCCGTACTGCGTCCACTGCGCACAAAATGGTTTTAATGGTGCATGCCACAGGTATTGAGGGCTGGCGTTCAGCAATCGACGTTCACGCCGACGTGATCGCGCACGGACTCTGGGTGTGGCCGGGCAACCTTGCCAGCGCCGACCTGCCCCTGGAAGCTCGCAAAGTGATTGCGGATGCTGCACGCACCGGCGTGCACGTACAGCCCACGCTCCAAACTGTGGCAGGCGAGCGCACGATGTTGAACCGTGCACTGCTCGACGATCCTAGAATGGCATTTGCACTCCCTCCATCGGTCATTGCTTATCTCCGTTCAACCGAAGGGCTGAAAGCCAGCGACACACTCTTGAAAGAATATCGCAAAGTTTCTCCGCCTCCGGGCTTTGAACTAC
This sequence comes from uncultured Acidobacteriota bacterium, assembly GCA_963734705.1. Taxonomy (GTDB): domain Bacteria; phylum Acidobacteriota; class Terriglobia; order Acidiferrales; family UBA7541; genus Acidiferrum. The sequence continues at coordinate 207,790 of CAVTII010000003.1, read as the reverse complement.
TACTTCCAACCGCGATCGAAAGAACGCGGGCCACATTCAAAATGATGCTGCTGGACGGCGTGCCCCTTCTCTTCGGGAGCGACACGCCCGCTGGTGATGGCTTCGGCAATCCCCCGGGTCTGAACGCACGGCTTGAACTGCAGGATTGGATGGAGGCCGGCGCTCCATTACCTCTTATTCTGCGAGCCGCAACGCTCGACAACGCCATCGCCTTGGGATTGTCGAGCGACTTGGGCTCCATTGAAGCAGGCAAACGTGCTGATTTGCTCTTGCTCACACAGAATCCGCTTACGAATGTCTCCGCTTATGATTCGATCGAGATGATATTTCTCAATGGTGTGCCGATCGTGCGGGAAACTTTGAGTGGCCAGAACTAGTTTCCACAAGAGCGATTCGAGAACGGCGCCAAATCCCTTGTCGAACCCCGCGATGATGCCCGACGGGTGCACTCAAGTAATCCACCCGCCTGATTAACGCGCTAACCGGAGAAGTGGGTTTTAGTACCAAGTTGGAATTCACTGGCCTGACGGTCCAGAAAATCGAAGTGTTCCGGTGAAATCAATCTGCCTCCCGGCGCGTATAGAACAGTAATCAATGGGAGGTCCTATATGCCCGGTGCCCCCTATCATCCAGTCGATCCGTTTTTATCCTCCTCAGAGCCGGTTGTTGCGCGCCCGCCGAAACCAGGTATTTTTGTCGGTCCGAACGGCATACGTGCTGGCTGGCGGCTTCTGATCTTCTTCGCAATTTTCGCGAGCCTAGCTGCCACATGTCGTTTCACTCTTCACTTCATCCCGGCGGTACGCGCATGGGAGGAATCCCTGCCGAAGCACACCTTCATTCCCAGTGCGCTGCTTTTGGAAAAAGCGATTCAGATTCTAATATTGAGCATTTCTGTGTGGATTATGTCGAGGGTCGAGCGCAAGACCTTCGCCGATTACGCGCTACCCTTCACTGGGAATTTTGCCAAACGGTTTTGCCAGGGCCTTCCATTTGGCTTCGCCATGTTGTCGCTTGTCATTGCCTTGATCACCGCATTCCACGGATTTTCAATCAGTGGACTCGCGCTCACTGCCACGGAGGCCGTCAAATATGGAGCCTTCTATGCCGCTGGCTTTATTCTCGTCGGGTTATTCGATGAATTTTCATTTCGAGGCTATATGCAAGCAACCCTCGGATCGGGGATGGGTTTCTGGCCAGCCGCGATAGTACTTTCTCTTGCGTTTGGCGCACTTCACCTTAGTAATTCGGGCGAAGCAGTAACTGGAGCCGTGATGGCGGGATCCTTCGGACTGTTGGCAACATTTTCGCTACGTCGTACCGGAAACATCTGGTTTGCAATCGGAACGCACGCTGCCTTTGATTGGGGCGAGACGTTCGTGTATTCCGTTCCCGATAGCGGGCTCCCTGCGCAGGGACATCTATTTAATTCTTCGTTTCATGGCCCCTTCTGGCTAACTGGTGGTTCGGTGGGTCCAGAGGGCAGCGCTTTCGCAATTCTGGTGTTGCTGATTGGTGCTTTGGCCATACACTTTCTCTTTCCAGTTAGGCATCTACAACTTTAATTCCTATCGCCTCAAGTGCCTGGGAAACGCGCAAACCGGACAAGTCGGTACTGGACTCTAGTGGTTCCAGTAATCGGGTGTAAACTGCAATCCCCCATTCCTCTGCCGCAAACCCTCGCGGAGACTCCATGACCGAAGAACGTAAGCACGCGATTCTTTTTGCCGCCACACTCCTGTGCGCGCGGAAGCTGATCGAAACGATAGATTCCGACAAACCGAACTTCGCGAAGCAGTATTTCGTGGACAAGGCGATTCAGGAGGCGGAGTTCATCTTGGAGAGGATCGATAAGCGGTGGCCGGTCAAGGTCGACGGCGAGCGGTGACCGGGTGAGGTCGAGACCGTCGCACTGAGTTCCCGGCAGCGTCCAGCTGTCGGGCCTCCGAGTCTCGGGCGCGGTGTTCTCCTTCCTTCGCCGCGTCCGAGGCGCGCGATCTTACTCTGCAGTTGAGGAAAAAGGCGTAATGTCATTTGCATGCAATGCCAAGGAACTTTTGAGCTCGTTTTTCAAGAATGAAGTCGGTGAAACCACCAGTGTCTAAGGAAAGTTCGACCTTGCGAGTTGAGAGCACCGGTTGCAGAGCTCCTGCGGTGCTCTGTGCATATTGATTGGATCCTGCAACAATATGAACAATTATGCGTTCGGGTAGATGATCCGTCAGGAGTGTGAGAAAGTGTTGCTCTGTAGCCCGCCATCCGACAATCAGAATCCTATCTATCGATGGAAGAAGCTTCTTTAGTTGGTCGAGATGTCCTGGAGGGCACTCAAAGTTGGATTTAGTCTGAACTGGAATTGCAATCGCAGGGAATATCGGTTGGTTATCTAGCCATGCCATCGGGTAGTTTTTCGCTAAGACATAAGAGCCAGTGACCTGAAGTTTCTCCCCAAGTTCGATCATGCGATTGATCGTTGGTTGTGGATACCTATCATGCCTCAAATGTTCAAGCCCAGCACTGCCAACCACACGACCCCAATTCACCGACCCATGAACCTTGAATACCTTATAGAAAGGATGCTGCTCCACGTAGTCCGATACATCTCGGATTTTGAATCCCAAATCCTCCAGGCCTGGTTCCAGTAACATATCGTAATTAAAAGTGACCAGGCTGACGCTTTCGTCTGGCTTGCGGAACCGATTGATCTCGTCGAGAAGGGTCCGGTAGTTTGTTACCCCATAGGCCTCTTCGAGCCACTTATCGCCGCTTTCCCACAACACGTGGTGAAGATAGTAACGAACGGCGGCGAGCTGTTGATAACCCGGTGGGTAACTTATGGCTTCCGACTGGAACTGTTCGAGGACTTCCTCAAATTGACGCCGTGATCCGCCACTTCCGTGATTACATGGGTTCTGCTCCGGACCATCACATACAGCAATTATGGTAGATAGAAATTGCTTGGCATTGAGCTGTTTTGGACGCTATCTCCCCGATTCCCTTTTGCCCACTCAGGTTTACCTGTTATTCCCAGCTTTTCTGCGTGTAGATACAGTGGGGCGAGCTTTGGGCACCCATGGATCTGCGAATTCTTATTGTAGATGACTCCTTCCGCATGAGGCAGATTATCGCCAATATCTTGAGTTTGCATTCAGGCTGGACGATATGCGGCGAAGCTGAGGACGGTCAATCTGGGATTGAAAAGTTCCAGGAACTCAATCCAGACCTGGTCTTGTTAGATTTTGGGATGCCCGACATGAACGGGATCCAAGCAGCAACGCAAATGTCTGCCAGCAACCCGACGGTCCCCCTGATTCTGTTCACCGTATGGGACATAGCAGTCGTTGAAAGGGAGGCTGCCGGTGCGGGCATCTGCGCGGTTGTGCGCAAGAGCGAAGCCTGGAAACTAATTGAAAAAATCGAATCCGGGTTTGCGCAGCGGCCAAATCCGAGAATTCAGTAGGCGGGAGCTCTCCGGTTTTTGGGAGATTCGACTAACGGCGGCCGGTGCACAAGGTCAGCTGCTTAGCCACCAGTAGCTTTTAAGTGCTAGACCGTCCGTGGCGCCGCTGCGTTGACAGGGATGACCGCCTCGAGCAATGTGCCTGGGTTGACGTTCCGCAAACACAATTCGCCGCCCAATTCTTTTATGCGCTGCCGCATTCCGGCAATTCCAATCCCAATCTTATCCGGTTCAAAATCCGCGACGAAATCCGGAATTCCCTTCCCGTCATCGGATACCCGCATGACAATATGACCATCCTTCATGACCAGATTAAGCCAGACTTTCCTGGCTTCCGCATGGCGAAAGACATTGGTGAGGGCCTCCTGGACGATCCGAAAAACGGCAGTCTCCAATTCCGATCCGAAGCGTGGAAACTCTTCCGGTTGTATCTCCAATGAAATTTCAAGGCCACTGCGTTTCGTCAGACCGTCCAAATACCAGCGAAGCGAGGACTGCAGACCGATTTCGTCGAGCATGGGAGGATGCAGAAGGTGCGACATACTGCGAATTTGCTGGATCGCCTGATCGATCAGGGCGCTGGCCTCTGCCGCAGCTTTCTCTTTCCATTCCATCGTTTGATTCGGCATCTTAATACAATCAATCATCATCTTTGCGCCGCTCAGCTCTTGCCCGAGACCATCGTGAAGATCCCGGGCGATTCTCCGCCGCTCTTGATCCTGCGCCGCGATAAGACTGCTGGAAAGGCGGCGCAATTCAACGTTCAGCATTTCCAACTGCCGCGTCTTGCGATACAGGTCAATAAAAACACTAACCTTGGCGCGCAATAATTCCGGCACGACGGGGACAGAAATATAGTCCACGGCGCCCCGTTCGTAGCCTTTCAAGCGGTCAACGTCCGTTAGAAGTACAGCAGAAATGAAAATGATCGGTATTCTGTGAAAGCGCGGATGCTTGCGGATCATTTCCGCAAGGTCAAAACCATCCAGCTCAGGCATGTTGACATCCACCAACATCACGGCGATATCCGATTTCAGCAGGTGATCAAGAGCCTCCTTACCCGAGCAGGCCTTGATGAGATTTTCGCCAAGGCCGGCAAGAATTACCTCATAGCTAAGCAGTTTGCCAAGCTGATCATCCACCATGAGAATATTTACTTTTTCTTGCACCGCCATAGACTAGACCTCGCTGAGCATGAGCTTGCCTCTGGACGCGCGCGCTCGACATTTTTGCATCTAATTCACATTTACCGATGGAGCCACATGCGTAGTCCCGACAGTAATTGTTCTGTATTCACCGGCTTCGCAAGATATTCCGATGCACCCGCTTCCAGGCATTTCTCGCGATCCCCTTTCATCGCTTTGGCCGTGAGGGCAATGATCGGTAAGCGACAGAATGCGGGATTTTGCCTGATCACCTGCATGGTTTCGTAGCCGTCCATTTCCGGCATCATGATGTCCATCAGCACGATCGCCACATCCGAAGTTGAACTGAGGGTATCGATTGCTTCGCGGCCTGTTCCGGCAGTCAAAACTGTCATTCCACGACGTTCCAACACGCTGCTCAAAGCAAAGATATTGCGGACGTCATCGTCTACGACAAGAACCTTTTTTCCTACCAGCGCGTCATCCGAACGGTGCAAGCGATCCAGCATTTGCTGTTTTTCAACAGGAAGGTCGCCAACGACGCGATGCAGGAATAGAGCGGTCTCGTCTAGGAGCCGTTCGGGGGACTCCACGCCCTTCACGACCACACTACGGGCCAGCATGCGCAGCCGGGCATCTTCCTCCGGCGATAGATCTTTCCCCGTGAATACCACGACCGGCAAATCCAGAAGCGACGGTGTATCGCGCAGTCGTTCCAAGACGTCGAAGCCGGACATGTCAGGAAGGCGAAGATCAAGAACCATGCAATCGAACGGATGTTCTGCAATGGCGGCGAGCGCTTCTTCGCCATTCGCGGCGATAGTGACTTGGATGTCGTGATGACCGAGCAGCTCGCGAATACTAAGCTGTTCGCCAGGGTTGTCTTCGACAACCAGCAGGCGCTTGAGATGCGGCGAAGCGTATTCTTTGATGCGCGAAAACGCGTTTTGAAGTTCATCGGGCGTAGTGGGCTTACGAACGAACGCAAATGCTCCGCGCGAAAGGCCGTGTTGACGGTCTTCATCCAAGGTCAGAATTTGGACCGGGATATGGCGCATGGAGGGATCTTGCTTCAGATGATTGAGGACGGTCCACCCCAGCATATCTGGCAGGAAGACATCGAGGGAAACGGCCATGGGACGGAACTCGCGCGCTAGGGCGAGCGCCTCAGCACCTTGAGTGGTGACGAGCACCTTGAAGCCTTTGTCTCGCGCCAAGTCGCGCAGTAAGCGAGCATAGTGGGGATCGTCCTCGACAATCAGTAAGACGCTGTCGGCATCCTGCAGGCTAGCGCGATCATCCTCAATGGGCTCGAAGCGGTGCTCAAGCGCGATTGCGGGCATCAAATGCGGCGCCTGAACGGGAGTGGTTCTCATTTCCAGTACATTGACGCCTGTCGACGGGCCGACGTAGGTTTGCGGAAGATAGAGGGTAAACGTACTGCCTTTTCCAACCTCGCTGCGTAGCTGGATTTCGCCACCGAGGAGACTGGCCAGCTCACGGCTGATGGCCAGTCCGAGTCCCGTGCCTCCATACTTACGGCTGGTTCCCGCGTCAGCCTGTTGGAATGCTTCGAAAATGATGCGTTGTTTTTCCGGTGGAATGCCGATGCCAGTGTCCTCTACCTGGAATGCAACGACTGCCGGTGCCGCGCGCAGAACCGCATGGTCATCACTCCAGCCCCGCTCTGCCAGGAACACGGACAGCCGGACGCTGCCTTGTTCCGTGAATTTGAATGCATTCGAAAGCAGGTTCTTGAGAACCTGTTGCAAGCGTTTCGAATCCGTGACCAGGCTGCGGCTCAATCGCGGATCCGTCGTCAACTCGAATGTAAATCGGCGATTCTCCGCCTCATGGCGGAAGGGACGAGCCATCATATCGAGCAAACTTGCAAAGAAAACCTCTTCGGCTTGAACGGAAACAGTCCCCGACTCAATTTTGGAGAGATCGAGAATGTCCGTGATGAGATTCAGCAAGTCCGTGCCGGCACCGTGAATGGTGCGTGCAAACTCGACCTGCTTCCCTGTCAAGTTACCGTCAGGATTGTCGCTAAGTTGCTGGCCCAGGACGAGAATGCTATTCAGCGGAGTTCGCAGTTCATGGGACATATTGGCGAGGAATTCTGATTTGTACTTGGAGGTGAGGGCAAGTTCCTTTGCTTTTTCTTCAACCGCGCGGCGAGCCTGATCAATTTCCTGGTTTTTGCGTTCCACTTCCACATTTTGCTCGGCAAGTTGCTGCGCCTTTTGGGCGAGCTGTTCGTTGGTCTGCTGTAACTCTTTCTGCTGCGTTTGAAGCTCGGTAGCCAATTGCTGAGACTGTTTCAACAGGCCCTCCGTCTGCATGGTGGCCTCGATGCTGTTGAGCACGATACCGATACTGGCGGTTAATTGTTCCAGGAAAGCCAGGTGAGACGCAGTAAAAGTGCTCAACGAGGCCAGTTCAATCACCGCTTTCACGCGATCCTCGAAAAGAACGGGAAGCACGATCACGTTTAGGGGCACGGCCTTGAATAATCCGGAGCGAATAGAGACCGCGTGCGGCGGCACTTCGGTGATGAGCATACGGCGTTTCTCCGCCGCACACTGGCCTACAAGGCCTTCACCCAGTCTCAGCTCACGCGCATGCCCGTTCGGCGCATCATCGGCATAAGCCGACAAGAGCATCATTTCAGCTGATTCGTCTGTCCCCATTTGATAAATCACGCCTTGCTGGGCGTTGACGAGCGGGGCGAGCTCTGACAACAGCATGCGGCCTACGGTCGTCAGATCGCGCTGCCCCTGCAACATACCCGTGAAGCGCGCGAGATTGGTTTTCAGCCAATCCTGCTCCTTGTTGCGGTCGGTGGTGAGGCGCAGATTGTCGATCATCGTATTGATGTAGTCTTTCAGCTCGGCAACTTCTCCGCTGGCTTCGACTTGAACAGAACGTGTGAGGTCGCCCTTTGTAACGGCAGTCGCTACTTCGGCAATGGCGCGCACCTGGTTGGTCAAGTTGTCGGCGAGCAGGTTTACGTTGCCTGTAAGATCCTTCCAGGTGCCCGCGGCTCCGGGGACGTTGGCTTGCCCACCAAGGCGCCCTTCCACACCCACCTCGCGAGCGACGGTGGTTACCTGATCGGCAAAAGTGGCAAGAGTATCGGTCATGTTGTTGATGGTTTCAGCCAAGGCCGCAACCTCGCCCTTGGCGTTTACCGTGAGCTTCCTGGTCAACTCACCATTTGCGACCGCGGTGACAACTTTGACGATACCTCTCACTTGCTCGGTAAGGTTGGCGGCCATGACATTGACGTTGTCCGTCAAATCTTTCCATGTACCGGCCACGCCCGAGACTTGCGCTTGTCCGCCGAGTTTGCCGTCGGTTCCGACCTCGCGAGCCACGCGGGTGACTTCACCGGCGAATGCGTTGAGTTGGTCCACCATCGTGTTAATGGTGTCTTTCAGTTCCAGAATTTCGCCTTTTACGTCGACGGTGATTTTGCGCGACAAATCGCCGCGAGCAACCGCGGTGGTGACTTCGGCGATGTTGCGCACCTGTCCGGTTAGATTTCCCGCCATCGAGTTGACGGAGTCCGTGAGATCTTTCCAAGTGCCGGCAACACCTGGTACGTTTGCCTGTCCACCGAGGCGGCCTTCGCTACCGACTTCGCGGGCCACGCGCGTAACTTCGCCGGCAAATGCGTTGAGCTGGTCTACCATGGTGTTGATGGTTTCTTTTAGGAGCAGGATTTCGCCGCTTACGTTGACGGTAATTTTCTTTGAGAGGTCCCCGCTGGCGATCGCCGTGGCAACTTCGGCAATGTTGCGCACCTGGCCAGTCAGGTTGCTGGCCATGGAGTTGACCGAGTCCGTGAGATCTTTCCAGGTGCCCGCCACGCCGGGAACCTGCGCCTGGCCGCCGAGTTTTCCGTCTGTACCAACTTCGCGAGCGACCCGAGTCACTTCGGAGGCAAAGGCGCGCAACTGATCGACCATCGTGTTGAGGGTGTCTTTCAGTTCGAGAATTTCGCCCCGCACGTCCACGGTGATCTTACGGGAGAGGTCGCCCCGAGCCACAGCCGTGGCCACCTCGGCAATGTTGCGTACTTGGCCGGTTAGGTTGCTGGCCATGAAGTTCACGTTGTCGGTGAGGTCTTTCCACGTACCGCCCACCCCAGGAACCTGTGCCTGTCCTCCTAACTTCCCTTCCGTGCCCACTTCGCGCGCGACGCGGGTAACTTCCGCGGCGAAGGCGTTGAGCTGGTCCACCATGGTGTTAATCGTGTTCTTTAGTTCGAGAATTTCGCCCTTCACATCTACCGTGATTTTCCGGGACAAATCGCCGCGCGCTACGGCCGTGGTGACTTCGGCGATGTTGCGTACCTGACCAGTCAGATTTCCTGCCATTGAATTGACTGAGTCCGTGAGGTCCTTCCAGGTTCCTGCGACTCCGGGCACGTTCGCCTGTCCACCCAGCCGCCCTTCGCTGCCCACTTCGCGCGCCACGCGCGTCACTTCTCCCGCGAAGCGATTGAGCTGGTCCACCATCGTGTTCAAGGTTTCTTTCAGCTGCAAAATCTCCCCACGCACATCGACCGTAATCTTGCGGGACAGGTCGCCGCTGGCGATCGCCGTTGCCACTTCGGCGATGTTGCGTACTTGGCCGGTCAAGTTGCTGGCCATGAAGTTCACGTTGTCGGTGAGGTCCTTCCACGTCCCGCCAACTCCGGGAACCTGAGCCTGACCTCCCAATTTTCCTTCCGTGCCTACTTCACGAGCCACTCGCGTGACTTCGCCTGCGAAGGCGTTGAGCTGATCGACCATCGTGTTGATGGTGTCTTTTAGCTCGAGAATCTCGCCTTTCACGTCGACGGTGATCTTGCGAGATAAATCGCCGCGCGCTACCGCCGTGGTAACTTCCGCAATGTTGCGCACCTGTGCTGTCAGGTTGCCGGCCATCGCATTAACGGAATCCGTGAGGTCTTTCCAGGTGCCCGCAACACCTGGCACCACAGCCTGGCCGCCCAGCTTGCCGTCCGTGCCAACTTCACGGGCCACGCGAGTGACTTCGGAAGCGAAAGACCGCAACTGATCAACCATGGTGTTGATGGCTTCTTTAAGCTGCAAGATTTCTCCGCGGACATCCACGGTGATCTTGCGGGAGAGGTCGCCGCTGGCAACCGCTGTAGCTACTTCGGCAATGTTACGAACTTGTCCGGTCAGGTTACTCGCCATGGAATTCACGGAGTCGGTCAAGTCTTTCCAGGTTCCGGCGACACCGGGCACCTGTGCCTGGCCGCCCAGTTTTCCATCGGTGCCAACTTCGCGAGCGACGCGGGTCACCTCCGCGGTAAAAACGCCAAGCTGCTGAATCATGGTGTTCACGATTGTGGCGGATCGGAGAAATTCCCCTTCGAGCGGCCGGCCGTCAACGTCCAGCCGAACGGTTTGCGTCAGGTTCCCTTGCGCCACGGCTGCGATCGCGCGCGTGACTTCTGTGTTCGGTTGCAACAAGTCGTCGACGAGAGTATTGATGGATATCTCCATCTCGCCCCAAGCGCCGCGCGGCTGATGAAATTGCGTTCGTTCGCGTGTTTTACCTTCCTTTCCGACTACTTGGCCAACGCGTTTCAGTTCGTGGGCGATTTGCTGATTCGAAGACACAATCTCATTAAATGTATCTGCAAGTTTCCCTGGAAGACCTGTCCAGGTTCCGGGAAGGCGGACGGAAAAGTCGCCATCGCGCATAGTCTGTAAGCTGGAAAGTAAAAGGCTCAGTTCAGGTGCTGAAATCTCGGCAAGTTGGTCTTTCCCATTCTTTCCTGCCATCGCGGCGGACATCGACCTTGCACTCGATGTATCGCGTTCGACTCTCTTCATGCTCATCTCCAAATTGGAATTGAGTTAAACCGGCTAACTTGATGACCCATTATGACTTCGCAGCACACTATAATTTCGCGACCCTTTCTCGCTGTGGGACCTGTTTCAACTTAAATCCATTAGTTTTTGGAGTGTGCGAACTGATTCAGCATGCTTAGTAGCATAATAACTGCGCGCTTGCTCTACAGTCTTTCCTGTATGGTGCATCGGCAAATCTCCCACAGGCCAAGAGCTCCGGTATTGAGCAAGGGACAGAAGTCGAGGTGAGCGTTTGCTCCGAATGGGGCTGCACCATCGGAATCGTGAGCATGGTGGGGACATTGACCCAGAGTAACTCAACCATGGCGTTGACAAAATCGAAACGCCGACATGAAGTCCCTTGTCCGGAGTGCTCGTTTGGAGGTGCTTCGTGTAAGCCAAACCGAATAAAATCCTTGGCCTCCGGAGCGCCTGGCCTTGCACACACGAACACATGATCCAACTCGAAAATCGCTGCTCGACAATAATCGGTTTCGCTCACAGTGCACGCGCCAAAACGAAAGAACGGCAGATGACTGGTATCATTTTACTTAATACACTCTTCCCTGTATGGGGTTCTGGCCCTTAATGAGATATGGAGAACACTATCATAGCCCGCTCTCTGCTTGAGGGAATGAGGAGGAAATAAAATTGCGGATTTTGATCGGGGATGATCACGAGGTGGTCCGTAAAGGGGTGTGTGCCATTCTGGCATCTCGGAATGAACTTGAGGTATGCGGAGAGGCAAGCAATGGAGAAGAGGCTGTTCAGAAAGCACTTGCATTAAATCCCGACATAATCATTCTGGATGTATCAATGCCCGCGCTTGACGGTTTCAGTGCCGCTAAGAAAATAAGACACGTTCTCCCAAAGACCCCGATACTTATGCTATCAATGCACACGGGTCCGGAGATGGTCCGAATTTCGAGGATGGTCGGTGTACAGGGGTTCATCACAAAGGCTGAGGTAAGTGGAGTTTTGCTGAGGGCCGTGGATGTCCTTCTTTCAGGGGGGACATTCTTCCCCATAAGTGACCATGCTCCAGACTTGCCTGGAGATCAGCGCTTGGTCTTATAAGGTCGTTCGCATTGTTCGGGTGCTAGGTGTGCCCTTTTGATTTTCAGATTTCGCTTGCAGCATTCTCTACTTAACCCGGGCCGATTGTCGTTTGCGATAAGTTCACCGGGGAGTCTCATTTTGGATGAACGCGATCATCATGTCGCTCCATGGCTCGCCGCTGTAGTTGAGTCCTCAGATGACGCCATTATTTCCAAGGATTTGAATGGGGTGATTCGCAGTTGGAATGCAGGGGCACAACGACTCTTTGGTTTCGCGCCTGACGAAGCTGTCGGCCAGCCGATCACCATCATCATTCCTCCTGAACTCCACGACGAAGAGAAACAAATCCTTAAGCGCCTTCGAAATGGCGAACGCATTGTACATTTCGAAACTATTCGCCGCGCTAAAAATGGATCTCATGTACATGTTTCCTTGACAATCTCTCCGGTGAGGGACTCCCGAAATCGCATCATAGGTGCCTCTAAAATTGCTCGCGATCTTAGCGAGCGTCAGCGGACTGAAGGCGCTCTAAAAGCAGCTGAGCTCTCTCGCCGGCTTATGCAAATGCAAGATCAAGAAAGGAGGCGTATCGCCCGCGAGTTGCACGATGGTCTGGGACAGCTGCTAGCTGCCCTAAAAATGAATGTTTCTCAAGTCCAGAAAGAGAAGGACAAGCTGACCCCGAACACCGCGCGGTGCGTAGAAGAAAATTTGCGGTTGATTGAGCAGGGCCTGACGGAGATTCGTACATTGTCTCACTTACTGCATCCTCCTCTGTTGGATGAACTAGGGCTGCCTTCCGCATTGAGGTCATATATCGATGGATTTGCGGAGCGCAGCAAGATTAACGTTACGCTTCAACTGAACTCAGATCTGGGCCAACTGCAGGAGGATCAAGAGCTGTGCCTATTCAGAGTTGCCCAGGAGTGTTTGACTAATATCCACAGACATTCCGGAAGTGCGACAGCGCTGGTACGACTGTCGCGCTCATCGACCCACATTGAATTGGAGATCAAAGACCATGGCCGGGGATTACCTGAGGAAATTCAGTCCGATATTGCTTCTGGCGTGTGTGCGGGGGTTGGGTTACGGGGGATGAAGGAGAGAGTTAGCCAAGTGGGAGGTGCGCTGGTGGTTCAGTCCAATGAAAACGGGACATCTGTTCTCGTGAAGCTGCCGATAGTGGGGGAGCAGTCGGGAAAGAATAATCATTCGCTGCCTCTTGAAACCATAAGTCCTGATTAACGCTTAACGCTAGTGCTTTACCGGATGCGCGTTCTCGGTGAGGAGTGAGCGGTGGCGAGGAGTTCTGCGCGCGTCCGGTAAAGCCGTTTGGACGTGGCCGCCCGTGGTTGCGGTGGACGCGGGCCCTATGCAAATTCAATGGTGGGAAGGAGCGGCGTTAAGCCGTGCCGAGACTGTGCTGCAGGGCACGACACCGGACACCGTGCGCGCGGAAATTGGCTACGGCGAAAAAGTATCGCAAAGACGGTGGTCGAAGAAGCTAGAAGAAGGGATTGGTTTGACGGCGGGGCACAGAGATGCGCAGCGCCTGGAAGGACGCAGAGTTTTCGAGTTGGAGAGAGTAGTCTCATGCCGCAACGCTGATCCGTGGTGGAGAACGAAGCTGGATTTCGGCAGCGGTGAGCCTTTCGATGACCTTCATCGGTCCACCGCATTTAGGGCAGCGCCAAGAATCGGGGAAGTCTTCGGCGGAAGAGGCGTGTTGTCCGGCTTGCGGCGGTTGTGCCGAACCCAACAACTGAAAGCAAAGAGGCAGGAGTGTGGCGCGTTTGCGGTTGGCCAAAAAGCCGAAGTTACGGATGCGCACGAAGCCTTGTGGAAGGATATGCAGTAAGAAGCGGCACAAGAATTCATTGAGCGATAGGGGCAGCAACTTCTGTTCGTTGTGATGAGCGGAATCACGCCAGCGAAAAGTGACTTGGCCATCGGTGAGCGAGACCAGGCGATGGTTGGAGATGGCTACACGATGAGTGTAGCGGCCCAGATATTGCAGCACATATTCGGGGCCGCCGAAGGGACGTTTCAAGTAAACGACCCAGTCTTGTCGATAGAGTGGCCGCAGCCAGGCGGCAAAGATCTTGGGTTGCGCAAGAAGCTTCAGGTCTCCCTGGAAGTTGAGCTGGCCTTTCTGGAAAGCCTGCTCAAGAGCGTCGACGAACTTGCCGCGAAAGATTTCACGCAGCACGTCCTTGGGAAGAAAGTAGTTGTCTCGGGAGCGAATCCAACGGGTGTGATCCAGTGAGAGGCCGCCGGCAGGAACGACACAATGAACATGCGGATGAATATTGAGCTTCTGACTCCACGTGTGTAACACGCTGAAGAAACCAATCTCTGCGCCGAGGTGTCTCGGATCGCGAGCCACCTCGAGAAGGGTTTCGGCACTGGTGCGGAACAGGAGATCGTAGAGGATCTTCTTGTTCTGCAGAACCAGTGGCGCCAAGCGGCTGGGGAGTGTGAAGACCACGTGCGCGTAGCGTGTTGCAAGAAGTTCTCGTTTACGCGCAGCGATCCAGCGTTCCCGTGCAGCGATCTGACACTTCGGGCAGTGGCGATTGCGGCAGCTGTTATACGCGATGGTGGCACGATGCCCGCAACGGGTGCACTCGTCGAGATGGCCGCCGAGTGCGGCGGTACGACATCGCCGAATGGCCAGCAACACTTTGCTGTGCTTCCACCGGAGCCAGTGGCGATTTCGTTCGAGGAATGCATCTCCCGCGGCGCGGATCAGATCGGCCACCTCGAGGGGTGGCCGGGCCATCTACTCTTCCTGCGGCGAAGGGCCTTCGAGCGGCAGCGAATCCAACGGACTGGAGGCCGTATGCAGGTGACGTTGGGAGAGATGCAGATAGCGGGCCGTCTCTTTCAGATCGTTATGACCTAACAGGATTTGAATGGTGCGCAGGTCAGCACCATCCTCGAGTAGATGCGTCGCAAAACAGTGACGAAGCGTGTGAGGATGAACATCTTTCTGGAGGCCCGCTCGCTGGGCGGCTTTCTTGCAAGCGTTCCACACCACCTTGGTGTCGATCGGCGTATCACCGGTATGCCAGCGGTTGCCAGGAAACAGCCATGCGCTTGGCTTGCGCTGTAATCCGCGCCAGTGCTCACGTAGCACCTCGAGTAGTTTTGGGCTGAGCATCACCTCTCGGTCTTTGCGTCCCTTGCCGCCCTGAACGTGAATCACCATGCGTTTGCTATCGATGTCGCGGACTTTCAGGTGAGTCAATTCAGCGCGTCGTACTCCAGTGGCGTAGAGCGTCATCAGCAGGGTGCGATGGAAGGAAGTGCCGGCGGCTTGAATGAGTTGAGCAACTTCTTCCTGGCTGAGGATCGCTGGCAGGCGATGGGCCCCTTTCGGATAGGGTGTGTCGGCGATGCTCCAAGTTCTCTTGAGCGTCTTACAGTAAAAGAACCTTAAGGCTGCCAGACGGACCGCGACACTACTCGCTGACAACTTGCGCCTCTCAAATAGATCCGCTTGGTATTCGCGAATATGTCGAGGGCCTAAGCGATCCGGGGAGCAGTTGAAGTGTCGAGCAAAATCCTCGACTGTGCGGATGTAGGAACGTGTGGTATGTTGAGCGTAATTACGGCGCTGGAGTTCTTCCAGCATTATTTTTCTGAGATGGGTCACAGGGACCTCCTTGTGACCCAAAATTTATCTCAAGCCATCGAGCAACCAACACTCCACTACCTCACGCGAAGCGTCCGCCGCCGGGCGGCTACGTCCTAACGCGCAAATCGGACAAGTGGGTTTTAGTACCCAGATGTCCGGTAACCCGACGCAATATAAAAGGGCGCCCCTTTTGGAGTAGGTTTTGAGTGTTCGGCTCAACCCCTACAAGGAGCGCCCTTATGGATAGCAAAAAGTATATCGGCATGGACGTGCACAAGGAAAGTATTTCGATCGCCGTCAGGAATTCCGCCGGTAAGGTGGTGATGGAATGCGTGATCGAAACAAAAGCGATCACGATTCTAGAGTTTATCCACGGACTGCGCGGAGAGTTGCATGTCACGTTTGAAGAAGGAACCTGGGCCACCTGGTTGTACGACCTGCTGAAACCTCACGTCACGAGACTGGTGGTGTGCGATGCGCGGAAGAATGCCAAACAGGGGAACAAGAATGACCAGATCGATGCACGCGAGCTGGCTGACCGGTTGTACATGAACAAGCTCAGCACGGTCTATCACGGCGAAGCAGGAGTCCGCACGCTGAAGGAATTGGCACGGAGTTATCTGACCATCAGCAAAGATCTGGCCAGGGTCATGACGCGGGTGAAGGCGATCTATCGCAGCTGGGGTATTCCTTGTGCTGGTAAGCAAGTCTATGCGCCGCGCCATCGCGCGGAGTGGCTCGCGAAGATTAGCGAACTGGGGGTGCATCGCCGGGCCGAGTTTTACTACCAACAACTCGATGCCCTGAGGTCGCTGCGCCAGCAGGTACGGGGCGATCTGTTAGCCGAGAGTAAGAAACACAAGGCAACGGAACTGCTCTGCCAGATCCCATCGATCGGTCCGATTCGCGCAGCTCTCATCATCGCGCTGATCCAGACGCCGCACCGCTTCCGCACCAAGCGACCGCTCTGGAAATACTGTGGTTTTGCCATCGAAACGCACAGCAGTGCCGATTACCGTAAGGTCGAGGGGCAGCTAGAACGAACCAAGAAGCGCATCTCGGTTCGTGGACTCAACCGAGACTGCAATCACGATCTGAAGAATCTGTTTAAGGGTGCGGCCGTCATCGCTTCGAGCAAGCCCGGCCCGTTCCAAGAGTTTTACGCTGCGATGGTTGCCAAAGGAATGAGGCCGGAGATGGCACGCCTCACCTTGGCGAGAAAGATTGCTGCGATCGTATTGATGGTATGGAAGAAAGGAGTACACTTCGACGCCAAATATTTGAAGCCACAAACAGCTTGAGTGTCTCTGAGCGAGTCCGCACCATCCCCTGGGATCTTCTCAGTGGTGGCCGATTGGATTCTTGAGACACTCGGCTTCGAGAGCGAGTCTCAGCCGATTAGTTAGGCAACTGCGTGCCTCGGGCACCCAGTCTCAGAGCCGACCCTAGGCCCTCTCGGACAACCCGAAAAAGCTATGGGCCACGAGTCCCAGATAGAACTATGGTTGACACCTAACGACCACGTTCCGCTTTGCTGGTTTCAGAACCGATTGGCTTCGTTGCGAAGAAGCGATGAAAACCGCTGGCAGGGAAATCCCAAACCGCTGGACCGCAGTGCCCAGCAACCGAGTCTATGAGGCGGCAGGCCAGAACAGATCCTGCTCAATCACGTGGGCTGCGAAGCAAGAAAAACTCCGGCCGTCGGAGAAGTGTTTTTTCTTGACTTCGACCTTTATAGAACTTACCAGGAGCTACCAGTACGGAGCCAGAAGGACGCTCTTTTGCCAACCGGCTCAGCGTCCGATTGCCACAACGGTCGGACCTGTGTCTCGCGAGTGTAAACTTCCTGCAAAAACTTTTTAGGGACATGAAAATTAGTCTAGCCGGAACATAGAGACAACGAAATTGCTCTCCGCGGACGCAGCTGTGACACTTCTTATTTTCTTTCCACTAGATTACTCAAAAGATCGCGGAGTCCCCGCCTACTCTCTGATCTCTTCAAGTGCTCAATCTAAATTCTGAGGAGAAACTCAAATGACAAATTCTGTTCATCAAGGCGGCAAGACCGGTTCCAATCGACGTTCGTTTCTTAAGAGAGGCACGTTCGCGGCGGGGGCCGCAACAGTGGGCGCAAGTCTTTTCGAAAGAGGGATATATGCTTCCGATCATGGCGAAGATGAAGACCGGAGTGGAAGGCTCACACGGGGCGACGCGGCACTACTGAGGTTTGCAGCCGCGGCGGAAATATTGGAAACGGACTTTTGGGTGCAATACAACGAATTGGGAGGAGTGCAAGACAGTGAGGTTCCGGGTGGGAGCGGGAATGTTGCCTATACGAACGCGCTAGCCGCGCTTGACTTAGATATGGCCACCTATATTCACGATAATACCGATGATGAATTCACGCATCAGAACTTCCTGAATGCGTATCTGGTCTCGAAAGGGGCGGCCCCGATTAGCCTCGAGAAATTCCGTACGTTGCCGGGTAGTACAGCCACCGGGTCGAGTGGGAAATTGCGTCTGACGAATCTCATGCAACTTACACTGGATACCAGTTGGTGGACGCGGTACCGGAGCGACAGCAAGAACCCCGATTTAGGTGACACTTTTCCGCAGGCGATTCCGAGCTTAGCCGTTGGGCGTCATACAGCTATCCCGAGGACGGACAGCGATACAAGTGATCCAAATTTCCTGCAAGCAATCGCGAATACCGCGGCGTTCCATTTCCCAACGATCGAACAAGGTGGAAACAGTTTGTATCCCGCTATGGCGCAGAGGGCAAGCAGCGTGGAAGTGCTGCGAATTCTTATCAGCATTGGCCCAACGGAAACAATGCACTTCCAAACATGGTCAGACAAGGCCGGAAATGCACCTCCCTTGACAGCGGTCGATCCTGTGACCAAGGTCTCGGTCACTTTCCCGGATCTGAGTTCAGCCGGGGAAGATCTGAAGGCGAACCTGATCATGCCCGAACCGTGCCCATTTCTAAGCCGGGACCTCCCCGTGTGTTCGATCATCCGGCCGACCGAGACCAAGGGCATTGCGATGGGGGTGGTAAAGTTCTTGACGGACATGGGGCTGTTTATAGGACAGTCTAAGGAGTTTTTTGCGGTAATGACTGATTTGGCACAAGATGCGGACAGAGCGCGCCGAGATCAAGATCGCGACTAAATTAGCATTCATGTTGCGGCTAACGGACTCGGGCAAGACACGGGAAGTTGCAAGAGGGAGCGGACATCCGTTCCCTCTCTTTTTCTGTGCTTACTTCCCCCGCTTTCTCGGCGGGCACTGGCGGAATGGGACTTCGAGCATGGAATTCTCGTTGTCGACACTTTCTTATTGCGAGTAGATAATGTTCCTTGGGGGGACAACCGATGCCCTTGGAAATAACACAACGTGAGATCAAAGGAATATATCTACTGGCGCTCAAAGGCCGTCTTGTGCTCGGAGAGGAGAGCAGCGGCTTGCGTACAATGACCGAAAATCTTCTCTTATCGGGCGCGACACAGATTGTCGTTAATCTGGAGCATGTCAACTATGTTGACAGCGCTGGCCTCGGCGCACTCATCGAGTTGCATCGAAAGACAAAAGCATCAGGGGGAAGCCTCAAGCTTTGTAATCTCAGACCGAACTTGAGGCAAGCGTTGGAAATCGCACGGCTGCTGCCGATATTCGAAACGTGTCCGACTGAAACTGTTGCAGTTGCAAGTTTCTGAGGGCAGCGGCCGATGCCAAAACTCGGATGGCCTTTGTAACTACACCAATAGGAACGTCGAACTCCGCTAGATTTACCTTCCGATACCGGACATTTGGGTACTAGTTGACTGTAACAGCCATGTGTAGACTATAATCGTGTCCATGAGAGACGCGATCACCCTTACAAATTCGGAGCTTAAGGAACTGACTCGGCGAGCCACAAGCCGGACGGGTCGGGCCGAAGATTCCCGACGGGCACGGCTGATCTTGCTGCTGGCCGAAGGCCATACCTGGGATGAAGTGTCGGAGCGCATCGACTGCAGCCGGGGTTTTGTCGCTAGTTGGAGCCGGCGATTCACCGAGCAGCGCATCGCGGGACTATACAGCCGGCATTTGGGGCAAGTCGCTACCGTGCTGACTCCGGAACTGGAAGCACGGATTCTGGAGGCCACACGACATGCACCGCCGGGTGCAGCAACCCACTGGAGCACGCGCAAACTCGGAGCGCATCTGAAGGTCAGCCACATGATGGTGGTACGGGTGTGGCGTAAGCACGGACTTCAGCCGCATCGCATAGAACGCTACATGGCCTCGAACGATCCGGATTTTGAGAAAAAGGCCGCCGACATTATTGGGTTGTATTTGAACCCGCCGGCGCATGCGGCGGTATTCAGCGTGGATGAAAAGACTTCCATCCAGGCCCTGGATCGTAAGGATCCGGTTCTACCGCTATCCCCGGGACGCGCCGAACGGCATGGTTTTGAATACTTTCGTCACGGCACCTTGTCGCTGTATGCCGCCTTCAATACCAAGACCGGCGAAGTGCTCGGCAAAACGACCGCGCGGCACACCTCAGCCGAATTCGTCGCCTTTCTGACCGACATTGTGATCGATCAACCTCGCGGCAAAGAGATCCATGTGATCGCTGACAATCAATCCGCGCACAAGAGCAGGCCGGTCACGGACTTCCTGGCGGTGCATCCTAAAGTTCACTTGCACTTCACGCCGACCTACTCTTCCTGGTTGAATCAAATCGAGCTGTGGTTCAGCAAGATCGACCGCGACGTCATCGCGCGAGGCGTATTCACTTCCGTCTCAGATCTAAAGAGGAAGCTGTTGCGCTACATCCGGCACTACAACAAATCGCCTCGTACAGTGAAATGGAAATATGCCGATCCATCGCGCCATCTCAGTACACAATCAGTTGGTACAGGCCACTAGTGTGCTGTCCCGTAAATAACTGACCGAGACAGTAGATGCGATTCTATTGATGTTGCAGAACTTAGACCGTGGAACTTAGCCAAGGAATTTCCGGGACAGCACACGAGGATCAACATGTCCCGTTATCCGACTTAACAGGAGTTAGCGAGCCGTCAGCCGATAAAGACGACACCCGTGGCTTGTCATTCGCTTCCAGAGGGAATAGGTTGTGTTACCGGCCTTCTCCCATGGATCAATCGCCAGTCACACTGGGCCTTCACGCGGTTCCGGCGAGAGGTTCGCATGGTCCTTAACTTCACCACTAGCAGGATGGCGGGGGTCATTGTCGTCTATCTCAGTGGCGCCATTTTGTTTGGCCAAGAGTCAGCCTCACTCCTAATTCTAGTGAAGAACTTGTTGAGGAAATCTCACCAAATCGTGCTCGATCTCGGGGATGTCACCCACTTCGATAGTGGCAGCGTGGGAACTCTTGTGGCAGTGTGCGCCTCGGCTCGGAAGGTCGGTGGTGACATCAAGTTTGCCAACCTTGGCAATCACACAAAAGAGGTGCTTCAGATTACAAAGTTCTTAACTGTCTTTGAGATATTCGGCAAGACGGAAGACGCAATCGCATCTTTCAAAGGGTCCACGGCAACAAGGTAATCAGCCCGGTCAGGTCACCGAGGCTTGCCCACTATTCTTCTTTATCCCAATACTCGCCGGGAACGTCATCCTGTGGCACCTCATCGAAACTGTTCACCACTAGCCAATCTTCACACTTGCCCCAGGCATCCCTTAGAGACACAATTAAATGTATAATCCCGCCTACCCCAGTTCGTTTAGTCTGCAATGTTTCTCCGGACGAAGAGAGGAATGGCTTTTCGTGCAACCGGTCGCCAAGACGGAAGACCTCCATCGAAGTCGAGCTTCGGAGAGCACAACCAGTTCCGCAAGCTACGACCCCGTCGCGAGCGGCAAGCTGATCGTTCTAACTGCACCGTTGACTGAATCGATTGACCATGCTGGTTACTTCATCCAGATGGCTCTGGCATCCCTGCCCCAATGGCTCGAATTTGTTCTGAACAAGAAGTATCCCAAGTGGCGCGAGGTTGAGCGTAACGAGGACGGCTCCGCACGATATATGCCTGCCGGGGTGCGTGTTCTCGAAAAGTCGCTGCTACGCGAATATCTCGCTGAAGACGTGGTGGCCTGCTTCCCCGACGATCTGGATAAATTCATCGGGCCTAAGACCCGCGTCGTCGCCGTTTCCACGCACAATCCGTTGGGTGTCACGTTTGCCGCCGGCGTCTACACGTCCATTTTCGGCTCGTCGAAAGAGCCGCTGAACTCGATCTACTCCCGGGCAATGTTTGACAAGATTAGTTCCAGCCCATACCGCAAGAATTTTAGGGTAGTGGTGGGCGGATCAGGCGGCTGGCAGATCACGCAAACCAACACGTTCGAGGAACTGGGCGTTGATTGCGTTGCGGAAGGCCGAAGCGAATCTGCGGATACTCTTGCGTTGTTCCAGAAGGCGATTGCGGGAGAAGCGCTGCCCCGAAAAATCAATTTAGCTCACCCCGCCTCCCGCGACGCTATCCTCTTTCCCGAAAAGCGCACCACATTCGGCGTGGTGGAGATGACTACCGGGTGCGGACGCAGGTGCCAGTTCTGCGTGCCGGACTTGAATCCGCAAATTGATTTGCCCAAAGCGCGCATCATGGGCGCCGTTCGTGCCAACGTGCGACAAGGTAACAAGGTAATCTCCTTAGCCACCGAGGACATGTTTATTTGGGGCCAGGTCCATACGGACACTCCCTTCTTCTTTCCCAACCGCGAAGCGTTGGTGGACCTCTACACCGAAATTGTCAACACGCCGGGCGTGGAGCATCATTTGCTCAGTCATTGCACAATGGCTCCCTTCGTAGTGGATCCGGAATTGATCCGGCAACTCTCGGAAATCCTCCTCCCCAAAAGTCCTATCCATCTGCCACTCCTCAGCACCCATCCGCAGAAGAGGGCGCTGGTGCCATTGATCGGGCTTGAGACCGGGTCGGTGCGCATGGCACGGCAGATTATGCCGAGTAAGGGTGTTCCATTTTCTATTGACGATTGGCCGAGCATCGTTCTGGAAGGCTTGCGTGTGGCTAACCAGAACAACTGGTTCCCTATGATGACCCTGATGGTGGGCAATCCAGGGGAAACCGATCAGGATGTTCGTGAAACACTTGATCTCATTCATGAGATGGAGCGTCGTGACCTGTTTGCATTTCTGGTGCCTTCGATTTTCACTCCGTTACACGATACACGAATGGAACATCAAACAGGTGTCACTCATACGCGCCAACTAAGTCCACTTCAATGGCAACTCCTCATGAAGTGTTGGAAACACAACTTGCGCCCTGGCCAATATAGTTGGTGGGGTCCGATGGCTTGGCGCGTGGGCTCGTTGTTCATGTGGCTATACCGCCTACGCAAATTGAACGGCCCCAATTTTACTTGGCCGCTTATGATGTTTGCAGGTGTGGCACCGGAGAGGATTCTCCGAAGAATGGGCAAAATTCATGTCGGCAAGCCGCTCGCGCTTAAGAGTCGGCGGGAACTGATCGCCTCGCTACGGCCGAACTTCCTAAAGTACCTGCGGGCCGATAACGGCGATCTGCCTGAGAGTTTCGACCGAAGTGCGGCAGGCCGCACAGATCAGAGCCAGTTGAAACTCGAGGCAGAGGTACCAACTCTTAGAGTCCTCCCTTAATCTTCGGTGACTGGGTTTTCCAAAGCGCGATTCACGACGATCCGGCTTTCTGATTAGCGCCGGGTCATCCACATCTGGTCTGCGGGAGGTCGGTTATGCCCTCGCCCCAATTGAAATACCCTTACACCGTTGCGACGGTATCCTGTGGTCACTGCAAGTACGAGCAGGTCGTCCAGATTCTGGCTCGCAGTGGATTTTGGTTACGGGTACCTCAATCGGTGAAATGCTTGAAGTGCGGTCAGGAGTTCGAGGTGATACTGCCGGACGCTATCATCGGGGGCCCATTTTCTCCCACATCGCCCCGCTTATGCTAGTTAGTACTTTTGGGACTTTGACCGATATGGTTTAGCCACAGCGGAGTCTCTTGTAGATGGGCCGGCCAACTGGACAAGGCCGGCCCTGCGCTGAGTAACTGCCTTCCCTGCATTCCCCGCTCATGAGACGAGGAATCTGTCCTCCACACAACAGATTAAGAAAATTATGAGCGTTGTGAAAATGTTTGTCGTTGCGCTTCGGCATGTTTGTCGCTGCCCTGGAGCAATCGGATTGAGAAGGCTTGCCCTTACCGCACCTTTGCCGTACCACGGCCCACTTCTCTTGTAAGCGAGATTATCAGGAGTTTGGAAAACGCACCTCCGAATGCTAGTGTTGGCCTCAAGCCACTCGTGATTTAAGCAGTCGGCCTTATCAGGGTGGCCCTATCTCTGGCTCGGTTGCTTAAGCAAATCACCCCAAGCAACTGAAACGGCGTCACCTCGAAGTTTATGCCAGCATCGCCGAGCACTTTTGATATCACCTCGACACCGAGAGAAGTCGCCGGGATTAATGTAGTTCCTCAGTTACTTTATCCGCTATTTTTCAAATCTCGAATCCTTAACAACTGAATCCCTCTCCGACAAAAATCTGATCAAGCTCCGCTTCCGTAAATCCACCTCTGCACGCCACCGCCCTCTGATCGATGCGCGCCTTCTTCAGCAATGTAGGGAATTCGCGTTCCTCTTTGCGCGTCAGCAGATGATTTCGCCGCAAAAATTCGATCTCGGTTTCACAAATCAGGCCTCTCTGCGGCCAATGAGACGGATAGCCACGATAAATCGGCGCTCCTGCGAGTGGCGGCGGTCCGGCAATTTGATGACGTAGTTTCCCAACAGGACGCTCGACTTCCCACCACATATAAGGGCGAGTACCAGCATGTTCGCTGATCCATTCGAGTAACAACGGGACACGATGCAAGCACCAAGCATCCCGCGCTGAGCCTTCATCACAAAATTGGCCGAGGTGGATGCTGTCGAGCAGATACGATTTCTCCTCAGGCCGCAACACTCTACTTGCTCGACGGCGTGATAGACGATGTGTCCGTTTAGTTGGCATCAGCGAATCCCTCCTTGTTTCCTTCCGCCGGGCGGGCGGCCGGGCATCTGTAAAGGTTCGAGATCGAGGTTCAGAGCTTTCAAGTTTTTTATCAGAGAAAGTTTCGCGTCTCGTTCTACGAGGAGCGCTGGATGCGCGCGACGCTGGTGAAAACGGTCGAAGATGAATGATTTTTCCTTTTTCAATACGACTTGCGCCTCGCGCATTCGATCAAAACTTTCCAGAGCTGATTCCAGTAGCAGCAAACCGGGATCATCCAATTCCCATCCAGAACAAAATTTCTCCCACCAACTTTGTGCCTCCCGAGAGAGGTGCGCTGGTGCTTTAGGTAGGTTGGAATCAGAATTTTTCATAGGAAACACTCCTTTTTGCGCGCGATTGATTGGCGCTGCGGTCACGGGCGAAAAGGCCCCAATGAGTTGTTGACGTATGGGTTAGATACCTCATAACGGAACATTCCTAACTCGCCGGCTCCCCTCTCTTCCGGACTTTTTATCGTGGCAACTCTTGCAGAGTCCTTGCAGGTTGCTCATGGCCGTCCGGCTTCCACCCTCCGCTGGTGGAGTGACGTGATCGCACATTGTTGACAGCGCGACGCGGCAGGCGCGGCAGAATATGTCGCGGTGCAAAACAAGTAGGCGCCGCGCGCGGTGGTCCCCAGCGTAGCCGCGCTCGAATGTAGAACCGCGGCGCTCGCGCTCACTCTTCCAGCGCTCCGCCATGTGCGCCTTGCAGAAAGAACGCCCCGGTACCGTGAAGCTAGGGCAGCCGGTTCGATTACAAAGTCGATTGAGTGCGTCCGGCATGTTCACCCCGCCCTGCCATGCACCTGGGCTCGCTCATCGTGCCTCCTGTCACCGGTTTGTCACTGGTGCAAACCCACTTCCAACATTTTCTAAAAAGGCAAACACACAACACACACAACACGTCACACAACCTCAGTACTTACATACGCGCGCGTATGAGTGGTGACATTGGTGACACTGGTGACGACGTTGAAAAGAAAGATCATGTTTTGTCACCACTCTCTTTTTCCGTCACCACTCCTACTGGAGACAACTCGTAAACCCACTTTCTCAGGGCTGAGCCCTCGACTTTGACCTGGCGCCGTTTCCATCCGTTATGAACAAGGCACCTCGCCACGGAGTTCATGTCCGCGTGCTTCCACTGGGAGATCGGTGTCGGTGTAAGTCCTGCACAGATCACGTTGGAGCGAATCTCATCGATGGTCACTTGCTTCTTCGCGAGACTGTCAAGGTACTTCTCGATGATGCTGTCCCACGGCCCTCGCAAGTAGCGATCACGCTGTGCCTCCGTGGCCATGTCGTTCAACGCATTCGACTGAAACCACCATTTCTCGCCGGCCTTGTACCGCGCCACAGCTTCGGCCCAAAATTGATTACGGTCCCTTTCCAATTTTCCGAGATCAATCTTTCCGCATTTCACCGGCCAGAATCGGCGCCCACCCGTTTCGTCGCTCATCCAAACGTCATCGTTGGTACTGGCGGCGAACACGCACATCCTAGGGTGGTGCTGTGGGCGCTTGTCGTAAGGTGCACGGAAAACATCATCCTTGGAGGTCACAAACGATTTGACCTTATTCGCATCTCGCCGCGCCGCCGTGAGTTCCGCCCACTCGATGATGAGGTACACCGGCCTGCGCATCTCCGACTGTGTCTCGCTCACCACTGATCGCATAGACGGCGAAAAGATTTTCCTTTACACAGCAAAGACGGGTACACCCGTCTTTACGATTCTCCCTGACTCCGTTGCCGGTGTCCTCGAAGCGACACCTCGCATGTCAGACGCGTGGTTTTTCTGGTCCGGCCAGGGCAGGGTGCAGACTGCAATAGGTGAATGGCAGGAACGGATCAAAAAAGTTTTCGACCTGGCGGAAATCGCGAAGGGGTTGGGTCATGCAGTTTCGCACCGGCTCCGCGATACGTTCGCTGTGGAACTGTTGCTCGCCGGCGTGCCCATCGAGCGCGTGTCAATCCTACTCGGCCACCAAAGTATCGCCATCACGGAGAAGCACTACAGCCCGTGGACACGTTCCAGGCAGGAACAAATCGAAGCGGATCTCACCGCGGCGTGGAAGATGGACCCAGCGCTCACCTCAACGAAGGGTACACGGAAGGTACACGGAAAAAATGCGGTCGTTAACTAATTGAAAGTGTGGGGGATTAAATGGAGCCGAGAGTGGGAGTTGAACCCACGACCTGTCGATTACGAATCGGAAGCTCCTCTTTCTAATAGTCAATACTGGAGCGGTGTTTAGCGATATGCTTCCCTTTTCCGCTGCCCCATTTCATGCTATTAGAGCAATGGCCCAACTGCCGCCCAGCGGGCTTCCGCTGATCGAAAACTTGTAATCTGATGTGCTATCTCGCTTTCGCGCGTGAGGAGCCGTGCGCCAATCCCGGCTGGGTCGATGCGTACCGGGACCCACTTGTACGATTAGCGCGTTAATCAGGACCTGGAGTATTTTGTAGAGATGCGTGTTTTTCTCGCTCTACGGACAGGACACGTAAAGGTGGAAAATGGCGTCAGCGGGAGAGCCGTTCTTGTCGAAGGTTTGTACCTGCACGTCGCTCGGGGTACCACCTGTGGAGATGCCAGCGGTCACGGTGATAAAACCTGGAGTCGCGCCACGGATTGTTGCTATATAGGCGCACTTGGTTGTGTCGGTGTCCGTAAACGTTACGTAGTATGACCCCACTCCCAGCCTCGATCCGGTCACGCTCGAATTGCCGCTGTGGCGGACGACGATGCCCGTAGATGAGACCACTGCCCAGTTGTTCTGACCTTGCAGGTCCCCAATTTCTGTTCCCAAGTTCGCCACTGTGTTATGCAATGAGGCGACGACGTTTTGTAGTGTGAATACCTGATTTTGTATCGTCTTGACCACATTCTTGAGCATGGCGACATCATTTTGCGTCGCCCCGACTTGCGAAATCAGATTGGCTACCTGGCCTTCGAGTGTCTGAACACGGAGTGCCAGAGCGGGAAGCCCTCCCGCTTGGGAGGCATTGCCGCTCAATGCGAATGAACCAACGAACACCACAAGCAGAATCACACAGATGATACTTGTAGATGTCTTCATAATATCTTCTCTCTTCGCCATTTGAGGTGCTATGCAATTAGAGGGTAGTCAAATGTAGTTGCCTTTGACCACAGAACAATATCTCGGGTTTCGTCTGACTTACATTTAGGCGGGAAGCACAGGTGCGAAACCACAAGGCGAGCACCACAAGGCGACTTCAGTTACCGAACCTTAAATTCCAAGTCTCAGACTTCGGAGAGGATACTACACAGGGGCCATGCCCTCAGCAAGGACATTTGTCACGAAACGAGGATTGTGAGTACTAGCATTCTTCCTCTCTAGGATTGGTTCCTGACTCGAAATCTCAAGCCAGAGCGCGCAACGTGGGGCTTGATAAGGGCTAAGTCTCGATCAGTCGGGTTACCGGTAACTTTGGTACGGGGATCCACATGGACGGTAAGCGCGCCAATCAGTACTTGGCGTCAGAATTCGGAGTTTGTGTTCGCTTTACTGCATTACGTAAAACATGATCGCAATTGTCGTACAGAAAATTAGGATAGCGCCGGATAAAAAGAGAACCGTATTTTTCGTTCATTGGCTATTCACAAGTCTCAAAATTTATTACCCAACTTTACGTTAAGTTAGTTCAACGAAGCTTAAACGATGTGGGTGCCGCTCTAGCCTGCAAAGAAAGCCCCAGCGCCACTCGCCAGCTGGGGCTTTGTGAATCGAACGAGATTCAGTCCCCGATTGCCTTCTCCGTTCGATTTCCTTCCGTATGCACATTCTAATTTTTCAAGGGCAGGCCGTCGTTGCCCCGGTGCAAGCCCAAGATTGCCCCCGAGCAATTTCACTGAGGCAAACGCACGTGTCGATTCGGGCTCGGTGAGCGTAGCGCAAGAGAATGTTCCTAGAAGTCAGTCCCGCCCAAATTAGGTGAGCGGCGTGATTTGTGGCTCCGATTCCGATTCTGCGGCGGATTGTGTGGCGGTGGCAGCTACGTTCTCATGCGTAAGGTAAACGGCGTATGGCGTGTCGTTGATTCTATCTCGGTCATTCTTGAACGCTGTTCAAATCCGAAGGTGCCAAATGTCACTTGCGATGATCATACGAAAAGATCTCAGCCATTTCTCTTACGAGGAATCCCGAACTTGCGGATGTTAGAGAGGTGCATAACGCCTGCTCTCTGATCTAGAGGAGGGAACAGAATGCCTCGCGGTTGTCATTCTGTCACATCGGCTGTGGCTCTTTATGCTTCTCCTTTTGCGTGTCCCCAAAGTATCTCTCGAGGGTTTTCCGAGCCAGGTCTTGACCGCCTAATCCGAACGCGATAGCCAGACCCAACATCGTAGCTCCAAAAACGATTGAAAAAGCCGAGACTACGGTTTGCCTTGCCAAACCTAGTTCCTCCAGGGTCATCGTGATGGCCAGAGTCCAGATAACAAAGCGGATGGACCAGCTAAGAATTTTGGCTGAGGGGTGCCCGGCGTTGACTGCTGCAAGAAGCGCGGTCCGCGATAGAAAATTTGCAATCGCCACGCCTAGGAACATAATCAAGATAGCGACGAACACTTCGGGTAGAAACCGGATCAACCGCGAAATCTGTTCCTGGAGACTAGCGATACCGAGAACGCTGAGCCCAACCAAAATAAAGCCAAAGCACGTTACCCAAAAGATGGAGCGGCTCAGCAGTTCTGTCATAGAAGGAAGGTGTGCCATTCGAAGGAGACCGGTAGCCCCTGACTCCTCCGATACTCGGTCAAGTTTCGTAAGGCGCAGAAGTGCTCGAACGATGTACTTGAGCAAGAATGCCACGAGAAGCCCGGTCAGAATTATGATCAGCATGACCAGGAAACGAGGGAGGAATTCAGCAAACATGTTGACTAAGTTGTTGTAAACCTGCTCTAAGCCCTGCAGGATGATCTGTCTCATGATTTCACCTCAATTTTTGCTTTCCATCGCTCCCTCAAATATGGCTTTTGTAGCTCGAATTCCGCGCACAGCATTTCGTTCGCTGCCTCCATCTCCGCCAGAGACGAATTTGCGTGTTCAGCGATGAAGGAGTGGGTCATGCCGCGATACAGGGGAGCAAGAGCCTGGACCACGTGATTCCGATTAATGACGGCATGATGGTAGGAAGCAGCAAAATCATAGAGAGTCCTTACCCAGAGGTCGGATTTGAACCTGAATTGTCCTTCCTCAAGTGAAACAATGTTCTTAATTTCTGAATGGGTTTCGGGATCCAAAATCGAGCTCAAGATTGGCTCCAATTCCGTCACTCCGCTTCGGAACATTTCAAAGATTTTGTGTCGATCCAAGTCGGTTGGCTCTGAGGTGAGTTCGTGGGCTGGTCCGAGAGTAGGAAGAAGTTGTGATTTGTCTAGATTCAACCACAACGATTGTTGATTTTCCATGCACCAGAACAAAGTTCCTACCGTCTGCCGAAATACCTCGACAATGTCCGTTCCGATGCCCGTCGTTACTTGAGATTTTTCACCTAGAAAGGTCTGGCAAGAGCGAAAATCGGAAGAGATCGCCGAGATCGCCATCCACGCTTCAGGTCGCGCCCGAATCACTTCCTCGTGCCACACCTCCTGATTGAGGCAGAATTCGGCAAGGCGACCGGAAAATCCCCGTTCATCAGCATTGAGTTCGCGGATTCCACAGCCGAAGACAGCACGGCTCATTGGATAGAGGAGGTTCCTCACCAGCAAACCTTGATACTTGTGGCGAATGTAGAGTGGCGCGACAAAATCAAACTTTTCCTCGTAGATCGGCTTGAGCAGATTGGCAATCGTGTCGGAGGTGAGATTGGACGTCGCTGGTGAAACCACCGCACAGGCCCGTGCCCGTAATAAGTCTGCGATAGCCAGAATTGTACGCAAAGCGATTCCGGGAGTAGGCGGACTGGAAAAGTTTGCCGACACGCGGTGGATGGTGCGGAGCGAGGTAAGGCGGGGCAAGCTGGTATTTCCCGCGGCCAGGTTGCCCAAGCCCGTGGCCACAACGTCATCGTCCACTGGATTGCCAACTGGATAGTCTTCTTTATTGCTGGGGCCCATATCGACGATGACAACTCGCTGCCTGACAAAGTATTGATGAAAGGCCTGTTCAATTGCGTTCGCGGCAGGGCTGGTAGTGTTCACAGCAGCGTGAGAGGAGATACCCACAAGTAAGTCCACCTCTCCCACGCTCATCAACTGCCGAAGTAATTCGTCTGCCAAAAAGGTATCGTCGACCATGATCCGTGAGATCTTACTTTCATTCCGAAATTGACGTAATAACCCAATGACCCAATGCTATTACCTGCCGCTCTATCAAATCCGACGCAGCCGGAACCAATAAAACTGATAAGGCCCGAGGGTGAGTAAGTAGGGCAAATTCCCAAAGCGGGGAAACAGGTTTCTGCCAAACATCTCAATTGGTACATAGCCCTTATATCGTTGTACATCGAGTTCTACGGCCTGAGCAGAACTGGACAGGTTATTCACGACGAGGACTGTTTCCCCAGCAAATTGACGCATGTAAGCGAGAACGCGGTGATTGGAAGGGTTCAAGAACTGGATGGTTCCGCGACTAAATACTGGGGATGAATTACGCAGCTGGACCAACGATTTCATCCACCGGAGGAGGGAATGCTCCGAGCGCTCTTGCGCGTCGACATTTACCGCCTGATGGCCATACACGACGTTAGAAATTACGGGCGCGCACAAGCGTTCCGGATCGGCCGACGAGAAGCCCGCGTTCGATGAGCCAGTCCATTGCATCGGAGTTCGAACTCCATTTCGGTCGCCAAGATAAATGTTATCCCCCATGCCGATTTCGTCTCCGTAATAAAGAATCGGCGTTCCCGGCATGGACATCAGTAACCCATTCAGAAGTTCGATTCGCCTCCTGTCGTTGTTCATCATGGGAGCTAGTCGCCGGCGGATGCCTCGGTAGATTCGCATCGACTTGTCCATCGCGTACTCGTCATACATGTAGTCGCGTTCGTCATCTGTCACCATCTCCAGCGTGAGCTCATCATGGTTGCGAAGGAAAATAAACCATTGGCAACTTTCGGGTATTTCCGGAGTCTGCTGAAGGATTTCGATGATCGGCTTGCGATCTTCCAGCTTTACGGCCATGAACATTCTCGGCATGAGGGGAAAGTGAAACGCCGCGTGGAATTCGTCGCCGTTACCGAAATAGGCGCGGACATTCGCCGGCCACTGGTTTGCTTCAGCCAGGAGGAGTGTTCCGGGATAGGATAGGTCGAGACGCTTGCGATAATCGCGGATGATCGCGTGGGTCTCGGGCAAGTTTTCACATAATGTCCCTTCCCGTTCGACAAGATAGGGAACTGCATCCAAGCGGAATCCGTCCACGCCAAGATCCAGCCAGAATTTCATCACGTCCCATATGGCCTCGAAAACGGCAGGATTGTCGAAATTCAGATCCGGTTGATGAGTAAAAAAACGGTGCCAATAATAGGACTTCGAGATGGGGTCCCAGGCCCAGTTGGAGGTCTCTGTATTTACAAAGACGATCGGCACACCCTGATAGCGATCATCCGTCTCACTCCAGACGTACCAGTCTCGCTTGGGGTTTTCGCGAGAGCTACGCGCTTCCTTAAACCAAGGGTGTTGTTCCGAGGTATGATTCAGGACCATCTCGATAATAACTCGGATTCCCCGGGCATGCGCGGCCCTCAGAAATGTTTTGAAGTCCTCCAATGAACCGTAACTCGCATGAACCGATGTGTAATCCGCAATGTCGTAGCCGTCGTCTCGCAGAGGCGACGGGTAAAAAGGGAGAACCCAGATGGCGGTAATTCCAAATTCTTGCAAATAGCCAAGTCGTTGCGTAAGACCGGCGAAATCTCCGATGCCGTCCGCATTGCTGTCGCAGAAAGTGCGCACATGAAGCTGATAAATCACGGCATCTTTGTACCAGAGCTTGTCCCCTTGCAGCGCCAATGGTTGATTCTCCTCTCCATTCTGCGAAACTAACTATCAATGATCCGACGATCGTACCCATTGCGTTGACCACGCGCAGAAGGCTCCCGCGAGACAGTCAACGGATTCAGGCTGGCGTAGATTCTGATTCCACTCCAAAGATATCTCGTATCTTTTGGCAAGTCATCTCCGGTCAAGTCGACGTTCAGCTCACATTGAAAGGAGTTCGGGTAACAGGCCAAGGAAGCGGAAAGTTGTAATTTGGAGCTTAGCGCCGGTTGACGGGCTAACCGGAGGTTATTCCGAGTCAGAAGGCCCGTTACAGCAACATACTTATTGCCAGAGGATTCGCTTAGGGACGTTCTACCCAAGGGAATCTAATACTGCCTGCGCCGCGCCTTCAACGCTAGCCCATGTGTGCGGTGAATCTTTCAAGGGGGTGAGAAGCTTCGGTAGAAGCGCATGTTTCATAGCCCAGTAGTGAAGCTGCGTAAGTTCGCCCCATATATCATCCGGCACCGGGTCTGATGATCCTTTTTCCGGGGAAGCAGACTCCATTAATGATTTCGCCTGTGACCGCGCCTCTTCGTGGTTCATGTTTCACCTAGTCCGTCACTTCCGCAGTGTCTTTCAACAATCTCCGCGCAGTATCACGACGAACATCGTGCCTCTGCATGTGAGCTTTGACAGCAATGTCGAACAATAGCTTTGCCGTTTCCCACATCTCATCTTCCTTTTTGCAGCGTTCGATGTCTAGCCGCGCAGCTTCATCCGTCTTTTCCGGTCACCGCGTTAACCATGAGTCGCGATTGGACCTCGCAGAAAAACCGGTCGGCCACATGCATCTAGTTAGTCGTGGTCGAATAACTTACGCCATGACCGGGCGTAAATTTCGATTGATCAGGGAGTAGCTCAGACATGATCTCGAGGTTCCCGGACAAGTTGGTTTTATGACGAAGATGTCCGATGTCGGCCTCATTCTTAATGTGGTCTAGAAACGGAGAACCAGTCCCGTAGTAACATCCCCTTGGTTTAGGAAATGGTCATTCGGAACCACCCAACAATAGCCCCACCAGTTGCACCAGACGCCCCCATTGGTCGAATAGAGATACGTAGGGGCATAACGAGCCTGAATGCGAAATCCCACGTGGGGTGAAACGAAATACTTTACGCCACCGCCCACAGCCCATGAAAACTTGGTGGTCGAAGACCCGGCGCCATGCATGTCAGAGGCCCCCAAACCAAAGAGCAGAAAAGGTTCGATCTTCTTATTTTCGTGTCCAACGAACGAGTACAAAAAATTGCCATGGAACTGGTCGACTGTAACACCGATTTTGGTCGGGTATGTTCCTCCGCCGAAAAGCACCCCAGACGCGTTCGTTGGTTGGTGATTCCAAAGGAACTCGAGGCCGATGTGTTCGGAGGGATTAAACGTGGCAGTAAGCCCGTACGCAATACTGCTGTCGATATTGATATGGCTAATCCCGAGCGCATTCGCGCCTACGTCGGTACCGCCTCCGAATTTGTATCCGACGAACGGCTGAACTTCAAAACGAGTCTGACCAAATGCGGAAAAGGAACAAAGGGCTAGGAGACTGACCGCTACCGAAAATCTAGAAACGCGAAGAACGGTGACAGCGCACCGAGACCTTTTGTTGCACACAAGAGAAGAGTTCATGAAACCTCCGTTGTTCTTTTTTGTAACCGCATGTGGCTACTTCACACGTAAATCAGGAATCTAGTTGCGTTAAAATGGTCTTTCACGTGCACTTATTTTTTTAGACTTGGACACGTTCCCCTACAACTGGGGGAAGCCCTAGTAGCAGCAAAACCAGCGCTGGTTATAGATTTCGAGTATCGGACGTGATAGTCGGATCGCCCGTAGCGGGGCCACTGCCCTCGGGTTTATGCAACAAGCGGATATACAGCAAACACAGGATGGAGTTCTTTAACGCCGAGAACTACTGTTGGTCCGGGAAGGCGTTTGCTCTCGAACGGGGCAATATCTTTTTAGGGACGGTTCTTACTCACCTTTGGGCCGTCCCACTAAAGTCCGCAGTCGTCACCTACCAAGTCCTGTCACGACTAGCCGGATCAGGTCGATAGCCGATCGGTGGGAAGACGGATACCCGAGTTTCACTACCGCAGACTATACATCTCCTGATAGGGCGTCAGTGCCTGACTAACGCGCAAACCGGGACTACCCGACCAATCGGGAGTTAAGTTTGGTTGCTTCCCTACTAGGAAAATCCCTAGTATCAGCGGGGACGGGAACGTTATAAGTTCCCGAATAGGACGGGGCCTCCATCCGTCCGAACGAAGGGCCGCCGTTGACTTCTAGGGCGGGGAAGACGGCAGCGTTTTCTCTCCTAGGTTCGATGCATTCTCAGTCAGATCGAATTTGCGGGAGTCAAGTTTTGCAGCCGCGACAATTCAGCCGGACCCGATTCAGCCCCTGCTTCATAGCAATTAAATCAACGTGGAAATTGCTTCGAAGGTTAGATACTTTTTCAATTTGTTTTTTGTGGGACGACTCAGAATAGGGAGAACAAAATGATCACTCTAAGTTTCACAGACAGGGTCATGCTAAGTCTGCTGGCGGGAGGCGCTCTTTGCGTTGCTCTGGCGTTGCCGACATTGGCACAGGTGAAAAGTTCAGAAACCATGGCGCACGGCACATCTGTTAAGCAAGTCACGATCCAGCGTGGAGAAGTCGTCTATGCCTACGGCAACGACATGATGATCAAGATGGAAGACGGTTCGCTACAGGATTTTTTCAATGTGCCCGAGAGCACGACAGTTACCGTCGATGGACGGCAGCTTAACGTTTACCAAATGAAACCGGGAATGAAAATTGAAAAACAGACGATTACGACGACGACGCCTCGGTTAGTCACGAAGGTCGAAACCGTAACGGGCAAGGTATTTCATGTAAGTCCTCCCAACTCCGTTATCTTGACTTTGGAAGACGGGACGAACCAGCGATTCAATATTCCCAAGGGTCAGAAATTCACGATTTCTGGGAAAGAGACCGATGCGTTTGGGCTGCGTAAGGGAATGCTAGTTTCGGCAACTAGAGTCACCGAGACGCCGGAAACGATTGTGGCCAAAGAAATAAGGCACGTCGGAACGTTGCCTCCGACGCCGTCGCAACCAAGTCCCGATGTCCCGATTCTTGTCGCCGCGAGTGCCCCTGCATCGGTTCCCGCCGAATCGACTGCCACCGAGCCAGCACCTACAAAACTTCCCAAGACGGCTAGCAATCTCCCACTCTTGGGACTACTTGGAGTGCTTTTCTGCGGGATCTCACTATCAATGACAGCAATCCGAAAGCTTATCGGGTAAAGTTCATTTACGAATTGCTGAACGACTGAAATTCGGCGAGTTCCCACTTAAGAAGTCTGAGCTAGCAACACCAAAGGAGGAAGAAATGTTGAATCGACACCGAGGGGTAACGGGAAAAGCGTTGCTGATAATTGCTATTCTGGGACTGAGTATTGCAAGCATTGCGATTGCGGCGGATGACAAGAATGAGGTGGAGCGAGTCAAAGAGTCGGGTAATGTGATGAAGGAGCTGGTTTCTTCCTCCAGCGGCGTTCCCATAAGTGTGCTGAATAAGGCGGAGTGCGTGATCGTTCTTCCGTCCGTAAAGAAGGCTGGATTCATTATTGCCGGCCAATATGGCAAGGGTGTGATGACGTGTCGGGGAGGAGAGAATTTCGACGGGCCGTGGAGCGCTCCGACGATGATGCAATCGGCCGGCGGAAGTTTTGGCCTTCAGGCGGGAGGCCAATCTAGCGACTTCGTCATTCTAGTTATGAATGAAAAGGGAGCCCGCGCCCTTATGAATGGGAAGGCTAAGCTCGGCGCCGATGCCAGTATCGCCGCCGGTCCAGTTGGGCGGGAAGCGGAAGCCTCCACGAATGCGGCGATGAGTGCGCAGATGCTCTCCTATTCCCGTGCGCAGGGTGTGTTTGCCGGCGTTTCTCTGGAGGGATCGTCGCTCGGGCCGGATGACGACGCAAATACAGATCTGTATGGCAAGAAAGTCACCGCCACCGAGATCATTGCCGGAAAAGCCGGACCAGCTCCCGCTTCGGCGAAGGAGCTCCTCGAGGTACTCACTGCGAAATCTCCCAAGAACGAATCAAAAGGACAGTAATCGGTGTTTGTACGCTCTTGGAGATTTGCGCAGCCGTGTATTTGCGTCGCCTCTTGAACGTAGAACTCTCCAATCTGGTTTGGAAGCAAGCTACCTAGTGCTGCTCTCCTAGCGGTAAAGTGGGAAACCTTGACTAACCCGGTTCCACCGTCGCAGCGAAGCAAACGAGAGCGTAGTCTCTTTTCTGTTATTGGGAAGCACGACGCAGGGAGCGCAACGGCTCTAATAATCGCCCCCACTCAGGCGGATGCCGAATACTTCGCGGTCCACGAACTCGGTTTTGTGACCATATCCATGGCTAGCCTGGTAAGCGACTCCGTATACGTTGGGTGCAGAGATCTAACCGAATAAATCGCTCGTGGCTTTCACCATGGGCCATAATTCCCATCTGATAAACGCGCTAACCGTCCATGTGGGTACTAGGCACGCCGGACTTGTGCCGTTTGCCGACATATCAAGGGTTAGGCAGGAGTCAGGTTTTCCACGCTCACGCAACTGTTCCGAACAACCAACCGACTCCTGCGGTCACTGCCATAGCCAGTGCACCCCAGAACGTGACGCGGATTGCGCCAATGGTTACACCTGCACCACCCACACGTGCAGCCAATCCGCCTAGAAGCGCGAGGAACACAAGGGAAGTTCCGGATACAAGAGGGATCAGAGTCGCCAGCGGGGTGATGGCGGTAACCAAGATCGGCATGGCGGCTCCAGCGGCAAAGCTGCCAGCCGACGCTAATGCAGCCTGGATCGGACGTGCAGCAAGAGCATCGGACATGCCGAGTTCGTCGCGGGCATGCGTGCCTAATGCGTCATGAGCCATCAACTGCTGGGCAACCTGTTTTGCAAGCAGCGGATCGAGACCGCGAGCAATGTAGATCGCCGCCAATTCCTGGTGTTCGCCCAGGTCGTCCGCCGCGAGTTCGGCGCGTTCCAGCGTGAGGTCGGCTTGTTCGGTGTCTGCCTGGGAGTGGACAGACACGTACTCACCCGCAGCCATCGACATTGCCCCAGCTACTAGGCCGGCGACCCCCGCCACCAAAATGTTGCCGTGGGTCGCATGAGCAGCTGCGACACCGAGCACCAGACTCGATGTCGAAAGGATGCCGTCGTTCGCGCCCAGTACCGCCGCACGTAACCAGCCGATCCGCCCGGAGCGGTGTCGTTCCCTATTGCCTACAGGCATTTTGGGACCTCCTTGATCTGGGAACCGCTTGCATCGTGGGAGTGTATCTCACTGCCGAAGGACAGCCCTAGCTTCCGATTGACGCTAATCGGTAACTTGATCTGGAGACACGGATCGCAGATTGTCCAATTGTAGACAGACGGCTCTCTAATTGAGGGTCATGCTATGGGATAGTTGCAACCTGTTTGGCGGAATTGACGTAATTCTGACTTTGCAATTGGGCGGCTCCGAATCGGGCCGCCCTTTCTGTTGTGTGCCGAGCATGTTCGATAGCTTGGAGGTGAAAGTCCTCTTCACAGCCCGATGGAGGCGAAGTGATAGCAAAGCGCAAGGGCTGAGCCGCGAGGCAAGGTCTGAAAGAAGCGTGGAGCAAACACGCGAGCCGATGGACAAGAACTGGATTTGAGGCCTACGGTGCCGGGCGAGCGGGCAACTGATCGCGAAGCCCACATCCATCAAAGGCACTGGTGGTAAATCCAGCGGTTGTGCGTGGAAGGCGATCGGACTTACCTCGGGAGATCTGCTGCATGTCACGGAATCGTGACTGAGGGTGGAGCGATTCACCCTGACCGTGCAGCAGAAGTCAGCAGCGGGCGTAGTAGTCGCGAAAGCGATGAAGGCCCAAACAGTAGGGAGCGACAAGTAGGACGCAGGACTCGATGAGCGACAAGCGGCAGAAAAACCAGCTAGTGCTGGCCTTTACTGAGGAGGGGAGGAGTGAAGCTCCGAGGACTTCTCAGGAAGGGACCGAATCGCTTACGGCGAAATGCGAAACCGAACGTCCAGCTCGTCACGAGCAATGGATGGAAGAAGTCTGTGAGCGGAAAAACTGCTGGCAGGCTTACAAGCGAGTCAAGGCGAACAAAGGAAGTCCGGGAATCGACGGCATGAAAGTCGGAGATCTTTCGGGCTACCGGAAGCAGCACTGGCCCTCCATACGGGAACAGCTGTTAAACGGAACCTACCAACCACAACCGGTAAGAAGGGTGGAAATCCCGAAGCCGGACGGCGGGGTGCGAAAGCTTGGTATCCCGACGGTGCTGGATCGCCTGATCCAGTAAGCGGTAATGCAGGTTCTGCAACGCAGATGGGACCCGACCTTCTCTGAACACAGTCACGGGTTCCGACCGAAACGCTCGGCGCATCAAGCAGTGGCCAAGGCGCAGCAATACATCGCCGCAGGCCATCGCTGGGTGGTAGACCTCGATCTCGAGAAATTCTTTGATCGGGTCAATCACGACAAACTGATGCATGCGATCGCACGGCGGGTGACCGACAAGAGAGTGCTCCGGTTAATCGGAGCGTTCTTGAAAGTGGGTGTGCTGGAGAACGGGCTGGTGAGTCCGGCGGAGGAAGGGACACCACAAGGTGGTCCACTTTCCCCGCTTCTATCGAACATCGTACTCGACGAACTCGACCAAGAGCTCGAACGGCGCAAGCATCGCTTCGTGCGGTATGCGGATGACTGCAACATCTACGTTCGCAGCCGACGAGCAGGACAGCGGGTGATGACGAACGTCACGCGCTTCCTTACGCACCGGCTCAAGCTCAAGGTAAACGAGACCAAGAGTGCGGTGGCTCGACCAGTAGAACGGAAGTTCTTGGGGTTCCGCTTCAGCAACAACACGGAACCGAAGCGGCGCATCGCGCCGAAGGCCCTGTTGCGCTGCAAGCAGAAAATCCGGGAACTGACCCGACGGACCCGAGGAATCAGTCTGGAACAAATGCTGAAGGAACTGACGGCCTACTTAAGGGGCTGGAAGGGCTACTTCGGCTTCTGTCAGACACCCTCGCTGCTACAGCAACTGGATCAATGGATACGCCATCGTCTGCGGTCCACGATCTGGAAGCAGTGGAAACACAGTCAACAACGGTACGGGAAATTACGCCAACGCGGGGTTGCCAAGGCGCTCGCTGCACAAACAGCGGGAAGTCCGCACGGCCCCTGGCGTGTGGCGAACAGCCCGGCCTTGTCCATCGCGCTTCCGCTCGCCTACTTCGACTCTCTCGAGCTTCCTCGGCTGTTCGCTGGCCTTGCGTGACCCTCTGAACCGCCCGATGCGGACCCGCATGTCGGGTGGTGTGGCAGGGGAGAGCGGGCGACCGCTCCCCCTATGCCGATTGTAAGACCTAGATCAAGCCTCACGGGAAAGCTGGCGTTAGAGCCAAAGACAAAGTTCGAGTTGAGTTCGACGTTCGCCTCTCGTCGCAAAACGCTAAGCGGGTACCCAACTCATCCCATCTGATTAACGCTTACCAGACAATTGGGTAACAGTACGTGCCGGGTCCGATTTTCGGAGCGCAGATGAGACGGCAACCTTTCGAGGAATTTGAATTTCAGTCTCGCCGACCAGAATTGCTAGGGCGGGCATAGTGGAGTCGGTCACAGTCCCGACACAGATAAGGTCGAAATCCAAGCATGCTGCAAAACACTCGCTGGAGAGCGGTGTTGCCATTTACCCCCATGATGGTGCGGCTGTTGCAATACGGACAGAAGCGCTTCGGACCGAAACGCACAGGCAATTGCGAAAACAGAGGAAAACGAAACTTCATGCTTGCTGTTGGTAGTCATGGGCGATGACTCTACCCCGAGACGATTATTCTCTTCCGTGAGTTTACCACTTCGATGTAACAAAGCCGCCAAGACACGATAAATCCTCGGAGTTTCTTCAGGAGACCACCGCCTTGCCGCCCTGTCCCACCCCCGGCTCGAATTCTCCGCAAGGTCCTCTCGTGCCAACGCGTAGTCCACCCCGAGATTGAGGGAGTACTCGCCCGGGCATGCGACCGAAAGTGCTATCAGACCTGCGCTGGTCAGGCACTTGGACCTTAAACAGATTTTTACCTTAACGAAATTCTTATGTCATGACTGCTAGTATCTTGCCCGTGGCGAGCGTCGAGGATAACGAGAGTTAGTAAATTCCGGCGGGTCGCGAAATTGGGGAGTGATTCGATTGCAAGTGATTGTCGCTGATGACCACTCATTGGTCCGGAAGGCGGTCTGCTTCCTGCTAGAATCTGGCAGAGATTTTAAGAATTGCGTCGAGGCGGCAGATGGCCATGAGGCTGTTCAGAAATCGTTGGAATTAAATCCTCGCTTAGTCATTTTAGATATAAGTATGCCCGTGGTTGACGGTTTTAGCGCTGCCAAGAGAATCCGAGAAGCTCTCCCCCGAGTTCCTATCCTTATCTACTCTGCGGATGAAACTCCCGAAGCCGTCGAATATTCGCGTGCTGTGGGTGCGCAGGGGTTCGTCAACAAGAATGAAATTGGCGAAATCTTACTGAAAGCGGTAGATGTCCTTCTTGCAGGCGGAACCTTTTTCCCGAACAGCAACCATATTAACAGAGGCTCTGGGCCCCGATGAGTCGCAAAGATCTAACCGGAACCCGTACCACCCTTCCCTTCGAACCACGCCCACCCCAACCCTTCGCCGTTGCCGCTCCGGAAGTTTCAACCGCGCCTTTTCCGCTTGGGCCTTCGTTTTGAATGGTTTCGATAGAGGGGTGAACTCGCCATTCACGTACTTGTACAGCAGCCATTGCTCGATTATTTTCATCAGGAATTTATAACACACGGAAGTAGCTAAACTGGAACCGGGCGCGCCAGTAATCGCGGAAACCGAGGGCAATCGGACTCCTCCCAAGCGATTTTTGTTGGGATATACTGAGGCAAATGCCGCCCAAGTTGGTGTGGATTGAGACCCAAAGCTTTGTGGGCTTTGGTTGCTCAGATTGCCAGTGGGTATATCGAACTACAGGTGCGCCCGTTGGCAGATCACTTGACCAGATGAAGAAGTCTTACGAAGCCGCGCGCGATAAAGCGTTCGCTACCCACGATTGTTCCAAGTTTCCGAGAGCAAACAAACCAAACAAGTAACAGGCGGAATGCCTCAGGGTATTTCGTTTCTGGAGGAGAGGGCCTGCGACATTAATAACGGTCAGGTTAAAGAGTGCCGCAGGCCCGAGGTGCAGAGACAACGGTTCAGTGAGGCAAAGTCTATCCCGCTGCGAAAATGGTGACTGTCCAAAAGTGAACAGCGCGCACATGGGAGAGGTCGTAATATGCAAGTGGACGGCGAGATAGAGCGATACCTCCGGGTTCTCTTGGGCGGGGACTGGACGGTATCAGTCATCTTGCCGTCCTGTATTTGCAGGCCCGAATCTGGACTTCCATCAGGTCCGTGACGAGAGCCGAGCAGACTTCCCAAAGCACAGACTCCCGACACCAAAATATAGGGACTTGGGTACATCATTCCTTTCAACCAGTCCCCACTATGCATCTAGCGAGGCGACGATGTGGCCGCATGGCTCCTCAACTGTCGGAACTGCAATCACCGTTTGGCACGGTTCAATATTGACGCTGACGACTTGGAGAGCATGTACCTACCAGCCAAGCCAAGTCTGTTAAAAGGCGGCAAGGAATATGAATGCCCCAATTGCGGACATGCCGCCACTTACCATCCAACCGACACGTCCTATGTTCCTTAGTGGCGGAATGCAGAATTGTGAGTTTGCAGAGTGGCTGATGGTACCCTTCCTTTTCACCGCATTCACTCCGTGAAGAGTATCCATTCGAGTGCTTCGTCAAGATCGCGGAACACGCGAATGCCTTTTTCACCCGAAATGCCGCGAAGCGATTCAAACACCCTCGCGGCCCCAAATGCATAGTCGTTGGTCACCAAAATGGCGCGGCGAGAATCTGGCGAAAATACTTTCGGCTGGGCGAGCTTGCGTACGTCACTGATCGTGACTTGAAAACTTTCAACTTGGGTCAAGTCCATCAATTGAGAAAAGCTGGGGTCAAAATCAGGGTCGTTGAGTAGCTTCGTTTGATGCGACATTGCGTCCGCCATCGTGACGACGCC
Organism: uncultured Acidobacteriota bacterium; assembly: GCA_963734705.1. Lineage (GTDB taxonomy): Bacteria > Acidobacteriota > Terriglobia > Acidiferrales > UBA7541 > Acidiferrum. The sequence continues at coordinate 165,395 of CAVTII010000003.1, read as the reverse complement.
CGAGCCTGTGGTCAGCACCCGCCTACGTTCCTTATCGATTTTGTAGAAAGTGGGCACGGGGAAGGAAAATGAAGCCGGGATGGGTGTCCGCCAAGACGCCACCCCGGCTTCGGTATAACGAACCTTTTATCGCATTGTCTGGAGGGAGACTCTACTGTTAGAACTGACAGATAGGAAAACCCGGGGGCGGATTACCGGGTTCTCCGGTCTCAAGCACATCACGGATATCGGCCATGACACGCTTCTGAGTGTCACGGCATATTTGCACCAAGCGGAAACGTTTGGCAAGAAATTTCTGGAAAAAGAAAAGCCCGGTCATGGGAACCGGGCTTTTGAGAGTTTACCGCATCACGTTCTGGGGTGGTGCGGAAACGAACAGCGGCATTGTTCCACCACGCAGCAACGCTGGCAACCGAAATTTCCCAAAAGGAAAGGCCCGGCAACTTCTGCACCGGACCTGCACAACCATTCGAGATTGGAGTTGGCTAAAAATAACACGTCGGGCCCATCCGCGGACCTCGCGTGCGGGTACCGTATTGACGCGGCTAAGTCGTCATTCCATTTTCGTTCACCGTAAACGTCGTCCTCACGTGCAGATGCGTCCCGCCCGCCCACTTCAGCCCCGTCTGACGAGATCGAGTACCGGGACCCACTTGTCAGATTTCCCGACGCAACTAGGTACTCCTGCTATACTATCGGTGAATCGGCGAATGTATTTTGAACTTCAGGCCCCCGACCTTATCCCCCCAGCAGGTAGACCAGTAAGCGCGGTGTAACGTAAAATGGAAGTGGCTGTATGGGTAACTCCGCCCGACAACTGAACGATACACCCGAATGGGCTGATGCCAACTGTCGAGCCGTGCTCGAAGCTGCCCCCGATGCCATGCTAGTGGTCAATCGGACGGGAGAAATTGTTGCCGCCAATCAGCAAGCCACGAAGCTCTACGGATACAGTCGTGAGCACTTGATTGGAAGGGTGATCGAATCGCTGATCCCGGCTAGGCTTCGCGACCGCCATCGACAGCATCGCGAAAACTTCTTTGCCAATCCAGAAACGCAAGCTATGCAAGTAATTGAAATCTTCGCACTTCGCAGCGATGCTAGCGAAATTCCCGTCGATGTCAGCCTCAGACTATTAACCATCGGGACTGAGACCTTCGCGATCAGCGCGATTTGTGACGCAACCGAGCGTCATCGCATAGCGGGACTGAAGGCGAGCGCGGAGCGCAGAGGGCGACTGGTGCAAAACTCCAGCGTGGCCATGGTTGTTACTCACGGGTTGGAGCACAAGGTTGAACTGTTGAACGATAAGTTCACGGCGCTGCTTGGTTACACGATCGACGACATTCCTGATGTAGCTCACTGGTGGACTCTTGCATATCCGGATGAAGCCTACCGACAAGCGGTCAGAAGCGAATGGGAAACGCGTACGGAAAAGACCCTCAGTGATGGAACGCCCTTTGCACCCATGGAAGTAACCGTCCGGTGCAAGGATGGTTCCACCCGCCATCTTGAAGTTCACCTTTCCACCATGGCAGGAGGTACCAATCTGGTCACCTTCATTGACCTCACCGGGCGTAAGGCGGCGGAAGAGGCAATGCAGCAGAGAGAGATGGAATTGATAGAAGCGCAGCGGTTGGCAGGAGTAGGAAGCTGGCAGTGGGAGCCACGGACAGATACGGTGATTTGGTCGAAGGAGCTTTACCACCTCATGGGCATCGATCCAACCTTGCCCGCGCCCTCCTACAAGGAGCAGGCCCACCTATTCGCTGCTGAAAGTTGGGAACGGCTACAGCGCGCCGTGCAGGGAGCCTTGCAAACCGGAACATCATACGAGCTTGATCTGGAGGTTATGAGGCCAGAGTCTATCGCCAAATGGGAGATTGCACGAGGCGAGCCAGTGCGAGATAAAAACGGACAAATCATCGGACTTCGCGGCACAGTTCAAGACATCACCGAACGCAAGCTGGCTGACGCCGCGCTCGCAAACGTCAGCCGCAACTTGATTGAGGCACAAGAGCAGGAACGTAGCCGGATTGGCAGAGAGCTTCACGACGACATCGGTCAACGTCTTGCCCTGTTGGCTCTCCAATCGCAGCAACTCCAAGAGGACACCGTCATTTTGCCTACAGTCCGCAGCCGTCTGGGCGAATTCCAGAAGCAGATTTCGGAGATATGCACCGATATTCAATCCTTATCACACGAGTTGCATTCGGCAACACTACAATATTTGGGTATTGCTGTGGCTATGAGAGGCTTCTGCCAAGAATTCGCACAGCAGCAAAAGTTGGAGATTGACTTCAAAGCCCACGATTTGCCCAGCCCCTTGTCCCCGGACATTTCTCTGTGCCTCTTCAGAGTTGTGCAAGAAGCCCTCCACAATTCGGCGAAACACAGTGGAGTACGGTATTCCGAAGTGCGCTTGTGGGGAACCTCGGGTGAGATTCATCTCACGGTTAAGGATTCCGGCGCGGGCTTTAACCGCGAAGCGGCAAAGGAGAGCCATGGTCTTGGTCTCATCAGCATGGAGGAGCGGTTGAGGTTGGTCAACGGAACGCTTTCAATCAACTCGCAACCGAACTGTGGTACTACCATCCACGCTCGCGCGCCTCTCAGTCCCGTATGCGACTCCATGCGGGCGGCTGGGTAAGAACGCGCCTCGAAAGGGACTTAGTCAACCCAGCTCAGTTGGCTCTGAGAGAACCTCATCGGGTGGAAACGCTTGGGAGCTAGCATGTCGGCAAACTGGAAGGTTACGTGACGGGTACGTCGCAAGTCTTCGTCCGTTGCCACTCGTGTGAGAAGGAATCGGTCTACACATTGAATCCGGTTGTAATCGCTCCTACTCAACCGCCGCGAGCCACCCACGCCCAGTAACGATGAACCGGCTACCACGGCCTATTCCGTTGGTGCCACTATGCGACACGCGAGATTAGCGTATATCCTTCTGCCGAAGCCAGCGGCGCTTCAACCGCACCATCATCCCATCTCACGCTGATTTGGTCTTTTCCGTCTTGCGCCGAGTGAAGTCTGATTACTGTGCCGGGTTGCTCGTACTGGCACCCCTACTCCCGGGGACCGCCGCTATTTTCGATTCAACGAGGATGGCAGGGGTGCTCTACGACCCCGTGGCCAACTGCAAAATCCCATTACGTTTGAATACTGCACCAAGTGTGCGATACCGCCGGGTGAAAGCGAACAAATCGGTGCTGCACTGGCGTCCGAATTGATTCTGAGTGCAGCAGCGTGGGTTGAGGGAAATGAATATTACGTGGAGAAGACGATTAAGCAGTTAGCGTTGGAGCGGTAGAAATCGCCCCGCGTGATACAGGATGGAGCCGACTCCGAGGGTCGAACTCGGGACCTTGCGATTACGAATCGCACGCTCTACCAACTGAGCTAAGTCGGCCTATGAAAATTATCCCATCAAGGTGGAGAGTTTATCAAGCGCATCCGGGATTCCGCTTCCGAAGTTTCCACATAAAAGTCCAACGTCGTCGTTATATCGCTGTGGCGAAGGATGGCTTGAATCACCTTCGGCTTCACACCCAAACTGTAGAGGTTCGAAGCGAGGGAACGGCGGAAGCAATGCCATCCCTTCCACTTCGGAATCGCTTCGTCCAGTGTGAAGGTGTGATCTTTATCCTGCGCTTCGTGGTGATGCTTCGGGAACTGGCATACAGCACAACGGGTCAGATTGGGAATAATGGTGCGCCGAACAAGGTTCGGGAGATTGATAGCGGTGCCCCGCCGTTCGCCCGCGAACATCCAAGTGGTGGTCTTCAAGGTCAGCCCCAAATCGTGTTCCTCCACCGGACCTTCCAACTACTGGCGGTAGTTTTCCAAAAATGAATTCAGAATCGGCAGCACAGGCACCGTATTTTCGCTGGACTCGGTCTTCGGGAGGCTCTGGGCGGTACGCCACATGGTGCGCTCCACTGAGAGGCGTCCTCCCTGAAAGTCCCGCCACTGTAAACCACGAAGTTCCGCGTGTCGGAGTCCTGTGAACGCGGCTGTCGCCACCGCCGCGAACGCGACTCGACTCTGGTAGTCGGGCCAGTAGACGTTCACCAGCAACGCGGTAATCTCTTTCAACGTGTAAACCTCGCCGCGAAACTTGGTGCGTCGAACGGTGCGGGGCAGCGACACATCCCGCATCGGGTTCTCCCCGTCCAAGTAGCCCTCCCCTCTTGCGTGTTTGAAGACCCCGGAGAGGAATGACTTTAGGCGCAGTAGCGTCTTGTGCCCGAGTTCCGGGTTGTCCTTCGCGATGCTAGCTAACAGCCGCTGGCCGTGCGCCGTGCGGAAGTCGCGTAAGCGCAGGTTGCCCAGACGATCTCGAAAGTGGCGCTCGTACTCGTCGGTCTTGTAATTTTTGTACGTGGAAGGACGAAGGAATTGCTTAGCCATCGGAAGGTAGACGGTTTCGATGAACTCTGTGACCGGGGTGGCAGACTCAGGCGTCGTCAGCCGGGTATTAACAGGCTCCAGATGCTTTCACGCCAGCGCCTCAACCGACCGCTTATCAGGATACGCGGGTCCGATGGGCGCGAGTTTCTGGTGCGCGTTCATCCGGACTCGGACACCTTCCTTAATCTGATATTCCCAATAGCGAAGTAGCCCGAATCGCCCATGTCTGACGATGGTCCCGCGCTGCATCGGAACACCTCCGCATGAATACTATGCAGGCTGTGTTCCAATCTGTGTACCACCCGTAGGCGGATATGGTGCGGGAATGGTTACTAAGTCTTGTAAATGCCGTGTTTTGTTGGGGTATAGGACTGGAAAACTGCTTTACGAATGGACTGCTCTACCACTGAGCTACCTCGGCCCACTTCATGACGATAACATCCGCTTAAAATCACTGTCAATTCGTTGCGCAGCAGGCTGTTCGCGAAACCGTTCAACGGGAAAACGGAAACATCGCCCAGCCGATGCCGATGCCAACGACTAGAAAAAGGAACAGCGACCAGAGAATATATTTGACGCGGTCTTTGGGACGCCGGCGGCCCAGAAAACCGAACGCCACGGAAATCACCACGGCGAACAGCACAAACGCCTGGAAATGGCTCAATTGCAGCGAGGGAAAACCGCTCACGCCTTGCGCCCCCGCGCCGCCTCATAGGCATGAAGCGCGGCCAGCAGGTTCAGCACACCCGCGGTTGCCAGCAACCGCGTGCCGTAATCTCCATCGGCGTGGGAAACGTCGGAGCCTTCCGGCTCCATCTCACGCGCCGCGGCATAAAATATTCCGGTTCCCATGTCCGCGGCGTAGCCCAGCGTGTCAAAGGCGTCGCTGCCGTCCCGCGTGAACACATTCCCACGCATGGACGCGCCTGCGGCAACCAGGAACCCGACGGCAAGAAACACCACCACCGCGCGGCCCCACATGAATTGCAACGCATGACCCAGCCCGGGCACAATCCAGCCTGCTACGCCGTAAATTGCGGCGCGTGTTTCCCTCGACATTCCTTCGTCGGTTTGCGGCGTGGCCTTTGGCAATTCGCCTTCGGCGGGCACAGGGATTGGCGGCTGTTCGTCCATTGCTCTCCAGAGTAAAGGAAGCTAGGCCAGAAGGGGAAGAATTTCGTGCTGCACGGCGCCGGTGACGCGCGCTTCTTTTTCGTCAATATAAACGTCCACTTCGCTGCGGATGCCAAACTCCGGCAGATAAATTCCCGGCTCGACGGAGTTGCAAGTGTTCGGGATTAGGTGGCGCGCGTCGTGCGTTTCCAGGCCGTCCATATTTACGCCGTTGCCATGGATCGCCTGGCCGATGTTGTGGCCGGTGCGATGGAAGAAATATTTGCCGTAGCCGGCTTTCTCAATCACGCGGCGCGCCGCGCGATCCACCTGCCAGCCCTGCAGAGGTTTGCCGGCTTTCACGCTCTTCTGAATCAAATCCACAGCGGCATCGCGGGCGTCGCGCACTACTTTGAAAATCTTCGCGTACTTCTCCGGCACCTTCGCGCCCAGATAGCCGACCCAAGTGATATCGTAATAGACGCTCCCCTCGGTCTTTTGCTTGCCCCAAACATCGAGCAGTAGCAGGTCGCCTTCCTTGATCGTGGCGGAGGATTCGCGCGAGGGGCCGTAGTGGGGGTCGCTGGCGTTCTGATTCACGGCCACGTCCGGTCCTTCCTCGGCGGTAACCCCCTCCTCCTCAAAGCGCTTACGGATCCATTGCTGCAGGTCGTACTCCGTCATATTCTTTTTTTCGCGCACGGATTGTGCAGCCAGTGAAAACGCCTGCTGCACAATTTTGTCGATCGCGCGGCCAGCGGCCAGATGGGATTGCAGTTGCGCGTCGCTCCAGCAGGCTTCGAATTTCTGCACCAGGTCCGCGGAGGTGGCCAGCTTCACGCCCGTGCTGCGAACTAGCTCCACCGTTCCCGCATCCACCATCGAAACATAGGGAATCGCGTTTTTCGGGGAATACTGCATGGCCACGCGTTTCGCTCGGCCCAGCATCTTCTTCAGATTGCCGCGCAACTCTTCCTGCGCGGAAAAACAAAGCGTGTCTCCGGGAAGTGAAGCCAGTGCCTGCGTCTCAATCTTGTGCACCAGTTTTTTGGGTGTGCCATTCGCGGGCACAAAGTAAAACCAGCGCCGCGTGCGCATGCCATCGGGCAGTTGAAGGATGCGGAGCGCGACGGGATCCCGCCCACGGAAGTCGTAAAACAGCCAGCCATCGATTTTCGCGGCTCGCAGATCTTTTTGGATCGCTTCGATGTTCAAGCTCATGGTGTGATGTTCCGCCTGTTCCGGTTGCGAGCAAATGTCATTCTTCAGGCATCTGACGAAGATGCCTGAAGAATCTCAACGCTGGCTTCAAGCACAAATTTAACGTTGAGATCCTTCGGCCCGGGGCCTCAGGATGACATCGTAGGCCGCAGTGCGGACACTTTACAAATCCCTCAGTATGGCTCGCTAGTCGGCGATCCACGCGACGCACAAATGTATCCTCGGGGTCCGCGCTTACGCTTCTTCGCGAAGGAGATCGAGAATCTGCTGACGCGTCACGCCGCGAATCTCGACGCGTTTGTTTCTTCCGTGCTCGCCGCTCTGGATTCTAACAGCCGATTTCGGTTTTTTCAAAATGCCAGAGAGGAATTCGATCAGCGCTTCATTCGCCCGGTTTTCCACCGGCGGGGCGCAAAGGCGAATCTTCAGCGCTCCTTCCTGGGTGCCGGATATCTCGTCCTTGCTGGCCCGCGGCTGCACGCGGACCGGAAAACTCACGGTTCCGTGCGCGGCATCTTCCTTAATGTCCAGAAAACTCACTGCTCACCACGCCCGTTCATATTGCACTGGCGGTTTGAGCTTCACGCCCAATTCCTGCGCCGCGCGCCTCGGCCAATATGGGTCGCGCAGCAATTCTCGCGCCAGAAACACCATGTCCGCCTGCTCGGTAGTCAAAATCGTTTGCGCCTGCGCCGCGTGGGTCAGCACGCCCACCGCTGCGGTGGCAATTCGCGCTTCGCGCCGGATGGCGGCCGCAAAATTCACCTGATAGCCCGGTCCGACCGGAATTTTCACGCCCGGAACCAGCCCGCCGCTGGAAACATCAATCAAATCCACGCCGAGGGCCTTGAATTTCTTACAAAGCTCGATGCTCTGCTCAAGATCCCATCCGCCCTCCTTCCAGTCCGTGGCGGAAATGCGCACAAACACCGGCCATTTCTCCGGCCACGCTTCCCGCACAGCCTTCGCAACACGCAGCGGAAAGCGCGCGCGATTTTCAAGGTTGCCGCCGTATTCATCGGTGCGCAAATTGGAGAGCGGCGACAAAAATTCATGCGCCAGATACCCGTGCGCCGAGTGCACTTCCACCACCTGAAACCCAGCGGCCAATGCCCGCTTCGCTGCAGCACGAAAGTCCTCTACGATCTGATCGATCTCCGCGATGCTCAACGCCTTCGGCTCAGGATAATTCGCATCAAACGCCAACGCGCTGGGCGCCACTGGCACCCAACCTCCCTGGCCAACCGGTACTTTCTGTCCACCCAGCCACGGCGCCGCGGTGCTTCCTTTTCTTCCGGCATGGGCAAGCTGCATACCCGGAACGGCTCCCTGCTCGCGAATAAAATCCGCGATCGGCTTCCAGGATTCGATGTGGCTGTCGAGATAAATTCCCGTGTCCGCGGGGGAGATGCGGCCAATTGCCTGCACCGCCGTCGCTTCCGTGAACACCAATCCCGCGCCGCCAACGGCTCGGCTGCCGAGATGCACGAAATGCCAGGGCACGGGATGGCCGTCTTTTGCCGAGTATTCGCACATCGGCGAAACGCCAATCCTGTTTTTCATCTCCAGCTCTCGAAACCGCAATGGCACAAAAAGCGACATGCTCTCTCCTATAATTTCAGTTGGACCCTGCTATTCGATTCACGCAAGCTTCGGCCGGGTACCGAAGATCGCCGTGCCCACGCGAATCTCCGTGGCGCCTTCCTGAATGGCCGCCTCAAAATCGTGCGACATGCCCATAGAAAGCACCGGCAATTGAATCCCCGTCCGCGACTCCAGCTGTTCGTTCAGCGCGCGCAACCGGGCAAAAAACGGCCGCACCTCCTGGGGATTTTCGCGATACGGCGGAATGCACATCAGTCCAGCGAAATGAAGGTGTTCGCAGCGCAGGATGCGCTCCGCCAATTGCGGCAGATCTGTTTCGTTTGCTCCGCTCTTGGATTCTTCCCCGCCCAGATGCACTTCCACCAAGACCCGCAATTTTTCCTGGGCGTTTTTTTCCGACTGCGCGCGGTCCAGGCGCTCTGCCAGAGCCGCGCCGTCCACGGAATCGATGGAATGAAACGCCTTCGCCGCGCGCGCGGCCTTATTGCTTTGCAAATGACCGATCAAATGCCAATTCCCCCGCAAATCCGCAAGCGCGGACAACTTCCCCTCCCACTCCTGCACGCGGTTTTCACCGAAATGCCGCAACCCGGCGGCAAACGCCTCGCGCACCGCTTCCGCTGGGTGCGTTTTGGAAACGCCGATCAGCAGAATCTCCTGTGGCTTGCGGCCAGCACGAAGCGCCGCGGCGTGAATCTTTTCCCGCACGCGCTCCAGATTTTCCTTGATCGTTGAAGTGTCAGTCATGGCGATTCGCTAAATCCTAGCATGGCCGCGTCCCGCATCCGCGAACCGAGGTACCAGTTTCGCAAACCAAACGGCCATTGCGGGGATTTCGCTCTGCCGCTACACTGTCAGCACTGGTGGCCTGCCCCGCCCATCGAAAAAAACATGACAACACGCGGATTGCTGATAGCTTTTGAGGGAATCGACGGCAGCGGGAAGCACACCCAGGCCAAACTCCTCGAACATTCGCTCCAGGGACTCGGCCACACAGTCTATTCCACCGGCTTTCCCCAATACGAATCCTGGTTCGGCACCATGGTCGGCAAATTTCTGAACGGCGATTTTGGCTCGCTGGAAAGCGTGGATCCTCATTTCACCGCGCTGCTTTACGCCGGTGACCGCTTCGAAGCCAAATCGCGGCTGGAAACCGAACTCAACGCTGGCAAGATCGTTTTGATCGACCGTTACATCTCCTCTAACCTTGCGCATCAAGTGGCGCGCGCCGCCCCCGAAAAGCGCGCCGAGTTTCTTCGCTGGATTGAGCATCTGGAATACACGATCTACGGAATGCCGCGCGAAAATCTGATTCTTTACCTGCGCGTTCCTCCCAGCCAGGCGCAGAAACTCGTCGCGCAAAAAGCGGAACGCAAATACACCTCCGAAAAACACGATATTCAGGAAAAAAGTTTGCGCCATCTTGAAGATGCCGCCGAAATGTACGACATGCTCTCTCGCAGCCGCCCTTGGGCCACCGTGCAGTGCTACGATGCGCAGAATAATGGGCTGCGGCTTCCCGAGGACATCGCCGCCGAAGGCCTCCAGGCCGTGAAATCTCTCTTGGAAAACTGGCAAAAGGGTTGAAAAATGGGCTTTTCCGAATTTCTTGGCAATGAAGCGATGGTTACCGCCCTGCGCGGGGCGCTGCGCAGTGACCGCGTTCCACATGCCATGCTCTTCACCGGGCCGCGCGGCGTGGGAAAATTCACACTCGCGCGGATGTTTGCGCAAGCCGCCAACTGCGAGCGCCTGAAAGACGATTTCTGCGGCGAGTGTGCGACCTGTTTGCAACTCGCGCGGCTGGGTAACCTTCCTGATCTGATCGCCCAGGGCTTGGCTGAACGCGGCGAAAGCGCCGATGCGGCCACTGTCGAACGCACTCCTCTGATTCTGCAGACGCATCCCGACGTCTGGGTGCTGGTGCGCGATCCCGTTCGCTTAAAAAGCCCGGTCGCGCGGCCGGTGCTCCGCATCGGCCAGCTTCGCGCCGTGCAACGCGCCGCGTATTTTCAACCGATGGGCCGGCGCCGGGTGTTCATTCTGGATGGCGCGGAATCCATGCGCTCCGACGTTTCCAACGTCTTCCTGAAAATCCTTGAAGAGCCGCCCGGCTCGGCGACCCTGATTCTCACTGCGCCTTCGCCGTTTAACCTGTTGCCAACGATAGTATCGCGCTGCATGCAATTTCATTTCGCACCGTTGCCGCTGGCAGAAGTCGAAAACATCCTGAAGACTCAGGGCAGCCGAAAACCCGCCGAAATAAAACTTGCCGCGCAGCTCTCCGAAGGCAGCCCCGGTCTGGCGTCAGAGATGAATGTTGATACTGTCGTCGAGCGCCGCCGCGCGCTTCTGCGCGTGCTTGAGCGTTCCGCCCGCGGACAGGGATTTTCACAACTCTTTGCAGACACGAATCGGCTCGCCAAGGATCGCGAATCGTCGTTTGAAGATCTGCTCGCGGACTTCTATGGCCTGCTTTCTGATCTTCTGGAACTCACCGCGGGCATAAAAACTCCGCAATTGCGGAATATTCCGCTAGCGAAGGAACTGGAAGCCCTGGCACGCACCGCAAATTCGGAATGGGTGATGCGCGCCATTTCTGGCGTCGACGAACTGGCCGCAGGGGCGCGCCGCAATCTGAACCGTCAGCTCGGGCTCGATGCCCTGGCTGCTTCGCTAACGCCTGCCGCCGCCGGTCCCTACAAACGATAGGGTATCTATCTTTATTCTTTGCTGCGCGTCATAATAAACGAAACCCATCGCCCTCGGTTCGCATCACAGGACTAGGAAACTTCCCAGTTCAGTGTAAGGAGCAGTCATGGTGAATCGCCGCATGTACCGTCCCGGATTTGCGGATTTGAAAGAGCCGCCTCCCTCCCGCCCGAATAATCATGGCAACAATGGACCCGTACCGAGTAAGAAACCCGCACCTCCCGAGGTTACCCACGCTGAGAACTTCTATTGGGTCAAGCAGATGCAGAGCCGGACGCCGATGGTTGTGGTGCTCTCTAATGGGGAAGAATTGCACGGGTCGGTCGAGTGGTACGATCGCGATTGCATCAAGTTGACGCGCACGGGCGCGCCCAACCTGATGATCTTCAAGCGCTACGTTAAATATGTGTATAAAGACGGCGAAGACTCAGCCCAAGGTGGCGACGAATAAATTCGCTCTAGTCTCGTAGGGCCCGACTTTTGAGGCGGGCCGAGCACTCACATCAACGCTTGCCCCAACACGGACGGCCTCAGCAGGCCGCCCCTACAAAATCGTCCATACAACTCAGACCGCCGCGTTTTTGTAGTGCCTGCCTTCCGAGGCAGGCCGTGGCATTTATTTCAACGCGCTTCCGCGCGCGGCCGAAAACGTCATCAACGCTTTCGCTGCCATGACTCCGCTCTCATTGAATATCTCGCACTCGGTAACAATAAAATTCCTTCCCTTGCGGAGCACTCGCGCGTCCGCCCTCACGCGCCCGCCGGGCACTGGCTCCATATAGTTAATCTTCAGCTCCAGCGTGGCGATCTCCACGCCGCGCGGAATCACCGTATACGCCGCGATCGCCGCCGTGGTATCGGCCAGCGCCGCCAGGATTCCGCCGTGCACCACGCCATGAATCTGTTTGTGGCGCGGACGCACGTCCAGCCGGAAAATCGCGCGGCCATCCTGCACGCTTTCCACGTCGAAACCCAGCAACTCTGAGGATTTGCTTTCCTTCATGCGCCGGCGAACCAGTTCGGTCGCCTGCTTCTCTGCTGCGGTCATTTTGCGTGACATTCGGCTGGCCTCTCCTAAGACGCGGTAACGCCGCCATCCACAGGAATCACCGTGCCGGTCATCCACGATGATTCATCCGAAGCCAGGAACACCACGATCCCGGCAATATCGTTGGGCTTCCCAAAGCGTCCCAGAGGGACAGAAGCTAGTCGGCTTTCGCGCAGTTTGCGGGCCGCTTCGGTCTCCGCGAAAAACATCTCGGTCATCGCCGATTCCACGATGGAGGGACATACACAGTTCACCCGGATGTTGTCCTGCGCATGATCGAGGGCCATGGCCTTGGTCAGCATCGCCACCCCGCCCTTGGAAGCGCAATATGCGGCGCGATTCCGAATCGCAGCAATTCCCAAAACGGAGCCAATATTCACAATCGAGCCGCCACCCGCACGTCGCATCGCCGGCAGCATCGCCCGCGACATCAAAAATGGCCCCTTCAAGTTGGTGGCCATCACGCGGTCCCAGTCTGCTTCGGAAATGGTCTCGACGTTGGAAACGCTTAAGGCGCCGGCATTGTTTACAAGCACGTTCACATTTCCGAAACGATCCTCGACCGCCTTCACCAAGCGATCTGTCTCCGCGGCTTTTGTGACGTCGCACTCCACCGCCATGGCGTCGCTGCCCGACAGCTTCAAAAGAGACAGCGTCTCCTGCAGCTTTTCCATGCGCCGCCCGGTCACGGTTACCCGCGCCCCCTCTTTCGCAAACGTCAACGCTATGGCCTGCCCAATGCCCGTGCCGCCGCCCGTAATCACCGCCGTTTTTCCCGCCAGGCGTGTCACGTTCTATGTCTCCCTTGCGTCTAATCGTGTACCATGCCGCAGGCAACATGGTACGCCACTTTGACGGAGCAATAGGCCCCCAGGCCGCCCCATGCGAATCGGTATCACAGGGTATCCCACCTACGGCGGTTCGGGTGTAGTCGCCACCGAGCTTGGCCAGGAACTTGCCGCCCGCGGCCACGACGTCCATTTCATCACCTCCGCGCCGCCAATTCGCATGAACCCCAACGACCCGCGGATCCATTTTCATCAGGCGGAGGTGGTGCAGTATCCGCTGTTTGACCACTCGCCTTATACGCTTTCGCTGGCCGTCAAAATGTTGGAAGTGTTCGAGAAGGAATCGCTGGATATTTTGCATGTGCACTATGCGATTCCCCACTCCGTCAGCGCACTGTTGGCGCGCCAGATGTTTGCGCCGCGGCGACTGCCCTTTATCACCACGTTGCACGGCACGGACATCACGCTGGTCGGCAATAACCCGAACTTTTTGCCGATCACGCGCTATTCCATCGAGCAGAGCGACGGGGTGACCTCGATTTCCCGCTACCTATTGGATCAGACCATCAAGGAATTCGGCATCAAGCGCAGCATCGAAGTGATTCCCAATTTCGTGAACTGCGATCTTTACACGCGCAAACCGGATGCCGCGCTGCGCGCCGAATGGGCACCCGATGGGCAGCCGATCCTGATGCACCTTTCCAATTTTCGCCCCGTTAAGCGCATCCTGGATGTGATCGAAATTTTCGCCCTGGTGCGCGAAAAAATGCCCGCGAAACTGGTGATGATTGGAGACGGACCGGACCGAGAACCCGCCGAGGCGCTGACGAAAAAACGCGGTATTGAAAAAGACGTTCTGTTTTTGGGGAAGCAGAATGGCATCAAGGAAAAGCTGGGCCAAGCCGATCTGTTCCTGCTTCCATCACAACTGGAATCTTTTGGACTTGCCGCACTGGAAGCCATGGCCTGCGAAGTACCGGTGATTGCCACCAATGTTGGCGGCGTACCCGAAGTGATCGAAAATGGCGTGGACGGCTATCTGGTGGAACCCGGGGACGTGAAAACCGCCGGGAAATATGCCATTGACCTGCTCTCGCGCCCAGACCGCGGCCGCGAAATGGGCCAACTCGCCCGCATCAACGCTCGCAAAAAATTCTGCGCCAACGACGTTATCCCCATGTACGAAAGTTACTACCAACAGATCGCCGCAACCATCACCGACCGCCGCCGTAACGTTTCCATCGGCGCGCTGTAGGCCTACGTCCGAGCCCTCGCCTTTGTAGCGGCCGCCTTCCGAGGCGGGCGCCTTTACCCTGGTAGCGCCTGCATCTTGCAGGCAAGCATGCCGCAAAGCGGCAAAAATCCAAAATCCGCGAAATTGGCAATAAAAAAATGAAACGGCTTACCGTCTGCGGAAGCCCCGCAGACTCAGCTCGCTTGCCGGCAGGATGCCGGCGCTACCGCCAGCGGCACGGTGTTAGCGAACGCGTGGAATCGGAAGCCGATTGGTTATTTCTGCGACGAGGGAATCACCGCGCAATGGGCCGACGCGCAGCTCCTTTGTGCTGCAACCCACCGATAACCGGCGTTCAGCAACCGCATCGCGCCGGGAAGTTCGGAGAACCACACCAGCGGGCGCGCCCACCAGATTTCGCGCGCCACTCCGACTACCGCATCCGCGCCGCCATGGTGCGCGCCATCCGCTGAAAGGAAGCGCAATTCGTGCAGCAGGGCCTCGCGGCCGAGCCCAAGCAGTTCACCTACGCGGGGATCCTGCAAGGGGGCCACATCCATTCCGCGGCGGCGCAGAATCGGCGCGATCAAGCGGGCGATACGTGTGCAAAAATTGCATTCGGCGTCGAAAAATAGCCAACCTCGCGCGTGGCGCCCTTTTCCGTCGGTGTATTCGTTCGCCAGGGAGATCATGGGGTGCCTTTCGGAAGTTGTTAGCATTTCGCCGTAGGCCTTAAGCCTTAAGCGTAAGGCGCCCGCCTCGGAAGGCGGCCGCTACAACTACCCTGCTTTCTTCTTGTCCGAGCCGAACAGGGTGATCACTTTGCCCCGCAGCTTGCCGACACTTTTCAGCGTGCCTGCGGGCATGCGCAGGATTTCTTCAAACAGGCCGCTCATGGTGGTCAGAAATTCCAGCATGCTTTCCAGGCGCTCGCGCGTGAAGCCCTCGCCGCCGGGCGCGGCTTTCAATTCCCGCACGCATTCGGAAAGCACGCGCAGCGTCGGATCAATCTCGCGCCGCTTGCGCTCTTCGGAGACGGTGCGAAATATCTCCCAGACGTCCTTGGTGGTATCGAAATGGTCGCGCCGGTCGCCCAACACATGCACCAAGTGGACGATGCCCCAGCCCTGCAGTTCGCGAAGGCTGGTGCTGACGTTGGAGCGCGCCACGGCCAGGGTGGTGGAAATTTCGTCAGCCGGAAGCGGCGTGGGCGAAAGAAAGAGCAGGGCGTGCACCTGGGCAACGGTGCGGTTGATGCCCCACTTGGTCCCCATCTCGCCCCAGTGAAGGATAAATTTCTGGGCGACTGGAGTGAGTGCCGTTTTGGTCGTATCGGTTGTTTCTGACATAACTGACACTACCGTATTAACGGGCACCTTGTCAAGAGTTTTTCCCTCCGTCTTTACCTCATTACTTCCATACTTCTTTGCGTCGTCTTAGAACAGGCTGACTTCCGGGATGGCGGGCGCTATTTCCGGGACTTCGATGCGGATGGTGGTTCCCTGCCCTTCGCTGCTGACAATCTCCAGGTGGAAATCCTCGCCGTACAGCACACGCAGGCGTTCGCGCACGTTGCTCAGGCCGATGCCCTCTACATAGACGTGCGGCATCTTTTCCTCGGAAATGCCCACGCCGTTGTCGGCAATTTCGATGATCAGTCGGCCTTTGCTGCTTTTGGTACGCAGGAGAATGCGCCCGCCTTCCAATCGGGGAGCCAGGCCGTGCTTCAGGCTGTTTTCCACCATGGGCTGCAGCAACATGCTGGGGATGAAGGTTTCCAGCGTGACATCATCAATTTCTTTCACAATATCCAGATTGTCCTCGCCAAATCGCGCCACTTCGATGTCCAGATAGTCGTCAATAAAGGAAAGCTCTTCGCGCAGGGGCACAAACGTTTCGTGCTTGCGCAGCAACCTGCGGAGGATGTTGCTGAGCTTCAGCACAACGCCGCGGGCGGTATCCGGGTCAATGCGAATCATGGCGGAAACGGTGTTCAACGTGTTGAACAGAAAATGCGGATTGATCTGGCTGGAGAGCGCGTCCATCCTGGCACGCAGCAGCAATTGCTGGTGGCGCTCCAGATTCATTTCGATGCGTGTGTTGTTCCAGATTTTCAGCGGGGCCGCAACGGACATCAATGTGGCAATCACCACCAGGCAAAGCTGCCAATTCCATTGGGGATCGATAGCGAACAGCCACTTCGGTTTGGTGGCCTCCACCAACGCCACGCGGCCCAGCTCCAGGCCCACGCAGGTCAGCAGCGGCAACATTTCCCACATGATCTCCGCGTTGCTGATCATGCGCATCAGCGCCTTGGGAATGTTCAGAAAGGTGAACGGGCCAAAATTCCATAGCGTCTCTTTGTCCGGAATCACCTGGCGAATCAATCCGCCGAGCAGGCCAGCCGTGGCAGCCGCGGGCATCCCCAGCCATTCATGGGCCATCAGCGCGGGAATGGTGATGATCGCGCCACCGATGGGGCCTACGACGCGGCCGCCAAGCAGACCCATCAGAAATGCGCCCTCGAGCGACAGATCGGCGAATCGGTAGGCCGGGCTCACCAGCCGCAGCGTCACGCCGACAATCAGCGGCGGCGTCATGAACAGCATCAATTTCAATTTTTGGTCGGCGTCGCGTTCTTCGGTGAAAAGCACGCGGCGAAACGTGTTCCAGCGGGCCAGCAGCGCGGCAATCGAGGAGGCCACGCCCACCTTCAGCAGCAGCGTGAACAATAACTCTCGAATGGAAAGCGTAGTATCCATACTGTAGTGGCCGGACTTTAGACCGGCCAACATTTCTATCACAGTCTATCAGGTAGAACACCCATTCCCGGCTGTGCGGCCGAGCCAACTTGAAAGTGAAGAGCACAGGCAAGAGTGCCTGTGCCACCCCTGCTATACTGGAATTTCTCCATGGCCAACAGATTTTCAACCAAAAGAGTCAAGCCTAACGGCAAAACATCTCCACGCGTGGCCGCAAAGGCGATGCTTCCCACGCCGTTCGGACGCTTTACGATTTACGGATTCGAAGGCCGCACACCACAAGAAGAAGCAGTGGCGCTCGTCCGCGGAAATTTAAAGGGCCGCGTCGCTCCGCTGGTTCGGGTCCACTCACAATGCCTCACCGGCGATGTGCTGAATTCCCTGCGCTGCGATTGCCGCGCGCAGTTAGAGCTTTCCTTGAAGAAAATTTCCGAGGCCCCTTCCGGAATCCTGCTCTACCTGCCGCAGGAAGGCCGGGGCATCGGCTTGATGAACAAACTGCGCGCCTACGAATTGCAGGATGGCGGGATGGACACGGTGGAGGCGAACGAATCGCTAGGCTTTGCCGCCGACGCCCGCGAGTACGACTTCCCCGCGAAAATTCTGAAGAAACTGGGCGCCACGCGGATTCGCCTGCTTTCCAATAATCCGGACAAGATCCGCCAACTGGAATCGGCGGGCATTAAAGTGGTCGCACGCGTTCCCTGCCAGCCGCGGCTTTCAAAGATTTCCCGCGCCTATCTGCAAACGAAAAAGCAGAAGATGGGCCACCTACTGGAAGGTGTTTAGCAGCCAACCGGAGCGGGTTGAGGTGATGCCATGACGCCCGCGATTCACCAAACTGTCCGCTTCCGCGCCACGCCCCATGTCTTGTTTGAGATGTACATCGATTCGGGCAAGCACACGCAATCCACCGGCGCCCCCGCGCGCATCAACCGCAAAACTGGCGGGCGTTTCAAAGCCTTTGCGGGACAGCTGGAAGGGCGGAACTTGCTGGTAGTTCCGGACCAGCAGGTGGTGCAATACTGGCGTGCCTCGCATTGGAAAAAAGACGACTGGTCCATCCTTATTATGACGTTCAGCAAGGTGGCCGGAGGCTGCGAAGTGGATGTGGTTCACGTGGGAGTCCCAGCCTACGACCACAAAGGCGTGCGTGAAGGCTGGCCCAAATACTATTGGCATCCGTGGAAGAAGTTTCTTGCGAAATAGGAGCGGAAGGAAGTCGAGCAGTCGAAGAGTCGAGGAGTTGAACAGTTCAGGAGTTTAAGAGTTCGGAAATTTGTTGCGCCGAAGTTTCGTTACTTCTTTACCTCGTTAATTCATTACTTCGTTTTTCTACCCTCCTCCCACAAACTGCACAATCTCAAACCGATCGCCCGCGGCCACGCGCGTGGCTTCCCATTTGGCCTTCGGCAGGATTTCCAGATTGTACTCCACCGCGACGCGGCCAGGATTCAACCCGAGTTGTTCAAGCAGCGTCAGCACGGTCACACCGGTGGACAACTCTTTCTTCTCGCCATTCACCAGCACCTGGATGGATTCCGTGGGATTCATAGTCAGGCCGTGGGCACGCGGGGTTTCGCTCGAAGAGCATACCGCAATGGCGGCGTTCCATTCGAGTTTTCCAGCCGAATCACCAGCGCGGCATCCGCTGAGGCCAATTTCGGCATTTCAAACGCGATGGTGGCACGCCCGGTGGTTCCCGTCTGGCTCGAATAGACAGACTGTTCCGCGCCGCCTTCGATCTCCGCGGTTACATGCGCACCAGCCATAGGGCCCCCACCCTCTTCCTGCACAGCGACGTGCAGGGTGGCCTGCTTGCCCACCAGCCAACTGCGGGCGTTCAGCAATTCGAGCAGCAATTTCCTGGATGGAACTGCAGGCTTGGGCAAGTGTTCCGGCTTGGCATGCGCCTGTTGCGGTTGCTGCGGCGCCTGCTCCGTTTTCGCGTTTTCCATCGCCTGTGTTCCAGGCGGGATTGGCAGCGGCAACACTCCGCTGCGAATTTCTTCCAGCACCATGCGGTGCTGTTCGTCCACACGCATCTTCAGCGCTTGCTGCGAATCGTCATTCAAAGGAAGAAGATCCAGATAATTGTTGGTGCGGCGATGCAACACACGCCCCTGAAAGTAAACCGTGGTATCAATCAGCGCGTGAGACGCGCCGCGGTCTTCCGTTTGCACGTGAAACGTGTGGGAACCCGCCTTCACATTCGTGTTGTGACCGAAAACCATTCGCTTCCTCTGGGCCGCCCCAAAACCTCTCCGGCGCCGCGCCTCCGCGCCGCGCAAAAATTTCTGCGCGGAAGATTTGACCGCGTGGCACCCCACTCGTTATTATAGCGCCTTGAATATGAGTCCCACTGGCTTGCAAGCGTACGTTCCTCTAGTAATACACCTGCTGGTGGCGGCATTCCTTGCCGGGCTACTCATTGTGCTTTCGACCTTTGTGGGATGGAGACGTCCCAACAAGGCGAAACGGCAGCCATACGAATGTGGAATAACGCCCACCGGAGACGCGCGCGAGCCGTTTTCCGTAAAATTCTACCTGGTCGCCATGGTGTTCATTCTGTTCGACGTTGAAGCCATCTTTCTGTATCCCTGGGCATTTATCTTCAAGGATTTGATGCGCAACGTTGCAACGCAGTGGTTCGGCTTCATAGAGATGATGATCTATGTAGCCATTCTTTTGGTCGGTTACTTCTATCTCTTAAAGAAGGGCGCGCTGGACTGGAATAAGCCGACGAAGTAAGCGCTCACCCTCTGAGGATCTCGTTCACGTGCCCGAACTCGCCAACGCAAACGCTCAAGCTGTGGTCGACCGCCTTCGCGGCTGGAATGCCGACTGCGTATCGCAGGTTGTAGAGCATCGCGGCGAAACCACCATCGTGGTGCCGCACAAGCTGCTGCTGGTCACCGCGCGGCAATGCAAGGAAGATCCGCAACTCAATTTCAATCAAATAAGCGATGTAACGTGCGTGGACCGCTTCCCTGCCGAACCACGGTTTGAGTTGAACTATCAACTGCTCTCCATTCCTCGCTCAGCGCGCCTTCGCCTGCGCACCACCGTCAGCGGGCAGGGGCAGCCTGTGGCGGATTCGGTGGAATCCGTATGGCCGGGCGCCAACTGGATGGAGCGCGAAGTATTCGATCTTTTCGGCGTGCGGTTTGCAGGGAACACGGATCTGCGCCGAATTTTGCTGCCTGATGACTTCGAGGGCGCGCCTCTGCGCCGGGATTACCCGGTGGAGGGACCGCGCTAGTTTCCGCGCCGCGGATTGAGGGCCATGACAACGGTTGAAACAGCAGTCGGCACCGCAAAAACGATGGTCCTGAACATGGGGCCGCAGCACCCATCCACGCACGGGGTGCTGCGTGTGTTGCTGGAACTCGACGGCGAAAATGTGGTTTCCGCGGTTCCCGACCTGGGCTATCTGCACACCGGCATCGAAAAAAGCTGCGAGGACAAGACGTATTCCCAAGCGATCACGCTGACGGATCGCATGGATTACCTGAATCCGCTCGGCAACAACCTGGTTTATTGCCTGGCGGTGGAAAAACTGCTGGGGCTGGAAGTGCCAAAGCGGGCGCAATACATCCGCGTGATGATGGTGGAACTGCAGCGCATTTCTTCGCACCTGGTCTGGCTGGGCACGCACGCGCTGGATATGGGCGCGATGTCCGTGATGCTCTATTGCTTCCGCGAGCGCGAAGAGATCCTGAAGATTTTCGAGCGTTTTGCCGGGCAGCGCATGATGACCAGTTACATCCGCATCGGCGGCGTGGCACTGGATCCGCCGGCAGGCTGGCGCGAAATGGTGAAGCGCTTCCTGGATATGATGCCGGCGCGCGTGGATGAATACGAGGAACTGCTGACCAACAACCGCATCTGGCATGGGCGTCTGAAAGGCATCGGCTACCTTCCCGCCGAAACGCTGATCGCGATGAGCACCACGGGACCCGGGCTGCGCGCCGCGGGAGTGGCGTTCGACAATCGCAAGGCGTTTCCTTACTCGTCTTATGAGGAGTTTGAGTTCAACGTGCCGACGCGTACGGAATCGGATTGCTTCGCGCGCTATCTGGTCCGCGTGCTGGAGCTTCGCGAGAGCATCAAGATCGTGCGCCAGGCGATGGAAAAAATCACCGACCAGGGTACGATCAAAGCCGATGCGCCGGGCATTATTCCCCCGCAGCGCGAGAAGATGAAGACGGAGATGGAAGCGCTGATCTATCACTTCAAGATTTTCACCGAAGGCTTTTCGCCGCCGCCGGGTGAAGTGTATGTTCCGGTGGAGTCCCCGCGGGGGGAACTAGGATGCTTCATCGCCAGCGATGGGTCACCGAAGCCGTTGCGGGTGCATTTCCGCGGGCCTTCGTTCGTGAATTTGCAGGCCCTGCCGTTGATGGTGAAGGGCCAGTTGATTGCCGATACCGTCGCGTGCATCGGCACCATTGATATCGTGCTTGGAGAAGTGGACAGGTAGCCATGGAACTCAGCCCCCAACTGACCGCAAAATACGACAAACTGCAGAACGCCTACCCGGTGAAGCGCAGCGCCCTGATCCCGATGCTGATTTACGGGCAGGACGAGCTCGGCTACATCTCCGACGAATTGATCGCGGAAATCGGGCGCCGGCTGGACCTCAATAACGTCCAGGTGGAAGAAACTCTCGCTTATTATTCGATGCTGCACCGCAAACCCATCGGCAAACACCACGTGCAGGTGTGCACCAACATTGCGTGCATGTTGCGCGGCGGCGCGGAATTGCTGGAACACGCGAAGAAGCGCCTGGAAGTGGGCCACAAAGAAGTGACCAAAGACGGCGTCTTTTCGCTGGAAGAAGTCGAGTGCATCGGCGCGTGCACCGGTGCGCCCGCCCTGCAAGTGAACTACGACTTTTACGAGAATGTGACCCCGCTCAAGTTTGACCGGCTGATCGAGGATCTCGACAAGGGCAAGCGCGTGGAGCCGCAGGGCGTGATCAGCGGCGCGTTGCACGAACGCGCGAAACTGGAAACTCCGCTGATCAGCAAGAATTGGGGCATCAAGGATTCCAACAAAATTGATGTGGCGCTGCAGCATGGCGCTTACCAAGCGCTGGAGAAGGCGCTGAAGCAGATGACCCCGGAGAACATTATTGACGAGGTCAAGAAATCCAGCCTGCGCGGACGCGGCGGTGCGGGATTCCCCACCGGCATGAAGTGGTCTTTTGTACCCAAGGATTCCCCGAAGCCCAAATACGTGATCTGCAACGCCGACGAATCCGAGCCGGGCACCTGCAAAGACCGGCCGCTGATGGAGATGGACCCGCACCAACTCATCGAAGGAATCACCATCGCCGGCCGCGCCATCAACGCGCACGAAGGCTTCATTTATATACGCGGCGAATACCGCTACGTGCTGGATATTGTGGACGCTGCGATCGCGGAGGCTTACCAGCGTGGCTACCTGGGCAAGAACATCCTTGGCTCCGGATTCGATTTCGACCTGCTGATTCACACTGGCGCGGGTGCTTATGAATGCGGCGAAGAGTCCGCGTTGATGGAATCGCTGGAAGGCAAGCGCGGCAATCCGCGCATCAAGCCTCCCTTCCCTGCCGTTGTGGGCCTTTATGGTTGCCCGACGATCATTAATAACGTGGAAACGCTGAGCGCCGTCCCCGCCATTATTCTGGAAGGCGGCGAGGCATACGCAAATCGCGGCACACCGAAAAATGGCGGCACGCGACTGCTTTGCGTAGCGGGCCACGTCAACAAGCCCGGCATTTATGAAATCCCGCTGGGCATGAACATGAAGAAGTTCATTGATGAGATGGCCGGCGGCGTGCGCGGTGGTAAGAAACTGAAGGCCGTGATTCCCGGCGGCAGCTCCTGCCCGGTTTTCAAGGCGGATGAAATTGATGTCGCCATGGATTACGACTCCGTGGCCAAGGCCGGCTCCATGCTCGGCTCCGGCGGCATGGTGGTGATTGACGAAGACACCTGCATGGTGGACATGGCGCGCCGAATCATGCATTTTTATGCACACGAATCCTGCGGCTGGTGCATCCCCTGCCGCGAGGGCACAAGTTGGCTGAACAAGATGCTGGAGCGCTTCCATGCCGGACTGGGCCGTCCAGAAGACATAGACCTGATCAACGAGCTTTCGAAGAACATGCTGGGCCGGACGTTCTGCCCGCTCGGCGACGCCGCGGCGATGCCTACCATCAGCATCGTGACGAAATTCCGCAGCGAATTTGAAGACCACTTGCAAGGACGCTGCGCTTACAACAAATCCGCTGAAGCGTTAATCGGTTCGCGGTAGGGATCCATGGCTGAAACGAAACTGGTTCATCTGAAAATCGACGACCGCGAAGTGGAAGTGCCCGCGGGAACGCTGGTGATCGAGGCCACGCGGCGCCTGGGCATTGAGGTTCCATCGTTCTGCTACTACCCCGGTTTGACACTGCAGGCCGCTTGCCGCATGTGCCTGATCGAAGTGGAAAAGATGCCCAAGCTGCAGACCGGCTGCACGCAAGTGGTGGCCGAGGGCATGGTGGTACGCACGGATTCGCAACCAGTGCGCGATGCACGCAAGATGATGCTGGAGTTTCTACTGAGCAATCATCCACTGGACTGCCCGGTCTGCGACAAGGGCGGCGAGTGCGAACTGCAGGATATGGTTTTCCGCTACGGCGCCGATACCAGCCGCTTCACCGAAGAAAAGATTCACCGGCCCGAGGAAAAGTGGTCGGACCTGGTTTATTACGATTCCCCGCGCTGCATACTTTGCTATCGCTGCGTGCGCGTTTGCGATGAGGGCATGGACGTGAAGGCGCTTGGCGTGGGCATGCGCGGCGCGCACTCGATCATCATTCCGAACCGCGAAGACCATCTGGAATGCGAAGAGTGCGGGATGTGCATTGATATCTGCCCGGTGGGAGCGCTGACCAGCGGCACGTATCGTTACAAGACGCGGCCGTGGGAAATGCAATACGTTTCCACGATCTGCACGCACTGCTCGAACGGCTGCAAGACCACATTGAGCGTGCGCAATCACGAAATCCTGCGCGCGAATAATCGCGATCTTTCCGGCATCAACAAAGATTTTCTCTGCGTGAAGGGCCGCTTCGGCTTTGATTTCACGCAGCACCCGGAGCGCATCAAGCAGCCGCTGCTGCGCAAGGGCGACAAGCTGCTGCCCGTGTCGTGGGAAGAGGCCGCACAGGCCGCCGCCGCGAAGTTGAATGAGTTGCACACCGCGTATGGCGGCGAAGCGATCGGCTTTATCGGCTCCAATCGCACTTCGAACGAAGAAAACTATCTGCTGCAGCGCCTGGCGCGCGCTACGTTCGGCAGCAATAACATTGATCATCACCGAACGGCGGACTACACCGGACTGGTGACGGCTCTTGGCGAAAAAGGGAGCGAAGCTTCGCTGACGATGGAGCAGCTTTATGAGTCGAAGGCCGTACTCGTCATCGGCAACGATCCATCGAATCAGAATCCGCTGATTGGCTGGCAGATTCGCGCGGGAATCCGCCACTTCGGCACGAAACTTTTCCTGATCAATTCCAAGGAAATTAAGCTGGACCGCAAGGCGACGCAATTTGTTCACGTTGCCGATGGACAGGAAGCCGCCGCGGTTCGCTGGCTGGCGACCGGCGAAGGGCAGTTTGGTTCCGGCATCGGCGAGCAACTTTCGGCGCTGAAGGCTGCGCTGCAAGCTGAGCCCGAACTGGCCATAGTGTTTGGGTCGGGGATATCCGGCGCCGCGATTCAGCAATTGGTTTCGTTTGGCGCGGGTTTGCCGGGCAAGGTCCGCTACATGGCGCTGGGCGATTACACCAACTCGCGCGGGGCCGCGGATATGGGCGTGCTGCCGGATCGCCTGCCGGGCTATGCGTATCTGGACAACAAATCCGCTGGAGAGACGCTTGCCAAGCATTGGGGCGCGCCGGTTCCCACGAAACCCGGCTTGACCGC
This sequence comes from uncultured Acidobacteriota bacterium, assembly GCA_963734705.1. GTDB lineage: Bacteria > Acidobacteriota > Terriglobia > Acidiferrales > UBA7541 > Acidiferrum. The sequence goes on along the minus strand of CAVTII010000003.1, from coordinate 140,538 downwards.
GCCGCAAATGATTGAAGCCGCGCGCGCCGGAAAGCTGAAAGCCCTCTACGTCGTGGGTGCGAACCCGTTTGCGCATTTCGGAAAGTCCGGCGCGGGACGCGGCAACCTGGGTTTCCTGGTGGTGCACGAACTGTTCCTGACAGAAACCGCGCAACTGGCCGATGTGGTGTTCCCTGCGGCTTCGGCTTATGAAAAAGACGGCAGCGTGACGAACACGGCGGGTGAAATCCAGTTGCTGCACAAAGCGGCCGAAGTGATGGGCGCGCGCAGCGATTTCGATCTGCTGCGCATTCTCTCGCACCAACTCGAGAAGCTTGGCCTGGGCAAAGCGTTCCACTTCAAGACGCCGGCGGCGGTGTTTGAGGAGATTCGCAACACTGTGCCGGGCTACAACGTGCATCCTGCCGGATTGCTGACCGGCGGCGCGGAGCCGGTGAAACTGCAATTTTCGAGGAACGGACACGCGCCGTATGACGTGCCCGTGGAGCTGATTCGTTCCGCGAACGACAATCTTTTCACCAGCGGCACGCTGGGCCGCTTCTGCACCATGATGCAATCTTTGCCTGAGGCGGAGGCGGAAGCGAAATCGTGAACGAATTCCTGGTCCAATACGCGTTCATTATCGTCCCGATCATCAAGATCGCGATTCTGGTTTTCGTAGTGCTTACGCTGGACGCCTACTTGACGCTGCTGGAGCGCAAGGTGATCGCGCACATTCAGGCGCGATGGGGGCCGCATCGCGTGGGCCCACACGGGTTGCTGCAGCCGCTGGCGGACGGCATCAAGTTCATCTTGAAGGAAGATCCCATGCCGGACGGCGTGGATAAAATGGCGTATTTCTTCGCGCCGTTTCTGACGCTGATGCTGGCGCTAAGTTCGCTGGCGGTGATTCCCTTCGGGCCGGACATTACCATCTTCGGCTACACCACGAATTTCGGCGTCGCGGACGTGAATATCAGCCTGCTGGCGCTTTTCGCCATCACCGCGCTCAGCGTCTATGGAGTCGCGCTGGCCGGATGGGGCTCCAACAACAAGTATTCCCTGCTTGGCGGGCTGCGCAGCTCGGCCCAGATGATCAGCTACGAACTGTCGCTGACGCTTTCGGTGGTCGGCGTGTTGCTGATCGCTGGGGACTTGAGCCTGAAGCACATCGTGGAGCAGCAACTCAACGGCAATCTCGGTTTCCTCGGCTGGAACATCATCGGCTTCAGCAAGGATGGCGCGGGCGTTACGCAGATCATCGGGTTTGTGTGTTTCTTCATCTCCGCAATCGCAGAAACAAACCGCGTGCCGTTCGACTTGCCGGAAGCGGAATCGGAGCTGGTTGCCGGATTCCACACGGAATACGCTTCGATGAAATTCGCAATGTTTTTCATCGGCGAATACACGGCCATGATTGCGGTCTCTTCGCTGGCCACGATTCTTTTCTTCGGCGGCTGGCTCTCTCCCTTCCCTGCTTCGTGGACGGTGGCGCACTTCTTTCCCTCGGTGATTCTGATACCGCTGGGAATCTGGGTGATTTTCGATGGCATCCGCTACGAAACGATTTTTGGCCGCATTCTGCTGCCGGGTGTGGGCACTGGCCTGGTCGCGATTGGCGCGGCGCTGTTGTTATTCCCCGTGGTCAATGACCTGATTCAGGGGCCGTTCTGGTTTTTCCTGAAGCTTTTTGCCTTTCTGTTCTTTTACATCTGGATGCGCGGGACGCTGCCACGCTTCCGGTATGACCAGTTGATGGACTTCGGCTGGAAATTCCTGCTGCCGGTCTCCATCGCCAACGTGGTGCTGACGAGCGCGTTCATTCTCTGGAGAATGCACGGATGAGTGGAGTCCTGATTATTTTCTTTGTGCTTGCGGCCCTGGCGGTGCTTGGGGCCATATCGCTGATTGTGCAGGCGCACCCGATTCACAGCGCGCTGTCGCTGATCCTGGTGATGCTGGCGCTGGCGGGCCTGTACCTGCTGATGGGCGCGGAATTTGTCGCCGCCGTGCAGATTATTGTCTATGGCGGCGCGGTGATGGTGCTCTTCGTCTTTGTGATCATGTTGCTGAACGCCGGCGTGGAAGAGCGCACCAATTTTTCGCGGCTGGCCACGTTTGCCGGAGTGCCGCTAGCCCTGGCCTTGGCCAGTATCATCGCGGCAGCGGTTGCGCGCTCCAGCGGAAACCTGCCGGCGCCCGCACCGGGGGGAGCAATGACCTCCACGCGACAGCTTTCCATGCTGCTGTTTTCCAACTTTGTTTACCCGTTTGAGCTGACGTCGTTCCTGATCCTGGTGGCGATCATCGGCGCCATCGTGCTTGCACAGCGGGAGCACAACTGACATGGTGCCCACGAACTACTACCTGATACTTAGCGCCATTCTGTTCGGGCTGGGCGTGGTGGCCTTCGTTTTCAAGCGCAACATCATCACCATCTTCATGGCCATCGAGCTGATGCTGAACGCCGTGAATCTGGCGTTCGTGGCTTTCAGCCAGGCGATGGGCAAGCCGGATGGCGAGGTTTTTGTTTTGTTTGTGATTGTCGTCGCGGCGGCGGAAGCGGCCGTGGGCCTGGGCATCATCATCCTGACGGCGCGCAACCGGCGTTCCCTGAACGTTGAGCGTGTGGACCTCCTAAAACTCTAATGCCGATACTTGAACATCTCTGGATTATTCCGCTGCTGCCGCTGCTGGGCTCAGCCATTAACGGATTGCTGGGCGCGAACTGGTCCAAGCCGCTGGTCAATAGCGTTGCGCTCGGCTCCACGGGCCTTTCGTTTGCTTGCGCGCTGGAAGCGGTGCGCGAATTTCTGGATTACTTCGCCCAGAATCACCAGCCTTATGTGAAGCAGTTCTTCGATTGGATTGTCGCCGGCAATTTCCGCGCGGGCTTTGATCTGCAGCTCGACCAACTGACCGTCGTGATGCTGCTGGTGGTCACCGGTGTCGGTTTCCTGATTCACATTTATTCCACGGGTTACATGGCGCATGAAGAGGGCTATTACCGCTTCTTCTCCTATCTGAACCTGTTCATGTTTTTCATGCTCATCCTGGTGCTGGCGGCGAACTATGTGCTGCTGTTTGTGGGCTGGGAAGGCGTGGGGCTGTGCAGCTACCTGTTGATCGGGTTTTATTTCCTGAAGAAGTCGGCGGCGGACGCGGGCAAGAAGGCGTTCATCGTCAACCGCATCGGCGATTTCGGCTTCATGCTGGGGATGTTTTTGTTGTTCCGGACATTTCATTCGCTGGACTTCGGCACCGTTTTCGCGGCGGCTTCGAAACCAGAGGTGGCCATCGAGCCGCTGGGCACTTTCGGCACGATCACCGTCGCTTGCCTGCTGCTGTTTGTGGGAGCCACCGGCAAATCGGCGCAGCTACCTCTATATGTATGGCTGCCGGACGCGATGGAAGGCCCAACGCCGGTGAGCGCTTTGATCCACGCGGCAACCATGGTGACCGCGGGCGTTTACGTCGTGGCGCGCTCGCACATTTTATTCACGCACGCGCCAACGGCCATGTACGTGGTGGCAATCATAGGCTGCGCAACGGCATTTTTCGCGGCGACGATTGGTCTGGTGCAGTCGGACATCAAGAAAGTTCTGGCGTATTCCACCGTCAGCCAGTTGGGCTACATGTTCCTCGGCTGCGGCGTGGGCGCATTCGGCGCGGGTATTTTCCACCTGATGACGCATGCGTTCTTCAAGGCTCTCCTCTTTCTTTCCGCCGGCAGCGTGATTCACGCCATGGGCGGCGAGCAGGACATGTGGCGCATGGGCGGCCTGTGGAAGAAAATCAAAATCACATTCGTGTGCATGCTCTTTGGCACGATTGCGATTGCGGGCTTTCCTCCGTTCGCAGCGTTTTTCTCGAAGGATGCGATTTTGTTCTCCGCGTACAACTCGGAATCAGGCGGCAAGGCGCTCTATGCCGTCGGGCTGTTCGCCGCGGTGCTCACTTCGTTCTACATGTTCCGGCTGATCTGGCTGACCTTCTTTGGTGAAAAGCGCTACGACGAGCATCACGTGCATGTGCACGAATCGCCGCTGAACATGACCGTGCCGCTGATGATCCTGGCGTTTCTTTCGCTGACGGGTGGATGGTTTGCGGCTCCGGCGTTGTGGGGCGGCAAGGACTATTTCTCGGAGTTCCTCTCTCCTGTGTTTGGCGCTGGCGAAGCCGGTGGCAGGGAAGCCTCGGCATCGCTGGAGCATTGGCTGTCAATCGTGGCAGTGATCGCAGCGACGGCGGGCTTGCTGGTCGCGTGGCAGATGTACAAAAAGAATGTCCAGCAGGGCAAATCGGAAGGGTTGCACAAGCTGCTCTACAACAAATATTACGTGGATGAAATTTATCAGGCGGCCATCGTCAGCCCGCTGGTATGGCTCTCGCGCAACGTGCTCTGGAAGGTTGTGGATGCGGGCGTGATTGACGGCACGGTCAACGGCGTGGCCCACGGGGCCGAAGCCGTCGGCGACACCCTGCGCCACACGCAGTCCGGCAACACGCGCAGCTACGCCGTGTGGGTGATTGTCGGCGCGCTGGTGATCTTCGCGATTATTTTCTGGCCGATTCTCCATCCGGCCTTGTTCGGAGGGGTGCGCTAATGGAACTCGGCGGGCATCTCCTCTCTATCCTGACCTTCTTCCCTGCCTTTGGCGCGCTGGCGCTGCTGTGTTTGCGCGGCGACGACGACCTGTGGATTCGCCGCCTTTCCTTTGTGGTTTCCATCGTGGAATTTCTTTTTTCGCTGCTGCTTCTGCGCGCGGTAACGATCGGCGCGCACGGCTACTCGCTGGTGGAATACAAGGCGTGGATCACTGCCCCGCCGATTAACTATCACCTGGGCCTGGACGGCATTAGCATGTTCCTGGTGATTTTGACCACGTTCCTGACGCCCATCTGCGTGATGGCGTCGTGGAAGGGCGTGCATCACCGCGTCAAGGAATTCCACGTGATGCTGCTGCTTCTGGAAGTGGGCATCATCGGGGTGTTCCTGTCGCTGGACCTTTTCCTGTTCTTCCTGTTCTGGGAAGTGATGCTGATTCCGATGGCATTCCTGATCGGCATCTGGGGGCACGATCGCCGCATTTACGCCGCGGTGAAATTCTTCATCTACACCATGTTCGGTTCGGCGTTCATGCTCGTCGGCATTCTGTGGCTTTACAATCTGACGGCGTCGCTGGACCTGGTGACCATCCAGGCGTTTCTGCAGGCGAATCCGGGCGTGCTGTCGCAACGCACGGAGATGCTACTGTTCCTCTCGTTCTTCGTGGCATTTGCCATCAAGGTGCCGCTGTTCCCGCTGCACACGTGGCTGCCGGACGCGCACGTGGAGGCGCCGACGGCGGGCTCCATCATTCTGGCGGGCGTGCTGCTGAAGATGGGCACCTACGGCATGATGCGCTTCTGCCTGCCCTTGTTTCCGGAAGCGTCGCACCGCGCGGCTCCTGTGGTTGCCATACTCGCGATCATCGGTATCGTCTATGGCGCGCTGGTGGCGCTTGTGCAGCCGAATCTCAAGAAGCTCGTGGCGTATTCTTCCGTCAGCCACTTGGGTTTTGTGGTGCTTGGGATATTTACGTTCCACGCCATTTCCATGCAGGGCGCGGTTTATCAGATGCTGGCGCACGGGATTTCCACCGGAGCGCTTTTCTTCCTGGTGGGCATGTTATACGACCGGCGGCACACATTTGAGATCAGCGAGTATGGCGGCCTTTGCGCGCCGATGCCCAAGTTTGCGGCGTTTTTCCTGTTCGTGGCGCTCAGCTCGATGGGCTTGCCGATGCTCAATGGTTTCGTCGGCGAATATCTGATCCTGCTGGGGACCTATCAGGTGCACTGGACCTGGGCCAGTTGGGCGGCCACCGGTGTGATTCTCTCCGCCTGTTACCTGCTGTGGTCCTACCAGCGGGTATTCTTTGGCGACGTCACGAACGACAAAAATCGTGAATTGAAAGATGCGGACACGCGCGAGATGTGGGGCCTGGTGGTTTTTGCCGTGATCATTCTGTGGATGGGCATCGGGTCGCCGTTCTTCACGCGCCGCATTGCCGCTCCCGTGGACACGGTGCTGCAGCAGACGCAATCGCGCTACGCCGAGGAAGCATCGCGGCCCGCGGCTGCGCCGGCCATCACCACCGAACTGAAAAAAGAATCCGTTGGAAGGGTGGTTGCCCAATAGATGGTTCCCCAAGCCGCAGATATCGCCCGCATATTGCCCGAAATCCTGTGGTGCGGATTCGGCGTGCTGCTCATGCTGATGCAGCCGTTCTTCAAGAACCGGCAGGGGCTTACGCTGTTTGCCATGCTGGGCGCGGCGCTGGGCACGCTGAGCACGTTTTTTGGATCGGCAGGCAGCGGATTTTCCGGGCTGATCCAGTTCGATACGTTCAGTGTTTTCTTTCACTGGCTGCTGGGCCTGGTGGCCTTTCTGGTGATTCTGGCCGCAGATTCCTATCTGGAGCGGGAAAATCTGGAGGCTGCGGAATTTTACGCGCTGGTTCTTTTCGCCACCGCCGGGATGGGCGTGCTGGCTTCGGCGCAGGAATTGCTCACCGCGTTTATCGGCCTTGAGATGTCGTCGATCTCCAGCTACGTGCTGGCCGGTTACCGCCGCGATTCGATTAAATCGAGCGAGTCGGCGGTTAAATATTTCCTGCTTGGGTCGTTTGCCACCGCGTTTTTCCTATATGGAATTGCGCTGGTCTATGGGGCGACGGGCTCCACAAATCTTGCGCATATCGCGGATGCGGATCCCAGCAGCAATCTGCTGCGTCTGGGACTCACGCTGATCCTGGTGGGCCTTGGATTTAAAGTGGCCGCAGCGCCGTTCCAAGTCTGGACGCCCGATGTGTATGAAGGCGCGCCTACTCCGGTCACCGCGCTTTTCGCTGCGGGACCGAAGGCGGCCACCTTCGCGCTGCTGCTGCGCATTTTCACTACGATTCATGCGGCCACGGATTTCTGGTTCTGGGCATTCTGGATAATTGCCGCGGTGACGATGTTTGTGGGCAACCTGGGCGCGGTGGTGCAGACCAACGTGAAGCGCATGCTGGCGTATAGTTCCATCGCGCATGCGGGCTATACACTGGTCGCGTTCGCCGCGGTCACCATGCTGAAGACGGATCCGGAACTGGGTCCCTGGCCAGCGTATGCTGCCGTGCTGTTTTATCTGCTGAGCTATTCCTTGGTGAAGGTTGGCGCGTTCACCATCGTTTCCGAAATTGGCGGGCAGGGCGAGCGCCACTTGACGCTGGAAGATTTTGCCGGGCTGGGAACGCGGCAACCCTATGCCGCCGCGGCGATGAGCATTTTTCTGCTTTCGCTGCTGGGTCTGCCGGTCACGGCGGGCTTTTTCGGCAAGTTTTATGTGTTCAAGGCAGCCATCAATTCCAGGCTGATCTGGCTGGCGGTGCTGATGGCGATCAACAGCGTGATCGGCGCGTACTACTATTTGCGCGTGATCGTGGTGATGTATATGCGCGAACATAAAGGCGACGTTCCAGCCGATTCGGCGCTCAGCCTGAGCCCGACGGCGGCAATGGTGGTGGCCGTAGCGGTCGCCGCGACGATCTATCTGGGTTTGTTCCCGAATCATATATTGGGGATCGTGCTGTCGCGGAGCTTGCTGCTTTCGGCGCGGTAAATATTTAAAAGAAGAATGTGAGGCCCGTCCGTGGTGGACGGGCCTTTTTTGCGTTTGGTTTACGTTGCAGAAGCGAAAACCGGCCTGGTAGCGCCTGCATCTTGCAGGCAAGCGTGCCGCGAAGCGGCGGGGCAGGTCTCCGAAAATGGTAATGAAAGACTGCGAACAGACATCGAATTTGCGGAGAGCCTCGCAGACTCGGCTGCTGGCCGGCCCATCCTTCGTCAGGGCAAGCAGGATGCCGGCGCTACCAGGCGGTGAAAACATGATTTTCTTGTAGGTGAGGCAAATGCGGGGGGTTACGGGAAGTGGTGTTTGCAAGTGAGGCAAACACAGGAGTTAGAAACGGTATGTCGAATTGGGACGCGGGGTAGCGGGGCTGTTTTTTCAGGGACGGCTTACACCTCAAGAGCGGGAAGCATCGCAGACTCGGCCTCTGGCCGGCCCTTCCTACGTCAAGGCAAGCAGGATGCCGGCGCTACCAAGAGACGGCCCGTTTATCGTAACGATAGTATGCGGAGCGGCCCGCCTCCCTAACCGTCTCAGGGTAAAGGGAAGGCGGGCCTTAGAAGTGCTTGGGCGGAGTGCTCGACTTGGCTTATATACCGAATAGGTAAATAATTGTCAAGTTATATTTATTTCAAACGGCGGCTTAGGCTGGCTGCACAACGCGCACACCATAGGGTTCGAGGGTGAACGCGCCAGAGACCGCCGCGCCCGACCCGACTTCCTTATACGCCCGCCGCGGGGTGACCGTCTGCGGTTTGGCGGTGTGATTCAGCACGAAGGTCCAGCTTTGCTGCCCAGATTGGCGCGTAGCCACTTCCACGCCCGCGGGAGCTTCGAACGGCGAAGCAATGCCAGCCGCAGCCGCGCAGATGTTCAAAACGCGCCCCAGGGCCGCGGGCTCCATCCTGGCGCCAATGTAGATGGCTCTTCCCTTCCCGAAATTGTTCGTGGTGATGGCCGCGTCCCCAGCGTGGTCGCCCATCGTGTAGGTTGCCAACACCTCCGCCGACTCCGGCTTCAAGAGGTCCGCCCAAAGCTGGCACTCAGCGTCTGGCCCAGGCAGCTTGGGGGAAAACTTCACGCCCTGCTTTTCGGAGTAAATGGGCACGTAATCCACCACCGTGACGCCCATGACGTCTCGCAACAGCCCGGGCAAGGGCGTCTTCACGATCCGGCTGGACGAATCCTTAGCGCCCAGGCGGAAGCCGGTTACAAAAACGCCGCCGCCGCGCACGAATTCGCGGATGGTCTTGGCCTGCTGCTCGGAGACGATGTACATCAGTGGGGCAAACAGCGCTTTGTACCGCGAGAGATCTCCCGTGGCGTCCACGATGTCCACGCCAACGTGGCCGCCCCAGAGCGAGCCATACCATAGGGCCACTTCGGTGTTGTATTTCACCTTTGGCTGGCCGGGCTGAATCGCGGTGGCCCAGTCCGAATCGTAGTCGAAACAAAATGCCGCCGGCGCATCGTAGCCGGAATGCAGCAGGTCGCCGCCCAGCGCTTTCAATTCGCGGATGGTCTGGGCGATTTCGTCGAAGCCGGGGCTTTTCGAACGGTCGTGGTTCAGCAAGCCGTGCCAATACTCTTCCGCGCCAAAGTTGGCGGTGTCCCAGCGAAAATAGTTGATGCCCATGGCGCCATGGGCCACCGCCTGGTAGGACCAAAGGCGCAACTGACCCTTGTCTGGCTGCGGTGAAAACTCCGGCTGCCCGGCCTTGCCGGACTGCTCTTCCATGATGAGGAATGGCTTGTGCAGGATGCTGCGCGAACCATCGTGCAGGAGCGACATCGTGGACGCGATCATGTCGAGCGGCAGGCTTTGGCCAGAGTCCGCGCTTTGCGCGTGCGTGCTCGCGTAACCGGGATAATTGTCGTAGGAGACAAAATCGAGTTTCGCGAACAGGTCATAGGCATTCACGGTGTCCGCGAGGAGCGGAACGTTATTGGTGGTGATGAATTGGCCGGGGGGACAGAGCTTGCGCAGGATCGCTAACTGTTCTTCGAGGGAGGCGACGTTGGCCTGGCTCTGGTAGCGGTCGTAGTCCAACCTCATGCCGGGGTTTGGCGGGCCGCCGGAAGGAGTGGGCAGGGGGATCTGCGAGAAGTCCGTGTACACCTGGCTCCAGAAAGAAGTGCCCCATGTTTTGTTGATCGTCTCGAGGGAACCGTATTTCGCGCGTAGCCAATCCTGAAAGCCTTCGCGGCAGGCTTTGCAATAGCAGCGGGCGTAGCCGGAGAGCGTGTACTCGTTGTCGATCTGCCAGCCGATGATGCCGGCGGTTTGCGCGAAGCTTTTCGCCATTTCTGTGGCGATGTTATTCGAAAGGCGGCGATAGAGCTTGTTGCTGGGGCAGGTGAAGCGGCGGCCTTCCGGGCTCAGGGTCATGCCCTGTTCGGTGACGATCAGGATTTCTGGATATTTTTGGCTGAGCCAGGGCGGCGGCGCGGCGGAGGGCGTGCCGAGGATTACGGCCAGCTGGTGCGCGCGCAGGATTTCCACGGATTTGTGCAGCCAGGCAAAATCGTAATGGCCCTCGGCAGGTTCCATGAGCGCCCAGGCGAACTCGGCGATGCGGACGTTGGTGACGCCGAAGTCCGCCATCATGCGCGCGTCTTCTTCCCAGAGGGATTCGGCGGTCTGGTCGGGATAATAGTCGGCGCCGAAGAGCAGCGGTAGGGCGGGTGCGGATTGCGAAGCGATGGCGCGGGTCCAGGGATGCGCGGCGGAGAGAGCAAACGTGCCAGCCGCGGCTTTGAGGAAAATTCGGCGATCCATTGTGGGGGAGCCTCCGGAAGACGTTAACCGTTTTATCCGAAATTGCGAAGGCAAGCTAGGATTTTTTGCGGAGTTTTGGACGGGCTTGCTGGCGGGAAGCGGGGATTAGTGGCTTGGTAGCGCCTGCATCTTGCAGGCGAGCGTGCCGCCGAGCGGCCAAGCATCAGGTGCACGAAAATGCGAATGGAAGAGCGCGATTGAGTTACCGTTTGGAGAAGGCCTCGCCGACTCGGCCGCTTGCCGGCAGGATGCCGGCGCTACCAAGAAAAACCGCCCCGGTTTGGCCGGGGCGGTTCGAGAAACTTGAATTTGGGTTGGCGGAACTGCTGGTTACACCTTGGCGAAAATGATCGCGAGGGTGAACAGCGCGAGTGTCTCGATGAACACGAGGCCGAGAATCATTGCGGTGCGGATTGCGCCGCTGGCTCCCGGATTGCGCGCCATACCTTCGCAGGCGGCCGAAGCTACGCGACCCTGACCCAATGCGCCACCAAACGCGGCCAGAGCCATGCCGAAACCGGCGGCCAGAGCGGCGAGTCCCTTACCCGATGCGGCGGCGGAGCCCGCTTCTTGAGCGAAGGCGGCCGGAGCCACAAGCAATACAGCGGTTACTGCGGTTAACAACCAGACTGCTTTCTTCATTTACTGCCTCCTTGGAATGCCGCCAGTGGGTGGTTCCCGGATAAGCGCCCTGCAACCGGTCTCACGCTAAACGGCAAGAACGAAACTCAGTGCTCTTCGGCGACGGCCATCCCCAGATAGATCGAAGGGAGCACGGTGAACACGTAGGCCTGAATGATCGACACGAAAATGTGCAGAAAGACGAACGCGAGGGGGATCGTCAAAGGAAAGATGGCAAGAATGCCGCCGAGAGCCGGGCTTTTGGACCATCCCCATTGCGTGGGAGCGATCAGCAATCCCAGGAAGATCACGTAAATCAGGTCGCTGGCAAAAATATTGGCCCACAAACGAACGGTGAGAGAAAGAATGCGGGCTACCGAGCTGATCATTTCCACCGGCCCGATCAGCCAGGCAAGCCACCAGACGGGACCTGTAAACGTTTTGGCATATCCAATCGGCCCGTGATGCCGAAGCCCCTGCCAGTTGAAATAGAGGAACGTGAGGATGGCACAGGCCAGCGGAACGACCGGAATGTTTCCACCGGTCGGCGAACTGAACGTCGGGACCACTCCGAGTAAATTCGAAAATAGAATGAAGATCGAGATCGAGCCGACGAACGGAATGAATTTTTCTCCGCCATGACCCACGTTTTCGTCCAACAGGTCCTTGATACCGAAGCCCAGCGGATTGGTCAGCAGCATCTCCGCGCCCTGCTGCAGGGCCCCGGGACGATCAACGGAGAGCTGCGCGCGAAGAATAAGGGCAAGCACCACGCAGACAACAAACACGATAATGGCCATCACGAAGTATTCGGGGATGGGCTTTTCGTAATCCGTGGGCTGCAGATGAACCGCGTGCAGGAGCCAGAGGGCTACCGGCCCGAAAACCTGATTGAACCAATGAGTGAGCTGACTTACGTGTTCTTCCATCAATTATTCCCGAGGACGCAAGATTTCATACACACTGACTGCCATGGTGGCCGCTCCCAGCGCACACAGACCCAGAATCATGCTTAATACAGGAACGTTCAGATACTTAAAAATAACATAGACGGCGAGGCCTATCAACCCGTAGCGAAACGCAGCTGTGAAGTAGGTGCCGAGGGGAACTTGGGGTTTGGGGTGGTCGGCTTGGGCTGTGGAGGCGGCGGTGAGGGCGTCCAGGCCTTGCTTGAGCCAGCGAAAGTTGAGCCAGGCGAGGATGGAACCGACGAGGATTCCGGCTCCCCAGGGGAGACCGTGGAAGATCGCCACGGGGATAGCGGCGAGGAGGCCGAAGAGCAACGTGAAATGGGAGATCCATTTTTCGGTGGTGAGGGCGACGGGGATTGTGGGAGTGGGGGGCACTGGTTGTGGGTTCTAGTTTACGGGTTGGGGTGGGGAAATTGGTAGGAGGCACCCCGAGGGAGCGTGGAAGTTGCGAAAGGCGCCCGCCTCAGAAGGCGGCCGCTACATGACGGGTTCAGTCTTTGGGCAGGCGGCGGAGGACGTCGCGGACGCCTGCGGCGAAGCCGATGCCGCCGAAAACGAGCATGAGGGCCGGCTTGGTGTGCAGCCAGACGTCGAGGAAATAGCCGAAGGCGCCACCGACGATGATGGTGCCGACGAGGACGAACGGAAGTTCCATGGCCATCGCGAACTGCTGCGAAAACCCTTTGGCCTGCTTTGCCGCAGGAGTCAGATCCGATGTGGGTTTGTTGTTATTGTCCAAAGGCATAGTGTGCGAGCCGCGTGAATGGTTCAGGATACAGCCCCGCAGCCAAAGTAACAAAGAGGGCCACGCCGAGCGCGACGGCCTGGGCGCTGCTTATCTGCGGAGCCGGAGATTCGCCGGGTTTGCTCATCCACGCGTGGACGACCACGCGAAGGTAATAGTAAAGCGCGGGCACGATAAAGAGCGCGGCGATGATCGCGAGGACGGGATGATGCGTCTGGACCAGCGCGAGAAGAATAAAATATTTGCCCATGAAACCTGCTGTCGGAGGAATGCCGGCGAGCGAGAGCATGAAGATGAGCAGCAGAACGGCAGCGGCGGGGCTGCGCTGGTAAAGCCCGTTGAGATCGTCGAGTTCCTCGCCGATCAGGCCGCGCTGGTGAAGCACGATGATGATGGCGAAGACCCCGATGGTCATGAAGATGTAGGCGATCAGATAGTAGAGCATCCCCACGACCGCTGTTTCGCTGATGGCGACCAGGCCGAGCAGGATGTATCCGACATGCGCGATGGAGGAATACGCGAGCAGGCGCTTGAGATTGGATTGCGTGAGTGCGGCAAGAGTTCCCCAAGCGATCGAGGCGATGGCCACGCCAGCCACCAGATTCTGCCACACCGGCTGCGAGCCGCCAAAAACCCAGATGAACAGACGCAATAGGAGCGCGAAACTGGCGACCATTGAAGCGCCGCTGACATAGGCCGCGACCGGAGTGGGTGCGCCTTCATAGACGTCCGGCGCCCACTGATGGAATGGAGCAGCGGCTACCTTAAAAAAGAGGCCCGTCGCGACGGTGACGAAGGCCAACACAACGAGCCAGTCCATCATGCCTTTGCTGGAGAGGAACTGAAAACGCCGGTCGAGAATATTTCCGATCTCCAGCACGTTGGTGCTGCCGGAGAGGCCATAGAGAATCGAAAAGCCGTAGGCGAGGATGCCGGTGCTTAATCCGCCGAGCAGAAGATACTTCAATGCGGCTTCATTGGAGCGCGGTTCGCGGCGCAGATATCCCACGAGGACATACAGGCTCAGGGCCATGATCTCCATGCCGAGGAAGAGGACGATCAGGTCGCTACCGGAGGCCATGAACATCATGCCGATGCAGGAGAGAAGAATCAGGACGTAATACTCGCCTTCCTGCTCGCGTTCGAGATCGAGATAGCGCACCGAGAGCAGAATCACCAGGGCGGCGGCTGCGAGAAAGAGTGCGGAAAAGACCAGCGAGAAACCGTCCACGATCACGGTGCTTTGAAAGCCGAAAAGGCCGGGCACACCGGCTCGAGCTGTGCGCAGACTATTGAACTGCTTGGCCTGGAAAAAGAGGCCGAAGGCGCTGGCGGCCACGCCGAGCAGGGCCACCGCGGCGTTCAAGGATTTTTCATTTTTTTCGAGCAGGAAATCGAAAATCAGGATGCCCAGGGCGAACAGGAGCAACTCCAACTGCGGCAGGACGGTGATGCCGTCGCCGTGGATGTAGTTGAGGATGGGATCGAGGATCGAGTGCATGGGGTGATTATTTTGACTCCGGCGATTTGAAAGGTGAGGTTAAGGAGGTAGAGGAGGTAAAGGAACCGGAGCTCGGATCGGCGGCGCGTTGGTAAAAGGCTGGGTTCACTTGCTGGATGATGCGCTGGACGGGTTTTTCGAGGAATGCGAAGAATGGCTTGGGGTAGATGCCAGTCCAGAAGATTATGGCGAGCAGGGGCAGGAGCACGGCGTACTCGCGGAGATTTAGGTCGGGTAGAGTTTTATTCACATCGTGAGTGACCGGGCCGAACATGGTGCGTTGAAAAAGTGAAAGCAAATAGGCGGCGCTCAACACGATTCCCAATGCGGCCCATGTGGCCCACGCTTTGTTGACGACGAACGTTCCTTGCAGGATGGTGAATTCGCCGATGAAGCCATTGAGCAGCGGCACGCCCAGGAGACTGAGGCTGACGATCAGGTAGAGGGCCGCGAAATTGGGCATCGGCGTGGCGAGGCCGCCGAACTCTGAAATCAGGCGGGTGTGACGGCGGTCATAGAGCGCGCCGAAGAGCAGGAAGAGCGCGGCGGTGGAGATGCCGTGATTGACCTGTTGCAGGACGCTGCCGGAAAGGCCTTGCGGTGTCAGCGCAAAAATACCGAGAGTGCAAAAACCGAGTTGGCTGATGGACGAATAAGCGATCAGGCGCTTCATATCTTTCTGCATCAGGCAGACGATGGCGCCATAGATGATGCTGGCGAGCGAGAGCGCGACCAGAATGTGGATGAGTTTGCCTCGTGATGACGGATCAATGGGAAGCAGTGGCAGCGAGAAACGCAGGAAGCCGTAGGTTCCCATTTTGAGCAGGACGCCAGCGAGGATCACGCAGACGGCTGTGGGCGCTTCGGTATGCGCGTCTGGCAGCCAGGTGTGGAATGGAAACATCGCGGCCTTGATGGCGAAAGCGAAGAAAAATCCCCAGAAGAGCCAGACTTTCAGCGGGTCCGGAAAATTCTGCGCGGCGGCCAGCAGCGTGGGCATGTCGAAGGTTCCCGCGGTTTGCGGCGGCAGCGTCTTTGTATAGTTGAAATAGAGCGCCATGATCGCGAGCAGCATGATGACCGAGCCCGCCAGGGTATAGAGGAAAAACTTGAAGCCCGCGTACAGGCGGCGATCGCTACCCCATACGGCGATCAGAAAGTACATCGGAACAAGCATCACTTCCCAGAAAACGTAGAAGAGGAAGAGATCGAGGGAAAGGAAAACGCCGAGCATGCCGGTCTGCAGCAGAAGCAGCAGGATGTAGTACTCCTTGGTGCGCTGCTGGACGGCGCCCCAGGACGAGAAAAGGGAAATCATGCCCAGGAACGTGGTGAGCAAGACGAGGAGCAGGCCGATGCCGTCCACGCCGAGCGAATACTTTGCGCCGATCGAGGGAATCCACTCCGCAACTTCCCTGAATTCGTAGCCGCCGCTGCCCGCCGGAAAGTGCAAAAACAGCGGAAGCGAAACCAGAAAGCCCAGCGCGCCAAACAGACTGCCGACCACGCGGTGAACCAACGTGGACTCCCGCGGCACCAGCAGCAGGATCAAGGCGCCGAAAAGCGGAGTGAACAGGATCACGCTGAGCAGATGGGGTGAGGAATGCTGCATTCCAATTGCCTTTCAGCGCAGACTGCGCACGAACACCTGCACGTGATGGCCGTAATAGCCGAGCAAAATCGCCAAACCCAATAAGAAGATGACCGCGTACGTGGAGAGCACGCCGCTCTGAAACATGCGCACAGGCATGCTGAGAAAATTGGGAAACCAGCTGAGGAACTTGACCGGCGCGTCCACCACCCAGTTCTCCCACCAAATGGAAAGGAGGGAAACGCGGCGCGCGAGCCATCCAGCGCCGTCAATGGCGAGGCCGTCGAGGCCTCGCGAATCGAAGTAGGCGAACGCGGCGCTGAGATCCTTGCCGCGATTGACGAACAGAGCGTCATAAATTTCGTCCACGTAGTAGTTATGGACCAGCAGGCTGTGCAGGCGCGGCCAGGATGCAGCGAGCCGCAAGTGGAGCTTCGGATTTGCAAGGTAGAGCCGGTAGGCGAGATACCCACCGATGGCCGCGAAAGCGAGGGATGCCGCGACCAAGCCGTACTGCGTCTGCAGCGTCCGTTGCGCAAAAACAATTGCGCCGGTTTGCAATTTCACGCCACCGACAGAGGGTTGCAGGAAGAGATCGAACGGGCTCCCTTCGCCCCAGAGCGCCGGCAGCGCGAGCCATCCCGAGGCCATGCAGAAAAATGCCAGAAACATCAGCGGGACGGTCATGGTCTTGGGCGATTCGTGGATGCGACCTTCCAGCTCGATCGGTATACGGGACATTCCGTAAAACATTTCAATCATCAGGCGAAACATGTAGAACGCGGTCAATCCCGCAATAACGAGCCCGGCGATCCAGAGAGCAATGTAGCGATCCATCACCACGTGGCGGTTGAACGTATGGCCGAGGATTTCGTTATTACTGAAAAAGCCGGAGAATCCAGGCAAGCCTGCGATGGCCAGCGTGGCGAGCACGAACGGAACCGAAGTGGCGGGTATCGCGTAACGCAAGCCGCCCATTTTGCGAATGTCCTGCTGGCCGGAGAGAGAGTGAATGACGCTGCCGGCGCCGAGAAAGAGCAGGGCTTTGAAAAACGCGTGGGTCATCAAGTGGAAAATTCCGGCGGCGAATGCGCCGACGCCCATGGCGAGGAACATGAAACCAAGCTGGCTGATGGTGGAGTACGCGAGAATTTTCTTGATATCGGTCTGAACCATGGCCATCGTTGCGGCGAAGATGGCGGTGGCTGCGCCAGTGATGGCTACGACATTCATCGCCGCTGGGGTGAGTTGAAAGATGGCGCTCATTCGGGCGAGCAGGTAGACGCCGGCGATGACCGTGGTGGCGGAGTGGATCAGCGCGGTTGCTGGCATCGGTGCTTCGGTGGCGTCTGGAAGCCAGACGTAGAGCGGAATCTGCGCGGATTTTCCGATGGCGCCCACGAAGAGAAGGAGAGCCATGGCGGTAAAAATCGGCACGCCGTAACTCAACTGGTGAGACGCCACCATGGAAGCCAGCTTCTGGAAAATTCCCGCGAGGCCGGATGGCGCGGCGAGGCCCTGCGTTGTGAAGCGCACGGTGCCAAAGGTCGTGGAGACCAGCAGGAGTCCCAGGAGAAAACCCGTGTCGCCGATACAATTGAAGAGGAAGGCTTTTTTGCCCGAGTCGCCGGCTGTTATTTTAAGGAAATAAAAACCGATCAGCAGGTAGCTGCACAAGCCGATGCCAGCCCACCCCACAAAGAGCAGCAAAAGATTGTTGGCGAGCACGAGGGTGAGCATGAAGAACAGGGAGAGGTTGAGATAGCCGAAGAACCGGTAGTAGCCGCCTTTGTGGGCCATATAACCGATGGAATAGACGAGGATCAGCAAACCGATGAAGGTGACCACGATGATCATTACGCAGGAGAGCGGATCGAGGAGATAGCCCCAGTCGGCAACGAAGTTTATTATCCCGGCGCCGCTGGGCATCGCGCCGGGTGTGAACCATTGAAAGAGGATTTGTTGGTAGAAGCGTTCGTTCGCGGGATAGGCGAAGAGCGCGAGGACTGCGCCTGTGGCGTGGAGGAAGGAAAGCAGGGCGCTGCCGATGCTGAAGAGATTTACTGCTTCCCTGGACAATTTGCGGCCGAAGAAAAACAGTAGGGCTGCGCTGATCAGAGGGAAGAGGGCGATCAGCCAGAGGTGGGTTAGGAAGTAACCGGGGGCGGTCATTGGTGCACCACACCTGCGAAAGGCGCCCGCCTCCGAAGGCGGCCGCTACAAATGCGGATCACCATTTGAGGAGGTCCATTTCGTCGGTGAGGATGGTTTTGCGATTGCGGAAGAGGGCAATGATGATGCCGAGGCCGACGACGGCTTCGGCGGCGGCAACGGCAATGATGAAGAGCGCGAAGACCTGCCCGGCTACATCACCGTAGTAACGGGAGAAGACGACGAGGTTGATATTCACGGCGTTGAGGATCAGCTCGATGGACATCAGAACGACGATCACGTTGCGTCGCGTGATGACGCCGAGCGCGCCGATCACCAGCAGAGCGAGGCTGAGAAACAGGTAATGGCCGATGGGCATCATGGCGCGTCCGTCCGCTTGGCGCCCATCACCACCGCGCCGATCATCGCCACCAACAGCAGCACGCTGGCGATTTCGAATGGCAAGAGGTACATGCCGAAGAGGCTCTTGGCCAGTTCCTCGGTGTTGGGAGGGAGCTTGTCGGCTGGCGCGGCGGTCAAAACCAGAAGCCCCTGCCCGGGAATGTTGCGTGCCAACAGAAGAACAATTCCGGCTTCGAGAAATACGGCGAGCGCCACGAAAATCGCCAGCCAATGCATGAAGCGGGAACGGCTGCGCGGCAGCGGGGCGTCCGGCCGCACCAGCAGGATCACGAAGATAAAAAGCACCATGATGCCGCCCACAAAGAGAATGATCTGCGCGATGAACAGAAATTCCGCGCGAAGCTGCAGAAAAATTCCTGCGGTGGCCAGCAGCGTGGTGACCAGGAACACGGCGCTGTGCATGGCGTTGCGGCAGGTGATCATCAAGGCCGCGCTGGTCACAGCGATTCCAGCGAAAAAGTAGAAGATCACGTCATCCAGCATAGGAATCCTCGGCGGGGTAATCGTCTGCGGGGATGGCGGCCGAGGCGGCGGCGTGCTTGCCGTTCCAGCGCACCAGCAAGACGGCGACGATCAGAATCATGGGCGTGATCAACAAGATGCTCAACCAGCGGTTCCATCCAAATCCCAATTGCAGGGCCAGAGCGACGCCAAGGCCGAGGACATTTACGAGTGCGAGCGGAATCAGAATATGCCAGCCAAGGCGCATCAGCTGGTCGAAGCGAAACCGCGGGAGCGTGAAACGCAGCCACATGAAAACGTAAATATACGCGATCACCTTCAGCACGAACCAGAATGCTCCGTAAAGCCCAGCATACAGCATGTGCAGAGGAGCCCAGGAAAATGGAGCGGCGAGCGCGAAGACCAGCGCAATGGCAAAACACGCGGCTGCCACGATCCACATAAGCCTCGCCTGCACTGGCACCGGCTGATTCCCTGCTCTGCTCACCCAATTGGTTCCGATCGCCGCCAGCAGGAGCACGGGCAAGGCATCCAGCCAGCGAAGCCATTGGACATTGGGGAATGGCCGCAACCAGCCGCCCAGGAACAGCGTGGCACCGATGGAAGCGAGCACGATAATGCTGGCGTACTCCGCCAGAAAATAGAGCGACCTGCGGAAGCCACCCTGTTGCGCAATTTCGCCATCAGCCGCGTCCGCCTGAGGCTCTGGTTCTGGGAGCGCGAAAGGCACGCGATCGATTCCCACAATCGAGGCTACGAAATAGATGAAAAATGCAACTGGCGCGAGAAAGACAAACCATACGTGGTCCGCGAGTTGCTGCTGGACAATGGCGCTGACCTTCAGCGTTCCGGCCAGCAACAGGCCGCTGACGACGGCGAAGGCCGCCGCGGTCTGAAAGCTAATCAGTTGTGCGGTGCCTTGCAGAGCGCCGATGATCGAATAAGAATCGGTGGAATCCGGTCCGCTGAGCAGAATGCCAAACGGCGCGAGCGACGCGACACCCACCGCGAACAGCAGACCGATATTAATGTCGCGGCCCACCTGAAACCACGGGCCGAAGGCGATGGCACCCATCGCGGTGAGCGCCGCGGACATTGCGAGCGCGGGAGCAATCCAGAAAATATACGGGTCGGCGCCGTCGGGAATTAAATCTTTTTTCAGTAAAAGTTTGATCGAGCCTGCGATCGACTGCAGCGGGCTAAGCGGACATGGTCCCTGTTGCTCGTTGGCCAGCGCCTTGCGGTCGCCCAGTGCGATGTAGCCGGCGATCAGCGGAACGATTACGACAATCAGCAAGGCGCACAGCAACTCGACCCACCAGTTGCGAACGAACAGGGGCAGAATCGAGAGGAGGTGATCCATCGTCAGAGGCATGCTCACGCCAGAGCCAGCGCTCCCTTTTTATAGAGCAAGATGTAGCCCACCAGCAAAATGCCGAGAAACACGGAGATGGAAAGGAGGGCCAACGCGGCAAGATGCGCGGCGAGCCAGGCGCGAAACATTACGGCCCAGGGATAGAGAAATATTGTTACGACGCCGAGAATCACAAAAAGCGCGGCGATTATGTAGAAACGGGCGAAATCACGGTCGCTGGTAAGGTTTTCCGCGGGGGTTGCGGATTCTTCGGGCTGGAATATTCCCGGAACGGCGCGCGAGCTGCGGCCAATCATTTTGAGGACGGTCAGCACGATTATCGGGAAACAAAGGACAAGGATGGCCAGAAAAAGCAGTGGGAGGTAAGCGGCTGGCATGGAGGAGCCTCTGGGCGAATGCTAGCACAGGTGCGCTAGGGTGGGACAACGTCAACGGCGCCCGCCTCGGAAGGCGGCCGCTACAGTTTATTTTTCGAAGAGGAGTTCGCCGGCGCGCTGGGTGGCTTTGACAACGGCTTTGATCAGGGTTACGCGCAACTTCCCTTCTTCGAGTTCCATGATGCCGTCGATGGTGCAGCCGGCGGGAGTGGTCACGGAATCCTTGAGGAGCGCAGGGTGATCGCCGGTTTCGAGCACCACGCTGGCGGAGCCTTTCATGGTTTGCGCGGCAAGCAGGGTGGCGATGTCGCGCGCCAAGCCCACTTTCACGCCCGCTTCGGCCAGGGATTCCAGAATGATGTACGCAAAGGCGGGGCCGCTGGCGGATAGGCCGGTGACGGCGTCCATATTTTTTTCGTCCACCACGACGGTGCGGCCGACGGCATTGAAAAGCGCCTTGGCAATTTCGAGATGCTCGGCAGAGGCATGCGCACCTTTGCAGATGCCGGTCATGCCCACGCCGACCGCGGAACAGGTATTGGGCATGGCGCGAATCACGGGAACTTTGTCGCCCAGGCGCTGTTCGATATATCCGGTGGGCACGGAAGCGGCCACCGAAATCACCAGCGTATCCTCGCCAATTTCGGATTTGATTTCTTTCAGGACGTCGCCGACAACCTGGGGCTTCACGCCGAGAAGGACGATATGGGCGCCGCGCACAGCTTTGGCGTTATCCGTGGTGCCGTTCACACCCAGGGATTTCGCCAGCGCCGCGGCCTTTTCTTCATGACGCACGGTGGCGGTGACTTTTTTCGGCGCGAAAAGCTTTTGCTGAAGGTAGGCGCGAAGAAGAATGCCGCCGAGTTTGCCGGTGCCCAGCACGGCGAGTTTCTTGCCGGAAAGTTTGTTGGTCATGGTGCAAACATTGTTACGGAGGCCGGGCAGGTGGTCAACAAGCGTTTGGGCGGCGGTTCGGATAGAATGCGGGCGCGATGCCTCCAGGAATCATTCGCAGGGTTGCCGCGCTGGTTTTTCTGGTTGCGGTGGTCGTGGTGTATCTCCGGCTCTCGAAGTCCGCTTTTCTGAGCGGGACAGTGGAGCATGCGCCCGCCGGGTACGTGGTGATGAAGAATGTCGCCGTGCCGATGCGCGACGGGCTGGTGCTGCGCGCGGATGTTTGGCTGCCGAAGGCGGAGGGGCGATTCCCTACCCTGGTGTACCGCACTCCTTACGGAAAGGAAAATGCGCCGAAAGAGTGGAGCACGTTTGAGAAACTGCCAGCGCGCAGTTATGCGGTGGTGATCCAGGATGTGCGCGGGCGTTATGCGTCCGACGGCGATTTTTTGCCCTATCAGAACGAAGGCAAGGACGGCTACGACACGATCGAATGGGCCGCGCAGCAGTCGTGGTCCGACGGGAATATTGGCACATTTGGACTGTCCTATCCCGGCGCCGTGCAGTGGCTGGCGGCGGTGGAAAACCCGCCGCACCTGAAGGCGATGATTCCCGCGATGACGTTTTCAACCCCGAAGAATTTCTTTTATTCCGGCGGAGTGTTTGACGGGTCGTGGCTCGAGTGGGTGTGGATGAACATCGCGCCGGACGCGCGCGTCCGGAATCATCTGGATGGGCCGAAGACGGATGCGGAAGCGGCGGCAGCGTGGAAAAAAGAGCATGAGCGCATCGAGGGGTTTTTGCCGCTGCGGGATCTGCCGGACTTGAAGCAGGCGGCCCCATTTTATTACCAGTGGCTGGCGCATCCTCCCGCGGACCCTTGGTGGGATTGGGCGGAACTGCGCAATAAATATGACCGCGTGCACTGTGCGGTGCTGAATTTATCCGGCTGGTACGACGAAGCGTATGGCCCGGACGGCGCGACGACAAATTTCAACGGTTTGCTGGCAGCGCGCAAGGACTGGCCGGATCCCGCAACGCGCACGATCATCGGCCCGTGGACGCACGGCGCGCAGGACTCGCAGAAAAGCGGTGAACGCGATTTCGGCCCGACGGCGCCCATTGACTACGACGAATTGATCCTCCGCTGGATGGATCACTATCTGCGCGACGTGGAGAATGGGATCGAGAAGGAAGCGCCGGTGCGACTTTTCGTGATGGGCGCGAATTCGTGGCGCGACGAGCGGCAGTGGCCGCTGGCGCGTGCTAAAGCGATGTCGTTATATCTTGCTGCTGATTCGGCGAGCGATCGGATTGGTGCTCTTTCGCCCGCAAGCGGCGAGTCCAAAGCGCGCGCGGCCTCGTTGGTTTCCGATCCTGCGCATCCGGTCAGCGATCCCTATGACGCGTATGGCGCTCACGACTATCGCGCACTGGCCGGGCACGACGATGTCCTGGTGTTCGACGGCGGGCCATTGGAAAAAGATACGGAAGTGACCGGGCCGATTACGGCGGAGATCTACGCGTCGGCGGACGTGAAGGATTTTGATTTATGGGTGCGCTTACTGGACGTCGCGCCGGACGGCACGGCGTTTAATTTGATGAGCCCCGGCCTGGACGTGCTGCGGGCCAGCTATCGCGATGCAACGGTGCAACCGGAATTAGTTACGCCGGGCAAGATTTATAAGCTGACGCTGAATCGCATGCTGACCAGCAATACTTTTTTGAAGGGGCATCGGATTCGGGTGCAGATCAGCGGGGCGTTTTATCCGCATTTTTCGCGGAATTTGCAGACAGGAAAGTCGGAGATTGTTTCGAAGGAGAGTCGGGTGGGGCGGATCAGCATCTCCCTCGACCCGGAACATGCATCGCGAATTATTTTGCAGGTGATTGAACCGGAAAAATAGTGGGACTGGCTGCGCCAAATCGCTTGCCGGCAAGATGCCGGCGCTACCGTGCTTGGAGGGCAATATCTTCGGGGGCACAGGTGGCGGCAGCGTGCTTGAGGAGGGTTTCGCGGAAGGCATACTGGTGGTAGATGAGCGGTCAGTTCAATAAGAAATTGACGGATGGGCAGGCTGCGGCGCCAGCGGTGGTGGCGCGGGAGTCTGGCTTGCGGGCTGCGCTTTCATCGGCCGTTGGCAGGGTGCTGCAGTTTTGCATTGAATGGCTGGTGCGGCTGGCCGGCCGCAAAGTTGTGCGCAAAGACGCTCGGTGGTTGGAATGCGTGCTGGGCAAGCCGGGGCTGATCGGCACGGGCGTTTATCAGCAAATCGCAGACGAACAGGGTCTGGTGCTGAGCATGCCTCCGGATGCAGGACTGATTCCCGATTTTGTGGCGCTGCGCGGGCCGTCGTTTGATCCGGACGCGGTGGACCCGCGGATTCGCCATTTCTACGAACATGCGGCGCTCTATCACCTTGAAGTGTGGAGCGAAGTCTATTTCGCCGGCAAGCTGGTGCTGTGGCTGCTGGTGGAATTCATAAGCAGGCGGATGGACCAACTGAATTTTCCGATTTCTTCGATGGAAGTGGCCAAGGGGATGACCAGCGAAGTGGTACAACTGCGCGACCGGGAGAGCGGCAGGTTGACGCACACGGGATGGCTACGCAGGTTCCGGTCCACGGGAAAAGTGATTTACGCGGGATTGTATTCGACAGTGCAGGTTCCGGGCGAGGCCAATCCCTGCGTGAAGGTAACGTTTCCTTGTTACGGGAGCAGCAGTGTGTACCTGCGGCCGTGCGCGTATCCGGACGGGACCTTCGGACTGGTTTCGACCGGGGCGGCGTTTGGCAAATCGGGATTTTACCGCATCGTGGAGGCCGGGCCAGACGCGTGGAAGGTGCGGGCGTTCACCACGCTCCATGAAATTTTCCATGTTTATGTGGATGAAGAGGGAGTTTTGCGCACGGATCACGAGATTCGCTTTGTGGGGCTGACGATTTTGCGATTGCATTACAAAATGACGATTCCGCAAAAAACGAACGCGAAGTTTGCAGAAGACGATCAAAGGTCGTTGCAGACGGTTTGAGAAAGTGGAAGCGCCGGAGATTTCGCCGGGGACGAGGACAGCGCCGGAGGCGCGGAAGAAGTTAGCCCAGCGTAAGCGCTGGGTACGGAACATGATGTTATGCGAACCCCGTAGGGGCGGCAGATCGCGCGATTTGCGAAACCTCTGTCGCCCCCACGGGGCTTGTTGCTTCATGCGCCGTTTTCCCAGGACTTGCGTCCTGGGCTGGACTCTGGCGCCCCTCCGGCGCTGGGCCGATGGAGAGCGGCCCGCCTCGGAAGGCGGGCCCTACAACAGTTTGAATTGTGAAAGGCGCCCGCCTCGGAAGGCGGCCGCTACAAAAGAATACCCACAGTGCGGCTTAATCGTGGCGGGCGCCGTGGAGAACGTGGACGGCGTGGGGTAGGAGGGTGGCGAGGGCGTCGAGGGATTCGACGGCGCCTTTGGGGCTGCCGGGGAGATTTAGGATCAGAGAGTGATGGCGCACAACGGCGACGCCGCGGGAGAGCACCGCCGTGGGCGTTTGCTCGGAGCCTTTGCGGCGCATCTCCTCGGCGAGGCCGGGAATGATTTTCTCCGCGATTTCCAGCGTGGCTTCCGGGGTGTTATCGCGCGGGCCCAGGCCGGTGCCGCCTGTGGTTAGGATCAGTTCCACATGGCGCGAATCGGCCAGTTGACGAAGATGAGAGCGGATCTGCCCGGGATCGTCCGAACATTTGAGAGATGAGGTGACTTCCCATCCGAGTTCGCGGCAGCGCTGCACCACGGCGGGGCCGGAAAGGTCCACACGCTCGCCATTGGAAACCGTATCGCTGATGGTGAGGACAGCGACGCGCATCAGCGAGCTCAATTCGAAGGAACCGCGTCGCGGCTGGCTTCATCCATCAGACGCATAGCTTCCATCAGCAGGCCCGTGGTTGTGCGCGTGGTGGTGGTATTGGAGGAAGTGTTGCCGGCGTTGAAATCGATCTCGAACTCGCCTTCGGTCCACAGCAGAACTTTGTAGACGGCTTCGTCGCCAATCAGCGTGCCAATTTTCGCGTCGCGGCACTGCCCGCTGGCGAAATAAAGTTCGCCGCTCTCGCCGCTCTTTTGCACCACCAGGCGGCAGGATTTTGAGCCCATCTCGAGCGACTGCATCAGGTCAATCATGCTCATCTCTTCCAGGCGGCCCTGAATCACGCCGGGGCGCGAAGCGCGCTTCTGGAGTTTTTCGAGATGCAGGCGATCCACAATTTTTTTGGCCAGGCGGACGAGATCCTTGGCGAGAAACGGTTTAGCGATGAAGTCTTCAACGCCATCCACCAGCGGGCGCAACTTTTCCTCAATATCGGTGCGGCTGGCCATAAACAGGAACGGAATGTGGCGCGTGGCTTCGCGTCCGCGCAGCTTGTCAAAGAGCTGACGGCCGTCGAGGCCGGGCATTTTGTAGTCGCAAAGGATTACGTCGGGGGGGTCGTCAATCACGCGAAGGAGCGCGTCGGCGCCGTCCGCAGCGATCAAGACTTCACAGAAGGGTTCCAGGGATTTGGTAACCAGGTCGCGGATCAGCGGATTGTCGTCCGCCAGCAGCAGCTTTACGGACTTCGAGGCCGCGGCGCTCATTTGCGGCCTCGGGTGGACTTGCGGCGGCCCGCGCGCACGTAATCGCCGCTCTTTCCGCCCGTTTTTTCCAGCAGGTGGATGTGCCCGATTTCGATGCCTTTATCGAGGGCTTTGCACATGTCGTAGACCGTGAGCGCGGCGCAAGCGACCGCGACCAGCGCTTCCATTTCCACGCCAGTTTGCGCCGTGGCCGTTGCTCGTGACTCGAGTTCCACCCCATCTTTGCACAGGCGCGGGGTCACATCAATGTGCGTCAGCGGCAGCGGGTGACAAAGAGGTATCCACTCCGCGGTACGCTTGGCGGCGGCAATTCCGGCGATGCGCGCGATTTCCAGGGGATTGCCTTTGGGATTTTTCAGGCGGCGAATTGCGCTGACGACCTTGGGTGGCATGCGCACAAAGGCATGGGCGACGGCGGTGCGCGTCGTGACGGATTTGGAGGAGACGTCCACCATACTGACTTCGCCGCGGTTCGAATAGTGCGAGAGTTTGGGCAATGCGTCCTCGGGTGAAGGTAACGGCGCCCGCCTCCCCCTCCGGGGGCAAGCAGAAGGCGGCCGCTACAAATGCTGCTCGGAACGGCCCGGCCGCCGCGGCGGGCGGGCCCTACACGGATGAACTAGAGTACGTCGAGGCGGGGCAGAACGGAAACCTTCTCCCCGGCGGGGATGTCCTGGCGGTCAGTGGGGACCACGATGAAGCAATTGGCTTGCGTCAGAGCGGCGATGTCGCCGGAGCCTTGCCAACTGAGCGGCTTCACTTCCGGGGAGATGCCGGTCCACTCAAAATAGCCGGGAAGAAAGTGCGTGAGGCCGGCCTTTTCGTGAAGCGTGTTGGTGAGGTTCGCTTCGAGAAGGGGCAATTGGCGCGGCCGCGCGCCGCCGAGAACGTCCATGGCCGGGGTGACGAAGAGCTGGAAAGTGACCATGGTGGAGACGGGATTGCCCGGCAAGCCGAAGACAAACGTGTCGCGGCAGCGGCCGAAGACGGCGGGTTTGCCGGGACGGATGGCCACGGCGTCGAAGAAAAATTCCGCGCCCAGGCTTTTCAGAACCGTTTCCACCAGGTCGTACTTCCCCATCGAAACGCCGCCAGAGAGCACCAGGATTCCCTCCTTCAGGCCGAGCTCGATCTTGGCGCCAAGGTCGTCCACGCGATCCAGGGCGTTCCCGAGGGGAACCGGCTCGCCGCCGGCCAGACGCACCTGCGCGGCCAGCGAAACGCTATTGCTGTTGCGAATGTGGAACGGCCCGGGCTTTTCAGTCACTGGGACAACTTCGTCGCCGGTGGAAAGGATGGCAACGCGCGGGCGTTTGTAGCAGAGGAGTTCCGCGGTGCCGAGTTGCGCGGCCAGGGCGAGCTCGGCGTAGCCCAGACGGAAGCCCGGTTTGAGAGCGAGATCGTTGGCGCGGGCTTCGCTTCCCTTCGGGACGAAATTCTGGCCAGAGGTGGTGGCGCGCTGGAAGGTGACGGTGTCACCGGCGCGCGCGGTAAATTCGATCATCACTACTGCATCGGCTCCCGCGGGCACGGCAGCGCCGGTCATGATCTGGATGCAGCTGCCGGGCGCGAGGGGTTGCGATACGGTGTCTCCCGCTTTGATTTCGCCGGCACAGTTCAGATGCGCGCCTGGGGTGGCTTCGGCGGCGCGCACGGCGTAGCCATCGCGGGTGGAGCGATGGAAGGGGGGATAGTCGCGGTCGGCGCGAATTTCCTGGGCAAGCACGTCGCCGA
Source organism: uncultured Acidobacteriota bacterium (assembly GCA_963734705.1). Lineage (GTDB taxonomy): Bacteria > Acidobacteriota > Terriglobia > Acidiferrales > UBA7541 > Acidiferrum. The sequence continues at coordinate 112,663 of CAVTII010000003.1, read as the reverse complement.
GGGCGTCGTTGACGTTTTTGGAGTGCGTCGCGGGCTTGCGGGAGGTCCTGCGAGTTTGCGCGATGACGAGAGCGCGGGCGTCGGCGTAGGAAAGCATGGGCGTATTGTAGCTCAGGTAGGACGGGCTTTAGCCTGTCCAGCAGGGGTTATCAGAATGTTTTGCGAAGGGAGGAAAAAGCAGAGTGGTGGATAAGGTTTAGATCCAAGAGGGCCGGGCAAGCCCGGCCCCTACAGAGTGAGTGTTGGGGCTGAAAGAAACGGACGAGGCGCCCGCCTCCCCCTCCGGGGCAAGCAGAAGGCGGCCGCTACAGCCAGCTTGCTAGCAGCGTGCCGGGTTGCACGATGGTGGCGTCGCGCTCGGGGCCGGTGGAGATCATGCCGATTTCCACCTGCAGATAATCGGAGACGAAGCGCAGATAATCGATCGCGGCTTTGGGCAACTTGCCCGCGTCCTTTACGCCGTAGGTGGATTCGCTCCAGCCGGGCAGTGTTTTGTAGACCGGTGCGACGCGCTCGTACTCTTCCGCCGAAGCGGGCATTTCGTTTACGGGCGAGCCCTTGTAGGTGTAGCCAACGCCCACTTTGATCTCGCGCTGGGTGTCGAAGACGTCGAGCTTGGTGACCACCAGCGAATCAATGCCGTTGATCATTTTTGCGTAGCGCAATTCGGCCAGGTCCAGCCAGCCGCAACGCCGAGGCCGTCCGGTGACCGCGCCAAATTCCTTGCCGCGCTCGCGAACTTCCTGGGCCTCAATGTCTGGCATCTCCGTGGGAAACGGGCCGCTGCCAACGCGCGTGGTATACGCCTTGGAAATTCCCAGGACGTGGCGAATCTTTGTGGGGGGCACGCCGGTGCCGGTGGTGGCGCCTCCGGACGTGGCGCTGGAAGAGGTGACGAAGGGATAGGTGCCGTGGTCAATATCCAGCATCGTGCCCTGCGCGCCTTCGAACAGCACGGATTTGCCTTCGTCGAGCGCGCGATTCGCAAGCTCCGCGGTATCGCAGATATACGCCTTGATTTTTTCGCCGAGGCGCAACGTTTCTTCCACTTCGTGCGTGAAATCCAGCTCCGCGCCGTAGGCTCCGCGGGCGATGCGGTTTTTTTCGGCGACCACGCGGGCGGCTTTTTCGCGGAAAAGATCCGGCGTCAGCAGATCCACCATGCGCAGGCCCCGGCGCGCCATCTTGTCTTCGTAGGCCGGGCCGATGCCGCGGGAAGTGGTACCGATTTTGTTTTCACCACGAGCGGATTCGGCGGCTTTATCGAGTTCGCGATGATAGGGAAAAATCAGATGCGCACGATTGCTGACGTGCAGGCGGCCAGCGACGCTGACGCCGGCCTTGGCAAGCATTTCGATTTCGGCGACGAGTGCGGTGGGATCAACCACCACGCCGGGTCCGATGATGACGTGTTGCTTGGGGCGCAGGATGCCGCAGGGGATCAGTTGGAGAACGTAGCGGTCTTTGCCGATGATGACGGTGTGGCCGGCGTTGTGGCCTCCGGCAACGCGCGCGATGTAATCGAACGAGCCTGCCAGATAGTCAACCACCTTGCCTTTGCCTTCATCACCCCATTGCGCGCCAACCACCACGACCGATTTCATTCGGAAACTCTCCTCGGGCAGACCGCTGCCTCACGCGAGCTTGGGAAAATTGACCGGCACGGGAGACAGGAGCCCACAGCGCAAAATCCGCGCGACACACCAATTTGAAATCGTACGATGGGCACCCCAGGAACGCAAGCGTGCCCGGTACGCCGTCCAGAAAACTGATTAGCGCGGTGCAGGTTCTTTGCTCATTTTCCAGTCCGTGGGAATCTGAAATATTTGGTCGGGAATTGGATCTGAATTTACTGCCATCACCTTCATTTCGAACGTGTTGCTTCCCCTGCCGGGAAGACCATAAGCAAGTTCGCCCTCGTATTCAGAGTCCGCGGTGACGGAGAGAAGCAATACATTGGTTTGGTCGCCGTAAAAGTAAGGCCCGACTTGTGGACCGGACGGGCTCAAAACGGACGCGGCCGGGAGATAGTCTCTACGCTTGGGTTCATGAACAAAGTCGATTACGTCTTTGCCGGCGGCGATAACTTGAGATGCGCAGACGGTCCCGTGATCATGAAGCACAAGTGCAGGTCCCTGCCCGAGGCGCGTGGGCACCTGGAGGTCGAATGTGAATTCATCGCAACTACTTCCCGCAATTTGCAATTGCCTGCCCGTCGGCTTGACGACTTTTCGCATCCTCCCATACGCGAAGTTCTCATCTTCGCGCTTATTCTCCTCCGCCAGGTCTTGCACAAGGACTTGGTGTTTTTTTTCGTCCAATCGGTATCTTTTGCCAGCCACCAAGTCGTAGATCGAGACTGAGATCTCACCATCGTGCTCGGCATCGACCCGCATTTTTGTGCCCTTTATGCGAACTGTTCTGGTCCAGTTCGTCTTTGCACCCATGTGCGAACCGATGCCCTGCTGCTGAATCGTGGCGTCCGCCAGAACGGGCAATGGGTAAAGTGATAGTGCGAACGCGGCACAAGCGCCCAGCTTCTTACTCAATCCGATGAATCGCTTCCAGGAAAAGCCACCTATAGTACGGCCGATAAACTCATATCACCTTTTAGCCCTACTCATAAGCCTCCCGCAATAATCGCCGATTGGAAAAGGCAGGAAAGCATTTACCTCTACCAGTACGGCATTGGCAGTTGCGTAGCGTTTTGCGCGGGTTTTGTTGATTCTGGGGGCGGCGTCGGATAGCGTGAAAAGAGCGGGGTGACTCACGATCCCGCGACGGAATGGCGCTCGACGTAGGCAACTGTCATTTCGAGCCGGACGAGAAATCTGCTTTCTGAGCGTGCGAGGAAAAAGCAGATTCCTCGGGCAAACGGCGCCCTCGGAATGACAGCTGAACGAGTCCGCCAGAGAAACGCGCCATAACAGGGGAAGAGTCTTGACCAATCCGATCATTACGCTGACGACCGATTATGGGACGAACGACCACCTGGTGGGCGTGCTCAAAGGCGTCATTCTGAAGATCAATCCCGAAGTGCAGATTGTGGATATCACGCACGGCGTCACGCCGTTTGATCTGCTGGATGGCGCCATGGCCATCGCCAATTCGTACACCTATTTTCCTCCGCGCACGATTCACGTGGTTGTGGTGGACCCGGGCGTGGGCACGGAGCGCCGGCCGCTGCTAGTGAGCGGCCAGAACCAGTATTTCATCGCACCGGATAATGGCGTGCTTTCGGCGGTCTATGAGAAGGAACAGAATTTTCTGGTGCGGCACCTGACGGCGGAACACTATTTTCTGCACCCGGTGAGCAAGACGTTTCACGGGCGCGACGTTTTTGCCGCGGTGGCGGGATGGCTTTCGAAAAACTGGCAGCCGGGCAGCATGGGCGAAGAGATTTCAGACTTCAAGCGGTTTGCCCTACCGAAGCCCAAGGAATCCGATGGCCTGCTGAAGGGCGTGGTGCTGAAGGTGGATTCCTTCGGCAACTTGATAACAAATTTCCGGGTTGAAGATTTGCCCGCGGACGCAATCGAAAAAGGACAGATTAAATTACAGGTCGGTAGCCATGCGATCGGCAAATTGTTGCCCACGTTTGCGAGCGGCGTGGCGGGCGAGGCGTTCGCGTTTGTGGGTTCCAGCGGGTTGCTGGAGATTGGCGTGAATAAGGGCAGCGCGTCGAAGACGTTGGGATTGGGGCGCGGCACGCCGGTGTTGTTGAATAAGAGCTAGTGTCGCCAGATTGCAGCGGCGCCGAAGGCGCGGAAGAGTCTAGCCCAGCGCACGAGCGCTGGGTGAATCCACCGAACAGACGAAGAGCCCCGGATGTGCGGCAGAAATTCGCGCGTGGGTTTGCAAATCCCCCCCGCTGCGCGGCGGCTTGCCGGCCCTGCGAAGCTCAGGGTGAATAAGATGCCGGCACTACCGATTGCTAATAGGCGGTCTCGGAACGGAACATGCGTTGGAAACGCGGGCCGACGAACTGGACGCCGACTAATTTTTCGCCTTCTGTGGCGCCCTGGCTGATGTGGACAACTTTGCCTTGCGTTTCAAAATCTTGATCGCCGCGGCGTGGCGCTGGGCCCTGCATGGGGATGCGAATCTCCAGGCTGGAGCCGATGGCTACATCGAAATGCGTGCGAAACGCGGCTCCGCCGCGGCAAAGATTCTCACTGGCGGTATCTTCTTCAAAGGAGTGTCCCCGCGCGTCGCGGCCACGCACGCGCAAAGGCAGGCGCACTGCGATTCTACGTTCGGATCTCTTCCGGGCTACGCTCTCGATGACTGGGCTCATCGGCTGGCTTCCCCCCGTCGGCACTTTTCTCAGCAAAGAAACGCTCCACGTTCTCCACGATCTCCTGCGGAGTACGCGCAGAATGCACGATTTTTCGAAGCTCGCTGCCGTTCCCCACGCCATGCGTGAACCAGCAAGCGAACTGCTTCATTTTTCCCACGCTATCGGGCAGGTTGGAGTTAAGAATTTTCTGATAGTATCCAGAAAGTAACGCTCGGCGGTCTTCCCGGGTTGGAACCTCGTAGCTCCCCGTGAGCCGGTATTGCTCCATTTGGCGGAAAATCCACGGATTGGTGGCCGCCGCGCGCCCGATCATCAAAGCGTCGCAACCGGTCTCTTTCACCATGCGGTCCGCGTCTTCCGGGCACTGAATATCGCCATTGCCGATCACGGGAATTTTCACGGCTTGCTTCACCGCGGCGATGATCGTCCAATCCGCTTTGCCGGTGTAGCCCTGCATGCGGGTGCGAGGGTGAATGGCCGCTGCTTCCACGCCGATCTGCTCGGCCATGCGGACAACATCGAGCGCGACAATGGATTTATCGTCCCACCCGGCGCGCAGCTTGATCGTCAGGGGAATCTTGATCGCGGCGCGGACGCCCTTCAGGATTTCTTCCAGCAACGGCAGTTCGCGCAGCAAGCCGGAGCCGCCGCACTTCACCACTTTCTTCGCCGGGCAGCCCAGATTGATATCCACGGCGTCGTAGCCAAGATCTTCGGCGATACGCGCGGCATCGGCCATCACCTGCGGGCTGGCGCCAAAAAGTTGCGCCGCGATGGGATGTTCGTCTTCCTGAAAATAGAGATAGCGAAGGGTCTTTTTCGCGCTGCGGGTGATGCCTTCGGAGCTGGTGAACTCGGTCATCAACAACCCGCAGTTGCCCAGGCCGCGGATGACGCGGCGGAACAGCGTGTCCGTAACGCCCGCCATGGGAGCAAGGATCGTCGCGGGACGAATCACCAGGTCGCGGACTTTGTATTCGGCGGGAAGCATGGTCATGGGCCTAACACCAGTTTACCAGCAACCGGGCTAGCCGTCCGCTTTCGGCGCTTATATTTGCCTTATTTTAGTAATCTAGATATTATCTAGATATGGTTCGTTTCCAATGGGACGAACGGAAAAACCGGCGTAACCGGACCAAGCACGGAATCTGGTTTGAAGAGGCACGCACTGCATTTGATGATCCGCTGGCCTGGTTATTTGACGACCCGGACCATTCCGTACACGAGGAAAGGCTCATTCTTCTGGGGATGAGTTCGTTTGGCAAAATGCTGGTTGTGGTCCATTGCTATAAGGAAAAGAGTGGGGAAATCCGAATAATTTCCGCGCGAAAAGCGACAAACAAAGAGGCCAAAATATATGAAGAAGGAATATGACTTTTCCAGGATGAGAAAACGGAGAAATTTATACGCCGGCCAGTCTAAGAAAGGAATTGGCATCAACTTAAGCCCGGAAGTACTCGACTACTTCAAGGCGCTGGCGCAGGAGACAGGGCTTCCCTACCAGAAGTTAATCGATCTCTATTTACTGGATTGCGCAAGGAAAAGAAAGAAGCCCTCCATGAAGTGGGTCGCGTAAAGCATAGTTCGGCGTGGGTGCTGAGAATAAGCAGATTCCTCGCGCAAACACCACGCTCGGAATGACATGTACCAGCGGTCGATGATTAGGGTTTGAGGAATTTGTCGAGGCGGAGGAATTTGCGGGCGAGGGCGCCGCTGTAGGCGGACCATTCGGGTTCGCCGGTGTCAGCGGCGAGGGCGGCGCGGATCGCACCCATTTTGGAGTCGAGGTCGTCCATATAATGGAAGGCCAGAGCTTCCCGAATCATCGGAAGTTTCGGCGAGCCGAATTCATATTCGCCGTGATGGCTGATCAGCAGGTGCTGGACCACGGTCTTCAGGCGCTCCGGGAAACCTTCAATGGAATCCATCACTTTGGAGACGGACCCCACTTCCATGACGATGTGACCGAGGAGTTGACCTTCCACGGAATAGCTGACCGCGCGCTCGTAGCAAAGCTCGTCGAGCTTGCCAACGTCATGCAAGAGCGCAGCGGTGAGCAGCAAGTCCACATCGAGTTCGGAATAGTGCGCGGCAATCTGTTTGGCCAGGCCGCACAAGCCCACCACATGCTCGATCAGCCCGCCGATATAGGCGTGATGCATCACTTTCGCGGCCGGAGCGCGCTTGAACCGGGCCACATTTTGCGGGTCCGTGAGGATCTTCGAGCACAACTGCTGCAGCCAGGGATTTTTCATCCCTTCGATGTAGCCGAGGATCTGCTTGTAAAGTTCCTCCACGTCATAGGGAGTGCGCGGGAGAAAATCGCCCAGATCAATTTCCTCGGGAGTTGCCACGCGGAACAACTGCAAGGTCAATTGCGGCTTGTTGCGGTAAATCTCCACACGCCCCTGCACCTTGATGAAATCATCGCGTTTTATTTCCTTGGCGAGGACTTCAAACTGGTCCCACATGCGGGCTTCGACGGTGCCGGTGCGGTCGCCGAGCTCCATGCGCAGATAAGGCTTGCCGTTGGCGGTATTGCGGACTTCTTTTTCGTGCACGAGGAAAAAGCCGGTAATGGAAGGATCCGGCTCGAGGTCTTTAACAAAAAGTTTCTTCACTCTCAGTTTCCAACTTTCGGGCCGAACAGAATGTATTTCTTGTGCTGCTTCTTTTCCTTGGTGGTTTCCGGAGTCGCGCTGACTTCCTGGATTTCGGAATTCCCGCCGCCCGCCATGTCCTGATAGCCGGGTTTCACCACCACGTAGCTCTGCTCGCGCAGCGTTTTCAGATAATCGCGAAGGGCGGGCTCCATGCGCTCGCTGTAAAGGTGGTCCATGATATCGGGCTCAACTTTTTCAAAGGGCTGCACGCCAGCTTCATAGCGCTCCAGCACCTGAAGGATCAGAAAACCCTGTTTGGTTTCGATCACGTCGGTAAGCTGGTTCTTTTTCATGGTAAAAACCTTGTCTTCCAGTTCCTTGGAAAGCTCGCCGCGTTTGTAGACGCCCAGGTAGCCGCCCTGTTGGGCCGTGGATCCGTCGGAGAAGCGCTTCGCGAGAACGGCAAAGTCCTCACCATCATTGATGCGCTTAAGCAAATCCTGCGCCTTCTTTTTCTGCTCGGCAATCCCGGCCTCATCCTTCCCTTCCGTGCTGAGTTCGATGGCACGGAGAGCGACCTCATCAGGCTTCACGTAGTCGTTCTTATGCTCCTCGTAGTATTTTTTCGCGTCTTCCTGGCCGATGGTGATATGCGAACCGACTTCGCGGCGGATCACTTCCTGGGTCAGCAATTTGTTGCGGATGTTGTTCTTGAAGTCGTCCCAGTTCATGCCTTCGTGGGTGACGGCCTTTTCCAGATCATCTAGGTCCTTCAATTTATTCTGGACGCGAATGGTGTCGAGTTGCTTCACCACGTCGGCTTCCACGTTGATGCCCATGTCTTTGCCGCGCTGGGCCAGCAGGGACTGGTCAATCAGATCGCGCAGGGCATATTTCTGCCGGTCTTCCACGGCCACCTGCAACTGATCGGGAGTGCACTTTCCATTGCAATCTTGCTGCGCTTCCTCGGCCGCCGCGGTGCGCGCCTTGGTGAGTTCGGAGCTGGTGATAATTTCGTTGTTCACGCGGGCGATAATCTCTTCGACGACTTTTCCTTCGCCGCTGGTGCTGACCTTCGCGGGTTGCCCAGCCTTGGCGGCGGGCGCGGGAGGCTTCTTCGCAGGCGGGGCCGGCTGTGCCGGTTGCGGTTCCGGGGTTTCCGTGGGGGGCGCCTCCAGGGAAGGTGTGTTCTGCGCAGGAGGGTTCTGTGCAGGAGGATTCTCCTGCGCCGGAGGATTCTGCGCGGCAAGAGGCAGCGCGAAAAGCAGTCCGGCAATCCAGGCGGTCTTTTTCATCACTTTAAGCATATTCAAAGTTTAGCCTTCTCCTCGTAAACCGAGCAATACGTTTCTGAGCGCCACGGGAACCGACTCCCCGCGATTCAACTCCATCCACAAGACGCCGCTGGGGTCCAGTTTAATGCCCTTTCGCGAGCGGACCACCTTGACGACGGCCGCAGGGTCCAATTGCGTTTCCGCATGGAAGCGCAGTGCGATTCGAGTTCCCTGCCGCTCCACGGAGGCCACCCGCAACTTCTCGCTCATCGATTTGAGCATGGCATACTCCAAAAGGTTTTCCACGGATTTGGGCAAGGTGCCGAAGCGGTCTTCCAGTTCCTTTTGAACGTCCTGTTTTTCGGCCTCGGTAGCGATGGAAGAGATGCGTTTGTAAGTGCGCAGACGCAGGTTTTCGCTGGGAATGAATTCCTGCGGGATGCGCACATCCATGCCCAGGCTGAGGGTGGTGCGCAGCTCCGGCATGGACTCTTCGCCCTTGAGTTTGGCGACGGCGCCTTCGAGCATCTGGACGTAGAGGTCGAAGCCAATGGATTCGATGTGGCCGTGCTGCTGGCGGCCCAGCAGATTGCCGGCGCCGCGGAGTTCGAGGTCCAGGGCGGCAATGCGAAAGCCGGCGCCGAGTTCGCTGAACTCTTTCATGGCCGCGAGGCGTTTGCGGGCAATGTCGGTGAGAACGCGCTCCGGGGGAACCAGAAGGTACGCGTAGGCGCGCTGGTGGGAGCGGCCGACACGCCCGCGCAATTGGTAGAGCTCGGCAAGGCCCAGGCGATCCGCGCGATTGATCAGGATGGTGTTGGCGCGGGGAATATCCAGACCGTTTTCCACGATGGTGGTGGCCACCAGGACATCCGCTTCATCGCGAATGAACTTCAGCATCACGGATTCGAGTTCTTTTTCGCCCATTTGGCCGTGGCCAACCACGACGCGCGCCTTGGGCACCAGCTTGTTCACCAGCGTTGCGAGGGAATAAATGGACTCCACGCGGTTGTGAATGAAATAGACCTGTCCCTCGCGCGCCATTTCCGTTTCGATGGCGCGCTTGACGATTGCTTCGCTGAAGGAAGCGACCGTGGTTTGAATCGCCAGGCGATCCCGCGGAGGGGTTTCAATCAACGACATATCGCGCAGCCCCACCAAGGACATGTGCAGTGTGCGCGGAATGGGGGTGGCGGAAAGCGCCAGCGCGTGGACGTTTTTGCGCATCTCTTTCAAGCGTTCTTTATGGGCCACGCCGAAGCGCTGCTCTTCGTCCACGATCAGAATGCCGAGGTCCTGAAATTTCACGTCTTTGGAGAGCAAGCGATGCGTGCCGATGACGATATCCACTTTTCCGGCTTCCAGATCGGCGAGGATGACTTTTTGTTGAGCGGCGGTGCGGAATCGGCTGAGCATTTCTATCCGGGTGGGGAAGGCAGCAAAGCGCTTCTTGAAAGTTTCGTAATGCTGGAAAGCCAGGACGGTTGTCGGCGTAAGGACGGCGATCTGTTTTCCATCGGCCACGGCTTTGAAGGCGGCACGCATGGCTACTTCGGTCTTGCCGTAGCCGACGTCGCCGCACAGCAGGCGGTCCATCGGCGTGGCTTTTTCCAGGTCTTTCTTGATGTCGGAAATCGCGGTGCGCTGGTCGGCGGTTTCCTCGAACTCGAAGGCGCCTTCAAATTCGCGCTGCCAGGCGCCGTCGGGAGAAAACGCAAAGCCTTCGGCGGTTTTTCGTTCGGCATAGAGCGCCAGCAGCTGGTCGGCCATGTCTTCGAGAGACTTGCGGACGCGGGTCTTGCGCGTGACCCAGGCGGTGCCGCCAAGCTTGTCGAGCGCGGGCTCGGAGCCTTCTACGACGCGGTAGCTCTGCACCAGGTCCATGCGCTCGAGGGGAACGTAGAGACGCGCGTCGTCGGCGTAACGCAAGAGCATAAATTCGCCGCGACGACCCTCGGATTCGATCAGGCGCAAGCCTTCGAACTGGCCGATGCCGTGATCCACGTGGACCACGTAATCGCCCGGTTTCAACTCCGCGAAATCGGTGAAAAAACCGCTGGTGCGAATCTTTCGGCTGGGGCGTTCGACGGCAGGCGCAATATCGAACAAATCGGCATTGCCGTAGATGGTGAGCTTGGCGTCGGGAAAGGTGACTCCCTGGCCGAAGGGCGCACGCACCAGAACGAGGGCGGCGGTTTCCGTGGCGTTCTCCGCGGTGAAACCGGCGGCGGCCTCTTCGGTTTCGCCAAGAACGTAAGGGACTTCGTACTCGCGGCAGATATCGGCGTAGCGTTCGAGTTCGCCGAGGCTGGCGGCGGTGAGATAGACGGTGCCACCGTTGGCGAGTTGGGATTTGACGTCGGCGACGCACGCGGCCACGTCGCCATGAAAACGCGGGCTGGGGCGCGAACTGATTTCGAAGCGGCGGCCGCCATTTTGTTCGAGATCGAGCTGCTGGAGTTCGACGCGCGAGGATTTCGTCAGGGCACGCTCCCACTCGGCGTCGTTCCAGTAATAGTGGGAAACTTCGGGCGAATTGGCGTGGCCCTGGCGTTCGTAGTTTTCGGTGGCGGCTTCGCGAAGTTTTTTGCCGGCTTCGCGCAGCGCGGCGGGTTCATCCAGAAAGACCACGGGCTTCAGCGAACTTTCGGCAAGTTCTAGCAGAGAGCTGCCCCCGGCCTCGCCGGTGCCGCCGAGCCAGCGGCCCGGCTCCCATTCTTCGGCCTCCCTGCTGCCGGGGGCGGGAACGCTCCATTCAGCGAGCGGAAGGATGGTGGTGCGATTGACGGGCGCGATCGAGCGTTGGGTGCGCGGATCGAATTCGCGAACGGATTCCACGGTGTCGCCGAGGAGTTCGATGCGCACGGGGCGTTGCGCCTCTGGCGAAAAAACGTCGATGATGCCGCCGCGCACGGCGAACTGGCCGGGGAGATCCACCATTTCGGTGCGCGCGTAGCCGATTCCGCCGAGGTGCTGGATGAGGGCTTCGTGGGAGAGTTCGGAATCTTTGGCGAGAATTTGCGCGAGGGTTAAGTAAACGTAGGGATCTTGGTAGCGCCAGGCAGCGGAGGCCATGGGCGCGATCACGAGGGAAAGTTCGCCATTGGCCAGGCGATAGAGAGTGGCGGCGCGGCGTTCGAGAATGTCGGCGTGGGGGGCTTGGGAGTCCCAGGGCAGGCTGTCAAAGGCAGGGAGGACGGCTACGCCGCCGGTGGCTCCGGGAAAAATCTGAAGGAAGAAGCGCAGAGTTTCGGCGAGTTCTTCGGCGCGGCGATTATCGGAGGTGAGGAAGAAGGCGGGGCGGCGGAGTTCGTGGGTGAAGTGGGCGGCACAGAGTGCTTTGGCGACGTCCTGAAGGCCGGAGAGGCCGACGATACCTGCGGAGGAACGCAGTTCTCCCAGCGCGCCGTCCAGGGAGGGGTGGCGCAGCAGGCGTTCGAGTCGATCGCTTACCGCGGGCAGTATCATGCTTCGTACAAAATTTCTCGCGCGGGGAAGGGCCGCTGCTTCGCGGCTGCCGCCTTCCTGCGGAATGCAGCCGACCTTAAGGTCGGCCAGTACATAGAGCCAAGAGGGCCGAGCTGAAGTTCGGCCACTACAAATTTGTTACTGCGGGCCGCGGATCTTGCGCAGAATTTCGGTGGTCGAATAGCCCGGGACTTGGTCGATCTGAACCACTTCGCCTCCCGCGGCTTCGACTTCTTCCCGACCTACGATCTGGTTGGCGGGCCAATCACTGCCCTTCACGAGAACGTCGGGTAACAGTGCCGCAATCAGCTTTTGAGGCGTGAATTCGTGAAAAATGATGACAGCATCGACGCATTCCAGGCTCGCGAGGATTTCTGCGCCCTCGTCCTCAGGAACCACAGGGCGACCCAGTCCCTTAAGGGCGCGGACACTCTCGTCGCCGTTCATTCCCACAATCAGCACTTCCCCCAGCGCACGCGCGGTTTCCAGGAGCTTGACGTGGCCGGGATGCAGCAAATCGAAGCAGCCGTTGGTGAAGACCACGCGCTTTCCGTTGCGTTTCGCCGGGGCAAACCGCAGAATAACTTCGTCAAGTTTCATCACTGCGGAGTGCAAAGGGTCTCCATGCTCGCGTACGGCGGGGTCAGCGCCAATTTGTGTGAAATTCAAGTCTATCATGCCGCTTCCAAAGCGGCCCGCGGCAGCAGGCGGCGGTCATGAAGCACGCGCGCATCTGGCAAGCGCTGGGAGGAATGGGCCTGCTGGTGGTGGGAGCGCTGCTGGCATATCTGCCGTCGCGCGGCTACGTGCAGCGCCACGTGGTGGCCGCGACTTCGGCCTGCCGCGTGGACACGATCATTGTGCAAAAACGCGCAGACGTGCCGCCGGGGAATTCCGGCGCGGTGGTGCTGTTCCACGGATTATCCGCAAACAAATTCATCATGACGTATCTGGCACGCAGTTTCGCGGACCTGGGGCTGACCGTCTTCGTGCCAGACTTGTCGGGCCACGGCCGGACGGCGGGGCCATTTACGGCACAAGCCGCGCAGGATTGCGCGAGTTCCCTGCTGCGCGGGCTATCCGCACGCGGGCTGATTTTGCCGGATCGCACGATCCTGGCGGGCCATTCGATGGGCGGCGCGATTGCCTTGCGCGTGGCGCCGGAGTTTCGTCCTGCCGGAGTGATCGCCATTTCGCCCGCGCCGATGCAAGCCGCGCACGGCGTTGCGCCGGAGAATCTTCTTTTTCATGATCTTCCGCGAATGGTTCCCAACACACTGATTACAGCGGGAGCGTTCGAGCCGCAGGGACTGGCAGCGAATGCCGCGGAATTGGTACCGCGGAACAATACCGATGCAACGATTCAGTTTTATTCCCTGCCCGAACAATCGCACGTGAGTGTGCTGTTCTCGCCGGGAGTGGCGCGAATGGCACAAGCCTGGGCGGCGGGCGCGCTGCATCTATCGAATCCAGGAAAATTGCCGAGCCGGCTGTTTTTGCTTGGGGGCATTCTGGGGCTGGTGGGCATTTTGGTGCTTGCCGGGCCGTTTTTGTACGAACTGACGGTGGAGGCGCCGAAAGAAGGGGCTGAGCAGGAAGGCGTGCCTGGTCCGTTGCGCTTATTTGCAGAGGTTTTGATTGTATCGCTCGCTGTGGTGGCGCTGCTGCGCTATGCTGTTCCGCTGAAAGCGCTGGGACTTTTTGAAGGGGATTATCTGGCCAGTTTTTTTCTGCTGGCCGGAGTGGGGCTGCTCGCGCTGCACGCGAGACTTGCGTCGCGAAAATTTCCCGTCAAGCCTGGTGTGCTGGCCGCGGCGGCGTTTGCGGCCTTGCTTCTGCACCTTCTGGTGACCGGCTGGCTGGACCTGACCATCACGGGCGCGTGGATGACGCTGCAGCGCTGGGGGAAATTTCCAATTTTCTTCCTCGCGTGCTTCTTCTTTTTTTTCGCGCTGGAGGTGCTCCTGGGCCCAGTAGAGCAGCCGCGGCGGCGCCTGATGATCGATCTGACGGCCATTTTGACGGCGTGGCTGTGCCTGGCCGCCGGAACATTTCTGCTGCACAGTGGGCAGGTCCTGGTTGTGCTGCTGGCGCCTTATTTCGCGTTATTTTTCCTGCTTTCCCGCATGGGTGCCCGATTGGTACGCTCGCGTACGGCTTCCGCGACAGCCGCCGCAGTGTTCAGTGCTATACTTTTTGCGGGTATCTGCCTGGTGCTGTTTCCCGTGTCCTAGGAGCCGCCGGTCAGCCACAAGTTGCGCAGTCCCCGCACCGGACAAAATTACTTAGCTTTCTAAGAAGGAACGCATGTCTGACATTGTGATTATCGGTGGCGGACCTTCGGGCGCGGTGTGCGGCGCAGAGCTTGCACGCGCGGGACATTCCGTAAATATTTACGATGAAAATCTGGCGTGGGAAAAGCCTTGCGGAGGCGGGCTTACCTACAAGGCCACCGAGCACTTCCCTTTTCTGCTGGACAACGATCACCCGAAAAAATTGATCCGCGATGTGGAGATTGTGAGCGCGGAAAACCAGCGGGCGACGCTGGATTTGAAGCATCCCATTGTCATTTACTCGCGGCGCGTGCTGAACGGTTTTCTGCTGGATCGCGCACGGGAAGCGGGCTGCCAGGTGCACCATCGCCGGGTGCAGAACATTGATACTACTTCGGACAAGCCGCGCTTTTCCGTGGATGGCGATTGGCAGAAGACGGATTTCGTGGTGCTGGCCGCTGGAGCGCGCAACCAGATCCTGCCGGGGACGCGCCCCCTTTCCGCCGATGAACTGGAAATCACCCAGGGATATTACGTGCCGCAGAACGCGGACGAAATTATCATCAAGTTTCTTCCCCATTTTGAGGGCTACATCTGGTCTTTCCCGCGCGCCGACCACATTTCGCTGGGAATTTGCGGCAGCATGGCCGCGCACACCAGCGCGGAATTGCGCCGGCATTTGCACGCGTTCGCATCCGAAGAAAAATTCTGCACGGAGAACGCCAAATTTTACAGCCACGTGCTGCCTTCGCCGCAAGAGCGAACGCTTTCCGACCGCGCGGTGATGGGCAGAAACTGGGCCATGTGCGGCGATGCGGCTGCCTGGGTGGATCCGTTGACCGGTGAAGGACTTTTTTATGCGATGCGCTCGGGCGAAATCCTGGGCCAGTCGATTGCCGAAGGGCGTCCGGAGCTCTATCCATCGCGGGTGCGGGCTTCGTTTTCGCTGGAACTGGAATTTGCCGCGCGCATTGTGCGGCGCTTCTATCGCGGATCGTTCCTGGGATGTTCAGTGACAACGCGGATGGTGCAGTTCCTGCAACGCAACGCCGTGTTTCGGCAATTGATGAGCGACCTTTTTTGCGGGACACAGGAATACACCACACTGAAGAACCGGGTGCTGGAGCATCTGGGCGGCACGCTCAGCCAGTTCGTTTCGAGCGTATTGAATATCGAGCCGCCGGCGAGGAAGTTGCGGCCGACGGCGCCTGCTGCGGACTAAAGCGGTTTCCCGGGAAGCGTTTGTTGCGGGATTTTTGCGAAATTATTTCCAGCCTATTTTTTGATCCACGAATCTTCTTTCCCACTACCCTGCTTTGCGTGCGAGATGCTGATTCGCGAAGCGCCTCAATTTTAACGCGCTGCAGAAATTAGAAGTTGAGATCCTTCGGCCCGCAGAATGCGCGGGCCTCAGGATGACAAGCGCTTTCGTGATGTGCAATCGAGATTGATCCAACAACCGCGAACGAAGCACCGGTTGGGAGCTCAGGGCTTGGGGCTTACGATTTATGCTTTACGCGATAGGATTTAGCACTTGCGACTCAGAGGCTAGCTGTTTGTGTTCGGTCGCGGGAGGTCCCCTTGCTGATGCGTCTGGTAAAACGCTTTCCCAAACAGTTGTTCAATCTTTGGCCGCCTTTGCTGGGCGCGGGGATCCGCATCACGCGCATCCAGGCGGATTGGAAGGAATTGGATGTGGAGATGCGGCTGCGGTGGTGGAACGCGAATTATGTGGGGACACACTACGGCGGATCGCTTTATTCGATCACGGATCCGTTTTTTATGGTGATGCTGATCCGAATTCTGGGACCGGATTACATTGTTTGGGATAAGGCGGCATCGATTCGTTTTCGACGGCCGGGGAGAAGTACGGTTTACGCGAAATTTCGGATACTGGACCAGCAGGTGAACGAGATTCGCGAGACGTTGAGGACTGGAGAAAAGTTTGAGCGGGAGTTTGCGATTGAGGTGAAGGATGCGAAGGGAGATGTGATTGCGGAGGTGAAGAAGTTGTTGCATTTTCGGAGGAGGGAGACGGAGAAAAAATAATGGAAAATGCGCCCGGCCGATACAATGCGTGCGCATTGGAGAAAGGCGCCCGCCTCGGAAGGCGGCCGCTACAGGGATAGGACTTTGGAGATGCGGGTGGCGGCCCAGTCGATTTCGTCGCGGTTGATGACGAGTGGCGGAGCGATCCGGATAATGGTGTTGTGGGTTTCCTTGCAGAGGATGCCCTCGTTTTTGAGGGCTTCGCAATAGGGTCGCGCGTCGGTATTGAGTTGGATCGCAAGCCACAGGCCGCGGCCGCGGACTTCCCGCACAACGGGGCTGCGAATGGCTTGTAACTTGGCGAGAAAATAGGCGCCCAGTTCAGCGGATCGCTCGATCAATTTTTCTTCCGCCAAAATGCGCAGCGCGGTGCGGGCCAGCGCGCAAGCCAGCGGATTGCCGCCAAAGGTGCTGCCGTGGTCGCCGGGTTGAAAGACGCCCAGGATTTCGCTGGAGGCCAGCACCGCCGAGACGGGATAGAAGCCTCCGGCCAAAGCTTTGCCGATGATCAGCACGTCCGGTCGAACGTTTTCGTGCATGCACGCGAAAAGTTTTCCAGTGCGGCCCAGGCCAGACTGGATTTCATCGGCCATAAAAAGGACGCGATTTTCGCGGCAGATTCCTGCGGCTTCGCGAAGGAAGCCATCGCGAGGAATGATCACGCCGGCTTCGCCCTGAATCGGCTCCAGCAAAAATGCACAGGTATTTGGGGTGATTGCGGCGCGAAGAGCTGCCGCGTCGCCAAACGGGATGGCGCGGAATCCGGGAGTAAACGGGCCGAATCCCTGCTTATATTGATCTTCAGTGGAAAAACTGACCACACTGATGGTGCGCCCGTGAAAATTATTTTCGCAGACGATAATCTCAGCCTGCCCATCGGGAATTCCCTTTTGCGGGTAGCCCCACTTGCGCGCGGCCTTGATTGCGGTTTCCACGGCCTCGGCGCCGGAGTTCATGGGCAGCGCCATTTCGTAGCCCGTCAGGTCGTGCAATTCCTTATAGAGCAGTGGGAGCTGCGGATTGCGAAACGCGCGCGAGGTGAGCGTGATCTGACGGGCCTGTTCGATCAGTGTAGCGAGCAATTTGGGGTGGCAGTGGCCCTGGTTTACCGCGGAATACGCGGCCAGGCAATCGAGATAGCGCTTCCCTTCCACGTCGAAAACCCAGACGCCTTCGCCGCGCTCGATCACCACGTCAAGCGGGTGATAGTTGTGCGCGCCGTAAGCATCTTCCAGCGCGATGAAGTCTTTCGTTCCCAGCAGCTGCAATTCGGAAGCGGGCATACGTGTATCCAGTGAGGGCTTTCTTCAGGTGTCGCAAAACCAGTTTGGAGCGATACGTGTGGTTATTGAACCCGGAATCGTCTTGACCATGATGTCACTCGCACCGGCGTTGAGCAACACATTCTGTAACTGGTTCGTCTTTCGTATGATGGATCCGGGGGCTTGCTGGCGGCGTCCAACCATCTGACTGTTCCCACATGAGAGGCAATCGTGGGGCATTTCGCGAATTCGCGGCGTGAATTTCTAAAGACGACCAGCCTGGCTGCAGGCGCGTTGTTGCTGCCGGGCGAAGCGCACTTCTCCTTCACCACGGTAGGAGCGGGCCAATCATCGCCTGCGGATTACGCGTTGCACATCAAAGCGGCACCAATTGAGATTGCGCCAAAGCGTTTTGTTTCGACGGTCACCTACAACGGACAATTTCCCGGGCCACTGCTGCGTTTTCAGGAAGGGCGACAGGCGACCGTGGATGTTTTCAACGAAACGGATACGCCGGAGCAGTTGCACTGGCACGGACAATTCGTTCCTGTCGATGTGGATGGTGCGGCGGAGGAAGGCACGCCATATGTTCCGGCGCACGGGATGCGGCGGCTGGTGTTCACGCCAAAGCCAGCGGGCTTGCGTTTTTATCACACGCATAATCGCGCGGGGGCTGACCTGGCAGCCGGGCAATACTCGGGACAGGTGGGGCCGGTGTATATCGAGCCGTGGGAAAATCCGGGGCGGTATGACCGCGAAGTGTTTCTGACCATGAAGGAATTTGCGCCCTCCTTCAGCCAGGGCGGGGATATGGCGCCGGATTTTTTGTCGCCCGCCGCGCCGGTGAAGGCGTTGAAAGACGCGGGCGAGTTAGCGATGCGGGCATCGCTGGCGAAGGGCATGCCGCACGGGTTTGAGGTGGGCTACGCGGCGTTTACGATTAACGGAAAAATGTTGGGCCATGGCGAGCCGGTACGCGTGAAGAGCGGGGAGCGCGTGCTGTTTCATATCCTGAACGGAAGCGCGACGGAAATTCGCAGCCTGGCGCTGCCAGGGCATTTGTTTGAAGTGGTGGCGCTGGACGGGAATCCGGTCCCCAATCCGGTGAAGGTGCCAGTGTTATGGTTTGGCACCGCGGAGCGGATTTCCGCGATCGTAGAGATGAAACATCCCGGCGTGTGGGTGCTGGGGGAGCTGGCGGATGACGACCGGCGGCAGGGGATGGGGATTGTGGTGGAGTACGCGGGCTACAAGAAAAAAGCGGCATGGATGGCGCCGCCCGCGTTTCGCTGGGATTACACAATGTTTGCGAAGCCGGGTGCTGTGGCGACTGCGCCTGACGAAACGTTTGAAATGTTGATCGCTAAGGAAAACGCGGCGGAGGCGGGATTTAACCGGTGGACGATAAATGGCAAGGCGTTTCCGATGAGCGCCGGAATGCAGCCCGCTGCGTTTCATCTGCGGGATGGCAAGCGGTACCGGATTCACTTGCGCAATGGGAGCGACGATATTCATCCGGTGCACCTGCACCGGCACAGCTTTGAATTGACGCGCGTGGCGGGAAAAACGTGTGCCGGCGTTTTCAAAGATGTGGTGATGTTGGACGGATATCAGGAAGTGGAGATTGATTTTGTGGCGGATAATCCGGGGCTGGCGCTGTTTCATTGTCACCAGCAGTTGCACATGGATTTTGGATTCATGACGTTGTTTGATTACGTGTAGAAAAAAGATTTCTTGAGCAGTTCATGGTGGGAAGTTGTGCCGCTCCTCCGGGGCTGGCAATCTGTTGGGCCAGAGACCCGGGACTTGCGTCCTGGGCTATTTTGTCTCGCGCATATGGCGCTGCGCGGAAATCTGCTGCAACTTTCCTGAAAGACTGAGCCGGGTTTGGCCGACTCTTTTGGCGTGGCGAGCGGTGCTCGGGGGAGGTGGAGGAAGCGCCCGCCTGGGAAGGCGGCCGCTACAAAGGCTAGCTGCGGGTTGGTGGCGTACATTACGTGGCGGGGGGCGCATCGAAAGGGTATGCTGCACAACGGACTGCGAGGGATATGAGTTTACGGTCGACGTACACACCAACTGCTGTGAAGGGCGCTTCCGGGGAGCGGAGTTCGAGCCGGGGCGGGGCGAGCGCCGCGAGTGGCGATAAAAAAACCAAGAAAAAGGTGAATTGGAGTTCGCTGCCGGAGATTTGGGCGCTGATCCATCCGCGACGGGGGATTCTGCTGCTGGGATTCGGGTTGATGGCCATCAACCGCGTGGCGGGACTGGTGTTGCCGGGCTCCACGAAATATCTGGTGGACGACGTGATCGGAAAGCATCACCAGCAAATTTTGCTGCCGCTGGTGCTGGCGGTGGTGGGCGCGACACTGATTCAGGGGCTTTCCTCGTTTGCGTTGACACAGCTGCTTTCGAAGTCGGCGCAGCGCATGATCACCGATTTGCGCAAACAGGTGCAGGCGCACATCGGGCGGCTTTCGGTGAGTTATTTCGACGCGAACAAGACCGGGGCGCTGGTGTCCCGGATCATGAGCGACGTGGAAGGCGTGCGAAACCTGATTGGCACGGGGCTGGTGGAATTTGTCGGCGGAGTGATGACGGCGGTGCTGGCGCTGGGAGTGCTGCTCTATATCAACGCGGTGATGACGTTTGTGGCGTTCGCGGTGCTGATTACGTTTGCATTGTTTCTGAACAAGGCATTTTCGACGATCCGGCCGATTTTCCGCGAGCGGCCGAAGATCAGCGCGGAAGTGACGGGCCGGCTGACGGAATCGCTGGGCGGCGTGCGCGTGGTGAAGGGGTATCACGCGGAAGATCACGAAGAGAGTGTGTTCGGGCGCGGAGTACAACGACTCCTTGAGAACGTGCTGAAGACGCTGACGGCGACTTCCATAATGAGCCTTTCCGGGGCCATGCTGATGGGGATGGTGAGCGCGGTGGTGATGTATCTGAGCGCGCGGCAGATTCTGGCCGGGCAGATGACGATGGGAATGTTCTTTTCCTACTCGATGTTTCTGGCAATGTTGATCGCGCCGGTGTTTCAGATTGTAGCGATTGGGACGCAGCTGACCGAGGCGATTACGGGGCTAGAACGGACGCGGGAGATTCTGAACGAGTCGAAGGAAGACCAGGACCCGCGGCGGACGATGACGCTGGAGCGAATCACGGGTCGCGTGGAATTTGCGGATGTGCATTTTTCGTATGAGGCGGCGAAGGAAGTGCTGCACGGGATTAGTTTTCTGTCGGAGCCGGGCACGGTGACGGCGCTGGTGGGACCTTCTGGATCGGGGAAATCCACGATTATTGGATTGGTGTCCGCATTTTATACGCCGACGGAGGGACGCATTCTGGTGGATGGAACGGATCTGGCGACGGTGAAGCTGGAATCCTATCGCACGCAGTTGGGCGTGGTGCTGCAGGAGACGTTTTTGTTTGACGGCTCGATCCGGGAGAACGTGGCGTATGCGCGGCCGGACGCGACGGGAGCGGAGATTATGGAAGCTTGCCGGATCGCGCGGGTGGACGAATTTGCGGAGACGTTTGAGAAGAAGTACGACACGGTGGTGGGCGAACGCGGCGTGAAGCTTTCCGGCGGGCAGAAGCAGCGCGTTTCGATTGCGCGCGCGATTCTGGCCGATCCGCGGATTTTGATTCTGGATGAGGCGACGTCGAGCCTGGATTCGGAGTCGGAGGCGTTGATTCAGGAAGGGCTGCGGTATCTGATGCGTGGTCGCACGACGTTTGTGATTGCGCACCGGCTTTCGACGATCCGGCGGGCGGAGCAGATTCTGGTGGTGCAAGACGGGGTGATCCTGGAGCGCGGGACGCATGAATCGTTGTATGCAGCACGCGGGCGCTATTTTGATTTATATACGAAGCAACATGCGGTGGAGACGAATTTGTTTTTGGCGCCGGGCGAGGGCGACAAGATTGAGCGGGAGCCGGAGGAGGCGGGAGGGGTGGCGTAAGGGATTTGTTTGCGTTGCGGATGAGAAATGCGAAAGGGATGAGGGACGCCATTCTGGCGGGGTTGACGGTGGAAGCCGGCGCTACCAAGAAAAGCGGCCCGCCTCGGAAGGCGGGCCCTACAAGAGCGGAAAAGTGGCGGCGTAAAGCCGCAGCTACACTGGGATAAATTAGAGGGACGGGCGGCGCATGAGGGGTTTCTTGGCTTGGGCGGCGGCTTGCGTCGGAAGTAGGGTGGCCATTTTGCGGATCATGGCGAGGACGAGGCGCTTGTCGCCTTCGGAGAGTGTGGTGCTGTATTTTTTGATTTCGGCGAGGAAGCGAATTTCGTCCTGGCTGAGTTCGCCGAGCATCTTCTGGGTCTCTTTGTCACGCGGGGTTTCGGTGCCGGGGAAAAAATCGGCGAGTGAAATTTCCATGGCCTCGGCAATTTTGGCGAGCGTCTCCAGTGACGGCACGGTGTGGCCGTTTTCGACGCGAGACAGATAGCAGCGCAGCAGGCCGGTGCGGCGCTCGATGTCGCCTTGCGACAATCCCCGCTGGCTGCGGTAGGTCTTGATCACTTCCCCGATGTTTACTTGCGGTTTCTCTTTAGGCACGGTTTCCCCCAATCGCAATGGTAGCTTAGTCGCTAACAGTAGAACCGGCAAGAGGGAAAAGCGGGTTGGTGGTACCCAAAAGATAACGGGGTTGGAAGGTGCGGAGGCTACAGGCTTTAGGGGCGGCGGGCTGGTTTTGCCTCGAGAATTAGCGAGTTAGTTTAGGTTGAGATTCTTCGGGCATCCTCGTCGGATGCCCTCAGAATGACGGTTCTTGGAGAGCTTTCGCTGGCCTGCTCTTCTGGGCTCAGGGCGAACTAGAAGCTGGCGCTATCGAGGCGGCGCTACTTGGAACCTAAGCTCAGTGGTCGATTGGGACCGGGGTTAATTGGGAGTTGTAGGCGTCTAGGGTTAGGGAGGGTTGAGTGCCGGATAGGTCGGAGGGGGCGAAGGAGGCGGTTATGGATTTTTCCTCGCCGGGGAGCAGGGAGAAATAGTTGTCGCTCCAGAGGATGGGCACCAGGTCGTCGCCGTTGGGGCCTTTGGCTGCGCGGACGTGGACGGAGAAGGCAACGGAGGCGCTGGGATTTTTCACGCGCAGATGAATCATGGCGGAATCACCGGATTGGATGGATTGCGCGGCGACCTCGAGTTTTACGTCGGGCAAGGAGTTGAGGCCGGTGAGGTCGGCGAAATCCTTTTGGGGGGTGTAGACGGTGTCTTTTTTGTGCTTCCAGTCCAGGGTGTCGGGCTTGGTGGAGAGCCAATAGAAGTTGTCGCTGACAAGAGTGCCGGAAGCGTCGAGGAGCTTGAGCTTCAGGAAATACGTTGTGGAGAGATTTGACGGCTTCGGAAGATCGAAGGCCTTGATGGCAGCGTCGGCGGTGAGATCGATGGTTGCTTCCTGTGAGCCGGCTTCTTTCGCATCCATGTTGTAGAGCTTGGCGGAGACTTTGTAGCCCTTGAGGTCTTCGTATTTGCCGTTGACGACGGAGACCGAGTCCGTGTCGTAGTCGTATTGAACGTGCACAATTTCCTGGGCTTTTTGCGTGCCGAAATAGCCGCCGGCGGGGACGAGATAGTAGTCGTAGAGATGCCAGATGAGCGAGGGCCAGGCGTTGTTGAGCATCCACTGGATAACGCCGGTGGAGACGTACTTGTTGCGGCCGTAGGCTTCATACATGGAGCGCTGATTGTCGTAGCACATGGCCTGGGCCTTGCGCTCGAAATCATCAAGGGAAGTGGGCGCGCCGTAGCGTTTGGTTAATGCGTCGCGAAAAACGTCGATAGTGGTGAAGCGCTCGCCCCCGGCATGAAAGTTCCAATATTCATCGATGGGCCAGAGATGTTCCTTGGGAATGAATTTGGCGAGGCTTTCCCTGGTGGGGATCGCTGGGCCGGGACTGGTTTCTGTGTTGTAGCCGTAGGCTCCGCCAGCTTTTTTGTCCGTGAGCCAATAGACGGGCGGGACATATTCGTAAGGGCCAGTCATTTTGACGCCGGATTTGCCGGTGACTTTAGTAGGCGTTTCCGACGCTGAGGAGACGCTGGGATTTGGCCAGCCGAGATCCTTCAAGATGCCGAGATACATGGATTCGATGTCGGCGGGCGGCGGGCCGTCGCTGCCATAGAGCCAGACGAAAACGCTGGGATGATTGCGGAGCCGGGAGATCTGGTCGACGAGCGACGCGGCGGCGAGTTTCTTGGTTTCGGGAGTCCACTTGTTCCAGTGTTCCCAGGCGTCGCAGCAGATCCAGCCGGGCATGACGAGGATGCCGAGCTTGTCGGTTTTGTCGAAGAATTCGTCGCGATCCGTCTTCCCTTCCAGACGAACGGTGTTGAGGCCCATGCCGCGGACGTAGGCGAGGTCGGCGTCGAGCTTGTGGGAATCCCAGCGCAAGAGCATGTCCGGAGCCCAGGCAGCGCCGCGGATGAGGACGCGCTTGCCATTTACTTTGAAGAGGCGGCCGCCGGAATCGGTGAGTTCGGAAGTGACTTCGCGGATACCGAAATTGATAGTGGCGGAATCGGAAGAGGCGCTGTCGACATCCACATGGAATTTCGCGGAGTAGAGATAGGGATCGCCCATCTGATAGGGCCACCAGAGATGGGGATTGGCGAGCTTGAGCTGGGCAAACTGATCGGGAGTGAAGCTGAAGATTTTTGTTTCCTTCGCGGCGAGTTCGACGGGTTGCGTGAGATGGATATCGGCAACGTCGGCGGCAAGCGTGGCTTTGACGGCATGATCGGTGGTATTGCGCAGTTCAGCGGAAAGCGTGAGCGCGGCGGATTTGTAGGCCGAGTCGAGCTTGGCGCTGGCAAAGGGATGGCGGAGAGTGACGGCGCCGCTGGAAGTCAGAAAGACTTCGCGCCACATGCCGGCATCTTTGTCTGGCGGCGTGGGATTCCAGTCCACCCAGGTGAGGCCGAGATCATTTTTTTCAGGGGCGAAGATTTCGACGGCCAGCGCGTTCTTCCCTTTTTTATTGAGGAGCTCGCTGATCTGGAATTCGTAGAAGCGATAGGCTCCCGCAACATCGTCGCGATTGGCTAGCTGCTTGCTATTGAGCCAGATATTGGCGCGATAGTTGATGCCGAGAAAATGGAGCCAGAGGAGACGGCTGGCCGAGTCGGCGGGCGCGGAGAATTCGGTGCGGAACCAGAAGGAGCAGCGGAAGGGACTGTCCGCGGGCATATCGAGATTGGCGGCCTGGCGCTTATTGTCTGTGAAGGCACCGGGAAAGGATTTCAGATTCATGCCGAAGTTGGGATCCGGGAGCGACTTGTCTCCGACCAGCGAACCGACGATCGTTCCGGGAACGATGGCCGCGTGCCATTTGGCGTCGTCAAAACCGGCCTGCGAGATGGCATCGCCTTTCGTGGAAAGCTTGCAGGAGGATTCCATGCGCCAGTTGCTTTGCAACGGAATGCGAGCGGCGGGGGAATCGTCGGCGTAGAGTTGGCCGGGGAGGATTGAGATGCTGAGGAGTGCCAACAGCGAGAAAGCCAGGGCGGAACGAATCTGGGACATGCAGTGCCTCGCGGTCTAAAAGGATAACCGGGAAGAGCAGCCGGTGGCCCTAGCTTACATTAAACCGATTCAATACAGGAAGAAAAGTTAAAGGCCAGAGTGGCGCGGCGCGGGCGGTTTTTGATTTCAGACTTGCGGGCTGTGCCACGGTCCGCGCCATGCCGCTGTTATTTAGTGGTCACGCATTTGTTCTTTGCATAGTATGGATGCGCCCGAAGGAAAACTATCGGGCAGGGAGAAAAACCGGAATGATACGCCGCGCCGCAGTCTTGATTGGGTTGTTACTTTTTATCGGATGTGTTTCCGCGAATGGGCAGGCAAAACGAAAAATTATTATTGATCAGGATGCGCGCGGGCCGGCGACCACCGACCAGCAGTCCATGCTGGCGCTGCTGAACGCGCCGCAAGCCGACGTACTGGGCATCACCATCGTGAGCGGGGATCAATGGCGGGATGAAGAGGTGGCACACACGCTCCGGATGCTGGAACTGACGCACCACACTGACATCAAGGTTTATCCCGGCGCGATTTTTCCGCTGATCAACAGCAAGGAAGAGATCGCGCGGTGGTCCAAGCTTTACGGAAAAGTGCGTTACCAGGGCGCCTGGACGAAGAACGGCACTGGGAAGTTCGTGCGAGAAGTTCATGGACCGTACGAAGTGCCGGACTTGCCAGAGGGAAATCCGAAGTTGAAGGCGCAAGACGAGGATGCGCCCCATTTTATTATCCGCATGGTGCACCAGTATCCGCACGAGGTGACGATTTATGCGGGTGGGCCGCTGACGAATCTGGCACTGGCGATCAGTCTGGATCCGCACGTGCCGGAACTGGCGCAGGAATTGGTGGTGATGGGCGGGAGCATCGGGCCGGACAACGTGTCGACGGAATGGAAAACGGACAATCGCCGGGAGTTCAACTTCTGGTTTGATCCGGAAGCCGTGCATATGGTCATGAGGGCGCCGTGGAAAAAGATTACCGTGACCACGGTGGATATTTCTGTGAAGACACGGATGACCAAGGAAGTGATTCAAGAGATTGCGAAGGCAGGCACACCTTCAGCGAAATACATCGGTGATTATTCCGACGAAGAATATCTGTGGGACGAACTGGCAGCCTTGGCATGGTTGGATCCGAGCCTGATCACCAAGGAAGAGAAGCTCTACATGGATATGGATATTTCGCACACGGCGGGGTATGGAAACACGCTAGTGTGGACGGAAGAGGATCACCCGGTATTGGGCGAACAATTGGTGCATGTGCAGGTGGATTTGGATAATGCGAAATTTATGAAGATGCTGGTGGAGTTGTTGTCGGCGAAGTAGGAAGTTATCGGTTATCAGCAATCGGTAATCGGAAAGAGGTTTGGGCGGCGCGGATTGGGTTCCGCGCCGTTTTCTTTTGGAGGTAGAAGAGTTCACGGCGGAGGTTGCAGAGGGGCCACCCTCCTTCGCCGCAGTGAACGCGGCTACGGCGGGCGGGCAGAGGTAACGGAGAGCGGGAGACAGACTCTTCGAGGCTCAGGCCAAACAAGACGCGTAGGTTGAGATCCTTCGCGCGAAGGGCCCGCTCAGGATGACTGCGCGTTGGAGTGGTGTTGTCTGGATCACGGTGAGACGAAGGGCGGGCCGCCTCCCGCCTTTGCGAGAGAGGATTCGGCGGGCAGCGGAGGTAACGGAGGGAGGCAGGCCATTCGATGCTCAGGGCAAACAAGACGCGTAGGTTGAGATCCTTCGCGCGAAAGGCGCGCTCAGGATGACAGCACATTGGAGTGGTGGAGTGGCGCGGTCTGGATTACGGCAAGCTCAGAAAGTGTCGGCGGTGATTTCGGGGGCGTGGGGAGCCCAGTCATCTGGGGGAAAGGCGATGCGCCAGAATTTGGGCGCAGGGCGGAGGAATTCGATGGCGACTTCGAACTTCCTTTCCGGTGCGGGATTGCTGCGGACTACGCGGACGAATTGTTCCTCTTCGGTCACCGTGTTCTTGATGATGATTTTTTGGCCGGGCTCCGCTTTGTGGGACAGGTAGATGAGCGCGCCGTGAGCGCTGACGGAAGAGGTGAAGGCGTCTTCGGAAACGTGCTGGTTTCCCGCGCCACGGACGATGACCTGGATCGGCATGCGCAGAAGGACGCGCTGGCTGCGGCGGCGATTGTGTGGCGGGTCGTTACCGAAAGGAGGTGCGCTCATGGGCGGCCATCAAGGGACAGTGTTCCGCAGAGAAAAGTAGAGGTCAAGGGGAGGAAAGTACCAGCGTGCTCAGGAGAGAAAGGATGGTCCCGGAGGAGGGAGTCGAACGGCGGACGGGGGTTGAAAACAAACAACTTGTTTATTTTCAGTGGTCCTATAACCAGTCAATTTCGCCAATACAGCCGATGTGGGCACGTTTTGGTCACCATCAGGATGAGGATCCTCTAATTAACCGGGCAGGACAGAGGCCTCATCGTCTACAGTGTTTCTTGTATGGCGGATTTCGCTAAATGTAGTAGGGTGCGCTGCTAGGCACTTTTAGGTATCCAAGTTCATCCTGTATATGTTTGGGCTCCGGAACGCGGTGCCTCCGGAAAGAGTGCGACACCATAATGGTCCAATCTGATCAACTCAAGATTTGAGGTAGCAGGAAATGGCTAGCCGTGCGAAAAGCAGCAGTCGCCCACTCGCGCCTTTAGAGAAGTCGCCGACGGGCATTCCCGGATTTGACGAGATCAGCGAGGGCGGCCTGCCCCAGGGACGCACCGCAATCGTGTGCGGCGGGGCGGGTTGCGGGAAGACCATGTTCGGGATTGAGTTTCTGGTTCGTGGGGCATTGGAATTTAACGAGCCGGGAGTGCTGATGGCTTTTGAGGAAACGCCGGAAGATATCGCGCGAAACGTCGCCTCCTTGGGCTTTGACATCCAGGATCTCGCAAATAAGAAAAAACTGTTCCTGGATTATGTGAGTGTGGAGCCCCAGGAAATACAGGAGAGCGGCGACTACGATCTGGAAGGTTTGTTTATCCGGCTGCAGAGCGCCGTGACTGCCGTTGGTGCCAAGCGGGTGATGTTCGACACGATTGAGTCGATTTTTTCCGGCTTCTCCAATAAGGGCATGCTGCGAGCCGAATTCCGGCGCCTGTTTCGTTGGCTAAAGGACCGCAATCTCACGACGGTCATTACTGCGGAGAGGGGCGAAGGCACGCTTACGCGCCACGGGTTGGAAGAATACGTGTCCGATTGTGTGATTCTTCTGGATCATCGAATCAAGGATCAGATTTCCAGCAGGCGGCTGCGGATTGTGAAATACCGCGGCACAAAGCACGGAGCCGACGAGTACCCCTTCCTGATCGACGAACACGGGATGTCCATACTGCCACTGACATCGCTTCAACTGCAGCACACCGTATCCAACGAACGTGTTTCTTCCGGAGTTCCCGATCTGGATGAAATGCTGGAGGGCAAAGGATATTACCGAGGTTCCAGTGTCCTTATCACCGGGACCGCCGGCAGCGGCAAAACCACCCTGGCCGCGTCGTTTGTGGATGCCGCCTGTCGAAGGGGCGAACAGTGCCTCTACATAGACTTTGAGGAATCCCGGCACCAGGTGGCGCGAAACATGCATTCTGTCGGCTTGGATCTGGACCACTGGGCCGAAAAGGGGCTGCTTACTCACGAAGCATGGCGCCCCACGCAATTTGGCATTGAAATGCATTTGCTGCGCATTCACAAATTGATTGAGAAAGTGAAGCCGCAGTGCGTGGTGATTGACCCCATCACAAATTTACTGAACGGGAGCAGCGACAAGGAAGTCTATTCGATGCTCATGCGGCTTCTGGATTTCCTGAAAGTATCTGGGATTACGGCGGTATTCGTGAGCCTGACCAGCGGCGGCACCGAGCTGGAGCAGACCAAGGTTGGAATCTCTTCGCTCACCGACACGTGGATTCTGCTGCGAGATATTGAGTTGAACGGTGAACGCAACCGTTGCATATATGTCCTCAAGTCGCGCGGGATGGCACACTCTAATCAACTTCGGGAATTTGTTCTCACGGGGCACGGCATCCGGCTGCTGCCTGTTTATGTTGGGCCGGGCGGCGTCTTGACGGGGTCTTCACGTATTAGCCAGGAATCTAGAGAACGTGTCGAGGCTATGCAGCAACAACAAGAGATCGAGCGCAAACGGATGGAAGCCGAACGAAGAAGGGTGGTTCTGGAAGCACAAATGGCCACGATGCACGCGGAGCTTGACGCACTTGAGAGAGACGAGAAAAACATCGACCAGGAGGACAGGAAGCGGGAAGAGCGGGAAAAAGTGGATCAGGATGCGTTGGCCAAGAGTCGCGGCTCCAAATAGCGCCCAGTAGAGATGAGTTAAGAAAGAATGTGGGAGCAAATTCGGAAGCAGGTGCCCATTGAAAGCGAAGCCAGTACCGAAAAGTTCCAAGAAGGTTGTTGAACTGAGGCTCTACGTTGCGGGTCAAACCCCTAAATCGGTAGCTGCTCTAGTTAACCTGAAAAACATTTGCGCGGGTAACTTTGAGGAAGAATATCGAATTCAGGTGATCGATCTGCTAAAGGACCCCGCGTTGGCTAGAGATCATCAAATTCTCGCGATTCCGACGCTTGTTCGCAGCCTCCCGGTGCCCATTTGCAAAATAATAGGGGATCTGTCCGATACCGAGCGGGTGATCGTCGGTTTAGACATCAGAAAAGCAAAATCGAAAAAATCGAAGACCAAAACGGCATCTGCCTGACTGCATGCCTAAATCGCCAAACCTACCGGATTCACCCGATATTCAAAGAAAGGGTACTCGAACAACATCCGCAGGGAAGACATTGCGGAAAAATAAGGATATACGGCGGAAGCGGACTTCCCGATATAACGGGAAGGCAATCCCTGCTGCCAGGACACGAACCGCGTCGACCGCGGAGGCTGAGGAAATTGTCCTTGCCATCCGGCGAGGAGGAATTGACGCGCTGGTGATGGAGGGAAGTAACGGGGAAAGGGTAGTCACCCTGCAAGGCACGGAGCATCCTTACCGTGTGCTGGTGGAATCCATAAACGACGGGGCCGCCACGTTGGATGCGGACGGCGTAGTGCTTTACGCCAATACCCGGTTTGCACAAATTCTCAACATCCCGCAGGGGCAACTGTCCGGCACTTCGTTGCAGGACAGCCTGTCGCCGGGGCAGCGCGAGAAACTGAGAAAGCTCTTACGCCAGGCGCATCATCGTCGCTCTGTCGCGGAATTTAAGTTCGAGGCTGGCGCGGGACGCCCAAAGCTAGTCAGGTTCACACTCCGCCCGCTGAAAGATTCGGACATTCATAAGGTTGGTGTAGTGGCCACGGAGTTGACGGAGTTGGTAGAGGCCAATGAGGCGTTAAAGTCCAATGAAGAATCCTTGAGGCAGCTCTCCGCCCGCCTGCTGCAACTTCAGGATGAGGAGCGACGCAGCATCGCCCGGGATTTACACGATGTCACCGGACAAAAGCTTGCTATCCAATCCATGGCTTTATCGGGAGTGCTCAGCCGGAATTCCGCCAACCTCGACACAGAATCGCAGACTGCGCTTACGGAGTCTCTTGCCTGGAATAAGGAAGTAGCCGCGGAGATTCGCACGCTTTCATATCTGCTGCATCCGCCGTTGCTTGACGAGTTGGGGCTTTCTTCGGCAGTGAATTGGTACGTTGCGGGATTCACAAGCAGAACCGGCATCAACATTGAAACGGACATACCTCCGGACATCCCAAGGCTTTCGCCAAACGCCGAGGTAGCCATTTTTCGTGTGCTCCAGGAAAGTCTCACCAACGTGCATCGTTACTCGGGCAGCCCCAAGGCGGCCGTTCGACTACACAGTACTGCCGACATGATCCGGATCGAGATTCAGGATTTCGGGAAAGGTATGGAATCGTCCAACACCAGTGTTACGAATGAGTCGGTCGGACGATTTGGTGTGGGCATTCAAGGCATGACCGAACGGATACGCCAATTGGGCGGGAGGTTGGTAATTACTTCGGTTCCCCGCCGGGGAACCTTGGTTGTGGCGAAGATTCCCATTTCCAGTCAGGCAGTGATGCCGACGCAGGGATCTTCCACACTGGCGCCATCCCCCTCCGTCCTTGGGAGTGAACTGGAAGGGCCATTAGACGGTACTCTGCGAAAACGGATCCTGATCGCGGACGATCACGAAATGGTTCGTCGTGGGGTAAGAAATACTTTGCAAACGCAATTGGACCTGGAAATTTGCGGCGAGGCTATTAACGGACAGGAAGCGGTTGATAAGGTGAAGTCTCTTCAACCGGACCTGGTCATTCTTGATATCAATATGCCGGTTCTGAATGGTTTGGTGGCCGTGAGACAGATTTTAAGATCTCGACCGCAGACAAAAATCCTGGTTTTCTCCGTCCATGATTCCGATCAAACCGTGCAAGAGGTCCATGCCGCCGGGGCGCATGGATTTATATCGAAGGGAAAAGACGCTCAACATCTGTTGCGCGTCGTCCGGGACGTTTTGAATATAAGCAGTCCGATCGCCTCCCCGTCGTGCCAGGGCGTTCCTCCTTAAATTAAACACGCGGTATGGTTTGAATGCTTCTCTCTGTCGGTTCAACTCCTGTCGGATTACCGGTAACTTGGTTATTGGGACTTAGCTCGCCAGGATCGGCTCGACTCGACCTAGGCACTATGAGCCATTTTTGCGGTAACCCGACGCAATATAAAAGGGTGCCCCTTTTGGAGTAGGGTTTTGAGTGTTCGGCTCGAACCCCTCCAGAAAGGAACACCCTCATGACTAGCACTAAATATATCGGCATGGATGTGCACAAGGAAAGTATTTCTATTGCGGTCAGGAATGATGCTGGAAAGATCATGATGGAATGCGTGATCGAGACCAAAGCGAACATCATTCTGGACTTTATCCACGGCCTGCGTGGAGAGTTACAAGTCACCTTTGAAGAAGGAACCTGGGCTACCTGGTTGTACGATCTGCTGAAACCGCATGTAGCGAAACTGGTGGTCTGCGATCCGCGAAAGAATAGCAGACAGGGGAACAAGAATGACCGGATCGATGCATGCGAACTGTCCGACCGGTTGTACATGAACAAGCTCAGCTCGGTCTATCACGGCGGAGCCGGCGTCCGCACACTGCGGGAACTGGCACGCAGCTATCTGACCATCAGCAAAGATCTCGCACGAGTCATGAGTCGGGTGAAGGCGATCTATCGCGGTTGGGGTATTCCTTGTGCTGGCAAGCAAGTCTACGCGCCGCGTCATCGTGCCGAGTGGCTGGCGAAGATCAACGAGGTGGGAGTGTTCCGCCGGGCCGAGTTTTATTACCAACAACTCGATGCCCTGAGGTCGTTACGCCAAGCAGTAAGGCGCGATCTGCTGGCCGAGAGTAAAAAGCACAAGGCGAGCAAACTGCTCTGCCAGATCCCTGCGATCGGTCCGATCCGGGCGGCGCTGTTGATCGCGCTGATCCAGACACCGAACCGATTCCGCACAAAGCGACCGCTCTGGAAATACAGCGGTTTTGCCATCGAAATGCACAGCAGTGCCGATTACCGTAATGTCAAAGGACAGCTAATACGAACCAGGAAGCGCATCTCGGTTCGCGGACTCAACCGCGACTGCAATCACGATCTAAAGAACCTGTTTAAGAGTGCTGCCACTATCGCTTCCGTCAAACCGGGTCCGTTCCAGGAATTCTACGCGGCTTTGCTTGCCAAAGGGATGAGACCGGAGATGGCACGCCTGACCTTGGCGAGAAAGATTGCCACGATCGTTCTGATCGTGTGGAAGAAGGGAGTAAGCTTCGACGCCAAATATCTGAAACCACAAACAGCTTGAGTGTCTTTGATTGAGTCCGCTCCATCCTGGGATCTTCTCTAGCGGTGGCCGTCGGGTTCTCGAGACACTTTGGTTCGAGAGCGAGTCTCAGCTGATTTGTTAGACGCTGCGTGCTTCGGGCACCAAGTCTCACACCCGACCCTAGGCCCTCTCGGATAACCAGAAAAAGCTATGGGCCGCGAGTCCCGGATAGAACCATGGTCGCCAAATTTGACCATCATTCTGCTTGCTGGTTTCGGAACTGACAGGCTTCGTTGCGAACAAGCAATGAAAACCGCTGGTAGAGGAAATCCCAACCGCTGGCCCATAGCGCCCAGCAACCGAGCACCTGGTGCGGATGGTCAGAACAGATCCTGCTCAATCAAGTGGGCTGAGAAGGAAGAAAAATTTCGGCCGATGGAGGAGTGTTTTTCCTTGACTTCCCCTTTTATAGAACTTACCAGGAAATAGCCGGCTGTGGGGCCGTCTGTCGATCCTAAGGCGCTTTATCAACAGCTAAGTAGTGGGCTACTGGTAAGCCTAAATTTTGGCGGCAGCTAAGACTTTTCCGGCCAGATCACGAGCGAGGTACTTTTGTAAGACTACCCGTGTCTCTGGATTGGCGGCCAGATAACGGTCGAGCGGCTCAGCCTCCCATCGCATGCACCGAACAGAGTCTACTACCACAGCATCTACATCGGCTTTGACGCCACTCATCAGGAGCGCTGAACCAACAATCTGGCCCGCGACCAACTCCCCGAAGACACGATCATCTTTCGTGACCCGCACTTTCCCGCGAACGATGACCGAGATAGCCTCCACACTCTTGCCACGCTCCAGCATTCGCTCGCCAATTTCCACATTTGCCCACGTTCCGATATTCAGAATCTGCAGGACCTTTCGAGACGGCAATTCCGGGAAGACGAGCCGGCGAATTTCCTCCTCTTCAGTTGTCAATTTAACTGGACGTCGCTCGACAAAAAGGCGCCAAGACTGGAACGAATTGATCGCAGCAAAGACGCTACTCCAAATGACTGGTTCCCACAGAGGTTCCGGCTGCAGAATGAAATACGGCAGCGAGATCAACGCAGCCGCCACGGCAAACAACCTCAGCCAGAGAATGTCGCGAACGCTGTACGCTACCAACAGCAGGATGTTTGCTGCGTGCAGGAAATAGCCCGGGTTAAATGGACCCATATTTGTAATCTCCCTGGGTGACATGTCGAAACTTGTTCTGCTGGGGCTGATGGAGAGGGCTGAGGAGGCCGGATTACAGGTTCAAGCTAAACGCTTGTCAGAAACTAATCGTCAGCTGGAATCTAGAATACTGTCAACACTTCAATGCCGAACTTGTTGAAAAGCCCAGAAAGCCGCTATATACAGGAAACACTGTAGGAACTGAGGAAATTTGCGTTCGCCTCGAATATTCGCGAAACTTAGTATTTACTAAGATTTGAATTTTCTTATAAGAGTCATGGTAGAAAAGAATGGGAGACGCCCTCCCTGATCGGCTGGTCGGTATGCCCTGCAAGTCGTGTGGATCAACAAACCGCGGGAAATTCACCGCGGAGATGGGTATCCATTTTCCTGGACTGGAAAACATTGACAAGCCCGCAGTGTGGGTATTTCCAAAGCTTGTCGTCTGTTTGGATTGTGGCACCGCTGAATTTGCTGTTCCGGAAGAAGAGCTGCGCCAACTCGCAAAAGGAGACGCTGCCTCGGCAGGTTAACCCAGAATTGACCCTTACTTCTCACTGAGAATAAACCGCTGAGTGTTCCGCACAGATGCTTTGGAATACGTGCTCGTCTTCCTCGCCGTGAAAGTTCGTTAAGTTGTAGCCACAGAGGATATCCAGCCCAAAGGTCTTGCCTACGCCATTCCAGAGTTGTTCAAGCCGAATCGCAGCGTCCGGCTTCCCTTGCGCTTGCAAGACATCCACAGCTTCCCCGAACGCGACCATCTGAGGCTGCTCTGATTTTGCTGCTTTCGCAGCCGCTTCAATCCAGCCACGAAGGCGCCCGAAAAATCGGTCGGGATCAGGCAAATCATTCACCATTACGGTTGAGAGCACTTCGGCAGCATCTAGTGAAATGAAAGTGCCATCTTGAAGGGCGCCATCTGTATCTATACCCGTTGCCCGTAATTTCTGAAGAAGACTATCCCGGTGTGCCTTCGTGGCAAGCACAATAGCCGCGTTACCGGTGTCTAGGGCAGTAGCGACGAAGTGGGCGAGCCGGTCTAGAAGAACTCTGTCATCT
Source organism: uncultured Acidobacteriota bacterium (assembly GCA_963734705.1). Classification (GTDB taxonomy): domain Bacteria; phylum Acidobacteriota; class Terriglobia; order Acidiferrales; family UBA7541; genus Acidiferrum. Next base: position 77,841 of record CAVTII010000003.1, on the reverse strand, counting down.
GAATAGAACAAAACCTCATGGTGGTGAGCGGCCTTCAGAACGGAGGGGTCGGCGAATTGGTCGCTCTTCAAGCCCCGACTGACGAACTGCTTACCCCGCAGAGCCGCATCTATGGCGGGTAAGAGTTCACTATGGGCATCTGTCTTACAAACGTAACCCAAAGCGCCCGTGCTCAAAGCCGACCGAACGATATCGAGATCATTTTGCTGACTTAAAAAGACAATGCGGGAATTGGGAGAGTAGCGTCGTATCTGCCGGGCGGCTTCGATCCCATTCAACTTGGGAAGGCCAATGTCCAGCAGAATTATCTCCGGTTTCAGGTGCTGGGCTTTCTGAACCGCTTCTAACCCATCTGACGCATCGAAAATGAGCTGCCATTCTGGGCGCGCGTCAAGCACCCGACGGACTTGCCATCGCCATTCTTCGTAATCATCAGTTATGAGAATTCGGATTGACGACAACGGTTGTCCTGCCCTTCGGACCGAATCAAATTAGCTCTTTATCGCCTCATTACGCAACACCCTTATACCCCCGGAGTTCCACACTCGACGTCCCCACGACCACGGCCCAGCCCCTGATTAACGCGCTTACCGGAGAAGTTGGTGATAGAACTCGGCCCTCACGCCTGCTTGGTCGAGTTGGTGCGGACTACCCGGACTAAGTCTTCCTCAGTGTCTCGGAGGCATTGGGTGTGGGGCGGCAGTTCAGGTGGTCCGCAATTCAAAATAAGTGCATCGCTCGTGCCAATATCAGCTGAGGAATCCAAAGTAGCTGCCCTCACGCTAACTTCAATATGTGCTGACACATCCTGCGTAATCAAAGAAAACAATGCAGAGCTTCCAAGGGTGTCACTTCTGGTCTTAACTGGACGAATTGTTACAGAATTGTGCAAGAAAAGTTCGTGACCGCGACAACTACGCTTGGTTTCTGAGCAACGTTTTCAGATCGCGGCGGAGGCTCCTGATTAACGCTGCCGGCTCAAGCGGGTTTTAGTACCGCACCCCCGATCCTGAAGCCATGCCGCACCCGCCCCGTACCCGGCTCGAACTCTCCGCAACGCCCCCTAGCGCGAAAGCGTTCGGACATTCAGCGAGTCGCCCGTCCCGCGAATTTAGACGACAGCCGCCTTTGCCTTCAGCCTCGTCTTCGCTCGTTCATCCAATAATTGACGCTCAGCTTCTAGCCAATCTTCCACATCTTGTCCGTGAGCGCCACCGCGCTCTATGTAAATCTGGTGTGCGCGCAACTCGATTTCTTCACGTGTGGGACTGTGCCCCTGTGGTGCGCTTTTTGGAGAAAAGTCTTCCGCCCAACCAGCCATGTCTTCCTCTTTCTCGCCCTGAGGTTCGAATTCAATGTAATGACGGAAGCGGCTCGATGAGGGGAGCGGGCCGCTTCAGAGAAATGTACCACTCGCTCTTGGTAGCATCTCCCCGTACTAATGCTGGCCGTTGAGTTGGAAGAGGGCAATCAGGTGTTCGGCGTAGGAACCCGGGGGCGGTTGGGCCCGGGTTGTAGGAGTCACAGCAGCGCATCACCGTTGGGGTGGTAGTACGTTGCCGAGAACTGAATGTTTGCACCAAGTTGAGACGTTGGCAACCGAAAAGATAATTTCATGAGGCCGCAACATGTCCGACATTGGATTGCTCTACATATGAACAGGAGCATTCAATGGAAAATGACAAAATTGCAGTGGGCCAACTGCTGGTTGCGCACGAGCTGGAAATTCGGACGTTGAAGATTGAAATCGATACCCTGCGTTCAGAATTGAAAAGGCTTCGCGCAGACCTCGTGGCAACTATTAAGCATCCGCGTCCAGCCTCCAAGCGTGGTCACCGGAGTGCGACCACGATCGCTGCAACCTCCAATCGATAGCCTTCCTTCGCACTTCTCCAGTTCTAGGATTTCTTAAGCACTCGCCGTTGACTCATTACGACTCTCGATCTTACGCCCCTCTCGTGGAGACAGAGCGAACAAGCCAAATGCCATCAGCAGAAATGCAAACCACCAAAGAAAATAACCAATCCTGAAATCCTTTCGCTCAGGACCGACGAGAACATAGAAGTGCGCGTTGACGACGAACGCGATGGCCGCGACCCACGCTGACGCGCGGCGCAGTACGTGAGACCCGCTCAATACGGCCCACAAGGAAAATGGGAGAAACATCAGCGTTGTTGCCGCACTGATGAGGCAAAGTACAGGGTAGTGGGTGCTAAAGCTTTCGTACGGCCACAGTGCGCAAGCCGCTACGCGGAATGCCTCCCAACCGGGCAATCCCTGAGGTAACCTAACCCCCTCTTCGGCGACGGGGAGAAACCAAGCCACGACGTAACATAACCATGCAATGGAGACGAGGGCTTGTTGTCTTCGCATTTTGGGCACTCCCATGAGCCTTGCACAGACACATCATTGGGCGGGCTTTCAAGCGTTCTGCGAAGGAAGGACCCGAGGGCGGTCAGCCGGGTATCGTAGACACAGCGCATTTGGTGTGTGTAAACACGCTGCCGAATAACGTCATGCTGGCACCGAGTTACGACTGTGACAACAGAAATTCCTTGGTCGATAAAAAGCCCGGGGCGGAGTCGGGCAAGGCACTGCACCCATATCGAAGGTCGGCGGCGACGGAGGATAATGCCCAAGAAATCGTCCCACCGTGGGATGCTGATGGCAATAGAAACAAAAACAACAACAAAATGAAAAAGCCCGGTCTTGGGAACCGGGCCTTGAGGGTTGAACCGCATCACGTTCTGGGGTGATACGGAAACGAACGGCGGCATTCTTCCACCACGAAATGGCGCTGGCAACATATAGTTTCAAAGGGAAAAGCCCGCTTTTGATACTCGCTTACCTTGACATTCTAAAGCGGTTATTTCATGGTCGGAATCATGCATGAAGCGGTCCACGAGTACCTCTCGAAGATTGGGCGAAAGGGCGGCAAGATCGGCGGCCAGTCCACCTTAAAGACTAAGATCAAAGCCGTGATGGCAAACTTGGAGGTCGCTCACGAAGCCCGGAGGAAGTACACAGGCTGTCCACGGTATAAGAACCATTCGCATCGGTTCGCCAAGTCCGGGCGTTGCGCGTGTGGGTATCAGAAACCATGACGTTATTGCAGAGCACAGCCCGAGGCAGGTTCGTGGGAGCGGCTGTCGGAGTTGTCGGAGCCATAGCTATGACCGTGCTGTTCTTGGGCGTATTGAACAATATTCCCGACTATTTGTGGCACAGGCTTCCGCCAGTCGTTTGGGCAAATTTTAGCCCGTGGGTGCTGATGTTCTGTGTATCTGCCGTTTACACGATTCCAATCTGCGGAATGTTAGGTGCTCTCCTGCGGTTCCTCATCACAGCATCACGCAAGTCGTAAACTCCTACCCCCTCCCCGCAAGGATTCGCGCAACCCGATCTTCTCCGGCGTCCAGCCCTAACCTTCGAATGCCGGAAACGCGAAATCCTCTTTATCCATGCGGGTTTTTGTGTGGTCTGCTCTTGATCTTTCGGAGATAGGGTCCCCTTTCGGAGGGGCCGGGCATGCCGGGGCGGTGAGCGCCCCGTAGCCCACTCTTCCGTGGGACTCCAAGGTGCCTAGCAAAATCCCGCTACAATTATTTTTTGGGACACCCCCGCCACCCGGCAGAGGGGGCACCCTCCAACCCACCCGGTCATTTGTAGACACCCCGGTAGACGGAATGGGGAGATCGCCAAGCGGGATTTTCAATTTATTCTTGACAAGGTTTTGGATTCGCGTTGGAATGTGGCCCCTAACATTTCCGGCTAGTCGTCTCTGATAATTGTTGCAGTCCATTGGAGGCGTTATGAGTGAAGCTGCTACCACCGTGAGTGTTTTGCTAGCTGACGACGCCGCTGTTGTCCGAAAATCAATCAAACATCTGCTGGGTGCAGAATCGAACATCGATGTGCTTTCCGAAGCGAAAAGTATCGAGGAAACGATTTCAATGGCGATGGCTTTGAAGCCCGACGTGATTCTTTTGGACCTAACCATGTCTGAGCCAGATAAAGTCAACGCAGCCTTTATCAAGAATCACTTTGTTCATTGTGGTTCACGGGTGTTGGCCATGACAATCGGTGACGTTGAAGCCGAAGAAAATAAACAAATGGCCGAATCCATCGGTGCAGTTGCTTTGCTGGACAAAGCTAATCTCTTCCACGACCTCATCCCCGCAATTCTCAGCCAAAAGAAGACTTGCAGTCAGCTTTAAAACCTCTGATTAACGCCGCAGTCTGGCAGGGACGGGGTTGCTCGTTAGTCGAAAAACTGTTTACTCCACAACGCCAAGGCGCTGGTCGCTGGGAAACTCTGGATGCTGGCTGCCCTCCGGGAAGAAAGTTCCACCCGCAACGAGGACATCCACGGCATTCAGCAAAACTCCACTCACTTCACTCTTCGTGATGAATCCTTGCACAGGAACCGTTCGCGAAATGCGGATCACCTCGGGACCCGCATGCATCGACAGCATGAGGATAGGAGCTCTTTTGAGAATTTCTCGTATCTGCTTGGCGGCAGCGAAGCCGTCGAGCACTGGCATCGATATGTCCAAAATGATTATGTCGGAGTTCAAATGTAGGGATTTCTCGACAGCTTCCTGTCCATTGACTGCCTCCCCGCATACCTCCAAATCCTTCCGCGCCCCCAGAATGGCTGCAGCAAGCGGATTTCTTATAGCTTACTGATGGCTAGAACGACATACAAAGAAGACTGTAGAGAACCGCGCTCCTAACGGTCATTTAGCCGGGACTGCACCCTCTCCCCACTGCGCAATATTGAACAGCACGCAGTTTTGCGAACTCATATGATGTGTCTTGAACGGCGGGACAGCGCGTTAGCGTACGTTCTTGCGCTGCAAAGACTCAGTCCGATGATATTGCACAGACTGCCGGATGAGGCAAGATTATGGTGTCAAACTGGGAACTTAGTTGCAAAACCTGCGGTCACTCCTTCACCTTTGGTGAAATCGAAGACACTTTAGAAAACTACTTCCTTCCTCTTAGACCAAGTTTTCCCAGAGAAGGTTTATTGCGAGAATGCCCCTCTTGTTTAGAGACGTCTAGGTATGCGCCCTTTGAACTGAGCTATAAGCTGTCAGAGAACCCGTCGAACGAGTACTGTTAGTCACCCCACGTTAACGCAACTTATGAGTAGTTAAGACCCGTAAAGGAAGTAGGGCCTGCGACAGTACTAACGGTCAGGTCAAGGAGTGTCGCAGGCCGGGGGAATTGAAGGATCACTGGGGGTACTTGAAATTTATCTTTCTCTAAAGCCCGCGTCTGTTCAAAATTGAACACGTTCCGACTAACGCCCTTTCCCAATAAATGTGTCTCTTCACGGTCAATCGTGGAGAGCATCCTTCCAACCAGCCCGGCTGTCTTCAAAAGCTGCTCGCAGGTAAAAGCACGCAGTCGCCAATCGCTGACCAGCGCCCTTTATTCCTTCGGTCGAATCATCCCCACCGCAACCTCCCGCTGTTCCCCCACCGGAAGTTTCAAACGCGCCTTCTCGGCTTGCTGTTTGGTTTTGAATGGTTTTGACAAGAGCGTGAATTCCGCGCTTTCGTATTTGTAGAGGTGCCACTGTTCAATTATTTTCATAAGGTTTTTATCTTCTTCCCGATGTCCTCAATTGCTGCAACCATTCGGCGTAGGTGAGGTTCCATGCGGAGAGCATCAGAATACAGCACACAACGCTTCCCGATTGCGACGCCGCAGACAGGACAGGCGACGGAAGACATTTTCTTGCGACTAAGTACCCCCTTCTTCATGGTGACAGGATACGAGTACATAGGGTCGCGATTCTGTACACTTTGGCACTAGGAGGCTTTTACTGTAGAGGCATTTACGGGACAAGGGTAAGCCACCGGACAGACTCAAATAGCCGGACTCAGTATTTGCCAGTGAGTTTGCATGGAGAAGCGGCCCAATCAGGGACTGAGCCGCCCCTGGGGAGATTTCCGCCCTTGCTAACATCCCCCCCACATTAATGGTGGTCGTTGATTTGGAAGACAGCAATCGGGTGTTCGGCGTAGGAACCCGGCAACGCTGTGGAATTTGGTCGGGACGGCCTAACCATGAGTATAGGCCGCCCCTTGAAAGACATAGCCCCGTCCAAAGAGCTAGCGCCTTTCCACCTAGACGGTAATTCTCAACTTTAAGGGACTCCATCAGGTAATTGCTGTATTTTCGTTGGTTGTAGTCAGGGAATTAAAAAAAAAAGCGGCCCACCTATTAAGATGGGCCGCCCGTGAAAGATACTTCGCGCCCGAGAACGTATCTTTCAATCGGGAGGCTAGTTCTCAGGCGTAGAGAATTCCATCCGGTAGTTGCTGTATTTTTGGTGAAGAAGCGGCTCAAAAATGAAGCCGGAGCGTCTTCCGCTCACGTTCGCCCCGGCTTCGGGGTCCTGAGCTACTTCTGTCACGATGTTAAGAGGAGGGCAAGTGATATTATGTAAACATTGTGTAATCCCAGTTGAGCGTAGGGCTATGTTTCACGGGTTAAACGCCGTGCTCCAGTCTATTGCTTGCTAGGATACAGATGCACTTTGCCATCCACTACGACCGCAATGTACTTCCCTCGCTCCAAAAATTGCATCAACTTCCTTCCGCTTCTCGCCATCATTGCCCAACGTGATTTCGTAAGAGGATTCTGTTCAAGTCCACGCAGCTCTCTCCCATCGAATTGAAAGTCTACCTGCTTCAGTTTTCGCTTTGCAGTCGAGCGCACCGGGAACACGTCGGATTCAAGCGATACGGTCTTCTTGTTTTCAACAAGAGCTTGCCGATAGACGGCGAGAAGGGTGTCTTCGAGGGATGACATAAGGCTGTGTTACGGTCCGTCGCTGGAGCTTGGAACTTACTTGGGGTTTCCCCGCCGTCCTGTGCCCTTCGGTGACGAAGTTGCGCTGGCAGTGAGCAAAGGAAGTCCGCCCATCTTAGCTCTTGATTGTTCAACTAGCTCGTGGATTAAGGTTTGTAATTCCAGCGCAATCTTCAACCCTCGCTCGTCGCTGCAATTATCGAGTTCCTCCAAGAGTTCCCGTATGTGGGATTCAAATGGCATCAAGTCAACGATGTCACGTAACGTCCAGTCTACAAATACATGTTTTCATGTAGTCCGAATTTTACAGGGAACACCGTATGGTTCCCAGCTCCCCGCGTCGCTATCCTTCCCAAAGTTGCACACCCCACAGCAGATGCCTGACCGGGACGCCTTTCCTCCGAGGGGCGTCCCTCTTTTTGTGTTCACTCCGTGAAGAGTATCCAGTCGAGTGCTTCGTCGAGGTCGCGGAAAACGCGAATTCCTTTTTCGCCCGAAATGTCGCGAAGCGCCTCAAACACCCGCGCGGCCCCAAACGCATAATCGTTGCTCACCAAAATTGCCCGGCGAGATTCTGGCGAAAATATTTTCGGCTGGGCCAGCTTGCGCACATCGTTAATGGTGACTTCAAATGTCTCGACTTCGGTTAAGTCCATCAATTGAGAAAAAGTGGGATCAAAATCGGGGTCTTGAACGAGTTTGGCTTGATGCCCCAAACAGTCGGCCATCGTGAACACGCCGGAGCCTGTAGTCAGCACCAGCCCACGTTCCTTATCGATTTTGTAGAAAACGGGCACGGGGAGGAAGATGAAGCCGAGGCGCTCTCCGCCCAGAGTTCGCCTCAGCCTCGGTAAAGCGACCTTTTTATCTCATTCGCTGAAACGAGAATCTACTGTTAGAAGTGACAGGGGACTTGAGGTTGAATGTTTGGAGGGAGAATGAAGCCGGAGCGTTCCCGCCCAAGAGTCCGCCCCAGCTTCGCGGTACCGAACCTCTTATCTCATAATTTGGGATGAGAGTCTATTATCACAAATCACATAGGGAGTTACCGGAGGATGGGAACGACAGCACCGAGAATAGGGAGTAGAGTCCAACTTTACTGCAAGGAATATTCATGCCCCAATTGTGGGCAGACCGCCGCCTACCATCAACTCGACGTGTCCTATTCTCCTTAAAGCGAGATGCGGAATTGTGAACTTGCCGAATCGCCGGAATCAGTTGGTCAAGCCATTTTAGGAGTGGTAAGAGCAATTGTAGCTAAGAGACGGCCTGTTTTTCTCCCGTGCTCACGAAAAGATATCCGACACCTCGGCACTGCGGACATTCTTTATTACGGTAATATCCAGTCGCTTCACAGAATGGACAATCGTCCCAATTTCCACGGTTGACAGCGGTTTCGTTTGTGCCGTTGCAGCGTTCTCCGGCGATAGTTTTACAACAACGACGGTCTGCGACTCTGCTGTTGTATCCAGCCGCACCGCATTGGGTGCAATGCGTAACGGGGAGTTCTTTCTTCAACATGTCCAAAGCATACGTCCACGTTTTGGCATAAACCAGTCCGAACCCGCAAAATGCAGGAAACGCTGTATGGTTTCCGACCACCAATCGTCCTACGCTCAAATTAGCCTCACACCACACAGATGCCTGACCGGGACGCTCTATTGCCTCAGGGCGTCCCATCCTCCCGCCCTGATAACATTTCCCCAATGCCCTCCCGTAGTCTATTTCTTCACGGCAAGAAGCCCTGCCACTGTACCCACGGCAAAGCCATCCATCGCTCGAAGACCATGCCAGACGGCAGAAAGAATCCGTGTTGCTATCCGAAATGCGATTGTAAAGATTATCGCCCGGTAAAAAAGTAGATGCCTGACCGCCGCTTCGACGCTCAACGTTCAAAGAAATCCTGTCGCTGCACCCACGGCACCACCATCCATCACCCGAAGCACACGCGGAAGGGCTGGACGCACCCGTGCTCGCATCCGGGCTGCAAGTGCAAGGATTATCGTCCGGTCAAGAGTTAGATCCCGGTCGAGCGCCGTACTCTTTTTGAATCAGTCGTGTGAGTTCTTCAACCGAAGAGGGCGGGGTTCCGTTCATCGGAAGAGTTGCCAAGGCTTTGAAGATAAACTCGTCCGGCTTCCCCGACTGCATCCAAGGAAGTTTCTCCACGGGCATTCCAGACTGCATGCATAAACTGGACAGGATTCCTAGCACTGATAACCGATACCAAGCGGCCATAGCATCTGCTGTGGGGCTGCATGACATCATGTAGCTGCTAGCATCAATCGCAACTTGTTGTCCCGGACGCGCTTCCGCAGTTTTCTGATGCATCTCCCAAACCATCTTAAGGTCCTCGGGAGCAACGGTTGGAACCGGAACGTTATCCACCATCCAAGGCATGTCTTTGAAAGGGTTGAAATCGGTCGTCATAACGCCTCCAACTCAGTTCATCGTATAACTAGCCCCACGTGTAGGGAATAGTACCACCACCTACCCGGTAGGGTCTGGCCACTTCTTATCAATCCGCTCCAAAATAAACGCTGCCTTCTCCACCGCTCGGTCCACCCAATACTGTTCAGCGAAATTCGGCTTGTCCGACTCTATCGTTTCGATCAGTTTGCGGGCGCACAGTAAGGTGGCGGCGAATAAGATCGCGTGTTTCCTGTCTTCGGTCATGGGTGTCTCGATGGTTGGTGTGTGGAGGAAGGGAGGTCAGACTACGTCACTTCAACGGTGAGGTCAAACGTGGTATACAAAAGGTAAAGTTATAAGCGATAAGTAGACTCAAGAGAGGACCCGATGGGCGACCCAGCCGATTTCGAGAGGCATCCAGTCCTTATAAACCGAGGGTGGACGACTCGGATTGCTGACCAGTGCACAACAATATGGATTTACATTAAGTCGCCGGAATCAACCAACCTTATTCTGGCAGTATCGACCGTGGCTATCGCCGTGTTTACAGCCTTGACTTATCAGATAGTTTTGGGCAGCACGGAAGATACTAAACGGCTTATTACCGCCGCAGAGAAACAAGCGGTCTCCGCCGACAAGATATCCAGTGCTGCGGACCGATTTACGCTGAGCGCACAGGGGATGGAAGTCCATATGAAAGATGCCGCAGCCTCGATGCAAGATAGTGTTGATACTGCGAGCGAGAACACGAAGACAACTATCAGGAACTCCCAGAATGCATTTAGAGCCGAACAGCGTGCGTGGGTACGAGTACTTGACGCGGCGACAAAAGAATTCAGCGAGGAAAAAGGCTTTGCAGCAGTTGTGGCTTTGTTCAACAGTGGGCGGACACCGGCCCGTAATGTTCAAATATCAAGTAGATTTATTCTCTCTCCAGTTCCCGTCACTGGTCCGACGCCCGACCAAGTTAAGGCTCTTCTTTTTCGGCCAGCCCAATCCATCGCTCCAGAAGGTAGATATAACCTGACCTTCGGTCAAAAATTCGCTGGGGAGATTACAACTCCTGAACAGTCGATGGGAAATCAAGCCCTCATCTCGCGATTCCAAGAAATTAAAAGCGAGAAACTAAGCCTCTACCTGTTCGGGATATTAAAGTACGATGACGTTTTTGGTAACCACCGAGAAACTCGGTACCGCATTTTCCTAGCCGACCCAGGCAGTAAAAATATTGGTTTTTGTGATGCCTTCAATGATTTGAATTAGTTGTTTTCAAGCCATACTATTGACCCCACCCGTCCCGACATGTTACATACGTCGCATGAGTAACCCAAAGACAGACAAACAAGCCGGAAGCCTTCATCTGCGCAGAGTGCCTTACGCCATCATCCTGCGCGCAAAAATGGCCGCGTTGCGGGAGGGCGTAACACTCCGTCAATGGATATTGGACGCCATCGTGGACAAATACCGGAGGGCGAAGTGATTCACGCTGCCAATAGTCTGATCGATGCAATCAGGGACTTGAAAGCGTCCGAAAAGTTCCGCGAGTGGGGCAAGCCCCGTCCCCGTAATGACGGCATTGATGTGTCATGCCTGATGAAGGAAGTCGCGGAGAGACACTATTCCCCTGCCAAAGTCGCTGAGATGTGGGGCATCAGCGCTGAGACAGCACGGGTGATCTTCCGAGGGGAGCCGGGGGTCTTGAAGATCGGTGAGGATGGCACACGGTACAAGCGCGGGTATAAAACGCTGCGAATTCCTGAATCAGTGGTGGAGCGAGTTCATACGAGGTTGAGCGAATAATGTTAGTCCTCTGGCGGAGGCACGCTAGGACTTGTCGGCACGATGGCCGGGAGAGCAGCAAGTGCTCTTGCCCCATCTGGTACGACTGGCGCATCGGAGGGAATCGAATCCGCAAGCCGATGAAGACCCGCGACTGGCAAGTCGCACGTATACGGCAACGGGAGATGGAGGCGGAGGGTGGCCTCACCGATACCCTTCCCCAAACGTTGGAGCAACCCACCCAGAAGTTTTTGGAAGACGCCGCTGCCCGAGGACTAAAAGCGCCCACCCTCTACAAGTACAAGCTGGTGTTGAAGCAACTCAAGGCGTTCGCCAATGGCAAGGGGCTGGCGCTGTTGTCGAACTTCGGTGTCGATGAGTTGAGGGAATTCCGCAATTCGTGGACCAATAAAAATTTATCCGCCGCGAAGAAGCTGGAGCATCTCAAATCCTTCTTTCGCTTCTGCCATGACTCTGGCTGGATTAAGGACAATCCCACCAGAACCATCAGGTCGCCAAAAGTGGACGACCCGCCCGTACTACCCTTCTCCGACGAAGAGATGAAAAGGATTCTGGCCGCGTGCGATACGCACCCGCAGCCGGAGAGGGCGAAGCAACTTCGCGCCTTGGTGCTGTTAATGCGCCACAGCGGTCTCCGCATCGGTGATGCCTCCACCCTCCACCGTGATCGAGTCCACGACGGCACTCTGGAACTCTACACCGCGAAATCCGGCACCAAGGTGCGCCTCCCGCTACACCCAGATGTGGTTAAGGCGTTAAACCAACTTCCTGCCAAGGGAGGCTACTACTTTTGGAGCGGCGAGTCCGCTCGGCGGACTTGCATCAATATCTGGGAGGACACCTTCAAAAAGATGTTCGAGCGCGCGAAGATCAATGGCCACAGTCACCAACTCCGGCACACGTTCTCCGTCAACCTTTTGCAAAAGGGCGTCAGTATGGAAAATGTCTCCATCCTGCTCGGCCACCGAAAGTTGGCGACGACCCAAAAATACTACGCAGCGTGGGTGAAGGGGCGGCAAGAGAAACTAGATCAAGACGTGCGGAAGGCGTGGAAGTGGTACCCGAAGCCTCAGAATAATGGGCACGTTTTGGTCACCAGTGGTATAGTCGAAGCGAAATCACCAATGTTTATGCGGATTTGAAGTGGTCCCGGAGGAGGGAGTCGAACCCACACGGGGAGTGATCCCCGGCAGATTTTGAGTCTGCTGCGTCTGCCAGTTCCGCCACTCCGGGAGAACCTTATTGAAAATAGCATGAGGGGGGCGTGGGCTCAATAGGAGGAAGACGATTGGAGGGGGAGAATGTTTGCGCGGCGTGAACGGGTGAGCTTTGAAGAGGCCGCTCGGGGACGGGCTGAGCTTGGCTTGCCCGCCAGAGGCGGGCGCTACCAGGGCGGGCCGTGCGAAGGAGGATCGCGTTAGCTAAAGGCACCCGCCTCAGAAGGCGGCCGCTACAGGGTTACGGGGAAACGGCGGTAGTGGCGATTACGGCGGCGGGGAAGTTGACGGAGGTGCCGTCGGAGAATTGGCGGATGCCGGCGATGGCTTCGGCGATGGCTTCTTCCCTTTTATCGGGGGGGACGGCGGCCATGATTTTTTTGAAGGGGGCGGCTAGTTCGCTGCCGCCTTGCCAGGCTTCTTCGGGCGTGCCGGGCCAGGGCCAATTGATTTTGTGTTTGGTGGCGCGCGCTTCCTGGAAGCCGGCTTCGGAAAATGTGCGGATTAATTTATTTTCGTCGGCGAAGCGGAAGATGTGCGGCGAGTCGGGGTCTGGCTGGGGGACTTCCACATACTTTAGAAACGGACGAATCATGGTGCCGAAGAGCGGATTTTCTTCCCGTGGGCCCCAGGTGACGAAGGAAACGCGGCCGCCAGGTTTAAGGACGCGGCGCATTTCGCGCAGGGCTTTCGGAATGTCCGGGATGAACATGATGCCGAAGCGGGCCGTGACCCGATCGAACTGATGATCCGGGAATGGGAGTTGCTCGGCGTCGGCGGGAAAAAATTCCATATTTTTAAGGCCACGGCTTGCGGCGTTTTCTTCGGCACCCTGTAGCATTTCGCGGACGAGATCGGTGGCCACCACGCGCCCTTGCGGGCCAACGGTGGCGGCGACGCAGAGAGCGGGTTCGCCGGTGCCGCTGGCGAGATCGAGAACGTGGAGGCCGGGGGAGAGCGCGGCGCCTTCGACGACGAGTTCGGTGGCGCGGCGGGATTGCTGGACGAGTTGCGGGCTCCATTTTTTCCAGAAGGGGGCGGCGGCGAGCCATTCCTGGCGGATGATTTCGCGGGGGTCGGGGTTGGGAGAGGTAGTGGACATGATTTTGATTTTGGGACTTGGGCGGGGGGAATGTAAAGAGAGAGAGAAAGGATAACGCAGAGGCGCTGAGGCGCAGAGATCGGAGGAGAAGAGGGGAGAAGAGAAGAATGGAAAGGAAAGACGGGAGCGCTCGCGGATTCGCTTTGGCTTGCCTGCCAGAGGCAGGCGCTAACGGGCATGGCGGGCGGTTGCGCAGGCTGGAGCCGCTGTGCCACACTGCGCGGATTGATGGGAACGGGGCACAACGGGGCGGAGGCGGATGTGCGGTTGGCGGTGCGGGATCCGCGCGGAGGGATGCTGGGCTTCTGGGCGCTGATTGCCACGCAGTTTCAGGGGGCGTTCAGCGATAATGCGCTGAAGTGGCTGGTGAGTTATCTGGTGCTGGAGTCTGGCGTATCCCGCGAGCAGCGGGATTTTCTGTTTGTACTGGTTGTGCCGATGGTGTTTGCCATTCCCTTCCTGGTATTTTCCATCCCCGGCGGATATTGCGCGGACCGTTTCAGCAAACGGAGCGTGACGGTGGGGACGAAAGTGCTGGAAGTGGTGACCATGGCGTGCGCGACCTACGCGCTGTGGCAGAACCGACTGGACCTGGCGGCGGTGGCGTTGTTTTTCTTGTGCACCCAGGGAGCGATTTTTGGTCCATCGAAATACGGACTGATGCCGGAGCTGCTGCCGACCAGCCGGCTAAGCTGGGGGAACGGAATCATCGAGTTGTGGACGCTGCTGGCGGCGATAGGCGGAACGCTGGCAGGCGGATTTCTGGCGCATTCGTTTCGCGGGCGGCAGCACTGGTCTGGATTTTTGCTGGTGGCGCTTTCGCTGATCGGGCTGGTGACGAGCCTGGGAATCCCGCGCGTGCCTGCGGCGGACCACAAGCGGCGGTTCGCGTGGAACTGGGCGAAGGAAGTGTTCGAAGAGATCCAACGCATGCGGCAGGACGCGGTGCTGTGGGTGGCGGTGATTGCGAATACGTTTTTTTGGTTTCTGGGAGCGATCCTGCTGCTGAATATTGTGCTGTATGCGACGGACGTGCTGCAGGTGGATGAAGTCCACAGCAGTTATTTGATGGCGGCGCTGAGCCTGGGAATTGGAGCGGGCAGTTATATAGCGGGGCACGCGTCTGGGCGGAAGATTGAGATGGGCATGATTCTGCCGGGATTGACGGGGATTGTGCTGGCGAATGCGGCCCTGTTTGTGCCCGGGCTGAGCTATCAGGCGGTGATGGCGCTGCTGTTTGCGCTGGGAGTCAGCGCGGGATTTTTTGTGGTGCCGGTGAACGCGCTGATTCAGAACCGGCCGAAGCCCGAGGTAAAGGGGCGCGTAATTGGAGCGTCGAACTTTTTGTCGTTCGGAGGAATCGCGCTGCAGCCGCTGGTGCAATACGCGATGCTGCGGCTGGGGCACCCGGATCCGGGCCACGTGTTTTTGATTGCGTCGCTTGCGTGCGTGGGAATGCTGTTTGTGCTGGCGCGGATGCTGCCAGAACTGTGGCCGAGCGCGCTCTACTGGACGCGGTTGCGGCAACGGGCTAGTGTATAGGGGAGGCCTGACAGGGGCCGCGGGCAATCCGCGGTTACGGCCTTCTTGGGTTAAACATGGCGACTGGAAACACGATCCCCGGCCCCAAGCCGGAGCATCGGGGACTTTCCCATTGGATGGAGCGCGTTCTGAAGGAGCTCGACGAGGTGCGTACCGCGCCGGAGCCGGACGCGGTGCACGATTTGCGTGTGGCGCTGCGCAGGTGCCGGTCCTTGGCGGCGGTGATGGAGGAAGTGGATCCGGACGCGGCTTGGCCGGAGATGCGCAAGCTGGGAAGAAAACTTTTTCGGCAACTGGGCGAGCTGCGCGACACGCAGGTGCTGGAAGAATGGGTGAACAAACTGGGAAGCGCGGGCGACCCGGTGCGGGAACGTCTACTGGCCCATCTGGGGAAACTGGAAGCGGAGGAAAGAGAAGCCGGGCTGCGCGCGGCGGCAAAGTTTGACCAGCGGGCATGGAAGGAGCACGAAGGCGTTCTGCGGCGCAGGGTTCGCGTGGTGGCTGCCAATAGTCTGGCGGCGCAGAGCCTGGCACTGGAGCGATTGCTGGCTGCCAAGGAACTGCACTTGCAGGCGCTGCGCACGGAGAAGCCGGAACCGTGGCATGCGCTGCGGATTGGCGTGAAGCGATTCCGCTACACGGTGGAAAGTCTGCTGCCGGAATTGTATGAGCAGTGGGGAGAAGATTTGAAGCAAGCGCAGGATTTGCTGGGCGAAGTACACGATCTGGATGTGCTGGCGGGAACGATCGAAAAAGTGGCGGGGGAGGAACCGGAACAGAGCCGGGAGGGATGGCGGCAACGAATCGGCGCGGAGCGTGCGGCGCGACTCGAAGAGTACCGGCAGATGTGCATGGGAGAACGGCGGCTGTGGCAGGAGTGGAGAGACGGATTGCCACGGGGCAATCGGCTGGAAGCGGCGGCGCTGGCGCGACTGGGAGCGACGGCAAGAGCGCTGGGCGCGACGCATGGGAAGGCGGGGCAGGTTGCGCGACTAGGGCAAAAGCTTTACGAAAAATTGAGAAAAGTCCAGTCGGGCGGTGCGTTCGCGAATAATGGTTTGCGAAAAGTGTTTCGGGCAGCGGCGCGTTTACACGGGATTGGAACGGGCTTGCAGGCGAAGTCTCCGCAAAAGGCCGCGCGAAAATTTCTGCGGCGGCTGGCGCTGCCGGTCGGATGGACGGAAACGGAGTGGGATTTGTTGACGCTAGTGGTGCGCTATCACAGCGGTGCGGAGCTGCAGTCGAAGGATAAGGCGTACGCGCGACTGGGGAAAGATGAGCAAACGGCGCTCTGCGCGATGGCCGGGGTTCTGCGATTGGCGCGCGTGCTGCGGAAGTGCGGCGTGCAAACCAGCAAGGATTTGCAGGTAGAGCGGTCCGTGGATGCATTGATTGTGCGCGTTGTGGGATTGGAGAATACGGAAGCGTCGGCGGCGCGAGTGGCCGCGGGGAAGCATTTGCTGGAGACGGTGCTGGACCGTCCGTTGATTGTGCAGACCACGCCGGGATTGCCGAAGATTGTGGAGTTGCCGAGAGTGGAGCAGGCGTTTCAGGCGGCGTCGGATTAGTTGGGGTTTGGGAGCGGCCCGCCTCGGAAGGCGGGCCCAACAGAGTTCGATAAATCGAAAATATTTCGGGGGGATTTTGGGGAATGGGATTGGTGTGTTTGGAGGGATTTGGGTGGAGCAGGCGGGATTCGGAGAGAAACCCAAGAGGGCCGGGCAAGCCCCAGGCTTGTCCAAATTAGGTTTTCAAGGAAGGGCGGAAAGACCTGTTACTTTAGGTTGGGTTCCGTGACAAGAACCAACGCTAAGGACAGGAGATTCCGCCTTGAACCGAGTATGCAGCATATTTTCTCAGTTATTGCAGTTCTTTCCCCGTCTGGAATTTGAACAGGCTGTTCGAGAGACCCGCGCCGAGCGTCCTGCTCGCGGATTTACCTGCTGGGGCCAATTCGTTGCGATGCTGTTTTGCCAGTTGGGGCCAGCCCGTTCGTTGCGTGAGATTTGCGGCGGCCTCGCGGGTTGTGAAGGCAAGTTGAAGCATCTCGGCGTTCCTCAGGCGCCCAACAAGTCCACGCTCGCCTATGCCAATGAGCACCGACCCTGGCAGTTGTATCAGAAGGTCTTCGGTATTTTGTTTGCTCGTTGTCAGCAGGCGGCGGGCACGCGACACGGTTTCCGTTTTCGCAATCCACTGCTGAGCATCGACGGCACCATCATCGAACTCTGCGCCACCATGTTTGATTGGGCAAAATACCAGCAAACCAAAGGCGCGGCGAAGCTGCACTTGGTTTTGGACCACGATGGACATCTGCCGTGCTATGCGGTCATCACCGAAGGAAAAGCCTCGGAGGTGAAAGTAGCGCGTGAATTTCAGTTTGCTCCAGGCACGATCTTGGTCTTTGACCGCGGCTATGTGGACTACCAGTGGTAGCAACGGCTAACCGATAGCGGCGTGTTCTTCGTGACTCGCCTGCGCCACGACGCGCACTACCGTGTTCTTGAACAATGCCCTATTCCGAGAAATCGCCACATCCTCAAAGAGGAAATCATATCGCTGGGCAGCCACCACTACCGGCAAGCGGCGCGATTCCGTCGTGTCGAAGTTTGGATTGAGGAACGTCAGGAAGTCCTGGTACTGCTGAGCAACCACTTGAGCTTTGGCTCCAGCACCATCGCGCAAATCTATCGAGAACGCTGGCGGATCGAAGTCTTCTTCCGCTATTTGAAGCAGAACCTACGCATCAAAACCTTCGTGGGCACCAGCGCCAACGCACTGCACATCCAAATTTGGACAGCACTGATCGCCATACTGCTGCTGAAATACTTGCAACTGCGGGCTCGCTACGGCTGGTCACTATCCAATCTAGTCGCGCTGCTGCGCCAACAACTCTTTGTTTACCGCGATTTGCACACCTGGCTGGATGAACCGTTCCCAGCCCCTCCGGCCTTGGACGGCCTGCATGACGGCCAGTTGATTCTGGAATTTAAACTGGCTCTTTAGGACAGCAGGCACCCAACCTGAACACAAATTAATGCTCTCTGCACTCAAAGTCTCAATCTTTTCAAGGTTCCTAACACCGCCGCCATCCTAATTTGGACAGCCCTGGGCGAACCCGGCCCCTACAAAGGCGGGAGAAGAAGGCGGCATGCGCTTCGCGTTTGGTCGGGGCAAGAACGAACGTGAGAGGCAATTAGTGGTCAAAGGCGCCCGCTTCGGAAAGCGGCCGCTACAAAGGTGCTACTTGGCGGCTTTGCGGAGGAGTTTGGGGGTGGCTAGCCAGAGGAGGGAGCCGCTCGGAGGAACCAGGCGCTTCAATTCGACTAAGGCGACGCCGGCTTTTTTCAGAGCGGTGATGTGATGGCGGGAGCCGATGGAGGTGGCGAGGATGTCGTCGAGATGCGGGGCGTGGCCGAAAATGAAGACGGCGGAGAGGTCTTTGTCGCGGGCGAGTTCCCGGAAGAGTTGCAATGGTTCGGCGCCGGGGAGAAGCAAATCGGTCTTGCGAATTTTATTTTTGGAGTAGCCCAGTTCGTCGGCGAAGACTTCGGCGGTTTGCATCGCGCGGACGTATGGGCTGGAGAGCAGGAGATCGGGAGCCGCGCCAACTTCGGCGACGCCTTTGGCCACCTGGCGCGTTTTCTCGAGGCCTTCCTGGGTGAGGAAGCGCTCGGGATCTGGGGGACATTTGGGATCTTCGCGATCCACGGCGATGCCGTGGCGGACGATGTACAGCTGCATGCGCTGGTCTCCTGAATACAGTCTACAAGAGGAAATGTTGCGGGGGGATGACTTGGAGGAGATGGTGTGTATTGGTTAGCGGCGGGAAGAGGGAGAGAAGGATAACGCAGAGACGCAGAGGCCGGAGGAGGGTGGAAGAGAAGCGAAGGGCAGAGAAAAGCGAGAAAACCCAAGAGGGCCGGGCGAGCCCGGCCCCTACAAAGGCGAGAGACCCCAAGAGCCGGTCTGAAGACCGGCCAGTACACGGGCAAGAGATGATGGCGGAATGGTCTTCGCATCCATCTAGGCCGGAAGCTGCTGCTGCGTGAGGTTAGGAGGGGGTGGTGCGGAAGTAGAGGTGGGTGTGGAACTCTTTTTCGAAGAGGTCGGAACTACGCTCGGCGTCGCGGATGTCTTCGGCGGCATCGCCGCGGACGCGCAACTGTAAAGTTACAGCGCCGCGCTGAAATGAACTTTTGAGGTTCTGGATGCGTTCGCGGTGGGAGTGGTCTAGGCCTTCGGCGATGCGCAGAATAGCGGCAAGGCGGCGAACGATGCGCTTGTCTGTGCTATTAAGGGCGGAATAGGCCGGGTGATCGTTGTCCGGTGTGGATTTGCGATTGTGATAGCGGACGACGGCGGCGACGATGTTGCGGTCTCGGCCGTCAAGTGAGGGAATATCTCCATTAAGGGCGAGATATTCACCGTGTTTGTGGTGGCCACGGTGGCTGACGCGGTGGCCGATATCGTGTAGCAAAGCGCCAGCTTCGAGCTGCACGCGGGCCTGCGGTGGAAGGTGATGCAAAGGCTGCAAGTGATCAAAGAGCATCAGGCAAATTTCGCGAACGTGCTCGGCGTGGCGCAAATCGTATTCCAGGCGGCGGGCAAAGCTGCGCGTGCCAACAACCAACTGGCGCGCTTCGGCGGAATAGCGATGAGGCTCCTTGCGAGAAAAGGCGTCGCGCGCAATTTCCTGGATGATGCCCTCGCGAATGCCGACGGTGGGAATCAGGAACTGGCGAATATTCAAGTAGCGGCCGAGAACCACAAAAATAATGGCGGCAATGCCCATGACATCGGCGCGATCGCGGCGGACGCCATAGGCCTTCATGCGTTCGCGAAGGTCGCGCTCGAGAATGTCTGGAAGGCGCTCGCGGAGCAGCGAAACATCGAGTGTGGGCAAGCCCTCGCGGCGCGGTCCCGGGGCGACGTTGGAAAGCGTCTCGGCGTTGCCGCCCAGGGCGACGGCTATCTGATCGGCGAGGTTCGGGCGATTGGGAAGGCGCGACTCGAGAAGCGCGCGGACGTAGCGGCGGACCTGCTCCCCCTGCGCGGGGCGGATGATGCCGGGAATGCCGAGGGTGCTCATCAGGCGCACGGTGCCGATGGGCAACTGCGCGCTCTGCAAGATGGATTGTTCGCGGAGGATATTGATTTCCAGGCTGCCGCCGCCAAGATCCACAACACAGTTGGGAGGGGATTCGGGGCCGAGCGCGGCAATGGCGGCTTCACGACCAAGTCGGGATTCCGCCTTGGCGCTGATAATTTCCAGGCGGATGCCGGTGGCTTGCTTTATGCGGTGAACGAGCGTGCTGCCGTTGCGGGCTTCGCGAGAAGCGCTGGTGGCAACGGCGCGATATTTGGTGACGCCGTATTCGTCCATGATTTCTTTCAGGTGGACGAAGGCCTTGACTCCTTTTTTCAGAAGCTCTTCGCTGAAACGGTGGCGCACGAAGACGCCTTCACCGAGTCGCAACGGGAAGCGTTCGTTGACCAGCGGTTCGACGTCGAGTGCGGAATAGGCACGGGAGATGGAGAGGCGGACCGCGTTGGAGCCGGCGTCGATGGCGGCGATGTGGACCGGCTCGGACATAGTGTGCGTTACCGCCAGAGATGCGCGAGCGCGGAAGAGGGAGTGTATTTGGAGGCGCGGATGCCGAGCTGTTCGCCGATGCGCTGGCGCAACTGCTTGTTGACGTTGGAAACGCTGGCCTCGCCATCGAGTTCGATGAAGGCGTTCTTTTTGGCCATGCTTTCCAGTTCGCGCTTGATCATCGTCTGGTAGCGCACGAAGGACCAATAGAGATCGTGGGAGAGCGACATATCGCGCCCGGCCTCCCAATAACTGATCGCCTGGGCTTTTTTAAATTCTCGGGCGAAGGCGGTTTCCGGGCGCACGTTGAGCCAGAACGTGAGATGCGGGCGCAGGGCCATGGCGTAAAGTCCGGTGAGATAGTCGCGATTGATGCCGCGAACCACGCCACGGGCGATGAGTGTGAAGATGAAACGATCGGCCAGAACGACGGCGCCAGAGCGAAGCGCGGGAACGATGCGATGCTCGAGTTGATCGAAGAAATCGGTGGCGTACATCAGGGCCAGCGTGAGGCGGGTGACAGCGTTTTTGGCGAGCAGTTCGTCAATATCGCGGCCAACGAGATTGGAGCGGCGCAGGCCGCTGGTCTGCACGGAGAAGCCTTCGGATTCCAGCCACTCCTGAAGAAGTGCGATTTGCGTGGAGCGGCCGGAGCCGTCCATGCCTTCGATGACGATCAGGCTGCCGTTGAGTTCGCCTGGATCGAGGCCGACAAGAGGTTCGCCAAAAAACAGTTGAGAAGATTCGGGTTCGGCGGGCGCGGTTTTTGCGGGAATTTCAACGACCGGGCCGGCCACGACGGGGGCAGATTTCTCTTTTTCCTGGTCCGGCATGATTATTCCGCCTCCTGCGCACGAGGGGCGAAACGCTTCAGGTCAATTTTGGAGGCCACGATGTCGCGCATCTGCTTCTGCAGTTTGTTGACGGGGAGCGTGCCGTCGAGGACCACGAAGTTATCGGTGTCCACCATTTTGTCGTACTCCTCCAGGATGCGGGCCTGGAAGAGTTTGAAACTTTCGGGGCGTTCGTAGGAGAGGCCGAGATCCATGCCGGCTTCGTAGTATTTCAATTTGGGACGGCCGCTCAGGATGCGGTCCACGGCGACTTCGAGAGGAGCGCGGAAATAGAAGGTGATGTCCGGCACGGGTGCGAAGCGATAAAGGTTACGGAGCCAGCGGTGCGAGCAGCCGCGCGCAGCATCGCGAGCGAAGGCGGTATAGATGTAGCGGTCGGCGAGGACGAGGTAGTCGCCCTGAAGTAGCGGCATGATCTGGCGCTCGCAGCGGTCGGCAAAGTCGGCAGCATGTAAAAGAGAAAACGTGGTGGGAGTTAGGAGGCGCTTCTGTTTGCCACGGCGGGTGGCGGATTTGACGAGCGGCGAAGAGTTCCACTCGGTGAAATGGAGACGATAGCCGCCAATTTCGAGCCAGCGTTTGAGGAGATAGAGCTGGGTGCTTTTGCCGGAGCCGTCTGTGCCTTCGACGACGATCAAGGCTCCGGGATAAGCGCGGCTAGGGACCGGGCGGCCGGGTTGAGGGAGTGAGGTCTTGGAGGCTTCGGGGCGCGGAGGCGCTTTGACGACGGTATCTTGGTTGTCCATGAGAGCGCTAAACGCCTGGGGCGCTGGAAGTTGAGCGTAGTTTGTCATTGTTACGGAATCATTACAACATATTGGTGGGGGGTAGGCAAAAGAGGGGAGGAACGGAAAGAAAGAGTTTACCGCAGAGATAGCAGATCGGCCGCCCTCCTTCGCCGCGAACGGCGCGGCTACGGCGCGCAGGCAGAGGGAACGGAGGATTGGGTAGAGAGCGGGGAGTGATGGGTGGGATAATCCTGCGGGGAAAAGATTACGCTGGGCAACCTGGAGATTCATCCCGCAAAAGACGAGGGATGGTGAAGAGGGGGCGCTCCCGGAGCAGGCGACCTTGCGCCGGGGAACTTATGAGCTAGAAGAAGGACATTTTGATGGTTAGGTATTTTTTGGGGTTTTTGCGGAATTCGGCTATGAATTCGCGCATGTCTTTGGAGAGGGCGGAGAGATTGTCGTAGAGCTGGGGATCGTTGAAGAGTTTGCCGGCGGTGTTGTCGGTTTTGTTGAGCTTGGAGGTGGCTTCGGAAAGGTTGGTGCTAGTGTCGCGAAGTTTGTTGTAAAGAGTTTCGTCAGTAACGAGTTTACCGAGCGTGCCTTTGCCGGCGCGAACGTCGGACATGATGGTGTTGCCGTTATCGAGAGCGGCTTTGGCTTGATCGTAGAGCGAAGGATCGTAGAGGAGTTTGCCGATGGTTCCCTTCTGGGCTTTCACGTCGGCGATGATGGAATTGACGTTGTCCACGGCCGTATTGACCTTGGTGGAGAGTTCGTCGGTCATCAAGAGTTTGCCGACAGTTCCCTGCCCGGACTGAACGTTGCTGGCAATCTGGTCGGCTTTGCCGAGGATGCTGTTGAGGTGATTGAAGGCGGTTTCGTCGGTGAGGAGTTTTCCGAGGTTGCCCTTGCCCGCCCGAACATCGGCAATGATGCCCTGAATCTGCTCGCTGAGCGCCTTGAGGTTGGCGAGGACGTCGGCGCTGCGCTCGACGACTTCCTTGATGGCTTTTTCCTCGGTGCTGGGTATGGCCTGCCCTTCCTTAAGGGGCACACCGGTATAGCCTCGCTGAATGGTGACGTAGCGGTTGCCGAGGAGGCCTTCGGTGATAAGGGACGCGGTGGAATCGGTCAGTACATCGGATTGATATTTCCGGTCGATGCGGATGTCCACTTCAATGTTGTGCATGCGATCGGGCAGTTTGCCCGGCACGCGCGGGACGAGTCTAATGGCTTCGACGTTCCCGATATCCACGCCGTCCAGGCGCACGGGCGCGCCGGTGGAGAGGCCGGAGACTTCAGGGAGAAAGGTTTTGAGGCGGTATTTGGGGCCAAGGAAGCCGGCGCCG
This sequence comes from uncultured Acidobacteriota bacterium, assembly GCA_963734705.1. Classification (GTDB taxonomy): domain Bacteria; phylum Acidobacteriota; class Terriglobia; order Acidiferrales; family UBA7541; genus Acidiferrum. The sequence goes on along the minus strand of CAVTII010000003.1, from coordinate 54,410 downwards.
GTGACGTAAAAGATGCCGACGGCGAGAATTAATAGACCAACGAGTACGAATAGGCCAACGCGCAGCTCTGACCAGGTGATTTGTTTGCGTTGCGCCATCCAGCAAAGCCTCCGCGGGTTACAGGGACACTGGTACGAACACTATACAGGAATCAAATTAAAAATCGCTGGAGATAGGGATCCTTTGCGTGCATGAGTTCATCGGGAGTGCCCTCAAAATAAATGCGCCCCTCGCGCAAAACGAGGAAGTGTGTGGAGGCGGGATCCCCGTGGCCATCGGAAGCGCCGCGCAAAACTTTTTTGGTTTTGGGATCGAAGCGGAAATTGGCGAGGCCGAAGCCATCTTGCAGTCGATGCGTAGCCATCAGCGCGGTGACACCATAGACGTCCCGCAGGCGAAGAATCAGGCTGATGATCGTTTGCGAGGTGATGGGATCGAGGCCCGCGGTGGGGGAATCGTAGAGGACGATGGGAGGCCGTGTGATCAGGGCGCGCGCGATCGAAACGCGGCGACGCATGCCGCCGGAAAGTTCGGAGGGAAGCATATCGCTGGTGTGGGCGAGTTCGACGAACTGCAGGACTTCCTGGACGCGTGAGGCGACTTCTTCTTCTGGCTGCTGCGCTTCCTGGAGGCAATAGGCAACGTTTTCGCCGACGGTGAGCGAATCGAAGAGCGCGCCTTCCTGAAAAACGAAACCGATCTGGCGGCGGGCTTCGAGGAGATCCCGTTCGTGCATGGTGGAGATGTCCTTGCCGAGAACGTGGATGCTGCCGGAATCTGGGCGCAAGAGACCGGATGCGAGTTTAAGGAGGAGTGTTTTGCCGGTGCCGGTTTCACCGAGGAGGATTACGGTTTCGCGTTCCTGCGCGGCGAAGGTGACGCCACGGAGAATTTCTCCTTCATCGAAACCCAGGCGGACATCTTTAAATTCGATGGCGGGTTGGCCGGAGGCAGGAGACGTCGAGGCGAGAGAAGTGGGCGACGGTTGCATGTAGGTCAGAAGAATCGATCGGCAACGTAGAGCGCGATTCTGGTGAGAAACGTGTCGGAGACGATGATGAGGACCGAGGAGACGACCACGGCTTGCGTGGTGGCGCGGCCGACCCCTTGTGTGCCGCCTTTTACCTTGAGTCCCTGATAACAACCGACCGTGGCAATGATGAAGGCGAAGACGAGCGTTTTGGAAGTGCCCTGCAGGATGTCTGAAAACTGAAGAATTTTGATGGCGCGTTCCCAGAAGGTAGTGGCGCTGATGCGCAGGGACATCACGCTGGCGACCATGCCGCCGATGAGGCCGACGAAGACGGAGATGGTAGTGAGCAACGGAAGCGTTATGAGCGTGGCGAGAACGCGTGGCGTGACCAGTTTGCGGCTGGGATCCGTGCCCATGGCGCGCATGGCGTCCACCTGTTCGGTGACGACCATGGAGCCGAGTTCGGAAGCGATGCCGGAGGCGCAGCGGCCAGCGACCAGAAGGCCGGTGATGGTGGGGCCGAGTTCGCGGACCAGGGCGAGCGAAACGATATCCCCGGTAAGCGAGGACTGGCCGAAGCGTTCGAATTGCGCGCCGGTTTGCAGAACCATGACCGCGCCGATGAAGAAGCCGGAGAGGAGAACGATGGGGAGCGAGCCGACGCCGATGATGTCCATTTGTTCGAGTGTGTCCTGGACATAACGCGGGCCGGTGACGAGATTTTTTAGCGAGCGGAAAGAGAGCTTGGAGTAGTCCTGGACCTGGAGGACAGAGGTTTTGGCGACATCATCGAGGACTTCGCGCACGGTGGGCGCGTCTGGCGGGGGGGATTGTTGCGAAACAGCCTGGAGAGGAGTGTCTGCCACAAGATTCTCGGGTGTCGAGGAAAGGGTAACTGGGGAGAGGGGAGGCGTCAAGGTCCGAGAAGACTTTGAGAAAATTAACTAAGAGAGGCCCAGGAATTTTAGGGCGGGGTGATTGTTGGTGGACAGGTTAAAACCTGTCCTACTTTTTTTTGTGGGGAGGGGGTTGCGTGAAGGAGAGATTTTGGGAGAAGAAGGGGACGACTTTTTGTTCGATGCGGTCGGCGATGTGATTGAGGTGGTCGCCATCGTAGATTTCGAATTGGTGGGGGATGTTGTAGTTGGTGAGGACTGTGTCGAGTTCCTTCGTGGCGGTGGTGATGCCGTGATCTTTGTCGCCGGCGTCGAGGCCGATGGCCTTCAGGCGGCGAAGATTCACGATGTACTGGTCGACCATGTAGAGGGGCTCGTTGGCGTGATATTTGGCGAGGATGGGATCGAGAATTTTGCCGTCTTTGGTGGGGAGATCGAGATAGAGCGGCGGATTTTTCGGATTGGGAGCCCAGGCCGCGGAGAGCGCGAGGATGATGCGTGGCAGGAATTCCAGGGCGGCGGCTTCGTCGGGAGTTTTGACGGCTTCGGCTTTGGCGCCGTTCTCGGTAAAGAGGGTGTCTTCGAAAATCATGCAGCAGGCGCTGAGGAGATAGAAGCTGGAAAAAGTATCGGGATGGCGCATGCCGATGCGCATCGTGCCGTAGCCGCCCATGGAATGGCCGGAGAGTCCGCGACTGGCGACGTCGGCGATGGTGCGATAGTGCGCATCAATATAAGGGACGAGTTCTTGGACGATGTAGTCTTCCCAATCGCCGGTGGTGACAGAATTGGAATACATGCTCCCCTGATAGCGGGTGAAGGCATTGGGAGTGACGAAGATGATTTCGCGATTGCCGGGTTCGACGAAGGTTTTATCGAGGACGCTGGGGAGATTGATCCAGTGTTTGGTGGGGCCGTACCACTTGTCGTCGCTATCGGTGTAGCCATGGAGGAAGTAGACGACGGGGTAGCGGCGGTGGGGATCCTTGGCGTAGCTGGGAGGGAGGTAGACGGAGACGTCGCGGTCGGGGGAGTCGCCTTCGAGGTTGCCCTCGAGGAATTTGCCGTGGACTTTGATGTGTTCGACTGTGCCGGTGGGGGCGGCGGGGGGGGCGGCTTGGGCGTGGACGGCGGTAGCGGTGAGCAGGAGGGTGGCGGAAAGAAGGAACGAGAGGCGTTGGATTTTCATGGAGGGATGTTAGAGAGAACGACGGAGAAAAGTCAATTGGAGCGATAATTGAGATGAATGACTCCACAGATGGTTACGATCGGTTACAACCAATGGTCTTCACTATGACTAGATCGCAGATAGCGAATTATTAGTACCCCTACACATATGCAATCGGCTGCAAGCCAGATGTGATTGTCAAAATCAAAAACAAGATTCCTGATGAAAATAACGGTGAACAGGGCCCAGGCTACTACGCGGAGCAGCGTTCGTCCATTAGGGTTTCCATTCCCCATAACGCGGTAGTCTAACATGTGATAGCGGACCCGAAGGTTGGCCAGTACATTTGGCTGCGCGACACGGGTCTTGCGGGGCGGGGTGGACGGAAATGGCGGTGGCCGATAGACTGGTTGTTTATGCTTCGATTTTATACGGCGGGGGAATCGCACGGGCAGGCGCTGCTGACATTTTTGTCGGGGCTGCCGGCGGGAATGCGCGTGGATTGCGGCGCGATCAATCATGAACTGCACCGGCGTCAGCTGGGGTATGGACGCGGCGGGCGGCAGAAGATTGAGAAGGATACGGCGGATATATTTGCCGGGGTGCGGAACGGGCAGACGATCGGGGCTCCGATCGCGCTGCGGATTGAGAACCGCGACTGGGCAAACTGGGAGAAGATTCTGCCCGTGGCAGCCTCGGACGCGCCGGAAACGCAGTCGCGGAAGCTAACGGCGCCGAGACCGGGCCATGCGGACCTGGCAGGTTCGCAGAAATTTAATTTTCATGATGCGCGGTATGTGCTGGAGCGGGCTTCGGCGCGAGAGACGGCGGCGCGCGTGGCGGCCGGCGCTTTTGCGAAGCAATTGTTGAAGGAATTTGGAACGGAAATTGCCAGTCACGTGATCCAGGTGGGGCATGTGCGGCTGGAGCGCGCGGCGAACTGGGAAGAGATCCGCGCGATTTGCGGAGATGTGGATTCGCCGTTGCGTTGCGTGGACGGTGCGGTGCAGGAAAAAATGAAAGCGGAAGTGGATGTGGCGCTGAAGGCCGGAGATACGGTTGGCGGCGTGTTTGAAATTGTGGCGCACCATGTTCCGGTGGGGCTGGGATCGCACGCGCAGTGGGATGAAAAGCTGGATGGACGGCTGGCGCAGGCGCTGATGAGCGTGCAGGCAGTGAAGGCCGTGGAGATTGGTTCGGGCGTGCTGGCCGCGGGATCCTATGGCAGCGAAGTGCAGGATGAAATTTCGTATGAGAAGGCGGCGCAGAAGTTCCGGCGGTCCAGCAATCGGGCCGGGGGACTTGAAGGCGGGATCACCAATGGTGAAGACGTGGTGATTCGTGGATACCTGAAACCGATTTCGACGCTGCGCAAGGCGCTGGGCACGGCAGATATGGTGACGAAGGAGCCGGTGCAGGCGGCTTACGAGCGATCGGACTGGTGCGTGGTGCCTGCCGGCGGTGTTGCGGGAGAGGCAATGGTGGCACTTGTGCTGGCCGATGCTTTTCTGCAAAAATTTGGAGGAGACTCTATCGCCGAGATGCGGCGGAATTTCGAAAACTATGGCCGACAAATCGACAACTTCTGAGCGCCCGAAGGACGCCGCCGAAACCGCGGTGGCGACACCTCCGCGGAAGATCTATCCGATCGTGAAATACGGCGATCCAGTGCTGGAAAAGCCGGGCGCGACGATCAAGAATTTCGACGCAGAGCTGGAGCAACTGATCGAGGACATGTTCGCCTCGATGTACGCGGCAAATGGAGTGGGGCTGGCGGCGCCGCAGATCGGAAAGAGCATCCGGCTGGCGGTGGTGGACGTGACTGCCGGGAAAAACCCGGAAGCGAAAATCGTCCTGGTGAATCCGGAAATTATTCACGCGGAAGGCGAAGTGCGGGAAGAGGAAGGCTGCCTTTCGATACCGGGATTTCGCGGATATGTGATGCGGCCGCAATTTGTGACCGTGCGGGCACAGAATCTGAAGGGCGAGTCGTTTGATTTGCGCGGGGAAAATCTGCTGGCGCGGGCGTTTTGCCACGAGATTGACCACCTGAATGGGGTTTTGTTCTTGCAGCATTTGAGCATGCTGAAGCGGGACCTGATCCGGAGGAAGATTAAGAAGCTCCGGAAAGAGGGCGAGTGGTAATTGCGGCACGCCGCCCGGTGAGCTGCGCGTGAGCCGGATGCGGCTGGCGTTTTGCGGTACTCCACAGTTTGCAGTTCCCTCCTTGAAATACTTACTGGCACAAGATGAATTTGAGATCTTGAGCGTGTATACGCAACCGGACCGGCCGCGGGGACGCGGGCAGGAGATTTCGTTTTCTCCGGTGAAGGAAGTGGCGCTGGCGGCGGGGATACCCGTGATGCAGCCGGAGAAGGTGCGCGCGCCGGAAGTGGAATCACATCTTTGGAATCTGGAGCTGGATGCGATTGTGATTATTGCGTACGGGCAGATTATTCCGAAGCGACTGCTGCCAATTCCGAAGCTGGGCTGGATCAATCTGCATGCTTCCCTGCTGCCGAAATATCGCGGGGCGGCGCCGATTCACTGGGCGATTGCGAACGGCGAGACGGTGACGGGCAACACGACGATGCGGATTGACGCGGGAATGGACACGGGCGAGATCTTGCTGCAGCAGGAGATGGCGATCGGGCCGGAGGAGACTTCGCCGGAACTGGCGGGGCGATTGGCCGAGGCGGGGGCTTCGTTGATGACGGAGACTTTGCGCCGTCTGATGAAGGGGGATTTGGAAGGGCGGGCGCAGAATCCTGCCGCGGCGACGCTGGCGCCGATTTTGAAGCGAGAGGATGGGAGGATCGCGTGGGGGCGTGCTGCGGCGGAGATTTATAACCGGATGCGGGGGTTTGCGCCCTGGCCGGGGGCTTATACGGCATTTCGCGGGGCTGTTTGTCAGATCTCAGGCAAGCCGGTTTTGGGGGAGCGGGCTGAGGGCGCGACTGGGAGTTTGGTGGTTCGGAAGGATGGATTGCGGGTGATTTGCGGTGGGGGCAGCTTGTTGGAGGTTTTGGGCGTCAAACAAGAAGGGCGGAAGATGATTTCGGCGGGGGAGTTTTTGCGGGGGGCACGGATTTCGGGTGGGGAACGGTTTGGGGGATGAAGAGCGGATTTTCACCACGGAGGGCACGGAGGGCGGAACTCGAGACGGATATGGTTAAGAAGAGCTGTGGCAAGATCAGGGGATTTTGGGTTGGCGGATAGATCGAAGACACAGGCTGAAGCCTGTGCTACTGCATTTGCGAAGGGTGGGTGGGTGCGCGATACTTGATTTTTGCGCCTGCACGACTGGAACACGCCGAATTGGAGCTAAGTTAAACATGCAAAGCCAGACAGTGGGCCTCCTTGCTGGAGGAAAGAGCGAAGTTGTGCGAAGACGGTGGGCGCAGGCGCTGGCCTGGATGTTGGCAGCGCAACTTGCGGCGTATCCGCTGGCGGCTGCGACGACGACTTCAGACAAGCCGGCGACGAAAGCTTCGCCGGATGTGGTGCTGGTCTCAATGCAGGGTGAATTGACACGCGCGAAGACGGATCTGGCGAAGAGCGATCCGGCGCCTTATTACCTGAGCTACACGGCTTACGATCAGGATCAGATTTTTATCGCGGGAGCCTATGGGGCGCTGCTTTCGGATACGGCCGTGAAGCGGCGGAGCGTGGACGTGACGATGCGCGTGGGCTCCGCGGATCTGGACAATACGCACGGGCAGAACCGAGCGAGCGGGATGACGTCTGGTTCCCTGCCCTTGCAGGAGGATCCGGATGCGACAGCGCGGATACTTTGGGAATTGACGGACCGCGAGTACAAGCGCGCGGCTCCGGCTTATTTGAATGTGAAGACGAGCAAGGCGGTGCAGGCGGAGGAAGAGGACAAGTCGCCGGATTTTTCGTCGGAAGCGCCAAGTGTGCATCTGGGGGAAAAGCTGCCCCCCGCCGCGTTTGACAAAAAGGCCTGGGAGGACGAGGTGCGGCGCGTTTCGGGAGCGTTCCGGAAATACCCGGACGTTTACTACGCGACAGTGATTCTGCAGGTGGGCGCATCGAATGCGCGGATGGTGTCCAGCGAGGGATCGGAAATTGAAACGCCGAGCGCCACGGCTCGACTGGTGATGGAAGCGCAAACACGGGCGGAAGACGGAATGGACCTGCTGCGCGTGGAGACGTTTCAATCGCCCTCGGCGAGCGGATTGCCCAGCGAAGCCGAGTTGATGGCCAAGACGGAAAAGATGGCGGCGGATTTGAAGGCGCTGCGGAACGCGCCGGTGGCGGAACCTTACGACGGGCCCGCGCTGCTGAGCGGGCGCGCGGCGGCGGTGTTTTTCCACGAAGTGCTGGGACATCGCATGGAAGGCCACCGGCAGCGGGATGAAGAAGAGGGGCAGACGTTCACGAAAAAAGTGGGACAGGAAGTGCTGCCGAAATTTTTGACCGTGGTGGACGACCCGACGCTGGTGGAGATCAATGGGGTGAAGCTGGCGGGGACCTATCAATTCGACAATGAAGGAACACCGGCGCAGCGCGTGGTGGTGATTCAGGATGGCGTGCTGAAAAACTTTTTGATGTCGCGGATGCCGATCAAGGGATTCGACAAGTCGAACGGGCACGGACGCAATCAACCGGGATTGATGCCCACGGGACGCCAGGGCAATTTGATCGTGACTTCGAATCAGACGGTGCCGGAAGCGAATTTGCGGCAGATGCTGATCGACGATGTGAAGAAACAGGGAAAGCCGTACGGGCTCTACTTCGATGATATTCAGGGAGGATTTACGCTGACGACGCGCTCATTGCCGCAGGCATTTCAGGTGCTGCCGGTGATTGTCTACAAAGTGTACGCGGATGGGCGGCCGGATGAACTGGTGCGCGGCGTGGATATTGTGGGGACACCGCTGGCGGCGCTGACACGGATTACGGCGACGGGCGACAAGGAACAGGTGTTCAACGGCGTGTGCGGAGCGGAGAGCGGCAGCGTACCGGTTTCCGCGGTGGCGCCCGCGATGCTGTTCAGCGAGATGGAAGTGCAGAAACGCGCGCACGGGCACGAGCGGCCACCGGTGCTGCCAGCTCCGGGGACGGATGGAGCAGAGAGCGATGCGCAAGGGAAATCGACGGGGGTGAAGCCGTGAACGGGTGCCATCGGAAACTGAGAATGCTGCTTGCGTCGCTGGTTTTGCTGGGAATGGTGAACGTGCAGAAAAACCCGGCGGCAGTTGGCGAGGCGGGAGACGCGGCAACGGCGAAGGCACACGAAGTGGCCAAGGGCGACGTGCTGCTGGAGGCTCTGCTGACGGAGCTTGATCGATCCAAGGACAAGTTGAAGATGGACGGGGTGAAGCCGCCCTACTACGTGGAATATCGCGTGGACGACGTGGAAAATCTGGATGCGGAGGCGTCGTTTGGCGCGCTGCTGAGCAGCCAGCGGGCGCATGTGCGCGTGCTGCGCGTGGTGGTACGCATTGGAGATTACAAGCAGGACAGTTTTTATGGGCCGGGAATGGGCGGCGCGACGATACTGCCGCTGGATAACGATCCGATTGCGCTGCGGCGGCAGATCTGGCTGATGACGGATGAAGCGTATAAGTCGGCGGCGGATGCTTACGCGGAAAAGCTTTCGGCGCTGAAACAGTTCACCACGGATCCGAATCCGGTGGATGATTTTGCGAAGGCTCCGGTGGTGACAAAGATTCAACCAACGGTGAGCCTGAGCGCGGATGAGAATGAGTGGAAGCATACGCTGGAGGAGATCACGAATCTTTACCGGAAGTATCCGGAGATTCAATCGGTGACGGCTTCGGTGAGAATCCGGGCGGTGAACCAGTATTTTGTGAATTCAGAGGGCACGATCGTGCGCGACGGGCGATCAAACGCCACCGTTACACTTTCTGGCGACACGCAAGCCGCGGATGGGATGCGCCTGCAGCGGAGTCCGTTCTGGACCGAAGCGCGCACAGAAGACTTGCCGAAGCGCGAAGAATTGCTGAAGCAGACGGCGCAGATGCTGGATACTCTGAAAGCGCTGCGGACCGCGCCGATTGTGGAAGAATCGTACCGCGGGCCGGTGCTGATGGCGCCCGATGCGGCCAACGACATTATGGCGGGGCTGATTGGCGGAAACATTCTGGGGCGCAGGCCGCAATTGGGGAAACCAAACCGCACGACGGGAGCGTTTGCGACGAGTTACAAAACGCGGGTGCTGCCGAAATTTGTGACCGTGGTGGACGATCCGACGATTAAAGAGTTTGGCGGGAAGAAACTGATTGGAAATTACGATGTAGACAGCGAAGGCGTGGCGGGGCAGTCGGTGACGGTGATCGGCGACGGAACGCTGGACAATTATTTGATGAGCCGGCAGCCGATCCGGGATTTCCCGGCTTCGAACGGGCACGGACGGGCAGCGCCGGGGACCGCGGCGTTTCCGGGAATCGGCACGATGATTGTGAAAAGTTCGGAGGCGCAATCGCCGGCGGACCTGACGAAAAAACTGAAGGAGATGGCTGGAGCGGAAGAGAAGGCATATGCCTATCGTGTGGATACGCTGGGCCAGGGGAATGCGCCGCGGCTGCTTTACCGGATTTATGCCTCGGATGGTCATGAGGAGTTGGTTCGCGGGGCGGTGTTCAATGAACTGGATGTGCGGGCGCTGCGAAATGATTTGATTGCGCTGGGGAATGATCCGCTGGTGAGCAATCGGTTTGGCGGATTGCCGCAGACGATTATTTCACCGTCGTTGTTGTTTGACGAATTGGAAGTGAAGCGTGCGGATACGAGTAAGGAGAAGTTGCCGGAGTATCCCGCGCCGGAGTTGAAGAAGTAGGGACGGGCGGCGCGGTCGGCGGGGCTGCTCGGCGTTCGCTGGCTGGGTGCTGGCAGGACGACGTTGTGCGAAGGGTGCTTGGACTTTGCGTTGAGATCCTGAGGCTATCCTCGTCGGATAGCCTCAGAATGACAATTCGCGTGCTGATGTCCCACTAAACAAGCCGGCGGATTATTTCGGGTGTTGCTCCAGGAAACGGCCTAGGAGGGTGGCGGCGTGTTCGCAGAGAACACCGCTCCACCCCAAAACTCCAATAATTCGCGACATAAGTGTAGGCAAGTAAATCACTTAGCGTTTCTCTGTATTATTACCTCATTATCTCCTATTATCTCATTTTAGACTATTTTAAGACTGAGCTTAAGATGGAACTTAAAATGAGAGGTGCCTCATGGGACGCAGGAAAACTGAACGGATCGCGCTGACTGAGAACAGAATCGCGCATCTCCCCATCCCATCGAAGCGCCGAATTTGACCGATTGCCGCGAAACAGATGGGTGCTGCCCGGGAAGGATTGTCGAATCTACGTATTGGGTGGTGTTGCATCGACCGTTTGAGCTGGCAGCGTTAACCGGGTAGCATCTCCCCACAATAATGCTGGCCGTCGAGGTGGAAGGGGCGATCAGGTGTTCGGCGTAGGAACCGAGCAAACGCTGCGGATTTTGGCCGGGACGGCCTAACCATGAGTATAGGCCGCCCCTTGAAAGACATAGCCCCGTCCAAGAGCTAGCGCCTTTCCACAAAGACGGTAATTCTCAACTTTAAGGGACTCCATCAGGTGGTTGCTGTATTTTCGCGGGTGGTCAGGGAATAAAAAAGCGGCCCACCTATTAAGATGGGCCGCCCGTGAAAGATATTTCCCGCCCGAGAACATATCTTTCAGTCAAGAGGCTAGTTCTCAGGCGTAGAGAATTCCATCCGGTAGTTGCTGTATTTTTGGGGAAGCGGCACAAAAATGAAGCCGGAGCGTCTTCCGCTCACGTTCGCCCCGGCTTCGGGGTCCTGTGGCACTTCTGTCACGACTCTGAGAGGGGGTCAAGTAATACAATGTAAACATTGCGTAACCGGAAGGTCGGGACTAAGAACGTGCAGCGCGTGGCCTTAGGGTCCAGCCTTACTAGGACCTAGAAGACAGGAAGTCCCCGGCGTTGCAGGTGGCCTAGCGACACTCTCACTCTGAAGGCTGTGTGCATTAAGTTGGTCATTCAACGCCTTCAAAATCCAGTCCTGTAAAACAGACCGGAAGTGAGGTTTCACTTCTTGAAAAAGCAGGCCGATGCCTGATGCTTGGACATAGAGGACTGTTGCCTTAGCCTCGAAAAAGTCCCCGGCGTGGAAAATTTTCAATATAACTGTGCGCTGCACATCAAACAGGACAGTCGTCTTTAGAAAACATCCCTGCAAGCTAAGCTCAGTTACGCGAGAGATGATGCGTGCGTTCGGACTGCTCTCGGTAGCGACCTCGGCGCTGGCGTCAAACGGAAACCGCAGTCCACCGGGTTGTTTGTCCATCGCCGAAGACTAGTGGATTGAATGAATGATGTCGAGTTGGCGGGACGCTTGTGTGATGAATGCGTTGATGAGGAATATGACAACAGAGATGCTGATTCGAGATATGCGCATTGTTGATTCGAAATTGCGGAGCTGTGCCGTCTACTTCTTGCCGGGATACAGATGCACCTTCCCATCCGCCACGACCGCGACGTACTTCCCCCTGCTCCAAGAACTGCATCACCTTTTTTCCGCTCCTCGCCATCATTGCCCAACGTGATTTCGTCAGAGGATTCTGTTCAAGTCCTCGTAGCTCTCTCCCATCGAATTGAAAGTCCACCTGCTTGAGTTTTCGTTTTGCGGTGGGGCGCACCGGGAAGGTCGCGGATTCCAGCGAGACGGTCTTCTTGTTTTCAACAAGAGCTTGCCGATAGACGGCGAACAGTGCGTCTTCGAGGGATGACATAAGGCTATGCTATGGTCCGCTGCTAGGAACTTGGAACTTACTTGGGTTTCCCCCAACGCCCTGTGCCCCTTCGGTGACGAAGTTGCGCTGGCAGTGAGCAACGGAAGTCCGCCCATCTTCGCTAGTGATTGTTCAACTAGCTCGTGGATTAAGGTTTGCAATTCCAACGCAATCTTCAACCCTCGCTCGTCGCTGCAATTATCGAGTTCCTCCAAGAGTTCCCGTATGTGAGATTCAAATGGCATCGGATCAACAATGTCATGCAAGGTCTAGTACATAAATACATGTTTTCACGTAGGCCCAAGAATTACAGGAAACGCCGTATAGTTTCCGGCTCTTTCTCTCCCTACCCTTAACCAAGCCTCAACGCACACAGATGCCTGACCGGGACGCCTTTCCTCCGAGGGGTGTCCCACCTGCCTAAAGTACAGAAGAGACGCCCTACCGAAAAATACAGGGACCTGCGTACATCTTTCTCTTCTACCAGTTCCCATTGTGGGTGTAGTGAGGCGACGTTGTGGCCGCATGGGTCCTAAATTGCCGGAACTGCAATCACCGTTTGGCGCGATTCAACATAGACGATGACGACTTTGAGAATCTGTACCTGGCAGCGAAACCAATCTTGCTAAAAGGCGGCAAGGAATATGAATGCCCCAATTGCGGCCACACCGCCGTGTACCACCCAATTGATGCATCCTATTTTCCCTAGTCGGGGGAGGCGGTCAGCCTCTTCTGGCCGAGAATGGCGGAGACTAGTTCGTAACACAAATTAGCTTTGTCCAGCAAAACAACTGCACCGATGGATTCGGCCAGTCTTTTAATCTCCTCGGCTTCGACGTCACCGATTGTCATGGCCAACACCCGCGAACCACAATGAACAAACTGATTCTTGATAAAAGCTGTGTTGACTTTATCTGGCTCAGACATGTTTAGGTCCAAAAGAATCACGTCGGGCTTCAAAGCCATCGCCAATGAAATCGTTTCCTCGATACTTTCCGCTTCGGAAAGCACATCGATATTCGATTCTGCACCCAGTAGATGTTTGATTGAGTTTCGGACAACAGCCGCATCGTCAGCTAGCAAAACACTCACAGTGGTAGCAGCTTCACTCATAACGCCTCCAATGGACAGCAATAAGTATCAGAGACGACTGGCTGAAATGTAGGGAAACCCATTCAAACGCGAATCGAAAATCCTGTCAAGAATGAATGCTAAAATTAGCGATTGGCGGGCTAATCGAACATCTTGGTACTGGGACCCGCACTACCCTTTCCTTCGAACCACCCCCACGCCCGCTGTTCCCTCCCCACGCTCCGAGTCAAGGTCTTCGCGGCGGAATCTCATCCGTTGTGATGTGGCCGCCGCCCTCAACGTAGCGTTCCTTGCAACCAATTTTAGGGCAAACCCAAACGTACTTTCCCAAATCAACTTGATACAAGTTTTCCATTTCGATTATATGAATCGGGCAGACAGGCGTTTCCATATTTAAACCTTCTCGCTGTACGAAGCCCAGCTGGGAGACAAGCGACTGGTGATTTCGCAGGGGTGGAGGCGGGTGCATAAGAATTCTATCGCATCGCGGCAGCGAGGTACACGTTGGGGTAGGTGTGGTTCGGAGGGAGGGGCGATGAGGGTCCCAGGTCTGACGGAGCCACTTACACTTCACCAAAAGGCTGTTGGAGCGCTGCTTGAAATTGCTGTCTCTACGCCGGAATTTGTGCGGCTGTCGATACAGAGATGTCCATGTCCCGTGACGACGCGGAGATAGGTAATGTCAGCTGCGCTTAAGGACTTCGATGTCTCCGCGTTGGCGGAGAAGTTTCACATCGACGCTCGATCCCTCTCGGCGGATGAGTAAATCTGCGGAAGCATCTCCGATCCGCAAATTCTCGATGATAACTTCATCCAGATTTAAAGGGAGGTGCGGTTTGGAGAAGTAAATTTGTCTTTCCAAAGCTCGCACTTCCAATCCGAGGGCGGCCTTTAGGAGCAAAAATACTGATCCCGCAGACCATGCCTGAGGCGCGCAGGCGACGGGATATAGCGTCGGTCCGCTTCCATCGGGTCTTTTGTGAAAACCGCAAAAAAGCTCGGGCATGCGTCGCAATTCAACGTAACGACTGGCCTCGAACAGGCCATGCAGGATTTTGCACGTTTGCTCCTTCATGCCATAGAGTGAAAAACCAAGGCCGATCAGGGCATTGTCATGCGGCCAGACGGAACCATTATGGTAGGACATCGGGTTATAGCGACTCTCAGACGCACCGACCGTCCGAACGCCCCATCCGGAGAAACACTGTTCACTCATCAGCGACGCTGTTACGGCCTCCGCCCGTTCTTGACTCGCAATCTCACAAAAAAGAGCGTGCCCCGCATTGGAACTACGCACGTGGCACTGTTGCTTTTTCCCATCCAGAGCAAGCGCGTACGTGCCAAGATCATCGCACCAGAAAGCTGCTTCGAACTTCGCTCGAAGTGTTTCTGCCTCTAAATCCAACTTCTCGGCAAAATCCGATTCCTCCAACGAACGGGCAATCAGCGCAGCGGACCGCTTGGCCGCGTACACATAACCTTGCACTTCACACAGCGCAATTGGCGGCTCGGCCAAACGTCCGTCCGCATGGAAGACGGAGTCATTGGAATCTTTCCAACCCTGCTGCACCAGGCCCTTGGAAGACCGTTGCTGATACTCGACGAAACTATCTCCATCGCAATCGCCGTATTTTTCGATCCATTGCAAGCCGCGCTTGACGTTCGGCCAGATTCGTTTGAGAAACGGCAAATCCCCCGTCCGTACAAAATAAGCACCGGCAAGAACGACGAAAAGCGGAGTAGAATCCACGCTGCCGTAGTACCGAGCGAAGGGAACTTCATTCGTCGCCGCCATCTCGCCCCGACGCATTTCATGAAGAATTTTACCGGGCTCGGCATCCTGTTCGTTTATTTCTTCCGTGGCCTGAGTTTCTGCGAGGTAGTTCAAGACCCCTTCCGCGATGCGAGGTGCCATCCACAAACACTCAAGAGCAGTAATGATGCCGTCGCGACCAAAAACGGTGTTGAACCACGGCACTCCGGCGTATGGATACGGACCTTCCGGATTACCTTCAATCAGCATTCGCAGATCTGCGGCCGAGCGCGTCAACCATGCGGTAAAGCTTTCGCTGGTTGTCGTGATTCGGCAGTCATCAATGCCGGTGCGGCCAAAATCGTGTTGCAATCCCCGGAAAGCTGCAGGGAAGGATTCAAAGCGTTTACTGCCAGAATTACGTTCGCAGGAAACTGTGCTATAGATGGATTCATCTTCTTTCGGCTCTAGTGTTA
This sequence comes from uncultured Acidobacteriota bacterium, assembly GCA_963734705.1. Taxonomy (GTDB): domain Bacteria; phylum Acidobacteriota; class Terriglobia; order Acidiferrales; family UBA7541; genus Acidiferrum. The sequence goes on along the minus strand of CAVTII010000003.1, from coordinate 39,272 downwards.
TCTGGAACCTGGCCTCGCGCGTCGTAAGAGATGTGGGCCGCGGCGAAAACTCCAGGCGAGTGCGGCGCGTAACACCATCTAAACCCTTGTACGCAAGAATCGCGGCATCTCCCTCAATCAGATCGGGCAGGCGATCACCCTTTCGCACCCGCCTGGTACCGCGCACCTCAAAAATATCAGAGAAGTCCGCATCGAATTGAAGAAGGAGTGAAAAGTGAACAGGGAAAGGGCTATAGTTGAGCAGCCGAATCTGCTGGTAACAGCCTGCCTCTCTGAGAAATTGTAATCGAAATATGTGGACGGTTCCTCTTGGCGCGGTGTGGCCGTTATTCACAGGACTGTCAAGGTTCGTAAGGTCTACTGCTAAAAAAGAGTTGTCTTCGCGGATCGTCGAACTCAATAGTAATGTCTGCTGTTGATTGACGCGCATCGTAAAGCGGGAAAGATGTCGGCTCTCAACATGAAAAAGGCCGCTTTGCGAGGGGCCGAAAGATTCGATGTCTCCGTACCGGTTGAAAACGGCAAAAGTATCGCCATATTTGAGTACGCGGGTGCGGTCGTCCGCGAGCGCGGAAGAAGCTCGGACGTAGTAATCATTTTTAACCCGGACAATGTCCGCCAAGGCGAAAACCCTTCCGTCCTAGAGAGTGAGCAAGGACTGACTTTGCCGCGTCTCAATGGGGAGAGACTTGGCGTTCAACATCGCCTCGTAAAGCTTAATGTAATCCCGCGCCATTCTCGATGCGGTAAAACGCGTCTCAAATTCCCGTCGGCAGTCCACACGACTCAGAGCGGATATTTCCACGACTGCATCCACCGCTTCCCGCATGTTATCCACAATCAGCCCGCTCACCCCGTGGGTGATTACCTCGGGCACAGACCCGCAATTGAACGCAATTGTCGGCGTACCGCAGGCCATGGCCTCGATCATTGCCAGGCCAAAGGGTTCCGGCCAGTCGATCGGGAAAAGATGTGCATATGCATTGCCGAGGAAATCGGCCTTTTGATTCTCTGTGATCTCTCCGATGTATTCAATATTCGGATTCGCCAGTAGGGGCTTAATCTTGCATTCATAATATTCGCGATCCACGCGATCCACTTTGGCTGCGATCTTCAGCGGCATGCCGGCTTCTAGTGCGATTTGGATGGCGCGATCGACGCGTTTCTCCGGGCAAATTCGTCCGAGGAACGCGAGGTACTTGCCACCGCCATCGCCTGGAGAAAGAAAACCGGGTGCGCCATGATAAACATTGCCAACCCAATTTGCCCAACATAATGGTCTGCGCTGACTTTGAGAGATGGAGACCACGGGCATTTCCCGAAACTTTCGATACAGAGGAACTAGGTCCGGAAGATCCAGGCGTCCGTGGAGGGTGGTAACATGCGGGAACCGAGTGATTCTCGAAAGGGGAAAGTGCACGTAGTCGATATGGAAATGAATGATATCGAATTCGTCGATGCGCTCTATAACGTCCTCAAGCATCACGTAATGATGAGCGAGCTGGTCGATGCAGCCTTCATCCAAGCGCAGAGACCTCCGACAAGCGGGTATGAGTCGCGCGGCGGTTTCAGAGTCCCCGCTGGCGAACAGGGTAACTTCGTGTCCGAGCTCGACTAGCTCTTCAGTCAGATACGACACTACTCTTTCCGTGCCTCCATATAGCTTAGGAGGGACGCTTTCATAGAGTGGCGCTACCTGGGCGATTTTCATACGGCCCTCACGCTTCTAGCAGAGCACCGACGCGGCTAGACAGGAATACAGGGTAACGCCTATGTGAACCGCGTTTGTTACCTGAGTTCTTGCCCATGCGGCTTGCCGTCCTAACATCTCACAGTGCACGACCGCCGCTCGCTCCCCCGCCCCACAAAGAAATCCTGCCGCTGCTCCCATGGGATCGCCATCCATCATTCGAAGAGCACGTCGAAGGGCAGGACGCATCCGTGTTGGTATCCGGGGTGCAATTGCAAAGATTATCGCTCGGTCCAGAAGTGATTCGACCATTGGTCGCGACCTCTGATAGTTCTCCCCGCGCGTGGTACCATTGGGGTAATATCATCAACTCAAATATATGTACTCCAAGTGGTCGGCAACCCGGAAACAATCCTCGAAGTCACAAATTAGACGATAAAGTCCTGGTAAACGCGCTTACCACAAAATTGGGTAAAGGTAAGAGCCGGGACCATTCATTGGACTGCAGATCAGACGGCATCCTTTCAAGCATTGTGTCAAGCATTGTGGATTTCAGTCTCGCCGAGGAGATTTGGTTGGGCGGGCATAGTAGAATCGGTCGCAATCCCGACAGAGATAAGATCGCAATCCAAAGATGCTGCAAAACATGCGCTGGAGAGCGGTGCAGGCATTCATCCCCATGATGGTGCGGCTGTTGCAAAATGGACAGGTGCGCTCCAGACCGAAACGCAATGGCAAATGCGAAAGCAGAGGAAAATGAAACATCATGCTTACTAGTGGTAGTCATGGGCGGTGAATCTACCCCGAGGCGGCAATTCTCCTCCGCCGGTTTACCAATGTTACGTAACAAGGCGACCTAAACATCATGAATTCTCGATCTTTTCTGGCAAGCCGCCCAATCAGGATTGCAAGCGGTATCAGGCCCTAATTGGACAGTTAGAAGACCCGCGATGCTACAACAGTGGTTGCCAATCATCCCAAATGCTAAAGTGCATTAATGCTGGAACACGGCTTTTGCGCGGAAATCATCATTGGCAAGGAGCATCTCCGTTTATTCGCCGAAGATGGCCCCCTTGGTGTTCAGGCATCTGTATACAACGTTGCCGCTAAGGTCTGGGTCTCACCATCCGAATCAGTCAGAGATATTGAAGAAGGAAAAGACCGAGCGGCTTCCCACGCAGCCACATACCTGCGTCGCGTCCTTAATGTAGAACTCCCCAATCTAGTTTGGAAGAAAGCACGCTCTTTGTAGAAAAGAATGCCCAACTGTCATGAAATAAAATTGACCCGAGCCAAGATGCTTCGTACTAAAAAAGCCCACGGTAAGCGTTGACGTCCCCGCTACTCGATCTTAGACTGAAATTTAGATAAGCGAATGTCTTGAGGATTGCCCGGCCCATGCGCAACGTCCTAGCTGCAATTCTGTCTGTCCTGGTTTTATGGACAGAGCCGATTTCTGCTCAGTCGCCAAGCGTGACACCTATGCGCGCCACTGCCGGAACAATCCTTACTTTCTATTCGCAGTCGCGCCTGATCCCAGCGGCAACAAACCCATTGGACACACTACCGAAGGGTACTGTGCTGCGTGTGAAGTTGCTCGATGCTATCGACTCAAGCGCAGACTTGGATGGCTCTGCCTTTCACGGGATTTTGATCTCCCCACTAGTGGACAGAAAAAAGAGTATCTTTGTGCCGGAAAATACGGAAGTTCGGGGAATGCTGGTGCTGTTGCGCAACGGGAGCCATCCAGAGGGCTTTCGATATGAACTTCTGCTGACCAGCCTCATTCTGGACGGCAAAGTGCTGGATTTGACGGCGTCATTGAACCCTTCGATTTTTGATTCAAACAAGCCAGCCAGTCCCGAGAAAAATGTTCCCGAATCTAGCGTGATAGCTCCCGGCAGCCTTCGGCCTCCTACCTCTTCGAATAAATTGAACAATTAACGTAGCCCGCGGGCCTGCTGTTCACTCTTAGAAAGTTCGTTTGGGTCGCTGGAATAGATTCCCAGTTCCAGTACTCAATCAGTTGCTGCCAGGTTTTAAGTCCCTACCTACCCAACCTATTTATATTTTGGGACATAGTGGAAAGTTTCCTCGCCAAAGGAAATGGTCCTAAATGTGCAGTTACAGAACTACCGGCCACAAAATTCCGAGGAGGTTTGTGAGTATGAAAAAAATTACCAGAGTTAGTGTGTCGGTAATTGCGTGTTTTGCCCTTGCAGGTTTTCTGTGCGTAGTGCCTTTGGTGGCTCATAAGGCAACCGCGGCCAGCCCACAGAGCACCGCCGAAGAACAGTCTGTTTCGGGAAAGGTGACTGCCATTGGCAAAACTTCGTTCACATTGTCCGTGTCCTCAGCGAACATTTCGAATGAGTCGCCGGATTCGGGCTCAGGTGCGAAAGCCATGACTTTTCAGGTCGATAGCAACACAACAATTGATGGAAACCTGCAAGTGGGGGTAGACGCCAACGTGACCTATCGAGTTGACCAGGGCCACTACGTTGCAATCAACGTTCGGGTCGGTCAGTAATGCAAAAACACGTCAGATGACCATTTGATGGAAGTCACAATGACTGGGCCCTTCGAGGTTTCCACTAACCCCGGAGGGCTCTTTTTTCGTGCGGCATCATTCCTGCGTTCCCGCCGTTCCGGGATCCGGGCTGTTCCGTTGATGAATCGCATAAAGCGCTAATTCAAGGCGCGTGGACACGCCAAGTTTATTGAAAATACGGAACAGGCAATTTCGGACAGTATGCTCGCTCAATCGCAGTTCCTTCGAGATATCGCGATTGGTGAGGCCTTCGGCAACCAGTTGAACCAGGCTGAGTTCGCGATTCGTCAGAAGCTTGGCTCCGTTCGCATCGGTGATCAGCGGCGGGGGGGCGTCCGCTACAGATTCCAGGAGGAAGCTGAGCTGTTCACTATTTGCCCATATCTGGCCTTCGTAGACTTTGAGAATGCATTTTTGCAGCATTTCAAAGGGGTCGTCACGCGAAAGAATGCCGCGGGCGCCGGAACGAAAAGCTTCAACGACCAGGGCTCTGTCGGGAGTTTCAAGCAGCAGGATAACCGCCGAAGATCTGCTGATTTTCCGAAGTTCCCGGGTAACCCGGAATCCTGCGGCAGGTCCATCCTTTAATGCGTTGCTGATTACGCAAACATCAGGATTTGTGGATTTATAGGCTTCAAGGACTTCACTCGATTCAATTACGGAGTTTGCAACCACGATGTGACGACTGCGGCGAAGCGCGGTTTCCATCAAGTGACATCCCATGCGCGAATGCTCCGCGACAAGCAGGGAGATCGAGAGTTCTTGGTCGACGGCTGCGTGCATCTATCTCACCTCTATATTGAGTTTGACTTCGACTGGGTTGGGCCGATCCCTGATGGCCGGGCACATGAAAGATCCCTTAGGCTGTAAGAATTTCTGGCGCATTCCGCTTCAGAACCCCTAGGGGATGCAGCTAGTATGTCGAAACGCTATGGCCTAGGAAAAATTTCCGCTGGCTGGATCGCGCTAAGTCCTGTGTTTCGAACTTCCCCCATTCCTTCGGGCCGCTGCGCACTCCGGAGTAAGTGCAAAAACGATGCCATGTTACGTTTCTTTGACCGCGCGCTCTAGGTACGTTTGTCCCTCCCAAAACACGGACCGCGGATTTCCATAGGTAGAAAGATACCCCTAAGACGATTCAAGACGATTGCCGATAGCGGGCCAAGAATAGTGTCTGGTTTTCAGGGCCCGGTCTCCCGGAATTACTTGAGAAATATAGAAACGTGGCGGCTAAAACTTTCCGCTTCTTTCCCTGGCCGGATTAGGAAATTAACCTTTTCATGCGATTCGAAAAGTGTAAATGGGCACCGATGAAAGAACCCGAAGTCCCCAGCCTCACTGCGATCGATCGGAGAAAAGCCAAGAATCGGCGAAGACATATGCGCTACCCAGTGAGGGCTTCGATTGAGTACTACTGGCGAAACAAGCAGGGTCTTCTATGCCAGGGGGCCGGTTTGACCCGCAACGTGAGCGGGGACGGGGCCCTCGTAGTGAGTGCGGACTGCCCGGACGAAGGTGATGTAGTCGACTTGACGATGCGCGTATCCGGGACGAGGGGAACAATCGCCTCGCCAACTTTTTCCATCCGGATGCAAGGTGAGATCGTCCGAGTGACCCGCGGCTCCGGCGTGGAGATGCCCGCGGAGTTCGCAGTCTGGACACGAACCCGGCATGGCCAAAGCGACGCCACGGAAGCAAATTTGTCGTCGTCCCGGGAAGATTCCCGTGAACCGCGCATGAATTGAGTTTGTTCCGGCACGCGAAGTGCTAAGAATTTGGCGCTGCCGCCGAGCGTACGAGCTTGATGTCAATTAAATGGGCTTTTGGGCTGGTAACCAGTCTGTGAGCCAAGGGGCGAAGCTGTGGAAACTATTGAGTCGAACACAATTTACCAGGCTCATCAGAAAACAACGCCGTGGTATGCGGTACACACTCGCTATCAACATGAGCATTTGGTGGAAGATCACTTGGTCAAAAAAGGATTTGAGACCTTTTTCCCCACGTCGGGTCAATGGCGTCAGTGGAGCGACAGGAAAAAAAGAATTTCCTGTGCACTTTTTCCAGGCTACCTGTTTATAGCAGGAATTGAAGACCGCCGGCTGCAGATTCTTGGAACTCCCGGAGTAAGCGGAATTGTATCCGTGGCTGGCGCGCCAGCCGCGATTCCCGATCAGGAAATCGAAGCGATTCGCCGCGCCATTTCCAGCCCCTACCCGGTGGAATCTCACCCATTTCTAACCAAAGGTGCCCACGTTTGCGTGGTCGGAGGGCCGCTCGCTGGAGTGAACGGTATTCTCGAACGAAGAGACAAATCATCGCGGCTGGTGCTTTCGGTGGAATTATTGGGACGATCGGTTGCTTTAGAGATCGATGCACACTGTGTTGAACGCACACTAAATTAGGGCAATCCCGGACTACTGGAAACATCGCTTCCAATCTCACGGCGAGTAAGTTCATCACCCGCCACAACTACGAAAGGGGCTTTGCCGATGCCCACCCTGGAATCCGCCGAAAGATCTGTCGGCCAGTTGGCAGTGCTCGAATCTTTCGGGCTCCGCGAACAACCCTTTGGGGTCAGTCCGGATCCGCGATTTCTATACTTGACCGCTTCCCACCGCGAAGCGCTGGCCTCTCTCGTATACGGCATTGAATCGAAACGCGGATTCACCGCTCTCGTCGCTGAGCCCGGAATGGGCAAAACAACTCTGCTTTTCTATCTGCTCGAAAAGCTTAAATCCACGGCCAGGACCGCATTTCTCTTCCGGCCGGACAGCAACACAAAAGAATTGCTGGAAAGCCTGCTGCTTGATCTTGGCCTGGACGCAAACCCGGATGACGTGCCTCAAATGCACGAGACATTGAAATCCGCATTGCTTGAGGATCTCCACGCGGGAAAACACTTTGTCTGGGTGATCGATGAAGCGCAGGATCTGGGTCCGCAGGTGCTCGAGGCCGTGCGACTGTTGTCGAATTTCGAAACTCCGGCTTCGAAATTAATGCATATTCTACTGGCCGGCCAGCCTGGCCTTTCGGAAAAACTCGTCGCGCCGGAATTGCTTCAATTGCGGCAGCGCATCTCAAGTTTTGTTCAGTTGCAACCCCTTTCAGAGAGCGAGGTCGCGGAATACATCGGCTACCGTATCCGCCGGGCAGGCGGCAGAGTTGATGAGATATTTTCCCGCGAAGCCCAGCGGCTAATTGCACAAGCCAGTCGCGGGATTCCACGGAACATCAACAGTCTCTGCTTTTCGTGCCTTTCACTGGGATTTGCGGAAAGCCGGAGATATATCGGGCCGCCAATCGTGGAGGCGGTCTTGGCAGAGCACGAGCCCGCACCCCAGACTACCGCGCAGGAAACGCCCCCGCCTCCCTCAAACCCATGGCTCAGTGACATCTTGAATGCAAATTTAGCGGCCGACTTCCCGAATCCCGCTCCACGTCACCACGGGCGTTCGGCGATTCTCTTCGTGGTTGGACTGGTCATCTTGCCGTTTTTGCTAATCGTCTTTGAAAGTAACCCAAGGTTCGGCGTATTAGATTCCATTCATGGCCCCCTGGTAGAAACGGTTGTCGCGCGCGTGACAGGGTACGACATTCATTCGCCGACACTCCCCGATTTGCCTTCACCGGCTTTACAGCCACCAAAGCCTCCAGTGCCGTTACCGGAAGTGCAGCGGGTTTCCATCGAGCAGACTCCGGTCATCAATAATATTGGCTTGAAGGAGACGGGTACGGCTTCCAACGAGCCTGCGTCGAAGTTTACTGCTGCGCAAGAACCTGCGCGCAAGGAAAAAGCCATTACGCGCGTAATTTTCGCTCATCGCGGAGACACTCTCTACCAGGTGGCGCGCAAATACTACGGAAGATCGGATGGAATCGTCGTCAGTCAAATCAGGTCGCACAATCCACAGATTCGCGACCTGGACACGGTTCTGCAGGAGAACCAACCCATCGTGATTCCAGATCTGTCTCCAGAGTTTCCCTGGAAGCTCACCGCAAGAGGTGACAGTGGTTATTGATGGCCGAAGGCGGAGGGTAACACTATGAATCGCGCATTCCTGCGAATGATACTTTTCTGGGCCTGCACCCCGTTCGTGCCCGTGCTGCTCCATGGGCAATCGAAGCCCCAAGAGTCTCAAGTCCCAAAGGGTGCCGCACCGCCAACCCCACCTGCGGGAAGTCTGAACACTGGCGACGCTACGCACCCCAAGGTGCGCCAAAGAAATCCGCGTTACCGGATTGAGCCGGACGACATCTTGGAACTGACCTTTCGTTATACGCCGGAATTCGATCAAGAAGTGACTGTCCAGCCGGATGGTTTTGTGCAGTTGAAAGGATTGCAAAATGACGTGCACATCCAGGGGCTCACCGTTCCTGAAGTCATCGATGCGCTCAAGAAAGCATACGTAAACGTATTAAACGATCCGGTGATCAGCGTGGTGCTTCGCGAATTCGAGAAGCCCTATTTCGTAGCCGGCGGTCAGGTTGGAAAACCGGGCAAGTACGACCTTCGAGGAGATACTTCTGCAGCGCAAGCGATTGCGATTGCCGGCGGCTTCGTTGATTTTGCCAAAAGTAAGCAAGTTCTCCTTTTCCGGCGATATAGCGACGACACCGTTGAGGTAAAAGTGTTAAACCTGAAAAAAGTGCTCAGCAGCAAAGATCCTCAGGAAGACCTGATGCTGGAACCGGGCGACATGCTCTATGTGCCAAAAACTTTCATGGCTACCATTGACCGCTTCCTCCCCCGAACTTCACTAGGCACCTACTTCAGCCCGGCCTTGTTGTAGGTCGCTGGTTATGGAGAAGTGTTATGGACGAACATCAGATCGTATTGGTAGATCGCAGTAGCCATTCACCGTCCACGGTGACAGCTCGGGAACTCCTGGAAATCGGATATCGGCGCCGGCGCACGTTCGCGTGGTGTTTCGCGACGATCTTCCTGGGAGCGATTGTCGCCGCGGCCTTCATACCGAAGCGCTATGAGTCCGAATTGAAAATTCTGGTCCATCGGGAACGGGCGGATCCGATTGTCACTGCTCAGCAAACCGCAGCCATGGAGCAAAACCTTCCAAGCCTCACCGAAGAAGATATCAATTCCGAAGTGGCTCTTCTCCGCAGCCAGGATCTACTGGAAAACGTGGTAGTTTCCTGCGGCCTGCAAAACAGAAAGGGCAGCTCATTTCTGGATGAAATTCTGGGATGGGCGTTACCGCCTGCGGCGCCCGATGATGAACAGACACGCATTCGCAAAGCAGCGATGAAATTGGGTCGAGATCTGAGGATTGAACCGGTCAAAAAGTCGTTCATTATTTCGGTCACTTACCCGGCTTCCGATCCCCAGTTTGCGGCCCAGGTTTTAAATGCGCTTGGGAATGCATACCTCACCAAACACGCTGCGGTCCACCGGTCCTCCAACGCCAGCGACTTGTTTGATCGCGAAGCAGAGCAATATAGGAACAAATTGGAGAATGCGGACCAAGCACTCGCGGACTTTAATCGCGACGCTGGACTCGTAACCTCGCAAACAGAAAGAGACTCCTCCGTGCCGAAACTCGCTGAGTTTGAATTGGATATGCGAGTGACACAAGCTGCCATACCCGCAGCGGAGGAACACGTGCGCTCGCTTGAAACATTGCTGGCGAAAACGCCTCCACGAATCACCACCCAGTTGCACACTGCGGATAACGGCGCATTGATGCAGCAACTGCGTTCCTCGCTGGTCAGCCTGGAACAGCAGCGCGTGGACTTGACTAACAAATACGCAACCGGCGACCGTATGGTCCGCGAAGTGGATACCCAAATCGCGCAAGTCAAAGCGGCGATCGACGCTCAGCAAACTTCCCCGTTGAAGGAAGAAACCACGGACCAGAATCCAACGTATGAATTTCTTCGGCAGGAACTCGCTAAAGCGACCGCTGACCTCGCGTCCTTGAAAGCTAAGGCGCACTCCGTTTCCGCCGTAGATTCTTCTTATCGCCAGACGCTGGTAGATCGCGATCAGAAACAGCTCCAGCAGGAAGCCCTCCTGAGAAATGTCAAAGTTGCCGAAGCCAACTATCTTTTGTATCTCAACAAAAAAGAGGAAGCGCACATTTCCGATGCTTTTGACAAATACCGCATCCTGAATGTGTCAATCGCTCAACCGGCCACCTTTCCCATTCTCCCAACCAACCCTGTGCCGATCACTCTTCTCGTGGGATGGCTGGTTGCTTGTCTGTTCAGCATGGGAGTTGTTTTTGTTCAGGACCGACTCGATCCTCAGATGCAGAGTCCGCAACAAATTGAGAAATTCCTGGATGTTCCGGTCCTTGCCCAATTGCAAGGCTACGAATCGGTCCGTGAAACGGACCCAATACGTTAGGAATCGTTTGTCCCAAAGTTGTGAGCAAACTAGAATGAGCAAAAACTTCGAACTACTGAGCCGGGCGGGCTGGCGCCAGGAATATTTTGAGGGGCTGCCGACTTTTTCGGGCACCAACCTGTTACTTGAGGGCGACGCCCGCCGCGAATCGTCCTCCAAGCGCAGGCATCCTGCCGCCAAGGATGATCCGGTGTTCACGCTCGTGCGGAAAGTATTTTTTGAGCGTCCCGGGCCACAAAGTCGGATGGTGGCCTTTTCCGGCGCGACGCGACATACGGGGTGCAGTTCGGCGTGTATCCAAGCCGCAAAATCGCTTGCCAGTTGCGTGGATGGAAAGGTCTGCATTGTCGACGTGAATTTTGAAGCCCCGTTTCTTCATCAACATTTTTCAGGCGGGGAGCTACGAGGGATTTCCGACGCAATCTCTGAGCCCAAGCCGTCCAAGTGTTCTGCCGCTCAAGTTGGCGACACCAATCTCTGGTTCTTGCCTGCTGGAAATCAATGCAAGCACGTTCTGCTGCTTCCGGATAGTTCACTTGTAGAGACTCGTTTGCGCGAACTCCGTAAGGAGTTCGACTATGTGCTCCTGGACGGGCCCGCCCTTACCTCAAGCGCGCTGGCGACCTCCATTTGCAAGGCAGCCGATGGCACGGTGATGGTGATGGAACCTTCGGGCATCACTGCCACCACCCTGGCCAACAGGCGGCGACTGTTGGCAACCGCGAAGATTCGACTCCTTGGAGTAGTCATTAACCAAAAAGTGCCGACGCTCCCTTCGGTGCTGGATCGGCTTTCACGATGAACTTGGGGTCTAAGCATCAGGAAGAGAATCTGGACGCGGTGCCCATAGCACACGTGCGGGGTATTGCAGCTCCGCCGCGGCCTTTGTCCAGCAGTCCTTCTGCCTCGAGCAACGGAATTCGACGCCCGGCCCTCTTACTCGCCACGGAAATCGCCCTTAGTGCTCTCTCGTTCCTTCTCGCGGTTTGGATTTTGGACGATGCGGTGGCGCGCAGGCAACTGCCCCTGGCGTTGGACCTGATGATCGTACTATCGGCCCGCTCGGTGTGTCTCCTGCTGCTCGGGCCATTCCGAAGTTCGTTGCGGCATGGCAGTGTGCACGAACTTATCGCTATTGTAAAGTCGATCGGGCTAAGCAGCGTGGTCATTGCGATCTTTGTCAGCCGCCAGGAAACTGGCGGCCCGCATCCGTTGGCACTACTGGTGATGGACTGGGCTTTGTGCCAGTTCTTGCTTGGGGCCTTGCATTTTGGCGCACGGATCTACCAGTCGCAGGCGGCGAGCTGGCATAAACCCCTAAAACGCATCGCGGTCGTCGGTGCCGGTGACGCCGGGGCCACCTTGGTCAGGGAACTTTTGGCCCATCCGAATTCGCGATTCCGCCCAACCGCGATTTTTGACGATAATCCGAATACCCATGGCACTACGATTTGTGGCGTGCCCGTTCTTGGCAAAACGGAGTTGCTCCCCGGAGCCGCGCGGGCAAAAGCTGTGGACGAAGTATTGATTTGTATCCCAAGTGCGACAACTACTGAAATGAGCCGGCTTTTCACGATTTGCTGTCAATGTGGACTCCCTGTGCGTACCCTTCCCACTTTATCGGAACTCATGGATGGCAACGTATCCCTGCGCGACATTAGGAATCTGCGCATCGAGGATTTATTGCGGCGCGAAGAAGTGCAACCAGACCCCGGCGAGGTTTCGGGAATTGCGCAGGGTCGCGTGGTGCTGATTACTGGAGCCGGCGGCAGCATCGGCTCCGAACTTTCTCGCCAAATTGCCGCATCGGGGCCCGAGAAGCTTTTGCTTCTGGATAAGACCGAAAACAGCCTTTTTTATATTGACCGCGAATTGCGCGAACTTTATCCGAGATTAGCCATTGAGCCCCTCCTGGTGGATGTTACTCATCGCCTTCGAATCGACGAAGTTTTTGAGACACACCAGCCGTCCATCGTTTTTCACGCAGCCGCACACAAACATGTGGGCTTGCTGGAACTCCATCCGAGTGAGGCGATTCGCAACAATGTCCTGGGAACCCGAAACGTCGCCGTTGCCGCCTACGCACATCATGCGGAACGTTTCGTCAATATTTCCAGCGACAAAGCCGTCAATCCGGAAAACTACATGGGCCTCTCCAAGAAATTGACGGAACTCTGCATCCAGCATTTGGCGGGCCGCCACGCAACGCGATTCATGAACGTGCGCTTCGGAAATGTTGCCGGGAGCACCGGCAGCGTTGTCCGCCTCTTCTGGGATCACATTCAGAAGGGCGAACCCCTGCATGTCACCGATCCGCGGGCAACCCGGTTCTTTATGTCCATCCCTGAAGCGGTGCACCTTATTCTGCGTGCCGCGGTCCATGGGTGTGGCGGTGAGACTTTTGTGCTGGAGATGGGTGAGCCGATCAATATCTACGAACTTGCGAAAAGCATGAGCCTGCTGGCGGGACTCGCTCCGGGAAAAGAACTCCCTATACATTTTGTCGGACTCCGGGAAGGTGAAAAAATAAATGAAGAGTTATGGACGGAATGGGAGAATCCTGTGCCGAGTCCCCAGAAAGGGATTCACGTGCTCGCGGGGCAGGATCCACTCGCCGAGGATATACTCTCCGCAGTTGACATCCTGGAGCAGGAATTGAACTGCAATGATGTGCCAAGGTTAATTCACCATTTGAATGTCATATTTCCTTCGTTTGCAGAGAAGCGCTGCCAGATATCTCGCGCGCGGGAACTCGCTCAAGTCTGAGCCACAAAAGTTGAGGCTATTATCGTGAAAATACCATTGTCCAAGCCGGATATCGGAGAAGTGGAAATCAGCAGCATCGTAGAAGTCTTGCGATCTGGCCGGCTGAGCATCGGCCCAAAGGTCGAAGAATTCGAGCAACAGCTCGCGACATACTCCGGCATGAAATATGCCGTCGCAATGAATAGCGGCACTAGTGCTCTGCATCTGACGATTCGCGCGCTCGGCATCGGAGCACACGACGAGGTCATCACCACGTCCTTCAGTTTTGTGGCTTCCACCAATTGCATTCTCTACGAGGGCGCACATCCGGTTTTCATCGACATCGACCCTGTTTCCCTGAACATCGACACCGCCAAACTCCGGCATTTTTTGGAAGATCAATGCACATTCGATCCTCGTGCTGGGATACTACTCAACAAAGCAAGCGGTCGTGGCATTAAAGCGATCTTGCCTGTTCATGTGTTTGGCTTGCCGTGTGATATGGCAAGTATTCTCGAATTTGCCGAGCGGTACAATCTGCGGGTTATCGAAGATGCCTGCGAAGCGCTCGGAGCGGAGTACCACGGGCGGCGAGCTGGCAGTTTTGGCGAGGCGGCCGTCTTCGCCTTTTATCCAAATAAGCAGATCACCACCGGCGAGGGTGGAGTGCTGCTGACCAACAATGAGGCACTCGCTAGCGCGTGCCGTAGCCTGCGGAACCAGGGTCGCGATGATCGCTCCGCGTGGTTAAGCCACACCCGCCTCGGCTATAACTACCGTCTCAGCGAATTGCACAGCGCGTTGGGCATTGCGCAGATGGCTCGAATAAATGAGTTGCTCGGAAAACGCGAGAGAGTCGCGGCCGCATATAATTCCGCCTTATCCGGCATTCCTCATCTTTTACTTCCCCAGGACGTTCCCGGACTAAAGCGCAGTTGGTTCGTGTATGTTGTTCAACTGGATTTGCCGGAGCCGAATGACGTGAGAAATCGCGTTATGCTCCGGCTTCGAGAACTTGGGATCGAGTGCCAGGCCTATTTTCCGGCGATTCACCGGCAACCTTATTTCGCCACGCTGGCGACACTTCCTCCACGAACGTTAGCCCACACGGAGACGGCTGCGGACCGGTGCATGGCGCTCCCATTTTTTCCAACAATGACTTTGGAGGAAATTATTTGCGTAAGTGAGACTCTCAAGAGCGTCCTCCACGAAGAAATCAACGCGCAGCGGATTGTTCCCGGCAAGCTCGCAAGCGCGGCAATCAGGTAATTCCAGCCAGTCTTTTTCGAATCCGCTCGAACAATAATCGCAAGCGAGAATAAAATGAACCCCCGACTTGTAATTGGTATACACAACGGGCATAACGCATCCGCGGCCGTTGTCCACGATGGTGAACTGGCCTTTGCTCTTCAGGAAGAGCGCCTTACCAGGGTAAAGAACCAGGGCGGGCTCCCGAATCAAACGCTCGCGGCCATCGCCAAAAGCTATGACACGCCAGAGCATGCGCTCACCAATCTGCCGGTTGCATTCGGTGGACAAAATCTTACAAAGTGCGAGTGGCGCCGCGATGCAATTCTTGCCAGTTACGGCAAAACTTCCAAGGGTGCCCTTAACGCGGCCAAGACTCTTGCCCGGAAGTCGCCAGTTATCTCAAACGCAATCAATCAACTCAAACGAAAATCCCTCGAGCAAGAGATTGCTGCAAGCATGGACGTCCGTAGTCCCCAGGCAAACGGCTTTGACCACCATCTGTGCCACGCGGCAGCGGCATATTTTGGTTGGGGAAAGATGGACGAGGACATCCTGGTTCTAACGTGCGATGGCGCCGGCGATTGTGTTTGCGCCACCGTGAATATCGGAAACGCTGAGACTCTTCGAACAATCGCCCGGACCGAAGAAAGCCATTCGGTTGGCGCCTTCTTCGGCAAGATCACCTTTTTGCTGGGAATGTGCCCTCTTGAACACGAATACAAAGTCATGGGTCTCGCCTCGTACGCGGAAAAATCGAACGATGCGAAAGCGCTCGCGGAAGACTTTTGGCAACTCTTCGAATTTGATCCAGACAACCCGATGGTGTGGAGGCGGAGGAATGGGAGCCCTCCGATGCAGCTGGCTTCCGCCTATCTTTCGCGGATGATCGAACGAAGGCGGTTCGATCATGTGGCGGCCGGCAGCCAACTGTTTATGGAGCGCTTCCTGGCTACCTGGGTCCAAAACTGCATTCGCGAAACCGGCATCAAAAAAGTGGCCCTCAGCGGCGGCGTGTTCATGAACGTGAAGGCCAACAAACGCATTCTCGAACTCCCGGAGCTTGAAGAACTCTTTGTGTTTCCCTCCTGCGGAGACGAAACCAACGCCATTGGCGCGGCGTGGCTTCTGTATCAAAAAGAATTTGGCGAGACTCCACGCCCGCTAAACCATCTCTATCTTGGAATGGAACACGGCGCGGAGCGGATCGAGGAGACACTTCGTGACTACAAATTCCATCGCCCCGTGGTGATCCAAGAGGAAAAGAATATTGAAGAAAAGGTCGCCGAGTTGCTGAGCCGCGGCCACATTGTTGCGCGATACAAAGGACGCTGCGAGTTCGGGGCGCGTGCGCTGGGGAACCGCTCCATCCTCGCGAATGCCGCCCATCACGATGCCGTTCGCACGATCAATGAAATGATCAAATGCCGCGATTTCTGGATGCCATTTGCCCCATCGGTTCTGGAAGAGCGAAGCGATGAATACTTCCTGAAGCCCAAGCCGATGCCGGCGCCCCACATGATTATGACCTTCGATACGCGCGCGGAAAAACGCGCGGCACTCGCGGCTGCTGTACATCCTTACGATTTCACCGGGCGCCCCCAGGAAGTCTCGGACCGCATGAATCCAGATTATTTCCGCGTATTGAAACATTTCGAGGAACTTACCGGGGAAGGCGTCATCCTTAATACTTCCTTCAATCTGCATGGCGAACCTGTGGTCTGCAGTCCGGAAGATGCCTTGCGGGTGTTTGATATATCGGGTCTCGAATATCTTGCCCTGGACAACATGTTGTTGAGCAAATCCTGAAAACGCATCGCGCAATGGTTTTATAAATCTTCGTACACATCCATGTCCGATATCAACAAAACCAACTCACTGCCGCCGCTGAATGCAGCGGAATTGCCCGCCGAAGCATCCGCAATCCTTCGGATTTTCGGCCGGAACACCCTTTGGCTCTGGCTCGATCTTGGGGCCTTGCGAATTGGCACGATGCTTGCTGGCCTGTTCCTGATTCGTTATTTCGGCCCAGCGAACTTTGGTATGTACAGTATGGCGTTGGCTGTCGGCTGGGTTGCCAATGCGGTGATTGATCTGGGCCTCACGCGATATGCCGCAAGGGCCGTAGCCGCGAGCGCGGCCGAAGCAACACCAATTCTCTCTCTCACGTTATTCACAACAGTTGGTTCAGCCTTGATCACCGGCATCGCCCTGCTGTTTGCGATGCGAACTGGCAACGCGCAACTCGCCTGCCTGGCTGCCGGTTTTGTCCTTTGCAATTTTGAGGGCACTTCGAGTCTTTGTGGGGGCATTCTCACTGCCGATCTTCGCTCCAAAGCAATTTTGCCCGGATCAATCTTCGGAGCCGGTGGCTTGATTTTGATGACGGTCATCACACTCTGGCTGCACCTTTCTGTACTTGCACTACTTTCTGGCCTTTGCCTTAAATCCACGCTCGTGATGTGTCTGCGGTTGTGGCAACTCCGCGCCTATTGGCCCGCCACTGCAGATTGGTCGCTCCTCCGGTTTAAGGGCGTCGCATATCGCGCCCTGCCATTTTTCGCGAATAACCTGACCCAGGTGGGGTACGGGAAAATTGCAATCCTCAGCCTGGGAGCGATTTCTACACAAGCGCAAGTTGGCTGGTTTGCCGCTGCATTCACTATTGCCGATGTGATTCCCCAATGGAGTTATGCCCTAAGTGGAGCATTGTTGCCAGTCTGGACCAAACTATTTGAGACCGGACGCACCGAGGAGATGCTTTCCCTTCGGCGGCGCCTGCTGGACGGAATTCTTTTTGCCACGATCCCTATCTGGCTTTGCTTAGTCTTATTCGCCAGGCCGCTGTGCGCGCTGCTTGGTTCAAATTACGTTCCAAGTGCTCCCGTGCTCCAAATCGTAGCTGCGAAGTGCGTTTTGTCAGTTCTCGACGGATTTCTTGGACACGGCTTTCTGGTGGCCGCCAACCGCGTAGGAGAACGGCAGAAAGCGTTGGGGCGATGCCTTATCTTGCTGGGCATTCTAAGCGTCATCCTGGGATATTTCTGGGGAGCGGTTGGGGTTGGAATCGCGTTACTCCTCTCAGATAGCGCACTAATTTCCTACTATCTCCGTATTAGCTCTCGGATCGGGCTGAAGATCGAATGGCCAGAGATGTTCCCAGCTGCGATTGCATCCCTCCTCCTGGTCGCCTGCGCGCTAGTTTTGCGGCGGCAGCTCCCCTCTCCCCTGGCTGCAATAGCTGCCATCGCCACGTATGTTTGCACCTTGCTTGTTTTGTCGCGGCATCAAGTCTTGAGTTTGAAGAACACGTTTCGCGATTGCGTTTTCGCGCGGCCTGCTTGCGAAGTGGATGCTGCGAGAACGGAATGAAGCTCCGTCGGTGAATTGCTAATGTCAAATCTTGGCCATCCGCAGACGCATCTCTGGCGATTGCAATCGAGCTGGGTTCGACCCCTCCGCCTGACGGGCATTAGTTTGTTGTTCGTCCTGGGTATGGCAGCCGCACTGCTCGCCGATTGGGCCGGCCGGTTGGGAACCCAGGGCGTTCAGTTCGTGGCCAGCGCTGGTCTTCCAAAAGTGCTCTGCTTTCTGACCGTAGGCCTGTTGATTACATACTTTCTAGTTCGGTACGCGGAAATCGCTTTAGCCCTGTTTTTCCTGATCGGCCTGGTCAAAGGAGATCCAAGCCTCTCGTCAACTCCAGTGGACCTGACTGTACTGGTCGGGGTAATCGTCCAACTCGGCGTTTGCTACCGGCTGGTTGTAAAGCGTCAGCCGCTCCGGCTTCCGGTGGAATACATTTGCTACATCCCCCTGATTATCATGATGATTCTTAGCCTCACTTACGCGCCGGATCTTTCTGGAGGCTTGGACAAATCCCTGCGGTTCGTTTGTCTGACGGGGATCGGCATCATCGCTCCATTCGTACTCTTTGATGAGTTTCGAAAAATCAGCCGCTTTTTCGGCGTTCTTATTCTTGGGGGTGTTGGACTGGCGATCAATTCGTTAACCATGCTCGGCGGCCAAGAGCGGATGGTGTCGCCCAGTGGATTGAATACCGAACTCGGGGCAGCGTGCGCAGTCGCACTGATTTTACTTTGGAGCCTGGTGTTTCCGAGGCTCACGCTTCTCAAGAGGATGCTCGTTTATCCTGTACTGGGACTGCTTGGCGTTGCGCTGATTGGTTCGGGAGGCCGATTTGCTAATGTGTCCGCAGTAATCTGTATCCTGGTCGGTGCGATACTCTGCCGAAAACTGTTCACGGATATTTTCATATTTGGTGGGCTGGGCTTGCTTGCATTGCCGTTTATTTGGATTCCTCAAGCCTCGGTCGACTATCTGCTTTCACTCCTGCACCCCTCTCAGGCCATGGGCACGCGGAACGACCTGATGTGGTTGGGGGTACGGATGTTCTCGGAACACCCATTTCTAGGAGTCGGAGCTCAGGGCTTCCGTTACCTTTCCCCGAACCCGCTCACATACAACTACCCGCACAACCTGATCCTGGAGCTTGGTTCGGAGATGGGGATTATCGCCGCGATGTCCTTCTTGGCGCTCGCTTTTTGCGCGTTTCGCGAGAACGTCCGGCAATTGCGAGATCCCGTGTTGCGGAGAACCCCTCTCGTCATTCCAGTGTTGCTTCTACTTATCTACGTCTTTCTAGATGCAATGGTGTCCGGCGATATTAATGATATGCGGTTCATGTGGTTTGTCTTTGGCCTGCCTTTTGTTCTCAGAATTCTGGCTTCGAATGTCCCGGCCCTTTCGCTCGAACATTTGAAGCAATGCCTTCAGCTTTCCGGCCGGCCAGAGGCTGCAATCTAAAGTTCCCCACCCACCCTGTTCACATAACTTTTGTTGTTTCCGTCCCGGCCGCAAAGGTGAACGGATCTTATGAGTACAACACTTCTCCCAACCCCAGCAATACAAAGCGACGTCATCTCAGGCATCCCAGATTGGAATTGGCGCAGAGCCAGACTGGCGGACCAGATGCAACGTGTGCGCGTTTGCCACCTCAGCCCGGTTCAGCGCGCTCGCGACGAGCGTGCATTTAGCAGAGAATCGCTGCCAGCAACGGCGTATGGACTGCAATTTTCAATCGTCGGTCCACATTCTGTCGTTGGCACTCATGAGCGCGTGGAATTTGTCCCCGTGCCGAAGAGTCGCAACGTTGCGCTTCGCATCCTCCTGCCGCTCCGCATGCTTTACTGGGCCACGAAACAAAATGCCGAAATCTACCACGTCCATAGCCCAGAACTGATTCTCACAGGGCTCGCTCTTAAGTTTCTTTTCCGAAAAAGAGTTGTTTATGACACCCGTGAAGACTTTCCGTCCATGATGTTGACGAAAAGCTATCTCCCGCCGCGATGGCGCCGCCCGATCAGTTGGATGGTCTCTCGTTGTGAAAAGCTGGCCGCCCGTTTCCTGGACGCTGTGATTACCGCCGATTCAGGCTCTCTTCGGCCACTCGCGAAGACTGGCAAAAGCAAAAAACTGGTTTTATACAACTTCCCAAATCTCAAATTCTTTCCAGCTGGTGAAAAAGCAGAGAAATCCTACGATCTCGTTTACCGAGGCGGGCTTTCGGAACGCGCTGGCACTTTCGTTTTGCTCGAGGCCTTGCGAATGCTCAGGGATCAGGGAGTCACCCCGCGTTTGCTGCTGTTTGGTTATACCGACAACGCCGAAACCCAGCAGAGGATTTGGGACCTTCTGATCTCGCTTCGTCTTGAACAATACGTCACGCTGAGAGGCACGATTCCGCATGAGGCTATGGCGAGCACACTAAGTTCAGCACGGATTGCTGTCTGCCCTCTTCAAAAAATTCCAAAGTTCATGAACAACATTCCCGTAAAAGTTTTTGAGTCCTGGGCGTGTGGCTTGCCGGTGATCGCCACGGATCTTCCACCCATCCGCCCATTCTTTCGTCGCCCTGGACTGGGCTTGTTGGTCAAACCGGGGGATGCCATGGATTTGGCAAACGCAATTCGTCAGCTGCTCTCCAATCCCGAATTGATTCAGGAATACGGCCGCCGGGCGCGTCAAGCAGTCCTGCGGCGATACAACACCAATGCGGAAGTCCACAAACTGGTCTCGCTCTATCAAGAGGTGCTGGCATGCTAGCAGTAAACTCACAGGTAACAGAGATTGAAGCATCAGTTCAACCCGCGCTTCTTGCGAACCGAAGTGCCCGGTCCAGCCTCAAACGCCTGATCGTAAACGCGGACGATCTCGGCTTGAGCCATGGAATCACCGATGCCATTTTCCAATGTCACGCGAAAGGAATAGTCACCAGCGCATCACTCATGGTGAATCAGGCGGCAACGGATTATGCCGTACGTCGTATGCAAGACTTTCCAACGCTCGATGTCGGAATCCATCTGAACCTTTGTCAAGGAAGGCCCGTGCTGCCGCCCGATCGCATTCCATCGCTTGTCGCGCCGAACGGACACTTTTTGCGACCGTCAGAGATAGGCCGCCGCTTGGTGCGATGGAAAGTCTCTTCGAACGAGGTGGAAGCGGAATTCTGTGCCCAGATCGACCGCATGAAGTCGATCGGGATCACCCCGTCCCACGCGGACTCTCATCACCGGTTCCACATCTATCCGGCGGCGGCCAAGGCATTTCGAAATGCTCTTGCCTCTCACGGAATTAAACGGGCCAGATCCGCAACCAAAGCGACCTGGCCGGCCACACGATTCGCCGGAGCGCATTCGGGGCCATTGTTTCGCCGCCTTACCGTCAGTGTCTATAATCGGTTCCTCCAATTCGCGCTTTTCGGCGAACTAAAAACGCCCGATGCCGGCATCGCTCTGCATCCTCGATTCCGTGGAAGTCTTTCTGCTCTTCCGGAAGCCTGGTTGTTCGCCCTCGCACACATGCCCGCGGGCACCTACGAAATCTGGTGCCATCCTGGCTTCGCCCAACGCGGCTTTTCAGACACCGATCCGCTCCGCGAACAACGCTGCGTGGAGGCTGCCATGCTCGTGGACCCGCTGCTTTCAGAAACAATTGTCCATGCAGGGATTCAGCTGATTCCTTTTCGCTCGCTCTAGGCGTCAGGAGCTTCCGCACCAAATCTCCCATTCCGCCTGGTAATGGTCACCGCAGCATTTCTTCGCAAGGAGGCTCACGCACATGAGAATTTTCATCGCAGGAGTGGATGGCTATCTCGGTTGGTCACTGGCCCAGCACCTTGCCGCGCGTGGCCATGAAGTGGGCGGCGCGGACCTGTTGTTTCGCCGGGATTGGGTGGAAGAAATGGGCTCATGGAGCGCAACACCCATCTGCTCAATTGAAGAGCGTCTCGCCGCGTTTGCCAAGCGATATGGCAGGGAGCTGCGATTTTGGCCCGGCGATCTTCGAGACTACGATTTTGTGGCCAATATCTTCAGGGAATTTCAGCCAGATAGCATTGTCCATTTCGGGGAATGCCCCTCCGCGCCCTTTTCCATGATCGACGTGCACCATTCCGTGTTCGTCCAAACCAACAACATCACCACAACCTTCAACTTGCTCTACGCCATGCGCGACATTCGCCCGAAGTCCCATCTGGTGAAGCTTGGCACCATGGGCGAGTACGGAACTCCGGATGTGGATATTCCGGAGGGCTTTTTCGAAATCGAATTTCGCGGCCGGCGCGCGCGGCTCCCGTTCCCGCGTTTGGCTGGCTCCTGGTATCACTGGTCCAAAGTTCATGGCTCAAACAACATCATGTTTGCCTGCAAAATCTGGGGACTCCGCGCCAGCGATATCATGCAGGGAGTCGTATTCGGCACGCGCATCGACGGCATGGAGAACGATTCTCGCCTGCTCACGCGAGTGGATTTTGACCAGGCCTTCGGCACCGCAATCAATCGCTTCTGTTGTCAGGCGGCCATTGGCCATCCACTAACTCCCTTTGGCAAAGGATTACAGCGCCGTGGATTTTTGCCATTGAGAGACTCCATGCAGTGCCTGACTTTGGCATTGGAAAATCCCGCTCGTGATGGCGAGTACCGGGTCTTCAATCAGTTTCAAGAAGTCTTTGATGTCACCGAACTCGCCTGCAAGGTGCAAAAAGTCGCTCGTCAGCTCGGTTTGCCGGTGGAAATCCAGCACCTGGATAACCCGCGATACGAAGCCGAAGATCATTACTACAAAGCTGATCACCAGCAACTTTTCGATCTTGGCTACCGGCCGTCTCACCCGGTGGAAACCGAGATCGAAATCATGTTGCGGGACCTTCTTCCCCACCGCGATCGCATTCTGCAGAAGCGGGACGCTTTAATTCCAGACATTCGTTGGGATGGCAAAAAGTCGAAGGCCAACTATCTGCATGCTGTTCCATCCACAATTTAAATCTGCGATCAGAAGTTAAGAGGGGAGGCCACTGTGTTGGAATCTGCTGTCAGAGCAAATATGCAGCGCTTGTATGGTGTCTATCATTCCTTGCCATATCCTGTGCAGAATGTGTTGACCAGTGCGCGTGGATTGCTTCTTGCCCGGCACCGCTATACGGACAGCACCATGCGGTACTTGCAAGAGCTTCGGACCCACGAGCACTGGACGCCTGCGGAAATCGCGGAATATCAACGTGCCAATCTGCAATCGCTCTTGCTCCAGGCGCGTTCCAGAGTTCCTTACTATGCAGACTATCCTGCGATCACACTCAAATCTGTAGAGGACATTCGATCGTTTCCCGTTTTGCCGAGGGAGGTCGTGCGCCACAACCCGCAGTATTTTGTCGCTAGAGACATGCGAGACTCCAATTGCATCCGCGTTGGCACCACGGGCACCACGGGCGCAAGCCTTCAAGTGTGTTATTCAGAAGCGGTGGCCAGGCGCAACTGGGCTTTCCACATGCGCCGTTGGGCTTGGGCGGGGATAAAGCCGTTCAGCCCGCGAGTAACTTTCTTCGGCAGCCGAGTGGTTGCATCCGACCGGCGAATGCCGCCGTTCTGGACACAAAATTTCGTTGAGCGGCAAGTTCTAGCCAGCATCTTCCATCTGTCCGATTCCAACGCGCCGCATTATGTCGAATTCCTCCGGCGGCAAGGCCGTAAGGTGCTGGAGGGCTTCCCCTCGGTCCTTGCGATTCTAGCCGACTTTGTTTTGAAATCCGGGCGTCCGATCCCGATGCGTGTCGTCTTTACGGATGGCGAACCTCTTTACCCCAAACTTCGCGAATCTATTGAGCAGGCATTTGTCGCGCGCGTATTCGATCTCTACGGCAACACAGAACTCTGCGGGCTGATTCACGAGTGCGAGTATGGACGTCTCCATGTGCAACCTGATTACGCCTACCTGGAGATTCTCGACAGTCAGGATCGGCCTGTTCTGCCAGGAGAAGAGGGATTTCTCGTCTGGACCGGATTCATCAACGACTCAATGCCTTTGATTCGCTATCGCATTGGTGACCGTGGTTGCTGGGACCCCGACCCGAGCTGCTCCTGTGGCCGCGCGTTTCGATGCGTCATTCCTACAATTACGCGTGATAGCGATCTGCTGAGGTGTCCCGATGGACGAGTCTTTTCTCCGCGCGCGCTGAATCAGGCATTAAAGGGCGCTAAAACACTGCGATTCTGTCAGATCGTCCAGGAACATCCAGGTCAAGTGCTGGTTCGAGGCGTGGCCAGCGATTTGGCAGCTTCCGATGACTTGATGACCATTCGCAAAAATCTGCAAGCCATTTTAGGAAGGGAAGTTTCGGTCTCTGCCATGCTCGCCGATACCCCAATCGTGCGAGCCGGCGGTAAAATTCCCCTGATTATTCAATCGCCGGCGGCAGCGGTGTCCAAGCACCCCGAAAATAGCCGGGTGCCGGCAGCCTAAATCAACTCGTCCATCGGACCATTCGACAATTTAATGATTGGAATGTTCGCATGTTGATCATTTTTTGGATATGCGTCTCGCTCATCGTTTACGTCTACTTGGGTTATCCCCTTCTTCTCGGTTTCGGATTGTTTGGCAAGAAGCGCCCAACCCACCGCGAAGAAATCTTGCCATCCGTAAGCGTAGTGATACCGGCCCACAACGAGGAAAGGGTCATTCGATCCAAAATCCAAAATGTGCTTTCACAAGACTACCCGCCAGAGAAAATGCAGATCCTCGTCGGCAACGACGGTTCCACGGACGCGACCGCGCAAATAGTGTCTGAATTTATCCCGCGAGGAGTACAACTCGTAAACGCAACCCGGGCCGGTGGTAAAAGCAATATCCAGAATGCACTCGTATCCATGGCAAAGGCCGAGATTCTGGTGTTCACGGATGCAGACTGTTTTCTCCCCCCGAATGCTGTGAGGATCATTGTGCAGAATTTTGGCGATCGGCAAGTCGGACTCGTAACCAACTGCGCTTCCTTTCTCAATGAGGGCGAAACTCCCACAGTCGAAGGAGAAAGTCTTTACTGGCGCTACGAGGCTTGGCTGCGAAACCAGGAAAGTGATCGGGGCATTCTGTCCATGGCAAGTGGTTCACTTTTTGCCATGCGCCACACGCTTTGGGCGCCCCTGAACCCCAGCGTTGGCGACGATTTTGCCCTTCCACTCCGTGTGGCGACGGCTGGCTGGCGGAATGTTCTCGATACACGGGTATCAGCGGCCACTGTTCTTTCCCAGAACCAGCCTCGTTCGATGTTTCGCACCAAGATGCGGATTGTCAGCAAGGACTTGCGAGGGTTGCTGCGTGCTCCGGAATGTCTCAATCCGTTTCGCACAGGATGGGTTGCCGTTGGCCTTTGGTCGCACAAATTGCTGCGTTGGTGCATTCCCTATTTTCTTATCATTCTGCTGATAAGCAATATTCCGCTCGCATTCTCCTCAGGCCAGGGATTCTACAAAGTAAGTTTGGCCGCGCAAGTCGTTCTCTACGCCATCGCCATACTTGGCCTTTTTATCAAAAGTCGCCGCACCCGGTTTCCGCTGTCCGCAATCTCTTCGTTCTGCCTGGTAAACCTTGCTGCCCTCTTTGGGACATTGCACTGTTTCACGCTGCAATCGGCGGGGCACTGGAAGCCCGTGCGTTAAGAAAAAGACCTCGCTTCCCAGCCCAGTACGACCGACCGCGTTGCATCCTATCTGATCTGACAAGGAAGTTTTCGCGATGCACACATTACCGAATCCTTTGCACTTCTACGGCTGGTTTAATGGCTCCCTCTCTCTAGTTGTCTGCACGTTGCTCTTGCCAGCTGTTTTGCACTTTGCTAATCGTTGGCAATTGCAGGATTTGCCAGGAGATCTGAAACCTCATGCTGCTCCCACTCCCCGCCTGGGGGGTGTTGCGATGGGAAGCGCGCTTGTTGTTGGAATTTCAGCAGGAGGCACGGGCCTTTTCTCGCCTGCGCTTCTGATTTTCCTTGCCTTGTTGCTGGTGTGGATCACAGGTCTCGTTGATGATTTGTTTGGGTTGGCGCCAGGGCTCCGGCTGATGATCCAAGTGAGTGCCGGCGCACTCGTCGCACAAACGCAGTGGCGCCTAGTAGTCTTCCAAAACGAACTGCTCAACGGACTCGTCACCTGCATCTTCGTAGTAATTTTCATAAACGCTTTCAACTTTTTTGATGGCGCCGACGGGCTGGCGGCGGGAGTCATTGCCGTCGCCTGCGTGGGATACGTCGCTTTATACTCCACTCGCGGGCCTTCCGTGGGCGCTGCCGTGGCCTGGGCCTTGCTCGGCACTTCCTTGGGTTTTCTGCTTTTCAATTTTCCGCCGGCAAAACTCTTCATGGGCGATTCGGGAAGCACCATCCTGGGATTCCTCGCCGCCTTCTTGGGGCTCGATTTCTATCGCGTTCACCACGCCGTGGGCACTCACTGGTTGCTTCCGATCGCGTTTGGTGGACTCCCGTTGCTCGATCTTTGTCTGGCCGTGGTGCGCAGAGTGCGCAAACGAGTATCGCCCTTCCTGGGAGACCGTCAACATCTTTACGATCTACTTCGAGAGCAGGGTTGGTCCGCCCGCCCGATTGCCCTCGGTTCATATCTTGCCACTGCTTGTTTGGTTTTGGTCGGGTGGCTGTGTAATTCACTGACACCTGGAATTGCACTTATGGCCGTCACCGTTGCCTTCACCTCGCTGCTCATCACAGCGGTCCGTTTAGGTTCTCTGCGATGACGGGAACATTCCATAAATGGAGTCCGTTCCATGCTCGTTTGGAAAAAGGCTGACGTCACTCCCATCTGTAGATTGGTGGTAGCCGGAGATTTTCTTCCGGCAGGAGGCTTGCAGCTCCCCGCAAATCGAAACTGGAAAGATATTGCGCAGGGCCTCAACCGGCGTTTCGCGAAAGCGGATGCCTTAATTGCAAATCTGGAGTGTTGCATCGACGTGGGCGGCGCAGCGCCCATTCAGAAACTTGGGCCGGGGGATAGTTTTGCGGCCGGGCCGGAGGTCCTCGATTTTTTCTCGTTTCCAGGAATCAACGTGGTGGGCTTGGCCAACAACCACATCTGTGATTTTGGCAAGGAAGGTTTGGAGAGCACAAAAAAAGCTCTGACGAAACGTGGGTTGATTTCGCTCGGAATCGGGCGCACCCTTTTTGAGCCTCCGGACGTTCGCGTGGTCGAGACGCCCACCGGCCTGCGCATCGGTATCTGGGCGGCCGGGCGACATCTCACGGAGCTAGCCACCCACAAAAAACCAGGGGTCGAGCCAGCTACTCGTCGTCGTGCGGAAGAGGCGATTCGACTTCTTAATCAGCAGGCAGCTGATTTGCGCATCGCATTCCTCCATGCCGGCCTGGAACGCACAAATCGTCCTGATCCAGACGATGTTGAGTTAATGGATCAGTTCGCACGCATGGGGTTCGACATCGTTACCGCTTGTCATTCCCATCGCATCAGCGGATACCGGCGCGTTGAACGCCACGCGGATAAGCCTGCGTTTTGTTTCTACGGCCTTGGCAGCATTTGCTCTGGCGTACTTTATTCCGACCTGGAGCGTGAAGGAATCGTCGTTCAGATTGATGTTGGCCGTTCTGGAGGTATCGCGCGCGTGGAAGTCCATCCAATCTATCTGGAAGGGACTGGATGGGGCCGCATTCCCTTGTTTGGTGACGCCTACACCATCCTCAAGCGGTTCGTGGAAGTCTCTGAAGAACTGAAAAACGGAGAATATCGCCAAATGTTTTATCGCGATCTGAAGGGAGACCTCTCCCGTTCCTTCTTTAGGAATGTTCAGACCGCCCTGCAAAAAGGTGGGGTGCGGGGATTGGCCACCAAAATTGGGCGGATCAGGATGCGCCATCTGAATCGTCTGCTTCAGTCGGGTCTCAACTAACTCGTCGGTGTGCCGCCAGAATGCCGTCAATTCCAGCGGAAAGAGGAAACATCCAGTGTGTGGAATTATCGGTTCTGTCAGATTTGGCTCGTGTTTGGACGAGAGTGTATCCCTCAGCATGAGGGACAGCCTGGAGCATCGCGGGCCAGACGATGCTGGGTTGTGGCAATCTCCAGCCTGTGGAGTGACTCTGGGCAGCCGCCGCCTTGCCATTCTCGACCTTTCGCCAAGAGGGCACCAGCCCATGCAGGACGCAAGCGGAACGCTGACCATTGTCTTCAACGGTGAAATCTACAACTGCGTCGAACTTCGCCGGGAACTCCAAGGCACTTACCGATTCCAATCCCATACGGATACTGAGGTTCTCCTCGCCGCTTATTCCTACTGGGGCCCCGATTTCGTCCAGCGCCTGAATGGCATGTTTGCATTCGCGATCTGGGACTGCCGGCGAAGAACTTTGTTTGCCGCACGAGATCGTTTTGGGGAGAAGCCGTTCTACTATTACTTGCGCCCCCAACTGCTCCTCTTCGCGTCTGAAATCAAAGCCATTTTGGCCTCTGGCATGGTCGCCGCGGAGCCAAACCTCCAGTCCATCTTCAAGTTTCTAGCGTATCGGCAGACGGACGAATCGGAAGCCACATTCTTCAAAGACATCGTCGCCCTCCCTCCCGCACATTCGCTTAGTTATTCCCCCCAACGCGACAGCATTAGCCTCTGCCGCTACTGGGATATCGATCCAACAGCCGAAATTCGCTACAACACCGAATCCGAGTACGCGGATGATTTTTTGCAACTCCTGCAGCAGAGCGTAAAAATCCGGCTGCGCGCGGATGTTGCAGTCGGTTCCTGTTTATCAGGTGGCCTTGATTCTTCGTCAATCGTCAGCCTGGTGGCCGCACAGCGCAACGGAGATCGCCAATGCACATTTTCTGCCAGGTTCAATGATCCACGGGTGGATGAAGGTGAATTCATCTCCTCTGTCACGAAGCAATTCCCCGTGTCAAACCACGGAGTCTTTCCAGACCCCAACCACATGATTGAAGAAGCGGGCGAATTGGTCTGGCACCAGGAGCATCCCTTCTTCGGTCCAAGTATTTATGCCCAATGGTGCGTCATGCGCCTTGCCGCAGAATCTGGCGTCACGGTGCTGCTGGATGGCCAGGGGGCAGATGAGAGTCTCGCGGGCTATTTGGCCAGTCAGGGATACCACTGCAGGGATCTATTTACGCAATTGAAGTGGGCGTCGCTTGCGAATTCCCTGTGGATCCACGTGCATCGCGGCGGATTGAAAAGCTTGGCAAACATGGTTATTCCGCAGTTTTGCGCCCCTGATGGCTGGCTGCCGCCTTCTCTTGTGGAACCTCTTTCGCTGACGCAGGACTTCGCCACACATGCGGCAATCCCCCCTAGCGTGGCTTCAGCGAAGTTTAAGAGCGCTTTGCACAACGCGCTCTATCAACAGTTGCGCTGCTCCATGCTGCCAAAACTGCTGCGCTTTGCAGATCGCAGCTCAATGGCGTTTTCACGCGAGGTCCGATTACCTTTTCTGGATCACCGCCTTGTGGAATATTTATTCGCGATACCTGAGTCACAGAAAATAAAAAACACCACAACAAAATCTATTCTTCGTCAGGCCATGCGTGGCCGGCTCCCTTCAAAAGTCCTCGGTCGCACGGACAAGAAAGGCTTTGAAACACCCCAGGGTCCGTGGATTCGTGGGCCAATGCGTGGCTGGATTGAGGCAATACTTCAATCGGAGTCTTCCCGTCAAAGAGGTTGGATAGATCAATCCGCCGCGATGAAAGTCTATGAGAAATGTCTCGCCGGTGCAGCTGGAAGTCAGAGCGTCATCTTTCGTTGGGTGTCGCTAGAGTTGTGGGCGAAGACATTTCTGAAGCCCGCGAATGCATTCCAGACCCGTCCCCGTCGAAGAATACGGCCCGCCATTCCCCAGCCCATTGCAACTGGTGACCGATTGGAATACACCGGGATTTAAACCCATGGCCACGCTTATTGATCCGGCCCTTCCTTTCTTCTCCTGTGATCGCCCTATTTGTCCGGACAGCAAACATCGACCGTTCAGTTCACCAGCCGGTTGCTCAATCTCGAGGGCGGAGAATCAGGTTTATGCCCATTGAAAGATCATCGATCGAAGTATCGGAAATTCCTTCCTTTGACACAAGTCGCAAGCTCGGACTGTTTTCCTGGCTTTACAACTTCCACCATACCCGGCGGTTCAGGTGGCTTGCCAGCAAAACCAGAGCTATCAGCAAGAAAAAGATCTCCGTCCTCGAGTTGGGATGCAACGACGCTCGCTCCATCGGCTATATTCCGGTTCCCATTGAGAGATACGTTGGCTTCGACGCCGGTTGGCGGAGCGGAATGCGAGAGGGCCGCGCCTATGGTCTCGAAGCGGCTCGAAAACGCTATCGAGGTCTTTCGCAATTTGAATTTCATCGTTCCGAACGCTGCGAAGATCTCGAACGGCTGGAGGGTGGTTTTGACGTAGCGATTGTTCTCGAGACCTTTGAATATCTCAGACCTAGCGAACTCGAGCGATATGTTTCTGTCCTCTCGGAAAAACTGAATGACACGGGGTGTATTTACTCCACGATGCCGAATGAGAAGGGCGTTCCTCTGCTGGTCAAGGTGCTCGGTTCCACTCTTTCTCGAGTGCCAAGGAGCGAATACACCCCCAGTCAGTTGTTCAATGGCTTGCTCGGTCGAATGCATAAAGTTCCGCGCGCGCCGTTTGGGCGAAAAGGCTTCGATTACTCGACCGTGGCCCAAATCGCCAGGCGCCATTTTTCTCAAATCCAGCTGGAATCAATCGAACCTGGCTTTGCTCCGTTATCGTTGAGCTTGAATGTCGGGCTGGTTGCCTGCAAGCCCGGCTTTTAGGTGTTGACTCGTAAAAACAATGATTCTGGGGACCTGCGATGTGCGACTTATTTAACAAACTGAAAACAATACTTATCCTGTCCACGGGGATCACTGTTGGCGCGGCGTTTTCCCCAGTAAATTCATCCGCCCAGGAGGCACAGCGGCAAAAACAGGAACAGTCCAGTCAACAGAACCAGTATCGCGATCAATCGCAATCGCCACAACAGAACCAGCAACAGCAGGAAATACAGTCGTATCGCGGGCAGATTTCCTCGAAGCACGGAAAATTCTATCTGGAGGAAGCTCGCTCCAGGAGCTCTTACGTTTTGGAAGACACCTGGGAAGCGAAGCGCTTCCTGAATAAGAAAGTCCGCGTCACCGGTTGGTTGGACGCGGACCAGGGAATTCTACACGTCGTTTCCTTGTCGCCCGCGCCCTGAGGCATCTCGGGCCATTGGCTTTCTCTCCCGGAGGTCATATTGCTTATGTTCAGACGCGCGCTGTTTTTCTCATTTCCCTTGTTACTCGCTCTTGCCCACTCTCCCAGTGCGCGCGCAACCACGTATTACGTTGACTCCGCAAAGGGAGACGACCGCGGCAGCGGTACCTCTCCGAATTCTCCCTGGCAAACTCTTGCCAAACTAAACTCGTCTACTTTTTCGGCAGGGGATACCATCCTGCTTCGCAGAAACGGCGTTTGGCGAGAACAGTTGAATTTTCCATCTTCTGGCAATTCTGCTGCGCCTATCACCATCGACGCATACGGCACTGGCGATCTTCCCGTCATCAGCGGCGCGGATCTGGTGGAAAG
Source organism: uncultured Acidobacteriota bacterium (assembly GCA_963734705.1). GTDB lineage: Bacteria > Acidobacteriota > Terriglobia > Acidiferrales > UBA7541 > Acidiferrum. The sequence goes on along the minus strand of CAVTII010000003.1, from coordinate 7,720 downwards.
CACTTTGTGGGCGCAGTCTGGCGGCGTAAACATTTGGCGCGCTACGTTCGCGTCTCAGCCCAATATAGTGATCTTTGATGGCATAAAAGGACATAAGAAATCCTCGGTGGAAGAACTGGCAACTCCCCTCGATTGGACCTGGCAATCCGGCATCCTATCTGTTTTTTCGGGGGCAAGCCCTTCGACCACTTATGCGCATCCAGGAATCGAAGCCGGTGCGCGCCTCAGCGCGATCAATCTCACCGGTCGCGCTTACATCACCCTCAAAAACATTCAGGTCACGGGTGCAAACGCAATTCCCTATGCCGAGGGGGCGGGGATATGGGCCATCACTGTACATCTGGAAGGGCCTACTCCTGCTCATCTCGTCATTTCAAATGTGTCCGTGATCAACGGGGCAGGAGACGGGATTCACATCGAAAATTCGGATCAGTCCACGGTTGATTCGGCCCTGGTGCATGATAACGACGGAGCGGGCATCGAGTTCTACCACAGCAATGGGAAATTTCCCATGATCTCAGGATCAATCACAAATAACGACGTTCACCACAATGGATTCAATGGCATTTTCGTGGTTGGCTGCCCTCGCGCTGAGCGCTGCCGCTCCGTCGTTTACCCGGATGGACTCGTCGTCACAGGAATGAAGATTACGGGAAACACGCTGCACGATAACGGCGAGGGTATTTATATCCACGAGACCAATGACTCCCTGGTCGCCAATAACACCGCATATTCCAATAACAACACTTCACGCCGGGGAGAAGGGTATTGCGTGGGAATTTCCGGTTCCAGCTCCAATATCATCGAAAAAAATAATTGCTATCAGGCTCGACTCTCCGGAATTGAACTTTCCATTGACACCGGTAAGCCTGCATTTGGGTCCAGCAATAACATCATTCGATACAATGTTGTGCATGACGATGGTTCGCATGGGATTTTCACCAACTATATTCCCAGCCAGAACAATAAGATCCTCTACAATCTTATTTACAATCATCCTGCGGGAAGTTGCATCATGGCCAATTACACTGGCCACGAAATTTTCAATAATACCTGCTACAACAACAAAATCGGCATTCACCTCTATGTGAGCTCAACCACGCAACTAACCGGTCACATCTTCGTAAAAAACAATCTTATCCTTCGAAGCAGCCAGTATCACGTCCTGGTCGAAAAGGGAGTTCAGGGACCGTTTGAGTTTGCAAATAATCTGTATTCGGTCGATGGGGAGGCTAAATTTGATTGGCTGGGGAGTTCCGTGAACTTCGCGGACTGGCGCAAAGAAACGGGACAAGATGCAGATTCCTATCTTACGGACCCGGGACTGGCCTCGTCAGTACCCACCGAACCGCGCGACTTTGCTCCTTCTGGTGTATCCCAAGCTGTGGGACATGGCGCCGATCTCGGCCCAGAGATGCACTTGGCCCTTTCCCCCAAAATTCAATGGCCCACTCAAGTCAACTTGCTTCCCCAGAATCCTGGCCACTGGGATATTGGCGCCTTCCACCACCTGCAGTGAAGTCACTCGAGTCGTTCTCGCCAATCGAAAATTCCGCAGATTCTCCCGCCAAAAATATTTATAGTAATCGCTGCATCACTGCAACGCTCGGGGAATCACTCCGGAACCCGACGCAATATAAAAGGGTGCCCCTTTTGGAGTAGGGTTTTGAGTGTTCGGCTCGAACCCCTCCAGAAAGGAAAACCCTCATGACTAGCACTAAATATATCGGCATGGATGTGCACAAGGAAAGTATTTCTATTGCGGTCAGGAATGATGCTGGAAAGATCATGATGGAATGCGTGATCGAGACCAAAGCGAACATCATTCTGGACTTTATCCACGGCCTGCGTGGAGAGTTACAAGTCACCTTTGAAGAAGGAACCTGGGCTACCTGGTTGTACGATCTGCTGAAACCGCATGTAGCGAAACTGGTGGTCTGCGATCCGCGAAAGAATAGCAGACAGGGGAACAAGAATGACCGGATCGATGCATGCGAACTGTCCGACCGGTTGTACATGAACAAGCTCAGCTCGGTCTATCACGGCGGAGCCGGCGTCCGCACACTGCGGGAACTGGCACGCAGCTATCTGACCATCAGCAAAGATCTCGCACGAGTCATGAGTCGGGTGAAGGCGATCTATCGCGGTTGGGGTATTCCTTGTGCTGGCAAGCAAGTCTACGCGCCGCGTCATCGTGCCGAGTGGCTGGCGAAGATCAACGAGGTGGGAGTGTTCCGCCGGGCCGAGTTTTATTACCAACAACTCGATGCCCTGAGGTCGTTACGCCAAGCAGTAAGGCGCGATCTGCTGGCCGAGAGTAAAAAGCACAAGGCGAGCAAACTGCTCTGCCAGATCCCTGCGATCGGTCCGATCCGGGCGGCGCTGTTGATCGCGCTGATCCAGACACCGAACCGATTCCGCACAAAGCGACCGCTCTGGAAATACAGCGGTTTTGCCATCGAAATGCACAGCAGTGCCGATTACCGTAATGTCAAAGGACAGCTAATACGAACCAGGAAGCGCATCTCGGTTCGCGGACTCAACCGCGACTGCAATCACGATCTAAAGAACCTGTTTAAGAGTGCTGCCACTATCGCTTCCGTCAAACCGGGTCCGTTCCAGGAATTCTACGCGGCTTTGCTTGCCAAAGGGATGAGACCGGAGATGGCACGCCTGACCTTGGCGAGAAAGATTGCCACGATCGTTCTGATCGTGTGGAAGAAGGGAGTAAGCTTCGACGCCAAATATCTGAAACCACAAACAGCTTGAGTGTCTTTGATTGAGTCCGCTCCATCCTGGGATCTTCTCTAGCGGTGGCCGATGGCTGGGAACGCCACGAAGTAGCTCGGATATTGGGGCTGGCCACCTCGACCGTTAGATCTTACCTCTCTCGTGTCCGCCGCCGCTTTGGATACGAATCGGACACGGAGGCTTGGATAAAACTAGGGTTTCAGCCCAAAGATCCCGCTCCGGGCAAGCAGCGGTACAAGAGCGATACTACTTAAAATGACCTTAAAACGAAGCCTACTTCCCTTCAGATTCCTTCGTTAATATTGCGGAAACGAGGCCAGCGGCGTGTTCGCAGAGTTTGCGATCGTCGGGGCCGAACGCGGCGAGGAAGTGAGAGTCGATGTCGAGTTCGCCGGCAACTTTGCCGCGGACGAAGACGGGAACGACGATTTCGGATTTGGTTTCGAGCGAGCAGGCGAGATAACGGGAATCGGCGTTGACGTTGTCCACGACGATGCTTTTGCCGCTGGATGCCGCGGCGCCGCAGATTCCCTGATTGAGCGGGATGCGCGTGTGGGGCGTCATGGTGCCCTTGAAGGGGCCGAGGACGAGGACGTCTCCGCTTTCTTTTTCCAGCATGTAAAAGCCGACCCAATTGTATCTGGTGAGTTTTTCGTGCAGCAGGGCGACGATGGATTTCATGAGTGCCTCGCCGGACGCGGCGGATTTTGCCAGAGCATCAAGTTCCGGGATCAGATCACTGGATTTGAGGTTGGTGGTGGCCATTTCCTGATTTTCTCACAACGCGACGGCCCGTTAGGAAGCGAATTTTGGGCGGTGCGCCCTCCGACAAAAGAGACGGGAAATTGGATATTTCGCGCCGTGAATTGACAGGGCGGAGAGCGGCCACTAAACTACTAAAGTTGAGTAGCCGGGGTAGCTCATTGGTAGAGCGCCGCCCTGAAAAGGCGGGCGTAGCCAGTTCGATTCTGGCCCCCGGCACCATCCGAACGTACATCCCCCAGCAAATCCCACTCTCCACTCAACTTGTAAGTGTTTCCTTCCGGAGTGAGCGTGATTTCCATGCAGTGCTTTGCGAGTTCCGCCTTCGCCCGTGGGATTTCTCCGGCGAGTCGCCCCTGAATGATACAGTAATTGGAGGAGCGCTTACCGCGTCAGTCAAGATTTGATCCACGTGTAATGCTGAGAAAAATCCAATGGCTGCGAAACTGAATTAAGAACTTCCCATCGAGCCTTTTGACTCGGAATAATTTCGGGTTAGCCCGCGTGACTCGGCCGAGCTTCGAAAACAACTCCAATCAGCACCGCTATCTCCTTGCTCGCAGTACATGTTGAAACCGTGTTGGACATCCAGCACGGGTTCAATTCGCTAGCGGCGTTCACTAACTCATGGACGAGCTTCGTAGACGACGTTAAACGGCGTTTCTGCGGCCCTGCGGAAACGGCTGAAGCCGGCCGCAGTGACTACTTCGCGAATGCGTTTTTCGCCCGATTGCGCGCCGAGGCACAGCGCAACCTCCTGAGAACGCGAGCAAGGAGTGCACAACAAAGTTGAAAAAGAATAGTAGACGCGACCGACTGGATTCAGATTGTCTTTTAGTTCGTCATGGGCAAAGGGTTCGACGATCATCCATGTACCTTCCTTACTCAGTGATTCGCGGACATGCGTTGCGGCGCCGACCGGATCACCCATGTCATGCAGACAATCAAAAACGGTGACCAAGTCGTAGTTCTTGCCTGGAAATGCTTTGGCCTTCGCGACGCCAAAGTTGACGCGAACCTCGAGACCTTCTTTAGCGGCCGTCGCTCGGGCGCCCTCGATGGATTTGTCGTGATAGTCAAAGCCAAAGAATTGCGATTTTGGGAAAGCTTTTGCCATCAACACAGTGGACGCGCCCTTGCCACACCCCACATCGGCGACGCGCGCACCGGCCTCGAGCCTAGCCTGGACGCCGTGCAAGGAAGGAATCCAAGAACTGACAAGATTTGCTGCATAGCTTGGCCGGAAGAATTTCTCGCAGCCATGGAACACATCTTCATCATGCTCATTCCAACCCATGCCTGCGCCGGATCGGAAGGCCTCGGTAATCCTTGGGACGGCTGCCAGGGAGCCGAGAGCCAATTGGAAAGCGCCAGGAAGATATGCGGGGCTGTCTTCGTTCGCGAGCGTAAAAGCCTGTTCTTCGCTAAGACTGAAGTTGCGAGTCTGCTCGTTATAGGTGACGTAGCCGCCGGCAGCTTGTGAACTCAGCCATTCGCGTACATAACGTTCATCTGTTTGTGTTTTAGAGGCCAGTTCGACTGAATTGAGCGGGCCTTCGGCCAGAGCCTTGTACAACCCCAGCTTTTCGCCGATTACCACCATGCCAGAGTGGACCGTGGCGCCTAAATCCCCAACGAACTGCCCTACAAACACGTTCAGTTTGTTCATATCGAGTGCCATTTTCATCCTCCTTTGCAAGTCCGATTTAGATATTTCCTTGTTCAGTGATGCGTTGTTACGGTCTGCTCACGATGCCGCTCTCTGGAGTCATGCTCAGAAAGCGATCGTTGCTGCTTCCTGAGCTGCTTGGTGTGTTCAGTTGAATTGTGCGAGTACCGACTATTTACTCTTGCTGGGGTCGTCGGCAGGATTAATGTAGTTGAACTGAAGCGGAGATTGTCCGTGGACCTGCACAATGGTTTCCCCACTGGCCTCGGCATAGTGGTGCATATTCGGGTCGAGGAACGCGAAGCTCCCGGCGGTGAAAGTTTGCATCTTGCTCGGGTCGAACGCATCGCCCATGCCGACTTTGAATGTCCCGGAAATGATGGTGACGTTTTCCCGGTTGGGGTGCCAATGCGGAGCGATGCGGAAACCATCAGGCATCTTCAAGCGAATTGTGAAGTCGCCGGTCGAGGCGGTGGGGTCTCCTTCGAGTACCGCAAATTGCGCACCAGGCTGCACAACGGGCGGGGCCGCCACCCACGATATAGTATCCGGTGTGAATGCATTCTTCTCGTGCGACTTATCGTTCGCGGCGCTGGTGAAGGCCAGCCCCGCCCAAGTGAATATTCCAACCAATGCGACTGTCAGAAATAGATTTTGCTTCATTGTCGAACCTCCGTCGTTCCGTCTCGAACTTTGGGAATCATGTCTTGGGTGGAGGACTATTCCAATGGAGTGTTTGTACATTTCGCCTATCTTTTCTATATCGTCGCAAATCATTGATTCTTGGCGGATAATGCCCTTTGAGAGCGCTATGCGGCGAACACAAAGGGCAACGATCGAGATCGAATTGGACTTGGGGCGTTACGAGCTTCGCCGGCAGGGTCAAAGAGTCAAACTCGAAAAAAAGCCCATGGAACTCCTGATTTTTCTAGTTAGTCGTCGAGAACAATTGGTTTCGCGTCAGGAAATCGTAAGAAAATTGTGGGGTTCGGATCTGTTCCTCGACACCGAGACCAACATCAACAACATTGTGCGAAAAATCCGCTCCGCGCTGGATGACGACTCCGCTAGGCCCCGTTTCCTGGAAACCGTGGTGGGTAAAGGTTATCGATTTGTTGGACCGGTGCGAGTTCTGGACGTGCGTCATTCACAATCCGATTTTGGTTTGGGAGCTGGGCGCGTGACCGTTCAAGAAGAGGCGAGTGGCCGGAGCGGGCGAACTTCTCTAGCCGTCTTACCCCTGATGCTTCTCGGAAAGGTCACTGATGACGATGGCGTGTGCCTGGGATTTGCCGATGCATTGGTCGTGCGCCTAGGAAATTTGTCGGGCGTGGACGTTCTTCCAACCTCAGCAGTAGTGAGTCTGCCGGCTGGCGCGACACCTGCAGACGCCGCTGCCCAGCTTGGCGTGCGCTTTGTCGTTCACGGCGGGATTCAAATATTTAAGGGCCTTTGGCGCCTCTCACTGGAAATGTTCGATACGCATTTGCAGAGTGTGTGCTTCAGAAGGAAACGCGATCTCGACCTCAACCGCTTATCCGACCTTGAAGACGAGATCGCGAAGCAAATCGCCATGGCATTGAACCGGCCACTTGGTCCAATCATGGTCCAACGCTCCGCACGCTATAGTAAGGACCCTATGGCTTACGCGGCGTTCATGCGAGCTTACAAGCTCAACTCCTCTGGCAAACCAGCGATGCTCGACGAAGTCACCCGGCACCTGAGCGATGCGGTCGCTCGAGATCCTACATTTTCCCTGTGCACGCCACTCTTTCCGTGGCCTGCGCGACTCGTCACTTTGAACTTGATCCATCGAGCGCATGGTTGGAGAAGGCCGAGTTTCATTGTAGCCGCGCGCTGGAGCTTGATCCGGATTTGCCTGAAGGGCACGTCGCACGCGCGTTTCTTTTTTGGGGGCCCGCCAGAAACTTCCAGCATCGGGAGGCAATTGACGAACTCAAACGCGCGCTGTTCCTGCAGAACAATCAGCCCCAGGCGTACAACCGCCTGGGGACCATCTTGGCTCACATAGGGTTGCTCGAGCACGCCCGTGAAATGTATGAGCGGGCACGGCCTTTTCATCCGCGGAAGGCAGTTAGCCACAGTATCGTACAAGTGTACGTTTGGAACCAAGAATACGATCGGGCGCGCGAGGAGATCAAAGACTGGCGAGTCGAGGATCCGGATAACAAGTACCCGGTTTTCTTTGCCGTTCAACTGGCCTTACTGACAGGAGATCTGAAAGAAGCAAGAGCATTGTTGGATGAGGCGGTTCAGATATTGCCGGAAGAACCCCTTATTGTCAGTTTGGAAGGAGTCTATTACGCCTCGACTGGATTAGCGGGAAAAGCGCTGGACTGCCTGACGACGGCTTGTGCGAGTCCAAAATCCTTTGGGCATGCACACCACAGCTACGATCACTTCCTGCCTGCATACTGGCTTTGTTGGAGCGGCACCAAGCTGCGTTCGAGTGGTTGGAGCGAAGCGTGGCGGAGCGGTTTCGCATGCTGGCCTTTTTTCCTCAAGGACCCTCACCTA
>CAVTII010000002.1:0-183994 GCA_963734705.1 uncultured Acidobacteriota bacterium | reverse complement strand
GTGCTTGACGATGTTGCGACATACTGAAGAATCGCGCCTCACGCCCGCGCGCCTCGTGGCGGTGCCCCGATGATGGCCTCTTTCATTCTCTCCTTTTCGTTGTTGACCCTGTTGATGTTCTTCGTTTCCTATTGCCGGTCGCTGACCGCTTCTTCTTTGCATAAGTCGTTGACGGAAGAAGTCCTGGACGTGACGGGAATCAGGAACAAAGCTTCCGGCCGCGACTTCACCCGGGTCATGCAGATTTTGCAGCTTTGCCCGGATCGTCCCGAAGACCGTTCCGGGTTGCAGATCGTGGGAACCTACTACTCGTTTCTCAATCTGCTGGAACGGAGCTTGGCAAAGCTCAGTCCGTCTGTCGGAACCTGGGCCGAGGAAGAACGCGCGGGTTGCGCCCATTTTGCTGCGGTTGCGCTGGGACGCCGCATTGCCCTGAACCGCGAAATGCTCGCGCAACAAGTGGAACTCTAGCTGCGCCTGCTATCTCTTTCGCATCATCCTTCCCATTCTGATCTTCTCGTAGCATCCCTCCGGTGCTACGCTTACTGTCTCTGCTCCTCACCGGAGTGGGAGCGTCCGCAGCGCAAAACATACCGGTGAATAAAATCTGCTCGCAGTGTGGCGCGGTGCTCGCAAACGGAGCGCACGCCTGTCATTTTTGTGATCATCCAGAACGCTCGGTCGCGGAATCTTCCGAGGCGACGCTCGGCAATCTAGCCTTGCGTCCCTCTTCTGAGGAAGAGTGGCGCGGGGAACTGGACCAGCGCCTTCAGGCCTATCGTGCTCGGCGCCGGAAGGCGCATCCCAACGCAGCGCAAACCCAACTTCCATTCGAGGCCCAGCAGCCCCGAGCTGCGGTGGCGTTGCAGTCGGAAGAACCCCATAACCAGTCCCTTGATCCCAAGGACGATTTCGCCTTCACCATCGCCATCGGGCGGCCGCCGCGCAAGGCCCATCCCGAGGATGAGCGCCTGGTGATCGATGTTTCCTTGCCGCCGCTTTCTGAAGAGCGGGAAGAGCTTCCAGAGGCGGTCGAACCATCACCCTCGCAGCTCTATCCCGTTGCCTCGCTGTTGGAACGCCGCCGCTGCGCAGTAATTGATGGCGCCTGCCTGGCATTCGCCTATGGCGGGTTCCTGGTGCTGTTTGGGTCGCTGGGCGGGCAATTCACGTTAAGCAAGCTCAGTGCCTTGGTGTGCTTCTCCACGTTCGCCTTTGTTTACGTGCAGTATTTTTGCCTATTCACCATTTTCGGGGGGACCACCCCGGGCATGATGATCCGCGGACTGCATGTGGCCAGCTATTCAGGCGAAGCTCCGACCCCGCGCCAGCTCTTTTGGAGAGCGACCGGTTACCTGATTTCCGCAGGAACGTTCTTCCTGGGATTTTTCTGGGCTCTGTGGGATGAAGACGGCATGACCTGGCACGATCGCATCTCGCGAACCTACCTCGCGGTGCCGGAAACGTTTGCCAACGCGGAAATATCCCACGCGGCCCCCGTCCGCTAAAAACATTTTGAATTGCGGCAAGCGCTGCGCGAAGGCGACTACTTTTTGACCACTTTTTCGTCGGAAGCGATTTTTCCGTCACGGATGAAAATCACGCGATGCGCGTGTTGCGCAATGTCCATTTCGTGGGTCACCAGAATAATCGTGTTTCCCTGCTCGTGAAGATTTTCAAACAGGTTCATAATCTCTTCGCCGGTCTTTGAATCCAGGTTGCCCGTTGGTTCGTCGGCCAGCACGATCGAGGGATTGTTCACCAGCGCCCGCGCGATGGCCACTCGTTGCCGCTGCCCGCCGGAAAGCTCATTCGGTTTGTGACTCATCCGCGGCCCCAGGTCCACGCGCTCCAGTGCGCTCTTGGCGCGTTCAATGCGTTCTTCGGCCGGCGTGCCGTTATAAATGAGTGGAAGTTCCACGTTATGAAGCGCTGTGGCGCGTGGCAGCAGATTGAACGTCTGAAAGACAAAGCCAATTTCCTTATTCCGTATATACGCCAGTTCGTCGTCGTCCAGTTCGCTTACCAGACGACCCGCCAGCCAGTAACGGCCTGAGCTGGGTGAATCCAGGCACCCGATCAAGTTCATCAAAGTGGATTTGCCGGAACCCGAGGGGCCCATAATGGCCACATACTCGCCCTTGCGAATCTCCAGGTCGACGCCGCGCAACGCATGGACTTCCTCGGTGCCCATCTGGTAGACCTTCGCCAGATCCTCCGTGCGAATCACGATGCCGCTGTCCACCAGGTCCTGGCGGTAAGCGTCCGCGCTTGTTATTTCTGCTGGCATGCGTGTCTCCCCGTTCCCGATAAACTTATGGATTGTCTTCCATCTTCTTGGGTGCTGAGTTGTCCACTTTGACTGCCGCTTCCGGCTTCAAAGTGCGAAGTGCCTTGTAACTGCCGACCACAATTTCGTCCCCCGGCTGCAGGCCTTTCGAGACTTCAATATCCGTCACGCCAGAAATGCCCGTTTCCACCGGACGAAACATCGCCTTTTTTCCGTTCACCACAAAAACGCCTTGAACCTCATCCTTTTTCGGATCCCCCGCATCTGAGGGAGCGGGCGCGGCCAACGTGACGTTGCCGCCCCCCTTGCTCTGTTTTGCGGCTTCCTCGATATCCTTCCGCGAGCGCACCGCCAGTGCCTGGATGGGAATGGCGATTACATTTTTCTTTTCCGCCGTCCGGATTTTTGCCGTCGTCGAAAGTCCCGGGCGCAGATTTTCTGGCGGACTGGCCAGCGTCACCACCACCTTAAAATCCTTCGCTTCCTGATTACTCGTTGTCGTTTGCGTTGTGGCCAACCCGGAACTTCGCAGCACTGCTTGGGAGCCGATTTCCGTTACTTTGCCTTTAAATACTTTTCCGGGAATCGCGTCAATCGTCACATCGGCATCTTGCCCGATGCGCACGTTCACAATGTCCGTTTCGTCCACTTTCACTTCCGAAGTCACCACGGACATATCCGAAAGCGTCATCAGAAAGCTGCCGTTCGCATTTTGAATTCCCGGCACCACGTATTCGCCGGCGCGAACCGGTAAATAGCTGACGATTCCGTTGATGGGGGACACGTAAGTGGTCTTCTGCAGCACGTCTTTGGTACGCACCAGTACGGCTTTACTTTGATCCAGTTGCGACCCCGTTTGATCCAATTGGGCTTTCTGCGCCTGTACGCGTGCCCGGGCGGCCTCCGCAGCGGCCACTGCGCCGTCGTACGCCGTCTTGCGCTGGTCATAATCCTGCTTGGGGATCAGCCCGTCCTTGTACAGCCCTTGGCCGCGGTCATTATCCAGCTTGGCCTTTTCCAGATTGGCTTCCTGTTGAATCAGGTCGGCTTGGGCGGCCTTATAGCTCGCGTTGGCTGCCTGCACCCCGGATTCATTCGAATTGATCATCGCGGCCTGCGCCTGCACATCTGCATTGGCCTGCACATTTTCCTGCAACAGCAGGCGCTCACCCTTCTGGATGTGGTCGCCTTCTTTAACCAAAATGTCTGTGATTCGGCCGAATCCCTGGGCTGTAATGTTTGTGTAGGTGGTCGGCTTAATTTCTCCCGATGCCGTAACCTGGGAAACCAGAGAGTCCACTTTGGCCACCTTGGCCGTTTGCACGGTTACCACACCCTTATTTGCCTGATTGATGCTGAACACCACCAGGCCCGCCAACACTGCGGCTGCGCCGACTCCAATGCCGGCCTTTTGCCACGTCTTCATTCTCTTCCTCTCACGATTCCGCTGCGAACCACTCGCGCGGAGGGACACTACCAAGTCGTTGGATTTCGCCGCTGCCTAACACTAATACGCCCTTGGCGCAGGAAATGTTTCGTGCAGGTCAAAAGTCCAAATTGCAATTCAGGCGGGAAAAGGTCCCAGAATGCCACACTGAACTTTGGGTTTACTCTTGGAAACCCGACGACCTTCCATTTTAGGCTGAACTTCAGCTAAAGAAAAGACTTGCACCCAGTTTTCCACGAGCTCTTCGGCCAAACCCGCTGCTGGGTTAGACGCGGTTTCTCGTCATTTGGTCATCCACCTAATTCCGCAAAATCCGGACGATTTTGCCATGACCCGGCTGTCCTAGGGTTTCCCGTTCGTCCAATCCCGTCAATGCGGCGTATAATTCCGGGGCGGCTTGCGATTCGCATGACCTTTCAACCACTGCCAATTAACGCCACGGCACCGGCAATACCCTGGATGCGTGCGGGAGTGCCTTCATGCGCATGATTGGATCGATCCCTTCCTTCCGGTTCTCGCGCAACCCGACGCTGGCCCTCTTCGCCTTGCTGTTGGTCTTGCTGGCGGCCTACCAGGCAGCTCAGCTCATTCTCGCTGACGACCTCGAAACCATCTTCCTGGCGGGATTGGTCTTCGTTGGCGGGGCTATCGTGGTCGCCGTCCTCAACGATTGGCACCGCGGTGTCTACCTTTTTCTGGGCTGGGTGATGTTTGAGGACCTGATCCGCAAATACCTCGGCAACAACATGGCCATTTTTTTCGCCAAAGACCTGCTGGTTCTTATCCTCTACCTTTCCTTTTTCACTTCCCGCCGCGCAAACCGCGTCAAGACCTTCTCGCCTCCGTTCTTGGTTCCTTTCCTCATCTTCTTTTGGTTTGGATTCATCCAGGTCTTCAATCCCCAGTCCAGCAGCATCTTTTATGGACTTTTGGGAATGAAAATCTATTTTCTGTATATGCCGCTCTTCTTCATCGGGTATAGCTTCCTGGAAAACGACGACGATTTACGCAAGATCATGACGTTTAACTCTGTCCTGGTAATGTGCGTCGCGGGATTGGGTATCGCACAATCCATCCTCGGTCCCACCTTTCTCAATCCCCGAGTTTTGCAGGAAGACATCCGTGATCTCTCCACGCTCTATCGGACCGCGCCAATCTCTGGCCTGATTGCTTACCGTCCTACATCGGTCTTTGTCAGCACCGGTCGTTTTTCGAATTTCATTGTTGTTTCCTGGGTGCTCGTACTCGGGTTTGGCGGCTACCTGCTTCTGCGTTCTCGCCGGGGCCGCTCGATCGCCTTCCTCGCGATCGGGACTGTGGGCATCGCTGCCGTCATGAGCACCTCGCGCAGCGCCATCATGTGGACGGGTAGCGGCGCCCTGGTTGTTATGGCAGCGTTCCTCTGGGGAGCGCCCTGGCGCCAAGGGGAGGTGCGGCGCGTGTTGCGGGCCATCCAGCGCACCCTGCTGGTTGCCGGGCTCGCCCTGTTGCTGATGATCACTCTTTTTCCCGAGCAATTAGGGTCGAGAATCGCGATCTATTCCGAAACACTCTCTCCCGATAGCCCAGCGACGGAGTTGGTCTATCGCGCGCGAGATTACCCGCTCAAGAATTTCTTGCTGGCCTTTCAATACGACCATTGGATGACCGGATATGGCATTGGCACCGCGTCTCTTGGAACCCAATACGTCACGCGCATCATGCACGTTGCGCCCATGGGTGTAACCGTCGAAAATGGCTTTGGCCAGATCATGCTGGAGCTCGGCATCCTCGGCCTTTTTTTGTGGATCATTCTCAGCTCGGCCATCATTCTTTCCGCTTGGAAAGTCGTGCAAAAACTTCGGGGTACTCCCTGGTTTCCCATGGGTTTTGGAATTTTCTGGTATTCCTTCCTGCTGCTCGTGCCGCTCAGCTACATCGTGTTTGCCAATTACCAGGACTATATTCTCAATGCCTATCTCTGGCTTTTCCTGGGAATTCTGTTCCGCCTTCCAGATCTGGCCGCGGAAACCGCGCAGGTGGAATCTGCTGCCCAGGCAGCTTCCCTTCCAGGGCAGGTCTGAATTGCGGATCGCGGTGGTTTCACCGTTTCTGGACCGTAGCCACGGCACAGAACGCTGCGTCATCGAACAAATCGAGCGATACTTGCGCGAGCCGGATTGCCAAATCCATATCTATTCGCAGTCCGTTCAGGATCTCGATGTGGTTCGGTTTGATTCGCGTATCGCCTCGGCCCCGGATGCCGGGAAGGCGGTTTGGCACCAGATTCCTGTTTTACACGGCCCGCATATCCTTAATTTCCTCTGGTGGTTCGTCGTCAACCAGGTAGTCCGTTGGTTTCATCAGAATTTCCGATCCATTCGCTACGACCTGATATTTTCTCCGGGCATCAATTGCTGGGACGCGGACGCCATCGTCGTACACATCGTTTTTCACGAATATTACCGGCTGGTTCGCGCGGATTTGCTGTTGCGAAATGCCCCGTTGCGTAGTTGGGCGATGCTGATTCACCGGCGCTTCTATTACTACCTGATCATGCTCTTGGAACGAAGTGTTTATCCGAATGTCCGGGTAAGCCTGGCGGCGGTCTCCGAACTGACCGCTCGGGAAATCACCGCGCATTTCGGCCGGCAGGATGTCACGGTCATTCCCAACGCCGTGGATCACACGCGTTTCAATCCGCCAGTGCGGCTATGGCGGCGCGAATCTGCTCGTCGGGAACTCGAAATCCCGGAATCGGAAATCGTTCTACTGCTGGTTGGAAACGATTGGAAAAAAAAGGGTCTCGGCACTCTGCTGAAAGCCGCCGCTGCGAATCGTCAATTTCCGCTTCGTGTTCTGGTTGTTGGCAAAGATGACCGCGCTCCATTCCTCGAGCAAATTCGAAGTCTCGATCTGAATACTCGCGTGTTCTTTCCCGCCCCGTCGCCAGATATCCTGAAATTTTACGCCGCAGCCGATATTTACGTCGGTCCATCCCTTCACGATTCGTTTGCCTTGCCTCCCATCGAGGCCATGGCTTGCGGACTTCCGGTGATCACCAGCGCAAGCAACGGAGGTTCGCAGATCATCACGCACGGGGTCGATGGTTTCATCCTCGCTGACTCTGGTGATAGTGGAACCCTTGCCGCACTGATTCGCCAGCTCGTGGAGCAGCCCGATTTTTGCCGCCGTATGGGAGAAATCGCCGCCAAAACCGCAAGCTCCTACACTTGGGAGACAAATGCTCAACAGACCTTTGCCTTCCTTACGAAAGCATTTCAGCGAAAAGGAAAGAAAAATCCCTGACCCATTGGTTTCTATTCCAGGAAGTGATCGGTGTGCCTCGCAGAAAACTTCAGTTGCCGCCGGCTTCTGGCTTCACCGGCTCCTTGACACATTCCACATAAAGAGAGAGCGGCACAGCGGGATTCATGTAATCAAGAAATTGTAATGGCCACGTCAAAAGAAACAATGGCATGGCCGCTGCGGCGCCTTTCCAGTTCAGCAAGCCTTGGATCATGCTTGCGAGTCTGACCAGAAGCGGCGATCCCAGGCCAACATTCCGCACAATGCGAAAACCCATAGGCTCTAGCAGTTGCCGGTAAGTGTCCAGCGTATATCCGTCGCGAACATGCCATCCCACGGATTCGTCCAGGCAGACATGACCTTTATTCCGTGGATGTTCCGAATATGGGCAACACACATGCAAAACTCCGCCAACTGGCAGCATGTCGTAAAAGAATTGGACCACCTCGCGGTCCCGCGCAATGTGCTCCAGCGTTTCCGAACAAATGATCTGATCGAACTTCAGCCCGAGTTTCGGCAAATCGTAAAGATTGCAAATCTCGAATCTCAGCCGGTCCGGATCGGTGCCGATAAATGAAAAATATTTGCGGGCCTTCTCAACCTGGCTGGACTCCATCGTCACGCCGAGCACCCGGTTCTCGCGCGTGTAGGCGGCGTAGGAGAGTGCTCCGTTGCCGCATCCGGCATCCAAAGTGGAGATCTGCCCCGCGCGCATGAATCTGGAAATAAAGCGGTAACGGCATCGAGTATGGAGGTCCAAACCCGGAAAGAAAAAACGCTTCACCCAGAGGTTCATCCGCTCGCGCATCGGCATCGAATTGTCAGACAAAATTCACGTCGCATCCCTTGGGCTGTTTTGCCAGATTCGGAATTGAGCCGCCGCGCTCAGATGGCAAGTTAGAGATTTTATCCACAGTCTCCCCGTTTTCAAAATCGCGATCAACCGCACTTGGCCACCCTGAGCAACCCGATAACCAGGAGCCTTTGGACAAGCCCGTTGAGCAGAGCTTATAATTTCCCGGGACACAACACTCACTTCCGCCCAATGGCTGGTTCCGGATCAACGCCCATTTTTCTCCGAGCCCGCCTCGCGTTACGACCACATATCCGCTGGCGAGTCTACAGGCCGTGCTCACATCGGACCCGTAAAAGGAATCGCAATGACCGTAACCGATCGTTGGAAGCAGGCGCAAGTTGCGGAAAACGAATATTGGACTGGTCTTTCCGCTCCCACCGTCCAGCAAATCCTCAACGCCAACGAATCTTCTGCACAAATCCTGCAATCCTGGATGGCCGAACTCCCTTCACCCGCGCTTGAGATCGGCGTCGGGGGCCTCGGAGTTGGCCTCCTTGGCTTTATCCCTTCCATTTCCACACGCATCGGCATCGATCCTCTGCCGCATGTTCGGCCTTCGTGCCCCGAAACGATGCTGCAAAACATATTGTCGCAGCGCAGCGCGTTGCGATTCGCGCGCGCCTCGGGAGAATCCTTGCCGTTTTTGTCCGGGCAATTCTCACTGGTCGTCTGCGTCAACGTGTTGGATCATGTGAACAATGCGCCACAAGTTGTAGAGGAAATCTTTCGCGTCCTCCGTCCGGGCGGCACATTTTTTCTAGGCGTTGACACCTTCTCCTATTTCGGACTCGCGAAATGGCATCTGGTCACGAAGCCCCTCCACGCCAACGAAATTCTGGTGCGCGCTCACCCCTATCGTTTTCTGGATTCGCATGTTGCCACGCTGGGCCGCGCCGCTGGATTTGAACTCGTCCACTATGCTTCGCGCGACTTTGTGAATCAGTGGATCGGCCACAGCCGCCTCACGCATTTCCTGTTTCGCAAACCGGAATCCGCCGGCTAAACCGCTGCAAAAATCGGCCTATCAGCATAATCAACGTTTTTACAGTCATTTACAGAACGCCAAAGCCCTCCCATTCTGGAACGACCGGCCCTGCGATCCACCGCTTAGAACAAAAGATACCTAGACAATGTAGTTAGCGTATATATAATAGCAATCAATGTATATAGCTTCATCAATAAAAATACCCGTGCTCGCCCAGCGTAGGTATTACACCGAAACCGCCTCGCGTTACGACCAGATGCATGCCGGGGAGGCCGCAGGCGACGAGGACTGTCTGCAACTCTTGCTCCCTTTTCTTCGCAGCCTGTAGGTGAAAAGTGTCCTCGATGTGGGCTCCGCAACCGGCAGGGGCTTACCCAAACTTGCCGATGGATTGCCCGGCGCTACCGTGTGCGGCATTGAACCCGTCGCTGCGCTAGTCGCCCAGGGAATGGCCACCGGCGAAACGCGCGGCCTCCCTCTTTTCCTCGCTAGCGGAGACGCATTGCCATTTCCAGACGGCAGTTTTGACGCGGTCTGCGAATTCGGCATCCTCCACCACGTTCCCGATCCGACTGTGGTCGTGGGTGAAATGCTCCGTGTGGCGCGAAACGTCGTGGTCCTGGCGGACGTCAATCGCTTTGGCCAGGGACCCATCATGCTGCGCGTGGTGAAACTGCTGCTGCACAAATTTCGCTTGTGGAATGTTTACGACTATCTGCGAACCAAAGGTAAGCACTATCAGATTTCCGAAGGCGATGGAATTTTCTATTCCTACAGCGTCTACGATAATTACGACCAGGTTCGTTCCTGGGCCGAGCGCATCTTCCTGTTCTCCACCGGTAATACGCGCTGCTGGAGTTGGTTCCACCCGCTGCTCAATTCAAATGGCGTGTTATTGGTTGCCGTCCGGAAAAAAGTGGACACATCTCACTAGCGCGTTTGGCGTGCCAGGACACCCTTTCGTGTTGCGCCCAGCGTAAATTCCAACGTCTCCTTTGGAATGCTGGTCACAAACGGTTCAATCAACCAGCCCAGGCCCGTCGGAATATCTCGCGTCAGCGTGATGGCTTCATTCTGCAGGTATACCCCGCCGTCTCGTTCTTCCATTCGCCACCAGGTCTCCATCTGCCACAGAAACCCGTTGTCCTCGCCCACCGATTTCTCTCGCTCCTGGGGAGTGCCTGGGTCCGCCACTTCCCGGATGCGGATGGCTGTGCTTCGGCTGTGCGCTCGCGTCGGGGAATCGCGGTAATAAGTAATGTCCTGTTCGGTGTTCAGGACCACGGTCACGACCTTGTGCCTTCGGAAACGCATGAACACGCGAAAATGATCGCCATCGCGCGCTTCTATTTTCGCGCGCTCCACATCCGGAGCGTAGATCGTTGCATGGAGGTTGTAATCCTGCAGGACGACTAGCACCTGATCCAGTTTCGCCGCGGGCATAAAAACGATCCCACGCCAGTCGTGAATCATTCCTCCGGGAATCACCGCGCTCTTCCCGTCATCGCCTCCGGAAAGGCGTTGCATCACCACGTCCCCCTGCTTCAACCTCGCATAGTCCGAATTTCGCTCCTGCTCGGGCAGTTCGTCCACCCAGAGGAATTTTCCCTCGCGGAGGCTGGCCTGATTTCGCGCCTCGGCCTTGGCTATATAGTCGCGAAAACCGCGTAGGGTCTCCTCATGCAACTCGGGCAGGCCTGCGACGAGAGTTCGGGCGCAAATTGCCCCGCTGCTCAAAAGAAACAGACTTCGGAAAAAGCTTCTCCTGCCAACGGAAAGCACCAAGTGTCCGCTTTCCCCGTGGGTCACCGCGCTGCCTCTTGGAAAATTCGCCGCTTCTGGCGTTCCTGGAATGTCATGCAAAGAATGGATGCACGAGGCGGGCCGAACGGGTAGCTTGGGGACGGGAATGTGGTCCGGGAGAGGGAAGAAAAAGTGGTGGGTTGGGTAGCTCGCACACGGCCCCTTGCGGAGCCGCTGTCCCCGCGCGGCCCCCAACCCATCGTGAATCTAGATTAGAAACGTTCCCACTTTTGAACAATGGCCCAATGGCCCCACCAAATGCGGTACGCAAGTCTTAGTACTGATGGCGGTCGCTCTTAAGCCCAATAAGACCATGTAAGTATAATAAAATAATAGACTTAAAGTTGCTAAAGATGAATTAAGACCAAGCTTGGGGTTTTCGGAACCTTTGAAATCTTTCCGTTGGTTCAAAACCGCTATACTTGCCAGCGCTGCCGCGACAATCACCCGTGAATTCGGAAGGAGCTGGATGGAAGCTCGAACGACCGACGAGAAGTCCGCAGCTCGCCGGGAATCTCCAGTGGCGCGCTCCACCACATGGATGCCGCGAAAATTATCCACCTCCGCTTCCGCTTCTCTCGACATCCTTCGCGCGGTGGCCGCCTGCGCCGTAATGCTCGGCCATTTGCGCACACTATTTTTCGTTGATTTTCGGCATCTCGAATCGAAATCGTTGTCGCTCGAAGCCTTTTATTTTATGACCGGTTTCGGCCACCAGTCGGTGATGGTGTTTTTTGTGCTGAGCGGGTTCTTGATCTCGTCCACGGTGATCCGCAGCCATATTTTGGGTAATTGGTCCTGGCGCGACTATGCCATTAATCGCGCCACGCGACTCTACGTTGTGCTGGTCCCTGGTTTGCTCCTTGGATTTTTCTGGGACCGCTTCGGCAGTTGGCAGTTTGCCGCCAAGGGCCTCTACATCCATCCCCTTCAGGACCTGGGCACTTCCGTGCCGCTGCAAAATCTCACCGCCGGCGCCTTTTTCGGCAATCTGTTGTTTCTCCAAACCATTCTTTGCGCAACATTCGGCTCCAACGGCCCGCTCTGGAGTTTGGCGAATGAATTCTGGTACTACGTATTGTTTCCCGTCGCCCTCGGCGCAGGGCTGGCCTGGGCGGCTCGCCGCATTGGCTTGGCAATGGCACTAACGATTTTCGCCGTTCTGCTGGGAATTTTTCTGGGCGTGGACAAACTCATCGGATTCCTGATCTGGCTGGCCGGATGCGCGCTCCTCCTCTTCTATTCGAAGGTCCGGATGCTCTCCAGATTGCCTGCTCTCGCAGCCCTATTTCTTTTTTCCGCTCTGCTGGTTGGCATCTTGTATGCGTCGCGCACCGTGTGGAAAGATCCCGGTCTGAACGACCTCGCGGTCGGATTTGCCTTTACGCTGTTTTTGTTCGCCGTACTGCAAACGGCCACGGGCGAAGCTACTCCCGGATATTCAGTGATAGCGCGTGAGTTTGCCGGGTTCTCCTACAGCCTCTATGTACTGCACTTTCCGCTGCTGCTTTTCCTGCGCGCTTGGATCGTCCCACCCCAGCGCTGGCAGCCCACACCAGCGCACCTGCTACTGGCCGCCGGGGTGGCCATCCTCTGCTTGTTCTTCGCGTGGGCCGTGTCTTTGGTTACGGAAAGAAAGACCAGTGAGGCGCGGAAGTGGGTCAAGCGTTTCGCCGCTCGATTTTCCAGGAACTAATTTTTCTTCTTGGCTGGCACAATTCCGGAAAGAGCTGTGTTCCCGTTAAGCAATTGCAGGGTCATCTCTTTGGTTTGATTCTTCCGCATCGGAATATTGCGTTCCCAATCCGAATAGGCGCCGTTGGCGGACGCCCGGACATCGTAGCTGTCCTGCTTCAATCCTGTAATGAAGAATCTGCCCTTGGCGTCGGCGTGCACCGCGCGCGGCTTCAAACCGCTGGAGGTTTCACAAGTTACGCTCGCGCCCGGCACGACCTTTCCGTCGGCCCCCAGCACCGTTCCGGAGATGGTCGCACCGGTTTTTTTCACCGTCTGCGCGCTAACTTGCAACACAACGAAAACCACCGCGAAACCAATCAAAGCCAAAACTTGTCGCATTCGCATAAGCCACAGGCTCCCCTGCAAGTAATCCAAGTCTAGGGGCTTTTTCAGCCACACCGGAGGCCGCATCTGCGCTTGTGCCGCAATTCCTACCTGTCAGTGAGTACAGGCCGCCGAACACCAGCGTGTTTGACTAATTTGGATTGGAAAACAGGTAGGTACTCAAGGCAATTTCAAATCGATCGCGTACACATCCACATCCCCGTGATCCACGGTCACATACACCGAACCGTCCGGGCTCAATCCGGTAAAAATGCACCGCGTCGCACCCGCGCTCAGCAGGTCTCCAAAGCGCGTCACGCGTTCCGATTCGCGCGTCACCATCGGTACGCGGAACACAGACTCTTCCACTTCGTCCGTATCCTGGTAATAAAGCGCATCGCCGCCCGGCGACCACCGCAGCGTGGATGGAAAATTTGCCTCCGCCAGCACCAACCACTTCAGCAACTTGCAGTCATACAACAAAATCTGTTTCTTCATCGGGTTCAACGCTGCAATGTACCGTCCATCCGCGGACCAGCGCGGTTCAATCAATCCTTCCGAACCGGGTATCGAAGTCAGGTGCCCGCTCTCAAGATCGAGAATCCGTATATTGGATGCATTGCCTGTGGCCGTATCTTCCACGTCCACCACAATCTGCCTTCCGTCCGTGCGCCAATCACCCGAAACGGAAGCCCAGCGATTGGCCGTCGGCAACACCGGCTTGGGCGACCCACCTTGCGCGGAAACCACGTAAAGCCGTGGCTGCTTATCCAGCAAAAACCCGGTGAACAGAATCTCTTTCTGATCCGGAGACCAGTGCGGCGCAAACGCTCCCGTCGCCCCAGACATCAATTGCACGCGATTACTGCCATCTATCCGGCTCTTCCACAGCGTGCCGTTTTCCCGCGCCGCATAGACCACCCATTGACCGTCCAGGGAAAAATCCATATCCGTGGCGCCAGACTCGGATAGCATCGCGGTCCTGGTTAAAGTCTTCGGATCGATCCGCAGCAACTGATATTCATTGTGCGAACCAATCACGAACACGCGGGAGCCGCCGGGCGTTGCCGTCGGATGGTCAAACGCAATCGGCCCCTTGGTCAGTTGCTGGGGATCCTTATCGCTCTTGCCAAACCACCCATGTCGCTCATCCAACAGCCAGAGATTAGCCTGCGTGTCCACGGCCAGATTCGCCCGCAAATCCTGCCCGGTCGAAAATGCAAAATACTTTCCGTCCGCCAGCCAGGTTCCGCTGCCTTCGTGGGGACCGCCCTCTTCGCCGGGCAACACGCGCCGCAAGTCCTTGCGGTCCGTGCCGATCTCCCACATCGAATCGGTTCCTTCTACAAGGTCGGACTGCGTGAAACGCAGCCGCCTGCCATCCGGCGACCAGGTCAGCGAGTGTGGTGCCAGCTTGAATCGCGCAACGTCTTGAATGTGATTTCCATCGGAATCCGCAATCTGGATCGTTTCGTCGCGAACGAAGGCAATCCGATTTCCAGACGGCGACCACACCGCCTCTTTCGCCATCACATCGCCAACCCGCCGCGGCGCTCCTCCCTGCACAGGCCACAGCCACAGCGGCGTCTCTTCGCCCTCATGCGTCAATTCGCCGATCAGGAATTGTGAATGGTCTGGCGCCAGGTCAAAAATTCTCGTGTTGTCAAAAGGCGTCGGTGTGCGTTGCACGTTGCCGCCTTCTACGGACGTCTGCATCAGGTTCCAGCCGGTGACGTCTCTCACCACGAAATAGATCCGGCTGCCGTCGGTAACCAATTTACCCCAGGGATCAACTTGTCCCACGTGAGTGAGTTGCCGCACTGCCATCACCTTTGGGGCCTGCCGCGGCCACAGGGCGAATAGCAACAGTGCCGTAAGAAGTCCCGCAGCGATCGCCACCAGCGGCCACCACCTCGGGCCGGCCTTCACTGTCCGCACTGGCTGCCACTTTCGTTGTGTTTCTTCGAACGGCGCGTTCGAATCCAGCGGAAGCTCCATCGCCTCGCGGTCTTCGGGACTTTCAATGCGGATTGCGGTCATCAACTGGGGGGAATCCGTGCTCGCTACCTCAACGGGCGCGATAAACCGGTAACCACGTCGCGGGACGGTCTCAATGAACACAGGATTTTCGGGGTTGTCGTTCAAGGCCGCGCGCAGTTTCATCAGCGCGGTGTTCAGGCTGCCGTCGAACTCCACAAAGGTGCCTTCTGGCCAAATTCGCTTCCGAAGGTCATCGCGCGATAGCACCTCGCCAGCCGCCTCCAAAAGCAGCGTCAGGACCCGGAAGGGCTGTTCCTGTAACTTAACAAGCGTGCCCTGTCGGCTCAGAGTCCCTTGCTCCAAGTCCACTTCGTAAAGCCCGAAGCGGTAAACCCGCCGATCCTGTTGGGAAGTTATCGTCAAGGCCGCGTTCCATGCCTCCGAGTCTGACCATTCTACACAAAACAACAGTTGATACAAAGCTATATCTGCATCGAAACTCAAGGGTTAATGGTTCATAAACGGACCAGCCCCAGTTCGTTTGACGTTGTTCGCTCTTTTTCCGATTCTCTCTCACAGCATCACCCGTCGCCCTCGGTCCCACATGCCAAGGTCGGCGGTCCCACAGAGAGGGGTCGCTCCACCATAGCGAACTAACCCTATACTCTGAACCAAGGGAGTGCCCGCGTCTCGTGTCCTCCGTCAAGAATTTTTGGACACGGACGCGGCTACCCCAAAACGCTTCCTTGAACTTCATTAACTTATTTAAAATGAATCATTTGGGTCGATTCTTCCCGCGAGGGACCTGCTGTCTAGCTCTTCCGAGCGCCAGCGGCGCGATATGATCTAGCCCAGGGCTGACGAGTCTGTGTCGCAACTTGGGTACTGCTCTGGTTTTTAGCTACCGCCGCACTCCAACCAGTTTTCCGGCGCGCCGTTCTCGTTTCCAGTTCCGGAATTGCGCGCTTTGGCCTGCTAAATTTTGCGGCACAGGTTTCGGTAGTGGATCAAGTTGTAGGCGATCGATGCCAGGGTCCATTCGACCGCGGTTGCTGGCTGTCCTCGGCGCTGGAACTGCCGCATCCCACGCTGTTCCTGCAAAGTCCCGATCACTGGCTCGACCATCCCCTTGCGTTTCTTGTACCAAGCGCGGCCACGGACGGTTCGCAACCGCTTGCGTGCGCGCAGCAGATGCGGATCGCTCACGGTCATCCGGCCGACTCCTCGTGCGGTTTTACCCGTATTCAGCTCGCGCGCCAAATTCGGGTCGGGAATGTAGCCTTCGATGCCGCGTTGTTCCAGTTCGCGCAAATTCTGGTTCGAGAAAAAACCGCAGTCGGCCAACACCCGCTGCGGACGCTCTCCACATTGTCGTTCCACTTCCTCCACCATCGGCACCAAAGCACGGTTATCGTTCTTGTTCTGCGTTACCCGCTGCGCCACGATGAAATGGTCCTCGCTCACTGCGATCTCCGCTGTGTAGCCCAGCACGAAACCCCCGCGTTCCCGCAAAAAACGGGTGTCCGGATCGGTCGCCGACAGCTTGTCCTCGCCGCTCGCGCGCAGATGTTTCAGTTGCTTGCGCAGTTCCGCGATCGGTTCCTGCCCCACACGCGTTCCCGGATCACGATCTGGATCATCGTCCAATTCCTTCTGCCAGCGTGTGACTTTCTTGCGCAACTCCCGCTCAATCTGCTCCCGACGCAGTAACCGGTCGGGGGACGCCGACCCCTTTACCCGCGTCGAGTCAATCGCCACCGTGCCCAGCCGTGCCATCCCCGCCCGCCGTAAAAACAGCAGCACCTCGGTGAACATCGACCTGATCGCAACACGATGCCGGCGATGGAACTCGCTTAGCGTCTTGTGGTCCGGCGTTGCCCCGCCGGCCAGGTATCGGAAGCCCAAGTCCTCGCGAATGCGTTGCTCGAGCTTGCGCGTCGTGCGTACATTCACCCCGAACCCGTACAGCCAAATCTTCAGCATCATTCGCGGATCGTACGGCCGCTGCCCACCCGCGTCCTCCTCTTGCTTCTCGAAAACGCTCAGGTCGCACGCTTCCACCACTTCGTGCACCAGAAAACAAAGATGATCGGCCCCCAAGACATCCTTCACATGGGCAGGCAACAACTCACCTTGATCCGGAGAATACGGTTGATAGGTTGGCATATCCCTTCTTGCCAAAACTCTCGCTCCCTTGCAACCGTTAGTTGCGACACAGACTCGTGGGCCCTGGGTTCACTCACGGTAGCCGAAAGCCCCGTGGATGCGAAACAAATACCCCGCAACGACTATTCCTTGATAATGGCTTCCCGCGATTCGTTCAACCGGTAATACTCGGTCGCCATTTTTGCGCCCAGCCACCGGAATGGCTCATTCGGCATATAGGGGGGCAAACGGTTCAAATAGGGCAACCAGCCCCACTCGGCAGACTTGTCAGCGATCAGGTCTCTCAATACCCTTCCGAAAACCGAAGTCAGATTGACCCCGTGCCCGGAGTAGCCCAGCGCATAGAAAATATTGCCATGCTTACCCATCTGCCCAACCGCCGGCGTCTGATCCAGGGACATGTCCACCGCCCCGCTCCAACAAATCTCAAATGGCACTCCCGCCAGGCTCGGATAGATGCGTTGCAGCTCGAGCCTCAACTGTTTATACCGTTTGTTTGCCCGAGCGGGCTCTTCCACCCCATTGTTGAACTCATAGTCTGCGAGCCCTCCCCCGATATGGATCCGGCCATCCTTCGTTAACCCCAGGTAAAAGACTTCTGTCCGGCTGTCGTTGAATGGAATCCTTTTTCGCCAACCAGTTTCCGCCCAAGCTGTTTCCCCCAGCGGCGCCGTGATTCCCACATAATCAAAAAAGGGAGCCACTGCTCTCCGCAGGTAGCCTAACTTCGATGTGAACGCGTTGGTGGCAAGTATTACTGTGTTTGCGCGCACCGTTTTCCCATCCGCGGTTGTGAGCCGCAATTGCTCCCCCTCTTCAACGTGTATTACCGTTGTGCCTTCAAATATCCGCGCCCCTGCTGCTTCCGCGGCCACCTTGAAAAGGGCCACCAGTTTTCCGGGATGCAGTTGTCCACTGCCGGGATCAAATAGACCGCCTTCATAAACATTGGTCCCCACGGATTCGAAAACCTTTGAGCGATCCCAATATTCGAACGGCAATCCTTGCGGCTTTATTTTCTCGATGTACTCCCTGCCTTCTTCCGCATCGTTCCTCGTGTTGAAAACCTGCAGCGCGCCGTTCTGTTCAATATCCGCATCCACACCCGTCTCCGCGGAAAGTCTTTGCAGCCGGTAAATATTGTCCACCGTCAACTCATAAATCCGCTTGTCGAGCTCTGGCTCGTCGCTCCACACCATGAAACGATCATCCGTCATCGTCAGCATCATCGCGCCGTTTCTCGCGGACGCGCCATTCCCGCATCGTTCTGCTTCCAGCACCGCTACTTCCTGGCTTGGCCGGTTTTTCTTCAAATAATAAGCGGCGGACAATCCCGTAAAGCCACCACCGATGATGGCCACGTCTACGGTCAGATCCTGCTTCGGCGGTGGATTTGCCGGCGGGAGTGCGTTCGCCCAAAAGCTGCGATTTTTCTCGAATGCCATTTTTTCGGGCAAAACAGTCGGCGCAACCGCATTGATTCCGCATGCCCCGGCCACACCTGCGGCGCCCGCGGCGGTAGTCTTCTTCAAGAAATTTCGGCGGCTGCTCTCAGCCATTTCGTTTCCTCGCACCCGAAACCCGCATACTCGAACCGGCGTGGCGCAACTCTATCACCGCGGAATCGCGCGGCGCACGATATTGCTGGCCCTCGCAGCTTCCCTGCGATAGCATCCTTCAACGGAAGCTCATTATCTTGCAGGTGCCCATGCCGTCCACCGATTTGTCTTCGCGAGGTATCTTCGCCAGAACCTGGCAATGGTTCAAAAATCAGATTGTCGCAGACGTACCTCCCGAAACTGCTGTCTGCGAATTTGATTGCCGCAAGCAGGAGTGCAAGCAGGAAGACTGGGCCAACTGCGAACGCCGCCTCTCACATGCCGCCGGGGAATTGCGCGCCAGCCATCCACGCGACGACAAAGCATAGCGCTGCGCAGTATCACTCCAAATTATCTTTGAATTCCTTGCAGGCGGGACGCGGCTGAATCAGGCTGCCGTGGCTGTGCGGAAATTTTCCCTAAATCCAATCTGCAGTGAACCTGCCGCGCCTCAGCGAAGTTCGCCCGGATCTATTCCTTCTTTTCGCGCCTGATTTTCCAGGTCCTCAATCTTCGCCTCCAGTTGCTTCTTCCGGGCTTCCAGTTGCTTCACCTGTTCTTCGGGGGGAACCATGTTGTAGGTCTGGCTCGGATTTATCCCGCCGCTTGGAGCCACGTTTTCCCCTTTGAAATCTTTCAATTTTGCGATTTGGGCGTCCGCATCCGCAATCTGCGTTTTTGCCTGATCGATGGTATCCCGATACTGGCGAACTTTCTCCGCTCGCGGATTCAAATCTCCAGCCTCTTTACCGTTCTGGTCATTCTCTGCCACCGCCTGGCTGTCCGCGGCGTGCTTTCCGCCCACCACCGAAACGCTTCCCTTCAAGGACCCCACTTCGTCGTTGGTCCAAACCTTCTTTGGTTTTTTCGGGGCCTCCGGTGGTTTGTCCACGCTGGTGCCTGGCGGAGTTTTCGCGACGGGGGCCGCAGCCGTGGTCGCTGCCGTCGAGGCTGGCGTACTTCCCGCGCTTGGTGTCTGCCCGCTCGCCGGAATCACGGCCAGCGCCCAGAGCAACGCCACAATTAAACTTGCCGTTTTCATCCGCCCACTCCGCCGTTCATTTCAATTGCCCGGATTCAATCCCATCTTTTCGTGCAGCGTCATAGAGCGCATCCATCTGCTCCTGGAGCGATTTCTTCTTAGCTTCCAAATTGGCGATCTGCTGGTTCACGGGAGTCCGGCTGTACCCGTGACTCATATCCCTGCCGGCATCTGGCGCCGGCTTTCCCGCCTCAAAATCTTTGTATTCCTGTATTTTTTCATTTGCGTCGGCCACTTGCTTTTGCAGCTTTTGCAGGCTGGCTCGATATTTCGCGATCGTCGCAGGATCTGCGGGTTTCGTCATCGTGTACTTCTGATTTCGCGAATCGCCAATCACGGAAACGCCACCAGCCCCTTTGATGTCCTCATTCGTCCAAACTTTTCTTGGTTTCGCTGCGGGCGTAAGGGAGGCGGGTGTGTCGCCCGGGGTCTGGGCAGTGCTCTGCTGGCTTGCGGCCGGGGTGGCTTGCCCCTGGTCGGCTTGCGCGTAAGCTGATCCAGACGAAAGAGCAATAAGGGCAAGGAATGCTGAAAATTGGCGGATCATGAAACCTCCCGATCCGGCTGGCTAGACCTAGTACTATCTAACCCATTCTAACAAGAGAAGTTTCACGGATCCGCGCGATCGCTTTTCAGTTTGCTCAGTTCATCACGCACCACCGACACGGCCTCTTTCGGCGGACCCACACGGTGGTAGTCCGAAAAAAAAGTGCGCTCGTGGATGGAAAATGGCACCAAGAATTTGCGCCCATCGAAATCGTACTGCTGGTAGCTTGGCAGCCACTCGCCGGGCGACATCTCATACCGCTCTTGCATGAAATAACTTCCTCGGTATACCTTGGCCAGAAAAAGCCCTATGGAAATGTCCTCTGTCACCTCGCCTTCGATCTTGGCCAGTTGCCTGCTTTCCTTATCGATCCAGACGGTGCCGTGGACCTTGGTGAAGAGCATTTCATCGCGTGTGGCCGCTTTATAAGCGGGGTTTCGGGTCATGTCATATTTCACCAGCACCTGGTTGCCGCGCGTCTCTTCACCCAGCTTGGTGAAGAAAAACGCCTTGGGCGTGGCATCAATCAGATCGTTCCGCTCTTTTCGCCGTCGCTCCGCTTTGGCGTATGCCTCGCGTTGTGCGGTTCCGTCTTGCGCTGCCCAGATCAATGAGGTTTGTAGTTTTTCCAATGCTTCCCGGTAACTGGCCGCATTCGCCGGATTGCCGTCACCCCCGAGTGGAATTTTGTCCATGCCCGTCCCCGCGGGAAAAACTCGCCAGACTTTCACTTCGCTAGGCTTGACATCGCTGCTCGTCTTTCGAATCTCCACGCGCTCGATCCGCTCATAGACATTCAGTTCCGAGTCCACGTGTTTTTGGTTTGCGATCACCGCTTTGAATATGTCGGAACCTTCCGGGCTCCGGGCATCTTCCACGCTCTTCGGCGCCACGGACTGGCCCGGACAAGCCGGCCCCAATGCTAGCAATCCGGAAATCACGCATAGCCCGCGACATAGTCCCATCCCGCCAATCCTTGTGGCTGCCGCTCCACGATAAGCCACGTAGAATCTGTCAATTGACAGATTTTTTCGGCCTCGCCCTACGCCCCTCACGTCCTGGCTCCGGTTCGCAAAAGTCACGTCTTTTTCCCCAAACCAGCTAAACTTGAGTCTAACCCAAAGTATAGCTGGCCTGGTTGAAAGGAAACACACTCTCCAGACGTCTAACTTAGGAACGATTTCGCAGGGTTCTTCGTCTTACTCGGTACAGGAGCTTAGTTTGGGCGTTACCCCCATCGATCGGCTCACCGGTGTCCCCCCTTTGGTGGGCGGGGAGGCGATTTCCGCCTCCCGCTTGGCAAAGCTGAAGAAAAACTGGGTCACCTTTTCCGAAACCCTGAAATTGGCTTTGGACGCCCTGCGTGCCCACATGCTCCGCAGCTTCCTCACCCTGCTGGGCGTCATTCTGGCCGTCACCACACTCATTTTTGTCATGAGCGTCATCGCCGGCTTGAATCTTTATGTCGCCGACCGTATCGCCAATCTCGGCGCCAACGTTTTCATCGTGGACCGCTTCGGCATCATCACCAGCCGCGATGAATTCATCAAAGCCCAAAAGCGTCCCCTGATCACCATGGACGATTACGAGCGCTTGCATGACACGCTGAAACTTGCTCGTTCTGTTGCCGCCGAGGAAGACCGCAACATGCAGACGCGCAGCGGCGACGCCATCATGGAAAACACCGATATCATGGGTGCGACTCCCAATTTCGCCGA
The DNA here is from genome assembly GCA_963734705.1 of uncultured Acidobacteriota bacterium. Classification (GTDB taxonomy): domain Bacteria; phylum Acidobacteriota; class Terriglobia; order Acidiferrales; family UBA7541; genus Acidiferrum. Next base: position 162,213 of record CAVTII010000002.1, on the reverse strand, counting down.
CGTTCGTAACCTCAACGTGGTCGAAGGCCGCTTCATCACCCAGGCCGATGACGAGCATCACTCCGACGTCGCCTTCATCGGCTCCGATCTCGCCGAAAAGTTTTTCCCCAGCGTGGACCCCATTGGAAAAACTATTCGCGCTGGCACCCACACCTATCAGGTCATCGGTGTCGCGGGCGCAATTGGCAGCGCCTTCGGCCAGTCGCAAGACAACTACATGATCATCCCCATCAGCACCTTCCTGAAGGGTTGGCATCGCCCGATTGACTGGGCCACCGTTTTCATTCAATCGCCCAATGCGGAAATGATGAACGCCAGTGAGGATGAAGCGCGCATGTTGTTGCGCGCCTGGCGCCATCTCGATTACAACGCTCCCGACAATTTCGCCATCCTGGGTTCCGACTCCATCATGGCTCTCTGGCATCAACTCACCGGCAACCTCGCTTTCGTGGCCATGGCGCTGGTTAGCGTCTTCCTCGTGGTCGGCGGGATCGTCATCATGAACATCATGCTTGCCAGCGTCACGGAGCGGACTCGCGAAATTGGCCTGCGGCGTTCCCTCGGTGCGCGAAAAATCCACATCCTGCTGCAATTCCTTATGGAGTCGGCCGTCCTAGCCGCTGTCGGCGGGGTCATTGGCATTTTCACCGCCTACATCGCGGTCTATCTGGTGAACGCCATCTTCTCGTTTCCAATGGAAACGCCCATCACCGCCGTCATTCTGTCCCTGCTTTTGGCTACCGGAGTCGGACTTTTCTTCGGCATCTTTCCGGCCATGCGCGCGGCTAAACTTGATCCCATCGAAGCTCTTCGAGCGGAAAGCTAGGCGAATTCTATGCCTCAAGAGCACGGTGAAAATCTCAGGCAAGCCATGGACGCTCTTCGGACCCACAAGCTCCGAAGTGCCCTCACCATCTTCGGCGTTGTTCTTGGCGTCAGCGTCATCATGCTGGTCGCCGCGCTGATCACCGGTTTTGATCAACAGGTGCAAGAAAATGTGAAGCAGTTCGGCGCGGACACCGCCTTCGTCACCAAATGGGATCAGGGCCGCCATGGCGGTCCTCCGCCTCTCGAAGAAATCCAGCGCAAGCCCCTCACGACGGACGACCAACGCGCGCTCCTGGAAAGTTGCCCCGCGATAAAGAACGTCACCGCATTCATCGAAAGCGATTGGGACGTCGCCCACTCCGTGCGCACAAAATCCGGGGAAGTCACCGGCATCGATTTTCGCGGTGTGCAATCCAATTTCGGCATCGTTTACGCCAACGCCGCCACCCTGGCGGGCCGCTTCATCAGCGAAGGCGACGATCTCCACAAGGAAAAAGTCGTCCTGCTCGGCGAAAATGTCGCTCCCGTGCTCTTCCCCGAAGGCAATCCTGTCGGGAAAGACGTGATGATCGACGGCTCGAGTTTTCAGGTGATTGGTGTGGTGGAAAAACCCAAGGGCGGATTCGGAATGGGTGATGAAGATCGCCGCGTCTTAATTCCTTTCAGTACCTTCCGCAAAACTTTCCCCACCGCCAACGAAATCGCGTTTCGCATCCAGGCATATCCCAATATGCTCAACCAGGCCGTGGATCAGGCCACGGAAACTCTTCGCCGCCGCCGCAATGTTCCCTTCAACGGCAAGGATAATTTCTCCATCGCCACGGCCGACCAGGAAATAGAAGTCTTTCACAGCATCGTCGGGAAAGTTGCCATCGCCACCATCGTCCTCAGCGCCATCGGCCTGCTCATCGGCGGCGTCGGCGTGATGAACATCATGCTCGTCAGCGTTACGGAACGCACCCGCGAAATCGGCGTCCGCAAAGCCATCGGCGCAAAAAGCACGGATATCACCTGGCAATTCCTGCTCGAAGCCATGACGCTCACTGGCATCGGCGGCCTCATCGCCCTCATTTTGGTGAATGGATTGGTTCTTCTGGTGCGGATAGCTCTGAAGTGGCCGGGCAGCGTTCCCGTCTGGGCCGCGGTTCTCGGTATCCTGGTCAGCGTCAGCATCGGCCTGATTTTCGGCGTATGGCCTGCAATGAAAGCAGCCAAACTGGATCCCGTCGAAGCTCTCCGCTACGAATAAAGATTCTCGGCATAGTTGTCACATCACACCGCCACAATCGAACTGCCCTTCGCTGGAATCAACTTCGCGATCTGCTTCGCCTGTACCTTAGCCATCCAGCGGTTCAGGAAATATTCCAGAAACAGCATCAGCCCCAGAATGATCAATCCCAATACTCGAGTTTCCACCAACCGGCTCCCCCAAATTCCGAAACCTACGCCAGCCACCATCACCGCGGGCCGGATCGCCGTCAACGGTCCCAGAAAAAACACACTCGAGGCGCTGCGAATATCTGTAGACGGCAGTCCCCTCATCGCCAGGCTACCCAGCACCAGCGCCGCGTACGGCAGAAAAATTCGCAGCATGCGCCCAGCTGCGCCTTCCAGATCCACGCGCAACTCCCCAAGATTCGGCGAAATCAGCACCACCAGGATCAACGCACCCAACGCCATAGTCGCTACGATCTGCGCGCCAACCAGCCCGCGAATCGTCGCCCGCACGTAATACCATCCCTTCCCGATCAGCGCGTTCCGCCCCATCGCCGTGCGCAATCCGCACAGCACGCCATCCAACAACGCGAGGAGATAGAGAATCAGCAGCGTCATCTGAACTCCCCCAGCCGCACAGCAAGCCGTCCAAGTTCCGCCTTCCACACCTCCGCCAGCGGTTTCCGCACTCCCACCAGCGTGTGAAACACTCGCGGCGCCGGAGTATTCCAGATCTTCGCCCCGTAAATTCCAGACGCGAAGGCAGGCGCGCCTTTTCTTGCCGCTTCAACCAGCGTCTGCCCCGAATGTGCGCGAGCCGCGGAAAGCACGCCATCATGCCGCGCAATCGCCGTTCGCATCCGCAATTTGTGAAAAAACCACGAACCCACCGGCGCCAGCGCCCACGGCTGAAAATCAAAGTGCAGAAACGCCTGCGTTTCCTCACACTCATGCCGCCGCAGAAACTCTTCCAATGCCGCTCCGCGAAAATGGTGCAGCACTCCGGTTGAGAGCACGATCGTTCCCGCATTTTGCGGCGCGAACGCATCCCCGTGCACGAACGTACAATCCAGTTTCTCCGCTTTCGCCAGCCGCGCCGCTTCCTCGATCAGCGTCGCATTCAGATCCACGCCCGCAAACTCCAGCCCCTGTTCACGCGCCGGAATATTTGCCGCCAGCCACCGCGCGGTGTATCCGATACCGCAGCCCGCATCCACCACGCGAATCGTCTTAAGAAATCCATTCTTCCGCAGTGCCGCCACCGTCGCCCGCAAAATCTCCCACACTCGTCTCCCGTGATAAAACTCTTCCGCCAGACGTTGCATTTCCCAGTGCACCTGGAGCATCGTCCGATCAACCGCCGATTCCACCAGCATTCCATCCCACCCCGGAAGTTTTTCCACCGCCCGTTCCGCCTCGCGATTCCCAAAGCCCGCAAACACCTCCAGCACTGCGCGCTTGCGGACCGGCTCCCGTTCCAGCGTGCGCGGATTATGCCGCACGATTAAATCGGTAATTTCGGGTTGCTCAGGATTCCAGGATGCTGGCACAGCTCTGAGACTAGTCCATCGTCGGCGCCGAGAAAAGCGCCCGCAAACTCCGAGCGCTGAATCGGACAACTCCTGTTGGATGTTTTGGAAGCCCGTGAAAAGCCGGCCGAACGCCTATGCCGACCGCAGGAAGCGTGATGCCCGGTTGCGCAAACTTGGCTCTGCCACGCGAACCGGCGCTTGTTCCACCTGCTTGCGCCTCGCCAACGGAAACAACTGCTCGGCCAGCGCCTCCGCCGTTTCAAACCGCTGCTTGGGATCTTTCGCCAGGCAAGCCGCCAGCACTTCGTCCAGGCCAGTAGGAATCGATGGATTCGACCTCGAAGCCGGCAGTGGCGTGGAGGATAGCACGTGGTTGCAAACCTTCTGCAGAGACTCCGCCGCAAACGGCGAAACCCCTGTCACCATTTCATAAAGCACGACTCCCAGCGAGAAAATGTCCGACCGCGCGTCTTGCGGCCGCCCCATGATCTGTTCCGGGCACCAGTAAGCCGGCGTCCCCAGCAGGGAAGTGTCGGCGGTCTCGTGGCTCGCCAGTCGCGCCATGCCGAAGTCCGTCAATTTTGTTCGCGATTCCGCGGTGATCAGGATGTTCGCCGGCTTGATGTCACCGTGAATGATGTTGTGCCGGTGCGCCACATTCAACCCTACCGCCACTTGCGAAGCCCACGCGCACGCCGTCGGATACGGCACGCTCCCGCTGGTTAGCATTTTCTCCAGCGATTGCCCTTCCACCATTTCCATCACCAAATAGGGCGTCGACGTGGACTCTTCAATCCCCATATCGTGCAGCGTGATGATGAACGGGTGCGAAAGTTTTCCCACTACGCGCGCTTCTCGCAGAAAACGCGACCTTCCTTCGCCGCGCGCAAGCTCTGGCGAAAGCAACTTGATCGCCACCGGACGGTCAATCATCGGATCAAATCCGCGCACCACGCGGCTGTTTGCTCCGGTTCCCAGCGTTTCCAGAATTTGATAGCGTCCAACTTGCACGCGTCCACCCTTCCGGCGGTCTACTGCGCTCGACTAAGGTTACGCCGCGTGTCTCGCAGGAAAAATGACGCAAGAGTTCTGATTTCAAAGTACTTCCGTACTGGGAAGGAAGGTCTGCACCGTTCTGGAAATCGCTTTTCCTCGGAACGCCACCACTAGATATAGACGTTCTTGAAATTTCTTCACCAGATTTTGCGATTTTCTCTTGACACCATTTCCGCGTGGATTGATACTCACATTCCAGATTCGGGGGACGTGGAAGCGCCAGACGGACCGAGTCGGGGACTTGCCTCAGTCCGGCATGGCCCACGCTCTCACCCGGTATCACCGCAAAAAACGAGCGCGAAGTACCTGCTCCGCGCAAGTCGTATGTAAGCGCGGATTTTGGCTGTTCGGCCGTGTGCATCCCACCGGCATTGGGCAGCGCATTCGTTTTTTACGGTGGTTTCGGGGGGATTCTTCCACGTCAGCCACGAATCCAGCGGCGTTTTCAGTCCAGGGGACGCTGCCCTCTGTCCAACAGAGGAGTAAAATAGAAGGTTCCCCGCCAAGAAGACGGGAACCTGGTGCGGGGAGGAAACAAGATGGCAACGGTGAAGTCTGCATTGAATGGTAAAGCGGTGGAAACCTCTGCGGCGGTTAGCTCCGGTGGTGTTTCCACGGGTCTCTTTTTTGAACGTTTCTTCACCGACGGAAAGATCTCTCCGTTCGACAAGGTCGAATGGGAGAAGCGCACCGCGTTGATCGGCAACGAAAAGGGCACCACGATTTTCAAGCAAGAGAACGTGGAAGTTCCCAAAGGTTGGTCGCAAACCGCCACCAACATCGTCGCCAGCAAATATTTCCACGGAAAGCCCGGCACTGCCGAGCGCGAAGGCTCGGTGCGCCAGTTAATCGGACGCGTCGTGGACACCATCGTCCACTGGGGCGAGCAAGGCGGCTATTTCGCCAACAGCGCCTCGCGTGACGCTTTCCGCGACGAACTTTCCCACCTGCTCGTCGAGCAGAAAATGGCTTTCAATTCTCCGGTCTGGTTCAACGTCGGCTGCCAGCCCAAGCCCCAATGCTCCGCCTGCTTCATCAACTCCGTGCAGGACAGCATGGAATCCATCATGGGCCTTACCCGCACCGAAGGCATGCTCTTCAAGTGGGGTTCCGGCACCGGCACCAACTTCTCCACCCTTCGCGGCAGCCGTGAAACCCTCTCCGGCGGCGGCATCGCTTCCGGCCCGGTCAGCTTCATGAAGGGCTTCGACGCCTTTGCCGGCGTCATCAAGAGCGGCGGAAAAACTCGTCGCGCCGCCAAGATGGTCATTCTCAATATCGATCATCCGGATATCGTCGAATTCATCGAATGCAAGGTGAAGGAAGAAAAGAAAGCCCACGTGCTCATCGAGCAGGGCTATGACGCCGCTATCGACGGCGAAGCTTACAGCTCCATCTTCTTCCAGAACGCCAATCACTCCGTTCGTGTCACCGACGACTTTATGCAGGCCGTGGAAGACAACCGTGACTGGTGGACCCGCAACGTCATCGACGGGCAGCCCAATGAAAAACTCCGTGCCCGCGAATTGCTCCAGAAGGTTGCCGACTCCACCTATCATTGCGGCGATCCTGGCATGCAGTACGACACCACGGTCAATCGCTGGCACACCTGCAAAAACACCGCGCGCATCAACGCCAGCAATCCTTGCAGCGAATACATGTTCCTCGATGACACGGCATGCAACCTCGCTTCGTTGAACCTCATGAAGTATCTCGGTTCGAATGGCCAGTTCGACGTCGAAGCGTTCACCAAAGCCGTGGACATCACCATCACCGCGCAGGAAATCTTGGTGGATAACGCCAGTTATCCCACGGAAAAAATCGCCAAGAACTCCCATGAATTCCGCCCGCTGGGCCTCGGCTATGCCAATCTCGGCGCCCTGCTCATGTCCATGGCCCTGCCATACGACTCCGACGAAGGCCGCGACGTTGCCGCCGCCGTCACCGCGCTGATGTGCGGCGAAGCCTACGCGCAATCCGCCCGCATCGCCGAAAAAATGGGCCCCTTCTCCGGCTATGCCCTCAACCGCGAGCCGATGGTCGAAGTCATTCGCATGCATCGCAACGCCATGCGCGGCATTAAGCCAGACCACGTGCAATCCGAGCTTTACATGGGCGCACAGGGAGCCTGGGATGCCGCTCTCGAACATGGCGAAAAATTCGGTTTCAAGAATTCCCAGGTAACCGTTCTCGCCCCCACCGGCACTATCGGCTTCATGATGGATTGCGACACCACCGGCATTGAGCCGGATCTCGCGCTCGTGAAATATAAAAAGCTCGTCGGCGGCGGCGTCATCAAGATCGTCAACAACACCGTCCCGGCAGCTCTGATGAAGCTCGGCTACACGCCTGAGCAGACGAGTGAAATCGTCACCTACATTGATAAGAACGGCAAAATTGACGGCGCTCCCTTCGTCATCGCCGATCACATCCCGGTTTTCGATTGTTCTCTGGCCACCACCGGCGGGCGTTCCATCGCCTGGCGCGGTCACGTCAAGATGATGGCGGCGGCCCAGCCTTTCCTCTCGGGCGCCATCAGCAAGACCATCAATATGCCGCAGGACTCCACCATCGAAGACATCATGCAGGCCTACGTCGAATCCTGGAAACTTGGCCTCAAGGCTGTTGCCATCTATCGCGACAACTCCAAGTGGTCGCAGCCTCTCAACGCCGCCGGCAACAAGAAAGACGACAAAAAAGCTGAGCCCGCTGCCGCTGCCGAACCCGTCCAGCGCGAGCTTTTCGCCCGCACCCAGCGCGAAAAGATGCCCGTTGAGCGCACCTCCGTCACCCACAAGTTCAACGTCGGTGGCCATGAAGGATACATCACCGTCGGCATGTATCCAGACAGCCGCCCCGGTGAAATTTTCATCAAGATGTCCAAGGAAGGGTCCACGCTTTCCGGCGTGATGGACGGCCTCGCGCTCACCATCTCTCTCGGTTTGCAATACGGCGTGCCCTTGAAGGTGTTCGTGGACAAGCTGGTCAATACCCGCTTCGAACCCAGCGGCATCACCGCCAACGCGAATATTCGCTTCGCCACCTCCGTTCTCGATTACATCGCGCGCTGGCTCGGCGGGCGCTTTATTTCCACGGATTATCTCAAGCTGAATGGTTTGAGCCCGGTCGAAAATACCCAGGTGGCCGCTCCACCGCTTGCCCCGGCGATGATGCCGGCGTCAAGCGCTGCCGATGCGGCCAGCAAGTCGCCGCGCGACGCCCACGAGGGTGCTCCCACCTGCTCCGAATGCGGCATGTTGATGGTCCCCAACGGTGCCTGCTACAAATGCGAAAATTGTGGGAGTACGAGTGGATGCAGTTGATGCCGGGCACAGGTGAGGAGATCACACGATGAGCTCACACCCAAGCGGCGCAGCAGTTGCAACCAGACCAATCCCCGAAACCCCGAAGGCTCGCGGCTTTCTGCATATCGTTCGTCACGGCGCGGGGCTCAACGCCTTCTACATCGTCTCGTATCACCAGATTGCCCGCACCGGCATTCGCCCCAAGCCCATGCTCGCCGAAGGCGCGCAGGCCTTGATCGATATGCTTGAAAAAGTTGGCGTGGATTTTCGCCTCAAGGAAGTTCGTGGCGCTCTCGAAGACATCCTGCGCCTCGGCTCCGCCAACATTCCAGACCTCTGGCTCAGCGACGAAGAACTCCTCGAAAAAGGTCTAGTCGAAGGCTAGCTGTTATCCAACCCTCAATCGAACAGGCCGGAAGCCCCACGCTTCCGGCCTTTTTTTTTGCCTTTGTAGCGGCCGCCTTCTGCTTGCCCTCGGAGAGGGAGGCGGGCGCCGTTTCGATCCGGTCTTCCAAAAACCTCTTTGTAGGGGACGGGCTCGCCCGTCCCTCTTCGATTCATCGCCCACGCCAAACCCAAACTTGTGCACCGCACTCCGTTCCCGGGGCGGGCCATCTTCTGCTCGCCCGGCGAGGAGGCCGGCGCTTTTCTGTCACTCTCTGGTATCCAATAAAATCACAAAGGGTCAGAAGCTAGCGCTCCTGACCCTTTGCTTTTTGGCGGGTTTCTCTCGTTCACAACGGAGAAACGCACCGCATGGCACGCCGCTAGCGGGGACGTAAGGGCGGACGCGGCGCGGCTGACCTCGGGCGGAATCTGAATCTCGGCATCAGGGGCGGTGGCACGTGGCGCAATTGTTCGCCGCACCTGGGACACTGGTCGGAGCCATCGGCTTCCGCCCTCATCCAATTCCCCTTCACATCACATCGTGGATTGACACACTGAACCGTGGAGCCCGGCATTATGGTCATTCTGAACTCCCTCAGCGGCCCCAACTCACCTTTCTTTTAATAAAAATGTCCGATGAGTTCCCTTGGTGGCCAGAGATTCAACGAATCGACCGAGCGGACGTTGCGATTCTTGCGCCGAGCTCCAGTGCTGTCAATCAGAAAGCGCCCCAAACGCGCCTGGCTCCATCAGAATTCTGTGGAAAACGCGCTCGTGCACATTCGAAATCTGATCTATGTGTCATTTCGGAATCGCAAGGGATTTTCCTGGAGAGTTAGCAGCGTGGAGGACCATTTCCATCGCCGCCCCACCAAGCTTGTCATCCCGAAGCCCGCGTTCTTTGCGGGCGAGGGATCTGCTTTTGCTTTTGAAGTCGCGATCGACAGGAGTTCAAACGAATGAGTGAAAATCTGGACCAGAACAGCCCAAAACTTCCCCTGTGACAACTTCACCGTTACGGCTGCTGAGGCTGTTGCGTCTGCTGTGATTGATCGGGCTGCGTTTGGTCCGTGGCTGGCTTTTCTTCTACCGCTGATGCCCCTGCCGGCAGCTTTGCTTTCAATTGCGTCAGCTCATCCTGCTTTTGCGCCACATCGCTTTGCATCGCATCCAATTTCGCTTTTCCTGCGGTGTCCTGTGAAAAATCCGGTCGCGAGTAGAAATTATCGCTCTCCAGCGTAAGTTCGCGTTGGGCCAGGTCCACTTCCGATTGCTTCTCTTTGATCTCTTGCCGCAAGGCCGTCAGTTCCGCTTTGCTGGCGGCATCATCCACGGGCGCTTCCTTCGCCGCAGGCGTTACGGTCGAGTCTGCCGCACCCTGCTGGCCGCCCGTTGCTGACGCCACTGTCAAATCCGTCCCCTGCGATGTGCCCGCCGCATTCGTCGCGGTTGCCGTCGTCACTTCCGGTGTCCCGCTCTTGGCCGGTTCCAGCGTATCGTTTGTAACCACGGTTACGGGTTTCGCCGCGTCTTTTTTCTGCTCCCGCGCGCGCCGCGCCGCTTCCGCCACGGAAACCTGTTGGTCACTCTGCGCTTCGGCCCTAGGCATTGCCGCCAAAAGTGCGCCAAACACGATCAGGGAGACGCCTACCCGCTTAAGTTTCCACATCATCCCGCCTCCTGCTTGAATGGGGCTGTCATCTCGCAGCATACGCCCCCGTGCCTCCCGGCACAATTTCCCTCGTTCCGGCCTGCCACCAATCTGCAACTTCCCCTTAGCTTGCTCTGTCTGGCTCCCCCGCCGCTATACTTTACCCATGCGCGCCCACGGTCTACTCAAGTCCACGTTCCGTCTTCTTCTCTTAATCGCGGTTTTTCTCTTTCCAGCCTCTCGCCAAACGCGCGCCGTTCCCCCGCAGTCTGCGACCGCAGCCACCACAAATCCTGCCGGGAATTCCGCGTCTCCTGCCGCCACAACCTCCTACCGCCTATCGCCCGAAAAATATCAGCAAGCCGTCGCCTATTCCCGCGCCGGTTATCGCCTCTATTTTGTCTCCGTCTTCTGGAACCTGGCCATTCTCTTGGTTCTGCTCCGCACTCGCCTCATCGCCCGCCTCCGCGACTTCGCCGAAGCCCGCGCCAATCAGCGCACCCTGCAAGCCGCTATCTTCGTCTCGGTATTATTCGCCGCGATCGCTTTCCTGAATCTGCCCATCCGCCTTTATTGGCATCATCTCTCGCTTTTTTTCCAGCAATCCATTCAGGCTTGGCCCTCCTGGTTCTGGGATTGGACCAAAGCCGAGTTCCTCACCATCGCCCTCGCCTTCCTCGTCGTCCTGCTGCTTTTCGCTGTGATCCGCCGCAAACCCCGCGCCTGGTGGTTCTATGCCTGGTTCGGCGCCATTCCCCTTGCCACCTTTCTGGTCTTCATCAGCCCACTGTACATTGATCCGCTCTTCAACAAATTCGATCCCCTGCAGGAAAAAAATCCGCAGCTCGTCGATTCCATCGTCGCGCTCACCAACCATGCCGGGTATCCCATCTCTCCCAGCCACATGTTCCTCATGCAAGCCAGTGCAAAGACCAACGCCATCAACGCGTACGTCACCGGCCTCGGCTCCTCCAAACGCATCGTCATCTGGGACACCTCCATCCGCAAAACCACGCCGAATGAACTCCTCTATATCGTTGGACACGAAATGGGGCACTACGTCCTGGGCCACGTTGCCAAGGGTTTCGCCTTTTTCCTCGCCATGCTGTTTATCGCTTTATATCTGGCTTACCGTCTGCTGCAGTGGATGATCGCCCGCTGGGGACCCGCCTGGGGCATTCGCGGCCAATCCGATTGGGCCGCGCTGGGAGTTCTGCTCCTTATCTTTCACGTCTTTAATTTTTTCGGTGAACCCATCGGCAACGCCTTCAGTCGCTCGGAAGAACACGCTGCCGATGCCTACGGCCTTGAACTCATCCAGGGTTTAATTCCCAACGCAAACGAAGTCGCCGCCCACAGTTTCCAGGTACTCGGCGAACAAGATCTCGAGGATCCGCACCCCTCCAAATTCATCACCTTCTGGCTCTACAGCCATCCCCCACTCAACGACCGCCTCCGCTTCGCCCGCGACTTCAAACCCGCCCAGCCTCCCTCACTCAACCACTAGTGCAAAACCCCCTTTCTCCCGTAGGGCCCGCCTTTCGAGGCGGGCCGCTGTGTACCCGGGCACGCAGGCCTTCGCCCCACTCTTCTTCTCCTCATCTCCCCCTCTTCCTCCTCAAAAACGCTGCCACCTTATGCCGGTTCCCGCAAACTGCCATCGAACACCATCTCCTCCGCCGCGTCCGCGAATCATCATAGAAAAACAACCGGCACTCCGGATTCGCGCAACGTTTCACCGGCGCCGCCAATCCTTCCACAATCAACTCCGCCGCCGACCTCGCGATCGCCGCCAGCAGCCATTCCAGGCCGCCCTCGCGTCCAATGAACTCCAGGCTCCAGCGTCCCTCCCGCGTCTGCAATTCGTCATGCCCTTCCGTCACTCGCAGAATCTCGTTGATCGGCGTCACCCACGATTTCGGAAATTCCCGCTGCTCTGCCACCGCCGCAAAAATCGCGCGCACGCATTCCCGCAAACGTAAAATCTTCAGCAGCACCGCATCCACCGCCGCCGGCTCGCTGCGTTGCAAACTCTCCAGCCGCGCGCCCCGCTCTTCGCTTACCACCTTCGCACCAACCAGAAATTCCACGAACTCCGCCCAGGAAACGTCCCGCGCCTCCGGAATCAAATTGGCAAAATCCAGCGCCAATCGTCCCGAAATCAGCTCCTTTGAAGCGGCCGCTATGTTCATTTCCCGCTATCCTACCCGCCAAGCGCTATAACCAGTATGTTCGCGCACGCCGGTTATAACTCCCAACCGCTCCATTTGCAACCTTTCCCTCCACTCCGCCGTATCTATCTCTGGCCAATCGTTCTGTTCGTTTTGACCGGCACCCAGCTATCATTTTCGAAATTTCGCCGTCATAATCGCTCGCAAGGAGCCATCGTGGACAATCCGAGTTCTTCTTCTCCGCCAGCCCCAGATTTCGAGAATTCACTTTCCGCCGCTCCGCCCAATCCACCGCAACGCAACATCGTTTTCTTCAACGACCGCGGCCTGCGCGCCGGCTGGCGCCTCCTGATTTATGTTCTCCTCCTGGCCTGCGTCATCACGGCCATCGGCTTCGTAGCCAGAAGGATCCATCCCACTCCGCACGGAGCTCCCGGTTTTCCGACGCCCGGGCGCCTGCTCATTCAGGAACTAATCAGCTTCGCCGCTGTTTTTGGCTGCGCGCTGATAATGTCCAGAATCGAGCGCCGCTCCCCCGGCGCATACGGCCTGCCCATTGCCGAAGCTTTCGCGAAAAAATTCTGGCTCGGCATGCTGCTGGGCCTGGTGGAAGTTTCTCTTCTCGTCGGACTGATCGCGGCCTTCGGCGGCTATTCGTTCGGCAACCTGGCATTATCCCCAGCAGGGATCGTGGGATGGGGTCTTTTCCACCTGCTGCTCTTCACTGTCGTCGGATTCTTCGAGGAATTTATGTTCCGCGGCTACTCGCAGTTCACGCTCGGTGACGGCATCGGCTTTTGGCCCGCGGCCATCGTGCTTTCGCTGCTATTCGGCGCCGTGCATCTCGGCAATCCGGGGGAGGGACTCGTCGGCGCGGCCAGCGTTGTTCTGGTCGGCCTCTTTTTTGCGTTCACGCTCTTTCGCACCGGCAATCTCTGGTACGCCGTTGGACTTCACGCCAGCTTCGATTGGGGCGAGACGTTTCTCTATTCCGTTCCCGACAGTGGCACAGTCATGCAGGGTCATCTCTCCAACTCCCTGCTCCATGGACCCAAGTGGCTCACGGGCGGCACCGTCGGTCCCGAAGGCAGCGTATTCTGCTTCCTCACCATCGGCCTCCAATTCCTAGTCGTCATGTGGCTCTTCCCCAAACAAAAAGCCACAACCAACGCCGCACCCGCGCCGCTGTACCCCACCACTCCCTAAGTAGCCTAAAAATTGAATTCCGATTGAAATTGAATTCCGATCGAATTCGACCCTACCCAAACCTGTCATCCTGAAGCTATCCGACCAGGATAGCTTCAGGATCTCAACCAAAACCGAACCACCCAATTGCAACCGAAGGCAGCCCGTTTCCGAAAAACTCACCGTACCACCTCCGACACAAACACCAAATGCACTCCCCTGGCCGCAGCCCGCGGCAGCATCTCTTTCAGCGCCTCCAGCGTCTCTTTGTGCGGATGCCCAATCGCAATCGCCGCGCCCTTCTCCTCTGCGCCGCGCATCGCCAACTCCAGTTGCTTCCGGATCGCCGCCACGTCCTCCACGTCATCTAGAAAGGGCACATTCCGGTACCCGCTCCGCAGCCCCGCTTGCCCCGCCGCATCAAAGGCCACCGTCGCCACCGTCGTCCGGCTATCCACAAAAAACAGGCCGCGCTCCTTCAGCAGCGGCATTAACTCCGCCATCAGCTTTGCATCCGTAGTCGCCAGCGACCCTTCATGGTTGTTCACGCCCACAGCGTTCGGCACATTCTCCAGCATCTTGCCCAACTCCCGCCCCACTTCTTCCGCAATCATCCCCGCGTGCAATTGCTGCGCTTCCGGCTTCTCGTTGCCCACTGCCTGCATCGGCAAATGCAGCATCACTTCGATTCCCCGCCGCCCTGCCTCCTCCGCAATTTCCGTCGAATGCGCATGAAAGGGCAGCACCGAAATCGTCAGTGGCTCGCCCAAAGCAAAAATGGCTTCCGCGGCTTCGCGATCGCTGCCCAGATCGTCCAGTAGAATCGCCAGTTTCGGGCCAGAAACAGCCCGCTGCGGAGCTCGCGTAACGACGCGTTCTTTTTTACCGGAATGGGATTTGAATAGGGAGTGAAAAGTCGAACTGATTTTGTTGCAGCCGGCCAGCCACACCACCAGACCAGCGCCGCAAACGCCCAGCAAAAATAAAATTGTTCGTGCGGTTGCCGTTCGCTTGCGGCCCACGTAGAACTTAAGCGGCCTTCTTTGCGGGTGTCTTCAGCAGTTGCAGCGCCTTCTGCAGAACTGGATCGTCAGCAGACAAAGGCCGCGGCGCCGGCGGTGGCTCCTTCGCTGTCCCGGTGGCTTCCGCCTCTTCGCCGTCGTCGCCTTCGCCCGTGGACGCCGAGCGCACAACTTCCGTCGGCGCGACTCCTTCATCCAGGATGGACTTGCCATCCGCGTTCATATAATTCCCAACCGTCAGGATAATGGCCGCGCCATCGTCCAGCGGAATCAATTTCTGCTCAGACGCCAGTCCAAACGTCCGGTCGCCTACCAGGTCGCCGCGCTTCGTGTTGGCAATTGCCGCTGCCAGCACCTCGGCCGCGCCCGTCGTGGTTCCATCCATCAAAACGGAAACAGAACCCTTCCAGATTGTCTTGCTCGGATCCGCCGCAAAAATCTGCTGCGGGATTGTCTGTCCCTGCAATTTCGTCAGCGTCCCGGAAGGAACAAACAGCTTCGCAATTTCAATTGCTTCGGCAGATGATCCGCGCCCGCAATCGCGCAGATCCAGGATCACGTGCGTCACCCCCTGCTTCTCGGCTTCCAGCAGCTTGGCCTTCACTTCTTCCTTGCGGCCCGCGCCAAGCGTCTGAAACCGGATCGCCAGCGTATCTTTGTCCACCTGCTGCACAATCAATTTTGGCTCGGGAATCTTGGCGCGCACCAGATCCAATTCTTCCGGATCCGTCTTCCCGCGCCGGATCACACCCACCTTCACGCTGGTTCCCGGCTGCCCGGCCATCAAGTTCTTCGCCTGCCCCGTGGACATTTCCCGCGTCGTGAATCCCGCCACCGATTCCAGTATATCTCCGCTGTGCAGGCCGGCTTTATCCGCCGGACTATCCGGCAGCACGGAGGTCACGATGATGTACCCGAACCGCTTGCTCAAATTAAGTCCGGTTTCGCCCGTTCCCGGGTTTCCCTGCTTCTGCTGATACTCGGTGTATTCCCGCGGTGTGAGGTAACTCGATTCGGAGTCCAGCGATTCCAGCAAGCCGTGCAAAGAACCTGCCGTCACCAGATGCATGTTCGGCTCATCCACGTAGTCGTTCTGAATCTTTTGCAGCACTTCGCTGTAGACCACCAGCGACTTGTACGCATTGCCTTCATCGGTGGTGCGCCCGAGCACATGCCCGATCCCCACCCACCCGATGATCAGCACTGAAACAAGCAAAACGCTGTAGCGCGTCAAACGATTCATTCCGCACCGTCCTTGCCCGAAGGAATTCCCAAGTATACCACTCACACTAAGACGCGTGGACTCCCCGCTTGGATATCTCGTTTCGTTTTGACCACCCATCCGTCCATTGGTGCCGAAGACACGCGAATCCCGTAAACTGTTGCGGGATTACCACGGGCAACTCTGGCGGGCGACCGGGCATCCTTCTATGTGTTTGAATTTAAAGCACAAAGAGAAATTTGTTTGGCTTGCAATGTGCTCCTCTGGTTAAATATTCCATATGCTCCAGTGCACCATCCGCCGTCCCGTTGAAACCCAGGGGATAGGTCTCCATACCGGGGTCCACACACACCTCCGCTTCCTCCCCGCTCCTCCAGACACCGGTATCGTGTTTCGCCGCGTTGACCTCGACCACTTTCCTATCCAGGCGCACGGCCAAAATGTCGCGCGCGTCAGTTACGCCACCAGCTTGATGCGGCAAAGCGTCCTTCTCTCCACCACCGAACACCTGCTCGCCGCCACCTATTCCTATGGCATCGACAACATCTTCATTGATATTGATAACATCGAGATTCCCATCCTCGATGGCTCCGCCGAGCCTTTCATGCAATTGCTCGATCAGGCCAGCATTCGCCGCCTCCGCCGAAAACGCCGCTTCCTCAAAGTCCTCAAGCCGGTGGAAGTCGTCGAAGACGGCCGCCGCATCGCGATTTATCCCGCGGACGAGTTTCACGTCCGCTGTTACGTCGATTTTCCTCATCCGCTGGTCGGCCAGCAGGAAGTGGAAATGGTCGTCAACCCGGAATCCTTTCGCCAGGTACTTTCCCGCGCCCGCACCTTTTGCTTTGAATCGGATATCGAGCCCCTCCGCGCCATGGGCCTCATTCGCGGTGGCTCGCTCGAAAACGCCATCGTCCTCACCAAAGATGGCGTGATGAACGGCCCCCTCCGATTCCCCGATGAGTTTGGCCGCCACAAAGCCCTCGATCTGATCGGCGACCTCGCTCTCCTTGGCCTTCCCCTCCTCGGCCGTGTCGAAGCCCGCAAAGCTGGCCACTCCCTCCACACCGCGCTCGTCAGCCGCCTGCTCGCCGACACCTCCGCCTGGGAAATCACCACCGCCGATTCCGTCCCGGATTCCGTCGACAACCTCTCCCAACTAGCCCAACCCGCCACCGCCGCCGACTAAACCCACCATAACCATAAAAGTGTCATCCCGAATCCCCGCGTCTTCTGCGGGGTTGAGGGATCTGCTTTTAGTTTTCGCGTTGGCCTCCTCGCCTTCTCTCTATCCCCGCATTGTCAAATCCCTCATCCCAATAGACAATGCTCCCACCATGTCCAACAAAGACGTCGCTGTCCTCATTCTCGCCGCGGGCAAAGGCACTCGCCTCAAGTCTGGTCTCGCCAAAGTGCTGCATCACGCCGGTGGCCGCCCCATCGTGGAGCACGTTGTGCGCGCTTGCCTGCCGCTCCACCCAAAAAAAATCATCGCCGTTGTCGGTCATCAGGCTGAAGAAGTCTCCGCAGCCATCGAACCCTTCGATGTCGCCACCGTCTTGCAGCAACCTCAGAAGGGCACCGGCCACGCCCTGCTGGTTTCCCGGCGCGAAATCGGCAACGCCAGATTCGTCGTTGTTCTCCCTGGCGATGCGCCCCTGATCCGCACGGAAACCCTTCGCGCGCTCATCCAGAAACACAAATCCGCCAACGCCGCGGCCACCATTCTCACCGCCGTCCTTGCCGACCCTTCCGGCTATGGCCGCGTCCTCCGCAAATCCGGAGACGCCGTCTCCGCGATCATCGAGGAATCCCAACTCACTCCCGATCAACGCGAGCTGAACGAAATCAACTCCAGCATCTATTGCTTCACCACTTCGAAACTCTGGCCCGCGCTCACGCAGGTGAAACCAGAGAACAAGCACCGCGAGATCTATCTCACGGATGCCATCTCTATCCTCAATTCCAAAGGGGAAACCGTCCTCGCCGAAATCGCCCCGGATCCTCGTGAAGCCCTGGGCTGCAATACCCGCGCCGATCTCGCCGGTGTGGATCGCACCTTCCGCGAGTGGAAGCGCGAGCAGCTCATGCGCGACGGTGTCACCATCCAGCTTCCCGAAACCGTTCTCGTCGATCCTGATGTCGCTGTCGGCGAAGACACCATCCTCGAACCCTGCGTCCAACTCCTCGGCAAAACCAAAATCGGCGCCCGTTGCAGCATCCGCACCGGCAGCGTCCTTCACGACACCACGCTCGGGGACGATGTCCTCGTCGAACCCCACTGCGTCTTCACGCAAAGTCGGCTCGAATCCGAAGTCGTCATTGGTCCCTTCGCCCGCCTCCGGCCCGAATCCCATCTCCTCAAAGGCGCGCGCATCGGCAATTTCGTGGAAATTAAAAAGAGCACCATCGGCGAGGGCACCAAGGCCCCGCATCTTTCCTATATCGGCGACACCAAAATCGGCAACAAATCCAACATCGGCGCCGGCACCATCACCTGCAATTACGACGGCTTCGCCAAACATCCAACCACCATCGGCAATCGCGTCTTCGTCGGCAGCGATTCCGTCCTCGTCGCTCCAGTCAGGCTCGGCGACGGCGCCTACATCGCCGCCGGCTCCGTAATCACCGAGAACGTTCCCGCCGACGCCCTCGGCATCGGCCGCAGCCGCCAGTCCACCAAACCAAACTGGGCCTCCAAAAAACGCCGTGCCCTCTCCAGCCACTCCGCCCCAAAACCCAAACGCAAAAAACGCCGCTGATCTGGCTTGTCACTCTTGTGTAGGGGCACGATAAATCGTGCCCGCGGCGAGCCCGCGAGCCGCCTCTTCTCTCTTTCCGTCATCCCGACCGGAGCGACCCGGCTTTTTCCTTTGCGCGCTTTTTGGCGCGCCGGGTCGCGCAGTGGAGGGATCAAGGCAGCATTCCCAAATGCGATCTTCTTCGTATTTGAATCGAGTCGCGGTTCGCGCGACGCGTTTACGTCTGTGCTAAAATGAATCTTCCCGCATCACCCCCGGAGGTGCCCATTGAAATTTGGTGTTGTCGTTTTTCCCGGGTCCAACTGCGATCACGACGCCTTTCACGCCATCGGCCGCGTCCTCGAAAAACCCGTCGAATTCATCTGGCATCAATCCGAAGACCTCCACGATTGCGACGCCATCATCCTTCCCGGCGGCTTTTCCTACGGCGACTATCTCCGCACCGGCGCCATCGCCCGTTTCTCTCCGGTCATGAACTCCGTCGCGAAATTCGCGCGCAGCGGCGGCCTGGTTCTCGGAATCTGCAACGGTTTTCAGATTCTTCTCGAAGCCGGCCTGCTGCCCGGCGCCATGATGCGCAATTCCGGTCTCCGCTTTATCTGCCGCCACGTTTATATCCGCGTTGAAGAAACGAATTCTCCCTTCACCAACGCCGCGCAAAAAGGCCAGATCCTCAAAATTCCCATCGCCCACAGCGACGGCAATTACAATTGCGATGAAGCCACACTCGCCGAACTCGAAAAAAATCACCAGGTTCTTTTTCGTTACACCACTCCCGACGGCACCAACGACTCCGCCGGCAATCCCAACGGCTCCATGAACAACATCGCCGGCATCTGCAATCGCCAGCGTAACGTCGCCGGCCTAATGCCCCATCCCGAGCGCGCCGTCGAATCCGCTCTCGATTCCGAAGACGGCCTCGTCATCCTCCGCTCAATGGTCGAATCCCCGGTCGGTGCCAAGGCCACCGCCTAACGTGAAAAAATTCTCTAATTTCGCAACACCCGTCATTCCGAGCGGAGCAGCCCGGTTTTTTCCGGCGTGCGGTTTTTGCACGCCGGGCTGCGCAGTCGAGGAATCTGCTTTTCCAGCAATTGAGGCAATGCGTAAGCACTAACCATGGCCACCACCCAAATCGAAATCAAAGTAACCCCCGAAATCGCCGCCGAACACGGCGTCACCCGCGACGAATACGCCCGCATCCAGAAAATCCTCGGCCGCGATCCCAACATCACCGAACTCGGCATCTTCTCCGTGATGTGGAGCGAGCACTGCTCCTACAAATCCAGCAGGGTCCACCTGAAACGCCTTCCCACGAAAGGCAAGCTAGTCGTCCAGGGCCCCGGTGAAAACGCAGGCGTAGTCGATATCGGCGGCGGCCTCGTCGCCGCCTTCAAAATCGAATCCCACAATCATCCCAGCTACGTCGAACCTTTTCAGGGAGCCACCACCGGCGTCGGCGGCATACTCCGCGACATCTTCACCATGGGCGCCCGCCCCATCGCCATCCTCGATTCCCTCCGCTTCGGCGAAATTATTCCGGGAAAAAACACCACCGAACTCGACTCCGCCGCCAATCGCCGCATCCTCGATGGCGTCATCCGCGGCGTTGCCCACTATGGCAACTGTTTCGGTGTTCCCACCATCGGTGGCGAAGTCGTCTTCGAACCCTGCTACTCGCAAAATCCTCTCGTCAACGCGCTCGCCCTCGGCATCGCCCGCAGTGAAGACATCTTCCTCGCCAAAGCCAAAGGCCTCGGCAATCCCGTCATCTACGTTGGCGCAAAAACCGGGCGCGACGGCATTCACGGTGCATCGCTCCTCGCCTCCGCCGAATTCACCGAAGAGTCCCAGCAGAAGCGCCCCAACGTCCAGGTCGGCGATCCCTTCGTCGAAAAACTTCTTCTGGAGGCCTGCCTCGAAGCCATGAAAACCGGCGCGATCGTCGCCATTCAGGATATGGGTGCCGCCGGACTCACCTGCTCCACCTGCGAAATGGCCTCGCGCGGCGGCACCGGCATCGAAATCGATCTCGCCAAAGTTCCGCAGCGCGAAACCGGCATGACTCCCTACGAAATCATGCTCAGCGAATCCCAGGAGCGCATGCTCCTCGTCGCCGAAAAGGGCCGCGAACACGAAGTGCTCGACGTCTTCAAAAAGTGGGGTCTCGATGCCACCGTCGTCGGCGAAGTCACCGCCGGCGGCCTGCTGGTCGTGAAGGATCACGGAAAAGTCGTTGCGCAAATTCCTGCGCATCCCCTCGCCGAAGAAGGTCCCGTCTATAATCGCCACATCGCCGCGCCCGCGCCTCGCGCCGAATCCGAAAAAGACTGGTTCCACTTCGCCGCCGAAAAAACCGACCTCACCGCCAATTTCAAAAAACTCCTCGCCTCTCCTACCATCGCCTCGAAGCGCTGGATCACGGAGCAGTACGACACCAGCGTTCGCACCAACACCCTCGCCGGACCCGGCGCCAGCGATGCCGCCATCGTGCGCATCAAGGAGTCCGAGAAAAACGGCGTCCTGCGCGCCCTCGCGCTTTCCACCGATTGCAATGGCCGCTGGTGCCAGCTGAATCCCAAACTCGGCGCCATGCACGCCGTCGCCGAAGCCGCGCGCAACGTCGCCGCTTCCGGCGCGCGCCCCATCGCCGCCACCAACTGCCTCAATTTCGGCAGCCCCGAAAAACCCGAAGTGATGTGGCAATTTTCCCAATCCATCGACGGCCTCGGCGAAGCCTGCATCGCTCTCGGCACCCCCATCACCGGCGGCAACGTCAGCTTCTACAACGAAACCCTCGGCAAATCGATCTATCCAACTCCCGTCATCGGCATCCTCGGCATTCTCGACGACGCCTCCAAAACCCTGAAAATTGCCTTCCGCAACGAAGGTGACATCCTCGTCCTTCTTGACGGCTCAAATTCCTCCGGCGCCGGGCGGCAAGCTCCTCCGCGCGTAGGGAAGCAGCGCGAATTTTCTTCCACCGAATATTACAAGACCATCGCTGGAATCGTCGCAGGCGAACCCCCCGCGATCGAACTAGCCGCCGAAAAATGGGTCATCGACTGCATGGTCGCCCTCGCCACCGCAGGCACGCTTCAATCCGCCCACGACGTCAGCGACGGCGGCCTCGCCGTCACCCTCGCCGAATCCTGCTTCGCCTCCTCATCCAACCTCTCACCAACCAGTCATCCCGAGCGGAGTCCGCGCAGCGAGGGATCTGCTTTTTCCTCCCTCGGTGCCTCCGTCTCTCTTCCCGAAGACTCCGCCGCCGAGTACGCTCTCTTCGGCGAACGCGGCGCCCGCATCCTTGTTTCCGTTTCTCCCGGCCAACTTGCCGCCCTTCGCTCCACTGCGAGACAATATGGTGTGGGCGCCCACGAAATCGGCAAAGTCACCCGTGACAACTCCCTCCGCATCGAATATAAGGGGCAGGCAGTGGTCCAGTCCGATGTACCGTCGCTCCACGACATCTGGGTTAACTCCTTGCAGCGCTCGCTAAAGGTTTAATGAAACAGAAAATCGCTTTCGCCGACGATCACTTCCATGACGAATGTGGCGTCTTCGGTGTCTTCGGCCATCCCGAAGCCGCCAACCTCGCCTATCTCGGCCTCTACGCGCTCCAACATCGCGGCCAGGAATCCGCCGGCATCGTTTCCAGCGATGGCACCGATCTCAACGCCCACCGCGCCATGGGTGAAGTCGAGGAAATTTTCACTCCCGCCGTTCTCTCCACGCTTCCCGGCTCCAGCGCCATCGGCCACACGCGCTATTCCACCGCTGGCGATAAAGCCCTCCTCAATGCCCAGCCCATCATGATCGATTGCAACAAGGGCAAAATCGCCGTCGGCCACAATGGCAATCTCACCAACGCCGCCGACTGGCGCCGCAAGCTCGAGCATCGCGGCTCCATCTTCCAGACCAACAGCGACACCGAAGTCATCGTTCATCTCATCGCCCGCTCGCAAGCCCGCAACCTCTCCGGCGCGCTTGGCGATGCGCTCAATCAAGTCGAAGGCGCCTACTCTCTCCTCGTTCTCACGCAAGACGAACTCTACGCCGTGCGCGATCCCCGCGGCTTCCGTCCTCTCGTCCTCGGCAAACTCGATTCTCCCGACGGTCCCGACGCCTGGGTCGTCGCCTCGGAAACCTGCGCGTTCGATCTCCTCAACGCCACCTACGTCCGCGAAGTCGAGCCTGGCGAAATGGTTCGCATCTCCCGCTCCGGCATCGAATCCATCCGCTTCAGTCCGCCGAAGCCGCACCAATACTGCATTTTCGAGCACGTCTATTTTTCTCGTCCGGACTCCATCATCTTCGGCCGCTCCGTCAACAACTCCCGCGAAATGCTTGGCCGCCTCCTCGCGCAGGAACATCCCGTCGAAGCCGATATGATCGTGCCCATCCCGGACTCCGGCGTCCCCGCCGCCATCGGCTTTTCGCTCGAATCCGGAATTCCATTCCGCATGGGCCTGATCCGCAATCACTATATCGGCCGCACCTTCATTGAGCCTTCGCAAGCCATCCGCAATTTCGGCGTGAAGCTCAAGCTCAATCCCGTCCGCGAACTCGTCGCCGGCAAGCGCGTCGTTCTCGTCGACGACTCCATCGTCCGCGGCACCACCAGCCGCAAACTTGTCCGCATGATGCGCGAAGCAGGCGCCAAAGAAGTCCACATGCGCATCAGCTGCCCGCCCACGATTTCTCCTTGTTATTACGGCGTGGACACGCCCACTAAAGAAGAGCTCATCGCCTCCAGTAACACCCCGGCGGAGATCTGCAAATATCTCGGCGCCGATTCGCTCGGCTATCTCTCGCTTGTCGGCCTCAAGCAGGCAGTCAGCGATACCGAAGGCAAGTTTTGTACCTCCTGCTACACCGGCAAGTATCCCACCGACCTCGTGCAACTCGAAGTCCGCGAAAACTCCTCGAGTGGCAAGCCGATCGAACCCGTAACGGTGGAACGTGAAAGCTGATTCACTCCAAAACCAAAAACCCAGGCAAGCAACTGCTTCTCCTGCGGCACAGGCAGCTCAGCCCACGCTGGCCGCGCGTGTTCGCGGCGAAATCCTCGCCTGGTTCTGGATTGGCCTGGTCTTCATGCTGGTCAATGGCGCAATCGGCCAGGCGCGTGTCATTCCTTCCGGCTCTATGGAAAACACGCTGCTCGTTGGCGATCACCTGCTCATGAGCCGCGTCGGCTACGATGCCGGAGTCCCCTTTACCCACTGGCACGTTTCTCTCTGGCGGACTCCCAAGCGCCAGCAAATAATAATTTTCCATCCGCCTTATGGTGGCCCCAGCCAGCCGGATCTCATCAAGCGCGTTATCGGTTTGCCTGGCGATCGCGTCGAAATTCACAGCGGCTCCGTCTGGATCAACGGCCAAAAGCTCGAGGAAAACTACACCACCGGCCCCACCGAACTTCCCTATCATTCCGAATTGCTGTCGCCCTTTCACGGCGTGCCGCTGACCGTCCCCGAAAACGAATACTTTGTCATGGGAGACAATCGCGGCAACTCCTACGACAGCCGCTTCTGGGGCTGCGTTCCTCGCAGCTCTATCCTCGGCACACCCGTAGCGATCTATATGTCCGTGAATGCCGGCGAAGATGCCTGGAACGGTAATTTTGCCGACCGCTTTCTCGCCTACGGCAAAGCCCTCCTCCATCCCCGCGAAATCCGCTGGCACCGCCTCTTCGACACCTTCTAATAGTCAAGGCACCTGTAGTGGCCGAACTTCAGATCGGCCAACCGATCCCTGTACTGGCCGACCTTCATGTCGGCTCCTGCCCAGTTATCCTTTGTGGATCCAAATTTCCGTCCACCCAGAATCTCCCAGAGCCCCATGATTTTGATCTCTTCCCACCAACGTAAATTAATTGAAGAACGATGGTCCACCAGCTTCATCCCGATCTCTTACCACTCCCGTTCAATCGAATGAGCAAAACGCCCGCGCATGAATCCTTCGCACTCCAATCTCGCCCCTCGCGGTAGGCGACCGTTTCATAGGCAAATGGGCGAGCCCAGCCCCTACAAGGAACACGAGGCACAGGACACAGGACACGGCACTCGCCACCGGCCGCTGTGCACTGGCTTGGGGCGGGAACTGCTATAATCGCGCGCAACTGGTTGGGTTTGGGGAAGCCAGGGGAGATGGCAGGAATGGAAACGTCCTCGGCGAAGCGGGCGCGGAAAGCGATCAAGGGGCCGGAGGCTCCGCGAATTATTGTGATTGAGGGGCCGCTGCGGGTGGGCAAGACGACGCTGGCGCGGATCCTGGCGGAGCGGCTGCACGCGCGGCGAATTTACGACTGCGAAGACAATCCGTTTCTGGCGGAGTTTTATGAGGAGAAGGCCGGATCGGCGTTTCGCGCGCAGATGTATTTCCTGATGGAGCGGCAGAAGCGCATGCGCGAAGGGCTGGCGGGGGAAGCGCCGGGCGTGGTGATCAGCGACTTCCTGATGGAAAAAGACCGGATTTTCGCGAACCTGAATCTGAATGACGCGGAGCTGAAGCTCTACGAACAGTATTATGAGGCGCTGACGGCGGAAATTGCGCAGCCGGACCTGGTGATTTACCTGCAGGCCAAGCCGGAGGTGCTGCGCGCACGGATTGCGAAGAAAAAGGCGGCGGAAGAGAGCCGCATCGCGCCGGCGTACGTGGAGGAAGTGGCGCGGGCTTACGAGCATTTCTTTTTTCATTACGAGAACGCGGACCTGCTGGTGGTGGATACTTCAGAGATTGATTTTGTGGAGCGCAGCGAGGATCTGCAGCAGTTGCTGAAGCGGCTGCAGGAGCCGGTGAAGGGGACGCAGTATTATCTGCCGCTGGGGAGCGAGTAGGAGAAGAGCGTGACCCGTGGCCCGTGGTCTGTGTCCTGTAAGGCGAAGAAATAACTTAACGCTGAGGCGTACAGGGCTCTGAGAAGAAAAACGTCAATACCTGCGTACGAGTTTTCAAGAATTACAAATTAGCGATCGGGAGAGGCGCGATGGGATTGTGGACGCGGAGGAAGTTTTTTGCGGGGACGCTGGCGGGGGGCGCGCTGGCGGGAGCGGGAAGATTGTTCGGTAAGACGAACGAAATCGGGGAAGGCGTAGAGGGTACGATCGATCGTGTCCCAACAAGCGGGGCGGCGGCGGGGACGCGGCCAGTGATGATTTCTTCGGCGAATGGAGTGAACGCGCTGGGGAAGGGGATGGAGATTCTGAAGGGCGGCGGCGACACGCTGGATGCGGCGGTGGCCGCGGTGACGATTGTGGAAGACGATCCAAATGACGATTCGGTGGGCTACGGCGGATTGCCGAATGAAGATGGTGTGGTAGAGCTGGACGCCAGCGTGATGCACGGGCCGACGCGGCGCGCGGGCAGCGTGGCGAGCGTACAGAAGATCAAGAACGTTTCGCGGCTGGCGAAGACGGTGATGGAGCGAACCAACCACGTGATGATCGTGGGCGATGGCGCGAGGCGGTTTGGCGTTGATGAAGGCTTTGAAGAGATGAATTTGCTGACGGATCATTCGCGAAAGATCTGGCTGGCGTGGAAGGCGAGCACCAGCTTCAATTGGCGGCCGGGCATTGATAGCCCGGAGTGGAAGGAATACATGTCGCAGCTGTTTGAGGGCGACGCGGAAAAGATGGCGTACGCGGAAGAAAAGATCGCGCATCCGATCACGGGAACGATCAATTGCCTGGCAGTGAATGCGAAGGGCGAAGTGAGCGGAACGACGACGACTTCGGGGTTGTCGTGGAAGATTCCCGGGCGCGTGGGGGATTCGCCGGTGATTGGCGCGGGACTCTATGTGGATGGCGACGTGGGCGGCGCGGGATCCACGGGCAAGGGCGAGGAGAATATCAAGGTCTGCGGCGGGCATACGATTGTGGAGATGATGCGCAAGGGGATGAAGCCGACGGATGCTTGCCTGGAGGCACTGGGGCGCGTGGTGCGGAACTACAACGGGGATAAGAAAAAGCTGACGACGTTTCATTTGTTTTTTTACGCCGTGAATAAGGATGGGGAGTACGGAAGCGCGTCGCTGTGGAAGAATACGTACGACCGGCCGAAGCCGGCGCGGTTTGCGGTGCACGATGGGACAGAGGCGCGGCTGGAGAATTGCAAACCGTTTTTTGATGAGGTGGGTGGAGATACGTAGGGGAAAAGTTGTGGCCAGTGGCCGACGACCGGTGGCCAGTGAAGAGGGCCGGGCGAGCCCGGCCCCTACAGACGAGATGATGGTGCGATGGATCAGACGAACGTTTTGATTGTGGGAGGCGGCGTGGTGGGATGCGCGATCGCGGAGGCGCTTTCGCGGCGGTGGCCGGATATTTTTCTGGTGGAGCAATACCCGAAGCTGGGGATGGCGACGAGTTCACGCAACAGCGGCGTGGTTCATTCCGGACTTTATTACCCGAAAAATTCGTGGAAGGCGAAACTCTGCGTGGCGGGAAACCGCATGACGAAAGAGTTTTGCGAGCGCCATGGCGTGGCGCACCGGACCACCGGAAAACTGGTGGTGGCAAAAGACGCCGGCGAAATGGCGGAACTGGAGACGCTGAAGAAGCGTGGTGAAGAGAACGGCGTGGAAGGATTGCGGCTGATTGACACGGCGGAGATGCGGGCGAAGGAGCCGCACGTGCGCGGGTACGCGGCGATGGAGGTGCCGTCGACGGGGATTTGCGTGGCGGAGGAACTGGTGCACGCGTACGCGCGGGTGGCAGAGGGGCAGGGCGCGCACCTGGTGAAGCGCGCGAAGGTGATTGCGCTGGAGCCGAAGAAAGAGTTTGTGCAGGTGACGCTGCGAGTCGGGGATGAGGAAGGGTCGGAGGAAGAGACGATTGCGGCGCGGTGCGTGGTGAACGCGGCGGGTTTGTACGCGGATGAAGTGGCGGGGTTGCTGGGGCCGCGACCGTGGAAGATTTATCCAGTGCGCGGGGAGTATTGCGAGATTCGTGGCGCGCGGGCGGATTTGATTCGCGGACTGGTGTACCCGATGCCCCACCACGATCAGTTGACGCTGGGCGTGCATTTCACAAAAACGATTTGGGGAACGACGCTGGTGGGGCCGACGGCGACGTATGTGGACGGAAAAGATAATTACGAGCGGGGACGGCTGGGAATTGCGGAGTTTTTGGCGGATGCGAAGACGCTGCTGCCGGAGATTGAGGAACGGGATTTGCAGCTGGGATATTCGGGGTTGCGGCCGAAGTTGAGGGCGCCGGGGGAAAAGGGTGTGGCGGATTTTGTGATTGAGGCGGATCGCGAGGTGCCGCGGGTGATCCAGTTGGTGGGAATTGAGTCGCCTGGGCTGACGTCGGCCGGAGCGATTGGGGAAGTGGTGGCGGGGTTGGTGGGGACGGTGTTGGAGGATTAGAGGCCAGCGACCAGCGACCAGCGACCGGTCGCCAGCGAAGAGGGAGAAGAGGGCACGATGTATCGTGCCCCTACAGAGATTATTCGACGATTACGCGGAGGAACTTTTTTTTGCCGGCGCGGAGGAGGAATTCGGATGGGTGGGAGAGGTCGAGGTCTGCGCGAGGATCTTCCACGCGAGATTCGTTGAGTTCGACGCCGCCCTGTTTAATCAGGCGCTCGGCTTCGCTTTTGGAAGGCGCCAGTTTCAGTTCGACGAGCAACGCGATCAGTTTTTTTGGTGGGCCAATTGGAAGTTTGTGCACGGGGACGTCGGAAGGGGATTGGCGGTCGCGGAAGACGCGCTGGAAGTTTTCGGCGGCTTTGCGGGCGGGGTCGGGGCCGTGGAAGCCGGAGACGATTTCTTCGGCGAGGCGCATTTTGGCGTCCATGGGATGGAGCGCGCCGGAAGAGACTTCCTGTTTGAGCGCGGTGATTTGGTGCGGCGTGCGATCGGTGGCGAGTTCGTAGTAGGTCCACATCAGGTCGTCGGGAATGGACATGATTTTTCCGAACATGTCGGCGGGAGGTTCAGTGATGCCGATGTAATTGCCGAGGCTCTTGGACATTTTGCGGGAGCCATCGAGGCCGACGAGGATGGGCATGGTCAAGATTGCCTGGCCGGGGAGGCCGTACTCGCGTTGAATTTCGCGGTGAACCAGCAGATTGAATTTCTGCTCGGTTGCGCCGAGTTCGACGTCGGATTTCAGTGAGACGGCATCGTAAGCCGTGAGGAGCGGATACAGCAATTCGTGGACAGAGATTGGGTGGCCCTGATCCAGCCGAGTGCGGAAATCTTCGCGCTCCAACATGCGGGCGAGGCGGTAGTGCGAGCAGAGACGGACGATGGCTTCGGGGGAAAGTTTGCTGAGCCACTCGCTGTTGTAGCGGACTTCGGTTTTGGCGGGATCGAGAATCTTGAAGACTTGCGCGAGATAGGTTTTGGCGTTGGCGTCCACCTGTTCGCGGGTGAGTGGCGGGCGCGTTTCGGAAACGCCGGTGGGGTCGCCGATCATGGCGGAAAAATCGCCGATCAGGAAGACGGCGGTGTGGCCCAGGTCCTGGAAGTGCTTCAGTTTTCGGAGAACGACGGTGTGGCCGAGATGAAGATCGGGCGCGGTGGGATCAACGCCGAGATAGACGCGCAGCGGAATGCCGGATTTGAAAGATTTTTCGAGGCTGGCACGGAGTTCCGCCTCCGGAATGATTTCGGCGGCGCCTTTTTTGAGATAGGCGAGTTGTTCGTCGACAGGTTTGAAGGTCATGGGTAGTTTCAGTATCGCAAAAAAGCGCCCGCCTCGGAAGGCGGCCGCTACAAAGGCTGAATAACGCGGCGGCCGGCGATTTTGTAGTTTCCTTCCAGGATGATTTTTACGGCTTCGGAGTAAATGCGGTGCTCCTCTTTCAGGATGCGTTCGGAAAGCGTGTGTTCGTCGTCTGAATCCAGGACGGGGACGACGGCCTGCAGGATGATGGGGCCGGCGTCGAGATTCTCGTCCACGAAATGCACGGTGCAGCCGGCGAATTTTACGCCGTAGTCGAGGGCTTGCTTTTGGGATTCGAGGCCGGGAAATGAGGGCAGCAGCGACGGATGGATGTTCAGGATGCGCTGGGGGAATGCGGCAACGAAATAGGGAGAAAGCAGGCGCATGTAGCCGGCGAGGCAGATGAGATCCACTTTGTATTCCTGGAGAACGGCGACGACCTGGCGGTCGTAGGCCTCGCGCTCGAGACCTTTCGACGGGATGGCCCGGGTGGGAATGCCGCGGGATTTGGCGCGTTCGAGGCCGGGGGCGGCGGGTTTGTTGCTGAGGACCACGGCGATTTCGGTGTTGGGGATGCGGCCGGCAGAGACACTATCGGCGAGGGCTTCGAAGTTCGAGCCGCGGCCGCTTAGGAGAACACCAATCCGATGGGTCATAAATTAGAAACGGTAGCATAGGCGGAGAGGAGAGCAAAATGCGGGCAGTAAACCGGATGAGGGCGCGATGTATCTCGCCCGAACACATTCGACCCGGGCTATTTGGAAATTGCTGGCCGGTTATTGGAGGTTCAATGCGCCGGAGTAGATTAGGCGGGCTTTGCCGGTGTCGCCGCGTTCGATGCGGCCGATGCGGAAGAATTTTTCGCGGCGGCGCTTAAGGTCGGCTTCGGCTTCCTTGATGTGCGCGGCAGAAACGATGACGATCATGCCGACGCCCATGTTGAAGGATTGCAGAAGTTCGTCGGAATCGATTTCGCCGAGCTTGGCGAGATATTTGAAGATCGAGGGGATGGGCCAGGCATCCAGATCAATGATGGCCTTGACGCCGCTGGGAAGCACGCGCGGAAGATTGCCGGGAATGCCGCCGCCCGTGATGTGGGCGAGGGCGGAGACCCAGCCCTTGGCGAGTAGACCTTTCACCGCCGGAGCGTAGCAGACGTGGGGTTTCAGAAGTTCGGCGCCGATTTTGTTGCCGACTTCAGCGACATAAGTTTCCGGCTTGAGCTTGGCAATATCAAAAACCAATTTGCGCGCGAGCGAATAGCCGTTGGTATGCAGGCCAGCGGAAGGCAGCGCCAGAAGCGTATCGCCCGGCTTCACATTTTTACCCGTGAGAATGTTTTTGCGTTCGACGATGCCGACGATGAATCCGGCGAGATCGTATTCGCCGGGACCATAGAAGCCGGGCATTTCGGCGGTTTCGCCGCCGATAAGGGCGCAACCGGCTTTGCGGCAGGCGCGGCTCATGCCGTCCACAAGTTGTTC
Source organism: uncultured Acidobacteriota bacterium (assembly GCA_963734705.1). GTDB lineage: Bacteria > Acidobacteriota > Terriglobia > Acidiferrales > UBA7541 > Acidiferrum. Next base: position 131,717 of record CAVTII010000002.1, on the reverse strand, counting down.
GACGACGTCAGGCTCCAATTTGCCCATGGCGAGATAATCGAGGAAGAAGAGGGGTTCCGCACCCTGGACGAGAATGTCGTTCACGCAGTGATTGACGAGATCGCCGCCAACGGTGGAATGAACACCCATGGCCATGGCGATTTTGAGTTTGGTGCCGACGCCATCGGCGCTGGAGACCAGCACCGGCTCTTTCACTTTTTTATGATCGAGGGAAAACAGGGCCCCGAATCCGCCGATACCGCCGAGGACCGCGGGCGTGAAGGTGCGACTGGCCAAATGGCGAATGCGCTGTTTGGCGTCATCGGCGACAGCAATGTTTACTCCGGCATCGGCGTATTTCATGGTGAGCCGCCTCGGTGAATCGTTGCGAGATGCTGGAACAATCGGTGCGCCTTGCCGGTCAAAACCTGCGGTGCTGTGGGGGCCGCAAGGTAGAAAGCACGACAGAGGTCACACTGTGGGCGAACAACGCGGCCCGTCTCAGAAGATGGGCCCTGCAAAGAAAACGTCCAGCTAGATTCTAAAACACATGGAACAGTCTGCGCCAGCGAATGGTGCCCGGATGTATCAGGGCATTGCCGTAGGCCAGAAAGCGGGCGCCGATGTCGCCGTTCCAGGCATCGCGGGGCGCGTCGAGAGACATATAGATCAACACCGGAGTGCCGAGAATATCGTTGCGCGGAACGCAGCCCCAGTAGCGGGAATCCAGCGAGTTTTCGCGGTTATCCCCCATCACAAAATAACAGTTCGGCGGAATGGTGAAGGGCAGGCCGGTGAAATTGCCGATCAATTGCATCTTGGAGGGAGGCTCACTTCGGCCGATGGTGTAATTTTCCTGCAGCCGCTTGCCATTGATATACACGCCGCCATCGCGCACGTCCACGGTTTCACCGGGAAGGCCGATGACGCGCTTGACGTAATCCGGCTGCGCGGGATCGAAGGGTGGCTTGAAGATGATGATCTGCTGGCGTTTGGGTTCGCGCCACAGGGGAACGTGAATGTTGGTGAACGGGATTCCGGCGTCGTAGCCGATGCGGCTCATGATCAAGTGATCGCCGATCAGCAGGGTATTCTCCATGGATCCGGAAGGAATCACGCGCGCCTGGCCAAGCGTGCCGTTGATCAGCATGAACGCGAGGATCACCCAGAACCAGGCGATAATTTCGCTTTTCACCTTGGCGCCCATCGAGTTGTCCACGGAGGCGGCGGAAGCGCCGTTTTTTGGCTTCGATTTGATTGCGTCTGCTTTCACGATTCACCTTATGCAGCGATAGAGCGATATTCCTATTCTAGCAGCGAATCGCAAGCGTTGCTCGTACCCAGCCTGAAGTTTGGCCACCAAATTTTTCCCCTTGCCAAGCAACCAGAAGCAACCCCGTGCTCCGTGCCCCGTGTTTCGTGTTTCGAGTTTCGAGTTCCGCGTCCCGTGTCCTGTGCCCTTTGACCCGTGCTCCGTGAACTGAACCCGTGCTCCTTGTAGCGGCTGGGCACCGGTCGCTGGCCACAATTCTTCTGCTATTCTATGGGGCGGTCCTTCCTTTACCCCGAGCGCTCCCTGCGAGGGGCGCTTCGGACGCGCCGCAAACTTCAATCGAAAGGCACTCCTACTACCGTGAGCACTTCTGTCGGAAACAGCACTTTTGCCCCCTCCACCACAGGCGCCGGTCACCGCGCGCACAATTTCAATGCAGGCCCCGCGGCGTTGCCGCTTTCCGTGCTGCAACGCATCCGCGAAGAGATGCTCGATTATCGCGGCACGGGCATGTCCGTGATGGAGTTGTCGCACCGCTCGCCGGAATTTGAGGCCATCAACAACGCCGCCGAGCAAAACCTGCGCAAGCTGCTGGCGATTCCGGACGACTACGCGGTGATTTTTGTGCAAGGCGGCGGCAGCATGCAGTTCTCCATGGTGCCGATGAATCTGGCGCTGCCGGGAAAGCCGGTGGACGTGCTGCACACTGGCGCATGGACCTCCAAGGCGATCGGCGAGCTGAAAAAGGGCACGGCGCACAATATTGCCGCGTCCACCGAGGCGGAAAAGTTCACCCGCGTGCCGCGCGCCGAGGAGATCAAGCTCTCCGCCGACGCTTCCTATACCTACTACTGCACAAACAACACGATTGAAGGCACGCAGTATCACGCGGTGCCGGCCAGCGCGGCGCCGCTGGTGGCGGACATGTCCTCGGACATCGCTTCGCGGCCCATCGATGTTGCCAAGTACGGGCTGATTTTCGCCGGGGCGCAGAAAAACCTGGGGCCCAGCGGCGTGACACTGGTGATTGTGCGCAAGGATCTGGCCGAGCGCGCGGACAAGAATCTGCCCACCACGCTGCAATACCGCACGCACATTAAAGAGAAGTCGCTGTATCACACGCCGCCGACGTTTGCCGTCTACATCCTGAGCCTGGTAACGGAATGGATCGCGGCGGAGGGCGGACTGGCGGGGATTCAGAAGCGCAATGAAGCGAAGGCCAAGCTGCTCTATGACGCGATTGATGGGAGCGGCGGATTTTATTCCTGCCCGGTGGAGAAGAGCTCGCGCTCGCTGATGAACGTGGTGTTTCGGGTAGGCGGGAATTCCGCCGCGCCGGGTGATGAGACTGTGGAGAAGGAATTCGCCAAGCAGGCCACGGCGGCAGGACTTGTCGGCACGCCGGGTCACCGCTCCGTGGGCGGCATGCGCGCATCGCTCTATAACGCGGTTGAGTTGGCCGACGTGCAAGCGCTGACGGGCTTCATGAAAGAGTTTCACCGCACGCGATAGGGAGCGCCGATCTCCAGCTCGGCCAGCATCTGGGTGTACCACAAGAATAGCGGCACACTGTCATTCCGAGCGGAGCGAGCTATGCAAAGGCTTCACCCCGCCGTCATTCCGAGCGAAGCGAGGAATCTGCTTTTGCTTGAGTGGCGGAAAAAGCAGTGGAGAAAAAACTGCGGGATAAACAGCACAGGAAAAAGCAGATCCCTCGCGCAAAAAACCGCGCTCGGGATGACAAGTTGTTGGGTCATCAGCGCGGGGTGGCAGGCTGGGGATGACAGGTTCGGGATTTGCTAGACTCGAAGCGCCCGCGCAATAGTTCTTGGGGGGCACGACTTCAGTCGTGCCGAAGAAAGAGAAACAAATTTGGGGCTTTAGCCCCTGAGGCACAAGCTGAGCAAACTATGAGCAACTACCTGCTGGCAATGTTCTTCCATTTCGTCGGACTCGCGGGCCTGTTCGTCGGCTACGGATTGGAATGGATCGTCTCTGGACTGCTGCGGAAAGCAACCACGGTGGAGCAGGTGCGCGCGTGGCTGCGCGTCTACAAAACGTCGCTGCCGATTTCCGGGCCGGCGCTGCTGGTTCTGATTGTGAGCGGCGGCTACCTGGCGTCGCTATCCGGCGCGATGAAACAGGGCTGGCTCTCCGCTTCGCTGCTCGCGATTGTGTTTGCGCTGGGCATCGGCTTCGTGTTTATCCTGCCGCGCGTCCGCGCCCTTCGCGGATCACTGCCCGAAGGCGGAGGCGCGCTGCCGGCAAAAACTTTGGAATTGCTGTGCGCGCCCGCCGTGCCGACACTGATTCGCGTTCGCGTGCTGCTGGCTCTCGCCATCGTCTACCTGATGACCGTCAAGCCCGATTCCTTCACCGAATCGTTGATCACCCTCGGCGTTGCCATCGTCCTCGGCATCGTCGCCTCCGTCGGCGCGTTCTCCAAACCGGCAACAACGTAAGCGGCTAAGCCATAAGTCGTAAGCCATAAGCCAGGAATTTGCAGCCATTTGCGCTGGTTGGCGCCGAATGCCGCGCCTTGCCGCTTGCTTTTCTTTCCCGCCTCGCCGTACTCTCGGCGTCACGTGGTTCAGGTCTTATGCCCAGATATTTTCCCGATCAAAATTTCGTGCCCGCGAACGCGGTGAAGTTTATTCCGAAGATGGAAGCGCTGGCGGCGGCGCGCCCGGATCGTTTTGAAACTCGCGTGCTTCTGCATATTGTGCTGGGTTACGTGGCGTACCTTTCGGCCGTGGCACTGGCGCTGCTGCTCAGCCTGCTGGCGGTGGTGGCCGCGTTTGCTTCGCGGGTTATCTGGCTGGTTGGAGCGGCGTTTGGTTCATTCGCCAGTGGAATTGCATTGCTGCAAAGCCTGCACGTGGAATTTCCCGCGCCGAAGGGGATTCCCGTTTCGCGGGAGGATGCGCCGGCGCTGCACGACCTGGTGGAAGAGCTCGCCGCCAAAACCGCGGCGCCAAAGGTTGCTGGGATCCTGATGATCCCCGAGCCGAACGCCAGCATCACTAGCCGCTACGTCAACGGGTTGCTCGGCAAAACGTCGACGACGCTAAGTCTGGGATTGCCGCTCCTGCAGCTTCTTTCGCCGGCGGAGTTCAAGGCGCTGCTGCATCACGAATTTGCGCACTCCTCCGGAGGGCACGGCCACGCCGGAATCTGGACGGCGCGGGTGTGGGAAAGCTGGGGCCAACTGCCGCTGATCGACGGAGATATGGGGTTCGCGGCGCGGCTGATTTTGCCGACGATCTATAAGTGGTTCATGCCGAAGCTGGCGGCGTACTACGCGGTGCTCTCTCGAATGCATGAATTTGCGGCAGACCAGCAAGCGCTGTTGCGCGGCGCGGAATGGAAGCCGGATCTGATGCTGGTGCGCATCGCGCTTGCGGACAATTTCATGGGCAGATGTTTCTGGCCGGGAATCTGGAAGAACACGAGAAATTTGCCGCGGACGCCTGGGGCGGTGTTTTCGAGGCTGCCGGAATTTGCGAAGAGCGTTTTGGGAAAGGACATTCGTGAATGGCTGAAAGCGGCGTTGGCGGAAAAAGCAAAGCCGCTGGATTCACATCCCGACATGCAAGCGCGGCTGAAGGCACTGGGAGCGAACGTGGACGTGGAGGAATTTGCGAAGGCGATCGAGACGCTCGGATTTGTTCCGCAGACCACGGCGGCGCGTGAATATCTGGGCAATTCGCTGGCGAAATACGAAAAGGAGTTGACGGAGAAGTGGGCGAAAAGCTGCTTTTTGAACTGGGAGGATGGTTACCGTCATTTTGAAAAGGTGCGCAAGCAATGGGCGAGCATTCAAGAGCTGGAGAAAACAGGGCCGCTCGACGCGCCGCGGAGACTGGAGCAGGCGCTTTGTGCCTGGAGTCTGGAGGGCGCGGCGGAAGCGGAAGCGATGCTGGTTCGCGCACGAGCGGACTTTCCCGAGAGCCCGGAAATTGCGTTCAATCTGGGCCGCACACTGCTGGCGCAGGATAAAGAAGAGGGCATTCCGTTCATGGAACGGATGATCGGGCTTGCGCCAACAGAGATTCGTTACCAGGGCACAGTGGAGATTTGCAACTATCTGAATCGCCACAACCGGCCTGACGAGGCAAAAGCGTTTTTCAACCGGATGGCCCGAGAGGACGAGCAACAGCAGAAGATGATTCACGAGCGCGGGAATATTACTCCCTATGATGCCGTCAGTGGACACGGGCTGGACGGGGTGGCGATTGCGGAGATGGGCAAAAAGTTAGCGACGCTGGAGTGGGTGACGGAGGCTTACATTTGCCGGAAGCCGACGCCGCTTTCTCCGGAGCGCCCGCTTTATCTGTTGTGTCTGAAGGCGCGCAAGAATTTCCTGATTCCGGCATTCCGGCCGGGGATGACGGCATTTGATCAGGTGGCGGCCTTGAACTGTTATCCCGCGGAAACGCGATTTTTGCTGATGGACGGCGCGCAACCGACTTTGGAGAAGAAGATCCGGAAGGCTGCCGGTTCGCTCTTGTTCAAGCGGAAGACGGCGCGATGGCTGATTTTTTAGGAATGCCCGCGAAGAAAATGAAAAAGGGCGGGAGAAATCAGACTGTTACGAAACGGACGGCAAGATTGAAGGAAAAGCGACGTTCCGGGTTCCGGAGCGCCGCTTTTCTCTTTTGGTGAACGCTGGCCGTGATTCCGCTTGTTTCAAGCGGTTCGTAGTATGGAAGTCAGTCGGTGTCCTCCGAGGATGTTCCGCATTCTTTTCAGATTGTAGGCGGCCACTCCCAAACTAATTTCCGTTTGCGCTCCCCGGAGCCCACGCAGCAGGAAGCGCGGATGTCCGAAGATGCGATATTTCAAATTGGCGAATGGATGTTCCACGGTTGATCGTCGCAGTCGCATCGCTTCGGGCGTGGCCCGCTGTTGCATGCGCTGTAGCGCTTCTTCGTGCAGGTGGCGGGTAATCATTCGTCGTGGCGACACGGTGCATTGCGGCTTGAGAGAGCAAGCTCCGCAGACTTCGGGTTGTGCTGCGTAGAGCACGGCGCGGTCCTTCCGCGATAGTTGTTTGCGAGTTAGTGTCTGCCCGGCTGGGCACAGCAACGTATCGCTCTCAGGTTGATAAGTAAATTCCGTGCGGTCGAACAGCGTACCGCCTCCGTGATTGTTCACGCCGCGGTTGGCAGGCACATGCGGCAGGATTCCCTTTGTCTCGCAGGCTTCCGCCTGTTCTCCATTCGAGTAGCCCGCATCTGCTACTACATTCAGCGTCTGTGTTGGCCCGCCTACTGCCGCTTTCGCAGCCTCCGCCATCGGTTGCAGACTGCGATTATCGGCAGCTTGGTCGGTCACCTGCTGCGCTACGATCAACGCGTGTTCGGCATCGACGGCCGCTTGCATGTTGTAGGCTGGAATGAAACCTTGCGTGGTGCGCATGAAACCAACTTCCGGCTCCGGGTGCTGGCGTAACTTTTCCAGCGCGCTGGCCACTGCACTGGAGTCGATGACCACCTCGTCCTGCTCATCGCTCCGCTCCAACTGTTCCAGGTAGCGTTCCAGCGCTTCGCGCTCGCGCACACTTCTCGCGCTGCTAACCGCTTGGAACTTCGAGCCATCGATGGCGATCCACTCGCCCTTCACCAATCCTACCGAGCGCGCCAGTTGCACCAACTCGGCTCCCGCAGCGGTTACGCCTTCGCGATGCATGCGCCGGAACTCGGCAATCGTCTTGTGGTCCGGCGCCAGTCGCCCCAACAACCACATCAACTCGATGTTCCGTCGGCACTCCGACTCCAGTCTCCGCGAGGAACGGATCTGATGCAGGTAGCCATACAGATAGAGCTTCAGAAGGTCGCGCGGATCATAACCAGGCCGCCCTGTCTCGGCCGCCTCGGCACGCTCAAATCCCAAACCCGCCATATCCAGCCGAGCGACAAATGCATCGATGACCCGGCACACGTGATCATCCGGAATCAACTCTTCCAAGGTGACTGGAAACAGAGTTCCCTGTGTACGGCCTTCACCCTGCACAAAGCCCATAAAAAAATGCCCTCGCTTTCACGAGGGCATCTTCTCATTTATTTTCCGTCGGTCAACACAGTTTCGTAACAGTCTGAGAAATCCCGCCCTTTTGTATTGATGGTCGCGCGGCGTGGATTAGGTGCCGGTCAGGCCAGGTCGAAGAGAAGGACTTCGGCATCTTCGACGCCCGTGAGTTCGACGAGCTTCTCCTGGGAGATGGCCGCGCCGTCACCGGTTGCGAGTTGGTTGCCGTTGAGCGTCACGCTGCCGCGCGCGACCTGCACGTAGGCGTGGCGGTCGGGTTGCAGCGCGTGCTTCACGGATTCGCCGGGCGCGAGAACGGTGGCGTATAGTTCATTGTCCTGCCGTATTTTCACGGAGCCATCGCGGCCGTCGGGCGAAACGACCAGGCGAAGCTTGCCGCGCTTGTCCGCGACATCGAAGTGCTTCTGGTCATAAGCCGGCTTGTGGCCCTTTTTATCCGGGAACATCCAGATCTGATACATGTGCACGGTTTCCTTATCGGACGCGTTGAATTCGCTGTGGGCCACGCCGGTGCCAGCGCTCATATATTGCACGTCGCCGGAGCGAATGGTGGAACCGTTGCCCATGCTGTCCTTGTGGGACAGCGCGCCGTCGAGAACGTAGGTGACGATTTCCATGTCGCGATGCGGATGGGTGGGGAAACCGCCGCCGCCGGCGATATGGTCGTCGTTCATAACGCGCAGGGTGCGGAATTCCTCGAATTGCGAGTCGTAATAATCGGCGAAAGAAAAGGTGAAGCGGGAATCTAGCCAGCCGTGGTTGGCATGGCCGCGCTCGGCGCTTTTGCGGATGTGAATCATCGGGGAGCCTCCTTGGTGAAGCAAGGGAATGATATATGTTATAACGACTATTGTCAAGAGGCTTGTTGTTATGCCGGAAAAGAATTGAAAAGCGGATGGTTAGGTTGCGGCCAGGGCCGTGGCCGATCTGAAGTTCGGCCACTACAATTGCGATGTGCTTCGCGGCGGCAGAGTTTCACGGGTTGGGGCTTTGGTGTAGAGTGGATGTAAAGCGGCGCGATTGACGCCACTTCCGGTGAGGTTATTTGTATGGATTCGGCACTTCCGACGACGCAGACGAAATCTTCCGAAGGCGGCACCACGCGGCGCGAGACCTTGACGGTGACCGATAACCGCACCGGGAAAACCTACGAACTTCCGATCACGCACGAGACGATCAAGGCCATGGACCTGCGGCAGATCAAGGTGAAGCCGGACGACTTCGGGATGATCAGTTACGACCCCGCCTATAACAACACGGCCTCTTGCATCAGCCGGATCACTTACATTGACGGAGACAAGGGGATACTGCGCTACCGGGGCTATCCGATCGAAGAGCTGGCGGATAAATCGACGTACCTGGAGACGGCGTACCTATTGTTGCGTGGAGAACTGCCGACGGCGGCGCAACTGAAGGACTGGCAGTACAACGTGACGCACCACACGTTTATTCACGAAAGCATCAAGAAATTTCTGGACGGGTTTCACTACGACGCGCACCCGATGGGCATGGTGATTTCGACGATCGCGGCGCTTTCGACTTTTTACAACGACGCGAAGGAAATTTTCAACCAGGATTCCCGGAGGAAGCAGACTTACCGGTTGATCGGGAAGATGCCGACGATCGCGGCGTTCGCTTACCGGCACACGCTGGGGATGCCGTACGTCTATCCGGACAACGATCTGAGTTACCCGGGGAATTTTCTAAACATGCTGTTCCGTACCAGCGAGACGCGCTACCGGCCGAACCCGACGCTGGAGCGGGCGCTGGATATTCTGTTTATCCTGCACGCCGATCACGAGCAGAACTGTTCCACGAACACGGTGCGCGGGGTGGGCAGCTCGCATGTGGATCCATATTCGGCCACTGCGGCGGCGATTGCGGCGCTTTACGGGCCGCTGCACGGCGGCGCGAACGAAGAAGTGGTGCGGATGCTGCATGAGATCGGGTCGGTGCAGAAGGTTCCGGAGTTCATTAAGCGGGTGAAAGCGGGCGAGACGAAGCTGATGGGCTTCGGGCATCGCGTCTACAAGAATTACGATCCGCGCGCGCGCATCATCAAGCATGTGGCTTATGAAGTATTTGACCTGATGGGGAAGAATCCGCTGTTGGAGATCGCGCTAGAGTGCGAACGCATCGCTCTGGAAGACGAGTATTTCGTAAAGCGGAAACTCTACCCGAACGTGGATTTTTACACCGGGCTGATTTACCAGTCGATGGGATTCCCGATGACGATGTTCCCAGTGCTGTTCGCGATACCGCGGATGTCTGGATGGATTGCGCAGTGGGAAGAGCTGCTGCTGGATCCGGAGCAGAAGATTGCGCGGCCGCGGCAGATTTATCTGGGAGAGGACACGCGGAGTTATTTGACGATTGACCAGAGGGGATGACGGGGACGTGGCCCGTGGCCTGTGTTCCGTGAGTGGAAGAGAGTCGATTCAGACGGGCTGCAAGGATTTTAGGTTGAGATCCTTCGGACCGCATAATGCGCGGTCCTCAGGATGACACCGTTCTTCGTAGGTTTCTCCAAATCAAGAAATGGCGGCTGACTCCGGCTCGTGTGCTTTTTGGATACGGGGGCTGGCTTGGTGTTCGAATTTGCGTTTCGGCGGGGTATAGTCTTCTTTGCGAGGTCTTATGGGTCAGTCGCCGAACACTCCCACACATTCCGGTCCACGCCGGCGCAGCCAGCGGGTTTTGATGCAGGTTCCCGTGCGGCTCCGCGGCAATGACGCCGAGGGCAAGACATTCGAGGAAGAAACCGCCACGCTGGCGATCAACGCGCATGGAGCGCTGGTGCTGCTGCAGGCGAGAATCACCAGCGGAAGTCGAATCCATCTGCAGCACAACGGAACGAAGGAAGAGCAGGAGTGCCATGTGGCGTTCCTGGGTCCGGTGCGCGCGGGCAAAGCGGAAGTGGGACTGGAATTTTCCGAGGCGCGGCCCGGGTTCTGGCGAGTGGCGTTTCCTCCGGAAGACTGGTCGCCCAAGCATCCTGAAGCGCGGACGTTGCTATCAAGCGGGACCTCCATCCCAGGAAAGAAGTAGCGAAAGATTCCGCGGTACTCCCCGCGAGTTTGAACCTGCCGAAATTTTCCCGACAACCTGCTAGACTTGGCGATTATGCGCTGGCTGATACTGCTGGGTGTGCTGATGCTTCCCGCTGATCCGTGGTGGACCGTGCATGAAACGGGCGTGGAATCGAATCTGCGCGGCGTGTCCTTGGTAGTGCATCGCAGCGGAATCACGGTTTGGGCCACCGGATCGCATGGGACGGTGGAGCTTTCGGCGGATGGGGGCGCGACGTGGCAAGCGGTCACGATTCCGGGTGGCGAAGCGCTGGATTTCCGGGGCGTGCAGGCGTTTGACGCGGGCGTGGCTTACGTGATGTCGAGCGGTGAAGGGGAAAAGTCGCGCATCTACAAGACCAGCGACCTGGGCAAAACCTGGAACGCGCAGTACACGGGAAAAGAGAGTGCATTTTTTCTGGACGCGCTGGTGTGCAAGGCCGAGAAGCATTGTTTTGCGCTGAGCGATCCGGTGGGCGGGAAATTTCTGTTGCTTTCCACGGAAGACGGATTGCACTGGAAGGAGATGCCGCGCGATTCCATGCCCGCGGCGCTGGCGAAGGAAGCCGCGTTTGCGGCGAGCAATTCGGCGCTTCTGATTTACCGCGAGCATGATCTTTATTTTGTGACCGGAGGCGGGGCGGCGCGATTGTTTCATTCGCCGGACCTTGGGAAAACCTGGGAAGTTACCGCAACGCCGATTGTGAGCGGGAAGGCTTCGCAGGGAATTTTTTCGGTGGTGAGGGCCGGGGACACGATCGCGGTGGTTGGGGGAGATTACGCGGAAGTGGAAAACACCACGCGGAATGCAGCGTATTCGGCGGACGAAGGAAAGACGTGGACGATTCCGGAGGAGCGGCCGACGGGATATCGCTCCGGGCTGGATACTTACGATGCGGGATTTGTGGCCGTGGGACCGAACGGCACGGAGATCAGCCGGGATGGAACGAAATGGGAGCATATCGATTCCACAAATCTGAATGCGCTGACGTTTATCAGCGGCAAGGGATTCGCGGTGGGGCCGAAGGGGATTGTGGCGCGGTTTGAGGATCGGAATGAGTATGGGGGCGGAGAGGGTCAGAAGCCGTGAGGCAGAAGTCGAAAGTCGTAGGTCGTGAGTCAGAATTCTTAAGTCTTAAGTCTTAAGTCATAAGCTAAAAGCAGATCCCTCAACCCCGCAGAAGGCGCGCGGATTCGGGATGACAGTGTTTTGTCTATGGGGTGGTCGTGGTGTGGTTACGGGGCGGTTATGAGGTGGTTTGGGTGGGGATTCGGGATGACATGTTCGGTATGGCGGAATTGGGAATGGATGTGAGCGACATAATGTCGACAGGAGCAGGGTTGGTTATGGGGTGGTTTGGGCGGGGAAGGCGTGGACGCCGGAGCGGGTAAATTCGAAGCGGATGTGCCATTCGGCGGGGAGGCTGTGGCCGTCGGATTCCGCGTTGCTAAATTTCCACTGGCGGGCGGCTTTTTCAGCTAAGCCTGCAAAATACGGGCTGGGGCCCGGGGTCTCCAATTCTGAGTTGGTTACATTTCCCGCAGCATCCACCTGAACTTTAACTAGCACACGAAGCGTTCCTTGAATGGTGGCCAGCGCTTTCGGCGAAGGGCTTGGAAGAACTTGGTCCAGGACTTCGCCGCGGCTTACCGCGGCGCTGGTTGTGTTTGTTTTGGCGGCGGGAGCGGGATCGGGTGGCTGAGTTGCGGGAGCGACTGTGGATGAATCCGGCTGGGCCTTGGCTTCAGGCGGATTGGAAGAGGTTTCTGGGGCGGAATTTTTGGCGGAAGGCTCGACGACGGCCGCAGGAGCTTCAACGGGCTTGGCAAGTTGCTCTTGCGTTTTCACGGGTGACTGGTCTGGAGCGGCAGCCGCTTGCGGAGTGGAAGATTGGCTGCGGAAATTAATCACTTTGGGAATCGCGAAGTAAAGACCGACGAGTACGGCAGCGCCGAGAAGCACGGGAATCAAATAATCCGAAGGTGAGGATTGGCGGCGTTTGGAAGCCTCGAAGATGGGATGAGCGGGAAGCGCGGGGGAGACCGGCAGTTTGGCTGCTGGGATGGCGAGTTCCTGCGAGAGGGGCACGCTGAGGGGGGAGATCGTTGACGGCGCTGCGCGCGAAGCGGAAGCGACCGCAGCTGCGGCGGCGAGCGGCGCAGGATTAAGGCGCGCGGCGATATCGGCAACGGACCAGCGCTTTTCCGGTTGGCGGCGCAGCGCGTGGCGAGCGAGATCACGAAAGGGTTCGGGAAGGTTTTCGGGAATGGCGGGATCGGCGGACGTGTTTTGCGGAAGTTCAGGGGTTCGCTGCGTCAAGGCTTCGAAAAGAGTGACACCGAGCGACCAGACATCCGCTTTCGGAGTATAGCGCGCAGAGGGCAGTTCGGGGGCGTCGTAGACGTCGCGAGGGCGGGAGATTTGGGTGACGGCGCCAAGCATCTGTAGAGAATCGGAGGAAAGCTTCAGGCGATCCTGCGTGGCCAAAAGGTTGGAGGGTTTGATATGGCCATGAGCGAACCCTTTGGAGTGGAGATAGACGAGGACGTCAAGAGCGGGATCAAGCGCGTCGCGAGCTTCTTCGGAAGAGAGCACGCGATGCGGAAGAATCTCGGCCAGGTTTTCTTCGGCGTATTCCATAACCACGTAGAGGAGATTTTGATCGCCGATGCGGCAACGGCCGGAGCCATAGATCGCGAGCAGGTTCGGGTGAGAGAGAAGCGCGGCGTTCTTCCAGAGGTCCAGGCGGGCTTCGGCGGCGGGGGAATCGGCGGGAATGAACTTGATGACCGCGTCGTGGGGCTGTGGCCCGGCGAGTTGGGTCAGGTAGATCACGCTGTGGCCGGTGGAGGCGAGAAATTGACGGAGGAGGAATTTGCCTTCGATGGATTGGCCTTGCCACTGATTCCATTGTTCGTTCATGGCGCACCCCGCAGGGAGAAGTTGAGACACAGAAAGTTTTCAGCAGGGGTGGATGCTGCCGAAACCGGGAACCAAAAACCGACAAAGCGTTTGAGGCTGAGCTACTTCGCGAAAAATATCGGAGGAAGCAGGCGCCTGGGGCCGGGCGCTTGTCGCCTTTATCTTCGCACAGGACGATTATGGCGCAAGAGGCAGGGTGTTAATTTTTAGGAACTCACGGTTCGCGCGCGAAGAGTTGCGATGCCATGGCGATCAGAGCCGGGAAACAGACGAGGACATAGCGAGGCTCGGGAGTTTCGAGGGTGGTGAGGAAGGCGGTTCGGAACAAGATATACAACAGGATCAGCGAAATGGCGGGACGAAGGGTGGGGAATTTCCAGAGCTTCCGGGCGCCGCAGAGACCGAGCGCGACATAGACGATGTTGAGAAAGAAAAGCAGGACGGTGACGCGCTGGTCCACGGGATCTTCCTCATGCATATAGCGGAGCGGGAAGACATGGCCGGAGACGGGAAGCAGTTCGATGCGGGGAGTGAACCAGATGCGCACGGCGCGGCGGAGGGGAATCCAGAGATAGGTGCGAAGCGGGCGGCTGGCGGTGCGTTCGCGGGCGACTGCACCGAAAACGGCGTCTTCTTCGGGAGTGAGAGTGAGGTCTTCGTTGTACGCGTCGATGGCGGCGGCAATGCGATCGCGTTGATCGGGCGTGTCGAACGCTGAAGAGGGAATATCATCGATGCGAATTTCTTCGTCGTTTAATTTCCAGGGGACAAGATAGCAATCGCGGACGCGATAGAGCCAGGTGCGTTCCCAGGCCATGAAGCCGCGGGGAACGAGTTCGCCGGGAAGATTCGTGTCTTTGGGGGTCAGGGGCTGGAATTCGTGGAGGGTGACGGCGTTGCGGATAGTCCAGGGGACCAGCGGCAGAGCGGCGCCTAGAAGCAAGAGGAAGACGGTTTGCAGAAAACCGCGAGCGTCGCGGCGACGAAAAAACTGATACGCGAGAATCAGCAGAGCGGTGGCGAGAAGAAGAGGCGTTTCCGGGCGGAAGAGCGTTCCGAGGCCGACGATGAGGCCGGTGGAGAAGGCGAGCAACGCAGGTGAAACGCGGTGCGGAAGATTCACGGGAATAAAGATTGAGCCGGAGGAGTCGCCGAGAACCAGGACAAGCGCAAGAGTGGCGAGGGCGGTGAAAAAGGTGGCCCAGGTTTCGGTGAGCGGGACGGCGACGTAGTTGGCGGTGAAGGGGCAGAGCGCGGCGAGCCAGAGGGCGGCGAGGAAGACGCGGCGTTGGAGAACGTGGCCGGAGGAGGCATCGCGCGGCGCACGGGCACGGGACAGAAGTACGGCGAGCGCGGCGATGACCAGGCAGGTGGCTAGGTCCACGAAAATCTGGACGAATCTTACGGCGCGATAGGCGGATTCTCCCGTGCGGCGAATTAGGGCGTAAATGATGGCGAGGAAGGCCGGGTAGCCGGGCATTCGGATGTCCACCGAGAGCGGTTGGCCAGAGACGTCCATGGCGTACTGGAAATGCTTGAGCCAGTTGGTGGCGAGTTGATCGTAGATGATGGTGTCGCCAGCGCCGGCGGGAAATTTCCAAACGAAAAAGAGACGCAGTGCGGCGCCAGCAACAAGGGCAAGAGTGGAGTACCAGAAAACTCGCTTCATGCGTGCTTTGCATCTTACAATAAGGATGATTTGACGGAGTCCCGGGAGTTAACCTGAGCCTCACGGCCGACCCCACCCGCGCCTGAGAGCTGCTGCGCTTCATGAAGGAACGCAAACCGATATTTTACGACGCGGAGAAGGTGCGCTGGCGTCGCACGCGGAGGATTCTGGAACTCAGCGGAGCGGCGCTGACCCTGCTGCTGGTTTATTTCTTCCTGACAATTGCGGGAAGCGTGGAATTGCCGTCTTCGCTGCTGCCGGATACGCGGCCGGTGTATCGTCCCGTCAAAAAGAGACTGCTGAAGCCGGTGAGCCTGCGCGAAGGGCGGCGGAAGCGCGTGGCGAACATCGGGCAGGTGCCAGCGGCGTACGATGCGCTGCGGGCGGCATTTTTCGTGAGTTGGGATCCCAACAGCCTGGCTTCGCTGAAAAAACACTACAAGGATATTGACCTCTTGATGCCGGAGCAGTTGCACGCGGTGACGCCGGATGGGGCGATCACGGTGGTGGACTACGAACGGAATCAAACGGTGCAGGTGTCTCCGGCGGAGGCGTGGGCGCGGCTGCAGCAAGATAAGCTGCATCAGTGGATGCGGGCGATGAATCCACCGCTGGAATTGCCGATGATGGGGTTGCTGAATAATTACGACGGGTCGGTGTGGCGCGTGAAGGAGATGGAGCAGTTGCTGGCGAAGCCTGCATCGCGAGAGCGGTTGGTTTCGGATGTGACGCAATACGCGCTTTTGAGCAAGCAAGCGGGGATTGTCGTGGACTTCGAAGAAGTGCCGGATGCGAGCCAAGCGAATTTCAAGACGTTTATTGGGGAACTGGCGCCGTCGCTGCATTCGGTGGGATTGAAGCTGATGATCGCGTTGCCGGCGCGCGACGACTCCTATGAGTACGGGTACTTCGGGAAGGTGACCGACGCGATTATCGTGATGAACTACGACCAGCACTGGTTGACTTCTCCGCCGGGGCCGATCGCGGCGCAGGACTGGTTCATGGAGAACCTGAAGCAACTGCTGGAAGTGGTTCCGGCGCAGAAGATTGTGGTGGGGATTGCGAATTACGCGTACGACTGGACGGAAACTTCCTCGAAGAAGCAGCCACAGCATGCGGAGGAGTTCAGCGTGCAGGAAGCGCTGCTGCACGCGTACGAGTCCGAGGCCGACATGGAATTCGATCCGGCTTCGCTGAACCCGCACTATTCCTATTCGGATGAACAGAACCACACGCATCAGGTGTGGCTGCTGGATGGCGTGACGGCGTACAACGAATTGCGGGCGAGTGAGCGGCTGGGTGTGCAAGGCACGGCGCTGTGGAGAATGGGGTCTTCCGATACATCGATGTGGCCGATCTGGGATGCAACACGGCCGACGGACGAACTGCGCGCGAAGCTTACGGATTTGCCGCCGGGGCCGGACCTGATCCTGGAGGGGGACGGCGACATCTGGCACATTGCCGACGTGCCGAAGCAGGGGCGCAGGAGTTTCAGTTACGACCCATCGACTGGCTTGATCACGAGTGAAAAATACGAGGCGTACCCGCTTTCGTACGATATCGAAGAGATCGGCGGTGTGAAGGGCAAGGTGGTGCTGTCGTTCGATGACGGGCCGGACCAGCGATGGACGCCGAAGATTCTGGATATTTTGAAGGAGAAACACGTACCGGGCGTGTTTTTTGTGATTGGGGATGAGGCCAACCGTTCGCCGGACCTGCTGAAACGGGAGTACGACGAAGGGCACGAGATCGGGAATCACACGTTCACGCACCCGGCGTTTACGGACGAACTATCGCACACGCAACTGCGGTGGGAACTGAATCTGACGCAGAGGTTGCTGGAGAGCACGCTGGGCGTGAAATCGCTGCTGTTCCGGCCGCCCTACGGGATTGACCACCAGCCTGAGTATGCGGAAGAGGTTTCGCCGCTGCCTTACCCGCAGGAATTGGGGTACATCATCGTAGGGCAGCGTATCGATCCGCGTGACTGGTACATGCCGGACACGAAGCACCAGTTGCCGGCGGATGAAATTGTGGCGGACGTGATGCGGCAGGCGAAAAATGGAAACATCATTTTGTTCCACGATGGCGGAGGTGACCGCTCGCAGACGATAGCGGCGCTGCCACAAGTGATCGACCAACTGCGCGCGAAGGGGTATCAATTTGTCTCCGTGGCGGACCTGCTGGGGAAACAGCGCGCGGACCTAATGGTGCCGCTGTCGTTCCGAGAGCGGATGGCGGCGCACGCCGATGGATTTATCTTCAGCATTTTCCAGTGGTCGCGATTCGCGATTGCCACGATTTTCATCCTGGGGATTGTGCTGGTGAGCGGGCGGGCGGCGATCATCGGACTGCTGGCGATCATCGAGAAATTGCGCCCGGACCACGCCAAGCTGGCGGAACCCCCGCCGGGAGTGACGGTGCTGATCCCAGCGCACAATGAGGAAAGCGTGATCGTGCAGACGGTGCAATCCGTGCTGCTCAGCGACTTGAACAATATTCACGTGATTGTGGTGGACGACGGCTCGGCCGATCGCACGCTGGAGTTGCTGGAGACTAATTTCGGGAACCATCGTTCCGTGCAGATCCTTCACCAGGCGAACCGCGGGAAGGCGGCGGCACTGAACAATGCGCTTTCGCACGCGAAGACGGAAATTGTGGTGACCATCGACGCCGACACGGAGATTGAGTCCGACGCGATCCGAAAATTGCTGCGTCATTTTTCGGATCCGAAAGTGGGCGCGGTGGCGGGAAACGTCAAAGTGGGCAACCGCTCCCGCTGGCTGACGCGGTGGCAGGCACTGGAATACATCACCAGCCAGAACATGGAAAAGCGGGCGTTTGATTTGCTGAATTGCATCACTGTGGTGCCCGGAGCACTGGGAGCCTGGCGGAAGCAGGCGATTGAGGCGGGCGGCGGAATTACGGCGGACACGGTGGCGGAGGATGCGGACCTGACGATTGCGATCCGGCGGCTGGGCTGGCGTGTGACGTATGACGAGGAAGCGATCGCCTGGACGGAAGCACCGGAAACGCCGGGGCAGTTGATCGGGCAGAGATTTCGCTGGACGTTTGGGACGCTGCAATCGTTCTGGAAGCATAGCGACACTTTGTTCCGGCCGAAATACGGAACGCTTGGGTGGATCGCGCTGCCGAACATTTTCATATTTCAGATTGTGTTGCCGTTGATTTCGCCACTACTTGATTTGCTGTTCCTGGGAAGCCTGGTGCTTTGGGGTCTGTCGGGGTTGCACATTACTTCGATTCCGCATTTGTGGACGACGGCGGACGTGCAGCGTTCGGTGGTATTTTTCCTGGGGTTTTTGATTATTGATGTGCTGACGTGCGCGGTGGCGTTTGCGCTGGAGCGGCATGAAGACTGGACGCTGCTGATACCTGTGCTGCTGCAGCGATTTTATTACCGGCAATTGATGTATATCGTGCTTTTCCGGTCGGTGAAGGAAGCGGTTAGCGGTCGGCCGGTGGGATGGAAGGGTGTGGAGAAGGAGCCGCCGGGAACGCCGGAGCCGGTTGTGTCGTAGGGGAAAAGATGTGGCTTGTGGCCCGTGGCCCGGGGGACAAGAAGAGAGTTGTTGCGGAATTTGGATTGGGTTTGCGGAGGGTCGACCTGAAGGTTGGCCAGTACATTGAGAGGTTGAGGTGGAGCAATTTTGAGCGGGGTTTGGGTTGAGATCCTTCGGGCTGCATAATGCGCAGCCCTCAGGATGACGGTTTTCGCGGTCAGTGAGGATTGTGGACGGGCAAATATTCGAGCGAAGGCGGGGGGATTAGTGGACAGGTTGCTGCGGGACTTCGGGGGATGCGGGATCGGCGGCGGGAGGAAAGAAGAAGTCGCGGGGGCGGGCGTGGAAATTGCGCCAGAGGTTGCGAAGAATTTCCAGATGATCGCTGGGTGAAACATCCTGGGCGCGCAGGGCAAGCCGCAGGGCAAGATAAAAACTGACACTGAGATTGAGTACGAAGGTGACGGCGATACCGAGCGCCGCCATTATCAGTGCTCCGCGGCCGAGGACTTCCGGTCCGCGGGAAGCGATACCGAGGGCGACAGTGCCGGTAGATAAAGTGACGTGGCGGACATCGAGGGGCAGGCCAAAGAAATGGCCGAAGGTGGGAGTCATGCCCAACATGAAGCCGAGGACGATTGAGCCTCCCCAGCCGGCGATATTTTTTGCGAACGAATCGGAAAAGCGGAGCAGGGTTTCCGGCTTGAGGAAAGTGCCCCAGCGGTGTTCGGCGATGGCTCTGGGCAACTGGTGGTAGACGGCCCAATTTTCAATCCAGCCACCGGCCAGGCTGGAAAGCCAGAGAATCAATCCGGTGAGCGCGGCGTAGAAAATAGTGCCGCTACGCAATGGATTGAGGGATTTCACGGCGTAATCCGCGGTCTCCGCGGAGAGGAACGGCGCCCCCGCCAGAAGCTTCCAGAGAATACTGAAGACGACCGCGCCGCAGCCGACGGCGATGATATTTCCGAGCGCGGCGGCAAGCTGGGTGCGGAAGATGCGCTGGACATAGGTGATCAGTTCGTCCACTTTCGAAGTGTCGCGGCAATCCTTGATGATGTGCGCGAGAGTGGCGCCGGTCATGGAAGGCTGCTTGGTTGCCAGGGCGAGGTGGAAGTTTTGCATCAGGACAAAGCTGACGGCGTAATTGAGTCCGGCGAGGAAGCCTTCCACAAAGGGCGGCAGATCGCGATGCGTGACCATGAGCTTGATCGCGGCGGTTCCAACCGTGAGCAGGCCGCCACCGAGCGCCGCTTTCCACATCTGCACATATTCTTCGCGGTTCGAAGAAATATAGTGCTCGCCCGTTTTGCCCGCCCATTCGACAATTTTCCGCGCCAGCAGGCGGAAGCTGTTGTGGGCCAGGCTCCAGAGGCGGCGATCGTTAATGCGGCCACGGATGACATCTTTGGTGAGGCGAAGCCCTGTGAGAAGTTTCGGCGGGCCTGGCTGGGCGAGGAGCGTCCCGGAAATGAGTTCCATGCGGGCGAGACTTTTCTCAATGACATCCAGAGCATAGACGATGTCAAGATTGACGCCGCGCGCGTCCAGGTGGGCAACGATGGCGGACATTTCGGCGCGGCACTCGGCAACGATGGCTTTCCATGCCTGTGCGGCAGCGGCGGTGCCGTCTTTGATGCGAAGGGCTTCGACCAAAGCATCGCCGGCGCGAGTGAGGCGATAGAAGGGAGATTGCTGAACGGGGCAAGGATTGCTGCGAATGCGCAGGTTCTCGGAAAGACCAAGGCCCTGGACGCGGGCGCCGAGCAAGCAGAAGGCTTCGAGCAAAGAGGCGACAGGCTTTTCCCAGGCTTCGGGAATTTCAATGGGGGTGATCAGGGAAATTGTGGCGTTGAGTTGATCTGAAGGCAGGCTGAAGAAGCGCTCGACTTCGGCCTGGGTGGGGAAGACACGGAGAAAAAGTTTTGCGAGTTCGGTGTCCTCGCGTGGCGCCGGCAGGAGCGTGCTGAAAAGGCGGTCGAAGGCTTCGGGGAGCAGGCCGCGATCGCTGGGAAGACCAGAATCTGCGAAGAGGGAGATACCATCGGTTTCCTCAAGGATGGCGGCGACGCCGGCGAGGTAACGGTCGCGAATTTCCGCTGACGTCTGCAGAATCGAGAGCCAGACGCGTTCGCGGCGCCAGTCGGACTTATTCAGACCAGGAAATGCGGGCTCGCTGGCAAGAAAGGGAATGCTGGCATCACGAGCGCGAATCCAATTATAGAGGTCTACCAAGGCGTCCAGACGAGCGCGGCGTGTGCCCGCGCGCGTGAAGGTCTCCACGCGGTCAGCGAGCGCCTGGAGTGAGCGATTTTTCTGTACCTCTGGCGAGAAGAGAGAAAGGACAAGTTCCCGGGTGGTTGAATCCTCGCCGGAAGTCTTCATCATGGGCTGAGTGGCGGCCATAGGGCTGAAAACCTGTGGCGGGCATAGTAGCAGTTCGCGAGGAGTTGCGCAGCCCCGTGGGCAGATAACGGATGTGGATGGCAGCGAGACGAATTTTCGGTGATTTCCATACGCTGGCGGGTGATGTAGGATATTTGGCTAGATGGGGGAGGAGACCATGAGCACCACATTTACGCTGAATGGAAAGTCCACGACGGTGGATGTTGATCCGCAGATGCCGCTCCTCTGGGTGCTGCGCGATACGCTGAACATGACCGGAACGAAGTTTGGGTGCGGAATGGCGCTGTGCGGCGCTTGTACGGTGCATATTAACGGCGAGGCTTCGCGTTCGTGCATCACGCCGATTTCCAGCGTGGCGGGGAAGAAAATCACTACGATTGAGGGCCTCTCGACCGACGCATCGCATCCGGTGCAAAAAGCGTGGATTGAAGAAGACGTGCCGCAGTGCGGTTACTGCCAGTCCGGACAGATCATGTCCGCAGTGGCGCTCCTGGCGAAGAAACCGAATCCTACCGATGCGGACATTGACGATGCGATGAGCGGGAACATCTGCCGCTGTGGTACCTACCAGCGGATCCGAAAAGCCATTCACCACGCAGCCTCACTGCAAGCCGGAAAATAAATCTGAAAAATTGAATCGCTGCGCGAATTTGTAGCGCGGGAGAAGGAAGGTCCCATGGCAACTGCATCCTTGCTGGATCGCCGGGAGTTCCTGAAGAAAGGCGCAGCAGGCGGCGCCGGGCTGGTGATGGGCCTATACCTGCCGGGGAACTATGAGGCGCGGGCGGGCGCGCCGGCGAAGGAATCCGCGCCGATGAACGCGTGGGTGATGATCGCGCCGGACGATACAACGACGCTGGTGATCGACAAGTCTGAAATGGGGCAGGGGATCAATACGGCGCTGGCGATGATCCTGGCGGACGAACTGGATCTGGACTGGAAGAAGATCAACACGGTGTTTGCGCCGGCAGCCCCGGCCTATTTCAATCCAATTTTTGGATTGCAGGGGACCGGGGGAAGCACGAGTGTGCGCGCTTCGTGGGTGCCGCTGGCAAAGGCCGGGGCGGCGGCGCGCGAGATGCTGATTGCGGCGGCGGCGAAGAAATGGAATGTGGAACCGGGCACGTGCAGCACCGAGGACAGCATGGTGATCCACAAGGCCTCGGGGAAAAAGCTCGGGTATGGGGCTTTGGCCGAAGAGGCCGCGAAGTTGCCGGTGCCGGCGAATCCCAAAGTGAAGGACGCGAAGGATTACAAATACATCGGGAAGCCAACAAAACGGATTGATTCAAAAGAGAAGGTGACCGGAGAGGCGGGGTTTGGGATTGATGTGCGGCGGCCGAAGATGCTGCATGCCGTAGTGGCGCGTTGCCCCGTATTTGGCGGCAAGGTGAAGAGTTTTGACGGGACAAAGGCGAAGGCCGTGGGCGGCGTGAAAGAGGTCGTGCAGGTTTCAACGGGGGTTGCGGTGGTGGCGGACAACACTTGGTCTGCGATGGAAGGGAGAAAGGCGCTGGAGATTAAGTGGGACGAGGGAGAGAACGCGAAAAATTCCAGCGCGGCTATCCGGAAGCTCTATCAGACGCGCTTGGAACAGACTGGAGCGATCGCGCGCAAGGATGGTGACGCGGAATCGGCGATGGGCGGCGCGGTGAAGAAAGTGGAAGCGGTCTACGAAGTGCCATTTCTGGCGCACGCAACCATGGAGCCGATGAACTGCTCGGCGGACGTGCGCGCAGACGGTTGCGACATTTATGCGCCGACGCAATTCCAGACATTTGTGCAGATAAATGGAGCGAAGATTTCGGGGTTGAAGCCGGAGCAGGTACGGGTGCACACGACGTATCTGGGCGGCGGCTTTGGGCGGAGGGCGGAGCAGGATTTTGTGATTGAGGCAGTGGAATTGTCGAAAGCGGTTGGGGCGCCGGTGCAGGTGACGTGGTCGCGCGAAGACGACATGCAGCATGATTTTTACCGCCCGTCGGTGATGGTGAAGCTGTGGGCGGGGCTGGATGGCGCGGGGATGCCGATGGCATGGAAGACGCGGATCGTGGGGCCATCGATCATGTCGCGGTTTTTTCCGGGTTCGGTGAAGAATGGGCTGGACGAGTCGTCGACGGAAGGAATTGCCACGTTGAAATACGACGTGCCGAATTTCCTGGTGGAGTATCTGCTGACGGAGCCGGGCGTGCCGGTGGGATTCTGGCGGTCGGTGGGTTGTTCGCATAACGGATACATCGCAGAATGTTTTGTGGAGGAGATGGCCAAGGCGGCGGGGAAGGATCCGTTTGAATTTCGGCGCGGGCTGCTTACGAAGGATTCGCGGCAGCGTGGCGTATTGGAACTGGCGGCGGAGAAGTCCGAATGGGGCAAGCCGCTGCCGGCGGGGCATTATCGCGGGATTGCGGTGGTGGAATCGTTCGGAAGCCACGTGGCGGAAGTGGCGGAGATCAGCATCGACCGGAAAGCAAAATCACTGCAGGTCCATCGTGTGGTGGCCGCGGTGGATTGTGGGCGGCATGTGAACCCGGAAACGATTCGGGCGCAGGTGGAAGGATCCATTATTTACGGACTAACGGCGGCGTTGAAGGGCGAGATTACGATTGCCGACGGACGAGTGGAGCAGGGGAATTTTAACGATTACGACATAGTGCGGATGAACGAGGCGCCGGTGGTAGAAGTGCATATCGTGCAAAGCAACGACGGGCCGGGCGGGATGGGAGAGCCGGGGACGCCGCCGATTGCTCCGGCGGTTTGCAATGCGATTTTTGCGGCAACCGGGAAGCCGGTGCGGCGGTTGCCGATCCAGCCGGACGATCTGGCCTAGCGGGGCGGGGCCTTTTCACTACAATAGGAGGCGTGGCCTGGGTCGCGCTTATTCTGACGGTTGTTTCGCTGCTCATTTGGGTGGTACTCACCTTTTTTCGCGGGGCGTTCTGGCAGCTTCACGCGTTTGACGATGACATTGCTAAATTGCAAGCGCCCGCGAATTGGCCGCGGGTGATCGCGATTGTGCCGGCGCGGAACGAGGCGGAGACGATTGCGCGGGCGGTGAGTTCGCTGGCGGCACAGGAGTATGCGGGCGAGTTGCGCGTGATCGTGGTGGATGATCACAGCGAGGATGGAACGGGAGAGTTGGCGCGGAAAGCGGCGGGGCGGGCCGGGGCAGCGAGTCGCGTGGAGATTCTGGAGGCTGCGGAGCTGCAGCCTGGTTGGACGGGGAAGCTTTGGGCCATGCAACAAGGCGTGGAAGTCGCGAGCGGCGGGGGCGCGGAGTATTACTGGTTCACGGATGCGGATATTGAGCACGCGCCGGACGCGCTTCGGCGACTGGTGAGCCGCGCGGAAGGAGGGCGGCTTGAGCTGGTTTCGCTAATGGTGCTGCTGCAGGCGAAATCGGCGGCAGAGCGGCTGCTGATTCCGGCGTTTCTTTATTTTTTCCTGAAGCTTTATCCGCCGCAGTGGATCGCGGATCGGAAATCGAAGTTGGCCGGTGCGGCGGGGGGTTGCGTGGTGCTGAAACGCGCGGCGCTGGAGAAGATTGGCGGGCTGGCGGCGATTCGGGGGGAAGTGATTGACGATTGCGCGCTGGCGTGGGCGGTTAAGAGATCGGGCGGCGGGATCTGGATGGGGTTGACGCGGAAGAGCGTTAGTTTGCGGGAGTATACGAGTTTCGGAGAGATTCGCGATTTGATTGCGCGGACCGCATTTACGCAGCTTGGGTATTCGAGTTTGGTGCTGGCGGGGACGATGCTGGGGATGTTGCTTACGTATGTGGCGCCGGTGGCTTTTACGTTTAGCGCGTGGGCGGTGGTTTGGAGATTGAGCCTGGCGGCCTGGGCGCTGATGGCGTTGACATATTTGCCGACGGTGCGATTTTACGGCTTGTCTGCGTTGTGGGCGCCGTTGTTGCCGGTGGCGGCGGTTTTTTATACGTATGCGACATGGATTTCGGCGATGCGGTTTTGGATGGGGCGCGGGGGGTTGTGGAAGGGGCGGGTGCAGGCGGGGGGAAGGGGGGAGGAAAGAAAAGAAGGATAGGAAAAAAAGGATAGGAAAAGGCGCCCGCCTGGGAAGGCGGCGCTACAGGGTGGTGATGGGCTTCACAGTTTGTTATAGTTGGGAGGTTCGCGCGAGGGCTGTATCCTGAGGTCAGGGAACGGCACCGGAGGCCGACATGAGTATCATTCCTAACGGGAATACTGTGAAGGTTACTGTTCCCGAATTGCTGCAGCGGAAGTCCACGGCTGCGGATTCCACAAAAAAGAAAATCACATGTTTGACTGCGTATGACTACCCGACCGGGCGGTTGATGGACGAAGCCGGCGTGGATGTGGTGTTGGTGGGCGATTCGGTGGCGATGGTGGCGCTGGGGTATGACAGCACGCTGCCGTTAACGCTGGAGGAAGCGCTGCATCACACAAAGGCGGTGCGGCGCGGTGTGAAGAGAGCGCTGCTGGTGGCGGACATGCCCTTCGGGACATACCAGGGCGATGGGCATGAGGCGCTGCGGAATGCGGTGCGCTTTGTGAAAGAGGCGGGCGCGGAGGCGGTGAAGGTGGAAGGCGGCGAGCGGAGGCTGGAAGTGATTGCGCGGCTGACGGAAGCGGAGATTCCGGTGATGGGTCACGTGGGGCTGACGCCGCAATCGGTGAATGCGATGGGCGGATACCGGGTGCAGGGGAAGACGGCGGGCGGCGCCGAGCAGTTGCTGCGCGATGCGCGCGCGGTGGAAGCGGCGGGCGCGTTCGCGATGGTGCTGGAAGGAATTCCGCGCGAACTGGCGGCAGAGATTACGCGGAACGCGCAAATTCCAACGATTGGTATCGGCGCGGGGCCTGACTGCGACGGGCAGATCCTGGTGCTGCACGACATGCTTGGGCTGACGTTTCAGGAGCCGCCGAAGTTTGCGAGGCGCTATGCCAATGTGGGCGAGGCAATTTCCCAGGCGGTGCGCGAATATTGCGCCGACGTGCAGAGCGGGAATTTTCCGTCGGATGCGGAGTCCTATCACGCACCGAAAAACGCCAAGGGACGCAAGACGATTTTTCTCGCCAGCTGATCCGCCGCACATTTTCTGAACGGAAGGGAGTTTGCCATGACACCGGAAGAGATGCGCGTGCTCTATGATTACAACGCCTGGGCGAACCGGCGGCAGCTGGAGGCCGTTGGAAAAGTCAGCACTGAGGAATTTTTGCGGCCGATGGGATCGAGTTTCGGTTCGCTGCGGGATACGACGGCGCATATTTACGGAGCGGAATCGGTGTGGCTGGATAGGTTTCAGGGGCGATCGCCGGCGGGGCTGCCGGATGTGCAGCAGTTCCAAAATGTGGCGGGGCTGAAGGAAAAGTGGTTGGAGCAGGAGGGGAGACTGCTGGCGTTTGTCGGGGGATTGCGGCAGGAAGACCTGGACCGGGTGATTGAGTACAAGACATTCAATTTCGGCGTATATCGAAACGCGCTGCGGCAATCGATGCAGCATGTGGTGAATCACGGAACTTATCATCGCGGGCAGGTGACGACGCTGCTGCGGCAACTGGGGGCGCAGCCAGTGCTGACGGATCTGATGCACTTTTACCGGGAACGCGCCACGGCGGCGGGCGCATAGGATCGCATGGAGACGATCCGGACGATTGCCTGGATGAAGGAAAAGGCGCGGGCGGCGCGCCAGGAGCAGCGAATCATCGGGCTGGTGCCGACGATGGGAGCGCTGCATGCGGGACACCTGGCGCTGTTGGAACGCGCGCGGCGAGAATGTTCGCCGGTGTATGCCTCGATTTTCCTGAACCCCAAACAATTTGCGGCCAATGAGGATTTGTCGCGGTACCCGCGGCCGCTGGAAGCGGACGTGGAGAAACTGACAGCGGCCAAGGTAGATGGATTGTTTCTGCCGGATGCGAAGGAAATCTATCCGGCGGGATTTTCGACGTATGTGAGTGTGGACGGATTAAGCGAGCGGCTGGAGGGGAGGGCGCGCGCGGGACATTTTCGTGGTGTGTCCACGGTGGTGCTGAAGTTGTTTGAGATTGTGCAGCCGCACTATGCGTATTTTGGGCGGAAGGACGCGCAACAGGTGCGGATCGTGCAGCAGATGGCGCGGGACCTAAACCTGGACACGGAGATAGTGGTTTGCCCGATTGTGCGCGAGGCGGATCGATTGGCGATGAGCTCGCGGAATGCATATTTGGGCGCGGAAGATCGAAAGGCGGCGACGGTGCTCTATCGCGCGTTGCGCGCGGCAGAGGGCGAGATTTCGGCGGGAGTGCGCGACGCGCTGCAATTGCAGGGAGCGATGCACAAGGTTTTGCAGAGCGAGCCGCGCGCACGGGTGGATTACGCGGAAATTGTGGACGCGGAGACGTTTGAGCCGGTGGTGCGGATTTCGCGGCGGGCGTATGCGGTGCTGGCGGTGCACATCGGGAAGACACGGTTGATTGATAATTTGTTGATTCAGGTGGTGGGGGATGAGTTGCGGGGGGAGATTTAGGAGCGAGTGGATTTGCGCGAGGGATCTTGTTGGGAGGATCACGCACGGATTTTAGGTTGAGATCCTTCGGCCCGCGGTTGGCGTCCTTCGCGATTAACAGTCGAGTCGAGCGGGCCTCAGGATGACAGGGTTTTGGGTTGTTGCATCGCGCGGCACGCGTTGTGGGTTGAGGCGTCTCCCGTTAAAAAGCTTAAACAATGAATAGTTGATAGTGAAATCATTGGATTTTCCAAGAAAGAAATTGCAAGGTTTTAGCGTGAGGAACGCTGGAATCTGGCAATTTTATTTTTGGGGGAACGGATGAAACCGAGAGTGAAACCGCAGGACAGTGGAGTGGAAGAACTGTTCCGAGCGAAGTTGAGAAACATAATCAACCTGCGCCATGAACTGGTGCGACTGGGTGATTTGATCGATTGGGCGCGGCTGGAAGCGCATTTTGCGCCGTACTACAGCGTGGCCGGGCGACCAGGGTTGCCGATCCGGCTGGTGGTGGGGTTGCATCTGCTGAAGCATATCGAGGGGTTGTCGGATGAAGCGGTGTGCGAGCGCTGGGAGCGCGATCCGTACATGCAATATTTTTGCGGTGAGGAATATTTTCAGCATGCGTTTCCGCTGGAGCGTTCGGGCATGACGCACTTTCGCCATCGGGTGGGCGAGCAGGCGCTGGAAACTTTGCTGCAGGAAACGCTGGCCGCGGCGTACCGCGGTGGGGCGCTGAGCGTGAAGGCGACAGCAGCAGTGGCGGTGGACACCACGGTGCAGGAGAAAGCGATCGCCCATCCGACCGAGCACGGGTTGCTGCTGACGGCCATCGAGCAGTTGGGCGCGCAAGCGAAGAAAAGCGGATTGCGTTTGCGGCAGTCTTACGTGCGGGTGGCACGGCGTGCGGCGATGAAAACAGGACGTTACCTGCACGCGCAGCAAAGGAAGCGCGCCAACAAGCAGGTGAAATTTCTGCGCGTACGACTGCGTCGTTTGCAGCGCGACATACGTCGCAAAATGGCGTCAGCAGCGGCGATGGCAGAGCGGCACAGGGAACGGCTGGAGATGGCGCTGGCCAAGGCCTGGCGCATCGCGCAGCAGCGGCGCGGCGATGCGGGTTATCTCTATTCCTGGCATGCCACGGAAGTGGAATGTATCAGCAAAGGCAAAGCACGCGCGCCGTACGAGTTCGGCTGCAAAGTTTCCCTGGCCACCAATCTGCATCCGGCCAAGGGCGGGCACTTTATATTGCATGCCCAGGCGCTGCACGGAAATCCGTACGACGGCCATACCCTGGCGGCCGCACTGGAAGATATTCGCAAGATCGTGGGGCGTGTGCCGCAACGCGTGGCCGTCGATCAAGGATACAAGGGGCATCGCATCGCCCTGCCACACACAGCGGTGTACCTCACCGGACAGCGGCGCGGCGTGACGGAAACAATCAAACGATGGCTGAAACGCCGCGCGGTCGTGGAACCGGTCATCGGCCACGCTAAAAACGACGGACTGCTCGGACGTAACTGGTTGGCAGGCCGCGCCGGCGATCGCTGCAACGCACTGCTGGCCGCCGTCGGCTTCAACCTCCGGCAACTCCTCCGCTTTTTGAAACGCACGGAACTTTTTTTGTGCCCGTTTCTACGGACCCTGCTCGCAGCTCTGCTGCCGCAAGAACACCGCCACCCGCTTCTCGATCCCTGTACCCGAAACAATTCCGCTGTCTATTTCCTGAAATTTAATTATTAACGGCGGACTGAGGCGTAGAACGAGCGATCGCGGCATGGGGCGGCGATTGCTGAGTGCGAAGAGGCTGGCATGAAAGCCAGCGCAACATTGAGTCTGGAAGGGCTGGCTTTATTTGTTGAGGTGGGCCAATACTTCGGCGGCGTGGCCTTTGGCTTTTACGGGGTCCCAGATTGCTTCGATTTTGCCGTCGGTGCCGATTAGGAAGCTGCTGCGGATAATTCCATTGAACAGGCGGCCCATGAATTTTTTGCCGCGCCAGACGCCATAGGCGGCGATCATTTTGTGAGTGGAGTCGCTGAGCAGCGGAAAATTGAGTTTGTACTTGTCGCTGAATTTCTCCAGGGCCTTCACCGGGTCGGCGCTGGTTCCCAGGATCGATACACTTAGCTGGTCGAACTGCGCTTTTGCGTCACGAAACTCGGACGCTTCGACTGTTCAACCCGGAGTGTTTGCCTTGGGATAAAAGAAGAGGAGGACACGGCGGCCCTTGAAATCCTTGAGGGAGAGTTGTTTGCCGGTGTCGGAAGTAAGGGTGAATTCGGGGGCTTTTTGGCCGATTTTGAGCATGAGAACGTTCTCCTGAAATTGAGTAGTGGCTGCCTTTGGCCTGATTGCGCCTGGGTTTACATCGGCCCGCCTCCCCCTCCTAGGGCAAGCAGAAGGCGGGCCCTACAAGATTAAGACAGTAAGCGGCGGACGATGTCGTTTACCGATTGTGGGTTCGCCTGGCCTTTGGTGGCTTTCATTACCTGGCCGACGAAGAATTTGAAGACGCCCTCGTTTCCGGATTTGAATTTCGCAACGTTGTCTGGATTTTTCTCGATCACTGCGCGGGCGGCTTTTTCGATCGCGTCGTCGGCGACCTGTGCACCTAGCCCTTCGGCGGCGACGATTTCCGCTGCGTGGCGACCGGTTTCAAACATGGTGGCGAAGACTTTTTTGCCGATGGCAGCAGTGATTTTTCCAGAGTCGACCAGAACGACGAGTTCGCCAAGCGCCGCGGGCGAAACCGGGCTCGCTGTGATTTCCTTGCCGGAATCGTTCAGGCGGCGGAGAAGTTCGGTTTGCATCCAGTTGGCGGCGGCTTTGCCGGGAGCACCGGCTTTGACCACGGCTTCAAAATAATCTCCCAAAGATTGTGAATCGGTGAGGACTTCAGCGTCGTACGGCGTGATGCTGTAGGCGGAGACGAAGCGCGCGCGTTTGGCGGTGGGCAACTCCGGAAGCGAGCGGAGGACTTCGTCGCGCCAAGCTACGCTGACATGCACCGGGAGCAGGTCTGGTTCCGGGAAATAGCGATAATCGTGGGCTTTTTCCTTGGAGCGCATCGGATCCGTGCGATTTGTCGCCTGATTCCACAGGCGGGTTTCCTGGGAGATGCGGCCGCCGGATTCGACGACGCCGATGTGACGCTCGATTTCATATTCGAGCGCTTTGGCGAGATAACGGAACGAATTGAGATTTTTTACTTCCACCTTGGTGCCGAATTCCTTTGCACCGCGCAGGCGGATGCTGACGTTGGCATCGCAGCGAAGGGAGCCTTCTTCCATGTTGCAGTCGCTGACGCCGGTATAGAGCAGGATCTGGCGGAGGGTGGTGAGGTAGGCATAGGCCTCATCGGGCGTGCGCATGTCCGGCTCGGAGACGATTTCGCTCAGTGGCGTGCCGCAGCGGTTGAAGTCCACGTAGGTTTTTTCCGCGGAGTGGGGAAAGCCGTCGTGAAGGGATTTACCGGCGTCTTCTTCGAGATGCAAACGCGTAATGCCAATACGTTTTTTCTCGCCGTGTACATCCACCTCAAGCCAGCCGCCCGTGGCCAATGGCAGCTCGTATTGCGAAATCTGATAGCCCTTCGGCAAGTCCGGATAAAAATAATTTTTGCGGGCGAAGCGAGAATGTTCGTGAACGGTGCAGTTGATGGCCAGGGCGGCGCGCATGGCCATTTCCACGGCGCGTTTATTTAGAACCGGTAGCGTGCCGGGGAGGCCGAGGCAGACTGGGCAAGTGTTGGAGTTCGGCGGATCACCGAAGTGCGTGGAACAACTGCAGAAAATTTTCGTTTTGGTGAGCAGTTGCACGTGTACTTCGAGGCCGATGACGACCTCGTATTTGGCAAGGAGTTCGAGGGACATGGCGGATTCGGTGGCGAATTTCGTCATATGGGAAGAAAAAGTATAGCAGAGGGGGTAGGGTTCGGTGTTGGAGCGGGACCGGATTGGGGAGGTGAGACTTACCTTGAGATCCTTCGGACCTCCTCATCGGATGTCCTCAGGATGACAGGGGCTAAGGACGTGGGCGCAGGGGAGGAAATGACGAGCGAGTTGGATGAATGCGAAGGACCGGATAGAGGTGTTCGGCGAGGGCGAAGATGCCGAAGAAGAGCGTGGCGTAGACGGTGTCGCCGGCGAGGGTGTTACCGAACAGGGGGAGGCCCGCAATGTAGCAGGCGGCGAGGCCGGCGAGCTTGTGTGGGTAGGTGTCGAAGACTTTCCAGACGGCGAAATTGGTGATCAGGAAGAATTGAAGAGCGCCCAGGAAGACGGCTCCGCCGATGCGGGGGATGGTGCGGCGATTGGCGAGGAAGGTGCCGATTAGAACGCTGACGAGGAAGCTGGCGTAGACGACGGGAATCAGGCGGTGAAGACCGACGAAGAGGTCGCCTGCGAAGAGCGCTGCGAGTGGAAAGAGGAACGCTACGCGGCGATCGCGGAACATCGCGCCGGAGAAGAGGGCCATGGCGCCGATGGGTGTGAAATTCCAGGGATGGGGAAGGATGCGCAGGGCGGCGGCCAGGATGATCAGCGATGCGGCGAGAATCGCGCGAAGGATAAACGTCTGAGTTGCTAAGCTTTCTTTAGGCATAAAGTGAATTAGACCTCTGTTTTAAATTTTTGAATCAGTCTGATTTCAAACTTTTCATTTCTATTCCAGGCTTCGGTCCGATGGCCCAAGAGCACAGCCAGGAATGGCTGTGTTACGGGGGACGAGATCGCGGAAGACGAAGGAATCGCGGTGGACGACTTCGCCGAGGGTGAATTCGACGGGGTGCGCGAAGATAGGGCCGTCGAAGACGAAGGTGTGGAATTCGCCGTTCTCGCCGCAGGGATCGACCCCGGGCGGGAGGTCGGCAAAGAACGATGCATCGAGTTCGCGTCCGGCGAAGCTGGGATCGAGGAGTTTAGGGTCGATGCAGGCGGTGACAGCGCGAAACTTTGCGGAGTGAAATTCGCGGATGAGTTCGCGGGTGTCGCGTTTCCAGATGGGGAAGACGGCTTGCATTTCGACTCGGGCGAGATTTTTCTCGCGATAGAGGCGAAGGTCTTCAAGGAAGATGTCGCCGAAAGCCACTTTGCGAACGCCCTGTTCGAGGAAATGGCGCAGTGCGGCTTCCATGCGGGCTTCATAGATGGGATTGACGCACTGCGGCGGAATGGATACTTCGTGCAGCGGCAGTCGAAGCGAGTTCGCTTGCTGATGCAGCAATTCGCGGCGGACGCCGTGCATGCTGATGCGGTTGTAGTCTTCGGTGACGGTGGTGAGCAGCGAGACGATTTTTATGCCGGGTTGTTGCAGGAGCGCGTGCAGGGCCATGGCGCTGTCTTTGCCGCCGCTCCAGCAGAAGAGGATGGGTTCAGGTGTGAGCATGGGTTGCCTCGGTTTTCAGAGGGCCGGGTAAACCCGGCCCCAACAAGGGAGTTGGAATTATTCTTTTCCGGCGAAAGTGTAGCGGAGGCCGAACATGTAGTAGCGGCCGAGCGCCGGGTAGCCGAGTGCGTCCTGATATTGCTTGTCGAAAAGGTTGATGGCGCGGGCGGTGACGAAGAGGCCGCACCAGAATTGATAGCTGATGGCCATATCGAAACGGGCGTAGCCGGGATTTGTGGTCTGCGTAGGGTCGACAAAGTTGGAATCGGTGCGCACGCCGGAGAAGTAGCCAATGAAATTCCAGTTCACATGAGCGTAATTGATGTTCACGCCGAATGAGCCGGAGTTGACGGGACGGCGAATCAGGTGATTGCCGGGCTGCAGAGCGGGATCGAAATTCGGGTTTTCGGATTGCACGACGCGCGTGTCGTCGTATGTGTAGTTTCCGTTGACAAAGAGCCAGTTGCGGAAACGGTATTGGGAAGCCAGGTTCATTCCGCGGGCGAAGGCCAGATCCGTGTTGAAGTAACTGCCGCAGAAATTCGGATTCGGCGGAGGGTCATAGCCGAAGCTGACGATGTCGTAAAAGCGAGTGTAGAAGTAATCGGCGGAGATTTCCCAGCGATCGTCGGCAAGTTTCTGATCGATGCCCGTGGTCCAGCCCTTGCTTGCTTCCGGCTTGAGGTTCGGATTACCGGGAAAACAAGGATCGGTGCCAAAGCTCTGGTCGAAGCGCGGCTCCTTGATGCCCTGGCCGTAAAAGGCGCGGTAACGCGTGTCCCCGAAGAAACCTTTTCCGTAGTGCAGCGCGTAGGAACCGCCGATACGAGGCGTGACGCGCGTGCCGAAGCTGTCGTTGGCTTCCACGCGCCCACCAAAATCGAGTGTGAGCCGCGAGATGGGCATGTAGCGGAAATCGAGATAGCCGGCCTGGTTGTTGCGGCGAAGATGGCCGGGCGTGACGAAGGAAACGCCGCCATTTTCTACTTCGTACTGATAACCGATGGTGGCCAGGAATTTGCGCGAGACGTAAGTGGATTGCGCGTTTATGTCCACGCGATTGAAGGTGAGCAGCGAGTCGTAGGGAAAAGTATCTCCCTGATTGGCGAAACTGTTCTGGCTGGTGTAGGACTCCATGGCCATCAACTGGTTGTGCCAGTGGGTACCGGTGACAAATTCCCAGCGGGCGTTGGCGGCAAAAATCTGCTGTCCGTAGCCCTGATAGAGATCCGGAGGAGACTGCAGAGTTGGGCCAGGAATGCCGGCGTCGCTGGTGTTGTTGCGGAGCGAAAGATGGAGATGATTAGTGTCTGAGAAAGAATAGCCGAAATTTCCGGAGAGCGTGCGATTGACAAAATAATCGTTGGGGCCCTGGCCGTCGGTCTGGAAATATGCGGCTGCGCCGGAATAGTCGAATTTGCCGAGGACGCCGCTGAGGTCCGCGCCGCCACGGGCGGAAGAGAAATTGCCGCCCTCGGAAAACAAGGTGAAGGCCGGAACGCGGGTTTCTCCACGATGAGTGAACAACTGGATGACGCCCGAGACGGCGTCGCTGCCATAGAGCGCGCTTTCCGCACCGCGCACGATTTCGACCTTGTCGATGTTTTCGGTGGTAAGGCTGGAGAAGTCCACTGCGCTGCCAGGGGGATTGATCGGCGTGCCGTCCACCAGGACTTTCGTGAAATTGGAGTTGCCGCCGTTAAGGAAAATGGAAGTGGTGCCACCGAAAGGGCCGGTGCGGTCAATGGCGATTCCGGTGGCGAATTGCAGAAGTTCCGGCAGGGAATAGGCCTGGCGCTGCTGAATCATTTCGCCGGACATCACTTCGGTGGGAGCGGTGGTCTGCGCCGCAGTGGATGGAATGGACTGGGCGGTGACGATGACATTGTCTGAAAGGGGCTCGAGAGCAAGTTGAAGATTCAGGACGCGCGAATCGCCAGGAGCAAGAGTGACGCTGGCTTCTCGAGTGGCGAATGATTGGCGCGTGAAGCGCAGGCGATAGGTACCTGGGGGCAAGGCGAGGGAGTAGGACCCGTCGGCCGAGGAAGTCGCGGTGGCCGGGGGAGCGGAAGTTGCAGGGTCGGATTGCGCGGTGATTTTTACCTCGCTAACCGGCGCGCTGGATGGATCCGTGAGTGTGCCGGTGAGGGTCGCTTTGTTGGTTTGGGATTGGGGTGCGGCCTTGAAGCTGAGAGCTGGAACGAAAAATGCGGCGAGCAAAGAGAATATGGCGAATGTGTTTTTCATGGTTCCTCCACTCCCTCACGCGCGGGAGTTTGAAGGTTGGCCGGTGCAAAGAAGATTGCACGGGCTGCAGACTTCGCCGGTCTCCTGGCTTGGCGAAAAAGGGCTCGGTGGCTGGCCGACCTGAAGGTCGGCCACTACATTGGGGCCATCTTTCGAGTCCACTCGCTGCCTTCCCGTGGCGTTAGTTGGCCACAGTGGCTAGCGAGCACTACATTCGCCTTACAGTCGCGCGGCGGCAACGGTATTGCACCGTCTTCCCGAGCACGAAGTCCGCGGTTGATGTGGAGGGGCAAGGCCCGCTGCGGGTGAAAGATATCGGCAGCGCGAAGCCGCCGGGCTGAGGTGAACAAGAAGACTTCTACTTATTCGAAAAAAGCGTGACGCGTGGCCGGCCGGAAGGGGTCATCTCCACGGAGAGCGGCGCCTGGAAAACCTGTTCGAGAATTTCGCGCTGCAGCACCGTTGCGGGCGAACCGACGCGAAGACATTTGCCGCGCTGCAGGAGCACAACCTGGTCGGCATATTCGCCGGCGAGATTCAGTTCGTGAGTGACGACGACCACGGTGTAGCGATTCTGCGCGGCCAAGCGGCGCAGGGATTCCAGCAGATCCACTTGCGCACCGATATCGAGGTGGAGAGTGGGCTCGTCGAGAAGAACAAGCAGAGGCTGCTGGGCCAGGGCACGAGCAAGAATGATGCGTTGTTTTTCTCCGCCGGAAACTTTGTCCATCCAGCGATCGGAAAGGTGCGAGGCGCCGACCTGGGCCAGAGCGTTGGTGGCGATGAGGATGTCTTCTTCCGACTCGAAACGCAGCCCGCCGCCATACGGGTGGCGGCCCTGCATAACGAATTCCCAGGCCCGCGCAGGAAAAAGTAGGCGGCTTTCCTGCTGCACCAGGGCGATGCGCTGGGCGCGGGTTTTCGACGGGAAGTGAGTGCGTGGCGAAGCCGTTCAGAAAAATGCGGCCGGAGAGCGGTTCGAGCGCGCCGGAAATCAGTTTGAGGAGCGTCGATTTGCCGCAGGCGTTGGGGCCGAGGATGGCGACGAGTTCACCGGGCTTGGCCTGGAAGCTGAGTGGCTTCAAGGGTGAAGAGCGGGGCTTGCGAGGGATTGGGTGCGTAGGCGTAGCTGACCTGCTCGACGCTGAGGCGCACGTCGGAGTTTGCGCGCGAGGAATCGCCGGGAAGCGGATTGCGAGCGGCGGTGCTCACGCGATTCTCCTGCGAAGCAAATAGATGAAGAGCGGCGCGCCGGCCATGGCGGTCATGGCGCCGACGGGTAGCTCGGTGGGAGAAGCGACGGTGCGGGCAAGGGTGTCCGCGATCACGAGCGCGATTGCGCCGCCGAGTGCGGAGGCCGGAATGAGCATGCGGTGGTCCGAGCCGAAAATCAGGCGCATTACGTGGGGTACCAGCAGACCGACATAACCGATAGCGCCGCTGACGGCAACAGCAAGCCCGGTGAGAATCGAAGCGGCAATATAGACGACAATGCGGACACGAGGCACATCCACGCCGAGATGCATGGCCTCTTTTTCGCCGGCGAGAAGAAGATTGAGATCGGAAGCGGTGGTATAGATCGCGCCCGCGGCAATGATGAATCCCAGACATAGTAAATAAAGCAGGCTGCGTGGCTGCGGTGTGGAGAGATCGCCCATGAGCCAGAAGGCGATGCCGCGGAGATTGTTGCCGGAAAGCGTGGTCATCAGGAACATGATCACGGCAGAGAGGAACGAGGCGGTGATGACGCCGCCGAGGAGGAGCGTGGTGCCGTCAATCTGGCCGTCGCGACGTCCGAGAAAAAAGACGGCGGCGATGGTGAGTGCCGCGCCGATGAAGGCGCCAATCGGGGTGATGAGCCCTGCCATTTCGGGAGAAAGATTCAGGTGGCTTTCGACGATGAGGGCAACGATGGCGCCAAGAGCGGCGCCGGAAGAAACGCCAAGGACATAGGGATCTGCGAGCGGATTGCGCAGGAGCGCCTGGAAACTGGCGCCGGCTACGGAGAGCGAGGCGCCGACCAAGATGCCGAGAAGAATTCTCGGCAGGCGAATGTCCAACACGATCATGCCGTAGTCGCTGGAAAAAGTGCTGGTGCGGTGGAGGAGCACGCTGATCAAGTCTTTGCCCAGGCCGTACAGCGAGACCTGGACGGCACCGAGCTTCAGCGCGACAACCACAACGGCGAACAAAATGGCGGCAAGAATGCTGCAACGTAGAAAGAGGCGAGCGAGTGTCAGCGGGCGCATGCAATCTCCTGTGCGGAGATTAGCACGCCGTCTGCTATGTGCGTGGATGGCGGGGTGAGCGGGGCGCTTGGCTTCGGGGAAGCGGGGGCGGCAGGTTCGTCTTGCGCAGGCGGTGATGAAAACGCCGCGGGGTGCAGCTGGCGGGCCAGCTCTTCGATGGCGGAGACGATGCGCGGAGCGGGGCGATTCACGGCGTCACTGATTACCGCGTAATGGCGGCTATGGACAGCGTACAGGATGCGCCAGCCTGGTCGATCCGCGAGGGAATCAAAATCGCGCGCGGCGGCTTCTGAATGCGAAGCCGCGAAGACCAGGTAGTCCGGCTGCAGGTGGACAACTTCTTCGAGGCTCATTTGCGGCCAGTCTTGTGTGGAATCCACGATGCTTGCGGCATCGGCCTGGCGCAGGGCATCGGCGATGAAGGTGTCTTTGCCGATGGAGATGAGTGGCTCGGTCCAC
Organism: uncultured Acidobacteriota bacterium; assembly: GCA_963734705.1. Lineage (GTDB taxonomy): Bacteria > Acidobacteriota > Terriglobia > Acidiferrales > UBA7541 > Acidiferrum. Next base: position 94,012 of record CAVTII010000002.1, on the reverse strand, counting down.
ACGATGAAGAGCACGCGGGTTGGCGGAATGGCTTCGAGCTTGGTATGAAGCGCGGTGAGGCGAGCACGAAGATCTGAGGTGAGAGTCTTGCCGGCTTCGGAAACGGCCAGCAGGTCGGCAAGTTTTTGCGTGGTGGCAAGAATGTCGTCTACCGTGTGGGTGTGTGCATCGGTGCCGTAGACGGGGATTCCGAGGGTGTCGAGGGCGCGAACTGTGTCGAGGCGGTTGATTTCCTTGGTGACGAGCACGAGATCGGGATGGAGGGCCGCGATTTCCTCGAGATTGGGATTGATGATCCCGCCGACTTTTTTCTTTTTCTGCGCGTCAGCGGGATAATCGCAATAATCCGTGTCGCCGACGAGGCGATCCTGGACGCCGAGGGCGTATAGGGTTTCCGTCAGGCTAGGGGCCAGCGAAACGATGCGCGAGGGAACCAAGGGCACGCGCACGGTGCGTCCAAATTCATCCACCACTTCGTGCGTAGGCTCGGGCGGGGCCGCCGGCGGCTTGGAGGATTGCGCGCCTAGGGGAAAAACGGCGAGGGCAAGCGAAGCTAGGGCCAGAAGGCCGAGGCGGCTTGCCGTGCGGGACAATTTTGGGTGCACGAATCTCCCCTGACGTGGATGCTGCGAGAATTTTGCGAATAAAAAACCCGGCGAGAAGCCGGGATTGTTCGGGCGGCCTACTCTCTCGCGAAGTAAGCCCAACTACGGCGGCGAGGGAGGGTAGCCTGGCTCTCGGCGATTAAGCCGAATACAGTGGCGGGACCGCGGCCGAATTGCACGGCACTTCCCCACTTCCCTTGCCTGCTGAATGTCACTTCGAGTTTACGGCGCGTGAGTTGGGGTGTCAATGAAGCGGGTCTGCGGTCTGGAAAAAATTATTGTTAGCTTAATTCGGGACTGCAAGCTGGAAAAATGTCATTGAACGAATTTATCGGTTCTTCCAGTTGGGCTTGCGCTTTTCGACTAGGGCGCGGAGGCCTTCCTGGGAGTCTTCGAGGCGGTAGAGTTCGTTGAGGAAGATATCCATGGACTTCTTCAGGCCATCGCGCAGGGAGAGACCCATGCCGCCGAGGATGGCTTTTTTGGCCATGGTGAGGACTGGGCCGGAATGGCCGCTGAGGCGGGCGATGAGATCGTTGACGGTGACCGCGAGCTTGGCCTCTGGAACCAGGCGATTCACGATGCCGAGTTCGAGCGCGCGTTCGGCGGTGACCGGTTCGCCGAGAAGAACGAGTTCGAGAGCGACTTTCGGTCCGACGAGAAACGGAAGAATGGTGGAGGCAAGCGGCGGAAACACGCCGATCGTGATTTCCGGCTGAGCAAAACGCGCCTTGGGCGTGGCGATGACGAGATCGCCGAACGCGGCAAGCTCCGCGCCTCCGCCGATTGCGGGACCGTTCACGATGCAGACGACGGGCTTGGAGGTCTCCATCATTCCCAGGAAGACGGAGTGGAACGCATCGAGCATCTGGAAGACGCGCTCGGAGGTGTATTCGCCGACGTCAATGCCGCCACAGAAAACTTTGCAGGCGGAGTCGAGAACGACGAGCTTCACGTCCGGGCGTTCGGCGACATGTGTGAGGCCGTCGGCGATTTCGCGGAGAAATTCCTCGTTCAGAAGATTGTGCTCCGGCCGGCTGAGGGTCATGCGAGCGACGCCATCGGCAATCTGCATCCGCACATATTGAAAATCGGAGGGCTGTCGGCGTTTGGGTTCGGTGCGAACCTCAACGTTGCGAACGGCTACGGAGTTACGGCGCACTTCCACGGGATTTCTCCTTCCGAAAACAGGCGAAGAGCAGGGCCAAATCGGATGGTAGCATGTGGGCATGCGCATCCTCGGCAGGCTTTCAAGGCGCGTGCGCAATGAGTTTGCTGGCCGAATAGCCGGCGCCGCGCTGGTGGGTTTGTGGATGAGTTTTGGCGTGGCGCTGAACTACACTATCTGGGCGATGAAGCCCGCGCATGAATCCGAAACCTATCCGTTGCCGACCGCCTTGGCACTTTTTCTGAAAGATGGGGTGAACGCCGATGGTTTCCCGGAGAAAGGTGTGTGGGACCAGACACCGGCGATCCGATTTGATGCGGACTGGAGAGGTTTGCTGGCCGATCCTGGGCGGGCCACCGAAGTTCGGCTACTTTGGAATCACGAGATGCTGTTCCTGAATTTTCGTGCGCATTACCGTGAGTTGAACGTGTTTTCGGATGCCCGGGCGGATGGTTGGCGGGATGAATTGTGGGAGCGCGACGTTGCGGAAGCGTTTCTGCAACCGGATGACAGAGACCCGCTGGTTTATAAGGAGCTGGAAGTCAGTCCGAACGGTTTCTGGATCGATCTGAATATTTCCCACGGCGAAAAAAAAGAAATGCGCAGCGGATTGCGAAGGCGCGCAACGATTGATGAACACCAAGATATCTGGACCGCGGAGCTTGCCGTGCCCATGCGCAGCCTGACGCCTGCGTTTGATCCAGCAAAGCCCTGGCGGGTGAACTTTTACCGCGTGGAAGGCGCGAAGGAGCCGAGGTTTTATTCGGCGTGGAGCCCGACAATGACCCCAGCACCCAATTTTCATGTGCCCGCGGCATTTGGGTATCTGGTGTTTCGGGACAACCGATAATGTTGCGCATGCGGAGTCCAGGCGGATTCGGGCGGAGCTCTCGATGAGCAAGGAACGTTTGGGCCGAACGCTACTTTCCTGGGCTGGTGGATTTTTGCTGTGGACTGGGGTGTGGCAGGTGATTCCGCTGTTCGCCCAGGACACAAAAAATCCAGATGCTCCCGTCGTGAGCAGAGTGGAGCCGCCCAACTGGTGGGTGGGGCTGACGCCAGACGTGCTGCTGCTGCTTTCCGGAAAAAATCTGCAGGCAACACATGCGAGCTGCAATCTGCGGGAAGTGACGGTCAGCCGCACGCAATCGACTGGCGACGGAGAGTACCTGTTCGTGTGGCTGAAATTCGAACCGGGGTTACGCAGCGGCACGGCGATCTGCCGGATCACCACCGCGCACGGCCAGACCAATTTTGAATTGCCGCTGGCGGCGCGCACGCAAACCCTTGGTCGAAACCAGGGGTTGACGCTGGACGACGTGATCTACGAAATTGTGCCCGACCGTTTTGCGGATGGTGATCCGCTCAACGATCAGCCGGCCGGGTCTTCCGGCTCGCATGATCGAAGCAAGGCGAGCGCGTATCACGGCGGCGATTTGCGGGGAATTGAGCAGCATCTGGACTACTTGAAAAATCTCGGCGTCACCACGTTGTGGTTGACGCCCGTTATGAAAAGCGACGCAGTCCCGGACGGTCATGCCGCGGGAGCAACGGATCTTTACGCGCTGGATCCACATCTGGGAACGTTGGCGGAATACCAGGAACTGGTGGAAGCGGTTCACAAGCAGCACATGAAGTTTTTTTTTGACGCGGCCCCGAATCACGTTGGGCCCACAAATCCGTGGGTGAAACATCCGCCGCTGGCGGACTGGTTTCACGGCTCGCCAGAACATCATTTGACGGCCGCTTCGCCGCTGAAGCCTTCCTTCTATGGTCAGGCGGAGAAACAGTTGGCAGGCAGCGAAGCGTTTGATGAGTTGGTGGATCCGCATACTTCTCCGCAGATCCTAAAAAATGTGACGGAAGGTTGGATTGGGGGAGTGCTGCCGGACCTCAACACCGAAAATCCCATGGTGCTGCAATACCTGGAGGAAAACAGCGTTTGGTGGGCTGAGACTTCCGGTCTGGATGGCCTTGGCATAGCTGAGGTTCCATACGTTTCGCGACGCTTTTTGGAGCAATGGCATGCAGATTTGAGGAAGCTTTATCCGCGGCTTTCGACGATCGGCGAAGTAGCTCACACCGATCCGGCCGTGACATCGTTTTATCAGGGCGGGAGGCCGGGCTGGGACGGCGTGGACACACAATTGACTTCTGTATTTGACTACCCTTTAAATTTTGCGTTGCGTGAAGTTTTATTGAATGGCGCGCCGGTTGGAAAGATAACCAACGTGCTGCGGGAGGACGCGCTCTATCCACATCCGGATTTTCTGGTAACGTTTTTTGACAACCCGGACGCCGCGCGGATTGCGGGCCAGCCAGAAGGCACGCCGGCGCATCTGAAACTTGCCTGCGGCTTGATTCTCACAGCGCGTGGAATTCCCGATCTTTATTACGGCGACGAACTGGGCATGCCCGGCGGAAGCGATGCGGATAACCGGCGCGATTTTCCCGGCGGCTGGCCAGATGATGCGAAGAATGCGTTCAAAAAGGAAGGGCGCACAGCGCAGCAGGAGGTGATTTTCGAATATGTGCAAAGCTTGCTGAGGCTGCGGGCACAACATCCCGCACTGCGCCGGGGAAAGCTGTGGAGTCTGGCGTCGGATGACACTACTTATGTTTTTCTGCGAGAAAGCGACGAGGAGCGGGTGCTGGTTGCGTTTAATGCCGGTGGCAAGGCGCAGGATCTCTCGCTACCGTTAACGGGTACGGGGGCGCAGGATGCCGCGAATGCGCTCGCGATCTTCGGCGAGGGGCAAGTGGATCTGGCCGGGAGAACGGTGAAGTTGCACCTGCCGGCAGAAAGCCTGAGTGTTTTTTCGCTGCAGTGAGGCCCCTCTTCCTGTTTTGTTATTGGGCGGTCGCGAACTGAAGGAGAACGGAGTGGGCTTCGCGGAGCATGTGGCCTATTATGGTGCGTGCAGATCCAACAGGCCGAAGGGATGGTGTTGCCCGAAGACCTTTTGGAAATTGGCATCGACGATCGGGGAATCGACTGATGAAGAAATTCTTTGTACTGCTGGCACTGCTGGGGACAACGCTGATGGCTGCCGATAAAACCGTGTTTGACTTTACGCTGAATTCGATTGATGGACAGCCCACGCCGCTTTCTTCTTTCAAAGGAAAAGTGGTGCTGCTGGTGAACGTGGCCAGCCGCTGCGGATTTACGCCGCAATATACAGGTCTGGAGGCGCTCTACGAAAAATACAAAGAGCGCGGTTTCGTGATCGTGGGCGTGCCGGCAAATAATTTTGGAGGCCAGGAGCCGGGTTCGAACGAGGAAATTAAAACCTTCTGCACGGCGAAATATCATGTGACGTTCCCGATGATGGCGAAGGTTTCGGTGAAGGGCAGCGATATTACTCCGCTCTATGCGTTCCTTACGGACAAGGCCGCGAATCCCGCGACGGGCGGAGAAATCGGCTGGAACTTTACAAAATTCTTGATTGGCCCGGACGGTAAAGTGATCGCGCGATTCGATTCGAAGGTCGAGCCAGACTCGAAGCAAATCAACTCCGCAATCGAAAAGGCGCTTGCCGATCTGAAGTAGCCGCGGAGCCCGGCGCGGTTCGACGCATGGCAATTCTTTCCCTGCAATCGGTCAGTAAAGCATACACGACAGACGGCCAGAGCGTGCGCGCGCTGGATGAGGTTTCGCTGGAGGTGCGCGAGGGTGAATTTGTCGCCCTGGTGGGGCGCAGCGGCTGCGGAAAATCCACGCTGCTGCACCTGGCAGGCGCCATGGACTTCCCCACCGAGGGCTCTGTGCTCATCGAGGGGCTCTCCACCTCCGGGCTGGCTGATGCGGCGCAAACGCAATTGCGCCGGACAAAAGTCGGTTTCGTTTTTCAATCCTTTCAATTGCTGCGTACGCTGACGGTGGAGGAAAATGTAGAACTTCCGCTGCTGCTGGCGGGCAGGTCTGGGGCGCGCGAAACAGCGCTGGAGCGTTTGCATTGGGTGGAACTCGACAGATTGGGCACGAGGTATCCGCACCAGCTTTCCGGCGGACAGATGCAAAGGGTGGCGATTGCGCGGGCGCTGGCGCAGTCCCCGCGGATATTGCTGGCGGATGAGCCGACCGGGAATCTGGACACGGCGACTGGCAGCGTAATCCTGGAACTGTTGCTACGGCTGACGCGGGAGCAAAAGACCGCGACGATCATGGCCACGCACAGCCTGGAGGCCGCGGCGGTGTGCGACACGCTGGTACGGATGCGTGACGGCCGAATCGAAGAAATCACGCGGCGCTGAAATGCAGCAATTCAAACTCTTTTACCGGTTGATGGTGCGGCCGCTGTTTCACGAGCCGGTCCGGCTGGCACTGATGGTGCTTGCCGTGGCGCTGGGCGTGGCAGTGGTGCTGGCGATGGAACTGGCGGGAAATGCGGCGGCGGGGTCGTTCCACTCCTCGATGGAAAGTCTGGCGGGAGAAAGCGACCTGGAGGTGGTGGCTTCGGGCGGTGTGCCGGAATCCGTGTTGGCCACTTTAAGCGCGCAACCATATGCGTTGCGGATTTCCCCGCGTATAGAGGATTTCGTGGTGGACACGCGAACGCAGGAGACACTTCCGCTGATCGGGCTGGATCTGATCGCGGAAGGCAGCCGGTACATTGCGCGGAACGGTTTTTCGCAATTGCCTTCCAATCAAGGGCAGAGTGTCGGTCAATCCATTCGTTTGCTGGAAAATCCGGAGAGTATCTGGGTTAGTGCGAGTCTTGGGAAGAAACCTGGCGAGCGCTTGACCTTGCTGGTCAACGATCGGGTATTGGATTGCGTGGTTCGCGGCATGCTGCCGCAAGAGTTGGCGGGCGAGGGCGCCGTGCTGATGGATATTGCCGGGGCACAGCACGCGCTGAATCGTTTTGGACGCGTGGATCGGATTCTTGTGAAACTGCCCGCGGGTGGAAATATCGAGGAATGGCAAAATCGTCTGAAGTCCATTTTGCCCGCAGGCGTGGAAATTCGTTTGCAGGGCGCCGGCACGGAAGCAAATCGCAAGATGCTTGCGGCATTCCGCTGGAACCTGCGGCTGCTGAGCTATATCGCGCTGATCGTCGGAGCATTTCTGATTTACAACACGATTTCGGTTTCGGTGGTGCGGAGGCGCGCCGAAATCGGAGTGGTGCGCGCGGTTGGGGCGAGCCGCAGCGATGTTTTGATTGCTTTCCTTGGGGAAGCCGCCTGCCTGGGGCTGGCTGGCGCGCTGCTGGGATTGCCGTTGGGAAGAATTATGGCCAGCGGCGCCGTGAAGTTGATCGCGCTAACGGTGGAATCGTTATATGTGAGCAGCCGGCCGGGAACGATTGAGCTGACTGCGGGGTCGGTGGGACTGGCATTGCTGATTGGAGTTGGGGTGGCCGTTGCTTCGGCGATTGCACCTGCGAGCGAGGCGATGCAGGTGTCGCCGACAGATGCGATGGCTCAGGGGCGACGGGAGTATATCGCACGCGCGCACAGGGGGCGCGATCTTGCCATTGGCGGCGTGCTCGCGTTATTGGGAGCGCTCGCGGGGCGTATGCCGGCGGTCGCCGGAAAACCGATCTTCGGATATCTGGCGACCATTTTGCTAATTGCTGCCGCGGCATTCGCCATGCCTGCACTGGTGAACTTTGTCATGCGGATTGCGGGCGGCGTGCTGGGAAAACTTTTTGGCGTGGAAGCGCTGCTGGCCGCGCGCAGCCTGGCTGGTTCGCTGCGGCGGACGTCCGTCCTGGTGGCGGCGTTGGCGACGGCGGTGGCGATGATGGTTTCCGTGGGCATTATGGTGGGGAGTTTCCGGCAGACCGTTGTGAGCTGGATGAACGATGAGTTGCCGGCGGACTTGTATGTGCGTCCCGCGGGAAATGTTGGGGCGGACCGCCATCCGACCATTTCGCTGGAGCTGACGGAGAAAATCGCGGCTTTGCCCGGGGTTGCGGCGGTCGATCGGTTACGCGCGTATGAAATCAGCTACGAGGGAATGCCGGCGACGCTGGCTTCGGTGGATTTAGGCGCTCAGCGGGTTTACCGTAATTCGGATTTTATATCGGGAAGGCCGACCGCGGAAGTGCTGGGGCAACTCCGCGGACAAAATAACGTGATCGTAAGCGAGCCCTTCGCCAACAAGCACCACGTAAAAAGCGGAGATGTCATTACCCTGCCAATGGGTGAAACACGGGCCAATTTCCGGATCGTGGAGGTTTGTTACGATTACGCCAGCGAGCGCGGATACGTCCTGATGGATCGCGAAGTCTTGTTGTCTTACCTGCCAGACCCGGCGCCAACGAATCTGGCGGTATTTGTGGCCCCCAATGCAAACGCGCTGGAAGTTCGACGTGAGATTCAGAAAGAAGCAATTGGACATCGTGTGCTGATTTTTTCCGACAGGGATTTGCGAGGGGAGGCAGTGCGGATCTTTGACCGCACTTTTGCCATTACCTACGCACTGGAAGCGATTGCGGTGCTGGTGGCGGTGATGGGCATTGCCGGAGCGCTTATCGCACTGGTGATTGACCGGCGCCGCGAGCTGGGTTTGCTGCGTTTTCTGGGGGCTTCGGCGGGCCAGGTACGGAAGATGATTCTGGTGGAGGCGGGGCTGTTGGGGCTGCTGGCGAACCTGGCGGGATTCGCGCTGGGATATTTTCTTTCGCTGATTCTGGTGTTCGTAATCAACAAGCAATCTTTCGGCTGGACGATTCGCTTTCATTGGCCGGTGATGGTGCTGCTGGGTGCGCTGACCGTTGTTTATGCGGCGACGCTTGTCTCCGGACTTTATCCGGGGCGCGTGGCGGTGCGACTCGATCCGCTGGAGGCGATTCATGAAGAGTAGGTGGCTACTCTTCGTGCTGCTGTTTGCTTGGCTGCCGGCTGCGTGGGCGCAGTATCAATCCGCGTTGCCAGGCTACGGCTATGAATTTCCTCGCGATCACTTCAATCATGAGGAGTATCAGACTGAATGGTGGTATACGACGGGGAACTTGGCGACGGCTGATGGACACCAATACGGATTTGAGCTGACGTTTTTCCGCCAAGGCGTGGATCGCGACGGCGAGAAAACCGAGCTATGGGACGTTCGCGATTTATATCTGGCGCATCTCGCGCTCAGCGATCTGGACGGCGGGAAGTTTTACCACTTGGAGCGCACCAATCGGGCCGGCCCGGGTCTGGCCGGAGCGGACGAAAAACAGGAACGCATCTGGAACGGCAATTGGCAGTTACGATGGAATGGTCAAGCAGAAATCCTGCTCACTGCGACGGATGAGCGATTTTCCATCTCTTTTTCCCTGCGCCCGGAAAAGCCACTCGTGATTCACGGAGAAAACGGGGTCAGTCCAAAGGCCGCGGGCGCGGGGCAGGCTTCCCACTACATTTCGTTCACGCGATTAGCGACCACCGGAACGATCCAACTCAATGGGAAATCTCTCCCAGTGAAGGGCACGTCCTGGATGGACCATGAATTTTTCACTAATCAATTGGGAACTGGGCAAACCGGATGGAACTGGCTCAGCATCCAGCTTGATGACAACACCGAATTGATGCTCTACCAGTTTCGGCACAATGATGGCTCGAGCGATCCATTTTCTTCGGGAACCTATGTGGACGCACAAGGCAAATCGCTGCACCTGACTTCGACCGATTTTCAGATGATTCCCGACGGGGAATTCTGGACGAGTCCTACGACCTCGGCAAAGTATCCAGTCGTCTGGACCGTGGAGATTTCGAAGCTGGGGCTGAGTCTGGCAGCGACAACACGCCTGAAATCTCAGGAATTGGGCGGCGGCAATCTGACGCCTAGTTATTGGGAGGGCGCGATTGCGATCCGCGGAACCCGTGAAGGCAAACCCGTGCGAGGCGTTGGCTTTCTGGAAATGACAGGATATGACCGGCCGTTCGAAATAGCGCCTTAGCTGTTTACGATGGCTTCGAGATCGGCCTTGCTGCGAAGAATTAATGTGGAACCGACAATCTGCAGGATTTGTTTCCGACGAAAATCCGCTAGCAGGCGTGTAACGGTTTCCCGGGAAGAGCCAATCATTTGTGCGATCTCTTCATGGGTCAGAGTCATCTTGATGCGTATCTGGCCTTTTTCTTCGGGAGAGTTCGAGGTCCATTCGAGCAGGAAACGCGCCAACTTCTCGCTGGCGGAATGCGACAGCCCGATGGTGCGGATCTCGGCGATTGCCGAATGATAGGTTTCGCCAAGCTGCTGCGCCACGCGCAGTGCGGCTTCGCCATGTTCCTTTAGAAAATTCAGGAATTCCGTGCGGCCGATAAAATTGGCTTGTGCCGGCTCAATGATGTCTGCGGTGAGTTCATACGCAGTGCCTGTGACGGTGGCCGGAAGGCCAAGCACTTCACCGGGTTCCGCAATCCGCAGAATTAGGGTTTTGCCATCTGCCGACGATGTGGATAGCTTCACGCGCCCGCTGCAGAGGATAAAGACGCCGCGAGCGGGTTGTCCTTCCACGAACAGGGTGGCGCCTTTGGGATAGGCAGCGGACGAAGTGATGGCCGTCATGGCCTTTACCGAGACGTCCGGCAAATTGCAAAAGAGGCGTTCCTCGCGATGTGGACATACGAGGCAATTTTCGATGATTTCGAGGCCGTAAGGCGTGCGCATAGGGCTACCCTCCGGGAGTAGGCCCCCATCCATATTGGTCAGAAATTGGAACCGGTTTGCGGGTCTTCTTGGACCGTGAAGCATACCGTCACCTACACCAGTGATGTTGATACACCCCCGGTCTGCGAAATCCAGTGATTTGAATCACATCTCTTAGTGAGGCGAGACACGGGAATGCAAGGCGAATTGGGGGAGACTGTCCTGCAGGTAGCTGAGATGCAAGACGCGCGCAACCTTTTGAAGACGTTGAAAGCCGAGCTGGCGTTTGTGGAAAAAGGTGGGTATCGGGACCGGCCGAGATTTCCCTGGCGGCCGAGCTTTGTGTTTGAAGATTCGCCTACGTGCCTGAATTTTGAGGCGAAGGAAGAACGGCGGCCTTGTGCGGAGTGCGTGCTGATGCAACTTGTGCCCGAAGAGCAGAAGAAACTGAAATTCCCTTGCCGCCACATTCCGCTTACGCCGGAAGGCGACTCCGTGGCGCATTTCTATGAATCCGGAACGGAAAAAGAATTAGAGACGGCGTTGAAAGGCTGGCTGACACGGAAGATCGCGGAACTGGAAACGCTGGAAAAAGGAAAGTCGCAAACCGCGTAATTCCTTCGATGCCGGCGAACTGCCTAAAGGCGAGGCAGGATGCAAACGAAAACCCCAGGCCCATTAGGCGCCTGGGGTCGCTCTTTTTCAACCCACAAAAGAAGAGTCTGAGTTTAGACGTCCATCTGGGCTTGCAGGACTTCTCCAGGCAAGCGAACCATCCGGGAATCAGCGTTAGCGGAAACGTGCTGTGTGTGTGCCGGCGCGCGTTCGGAAGTGCGTTCGGTCTTTTGCGCAGGGCGCCCGTTCGCGGAAACTCTTTCGATACGGATTCCGAGCTGGCGTTCCAACTGGAAAAGCTCCGTGCGTTGTTCGCGGAGGAACAACGTGGAAGCAACGCCGCGTTCACCCGCGCGGCCGGTGCGGCCAACGCGATGGATGAAGTTTTCGGCAACGTCCGGCAGATCGTAGTTAATGACGTGGGCGATGTCCTGCACGTGGATTCCGCGTGAGGCGACATCGGTTGCCACCAGCACGCGGTATTGTCCGCGCTGGAAACCGGTCAAGGCGGCGGTGCGCTGCGATTGCGAACGGTCACCGTGAATCATTGCGGCGTTGACGCCCTGACGATTCAGGCTCTTGGCGATGCGTTCGGTGCCACGCTTGGTGCGCGAGAAAATCAGGCAGCGCCCGGTTTCTTCCTGCAGCAGGTTGAAGAGCATATCTGGTTTGCCATTTTCGGCGACTTCAAACGCCTGCAGGCGGACATTTTCCGAAGGCTTCGTTGTGGAGCCGAAGGACAAGCGCACGGGATTCTTGGTGTAATCGCGAACCAGTTGGAGCATCGCCCCTTCCATGGTGGCGGAGAAACAGAGGGTCTGGCGTTCCCGGGGCAATACGCCGACAATGCGGCGAATCGCGGGGAGAAAGCCCATGTCGAGCATGCGGTCGGCTTCGTCAAGCACTAGCGTCTGCACACCGCTGAGAGCGACTAGCCTGCGGTCGAGATAATCCTCGAGCCGGCCAGGTGTGGCTACAACGAGGCGCGCGCCTTTGCGAATGGCGTCGAGCTGACGTCCTTCGGGCAGGCCGCCGACCACGAGGGCCGCGGGTTGGGACTGTTTGGGCCGCAGGGCGTTATATTGCGTTACGACTTGCATGGCAAGTTCCCGCGTTGGCACCAAAACCAGTGCGGCAACTCCGGGGGTGGCCGATTTGGCCAGCTTTTCCATGACCGGCAGGAGGAACGCGAGCGTTTTGCCCGTTCCCGTCTGCGCGGTGGCGATAACGTCCTTACCTTCGAGAGCTTGCGGAATAGCCGCAGCCTGCACCGGGGTAGGCGTGGAAAATTTCGCCGCGATAAGTCGCTCCTTCAAAGAAGGAGATAGAGTGAGTTCTGAAAAACTTTGCATTTTGCTTTCTTGCTGGCGGAGAGCGGCGATACACACAAAGATTCGCGTGAGCGCGGCTATCTAATATGCCAGGCTTATTTAAATTACGCTAAGAACGAACGGAGGAAACGTAGGGCGGGTAGTCTCAGAAGGTCTAAACCAGAGGGACCGCACAACACAACCGATGCATTAAGCGCAAACATAGTGTACCACACTATCGCGAAGATTGCGGAAATAAGGGGTTTGGGGGATGGAGCGAAGTAGTACTGGGGCGACAAGGGCGCAGGCTGGGGCAACGGTGATACCTTATCTTTAATCTTGGATTGCTGTGGGTCTGATGTGGCGCGATCGATGGATGTCCACCGAAAGGGAGCACAGACAATGCTGCGAATGTTTTCTTCCTTAATAGATGCGCGTGGCCGGTCGGGATTGTTTGCCCGGAGCACGGTTACCGCCGTCCTTGCGGCGCTGGTGGTTTTGAGTCTCTCCGCGCCTGCCCTGGCGGAACCTTCGAAAACGCCGCTGGTGGTCTATTTCATTGATGTGGAGGGCGGCCAGGCGACGCTATTTGTGACGCCGGAAAAAGGGTCCCTGTTGATTGATACCGGCTGGCCGGATAACGATGGGCGCGACGCCGATCGAATTGTGGCCGCGGCGAAGATGGCAGGCCTTTCGAAGATCGATTATGTGTTATTGACCCATTACCACATGGATCACACGGGCGGAGCACCGCAACTGCTGGCGAAGATTCCCATCGGGGCTTTCATCGATCACGGCCCGAATCGCGAACCGAGCGAAGAAAAAACCGAGGAAGTCTGGGAGGCTTATCAGAAGCTGGTAGCGGAAAAAAAAGTGAAGCGCATTCATGCGAAGGTAGGCGATTTGCTGCCCGTGAAGGGAATTCACGTAGAGGTGGTCAGCTCTGACGGGCAGGTGCTGGCTAAACCCTTGACGGGTGGCGGAGGTGAGAATGCGGTTTGCGCGACGACTGAAAAGCGATCCGCGGACCAGACAGAGAACGCGCGATCGCTGGGAACCATGTTCACGTTCGGCAAGGTGCGCATCCTGGATATGGGCGATCTCACCTGGGACAAGGAGTTGGACCTGGTGTGTCCGGTAAACAAGCTGGGGCCAGTGGATGTATACATCGTTTCGCACCATGGCTGGGCGCAAAGTAACAGCCCGGCGCTGCTGGCGGCGATCACCCCGCGGCTTTCCATTATGGACAACGGTGAGAATAAAGGCGGTACGCCTTCTTCCTGGGACATTATCCATAACGCGCCGAAGCTGGAGGATTTCTGGCAGCTTCATTATTCGAAGGAAGGCGGAGCGGCACACAATTCGCCCGATCCGCTGATCGCGAATCTGCAGGGGACCGACCCTGGGAATTATTTGAAGCTTACTGTGTGGCCCGACGGCGGCATGGATGTCTTCAATTCACGGACACAGGATTCGAAACACTACTCCGCGGCACATTGAGCAGCAGGATTATGCTGGTTCGGGAATCGTCTCAATGCGGCCCAGTAGAAAAACGTAGCCGGCCACTCCGACGGCAAGAAATGCCGCTGCCACTCCGAATGCCCAGAAGAACGAATTGGTTATCTGGAAGACATAACCGGTGATAATCGGCGCCGCGATTGCGGAAAGCTGATTGCCGAAATTTAAGATTCCTCCCAGTGTGCCCACACTTTCCCGCGGGGCGATCAGCGAAGGCACGGACCAGCCCACCGGCGAAGCCATGGACAATCCGCTGATGGCGATGGTGATCCAGATCAGCGCGGACATGGCCGAGTGCGCGTACGCGGCGCCCAACATGCCAAGACCGAGCGTGGTCCCTCCAATCAACACGGTCTGGCGCACGCGCGAGGAATCCCGGCCGAGCTGCACCAGCTTGTCCACCAGCCAGCCGCCGATGAGGATGTCCGCGACCGTGGCGCAAAGCCAAGGGAAGCTGGTGTACATCACGGAGTGAAAGAGGTCGATGTGAAGTTGAGAAGAAAGATAGGTGGGCAGCCAGGTGAGCAGGAGATAGAAAGTGTAATTGTACGAAGCGAAGCCCAGCACTAAGCCCCAGACTTTGCGCTGGCGCAGCAGATATCCAAAGGGAGCGCCTTTCGCCGCGCGAGAGCTGTCTTCAGGTTGCGCGCCGTGCGCACGAATAAATTCGCGCTCCACCGGGGAGAGGGACTTATCTTCGCTGGGATTCCGGTAATAAAAATAAAATAGAAAAAAGAAGAGCAGGCTAATCAGGCCGGTGGCGGCGAAGCTCCACCGCCAGCCGAAACGAATCAGCAGTATACCGAGCACGGGAACGCCTATGGCGGAGGAGAGCTTGGCTGCCGAGTCGAACATCGCCGTGGCCAGGCTGCGTTCACTGGTGGGGAACCAGTAGCCGATGGCTTTCGAATTCGCCGGGAACGTTGGGGCTTCTCCTATCCCCAGCAAAAGCCGCGCGGAGAAAAATGCGGTGAGGCCCGTGGAAATGGCGGCGGCAAAGGAAGCGAGGCTCCAGAGGAGCGTGCTGATGCGGCCGATCAGCTTTACACCGAAGCGGTCGAGGAGCAATCCGGAAGGAAGTTGCAGCGCGGCGTAAGTCCAACTGTAAGAGCTGAGCAGATAGCCGAAAGTGACGGCGGAAATTCCGAAAGTGGCGTGGAGCGCCTCCTGGGAAACGGAAAGATTCACGCGATCGAAATAGTTCACCAGCACGCCGAATCCGAGCAGAAGCGCGATACCCCAGCGCCGGCGTGGGATAGCAGGCGTCTTCGACGTTGCCGGAGGAGTCACTCGCAAATCCTCGACCCAGATGCTGCCGCTGTTCTGGGCGTCGCTGGAGAAAAGTTCATTTCACCCTGTTGTTTTTCTCGAATAGTTTTCAGCTGCCAAAACCAAACGTACTCTATGTCAAAAGTTCACTCGGGCGAAAGGAATTCGATCTCTTTTCCCGACGCATTTCAGGCCGGGAAGAGTCATAACTGATTCCGCATGGGCGCAATAGTTCACGGAAGATATGCTAGAGTTACTCGAGAGATCGCAACGCGATCCTAAGCCATGTGCTTCCCATCAGCTCCGCTTATGGCCCTTCCGTTTGCTTTCTCGTCCGAGGGGAAGCGCATTCAATCCAGCCAACAGACCCGGCGCGTTTGGAAACGTCCGAAAACCGCAATCGACCAGACTCGCGAATACCTGGGTCGTGCGGGGAACTGGAACGGTCAAAAGGAGAGATGATGCGCAGAATGTTTACGATTCCTTTCCTGCTGATGGCCATCGGGATGTTGGCTTTTTCCGCGGCCTCCCATGCGCAAGTGAGCGTCGGCGTCTCCGTTTCGTTTGGGCCGCCAGCGCTGCCCGTTTACGAGCAACCGATTTGCCCGAGCGACGGCTACATCTGGACGCCGGGTTACTGGGCGTGGGACGGCTACGATTATTATTGGGTGCCCGGCACGTGGGTGCTGGTTCCGGAGACAGGATTTTTCTGGACGCCCGCGTGGTGGGGCTGGGGCGGCCGGGGATATTTATTTCACCCCGGCTATTGGGGACCGCGCGTGGGGTTCTACGGCGGAATTAATTACGGGTATGGATATTTTGGCCACGGGTATGAAGGCGGGCGCTGGGATCGCGGGCACTTTTACTACAACCGCTCGGTGAACAATATCAACGTGACCGAAGTGCACAACGTCTATAACACCACGTTCGTAAATCATTACGGAAATTCGCGCGTCAGCTACAACGGCGGACACGGCGGAATCGATGCGCGCCCAACATCGGAAGAAGAAGCGGCCATTCACGACCGGCATATTCCCCCCGTGACATCACAGGTGCAGCACATGGAAGCCGCGGAGCAGAATCGGGATATGCGATCCTCTGTGAATCACGGGCGTCCACCGATTGCGGCCACTTCCCGGCCGGGAGCGTTTACGGAGCCGGGTGTGATGCACGCGACGGAAGCGGGCCACTACAATCCTCCCCGGACAGAACATTCCACAGGCTATCCCGGCAGCGCCGTTCATCCGAAGGACCTGCTGCCCAATTCGCACTTGACCGGCCCGAACACCGGCCATCCCGACGAGGACAAGAAATATCAGCAGGAGCAGCAGAAGCTCTACACGCAGCAGGAGCAGGAACGGCAGCAGTTGCAGCAGAAGCAAGTGCAGGAGCACCAGCACGCCACGCAACAATCCAATTCGCAGCAGACGCAAGAATTGGAGAAGCAACACCAGCAGCAGACAGAGCAGATGGCGCAGCATCATTACCAGCAACAGGTGCAGATGTCCGAGCACCAGCAGTCCCGTGCGAACCAGCCGCAGCCGCATCAGAGCCAGCCGCCGCATCAGAGTGCGCCGAAGGGAAAACCCTGAGGGCTGGCGAATTCCTTAGTTTGATTTCAGCTTTCCGGAAATAGCGGAAGATCCATGCTTCCCCTCGCGGGAGAATTTCTTCGATGATTGGCCCCTGAAAATTTCATCGGCGTGCCTTGTGCTGACGCCGAGTTCGCACCACTTTTGGCGGCGCACTTATATATAATGGCCCTCCATTCGGAGTTAGCCGCGCTGGTTTCCACTTTGCGGAAATCGAAGCGAAGGAGCATTCATGATGCAACCAGAAGTTCGCGCCAGGGCGTTTCGCGTGGGGATTGCGGGGCCGGTTGGGTCGGGCAAAACGGCGTTGGTGGACCGTTTGAGCAGGAAGCTTTATCCCACATGCAATCTCGCGGTGGTCACCAACGATATTTATACAAAAGAAGACGCGGAATTTCTGCTTCGGCAAGGTACGCTGCCGGCCGAACGCGTGAAGGGCGTGGAAACTGGCGCTTGCCCGCATGCGGCGATTCGCGAAGACGCTTCGATGAATCTGCAGGCGATCGCGGAACTTGAGGATACGCTGCCGGGACTGGAACTGATTTTCGTCGAAAGCGGCGGAGACAATCTCTCTGCGGCGTTCAGCCCGGAACTGGTGGACGTGTGGATCTATGTGATTGACGTTGCCGAAGGGGATAAGATTCCACGCAAAGGCGGCCCTGGCATCATGCGTTCGGACTTGCTGGTGATTAACAAGATCGATCTGGCGCCTTATGTTGGCGCTTCGCTGGAAGTGATGGAACGCGATTCCCGCAAGATGCGCGGGGAACGGCCGTTTATTTTCACCAATCTTCGCGAAGCCGTTGGACTCGATCAGGTGTTGACGTGGCTGGACGAAAAAGTTCGGCAGCCCGCCGACGCGCGGCGGCAGTTGATCGATGCGCATCTGCCGTATAGCGGACGACCGCACAGCCACGGGCCCGGTCACGTTCACTCTCACGATCACGGGCATGAGCAGAGCCACGAGCAGCGTGCGAAAGGCAGCGCGGCGTGAATCTGGACTCCAGTCCGGTTCCACTTTTGCTGACGGAAGATCTTGCGCTGCTTCAACTCCTTCATTTTGCGGATAGCGCGTTGCCCATTGGCTCGCTGGCACACTCGTTCGGCGTGGAATCCCTGGTCTCCTCGGAAATCCTAAAGGTGAACGAACTGCCGAATTTCTTGCAAGGGTATTTGCAGGAAGCTGGAATGCTGGAGGCGGCCGCCCTTCGGGAAACATTTCAACTCGCGGCCGGGAATTCGCCCGTTTTTCTTCCGGCGCGATGGGTGGCGATCAACGATTTGTTGAGCGCGCTGAAGCTGGCGCGTGAAAGCCGCGTAGCCAGCGCAACGCTTGGGCGCAATTTTCTTCGCGCGGTGATGGGCGTGGAAAGTCAACCCTGCTTGCAGCAGGCGTGGGAGTCCTCTGTGGCGGCGGAGAGTCTGATTCATCATTCCGCTGCATTCGGCCTGGTGAGCGCCGCGCTGGGATTCGATGAACACCGCTCCGTGCTCGCATTCCTCCACCAGATGACCGCCAATGTTGTTTCCGCGTGCCAGCGGTTGTTGCCGCTTGGGCAGAGCAAGGCGATGCAGATTTTGTGGAACCTGAAACCGGCGATGGCTGAAGTCGCGGCCCGCAGTGCAGGCTGTTCGCTGGAAATGGTAAGTTGCACCACGCCGATGCTTGACTGGGGCGCGATGGAGCACCCGGCACTGTTCACCCGACTGTTCGTCAGTTAGAGGAAGGGCATTAATGGCGACACCCGCAAGCACTAAAGAAATCCTTCAAGCGAATGGTGCGCGGGCGCCCGAGACACGGCGCGTTCGCGCCAGATTGCGGCTGGATTTTTCGCGAGATACAGGAAGCGGGCAGACTTTGCTGGCGAACAGCTATCAGGAACCGCCACTGAGAGTGGTTCGCGCGTTTTCATTGCCGGACGGCTCGGCTTTGGCACATCTCCACAACGTTTCCGGCGGGTTGCTGGGTGGAGATCATCTCACCCAGCAAATTACAGTTGCCACCGGAGCGAAGACGCAATTGACCACCACTGGGGCGACGCGCATTTATCGCCATCGCAGCGATTTCTCTTCGACGACGCAGCTAAATGAAATCACGGTGGGCGAAGGAGCGCTGCTCGAGTATCTGCCCGATGCCACGATTCCCTTTGCCGGCGCGCGTTATCGGCAACACACGTCCATCCAACTGGCTGCAGGAGCAGGACTGTTCTGGTGGGAAATTCTGGCTCCTGGACGGGAAGCGGGTGGCGAGATATTTGAGTATGACGAGTTAGAGGTAAAAACCCGTATCACCGCGCCCGACAGAATTCTTGCAGCGGAAAACTTTTCCTTGGTGCCCGGGAGTCTGGAGATTTCTTCGCTTGCCCGGCTGGCGCCTTATCGTTATATGGCCACTTTTTATGTCTGCTGCGTGGGGCGCGACGGAGGCACATGGAGAGCTGCGGAAGAACGCTTACGTGAACTATCGCGCAGCCTGACGAGGGCGGGCGAGATTCTCTGGGGAGTGAGCACGCTTGTGGCTCACGGCTTAATCATTCGTTGTCTGGCGCTCAATGGCCGCGAGATTTTGCCGGGCCTGCAAGTGCTTTGGCAGGGCGCGAAGCGGCATTTATATGATCAGGATGCAATTCCACCGCGCAAAGTGAATTAAGCGGGAGACGACTGTGCATTTGAATCCTCAGGAGCAGGAAAAACTGCTGATTGTGGTGGCTGCGGATCTTGCGCGGCGGCGGCAGGCGCGGGGGTTGAAGCTAAATTATGTGGAGGCGATGGCCATTCTCACCGCGGAAGTGCTCGAAGCTGCACGCGATGGGAAGGGCGTTGCCGAAATTATGAGCTTCGGCGCGCAAATCCTGACAAGGGATCAAGTGATGGATGGAATTCCAGAAATGATTCACGAAGTGCAGGTGGAAGCCACTTTTCCGGATGGAACAAAACTCGTCACCATCCATGACCCAATTCGATAATTGTTCTTCGAGGTGCGGCGATGAAACCTGGTGAATACTTGCTGGATTCCGCTGCGGGACCGATCCAGGCAAATGCGAATCGGAAAACACACCGCGTGGTTGTGAAGAACACGGGCGATCGGCCGATCCAGGTAGGGAGCCACTTCCATTTTTTCGAAACTAACGCGTCGCTTTCGTTCGACCGCGCTTCGGCATATGGCATGCGACTGAACGTCGCGTCTGGAACGGCGGTTCGTTTTGAGCCCGGGGAGGAAAAGGAAGTGGAGTTGACGGATTTTGCCGGCAGCCGGATCGTTCACGGGTTCAGCGGCCTGGTCGCCGGTGAACTGGATGACGACAAGACTCGCTCCCAGGCGATCGAGCGACTCCGGAAGATTGGGTCCGCTGCGGGCGAGGGGGGAACGAAGCGATGAGCTTGCAAATTCCCCGCCGCACTTACGCCGATCTGTATGGGCCCACCACCGGTGACCGCATCCGGTTGGCCGACACCGAACTGATCATTGAGATTGAAAAAGACTTCACCCGCCATGGCGATGAAATTACGTTTGGCGGCGGAAAAGTAATTCGAGATGGCATGGGACAGAGCAGCACCGCCATCCGCGAGGGCGAAAACGGCGCGCTGGACCTGGTGATTACGAACGCCATGATTCTGGATCATTGGGGAATCGTAAAGGGAGATATCGGAATCAAGAATGGAAGAATTGTGAAAGTCGGCAAGGCGGGAAATCCCGACACAATGGAGGGCGTTGACGCGAAACTGGTAGTCGGCGCCGCCACCGAAGTAATTGCCGGCGAACATCTGATTGTGACTCCTGGTGGCGTGGACAGTCATATCCATTTTATTTCGCCGCAGCAGGTTTACGCCGCCTTATCAAACGGAATCACAACCATGATCGGCGGTGGGACTGGGCCCGCGACCGGCACTGCCGCTACTACGTGTACTCCCGGTGCATGGAATCTGGCCCGCATGCTGGAGGCGGCCGAAGCCTGGCCGATGAATTTTGGTTTTCTTGGAAAAGGGAATGCCGCCACCATGCCGCCGCTTGCGGAGCAGATTGAGGCGGGCGCATGCGGCTTGAAGCTTCACGAGGATTGGGGAACAACGCCCGCCGCGATTGATGCTTGCCTGAGAGTTGCCGACGATTTTGATGTGCAGGTGGCCATTCACACGGACACCATCAACGAAGCAGGTTTTCTGGAAGCCACGATTGCAGCCATTGATGGCCGCGCGATTCACACGTATCACACGGAAGGCGCCGGCGGAGGGCACGCGCCGGACATTATCCGCATTGCGTCGTTCCCGAATATTTTGCCGTCGTCTACCAATCCCACGCGCCCGTTTACCGTGAACACTATTGCGGAGCACCTGGACATGCTGATGGTCTGCCACCATCTGAATCCGCAGGTGCCGGAAGATGTGGCATTCGCTGAGAGCCGCATTCGCCCGGAGACCATCGCTGCGGAGGATATTCTTCACGATCTTGGTGTGATCAGCATGATTTCCAGCGATTCGCAGGCGATGGGGCGCGTCGGCGAGGTGGTGCTGCGTACCTGGCAGACTGCGCACAAGATGAAAGTGCAGCGTGGGCCGCTGCCGGAAGATTCTCCCCGCAACGACAATCACCGCGTGAAGCGTTTTGTGGCGAAGTACACCATCAACCCGGCGATTACGCATGGCATGGCAACGGAAATTGGTTCGATCGAACCCGGCAAGCTTGCTGATCTGGTGCTGTGGAAACCTGCGTTTTTTGGGGCGAAGCCAGAGATGGTGGTGAAGGGCGGATTCATCGCGTGGAGCGCGATGGGCGATCCGAACGCCTCGATTCCGACTCCGCAGCCGGTTTTGTATCGCCCGATGTTCGGAAGCTTTGGCGCCGCTACGGCACGGACGGCGATCACATTTCTGTCCGATGCAGCGATGAGCGCGGGAGTGCCGGCAAGGCTGGGGCTGAAGAAAATTGTTCGAGCAGTGTCGAACTGCCGGCGTATCGGGAAAAAGGATATGCGGCACAACAGCGCGACGCCAAATATTGAGGTGGATCCGGAAACCTACGAAGTGCGCGTTGACGGCAAGGTGATCACCTGCGAACCCGCGACCGTACTGCCATTGGCTCAGCGATACTTCCTTTTCTGACGCTTCCGGAATGTCCGCGGAACGTTTTGAATGCAATGAAACGAAGGTATTCTGTTATCCGCAAACTGCGCCGCTGACCAATGGACTGAAAGCAGGCGCGAGACTTCAAGGATCGGAGCTTCAGGTGAAGAGGTCGCTGACTACGGACTCGCTGGCGGAATTTTTTGATCCCTTACAGAAGGCGCATGAGTCGTTCGCCTCGGTATATCCAGGGCCGCGAGGCGACCGTCAGCCCGTGCACACGGTATATGGCGGCGCGCACTTGTTTCGCGCGGACACGGCAAAACGCTTGGGAGAAAAGGCGCTCTCTTCGCTAAATGAGTACGCGCCGGACTTCGCGACGTTTGCGAAAGCGATCGAATTACCCGGTGTGGAGAATTTCGATTTCTCTCAGGATTCAGTTGCCGCACTTGCAGAGCACATCGAGAAAGATCCCAACGCCGCTCGCAAGAAGAATTTCCCGGCCTGGTTCGCTTATACGCTTTACCAGCGCGTGCTGGAAAAATTGAAACGGGAGGCGGTAGAGGATTTCCGGATTGACTTTGAGGACGGCTTCGGCAACCGCCCGGATGAAGAGGAAGACCGCTACGCCGCGGAGGCTGCCGCAGAACTTGCGAAGGGGATGGAGGAGGGATCGCTGCCGCCTTTCATCGGACTACGTATCAAGCCTTTCAATGAGGAGTTGCGTGGCCGCAGCGTTCGGACCCTGGACACTTTTCTGACGGAGCTATTGGGGAAAACCGGCGGCAAACTTCCGCAAAACTTTTTCATTACGCTTCCCAAAGTAACGGTTCCCGAAGAATCGGCGGCTCTTGCCGGGGTCTGCGCGCGGATGGAATCGGCGCTACGTTTGGCGCCGAATACGCTACGGGTTGAACTGATGATTGAAACTCCGCAATCAATTTTTAATGAGCGCGGCGAAGTAAATCTTCTTCCTCTTGCCAGTGCGTTGCGGGGACGCTGCGTCGCCGCACATTTCGGCACTTACGACTACACCGCCGGCCGCGGAATCACTGCAGCGCACCAGCACATGACGCATTACGCCTGCGATTTCGCGCGAGAGGTGATGCAAGTGGCGCTGGCGGGCACGGGAATCTGGCTATCCGATGGGGCCACAAATATTCTGCCAGTGCCAATACATCCGGCGAAAGACGGCCCTTCGAGCCTCTCGGCCGCCGAGATCACTGAGAATCGCCGCGCGGTGCACCAGGCGTGGAAGCTGCACTTCGAACACATCCGCCACTCACTGGTGAATGGTTTTTACCAGGGATGGGACCTGCATCCCGCGCAGCTTGTGACACGGTATGCCGCGGTTTATTCATTTTTTCTGGAAAGCCTGGACGCGGCTTCCGAGCGGCTGCGCAATTTTATCGAGAAGGCGGCACAGGCAACGCTGGTGGGGGAAGTTTTCGATGACGCGGCCACGGGCCAGGGATTGTTGAATTATTTTCTGCGCGCCATCAATTGCGGCGCGATCAGCGCGGGGGAAGCACAAAAACTGACGAGCCTGACGACCGCGGAGCTGCAGAGCGCTTCGTTCGTTAAAATACTCGACGGGCGAAAAGAGTAAGCGCGCTATTCAATCGTTGCGGATCGTGGCTTCGATCAGGCCATGGGGCTCGTCTGTAGGCAGGAAGATTTCTTTCGGGTTGTCCATGCCGAAAGCAGACAAATCCACCAGGTTGTAGTGTTTGTTGGGCAGCGAAAGGTGAATCTCGCGAATAGCGGCGAATTTGGCCAGGGCGGCTTCTCCCATCGCATATAGCGTTTCTTGCAGCGATTTGCTGTTGTGTTCGGCGAATGTTTCCAGCATGGTTTGCCGAACGCCGAGCCAGATGTCTTCAAATTCGGAATTCCCCGGACGATAGAGCCAAGTGGCGCGAATCACCGTGGCCAGGATGCGATCGCGAGCTTCTTTGAGCGTGGTGAGTGAATCGCGCAAGAAACCTTCAAAGGCCGAGTCCGTTGTTTTCAAAACGACCAGGCCATCGATCCCGGCCTGAACTATTTTGTCCGTGCGCGTGCCATCCACCTGTGCGGTGCGTTTTTCTTCGCTGGAGCGCGTGAACGTGTGGCGATGAGGTTTTCCCGCATAGAGCAGCCGCATCCATAGCGTTTCGCTGGCCTCGACACGCACGCGGGAAACCTGAGCATGATTAGCCAGGAAATGCTCGGCCAGGTGCAGGCAGAAATGTTCCGGCGTTTCGATGCGATGTTTTCTGGCAAGGGCGTACACGGTGTTTTTCATCGTGTCGGTCGGCAAAACCTTGCTGTTATCACCCCGGATATGCGCGGTCTGAAAATCGCCTTCCAGGTTGATGCCAACCGTCAATTCCTTGACGTCGTGGCGATCGGCAAGCCGGGTGACCTGCATGACGCGGACACGCTGTTTGCCATAGCAATTGTCGCCAAGCTGGATCGTCATCGTTCAACTCCCGCGGTAGGTGGAATAGCCGAACGGACTGAGGAGCAAAGGAATGTGATAGTGCCCATTCGCATCTTTCACTTCGAAGATGATCGTTACTTGCGGATAAAGGCTTACGATTTTTTGCTGGGAAAAATATAGGCCGGTGCCGAATGTCAGGCGATAGTTTCCCGCGGGCAACGATTCTTCAGCTGAAAGATTCTTCAGACGTCCATCACTGTCAGTTACGCCACGGGCAGTTTCCACCCACGCTCCGGTAGACGACTGTGCTTCCAGAATCACGGAAATGTTGGAAGCGGGGCGCCCCAAGGAAGTGTCCAAAACATGGGTGGTGATTTTGCTCATGACGAAAATAATTTCTCCAGGCGCAGCCGCATAATCTTCTGCTGTTCCTGCGCGGCGATGCGGATTTCTGTTTCCGGATCATTCGGCGTTCGTTGCACAATGGACTGCAGGATTTCCTCGCTGGTCTTTCCCGTCGCGCAAATCAAGAAGACGAAGCCGAATTTCTCTGCGTAAGCGCGATTTGCAGCGGCCAACGCAGAGAGCACCTCGGGAGCCGCCTTCTGCGCGGTGGATTGTTCTTTTGCGGACCATAGACTTGCCGCGGAAGATTGTTTGGCGCCGGCTTGCTTCCCACCGATTGGCGGATGGTGGTGAAAGGCCTCCAGCCAGTCTTTTTGCGGAAGCCCGGACCAAATGCGGTCAGCGTGCCCATAAAGCGCGGTCTCGGTTGGATAGGGACGTCCCTCCGCCAAGTGCGCAGCCCAGTTTCGCGAGCCGCAACAATCGAGTATTAGTTTGCTGAATTGTGATCGCGAAAGCCGGTTCAAGCGTTCCAAGGTTTCCGCGGAGTTCGGAGCGCGATCGGGTCGTCCGAAGATGCGCAGGCGACTGACTCCGCCGTCGGGATAGATCCGAAAGCGAATATGGGTGACCGGTCGGGGATTTGGAAATTGCGCGAACACGTGGCGTTGATTCGCTTTGAGCTTCGTTTGTGGCAGGACTTCTTGCCAATCGAGCGATTGTGCAGAGGCCGCGTCCACTTTTGTGCCTGGCGAGTCCAGCGCTTCCAACGAGCAGGAGTCCGGATAATTACCCTTGAAATGCGCGGTGTCCACAATTACGCGATGAATTGTGCCGCGCACGCCGAGCTTAAGTACCACCCAATCGTGTCCCGGGCCGCGCCTGCGTCTGGTTTCCCAGCCGTCGCCCATGTTTTTCGCGCGATAGGGCATCAGAAGATTGCGTGGCGCACCGTAGTGCTGGTCGCTCGAAGCCAGAGCGCTGCCTCCATTTTCCACGGCCACCAGATCGATTTCGCCTTGACCGATGCGCTTCGGATCCGGCACAGCCTCGCCATGAACCCGCAAACGAGCCACACCGCCGTCCGGATAAATGCGCAAACGCAGGTGTGTAAATCGGTCATCGTTCTTTACCGCGAAAAGATTTTGCGAATCGCCCTTGAGCTGGGTTTCCGGAAAAATTGACAACCAGGCTGTCTCCGCGGAATGCAACCGCTTTTTTTCATTCTTATAAGGATGTCGCTCGCCGAGATTGCATCCTTCCAGCGAAAAACGTTCGGGAAAGTTTCCGGTAAAAAAACTCGTGTCCACCACAATCCCGTGAATCTTTCCCGGCAAACCCAGTCGCACAATGCACCAGTCGTGGCCGGGAGTGCGCCTCCGGCGAGTTTCCCAGCCGTCCATCCATTTTCCGCGCGGCGTGTATTTCCCTTCAATGAAGACCGGTTTCGCTTCTTTCAGCAGATTTTCCTTCGGGGCGAAAAAATCGTCGTTGGCTTCGAGGACGCGGCCGCCGAGGCGTTCGGCTGCTAGATCGGCAAGTTGTTCGAAGTCGTTCATTTTCTGCCTCGAAGAAGTACGCGGCCTGTGGGAGCGGAAGAAAAGCTGCCACGTTCATAAATTATTTCGCCACGCAGGAGCGTGGCCTCGACTATACCCATCAACTCGCGCCCTGCATAGGGAGTCAGCTTATGGCGGTGTTGTAGTCGTTCCGGTTCCACACGAAAGACGGCGTCAGGATCCCAAATTACCAGGTCCGCATCGCACCCTGCGGCGATTCTTCCTTTTTTCCCGTAAAGGCCAGCAAGCCTTGCCGGACCTTCACAGAGCCAGTTCGCGAGATCAGAGAAAGTGAATCCGCGTTGGCGCGCTTCCGTCCACGTTGCGGGCAGGCTCAGCTGCACGGAAGCAATCCCACCCCATGCGTAAAGAAAGTCTCCTTTTTCAAGATATTTCATTGCAGGGGGGCAAGGAGAGTGGTCAGTGACGATCATGCTGATCGTTCCCTCTCGCAATCCTTGCCATAGTTGTTCGCGATTTTCCCGCTCGCGGATGGGTGGCGCGCATTTGAACTGCGTCGCTCCGGCTGGGATGTCCTCGGCTGCAAAGGTTAGATAATGCGGGCAGGTTTCGACGCTCACTTCCACACTGGCACTTTGGGCGTGGTGTATCTGGGCGATCGATTCCGCAGAGGACAGGTGGACGACATGAATGTGCACGTTGTGTTCCATAGCAAGTCGCAGCAGCAAGGCAATCGCTTCGTTCTCGGCGGCGCGCGGCCGAGAGGCCAGCCAGGTTTGGTAAGCCTTCCCCGAAGCAAAAGGGCTGCGCTGGGCTTTGACCGCTTCGATTGGGCCGGGGAGTTCAGCATGGACAAGGAGGGGTGCGCCGAGCTCTGCCAGGTGCGGTAAGGCTTCCAGAAGATCGGCTTCGGTGACAAAATCAAATTCCGCCACGCCACTCTCAACTAAAAAGCACTTGAATCCGAAGCATCCTGCTTCCCAAAGTGCAAGCAAGTCTCCAGAGTTTCCCGGAACTACGCCGCCCCAAAAGCCCGTGTCCACCCACAATTGCCCCGAGGCGGCAGCAAGCTTCTGTTGAAACGCGGCCACGGTGGTTGTGGCGGGAATGCTGTTCAGCGGCATTTCGATCAGTGCGGTCACGCCTCCCGCAGCAGCCGCGCGTGTCGCCGTCGTGAAACCTTCCCATTCCGTGCGCCCCGGCTCGTTGCTGTGCACGTGCGTGTCCACCAAGCCCGGCATCATGATGTGGTCGCCGGCCTCATAGACCGGACAATCCGGGCGAATGTCGTCGAAGGGAGCAATGCGCTGAATGATCCCGCCGCGAATAAAAATCGCCGCTGGCTGCTCGCCTCGGGGAGTTATGACGCGCCGGCCGCGAACAATGCGATCCGGTTTGTCATCTGCGCCGCCGGGAAGGTGAGAAATAGTCGACATGAGATCTCAAGTCATCAGCGCTTCGCAAAATTCCGCGAGCAGATTTTGCGCCACACGCAGACGGTAGCGCGCCGTCGAGCGAACATCGTCGATCGGAACAATTTCCTTCCCAAGCACTTCCTGTGCCGTGCTTATCAGTCCAGGCGTGATGGCTTCTCCGCGAAGAACATTTTCCGTATCCGTGGCGCGCAGCACAATTGGCGCGACGCTGCCGAAGGCAATCCGCAGGTCCGCGATAAGGCCGTTTTCCATGCGCGCCGTTGCCGCGAGGCAAACTTTGGAGATGGCTTGCGCGCGCCGCGTGCCCACTTTGCGGTAAAACTGCTTCCAACCGCTTTTCAGACGCGGCAAGCGAATGCTGGCGATTAACTCGTCCTGGCGAATGGCCAGTTGCTTGTAACCTTGCCAGAAGCCGTGAAACGCCACACGGCGACTTCCGCTGGCTGAAACCAGTTCGAGTTCTGCATCGTAAACCAGGAGGGCCGGCGGTGAATCTGCCGCAGGCGAGGCGTTGGCGATATTGCCGCCGAGTGTGCCGCGGTTCTGCGTGGCAATGCTGCCCGTCTCAGCCGCCGCCCGGCACAGCAGGGGAAATTCACGCGCCAGCGTTCCGTGGCGCCAGATTTCGGAATAAGTGGTGAGAGCCCCCAATGTCACGTGGTCCGCTGTCACCGCGATTTCGCGCAATTCTGGCAGCTTCCAGATGCTCAGGAATTTGCGCTGCTGCAATTTCCCCGCCTCCAGCAGTACCATCAAGTCCGTCCCGCCAGCAAACGGTTTCCAAACGCCGGGCGCGCCCGCCATAAGGTTCAGGGCCTCGGTAAGAGTCTTAGGGGCTTCCATCCAATATTCGGGAACTGAGGACCTCATGGAGCGAACCTCAAGGATTTGCAAGCCGCGAAAACGGATTCAAAAATTTTGGTATACCCTGTACATCGGCAAAGGTTCCCGGAAAGCCCTTCACGAATTTCCTCTTCCGTCGGCTCCGCATTGCGCGCAAGCAAGTTCATCGCGGCAAGAATCATTCCTGGAGTACAAATTCCGCATTGCGCTCCACCGTGAGCCAGAAAAGCCTGCTGCACTGCGCTGAGCCGGCCTGCACCAGCAACCCCTTCGATCGTCCGGATGTTTGCGCCACCCGCTTGAAGCACGGGAACCAGGCAACTGTTGACCAACGCTCCATCCATCTCAATCGAGCAGGCGCCACACTCGCCTTCGCCGCAGCCTTCTTTCGTGCCGGTCAGTCCGGGTAACGCGCGCAGCGCATCGAGCAAACGCGTCATCGGATAGGCCTCAAGCAATGCAGTCTTGCCGTTGATCACGCATTCGACGCGAATCTTGTGCGGCAGCTCAGGCATGCACACTCTCCAGCAATGCCATCAGCTTTTCCGGAGTTATGGGAATTTCCCGGACGTCCACTCCTGTGGCACGCGAAATGGCATTGGCGATCGCAGGCGCGGTGCCATCCAGCGGCAACTCGCCGATGCCCTTCGCTCCCGCTGGCCCGCGCGCATAAGGAATCTCCTCGAAATAGACGCGAATCTTGGGAACGTCCATCGTCGTGGGCATGATGTAGTTGGTCATCTGCCCGTTCAACATCCGCCCTTCCTGCCAGACGACATTTTCGTACAGCGCAAAACCGATCCCTTGCGCCACGCCGCCTTCAATCTGGCCCGCGGCAAGGACTGGATTGATCACCTTGCCCACTTCCTGCACGGCGACGAAATCTTCCACGCGGACTTCTGCCGTCCGCGTGTCCACGGAAACTTCCGCGGCGTAAACGGCCCAGGCATACGCGCCGTAGGCATCGCCCTGATATTTTCCATCGTCCCAGTGGAGATCCTGCGGATGCTGATACTTGACCAGCGATTGCAGCGCGCCGAATTTATCGAAATAGATGGCACAGGCTTCGCGGAAGTCAGTGGAACTGAATCCGGGTTTCAGCAGACCGCTTGTAAGCAACGACTGTTTGATCTGAAGAGCCGCAGTCTCCACCAATTTTCCGACAATCATCGTGGTGCGCGAAGCGACGGTCGGCCCGCTGTTCGGAACCAAGGCTGTATCGGGCTGCAGGACTTCAATCTGTTCGCAGTCCAGGCCAAGCGCTTCCGCGGCAATCTGCGAAAACACGGTATTGGTTCCCTGGCCCATCTCGGTGCTGCCCGCCAGCACCTGGACTTTGCCTTCGCGCGTCACGGTCAGCAGGGTCTCCGATGCCAAATATTCTTCTCCCGATCCCGTAAATCCTGCTCCATGGAGAAAAGACGCGAATCCAATTCCCCGTTTAACCGGGCCGCGGGGATTTTCGCGAGCAAACTGCGCGGATTTTTCGTGATAACCAATCAATTCCAGCGCGCGATCCAGCAACTTTTCCATTTCGACTTTTCCCTGGACCACCTGGCCAACCGCAAGAGTCTCGCCCTGGTGAATAAAATTGCGCCGGCGCAATTCTGCGGGTGAAAGGCCGACCGCCGCCGCGACACGGTCCAGGTGACGCTCCAGCGCAAAAACGCTTTGCGGAGCGCCAAAACCGCGAAATGCGCCATGCGGCGGCGCATTCGTCGCCACCACCCGGCTACGGATGCGCACGTTGGGGCAGAGATAGGGGCCGGGGGCATGAATCGTGCCGCGCGAAAGCACTACCGGAGAAAGCGTTTCATACGCGCCGCCGTCCAGCGTGAAATCGATCTCCATGGCGAGCAGTTTGCCGTCTCGAGTAACGCCGGTGCGATGCCGCGTGCGCGAGGGATGGCGCTTCGTAGTCGCAGCCATGTCTTCCGCGCGATCGTAAATGATCTTCACGGGCTTGCCGGATTTCCAGGCGAGCAGCGCCGCGTGACCGGCGATCATCGAGGGATATTCTTCTTTGCCGCCGAAACCGCCGCCGGTTTCCGTCTGCACCACGCGTACCTGCTCTTTGGGCAGGCCAAAAAGGCGCACCAGCGCTTTGTGGACATAATAAGGACACTGCAGCGAGCCCCACACGGCGACGCCGCTGGCGGGCCCGGCCTGCGCGATCATGCCCTGTGGCTCTATATAAAGTTGCTCCTGCGCGCCGGTTTCGTACTCGCCTTCAACTATGTAAGTGGCTTCGGCCCAGGCGCTGTCCACGTTTCCTTTTTCCACCTGATAACTTTTGAACAGATTGTTTTCGCCCCAGATCACATGCCTCTTTGCCAGTGAATCTTCGATCGTGAAGATGGCGGGCAGGGGTTCCGTGACAATTTGCACGGAACGCCGCGCTTCTTCGAGCAGGTATTTGTCGGGATGCGCCAGCAGGACAACGGCTTCTTCGGGGTGATTTATATACTCATCCGCCAGGCAGGGCTGATCTTCAATAAGCAGCGCTACGCAGTTCTTGCCGGGGATATCCTTCGCGGTAACAACCGTGAATTCATCCCAGGGAATTCCCGGACTGAATTGAATCTCCTGGATTCTTCCACGCGCCAACGAGCTTCGCACGGTGACACCGTGAATCATTTCCGGGAACGACAGGTCGTCCACATAGCGCGCCTCTCCGGTGACCTTTTCACGGCCCTCTTTGCGCGGAACTGATTTCCCGATGTGGCGATTATCCATGGATGTTGTGAAATTGTAGCGCACCACTTGGCGCAAATTCGCTTCATTCCGCGAATGTACGGCAACGTCACAATAATATTGCTATTTGTGAGGGCTGAAGGCACCCTGAGACGGGATGTGCCGATAATGTCCGAAAAATTAATGCGCCGCGCAATTGCGCTGGGGATGGAAAATGTTCGCACTGGCGGGGGCGGCCCCTTCGCCGCACTGGTGGCGAGAGATGGGCAAATTGTGGCGGAAGGCGTCAACCGCGTCACGGCGACGAACGATCCAACCGCGCACGCGGAAGTGGTTGCGATCCGCGAAGCCTGCCGCAAGCTGGGTGCTTTTCAGCTTGCCGGCTGCGATCTATACACTACATGCGAGCCTTGCCCGATGTGCCTGGGCGCGATCTATTGGGCGCGTCCTGCACGCGTATTTTATGCTTGCGTCGCCGCCGATGCCGCAGCGGTCGGATTTGACGATGCGTTTATCTATGAGGAGTTGAAGCGAGCGCATGCGGAACGCCGCGTGCCCATGGAGCAGTTTCTCCGGGAGGAGTCGCTGGAGATTTTCGCGCTTTGGAATCGGCAGGAGAACAAAACGGAGTACTGACCAGCATTTAATCCGTATTGCGGGCTTCGATTTGGATTGAATCAGCGACCCGATTCCGGCCCGATAAGATTTTCCTTCTCCAAACCCTTTGTGACAATCTTCACGAGATCCCTGATCACTTTTTTTACCGAACCCGCGTCAAACGTGTTGGTTGTTCCGGTCCAGACCAGTTCCCCATCGGGCTTGGCGGTGTTATAGGTGTTGACCTCCACCTGCGCTTCCTTTTCGGTCTCCATGTATCCCGGAGAATAGATCAGTGGGGATAACGCCCCGTAATAGCCATAGAAAGTTCCGTAGTAGGGGAACGGTGTATAGACCTGGCCCGGGACATAGTTCGTGGTGGTATCCCTTTTGGTCAAGCGGCCAACCACGATGGTATCGAAATTCTGTTCTTTCACCAGTTCGCGCATGTCATTCACATCGATGGGAGTAAGGTCCGGGCGCGGCATGAATTCATAACTTGGGTAAGCCTTTGTGCCCGGGCGGGAAATCGCGGCGACCAGTTCGTCTTCAAACTCCGCGCGGTTCACCGCTTTCCCATTCAGGGCCAGCACCAGGACATTCTTGAATGTGCCGCCGGCGTAGTTCGGATTTTTCCACGTGAAATCCAGCTTGGGTGCGGCAAATGTCAACAGCGCGAAGGCGGTCAGAACAGTTGCCAATAGAACGGATTTCTTTCTCAAGATCGTTTCTCCTTAAATTTCAGCTCGTTGTCCGTGGTCACGGGTTTTCTCAAAATGTCCAGCCCAGGCCAGTGCTCAGGCCCTGCGCGTTCTTCTTTGCGTTCAGTGGCGGGCGGCTGTCAAAATTGTCCCAAAAGGAAATGTTCCAACGGAAATTGTTGGAGAGCTTCATGCTGAAAGTGTCGTTGGTTGTAAGCCGAACGCGGCCAAAATCGGAGATACCCGGGAAAACGAGGAGCTGAGATTGGAACGAGTAACGATCGAAATGGAAAAGCTGATAGGCGACGCCCAAGAGTAGCTCCGCATTTTGCTGGGTCGGTTGCGCGACCCCGGATTGATAACTTGCCTGCGTATAATCGGCGCCGACAACCCATAGCAGCTCATTCTGATTGGTCCGTACGATATATCGTCCGTAGCCGCCGCCCAGGGTGGTGCGCAGGTTCAGATCCTGTTGCGAGCTGTGCAGGAAATCGGATAATCCAAGCACGATGGAATTCCGGTTCAAATAGCGTTGCCCATAGGCTTGTACTTCAAATAAATTGCTCGAAGTGCCGCCAGATTGACCACTGTAGGAACCGTTGTACGACCCCCCCGCGGCCCAATGCACCGTTTCATATTTGGCGCTGGCATCGGAGCTGAACGAGGATTGATTGTTGCCGCTGGTGTAGCTATATCCCAGGTCAATGCTGCCCTTCAGCTGGCGCCAAAAGTTTTGTTTTTGCGATTGGATCTGGACAACATCGGAAGCGGGCAGGCGCACTTCCCCGGAATCCGCGCGGACGATCAAGTCTTTTCCGGGTGCCGTGCCGGTCTCGACTTTGGAAATAGCTCCCGTGAGTCTCTTGCCGCTGCTGAGGACAATCTGAAATTTGGCGGTACTTTCCACCTTTTCGACTTGCAACCAGTCCAATCCAACCGAGCCGGAGAAATAGTCTGTCTCAACGTAGAGAACACCCTCCTCCAAACGCTTGACCTCGCCCGTGAGCCGGTCTCCATTCTTCATGATGACGGTGTCGTGACGCGAAACCTTGGCCGTGCTGGAACTGGGGCCGCATAATTCCAGAATGCCTGAAACAATAAAGGCGAATGTGACTCTGGCACGGAGTGACATTGGTTGGTTCTCCTGGATCTCGGCATTCTCGGCAAGGGCGACCGGGACAAGCGATTCTCAGACTCTACTGGACGTTTCCCCCTCGCTACAAGCTGGGATGTGACCAGAGTGCTCCGAAGCGGCGCGGTTGGCCTCTCCTTTCTCCGTTGCGATCCAAGCCAGTGAGGGGAAAATTGCCAGTGGATAAACGAATCTGAGGCCTGGATGGACTCTGCGCTTTCGCGCAGAGCCTCCAAGGTTGCACATCGTAATCCGAACACCATGATGGTTTACAAGTGCTGGTAGTTTGAGTTTTGAATGGCGATGTTCAGCTGCTTGCTGACGCCGTCGATCACCATGTTGGAGACATGATTCAGCCCGCTGGGATCGCGAGTGAACGAAACCGTCAGGTTCATCGCATCCTTGGGGTCATCCATGTAGGAAGCAACTTGCACCCGAAGAAGTTCCTTCTGTGTTTTGTCGAAGACCAGGGTCATGGAATCGCCCTGCTTGATGTAATTGTGGATGACCAGTTGCATTTCGCCGGGGGCGCCGCCCACTGCGCCGAGGGTGATGTTTCCCTGCGCATAGGCCTGCTGGATGAGTTCCTTATCTGGTGGCACATATTGCTGTGCCAGGGTCTTCATCTGATCGGCGTAGTCCTTATACTCTTCCTTTTTCTTCTCCACCACGTGGCGTTTCAGGCGGCCGCCACTCTCCGTGTTTTCTGGCGGCGGATCGAGGGAAGTCTTCTGAGGCTTGCCATCTGGACCGAGGCGCACTTGAAAGTGCTCCTGTTTTTTCTGCTCGCCTTTCAAACTGATCGTGACTTGCTCGTTCCAGGTATATTGCGCCATGGCCTGTTTGTTCTTCGCGGCAGCTTCCTTCATCTCCGCGACGCGTTCCTGCAGCTCCTGGTTTTGTCCCCGGGCGGGGGGAGCGAAAACCACGGCTGCGGAAACAACAAACAGTGGCAAGAACATACCTCGAACTACCTGTACGGCTGCAATTCTCATAAGTCTCCTCTCGAATCACTTAGCCGGCCGACAAACTCAGTTTTATTGCGGGGGGAACTTCTTGAACAGCTTGGCCATGGCCTTATCCAGATTCTTCTGCTTCTTATCCTGGCTGGCATTGGGATCAATCGTCTTCGTGGCGCGCCCAGTCCAAACTAGCGTCTTCGTGGTGGGGTCGTACATATCGACGACCATCGTGCCGATGCTGATTGTGGATTGCTGTGCCGAAGCCATGCCGCCACCCCAGCGCATTCCGCCGGTTCCATAGGCGTTCCACTGGGTTTCGTGCTGAACGGAGACCTGATAGCCAATCACGAGATCGGCGTTATCGGCGTCCGTTTTGGTAAAGCCTTTTGCCGACAATTGAGAGTCAATGGAGGCCTTGATCTGCGCGTCCATGATCTGGTTCGGGTATTGGGCGCCTTCAATAGGAACCCATTTATAGGTGTGATATTTCGAGAAGTTCACGCCTGGCATTGAGTTACTGCTAACGTCTTGCGCTTGCGTCATGGCGCCAATCAGAAGCGCCAATACAAGCCCCATCCCCAACTTCCTCACCACGTTCCAAGTTTCGTTCCGCATTGCGATTCTCCTTTTTGAAATGACCAGCTAAATAGAAATAAACAAACTCCACTAAACTTCTCGGCGGGGCCCAAAAGAAACTTGTTCAATCCTTCTTCGGATCTTCCTGCTGAAGTTCTTTCAATTTTTTCTCCAGCAGCATCTGCTCCATTTCCTTGGTCATCTTGGGGAACAGGAAGGCAATTTGCAGCCGCATGCTCCAGGAGGGCGTTCCCTCGGGATGCACGGCGTTGCCATAGAATTGGGCGGTTAGTGATATCGGCTGGAACCCGAGCTTCATGATGCGTCCCACGCCGCCGCCATAGGGCACGGTCCACTGGTTGCCGCTTGAGGCTTCCCAGTTTGCCGTCAAGGTGGGCTGCCAGGTGAGAAACCAGCCCTTCTTCAAGTTGTAGTTGACGAAATACTGCAGCAGGAACTGATTCACATCCGGGCGGCTGCCCGATCCAGCCACGGACCAAATATTGTTTGCCAGCACACCCAATGTCCAGTGGCCGGGTTGCAGGAGCGCGACCACCGTAGGCCCTATTCCCAATTTTCCCTGCCCCAGGTAATCGCTGGTGGCGGTTGGCAATTGAAAAACTGGACCTACTCCCCAAATCAGCTTCCCGGGTTTTTTTGGTGAAAGAAAAAACGAAGGTGTCATGTCTCCGAGGCCGTAAACGCCAGTCTCAGGAGTACCTGGCTGGTTTGGCAGCGGCTGCCAGATAACCGGCGTGATCCAGCGAATGATCAGGTTCCAATCCTTGGAAATGCCGATGGGAATGACCGGCTGGATATTGAGAACGTCCTGCGTCCGGTAACCGGGATTGACGCCAAAGTTACTGTTGTTTTGTACCGGGACGCTGATGAGGCTGGCCACGGGATTTTGCGTCGCCTTCTGCAAGGATTCCGTGGCGCTGTCAGCACTAGCGCTGTCGGCTTTCGGATTTACTTTTTGTGGATCAGCTTTGGATTGTTGCGCTGCGCTCGAGGCGTCTTGCGCCGCGGAAATGCGAGGCAAGGCCAATGCCAAACTGCAAAGAAGAAAAATCCCGGTGTAAAGGGAACACCGGTTCATTTCTTCGCTCCTGGATTTGAAACGCACCGAAAACCCAGGTGGTTCGTGCCGGTGGTCACTTCACCCTTGCCGCGAGTCCCAACCATGTACCGCGAACAATACTGATCCGTGCACAGATACGATCCGCCGCGATGAACCTTCTTTTTCTCCGTTGGTTCGGCCGGGTCATAAGGCTGTTCTGGGCCTTGCGGATTGCGAGCCACGCCACCGAGTTGCGCGAGCTCCGCATAGTAGTCCGGGCGATACCAGTCGGAGGTCCACTGCCAGACATCTCCCGCCATGTCGTAAAGCCCGTAGCCGTTCGGTGCGTAGTGGGCCACGGGCGAGGGGCCGATGAATCCATCGCTGCCTGCGTCGTGATCGGGAAAATGCCCCTGGAACGTATTGGCCATGTACTTTCCCTCTGGTTTGAATTTTTCGCCCCAAACGAAAGGCTTTCCGGCAAGTCCGCCGCGAGCGGCAAATTCCCACTCCGCTTCGGTAGGCAGGCGCTTGTGAGCCCAGCTAGCGTAAGCTACGGCGTCTGGGTAGGCGACCTGAACCACTGGATAATCTTCTTTTCCCTTGATCGAGCTGTTCGGTCCGCTGGGATGGCGCCAGTTCGCGCCTTTGACATAACTCCACCACTGGTAGTGGTCGTTCAGCATCACCTGATGAGCCGGCGGCGCAAAGACCACTCCGCCAGCAACAAGATTTTCTGGAGGTGCACCGGGAAAGTCGGCCGCGGACGGAGCTTTCTCCGCAATCGTCACGTAGCCGGTGGCTTTGACGAACGTGGCGAACTGCGCGTTGGTCACGTCGGTCTTGTCCATGAAAAAACCATCTACGTACACGCGATGAATGGGCCGGGAGTCCGTGGTGGCCTGCATGCCAACCATGTTCATTTCCGGTGGATCTTGCGCGCCCATGGAAAATTCGCCGCCGGGAATCCAGACCATTCCGTTCGGTGCAGGCCGCGGCGCAGGTTGCTTGTTGGGCACCGTTGGACCAAACACGACCCCGGTGCCCGCAGGGGGATTTCCTCCAGCCTGCGCAGGGAAACAAAGGAAATGAAAAGATGCGACCGCAAGGAGGAATAGGGCCAGCAACGCAGGCAAAAGGAAAGCGGACTTACGTGGTGCTCGGTCGCAGGGGGCGATCGAAGTGGTCGATTTGCTAGCGTGCAGAGATTTAACCTTCACTGGCTGCCTCAGATAATGACGCAAGGTGTTCCGTTTTGCCGGTGGAATGGAAACCGCCGAGCCGGATGAACCCGACAATGGCGAGCAAGTCCCACTTCTCGCAATTCAGGCGGTTGCAAGGGTGCCCTGATTCGAATTCGGAAAGAATTGGCAAAAGTAACAGTCCACGCTATTTAGGACTGTTCACTCCTTCAGATGATAGACAAAGCGGATCCGCACAAACTCGGTTGCAGGTTGGCCAGAATTCTCTGAGTTCGGTCCTAATCAATCCTGGCGATCTCCGCTAAGGAATAGTCGACAATAGGCTTAGGGAAATGTTAGGCTCTCGTCTGAAAAAGTGGTGGGGTACAACCAGCTTCCTCCACTCTACCAAAGTTCTCGTTTCAGAGAATCCACCGCCCATGGACCCTCTCTAGGGTCTCCATTCTTGTATCAGAGGGATGCTCCGTCCGCTGCTCAGATCGTGGTTATTTTGAGTTTGCCGGGCGCTTGCTGATTCCTCGGGCAGGCACACATGTACGCTCGGCATCTTGAACTCCAGTGCAGCCATCAGCGCCGGGAGGTGAAGTCTTGAAGCGCACGCGCGTCCTGCTGGCCGATGACCATCAGATGTTGTCGGATGCTCTCAAAGGAGTCTTGGAGCCACGTTTCGAAGTGGTGGCAACTGTGCGCGATGGCCGCTCCCTGGTGGAGGCGACCGCCAGGCTGCGGCCTGAGGTGGTGGTGGTGGACGTCGCCATGCCCCAACTGAATGGGTTGGAGGCGGCGCGGCAAATCCGCAACAACATGCCTAATGTGAAATTGATTTTCATGACCATGAACGAAGA
The DNA here is from genome assembly GCA_963734705.1 of uncultured Acidobacteriota bacterium. Lineage (GTDB taxonomy): Bacteria > Acidobacteriota > Terriglobia > Acidiferrales > UBA7541 > Acidiferrum. The sequence continues at coordinate 55,955 of CAVTII010000002.1, read as the reverse complement.
TCCGGATCTGGTGACCGAAGCGTTTCGCGCCGGAGCCTCCGCTTTCCTTTTGAAACAGGCCGCGGCCTTTGAGCTGACGGATGCCATTGATAAAGTGCTGAAGGGCGGGTCGTACGTAACACCTAGAGCGGCGGCGGGCCAGGCGAACATCGCCCTGCGGGATCCGCGCTCACGAGATCATTCCCCGGAGCCCACGCCACGGCAACGGGAGGTTATCCAACTCCTCGCGGAGGGCCGCTCCATGAAAGAAGTGGCTTCGCTTCTGAAGATTACGAAGCGCACGGTTGCAGCGCATAAGTATGCCGTAATGGAACTCTTACAACTAAAGACCAACGCCGATTTGGTTCAGTACGCCATCAAGCACAGAATTATCTCCATTTAGCCGCTTCGATTTTCCCCCTTCATTGTAATTTGTACCAATAGGCAACCGGACAAATTCCGCGCAGCCTGCAGGGTAGAAGCAGGAGTGCATTCTGAGCGAAAGGGATTTTTGTCGGTAAATGTTCTTTCAGGCCAAAGCTGGCCGTAATCTCGATCCAGGTACTTGGAACTTGGAAATAGTTCCGAAGCGAGATGGAATGAGTGGCAAGCGCATAGTGCTCGCGGATGATCTTCCCCCCGTGCTAGGCACAGTAACTAAATTGTTGGCAGACTCGTTCGAGATCGTGGGATTGGCCTCGGACGGAAACAGTGCGCTTGAAACCATCCTGGCGGTGGACCCCGACGTGGCCGTCCTGGATATTTCCATGCCCGGCATGAGCGGTATTGAGGTTGCTCGCGAACTCCGTAAGCGCGGCGCAAGAGCAAAGATCGTTTTTCTCACCGTTCACGAAGATGCCGATATTCTTGCCACCTGCCAGGCCGCGGGAGGGCTTGGCTATGTTGTGAAGGTGCTCATGGAAACCGATCTGATTCCAGCCCTGAATGAAGCACTGGAAGGCCGTGAGTTCGCATCGCGATTTCCGTCTGGCCACGTTGGCTGACGTCCCTTCCAGTCCCTACTGTTACTTTTGCCAATTCCAAGTCCTTGCGAACAAGCTCAGCATCCGCCATGCGTCATTTCCCGGTTTGCCCGCACAGGTCGTAATCAGGCGCATCGATTTCTGCTTAAGGAACAATGAAATGAGGAGGAAGTCTATGAAGTGGTCTGGAAAGATATGTTTAATCTTGGCTACGGTGGCGACGCTATTTGCAGTGGCGAACCCGCCCCAAGCCAAGGCACAAGAAAAGAAGCCCAACATTTTGGTGATTATGGGCGACGACATCGGCATGTGGAACATCGGCGCTTACCACCGCGGCCTAATGGCCGGTAAGACTCCAAATCTCGACAAACTCGCAAAAGAGGGCATGTTGTTCACCGACTATTACGCGGAAGCGAGTTGCACCGCGGGTCGCGCGAACTTTATCACCGGCGAACTCCCGATTCGGACCGGCATGACCACGGTTGGCCAAGCGGGAGCACCAACCGGCCTCCCCGCCGAGGCTGTTACGATTGCGACGGTTTTGAAGGGGATGGGCTACGCTACCGGTCAGTTCGGCAAAAACCACCTTGGCGACAAGAATGAATTCCTGCCCTGCGTTCATGGCTTTGACGAATTCTTCGGATATTTGTATCACCTGGATGCCATGGAAGATCCCGCGCATCCCAACTATCCGCAGAATCTGTTGAACGTGGTCGGCCCGCGAAATATGGTGCACTGCTGGGCCACCAACACGGATGACAAGACGGACATGCCGCGGTGGGGTCCAGTCGGCAAGCAGAAAATCGAGGATGCCGGCACGCTCTATCCCAAGCGCATGGAAACCGTGGACGACGAGATCCGCGATCTCTCGCTGAAGTTCATCGATAAGGCCAAGAGCGACAACAAGCCATTCTTCGTGTGGCTCAACCCCACCCGTATGCACATCGTCACGCATCTCTCTCCGAAGTATGAAGCGATGCGCAACTCAGAAAATGGGTGGTCGGAAGAAGAAGCCGGTATGGCGCAGTTGGATGACGACATCGGCCTGGTGATGCAGAAGCTGAAGGACATCGGCGAGGACGAGAATACAATCGTGGTCTTCACCACGGACAACGGCACCGAAGTGTTTACCTGGCCCGATGGCGGTCAAACGCCGTTCGCGCAGTCCAAGGGAACGGTACTCGAAGGCGGATTCCGCGTGCCCTGCTTGCTGCGCTGGCCGGGCCACGTGCCTGCCGATTCCGTACAGAACGGAATCTTCTCCGGTATGGATTGGCTGCCTACTTTCGCCGCTGCCGCTGGCAATCCGAACATCACCGAGGAACTTCTGAAGGGCAAAACGATAGGCGATCGGACCTACAAGAACCATCTGGATGGCTACAACCAGATGGCCGCGATCACCGGCAAAGGCCCGTCTGCCCGCCATGAAATATTCTATCTTGGCGAAAGCACGGTTGGCGCGGTGCGTATTGACGATTACAAATTCCGTTTCATCGACCAGCCCCAGGGCTGGTTGGGTGAAAAAACCCATCCGGACGTGCCTTACATCACCAACCTGCGTCTCGATCCATTTGAGCGTACCGGCTGGCCCAACAACGGGACTAAAGAAGGCGGCCAGCAATACTTCGATTGGTTCAAGTACCAATTCTGGCGCTTTGTCTTTGTCCAGCAGATCGTAGGCAAAGAACTGCAAACCTTCATCGAATTCCCGCCAATGCAGCGGGGCGCTAGCTTCAACCTCGACGCCGTCAAGGCGGAGATGGCCAAGCGCATGGCAGAGGCGGAAGCAGCTTCGAAGGGTACAGGCAACTAACTAGTTTCATCACCCCCAGGTGGGCGGCTCGCAAGGGTCGCCCACCACCCCAAGCTTCAGATATCCCTTAAGCTGTCATTTCTACCAATAGCAACCCATCGCTCGAAGTGGAACCCTTGGTGCCACAGTTCGTTCGTAGTATTCGCGGTCAGGAGGCAGTTCATGCGTTCAATTCTTCTCACCCTATTCGCTTCGGTTTTGCTGGCATCTGTTGCCCACGCACAAGTTCCGGTGTTCGAGATCCTGCAGGAAGGAAGCACAGTCCAGTTCTCGGTGAAGGCATCCGTGGCCATTGAAGGCAAGTTTGACAAATGGGAAGCCACGCTGACATTTCCTTCGACGGACGTAACCACAGGTGTCCTGGACATCAAGATTCATGCCGACAGTGTGAATACTGGAAGCGGTATGAAAGACGACAAGTTGAAGAGTAAGGATTTCTTCAACGCGAAAGACGACCCGTACATCACTTTTCATTCCAATAAAATAGTCCAGACTGGCCCAAACACCTTTGATATTCCCGGGGTATTTACCATCCGGGGTGTTTCCAAGCCTGAAACCCTTTCTTTTACGGCTACAGGCAAAGGAACAGGCGCTGGCAACATCAAAGGGACCATGGCTTTCGACCGTAAAGAGTTCGGGATGAACAGCGGCATTCCGTTCATCAAGATTGCCGACCGTGTCGAAGTCAATGTGGACCTGCAGGGGAAACGCACCAGCGGGCCTCCTCTCGTGTTTAAGCAATAGCCGCTCCGCCGGCGGCAGAAACAAAACTCTTGGATCCAGGAAAGGATTTTTCGATGAGGTGGTTCAGCAAGAAAATGACCGCAGTGGCGATGGCCCTGATTTTCGGGGCGATGATATTGCCTCTATGTGCAAACGCCCAAAATGATCAGACCATAAGCATGTCTTCGCCGAAACCAAAAGAAGCAGACCCGGATGCTGGATGGCATTTCGCATTTACTCCGTATATCTGGTTCTCCGGAATGCACGGCACCGTTGGGGTTGATGGCCACGAATCCAGCGTACATGCGAGTTTCGGCGATATCGCCAATTATTTGAACCTAGGCGCCATGGGAAGTTTTGAAGCGCGGTATAACCGCGTGATCATTCCCGTCGATTTCATCTGGATGAAGCTGTCCGATGAAAAGGGGTTGCCCGAAACCGATGACTATGACTCCGTCAAAACGACGCTGAGGGAAACTATCTTTACCCCCAAGATCGGCTACCGAATCGCGGATGGAAAGAAAGTCAAAGTGGATGCGCTATTCGGATTGCGATACTGGCACATGACTAACGAACTGACTGGCGTTGTCGGTGGCAACAAGGTCGCCAGCGTTTCCGATTCTGCGAACTGGGTCGATGGCGTTGCCGGTGGACGAATCATACTGGCAGTATCCCCTAAGGCTTTTATAGTGGTGGGGGGGGACGCGGGCGGAGGTTCGGCGCGATCGGATTACCAAGTCGGTGGAGGCCTGGGTTATAACATCAGCCGCAAGTGGGTCTTGATGGCTGGCTATCGATATCTCAGCCTAAATTATCGCCCGAACGGTCCAAGACAATTCGTGGATGACGTGAACATGCCCGGCCTGATTGTGGGCGCCACCTACAACATCAAGTGAAATAGGCCTGAATCCTTCGATGGGCGGCATGCAAGTCCAAACGCGCGGCACGCACCGTCCATCACACTTGTGGTCTGATCGCACGATCCGGTGCGGTGAATAATGTCAGGGATTGGCAAAGCACTTTTGGCATGGGCGTTTCTGGTGTGCTTCGCTTGCCTGCCGGCGCGAGCGCAAGAGACAGAATTTCTGCCTGAAATTGATGCCCACCTTACCCTGAATCACACCTTCCGGACCTATCTGCAGCTCAAGGATGACCGGGACGGCGGCGATCCGACGCAATTCCTGGTAGGGCCGAGTCTTCAGCTATATTTGAAGCCGCTGCTTCGGTTGAAAAACGTCAACACATTTGATCTGGATGATTCGAAGTCGAGGCTCCTTGTTCTGGAAACCGGCTACCGCTACATCACGGCCCCGGGGGAGCCTGGGGAAAGCCGTTTAATCGAAGCCGCGACATTTAATTTTCCACTGAGTGGGGGTTTTTTCCTCTCCGACCGGAACCGCTTTGAACTCGACTGGAAAAACAGCGTTTTCACATGGCGTTATCGGAACAAATTGACCGTGGATCGCACCGTTGTTATTGGCACCTATCATTTCATCCCGTATATTGCGGCCGAACCCTTTTACGAGAGCCAGTACAGCAAGTGGAGCACCACGTCTCTCTACGCAGGCTTTTTGTGGCCGATCGGGAAACACGTCCAGTTCAACACCTATTATGAGCACGACAATAACACCGGCAAAGCTCCCAACCAGCAGGTGAATTCCGCCGGCCTGGCCCTGAATCTTTACTTCTCTTTGGAGAAGAAATGAAGGCGAAACCACGGGGGGAGCCACCTGGCGCAGGCATGTCACTTTTAACAATTGCCTCCCCTCGATTGGGGTGCCACTATCGCCAGAGTTCAATCCTTGCAAGGCTTGTGCGGTGCTGGCCTCGCATCTTACGGTTGACCAGACCTGCGCTCGGATTGCCCCTTTACTTATCTCAGCAGGGCGCATTGGCTGGGCTGGAAATTTTTTCTAGGAGCCTGAGGCTACGTCAGGTCGACAGCCTCGCTCAGGGAAATTGGTTTTTGTTGGTCCAAGAAAATCAGGAGAGGAACTCACTATGAAAAAGCTCGCGCAATTTGCAGTGTGCATGATTCTGGGGGCGGGACTTTGTGCCGCACAAGATCTGGTCAGCATCATTCACGGAACGATCAAGAAAGTGGATAAGACCACGAAGACGATTGTGGTGAAGACCGCTGATGGGACCGAGCACACTATTAAAGTAGCCGGAGACGACACCGTGAAGGGAACCAAGGACGGCTTTGACGGTCTGAAGGAAGGCACAATGGTGGTCGCGCGGACCACGGGAAAGGGTGTCGATGAAAGCGCCATGGAAGTGGGCAAGGTAAGCAAGGACGGTTTCAAAGAAACCAAAGGCACGGTAGAGAAGTTTGATAAAGACACCAAGACTCTTGTGGTGAAAGGCGCCGACGGCACGGAGAAAACCTTCGAACTGAGCGACAACGCAGTGAAAGATGCCGGCAAGGCAACGGGCAAGGGCATCGCCAAAGGCGCGAAGGTGACCGTGGATTACACGGAAGAAGGCGGCAAGAAAACCGCGCATTTCCTCGCGGATTAGGGCGCGTTCGGCTGGTGCTGCCGGCTGGTGCGGGTGTTATTGCTCGATGGGAAGTGGGTAATGCGAGTAGTCCCAATGGGGTTGGTGTTTGTTCTGGCTGTGATGCTGGCAGTCCCGACCCCTTTTGCGGCTAGTCCCATCTCCAGCCGGGAAACGCTCTGGCCTCAACCAACAGCCTCGCTGTTTGCGATTGGACAGGAGAAAAATGCCCCGGCAGTAAGCAGTTCGCTTTCGTTGCCGTTGACCTTCGAGCGGCATCTCGGCGATTTGGATGGCATGAACAAGAGACACACGATTCGTGTTCTCGTCGTCCCCAGCCATTCCGGTTTTTTCTATGATCTCGGCCAGCCGCACGGCATTTATTACGAAGCGTTCAATGCGTTTCAGCAATACGTGAACCGGCAAATAAAAACCGGCCCGGTCAAGATCACGGTTACTTTCATCCCGGTCAGGCCAGAACAGTTAGAGCAAGCGCTGCTCGAAGGTGTCGGCGACATAATTGGCTACGGAGTGATCGTAACACCAGAGCGTGAAAGGGAAGTCCTCTTCACCACGCCAATTGAGTCCAACGTGAAGGAGGTCGTTGTCACCGGACCGAAAGCCAAACCACTGGCAAATCTTGAAGACCTGAGCGGGGAGCCTGTCTTCGTCAACCCGCTTACGGATTACTATGCGACGCTGCAGAGTTTGAATAAGGAGTTCCAGAAATCCGGTAAACCTCCGATCCTTGTGAAAGCGGGGGATGCGAACCTTACCGACGAAGACCTGTTGGAAATGGTCAGGGCCGGCATGATCCCGGCGACCTCAACCATAAACATCCGCGCTGAGTTTTGGTCCAAGATCTTCCCGGAACTGACACTTCATCCAAACATTATTCTGAAAGAAAATGGGCAACTCGCTTTCGCGACTCGGAAAGACAGCCCGCGCTTGCGCCAATTGCTGGATGTATTTGTCCGGGACCACCAGGTGGGCACGAGCTTCGGAAATACGGTGCTGCGGCGCTATCTGCAGAATACCAAGTGGGTGAAGGACGCGACTTCCTCCGAGGAAATGGAAAAATTCCATGCCTATGTCCGCTATTTCCAGAAGTATGCTGGGGAATATGGGTTTGACTATCTTATGCTGATCGCGCAGGGATATCAGGAATCGCTCCTGGACCAAAATCGCCGAAATCCCAGCGGCGCCGTCGGTATCATGCAGGTGATCCCCAAGTACGCGGCTGCGCCTCCGATCAGCATTTCTGATGTGAACACCGCGCAGAACAACATTGAGGCCGGCGCAAAGATTCTGCACAACATCGCGGAAACCTATTTCAACGATCCCCATCTGGATCAAACGAATAAAACGTTGATGGTCTTCGCATCGTATAACGCCGGACCGAACCGAATCGCGCGGCTGCGAAAAAAAACCGCAGGCGAGGGGCTGGATCCCAATCTGTGGTTCGGGAACGTCGAGCTTGTGGCATCAAGAGAAATCGGCCAGGAGACGGTGCAATACGTCAGCAATATTTACAAATATTACGTGGCTTACAAGCTGACGCTCGAGGAAGCCAAGGTCCCGCAATGATTCACCCAAAGGAATTCAGGAAACCATTCTGGTCGGACATTAGAGTCGGAGGATACATGCGCAACACAAAAAGTTGGATTGCAGTTCTTGGCTTAGTCCTCATGGCATGCTCGTCGGCCCGGGCACAGGATCCCGGCTGGCCGCGTCAGCTGGTGAAGCCCGGAGGCACCGCCATCATTTACCAGCCGCAGGTGGATAGCTGGCTGAACTACACGGACATCACATGGCGCCAGGCGTTTCAGATCACGCCAACGGGCGGCAAAGTGGTGGTTGGCGCCGCGAGCTTTGAAGGCACCACGGAAGTGAACCTGGATACGCACAACGTGTTCATGTTCAACATTCAGGTGCTGAATACCTATTTCCCCGGCCAGGATCCGGGAACAGCCGCGCAATTGGACCAGCTGATTCGCAGTTTTGTGCCGTTGACCTATAACGCTTCGCTCGAGCGGCTGGTCGCGTATATGCCCAAACCGCAATCGGTGAACGCGGTCCAGTTGAGGAACGATCCGCCTTTTATTTTTGTCAGTTATTCGCCGGCTATTCTTCTGGGCGTTGATGGCGAACCGGTGCTTTCTCCAATCTCGAAAACCGACTTAAAGTATGTGGTGAATACGCAGTGGCCATTGTTCTACGACAAATCCAGCTCGCAATACTTTCTGCTCGTGAACAATCTTTGGTTCAGCGCGGGAGACCTGCATGGTCCGTGGATGCCCGTGAACAAGCTGTCAAAGGAGTTCAGTAAATTGCCTGCCTCGGGGAGATTCGGTCCCGTCAAGGCCATGGTTCCCCCGCCAGTGATACCAAATCCGATCATTCCACAGATTTTCTACAGCACGCTGCCTTCGGAAGTGATTCTGTTTGACGGCCAGCCGGTTTACACGCCGATCCCCGGCACCCAGTTGGTTTACGCCAACAATACGGACAGTCCGGTTTTCGTTTATAGCCCAACGCAAACCTACTATTACCTGGCGGCCGGGCGCTGGTTCAGCGCGCAAAGCCTAACCGGACCGTGGACATTTGCCAGCCTCAGTTTGCCGCCGGATTTTGCAAATATTCCTCTGTCGAGTCCCGCAAGCGCGATTCTTTCTTCCGTTCCGGGCACCACGCAGGCGAAAGATGCGGTGCTGATCGCGCAAATTCCCACCACGATGACATTGGACCCCGCAAAAGCGGCTGCCCAGGCAAAAGTTACTTATACGGGCGCCCCGCAATTTGCCGCCATTGAAGGTACGTCCCTGAATTACGCGACGAACACCCCCGACAAAGTGATTCAGGTCGGCGATGTCTACTATCTCTGCCTGCAAGGTGTGTGGTTCATGTCCGCCACACCGCAAGGTCCGTGGACAACGGCGAGTTCCGTCCCGCAGGTGATTTACACGATCCCACCGAGTTCGCCGGTTTACAACGTGACGTACGTTACGCAAGTGACGACATCCAGCGGCTACATACAATCCAGTTACACCGCGGGCTACATGGGTGCGTTCGTGATGGGCGCGGCGGTTGGAGCCGTCATTGCCAGCGGCAGCGGTTATTACTATCCGCCCTATATCGGGTACCCGCCGTATGGATACCCTGTCTACCATCCATATCCCACAGCGTATGGAGCCTACGGCACTTCCTACTACCACACTGCGAACGGAGCATACGGGGTCTCCCAAACCACTTATGGCGCGTACGGTTCCGCCACACGCACCGCTTCGTATAATCCCTATACGGGAACATCGGCGCGCACTGCCTCTACAACCACTGCTTACGGCAAGCAGACGGTTGGCCAGGCGTATAATCCGTACACTGGAACTTACGGCGCCACGCACCAGGGTTCCAGCCCGACCGCGCAATGGGGATCGTCTTACGTTTCGCAGGGGAATAAATCGGCTTACACGCAGCATTATTCCACCGCAAACGGAACCGCGGCCTCGGCCCAGGGATCACAGGGTGGCAAAGCGTATGGCACCTCCACCGCATACGGCAACACCGCTGCGGGAAAATCGTCCAATGGAGACATGTACGCCGGGCACGACGGCAACGTCTACAAAAACACTGGCTCCGGTTGGGAGAAATCGAACGGGAGTGGCGGCTGGAACACCGTCAATTCCCAAACTGCACAGGCCACGGCTCAATCGGATAAATCGAGTTACGATCAACAACACCCCAATAGCCAGGCCACGGCGCAATCGGATAAATCGAGCTACGAGCAGCAGCACCCCACGAGTCAGGCTACGGCGCAATCGGACAAGTCAAGTTACCAGCAGCAGCATCCGAGCGGCGAATCCACACAATCTCTCGACTCCGAAAAACAAAGCCGGGACAGTGGCTCCATGCAGAGCCAGAACTATCAGCACTCCGGCGGAGGCTGGGGTAGCAGCCACAGTTCTGGTGGATGGGGCGGCGGTGGCCGCAGTTGGAGCGGTGGTGGCGGCAGACGCTAATTACAACTAAACGGGAGAAGGTGATTTGGGTTTTTTAACATGAAAATACCTCTCTCAAGGCCGGATGTCGGAGAAGCGGAAATCAGCAGCATTGTGGATGTCCTGCGATCCGGCCGCCTGAGCATTGGCCCGAAGGTCGAAGAGTTCGAGCGGATGCTCGCCGATTACACCGGCGTGAAATATGCTGTCGCAGTGAATAGCGGCACCAGCGCGCTGCATCTGGCGATTCGCGCCCTCGGCATTGGAGCACATGACGAAGTCATCACGACGTCCTTCAGTTTTGTGGCTTCAACCAATTGCATTTTGTATGAGGGCGCGCATCCGGTATTCATCGACATCGACCCTGTTTCCTTGAACATCGATACTGCCCAGCTCCGACATTTCTTGGAAGAGCGATGCACCTTTGATCCTCTTGTTGGGGTGCTGGTCAACAAAGCAAGCGGGCGTGTGATCAAGGCGATTTTGCCAGTTCACGTGTTTGGTTTGCCCTGCGATATGGAAAGCATCCTCGAACTTGCGGACCGGTACAAGCTGCGCGTCATCGAAGACGCCTGCGAAGCCCTTGGAGCCGAGTATCACGGACGGCGTGCTGGCAGTTTTGGCGACGCGGGGGTCTTTGCTTTCTACCCCAATAAGCAGATCACCACCGGCGAGGGTGGCGCCCTGCTCACCAACGACGAAAAGGTAGCCAGCGAGTGCCGCGGTCTGCGCAACCAGGGGCGCGACAACAACTCCGCATCGCTCAGCCACACCCGCCTCGGCTATAACTACCGGCTCAGCGAATTGCACAGCGCTTTGGGCATTGCGCAGCTCGCTCGAATAAACGAGATGCTCGAAAAGCGGGAGCAAGTCGCAGCCGCGTATAACTCTGCTCTGGCCGGCGTTCCCCATCTTTTGCTTCCGCAAGGCGTTGAGGGGCTCAAGCGCAGTTGGTTCGTGTATGTTGTTCAATTGGATTTGCCAGAGCCCAATGACCTGAGAAATCGCGTCATGGTACGGCTTCGCGAACTTGGAATCGAGTGCCAGGCTTATTTCCCCGCGATTCACCGGCAGCCCTACCTTGTTTCACAGATGGCAGATCGTTTAGAGCCGTTAGCTCATACGGAGATGGCCGCGGACCGGTGCATGGCGCTCCCTTTTTTTCCAACAATAACTTTAGAGGAGATCTCATTTGTAAGTGAGACTCTCAAGACCATTCTCCACGAAGAAATCAGCGCGCAGCAGACCGTCCGCGGAAATCTCATCAGAGCAGCAATCGGATAATTCTCGTCAACAGTTTTGGAATCTGCACGAAATCAATCGCGGCTCAGGCGACTCCAGTCAGCGCCGGATTGTTTTTCTCCAGCAGTAAGGCTACCGCTTCGTGGCGATTCTGGGCATCTGCCTGGCGCATGATCCTACGAACGTGGTTTTTCACCGTGAATTCAGAGAGATGAAGGCTCATCGCGATCTCTTTGTTCGTCAACCCCTGGGCGATCAATTGAAGCAGCTGCCGCTGGCGCCCGGTGAGTGATTTTTGTGAGCATACCAACTGATTGGAAGTGGCGGGGCTTTCGGCGTGCATCTTGCAGACATAGCGAAACAGGGCCATGCATAGACCGGGTGGGCAAGCCGCTTCGCCCCGCGCCGCGGCATGTACGGCCGCGACGATTTGAGAAAGGGAAGCATCTTTCAGCAAGTAACCGCTGATTCCGAGGCAGACAGCGCGCAGGAATAGCTTCGCATCGTTGTCCATTCCGAAGAGTAACAAGCGGATTCCCGGGACTTTACCCACTAGACGAGAAAGCTGTTCCAGTCTGCTGTCGGTGTCGAAGCTGTCCGTCAATACAATCTCGCAATTGGAAGAGAGGATTGTGTCGCAGACCGTTTCTGAATGGCGGCTGACGCCGACAACTTTGATCGCAGGTCTCTTTCGAAGGAGCCTTGCCAGTGTGTCCCGCAGCAGGCGATTTTCGCCAAGCAGGTACAGATTCACATCTTGTGTTGATTTTCCCTTGGAAAGGGGCACTTCCATAAATCACCGCCGCTCGGAGTGTCAACTTGCGGGGAGGAAGGACAAAACATTGAGCGCAAGTATTTATGGACCAGGAACACGGAGTTTAAGACGATACAAAGCAAAAGTCAAGTAACCTAAACGTATACACAGTATAAATTTGCAATTTCGCCAGTACAGATAAGACTGTAAATGGAACCGGGTATTTCCCTTAGGATTTTCCGGGTCCAGGGAAAGTGCCAACAGCAGTGCCCATCCTCCGTACTATCAAAGGTAGTGCTCGAACTACTCAGAATCCGTCCGCCCGCTAGTACAGGAACTTAAGCGGAGCGCCGGTTCGCTTGTATTTCGCTCCCTGCTGAACGTTGGTTCCACTTTCATCCTTCTTTGAGCCTGCCTTTTTTTCCTGAACGAACAAATACTGCCAGTCAGAAGGGGATGTCCATGGTTAAGACCTGCCGGATTCTCATGGCTAACCAGCCAAAGCTGATGAGGGAAATCCTACTTGAAATGCTTGCGGAGGAGCCCTGGGCGGAAATTGTGGGAGAGGCGTCCGAAGAAATGGATCTTCGTGAAGCCGTCCAGAAAACCTGCCCAAACCTTTTAGTGGTAACCGCGGACGAGCCGGGAAAGCGTCCTGCGATCTGCGATGAACTGCTCCACGAGTATCCCGCACTGCGGATTATCGCGGTCGCCGATCATGAGAACTACAGCATGTGTTATTGGGCGTCTCTGGATATCCACGCCGCCGCGATCGAATCCTCAGAGCAGGGTTTCTTAAGCGCGGTCAGAAGCGTCGCCGAAATTGTGACGAAAGGAAGCGCCGTCAATTGAGAAGGAACTATAAGACGCTGCTCCGGAGTACCGCGAATATTCTTTGCTTGGCCGGCTGGCTGTTCTTTGTTTTGTGCGCGTCTGCGAATGCCCAGGAGCCTAACCGTCAAACGGCAACCCGAAAAGCGAAATCGTCGTCCGCTACCACTCCAGAGAGTTCCGAACTGGAAAAGGGAAATCTCGCCCGCGTAGCTGCCTCCTCCTCTCAGGTTCAGGGGGTGTTATTGAAAGAACCAGGAATCTTGGTCGAATTGAAACGCTGGGTTGCGCAGGAAGCGTCCCGGTACGGGCAGATTGTCGACGATAGTTCGCTGACGGATCAGGCCATCTTCGATCGACTCGACAGTGACGTGGTGTTTCGTTCCGTCGCTACCCGGTTAGTTCAGAAGTACGGCTATCTGCTTCCGAGCGTGAATCCGGATTCCGCGGCCGCCAAAGAACAGGACCTGGTCCTGAAAGAGCGAGCCAGGCAACTGGTTCAGATCGAAGCGCAAGAAGATGCGGAATCCATGCGGCCCCCCAGTCCCGACCAGAAACAACAGAAGGACCAGAGGCAGAAACTGCAAGGCGCAAATTGCGACGCCACTCAAGAAGAGAATTGTCTCGATCTTGAAGAGCCATATGACCGCAAAAATTCTCCGGGAACGAACGACAACGATAGCCAGCAAGATCGAAGCATTCCCCGCAATTCGTCTCCCAATTCGTCCCCGCAATCGGGCCCGCAAATCATGCGGGCGAACTCGCGAATTGAAGACAGTGATCAACTCTCGAACTCCGGCTTTGGTTCCAGCCTGGGGATGAGCATGGATGTTTCATCGCGCACCCAGGGGGCTTTGGAAAGTGCCATGCGCAGCGGCGATTCCAGCAGTCTCTCCGCCGCGCTCAGCAGGGGCGGCATGGATTCGCTTTCCTCCTCCTCCCTGCCAATGCGCAACGACTCCTCTTTGGCAACCGAGCGCGAGCTGAATAAACCGATCCGTCTGGAGCGGAATGTTCGGCGCAACTCATACCCTAGCCGGGAAGTCCCGCCGGTGGCGATGATTCACAAACAAAATCCCTACGCGGATATTCCGTCGCTCTATGACCTCTATGTGCAAGCGGCGTCCAACGATCGCACGCCAGAGCGATTTGGTATGAACGTTTTTCGGAACGGAACTCGGGATATGGATGCCATTCCCATGGACCTGCCCGTGGGGCCTGACTATGTTGTCGGTCCCGGCGACGGTTTAACGATTAACCTCTGGGGCGGAATTTCCGGGCGGCTGACGCGTGTTGTGGATCGCCAGGGGCGCATAAATTTGCCGGAGTCAGGTCCACTGCTGGTAAGCGGTTACTCGCTCGGCGATGTGCAGCGATCAGTGGAAGATCAGTTGCGCACTCAGTATCGCGATACTTCGGCGGATGTGACGCTGGCACGGCTCCGCACAGTGCGCATCTACGTAGTGGGCGAAGTAGCGGAGCCTGGCGCGTACGACATCAGCTCGCTCTCCACTGCGATCAGCGCGCTGGTGGAGGCTGGCGGTATAACGCCGCGAGGCTCCCTGCGCAAGATTCAGCATCTCCGCGGTAAGCAGTTGATCGAAGAAATAGATGCCTACGACCTGCTGCTCCGTGGAGTAAACCCTGACGCGCAGCGGCTGCAGAACGGCGATTCCTTGTTGGTACCGAGCCTGGGCCCCGAAGTAACCGTAACTGGAATGGTCCGCCGCCCCGCCATTTATGAACTGAGCTCCGAAAGCTCGCTGGAAGATGTTCTGGAACTTGCGGGTGGGATTCTTCCAGCTGCCACGCTGAAGAATATTGAAGTGCAGCGTCTGGTTGCTCACGAAAAGCGGACCATGCTGAGCCTCGCGCTTCCTGTCGAGGAATCACCGGAGGCCGCGGCGAAGCAACTGACGGAATTCAAAATACAACCGGGTGATGAAGTTCATATATTCCCGATAGCGCCGTACAACGAAAGCACGATTTACCTGCAGGGCCACGTCCTGCGACCGGGAAAATATTCTTATCACGATGGAATGAAGCTCACCGACCTGATCTCATCCTATAAGGATTTACTGCCGGAGCCGGCCGGCAAATACGCCGAAATCATTCGACTGAATCCGCCGGACTTTCGTCCAAGCGTGGAAAGTTTCGAATTATCCGCGGCGATGGCGAATCCAGCGACGGCCCCGAAACTCCAGCCGCTGGATACTGTGCGCGTTTTCAGCCGTTATGAATTCGAACCGCCCCCAATCGTGTCAGTGGATGGCGACGTAAACTCGCCCGGCGTTTATCGGCTGTCGGGCCAATCACGCCTTCGTGACGCAGTGTTTCTCGCAGGAGGGATTTCCGCGGATACATCGCTTGAATCCGCGCAGCTATTCCGCACCGAGTCTGATGGAAGCATGAAGATTCACAGTGTCAGTCTTGGAGCCGCCTTGGAAGGCAATCCCGAGGCGAATATCCTGCTGGCACCGCGTGACCGCCTGCTGATCCACAAGAATCTCGCAATTGCTGATCCCCCGTCGGTGAGTATCCGTGGCGAAGTCGCCAAACCGGGCAAGTATCCCTTGACCTCAAACATGCACATTGAGGATCTGATTCTTTCTTCAGGCGGCCTTAAGCGAAGCGCGGACACGCAGAGCGCGGACCTGACTCGCTACGCCGAGGGAGATGCGCCACTAGTCGCGACAGAAAGCTCCACAGTTGCCTTGCCTGCCGTGATGAGCGGCGATTCGAAGGAAAACCTGCTCCTAAAGGATGGAGATGTCCTCACGGTTCGGCAGAGCCCGGGATGGAACGATGTGGGAGCCACCGTTACGGTGCGCGGAGAGGTGAATCATCCGGGCTCTTTTGGCATTCACCCGAGTGAACGCTTGAGTGCCGTCCTGGAGCGGGCCGGCGGCTTCGGTCCCAACGCCTATCCCTACGGCGCGGTTCTGATGCGACGCGAAGTGCGCGAACTAGAAACCAAGTCGTACTTGGAATTGATCGAGCGCGTCAAGCTCGAGCAAGTGCACTTGAAAGCGCTCCCAGACAACGATACGGACCAAAGGAATGCCAAAGCGACAGCGATCGGACAGACCGAAGTGTCGCTCTCCGCCTTGCAGGCGAATCCACCCATCGGCCGCGTGGTGATTCATATTCAAGCGGATATGAAGGAATGGAAGAACACCCAGGCGGATTTGGCCATGCGCGATGGTGATGTATTGGTGATCCCGAAGAAGGCCAACGTCGTCATGATCACCGGACAAGTATTCAATCCCACCGCCGTGAGCTACCGCACGGGACAAAGTGCCAAGTGGTATCTCAGTCAGGCGGGTGGCCTGACTGGCATCGCCGATAGGAGCGCGGTTTTTGTGATCAGGGGCGACGGCTCCGTCATCGCCGCGAAAAATAACGGTGGAGGCTGGTGGAAAGGCGACCCAATGGATGCGCCGCTCAAGCCCGGGGACACCATCGTCGTTCCTGAAAAGGCGCCGAAGGTTGGAACGCGTAACTGGCCGATGATTTTCCAGACCGCGCAACTGCTGTCTTCCGTCGCTTTGACGGTTGCCTATATTCATCCATGAGGAAGAATGCCAAAGACGATTTCGAGGAACGGTGCAAAGGCGTGGTGCATGTTGGCGGCATGCCTGTTGGCCTGCGCCACGGCCTGGTCGATTCCGCAAGGGCGAGAACCAGTTGGGGACAGCGCCTCCGGTTCGAGTGCTCCGGAAGGACGAAACGAGAAACCGCCTGCGCCCGTGGTGAAATCCCACGGGAGTGAGCCAGAAAATACTCAAGTGCACAGTTTTCGCAGGGACATTCGCGAGATGGGAAAGGATCTCTTGTACACGCAAAAGCAGATTTGGACCAGCCCAAGCGAGTTTCGCGTCGCGGATACGCAGTGGCTCGTTCCGATTGCGGGCGTTACTGCCGGACTGATTCAGACAGATGGCAGTTATAACGGACATTTGTCTCATAACCCAACCACCTTGAGCCACTACAACACGCTTTCCAATGCGGGCGTGGCTGCGCTCGCTGGCGGCGCTGGCGGCATGTATCTGCTGAGCTTGCACACTCACAACGACAAGTGGCGAGAGACGGGCTTGCTGTCCGCACAGGCCGCGCTGAACAGTCTGCTCTTCGTGGAGGCGTCCAAGTATGTCGCGAGTCGCGACCGTCCGATGCAAGGGAACGGGCGCGGACTTTTCTTCCAGCCGAGCGGGAGCTCCTTCCCCTCGGCACACGCCGCCGTTGCATGGAGTGTTGCGGGCGTGATCGCTCATGAATATCCCGGGCCCCTGACCAAGATTGTGGCTTACGGGCTTGCGACGATGATCACCTATTCGCGCGTACACGCGCAGCAACATTTCCCCTCGGACGTGTTCATTGGCGGGATTGCCGGGGAAATGATTGGCCAGAATGTTTACGCAAATTTCCACGACACGGAACTTGGTGGTATTACCTGGAAATCTTTTCACGACTCGTTCAGCGGAGAGTCCGCAAGGCAGCCCGGTAATCAGGGCTCGCCTTATGTCCCGCTCGATAGCTGGATCTATCCGCTTTTCGAACGTCTGAATGCCCTGGGCTATTTGCGCAATGCCAGCCTTGGCGTGCGTCCCTGGACGCGGCTCGAATGCGCGCGCCTTCTGAACGAGGCCGCCGGCCAGATCGAACAGAGCGGGGATGAATCGCGGAGTACGGATCAACTGATGCAGGCGCTGCAGCGGGAATTCGCGCAAGACGTCGAACTTCTGGGCGGAGGAGAAAACCGTTCCGCGCATTTTGAATCCGCCTACACGCGGTTTACCAATATTTCGGGGCAGCCGCTCACGGATTCCTATCACTTTGGAGAAACGCTGACCGATGATTTCGGACGGCCGTATGAAAGCGGAGTCAACAATGTGACCGGCTTCTCGGGTTGGGCCACCGCGGGCCGCTGGGTTTTCTATTCGCGCGGAGAGTATCAGTATGCGCCGTCTGGGCCAGCCTACTCGACGGACGTTCGGAATTTCATCGCCGGTGCGGACCAGAATCCAATCCAACCGGCTAATCCAACTCCAGAGACCAGCCATTTTCAGGTTCTGGATGCCTACGCGGGACTTAATTTTGATAACTGGCAGCTGACGTTTGGGCAGCAGAGTCTATCCTGGGGCCCCACTAGAACTGGATCGTTTTTGGTGAGCGACAACGCCGTTCCCGTGCGAATGATTCAACTGAATCGCACCACTCCTTTTTACCTTCCGTGGATATTTCGTTATATGGGAGCTATCCGGATTGATCTGTTTTTTGGAAATATCGAGGGTAACCAGTTCCCGCCGAACCCGTTTTTTCATGGTGAAAAAATAAGCCTTATGCCGCTGCCGAACCTTGAGGTGGGGTTTACGCGGACGGTGATTTTAGGCGGCGAAGGCGAGCCGCTGACACTTCGCAGAGTCGTGAACAGCTACATCAGCACCACTGCACGCGGATCCGGTCAATCGATTGCCACTGACCCTGGTAAACGCACGGGCGGCTTGGATGTTTCCTATACCGTGTCGTTTCGCCGCTTGCCTATGACCTTCTATCTCGATTCCATCGCCGACGACAACACTTCCCCGCTCGCCGACTTCCGCCGCGCGGGCATGAACCCGGGCATCTATTTCCCGAAACTACCAGGATTGCCCCATTTGGATTTGCGGATGGAGGCGTCATATACAGATGTCCCCTACACAATCCAGCCGGGATTTTTCATTTATTGGGACCACATCTATCACGATCTCTACACAAATGAGGGCCAGTTGATGGGAAACCCGGTGGGTAGGGACGGAAAGTCGTACCAGGCATGGAGCCGCTATTGGTTGGGGCCCCGGTCCAACCTGGAGTTCTCTTACCGTCACATGCAGGTGAGTCCTTCTTTTTTGCCAGGTGGTGGAAATCTCAACGACGCGTCGGTCAGCACCAGTTTCTGGTTTCGCCGCGTGTGGAATGTAAGCGCGTCCGTCCAGTACGAAAAGTGGAACTATCCGCTGCTTGCCGCGGGTCCACAAGTGAATATCACATCCACAGTGGGTATCACTTTCATGCCCACTGGAGGGCGCGTAGCGCCCTAAGGAGAACTAGCTGGGCGAAGGCTTCGTACCTCAGAGGAGATCTGGAGAAGAGGAAACTGTGGCACAGCAGGCCGTAAAACCGCAGACGGAAGCGCCGACCGAGACACCGCTGGAAGTGTATCTGCCGCAGGTATCCCGCGCGACTGCTCCAGCCGGCGACGACGTCGTTCCCAAGTTGCGGACGCTTTGGAGCAACCGGCGTCTGCTGGCCCAAGTCGTTGGTGTGTGCCTGGCGCTTGCAGCTATTGTCGCGTTCCTCCTGCCGAAGCGTTATGACGCTGCGACTCGCCTTATGCCTCCCGACACTCAGCCGACGGCTGGACTGGCGATGCTGGCTGCAATGTCGAACAAATCGAATACCGGGCCGGGTTTAACCTCGATGGCCGGGGACTTACTCGGCGTAAAAAGTTCAGGAGCATTGTTCATCGGCATTCTCGGTAGTGAAACCGTCCTGGATCGGATCATCGATCGATTTAATCTTCGCGAAGTCTATCGGTCGAAATTCATGGAAGACGCGCGCGTTAGGCTGAGCGATAACACCAGCCTCCGGGAAGACCGCAAAAGTGGGATCGTTACCGTAGTTGTAAGCGATCGTGATCCAAAGCGCGCGGCAGCTATCGCGTCTGCTTATGTGGAAGAGCTCAACAAACTAGTCGCCCAGTTGTCCACGTCCTCCGCTCGCCGCGAGAGAATTTTCCTGGAAGATCGGCTCGTCGGGGTGAAACACGATCTGGACCAGGCCACCCAGGATTTCAGTCAATTTTCGAGCAAGAACAAGACTATTGAGATCAAGGAAGAAGCGAAAGCCATGTTGCAGGGAGCGGCGAGCGTCGAAGGCGAACTGATCGGGCTGGAATCCCAGTTGCGCGGCTTGCAGGCGATTTATACAGACAACAACGTCCGGGTGCGTTCTGTGAAAGCCAGAATTGCTGAACTCCAGCAACAATTGCAGAACATCGGAGGCGGCGCGCACGCCGCGGCTTCTTCACCCGATGGCAACGCACAATCCCAATTTCCATCCCTCCGCAATTTGCCCCTTTTAGGCGCGACGTACGCGGACCTCTATCGTCGCGTGCAAATTCAGGAAGCGGTCTATGAAACGCTCACGCAGCAATTCGAACTGGCCAAGGTTCAGGAAGCGAAAGAGATTCCCAGCGTCAAAATTCTGGATCCGGCGAGTATCCCGGAGCGAAAGTCCTCTCCCCCGCGACTGTTGATAATGGCTTTTGGAATTCTTGTGGGCCTGGTGGCTGGCTCGGTGATCGTGCTGGGCCAAGAGGCTTGGAATTCGATCGATCCGCAGGAGCCCGGAAAGGCGCTTGCCGCGGAGGTTTTGGAAACCGTGAACGCGAAGATGCCCTGGGCACCCCCGAACGGTTCGTGGCTGCAGGCTGAGGCGAACCGTGTTTGGGTCAAATTTGTCGGTAAGAACGGCTCTAATGGCGTGCAGCATTAAGCGCTGAACTGGTTGTAAGTAATTGTCGTCATGGATGTTAGGTCGTTTTTTGACCTGTGGCTTAGGGGGCGAAGCTGTATCTAGGGGTGAAGAACGCAATGTCCACTGACCCATTTCCAATCGAGGCACCCATCCTGCGACCGGATTGGCCCCCGGTAGAGACGCAGGCGCTCTGGTACGCGGCATATACCTCTGCGAACCACGAGAAAAAAGCCGCGGCCGAGATTTCGCGCCGCGGAATGGAATGTTTCCTGCCGGTGTATCGCGCGGTCCGTCGGTGGAGCGATCGCCGAGTCGAGTTGGAACTTCCGTTCTTTCCCAGTTATGTGTTCGTCCGGATGGAAATGAGGGATCGGTTAAACGTGCTGCAGGTGCCCGGCGTAGCGTGGCTGGTGGGATTTGGCGGCACTCCGGCGGCGCTCCCCGGCGAAGATATCGAGGCCCTGCGCGCGCGCTTGCACGGTCAGTTACATGCCGAACCGCATCCCTTTCTCACGGCTGGCCGGCGGGTGAGGTTAAAGTGCGGCCCCTTGGCAGGCCTGCAAGGAATTTTGGTACGTCGCAAAGGGAAGTTTCGTCTTGTCGTTTCGATCGAACTCATCCAGCGCGCCTTGGCCGTGGATGTGGACGCCACGGACGTAGAACCGCTGACCTAGCGGTTGCTGGCCTTGCGGCATCGAGTCGCGATGAAACGAAGCAAAAAGAACGAGCAAAACTTGCCTGAACTGGCCAATCGGAAAAGTGATCCTCTCAGCGCCAAGATCATACGCAACGTGATCTCCAGCGGAGTGCGATCGTTCCTGGTGGCTCCAGTTCCATTTCTGCTGACCCCGATAATCCTCTACAAGATTGGGACAGCGGGTTACGGAACGTGGGCGGTGTTTCTGGCTTTCAGCAGCCTGACCTCGCTTGCCGATTTCGGAATGGTCGGGACGCTCAGCAAACATGTGGCGGAGTTTCACGCTCGCAAAGACTTACTGGGATTAAACACTCTTTTGAGTACTGGCCTGGTCATTTTTGTCCTGCTCGCCGTTGGCTTCGGTTTCATTTTGTGGTTCGGAAGCTCCTTGCTTCCAGCGATTCTTTTCCGCGGAAGTCCGCTGCGGCCGGCCGAACTTGGTTTTCTGCTTCGCTGCTACATCATTGTTATTGGGGCAAATATTTTGAGCTTATTGTTCGCGTCTGTAACTTCCGGTCTTCAACGTCTGGATCTTGCGAACTGGATCGGAGCGGCGAACATTTACTGCGCGGCGCTGGTAAGTCTGGTCCTGTTGTTTCGCGGGTGGGGAATTCGCGGCTTGATTTGTGGCCAGGTCAGCGGGTCGCTTCTTGCCCTCGTTTTATATATCAGTGTGATTCGAAGCCTGCTTCCAGATGTTGCGCTCAAAGTCAGCCATGTCGAACTGGAAGAAGCGAAACGAATGTTTGGTTTCAGTCTCCGTCTCTATGTCACGCAGGCAGCGGGTGCGATTCATAACCAGCTCGAAAAATTGCTGCTTGCTTTGTTCACTGGAGTCTCGGCAGCGGGCTGGTACGACATTGCGAGCGACGTGGCCCTCAAGATTCGCGGTCTCATTGGCCTCGTGCTCGGTCCAGTGCTCCCCGCCGCCTCCGAACTCGATGCGCTGCAGGACGAGCGGCGCATCGAAGAACTCTACTTTCGCGCTCAAAAATATCTCGCTTTTGTCGGCGTTCCGATAGTTTGCTACGTCACCGCAACTTCGACGCGTTTCGTGGAGTTGTGGATCGGGCCGAACTTGTCTCTTCTCGGACTGCCGCTGGCTGGTTTGACTTGGATAAATTTTTACAATCTCGTGACCGGACCGGGCTTTTTCATTTTTGCCGGAAGAGGGAATCTCAAGCCCGGCTTGCAGTCTGCACTGGTCGGAATTGCTCTGAATATTATTCTGAGCCTTGGGCTGATTTATCAATTCGGATTTGCCGGTGCGATCTTTGGAACCGCTATTTCGCTTGTCTCCGCTTCCAGTTATTTTCTCTATCTTTTCCATCGCGACACAAAATATTCGATTTCGAAGTTGATCCTAGACGCCTATCTCAAGCCAGTGGGAATCTCTGTGCCGCTCGCAGCCGCGCTCTTTCTTCTGGTTCGCCAGAAGTCACCCGCGTGGTACGGACTCGCGATCCTGGGAATTGCGTTCGGCGTCATGTATCTGACAGCCATGCTTTTCTGTCGCTTTTTCGACCGCTATGACTGGAGCAAGTTGGAAAGTTTGGTTCCTGCCATGCGGCATGCGAGGAGAATTATTCCCGTTGCTTAATCGCGCTGTCCGTTATCTGCCGATCTTCCGCGAACTCCGGCGTCTGGTTGACCTGCAGAACGGTTGCCGGATTCTGGAAGTAGGGTCAGGATCCATCGGCCTCGGGGAGTTCTATCCACACCCATTCGTCGGTTGCGATGTAAGTTTCCCGGAGACGCCACGACCGCCCATGCGCGCCGTGCTTGGCTCCGGAACCAGTTTGCCTTTCGCGGACCGCTCGTTTGATGTAGTGGTCGTTTCCGATGTGATGGAGCACGTTCCGCCAGACGGCCGGCCTGCTGTTGTTTCAGAAGCACTGCGCGTATCGCGCGCCGTTGCGGTGATTGGGTATCCCTGTGGCCCCTCTGCCCAGGCCTTGGACAGCAAGCTTCATGAGCAATATTTGAGACTAAAGATGACCCCGCCGGTGTGGCTGGAAGAGCACATGCTATTTCCCTTTCCCGGCACCGATCTTTTTTCGGAACTACCTCCGGGCTGGAAAATGAGATCGATCGCCAACGAGAGTCTAACTTTTCATTGCCGGATGATGCAGTTGGAAAAGTACCGGCCCTGGAATTACCTATTCCGCCTTTGCCTTCGGATGTTTTCTAAGGTGAGCGAAAAACTTCTTCAGTGGGCGGACCGGGAGCCATCTTATCGAAGAATTTTCGTTCTAAGCAGGCAGTAACCATGGATGCGCTAACAGTCGTAATTCCTACCTATAACCGGGCGAGTGTCCTGAAACTTGCTCTGGATGCTTATGCCAGACAGTCCGCGCCGGAGCTGGTCAGCGAGTTGATCGTCGTGGACGACGGCTCGACAGATCACACCGAATCTGTGGTGACCGAATCGCAGGCGAATTGCTTTTTTCCCGTGCGCTACCTCAGGCAGTCGAACAAGGGACCGGCGGCGGCGCGAAACGTTGGGATCCTGGAAGTCCGCTCGAAGCTGATTCTATTTACCGACAGCGATATTGTTCCGTCACGGAATTTAGTCTTGCAGCATGTGGAATGGCACAAAAAGCATCGGGAGCAATCCAAGGGCATTCTCGGATATGTGACTTGGTCCGCGGCTGTGAAGCCGACTCCGTTCATGCGCTGGTATGGCGAAGAAGGCCCACTATTTGGATTTCGCAACTTTCGTCATGGCCGCGAGGTTCGGTGGTTCGACTTCGCTGCCTGCAACGTGAGCCTGAAGGCAGACTTTTTGAGGGACAACGGTCTGTTTGATGAAGAATTCAAGACAGCCGCCTATGAAGATACCGAACTGGGATACCGGCTGGGCAGTTCGGGACTGCGCCTGATCTATAACGCCGAAGCCGTTGCGTATCACCACCAATTTCTTCGCTTCTCGGACGTATGCCGGAAACGCGAACGCAATGCCCCAGCGGAAAGGCTGTTCTTTCAAAAAGAAGCCGGGCGCTTTGCACTGCAGCAGCGGCAACACCGGCAAGCGCAACTGAGCTATCGAGTCGCAAAAGTCGCGGCCACATGGGCGGGCGCCGCGCTGCAGCCGGCAACGCGCTTTGTGGATTCCCGCCTACCATTGCCTTCCCTAATTTATCGTTTGTTCTTCTGGTACAACATCGCGCGTTACGAGAACAATACGGGAAGAAGAATCCGAAAATCCCCCGACAGTGCAACTGTTACCGGTTAACTCGCCATGAATGCGAAAGAGAGAACTGAATTCTTACGCAGGCCTGCAATGAAGTCGGCTAGTTTAGATTCCACTACGTCGGGCTGGAACGCGATGGCGGAACTCGACCCATTGTGGGCCATCCTTTCCGATCCGGAGAAAAAGTTCGGTAAATGGAACAAAGAAGAATTTTTCCGCGACGGCCGGCGAGAAGCAAACCGCGTGACCACCATGTGTCACGAAAATGGGATAAGCGTTTCACCCGGGGAGATGCTTGATTTTGGATGCGGTGTGGGAAGGATGACCCGGGCATTCTCTGAATATTTCCGTTCCAGTGTAGGGATCGATGTTTCCGGAAAAATGGTGGAGCTTGCCATAAAATTCAACTCGGATCGGCCAGAGTGCGAATTTATCGCCAGCGCGAGCGCAGATCTGCCGTTTGCGGACGCCACTTTTGACTTTGTGTTTTCCGTTCTCGTACTTCAACACCTTCCGAAGAAAAGCATGATTCTTGGCTACCTCTCCGAATTCATCCGGGTTGCAAAAAACGGCGGCGTGATCGTCTTTCAACTTACAAATGAAGTGCCCGTACGCCAGCGGATCCAGGGGCGGAGACGGTTGTGGTCCGTGCTCGCCCTTGTGGGCGTTCCACAGAGTTGGCTGTTCAAGATCTTTGGGCTCGCTCCGATACGTATGAACGGCGTTGCCAGGACAGAAGTCGAACGCTTCGTCGAAAGCAACGGTGCGCGCGTCAAGGCCGTGGAGCGGTACGATCCGAGCGAGGGCCGATTCCACAGCTACTACTATCTTGTCGTCAAGGAGCCGCGGCTTTCGCAGCGGTGAAATGTCGAGCTACGATCTCGCGATTGCCTACCGCATCTATCCAAAAGTGGCGAAGCCTGCGGCTGGATTACCATTCAGCGATGACAAACTCAAGCTCGCCGAGATTTGCTTGCGGTCATTCAAAGAGTCACTGGGAGATCTTCGCGTTAAAATATGGGCCGTTCTCGATGGCTGTCCCGAGGAATATTCCGCTCTTTTCCAGGATTATTTCCAAGCCCGGGATCTGGTTCTGGTTCCCCTGTCTGGCGTCGGCAATCAGGCCACATTCGGCAAGCAGATCGACATTTTGCAGCAGCAGGAAGATAGCGACCTGGTTTATTTTGCGGAAGATGATTACGTCTATCTTCCAGGTCAATTTGCTCGGTTGATGCAGTTTCTCCGCAACGTGCACGGCGTGGACTTCGTTACTCCATACGACCATCCCGATTGCTACCACCTTAAATTGCATCATGAACCCAAGTGGGTGACAGTTTTTGAGGGGCGCCACTGGCGTACGGCTGCCTCAACCTGCCTGACCTTTCTAACCAGAAAAGCCACGCTGGCAAGATTTGAGCGCCAGCTACGCACCTACGCCCGCGGCAACAACGACTGTGCGATGTGGTTAAGCCTTACGAAACGGCGGGTATTCAATCCCCTAACGCCGGTGAAATTCGCTCTCAAAGACGAGCATTATTGGAAGATTTTCGCCAGAGCCTGGTTTTTTGGCTGGCGGCAAATTTTATTTGGCAACCGGGCAAAATTGTGGGTACCCATGCCCGGCCTCGCGACCCATCTGTGCACTGGCCTCTTCTCGCCGTCCGTCGATTGGCTTTCTCTCATGCGGGACGTGGGAGTGACAGCAAACGTTCCCAGCGATTAATTGCAGGTATTTACAAGCACGTATCGGAGAAGGTCCTCAAATCATAGTGTCTGAGCCAGAATTCCGGAGTCGCGCTTGAACCTTTCGATTCTTCTCGTCAGCCATAACAGTAAACATTTCCTCGCCGATTGCCTGGAGTCCATCGCGCGGTTTGCCCCCTCCGGCACGGAAGTAGTCCTGGCCGACAATGCGTCTTCGGATGGTTCGGCCGAATTTGTCGCGCGCGAATTCCCATGGGTAAAAACTATGCAGCTCCACAGTAATCTTGGTTTTTCCGCGGCGAATAATCTCGCCGCAAAACAGGCGCGTGGCAGGTTCCTGTTGCTTCTGAATCCAGACACCAGGTTGATCGCGCCGATTGCCCCTGCACTCCACTGGCTGGAAAGCCACGAAAAATACGCGCTCCTGACTATAAATATGCTGAATACGGAACGCGTCCCGATAGCCTGTACGGGGAGGTTTCCTTCGCCCTTGCGGCTGATCCTTTTGCGCAAAATGCTCCTCTCCCCGGCACTTTTTAGCGAGAGTTATGCCTATGACGTTGACTGGGTGCAGGGATCTTTCTTACTCGTGCGCGTCGAGCAATGGTCTGCGTTGGGCGGGTTGGACGAAAACTACTTCATGTACGTCGAAGACGTGGATTTCTGCAAGCGAGTTTGCGATCGCGGTTGGAAATGTGCCTATCTTCCTCAAGTCAGCTACATACACTTTGGCGGGTTTAACCCCAGGCGTTTCTCAGACCAGGTGCGAGGCTTGCAGCTCTATATCAGTACCCATATGAAAGGGCCGCGAAAGCTGATCTCCTGGACCATTTTGTGCACCGGATGTCTGGCAAGGGCCTTTCTTTTTCGGGCGCGCATGTTGCTCGCGGGGAATGAAACTCTCCGTATGAAATCGGCCGCATCATGGCTCGCTTTCAAGGCCTTACTGCAAAGGGGCATGCTGTCATGAGCGCCGGATCGGGTGGCAATATCCTGAGCCGTGCCAGTATGGGCGTGGTACGGGCGCAGGGATTGCCCGCTGTGGCCAATCCTCGCCTGCTCAAAATCCAAAAATACTTGCCCATCGCCGTCGTGTACTTCTTCTTGAATAGCGCAGGCCTGCCGACGGGTTTGTTCTATACTACGATGCTGGCACCCATTTTGTTCCTGTGGCTGTACCGGCATAAGCAGCGGTGGATCACCGCAAAATTCCTCGTTTGTCTTTCGCCCTTCCTGCTCGCACACGCGATTAATGGAATTGACTCTTCTTTTTATTATGTAAGGTCCGGGGTCCTGCTCTGGACCGTCTGCATTACGGTCTATGCATTCTGCGTGGTGCTTTTGACCTGTGAGGGACTCGAACGGCTCTTTGAGCAGCTGATCGAACTTAATTTTTGCGCAACCCTGATTGCGCTCGCCGTGTTTTTCACCAAATTCCGCGAATTGCTTTGGGGCGATTCGGATATCGAAGGAGTGGGCGATGTTTACCGCCTGAAACTCCTGACATCCGAGCCGTCAGTGTACTCCTTGCTTATGCTCCCCTTGCTGGTTTTTGCAGTGCTGCGCTTACTGCAAAATCCGACAAAGAGAAATCTGCTCTACGTGGTCTTCATCGGAATTCCTTTTTTACTTTGCCAATCCTTCGGGGGACTCAGTATCAGCTTCGCCGCAATGGGTATTCCGGTGCTCATTGCGTTCCGTAACCGCCTCTTCGAAAAAAGAACTCTTCTGATTCTTTTGGCGATAGTGAGTTTGGTGGCGCTGCTCGTCTATGTACCGAATCCGATCTCGGATCGGCTCTCGATAGTTGCAGCGGGAGAGGATTCTTCCACCGATTCCCGGACGTTTTCTTCTTTTATCGTCGCTTACATGGTGGCATTGCCCAGGAGTCTCTGGTGGGGAGCAGGATTGGGCCAGGCCAAGCTGTCCGACGTCTCGGATCTCGGCTTGGCTTTTACCGTTGGCATCATACCCAACGCGATCGCCGGCGCGTTTGCCGAACTGGGGATTGTCGGCATCGTCTTCAAGTTTGCCATGGAGTTCTACCTTTTCTTCCGCACTCGCGTATACAGAAATTCCTTCAGGCTGGCGATGTTTGTCGCCGTATTTCTCATTCAACTCTCCGGCAGTTACCTCATGAACGTTCAGGAATATCTTATCTGGGCGCTTGCGTTTGGTCCGTTTTTCCCAGAGTTGGATTTTAAGTCAAAGCTCACCTATGCCACGCTGGCGCCTGATTGTTGCTCAAGAGCCGATGGATAAACGGGTAAAGTTCTCCAGTTCGCGCCCCCGCATAGGCCTGGATCTGCATGTAGTTGATGGGATTTTTCAGGGGTCACGAACACACTGTTTGGAGCTATTCTCCAGGGTTGTTGCCACGACGCCTGAATGCGACTTCATTGCTCTTGCTGCCGAGCCTGAGAAATTACTGGAGTCGAATTTAGGATTCCGATCGCCGAACGTCACGTTGGTCCGCATGCCACCAGCGCCCGCGGCGCTCAGGCTGCTCTGGCAATTGCCACAACTTGCGCGGCGGCACGGGATGGACTTGCTCCACTCGCAGTACATTGCCCCGCCCTTTTCCCCTTGCGCAAGTGCAGTGACCGTTCACGATATTCTTTTTGAAACGCATCCGGAATATTTCGACAATCTTTTTGTTCTCCGTTCGCGTTTGCTGGTCAGCCAAGCGATCCGCAAAAGCGTCGTAATATTTACCGTCAGCGATTTCTCGCGGCGCCAGATTTCTGAAAGCTTTCCCATCAACATGAACAAAGTGCACACCATTCACAACGGCGTCGATAGCGAGAGGTTTTTCCCCGGCACACAAGGGCAAGAGGTGGTGAAAAAATACGGATTGGAATCCGGCGGCTACTTCCTCACCGTGGGGCGCCTGGAGCCGCGAAAGAATCATGCCAATCTCCTGCGAGCCTGGGCAAAGCTTAGCAGTCCGCGGCCGCGACTCGTCATTGCTGGCCAGCCGCACTTCGGCTACCAGGAGATTTTTGATCTGCGGCAGGCACTGCGGCTTACCGAGGATGTGGCAATTCTTGAAAATATCTCTGATGCAGAGCTTCCTGCCTTCTATCGCAATGCAAAAGCATTCATTTTTTGCAGCTGGGCCGAGGGTTTCGGAATGCCGGTCTTGGAAGCGATGGCTTCCGGCGTCCCGGTCATCTGTTCGAAAACCACGGCTTTGACTGAGATCTGCGCAGATGCAGCCCTGCTGATATCTCCGGAAAATGTTGAACAGTTCAGTGAGGCGATCCTCGAACTGAACCAGGATCTCGAAGCGCGCCAGTATTTGGCTCGTCGCGGATTATCCAGGGCCCAGGAATTCGCCTGGGAAAGTTCTTCCGAGATTGTTCGCAATGTTTATCTCGGATACTTCGGCCTGACCAAACAAGTTGCCTGAAGTTCGCGGCTTCTTTCAAACAATCTCCAACTCGCAAGACCGCACCCATTGCTCTCAGAAAGCCTGCCCGGCGTAAACGTCGGATTTAACTATTTGAAAGGAAGGAATGCGGCTGTGAGCAGTTTCCAGTGGGCAATGACGAATTTCGGAGGATGCCGATGAGGCTGGCGATTCTGGGCACGCGCGGAATTCCCGCCCGCTATGGCGGATTTGAGACGTTTGCGGAGCAATTAGCTGTCCGCTTGGTGGAGCGCGGACACGAAGTCACCGTGTTTTGTGAAGCCGCGCAAGGTGGAGAGGAAACTTACAAAGGTGTTACCCTTCGTCACTTGAAAACTCGCAATCTTGGTCCGCTCACGACTTTATTCTTTGATGCGGAAAGTCTGTGGCAGGCCCGCTCCCGCTTCGATGTGGTTTATATGCTTGGATACGGCTCTTCCATGTTCTGCTGGCTGCCTCGGTTCTGGAATACTCCGGTATGGATCAACATGGATGGTCTCGAATGGAAGCGCGCCAAATGGAGCCCGATTGCCCGATGGTATTTGCACTCGGCCGAGGCCATAGCCACGCGGATACCCGATCGAATCATCACCGATGCCAGCGCGATTAAAGCCAATCTGGAATCGCGCTATCGCCGCCTGCCGACTTGCGATGTGATTCCGTATGGTTGCGAAATTATTAGCAACGCTTGCGCTGAGGAACTCAAGTCTTTTGGATTGATTCCCGGTGCTTATTATCTTGTCGTCTGCCGCTTTGAACCAGAGAACCACGTTCGGGAAATCGCCGAAGGCTTTCTTGGCTCATCCACGAATGCACGTCTGGTCCTAGTTGGAGACCACAATGGCAAAAGTACGTATGCGCGCTCTCTGTTGGGGTACCAGAGCGACCGCATTCTCTTTACCGGACCGATTTACGATGCCCCCAAAGTTCAGGCCCTTCGCTTTTATTGCCGCGCATATCTCCATGGCCACAGCGTGGGTGGCACAAACCCTTCGCTGCTCGAGGCGATGGGGTGCGGCAACGTTGTGATCGCGCACGACAACCCATTTAATCGGGAAGTGCTGGGCGACTCAGCGCTTTTTTTCTCAACGTCAAAGATGGTAAGCGCTCGCGTGGAAGCTGTGGACTCCGACCAGGCGGAGCTCTCAACCATGAGGTGCGGCGCGATGAATCGCGCCAGGGAGTTCTATTCCTGGGAAAGCATTACGAATCAATATTGCAATCTCATGTCACTCACTGTTTCCAAATCGCCAAACCGCGATGAATCTATCCCACGGCTTCCTCTGAGCCGTGTAAGGCCCCTGCCCTCAGATCAATCAAAGTGAACCCAAGTTTCCCGTTTGAAGTTCCCAGCCAGCCCGCTAATTGAGAGGAATGCGTTCGTGCCGATTCTGCTGATCCTTCTTTTCGCGCTTGCATTCGCGCTTTCGTCCGCTTTAACACGGATTGTGCGCGATTTGGCTCAATCGCAGGGGTGGATGGATACTCCCGTGCTCGACCGGCACGTCCACACAAAACCCGTACCTCGAATCGGTGGCGTCTCGATTTGCCTCGCTTTTCTTCTCGTGGTTGGCGTTACGCTGTTGCTCGCCAGGTGGCCCCAAGCCGCGATTACCCTAGCCCCTGTCTCGACTCTCAAACTTCTCGCACCCGCGGTGCTCATCTTCCTGCTCGGCTTATATGACGATATGCGCGGCGCCAGTCCTGCACTGAAGTTCCTGGTGCAAGCCATTGCCGCAACAATGCTGTTCTTCGGTGGATTTGGAATTCACCGTTTTGATCTGATGTCCACGTCCGATAGCCTGCAGACGGCGATTGGTCTGCCACTCACCATTTTCTGGGTCCTGCTGATCACGAACGCGTTCAATCTTATCGATGGCCTGGATGGACTGGCCGCGGGCTCAGCTTTGTTTTCGACCATTGTTATGTTCGTTGTCACATTGTTCACGCCAGATCCAATGGTTAGTGTTTTCGCGGTGGTTCTGGCCGGTGTGATTTCCGGCTTTCTGCGCTTTAATTTCCATCCAGCTACTATCTTCCTCGGAGATTCCGGCAGTCTGTTCATCGGCTTCCTGCTCAGTGCGCTCGCAATCGCGGGATCCCAGAAATCGCCGACGATCGTTGCGGTTTCAATCCCACTGGTGTCCCTCGGATTTCCGATTCTGGATGTGGTCCTTTCTGTCGCGCGCCGGTTTATTGGTGGAAAGCCCATTTTCATGGGCGATCGCAACCATATTCACCATAAATTATTGAAACGCGGATTGTCTCAACGGGAAGCCGTGCTTCTCTTGTACACCGTCACCGCTGGATTCGGCTTAATCAGCCTCGTGCTGCTGCACCACGCCGCAGCCGTAGCTCTGATTCTCGCGTTAACGGGCACGGCAGTGCTGGTTGGCGTGCAACAGCTTCGATATGGAGAGTTCGGCGAAATGCTTTCCCTGATGCAACACGCCGCCAGGCGTCGCCAGCGCGTGGCAAATCATCTGGCCGTGCGCCATGCTTCTGAAGTACTCGATTCTTGCGACACGATCACGGAAATCTGCCGGGTAATCGAGGAAACATTCCAGCCGCTCGGATTCGACGGTGTAGTCGTACAGATGCTTCATCCCAATGGGTTCTCGCCGAGCTCGTTTCTTCCCATGAATTACGAAGCGGACGGCAAGCTGGTGCTCGCCTGGTCTGGCCTCGGTCTAAAGCAGCCACCCTGGGAGCTGCGACTGGCGCTAAATTCGATCCCCGCTGGACAATGGGGATTCGTCTCTCTTGTCCGCGTATCCACCGGCAAGCCCATCGAATTAGATATGAACATTCTTGCTGGACAGTTCTGCGTCTCTCTATCCAATGCGATGTGCAGGACCTGCACAAAAATGGAGGCAATCCTCGAAAGCAGCAAGCGTGCCGCAGAGTTCCCTCCAAAAAGCTACGCTGCTGCCTCCGGACGATCCTGATGGCGACCTACCAAAGCCTCCACCTTCCCTCAATTACTCCTCCATTCCCCCACTACCCTCTCAATAAATCAAACTAACCTGCACTTCGCGTTACGGCGTGACCGGGAAGCCTTGTGCCGGCGAGCGCCGCTTCGGTCAACTGGGGTGTCGTCCATGAGATCCGCACGACACGCGCGCAGTAGAATCGCAAATATTGGGGAGGGGTGGCTTTGTCGGTAACCGAGAGCACGCGAGAATTTGGCTCCCCGGGCTAGATTCGAACTAGCAACCCTTCGGTTAACAGCCGATGGAAACAAAAATCTAAACGCCCTATCTGGTGTCGCTTACGAGAAATTCGGAGCCATTCTGTCCTCTCTAACTGCACCCAATCCTGCACCCAAGAGGTATTTGCAAACAGCTCGCGACACTTGAAGTGCTTTGTCCTCGAACGCCGTTTGAACCAAGCCGCCCGGCGGCGGACGCTACGCGTGAGGTGAGTGGATCGGTGGTTGCCTGAGGGCTGAGATAAGTTGGGGTCACAAGGAGGTCCCTGTGACCCATCTAAGAAAAATGATGCTGAAGGAACTCCAGCGTCGTAATTATGCTGAGACTACCATAGATTGTTACATCCGCGCCGTCGAAGATTTTTCTCGGCGATTCCACCTTCCCCCCGACCGCTTGGGCCCTCGGCATATTCGCGAATACCAGGCCGAACTTTTCCAAAAAGAGAAATTGGCAACGCCCACGGTTCGGCAACGCTTGGCAGCTCTTCGATTCTTCTACATCAAAACTCTCAGGAAGACCTGGAGTCTGGAAGAGACCCCCTACCCGAAAACGACGCGTCACTTACCGACGATCTTGAGTCAGGAAGAAGTGGCACGACTGATCGATTCGGCTCGCATTCCTTTGCATCGCACTTTGCTGATGAC
Organism: uncultured Acidobacteriota bacterium; assembly: GCA_963734705.1. Taxonomy (GTDB): domain Bacteria; phylum Acidobacteriota; class Terriglobia; order Acidiferrales; family UBA7541; genus Acidiferrum. Next base: position 22,756 of record CAVTII010000002.1, on the reverse strand, counting down.
TCTCTACGCCACCGGACTCCGACGTGCCGAACTTGCGCGCCTGAAAGTGAGTGACATCGACAGTCAGCGCATGGTGATTCACGTCCGAGGTGGTAAAGGTCGCAGAGACCGGGACGTGATGCTCAGTCCGATGTTGCTCGATGAACTCCGTCAACACTGGCGCCGGTTGCGACGCAAGCCCAGCATATGGCTGTTTCCTAGCAGGTATGCGCACGCCAGTGATCGGCCCAGCACGCCCAAGGCGATCTGCCATGCATGCAAAGGTGCGGCTCAGAAGGCCGCCCTCCAGAAAGTCATCTACCCGCACACGCTGCGCCACTGTTTCGCCACGCATCTGCTGGAAGCGGGCGCGGATCTGCGCACCATTCAGATCCTGTTAGGCCACAGCGATCTGAAAGAGACCACCATCTACCTGCATCTTTCGCAGCGTCATCTGCACGCGACTGCCAGTCCTTTGGATTCGCTGAAGCTGAAAGACGAACACCGGAACGAATAGATGAGCCGGCCACCCCTCGAGGTGGCCGATCTCATCCGCATCGCGGGCGACACGTTCATCGAACGAAACCGTCAGTGGATTCGTTGGAAGCACGTCAAAGTGCTGCTGGCCATTGCGCGGTGCCGCACCGCCGCACTCGGCGGCCATGTCGATGAATGCACTCGCTGCGGACATCGCGCCATCTCTTACAACTCCTGCCGCAACCGGCACTGCCCTAAGTGTCAGACGGGTACTCGGGAACGATGGATTGCCGCGCGTCAACGAGAACTTCTCCCGACGCATTATGTCCATGTGGTCTTCACGTTACCTCGTGAGTTGGCGCCACTCGCTCTGCAGAACAAGAAGGCCGTCTACGATCTTTTGTTTCGCGCCAGTGCCGAAACCCTTCTTGAAGTTGCACGCGATCCGCGACACCTCGGCGCGGAAATCGGCTTCTTCAGCGTGTTGCATACCTGGAATCAAAAGCTTGGCCTTCACCCGCATGTCCATTGCGTGATTCCCGCAGGCGGCCTTTCGCTCGATCACATGCACTGGATTCGATCACCCTACCGGTTGTTTCTTCCCATCAAGGTGCTCAGCCGCGTCTTTCGCGGCAAGTTTGTAGCTGGTCTTAAGCAAGCATTCCAGGACGGCCGATTCTGCTTTCACGGAAATCTGGCGCTACTCGCCGAGCCGAAAATCTTTGCCGCCTGGATACGTCCACTGTTCCGCAAAGACTGGGTGGTCTACGCGAAACCACCGTTTGGCGGCCCACAGCATGTGCTCCAGTATCTCGGCCGGTACACTCATCGCGTGGCCATCTCCAACCATCGCTTGGTGTCCTTTGCGGATGGCCAAGTTGTCTTTCGCTGGCGCGATTCGGCCCACCACAACGAACAGAAGTGCCTGCCTCTATCTGTCGATGAGTTCTTGCGCCGCTTCCTGTTGCATCTGCTCCCGCAAGGCTTCGTGCGCATCCGAAACTTTGGCTTCTTGGCCAACCGCCGACGCGCCACACGCCTGCCGCTTTGTTTTCACTTGCTCGGGGCGCGACCAGATCCACCAGCCCAACCAGACGCCTCCTCCACTAATGAATGCACCGATCTTTGGCGCTGCCCCAAGTGTGATGGCTCAATGAAGGTCATCGAAAGGCTTACGGCTGCCGAAATGCGACTTCGTTCTCCACCGCTGGTCATCGCCGCCGCATGAAAACACTCTCTCCAACTCGAATCTTTCACGCGCTTCGGCACGTTCAGCCCTCTGTGCTTTGCCGCAGACGAAATCCCTTATTCCAACTTCCCCACCCACTCTCTTGGCCACCGTTTTGCGCTTCTGCCAACTCGCCACCGTCTGGGGTTGTCTTCCGCGCTTCGCCGCACCACTCAGCGGCAACTCAACACCGCTCTCTCACTCCATTCAATTTGCATAGGTCCCGCGTCCGCCGCAACCACGGGCGGCTTGGTTCAAACGGCTCTATCGAACGCGCGCAGAGCACCGCGCCCCACTTCACGCTTTTGTGAAACGCGCATCCGATAGAGCACTAGCGTTTCTCGATCCTTTCCCGGTACGCGACTAGTCGACTCTTGGATGAGCATGGCGGGTCCACACGCGCGGCCAAAAACTACTTTGCGGCTCGCGGGTTCGGGACCTTGTAGCCGTCAGTGAGGGTCCTCAGGAAAGAAACAAGGGCATCCTCCTCCTGGTCCGTGAGCTTAAGGTTGCCGAGTTGTCGTTGGTTGAGGTTGTTTGAGTCTTCGGGAGCTGGCCAGCACATGACCTTTTCGCCGGGATCACCTGCCGTGCACTTGGGCAGAACATCCCGCGTGTTGTAAAAGTGCACCACTTCTTTCAGGCTTTTGAAGTAGCCGTTGTGCATGTAGGCTTTCACGAAGTCAGGCCTTGGACGCATATCGACATTGCGCAAAGTGGCTACCTGGAACTTCGCGTCGAACTTCGGCGCGAGCTTGGTCCAGTCTGAATCAGGATTCAGTTGGCCGCTATCGCTTTGCAACGTACGCAGAAAGGATCCAACTCCCTTATCGACATAAGCGTCTCCGGCGGGGTTAGGAGTGTAGCCACGTTGGTCAGGCCGGCCCTCGTAGTAGATCTGTAATCCCGGATTTCTGGGGACGCCGAAATTACTGGCCGTAAAGTCCGTAAAGAGGGGCTCTTCGCCGGGCCCTCCATCGCGATGACACTCGTTGCATCGCGCCTTGCCGCGGAACAGCTCGTAGCCGAATTTTTCCTGCGGCGTGAATTGGTCCGTTCCTGCCTGGACGTAGTCGTACTTGGATGTGAAGGGACTCACCTCTGGTGAGAACTCGTATGCGGAGATCGCCAAGCCGAAGCAGTCATATACATGGTCAGCCCGCGCTCGGTCTGCCATGCTGAGATGGACCGGGTACTGATCATTCGCAGGTGGCGGCCCGGGAATCGTACAGACTTTTTCCACGTCGGAAGGCCATTGAATGTTTAACGAGTCCGCCCCCCAAACCGTCTCAAAAAGTTTGCGATAGGGAGCCTGGGAAAGGCGGTAAGCAACACAAGCCGAATCTGGCAATCCCATTTCTACCGGATTCGTCGGCGGTCCCTGCGCTTGTTCGGCGCTTGGGTTCTGCAAGCGATAGCCGGTCGCGCGCATATCCCAGAAATTCCCGCCTACAAAGTCACCCTGGAGCGCATTGTAGTGGAGCACCGGAGCAAAAGGCGCGTACATGTAGCTTTGCGGTTTCCGATTGCTGAACCGCACTCTCACCGATCCGGGATACGACACAGTCGTCAGATTCAAAGATTGGACCGGCCCGGTGAATCCCGTCTCTGGCGTATGGCAAAAACTGCACGCCTCGTTCTGATTGACCGAGAGATGCTTATCGAAGAGCAGTAGCTTTCCCAGGGTGCGGACCTGCCCCTGGCGATCGAGCGAAGTGCCTTTCATCTCGCTGAGAGTGTCGGCTTCAATCCGATCAATTTCTGCAACGACCCTCGCCACATCCTGATCGAACGATGCAGGTACCTGGCCGTCGAGGTTGCTGGTTGACGTTACTTCGCTGGAACGGGATGTGCCGGACTGCGGTTTACTTGCCGCTGAGATTAAGAGCGCGCCGATTGTGAAAAGACCTAGTAGCAGTACGGCGCGATTTCGACTGCCCATGGGCCGCTCCTTCACTGCTGTTTGAGCCTATGGCGAACAGGATTTGAGGTGAGCGTAACACAATCATGTAAGGCCGAGAAACACTCAATGCTCTCAAGAAAGGGCTGAACTGTTGATCCATACTTGAGATTGCCCAAACTGAGCGCCGGGCGTGGATACTTTCGGAAATTCGTCCAGCGTCAGTGCGATTTCGCATCCCGATGAACGCGGGCCTCACAAAAGCCCCTGCAGTTTCTACGTGGAACAACTTCTGTGCCGTTTAGGACATTTAACTGCACGTGAGTTATGGCACGATGCCAAGTCAGGTTTACGTTCTCACTTCAGTTTTTGTTCGCAGTTTGTGGCGAATTATCACAATTCGCAATGCGCGCTGGTCTCACCGTAAGTTGTGAAGATTGGGTTTATTCGCGGATCGAAGTAAATGGGCACATTCTGTGGTCCAGATCGTCGTGTAATGGTTAGGGCATGCAACCCGAAATTCGAGGAGTCGGTGCGATATCAAAGGATGAAGCTAAAAGGAGCTGCCTGATCGTCAGCAGCCGGAATGGTCCCCTATGAAGACCGTCTCAGAACCTCCACTCGCCGACAGCTCGGAAAAAGTGGTAAAGCCGAAGCTGAATCAGGCGTCGGTCCCCAGTCTTTCCTGGAATTCGCTATCTGGTCTCTGGCATCGCAAAACCACAATCATCGCAGCTTTTTCCATCGCGTCCATTCTTCTGCATCTTGTGCTCCGCTTCGCTTTTCACACCACGCCGCGCATTTACCAGATTCCACTGCTGGCCACATTCGTTTTCGGTGGCCTTCCGCTTCTCTATGACTTGCTTCGGAAGCTCCTGAAGCGGGAATTTGGTTCCGATCTGCTGGGTGGCATTTCCATCATTACTTCCATCCTGCTGGGCGAATATCTGGCCGGCTCAATTATCATCTTGATGCTCTCTGGCGGCGAGGCACTGGAAAGCTATGCCTTGCGGAGCGCCTCTTCGGTGCTTGCAGCGCTGGCTAAACGGATGCCTTCGATTGCCCACCGAAAACACACGACGGAAGTGCTGGACGTGACGCTCGCGGAGATTGCGGTGGGTGATACCCTCGTGATTTATCCGCATGAGATTTGTCCGGCTGATGGCGTGGTGACCGATGGCCACGGGGTGATGGATGAATCCTATCTCACCGGTGAGCCGTTCAAGATTACCAAGACCAACGGCTCGACGGTGATCTCCGGCGCGATCAACGGCGAGTCGGCCCTGACCATTCGCACGACCCAGCGAGCGGCCGATTCGCGCTACGCGAAGATCATGCAAGTCATGCGAGAGTCCGAGGCCAAGCGGCCGCAGCTGCGGCGGCTTGGCGATCAACTCGGAGCGATTTACACGCCGGTCGCCCTGGCCGTGGCCATTTTAGCCTGGGTGATCAGTGGTGAATCGATTCGTTTCCTCGCGGTGTTGGTCATCGCCACTCCTTGCCCTTTGCTTCTCGCCATTCCCATCGCCATCATCGGTTCGATTTCCCTTTGTGCTCGACGCGCGATTATCGTTAAGAGTCCAGTCGTGCTTGAGCAAATCGCTGGGTGTCGGACTGCGATTTTCGATAAGACCGGGACGCTCACTTATGGCGAGCCAAAACTGACGGAGCAGCTCATCGCTCCTGGCTTTACGCAGCGGGAGGTGCTTACTTTCGTGGCGAGCCTTGAGCGCTACTCCAAGCATCCGCTGGCCCGAGCCATCCTCGCTGCCGCGAAGGAGGATGCACTCCGACTCCCGGAGGCCGCCGAAGTGAGCGAACAGCCCGGCCAGGGGCTGCGCGGAACCGTGTCCGGCCATCAATTGCAGATCACTAGTCGCGGTAAGCTCGCGGCACAAAAGATCGCTAGCCTCGATCAACTCCCACCGGTCGGCGGCGGCCTCGAATGCGTGGTGGTAATCGACAATCGCTACTCGGCGACCTTGCGCTTTCGCGACGCGCCCCGAGCGGAGAGCCGTTCCTTCGTGAAGCATTTGGGTCCCAAGCACCAATTCCAGCGGGTGATGATCGTGTCGGGAGATCGCGAGTCGGAGGCTCGTTACCTCGCTGAGCAAGTAGGGATCACCGAAATCTACGCCCAGAAAAGCCCTGAAGAGAAGCTTGCGATCGTCCGCAAGGAAACTGCCGCCGCCAAGACTCTTTACGTAGGGGACGGCATCAACGACGCCCCGGCCATGATGGCTGCCACGGTTGGCATGGCGATCGGACAGAACAGCGACGTGACAGCGGAAGCGGCCGGTGTCGTGATCATGGATAACTCTCTCAAGAAAGTGGATGAGTTCATGCACATCAGCCGCCGCATGCGATCCATCGCACTTCAGAGCGCTGTGGGTGGCATGGCGCTGAGCGTCATTGGCATGGCCTTCGCAGCCACCGGTCATTTAAGTCCGGTCAGTGGCGCCATCACTCAAGAAGTTATCGACATTCTGGCTGTGATGAACGCGTTGCGAGCCGCCTTTGCCCCCAAAGTGATTCATGATCTCTGACGGAGTCTTGAAGATGGCAGGCGCGACTCTTCACCTGGCGTGACCCAATCACTACACGCTGACTGAGAAAAGCGAAGCTGTGTTCCGACTCTCGGTGTGGCCCTCGCCGCACCTCTCACAGCAACAGCTCTTGGAATCTTCCAGGTCCTCCTGCCCGACGACAGTATTTCCTCTTCCCCTGTGCTACCTGCGGGGCCTGTCTCCAAATGATGGCACATGTGTACCGTTCGTTCGGCAGGTCCTACAAGCTTCGCAATCATTGTGCTTGGTAAATAGATAGATGAACGCTAGCTGGCATCTAAACGCTCGCGTGTCGGCATTTCAAAGGCATAGTCTCCGCGCCGTATGCATTCGCGGCTCCATAGAACGAACGATCGGCGGCCTGAAATAGCGTTTTGAGACTCTTCTCCTCCGACTTCCATATCGTCTTGTGCCATACAATCTGCCTAATCACCGACCGGGACCCATGGATTCTTGCTGTGAAGTCGTCACTTTTGCCTTTTGTAAGGAATTGGCAAAGCAACCAGCTTCCCTACTTCAGGTTTATCGTCGCGCCCACCAATAGGCCAGGCATGTTCAAGTCGTACACAAAATTGCTTGTCGAATTGGGCCGGTAATTTACGCTGAGATACCGATATCCGGCCTGCAATACACATTTGCGGGAGATCTGGTAGCCGAGAAATCCTCCCACTTGGTAGTCCGACCGCGCAGATCCCCCTCCCGCATCTCCCGCTATCGTTATGAAGGTCTTCGGCGCTAGCTCGGCCGTGATTCTGCCACCAGCAATTGCATCTACCCAGTTGCCTGAATCCGACAATGTTCCGAGTACCTGATTTCTTTGCAGGGTGAGATCCGTGGACAGGTGCCAATAACGAACCCCGAATAGCGCATCCACTTTCACTCTCTCCCCATCGGCGATTCGATAGCCGATTTTGGGAGTTAGCAATGTCTCGGTCATTTTCGCTTTGACAGTGGTGGCTTGCTGTCCAAACGGGAGGGCCTTGTCGTCGGATAGCTTCATCCAGATGAAGTCCACGGGCATGATGACGCGGTTGTAGCGAACCTCCGCTGCGCCCATCAGGCCCATGTTGAGATAGTTAAAAATATCGCCAAAACCTGCGTGCACGGAGGCCTCTTGGTTGCGGACTCCGACGGTCCCATGCATGCCGCTGAACCACAGGTACGGAGCAATATCTACGTGCAACCCGGAGTCTGAGCTACCTTCCTTAGGCTGCGGCGAGGTAACGCCGGACTCCGCCGGCGTTTGCGCATTTGCTCCAGACATGCAAAGCAACGCCCCTAAGGTTAGAGCGAACAGAACTTTCTTCGTCGTCTTCCAGAACCGATCCACTTGACCTCCCTTTCGTTACTCGACCAACCACGGTTTTCCCGATGAAGGCCAAACGTACCCCGAACATTGTCCGGCCGTACCATTTGCCTAGTTCCCTCCAACCTTTTTGTAATCGGAATTTGTGGTTGTTACCACCAACTGCTTCGCCGTTGCGTTGAGAACTGTTTGCGACTCGTAGCTGGTGCCATCCGGCAAGCTAGCCATCTGCACCTGCAATGTCACAACATCTTTCTCCTTACCCATGTACGTATCGATCTTCAATGCGCCTATCTTCTTGGTGGCAGTGTCGAACGTGAGAGTCATCTTGTCGCCGGGCTGGGCATAATCCGCGAAGATCAAATTCACCGCGCCGGGTGCAGGGTTCAAAGAGACTTTGCCTGCCTGGAAATCTGCTTGCATTTTCTGTGGGTCGGGCGGCACGTACATGGCGAGGACGGCCTTTACATCTTGCATGTAGTCTTTCATTTCCGCTTTCTTGTTCGCGATGACTTTTTGCTTCATCTTGCCGCCGCTGGGCGGAGGTGGAGGCGCACCAATCATGGTCTTTTGGACTTTACCGTCCGGGCCGTACACGCAACTATTTTTCGTCGGGGGTTTAGCGTCACCCTTCAAAGTGAGTTGCGTCGTTTCGATCCATTGATACTGGCGAATCTTCTGCTTGTTTTCCGCGGCCGCTTGCTTCACGGCCGCAAGCTTCTCCTGAATCTCAGGATTCTGAGCGATAGCGGGCACTGCGATTGCAAGCGCTAGCATACCGAACATCAACAGGCGCTTGGTTACCTGAACAAAACTATTAGTGATAAATTGCTTCTCGTCTGTCATTGTCAGCTTCCGATTCATATGAACTCTCCTTCGTCTTAGTACTGCCACTTTCACAGTCCGCAATGCAGTGCCGAATCCTTTACTGCCGTCCTAAACAGTTGCCGCACGAACCTACTGGGGGTTGGCTTTTTTCATGCAATCCTTCACGAACGACCGCCGATCGGCGCCCTTTAGCCCTTTCTTATCCGCGAGGTCGTTGCAGGTTTTGGCTTTGTCCTGCTCGCTAACGTTGGCGCTGGAGCCGGTGTCAGCGGCCTTATTGAGGCAGCTCTGCATGAATGTCTGGCGATCCTTATCCTTAAGGCCTTTCTTGTCGGCGAGCTAGTTCATGTTGCTGAACCAAAGAATTTCGAACCCTTGCTGAAAATGCCTAAAAATAGACTCGATCCACAAACTCCTACGAAGTTCGATCGCAGACTCCGGCTCCGAAAGGCTTTCGCGCTATCCGGGACCAGCGGGCGGCGGCGCGACCCAGGACGGAAGTCGCTGCGTCGTGATGGTTCGTAGCGCCGTATTTCGTTTAGGTGCCGGTCAGCAGACATGCCATACGGGTGCGCGGAAATTCTACGGACAGAGTCTCGGCATTCGAGCTCAAATTGATTCCGAGGCCGCTTGGGTAGAGGAGTTTTGCGTTCCGGAGTTTTACGGGAATCGTAGATTTGGTGGGACCGTCAATTCTCCAGACTGCGACCACGGTCTGATCGGGCGAGCGCATTCCGAGCGCAATGGGAGAAGTGCGGTTCGTGACGTCAGGCAATCCCAGCGGATAGAACGGCACCGAATGAGGAATATGCTTGCGGAGCACGTCTTTATAAACTCTAATGCCGTCTCTAACTTGGGAAAGAGTTTGCGGGCCATTTTTGTCGAGGCGGCCGCTTTGATGAATGCGGCACGTCATTGCGGTGACCATATTAAAGCTGGCCTGGTCGGCGTCCGCATCTGCTAACGGATAGGACCAGATGGCCAACTGCTCGGGCAGAACTGCCGCAGTGGAGCCGACCAATATGCCCGGAAGTTTCAAGTAGTCTTCCTGATCGGTCATCGATTGCAATTGCAAACGGCTAAGCATCGCGTAGTCCATGCGCCCACCGCCGCTGCCGCAATTCTCGACGACGAGATCCGGGTACCGGTTCGCGACTCGGTCCAACCATGCCAAATGGGCGCGATTGTGGTCGAGCAGCCCTTGGCCAAAGCTGTCGGCATGCAGTTCGGTTCCTTGCAGGGAATCAACGTTGTAGTCCATTTTGATGTAGCCAACACCGTAGTCATTCACGAGGCGCGCGAGGACCGCATCGAGGTAAGCCGTGACTTCGAAATTGCGAAAATCGAGCATATAGCGCGAATTCTTCAACACTCGCTTGCCGTGACGCACAAGAAACCAGTTGTCGGGCTTTTGGGCTAAAGTGGATTTGGCTCCGGCAACTTCCGGCTCAAGCCAGACTCCGGGAATCATTCCGGCTTTTCGAACTTCGTCGAGCACGAATTTGAGGCCGCGCGGCCAGCGACCTTGAGTCGGCATCCAGGCCCCGATGGTTGGGCTCCAGTCTTCTTGCAACTCCGCGTACCATCCTGCGTCGATAACGAAGTACTCGCAACCGGTCGTGGCGGCTGCGGCAATCAGCGGCAATTCCTTTTCTTCTGTCGGATCGCCCCAGAGGCAGTTCATGTAGTCATTGAAAATTACGGAGCATTTTGAATTGTCCGTTCGCGGCTTCATGCAGGCAGAACGGCGGTAGTAGGTGAGCGCCTCGACCGCTTCCGAAAAACCACCGGCGACAACACCAACTGCAGCGGGCACCGCTTGGTACGTTTGGCCCGGCTTGAGCTCTTTCCAGGCAGCCGAGTGGAGATCATCTGGTCCACCGATGTACGCGTATACGTTGTCCGCATGGATACCACGGAACGCAGTGTTCGAAATTTCCCAATACCAGGAGCCGTTGTGTTCGATTTGCCAGAACCACGTAAGCCCGAGGCGCGAATTCTCAACCATTGCTAAAGGCAAATATCGCTCGGTGGACCAGCTTCCTGTGCTGCCGGCCTGCGCTTCCGACCAACTGGTTCGTTCGTTTTCCACGAAACCCATTTCGGATGGGCGGAAAGTGTGCCATTGCGCTTCCGCCATCCAACTGTTCACAGGCAGATGAATCCGAAGTTCGTGATCATAGTTTTGCGGGTCGGCGAGACCATGAAGCATCGCGCAACTCAGGAACTCAATCCCGACCGGAGCAAAGCCTTCGTTGGTTACACGCGAATACCGCCGCACAACGGAAAGCCCGGCAAAGGATTCGTAAATTGATTCTACGCGGAGCTGCAATGCGGAGTCTCGGTGTACGCAGATCAGGCGACGAACGTCGCCTGATGTTTCCTCGCGCTTTTCCACAAATTCCAGTCGCATGCCCGGCTGCCCCATGCCAGACTTCATGCCCTGATCCGGAGAATTTTCGCCGCTGCATTGCAGAGCAACTTCTACGCCCGAGGAGAAGTCAGCCTGTTTCAGCGTTGTGCCAACCGGGAGGAGTCCGTGTTGCCGGAGTTTTCCCGATGCCACTTCAAAGTGAAACTGGAGCCCGCCCGCTTGCCACTCAAACGTGGAGGCGGAATCAGCCGCCGACCGGAAACCGGGAATTTTTGGGACCAGAGCAACGGCGGCTGCGATGCTTGTTGATCTTAGGAAAGCCCTTCGGTTCTTTGCCACAGGTAATCTTAGTCATCGGCATTGATTCTCATCGACGCGCGAGCAGCAGAAGAAATTACGTCAACGCGGAGTGAGCACCAGCAACCGGACCATGAACCTCGCTTCGTGGTGTGAAAAATCGTTGGAAGATTCGCAGACTTGCTACACGGTGTCAACAATCATTTGAAGAGAAGCAGGAATTGTCTGAGTTCAAGGCGTGATGCTTAGGCGCGGCTCAGCCAGTTACCAATAATGGGCCGCAACAACGGTGGGGGAGTCCGGTACGTCGTTGACGACGTTCGTGTGGAGAACGAGCTGGAGATTTTTCTTGCTCCAGTCCTTCGGAGCCTGCTTTGCAAATTCTGCAATCAATCGCGGGTTCGTAGCGAAATCTCCTGCGGCTTGGGTTCCCGGATGATAAAGACCGGCAATGGTTATGAACACACTTCCAGTTTTCGTATCAACGACTCGAGAGACAATCGCATAATCTTCCACGACTTTTCCCTGGTACAATTTCGCTCGCCAAGAACGCGATTTGTCGACTCTGCCCTGAACCCGCACTTCGGACTATCCGAGCCAGTCTACTGCGCACGGGGAGAGATGGAAAACCGCATCAAGGAGCAGTTGAGCTTGTTCGCGGACCGGATGAGCACGGAGACGCTGCGGGCCAATCAGTTGCGGCTGTACTTCTCCTCGCTGGCCTATGTGCTGGTCGAGGCCTTGCGGCGGTTGGGCTTGGCGGGTACGGAGTGGGCGGAAGCCCAAGTCGATACCATCCGGCTGAAGCTGCTGAAAATCGCCGCGCAGGTGCGCATCACCGCACGCCGCATCTGGGTTCGCTACAGTTCCGCCTATCCTTGGCAGAATGTTTTCGTCGCAGCCTGGACAGCGCTGCGCTGCTGAAAAAGAAGAAATAGTTCATGTTGCTGAACCAAAGAATTTCGAACCCTTGCTGAAAATGCCTAAAAATAGACTCGATCCAGAAACTCCTACGAAGTTCGATCGCAGACTCCGGCTCCGAAAGGCTTTCGCGCTATCCGGGACCAGCGGGCGGCGGCGCGACCCAGGGCGGAAGTCGCTGCGTCGTGATGGTTCGTAGCTCCGTATTTCGTTTAGGTGCCGGTCAGCAGACATGCCATACGGGTGCGCGGAAATTCTACGGACAAAGTCTCGGCATTCGAGCTCAAATTGATTCCGAGGCCGCTTGGGTAGAGGAGTTTTGCGTTCCGGAGTTTTACGGGAATCGTAGATTTGGTGGGACCGTCAATTCTCCAGACTGCGACCACGGTCTGATCGGGCGAGCGCATTCCGAGCGCAATGGGAGAAGTGCGGTTCGTGACGTCAGGCAATCCCAGCGGATAGAACGGCACCGAATGAGGAATATGCTTGCGGAGCACGTCTTTATAAACTCTAATGCCGTCTCTAACTTGGGAAAGAGTTTGCGGGCCATTTTTGTCGAGGCGGCCGCTTTGATGGATGCGGCACGTCATTGCGGTGACCATATTAAAGCTGGCCTGGTCGGCGTCCGCATCTGCTAACGGATAGGACCAGATCGCCAACTGCTCGGGCAGAACTGCCGCAGTGGAGCCGACCAATATGCCCGGAAGTTTCAAGTAGTCTTCCTGATCGGTCATCGATTGCAATTGCAAACGGCTAAGCATCGCGTAGTCCATGCGCCCACCGCCGCTGCCGCAATTCTCGACGACGAGATCCGGGTACCGGTTCACGACTCGGTCCAACCATGCCAAATGGGCGCGATTGTGGTCCAGCAGCCCTTGGCCAAAGCTGTCGGCATGCAGTTCGGTTCCTTGCAGGGAATCAACGTTGTAGTCCATTTTGATGTAGCCAACACCGTAGTCATTCACGAGGCGCGCGAGGACCGCATCGAGGTAAGCCGTGACTTCGAAATTGCGAAAATCGAGCATATAGCGCGAATTCTTCAACACTCGCTTGCCGTGACGCACAAGAAACCAGTTGTCGGGTTTTTGGGCTAAAGTGGATTTGGCTCCGGCAACTTCCGGCTCAAGCCAGACTCCGGGAATCATTCCGGCTTTTCGAACTTCGTCGAGCACGAATTTGAGGCCGCGCGGCCAGCGACCTTGAGTCGGCATCCAGGCCCCGATGGTTGGGCTCCAGTCTTCTTGCAACTCCGCGTACCATCCTGCGTCGATAACGAAGTACTCGCAACCGGTCGTGGCGGCTGCGGCAATCAGCGGCAATTCCTTTTCTTCTGTCGGATCGCCCCAGAGGCAGTTCATGTAGTCATTGAAAATTACGGAGCATTTTGAATTGTCCGTTCGCGGCTTCATGCAGGCAGAACGGCGGTAGTAGGTGAGCGCCTCGACCGCTTCCGAAAAACCACCGGCGACAACACCAACTGCAGCGGGCACCGCTTGGTACGTTTGGCCCGGCTTGAGCTCTTTCCAGGCAGCCGAGTGGAGATCATCTGGTCCACCGATGTACGCGTATACGTTGTCCGCATGGATACCACGGAACGCAGTGTTCGAAATTTCCCAATACCAGGAGCCGTTGTGTTCGATTTGCCAGAACCACGTAAGCCCGAGCCGCGAATTCTCAACCATTGCTAAAGGCAAATATCGCTCGGTGGACCAGCTTCCTGTGCTGCCGGCCTGCGCTTCCGACCAACTGGTTCGTTCGTTTTCCACGAAACCCATTTCCGATGGGCGGAAAGTGTGCCATTGCGCTTCCGCCATCCAACTGTTCACAGGCAGATGAATCCGAAGTTCGTGATCATAGTTTTGCGGGTCGGCGAGACCATGAAGCATCGCGCAACTCAGGAACTCAATCCCGACCGGAGCAAAGCCTTCGTTGGTTACACGCGAATACCGCCGCACAACGGAGAGTCCGGCAAAGGATTCGTAAATTGACTCCACGCGGAGCTGCAATGCGGAGTCCCGGTGTACGCAGATCAGGCGACGAACGTCGCCTGATGTTTCCTCGCGTTTTTCCACAAATTCCAGTCGCATGCCCGGCTGCCCCATGCCAGACTTCATGCCCTGATCCGGAGAATTTTCGCCGCTGCATTGCAGAGCAACTTCTACGCCCGCGGAGAAGTCAGCCTGTTTCAGCGTTGTGCCAACCGGGAGGAGTCCGTGTTGCCGGAGTTTTCCCGATGCCACTTCAAAGTGAAACTGGAGCCCGCCCGCTTGCCACTCAAACGTGGAGGCGGAATCAGCCGCCGACCGGAAACCGGGAATTTTTGGGACCAGAGCAGCGGCGGCTGCGATGCTTGTTGATCTTAGGAAAGCCCTTCGGTTCTTTGCCACAGGTAATCTTAGTCATCGGCATTGATTCTCATCGACGCGCGAGCAGCAGAAGAAATTACGTCAACGCGGAGTGAGCACCAGCAACCGGACCATGAACCTCGCTTCGTGGTGTGAAAAATCGTTGGAAGATTCGCAGACTTGCTACATGGTGTCAACAATCATCTGAAGAGAAGCAGGAATTGTCTGAGTTCAAGGCGTGATGCTTAGGCGCGGCTCAGCCAGTTACCAATAATGGGCCGCAACAACGGTGGGGGAGTCCGGTACGTCGTTGACGACGTTCGTGTGGAGAACGAGCTGGAGATTTTTCTTGCTCCAGTCCTTCGGAGCCTGCTTTGCAAATTCTGCAATCAATCGCGGGTTCGTGGCGAAATCTCCTGCGGCTTGGGTTCCCGGATGATAAAGACCGGCAATGGTTATGAACACACTTCCAGTTTTCGTATCAACGACTCGAGAGACAATCGCATAATCTTCCACGACTTTTCCCTGGGACAATTTCGGGTGCCAGGAACGCGATTTGTCGACTCTGTCTTGAACCCGCACTTCCGGACTATCCGAGCCATCAAATACGAATCGGAGGTGATCCGTCATATTCAAGGTCCAGCTGTTGTTGAACGCACCGATCAGCACCGCCGAACCCTGGCGCAGGTCGCCGAAGGAGAGGTCGCTGCCAAATCGAAGATCCAGCGGGTGACGGTGCGTTGTGAGCAAAGAAGATATCTGAGAAATTACTGACGCGTCGCCGACCGTCAGATACGTGTCCTTAATGGGCCGGAAATCTGCCGAGCCGAAATTCTTAAGCTCTTCTCTCGGCACCAGCGTTTGAAAGTTTGGCGCCGAGTCTTGATCACGCAGATGAGTGGTCTTGTATTTGACAAGCGCTTCCTGCGACAAGAGGTAGACCGGGTTACTTCCAGTGCAAACCAATGTCGGCTTGGGATTGTCTAGCACCGGCTCCCAGAAGAGATCTGACGCCGTCGACGCGCGGGAAATGGTCCGCGTCAGAAGCAGGGCGGCAATCACGGCAACCAAGGATGCCGTGGTCACCAGGAGTATCCGCACTTGAGTGCTCTTCTTCGGCTGAGCGGGTGACGAAACCGAATCTACATGGGCTGCCTTTGGCAATTCCGCGTGCACAGCCGATTCCGCTTCACTATGAATCGGCACCGGCGCGCGCGCAGGCGGCAGTGGATAAAACTGAGCTCTGTAAGACCCAGTCGGGATCTCAATTTTCCAGTTGCCAGGCGCGTCCTTGTGGGTTTGATAATACTGCGCCAGCCGCTTTCTAATGTCCGCGGCTCGCAGTCGCACCACTGGATCTTCCGCCGTGTCGTAATCCGGTGAGCGGCCAAAGACTTCAATTCCGATCAACCGTTCTCGGAGGGACTCATCGGCTCCTGCTAGGCTGTGTTCGACTACGTAGCGAAATAGGTTTTGACATTGTTGGCTAGTCCGAAAAGGGACACTCTGCAGAATGTCATCCAACAGTGCTTTAATCTGCGGACGAGCGGCCGGTGCAATAGGTTCCTGGAGCGAGTTGTGGTGAGTGGCCATCTGCCGCCATAAAGATTTTGCCCCTCGGCGAGCAAAAGCTTCCGTACTGTACCGCTAACTTTCCCGCGACGCTGTACTTTTACTCCTTTCCGTAATCCGTTGTCAACAGAGGACTTCGCGGACTAGCAATAGGTAGGTTACCGCAAACAACCTAGACGCTGGACCGGTTCAGGCATAGTTTTCTCACATTCGGCGTGCTAGTGGCCCGTCTAACCAAGTCGCAATCTGTCGACTCACGGGCGTTCACGGACCGAATGGGGGTGCTGTTCCTGAATAGATCTCAGCGAGTATCGCTAATCGTAGTTTTGGCTGTTTTCTGTGCCGCGCTCCTTGCATTGATGCCTGGCGCGTATGGGCAGACTGCGGCTTCCTCGGCAACGTTTGCTGGATTTGTGGAAGATCCATCTGGGGCGCGTGTTGCTGACGCGACTGTCACCATTTCGAACACTGAAAAGGGAATCAAGCGCAGCTTCAAGTCTGATGCGGAAGGTAATTTCTCGTTCGCCCTGCTGCCTGCCGGAACGTATACATTGACCGTTGAGGCAAAAGGGTTCAAGACGTTCAAGCAAGAAAATATCACACTGGAAGTCGGGCAATCGGCCACGCAAACGATCGCACTAAGCATTGGTCAATCAGACCAGATCGAAGTCAATTCCGAGGCGCCGCTCTTTACGACGGATAACGCCAACCTGGCCGCGGAGGTTTCTACCAAGCAGGTAACCGAGTTGCCGCTCAATTTGCGGAACGTCTTCAACTTTGTGCAGCTAAACTCGTCGGTGAACAATTCGCAGCGGCAGTTGATCGAGACCGGCGACTCACAAGGCAGCGCGGACCAAGACGTCTCGTTCTTTAACTTTGGCGGCGGTTACGGAGTGTTCTTCCCGCGGCAGTATCCGGGTGTACCGATTATTCCCGGATTCGCGGCTGATACGCCGTATGTTGCAACCACCAACGGTGTCGGGCCGTGCGCTGGATGCTCGTTGAGGAACGCGTTTACCAGCGGCCTTGTGCCCGTCGTCGGGAAGTCGTTGGGCGGTTTGACCAACGTGGCTTTCGACGTTACGGCGGTATCGCCCTCCCGCAAGGCCTACTACACGCAGCAGTGGTCCTACAGACTTCAGTACGCACCATCGCCGAAAGACTTGCTTGAACTTTCGTATGTGGGCAATCACAGCGTGCATGTTGTTACCAGCGGCTTCAACCTGAACCAGTTACCTACAAAATATTTCTCAATGGGAACTGCGCTTAACACCCTGGTTGCTAATCCGTTCTTTGGTCACGTCGCGGCGAGCGGGTGCGGCTTGGAACAGCCTACGGTTCGTCAGGGCCAACTGCTTCGGCCTCATCCCGAATTCTGCAATATCAATGAAAACCTGATTCCGGGTGGCGATGGCCGGTACAATGCCCTGGATTTCAGCTTCACTCATCGCGTGTCGAACAGCCTGACGCTGATGGCGTCCTATACGTTCTCGAAGTTCCTCGACAACATTGGCGGACCAACCACCTGGGCGAATACCAGCGGAGCCTTCTCGGAAAATATTCGAGACGTGTACAACCTGGCGGCTAAAAAATCCGTTGATCCCAACGACGTTGCCCACGGTTTCGTTCTCAGCTACGTGTATGAACTCCCGGTGGGACAAGGCCGAAAGTATGGTAACGGTATGACCCCTGTGCTGAACGCTGAGGCCGGCGGCTGGCAAACCAGCGGCATCGTGGCATTGAAGGGCGGTTTCCCGTTGCGGATTAACGGGCCGAATACGGGACTCGGTGGATTTGGCGTCGGTCAGAATGTAAACATAATTGGTAATTACCATGTCGCAAATCAAATCCGTACCCAGTGGTTTAATACCGCAGCGTTCGCACAGCCAACTCAAATAACGGACCTTGGCAATGCGCCGCGATGTTTGTCTGACCTGCGGTCGCCGGGTTACAAAAACATTGAAAGGTTGGTGATCGCAACCTAGCCACGCAAGCCTTTGAAATTTCAAAGCGATTGCAAGAGCAAGGCTTGAATCGAGCCGCAGTTGGAATGCAGCAAGGCGAGGAAGAGTTAAGTGCGCCATAGGATTTGAGTTTTGCGGCGCATCACCGGCGACAAGAATTTTGCCTGGCGGAACTAAATCGATGCATCGAAAGGTTCACCTAATGCCGTCACTGAAGTCCTGCAGCATCTTGCCCGTGCTTGCATTCGTGTTTTCAATTCCCGCTGGAGCTCAGTCGCCTGTCACCGATCCGCACTCAGATGCTGCTGGCGTCGTTCTGAAGATGGGAACGGGAACCATGAAAATTGAATCGTGCGGGGACCGCGTTATCCACGTCGTGGTTAGCCGCACTGGTGAGATTCCCGCGCCAAAAGTTCCGATCGTCACGCAAGAGTGCGACGGCAAGGCTTTGAAAACTGTCGCCGGCAACGAGCAGGTCAAAATTCGCACCGCCAGCATTGAAGTGCGGGTCAACTCGGCAACGTCCGCTGTAAGCTTTTGGACGAATGCGGGAGAGTTGTTGCTGGCGGAACCGGAAGCTGGCGGCAAAGCCTTTGATGTCCAGTCCGCACCGAACAATGATGCGTGGCAAATCCAGCAGACCTTCACTTCCCCATCCGACGAAGCGCTCTACGGCCTCGGCCAGCATCAGGAAGGTATCTTCAACGTCCGCGGCGTTCCCATCCGACTGCACCAGGCAAATACCAATATCTCCGTGCCCGTATTGCTCTCCAATCGCGGATTCGGATTGCTCTGGAACAATCCATCCCTAACGGATTTCAATCCAGCCGACCAACCGATTGAGGTCGATCCCAAAACCGGCAAAGGCAAATTTACTTCCACAGTCAAGGGTGCCTACGGCTTCAGGCTCGCTAGCGACAACAAAGATCAACTCGTGGTCAAGGTGGAGGGCAAGCCTGTCATCGACATCACCAACATGTGGACGCCCAGCGTAGCAAGTGGCGTACTCAATTTGGATGCTGGCAAAGAATACGAAGTGTCGGCTGCAGGCGGTCCCGCTGGAGTGCAGCTCGCTGTTCGGCTTCCCTCTGACACCACAACCTTTCGCTCGGAACTCGGCGATGCCATTGACTACTATTTCTTTTACGGCCCCGACCTCAATCGCGTCATTTCCGAATATCGCCAGATTACCGGCGCGGCTCCCCTCTTTCCTAAGTGGGCTTACGGATATCTGCAGTGCCGCGAGCGCTATCATAACGAAAAGGAAATCCTGGATATCGGTGCTGAATTCCGCAAGCGTAAGATCCCCGTGGATGCTTTGATTCAGGACTGGCAATACTGGGGCAAATACGGATGGAACGCCGCCAAGTTCGACGAAGAGTTCTATCCTCATCCCAAGGAAATGATGGATCAGTTGCATGCCCAAGATCTCCACATGTTAATTTCCGTCTGGTCTCGCTTCGGACCGGAGTCCGATGTATACAAACGCTTGCAGGACCGCTCGTTCTTAATCAAGGGTGAGCCGTGGGTGGACATTTTTAATCCCGACGCCCAAACCGCGTTTTGGTCCGAACTCAAGTCTGGCATCTTCGACAAAGGCATGGACGGTTGGTGGATGGATGCTTCGGAGCCGGAGTTCGATATTCTGAAGGGCAAACAGACCTTTCTCGGTTCTGGCAATTCGGTCCGCAACGCCTATCCTTTATATGTAACGAAAACAATTTACGAGGGGCAGCGTGGCACAACCGATCAAAAGCGCGTTGTTATCCTGACCCGCTCGGCATTTGCGGGACAGCAGCGGAACGGAGCTGCTTCTTGGTCCGGCGACATTAGCTCCGACTGGACTACCTTCCGGCGCCAAATTCCGGGCGGGCTCAGCTTCAGCATGTCCGGCTTGCCGTACTGGACCACGGACATCGGCGGCTTCTTCCGACCCGACGATCAATACACTTCGCCGGCGTTTCATGAGCTCCTGGTGCGCTGGTTCCAATACGGCGCGTTTTGCCCTCTCTTCCGGGTTCACGGCTATAAGTCCAACGCTGAAATTTGGAACTACGGCTCGGACGTTGAGCAAATCCTTCGCAAGTACGACGATTTGCGATATGCGCTTCTGCCCTATATTTATTCCTCTGCGTGGGGCGTAACCAAAAACGGCGAAACGCTCATGCGCGCCTTACCGCTTGAATTCTCTTCGGATCCCAAGGTTACTGGCATTCCGGATCAGTTCATGTTCGGCGGCGCTCTGCTGATCAATCCTGTCACCACAGAAGGCGCCAAAGAGCGCGCTCTCTATCTTCCGGCAGGTCATCAATGGATTGATTTCTGGGCGGGCAAGCGACTAAGCGGTGGACAGAACACCACGGCAAGCGCTCCGCTTGAAACCATGCCCATTTACGTCAAGGCGGGCTCTATCATTCCTTTCGGACCTGCAGTGGAATTCGCCGCCGGAAAGCCGGATCCGATTGAACTCCGCATCTATGGCGGAGCGAATGCGGATTTCACTCTCTACGAAGACGAAGGCGATACCTACAACTATGAAAAGGGTGCGTATTCAACGATTCCCATCCACTGGGACGACAAGACCCGAACAGTCACCATCGGCGAGCGATATGGGTCTTTCAAGGGAATCCTCGAACACCGGACGTTCCACGTTGTGCTTGTCAGCGCAGGGCATGGAACCGGCGTTGGGTCTAGCTCGCGTCCGGACGCAACGATTATGTATGATGGCAAACCCGCTTCGAAGAGCATTCAGCGAATGAGCTCCAAGAAGTAGTCGCCTGACTTCACCCTGTTTCAAGACCGCAGCGCTACAGGTGAGGTCTGGCAAAGTCAGCCCAAATTTCCGCGACCCCGGATCCAACATGAATGCACTGGTAATTCGCAATCCCGGAGAAGCTGCCATCGAACAGGTGCGCGAGCCATCCAAATCCAATGGCAGCGTGCTTTTGAAAGTTCGTATGGTTGGCCTCTGCGGGAGCGATCTGAATTCCTTTCGCGGATTGAACCCTATGGTTTCTTTCCCGCGCATTCCCGGCCACGAGGTCTCCGCAACAATCCTCGAAGGCGACTTCTTGGATAGCCGACTCAAAGTCGGCACAGACGTCGCTGTTTTTCCTTACACCAACTGTGGCAAATGCGCCTCCTGCCGGCGTGGCCGTCCAAACGCCTGTCAATTCAACCAGACGTTAGGAGTACAAAGAGACGGTGCCCTGACAGAACTCATCGTCCTCCCGCAGGAAAAACTGTATCCGGCGAATCTCGCTACCAAAGAATTGTGCCTCGTCGAGCCTCTTACTGTCGGCTTTCATGCCGTTGCTCGCGGCCGCGTCACGGCGACCGACACCGTGGCCATTTTCGGTTGTGGCGGAGTCGGACTCGGCGCTGTGGCGGCCTCCCATTTTCGCGGCGCGCGCACGATCTGCATTGATGTCGAGGACCACAAGCTCGAACTCGCCAAACGCGCCGGTGCAAACTCCACCATCAATACGCTACGCGAGCCCCTCCACAAAGCTTTGCTGGATATGACAGATGGCTTGGGTCCTGACGTCGTCATCGAGGCCGTAGGCAATCCCACAACCTTTCGCGCAGCCGTCGAAGAAGTAGCCTTCACCGGCAGAGTCGTTTACATCGGCTACGCGAAAGAACCAGTCAGCTACGAAACGAAGCTCTTTGTCCAAAAAGAACTGGATATCTTGGGCGCCAGAAACGCCCAGCCCGAGGATTTCCAGGCCGTTATCCAGCTTTTGGAAGCAGGGAAGTTTCCCGTCGACCAGGCAGTGAGCTTAATCGTCCCGCTCGAAAAAGCTCCAGAAGCCTTGCGCTCCTGGAGTGAAAATCCGTCGCAATTTACTAAAATCCTCGTCTCTCTGGACTGAACACGATGAACACTGGCATAAGCCCATCAACCACGACCGTTAATCCTGCAAGCTCGAGTCGGGGGATGTTCCGCACGGCGGATGGCACCAACCTCGCCGTAGCTTTCATCCTTATCACCTCGCTCTTTCTTCTGTGGGGCTTTTGCAATGGGATGATTGATATCCTGAACAAACATTTTCAGGACACCCTGCATATCAGCAAGGAACAGTCCGGCCTCGTCCAAGCTGCCAATTATCTCGCGTACTTTCTCATGGCAATTCCAGCCGGCCTGATCGCGAAAAAAATCGGCTACAAAGGCGGCATCCTCGTGGGACTCATCCTAATTGCCGGGGGCGCGTTCTGGTTCATTCCGGCCGTCAATATCGGCACGTATTGGGCATTCCTCCTGGGCTTGTTCGTGATCGCCTCCGGCATGACCTGCCTTGAAACCATCGCCAATCCCTACGCAACCGTTTTGGGTCCGCCGGAGAGCGGCCCAACTCGCATCAATATCGCGCAGACTTTCAACGGAGTTGGCTGGATTCTGGGTCCAATCGTAGGGGGCCACTTCGTTTTCGGAGCAGGCGCGGGCCGGAACGCCAATGCCGGCCTTACCACACCCTATCTCGGCATTGCCGTTTTCGTTGCCTTGCTCTTGGTAGTCTTCCTCTTATCTCGAATTCCCGATTTGCACGTGGCGGATGAAAGCCGCTCTGGCGGTTCATCCGCTGTCCAAGTCAAACCGTCGAGTTCAGAGCAAATCGCGATTGCCCTTGTACTGGCGGCAGTTTGCGGTTTGTTGTACTTCTTTATCGCACCCATTCTAGGCTTGATGTGGAGACTAGTCGGTTGGAATGAATCTCTTCTCCAACCTATAAAATATGCACTCCTGATCGGGGCCTATGCGGTCTCCACTTTCGTCGTGTCTCGGAATTGGGACTTGTTCCGGCGCAAACACTTCACTTTGGGCGTCGCTGCACAATTTGTCTATGTTGCTGCACAGACCGGAATCTTCAGCTTCTGCGTGAACTACGTTCTGGAGAACTCCGCTGGAGTAACCCGATTGCAGGCTTCGCAATGGCTCGGGGGTATTGGATTTGTTTTGTTCATGCTTGGCCGGCTCTGTGGCAGCGCCGTCATCAG
>CAVTII010000001.1:0-198485 GCA_963734705.1 uncultured Acidobacteriota bacterium | reverse complement strand
TCGTGTGTTGATTCAGAATACTTTTTGGGTGCAGGATTGGGTGCAGCTAAAAAAGGTGAGAATGGCTCCGATTTTCTTGTAAGCGACACCAGATAGGGCACTTAGATTTTTGACCACCTCGGCTGTTAACCGAAGGGTTGCTAGTTCGAATCTAGCCCGGGGCACAGATGGCAATTGCCTCCAGGTGAGTACAGCGAGTGAGTACAGCGAGTACGACTTCATTCGGCCCACTTGATAACGCGCAGGCTCTCTTCGCTGTCAAGAAGTCCCATTGAGGGGAGTCGTCCCTTGGTTAGGTTGACCTGATTGCGTTTGGATTTCAGAAGAACTTTGTTAGTGCGGACTAAATGCCCATCAGTTGGAGCGGCTGATTCTCTCCCGCTCCTGTGGTCTGCCGTGCTGTGATCGTCGGCCGTTTTCTGTCCGTTCTAACCACGAGTGTGTCCAAAAAGGGGGAACCGGACTCGAAAGACGTCTGCAAAAGGGGTTCCGTAATAAGTTCCGCACTAAGTTCCACAAGTCAACGGTGCATTTCGATGATTCTACGAGAGATGACGATCACAGAGACGGCGCCGGAGTACGGACGAAAGTAACGAGCTGGGGCGGTAGCGACCCCCCTTGTGCGGCTATCCAGCCGCCCAAACCCTTCTCGGGTTCAGGGGTCGCTACCGCCCTCGCGCTTTCAGATACTGCAGCTCTGTCGTCGGCAATGCGGAGTCAGATTCGGAAGCAGATTTATTTTGGACTTTAAAGAAAGGGAATCGTTAGGCCGGTCATCCTAAAAATAGAAATGAAGTAAACAGAAAAGATCGCGCCCACGAAGAGATGCAGCCGACGCTTCGGCGGTATGCCATTTGTTCGGCGAAGCAGCGCACGACGACATCATTTCTGAATCATTGATAGCTATTTTAAACGCGACCGTGCATTCAAGGGATGGGTCGACAACAACGGTCTGAGATTTCCACTTAAGCAGTAATCGGAACGGCGAGGATACTTGGCAGTGAAAGCTACCGCAAAAACTGCGTAATCCAACGCATCTTCAATTCGAGGGCCTCCGGGCCATTCTGTTGGCTACGTCCACTGGTAGGTTCTTGTATCTGAAGATGCCGCGAGTATTGCTGACTCGGTGCAACCTTCAATTTGGAGTGAATTCCACTTGCGGCTGATTCGGTAAACGATCCGTGGAGTTGCGCGGAGCTCAAACGGGTCATTGTGTCAGGCAGAGGGCTTATGACGGAGTAGACGCCAAAGCCAGTGGCTGCGGAGGGCGAGCTGCGTTAGCGACAGCCATCCTAGCTATAGACCCAGGCTATTAGTCAAAGGCCTAGAAGTATTGGACGGGAAGTCCCGCGCCTTTACCTTGGACCCGCCAAGCTTTTCGGCGCAAACAAAAAGAGCTGCATAACTATCGAAATGCACTCATGGGCGCTGGGCAGAGTGTGTTCTACGTCAGGAATGTTGCAAAAATGCTTGAGAACGCGTTAAAGTCGCGACTAGCGCGATTGAATCGACGGCCACAGAAGGAAGGAGAATATGTGGCACGTCGACGCTTTCAGAATGGTTCAGTGAAACGAAGAGGAGATGTCTGGATTGGTCGCTACCTCGAAGATGTCGAAGAGCATGGAGTCATTCGGAGGAAACATCGAACGGTGACTCTATCTCGCATTCGCGGATCGGATGGCAAGACCGTGACAGAACATATGGCACGGCGGCTATTTCAGCCACATCTAGACAGAATCAATTCAGATACCTACCAAGGATTGCAGCCGAAAAAGACAATACTCTTTTCAGATTTTTCCACAAAATGGATATCTCTGATTTTGAGTCAGAAAAAACCTTCCACTCAACTTACCGTACGTGGTCACCTAGAAAAACACCTGCTGCCAGCTCTTGGTAAGACCGAAGTTCGACTGATTCAGACTGAAAATGTTCAGTCCGTACTTTCAAATCTGCGGTCTCGTCTCAACCCCAAGACAATTCGCAATATCAAAGCAACTCTGTCGATGATGTGGAGGATTGCCAAGGCGTGGGGATACACGGAACAGAATGTGAGCGCCGGATTGGATCTTCCATTGTTGACACGACCGAAGCGGCCCTTCTTCACAGCCACACAGATGGGTCGCATCATCCGAACCGCGACAGAACCCCAAGCAACGTTTTACTGGCTGGCAGCTGAAACGGGACTACGGGCTGGCGAACTCGCCGGGCTGCGGAAGACGGATCTCGATCTGGGCAATCGCCGACTCTCCGTCGAGCAAAGCATCTGGCAGGGAACTGTGCAAACTCCCAAGACAGAAAGCTCTGTTCGAACGCTATCGATATCGCGACAGTTGGCTGACCGTCTTTCTGTCCATCTCAGCAGGAAGCCCCAACGTGAGTCGGTATTTGTCTTCTGTACGAAGACAGGTTCCGCGTGGGATCCAAACATGGTTGTGAAACGAAAGTTGTGGTCGACTCTCAAAACGTTGGAGTATCCACGTTGCGGTTTGCATGCATTCCGACACGGCAATGCTACCCTCATGGATGCTCTCGGTGTCCCACTTAAAATTAGACAATACCGGCTGGGCCACAGTAGAGCAGGGGACATAACCACTGACGTCTACACTCACTATCAGATTGGTGCAGACAATGCTGTGGCAAGCAGACTAGGGTCCGTATTGCGCAAAGAAATATCAAAATTCTTTGCCCTTAACTTGCCCAAAATAAGAAGGGCTCCCCGTGGAGTTCAGGAAGCCCTTGATTCTAAAGAACAAATTGGTTGCGGGGGTCAGATTTGAACTGACGACCTTCGGGTTATGAGCCCGACGAGCTACCAGGCTGCTCCACCCCGCATATTCACTATAGCGGAGGAGTGGCGTTCCGTCAAATTTGCAAAATTGCGCAGCTCCGCAAGCCGCCGCGCAGATGCGTCACCAGGTTGTGTAGGAAGTTCCGTCCAGCGCCGTCTGCTCGCAGCCCGAATGCACGTCGTCCACTCCGGTGCTGGTTTGATCCGGGCTCAGGACCGTGTCGCCGATGTGCGTCACCCAGTCATTTTTCCGGCAAACCGGGTCCAGCGGCACCTCGCGCAGATAGTGTGCTTCCACCAGATCGTCCAGCGATTGCGGCGCGGCCTGCTTGTCCAGCGTGTAATTATCAATCGCCTGCCGCATGGTCTGCAGGTCTTGCTTCAGCACCGCCTCGCGCGCGCCCTTCACCGTCCGGTCGTAAGCGATCGCCGCCATGCCAACCAGGATGGAGATAATCATGATCACGATCATCAACTCAATCAGAGTAAAACCGCGCGCGCCGCGCCCGATCGCCCGGCCCGGCCCCGCAAAACGCCGCGAATGAAAATGACTCCTCATGCCCTCACCGCCGCCTGCCCCTCTACCAATCCGAATATTTCGTGCCGTCCAGTGCCGTGCCCGTGGATTTCGAATACACGTCGAACACATTATTCCCGCCCCAGCTTGTGGAATCCGGATCATCCTGCACGGACCGCATGCTCCACTCCGCGCGCCCCGTCATGGGATCCACCGGAACGCGCCGCAGGAAACGAATATTTTTTCCGCCCGCGCCACCGCCGCCCATCGCCACGCCCTTCACCAGCGTATCCAGGTCTGGAGGGTAACCTTCGCTGCCCACTTCCACCCGAATCTTCTGTTGGTCCGCCATATCCTTGTATTTATCAATGGCGTTGCGCATATCCCGCAAATCCAGCCGTAATTCCTTCTCCCGCTGGCGGATCACCGTGAAACGCGCAATCGGCAGCGCCATCGAAGCAAGAATCAGCAGAATCGTGCACGCAATGATTAATTCCAGCAGCGTCATGCCGGATTCTGTGGAGTTTCGTATCCTGCGGCGCATCGGAATGGTTAAAGCCCCTCCCTATTGAGACGTTTTATTGAACGCGCAGCGTTGCTTCGCCAGTCACCAGCGGGATGGGCCTCTGCTGGGAGTCCTTGGCGTTGATCTGGACAATCGAAATATTCGTGGTGCCCGGCGCCAGTGCTTTCACCACCACGCCCAGCAGCGTTCCGGTGCCATTCACGCCCGGCGTATTCGGCTGCCGCGTTGCGGAGATGATCGCTTGCCCGTGTTCCTTGTCCACGCGCTGCACCAAAGCAATCTCTTGCGAGCCGCCGCTGAGGAATCCGCCGTGGCGCACTTCCTCCACGCTGATGATCGCGGGATTGTATTGCAGCAGCATGGGCACGGAGAAAAGATCGGTAACGTTTTCCACCACCACGCCGATGGTGGCCGTTTGCCCGGGCGACAAATTCATGGTGTTGGGCTCAAACCGTATATGCGGACCGGCCATCTGCGCCTGTGGCACACCTGGCGCAGTCTGGCCCGCCGGGGTAACGGCCGGAGCCCCTGCCGGAGCCGCGGCTGGCGGCGCACCCGGAGCAGCGGCCGGAGCGGCCGGGGGCAGCGTCGGATTCGGATTGGACGTCGGCGACTTCACGTCCATCTCCCGCTTCACGCCCGGGAAGCTTTCCGTCCCAGAATAAAGCGCGCGCAGATTTTCGCGCGTCCATTCCGGCATGCGCACGATGCGGGGAATCAGCACGATCAAAACTTCATCTTCCTGGTGATCTACGTTGTCCGTGGAAAACAGGTAGCGCATGATCGGCACATTCGCCAGGCCGGGCCAGCCGTTCAGGGTTCTGGAATCAATGCGTTGAAACAAACCGCCCAGCACGCTGACTTCGCCTTCCTTCAGCCGAATCTCGTGTTCGATTTTTCTCTGGCTGATAATCGGCTGCTGAATTCCGCCGATGTTGGAGGTTCCGGTCACCGAGGAAACTTCCACGGAAACCTTCAGGCTGATGTCGCGATTGGCATGCACGTGCGGCGTGATGTCCACGTTAACGCCGACGTCGATGTATTGGAATTGCGTGTTCACCAGCGGGTTCACAAAGCCCGCCCCGGCGGTGGAACCCACGCCGACGCCCGCCTGGAAACTTCCCGTGGCCACCGGCACGCGATCGCCCACGCGCAGCTTGGCCGGTTGGCCATCAATCGCGCGAATCTCTGGATTTTCAATGATTTTCGTGTTCGTGTCGGTCAAGAGGAAATTCGCGGTTGCGCCCGGCAATGTCAGCACCACATCGTTCTGATTCAGGTGCGTCAATTGGTGCAACGTTACGGTGCCGTTGGAATTATTCGTCGTCGAGGTCGAGCCAGTCGTGGTGGAACTTGTCGTCGAGTTGGGATTAATGGCGATCGATGCGCTCTGCCCCGGCAGGATTCCCAGGTTGTGCATATTGTCCGTGCGCGCCTGCAGGACTTCCATTTGCACCATGACTTCGGGCTTGGCCTTGTCAATGTCGCGGATGATTTTTTCCGCCAGGTCCACCTTGTCCGGCGTGTCGCGAATGATGATGGCGTTCTGCGCGTTCACCTGCTGGATGCGCTTCAGGTCCAGCAATTGGCGCAGCCCGGTGGTGATTTCCGTCAGGTCCTGCGGTATCGAAACGTTGCTCAGGTAAAACGTCCGGACCACCTGCTCTTCATAATCACGGCGCTTCTGGGTATTGTCCGGAACCACCATGATGATGTTTTCCGTCACCGGCTTCCAGAACGTCTTGCTCTCCAGCGCCACGATATCCAGGGCCTGCTCCAGCGTCACGTTATTTAAATCCACAGGAATCCGGCGCGCCTGCACGTCGGGATCGTAAATCACCGTCAGCCCGGAAACCTTGCCGATCGTGTCGTAGACCACCTTAATATCGTTGGCCATGCGCAAATTCACCGGCGCGCGCGAAAGCGGCTTCAGTTCTGGAGGGGCGCTGGCAAGTTCCGGCTGCCCGTTGGACATCAGGGGTTGCACGTCTCCCTGGTTGGCCACGGCCCGGTCCGCGATCATTTGCAGCGTTCTTCGCAATTCCTGGTCAGCGGCCGTGCTGGAGGGGTCCAGCACTTGCGCGCGCTGGAACTGCGATACCGCGCCCTGCAGGTCGCCTTTTTCGCGCAATTGCAGCCCCTGCTTGACGTGGTTCTGCCCGGCTTCAAACCGCGCCTGGTCCAAACCAATCTTGTAATTGACGTTATGGGGATCGGCCTTGCTGGCCTTCAGGAAATATTCCACCGCGGCGTCATAGTCCTGGACGTCCACCGCCTGGCGCGCAGCCTTATAGTCCTGTTTGTCCTTGGGGCAGCCCGCCGCAAACACTCCGATCGCCAGCAACACCCCAACCTGACGCCATCGCCGCATGGACTCTCCGGAACCTCGACTCGGGGCAACCCGTGTCTTTCCTTGCTCATGGAGTCTAGCATCGCGGTTATTAACCCGGCAAGCCGGGCCATCCGTGATGTCTAGCTCTTTAAACTGTCCCATTTGCCAGCTCCATTGCCATTCTTGTGGCGAACGACCGGTAGCTGGGAACGAGCAGGCCAGGTGGGGCAGCTGTTCCGGACATCCGGTTTAGACGCATCATCAGGTAAAATGAAAGATTGTGACCAAGCCGACCAAGAGCCCCGAGAAGTCTAAAAGTAAACAGTCGAAGGAGCCCCGCGAACTGATCGTCGCGCAGAATCGTTCGGCGTCGTACAACTACGTGATTCTGGAAAAGCTGGAAGCCGGCCTGGTGCTGCACGGCACTGAAGTGAAAGCACTTCGCGAAGGCAAAGCCAATATCCGCGATGCATACGTGGACTTTAAGCCCAGCGGCGCGTTTCTGATGAATGCCCACATCGCCCAATATATGCCCGGCGGACCCTGGAACCACGAACCCCTCGGCGAACGTAAATTGCTGCTTCACAAACGCGAAATTCATAAGTTTTCAGGCCGCACTGAATCCAAGGGTCTAACCGTTATTCCACTGCGCATCTATTTTCGCGATGGCATCGCCAAGGTGGAAATCGCTCTTGCCCAGGGCAAAAAGTCCTGGGACCGCCGCCAGGACGAGCGCACCAAGGAAGCTCGCAGAGAAGCGGAACAAGCTCTTTATCGCAACCGGAGGCGATAATCTAATCATGCAAACCACACTCGACACCAAGCCGTTCGCAACACTCGATACCGACGCCCTCGTCACTTACGTTTTCGAAGACAGCGATTTCACGCAATCGCGACTCGCTGAACTCGATAAGCTCACCGGCGGTATGCTTACCCGCCTTTCCAAAAACGGCGAGCTTACCGGCAAAACCCTGGAGAACACGCTGCTGCACGCGCCTGCCAACTTCAAGGCCGCCCGCTTGCTCCTCGTCGGGGCAGGGAAGCGCGAGAACTTTAACCCCGCCACGCTGCGGAAAGTTGCGGGCGCCGCTCTGCGCTATTTGAAGTCGCGCGCCGTGCACAAGGTTGTCTTCCTGGTTCGCGAAGGCGATGCCACCGAAGAAGCGGCGCAGGCCGTCACGGAAAGCGCCATTGTCTCTGATTTCGAGACCGACAAGTACAAGACGGAAAAGAAAAACGATAAATTTATCGAAACGTTTACAATCGCGGGATTCGGCGACGCCGAAAAGTCCGCTGGTGAAAAGGGTCTTGCGCGCGGCCGCGTGATTGGTGAGTCCCAGAATTTTGCGCGCGACCTGGTGAATGAGCCGTCTAACAAACTGACGCCGAAGATTCTGGCCGATAAGGCCGCCGCGATGGCCAAGGAAGCTGGGCTGGCCGTGGAAATCCTCGACGAAAAGAAAATTGCAGAGCTGAAGATGGGCGCGCTGCTCAGCGTGGCGCAGGGCAGCGTGGAGCCCCCGCGCATGATCGTGCTCACCTACACGCCTGCGAATCCGAAACCCGGCGGCCCGGTGGTCGGGCTGGTCGGCAAGGCTGTCACCTTCGATACCGGCGGCATCTCCATCAAGCCGGCCGATGGCATGGAAAAAATGAAATACGACATGGCTGGAGGCGCCACGATGCTGGGCATCATGCGCGCCGTTGCCGCCCTGAAGCCCGCCGTGAAAGTGATTTGCGTTGTGCCGGCCACGGAAAATATGCCCGGTGGAAAGGCACAGAAGCCCGGCGATATTCAAACCGCCATGTCCGGCAAAACGATTGAGGTTTTGAATACCGATGCCGAGGGCCGCTTGATCCTGGCCGATGGCGTGCACTACGCAAAACAACTGGGCGCCACGCACCTGGTGGATTCCGCCACGCTCACTGGAGCGATCGTCGTTGCCCTTGCCAACATTAATGTCGGCGTCTTCGGCTCCGATCAGGCCTGGACCGATAAGCTGCTTGCCAGCGCGAAGGCCGCGGGCGAAAAAATGTGGCAGATGCCCATGGACGACGAGTATCGCGAATTCATCAAGGGCAGCTTCGCCGACATTCAGAATATCGGCAGCGGCAAAGGCGGCGGTTCGATCACCGGCGCGTGGTTCATTCGCGAATTTGCGGGCGACACCCCGTGGATCCACCTCGACATCGCCGGCACCGCCTGGAACGACGACGCCAAACCGTGGTTGGCGAAAGGCCCAACCGGCGTCTCCCTCCGCACTCTGGTCCACCTGATCTCATCTCTCTAATTCCGTCTGCCGGAGGGTGGCTTCTTGCCCTGAGCTCCGTCGAAGGGTATGCCGCCTTCTTCCGCGCGCTCTCTTCATTCCGATCGCTTTTCCGAATCGCCAGCCGTTGGATTGAGGCGGAAGGGAATACCGTAGGGCCCGCCTTCCGCTTGCCCGCCGAAGCCGTTTTCGCGAAGGCGGGAGGCGGGCCGTCTTGCGTCACCGCCCGTGCCACAACCACGGACGGCCTCAGAAGGCCGTCCCTACACCACTGAAAAATTAAACCTCGGTATTCTTCAAGAAAACAGAATCGCAAAACGTGGGGCAAACTCGCGCACTCTAAAATCCCTACATTTTCTCCGGCGCCTGAATCCCCAACAACCCCAGCGCCTCCACCAACTGCTTCTCCACCAATTCCGACAACCCCAGCAGAAACGCTCGCTTCTGCTCATCGGCTTCCGACAGAATATGGTGCTTGTGGTAAAAGTTATTAAACGCCTGCGCCAGTTGAAACGCATACTTCGACACAAACGCCGGCTCCTGCGCCCCAATCGCCGCCTCAACCGCGTAGTCCAACGATCCCGCCGCCAACAGCACTTCCCATAGCGCGATGCTCTCTGGCCCTTGCAGAAACTTCTGCAGCAATTCCGGATTCAACTGCGGCCGCGTCCCGGCCACCTCCGCGCCCTTTCGGCGAATCCCGCGAATGCGCACAATCGCGTACTGGCAGTAAGGCCCGGTCTCTCCTTCGGCGCTCAACGCATCTTCAAAATCAAACGCGATAATCGTGTTCCGCGTCACCTTCAACAGGAAAAATCGCAGCGCGCCAACCGCCAGCGCGTTTGCTGTCTGTTTCAGTTCCGCGCCGGCCATGTCCGCGTGCTTCTGCAAAACACGCGCTTCCGCCGCTGCGAGCATGCGCGTGATCAAATCATCGGCCTTTACGCCAAAACCCTTGCGGCCGCTTACTTCCACATAGGGCCGCTTCGCATCCTCGGCTGAAAGTTCATAACCCATTTCCGCCGCGCAACGCGGCGTCAGCGCCACGATCTCGTAATCAAAATGGATCGAGTTCTCCGCTTCTTTCGCGTGTCCCAGCGCCCGCAATCCTTCGGCCACCACGTCCTGCAGATACGCCTGCCGCGTATCAATCACGTTGTAGACCGCCTCCGCCCCTCCAAACTGCGGCGCACCCGCCTCGTTCGGCCCAGCCGTCGTAGCCCACAGCGTCTCCGTCCCCGGGGCATTCGGCCATTTGCGATAATGAAAATCCTTCCCCAGCAATCCAAATTTCCAGAGCTGGTAAGCAATGTCCTTCCCAACGTAAGTCACAGTCCCGTTCGAGCGCACAATAATCTTGTCGAGGTCTTCCTCAGTCCGTCCGCTGGTCGATGTCCCCGCCGGCCCTGAATTGGCGGCGCTCGCCGAATCTTTTTCCTTTACCTCCTTTACTTCCTCAACCTCCTTTACCTCCTTCCTCCAGGGCATCACCCAGCACCCAGCATTCTTCCCGGAAGTCGCCAATTGGATCGCCCCACTCGCTTTTAATTTCTCAAACGCCGCATCCCAGAAATGGAGATGCAGAATCTCGCTCTCTCGCGCCAGCAGTTCGTAATAAATATCCAGCCGCGCCATCGTGCGCAAATGAAAGCCAACCACGGCGTCGGCGATCACTCCGCCCATCTCCGCGGTCTCGCCGTGCCCCTCTTCAATGGCCTTCAGCGTCTCGCCGCGCAATTTTCCAGCGCGCGCCTTGTCTTCCTCGAAAAATTGCGTCGCCTTCGCATATAAATCCCAGCACAAATAATCGAAGTGCGGCTGCGCAGCCAATGCCTTCACTTCCGCTAACGATTTCTTTTCCATCTGCTGAAACGCGATCACCACGTCCGCCACCTGTACACCAGTGTTGTCGATGTAGTTCTGCACCGCCACATCGTGCTTCGTGTGCCGCAGCAGCCGCACCATCGTGTCTCCCAGCACCGCATTCCGCAGGTGCCCGATGTGCGCCGCTTTATTTGGATTGATACTCGTGTGCTCGACGATCACTTTACGCGGTACCTTGTCGGTCACCACGGGAGCAGCAAGCTGCTCCCCTACAAGTGAACCGAAAAACGCAGCGCGGTCAAAAAACGCATTCAAATACCCGCCGCCCGCCACTTCCACCCGCGCAATGCCTGCAATCTTCGGCAGCGAATTGGCAATCTCCTGCGCAATCATCCGCGGCGCCTTCTTCAGACGTTTCGCCAGCTCAAAACACAATGGCGATGCCGCCTCCCCCATCTCCAACTTCGGCGGCCGCTCCAGCACAACCTTAACCTCCACGCCGTACTTCTCCAGCACATGCGCCGCCACCGTTTTCCGCACCCGCTCTAAAATTGTCAGATACACAGTCCCTCAGTCCGCCCGAAATCTCCGCCACGAAAATTCCAGTATACCAGCCACCACAACCCTCCTCATCCATCGGCGCCGTTCTCTCCGCCCTTTCAGTAGGGCCCGCCTTCCGAGGCGGGCCGCTACCCGCGCTCCATCTCCCGCCGATCGCCAACTCGTGCTATACAATACCGCCCGGAGGCCATATGGCGAAAACACGGCGGGAATTTCTTGCGGAAGCGGCGGTTGGTTTGGCAGGAGTTGCAGCAGGCGCGGCGGGCGCGTTACCCGTGGAAGCGCAAGATCCTGTGCAGCAGCCAACCCCGGCGCAACTTCCCGCGGGCGCGCCCCCAGCGTTTGGCACCGGCCAGGGCATGGGCCCGGAGGTATCGGCAGCCACTTTCACCGAAGCGGAGAAACTTGCGCAGGTGGAACTAAGCAAGCCGCACCTGCAGATGGCCGCCTCCAGTTGGCGCGGCAACTTATCTTTCACTTACGAGCGCCGCACCGGCCC
Source organism: uncultured Acidobacteriota bacterium (assembly GCA_963734705.1). Classification (GTDB taxonomy): domain Bacteria; phylum Acidobacteriota; class Terriglobia; order Acidiferrales; family UBA7541; genus Acidiferrum. Next base: position 187,168 of record CAVTII010000001.1, on the reverse strand, counting down.
GCGCAAAGTCGCGCTCCCCGCGTCGGTCGCCCCTTATTCCAGCTGGAATCCCGCGCTCCCCGGCATGACGATCGGCCCGAAAGAAAATCGTTTCGTCAGAACGCGAACTGCGCCCCCGCTGCCCAAGAACGACGAAGCCATCGCCTTTTCGCCCGTCGCCCACCTTTCGCGCTGGATCGAGACAAAACAAATCACTTCCGAGCGCCTCACGCAGATTTATCTCGCCCGCCTCGAAAAATTTAATCCCAAACTTCTCTGCGTCATCACGCTCACGAAAGAACTCGCTCTGCAACAAGCCAAGCAAGCCGACGCCGAGATCGCGGCAGGGAAGTACCGCGGCCCGCTCCACGGAATCCCCTGGGGCGGAAAAGATCTTCTCGACACTGCCGGCATTCCCACCACTTACGGCGCCGAACCTTTTCGCAATCGCGTTCCCAAAGACGACGCCGCCGTCGTCAAGCGCCTTCACGCTGCCGGCGCGGTCCTTGTCGCCAAGCTCAGCCTCGGTGCGCTCGCCCTCAACGACATCTGGTTCGGCGGCCAGACCGTAAATCCATGGCTCCCCGAAGAAGGCGCTTCCGGCTCCAGTGCTGGCCCGGGTGCGGCCACGGCCGCTGGACTCGTCGGCTTCTCCATCGGCAGCGAAACAGGCGGCAGCATCGTGTCGCCCAGCATGCGTTGCGGCGTCACCGGCCTTCGCCCCACGTATGGCCGCGTCCCGCGCACCGGCGCGATGACTCTCTGCTGGTCCCTCGACAAACTCGGCCCGATGACGCGCAGCGTCGAAGACGGCCTCCTCGTTCTGAACGCCATCACCGGCCCAGATCCGGGCGACCTGCAAAGCGTCCCCAGCAAACTCGATTTCGATGCCGAAGCAAGTATCAAAGGCCTGCGCGTCGGCTACTTTCCCAAGTGGATGAAGGAATCTCCCGCAACCGACGTGGATCGCAATGCGCTCGAAACCATAAAAAAAATCGGCATGGTCCCCGTGGAAGTCTCCATTCCAGACTGGCCCTACGACTGCCTCGACGTTATCCTCTTCGCCGAAAGCGCCGCTTCCTTCGAAGAGCTCACACTCAGCGGGGAAGCCGACCAACTTAAAGTCCAGACCTACGATGCCTGGCCCAATCTCTTCCGGCAGGCCCGATTCCTCTCCGCCGTGGATTTTGTGCAGACGGATCGCCTGCGCCGCCGCATCGCCGAAGAAATGCAGCGCGTCTTTTCTCAAGTGGATTTGTTGCTGGTTCCTTCGCTGCGCGATGAAATGCTCACCATCACGAATTTCACCGGCCATCCTTCGCTCACCATGCGGGCAGGATTTGTGGAAGTCGCCGAAGCCCGGTCCGACTGGGCGCCCGATCCCAGCCGCCCGCTGCCCAAATTCAATCCGCCGCGCCGCGTCCCCCACGGCATTACCCTCATCGGCCGCCTCTTCGAAGAAGGCACGCTCGGCTCCGCCGGCTTGGCCCTCGAACGCGCGTTCAACGTAGTCTCCGAAAACCCTCCGGGCTTCTAGTTGGCCAAATCCGCGGTTAGTCCGCGGGAGTCTTCGGAACCGGTGGCAAATCGTTCCGCACTTCCACCTCAACCGCGTCCCCGCTAGCGTTTGCCTCGTGCGCGGGAGCGTAGTAAACAATGGTCCGCTTTCCATCCAAGCCGTGGCAAATGCGGATATGGTTTTGCCCGTACCAGAATGTATCCGCGAACCCCCAGCGGAATTTCTCCGCCTGTCGAAACGCCATCTCTTTGCCGCCCTCGCCGATTGTCAGTGACCATTGCGCCCGGTCCCCGCAGGTCGCGGTCTTCAACGCACCCTCCGCGCGTTCCGTGTCTTTCGGCATGTCTTCCGTCATCGTTTGCCCAGCTGGGCGCTGCGCCTCCGGAATGCTGTTCCACAGTTCCACCGCTTCATTGTGATCCGCCGCCGTCGATCGCTGGGCCACGAACATCGCGTGCTCGGCGGCCTCCTGGTAGCGCCCCATCCTCATCAAAAGCTGCCCGCTGTAGGTGTGGTATCCCATGCGCGACGGCTCCAGGCCTTCGGCCCGGGTTGCATAATTCAGCGCCCCCTTCAAATCGTTTTGTCGCAAAGCCAGCCGGGAAAGCTGCAAGAATGCAGGTGCGAACTGCATATTAAGATTCAATGTGTCCGTCAGCCCTTGCCGGAAAACCGACTGGTCCGCGCGAACTTCCGATGTCGCCTGTGGAGACATCATCGTCCTGAAAAACTGCGAAAGAAAAAGCGTCTTATCTTTTTCCAGTGCCGTCGCAAATTCCTGTACCGCTTCCGTGTCCTTCCCGTCGTATAAATTCAGAAAGCCCTGTTCCTCGTGCGCCAACCCCAAATTCGGGTCGTCATTTAATGCGTCCTTTACATAAGCGCGGGCGTTCTCCCAATCGCGGGTCCACAGGTGGTAGCCGCCCAACTCGGTCTCGGTCTCCGCCATTGTCATTGTTCGCGCCGCAGAATCTTTTTCATTAAACCGCTCCCGGTTTTTCATCGCTTGAACCGGCAAAGTGTTGTTGTCCAGGTATCTTTGCAGCGCGGTATTCATGGCCTTAAAGCTTCCGAAAACTTGCTGGAAAGCCGTCTTTTGATCGGCTCCATCCTGCAGCATCTGGAAAAACTCCGCCAATTTCTTGCCTCCTTCCATATCCGGCCCCAGCACCAGATAGTGGTAGAGCAACCAGGCCTCCGCCCGGAATCGGTAGACTTCATCCGAATCGTGCATATACTTCGACCGGGCATTCACGTCCAGCAACACTTCCACTGGAATAGGAGCCAGATGCATGCTTTTCAGCAGCCCCAGTCGCCGCGAAGGCGAGCCAATGATCACTCTGTCCTCCTGAAACTTCGTGTACGAATAAAACTCGTCAAACCCAACGCTCAGCCAGGTCGGAACCCAGCGGCAGTTCAACGCCAGCAGCATCTGCGCGTAGTCGTAGAAAACCATCTCTTGGGATCCCCGGCCCCAGGTGTCTAATCGAACCATTGCATACTGTTTTTCCCAGCTGTGTGAATAATAGCTGGCGTATTTCTCGCCCTTGATTTTCCATAGCGCAGGATTCAGCGTCTTGGCCGTCTCTTCGTCGCGAGCCGCAAAAATCAGCAATGGCGCTTCGGATTCCAGCCGAAACTTTGGATAGCGGATTGCCATCAAAGCGCGAAAATCCTCAAACTCGCGTGCGACCAGTTTCCCGTCGCCTGCCCCTGAATCCGTCAGCACGCGAAAATGCGGGCTCTTTACTTCAATCCATGGCTTTTCTCCGGCAAACGCGCGACCGGCACACGCAATCAGGCACAGCAGGGCACATCTGAATGTAAATTTCATTTTGAGAGAAAGGCTCCCGCAGAAGAATTAGGCAGGATCGCTTGGTCCTGCCGGCGATGCATGCGCGGAATTGTAAAGCGAACGGTGGTCAATTGCCAGATACGTTATGAGAAGGGAATCCCATCACTAACGCCGGTGCAGCTTCATCGGCAGGCCGTGCTTCGGCCGAAGCGTCACGGAAAACAGCGGCGTAACCTTGGCGTCTGATGCCAGCGTGAAGCGGTATCGTTGCGCGATGGTGGCCAGCAGCAGCGTGGTTTCCATCATTGCAAAGCCCGCTCCGATGCACACGCGCGGTCCGCCGCCAAATGGGAAATACGCGAAGCGCGGGATCTTTCCTTTGCGCACTGGGTCATCCCGCCAGCGCTCTGGATCGAATCGCTCCGGATCTGGAAAAAATCGCGCGTCCCGGTGCGTCAGCCACTGCATGATGAACACCGTTGTCCCGGCCGGAATCCGGTATCCACCCAGTTCAAAGGCTGCAATCGCCCGCCTGCCAATTCCCCACGCAGGCGGAAACAATCGCATCGATTCCTTCACCACCATTTCCACGTAGGGAAGCCGCGGCAAATCGGCCAGCGCCGGCGCGCGTCCTCCCAAAACAGTATCCAACTCGGCGGCCACCGCCCGCTCTTCCTCCGGATTTTGCGCCAGCAAATACCAGGTCCACGTCAGCGCGTTGGCCGTCGTCTCATGCCCCGCCAAGAACAGCGTCATGATCTCATCGCGCAGTTGGTTATCGCCCATGGGCCTGCCGGCTTCGTCCCGCGCGTCCAGCAAGCGCTGCAGCAGATCGTTGGCCGTAACTTTGCTCGCGCGCCGCTCTCGGATTATCGAGAGCACCACACTGTCCAGCCGCTTCTTGGAACGCAGCAGGCGTGGCGATTTTGGAATCGGGAAGCGTTCCGGAAGCAAGAATGTCAGCGCCGCCTGCGTCAGAAAGCGCTCCATCACCGCGGCAATTTCTTCGCCGACGCCCCGCGCGTCGCGCACCGCCTTTACGCCAAACAACGATTTGGCCACAATATCCAGCGTCAATTCACCCATTTCGTGATGCATAAGACGCCGTTCGCCGTCTTTCCACCGCGAAAGGTGTTTCGCTGTGGAATCCGCCATGATCTCCGCATACTCTGCAATATTCTGGTGCCGAAAGGCCGGCTGAATCAGTTGCCGCTGCTTCTGCCAGGAAGAGCCTTCGTTCGTCAGCAATCCGTTCCCCAGAATGAATTTTAGCGCTCCGTAATCGCGAGATTTGGTGAAATTCGCTGCGTTGCGCACCAGCACGGTTTCAATGTGGTCCGGATGTGTAATCTGGCAAATCGGCATGTGCAGGAACCGGTAAGAAACGATATCCCCATAATCACGCGAGCAATTCATCGCGTGCCCCGGCCAACTGCGCGCCAATTCGCGCGCGCTGCCCAGCAGGAAATTGCCCTTTGGTCCCGGAGGTAAGGGAAGTTTTGGAGACATCACGGCGTGCGGCATGCGCCGAGTGTAGCGCTTTGCCCTGCGCGCAGGAACCTCTGTTCGCGCACGCACTGCGTTCTTCGTCTATAATGCGGCAGCCATCGGTCCGCCCACCGCGCAGCATTTCCATGCGGCCATCACTTCAGGGCTTACAGTTTTCAACCGGTGAAGGGAGAACTGCATGAATCGCATCGCAAGCCTTGGCACCGCCGCGCCAGGAATCGCCGCCGCATTTTTGTGCGCCGCGTTTCTCACCGGGGCCACGTACGCGCAAGCTTCCCCGCAACAAGCGAAATATCCGGATCTCCCTAGCGAAACTCCCGCGCATCTCCAGCAGTCCACCACCGGTTTCAATTTCGAGCGCCGCGATGTGATGATCCCGATGCGCGACGGCGTGAAGCTTCACACCATCATTCTTGTCCCGAACGGCGCCAAGAACGCTCCGATCCTGCTCACGCGCACTCCCTATGACGCCAACGGCCTGGTCACCCATCGCGCAAGCTCCCACCTCGGCCCCGTCCTCGATGGCTACGACAACGCCGTCGATGTCATCGTCGAAGACGGCTACATTCGCGTTGTCCAGGATGTGCGCGGCAAATACGGCTCCGAAGGCGACTACGTCATGACTCGCCCGCTCCACGGACCTCTCAATTTCACACCGGTCGATCACTCCACGGACACGTACGACACCATCGATTGGCTGGTCAAAAATATTTCCGAATCCAACGGCAAGGTCGGCATCCTCGGCATTTCCTACGACGGTTTCCTGCCCTTGATGGCTCTCGTCAATCCGCATCCAGCGCTGAAGGTCGCCGTGCCCATGAATCCCATGGTGGATGGCTGGCGCGGCGACGACTGGTTTCACAACGGCGCCTTCCGCGAACAGAATATGCCTTACATTTACGAGCAGGAAGCCACCCGCGATAACTCCGCGAAATGGTGGACCACCGCCTTCGATGACTACGACGTTTACATGCGCGCCGTCTCCGCCGGCGAACTCGGCCGCCAGCACGGCATGGAGCAGATCGGCTTCTGGCAAAAAATTGTCGAGCACCCATCCTACGATTCCTGGTGGCAGCAACAGGCCATGGACAAAATTCTCGCAGCCCAACCCCTCAAAGTTCCCACCATGCTCGTGGACAGTCTTTGGGATCAGGAAGACATCTACGGGGCGCCCGTGCTCTATAAAGCCTGGAAGCCGCAGGACACCGCCAACGATAAACTGTTCCTCGTTCTCGGCCCGTGGCATCACGGCCAGGAAATTCTCGAAGGCAGTTCACTCGGCGCGATTCGTTTCGAGAGCAACACGGCTCTCTATTTCCGCCAGAACATTCTCCGCCCGTTCCTTGCGCGCTATCTGAAGGACGACGCGAAGCCCGCCGAAGTTGCCGTTGTGAACGCGTATGAAACCGGAACCAATCGTTGGGTGAAGCTTGATAGCTGGCCCTCCGGTTGCTCCTCTGGCTGCAGCGTGAAGCCAACGCCGCTCTATTTCAATTCCGGCTTGAAACTTTCTTTTTCCGCTCCCGTGCAAGACGCCGCCGCTTACGACGAATACGTTTCCGATCCCGCCAAGCCCGTGCCATTCCGCGCGCGCCCCTCGCAGCCCACCGGCTATTCCAACGGCCTCACCTGGCCGCAGTGGCTCGTAGACGACCAGCGCGAAGCCTCCGGCCGCACCGACGTTTTAACATTCGAATCCGAGGTGTTGAAAGAGCCGCTGAAAATCAGTGGACAGGCAGTCGCCAATCTCGTTGCATCCACCAGCGGTACCGATTCCGATTGGGTCGTCAAATTAATCGACGTCTATCCCGACGAAGTTGTCGGCCAGCCCGGCATGGGCGGCTATCAGTTGATGATTGCCGCGGACATTTTCCGCGGCCGCTATCGTGAAAGTCTGGAAACTCCAAAAGCCATCACCCCAGACACGCCGCTCCTCTATCGGTTCGATCTGCCCACCGCCAATCACGTTTTCCTGCCGGGCCATCGCCTCATGGTCCAGATCCAATCCAGTTGGTTCCCGCTCTACGACCGCAACCCGCAAACCTTCGTCCCCAACATTTTCTGGGCCAAAGCACCCGACTATCGCAAAGCCACCCAGCGCGTCTACCACTCCCCAACCAACGCCACCTTCATCGAACTTCCAATAGTGGTCGCCAAATAAATGTAGGACAGGCTTAAGCCTGTCCCACCAGGAACGCGAATCTTCAAAGTGACGAGTTTGTCACGAATAAAAAGCCATGTGCCATAGGCTATGTCAACGTACGCTCGCGGTTCCTGACAATCCACTCGCCCCTTAAATCTTCCTCCCCTTCCACTTCCCCCGACGAAACAACACAACCCCCGCCGCCGCGATTGCGCACTCCGCCACCACAATCGATACGTACGCCCCATTCGCCCGCCATCCCGCGCGCAGCGCCAAATAATACGCCAACGGAATTTCCAGCAGCCAAAATCCAAAAAAATTCACCACTGTCGGCGTCAGCGTATCGCCCGCTCCATTAAACGCCTGCAGCATTACCATCCCGTAGGCGTACCCGATATTCCCGCAACTCAAAATTCGAAGGCACGTTGCGGCGAGCGGCACCACTTCCGGATCCTGCGTAAACAGCCGCACCACCGGCGTCGCATAAATCCAGAAGAACACGCCCACCACTCCCAGGAACACCATGTTGTAAAACGCCGTGCGCCACACGGAAATCTGCGCCCGCTCCGGCCGCTTCGCGCCCAGATTCTGCCCCACCAGCGTAGCCGCGGCATTGCTCAATCCCCACGACGGCATCAGCACAAAAATCAGCAGGCGAATCGCAATCGTATAACCCGCCAGCACCGCGGAGCCAAACACGCTGATAATCCGCACCAGTCCGATCCAACTGGTGTGCGCGATCGCAAACTGCAAAATCCCCGTCAGCGAGACGCGCACCAGCCGCAACAACACTTCCCAGTTCACGCGCAGTTGCGAACGCAGGATGCGAATCCGCTCGGTCCCGCGCATCAGCCGGTAAAACTGATAAAGCACTCCGATGCTTCGCCCCGTGAACGTAGCCACCGCAGCGCCCGTGACGCCGAGTTTTGGAAATGGCCCCAGCCCGAAAATAAAGCACGGGTCCAGAATCAGATTGATGATGTTCGAAACCCACAGCAGCCGCATAGCAATCGCCGCGTCGCCCGCACCGCGAAAAATCGCGTTGTTCAAAAACAGGAACAGCAGCACGCCGCTGCCGCCCAGTGCGATCCGCGCGTACCCGCTTCCTGTTGCCACAATCGCTGGCGACGCGCCCATCAGCCGCAACAATTCCGGCGCATAAATCAGGCAGGGAACTCCCACCAGCACGGAAACGCCAAATCCCAGAAAGATCGCCTGCGCCCCCGCCACCGCCGCGCCTTCCGGATCCTTCTCGCCAATGCGCCGCGCCACCATTGCCGTTGTCGAAAGACTAAGCCCCAGCCCGATCGCGAATACCAGGCTCAGCAGCGATTCCGTCAACCCCACCGTCGCCACTGCGTCCGCCCCCAGCCGCCCCACCCAGAAAACGTCCACCACGGCAAACAGCGATTCCAGCACCATTTCCAGCACCATCGGAATGGCCAGCAGCAAAATCGCTCGATTCAAACTTCCTGTCGTGAAATCCTGATGCGATCCACGAAGGGCTTCGCGAATCGAACTCCAGATAGACGGCTGCGCAGCGGGCGAAGCCGCCGTAACCGTTGCTTGCGTTTCTTGCAAAGACATAAATACCCGCACACTCTGCGCAGTCGAGGCCCTTGCAGGCGCGCCCGCGCGGAAAATGGTTGGAAGAAAAACAGGGAGGAATTGTTCCGCCGGTCCAGCGGACGTTTGTTAGGGGACAGCGACCATTCGTGCGATGAACATCATTTCATCCTTGCGGCGCTCTTCGCACGCGCCTAGCAGTATTCTCTCAGTCCCCGCAGTATACACGCCCAACCGCGACCTAATCCACCATTTCCACCAATCACAAATCCTCTGCTTCTATTGTAGGGGTACGATACATCGTGCCCTCCGCTCTCCTGGTAGCGCCTGCTTCTAGCAGGCCAGTAAAGCGATGCCGTCCGCGGCGAGCCTCCTCTCCGACTCCGAATCTCTACCTCTTTCCGCCACTCTCCCTCCTCATGCAATAATCACCAATCCACGAAAGGCGCCTCTTGCCCAACTTCGATGCAATCATCCTCGGTGCCGGCGCCGCCGGCCTCTTCTGCTCCATCGAAGCCGGCCAGCGTAACCGCCGTGTCCTCCTCCTCGAACACTCCGAAAAAATCGGCAAAAAAATCCTTATCTCCGGGGGCGGCCGCTGCAACTTCACCAATCTCCATTGCCAGCCGAAAAACTTCCTCTCGCAAAATCCCCACTTCGCCAAATCCGCCCTCGCGCGCTACACTCCCGCCGATTTCATCGCCCTCGTCGAAAAACACAAAATCGCCTATCACGAAAAAACGCTTGGGCAGCTCTTCTGCGATCACTCCGCAAGCCTGATCACCACCATGCTGGAAACCGAATGCCGCGCTGCCGGGGTGAGAATCGTGGTGGATGCCAAAATGCGCGAGGTTGCCCGCGACACTTCCTTCGTCGTCCGCTGCGACGCCGCCGAATATCGCGCACCCGTTCTCATCATCGCCACCGGCGGCTTCTCCATCCCCAAAATGGGCGCCACCCGGTTTGGTTATGACCTGGCGCAACAATTCGGCCTGAAAATTATTCCGCCGCGCCCCGCCCTCGTGCCGCTCGTCTTCCACGCCGCAGACCGCAAGCGTTATTCCGATCTCGCCGGTGTCTCCACCGAGGTCATAGCCTCGGCGCAAAACGAATCCTTTCGCGAAAAAATGCTCTTCACCCATCGCGGCCTCAGCGGTCCCGCGATTCTCCAGGCCTCCAGCTACTGGCAGGAAGGCGAAGCCATCGAGATCAATCTCGCCCCGGACCGCGACGCCACACAAAAAATCCGCGAAGCGGGCACACGCACCATCGCCGTAGCCGAAAAATCCCTTCAGGAATTTTTGCCCAAGCGCCTCGCCGAACGCTGGCTGCAGAACCACCCGTCAAAGGCCTGGACGAACGCCGCCCTCGAAACGTTCGAAAGGGAATTGCACTCCTGGAAAATCCGCCCCGCGGGCACCGAAGGCTTTGAGAAAGCCGAAGTAACCGCCGGTGGCATCGACACCGACGAACTCTCCAGCAAAACCATGGAGTCCCGCAAAGTCCCCGGCCTCTTCTTCATCGGCGAAGTCGTCGACGTCACCGGCCACCTGGGCGGCTTCAACTTCCAGTGGGCATGGTCCTCCGCCTCCGCCGCCGGCCGCTCCCTTTAACTCGCAAGCACTCTCCGCCAGTAGGGGCACGATACATCGTGCCCTCCGCCCGCGTGGTAGCGCCCGCCTCTGGCGGGCAAGCCCTGCGACGCCGTCCCCGGCGAGCCTCCGTTCCTGGCCGTTATCCCTTCATTGCCGCGCCCTCCCCATATCCACCCATCACCAACCCCGTTTGACTCACGCCACAACCCGCCGCTACTATCAATTCTGGTTTTCTCGCATGAAACAAGCCTATTTCGACTGCTTCAGCGGCATCAGCGGCGACATGACCCTCGGCGCCCTTCTCGACGCCGGTCTCCCCATCAATCACCTTCGCACGGAACTGCAATCCCTCGACGTCCCCGGCTGGGAGCTCACCGCCGAAAAAGTCTGGAAAAACGGCATGGCCGCCACCTACGCCAAAGTCCGCACCCAAGATACGCAGACTCATCGCTCGCTCAGCACCATTCTGCAAATCATCGAAAAATCAAAACTCTCAGCCGCCGTCAAACAACAATCCTCCGCTATCTTCAAAAGGTTGGGCGAAGCCGAAGCTACGGTTCATGACGTCCCGCTCGAAAAAATTCACTTCCATGAAGTCGGCGCGGTGGACGCGATCGTGGACATCGTCGGCGCATGCATCGGTTTCGCCGCATTGGGCATTGAGTCCTTCGCCTGCTCGCCCCTCAACGTCGGCGGCGGCACCGCAAAAATGGCCCACGGTGTCCTCCCCGTGCCGGCCCCGGCCACCGCGCGCCTCCTCATCGGCAAGCCCACCTATTCCAACGGCGTGCAAAAAGAGCTCGTCACGCCCACCGGTGCCGCCATCGTCGCCAGCCTCTGCCAGTCCTTCGGCCCACAGCCATCCATGAGCGTCTCCGCCATCGGTTATGGCGCGGGCACCACCGATCTCGAAGGACAGCCGAACGTCCTCCGCCTGTTGATCGGCGACGCGGCCATAAAATCCGCCGCCGCCGAATCCGAAATCATCCGCGTCCTCGAAGCCAATCTCGACGACATGAATCCCCAGATCTACGGCTACTTCCTGGAAAAAGCGCTGACGGCCGGCGCGCTCGACGTTTTTTCCGCGCCCGTGCAGATGAAAAAGAATCGCCCCGGCATCCTGGTCACGCTTCTCTGCAAGCCCGAAGACGCGCCGAAATTTGAAGACATGCTCTTCGTCGAAACCACCACTCTCGGCGTCCGCGGTTACACCGCGGAGCGTCGCGTCCTCGCCCGCCAGTGGGAATCCGTGCACACCCAGTTCGGCGATGTGCGCATCAAAGTCGCTCGCCTCAACGGCCACATCCGCCAGGCTTCACCCGAATTCGAGGATTGCCGTAAACTGGCAGAAGCCCAGAATGTCCCGCTCCACCGGGTAATGGACGAGGCCATGCGCAGTTGGTCGGCAGGGAGTAGCGCGGATAGTCGTAAGTCCTAAGCCGTAAGCCATAAGCTTCTGTCGTACAATTAGTTAAACCAGCTCGATGTACGGAACAGCTTGAAACTGCCCGAGGCATCACATAGTTTGTTCTCTGATCGCACTTGATGCTGGCAACAACTCGCACTTAGCTACAACTTTGGCTTACTGCTTATGGCTTAAAGCTTCTAGCTTAGAGCTTCTAGCTTAGAGCTTATTGCTTAACGCCCGAGACACTCGAATGCCTGAGAAAAAAGAAAAATTCTATCTGACCACGCCCATCTACTACACCAATGGGCTGCCCCATATCGGCCACACCTACACCACTATCGTGGCCGACGTTATCCGCCGATATAAACGCATGCGCGGCTACGACGTGGTTATGACCACCGGCACCGATGAACACGGCGTCAACGTGGAGCGGGCCGCGCAAAAAGCCGGCGTGCCTGAATCCGAATTCGTCGCCAAAATGGCCGATGCCTGGCGCGCGCTATGGGACGAACTCGGCATTCCCGCCAACGAATTCGTGCGCACCACGGATCTTAAGCACGTCCGCGCCGTGCAGTGGCTCTTCAAGCTCTGCAAGGAAAATGGCTACGTCTATAAGGGACACTACACGGGTCTTTATTGCGTCTACGACAACGCTTTCGTCAACGAGCCGAAGCCCGGCAACCTTTGCCCCGATTGCGGCCGCCCGCTCGAAACCATCACCGAAGAAAACTATTTCTTCAAGCTCTCGGCTTTCCAGAAGCCGCTGCTGGATTTTTATAAGAAGAATCCGGAGTTTATCCAGCCGGAAACTCGCAAGAACGAAATCATCAGCTTTGTCGAAGGCGGCCTGAAAGATCTCAGCATCACGCGCACCACCGTTCGCTGGGGCATCCCGGTGCCCGGGGAAGAGCCGCACGTTTTCTATGTCTGGTTCGACGCGCTCACTGCCTATCTCAGCGCCGTCGGCGGTCCTGATTGGGAGAAGCGCGGCTATTGGCCCGCCGATCTCCACCTCGTCGGCAAAGACATCATCCGTTTCCACACCGTCTATTGGCCCGCGTTCTTGATGGCCGCAATGCTGCCCGTTCCGAAACAAGTCTGGGCGCACGGCTGGTTCTTGATGGACGCCGCGAAAATGAGCAAATCCAAGGGCAACGTCGTGCTTCCGCGCCCGATCGTCCACATGCTCGGCATGGATGCGTTGCGCTACTTCCTCCTCCGCGAGGTCGTCTTCGGCCAGGACGGCAATTTCAGCTACGACGCGCTCGTCACTCGCTACAACAGCGACCTTGCCAACGGCCTCGGTAATCTCGCCGCGCGCACCGCCGCGCTGATCGAGAAAAATTTTGCTGGCAAAATTCCCAAGCCCGGTACATTCCAGCCGCAGGACGAAGCCCTGGCCAAGGCCGCGCAGAATTCCATCGGCGAAGTCCTGGAAAATTACGACAAGCTCAGCTTCGCCCGCATGTTGGAAGCGATCTGGGCGGTGATAGCCGTCGCCGACAAATATCTCACCAGCGAGCAGCCCTGGGCCCTCGGCAGCTCCGAAGCCGATCAAGCGCGCAAAGCCACCATCCTGTGGACCACCGCGGAGCTCCTCCGCATCGTCGCCGCGCTTGCCTATCCCGTGCTCCCAGAGAGCGCCGCTAAAATCTGGTCCCTGCTTGGCCAGGCAACTCCCATCGGCGAATTCCCGCTCGATGGTTTGCGCTGGGGCCAGTTGACTCCCGGCACCGCGCTCGGCAAGGCACAGACATTGTTCCCACGTGTGGACAAAACTGAAGCGATAGAGAGGATCGATTCCATGTCAGAAGAAGAACGCAATCCAGCACCCGGAGCGCCGGCTCCGGCCGCAACTCCCGCCGCACCCGCCAGCGCAGCCGCCGCGGCAGCAGCGCCAGCGGTCTCCGAAAAAATCGGCATCGAGGATTTCGCCAAAGTCGAAATGCGAGTAGGCCAGATCAAAACCGCCGAACGCATTGTCGGCGCCGATAAACTCCTCAAACTGACCGTGGACATCGGCACCGAAATCCGCCAGATCTGCGCCGGCATCGCCCAATTCTACGAACCCGAATCCTTGATCGGCCGCAAAGTCGCCGTCGTCGTCAACCTCGCCCCGCGCAAACTCCGTGGCGTCGAATCCAACGGCATGATCGTAGCCGCCTCCGTCGGCCCCGAAGGCCGCCCCGTCCTAACCAGTTTCATCGAAGACGTCGAAGTCGGCTCCCGCCTCAAATAATTCGCGCACCGTGTAGGGGCACAAAAAATCGTGCCCCCCGGCCTTTTCTTCGTTTTCCGCTTTCTCCTATCATTTTTCCATTTTCTATCTTCTAATTTCCGAGCCATGGAACTCATCGACTCCCACGCCCACATCGACAATCCCCAATTCTCCGACGACCGCGACGCCATGTTGGCACGCGCCCGCGCCGCCGGCGTCTCCACGCTCCTCGCCATTGGCACCGGCCCTGGCCCCGAACAACTCGATGCCGCCCTTCCATTCGCCGAAGCCCACGATTGGATCTACACCACCGTCGGCATTCATCCCCACGACGCCAAGGAAGTCACGCCCACCCACCTGCAAACTCTGGAATCCCTCGCCAAACATCCCAAAGTCATCGCCTGGGGCGAAATCGGCCTCGACTATTTCTACGACCACTCCCCGCGCGACATCCAGGAAAAGGTCTTCCGCGATCAAATGGAACTCGCCCGCGCCGCGAAACTCCCCATCATCATTCACTGCCGAGACGCCTGGGACGATTGCCTCCGCTTCCTCGAAGACGCCTGGAAGCCCACCGGCCTCGGCGGCATCCTCCACTGCTTCACCAGCACTCTGGAACACGCGCAGCGCGGCCTCGATATGGGTTTCCTGGTATCGTTCACCGGCAACCTCTCCTTTCCCAAGTCGCAGAGCATCCGCGACGTCGCGAAAGCTTTGCCGCTTTCAGAACTTCTGATCGAAACGGACTCTCCGTACCTGGCGCCGCAGCCTTTCCGCGGCAAGCGCAATGAGCCTGCCTACGCACTGGAGGTAGCAAAGGCGCTCGCGAATGTGAGAAACTTGGAGCTACCAGAAACAGCCGCAGCAACTTGCGAGAATTTCCGGCGATTTTTTCGGCTGTCACGGCCGGAAGCATCCTCGGCTGAGGTTTCCCGCTGACAGGGCGCGGGAGCGGAGAACACACATCGCTTTACTGACCGTCAAAGAGATTTTTGAATTGGTGCGCGAAGACCTCGTCAAGGTCGAACAGGAACTCTCGCGCCAGAGCGCTTCCGCCTACCAGCCGGTTTCTGAAATCACCAGCTATCTCCTCGGCGGGGGAGGGAAGCGCCTGCGCCCCGCATTGCTTTTGCTAGCTCACGGCTATGCCGCGGGCAGTGAGGGCGACGCGCGCAGCGCCATAAAACTTGCCGCCGTAGTCGAGTTGCTCCACAGTGCCACGCTGATTCACGACGATGTGATTGACAGCGCCGATACGCGCCGCGGCCGCCCCTCCGCCAACTCCCGCTGGGGCAATCATCGCAGCGTCCTTTCCGGCGACTGGCTTTACATGCAGTCTTTCCACATCGCGCTACAGGAGCGCAATTTCCACGTCCTCGACATCCTGATTGATCTGACGCAGAAAATGGTCGAGGGCGAATTGCTGCAACTCGAAAAAATCGGCCGCATCGACGTTTCCGAAGAAGACGCTCTCAAGCTTTCTACTTATAAGACGGCTTGCTTATTTAGTGGCTGCGCCCGCCTCGGTGGTGTTCTCGGCGGGCTGGATGAAGAACACGAAAACGCGCTTGCCGAATACGGCCGCTATTCAGGCCTGGCCTTCCAGTTGGTTGACGACCTTCTGGATTTCACCGCTTCCAGCGAGCAACTTGGCAAGCCGGTCCTCAGCGACCTCAAAGAAGGCAAGGTCACTCTGCCCCTGATCTACGCCATGGAAAATGGCCATCGCGAAGCCCGCGAAATGGTCGCGCAGGTCCTCGAGGAAAAAGAATTTCACTCCGTCCAGCCTGAAACGCTGGTCTCCCTGGTCCGCGATTCCGGCGCCCTCGACCGCACCCGCAACCTCGCCCTCGAATATGCCGTCCGCGCCAAGGCCTGCCTCAACGGCTCCGGCTTCTCCGAATACGCCCGCGCCCTGCAAACCCTCCCCGACTTCATCCTCGACCGCGAATCTTAACGCTTGGTAGCGCCGGCACCCTGCCGGCAAGCAACTCCGCAGGCGCCGCGCAAAGATCCCGCTTCTCTCCGTGCCCTCTGTGCTCTCTGTGGTAAAAACCCACGGGCCCACGGCCTCGCGCTCGCCGTACACCCAACCTGTGCTACGTTGGAACCGGAACCCACTCATGCTCCCATTCAAACTCATCTACCACGAACACTACGACCTAAACCTTGGCGCCCACGTCTTCCCCTCGCAAAAATTCCGCCTGGTCCGCGACAAACTGCTCAATGACGCGATCGCCGTAGTAGAGGACTTCCTCCGCCCCGAGTCCGCCGCGGACGCCGACATCCTCCGCGTCCACACGCCCGAATGGGTCCACAAACTCAAAACCGGCACGCTCACTGCCAGCGAGCAGATGAAGCTCGAAGTCTCTTATTCCCCCGAACTCGTCCGCGCTTTCTGGCTCGCCGCCGGCGGCACCATCCTTGCCGCCGAATGCGCCCTGCGCGACGGCTTCGGCTGCAATCTCGGCGGCGGCTTCCATCACGCCTATCCCGGTCACGGCGAAGGCTTCTGCGCGATCCACGACGTTGCCGTCGCCATCCGCACTCTGCAAGCCCGCAACAAAATCGCCCGGGCTATCGTCGTGGACACCGACGTTCACCACGGCAACGGCACCGCCGCAATCTTCGCGAAAGATCCGACAGTCTTCACGCTCTCCATCCACCAGGCGAACAACTACCCCGCGCACAAGCCCCACTCATCCCTCGATATCAATCTCGAAGACGGCACGGACGACGACGAGTATCTGAACGCACTCCTGCCCGCCGTAAAAAAATCTCTCATGGAATTCCAGCCAGACATGCTTTTCTACGTCGGCGGCGCCGACCCTTATTGCGAAGACCAACTCGGCGGCCTCAACCTAAGCATGACCGCCCTAAAAAAACGCGACGCCGGCGCCTTCGAACTGGCCCGCCAGCGCAACATCCCGGTCGTAACCACCCAAGCCGGCGGCTACGCCCGCCGCCTGGAAGACACCGTCCAAATCCACGTAAACACAATCCAAGCCGCCATCGACCTCGCCTCTTCGTAGGTCCCGCCCGCCGCGGCACCCGCGCCACCCGATGTCGGGGCGGTTTTATGCCTCTTTCCTTCTTTGGCCTGTTCCTCTCCCAGGAGTGTTCTAATTCTCCCCCAAGCTTACGGCTGACGGCTTAAAGCTTAGGGCTTCCGGTTTACGGCTTCCGGCTACTCTCCTCCGCCTTGCTCCCGATCGCTTTCTCAATGGCGTCCACGACCGTCCCATCCGCTCCGTCGGGATCAAATCCCTCTGCCCGGTACGCAATCTTCCCGGACCGGTCCAATATCACCGTAGTCGGAAACGAATTCACTCCCAGCAGCACATCCAGGCCATCCGCAAACAACACCGCCGTCCGCGGCTTCTCTTCATCCAGATAGGGCGCCACCAGCGCTTCATCCTCGTCGCAGTTCACCTCAAAAAATTCCACTTCGTTTTGGCGTCCCGCAAAATGCTCCGCGATCCGTTCAAAATGCGGCTCCCATTCGTGGCACGGCCCGCACCACGTCGCCCAAAAATTCATCACCACCACTTTTCCCTTCGTCTCCGCCATCGCAAACGGCGCCCCATCCCCCACTTTGCGCAGCACAAATTCCGACGGATCCTTCAACCCTTTATTCCGCGACGGCCGCGTCGCAGCCGTAGTCGCCGCGGCCTCGTCGTAAGCGTGCAGCACGTAATTGCCCAGCCCGTCATCCGATCCGTGCGCCAGTCGCCACGCGTTCCCCAGTTTCTTCCGCAAATCCGCTCGCGAAGGCGAACCCGCCGACCCATCCGCCAGCGCGAATGCCAGCGCGTATTGATGAATCGCGGTCGGCAAATCTTTTCGCAGTTCCGCCAGCTCTCCCAGATGCTCCGCGGCCGCCGCACTCGGCAAAATCCGGTAGCTCACCTCGAAATCATCCTGTGCTTTCTTCGGCTCCTTCAATTTCTGATAGAGCCGCCCGCGCACCACCAGGATCGAGGATTCGTCACGCTGCTTTTCTTTTTCAAATTGTTCATTGGACTGCCGCGGTGATTTCTCCGTCGCCGATTGGCGCTGCACGATCTGCAGCACCCGCGTCGAGTAGCTCACTGCCCGCTGCCATCCGGCCGCGTCTCCGTAACGTTCCAGCAACTGAACCGAAAGCATGTTGATCGAAAGATCGTTGGGGCTCAGGGATACCATGCGCTCCGCGTAGTCCGTTGCGGTCGCAAAATCCCTCAATTGCAGACTGGATTCCACCAGCGCACGGTAAATTTGCGGCCGTTGGGTCGTATCCGGATATTTCTTCAGGAACTCTTCCAGGTTCCGCACCATGGCCGCGCGGTCATTTCCCGCCTGCTCAATCGCCCTCTGCAAATCCTGCTGTTCCGCCGCCAGCGCCTGCGCCGCCGCCTCTTTCGGCGAAACCTTCTTCGCCTCGGCAGCCACAGAATCCTCCGGTTTGGAAGCTGGTTTTTCCTGACTAGGGCAGGGAAGTGCCCACGCACTGATCAACAGAGCGATCAATCCAAGCCATCGCGCAATATTTGGGCGGCCAACCATAACCCCATTCTAGCGGGCTTTTGCATCAGTGGCCGATCCGATGTAGCGGGCGCCTTTGGTCGGGCCGGCCTTCCGATCCCCCAACCAAAAAATAAAGACGGCCCCAAAAGGCCGTCCCAACAAAACGCAATCCGCTCCGTAGTCGACCTCGCGAATCGCCCCAACTATTCGACTCTTAAACTCCTTAAATCTTGAACTCTCCGCCCCTATGCCCCTCCCACACTCACGCTCCCCGAAACCGTGTGCACCTCCACGCGCCCCGCCGCATCCCCAATATGCGCCCGCAGCGCGTGCTTACTCTGTTCCTCCAGAATCACCGGAATGCTCGTCCGGATATCCCCCGAGGTCGATTCTGCCGAAAGCAGAAAACTCGCATTCTTTGGCACCCGCAATTCCACCGATCCGGACACGGTCTTCAAATCCCAAAACCGGTTCGCGCTTGGATTTCCCGAAACCTGAATCGAGCCGGAAATTGCGTGCACCTTGATATCATTCTCCGCGTCCACCACTTCAATCGACCCGCTCGCCGTCGACGCATCCACGCGATCGCCCGGCCGCTTGATGTGGATCGATCCCGAAGCCTCGCTTACCCGCAATTCGCCCTTCACATCGGCGATTGTTGCGTCTCCCGACGCGCTCGAAATCCGCAAATATCCACCAATCGTTGCGGCATCAATGGACCCGCTTGCTGCGTTCAACGTCGCATCGCGCTCCACGCGGTAGACGTGGACATATCCCGAAGCCGAACTCGCCTTCACCGGCCCCTTTACGTTATCAATCGTGATTCCGCCGGACGCGACTTCCGAATCAATCTCCGTGTCGTGCGGTACCTCCACCTGATAATCAATGGTCACATTTTTCATCCACGAAGCATTCTTGCCAATCCGGATCGTGCTGCCGCTCTGCTCCAGCGGCGGATTCGCCGCCACCTCTTCCACGCTTTTCCCTCCGCCGCCAAAAATCGACCAGCCCGGCGTCACCTTCCCGTGGATATGCACCGTCCCGTCGGCGCTGCCGCGAATTTCAATGTTTCCCGAAGCGCTGCTGACTTCCAGCCGCAACGGCGAACTCACGGTGAACGATTTATCGAAGGTCGCGGATTCGCTCGCCATCGCGGGCCGTGCAGCCGCGAAAATCCCTGCGCAAAAAACTGCGCCTAGCAAAATATGGCAGTGTTGTCTGTTCATCGGCGGAATGGGCGCCTGCTGGGCAGGCCCTCCTGTTTCAAGATACGCAGTCAGGGCCTAAGATGTTCCGGCGGTTTTGCGCAGCGCCTCGTTCACGGAGCCCTGCCGGTAACCCTCTAAATCCAAAGCCACATAGGCGAAGCCCGCCTGCTTTAACGCCTGTGCAATCGCCGCCGCCATAGCAGGCTCCTGCGCCCGGGGCATTTCTTCCAGCGCCAGTTCCACCCGTGCCAGCTTGTCGTGCAGCCGCACGCGAAACTGCTGGAACCCCAATTTTCGGAGCGCTGCTTCGCTGCGTTCCACCAGCGAAAGCCGTTCCGGCGTCACTTCCGTCCCGTACGGCAATCGCGAAGACAAGCACGCCGAGGCCGGCCGGTCCCAGCATGGCAGCCCCGCGCGCTTGGCCAAAAAGCGGATCTCCGCCTTGTGCAAGCCGGCTTGCAGCAGGGGAGTCAACACCTTGTGTTCGGTCGCCGCGCGCTGCCCAGGCCGGAAATCCGAAGGATCATCCGCATTCACTCCATAAGCCACGGCGGCAAATCCGCGTTCCCGCGCCAATTGATCCAGCGCCGAAAATAGTTCGTCCTTGCAGTAGTAGCAGCGATCCGCCGCATTCGCGCGATATGCGGGGTTCTCCAATTCGTGCGTCTCGATAAATTCCTGGCGCACCTTCGTCCCTCTCAAGAAGAGTTCCACCTGCTCCCGATCGTATGCCGAATAACTCTCCGAAAGCGCCGTCACCGAGAGCGCCTTTTGTCCCAGCGCGCGATCCGCCGCCCACGCCAAATACGCCGAATCAATCCCGCCGGAAAGCGCCACAATCACCGACGGCAATTCCGCCAGCCGCGCCATCAGCCCGCGCTCCTTCTCGTCGGCCACACCTTCCGAAGCCGCATCCATCCGAATATTGATCAACGTCGCCATCCATCTTCCCCGTGCCAGTATATCCCGACTCTCAACCGCCAATCACGGACCGCTTCTGTACCAACGCATCCTCTTCTCGCCCAATTTTCCAGGGCTCTACTTAAAATCCAACAAGACCTCGACGGTGCCCTTCGTTGGATCCGTCTGCAGATAATGTCCCACGGTGTCGTAATGCACCGGCAATTCCTTGAAAATCGTCTCGCGCTTCGATTCCAACCGGAACAGAAAATCTTCGAACACTTTTTTGTCGAACAAATCCCCCGGCTTCAACGTCCACGCTTCTCGAATCATGCGTTCTCCGGTCAACGACATCCCGGAAATGGTCATCTCTCCATAGCGGTATTGCATTCCTTCCACAATCGTCACGTCATATGAAATTGTGTGCGCCGCGTCGTCGTACACCGTCTCCGGCGTCACCTTCGCTTCCAGATACCCGCGTTGCCCATACTCTTCCCGCACGCGGTCCCATGCGCCGATGATCGCCTGTCCATTCGCCACGTCCCCGGGCTTCATCCCCAACGTGCTGGTCAATGTGACGGTCGAAATCGCCGCATTGCCTTTCCAGGTGACGTCCTTCCATTTAAAAATTTCACCGGCAACGCACGGCACAAACACGGGAATTTGCTCCTCGAGTTTTTGCGCCTTGGGATCCCCGGTCAGCCGAACTTCCGCCGGCCCAATTTTCGCCAGGAGATATCCCTGCTGCTGGTAAATCGGACGCACCTCTTCCGCCAAAAACAGATCAATCGTTAAACGGGAATAGGGGTGATTCAGGATCTCCCCCAGGTGCGCACGCAAAGCCAGGTCTTGCGCCAGTTTCGGATCGCTAAAGTCCAGGCTTGCGATTTTCGGCACCGGGCCCACCACCGTAAATTGCTGCTCGGAACCATCCGAAAGCGGGCTCAGCACCACTTGGTGCGTCACTTCTGCGTGCGGTTCCCGTAGGGCTACCAGTTGTTTCAACGCGTCGCTCGCGCGCTCCACCACGTCGCCCGCCGCCGGCAAATGTCCGTCGTAGAAGGGAAGCAGCTTGCGGATCGCATCGCTCAGTTCCGAATCCGCGAACCACGGAAAATTGTCATAAGAAACCGGCAACCGCGGATTTTCATCCACGTGAAACGTCAGCATCAGCTGATCATTCTTCGTATCAAACTTGAAGTTCACCTTCGCAAAAAGCCCCGTCCGCACCAGCGCGTCGGCCGCGTCCTGCATGTCGCTCTTGCCAACCTGCGAGCCGGTCTTCAGCCCGGACAGATAAATCACCTGCTCCTCTGAGAGATTTTTCAATCCCTCAACATGCACTTCCTTAAGATTTTCCGTTTGTGCCTGCAGTGGAGAACTAACAGTGAGTGAAATTACCGCCGCCAAGAAAAACAGAAGTATGCCTACCCGCATGCCTCAATTCTATCTGAATCCCTTCGGCGTGCGGAAGCCCACCTTCCGCTTTTGCCTGTAGACTGGCCGGTCCTTAGAACGGCCTCAATGGGCTGCCGTCTTGCGCCGCTTTTAATCTTTATTCCACCGTCACCGATTTCGCCAAATTCCTCGGCTGGTCCACATCGCACCCTCTCCGCACCGCAATGTGATAAGCCAGCAACTGCAGCGGAATAATCTCCAGCAGCGGCGCAAGCAAATCCGGCGCCGGCGGCAACTCCACCACGTGGTCAGAAGCCTCCCGCGCCATCCGGTCCCCCTTGGTCACCACCGAAATCACAATCCCGTCCCGCGCCTTCACCTCTTTGATATTCGACATGCTCTTCTCATAAAGCGTCATCGAAGCCGGATCCGTTTCGTCCCGCGTCGCCAGCACCACCACCGGCAGATTTTCGTCAATCAGCGCATTCGGCCCGTGCTTCATCTCTCCCGACGGGTACCCCTCCGCATGAATGTAAGAAATCTCCTTTAGCTTCAGCGCGCCTTCCAGTGCAATCGGATAATGAATCCCGCGCCCCAGATAGAGAAAATCCGATTGCCGGAAAAATTGCCGTGCCAGGTTCTCATAAAATCCCGTCTCCTCGGCCTGCAGAATCGTCTCCATCTTGTGCGGTATCCGCGTAAATTCCAGCATCAAATGACGCGCTGCATCGGCGGAAAGCTTTCCGCGTACCTGTCCAAGATAAGAAGCCAGCAGCAGCATGGCCGCCAGCTGAGCCGTAAACGCTTTCGTGGACGCCACGCCGATCTCCGGCCCCGCGTGCGTCAGGATCGTTCCCGCGGCCTCGCGCGTAATCATCGAGCCTTTCACGTTGCAAATCGCCAGGCTTGGCGAACCCTTCTGTTTCGCTTCCCGCTGCGCCGCCAGCGTGTCCGCTGTCTCACCCGATTGGCTGATGCACACCGTCAGCGTTCGCGCATCGAGAATCGGGTCGCGATACCGGAACTCGCTCCCGTAGTCCACTTCCACCGGCAGCCGCGCCAGCCGCTCGATCATGAATTTTCCAGCCAACCCCGCGTGCCAGCTTGTGCCGCAGGCCACCACGCGCACGCTCTGGAATTCTCGAAATTGCTTTTCCGTGATGGTCATTTCGTCCAGAAAAACCCTACCGGTATCCTGGGAAATCCGGCCCAGCAGTGTGTCTCGCACGGCGCGCGGCTGCTCGAAAATTTCCTTCTTCATGTAATGCTTGTAGCCGCCCTTTTCCGCCATGATGGGATCCCAGGTCACCTGGTGCGGGGGCCGCTCCATCGGTTTCCCGTCGAGATCCGTCACGCGAACGCCGTCCCTGCTCAGCATCGCCACATCGCCATCCGCCAGGAAAAATACCTTCCGCGTGTGCTCCAGCAGCGCCGGAATGTCGCTGGCCACAAAAAATTCTCCGTCTCCCAGGCCGATCACCGAAGGAGGTCCAATCCGCGCCGCTATCAACTTCTGCGGGTCCTTCGCGGAAAGAAATACCAGTGAGTAGATTCCCCGCAGCTCTTTCAGCGTCTTTCGCACCGCTTCTTCAAACGGCAAATCCTTCGCGTTCTTTTCGACCAGATGCGCCACCACTTCCGTGTCCGTCTCCGTGACGAACGTGTGCCCTTCTTTCTGCAACTTCTCCTTCAACTCCAGATAGTTCTCGATAATTCCGTTGTGCACCACCACGTATTGGCCTGTGCAATCCCGGTGCGGGTGCGCATTTTCTTCCGTCGGCCGCCCGTGCGTTGCCCACCGCGTGTGGCCGATTCCATAGGTCCCCTCAATTGGCGACTCGCGCAAAACCTCTTCCAGATTTTTCAGTTTTCCCGGCGCACGCCGGATTTCAATCTTGCCGGCGGCATTCACCACGGCGATCCCCGCGGAGTCGTAACCACGATATTCCAGCTTCCGAAGTCCCTCAATAATCACCGGAACCACTTTTTTAGGTCCGATGTAACCGACAATTCCGCACATGCGGCATTCTCCTGTGAGTTCCACGTTCAGAGTAGCACGCGCCTTCCTCCCGACGCGCGAAAAGCCCCTAGCTCACAACTCTAGAGGCACTGTGGATTTGTTACTGGGCACTGCTGGCTGGGGCGGGGTCGCTTTGGGCCGGTTGCTGTGGAATCCGTTCGTTGAACGTGCGCTGCAGTTCGTAAGTATTCAACTTTCGGTTGGCATCAAAATAAAATGTCACGCGCGCGGTTACGGGAGTCACCGTCTCCGTGTCAATGTGCCGGATCGTCGTCACGATGGTGCCTTGCTTTCCATCCGGCAGCACCGGAAAGCCCCGGTTGTTCAGGAACGCCAGCACATTCGCTTCCGGAGTCCCTTGCGGCAATTGCGCATCCAGCATCGCCTGAATGGGCTTCAGCTGCGGATCATTTGTTCGCTCGATCTTCTGGCAACCGGCCACCCAAAGAATCGCCGCGCAGAAAATCACCCCACCGCCCACACGCAAGCTCGACCGCGATTGATTAGCCAGGTTGGAAAGGGAAGTGCCCATATGCAGCCGCACTATTCCACGATCTCGAATCGAAACTCTTCAATCACGGGATTGGCCAAAACTTCCTTGGATATCCGCTCCACCTGTTGCTGCGCCTCGTCGCGGCTCCAGCCATCCAGGTTCAGCACGAAAAATTTTCCCTGACGCACCTCCGATATCTGCGCGTAGCCCAGGCTGGTCAGCGCGTGCTGTATCGTCTTGCCCTGCGGATCCAGAACAGTCCGCTTCGGCATCACCCAAACATGTGCTTTCATATCCGCCAGTATACCAATTCCCCACGCCCCATTCCCACTGTCCCAAAGTGTAGGGGCCGGGCTTGCTTGCCATGAGTCTCCCGAAGGAACCGGCCCTTTTGGGTTTCGCGCCGTCAAATCGCACTATACGGCCTCACCGCGTGTTGAGGTTGTCAACTGTTGACTGTCGACTCCGGTCCCTTTCATCCCAACCCAAACGCAAATCGAAACCCACTGGCCACCAACCCTGCCAACTCCTCCTCCGTCATCCCCATCCGATGCGCCGCCGCATACTCCTCCTGCAAAGACGTATGAAACATCGCCGGATCATCCGTCGAAATCGTCACCGGCACGCCTTTCCGTATCAATTCCGGCAAAGGATGCTCCTCCAACGTCGCGTTCTTCCTGCCGCGCTGCACGCCCAACGCCCCCGTCCGCAAATTGCTTCCCGGACAAATCTCCAGCGGTATCCCTCGTTCCGCCAACAATTCCATCAAGCCCTCATCGTGGATTGCCGCGATTCCGTGTCCGACGCGCTCTGCTCCAAGCAACTCGATCGCCTCTCGAATCTTTTCCGGCCCGCCAATCTCCCCCGCATGCATCAGCCGGTGGAGGCCATATTCCCCCGCCCGTTCATACACTTTGCGAAACTGAGCCGTCGGCAAACTCATTTCATCACCGCCAATCCCGAATGCCACAATTCGTTGGGACCCGCACCGCCGCGCCGCCTCCACCACGCGCATCGCCGCCTCCGGCCCAAACTGCCGCACCGCATCGAATATCCAGTTGATTCGCAGTCCGCGCTTGGCAAACGGCTCGCTCGCTTCCACGATGGCCTCGAAATTTGCCTCCACCCGTTGCTGCCGCAGAAACATCACGCCCACGGAAAGCGTTATCTCCGCATAGACAACGTTCTGCTCCAAAAGTTGTTCCGCCAGGTCCGTAGCCGCCAGCGCAAAATCCGCCGGCTCGCGCAAAAACGATGTCACCCACTTGAACGCATCCAGAAATCCCGCGAAATTCGTGTACGCATACCGCCGCCGCACTTCTTCCTCGCTCAACTCCACGCCGTGCCGTGCCGCCAGTGCGCAAGCTATAGTCGGCCGGATGGAGCCCTCTAGATGTAAATGCAGTTCCGCTTTGGGAAGGGAAGCAATGCGTTCGGGAAAAGAAGTGGTGGGCACGGCGTCGAAGCTAACGCGGAAGCGCCGGCTTCCCGGCGTTCGTCCAGGCAGTCATCCAATAAGAACCCACATCCGTCGAAGCGTCAGAAAGCTGTCGGATCAGCGAGGCGGCCGTCAAATTGTAAAAGCGGTCGTAATACTCGTCGGTATACGAACTCAAGCCCTTCTTCGCGTGCCGGTCCGCCAGCAGCAGCGATTCCACCAGGCTGTGCGCCTCCAGGCACGAATCGAACGCGTAATCCGTAGGGTCGCTGATGAAGAACGCATCGCGCGGACTCAGCGGAAAAAACGATCCATAGCGTGCGATCAGCACATCATTAAACCGGTCATTAATTCCGTTCTGTCCTGTCAATCGCCCGTCGAAATTCTCCGTGGTGTTAAATGGGTCATGCGCTTCGGCCACAAAATTCGCCAGGAACGCCGCGTCAATTTTGGCCTGTTCCCAGTGCCCGGCGCGAAAATCTTCCGTCAGCTTCGCGCTGTAAACGCCCACCTGCCATGGCAGCAGCCCCGTGGCCTGAATCTTGGACTTCCCATATTTGTCCACCGCCGCCTTATAACTGCGGGGCAGCGCCTCAAACGGAAATTTTCCGTATTTATCCAGCTCAATGAAGTGGTTATTGCGTTCCCAGGGATGCTCGTCAATTAGTCCGAGAGGGTCGTCCACGTGGTCCATCAGAAACTTGCGGTTGTTTTCAAAAAACGGCCGCATGTCGCTCGGTACGGTATCGACAGCTCGATTCACGATCAGCCGCTGCGCGTTATCGCCCCACGCGCCCGCCATTTGCGGCGTCAGCAGCCCAAGCAACGCTATCAGTGAAACGGCTAATCCTCTTTGCGCGAAGTTCATCGAAAATCGCCGGGGCATCGCTCGGTTCCTTCGTTGGCTCCTGCTACTCGGCTGTGGCGGACAATCTAAGGGTACTCTTTCTGCGTCCGTAGAAATAATAAATCACCAGTCCGATTACCAGCCAGACGAAGAATCGAATCCAGTTCATGATCGGCAACCCGGCCATCAGCAGCAGGCATGTAAAGATGGTCACCACCGGCGCCAGTATGCCGCCAGGCGCGCGAAACGCTCTTGGCCGGTCCGGCTCTCGGTAACGCAGAATCAAAACGCCCCCGCCTACCAGCGCAAAGGCAAACAGCGTCCCAATGTTGGAAAGATCTGCCAGCGTCCCAATGTCCAGCAATCCTGCCGGAATGCCCACCACGAATCCCGCCAGCCAGGTGGAAAAATCCGGTGTGTGGAATCGGGGATGCACGCGGCCGAAAACGCGCGGCAGCAATCCATCGCGCGACATTGCAAACCACACCCGCGCCTGCCCCAGCTGAAATACCAGCAGCGAGGAAATCATCCCCATCAACGCGCCACACAGCACCACCAGGCGCACGCCGCCGAAATGCAGCTTCTTCATCGTATTCACTACTGGCGCAGCGTCATCCATCAGCGTCTGCCAGGGCACCAGTCCCGTCAGCACCACCACCACCGCGATGTAAAGAACCGTGCACACCACCAGCGTCGCGATGATTCCGCGCGGCAAATCCCGCTGCGGATTCTTGCACTCTTCCGCCGCCGTGGACACCGAATCAAATCCGATGTACGTGAAGAACACAATCGAGCCGCCAGTCAAAATACCCGGCCAGCCGTTCGGGGCAAAGGGATGCCAGTTCGATGGTTTAATGAACCGCGCGGCAAATCCCACGAATACCAGGATGGCCACAATCTTCAGCAGTACCATGATGTTGTTGGTTTCCGCGGACTCTTTGATCCCGCGCACCAGCACCACCGTCAGCAGCATCACGATGATGAACGCCGGCCAGTTGAACCCGAAATGCCAGCCCGGCCCATAAATCATGCTCCCCTGCAGGTCCGCCAGTCCCGTCGGCAAATACGCCGGTGAAATCCATTTCGGATCCGGATGCCAGCCAAACCAGTCCAGCAAATCCACCATGTGCGCCGAAAATCCCACGCTCACGGCCATGTTGCTCACTGCATATTCCAGAATCAGGTCCCAGCCAATGATCCACGCAATCAATTCCCCCATCGTCGCGTAGGTGTACGTATACGCGCTCCCCGCAATGGGAATCATCGCCGCAAGCTCCGCGTAGCACACTGACGCGAACCCGCACACAATCGCCACCAGGATGAACGAAAGCGCGATCGCCGGCCCTGCGCCGGGCCGCCCGAACGAAGTGGATCGGGTGATTAAATATTCAAGCAGGGGAGCGTTCAAAACCGATGAAACCTGCAGTTTCTGTCCGGCGATTGCTGTTCCGATCACCGTGAAAATGCCCGAACCGATCACCGCCCCGATCCCCAGTGAGGTCAGGCTGATCCATCCCAGCGATTTTTTTAACCGGATTTCTGCGTTTTCGGAATCGGACAGCAGTTGGTCAATGCTTTTACAACGAAACAGTTGTGACGCCACCCATGCGCTCCGCTCGTATCCGCGCGCCCCAATCGCAACAGCTCTTCGCTATGCGCCTGCCCCTGCCCGGATACGTTATCTGGGAATGTTGACGCCCCAATCTATCGCGACTTCGCCCCCCCGCGCAACTTCCGCCCCGCTGCTGCGGCAAAGCTTGGTAGCGCCCGCATTTTGCGGGAAAGCTGCGGGCCCCGCCCGGCGGCCTGCTCTTCTCTATCTTTATTACTTCTTCGTCTTCCCCGCCGCCAGCGCCACCGCCGCCTCCGCCGTCAACATCAAAAACGTAAAACTCTCCTGCAAATACAACTCCACCGTTTTTTCCGAATGACTCAAATACCCAATCGAAACATCCTGCCCAATATGCAACGCAAAATCACCCCCGCGCTGCGTCAGCACAAACGCGCCTTCAATCGCCGGCGCCCATATAATTTCATCTTTCACCAGCCGCTTCACGTGCTCCAGCACCGGGTAGCCGTGATCGCTGGTTTCCGCCAGCGCCGTGTAAGCCTCCGCTCCCAGCAGCACGGTATACGGACCATTCACGCCGACAAGCCGCAATTGACTCAACGCCTGCGCAATCGCTTCCGGATACCCGCTCACATCGGTTGGAAGCGTCATCACCGGATTGCTCGTTCCCTTACGGATGCCCACAATTCCAGCCGCGGCATAGCCCTCGAAAATCGCTCCATCCTCTGCGAACGCAATCTTGCGCGCCGCGTCCTTGGCCGCTTGCCAGTCCGAATCGTTCGCGCCGCGTTCCACATCGTCAATCGCCTGCCGGTCCAGCTCAAACGGCACGCGCAGTTCAACCACCGCTTTCACTTCCCGCTGCCTGGCAAGGATGCCATCCTTGGGCGCCGCGATTTTTTGCAGGTGCCCGGTGCCCACCGCTGAGAAATTGCTCCCTGCCGGTCCCTGGACGTCCACAACGCGCCGCCCGGCGAGATACCGCTTCAGCGTCCGCTTTGTTTCTTCTTCGATTTGTGCCCAGGCCGCATCGGAAATCGGGGCCAGCTCGCGATGCAGGTTATTCATGGGAAATTTCTCCTTTTAAGGAACCGATACCGAGGGATCCATCATCCTCGCTCGCCGGGGATGAAGGCGCTTCATTTTCCGCCGGAGTTTCAGCGGGCACCGCGGCTGACGGCGGCTCGTCCGCCATACCATCCAGAAAAGTTGCCGACGGCACAAAGAACAAATTTCCCGTCACGGCGGCGCTGAAGTCCAGCAGACGGTCGTAATTGCCCGGCGGCCGCCCGACAAACATATTTTCCAGCATCAACTCGATGGTGCGTGGCGAACGGCTGTAGCCAATAAAGAAGGTTCCAAACTCCCCGCGCGTCGGACTCCCAAAGGGCATGTTGTCGCGCAGGATTTTCACTTCTTTTCCGTCCTCCACAATCGTCGTCAGCGCGCTGTGTGCCGAAGTCGGCTTCACGGAATCATCCAGTTCGATATCCGAGAGTTTTTTCCGCCCGATGATTCGCTCCTGCGCCTCTGTCGTCAGCGTATTCCACGCTTTCAGGTCGTGCAGATACTTCTGCACGATCACGTAGCTTCCCCCGCAGAACGCAGCGTCTTCATCGCCGATCAGCACCGCGTCAACCGCCGCTTCGCCCCTCGGGTTCTCCGTGCCATCCACGAATCCGATCAGGTCGCGGTCGTCGAAATAGCGGAATCCCTGGACTTCGTCCACCGGCGAGACCGCATCCCCGATTCGCGCCATGATTTGCGTCGCAACCTCGAAGCACAAATCCATGCGCTTCGCCCGGATGTGGAACAGCAAATCCCCCGGCGTCGCAACCGCGTGCCGCCCTCCGGAGCGTATCTCCCGAAAGTCGTGCAATTCCTTTGGCCGTGGCCCCCCAAACAGCCGGTCCCACGCCTCGGACCCAACCCCCATGACGCATGTGAGCGCTGCCTCAATATCGCGAAATTCCACGGCGCGCAGAATCCCCGCAAGGTCTCCGCAGAACGACCGCAGCGTTTCCCGAGCCTCTGGACCTGGATTCAGCGCCACCACCAGAAAAATAGCGGCGCGTGTGAGCGGCGCGGCCACGGACTGCGCTAGCGCGCGCACGCCGAGAGCGGGATCTGCCTTCTGCATTGGAGTGGAATCTGTCAATCGTCATCCTGCTCGAGCTGGCGGAAATCAGATGCTCGAACGATTGGAATGAACATCATTTTGCAACAATAGGAGCGCCAGCTTAGCACCGCTTCCCGGCGAACGTCCACACCGTTTCCCATCGCCCTGGGTAGCGGCGACTTTGAGTTATTCAAACCTCGGGCGCTCACCTAGTCCGGGCGCGCACCAATTGCCCACACCGAATCTGACTTCCCGATCAAAAACGCCAGGAAACAAAACCCCAGCACCGAATGGTCCAGCGAAGCTCCAAAGTACAGCCAGAACGGCGCCCCGGCCCCCGGATAATTCGACGACAACAACAACGTCAGCATGTACAGCAGTCCAAACGCGCTCGCCCGCCGCACCCACACTCCCAGGGTCAGCGCGATCCCGATCGCCAATTCCCCGTAAGCCACCAGGAACGCAATCGCCCGCGCATTCGGCAGCACAAATCCTTTCAAGATTGGAGCCATGAACGGATACGCCCCGCCCTCCAGAAATTTATTAATCCAGAATTCGAATCCGCCATGCAGCGTAAACTGTGTCCCGAATACTTTGTACTCGCCAAATATCAGAAACAAAATCCCAACGCAGATTCGCAAGAATGCCAGCGCCCGCTGGTTGGGCAATTGAGGGTTACTATGGTTTCGCATGGGATTCCGTCCGGCTGGCGGCGTGTTCAGACCTGCTGCAATTGCGCGTAGCGTTCCACAAACTTTTTCGTCCCGCGTCCCGGGAAGCTCACGCTCAGCCGGCGATCATCGTCTTCGCCTTCCACGCCCACCACTGTTCCCACGCCGTACTCCGGGTGCCGCACCTTTTGCCCCAGCAGCGGGTCGGTCGGCGCGCCCCGCTTCATCGCCGATCGCCCAAACGTTGGCGCTGTCGAACCGGGCGCCTTTCTTTGCGTAGCGCGAATCGACGGCGTCGCGATCCCTCGCACGCGCCGGGTAAATTCCTCCGCCGAATATGAATATTCGGGATCCGGCTCATACCGCCGCGTCTCCCCAATCTCCGCCATGGACCCGCGCACCGTCTCCACCAGTTCGCCCGGGATCTCCGCCAGAAATCGCGAAGGCAGCGAAGCCCGCATCTGCTGCTCATTTCCAAACACGCGTCGGTAGACCGCTCGCGTCAGCGTCAGCGTCTTCCGCGCGCGCGTCATGCCCACGTACACCAGCCGCCGCTCCTCCTCAATTCCTTTTTCCTCATTCAGCGACCGGCTGTGCGGGCAAATCCCGTCCTCCATCCCCGTCAAAAACACATGGTCAAACTCCAGCCCCTTCGTACTGTGGAGCGTAATCAGCGTCACACCCGGCTTGCCCTCGAATGAATCCGCATCGCTGACCAGCGCCGCCGCATCCAGAAAATCGGTGAACGATTCGCCCGCGTCCATCGCCTCCGCCACCGCGCGCGTCAGTTCTTCCAGGTTCTCAATCCGCGCCACATCTTCCGGAGTGTTGCGGTCCTTCAGCGCGCTCATGTACCCGGTCTCGTCCAGCACATAGCGCAGATAATCCGCCGGCTCTTTCGTCGCATAACCTTCCTGCAGCCGCACGATCAGTTCACGAAACGCCCGCAACGGAGCCACCGCCCGGCTCGAAGCCGGACTGGTCATCAGCGATTCCATCGCATCCCAGAACGAGAGTCCTTCCTTCTGCGCCAGGTCTCGCAGCGCATCCACCGTTGTCTTCCCGATCCCCCGCGCCGGCACATTCAGCACGCGCAGCAGCGAAATGTCGTCCTCCGGATGCAAAGACAGCCGCACATACGCCAGCGTATCCTTCACTTCCGCGCGGTTGTAAAAGCTGAATCCCCCCACCAGCTTGTACCGCACGCCGCGCCGCCGGAACGCCTCTTCAAACGATCGCGACTGAAAGTTCGTCCGGTATTCCACCGCGCACGTCTGGTCCGAATCGTCGCTCAAAATTCGTTCCAGTTCGCCGGCCACAAACTCCGCCTCTGCCTGCGCATCCCGCGCTTCGAAGTACCGCAGCTTCGCGCCGGCCTCTTTTTCCGCGCGCAGCGTTTTCCCCAGCCGGTCCGGGTTGTTCGCCACCACTCCGCCCGCCGCATCCAGAATGTTTTGCGTCGAACGGTAATTCCGCTCCAGCCGGATCACCTTCGCGGCAGGGTAGTCCTGCGAAAAGCTCAGCAAAATCGAAACATCCGCCCCGCGCCACCGGTAAATGGACTGGTCCTCGTCTCCCACCACACACACATTCTGCTTTTCATTCGTCAGCAACCGCAGCAGATCGTACTGCACCCGGTTCGTGTCCTGGTATTCGTCCACGTGCAGGTAGGCAAACCGGTTGCGCCATTTCTCACGCACCTGCGGCGCCTCCCGCAGCAATTTTGCGGACCGCCACAGCAAATCATCAAAATCCACCGCCTTGCTCTGCTTCAGCACCGCTTCATACCCTGCGTAAATGTCCGCCACCTTCTTCGTATCCGGACCGAACGCCTCCGCCTTCATCTGCTCCGGCGTTTGCGCGTGGTTCTTCGCAAAACTGATCTTGCTCAGCACATTCCTCGGAGTCAGCGCATCGTCGTCAATCTGCAGTTTGGCCATCACCAGCTTCACCGCCGCAAGTTGATCATCGTCATCGTAAATCGCAAAATCCTTGGCCAGGCCCGCGCTTGCCGCTTCGCGCCGCAGCAGCCGCGCGCACAGCGAGTGAAACGTCGAAATCCACGGCCGCTCCGGCGGCACACCTGCGCGCAGCAGCAGGTCTGTCACACGCGTCTGCATCTCCTCCGCAGCTTTATTTGTAAACGTCACCGCCAGGATTGCTTCCGCCGGCGTCCCCTTGGCGATCAGGTTCGCCATGCGAAACGTAATCGCGCGCGTCTTTCCTGTCCCCGCACCCGCGAGGATCAGCAAAGGTCCTTCGGTGGTTTCGGCGGCAAGTCTTTGTTCAGGATTCAATTTTTCGAGCAGGTTTTCCATGGAGTCCGGGGGATGCAAAAGTTTTTCGCACACCCATGTTAGCCGACCGCGCAGCACCCGGCAAATCCGCATTCATGTGAAGGAAAATTAATTCGTGGAATCTTGACTGAATCCAATATCAAAATACGAAATCGCCTGCTTCGTCGTCATACGTTCCAGGTCTGGGACATAGAGCCGCGAGTTCCCCAACAACTCCCATTCCGCCCGAATATCAAAATACACCAGGCCCTCCATCGTTGCGTGCGGCCCGATCACCGCCGAAGGCAGTCCTGCATTCTGGCAATCGTTCTTCAAATCTTCCCAGTTCTTGTCGCGCGTTGGCTTTGCTCTTCCCACTGGAATCGGCACAGGAATTGGAACGCGCCGCGCTGTGGGATCCCTTCCGCTCTGTTTCAACAGCACCGTGTCCGCCACGTCCTCGCCAGTCAGCGGCTGCAATTCCTGCTTGTTGTCCTCGTCAATCTGCACCACCAGCCGGATGCGCTCCCGGTTCAACTTGATCGACTCATCGTTGTCGTTCCGGATCGTCAGGTGCACCGCAACGATCCCGCCGGTGTAGGGATTTTTCTTCGGGAATTTTCCTTTGTACTGGGCTGGCGACGTCCACGGCTCCACGCCGATCGTCACGCCTTCGTGGGAGTCCAGGATCGAAGTCTTCAGCGGGACCGTTGGCCCTGCAGTCCCTTGTCCGGTCGTTCCTTGCGCCGCCGTCGTCTCGGCCATCAGGCAAACTCCCGCCAGGGCCACCAGAACCCAAGCAAGGATTTTTCTCATGGGGCTATAATAAACTGTTTGCATCCTGAGGCCTTCGATTCTTTCGGGAAGAACGGGGTTGCTCCCCGGATGCCGGCGCACCCAAGCACCAGATCGAACCGGAGTCATATCGAGTGTATTTCCTTTACAGCTTCTTGCTGGGTCTTGCCGCCCTGTTAACGTCGCCCTATTGGCTGATCCAGGGCCTTCGCCACGGCAAATATCTCTCCAACCTCTCCCAGCGCCTCGGCTTTTCCATTTCGGAACTCAAGAAACTCCCCTCCAACCGGCCCGGCGCCATTTGGATCCACGCCGTCTCTGTCGGCGAGGCCCTCTCCAGCTTCACCCTCGCGCAGCGGCTGAAAGCAGCCTATCCCCAACGCCCCCTCATCGTCTCCGCCACCACCCTCACCGGCTATGCCCTGGTCAAAGAGCGTATGCCCTTCGCCGATGCGGTCATCTATTTTCCCCTGGACTGGGCCTTCTGCGTCCGCCGCGTCCTCGACGCCGCAAAACCCGCGCTCGTCATCATCCTGGAAACCGAAATCTGGCCCAATTTCCTCCGCGAAGCCGGCCGCCACAAAATACCCGTCCTTTTCGTCAGCGGACGCATCTCCGATCGTTCCTTCACCCGCTGGCAA
Source organism: uncultured Acidobacteriota bacterium (assembly GCA_963734705.1). Classification (GTDB taxonomy): domain Bacteria; phylum Acidobacteriota; class Terriglobia; order Acidiferrales; family UBA7541; genus Acidiferrum. The sequence continues at coordinate 152,554 of CAVTII010000001.1, read as the reverse complement.
TCCTATCTCGGCGTATTCGGTTTCTATCTCAAGCCGCTTCTCCAATCCGCTCTCGGCTATGCGGCTGCCTTCCTGATGCAAACCGAACAGGGCGCGGACCGCATCCGTGCCCTCGGCGCGCCCGCGGACCGTGTCACCGTCAGCGGCAATCTGAAATACGATCTCCAGCTTCCCGCGCCTACGGCGCTCGCCCAGTGGCTCGAAGAAGAGTGCCTGCGCCGCGGCCGCCGGCCGCTCATCGTCGCCGGCAGTGTCGTCGCCACCGAAGAGCCCCTCGCCTTGCTCGTTTTCGGCGTCGTCCAGGGTGATTTTCCGAAAGCCCTTCTCGTCCTCGCTCCGCGCAAGCCCGAACGCTTCACCGCCGCCGCCGAATTTATCGAGGAATCCCATCGCAAATTCGTTCGCCGCTCCGAACTCCCCCTGCCCGGCCCGGGCGTCGTTCCCGGAAAAAACGGCACACAGAACTCCATCCCCGACGATGCCACCGTCCTGCTCCTCGACTCCATCGGTGAACTTGCCTCCCTCTACCGCCTCGCCGACGGCGTCTTTGTCGGCGGTTCCCTCGTCGATTCTGGCGGCCACAACATCCTTGAGCCCGCCGCCTTCGGCAAAGTCCCCGTCTTCGGCCCTTCGATGGAAAATTTCGCCGACATGGCGACCCGCTTCGTCGAATCCAGCGCCGCTATCCAGGTGGAGAGCCCCGAAGATGCCGGCGTCGAAATGATCCACCTCTTGAAAGACCCCGAAAAAATGCAGCGCATGGGCGGCGCGGCCAAACATCTGGTCGAAACCAGCCGCGGCGCTCTCGACCGCGCGCTCGCTGAAATCTCCAAGCACCTCGGCGGCGCCGCGCAATGAATTTGCCCCCGTGGCTGCGCCTGCTCCTCTGGCCCGTCTCGATTCTCTACGGCTACCTAACCCGCCTCCGCGTCTGGCTCTATTCCAGAGGCATCCTGAAACAGAAACGCCTCAACCGCCCGGTCATCAGCGTCGGCAACCTTACCGTCGGCGGCACCGGGAAAACGCCGATGGTTATTTGGCTGGCCGAAAAATTTCTCGCGGAAGGGAAGCGCATTGCGATCCTCACGCGCGGCTACAAAGGCTCTGGCGGCACCAGCGACGAAATCGAGCTCATGAAATTCCGCCTGCAGCAAAAAGTCCATTTCGGAGTTGGCGCCAACCGTTTCGAAAAGGGCAAGGAGCTCGAATCGGACGTGGACATCTTTCTGCTCGACGACGGCTACCAGCACCTGCAACTCGCTCGCGACGTCAACATCCTCCTTCTCGACGCCTCGCAGCCTCTTGCCCGCCAACTCGTTCTGCCCGCCGGCCCATTGCGCGAACCTGTCTCCGCCATGCAGCGCGCAGACGTTCTTGTCCTCACGCGTTCGGAGACCTCTCCACAAACGCAATCCGCCATCGCCAAGCTGCAAGATTTTCCTGTCTTCGCGGCTGCCACGTGTCTCCTAGGCTTTCGCCGCCTCGGAGCGGGCATCCGGGTTCTCAGCGTAGACGAAATCGGTCCCGCGCCCTTCTACGCCTTCTGCGGCATCGGCAATCCCCTCGCGTTTTTCCAGGATTTGAAAAACTGGAATCTCCCCATCTCCCTCACCAGCGAATTTCCTGATCACTACAGGTATGACGCACGCGACGCCGTCGAACTCGAAGCCGCTGCACACGCTGCGGGCGCCAAAGCCTTTCTCACCACTGAAAAAGACGCGCAAAATCTCGCCAACATGCAATTCACAGAACTACCCGTCTTCATCGTCGTCATCGATCTCGAAATCTCACAGTCGGATGCATTTCTTGCCGCCATCCGTGCCGGCATCGACGCTCGGAGCGCTGCCGCATGAACATCATGATCCGCGCCACCAACTGGGTCGGTGACGGCATCATGGCCCTGCCCGCGATCCGCGCCATTCACCAGCGCTATCCCGACGCGCAAATCTCTATCGTCGCGCGCCCTTACGTCGCCGACATCTATCGCGATCAGGAAGTCTGCAACGAGCTGATCCCCTACGACCCCAAAGGCGAGCACCGCGGCTGGAGCGGCCGCGAAAAACTAATTGCCGAACTCCGCGCGCGAAAATTCGATGTCGCCCTCCTCCTCCAAAACGCCTTTGACGCCGCCTGGCTGGCGTGGCGCGCCCAGATCCCTGTGCGCATCGGCTACGCCCGCGACGCCCGCGGCCTTCTCCTCACCAAATCCATCCCCGTTCCCAAACTCGGCGAAATTCCCCCGCACGAAAAGTTTTACTATCTGGAACTCCTCCGCCGCTCCGGCTGGCTCGACCAAATGCCAGATATCACGCACATCGCGCTCCACGTCCCAGACGCCGCTCGCCACCGCGCCGCGCAAACTCTTCTTGAATCCGGCGCGCGCGCCAACGCCATCCGCATCGCCGTCGGTGCCGGAGCCTCCTATGGCTCTGCCAAATGCTGGCCTCCCGACCGCTTTGCCAAATCCCTGAACGCCCTCCTCTCCCAGCATGACGCCGACGTCATCCTCTTCGGCACTCCCGGCGAAGCTCCCGTCTCCGCCGCCATCGCCTCCGAACTCCTGCGCCCTCCCATCAACCTCACCGGCAAAACCTCCATCGCCGAACTCCCCAGCCTCCTCTCCCAATGCCATCTCTTCCTCGGCAACGATTCCGGCGCCATGCACGTTGCCGCCGCCGTCGGCCTCCCCATCGTCGCCGTCTTCGGCCCCACCGATCCCGAAGGCACTTCGCCCGTCACTCCCCGCGTAACCATCGTTCAGCAAAAGCCCTACTGCAGCCCCTGCTTCCTCCGCCGCTGCCCCACCGACCACCGCTGCATGACCGCCATCTCCCCCTCCACCGTCGCCTCCGCCCTCCTAACCCGCCTCCCCGAGGTGCCCTCTGCCTAACGCCATCAGGTCCGTCGCCTCCCGCATCGCTCGGCCCGGGCCCGCCCGCCGTAGTCGCGTCTCGTGCGGCGAAGGCGGGACCGCCAACTTGAAACCTCCTCCCCGTTCTCGTATCGTTCCCCTTACACTCGTTTACATCCTGTTCAAGGAACCTTCATGATCCGCCCGCACGTCAAACGCTCCGCCACGCCCGCCGTAGACCTGCTTGCCCTCGCCGAATACGTCGAGCGTTTCTCCTCCAAAACCATCGTCGTCATCGGGGATTTCGTCGCCGACGCCTTTCAATTCGGCGACATCACCCGCGTCTCCCGTGAAGCCCCGGTCCTGATCCTCAAGCATCGCGAAACCCAGATCGTACCCGGCGGCGGCGCCAATGCCGCCAACAATTTCGCCTCTCTCGGAGCCGAGGTAATTCCCATCACCGCCGTCGGCGAGGACGAGCCCGGCCACCGCCTGCGCGAATTTTTCCGCGCGAAAAAAATCGACGTTTCCGGCATCTTCCCCGCCAAAGGCTGGACCACGCCCACCAAGACCCGCTTCCTCGCCGGATGGGCCCACAAAGTCGGCCAGCAAGTCCTCCGGGTGGACTATGAACCCAATCAAGCGCTCTCCTCCAGCATCCACGAAAAGATTCACGCCAAGCTTGGCCGCGCGATCAAAAAAGCCGATGCCATCGCCGTTTCCGACTATGGTTTCGGCGTCGCCGTCCCCGCCGAACTCGGCAAACTCCTCGCCCGCAGCAAGCGCGCCATCGCCACGCTCGATTCCCGTTACCATCTGCCCGCCTACGCCCGTGCCGGTCTCCACTCCGCCACTCCCAACGAAGGCGAAATGGAATCCCTCCATCACGCCACCATTGGGAAAAATCTCGCCGAACTCGAACGCTGCGGCCGCTCCACTCTCGCCGAAATGAAGCTGCAATCTCTCCTCATCACCCGCGGCCGTGACGGCATCGCCCTCTTCCAGCCCGGCCAGCAAACTGCCCACATTCCCATCCACGGCAGCGATCAGGCCGTCGACGTCACCGGCGCCGGTGACACCGTTCTCGCCGCCTACACCCTCGGCCTCGCCAGCGGCGCCTCGCCCCTCGAAGCCGCGCACCTCGCCAACATCGCTGGCGGCCTCGTCGTGATGAAACGCGGCACCGCCACCGTCTCTCGCGCCGAACTCCTCGAAGCCATCGGCGCTTCCGCTTCGGAGACCAATCCCTGAGCCATGCGCCCCGCCCAATCGAAAATCGTCTCCCGCTCACAACTCCAGGAAATTCTTCCCGCCGCGAAACTCCGGGGAAAATCCGTCGTCTTCGCCAACGGCTGCTTTGACACGCTTCACGTCGGCCACGTTCGCTATCTCGCGGGCGCCAAGGAGCAGGGAGACATTCTCGTCGTCGGAGTCAACGCAGACTCCAGCGTCCGGCCTCTGAAAGGTCCTGGCCGTCCAATCCTGGATGAAAATGCACGCGCCCTCCTCGTGGCCGCCCTCCGCGTGGTGGACTACGTCGTGATCTTCCCCGAACCCAACGTCGAAAAACTTCTCGAGGACCTTCGTCCCGACGTTCACGCCAAGGGCACCGACTACACCGCCGACTCCGTCCCCGAACGCGCCGTCGCCAATCGGCTCGGCATCCGCGTCGCCATCGTCGGCGATCCCAAAGACCACTCCACCCGCGCGTTCCTCGCGGCCGTCCGCAAGGCGCCGCATGACTGAGCCGCGCTTCCTCGTCGTCCGCCTCGGCTCCCTCGGCGACATTGTGCACACCTTTCCCGCCGTCGCCGCTCTCCGCGCCTCCTATCCGCGCGCCGAAATTGTCTGGCTCACCCACCCGCGCTGGACGGATCTCGTCGCCAGCAGCTCGCTGGTTAACGAAATCTGGCCCGTGGATTCCCGCGACCTCTCTAACGTCCGCGCCATCCTGGCGAAAATTCGCGCAAAATCCTGGCAAGCCTCGATCGACTACCAGGGGCTCTGGAAATCAGCGCTCCTACCTTTCCTCGGCGGCGTTCGCAAACGCATTGGCTTTTCTTCCGCCACCGTCCGCGAATTCGGCGTTCCCCTTCTTTATACCGACCGCGTCAACCCAAAAACGATCCACATCGCCGACCAGAATGGCGAACTCTCTCTCCGCGCCGGAGCGGCCCAAACCGTTAGCTCGATCACACTGCAAGTGAAAGACGCGGACCGCCAGCGAGTCTGCGCCGATCTCGCCTCCGCCGGAATCGATCGCTACATCGTTCTCAGTCCCGGCGGCGGCTGGCGCTCCAAATGCTGGCCCGCGGATCGCTTCGGCGCGCTCTGCCAGAAAATCCGCGAGCATCTCAATCTTCGCTGTGTGATTAATTACGGTCCTGGGGAAGAGGAACTCGCAGCCGCGGTGAAAACTGCCAGCGGCAACGCCGCTCCCATCGCCTACGACGGCGAACTCGGCCAACTGATGGCCCTGCTCCGGGGCACGCAATGCATCGTCGGTGGAGACACCGGCCCGCTCCATCTCGCCATCGCCCTTGGCACCCGCGCCGTCGCCATCTTCGGTCCCACGAATCCCGCGCGCAATGGGCCGTATCCACCGCAGCCCTTCGTCCTGCGCGATCCCGCCGCGGCCACCACCCACGATAGAGATTTGCAGACATCTCCCTCACTCCTCAAAATTTCAGTAGAGCAGGTCTTCGACGCCGTCCAGCAGCGCCTGGCGGTTCGCTCATGACGCCGCTTGATTTCTTCGCTCGTTGGCGCGTCCGCATCGGCTATCTTCTCGCCATCGTCGTCCTCTGGTTTTCTCGCCCCGTTCCGCGCTCCATCATGCTTGGTGCATGCGTTGGCATAATCGGTCTCGCCATCCGCGCCTACGCCGCCGGCTATTTGCACAAACAGGAAATTCTCACTACCACCGGTCCTTACGCCCGCACGCGCAATCCGCTGTATTTCGGCAGCAGCATCCTCGCCCTCGGCGCGGCCATCGCCATGAACTCATGGCTCTCCGGTGCGTTGGTTCTCCTCTATTTCGCTCTCGTCTACTCCTTCGTCATGCGCCGCGAAGAACTGGAACTCCGCCAGCGCCACGGCACCGCCTTCGACGCCTACGCCCAATCCGTCCCCCTATTCTTCCCCCGCCTCTCCCCCGCAAAGCGATCTCCCGGATCCGAGCCAGGCGGGGGCGCCGCCAGCGAAGCCGCCGAAGCCAGCCCAGTTGGCGCTGCGACGGCCACCAGCGCCGCAGGCGCGTTCAGTTGGCGCCAATTCCGCAAAAATCACGAACACGAAGCTACCCTCGGATTCCTCTTACTCTTAGTCGCCCTGGTAATAATCTGGCGCCTCCACGTAGCTTAAGGAGCGCCACCTCTTCACGATCCCGCGTTTGGTGTGGGATGAATCTCCAGATTGGCCAGCGTTCTTTTTACGCTCTCCTAGAAAGAGTCCCCCCTCTTCCATTCTCTCCGCTATCTCTGCGGCCCCTCTGCTACCTCTGTGGTAACTCCCCTCTTCTCCGCATCCCACAAAACACCTCACCCAAACTTCTTTCCCATCCGTAACCACCGAAATCTCCCCGTATTCGTCCGTCCGCAAAATCCTCACTCCCCGCTCTTCCAATCGCTCCAGCAACTCCCCACTCGGATGCCCGTATGGGTTCCCCTCTCCCGCGGAAATAATCGCGAACCTCGGCCCCACCGCTCCAGAAATTCCGGCATCGTCGAATTCTTGCTCCCGTGATGCCCCACCTTCAAAACATCCGCGTGCAAATCGGCGCCATTCGCCTCGGACAGCATCGTATACTCCGCCTGCTTTTCCGCGTCCCCCGGCAGCAGCAAACTCCGATCCTTGTATTGCAACCGCATCACCAGCGAATCATTATTCTTCGCGCTCGCCGCCACCTCTGTCGCCGCAATCTGAGGCCACAAAAAATCCACACGCACTCCGTCCCACAGAAAATTCTGCCCTCGCAATTCATGCTGAATCAAAACGTGCCGCTCCGCTGCCTCTTCTTTTAATCGCGCCAACGCCGGAGTCTGCGTCTCTCGCCCAATCCAAAGCTGCCCTACGCGAAAATTCTCCAGCACCACCGCCAATCCCCCAATGTGATCCTGGTGCGCGTGCGTCAACGCCACCGCGTCCAGTCGCTTTATCCCGCGCGACCACAAATAGGCGGACACCGCCTCTTCGCCCGGGTCCGGCCCGCGCGCCTCTTCCTGTCCACGGAATCCGCCGAAGCTTCCTCCTCCATCAATCAGCAGCGTGCTACCCTTCGGCGAAATCAGCAGGATCGAGTCCCCCCTGCCCCACGTCAATCACATCCATCTCCAGCGCCCCGCGTTGAAATCGAGCAGGGAAGGGGTACGCCGCAATCACCAGCGCCGCCGCCATCCCGCCGCCGATCGCAATCCGCCGCACCCACCGCCATTTCCTGCCTTCGCATCGCAAACAAACCGCCAGTAACACACCGCACGCGAAAAAAAATCGCCATCACCCATCTGGGTGGCCCCGGTATCCGGTAACTCCCATGCTCCATCCCGGCAATCCATCCAACCGCATGGCTCTGCGCCGCCACCAGCCAGCCCAACGGCCACCCCAGGACCCGTCCGATCGCCGGCCACGTCATCGCGCCAACCAGCGCAAGAAATCCCAGCGGCACAATCACGCCCGTCAACGGAACCGCAATCAGATTCGCCGCCGGTCCATTCAGCGTCACCCGGTGAAAGTCCCGCGCCATCATCGGCATCATCCCAAGTTGCAGCACCACCGATATCCCCACCAGTTCAGCGCCGCGCAACCCCAGCCGCAATCCCGCCGGCAAAACCTCCTCCATCCACTTCCATCTCTCCCCAGGCTCTCCTGGGTGCCGCACCCTGGGGTTATCAGGGTGCGGGTTTTCTGCAGCCACACATGGAACGCTCCTTCCAAGACTCCTCGTCACCCATTTCACCCAATCCCGCAAATCCAACCGAAACTGCACCTGCGCCGCCGAGTACGCCCCATCCCGCGTCACATCCCTCCACGTGCTCAACGCCGGAAGATAAGGCTGTAAATTCCTTTCCATCCACGGCAGCGCAATCCCCGCAATGCACGCAATCGCCAAAAACGAAAACTGAAAACTCGTATCGAAAAGTGCCGCAGGCTTCATAATCAGCAACACCAGCGCCGCCAGTCCTGCCGAATTTAAAATTTCCAGCCGCCGGTAAAATAAACTTCCCAGCACCACAATCCCCGCCATCAACCCCGCCCGCAGCACCGGCGCTCGCTGCTCCACCACAGCGATATACGCAATCAGCGTCGCCATCACCAGCAAAGTAACCAACACTCGCCGCAATCGCAGCCTCCTTCCCGTCCAATAAACAAAAAAAGCCAGCGCCCCCACGTGCAATCCCGCAACCACCAGCACGTGAAACACCCCCGTCTTTTGAAAATCCACCGACTCCGCCCGATCCACAAAACTCCGGTCGCCCAGCAGCATCGCCCGCAAAACTCCCGCCGTCTTCGGCGCGTCGGGATACATCCCATCCAACCGCTCGCGCAATTTCGCCCGCAACCGCGCCAACCGGGTGGCCGTCGTTGGCGCCGGCGAAGAAACTCTCTCCAGCAGGGAACTCGCCCGCAGCGTCGCCACCAGTTGGATATTCTGCTGCGCCAGGTACGCCCTTCGATCAAACGCCCCGTCATCCCGGAAAACCTGCGGCAGCCGCGCCTGCGTCAGCACAGTCACCGTATCGCCTGCATGCACCTCCGGCAGCGCCGCATCTTCGCCCCTCGGCGTGAAACTCAACCGCATTCCGCCCACCAAAGGCACTCGGCCTCCCGCCGTATCCACGCCCGCCAACTCGAGATTCATTCCGTAACCCCAAGGCAATCGCGCCGGCTCGTCGCGCAACGTTCCATGCCACCTCAGCGGCGTCTTCAGTTCAATCTGCCTCGCCGACAGCCGCGTCAAAATATGCTCCTCCGGCAGCGGCCGATCAGCGATGCGCATCGCCATCGTTCCAAGTCCGATCCATCCCATCAGAGAAAGCATCGCCGCGGTCCACAGCCGTCCGCGCAATGCCAATAGCAGGGAATAACTCAGCACAAAAAAAAGAAACGCGAAGCACAGGGCCACCATGCTTCGCGTCTCAAGAAGAAAGGGAAGGGAACCGCTCCGGCTGAGCAATATGCCGCCCGCAAAAGCGGTGGCAATCGCTACAGCCGGCAGTTTCATGTCACTCTTCGCAACCTCACCAGTGTTTCGATGTGATACGTCTGCGGAAACAGATCAAACAATTCCACGTCCGAAATTTCGTAGCGATGCGCCGGCGTCACTTCTGTCTTTTGCTTCCGCTCGGACCCCGTCAGCACCGCCAAATCCCGCGCCAGCGTCGAAGGATCGCACGAAAGGTACGTAATCTCCGCAGCTCCCAAATTTGCCAGCAGCGCCGCCGTCTCCGCTCCCAATCCGGATCGTGGCGGATCCAGCACCACAAAGTCCGGCCGGTCCGTGAACTTCTTCAAAAACTCTTCCGTGTGCGCGTTCTCCGAAACCACTTCCACGCCCGCGGACTTCACGTTCTCGCGCAAATCCTCCGTCGCGGCCAGATTCGCGTCCACGCTCACCACCCGCGAATACGCCTTCGCCAGCGGTATCGTGAAAAATCCCACTCCCGCGTATAAGTCCAGCGCAAAACCACCCTTCTTCCCACCAACCACCGCCTGCAACATTTCCTCAATCAAAAACCGGTTCACCTGAAAAAACGAAAGGTGGCTCACCCGAAAAGTGAACCCCCCCGCCTGGTGCTGCAGAAATCCCGGCCCCGACAATTCAAACCGGTTCTTGCTCTGGTCCAGCAGCAGCAAACTCTCCAGCTTCGGCAGCGCCGCCCGGAATTCCGCGGTGAGTTCCTTCGCCGGCTTCACGAAGCGCTCAAACGCCACGTTCAACGCAATCTTCGTGTCCGCTGAATCCGCAAACGCCTCGATCTCCAGCAGTCCCGGCGCCAGCGTATTGCTTCGCGCCATCTCCTGCAGCTTTCCAAACGACTCCTGCAGTGCGGGCGACATCACCGCGCAAGTGTCCACCGGCACGATCCGCGCGCTCTCGTTCTGAAAATAGCCCAGCGCCCTCGGCAGCGCCTCGCGATAAGCCCACTGCGCCCGGTTGCGATACCCGTACGGCTGCGCGGTGTGCTCCGCAATTTCCCCGGTCCATGAAATTCCGCCCAGTCGCGATAGCGTTTCCCTCAAAATCTCTTTCTTGTATCGTGTCTGCTCGCCCGCCTCAATGTGCTGGTACTGGCATCCCCCGCACGCCTGAAAATGCGGGCAAGGAGCCGCAATCCGCGTCGCCGCCGCCTGCTCCACCTTCACCAGGCTCGTATGTATCAGCTTCTTCTTCCGCGTCCGTACCGCTGCCCGCACCTGCTCCCCCGGAAGCACGTACGGCACAAACACAGTGCTTCCCTCCGCGTGCGCCAGCCCTTCTCCCCCATAAATCAGCTTTTCCACCGACAATAATAACTCATCCGCCATAGTAGTCAATTGTTATCCTGTTCTCACTGTCTCCGTTATCTCTGCGCGCTTACCTCTGCGGCCTCTGCGTTAAAATCTTCTCTTCTCCTATCCCAGATAAAACAAACTCAACCTCGGCACCCGATACTCCTCCAGCAGCCTCTTCTGCAAATACTGCCTCTCCACCAGCGCCAATTGTTCCGCCTTCATCTTCCTCCGGTATGCCGCCAATTGCGAATCCACCTCGCGCCGGATCTTTACCATCAGTTCCTCATTCGCCTGGCTCAAAAGCGACGCATGCACCTTCTCATCCAGCATCGTCAACCGCCGCTCCAAATCCTCCAGATCCACCCGCCCCGGCGACTCCAACAAAACCAGCGCCCCCGCCAGCGATCCGCCCACTTCGCCCAGCAGTCCAACGATCCCAGCCTGCGATCCACTAAGCCGCTCCGCAGCCTGTTTCAGCATCGAAATATTCCGCTCCAGATACGCCCGCAACTCTTCTCGCGTGAACGCCTCCTTCGCCGCGCTTCCATTCGCCGGTTGCGCCCCCGCCGCGGCCTCTGTGGCTTCCTCCGCCGCCTCCAGCACCGCATCCGTGCAATACGCCAAACTCTTCAACGGCTTTCCCGCCCCGCGCCGCGACCTCTGATAACTCTCAAACGCGCGGTCAATCCCTTTCAGCGCTGCGTCCAGCGGCACCCCCGCCTTCTGCCACGCCTCCATGATCGCCCAATCCAGCGGCGACACCAGCAGGTGCGCCCCGCGCCTCCTCCAGAAATGCTCCTCAATCTCGGTAAAATAATTAAAGTAGTTCCAGTTTTCCATCGCGAAGTAATCTGTCCCGCGCCATCCCGGGAGCGCCAACTTGGGAGCGCCAATCTCCAGATTGGCGAGCCTTCCGCCACTCCCTAAACTCTTCAACTCTTAACCTTTCAACTCCTAACTCCTAACCTTCCCCCTCTTCTCCCCCTCCGCATTCTTCTCCCAAATTAATCGCAGTCCCGTCAACGTCAAAAACTCATCCACATTCTGAATATGCTTCGTCCCCTTGGCCACCAGCCGTGCCTGCCCGCCCGTTGCCACCACGGTCGCCTCGCTCTTCAACTCCGCCTTAATCCGCGTCAACATGCCATCTACCATATCTACCGCGCCGTAATAAAGACCCGCCTGCATGTGCGTCACTGTATTCGTACCAATCACTTTTCCCGGGTCCTTGATCTCCACGCGGGGCAACCGCGCCGCCCTGCTGAACAGCGCCTCCGACGCAATCCCAATCCCCGGCGCAATCACCCCGCCCAGGTATTCGCACTTCGCCGAAATCACGTCAAATGTAATCGCTGTCCCAAAATCAATCACGATGCACGGCCCGCCATACTTATGAAACGCCGCCACTCCGTTCACAATCCGGTCCGCGCCAACCTCCATCGGATTGTCCACCAGCACCGCCATTCCGGTCTTCACGCCCGGCTCCACAAACAGCGCGGTCTTCTCCAGATAAATCCGCGACATCTCCGCCAGCGTCCAGTTCACCGGAGGCACCACCGAACTGATCATCACTCCGGTGATCGCTTCCCGGTTCAGCCCTGCGTACGAAAACAAATTCCGCGTCAGCACGCCGTACTCATCCACCGTCTGCGCCCGTGCCGTCGTCAATCTCCAGTTCGCGATCAACTCTTCCCCGCGAAACACCCCCAGCACCGTATTCGTATTCCCCACATCAATTGTCAGCAACATGCGTCATCCTCGGTCGTCAGCGAGCAAGTAATCAGTAACCAGTCAGAAGCGCGAGCAGCGAACAGCTAGCAGGGAGCAGGAACCTCCAGCATGCAATTCGCTTTGTAGGGGCCGGGCTCGCCCGGCCCTCTTGGGGTACTCCTATTCCCCTCTGCGTTTCCTCAGCGCCCTCAGCGTCTCTGCGTTATCTTTCCTCTTCCTTACTTCATTCACAATCCCACAATCTCCGCAATCCACCAAAATCCAGCGCCAGGGGCGCGAAAGATCCTAGCCCAGCGCGTAAGAGTCTGTGTCGCAACTTGGGTACTGCTCTGGTTTTTAGCCACCGCCGCACTCCAACCAGTTTTCCGGCGCGCCGTTCTCGTTTCCAGTTCCGGAATTGCGCGCTTTGGCCTGCTAAATTTTGCGGCACAGGTTTCGGTAGTGGATCAAGTTGTAGGCGATCGATGCCAGGGTCCATTCGACCGCGGTTGCTGGCTGTCCTCGGCGCTGGAACTGCCGCATCCCACGCTGTTCCTGCAAAGTCCCGATCACTGGCTCGACCATCCCCTTGCGTTTCTTGTACCAAGCGCGGCCACGGACGGTTCGCAACCGCTTGCGTGCGCGCAGCAGATGCGGATCGCTCACGGTCATCCGGCCGACTCCTGGTGCGGTTTTACCCGTATTCAGCTCGCGCGCCAAATTCGGGTCGGGAAGGTAGCCTTCGATGCCGCGTTGTTCCAGTTCGCGCAAATTCTGGTTCGAGAAAAAACCGCAGTCGGCCAACACCCGCTGCGGACGCTCTCCACATTGTCGTTCCACTTCCTCCACCATCGGCACCAAAGCACGGTTATCGTTCTTGTTCTGCGTTACCCGCTGCGCCACGATGAAATGGTCCTCGCTCACTGCGATCTCCGCTGTGTAGCCCAGCACGAAACCCCCGCGTTCCCGCAAAAAACGGGTGTCCGGATCGGTCGCCGACAGCTTGTCCTCGCCGCTCGCGCGCAGATGTTTCAGTTGCTTGCGCAGTTCCGCGATCGGTTCCTGCCCCACACGCGTTCCCGGATCACGATCTGGATCATCGTCCAATTCCTTCTGCCAGCGTGTGACTTTCTTGCGCAACTCCCGCTCAATCTGCTCCCGACGCAGTAACCGGTCGGGGGACGCCGACCCCTTTACCCGCGTCGAGTCAATCGCCACCGTGCCCAGCCGTGCCATCCCCGCCCGCCGTAAAAACAGCAGCACCTCGGTGAACATCGACCTGATCGCAACACGATGCCGGCGATGGAACTCGCTTAGCGTCTTGTGGTCCGGCGTTGCCCCGCCGGCCAGGTATCGGAAGCCCAAGTCCTCGCGAATGCGTTGCTCGAGCTTGCGCGTCGTGCGTACATTCACCCCGAACCCGTACAGCCAAATCTTCAGCATCATTCGCGGATCGTACGGCCGCTGCCCACCCGCGTCCTCCTCTTGCTTCTCGAAAACGCTCAGGTCGCACGCTTCCACCACTTCGTGCACCAGAAAACAAAGATGATCGGCCCCCAAGACATCCTTCCCATGGGCAGGCAACAACTCACCTTGATCCGGAGAATACGGTTGATAGGTTGGCATATCCCTTCTTGCCAAAACTCTCGCTCCCTTGCAACCGTTAGTTGCGACACAGACTCGTAAGCGCTGGGAAAAGAATCGCCCCACACCCAAGCCCCGGAGGGGCGACACCCTCTTCTCTCCCCAAAATCGAATCCTACCTCACCTCACTCACATCCCCCGCAATCACCGCCCCGCTCACTCCCGAATCCCTCTTTACGATCAACAATCCCTCTGGGCTCAATCCATCCGTGACTCCCAAATATGTTTCCGCGCCCGTATCCACTCTCACCCTCCGCCCATTCGCAAAACTCGAAACCAGCTCAAACCGCTGCACCACATACGCCGCGCCCTCGCGCACGAACCGATTGTAGTCGGTCTCAAATTGGCTCAGCAACTTCACCAATAATTCCAGTCGTGATTGCGCACGCCCAGTCTCTCTTCGCAGCGAAGTAGCCGTTTCCGCCAACTCCCCCGGAAACTTCTCCTGATTGACGTTGATGCCCATTCCCACAATCACAAAGCGCACCGCGTTCGGCTCCGCGTGCATCTCCGTCAAAATTCCGCCCAGCTTTTTCCCATGAATCAGCAGATCGTTCGGCCATTTCAATTCCGCCGCCAAACCCGTCTGCGCTAGCACCGCCGTATGCGCCGAAAGCCCCGCCAGCATCGTCAGCAGCGGCGCCTGAACTGGCGAAAGCTTCGGCCGCAGCAGCACCGTCACATAAAGTCCCGCTCCGCGTTCCGAATGCCAACTCCGCCCCGCGCGCCCGCGTCCCGCCGTCTGCTCTTCGGCCAGCACCACCGCGCCTTCCGGCTCGTCCGAATACCCAAGTTCCATCGCCACGCGGTTCGTCGAATCCGTTTTGAAAAAGTGATAGACGCGCTTCCCGAACAAACTGCCCTTAAGCCGCTTCCGCACCATGTCCGGAGTCAGAATGTCCGGCACCGTTTCCAGGAAATATCCCGTTCGCGGCTGCCCCTTTGCGCGCACGCCCAGTTCGCGCAATCGCTCCACCCACCGCCATACCGTCGAACGAGACACCCCGATCTCCCGCGCAATCCGCGCGCCGCTAATCACAATCGTAGCGTTCTCTGAAAGCAGCGTCAGCAGCGCTGCCAGCCGCTGGTCCGTTGGCCCGGGAAGGGAATTGTTCCGCCGCATCAGCCCCTGTTCCCGTGTCTCACGCGCTATTCCTCTTCGTCACGCGCACTAGCTTACTCACCCAGCCCAATCCCCACAACCCCGCCGCCCCTTGTAGGGCCTGCCTTCCGAGGCGGGCCGCTGTTTACCTATCCCGTGTAAGGACGACTGCCTGCCGCCTTCTTGCCTTCGCTTCTAAATCTCTTCCCGCCAACTCGCCCCAACCACCTCTATCAAACAATCCCCCCGCAACCCCCGCGCAATTTTCCGCAATCGCTCACCCTCTTCCACTCCAACGCCCACAATCAAAACCGCTTCCGCCCCCGCCGCAATCGCCTCCCGCAACTCCGCTTCACTTCCCACCTCAACCTGCACAAAAATCCCCGCTCCATCCGCTTCCGTTTCTTCCATCCCCACGGCCTCATACGCCGTCATCGCGCGCGGCGTCATCCCCAACCCCGCCAGACTCAACGCCTCTTCAAACGCAGCCTGCACACCCCCGGCCCGCGCAATTTCCCTCCGCGTAACCAAAACCCTGCGATTGTTCCCCATAATGTCGGGCCCGCCTTCCGAGGCGGGCCGTTCCTTCTAATCTCTACGTTCCCCCTGCGCTACTCCGCGGGCTCTGCGGTAATCCGTTTCTTCGCTTTAGCCCTCCAACTGCGCCTTCCGCGTCACCATTTTCCCCAACTCCACTCGCTGCCCCGCCAACACCTCTTCCATCTCCCGCACAACCTTCTCCGGCGCTCGGCTCCGAAACGTCTCATTCCCCAGTTGCTTCTCCTTCGAAGCAATCGCTTTCTCCAACCCTTCAATCTCTTTCTTCAACCGCACGATCTCCGCCGCCGCATCCACCGTCTCCTCCACATATGGAATCCGCAAATCAAACTCCGCCGTCGAGCGCATCCCCCCACCGCCTTCCGGCAATTTCCCTTCAAGCACTCGCAACTCCGTCAAACTCCCCAACCGCATAATCGCTTCCCGGTTCCCGTCAATTGCGCCGCGCGTCTTCGTATCACCGCTCGCGAACTCCGCCGCCACTTTCTTCTTCGGATCCAGCTTCATCTCGCCGCGCACCGCCCGCAATCCCTGAATCACTTCCTGGATCAACGCAAACTCCGTCGCTCCCGCCGGATCTTTCCACCGCGCTACAGCCTCCGGGTACGCATCCAGCGCCACTGACTTCGCTCCGGCCTTCTGCGGCAACTGGTGCCACAACTCCTCGGTCAGAAACGGCATAAACGGGTGCAGTAGCCGGAGCGCTGCGTCAAATCCCGCAAACAAATTCTTCCACGCCAAATCCGCCCGCGCGCGATCCACATTCTGCAAATCCGGCTTCACCCATTCGATATACCAGTCGCAAAAATCTCCCCAGAAAAATTGGTACACCGCCTGCGCCGCCTCATGAAACCGGTAATTCGCCAGCGCGTCGTTCACCGTCTCCACGGTCGCCGCCACGCGCGCAAACAGCCAGCGATCCGCCAGCGGCACCCTCCCCGAAAAAGCATACGGCGCCTGCGCCCGCACCTCTGGGCCCGCCAGCGCTTCCAGCGACGCACCGCCTTCCTCGTACTTCTCCAAATTCACAAACAAAAACCGCGCCGCATTCCAGATCTTGTTCGCAAACGACCGCGCGCCCAGCAACCGGTCATCCGATAAAATAATGTCCGTCCCCGGCGCCGCCATGGACGCCAGGCAAAACCTCATCGCGTCCGTCCCGTATTTCTCGTTCAACGCCACCGGGTCCAGTCCCGTGCCCTTCGACTTCGACATCTTCTCTCCGCTCGCCGTGCGCACCAGTGAGTGCAGGTACACCGTGCGAAAGGGAACCCGCCCCGTAAAGTGAATCCCCAGCATGGCCATCCGCGCCACCCAGAAAAACAAAATGTCATAACCAGTGATCAACAAGCTCGTCGGATAATATTTCTCAAAATCCGCCGTCTTTTCTGGCCATCCCAAAGTCGAAAACGGCCACAACCCGGAGCTGAACCACGTATCCAGCACATCCGGATCCTGTTTCAATTCCGCCGATCCACACTTCCCACACTTCTCCGGCGCTTCCTCCGCCACGATGATCTGCCCGCACCCACCGCAATACCATGCCGGTATCCGGTGTCCCCACCACAACTGCCGAGAAATCGTCCAATCCCGAATATTGTCCAGCCAGTTCAGGAATTCCTGCCGCCGGTTGTCGGGCACAATCTGGATGGTATTTTCTTTTCCCGGTTCATACTCCCGCACCGCCTTCAGTGCCGGAGCCGCCAGCCCCTTCATCGCGCAAAACCATTGCGTGGAGATCCGCGGTTCCACAACCGTCTTGCTCCGTTCGCAAATTCCAATCGCGTGCGTGTGCTCCGTCACCTTCTCCAGGAACCCGCCCGCCTTCAAGTCCTCCACGATTTTCTTCCGCGCCACGAACCGGTCCAGCCCCGCGTATGCCCCGGCATTCGCGTTCATATGGCCGTCGTTGGTCATCACGTCAATCTGTTCCAGCCCATGCCGCTTGCCCACTTCAAAATCGTTCGGGTCGTGCGCTGGAGTAATCTTCACCGCGCCCGTTCCAAACTCCCGGTCCACCATCTCGTCGCCAATGATCGGAATCTCCCGGTTCATCAGCGGCAGCAACACCTTTTTCCCAATCAAGCGCTTGAAACGCTCATCCTCGGGATGCACCGCGACTGCCGTATCACCCAGCATCGTCTCCGGCCGCGTCGTAGCCACTACCACATGCTCATCCGTTCCGGCTACCGGATAGCGGATGTACCACAAATGCCCCAAGCGTTCTTCGTGATTCACTTCCAGGTCGCTCAACACCGTCAGACACACCGGGCACCAGTTCACCAGCCGTGTCTCGCGGTAAATCAGTCCCTCGTTGTAGAGTTGCACGAAAACCTTGCGCACCACCCGCGACATTTCCGGCGACAGTGTAAATCTCTCCCTCGACCAGTCGCAGCTCTCCCCAATCCCTTTCATCTGCTCAACGATCTGTCCGCCGGCCTCCGCCTTCCACGCCCACACCCGTTTCTCAAACTCCTCGCGCCCCAATTTCTGGTAGTCAATCCCCTGATCCATCAATTGCTTCACCACCACGCGCTGCGTGGAAATTCCAGCGTGGTCGGTTCCCGGCAAATAAAGCGTGTTGAACCCGTGCATCCGATGCCAGCGCGTCAGAATGTCAATTTCGGTATGTTCCAGCATGTGGCCGATGTGCAGAGATCCGGTCACGTTCGGCGGGGGAATCACAATCGAAAACACCGGTCCCGGCTTGCCCGGATCGGCCTTGAACAGTTCTTCCTTCACCCAGAATTCAGCCCACTTCGGCTCAATCTCTCCCGGCTCATAAGCCTTTGCAATCTCCCGCCCCATCCCCAAATCCCCCCAGTTTCCAGTCTTCCTTCTTCGTAGCACAGGCTCTAGCCTGTCCACCGTCTAGTAGGGGCGGCTTTAGGCCGCCTTCTTTCCTCTTACCCGCCCGACGACCCCACGCCGCCTTCCGATATTATGTACTGGCCGACCTTCAGGTCGGCTCCTTCGCATCCGCGCCGACGACTACATCCGCCGCATCGCCCCGAATAACCGCGAACGGCATAAAGCCGTCTTCCCCCGCCGCACGGCACACCCTCACCCACAATAAATAATCCTTAAATATAAGGGCACCCCTCAATCGCGTCAATTCACGCGCCAAGGTCGCGCACCCCGCCCGCCCAATTTTTAAATTGGAAAAAGTCCGATCGACTTCCTAATTCCCCGCGGCCGCCGCTCTCATCTTCGGCGTTTCCACCGCCGCTTCCAGCGGTACCTCCGCCAGAATCTCCGTCCCGTGCATCGGCGCAGACCTTACCAGCAATCTCCCGCCCACCAGCCTCACCCGTTCCTGCATCCCGATCAATCCAAGCCCGGATCCCGGCAGTTTTGGAGCAGGCGGCAGTCCAATTCCGTCATCGCGAATCCGCAAACTCAGCCCGTTCGCGTTCTCCCCCAGGTCCACCTGGCCGCTGCTCGCGTGGCTGTGCTTCACCACATTCCCAAGGCTTTCTTGCGCAACTCGAAACAAGCACAGCGCCACGTCTTTCGGCACCGCGCGGACCAGTTTGCACTCCGTAAATTGAATGCTCACCTTCGACTTTTCGCTCAATTCCTTGCACAATCCCGATAATGCCGACACCAGTCCCACGTGCTCCAGCCTGCTCGAATGCAGTTGATGCGAAAGTGAGTGCAAATCAGTGGACAAATCCTTGGTCTCCTTCAGCATGTCCTCGATCTTCGCCCGCTCTCTCACATCGCTCGCCGGCAGCAGCTTCCACAGCTGTCCAAGCCCGATTCCCAGCAGCGCCAGCCGTTGGCTGAAATCATCATGCAGTTCTCTGGCAATCCTCGCGCGTTCTTCTTCTTGCACTCGGATCAGGCTGCCCGCCAGGTTCTGCACCGATTCCGCAGCAGTTTTCCTCTCCGTAATATCCACGCAGGATCCGATGTACCCGCAAAACGTGCCGTCGGTTTCAAATCGCGGCACCCCATAATCCACCATCCAGCGGTATTCGCCGTCGTAGCGTCTCATGCGGCATTCCATTTCGAAATCAACCCGCGAATCAAACGAAGCCCGGTAAGTGTGCAGGCAGCGCAGCGCGTCGTCCGGGTGCACGTCGGCAAGCCATCCTTCACCCAACTCCTCTTCGAAACTTCGTCCCGTAAATTTCAACCATCCTTCATTGAGGAAATTGCAAAGCTTGTCCGTCCCGGACATCCAGATCAACACCGGCGCCGTGTCCGCCACCAGCCGGAATCTCTTTTCGCTCTCCCGCAGAACCTGCTCAGACTTATTCTGCCCCTCCACCAGCGCGGCCAGCACCATAAACGGCACAGCCGTGGATATCAGAAACAGTTGCAGCCACAGCACATTGTCAATCGGCGCATCTTCGCCGAATGGGCCGCGCCCGTGCGCCGCGCCCCAGACCGACAGGAATGCAACAATCGTCCCCGCGAACCCCGCCCCCGCCGTCCCGAATCGCAGCGCCGACCACAGCAAAAACGGCACCAGAAAAAACAGCATCGCGGGCATGGTAGTCGCCCAGGGGGTTGTGAACGCTATGTAACTTAAAGTCAGAATCCCCGCTGCCAATCCCGCTGCTTCCAGGTACGACCTGCGCGATAGGATTGTCCGTCCGCGCTGTTGGCCCGCCCAACCGAATATCGCCGGAAGTATCGTGAAATAGCCGATCGCTTCCGAAAAAAAGGATATCCGCCAGCTTGTCCAATACGAACCATGTGTGGCCAGCGCTCCGAAAATAGCCCCAATTGCCGGCGCCAGGATTCCCGCAAAAAGGGAATACTTGGTTAGCGCCTTCACACTGTTGATCCTCGGCACGCCCTTAAAAAAATAAGTCAGTCCCCAGGCGGCCGTCAGGATTTCCACCACATCCGATAACGAGAGCCAGAAGATCGAAAGGAAGGGCATCCCCGTCTGCACATTGAAAATTATGAAGGACCCAATCGCGGCGCAGAGCAGCAAGGCCCATTGCTTGCGGGGCACCAGCAGCATCAGCGCCACCACCAGCACGTTTGCCGGCCAGTATGGCCAGTCGGCCTGCGGCAGGATTTCCAATTGCCCGCCTAATCGAGCTGCAATGAAGCACAGCCCGGCCACGCCAACGGCAAGGACAAGGACTCGCACTCGAGGGTTGAGGCCCGCCAGATTCCAGGAATAACTTTTTTGGGTGATTTCCATGCGCTTTCTACTACAGCTAGGGCGCGAGCTGGCGCGACACGGGGCGGTGTGGCACACGGGACCTGCGACCAGAATCGAATCTCTGGAACACAACCCCGCGCAGGATGCACTATACCCTATATCGAGTTTCGAATAACAGCCGAAATTATTATTCCAACAAGTCCCCGAGCCATACGTAAAACAAGCTTCAGCCAGTTCAGCCCGCTACCCATAACACGACCCAAATCCGACGTCCCGCACCGCGCCACAGGCGCAAGCACACCCCTGCCCAATCCCATCCCATCAGTCCCACTTAAATTGTCATTAGAAAAAACTACTTCTTTGCGTCCAACTCGGCTTTGATAATCGCCTCAATCACCGGCTTCAATATTTCCTGCGTCACCTTTTGCAGCACATCCGGATTCATCTTCGCCAGCACCCGTGCCACAAGCGCATCCATATCCAGTTGTTGCATCGGTGCCGGCGCTACTTCAGTTTCCGAAGTTCTCACAGGCGTTGCGTTCTCCAGCTTCGCCGCGGCTTCTCCAGAGATCGGCGCGGCCTCATCCTCCGCCAACGGCGCCGCCGAATAGTGCGACACCTCTTCCGCTTGCGCAAAATCGGTTATTTCCTGCGTGGCATTCACATCCAGCGGCACTTCCGCCGCGTAAATGGATTCGCCTTCCGCCTCGCCCGTGGAAACTTCCGGCGCTTCCACGCGCATCGGCTCTTCCACCTTGGCGATTTCCGCAATTTCCTGAATCGAAGATTCGTGGTTCCCCGGCACAGGAGCCTGCATAACTTGCTCAATCGGCTGAACCGCGCGCTCTTCCACAATTTCCGTGCTCGCTGGAGTGCTCAATGCTTCGGGGGTGGACTCCGCCGGCACGGGCTCTTCCTGCAAGAATCGTGCTGCCTCGGCGACGATTGGCGGCTCCGTCGCTGCCGGCGCATCCCAGGTAGCTGCCAAAAGCGACGCCTTCTTCGCTTCCAAGTCCCATGCTGATTCGCTTGCCGCGGCCCAATTCCCGGGTTCCGTTGCTTGTGCCGGTGCAATCGCCACCGGTTCCGCAGCCTTGGCCTCTTCCAACAGTGCCGGCGCCGCTACCTCTGCCGCCTGGCTCACCGCTGCGGGCGCTTCCGTCGTGGCCACAATCTTGTCTTCCACCGAACTTGCCAGTGCCGCCGCCCATGCATCCCCGGCAAATGGCGCCGCAACTTCGCTCGGCTTGTTCTCCAGGGTGGAAACTCCCACCGCCGGCGCTTCTGCAACCTCTGCCACTTCCGCTACCTGTGTCGTTGTCGCGGGAGTCCACCGGCGTCCCGACGAAATATTCGCCGGCGAATTTCCATGGAAAGCTTCTTCGCGCCAATCTTTCGTCTTTGCCTTCCGCGAAGGCACCGCGGGTTCCGCAACTTCGTCAAGCCCGTCCGGCCGCCATCCACCGCCGAGTCCCGGCTTCTCTTCTTCTCCCTCTTCCGCAACCTCATCCGATTCCGCGCCGCCGCCCCAATTCCTGGCCGCTTCCATTTCCTCAATCGGCTTGGGCATGAACGCTGCGTCGTCTTCGGAGTCAGGCGTTTCCAGCAAATTTCCAAAGGCAACCGGTTCCGATCCCGCCGCAATCTTTACCGCGCTTGGCGGGGCAGGGAACTCTTCGATCGGTTCCGCCTCTGCCTCGGGAATCGGTGGCGCGCTCAATGCCGCCAGCTTCGAACTGACCGCAGGTGTCAGAAGATCCTTCGCATTCCGTGCCGCTGGCACTTCCGGAACCTTCTCAACGGGCGGTTCATTCCCGATTGGAATCCCAGCGCGCGTCAGTGCCGATTTCACCATCGAAATCAGCGGATCGGGTGGCACAAACGGCTTCTTCAGTACGCCATCCGCGCCCACTCGCTGCGCCTCTTGCTCATCCAGGGGATCAAACGCACCCACCAGCAGAATCACGGGGATATGGGAAAGGGTGGCATCTTCTTTAACGTACCGGCAAACTTCATAACCATTTCGCACGGGCATGAACACGTCCGCCAGCACCAGGTCGGGTTTGATATCAGAAATCTTGCGGACCGCGGCCTCACCGTTGCCCACGGCGACGACGTCTATGCCCTGATCTTTCAGGGCCAGTCCCACCATCTTCTGAATATTGCTGTTGTCGTCCGCAACCAGAATCTTGGCCACCGAACGTCCTCCCGCCACCCGAACTTGCGAATTCGCCAAATCTTCCTAAGACACTAAGATACAAAAGTTATTGGAGCACTGGGCGTCGAGGCCGTCAATGAAGAGAAACAACTGTGTGTCGGAAGCGGCTACGCCGTGTTCCAAATTCACAACCTGTCCCAATGGCCAGCCCAAGTAGCACGGGCTTCAGCATGTGCCTCCCTCTTACTCTGTGCTCTCCGTGCCCTCCGTGGTAAATCCCCTCCGTCTTCATTGCAAAAACAAAAATCCCCCAGGCATTCACCCAGGGGATTTCGTATTTCCGCAACTCCGAATCTTCCTAATACTCCAGTTCTTCCACTACCAGGGAATAATCTTCTTGATCCCCTTCTTCTTGCTGCTTGATTCCTTCTGCGAACTAGTGCTATCCGTGCTCGCCGGCGTCGTTCCCGTCGTCGAACCGGTTGTGTTTCCAGCCGCCGTACTCCCGTCCGTCTTCGCCGCGTCCGTCGAATCCGCCGCAGGCGTCGCATTCGCGTCGGCCGCAGGCGCGGTGCCAGCATCCGTCGCAGTGGTCGTGGTAGTCGTACTATCCTCCGGCGCAGTCGAAGTCGAATCGTCCGCCCCGGGAGCCTTTGCAGGTGCCGGATCGCCAGGCTTTACCGTATCCACCACCGCGGGCGATGTGCTTGGCGCTCCCGAACCTCCCCCAGCCCCGCCTGAATTCGATCCAACCAGCAACGCGTTGCCGCCACCAGAAAGCGTTTCCGTTCCCGGCGTTTCCGAATCCGGCTGCATCTGTGGTGTTCCGCTAACCGCCGTCGCGTGCATGTCCGGCATCGAGTGCATTACGCCCACTGCGCGGTGAATAATGTTCTCCTTCGGCCGCGGCGTGTTCTGTTCCGCCGTCATCCATTCCACCGCCTTGGGATCCGGCTGTGGAATCGGTTGCCCGTTGGCTTTCAGTTTATCTTTCGCCATCGGCGCGTATTTGGAGAGCGGGTAATTCTTCACAATTTTCGAGTAATAATATCCCGCCACATCTTTCCGCTCTGCCTTTGAATACACATCACCCAGCATCCAAAGCGCTTCATCCGCATTGCTGTATAGCGGATATCGGATCACCAGCGGCGCAAGCCGCCCGGCCGTCGCCCGGGGGTCGCCCTTCACGTAGTAATAGTAAGCAATCCGGAATTGCCCATCGGCGATTACCTCTTGCACCTCGCGCAGGTGCTGCTCCGCCTTCGGAGCCAGGGGGTCCTTCGGATACTTCTGAAGGAATGTCTGGAACTCTTCTTCCGCCATTTTGGCGTGCGTATTGTCCCGGTCCGGCTTGTCCATCTCTTCGTAGTTGGCCATCGCTACTTGCATTTGGGCGTAGGCCGCCTCGGGCAAAAACGGGAAAAACACGATGAAGTCTTTGTAACCCGCGATCGCCTGGGTAATATTCGCCGTGCCGCCCTCCTTGAAATAGGAGTCGGCAATCGCCAGCTTTGCTTTTGCCAGGTATTCGCTGTCCGGGTAGGTGTTGATCAGCGTTTGCATCCCCAGCCGGCCAACCTCATGTTTTCCGTGCTGGATGTCGTTTAACGACTTTGTATACAACTCTTTGTCCGGCTCGGCTGAGTTCGAAGCATCCGTGGACTGGTTCGTCGGTTTCTTCTTATGGAATATGATCTGGGCGGAGCTCTGGCTGGCCGTAACCAGCAACAGCGCACCAATGAGAAGAAGCGCTAATCGCCGCAATCCCCACCTCACTTTTTTGACATTCTGATTTCGGGCCGCGGCTGTCGGCTGGATGCCTGCTTACCACGCCGCCGGCTAGGACCCACCCAGTATAACCTGAACGAATGGACAGGCCACCCCAAATACTTGCCCCTCCGTCAGTACCAAGCTCCCCACCTAGGATGCCTCCACCCGCTCCTCCGGTTTTCCGAAAGCCAGCCCAAGCAGCGCCAAACTGGGGAGCGCCAATCTCCAGATTGGCAACTCCCATTCCCATCCTCTCCCACCTAAAACTCCCCCGCCACCCCAAAAACTGTGATCCAGAGCGAAGCGAAAGATCTCAACAATAGCGTCTAGCCCATGCCGCGCCGTCGAAGACCCCGCCATTTGTCCCCGCTTCCAATTCTCCGTTTCCTCCGCGGCCCCCCTGCTATCTCTGCGGTGAAATCTTTCTCTTCTCCGACCTCCGTGCCCTTAGAGTCCTCTGCGGTGAACTCTTCTCCCCTCCCAAATTTAAACGATTTGTAACATCGTCTCCGCCATGCCATAACTACAATGTTATGAAACCCCTCGTTCCAGGAGGAACGCGCCGCCGCACATGGACAAAAAGAAATTTCTCTTCGTCTCCCTCTCCAGCCTCATTGGAGACATCGCCTGGCAAGTTGTAAAAGAAGGCCACGAAGTCCGCTACTACGTCGAAAACGAAAAAGAACGCGACATCGCTGACGGTTTCGTCTCCAAGTCCACCGACTACGAAAAAGACTGTAAATGGGCGGACATCGTCGTCTTCGACGACACCCTCGGCCAAGGAGCCAAAGCCAAGGCCCTGCGCGACTCCGGCAAGCCCGTCATCGGCGGCACGCCCTACACCGACAATCTCGAAGATGATCGCTCCTTCGGCCAGGAAGAACTCAAGAAAGCCGGCGTCACCATCATTCCTTACCAGGAATTCGACGCCTTCGATCCCGCCATCGAATTCGTCAAGAAAAATCCCGACCGCTACGTCATCAAGCCCAGCGGCGAAGCCCAGAACGTCAAACGCCGCCTCTTCGTCGGTGAGGAAGAAAATGGCGACGACGTTATCGGCATGTTGGAAGCCTACAAACGAGCTTTCTCCGACGAAATCAAGGTGTTCCAGTTGCAGCGCCGCGTCAATGGAGTAGAAGTCGCCGTCGGCGGTTTTTTCAACGGCAAAAAATTCATTGACCCCATCAATATCAACTTCGAGCACAAAAAATTATTTCCCGGCGAAGTCGGTCCGCCCACCGGCGAAATGGGCACCACCATGTTCTGGAGCGAGCCCAACGCGCTCTTCAATCGCACTTTGTTGAAAATGGAGCCCAAGCTCGCCGAGGAAGGTTACGTCGGTTATATCGACGTCAACTGCATCGTCAACAACAACGGCATCTATCCGCTGGAATTCACTTCGCGCTTCGGCTATCCCACCATCAGCATCCAGCAGGAAGGCATCCTTACGCCCATCAGCGATTTTTTCTGGGAACTTGCGAACGGCCTCGAGCCCAAATGGCGCACCCGCAGCGGTTTTCAAGTTGGCGTTCGGATCGTCGTTCCGCCGTTTCCATTCGACGATGAAGCCACTTTCGATTCTTTCTCCAAAAACGCCGCCATAGTCTTCAAGCGGCCCAGCACCGAAGGCATCCACATCGAAGACGTCAAGATCGTCAACCAACAGTGGCTCGTCGCCGGCACTTCCGGTGTCGTGCTCATCGTCTGCGGCCTCGGTCAAACCATGAAACAAGCCCAGGTCCAGGCCTATTCCCGCATCAAAAACATTCTCATCCCCAACATGTACTACCGCACCGACATCGGCGACCGCTGGGTCGAAGACTCCGACAAACTCCATAACTGGGGCTATTTGCGCTAGCAAGATCTCCGCGACGGCCCCTTTCGCCTACGATCAAATCCGCCGCTTGGTAGCGCCGGCATCCTGCCGGCAAGCATACGCATAAGCGTTCCTCCGTCCCTCCACGGACTCCGTCCCCAAAAACAAAAAATCCCCCGGCACCTTCCCAGGGGACTCGCTCTCCAACTCTGAACTCTGCCTCTGAAGCTTAAGGCTGAGAGCTTACGGCTTATGGCCTCAAACTCGCTCTCAATTCGCCACCGTCAACTCCACCTCATTACTCGCCCCCACACGCGTCCCCGCCAAAGGCGCCTGATCGATCACCGTTCCATGCGGCCATTGCCCCGCCGTCAAAAAATTCACCTTCCGATGCATCAACCCCGGATCCAAACGCTTCAGCGCCTCCAACTCAGTCAATCCCACCACATACGGCATCACGTAACTCGCCTCGCGCGGCCCCGCCGAAATCAGCACGTCCACCTTCGGCGTCGCCGCCAGCCTTCCGGGTTTCGGATTCTGCAGCAGCACCTTGTCCGGCGGATCTTCCGGCAGATTCACCGTCGAAACTTCACCCACCTGCAATCCTTCGCGCAGCAACTCAATCCGCGAGACTCGCAGCGTCCCGCCCTCCAGCGACGGAATCTCCAGTTGCTTCTGTCCCAGGCTCAACACCACATGCGCCTGCTGCGAAACCTTCATCAACATTCCCGGCGGCGGCGTCTGCCTCACCACTTCGTTGATCGGCAAATCGCTGTACACGCGATCCGCCACCCGCAACAGCAATCCTTTCGACCGCAGCGCCTGGCTCGCCTCTGCCACATTCCTTCCCACGAGGTTCGGCATCGTCGTCTCGCGCCCGTGGATCGCAATCCGCATCGCGGTGATCGCGCTCAAAAACGCCGCCGAGGCCAGAATAAACACCAAAAACGTCATCCGGCTAACCCATTCCAACCGTTCCCGTATCGTCATCCTTGCAACCTCTTATAGCTCGCCGCCATTAACCAAAACACTGTCATCCTGAACCCGCGCCCTTAGCGGGTGAAGGATATCAACCCCACCGTCCTGTTTACCTTGAGCTTCGAAGCGCCTTCCGCCCCTCTTCTCCGAAGCTTAAGGCTTACGGCTAATAGCTTATGGCTGCCGTCTCCCTCACTCCATCCTCTCATCCACCTCTCTCATCCAATCCTTCCCCTTCAACACCTCTCGCGGCCGCGTTCCATCCGGCGGCCCCACAATCCCATCCTTCTCCATCAAATCAATCAAATGCGCCGCGCGCCCATACCCAATCCGCAATCTCCGCTGCAAAGTTGACGTCGACGCTCTGCCCATCTCGCAGCAAATCCTAACCGCATCCTGATACAACGCATCGTCCACTTCCTCGCCGCCGGCGCCGCCTTCCTCTTCATGCTGCGCTCGCCCACCCTTCGCATTCCCGCCTCCGCCGCCGTTCGGCTTCCCATCATCTTCCTTCGGCGCCTCCAGCAAAGCCTCGTTGTATTTCGCCTGCGCCTGCTGCCGCCAGAAATCGCAAACGCTGGTGATCTCATCCTCGCTCACCAGCGGCCCGTGAATCCGGTGCAGCCGCGCCGATCCCGCCGGGAGATAAAGCATGTCGCCCTTGCCCAGCAGCGACTCCGACCCATTCGAATCCAGAATCGTCCGCGAGTCCACTTTACTGGCAACGCGGAAAGAAATCCGGGCAGGGAAGTTCGCCTTGATCAAACCCGTAATCACGTCCACAGACGGCCGCTGCGTCGCCAGGATCAAGTGAATCCCCACCGCGCGCGCCATCTGCGCCAGCCGCGTGATGGATTCCTCCACGTTATTCGTGTCCACCATCATCAAGTCCGCCAGCTCATCAATGATGATGATCAAGTAGGGAAGCGGCTTGTGCTCGCTTTCCTCTACATTCTCAAACAGCGAAAGCGATTGCTGCTTCTGGAACGTCCGGTTGTACTGGTCAATATTCCGCACGCCCTTCTGCGCCAGCAGCTTCAGCCGGTTCTCCATCTCGCGCGTCGCATTCCGCAACACATTCGACGCCACCTTGGGGTCCGTCACCACCGGTGCGATCAGGTGGGGAATTCCTTCGTACAAATTCAGTTCCAGCCGCTTCGGATCCACCAGCACCATCTTCACGTCATCCGGCGTCGCCTTATATAGAATCGACATCATCAGTGAATTGATGAATACGCTCTTGCCCGTGCCCGTCGACCCCGCGATCAGCAAGTGCGGCATCGACGCCAGGTCCGTCACCCGAATCCGTCCATGCAGATCGCGCCCCATCGCCAGCGTCAATTTGCTTGGCGAATTCGCAAACTCCGGCGCTTCCACAATTTCCCGCAGCGCAATGGTCTCCCGCTTGTCGTTCGGCACTTCAATGCCGATCGTTGATTTGCCTGGAATCCGCTCAATCAAAATCGATTCCGCCTTCAGCGCCAGGCACAAATCCTCCGTCAGTCCGATAATCCGGCTGTACTTGATCCCCGCCTCGGGTTTGAACTCAAACGTGGTCACCACCGGCCCGGGATTGATCTGCGTCACCCGCCCGTCCACGTCAAACTCGTGGCACTTCTCTTCAATCGCCCGCGCCCGGAACTTCAGCTCGTCTTCATCTAGCTTTTGCCCGCCCTCGCCCTCGCGTAGCAAACTGATTGGCGGCAACTTGTAGTTCGCATTCCCCTTGGCAATCTTCGCATCAGCCTTCTTCGGTTTTTCACCCTTCTCTGGACCCAGCATCAGGATCGGCGCCTTATGCCCCGTCTCCTTCTCCTCGTCCTCTTCATCCTTCTCTGCCACCGCCGCTCCAGCCTTCTTCTTAAAAATGTCGCTCAAATCTTCCAGCTTGATGGACTTCCCCTCTTCCTTCTCCGCCTTGCCCATCGGCTGCGTCACCGGTTGCCGCCCCGCAATCCGACGCTCTTCCACCTTGCGCCGCATCTTCTCCTGATGACGCTCGTCCCTCCAGTCCTGCCACCTCGCCTGCGCCCGCTGCAAAATTCCCAGCTTCTCGATCTTCCCCAGTGGTCCCTTCTGGCTGCTCGCCCACGCATGTGCTCCGCTGAACGAAAAACTCGTGGTCATAAACAGCGCCACCACAAACAGCGCAAACGCCACAAGCACCGCGCCCCAGAAATTGAATCCGCTCTGCAATCCGTTCGATAGCAGCGATCCCAGCACTCCTCCAGCGGAAACCGCCCCGCGCACCTTCGGAAAATGCGAAAGAGAAAGCAGGGAAGGGAGCGACAACATCAGCAATACATATCCAGTGAGTGTCGCCGCCGCCGAATCAATCGCCCGGCTCATGCACCACCGCCAGCCCAGAATTCCCAGCGCCACAGGCAACAGAAACGCCGCGAAACCGAAAATCTGGAACAACAGGTCCGACGAATACGCCCCCACCGGCCCCATCCAGTTCTGCGTCAGGTGCCCCTCTCCGCCCGTCGCGCTCACATTGAACGCCTCATCGCGCGGCGAATAAGAAATCAGCGCCAGCCCAATCAATATCGCCGCCACTATGCACAAAAACCCAATCAGCTCATTTAACCGCTTATTCCCAGTAGGTGTCAGCACTTTCACGACGCTCTCCTGAACTCCAAACCCGCTAACCGCAACCAAGTAGCACAGGCTTCAGCCTGTGTACCCCAAACGCATCCCATCCACAATCGTAAGGCCCGTCCGCCGTTGCAGCGCATTCCGCTGTGAAGGCGGAGCCGCTTTCGACGCAATTCTTCAATTTTTTGCCTGGGTAGAGACTGTCTTCGCAGATGCGCCCTACGCACCCCGCAACTCTCTGCGGAGCGGTCTTCTACTCGAGCCGGGGAAGGCTGAGCAATCGCGAACACAACAACACCGTCATGTCGCCGGGCGGGACACGGCGCTGTTGCGCCCCGCTCCAGAGGAACCCCCAAATCATAACAAACCGCAACCCGCTTACAAGCCCTTCCTAATCCCAGTTTCCAAACCCAAATCCCCTCGCTCGTCTCCTCGTCGCCGGTGGACTGGCGAATCTTTTTGATCGATCGGTACAGTTCTTGGAGATTTACATTCCGGTGGTGGGTTTGGCGGTGATGGCGGGGCCGGAGGAGTCGGCTTTGAGCTTGGCGTAGGTTTTGATGATGCGCTGGACGTATTTCATCGTTTCCAGATAGGGCGGGACGCGGTGGCCGTACTTGTCTACGGTGTCCGGGCCGGCGTTGTAGGCGGCGAGCGCGAGCGTGAGGTTGTTTTTGTATTTGCGGAGAAGGTCGCTGAGGTAATGCGTTCCGCCTTCGATGTTTTGTTCCGGGTTGAAGGAATCCTGGACGCCGAGACGTTGGGCGGTGAGCGGCATCAATTGCATCAGGCCGCGGGCGTTTTTCGGCGAGATGGCTTTTGGATTGAAGTTGGATTCGATGGCAATGACGGAATGAATCAGGTCGGGATCGAGATTGTATCGGGCCGCGGCGGCGACGATGAGTTTCTGGAACGGGGTCTTTTCGCTTAACGGCGCGGTGTTTGGCTCGAAGATTTCTTCTGGTTCGA
This sequence comes from uncultured Acidobacteriota bacterium, assembly GCA_963734705.1. Taxonomy (GTDB): domain Bacteria; phylum Acidobacteriota; class Terriglobia; order Acidiferrales; family UBA7541; genus Acidiferrum. The sequence continues at coordinate 121,781 of CAVTII010000001.1, read as the reverse complement.
TGGCGGCGATCTCGTCCACGGGGACATCAGCGAAGCCACCCTGAATGTGCAAACGGTATTTATCGCCGAGAATTTCGTAGCCGGTGACGTTCAAGCGCGAGCCATTGCGGAGGACAACATAATCGGCGCGCGCGGAAACGCTGGCGACCAGGCAGAGCCCCACTGCCAAGGCCGCAGGAAGGGTGGAGTTCAGGCGCACTCGGGCGTCTCCCGTAGGGCGAAGCGCTCGATGGCGGCGGCAACGCCATCTTCATCGTTGGTATGCGTGATGTGCCAGCCGCGTGATTTTAGTTCCGGCACTGCGTTCTCCATCACCACGGGGATTCCCGCAAAGGATAGCATCTCCTCGTCATTGTGATTGTCCCCAATGGCCAGGATTTCCTCGCGCGCGATGTTGCGGAGACCTGCCCATGCGGCCAGCGTGGTGCCTTTGGAGACGGCCGGGTTGAACACATCGATCATGGAAAAATCCTTGGATTCGTAGATGGTGACAGCGAGGGCGAACTCGTCGAGGAAGGGGACGCTGCGCAGGGATTGTTCCGCCTCGCGCATGGGGCGCACCGGGCCAGAGAACATCACCTGGATGGGGTCTTCATCGAGGCAGGATTCGAGCGGGCGGGCTTCGGCGAGGAACGGCAGATTGCGTTTGTAATAGGCGCCGCGAATGCCGTCTTCCAGATTAATGGTTTCGAGCATCACCTGATTGGCCATGGGCCGGTCGAAGACGACGGAGGCGCCTTCGCGCCACGTGGTGGTGACTTCGAGGACGCGGCGGGCCGTTTCGCGCGACAAGAGGTGGCGGAGATGGGTGCGGCCTTCTTTGGTGCGGACCAGCGCGCCGTTGTTGACGATCATCGTGAGGGGAGATTCGATTTGCTGGGCGACGGGGAGAGCAAAGTCGTAGCGGCGGCCGGTCACGAGGGCGACCTCAATGCCGCGGCGGGTGGCTTCGGCGATGGCGGCGCGATTGCGGTCGGAGACGGTGAAGCGGCTGCTGAGGAGGGTGCCGTCGATGTCGAGGGCAATGAGGCGGATGGGCATGCAGTTAGTTTAGCGTATGGGCGGGATTCGCGGGGTTGGAGCGGACTTGAGGTTCGGCTCCAACAGGTCGAGGGCCGGCTAAACAGGCTGAAGCCCGTTCTACCAGAGGGAATGTGGCGCCGAACTGGAGGTCGGCTAGTACATTGGTGGAGTAGGCGGAGAGGTAGAGGCAAGGTTCGGTAAGGGCAAGACCGCTGCGCGGCGGCTTGCCTGCCCCTCCGTCGTTGGGGCAAGCAAGATGCCGGCGCTACCGGAAGGGAAAAATGTGTGTGGTAGACTTTCGCGCATGGCGACGCACCGGATTTATTACGATGATTCGTATGTGCAGAATTTTGAGGCGCGGGTATTGAGCTGCTTGCCAGGGGCGCCGGTCCAGGGAAGCGCGGGTGTCCAGCCGGCGTGGGAAGTGCTGCTTGACCAGTCGGCTTTTTATCCGACTTCGGGAGGACAACCGAACGATCTGGGATTGTTGGGAGAAGCGGTGGTGCTGGACGTGCGCGACGATGAGGGAGAGGTTGTGCACATTATTGATCGCGAAGTGAACGTGGGTGCGATCAGTGGGTGCGTCAACTGGCCGCGGCGATTCGATCACATGCAACAGCACACGGGCCAGCATTTGTTATCGGCGATGTTTCAGGAGCGGTTCGGGCTGCCGACGGTGTCGTTTCATCTGGGCGCAGAGCTTTGCACGATTGACTTGCGCGGGCGGGAGCCTTCGCGGGATGAGCTGGTGGGGGCGCAGAGGGCGTCAAATCAGGTGATTTTTGAAGACCGGCCAGTGAGCGTGCGTTATGGAGCGGCCGAGGACCTTGCGCGGCTTGGTGTTCGCAAGCAGGTGGAGCGCGAAGGACTGCTGCGGGCCATTGAAATTGCAGGAGCGGATTTGCAGCCGTGCGGCGGGACGCATGTGAAATCCACGGGGCAAATCGGGATGATCCTGGTGCGGGGCTGCGGCAAGGTGCGGCAGGACTGGCGCGTGGAATTTGCTTGCGGAAAGCGGGCAGAGCGGCTGGCGACGGAAGATTTTGAGCGGCAACGCGTGCTGGCGGGGTCGCTTGGTTGCGCCATCGCAGAACTGCCGCAGGCGGGGGAAAAGCTGGCTGCGGAGCGCGACGCAAACTTCAAGAGCCTGCGCGTGGCGCTGCAAGAGCTGGCGGAAGCACGGGCCGCGCAGATAGTTGCGGCCGCACCGGTGAATCCGGATGGGGTGCGGGTTATTTGTGAGGTGTTGCGAGGCGTGCATCCGGACTTTCTTTTGCCGCTGGCGACGGAGATCGCCAGGAACGAGCGGGCGGTGGCGCTGCTTGTGCTTGAAGAGTCCGGGCAATTGGTGTTCGCGCAGCATCCGGCGGCGGGGAGGGATATGGCGGCGGTGCTGAAGCGTGTTTTGGCGAGTCATCCAGGCAAGGGCGGCGGCAGCAGGGATTTCGTCCGCGCGAAATTGACAGAGGCGAGTGGCGCCGGGGCGGCGATCGACGTTGCGCGGAAATTGGTTGCGGGATGAGGTGGTTCGGTAGCGCCGGCATCCTGCCGGCAAGCAGACAACAGAACGAAAGCGGGACCGCTGCGGGGCTGGTGGCCGGCCCCTCCTTCATCGGGGCATGCAGGACGCCTGCGCTAGCGTTAGAAGAAGCGGCTGCGGACGCGGTCTGGGAGTTTAGCCAGGTCGACCAGGGTCAGGAAGTCGATGGTTTTGAATTCGCGGTCGATGGCTGGGGGGCCGCAGATGCGGCCGGAAATTTCGAGGTAGGCGCGGAAGAGGCGCGGCGGGCGCTCGATTTTGACGGCAGCACCCGTGGATTGGCAAGTCAGTCCCGGCTGGGGAACCGTGCGCAGGGAAGATTCCACCAGGTATTTGTCTTTCAGCGAGTCGTACATGGCCATGCCGTAATTCTCGTCCTGCGAAGAGATCGAGCTGCAGCCGAGCAGGTAGCGTGATTCATGGCGCATGGAGTAGACGGCGATGCCTTTCCAGAGCGCGTGCAGAACCATGATGTTGCGGAAATCCACGTGGACGCAGGCGCGGCCCAGTTCGAGCACTTCTTTCCGGACGGGTTCGTAAACGGAAAAATCGAAGATCTGGTTGCCGTAGTAACCCAGGTTGCGGCGGGCCACTTCGCCGGTTTGCAGGCGGTAAGTGCCGACCAGCTTGCCGGTCTCCAGATCGCTGACCATCAGGTGGTCGCAGAAATGGTCGAAGGGGTCGATATCCAGGCGGTCGCGGACGGAGGTGGAGAGGCCTTCGCCCAATTCCAGGTTAAAAACGTCGTAGCGGAGGCGCTGACACTCGGTCAGGTGCTCGGGTGTCTGGGCAAGGCTAACGCGAAAAAGAGAAGTTTCGGCTAACAGTGGATCGCTCGTTACCGTTTTCACAGTTGACCTCTGGCTGCACTCAGTGTGTCGCGCCGCAAGTTTCGGAAATGTGTCAAATAGATGATATTCCCGTTCAGGCTGTGTATTGATACGTAACGAAATGGCCGCAGCTCTAATTTTACCCAGAACGCACCAGAAAAGAAACCGGGGGGAACGGGGTGCGGTGGAAATCGTCGAGGGGGAGGGAATGGGAAAACGGCGTTCTAGGGGCCTAGCAGGATGTGCTCAGGCTTGCGAACGCGGGAATTTTGGTCCAATCTTGCCGCGAACAATGATGCGGCTTAGACATCTGGTGCTGTTGTTGATCGGTGTTGTTTGCAGTGTTCGGGTTGCGGCGCAAACGGAAGGCACACCGGCGCCGGGAAATTCCACGACAAAAGAAAACGCTACGCAGCAGGCGAACCCGTGGGACTTCAACGCGAGTATCAGCGGATACCTTGTTCCGCATGGGCAGTCCTATGCTTCGCCGACGTTCACGGCCGATCGCGACACGCTGCATCTGGAGGCGCGCTATAACAGTGAGGCGCAGCGCACAGGATCGCTGTGGGGCGGGTACAACCTGAGCTGGGGGAAGAAACTGGTGCTGGACTTGACGCCGATGATCGGCGGAGTGTTCGGCGATCTGAATGGAATCGCGCCGGGCATGGAATTCACGGGGACCTACAAAAAGATTCAGCTCTATAGCGCGAACGAATACATTTTCGATACCACGGCGAAGAGCGGCGACTTTTTTTACACCTGGACGCAGCTGACCTGCACGCCGGTGAAATGGTTTACTTTCGGGTACGTTTTGCAACGGACAAAAGCGTATCAGTCACCACATGATATCGAGCGCGGGCTGCTGGTGGGCTTTATTCGCAAGGAAATGACTTTTACCACACAGGTTTTCAATCTGGGACAGACGGATCCGACGGCCGTGCTTTCCCTCGGGTGCAGTTTTTAGGTGAATTTGTGTGGAATTGACAAAACCGAGATTTTAGATAAATTCTGAGTTGAAATTCCTACATCCAGATGCCGACGCCAAGCATTATCATTCTCGGAGTCTACAAACCTGATATTTCCTCGGAGGTGTATCAGGAGCAATGGCAAGTAACCGACTCAGACGAAGAGACTAACGCGCATTTTGAGGATCTCGTCCTGATTGAAGCGGTGGTGGATGAGAGCGACGACCGTTTCAAATTAATTGAAATCGGACAGCCCCAAGCCCTCCAGGACTATCCAAATCATTTTCAATGCGCCTACGACGAAGCATTGCTTTCAGCAGACGGCAAGCAAGTCATCGAAAGAAGAATTGACTGCGTCAAGGGTAAATGCCCTCTTCGCTTTGCGTTTTACCTCCACTGCTACGATGCGAATCGCCCACTTCAATGGAGTTATGGAAAGGTGGAATGTCCACGCGTCGAATCTGCTCCAAAGCGGTTAAAGTATCTCGTGCCGTACAGAGCTTGCACGTAGTGTCCGTAGAATTCCGGGTACGCTGGCTCACGAATTGAGTTGATTAGATAAAAAAAAGAGGGAACTGGCAGGAGTTCCCTCTTTCGACCTGGGGCTGGGAAAGTGGAGCGATGCAGATTAGCGGGCCAACTGCGCGGCTATGATGACGGTCTCTTCCTGCTGGTGGTTCTTTGCAAGGAGAGTTTCGGCGCGGCCCTTAGAGAATTGGCGCCCAGTGTCAGAGCCAGCGATCCAAAGCTGGTAGAGATACCAGGTGTCGCCCATGCGATGAAAAACCAGCTTGGTTTCCTGCGATGTGCCGGGAATCCTGCAGGGAATCGTAGGAGTGAAGCGGCTGGAATTGTCTTGCGTGTTGCTGATGCGCAGGACGGTGTTTAGATTCGAGGCTTCCTTCAGAGTGTATTCGCCGGCGGGATAGGCGCGGTCGCCAACGACAAAGTTGAACGGGATGTCGGCCTTGGCGCCGTATTGCTGGGCTTGCGCGGATGCGGCCATCACCAGAACGGTTAAACCGAACAGGATTGCTCGAAGAGATTTCATAATGCCTCCTTCAAAACTAGAACGTGAAGGAGCGGTCCGGGATGCGATCTCCGCTCCTGTTTTTCTAACTGCTCACGCGGTTTAGGATTGCATGGCTGGGGCCATTGTGCATTTGCGCTGGCTGGTCCAGCGAGGTGCGGAAGTATCCGATTGAATTCACAGCGACTAGACTATGAAAGTCGAACTCTCAACGCGCGTCGCCTAAGTTGGGGACTGCTAGGAGGGCTGGATCGGCCTATCCGATTGGCATGTCCTAGTGTTGTATCCACGCACAACGAAGCGTGCTTGCGAGAGGGATGAGAGCCGCTTGAACTCGAGGTTGCTGAAGTCGCGCGGGTTACCGGGAGGAGAATTCTGCCATTTTCGGGATCAACTGAGACACGGGCAAATCACGAATCGGATAGACGGCTATCTTTTAGGATAGCAAGCTTTATGGGCGCCGAAACAATCCGGGGCCAGTATGCGGTCAAGTCTGTGGAAAAAGGCCGGTTTGGCCCCGATGTCTATTGGAAAAAATGACAATAGCGACTAGCACTTGGGAGTGAAAATATAAGCGGGAGCAATGGTGCCGCTGTCTCTCTCAGTCAGGGGAAGGACGGGGCACGGTGCCTGACTTCATTTCGGGGAAGAGGAATATCATGCACACGTTCAAACTGCTTCGGTGGTGCGTACGAGGCGTAGTGATTCTGGGAGTCCTGGCTTCAGCGCTTGGGGCCGCGAAAGCTAGCGCTCAGCAATCCGAAGAGTTCGATAACTACAAGCTGAAAGTTGACGCGTTTTGGTTCTACTCCAATCCTTCCGGGACCGTTAGAGCGCAAGGCGACACGGAGCCAATCGACTTCCATCGGGACCTGGATTTTGGCAGCTACTCTACGTTCGCAGGTAAGATCGACTGGAAATTCACGCACAAGAATCATTTTTATGTGGTGATCATGCCGTTGTGGTCTTCGAAAACTACCACGCTGAGCCGAGACATCGTGTGGGACGGAAATCCCATTCACGTCGGTGCAGTGGTGCAGAGCGAACTTCATTCTGTCGAGGTAGCGCCCGGCTATCAATATGATATTATCCGCCGGAGACGCGGGCACCTTGGAGTGGCAGTGCAGATTGACCTGTTCAATAGCACCGCAAAAATCGCCGCGGCGGCGCAAGTTACGGGTGATGGAACGCAACAAGCTGCAGTTTCCGCCAGCAAGTCGCTTTTGGCCCCCTTGCCTGTCGCTGGGCCGGAATTCCGGTTGTACCTGACAAACTCACCGCGTTTATATGTCGAAGGAAATGTGTACGGAATGTATTTCTTTGGTTATGGCAACTTCATCTCGTCGGCTGGCGATCTCGGATTCACGGTCAGCAAACATGTCTCGATCAACGCGGGTTACGCGCTGGGATCGCGCATGGATGTGAATGGCACCTCTTCCCGGATCGCGCTGGATTTGACGCAGAAGGGGCCGCTGGTTGGGCTGGAATTTTCTTTCTAGCGGGAATGCTGCCGAGGCGGAGGTGTGCCGCCCCTCCGGGACTCGGGAGTGTTTCTTGGATTGGTCCCAGGCTTGCGCCCTGGGCTAGATGGAGGGTGCCGCGCCTCCGGCGCATGCTTGGCGCAGTGGTATTTGCAATGCGGATCGATTTGATGGGCAAGCTTGAACTGCGAGAGCGGAGGCTGGGCCTCCGCAATCCAAATCTAGGTGCGAGGCAGAACCCGGCGGCTGCTTTGAATCGAGAGTAGATGCAATGTGTGCGCGGGCGAGTTCTGGCGTTACTCGAACCCTGATTTTATCCGTCATGGTGTTTTTGCCCTGCCGCGCGCAAGTGATCGATTCGCCCAAACCGCAGGCTCCCGAAACAGACAAAGAAATAAATGTGAATTGGCTGTATGGAGCGTTTGTGCCCAAGGATGCCCCGCTGGTGACCTTGACGGGGAGGCAGCGCTTCAGGCTATATCTGGCGCAGTCATTCACCACGCCGGGAATCTACATCAAGTCCACGCTGTTTTCGCTCAGCGCGCAAGCCAGCAATTCGCCACCGGAGTGGGGCGACGGTTTCGCCGGATATGGGCGCCGGTGGGGTTCGAGGTATGGCCAGTCGCTGATTCAAAACACGCTATCGAGTACGGGGAACGCGCTCTTGGGATACGAGCCGCGCTATGACCGCTGCTATTGCACGGGATTTTGGCCGCGGACGGGACATGCGTTCCTGCGGAATTTCGCCACCTACAATCGAACGGAGAAGGAGTTGCGGCCGCAAATTGCGCTGTATGCCGCCGCGCTAGGTTCGGGGGCGATTTCAACGGTGTGGTACCCCAGCAAGACGGACCCTTGGGTGGAAGGGTACCAAGCTATGATCCTGCAGGCGGGCTGGGGGCTGGCCAGCAATTGGGTGGGCGAGTTCGCTCCGGAAATCGAGCGGATGGTGAAACGCAAAAAAGCCAGCGGCCAGCCGTGAGGCACTGGTGGGGCGATATTGATTGAAATTCATAGCAGTGCCCATTTGGTTTCCTGCGATCTGGCTGGCACGACCAATTGATTTAGTTTAGAAGGTTGCCGAGCGCAAACTCTGGGTGGTACGCTTCCTTCAATCTTTCCCCGCCTCGGAAGGACGGTTCCATGGCGCATGCAAGATACGGCCCGGTCATCCTTCGATTGGGAATGCTTCTGCCGATTCTGGCGCCAGTTGCAATGGCGCAGAAGCCGCCGACCCCACCGCCGGCACCCCCGCCTTCCGCACCGTCGAGTGGTCTGACGAATTTTCCGGTCCGCGGCACAAGTCCAGTTGATTCGACAGATCAGTTTGTATTGTTCCTTCGAGGACGCGTCGCAACAAACGACAGCACGCCCATACCAAACGATATGGTGGTGGAACGGGTATGCAACAACAAGGTGCGTCAACAGGCGTACGCCGCTTCCCGAGGCGATTTCAGCATGCAATTGGGATCGACGACCGATGCTTTTCTTGACGCAACTGCCGAGCCTACCTGGCAAACTGGCGTGGGCGGCAAGGACTCGACCATGGGAATTCCACGACGCGAATTGAATAACTGTGAGATTCGGGCAAGAGCTCCCGGTTTTCGCGATGGCGTGATCAACCTCGATGGCCTCGATATGACGGCGAGCAACATAGACGTGGGCGTGATCGTTGTGGTGAGAAGTATAAAAACAAAAGGTGCGACGCTGAGCGCCACTCCGTATATGGCGCCGAAAGAAGCCAGAAAGGCGTACGAAAACGGCCTGGCAGCTGAGAAAAAATCCAATCTTCCCGGTGCACGCAAGTATTTTGAAGCCGCAGTGGCGACCTACCCAAACTATGCGAGCGCGTGGTTTCAGCTGGGGCACATTTTAGAGGCGCAAAATGAAAGGGATACTGCCCGGTCCGCTTATACGCAAGCGACGGCCATCGATAAACGGTTTCTGCCGCCTTATCTTTCGCTTGCGACAATGGCTTATCAGGACAAAGAGTGGAACGCGCTCCTCACGCTCACAGATCACATCCTGTCTCTCGATCCTTTGGGCCGGGCAGACGTCACGGGTTTCATCGTGGATCTGGATGCGGTGAATTGCGCCGACGCCTATTTCTATAATGCGGCCGCAAATTATCACCTGAATAAAATCGCAGCCGCTGAGAGGAGCGCGCTGAAGGCAGAACGCATTGCCCTGCCCGCCAATTTTCCGGAACTTCATCTTTTGCTGGCTGCGATTTATGTAAGAAAGAACGACAGCAGTTCCGCAATTTCAGAGTTGAAAACCTACCTGGAGCTGGCGCCGCATTCCGCAAACGCGGATAGCGTGCGGGCCAAGCTGGCAGAATTGGAAAAACAAAGCGAGTCCGTGCCGGTCAAGGCACCACCCGAACACATGTGAGTTGTGGAGGACCACCAATCACGGCTGTGCAACTGCGTTGAGCGCCATTTGGCTTATACTTCCCCGTACGTTAGTGGGGAGGAGCCTTCATGAGCGGGTTTGGTACACGACGCAATTTTCTCGAACAAATTAATCTGGCTGTCACTGGGTTTACATTTACCCGAGTGTTCCCGTTCCGGACGGGCATCGAAGCAGTAGCCGCGCCCGTTCCGGAGGCGGTGGATTACTACGAAAAGCTTGGGGTGACGAAGACTATAAATGCGGCGGGGACGTATACCTATCTGACTGGTTGCACGATGCCACCTTCCGTGCAGGCGGCGGTGGGGCTGGCTGCCAAGCACCCAGTGTATCTTGCGGATTTGCAGAAAGCGGCCGGTGAATACCTGGCGCGTCAATTGCGCTGCGAGGCGGCGATGGTCACGGCTGGTGCGGCTTCGGCGGTGACACTGGGTACAGCGGCGTGCATGACGGTAGCGAACGGAGCGGGCGCGAGCCATGCAATGCCCACCGAGCTGAATGGTCTGAAGAACGAGGTGATTGTTCAAAAAGCGCACCGCTATGATTACGATCATGCGATGCGCAATTGCGGAATTCGTTTCGTAGACGTGGAGACGATGAAGGATTATGAGGCGGCTTTCACGCCCAATACCGTGATGAGTTTCTTCTACAACGCGGCCGATGGGGGCCAAATCGGCAGGGAAGACTGGATTCGCGTGGCGCACGCGCACGGAATTCCTTGCTTGAATGATGCGGCTGCGGACGTGCCGCCGATTTCGAATTTGTGGAACTACACGCAGATGGGATTCGACCTGGTGGCTTTCTCCGGTGGCAAAGGCATCCGTGGCCCACAAAATGCCGGACTGCTGCTGGGGAAAACGAATCTGATTGCCGCGGCAACGAACAACAACAACCCGAATGACGATGTTGTGGGACGGGGAATGAAGGTCGCGAAAGAACAAATCGTGGGGTTGGTGGCGGCGGTGGATTGGTTTCTGAGCCAGTCTGATGCCGAATTTGAGGCCGAGTTTCGCCGTCGCGCGGAGCTTATTGCCGCGGCGCTCAAAGACATCCCAACTCTGAAATCGGAAATTTTTATACCGCCGGTTGCGAATCACGTGCCGCACTTGCTGATTCGCTATGACCAGCAACGCGTGAAAATCTCGCCCAAGGAAGTCTCGAAACAATTGCATGCGGGTACGCCCAGCATTGAACTGAATCCTGCCACCGGTACAACGGAGGCGAGCGCCGGCATTCCGAAGGATCCCAACAAAATCGTGGTGGGGGTCTGGATGCTCGAACCCGGCGAGGATGCAATTGTTGCGCGACGTCTTCACGAAGTTTTGGCGAAGGCGGCGTCGAGTTAAGTTCTGGCTAAAGCATCAAGCGGAAACTCCGAGTGAAAGGGAACTGAAAATGGGCGGTCCTGTCCTGAGACCGCCCATTGCAGGCTGGAGATGTTTTGGGTTGTTTATGGCCGAATCATCTCAGGCAGGTTTGCGGCCCGGTTGAGAGGTGGTTTGCGCTTCCAGGATTGCGGAATGAGAGACGGGAATGGTGAATACATGCCCCATAGTTTGGATCCTGTTGAGGAAGAACTTGTCGCCGACCTGTTCGAAGCTGACAGCCGCATTGTCGTAAAGACGGCTATCAACGCTGGTAACCAGAATGAATGCAGTGGCGCCGTTTTCGGTGTTGGTGAGCGACAGCGCTCTTTCAAATGATTCATTGATGCGGCGCACTTTATAAGTGCCTGCGGGGAGGACTTTGCTGCCGACCACAAATTCGCATGGCACCTTGACCTCGATCTGGTCGATGGTTTGTGCCCTGGCGGCCATGCCGAAACCGGCCAGGCCGACCAGGACTATCAACATGCGCAACACGTGCTTACTCATTATTTCTCCTTTGAACGCGCGGAGCGTAGATTTAGACAACGTGTCGTTTCGAAGGATTTATTTCGCCGGGATGGCACTTAGCGAAATTTCGTTCAAAACGACTACATACAATGAGACGCATTTCACGCGGCCAAGTAATCGAAATGGATGTAAACATCTGGTTGGATAGGAGTCTCGAGTTTGTTTCTTGCAGCAAACGAAGAAGCGAATGGCAAGTCAGCGATCATTCGCCGCGAGCGTCTTACTGAGAAAAATCCAATGATTGTCAAAGTGTATTAAGATGCATGCACGCTTTTAATTCCAAGTGGTTGTTTGTGGGAACGGGACCAAGGTCAGGAGAAAGATCATGAAGCGCAAATGGACGGGGCTAGTGGGCTTGGTGGGGGCGTTTGTTGCAGGCATGTTGGTGGCAACTGCTTTGGGCGGGGGCATGGCTGCGGCCGATGGGAAGGCGCAGAACAAGCTGGCGCAGGGACAGGACGTAACTCTGCGGCAAGTCATGAGCCCGACGGTTACGGATGAAGATATTGCGCTGCTCCGGAGAAATGTCCGCGAGATGAAGACGCAGGTAATTGGGCAGAATATGTCGCTATCGGATTCAGAGGCGGAGAAGTTCTGGCCGATCTATAAACACTACGCGGATGATCTGCATGAAGTGAATAACGCGAAGTATACGCTGCTGAAGCAGTACGCGGAAACTTGGTCAGCGATGACGGATCAGGATGCGCTGATCTATGTGCGGCGCTGGATGGAAGTGGACGCGGAAGCGCAAGCTTTGCGGCTGAAGTATGTATCGCCGGTGATGCGTGTGTTGCCGGGGAAGAAGGCGGCGACGTTTTTTCAATTGGACCGGCGGCTCTCCATGATCGTCGATCTGCAATTGTTCTCGCAGATTCCGCTGGCGCATGTGAAGGAAGACGAGAAACACTAACGAGCAATCAGCGGCCCGGTGCCCTGTATTTCATGACGATTACTTGAGGGCGCCCAGTTGACGCCAAGTGACCAGTTGGATGTTTTGCTCTTTCAGCAATTGGCGAAATTCCTGGCTGGTAAAGAAATCGAAATCGCGCTGGCGCCAGGCAGCGCCCCAGGTGGCGCGCTCGCGAGTGGCGGCCCTCATTTCGTCATTATCGTACGCAAGGTGAATGACGAATTCGGTTATCCCCGGTTGAAGATTTTTGAGCGCTGTTTTGTAGAAGTCCGCCCATTTTTCCGGCGGCACACCGGGTTCAATCGTGACGGTGTGATCGATTACGATGTCGCCGCGTGAAAGGCTGGGTTCCAGGTACGGATACTGCGCGAACCAGTCGCGAGTGACGAAAATGGGAAGTCCGTAGGCGTGGCCGACGCGGAGAAACACTTCGAATAGGTCCTTACCGTTTTCGATAAGACGATATTGGTGAGAGTCAAGATGCGTGGGACGGATGCCCATCGCGTAGGCGCGGTCAATCTGCGCTCGCAACTCCAATTCCGCGTCCTTAGGATCGATATGCGTGCCCTGCGGCCAATCGTGCCGAAAGTAGCCGTTCTCGTCCACCAGACTGGAGACCTTGTCCTTCGATGCTACCGGTCCCCAGCGATAGTAGACTCGCTCGCTGGTCAGCGTAAGGTGCAGGCCGAAATCAATTTCGGGATGTGCCTTGCCGTAATCGGCAATTTCTGGAAACCAGGGGCAGGGAACCATGATGCTTGCGGAGTTGACGAGGCCAGTCTCGAGGCCCTTGATCGTGGCTGCATTCACGGAATGCGTTACTCCCACGTCGTCGGCGTGAATGATCACCAGTTTGGCGTCACGGGCGAAGCCAAGCCGCTCCTGAAGAGATTTTCCGGCATCCTGTGCCCGGGCATCGAGGAGCGCACCCGCAAGAAAAATCAGGAGCACAACTGAAATACGTTTGTGATTCATTCGGAGCATTTCTCCGTCTTGGCGTCTGCCGGGACGCCTTTTTATAACACGGCTGAGCCAATCTCCAAGGCGATTGGAGAAGCAGGCAGGTTGCTCGTGAGGCCGATTCGAGGGGAGGCTCAATATTATTCTGGGAGGGTTGGGGAAGTGATTCGCTGCTTATTATCCACGGCGAATAGCAGGTAGTCGCTGAACGTGATGCGCTCGTGGAAGCGTTTTTCTTTTCGTTCACAAAGAAGATCGGCAGTCTGCGGAAGCCAGATGTCGATTCCCTGGCTTTGAAAATGGATGGGACCATATTCGGTGGAGGTATGGTCCACGGCGAGCTGAATTTCTGGAATGGGTTTGACGAGGTCGGCTTCCAGCTTAACGATTTGAAAATTATCCGCCAAAAACCAGGCCTGGCCTTTCAGACCGAGGCCATAGGCAGGTCCGGTCGTACCCAGCCGGTAGGAGCGAATGCGGTTCGGCTTGTCGTCGCGCTGGCGAAAACTCAACTGGTAGACAGGCTTCCCATTCAGAGTGGTGAGGCCTTCACAGTTCATGGAGAAATCGCCGGCGTAGTACGGATGGAAGATCAGCAGCAGGGCGGGCAAACCTTTGGTCACTACATCTCCGGAGGCCAAACCCGATGAGGACCGGCTATTTTGAAATTCGTCGACCGAGAGCGCTCCGGGAATGGATTCCTCGATCGAAACGATGTAGTCGTACTCCCGGCTGCCTGAGCGAGTCATCTGGCCTGATTTGTTGAAAGATTCGTGGACCAAAACTTCGGTGGCCGTGAATTTCTTTACGTTCTCTACAAATTCCTGAATTCTGTGCTCGACCTGGGGGAGAAGTTCGTCGAGATTGCATCCTTGAGAGACGTCGGCGGCGCGTGGAACTGAGCGATTTACTTCGCTAGGGGTGCTTGCACTGGCCGCTGGGGCTGCGCCTATACCCGCCGTTTCAGGCTCTGAATGTTCTTGCGCGACTGTGGCGGGAGTCGCAGCGGGAATTGCCGGCGATGCGCTGCCAGCCGCGGTACCGCCTGCGGGAACACCCGGCTTTTCCAATTGCGCCAAGACTTGCGTGATCGCGGCCATGTCCCCAGGATCGCTGATGAATTTCAAATATTCCCGGAGTTGCGCGATTTCGTTTACGGGGTCGCCCTTCGCTTCATAAATTTGCGCCAGCACAAAGTGTACCCGGGGCTCGGTGTTGCTCTTATCGATCTCCAGGGCGCGCAATCCGCTTTTTTCGGCGGCGTCCAGTTTGCCAGTCCGCAGATTAGCGGCAGCGTTGTATTCGTACGCGATGGGATTGCTGCCAGGATTAATTTCCAGTGCACGGTTGCTCAACAGGAGTACGTCGTTCCAGGCCTTTTCCCTCACAGCCAGGTCTGCCAGGCAGAGATACGCCGGGACAAAGTTGGGTTCAACGGTGGAACCCTGCGAGCACGCGCCGCGGGCGGCTTCGCTCTGGTTCTGTGTGGCCAGCAATTGGCCCAGCGTCACCCAGGCTGCGGAATATTTTGGGTAGACCTGCACGGCCTTGCGCAGATGTTTTTCCGCGCCAGCTAATTTCTTATCGCGGAGAGCGTCGCAGGCATCGAAATATTCTCGCTTGGCTTTTCCGGGTACCTGCAGGGCCGTGGCCGACACCGGGCTGCTGCGCACCTGGGTTAAGGGCGGGAGTAAACAGGTGTCCCCGTCTGCAGTGGGTTTTTTGGTTGCCGACGGGTCATTGAGTGCGTCCCGGAGCAGCACCCGATCCATCTGATATTTGTAAGGCTGCGGATTTATGCTTTCGGCTACCGTCGATCCCAGGGACTGACCGGCCGCTGGAGAAACGCACAAGCTGAGCGAAACGAGACCGAGGAGGATCAAAGCGAGATAGGTGGAGAATCGGCGCAACGTCAGAAGCAATGGAATTTCGTTGCGCGGAAGAAGTTTTTGAGGGACCGGGATATACATGGCAGCCCTCCGAGCACTAGCTATGTGACCCGTATGTTAGCGCCGTTTGCCGACGGCTCCAAGCTCTTTGCGGTGTCTCCGAAGGGTCCCGTGGCCAGCGCAGGTAAATGTGCGTTGGCCCGAAGTGTTCACTTTTGGTCAGACTTGGGCTATGCCTTGTAGTACGGTTGCGTATGGATCAAAAGACGCAAGTAGATAATCCGCAGCCACCTTCGCCCCAGGCAAAACTCAAGAAAGCGTTCGACGAGGTGTCTTATTCTTTCGAGAAAATCACGGGGGAAGTTCGCGGTGACTCGAATCTTGTGGTTGCCAAGCAAGCGGTCAATCAACTGCAAATCTCGCTCAACCAGTTTGAGAACCTCCTGAAGGAAGGCGGGTTCAGCGTAGATTCCTGCGACGCGATTAAATATCTTTATCAAGAGATCGAACACCCGCTTACCGAACTCCGAAGATATTTTATGAAAGAACCATCGGAAATCCTGACGGATAAGGCCGGAGTGGTCTACGTGAACGCCTTGAAGGGATCGTTTCGCAGACTGATTGATATCGCGGACGAAATGGATGAAGGACATTCGTCCATTGCCAAGGCGGCGCTGTGAGTTTATGTGTGGGGTAAATAGCTGCTAGCGAGCAATGTACATTTTAAACTTGACACTTCCATCTGTGAAGCTAGAATTCATCACCATAAAACACCATAAAACTGGGCTTGGAGATACTCCCGATGAGTCGATTCGTATTCCTCCCTTTGGTTCTGCTTGCACTCGCTGTTTGGGCACCTTCTGCTAAGGCGGATGGCGTAGCTGTACAGAACTTTATTTACAGTTACGCTTGCGATGATATTTTGGTTGACGTCACTTTCGTCACGGACCCCATTCCTGCGCCGACAAGGCAGACGTTCATTCCTGCCTCCGAGCTTGCGTCCTACTCGGTAAGTGTAACTGGAGAGGGCAATTACCGCGGCCTGTACGGGTTGATCTTGAACCTGTATAACGTTGGCGATATCGAACTTAAGCTCAATGTCGCATTCGGTTTTCAACTCGGAGACGAATTTGACCAGGCTGATTTCAGCCATCCCGGCACATACATAGGGAATTTCGGGACTCTGAAAGTAAGTGAGATCCCAGGGGCAATGCCGGAACCCAGCACGTTCGCCCTTATAACAGCCGGGCTAGTCGGCGTGGTGTTTCTGAAGCGACGGCTATAAGGTAGACCTGATCGAGCTTGCCGCAAATTTATCTACAACCTGCTTTGCCGCACCGCTCAGGGACGGGCTTCGTAGACAATGTTGAACGGGGTTTCGGTGGCGCGACGGAAGCGGGTGAAGCCGGCTGAGGTGACCACTTCACGAATGCGCTTCTCGCCCGATTGCGCGCCGAGGCAGAGGCCCACTTCTTGCGAGCGGGAGCAGGGCGTGCACAAGAGTGTAGAGAAGGAATAGTAGACCCTGCCGACAGGATTCAGATTGTCTTTCAACTCGTCGTTGGCGAATGGCTCGACGATCATCCAGGTGCCATCTTTGGCCAGCGATTGATGGACGTGGCGGGCCGCTCCGGTCGGATCGCCCATGTCGTGGAGACAATCGAAAACCGCAACAAAATCGTAATCTTTGCCGGGAAATTCCTTGGCCTTGGCAACTTCAAACGTGGTGCGGCCCCCGAGGCCTTCGCGGGCGGCGGTTTCGCGCGCTCCTTCAATCGATTTATCGTGGTAATCGAATCCGAAGAAATGGGAATTGGGGAACGCTTTGGCCATGAGGATTGTGGATGCACCTTTGCCACAGCCTACGTCTGCGACGCGCGCGCCTTTTTCGAGTTTCGCTTTGACGTCATGCAAGGAGGGAATCCAGGTGGTGGCAAGATTTGCCGCATAGCCGGGGCGGAAGAATTTCTCGCAGCCGTGGAATACGCCGTCGTCATGTTCGTGCCAGCCCATGCCGGCTCCGGAGCGGAATGATTCGGCAATTCGCGGGACCGCGGCGAGCGAACCGAGAGCTAGCTGGAAGGCGCCGGGAAGGTAGGCGGGGGAATCCTCGTTCGCGAGGGTGAACGCCTGCTCTTCGGTCAGATAGAAGGTTTGTGTCTTGTCATCATAGGTGACGTAGCCTCCGGCCGCCTGGGAAGAGAGCCACTCGCGAACGTAACGCTCATCGGTACCGGTTTTTGTTGCGAGTTGGGCCGACGTTAGAGGTTGCGCCGCCAGGGCTTTGTACAGGCCGAGCTTGTCGCCGATCACTACCATGCCTGCGTGCACTGCCGCGCCAAGGTCGCCAACAAATTGCCCGAGAAAGTTGTTCAGTTTTGCCATGTCAACGCTCATGAAATTCCTCCCAAGATGAGTTAGGTATGAATCGTGGCGGCGGGGCCGACTTCCTGCTGGTCCAGCAAATAGGAACAATCGAGGATGAAACAAACGGGCGGAAACGGTTATGGACACAGCTGAAGAAAGCAACAACCCGCAAAAAGCACCTCCGCCGTAATTGGCCGAAGTATGGAAGCTGAGAAAACAAAAGTCAACGATGACTCGCGTCAAATTCCTGCGATTTTTGCGGGGAATCGAGAGACATCACGTTTACCAAGATTTTCGGCCAGCAAGATTCACCCGCTTGTGGGTCTTGCCGAATGCGGATGGCAGGGTAAGATTGCCCGGGGGAAATTTGGGGCCACTACTATGAACTTGGATGACATTCAGCTGCTCTTTGAATATGACCGCTGGGCGAACAACAGGGTACTGCAGGCAAGCTCCGCGCTTACGGCGGAGAAGTTTACGCGCGATCTGGGCGGCAGCTTGCGCTCTGTGCGCGACACGCTGCTGCACATCATTGGCAGCGAGTGGGCCTGGCTAACGTATTGGAAGGAAGCGTCTCCGACTGCCGCGTTCCTCAATGATTTGTGGCCGCGGGCCGACGTGCTGTTTTCACCGGATGCAGTTCCAGACTTCACCGCGGTGCGGTTGAAGTGGACGGAGGTTGAGAGGGAACAAGTCGAATTTGCAAATCGCGTGGAAGAGGAATCGCTGCGAAGGATGCTCCCGGTGCTGGAAACGCAACTCAGCCTCGCGCACCTGATGCAACATTTGGCGAACCATTCCAGTTACCATCGTGGGCAGATCGCGCTGATGATGCGGCAGTTGACAGCCGAGCCAGTAGCCACGGACTTTGCGCTGTTTTTGATGGAGGGCCGGCGAGAGGTGAGTCCGGGACGGTCGGCAGCGGGGAAGTAATTGTCGAGATCTCGTAGCGACTCGGAAAGCGGGTTAATTCCCGTAAATGCAGCGTCGATCGTTCCAGTTATTCGACAGGCCCTCTCCGTTTTAATGTCGTCCAATTAGAGTTAGAGTCTCCAGTGATTTTGCTCGAAGGGGAACCGCAGAGCCTTGCTTGCGTCGCCTGCTCCCTAGTCGGCGGAAAACCCATCTGGCATCGCAACCAGCTGTAAGTCTACGCTTCCAGATGGTTCGACATACGGATTTAGGCCGACGCGGTCTGTTCTACCAAGAAAATACATGAAAAGAGTTTCGTGACTTGGTTGGTCCTCGGCTTGAATTGGCGTTCGATAACATACGCATCCCACCAGTACGAAACCGATTTTCCCCTTGAGACCCTCGACGTTGTCCCTCGCTACGTCTAGAACCCGATTCATCGGGGTTCCGACACTATGCGTCTCAATAAATGACTCGTTTGGAAAGAGGTAGTAGCCTGCGAGCATTTGTCGTTTCGGATGACGATTTGCGTCGCACCATTCCGAGCGACGTTTCAGCGCCCCACGATATCCGCCAACTGCGTCCAGGGGCAGTATGTCTGTCCAGGCGAGGATATTGAGCGCGACCGTATTCCCCGTGCTCTCCAAATCGAGCCGAACAGTCGCGCCAGCAACCGCGCCTGCTTGGACTGGGCTATTGAAAACGAGTGGAGAGACTAAGGTGGGTTTTACTTTTATCCAGGGCCGTTCGCTCACTTCTATCTGCAATGCGGCAGTTTTTGCAGTCTCTTCGGCTGCCTTCGCGCTTCGGTCAGCTAGTGCATTCGCGCGATCCGCTCTTTTTGTCTGGGCGTCAAGCGCCGCTGCCGCGTCTACTCGCTGGCGCTCCGCTTCAAAGACGGCATCTTTGCGGGCTTGCTCTGCCGCGGCAAGAGCAGCAGCAGAGGACGTGTTTGCGTCGATTCGGGCATGATCTGTGAGATCCGCTGCCCGTTCTGCCGACTTCCACTGCATGTAAGTAAAGAGCAACGCAATCCGGGAGACAGGTAAAGCGGCGAAGGCAAGCCTGACCATCCATCTTTCGCGGTCTGCTTCGGTCACAGCCACGCAGCGTTTACCCGAAGCTATATTATTACGTATGGCAAAAAACTTCGGGCTCCCAGGATCTATTCGCCGTTCCCCATACTTTGAAGGCACGCATACACTCCGAGCGTGCTTTAACAGCTTCTGCAGGAATTGGAGCTTTTGGTGGGCGAGAATGGAGATTAATTATCGACCCACCCGGTCGGTACCGCGAGGTAGTTGATTTAGGCGGGAAAATCGGAAATTGGTGGACGTGACAGGGATCGAACCTGCGACTTCGTTGTTGCAAACGACCTCTCGACCCACCGGGGGATTTCGAGAAGGTCGAGTCGGAAGAAAATGGAGCTCGCCAGCAGCGTTCCAGTACTACCAAAAGCGGTTGGGACTTGCCTGTGAGAGCTTGCTGCTATAGGCTCTCGTTCCACTGTCTCCAATTTACAATACGTGTGCCGGAGCCTGCATGAACCTTCGATTCAAGACAGCCCTGTCTTTTGCGTTATTTGGACTCATCTGTCTCCTCCTACCGAACATGGCGAGGGCGGATTCGTTTGACTGGACATACCAGGGTACGATGGTCCTCGTTGGCCCGCTTAACTCCGGAAGCGGTGTAATCACCACTACCGATGGAGTCATAACTGGCATCTCCGGGGTGTTTAACGGGTCGGCGATAACCGCTCTCTTGCCGCCAGAGGCATTCCTTGGAAATGACAATGTCCTTTTAATTCCGCCTTCGCCGCTTTATCTGACTATCAAGGGGTTCTCGTTCGAAAATGCAGCGGGCAACCAGGTCAATATATACGGATCTATTGGGACGCAGTGTGAGGGTAATGGGTCGGCATGTGTCCCCTACGACGTGTATCTAGCCGCAATCGACAACGGTCTCATCGATATCGGGGATTTCACAGTTACGCCGATTGCAGTCACTCCCGAACCCGGCACGGTCACACTCTTGTTAGCGGCGGCCTTGAGCCTCGGCCTGTTTCTCCAATTAAATCGGATTTGGGCGCGCGATTGTACGCAAGTCCCCCCGCTCTCATGCCAAGTTCCAGTGCCTTGATTGCTGGAATGGGCAAACCTGTTCATTCAAGTCGCGGTAGTTCCTTGTAATCGCGAAACCCAGATAAGTAGGCAGCGGGACTCCGGATGCTGCTCGCTTCCCGTATCGCGGAGGAAGGGCTTCTTAGACCGCCAAAACCGCGTCGACGGGAGCCTCGGTTCGCCGGGCCGCTAAAAAAAAACTACGTTTTCAAAGTGTTTTTGGTGGACGTGACAGGGATCGAACCTGCGACCTCGTCGTTGCGAACGACGCGCTCTCCCAGCTGAGCTACACGCCCACGAGTGGTGACGTTTTGGATTTTAGCAGAGGAGTGGGGGAGAAGCCAAACGAGAGGGGAAATGGGATTGGGCGGGGATGCGCGGCGGGGAGGGGATTTGGAGGGCGTTACTCCGGGTGGAAGGGATAGGAGGCCGATCTGAGGGTCGGGCACTACATCCGGAGGGACCGCTGCGCGGCGGCTTGCCGGCCGTTCCTTTGTCAGGGCAAACAGGATGCCGACGCCCCCCCGCAGGCGCGCGTCGCTTCGCGAGAGGCTGCAAAGAGGGCAGGCTCTATTCGAAAAGCGCCCGCCTCGGAAGGCGGCCGCTACAGGATGCACGACTAGGGCTGATCGGGGCCGGCGCCGCTGCGTTGGGCTACGATTTTGCGGGCGTTTTCGTAGAGGGCGCGGGCTTGCGGGACGGCTTCGATGGCCTTGAGGACTTGCGGGTCGGTGGCAAGCAGAACCTTGTCGCCCTCCTGAGTGCCATAGGCGTACATGAAGACTTCCTGCTTGATCTTGCGCTTGGTCCAATCGAAATTTTCGTCCCACTCGGCTTCGGTATATTTCACGTTGTGCTTCGAAAGATAGGTGCGCAGCTCGCGGATGGTGTTGTCGTCCACTTCGAAGCTGTGGGTGATGACGGGCTTGGTGCCCAGGAAATAGCGCGTGAAGCCGCCAATACCTTGCTCGGCAGGATAAAAAACATCGCTGCGGAACATCAGTTCCTGGAACTTGGTGAACTTGGGCGCAGCCACGACGAGATCGGGCGTGATGCCGCCGCCGCCGGTCACCTGGCGGCCGCTATCAGTCTGGCGAATCTCCGTGGGATGTTCGGGGACTTTACGCTCGTAGTGATATTCGTAAAGCGAGATGGATTTGTAATCGCGCTGGATCAGGCGGCCGCTAGGCGTGTAGTAGCGCGCGGTGGTGAGCGCTAGTCCGGTATTTTCGGAGAGCGGCTGGACGGTCTGCACCAGGCCCTTGCCAAACGTGGTTTCGCCGACGACCAGACCACGGTCGTGATCCTGAATGGCGCCGGAAACGATTTCGGCGGCGGATGCAGAGTTGTTGTTAACGATGACGACGAGGGGCACGTTCATGCCCTGATTGCCGCGCACGGCGTAGAAGCGGCGTTCCGGAGCGCTGCGGCCGTGATAGGAAACGATCAGCTGGCCCTTTTCCAGGAACATGTCGCCGACGGCAACGGCTTCGTTCAGCAGGCCGCCGGGATTTCCGCGGAGGTCGAGCACCAAGCCATCAAGGGAGCTGGCCCCAAGTGTTTTGAGGGCGTCGGCGATTTCCTTGTCCGTGGTTTCATTAAACTGGTTCAGGCGGATATAGCCGATGCCCGGTTTGAGCATGGTGACGATATCTACGGAGTGGCGGGGAATTTCGTCGCGGATAACGGTGAATACCAGGGGATCGGCGAAGCCCTCGCGGCTGACGGTGATCTTGACGACGGTGCCTTTGGGGCCCTTGAGCAGGTCGGCGACTTCGCTGGTGGTGAGGCCGTCAGTGGACTTGGCATCCACTTTGGCGATGATGTCGCCGGGGCGTAAACCCGCATTATAGGCGGGCGCGCCGACGTAGGGCGCCATCACAACCGTGTGGTTATCCTTGGGGGCAACCACCATGCCGACGCCATAATACTTGCCGCGTTGGTCTTCACGGAGGAGGGCAAACTGGCGGGAATCGAAGAAATTGGAGTGAGGGTCCAGCATGCGCAACATGCCGGGAATCGCGCCCTGGTAGACGACCTTGTCGGCGTCCACGGGTTCGGCGTAATTGGCCTGAACCACCGAAAGAACATTGGTGAAATTGCGGACGGCGGTTTGATAGTCGTCCGAAGCCGCCGTGGTGGCTCTGACGGATGGTCCGTAGATGCCGCCGAGCAGCGCGGATACCAGCAGGACTACAACTACGAGGATGAGACCCCGACGTTCTGGATTCATGGCTACCTCGCCTTTAGCGTAAAGCCCAGTATAACATGCAAGCGCGAACTGTCGTTTGACAGCACTGGCCGCCCTTTCTATGATGCAAACAGGGCGCTTTGCGGCGCTCTCTACCTATGCTGAGCGTTCCGCACATGATTGTGGTGTTTCTGGTGGTGCTGGTGGTCTTTGGCCCCCAGAAGCTGCCGGAATTGGCCCGCGGCCTGGGAAAATTGATGGCCGAATTTCGCAAGGCTTCCACGGATTTCAAGGGTGCTTTTGAGGAAGAGATGCGGGATCTGGAACGCCAGGCCCGGGTGGCGGAGTTGCGCAAGAAAAACGCGGAAGCGGAGTCTGCCGAAGCCCGCGCCAAGGAAATGGGCGCTGTGCCTGCCACGCTTGCTGCCGCCGCGGTGACCACTGCCACGGAATCCCTCCCGGAAAGTGCTTTGGAGCAACCGCTTGGGGAAGGTCCCGTGATCAAGCCGGTGCCCGAAGCTGTAGCCAGATTAGACGCGTCGAACGGGGAAACTGTAGCCCCGGACACGGAGCAAATCCCCGTGGAACCCAAAACCCAAGGAAGCACGGCCGAGAATCCCCCCTCCCATGACCAACAGCAGCCAGCCTGACAACTCCATCATGGCAAGACTGGAGGAGAGTGGCGGGCAGATGACGTTCTTTGAGCATCTGACTGAACTGCGCAAGCGGATCATCAATTCTTTGTATGCGATTGGGGCGGGCGCGTTTATTGGCGTCTACCTGGCGAAATACTTCATCACGTGGATCACGGATCCCATCGTTAAGGCGCTGCGCGATGCCGGACTTACTCCGGAGCTGGTTTACACGCACCCCGCGGGCTATCTGAACACGTACATTACGCTGGGTGTTTACCTGGGGATTGTGCTGGCGTCCCCCGTGGTGCTCTACCAACTTTGGTTGTTTATTGCGCCGGCGCTTTACAAGCATGAACGGAAGGCCGTGGCCGGGTTTATTGTGCCCACGGTGCTGCTATTCCTAACCGGGATTGCGTTTGGATATTTCATTACGCTGCCATACGTTTTGCGATTTCTGGTGGGTTTTCAAGGTAACGCCGGGCCCATCAAGCCGATGATTACGGTGAACGAGTATTTTGATCTGGTGCTGTTGATCCTGTTGAGCCTGGGGCTGGTCTTTGAATTGCCGATCCTGATTTTCTTTTTGACGCTTTTCGGTATTGTTACGCCGCAATTTCTGTGGAGGAATTCGCGCTACGCGATTTTGATCATCGCGGTGGTGGCGGCGATTGTCACGCCTACACCGGATGCGACGACCATGCTGGTATTTATGATGCCGATGATCGGGCTCTACTTCATAGGTATTGCGGTGTCTGCAGTGGCCGTTCGAAAGAGACGCAAGCGCGAAGAGGCGGAAAATACGGGGACAGCGGGATGAGATTGGGGAGAACTGGTTCGCGGACAATTCTTTTGGGGGCAGTGGGTGCGGCCGTGCTGGCGTTTGGGTGCAAGTCTGGCGATACGTCGGTGAAGGCGAACGCCGGGCAGCCTCCGTTCATGAGCGCGGTTGCGGGGAATCCACCGGCTGGGCAATCGGATGCGCCGCTACCGGAGAAGACTGGCGGTTTTGATGGGAAGCGCGCGTATGAGCAGGTGGCGAAGCAGTTGAGCTACGGTCCGCGGCCGGCGGGATCCCCTGCGATCGCGCTGTTGCAGGATTATATGGTGGGGGAATTGAAGTCTTACGGCTGCGCGGTAGATACGGATTCTTTTTCGGCGGACACGCCGGCTGGGCGCATTCCCATGAAAAATATTCTGGTGAAGATTCCCGGAGAGAAGCCGGGGATCATTTTGCTGGGGACGCACTACGACACGAAGCGGATTGAGAATTTTGTCGGCGCGGATGATGCGGGCTCTTCGACGGGTGTGATGCTGGAAATCGCGCGCGTGCTTTGCGGGCAGAAGCAGCCGGGGAAGTACGCCGTGTGGATCGCGTTTTTTGACGCCGAAGAGGCCGTGAATCTGGAGTGGAAGGATCCGGACCATACCTACGGCAGCCGGCAGATGGCGGCGCAAATGGCGGCTAGCGGCGATTTGAAGAACGTGAAGGCGTTTATTTTGGCCGATCTAGTTGGCGGCAAGACTCCGCACTTCATGCGCGATCCAGGTTCGACAAAGTGGCTGGTGGAACTGGTCTGGAACGTGGCGGCGAGACTTGGTTATTCAAAAGTGTTTGTGAACACGGTGGGAGGGCCTGGGGGCGACGACCACGATTCGTTCACCAAGCGGAATGTACCCTCTGTGGACATCATTGATTTGGACGTGGCGAATGATGTGCCTTACTGGCATACGCCGCAGGATACATTGGACAAGATTGATGCGAAGACGCTGGCGATTGTCGGTCACACCATCCTGGAATCCATTAAAGAAATTGATTTGAAGAAGTAATTCACCGGAAGAAATGAAATCACGCGAAACCCAAGCCGTGTACGTTCGCGCCGCAAGCGGCGATTACTCTGTGATTTGCCGCGCGGGGGGGCAGGCGCAGGCGGAAAAAGAGATTGCGCAGCTAGGGAATTTTTCTTCGGTGCATATTTTGTCGTCGCCGAAAGTTTGGCGAGCCTTGGAGAAGCGCATCCGGCGGGGATTGCCGGCGCGATTCGCAAAACATGTGCACCTTTTCGATGATGCGGAGGTCGCAAAAAATCTGCAGACCGTGGAGAAAATCTCTCGCGCACTAGTGCGTGCGGGAGCGGATCGCCACGCACTGGTGATTGCCGTTGGCGGTGGCGTGGTTGGAGATGTGGCTGGATTTGTGGCCGCGTCGTACTTGCGGGGAGTGGCGCTGGTTCAAGTGCCGACCACACTTGTGGCGCAAGTGGATAGCGCCATTGGCGGGAAAACCGGAGTGAATCTGGCGGAAGGGAAGAACCTGGTGGGGGTATTTTATCCGCCGCGCCTGGTGCTGGCGGACCCGGAGGCGCTGGCGACTTTGCCAGATCGCGAATTTCGAGGCGGCCTGGCGGAGGTGATCAAGTACGGAGTGATCGCGGACGCGAAGATGTTCGAATTTCTGGAATCGAAGATGGACGCGCTGTTGCGGCGGGAACCGAGCGCGCTGGAGCACGTTATCCTGCGTTCGATTGAGATTAAGGCGCACGTAGTGGGGAAGGACGAACGTGAGTCCGGCCTGCGGGAGATTCTGAATTTCGGGCACACGTTTGGGCATGCGCTGGAATCGACTACGCGATATCTCAGATTTCAGCATGGGGAAGCGGTGGCTTGGGGAATGATGTGCGCGGCTCTGCTGGGGCACGAAGTGGCGGGCACCCCGGCGGATGCGGTGTCGCGAATCGTGGCGTTGGTGCGGCGAATCGGGCCGCTGCCGGAATGGCCGAAGGTTGAGGCTGCGAAGATTCTGCAGGCAATGTATTCGGACAAGAAAGCACGAGCAGGGAAGCTGCGGTTCGTGCTGACACCGAGGATCGGCCACGCGGAAACGGTCGAGGACGTGCCGGAAAAAACAGTGAATTGCATTCTGCGCTGGGCGCCACATTTTTTTGGCAAGCCGCCGGACTCGCTGGGAAACTGCGATGGTTGAGACGGCTACACTGCCAAAGGGCACGCGGCCCGAAGGCGCCACCAGCGAGCAGGAGGCATCGCGCAAGGTGCGCGAGATGTTCACGCGAATCGCACCGCGCTACGACCTGCTGAATCATTTGCTCTCCGGACAGATGGACAAACGCTGGCGGGCGCGTGCGGCGCGGGAACTGCGACCGATCCTTGAACGGGCCGACGCGCGGGTGCTGGATCTCTGCTGTGGCACGGGTGACTTGGCGTTCTCGCTGGCACGCGCGGGCAAGGCGAAAATTGTCGGGGCGGATTTTTCGCACACCATGCTGGTGCGGGCCAACGAAAAAGCGCTGGGCGAAGCGAATGGTGCGGCGCCGATTCAGTTTCTGGAGGCGGATGCGCTGCGGCTACCGTTTGCGGATGGTTCGTTTGATCTGGTGACCACGGCGTTTGGCTTTCGAAACCTGGCGAATTATGAAGCCGGCCTGCGCGAAATTATGCGCGTGCTGAAGCCCGGGGGCACCGTGGCGATTCTGGAATTCACGGAGCCTGCGCCAGGTTTCATGGGAGATGCGTACCGGTTTTACTGCCAGACGGTGTTGCCGAAAATTGGTGGCTGGATTTCCGGCGATCCGGCGGCATACGCCTATCTGCCGAAATCGGTGGCGAGATTTTTCCGGCCGAACGAACTTGCGGATGTGATGAAGGCCGTGGGCTACGGCGACGTGCGGTATGTTCTGATGATGCTGAACTCCGTGGCGCTGCACGTCGGAGCGAGAAGATCCTGAGGGTCAAGTTTTCTTACGCGTGTAGATGAAGTCGTACTCATCCGTCCAGGTTTTTCCGTGATCGTTGGATTCCTGGCTGTATTGGCGCACCTTGTCTGGGCCGAGCGGAAAAAATCGCAAGTGACGCTGGAGCGTCTTGCCGTCTGGCTGGGGCACTTCGGCGGTATAAAAATCCATTACGCCATCCTTGAGATTTCCCGTGAAGTGAATCATGCCTGCGCCGTTGTCCACCCAGAACTGCTCCCAACGCTTGTCGGCGGTGTTGTAGACGTTGTAGCTCTTGCCTGCGTAGGTGCTGTTCTTGCTGGTCCAGTTTTCGACGATCACGCAATCGCCCAGGGTCAGCTCGATGCGGCTGTCGCCGGCAGGCACGTCGCCCTTGGCGGTTGCGACGCTCCATTCACCGACCCAGAAATCGAACTGCCGATGCTCGGGAGCGAATTTGCAGGGTGCCTGCGCGCGCTTGGCCTGGTCCACCAGCTTGGAAAAGCGAGGATCGGAGTGTAGGGAAGCGAGGTCTGGGTCGGAGGCCAACTGATCGGGTAGGGCGTAACCGCCAGCCAGCGCTTCGTCCAGCGACGTGAAGGCCGCTGAACTGTTGCCCTGCCTGGCCAGCGTTTCGGCAATTGCGTAACGCACCATGTATTTTGGGGCGCCGGCTGTCTCCGCCTTCGCTAAGGATGCAAGTGCCTGTTCGAATTCCCCCAGGCCTTTTTGCGCGGTTCCCAGGCGATACCAATAGCGCGCGTTTGCGGGATCTTTCTGGGATAAAGCGGTGTAAGCGGCTTCGGCGGACTTCCAGTCACCGGAAGTGTAGGCGTTGTCGGCTGCCGTAATCTCCGGCGAGGCAGCGGTTGCTTGAGCGCGTACTTCGCAAGGGAGAATCGTGATGAGCCAGAGACCGAGCGTGCCAGCGAGCAGAAAGCGCATGCGTTTTTCCTCCGAAGATCGAACGGTGATAGAGATCACCGCCGAGCAGACCCGCTGAGAGTATGTCTGTGTACCGAGCGACAGCCGCACCGTCGTATCCCGGGGTAAGATGGCGCGATGGATTCCGAATTTCATGTATTTTCGGGGCGCATCTACAAGATGGGGCTAATTCGGTATGTAGACGTTCCGACCGACATCTCGAAGGAGTTGGACGGCGGCGCGCATGTTCCGGTAGCAGGAACGGTGGAGGGCGTGCCACTGCGGAGCACGCTGGTTTCCCGGGGACGCGACGGCTACCGACTGGCGATCCACGGGGATATTCGAAAGAAATTGCGAGCGGACGCCGGCGCGGTGGTGGAGGTGGCCATCCGCCGGGATGAAGAATCGCGCGAGCCGCAGTTGCCGCCCGCGCTGGTGCTGGCGCTGCGCAATGCGCCCAGTGCGCAACGAAACTTCCGCAGGATGACCACGGCATTACGGAGACAAATTGTAAGGTATCTGACGGCGGTGAAATCCCAGCGGACGCTGGAACGGCGAGTGACCAAGTTTGTGGCGCGTTTGGAGCGGCGGGATGCAGTCGAGCGGAAGAAACCGGCGGGCAAGAATAAAGCGCGCGGATAGCGGAGTTCGAACACGCTGGATTTGTGTGCATAGGACTATTGACTGTTACGCGCAGGCTATTGTGGCAACACCGAAGTTGTCAGTAGTCTCTCCCAAGTCGCGAGACTCCCGAGAGGAGAGCCAGGCCATGAACCGAGCACAAACGGAAGTGCAAGCCACTGAGAGAAGCGGAGCCGAACTGGCCCTGCAGGAACTGCAGGATCGCATCGAAGCGAGTTGCCTGGAATTGAGTTACGCCGAAATGGTGTGCGACCTGTGCGTCGGGCAAGTGCCCCTGGAAAAAGCTTTTCACGCGATTCACCAGAAAGCCATGGAGCAGATGGTGGGCTTGCTGGACGCGCGGATTATGGAGGACGAGACCGCATTGAGCGCGTGTTTGGAGAAGATTGCGGAGGAGTCTGAGCGCGTGGCTTGGCAGGCGCTCGAGCAGGGTACGGAAGCGCTGCGCGAGGGGATTGCGATGTTGGAAGGGGTGAAGAGTTTGCCGGATAGTGGGTATGTGAATTAGGAAGTTCGTTGTTAAGAGCACCGCTCCGCGGCTTGCTTGCCGGCAAGATGCCGGCGCTACCCAGTGCGTTTGAGGACGATGGCGGTGAGGTCGTCCATTTGTTTGGTGCCGCCGGCAAATTTCAGGACGTCCTGGTAGAGATCAGAAATAATTTCCGACGCGGGTTTATTGCAAGAGGCGCGCAGTGATGTTTCCAGGCGCGCGGTTCCGAATCTTTCTTCCTTGTTGTCCGCCCACTCGAAAAATCCATCCGTTGCTAACAGGAGCAGATCTCCTGGCTCCATGTCCAACGTCTTGGGGGGTTCGGATGTGAACGTGTCCGAGATGCCCAGCGGCAAACCGTGTGCTTCCATCAAGTCAAAGCGATCATGCTTCAACCAGTAGAGGAAGAGCGGGGCGTGCCCGGCCGAGAGCAGTTTAATCGATGAATCTTCCGGCCCTAGAATCGCCGCGACAAAGGTAATGAAGCGGCCTTCTCGCACATCGGCGGCCACCGCGGTGTTGATCTCCTCCATCGCCTTCAGGAATGATCCTTGAATGCGGAAATTGGAGCGGGCATAGGCGCGGCAGACGGAAGCGAGGAGTGCCGGGCCAATTCCGTGGCCTGTTACATCGGCGAGCGCCACCACGGATTTTCCATTCGGCAGCGGTTGCCAGTCGTAATAATCGCCACCCGTTTGATCCGCGGGCTGGTTCCATGCGGCGATGTCCCAGCCAGAAATTTGCGGCATGGAATGTGGCAGCAATGATTGCTGGATGGAACGGGCGACGTCCAGGTCATGTTGCAGGTGTTCCATCTCGCGCCGCGTCTCCGCTTCGCGCAGTGCGGCCTCCACCTGGGTGCGAAATTGCCTGGCCACAAGCCCGACGACAAAACCGGCAAGAACCAGCGCGAACGCATAAGTGATCACTGTTTTCTGAGGGGAGTACAGTGACGCACCCAGATAGTCTATCCCCGGGCGCCAGCCATCGTGCCAGGCCGCCACGAGATAAGTAAAGGACGCGAAGCACCCGCAGAGCAAGCTAAGGCGCGGATTCAAACGCAAAATCGTGAGCGTCAGCAACAGGAAATACAGCAGGAACGATGGGTTCACCAGCGGCCGGTAGCCGTAAGGAATCGCGTAACTGCTGATCGTGGCGATGACGATAGGAGGTAGCAAGAATTCTGCCGCGATATTGATCATCCAGAACGTACCACCCATGGCGCGGTCTTCGCGGCGGGCACGCTGCAGGGCGCGGAGAGTGACAAATTCAGCGAGGCAGATGATCGCGAGCATCCCGACAAACAGGTAGAGGGTGGAGAGATTCTCCGGCGTCGGCGAAACCACGGTGCGAAGGAGTCGGATCGCCAGGATAATCGCAATCGAAAGCAACAGGATGTAAATGCGCAGGCGCTCGCTGTCGAACAAAGCCTGGCGAAAGGCCGGGGATTTGGTCTGTAGGTCGGTCATGGGTTTTCTACGGAGGGTTTGGAAGCCTCACACGGGCGCGAGGCATTTTCCCGGAGATTGCGGGCGAAAACAAGAGTGGAGATAAAACCCAGAAATTTTGCGGCGCTTAACGGGCCCAGCCGGGATCGCCGCCGGCCTTGCGAAGCTCATCTTCCAGGTCGCTCAAACCCTGCTTGAGTGAGTCAATTTCTTTCTGCTTGGCATCGAGTTTGGCGGTTTTGTCATTGATGTCGGAACGATCGTGCTGCTGCATCAGGGCCTTCTGCGGGTCGTTGTAATACTGAACCTGGTCTTTGTTGAGTTCCCGTTGGAGGACGTCGAGTTCCTGTTCGGCCTGCGAGATTTTATCGTGCTGTTTCTGGAAACGTTTGCGCCAGTAGGCTTCGCTCTTGGGATTGTTGGCGGTCTCTTCTGGTGTGCCCGGTCCTTCAACGTCTGACTGGCCGCCCGCTGGCTGAGTCGCGGTCTTCACGG
Source organism: uncultured Acidobacteriota bacterium (assembly GCA_963734705.1). Classification (GTDB taxonomy): domain Bacteria; phylum Acidobacteriota; class Terriglobia; order Acidiferrales; family UBA7541; genus Acidiferrum. The sequence continues at coordinate 90,897 of CAVTII010000001.1, read as the reverse complement.
AAGCGTCGGTGGAAGGAGGCGGCGCGGAAGGCATGTCGTCGTTCGTGAAAACCTTCTTTGGCTTCGGCTCGGTCTTTTGCTCAGCGCGGGCTTTGCGCGCAGCTTCGGCCAGGGAATCGCCGGTGGACGGTTGCGAGGAGTCTTGTTGAGCGTAGACGAGGCCTGCCGTCAGTGCGACAAATGCGAACGTAGCGGTCATTCGGCAAAGAGATGATAAACGCATGGTTCTCCCCCCATGGGAGCGCAGGGCGCTCTTTCAGGTGCGGCTGGGTGTCAAAGGCTATTGTACCGCGTTGTGGGGCGGCAGGGAGGGAAGGGTGCCAAAGGATAAACGGGTGGGGGCGGTAGCGCCTGCTTCTAGCGGACAAGCGTGGTGTGATTAGCGGAACAGCCGGTCGAGAAGCGTAGGAACGAGGTAGACGACGCCGAGTGCGCCGATACCAAGGAAAGTGCCCAGGGGCAGTTGATACTGTGACGCGATTGCCCAGCGGAGGGACGCGGCGCTTCCCACGCCGCGGCGAGCGGCGCGTTCGGCGAGACCGCGTTTCCAGCCAACCAGGTAGAGAAAACCCACCCAACTGAGGCCAATGACGCTGCCGAGTAGTGTGCCAAGCAGAATCGTGAGAAACGTATTACGTGGTCCCATAAACGTTCCAACCATAGCCATCATTTTGACGTCGCCGAGACCCATGCCTTCTTGCTTGCGCACCAGTTTGTAAATCGCGGCGGCACCCCATAAAAGCAGGCTGCCCAATAGCGCGCCGAGAATGGCGTTGAGCAGGTTGAAAACAACTGCAGGATAGGGCGGTAACTTATGAAAAAAGCGGATGTAGAGCGTGCCGGCCGTGGCGTCGAAAATTGGGACGCGGAAGGCGAACACCAGGCCAATGGCCATGCCCGGGAAGTTGATGGCGTCTGGGAGCAGGCGGACGCGGAGGTCGGTGACGATCAGGACGATGACCAAGCAGGCGAAAATCAGCCATTTCAAGGTGAGGAGATTCAGGCCGAACTCGTAATAAGTAAGGGCGAAAATGGCGCCGGTAAGGAATTCTACGACCGGGTACATTGGAGAAATGGGCAGCGCGCAATTGCGGCATTTACCCCGCAGGAGCAGCCAGCCAAACACCGGGATGTTGTCGTAGGGCTTGATCGGCGATTGGCACCGAGGGCACCGGGAGCCCGGCGAAACGATGGAGAGGCCCTCCGGAATGCGCGAAATGCAAACATTCAGGAAACTGCCAATCACGATGCCAAAAAGGAAGAAAAAGAACGGGATCACAGTTTTGACTGTGCCACAGGCGGGGAAGAGGCTCAACGCGGGGGAAGGCCCGCGTTGTCGGATGACTAACGGGAAAGAGAGATTTGACGCGGGGTGTAGGAGGTCCGAGAAGGGTTGGGAGTATGCGGAAGGGGCCCACGTTTGGGGCGAGGGCAGGGGTTCGCTACACTGAATCTATGGCAATGAGTCGGTACGAACACTGGATCCGCCGGTATGAGCACCGGCGGTGGACCACGGACGATAACCGCATGGTGCGTCCATTTGAATGGGGCATCGAGCATATTGGCGGAGATGCGACGGTTAAAGAACCGCGGGCGTTTGTGCGCGATTACGCGCGCGAGGCGATCGAGAAGAGCGCTGAATGGTACGCGCCAGAAGAAGTGCGCGATTACAAGCTGGATGCGGAGAATGTGCTGACGTTCACCACGCCGATGGAATCGCCGTGGCCGGAGAACAATACGGTCCACGGGCAGTTTTTTCCGGCGCGGAAGCATGGGCCGGCCGTATTGGTGCTTTCCAACTGGAACGCGAAATGGCACGGGCAGGTGGCGCTATGCCACTGGCTGCAGCGCATGGGCATTTCGGCGATGAAGATGAGCTTGCCTTATCACGACCGGCGGATGGCCCAGGGACACGAGCGGGCGGACCAGTTGGTGGGGCCGAACATTGGGTTGACGCTGGCGGCGAATCGCCAGGCGGTGAAGGATGCGCGGGCCTGCCTGAGTTGGCTGGAGCAGCGCGGCTACACGCGATTGGGGATACTGGGAACGAGTATCGGGTCTTCGGTGGGTTACATCACGCTGGTGCACGACCCCCGCGTGCGAGCCGGGGGATTTTTTCACGTTTCGACGTATTTTGCCGACGTAGTTAGCCAAGGCATGACCACGAATCACGTGTGGGAAGGTCTGCGGCATGAGGTGAGCGTGGAGGAGTTGCGGGAGTTCTGGGCGCCGATTAGCCCGATGCCGTACGTTGAGCGGGGCATGGGGGCAGGTCGGAACACGTTCATGGTGTACGGAAAATATGACCCTACTTTTCTGCCGGAGCTCACGGAGCAGATGCTGAGCGCTCTACGACGGAACGGCGCGGAGCCCCGGACGCTGGAGTTGCCCGTGGGACATTACTCGCTTGAGCTCTCGCCGTTCAGCTATATCGCCGGGTGGCGGATGTTCACGTATTTCCTGGAGGCACTAGGGTAAGGTCACATTGACAGTTAGGCTCAAGACGGGCATTATTCTACCATGGTAGACAATCTTCTACCGAGGTAGACAATATGGGCTTAAATATTAAGGACCCGGAGATCCACCAGCTCGCCAAAGAATTGGCTGATTTGACCGGCGAAAACATGACTCAGGCGGTGGGTATCGCCGTACGGGATCGATTGACGAAAGTTCGCGGCGAACGCAAGAAAAAGCGCATGTCTGTAAAGGACATGTTGGCTCTAGGAAAGCGCGTCCGGAGCAAAATCAAAGGGCCACTGATCGATCACGCGGAGTTGCTTTACGACGAGCGCGGCTTGCCGAAATGATTCTAGACACTTCAGCTGTGCTTGCGGTGCTGCGTAATGAAGACGACGGACTTCGGTTTGCTAACGAAATTCGCGAGGCGGATATTTGTCGAATTTCCGCCCCAAGTTTTGTCGAACTTGGCATGGTTTTGGAAGCGACGGCCGGCGACACAGGTATCCTGGCATGTGACGTGTTTTTCCGGGAAAACGAAATCCGGGTCGAACCATTTACAGAGGAGCATGCGCTTGCGGCGAGGCACGGATTTTCAAGGTACGGGAAGGGCAGACATCCGGCGGGGCTGAATCTTGGCGATTGCTTTTCGTACGCTTTGGCGAGGGTGACCGGTGAGCCGCTGTTGTTTAAAGGAAACGACTTTCGAAAAACGGATGTAATCGCGGCAATCTGAGCCTGGACTCAGTGCAAGATTTTGGCGATGGCGGCTTGAGCCACGAGGCTGGCAACGGCGTTGATGTCCGGGGACAGAGGGCGGTCGGCGGTGACTTTGGGAGAGACGGCGCGGACGGCGTCGTAGGCTTTTTTTGCGAGCGGGCCGGTTTGCATCGGGGCGAGTAGGTCAATGCCCTGGCAGGCGCAGAGTAATTCGATGGCGAGGATGTAACGCAAATTGTGGAGCATGCGCTCCAGGCGGCGTGCGCCGCTCATGCCCATGCTGACGTAGTCTTCCTGATTGCCTGAAGTGGAAATCGAATCAACAGAATGTGGAGTGGCGAGCGCGCGATTTTCGCTAGTGAGCGCGGCGGCGGTGACTTGCGCAATCATGAAGCCAGAATTCAGGCCGGGATCGGGCGTGAGAAACGCGGGGAGCATGCTGGTGAGCGGATTGGTCATTTGCTCGACGCGGCGCTCCGCGATGCCGCTCAGGGTTGCAATGGCGATGGCGGCTTGATCGGCGGCCATGGCTAGCGGTTGGCCGTGGAAATTGCCGCCGCTGACGATATCGCCTTGGCCGTCGAAGACTTCGGTGCCTGGCTGATTTGCGGCTGGCCGGTCTGAAGTCCGGCCACTACAGAAGACTAGCGGGTTGTCGGTGGCGCTGTTGAGTTCGACTAGCGCCATCTCGCGGGCTTGGACGAGGGAGTCGCGGACGGCGCCGTGAACTTGCGGTGTGCAGCGGAGGCTGTAGGCATCCTGGACGCGAGTGTCGCGATCGGGGGGACGATGGGATTCGCGAATCTGACTGCCGTCGTTGAGATGGGCGAGGTTGCGGGCGGTGGCGGCGGCGCCGGGGTAGGCGCGGGCGTGCATGATGCGAGCGTCGAACGCGCCCGGGCTGCCGCGCAGGGCGTCCAGCGAAAGAGAGGCGGCCACGTCCGCGGTGTCCGCGAGAGTGTCCGCTTCGAGCAGCGCGAGGCTGAGAAGCGCGAGCATGCCTTGCGTGCCATTTAATAGCGAGAGGCCTTCTTTTGCCTCGAGGGCGACCGGGGCGATTCTGGCTTTATGCATAGCTTCGGCGCCGGGAAGTTTTTCGTGTTTGAAATGCGCTTCGCCTTCCCCGATCACGACTTGCGCAAGATGCGCCAGGGGAGCGAGATCCCCCGAGGCTCCAACAGAACCTTGCGATGGGATCACCGGATGGACACCGGCGTTGAGCATGGCGCAAAGCGTTTCTACAACCACTGGGCGCACGCCGCTGAGGCCTTTGGCGAGGGCGTTGGCGCGGAGGAGCATCATGGCGCGAGTTTCCGAAATGGAGAGGGGAGTGCCGATTCCGCAGGCATGGGAGCGGACGAGATTGATCTGGAGCTGGCGGACTTGTTCGGCGGAGATGCGCACGCAGGCGAGTTTGCCGAACCCGGTGTTGATGCCGTAGGCGGTTTCGTTTGCGGCAACCAAGCGGTCAACGACGGCGCGAGAGGCTCGCATGCGGGTGACGGCGGCGGGAGCGAGGGAGACGGTCTCGTTGTGCAATGCCACGGCGTAGAGTTGATCGAAGGTGAGGTCGTTGCCGGTGAGAAGTATGGGCATGGGGACAGTTTAAAGTTAAAAGTGGAAAGTTGAAAGTTTCGGAGGAAGAGCGGAGTTCACCGCAGAGGTAGCAGAGGAGCCGCCCGCCTACGCCGCGGAGGACGCGGTTACGGTGGACAGGCAGAGTTAGCGGAGAGTTTGGGAAGTTTGGTGTGACGGAACCGCAGTGAGGAATAAGAAGGCGGCGTAAAGCCGCCCCTACATGGAGTTTGCGGTTGACTGGGTCATGGAGAGGAAGGCGGCTTTGTATTTGGCGGGGAAGTGGGTGACGTGGCCGGCGCGATTGCAGGCAACGTGGATGGTGTGGCCGGTGGCGAGGAGTTTGTCGTCTGGCTGGCGGTAGAGTTCGTAGCCGAATTTCAAGGTGCGGGTTTTGGCTTCCAGGATGCTAGTGCGCACGGTGAGAAGTTCATCATAGCGGGCGGGATGGTGATAACGGCAGTGAACATCGGCGACGACGATGAACGTGTCGTCCTGAATCTCCATCTGTTTGTAATCGAAGCCGAGGGCTCGCATCAGTTCCACACGGCCAACCTCGTACCAGATCAAATAATTAGAGTGGTACACGACGCCCATCTGATCGGTCTCGGCGTAGCGCACGCGTACGGTGACATCGTGATGAGTGAGCATGATGGAGTAGCGAATAGTATGCCGGAAGATGGGGCAAGAGGGGAAATGCTAGTGCTTCTCAGTCTGGTTTTGCCAGACGGGTTTGCGCTTTTCGAGGAAGCTGGCGAGGCCTTCCTTGAAGTCGGGGGTGCAGCGCATGCGGGCGTTTTCGAGGACCGCGCGTTCGAGGTCGGCGTCGAGGCTGGCGGCGGCTGCGGTGACGAGCAGGCGCTTGGCGCGGGTGACGCTGCTGGGGCTTGCAGCGATGAGCACTTCGGCGAGTTCGTTTACGCGAGCCATCAATTTGTCGGCGGCAACGATCTCGTTGACCATGCCGAGTTCTTTCGCTTCGGGCGCTTCGACAAGACGTCCGGTAAGCAAGAGATCGCGGGCGCGCTTGTCTCCGATCTGGCGAGTCAGGAAAACGGAAACGATTGCGGGCAGAAAGCCGATCTTTACTTCGGTGTAGCCAAATTTGGCTTCCGGTACGGCAATCGTGAAATCGCAGAGCGTGGCGATGCCGCAGCCGCCGGCTAGCGCGTGGCCGTTCACCGCGGCGATCATTGGTTTGGAAAAGCTCCAGATGCGGCGGAACATTTTGGCCATGCGGCGGGAGTCTTCCTGATTTTCGGAAGGGGATTGTGTTGCGATGGCTTGAAGAAGGGCGAGGTCCATTCCAGCGCAGAAGACGGAACCGGCCCCTGTGAGGACTACAACGCGCGAGTGCGTTTTTTCGATCGCGTCGAGGGCGGATTGGAGATCCGCGATCATTTGCGTGTTGATGGAATTGCGCTTGTCGGGGCGATTGAGAGTGATGGTTGTTACATGTTCGGTTGAATCAAGTAATAGGGTTTCGTATTGCATCGGATTCCCCCCTGCACTTCCCCTATCGTTGGACAATCGCGGGGAAAAAGCAATCGGGGGAAGAAGGGAAGGAAGTGGCGGAGTAACTGCGGGCGGGCAGAGAACCTCCCAGAGCAGAGAGGGCAGGAAGGAAGAGTGGGCGCCTCGGAAGGCTGGCCCTGGCTTGCCTGCCCTTCGAACCTCAGGGTGAACTAGAAGCAGGCGCTACCCGGCGTGGGTGTATTGGGTGCGGATGTCGTTGGAGAGGGCCAGGATTTTTGCCAGGGACGCGGATGTGAAATTGTGCGTGGCGCCCAGTTTGGTTAGGGCGGCTAGGACGGATTCGGTGGGGATGTTGCCGACTAGGTCGTCGCCGGCGAAAGGGCAGCCGCCCAGGCCGGTGAGAGCGGAGTCAAAACGGCGGCAGCCGGCGGCGTAAGCGGCGTTGATTTTTTCTTCGGCGGTGTCCGGGCGCGAGTGCAGGTGGAGGCCCAGTTCGATGCCAGCGACGTGGTCTTTCACTTGGGAGTAGACCGTGTGGACGAGATCAGGCGTGGCGGTGCCGATGGTGTCGGCGAGAGAGACGGTGGAGACGCGGATGTCCTTCAGCCAGTCGAGCGTGTCCTGGACGATCTCCGGCCCCCAGGGTTCTTCATAGGGGTTGCCGAAGGCCATGGAGATGTAGATCACGAGGTCCCTGTTGGCCTTTTTTGTTTCGGTTTTCAAAGTTTCGACGAGCGCGCGCGACTCGGCGCGGGTCATGTTGGCGTTGGCGCGGCGGAAATAGGCGGAGATGGAATAGGGATAGCCGATCGTGGAGACGCCGGGAGTGGTGAGTGCGCGTTCGAGTCCTTTTTCGTTGACGACGATGCCGATGATTTCGGGAAGGGTGGTGCCGTCTGGGAGGGATTCGAGGAGGGTCGCCATGACTTCTTCGCTGTCGGCCATTTGTTTGACGTGTTTCGGGGAGACGAAGCTGACGGCGTCAATGTGCTGGAAGCCGGCGGTGATGAGTTCGCGCAGGTAGGCGACCTTGGTGTCGGTGGGAATGAATTCGGGGAGGCCTTGCCAGGCGTCGCGCGGGCATTCGACTAACTTTACGGTGGTGTCTGACATTTATTGGGGTTTGTCCTGTTTTTTGTGAGAGGCAGCTGAGACCAGAAATGCGAGAAAGAGAAGAAAGCCGACGATGCCAATTCCCCCGAGTAGCCGGTAATAGGGAATGGAGTTGCCCAGAATGTCTTCCAGACTACGATGCTGGTAAAAGCTGGCATAGAAGCCGTGGATGAGTCCGCCGAGCATTCCTACGCAGCACACGCCGAACGCCGTGCACATGGAAATAAATAGGAATCTGGAGAACGAAGTCATTCCATGACAGTTTACAACTGAACGGGAGGAGTTCACCACAGAGGGAGCAGAGGGGCCCCAGAGTTAGCGGAGATTTTGGATCCCAGGAAACAGGGTGCTTAACACGCAACATTGCGGAAAGGAATGAAGAGAACTGAACGCGGAGACGCAGAGGGCGCGGAAATGAAGAGAAAGTCAAAACCCGCACCCTGCTAACCCCCGGGTGCGGCACCCGGCTTATGACTTACGGCTTGTGGCTAGTCACGTTTGCAGGACGCCGGTTTTGAATTCGGGCAGGTGGGCGTTTAGGGCGGCGGCGTTGAGGGCCCAGATTAGGGCGTCGCGGGTTTGGGCTGGGTCGATGATGGCGTCGAGCCAGAGGCGGGCGGCTGCATAGCGCGGGTCGGTCTGGTGGTCGTAGGTGGATTTGACGGAGTCGAGCAGGTCTTTTTTTACTTGTTCGTCGATTTTTTTGCCCTGGCGCTCGAGCTGTTTCAATTTGATTTCAGCGAGGGTGTTGGCCGCCGCGTCGCCGCTCATCACCGCGAATTTGGCGGTGGGCCAGGCAAGCATGAAGCGCGGGTCATAGGCTTTGCCGCACATGGCGTAGTTTCCGGCGCCAAAGCTGCCGCCGAGGATGACCGTGATTTTGGGAACAACGCTGTTGGCTACGGCGTTGACCATTTTTGCGCCGGCGCGGATGATGCCGCTCCATTCCGCGTCTTTGCCGACCATGAAGCCGTTGACGTCGTGCAGGAAAATCAGGGGAATGCGGTTCTGGTTGCAGTCCATTACAAAACGCGCGGCTTTTTCGGCGGATTCCGTGTAGATCACGCCGCCGAATTCGATGCGCTTCTGGTCGGAGTGCGGCGCGTTGGTGGTGATGTGCTTTTTCTGGTTAGCGACGATGCCGACAGCCCAGCCGCCGATGCGCGCGTAGCCGCAGAGCAGCGTTTCGCCATAGTCGGCGCGATACTCTTCGAATTCGCTGCCGTCCACAAGGCGGGCGATGATTTCGCGCATGTCATATTGCTTGGCGGGGTTGCTGGAAAAGATGCCGTAGAGTTCCTCGATGGGATAGAGCGGCTCTTTCGGGCGCGCGTGGCTGAAAATAGGGGGATTTGGCGCGCCCATTTTGTCCACGAGCGCGCGGATGCGTTTCAGGCAGGATTCGTCGTCGGGCTCGCGGAAGTCCACCGTTCCACTGATCTGCGAATGCATTTTCGCGCCGCCCAGATCTTCGGCGGAAGTTTTCTGGCCGATGGCGGCCTGCACCAGCGCGGGGCCGGCAAGAAAAAGGCCGGAGCCTTCGGTCATCAGGATGTGGTCGCACATGACGGGGAGATAGGCTCCGCCGGCGACGCACATACCCATGATGGCGGTGATTTGCGGAATGCCCATGGCGCTCATCACGGCGTTGTTGCGGAAGACGCGGCCGAAGTCGTCAGTGTCGGGAAATACATCTTCCTGCAGCGGGAGAAAAACTCCGGCGGAATCCACCAGATAAATTGTGGGGATGCGATTTTCGATGGCGATGTTTTGCGCGCGAATCACTTTTTTCGCGGTCACTGGGAAGAAGGCGCCGGCTTTTACGGTGGCGTCATTGGCGATGACCATGAAGAGACGTCCGGAGACGCGGGCGAGGCCGGTGACGGTGCCAGCCGCGGGGGCGCCACCCCATTCTTCGTACATTTCGTGGGCGGCGTAGATGCCGAGTTCGAAGAAGTGCGTGCCGGGGTCGATCAGTTTGGCGATGCGCTCGCGGGCCGTGAGGCGGCTCTTCTTGTGTTGGGAGTCGATGGCTTTTGCGCCGCCGCCTTCGCGGATTTTTTCTTCCTCGTTTTTGATGGTGGTGAGGAGTTCCACGAGGCGCTGGGAGTTCTTCTCGAAATCTGGGGATTTGGCGTTGATGGCGGATTTCAGAACCGATGCGGACACGCGGCGACCTCGCAGGCGGAAGTGGTGGCAGCGGAATCAGTATACGGAGGAAAGGGCCATTGTGCGAGTGCGTTGGGAGAAGAGAAAGGCTAACGCAGAGACGCCGAGTTCGCTGAGGAGCGCTGAGGAAGAGGGATTCACCACAGAGGACACGGAGGGCACAGAGAGGAGGGGAGTTTGGGGTAGACTCGCGGGATGGAAAATACTCTGTTGAGTTTGGAATTGGCGCGGGAGATTGAGTTGGCGGAGGCGCTGGCGGCGGTGGGATGCGCCGAGGGCATGCTAGCGGCTGGGGGAAATTCGGGCGCGGCTGTGGCGGAGGTGGCCGGGGGCTATGCGATTTATTGCGGCGCGAATTCGCCGTTGACGCAGGCTGTGGCGTTGGGTTTGAACGGGCCGGTGAGCAAGGAGGAATTTGACCGGTTGGAGGAGTTTTATTTCAGCAGGCAGGAGCCAGTGCGCGTGGAAACGTGCCCGCTGGCGGATGCGACGTTGATTGAACATTACCGGGAGCGCGGCTATCACGTAAGCGAATTTTCGAACGTGATGGTGCGACCGGTTGGCGTTTTCAGCGGCGATGCGTCTGAGAAGGGAATTGCAATCCAGAAAGCGGCGGCTAATGAGATTGATTTGTGGACGCTGACGGTGGCGCAGGGATTCGCGGAACATTTTCCCGTGACGCAGGAGTTGCTGGGGGTGATGCGCATGTTCGCCAGCGGAAAAAACGCGGAATGTTATTTGGCGCGGATCGATGGGCGGGTTGCGGGCGGAGCCACGCTGGCGGTTCGCGGACGCATCGCGGGGTTGTTTGGGGCCAGCACGCTGCCGGCGTTCCGGCGGCGCGGAGTACAGACGGCGCTGCTGCATATGCGTATGCGCAGGGCGGCGGAGCAGGGTTGCGAACTGGTGATGAGCCTGGCGCAGCCAGGCAGCGCGTCGCAGCGGAATATTACGCGACAGGGATTTCGGACGTTGTATACGAGGGTGAAGTTTGAGAGGGCGTTCGTGAAAGTGAAGGATGAGGCCGCAGGATGAGCGTTCCGCCGTCCGCTGGCCGGGGAGTCACACTTGCCTGCCCTTCGGGACTCAGGGTGAATTAGATGCCGGCGCTACCGTGGGAGGGCGGGTCGGTTGTGGATGAAATGGATGATGTCTTGCGTGGAGGTGCCCGGGAGGAAGATTTCGGCGATGCCGGATTTTTTCAGGGCGGGGATGTCGGCTTCGGGGATGATGCCGCCGACGAGGACGGTGACGTCATCCATGCCCTTTTCGTGGAGGAGTTTCATGAGCTGCGGGCAAAGGGTGTTGTGCGCGCCGGAGAGAATGGAAAGGCCGATCACGTCGACGTCTTCCTGGACGGCGGCGGAGGCAATCATCTCCGGGGTCTGGCGTAGGCCGGTGTAGATCACTTCCATACCGGCATCGCGCAGTGCGCGGGCAATCACCTTGGCGCCGCGATCGTGGCCATCCAACCCCGGCTTAGCGATTAGGACTCGGATTTTCTTTTCAGGCATTGCGTGGATCAATCTCTTCTTTCTCTGCGCAACTCTGCGAGCCTCTGCGCCTCTGCGTTATCGGTTTCTTCCTCCCGATAATGCCATACAAAACGCTTTATGCCATCGCGCAAAATTGGAACGTTAAAGTTTATCAGCAATCCGATCGGCGCCTCTGCCAGCCGGAGGTAGGTGAGCATGACCGAATCATGGATTGGGGCGAGAGACTCGATGGACTTGATTTCGACCACGATTCGATGGTGGACCAAGAAATCAAGCCGATAGCCACACTCTAATTTCAGATCTTTATATACCAAGGGGACAGGCTTCTGGCGTTCGAACGGAATTCCTCTTAGCCCAAATTCCCTGGCAAGGCATTCCTCGTAGACTGCCTCCAATAGGCCGGGACCTAGTGATCGGTGGATTTCAATCGCCGCTCCGATGATTGTATGAGTGAATAACTTATCACTCACAACATAAAGGATAACGCAGAGGCGCTGAGCACGCAAAGAATCGCAGAAGAAGAGAAGCAGCGAAATCGAGGGGCGTTAGGTGATGGCGACTTCTTCGTAGGGGCCGAAGACGGTGCGCATGGCTTCGCAGATTTCGCCGAGGGTGGCGTAGGCTTTGACGGCGTCGTAGATGAAGGGCATTAGGTTTTCGGAGCCTTCGGAGGCTTTGCGCAGGGCGCTCAGGCGGCGCTCGACTTCCGAAGTGGAGCGGTCGGCGCGCAACTTTGTGAGTCGTTCGGCCTGGCGATGCGCCACGGTTTCATCGATCTGTAGTGTCTCCAGCGGCTTTTCCGGTGTGACGAAATCGTTCACGCCCACGATGATTTTCTCTTTCTTGTCCACGGCCATCTGGTAGCGGTAGGAAGCTTCAGCGATCTCGCGCTGCGGATAACTCTTCTCGATGGCCGCGACCATGCCGCCCATGGCGTCGATGCGGCGGATATAATCCCACGCGCCAGCTTCGACTTCGTTGGTTAGCGTCTCCACAAAATAAGAGCCGCCGAGGGGATCCACGGTGTTGGTGACACCCGTTTCGTGCGCGATGATCTGCTGCGTGCGCAGGGCAATGGTGGCCGCGAATTCGGTGGGCAGGGCCCAGGCTTCGTCTAGCGAATTGGTGTGCAGCGATTGCGTGCCCCCAAGAACGCCGGCAAGCGCCTGGATTGCGGTGCGCACCACATTGTTCATCGGTTGCTGCGCCGTGAGAGAGCATCCAGCCGTTTGCGTGTGGAAACGCATGGCCCAACTGCGCGGATTCACGGATTTGTAGCGCTCCGTCATGGCTTTATGCCAGATGCGGCGCGCGGCCCGATATTTCGCAATTTCCTCAAAGAAATCATTGTGCGCGTTAAAGAAAAACGAAAGCTGCGGCACAAACTCGTCCACCGGCAAGCCGCGGCGCATGGCCCATTCCACATATTCCATACCGTCGCGCAAAGTGAAAGCAAGCTCCTGAATCGCCGTCGAACCGGCCTCGCGAATGTGATAGCCGCTGATGGAGATGACGTTGAACTTCGGTGTGTGCTTCATGCCAAATTCGAACGTGTCTATCACCAAGCGCATGGAGGGCTCGGGTGGGTAGATGTACTCCTTCTGCGCGATGTATTCCTTCAGGATGTCGTTCTGCAGGGTGCCGGAGATTTTCTTCCAGTCCGCGCCCTGCTTTTCCGCCACGGCCAGGTACATGGCCCAGATGACGGCGGCGGGGGAATTGATGGTCATGGAAGTGGTGACGTCGGCGAGCGGAATTTGATCGAACAACACTTCCATATCCGCAAGGGAACTGATGGCCACGCCGCACTTGCCGACTTCGCCTTCGCTTAAAGCGTGGTCGGAGTCATAACCCATCAACGTCGGTAGATCAAAAGCGGTGGAAAGACCCGTTTGTCCCTGCGCTAGGAGATAGCGAAAGCGCTTGTTGGTGTCTTCGGCGGTGCCGAAACCCGCGAACTGGCGCATGGTCCACAAGCGGCCGCGATGCATGGTGGCATGAATACCGCGGGTGTAGGGCGGCTCGCCCGGAAAGCCGAGATCGCGCGCGGGATCCCAGCCAGCGAGATCTTCTTCGGTGTAGAGGCGGCGGATCGGGTAACTCGAAACGGTGGTGAATTCTTTTTGGCGCTCGGGGCTTTTATCGAGCGTGGGCTGCAGTGTGTTTTTGCGCCAGGATTCCAGTTCGGGGGAAGGCTTCGCAGGACCGCCGGGTTTTTTGGAATGGACCGCGTCACTCATGAACAAGCGCTCCTGGAATCAACTTATAAGCAGCGCGATATATCGACCGCGCTTGAAACTAATGCTATGGGAAAGTGCAGCCTGGGGCAAGAAGCCACCGTAGGGGCTGCCTTCTGCTTGCCCTCGTAGAGGGAGGCGGGCCGCTGTAACTTTGGCAACTACGAACGGGCGGGCCTCAGCATGCCGCCAATGGAACCCGTCCAACACAATTCCATCCACGCCGTCCACAACAAAAAAGTCATCCTGAGGGAAGCGATGTTTGCGGACCGAAGGATATCAACCAAGCGAATGTCCATCAATTCTGACGTTGAGATCCTTCGGCTATCCTCGTCGGATAGCCTCAGGATGACAGTCGGCCGTGATTTTTTTTGGCGCCGGCGGGAACCGCACAGCGGAGGAGAACTACAGCAATTTTTCCGAAGGATTCAACTTGCCATATTCGCTGGTATAGAAAAGCGGCACGTCGGCGTATTTATTTTTGCCGCGGTAATAGACCTCGCAGGTGTCGAAGGGTTTGGAATAGATGTGGATGCTGACGGCGCGCTGGTTGAACTCCGCCAGATTCATCACTTCGTGCACGGGCTCCATCGGGTTGACGAAGGTGGGCTGCGAGGCATCCAACTGGTAAATATCGGTGGGAATTATCTGACAGTCGCCCGTTATCGGATTCATATTTTCGACGCGATAGTTGCGGATGTGCAGGCGGCCAATGGGGGCAGACATCCAGCAATTCTGATCGCGGTGATTGTGGATCCGGCTGTGCTGGCCCACTTCCCAACAAAGCGTCATGCACTCGAAAAGCGCATTCTTGAAGATCAGATTGCGCGTATAGCTTCCTTTGGAAAAGAAAAGATAGGGTTCCAGGCTGCCGGGCTGCACAGGATGCTGGACAACGAAATCTTGAACAGTTTCGAGGGTGAACAGGTTCTCCGGAATTGCCGCGAGGCTGGTCACCCAATCATCGATGCGGATCTGCACGCGTGCGATGTTTTGAGTCATCGATAAACTCCTGTCAGGCGGCAGTGCGCTTCGTACGAAAGTAATGCTAGGGGAAACAGTTTCCGGGAGCAAGGCCAGGGGCGAGATCGGAAAGAGTGCCCGATCGCGACCGGTTACGCATTAGCTTCATGCCCACCGTTTTGGGAGGGGCCGCGCGGCGCCCAAGTTAGCATGGGGGAGCCCTTCCCCCAGAAAGAAGTGTGTATGCGAGCAGAGCGCCGGCGCGAACCCAGATTCCCATTTATAGCCACGGCCGAAATTGTGGACGAGCAGGAAGATTCGCGGACGTCATCGCGGCTAAGCGATTTGAGCCTCCACGGATGCTATGTGGAAATCGCAAAACCCTTTCCCGAGGGCACCAGCGTATCGATTGAAATTTTCAAAGACGACGATTTTATGGAGACTCACGCCACGGTCGCGTTTGTGGAGCCGAGGCACGGGATGGGCTTGACGTTTCGAGAAGTTCCGGCCTGCCTCAGCGGAGTCTTGAGCAAATGACCGCAAGAGGCCGGGAAGCGAAAGACCGCGTAGACTTCCTCAGTTCAATTGAGCGGTGGAGAGTCGCCGCGCTTCCCAGGATTTACCGCCAGCAAGAAACCAAATTCCCTATTATTTACAAATAATATTGCGTCGATCCTGATTGCCCCGACACCTATCCGTCCGGAGCTGGCTGCTGTAGAATGGCCGCCTCCCGCCCATACCTTTCGAAGGAGAAACCGATGGCAACCTTCACGACCAAAGACGGCACGCAGATTTTTTACAAGGACTGGGGCAAGGGGCAGCCCATCGTGTTCAGCCACGGCTGGCCACTCAGCGGCGACGATTGGGATGGGCAGATGCTGCACTTCGGGCAATTGGGATATCGCGTGATCGCGCATGACCGGCGGGGACACGGGCGCTCGGACCAGACCTGGGACGGCAATGACATGGATACGTATGCCGACGATCTGGCGCAGTTGTTTGAGAAGTTGGATTTGAAGGACGCAATCATGGTGGGGCATTCAACGGGCGGCGGCGAAGTGGCGCGGTACCTGGGACGCCACGGAACGAAGCGCGTGGCCAAAGCGGCGCTGATCAGCGCGATTCCACCGCTGATGCTTAAAACGGAGAAGAATCCGACGGGAACCCCGATCGAGGTGTTTGACGGACTTCGCGCGGCGCTGGCGGCGAACCGCCCGCAGTTTTACAAGGACATCACCTTGCCGTTTTACGGATACAACCGGCCGGGAGCAAAGATTTCAGAGGGGATCCGAGAGCACTGGTGGCTGCAGGGAATGATGGGCAGCGTAAAGGGCCACTACGACTGCATCAAGGTGTTTTCGGAAACGGACCACACCGAAGACTTGAAGAAGATCGATATCCCCGTGCTGGTTTTGCACGGAGAGGACGATCAGATTGTGCCCATTGCAGCTTCGGCACCGCTTTCGGCGAAATTGCTGAAGCATTCCACGCTGAAGATTTATCCGGGGTTCCCGCATGGCATGCCGGCGACAAACGCCGATGTGATCAACGGGGATCTGCTGGCTTTCTTCAGGGGGCAAGCGTTGAGCGCGAGCGCATAACCGGCGGCTTTGTGTTGTGCAGTACGCCAAACCGAAGCGAATTGTCATCCTGAGGCTATCCGACGAGGATAGGCGAAGGATCTCAACGTAAGCATTGGTTGCAATATTTTAGGTTGAGATCCTTCGGGCGCAGAAAACCGCGCCCTCAGGATGACTTTTTTTATTGGCAAGGCTTGGATCGATTTGTGCTTCGTGGGATTGTAGAGACAGCCTTCTGAGGCCGCCCGTTTTGGGCGCGATTGTAATTATGATAGCGGCCCGCCTCGGAAGGCGGGCCCTACGGAGGTCGGTCTAAAGACCGGCCAGTACACAGGCAAGAGCGAGGGATCGGTGCGCTATCTTTGCGACTCCACTCGCGCGACTTCGGTTAGGCGTAATACTGAAAATTTTGCCAAAAAAGGGGCCAGCCTTGTTTGGGAGGGCCGCAGAGGAAAATGTCTTTGCGTTCGGTGGTTTCTTCGTTCACGACGCCATAGGAATTGGTGACCTGGGCCACGAGGCGGCACGAACTGAAATTCGTTTCCAGGAATTCGCGTGAAAATCCCACGATGATTACGGTTTTCGGAGCCGGATCACCATAGCCGCGCTCCCACGAGGAATTAACTCCGCTGATGGCACGGGGCAGACCGTGCGCCGGGCCATAAAGATTGACAGCTCCGACTTCGCCATAATTTTCGACCAGGATGCCGAGTTGCGCGCGATTTTCAGCGGGCAGCGAATCGCGAACGCTGGCCAGTGTGCCGACGAATTCCTGCCAGCCAATCTCGTCTCGGAACGTTACGTTCACCTTATCTGCCAGGCGGAATAACGAGGAGCCAATGGGAGCCACCGGAAGCGCCACGGTAATCGCGCCTGCGATGCTCACAAGCAGCGCGGTATACACCATAGGACTGATCAGTCGCGCGCGCTTCGGTTGCAAATGGGCTATCCACGATTCAACCCACACAGCCCCGGCTGCATATAGCATGGGATAGGCCGGCGCCAGATAGTAGTCACGGCCCTTGGCAAACAGGAACGCCACCAGCGGAACGAAGTACATCCACGCCATTGAGCGGAATTTTCTGCCCGCTTCCGTCCGCAAGCAGAAATAAAGCCCCGCAATCCACAAAGGGAAGGATAGCAACGTCAATTCCAGTTGAGCGGGCAGGAAATATTGCGTCAGCCCCTCGCGGATATCGCGAAGGTGGATGAACTTAAGAAAATCGTAGGTGACGAAGTGGCGGCGAAGTTGCCAGAGAAAATTCGGCGTAAAGAGAGCCAGCGACAGAAGCAATCCGAGCCAGGGCCAAATGGTGCGCAGATATTTTCTCGCATCGGTCAGCAGAACTCCTGCCAACACACCACAAGCGAAGAAGAGCATCGTGTACTTGGCCATCATGCCCAAGCCAATCGAGGCGCCAATGAGAAGGAAATAGCGCGGCTCGCCGGATTGCAACAACTTCACAATAAGAAATGCCGTAAGCACCCAAGCGAAGTAATCGAAGGAGATGTATTGCATCAAGGCGCCGGCGCCCAGGCAGAAGGGAACTGCGGCGAGCGCCGCGATAATCTGCGCCGAGCGGCTGCCGCCCATCTCCTTGGCCATAAGGCCAGTGAGGACGACGCCCGCCGCTTGCGCCAACGCGGAGAAGATACGGAAGCAGGCGAGCGAAGTGCCGAAGAGCGCCAGCGCGATACGGCCAAGAAAAGGAGTCAGCGGCGGATAAGAGACATAGCCCCAGGCGAGGTGGCGCGCGTCTTCGAGGATGGCAAGCTCATCGCGATTAAATCCGTAGCGATTGCCGGTGAGCAGATGGAGAACGAGTGTAGCCGCGCCGATGCCGCACAGGAGTGCAAGATCGGCGCGAGTTCGTTCCGTTTGTGTTGGCAATGTTTCGAAGCTACTTGTTGCCGGATTTGTACTTGGTGTCGAGATCCCTGAACAAGGCATCGGTGCCGACCACCTGACCGTTGCGGGTGCCGGGGATCAGCGTGTCGCGCTCGGTCTGGCCGCGTTTGCCGTCCGCAATGGTGACGGCATTGACCTGCAGCGTTTTGCCAAGGGCGCGTTCGTAATTGGCCTTGGCCTCGGCGAGATTGGCGAGTGCGCGGAGTTCCGTGCCCTGCGCGGTGATGAAATCGCGCTGCGTGAGAATCACGTTGTACACAGTCGAGGCGCCGAGCTGGTATTTTTTCTGCTCGGCCGCAAACGTCTGCTGCTGCAGCTCGCGTGCCTTGCTGGCAGCTTCCACCTGCGCACGGCCCTGTTCCAGGGCGATCTGCGTGTTGCGCACATCCAGCACGGCGCTGTTCTTGATCTGCTGCATTTGCGCTTCCAGTTGGCGCTGGGTCAGCTGCGCATGAATGTTGTCCGCCTGCGCGGCGCGGTTGCGCAGAGGAAGCTGGAAATTAATGCCAACGGTGTAGTTGGGATAATTGTTGTGAAACACCTGGCTCATGCTCTCGGGGAATCCCTGATGGTTTACGCCGGTGACGGTCGGGGCATTCACTGGTTCGAACACTGGAATCAGTACACCGTCCGGCCCAACGACCGTGACGGGCTGCCCATCCATACCTACCAATTGTTGTCCCGCAATCGTACCCGGCGTTGAGATCGGAGTGTTACCAGACAGACCTGTGCTGCTATAGGTCCCGTTGAGAGTAGCAACGGGGAGCAGCGCGTTTTTCGTGGCGTTCACGTCAATTTCCCCGTTCTTCAGGTTGAAGACCTGCTCCTGAACGTCGGGGCGGTTTACAAACGCTTCCCGGACCGCGTCGGTGAACGGTTCCAGCTGGATGCTCTGCGGTGAGTCCGGTTTATCGGTCGGAATAATTTCCACATTGAGGAGATTGGAAGCCGTGGGATCTTTGGAGATGTAATTCTTAAGCACCAGTTCATCCTGCAGCTGCGTGGTCTGTGCGACGATCTGATTCTGGCGATCGGTTGCCAGTTCGGATTCCGCGCGAGTCACGTCCAGCGGAGCCATGGTGCCGATTTCAAGCTGCTTCTTGTTGTCGTTATAAAGTTTTTCGGAAACGGTCACGGCCTGCTGCTGCACCTTCACGTTTTCGCGCGCGTAGACAAGCTCCCAATAAGCGTTGACGGTGTTCGTGACCGTGGTGATGGCCTGCTGCGCGAAAGCCAGGTCGGCAATCTTGCGGTTATTTTCAGCAATCAAAATGTTGCGGCGTGTGACTTGTTTGCCAAACCCCGCCAGTAATTGCTGCGAAAAACTGATGCCGAGGGTGGATTGCACGGCGGGATTGAAGAAGTTAAAGGTGGACGACGAGGAGGAGCGCGTGTTGTCCCAGAACGCGTTGATTGTGGTGCCGGTCGAAAATCCCTGCGAGTAGTTGGTGTTATACGTGTCGGTGTGCTGAGCCAGCGAGGAAAGAGTCGTGGAACCGGTGCCAGAGATGAGCGGGTTATTGACCGGGAAACGAGTATCGGCGAGAGAGATGGTCTGGGTAAGGTACGGATCGAAATAGAGGGTGGGGAGAGTCGCCGTAGAGCCCGCCGAGAGGCTGTTGGGAACGCCGAATCCAAATCCTCCCGCCTCCGTCTTCAGAATGCTGGCGTCGGCCATCCAGGGGTTGTAGCGTTGGACGACGATGTCCATGCTATTTTCCATCGCCAGAGCGATGGCGTCCTGCAAGCTCAAATTCATCTTGCCGTCCTGAATCAACTGCTCAAGGCGCGGCGAATTCACGAGCGTGCCCGGATTGATATTTTGCGCACGGTAAGGGGCGGTGATATTCGGAAACAAGCTGGGCGAATGCGTGTAGTGATACTTCTCGACGCCCAGGGCGATGGGGAGCCCTCCCTGGAGCGGCGCTGCTTTTGCAGGAGGCGCTTGCGACGGCTCTTGGGCCAGCACCGGAGCGGCGGGCGCACCCCCCAGTATTCCCGCCAGGATTGCGGCGAATAGAGATCTACCGAACGGCTTCTTCATAAGTATCCTCACCTTTAGCCTTCAAATAATCACAGATGGACCCAGTGCCTGATGTGGCTTCTCTATCTAAAACGCTCGCGAGGGGTAAATTGTTTCACGATTTAAAGATGGGAGAAGCATCCAAACTGGTTTTTTGCCGAAATCGACCCGCCAAAACGCTGAGTTGGCAGTCTAACAGGCGTCGCCATTCCTTGACAACGCGATGCCCGGGGGCTAGGCTGCTGACATTTCGACGTTTAGGAGCCGCGCGGGGTTAGCCGGGTTATGTCTACACGCGAAGAACACTTGAAAATGTTTGAGAAGGCCGGCGCCATCCGCCACGGCCATTTTGAGCTGTCCAGCGGCCTCCATAGCGGCACGTATGTGCAGTGCGCGCTAGTTCTGCAATACCCGAGGTTCGCGGAAAAATTGGGACAGGGGCTGGCGGCACTCTTTTCTGATGCACGGATTGATGCGGTGGTCTCACCCGCGATGGGCGGGCTGATTATTGGCCAGGAAGTGGCGCGGGCGCTTCCAGCGCATGGCGATGCATTGGGCGGCGGAGTGCCGGCGATGTTCGTGGAGCGCGATGGCAGCGGAACAATGTGCATGCGGCGCGGGTTCAGCCTGCGCCCAGATATGCACGTGCTGGTGGTGGAAGACGTCTGGACCACCGGCGGCTCCACGCAGGAGGCGATCAGTGTGGTGGAAGAGGCTGGAGGCCGCGTGGTTGCAGCGGGCGCGCTGATTGATCGCAGCGGCGGCAAGATCGAGTTTCCCGTGGAGTCCAACGCCCTGTTGGGGCTAACCATTGAGAGTTACGAGCCGGATGACTGCCCGCTCTGTCGGCAGGGAAATGTCGCGGTCAAGCCGGGCAGCCGGTTCGCGAGGTCCGCTTCCTAGCCGCGCCGGCCCATTCCTGCATGCGTTATTTCAAACTCACCATTGCCTACGACGGGACGGATTTTCACGGCTGGCAGATTCAAAAGAACAAGCCGACCGTGCAGGGCGAGATCGTTTCCGTGCTGCGCCGCCTGACACAGGAGAATATCCAACTTCTGGGCGCGGGCCGAACCGACGCTGGAGTGCATGCCCTTGGGCAAGTGGGAAGTTTTCGCACCCAGTCCGCGCTTTCGGCGCTGGAATTCCAGCGCGCCTTGAATGCGCTGTTGCCGCCCACCATCCGAATCGTGAGACTGGAAGAGACTGGGCCGGACTTCAGCGCCCGCTGGTCGGCGACTGGAAAAATATACCGCTACCGCATCTATCGAGGGAAAGTGGTGCCACCGATGCTGTGGCGCTATGTGTTGCACTATCCATTTCCTCTGGATGAGGAGGCCATGAAGGATGCCGCTGCGCGTTTTGTGGGCATGCATGACTTCACGTCGTTCGCCGCTTCTACCGGGTCGGAAGACGACGACAAAGAGCGCAATATGAAGCGGGAGATTTTTGACACAGAGCTTCGGCGCACCGAGGATGGCGAGGAACTTTGGTTCACCGTGCATGGGCGATCGTTTTTGCGGTATATGGTGCGCAAAATGGTGGGATCGCTGCTGGAAGTTGGGCGCGGAAAGCTGGCGCCGGCGGACATTGAGCGATTATATGAATTGAAAGACCGGTCGAAATCGGGGCCGACGGTGCCGCCGCACGGATTATTTATGGTGAAAGTGGACCACGAGCAGACTTTTCGGATTTCGTAGCCGAAAGTTATCGTAGGGTGATCAGAACGCTGGCCAATCTGGAGATTCATCCCGCATAAGACGCGGGATGGAGCGGCGGTTGGCGCTCCTTACTATTGTGGAATTGCGGGGGAGTGTAGAATCAAGCTCATGGCCGCCACATCTGCGATGTTGGACACAGTTCCCTCGATTGATCCTGCCACCGGGAAAGTGACGAAATCTTACGAGCGGACTTCGCCGCTGGCGGTTCCACAACTGCTTGCCAAGACGCGAGAGGCGCAACGCATTTGGGCCAAGCGGCCGGTGGAAGAGCGTTGCGCGCAACTTGCAGTGCTGAAAGCGAAGATTCTTGAGGCGCGCGAACGGCTGTCCGATGCGGTGGTGCGGGAGTCCGGCAAGCCGCGCGTCGAAGCGAAATTTGCGGATGTTTTTGTTTCGCTGGATTCAGCCGATTATTTCGCGAAACACGGCCCCTCTCTGCTGAAAAGCGATTCCGTGCCGCACCACAGCCTGGCCGCCAAAGCCAAGTCCGGCCGGCTTTTCTATGAGCCTCTGGGGGTGCTGGCGATCATCAGTTCCTGGAATTATCCGCTGGCGATTCCCATGAGCCAAATCATTGCCGCCGTGGCGGCAGGCAACGGAGTGCTGTGCAAGACCAGTGACTACACTCCCGAGTGTGGTGAATTGATTGGAGAATTGTTCCGCGACGCAGGCTTTCCGCGCGATCTTGTCACGATTGTGCAAGGCGGTGGCGAAGTAGGCCAGGCGCTGATTGAAGCGCGGCCCGACAAAGTGTTTTTTACCGGCAGCGTTTTTACCGGGCGGCACGTAGCAGAGGCATGCGCGCCGATGCTGATTCCCAGCGTGTTGGAACTGGGTGGAAAAGACGCGATGCTGGTGTTGGCGGACGCGGACCTGGAAGCGGCTTCTAGCGCGGCGGTGTGGGGCAGCTACACGAATTGCGGCCAAGTGTGTCTTTCCGTGGAACGCCTGTTCGTCGAGGAATCCGTCAGCGGAAAATTCATCGAGAAGTGTGTGGAGAAAACGCAAAAGCTGCGCTTGGGACCCGGCAGCGATCCAAACAGCGAAATTGGACCCATGATTCGTCCGCAGCAGGTGCACCGTATGGGCGAACTGCTGGCGGATGCTGTACAGCAAGGTGCGCGCATTCGCTGTGGGGGGCGTCCGCGGCCGGATCTTGGGCCGAATTTTTTCGAGCCCACGGTGGTTACTGGCGTGGATTCTTCCATGAAGCTTTTTCAGGACGAGACCTTCGGGCCAATCATGGCGATTCAGGTGGTGCGCGACGCCGAAGACGCGGTCGCGCGCGCCAATGATTCGGAGTTCGCGCTTTCTGCCAGCATCTGGACCGACGATCTTGAAGGTGGAAACAGAATCGCCCAGCGTTTGCGGGCCGGGGCGGTGATGGTGAACGACCTGATCAGTGGATTCGCAATTACGGAAGCGCCGCACGGTGGCAGCGGCCTTAGCGGCTGGGGACGCACGCATGGCAAAGCCGGGTTGCAGGAAATGGTCCACGTGAAATACGTGGACGTGGACCGCTTGCCGCGCATGGAAAAGCCCTGGTGGTATCGTTACGGCCCGGATCTGGAGAAAGCTGCCGATGCGTTTTTAAATTTCGAATTTGCCGGCGGGCTCGGCGCGCGGCTGCGCAATGCCCGCGCGGCGCTGAAGACCGTTTTTCGAGATCACGGATTGAAATAGCGCGCCGATTGGAAAAGTCAGAGAGATTGGGTGAACTTGAACCGCAACGAGTGGATCCACGACTGGAACGCCGAAGGCCCGCTGGCCATCGCGCCGGGCACGCGTGTTTTACTGAACGACGAAACGCTGCGCGATGGCTTGCAGAATCCGTCCATTCAGGACCCCACCATTGAAGAGAAGATCGAAATCCTGCACCTGATGGAATCGCTGGGCATTGACTCGGTGAATATTGGGCTTCCCGGCGCGGGGCCGCGCGCCGCGCAGCATGTGGAGGCGCTGGCTCGAGAGATTGCCACCAATCGCATGCGCATCCGGCCGAACTGTGCCGCGCGCACGGTGGAGGCGGACATTCGTCCCATCGCCGAAATTTCGCAGCGCGTTGGCATTGCCATTGAAGCGGCAACGTTTCTTGGATCGAGTCCCATCCGCCGGTTGGTGGAAGACTGGACCGTGGAGCACCTGGAACACACCACGGAAGCGGCGGTGAAATTCGCCGTGGCGCAGGGCCTCCCTTCGATGTACGTCACCGAGGACACGATTCGCACGGATCCGGACACCGTGAAGCGGCTCTATTCCGCGGCGATTCGCAGCGGCGCGCGGGCCATCGTGTTGTGCGACACCGTGGGGCACGCCACGCCGACAGGAACCTTCAGCCTGGTGAAATTTGTGATCGAAAATGTCGTGAAGCCGAGCGGAGAAACCATTCGCGTGGATTGGCACGGGCATCGCGACCGGGATCTTGCCATCGCCAATTCGCTGGCTGCTGTTGCCGCCGGTGCTGATCAGATTCACGGCGTTGCGCTTTCGCTGGGCGAACGCGTCGGCAACACGCCGATGGAGTTGCTGCTCGTGAATCTGCGGCTGATGGGGTTGATTGAGAATGATCTGAGCGCGCTGAAGGCGTATTGCGAAAGGGTGGCGCAAGCCACGCACACCGTGATTCCCCCGAACTATCCGGTATTCGGCAGAGATGCGTTTCGGACGGCAACCGGGGTGCACGCCGCAGCGATCATCAAGGCGCTAAAGACCGGCGACAGGGAATTGGCGGATGCGGTTTACAGCGGCGTTCCAGCGCATCTGTTCGGGCTGGAGCAGGTCGTGGAGATCGGGCCGATGAGTGGAAAGTCCAATGTGCTGCATTGGCTGGCGCGACATAAGATTTCGGCGAGAGACGAATTGGTGAATCGGATTTTTGACGCCGCGAAACAGTCGCCGCGGGTGCTGACGGAGGAGGAATTGGTGGCGATCGCAACGGCGGCGAAGACGCCGGTTTAGGGCGGGTGTGCGATCGAGATGAAAAACTTGGTCCTGCGGACCCCTCGCTTGCCTGCAAGATGCAGGCGCTACCCGGTGGGCCTGCCACTTAGTACAGTGAAACGCCTTGCCGTTTGCGCTATTCTCTTGGTCATGCCCATTCGCTCCTCGGTTCTCCCCCACGCGGCACGCCCCTTCACGTCGTTTTCGCTGGCGGATGAACCGCAGGTTCGGGCAGCACTGGACTGGTTCCCCAAAAATCTCGCGTGGATTAATGAAGAGCAGTCGCGGCTGACGGAAATTCCCGCTCCCTCGTTCGAGGAAGAGAAGCGCGCGGCCGCGGTGAAGGAATTGCTGGCGGCCGAAGGTCTCCCGGTAAGCACAGACAAAATTGGAAACGTTATCGGCGAACTGCGCGGCTCCAATGAGAAGGAAGCCGTCCTTGTGACTGCCCACCTGGACACCGTTTTCCCGGCGGGGACGGACGTGACCGTCCACAAAGATGGCGAGCGCGTGCTGGCGCCGGGGATTTCGGACAATGGCACTGGGCTTGCCGCGCTGGTGGCCATGGCGCGGGCCTTGCACACCGCGAAAATCAAGCCGCAGCGAACGATTCTGTTTGCGGCCAATGTTGGCGAAGAGGGCGAAGGGAATCTACGTGGGATGCGCGCGTTGATTGATGCGTATCGGGCGAAGCTTCGCGCAGTGATTGTCCTCGACGGCTCCGGAACGGACCATGTCACTACAAAGGCGCTTGCTTCGCGGCGACTGGAAGTGGTGATCACCGGGCCGGGCGGCCACAGCTGGTCCGACTTCGGGATGGTAAACCCCATCAATGCTCTGGTGCGCGGTTCGCAGCGTTTTATCAATACTCGCGTGCCAGTTTCCCCGCGGACCACGTTCAATTTAGGACAAATCGAGGGCGGCACCTCTGTCAATTCCATCCCCTATGACGCCACACTGAAGGTGGACATCCGCTCCGAAAGCGAAGAAGAACTGGGACGTCTGGAAACGGCGCTGCGCGAATGCATCGCCGCCGGCGTAAAGGATGAAATGGATAACGCGCGCGATCGCAGCAAAGGAAAGCTGGACTGGAAGATGACCGTGATCGGAAGCCGCCCGGGCGGCGACTTGCCCGCGGATTCCGCGCTGCTGGCCTCATTGCGCGCGGCGGACGATTTTCTGGCCAACCAGTCGCGTGTGGAGCGGTCTTCCACGGACGCAAATATTCCGTTGTCGCTGGGAATTGATGCCATCTCGATCGGCGCCGGTGGCAATGGCGGCGGCGCGCACTCCCTGCAGGAGTGGTACGAACCCGCGGGCCGCGAAATGGGTTTGCAGCGCGTGCTGCTGACGCTGCTGGGCGTCTCCGGACTTGCGCCGGAGAAAGGCCGCTGAGGATGCGGCTCGCTCTGGCCTTGTGCCTTTGCGTTTACGCGCTCGGACCTTCTGTTGCCGCCCCTCAAGCGGTGATGACGCAGAAAGCCGAGCCCGGCCACAAAACCACCTACTATCTGCACGCCCGGATTTACACCAACGATCCGAAAATGCCCTGGGCCAGCGCGCTTGCCGTGCGTGATGAAAAGATTTTCTGCGTCGGCACCATCGCCCACATCATGCTGGACTGCGGCGCCGCCAAACCCGAAGCGGAAATCTACGAGATGCACGGCCGCTTCATGATGCCGGGCTTCAATGATGCGCACACGCATCTGGGCAGCGCGGGCCGCGACAAGCTGGCCCTGGACCTGAAGGGTACCGATTCCATTGAAGAGTTGCAGCAGCGCCTGCGATCCGCGGTGGCCCAGCACAAGCCTGGCGAATGGATCGTCGGCAGCGGTTGGGACCAGACGCGCTGGCCGGACAAAAAATTCCCCAATCGTCAGGAACTGGACGCCGCAGCTCCGGATAATCCCGTGTTTCTGGTGCACATTTCGGGTCACGTGGGCGTGGCCAATTCCATGGCGTTGAAGCGCACGGAAATTCTGCCGGAAACAAAAAATCCGCAAGGCGGCCAAATCGAGCGCGATGCCGATGGAAATCCCACCGGCATGCTGATGGAAGCCTCGGCGATGGAATTTGTGCAGCAGAAAATCCCGGATCCCACTGCGGAACAACGCCGCCATGGGATTGAGCTGGTGCTGCAGGAACTGGCGGCGAATGGCGTAACCTCCGCGCAGGATAATTCGGAGTGGGACGATTTTCTGGTCTATCACGATCTGCGCGAAGAAAAGAAACTCACCGTGCGCATCACGGAATGGCTTCCGTTCATGGCGCCGGTGACGGAATTGCAGGACATGCGAGCGGAAGGTGGCACCACGGATCCCTGGCTGAAAACCGGCGCGCTGAAGATGGTCACGGACGGGGCGCTTGGCTCGCGCACCGCCGCGATGATTGCGCCTTATTCAGATGACCCCAATACCAGCGGCATCCTGACCATCGAACCGGAAAAATTAAAAGCCATGGCGTTGGAGCGGGACAAACTTGGCTTTCAGCTGGCGTTTCATGCCATCGGCGATCGCGCCAATCGCGTGGCGCTGGACACCTTCGAATCCGTTCTGCGCGTAAACGGCACGCGCGACCGCCGCGACCGCGTCGAACACGCGCAGGTGGTTGCCCCGGAAGATATTTCTCGCTTCGGCCTGCTACACGTGATTGCTTCGATGCAGCCATCGCACCAGGCCAACGACATGCGCTGGGCCGAGGAGCGCGTTGGCCCGGAAAGGATCAAGGGCGCTTACGCGTGGAATTCGCTGCAGAAATCCGGCGCGGTGCTGGCCTTCGGCACCGATTACGATGTGGAGCCTATCAATCCATTTCGCGGCTTGTACGCCTGCGTGTCGCGTGAATCCGCGGACGGTGGGCCGCGAGGCGGTTGGCAGCCGCAGGAAAAACTGCCGCTGGACGATTGCATCCGCGCCTATACCAGCGGTTCCGCGTACGCGCAGTTCGAGGAAGGCAAAAAGGGTGAATTGAAGACCGGCGAGTACGCAGATTTCGTTGTCCTCTCGCAGGATCTGACCAAGGCTACGCCGAAAGAAATTCTCAACACGGAACTGTTGCAGACCGTTGTCGGCGGCCGCACCGTTTATCAGAAAAAGTAGCAGCTCTTAATCTGTCTCAGAGCGTTTCTCCACACACAATCGAGCGCATTTGCGGATACACTGTCGTCGCTGTCTGCATGGACAGGAATCCGCGTGAATCAAAAACCCAAAGCCGATCTGGCACTGATGTTCTGCTCGCTGATCTGGGGCGTTTCGTTTGTGGTGGTGAAAAACGTTCTCGATGAGTCGTCCGTTTTTCTTTTTCTTGCCGTGCGCTTCACCATAGCCGCGTTGATCATGGCGTTTCTGCAGATGCAGGTGATCCGCCGCATTGAAACGCAGGAGATTTTTGCGGGGATGCGGCTGGCGTTTTTCATGTTCGCGGGCTATTGCTTCCAGACGGCGGGGCTGCAGTATACGACGGCTTCGAATTCGGGATTTGTCACTGGGTCCAGCGTGGTGCTGGTGCCGCTGCTGCTGGCGGTTTTCTGGGGACGCCGGCTGACGCGATGGATTTATCTGGGCGCGTTCGCGGCGCTGATCGGACTTTACTTCCTGACTGTGCCGGCGGAAGGACTGCGATACCTGAACCGCGGCGACGTGCTGACGTTTGTGGGCTCTGGATTCTACGCCGTGCACATCATTCTGGTCGGGGAATACACGCAGGAACATTCCGTGCGGGCGCTGAGCCTGATTCAAGTGGCGGGTTGCGCGCTGATGGCCTGGCCGTTGACCGGGTTCACCGCGGCGATTCACTGGCAGCCGGCGCGATTTTCCGGGCGGTGGGAGCTTTGGCTGGGGATCGCGATTTGTGCAGTGTTCGCGACGGCGGTGGCGTTCACCGTGCAGTTGTGGGCGCAGCAATACACTTCGCCGGGGCACGCCGCGATTCTTTTTGCGCTGGAGCCGGTATTTGCGGTGATTACGTCGTATCTGGTGCTGCATGAGCGGTTGTCAGCGCGCGCGATGAAGGGCGCGGGATTGGTGGTCGCGGGAATCGTGCTTGCGGAATTGTTGGGCGCGCCGACGGCGCCGGAATCGGCTGAGCCGGTGTTTGAGGGTAGGATTTATTTCAAGCCGTGGTGGAAGGAAGGGTAGCGCCGGCATCCTGCTTGTCCTGACGAAGGAAGGGCCGGCAAGCGAAAAAGAAACCCGCAAGAATGCTTGCCTGCCCTTCGTGGCTCAGGGTAAACAAGAAGCAGGCGCTACCGGTTAGCGTCCGTCGGCATAATTCTTCACATCCACCGTTTCGTACATCGTGGCTGTGGCGTGATGGGCCTTCTCGTAGGCATCGATCGAGTCGGCGTGGAGCAGGGAAGTGCCGATATCGTCGAGGCCCTTCAGCAGGACTTCCTTGCGCGAAGGCGCGATTTCAAATTTGTATTCCAGGCCGTGGCTATCCTTCACGGTCTGGCTCGGCAAATCCACGGTCAGCGAGTAGCCTTCTTCCTTCTCGTTGCGCTGAAAGAGTTCCTCAATCTGCGCTTCGGTGAGTTCGGCGGGAAGAATGCCGTTCTTGAAACAATTGTTGTAAAAAATGTCAGCGTAGCTTGGCGCGAGAATCACGCGGAAGCCGTAATCGCCGATGGCCCAAGGCGCGTGCTCGCGGCTGGAACCGCAGCCGAAGTTGGATCGAGCGAGCAGAACGGATGCGCCTTTGTAGCGCGGAAAATTCAGCACGAATTCCGGGTTTGGTTTTTCGCCGGGCAAATAGCGCCAGTCGTAGAATAGCGTGCGCCCAAATCCTTGGCGGGTGAGCGCTTTCAGAAATTGCTTCGGCACCATCTGGTCGGTGTCCACATTGACCCGATTCATCGGTGCGACGAGTCCGGAGTGCGTGATAAACGGTTGCATTGTCTATTGGTTCCTCTGATTCCGAATATCGATCTCGCTATTTCACTGGCAGTTGAGAACTTTTCTTGGCTATCTCTTCGTTTCTTGCTAGATAGTGCAGGGTGAGGCTTGCGCCGGTAACCAGGAGTAGGAGCATGATTGCCCATCCTGGTGCATGGGCTCCGCTTCGCGGAATCGTTACTAAGCCAAGGAAAAGCAAGCAGCCTGAAAAAAGCCCGTCGGCGATGATTCGGTTCGAAATTCGAGGAGCTGTCATCGTGGTCCTTTTAGAGAACTTCACTCCACGTGCGCGACGTCGAACTCGCGCACATCCACAAAGTGCCCCGCAATCGCGGCAGCGGCGGCCATCACCGGGCTTACCAGGTGCGTACGGCTGTCTTTGCCCTGGCGGCCCTCGAAGTTGCGGTTGGAGGTGCTGGCGCTGCGCTCGTGGGCGGGCAGAACGTCGGCGTTCATGCCGATGCACATGCTGCAACCTGCATCGCGCCACTCAAAACCGGCTTCGGTGAAAATTTTGTCGAGACCCTCTTTTTCTGCTTGGGCTTTGATGCCGCGGGAGCCGGGCACAATCAGTGCTTGCTTGATGCTCTTGGCGACGTGCTTGCCTTCCACCAGATGGGCGGCAGCGCGCAGGTCGTCCAAGCGAGAATTGGTGCAGGAACCGATGAACACGCGGTCCACAGGAATGTCCACGATCGGCGTGCCCGGTTTCAATCCCATGTACTTCAGCGCGCTTTCCGTGGCCTTCTGATCGTTCAGGTCGCGGAAATCGTGCGGATCGGGAATGCGTCCATTGATGCTGGTGACCATGCCGGGATTCGTGCCCCAGGTGACCTGCGGAGCGATCTGCTCGGCCTGCAACTCCACGGTCATATCGAATTTCGCGCCATCGTCAGACTTCAGCAGCTTCCCGCGTTCCACCGCTTCCTGAAATGCTTTGCCGCGCGGCACAAACGGCCGGCCTTCCATGTAAGCGAACGTAGTTTCATCCGGCGCTACCATGCCGGCGCGTGCGCCGCCTTCGATGGTCATGTTGCATACGGTCATGCGGCCGTCCATGGAGAGGGAACGAATCGCTTCGCCGCCATATTCCGCAACGTGGCCAGTGCCGCCGCCAATTCCGATTTTGCCGATAATGGCCAGAATGATGTCTTTCGCGGTGACGCCTTTGGGGCGCTTGCCGTTCACCACAATGTGCATAGTCTTGGAGCGGCTCTGCACCAGGCATTGCGTGGCCAGGACGTGTTCGACTTCGCTGGTGCCGATGCCAAATGCCAGGGTGCCGAACGCTCCGTGCGTGGACGTGTGGCTGTCCCCGCAGACAACCGTCTGGCCGGGCTGCGTGATGCCGAGTTCCGGGCCAATGATGTGCACGATGCCCTGGTTTTTGCTGTGCATGTCAAAAAGGCGCACACCATACTCGCGGCAGTTTTGTTCCAGGGCTTCGAATTGCAGGCGGGCGTCGGTGTCCAAAATCGGCAGCAGGCGATCCGTGGTGGAAACGGAGTGGTCCATCACCGCGAAGGTGAGATCCGGGCGGCGCACTTTGCGGCCTTCGGCTTTCAGCCCAGCAAAGGCTTGCGGCGAGGTGCCTTCGTGGATCAAGTGCCGGTCAATATAAATGAGCGCGGGCTTTCCCGCCTCTTCGTAGACCAGATGGTTGTCCCAGATTTTTTCGTAGAGTGTTTTGGGTGGCATAGGAGTTCCTTAAAAGTTTAGCACTCTGGGGATGAGGGGCAAGTTGGTGAAGTCGAGGGCTGGCCAATCTTGAGGGCGAGGTTGGCGCTGCTCCATTCTCGCGGATCGTTCCTGTGAACGGCCCGCCCCAGAAGGTCGGCCCTACAATTCGGCACGGGGCTGGATGCCTCGCGTCAGGCGGAGGTGACCGCTTCGCGGTGCTGCTCGCGGGCGGTAACTTCGTAATGGCGGACGCGGCGATCGTAGGACGTCAGCAGGTGCACGGCTTCCTCGGCGACAACGGCGGATTCGCGGTCCGCGCCCGTGAAGCGCTCGATGGCTTCGAGCGAGGTCCAGAGCGTTTCCACAATGAACTGGACAACGACGCCGTCCGATTGCGAAAGAACGCGCGCTTCCAGGAAACCTTCCTTGGAGCGAAGGATCGGGAGCACCGTTCGGTTGAAGTGCTTAAGGTATTCGGGATAGCGAACTTCGGTGGTGCGAGCGGACCAGAAACGTACAACCATTTCACGCGACTCCTTTCGAGGAGGCTCCTGCAAGTTCGGAATGCTCGCCGACAACCACGTTCCAGGGGCGCACCTCCCAGCGTTCCACCAAGCCATTCATGACATAGGGATCTGTGTTGGCAAATTTGGTCGCGGCATCCGGGGAGTTGCCGCGGAAAATGATGAGCGCGGTGTCGGCGGGATCGGCCAGCGCCCCGCCAAGAACCAGACCGTCGCGTTCGGCGGCGTTCCGGGCGTGCGCCAGGTGTAGCGCACGAAAAGGCGCGCGGCGTTCCACAAAGTTGTCCACCACGTGATAGAAGAGGGCGTAATAGCCCATGGACGCCTCCCTGACCGGGAATGGGCCAACACGAAAATAGCCTACCACGTTGCGAGAGACGGAGCACGTAGGGGCCGCCTTCCGAGGCGGGCGCATTTCGACCTATCGACCACGGTAGCGCCTGCTTCTAGCAGGCAAGAGTTCTTGCAGTTATAACCTCTCGCTTGCCGGCAGGATGCCGGCACTACCATGAACGCCGCGAAAAAAATGCGTCCATCTGCAATCCCGGTGTTAGTCTACTCGCGGCACGGCGCCGCCCCGCCAGCGTGCCTACCCACTCATCCATGAAAACCATCCTGAAATTCCTCGGCCTCCTGCTCGTTGTCGTCCTGCTCATCGTCGCAGGGCGAACGCTGCTGATTCCTTCGAAGCAGATCGCTCGCATCCCGTACACTCCCGAAGCTTTTGATGCGCAGGCCGCCGCCCGCAAATTTTCCGAGACCATCACGTTCCCCACCGTCTCCTGGGAAGGTGGCGGCACTGAGGATCAAAAGAAAGCCACGCAGCAAGCGTTCGCGGGATTCCATGCTTACCTGGAAAAATCGTACCCGCAGGTGTACGCGAAGCTCGATCACGAAGTGGTTGGCGAAAACAATCTGCTGTTCACCTGGAAAGGCACCGACCCTTCACTGAAACCCATGCTTGTGATGGGCCACCAGGACGTGGTGCCAATCGAGGCAGGCACGGAAGGAAACTGGACCCACCCGCCTTTTTCCGGGGACATCGATGATGGATTTATCTGGGGCCGCGGCTCGCTGGACGACAAAATGACCGTGGTGGGATTGCTGGAAGCCGCCGACATATTGTTGGCGAAAGGCTTTCAGCCGAAGCGGACGATCTATTTTGCATTTGGCCAGGATGAGGAGATCGGCGGGCTGAAAGGCGCCAAATTGATCGCGCAAACGCTGCAGTCGCGCGGTGTGCAACTTGAATTCGTGGAGGACGAGGGCGGATTTCTTTCGCTTGGGCTAGTGCCCGGTGTGAGCGCACCCGTGGCGATGATCGGCACCTCGGAAAAAGGCTACTTGAGCCTGGAAGTCTCCGTGGAAACCGCTGGCGGGCATTCCTCGGTGCCGCCGAACGAATCGAGCATCGGCATCCTTGCCGCGGCAGTGCGCAAGATCGAACGGCATCCCATGCCGGCCCACGTGCACGGCCCGGTGGGAGAATTTCTGGAATATGCCGGAGGCAGCGCGTCGTTTCCCATGCGCGTGGTCTTCAAGAACATGTGGATCTTCGGTCCCGTGGTGCAGAAAATTCTGGAGTCGTCGCCCGATTCGAATGCCACGCTGCGCACCACCTCCGCGGCGACGATTTTTCGTGCAGGAACAAAAGACAACGTCATGCCCAGCCGGGCCATGGCGGTTGTGAACTTCCGTCTGCTTCCAGGGGACACCATCGCCAGCGTGACAGAGCATGTGCGCCAAGTGGTGAATGATCCGCGCGTGAAGATGCAACCGTTGCCGCCGGAGCCGCCCGCGGAGGCTTCGCCGCGCTCCAGCGCGCAGTCCGCGGAGTTCCGGTTGATGCAGCGCACGCTGGCGCAGGTTTATCCAGACGCTGTGGTGGCGCCGTTTGTGTTCGTGGGAGCGACGGATTCGAAGCACTACGCGACCCTGACGCCTAATATTTTCCGGTTTTCGCCGATGGTGTTGAATGGCGAAGACATTGGCCGCATCCACGGCACGAACGAGCGGATCAGTACGGAGAATTTCACGCGCATGATTGATTTCTACTGCCAGTTGATGCGCAACGCGGCTAACTAACCAATTGGCGGAGGTCGCCGCCAAGGCCATACCCCAAACGATACAATTTATGTAAAATGCCGCGATTCTCCAGGAGAGAAACGTGAACCGCAAATTTTACGTATTGCTGTGCTGCGCCTTTTTGCTCTGCTCGCCGCTGCTGCGTGCCCAGGACGAAGAACGCAAGGACGCAGAAGGTTGCAAGGAGTCTCCGTTAGTAAGCCGATATCCCGGTGCAATCATCAATTCTTGCGAGAACAGGGAATTCGACCAATACGATTTTCCGTTGGGGAACGATAAGGATGGCAACGCGCTCACAAAACACGTCGAGGGTGAGTTTCACTCGTGGGATATCGCCACGCATGACGGCGTCAGTGAGTTACAGGTTTTTCGCAACTTCCAAACCGCGCTGAAAACCGCTGGCTTCACGATGGATTATTCGGATTCTCCTTACGTGCTTACTGCGCACAAAGGCGGCACGTGGATTCTGATTCAGAGCAAGGGAACCTTTTATTACCAGACCATTGTGACCAGCAAGGAGATGAAGCAAGAAGTGACCGCCGACGCTTCTAGCCTGAAGGACGAAATTGATAAGACCGGACACGTCGCGGTCTATGGAATTCACTTCGAAACTGGAAAAGCAGCCATTCAACCGGACTCCGAGGATACCCTGAAGCAAGTGTCGTCCTTGTTGCAGCAAAATCCAACGCTGAAACTCCGAGTGGAAGGCCATACCGATAATCAAGGCAATCCCGCGGCAAATCAGCTGCTGAGTGAGAAGCGGGCGCAAGCCGTGGTGGCCTGGCTGGTGGCACACGGCGCCGACGCGGTGCAGCTTAAAGCGCAGGGACTCGGACAGACGAAACCCGTTGCAGATAACTCCACCGAGGATGGGCGAGCGAAGAATCGTCGCGTGGAACTGGTGAAGATCTAAAAGACTCTAACCGCCTGCAATCGAAGGGACCAGCAAGACGCGGTCGCCGTCTTTCAGAGCGGAGGATTCGCCGTTGAGGAAGCGGATGTCTTCCTCGTTGAGATAGACGTTGAGGAACTGGCGGATCTGGCCCTGTTCATCGCGGACGTGGCGAGAGAGGGCGGGATATTTCGTGGTGAGATCCGTCAGCGCTTCGGCAACAGTGGTGGCGCCGGTGTCGACTTTTGGCGTTCCATCGGTAAATCGCCGGAACGCTGTGGGAATTTCGATTGTGATTGCCATTTCTTTCTCCAGGTATTTTGTACTGGCCGACCTTTAGGTCGGCCAGGATTAATTTTTTGGAAGAGGCTGGCCGGTCTAAAGTCCGCCCACTACAAAACCCTCTCAGGCGATTACGGCATCTTTCAATTGCTCGTGAAGCAAAGACTCGAACGCCTCAAGGCGCGGCTCGATCGCTTCGTTTGCTGGGAAGTCGGCAGCAATCGCGTCGGTGGTTTTCAGTCCATTCCCTGTGATGCAGATGACCGTGGTTTCGTCGCGCGAGATGCGGCCCTGCTCGATGAGCTTGGCGGTGACGCCGGTGGTGACGCCGCCCGCGGTCTCCGCAAATATGCCTTCGGTTTCCGCCAACAGCTTGATGGAGTCTATGATCTCCGGATCGGAAATGTCTTCCGCCCAGCCGCCGGACTCGCGCAGCAAACGCACCGCGAAAGGACCGTCGGCGGGATTGCCAATCGCCAGCGACCGCGCAATGGTGTTCGGCTTTTGCGGTTCAAAGCGAGTGAGCCCTCGCTTCACGGCATCGGAAATCGGGGAACATCCCGTCGCCTGCGCGCCAAAGAACTTCACCTGCTTCGGTTCCACCCAGCCGAGATGCGCCAGTTCGCAGAACGCTTTCGCGATTTTGCCAATCAGCGCGCCGCCAGCCATCGGCACCACAACGTTGTCCGGGAGCTCCCAGCCAAGCTGCTCGGCGATTTCGTAGCCGTGCGTCTTGGAGCCTTCGGCGTAATATGGCCGAAGATTGACGTTCACCAATCCCCAGCGGAATTTGTCGGCAATCTGCGTACACAAGCGATTGACGTGGTCATAGTTGCCATTGATGCGGATGATCCGGCCACCATAGACCGCGCTGTTCAAAACCTTCGCGGGTTCCAGGTCCGCCGGGATGAAAACGCAGGTTTCGAAACCCTGCTGCACACCCTGTGCGGCGACGGCGTTTGCCAGGTTGCCCGTTGAGGAGCAGCCGATGGTCTTGAATCCAAAGCGCCCCGCCGCGGCCAATGCGGTGGCCACCACGCGATCCTTGAAGGAAAGCGTGGGATAATTCACTGCGTCATTCTTGAAATAGAGATTCTTCACGCCCAGGCGCTGTCCCAGATTGCGGGACTTCACCAGCGGCGTTCCCCCGATGGGTTGGGTAGGCGTAAATCCCTCCGGCAAAGGCAGGAATTCCGCATACCGCCACATATTGAACGGGCGCCGCGACACGGCCTCGCGGCTGGTGCTGTGCCGCAACGCTTCGTAGTCGTAGCTTACTTCGAGCGGAGAGAAACATTCTTCGCAGTAAGAAAGGGGTTGATTCGGATATTTCTTCCCGCATTCCCTGCAACGTAAGAAATGAACCTCTTTCATAAGTCACCTCGACGGGGCCAGAGCCACCGTATGAAATGACGTGGAGATGATGTCGGGCAGCGCGGAGGCGTAAAATGCAAAAACCCTCCGTGCCAAAGTGCTTGGAGGGTCTTAGAACTCGTCTAAACTCTACCAGCCTTTAGCAGTTTTTTACGTGGAGCAAGTCGCCCTAAATCGCCACGTGACACCGCAATTGCGGCTAACACATTTATGCTAGATGCGGAACCTGTTGTCAAGTCGAAAGTTATGCGCCGCCTGGAGAGAAGCGGATTGCTCACCTTTTCGCGTCCAACCATTGCAGCAGCAGATTTCCCGCAGGACCCGGCCAGATGGCCAGTTAACGTCGAGGCGCATCTAAGGACCGTAGAAACTCCGCGCATTCAGCGGTGTTATACTCTCCGCATGTGGACTGGGCCACGGATAGAGATAGGAGCCAGATTGTATGGAGCAGTTTAATAATAAGGTGGATTGGACACCACGGCGGACGTATGTCGCCGCGGGGCTGATCGCAGCAACACTTTCAGTCGGGATTTTGATCGGTACGGTGGTTTCCGGACGAGTTTCGGCCATGAAGTCGTTCTCCTTCGCGCGTGGCGCGGAGGCGGCGCCACTGGCGTTGCCGGATCCGATTCCATCCTCAAACAGTTTTGCCACGATCGTGAATCGCGTGGAGCCCGCGGTCGTCAACATTGCCACGACGCAGGTGGTGGACCGCAAGTCCGCGAAGCGCCACGGCGGCGATCAGGATGACCCCAGTGAAGATTTTTTCTTCCACTTTTTTGACGGCAAACCCGATGCGGGCCCCCGCGCAGAGCGCAGCCTGGGTTCCGGTGTAATCGTGGACAAGACCGGATTTATTTTGACGAACAATCACGTGGTCGAGCAGGCCACCAAGATTCAAGTGCAACTCAACGGCGACACCACTAAGTACACGGCGAAAGTTGTGGGCGTGGATGAAGCCACGGACCTTGCGGTGATCAAGATTGACACCGGCAAGGAACTTCCTTTTGCGAAGCTCGGGAATTCCGAAGGCGTGCAGGTGGGCGATTGGGTTCTGGCGATCGGCAGTCCGTTCGGACTGAACGCCACGGTTACCGCGGGCATCATCAGCGCCAAGGATCGCGCGGGAATCGGGCAACAGTTCCAGCGCTTCCTGCAGACCGACGCTGCGATCAACCCCGGCAATTCCGGCGGTCCGCTTGTGGATATGGCTGGTCAAGTGATCGGCATCAACACCGCAATCATCACCGGCAGCCGCGGGTATGAGGGCGTTGGATTTGCGATGCCAGCCTCGACCGCGATCAATGTCTATGACCAGCTCATCAAGAATGGACGCGTGACGCGTGGCTCCATCGGCGTCAGCTTCCAGGAAGAGCTCGGCACCAATCAGATTACGTTGAAGTCACTCGGCGCGCCCTACGGCGTGGTGATCGAAGGCGTGGAACCCGGCAGCCCGGCAGAGAAGGCCGGACTGAAGGGCGGCGACGTCATCACTTCGGTGAACGGAACGGCCGTGAAGACCGGCAATGACCTGGTGAATCCGATTGCGGCCGCGGCGATTGGCAGCAAGGTGAAGATCACCTATTACCGCGACAAGCAGATGAAGGAAACCACTGCGACGGTCGAAGATCGCACGCGCGTTTTCCCCAACACCCAGGGCCGCGTTAGCAGCACGCCGGAAGACAACGCGCCAGCGGAGTTTGGACTCCACGTGGAGAGCCTTACGCCCGATCGCGCGCAGCGCGTCGGCATCGAAGGGCAGAAGGGCGTGGTGGTCAGCGAAATCGAACCCGCCACATTTGCCGACGACACCGGTTTTCAGCCGGGCGACGTCATCTCCGAAGTCAACGGACAGGCAGTCACAACCGTCGAGGAATATCACAAGGCAGTCTCCACCCTGAAGCCGGGACAGAACGTGGTGTTCAAGGTTCTGCGACGGAATGGCGACCGGGTGATGACCATGTTCCTCCCGGGTGTGGTACCGGTCGAAAATAAATAAGCGAGGCGGGCACAGTCGCAAAAGCAATGCGCTCATTGCTCCATCAGCGAAGTTCTCGCGCGATTCTCGCGGCTCTGGCCGTGGGCAGCCTGGCGCTGCCCGCGGCCGCTTTCGCGCGTCGGCAGAGCGCCACGACGCACAAGACTTCGCACACCGCTTCAAGCGCTAAATCGGTTTCCAGTCCCACCAGCAAATCAGCCAAATCGAAGAAGAGTAGCAGTCACAAGAGCAAGCGCGTGCGCGGCCAGGCTGCGCCCACGCCGGAGCGCATCAACGAAATTCAGTCGGCTCTTACGCGTCAAGGCACCTATACCGGCGAACCGACAGGGAAGTGGGACGACTCCACCAGCGAGGCGATGAAGAAGTTTCAATCCGCGCGTGGATTGAACCCCACCGGGAAATATGATGCTTTGACGCTGCAGAAGCTTGGTCTCGGTTCGGAGACCGCGGGACTCGGCGCGCCTACGCCACCGCCGAATGCTGCCGCTAACCGCTTGCTCTCTCAAAAAGTGCAGCGCGACGAAGTCAAAAACGAACCGGAATAGAGTGTAATTTACTTCTTTCGTTTGCCTGCTAGAGCTTTCACCGATTTCGTAAACTCTTCCACAATTTCCGGATTCGCCCGGTTCAGAACGAACTGGCCTTCGCGCCGGCACTCGATCAGCCCTGCCTCGGAGAGCACTTTCAGGTGATGGGAAACTGTTGCAGGGGTCACGCCTCGCAAAGCCACCAGCGCGCCGCAACAGACATTTTCGCTCGACGCAATCTGCTCGTAGATCTTCAGACGTGTTTCATCGGCCAAGGCCTTGGCCACTCTCTCAATCTGTCCCAGAGTCATATGCGGATCTCCGTCCCACCGGAATTCTAATCCATCCGTCCGCGCTACGGATACTTTAGGCGGACGCGTAACATAATAGTTAGACACTCATCTAAGTATCGAAGTTGTTCGATCATGCGCTTTGTCGTCGAGCAGCGGGCGCCGCCTACATTTGCCGCCATCGAGTTGAGTGTGGACGGTGGCAAGAGACAGATCTAAGCACCTGCGCGAACTGTCATCCTGAAGGCCGCGAAGTATGCGGGCTGAAGGATCTCAACGTTAAGTCCGTGCACAGCCATTACGTTGAGATCCTTCTCTCATCCTCATCGGATGGGCTCGGGATGACAAGTGCTTGCTAGCGGGAATGCGCGGCGAAAAATTCCCAGATTGTTTCGCTGGCGTCAATGTTGTGGGAGGTTTTACCGATCATGGCCGCGGGAAGAAATTGCATGCCGCCAGGCCATGCGTGCCCGCCGCCTTCAATCGTGTAGCCCCGAACTTCCGTTCCGGCGGCGCAGCCAGTGTAATCCAGGATCTGAATCGAAGTGCCGTCTTTGGCGTCGTCAGCAATCTGTTTTGTGCGCGGGGTCGCTGCACAGTTATTTAAGGTCGCGAATTTTTCAACTGTGGCAGCGTGGGAAAGCACTTCGCCCCGGTCGCCATTCCTTCCGAGGTCTCCTCCCTGGAAAGGGACCAGAGGGTCCTGCGTTCCCTGCATGATCAGCACGGACACGGGCTTTGCGGGCTTGCAAGTTTCGGCAGTGATTGCCGAA
The DNA here is from genome assembly GCA_963734705.1 of uncultured Acidobacteriota bacterium. Lineage (GTDB taxonomy): Bacteria > Acidobacteriota > Terriglobia > Acidiferrales > UBA7541 > Acidiferrum. The sequence continues at coordinate 51,200 of CAVTII010000001.1, read as the reverse complement.
AGCGAAGCGGCCACAATCCCCACCGCGACGATTTTGTCGGCCAGGCTGCAAGCCAGTCGCCCGCTCATGAACCCGCCGTTGGACATACCTGCGGCATAGATTCGCATGGGGTCAATTTTATAGTCGCCTGCCAGTTTATCGATCAGTTTCGAAAGAAATTTGATGTCGTCCACGTTATTTTTGTCTGAAGGCGTGGCGCCGCGGCCGTCCGCCCAACTGCGATCTAATCCATCGGGGTAGACGACGATGGAATCGTGCTCATCACTTACTTTGTCGAGGTGGCCCAATCGCTCCTGACCCTCGCCAGTGCCAAGCCGCCCGTGCAACGCAAGCACCAGGGGCACGGTCTTGTTTCCGTCGTAACTGGGCGGAATATGAAGCCGGTAAGTGCGGCTACGCCCGTCCACGGATATCGTTTCGCTGGTATCACGCCCATTGGCGCGCATTCGCCGAGCCCCGACGATCACACCGCCCAAGATAAGAAGGAGAATCAATAGGTTCCGAATGATTCGCATCCACATTCCTCCGTTTCGTAACTAACCCTGGATTTCCACAAAAGTTTTTCAGCGTTGCCATCTCTGCCCGTCGGTGCGATTGTCCCCGTAGGGGCGCCTTTTTGCAGGCTTCTTCCCATATGTTCGTCACAAGATAAGACTGCAAGCTTCTCCGCCCCCGCAGCAGTTTGACGTGGCATTCGGCCCACCGCTAGACTCGAAATTGTTCAGGAGGCTGCATGGCCACGGCACGGGCATCTCGCGCTTATAACAATTACATCGACGGGGAATGGGTTGCTCCGAAACACGGCAATACCATGGAGAATCGCAACCCAGCCAACACGGATGAGGTGCTCGGCATTTTTCCACTTTCCGCCTCCGAAGATGTGGAAGCCGCTGTTGCAGCCGCGAAAATCGCTTACAAGGGCTGGCGGCTGACACCCGCGCCGAAACGCGCCGAGATTCTGTATCGCGCCGCGGAACTCCTGGTAAAACGCAAGGAAGAGTTTTCCCAAGACATGACCCGCGAGATGGGCAAGGTGCTCGCGGAAACCCGCGGCGACGTGCAGGAAGCCATCGATATGACGTACTACATGGCGGGTGAAGGCCGCCGCCTCTTCGGGCAGACCACGCCGTCCGAACTCCCCAATAAATTTGCCATGAGCGTGCGGCAGTCAATTGGCGTCTGTGGCCTGATCACTCCCTGGAATTTTCCAATGGCAATTCCGGCGTGGAAGATGATGCCGGCACTGGTGTCCGGCAACACATTGGTAATCAAGCCAGCGGAAGATACGCCGCTTTCCACTTACAATCTCGTGGAAATCCTTGCCGAAGCGGGTCTGCCTGCCGGGGTTGTTAACTTGGTGGGCGGCGACGGCCCGGGAGCGGGGGCAGCACTTACCAGGCACGCCGATGTTCCGGTCGTGAGTTTTACAGGTTCCACGTCCACGGGCCGGATCATTGCGGGAACCTGTGCGCCGACGTTCAAGCATTATAGCCTGGAAATGGGCGGGAAAAATATCATCCTGGTGATGGACGACGCGAATCTGGATTTGGCCGTGGACGGCGCAATCTGGGGCGGCTTCGGCACCACGGGGCAGCGCTGCACGGCCGCAAGCCGCGTGGGGATTCACAAAAGCGTTTACAAGGAGTTTGTCAGCCGTTTCGTGGAGCGCGCTTCGAAATTGAAAGTTGGAAATGGTTTGGATTCTGCGACCGAGATGGGGCCGTGCATTAATGAGCAGCAACTACAAACGGTGATGTCTTATGTCGAAATCGGTGTGAAGGAAAGCGCAAAACTGCTCACGGGCGGTCATCGGCTGACCGCCAGCGAGCACGCCAAGGGTTGGTTCCATGAACCGACCGTGTTTGGCGATTGCGCGCCGAAGATGCGCGTTGCCCAGGAAGAAATCTTTGGGCCAGTGGTTTCGCTGATCCCAGTTGACGATCTGGAGCAGGGAATTGAAGTCGCCAATGGTGTGCCGTACGGGCTTTCCGCTTCGATCTATACCCGCAACGTGAATCGCGCATTCGCCGCCATGCAGGACCTCTACACCGGCATCGTTTATGTGAACGCTCCAACGATCGGTGCGGAAACGCATCTCCCTTTTGGAGGCACCAAGCAAACCGGCAACGGCCATCGCGAAGCCGCCGTCGCCGCCATCGACTTCTTCACCGAATGGAAATCCGTTTACCTCGACTACTCCGACAAACTCCAGCGCGCCCAGATTGATAACAATTAATGGGAAACCAACTGATAGTGGAATTCCATTTCGAGCGCTCAACTCAAAAACGTTTCCCCAAAAGAGTCTTAGCAGGGAATCTATCTTCGGGACAGGCTTTGACGCGGCTTGACATAGCTTCTAGAATAGTAATAGCACCCCTAAGTGAGTGCTGCCATGCGCAACCCTGCTCTTCAAGAACGACGTAACCGACAGATTCTGGCGGACTTGGTGCGCACCTATATTGAGACCGGAGAACCCGTCTCCTCCCGAGCCATTTCCAAGCGCTTTGAAGAGTCTCTGAGCACCGCCACCATTCGCAATATCATGGCGGACCTGGAGGACGGCGGATACCTTTTTCAGCCGCACACCTCAGCCGGGCGGGTGCCCACTCCTGCAGCCTATCGTTTCTTCGCCCAGGAAATTGCCTCGCAAGCGACTCTCAGCATTGAAGATCGCGATTGGATCCAAGGGGAGTTGAGTGGAGCACGCTCTGCCGCGGAAATCACCGAGAAAGCAGGCCATGTGCTGGCGGAAGTTTCGCGTGGCGTGGGAATAATCGTATCGCCCCCGCTGCGCAGTGCCATTTTGGAACACGCCCGGATGTGGCTCTTGCCGGACGGCCGCGTCGTTGTCGTGCTGATTTCTCCTGGGGGCAATACTCGCGACAAGATTCTCCGCCCTAGTCGCACCTTCACCCAGCCGGAACTCGATGCCACCGCTGACTTTTTGAACCGCCATTACTCCGGCTGGACCTTGGACGCGATTCGCGCCGACTTGCTGCAAAAGCTGGCGAGCGAGCGCGAACGCTATGAAACGTTAGCGCAAAGCGCGCTGACCCTATGCGATCCCGCGGTTCTCGGCGACACGGGAGGCCAGCGCCTCTACGTGGAAGGCACGGCGCAAATCGTGGGTACCCCAGAATTCGCCGATCAGGGTCACTTGAGAGAATTGCTGGAGGCTATTGAAGAGAAGCACCGTCTTGTCTCCGTGCTCAACGCCTGCATCGAAACGCCGGAGCCGGTCTTCGTGCAGATCGGCATCAAAGAGATCTCCCAGGCGGGGCAAAACCTGGCGCTGATCAGTGCGCCTTATTCAGGGCACGACATGGTGCAGGGCTCGTTGGGTGTGTTGGGCCCAACACGAATTGACTACGAGCGCGCCATGACCGCGGTCGCCTATGTGGCGCAATTGTTTAGCGAGGCATTGCAGAAAATCGAGTAACCAGCCCAGTGGCTCGGTGTTAGTTGGAAAAGCGGAAAGAATCCATCATCCTTTAAGGAAAGAGTTATGAGCGAGCGAGAAATCAAAGTAAAAGTTACAAATGACCAAGGTCCCGTGCAGCCGGAAGACTCTCAAGCCCCCGGGGAAGAGGCCGCGCGCGAGGATTCTCAATTGAAAAAACTCTCGACGGATCTGGACGACCTGCGGCAAACGCTGCTCCGCCGCCAGGCCGATTTCGATAATTACCGGAAACGCATCGAAAAAGAGCGCGGCGAGGATTCCAAGCGGGCCACCGGGCGCGTGGTGGAATCGCTGATCCCCATTGTTGATGGGTTCGAGCACGCGCTGGCCGCTCACAAGGATGATGAATACGCCGGCTATCGCAAGGGCTTCGAGTTAATTTACAAGCAACTGCTCGAAAATCTTGCCAAGCTCGGCGTCGAACGAATGGAGCCGCTTGGCAAAACGTTTGACCCGCACATGCACCAGGCGATGGACCGCACGGAAACCACCGAGCACCCCGACGACACCATCCTGGAAGTGTTCCAGCCTGCTTACGTTTACAATGGGCGCGTCTTGCGTCCCGCAATGGTGCGCGTAGCGGTTCATCCGGCCGGCGCATCCAACCGGTCTGTGAATTAATCCGCAACATTGCCCCGGGCGGCGAAATTTCCTGCCGTCATCTCTGGTATCTTCAAAAATAGAAAGGGAAGTGAAATCCAGCGGATATGCCCAAGTCCAACCAGCGCGATTACTACGAAATTCTCGGCGTTACCAAGACCGCCTCGGTCGAGGAGATTAAAGCCTCCTACCGAAAAGCGGCGTTGAAATGGCATCCAGACCGCAACCCGGAAAATAAAGAAGAAGCCGAGCACCACTTTCGTGAGTGCACCGAAGCCTACACCGTTCTGAGCGACACGCAGAAGCGCCAGATTTACGATACCTATGGCCACGAAGGCCTGGCAGGCATCGGCACGCAGCCGGACTTCAACGGCACCATCTTTCAGGATTTCCACGATATCTTTGGGGAATTTTTTGGATTCGAGGAAGTATTTGGCACGGGTGGCGGCCGGCGCCGCGGCGGCGGAGGACGCCGCGTGCAACGTGGTGCGGACTTACGCTACGACATGACGCTGACATTTGAAGAAGCGTCTGCCGGCATCACCACAAAAATTCGCGTGCCGCGTCAGGAATATTGCGAATCCTGCAATGGTACGGGCGCAAAGAGGGGCACTGGCGTCGTGGCGTGCCAGGCTTGCGGCGGCCGCGGCCAGATGATTTATCAGCAGGGATTTTTCACGATCAATCGCACGTGCCCGGCTTGCCAGGGCGCGGGACAGATCGTTAAAGAACGCTGCCCGGAGTGCAAGGGCCAGGGCCGCATTGATCGCGAGCGCACGATTGAACTGCGCATCCCTCCCGGCGTAGATACTGGCACGCGTCTGCGCGTGCAGGGCGAAGGCGAACCCGGGCCAAATGGCGGGCCTGCCGGAGATCTTTACGTTGTTTTGGATGTGAAAGAGCACACATTCTTCGAACGGCGCGGGGCGGATTTGTATTGCACAATTCCGCTCAGCATTGCGCAGGCTTCGCTCGGCACGGAGCTTCCGGTTCCCGGACTTACCGGCGAAGAGAAGCTGAAAATTCCCGAAGGCACGCAGAGCGGCGCGGTTTTTCGCATCAAGGGCAAGGGATTACCCGATCCCCACGGCGGCGGTCGTGGCGACCTGTATTACCACGTGCGCGTGCTGACCCCGACGAAGCTTACCCGCGAGCAAAAGAAACTCATGGAGCAGCTCGAGGCCACCTTGAAAGTGGACAACAAGCCCGCAGATCGCAATTCCACCCTATTCGACAAAGTAAAAGACATCTTCGGCTAGCCGGTAGCGCCCGCATCCTGCGGGCAAGCAGCCCGCTTGCCGGCTAGAAGCCGGCGCTACCGAGTTCGCCCAAGCCCCAATTCATGGCAAGATAGCCTCCATGCGCCGCCGGTTCTTCGTCGAGAAATTCGAGAACAATCACGCCACGATGGAAGGCGAAGCCGCGCATCACCTCGGCCGCGTCCTGCGCGCACAGCCGGGCCAGCTCTACGAGCTCAGCGACGGTACCAAGGTCTGGCTTGGCCGCATCGAAACGGTTTCTCGCGACGAAGTGAATTTTTCACTTATCGAGGAACTCGCTGCTCCCCGGTCCGCCCTCGAAATCACGCTTCTTCTTTCCGTCGTGAAATTCGATTCCTTCGAGTGGGCGCTGGAGAAAGCCACCGAACTCGGAGTGCACACAATCGTCCCGCTCGCCGCTGCGCGCAGCGAAAAAGCGCTGCTCGCCGCCGCAATAAAGCGCGCGGAACGCTGGAAGAAACTCTTGCTCGAAGCCTCGCAACAATCGAGGCGCGTGATGTTGCCCCTGCTGCAGACAGTGACAAAGCCGGAGGCCGCTTTCCAGGCTTGCCGCTCGGAACTCCGAGTTTTTCTCTCGGAGGCCCCCGGCACGAGGCCGCTTCGGGAGATCCTGCGCGATCAGCGTGCTATTAGCGTCGCTCTGGCCATCGGCCCGGAGGGAGGCTGGACGGATGCCGAACTTGCCGCCGCCCGCGACACAGGGTTTCTCGATGCCTCGCTAGGAAGCTTAATACTTCGCACGGAGACCGCCGTAGTCGCTTCGCTCGCAAACCTCCAATTCGCATTAGGCGACGTGTAGCTCTCACCGTCGACCCGAGCCACAAACCCAAAATTCTTACCAACCGCCTGGATTTCCTCTACCACGACCTCGCAACAACCAAAGCGCCGCGCAACCCGTCTAAGTTAATGCCGAGAGCTTCTTCCTCATTGCTCGCGAACGAAACAAACGCGACAGGGACCGCATCGGTGGAATCCCAATTTGACAGCCGCGCCATGTCGAATCGCGCGCACGGGCAATTCGCCACTGGCGTGACTTTCGCAGCGCATGTTATAAAATAAAGGTAGTCGGAGATGCGCAAACCTGACGAGCATTTGAACACTCCTCCCGCGGGCGGCACGCCAGACGCCCCGAATTCGCCATTGCCCGCGGCCACTCTGCCGGCCATTTCTCCATCCAGCGCCCATCATCTCCTCCGCCACGAAATTCGCGTATGGACGCGCGACCTGCTGATCGCCATCGGCCTCGCTCTGGTGATCATTGTCTTCCTGTATCAGCCCGTGAAGGTCGAAGGCACCAGCATGGCGCCGCTGCTTTCCGACCAGGAACGCATCTTCATCAACAAGTTTGTCTACCGCTTCGAATCCATTCACCGCGATGATGTTGTAGTCTTCTGGTATCCGCTGGACCGTTCCAAGTCGTTCATCAAGCGCGTCGTTGGGCTTCCCGGCGAAACGATCGAAATTCGGCACGGCATGCTCTACGTGAACGGAGAGTTGGTTCCCGAGCCCTATGTTCCGCCGCAATATGCGGACGTTACCGACTTCGGCCCGGTGAAAGTGCCGAAGAACAGTTATTTTGTGATGGGGGATCATCGCATCAGTTCCAATGATTCGCGCGTGTTCGGGCCGGTGGCGGCCCAGTTTATTTACGGACGCGCCGTATTTGCCTATTGGCCGGTGGACCACTTCGGTTCGCTTTCGGCCGCCGAGGCTAACGACAAATGACGCAGTCCGGAGGACCCACTGACGGAAATTCAGCATCGCCCTGCAATCCTCGCGCTCGAAGACGGGCGCATATTTAACGGCCGCGCGGCCGGCGCGATCACGCGCCGCGGCGGCGAAGTCGTTTTCAATACCAGTCTCACCGGCTACCAGGAAGTTTTCACCGATCCCAGCTATTCGGGGCAGATCGTTTGCCTCACGTACCCGCATATCGGTAATGTCGGCGCTAATCTCGACGACGAAGAGTCTTCGCGTCCGTATATCGAGTCCCTGGTGGTGCGCGAATTTTCGCAGGTGGCATCGAACTGGCGTTCCGCGGAATCCGCGCAACTCTATCTGAATCGCCACAAGATTCCCGCAATTTGGGACATCGATACGCGCGCCCTGGTTTTGCACATTCGCAAAGTTGGTGCGCTGCGCGGCATAGTTTCCACGGACGGCACGCCGGCCGACCAGTTGATCCACGAAGCAAAACAGTTGCCGCTGATGGCCGGGCTGGAACTTGCTGGCCGCGTCAGCTGCGCGAAGGCCTATGACTGGCAGAAGGGCTCGATCGATCTGGCGACTTCGCCGTGGACCGAGCAGATGGGCGAATCCGGCGCCAGTCCCGACACAAACAAATTCAAAGTGGTCGCGTACGATTACGGCATCAAGCAGAACATATTGCGGCTGCTGGTGGATCACCATTGCGACGTTACGGTGGTTCCGGCAAACACTTCCGCTGAAGATGTCCTCGCGATGGGTCCTAACGGTGTGTTTCTTTCCAACGGTCCGGGCGATCCGGAGCCGGTAACTTATGCCGTGGAAAATATTCGCAGGCTGGCCGGACGCGTTCCGGTGTTCGGCATCTGCCTGGGTCACCAGCTTTGTGGGCTGGCGATGGGCGGAAAGACTTTCAAATTGAAATTCGGCCACCACGGTTCGAATCATCCGGTGAAAAATCTGCTGACCAATCAGGTGGAGATCACGGCGCAGAATCACGGCTTCTGCGTGGACCCGGAATCGCTGCCCTCCAGCGAAGTGGAAATCACGCACGTGAACCTGAACGATCACACCAACGAAGGGATGCGCAGCAAGACCGTGCCGCTCTTCAGCGTGCAGTACCATCCCGAAGCGTCCCCCGGCCCACACGATTCGCACTATCTGTTCACCCAGTTCACCGACATGATGAAGGACTTCGCCAACCCGGGGAGTTCCAGAGGGTGAGACATTCGCTCGAAGCGCCAACTCGCCAAAACTGTCATCCCGGACCCGCGCATTTTCGGCTGAGAGGTGACATCCTCGCGCTGGTCGCGAGCGGCGAGAGAGCACGAGATTCGGTTTACAATTAAAGGAACAGATGCCTAAGCGTACAGACATCAAGAAAATTCTGATCATCGGGTCGGGCCCAATCGTGATAGGCCAAGCCTGCGAGTTCGACTATTCCGGGGCACAGGCGTGCAAGGCGCTGCGCGCGGAAGGCTATGAAGTGGTGCTGGTGAATTCCAATCCCGCCACGATCATGACCGATCCCGAGCTGGCGCACCGCACGTACATCGAACCGCTTACGAAAGAATATCTCGAGGAAATCATAATCAAGGAACGGCCGGATGCCTTACTCCCCACTGTCGGCGGCCAAACCGCACTGAATCTTGCCGTCGAACTTGCCGAAAGTGGAATCCTCGAAAAGCATAAAGTAGAAATGATCGGCGCCACGCTCCGCGCAATCAAAGTTGCTGAAGATCGCCTGTGGTTCAAGGATGCCTGTCGAAAAATCGGCCTGGAAGTTCCGGCGTCCGCTCTCGTCAATAACGCGCAGGACGCCCTGCGCCTCTGCGATCAGCTTGGCTTTCCGCTCGTCATTCGCCCTTCGTTCACGCTGGGCGGCAGCGGCGGTGGCATTGCTTACAATAAAGAGGAATTCACGGAAGCGATCACTCACGCACTCGATATGAGTCCGGTCCACGAGGCACTCGTCGAAGAATCCGTCCTCGGCTGGAAGGAATACGAACTTGAAGTGATGCGCGATTACCGCGACAACTTCGTGGTTATCTGCACCATCGAGAATTTTGATCCCATGGGCGTGCACACCGGCGATTCCATCACCGTGGCCCCGGCGCAGACTCTGACCGACAAGGAATACCAGCGCATGCGCGATGCCGCGGCGGCGATTATCCGCGAAGTCGGCGTCGAAACTGGCGGCTCCAACGTGCAGTTCGCCATCAATCCGGAAAACGGGCGCATGACGGTGATCGAAATGAACCCGCGCGTCTCCCGCAGTTCCGCGCTTGCCAGCAAGGCAACGGGTTTCCCGATCGCAAAAATTGCCGCGCGCCTGGCCGTGGGCATGTCGCTCGACGAAATCTCCAACGACATCACGCAAAAAACGCCGGCCTGTTTCGAGCCGACCATTGATTACGTGGTGGTGAAAATCCCGAAGTGGCAGTTTGAGAAATTCCCGGGTGCCGACAGTACGCTGGGTACGCAGATGAAATCCGTCGGCGAAGTGATGGCCATCGGCCGGACATTTAAGGAAGCCCTGCAAAAAGGAATTCGCTCCCTGGAGCCGAGCACGCCCTGGCGCGCGCCTGCGGATACGCCGAACTCGCTCCTCCGCGAAAAGCTCGCCACTCCGCGGCCCGACCGCATCCACTGGATCCTTACAGCCGTCGAGCGCGGACTTCCCGCCACCGAAATCTGCGACCTCACGAAAATTGATCCATGGTTCATCCACCAGATTGAAGAACTCAACGCGGTCAATCGTCGCGTGGCCTCCGTGACCGTCGAAACGGCCTCCAAGGACTTGCTCCGCGAAGCGAAGCGCACTGGTGCCAGCGACGAGCAACTCGCGCAGATCTGGAAGACCACTCCCGCGGTCGTGCGCCTGCAGCGCGCTCGCTATGGCGTTTCTCCAGTCTTCAAACGCGTGGACACGTGCGCCGCCGAATTCGAATCCTTCACTCCGTACATGTATTCGACCTACGAAGACGAGGACGAATCCAACCCGACGAACAAACAGAAGATCATGATTCTTGGAAGTGGGCCCAACCGTATCGGGCAGGGAATTGAATTCGACTATTGCTGCTGCCACGCGTCGTTTGCCTTGCGCGCCGACGGCTTTGAAACACTGATGGTGAATTGCAATCCAGAGACGGTTTCGACGGACTACGACACCTCTGACCGCCTCTATTTCGAACCCCTCACGCTCGAAGATGTTTTGGCCATCGTCGAACGCGAAAAACCGGCCGGCGTCATCGTGCAATTCGGCGGACAAACTCCCCTGAATCTTGCGCTGGAATTAAAACGGAACGGTGTTTCAATCGTTGGCACCGCCCCCGAATCCATCGACCTTGCCGAAGACCGCCGCCGCTTTGGCCGCCTGCTCGATGAACTTCGCATCCCGCAACCGCGCAACGGAACGGCGCTGGTGCCGGAAGAGGCCGCGCGCGTCGCCGGCGAAATCGGCATGCCTGTGCTCGTGCGCCCCAGTTACGTCCTGGGCGGGCGCGCCATGGTCATCGCGTACGACGTGAACACGGTGCAGGAATATGTCGCGCAGGCGGCCCTGATGGGCCCCGCCCGCCCCGTCTTGATCGACCAGTTCCTCGAAGAAGCCACCGAAGTGGACGTGGACGCACTCGCCGACGGCACCGACGTGGTAATCGGCGGCATCATGGAGCACATCGAAGAGGCCGGCGTGCACTCTGGTGATTCCTCCTGCGTGCTGCCTCCGGTCAGTCTTTCGCCGAAAATTCTGGATACCATTCGCGACTATACCAAGCGGTTGGCCCTGGCCCTGAAAGTGGTCGGCCTGATGAATGTGCAGTATGCCATCCAGCGCGACACCGTCTACGTCCTCGAAGTGAATCCTCGTGCCTCGCGCACCGTGCCGTTTGTCAGCAAAGCCACGGGCGTGCCGCTGGCCAAAATCGGCGCGCGCCTGATGGTGGGCCGCCGTCTGGCGGACATGAATCTTCCGCTGACTCACAGCAACGGCGTTGCGGAAATCGCCACGCACGAATTTTATTCCGTGAAGTCGCCGGTATTCCCATTCAACAAATTCCGTGGTGTGGACACCATTCTCGGCCCGGAAATGCGCTCCACCGGCGAAGTCATGGGCATTTCCACCTCGTATGGGCAGGCGTTCGCCAAAGCCCAGCTCGCTGCCGGCCAGAAACTTCCCAGCAGTGGCACGGTATTTATCAGCGTGAATGATCGTGACAAGCGCCAGTTGGATTCCGTTGGCAAAGAACTTGTTTCCATGGGTTTCAAGATCGTTGCCACCCGCGGCACCGCCGCTGCCTTGCATGCTACCGGCGTTGCCTGCGAGGAAGTCTACAAAGTCAACGAAGGTCGTCCCAATATTGTGGACCTGATCAAGACGGGCAAGGTCCATCTGGTAATCAACACGCCGCTCGGCCGCGAATCCTTCTACGACGAAAAATCCATCCGCAGGGCCGCCATTCGCTACAATATTCCCTGTATTACCACGCTGTCCGCGGGCCACGCCGCAGTGCGCGGCATTCGCGCGCTGATCGAATTGCAGCGCGAGGTTTCCTGTTTGCAGGATTTGCATAGCAACCGCGTGGCCGCCTCTGGCTCAACGGGAAACGGAGACTAATCATGAATATCAGTGGTATTTTCCCAGCGCTCAGCACTCCGTTCGAAGAGGACGGTTGCGTTTCGATTTCCGGCATGAAGCACAACATCCGCCTCTACAACCAGACCGGGCTAGCCGGATTCGTGGTTCTGGGTTCCACCGGTGAAGCCGTGATGGTGTCCCGTGATGAAGCGGATCAGATTCTCGCTGCCGTGAAAGAAACCGCCGCGCCCGGGAAAATTCTGATTGCGGGTACCGGCGCAGAATCCACCGCCGAAACCATCGCTCGCACCAAACGCGCCGCCTCGCTGGGTTACCAGGTTGCCTTGGTCAAGACTCCTTACTATTACAAGCCTACCTATCGCCCGGAACATTTTATCCATCATTACCGGGCTGTCGCGGACGCCTCGCCTATCCCGGTGCTCCTCTATTCCGTGCCCATTTTCACCAACATCACCCTGGAAGCGCCGGAGATCATCGCGCTGTCGCAGCACCCGAATATTATCGGCATCAAGGACAGTTCCGGCAGCATTCAGCGTATCGGCGAAGTTGTCGCAGGCGCGCCCGCGCACTTCCAGGTGCTCACCGGCGGAGCCGCGGTGGTTTATCCATGCCTGACGATGGGCGGCCGAGGCGCGATTCTTGCCCTGGCATCGCTGCTACCGGAAATGTGCGTTGAGCTCTACGACTTAGTCAAGCAGGGGAACCATGAGCAGGCCCGCCAGATGCAGTTGCAACTGGTGATCGCCTCGAAGGTGGTCTTCGGTGAACACGGGATCCCCGGCTTGAAATACGCCATGAACCTGCGCGGCTATCAAGGCGGCTTCCCACGCTCGCCACTCCTGCCTGTGAAGGAAGAAAAGAAGCTCCCCATCGACGCGCTGATTGCGGAACTCTATCCGGCGACCGCGCGCGTCTAAAACCGGGTGACGTTTGCCGTCACCTTTTTCCCGGTCTATCATCTAACCGCCCATGGACTGTCGCGCACTGTTGCCCCACGAGCTCCCGCATTCCACCCCGCTCGTTCGGGATTTCACCGAGAATTTCCCCCGCCTGCAGAACTTTTTCGCGCACAAGCCGGAAATGCCGTCCGTGGAGGCCTACGCCCGTCAGTTGCAATTTCCCGCCGACCGGCGCAGGGAAGTGGCCGCGATTTTGCGCGAGGAAAATCGTTCGTTTGGCAGCGGGCCGGAAACGGAAAAGAATCTGCGGCGCCTGGAGGGCGGCGCGGTTGCCGTTGTCAGCGGCCAGCAGGTCGGCCTGTTCGGAGGCCCAGCGTATGCGTTCTATAAGGCTCTGACCGCCATCGAATCCGCGCGCGAGCTTTCGCTTTCCGGCGTGGATGCTGTGCCCATTTTCTGGATGGCCACCGAAGATCACGATGTAGACGAAGTTCGCCACGCGACCTGGTTTCACCAGGGCATGCTGCAGAATCTTGTCTTGCCGCTTCCTTCTGAAGAAGGTCGCCCGGTTGGGCAAGTCCCGCTCGGCAAAGATGTGGCTCCGCTACTCAAAGCGATCGATAAGAGTTTCGCGGGTTCCGGCGGCGAAGAGTTGCTCGAAATTCTCCGTTCGTGTTATAGCCCACAGGAAACCTACGGCAGCGCCTTCGCCAAACTCTTCGCAAGACTCTTCGCTCCTCACGGCCTGATCCTCCTCGATCCTCTTAGCCCCAAGCTTCACGCACTCGCCGCTCCCATTCTTTCCGCCGCACTGGAACGCCGGGACGAACTCAATGAAGCGCTGCTCCTCCGCGACAAGGAGCTCGAAAAAGCCGGCTACGCTCCTCAGGTAAAAGTCACTTCCAGAAGCACGCTGCTGTTTGCGCTGCATCAGGGCAAGCGTGAGGTCATAAGCGCTTCCAATGGCAAATTTACTTTCGGCCACGAATCTGCTCCCCGCGAACAACTCATCCCCAAAGTGACAGCAACTCCGGAAGCATTCAGCCCAAATGCTCTTTTGCGGCCCGTGCTGCAGGACTTTTTACTTCCCACGGCCGCTTACTACGGCGGACCCGCGGAAATTGCGTATTTTGCACAGTCCGAAGTGCTTTATCGAAAACTGCTTGGCCGCATGCCGGTGCTGATGCCGCGCGCCGATTACACCCTGGTAGATCCCAAGGGCTTGCGCATCCTGGAAAAATACAAACTCAAGGTGGAAGACGCGTGGCTCGGCCCACAGGCTCTGCGAAAAAAAATGTATGGCTCCAATGTGCAGGGGGAGCTGGCGGGTGCCTTTGACAGCAACCTCCAACAGATTGAAAAAAGTGTGGAGCATCTCCGGAAATCAATTCACGAAGTGGACCCCACGATCGAAGACTCCATCGCCCGCGCGGAAAAGCGCATCCGTTATCAGGTGGAGAAATTGCGCGCGAAAACCGGCCAGGCCCTCGACCGGCACGACCACGTGATTGAGCAGCACGCCACTTTTCTCGAGAATCTTCTTTATCCGCACAAGGGATTGCAGTCCCGTGATCTAACTTTCCTTCCGTTTCTGCTCCGCCTGGGCAGCGGCGGCCTCGGCGAACTGCAAAAGCTCGCCTGCACGAAAAAACCGGGACAGCACTACATCGTTTCCATTCCTTGATTTTCTCCCGGAGGCAGCCATGCAATCGATCCGTGTGCGAACCGACCGCCGCACACAAATGGTGGAAGTGACGAAGGAAGTGCAACGCGTAGTCACGGCGCTGGGGATCAAGGCTGGCACCTGTTTTCTCTATGTGCCGCACACCACCGCCGGCATTCTGATCAACGAACACGCCGATCCGGACGTGGCCTCCGATGCAGAAGGCGCGCTCGATCGCCTGGTACCCTCCGCCGGCCCCTATCGCCACGCCGAAGGCAATTCCGATTCGCACGTAAAGACCATGCTTGTTGGCACCTCGCAAATAGTTTTCGTCGAAGACGGCAAGCTCGTCCTCGGCCGCTGGCAAGGCATCTTCTTCGCGGAATTCGATGGCCCCCGCGAACGCCATCTCCACATCAAAGTCCTGGCCGATCCCATGTAGGGCCCGCCCTCTGAGGCGGGCCGGTGAGTGTGCGGTCGGCATTTCGACTCGTCTCCTGGACGTCTCGAGCAACTGGCGTCGAGGGTCTGGACGGGAACTCCGAATTAGTGTATATACAGTATTGTGTTCTCCTGGGATACGGAGAAGGCGCGCCAGAACCTCGAAAAGCACCGCGTTGCATTCGAGGAGGCAGCGACCGTCTTCGCCGATCCGGAAGCCCTGGAATGGGACGACTTGCTAAATTCCCAGTACGAATCACGCCTAAAACGGTTTGGGCGTTCGGCTGCCGGGAGAATTCTGATTGTTGCTTACACACTGCGGAGGGCAAAACATGATCAGGAAACGGTCCGCATCATCAGTGCGCGTCGCGCCACCCGAAAAGAGAAAAAAGCATATTTCCGCCGGCGCCATTGATTTGTCCGACATTCCAGAAACCACTCCCGAGGAGTTCCGGAGAGCGCGGCGCGTTGGGCGCCCCCGGACGGGCACTGCGAAGCGACTGATTGCATTTCGGATCGCCCCGCAACTCCTTGCCCGGCTTCGCCGCCTTGCCGCCAAACAGGACAAGCCCTATCAAACACTGATTCATGACCTGCTCGAAAAAGCCGCCGCACGAAAAGTGGCCTAGATAGCGCTGACAGGCGACCGCTCATAGTCTCACGATACGAAATTACAGAACTTAGCCTCTGTGCTACAGTTTTTACACATGGCGAATCTCGGCGTATACATTCAGGTTCCGTTCTGCCAGACGAAATGCACCTACTGCAACTTCCACACGGGTGTGGTTTCGCCAGGCCGTTTTGCGCCGTATGCGGAAGCCGTTTGCCGCGAGATTCGCGATCACGTGCGCCTGCTGGATTCGGTTGGCCTCTCTCTTTCTAATCTTTATGGCTCCGCGCAGCCAGTTGTTGATTCCGTGTACTTCGGCGGAGGCACTCCCAGCCTCCTCGAACCCCAGCTTCTCACCCAAATACTTCAGGCGCTTCGCGGGAATTTCCCCTTTGCATTTCGGGAAATCACTCTCGAAGCCGACCCCGAAACCATCGACGCGGAAAAAGCAGCAGAGTGGGTTGCCGCTGGGTTCAATCGCATCAGTTTTGGATCGCAGTCTTTTGTGGATAGTGAACTCAAAGCCGCGGGCCGCATGCACCGCAGCGAAGACATCTACCGCGCCGTGCCCATCCTGCGCGCCGCCGGAATCGGCAATATCAGCTTTGACCTGATTGCCGGCCTGCCCAAGCAAACGCCTGCTTCGTGGCGCCAGTCAGTGCAGGAAGCGATCGCCTTGGCACCTGAGCACATTTCCATCTACATGATGGAAATTGACGAAGGTAGCCGGCTCGGCTTGGAAGTTCTGCAGGGCGGGGCTCGGTATAGTGCCGCCGAAATTCCCAGCGAAGAATCGATGGCCGAATATTACGAACTGGTGCAGCACGAATTGAAAGCGGCCGGCTACGCGCAGTACGAAATTTCCAACTGGGCCAAACCCGGCTTCGAATCCCATCACAATCAAAAATATTGGCGGCGCGAGGTGTATCTCGGCTTTGGCGCCGGCGCCCATTCATTTTCTGGCAAACAGCGCTGGGCCAACCGCCACGATGCCGCCGCGTACGTCGCGCAGATTTCAGAAGGGAAGAGTGCGATCGAAACCGTGGATGAAGTAACCGCCTCCATGGCATTGGAAGAAGAGTTATTCCTCGGCCTGCGCCAGACGGCGGGTATCGATCTTCTCCGCATTGAGCGTCAGTATGGGGTGAGCTTCACCGGAAAAATCGCAGACCTCGCTGCGTCAGGCATGGTAGAAAAGCACTTAAATCATTTGCGAATTCCGGCCGATAAACTGAGCGTCTCGAACGAAGTCATCGTGGAACTCCTACGCTCCGTGCAAGCCCCGGTAGCGCCTGCATCCTGCAGGCCCGCACTCGCAAGCACGGGCGCTTGCGCCGCGAGCGATCCAATCCAACCAGCTCTTGCAACCAATCATTAACCGAGGCCCCTATGACCTACACCGTCGCAAAAGGCAATCAACTCACCGACCCCGACCACGTCCTGCCCGTCGAAGGCGCCGTGGACCTCCGCAGCGACACCGTCACACGCCCCAGCGAAGAAATGCGCCGCGCCATGGCCGCCGCCGAAGTCGGCGATGACGTCTACGGTGAAGACCCAACCGTCAACCAGCTCCAGAAACGCGCCGCGGAAATCTTCGGCAAGGAAGCCGCGCTCTTCGTTCCCACGGGCTGCATGGGAAACCTGATCGCCATTAAATGCTGGACGCATCACGGCAACGAAGTTCTCTGCGAAGAGCGTAGCCACGTCAATCTATACGAACTCGCCTCCATGTCCGCGATTGCCGGCTGCATGCCGCGCGCCGTGCGTGGAGGCGACGATGGCATCCTCACCTGGAAGCAGATCGAATCTTCCATACGCCCCAAAATTTACTACGACTCGCAGACCGCGCTGGTGTGCCTGGAAAACTCCAGCAATATGGCCGGCGGAACGGTTTATCCCACGGATCGTGTGGACGAAATCTGCGCCCGGGCGCATTCCTTGGGCCTGAGAGTTCATCTTGACGGAGCGCGCATCTTCAACGCAGCTGCTGCGCTGGGCGACAACGTCGCGAACATGACCAAGAATGTCGACTCGGTGATGTTCTGCCTCTCGAAAGGACTTGGCGCTCCAGTCGGCTCGATGATCGCCGGCTCGCGCGAATTCATTGAGCGCGCTCGCATTTATCGCAAAATGTTTGGCGGCGGCATGCGCCAGGTGGGCATCCTCGCCGCGGCAGGTTTGCTCGCGCTGGAAAAATCTCCTTCACGCCTCCACGAAGATCACGCCAACGCGCAACACCTTGCGAAAGGGATCGCGCAAATTCCCGGCCTCAAAATTGATCCCGCCAGCGTGAAAACCAATATCGTCATTTTCGATTGCTCCGCCACGGGCCGCAACGCGGTCGAATTCTGCGATGAATTGCACGCGCGTGGTATCTGGGCGCAAGACACCGCGCTCAATTCCGTCCGAATGGTCACGCACTGGAACGTTGACCGCGCCGGCATGGTCCGCGCCCTTCAGGAACTCAAATCCGTAGCCGGCAAACAAAAAGGCCAAGTCGCGTAATTCGCCAGTCGCAACCAGCCTCCGCGACCTTTGCGCTCCTCCTCTGCGGCCTCTGCGTTAAATCCTTCTCTCAGCCTTAACAAGCGCAGACCGCCTCAGAAAACCGCCCCTACACTCTCCGCACGAAAAAAGTCGGGCCCTGCGTTCTTGTTTTTGTACTGGCCGGTCTTCAGACTGGCAGGGAAACTTCTTCCCGCTCCACTACTGCACAAACCACCCATATAAGTTAAACTTTTAGCAGCTATAGAAATAACTATCGCCGAGGATCCCGTGGATTTCACCTTCACCGACGAGCAAAAACACCTCCGCAAGTCCGTCCGCGAATTCGCCGAGGGCGAAATCGCTCCCCACGTCATGGAATGGGATGAAGCCTCCCGTTTTCCTCTTGAACTCCTCCCGAAACTCGCCGAAATGGGCCTCCTCGGCGTCATCTTCCCGGAGGAATATGGCGGTGCCGGCCTGGGCTATGTGGAATACGCCTCGGTCATCGAAGAACTTTCGCGCGTGGACGGCTCCGTCGGCCTCTTCGTCGCCGCGCACAATTCGCTCTGCTCGAATCACATCTATAAATTCGGCACCGAGGAACAAAAGCGCGAATATCTCGTCCCGCTCGCGCAAGGAAAAAAGCTCGGCGCCTGGTCACTTACCGAACCCGAAGCTGGCTCCGACGCAGGCGGCACGCGCACGACGGCGGTGCGCAACGGTTCGCACTGGATTCTCAACGGCGCGAAAACCTTCACCACTAACGGCCATTATGCGGACACCTGCGTGGCCATGGCCGTCACCGACAAATCCAAAGGCTCGCACGGCATCAGCGCGTTCATCCTGGAAAAGGGCATGGCCGGCTTTCGCCCCGGGAAGAAAGAAAACAAGCTGGGCATGCGCGCGAGCGACACCTCGGAAGTCCTGTTCACGGAATGCAGAGTTCCGGGTGAAAATCTGCTCGGCCCAGAAGGCGAAGGTTTCACGGGCAGCTTGAAAATTCTCGACGGCGGGCGCATTTCCATCGCCGCCCTTGCTCTGGGCATGGCGCAGGGAGCGCTGGATGCCGCGGTGCGCTACGCCAAGCAGCGCAAGCAATTCGGCCAGGCCATCAGCGAATTCCAGGCCATCCAATTCAAACTGGCCGATATGGCCACGGAAGTGGAAGCTGCTCGCCTGCTCGTCTATCAGGCCGCGTGGCTCGCCGATCAGAAAAATGTTCGCTTTACTCGCGAATCCAGCATGGCCAAATTGTTTGCCAGTGAAGTAGCCGTGCGTGTGGCCAACGAATGTGTGCAGATTCACGGCGGCTATGGCTTCATCAAGGACTATCCGGCGGAGAAGTTTTACCGCGACGTCAAGCTCTGCACCATCGGCGAAGGTACCAGCGAAATTCAGAAGCTGGTGATCGCCCGCCAGTTGCTCGGCAAAAAGTAGTACCCGCGCCGCAGCGCAAGACTTCAGGTTTGAGGGTTACTGGACATCCTGACTTGCTGCCAGGACCGGCTGCGGCTTGAAAAAGCGAATCTTTCCCATTTCGCTCTCCAGCCCGGCCAGATCAAACTGCGTGGTAACTCCCGGTTCAACTTCCACAAGCACAGTTTTGTGCTTCGTCAGGTCTTCCATCAGCAATTGATCGCCGCCCGTCGGATCGCTCTTCGCGGCATCCGCCACCGGACCAACCGGCGCGTCCGTGCCTGCTGGATACGACCACAGCACGCTGTGCATGTTTTCCGTGCCGTAAGCCAGTTCATCCCACTCGGCGCGCTTCTCCACGCCGTCCTCAAATTTCAAACGCAGATACATCAGCTTGCCCTTGGCCGGCTGGTTGTAGACCGCATCCCAGCGTCCGTGCGTGGCGAACGACAGGAACGCTTGTGCTCCCTTTTCCTCGATCACCAAATCATATTTCCCGTCGCGCGAACTCCGCTTCAGGACAATGGCCCCGCCCAAATGGTCATCCACAGGTTCCGGGCGCCAGGGCTGTCCGTAGGACGCCGCAGTGAGTGGCGTTGCGAGCGGCGCGGCTTCGTTCACGGATGCGGAAGTAGGGGCGTGAGAAGGAGCTGCCTGACCTGCGGGAGGCGCGCTCGAGGGAGCGGCGTTTTGCGACTTGCCTGAGCAACCCGCCAGGGCAATCAAAATTCCAATCGACCCCAGCTTAGCAATGTTCTTCATGATCTTTTCCTCTCGACTTGCATACCAATGACCGAGGGCCCAACGTCTCTCAGTGTGAGTTTCTTTTCTGTATCGCTGAATAGCCCGAAGGGACAGGTGTGCCTTGAGATTTAGCTGTCCTGTTGCTGCCGGGCGTCACCGCACTCGGGGGGTGCTTCGGCAACTTGCGCACAAGTGGCGCGGCGCGAAATAATAGAGCCATGCCTCGTGCAGCCTCCGGTTGGCTACAAGGACTCACCTCTTGATAAGCATTTCTGTGAAAGATTGGGCTGCCAAGGTCCGGGCTGGTGACGTGCGCGCTATATCTCGCGCGATTACGGCGATCGAGAACCATTCCGCAGAAGCCGAGGAGCTCCTGCGCCAGCTTTTTCCCCACACCGGGCAGGCGTATCTCACGGGCATCACCGGCGCGCCGGGCACCGGCAAGAGCACACTCGTCGACCGGTTGGCCTCTTATCACCGCCACCAGCAGGAGACTGTCGGCGTGGTCACTGTGGATCCCACCAGTCCGTACACAGGCGGCGCCATTCTGGGCGATCGCATCCGCATGCAGGGCCACGCTAGCGACTCGGGCATTTTCATCCGCTCGATGGCCACACGTGGTTTTCTTGGCGGCCTTGCGCGGTCCACAGCGGAGGTTGCGCTGCTGCTCGACGTTGCGGGCAAGCGCCAGGTGCTCATCGAAACCGTCGGCGTCGGCCAGGACGAAATTGATATCGTGCGCCTCGCCGATTGCGTACTGGTGGTTCTTGTTCCCGGCCTCGGCGACGACATTCAAAACATGAAAGCCGGATTGATGGAGATTGGGGACATCTTTGTGCTCAACAAAGCGGATCGCGAAGGCGCCGACCGGCTGGAGGAGCAGCTCCACGCCATGCTTTCGCTGGTGATGCGGCGCGATGGCTGGCATCCGCCCGTGATTCGCACCGTGGCAACGGAGAACCGCGGCGTCGAAGAACTCGCCACCACTGTCGCCAAATTCCGCAAACATTTTGAATCCAGCGGCCAGCGCCAGCAAAAACAAGTGGAGCACTGGCAGAATCGCCTGATCGAAATGCTGGAATCGCGCCTGCTGGAAAAAGTGTTGGGCGGTAAATCGGGTGAAGCCCGCCTGCGCACCCTCGCCGAGGAAGTCGCCGCCCGCAAAAAAGATCCATTCACCGCCGTCACGGAAATCCTGAAAGGAGCGAAAGCCGAATTGTAGGGCCCGCCTTCTGAGGCGGGCCGGCCCTGCGCGGGCAACATTTTGCCCATACAGACGGCCTCAAAAGGCCGTCCCTACAATCCGAACTCCTCCATGCATCTCGGCGACATCGAAATTCGTTATCTCGACGGCGGCAGCTTCCGCCTCGACGGCGGGGCCATGTTCGGCGTTGTCCCCAAAGTCTTCTGGGAGAAGAAATCTCCGCCCGACGATAAAAACCGCATTCACCTGCGCGCGAACTCCTTGCTCGTTCGCGCCCATGGCAAAACCATCGTCATCGAAACTGGCAACGGCACCAAATGGGACGCCAAGCAGCACGGCATTTACGCCATTCAGGATGGCGATCCGCTGATCGATTCGCTTGCCGACCATGGCGTCCAGCCGCGCGACGTCGACCTGGTGATCAACACACACCTACATTTCGATCACGCCGGCGGCAACACGCGCATCGAAAATGGCCGCGCCGTCCCCACATTTCCCCGCGCGCGTTACGTTGTCCAGTGCGCCGAACTGGCCCATGCGGCCGTGCCCACCGAACGCGACCGCGCCAGCTATTTTCCCGATAATTTTCTGCCCATCACTGAGGCGCAACTCTGGGATCTCACCGACGGGGACCAGGAGATCCTTCCCGGCATCAGCGCCGCGCGCATCCCCGGCCACAACGCCAATATTCAGGCGATCCTCCTCACCGGCGGCGGTAAAACGCTGGCCTTTGTTGCGGATTTGCTCCCGACACGTCACCATATTCCATTGCCCTGGATCATGGCTTACGACCTGTACCCAATGCAGACGCTGGAAACTAAACGCAGTTGGGTTCCGCGCATGGCCAGGGAAAATTGGATCGTCGTTTTCGGACACGATCCAGACGTGGCCGCGGCCTCCTTTCATGAGCATGATGGCAAGATCGAAATCGAACCGGTAGATCTGAACCGGTAATTTCCAGGAGAAAACGCATGGCAGCAAAAAAAGCAAAGGGGAAGTCTGCGCGGGGAAAAGCGCCCGTAGCGGAAATCGGAGTCATCGGGGGGAGCGGGCTTTACGAGATGAGTGGCCTCGCCGACACCCGCGAACTTCGCGTCAAAACCCCGTTCGGTGAACCATCCGACAAAATCGTTGTGGGCACGCTCGAAGGGAAGCGCGTCGCGTTCCTTGCCCGCCACGGCCGCGGTCACCGCATCCTGCCCACGGAACTCAACTTCCGCGCCAACATCTACGCCATGAAGCTCCTCGGCGTGCAGCGCATCATTTCCGTCAGCGCGGTCGGTTCCTTGCAGGAAAATCTGCGCCCCGGGGAATTTCTGGTGCCAGACCAGTTTTTCGACAGCACCAAGGGCCGCAAATCCACCTTCTTCGGCGAAGGCCTGGTCGCGCACGTTTCTTTCGACAAGCCCACGTGCCCGCAACTCTCCACCGTTCTCGCAGATGGTTGCATCTCCGCCGCCGTCCCCGTGCATCGCCGGGGCACCTACATCAACATGGAGGGCCCGCAGTTTTCCACGCTCGCAGAGGCCCATTTTCATCGCGCTATGAAATTCGACGTGATTGGTATGACCAACGCCACCGAAGCGAAGCTCGCTCGTGAAGCGGAAATCTGTTACGCCACCGTGGCTATGATCACCGATTACGATTGCTGGCACCCGGAGCACGAATCCGTCACCGCAACGCAAATCATTGCCACGCTCAACCAGAATGCCAGCAATGCGCAAAACGTCCTGCGCGAGGCCATCAAGACCATGCCCGCGGAGCGCAAGTGCAAATGCGGCGCGGCGCTGGCCCATTCGCTGATCACCGATTTCAAGCTGGTCCCCAAAAAAACGAAGAAAAATCTCGCCGCCATCATCGGCAAATACCAGTCCTAGGAGACGCCTGTGTCACTTCTCGTCGTTGGTTCGGTTGCATACGATGCCCTGGAAAGCCCGTACGGAAAGGTGGAGCGCACGCTGGGCGGCGCGGCCACATATTTTTCCGTGTCCGCCAGTTTTTTCACGCATGTAAATCTGGTGGCCGTCGTGGGCAATGATTTCCACCCCAAGGACGAAGCCATCCTGAAATCACGCTCCATTGACATCGAAGGTCTGGAGCGCGCCGAAGGGAAGTGCTTCTTCTGGGCCGGGCGCTATTCAGAAAATCTCAATGAGCGCGTCACCCTGGTGACCGACCTCAACGTCTTCGCCGCCTTCAAACCGCGCCTTCCGGAAAGCTACCGCAAGTCCAAATTCGTTTTCCTCGCCAATATCGCGCCCGATCTGCAGAGCGACGTGCTTCACCAGGTGAAGGGCAAGCCGAAGCTCGTCGCCATGGACACCATGAATTACTGGATCGAGCGGACCAACGATGATTTGCGCGAAACGCTCCGCCACGTGGACATTCTGATGATCAACGATTCGGAAACCCGTCAGCTCTCGAACGAACACAACCTGCTGCGCGCCGCGAAACATATCTTCAAGATGGGCCCCAGCGCGCTGGTGATCAAACGTGGCGAATACGGCGCGCTCCTGGTGGACAAGCACGGCGTCTTCTGCGTTCCCGCGTTTCCCCTCGAAGAGCCGCACGATCCCACCGGCGCGGGGGACAGTTTTGCGGGCGGTTTCATGGGCTATATCGCAGGCGTTGGCAGCACCAGCGATGCCGCGCTGCGCCGCGCGATGGTCTATGGCTCGGTCCTCGGCAGCTTTACCGTCGAGCGCTTTGGCCTCGAACGCCTACTGAAGCTGAAAAAATCGGAGATACACGCCAGGGCACGCCACTTCCTGAAATTGACGCAATTCAAACTCTAGGCGGTAGAATCTTTCTGACGCGGGGGTTCCCCGTACAGGGATGCTTTCCTTTCACGAAATTCTGATGCGCATGCTGTTTGCCTCGGCCATGGGCGCGGCTATCGGCGTGGAGCGCGACATTCATCGCCGTCCCGCCGGCATTCGCACCAGTATGTTCGTTTGCCTTGCTACCGCGCTCTTTACTATCGTCTCTGTCGAAATCAGCCGCATTTATGGCGATTCCAGTCCCACGCGCATTGCGTCCAATATTGTTCAGGGCGTCGGCTTTCTCGGTGCTGGCGCCATTTTGAAAGACAGCGCCGGGCTCATTGGAATGACCACGGCGGCCACTATATTTGCCGAAGCGGCCATTGGCATGGCTGCGGGCGGCGGGCTTTACGCCGTTGCCGGTTCGGCTACCGTGATCGTGTTGTTTGGTTTGTTTGTCGTGGCTTGGGGCGCGGACCGTTTCAATCTGCGGGCCCGTATGTTGGTTTTCCGCTTCACTACCAGCCACGCGGATAGCGTCGCCAGCGAAGTGCAGCGCCTCCTCGTCAGCATGAATATTCCCACGCAGCATTTCCGTGTTTCCATGTCTGGCGCTCAGTCGATCGTGGAGTTCGAGGCCGACGTGAGCCATCGCCAGCAGGAACAGATTGTGGAACAACTGAATCGCGAGGGCATCGTAACGGAAGTTCTGCCGGAGCAGGCCCACCACGAATGAAACGCCACCTGCCACGACTGGAAAAACCGCCATCCCTTCGCAAAGGTTCCCGCCTGGGGATTGTGTTCCCGTCTTCACCGTCTGATGCCGCGGCAATTTCCGCCGGGACTGCGGAGTTGCGCCGGATTGGATTCGATATTGAAAACACTGAACCGCTGCATCCCCAAGGCTATTTTTCCGCGGGCCATGAGGAGCGCCTCCAGCAATTCTGCCGAACCGTTCACAATAAACTATTGGATGGAGTGATCGCGGCGCGTGGCGGCTATGGCGCGAACTACCTAATCGATTTCAGGCTGGTCACGCGTCTGCATGGCCCAAAGTGCATGGTCGGTTTCAGCGACTTCAATATTTTGCAGTTGTTACTCGGTGAAGTACGCGGCTGGGCAGGATTTTATGGCCCCATGGTCGCCGCGGGCTTTAATCATGGCGCCGACCGGCCATCCGGTTATGACCTGGTTTCCTTTCTGCAAGCCGTCAGCGAAACAAAATCCAAATGGAAAATTCCGCTTCGTGGAGAATCGCTGGCTTCCGGGAGTGCGTCTGGCCGCCTGGTCGGCGGCTGCCTCTCCATGCTGCAAACCACGCTCGGCACCGGTTTTTCGCCCAACACAAACGGCGCCATTCTGGTTCTGGAAGATCGCGGCATGAAGCCGTATCAAGTGGATCGCGCGCTTCGCCACCTGCAACAGGCCGGTCTATTCGAAAAAGTGGCGGGCTTCCTCCTCGGGGATTTTCCAGATTGCGATCCGCCCACGCGAGGCAGTCCCATCGTCCCGGAAATCTGCGCGGAGATTCTGGCTCCGCTTGGCGTACCCATTGTTTATGGCGCCCCGGTTGGCCACACGAATCGCCCCATGCTCACCATACCGCTGGGCGTTCGTGCGAAATTGCACGCAAAAGGGGAAGGCTCGCTGGAAATCCTCGAACCAGCCGTAGTCGACGACAAGTAACGCAGGGTTTAGTCTGTAAGGCAGTCCTAAGTCTTAAGGCTTATGGCTTAAAGCTTATGGCTTCAGACCTAATCCAAACCCGGCCAATCTAAAGTTTGGCCACTACAAAAGGGACGCAAAATTTTGCCCAACGCAAAACACATCCACATGATCGGCATCGGTGGCTCCGCAATGTCGCCGCTGGCCGGGATGCTCCGCGAGCGCGGCTATCGCGTCACCGGCTCCGACGCCGGTGTCTATCCGCCCGCCTCGACGTTTCTCGACTCTCACGAAATCGAATACGCCACCTCTTTCGACACCGCGCACCTTTCCCCCGCGCCGAAACTGATCATCGTCGGCAACGCCATCTCCCGCGGCAATGCCGAAGTCGAGGAGATGCTTGACCGCAGATTGCCGCACCGCTCGCTCCCCGAAATCATCGAAGAAGAATTTCTTCCCGGCAAGCATTCCATCGTCGTCAGCGGCACCCACGGCAAAACCACCACCACGGCCATGCTCGCCTGGCTCTTTCAAGTCGCCAAAAAGCGCCCGAATTTTCTGGTTGGCGGCATTGCCGAAAATTTCGGCCAGGCTTATGGTTTGGGCGGCGGCGAAGAGTTCATCCTGGAAGGCGACGAGTACGACAGCGCGTACTGGGACAAAGCCGCAAAATTTTTTCACTACCATCCCGACGACCTGATCATCACCTCGCTGGAATTCGACCACGCCGATATTTACGCCGATTTTGAAACCTATCAGACCGCCTTCCGCAGGCTGGTGAATCTTGTCCCTCGCCGCGGCCGCGTCATCGTCTGGGGTGATCCAGAAGGCGGCGAAGCGCTTGCGAACGCCACCGCCAAAGCGTTTTGTCCCGTGATTCGTTACGGCTTCCACGGCACCAACGACTGGGTGGCCGCGAACGTTCAATCCGAAGGCGACGCCATGACCTTCCAGGTGAAATACAGGGGCGAGCTATACGCCGATATGCGCCTTGCCGCCACTGGGCGCCACAATGTTCTGAACGCACTCGCCGCCCTGATCGTCGCGCAAGGTCGTGGAGTTCGCCGCGAATCCATCCAAGAGGCGCTGACGACCTTCCGCAGCGTCAAGCGTCGAATGGATGTGAAGGGCGAGGTAGATGGCATCCTGGTTGTCGACGATTTCGCGCATCATCCCACGGCCATCACGGCCACAATCGAGGCTGCGCGCCTGCGCTGGCCGGACCGTCGCATCTGGGCGATCCTCGAACCGCGCTCCAATTCCATGCGCCGCAGAATATTTCAGGACGCTTTGCCGCAGTCACTCGCGCTGGGCGATCAGGTGCTGCTCGGCAGCGTCCATCGCGCGGGGCAACTTGCCGACGAGCAACGCCTCGATCCAGAAGCCGTCGCCGCGTCGGTCCGCCAGATGGGTAAAGACGCCCGTGTGCTGCCCGGCGCCGACGCCATCATCAGCCTGTTGGCCACGGAAGCCAAGTCCGGCGATCTGCTACTTGTCATGTCCAACGGAAGTTTTGACGGTCTGTGCGATAAACTGCTAAAGATGCTTGCTACGCGACATTCCTCGACTGGGGCCAACGCTCGGTGATCCGGAAAACCTTCTCCACCCACGCTGCACTTGCGGCGATCTTCCTGCTTGCCTTTGTATTCCTCCGGCCGGCCAGCGCGGAAATTCACTATGCCGTCTCGCTGGCGCATCCCGAGCAGCATCTCTTCCACGTGACGGTCGAGGTCCCTGACGTGAAGGGGCATGTCGATCTCCAGATGGCCGCGTGGGACGCTCTCTACCAGATTCGCGATTTCAGCAGCCACGTCGAACGTGTTTCCGCCACCGTGAACGGTCGAACTACCACCCTCGAAAAGGTCGACAAGCTGACCTGGCGCGTGCAAGGCGATGGCGTTGTGAAAGTTTCCTACGATACCTTCTGGGACGATTCCGGCCCATTCAGTTCGCAGCTTAACGCCCAGCACGCCTTCGTAAATCCCGCGATGATCCTGCTTTATGTTCCGGATCGCCGCGCCGAAAAATGCATCCTGTCGCTTCAGGATGTCGCTGCGGATTGGAAAGTCGCGTCTTCCGCCCTTACCAGCCAGGAATCAACAGGCGGGGCCCGCTTGTTCGTACTTCAGGCTCCGAGCTTTGATGCGCTTGCCGACGCCCCGATCGAGGCTTCGAAGTTCGAGGAATTCAGCCTCCGCGACATCACACCGCCGATTCATGTAGTGATTCATGGCAACGACTACAAAAAAGGCGACGTCGAATCCGCCTTGCGCAAAATCTGCGCCTACGAACTGAAGCTGATGGACGGCGCGCCCTACTCCGACTACACGTTTATTTTTCACATCGGCGATGCCGCGGCCGGCGGCGGTGGGGGCATGGAGCACGCCAACTCCACGGCCATTTATATCCCTTCGGGAGAATTTCTCGCCAACGTTTCCGCGCACGAATTTTTCCACCTCTGGAACGTCAAGCGTATCCGCCCCGCCACGCTCGAGCCACTGGATCCCACGCGAGAGATGTATACGCGATCCTTCTGGTTCGCCGAGGGCGTCACCAACACTTACGCTTCCTACACGCTGGTGCGCACCGGCATCTGGAACAAGCAGGACTTCTTCCGCGACCTCGGCTCACAGATCACGGAGCTCGAATCGCGTCCCGCAGACCGCTGGCAAAGCGCCGAACAATCCAGCCTGGACGCGTGGCTGGAAAAATACGCTCTCTATAACCAGCCGCAAAACAGCATTTCGTATTACACGAAGGGCCAGGTTCTCGGTTTTCTGCTCGATATTCTGATCCGCGATCGCAGCGACAATCAGCACAGCCTGGATGATCTTTTCCGCGCCATGAACGCGGATTTTGCCCGGGAAGGGAAGTTCTATCGCGATTCGCTGGACATCCGCCTGGAAGCGGAGAAGCTCACCGGCGGCTCGCTGGCTGAATTCTTTGACAACTACGTTGCCGCCGCGAACCCATTGCCTTATAGCACGCTGCTGCCCCGCGCCGGTATGGAACTCCGCAGCCACGAAACCGTGCGCGCCACACTCGGATTTGTTCCGCAGCGCGACCCCGGCGCTCCCTGGACGGTTGTGGAAGTAGACGCGCAAGGGCCCGCCGCAAAAGCCGGTTTGCAGGTTGGCGATGAAATTCTTCGCTGGAACAATGCGGATGTACCACGTCGTCCTGAACGCTGGACCGGCCAACAATCACCAGGCACGGTTCTGCGCCTTCGCGTGCGTCGCGACGACGGAGAAAAATCCCTCGAATTGCACCTCGGTGAACTCCGCGAGAGGTCCTTTCAAGTCGTCGATCTACCCGACGCCGATGACCGTGCTCGCGCATTACGCGACGGCATCCTCCACGGCACCACCGACCCCGTAACCGCCAACCGCTAGCGCTACCAATCCGCCCCCCTTGACCCATCGCCCCTGATTCGAGACTCTCTCAATACCCCATGCTCCGCGCCATTTTCATCTGTGTTGGCCTGACTCTCTATATCCTTTTTCTCGGCCCGCCGCTCCTTCTCTATACCGTCATTTCCAAAAATCCCAACCCGCTCTATTGGACCGCCCTGAACGGCGTCCTCTTCTTCGTCCGCGCCGTCGGCGTTCGCATCAAAGTCAAAGGCACCGAACGCATTCCCGCCGGCACCGTGATCTTCGCCGCGAATCACACCAGTTCCGCCGATGCCCCCGCCGTTGTCGGCGCTATTCCCCGCCGCATTGCTATTCTTCTGAAACGCTCGCTGTTCGAATATCCCATCGTTGGTCAGGCCTTTCACCTGGCCCGGTTCATTCCCGTGGACCGCTACAACCGCGATTCCGCCATCACCAGCCTGGAAAAAGCCACCGAATCTTTAAAGAGCGGCCAAAGTTTTCTGATCTATCCCGAAGGGACGCGCAGCCCGGATGGCCGCCTGCAAGAATTCAAGAAGGGAACTGTGGTGATGGCAATCAAAGCTGGGGTTCCGCTTGTGCCGGTGGCATGCTCCAACGCTCACCGCATCATGAAAAAGCGCTCGATGAAAATTTATCCCGGCGAAATCCTCGTCGAATTTCTCGCGCCCATCGATTCCACGCAATACACTCTCGAGCAACGCGACGCCCTAAACGATCGCCTCCACGACGAACTAGCCGTCGGCCTTCCCCCTGACCAGCGCCCCCTGGGTTTCCCCGGATCCGCTTAGCGCCCCTTCTCCTCCAACTCCGCCACCCTCTTCTGCAACTCCGGCAACTTCCGCAGCGCCGCCATCATCCGCAGCCACTCGCGATTCTCCACGGCAGGGTATCCCGAATAGAGCGACCTCTCCGGGACATCGTTCGGCACACCGCTTTGCGCCGTGATCACCGCACCATCGCCAACCGTCAAATGGCCAGCGGTACCGACCTGCCCCGCCAGAATGCAGTTCTCTCCAACGCGAGTGGAGCCTGCTAGCCCCACCTGCCCGCACAGCATCGTATTCGCGCCCACTTTCGACGCGTGACCCACCAGCACCAGATCGTCAATCTTCGTACCGCGTCCGATGCGCGTCTCCCCCACCGTTGCACGGTCAATGCAGGCGTTCGCCTGCACCTCCACGTCGTCTTCCAACACCGCCGGGCCGGACTGGGCCATCTTGTACCACGAGCCATCCGCGCTTTTCGCATAGCCCAATCCATCGCCGCCAATAATCACGCCATTCTGCAGAATCACGCGATTGCCGATCTTGCAAAATTCGCGCACCACCGCATGCGCGTGCGCAAAAAATCGCTCGCCGATATGTGCCCCGCGATAAATCGTCACAAAGCTATGCAGCACCGCGTTCTCTCCGATCACCACGTCCTCGTCTACGAAGCAGTAAGGCCCGATGTGCGCCCCCGCGCCGATCCGTGCACTTTTCGCAACCACAGCGGTCGCGTGAATTCCTGGTGCATACTTCGGCGCATCATAAAAAAGCTCAATGGCCTTCGCAAACGCCAGGTAAGGATTCGCGGTGCGCAATTTCGCCAGCGCCGGCTTGCCGGGCTCGCGCTGCACGTCCACGCCATCCTCCACAAACACCGCCGAGGCCCGCGTCGTCTTCAGATTCGGCGCATACCGCCGGTTCGCCAGAAAAGTCACCTCGCCCGGCCCGGCCGTCTCAATCCCCGCCACACCATGGATCTCCGCGCCCGATTCGCCCTCCAGCTGGCACTCCAGCCGTTCCGCCAATTCGTGCAGCTTCATACCCACACTCCTTCACCCCTCACAAACAATCTGTGAGTCTCGCACATCCCAAACAAGCAAGTACAGCCACATGCTAGCGCCTGCAACTTGTTTAACCTGAGGCGCGAAGGGCCGGCAAACGGTCTTGCTGCCATGACGGCCAGACAATTCCATCGAATCCGACTTTCGGCAAGATGCCAAACGCACTAGAATCAAGTTGTCTTAAATTTCAGAAATTGTCGGAGGATTTTAAAGAAGTTTTCTAAAGCTTTAAACTTGCCCTCACCTTGCCCAACGAATCCAAATGCCCGGTCACCGGCAAACGCCAATACGCCACCGAAGGCGAAGCCCTCGCAACCGCGTCGCATCAAATTGCCACCAGCAACGCACCAAAAAATCTTCGCCCTTACCTCTGTACCTGGTGCCAAGCCTGGCACCTGACTAAGCAACCCAGCGAAGCAGGGAAGCGCTCACGCTGATCAAGTAGCGCGTATTTGTGGATTGGACTGCCTGCCGCGATTCACTCCTCGCGTAAGCGCCGGCGCAACCGAAAATCATTCTTCGGTCGACGTCACCAGGACCTTCCACAACCGTTGGTCTTCTGCGTCGTGCCTTTCCTGGCAAATCTTCAAAAGATTCACGCAAAAGAACGTCGTCAGGCTAACGAGCCCTCCGCCCGCCAGCCACAAAAGCAAATAAGTCAGCTTCATTTCGCCCCCTTGGATCAAGCGAGCGTAATCTATCCCGCCTCTTCACCAACCGATGTGATCTGCCGCACTCCGCGCTCTCCCAGCCGTCCTGGAGCAGCAGTACCCGTACCTGTAGTCGCTTTTGTGATGGCGGGTCTCTATCGGGAAAGCAGGCTTTCAATGCTATGCGGAGGGGATTTGAGAGGTGACGCCTTGTTTTCGGCAGAGCTTCCACTTCCTCCAGCCCTTTGCCACCAGCCAGAGTCCAGGAACGATCAGGATCAGCCACGGGATAAGCGCAACAACGGTGGTGATCAGAGAGGCCGTGCTGTCGCCAAGAACCGCACCCGATTGGAGCAATGCCTCCCAGATCTGTGAAAACCCGCCTCTGCCCCCGCCCGTCGCTTCGATCCGGAACGAAATCTGTACCGCAATTTTCTCTGTTTCGTTCGCCAGGATCTTTCGTTGCGCCGTTTCGCTGTCAAGCTCCGCTTGCGTGTCCGCCAGTTGTTTCTGAATCTCGACCAAGTCACTTACTTTCGCCGAGGGTTTTGTGAGCATTGTCCGCAGGTTATCGCGGAACGCCGTGAGATTTTTGATCTTCGCCTCGACGTCAATCACGGCGGTCGTTTTATCCTCCCGCTCGGTGGAATGCTGCGAGATTTTGCCGAGTTTATCTAGCTCACCCAGCAACTTCCCCATATCCGCTGGGACAACACGCAACGTGATATTTCCGGCAGGGAAAGTAGTCGCCGTCCGCAGAGTTATGCTGGAAGAAACCAGTTCGCACTGGATTGTGCCGCAATACGCAACCGCAGATTCCCAGGATTTTTGGAGAGTATTCTCGGGAGTCACGATTTCTAGCGTGTCCCTCTCGGCGATGTAGTGGATGGGGTTGTCCGCCAACACCACTGGAGAGAGCAGCATGTCGTAAGCTCTGCTCGAAGTCTCGGATGTCTCAGCTTTGGATATGTGGGCAGCCATCTTGTGGCCGCAACTGCTCAAAGTCCACGACGATCCCAAGAGGAATAATGCAGCAGCTTTACGATTCATGTGGACTCCTGTCGCCGCGCTGGGAAGTCTGTCCAACAACCGTCAGTTGGATGTTGACCTTCACTCATTGAATAGCCTGGGTTGCGCTGCCACCCCAGTTGCTGGCTTCCGGCGGGCTACGCCAACTACTCCTAAAACCGTTAGTTCCGCAATCGCTGCGCGTGGAATATAAATCCGGTCGGCATTCGAATTGAAATCCGGCGGCGTCAGGTGAAGTCCGTTGTCCAGGAACGTCAACAGGTCATTGGGAATCACGCCCTCCAGGGTCGCCTCGTCCCGAAACTTCACCTTTACCCAAAGACCATCCAGCTTTGGCCGACTCAGAAACGCAGTGCGTTCGGGCGCAAATTCCTCTTCCAGGTCGCGCACAAAATAGACCGCCCGAACCTTCTCGATGGGCACCTCTTCGTGCTCCCCGTCCGGCGTCAAAAGGTCGAGGGTCTCCGCATCCACCAACCGCCCTGGGTTCAAATATCCGCGCAGGACAGTCTTATCCCCCAGTTCAATCACTACTTTCTTATGCGTCGAGGCTGGGGCTCGCGTTTTCAACGGGAATCACCGTGTTTTGGGCAGGAAACGATTGCAGTCTGCTGCAAATGTATGTTATGTTAAGCGCTGTTTTCCTGTCAACTCATTGTTTTTATTGGAGTTAGGTCGCTGAGGGTCGGTCTTTGTCCGAAAAGTCGCAGATCCTAAAATCAGCATCGATCATTTCGCTGGTCACTATCGCAAGCCGCTTTCTCGGCTATGTTCGCGACCAACGCATTACCCTTCTCCTCGGAACCACCATCAGTGCCGATTCCTTCGTCCTCGCTTACCGTATCCCTAATCTTGCCAGGCGTTTAGTGGGGGACGGCACCTTTTCGGCCACCTTCATACCTGTATTCACCAATTACATGCGGGAGCGCTCCTCCGACGAGCTTTGGCACTTCGCCAACCGCTTCTTCTGGACCGTCGCCCTCATCCTGGCAGTCGTGGTCGTCTTCGGTGTCATCTTCTCCCCACACGTGATTCACACCTTCACCTCGCCCGAAGACAAAGTGGCCGGCTGGGACGAGGCCATTGCCCTCAACCGCATCATCTTCCCCTATCTCTTCTTCCTGGGCTTGGCCGCCATCGGCATCAGCATTCTCAACTCGTTCCACAGCTTTGCATTGCCCAGCTCCACCACCGTGGTGCTAAACGCCGTCATCATCCTTTTTTCGACCAGCATCGTCTGGCCCTATTTTAAGAGTCCCTCCATATCGCTCGCTGTGGGTGTGCTCGTCGGCGGAGCCTTGCAGTTCCTCATGCTGGTCCCGCAACTCGTCCGCCGGGGGATGCGGTTCGATTTTGGCATTTCGTTCTCGCACCCTGCTTTTCGCGATATTTCCCGCGTGCTGTTCCCGCGATTCTTTGGGCTGGGCATCTCGCAGATCAACTTCTTCGTGGACACCTATTTCGCCAACTCGGCGCGCATGCCGCATGGCAGCCTCACCGCCCTCTACGTTGCGGATCGCGTGATGGAGCTGATGCTCGGCGGCTACGCCATTGCCGTGGCCACCGCAATTCTGCCGATCATGTCCCACCAGGCCGCGGCCAACAATTACGAAGGATTGAAGAAAACGCTCACCTTTGCCGTGCGCATCGTGGCCTATATCACCGTCCCCGCCGCCATCGGCCTGATGACGCTCCGCGAGCCCATCATCCGCATGTTGTTCCAACACGGTCAGTTCGTCGCGGAGTCCACGCGCCTCACCGCTCGCCCGTTGCTCTATTACGCGATTGCCTTGCCAGCACTGGCCTGCGTGAAGCTTATCGTCCCCGCGTTTTACTCCGCGAAAGACACCAAGACACCGGTCATAGTGGCCGGCATTTCGTTCTGCCTGAATATCTTCCTCAATGTCCTCTTCCTGCAGAATTTCTACTTGTACAAGCGTTTTCAGAACGGCGGCCCGGCCCTGGCCACCGCGATTGCGACGATTTTCGATTTTGTTACCTTGTTTGTGGTTTTCCGCCTGCGTTACGGCCCGCTGGGCAGCTTTGCGATTTTCCGCTCGCTCGGCAAAATCTCCGTGTGCAGCCTGATCATGGGCGCCGGCTGCCTGGCGGCCAATCACTACGCCAACTACACCCTAAACTCTGCCTTTTTTATCCAATTAGTGGTATTCATCGCCATGATCAGTGCGGCGACGCTGATTTACATCGGCCTGACCTGCATTTTCAAGTGTCCCGAAATTGAGGAAGTCTACGGCATCGCCATGCGGCGCCCGGGCGCAACGGAAGGATTGGCGAGTACTTGATGGAAATCTCTCCCACCATCGCCTCGTTTCTGACGCATGTGCGCGTCGAAAAAGGACTGTCTCCCAACACCGTCTCCGCCTACCGGCGCGACCTGACGAAATTCGATGTCTACGCCAAAAAGAAAAAGCTGATGCTCGAAGAAGTCTCGCGCGACGACCTGGTGGATTTCCTTTCCAGCCTGTTTCGCCAGAAACTGGAAAGCCGAACGGTGGCGCGCCACCTGGTCACCATGCGCAATTTCTTCCGATTCGCGCAGACCCAGGATTTGATTCCCACTGACCCCTCCTTGAATCTGGAATCGCCGAAGATTCGCCGCTCGCTGCCCGGCTATCTGCGTCTCGAAGAGATCGAGCGCCTTCTCGCCCAGCCCGACGACAAGACGCCCATCGGCCTTCGCGATCACGCCATGCTCGATGTTCTCTACTCCACCGGCCTGCGCGTCTCCGAACTGATCAGCCTGCGTGTGATGGATATGGACCGCAGCGTCGGTTGCATCCGCTGCATTGGCAAGGGCGACAAGGAGCGCATCGTCCCCATCGGCAAGAAAGCGCTCGCCCTGGTGGAACGTTATCTGCGCGAATCGCGTCCTCTTCTTGTGCCGGCAGGGAAGCAGGTGAACTCGCCGATGCTGTTTATCAATCGCCGCGGAGGCCCGCTCAGCCGCGTCGGCGTCTGGAAAATTTTATCCGCCTATGGACGACGCGCCGGCCTGCGCGTCGCTTTGACGCCGCACATGCTGCGGCACAGTTTTGCCACGCATCTACTGGAAGGCGGCGCGGACCTGCGCTCCGTCCAGTTGATGCTGGGCCATTCCGATATCTCCACGACGCAAATTTATACTCACGTTGTGGAAGAACGCCTGAAGCAGATTTATAAAGCGCATCACCCGCGCGCCTAGCGCGTCGGGATGGGACTCATCGCGGGTATTGCATTCGAACCAAGAATGCTGGCCCTGAAGCGGAAGGAACGAAATGCCTGATTATATGTTTTTGCTGGAAAGCCGGCTCTCGCCGGAGCAGCGCGCGGCCATGTTGCGCGTGCAGGAACTCGCCGCCATGTTCGGGTTCAACGTCTATCTCACGGGCGGCACGGTGCGCGACCTCATCACTGGCGCGAATCTTCGCGATCTCGATTTCACCGTCGAAGGCAATCCCTCGAAGATGGCCCGCGAACTCGAGAAAGGCGGCGCCAAGGTTCTCTCCGAGGACGAAAAGTTTCGCCACGTCGAGATTCTTTTCGCTGGCGACGTCGAGGGCAGCATCTCCGCCGCCCGCGATGAACATTACGTCCGCCCCGGCACGCGGCCCGAACTGCGCTGGTCCACGATCATGGAGGATCTGCGCCGCCGCGATTTCTCGCTGAATGCCATCGCCATCTCGCTCAATCCAGCTTCGCGGGGCCTGCTGCTCGATCCCACCAACGGCCTCTCGGACATCGAACATGGCGAAGTGCGCGCGCTCACCATCCACAGCTTTACGAATCAGCCCGTTCGGCTGCTTCGTGCGTTGCGCCTGGCCGCTCGCATGGGCTTTAAGCTGGAATCGCGCACCCAGGAATGGTTCAACCTGGCGATTGAGCGCGAATTGCAGCTCAGCATCACGCCTGAAGACGCCGGCGAAGAACTGCGCAGCCTCAGCCGAGAGGAACGTCCTCACCTGGTCCTGAAGGAATGGGAAGAAAACGACCTGATGGAATATTTCAGCGCAACCATCGCGAAGAAGCATCCCGGCTACGACGCCATCAACCGACTCATCAAGGTGCGCGATGATCTGTTCATGGCCGGCTTTCGGCCCCGGCTAGCCGTCCCGATGATCCATGCCATCCTCGGCCGCCTGAAAGACCGGGAACTCAGCAGCACCCTTTCCAAACTGGGCTATCGCGCCGCGGAAATCGAGGCTATCGAAGAATTTCCAGAGAAAGCGCAGGAAGTCCAGAAGGACCTGACCGGGAAGAAGACCAAAACGCCGATCGAGGCCTATCGCTTCATCGAAAAGTTGCCGATGGAATACGTCGCGTATCTACTCGCGGAATCAAGCAACTCGGCCGCGCTCTCGAAAGTGAAAGCGTATCTCCACAAGTGGCGCCCGATTCGCCAGTCGCTGCCAATTGTCGGCACGGAACTTGAAGCCTTGGGCATGCCGCGTGGTCCGAAGTTCGACCAGATCGTGCAGGATGTCTTCGCCATCCAGTTGAACGGCCGCGCCAAGACGCCCGAAGAGCGCGTGAAAATCCTTCGCAAGCTTTCCGGTATCAAGGAAGCCCCCAAAAAGAAAGAGAAAGAAAAGAAGCCGGCCAAAGTAGAGAAGCACGTGGAAACTCCGGCCGAAAAAAAGGCCGCCGCCGCGGAAAAACAAGCCACCCACGACCGCCACAAAGCCGGCATGAAAGCCGCTGCCGCCAAACACAAACCCAAAAAATAGTTTTGGAGTGCGGAAGCCCAGCTTTCTCAGCCACTCGATCTACGCACTTTGCAAACTCGCCACATTGCCAGCTTGACTACAACAGGCCGGGCCCAATTCCGCTACACCATTGACGATGAGGGCGTCAACGAGGGCCGTAGGCCCGCCAAAATGTAGCCCCGGCCATGAGGCCGGGGAACACATCGCAAACAAAACCAAGCGCCGTAGGGGCGGCACATTCCCCGCAAACAAATTGTTGCAGTCACTTCCAAATCCTCCGCGCAACCCTGTGCAAATCTCACATTCCCATTCGCATTTCGCTTTCCCGCGTTTTACAATCAATTTCCATGGGCAATCCGCAATTCGTTCATCTTCACGTTCATACCGATTTCAGCCTGTTGGATGGCGCGTGCGAAACCTCCGAGCTTCTTGACGAAGCCTCCCGCCAGAAAATGCCCGCGGTTGCCATCACCGATCACGGCAACCTTTTCGCCGCCGCAAATTTTTTCTATGAAGCCAGCAAGCGCGACGTCAAGCCCATCATCGGCTGCGAAGTCTACGTCGCCAAGGGCAGCCGCCATGATCGCGGCGAAAAGTCCGCGCCCACCGCGAATGGCGAACGCGGCACGGAGTCCGAGCCCGGCTC
The DNA here is from genome assembly GCA_963734705.1 of uncultured Acidobacteriota bacterium. GTDB lineage: Bacteria > Acidobacteriota > Terriglobia > Acidiferrales > UBA7541 > Acidiferrum. Next base: position 13,414 of record CAVTII010000001.1, on the reverse strand, counting down.
CCGCGGCACCAATCATCTGGTGCTGCTCTGCGAAAACCTCGAGGGTTACCACAATCTGATGAAGCTGGTCTCTTCCGGCTTCCTGGAAGGCTTCTATTACAAGCCGCGCATCGACTTCGAGCTGCTTTCCAAGCACAGCAAAGGCCTCATCGCTCTCTCCGCCTGTCTGCGCGGACCGGTCACCGAACCCGTCGTTGACGAAAAGTTCGACCTCGCGCGCGAAAATGCTTACAAGCTGCGCGACATTTTCGGCAAAGGGAATTTCTTCCTCGAAATTCAGGACCAGGGCCTCGAAATCGAACAGCGCGTCAATAAAGACCTCGTCCGCCTCTCGAAAGAAACCGGCATCCCTCTCGTCGCCACCAACGACTGCCACTATCTCCATCACAGTGACGCCCACGCCCAGGAAGTTTTGCTCTGCATCCAGACCGGCAAGACCATGAGCGAAACGAATCGCATGAAGTTCGCCACCGACCAGTTTTATTTCAAGACCGCCGAGGAAATGGCCAAGGTCTTCCGCGAAGTGCCCGACGCCGTCTCCCGCACGGTGGACATCGCCGCTCGCTGCAACGTCAAAATCGATCGCATCCCCAACGCTCTGCCCGAATTCAAAGTGCCAGAAGACCACACGCCCGGCAGCTATTTCGAAAAAGTTGCCCGCGAAGGTTTTGCCCAGCGAGCGCCATTCCTGGAACGACTGGCGCAGCAGGGCGCGCTTCGCCACCCGCTGGCGGAATATGAACGCCGCCTTTCCTCCGAAATCGAAATGATCAAGAAGATGCGCTATGAGGGCTACTTCCTGATCGTCTGGGATTTCATTCATTACGCGCGCGCGCAGGAAGTTCCCGTCGGCCCGGGCCGTGGCTCCGCCGCGGGCAGCCTGGTCAGCTACGCGCTGCGCATCACGGACGTGGATCCGCTGCAATACAACCTGCTCTTCGAGCGCTTCCTGAATCCCGAACGCGTTTCGATGCCTGATATTGATATTGACTTCTGCATGCGCCGCCGCGGCGAGCTGATCGAATACGTCACCCGAAAATACGGTCGCGAAAATGTCGCCCAAATCATCACCTTTGGCACCATGGCCGCCAAAGCCGCGGTGAAAGACGTCGGCCGTGCGATGGATATTCCCTATGGCGAAGTGGATCGCCTGGCCAAAATGATTCCCACCACGCTGGGCATCGAATTAAAAGACGCGCTGGTGGAAGCCCCGCAACTGAAAGCCGCGGTAGACACTGACGAAAAGCTGAAAGACTTGATGGCCGTCGCGCTCCGCCTGGAGGGCCTGGCGCGCCACGCCTCCACGCACGCTGCCGGCGTGGTTATTTCGCCGCAGCCGCTCACCGAACTGGTACCCGTTTACAAGACCAATCGCGACGAAATCACCACGCAGTACGACATGAACGCCCTTGAGCGCATCGGCCTGCTCAAGATGGACTTCCTCGGCCTCACCACGCTCACCGTTCTTCACGACGCCGTCAAAATGGTCGCGCAAAACCGCGGCGTCGCGATCGACATAGACAATCTGACGCTCGACGACGAAGCCACCTACAAACTTTTCTCTCGCGGCGATACGACGGCCATCTTCCAATTTGAATCCCACGGCATGCGCGACATTCTTCGCCGTTATCAACCCACGCGCATCGAGGACCTTACCGCCCTCAACGCACTCTATCGCCCCGGCCCGATTCAGGGCGGAATGATCGACGATTTCATCAACCGCAAACACGGCAAAACCAAAGTCGCCTACGAACTCACGCAGTTGAAAGAAATTCTCGAGGAGACCTACGGCGTCATCCTCTACCAGGAACAGGTGATGCAGATCGCCAACCTCCTGGCCAGTTTCTCGCTTGGCGAAGCAGATTTGCTCCGCCGCGCCATGGGCAAGAAGAAAAAAGAAGAGATGGCCGCGCAACGCGCCAAATTCCTGGCCGGCTGCGAGAAAAACAAAATTCCCGAAAAGAAAGCCGTGCGCATTTTCGACCTGATGGAAGAGTTCGCTGGCTACGGCTTCAACAAGTCGCACTCCTGCGCTTACGCGCTGCTTGCCTATCAGACCGCCTATCTGAAAACGCACTATCCGGTCGAATTCATGGCCGCGCTGCTCACCTCGGAAACTGGCAACGCGGAAAAGGTCGTCAAATACATCAACGAAGCCCGCGGCATGGGCATCTCCATTCTTCCCCCCGCTGTGGATGAGAGTGACCTCTATTTCACGCCGGTTGGCGATTCCATTCGCTTTGGACTCGCCGCCATCAAAAACGTCGGTGAAAACACCGCCAAGGCTATCCGCGAATCGCGCGTCAGCCAGGGCGAGTTCAAATCGCTTTATGAATTCTGCGAGCGTATCGAATCGCGCTTCCTCAACAAGCGCGTCTTTGAAAGCCTCATCAAGTCCGGCGCCATCGATTCTCTCGGCCCGCGCGAAGGCATGCTCGCCTCCGTGGATGAGGCTATTAACGGCATTCAACGTGCCGCCCGCGCAAAAGAATCCGGCCAGCACGGCCTATTCTTCGGCGGCGCCGCTGCCGAACCCAAAGTCCACTTTGAGCTGCGCGAAGCCGCTCCCTGGAGCGAGGAAGAGCGCCTCGCCAGTGAATACGCGATGCTGGGTTTCTACGTCTCCGGCCATCCGCTCGAAAAATACGCTTCGCGCCTGAAAGATATCGGCGCTCTGTCGCTGGACGAAATCGAGGGCCAGCGCAATGGCAAGGAAATCACCGTTGCCGGATTGATCGTCGGCACGCGCCCGATGCGCTCCAAAAAAGGCGCGCGCTGGGCCATTTTCACCCTGCAAGACATGACCGGTGTGCAGGAACTTCTCACTTTTCCCGAAAGTTTCGCGCGCCTGGAAAATATCTTAAAGCCCGGCACGCCGCTGCTGCTGAAAGCGCGCGTGCAGATCGAAGAAGCCGGCACGCGCCTCTCCTTGCAGGAGGCTCGCCGCCTGGAAGAAGTCGCGGACCGCACCGGGCCCAGCGAATTCCGCGTGCGCCTGGAAATGAATCTCGTCCGCGATGAGACTTTGGACCAGCTGGAAAATTTATTTGCAAGCGCCCCGGGGCCAACTGCGGTAGTGTTTGAGCTGGTCTCGCCCGAAGGTTCCGTCGCTTCGCTGCAGTCGCAGAAACGCATCCGTGTGAAGCCGGAACTCGAGGAAGCCGTGCGCCGCATCTGCGGCCAGCAAGCCATTCAAAGGGTGGCGTAATGTGCGCTGCGCATAAAGATAAAAAATCCACCGCCACCATCGACCGCCAGCGCGAAATCGATCGTCTCGAAAAAGACGTGGAAGATCTGCGTCGCCTCGCTTCCACTGATGAAAACGAAGCCGAAGTCGAGCGCCTGAAAAGGGAAGTGCTGGAGCTTCGCCGCGAGTTCTACACCCACCTGGGCCCCTGGCAGCGCGCGCAGATTGCCCGCCATCCGCAACGGCCTTACACTCTCGACTGGATTAATCTGATGCTCACCGACTTCATGGAGCTCCACGGTGATCGCGGCTACGGCGACGATAAAGCCCTGATCGCCGGCCTCGCGAAATTCCGCGGGCGTCCAGTCGCCATCATTGGCCATCAGAAAGGGCGCGACACCAAGCAGCGGGTGATTCGCAATTTCGGCCAGCCCAAGCCCGAAGGCTATCGCAAAGCTCTCCGCGTGATGGAGCTCGCCGCAAAATTCGGCCGCCCGATTCTCACGTTCATTGACACTCCCGGCGCGTATCCCGGCATTGACGCCGAAGAGCGCGGCCAGGGCGAAGCCATCGCCCACAACCTCCGCGAGATGGCGCGGCTTCCTGTTCCCATTATCGTCACGGTCACCGGGGAAGGTGGCTCCGGCGGCGCTCTCGCCATTGCCATCGGCGACCGCATCAACATCCTCGAAAACGGTTTTTACTCCGTGATTTCGCCGGAGGGCTGCGCCTCCATCATCTGGCGCGACTCCACGAAAGCTGAAACCGCTGCCATCGCCATGAAAATCATGTCCACTGACCTCAAGGACCTCGGCATCGTCGACGAAATCATTCCCGAACCCGATGGCGGAGCCCATGGCGACCACGAAGCCGCCGCCAAACTCTTCGGCGACGTCCTCGAGCGCCAACTGCTCATGCTCACCAGCCAATCCCGCCGCGAACTCCTCGACGCCCGCTACCAAAAATTCCGCCACATGTGCCAATTCTTCGACCTCGGCGCGTAACCGCCCCGTCGCAATATTTCTCCGTTGTCTCTGTGGCCCTCCGTGCCCTCTGTGGTGAAATCCGCTCTTTTCCTTCTTCCAACACCCCGTGCTGCTTTCGCTACCTCGGCCGCATCGTTTCGTTGTTCGCTGCTTTTCCCCGCACTACTCTAAGGTTGCACCGCCTCCGCCACCAGCTCGGGCAATTCTGAGCCGCGTTGCACGCTTTCAACAAAGGACCGGTTGACCATGTCGGAACCATTCCGTCCGTACGAAAAACTTGTGGATATCACCATCTTCGGAAAAAAATTCCAGGTGCCGGAGCGCAATTCCTTGCTCCGTTGTTTCCAGTTCATCAGCCCGGAAACCATTCCCTATGGGCGCTTCTGCTGGAACCAGGATTGCCAGTATTGCCGCGTCAGCTGCCAGTTGCCAGACGATGACGAACCCCGCGAAATGCTCTCCTGCAAATTCATCGTCATGCCCGGCATGGAAATCACGGAGATGAGCCAGGAGCTGAAATGGTGCCTGCGCTCCAAGCTCCCCTCCGACGCCGCCGTCTCCAAATAGGTTGGAGTGAAGACCCCGAGCTTCCGTTTTTATCACCGACTCCAAGCCGCCGAATCATTTGCCTGAATCTGTCCGATCCATCCGCAACTTCTGCGTGCGCATTGAATTTAGTCAACTAACCAAAGGTGCGGTTGCGCGGCAGTTTGACCCCTATACCATCCCGGCTTCGCAACCGCCCAATCCTGCCCCTGTACCATTGCTGAACCCCTACTGAACCTCTGCCCATTTGCTTCCCAATACCCGTTGCAATACCATCTGCACCATGGCCATCCCCTCGACTCTTCCGTGTGACGGCTGCGGCCAGCTTGTTTCCGCCGAGCACCTCGCCCGTCGCCTTCAGCGCCTGGAATGGGCCACACGTTTTCGCCCCATCCACGTCCAGGCCCTGCTGCTCTCCGCTGCAGGTCCCGAATCCGATGCTGAATTCCTTTACAATCCGGACGCTGAGTTTGCAGGATTATCCGGCCAGATTCTCGTCGCGCTGGGAATCACCAAAGCAGCGAAGTCCCCGGAAGAGGTCCTGGCCGAGTTCCAGAAGCGCGGCCTGGTGCTGGCTTCCGTGCTCGAATGTCCCGTGGAGCCAGACACCCACGGATCAGCCCTCTCCGGATTGCTCGAGCGCCACCTGCCAATCGCCCTCACCCGAATCCGACGTTCCTTGAAGCCCAAGCGAGTGCTGGTCGTCTCGCCGGAACTTCATGGCTTCCTCGCGCAACTCAGTGAACCTGCGCTGGCCTGCCCGGTGTACTACACCCTTCTGGCTTCCGCAGTCGGCGCTCCAAGCATCCAATCTGAGGAGGTTGTAGCGTTCCGCGCAGCCCTGCCAACCTTTGTCGCAAACGCAACTTAGGAGATGCCTGTGACATCCGTCACTGAGAACCCCTCTCGCCTGCCCGAAACTATGAATGGCACGTTGAACCTGCGCGGTATGTTAAGATGTCGCTTGGGACCGCCGCTGTAGAGGTGCATTGTGGAAAATAGAGCTAAGTTTGGTGTGGGCATCGGGGTGATTCTGATCGCCCTTTCGTTTCTCGCTTGGCTCGGCTATGGCGAGAGCAAGACCTATTACCACACGATTGCTGAATATCAGACGCTCGGTGCCTCCGATCGCGGGCATCGCATGCGCCTTGCCGGTATCGTGGAAGAAGGCAGCATCAAGCATGGCTCGGGTCATGTGGATTTCACCCTGGAAGAACAGGGGAAAACCCTGGCGATTACCTATGTAGGCAGCGACCCCCTTCCTGACACCTTTAAAGATAAGTCGCAGGCTCTGGTCGAAGGGCGCCCCGGTTCGGATGGGCGCTTCGTCGCAGAACATGTGCAGGCCAAGTGCGCTTCGAAGTATGAGGCGGCTCCGGGTGGAGATAAGCCAGTTCCAGCCGGCGCGACCCAGCAAAGCAGCATGTAACGAGCCTGCCTAAAATTTTCGGGGGAGAGGCGGAAGCATCATGGATGTATTTGGTTCGTTTGCGCTCCTGCTCGCATTTGTCTGCGCGGCCTATGCCTTGATCGGCGGCATCTTCGCCATCAAAACACGCCATCCGCTGTTGGTCAAAAGCACTCGCCAATCGGGCATCGCCACCTGCGTTCTGATCTTCATCGCCACCTTCAGCCTCGAATATCTCCTCTTCAGCGATAATTTCTCCCAGGCCTACGTCGTCTCACACAGTAATCGCGATCTTTCCACGTTCTACAAAGTGGCGGCGCTCTGGTCCGGCCAGGAAGGCTCGCTGCTCTTCTGGAGCTTTCTCCTTTCCGTCTATGTAATCTCCGTATTGATCGCCTATCGCAATAAAAATGGCGAACTGATGCCATACGTCGGCGTGATCCTTGCCGGCGTGCAGATTTTCTTTTTGACCCTGAACAATTTCGTCGAGAATCCCTTCAAGACCCTCGCCACCGTGAATGCCGCTGGCCTGCTGCAACCCTTCACGCGCATGGATGGCAACGGGCTGAATCCTCTTCTGCAATATCCGGAGATGGTGATCCATCCCCCGAATCTGTATTCGGGCTATACAGGCTTCACCATTCCGTTCGCGTTTGCCCTTGCCGCGCTGCTGGCCCGCTACCCCGGTGAAAAGTGGATTCACCTCACCCGCAAATGGACCATGATCGCCTGGTGCTTCCAGTCTCTCGGCATTCTGCTGGGCGCGCACTGGGCCTACGCCGTTCTCGGTTGGGGCGGTTACTGGGGCTGGGATCCGGTGGAAAACGCTTCGCTGCTGCCCTGGCTCACCGGCACCGCGTTTCTGCATTCCGTGATGATGCAGGAAAAGCGCGGCATGATGAAGGTCTGGAACGTGTGGCTGGTTTTCTGCACCTTCCTTCTCTGTATCCTCGGCACATTTCTAACGCGCAGCGGCATAGTCAGTTCCGTGCACGCGTTTGCCAATTCGCACATTGGCCCATGGTTCGTCGGATTTCTTTCGCTGACAATTCTTGTTTGCTTCGTCGCCTACTTCAAAAACCGCGACTACTTGAAGAGTGAAAACCAGCTCGATTCCATAATCTCGCGCGAATCCAGCTTCCTCTTTAACAATCTGCTCTTCCTCGTCGCCTGCATCGCCGTGCTTTCCGGCACGCTCTTTCCGGTAATCTCCGAAGGGCTCTCCGGCTCGCGCATCAGCGTCGGCGCGCCCTTCTTCAACAAAATTATGATCCCTGTCGGCCTCGCCATTCTGTTCCTCACCGGCGTTGGCCCGCTGCTCGCCTGGCGCAAGACCTCCACGGACAGCCTGAAGCGTAATTTCGGCTGGCCGCTGCTGGCCGGTGTGGTCGCCGGAGTTTTAGCTTACGTCCTAGGCTATCGCGAAGTCTTCTCCATCCTCTGTCTGATGCTCTGCGGCTTCGTTTTCTGGACCATCGTTCTGGAGTTCTATCGCGGCGCCAAGGTGATCACCGCGCGCACCGGCATGAGCCTGATGATGAGCGCCCACGAACTGGCCATGCGCAACACACGCCGCTATGGCGGTTACGTCGTGCACTTCGGCATGGTTTTGATCTTCATCGGATTGGCGGGATCTGCCTTCAACTCCGATGTTCAGAAGGCCATGAATCTCGGCGACTCCATGAAGCTCGGCCCCTACACACTCGTTTTGCAGAGCGCGGACACCAAGGCCGAACGGAATTACACCGCGCAGCGCATGATCGTGGAAGTCCTGAAAGACAACAAACAGTTGATGCTGCTCTATCCGGAAAAGCGCCAGTTCCAGGGCGCGGAACAGCAGACCGGCACGATGGTCTCCATCTACTCGACGCTCCGCGAAGACGTCTACGTGGTCTTCGCTGGCATGGATCCGGACACCAATCTCCCGGTAATTCACGCCTTCCTGAATCCGCTGGTGAAATGGATTTGGCTCGGCGGCGTCTGGGTGGTGATGGGTACACTGCTAGCGTTAATGCCCAATCGCCGCGCCGCGCTTGGCGTAGCCACCGTTCCCCAAACGGCTGCCTCGCCTATCGCCCAGACGCTGAATCCCGGCGTCACTTTGCGTGAGGGCCACGACTAGGCGTGAAGGCCATGATTAATCGCACCCCCAACCCCAACAAACGCGCCATCATCCTGAGGCTATCCGACGAGGATAGCCGAAGGATCTCAACTACCAGTCCATCGCATAATTCCAAGTCGAATCTCCCCCGACGCCTCAAGCTCCTAGCCACCCTTCTCGCAATCGCCTTCTTCGCCGTCCTTCCCCTTCTCGCCCAGCAGCAGTCCGACCGCGTAAAACAAATCGGCGGCAAATTCCTCTGCATGTGCGGCTGCACCCAGATCCTCACGCAGTGCAATCACGTGGGCTGCACCATGTCCGCTTCCATGCTCAAGGAACTCGGAGGCATGGTCGCCAAGGGCGATTCCGAAAGCAAAATTACCGAAGCCCTGGTTCAGGAATTCGGGACCACGGTGTACGCCGAGCCTCCTGCCCACGGATTCAGTTTGGTCGCTTGGCTCATGCCTGTGTTTTATTTCGTCGTCGGCGCCGCCCTGGTTATTTTCTTCATCAACAAATGGCGCAAACAGGCGCCCGCCGCCCCCGCAACCGCTCCGGCCGGCGTAAACATCTCCCCCGAGGCCCTGGAACGCGCCCGTTCCCAGGCCAACCGGGATACCGAGGATTAGTCGAATGCTCCCGCTCATTTTCACCGCCTTTATATCCGCTGTACCCGCCGACTGGGCCATTCTTGGTGCTTGTCTTGGCCTGGCGGCTGCAGTTTTCCTTTTCATCTTTTATATCCAGCCGGACGCCTCCGACCTAGCTCCCCACCGGACAAAACTCGACCAACTTCTCGAGCGGCGCGATTCCATCTACGACAACCTGCGCGACCTCAAATTCGAACACCGTGCGGGTAAATACTCTGAAGGCGATTACGAAGTCATGAAAACCACCCTCGAGAACGAAGCCGCCCTCGTTCTCGCGGAGATCGAACAGGTCACCGAGTCGCAAATCCGCCGCCCACGCCCTGCACGCCCGGTCGTCGCGGAGCGGAGCGCTCGATGAAGGCTTTCTGGCCGCGTCTTGCATCCACAACACTCACCCTATTGATCGCCGCCTCCGTCTCCCTTGCAGGAACCCTGCAGGGGACGGTGATCGACCGCACCACCGGTCAGCCCGTGGCGAATACCGCGGTGGACTTGCTTAGCCCCACGGGCGGCATGGCGCTCCTCGCTTCGGTCAAAAGTGATGCGCAGGGACACTTCACCGCCACCAATGACGCAATCGGCACCGTTCCCATACTCATTCGCGTCACGTACCAGGAAGTTGGCTTCAATACCTTCGCGCCCCCAGGCCGCCCCAACGTCGACGTCGAGGTCTTCAACGTCACCAAAGACCCCAAGACCATAAATCCCGATTCGCACGTGGTCATCTTCCAACCCAAGGGCGACAAGCTCATTGGCGCGGAAGAATACAACGTCAAGAACAGTTCCCAGCCTCCCGCCGCTTTTTTCCGCGCTGAAGGCAATTTCGAATTCGAAATTCCCGATAAAGGCGCGTTGCAGGGCGTTGCCGCCACCAGCGGCGCCATGGGCATGGATGTTCCGCAAGCCTCGATCGACAAGGGCAAGAACCGCTACGCCATCGCATACGCATTTCGCCCCGGCGAAACGAATATTCGCCTCTCCTACGATCTGCCGTATCCCAATAATTCCGCCACGGTGAAGCTGCCCGCCAGCTATGGCGGCATGCGATTGCTCCTTGTTGCGCCTCCGGGAGTCGCCCTCACGGGCGATGGCGTAACGTCCGCCGGCCAGGAACAGGGCATGAATGTTTTTTTGCACGACCCGCTTGCGGCCAAGGGATCGCTCACGGTTTCCGTCTCTGGCGTCGCCACGCAGCAGCCTGCCGATGCCTCCACGGCGCAGCAGCCGCAGGAAGGGAATTCGCGCACGGAAAGCCCAAGCCAGGAAGTGAGTATGGCTCCGCCGCGCCTTGATGATCTCAAGATTCCGCTGATCGTTGGGCTGGTCGCGTTGTTCGCCCTGGGCGCCATTCTGCTTTCGCGCAAACAGGTGGTGGTTGCTCCCGCCGCCGAACTAGACGACGATCCCGCGCCCCTCACGAAAAAGGCCGCGAAAGCAAAGAAAGCTGCGGACATCGTCGAGTCCGCGAAGCAAACGGCCAACGCCAATCTCGAATCGTTGAAAGAAGAAATCTTTCGCCTGGAATTGCGCAAGCAGGCCGGCACCATTTCCGATGAGGACTACGCCCGCGACAAATCCCGCGTGGAAAAACAACTCCGCGACTTGGTCCGCGGCTGACGCCCAGTAGCACAGGTTTAAACCTGTTCAGCGTCTCAGGGCTTGGATGGCAACCGCACAGGCAATAGCCCGTGCTACCTTTTGCGCCCGGCAATCCAACGCCCCGGGTTATCGGTCACAGCGAACACTCCGCGTTGAACCGGAAAATAGAAATTGCGCGAACGTGAAATTTGCAGGATGCTTTCGTTAATCGACGCACCATAGCCACCGTGACCCCTCTCCCCATTTCACCAACTGGCCTCCGCTTCGAGAACATTGATAAACGCTATGGAGGACTCTTCGCACTCCGCCGGGTCACCTTCGACATTGCCGCCGGCGAATGCGCTGTCCTGGCCGGTCGCAACGGCTCCGGCAAGACCACCCTTCTCCGCATCGCCGGGCAAATAGTTCGCCCCACGCACGGCAAACTCTCGTTTCCCGGCAGCGCTCATGAATCCTCCGGCAATTCCCGCCCCGGCTACGTCGGTCACAGCACCATGGTCTATGACGAACTCACCGCCGAGGAAAATCTCCTGTTTTTCGCCAAACTCCAAAAGGTGGAATTCCCGGGCGCCCGCTCCGAAGCGCTTCTCCGCGAAGTTGGCCTCTACGAACGCCGCGCCTCCCAGGTCCGCACGTTTTCTCGCGGCATGCGCCAGCGTATCGCCATCGCTCGCGCGCTGATTCATCGGCCTTCTGTGCTGCTTCTCGATGAGCCGGCCACCGGCCTGGATCCCTTGGGCATCACCTGGCTTGCCACTTCGCTCCGCGAACTCAACCGTGCCGGCTGCACCATCGTGATGAGCCTGCACGGCGAATCGGAAATCTCCGCGCTGGCCACGCGTGCCGTGCGCCTGGACGCAGGCAGTGTCATCGCGGACACGAAAACCGGCGCATCGCTCCGCGACATCCTCACATTCGGGAGCGCCTGACCGCCACCATGAGCCTCCTCTCCAACACCGTGGTGCTGCTCAACAAGGAACTTCGCACGGAATTTCGTTCCCGCGAACTTCTCACCACCACCGTCGTTTTCATCCTGGTGGTCCTGATCCTGTTCAGCTTCGCCATCAGCCCCACCAGCGAAGAATCGCGCGAATTCGGCCCCGGCCTCCTCTGGCTCGCCATTCTTTTCGCCGCCTCGCTGATGCTGCAGCCCTGTTTTCTGCGCGAACAAAGCAACGACACGCTCAGCTCGCTTCGCTTGGCCGTCAGCGACCCGTTCTCGATATTTCTCGCCAAGCTCATCGCCAATACGCTTTTCCTGCTGGTCACCGAAATCCTTATGCTTCCGCTCTTCGCGGTTTTCTACAACATTCCGATTCTGCCGGAGCTGCATTACCTGCTGCTGGTGCTGTTGCTCGGTAGCCTGGGCATTTCCGTCGCTGGCACCGCGCTTTCCGCGATCTCCGCGCAGGCCCGCATGCGTGAATTGCTGCTTCCTCTGTTGCTCCTGCCGTTGCTCACTCCGGTGCTCATTGTCAGCGCCGACCGTCAGTGTCAGCCTGCTGGACCGGCAACCCGTCGTGCAGTGGAAGGGCATCGCTTTCCTTGCCGTTTTCGACCTGGTTTTTTTGACGGCGCTATGGCTTTTCGGCGAATATCTTCTGGAGGAATAGCCGCCCATGACCAAACGCATCATCCTCGCCGCCGTTGCGATCCTGCTGGTGATCGCCTCGGCCTATGCTTCCTTTTATATCGCGCCGGAAGAGCGCACCATGGGCGTGATCCAGCGCATTTTTTATTTTCACGTGGCCAGCGCGTGGGCCGGCTTCACGGCCTTCTTTCTTTGTTTCCTCGGCAATCTCCTCTACGTCTGGAAGCGCCAGCAGAAATACGACTGGCTGGGAGTTTCCGGTGCGGAAGTGGGCCTGGCCTTCACAACCGTTGTGCTGATCACCGGACCGATCTGGGCGCATCCGGTCTGGGGCATTTGGTGGACCTGGGACGCGCGCCTCACCTCCACATTCGTTCTCTGGCTGCTCTACGTGTCGTATCTCCTGTTGCGCACGCTGGTCGAAGAACCGGATCGCCGCGCGCTGCTCAGCTCGCTGTTCGGTATCTTTGCGTTTCTCGATGTGCCGCTGGTCTTTGGTGCGATTCGCTGGTGGCGCACGCAGCATCCGCAGCCGGTCATCATGGGGGGGCAAGGCTCCGGCCTGGAACCCACCATGCAAGCCGTGTTTTTCTTTTCCGCCTTTGCCATGCACATGTTCATGGCGTTCCTGATCGTCGAGCGGTATTCGCTTGAAAAAATGCAGACGGAAGCCGATTTTCTTGCCCGGGAAGTGGAGGCCTGATGAAAAATCTCGATAGTGTTTTCGCAGCGTATCTTATCGGTTGGGGAGTGTTCTTCGTTTTTTATCTCACCATCGCCAAGCGCACCGCCAACCTGCGCGCCGAACTCGATCGCCTGAAGAACCTGGTACCGCGCCGGTAGCGCCGGCATCCTGCCGGCAAGCAAGCCCGCAGGGCGTTCCTTCAGCTCGCCCGCCGGAGCGCGTTTCGCGCAACTGGGAGGCGGCTCGCCCTGCATCGTACGCTCAGGAGTATCGCCGACGTAAGAAAGGGAACAATCCAACGCTCATGCCTCCACAATCCAAAAAGCGCGTCGGCATCGTCCTCTTCCAACTCGGAGGCCCAGACTCCCTCGACACCGTCGAGCCTTTCCTTCGCAATCTCTTTCTCGACCCGGACATCATCCCCCTCGGCCCCCTGAATTTCATTCGCGGCCCGCTCGCCAGCTACATCGCCAGGAAACGCACTCCTCCCGTTGCCGGACGCTACGCACAGATCGGCCGCCGGTCCCCCATCGGCATCCTCACCGAACGCCAGCGCGCTCGCCTGGTCGCCGCTGTCAGTCCATACATTGATCCTGTCGCCGTCACCGCCATGCGCTATTGGAAGCCGCTCACCGAAGATGCCGTCGCCGCGCTGGATTCC